>JBFWSZ010000001.1:0-997274 GCA_050248115.1 Lautropia sp.
CTGTTTCGCCGCCTGAAGGGCTTTCGCCGAATCTTCTCTCGCTTCGAAAAACTCGATGTCATGTTCCTCGGATTCCTCACCTTCGCGTTGATTATCGAGGCGTTGCGTAGTGTTAACACGCCCTAGTACCTGACTCACCCATCGGGTCCAGTAGCCCTGGGACGTACCGATGACTTCGAGTTCTCTACAGTTCATGTGCGACTGCCGAATTCGGGGTGGTTTGGCGAGATCCGGACTGCTTCTGCACTTTCAACGTCGACAGAGCGGCCCACGCGCGCATACAAAGTCGCACCGAGTTCGCCGCCGTGATCGGTGAACTCGGCGTGAAACCGCTTTGCCCCCGCGGCATGGAGGATGAACGCAATGCGGCTCAGGTCGTAGTGGTACATCAGCATGACGGGGTCACCGGAGCCGACGTCCGCCTGGCTCGATACGACCGGCCGCTGCCGTACGGCGCCGCGACCCGTCATCGCGCGAAGTGCCGAACGCAGGCGGCGGCGAAGGCTGGGCGGTGCTGCGGGGAGGGTCGGTAGCGGCCTGCCGTACCGACAGTCGCCGTAATTTCGCCCGTAGGTCACATGGAGCGAGACGCAACCGCCTGGTGCCACGAGGTCGACGAGTCGCGCGATCAGGTCCAGGCCGCGCTCGCTCTCGATGTGCTGCATCACGATCGTGCTGTGTACGAGGTCGAATCGCCCCTCGACGGCGGCGAGCGTGTCGTCGCCCTTCAGAAGCGTGACATTGCTCAGGTCGAAGCGTGCACAATTGCGGCGCGCCTCGGCGAGCATCGATTCGGCCACGTCGACGCCCACCGCGGCCTCGCAGGTCCTCGCGAAGGACACCAGCACGCGACCGACGCCACAGCCGAAGTCGAGCACGCGAGCGGGCCTGAAGTCCTCACCGAAGTAGTGCCGGCATCTGGCCAGCACGGCTTCGACGTGCTCCCGACCCGAGTCGAAGAAGTCGCGATAGTCCTGGGCCGTGAGCAACGATGATCGATACCGTTCGTGAGTCAGCACCCCGAAGTAGGGATCGCGGGCACCCCACTTTTCCCATTCGGCGTCTGTCCCTGGCACGCCCGGCTCGACCTTCAACACACACGACCCCTCGACGCCCCGGTGTGGGGCCTTCCACGCCCGCACGATGCGGGCAATGCTCGCCTTCCGCGCCATGATCGAACGTTGCCCCGACACCTGCCGGGCCGCAGCGACGAGTGGCGCCCATCGAAGACCTGGCGGCGCCGCCGCGTCGCGCGCTTGCATCAATGCGCCCCTTCGGCGGTCGTCGCGACGGATGCGCGCTCAGCGGAACGTCTGATACGTGTTGATCACCGGATACACCAGCGTGAACACCAGATTCAGGAATTTCTGCAGTTCCACGGCCGGGGCATTGCTGACGTAGAGGACGTCCTTGTCCTGGATCGGGAAGTTCTGCATCACGAAGAAGTTGTTCGCGTTCTGGAGGTTCACGCGGTAGATCACCGGAACCGTTCCCTCGTTCGTGACCTGGACGGGCTTCACCGCCCAGTCGAGCGCGTCGACCGGCTCGTACCGGAAGATGAACACGCCCATCGGGTCGGTGCGGTTGTCGTTGAGGCCGCCGGCACGAGCGAGCGCCTGCGACAGCGTGATGCCCTGTGCCTCGAACGGAATCTCCTCGTTCTTCCCGGTTGCACCGAGCGCGACGAAGCTGGACGGCTGGTGGATCGCAGTGACCACGTCGCCCGCCTGAAGCGGAATGTTCTGGCGAGGATCCCTGATGATGCTGTCCAGCGGCATCGACTGGTAGACATTGCCTCGCGTGACCTGGACGGTCATCCGGTGCACTGGCTGGCGGACGCCTCCGGCTGCCGCGAGCGCGTCGAGCAGCCGCTCGCCGGCTGGCGTCAGCGGCAATCTGACACTGGACGCGACTTCGCCGACCACGGTCACCATCGACGAGTTGTTGCGCACGATCCGGACCAGCGCCTCGGGCTGATTGGCCTTGTCCTTGAGTCGCCTCGCGATCTCGGCTTGAACTTCGTCCGCCGTGCGGCCCAAGGCCGGAATCGAACCGGCGAAGGGAATCCGTATGCTGCCCTCCCGGTCAACGACTTGCTCGGGCAGTGCAACCGGCCGCACGGTCGAGACCATGCGAGGGTCGACCGAAGCGACGCCGAACAGCGTTGCGGGCGGCGCCTCCCACAAGGTGATGTCCAGTGCGTCGCCCGCGCCGATCACCGGCGAACCCGCCTTCGGGCTCGAACTGCCGAGCGTCTCGGAGAACCGCGCCTGGCGCTTGCGCGCGAGCAGACGCTGCGCGACGCCGGGTCCCACGTTGACGATCTGCACCGCGCTGCCCGGCGCCGGCAGGTTGACGACGCTGTCGGTGCTGGGGCCGGAATCCGGCAGGCGGATCGCGCAACCGCCTGCCAACGTCGCGGCCGTCAGCACGCCCAAGAGCGCCGGCCGCATGCGACGGACCCGTACTGCGATTGAAGCCATCAGATGCGCGAACTCCTTGGATTCGACGCTGCATCCAGCGCCGCGCACCAGAACGGGGCGCGTTCGACCGTCCGTTTCGACACGAAACGGGCGGCCCCTTATTTCACCTAATTTTCAATGACTTATACGCCTGTTGTAAAGCAAGAGTGTAGCTTCCGTGGGACGCATCCTTTCCGCCTTCGACCGCCCGCGCGACCTCGGCGCGCGAGACGTGACGCCTCGGCACGGTCACCACGACGGGGCGTCAGGCAAGGTGCCCCTTTCGGCCGGCGCGCAAGAGGACTGTGTCCATTTGGACTAAGCCTCTCGCCGCAGGCGGTGCGCGCATCGACCACTCGTCGATCGCCGTCGATCGGCCGGCGCGACCGCAGTAGAGTCGATCGACCCCGCCTTTCCCGGTGCAGACCCCACCGATCCCGACCCCGGCCATGCCCGATCTCGTCATCGACGTCTCCCGCCTCGTCGGCCGCCGCTTCAAGCGGCGCCTGCCGACGGGAATCGACCGCGTCGGCCTGGCCTACGTCCGCCACTACCGGCAGTCGGCGCGTGCCGCACTCAGCATCGGTTCGCGTTCGCTGGTGCTGCCCCCGCGCGAGTCGGATCGCCTGTTCGAGCACCTGCTCTCGCACGACGACGAGCGCTCGTTTCTTCGTACCGCGATCGCCGCCGCGATCCGCGCGCCGATCGCCGCGGACACGGTCGACAGCTGGTTCCTGAACACCGGGCACACCGGCCTGCACCGCGCCGGCTACGAGGCAATGATCGCCTCGGCGAAGGTCAAGCCGCTCTACGTGGTCCACGACCTGATCCCGATCACGCATCCGCAGTACTGCCGCGCGCCGGAAGCGAGCCTGCACGCCGAACGGATGACCCGCGCGATCCGGTCGGGCGCGGCGATCGTCTGCAACTCGCACGCGACCTTCGAGAGTCTGTCGGCGTTCGCGGCCACGCGCGGGCTCACGGTACCGCCGGCCACCGTCGCGCCGCTCGGCACCGATCCGCTGCCAGGCGCCGTCGCCACCGCGGCGCGGGCCGAGGCGCCGATCGCAGGCCCGTACTTCCTCATGCTCGGAACGATCGAACCGCGCAAGAACCACCTGCTGATGCTGCAGGTCTGGCAGCGACTGAGAGAGACGCTGGGACCGTCGGCACCGAAGCTGGTACTGGTCGGCCAGGCGGGATGGGAATGCGAACACGTCCATCGGATGCTCGACCGCACGCCGGCGCTTCGTTCGCACGTGATCCGCCCCGGCCGCTGCGACGACGCCCAGTTGCACCGCTGGATCGCCCACGCGCGTGCGCTCCTCTTTCCGAGCTTCGCCGAGGGGTTCGGCCTGCCGCTGGTCGAAGCGCTCCAGTGGGGCCTGCCGGTGCTGGCGTCCGACCTGCCGGTGTTCCGGGAGGTCGCGCAGGACCTGCCCGAGTATCTCGATCCGCTCGATTCCGCGGGCTGGTTGCAGGCCGTGCTGGACTACTCGGCACCCGGTCATCGACGGCGCGAGCGGCGGATCGAGGCGATTCGCGACTTCGCCGCGCCGACGTGGGCCGACCACTTCGCCAAGGTCGACGCCCTGATGAGCAGGATAGACGTCGCGAGATCTGCGTCGCGTCAGCCACGCGAGCCAGCGGCACCGGCTCGGCGCGCGCCGGCGGGCGGACCGATCGACGCGCCTTCGGCCAAGCCGCTGCACGATGCGTGACACGACGCGGCTCAAGGCGATCGGCTTCTCGCTGCGAAAGCGTCGATACCTGCGCGCCTTCCTTCCCGAATATCGGATCGCCTTCGTCGACGACCACGATTCGGTGCGCGCTGGCGACGCCGTCGCGGTGTGGGCGAGCAATCCGTCGGCGCAAGCGCTCGCGTCGCGCGACGATGTCAGCCTGCTGCGCGTCGAAGACGGCTTCCTGCGCTCGGTGGGACTCGGTGTGGCGCTGACACGACCGCTGTCCTGGGTGGTCGACCGTCGCGGCATGCATTTCGACGCCGGCAATCCGAGCGACATCGAGCACCTGCTCGCGAACACGCAGTTCGAGCCCGCGCTCGTCGAACGCGCTCGCGCGCTGCGCGCGTGCCTGGTCGCGTCCAGACTCAGCAAGTACAACCTCGGCACGTCGCGCTGGCGCGGACTGTCCGTGGCGCGGCCGTCGGGCGGACGGGCCGTGCTCGTCTGTGGCCAGGTCGAGCGCGACGCGTCGCTGCGGCTCGGCGCGCCGTCGGTGAACCGGAACATCGACCTGCTTCGCGCGGCACGAGCGCTCCACCCGTCCGACTGGGTGGTCTACAAGCCGCATCCGGATGTCGTCGCCGGCCTACGCGGTGCCGGGGCAGACGAGTCCCGTGCGTCGGCGTTCGCCGACGAAGTCGTCGCCGACGCACCGATCTGCGACCTGATCGACGCGGTCGACGTCGTCCACGTGATGACGTCGTTGACCGGCTTCGAGGCGCTGCTGCGCGACAAGGAAGTGCACTGCCACGGCGTACCGTTCTACGCGGGCTGGGGCCTGACACGCGACCACGAACCCGTGCCCAGGCGCACCAGACGCGTGTCGCTCGACGAGTTGACGGCCGCGGCGCTGATCCTGTACCCGCGCTACCTCGACCCCGACACCGGCAAGACCTGCACACCCGAACGCGCGATCGAGGCGCTGATCGCCTGGCGCGGGCGTGACGACGGCCAACCGCCGTGGTGGGTGCGACTGTTCAGACCGGTGCTTCGCCATGCTTGATCCGGACCGGCGTTGCGCCGTGCACGACGATCCGCCGAGCGTCGGGAAACCGGCCGGCGACGACAAGGTGTCCGAGGCGCCGCTGGGCATGATCGCGCGCGGCCTCGCCGCGTTCAGGGGTCGCCGCGTGCTGATGCTGCAGGGCCCGATCGGGCCGTTCTTCACGCGGCTGGCGCGCGACCTGCGCGCCGCGGGCGCGATCGTCTTCAAGGTCGACTTCAACGGCGGCGACAGGCTGTTCTCGCGGTCGCGGGATTTCGACGCCAGGATCTCGTACCGGGGACGCGGAAGCGACTGGCCCGCCGCCTTCGAGGGCATCCTCGATCGCACGCGCGCCGACACGATCCTGCTGTTCGGCGACTGCAGGCCGATCCACGTACCCGCGATCGAGATCGCGAAGCGGCGAAAGATCGAGGTCGGCGTGTTCGAGGAGGGCTACCTGCGTCCGGACCACATCACGATCGAGCGAGACGGCGTCAACGATCACTCGCCGCTGCCGAAGGAACCGGGCTTCTACGGCCGGAGCCTCGACGCGGCGCAGCCGGCATCGCGCCCCGTCGGCAGCGCGTTCCTGCACACCGCCCTCTGGGGCGCGCTGTACTACGCCGCCGCGTCGGCTGCCCGGCCGTTCTACCCGCACTACTGGCATCACCGTCCGCTCGGCGTGGGCGAAGCGCGATTCTGGATCCTGTCGCTGTGGCGCAAGCTCCGATACCGGGTCGCGGAGCGCGAGATCGAGCGCCTCTTCGTCGGCGAGACGCCGTCGCCGTTCTACCTGGTGCCGCTGCAGACCTGCGGCGATGCGCAGGTGCGGGTGCACTCGCCCTTCGGCACCGTCCCCCGTTTCATCGAGCACGTGATGCGCAGTTTCGCCGCGCACGCGCCCGCCGACGCGCTGCTCGCGATCAAGCACCACCCGCTCGACCGCGGCTTCACCGACCACCGCAAGCTGATCCTCGCGCTGTCGCACGAACTCGGTCTGCTGGGTCGCTGCCACTACATCCACGACCAGCATCTGCCGACGCTGCTGCGCCGCACCCTCGGCGTCGTGACGATCAACAGCACGGTCGGCCTGAGCGCGATCGGCGAAGGGGTTCCGGTCGCGACCTGCGGTCACGCGATCTACGACATCGACGGTCTGGTGTACCAGGGATCGCTGGACGATTTCTGGCGCGACGCGCCCGCCAGCTGTCCGGACCTCGAACTGTGGCACGCGTTCAAAGCGTTCATGCTCGCGCACACGCAGTTCAACGGCAACTTCTACCGGCGGCTTCCCGGCACCGGCAACGCGAGCGGGGTTGTCTGGCCCGGGCCGAATGCCGAGGCGCCGGTCGCCGCACCGATGGATCTCTCGGGCACGGGGCTTGCGCGCTGATTCCGTTGCAAACCGCCACGGGAGACGCGCGACGATGAACGAGCCTCGATGGAGCGAGTCGAGCACCGGCCTTGCCTGCCTCGACGACGCCGCTCGCGACGATCCTGCCTTCAACATCCGCCTGGGGGCGTACTACCCGACCGGCCATGCGCTGTTCATGCTCGCGTCGCCTGAGGAGGCAAAGGCCGTCGCGGCGGTGCTGCCTCGCGTGGGCACGAACGCCGGCGGGCATCCGGAGGCACGCCTGCTCACCCCGGAAGCCACCGCGCGCTTCATGCAGCAGGCGCTGGACGAGGGAGGCCTGCTCGCAGGCATCGTCGCCGCAGAGGCGAAGCAGACGAAGATGCTGCTGGAACTGGCGCGCGCCGGCCACGCGATGCTCGCGGTCCGGATCGACGACGAAGCCCACAAGGACGCGATCGTGGCGGCGCTCGGCGAACGACGGGTGCCGAAGGCGCTCTACTATCACACGCTCGCGATCGAGGAACTGCCGGTCTCGATCGATGCGGCGCCCGGCTCGGACGTCTACGGCATGAACGAGCGGCCGCGCGAGGAAGCGCCCCGCCGCTAGCCGGGGCCGGCTCGCGCGACGGCCGCCGCCGCGCCCTTTATTGCAGCGCGGCCGTTCCAATCCCGCGACCGTTCCACCTTGCGCACCCGGGAGCCCGCCGGCATCATCCGGGCTCGCCTCACCTCCTTCGCGAACGCATGACCCGGCAGCCCGCATTCCCCGCCTACCGCCTCACCGAGCAGCCGGACGGCAGCAGCATCGGCACGCTCGTCGAGATGTCGATCGACGCGCTCGACGAAGGCGACCTGCTCGTCCAGGTCCACTACGCCGGGATCAACTACAAGGACGCGCTCGGCGGCCTCGGCCGTGCGAAGGTGATGCAGCGGTTGCCGTGCAACGGCGGCATCGAGGCCGTCGGCGTCGTCGTCGCGTCGGGCGATCCGGCGTTTCGCGAAGGCGACGAGGTGATCGTCCATGGGCGCGGCATCGGCGTGCGGCACGACGGCGGTCTCGCCGGGATGCTGCGGGTGCCGTCGGCGTGGGCACTGCCGCTGCCCGCCGGCATGTCGGCGCGGGAGACGGCGATCGTCGGCGTCGCGGGCCATACCGCCGCGATGTCGATCGACGCGATGGAACTGAACGGCCTCGACCCGTCGCGCGGACCGGTCGCGGTCACCGGCGCGACCGGCGGTGTCGCGAGCATCGCGATCGACATGCTGTCGAATCGGGGCTACGAGGTCGTCGCCGTCACCCGAAAGGCGGACGCGACCGACTACCTGCTCGGGCTCGGCGCGAGCCGGGTCGTCGCGGCACCGGACCCGCTCGCGAAGGCGAAGCCGCTCGAATCGGCGACCTGGGCCGGTGCGATCGATGCCGCCGGCGGGCCGATGCTGGCGTGGCTGCTGCGTTCGATGGCGCAGCACGGGACGGTCGCCGCCTTCGGAAACGCCGCAGGGATCGCGTTGAACACGACGGTGCTTCCGTTCATCCTGCGCGGCGTGCGGCTCCTCGGCATCAATGCGGATTCCGACATGCCGCTTCGCACGCGCTTGTGGCTGCGCACCGCGACCGATCTCCGTCCGAGCCGGCTCGACGCGATCGCCACGATGATCGCGCCGACCGACATCGGGCCGACGATGCAGGCGATGCTCGACGGACGCACCCGCGGCCGCCATATCGTCTCATTCCGCTGAGGTTTCATTCCGCCGAGGTCTCCTTCCGCTGCGGTCGCGAGCCGCCGGGCCGAGGCCGCGCGCGCAGCGGGCCGTAGGCCCTCAGCGCAACAGGTCGAGCAGCACGCGGTTGAACGCGTCGGACGCCTCGTACTGAACCCAGTGACCCGCGCCGGCGATCATCGTCAGCGATCCGAATCCGGGGGCGAGCGCGAGCCCGGGCTCGATGAGGTGCTGGCGCCCCTGATAGAGCACGTCCTCGGCCCCCCAGATGCCGAAGACCGGACACGTCACCCGTGGCAGCGTCCGCATCAGGATGTCGGTCTTCGAGATGCGCCGCCGCCTCAGGCGGTCGCGCACGACGTTGGCGGCGTGGATCGCGAGGGCGAGGTCGTCGATCGACGCCGGCCGGGCGAGCATCAGTTGCGCGATGTTGTACCGGTGCACCCGCATCCGGGCGTCGGGATCGGTCAGGTGGCTCCAGGGACGCAGCCGCAGCGGGTTGATCGGTTCGGTGCTCAGCGCGGGGGCGCCGGACAGCACCAACCGCCGCACCCGCGCCGGCCGCCGCTGCGCCATGAAGCAGGCGACCATCGACCCGAACGAGAAGCCGACCAGGTCGAATGCGGCATCGCCGAGCAGCGCGTCGGTACCCGCCTCGATCCACTCGGGCAACGCATCGGCGTCCTCGCCGACTGGCGGACGCGCGGAATCGCCGCAGCCCGGCAGGTCGGGCACGCAGACGGTGCGGCCGGCGCGCACCAGCGCGCCGACGTTGCGCACCCAGTGGGTCCAGCTGCCGGAGCCGCCGTGCAGCAGCACCACCGGATCGCCCTCGCCCCACAGGTGCCACACGACGCTCGCGTCGCCGCACGGGGTCTCCACCCGCCGGGCGGCAGCCTCGATCGAGGCCAGGTCGGCGAGGCTGCGAACGGGTTCCGGCAGATCGGCAGTGGGCATGGAATCGCTGCGACGTCGGCGTGGCACCGCCAGCGCAGGCCCGCAGCCGGCGTCGGGGCACGAATGAAAACGCCCGACCGGTAGGGGTCGGGCGCGGCATCATGGTGGAGACGAAGGGGATCGAACCCTCGACCTTCGCATTGCGAACGCGACGCTCTCCCAGCTGAGCTACGTCCCCATTGGCCCGCAGTATAACGTGTCCGCCGACCGGTTTCGCGAAGTGCATCGCCACGGCAACGGCGGCGGGCACCCGACGCGTTCAGAGCTTCAGCAGGCGGGGCAGCCAGAGGGTGATCGCCGGGATCGCGATCAGGACCGCGATGCGCACGATGTCGGCTGCGATGAAGGGCATCACGCCCTTCCAGATCCGGCCGGTGGGCACGTCGGGCAGCACGCTCGAGAGCACGAACACGTTCATGCCGACCGGCGGCGTGATCAGGCTGACCTCGATCACGCAGACGATCAGGATGCCGAACCACACCGGATCGAAGCCGAGACTCTGCACCAGCGGAAAGAAGATCGGCACGGTCAGCAGCATCATCGAGAGCGATTCCATCGCGCAGCCGAGCACGATGTAGACGAGGCAGATCGCGACGATCACCATCACCGGCTGGACCTGGAACTGCGCGACGAAGGCCTGCAGGTCGCCCGGCAGCGTCGTGAAGTTGATGAAGCTCGAGAAGATCGACGCGCCGATGACGATCGTGAACAGCATCGCGGTCGTGCGGGCCGATTCGGTCAGCACGTCCATGAAGCCCTTCCAGTCGAGCGTGCGCCGCAGCAGCGCGAACAGGAAGCCGCCGAACGCGCCGACGCCGGCGGCCTCGGTGGGCGTGAACCATCCGGTGTACATGCCGCCGATCACGATCGCGAACAGCAGCAGCACCGCCCAGACGTCCTTGAGCGCTGCTGCCCGGGCCGGCCAGCCGCTTCGATCGCCACGCGGGCCGAGCGCGGGTCTGCGCACGGTCATCGTCCAGGCCGCCGTCATGTAGAGCGCGGCCGCGAGCAGGCCGGGCAGGAAACCGGCGGCGAACAGCGCACCGATGCTGGTCTCGGTCATGATGCCGTAGATCACCATGATGACCGACGGCGGGATCAGGATGCCGAGCGTGCCGCCGGCCGCGATCGTGCCGGCGGCAAAGCCCTCGTCGTAGCGGAAGCGGCGCATCTCGGGCATCGACACGCGCGCCATCGTCGCCGCCGTGGCGAGGGACGAGCCGCAGATCGCACCGAAGCCGGCGCACGCGACGATCGTCGACAGCGCGAGGCCACCGCGCAGGTGCCCGAGAAAGGCGTACGCCGCCCGGTAGAGCTCGCGCGACATCCCGGCCTTCGTGACGAAATTGCCCATCAGCACGAACAGCGGCACGACCGAGAGCGTATACGCGGCGACGTCGACGAACTCGCTGGCGGTCGTCGAGACCGCGGCCGGCCACGAGCGCAGCAGGCCGACCCCGACGAAGCCGACCGCCCCCATCGCCATCGCGATCGGCACGCGCAGCAGCATCAGCGCGAACATCGCCGCGAATCCGATCAGGGCCTCGGTCAAGATGCGCGATCCCGGAGCACGCGCGGGGATGCCGGCAGCGTCATGCCGACGGTCGGCGCCGCAGCGCGAGCACCAGGTGCATCGCCGCGGTCACGAGCACCAGCACCGCGGCGGCGTCGTGGAACGGGGCGATCGGGATCGCGAGCTGCGCGGTCTCGTCACCCATCGACGCCGTCCGCGCGGCCCGCTCGAACAGGAACCAGCCCACCGCGCCCATCAGCGCGGCCGAGATCAGGTTCGAGATCACGTGCTGCCACCGCCGGATGCGATCGGGCAGCAGCGTGTCGAGCATGTCGAGCACCACGTGCTCGCCGGCCAGCGAGGCGAGCGGCAGCGCGCAGAAGATCAGCAGCAGCATCGCGAGCTCGGTGAGCTCGAGGCTGCCGACGAGCGACTCGCCGATGAACTTTCGCCCGACCACGTCGACGACGGTCAGCATCATCATCGCGAAGAGCGACAAGCCGGCGAGCGCGCCGAGCGCCCGCCGCAGCCAGTGAAGCATCACGGGTCAGGGACCTGGAGGTGCCGCCTCGATTACTTGGTGGCGAGCGCGGTGTATTCCTTCAGCACCTGCTCCGGATTGGCGAGGCCCTTCGCCTTCGCCTCCTTGATCCACTTGTCCTGCAGGAAGGCGGTGCGCTTGCGGACGTTCTCGGTGAAGGCCTTGTCGGCCTTGATCGTCTGGATCCCCTCGGCCTGCATGTACGCCGACGACACGCGGTCGTCGTTGTCCCACGCCTTGCCGAACATCCTCGCGATGTGCGGGCCGGAGAGCTTGGTGATCGTCGCCTGGTCTTCCTTCGAGATCTTCGCCCAGGTCGCCGGATTCATCACGATCGCGAAGCTGGTGTTGTAGAGCCCGCCCGGGAAGTCGGTGCGGTACTTGATCAGCTTCTCGAGCTTGAAGCCCTTGACCGACTCGGCGGGAAAGAACACGCCGTCCATCACGCCGGAGGACAGGAGCTCGTAGGCCTGCGACGCGGGCTTGAGCGTGATGTTCACGCCGATCGCCTTGCCGATGTCGTTGACCATGCCGCCGCCGACCCTGATCTTCAGGCCGTCGAAGTCCTCGATCTTCTCGATCGGCCGCTTGCTGTTGAAGACGTTGCCCGGGCCGTGGGTGAAGACCGCGAGCACCTTCAGGCCCTTGTGCTCGTTGAGCTTCGCGAGGTACTTGTCGTAGACCGTCTGGTACGCGAGCGAGGTGGTCTCGGCGGATTCACCGCCGAGGAACGGCAACTCGACGAGCTGCGTGAGCACGTAGCGTCCCGGGGTGTAGCCGTGCACGCCGAAGGACACGTCGGCGAGGCCGTCACGCACCGCGTCGAAGGTGCCCGGCGGCGGAGCGACCGGCTTGGCGAGCTGATTGCACTTGATCCGGCTCGACGTCGCCTTGCTCACCTCCTGGCACCACTCGAGCTGCGAGCGCGTCAGCGCGTGATTCGGCGGCACCCAGCTCGACAGCGTCAGCGTCACGTCCGCCGCATGGGCGGACGGCAGACCTGCAGCCCCCGCGATGGCCGCGGCCACGGCAAAGGCGCGCAACGGCCTCGGACTCGAATGGGCAAGGCGTCGTCTCGTCATCGTCGAAATCTCCTCGTGTGTCGGGCCAGATCGCGGCACGTGCACCCCTTCGTGCAGCCGTCGATCGATCGAGGGATTGTACGGTTGACCCGGCCGGGGATTCACCGGGATCAACCCTGAGGCGGCGCGCCCGGCGCGACACCCGGGTGCGCCGCAAAGAAAAAGGCGTGCCCTCGGGCACGCCTCGAAATGGCAGCTTGGCCGCCTCTCCTCCTCCTCCTCATGGCGCCGCGGGGGCGAAGCTCGGCTCGGCCGGCGGCACCAGAAGATGACCGGAGTGTAGCGAAACGGTGCAGGCCGCACCACGCCGGGACCCCTAGGGGAAACCCTCAAGGCCGGCGCGATCCGCGCCGCGACGGCACACGCGCCCGCCGCCCCATCGATCCATGCCGTCGAAACATGCCATAGACCCATGCCACAGACCCATGCCACAGACCCATGCCACAGACCCATGCCATGGACCCATGCCATGGACCCATGCCGTCGCCCCGGGGGCCGAGACCGCGCGCGTGGCCCGATCAGTAAGAACGCCCGACACGACCGAGCATCGTCAGCGCCAGGACGAACGCGACGATCGAGGGAATGCTGACGGCAACCCACGGTGGCCAGGTGTTCAGCATGCCGAGGTTCGAGAACAGGCCGTTCATGAAGTAGAACGCGACGCCGAGCATGATGCCGGCGAACAGCTTCAGGCCGACGCTGCCGGCGCGCGCCTGGATGTAGCCGAACGGCAGCGCGAGCATCAGCATGATGACGATCGCGATCGGGTAGATCAGCTTCTTCCAGAGCGCGACCTCGTAGCGGTTCGCGTTCTGGCCGTTGTCCTTCAGGTGCGAGACGTAGCGCCACAGCGCCCAGGCCGACATCCGGTCCGGATCGAGCGTGAGCACGGCCAGGATGTCCGGCGTGAGGTCGGACGCCCACCGCATCGTCGGCGCGCGCGAGAAATCGGCGCGAAGCGATTCGTCGCCGCGTGCGTCGGTGCGAAGTTCGAAGCGGGTGCGCTCGATGTCGTCGAGCTGCCAGTAGCCCTCGCCGTCGGCGATCTCCCGCCCGGTGCCGTCCGCGCCCTCCCCGCTCGCCGCGCCCTGCGCCCCCGGTCGATCGGGCCGCCCGTCCGCAGCCGGTCCCGTCGCCGCGGTCGCGGCGTTCGCGTCGCCGGCGGTCGCGGGACGGCGGGTCCGATGGAATTCCCCGGACCGGGCGCGCACGATCGACTTCAGCCGGAACTCGGCGTCGAACTCGTGTATCTCGACGCGCTCGATCCGGCCGTCGGCGCGGAGCTGGCCGACGTTGACGAAGCGGTTCAGCCGCTCGCCCGGCTTTCGCGCGAGCGGATCGACACGGCTGTCCTTGAGCCAGAGCCCGGACCTGAATTCGCCGCCGAGCGTGGACGCGAGGTGCGTCGCCCGCAGCGTCTCCGCCAGGCGCTGCGACACCGGCGCGACCCACTCGCCGGCGATCGACGTGAGCACCGCGAGGACGATGCCGACGCCGACGACGCTTCGCAGCGCGTGACCGCGGCTCATGCCGGCCGCGCGCATCGCGGTGAATTCCGAGCTCGACGCGAACTGCGCGAGCGCATAGATGCAGCCGATCAGCGCCGCGACCGGCATCAGCTCGTACACGTGGCTGGGCAGGCCGAGCAGCACGTACAACGCGGCGTGCTGCATCCTGTAGCCGGCTCGGCCGATGTCGTCGATCTCGGCGATCAGGTCGAAGAACGCGAACAGCCCGAGGAAACCCAGCATCACCAGCAGGATGCCGAAGGAGATCTCGCGCACCAGATAGCCGCCGATGACCCTCATGCGGTGGCCTGCCCGCGCCGCAGTCTCGCGAGCAGGCGGCCCAGCGAGAACCGGGGCAGGCTCATCCGGCGGTGGAACAGCCAGATGACGACGCACGCGACGACGGCGTGCGGAAGCCAGACGCCGACCCCGAACTCGACGCGCTGCTGCTGGATCCAGGTCCGCATCAGGCCGTTGACGTTGGTGTAGGTGAAGTAGATCAGCACGCCGATCACCAGGTTCAGCGAACTGCCGATCCGCGGGTTGACGAACGCGAGCGGGATCGCCAGCGCCGCGACGACCAGCAGCGACAACGGCCACGAGAGGCGCTGCATGAGCTCGGCCTGCCGGCCCGGGTCCGGCGCACGCACGAGCTCGAGCGTCGGCAGCCCCTTGTTCTGGGGCGTCGCCGGCCCCAGCGACGTCGTCTCGAGCCGGACCCCGTAGCGCTCGAACTCCATCAGCGACCAGTCGGCCTTGCCCCACATCCCGTCGTAGCGCCGCCCGTTCTCGAGGACGACGAAACGCTCGCCGCCGGCGTCGGCCTCGACCCGGCCTCCCGCCGACGCGACGACGACGAGCCGCTCGCCCTCCTTCTGGGCGACGAACACGTTGCGCACCTCGGTCAGGTCCTTGCTGACGCTCTCGACAAAGAACACCCGCTCCGAGCCGCGCGACTCGCGGAACTTGCCGGGCGCCACCTGGCTCACGTCCTCCCGGCGCTCGAACTGCCGGCGCAGCTCGTCGATCTGCCGATAGGCCCAGGGCGAGATCAGCAGCGAGATCAGCGCGACGACGATCGCGTACGGCAGCACGAAGCCGTAGACCGGCCTGAGCCAGGCCGTCAGGCTCTGGCCGCTCGCGAACCACACGACCATCTCGGAATCGCGCCACGCGCGCGAGAGCACGACCAGGATCGACAGGAAGACGGTGAGCACCAGCAGCACCGGGATGAAGCCGATCGAGGTGAACGCGATCAGCGGCAGCACGTCGCCGCTTGCGATCCGGTCGGTCGCCGCGCGGCCCAGGAACCGCGTCAGCGTCGTCGTCACCATGATCGTGAACAGGGTGGCGAACATCACCCCCGCGACGCCGTTCAGATCACGCCTGACGGACGTATTGAAGATCATCGCGCTAGTGTACCCGCCGCCTCGGCACACCCGACCGGCCGGTCCGTCGAGACCTCTATAATCGGCGGCTGGCCCGCACGCACGTGCGGCCTGCGCGCGACGCATCGCTGCGATCCACGCGCTGGCCGCGCGCCCGCCCCACCCCCACCGGAAGAGCCGCTCCCCATGCCCCTTCAATGCGTCGTCAAGCCCGCGTCCGACAAGCTCCGCACCCAGTGCCTGCTGCTGCCGGTGCACGACGGTAAGCTCACCGCCACCGGCCAGGCAGTCGATTCGCGGCTGGACAAGGCCCTGACGACGGCGCTCAGGACCGGGGATCTCGCGGGCCGCGCCGGCGCGACGCTGCTGGTGCACGCCAAGGGCGCGATCGCCCGGATCGTGCTGGTGAGCATGGGCGACGCCGCCCAGGTCTCCCAGAAGCAGTACTGCGATGCGCTTCGCGCAGGCCTGCGGGCGCTGTGCGCGACGAAGGCCGGCGAAGGCTCGAGCTGCCTGCACGAAGTCCCGGTGCAGTCGCGGGATGCGCACTGGAAGCTCGGCCAGACCGTGCTCCTCGCGCGCGAACTCACCTATCGCTTCGACGGCTACCGGTCCAAGAAGAAGGAGGACGACGGGGGCACCGCCCTCGCCGAGCTCGTGCTGCTCGCGGACGCGGGCGCGGCGACGAAGACCCACGTCGCGCGGATGAGCGACGTCGCCGACGGCGTCGACTTCGCGAAGGACCTCGGCAACACGCCTGGCAACGTCTGCCAGCCCACCTGGCTCGCTGCGCAAGCGCAGGCGATGGCCCGCAGGCTCAAGCTCAAGTGCGAGGTGTTCGACGAGAAGAAGCTCGCGAGCCTGAAGATGGGCTCCTTCCTCGCGGTCGCGAAGGGATCCGAGCAGCCGCCGCGCATGATCGTCGTCCACTACGCCGGTGCGGGTGCCAGGCAGGCACCGATCGTCCTGGTCGGCAAGGGCATCACCTTCGACACGGGCGGCATCTCGATCAAGCCCGCCGCCGACATGGACGAGATGAAGTTCGACATGTGCGGTGCGGCGTCGGTGCTCGGCACGATCCAGGCGATCGCGCAGATGAAGCTGCCGCTGAACGTCGTCGCGGTCGTCGCCGCCGCGGAGAACATGCCGTCCGGACGCGCGACGCGTCCCGGCGACATCGTCACGTCGATGTCGGGGCAGACCGTCGAGATCCTCAACACCGACGCCGAGGGTCGCCTGGTGCTGTGCGACGCGCTGACCTACGTCGAGCGCTTCAAGCCTGCGGCGGTCGTCGACGTCGCGACGCTCACCGGCGCGTGCGTGATCGCGCTCGGCCACCACCACGCCGGGCTCTTCTCGAGCGACGACGCGCTCGCCGGCAGCCTGGTGCAGGCCGGCAACGACATCGGCGACACCTGCTGGCGGATGCCCGTCGACGACGCCTACCAGGAGGGCCTGAAATCGCCGTTCGCCGACGTGGCCAACGTCGGCGGCCGCGCCGGCGGTGCGATCACCGCGGCCTGCTTCCTCGCGCGCTTCACGAAGGCCTATCCGTGGGCCCACCTCGACATCGCCGGCGTCGCCTGGAAGTCCGGCGCGAACAAGGGCGCGACCGGCCGCCCGGTGGGGCTGCTCGCGCGCTACCTGATCGAGCAGGCCGGCTGAAGCGTGGCGGCGAGCGGCGTGCAGCCAGACGGGCCGGCGCGATGACCCAGGTCGACTTCCACGTCAACCTCGCGGACAAGTTCGCGTACGCGTGCCGTCTCGTGCGCAAGGTGCGCCAGTCCGATCGACGCGTCGTCGTGCACTGCGACGACGACGACGCGCTCGAGCGCATCGACCGGGCGCTCTGGAGCTTCGCACCGCTCGAGTTCATCCCCCACGTGCGCGCGACGGACGCCGTCGCCGCGCGCACGCCGGTGCTGCTCGCGACCGGCGAGCAGGCGCTCGCGCACTACGACGTGCTGGTCAACCTCGGGTGCGCGCCTCCGGCGTGCTTCACGCGATTCGAGCGGCTGCTCGAACTCGTCTCCGACGAAGACGAGGACCGGCAGGCGGGCCGTGCGAGATACCGCCACTACAAGGACCGCGGATACCCGCTGTCGCTGCACGAGATCCGCCGTTGACACCGGCGGCGCACTGGAGACTCGCGCGATGAGCCCCGACGACGATGCCAGACGCGGCGATCGAGCCGCGCCCTTACCCGACCGCGCGCCGGTGACGATCCCGACTTCGGTAGCGACGCCCGAATCCAGGGCCGCGACACCGGACGAACCGATCCCGATGCTGACCGAGGTCGTGCAGGTGCCCCGCTACGACCAGGAGGAGCTGCCGAAGACGCTCGCCGACGTCGACTGGGGAGACCTGTCCCAGCGCGTGCGCGAGAACGTCCTCGAGCGGCTGCTGCGCCGCTCGGACGCGCTGCTGGACGCCCAGTTGCAGCAGTCGCTCGCACCGGTGCTGGAACGCGCCGCCGAGACCATCGCGCTCGAGATGCACGACGCGCTCAACCGGATGATCCGCGACATCGTCGCCCGCTCGGTCACCGAAGAACTGACCCGCCTCCACGCCGAAATCGCCCGGCGCAACCGATCCAGACCCGCCGCCTCCTGATGACTTCCGCACCCCGCCGCCCGACCACACCGCAGGGATCGTCCGCGCCGTCGCCCGTGCCGCCGCGACCCGCCCCTTCGGCGCCCGCACCCGCCGCGACCGGCGGCGCCGCGACCGGCGCGCAGGCGCTCGCCAGCAGTTTCGAGCCGGCGCCGATCGAGGCGCGCTGGTACCCGGTCTGGGAGTCGCGCGGGTATTTCTCGCCCGCCGCCGGGGCTGCGGCCTCGCCGGGCCGCCCGGGCTACGCGATCCAGCTGCCGCCGCCGAACGTCACCGGCACGCTGCACATGGGACACGCGTTCCAGCAGACGCTGATGGACACGCTGATCCGCTACCACCGCATGCGCGGCGACGACACCAACTGGATCGTCGGCACCGACCACGCCGGCATCGCGACGCAGATCGTCGTCGAGCGCCAGCTGCAGGCCGACGGCAAGTCCCGCCACGACCTCGGCCGCGATGCCTTCGTCGCGCGGGTCTGGGACTGGAAGGCCGACTCCGGCGCCACGATCACCCGCCAGATGCGGCGGCTCGGCACCTCGGCCAACTGGAACTTCGCCAGCGCCGACGGCGGCGCGGCCGGCTACTTCACGATGGACGAGCGGATGTCGCGCGCCGTCGTCGAGGTCTTCGTGCGGCTGTACCGCGACGGCCTGATCTACCGCGGCAAGCGGCTGGTCAACTGGGATCCGGTGCTGCGCACGGCCGTGTCGGACCTCGAGGTCGACATGGTCGAGCGCGACGGCAAGCTCTGGCACATCCGCTATCCGTTCAGCGACGGCCCCCAGGTCGACGGCGACGGCAACACGCTCACCGGCATGACGATCGCGACGACGCGTCCGGAGACGATGCTCGGCGACGGCGCGCTCGCGGTGCACCCCGACGACCCGAGGTACCGGCATCTCGTCGGCAAGCTCGTCGACCTGCCACTGTGCGACCGGAAGATCCCGATCATCGCCGACGACTTCGTCGATCCCGCGTTCGGCAGCGGCTGCGTGAAGATCACCGGCGCGCACGACTTCAACGACTACGCCGCGGCGAAGCGCCACGACATCCCGCTGATCGTCATCATGGACCTCGACGCGCGGATGAACGACGCCGTGCCCGCGCCGTATCGCGGGCTCGATCGCTACGTCGCGCGCAAGGCCGTCGTCGCCGACCTCGAGGCGGCCGGATTGCTCGTCAAGACCGTCGCGCACAAGCACATGGTGCCGGTATGCGGCCGCACCGACGAGGTCGTCGAACCGACGCTGACCGACCAGTGGTTCGTCGACCTCACGACCGACACGCAGCCCGACGGCCGGCCCGGCGGAGGTCGCGCGATCACCGCACCGGCGCTCGCCGCGGTCGCCGACGGCGAGGTCCGCTTCTTTCCCGATCACTGGCGAAGCACCTACGACCACTGGCTGTCGAACATCCAGGACTGGTGCATCTCGCGCCAGTTGTGGTGGGGCCACCAGATCCCCGCGTGGCACGGCAGCGGCGGCGAGATCTTCGTCGCCCGTACCGAGGACGAGGCCCGCGCGCAGGCCGACGCCGCCGGCTACCGCGGCACCCTCACCCGCGACGCCGACGTCCTCGACACCTGGTTCTCGTCCGCGCTCGTGCCCTTCACCTCGCTGGGCTGGCCCGCCGAGGACGAACGCACCCGCGCCGACCTGGAACGCTACCTGCCGTCGTCGGTGCTCGTGACCGGCAACGACATCATCTTCTTCTGGGTTGCGCGCATGGTGATGATGACGCGCTACTTCACCGGCAAGGTGCCGTTCCGCGACGTCTACATCAACGCGATCGTGCGCGACGCCGAAGGCCAGAAGATGTCCAAGTCCAAGGGCAACACCCTGGACCCGCTGGACCTGATCGACGGCATCACGCTCGACGCACTGCTCGCGAAGTCCACGCTCGGCCTGCTCCGGGCCGAGCACAAGACCCGCATCGAGAAATACGTGCGCAAGGCGTATCCGAAGGGGATACCCGCGTTCGGCGTCGACGCGCTGCGCTTCACCTTCGCGTCGCTCGCCAATTTCTCACGCACGCTCAACTTCGACCTCGACCGCTGCGAAGGCTATCGCAACTTCTGCAACAAGCTCTGGAACGCGACCCGCTTCGTGCTGATGAACGTCGAGGGCGGCGACAACGGCTTCGCGCCGCACGACGCCGGCGCGTGCGTCGCGGGCGGGTACCTGCACTTCAACGCGGTCGACCGGTGGATCGTGTCGCAGCTCCAGCGCACCGAGGCCGAGATCGAGAAAGCCTTCGCCGACTACCGTTTCGACCTCGCCGCGCAGTCGCTCTACGGCTTCGTCTGGAACGAGTTCTGCGACTGGTACCTCGAACTCGCGAAGGTCAACCTGCAGGATGCCGACGCCGCCGTGCAGCGCGCGACCCGGCGCACGCTGCTTCGGGTGCTCGAGACGATCCTGCGGCTCGCGCACCCGATCATCCCCTTCATCACCGAGGAACTCTGGCAGAAGGTCGCGCCGCTCGCGCACCGCTACGGCGAGGGCGGCGTGCAGGCGCTCGCCGGCGACGCGCTCGCCGCCGCCATCGCAGAGCGGCGGCACTCGGTGATGCTGCAGCCCTATCCGAGGAGCGACGCAGGCAGGATCGACGAGCGCGCCGAAGCCTTCGTCGGCGAACTCAAGCAGGTGATCGAGGCCTGTCGCGCACTGCGCGGCGAGATGGCGATCGGGCCGCAGCAGCGCGTGCCGCTGGTGATCGCCGGCGACACCGCCCGCGCGACCGCACTGGCGCCGTACCTGCCGGGCCTCGCCCGGCTCAGCGCGGTCGAGATCGTCGCCGACCTCGCCGACGCGTCGTCGACGCGCGATGCCGCCGGCGGCGCCGCGCCGTCCCCCGCAGCGCGCGCGCCGGTGCGCGTCGTCGGCGACTGGAAGCTGATGCTCGAGGTCCGCGTCGACGTCGACGCCGAGCGCGAGCGCCTCGACAAGGAGATCGCGCGCCTGGAGGGCGAGATCCGCAAGTCGGACGCGAAGCTGTCGAACCAGGCCTTCGTCGACCGGGCGCCGTCGGCCGTCGTCGATCAGGAACGCGAACGCCTCGCGCAGTTCCGCACGACGCTGGAACGGAACCGCGAGCAGCGCGCGCGCCTCTGACGCAGCGCGCACGGCTCCGGACGATACGCCGGGGGCGAGCAGGCCGGGCGCGTGGCGTCCGCCCTACCCTACGCTGGTGTACCCACCGTCGACGAGCATCACGGTGCCCGTCATGTAGCGGGCCGCATCGGAGCACAGGAACAGCACCGGATCGGCGATCTCGGCCGGCTCGGCCCAGCGTCCGATCGGCGTACGCGCCATGATCATCGCGTTGCGGTCGACGTTCTCGCGCGCGCCGCGCGACAGTTCGGTGAGGACCCAGCCCGGCGCGACCGCGTTGACCCGGATGCCGTCGACCGCGTAGGCCGCGGCGAGCGACATCGTCAGGTTGCGGATCGCGCCCTTCGACGCCGAATACGCCGGTTGCCGGGGCCCGCCGAAGAAGGACATCACCGACGCGATGAAGATCACCGAGCCGCCGCTGCGCGCGAGCAGCGAGCGCGCGGCAGTCGCGACGCGCATGCCGCCGGAGACGTTGACGTCCATCACGTCGTCGAACACCTGCGGGTCGTGCTCGGTGTCGCGGCGGATCATGCCGGCACTGTTGACGACGATGTCCAGCGCACCCAGGTCGCCGACGAGCGACAGCACCGCCGCCTCGTCCCGCACGTCGAGCGGCTCGATGCGGATCGATTCGAAGGCCGTCTTCGCACGCGCCGCGAGCAGTTCCTCGGGCGTCAGCCCGCAGGCGATCACGTCCGCCCCGGCGCGCTTGAACGCGAGCGACACGGCCTCGCCGATGCCCGACACGCCGCCGGTGACGAGCACCCGCTTGCCGGTGAAGTCGAAATGGACGGTGGGCCTCGCCATCGTGCCGGCTACCGGCGCTTCAGGAAGAAGGTCCAGACCTTGCCCGATTCGTTCTGGCCGACCATCGCATTGCCGGTCTGGCGCGCGAACGCCTCGAAATCGCGCTTGGAGCCGGGGTCCGTCGACACGACCTTGACGACCTGCCCGCTCGTCGCCGACGACAGGGCCTTCTTGGCCTTGAGGATCGGCAGCGGGCAGTTCAGCCCGCTGGCGTCGACCTCGATGTCGAACGCGATCGCTTCATCACTCATCGAATCTCTCCACTTCGTTTCAGGGCGCGCGCTCAGACGCGCTGTTCGACCCAGGCCTTCACCGATGCGAGCGCAGCATCGAGCGCGCCCGCGTCGTTTCCGCCGGCCATCGCCAGGTCGGGACGGCCGCCGCCCTTGCCGCCGACCTGCGCGGCGACCGCGCCGACGAGATCGCCCGCCTTGAGCCTGCCGGTCAGGTCGGCCGTGACGCCGGCGGCGAGCTGCACCTTGCCGTCGTTCGCGGCGCCGAGCACGACCACCGCCGTGCCCAGCCGGGCCTTCAGTCCGTCCATCGCCTCGCGCATCCCCTTGGCGTCGGTGCCGTCGACGCGCGCAGCGAGCACCTTGACCCCCTTGACGTCGACGGCGTCCGCGGCGAGGTCGCGGCCCCTGCCGCTGACGAGCTTCGCGCGGGTGCGCTCCAGCTCCTTCTCGAGCGCGCGGTTGTCGGCCTGCATCTGCGAGATCCGGGCCGCGAGATCGGCGGGCGTGGTGCGGGCCGTGGCCGCCGCCTGCGCGAGCGTGTCCGCGGTCTGCTGCGCCCACGCGAGCGCGAGATCGCCCGTCACGGCCTCCAGGCGACGGATGCCGGCGGCGACACCCGATTCGGAGACGATCTTGAACATCCCGATGTCGCCGGTCCGCGCGACGTGCGTGCCGCCGCACAGCTCGCGGGTCGAGCCGATGTCGAGCACGCGGACGGCGTCGCCGTACTTCTCGCCGAAGAGCGCGACCGCGCCCCCCTTGACGGCCTCGTCGTAGGCCATCACGCGCGCGGTGGTCGCCTGGTTCGCGAGCACCTCGGCGTTGACGATCGCCTCGATCTCGCGGATCTGGGTGGCACTGACCGGGGCATTGTGGCTGAAGTCGAAACGGGTGCGCTCGGCGTCGACCAGCGACCCCTTCTGCTGCACGTGGCCGCCGAGCACCTCGCGCAGCGCCTTGTGCATCAGGTGCGTCGCCGAGTGGTTGCGCATGCTGCGTGAGCGAAGGACGGGGTCGACCTGCGCCTGCACCGCGTCGCCGACCGACAGCGTGCCGGCGACCAGTCGACCATGGTGGCCGAAGACGTCGGCCTGGATCTTCTGGGTGTCGGCGACGTCGAAGCGCGCGGCGTCGCCGCCGGCGATCGTTCCCCGGTCGCCGGCCTGCCCGCCGGACTCGGCGTAGAACGGCGTGTCGTCCAGCACCACGACGCCTTCGGCGCCGGCTTCGAGCCGGGCGACGGGCGAACCGTCGCGGTAGAGCGCGGTGATCGTCGCCGAGCCGGCGAGCCGGTCGTAGCCGCTGAAGCGCGTCGCCGCGCCGGCATAGTCGAGCGCGGCGGCCATCTTGAACTTGCCGGCGGCCCGCGCCTGCTCGCGCTGCTGCGCCATCGCCCGGTCGAAGCCGGCCTCGTCGACCCCGATGCCGCGCTCGCGGCAGACGTCCGCCGTCAGGTCGAGCGGAAAACCGAAGGTGTCGTGCAGCCGGAACGCGGTCTCGCCGTCGAGCATCGCCGGCGACGCGGCGAGCGCCTGCTCGAGGAGCGTCATGCCGTTGGCGATGGTCTCGAAGAAGCGCGCCTCCTCCGCCTTCAGCACCTCGGTGATCCGGGCTTCGTCACGCCGCAGTTCGGGGTAGGCGTCGCCCATCTCGGCGGCGAGCGCCGCGACGAGCCGGTGGAAGAAGGGCCGTCTCGCGCCGAGCTTGTAGCCGTGCCGGATCGCGCGCCGCGCGATCCGGCGCAGCACGAAGGCACGACCCTCGCTGCCGGGGATCACGCCGTCGGCGACGGTGAACGCACACGCCCGGATGTGGTCGGCGATCACCTTGAGCGACGGACTCGCGGCGTCGATCGAATCGGGCGGCGTGCCGGCGGCCTCGGCGACCTCGCGGCGCGCCGCGGCGAGCAGGTTCACGAACAGGTCGATCTCGTAGTTCGAGTGCTTGTGCTGCAGCACCGCGGCGATCCGCTCGAGGCCCATGCCGGTGTCGACGCTGGGCTTGGGCAACGGGTGCATCACCCCCGCCTCGTCGCGGTTGAACTGCATGAACACGTTGTTCCAGATCTCGATGTAGCGATCGCCGTCCTCGTCCGGACTGCCGGGTGGCCCACCGGGGATCTCCGGTCCGTGGTCGTAGAAGATCTCGCTGCACGGGCCGCAGGGGCCGGTGTCGCCCATCATCCAGAAGTTGTCGGACGCGTAGCGCGCGCCCTTGTTGTCGCCGATGCGCACGATGCGCTCGACGGGTACGCCGATCTCCTTCGCCCAGATGTCGTAGGCCTCGTCGTCCTCCGCGTACACGGTGACCCACAGCCGCTCGGCGGGCAGGCGGAAGACCTCGGTGAGCAACTCCCACGCGTAGAGCAGTGCGTCCCGCTTGAAATAGTCGCCGAACGAGAAGTTGCCGAGCATCTCGAAGAACGTGTGGTGCCGCGCCGTGTAGCCGACGTTCTCGAGGTCGTTGTGCTTGCCGCCGGCCCGGATGCACTTCTGCGACGTGGTGGCGCGCGAATACGGCCGCTTGTCGAAGCCGAGGAACACGTCCTTGAACTGGTTCATGCCCGCGTTGGTGAACAGCAGCGTCGGGTCCTCGTGCGGCACGACCGGGCTCGACGCGACGATCGCGTGTCCCTTGGACTCGAAGAAGCGCAGGAAGCGCTGGCGGATCTCGGCGGACTTCATGGGCAGGGGAACCCGCTGTTGGCGACGAAGGAGCGGATTCTACCGAAGCGCAACAAAGAAAACGGGCGCCGGCTGACGCCGGCGCCCGAAGGAGGAGACACAGGTAAAGACCCTGACGAAGAAGACTTGCGGTGAGACCCCGCGCGACCCTGAGCGGCGCGGCCCGCAAGCCCGTCGAGGACTATAAGCGGCGGCGCCGGCGTGCGCCAACGCCCGTGCCGTAAGAGCTGTAACGGCCGGTAATGAGCGGGGCTGCTCGGTCGGCACCGCCGGCGCAGCGCCCCTGCACGACAGCCGCGCCGGCTCGGGTTCGTCGCGCGGTAACATCGCTGGCGAGACGATTCCCACACCGATGTTTGCCACGCCGGACCGTGCCGCGCCGATCGCGTGCGCAGAAGGTGTGGGTGACATGCATGCGCCGATCGGACGCGCCGAACCGGGCGGCCGGCCGCCCCTGCCGCCCGAACCGACCCGGCGCCCGCGGCGCGCGACCCCAACTCCGACGACGAGAGCCAGCAGACGATGAGCCGACCGCATCCACCCGCCCCGTTGCACCCCGCCTGCCCGGCATCCGACCCATCACCCGACCCATCACCCGACCCGAAACCCGACCCGATGCCCGACCAGCGGTGCCGGGCAGACGGCCTGGCGCAGCGACGCCGGGGCATCCTGTTCGGCGCGGCCCTGGCGATCGGCGGCGCGGCCGTCGTCGGCGCAGCGGTCGTCGGCTCGCCGGCGATCGCCGCCGGCGCCTGGCCGGAGCGGCCGATCCGGCTGGTGGTGCCCTATCCGCCCGGCGGGCCGCTCGACCAGGTCGGCCGTGCGCTGGCCGACGCGATGCGCGCCGGGCTCGGGCAGCCGGTGATCGTCGACAACAAGCCCGGCGCCGGCGGCAACATCGGCGCCGACGCGGTGGCCAAGAGCGCACCCGACGGCTACACGATCGTGATGGGCGCGGTCGCGACCCACGCGATCAATCCGTGGCTGTATTCGAAGATGCCCTACGACGCCGAACGCGACTTCACGCCGATCACGCGCATCGCCGTCGTGCCGAACGTGCTCGTGATGACGCCGGAGCGCGCGGCCGCGCTGTCGATCGGGTCGGTCGCCGATCTCGTCAGCTATGCGAAGGCCCACCCCGGCAAGCTCAATTTCGCGTCCGGCGGCAACGGCAGCGCCGGGCACCTCGCAGGCGAGCTGCTCAAGCGCCAGGCGGGAATCGAGATGGTCCACGTGCCGTACAAGGGCGCCGCCCCCGCGAAGACCGGCCTGCTCGGCGGCGAGACCGACCTCATGTTCGACAACCTCGCGTCGGCGATGCCGCAGATCCAGGCGAAGCGACTCGAGGCGATGGCGGTCACGACGGCGGCGCGCGACGCCAGCGCGCCCGACCTGCCGACCGTCGCCGAAAGCGGTTTGCCCGACTTCGACATCAGCACCTGGTTCGGCCTGTTCGGACCCGCGGGCCTCGACGGCGCGGTGCTCGAGAAGCTGCACGCGGCGAGCGTCGCCGCGATGCAGACCCCGGCGCTCACGCAGACGCTCGCGCGGATGGGCGCCACCGCGTCGCCGATGCAGCCGAAGGCGTTCGGCAGCTTCGTGCGAAGCGAGCGCCTCAAGTACGAGGCGGTTGTCAAGGCTTCGGGCGCGAAGGCGGATTAGGGAGTTCCCGCAGAGGAGCCGATCGGCCGGTGCGGGGATTCCGAAACTGCGTGACACCTGCAATCCTTCGCGCATTTCAATTGGCAAGCGTATGTTGCAGCGGTTATTCTCGCGGCACTTCGCGGCTCACGCCGAGCGACCAAGCCTGCACGAACGGTATCCGCAGCGAGCGCCGGTCTGTCCCGGCGATCTGTCCGCGCACACGAACCTTGGAGGGGACAAGCCTTGCAGATCCGAAACCAAAAGGACTTCTGGTCCGGCGTTATGTTCATCCTGATCGGGATCCTGTTCATGATCTGGTCACGCGAATACCAGTTCGGGACGGCGTCGCGGATGGGGCCCGGCTACTTCCCCACCGTCCTCGGCGGCCTCCAGGTCGTCTTCGGGCTGATGGTGATGTGGCCGTCGTTGAAGGGCCCCGAGGTGAAAGTCTCGAAGTTCGGCTGGCGCGGCATCTTCGTGATCCTCGGCGCGGTCGCGCTGTATGCGGTGCTGCTGCCCCACGTCGGCTTCGTCGTCGCACTGACGACGCTGATCATCGTCAGTGCCTGGGCCTCGCCGGAATTCAGGTGGAAGGAGACGCTCATCTCCGTCGTCGTCCTCGGCATCCTCAGCTATCTGGTCTTCGTCGTCGGCCTCGAACTGCAGTTCACCGTCTGGCCTGACTTCATCGTGCCGCGCTGATCGTCGAACCCGCAGACCGATCGTTGCCCAGCGCATCCCGGCACCACCGAACCTGAGACGCACCCATGGACTTCGACGTATTTTCCAACCTCGCGCTGGGATTCTCCACCGCCGCCACGCCCGAGAACCTTTTCTACTGCTTCATCGGCGTGCTCCTCGGCACGCTGATCGGCGTGCTGCCGGGCATCGGCCCGCTCGCGACGATCGCGATGCTGCTGCCGATCACCTACCGGCTCGACAACCCGACGACTGCGCTGATCATGCTCGCGGGCATCTACTACGGCGCGCAGTACGGCGGGTCGACGACGGCGATCCTGGTCAACCTGCCCGGCGAGGCCTCGTCGGTCGTCACCGTGCTGGACGGCTACCAGATGGCGCGAAACGGGCGTGCCGGGCCGGCGCTGGCGATCGCGGCGATCGGCTCGTTCATCGCCGGCACGATCGCGACCTTCATGCTCGCAGCCTTCGCACCGCCGCTCGCGGAGGTCGCGTTCAAGTTCGGGCCGGCCGAGTACTTCTCGCTGATGGTGCTGGGCCTGATCGCGGCGGTGATCCTCGCGAACGGATCGGTGATCAAGGCGCTGGCGATGGTGATCCTCGGCCTCCTGCTCGGCATGATCGGCACCGACGTCAACTCCGGGGTCGCCCGGTTCTCGTTCGACATTCCCGAACTCACCGACGGGGTCGAGTTCGCCGCGGTCGCGATGGGCATGTTCGGCTTCGCCGAGATCATCCTGAACCTCGAGCAGAAGGAAGAGCGCGGCATCGTCACCGGCAAGATCACCGGCCTGATGCCGACCAGGGCCGACATGAAGGAGGCGCTGCCGGCGATCCTGCGGGGCACGGCGGTGGGAACCTTCCTGGGGATCCTGCCAGGCGGCGGCGCGGTGCTGTCGGCATTCTCGAGCTACGCGCTCGAGAAGAAGCTGTCGAAGCACCCGGAGCAGTTCGGCAAGGGGGCGATCTGCGGCGTCGCGGGACCAGAATCCGCGAACAACGCCGGTTCGCAGATGTCCTTCGTGCCGATGCTCACGCTGGGTCTGCCGACCAATGCCGTGATGGCGCTGATGATCGCGGCGATGATGATCCACAACATCCAGCCCGGCCCGCAGGTGATGACGAGCAACCCGTCGCTGTTCTGGGGCCTGATCGCGTCGATGTGGATCGGCAACACGATGCTGGTGATCCTGAACCTGCCGCTGGTCGGAATGTGGATCAAGCTGCTCACCGTGCCGTACCGGATCCTCTATCCGGCGATCCTGCTGTTCTGCTGCATCGGCGCGTACTCGATCAACAACAACGTGTTCGACGTCTACATGACGATCCCGTTCGCGATCCTCGGCTACGTCTTCAAGAAGCTGGACTGCGAACCGGCGCCGCTGCTGCTCGGCTTCGTGCTCGGCAAGCTGATGGAAGAGTACCTGCGGCGCGCGATGACGATCTCGCGCGGCGATCCGACGGTCTTCTTCACCCGCCCGCTGTCGGCGACGCTGCTCGCGCTCGCCGCGATCCTGCTGGTGGTGATCCTGCTGCCCAGCGTCTCCAGGAAGCGCGAAGAGGCGTTTCAGGGCGACGACTGATCACGCGTCGCCACCGGCTTCGGCTCGAGACGCCCCCGACGGGGGCGTTTCCGTTTCCGGACGCCGAGGCGGCGTGCACCGGAAACACCTGCGTCGCCGCGACACGCGTCGGCCCGCGCGCGGCGCCGTCGGCCGGCGCGACTCAGCCGGGGTACCGCGCCCTCAGTTCGTCGACCTGGCCGGCGTCGAGGCAGCGGCAGCGCTCGTGGCGAAGCATCAGGAACAGGCGCGCGGTCGCCTCGAGTTCCTCCACGGCGTCGGTCGCCACGGCCAGATCCGTGCCGGCGACGACCGGGCCGTGGTTCGCGAGCAGCAGCGCATGGTGGCGGCCGGCGAAGCCGGCGACCGCACCCGCTAGGCGCGCGTCGCCCGGCGGGAAGTACGGCACCAGCGGCAGGCTGCCGATCCGCATCACGTAGTACGCGGTCAGCGGCGGCAGCAGGTCGGCCGGATCCAGGCCGGCGATCACCGACACCGCGACCGAGTGCGTCGCGTGCAGGTGCACGACCGCGCCCGCACGGGCGCGCTCGCGATACATCGCCAGGTGCAGCACCGCCTCCTTCGACGGCGGATCGCCGTCGACGTGCCGCCCGCTGGCGTCGAGCCGCGACAGGCGCGCCGGATCGAGCGACCCGAAGCTCGAGCCGGTCGGTGTGACGAGGAACCCGTCGGCCGTGCGCACGCTGATGTTGCCGGTGCTGCCGTGGGTCAGCCCACGGTCGTAGAGCGCGCGCGCGGTCTCGACGATCCGCTCACGTTCCTGGTGCTCGATCCGCATGCCCGCTCCTTTTGCGCGAGATTCCGCCTGATACACTGCGCCGATGGTAACGGCGCCCTTCGACAGCTCCGGCATCGACGTGCTCGCGTTCGACGTGTTCGGCACGGTCGTCGACTGGCACGGCACGATCTCGCGCCACGTGGACGCGCTCGCGCTTCGCGGCGCGGACGGCGGGCGGATCGACGGCAGCGCGTTCGCGCTCGCCTGGCGCGCCGGCTACAAGCCTGCGATGGCGAGGGTCCGCAGCGGCGAGTTGCCCTGGACCCGGATCGACGACCTGCACCGGATGATCCTCGACGACGTGCTCGCGCGATACGGCATCCCGGCCGAGGACGCGTTCAGGCGCGCGCTCAACCTGGTCTGGCACCGCCTCGACGGCTGGCCGGACTCGGCGCAAGGCCTCGCGCGCCTCAAGTCCCGCTTCACGATCACGACGCTGTCGAACGGCAACATCGCGCTGCTGACCGCGATGGCGAAGCACGCGAAGCTGCCGTGGGACTGCGTGCTTTCCGCCGAGGTGTTTCGCCACTACAAGCCCGACCCCGAGACCTACCTCGGCGTCGCGGACGTGTTCGCCGTCGCACCCACGCGGGTGTTGATGGTCGCTGCCCACGCAGACGACCTCGATGCCGCCAGGGCCTGCGGGCTTCGCACCGCATACGTCGAGCGGCCGTTCGAGTACGGGCGCGCCACGCCTGCCGCATCCGCGACCGACGCTCCGCGCGATCCGGCCTTCGATCTCCACGCGACGGACCTGAACGACCTCGCCGCTCAGCTCGGCTGCTGACGCCGAGCGACGACCCCGAACCTGCACGACAGCCGCAAGGAAGCGACAACCGATGACATCCGCCGACGCCCCCCTGCCCTTCAACTGGGCGAACCCGTATCCGACGATCCGCACGCCGGTCTTCGCGCGCAACATCGTCTCGACCTCTCAGCCGCTGGCGGCGCAGGCCGGCGTCGCGATCCTCCGCCAGGGCGGCAGCGCGGTCGACGCGGCCGTCGCCGCGGCGGCCGTGATCGCGCTGACCGAGCCGGTGTCCAACGGCCTCGGTTCGGACAGCTTCGCGATCATCTGGGACGGCAAGCGGCTTCACGGGCTGAACGCGTCGGGCTGGGCCCCGAAGGCGTGGGACCGCGCCTGGTTCGACAAGGTCAACGGCGGGCGCATCGCCGAGCGAGGCTGGAACTCGGTCACGGTGCCCGGCTGCATCGCAGGCTGGGCCGCGATGCACGAGAAGTTCGGCAGGCTGCCGTTCGCCGACCTGCTGCAGCCCGCGATCGAGTACGCGACCCGCGGCTACACGGTGTCGGCGATCGTCGGACACAAGTGGGCCGCACAGGTCGAAGGCCTGAAGTCGCAACCGGGTTTCGCCGAGCACTTCATGCCGCGCGGTCGCGCGCCAGCGATCGGCGAGCACTACGTCCCGCCACACACCGTGAAGACGCTCGAGCGCATCGCCGCCACCGGCGGACGCGACTTCTACGAGGGCGAGACGGCGGCGGCGCTGGTCGCGCACGCGCGCGCGAATGGCGGCGCGATGAGCGCGTCGGACCTCGCCGAGTACCGCCCGGCGTGGGTCGACACCCTGAGCGTCGAATACCGCGACGGCTACCGGCTGCACGAGATCCCGCCCAACGGCCAGGGGATCGCCGCGCTGATGGCGCTCGGCATGCTGCGTCACCTCGATCTCGAGAGCCTGCCGCCCGACGGCGCCGAGGCCGTCCACCTGAAGATCGAGGCGATGAAGTGCGCGTTCGCCGACGTCTACACCCACGTCGCCGACCCCGCGTACATGAAGATGGATCCGTCGGCACTGATCGACGACGCCTATCTCGCCGAGCGCGCGAAGCTGATCCGACGCGACCGCGCCACCGACTTCGCCCACGGCTCGCCGCCGGGCGGCGGCACGATCTACATGAGCGCCGCCGACGAGTCGGGCATGATGGTGAGCTACATCCAGTCGAACTACATGGGCTTCGGCTCGGGCGTCGTCGTGCCCGGCACCGGCGTGTCACTGCAGAACCGGGGCGCCGGCTTCAACACGAACCCGGATCACGTGAACTGCGTGGCGCCGCGCAAGCGCCCGTTCCAGACGATCATCCCCGCGTTCCTGACGCGCAATGGCCAGGCGGTGATGAGCTACGGCGTGATGGGCGGCAACATGCAGCCCCAGGGCCACATGCAGACGCTCACGCGGATCCTCGCGTCGGGCCAGAGCCCGCAGGCCGCGTGCGACGCGCCGCGGTTCAAGGTGCAGCGCGGGCTCGACGTCGACCTCGAATACACGGTGCCGGAGGCCGTGCGCGCGACGCTGGCGTCGCTGGGCCACCGCATCACCGAGACCAAGGACACCTACATGGATTTCGGCTCCGGGCAGTTCATCTGGAAGCTGTCCGACTCAGCGGATCACGGCTACGTCGCCGCGAGCGACAGCCGGCGCGACGGCCACGCGGCGGGGTACTGAGGCCGGCTGCGGGGCCGGCTGCGGGGCGCGCATGACGACGGCGCGACGACACGGCAAGACCCACCTACCAGGAGTGAGCGAAGCGTGAACACGAAGACCTACGACAAAGTGACGCCAACGAAGGTGGCGTTCCTCGGCCTCGGCGTGATGGGCTACCCGATGGCCGGCCATCTCGCGCGGGCCGGCCACGACGTGTGCGTGTACAACCGCACCGGCGCGAAGTCCGCCCAGTGGGTGAAGGAGTACGCCGGCGCCGCCGGCAAGGCCTCCAGCGCAGCGACGCCGCGCGAGGCCGCGAGCGGTGCCCGCATCGTGTTCTGCTGCGTCGGCAACGACGACGACCTCCGGAGCGTCGTGCTCGGCAAGGACGGCGCGTTCGCGGGCATGGGCAAGGGCGCGCTCTTCGTCGACCACACGACCGCCTCGGCGGACGTGGCCCGCGAGCTCGCGAAGACCGGCGCCGACGCGGGCCTGCGTTTCGTCGACGCGCCGGTCTCCGGCGGCCAGGCGGGCGCGGTCAACGGGCTGCTGACCGTGATGTGCGGCGGATCGCAGGCCGACTTCGACGAAGCCCGCCCGGTCGCGATGGCGTTCTCGCGCGCCTTCACGCTGATCGGCCCGTCCGGCGCGGGACAGCTCGCGAAGATGGTCAACCAGATCTGCATCGCCGGCCTGGTCCAGGGCCTGTCCGAGGGCATCGCGTTCGGCATGGCCGCGGGCATCGACATGAAGGTCGTGCTCGACGTGATCGGCAAGGGCGCGGCCCAGTCCTGGCAGATGGACAACCGGGGCAGCACGATGATCGACGACAAGTTCGACTTCGGCTTCGCGGTGGACTGGATGCGCAAGGACCTGGGGCTGTGCCTGGACGAGGCGAAACGAAACGGCGCTTCGCTGCCGGTCACCGCGCTCGTCGATCAGTTCTACGGCGACGTGCAGAAGCTCGGCGGATCCCGCTGGGACACGTCGAGCCTGATCAAGCGGCTGCGCGGATAGCGCGCGACGCGTTACGCGTCGATACGCCGCGCGGTCGCGGCCCCTCGCGGCTAGCGGCCGATCTCGCGCCGCCAGCGTGCCGCGTCGCCGATCAGCGCGACGAGCGCGTCGCGGTCGGCCAGGCGGATCGCACGCTCGAGGCGCTCGATCTCGTCGCCGAAAGCGCGCGCCGCGTCCAGGACCGGTCCGGCGTTCTGCAGCAGGATGTCCGCCCACAGGCCCGGATCGGAGGCGGCGATCCGCGTCGTGTCGCGCAGTCCGGCGCCGATCAGCGCGTCCGCGCGCGCGGCAGTCGCGGCCGGCACGGCGGGCGCGGCGGCGCCGGGTGCCGCAGCGCCCAGCGCGCCTGCGACGGCCCGCGCGAGGCCGAACGCCACCGCGTGCGGCCAGTGCGAGACCAGCGCGTACACCCGATCGTGCTCGTCGACGTCGAGATCCAGCGTCGACGCGCCGAGCGCCTGCCACAGCCGCCGCACCTCGTCGACCGCGTCGGGGTCGGCGTCCGCCATCGGCGACAGGATCGCGGAGCGGCCTTCGAAGAGCGCCGGATTCGCCGCCGACGGCCCCGAGGTCTCGCCGCCCGCGATCGGGTGCGACGCGACGAATCGGCGCCGCTTCGGGCCGAGTCCGGCTCGCGCCGCCGCGACGACGCCCGCCTTGACGCTCGAGACGTCGGTGAGGACCGAGCGGTCGCCGAGCGCGCCGGCGATCGCCGGCATCAGCCCGGCGTTGACCGACACCGGCGCGGCGAGCACGACGAGGTCGGCGCCGTCGATCGCCGCCTCGAGCGTCGGCGCGAGCACGTCGACCAGGCCGAGCGCGCGCGCTTGCGCGCCGTCCGCAGGCGAATACGCGGTCAGCAGCTCGCATAGGCCGCGCGCACGGAGCGCCGCCGCGACCGAGCCACCGATGAGGCCGCAGCCGACGATCGCGACGCGACCGAAGCCCTCGTCCGGAGCGCCCGCGAGCGCCTCAGGCACGGCCCAATGCGCCGGCCAGCGCGGCGAGCGCCGCGTCGTTCTCCGCCGCGAGCCCGACGCTGATGCGCAGCCAGGTCGGCAGGCCGTAGTTCGCGACCGGCCTCACGATCACGCCGGCGCGCAGCATCGATTCGTTGACCGCGGCCGCGTCGCCGACCTCGACCAGCACGAAGTTCCCGAAGGACGGCACGTAGCGAAGCCCGAGACGCTCGAAGCCCTGCTGCAGCTGCGCCAGCCCGTCGCGGTTGAGCGCGAGGCTCCTCGCGAGGAAGGCCTCGTCGCCCAGCGCGGCGACCGCCGCTGCCTGCGCGAGGCTGTTGACGTTGAACGGCTGCCGTATCCGGTTGAGCAGGTCGGTGATCGCGGGCTGCGCGACCGCGAACCCGACGCGCAGGCCCGCCAGCCCGTAGGCCTTCGAGAAGGTGCGCGACACGATCAGGTTCGGGTGCTTGCGCACCCACCCGATCGAGTCGGCGCGCAGCGAAGGGTCGAGGTATTCGGTGTAGGCCTCGTCGAGCACGATCGCGACCCGCGACGGGACCGCGTCGATGAACCGCTCCAGCGCCGCCGCGGACAGGTAGGTGCCGGTCGGGTTGTTGGGGTTGGCGACGAACACGAGCCGCGTGTCGTCGCGGATCGCCGAGGCCATCGCGTCTAGGTCGTGTCCGAGATCGCGCGCCGGCGTGACGATCGCGCGTGCGCCGAGCGCCTGCGTGGCCAGTGCGTAGACCGCGAACGAGTACTGCGAATAGACGATCGACTGGCCGGGCGCGCACAGCGCGTGTGCCGCGAGTTCGAGGATGTCGTTCGACCCGTTGCCGAGCGTGAGCCAGTCGGCCGGCACGTCGTGACGCGCCGCCAGCGCCCGCTTGAGGTCGAATCCGTTGCCGTCGGGATAGCGCCCGATCTGGCGCATCGCCTGCGTGACCGCGGCGCGCGCGCTGTCCGGCATGCCCAGCGGGTTCTCGTTGGACGCAAGCTTGACGATCCGGTCCGCGTCGAGCCCGTACTCGCGGGCGATCTCCTCGATCGGCCGCCCCCCCTGGTACGGGGCGATGCCCTTGACGTACACCGGCGACGCGGCCGCCGCGCCGGTGTCCGGCGGGTTCGCGGGGACGACTGTCGACGAAGCGCCCTCGGGCTGCTTCGATGTCTGTTCATTCATGCTGGACTCACTGGATTCACGCCGGTTGCGCGGGATACGAACCGAGCGACTTGTAGAACGCCGCGTGCGCCTTCAGTTCGGCGAGCGCGGCGACGAGCGGCGGATCGGCCTCGTGGCCGATCAGGTCGATGTGGAAGTAGTACTGCCAGCCACCCTGCCTCGCGGGTCTCGACTCGAAGCGCTTCATCGACACCCGATGCCGCGCCAGCGGCTCGATCAGCGCGTGGACGGCGCCGGCCTGATCCGGCACCGACAGGATCAGCGAGGTCTGGTCACTGCCCGACGGGCCGCAACGATACTTGCCGATGACCAGGAAACGGGTGCGATTCATCGGGTCGTCCTGGATGCCGTCGGCGATCGGCGCCAGGCCGTACAGCGACATCGCGGTCTCGCCCGCGATCGCCGCGATACGCGGATCGGCCGCCGCCATCCGCGCCCCTTCGGCGTTGCTCGACACCGGCACCTTCTCGATGCGCGGATGATGCCGCGCCAGCCAGTTCGAACACTGCGCGAGCGCCTGCGGATGCGCACAGATGCGCTCGATCCCGTCGATCGAGCCCGATCGGGACATCAGCACGTGGTGGATCATCACCGTGATCTCGCCGCAGACGAGCAGCGGGCTCTGCTGGAACAGGTCGAGTGTCCGGTTGACGGCCCCCTCGGTCGAGTTCTCGACCGGCACGATCCCGAAATCGCACTGGCCGGCCTCGGTCGCACGGAACACTTCGTCGAGCGTGGGGCAGTCGACGGCGTCGACACCCGCACCGAAGCGCTTCCTCAGCGCCTGCTCGGTATAGGTGCCGGGCGGCCCGAGGTAGGCGACCCGGGGCCGTCGCTCGAGCGCGCGACACGCCGACATGATCTCGCGCCACACCGCCTCGATCGACGCAGGCGGCAGCGGGCCGGCGTTGGCCTCGACGAGCGCCGCGATCACCGCCGCCTCGCGCTCCGGGCGATAGACCGGTGCATTGTCGACGGCCTTGACATGTCCCACCTGCTGCGCGAGCGCCGCGCGCGCCGACAGCAGATCGAGGATCTGCCGATCGACGGCATCGATCTGCTGGCGCAGATCGGCCAGCGATGTGCGTTTGTTCACGTCCTGTCCTTGCATGCCGCATCTATCCTCGAGACGAGATCCCGTACCGACTGTGTCGGTTTGCTTCGCGCCGGTGATTTTGACCTGATTCAGCACTTTGTCACGCAGGCGTTACGCGGGGGATCGGACAATACGCAAATACCTGGAACCAGAGGCCACTCATCTTGAGCAGTCGCGTGTTGACAGCCATCGTCCTCGCAGCCACGCTCGGCATCGCCGGCACGGCGGGGCAAGTCGACGTGGAAGCCGCAACGGGACCGGTGCAGGTGATCGCCGACGCGCAACCCGTGATCGCAGCGGCCGCCTCGAGCGCCGAGCGGATCACGATCGCGCTCAACCAGTCGGGCGGCCCCGAGGGCCGGTCGATGCGCGCCACGCCCGCGGCGCCGGCGGTCGGTCGTGTCGGCATCGACACCGGCAATGCGGCGCAGGCCGATACCGCCGGCGATTCGATCAGCGACGGACAACTGGCGATGGTCGCCGCGCTGATGGCGCTCATCGTCGTCGTGCGCCGCCGCGACGCGACCCGCAAGCTCTAGCCACCACCGGCACCGTCGACCGGCAGGCACCGCCGTCGCGGCGGCGACGCCGGCGCGCCCGACCCGGCACCGCCCGGGCCGCAACGCGCCCCCTGGTCACCCCTGCGACGGCCCGTCCGACGGGTCGTCGCCTGCGCCGGGTTCGGCGCCGGCCGGTCCGTCGGGCTCGTCGCCCGCCGATCCGCGCGCGGCATCGAGGCCGGGCGCACCGTCCGCGTCGACCTCCGCCGCGACGCCGTCCGGCTCTGCGATGCACTGCAGGCCTGAGACCGAATCGCCTTCGTCGACGTTCATCAGCCGCACACCCTGCGTCGCGCGCCCGATCTCCCGGATCTGCGCGACCGGCGTTCGCACCACGACACCGGCATTCGTGACGAGCATCAGCTCGTCGGTCGGGTCGACGAGCACGGCGCCGACCATCGGGCCATTGCGCTCGGATGCCTGGATCGCGATGAGGCCCATCGAGCCGCGCCGGTGGCGCGTGTACTCCGACACCGGCGTGCGCTTGCCGAAGCCGTTCTCGGTGGCGATCAGCACCGAACGCGAGTCGCTGTCGGACACCAGCATCGCGACCACCATGCGTCCCGCTTCGAGCGTCATGCCGCGGACCCCGCGCGCACCGCGCCCCACCATGCGCACGTCGCCCTCGGCGAAGCGCACCGCCTTGCCGCTGTCGGAGAACAGCATCACGTCGTGCGAGCCGTCGGTAACCGCCGCGCCGATCAGGTAGTCGCCCTCGTCGAGGTCGACCGCGATGATGCCGTTCTTGCGCACGTTCGCGAACTCGGCCAGCCGGGTGCGCTTGACCACCGCCTGCGAGGTCGCCATGCAGATCGCGTGCGCGTCGTCGAAATCCTTGATCGGCAGCACGACGTTGATCTTCTCGTTCTCCTCGAGCGGGAAGATGTTGACGACCGGCTTGCCCTTGGACGTGCGCGACCCGACCGGCACTTCCCAGACCTTCAGCGAATAGACGCGCCCCCGGTTCGTGAAGCACAGGATCACGTCGTGGGTGTTCGCGACGAAGAGCCGGTCGATCCAGTCGTCCTCGCGCATCGTCGTCGCGCTCTTGCCGCGACCACCGCGTCCCTGCGAGCGGTACTCGGACAACGGCTGGCTCTTGATGTAGCCGGCGTGCGATAGCGTCACCACCATGTCCTGCGGCGCGATCAGGTCCTCGGTGTCGATCTCGAACGCATTCATCTCGATGCGCGATCGCCTCGGATCCTTCTGCCGATCACCGAACTCGGCGGCGACCTCGTCGAGCTCGGCGCTGATGATCGCGCTGATCCGCGCCGGCTTCTCGAGGATGTCGATGAGGTCGGCGATCTTCTCGACGATCTCCCGGTACTCGTCGACGATCTTGTCGAGTTCGAGCCCGGTGAGCCGCTGCAGACGCATCTGCAGGATCTCGGTGGCCTGCACGCTGGAGAGCTGGTACTGCCCGCCTTCGAGCAGACCGGCGCCCGGCTCGACGCCGTCGGGCCGGTACAGGTCGAAGCGGCCCTGCGCGCGCTCGAGCATCGCCGCCGCGACCCCCGCGTTCCAGGTGCGCCCGAGCAGGCGCTCCTTCGCGATCGGCGGCGTGGGCGACGCGCGGATCAGCGCGACCATCTCGTCGACGTTCGCCACCGCGACCGCGAGGCCCTCGAGCAGATGGCCGCGCTCGCGTGCCTTTCGCAGCTCGAACACCGTGCGGCGGGTGACGACCTCGCGCCGATGCGACAGGAAGGCCTCGAGCATCTGCTTGAGGTTCAGCAGCCTGGGCTGGCCGTCGAGCAGCGCGACCATGTTGATGCCGAAGCTGTCCTGGAGCTGCGTCTGCTTGTACAGGTTGTTGAGGATCACCTCGGCGTTCTCGCCGCGCTTGAGCTCGACGACGAGGCGCATGCCGTCCTTGTCGCTCTCGTCCCGGATGTCCGAGATGCCCTCGATCTTCTTCTCGTTGACGAGCTCGGCGATGCGCTGCTGCAACACGACCTTATTGACCTGGTACGGCAGCTCGTCGACGACGATCGCCTGGCGCCTGCCGCCGTCGATCTCCTCGACGTGCGTGACGGCGCGGATGACGACCCGGCCGCGACCCGTGCGGTAGCCCTCGCGAACGCCGCCGACGCCGTAGATGATGCCGCCGGTGGGAAAGTCCGGCGCCGGGATCTTCTCGATCAGTTGGTCGACACCGACTTGCGGATCGGCCAGCAGCATCTGGCAGGCCTCGATCACCTCGGCCATGTTGTGCGGCGGAATGTTGGTCGCCATCGCGACCGCGATGCCGGTGGAGCCGTTCACGAGCAGGTTCGGGAACCGTGCCGGCAGCACCAGCGGCTCACTCTCCGAGCCGTCGTAGTTCGGGCCGAAGTCGACCGTCTCCTTGTCGATGTCCTGCAGCATCTCGTGCGCGATCTTGGACAGGCGCACCTCGGTGTAGCGCATCGCCGCCGGGCTGTCGCCGTCGACCGAGCCGAAGTTGCCCTGTCCGTCCACGAGCATGTAGCGCAGCGAGAACGGCTGCGCCATTCGCACGATCGTGTCGTACACCGCGGTATCGCCGTGCGGGTGATACTTGCCGATCACGTCGCCGACGATGCGCGCCGATTTCTTGTACGCACGGTTCCAGTCGTTGCCCAGCTCGTGCATCGCGTACAGCACGCGCCGGTGCACCGGCTTCAGGCCGTCGCGGACATCCGGCAACGCCCGCCCGACGATCACGCTCATCGCGTAGTCGAGGAACGAGCGGCGCATCTCCTGTTCCAGGCTGACCGGGAGGGTTTCTTTGGCGAATTGATCCATGAAGCCTGATCGTGTTGTTCAATGGGGCGAGAAGGCGACGATGCACCGCGCGGCACGCCGCGAGCATGATCAAAGCCCAGGAGCTAAACCCTTGAATTTTATACTATTTGCGGCCGACTTCCGAATCGCGCCCGATGCAGACGCGCGCGGGTGCCGCGCCGCCGGACCCGACCGGTGAGCGCGGCGCCGCTGATCATCCGGCCGCGGTGGATCGCCCCGGTCACCGCCGGCTCCCCGGTGCTCGCGGGGCAGGCGGTCGCGGTCGTCGACGGTCGGATCGCGGCGATCGGGCCGCAGGAGGCGTTGAGGTCGCTGCATCCGCAGGCCACGCTCGTCGATCGCCCCGACCACCTGCTGATCCCCGGCCTGGTGAACGCGCATTCGCACGCGGCGATGACCCTGCTGCGCGGCGCCGGCGACGACATGCCGTTGAAGGCGTGGCTCGAGCAGCGCATCTGGCCGATCGAGGCGGCGCTGGTCGGCGAGGACTTCGTGTACGACGGCGCGGTGCTCGGCTGCAGGGAGATGCTCCTCGCCGGGATCACCTGCTTCAACGACATGTACTTCTTCCCGCAGGCGAGCGCGCGCGCGGCGCGCGACCTCGGCATGAAGGCGGTCGTCGGCATCGTCGTCTTCGAGTTCCCATCCGCATACGGCACCGGCCCGGACGACTACCTGGCCAAGGGGCTCGCGCTGCGCGACAGCCTGCGCGACGATCGGTCGATCCGGTTCGCGCTGGCCCCGCACGCCCCCTACACCGTGTCGGACGCCAGCTTCGAACGCGTCGCGACGCTGGCGGCCGAACTGCAGTTGCCGATCCACACCCACCTGCACGAGACGGCGCACGAGATCGCCGAGAGCATCGCGACCCACGGCGTGCGGCCGATCGAGCGGATGCGCCGCCTCGGCGTGCTCGGCCCCGACCTGATCGCGGTGCACGCGGTGCACCTCGACGCCGACGACATCGACGCGCTGGCGACGGCAGGCGCGAGCGTCGCGCACTGCCCGCACTCGAACCTGAAACTCGCGAGCGGCTTCGCGCCGACGCCGGCGCTGCTCGCCGCGGGCGTCAACATCGCATTCGGCACCGACGGCGCCGCGAGCAACAACCGGCTCGACCTGCTGTCCGAGGCGCGCCTTGCCGGGCTTCTCGCGAAGGGCCTGTCGGGCGACGCCGCGTGCTTCGACGCGCACCGCCTGCTGTACGCGCTCACCAAGGGCGGCGCCGACGCGCTCGGCATCGGCGACGAGACCGGATCGATCGAAATCGGCAAGGCGGCGGACCTGGTCGCGCTGGATCTCTGCAGCCTCGATCGCCACCTGTCGGCGGAGCAGATCCACGACCCGGTGTCCACGCTGATCCACTCGAACGGACGGGAATCGGTGACCGACGTGTGGGTCGACGGCAACCATGTTGTCGAGGCGAGACAGTTCGGCGCGGCCATGTCGCGAACAGCCATAACGGGCGTGCTCGGCCGAAGCACGCTATGGCACAATCGACTTGGCGAATTCGTACCGGATCGAGCAAGTTGATTTTTGTAAATTCGTCGTAGCGGAATTCGGTGCTCAAGGTTCACCGCGCCTTTGGGGGTCTTCTTCTCGCGACAGGGTCGAAGGTCACCAGCAGGTGTTGATTTTTCAGCTGAGAGTCGTCTCACCGAGAGGAGAAATATGAACAAATCGGTCAAACTAGGAGCGCTTGCGGCGACAGTCGTTCTCGCAGCCTGCGCATCCGGCGGCGGTGGCCAAGGTCCCAAGGTCACTGTCGACCCCAAGAACAGCGGTTATCTTTCGAGCGCGGACACCGGCGTGGTCACCAGCAGCTACGGCAACTGCTGGCGCACCGGTTACTTTTCGCCGGCCCAGGCGCTTGCAGGCTGCGACGACGATCTGATTCCGAAGCCGCCGCCGCCGCCGCCTCCCCCGCCGCCGCCCCCGCCGCCGCCGCCTCCCCCGCCGCCGCCCGCCACGCGGTCGGTGCCGGCTGCGCCGACGAGCGAGAAGGTGACCTTCGCATCGGATACGTTCTTCGACTTCAACAAGTCGGTGCTCAAACCCGAAGGCAAGGCCAAGCTCGACGACCTGATCGGCAAGATGGGCGGCATCTCGCTCGAGGTCATCATCGCGGTCGGCCATACCGACTCGGTCGGCAGCGACGCGTACAACCAGAAGCTGTCGGTGCGTCGTGCCGAATCGGTCAAGGCCTACATGGTCAGCAAGGGCGTCGAAGCCAACCGGGTGTACACGGAAGGCAAGGGCGAGAAGCAGCCGATCGCCGACAACAAGACCTCCGATGGCCGCGCGAAGAACCGTCGCGTGGAGATCGAAGTGGTCGGTACGCGCCCGGTCCGCAACTGAGATCGGTCGAGTCGCCAGACTCGCGAAGCCCCGCCCCGGCGGGGCTTTTTTTCGCCCTTCGGTAGACTAGCGGCATGTCATCGCGTGTCGATTCCGATCCGGGCGATCCGCCCGCCGCCCCAGCCCCTGCCCTCGCCGACCACGACGTGCCGCCGGCGGGCGTCGCATCGAACGTCGACGCCGCCGAACTCGACAAGTTCCAGTCGATCGCGTCGCGCTGGTGGGATCCCGGCAGCGAGTTCGCACCGCTTCACCGCATCAACCCGCTGCGCCTCGACTGGATCGAGCGACACGCCGGCGGCAGCCTCGGCGGCAAGACGGCGCTCGACGTCGGCTGCGGCGGCGGCATCCTCGCCGAGGCGATGGCGAATCGCGGCGCGCGCGTCACCGGCATCGACCTCGCGAAGAAGTCGTTGCAGGTCGCCGAACTCCACGCGCTCGACAGCGGCGTCGAGGTCCGGTACCGGCTGATCGCGGTCGAGACGCTGGCGGCCGAACAGCCGGCGCACTACGACGTCGTCACCTGCCTCGAGATGCTCGAGCACGTGCCCGATCCCGGTCCGGTCATCGCCGCGTGTGCGGACCTCGCCAGGCCGGGCGGCCTGGTCTGCTTCTCGACGATCAACCGCAACCCGAAGGCCTTCGCGCTCGCGATCGTCGGCGCCGAGTACCTGCTCCGCATGCTTCCGCGCGGCACCCACGACTACGAGCGCTTCATCCGCCCGAGCGAACTCGTCGGCGCGGCGCGTCGCGCCGGGCTCGAACCGATCGAACTGATCGGGCTCACCTACAACCCGTTGCTCGACCGCTACGCGCTCGTGCCCGGCGACGTCGACGTCAACTACCTCGTCGCGATGCGAAAGCCCGCGTGAATCCGACTGCCCCGATGACCACTCCCTTCTTCTCGCGCACCACCGCCGTTCTTTTCGACCTCGACGGCACCCTGTGCGACACCGCGCCCGACCTTGCCGCGCCGGCGAACGCGATGCGCGTCGCGCGCGGGCTGGCCCCGCTGCCGCTCGCCGAATTGCGCCCGCACGCGTCGGCCGGCGCGAGGGGGCTGATCGGCCGCGCGCTCGGCATCGACCGCGACCACCCCGAGTTCGAGGCGCTGAAGGCCGAGTTCCTTGCCGCGTACGAGCGCGACATGGTCGTGCACACCTGCCTCTTCCCCGGGATGGACGAACTCCTCGAGCGGCTCGAGCGCCGCGGCATCGGCTGGGGCATCGTGTCGAACAAGGTCGAGCGCTACGTGCGCCAGATCACCGACCGCCTCGCGCTCAGCGCGCGCTGCATCGCGATCGTCGGCGGCGATACCGCAGCGCGCGCGAAGCCGTTTCCGGACCCGCTGCTGCACGCGATGAAGGTCGCCGGCCTCGGCGCATCGACGGCATCGACGATCGTGTACGTCGGGGACGATCACCGCGACATCGTCGCGGGCAAGGCGGCCGGCATGGCGACGATCGCCGCCGCCTTCGGCTACTGCGGGCTCGAGGTGCCGCCGCACACCTGGGGCGCCGACGCGCTGGTCGAGCACCCGCGCGAGATCGCGCCGCTGCTCGGGGTCTGAGACCCGGCGTCAGCCCGAGCGGGCCGCCGCGCAGGCGGCGTGCGCCTTGAGCACCCGCGTCGACGACGCCGGGTTGCGCGCCAGGGCAGCGGCCGGACGGCGGGGCCGCCGCAACAGTTCGCCGCCGCAGTTGGGGCAGCGCCCCGCGAGCGCGCCCTCGGCGCAGTCGCGGCAGAAGGTGCATTCGAACGAGCACATGCGCGCGTCGACCGAGTCGGGCGGCAGGTCGACATCGCAGCATTCGCAGTTCGGACGCAACTCGAGCATGGCACGCACTCCCGTCTGGATCGACGCTTAAGCTTGAAAATCGGCGCCAGCGACTATACTTCCCTCTCTCAGGGGCCGACCTGGTTTCGACGGGGGTTGGAAACGGCTCAGGGCGTGTCGAGGACCCGTACCCTCGTAAATCCATCGGGAAACCATTAAACGCCAACGACGAGCGTTTCGCACTGGCCGCTTAAGGTCTTTGCCGCTTCACTGATTTGCTGGTAGGTCAGGTTCTGCAGTCCCGGGAACAGAAGCGTCATTCATACCGGATCGTACCTGGCAGGGCTACTTTGTCAGGGGCTAAAACATAGGTAGCTGGTTGTTTGCTGAGCCCGTGCGTCGGCATAGCGGCAACGAGAACACAAAGGCGCAACTACACACGTAGAACTGATCGTGGAAAGCTTTCGGACGCGGGTTCGATTCCCGCCGGCTCCACCACACACCCTTGAAGGCCCGCCCCGAGCGGGCCTTTTCTTTGCCGGCGCCGCCCCGACGGCCCGCGTCAGCGGCGATCGCCGGAGCCGAAGGGCAGCATCCGCGAGAGCAGCGGCAACTGGTCGACGAAGTGCTTCTTCAGCACGTGCCCGACGTGCCAGGCCGCGAGGATCATCGCGAGCCACACCGACACGAGATGCACCGCGTGGGCCGGCCCCTCGAGCCACGCGACCTTTCCGATCGGATTGGGCAGCGGCGGCCCGTCGAACAGCTTGATGCCGTAGCCGCCGGCCATCACGAACACGAAGCCGCTGAGCGGCGCGACGAGCAGCGCCAGGTAGAGGAGCCGCTCGAGCCAGGCCGACATCCGCCGCTCGCCCTCCTCCAGCACCGGCGACCAGTCGGGCATCGGCGTCGCGAGCCGCCAGGACAGCCTGGCGACCGTCAGGAGCAGCACGACGAGACCGATCGACTTGTGCCACTCGTACCAGGTGCCCTGCGTCCAGCCGAGGACGGTGTCGTTCCTGGCGACACGGCTCATCAGGATCCCGCCGACGTACTGCGCGGCGAAGAGCAGGAACACCGTCCAGTGGAACGCGCGCGCGACGGTGCCGAAACGATGCGGCGAATTGAGCATGGATCAGGTACCGCAGAAGGTACGAAATCCCGGATTGCCGTCCGGCGCGGGGCTGGCGTAGGCCTCGAGCCCGGCACGCGGCTCGAAGGGGCGCGCGAGCACGCCCAGCATCCGCTCGAAGGGCTCGAGATCGTTCCGGTCGAACGCCGCGACCAGCGCCTGCTCGACGAGGTGGTTGCGCGGGATGTACAGCGGGTTGACGTCGTCCATCGCGGCGGCGCGCGCCTTCGGATCCATCGGCTCGGCGTCGAGGCGCGCGCGCCACTGTCCGAGCCACCCGTCGAGGCGGCGCGGGTCGTCGAACAGCGCGCGCAGTTCGCCGGCCGGCGCCGGCGCATCGCCGGTCGACGCGGCAGGCACCGCCGGAATCGCGCGCGACAGGTGCCTGAACGCGAGCGTGAAGTCGGCACGCGCCTCCTGCATCGCACCGAGAAAGCCGTCGGCGAGCGCCGCGTCGTCATCGCGCGCGGTGTGCAGGCCGAGCTTCGCGCGCATGCCCTGGACCCAGTGCGCGCGCAGGCGCTCGTCGAAGGACGCGATCGTCTGCGTCGCGCGCTCGACCGCGCGCCCGCGGTCGGCGTCGATCAGCGGCAGCAGCGATTCGGCCAGGCGCGCAAGGTTCCAGCCGCCGATCGCCGGCTGGTTCGCATAGGCGTAACGGCCCTGCACGTCGATCGAGCTGAACACGGTCGCCGGATCGTAGGCGTCCATGAAGGCACACGGCCCGTAGTCGATCGTCTCGCCGGAGATCGTCGAGTTGTCGGTGTTCATCACGCCGTGGATGAACCCCACCAGCATCCAGCGCGCGATCAACGAGGCCTGCGCATCGCGGACCGCCGCGAGCAGGCCGAGCGCGCGGTCGTCGGTGTCGACCAAGGCCGGATAGTGGCGCCGGATCGCGTAGTCCGCCAGACGGGCGAGCGTCTGGACGTCGCCGCGCGCCGCGACGAACTGGAAGGTGCCGACGCGCAGGTGGCTCGCCGCCACGCGGGTGAGCACGGCGCCCGGCAGCGGGGCCTCGCGATGGACGGTCGCACCGGTCGCGACCGCGGCGAGCGCGCGCGTCGTCGGGATGCCGAGCGCGTGCATCGCCTCGCCGATCAGGTACTCGCGCAGCACCGGGCCGACCGCGGCATTGCCGTCGCCGCCGCGGGAGAACGGGGTGCGGCCCGACCCCTTCAACGCGATGTCGCGGCGCCTGCCGTGCCGGTCGATCAATTCGCCGACGAGCAGCGCCCTGCCGTCGCCGAGCTGCGGCGAGAACCCCCCGAACTGGTGGCCCGCGTAGGCCTGCGCGATCGGGCGCGCGCCGGCGGGCAGCCGGTTGCCGGAGAAGATCTCGGCACCGCCCGCGCCCTCGAGTGCGCCCGGGTCGAGGCCGAGTTCGTCGGCGAGCGCGGCGTTCAGGCGCAGCAGCCTCGGCGCGGGTTGCCGCGCCGGCTGCCAGTCGACGTACAGCCCGTCGAGCTCGCGCGCATAGGAGTTGTCGAAGGTGAAGCCCGCCGGCGCGTCGGGTTCGGCCGGCGATCGGCCGCCGTTGCCGCCCTCGGCGGCCCCGGCGGCGGCCGGTGCGGCTGGAGCGGCAGCGGTCGGGTGCATGGTGTCAGTGTTCATGTCGGAATGGTCGCCGCATTCGACGCCGACGCGCCAGCATCCGTGTCCGCTCGCGGGTTATCCGGCATGTGCGGGCGCCGGCGCGCGACGGCTGCTGGCTATACTCCCGGGGATTGACTGCCGGGAGCCATTGAAGCCGTGTCCGATACCCCATTGCCGGTCGCCGAACTGCTGCCGCTCTACCGAACGATGTGTCGCATCCGCGCGTTCGAGGATGCCGCGGAAGTCGCGAGCCAGGGCGGCGTCGCAGCGTTCGGCCAGGCGCAGGATGCCTCGGTCGCGGTACGCGGCCCGCTGCACCTGTCCACCGGCCAGGAGGCGGTGGCGAGCGGCGTGTGCGCCCATCTGAAGCCCACCGACTACCTGACGTCGACGCATCGCGGACACGGCCACACGCTCGCGAAGGGCGCCGACCCGACCCGGATGATGCAGGAACTCTTCGGCAAGGCGCCGGGCTACTGCGCCGGGCGAGGCGGCTCGATGCACATCGCCGACTTCTCGGTCGGCATGCTCGGTGCGAACGGCGTGGTGGCGGCGGGCATCCCGATCGCCGTCGGTGCCGCGCACTCGATCCGGATCCGCGGCGGCGAGGGCGTCGCGGTGAGCTTCTTCGGCGACGGCGCGATCAACCGCGGCCCCTTCGCCGAGGGGCTGAACTGGGCGGCCGCCTTCAGGCTGCCGGTGCTCTTCGTCTGCGAAGACAACCAGTGGTCGGCCACGACCCGGACCGGGCTGCTGTCGGCCGGCGCCGGCGCGGCGGCGCGCGCGGCGAGCGTCGGCGTCGCGGCGATCGAGGTCGACGGCAACGACGTCGAGGCGGTTCACGCCGCGGCCGGCACGCTGGTCGCGGCGATCCGCGGTGGCGCCGGCCCCGCGCTGCTGCACGCCCGCACCTACCGTTTCAAGGGGCACGTCTCGGTCGACCCCGCCGCCTACCGTGACCCGGCCGAAGTCGCGAAGGCCCTCGCGGGCGACCCGATCGCGCGCACCCGCGCGGTGCTGATCGAGCGCGGCGCCAATCCGGCGGCGATCGATCGCGTGATGCAGGAGGCACGCGGCGAGATCGACGCGGCGCTCGCCGCCGCGGCCGCCGCCCGATGGCCCGAGCCCGAGGCGGCCTTCGCCGAGGTCCAGGACTGCGGAGCCGACCGATGGCTGTGATGACGTACGCCGCCGCCGCCGCCGCCGCGCTCGGCGCCGCGATGCAGGCCGATGCGCGCGTCGTCGCGCTCGGCGAAGACCTGGGGCGCGGCGGGATCTTCGGGCAGTACGCCGGCCTCGCCGACACCTTCGGCCCCGACCGGATCATCGACACGCCGATCTCGGAAGCGACGATCGTCGGCGCGGCGGTCGGCATGGCGCTGACCGGGCTGAAGCCGGTCGTCGAGATGCGGGTCGTCGACTTCGCGCTGTGCGCGATGGACGAGATCGTCAACCAGGCCGCGAAGAATCGCTTCATGTTCGGTGGCCAGGGCCGCGTGCCGGTCGTGATCCGGATGCCGATCGGGATCTGGAGCGCCTCTGCTGCACAGCACTCGCAGTCGCTCGAGAGCTGGTTCGCGCACGTGCCCGGCCTGGTGGTGATGGCGCCGGCGACACCGCAGGACAACCACGCGCTGCTGCGAGCCGCGATCGACGGCGGCGATCCGGTCGCCTACCTCGAGCACAAGGAGCTGTGGGGCCTGCAGGCGGACGTCGACACGTCGGCGCCTTCGGTCGAGGCGGCGCGCGCGCTGGCGCCCGGGCGCGCCCGGGTGGCGAGGACGGGTCGCGACCTGACGATCGTCAGCTGGAGCAAGGCCGTGCACTGGTCGCTCGAGGCCGCCGCGTCGCTCGCAGGCGACGGCATCGACGCGGAGGTCATCGATCTTCGGACGCTCTGGCCGTGGGACCGCGACGCGGTGCTCGCGTCGGCCGCGAAGACCCGCCGCGTGCTGATCGTGCACGAGGCGGTGCAGGTCGCGGGCTTCGGTGCCGAGATCGCCGCGACGCTGGCCGAACACGCGGACGCGCGCATCGCGCGACTCGGCGCGCCGCGTTCGCCGGTCGGTTATGCGCCGATGCTCGAGGCACAGGCCCGGGTCACTGCCGCGAAGATCGCGGCGCGCGCGAAGGCCTTCGTCGAGTCGCCCGCCGCCGGCACGGCCAGACCGACCTGAGCCGCCGAGCCACCGAGCCACCGAGCCACCGAGCCACCGAGCCACCGAGCCACCGAGCCACCGAGCCACCGAGCCGCCCAGCCGCCCAGCCGCCCAGCCGCCGTCGCCGTCCCGGCTTCGTACCCCCCTTTCCTCATCGTTTCGACGCCAACCTGGAGACACAGACCATGAAACGACGCACCTTGATCAAGTCCGGCCTCGCAGCGTCCGGGGCCCTCGCCGCCCCGCTCTTCTTCGTGCGCAGCGCGAGCGCGCAGGCACCCTACAAGTCCGAGTACCGGGTCTCGACCGTCGTCGGCACCGCGTTCCCCTGGGGCAAGGGCGGAGAGATCTGGATCAACCTGGTGAAGGAGCGCACCCAGGGCCGCATCAACATGAAGCTCTATCCCGGCGTGTCGCTGATCAACGGCGACCAGACGCGCGAGTTCAGCGCGATCCGCCAGGGCGTGATCGACATGGCCATCGGCTCGACGATCAACTGGTCGCCGCAGGTGCGCCAGCTGAACCTGTTCTCGCTGCCCTTCCTCGCGCAGGACCACGCCGGACTCGACGCGATGACGCAAGGCGCGGTCGGCAAGCAGATCATGCAGATCGTCGAGAAGGCCGGGGTCGTGCCGCTCGCCTGGGGAGAGAACGGCTTTCGGGAAGTGACGAATTCCAAGCGCGAGATCCGCACGCCGGCCGACATGGCCGGCCTGAAGTTCCGTGTCGTCGGCTCGCCGATCTTCAACGACACCTTCACCGCGCTGGGTGCGAACCCGACGCAGATGAGCTGGGCCGACGCCCAGCCCGCGCTCGCCTCTGGCGCGGTCGAGGGCCAGGAGAATCCGCTGCACGTGTTCACCGCGGCGAAGCTGCACAACCTCGCGCAGAAGTTCGTGACCCGCTGGGGCTACGTTGCCGACCCGCTGATCTTCGTCGTGAACAAGGAGATCTTCAACGCCTGGACGCCCGCCGATCGCGACATCGTGCGCGAGGCGGCGATCGAGGCCGGCCGGCAGGAGATCGCGATCGCGCGCAAGGGCCTGAGCGGCAGCGACCAGTCCCTGGTCAAGGAAGTCGAGGCGCTGGGCGTGAAGGTCACCGAGCTCAGTGCGAGCGAGAAGGCGGCATTCGTGAAGGCGGTGCAGCCGGTGAAGGAGAAGTGGACGAAGCAGATCGGCGCCGACCTCGTCAAGCAGGCCGAGGCGGCCGTCAAGGCGCGCAAGCCGTCCTGAGCCTCTGCCGACATGAGCGTGAGCGCCGCGCGATGAGCGGCGACGCCGGCCCCGCGCGTCGCTACGCCTGGGAGGACGTCGTCGGCGCGCTCGCGCTGGCGGCGATGGCGCTGATCACCTTCGCGAACGTGATCGCGCGGTACTTCACGAACGAGTCCTTCGCGTGGACCGAGGAGATCTCGATCGCGCTGATGGTGGTGCTCACGCTGGTGGCGGCGAGCGCCGCCGTCTTGCGGGACCGCCACATCCGGATCGAGGTGCTGTTCTCGCGCGGATCCGTGCAGCGCCAGCGCTGGCTCGCCCGCTTCTCGGCGCTGATGACGCTGCTCGCGTTCCTCGTGCTGGCGGGCCTGTCGGTCTCGCTCGCGTGGGACGACTTCCAGTACGAGGTGACGTCGCCGGGCATCGGCGTGCCGCAGTGGTGGTACACCGTCACGCTGCCGATTCTCGCGCTGGTCGTCGCCGCCCGCGCGCTGCAGCGGCTGGTGTCGCTGTGCCGCCCGACGCCGCCGAGCGAGTCCCGCTGACTTGGTCGCGACGCTGATCTTCGTCGTCTTCGGCGCGCTGATGCTCGCCGGGGTGCCGATCGGCGTCGCGCTGATGCTCGGCGGCGCAGCAGGCATCGGCCTCGCGCAGCTCGGCTGGATGTCGGTACCGAACAACTTCTACGCGGGCGTCGCGAAGTACCCGCTGCTGGCGCTCCCGATGTTCGTGCTGGTCGGCGTCATCTTCGAGCGCTCCGGCGTGGCGAAGCGCCTCGTCGACTTCGCGACCGCCGTCGTCGGCCGCGGGCCGGGCATGCTGCCGATGATCGCGATCCTCGTCGCGATGTTCCTCGGCGGCATCTCGGGCTCCGGGCCGGCGACGGCCGCGGCGGTCGGCGGCGTGATGCTCGGCGCGATGGCGCGCGCCGGCTACCCGCCGGCATACTCCGCGAGCGTGATCGGCGCAGCCAGCGCGATCGACATCATCATCCCGCCGTCGATCGCGTTCATCGTCTACTCGGTGATGGTGCCCGGCGCGTCGGTCCCGGCGCTGTTCGCGGCCGGCGTCGTTCCCGGCCTGATGACGGCCGCGGTGCTGATCGTGCCGGCGGTGTGGCTCGCGCGCCGCCACGGTTTCGGCGCGCGCGAGCACGACCACCCGCGACCGCCGTTCTGGCGTTCGCTGAAGGACGCAAGCTGGGGGCTGGTCGCGCCGTTGCTGATCCTCGGCGGGATGCGCGCCGGCTGGTTCACCCCGACCGAGGCCGCCGTCGTCGCGGTCTTCTACGGGTTGTTCGTCGGCATGGCGGTGTACCGCACGATCGGACCGCGCGACCTCGGCGCGATCTTCGTCGACGCCGCCGAGACCAGCGGCATCGTGCTCGTCGTCGTCGCGCTCGCCAGCATCTTCGCCTACGCCGTGAGCACGCTGGGCATCGTCGATCCGCTCGCGAACGTGGTGCGCGACAGCGGCATCGGCTCCACCGGCGCGCTCGCGATGGTCGTCGTCGTGCTGCTCGCGATCGGCATGGTGCTAGACGGCGTGTCGATCTTCCTGATCTTCGTGCCGCTGCTGATGCCGCTGATGAAGGCCTTCTCGTGGGATCCGGTGTGGTTCGGCCTGATCCTGACGTACATGGTCGCGATCGGCCAGTTCACCCCGCCGATGGCCGTGAACCTGATGGTCTCGGCACGCCTGGCCGGGGTGAAGATCGAGGACACGGTGAAGTGGGTCGTGTGGTTCGTCCTCGCGATGCTGGTGCTGCTCGTCGTGCTGATCGCGTTCCCGTCGATAAGCCTCTGGCTGCCGAGGACGCTGCACTACTGAACGCGACCGCGGCTCGCGCGTGCGGTCACCGCACCGCGTGCCCGCACGACGAAATTGCCGGGCCCGCACGCCGGGGCTATAGTGCGAGCCCTGCGCCGATGCCCGCGTCCTTCGCCCGAACCGCCCCGGATCGGGCTCAACCGACGATCGGCACCGCCGATCCCGCACCCGGAACACACCGATGAGCCGCACCTTGCTGGACACGCAGAACATGGCCATGTTCTGCGACTTCGAGAACGTCGCGCTGGGCGTGAAGGAATCGAACTACGACGACTTCGACATCGGGCTGGTGCTCGAGAAGCTCCTGCTCAAGGGCAGCATCGTCGTGAAGAAGGCCTACTGCGACTGGCATCGCTACCGCGACTTCAAGGGGAAGATGCACCAGGCCTCGTTCGAGCTGATCGAGGTTCCGCACGTCAGGATCTCCGGCAAGAACTCCGCCGACATCCGGATGGTCGTCGACGCGCTCGACCTGTGCTACACGAAGGCGCACGTCGACTGCTTCGTGATCGTCAGTGGAGACTCGGATTTCTCCCCGCTGGTCAGCAAACTGCGCGAGAACAACAAGACCGTGATCGGCGTCGGCGTCAAGAATTCGACCTCGGACCTGCTGATCGCGAACTGCGACGAATTCATCTTCTACGACGACCTGGTGCGTGCACCGCGGCGCAGGACGGCCACCAAGTCGCGCTCGGGTGCGTCGCGGAGCGCGGCGACGAAGGACGCGGCCGCACGCGACGGCGTGCCGAAGGAGCCGGGCAGGAAGGACGCGGCGACGGCGCAGGCGATCCAGAAGGAACCCGAAGCCGCCGCGCTCGACGGCGCGTCGACCGCACCGGACAGCGCGACGCAGGCGGCGGCGCCCAAGAAGCCGGCGACGCGCAGCCGCCGCGGTCGCAGTGCGGCGTCGAAGCAGCCGGATGCCGCCGATGCGTCCGCCGCGCCCGACGCGATCGGCGCCGGCGCGCGCGCGCCCGCCGGGGCGGGCGACACGCCGGCGGACAAGGGAACGTCAGCGGGCCCGGACGCGGAACCCGGCATCGGGCCAGGCATTGGACCGGGCATCGACCAGAGCGCAGACCAGAGTGCAGACCCGGGATCGGACACGGGCCCGGACCCCGACGCCGCCGCGCCGCGCCGAGCGGGCGGGCTGGCCGAGCCGCGCGCGCAGACGAGCGAGCCGGAGCCCGCGTCCGACGAACGCACGCAACGCGGCCTGGACCTGATCGTCGAGACGCTCGAGGCGATCCTCGCCGAGCGCGGCGAGGACGAGCGGGTGTGGGGCTCGATGATCAAGCAGACGCTCAAGCGCCGCAACCCCGGCTTCAACGAGCTGTACTACGGCTACCGCTCGTTCAACCGGATGCTCGAGGAGGCGCGCGACCGCCAGATGATCGCGCTCGAGGACGACGGCAGGTCGGGCGGCTACGTCGTGCGCGCGGTCCAGTAGCGTTCCCGTAGCGGCCCGCTGGCGGTCCGTCGACGCTCCAGAGGCGCGCCGGCCGCGCGGCGCGTGGCCGCTCAGGCCGCCAGGCGCTGCGGCTCCTCGATCACCTGCTCGTCCAGTTCGCCGCCGAGCGCGTCGATCAGGTCGGGCAGCAGGCGCGCGAGCTCGCCGCTCATCAGCGCGAAGTCGGAGTCGAAGCGCGCCACCGCATCGCCGGCGTCCTCGCCACCTGCCTCGCGCGTGACGTCGAGCGGCGCGATCCGGCGCAGCACCAGCGGATCGGTGAGCACGAAGCTGATCCTGTCGCTCCAGGTCAGGGCCATGCGCGTGCACTGCTTGCCTTCGTCGATGTGCCGGCGCGCATCGTCGGCCCCGATCGACTGCCGGGTGTAGCGGATCGCCGCGCGGCTGTCGCCGGTCGCCTTCAGTTCGGTGTCCTGGTCGATGGTGAATCCCGCGGGTGCCTCGTCGCTCGCGAGCCAGGCCGTCATCATCTGAACCGGCGACTTCGCGAGGCGCAGCGGCTTCAGCGGAAACGGGTCGATCGATTTCGAGAGCGCGGTGACGATCTCGTCGGCCCGGGCCGGCGACGAGGTGTCGATCAGCAGCCAGTGATGGACCGGATCGATCCAGATGCGGGTGTCGCGCCACACGCTGAAGGCTCGCGGCATCAGCTCGTCGGTGACCGCCTCGCGGATCTCCTTCAGCTGCCTTCGTCCCGGCTTGTAGCCCTGCTGCTCCTCGATCTCCTGCGCACGTGCCTTCGCGACCTGGTTCACGACCGACGCCGGCAGCAGCTTCTTCTCGGTGCGCAGCGTCAGCAGCACCTGGCCGTTGACGACGTGTGCGAGCGGGCCCGCGTCGACGACCGGCATCCAGCCGATCGACTGCGCGCCCGATCCGTCGGACACGAAGCGCTGGCGCTCGAGTTGCGCGTCGAGTGTTGCGGCGTCGAGCGACCAGCTCGGCGCGAGTCGGTAGACCATGGCGTTGCGAAAGAATGCGTTCATCGTGCGGGGGCCTCGCTGCGGATGTCGGTGACGCCGGTGATCCTTGGACCCGGCATCGGGCGTCGAACGGGGCGCGAATTATGCCACGCAGGTCTTCGCGCGCACCCGTGCGCAGGCATCGTCTCACGCATGCGTGGCGACGTCGTGATCGACCCACGCGAATGTCGCAACGCGGCATCGGGTTCATGCCAGAATGAGACATGACGATCGCGTCCCTCGCCCGGCGAATGCCCTTCTTCTACGGCTGGCTGATCGTCGCGGTCGCGTTCGTGACGATGGCCTTCGGCGTCAACGCGCGCACGGCCTTCTCGCTGCTGTTCCCGAACATCATCGACGAATTCGGCTGGGATCGCAGCGTGACCGCCGGCGCGTTCTCGTTCGGCTTCCTGCTCTCGGCGTTCGCGAGCCCGGTGCTCGGGCGCATGATGGACCGGCGCGGCCCGCGCATCGTCATGGAGATCGGTGTCGTGCTGATTGGCGCGGGGATGCTGCTGGCCTCGCTCGCCGCAACGCCGTGGCACATCTACGCGACGCTCGGCCTGATGGTCGGGCTGGGCTCTGTCTGTCTCGGCTACAGTTGCCAGGCGCTCTTCCTGCCCGCGTGGTTCGTGCGACGCCGCGGGCTCGCGGTCGGCATCGCGTTCGCCGGCGTCGGCGTCGGCTCGATCGTGATGATGCCGTGGCTGCAGTTCATCATCGAGCACGACGGCTGGCGCCGTGCCTGCATCACCCTCGGCATCGTCGTGCTGGTCGTGCTGCTGCCGATCAACCTGCTGCTCGAGCGCCGCCCCGAGGACATCGGCCTCGCGCCCGACGGCGACGGCGACGCGCGCGCTGCCGCCGACAGCGACGCGGGACGGTCGGCAGCTCGCGCCGCCCAGGCGCGTCGTGCGTCGATCGCCGATCCTGCCTGGGCGGCGATCGACTGGACGCTCGCACGCGCGATCCGCACCGCGCGCTTCTGGTGGCTGTCGCTCGCGCTCTTCTGCGCGCTGTTCGCGTGGTATGCGGTCCAGGTTCACCAGACCCGCTACCTGCTCGAGATCGGCTTCGACGCCCAGGATGCGGCGTGGGCGCTCGGGGTGGTCAGCCTGGTGGGAATCCCCGGGCAGATCCTGCTCGGCGGCTGGTCCGACCGGATCGGCCGCGAATGGGTGTGGAGCGTCGGCTGCGGCGGCTTCGTGCTCTGCTACCTGGCGCTGTTGTGGCTCGGCGTGTCGCCCGGCCGGCCGCTGCTGTGGGCGATGGTGCTGACGCAGGGCCTGCTCGGCTACGGCCTCACGCCGGTGTTCAGCGCGGCGCCCGCGGAAATCTTCGAGGGCAGGCACTACGGCTCGATCTTCGGCGTGCTGATGGTCGCCGCGATCAGCGGCGGCGCGGCCGGCCCGCTGGTCGCAGGCATCGTGCACGACAGGACCGGCAGCTACGCCCCGGCGTTCTGGCTCTGCGCGTCGGTCGCGTGCATCGCGATCGGCGCGATGTGGATGGCGTCGCCGCGAAAGGTGCGCCACGTGTCCGGCCGGGTTCCACGCGACGCGCATTGAGCGACGCGCGGCATGCGCCCGTCTCAACCGGCCCGATCGAGCGCCTCGAGCACCGCATCGCCCATCTCGACGGTGCCGACGTGCGTCACCCGCCGCATCGGGTCATTCGCGCCCGTCGCGGTCTCGCGATCCGCGGCCCCGGTCGAGGCGGGCGCGATGTCGGGAGTGCGCAGACCCAGCGCGAGGACCCGTTCCACCGCGCGCTCGATGCGCGACGCCGCCGCGTCGTCGCCGACGCTGTGGCGCATCAGCATCGCGAGGCTGAGGATCGCGCCCAGCGGATTCGCGACGCCGGTACCGGCGATGTCGGGTGCGCTGCCGTGCACCGGCTCGTAGACGCCCTTGACCCGCCCGTTGCCGGCCCGCAGGCCGAGCGAGGCCGACGGCAGCATGCCGAGCGAGCCGGCGATCCCGCCGGCGCCGTCGGACAGGATGTCGCCGAACATGTTGTCGGTGACGATCACGTCGAACTGGGAGGGCGCGCGCACGAGCTGCATCGCGCAGTTGTCGACGAGCATGTGCGAGAGCGCGAGGTCCGGGAATTCGCGCGCGTGAAGCGCACCGACCACCTCGCGCCACAACTGGCCGTTCTCGAGGACGTTCGACTTGTCGACCGAACAGACCCGACCGGACCGGGTTCGTGCGAGTTCGAACGCGAATCGCGCGACGCGCTCGATCTCGGCGCTCGTGTACACCAGCGTGTTGATCGCGCGCTGCCCGCCGTCGGGCGAGGGGCCGACGCCTCGCGGCGTGCCGAAGTACAGCCCGCCGGTATTCTCGCGCACGATCGCGATGTCGGTGCCGGCGGCGACCTCGGGCCGCAACGGGCAGGTGTCAGCGAGCATCGGCCAGTGACGAACCGGCCGCAGGTTGACGAAGAGCTCGAACTCGGTGCGAAAGCGCAGGATGCTGCCCGCGCGGCGCACCGCCTGCGCAACGCCAGGATAGTCGCCGACGGCACCGAAGAGGATCGCGTCGGCCGCACGCGCCGCCTCGAGCGTCGCCTGTGGAAGGATCTCCCCGGTGGCCTGCCACGAACGCATCCCGTACGGCGCCTCGACGAACTCGACGCGGCCGGCCGCACCGCCTGCCACCGCCTCGCCGACGCGCAAGGCCTGCGCAATCACCTCCGGGCCGACACCGTCGCCCCCGAGAACCAGCACCCGGATCGGTCCGCTCGATCCCCGTTCCATTCGACCCTCCATCGCTTCGCCCCGGTGTGGAATGCGCCAGCGCGGTGTGCGGCGGGCGACGTCGTATGATCGCACCCCGGTCTCCGCCCGCCAACGACACCGCCACGGACACAGCCTCGATGTCGCCACCCGCGCCCTCCTCCACGACCCGTTCCGCCGTGCCGACGCCGACGCCGACGCCGGAAGGCTACACGCCGCTGCCGGCGATGATCCGCGAGCGCGCGCGCGAGGCGCCAGCCGCGACCGCGCTGGTGCACGGCGACGCGAGGATGGACTATGCGACGCTCGAGGCGCGGGCCGACGCGATCCGTGCTGCGCTGACGCGCGACGGCGTCCGACGCGGCGAGCGGGTCGCGATCGTGTCGGCGAACTCGATCGACTTCGCATGCGTGTTCGTCGGCGCGCTCAACGGCGCCTTCGTCGCGGCGCCGCTCGCCCCCTCGTCGACCCCGGACGCGCTGATCGCGATGATCGAGGACGCCGACGCGCGCGTGGTCTTCGCCGACGCGACCAGCGCGCAGGCGCTCGTTCGCGCGAGCGGCTGGCCGCGCCTGCGCGAGTCGGGCCGGCGCTTCGTGCGCCTCGGCGACGACGCGGCGACGAGCCCGGCGTTGGCCTGCTTCACCCGGCTCGACGACTGGTCGCATCCGACGGCGGACGCCACGACGACCGCAGCCGTCGACCGCGAGCCGTCCGCGGCTGCGGACGCGAGCGCCGCGATCGAGCCTTCGCACCCCTTCAACGTCATCTATTCGTCCGGCACGACCGGCACGCCGAAAGGCATCGTCCAGCCGCACGGCATGCGCTTCGCGCAGGTGCAGCGCGCCCGCATGAACGAATACGGGCCTGCGACGATCAGCCTGCTCTCGACACCGCTCTACTCGAACACCACGCTCGTCGTGTTCTTTCCGACGCTGGCGCTCGGCGGCAGCGTCGTGCTGATGGAGAAGTTCGACGCGCGGCGCTACCTGGAACTCGCCGAGCGCCACCGCATCACGCACACGATGCTGGTGCCCGTGCAGTACCAGCGACTGATGGCGCACCCGGATTTCGACCGCTTCGACCTCTCGTCGACGCGCCAGAAGTTCTGCACCAGCGCGCCGTTCGGCGCCGCGCTCAAGCGCCAGGTCCTCGATCGCTGGCCGGGCGCGCTGACGGAACTGTACGGCATGACCGAGGGCGGCGGCTCGTGCATTTTGCGCGCCGACGAGTTCCCGGACAAGCTCCATACCGTCGGCCGCCCGGCGCCGAACAACGACGTGCGACTGATCGACGAGAGCGGCGTCGAGGTCGCGCCCGGCGAGGCCGGCGAGGTCGTCGGGCGCAGCGGCGCGATGATGCTCGGCTACCACGAGCGGCCGCAGGCCAGCGCCGACGCGGAGTGGTTCGACCCGGAAGGTCGCCGCTACATCCGCACCGGCGACATCGGCCGCTTCGACGCCGACGGCTTCCTGACGCTCTTCGACCGGCGCAAGGACATGATCATCACCGGCGGCTTCAACGTCTATCCGAGCGACATCGAGGCGGTGGTGATCGGGCACGACGCCGTCGCCGAGGTCGCGGTCGTCGGCGTGCCCTCCGAGCAGTGGGGCGAAACGCCGGTGGCCTTCGTCGTGCTTCGCCACGCTGCCGACGCCGCCGCGGCGCCGTCGCCCGATGCGCAGGCACTGCGCGCCTGGGCCAACGAGCGACTCGGCAAGATACAGCGTCTCGCGCAGGTGTGCATCGTCGACGAACTGCCGCGAAGCGCGATCGGCAAGGTGCTCAAGCGCGAACTGCGCGACGGGTACGCCGTGTCGCCGGGGACGGCCGGGACCACCCCGCGCCAGGATTGACGCGCGCCGCGCCGCCGAGGCGCCGCGCGCCGCGGCGGCGCCCTCTCAGCTCAGCATGTTCGTGTCGCCGCAGACCGACAGCGCCTGGCCGGAGATCGTCGCCGCGCGCGGGCTGGCGGTGAAGACGACGAGGTCGGCGAGCTGCTGCGCGGTCACGTAGGTCTTGATCGACGTGTAGGAAAACGCGAGGCGCTCGATCTCGTCGAAGTCGACGTTGCGCGCAGCCGCCTTCGCCGCCAGCACCCGCCGTTGCCGGTCGCCGGCGACGATGCCCGGCAGCAGCGAATTGACCCGGATGCCGAAGGGCCCGAGTTCGAGCGCCAGCGACTTGCTGAACCCGATGACCCCCCACTTCGACGCCGCGTAAGCCGACCGCAGCGCGAAGCCGAAGCGGCCCGCCAGCGAGGAGACGTTCATGATGCTGCAGTTTGGCGCGGCTCCGCCGTCCGTTGCCCTGGCGCTGGCGAGCAGGTGCGGGATCGCGAGCCGGGCACAGTTGAACTGGCCGGTCAGGTTCACCGCCAGGCACCGGTCCCAGTCGGTGGGGTCGACGTCCTGCACCGCGCCGGTCGGCCCGGCGATGCCGGCGTTGTTGACCAGGCAGTCGAGCCCGCCCAGCCGCGAAATCGCCGTGTCGAAGAATTCGGCGAGCGCGTCGCGATCGGCGACGTCGCAGACCGCCCCCGACAGCGGCGCGGCCGACCCGCCGTCGTCGAGCCCGGCGATGGCGGCGGGATCGACGTCGCAGACGCAGACGCTCGCCCCCTCGCGCACGAACGCGTCCGCGATGGCGCGGCCGATACCCGACCCGCCCGCCGTCACGACGACGCGAAGCCCTTCGATGCCCAGATCCATCACCCACCCTCCGTTGTCGGCCGGTCGTGCCGTGTCAGGATTCCACGCGTCGCGATGAAGCGCGCCGCGGTCCGGATGTCGGCCTCGATCGCCTCGCCGGCCGCGGGCGCCGCGCGCGACGCGAGTGCCGCGACGAGCGCGGCGTGGCAGGCCTCGGCCTCGCCGAGCGCGAGTCGCCGCGGGCTCTCGCGCATGTCCAGGTTCAGCACCGGCCCGATGCGCAGCCACAGGCCCTCGATGATCGGCATCAGCGACGGCATCGCCGCGGCCCGATAGGTCGCGAAGTGCAGGCCGTAGTTCGCCTGCACCGCGGCCTCGACGTCGGGCGTACGGCTGCGGCACTGGCGGCGGAACGCCCGGTCGTGCCTTCGCACCTCGGCGAGCGAGCGCGCGCCGATGCGCAGCGCCGCGGTGCGCGCGGCGAAGGACTCGATCGCCACGCGGATCTCGGTGAGCTCCTCGAAGCGTGCGAGCGACATCACCGGCACCCGGACCGCCCGGTTCGGCGCCACTTCGAGCGCCTGGTCGGCGACCAGCCGCGCCACCGCCTGGCGCACCGGCTGCATCGACACCCCGAGGCGCTCGGCGATCGTGCGCAGCGACAGCTTGTCGCCGGGCGAGAACGCGCCGCCGACCAGCGCGGCGCGCAGCGCTTCGTAGACGCGTGCGCCGAGCGTGGGCTCGACGGTGGGCGGGACCCGGGCTGGACAGGCACGATCCATTGCGTCAAGATAACTGTGATCACAGTTGGCCGCAAGCCGCGGTTGGCCGCAAGCCGCGGTTGGCCGCAAGCCGCGGTTGGCCGCAAGCCGTGGTCGGTAGCCGGCGCCGCCGGCTGCGTGCAGCGGGCAGGCGCATCCCTGCCCGTGGTGACCGGGCCGCACGGCCCCAACAACGAATGGAGACAGACATGCGCCAGGAATCCAGCCCCGCTTCGCCCACGTCAACGCCGGCGCGAGCGCCCGGCGGGCCTGCATCGGGCAGGAGCGCATCGCGCACCGTGCCGGCACGCCGCTCGCTGCTCGCCGGCGTCGGAGGCCTCGGCGCCGCGGCAACGCTCGGCGTGCCGATCGTGGGTCGGGCGCAGTCGGAGGCCATCGTCCTCGGCCACCTCACGCCGCGCACCGGCTTCCTCGGCCCGCTCGGCGAGTTCGGCGTGATGGCAGCCGACCTCGCGGTCGAGAAGATCAACGCCGCCGGTGGCGTCATGGGACGCAAGATCGAGCTGATCAAGGAGGATTCGGTCAACCCGCAGATCGCGTCGACGAAGGCGGAGCGCCTGATCGAGCGCGACAAGGTCGCGGCGATCGTCGGCGAGATCTCCTCGGCCTCGTGCCTGACGATCGCCCAGGTCGCGCAGCGCACGAAGAACCTCTTCATCAACACCGGCGGCAACTCGGACGCGCTGCGCGGCGCGAACTGCAACCGCTTCATGTTCCACGTCGAGAGCCAGAACTCGATGTACGTCAAGACCTGCGGCAAGGCGCTGCTCGCGCAGGGGCTGGTGAAGGGCAAGAAGTGGTTCTCGCTGACGGCCGACTACGCGTTCGGACACGACCTGCTGCGCGTCGCGAAGAAGTTCATGCAGGAAAGCGGCGGGCAGTTCGCCGCCGACAAGCTGGTACCGACCGACGCCACCGACTTCTCGGCGCTGCTGCTCGAGATCCGCAGCGCGAAGCCAGACCTGGTGATCTCGAACCTCGCCGGCAACCAGGTCACGAACTTCCTGAAGCAGTACTCCGAGTTCGGCCTCGGCTTCCCGGTGGCGGGCTTCGGCTTCGACACCGCGCTCGCGTGGGCTGCCGGCAAGGGGAACTTCGGCGGCACCTGGCCGGTCGTCTGGCACCACATGATCGACACCCCGGCGACGAAGGCCTTCGTCGCCGACTTCACGAAGAAGTACGGCAAGCCGCCGGAGAACCAGGCCTGGGGCGACTACGTCGCGGTGCAGACGCTCGCCCGCGCGATGGCCGAAATCAAGTCGACCGACGCGACCAAGATCATCGAGCACTTCGAGAAGGGCGCGAAGTTCGACGTGATGAAGGCGCGCGAGGGCTACTTCCGCGCCGGTGACCACCAGATGATGCACGAGATGTTCACGATCACCGCGCTCGCGCCGGAGAAGATCAAGAACCAGTGGGACATCTTCGCGGCGTCGGCGCCGGTTCCGTCGGCGAGCGAGCCGCTGGAGGCGATCTCGTCCACGCCCGAGGAGAACGGCTGCAAGTTCACGGCCTGACGCCGATCCGGTGAACCTCGTGCTCTTCGTCCAGCAGCTCGTCAACGGGCTGCTGGACGGCGTCTACTACCTGCTGATCGCGCTCGGCCTGTCGCTGATCTTCTCGCTCGGCGGCATCGTCAACCTCGCGCACGGCGCGTTCTATGCGATCGGCGCGTACCTGTCGGTCGTGCTGGTGCCGCACCTGGGCTTCGCCGGCACGCTGGTCGCGTCGCCGGTGCTCGTCGCGCTGCTCGGGATCGCGATCGAGCGATCGCTGTTCAGCCGCTTCTATCGCGCCGATCCGATCCTGTCGCTGCTCCTGACCTTCGGCCTCGCGATGATCGCCGAGCAGGGTCTGAGGATGATCTTCGGCGCGCCGCCGATCTCGGCGGTGATCCCGCAGGCGCTCAAGGGCCAGGTATTCATCGGCGACTTCATCTACTCGTACTACCGGACGGTGCTGCTCGGGATCGCCGCGGCCTGCGTGGTGCTGTTGTGGTTCCTGCTCCAGAAGACCGCGTTCGGCCGCGTCGTCCGCGCCGGCGTACAGGATCCGGACATGGTGGGCGCGCTCGGGATCTCGCTCACGCCGTACATGATGGCCGTGGCCGGCATCGGCATCGGGCTGGCGGGCCTGGCGGGCGTGCTGCTCGCGCCGATCTATACCGTCCACCCGGCGATGGGCCAGGAGATCATCACGCCGGCATTCGTCGTGTGCGTCATCGGCGGACTCGGCTCGTTCTGGGGTGTCGTCGTCGCCGCGCTGCTCGTCGGGCTGATCAAGGGGGCGATCACCGGGCTCGGCTACCCGCAACTGTCGATCGCCGGCATCTACTTCGCGATGCTGCTGGTGCTGCTGTTCCGCCCGCGCGGTCTCTTCGGCGAACGGATCAGGCGCTTCGAGTGATGCGTCGCGCCGACCCCTCGCTGCTCGTCGCCGCTGCGGCGCTGATCGCGCTGCCGATCGTGCTGCCGGCGCTCGGGCTGACGATCACGTCCGCGACCGAGGTCGTCATCTTCGCCCTCGCGTGCATGGGGCTGAACGTGCTGGTCGGTCACACCGGGCTCGTGTCCTTCGGACACGGCGCCTGGTTCGGCCTCGGCGCGTATCTCGCCGGCCTGCTGCAGCGCCACTGGCTCCCCGGCCAGTTCGTCCTGCCTTCGCTGCTCGCGCTCGTCGCGGTGGCCGCGACCGCGACGCTCTTCGGCGCACTGATCCTGCGCCGACGCGGCGTCTACTTCTCGCTGCTGACGCTCGCGCTCGCCGCGATGCTCTACGTGATCGCGTTCAGGTGGACCGAGGTCACCGGCGGCGAGGACGGACTCGGCGGCATCACCCGCCCGGTCTGGTTCGGCGTCAGCTTCGAGGATCGCCTGCCCTTCTACCTGCTCGTCGCCGCGATCGCGTTCGCCGTCGTCTGGCTGCTGTCGCGCTTTCACCGCTCGCCGCTGGGCTCGGTTCTGGTCGCGATCCGCGAGAACGAACAGCGTGCTGGCTTCATCGGCTATCCGACCGAGCGCTACAAGCTGGTCGCGTTCACGCTGTCGGCCCTGGTGACCGCGCTCGCCGGGATCCTGCTGCTGTTCAACAATCGCATGACGTCGGCAGACCCGATCGGCGTGCCGTTCTCCGGCGAGCTGCTCGCGATGGTCGTGATCGGCGGCATGCGTTCGTTGCTCGGGCCTGCGCTCGGCGCACTGTTCTACGTGCTCTTCCGCGACTTCCTCTCGAGCGTCACGCCGGACTGGCTGTTCTGGTTCGGCCTGCTGTTCGTCTCCTTCATCGTCTTCTCGCCGACCGGCCTGGTCGGCCTGTGGGCGCGCCTGACGCGGCCGTTCCGCACGCAGGCGGTCGAGGCGGCGGCGATGTCGGCGCGGCGCGCCGGCGCGGTCGAGTTGCCGGACTTCCTGAAGGCACGACGACGCGGCGAGCGCGCGGGCACTGCCGCCGCTGCACCGCCGGTGCTCGAGGTCGGGTCGATCCACAAGCGATTCGGCGGCATCCACGCGGTCCGCGGCGCGCGCTTCACGGTACGCGACGACTCGCTGCACGCGCTGATCGGGCCGAACGGCGCCGGCAAGACGACCGCCTTCAACCTGATCTCGGGGATGTTCTCGCCCGACGAAGGCGCGGTGCTGCTCGACGGCGAGGACATCACCGGCCTGCCGCCACACCGGATCACCCGCGCGGGCATCGGGCGATCGTTCCAGATCACCAACCTGTTCCCCGACCTCACCGTCGCCGAGAACATCCGGCTCGCGACCCAGGCGCGCGATCCGCGCCGCTTCGACGGCTTCACGCCGATCACGCGCCTCGACCGCGTCAACCGCCAGACCGACGCGATCATCGAGACGATGGGGCTCGCCGGCATCGAGCGGGTGCAGGCGGCGTCGCTGTCGTACGGCGGCCAGCGCCTGCTCGACATGTCGATCGCGCTCGCGACGCAGCCCCGGCTGCTGCTGCTCGACGAGCCGCTCGCGGGCCTCGCCGCGGCAGAGCGCGAGCGCGTCGGTCGCCTGATCAAGAGCATCTCGACGCAGTTGCCGGTGCTCCTGGTGGAACACGACATCGATCGCGTGTTCCAGCTCGCCGACGCCGTCACCGTGATGAACGACGGCGCCGTCCTCGTCGACGGGACGGTCGAGGACGCCCGCAGCTCGCCCGAGGTGCAGGCGGTCTACATCGGCGCGGGTTCGCAGGCACTCGCCGCGGCGGTCGGCGAGTCGGCCGCGTCCGGCGAGGTGCTGCTGAAGCTCTCCGGCATCGACACCTACTACGGCAAGAGCCACATCCTGCGAAAGGTCGACCTCGAGGTGCATGAGCACGAGATCGTCGCGCTGCTCGGACGCAACGGCGCCGGCAAGTCCACGCTGCTCAAGTCGATCGTCGGCATCGCACCGCCGGCCGCGGGCGAGATGCTGCTGGCGGGTCGGTCGTTCGCCGGCATCGGATCGGCCGCGACGACGCGACGCGGCGTCTCGTACGTGCCGCAGGGGCGCGGGCTGTTCGCCGGCATGAGCGTCGCGCAGAACATGGCACTGGGCCGCCTGCGGCGGCGCAACGGCGCGGGCGTCTACTGGGACGAAGCGCGCATCTTCGAGTTCTTCCCGCGGATCAGGGAGCGTTGGCACTCGCCGGCCGACTACCTGTCGGGCGGCGAACAGCAGATGGTGGCCGTCGCGCGCGCGCTGTCGGGCGACACCCGCATCCTGCTGCTCGACGAACCGTTCGAGGGGCTCGCGCCGGCGGTCGTCGAGGAACTGTTCGAGGCCTTCGACAGGCTGCGCAGCGAGATCTCCATCCTGATCGTCGACCACCACCTCGACCTCGCGCTCGCGCTCTCGGACCGCACGGTGGTCCTCGAGCGCGGGGAGGTCGTGCACGTCGGCCCGTCGCGGGCGCTCGCGCAGGACCTGGATCTGCGGCGGCAGGTGCTGTGGTTGTAGGATCGGGCCCCGAGCAATCACCGGACACGAAGGAGTCGAAGCGATGCCGAGCGTGGCAATCATCGGATGCGGCCTGATCGGCCGCGCGTGGGCGAACGTGTTCGCCCGGTCGGGATGGCAGGTGCGGGTATGGGATCCGGACGCACGGACGCGGTCGGCGGCGGCGGCGCAGATCGCGCAGAGCCTCGACGACCTCGCCGCGCACGGACTGGTCGCCGACCCCGCGTCCGCCGCCGCTCGGGTCGGTGTGCACGAGCATCTGGAGGACGCCGTCGAGGGGGTCGAGCACGTGCAGGAGAACGGCCCGGAGGACGTCGACGTCAAGCGCGCCACCTTCGAGCGCCTCGACCGCGCGGCGCCGGCGAACGCGATCCTCGCGTCGTCCACGTCGGCGATCGTCGCGTCGCGCTTCACCGAGGCCCTGGCGGGCCGCGCGCGCTGCATCGTCGCGCACCCGGTCAATCCGCCGCACCTGGTGCCGGTCGTCGAACTGTGCGGCGCGCCCTGGACCTCGGACGAAACCCGCGCACGCGCCAGGGCCGTGTACGCGTCGATCGGCCAGTCGCCGATCGACGTGCGCCGCGAGATCGACGGCTTCATCCTCAACCGCCTGCAGGGCGCGCTGCTCGCCGAGGCGTTCCGCCTGGTCGGCGAGGGCTACTGTTCGCCGCAGGACCTGGACAAGACGCTCGCCGACGGACTCGGCCGGCGCTGGTCCTTCCTCGGCCCCTTCGCGACGATCGAGCTCAACGCGCCGGGCGGCATCCCGGACTACTGTGCCCGCTACACCGGCTTCTACCGCCGCCTCCAGCAGGAACCGGCACCGGCCACGGTGTGGGACGAACGGAACTGGTCGCAGGTTGTCGCACAATGGGGGGCGACACCCGACCCGGACGCGATGCGCGAGCGGACGCGCCGGCGCGACGAGCGCCTCGCCGCGCTGGCGGCGCACCTGGGTGCGCAGGCCCGCGCGCACGACGACCCCTGATCGACATCCACACCGAAGGAGCGCCTCCGATGGCACAAGACAAGCAACGCAAGGTGATGATCACCTGCGCCGTGACCGGCGCGATCCACACGCCGACGATGTCCCCTCACCTGCCGATCACCGCCGAGGAGATCGCCGAGGCGGCGATCGCGGCGGCCGAGGCCGGTGCCGCGCTCGTGCACCTGCACGCGCGCAACCCGCAGGACGGCCGACCCGACCAGTCGCCCGAGGCCTTCGAGCCCTTCCTCAAGGAAGTCAAGCGCCGCACGAAGGCGGTGATCAACATCACGACCGGCGGTGCGCCGACGATGTCGGTCGAGGAACGGCTGCGGCCCTGCGCCCACTTCAAGCCGGAGGTCGCCTCGCTGAACATGGGCTCGATGAACTTCGGGCTGTTCCCGATGCTCGCGCGCTTCAAGGAATTCAAGTACGACTGGGAACGGCCCTACCTCGAGGGTTCGGACGAGCGGATCTTCAAGAACACCTTCCGCGACATTGAGAACATCCTGAGGACCTGCGCCGCGAACGACACCCGCTTCGAGATCGAGTGCTACGACATCGGCCACCTGTACACGCTGCGCCACTTCGCCGACCGCGGCCTCGTCAAGCCGCCGTTCTTCATCCAGTCGGTGTTCGGCATCCTCGGTGGCATCGGCCCGCACCCCGAGGACGTGATGCACATGAAGCGCACCGCGGATCGCCTGTTCGGCACCGACTACCGCTGGAGCGTGCTCGGCGCCGGACGCAACCAGCTGCCGATCGCCGCGCTGTCGGTCGCCAACGGCGGCAACGTACGGGTCGGCCTGGAGGATTCGTTGTGGATCGGGCCGGGCAGGCTCGCGACGAGCAACGCTCAGCAGGTCCAGGCCGCCAGACGGATCATCGAGGAACTGGGCTACGAGATCGCGACGCCGGACGACGCGCGACGGATGCTCGAGCTCAAGGGCGCGGACAAGGTCAACTTCTAGGCGGCGCCCACGCCAGGTTGCGGCGAAACAGCGCGAACATCCGCTCCCAGTGCCGCTCGCCGGCGGCCTTCACGTAGACGGCGCGCTCGGGAAACGCGAACCCGTGCTCGGTGCCGGGATAGCACTCGATGCGCGCGCGCGTGCCGGCCTTCTCGAGGATCGGCGCCAGCGCGTCGACCTCGGCCTGCGGCACGTGCGCATCGCGCTCGGCGAACGCCAGATACACCTCGGCCTTGATGGCCGCCGCGGCGAGGTGCGGCGAATCGGGCTGGTCGGTCAGGATGCCGACGCCGTAGTACGACGCGATCGCGGCGAAATCGTCCGGGAACGCGGCACCCGCCGCCATCACGTAGCGCCCGCTCATGCAGTAGCCGACACAGCCGAGCGGGCCGCGCGACGCGTTCGGATCGCCGCGCACGAACGCGAGCAGGCCCGCGGTGTCGTCGACGACCATCGCGATCGTCAGCGAATGCATCAGCGCGTACATCTTCGCGCGCTCGGCGTCGTCGGTGCGGATGCGCCGATGGTCGAAGCCGTAGGCCGCCGGGCGGGCCGTCCGATAGTAGAGGTTCGGCAGCACGACGTAGTACCCGACGGTGGCGATCCGCCGCGCCATGTCCCGCAGTTCCTCGCGGATCGCCGGCGCATCCATGTAGAACACGACCGCAGGGTGCGGACCGCCCTCGTCGGGGTGGCAGACGAAGGTGTCGACGACACCGTCTCGGGTCGGGATGTCGACGTCGAACTCGCGCATCGATCGGGCTCCTTGGAAGGCTGCGAAGGGGTTCCGGCGCGCCCGTGCGTCAGACCGGCAGGATCGCCGCGTGGACCAGGTTCGACACCAGGTCGAGCCGCTCGGAGTGCCACGGGTCGGGCGAACGGCAGTTGGTGATGTAGGCGAACGAGACGCCGGAGTCGGGGTCGGCCCAGCAGTACGAACTGCCGACGCCGCCATGCCCGAAGGTCCGCGGCGACGCGATCGCGCCGAGACCGCGGATCCCGTCGGTCGTGCCCCGCAGGTGCGGCCCGAGCCCTCGGTGCATCGGCATGCCCATGTACTCGTCGATCCGGTCCCCGGTGTGGTTGCGGATCGCGTACGCGAGCATGCGGGGCGACACGATCCGCGCATCGCCGAGCGTGCCGCCGGCGAGCATCATCTGGTAGAGCGCAACCATGCCGCGCGCGGTGCCGTAGCCGCCACCGCCGGGAGCACCGGCGCGCCGCCAGGTCTCGCCATTGGCCTCGGCAAGCGGGCGCAACGCCGCGACCGTGCCGGGCGCGGCGCCCGGCACCGGCTCGTGCATGTCCGACACCCGATCGTCGCAGGCCGGCGGCAGTCCGACGAACAGGTCGTTCGCCAGGCCGAGCGGCTCGATCACCCGTTCACGGATGTGGTCGCGGTAGTTGCGCCCGGTGACGCTCTCGATCAGCATCGCCAGCGCCCAATGCGCCGACAGCCCGTGGTACTGGACCCGGCTGCCAGGCGGCCACTCGAGCGGGAACGCGCACACGCTCGCCTTCATCGCAGCCGAGTCGCGCATGCCCTCGCGCGAGATCTGCGCGCTCGGAAAACCGCCCTGGTGCGTGATGAGCTGCAGGATCGTGATGTCGCCCTTGCCGTGGTGCGCGAACGCTGGCACGTGCGCGGCGAGCCTGTCGGAGAACCGGAACGCGCCCTGCTCCGCGAGCTGCCACAGCGCGCAGGCGACGATCACCTTCGTGTTCGAATACAGCAGCCAGAGCGTGTCGCCGCGGGCGGGCACCGGCATCGGCTCGGTGCGTGCGCTGCCGAAGCACTTGTCGACCAGCAGCCGGCCGTGGCGCGCGATCGCGATCTGGCAGCCGGGATAGTGGCCGGCGGCGATATGCGTCTCGATCAACGCGTCGAGCCGGCGCAGCTGGTCTTCGCGCAGGCCGTGCGCCGCCGGCGCGGCTTCGGTCATCGGATAGGCTTTCATCGATTGGGGCTCGCGTCGAATGGGGCTCGCGTCGATCGGTCACAATGCGCCCGTTCGAATATACACCGCGTTCGCGCGGGTCCACCGCGCTCGCGCGAGACGCCATCCGCCCACAGGAGCAACGACACGATGACCGAAGGACACGCCGCCGACGACGACCTGCCGCTGGCCGGGATCCGGGTGGTCGAGTTCACCCACATGGTGATGGGCCCGACCTGCGGGATGATCCTCGCCGATCTCGGCGCGACGGTCGTCAAGGTCGAACCGATCGACGGCGACTCGACCCGGCGCCTGCTCGGCTCCGGGGCAGGCTTCTTCCCTGCGTTCAACCGCAACAAGCTCAGCCTCGCCGCCGATGTGCGCGACCCTCGCGGACTCGAGATCGTGCTCCGGCTCGCGGCCGGCGCCGACGTCTTCAGCGAGAACTTCAAGACCGGCGCGATGGAACGGCTCGGCCTCGGGCACGAGGCGCTGATGGCGCTGAACCCGCGCCTGGTCCACGTGTCGCACAAGGGGTTCCTGCCCGGCCCCTACGAACACCGCACCGCGCTCGACGAAGTCGTGCAGATGATGGGCGGCCTCGCGTACATGACCGGTCCGGAGGGCCGGCCGCTGCGTGCGGGCACGTCGGTCAACGACATCATGGGCGGGATGTTCGGGGCGATCGGCGCGATGGCGGCGCTGATGCGTCGCGGGCGAACCGGCCGCGGCGAGCGCGTCCAGAGCGCGCTCTTCGAGAACAACGTGTTCCTCGTCGCGCAGCACATGATGCAGTTCGCCGTCACCGGCAAGGCCGCCGCACCGATGCCCAACCGCATCTCGGCGTGGGCGATCTACGACGTCTTCACAGTCGCCGACGGCGAGCAGGTGTTCCTCGCTGTCGTGTCGGACACCCAGTGGACGATCTTCTGCGACGCCTTCGGCTTCGGCGACCTCGCGCAGGACCCGCGGCTCGCGACCAACAACGACCGCGTGCTCGCGCGCGACTGGCTGCTGCCGCTGCTTCGAGACCGCATGGCGCCGAGGCGCCGCGCCGACATCGTCGCGACCTTCGAGGCGAACGGCCTTCCTTTCGCGCCGATCACCCGGCCCGAGACGCTGTTCGACGATCCACACCTTCGGGCGACCGGCGCGCTCGCGCCGCTGACGCTGCCCGACGGGCGGCGGACCGACGTGCCGCTGCTGCCGCTGACGCTCGACGGGCGGCACCTGCGGATGCGCAACGACCCGCCGAAGCTCGGCGAGCACACCGTCGCGCTGCTGGGCTCGATCGGCTACACGCAGGCCGAGATCGACGCGCTGGCCGCCGCAGGCGTCGTCGGCACCGGCACCGCCTGAGCGTCAGGGAACCCGGACGCCCTCGGCCTTCAGCTGCGCGAGGCGCCGGTCCAGCCTGCGCCACAGGTGCTCGACCTCCTCGATGTCCTTCGCCGACAGCGTCGGGCCCGGGGCGCGCAGCGCGTCGCACGTGATGGCACCGCGCCTGGCCAGCGCCCACTTCCGGATCGCGAGCCCCAACCCCGGCTGCAGCTCGTGACGCACCATCGGGAGGTACGCGTCGAAGATCGTCTCGGCTTCGTCGGCAGCGCCTTCGACGTACAGGTCGTAGACCCGGCGCAACATCTCGGGAAACGCGAAGCCCGTCATCGCACCGTCGGCGCCGCGCGCGAGTTCCTGCGGATAGTGCATCGCGCCGTTGCCGACGAGGATCGACACGCGCCGGCCGAGTTCGGCCTGCGTACGGGTCCTGAACGCCGTGAGCTTTGCGAGTCCCGGGCTGTCCTCGTGCTTGAACATGCAGATCGACGGGTGCGCCGCGAAGATCTGCAGCAGGCAGTCGACCGAGAACCAGACGCCGAGCGTCTGCGGGTAGTCCTGCAGGCAGACCGGCTGGTCGCCGAGGCGCGCGATCACCTGGTCGTAATAGCGCCGGATCGCGTCGTCGGTGCGCAGGCCGGGGATCGGGGCGACCATCACGCCGGCGGCGCCACGCTCGGCAGACGCCCGCGCGAGCGCCTGCATCTGGTCGAGCCCCGGGCTGGTCACGCCGACGATGATCGGCATGCGTCCCGCGATCCGCTCGGCGACCGCCTCGACGAAATCGATGCTCTCCTGCATCGACAGCTTCGGGGCCTCGCCCATGATGCCGAGGATCGTGATGCCGGTCGCGCCGTGGGCGAGGTAGAAGTCGCACATGCGCCTGGCGCTGTCGAGGTCGAGCGACCCGTCACGCCCGAAGGGCGTCGGGGCGATCACGTAGACGCCGTTGGCGTTGGCATCGATCAGTCGGGTCATCGGCGGGGCTCGCATGGGGTTGGAAGGTCGACAGACGCCGATGCTATCGCCTCACTGCCCGCTGCGGCACGCCGGCGACACGCACGCGTCGGCATCCGCCGGCGAGCGTGCCGTTTATAGTGTCGGTCCGGCACGAGGAGGACGAGCATGGACGACACACGCCATCTGCAGCATGTGATCGGGGCCGCGGACCGGCACATCGCGGGCAGGCGACGCGCACTGCGCGACGTCGCCGCCTGCCTGCTCGCAACTGCCGCCATCCAGCGGACATCGTCGGCGATCGCCCGCGACAGCGTGGTGCCGAGGCAACCGGTCCCGGGCGGCATCGCCGCGATCGACCTCGGCCCGGCCGCTCGGGCGCCGGCGGTGCGCTACGGCGGCATCCCGGTGCTGGTCGTCGGCTCGCCGTCCGCCTGGACGGCGCTCGTCGGGCTGGCGCTGTCCGCGAAGCCCGGGACGGCCGAGGTCCTCGTCACCCCCTCGGGCAGCACGACCGCGATCCGCAAGCCGTTCGCGATCGAGCCGAAGCGCTACGCGGAGCAGCGGTTGAACGTCCCGCCGGGCAAGGTCGACCTGTCGAAGCAGGATCTCGCGCGCTTCGAGCGCGAGCGCAAGCGGCAGGCCGAGGTGATCGCGGTGCACACGCCGGTGGCGCCCGCCTCGCTCGCGCTGCTCGTGCCGGTCGAGGGCAGGCGCTCGAGCTCGTTCGGGCTGAGGCGCGTCTTCAACGGCAAGCCGCGCAACCCGCACAGCGGGATGGACATCGCGGCCCCCGCCGGCACCCCGGTGCGGGCGGCCGCCGCCGGCAGCGTCATCGATACCGGCGACTACTTCTTCAACGGCAACACCGTGTGGCTCGACCACGGGTCGGGCCTGCTGACGATGTACTGCCACCTCCAGCGCATCGACGTCGGTCTCGGCGCCCGGGTCCCGGCGGGCGGCACGATCGGCACCGTCGGCGCGACCGGCCGCGTCACCGGGCCGCACCTGCATTTCGGCGTCAGCCTGAATCGCGCGATGATCGACCCGGCGCTGCTGCTGGACGGCTGACCGGCAGCCGGCAGATGACAGTCGAATGACGCGAAGATGACGGCGTCGCTGCCCTGGGCGTCCGGTTGCGACCGGGTGCGGGGCGCCCGTCGGCGCGCCATCGTCCCCCGGCGCGTCATGGCCCGTCACGAAGCTGTCACATAAGCCGAATACCTTGCGGACTTCGCTTCACTTCCCCTGCGAGGAACGCCATGAACACCAGCCACAAGCTGCTCGCCAGCGCCACGATCGCCCTCATCGGCACCACCGCCCAGGCGGCCGACATGACCGGCGCGGGCGCCACCTTTCCCGCGCCCGTCTACGCGAAATGGGCCGAGGCCTACAAGGCCAAGACCGGCAACACCGTCAACTACCAGGCGATCGGCTCGGGTGGCGGCATCAAGCAGATCACGGCGAAGACCGTCGATTTCGGCGCGACCGACGACCCGATGCCGGGCGACAAGCTGAAGGAGCTGGGGCTGATCCAGTTCCCCGCGATCATCGGCGGCATCGTGCCGGTCGTGAACGTGCCGGGCATCAAGCCGGGCGAGATGGTGCTCAGCGGCGAGGTGCTCGCGGCGATCTTCAGCGGGAAGATCGCGAAGTGGAACGACGGCGCGATCGCGAAGCTGAACAGCGGCCTGAAGCTGCCGAACACCGCGATCACCGTCGTCTACCGCTCCGACTCGTCGGGCACCACCGCCGGTTTCACGACCTATCTGGCCGAAGTCGCACCGGACTTCAAGAGCGCCGTCGGTGCCGGCAAGACCGTCAACTGGCCCGCAGGCGTCGGCGGCAAGGGCAACGCCGGTGTCGCCGCGAACGTGAGCAAGCTCAAGGGTTCGATCGGCTACGTCGAGTACGCGTATGCGAAGCAGAACAAGCTCACGCACACCGGCCTGATCAACAAGTCGGGCAAGACGGTGCAACCCGACGACAAGACCTTCGCGGCCGCCGCGGCCGATGCCGACTGGAGCAAGGCGCCCGGCATGGGCATCGGCCTGAACAACCAGGCGGGCGCCGATGCGTGGCCGATCACCTCGGCGAGCTTCATCCTGATGTACGAGACGCCGCAGGACCCGGCGCGATCGGCCCAGGTGCTGAAGTTCTTCAAGTGGGCGCTGAACGAAGGCCAGGAGCTGGCGATCGCGCTCGACTACGTGCCGCTGCCGAAGGCGACGGTGTCGCAGATCGAGACCAGCTGGAAGCAGATCAAGGTCGGTGCCGCCGCCGCCCCGGCGATGGCCGCAGCGAAGCAGTGATCCGACGGGTCGGGACAGGTGGTCGTCGCGCGACGGCGCGACTACACTTGCCCCGACCCTGGCTTCCCCGGGGGCACGCGCAAGCGCGCCCCGCCGCATGACGATGACCCCAGACCCCGAGAAGACGATGAGCGTGACTGCGACCCACGACGGCGCCCTCGAGACTGGCGAGACGGCGCAACCCTCGCGCGCCGAGCTCGACGAGCGGCGCCTGATCGCGCGGGTCAGACGCTTCGCGCTGCACGACCGGCTGTTCGCCGGCGTCACCTTCTCGTTCGCCGCGCTGGTGCTGGTGAGCCTGGCCGGCATCCTGGTGTCGCTGCTGATCGAGGCCTGGCCTGCGCTCAAGGCCTTCGGCCCCGGCTTCCTGACCGGCGCCACCTGGAGTCCGGCCGACGACGTCTACGGCGCGCTGATCGCGATCTACGGCACCATCGTCACGTCGGCGATCGCGCTGCTGATCGCCGTGCCGATCAGCTTCGGCATCGCCGTGTTCCTGACCGAGACCTGCCCGTTGTGGCTGCGGCGCCCGCTCGGTACCGCGATCGAGCTGCTCGCGGGCGTGCCGTCGATCATCTACGGCATCTGGGGCCTCTTCATCTTCGCGCCGCTGCTGCAGGAGTGGGTGCAGCCGCTGCTGGGCTCGACCGGGCTGTTCCTGTTTTCCGGCCCGCCGCTCGGCGTCGGCATCCTCACCGCCGGCATCGTGCTGTCGCTGATGATCGTCCCGTTCATCGCATCGGTGATGCGCGACGTGTTCGACACCGTGCCGCCGGTGCTGAAGGAGTCGGCGTACGGCATCGGGTGCACGACCTGGGAGGTCGTGCGCAACATCGTGGTGCCGTACACGCGCGTCGGCGTCATCGGCGGCGTGATGCTCGGGCTCGGGCGTGCGCTCGGCGAGACGATGGCGGTGACCTTCGTGATCGGCAATGCGAATCGCCTGTCCGCGAGCCTTTTCGCCCCGGGCAACTCGATCGCGTCGACGCTCGCGAACGAGTTCGCCGAAGCCGACCCGGTACTGCACATTCCCTCGTTGTACGCGCTGGGCCTGATCCTGTTCGTCATCACCTTCTTCGTGCTCGCGCTCGCCAAGTGGATGACCAACCGCAGCGCGGCCAAGGCGGGGCGCTGACCACCGGTCCGCCCGCCCTGCGCGGCCGGGACCGGACCCGCGTCCCGCCGCACCTTTCGATCGATCCGCTTCACCACCCACATCCAGAGACACGTCGACATGGACACGATGGCCGAGACCCCGCTCTATCGACGGCGCAAGCTGGTGAATTCGATCGGCCTGTTCCTGTCGATGATGGCGATGGGCGCGGGCCTGATCGGGCTGCTCTGGATCCTGTGGACGCTGTTCTACAACGGCCTCTCGGCCTTCAGCGCCGACTTCTTTCTCCACTCGACGCCGGCGCCCGGTTCCGAGGGCGGCGGGCTCGCCAACGCGATCGTCGGCAGCCTGATGATGGTCGGCGTGTCGACACTCGTCGCGACGCCGGTCGGCGTGCTCGCGGGGATCTACCTCGCCGAATACGGCGACCGGTCGAAGTTCGCCGCCGTCACGCGCTTCGTCACCGACATCATGCTGAGCGCGCCGTCGATCGTCGTCGGCCTGTTCGTCTACGCGATCGCCGTGGCCACCGTCGGCAACTTCTCGGGCTGGGCCGGCTCGCTCGCGCTCGGCCTGATCGCCGTTCCCGTCGTCGTGCGCACGACCGAGAACATGCTGAACCTGGTGCCCGGGTCGCTGCGCGAAGCCGCGTTCGCGCTCGGCGCGCCCCGCTGGAAGGTGAATCTCGCGGTCGCGCTGAAGGCGGTGCGCGGCGGCGTCGTCACCGGCGTGCTGCTGTCGATCGCCCGCATGGTCGGCGAGACCGCGCCGCTGCTGTTCACCGCGTTGAACAACCAGTTCTTCAGCCTCGACATGAACCAGCCGATGGCCAATCTGCCGGTCGTGATCTACAACTTCGCGCTCAGCCCCTACGAGGACTGGCAGAAGCTCGCGTGGGGCGGTGCGGCGCTGATCGCGATCGTCGTGCTCGCGATCAACATCATCGCCCGCGTCGCCTTCCGGGAAAAGGCGCCCGCGTGAGCGCCGCCGGCCTGCCGCTGCCACCCGCCCTCTACGTACCGGAGCCCTCATGCAGATCGTGATGGACAAGAACTCGGCCGCCGCGCCCACCACAGTCCGCGACGCGGTGATGCAGGTCCGATCGCTCGACTTCTACTACGGCAAGTTCCAGGGCCTGAAGAAGGTCACGATGGACATCGCCAAGAACCAGGTCACCGCCTTCATCGGCCCGTCGGGCTGCGGCAAGTCGACGCTGCTGCGCACCTTCAACCGCATGTACGACCTGTACCCCGGGCAGCGGGCCGAAGGCGAGATCCTGCTGCACGGCAGGAACATCCTCGCGCCGACGCAGGACGTGAACCTGCTGCGCGCGAAGGTCGGCATGGTGTTCCAGAAGCCCACGCCGTTCCCGATGACGATCAGCGAGAACATCGCGTTCGGCGTGCGGCTGTACGAGTCGCTCGACTCCCGCGCGATGGAGGAACGCGTCGAATGGGCGCTGCGCAAGGCCGCGCTCTGGGAGGAAGTGAAGGACAAGCTGAACCAGAGCGGCCTGAGCCTGTCCGGCGGCCAGCAGCAGCGCCTGTGCATCGCGCGCACGATCGCGGTCAGGCCCGAGGTGCTGCTGCTCGACGAGCCCACCAGCGCGCTCGACCCGATCTCGACCGCCAAGGTCGAGGAACTGCTCAACGAGCTGAAGACCGACTACACGATCGCGATCGTCACCCACAACATGCAGCAGGCGGCGAGGATCTCGGACTTCACCGCGTACATGTATCTCGGCGAGCTCGTCGAGTTCGGCAAGACCGACGAGATCTTCATCAAGCCGAAGAAGAAGGAAACCGAGGACTACATCACCGGCCGCTTCGGCTGACCACGCGGAGCACCCGATCATGGAACACACCACTTCGCAGTTCGACACCGAGTTGCAGGCGTTGCGCCACGGCGCGACGACGATGGGCCAGATGGTCGAGCGCCAGTTCATCCGCGCGGTCGACGCGGTGCGCATGGAGGACCTCGGACTGGCCGCGCAGGTGCTGGCCGACGAGGCCGACGTGAACCGCATGCACGTGCAGATCGACCTGCGCTGCAACCGGATCATCGCGCGGCGCCAGCCGATCGCGGTCGACCTTCGCGAGATCATCGCGATCCTGCACATCAACAACGATCTCGAGCGGATCGGCGACGAGGCGAAGAAGATCGCGTTCAAGGCCCGCGACCTCGCCGGGCGCACGCTCCCGATCGACACCGCCGTGATCGAGCGGATGAGCGCGATCGCGTCGGACATGGTGCGCTGTGCCGTCGAGGCCTTCGAGAAGCACGACATCGGCGTGTCGCAGACGCTGGCGGCGCGCGACGCCGAGGTCGATGCGCTGCGCGACACGATGATCTCGGCGCTCGTCGCGTCGATGGCCGACGACCCCAAGGGCGTGTCGACCGCCCTCGCGCTCGTCTTCATCGTGCAGTCGATCGAGCGGGTCGGCGACCACGCGAAGAACATCGCCGAGTACGTGGTGACGGTCGTCGAGGGCGTCGACACCCGGCACACGAAATCGGCGACCGCCCGGGCCTGAGACCGACAACCGGGGTCAGGCCCGACGCCCGACCACCAGCCAGATCCCGGCGAGCGTGACGCCCATGCCCAGCACCGCCGGCAACGACAGCGTCTCGCCGAACATCGCCCAGGCCATCAGCGCCGTGACCGCCGGCACGAGGTAGAGGTAGCTCGCGACCGTCGTCGCCCTGCCCTCGCGCAGCATCGCGTACATCATCGACACGCCGCCGCCGGTGAGGACGAGCACCGACCACCCGAGCGCGATCGCGAACGGCGGGCTCCAGTCGATTCGGAAGGACTCGAAGGCGAGCGCGAACGGCAGCGTCGTCGCGAAGGCGGCGACCGACTGGATCGTCTGTCCCGCGCGAAGGTCGAACGACGGCACGAAGCGCTTCTGGTAGAGCGTGCCCAGCGTCATCGAGAGCAGCGCGAACACGCACAGCAGCGTCGGCCACGCGAGCAGGCCGCCCGACAGCGCGAGCTTCTGCCAGACGACCGCGACGACGCCGGCGAAGCCGAGCGCGATGCCGAGCCACTGGCGCCGCGTGACGCGCTCGGCGACCCACGGCGCCAGCGCGGCGGTCAGCACCGGTTGCAGGTTGACGATCAGCGACGCGACCCCGGCGGGCATCCCCTGCGCGATCGCGACCCAGACGCCGCCCAGGTAGCCGGCGTGCATCGCGACGCCGGCGATCGCAAGGTGCGCGCCGGCGCGCGGCGCCGGCCAGCGGGCGCGCGCGACCGTCGCCAGTGCGGTCATCAGCAGCGCGACGCCGGCGAAGCGAAGCAGCAGGAACGACAGCGGTTCGGCGTGTGGTGCTGCGTACCGGGCCACGACGTAGCCGGACGCCCAGATCAGGATGAACAGCGCCGGTGCGAGGCGAAGTAGCGGGCGGGGCAATGCCTGTGCGGGTGGCGCGCGCCCCGGATGCGGCGCGCCCCGGCATTGTGCCACCGGCCGCGCCGGGCTCGGCCGCGGTGCCGGCCACGACAGCGCGCGGGTTGCGCGCCCGGCTGCGCGCTCGGTCGCACGCCCGGTTGCACCCGCCGGTCCGGCCGGCGCCGCCACGGGCCGGACGGCCGCGCGTCCGCGCCACACCCCGGGGTGCCCGGAACCCGGCGCGACGGGGCGCTTTGTTAGCATCCCGGCACGGGGCTCGGCGACGTGGTCCGCCGCCGATGCCCGCTCCATCGGGCCCCGCCCTCCCGGCAGCCGCCCGTCCTTCAGGAATCGCCCATGCTGATCCCGGTCATCCTCTCCGGCGGCGCCGGCACCCGCCTCTGGCCCGTGTCGCGCGAAGGCCATCCGAAGCCCTTCATGAGGCTGGCCGACGGCCAGACGCTGATCGGCAAGACCTACGCTCGGGCGGCACGGCTCGCCGACCCCGGCACGATCCTCACGGTGACCAACCTGGACTACTACTTCCTGAGCAAGGACGAATTCACCAGCGCGAAACTCGGCGACGCGCGCCGCGCGAGCTACCTGCTCGAGCCCGCGGGCCGCAATACCGCCCCGGCGATCGCGCTGGCCGCCTGCGCGATCGCCGAGGAGTTCGGTCGCGACGCGATGATGCTGGTGCTCGCGGCCGACCACCTGATCCAGGACCAGGCGGCCTTCGACGCGGCGGTCGCCGCGGCGACCCGGCTCGCCGCGCAGGGCCTCCTCACGACCTTCGGCATCGTGCCGACGGCACCGGAGACCGGCTTCGGGTACATCGAGGCGGGCGCCGCGATCGGCGGGGCCGACGACGGCCGCAAGGTCGTTCGATTCGTCGAGAAGCCCGACCTCGCGCGGGCGCGCGAGTTCGTCGCCGCCGGCAACTTCCTGTGGAACTCGGGCATGTTCTGCTTCAAGGCGGGCGTGGTGCTCGACCAGATCAAGCAACATGCGCCGGACGTGTACAAGGCGTCGCTGGCGTGCTGGGCGGCGATGGGACCGGGCGGCGCGAATGCGGCGCGCGGTCCGGCCGACGCGATGCGCGAGATCCCGGCGGAGGCATTCGGCCAGGTTCCAAACATCTCGATCGACTACGCCGTGATGGAGCGCAGCGACCGCGTCGCCGTCGTTCCCGGCGACTTCGGCTGGAGCGACATCGGGTCCTGGGACGCGGTCGCCAAGCTCGCCGCACCCGACGCGAACAACAATCGCGCCGTCGGCCACGCGATCTTCGTCGACAGCGCGAACACCTACGTGCAGAGCGACGAGCGCCTCGTCGCGGCGGTCGGGGTCTCGGACCTGCTCGTGATCGACACGCCCGATGCGCTGCTGATCGCGGACCCGGCGAAGTCGCAGGAAGTCAAGCAGGTCGTCGCGAAGCTCAAGGCCGACGGCCACGAGGCCTACAAGCTGCACCGCACCGTCGCACGGCCCTGGGGCACCTACACGATCCTGGGCGAAGGCGCGGCCTACAAGATCAAGCGCATCGAGGTCAAGCCGGGCGCGAGCCTCAGCCTGCAGATGCACCACCACCGCAGCGAGCACTGGATCGTCGTGCGCGGCATGGCGCGCGTGGTGAACGGAGAGCAGGAGATCTTCGTGAAGACGAACGAATCGACCTACATTCCGGCCGGCCACAAGCACCGGCTCGAGAATCCCGGCGTGCTCGACCTGGTGATGATCGAGGTACAGAGCGGCGAGTACCTGGGAGAGGACGACATCGTCCGCTACCAGGACGTCTACGGACGCGTCTAGCGCGATGACCGCCCCGATCCTCGTCACCGGCGGCGCCGGCTTCATCGGCTCGAACTACGTGCTGCACCGGCTGGCCGTCGGCGACGCGCCGGTCGTCAACGTCGACAAGCTCACCTACGCCGGCAACCTCGAGAACCTGGCGGCGATCGAGGCCGATCCGCGGTACCGCTTCGTGCGGGCCGACATCTGCGACGAGGCGGCGATGCGCGGCCTGTTCGCGGCGCATCGCCCGCGCGCGGTCGTGCACTTCGCCGCCGAGAGCCACGTCGACCGCTCGATCACCGGACCCCGCGCCTTCATCGAGACGAACGTGCTCGGCACCTTCACGCTGCTCGAGGCGGCGCGGGCGCACTGGGACACGCTGCGCGGTGCGGATCGCGACGCCTTCCGCTTCCTGCACGTGTCGACCGACGAGGTGTTCGGCTCGCTCGGCGCCGACGACCCGCCGTTCAGCGAGACGACGCCCTACGCGCCGAACAGCCCGTACTCGGCGTCGAAGGCCGGCAGCGACCACCTGGTGCGCGCCTATTTCCACACCTACGGGCTGCCGACCCTCACGACCAACTGCAGCAACAACTACGGCCCCTACCAGTTTCCCGAGAAGCTGATCCCGCTGATGATCCTGAAGGCGCTCGCGGGCGAGCCGCTGCCGGTCTACGGCGACGGCCAGAACGTGCGCGACTGGCTCTACGTCGGCGATCACTGCACCGGCATCGACACCGTGCTCGCGACGGGGCGCGTCGGCGAGACGTACAACATCGGCGGCATCAACGAGATGAAGAATCTCGACGTCGTGCACATCGTCTGCGGCCATCTCGATCGCATGCGGCCGAAGGCGTCGGGCCGCTACGCCGACCAGATCGCGTTCGTCACCGACCGCCCAGGCCACGACCGGCGCTACGCGATCGATCCGCGCCGGATGCGCGGGGAACTCGGCTGGGCGCCGGCCGAGACCTTCGAGAGCGGGATCGAGAAGACGGTCGCCTGGTACCTCGCGAACGACGCCTGGATCGACCGGGTCAGGACCGGCGCGTACCGCACCCGCGGAGCCTGAGCGGCCGGTGCCGGCGGCGGGATCAGGCACAATCCGGGGCCATGAGCCCATCGACCCGAGCGGCGACGCGCCGCGGCATCATCCTCGCCGGCGGCTCCGGCACACGCTTGCACCCGGTCACGCGCGTCGTGTCCAAGCAGCTGTTGCCGGTCTACGACAAGCCGATGATCTATTACCCGCTCGGCACGCTGATGCTGACCGGCATCCGCGACGTCCTGATCATCTCGACGCCGGAGGACACCCCACGCTTCCAGGCCCTGCTCGGCGACGGCGCGCAGTGGGGCCTGAACCTCGGCTACGCGGTGCAGCCGTCGCCCGACGGTCTCGCGCAGGCGTACCTGATCGGGCGCGACCACGTCGGCAGCGAACCGTCGGCGCTGGTGCTCGGCGACAACATCTTCTACGGCCACGACCTGCCGAGCACGCTGCGGCGCGCGGCGGCACGCGCGAGCGGCGCGACGGTGTTCGGATACCACGTGAACGACCCGGAGCGCTACGGCGTCGTCGCGTTCGACGCCGACGGCAAGGCGGTGTCGATCGAGGAGAAGCCGCGGCAGCCGAAGTCCAACTACGCGGTGACCGGCCTGTACTTCTACGACGGGCGCGCCTGCGACTTCGCCCGCGAGATCCGGCCGTCGGCGCGCGGAGAACTCGAGATCACCGACCTGAACCGACGCTACCTCGAGGACGGCAGCCTCGACGTCGAGCTGATGGGCCGTGGGGTCGCCTGGCTCGACACCGGCACGCACGAGTCGCTGCTCGAGGCCGCGACCTTCATCGAGACGATCGAGCGGCGCCAGGGCCTGAAGGTGTCGTGCCCGGAGGAGATCGCGTTCCGCATGGGCTTCATCGACGCCGAGCAGGTGCTGCGGCTCGCGGCGCCGCTCGCGAAGAACGACTACGGCCGCTACCTGCAGCGCATGATCGAGGACGTCCGCCAGCGCCGGCCCTCGCCCGGTCTCTGAGACCCGTGCCGAAGCGCCCCCCACCGAACACCGACCGGCCCGCGCCATGAACGTCATCGAGACCGCCCTGCCCGGCGTGCTGATCCTCGAACCGAAGGTGTTCGGCGACGCGCGCGGCTTCTTCTTCGAGAGCTTCAACGCGCGCGTGTTCCGCGAGGCCACCGGCCTGTCGCCGGCGTTCGTCCAGGACAACCACTCGCGCTCCTCGCGCGGGGTGCTGCGCGGGCTGCACTACCAGGTGCACAGGCCGCAGGCGAAGCTCGTGCGCGCGGCGCTGGGCACGCTGCTCGACGTCGCGGTCGACCTGCGCCGCAGCGCGCCGACCTTCGGCCGGCACGTCGCCGTCGAGCTCTCGGCCGACAACAAGCGCCAGTTGTGGGTGCCCGAAGGCTTCGCGCACGGCTTCGTCGTGCTGTCCGAGCACGCGGAACTGCTGTACAAGACCACCGACTACTGGTACCCCGAACACGATCGCACGCTCGCGTGGAACGACCCGGCGCTCGGCATCGACTGGCGCATCGACGCACCGCTGCTGTCGGCGAAGGATGCGGCGGGCAAGCGCCTCGACGAGGCCGAGGTGTACGCATGAGGCCGGCCGCCGCCCGAGGCGTGTGCGGGGGTCGCCGGCCCCGCGGCGCGAGGTTGCGGCGGTGAGCCTGCGGATCCTGCTCACCGGCGCGACCGGGCAGGTCGGCTGGGAACTGCGGCGAAGCCTCGCGCCGCTCGGCGAGATCCTCGCGCCGACGCGCGAGCGCCTCGACCTGTCGCGACCGGAGACGCTCGGCGCGGCGATCGACGCGATCGCACCCGACCTCGTCGTGAATCCCGCCGCGTACACCGCGGTCGACCGCGCCGAGACCGAGGTCGACGCGGCGATGACGGTGAACCGCGACGCGCCGGCGGCGATCGCCGCCGCGTGCCGCAGGCGCGGCATCGGGCTCGTGCACTTCTCGACCGACTACGTGCACCCGGGAGACGGCGACGCGCCGTGGACCGAGGACGGCCGCACCGGTCCGCTGAACGTCTATGGGCGCAGCAAGCTCGAGGGCGAGGAAGCGATCCGCGCGAGCGGCTGCGACGCGCTGGTGTTCCGCACCAGCTGGGTCTACGCGGCGCGCGGCGGCAACTTCCTGCTGACGATGCTCAGGCTCGGTGCGAGCGGCAAGCCGCTGTCGATCGTCGCCGACCAGTGGGGTGCGCCGACGCCGGCGCGACTGATCGCGTCGACGGTTGCGATCGCGCTCGCGAAGTCGCTCGAGAAGGGACGCGTGTCGCACTTCGGCCAGACGCGGATGCGGCTGACGACGCGAGGCACCTTCAACCTGTGCGCCGGCGGCACGACCACCTGGCACGGCTTCGCGACCGAGATCTTCCGGCTTCGCGAGGCCATGACCGGCGAGCCCGCGCCGGCCATCACGCCGACCGACAGCGCGGCGTTCAAGACCGCGGCGACGCGCCCTGCCAATTCGAGGCTGTCGCTCGAGCGTCTTCGCGACACCTTCGGCATCGTCATGCCCGACTGGTCCGTCGGCCTGCAGACGACGATGCAGGACGGGCCGAATCCGCTTGCGACGTACCTGTCGACGCGATAGCCCGCGTCCGCATCGACGCCTCGCCGTGCAGCGCCCGCACCGATGATCTGCCTGTCGATCGTGAGCCACGGACAGCGCGATCTCGCGGTCGACCTGCTCGCGTGCATCGCGCGAGACGCGTCGCCGCTCGTTCGCCAGATCGTCTACACCCGAAACGTGCCGGAGCCTGCGCTGCCGGATCGCTTCGCCGCGCTGCCGGGACTCGACTGTATCGACAATCCGCGCCCCGCCGGCTTCGGTCGCAACCACAACGCGGCGTTCGCGCGATGCCGCGAGCCCTTGTTCTGCGTGCTGAATCCGGACATCGGCTGGGCCAGGGACCCGTTCGTCGCGCTCGCCGCCGCACTGGGCGTTGCCGCACCCGAGACCGCACGCCTGCCCGGGCCGACGCTGCCCGACGGCGATCGCCAACGACCGCTCGGCCTGGTCGCACCGCTGGTGGTGAGGCCGGACGGCGCGATCGAACCGACGGGGCGCGCGCTCTACACGATTGCCGAAATGATCGGCTCGAAGCTGCACCCGTCGAACCGCAGCATCGACGCCGACTGGCTGGCGGGCATGTTCCTGCTGTTTCGCAGCGACGCCTTTCGCCAGATCGGCGGCTTCGACGAACGCTACTTTCTCTACATCGAGGACGTCGACATATCGTCCCGCCTGCGGCTCGCCGGTTGGCGCCTTCGCCAGTGCGCCGATGCGACCGTCGTGCACGACGCACGGCATCGCAGTCACCGCTCGCTGCGCCACGCGCGCTGGCATCTCGCCGGCATGTTGCGGTACTGGACGTCACCGGCCTTCTGGCGGTACCGGTCGCTGCTCGCGCAGGAAGCGCGGACGGGTCCCCTCGATGCCGCCACGCGGCGGCGCCGGCGCACCTGAGCGTGGCGCTCCAGCAACAGGCGTGGGCTATACTGGGCGGCACTACGTCACCCGTATCGGTCGCGCGTCGCCGACCGATGCATCCATTGCCCCATGCATGTAGAAGCGGCGCGGTGTAAGGCCGATCCCATGGCCGACAGCCCGAACGCCGACATCCCGGTCACGGCACCCGGTTGCACCCGTCACGCGCGGCGCGATGCCGCGCGACCCGACGCATGTCGCTGAGTCCGCGCGCCGCGCATCTGCCCCCGTCCGGACGACCCCAGGCCCTGCTGGTCAGCCTCGTTGCGCACCGGGAGCTGCTCTGGCAACTGGTGCACCGTGAGGTGATCGGCCGCTACAAGGGGTCGTTCATGGGAATCGCCTGGTCGCTGATCACGCCACTGCTGATGCTGTCGGTGTACAGCGTCGTGTTCGGGCAGGTGTTCAGGTCGCGATGGGGGCAGACGAGCGGCGGCAAGACCGAGGAGTTCGCGATCGTGCTGTTCGTCGGCCTGATCGTCCACGGCCTGTTCACCGAGGTCGCGACGAACGCCCCGCGGCTGATGATCGGGCATGCGAACTTCGTCAAGCGGGTGGTGTTCCCGCTCGAGTTGCTGCCGATCGCGAACCTGGCCAGCGCGGCCTTCCACGCGCTCGTCAGCGCAGTGGTACTGGTCGCGGGTGCGCTGCTGGTCTTCGGCGGCATTCCGCTCGAGGCGGCCTGGCTGCCGGTGGTGATCGCACCCTATCTCGTCGCGCTGATGGGCCTCGCCTTCTTCCTCGCGTCGCTCGGCGTCTACGTCCGTGACATCGGCCAGACGATGAACATGGTGTCGTCGGTGATGCTGTTCCTGTCGCCGGTGTTCTACCCGATCTCCGCGGTCAGTGGCACGATGCGCACGCTGCTCGAACTGAATCCGCTGACACTCATCATCGAATCCGCGCGGCAATGCATCCTCTGGGGCCAGTTGCCGGATCTTCGCGCGCTCGCGATCTACGCCGTCGCCAGTGGCGCGTTCGCGGCGGCGGGATTCTGGTGGTTCCAGCGCACGCGCCGGGGTTTCGCCGATGTCATCTGAACGGGACGCGCGCGGCGTCGCCCGCGAGGCGGAAGCCGCCGCACGGCATGCCGGGCTCGAGACGCCATCGACGCAATACAGCGTGTCGGTCCGGGGCGTCGACAAGTGCTATCACATCTATGCCCAGCCCCGCGACCGACTCCTCCAGTTCGTCGTGCCGCGGCTTCGCCGGCTCGCGGGACTCGAGGCCGTGTCCTACGGTCGCGAATTCTGGGCGCTGCGAGACGTCTCCTTCGACGTCCGTCGCGGCGAGACCGTCGGCATCATCGGCAAGAACGGCGCGGGCAAGTCGACGCTGCTGCAGATCCTCTGCGGCACGCTCACGCCGACGGCGGGTACGGTCGAGGTGTCGGGCCGCGTCGCCGCGCTGCTCGAACTGGGCGCGGGCTTCGACGTCGAGTTCAGCGGTCGCGAGAACATCTACCTCAATGGCAGTCTGCTGGGCCTGGACCGCGCCGAGATCGACGCGCGATTCGACGACATCGCGGCGTTCGCGGACATCGGTGCCTTCCTCGAACAGCCTGTGAAGACGTACTCGTCCGGCATGTTCGTGCGCCTGGCGTTCGCGATCTCGGCATTCGTGTCCCCCGAGGTGCTGATCGTCGACGAGGCGCTGGCGGTCGGGGATTTCTCCTTCAATCTCAAGTGCCTGAAGCGGCTCGAGCAACTGAAGGACGACGGCTGCTCGATCGTGTTCGTCAGCCACGACATCGGACTGGTGCAGAAGCTGTGCGAGCGCACGCTGTACCTGGAACGTGGCCAGACGGTGATGTTCGGCGACTCGGCCGCGGCGACCAGCCGCTACATCACCGACCAGACGAGCGTCGCAGGCGCCGCGCGACCGCACGGGCCGGCCGCGACGCCCGCCGTGCGCGAGGAGGCCGGCGACGCGCTCGAGCCGACCGGCACGGACGCCGGCGCTGCAGCACATGCCTCGGCCGACGGCTGGCCGACCGAGGCGCGCATCCAGGCGTTCCGACGGCAGCTGCGCGGCACGAACACCGGCAGCAAAGCGGTCACGATCGAACTGGCCGAGGTCAGGCACGACGGACGCGGCGCGGTCGTCGTCTTCGACGCGCGCATCGAACTGGTCGTCTACCTGCTCGCGCACGAAGCGATCACCGACCTGGCGCTGTCGGTCTACGTGATCGACGAGCGGGGCCAGCTGCTGATCGGCTGCAATACGGCCGTCGAGCGTGTCGCGATGCCGGCGCTCGCCGCAGGCGACCGACGGTGCGTTCGATTCGGCTTCGCGAACCGGCTGCGCGAAGGCAACTACGGCATCACGATCATCGCCAATCGCTACGTGAGCGCGACCAACTTCGAGTACCTGCACTATCTGGAGCCCGCACTGGAACTGCGCACGATCGCCGCGCCGGGCCAGGAACGCTGGTCGATATACTCGCCGGTCTTCGAGATCGCCGTCGAGTCGCCAGGCGGCGCCGACACCACGGACCCGGCGCCCGGGCCCGTGGCATCCCATCCGACCGACGCATGAGCACGCTGCAACCGCTGGAAGAGCTGGAGCGCTTCTACGAGACCGAAGACCCCTGGGGCTACGAGTCGTCTCCGGAGGACACGCGTCGACGCGAGATCGTCCTCAGCGAGATCCCGGCGCGGGATTACGCCAGGGTGCTGGACATCGGCTGCGGCCACGGATTCGTCACGAGCCGCCTGCCCGGACGCGACATCCTCGGGGTCGACGTGTCCGAGCGCGCGATCGAGCAGGCGCGGCGGATCGCCCGGCCCGGCCTGCGCTTCGCGCGCTGCTCGCTGTTCGAGCTGCCGGCGCTGAACGAGCCGCCGTTCGACCTGGTCGTGATCACCGGCGTGCTCTATCCGCAATACATCGGCGCGAGCGCACCGCTGGTCACGCGGCTGATCGACGCGGTGCTCGCCCGCGAGGGAATTCTCGTGTCGGTCCACATCAGCGCGTGGACGAACATCCGATTCCCGTGGGTCCGGCTGAGCGAGCACGCGTACGCGTACCACGACTACGTCCATCGGCTCGAGGTGTACGCGAAGTGATCCTGCTCTACCACAAGGTGTACCCCGAAGCGAAGACGGTGTGGTGGGTGGACGTCGAGCGCTTCCACCGCGACCTCGTCGCGTTGCGCTCGCGCAAGGTCGTCTACCTGGACGACTACGATCCGGCCGATCCCGATCATGCGGTGATCACCTTCGACGGCATCTACCGCAACGTGCTCGAGTTCGCCGCCCCGCTGCTGCGCGACTTCGGCTATCCGTTCGAGCTTTTCTTCTCCGGCGACCACGTCGGCCACTCGAACGCGTTCGACGTCGTCGAGCCGCCCGCCGATTTCGTCGACCGCGAAGGCCTCGCGCGGCTGGTCGAGCTCGGGGGACGGCTGCAGTGGCACTCGGCCTCGCATGCCGATCTGCGCGAGGTCTCGGACGACGCGCTCGCGCGCGAGCTCGCGGTCCCCGCCGCGTATGCGGCCCTCGATCCGTCGGGCTTCGGCTGGCTCGCCTATCCGCACGGCGAGTTCGATGCGCGCGTGCTCGACGCGACCCGCGGCCGATTCCGCGGTGCGGTATCCTGCAACCAGGGCGACGAAGAGGACCGGTTCAAGCTGAACCGCACGACGATCACGAACGACTCGCCCGCGCTCGCGCGCCCGAGCGTGGCCGTCATCGTCGCCAGCTACAACTACGGGCGCTTCCTCGTCGAAGCCGTCGACTCGGTACTCGCGCAGAGCCAGCAGCCCGACGAGATCCACCTGGTCGACGACTGCTCCGACGACGACACCGCATCCATCGCCGCCGCGCTGTCGAGCGCGCATCCGGGACGGCTGCAGGTTCACCGCAACGAGCGCAACCTGGGCATCGAGGCGAACTTCAACGCCGCCGTCTCGCGCACCCGCGCCGACTATGTCTGCATCCTCGGCGCCGACAACCGCCTGCCGGCGAACTACGTCGAGTCGCTCGCGGGGATACTCGACCGGCATCCCGAGGTCGCCATCGCGTACAGCGACTTCGCGTTGTTCGGCCCTCGCGCGCGACTCGTCTACGGCCACTACCCGGCGCAGCGGCAGGGCCGGATCATCCACGACCAGTACTTCGTCGTCGGCTTCCCGGAGTTCACGCCCGAGAGCGCGGCGACGCTGCGCGAGCACAACTTCATCCACGGCTCGTCGATGTACCGGCGTACGGCCTTCGATCAGGTCGGCGGCTACGCGAGTCGACAGAACGGCGCGGAGGATCATCAGTTGTTCCGCGCGATGATCGAAGCCGGCTGGCTCGCCAGGCGAAGCCCCTCGACGATGCTCGAGTACCGGCAGCACTCGCGCGAGCAGGCCAACGAGCGGCTCAACCAGGGCATCGCGCTGCGATTCTTCCAGGACCGCACCCGCCAGCTGCAGGGCGACCTGGACGCCCGCGAGCGCGAAGTCGCTCCACTGCGTGCGCGCCTCGACGAAGCCGTCCGCGAGCTCGACCGGACCCGGTCCGAGCTGGCCGCGACCCAGGCATCGAGCCGGCACGCGCTCGACGAAGCGCACGCGACGATCGGCGCGATGAGGGCATCGAGCTCCTGGCGCATCACCGCGCCGATGCGCATGATCGGCCACCTGGCCGCGGGGCGACTGGGCCTCGTCGCGACCGTCATCCGCAACAAGCTGCGCGGCTGAGCGGGCGTCGCGCGGTGGCTCGCAGGCCGGCCCCCGCGGTTAGAATCCCCGCGCGCGGTCCGGAACCGGGCCGGTACGCGACGGGCACGCACACGACTTGACCGGGACACGCTTTCGATGACCGATTTCAGCTGGGCGAAGGATCTTTCCGACGACGCGTGGGCAGGCGCACTGGCCGGCGGCGACCGGCGCGCACCCGCGATGCCCGATGCCCAGGTCCAGGCGATGTACGTGGGCTCGAGCGGCAAGGAGAGCTTTCGCGAGGCAGCCGTGTTCTGGGCCGCGCTGCGGCGCACGCTCGCCGACAACGGCAGGCCGGTGGGCGCATCGACCCGTTTCCTCGATGTCGGCGTCGGCTGGGGTCGCCTGTATCGATGGGCGCTGCGCGACGTCGGCCTGCAGCAGATCACCGGCATCGACGTCGACCTGCAGGCGATCGAACTCTGCAGGCGCACGATCCCCGGGGGCGATTTCCAGCACGTGCCCGGCGAACCCTACCCGTTCGCCGACGGGACCTTCGACGCCGCGTTCGCGTATTCGGTGTTCTCGCACCTCTCCGAACCCTCGGCGCGCAAGGTCCTGCGCAACGTCGCCAGGGTGCTGCGGCCCGGGGCCACGCTGGCCGTGACGACCCTGGTTCCGGCGCACATCGACGTGTGGGCCGGCCTCGTGAAGAACGCCGGCCACGGCCCGGCCCTCCAGCGGGCGAAGTTCGACCGAACCGAATGGTGGTCGCGGATGGCTGACGGCGACTTCCTCTACGTGCCGACGGGCGGCGGCGACGCGTCGCGACCCGAGGACGCGTACGGCGAGGCGGTCGTCCCGAAGATGTGGTGGCTGACGCTCGACGACTATGAACTGATCGCCTACGATCGCCACAGCGGGCTTCCGCAGGCGCTGGTCACGCTGCGCAGGCGCTGAGCCGCGTTGCCGCACCCTGCGCGCTCACCCGGGGAAGCCAGCGTCCATGCGGTGATCGTCACCTACGATCCCGACCGCGAACGCTTCGCGCAGCAAGCGCGGCGACTCGCCACGCAGGTCGCCGCATCGACGATCGTCGACAACGGATCGTCGCCGTCGACGCTCGCATGGCTGCGCGAACTCGCGGACCGCGCCGCCGGCCGCATCGAGCTGGTCGAACTGGGCGAGAACCGGGGCATCGCCGCGGCGCAGAACATCGGCATCGAAGCCGCGCTGCGCAGCGGCGCCGACTTCCTGCTACTGATGGACCACGACAGCGTGCCGGCTACCGACATGGTCGACACGCTCCGCGCCGCCGCGACGGACCTCGCGGCGCGCGGCGTCGCGGTGGCCGCCGTCGGGCCGCGATACCTGGACGAGCGCCAGGACAACCCGCCGCCGTTCATCCGCGTACGACGCCTGCGCCTGCAGCGCATGTCCTGCAGCGATGCGCAGCGGATCGTCGAGGTCGACTACCTGATCGCGTCGGGCAGCCTGATCCCGCGCGCCGCGATCGAGGCGGTCGGCCCGATGCTCGAGCCGCTCTTCATCGACTACGTCGACATCGAGTGGGGCCTCAGGGCGCGCCGATCGGGCTTCACGTCCTGGGGCGTCTGCGCGGCGAAGATGGCGCACGACCTCGGCGAGGCACCGATCCGCTTCATGGGCCGGGCGTTGCCGAGCCACAGCGCGCTCCGCCACTACTATCACTTCCGCAACGCCGTCTGGCTGTACCTGCGCGCCGACATCCCGCGCGCGTGGAAGTTCGTCGACGGGTATCGCCTGGTCCTGCGCCTGGGCTTCTACGCGCTGTTCGCGAAACCGCGCATCGCGCATCTCGCCGGCATGTCGCGCGGCCTCGCCGACGGCGTTCGCGGGCACCTCGGCCCGGCGCACGCAACGGCGACGACGCGCACGCGCCGGGCTTGAGCCGGCCGCGCGTCACCGCTCCGCTACAATCCGGCCCTTCCGGAACACCCGCTCATCCGCGTTGCGTCGTGGCCATCGCGCCAGGTCACCACCGCGCCGCCACGCCATCCGACATCCATGAACGAACCTCGGGCCGACGTCTCGCAGCGCGACCACGCCGATCCGGTCCACCTGAAGCGATCGATCGAGCAGCTCGAAGCCGTCAACCAGCGACAGGCCCGCGACATCGACCGGCTGCAGGCCCGTCTTGCCGAAACCGAGCAGACGCTGGCCACCGTCTACGCGTCCAGCGCCTGGCGCGCATGGCGCAGCGCCACGCGAACCCTTCAGCGCGTGCGCGCGCTTCGCGCACGCGGTCTGGGCCTTCTCGCGCGCGTCGGTCGGTCCGCGAGCGCAGGCGGCGGCGTGAAGGCACTGCGCCTGTTGCCGGACTATCTGAGAGTCCGCCACAGCGGGCTGTTCGATCGCGCGTGGTACCTGAACGCCTATCCGGACGTCGCCGCCGCGGGTACGCCCGCGCTGCTGCACTTCCTGCGGCGGGGACTCGCGGAAGGCCGCAGCCCCGGACCGGACTTCGATACCGCGTTCTACCTCGACGCGAATCCCGACGTGGCGGCGAGTGCGACGCCGGCGCTGCTGCACTATCTGCGACACGGCAAGCGCGAAGGCCGCGCACCGGTCGGCGTCAACGGGCCCCGGGGCGCGGGCGCGGCCGCCGGTCGCCATGGACGGATCGGTGACGGCGCCTCGCGCGCGGAGCGCCCGGGCGAGCCGCACGCGCTCGCCGAGGCATGCGAATCGGCGCGGCGGATGCTGGCCTGCGATGCGGTGCTCGCGCACGCGTACCGGCCGCTCGTCTCGATCCTGCTCCCGACCTGGAACACACCGGTCAAGTACCTGAAGATCGCGGTCGCGTCGGTCCTCGACCAGAACTATCCGCACTGGGAACTGTGCATCGTCGACGACGGTTCGACCGCGCCTGCGCTGCACGCTTGCCTCGACGAGCTGGCGACGCTCGACGCGCGGATCCGCATCGAACGTGCGCCCTCGAACGGCGGCATTTCGGCGGCGACCAATCGCGCGCTCGAGATGGCCGGCGGCGAGTTCGTCGCGATGCTGGACCACGACGACGTGCTCGATCCGGACGCGCTGATCGAGATCGTCGCCGCCCTGCAGGCCGACCCGGCGCTCGACGCCGTCTACACCGACCAGGACTACATCGAGAGCGACGGGACGCCCGGCGAGGCGCTGCTCAAGCCCGACTGGGCCCCGCTGCTCGCATGCGGCGTGATGTACGTCGGCCACCTGCTCGCGGTTCGACGGACGATCGCGCGCGAGGCCGGCGGATTCGACAGCCGCTTCGACCGGGTCCAGGACTTCGAATTCATGCTGCGTGTCGGCGAACGGACCTCGCGCATCCACCATGTTCCCAGGATCCTCTACCACTGGCGCCGGATCCCCGGGAGCGTCGCGTACGACGGCAATGCGAAAGGCCGGATCGAGGCGCTTCAGGCGAAGGCCGTGTCGACGCATCTCGAGCGGATCGGCGTGGGCCTGCACGCCGTGCCGCATGCGCTGCATGCCCACCGGGTGACGCTCGAGCCGACGGCGCCCGTCCCCGAATCGCGGGTGCTCGTCCTGCAGGCACCCTCGCAGGCGTCCGATGCCGCCGACCCGGTCCCGCGACCGTGGCCCGACGCGACCGCCGCGTCCGCGCGCCATTCGTTCGAGGTCCGGCGAATGCCGGTATCGCCGGACGACGCGTCGGGGGTCCCGGGCGAGGCGACGCCGAGCGCCGGTGCGTGGCTCGCGCTTCAGGTGGCCGAGGACGGGTGGAACTTCCTCGTCGGCGCGAACGTCGCGGGCCGGCCGCTAGACGACGACTGGTTCGAGCGGCTCGCCACCTTCGCCGACGTGGACGGCGTCGGCGTGGTATCCGCGACGATCGTGTCCGCCGACATGCGCGTCGTCGACGCCGGCATGATCGTCTCGCCCCGCGCCGGGCTGCTTCCCGCCTTGAGCGGACGTCACGTCGACGAGGACGGCTACGCGGGATCGCTCGCCTGCGCACGCGAAGTCAGTGCCGTGTCCGGTCGATTCTGCGTCGTCTCGCGACGCGCGCTTGCGCGCTGCGGCGGATTCGACGCGTCGATCGCCACTGCGGCGGCCGCCTGGACCGATCTCTCGTTACGCTGTCTTCGCGAGGGCCTGCGCAGCGTCGTCGTGCCTCAGGTGAGGGTCGTCGTGCGGAATGCGGGGACGCCGGCGGCTGCGCCTTCGCCGGACGACGTGCTCGATCGGCTGCTGATCGAGGAGCGTTGGCTGAAGCCGGGCTTCGTCGATCGGTATCACAACCCGGCGTTCGCCGCCGATGGCGGCGGATACCGGATCCCGCTTCAGCGACAGCCGGACGCACGGGTGGCCGCGTGAACCTCGTCATCGTCAGCCACTGCGACTTTCACGGCAACAGCGGCATCCACGCGTGGAACGTCGCACGGGGGCTGCATGCCCGTGGCATCAGCGTCGCGGTCTGTGTCCCGGACCATCCCGACAGCGTAAGAGACCTCGGCGACACGCCGTTCGCGGTGCTCGGCTACGACGCGGCCCTCGAGGGCGGCCTGAGCTTTCCCGACGGGCGAGGCGCCGACCTGATCCACGCGTTCACGCCACGCGAGCACGTGCGCAAGCTCACCGAGCACCTGGCGGCCCGCCATCGCTGTCGCTACGTCGTGCATCTCGAAGACCACGAGGAGATCATCGTCGCCGATGAACTCGGCGGCCTCGACTTCACCCAGCTGCGCAAGCTGCCGGCCCCGATCGTCGACCGGCTGATCTCGCCGTGGCGAACCCATCCGGTGCGCGGGCAGTACTTCCTCGAGGGTGCAGCCGGCGTGACGGCATTGATCGACCGGCTGCTCGAGTTCAAGCCCGAAGGGGTACCCGGCGTGGTGTTTTGGCCGGGATTCGATCCGGCGTTCCTCGCGGTCGGCGACGATCGGCTGGCATCGCGAAAGTCCTTCGGCCTCGCCGACGACGACCTCGTTCTCGTCTACACGGGAAACGTCCACCAGTCGAACGTCGCCGAGGTGCGCAGCCTGCTGCTGGCGGTCGGCATGCTGCGGCGCCGGGGCCTGCCCGTTCGGCTCGCGCGAACGGGCAAGGACCACGTCGACATGAGCTGGGTGCAGTCGAGCGGCCTGTCGCGTCACGTCCGCGACCTGGGCTTCGTCGCGCGCGCGCGGCTGCCCCGCCTGCTCGAGGCCGCCGACATCCTCGTGCAGCCCGGTGGCGCGAACGCGTTCAATGCCTATCGGTTTCCGTCGAAGCTGCCCGAGTTCCTCGCGGCCGGCCGCCCGGTCGTCCTGCCCTGCACGAACATCGGCCGCTTCGTCACCGACCGCACCGAGGCGTTGCTGCTCGATGCGGGCGATGCGGACGACATCTGCGCGAAGGTGCTCGAGCTGCACCGGGACGCGCCGCTGAGGGCGCGGCTGTCGCGCGAGGGCCGGCGATTCGCGCGGTCGCGACTGAGCTGGGAAGGCGCTGCCGACACGATCGAGCGCTTCTATCGCGAGATCGGCGCGTTCGGCGCGCACGACGCGATCGCCCCCGTCGTGCCTGTCGACGCCGCCGACGCGCGGCGGGCGCCCACCGCCGAGGCAGCGGCCCGCGCGTCCCTGTCGCCATCGCCGCCGCCTTCGGCGCCGAAGCCCCGGTTGATCGCCTTTCACCTTCCGCAGTTCCATCCGACCCCGGAGAACGACGAATGGTGGGGGCGTGGCTTCACCGAGTGGACGAACGTCACCCGCGCGAAGCCCAGCTTCGCCGGCCACGACCAGCCGCAGCTTCCGGCCGACCTGGGCTTCTACGACCTGCGCCTTCCCGAGACGCTCGAACAGCAGGCGCTGCTGGCCCAGCGCTACGGCATCCACGCGTTCGCGTTCTACTACTACTGGTTCGGCGGCAGGCGGATCCTCGAGCGGCCGATCGACCAGATGCTGGCGAGCGGGCGGCCGGACTTTCCGTTCTGCCTGTGCTGGGCGAACGAGAACTGGACGCGCCGCTGGGACGGTCAGGACAGCGAGATCCTGCTGCGCCAGGACTACGAGCCGGGCTGGGCAGAGCATTTCATCTCGGACATGCTGCCGGCGCTGCTCGACCGGCGCTACCTGCGCGTGGGCGACGCACCGATGCTGCTCGTGTACCGCGCCGACGTGATTCCCGACGTCGAAGCGGTCGTGAACACCTGGCGCGAGCACGTGCGCCGTCGCGCCGGGATCGAACTGCACGTCTGCGCGGTGCAGAGCTTCGGCCTCGGCGATCCGCGCCGCTACGGCATGGATGCGGCGGTCGAGTTCCCGCCGCACACCAACCGCCACCTGCTGCCGCGCGATGCGGTGAAGGATCTCGTCGCGGGATTCGAAGGCTACCTCGAGGACTATCCCGCCGTCGTCCGCGACCAGTTGTCCAAGCCGCTTCCAGGTTACCGGTGGTACCGTGGCGCGATGCCCGCCTGGGACAACACCGCGCGACGCGGCCTGAAGGCGCACATCCTCGTCGACGCCACGCCGGAGCGCTACCAGCGGTGGCTGCAGGCGCTGGTCGCGCAGGCGCTGGGCCGAAGCGAGGCGCAGGAACCGTTCGTGTTCGTCAACGCGTGGAACGAATGGGCCGAAGGCACGCACCTCGAGCCGGACCAGCGCAACGGCCACCGGTTGCTGCAGGCGACCGCGACGGCGCTGGTTGCGGGCGTCGTCGACTATTATCGCGACTGCGGTTTCGAGATCAGCCCGTCACAGGCCGCCCGGCATCTGGGCATCGACTGGACGATCGGGTGACGGCGGGCCCCGCTGCCTCGTCGCGTCGCCTACCCAACAGACTCCTGCGGACATCACCCGTGTTCTTCAAACGCTCCCCTGCCGTCGCCTCGATCACCTCGACCTGGATCGACGACAAGGCGCTCGAGGCGCTCGCCGCCCGCTACCGCGGCTGGCCGCTGACGGACATCAGCTACGCGACGGTCCGCGACTTCGTCGACAGTTACGAGGCCATCGCGCCGCTGACGACCGCGCAAGGCGATCTGAAGGACGTGCAGCGTCCGTGGACCCTGAAGGCGGTGATCGGCAACACCCCGCCGGGCGGCAAGGTGCTCGAGATCGGCGGGGGTCAGCCCTACGTCGCGGACCTGCTCGCGCGTCTCGGATACGAGGTCTGGCTGGTCGACCCCTACGACGGCTCGGGGAACGGGCCGGTCGAGTTCGAGACCTACCGCAAGGCGAGTCCGAAGGTGCGCTTCGTGCGTGCGCTGTTCGACGACAAGCTCGACGCGCTGCAGCCCGGCAGCCTCGATTGCATCTATTCGATCTCGGTGCTCGAACACGTGCCCGACGACGGCCTCAGGGGCGTCTTCGCGGGGCAACGCAGGTTCCTCAAACCCGGCGGCGTCGCGATCCACGCGGTCGATCACGTCCACAAGGGCAACGGCGCCGACTCGCATCTGGCCAAGCTGAGATTCATGGTCGAGGGCTTCGGCCTGTCGACGGCGAAGCTCGACGACGTGCTGTCGGCGATGGATCACGACATCGAGACCTATTACCTGTCGGCCGAGAGTCACAACCGTTGGCGCGGCAACATGCGCTACGAGGACTTCCCGATGCGCGTGTGCCCGAGCATCCAGCTCTTCGCCGACGCGCGCACGCTGCGGGACGCTCAGGTGACGGCGAGCGCGTAGTCGGTCTGCGTGCGGGTCAGCCAGCGCGAATAGTAGCGATCGCAGGCGAGCGCGTCGCCCCAGCGCGACTCGAGGAGGTCGAGTTCGCGACGCAGCCTCGCGAGTTTCGCCGGGTCGTCCTCGTAGCCGCGTGAGCGCGATTCGTGGTGAACGAGTTCGGCAGCGGGCACCCAGACGTTCCGGTGACCGGCAGCGGCCACCTTCAGGCAGAAATCCACGTCGTTGAACGCGACCGCGAGCGACGGGTCGAAACCGCCGACCGCCGTGTAGATCGATCGCCTGACGAGCATGCAGGCGGCCGTGACCGCGGATACCGCCTGCAGCGCCACCGCCCGCCCGAAGTAGCCGGGCTCGCCGCGGGCGAGGCCCCGGTGGGCGTGGCCGGCGCCGCTCAGCAGCCCGACGACGATGCCCGCGTGCTGCAGCGTATCGTCCGGATACCAGAGACGCGCGCCGACGCAGCCGACGCCCGGGCGTGCGGCGTGCGCCAGCATCTCGGTCAGCCACCGGGGATCGCGCACGACCACGTCGTTGTTCATCAGGCAGACCCAGTCGCAGCGCGAGCCGGCCACCGCGCGATTGTTGATCGTCGAGAAATTGAAGGGCTCGGCGATGCGCAGGACGCGGAACCCCGGCCGCCTTTCCAGGCCCTCGATCAGCGCGAGCGCTGCCGGTTCGCGCGAATCGTTGTCGATGATGCAGACCCTGAACGCGCGCGCCGGCGTGTGCTCGACGATGGACGCGACGCACGCCTCGAGCAGGTCGGCCCGATCACGGGTCGGAATCAGGATCTCGACCACGGCCTCGTCGGGCGCACCTCGCATCGACACGTCGAGCAGCCATGGCGCCGCCGCGTCACGGCCGAGTTCGGCGTCGACGCCGATCCGCCGCAGGTGGGCCTGCACGGCCGCGCGTGAGGCGTCGAACGCCGCCTGCGGGGCTTCGGCCGGGCGCCCCCATTCGACCTGCCCGGCCACACCCCGATGGACCAGCACCAACGGCACGTGACCGATCGAGGCCGGACCGCAGGCCTCGACGCCACGGAGCACGAGATCGTGGACCTGCGCGTGGGGGATCGCGCCCTCGAACCCGCCGAGCCGGCGCAGCAGGTCCGAGCGGAACACCGCGCTGCCTGCCAGATAGTCGTGCGTCAGCAGCAGCTCGTAGTTGAAGTCGCCCTTGTACCAGGGGTTGGCGCGCGTGCCGTCGGACGCGATGCAATCCGTGTCCGCGTAGCAGACCTGCCATCCCGGATTCGCCACGAAGGCGGCAGCAAAGCGGTAGAGCGCCATCGGGTGGAGCGTGTCGGCCACGTCCAGGCACAGGACGAGGCAGTCGCGCTCGGCGCGAGGATCGTCGTCGACGTGCCGCGCCGCCGCCGCCGACGCACCGGCCTGCACGCGCCGTCCGGGCGCAGGTTCGTCGAGGTCGACGTGCGACCAGTGAGGGTAGTGTTGCGCGTCGAGCGACGCCAGCGCTCGCTGCCGCCAGCGGCGCGCATCGGGATTCGAGGCACGCAGCACGACGACGAAGCGGGGCACGACGGCCCAGGTCGAGATGTCGGCCTGCATCGTCCGGCAGGCCTCGCGATCGGCGCGCTCGGTCACGCGGCGGTGCGCGGCGTATCGCGACGGACCGCTCGCATCGCCCGGCGCCGACACCGGCGCCAGATGCGCACGGAACAGCGCGGCGACGTGAGGCCATCCTCGGCGCCCGACCACCTGCACGATGCGTCGGCCCGCCGGCAACACGCCGCCACGAAAGCGGATCGACGCCTCGGCGGCGCGCATCAGCCTGGCCGCTCGCCCGCCGACGCGCGCGAGAAAGGCCGCCGATCTCACAGGAACCGGTCGATCAGCTTCCTGCTCGCCCGGTCGAGCGCCCCGAGGTCGCGCACCAGGTACTGCACGCCCTGGGCGTCGGAGATCAGCAGGGTCGTGCCCGACAGGCGGCGGATCGCTTCCTCGCCCTTCAGCACGAAACGGGTCGCGCCGCGGTCGGTCTCGACGTGCCAGGTGCACGGCGTCGCGAAACCGGAGACGTGCGCGAGGCGCCGGATCTCGGGCACGAATTCGCGACTCGCCAGTTCCTCGTCGACCAGGCGGCGCGCCGGCGGGGCGAGTTCGTCGAGCCGGTCGATCCAGACGCGTTCGTGGCCGTCGGCGGACACCAGCGCGATGCCTTCTTCCGGCGCGCCGATGGGAAACGAGCGCACCGGGATCACGTTCTCCCAGCGCTCGGCCCCGATCTCGAGCACGAGCCGGCCCAGCGGGTTGCGCGACAGCGTGAACACCGGTGGCGTGATCATCGGCTCAACTCGGTCGGTGCAGGTGCGGCACGCTGCCCGGCGGCTGCGGCGCCGGGCGCTCGCCGGCGCCGGCGGCGTCGCCGACGGTCTCGACGTCGCCCTTCGCGCCGACGCTGGGCCGATGCTCGATCGCCGTCGCGACGGCGGCGTCGCGCGCCTCGGGGCGCGCCGCGTCGAGGCGGTCCTCGTCCTCGAGCCGTTGCTGCGCCATGTAGAGCGCGTGGTATGCGCCCTCCTTCGCCATCAGCTCGTCGTGATTGCCGAGTTCGACGACCCTGCCGCGATCCATCACGACGAGCCGGTCGGCCTTCCTCAACGTCGAGAGCCGGTGCGCGATCGCGATGGTGGTGCGCCCCTTGACCAGGTTGTCGAGCGCCTTCTGGATCTCCTTCTCCGTCTGCGTGTCGACCGACGAGGTCGCCTCGTCGAGGATCAGGATGCGCGGGTCGATCAGCAGCGCGCGCGCGATCGAGATCCGCTGGCGCTCGCCGCCCGACAGCGACTGGCCGCGCTCGCCGACCAGCGAGTCGTAGCCGTGCGGCAGCCGCAGGATGAATTCGTGGGCGTGCGCCGCCCGCGCCGCGGCGATGATCTCGGCGCGGGTCGCGTCGGGCTTGCCGTACGCGATGTTCTGCGCGATGGTGCCGAAGAACAGGAACGGCTCCTGCAGCACGAGGCCCATCGTCGAGCGATAGTCGGCGATGCGCAGCGAGCGGATGTCGACGCCGTCGAGCTCGATCGCGCCTTCGCTGAGGTCGTAGAACCGGCAGATCAGGTTCACCAGCGTGCTCTTGCCCGAGCCGCTGTGCCCGACGAGCCCGATCATCTCGCCCGGGCGGATCTCGAGGTCGAGGTTGCGGATCACGGTGCGATTGCCGTAGCGAAAGCCCGCCTGCCGCACGACGATGCCGCCGCGCACCTTGCCGAGCGCGACCGGATTGGCGGGTTCAGGCACGCTCGAGACGTGGTCGAGGATGTCGAAGATGCGCTTCGCGCCGGCGGCGGCCTTCTGGGTGAACGACACGATGCGGCTCATCGAGTCGAGCCGCAGGTAGAAGCGGCTGATGTACGCGAGGAACGCGGTCAGCACGCCGACGGTGATCTGGTCCTTCGACACCAGCCAGATGCCGAAGCCCCACACGATCAGCAGGCCCACCTCGGTGAGCAGCGTGACGGTCGGCGAGAACAGGCTCCAGAGCTTGTTGACCCGGTTGTTGATCTGCAGGTTGTGCTCGTTGGCCTCGCGAAAGCGCGCCGATTCGCGCCGCTCCTGCGCGAAGGCCTTGACGACGCGGATGCCGGGGATCGTGTCGGCGAGGACGTTCGTGACCTCGGCCCAGATGCGGTCGACCTTCTCGAAACCGTGCTTGAGCCGGTCGCGCACGACGTGGATCATCCACGCGATGAACGGCAGCGGCACCAGCGTGGCCAGCGCGAGCTGCGGGTCGATCGACACCAGGATGACGGCGGTCATCACGATCATCAGCGCGTCGGTCGCGAACTCGAGCAGGTGCAGCGACAGGAACAGGTTGATGCGGTCGGTCTCGCTGCCGATGCGCGCCATCAGGTCGCCGGTGCGCTTGCCGCCGAAGTACTCGAGCGACAGGCCCAGGAGGTGATCGTAGGTCGCGGTGCGCAGGTCGGCGCCGATCCGCTCGCTGACCAGCGCGAGCACCCAGGTCTTGGCCCAGCCGAGCACCCACGCGAGGAGCGCGGCGCCGAGCAGGCCACCGAGATAGAGCAGCACCAGCCCCTGGTCGATCGGCCTGCCGTTCTGGTACGGGATCAGCACGTCGTCCATCAGCGGCATCGTCAGGTACGGCGGCACCAGCGTCGCGGCGGTCGCCGCGAGCGTGAGCACGAAGCCGAGCAGCAGCTGGCCCTGGTAGGGCCGCGCGAAACGCCACAGGCGGAACAGCACCCACGTCGACGGCGTCTCCTCCTCGACCGACGCGGTGTCGATCTCCTCGTCGTCGTCGGCGAGCTGCGGGACCGCGCCGGTCTCGATCGCGCCGCCGCCGACCCGCTTCAGGACGTCGAAGGCACGCAGCAGCCGGCTGGCCGCCGGATCCTGCCCGAGCGTGAAGCGCCAGCGCGCGAGCCGCCGGCCGCCGCCGACCAGCTCGAGCATTCCGACCCCGGCGTGGTCGGAGTGCGCGAGCGAGATGCCGTCGGTGCAGGTCCACTGCCCCGGCGGCGCCGAGGCGTCGGCGCCCGGTGCCCACCAGAGCAGCCGCCTGCTGGTGAGCACGAGCAGGCCGTCGGCGAAGCGCAGCCGCTCGTCCAGGTCGACCGGCACCGCCCCGAGCAGACGCTCGTCGCCGACGAGGCAGGTGACAACTTTGTCACGCCAGGCGGTCGGCAGGTCGTCGGGCGAGAGCGTTTGGACGGATGTCATCGATCGCGGGGCAGGCAGACGTGTAGTATCGCCTGCCGGGTGCAAGCATCGTGGTCGGGCCTCGCGGGCAGGCTTCGTACGCGGGTCATGTAACAGGGGCCGGGGCGCAACCCACGAGAATATCCCACCGGCTGCCACCGAGGGCCGCGAGCCGAGCCCGAGGCTGCGCGAAAACAGGTCATATGCGAAAGAAAGACATCCGGATACTGAGCGTCACCTGCCTCAGGGGCCCGAGCCTCTGGACCTACCGGCCGGTGCTCGAGGCGCTGGTCGACATCGGCGAGCTCGAGGACTTCCCGTCGAACACCCTGCCCGGCTTCGTCGACCGGCTCACGGCGTGGCTGCCGACGCTGATCGAGCACCGCTGCAGCTACGAGGTCCACGGCGGCTTCGTGCGCCGGCTTCACGAAGGCACGTGGCCGGCCCACATCATGGAGCACGTGACGCTGGAGCTGCAGAACATGGCCGGCCTGCCGGGCGGCTTCGGCAAGGCGCGGGAGATCTCCCAGCGCGGCGTCTACAAGGTGATCGTGCGCGCCTGGCACGAGGACGTGACCCGCGCGGCGCTGGTGGCGGCGCGCGACCTGGTGATGGCGGCGATCAACGACGACCCCTTCGACGTCGCGGCGACGGTGGCGCAGCTGCGCGAGATGACCGACTCGCTGCTGCTCGGGCCCAGCACCGCGTGCATCGTCGACGCGGCCGACGACCGCGACATCCCGTTCATCCGGCTCAAGCCCGATGCGAACCTGGTGCAGCTCGGCTACGGCGCGAAGATGCGCCGCATCTGGACCGCCGAGACCGACCGCACCAGCGCGATCGCCGAAGGCATCTCGCGCGACAAGGACCTGACCAAGCAGTTGCTCGAGGCCTGCGGCGTACCGGTGCCCGAAGGGCGCCTCGTCGACAACGCCGAGGACGCGTGGGCCGCCGCCGAGGAGATCGGCGTGCCGGTCGTGATCAAGCCCTACGACGGCAACCACGGCCGCGGCGTGTTCACCAACGTCACCACCCGCGAGGAGACGCTCAAGGCCTACGAGATCGCCGTCGACGAGGGCAGCGGCGTGATCGTCGAGCGCTTCGTGCCGGGCGACGAACACCGCCTGCTGGTGGTCGGCGGCCGCATGGTCGCGGCGGCCAAGGGCGAGCCGGCGTGGGTCAAGGGCGACGGCGAGCACACGGTGCGCGAGCTGGTCGACCTGCAGCTCAATACCGATCCGCGCCGCGGCCGCGGCGAGGAGTTCCCGCTGAACTACGTCGGCATCAACTCGGCGGCCGTGATCGAGCTGACGCGCCAGGGGCTCACGCCGGACGCGGTGCCCGCGAAGGACCGGGACGTGCTGATCCAGCTCAACGGCAACGTCGCGTTCGACGTCACCGAGAAGGTGCATCCCGCCGTCGCGGCCGACGTCGCGCTCGCGGCGAAGGTCGTCGGGCTGGACATCGCCGGCATCGACCTGGTCGCGAAGGACATCTCGCGGCCGCTCGCCGAGCAAGGCGGCGCGATCGTCGAGGTCAACGCCGGGCCGGGGCTGCTGATGCACCTGAAGCCCGCGAGCGGCACCCCGCAGCCGGTCGGGCGGGCGATCGTCGACCACCTGTTTCCCGCCGGCGACGCGGGGCACATCCCGATCGTCGGGATCACCGGCACCGACGGCACGACACCGGTGGCGCACATCGTCGCGCACCTGCTGCAGCTCGCCGGGCATCGGGTCGGGCTCGCGAGCGGCGCCGGGCTCTCGGTCGCCGGCCGCGCGATCGCGACCGGCCACCAGGCGAACTGGGCCGGCGGCCAGCGGTTGCTGCGCAATCGGTCGGTCGAGGCGGCGGTGATCGAGAACGCCCCGCCGGTGATCGCCGGCGAGGGGCTGGCCTACGACCGCTGCCTGATCGGCGTCGTCACGCGGATCGATCCGGCGTACCGGCTGCCGTCGTTCCACATCGACTCGTCCGATGGCATCTGGAAGCTGCTGCGCACGCAGGTCGACGTCGTGCTGGCCGACGGCGCGGCGGTGCTCAACGCGCACGATCCCGACGTGCTCGAGATGGCGGCGCTGTGCGACGCGCCCGCGATCCTGTTCGCGACCGATCCGAAGCTCGAGAGCCTCGCGACCCACCTGGCGGCCGGCGGCAAGGCGGCGCTGCTCGCCAACGGCGATCTGGTGATCGCGCACGCCGAGGAGCGCGCCAGGCTGATCAACCTCGACACGTCGCTGAAGAACGGCTTCTGGCGCGGCTCGATCCGCATCGAGAGCCTGCTCGCGAGCGTGGCTGCGGCGATCGGGCTCGGCCTGCCGCTGGACCTGCTTCGCACCGGCATCAACACCTACGTGCCCGCGCTCGACAAATAGCCATGGAACTGACCCGAATCCGCGCGCTGCGCGGCCCGAATCTCTGGACGCGCCACACCGCGATCGAGGCGCTTGTGCACTGCCCGCCCGCCGAGTGCGAGACCGAGCTGATCGCGGGCTTCGAGACGCGCCTGCGCGAGCGCCTGCCGCAGATCGGCGAGTGGCGCGCGACCGGATCGACCGAGCCGGTGCCGATGGCCGCGATCCTCGAGGCGGCCGCGCTCGCGCTGCAGACGAGCGCCGGTTGCCCGGTCACGTTCAGCCGCACGCGCGCCACCGGACAGGCGGGCGTGTTCCAGGTGATCGTCGAGTACAGCGAGGAGCCGGTGGGACGGCGCGCGATCGCGCTCGCGCACGAACTCTGCGTTGCCGCCGTCGAAGGCCGGCCGTTCAACGCGACCGACGCGATCGCCGAACTCGCCGATCTCGACGAGGACATCCGCCTGGGCCCCAGCACCGGCTCGATCGTCGACGCGGCGATCGCACGCGACATCCCGTTCCGGCGCCTGACCGAGGGCAGCCTGGTGCACCTGGGCTGGGGCGCCAAGGGCAGGCGCATCCAGGCGGCGGAGGTCGACGTCACCAGCGCGATCGCCGAGCAGATCGCGCAGGACAAGGAGCTCACCAAGGAGACGCTCGAGGTGGCTGGCGTGCCGGTGCCCGGCGGGTTCTCGGTACGCTCGGTCGAAGCCGCGTGGGAGGCGATGCAGACGCTCGGCGGCCGGGTCGTCGTCAAGCCGCAGGACGGCAACCAGGGCAAGGGCGTGACGGTGAACATCGCCACCCGCGAGCAGCTCGAGCAGGCCTTCGCCGCCGCCGAGGCGATCAGCTCGGACGTGCTCGTCGAGCGCTTCATCTCCGGCCACGACTTCCGCCTGCTCGTCGTGGGCGACAAGCTGGTCGCCGCGGCCCGGCGCGATCCGCCCTTCGTCACCGGCGACGGCGCGCGAACGGTGCAGCAGCTGGTCGACGAAGTCAACCGGGACCCGCGCCGCGGCAGCGGCCACGCGACCTCGCTCACCCGGATCCGCCTGGACGAGATCGCGAAGGCGCGACTCGCGCTCCAGGGCCTGACGATCGACTCGATCCCGGCGCAGGGCGTGCGGGTCGTGCTGCGCAACAACGCGAACCTGAGCACCGGCGGCACCGCGACCGACGTCACCGACGACGTCCACCCCGAGGTCGCCGCCCGCGCGGTCGAGGCCGCTCAGGCGGTCGGCGTGCACATCTGCGGCGTCGACGCCGTGTGCCGCACCGTGTTCGCACCGCTCGAGGAACAAGGCGGCGGCATCGTCGAGGTCAACGCCGCACCGGGCCTTCGCATGCACCTGACGCCGTCCTTCGGCAAGGGCCGCAACGTCGGCGAAGCGGTGATCGCGTCGATGTTCCCGCCCGGCGAGGACGGGCGCATCCCGATCGTCGCCGTCACCGGCACGAACGGCAAGACCACCACCGCGAAGCTGATCGCCCGCATCCTCGAGACCAGCGGCAAGCTCGTCGGCACCACCGGCACCGACGGCATCTTCGTGGGCCGGCGCCAGCTCGACGACGGCGACTGCAGCGGGCCGAAGAGCGCGCGCAGCGTGCTGCTGCACCCGGACACCGAGGCGGCGGTCTTCGAGACCGCGCGCGGCGGGATCCTTCGCGAGGGACTCGGCTTCGACTGCTGCACGGTCGCGGTCGTCACCAACATCGGCAGCGGCGACCACCTCGGCCTCAACTTCATCGACACGGTCGAGGACCTCGCCGCGGTCAAGCGGGTGATCGTGCAGAACGTCTCCAGGCACGGCTACGCGGTGCTCAACGGCGACGACCCGCACACGACCGCGATGGCCGCGGCCTGCCCCGGCTCGGTGATCTTCTTCGGTCGCAACGGCGAGCACGGTGCGACCGGCCTGCACCGCGCACAGGGCGGCCGCGCGGTGTTCCGCCGCGGCGACGCGATCGTCTGCGCGCACGGCGCCGACGAGACCGAGATCGCGCTGGCCGAGGTACCGCTGACCCACGGCGGGAGAATCCCCTTCCAGGTCGAGAACACGATGGCGGCCGTCGCGGCGGCGTGGGCGCTCGACATCGGCTGGGACACGATCCGCACGGCACTCGCCGGCTTCGTGTCGGACACCGGCACCGCGCCCGGGCGCTTCAACCTGATGTCGTATCGAGGCGCGACCGTCATCGCCGACTACGGCCACAACCCGGACGCGATCGAGGCGCTGGTCGACGCGGTGAAGGCGATGCCGGCAAAGCGCCGCTCGGTGGTGATCAGCGGCGCCGGCGACCGCCGCGACGAGGATCTCGTCCGGCAGACCGAGATCCTCGGCGCGGCCTTCGAGGACGTCGTCCTCTACCAGGACCAGGCCCAGCGCGGCCGCGCCGACGGCGAGGTGCTCGCGCTGCTCAGACGGGGGCTGGTGAACGCGAGCCGCACCAAGTACTCGGTCGAGATCCGCGGCGAGTTCCTCGCGATCGACCACGCGCTCGAACGGCTGAAGCCCGGCGAACTCTGCCTCGTCCTCGTCGACCAGGTCGACGAGGCGCTCGCGCACCTGAAGCGGCGAATCGACGAGGCCGACGACGCGAAGGCGACGCGCGCCGAGCCCGACACGCTGGGGGCCGCACGATGAGCACGCGTAACGACGCCACCGCGTCGCCCCCGGACCTGGCGTCGCTGCGCGCCGCCTTCGGCGGGCGCCTGATCACCGACGACGCCGACCAGGCGCCGTTCCTGCTCGACTGGCGTCGCCGCTGGCGCGGCCGCGCGATCGCGGTCGCGCAGCCGGACTCGACGCAGGACGTCGCGGCGCTGGTGCGCTGGTGCGCGGCGCGCGGCGTCCCGATCGTCGCCCAGGGCGGCAACACCGGCATGTCCGGCGGCTCGGTGCCCGACGAGAGCGGGCGCGCGATCGTGCTGTCGCTCGCGCGGATGAACCGGATCCGCGCGATCGACGACGTCAACAACACGATGACCGTCGACGCCGGCTGCGTGCTGCAATCGATCCAGCAGGCGGCCGACGCCGCCGACCGGCTGTTCCCGCTCAGCCTCGCTGCCGAGGGGAGCTGCACGATCGGCGGCAACCTGTCGACGAACGCCGGCGGCGTGCAGGTGATCCGCTTCGGCAACGCGCGCGAACTGTGCCTGGGGCTCGAGGTCGTGACGCCGGCCGGCGAGATCTGGGACGGGCTTCGCGGGCTTCGCAAGGACAACACCGGCTACGACCTGCGCGACCTGTTCATCGGCGCCGAGGGGACGCTCGGCGTCATCACCGGTGCGGTACTGAAGCTGTTCCCGAAGCCGCGCGCGAAGATCACCGCGTTCGTCGCCGTCGACACGCCGGCGCGCGCGCTCGCGCTGCTGTCGCTCGCGCGCGAGCGGCTCGACGCCTCGCTGACGGCGTTCGAGCTGATCTCGGACGCCTGCCTGGGGCTGGTGACGAAGCACTTCGCCGACGCACGCCGCCCGCTCGACGGCGCGAGCCCGTGGTACGTGCTGCTCGAGTCGGCCGACACGCGCGAGCACGACGCTGCGTTCGCCGCCATCGAGGCGATGCTCGGCGACGCGATCGATCACGGCATCGCGACCGATGCCGCGATCGCCACCAGCCTGGCGCAGGCGACGCAGTTCTGGGTGCTGCGCGAACGCATCAGCGAAGCGCAGGCCGCCGAGGGCAAGAACATCAAGCACGACGTCTCGGTGCCGATCTCGCGCATCGCCGAGTTCATCGAGTCGACCGACGCGGCGATCTCGGGGGCGCACCCAGGCATCCGGATGATCGTGTTCGGCCACCTCGGTGACGGCAACCTGCACTACAACGTGTCGCCGCCGCCCGGCGTCGTCGACGGCGGCGCCGCGTTCCTCGACGCGCAGTCGTCGATCAACCGCATCGCGCACGACGCCGTCGTTCGCTTCGGCGGGTCGATCTCGGCCGAGCACGGGCTCGGGGTCCTGCGGCGCGACGAATCGGCGCGCTACAAGTCGGCGGTCGAGATGCGGATGATGCGGGCGATCAAGGCGGCGCTCGATCCACAGGGCCTGATGAACCCGGGCAAGTTCCTGCCCGAACCCTGAGTCAGCGCCGCTCGATCCACCGCACGTCGACGCGGGCGTACCCGGCGCCCGACAGGTGCAGGAACACGCACGGCGACGCGATCATCTGCACGACCATGCGTCCCGGCGGCGGGCGGTCGATGCGCGCGGAGAGCACGAGCGCGTCGCCGACGACGACCGGGTCCTGGTCGACCGCGAGGGTCCACGCCGGGTTCGGCAGCGCGCCGGCACGCACCAGCACGACCGACTCCGCGGTGCCGTAGTCGACCGGCCAATCCAGTACCGCGGCGAGGTCGGCCGGCGCGACGCCTGCACCCTTCGCGACGCTCGCCAGCGCATCGCGCGAGCGCACCGACAGCGCGCCGCGCTGCGCGCCCGCCGCAGCGCAGTCGGCGGCACGTCGCGCCAGGATCCGCCCTTCCGGGAGCGCGCCGTCCTGCGTCCCGCCTCCGCCGGGCCCGGCGGTGGCGCCCGCACCACCGGCCGATGCGCCCGCATCGCCGGAGGCGGCCTGGCCGAGCGCACAGGCGGCGAGCGCGAACACGGCGAAGAGGCAGGCAAGTGTGCGCGTCATCGAAGGCTCCATCGTAAGCACGAGGTGTCGATCACCGGCGCCACAGGCCCGCCGCCGCGAGCGGATTCACGCCCCCCAGCGGCGCGACCGAGAAGTCGATCCCGGTCAGGTTGCCGGTCGGCTCGAGGATCTTGACCGTGCTGGACAGCACCGGATACGCCCCGCAGCCCTCGCCACGCGCGCACACCAGGCCGTCGTTGTTCAGGTCGCTGCCGGCGATGACCTTGATGCGCCGCGTGCCCGGTACCGTCAGCGAGTACGCGTACACCCCCGCCGACGGTGCCGCGATCCCCACCTCGGCGACGATGCGCTCCTTCGCGTCGTCGGCGTCGAGCACGAGCAGGTAGAGCGGCCCCAAGTCGCCCAGCCCGCTGGTGTCGGCGCGACGCTCGACGGTCACCGGGATCTCGATGCGGCGCGCCGGCAGGAGGTCGACGATCACCTTCGGGAACGCGGTGGTGCCGATCGCCATCGCCGAGCGGTCGACCGTGATCCGGTAGTCGCCCAGGCCGTTGGCCGGATCGACTGCACCGGCGAGCGGCGCGACCGCGATCAGCGTCGAATCGGTCGTGATCGACACGATCCGCTCGTCGCCGGCGCCGACCATCCGAAGCGCGAAGTCGGCCGACTCGCGCGTCGCGCCGACGCTCAACGCGCTCGGCTGTGCCTCGACCTGCCCGAGCGGCATCGGCGCCGGCACCGGCGCCTGGACCGTCGCGAGCGCGGCCGCCACCGCCTTCTGCGCGTCGATCAGCCCGTAGCCGAATTCCACGTCCCTTCCCGGCGCCCCGAGGTCGTCGACGATCGTGCCGTCGCGGATCAGCCGTTCGATCGCCGGCGCGGTCAGCGCCGGGTTGATCCAGCGCATCAGCGCGAGAACCCCCGCGACGTGCGGTGCCGCCATCGACGTGCCGTTCAGGTAGCCGTACGACGGCAGGCGCGATCCATCGCCGCCGCGGGTCGCGATCGTGCTGTAGATGCCGTCCGGCGCGCCGTTGCCGGTGCTCGACATGTCGAGGTCACCGCCCGGCGCGACCACCATCAGTTGCGCGCCGGTGTTCGAATACTTGGCCCGGGCGCCGCGCGCGTCGGTCGCCCCGACCGCGAACACGGTCTCGCAGTTGGCCGGGAAGCCGACCGGCGCGCTCTGCCCGGGGGTCGATTCGTTGCCGGACGCCGCGACGACGAGGGTGCCCGCCGCGCGCACCTCGTTGAACAAGGCCTGCGTCGTCGCGTCGCAGCCGACGCCGGCCGCGCCGAGGCTCAGGTTGATGACGTCGACCGGCTGCACGCGCCGGCCGGATACGTTCGCCAGCCCGGCCGCGTAGCGGATGCCCTGGTCGATGTCGAAGTACGACCCGCCGCCGGTGACGCCGAGGATGCGCACCGGCATCACGCGCGCGACCGGCGCGACGCTCGCGACGCCGACGCCGTTGAACGATTCCGCGGCGATCGTGCCCGCGACGTGGGTGCCGTGAAAACCGGTGCTGGCACGCGCCGCCGCGCCGCCGGACGGATCGTCCGGATCGGCGTCGGCACCGTCGCCATCGCCGGCGATGTCGAGGTTGGACACGAAGTCGTGGCCGGGCACCAGCTGGGCGGCGAGGTCCGGGTGGTCCGCGACGATGCCGCCGTCGAGCACGGCGACGATCGGGTTTCGCGGCTGTGCCGGCACGAAGTCCGCCAGCAGCGACATCGCGCCCGGCAGCCCGATCGCCTCGTAGTGCCACCGCTGCCGCGGGTACTCGCGGTCGTTCGGCGGGAAGGCCGCGAGCCGCTGGGTCGCTAGCGCCCGTAGCCGGAAGTTGGGCTGCGCCGACGCGACCTCGCCGGACTGCACCAGCATCTTCGCCGCATCGATCGTCTCGCGCAGCGCGACGGTCTCCGCCGGCAGGCCGGCACGCCACGCGGCCACCGCGTCCGCATCGGCCTGCGACGCGGCGACGGCGGCCTTGGCCTGCACGCCCGTGGCGCCCGTCGACCCGCCGGCACCCACGGCCCCCCGGGTGCGCGCTCGGATCCCCGCGGCCGCGAGCGCCGCGGAGCGCACCGCGGGCGCCGCCGGCAGCCCGATCAGCGCCGATCCGGTGCCGCCCGCCGGATCCCCGCGCAGCACGGCGAAGCCGGCGGGCGCGCGCGGCGCGGCACCCTTCGTCGTCGCCCCCTGCGCGGGCGAAGCCGCGGCGGCGGGCCGCACGACGATCTCGTCGGCGATCATCGTGCCGGCGGCGAACTGGCCGTTGACGCAGCCGCTGTCGACGTTCGGTGCGCCGATGCGCAGCTGGTAGACGCTGCCGCCGCTCGAGCCCTGCGTGTAGAGCTCGACGCCGATCGCGTATTCGCCGTCGACGCCGACCCGGATGCACTCGTAGCTGTTCGTGCCGGTCGAGCGGCCGACGACCCGGCGGTTCAGGTCGTAGAGGAACAGGTCGATGTCCACCGCCTTCGGATCGGCGTTGAAGTCGAGCTCGATCACCTGCCCCGCCCTCAGGCTCACCCGGTAGCCGTCGACCGGGTCGCCCGCGGCCTTGACCGGGCCGTCGGGTCCCGCGCCGGCGATCGTCAGGTAGCCGGTCAGGTGCACCGGATTGGACAAGGGCTGCAGCGCGTCGAAGGCGTTGTTCGAACGCCGTCCGACCTGGTTGGGATCGTTGGTGTCGGCGTCGACCGCCAGGGTCTCGGCGACGGCGAGCTTGCCGGAGATCGTGTACGCGGGGCCGGGTGGCAGCGGCGACGGCGCGCCGCCGAGCAGGCTGCCCGACGCGGGATCGGCCAGCGGATCCGCACCGATACCGCCGAAGGAGCCGCCCACCGCGCTCCCGGCGTCGCCCGGGCCGGCGTCCGAACCGCCGCCGCCGCAGGCCGCGAGCAGCACGACCGGCAGCGCGAACCGCCGGATCATGCGCAGCAGCCGGGCCGCCCGCCCGCCCGCGGGCGCGCGTCGGATGCTGCAGGACCGGCGCCCGCCCGCCCTCACCCACCTCTCGACGGGTGGTGTCGCCGAATCGAACATGACGTCTCTGGATGGTCGCGCGGCACCACGAACCGGCAGGCACCGCGACTTGCGATAAGACGGTACGACCCGGCGCCGATCGGCACCGTACCACCGCACGCGCATCTTCCTTGCGGGTACTTACGCAGGGCTTGCGGTGTCCGGACGCCGCGTTGACGGAGCTTACGCCGCCGGCGCCGCCGTGCGCGGATCCCGCGGGCGCCGTCGCGCGACGCGCGCATCGCAAGGATCCGCGACACCGGGCCGGGCCGCGGCCGGCCGCCGACCGCCGGCACGCCGGTGCGCCGGTGCGCCGACCCGGCCACCGTCGCGCACGGGCGCAGGCCGCGCGTGGCGATACACTCGTGCCCCATCCGTCCGGCGCCGACGGCGCCGGCAAACGTCACCAGGGAGCGGACATGGCGGACAACGAGAACAAGGTCGCGATCATCACCGGGGCCGGCAGCGGCATCGGGCGGTCGACGGCGATCACCTTCCTGAAGGCGGGCTACCGCGTCGCGCTCGCCGGGCGCAAGGCCGATGCGCTCGCCGAGACCGTGAGCCTCGCCGGAACCCCCGCCGGCAACGCGCTCGCGCACCCCACCGACGTGACCGACGCCGCCAGCGTCGACGCACTGTTCGACGCCACCGTCGCGCGCTTCGGGCGCGTCGACGTCGTGTTCAACAACGCTGGCACCAACGCGCCCGGGATCCCGCTCGAGGACCTGACGTCGGAACAGTGGCTCGCGGTCGTCGGCACGAACCTGAACGGGCCCTTCTACTGCACCCGCGCGGCGTTCCGCGTCATGAAGGCCCAGAAGCCGATGGGCGGACGCATCATCAACAACGGCTCGATCTCCGCCCACGTTCCGCGCCCCAACACGATCGCCTACACGGCGACCAAGCACGCGGTCACCGGGCTGACGCGCTCGACCGCCCTCGACGGGCGCAAGTACGACATCGCCTGCGGGCAGATCGACATCGGCAACGCGCTGACGCCGATGGCGCAGCGGATGACCAAGGGCGTGCCGCAGGCCGACGGACGCATCGAGGTCGAGCCGGTGATGGACGCGCAGGACGTCGCCGACGCGGTGCTCCACATGGCGAGCCTGCCGCTGTCCGCGAACATCCAGTTCATGACGATCATGGCGACGAAGATGCCCTTCATCGGCCGCGGCTGAACGCGCCACGCCGGGACCTGTCAGCGCGACCGACGCCGCCGCGCGAACGCCTCCTAGAAGCGGGAGCCGGGCTGGGTCAGGAAGACGCGCTCGTCGTCGGTGTCTGCCCGCCCGAGCAGCGCGTTCCGGTGGGGGAAGCGGCCGAAGCGCTCGACGACGTCGCGGTGCCGCCGCGCGTAATCGAGCGCGCCGGCCACGGCGTCGACGACCTGGGCCGGCGCGCCGGCGGCGCGCGCGTCGTCGTGAAGCCGCTCGAACAGCGCGACGTTCGCCGCCTGCAGCGCACGGTCCTCGGCGTGCTCGAGCGGCATGTACGCGAACCAGCGCTCGAGCAGGTCGAGCCGGAGGTGACGGTCGCCGCCGAGCAGCGCGCCGGCGTGCACCAGCGCCTGCGAATCGAGCGAGAACGCCCGCGCGCTGTCGCGCCACGCGTTGCGCGAGAACTGGTCGCATACGATGACGCGGGCGAGGTCGGCACGGATCGCGTCCGTGTCTGACAGGGGCTCGTTCGGCGGCGCGTCCCGACCGGCGCCAGCGGCCGGCGACGGCAGCAGCGTGCGCCCGGCGGCGGCATCGAGCAGCGATCCGAAGCGTGCGCGGATCGACGCGTCGAAGGCGTCGTCCTTGCGGAACCAGGCATCGCGGGGCCTGCCGAACGCCGAATCGGTGCGCGGCAGGAACCAGAAATCGAGGACGGAGGCGACATCGATGGGCGACATGACGTGATCGTACGCCGGTGCCCTGCCGCCGTCGCCGCGTATCCCCGCCGACGGCAGTGTCGAAACGGCGGATCAGCGCGGATTCATCACCGACGGCGGCATCGTCGTGCGCCGCTCGGGCTCCAGCGCCGGGAATCGGTACTTCGCGTGACACGCGATGCAGTTGTTGGTGGTGTCGGCGAGCTGGCGGACGATCTCCATCGGTTCGCCACCGCGCTCGGCCGCATCCGCGATGCGATCGAAGCTCGCGTGTACCTGCGCCCCGAGCCGGCGGAACTCCATCGGTGCGGTCTCGGTCTTGTAGACCGGCAGCGCGCCCTTGTCGCCGGCGGTCGCGAAGTGCGACAGGCCGACGAAACGCGCCGCCTTCGCGACGGCGGCCATGTCGTTGTCGGCCGCGCCGCGCATCACCTGGTTGACGGCGAACAGCAGGTCGCGCATCTCGGTGAGCACCAGCGATCGGGTGCGGGCGTCCGTCGCAACCAGTTCGCGGGTCTCGTCGGCAGGACCCGCGGCGGCGGCGGGCAGCGCCGATGCGATCAGCGCGGCCGCGAAGAGCGGCGCGGCGGACTGGACGAGGCGAAGCGATCGGATCATGGTCGGTCCCGGTGGTGGTCGACGCCAGTCTAGCGCCGTCGCCACCGCCAGGGCTTGACCCGTGTCAAGCGACGCGCTGCGGTCCGGAGGCGCTCAGGACTTGCCGTACACCTCGTTGATCTGCTGGCTGACGCGCACGAAGGTCGTGCACTTCGACAGGTCCTTGAGCTTGCGCGCGCCGACGTAGGTGCAGGTGGAACGCAGGCCGCCGAGGATCTCGCGCACCGACTCGTCGACCGGCCCGCGCGCGGGCAGCAGGATCGACTTGCCCTCGGCCGCACGATAGTCGGCGACGCCGCCCGCGTGGCGCGTCATCGCCTCCTCGGAGCTCATCCCGTAGAAGCGGCGCATCGGGCGCCCGTCGACCTCGATCGCCTCGCCGCCGGACTCGTCGTGGGCGGCGAACATGCCGCCGAGCATCACGAAGTCGGCGCCGCCGCCGAAGGCCTTGGCGACGTCGCCCGGCACCGTGCAGCCGCCGTCGCCGCAGATCAGCCCGCCGAGCCCGTGCGCCGCGTCGGCGCACTCGATGATCGCCGAGAGCTGCGGGTAGCCCACGCCGGTCATCTTGCGGGTCGTGCAGACCGAGCCGGGCCCGATCCCGACCTTGACGATGTCGACGCCTGCGAGGATCAGCGCCTCGGTCATGTCGGCGGTGACGACGTTGCCCGCCATCACGACGAGGTCCGGATACCGTTCGCGGAAACGGCGCACGAAATCGACGAAGGCCTCGGTGTAGCCGTTGGCGACGTCGATGCACACGAAGCGCACGCCGTCGCCGGTGCGGTCGCGGACCTGCGCGAACTTGTGCAGGTCGCGCTCGACGATGCCCATCGAGTAGAACGCGTACGCGTTGTTCGCGGCGTTCGACGGATCGAAGAAGCCCGCCAGCTGCGGCACCGAGTAGTGCTTGTGGATCGCGCACATCAGCTTGTGGCGGGCCAGCGCATTCGCCATCTCGAAGGTGCCGACGGTATCCATGTTGGCGGCGACGATCGGCACCAGCGGCAGGCGGTGCGACGCGTGGCGGAACTTGTACTCGCGCTCGAGGTCGACGTTCGCGCGGCTGCCCAGCGTCGAGCGCTTCGGGCGCAGCAGCACGTCCTTGAAGTCGAGCCTGATCTCGTTTTCGATTCTCATTGCGTCTCTCCTGTGTGCGGCGCGGGCGCCGGGCGGCGCGTGCGTCGCCGGCGGGGCCCGCGCTCGCCCGTGCCTCAGCGCATTCGCGCCATCGGTTCGAACAGCGGCACCTCGAGCGCGATCAGCCGCGGCTTGACGCGTCTCAGGAACTCCCGCTTCACCCCCCACTGCTGCATCGGCAGGGTGCGCAGGCGCCCGCGAACGACGACCGAGAACGCCTCCCACTGGTCGACGCCGATCAGCTCGAAGGGCTCGGTGATGCGCGGGCCGAACTCCGGATCGTCGCGCAGCGACTGCGCGACCTCGCGCATCGCCTGCACGACCCGGTCGAGGTCGGCGGTCGCCGACACCGGGACGTCGACGACCGCGAACGCGAAGCCGAGCGACATGTTCGTGACGGTGCCGATCTCGCCATTGGGCACGAAGTGGACGTTGCCCTCCATGTTGCGCAGGCGCACGTATCGCAACGTCACCTCCTCGACGACGCCGGACTTGCCGGCGACCTCGACGACGTCGCCGACCCGGATCTGATTCTCGATCAGCAGGAACACGCCGCGAAAGAAATCCTTCACGAGGCTCTGCGCGGCGAAGCCGGCGGCGATGCCGACGACGCCCGCCGCACCCAGGATCGGCGCGATCGAGATGCCGAACTCGGCCAGCAGCAGCACGGCGATCGTCGCCAGCAGCGCGGTCTGGAACACGTAGCCGATCGAGCGCTTCAGCGTCTCGATGCGCTTCTGGTCCTCGCTGTCCGGCACGCGGTTCGACAGCAGGCGCTGCACGCCCCGCATCAGCAGGCCGAACGCGAACCACGCGCCGACGCCGACCAGCAGCACGAACGCGATCCTCGCCCAGTTAACATCCGCGCTCAGTTTCTCGATCGAGAACATCGGGGCCTTCGCTCGCCGTCGTTGCAGCAACGACACATTGTAGGAGATGCCATGCAAACCCGTAGACTGGGCCGCAGCGGACTGCGCGTGTCGCGCCTGTGCCTGGGCACCATGATGTTCGCCGACCGCACCGACGAGGCCGAGGCGCGGGAGATCGTCGCCGTCGCGCGCGACGGCGGGCTCAACTTCATCGACACGGCGGACGTCTACTCGCTCGGCGGCGCCGAGCGGATGACCGGCGCGCTGATCGGCGCGACCCGCAACGACTGGGTGGTCGCGACCAAGGTCGCGAACCCCTTCGGCAAGGCGCCGAACGACCGAGGGCTGTCGCGCCGGTGGATCATGCGCGCGATCGACGCCTCGCTCGAGCGCCTCGCGATGGACCACGTCGACCTCTACTACCTGCACAAGGAGGACATCGGCACGCCGCTCGCCGAGACGGTGCAGGCGATGGGAGACCTAGTGCGCGCGGGCAAGATCCGCTACTGGGGCGTCTCGAACTACCGCGCCTGGCGGATCGCCGAATGCGTGCGCATCGCCGACGACCTTGGCGTGCCGCGCCCGATCGCGTGCCAGCCCTACTACAACGCGCTGAACCGGATGCCTGAGGTGGAGGTGCTGCCGGCGTGCCGCGAGTACGGCATCGGCGTCGCGCCGTATTCGCCGGTGGCCCGCGGCGTGCTCACCGGCAAGTACGCGCCGGGCGCGGCGCCGGCACCCGACACCCGCGCCGGCCGCGAGGACAAGCGCATGATGCAGACCGAGTGGCGGCCCGAGTCGCTCGAGATCGCGCAGCGCATCCGCGCGCACGCCGAGGCGCGCGGGATGAGCGCGGTCCAGTTCGCGATCAACTGGGTGCTCGCGAACCCGATCGTCGACAGCGCGATCGTCGGCCCGCGTACCGCCGACCAGATGCGCGACTACGTCGGCGCGACGGCGCACGGCTTCGACGCCGCCGACGAGGCGCTGGTCGACGCGCTGGTCCCGGCCGGCCATCCGTCGAGCCCGGGCTATTCGGACCCGGCGTATCCGATCGAAGGCCGGCCGGTCGCCACCCGATGAGGCGCGCGCTGGCCGGCGCAGCACTGGGTACCGCCGTGCTGCTCGCCGCGCCCGCGGTGCGCGCCGCGACGCTCGCCGAGGCGGTCGCGCAGGCACTGCAGACGAACCCGCGCATCCAGGCCGCGCGCACCGGCGCGCAGGCGACGCGCTTCGACATCACCGCGGCCGACGCGCAACTGAACACGCGCTACGGGCTGATCGCGCAGCCGGGCTACGGCTACGTGCGAGGCGGCACCGACGGTGCGGTCGGCGATCTCGGCGTGCAGGCGGTCAAGCCGATCTACGACGGCGGACGCACCGAGAACGACGTCGCGCGGCAGACCGCACGGCTCGCCGCCGCCAACCAGCGCACCGAACTCGCGCGCGCTGACGTCGCGTTGCGCGTCGCCGACGCCTACGTCGAGGTCGTCAAGCAGGCGCGCCTCGCGGGGCTCGCCGAGGCCTACGTCGCCGCGATCGCGTCGCTGCGCGACAAGGTGCGCGAGATCGTGCGCCTGGATCGCGGCCGCGGTTACGATCTGCTGCAGACGGAGTCGCGCCTGCAGCAGGCGCGGCTGCAGTTGTCGTCGCGCGACGGTGCCCGACGCGAAGCGCTCGCGTCGCTGTCGCAGCTGGTCGGCGCGCCGATCGACGGGGTGACGACGCCCGAGGACCCGCCGGAGGCCGCCGAGACGCTCGATCGCGCGCTGGCCGCGCTCGACGACCACCCCTCGATCGCCGCGGCGCGCGCGGACGTCGAGGCCGCACGCCGCGCGGCGGCCGTCGCCAACGCGTGGAACAAGCCGGTCGTCAGCGTCCGGGGCGCGGTCAACAGCCCCGAGGTCACGATCGGGGACCGCCGCTGGCTCGGCGGCTACCAGGTCGGACTGGTCACCGACTGGAACCCCTTCGACGGCGGCGCCGGCGAGGCACGCGCGGCGGCGGCTCGCGCGCAGGTGCGCGCCGCCGAGGAGAACGTCGACGCGGTCCGGCGCGACCTGTCGGCCGAGGTCACCCGGCACTGGACGCAGATCCAGACCCGCCGGGGCCGCATCGGGTCGCTGGACGAACTCGTCGCCGGCGCCGCGAAGGTCCGCGCGGCGTACTGGGAGCAGTTCCAGATCGGCAAGCGCAGCATCATCGACCTGCTCAATGCCGAGAACGAGACCTACCTGGCCCAGGTCAGCGCCGCCACCGAGCTCGCCGAACTGCTCCAGGTCCGCTACCGCCTCGTCGGCACGCAGGCCGTGCTGACGTCGCAGCTGGGCATCGAGGCGCCCGCGCCGGTGCCGCCGCCGCCGACCGAGCACGGACCCGCCGAACGCGCCGCCCCCGCCCGCGGCCCGGGCGGTGACCAAACGGTGGGACAATGACGGATTGATGCCGACCGGATGGTTGCCCCGCGACCCGCCCCATTGCGCCCGCCTGCACCTTCGCCCATGAGTTCTGTCATCGACCAGCCGTCGCGGCCCGAGGCCGACGCGGTCCCGGCGCCGATCGGCGCCGCGGCGGACGCGGACCCGACGGCCTCTGCACGCGCAGGCGGGCGACCCGCCGCCGCGACGCTGTCGATCGTCGGCGGTGCCGACCCCGGCGCGGCGGCGCCGCGCCCCGCGCTGAACCAGAACCCGCTGCCCGACCCGCTGCTCACCGCGCTGTCGCAGCTGCTCGCGCGCTTCGGCAACCAGAAGAGCGAGGAATCGCTGGTCGCCGGCATCCCGCACGAACGGCCGCTGCAACCCGCCACCTTCACCCGCATCGCCGAGGCCAACGGCTGCAGGGTCCGGATCCAGCCCCGGGTGATCTCGGAGATCTCGGACCTGCTGCTGCCGGCGGTGCTGCTGCTGCACGACCAGAAGGCCTGCCTGCTGCTGAAGCAGGCGGGCAAGCCGCGCGAGGACGGCAGCGGGGGCAGGCACGTGATCCTGCCCTGCGAGCCGGGCGCGATCGAGATCGAGATCGACGACGCCGAGTTGCAGCGCCGCTACATCGGCAGCACGATCTTCGTGAAGCCCGCGCTGGTCACCGAGGACCGATCGATCGTCGCGAAGCGCAGCACCGAGCGAGACTGGTTCTGGGGCACGATCTGGCGCTACAAGGGCTACTACCTGCAGGGCGCCGTCGCCGCCACGCTGATCAACGTCCTCGCGCTCGCCGGCACCTTCTTCACGATGAACGTGTACGACCGCGTGATCTCGAACCAGGCGTACACGACGCTCTGGACGCTGGCGATCGGCGTCGCGATCGCGATGAGCTTCGAGTTCATCGCCCGGAACCTGCGAAGCTGGCTGCTCGACAACGCCGGCAAGAAGGCCGACCTTCTCCTCGGATCGGCGCTGTTTCGCCACGCGATGCTCGCGCGGCTGGAGAACCGCCCCGCGTCGGCGGGTGCCTACGCGAACACGCTGCGCGAGTTCGAGTCGGTGCGCGACTTCGCCACCTCCGCGACGCTGGCGACGATCACCGACCTGCCCTTCATCCTGCTCTTCGTCTGGGTCATCCACATGATCGCGGGACCGCTGTTCTGGGTGCCGCTCGCCGCGGTGCCGATCCTGATGCTCGTCGGCGGCCTCGCGCAGATCCCGCTGTCGCGCTACGTCAACGAGAACCTGCGCGAGGCGTCGATCAAGCACGGCATCCTGGTCGAGGCGCTCGACGCCGCGGAGATGCTCAAGGCGCTGCGCGCCGAGGGCCAGATGCAGTCGAAGTACGAGCGCGCCGCCGCGCTGACCTCTCGCACCGCGATGAAGAGCCGCTGGGTCACCGCGCTCGTGAGCAACTTCACGAGCTTCGTGCAGTCGCTCGTCACCGTCGTGATGGTCGTCTGGGGCGTGTACCTGATCGGCGACGGGCAGCTGACCCAGGGCGCACTGATCGGCGCCGTCCTGCTCAGTTCGCGGGCGATCGCGCCGGCGGCGTCGATCACCGCGCTCGCGGTGCGCTATCAGCAGGCGAGGATGGCGCTGCAGTCGCTGAACCGCGTCATGGCCACCCCGACCGATCGCGACCCGAACCGCAACTACCTGCACAAGCCGGCCGCGCTCGGCGCGCTCGCCGCGCAGGACCTGAGCTTCCGGTACTCGCCGCAGTCGGCCCCGTCGATCCGCGGCGTCTCGCTGTCGATCGCGCCGGGCGAGAAGGTCGCCGTGCTCGGGCGCATCGGCAGCGGCAAGTCGACGCTGCTGAAGGTGCTGGCGGGGCTGTACCGGCCCGGCGACGGCGCGGTGAAGCTCGACAACGTCGACCTGCTGCAGATCGAGCCCGCCGACGTGCGGCGCCACGTGCTCTACGTCGGCCAGGAGGCGAAGCTGCTGTTCGGCTCGCTCCGCGAGAACCTGAAGGCCGGCAATCCCTACGTCGACGACGAGGTGATGATGCGCGTCGCCGACGCCTTCGGCGTGCACCAGATCGCGAGCGCGCATCCGCGCGGCTACGACATGCCGATCGGCGAAGGCGGCCTCGGCCTGTCGGGCGGGCAGCGCCAGGCGGTCGCGCTCGCGCGCGCGGTGCTGGCGAACGCGACGGTGCTGCTGCTCGACGAGCCGACCAGCGCGATGGACAACGCCACCGAGGCGATGGCGATGAACGCACTCGCCAGGCTGTGCGGCGGCAGGACGCTGGTGTTCGTGACCCACAAGCTGCAGCTCCTCGACTTCGTCGGACGCGTCGTGATCCTCGATGCGGGGCTGCGCGTGGCCGACGGGCCGAAGGAGCAGGTGCTGCAGGCGCTGAAGGAAGGCCGGATCCAGGGCGTGCGCCGATGAACACGCGACCCGACGACGCGGGCGTGCCGGCGACGCTGGCGGCATCGGCGCTGCCGAGCGCGCCGGCGCCCGATCGCGCCGCCTTTCTCAACCCCCGGCGAGGTGGCGGCAAGGGCGGCAGCGATTTCGACTTCATGCACGACATGCAGCAGGCGATGGTCAACGATCGCCAGAAGACCACCCTGCTGATGCTGCTGCTGATGGTCGGGCTGCTGACCAGCGCGGCCGCCTGGGCGCACTTCAGCCGCATCGAGGAGATCACCCGCGGCGACGCGCGCGTGATCCCGTCGAGCCGCGAACAGATCATCCAGTCGCTCGAAGGCGGCATCCTGTCGGAGATGATGGTGCGCGAGGGCGACATCGTGTCCGCCGGACAGCCGCTGCTGCGCATCGACGAGACGAAGGCGCGTTCGTCCTACCAGGAGCAGCTGTCGCGGTCGCTGTCGCTGCAGGCCGCGGCCGCCAGGCTGCGCGCCGAATCGCGCGGCACCCCGCTCGAATTCCCGCCGGCGGTGCTCGCCGACGCCGAACTCTTGAAGAACGAGACCGACACCTACCAGGCGCGCAGGACCGCGCTCGAGCAGTCGGTGGCCACCTCGCGCTCGAGCCGCGCGCTGATCCAGCGCGAGATCGCGATCACGCAGCCGATGGTCGCCAAGGGGCTCGTCGCCGAGACCGACCTGCTGCGACTGAAGCGTTCGCTGAACGACCTCGACGCGCAGAACCAGGAGCGGGTCAACAAGTATCGGGTCGACGCCGCGAACGAGCTCGGCCGCGTCGAGGCCGAGCTCGGCCAGGTCCTCGAGACGCTGACCGCGCGGCAGGACCAGGTCCAGCGCACCGTCATCAGCGCGCCGGTCCGAGGCACGATCAAGAACATCAAGATGAACACCCGAGGCGGCGTGATCCAGCCGGGGCAGGACATCCTCGAGATCATTCCGCTCGAGGACAGGCTGCTCGTCGAGGCGCGGATCCGTCCGGCCGACGTCGCTTTCCTGCGCCCGGGGCTCGCCGCGACGGTCAAGATCAGCGCCTACGACTACTCGATCTACGGCGGCCTCGTCGGCAAGGTCGAGATGATCAGCCCGGACACGCTGCGCGACGAGCGCAAGGCCGAGGACGACAGCCACTACCGGGTGCTGGTGCGCACCGAGCAGTCGTCGCTGGTGGCGGGCGGCAAGTCGCTGCCGATCATTCCCGGCATGACCGCGTCGGTCGAGATCCGCACCGGCGAGAAGAGCGTGCTCGACTACATCCTCAAGCCGGTGCTCAAGATGCGGGAAGCGCTTCGCGAACGCTGATCCCGCTCCCCGATCCCGAATTACGGATGTCCGCCACCCTCTTCCAGCTCCTCGTCCTCGCACCGATCGTCGTCGCGCTGTCGGCATGGATCCTGTGGCCGCTGCTGCGCGCCTCGCGCCGCCGTGCCGACACGGGATCCGGCGGCGCTGCCGCCGTCGACCCCGCCGCGGCCACCGCCGACGGCGAAGGCCCCGCCGGGGGGGCCGCCGAGGGTGCCGCCGACGGCGCGCCGGACGACGCCGCGCGCGCGCTGAACCTGAGCATCGTGCGCGAACGGCGTGCGCAGCTCGACGCGGAGATCGCCGGGCTCGCGCCCGATTCACCCGAGCGCGCGCGCCGCATCCTCGAGTTCACCGCGGCCGCGATGAGCGACCTCGGCACCGATCCGCCAGCGGCGGCGCCCGTGCGGTCGAACGCCAGGGTTCGGCTGGCAGCCGCGGTGGTCGTCGGGCTGCTGCTGCTCGCGGGCCCGCTGACGATGTACCGGCTGTCGGGCACGCCCGAATGGGTCGAGGTCTCCGGCGGCCTCGCCGGCGGCGCGGGCGACGTGCAGGGCCTCGTCGCCGAGCTAGAGCGCCGGCTCGACGCGCAGCCGGACCGCGCCGACGGCTGGCTGCTGCTCGGCCGCACCCGGATGTCGATGGGACAGGCCGACGCGGCGCTCGCGGCGATGGAGAAGGCGCTGGCGGTCGACAGCGACGATCCGGCGCTCGCGGCGGCAATCCGCGCCGACCTCGCCGACCTGCTCGCGCAGACCGGCGGCAACCGGCTCGAGGGCCGCCCCTGGACGCTGATCCGCGAGGCGCTCGAGAAGGACCCCCGGCATCCGAAGGCGCTGGCGCTCGCGGGCGCATACGAGGTCAGCCGCGGCAACGCCGAAGCCGCGCTCGGTTACTGGCGCCCGCTGCTGGCGCTGCTGCCGGCGGGCTCGGATCAGGCGCAGCAGATCCAGTCGATGATCGACGACGTGCAGGCGCGCGCCGGGCTGCCCGGGTCGGCGGGTCCTGCGGGCTCCGCCGGCGCTCGCGGTCCTGCGGGTTCGGCGGCTCCGGCGGGCTCGTCGCCCGCGCCGGGTACTTCGCCGGGTCCAGCGCCAGGTCCCGCGCCCGGTCCTGCGCGCGGGACGGTCGCGGGCGGACCCGCGCTGGAGGGTACGGTATCGGTCGATCCGGCGCTCGCGGCGTCGGTCGAGCCCGCCGATACGGTGTTCGTCGTCGCGCGCGCGATCGATGCCGGGGGCCAGCCGGTAGGCCCGCCGCTCGCGGTCAGGCGCGCACGCGCGAGCGACCTGCCGCTGAGCTTCAGGCTGAGCGATGCCGACGCGATGATGCCCGCCGCGCGGCTGTCGGGCCAGACCCGCGTCGTGGTCGTCGCCCGCGTGTCGCGCACCGGCGCGGCTGCGCCGGCGCCGGGCGATCTCGAAGGTCGCAGCGGACCGGTCGACGCCGACGCGAAGGGACTGGACCTGCGGATCGACCGCGTGGTGCGGTGAGGTGACGACGCACGCGGACCCGGCCGCCGGGTGGCTGCGCGGCGATGCGTTCACGGCGACCCGCGGCGAGCGGCGCCTCTTCGAGAACGTCGCGTTCTCGCTGGACCGCGGCCGAGCACTGCTGCTGCGCGGGCCCAACGGCAGCGGCAAGTCGACGCTGCTGCGCAGCCTGGTCGGGCTGTCGGTACTCGATTCGGGTCGCCTGACGGTCGACGGCGAGGCCTTCGAAGCCGCTTCCCGCCGCCTGTGCCCGCTCGCGCTCTACCAGGGGCACGCGAGCGGCATGAAGGGCGAGCTGCCGGCCGCGCGCTGCCTGCGATTCGCCGCCGAACTCGACGGATCGCGGCACGACGAGGCGTCGATCCTCGCGGCGCTCTCGCGCATGGCGCTGTCGGCGCAGGCCGAGGTCGACGTCCGCCGGCTGTCGCAGGGGCAGCGGCAGCGGCTCACGCTCTGCCGGCTGGTGCTCGCCGCGACGCCGGCACCCGGCACGCCGCCGACCGCCGCCCGCCCGCTCTGGCTGCTCGACGAACCATCGGCGGCGCTCGACCAGGCCGGCGCCGCCCTCCTCGACACGCTGCTCGCCGAGCACCTGGACGCCGGCGGCGCCGCGATCATCGCGACCCACCTCCCGCTGCCCGGCATCGCCGCGCGCGCCGCGGTGCTGGCGCTCGGCGCGACGCGATGAGCTTCGGCTGGGCGCTGAGGCGAGACCTCGCGGTGGCGATCCGGCGCCGGGCCGACTCGCTGAACCTGCTCGGCTTCTTCGTGATGGCCTCGTCGATGTTCCCGCTCGCGGTCGGCCCCCAGCGCGAATGGCTGCAGCGCATCGGCCCGGGCGTGATCTGGGTCGCCGCGCTGCTTGCCGTGCTGCTCGCGCTGCCCCGGCTCTTCGAGCACGACCACCTCGACGGCAGCCTGGAGCAGATGCTCGCCGCCGATCGCTCGCTCGCCGCGCTCGTCGCCGGCAAGCTGGTCGCGACCTGGCTCGTGTCGGCGCTGCCGCTGCTCGCCGCGACCCCGCTGCTCGCGCTCGCGTTCGACCTGGACGCGGCGACGCTGGCGCTGCTGACGCTGAGCCTCGCGCTGGGCACGCCGATCCTGGTGGGCATCGGCGGCGTCGCAGCCGCGCTGACGCTGGGCGTGCGCGGTGCGGCGACGCTGATCACGCTGCTGTGCCTGCCGCTGTTCGTGCCCGCGCTGATCTTCGGCGCCGGTGCCGTCGAGATGCAGGCGGCGGGCCTGTCGCCCTGGCCGCACCTCGCGCTGCTCGCCGCTGGTATGCTTGCAGCCTGCGTCGCGACGCCGCCCCTGGCCGCGCTCGCGCTGCGGGTATCCTTCGAATAGCCTGCCCCGGCAACGGCGCCGCCGGGGAAGGCTCAGGCCGATCCGGCCGCGGCCGACGCCGCATCGCACGATGTCCATCTTCCATTACGCGTCACCGCAGACCTTCTACCCGCTCGCCGGGCACCTCGCCCGCCTGTTCGCGGTGATCGCCGCCGTGCTCGCCGCGATCGGCCTGTACATCGGGTTCTTCGTCGCGCCGGCCGATGCGCAGCAGGGCGAGGTCTACCGGATCATCTTCATCCACGTGCCGGCCGCCTGGATGGCGATGTTCATCTACGTGGTGATGGCGGGGTATGCGGTGCTGACGCTGGTCTGGCGCGCGCGCCTCTCGGCGATGATGATCCGGGCGCTCGCGCCGACCGGGGCGCTGATGGCCGCGATCTCGCTGTGGACCGGCGCGATCTGGGGCAAGCCCACCTGGGGTACGTACTGGGCCTGGGACGCGCGGATGACCTCGACGCTGATCCTGCTCTTCCTCTACCTGGGGCACATGGCGCTGCTGAACGCGATCGAGGACCGCACGCGCGCCGATCGCGCCGGCGCCGTCCTGCTGCTGGTCGGGGTCATCAACGTGCCGATCATCTACTTTTCCGTACAGTGGTGGAATACGCTGCACCAGGGGGCGAGCGTGAAGCCGGGCGGCTCGAGCATGGCGACGGTGATGCTGCAGGCGATGATGATCATGAACTTTTCGTTCTGGAGCTACGCGATCGCGGTGTCGTTGCACCGCGTCCGGACGATCATCCTCGAGTGCGAGCGCCACACGCGCTGGGTCGGCGCGCTGCCGCTGCCGGGCGCGGCGCCGACGCCGCACGGCGAGCTCGCCGCATCCGCCTCGCATCGCCCGCAGGGCCGCTGAATGGATCACACCGCCGCGCTCGTCGTGTCCTACGCGTTCACCGCCGTGCTGCTGCTCGCCGAGCTGGTGATGCTCGGCGTGCGCCGGCGCGCCGCCTGGCGCAGGATCCGCCTCGAACGCGTCGACGCGCGCGCGGCCACCGAATCGACACCCGCTCCGGACCGGAGGACAGACCCGCGATGACGCCCCGACAGAGACGACTCGGATGGATCGCCGGCGGCGTCGCGACGCTCGCGGTCGCGGCCGGCCTGGTGCTGTACGCGCTCAGCAGCAACATCGTGTTCTTCTTCACGCCCACGCAGGTCGCGCAGGACGAGGCGCCGAAGAACCGCGCGTTCCGGATCGGCGGACTCGTCGCGCCGGGCAGCGTCGTGCGCGAGGGCACCAGCGTGCGCTTCATCGTCACCGACAACGCCCGGCAGATCCCGGTCGCCTACGTCGGCACGCTGCCCGACCTGTTCCGAGAGGGCAAGGGCGTCGTCGCGCAGGGGCAGCTCGATGCGCAGGGCCGATTCGTCGCGAAGGAGGTCCTCGCCAAGCACGACGAGAACTACATGCCGCCCGAGGCGGCCGAGGCACTCCGACAGGCGGGCCATCCGGTCGGCGCCGACACGGTGGTGAAGCCGTGACCGGCGAGATCGGCCACTTCCTGCTGTGGGCGGCGCTCGCGGTCGCGCTCGGCCAGACGGCGTTCGCCTTCCTGGGTGCGCGACGCGCCGACCCGCAACTGATGCACGCCGCGCATCGCGCGGCGGGCGCGCAGTTCTGGCTCGTGCTGATCGCGTTCGGCTGCCTGGCCGCCTCCTTCGTCGACAACGACTTCAGCATCGCGAACGTCGCGCGCAACAGCAACAGCCAGCTCCCGGTCGCGTATCGGATCGCCGCGACCTGGGGCTCGCACGAGGGTTCGATCCTGCTGTGGTCGCTGATGCTCGCCGGCTGGACCGCCGCGGTCGCGCACTTCGCCGCCAGTCTGGCGCCAGCCGTCAAGGCCCGGGTGCTCGGCGTGCTCGGCCTCGTCGCCGTCGGCTTTCTCGCGTTCATGCTGTTCACGTCGAACCCCTTCGAGCGCCAGTTCCCGGTGCCGGCCGACGGACGCGACCTGAATCCGCTGCTGCAGGATCCGGGGATGGTGATCCACCCGCCGATGCTGTACATGGGCTACGTCGGATTCTCGGTCGCGTTCGCGTTCGCGATCGCGGCGATGATCGGCGGCCGGGTCGACGCGGCGTGGACGCGCTGGGCGCGCCCCTGGACGCTGGCGGCCTGGTCGTTCCTGACGATCGGCATCGCGCTCGGCAGCGCCTGGGCCTACTACGAGCTCGGCTGGGGTGGCTGGTGGTTCTGGGACCCGGTCGAGAACGCGTCCTTCATGCCCTGGCTGGTGGGTACGGCGCTGGTGCATTCGCTGGTCGTGACCGAGCGGCGCGGCGCCTTCAAGGCCTGGACGCTGCTGCTCGCGATCGCGGCCTTCAGCCTGAGCCTGCTCGGCACCTTCCTCGTGCGCTCGGGCGTGCTGACCTCGGTGCACGCGTTCGCGACCGACCCGGCGCGCGGCATCTTCATCCTCGGCTTTCTCGTCGTCGTGGTCGGCGGCTCGCTCGCGCTGTTCGCGTGGCGCGCCCCCGGCCTTTCCGGCAACGTCACGCCCGGCAGCTTCTCGGCGAGTTCGCGCGAAGGCTACCTGCTCGCGAACAACGTGCTGATGTCGGTCGCCGCCGCCGCCGTCTTCATCGGCACCTTGTACCCGCTGGCGCTCGACACGATGGAGCTGGGCAAGATCTCGGTCGGGCCGCCGTACTTCGAGGCGGTGTTCTTCCCGCTGATGGCGCCGGCGGTCTTCCTGATGGGGATCGGGCCGTTCGCGCGGTGGCGCAGCGCGCCGGTGCCCGACCTCTGGCGACGCCTGCGCTGGGCGGTCGCCGTCGCGGTGATCTCGACGATCCTGATCCGGTGGCAGGCAGGCGCGGGCGGCCTGCGCTTCATCATCGGCAGCGCGATCGGCGTGTGGGTGATCGTCGCGAGCGTCGCGATGCTGGTCGAGCGGCTCGAACTCGGCTCGCCGGCGTCCGAATCGCTCGGCGCGCGGCTGCGCGCCCTGCCGGGCGGCTTCTGGGGAATGATCCTCGCGCACGTGGGCGTCGGCGTGTTCGCGCTCGGCGTCGCCGGCGTCAACACGCTGCAGACCGAGGCCGACCGCTCGGTGTCGATCGGCGAGCACTTCGAGCTCGACGGCTATCGCTTCACCCTGCTCGGCCTCGCCCCGGCCAACGGCCCCAACTACGTCGCGACCCGGGGACGCGTCGAAGTCCGCACGCCCTCGGGCGGAACCTTCACGCTCGAGCCCGAGAAGCGTCGCTACACGGTGCAGCAGTCGGTGATGACCGAAGCCGCGATCGACTCCGGCCTGACGCGCGACGTCTACGTGTCGCTGGGCGAGCAGCTGCCCGACGGGCGCTGGACGGTGAAGGCCTGGATCAAGCCCTTCATCGACTGGATCTGGTTCGGCTGCACGCTGATGGCGCTCGGGGGCTTCGTCGCGCTCGCGGACCGGCGCTACCGCAGTCTCGCGACGCGTCGCACCCGCGTCGACGTCGCCGAGCCGTCGCGCACGCCCGCCGGCGCGGCACCGGCGATCGCGATGCCGCGGGCGTCGTCGAGCGGCTCGTGAAGCGATCGCTCAAGTTCATCCTGCCGCTCGCCGCGTTCGTCGGCGTGTCGGTGTTCCTGCTGCTCGGGCTGTATCGCGATCCGCACGTCCTGCCCTCGCCGCTGATCGACAAGCCGGCACCGGCGTGGTCGCTGCCGCGCCTGCTCGAACCGGACCGCAGCATCGGATCCGCCGACCTGGCCGGAAAACCCTACCTGCTGAACTTCTGGGCGTCGTGGTGCGCGCCGTGCCTGCAGGAGCATCCGGTGCTCGTCGACCTCGCGAGGCGAAAGTTGATCACGCTGGTCGGCATCGACTACAAGGACGACCCGGTGCAGGCGCGCGCGTGGCTGGAACGGCACTCCAATCCCTTCGACCTGGTCGCCGCGGATCGGCCGGGGCGGCTCGCGATCGATTTCGGCGTCTACGGCGTCCCGGAGACCTTTCTCGTCGACGGTGCCGGACGAATCCGCTTCAAGCACGTCGGCCCGCTGACCGACGTCGTGCTGCGCGATCGGCTGATCCCGATGATCGGCGCGCTCGGCGGCGCCGCGCGTGCGGCGGAACCGACGAGGCGCCCGGACTGACGACCGCTCGTCGGGTCGTTCGCAGCGGTCGTTGGCCCGGGCGTGCGTGCCGGCCGCGCCGAGAGTCCAATCGGCCTCATGTTGCTCACCATCGACCGTCCGGAGGCTCCGGCAGCCCGCCCACCGCTCGCGCCCGGCCGCGCCGCCGACCGCGACGCCTGGCAGGACCCGTGGCAGGATCCGTCCGGCGACCGCGACGCGTTGCCGAGCGCGGCCATGGTGGCGAGCCTGCTCGACGAGGGCGAGTCGATCGAGTGGGCAGGTCGACCCGCGCCGGGCGGGCTCGTGCGATGGAGTCTCGCCTGCTGGGCGGTCTTCCTGCCGTGGACGCTCTTCTGCCTGCACTGGATCGACGGGCTGGGACTCGGCGACCCGGGCGGCCTCGACGACCCCTTCCGGTGGTTCTGCCTCGCCGGTTATCCGTTCCTCGCGCTCGGCATCGGCGGACTCGCGACCCCGCTGTGGGTCGGCCATCGTGCGCGCCGAACGCTGCACGTGATCACCGACCGGCGCGAGCTGAGCTTCGAGCGCGGCGAGCTGACGCGCAGCGTGCGCCATCGCCGAGCCGAGGACACCGCGGCCATCGACACGGCCGGCTCGACCCGGCGCCCGACGGCATTCGGCGTACCATCGGAGGGTGAGCACCTTGACGACCCGCACGCCGCCGCCGACACCCTCGTCGTCGCGGCGCACACGCGTCCGATGCCGGGCTTCGCGCCGGCACGCGGCGCGACCGGCGATCGCGGGCACGCGCGTGCTGGCGCTCGTCGCGACGATCGCGTTCGCGACCTGGGCCGCCGCGCCGACGCGGGCGACGGCGCAGGAACGGCCGCGGCTGCTGGCGCAGGCGCAGACGCAGGTACAGGCGCAGGCACAGGCGCAGGGCCAGCCGACAGCGCCGCCACCGCGATCGCAGGCACCCGCCGCCGCCGCGAACGCGCCACCAGCGCCTGACGATCTCGTTTCATCCGATCGGTTCCGGCACCTCGCGAGCGAGCTGCGCTGCCTGGTGTGCCAGAACCAGACGCTCGCCGATTCGAATGCGCCGCTGGCGATGGACCTTCGCATCGAGGTCACGCGGCTGATGCGCGAAGGCAAGAGCGATTCGCAGATCAAGCGCTTCCTCGTCGACCGCTACGGCGAGTTCGTCCTCTATCGGCCGAGCCTGTCCGGACGGAACGCCGTGCTCTGGTTCGGCCCGTTCGCGCTGCTCGCGATCGGCGCGCTGGTCTGGTGGCGACTCGGTCGCGGTCGAAGCATCGCCGACGCCTCGGCCGACGACGCCCTGCGGCGCGTCGACGAGATCATCGGACGCTGAATGCGCGAGGAACCGGCGCCCGCCGACGCCGACCACCCGTTCGCGCTGCTCGACCCGACGCGCGTGATCGACGCGCTCGAATCGACCGGCATCCGGTGCGACGGGCGGCTGCAGGCCCTGAACAGCTTCGAGAACCGGGTGTACCTGGTGGGTCTCGAGGACGCCGATCCGGGCGACGGCGCGACCAGCCGCGTCGTCAAGTTCTATCGCCCGGCGCGCTGGACCGATGCGCAGATCCTCGAGGAGCACGCGTTCGCGGGCGAGCTCGCGGCGCACGAGATCCCGATCGTCGCCCCGCTCGCGATGGCCGGCGGCGATACCTTGCACCACGCGCAAGGCTTCCGCTTCGCGGTGTATCCGCGCCAGGGCGGGCGCGTGCCGGCCCTGGACAACGCGCGCGACGGCAGGCCGATGCGCGAGCGGATCGGCCGCTTCATCGCGCGCCTGCACCGCCTCGGCGAAGCGCGGGCGTTCACGACGCGCCCGCGGATCGACGCGCAGGCGGACGCGCGCCACGCGATCGAGGTGGTGACGACCAGCGGCTTCCTGCCGCCGGCGCTCGAGGCCTCGTGGGTCGCGGTCGCGCAGCAATGCGCCGCCGCGTGCAGCGCGGCGTTCGAGCCGCCGCCTGCAGTATTGCGACTGCACGGCGATTGCCACCTCGGCAACCTGCTCTGGACCGACGACGGGCCTCACTTCGTCGACCTGGACGACTGCCGGAGCGGACCGGCGATCCAGGACCTGTGGATGCTGGCCGACGCCGGCGCCGAGCAGGCCGATGCGGGTGCGTCGACCGGCCCGACGGCACAGATGAGCGAACTGCTCGACGGCTACACGACGATGCGCGCGTTCGATGCCCGCGAACTCGGCCTGATCGAGCCCTTGCGTACCTTGCGGATGATCGGATACAGCGCATGGCTCGCGCAGCGCTGGCACGATCCGGCGTTCCCGGCGGCCTTTCCCTGGTTCGGCACCGAGCGCTACTGGCAGGACCAGATCCTGTACCTTCGCGAGCAGCTCGGCCAGCTCGCCTGAGCGCTCGAGACCGCCCTCGATCGGCCGGGGCGCGCCGACCGCGACGCGACTACTTGCGCTTCTTGTTCGCGGCTTCCTTGAAACCGGCACCCGCCGAGAACTTCGGCACGGTCGCCGCGGCGATCTTGATCTTCTCGCCGGTGCGGGGATTCTGGCCCACGCGCGCGGCGCGCTTGGTCGAGTAGAACGTGCCGAAGCCAACGAGCGTGACCCGATCACCCTTCGCGACCGCCTTGATCACGGCCGCCAGCGCCGAATTCAGCGCCCGCTCCGCCGCAGCCTTGCTGATGTCGGCATCGCCGGAAATGGTGTCGATGAGTTCGCTCTTGTTCATTCGTTTCCTCTTGTGTTTTCGATCCCGTGCGCCGGGCCTGTCGGTCGCTGCCGGTCGACGGAGATTCGGCTGGTCTGGGGCGCGCGAAGCGCACGGCGCCGTTCAGCAGCGGCCGGCCGTTTCGGGCGAGGGGGCGATTCTAAGCGCAAAAGCGGGCGATTCCGCATGCATCGCATGCTGCTTCGCAGCGGCCGCGCAGCCGATCCCCGGCCCGACCTGAGGCGCGACCGGAAGTCCGGCGCGCAGCCCGCGGCATCCGCAAGGGGATTCGGCGGCGGCCGGCGGCGGCCGGGCCGCGTCGCCGCCCGACGCACGAATCATCGATAATGCAGCACCGTCGGCGACCCGGCCGGCGCGAGGGACCTCATGTTGCTCCGATTCCAGCACACCGACGCATCGGCCGCGCCATCGGCGCCCGTCGTCCCTTCGCCCGCACCCCGCGCCGCGCCGGCGGCGTCTCGGGCGATCCAGGCCGCGACACTGTGTGCGCTGCTGCTCGCGATCTGCGGATGTTCGTCGGGCGGCTCGGATTCGACGGCCGGCGTGCCGCCGCCGCCGGTGGGCGGCGCGACCGGACTCGCGAACACGAACTGCCCGCTGACCTACAGCGGCGTCGTCGCCGCGGCCGGCAGCGGGTCCGATCCGCTGCTGGCGAGCCAGTGGCACCTGGTGAACGACGGCGCGATCACCGGCACCGCCGGCATCGACCTTCGCGCGACGAGCGCATGGAGCAGCACGCTCGGCGGCGGCGCCCGGATCGCGATCGTCGACGAGGCGATCGAGGTCACGCACCAGGACATCGCCCCCAACATCGTGCCCGGCGCGAGCTTCGACTACCGTCCGGAGAGCCGCGGCGGCGCGTACCCGATGCCCTGCAGCCAGGCCGAGGCGCACGGCACGGCGGTCACCGGCATCGCCGTCGCGCGCGACGGCAACGCCAGCGGCGGCGCCGGCGTCGCGCCCCGCGCGGCGGCGGTCGCCTACAACGCGCTCGCGACCTCGCTGTCGGCCGACGTCGTCGACGCGCTCAATCGCGACCTCGCGCTCAACGACGTGTTCAGCAACAGCTGGGGCTCGGCCGACGACGGCTTCCTGCACCCCTCGCGCGCGAGCTTCGCCGAGGCGCTGCGCCAGGGCACCGGCACCGGCCGGAACGGCAAGGGCTCGATCTATCTCTTTCCGAGCGGCAACGGCGGCTGCTACAACCCCGACCTGCCGTCGACGCCGCAGGTCGAGGCCTGCGTGCGGGAGAACTCGAACTTCGACGGCTTCGTCAACAAGCGCGGGCAGATCACCGTCTGCGCGGTCGACAGCGACGGGCGCCAGCCCGACTACGGCGAGCGGGGCGCGAACCTGCTGGTCTGCGCACCGTCGTCCGGCGCGCGGGCCGCGTCCTTCATCCGGACGACCGGCCTGAAGGACAGCTACCGCGCCGACTTCTCCGGCACCTCGGCGAGCACGCCGATGGTCGCCGGCGTCGTCGCGCTGATGCTCGCGGCAAATCCCGCGCTGACCTGGCGCGACGTGCCGATGATCCTCGCGCGCACCGCGCGAAGGACCGACGCCACCGACCCCGGCTGGACGACGAACTTCGGCCTGAACCACAACCACAAGTACGGCTTCGGGCTCGTCGACGCCGCGGCGGCGGTCGCGCTCGCCAGGACCTGGACCAGCGTCGGCGGCAGCACCGCCGAGACCGTCTGCGGGCCCTACGCGAACACCGTCGAGCAGCAGCTGTCCGACCCGGTCGGCGCGAGCTTCTCGCCGGTCTCCAACGTGATCCTGCCCGCCGGCTGCGCGATCACCAAGATCGAGTTCGTCGAGGTCGGCTTCACCGCGAAGGCCGCGGTCGGCGACGTCCCGCATCCCAGCATCGGCGACCTTCGCATCCGCCTCGTCAGTCCCGCCGGGCTCGTCAGCGAGCTGGCCGACGGCCACGTCTGCTACGACACCGCGTTGACGCCGGTCGGATGCGGCGACTACGACGACTACGTGTTCGGCAGCGTGCGCCACATGGACGAGCCGGTCGCCGGTGCGCCCGGTGCCGGATGGACACTCGAGGTGACCGACGTCGCGCTCGCGGACACGGGTCGCTTCGCCAACTGGTGGATCAGGTTCCATGGTCGCTGACCCGTTCCCGCGCCGACGCCGCGCGACGCGACTGGCCGCCGTCGCGGCTGCCGCCGCGACGGCCGCATTCGCCACGCTCGCGACCGCCGCATCCGACAGCGCTGCCGGCGGCGCATCCGACAGCGCTGCCGGCGGCGGTTCCGGCGGCGCGGCCGGCGCGGCGCGCACGCACGCGGCCGCCGGCGCTGCCTCGGCGTCGGGCATCCCCGTGGTGCCGCTCGTCAAGTCCGCGCCGGCCGGCGCGAACGCCCCGCTGCCGTCGCGGTCGATCCGGGACGGCTCTGCGCGCGGCGAGCTCTGGCTCGACGAGAGCCGCGTCGCGGTGTTCCCATCGCGCGGCGCTGGACGGCCCGAGCTCCGGCCGCAACCGGGCGGCACCGCCGCGAATGCCGACCTCGACGCCTCGCCGGTCTACGTCGATCGCGCCGGCCGGCCGCGGGCGCTGCCCGGCGGGGTGATCGTGACGCTGCCTGCCCCGCTCGACGATGCGCGGGCGTCGGCGCTGCTTCGCGGCCAGGGCCTTACGCCGCTGCGACGGATCGGCCCTCGGATGTGGCTGGTCGACGGGCCGGTCGGCACCGGCTCGCTCGACCTGGCCGAGCGCCTCGCGCGCGACCCCCGTTTCGAAGCCGCCGAGCCGAACTGGTGGGCGCCGCCGGTCCTCAAGTGAACGGCCGGCAGGTCCGTCAGAAGCCGCTCTCGCGCAGCAGCACCGCCGCCAGTCGCCGCAGGCCGTCGAGCAGCATGCTCCGGCTCCTCGCGTCGATCGCGACCGAGCCGGGCGCCTGTCGCAGGCCGATCGGCGCGTCGTCGAGCCGGACCCGCACGCGGTAGAGCGCGTCGCGTGGCGCCAGCGCGCCGCTGGGCTGGCGCACGGCGGCGACGTGGCCGCCGTGCTCGGTCGCGAGCATCGCGTGCGGCATGCCCTGCAGCCGTGTCGTGTCGATCGCCTCGACGACGCCCGTCAGCGCGGGGCCGGCGTCGCCTCGCCGATGGAAGCGCGCCTTCGCGCCGACCTCGAAGCGGCCGAGCGCATCCTGCTCGACGAGCGCGTCGACGACCCAGCCGCCGGGGTCGACGAGGATCGCGATCGGCTGCTGCGGATTGACCCAGGTTCCGGGACCGATCGCACGGTCGAGATCCTGCAGCCGCCCCGCGAAGGCCGCCCGCAGCTCGAGGCGCGCGATCTCGGCCTGCTGCGCGTGCAGGTCGGCCCGCTGGCGCCCCAGCTGCTCGGCGAGGACCGCGCGGCGTTCCAGCCCCTCGGCGCGGCCGACGGACTGGTCGAGCTGAAGCGCGAGCGCGTCGACGGCGATCCGGCTCTGGCGCGCGCGGCTGCGCGTGTCCGGCGAATCGAGTTCGACCAGCGGTGCGCCCGCCGCGTAGTCGCCGGCTGCGGCGACGCGGAGCACGCGCGCGGGCACCGGTGAGTAGACCACCTGCTGGTGCTCCGCATGCGCCCAGCCCTCGGCGCGCACCGTCGTGCGCCACGGGATCGCGAACACCGCGAGGAGCGCGATCAGCCCGAGCAGCGTCCGCGCGACGTGTCCGGCCTGCGCGCGCCGCGGTGCGGCGATCCACTGGCCGAGTTCGCCCCAGATCGGGCGCAGGATGAACCACGCGATCTCGACCGCGAACAGGAAGAGCCCGAGCGCCTTGAAGAAGAAGTGGTAGACCGCGAACGCGATGCCGGCGAACACGATCAGCCGGTACACGCCGGTCGCCCACGCGAAACCGATCAGGAAGCGGCGCAGGCCGGGCTCGAAGTGCTCGGGATCGGGTTCGTCCCAGCCGAGCGCGGTCCGGCGCAGCGCGCTCCTCGCGACGGCGAAGGCGCGCTGGTGCAGGTTCGGCAGGTCGAGCGCGTCGGACAGCAGGAAATACCCGTCGAAGCGCATGAACGGGCTCGCGTTGATCGCGAGCGTGATCACCCAGCTCGTGGTCGCGAGGAAGAAGAACGCGCTGCGCCAGGCCCCCTCGGGCGCGAGGCTCCACGCGAGCGTCGCGAATCCGGCGATCGCGAGCTCGGTCGCGATGCCCGCGCCGGCGATCGCGAAGCGCTTGCGTCGGTCGGCGAGCTTCCAGGATTCTCCGGTGTCGGTGTACAGCATCGGCCACAGCACGAGAAAGGCCACCCCCATGTGCGCGACCCGCACGCCGTGGCGGGTCGCGACGTACGCGTGGCCGAGCTCGTGCAGCGTCTTCGCGAACGTCAGCGCGAGCGCGTAGCCGAGCAGCCCGCCCGGCGTCATGAAGTCCTGGAACGTGTGCACGAAGGTGTCCCACTGCCGGGCGGCGAGCGCGAGGCCGAGCAGCGTGCATGCGATCGTGATCAGCGCGAAGCCGCGCGTCTGCAGGAAGGCGAGCGCCGGCGCGGTCGCCGCGAGGAAGCGCTGCGGGCGCACCAGCGGCAGCCGGAAGAACAGGTAGTTGTGGAGCAGCCACCTGAGCGTGCTCTCTCGGGCCTTCTCGTGCATCCGCACGAGCGCGCGCACGCGCGTCGCGTCGCTCGCGCGCACCAGCTGGTGCTGCTCGAGGAACGCGCAGAAGTCGGCGAGCTCCTCCGGCGATGCGTCCAGCGGTGTCTGCCGGTTCAGCGACGCGAGCAGTGCTGCCGGCTCGCGCAGTGACCAGCGCGAGAGGCACTCGAACTCCAGCCAGCCGATGCGGAAGAAGCGGTTGGACACCGGATCGTGGATCATCCACGCCGGCGAACCGTCTCGGTTGGACGCCGCAGAGATCAGCTTCAGGTCCTCGCGCAGCGGCGGCAGGCTCGCGGGCCCCGTGCCCGATGCGCCGGGCATCGCTACCAGCCGGTGAATTCGCGCAGCGACGCGAGCGGGCGGCGCAGCAGGTAGTAGCCGAGCGACGCCTCGTCGCCGTAGATCTTCACGGTCCCCTTCAGCCCGATGCGTGCCAGCTCGCGCTGCGCGTCGTCCAGCGCCTCGAATCGGGCGCGGAGCCGGTACGAGGCGACGCCGTCCGGCGACAGCACCGACTGATAGCTCGTCTGCGACAGCCGTGCGTCCAGCGGCGCCAGCGGCGCGACCTGCAGGAACAGCCGCACCGGCGCGCCGGGTTCGATGTTCAGCGCGTCCGCCACCGGCAGCCAGATCAGCACGCCCGCGTCCTTCGGGTCGCCCAGCAGCGCAATGCGCTCGCCGGTGACGACCGGCTTGCCCTGCCAGTCGTTGACGTCGCCGAACACGACGATGCCGTCCTTCGCCGCGCGAACCTCGACGCGACCGAGCTGTTCGTCGAGCCATCCGAGCTCGGCCTGCCGCTCGGCGACGCGGCCGTTCAGTGCGGCGATCTCCGCGCGACTCGCGTCGTTCGAGAAGGCCTTCTGCGCCGCCGCGAGCGCGTCGGCGCGCGCGACCTGCAGCTGCCGCGCGGCGACTTCGCGGCGGTTGCGCAGCGTCGTGTCGTCGAGCGTGAACAGCACGTCGTCGCGGCGCACCGCCTGGTTGGGCTGGACACGGAACTCGCGGACCACGCCATCCATCGGCGAGGAGACGGCCAGTGCATCGAGCGCGATGATCTCGGCCGGCGCCAGCACCGACAGCCGTACCGGAACGAAAGCCGCCGCGATCGCCGCCGCGGCGGCGGCCCAGCCCACCCAGCGCCGACGCCCGCCGCGCGCGCGCGGGCGCCGGGCAGCCGGCCCGAGAAGTGCGGCCCATGCGTGGCCGTAGCCGTCGAACGCGCGCGCGAGCAGGTGCTGCCGCCAGTCGTCCGGCGCGTCGTCGATCGCGAACGCGGCGACGCCGAGCAAGAGGCCCGACGGCGACACCAGCGGATGCACGAGCGCGCGTCCCGGGAGGAACTCGTCCCAGTGCGCGCGGATCGCGGCCGGGCAATCGGCGGCGTCGACGACGCGCGGCTCGAGCGGCGACAGCGAGCGCAGGTGCGCCCCCAGCGCCTTCAGCCACACGGTGTTCGGCGAATCCTCGCCGAGCTGCGCGAGCCCCGACACCGTCTGCAGCCGGATCCGACCGTTGCTGCCCACGCGCCAGACGATGCCCTGCCGGTACGGCAGCAGCTGCCAGGTCTCGTTCGCGATCACGAAGCAGAGCTCGGCCAGGTTGCGCGCCGCTCGCGCGCGCTCGTGCAGGGTCGCGAGCACGCGCCAGCCGGCAGCCTGCGCGATCAGCGCGGCGCCCTGCTCACGGCCCGGCGCGGCGTCCGCGCCGGACGGCGCCGGCCGCCTGCCCGCGTCAGCGCGCAGGCGGGTCGAAGCGTGCATTGCCGCTCATCCCTGCCAGCAGCTCCGGGAAACTGCCGCTCACCCGGCCCTCGACTTCGATCGACTGGCTCACCGGATCGACCCGCGCGTTGATCGCCGAGATCGTCGCGGGATAACGGCGCCCGGTCTCGTCGATCGCGATCTCGAAGCGCGTACCCTTCTTGAGCCACGCGAGCCAGCGCGACGGCGCGTTGAGCTTCACCTCGAGCGGCCCGTTCGAGACGATGTCCATCACCGCCTGGCCGACGTTGACGCCCTGGTACTGGCGCACGTGAAGCTTCGAGATCCGCCCGGCGAACGGCGCGTGGATCGCGCACTGCGACATCTGCGCGACGCCCAGGTCGATCTGCGCCTGCGCCTTCGCGACCGCGGCGCGCGCGAGCGACACCTCGACTTCGCCGGCGCCCCCGAGCGCCTGCAGCCGCTGCTTCGCGCGATGCTGCTCGTCGGCCGAGTTGAATTCGGCGCGGGCCATGTTGAGCCTCGCCTGCTGCTCGGTGCAGTTGAAGCGCACCAGCGTCGCGCCCGCCCTGAACGCGGCGCCGAGGTCTCCGCCGAGCCTGTCGACGGTGCCGACCATCTGCGAGACGATCGTCGTTTCCCGTTCGGGGATCAGCAGCACGCGCGGCGATTCGAGCGCACCGGCGTCGCCCGGCGCATCGGTCGCGCCAGTCGCGCCGGTCGCGCGGCCGATCGCGTTCGGGCGTACCGGCTGCTGGGCGTGCGAGGCGCCGGCGCTGGCCAGCACGGCGCCGAGTGCGAGCGCCGCACCGAACCGGGCAGCGGTCACCGCAACGCGAGCACGTACTCGCGTTCCGACGCCAGCACGTTGCGGACCCCGATCACCGCCGCATCCGCGAGCGACGTCATGTCGGTCGCGAGGTCGAGGTCCGGATCCGCGCTCGGTGCAGACGCCGACTGCATCGACCGCGCGGCCACCGACCCGTTCGGACGCATCAGTTCGAGCACCCATTGCGTCGCCTGGCCGTCGGCGGTGACGACCTGCTCGCGCCGCGCCTGCAAGGTCCAAATCCGCTCACCTTCGGATGCGCCGTTGATCAGGTCGACATCATAACCGCGGAAGACGCGCGCCAAGGATCGCTTGATCAGAAGCCGCTGCGAGGGCTCGTCGACGCCGACGAAGCGAAGCGCCAGCGGCGCGAGCTGCCCGCCTGCCGCGGGCACCGTGCGGAAGGTGAACGCCTCCCACTTGCGCAGCGAGCTGCGGATCTGCGTCGCGAGCGCGCGCACCGGCACCGACTCGTCGGTCGCATCGATGTCCAGGCCGATCGAGTTGTAGAGCCGACCCGCCGCCGACTGCGCGTTGGCGTACGCGATGTGGCGCTGGTACTCGCTCAGCAGCGCGCGTGCCTCGGTGCGGATCACCTCGAGCTCGGATTCGACGCGCGACGACGCCGACACGCGCGCGAAATCGGCGAGACGTTCGTCGACCCGCGCGCTCTGGTAGAAGGTCTCGTACTCGCTGCGCGCGAGGCCGTAGCGAACCGCGGCGACGCGCACCTGCGTCAGCACGGCCATCGACTGTGCCATCCGCCGCGCCTCGTCGACCGCGTCCTGCGCCTGGGCCTGTCGCCTGATCGCGGGGATCGCGGCGAGCCGGAACAGGTTCATCGAGATCCGCACGCCGCTGTCGACCCAGGCATTGTTCAGCAGGTACTTGTTCGAGTCGTACTGGAAGCCGGCGTCGAAACTGATGTTCGGCAGCGTCGAGGCGATCGCGCGACGCGCCTCCGCCGCCGAGATCCGCTTGCGGTAATCCTCTTCGCGCAGCTCGGGCCGGCTGTTCATCGCGACCGACTCGAGTTCGGCGACCGACGCCGGCGGCGCCGGCAGCGGATCCTCCGCCAGGTCGCTCAGCGTGAAGCCCACGTTGGGCGCGAGGTTCATCAGCGAGCCGAGTTCGGCGCGCGAGAGCTCGAGATCCTGGCGCCGGGACTGCAGTTGCGTGATCGCATCGAGCAGCGCCCGTTGGTAGGCGAGCGCCTGCGGTACCGGCATCAGTCCCTGCTGCTCGATCGCGCGCGCCTTCTCGAGCGCGCCGTCGGCGCGCTTGAGCAGATCGTCGATCCGCGCCGCCAGGCGCTGCGCGCCGAGCGCGCGCCAGTAGGCATTGCGCACGTCCTGCACGATGTTCTGCACGACCTTTCGCTTGCGCTCCTCGGCGAGCAGGACCTGGTCGGCCTGGGCCTTCGCCCGGTAGTACGACACGCCGAAGTCGAGCAGGTTCCACGACAGCTCGGCACCGGCGATCCGGTGGCTCTTCTGCGTCGACGTCGTGAACGCGCCGTTCTCGTCGAACGGCTGTCCGAGCGTCTGCGTCTGCGAATAGAGCTCCTTGTTTCGCCACAGGTACCCGGCGCTCGCGGTCAGCCGCGGCAGCATGTCGAAGCGCGACACGTCGAGCACGCCCTGCTGCAGCGCGCCTTCCATCATCCGCAGGCGGTAGTCGAGGTTGTACTTGATCGCGCGCGCCGTGACCTCCTCGAGCGTCAGCGCCGACGCGATCGGCTCCTGCCCCCGGTACATCCGCTCGCGATCCGAGCGAACGCGCTCCGCGATCTGCCCCCCGTTCAACGGCTCGGGCGACACCGCACACCCCGCGGCCGCCAGGGCCAGCGCGACCGCGAGCGCGAGAGTGCATGCGCGTGGGAGGGACTCGTTCATGTCGTCGAAACCGTGAAGCGTGAGCGGTTCGCAGGGAGAGAAAGGGTCGGCCGGGCCGAAGCGCCGTGCGGTCCATGAACTGCTTGCCCGCCGCAGAGGCGCCGGAGGTGGCCGGACCGGCCGAAGAGGGTGGGACGGGTTGCGTGCGCAGTTCGCGCGAGGGCAACGAGCAGACGCAACTTTCCCTTGTTAATCAGTTAGTTAAAGAGAATACCTCGAAAGTCTCTCACAGGCTCGTCGGCAGCGGGGCTGCAGCGGCGAGTCGATGACGTCCGACGGCCACATTGCAACGGATTTTGACGGTGTCGCGTTGCGCGCGCACCACGAGCGGCACCGCCGGTCGCGCCCGACCCGGGCGCGCGGCGTTCAGCAGTCGGGCGGGCGTGGCGGCCGCACGATCGCCGGCGGCCTGAACTTGCGCTGCTCGGCGCCGATCTGCTCGGAGAAGCTGGCCGGTCTGGACGGCGGCTTGCGGGCGGCGGCCGCCAGCGCACCGCGCTCGAGCGGCACCGCACGCTTCACGACCGCCGTCGCGGCAGGCACGGGCTTCGCGGGCACGCAGTCGTCGTCCTTCGCCGACGGTTCGGTCCCGCCGAATGCACCCTTGGGCACGGCAGGCAGGTCGTCGCCGATCCGGATGCCGTCGGGCATCACCGGGGCGTAGCGGATCGGCGCGAGCGCGATCTCCGCCGGGCCGGGCCAGGTCGGCAGCACGTCGAGCAGCGGCGCCCTGGGGTCCTCGAAGGGTGCATCGTCGACGGGGCGCGCCGGTGGCGGCGGCGCCACCGCCACGGGTGGCAGCGACGGTGGCGGCGCGGGTGGCGGCGCCGGCGACACGCCCGGGCCACCGCCGCCGGACCCGCCGCCGTCGCCCGGGTTCGCGGGCGTCACCGGTGCGTCCGCGCGCACCGGCACGACACTGCCCTGGTCGGAAGCCACGTAGTCGTCGAGCGTCCCGGGGCCCCCGAAACCCGTACGCTCACCGACCGCCTGCGGCGACGAAGGCGCGCCCTCGCCCTGCGCACCGGCACCGGGCGGCGGGCAGTCGGCCACACCGGTGCCCGCCGCCGGTGCGACGTCGCCAGGGAGCGAGGTGTAGCGCACGGTGACGGTGACCGGCAGCGCCTCGCCGGCGGCCGCGCCGTCGCCGACCGTCGCCTCGAAGCGGAACACGGCGACGGCGCCGGCCTCGAAGGGACCGATCGCCGGACCGTCGCCGCGCTCGCCGTCGCCGTTCCACGCGGTCGACACGTCGAAACGCGGCCCCGACAGCTGCACGAAGGAGCCCTCGCGCCAGGCGAGGCCGGGCGGCAGGCGGACGTCGTCGAGGCCGACGTCGAAGGCGTCGACCGCGCCGTCGTTGCGCACGGTGACGGTGAAGCGCGCGACCCCGCCCGCCGCCACCGGCCCGCCGTCGGGCACGACCTCGATCGTCAACTGCGGCTCGACGACCGCCAGCGCCTCGCTCGTGTCCGACACGAGGCGAACACCGCCATCTCGGTCGTGGCCGTCTCGGTCGTGGCCTCCGCCGTCGTGGCCTCCGCTGTCGTGGCCTCGCCTGTCGTGCCCGGCTCGATCGCGCCCGTCTCGATCGCGCCCGTCTCGGTCGTGACCGCTGCGGCCGGGGCCGCGATCGGCATCGTGGCCGCCGTCGCGCGCAGCGTGGCCGCCGTGCCGGCCGTCGCGATGCGGATCGGCGCGCCCTCGCCCATCGCCATGCGGCTCGCGACCGGGGTCGCGGTCGTGCGAGCGATGCCCGTCGTGGCCCGCGCCGTCTGCAGCGGCGCCGGTGACGAAGGTCGCGGCGCTGGTCAACGCGCGTCCCTGCTGGTTCGACGCAACGTTTTCGACCCGGACGCGGAACTCGACGACGATCGACGCGGCGTCGCCGGTGGCGGTGATCGCCCCGAAGCCGATCTCGATGTCGGTGCCGACGCCGGTCGACGACGGTCGCGAACCGATCGAAGCGGCGTCGGGGACCCGATCGGTCGCGACGCAGTCGCCGACGTCGATGCGGTCGACGCCCAGCAGCAGCAGGCCGTCGTCGAGGTGCTGGACGAGCGTCGCGTCGACGCTTCGGCCCTGCGCGGGCGTGATCACCGTGCGGAAGGTCACGACCTCGCCGACGGCGACGTCGCCGCCCTCCGTATGCGCGGCCGACGTCGCGATCACCGACGTCTGCACCGCCGCCCCGTCGCACCCGGGATCGGTCGAAGCAGTCCACGGCACCGCGCCGCGCCCGTCGCCGCCGGCGACCGGCGCCGGGCCCGCGGCCGGACGCTGGGTCTCGAGCCGGGAAGCCATCGCGACGGCGATCGAGGCTGCCTGCGGATCGGGCGCGGGGCCCTCGTGCGCCGTCGCGGTCGCGTCCACCACCGCATCGACCGCCGCGTCGTGCGTCGCACCGACCGTCGCATCGACGGTCGCGAATGCCGCGCCGTCGAACAGCAGCCGCGGCTCGAGCGCGATCGGCCGGCGCGAGGACACGCGGCGTCGCCGCGGCGCCGCCGCCGGCCACCGGCCGAGGCTCGGGCGCGAGGCGAGGTCGTCCGGTCTCACGACTTTCAACATGGGCGCGCCCTCCAGTCGGGCATCGAACGGCGAGACCCTTAGAATATCCCCACTACCTGGGCGATCGATGACGACTTCCGCGACAGATCCTTCCCCGGCCACCGATCACGAACCGCGCACCAGGACCGTCAAGCGCGGCGACTATCGTGCCCCGGACTACCTGGTGCCGGAGATCCACCTGCGCTTCGAGCTCGACCCGGCGCGCACGCTGGTCACGGCCCGAAGCCGCGTCGAGCGGGCCCCTCACGCGGCGGCCGACGCCGCGCTGACGCTCGACGGCGAGGACCTCGACCTGCTGTCGATCCGCATCGACGGCGTCGAGCCCGCGCCGGGAAGCTGGCGGATCGAGCATGGCCGCCTGGTGATCGAGCCCGCGCGCGCGCGCTTCGAGCTCGAGATCGTCACCGCGATCTCGCCGCGGGACAACCGCCAGCTCTCCGGGCTGTACGCGTCGGGCACGATGATGCTCACGCAGTGCGAGGCCCAGGGGTTCCGTCGAATCACCTGGGCTCAGGACCGGCCCGACGTGATGAGCCGCTACACGGTCGAGCTCGTCGCAGAGCGCGACGCATGGCCGATCCTGCTCGCCAACGGGAACCTGGTCGCGACCGCCGACCTCGGCAGCCGGCACTCGGCGACCTGGGTGGATCCGTTCGCCAAGCCGAGCTACCTGTTCGCGCTGGTCGCGGGACGCCTCGAGGTCCGCGAGACGCGGCTGCGAACCGCGTCGGGGCGCGAGGTGCTGCTGCAGATCTGGGTCGAGCCCGGCAACCTCGACAAGACCGAGCATGCGATGCAGAGCCTCGTGCGGGCGATCCGCTGGGACGAGTCGCGCTACGGCCTCGAGCTCGACCTGGACCGGTTCATGATCGTCGCGGTGTCCGACTTCAACATGGGCGCCATGGAGAACAAGGGCCTCAACATCTTCAACGCCAAGTACCTCTTCGCGAATCCGAGGATCGCGACCGACGCCGACTTCGAGCGCATCGAGTCGATCGTCGGCCACGAGTACTTCCACAACTGGACCGGCAATCGCGTGACCTGTCGCGACTGGTTCCAGCTCACGCTCAAGGAAGGGCTGACGGTCTTCCGCGACCAGGAATTCTCGGCCGACATGCTCGCGGCCGGCGTCGCGTCGACGCTTGCGCCCGGGCCGGACGCCGAGCGTGCGGCGGCGAGTGCCCGCGCCGTGCACCGGATCGAGAGCGTTCGCGTGCTGCGCGCGATGCAGTTCGCCGAAGATGCCGGGCCGATGTCGCACCCGATACGCCCCGACGCGTACCAGGCGATCGACAACTTCTACACCGCGACCGTCTACGAGAAGGGCGCCGAGGTGATCCGCATGCTGCAGACGCTGGTCGGGCGCGAGGGCTTTCGCAGCGGGATCGACCTGTACTTCGAACGACACGACGGCCAGGCCGTCACCTGCGACGACTTCGTCGCGGCGATCGCGGACGCGAATGCCCGCGACTTCTCGCAGTTCATGCGCTGGTACTCGACCCGCGGCACGCCGCTGGTGCAGGTCGACGCGACCTTCGACGCGGCGAGCGGGCGTTACAGCCTGCGGATGCGCCAGGCGAACGGCGACGACGCGCCGCCACTGACGATCCCGATCGCGATCGGGCTGCTCGACGCCGACGGTACCGAACGCCTCGCGACGACGCTCGAACTGACCCGGGAGCAGCAAAGCTTCGAGTTCGACGGGTTCGCACGGGCGCCGACGCCGTCGCTGCTGCGCGGCTTCTCGGCGCCGGTGCACCTGCGTTTCGCATACCCGCCCGACGCCCTCGCGTTCCTGCTCGCGAACGACACCGACGCGTTCAACCGCTGGGAGGCCGGCCAGCAGCTGATGCTGCAGGCCGTGCAGACGGCGCTCGGCGCCGCGCACGTGAGCGCGACCGCGGCACAGCCCTTCGACACCCTCGCGGGTACGCTCGTCGACGCGCTCGAGCGCGCGCTGGCCGATCCCGCGCTCGACGACGGGTTGAAGAACCAGTTGCTGATCCTGCCGTCGGAAGGCGCGATCAGCGATTCGCTCGACGTCGTCGACGCGCAGGCGCTGCGCGAGGCGCGCCAGCGGCTCCTGTCGCTGATCGGCAGGCGGCTGGGCGCGCCGCTGCTCGCGATCGTGCGACGCGGTCACTGGCGAACGCCGTATCGCCGCGACGTCGCGGCGATGGGACCGCGCGCGCTCGCCAACACCGCGCTGATGCTGCTGTGCGCGTCGGGCGCGGCACCGGACGAAGCCCCGGCCCTCGCCCAGGCCCAGTTCGACGGCGCCGACAACATGACCGACCGCCAGGCGGCGCTGATGGCACTGATGAGCGTCGATCTCGCGCGGCGCGAGGCCGCGCTCGCGGCCTTCGAACGCCTGTACGCCGACGAACCCACGGTCATCGACAAGTGGTTCACGCTGCAGGCGACGATGCACGCGCTGCCGGGCTCGGCACCGGTGCTCGAGCGCGTCGTCGCCCTCGAGTCGCATCCGGCCTGGTCGGCGACGAATCCGAACAAGGTCCGCGCGCTGGTGCACGCGTTCTGCGCCGGCAACCTCGCCGAGTTCCATCGTGCCGACGGGCTGGGCTACGCGTTCTGGCAGCGGCACGTCCTCGCGCTCGACGCCGCCAACCCGCAGCTCGCGTCGCGGCTCGCGCGATCGCTCGAACGCGTCGCCCGATTCGCCGAACCGCAGCGCTCGCTGATGACTTCCGCGCTCGACGCGGCGCGCGCGAGCGCGTCGTCGCCCGACGTCGTCGAGGTGCTCGACCACGCGCGGCGCAGCATCGACGGTTGAGTGCCGGCGCCCTGCCCCATTCCCCGCAGCACCACCCTTTCGAGAACCGAGGTGAACGACCGATGAGACCGATCAGCCTGACGCAGTACCTGGTCGAGAAGCAACGAGACAAGGGCGTGATCACCGGCGAACTGCGCCTGCTGATCGAAGTCGTCGCGCGCGCCACCAAGCGCATCGCGATCGCCGTGCGCAAGGGCGCGCTCGCCGGCCTGATCGGCGAGGCGGGCCAGCAGAACGTGCAGGGCGAGGCCCAGCAGAAGCTCGACGTCATCGCCAACACCGTGCTGCTCGAGGCGAACGAATGGGGCGGGCACCTGGCGGCGCTCGCGTCCGAGGAGATGGACGATCCCTACCAGATCCCGAACCGTTACCCCAAGGGCGAGTTCCTGCTGCTGTACGACCCGCTCGACGGCTCGTCGAACATCGACGTCAACGTCTCGATCGGCACGATCTTCTCGGTGCTGAGGCTGCCCGAGGGGGTCGGTGACCCGGGCGAGAAGGACTTCCTGCAGCCGGGCGCGAAGCAGGTGGCGGCCGGCTACGCCGTCTACGGCCCGTCGACGCTGCTCGTGCTCACCGTCGGCGACGGCGTCGCCTGCTTCACGCTCGACTCCGAGACGCAGGCGTGGACGCTGACGCAGGACCGGATGCAGATTCCCGCGTCGACGCGCGAATACGCGATCAATGCATCCAACGCGCGCCACTGGTACGAGCCGGTCCGGCGATACGTCGACGAACTCCAGGCGGGCCGCGACGGCGTGCGCGGCAAGGACTTCAACATGCGCTGGGTCGCGTCGATGGTCGCCGACGTGCACCGCATCCTCTGCCGCGGCGGCATCTTCATGTACCCGGCCGACCGGCGCGATCCGGACAAGCCGGGCAAGCTGCGGCTGATGTACGAGGCGAACCCGATGGCGTTCCTCGTCGAGCAGGCCGGCGGTGCGGCCACCAACGGCACGCAGCGCATCCTGGACATCCAGCCGAAGAAGCTTCACGAGCGCGTCGCGGTCTTCCTCGGATCGACGGAGGAAGTCGAGCGCGTGAGCGCGTACCACCGGCCGTCCTGAGCGTCCGACGTTGAACTTCTATCGCCTGCTCGCGACGCTCGCCGCGCAGATCGTCCTCGGTCTCGCGGCCTTCGTGTGGGGGGTGATCGCGCTGCTCGACACCGAGCGCGCGGCGTTGCGGCCGTACTTCGCGATCGGCGCCGCGATGGCGATCCTGGCGATCGTCGGCTTGAGGCGTGGATGGCGCTGGGCCGGCGTCGCCGGCGCCGTCGGCGTGTTCGTGCCGATCGGCCTGCTCGCCGCGTCGAACGGCGCGTCGCACTGGCTATGGGCGTTCTGGATCGTGTGTCTCGTCGCGACCGAGCGATGGATGCGCGACGCGATCGGCAATCGTCCGGACGCCCGCACACCCGATCCCCGAGGAGGCAACGCATGACGCATGACGCGAACCGACGCCGATTCACCGCCAGCGCGATCGCCGGCGCAGCCGCGATGCTCGGTGGCGCGTCGCTCCCCACCGACGCCCGCGCCGCCGATGCCTTCGAGGCACTGCTGCGCGCACCCCACCGCCGGCCGGCCAACGTCGCACGCGATGCGTTCCGCCACCCCGCGGCCACCCTCGCCTTCTTCGGCATCCGCGCCGACAGCGTCGTGGTGGAGATCCTCCCGGGCAGCGCCGGCTACTACATGGAGATCCTCGCGCCGTTCCTGCGCGAGCACGGGCGCTACATCGCGGCGAGTCGCGCACCCGACGCGCCGGCGGCGTACCTGGCCGACCACCGCCGGCTGCTCGAGCGGCTGCGCGCCGAGCACGGGATCTACGATCGCGTCGCCGTCACCGAGTTCTCCGCCGACCGCCACCGGATCGCCGACGACGCGAGCTGCGACTTCGTGCTGACCTTCCGCAACCTGCACAACTGGATCACCCGACACGAGATCGACGGCGCGCTGCGCTGCTTCCACCGCGCGCTCAAGCCCGGTGGCGTGCTCGGCGTGGTCGACCACCGCGCGCGCGCCGACCAGCGCGAGCAGGCGATGGCCGCATCCGGCTACGTCCGCCAGGAGGACGCGATCGCCGCCGTCGAGCGCGCGGGCTTCCGGCTCGCCGCCACGTCGGAGATCAACGCGAACCCGAAGGACACCACCGATCATCCGGCCGGGGTCTGGACCTTGCCGCCGACCTACCGGCTCGGCGAGGTCGACCGCGAGAAGTACCGCGACATCGGCGAAAGCGACCGCTTCACGCTCGCGTTCCGCAAGATCTGAACGACGCTGCCCGGCTCAGTGGAGCCGCCAGGCCGCGTGGCAGGCGACGCAGGTCTGCCCGACCACCGCGAGCGAAGCGAGCGCACTCCCGAGGTCCGAGGTCACCGACGCGTTCCTCGCGGCGACGGCGAAGCGGCTCGCCGCCCGGTGCATCGCCGTACCGGCCGCCTGCATGCCGGCCGGCATGTACCCCGCGACCTCGTGCGCACCGTGCTGCTCGAGCGACGACATGCCCAGTTCGCGTTCGGCGAGCTCCGCCGCCCGGTCGTACGCGCCGGCCGCGAGTGCCGCCTGGATCTCGGTCAGCGCGGCGAGGTGCGCGCGCATGTTCGCGAGCGTGTGCTCGCGCAGCGCGTCGGGAAAGCGTACCCGCTCGCGCGTGTCCTGCGCAGGCGCCGCGCCGCCGCCGACCGCAGGCGCGTGCCGATGCATGTGCGCGGCGTCGTCGACGGTGCACGCGGCCACCGTGACCCCCACGGCGAGAACGAGCGCGACGATCGACGCGCCGCTGCGAATCTTCATGGTGGCAACCCTCGAAGGCATGGACGAAGCCCCGATGGTCGGCGAGCGACACCTGCCGCTCATATGATTCCGGTCATACGCTTCGCTGCCCGCGGACCCGGCACCGACAGCACGTTGCCGACGCGGGCGACCGTGCCCTCGCGGGCCATCCTCGCCAGCGTCCGGTACAGCACTTCGTGCGACAGGCCGAGGTCGCGCGCGAGGTCCTTGTAGGTTCCCGTCACGACATACTCGCGACGCGGGCCGACCCCGTCGCACTCGAGCAGGTGCCTGACCCGCTCGGTCGCCCCCCTGAGCGACAGCCGCTCGACGCGCGCGCGGGTGGCGCGCAACTGCCGTGCGAGCAGCACGCTCCACTGCATCGCGAAGCCGGGGTCCTCGCACAGGAGCCGGCGCAGCGTCGTCGCCTCGCACGCGAGCAACCCGCTCGGCTCGGCGGCGACCGCATCGCAGTGGTAGCGGTCGCTCCCGAGCGAAGCCTCGGCGAAGTACTCGCCGGCCCGCGCTTCGTGCAGCACCACCGCTTCGCCGTTCCGGCCGTGGCGCTCCAGCCGCACCAGGCCCGATTCGACGAAGTACACGGCGCGCGCCGACGCGCCGGTTCGAAACAGGGTCTGGCCCCGCGCCAGGCGAACCCTCGCGCCAGCGTCCCTCAATGCTGCAGGAATCGAATCCATCGCCCGCCTCCATCGCTGCCGAAATCCCCGATGATGCCCGCGGCGAGGCCGCTTCGCGCGGCCACTGGGCGTTGCGGCGAAGCCGACGTCGCGCGCCGTTCGTTCGCGGCCCGGCCCCGCCGATCGACCACGGGGGATACGGACGCCATCGCGGTCGCGATCATCGGACACTTCGAGCGCGCGGCCGCAGCCCGGGCCCCGTGCCGCGCAGAACACGACGAGAGTCGGTGCGCCGACGATGGACGATTCGACCGCCCCCAGGACCTCCGCCGACACCGACCTGCCCGTCGCCGGCACGCGCCGCGCCGGCCTCGTCGCATGGGCGGCACTTGCGCTCGTTGCGGTGACGGCCATCGGCCTGGTCGCGCTGAGCATCACGCTGCGCGCCCACGCCGATTCCAGGCGCGAGGTGATGCGCCAGCTGACCGCGATGCAGGTCGACGCCGCCGGGCAGAACACGCTCGTCTGGCGCGCGATGACCCAGCTGATGGCGGGCGAGAAGCACGGCTTCATCCGCACGCGCTCGAACGAGCAGATCCGCCGCAACGACATCGTGGCCGGGCTCGAACGGCTGCTCGCGCTGGAGAAGTCGGGCGACGTCTGGAACGAGAGGCTCGGGATCCGGCCGGCGCCGGAACTGCTGGATGCGCTGATCGACGGCACCGAACGCTTCCTCGCCAGCGTGCGCAGCGCCTTCGGGCTCATGAACCTGAGTCGCGAACAGCTCCGCGAGCGACTCGGCCACTGGGACATGAACTACGGCGACTTCGAGGCGGCCCTGAATGCCGTGCGATCGCGGGACGACGAGATCGCGACGATCTCGGCCCGCGTCGCCGACCGCGTCACCGGTCTGGCCGCGTCGATCTCGCTGATCGCCGCGCTGCTGTTCGTCGCCCGGCTCGGGCAGGTCCGCGCGCGTCGCCAGCGTGAGATGCAGCAGGTGCGGCTGCGCACGATCGCCGCGAGCGAGTCGCGATTCCGGGCGCTGGTGCAGCACGCCGCCGACCTGATCATGATCGTCGAACCGCAAGGCGTGGTGCGATACGCGTCGCCGTCGGCGGCACGCCTGCTCGGCGCGACGGTCGGGCCGACGAGACGGATGCCGACCGTCGAGCAGTTCACCGGCCTGGGCGTGCAGGCGCTGCTCGAACGCGAGCGCAACGAGGTCCGGGTACAGGACGCCGAGGGTACCGTGCGCGTCTACGAGATCCGCGCGCGCGACCTCGGCGCCGACCCGGCGATCGGCGGCATCGTGTTGAACGGCCGGGACGTGACCGACGCGAAGGCGCTCGAGGATCGCCTGCGGCACCAGGCGCTGCACGATCCGTTGACCGGCCTGCCGAACCGCCGCAGCTTCGTCGCCCGCATCGATGCGCTGGACGACGAGGCACGCGCTGCGCGCTGCGTGCTCTTCATCGACCTGGACGGCTTCAAGCTCGTCAACGACTCCTACGGGCACTCGGTCGGCGACCAGCTGCTGATCCACACCGCGGCGCGCATCGGCACCTGCCTCGACGCCGACGATCTGCTGGTGCGCCAGGGCGGCGACGAGTTCATCGTGCTGTGCTCGGACGCATCCGTCGCCGACCGGATCCAGGCCGCGCTCGTGCCGCCCTTCGAGATCGGCCACGGCATCGGGCCCGGCGCGGGCGCAGGCGCGCGCGCGGTCGAGATCTTCGTGTCGGCGAGCATCGGCGTGGTGCCGTCGCTCGTCGGTCTGGACGCCGAACAGGCGGCGCAGCGTGCCGACATCGCGATGTACAAGGCCAAGGATGCCGGAAAGGCCCAGGCGATCGTCTTCTCCGAGGACATGCTCGACGGCGCGCCCGAGCGTCTCGCACTCGAATCGGACTTCCGCCGCGCACTCGAACGCGACGAGTTCACCGTCGTCTACCAGCCCAAGGTCGGGCTGAAGAGCGGCATCACCGAGAGCCTCGAGGCGCTGGTGCGCTGGATCCATCCGACGCGCGGCTTCGTCGGCCCCGATCTCTTCATCCCGTTCGCCGAAGAGTCGGGCCTGGTGCACGAGCTCGGTCGCCAGATCCTGCGCAAGGCGTGCATGGACGCCGTGCGCTGGCAGCCGTTCGGTGTCGTCGTCGCCGTCAACCTGTCGCCGATCCAGTTCCGCAACGCGAGGCTCGCCGACGAGGTGCGCGAGGCGCTCGACGCGAGCGGACTCGACCCGGCGTTCCTCGAACTCGAGATCACCGAGTCGGCCGTGCTGGGCGACGTGCAGAACACGATCCGCGTGATGCGCGAACTGAAGGCGCTGGGAATCCGGCTGGCGATCGACGACTTCGGCACCGGCTATTCGAACCTCGCGCACCTCAAGCACTTCGACGTCGACGTGCTCAAGATCGACCAGGCTTTCGTGCGCGGCGACGGGCGCGGCACCGACGAGCACCTGTCCGACGGCGCGATCGTGCAGGCGGTGATCGGGATGGCGAAGGCCTTCGACATGCACGTCGTCGCCGAGGGCGTCGAGAGCGCGAGCCACGCGCGCGAGCTGACGGCGCTGGGCGCCGACCTCGGCCAGGGCTACTTCTTCTCCAAGCCGGTTAGCGGGCAGGGCATCGACGATTTCCTCGATGCCGAGGTCGCCTCGGGCAGGCGGACCAGCCCGGTGCGCGAAGCCGTCTGACGTGCCGCGCGGTCACGCGCTTCCCGGTCGACGACCGCCGGACAGCCGCCCGGCCATTCAACCGCCCGGCCCTTCAGCCACTCGGCGGCTCAGCCACTCGGCGGCTCAGCCACGCAGCGGCGTCGCCGGCGGCGCCGCGGCACCGCCGAACGCGGCGCTGCCGACAAGGGCCAGCGCGTCCCGGCCGTAGCCGCGGTTCACGTCGAGGCCGGTGAGCCGCCAGCGGTGCACCGGCAGCGACGGGATCGGGCGCACCAGCCGCTCGAAGAAGCGCGTCGGCCAGCGCACGCCGTGCCGATCGACGTGCGCGTCGGTATCGACCTCGACGATCGCACCTCGCGTGCTCTGCAAGCCTTCGAGGGTGAAGCGCACGCGCCGCATCAGGCCGTCGCGCTGGTCGATGTACATCACGACCTTGTCCTCGCCGCGCTGGCCGAAGCCGGGCACCTGGGCCACCAGCAGCGCATCGCAGCGCCGATCGCCGATCCAGATCGGATCGCCGACGTCGAAGCCGGCGTCGCTGCCGGCATAGGCGAGCGGTCCGAGCAGGAACAGCCGGTACGCATCCGCCACCAGCGCGCTCGCCCTCAAGGCCTCCGCGTCCTGCACCGGTACGCCGTTGCGCCACACGCGGATGTCGTCGCCCTGCCCGCTCGCGTCGCGCCGGCGCACGACGTGCTTGCTGCCCATCGGGCCGGCGTGCGCCTGTCCCACCGCGCCGAGCACCGGCAACAGCCGTTCTTCGGAGGTCCGGCGAAAGCCCGCGTCGGCGAGCACCGGCTGGAGACGCTGCACGAGGCCGTGCCAGTGCCCTTCGTAGGCCACGTTGATGTCGGTGATGCCGGTGTAGCCGTCGATGCCGTGGGCACGAGACGCGCGCGCGTACAGCGCGAGCCCGGCCTCGGTCGAGCCCGCCGCGGACATCGGCGGCATGACCGCACATCCGGCAGCGGCGCCGCCGAGCCCCGCCCCGGCCAGCCATCGCAGGCCGCCGCCGACCCAGCGCCGGCGCGACGGATCCTCGATCGGTCTCATGCCCCCGCCCCCCGTTGCGCCGCAGGCACGCCGCCGTACGCGGTTCGAACCGCGACCCGCGCGCTCGGCGCCTTGCACGCGACGCCATCCGATGCGCACGCGCCGGCCGCCGCGATGCCCGCGCGCGGACCGGCGAGCACGTGCTCGATCGCGGCCTGCGCCGCGGCGAAACCCATCGATGCGGTCACGGCGACGAGCGAGCCGTAGCCGGCACAGGCGAGCGGCGCGTTCGCGCCCTTGGTGTCGATCGTCGCGCCCGGCGCGCCGCCCGCGGACGGTTCGTCGGACCAGATCGCCTGCACGCCGAACGGGGGCGCCTTCTTCGAGCCGCCGGGCGCGAGCGGAAAGCCGTGGCGCCGCCTGAGCCTGAGCCGCAGCGTCGAGAGCATCGCATCGGCGGTCGCGAGCGTGAGATCGGTCCGGCGAAGGCGCAACGGGTCGCGCCGCCCGCCGGCGCCGCCGCAGACGACGACCGCCTGCCCGCGGGCGACGCACAGCGCCACCATCGCCGCCTTCGACGGCACCTTGTCGATCGCGTCGATGACGACGTCGGCATCGGCCGGCACCAGCGCGGCGACGTTGTCGACCGTGACGAACTCCTCGACCGCGTCGATGCGCGCGCCCGGGGCGATGTCGCGCAGGCGGCGAGCCATCACGTCGACCTTGGCGGCACCCACCGTCGACTCGAGCGCGTGCACCTGGCGATTGATGTTCGACTCGGCGACATGGTCGAGGTCGATCATCGTGACGCGCCCGACGCCGCTGCGCACGAGACCTTCTGCCGCCCACGATCCGACGCCGCCCACGCCGACGACGACGACGTGGGCGGCGGCGAGCGAGCCGACGCCGTCCGCGCCGAACAGGCGCGCGGACGCATCGAATCGACGGCCGGCTCCGTCCACCACGCGCGCCTCGCCGATCAGGGCAGCAGCACCGACTGGCCGGTGGTCCTGCGCCCCTCGAGGTCCTGGTGCGCCTTCACCGCCTCGCTCATGCCGTAGCGCTGGTCGATGTTGAACTTCAGCTTGCCGCTGGCCACCATCTTCATCAGGTCGGCCGCCATCTCCTCGAGATTGGCGCGGTTCGCGGTGTGCGCCATCAGCGAGGGCCGGGTGATGTACAGCGAGCCCTTCAGCGCGGTGAGCGCGACCGGCGGCACCGGACCCGAGGCGTTGCCGAAACTCACCATCAGCCCGAACGGCTGCAGGCAGTCGAGCGACGCGGCGAAGGTGTCCTTGCCGACGCCGTCGTACACGACCGGCACCATCTTGCCGCCGGTGATCTCGCGCACCCGCTCGACGATGTTTTCCTGGCGATACAGGATCACGTGGTCGCAGCCGTGCGCCTTCGCGAGCGCCGCCTTCTTCTCGTCGCCCACGGTGCCGATCACCGTGACGCCGAGCGCGCGCGCCCACTGCATCGCGATCAGCCCGACGCCGCCGGCAGCCGCGTGGAACAGGATCGTCTGGCCGCGCTGCAGCTTGTAGGTGCGACGGAACAGGTACTGCACCGTCAATCCCTTGAGCATCATCGCCGCACCGGTCTCGAAGTCGATCGACTTCGGCAGCCGCACGAGATTGTGCACCGGCATCACCCGCACTTCGGCGTAGGAGCCCGGCGGCTGGCCGGAGTAGGCCACGCGATCGCCTGCCTTCACCTGCGTCACGCCGGCGCCGACGGCCTCGACGACGCCCGCCCCCTCGAGCCCCACGCCGGCCGGCATCGGCGACGGATACAGTCCGCTGCGGTGATAGACGTCGATGTAGTTCAGGCCCGCCGCGTGCATCCGCACCCTGGCCTCGCCAGGGCCGGGATCGCCGACCTCGACATCAACCCACTCCATGACCTCGGGACCGCCTGGCTGGCGGATGCGGATCGCCTTCGGCATCGAACAGACTCCTCGTTGTTGGCGTCGCGGCTGGCGACGAATGTTCCTGGCGTCCCGCGGCGTGCGGCCGCCGGACGAAGTGCACGACAATACGTGACCGCCGACGATTGTCGCAGGCTTTTGGCGGCGAAGAACAGGTCCGCGTGCGCCCGCCCGGCGCAACGACGCACCGCTGGAGAACGCGATGAACCGCCCCGCACTCGACCTGCTCGCGATCGGCGAGCCGATGATCGAATTCAACCGGACCCGCACCGGCGACGGCGCCTGGCTGCAGGGCTTCGGCGGCGACAGTTCCAACCTGATCGTCGCCGCCTCGCGCTCCGGCGCCCGCTGCGGCTACCTGAGCCGGGTCGGCGACGATGCGTTCGGCCAGGCGCTGCTCGCGCTCTGGCGCGACGAAGGCGTCGACGCGTCGACGGTGACGGTCGACCCCGACGCCCACACCGCCGTGTATTTCGTCGAGCACGGCGCCGACGGGCACCGCTTCGCCTACCTGCGCCGCGATTCGGCCGCGAGCCGGATGACGCCGCGCGCGCTGCCGGCCGACATCGGCCGGCGCGCCGCGATCACCTGCGCGTCAGGGATCAGCCTCGCCATCTCGGCCGGCGCCTGCGACACGGTGCTGGCCGCGTTCGGCGCGGCCCGGGCCGCCGGCGGCCGCGTCGCGCTCGACGCGAACCTGCGCGAGCGGCTGTGGCCGCTGCCCCGCGCCCGCGCGATCATCGGCGCGGCCGCCGCGCTCGCCGACTACTTCCTGCCGAGCGTCGACGACGCGATCGCGTTGAGCGGCCTGCCTGAAGACGCCGATCCGCGGGCGGTGCTCGACTGGGCGCTCGGGCTGGGCGCCGGCACCGTGGTGCTCAAGCTGGGCGCGCGCGGCGTGATCGCGAGCGACGGCGGCCAGGTGCTGCAGGTCGGCGGCCACCGCGTCGACAGCGTCGACGCGACCGGCGCGGGCGACTGCTTCTGCGGCGCGTTCCTCGCCCGGATCAGCGCCGGCGACGCGCTCGAACCCGCGCTTCGCTACGCCAACGCCGCCGCCGCATTGGCGACCACCGGCTACGGCGCCGTCGCGCCGCTGCCGCGCCCCGACGCGGTCGCGCGGCTGCTCGCGCGGACCTAGGCTCGGCAAGGCGCTGCGGTTCGTGCAGCGCAAGGCGTCGGGTGCGTGCGCGATGCACCCGTCGTCAGAACGTCCCCGGATACATCCCGCCGTCGATCAGCAGGTTCTGCCCCGTCACGTACGACGCCTGCATGCTGCACAGCCACGCGCAGTACTGGCCGAATTCCATCTCGTCGCCGAAGCGGTGCGCCGGGATCAGCTTGCGGGCGGCCTCGGCGACTTCGTCGATCGTCAGGCCCTTCTTCTTCGCCTCGACCATGAAGTTCGACCGCAGACGGTCGGTCATGAAGCGCCCGGGCAGCAGGTTGTTGATCGTCACGCCGTCGGCCACGGTCTTGCGCGCCAGGCCGGCGACGAACCCGGTCAGCCCCGAGCGCGCGCCGTTCGACAGGCCGAGGATGTCGATCGGCGCCTTCACCGCGCTCGACGTGATGTTGACGACGCGGCCGAACCGGCGCTTGGCCATCGCATCCACCGTCGCCTTGATCATCTCGATCGGCGTGAGCATGTTCGCGTCGAGCGCCTTGATCCAGTCGTCTCGGGTGAACTGGCGGAAGTCTCCCGGCGGCGGGCCGCCGGCGTTGTTCACGAGGATGTCGACCTGCGGCGCGGCGGCGAGCACCTGCGAACGCCCCGCCTCGGTCGTGATGTCGGCGGCCACGGCGATGACCTCGACGCCCGTCTCCGCCTTCACCCGATCGGCCGACTCCGCCAGGGTCTCGGCGGTGCGGGCGTTCATCACCAGGTTGACGCCCTCGCCGGCGAGCGAGCGCGCGTAACCGTAGCCCAGTCCCTTGCTCGCCGCGCAGACGATCGCCCATTTGCCCTTGATGCCCAGATCCATGTCGACTCCCTGTCGTAGGTTGTTGGTCGTTGGTCGTTGCTCGTCGGGCGGCCGACGCTCGCCGGACGTATCCGGCCTCAGCCGCGGCGGGTGACAGCCGGCGCGGCCCCTGCGGCCGCCTTCGCCGCTTCGCCTGCCGACGCGTTGCCCGCCGCGCGGCCCGCCTTCGTGAGCATCAGCACGCCGGCGATCACGATCGCGGTGCCGCTCAACTGCAGCGCGGTGACGGGCTCGTCGAGGAAGAACGCGCCCAGCACGATCGTCGCGGCGGGACCGATCATACCCGTCTGCGAGGCAAGGCCCGAGCCCAGTCGCTCGATCGCCATCATCACCAGGAACAGCGGGAAGAAGGTGCACAGCACGGCGTTGAGCACCGACAGCGCGTACACCTGCCACGCCAGGTCGAACAGCGCCGCGCCGTCGGTGACGAAGGCGTGCGCGACGCACGCGGCCGACGACACCAGGCTCGCCCACGCCGTCAGCCGGAGCGAACCCAGTCGTCGGACCATCTCGCCGCTGCCGATCAGGTAGACCGCATACGCGAGCCCGCTCGCGAGCACCAGCAACGTGCCGATCACCACCTCGTCGCCGCTGAAGTGCAGGTCGCTGACGAACACCAGCACGACACCGAGGTAGGACACGATCATCGCCAGCCACTGCCAGCGCACGATCGGACGCCGGAACCACACGAGGCCGATCAGCAGCACGAATGCCGGGTTCAGGTAGAGCACCAGCCGCTCGAGTCCGGCCGACACGTACTGCAGTCCGAGGAAGTCGAGCAGGCTCGCGAGGTAGTAGCCGACGAGGCCGAGCCCGACGATGCGCCACCGGTCGCCGGGGCGAAACGGCGACGCGGACACCGGCGCGGAAACGGCAGCGGCAACCGCCGCCGCCGCGCGCGCGCCGCGCTCCACGTGCCAGGCGACGATCGCGAACAGCGGTGCGGCGAAGGCCATCCGAAGCCCGAGCAGCGCTTCGGGCGACACGCCGTAGCGGTACGCGATCTTCACGATGATCGCCTTGCCGGCGAACAGCGTCGAGCCGAGCACGCCCAGCGCGAGCCCCGCCGCGAGCGCCCTCGGCGCAAGGCCGCCACCCGGCGTGGCACCGGCAGCGATCGCTATTTCCCCTTGAGCAGCGACCCGAGCACGCCCCGGATGATCGCGCGCCCCACCGACGAGCCGACCGAGCGCGCCGCGCTCTTCGCGGCCGACTCGAGGATCGAGTCCTTGCGCCCGGATCCGCCGAGCATGCCCTTGAGCGCGCTCGTCCACCCGCTCTCGGGTTGCGGCGGCGTCTTCAGCCGCGATCCCGGCGCGTCGGCGCGATCGGCCGCGCCGCCGCCGGCGGCGGCCGGGGCTTCGGTGCGCCCGCGAAGGACCTCGTACGCGGATTCGCGATCCTCCGGCTTGTCGTAGATGCCGGCGACCACCGAATCGCGCATGACCGCCGCGCGCTCCGCCGCGTCGATCGGTCCGATGCGCGATGCCGGCGGGACGATGTACACGCGTTCGACGACGTTCGGCCGGCCCTTCTCGTCGAGCGTGGACACGAGCGCCTCGCCGACGCCGAGTTCGCCGATCGCCTTCTCGGTGTCGAAGGACGGGTTCGCACGCATGGTCTCGGCCGCCGCGCGCACCGCCTTCTGGTCGCGCGGGGTGAACGCGCGCAGCGCGTGCTGCACGCGGTTGCCGAGCTGGCCCAGCACGGTGTCGGGTATGTCGAGCGGGTTCTGCGTGACGAAGAACACGCCGACGCCCTTGGAGCGGATCAGCCGCACGACCTGCTCGACCTTCTCCATCAGCGCGCGCGGCGCCTCGTTGAACATCAGGTGCGCTTCGTCGAAGAAGAACACGAGCTTGGGGCGGTCGCGGTCGCCGACCTCCGGCAGGCGCTCGAACAGCTCGCCGAGCAGCCACAGCAGGAAGGTCGCGTACAGCCGGGGGGCGTTCAGGAGCTGGTCGGCCGCGAGCACGTTGATGACGCCGCGCCCCTTCGAATCGGTCTGCAGCAGGTCGTCGATGTTCAGCATCGGTTCGCCGAAGAACCGATCGCCGCCCTGCTCCTCGAGCGCGACCAGTCCGCGCTGGATCGCGCCGATCGACGCGCTCGAGATGTTGCCGTAGTCGGTGCGGAAGTCCTTCGCGTTGTCGCCGACGTACTGCAGCATCGCGCGCAGGTCCTTCGAGTCGAGCAGCAGCAGGCCGTTGTCGTCGGCGATCTTGAAGACGAGCTGCAGCACGCCTTCCTGCGTGTCGTTCAGCCCGAGCATGCGCGCGATCAGCAGCGGCCCCATGTCGGACACCGTCGCGCGCAGCGGGTGCCCGTCCTTGCCCCACACGTCCCACAGCGTGACCGGGAAGCCGCTGAACGCGGGCTCGGGCAGCGCGAACTTCTCGAGGCGCTCGGCGAGCTTCGCGCTCGGCTTGCCGGGCTGCGACAGGCCCGCGAGATCGCCCTTGACGTCGGCCATGAACACCGGCACGCCGAGCGTCGACATGTACTCGGCGATCACCTGGAGCGAGACCGTCTTGCCGGTGCCGGTGGCCCCGGTGATCAGCCCGTGCCGGTTCATCAGCGCCGGGAGCAGAAAGGCGGATTGCGTCGCGTTCTTGCCGATCAGCAGCGGTTCGGTCATCTGGGTGGCGCTCCCGTCATCGAGGTTCGTCGCGGCGCCGGGCCGCAAGGGGGGCGGATGATAAAATTCCGGATCCCTCATTCAACCATAACACTCGCGGGCGAAAAAACTCGATGGCCGGTCATTCCAAGTGGGCCAATATCCAGCACCGCAAGGGCCGTCAGGACGCCCGACGCGGCAAGCTGTTCACGCGGCTGATCAAGGAGATCACGGTGGCCGCGCGCCTCGGCGGCGCCGACGCCGGCGCGAATCCCCGCCTGCGCGTCGCCGTCGACAAGGCTGCCGAGTCGAACATGCCCAAGGACACCGTCCAGCGCGCGATCCAGCGCGGCGCCGGCGGCCTGGACGGCGCCAACTACGAGGAAATACGATACGAAGGCTACGGTGTCGGCGGCGCGGCGCTGATCATCGACTGCATGACCGACAACCGCACCCGCACGGTCGCGGAGGTCCGCCACGCGCTGTCCAAGAACGGCGGCAACCTCGGCACCGACGGCTCGGTCGCGTTCCAGTTCAGCCACTGCGGCCAGTTCGTGTTCGCCCCGGGCACCTCCGAGGACGCGGTGATGGAGGCGGCGCTCGAGGCCGGCGCCGACGACGTGAACACCGACGACGACGGCGCGATCGAGGTCGTGTGCGCGGCGCCGGACTTCTCCGCGGTCAAGGCGGCGCTCGACGCGGCCGGACTGAAGCCCGAGATCGCCGAGATCACGATGAAGCCGCAGAACGAGGTCGAGCTCGACCTCGACGACAGCGCCCGGATGCAGAAGCTGCTCGACGCGATCGAGAACCTCGACGACGTGCAGCAGGTCTACACCAACGCGATCATGCAGGAAGGCTAGCGCGATGCCGGCCTTCAGTTGCCTCGTCGTCGGCGGCGGCGGCCGCGAACACGCGATCGCCTGGCGTCTCGCCCGATCGAGAGGCGTCGAGACGGTCTGGGTCGCGCCGGGCAATGCTGGCACCGCCCGCGAGGCGAAGGTCAGGAACCTCGCGATCACCGACGCGTCGGCACTCGCCGATTTCGTGCAGCGCGAGGGCATCGAGTTCACGGTCGTCGGGCCGGAGGCGCCGCTCGCCGCGGGCATCGTCGATCTGTTCCAGGCGCGCGGCCTCGCGATCTTCGGGCCGACCCGCGCGGCGGCACGGCTCGAATCGTCCAAGGACTTCGCAAAGGCGTTCATGCAGCGCCACTCGATCCCGAGCGCACTCTCGCGCACCTTCTCCGATGCGCAGGCCGCGCACGCGTTCGTCGACGCGCGCGGCGCGCCGATCGTGATCAAGGCCGACGGGCTCGCGGCCGGCAAGGGCGTCGTCGTCGCGATGGCACTCGCCGACGCGCACGACGCGATCGACCGGATGCTCGTCGACAACCGGCTCGGCGACGCCGGCGCGCGGGTCGTCATCGAGGAGTACCTCGAGGGCGAGGAGGCGAGCTTCATCGTGATGGTCGACGGCAGGCACGTGCTCGCGCTCGCGTCGAGCCAGGACCACAAGCGGCTGCTCGACGCCGACCAGGGGCCGAACACCGGCGGCATGGGGGCGTTCTCGCCGACCCCGCTGATCACGCCCGACCTGCACGCGCGCGTGCTTCGCGAGATCGTGATGCCCACCGTGGCCGGCATGGCGGCCGAGGGACACCCGCTGACGGGCTTCCTGTACGCCGGGCTGATGATCGACAGGCGCGGCACGCCCCGAACGCTCGAATTCAACTGTCGCCTCGGCGACCCGGAGGCACAGGTGATCATGGCGCGACTGCGCACTGATTTCGCGCAGCTGCTGCGCGCGGCGATCAAGGGCCGCCTCGACACCCAGGAGGCCGAGTGGGACCGGCGCCACGCGATCTGCGTCGTGCTCGCGGCAGCCGGCTATCCGGACGCGCCACGCGCGGGCGACGCGATCCAGGGGCTCGCGCCCGAAGGCAATCCGCGCGAGAGCGATACGCTGGTGTTCCACGCCGGCACCGGGCTCGCCGACGACGGCGCCGTACGCACCTCGGGCGGGCGCGTGCTCGGCGTCACCGCGCTCGCCGACACGCTGAAGATGGCGCACGCCGCCGCCTACGCGGCGATCGAGCCGATCCGCTTCGACGGGATGCAGTACCGGCGCGACATCGGGCACCGCGCGATGCCGGCGGGACGGCCGCGATGACGCCGGCGCGACCCGCCGGCGGCACCGTTCCCGCACCCGCACCCGTGCCCGCCGTCGACGCCTCGACCGCCGACCCGGCACGCGAGGGCGGGTTGCCGCCGGACGCGACCGACGCGGTCCGCGCGTACCTCGTCGGCCTGCAGGCCGGCATCGTCGCGCGGCTGGAGGCGATCGACGGCACGCCGTTCCTTGCCGACCCCTGGCAGCGCGCCGAAGGCGGCGGCGGCCTGTCGCGCGTGCTCGAGGACGGCGGCGTGTTCGAACGCGCCGGCGTGCTGTTCTCGGAGGTCGAAGTCTCGAAGCTGCCGCCGAGCGCATCGGCGGCGCATCCGCAGATCGCCGGGCGCGCGGCGCGCGCGATGGGGGTATCGCTGGTGCTCCACCCCCGCAACCCGCACGTGCCGACGGTCCACATGAACGTGCGCTTCTTCGTCGCGCCGGCGCACGACGGCGCGCCGGCGGTCTGGTGGTTCGGCGGCGGCATGGACCTGACGCCCTACTATCCGCACGAGGCCGACGCGGTGCACTTCCACCGCTGCTGCAAGGCGGCGCTCGACCCCTTCGGCCCCGACTGGTACCCGCGCTTCAAGCGCTGGTGCGACGAGTATTTCTTCCTCAAGCACCGCAACGAGGCGCGCGGGATCGGCGGCGTGTTCTTCGACGACCTCGCCGAACCGGGCTTCGCGCAGAGCTTCGCGATGATGCGAGGCGTCGGTTCGGCCTTCGTCGACGCCTACTGTCCGATCGTCGAACGCCGTCGCGCGCTGCCCTACGGCGAGCCCGAACGCCGTTTCCAGGCGCTTCGGCGCGGTCGCTACGTCGAGTTCAACCTCGTGTACGACCGTGGCACGCTGTTCGGCCTGCACTCGGGCGGGCGCACCGAATCGATCCTCTGCTCGATGCCGCCCGCGGTCGCGTGGCGCTACGGCTGGCAGCCGGAACCCGGCAGCGCCGAGGCGCGCCTGCTGACCGACTTCCTGCCGCCCCGGGACTGGGTTTGACGCAGGCACCGGCGGCGGCCGCGGCGCGGACCCGGCTCGGCCTGCTCGGCGGCAGCTTCGACCCGATCCACGTCGGCCACCTCGCGCTCGGCCGCGCGGCGGACCTCGCATTGGCACTGGACGAACTGCGATTCGTGCCCGCGGGCCTCGCCTGGCAGAAGCACGGCGACCCTGGGGCACCGGCGCGCACGCCCGCCCGACACCGGCTCGCGATGACGCGGATCGCGCTGGCCTCGGGCACGCCGGCGCACTGGCGGGTCGACGACATCGAGGTACGACGATCCGGCCCGACCTACACCGTCGAGACGCTCGAGGCGCTTCGCGCGGACGTCGGTCCCGAGGTCGCACTGATCCTGATCCTCGGCAGCGACCAGCTGCGCAACCTGCCGAGCTGGCACCGCTGGCGCGACCTGCTCCGCCATGCGCACATCGCGGTCACCACACGCGAACGCGTCCGGCTCGACGCGCTTCCTGCGGAGGTCGACGCGCTCGTGCGCGACCACGGCGAGCAGGCGCTGCCCGACGCGGCCGGCGGCTCGATCGTGCTGTTCACGATGCCGCCGGTCGCGGTGTCGGCGACGGGGATCCGCGCGCAGCTTTCCCGCGGCGAGGATCCGGCCGCGCTGCTGCCGGTTGGAGTGATCGACTATATTCGGGCGAATCAACTCTACGGAACGGCATGAGCCTCACCACATTGCAACGCACCGTCGTCGACGCCCTCGAGGACATCAAGGCACTCGACATCCAGGTCTACGACACCCGCGAACTCTCCGATCTGTTCGATCGCGTGATCGTCGCGAGCGCGACCTCGAACCGGCAGACGCGCGCGCTCGCGTCGCACCTGCGCGAGAAGGTGAAGGCGAAGGGTTTCGACGTGGTGGCGACCGAGGGCGAGGATACCGGCGAATGGGTGCTGGTCGACCTCGGCGACATCATCGTCCACATCATGCAGCCCGCGATCCGGACCTACTACAACCTCGAGGAGCTGTGGGGACGCAAGCCGGTTCGGGTACGGCTCGGCGGCGCCGCGGCCGGCGCCACCCGGGTGGCCGCGCCGGCGTCCGCGCCGACGTCCGCGTCGAAGCGCGCCGCCCCGAAAGCGCCTGCGAAGGCGCCTGCGAAGGCGTCGGCCAAGGCGCCGGCCAAGGCATCGGCGAAGGCGCCGGCGACCCGGACGCCGGCGGCGAAAGCGCCGGCGCGTCGCCGCTCGGCGACCGCGGCGCCGTCGACCCCGCGCGGCAAGTCGCGGGGCGCGACGGACGCCGGCGGCTGACGCGTCCGCCGACCCGCGCGCTCCCGACCGACGCCGCACGTTCCGACAGGTGCAGATCCGGATCATCGCCGTCGGCCAGCGCATGCCGGCCTGGGTCGACGCCGCGGTCGACGACTACCTGAAGCGCCTCGCCGGCACGATGCGCATCGAACTCGTGATCGTCCGCACGCAGCCCCGCGGCGAGGCCGGTGCGCTGCTCGCGCGCGAGGCCGCACGCATCCGCCAGGCGCTGCCCGCCGGCGCCCGCGTCGTCGCGCTCGACGAGCGCGGCGAGGACGTCGACTCGATCGCGCTGTCGCGCCGGCTGGTGCGCTGGCGCGAGCAGGCGGTGCCGGTCGCGATCGTCATCGGCGGGCCGGACGGCCTGGATCCCGCGCTCAAGCGCGACGCGCACGAGTCGCTGCGCCTGTCGAGCCTCACGCTGCCGCACGGCCTCGCACGGGTGCTGCTGGTCGAGCAGCTGTACCGTGCCTGGTCGATCGACGCGAACCATCCGTACCATCGGGAATGACACCCCCGATGCCGAACGCGCCCTGCCCTGCCGTCACGCCGCCGTCGATCTGGCTCGCGTCCCGCAGCCCGCGCCGCCTGGCGCTGCTCGAACAGATCGGCGTGCACGCCGAACTCCTGCTCGACGAGGACGAGGCCCGCGCCGAGGCGCTCGAGACGCCGCTGCCCGGGGAACTGCCGTCGGCGTACGTCGCGCGGGTCGCGCGGGCCAAGGCGCTCGCGGCGTGCGGCCGGCTCGATCCGTCTCCCGCCCCGGCGCCCCGGGCGGTGCTCGCCGCCGACACCACCGTCGCGATCGGCTCGCGCATCCTCGCGAAACCCACCGATGCCGACGACGCCATCCGCATGCTGACGTCGCTCCAGGGCCGCAGCCACCGCGTCTACACCGCGGTCGCGCTCGCGCTGCCGGTCGGGTTCCGCGGCGCCGCCACCGTGCGCGTGCACCAGCGCCTGCACGCGTCCCAGGTCCGGATGCGGCGCCTGAAGCCGGCCGAGATCGAGCGCTACGTGCGCAGCGGCGAGCCCTTCGGCAAGGCGGGCGGCTACGCGATCCAGGGTCTCGCCGCGGCGTTCGTGCGACGGATCGACGGGTCGCACTCCGGTATCATGGGTCTGCCGATCTTCGAGACGGTACAGTTGCTGCGCAAGGCGGACATCTTCCTGCCCTGATGCCCCGCGGGGCGGGCCGAAGGGGTCCGGCCGGCCGATGCACGCGCGCCCGCGCGCCGGGCCGCACCGTTTCCGGAGCCTCGCCACCGTGGCGCCTTTCGTCAAGGAAGACATCCTGGTCAACACGACCCCGCAGGAAGTGCGGGTCGCCGTCGCGTTGCAGGGTTCGGTACAGGAGGTGCATCTCGATCGCGAGGCCACGCGCGGCCTCGTCGGCAACATCTATCTCGGCGTCGTCGCGCGGGTGCTGCCCGGGATGCAGTCGGCATTCATCGACATCGGCCTCGAACGCGCCGCGTTCCTGCACGTGGCCGACCTGTGGCAGTCGCGCTCGGGCCAGAACCAGTCCCCGATCGAGAAGCACCTCTACGAAGGCCAGCACCTGCTCGTGCAGGTCCTCAAGGATCCGATCGGCACCAAGGGCGCGCGGCTCTCGAGCCAGATCAGCATCGCCGGGCGACTGCTCGTCTACCTGCCGCAGGATCCGCACGTCGGCGTCTCGCAGCGCATCGCGAGCGACGCCGATCGCGCCCGGCTGCGCGAGCGGATGCAGGCGCTGAAGCCCGCCGACGAAACCGGCGGCTACATCGTGCGCACGCTTGCCGAGAACGCGAGCGACGAAGCCTTCGCCGCCGACATCGCGTACCTGCGGCGCCGCTGGCAGCAGATCCTCGCCGACAGCCACGCGGCGTCGGCTGCAGCGCCTGCCGGCCGGAAGAAGGCGACGATGCTCTACGCCGAGCTGTCGCTTGCGCACCGCATCCTGCGCGACCTCGCCAGCGCGACGACGCAGTCGATCATCGTCGACGACGCGCGCACGCTCGAGGACATGCGCGAGTTCTGCCGGACCTACATGCCGGGGCTCGAGGCCAAGCTCAGGCTGCACGAGTCCGAGCGCCCGCTGTTCGACCTGTACAACGTCGACGAGGAGATCGAGCGGGCGCTCGCGCGGCGGGTCGACCTGAAGTCCGGCGGGTACCTGATCTTCGACCAGACCGAGGCGCTGACGACGATCGACGTCAACACCGGCGGCTACGTCGGCGGCCGCAACTTCGAGGACACGGTCTTCAAGACGAACCTCGAGGCGGCGCAGGCGATCGCGCGCCAGCTGCGCCTGCGCAACCTCGGTGGCATCATCATCGTCGACTTCATCGACATGGGCAGCCACGAGCACCGCGAGGCGATCCTTCAGGAGCTCAAGCGCGCGGTCTCGCGCGACCGCACGAAGGCCTCGGTCAACGGCTTCACCTCGCTCGGCCTCGTCGAGATGACGCGCAAGCGCACCCGCGACTCGCTCGCGCACCTGGTCTGCGAACCCTGCGCGGTGTGCGCCGGCAAGGGCACCGTCAAGACGGCCCGGACGGTCTGCTACGAGATCATGCGCGAGGTCGCGCGGGAGGCGCGGCAGTTCGACCCGAAGGAGTTCCGCATCCTCGCGTCGCAGGCGGTGATCGACCTGCTGCTAGACGAAGAGAGCCAGCACCTCGCGCTGCTCGGCGGTTCGATCGGCAAGCCGATCTCGCTGCACGTCGAGACGCTCTACACCCAGGAACAGTACGACATCGTGCTCACCTGAGCCGCTGGCTGACGCGAGCCTAACGATTTTCGCCGCGTCGCAATCAGGGTTTTCCCGAAAAGTCCTGGGTTCGTGCTCACCGGCACAAAGTCATCAGTAGAGCGTAAGGAACACCCCTCAAAGTGCGATCCGCACGCAATGCGCATGCGCGAGAGCCAGTCTGGCGCGCCGCGACGCGCGCTTCGATTCCAGCATCACGGGGCACCGGTCACGACGCCGGCCGCCCTGCCCGAAACGAGGAGGGGCTTCATGAGTAGCAACGGCAAGAGCGGCGAGGCGTACTGGAGTGCCACGCTGCGGCTGCTGACCGGCGTTCTGATCGTATGGTTCCTGGTGTCCTTCGGCGCCGGCATCATGTTCGCCGACCAGTTGAACAACTTCAGGATCGGCGGTTATCCGGTCGGCTTCTGGTTCGCCCAGCAGGGCTCGATCTACATCTTCATCGTGCTGATCTTCTTCTACGCGAAGCGGATGAACGACATCGACCGTCGCTTCGACGTGCACGAGGACTGATCGCCATGAGCCTCCAAGCAACCATCTACCTCGTCGTCGGCCTGTCCTTCGCGCTGTACATCGGCATCGCGATCTGGGCACGCGCCGGATCGACGAGCGAGTTCTACGCGGCCGGCGGCCAGGTGCACCCGGTGATGAACGGCATGGCGACCGCGGCCGACTGGATGAGCGCGGCGTCGTTCATCTCGATGGCCGGCCTGATCTCCAACATGGGTTACGGCGGCGCGCTGTTCCTGATGGGCTGGACCGGCGGCTACGTGCTGCTGGCGATGCTGCTCGCGCCGTACCTGCGCAAGTTCGGCAAGTTCACCGTGCCGCAGTTCATCGGCGACCGCTTCTACTCGAAGTCGGCGAGCACGGTCGCGGTCGTGTGCCTGCTGATCGCGTCGCTGACGTACATCATCGGCCAGATGACCGGCGTCGGCATCGCGTTCGCGCGATTCCTCGGTGTGTCGTCCGATACCGGCATCTACGTCGGCATGGCGATCGTGTTCGCGTACGCGGTGTTCGGCGGCATGAAGGGCATCACCTACACGCAGGTCGCGCAGTACATCGTGCTGATCCTCGCGTACACGGTGCCGGCCGTCTTCATCTCGCTGCAGCTCGCCGGCAACCCGATCCCGCAGCTGGGCCTCGGCGGCATCTTCCACGGTACCGACCAGACGCTGCTGGCCAAGCTCGACCAGGTCGTCACCGACCTCGGCTTCGGCCAGTACACGACTTCGGTGCCCGGCAGCAAGCTCAACATGTTCGTCTACACGATGAGCCTGATGATCGGCACCGCCGGCCTCCCGCACGTGATCATGCGATTCTTCACCGTGCCGAAGGTCAAGGACGCGCGCTCGTCGGCCGGCTGGGCGCTGGTCTTCATCGCGATCCTGTACACGACCGCACCGGCCGTGGCCGCGATGGCGAAGCTGAACCTGCACAGCACGGTCAACTCGGCGGTCACCAAGGGCGGCGATCTCTTCGCGCCCGAGGCGAGCCTCGAGGCGGCCAAGCGCCCGGCGTGGATGAAGCGCTGGGAGGAGACGGGGCTGCTGAAGTTCACCGACAAGAACGGCGACGGCCGCATCCAGTACTACAACGACAAGACCGGCAACCCCGCGGTCAAGGCGAAGGCGGACGCCGCCGGCTGGAAGGGCAACGAGCTCACCGTGAACGCCGACATCATCGTGCTGGCGAACCCGGAGATCGCGCTGCTGCCGAACTGGGTGATCGCGCTGGTCGCGGCGGGCGGCCTCGCGGCGGCGCTGTCGACCGCGGCCGGCCTGCTGATGGCGATCTCGTCGGCGGTCTCGCACGACCTGGTGAAGGGCATCTTCGCGCCCGACATCAGCGAGAAGGGCGAGCTGATGACCGGCAAGATCGCGATGGCCGTGTCGATCGTGGTGGCGGGCTACCTCGGCCTGAATCCGCCGGGCTTCGCGGCGGGAACGGTCGCGCTCGCGTTCGGCATCGGGGCGAGCTCGCTGTTCCCGGCGATCATGATGGGCATCTTCAGCAAGAAGATGAACAAGGAAGGCGCGATCGCCGGCATGCTCGCGGGCCTGTTGGTCACGCTTTTCTACGTGTTCGCGCACAAGGGCCTGTTCTTCATCAAGGGCACCGAGTTCCTGCACCTGGCCGGCGGCAAGCCCAACGCGTTCTTCGGCATCACGCCCGAAGCCTTCGGCGCGATCGGCGCGCTGGTGAACTTCGCGGTCGCATTCGTCGTCGACAAGGTGACGAAGGAGCCGCCGGAGCACATCCAGGCGATGGTCGAGGCCGTGCGCATCCCGCGCGGCGCCAAGGCGGTGGACGGCGCGCACTGATGCGCGACTGCCGGGTCGCCCGCCCCCGCGGGCGGCACCGGCCACCCTGCGTACCCGCGCCACCGCGCGCGGGTGCGAGAATGACCGTACCAGCCCCGCCGGCCTGCGCTGGCGGGGCTTTCTCTTTTCCGGCACCGCGTCGCGCCGCGACCGGTCCCGAGTGGAGCCCCGATGGTCTTCGACATCCCGACCGCCATGCTCTGGCTGCTGTTCCTCGCGCTGTTCCCGATGGCGTTCATCTGGCTGCGGCGCGCGTGGCGCATCCTGGTGAATCGCGACTACAGCGAAGTCGCGCTCAAGGGCGGCGAGCCGCCGCCCGAGCCCAAGCGCTTCGCACTCGTCGAGGCGCTGTTCAACATCGCCGCCGGGGCTGCCGCGGTCTTCGTGATCGTCGGCGTCCTCGGCTTCGGCATGCACTTCGACACCTGGACCGCGATCGCCGGCAGCACGATCTGGTGCAAGATCTTCGCGAACTTCGCGTTGTCGCGGCATGCGCACGCGAAGCTGGGGCGCGCCCGCACCTGACCCGGACCTGACCCGCACCCGGCCGCAGCCGAGCCAACCACGGACCGCGCGATGAGGGGAGACCGCCGCCTGGCCGTTGCCATCGGCGCCGTCGCATCGGTGCTCGCCGGATGGATCGTGCTGTGGGCGTCGATCACCTGGTACGCGCTCGAACCGGCGCAGCGGGCGCAGCTCGCGTCGCTCTCCGGCACGCTGCTGCCGATGCTGGTCCTCGCGTGGCTGTTCGCGGTGATCGGCCTCGCCGCCGGCCTTCGCGCGGTGTTCCGCGACCGGATGCTCGGCCCTGCCCGGCTCCTCGAACGCGCCCGCGTGCTGCTGAGCGACGGCGGCGGCACGGTGCCGGCTGCCGGCGCCGCGGAGACCGCCGGCGCGACGGCGCTGCCGAAGCCCTCGCGCGCGTCGATCAGCGGCTCGCCCGAGCTGCGGGCGCTCGCCGAGGCGATCGAGGCGCTCGCCGGGCAGCGCGATGCGCTCGGGCGCGACATCGCCGCGCAGGTCGGCGTCGCGAGCCGCGGGATCGCGCAGGAACGCAACCGCCTCGCGGCACTGATGGCCGAGCTCACGCAGAGCGTGATCGCCTGCACGCTCGACGGTCGCATCCTGCTCTACAACCCGCGCGCGCGCCAGCAGTTCCGCGCACTGTCCGATGCGCCGGGCGTCGCCGACGGCGCCGAACTCATCGGCATCGGCCGCTCGATCCACGCGCTGCTCGAGCGTGAGCGCCTCGATCACGCGCTCGACACGATCCGCTCGCGCATCGCACGCCACGATCCCGACCCGTCGACGCAGTTCGTCACCACGACGCACGGCGGGCAGTTGCTGCGCGTGCAGATGGCACCGGTGCGCACCGCAGCCGCCGGCGGCAGCCCGGCCGGCGGCGACGACGCGCTCGCGGGCTTCCTGCTCGTGCTCGAGAACGTCACGACGATCTTCGAGGACGCCGCGCGCCGCGACCAGCTGCTGCTGCAGGCCACCGAGCACGGCCGCGCTTCGCTGCTCGGCATCCACGCCGCCCTCGATCGGCTCGAGGCGTCCGACGCGGCACGGGTTGCGGGCGAGGCGGACGACGACGCGTTGCGAACGCGCCAGTACGCGCTCGCGCGCGGCGAGATCGACGCGATGCGCACCCGGATCGACGCGCTCGCGCAGGCGACCAGCGACGCGATCCGCGAGCGCTGGCCGCTCGAGCCGATCGAGGCCGGCGATCTCCTCGTACTGGTCGCTGCCGGCATCGGGAGGCACTGCGACTGCAGGCTCGACGTCGACGCCGCGCCCGAAGCGTCGTGGCTGCGTGTCGACGGCTTCGGCCTGGGCCAGGCGATCGCCTACCTCGCGAAGCGGGTGGTCGACGAGTTCGGCGTCCGCACCCTCCGGCTTCGCTTTCGCCGCGACCACGGACCGGCGGACGAAGGCGCGGCGCCGGGCGGCGCGACGCCCGGTGCCGCCCAGGCGCACCTCGAGCTCGCCTGGAGCGGGCGCGCGATGAGCACCGAGACCGTGATGACCTGGGAGCTCGATCCGATGCGGCTCGGCGCCACATCGTCGCCGCTGACGGTGCGCGACGTCGTGTCGCGCCACGGCGGCCAGCTCGGCTTCGTGCGCGACCGCGCCCGCCACGAGGCGTGCCTGCGGCTGAGCCTTCCGCTGGACGACGGCAGGCCGGCGCCGGCCGCTCCCCTTTCGCCGACCGACGCGCGGCCGGAATACTTCGACTTCGACCTATTCGACACGGTGCTCACCGACGCGGCGCTCGACGAGCGGCCGCTCGCCGGGCTGACCTTCACGGTGTTCGACACCGAGACGACCGGCCTCGAGCCGGCGGCGGGCGACCAGATCATCCAGATCGGCGCCGCGCGCATCGTCAATGGGCGCATCCGCTTCCAGGAGAGCTTCGAGCAGCTGGTCGACCCGGGCCGGACAATCCCGCCCGCGTCGATCCCGATCCACGGCATCACCCCCGAGATGGTCGCGGGCAAGCCGAGGATCGCCGCCGTCCTGCCGGCCTTCCACCGCTTCGCCGAAGACTCGGTGCTGGTCGCGCACAATGCCGCGTTCGACATGCGCTTCCTGCAGTTGCAGGAGCAGGCGACCGGCATCGCGTTCCGCCAGCCGGTGCTCGACACGCTGCTGCTGTCGGCGGTCGTCCATCCGAACCAGGCGTCGCACCGGCTCGACGAGATCGCCGAGCGCTTCGGCATCCGCGTCGTCGGCCGCCACACCGCGCTCGGCGACGCGCTGGTCACCGCGCAGGTGCTGCTACGCCTGATCCCGCTGCTCGAGGCGATGGGCATCCGCACCTTGCGCGAGGCGCGCGAGGCGTCACAGAAGACCTGGTACGCGCGACTCGCGTACTGACGCCGGCGCGGCGGCGTACCGAGGCCGGGCCGCCGCGTCCGGCGCGAGGCGTCCGGCGCGCGGCTTCCGACGCGTGAACCGGCCCTAAGGCATCGCCTCCGCGTCGCGCAGCAGCGCCGCGCGGCGCGCGGCGATCGTCGCCGCCGCGTCGGGGCTGCCGAGACGCTCGAGCCCCATCGCGACGAGCCGATCGAAGCGGCTCGTGCCACGCGCATGCGTGTCGCTGTAGCCCTTGACGAGCCGACGGCAGCGCAGCAGCTCGATCGCGAGCGCCGGATCGACCGCGAGCGCCCGCTCGACGCCGGCGAGCCAGGCGTCGATGTGCGCCGTCTCCTCGGCGTGACGCCGGTTGCCGCGGCGCCAGCGCCGCAGGCCCGCGACCAGCCGAAGCTGCAGATGACCGCGAACGGTGTGCGTGTGGATCCGACGGCCGCGGTCGAGCAGGCGAGCGAGCCGCGCCTTCAGTCGCGGACTCGCGTCGAGCCGGTCGGCGAGGCGGACCGGCAGCGCGCCCATCGCCTCCTCCAGGCGCGGGTGGAAATACTCCTCGACACCGACGACATCCGCCGGCGCCGCGCCGATCTCGGCGCGCACGCGCAGCCCGCGAGACGGCCGGGTCTTCAGGTCGGCGACGCGGATCAGGTCGTCGTAGCTCATCGCGACCGCGATCCAGCGCGCGGCCTCGATGCTCAGCGCGTGGCCCTGGCTCCCGTCGTCGCGGGCGCTGATCCGCGCGACCCGGTCGAGGTATTCGCTGCCGTAACGCGCATCCTGGAAGTCGACGACACGGGCGAGCCCCTCGCCGAGCCAGTCCCGCGCGGGCAGCGGGAACTCGGTCCGGATCCGCTCGACCAGCGGCTGCAGCGCCGGTGTCGCGGCACGCTCGGGCAGCGGGCGCGGCGCGGTCTCGCGTGCGCCGCCGGGCGGCGACGGCGGCGTCGACGACACCTGCGCTGACGACGACTGCGGCGAAGCGGAGCGCGCCGACGACGGCGACCGAGCGAGGCCGGCGGCCGCGCGCAGTGCGGCGATGCTCGCGGCGACACCGATGCCGCTGCGCTCGACGACGGCCTCGAAGGCATCCGTCGGGAACGGCAGTGCACCGCTGCCGGCGAGCGCGCCGAACAGGCTCGCCGAGATCACGCTGCCGTGGCGCTGCGCCAGCGCCTGCATGTCGTCGATCACCAGCTGCCGCGAACGCTGGCGCACGAGCTCGAGCACCGCCGCGCCGTCGGCGATGCCGTCGCCGGGCGTCATCTTCTCCTGGATCGCGTAGGTCCGGTGACTGCTGGCCACCACGACGGTGCGCCCGGGCGTCACGAAGCCGCGCTCGACGGCCCGCCCCGCCTCCATCAGCTCGGCCGCGATCACTACGTCGACGTCGCCGGGCACCGGCATCAGCGCCATCACGGGCTCGTGCCCCGGCGTCGGCTCGACCAGCTCGACGTAGTAGATCGTCGCGCCGGTGCGCTGCGCGACACCCGCGACCGAGGTCGCCTGCGCGGTCCAGCCGGCGTGCTCGGCCAGGTCGACGATCCAGTCGACGAGCACGCCGCCGCCCTGCCCGCCGAGCGCCATCACCGCGACGTGGATCGAGCGCACCGGCGAGGCCGCTGCTGCGCCCGGGCTCGCGCGTTCTTGAAGCGCGTTCACGCCGCGCGCTCCGGGCCGTACAGCGCGAGCTCGCTGCCGCGGCGTCGCTGCAGCCAGCCGACGACGCGCGCGCGCCACGCGGCGCGCCAGCGGTCCAGGGCCGTCGGATTGTGCACCTTGTGCACCTTGTAGAACGACGGGCACAGCACCGCCGCGTCCGCGACCTCGCCGCAGTGTCCACAGGCCACGCAGTGCTCGTCGACCTGCGCGACCGGGTCCGGCTTGAGCGCGTCGCCGCTCGGCGCGAGCGTGAGGCTCGGGCAGCCGGAGACGCGCATGCATGCGTGGTCGCCCGAGCAGATCGCCGCGTCGACGCCGAATCGCTCCCGGACCTGCCGTTCGCCGGCCTTGACCGCCGCCGCGAAGCGCGGCTTCTCGCGGCGCTGCCGATTGAGCATGCACTCGCTCTGCGCGATCACCACCTTCGGCCCCGACTCGGGGCTCGACAGCGCCTCCTTCAGCGCGCCGCGCATCGCGGCGACGTCGTAGGTGCGCCTGATCGTGCGGACCCACTGCACGCCGACGCCGCGCACCGCCTGCTCGATCGGGTGCATCGTGCTGCGGTTGGCGTTGTCGTTGCGCGAGGACGGCAGGTCCTGTCCGCCGGTCGCCGCCGAATAGTTGTTGTCGACGATCACGAACACGTTGTCGTGCCGGTTGAACACGGCGTTCGCGATGCCCGAGGTCAGCCCGTTGTGCCAGAAGCCGCCGTCGCCCATGAACGCGATCGAGCGACGGCCGGCGCCGAGCTGCTTGCCGGCGTTGAACGCCGACGCGCTGGACGCGCCGAGCCCGTAACCCATCGTGGTCGCGCCTAGGTCGAACGGCGGCATGATCGAGAACAGGTGGCAGCCGATGTCCGAGGACACGTGGTGCGCGCCGAGTTCGCGTTCGGCAAGCTTGAGCGACGAGAAGATCGGCCGCTCGGGGCACCCGACGCACAGCCCCGGCGGGCGCGGCGGGAGCAGCGCGGCCAGCGCGGTCCGGGCGGCCGCGGCGGCTTCCGGCGTGTCGGTGGCTGCGGTGGCTGCGATGGCTTCGGTCGCTGCGGTGGCTTCGGTCGCTGCGGTGGCTTCGCCGGCTTCGTCGGCGTGGGCCGCATCGCGCGGGTCGGCCGCGCCGGCCTTCGCGCCGGCCGTCGCCGCGCGTGGACGCGGCAGGTCGACCATGACCGGCTTCGCGAACGCGGCCGGGTGATGCCGTTCGATGAACGCCCGAAGGCCGTCGCGAAGCACCGACACGGTGTAGTCGCCCGCCATCGGCAGCAGGTCCTTGCCGTGGAGCACGGTGTCCACGCCGTTTCGTCGCAGGATCGCGTGCAGGTTCTGCTCGTGGAAGTCGGGCTGCCCTTCCTCGATCACCAGCACCGCCTTCTTGCCGTCGCAGAACCGCAGCACCTCGGCCTCGACGAGCGGATACGCGACGTTCAGCACGTATAGCGGCACCCGCCCATCGCCGAAGCGATCGGCCTGGCCGAGCAGGTGCAGCGCGCGCTGCACGTTGTTGGTCAGCCCGCCGAGCGTGATCACGCCGATGTGCCCGAGCTCGCCGTCGACGAGGTCGTTCAGCCCGCGCTCGGCGATGAACCGAACGGCGGCGGGCCATCGCTGCGAGACCTTCTCGCGCTCGTGCAGGAACGACGCGGGCGGCAGCACGATCCGGTCGACGTCGCGCCGGGGGTTCTCGAGCGCGTCCTTCAGACTGAACGCCGGACGGCGGTTCTCGCGGGTCGTGAAGCGCCCGTGCAGGTGGCACGACCGAATCCGCAGCTCGAGCATCACCGGCGTGTGCGTCGCCTCGGACAACGCGAAGCCGTCGTGCACCGCCTGCACGATCGACGGCAGGTGCGGCCGCGGGTCGAGCAGCCACATCTGCGACTTCATCGCGAATGCGTGCGTGCGCTCCTGCATGATGCTCGAGCCTTCGCCGTAGTCTTCGCCGACGATGATCAGCGCGCCGCCGGTGACGCCGCCGGACGCGAGGTTCGCGAGCGCGTCGCTCGCGACGTTGGTGCCGACCGTCGACTTCCAGGTCACCGCCCCGCGCACCGGATAGTGGACCGACGCCGACAGCGCCGCCGCGGCCGCGGCTTCGCTCGCCGCCGGCTCGAAGTACACGCCGAGCTCGCGCAGGATCGGCTGGGCGTCGGACAGCACGTCCATCAGGTGCGAGATCGGCGATCCCTGGTAGCCGGTCACGTAGCCGACGCCGCATTCGAGCAGCGCCTTGGTGACGGCCAGGATGCCTTCGCCGCGGAACTCGGTTCCCGGCGGCGCGCGCAACTGCTCGACCTCCCGGGCAAACGAACGTTCGGCCATGTCGCGCTAACCCGCTGTCGCGCGGTCGTCGGGGGCGCCCGGTGCGGCGCGGTCACCCGTCATGAAGGGGCCGTCCGGGGACGGGCCGGCTGCAAAGCTCATCGATCACTCTCCCGACAGGAAAAACGGTCCGGCGCGCGCTCGCGGCCGACACGGCGCATGGTAAGGCCGCCGCGCCGGCGCCGGCGCGGCGATCAGCGGCCGCGCCCCATGGCGTAGAACTCGGCGTTCGGCATCATGTGGCTGAAGTTCGCCATGCGGTTGCTCAGCGCGAAGAACGCCGCGATCGCCGCGATGTCCCAGATCGCCTCGTCGTCGAAACCGTGCTCGCGCAATGCCGCGTGATCGTCGTCCGACAGCCGCGCCGAGTCGGTCGCGACCTTCAGCGCGAAGTCGAGCATCGCGTGCTGGCGCGGCGTGATCGCCGCCTTGCGGTGGTTGACGGCGACCTGGTCCGCGATCAGCGCGTCCTTCTGGTAGATGCGCAGGATCGCGCCGTGCGCGACGACGCAGTACAGGCACTGGTTGGCCGCGCTGGTGGCGACGACGATCATCTCGCGCTCGGCCTTGCTCAGCGCGCTTTCCTTGAGCATCAGCGCGTCGTGATAGTCGAAGAACGCGCGGAATTCGGCCGGCCGGCGCGCGAGCTTCAGGAACACGTTCGGCACGAATCCCGCCTTGTCCTGCACCGCCTCGATCCGCACGCGGACGTCGTCCGGCAGACCGGCGAGCGTGGCGTGAGGATAGCGGTCGGCGACGGGCTGCACCTTCGGCGCGGTGGCGGGCGGCATCGGCTGCGCGGGTCTGTCGGGATCGGTCATGATTCTCCTCCGGGTCGGGATGGATCGGCAGCGGTGGGGGCACTCGCCGGTGCGGGCGCGCCCGGCAGCCCTGCCCACCGGTAGCGCAGGTAGGTACCCAGTGCAGAGTACCAGGCGAGCGCGAAGCCGTTGCGCCCGTCGAGCACGCCGAGCTTGAACAGGTAGCCGCGCACGAAGGTCCAGCCGCCGTGCGTCCACGCAGCCACGCGACCGCCCCGGCCTCGCGCGCGCAACTGGACGGCGCCGAGGCGTGCGTACTGCTCGGCCTTGTCGCGGGCATCGGCGAGCGAATCGACGCTGTCGTGGTGCAGCAGGCCGGCGAGCGCGGCGACCGGTCCGTCGACGACGACGCGCTCGTGCACGAGGTCGTCGCTGAAGCGCCCGGCGTCGCGCCAGAAGAGCCGCAGCACGCGATCGCCCCGCCACAGGCCGTGGCGCATCACCTGGCCGCAGAAGCGCGATCGCCGGTCGATCCAGTAGCCGCGTGGCGTGGCGCCGGTCGGCACGCCGGCCGCCACGACCGCCTCGATCGACGCGCGAAGCTCGCTGGAGACCGCCTCGTCCGCGTCGATCGACAGCACCCAGCGGCCACGACATCGCGCGAGCGCACGGTTCTTCTGCGGGCCGAACCCGGGCCAGTCCGGCGTCACCAGCACGGATGCGCCCAGGCGGCCCGCGATCGCGACCGTATCGTCGGTGCTGCCGGAATCGACGACGACGATCTCGTCGGCGAAGTCGACCGAGCGCAGGCAGCGCTCGATGCGGTGCGCCTCGTTCTTCGTGATCACGGCGACCGACAGCCGGCGATCGGGTGCGTCGCTCATCGTCGCACGCCCCGCGCGCCGGCGCCGGCGTCCTCGCCGCCGACGCGCATCAGCCAGGCGGTGAGCAGGAAGAACACGACGAAGGTGATCTGACGGTCGAACAGGCAGTCGGTGAGCGCGAAGGCCGCGAACGCGATCGCGACCGCCAGCCCAGCGTGCGTCGCCGGCGTCTGGCGCCCGCGCGCGATCCTGCGCCCGGCGACGGCGATCGGCAGCACGAACATCGCGACGCACGACAGCAGGCCGCCGACGCCGAGCGTGGCCCACGCGCACAGGTACTCGTTGTGCACGTGCCGATAGAGGATCTCGACCGTCGCCGGGATTTGCCCGGCGTCGACCTGGCGCGCGATCTCCCGGTCGAAGCGGTTGACGCCCACGCCGAGCAGCGGCGCATGCGGCACCGATCGAAGCGCGGCGCTCCACAACGCGAGCCGTTGCCCGGTCTGGCTCCGGGCGTCGCCTTCGCCGTAGCGTTCGATCTGGGCGCCGATCTCGCCGAAGCGCGCCGACATCGTGAAGGTCGCGACCGACATCAGCAGCACCACCGAGGCGGCGATCAGCAGCGACATGCGCCGCGTCGCCGTGCGCGACACGACGGCCGTCGTACCGGCCGTCGTACCGGCTGTCGTACCGGCCGACGCCGGGTGCTCGCCGCCGCCGGCCGCGTACGCGGGGCCGTGCGCACGGCGCGAGCCGTGCCGGTACGCCCAGGCCAGCCCGGCCGCGCCGAGCGCGAAGCCGATCAGCGCACCGCGGCTGCCCGACAGCGCGACGATCGCCATGCCACCCGCGAGACCGGCGAAACCGAAGACCCGGTCGGCGCGCCCACGCGCGTCGATGACGAGCACGAGCGAGAGCAACGCGAGCACGACGGCGAGATCACCGAACTTGATCGCGCCGTTCCCGATCGGACCCACCCCGAGCGGGCCGTACGCGCGCTCGGCGCCGAGCCAGTAGACCTGCAACGCCGCATAGCACGCGCCGAGCACCGCGCCGACCGCCGCGGCCGGCAGCAGGCGAGCGCGGATGTCCCCTGCGCGCAGCGGGGAACCGGACAGTGCCCATGCGAGCGCACCGCCCCCCAGCAACAGGCGCTCGACGGCGGTCGACTCCGTCATGCCCAGCGCGTACTGCAGCACCGCGAGCCCGAGGTAGGCGATCGCAGGCCAGGCGAAGCCGCGCACGTCGGGCCAGCCGTGCCGTGCCTCGTCGCGCACCCGCAGCGGGTGCTCGCGCCACCGGAGCGCGGCGATGCCGGAGAGCGCCGCCAGGATGAACAGGCCGGTGCTCACGCTCGGCAGCACCGTCACCGACGCCAGCAGCGTGGCGAACAGCAGCGTCGACGCGTGGTCGGCCCGACTCGGCGTCATGTCGCGGGCGCGGGCGGCGCGTGCCAGTCGGCGCTGCCGAGCGCTGCGCGCTCCGCGAGGCCGATCTCGGCGCGAACGCGCCGCTCGGCGAACGCCTCGAGCGCGAGACGTCGGTTGGCCGCGGCCGCGTCGCGCGGGCTCTCCGGGTGCCACAGGTGCAGTACCGCAGTCGCGAATCGGCCGGACTTGATCCGGATGCCGGCGTTCAGCAGCCGGATCACCAGGTCCGAATCCTCGAAGCCCCAGCCCCGGATCCGCTCCTCGAAGCCGTTGACGCCGACGAAGTCCTCGCGCCAGATGCCGGCGTTGCAGGTGCGAAAGCTCAGCCACTGGCGCCCGCGCAGTCGCCGCCACCAGTGCCCCGGCAGCGTCGACAGCGGGAACAGCCGGCCGACGTCGCCGCGCGCGCGCGCCGCCTTCCATTCGTCCGCGCGCCACGCCAGCGGATCCGCATCGCCGCGCTCGACCGCGGCACTGAGCGCCTGCCCGAGCAGCACCCGGTTGCCGGCCACCGTCCAGCCGGGCTCGGCCAGACGCAGGTGCTCGCCGATCAGCCCCGGGCGCAGCAGGCAGTCGCCGTCGACGAAGACCAGCAGGTCGCCCTTCGCGTGCGCCGCCGCCCGGTTGCGCGAGGCCGCCGCCCTGAAGCCGTCGTCGGGCTGCCAGACGTGGTGCAGCGGCACCGGGAAGCGCGCGCTCGCGCGCGCGATCACGCCGGCCGTACGCCCGTCCGAACCGTCGTCGGCGACGACCACCTCGAGGGGTGCCGGGTCGAGCGCCGCGGCGCTCGCGAGCACCGCGCCGAGCGCTGCCGGCCGGTTGTAGGTCGTGAGGATCAGCGACACGCCGGTCATTCGAGTTCACCGCCGGCGTGAAGCCGCGCGTAGACGCCGCCGGCGGCGAGCAGCGTGGCGTGGGTGCCGGACTCGACGATCCGTCCGCGGGCGAGCACGACGATGCGGTCGGCATTCTCGATGGTCGAGAGCCGGTGCGCGATGATCAGCGTCGTGCGCGCGCGCATCAGCCGGTCGAGCGCCGCCTGCACCTGCCGCTCGGATTCGTTGTCCAGCGCGGAGGTCGCCTCGTCGAGCAGCAGGATCGGCGCGTCCTTGAGCAGCGCGCGCGCGATCGAAAGCCGCTGGCGCTGGCCGCCGGACAGGCGGATGCCGTTGTCGCCGATCGTCGTGTGCATGCCCTGCGGCAGCGCGTCGACGAAGTCGCCGAGCCACGCGGCGTCGAGCGCGGCGCGCACCTCGGCCTCGCTCGCGCCGCGCCGCCCGCCGTAGGCGACGTTGTTCGCGATCGTGTCGTTGAACAGCATCACGTTCTGGCCGACCCACGCGATCTGGCGTCGCAGGCTCGCGAGCGTCATCGATTCGATCGGCACGCCGTCGATCAAGATGCGGCCCGAGCTGACCGGATGGAACCGCGGCAGCAGGTTGGCGAGCGTGGTCTTGCCGCCGCCGGAGGTGCCGACCAGCGCGACGGTCTCGCCGGCGGCGATCGACAGGTCGAGGCCGGCCAGCGCATCGGTCTCGGCACCGGGATAGCGGAACACGACCTGCTCGACGTCGATCCGCCCGTGCGCGCGGTCGATCTCGACGGTGCCGGCGTCCGGCTCGACCGGCTCGTCGATGAACCGGAAGACCGCGTCCGCGGCGGCGAGCGCGCGCTGCAGCTGGCTGTTGATGTCGGCGAGGTGCTTGAGCGGCGCGAGCAGCATCAGCATCGCGGTGATGAAGGAGACGAAGCCGCCGACCGTCGTCTGCTGCTGCTGGGACTGCCACAGCGCGAACGCGATGACCGCGGACACGGCGAAGGCGGCCATCAGCTGGGTGATCGGCACGATCAGCGCGCTCGCGATCGTCATGCGCTGCGCGAAGTCTCGCAGCTTGGCCGATGCCTGCGCGAACCGGCCCCGCTCCCAGTCCTGCCCGCCGTACACCTTGATCACGGGATTGCCGTGGATCGCCTCGCCGACGACGCTCGTCAGCGTGCCGGTGTACCGGATGTGCTCCGACGAGAGCCGCCGCATCCGTCGGCTGAACGCCGCGACCGCGAGCCCGATCATCGGGATCAGCACCAGCGCGAACAGCGTGAGCTTCCAGTCGAGCCACAGCAGCCACGCGAGGAGGCCAACGATCACGACCGAATCGCGCACCATCACGACCAGCACGCCCGACAGCGTCTGGGTGACATTCTGCACGTCGGTCACGAGCCGGGCGATCACGTTGCCCGACGGATTGGCCGAGAAGAACCCGCTCGGCATCTCGACCAGCCGGGCGAACATGTCGCGGCGCAGGTCGAAGAGCACCTGGTTGGTGACGCGGCTCATCGCGTAGTTCATCGAGAACGTGAACACGCCGCGCGCGGCGAAGAGCGAGATGATCATCAGCGGCGCGAGCCACATCAGGCGGGGGTCGCCGCCGGCGCCGAAGCCGCGATCGAGCAGCACCTGCATGATCGCCGGAAACACCGGCTCGGTCAGCGCGGTAAGGATCATCGCGACGATGCCGAACGCGAACATCCGCCGGTGCGGGCGCAGGTGCCCGAGCAGGCGCCGGATCAGTTCGCGGTCGCCCAGCGTCGGTGCCGCGACGGTCCCGTCGGCCGCGCTCATCGATACTGCAACCGTACGCCCTCCGGCGTGAGCCATTCGCGCAGCTGCGCGAGCAGGTCGTCGTCCGGGCGCACGGCCCAGTCGGTGCCCAGTCGCATGCGCACGTTGGCGCTGCTGTTGTGGTATTCGATCTCGACCGGCAGGCCGCAGCCCTGCGCCTGCGGCTCGATCCGGTAGTGCTGCAGCAGGCTGGCGAGCCGGCGCGCGTCGGACTCGCCGTTCATCCGAAGCTGCAGCGCGCGCGCGTGCTCGGCGCGCGCACCGGCGAGATCGAGGAGGCGCTCGGCGGAGAAACGGAATCCGCCGCTGTACTCGTCCTTCGAGACCTTCGCGTGCACGACGACCAGCGCGTCCTCCTTGAGCAGCGCGCGGTTCTGCTCGAACTGCTCGGCGAACACCGCGAGCTCCTCGCGCGCGCTGCGATCGTCGAGCATCACCCGCGTCATGCGGCCGCGTCGCGTCATCATCGCGCTGATCGACACGATGACGCCGGCGACCGTCACCTGCTGCGCGCCGTACGCGTTCTCGACGATGCGCCCGAGGTCGGCGAGGCGGGTCTTGACGAAGCGCCGGATCTCGGGCTCGTGCGGCGTGAACAGGTGCCCGGACAGGTAGAGCCCGAGCGCGGCCTTCTCCTCGAGCAGGCGCCGCGTCTCGTCCCACGGGGCGGTCGGCAGCCACTCGCGCGCCGGCACCGCGCCCCCGTCGGCGTCGGGCTCGCCGAACAGCGCGCTCTGGCCGGCGGCGCGCGCCCGGTCCTTCTGCTCGCCCGCCTCCATCGCACGGGCCACGTTCGCGAGCAGCTTCGCGCGATCGGCATCGATCGCGTCGAAGGCCCCGGCGCGCACCAGCGCCTCGATCGCGCGGCGGTTGACGAGCCTGCGGTCGACGCGTTCGCAGAAGTCGAACAGGTCGAGGAACGGCCCCCCCGCCTCGCGCGCCGCGATCAGCGCCTGCACCGCCGCCTCGCCTGTGCCCTTGACGGCGCCGAGGCCGTATCGCACCCGTCGCTCGCCGCACGGGATGAAGCGAAAGCCCGACGCGTTGACGTCGGGGAGGTCGACGACGACGTCGTTCTGCTGCGCGTCGCGCACGAAGAGCTGCACCTTGTCGGTGTCGTCCATGTCCGAGGACAGCGTCGCCGCCATGAACTCGGCCGGATAGTGCGCCTTGAGCCAAGCCGTCTGGTAGGTGACGACCGCATAGGCGGCGGTATGGCTCTTGTTGAAGCCGTACTCGGCGAACTTCTCCATCAGGTCGAAGAGCTGCGCGGCGAGTGCCGGGTCGTGGCCTCGGCCGCTGGCGCCCTCGAGGAAGGTCGCGCGCTGCTTGGCCATCTCGCTCGCCTTCTTCTTGCCCATCGCGCGGCGCAGCAGGTCGGCGCCGCCGAGCGAATAGCCGGCGATGATCTGCGCGATCTGCATCACCTGCTCCTGGTAGACGATCACGCCGTAGGTCGGCTCCAGGCAGTCCTTCAGGTCGGGGTGGAAGTAGTCGATCGTCTGCTGGCCGCGCTTGCGCAGCACGAAGTCGTCGACCATGCCCGAGCCGAGCGGGCCGGGACGGTACAGCGCGAGCACCGCGATGATGTCCTCGAAGCGATCGGGCTGCAGCTTGCGCAGCAGCTTCTTCATCCCGTCGCCTTCGACCTGGAAGATCGCGACCGTGTTGCCGTCCTTCAGGATCTGGTAGGCGCGCTGGTCGTCGAAGGCGAGCGTCGCGAGGTCGATCGGCGCCTGCTGCTCGCGCTCGCGACGCTCGTTGACGTAGCGCACCGCCAGATCGATGATCGTGAGGTTGCGCAGGCCGAGGAAGTCGAACTTCACGAGCCCGACGGCCTCGACGTCGTCCTTGTCGTACTGGCTGATCACCGAGTCGGTGCCCGGCGCCTTGTACAGCGGGCAGAAGTCGGTGAGCCTGCCCGGCGCGATCAGCACGCCGCCGGCGTGCATGCCGACGTTGCGGGTGATGTCCTCGAGCGGGCGCGCGAGCGCGAGCAGCTCGCGCACCTCCTCCTCGTTGCGCTCGCGCTCGGCGAGCTGCGGCTCGGCCTCGATCGCCTTGTCGAGCGACAGCGGCTTGGCCTGCACGACCGGGATCAGCTTCGAGAGCTGGTCGCAGAAGGTATAGGGCATGTCGAGCACGCGACCGACGTCGCGGATCACCGCCTTGCTCGCCATCGTGCCGAAGGTCGCGATCTGCGCGACCGCGTCGGCACCGTACTTCGCGCGGACGTATTCGATGACGCGCCCGCGCTTGTCCTGGCAGAAGTCGATGTCGAAGTCGGGCATCGACACCCGCTCCGGATTCAGGAAGCGCTCGAACAGCAGTGCGTAGGGCAGCGGGTCGAGGTCGGTGATCCCGAGCGAGAACGCGACCAGCGACCCGGCGCCCGAACCGCGCCCGGGGCCGACCGGCACGTCGTTGGCCTTCGCCCAGCCGATGAAGTCGGCGACGATCAGGAAGTAGCCCGGAAAGCCCATGCCGACGATCGTGTCGCATTCGATCGCGAGACGCTCGAGGTACCGGGGCATGCGCGCGTCGCGCTCGACCGGGTCCGGATACAGGGTCCGCATCCGGGCGGCGAGCCCTTTCGCGGCGAGCTCGCGCAGGTAGTCGTCGACGCTCATGCCCTCGGGCACGGGGTAGTTCGGCAACCGCGACTGTCCGAGCGTCAGCGTCAGGCTGCAGCGTCGCGCGATCTCGACCGAATTCGCGAGCGCGCTGGGCAGATCGGCGAAGCGCTCGGCCATCTCGGCACGCGACAGGAAGTACTGCTCCTCGGTGTACCGGCGCACCCGTCGCGGGTTGCCGAGGATCTCGCCTTCGGCGATGCACACGCGCGCCTCGTGCGCGCGGTAGTCGTCGCGCGCGATGAACTGGATCGGGTGGGTCGCGACCAGCGGGAGGCCGCAGCGCGCGGCGAGCTGCGCGGTCTCTCGGGTCAGCGCCTCGGACTCGCGGCTGCCGGTGCGCTGCACCTCGAGGTAGAACGCGTCGGCGAACACGGCCGCGAGCCGCCGGGCGGCGAGCTGTGCACCGGCACGGTCGCCGGCCTCGAGCAGCTGGCCGATCTCGCCGGTGTGTGCACCCGACAGCGCGATCAGGCCTTCGACCGACGCCGGCGTGAACCAGCCGGGATCGATCTCGGCTCGGCCGCGGTACTCGTTCTCGAGCCAGCCGCGCGACAGCAGTTCGCAGAGGTTGCGGTACCCGGCCGCATTGGCGGCGATCAGCAGCAGGCGATGCGGCCGGTCGCGATCGGCGGGATTCGTGATCCACGCGTCGACGCCGCAGATCGGCTGCACGCCCTTCGCGCGCGCGCCCTTGTAGAACCGGACCCAGCCGAACAGGTTCGCCGAATCGGTCAGCGCGAGCGCGGGCTGCGCGTCGGCGAGCGCGGCGGCGATCGCCGCATCGAGCCGCACGATCGAGTCGGAGATCGAGTACTCCGAACGCAGGCGCAGGTGCACGAAGCCGGGGGTGTCGGCGCCGGGGGCGGCGGGGTCGGCAGCAGCGGTGTCGGTCATCGGCAGGATCGGATGGGGCCTCGGTCGCATCGCCCCGGGTCGGGCTCGCTCGCGCGAGGCGCCATTGTACGAGCCCGTGCGCCGGCCCGACGCCGCCCGACGCCACCCGCCGCGCGTCGCGTGCAAGCGCCCCGGGCCGCACGTCGTCTCGGCGTGCGCCGCGCGGCCGGGGCCGGTGCACGGACGGTGCGATCGACCGGCCCGCCCGACGCGCTCGCGTAGAATCCGGCGATGCTGCTGAACGTCGCCGCCTACCACTTCGTCGCGCCGCCGCCGGACCGGGACGCGCCGGGCGCCGACCCCGATCCGACACCCGCGTCGCCCGACCGCCCCGAGCCCGCGTTCGGCGATCCGCGGCACCTCGAGGCGCTGCGCGCGCACCTGCGCGGGCGCGGCCGGACGCTCGGGCTGAGCGGCACCGTACTGCTCGCGCCCGAGGGCATCAACCTCTTCGCGTGCGGCGAGGCGCCGGCCGTGCGCGCGCTCGTCGACGAGCTTCGCGCGATGCCCGCGCTCGCGGCGCTGGCCACGAAGGAAAGCTGGTCGCGCGAGCACAGCTTCAGGCGCTGGCTGGTCAAGTCGAAGAAGGAGATCATCACCTTCGGCCGGCCTGCACTGCGCCCTGCGGCCGCGCGCGCGCCAGCGGTCGCACCGGAGACGCTCGCGCGCTGGCTCGACGCCGGCCGAGACGACGACGGCCGCGAGGTCGTGCTGGTCGACACGCGAAACGCGTTCGAGGTCGGCGTCGGCACCTTCGAGGGCGCGCTCGATCCGGGGATCCGGTCGTTCACCGAACTGCCCGCTGCGCTGCTCGCGCGGCGCGACGCGCTCGACGGCCGGAAGGTCGTCACCTTCTGCACCGGCGGGATCCGTTGCGAGAAGGCCGCGCTGTGGCTCGAGGAACAGGGCATCGGCGACGTCGTGCAGCTCGACGGCGGCATCCTCGGCTATTTCGAGGCGGTCGGCGGGCGGCACTGGCGCGGCGAGTGCTTCGTGTTCGACCGGCGCGTGTCGCTGCGCCCCGACCTGCGCGAAGGCAGCTGGCGCCAGGCGTACCCGTCCCGGGAGATCCGGCCGTCGCCTCGATGAGCGACCCCCGTCACACCCGCGCCGTGCTGACGATGGTGCTGTGCACGCTGCTGTGGAGCAGCGCCGGCGTCGTCACGCGGCACCTCGATGCAGCAGGAGGGTTCGAACTGACCTTCTGGCGTTCGCTCGCCTGCGCGCTGTTCATCCTCGCCCTGCTCGTCGCGAGCCGGGGTCGAGACTGGTGGCGGGCGATCGCCGACACCGGCCGCGCCGGGCTGCTGTGCGGGCTGATGTGGGCGATCATGTTCACCTGCTTCATGGTGGCGCTGACGATCACCACTGTCGCGAAGACGCTGGTCGTGCTCAGCGTTGCGCCGCTGGTCGCCGCGCTGCTCGCGTGGGTCGTGCTCGGCGAGCGGATCGCGCCGCGCACCTGGGCGGCGATCGTGCTGGCCGGCGCCGGCATCGTCTGGATGGTCGCCGATGGCCTGCGCAGCGACGACGGCCGAGGATCCAGCCTCGTCGGCATGCTCGTCGCCTCCGGGGTGCCGCTCGCGGCCGCGATCAACCTCGTCGCGATGAAGAAGATGCGGTCCAGCGTCGACCTGGTGCCGGCCGTCTTCATCGGCGCGACGCTCTCGTGCATCGCGATGCTGCCGCTGATCTTCCCGCTGCAGGCGAGCGGCCGGGACCTGCTGCTGCTCGGCGGGCTCGGCGTCTTCCAGCTCGGGCTGCCCTGCGCGATGATGATCCGCGCCACCCGCTGGCTCACGCCGCAGGAGACGGCGCTGCTCGCGCTGCTCGAGGTGGTGTTCGGGCCGCTGTGGGCATGGCTGGGCGCCGGCGAAGTGCCAGCGCCGGCGACGCTAGCCGGCGGCGCGCTGATCCTCGTCGCGCTGCTCGCGAATCAGCTGCTTGCCGACCGGCGCATCCTGCAGCGCGCCTGAATGCGACGGCAGTCCCTCGCCCGGCAGCACCGACGCGCAATGGCGGCAGCGCAGCGCCTCGACCCGGATCACCTCCGCGCAGACCGGGCAGATCGCGAGCCCGTCGCGGCCGGCAAGCGCCAGCCGGCGTTCTCGCTCGGCGGCGTGCGTCGGCAAGACCAGCAGCGACAGCACCGCGAGCGGCGGCGTCAGCACCATCGCGATCAGTGCCCACCCGACGGGGTTGCGTCCGCGTTCCCGAGCGCCGATCGCGACCACCGCCACGCCGATCAGCCAGGCGAGCACCAGCCACGCCCCGATCCCGACGGCCACACCGGCGACCGCGCTCGCGAACGCCGCGAGCGCGGCCGCGATACCCTTCATCATCGCGCTGAATTCGAGCATGCTGCTATGGTATGTCGCCGGTGCATGTCGATGATCACGCGCATCGCCCGACCGTACGACACGCCTTTGCCAACCGAGTGACTCATCGATGACCATTGCCCTGTGGATCCTTTGCGTGCTGCTGATCGTCGTCGGCCTCGCCGGCACGGTGCTGCCGATGCTGCCGGGCGTCGTGCTGGTGTTCGCCGGCATCCTGCTCGGCGCGTGGATAGACGACTTCGCGCGCGTCGGCAGCCTGTCGATCTGGCTCGTGGGCCTGCTCGGCGTGCTCGCGATCGCGCTGGACGCGCTCGCCGGCGCGATGGGCGCGAAGAAGGCCGGCGCGAGCCGCGCCGCCGTGCTCGGCGCGCTGGTCGGCACGGTGCTCGGCATCCTGAGCGGGTTGTGGGGACTGCTGTTCTTCCCGCTGATCGGCGCGATCGTCGGTCAGTACCTGTTCGAACGCGACATGATCCGCGCGCGCAACGTCGGGCTCGCCACCTGGCTCGGGATGGCGCTCGGGATGATCGCCAAGGTGGTGCTCGCGTTCATGATGGTCGGCGTGTTCATCGTCGCGCTGCTGATCGACTGAGCGACCGCGCGCGCCGACGGCGACCGGCGCGTCAGCCGATCGCGGTGGCCGAGCCGGCGCGGGCGCGCAGCAGGTGCTTCTGGATCTTGCCGGTGTTGGTCTTCGGAATCGGCTCGAAGCGGATCTCGCGTGGACACTTGAACTTCGCCAGGTGCTCGCGGCAGTGCGCGATCAGCGTCTCGGCGAGCGCCTCGCGCTCGGCGTCGGTCGCGGGCGCCGCGTGGCTGCGCGGCTCGACGTACGCGAGTGGCGTCTCGCCCCACTTCGGATCGGGCCGAGCGACGACCGCGCACGCGAGCACCGCCGGATGGCGGTACAGCACGTCCTCGATCTCGATCGACGAGATGTTCTCGCCGCCCGAGATGATGATGTCCTTCGCACGGTCCTTGAGCTTCACGTAGCCGTCGGGGTCGAGCACCCCCAGGTCGCCGGTGTGGAACCACCCGTCGCGGAACGCGGCCTCGGTCGCCGCCGGGTTCTTCAGGTAGCCCTTCATCACGATGTTGCCCCTGAACACGACCTCGCCCATCGTCTGGCCATCACGGGGCACCTCGCGCATCGTCACCGGATCGACGACGGTCAGGCCCTCCTGCAACTGGTAGCGTACCCCCTGCCGCGCGTTGCGCGCGACCCGCTCGGCAAGCGGCAGCGACGACCACGACGCCTGCTTGATGCACGCACCGGCCGGGCCGTACACCTCGGTGAGCCCGTAGACGTGGGTGAGGTCGAAGCCGAGTTCCTCCATGCCGGCGATCATCGCCGCCGGGGGCGCGGCGCCGGCCACCATGCACGCGACCGGGTGGTCGATGCCCGCCTTCATCTCGGCCGGCGCGTCGATCAGCGTCGAATGCACGATCGGCGCACCGCAGTAGTGGCTCACGCGGTGCTCCCGGATCAGTGCGAAGATCCGTGCCGGGTCGACCTTGCGCAGGCACACGCTGGTGCCGGCGACCGCAGCCAGAGTCCACGGGAAGCACCAGCCGTTGCAGTGGAACATCGGCAGCGTCCACAGGTACACGGGGTGTCGCGGCAGGCTCCACGCCAGCACGTTCGCGACCGCGTTCAGGTAAGCGCCCCGGTGGTGGACGACGACCCCCTTCGGATCGCCGGTGGTGCCCGAGGTGTAGTTCAACCCGATCGCGTCGAACTCGTCCTGAGGCATCTGCGGCTCGAACGCCGTGTCGGCGCCTTGCGCCAGCAGCGCTTCGTAGTCCAGCTCGCCGATCGCCGCCGGCAGCGGCCGCCCCGCCGCCTCGCACTCGGCGACGAACTCGGCGTCGGTGCAGTCGACGACCACCGGCGCCTGCCCGCCGGTCGACACGACGATCGCGAGCGCGTCGGCCACGAGCGGCGCGTACTCGCGGTCGACGAGCATCACCTTGGCACCGCAATGCCCGAGGATGAAGGCGATCGTGCGCGCGTCGAGTCGCGTGTTGATCGTGTTCAGCACGGCGCCGGCCATCGCGACGCCGTAGTGCGCCTCGATCATCGGTGGGGTGTTCGGCAGCATCGCCGCGACGGTGTCGCCGTCGCCGATGTCGCGCGCCGCGAGCGCGGCACCGAGACGCCTGCACCGATCCTGCAGGCCCCGCCAGTCGACGCGGAACGTGCCGTGCACGACCGCGGGGTGCTCGGGGAACACGTCGGCGGCCCACGCGAGCAGGCTCAACGGGGTCAGTGGAACGTGATTCGCCGCCTCGCGGGCAAGTGCGCGATACGGGTTGGGCGTGGTGGGCACGGCCGGTCTCCTCGGGTCGGGTTTCGGCCATTATGGACGAAGCGCCCGACGCGCAGCCGGCCCACCGCGGGCCTCAGTGGTGGGAAGGCGAGATCACTCTCCCTTGCCCGGTGCCGTCGGCGGGCTGCGCCGGACGCGACGACGCCGTGCCGACGGCCATGCCCGCACCGCTCGCGGTGCCGGCGGCACGCTCGCGCGAATCGCGCCCGGCACCGTCGCCGACCGGCCCCTCGCCGACCGTACCGGCGGTACCCGGCCGATGCGAGCCACCCGCCGACGTCGGCGGCTCGCCGGCCGCCGCGGTCGCCGCGCTCGAGGCCGATGTGGTGCGTGTCGTCTGCGAGCCCGGCGTCGGTGCCGTGCGGCGCGCGTCGTCGGATCCGTCCGATCGGGGCGCCGTGTCGGTGCCCGAGACCTGCGCGACGTGCGCGCGAAGCGCGTCGTAGCGCGATGCGGCTTCGTCGGCGGCCTGGCGCAGGAAGTCGTCCCGCACGCCGCCCATCATGCGGTCCTCCCGGCGCGTCCGCGGCGCCATGCCGCCGATCGCCGCACCGACCGCCAGCCCGACCGCGCCGACGACGAGCGGCTGCTCGTCGAGCAGGCGCGCGAAGCCGTCGCGCAGGTCTTCGTACCCGTGGCGCGTCGCCTGCCCCAGATCCGACGCGCCGTCGCGCATCGACGCCAAGCTGCCGCGCACCGTGTCGGTCGCGGCGCCGGCACGCGCCTGCAGCGAACCCGCCGCATGACGCGCGCGCTCGCTCACGCGAGACGCCGCGCCGCCGATCCGATCTCGCGTCTGCGAGGCAGTCTCGCGCGCGTGCCTCAGGGTATCCTGCGCCGCGCCTCCGGCGGCGTGCGTCGCGGCGACGGTGCGATCACGCCAGCCGGCCTCGCCGGGATGGTCGTCGGCGCTCGGCCAGGGCCAGCGCGCGTCGGCGGCGCCCGCACGGCGGCGATGACCGCCCGCCGCGAACGAACCCGCGCTCGCGGCGCCGGGCCCGCGCATCAGCCACGCCAGCCCAGCCCCCACCATCAGCAGCGCGACCGGATTCTGCTTGACCATCGCGCCGAAGTTGCCCGCGGCCTCGCCGCCGTGTTCCCGCACCGTGCGGATCGCCTGGTCGATGAAGTGGTTCGGCGAGAGCCTCGCCTCGAGTTCGTCGACCGTGCTGCCGATGCGGCCGCGGATGTGGTCGATGTCGTGCTCGATCGCGCGGGGATCGCGATCGACGCCGTTGGTCGAATGGGTTGCCATTACAACTTCCTCCTGATCATGTCCTGGTCCTTCTGCAGCGAATCGATCGTGCGTTCAGGCACGAAGGCATTGGCTTCGAAGCGCTTGCGACCGGCCTGGAGCATCACCAGCCCGATCAGCGCGACCACGACGCCGACGATCAGCGCGGCGATCCACAACGCGACGAATTGCGCGACGATCAGCACGGCGGCGCCGAGCAGCACCAGGCAGCCGGCGAAGAGCACCGCGCCGCCGGCCGCCACCGAAGCGACCCCGCCCTTGAGACGGGCGACCGACTGGCCGACTTCGGCGCGCGCGAGGCGCACCTCCATGCTGACCAACCGGCCGAGATCGTCGACCAGGTTGCGGAACAGACCGGTGACCGGTGGCGTTCCCGGCTGCGAGCCGAGGCGCTCGTCCTGCGCGAAGGGGTCGGCAGCGTGCCGCTCGGCGCCGCTCGCGTAGGTACCGCCGCCGGTGGTCTGCGGACGTACGGTCGCATCGGGTCCGGGCGTGCTTCCCGGCGTCGCGCCGAAAGGCGTGTTGGTATCAGTAGGCATGTCGTCCTCCGTGTGTGGCGGCAGCGCCGCTCGCGAATCGCTCGCTCGTGTCGACCCCGGGACGCCCGTAGCCCCCGTCGCCCGTCGTCTGTCCGCGCGACGTACCGCTATCGCTCGCCTTCAGGAAGCGTGCGAGCCCGAAGCCGATCGCGACGCTGCCGAGCACGAACAGGCCCGGGTTCGCGCGGGCCAGACGCTGCGCCTCGCTCATCAGCTGCTCGACGTTGCCGTTGCGCAGCCGCTCGGACACCGCGCCGATCGACGACGCCGCCTCCTCGGCGAAGCGCCCCAGCGTCGGCTGGTCGCTGTCCTTCAGGCTTCGACCCAGGTCGCGCGCGGTGCTGGCGAGCGAATCGACGCGCGAGGCCGCCTTGTCGCCGACCTCGGCCAGCGCCTCGTCGGCGCCGTGGCGCACCCGCTCGAGCGCGGCCTTGCCCTGCTCGGCGCCGGCGGCGCGAAGGTCCCGGGCGATGTCCGCCGTCGCATGGCGGACCGCGTCGGGCCCGCTGTCGCCGCGGTGCGCGGCGCCCTGCGCCGCGCTCGATCCGGGCGACTGTCGATGCGTCGTCGACCCGGTCGACGACGACGTCGTGCCAGGCGCGCCCGCCGCGTTATCGTCTGAATATCCCATTGCTTGTCCTCCAGTGCGTCCGGATGGTTCGAATGCCGTCGGCGAAGTTGCCGATCCATCCGAAGCGCAAAGCGCGTGCCCAGCGTCTCGTTCGCCCGCCGCGCCCGCGTCACGAACCGGCGCCGGCGCCGGCGTCCTCGAGCCGCAGGTCCACGAGGATCGGGAAATGGTCGGAACCGATCGGTGGCAGGCGCCGTATCTCGGCGAGCGCGAAGTGCGACGAATGGAACACGTGGTCGAGCGGCCAGCGTAGGCCCGGCCAGTCGGCATGGAAGGTGTTGAACATGCCCCTGCCACGCCGCGGGTCGAGCAGCCCGCTGATCTTGCGGAACCGGCGCGTCGTGCGCGACCACGCGACGTCGTTCAGGTCGCCGGCGACGACCACCGGCATGTCGAGCCCCACCACCTCGAGCCCGACCATCACGAGTTCGGCATCGCGCTGGCGCGAGGTCTCGCGCTCGGTCGGACTCGGCGGCGTCGGGTGGACGACGTTCAGCCGCACGCGCTCGCCGCCGACCAGCCGGATCGTCAGCCGCATCGACGGCACGCCCGGTTCGATCAGGAACCGCGTCTCGGCGGTCTCGAACGCGAGCCGGGAATACACGTGCATGCCGTAGCGGTTGTCCAGCGGGCACTTGCAGGCGTGCGGGTAGCGGGCATCGAGGGTGTCGAGCCGTCGCTCCCACCACGCGTCCGACTCGAGGGTGATCAGCACGTCCGGGTCGACACGCTCGACCAGTCCGAGGAGCCGATCGGCCGCGCGATTGCGCATCAGCACGTTCACGCTCATCAGCCTGAGCCGCCCTTCGGCGTCGGCCGGCGCGACATCGGCCGGCGCCACGGCGCCGGACGCGTCACCCGCGTGGAGGCCGGCCGTCGCAACGCCCGCACGCGTCGTCGCCGACGATGCGCGTCGCCGCACGATCCTGGACTGGCGCACCTCCCGCCGCGTGAGGCGCGTGTAAGGAAGGATCCACGCGAGTTGCCACAGGAAGCACCCGGCGAGCACCACCTGCAGCGGCACCGACAACGGGCCCGCCAGCTGCTCGCGCCACGCGAGGAGCGCACTGAGGACCAGCGCGGCCACCGCGATCTGCAAGCGTGGGAACTCCCAACCGCGCACCCACCATTCCTTCCGGCGGGAGAACGGGGCGAGCGTCGCGATCACGACGAGGCCGCTCGTCACGACGAACAGGAAGGACAGGAGGGTCATCGGCGGCAGGCGCCGCAAGGAACACGCCTGCGCTACCGCGCATCGGCAGCGGCAGCGGCAGCACGACGGCACCGGCAGCGCGTCGCCGCCGGGCGCGGCCTCGGCCGCCGTCCTCGCCACCCGTCCGGGACGACGCCTGCGCGTCGCGCCGGTCCACGCGTCGGCGCCTCAGGGCTGGCGGCCGATCGCGAGCCGCCTCGCGAAGCCCGCGAGGCGCGCGCCGTAGGCGCGCGCGGTGTCGAGATCGCCCGGCGGCGGCTCCTGGTCGGGCGGGACGTTGCCGGCCTGCGCCATCACGCCCGCGTAGGCCCCGAGCCGGTTCAGCTCGTCGGGGTCGCCGGGTTCGGCCGCCGGGAGCATGCCCAGGCCGACCCACACCATCCCGTGCTGCTGGCTCAGCGTCATGAAGTACATCAGCGTCGAGAATTTGTCGCCCGACATCGCACCCGAGCAGGTGAAGCCGCCGGCGAGCTTGTCCTTCCAGCCCTGGGTGAACCACACGGTCGAACTGGCGTCGGCGAAGGCCTTGAACGCGGCGGAGGGCCCGCCCATGTAGGTCGGCGCGCCGAACACGATCGCGTCGGCCGATGCGAGCCGCGCCCAGCCGCCGGCGTCGATCGACGAGACGTCCAGCGAGGTCACCGCGGTACCGGCCACGCCCTTCGCGCCCTCCGCGACCGCGTCGGCGACGGCACGGGTGTGGCCGTAGCCCGAGTGGTAGGCGATCACGACGCTGCTCATGCTGCTGGCACCCCTGGGTCGGCGATGAACCTCGCGCGCACGCGGTCTCCGGGTGAAGCCCGTGCGCGCCGCATGGTAGTCTGGATCGATGCACCTCGACGATGCAACGCCGGCGAGTCGCCCGCCCGGCGCGACCTCCGCACCCGGCACACCCTGCGCGCCCTGTGCGTCCGGCCCCGATGCGCCAGCGAACGCCCCGAGCCTGCCGTCCGGCCGGTACGTCGGCCGCTTCGCGCCATCACCGTCCGGGCCGCTGCATCGGGGCTCGATCGTCGCCGCCCTCGCCAGCTGGCTCGACGCCCGCGCCCACGACGGTCGCTGGATCCTGCGCATCGAGGACATCGACCCGCCGCGCCAGCGCGCCGGTGCGCTCGACGCGATCCTCGCCCAGCTGCACGCGCTCGGGCTGACGCACGACGGCGAGGTGCAGTACCAGTCGGCCCACGTCGACCGCTTCGAGCACGCGCTCGATCGGCTGCGCGGCATGGGCCGGGTCTACCCATGCGGATGCACCCGCCGCGAGATCGCGATCGCCGCCAGCAAAGCCGGGATCGACGGCGCGGCCGGGGGCGGCGGAGGGCCCGGCGGCGGCGCAACCGGCGCGCCGGCCGATCCGCTGACGGCCGACCCGCTGACAGCCGACCCGCTAACCTATACCGGCCGATGTCGCGACGGGCTGCCAGCGGGCCGCAGCGCACGCGCGTGGCGCTTCAGGCTCGACGACGAGTCGGTCGCATTCGACGACCGGGCGCTCGGCCAGCAGCGCCAGCACCCGTTGCGCCACGGCGGCGATTTCGTGCTCAGGCGTGCCGACGGCCTGTGGGCCTACCAGCTCGCCGTCGTCGTCGACGATGCGGCCAGCGGCATCACCGACGTCGTGCGCGGCGCCGACCTCCTCGGCAGCACCGGCCGGCAGATCATGCTGCAGCGCGCCCTCGGGTTGCCGACCCCTCGCTACCTGCACCTGCCGCTGGTCGTCGATTCGCAGGGGCGCAAGCTTTCCAAGAGCGAAGACGCGCGCCCGGTCGCGCTCGACGCGCCGGCGGAGACGCTGGCGCGCGCCGCGCAGGTGCTCGGCCTGCGCACCGACGGCCTTCCGGTCGACAGCGCCGAGCGCTGGCTCGACGCGGCGATCGTGCGCTGGCGCGATCAGTTCGGGTTGGGCGCGTCGGCGGTCGGGACCTTGCCGCCCAACAGCACCGCGAGCTTCGCCTGACCCTTTCGTGCCGTGCCCCGCTGCGCTTCGGCCGGCGCCTCGGCCGCTTCGGCGCGCTCGCCCGCGCCCGTCTCGGGCTCGTAGGGCTTGAAGAAGAAGGCATCGGCGGCGGGCTGGCGTGCAGCTCCGCCGCGCCCGCGCTCGCCGCCTCGCGCCCCGCCGCGGCCTTCGCCACGCTCCGCGCGATCGGCCCGATCCGCCGGGCGCTCGTGCGATCGCTCGCGCGAGCCGCGCTCGGGCGCGCGGGCGGACCGCGTGCCTTCGCCCCTCGGCGGCAGCCGCACGATCAGCGCCTCGCAGGGCAGCTTGCGCTTCACGAGCTTCTCGATGTCGGCGAGATAGCGCTCGTCCTTCTCGGTCATCAGCGACAGCGCCATGCCGCTCGCGCCCGCGCGGCCGGTACGGCCGATCCGGTGCACGTAATCTTCGGGCGAATGCGGCAGGTCGTAGTTGATGACCGCGGGCAGCTCGGCGATGTCGAGGCCCCGGGCCGCGACGTCGGTGGCCACCAGCACCTTGATCGTGCCCGCCTTGAACGACGCCAGCGTCTGCAGGCGCTCCTGCTGCGACTTGTCGCCGTGGATCGCGTCGGCATTCAGGCCGTCCTTGACCAGTTCGCGGGCGAGCCGGCTCGCGCCGAGCTTGGTGTTGGTGAACACGATCACCTGCTCGATCCCGCGTTCGCGCACCAGCTGCGCCACCGCCGCCCGCTTCATCACCTCCGAGTCGACGCGATAGACGCACTGCTCGACGTGCTCGGCGAGCGCATTGCGGCGCGCGACCTCGATCAGCTGCGGGTTCTTGAGGAAGCTCTTCGAGAGCTTGCGGATCTCGTCGGAGAAGGTCGCCGAGAACATCAGGCTCTGCCGCTGCTTGTTCAGCAGGTTGATGATCCGCTGGATGTCCGGCAGGAAGCCCATGTCCAGCATCCGGTCGGCCTCGTCGAGCACGAGCAGCTGCACCTGCGACAGGTTCGCCGTGCGCTGCTCGACGTGATCGAGGAGGCGGCCGGGGGTGGCGATCAGGATCTCGACCCCCTCGCGCAGCGCCTGCGTCTGCGGCTTCATGTCGACGCCGCCGAAGACCACCGCGGACCGCAGCGGCGTGTACTTCGCGTAGGCCTTGACGTTGACGGCGATCTGGTCGGCGAGTTCCCGGGTGGGCGCGAGCATCAGCGCGCGCACCGGGTGGCGCGCCGGCGAGGTGCTGGTGCTCGCGAGCGGCAGCAGCGCGTGGATGATCGGCAGCGCGAACCCGGCCGTCTTGCCGGTGCCGGTCTGCGCGCCGCCCATCACGTCGCGGCCCGACATCACCACCGGTATCGCCTGCGCCTGGATCGGCGTGGGCACCACGTAGCCCATCTCGGTCACCGCACGCACGATCGGCGGCGCGAGGCCGAAGTCGGCGAAGGTGAGCGTCGTGGCTTCGGCGGCCGCGGGGAGTTCGGCAGCCGGCCCCGCTGGGCCGCTGCCGTCGGCGCCCGGGTCTGCCTGCGGGTGCGCCTCGACTGTTTGTGAATGCATAACCTGCTAGTGTAGACCGAGAACGCCAGCCGTGGGCGGTCCCGGCCTGATGGCCCGGGGGCCGCCGATGGATGGCGGCTCAGTCCGGCAGCACCTCGGCGAGCACCCGCAGCACGTTGCCCCCGCTCACCTTGGCGATGTCCTCGTCGGACAGGCCGATGCTGGTCAGCGCCTGCGTGAGGTGGGCGAAGCCGGCGGCGTCGAAGGGCATCGCGACCCCGCCGTCGAAGTCCGAGCCGAGGGCGATGTGGTCGACGCCCGCGACGTCGATGCCGTGGCGGATCGCGCGCGCGATCGCCTCGACCGAGGTGTCGCAGACCGCCTCGCGCCAGAAGCCGATGCCGACGACGCCGCCGGTCGCCGCGATGCTGCGCAACGCGTCGTCCCCGATGTTGCGCGGACTGTCGCAGGTCCCCTTCAGACCGGTGTGCGACACCACGACCGGCGCCCGCGTCATCGCGAGCACGTCGCGGATCGTCTGCTCCGACGCATGCGCGAGGTCGACGATCATGCCCTTCGCCTGCGAGCGCCGGATCAGGTCGCGCCCCGCCGGCGTCAGGCCCCCGTGCGTGCGGCCGTGCGCCGATCCGGCGAACGCGGTATCGGTGTAGTGGGTGGGCGACACCATGCGGAAGCCGGCCTGGTAGAGCCCGTCGATGCGCGAAGGGTCGTCACCGAGCGCCTGCGCCCCTTCGAGGGCGAGCAATGCGCCGACCGGCCGGGTCATTCCGTGCGTCTGCGCCTGCGAGCGGGCGAGCGTCAGCCGATCGACGTCGGACTTCGACTTCACCGGCAGCAGCTTGCCGGGCGCCTCGGTGATCAGCTCGCGAAGCCGGGTCGCCTGGTGCAACGCGCGTGCGTACCGGTCGAACCAGGTGGCGGGCGGCCAGAACTGCGCCATCGCGAGCGGCGTGACGAGATCGAAACTGTCCCCGTTGCCGGTGAGCTTCACCCCCCACGGCACCTGCGTGACGACCGAGAACACCTGCAGCGCGACGTTGCCGTCGGTCAGCCGCGGCACATCGACGTGGCCGGTGATGCCGCGCTGGAGCAGGTCGCGTTGCCACAGCAGGCTGTCCGCATGCAGGTCGACGACGTCGAGCCTCGAGTGCAGCGCCTGCGACTGCGCGTTCAGCGGCGGCGGCGGCGGCCCGATGCGCCGGTGCAGATGCCAGGCGAGCAGCGACGGCAGCGCGAAGAAGACCGCGAGCAGCACGCCCAGGACGGCGGCCGCCCCAATGCCCGCCCTGCGCCAGCCACCGGCCGACCGGAGCCCGCGGGAGCTGCGTCGGCGTTCGGGCGCGCCTGTGGTCGAGACGACAGGGAGACTGCGAAACATGCGGGGGTTCCAGACGGTTTCCGAGTGTAACCCGTCCGTCGCACCGGTGAAGGGGTGTTCGCGATCCGCGCAACCCCGGCAGCGCGCCCATGGCGCGTGGTGGGCCCCCCGGGAGTCGAACCCGGCACCAACGGATTATGAGTCCGCTGCTCTAACCAGGCATGAGCTAGAGGCCCGCCCGGGCATTATAGGGACACGAAGGCGCGGCGCACCCCGGGCGCGCCCCGCAAGCGCGCCCGGGCCCGGGCAACGAGATCGCCGGGCGCCGGCAAAAAAAACCGCGCCGGATCGGTCGAAACGGCGCGGCGCAAGACAGATAGTCGTCTTAGGAGAATCGGTCTGTCTGCAGGGCAGACGCTCGATAGAACGGGCCGCCGCCACGATCGGTTGACGCCCGATCCGCGACCCGAGCCGCCTTTCATGTCAAGGTGCGCCTCACCGCATCGTGCCAAGCGGCCAGCAGGCGTTCCCGCGTACCGGCCGGCATCGACGGCTCGAAGCGCCGTTCCAGTCGCCATTGCCGCGCGAACCCCTGCTGGTCAGGCCAGACGCCGGCCGCCATGCCTGCGAGCCATGCCGCGCCGAGCGCGGTCGTCTCGAGGACCGCCGGCCGGTCGACCGGCGCGTCGAGCAGATCCGCCAGTTGCTGCATCGTCCAGTCCGACGCGACCATCCCGCCGTCGACCCGCAGCACCGTGCCGGCCGGAGACATCGCACCGTCGTCCGCCGCGAGGTCGCGATGCATCGCGTCGAGCAGGTCGCGGGTCTGGAAGCAGACCGACTGCAGCGCCGCGCGCGCGAGTTCGCGCGGGCCGGTCGCCCGGGTGAGCCCGAACAGCGCGCCGCGCGCGTCCGGGTCCCAGTGCGGTGCGCCGAGGCCGGTGAATGCCGGTACCAGCACGACCGTCTGCGCCGGATCCGCCGCGTCGGCCATCGCGCCGGTCTGCGCAGCATCGGTGATCACGCCGAGCCCGTCTCGCAGCCACTGGACCGCGGCGCCGGCGACGAAGATCGAGCCCTCGAGCGCGTAGGTCGTGCGCCCGCCGAGGCGCCAGCAGACGGTCGACAACAGGCGGTTGCGCGAGCGGACGCGCGTCTCGCCGGTATTGAGCACGGCGAAGCAGCCGGTGCCGTAGGTGGCCTTCAGCATGCCGGGTTCGAAGCATGCCTGTCCGAGCGTCGCCGCCTGCTGGTCGCCGGCGACCCCGCGGATCGCGATCGGCGCGCCGAAGTGGGCGGCGTCCGTGCTGCCGAAATCGCCTGCGCAGTCGAGGACCTCGGGCAGCATCGATGCCGGTACGCCGAACACGCGCAGCAGCTCGTCGTCCCAGCACTGGCGCGCGATGTCGAACAGCAGCGTACGCGACGCATTCGTCGCGTCGGTCACGTGCCGCCTGCCACCGGTCAGCTTCCAGACGAGCCAGCTGTCGACCGTGCCGAACGCGAGGTGGCCGGCATCCGCGAGCGCGCGCGCGCCGGGCACCTCGTCGAGCAGCCACGCGATCTTGGTGGCCGAGAAATACGGGTCGAGCAGCAGGCCGGTGCGCTCGGTCACGAGCGCCTGCACGCCCTGCGCCTGGAGCGCCTGGCAGCGCGCCGCGGTGCGCCGATCCTGCCAGACGATCGCCGGGCCGATCGCGCGCCCGGTCCGCCGGTCCCATACCAGCGTCGTCTCGCGCTGGTTCGTGATGCCGATCGCGGCGATGTCGGCCGCCGCCAGGCCGGCGCGCGCAAGCGCCTCGCGTGCCGTCGTCAGCGTCGTCTGCCAGAGGTCTTCCGGCTCGTGCTCGACCCAGGCCGAATCGGGAAAGTGCTGGGGGAACTCCTGCTGGGCGGTCGCAACCGCGCGAAACCGCGCGTCGAAGACGATCGTGCGCGAACTCGTCGTTCCCTGGTCGATCGCGAGCACGTGGCCACTGCTCATCCGGGTCTCCTGTCGTGTACGGTGCAGCCGTCGCGATCGGCACGACGCAGTGGCTGCCTGCCGATCATACCCAACGGAACACGGCCAGCGCGTAGACCAGCGACAAGGCGCTCGCCGCGTACAGCGGCGTGCCGAACACGCCCAGCCAGCCCAGGTGGATGAAGGCCGCGCCGAGCAGGGAGATGAAGAGCCGGTCGCCACGGGTGGTGACCAGCGTCAGCACGCCGCGCCGCGCACCGCCGCCGGGCGAGCGACGCTCCCACAGCACCATGCCGACGAGTGCCAGCCCGATCGCGCCGAAGAAAAGCGCGGTCTGCCAGGTCCACGACATCCAGCCCAGTCCCATCACGCCTCCTGCGCGTCAGACACGCCCGAGCGCGAAGCCTCGCGCGATGTAGTTGCGCACGAACCAGATCACGATCGCGCCCGGCACGATGGTCAGCGTACCGGCGGCCGCCAGCAGACCCAGTTCGTAGCCAGAGGTGCTTGCAGTGCGTGTCATGGTGGCCGCGATCGGCTTGGCGACCACCGAGGTCAGCGTCTTTGCCAGCAGCAGTTCGACCCAGGAGAACATGAAGCAGAAGAAGGCCGCGACGCCGATGCCCGCAGCGATGGTCGGCACGAAGATCCTGACGAAGAACCGCCAGAACGGGTAACCGTCGACGAACGCCGTCTCGTCGAGTTCGCGCGGCACGCCGGACATGAACCCTTCGAGGATCCACACCGCCAGCGGAATGTTGAAGAGGCAATGCGCGAGCGCGACCGCGACATGCGTGTCGAACAGACCCACGGCCGAGTACAGTTGAAAGAAAGGCAGTGCGAACACCGCCGGCGGCGCCATCCGGTTCGTCAGCAGCCAGAAGAACAGGTGCTTGTCGCCCATGAAGCGGTAGCGCGAGAACGCGTAGGCGGCAGGTAGCGCCGCGCCGACCGACAGCACGGTGTTCATGCAGACGTACAGCAGCGAGTTCAGGTACCCGTTGTACCAGGTCGGATCGGTGAAGATCTTGCGATAGTTCGCCAGCGTGAAGTCGCGCGGCCAGAGCGTGAAGGTGCCGAGGATCTCGTTGGTGCTCTTGAACGACATGTTGACCAGCCAGTAGATCGGCAGCAACAGGAAGACGATGTACAGGAACGGCACCAGGGGCTTGAAGCGTCTCATCTCATGCCTCGTCGTCGCGCGTCATCACCGTGTAGAAGACCCAGGACAGCAGCAGCACGATCAGGAAGTAGATCAGCGACATCGCGGCGGCCGGACCGAGGTCGAACTGCCCCAGCGCAACCTTCACGAGGTCGATCGACAGCAGCGTCGTCGCATTCCCCGGCCCGCCACCGGTGAGCACGAACGGTTCGGTATAGATCATGAAGCTGTCCATGAATCGCAGCAGCACGGCGATCGTCAGCACCCGCTTCATCTTCGGCAGCTGGATGTAGCGGAACACCGACCACGCCGACGCACCATCGATCTTGGCCGCCTGATAGAAGGCGTCCGGGATCGAGCTCAGGCCGGCGTACGCCAGCAGCACGACCAGCGAGGTCCAGTGCCAGACGTCCATCGCGACCATCGTCGCCCACGCGGCGCCGGGCTGCCGGGTGAAGTTGTAGCCCACGCCGAGGGCGTTCAGGCCACGCCCGAGCAGGCCGATGTCGGGCAGCGCGAAGATATTCCACATCGCGCCGACGACGTTCCACGGGATCAGCAGCGGCATCGCCATCAGCACGAGGCACACCGACACCCAGGGGCCCTTGCGCGGCATCGCGAGCGCGATCGCGACGCCGAGCGGCACCTCGATCGCGAGGATCGTGGCGGTGAAGAGCAGCTGCCGGTACAGTGCGGCGTGAAACCGGGGCGAGTTCAGCACCTGCTCGAACCACTTCACGCCCTCGAAGAAGAACTGGTTGTTGCCGAAGGTCTCCTGGACCGAGTAGTTCACGACCGTCATCAGCGGGATCACCGCGTTGAAGGCCACCAGCACCACCACCGGCAGCACGAGCCACCATGCCTTCTGGTTCTGCGTCCTGGCGCTCATCCGGCGCGTCCTCCCGATAGTGCGGGTCTGCGGGCGGCCCTCATGCCCCGGCCAACCAGCTGTCGACGTACAGGTGCGTGTGCGCGGGATCGAACGCCAGGCGGACCTCGCCGGCCGGGACCGGCAGGGCCTCGTCGATCAGGAGCCGCACCCGCGCCGAGTCGCCGGCGCCGCCGCCGTCGACGCGACCGACCACGGTCTCGACGATCCGGTGCCGCCCGGCGTCGCTGATCCGGACGACGCGCGCTGCCATCCCCCGATCGGCCAGCCGGACGAACTCGGGCCGCACGCCCACTTCGGTGCTTGCGCCGCCGGCCGCCACGGTCGTACGCGCGAGCGCGAGCCGCTCGCCGAAGACCACGGCCACGTCGCCGTCCAGCGTGCACGGCAGCACGTTCATGCCCGGCGACCCGATGAAATGGCCGACGAAGGTGTGGTGCGGCCGCTCGAAGAGCTCGACCGGCGTGCCCGACTGCACGACGGTGCCGTCGTGCATGACCACCACCCGGTCGGCGAAGGTCATCGCCTCGGTCTGGTCGTGCGTCACGTAGATCATCGTCGAGCGCACGCGCTGGTGCAGTTCCTTGAGCTTGGAGCGCAGCGTCCACTTCAGGTGCGGGTCGATCACCGTCAGCGGCTCGTCGAACATCACGACGTTCACGTCCGGTCGAACGAGTCCGCGCCCGAGCGAAATCTTCTGCTTGCCGTCGGCGGTCAGGCCCGAGGCGCGCCGTCCGAGCATTGCGCCGAGATCGAGCATCTCCGCCAGCGCCGCGACCCTGGGCGCGATCTCGCGCTCCGGCATTCCCCGATTGCGCAGCGGGAACGCCAGATTGTCGTAGACGGTCATCGTGTCGTAGACGACCGGGAACTGGAAGACCTGCGCGATGTTGCGCGCATCGGGCGGCGCGTCGGTCACGTCGCGCTCGCCGAAGCGGATCCGTCCTTCGGTGGGCCGAAGCAGGCCAGAGATCAGGTTCAGCAGCGTCGTCTTGCCGCAGCCCGACGGCCCGAGCAGCGCGTACGCGCCACCATCGTCCCAGGTCAGGTCGATGCGCTTCAGCGCCCAGTCGGCGTCGCTCGCCGGGTTGGTGGCGTAGCTGTGCCGCAGGTTCTCGAGACGGATCGTCGCCACGGCGTCCTCGCGGTCAGCCGGCCTGCGCGAGTCGGCCCGCAGCATCGAACAGCAGCGCCTGCGCCGGATCGAAGGCCACGCCGATCGCGTCGCCGACGTCGTAGCGCACGACCCCCTGCGTCTGGCTGACCCACGCCAGTGCGCCGCAGTCGACGTGCACGACGCTCTCGGATCCGGAGATCTCGGCGACCCGTACCCGACCCGCGATCCGGACGGGAAGCGCGCCGGCCTGCGCGCCGTCGATCCGCAGGTGGTGCGGCCGGAGCGCGAGCCGATAGTCGCCGTCGGCGAGCGCACCCTGTGATTCGGTCACCGGCCATTGCACCGCCGTGCCCTCGCCGGCGGCGTCGAGCAGCCATCGCCCGGCGACCTTGCGGACCGGGGCCAGGTTGATCGGCGGATCGGAGAACACCTGTGCGGTGCGCAGGTCGGCGGGACGGCGGTAGACCTCGGCCGTCGGCCCGAACTGCGTGATCGCGCCCTCGTGCAGGGTCGCGACGTGGCCACCGAGCAGCAGCGCCTCGACCGGCTCGGTCGTCGCGTACGCGACGACGCAGCGACGGTCGCCCAGCAGGCGGGGCAATTCCTCGCGCAATTCCTCGCGCAGCTTGTAGTCGAGATTGGCCAGCGGCTCGTCGAACAGGATCAGCGCCGCATCCTTGACGAGCGCACGTGCGATCGCGGTGCGCTGCTGCTGCCCGCCCGACAGCTGCTCGGGCCTGCGGTCGAGGTACGGCGTGAGCCGAAGCAGTTCGGCCGCCGCGCCCACGCGCTGGCGAATCAGCGACTCCGCGGACCGCGCCACGCGCAGCGGCGAGGCGATGTTCTCGTAGACGCTCAGGTTCGGGTAATTGATGAACTGCTGGTAGACCATCGAGACGTCGCGACGCTGCACGGGGTGCCCTGTGACATTCCCGCCGTCGAACCAGATCTCGCCGGCACTGGGCTGCAGCAACCCCGCCATCAGCCGCATCAGCGTGGTCTTGCCGGACAGCGTCGTCCCGAGCAGGACGTTGAAGCCCTCGCGCGCCAGCGTGAGGTCGGTGGGTTGCAGGTGCACCTGGCCGTCGACGACCAGGCCCACGGCCCGCAATTCGAGTGTCACGGCGGTAGCCAGGGTTGCGGATCGGGCGAGTCATCCGGCGGCCCGTCGCAGGGCCGCCGGCTCGAAGCCCTGCGTCAGTTCACTTCGCGGCGGTCGTCCAGCGCTTGACGAGTTCGTCGTAGTCGACCGTAACGCCTTTCGGCTTCTCGTCGGCGAGCTTGGCCTTCGGACCATCGGGCTTGCCGAGCCACTCCTTCGGGTCCTTCGGCTTGTTGAGGCGCGGCCCGCACCCGCCGTAGACCTTCGCCTTCTCGTCGGCCTCCTGCATCCGCGCCATCACCTGGTCCATCTCGCCGGCAAGCCGGTCCATCGCCTGCTGCGGCGTGAACGCGCCCGAGTTGACGTCGCCGATCTGCTGCCACCAGAGTTGCGCGAGCTTCGGGTAGTCGGGCACGTTGATGCCGGTCGGCGTCCAGTTGGTGCGGTCGGGCGAGCGGTAGAACTCGACCATTCCGCCGAGCTTCGGCGAGCGCTCGGTAAACGACGCGTGGCGAACCGAACTGTCCCGGATGAAGGTCAGCCCGACGTGGCTCTTCTTGGTGTCGACGGTCTTGGAGACGACGAACTGCGCATACAACCAGGCAGCCTTGCGTCGGTTGACCGGCGTCGACTTGAACAGCGTCCACGAGCCGGTGTCCTGGTAGCCCAGCTTCTGCCCTTCCTGCCAGTACGGTCCCTTCGGACTCGGCGCCATCCGCCACAACGGCGTGCCCTGGTCGTCGACCGTGTTGTTGCCCTCGCTCTTGGGTGCGACCATCGACGCGGTGAACGCGGTGTACCAGAAGATCTGCTGCGCGACGTTGCCCTGCGCGAGCGCCGGCAGGCTCTGGTAGAAGTCGTAGTCGGCGGCACCCGGCGGCGCGTACTTGCGCAGCCACTCGTCCCACTTGGCGATCGCGTACACCGAGGCCGGGCCGTTCGTCTCGCCGCCGCGGGACACCGACGCGCCGGATGGGTTGCACGATCCGGGCTCCATCCGGATGCCCCACTCGTCGATCGGCCGCCCGTTCGGAATGCCCTTCGAACTGGCACCCGCCATCGACAGCCAGGCATCCGTCATCCGCCAGCCGAGATCGGGCGCGCGCTTGCCGTAGTCCATGTGACCGTAGATGCGCTTGCCGTCGATCTCCTTCACGTCCTCGCTGAAGAACTGCGCGATATCCTCGTACGCCGACCAGTTGACCGGCACGCCGAGCGGGTATCCGTACTTCGCCTTGAACCGGTCCTGCAGGTCCTTGCGATCGAACCAGTCCTTGCGGAACCAGTACAGGTTCGCGAACTGCTGGTCGGGAAGCTGCCACAGCTTGCCGTCCGGACCGGTGGTGAAAGACTTGCCCATGAAGTCGTCGAGATCGAGCCCGGGGTTGGTGACGTCCTTGCCCTCGCCCGCCATCCAGTCGCTCAGGTTCACCGCCGACTGCAGCCGCGAGTGGGTGCCGATCAGATCCGAGTCGTTGATGTACGCATCGTAGAGGTTGCGATTCGTCTGCATCTGGGTCTGCACGGCCTGCACCACCTCGCCCTCGCCCAGGAGCTGGTGATTCACCTTTATGCCCGTGATCTCCTCGAAGGCCTTGGCGAGCGTCTTGGATTCGTACTCGTGGGTCGGGATCGTCTCCGACAGCACGTTGATCTCGAGCCCCTTGAACGGCGCGGCCGCCTTGATGAACCACTCGAGCTCGGCCGCCTGCTGCTCCTTGGTGAGCACCGAGGGCTGGAATTCGCTGTCGATCCAACGCTTCGCCGCGGCCGAATCGGCGTGAGCCGGCACTGCAGCCATCGACGCGAGCGCGAACGCGACGGCAAGCGGCAGGAATCGCTTGTGCATGGTTCTCCTCCGGTTTTTCGAATTTGGTGGGCGGAGTTTACGGTCGAAGAATTTCGAATGTCAATCGAAAGTGAAACGGGGTTTGTGCGAACATCTTCGAACCCACCGCGTTCGAATCCGCGCCCCCTTCCGCGTCATGCAGTCGCTGCCTCCTCGCCATGCCGATATCGTCGCCCTCGCCCGCAGCGCGGGGCGGGTCGAGGTCGAGCCGCTGGCCCAGCAGCTCGGCGTCACGCCGCAGACGATCCGCAAGGATCTGAAGGAGCTCTGCGAGCGCGGGCTGCTCCAGCGCTACCACGGCGGCGCCACGATCGCCTCGGGCGTCGCGAACGTGGGCTACGAGGCGCGCCGCCAGCTCGCCACCGATGCGAAGCGGCGGATCGGCCGGCGGGCCGCGGCGCTGATCCCCGACAACGCCTCGCTGCTGATCAACATCGGCACCACCACCGAGCAGGTGGCCCACGCATTGCGCCACCGCAGCGGGCTGATGGTCATCACCAACAACATCAACGTCGCCCACATCCTGCAGGCCAGCACCGGCATCGAGGTCGTCGTCGCCGGCGGCGTGCTGCGCCACGCCGATGGCGGCATCGTCGGCGAGGCGGCGGTCGATTTCATCCGCCAGTTCCGGGTCGACTACGCGATCGTCGGCGTGTCGGCGGTCGATACCGATGGCTCGCTGCTCGACTTCGACTATCGCGAGGTGCGGGTCGCCAAGGCGATCGTCGAAGCCAGCCGGCGCGTGATCCTGGTGGTGGACAGCATGAAGTTCGGGCGCTCCGCGCCGGTGCGCATCGGCCATCTGTCGCAGCTCGATCACCTGGTCACCGACGAGCGCCCGCCGGAGTCGATCGTCCGGATACTGCGCGAGCACCACGTCGGGCTGGAGGTGGTGGACACCGACGACGCGCAATTCGCCGAAAAGGCGGCATGAGCACGGCGTCGACACCCGTGGGCGATCCGCGCGAGGCGCAGGTGGCGGCGCTGCGGGCGCGCGGGCGCCACGACCTGATCGTGATCGGCGGCGGCGCCACCGGCCTGGGCGTCGCGCTGGACGCGGCGCAGCGCGGGCTTACGGTCGCGCTGCTCGAAGCCGACGACTTCGCGAAGGGCACCTCGTCTCGCGCGACGAAGCTCCTGCACGGCGGGGTCCGCTACCTCGCGCAGGGCGACGTCGCACTGGTGCGCGAGGCACTGCACGAGCGCAGCCGCGTGCTTCGCAACGCACCGCACCTCGCGCAGCCGCTGCCCTTCGTGATGCCGGTATACGGCTGGCGCGGGCGGCTCGCGCTCAAGTGGTTCTACGGTGCGGGCCTGATGATCTACGACCTGATGTCGGGGGCGGACCGAATCGGCCGCACCGCATTCGCGAGCCGCACGCGCTGCCTCGAGTGGATGCCGGGGCTGCGCACCGCGAATCTCGCTGGCGCTGTGCGCTACTGGGACGGGCAGTTCGACGACGCGCGCCTCGCGATCGCGATCGCGCGCAGCGCAGCGGCGCGCGGCGCCGATGTCGTCGGCCGATGCCGCGTCGTCGGCCTGACGCGCGATCAGGGACGCACGACCGGCGTCGTCGCCGAGGACCTGGAGTCAGGCCTGCGCCTGACGCTTCAGGCCGGCTGCGTGGTCAACGCCACCGGCGTGTGGGTCGACGAGGTGCGGCGTCTCGACCCGGACGACGAAGGCGACATCGTCGCGCCGAGCCAGGGCGTGCACCTGGTCGTGGACCGGGACTTCCTGCCCGGTCGCGAAGCGCTGCTCGTGCCGCGGACCGCGGACGGCCGGGTGCTGTTCGCCGTGCCGTGGCTGGGCAAGCTCATCCTCGGCACGACCGACACGCCGCGCGAGGACCTCGCGATCGAGCCCCGCGCCTTCGAGCACGAGATCGCGTTCATCCTCGCCGAGGCGGGCCGCTACCTCGCGCGCGCGCCGTCGCGCAGCGACGTGCGGTCGGTATGGGTCGGCCTGCGACCGCTGGTGAACGCCCCGGCCCGGCGCGAGCGGGCCGCCGGCGACCCGGCGAAGGCCGAGACGAAGACATTGTCGCGCGAGCACACGGTGCTGGTCTCGGACTCGGGCCTCGTGACCGTTACCGGCGGCAAGTGGACGACCTACCGCGCGATGGCCGAAGACGTGCTCGCGTGCTGCATGGCGCGCGGGCTGCTGCCGATGCGCGCGGCCGGCGGCACGCGCGACCTGCGGCTGCAGGGGGCACCGGTCGACGGCGGGCACGCCGCCGCGTCGATCGCCGACGCGCCCGGCCTCCATCTGTACGGCACGGATGCCGCGGCGGTGCAGCGTCTTCCCGGCGCGACCCGCGAACTCGGGGGCGGGCTCACCGAGGCGATGGTCCGGTTCGCGGTCCGCAACGAGTACGCCCGCAGCGTCGAGGACGTGCTGGCGCGACGCAGCCGCCTCCTGTTCCTCGATGCGCGGCTCGCGATGTCGCTCGCCGACGAGGTCGGCGGCATTCTGGCGTCCGAACTCGGCGCGCGCTTCGACGCCGCCGCGTCGGCGGCTGCGTTTCGCGCGCTCGCCGCCGGCTACCTGCCGCCGGGGTGATCCGACGCCGCGCCCGCACGCGCGGCGCGGCGCGAGGTGGCGTTGCAAGGTGATACGAAGGCACCGGGCGCGCACCCGTATCATTGGCCGGTTGATCCGCGACGGAGGTTCCCGCGATGCGCTGGGAAGGCGAGAAGGAAAGCAGCAATGTCGAAGACCGCCGCGGCCAGGGCGGCGGCGGATTCCGGCTGCCGATCCCCGGTGGCGGCGGCGGGCGGCGCGGCGGCGGGATCGGGATCGGCACGATCGTGATCGTCGTGCTCGCGGCATGGCTGTTCGGCATCAACCCGCTGACGCTGCTCGGCATGTTCAGCGGCATCGGCCCCGTGACCGAGGAGGTGATGCCGCGCGAGCAGGCGATGCCGCGGTCGCCGACGCCGGGAGGCGTGCCGCAGGCGGGCCGGCCGGGCCCGGCGCCGCAGGATCCGGCGCGCAGCTTCGTGTCGGTCGTGCTCGCCAGCACGGAGGAAGTCTGGGGCCGGATCTTCGAAGCGGCGGGCAGCCGCTATCCCGCGCCGACCCTCGTGCTCTACAGCGGCGCGACGCAGACGGCCTGCGGGGCGGGCAACGCCGCCGCCGGTCCGTTCTACTGCCCCGCCGACCGGAAGGTCTACATCGACCTGTCCTTCTATCGCACGCTGCGCGACCGGCTCGGCGCGCCGGGCGATACCGCGCAGGCCTACGTGATCGCGCACGAGGTCGGCCACCACATCCAGAACCTGACCGGCACGATGCAGAAGATGGAGAGCGCGAGGGCACGGATGGGCGAGCGCCAGTACAACGAGTTGTCGGTGCGCCTCGAACTCCAGGCCGACTGCTACGCAGGGGTCTGGGCGCACCACTCGCAGCGCAGCCGGAACTGGTTCGAGCAGGGCGACATCGAGGAAGCGCTCAACGCTGCAGCGGCGGTCGGAGACGACCACATCCAGCGCCAGACCCAGGGCACGGTGGTGCCCGACGCATTCACGCACGGCACGTCGGCACAGCGCTCGCGCTGGTTCAGGGCGGGCATGCAGTCCGGCTCGATCGACCAGTGCGATACCTTCTCGGTGCGTACGCCGTGATGCGGCGCGGCGCGTCGGGCCAGATCAGTCGCGACCCTTCACCTCGTCGATCCTGACGGCTTTCGCGATCTCGCGGTCGCGGTGCGCGTCCGCGCGCAGGCGCGCGAGTTCGTCCGGCGCGACCGCGTCGACATTCGAGTAGTCGTGCTTCCAACGCCAGTCGGCGGCCCAGCGCTGCGGCGACTGCACCGTCGTCCGGGGCGCGCCCGCGTGTTCGAGCAGCGATAGCGCCGCCTCGAGCGTCGCCGCCTGCGAGGCGGGGTCGTGCGGCTTTCCGGCGGCATTGCCGAGCGGAAAGTCGCTGAACAGGAACCGCGGCACGCCGACGTGCTCGACGATGTCCTTCGCGCAACCCATCACGACCGTCGCGATGCCCTCCGCCTCCAGCGTCCGCGCGACGAGCGACAGCGTCTGGTGACAGACCGGACAGTTCGGGACCAGCACCGCGGCTTCGACGCCGTCCTCGCGACAGCGCCGAAGGATCTCCGGCGCGTCGACGTCCAGCGTCTGGCGCTGGCTGCGATTCGTCGGCGCGCCGTGAAAGCGCGCGGCGAGCCGCCCGACGCGCCCGCTCGCGCAGGCGGCACGCAGTGCCGGCAGCGCGAACCAGGTGCCGGGATCGGTCATCGACGTGTGCTTCCGATCGATCGCGACGTGGGCGATGCGCAGGTCGTGATCGATCGCCGTGTCGCCCGAGTACACCGTGTAGAACTTCGCAGCCGCGTTGTAGCGCGCGCCCGGCCCCTGGTCGCCCTTGTCGGGCCGGTACGGGGCCGCGGTCGTCACCAGCGTGAGCACCGATCGAGCGAGCGGCCGCGCGAGCCGCGTGAACGGCGCGTCGTGGTGGTGCGCCCACTGGTACGGGTTGTCGAAGCCCAGCGCGAGATACCACGCGCGCGTGCGCGCCATGTACGGAACCGGCGCATCGAGCGCGGGATCGTCGCGTTCGTCGGCGGGCCCGCTCGGGGCCGTCGCGATCCGCTCGCCGTCCCCCGCGTCGCCGCTGCCCGTCCCGCCGCCCTTCTCGCCCATGAGGTTCCCCTTCCGATTCGCGTTCAACGCCGCCGTCGTGCCGCGGGCACGAGCCGATCGACCAGCGACAGCAGCAGGTCGCGCACCGCGCGCAGGTCCACCGCTTCGTCGCTCAGCGCCTGGAGCATCACGCCGCGCATCGCGCCCAGCAGGATCACGGCACACGCGGCGGGCTCGACGTCGCGCGAGACTTCGCCCGCATCGACCGCGATGCGCAGGTGCGCCTCGAAGAACGCGAGCGACGATCGGTTGTACGCGACCACGTCGTCGCGCATCGCGGACTCGTCCATCAGGCCCTCGGTCATCATCACCAGCAGCGCGCGGGTCGACGTCCAGTCGGCGTCGCTGCGCCCGAAATAGACGCTGATCGCGCCGCGGATCGCGTCGAGGCCCGGTCGCCGGGCCGGCGCCGCCTCGCGCTGCTCGCGAAAGCGCACGCCGATGTGGGCCGCGAGCGCACGGAGCAGGCCCGCCTTGCTGCCGAAGTGCTGCGCCGGCAGGCCGCGGCTGTACCCGGCGGCCACGCCGACCTCGGCCAGCGTCATGCGCACCGACCCGCGCCGCGCGACGATCGCAAGCGCCGCATCGAGCAGCCTGCGCTCGGCGCGTTCGCGCCGCTGCGCCTGGGTACGGCGCGGCGGCGGCGCCTCAACCGCGCTCGACGTCGCCTGCATCGGATTCTCCCTGCGCGGTGCGCACCGCACCGTCGGCGACGAGCGCCGCGATCTCTTCGGCACCGAAGCCGGCCTCGGCGAGCACCTCGACCGTGTGCTCGCCGAGCGCCGGCGCCGCCCGTGCGAGCGCGGCCGGCGTACGCGCGAAGCGCGTCGGCGGCCGGATCGCCCGGATCGGCCCTTCGGTCGGATGGTCGATCGTCTCGAAGAGACCCACCGCCTGCAGGTGCGGGTGCAGCGGCACGTCGTCGATCGGCACGATCCGCGTCGCGGGGATGTCGAGTCGCGCGCACAGCGCGAGGCACGCGTCGGTCGACATCGTCTTGGTCACGCTCGCCATGTCCACGTAGAGCGACCGGAGCCTCGCGTTGCGCTCGTGACGGTCGTCGAGGTCGTACTTCTCGAGCAGGTCCGCGCGGCCTGCGGCCTCGAAGAGCGCTCGCCAGTGCGCGCCGGTGTACGGCAGCATCGCGACGTGCCCGTCCGTCGTGGGCGCGGGCTGCCGGCCGCCGGCGAGAAGACGCGCGTAGCCCGCCGGGCCAAGCGGTGGCTCGAAGGTGAGCCCGCCCATGTGCTCGGCCATCGTGAATGCCGCCATCGTCTCGAGCATCGGCACTTCGACGTACTGTCCCTCGCCGGTGCGCGCGTGGTGCAGCAGCGCCGCGAGCACCGCGTTCACGAGTGCGAGGCCGGTCGTCTTGTCGGCGATCAGCGTCGGCACGTAGCCCGGCCGCCCCTGCTCGAGACCGATGAGGCCCGACAGTCCGCAGGCGGCCTGGATCACGTCGTCGAAGGCCGGGCGCGCGGCGTCGGGGCCGTCCTGGCCGAACCCGGTCGCGACGCAGTACACGACGTCGGGACGGATCGCCGACACGGCGTCGTAGCCCAGGCCGAGCCGCTCGATCGCCGGCACCCGCATGTTGTGCACCAGCACGTCGACGCGCGGCAGCAGGCGCCTCACCGTGGCCACGCCCTGCGAGCGCTTCAGGTCGATCACGATCGATCGCTTGTTGCGGTTGATCGAGAGGAAGGTCGAACTCATGCCGCGGTGGCGCGAGACGCCGTTCGCGCGCATCAGGTCGCCTTCCGGCGCCTCGACCTTGATCACGTCCGCACCGAAGTCGCCTAGGATCTGCGTGGCGACCGGACCGAGCACGACCGAGGTGAGGTCGAGCACGCGGACACCCGCGAGCGGCCCGTGCGGGCCGGTGCCCGTCGATCGAGGCACGCCGGATGCCGCGCCTGCTCGCCCACCATCCATCGTTCGCCCGCCCGCGTGCGTGTAGGTCCCGGACTCTAGCATCGTTAGTTGTTGCGCGACAAGCAAGTTTGTACAAGAATCCCCGCTGCCCCACCGCCACGCAGCCCGACCGGAGCGTCCCGATGCGAAGCCTGACGATCGATCCCGGCACGCTGCCGCCCGAATGCGACGCGCTGCGCGCGCAGGTGCGCGACTTCCTCGCGGCCGAACTCGCCGACCTGCCGGCGGTCCAGCGTGCACGGAACTGGACCGCGCCCGACCCGGCGTTCAGCCGCAAGCTCGGCGAACGCGGATGGCTCGGCATGACCTGGCCCAGGCGCTACGGGGGGCACGAGCGTTCGCTGCTCGAGCGCTACGTCGTGCTCGAGGAACTGCTCGCGGCCGGCGCACCGGTCGGCGCACACTGGATCGCTGATCGGCAGAGTGCGCCGCTGCTGATGCGCTTCGCGCCCGACACGCTCGCGCCGCGGATCGTGCCTCGGATCGCGCGCGGCGAGGCCTTCTTCTGCATCGGCATGAGCGAACCCGATTCGGGCTCGGACCTCGCATCGATCCGCACGCGCGCCTCGCGCGTCGGCGACGGCTGGCGCATCGACGGGCGCAAGGTCTGGACCTCGGGGGCGCACCACGCCCACTACATGATCGCGCTCGTGAGGACCGGCGAGCGCAGCGCGGACCGGCACGCCGGCATGTCGCAGTTCCTGATCCCGATGGACACGCCCGGTCTCGTCGTGCGGCCGATCGTCAACCAGCTCGGCGAGCACGACTTCAACGAGGTCGTGCTCGACGACGTCCGCCTGCCGGCGGAGAACCTGATCGGCGAGGAAGGCGGCGGCTGGCACCAGGTCGTGACCGAGCTGGCATTCGAGCGCAGCGGCCCGGAACGCTACCTGAGCAGCACGCAGCTGCTGCTCGAGATGATCGCCGCCGCGGGCGGCGCACCCAGCGCGGCCGATGCGGCGGCCGGCGGCATCGCGCACGACGCGATAGATCGGCACCACGCGATCGAGATCGGCCGCGTCGTCGCCCGCTACGCGACGCTGCGACAGATGTCGCTCGGCGTGTCGGCGATGCTCGCGCGCGGCGAGAGCCCGGCACTGGCTGCATCGGTCGTCAAGGACCAGGGTGCGCTGGTCGAGCAGGCGATGCCCGACATCGCGCACGCGCTCTTCGGCGACGACATCGACCCGCACGGCGACTTCGCGCGCGTGCTGCACCACACGACGCTCGCTGCACCGAGCTATTCCCTGCGCGGCGGTACCCGCGAGATCCTTCGCGGCATCATCGCGAAGGGGCTCGGGCTGCGCTGACGCCTTCGACCCGGAGCACGGCGACGATGACGATGCCACCCAGACAGGACGGCCCCGACGACTCGATGATCGGCCAGAGCGCGAGCCGGCTCTTCGCCGAAAACGTCGGGCGCGACCTGCTCGAGCGCACCGAAGACGGCGTGTTTCCCGCCGCGCTGTGGCGACTCGTCGCCGACGGCGGCTTCGCGCACGCGCTCGCGCGCGAAGCAGCAGGCGGCATCGGCGCGAGCTGGCACGAGGCCTGGCCGATCCTGCGCGGGATCGGCTACTGGCAGGTGCCGCTGCCGCTGGCCGAGACGATGGTCGCGTCGCTGCTGCTGTCGCTCGCCGGGCTCGAGGTGCCGAGCGGGCCGATCGCGCTGCTCGATGCCGACGTCGCCGCGCCGGTCGGCGGCCGTGTCGACGCCCGCGTCGACCGCGTCGGCTGGGCGCGCCATTGCCCCAGTCTCCTCTGCTGCACCGCCGACGGCGAACTGCTGCTGGTGGCCAACGGCGGCGCCGACGGATCGGCTCGCGGCGGTGGATCCGGCGGCGTGTCCGTCGTGCAGGCATCCAACCATGCCGGGCTCCCGTCGGACACCGTTCGACTCGACGGCGCGCCCGTCAGCGCCCGCGCACCGAACCCGCTGCCCTCGCTCCGGCGCCCGATCCGTCACCTCGGCGCGCTCGTTCGCAGCGCGATGATCGTCGGTGCGCTCGAGCGCGTGCTCGAGGAATCGGTCCGTTACGCGAACGACCGCGTCCAGTTCGGCAAGCCGATCGGCAAGTACCAGGCGATCCAGCAGTCGCTGGCGATGCTCGCGGGCGAGGTGTCGAGCGCGCGCGTCGCGGCGCTGGTCGCGACGATCGACGCGCCGTCGGATCCGGCGGCCGATGCGTCGGCGGCCGGCTTCGGCATCGCGGTCGCGAAGGTCCGCTGCGGCGAGGCCGCGACCCGGGCCGCTGCGATCGCGCACCAGGTGATCGGCGCGATCGGCTTCACCCGCGAGCACCCGCTGCACTTCGCGACGCGCAGGCTGTGGGCCTGGCGTGCCGAATTCGGCACCGACGCATGGTGGGCCGAGCAGCTTGGGCGCGGCGCGATCGCGACCGGGCCGGCCGGTTTCTGGCCGGCCATCACCGCGAGACGCTTCGACCCCGCCCTTCCCGCCTCCGGGTCGGCCGCCGCATCCACCTCCGCCTCCATCTCCGCACCTGCCCCCGCCTCCGCCAGGACGACCCGATGAACACGCCCACCCCGCCGGCGCCGGACGCGCCAGTCCCCCGCAGCACCGACGTCGGCGTGTCCAGACACGGCCACGTCGCGACGGTCGAACTGCGCCGACCGCCGCACAACTATTTCGACCTCGGCATGCTCGTCGCGCTCGCCGACGCGTTCGAGGCGCTCGACGCCGACGCCGACTGCCGCGCGATCGTGCTGTGCGCGCAGGGCACGGCCTTCTGCGCCGGCGCCGACTTCAGCCGGCGCGATCCCGACCGCACGACACGCAGTCCACGCTCGGTGAATCCGGTCTACGCCGAGGCGATCCGCCTGTTCGCCGCCGCGAAGCCGGTGGTCGCCGCGATCGAAGGCCCCGCGGTCGGCGGCGGCCTGGGACTCGCGCTGGTGCCCGATTTCCGTGTCACCTGCGCCGAAGCCCGGTTCAGCGCGAACTTCAACCGGTTGGGCTTTCACCCCGGATTCGGCCTGTCGGTGACGCTGCCGCGCCTCGTCGGTCCGCAGAAGGCGGCGTTGATGCTCTACACCGGCCGGCGCATCGGCGGCGAGGAGGCGGTGTCGATCGGACTCGCCGACCAGCTGGTACCGAAGGCCGCCGTGCGCGATTCGGCACTGGCACTCGCGACCGAGATCGCGGCGTCGGCGCCGCTCGCCGTCGTCTCGACCCGCCGCACCCTGCGGGCCGGCCTCGTCGAGCAGATCCGGAGCGCCGTCGCGCACGAGAGCTTCGAACAGACGCTGCACTACCGCACCGCGGACTTTCGCGAGGGCGTCGCCGCAATGGCCGCGCGGCGCCTGCCCGACTTCAACGGCCGCTGAGGCGCAACCATGACGACGACGATCGATGCGGTACTCGGCTGGCTCGAGGCGCAGCGCGAGGCGATGCTCGGGCTGACGCGCGAGCTCGTGGACATCGACAGCGGCAGCCGCGACAAGGCCGGCACCGATCGCGTCGCCGACCGCCTCGGCGCCTTCTTCGCCGACCACGGCCTGTCGACCGGCGTCGAGGAGGACACCACCTTCGGGCGCGCGACCTTCACCCGAACCGGCGCCGCCGCGCCGGCGCCGGACCGCAAGGGCATCCTGCTGATCGGCCACCGCGACACGGTGTTCCCGGCCGGCGAAGCGGCGCGCCGCCCGTTCGGCATCGACGGCGATCGCGCGTACGGCCCCGGCGTCTGCGACATGAAGGCCGGCCTGGCGATGCAGGCCTTCGTGCTCGTGGCGATGCATCGCCACGACGCGATCGAGCTGCCGCTCACGATGATGACCACGTCGGACGAGGAGATCTCGTCGCCGTTCTCGCGGCCGCACCTCGAACGCGAGGCGCGTCAGGCGCTGGCGGTCCTCAACGCCGAACCCGGCCGGCCGAACGGCGGCGTCGTGATCGCGAGGAAGGGCAGCGTGTTCTTCGACCTCGACGTCAGCGGACGCGCGGCCCACTCCGGCGTCAATTTCTTCGAGGGCGCGAGCGCGATCAGCGCGCTCGCGCACAAGGTGATCGAACTCGACGCGCTCACCGACGAGGGCCGCGGCATCACGATGAACGTCGGGACCGTGGTCGCCGGCCAGTCGGTCAACACCGTCGCCGCGCACGCCCGCGCGCAGCTCGACCTGCGCTACATCGATCCGGTGCATCGCGACGAGATCGTTTCGCGCGTGAATGCGATCGCCGGCAAGGCCCACCTCGAGGGCACCGACGCACGCGCGGTGATCGCCGGCGAGATGGTGCCGATGCCCGAGCGGCCGTCGACGCTGGCACTCTTCGCGCTCTACAAGGAGGCGGCGCGGGCGTCTGGCTTCGACGCGCACGGCGTCTTCACCGGCGGCTGCTCCGATTCGGGTTTCACGAGCGCGGCGGGCGCGCCCACGCTGTGCGCGGTCGGCCCCACCGGCGGCAAGGCGCACACGCCGCACGAGTTCATGGAGGTCTCGACCTTCCTGCCGAGAACCCATGCGCTCGCGCGCACCGTGTTCGCGCTGGCGGCGAAGGGCGACGCGGCCTTCTCGCAGGCGCGGTAGCGCGGCGACGCGAGCCGGATCGGACGGCGGTCACGGGATCGACGACGATCGCGATCGCCGGCAGCGGAGAAGAAGCGATCCAAAGGCGACGGATCGGCGCTGGATCGTCGTAGAATGCGCGGGGCGTCGCGAGCACGCGACATCCGATCGCTTCCTTTCCGCACAAGAGCAATAACAGTGGCCCGACTGCTGTATGGCATTCTGTCCGCCGTCACGCCCGCGCCGACGGTCTCCAGCCTGGTCGACGCGCTCGGTCCGGACGCGCAGGTCCTGATCCACCACGACTGGTCGCAGCAGCCGGAGTTCTCGCTGCACGGCCCGAACGTCGACTACGTCCCCGACCCGGTGCGCACCGGCTGGGCCACCTGGGGCGCGACGCTCGCCGTGTTCCGCATGCTCGAGACCGCGCTCGAGCGATACGACTTCGACTACTTCCAGCTGATGACGCCGAACTGCCTGCCGATCCGGCCGGCGTCGCAGCTGGCCGACCACCTCGCGCGAACCGGCGCCGCCTTCTACGTCGACCACGTGTCGGTCGAGGACGACCCCATCGCGCTGATGAGCCACGGCTACCGCGCCTTCGCGCCGGCCGATTCGATCGGCTTTCGCGTGCTGCTCAAGCTGCGGCAGGCCTACTTCGGCCGCAACCCGCCGGTGGAGAACCGCGCGAACCTGGCGTTCCCCACGGCCAACCTCGCCGACGCGGGCGGGGCCAGGGGCGCACTCGCCCGCGCCGCGCGCCTGGCGACCGAGCTCACGGCGCGCTACGGATTCTGGCACCCGTTCGGGCCCAAGCTGCACTGCCATTTCGGCTGCTCGTGGTTCGGCGCCTCCCGCGAAGGCTGCGAATACCTGCTCGACCGATCGCGCGATCGGCAGCTGATCGACTGGTTCTCCCGCGTCAGCATGCCCGGCGAGATCCTGCTGCCCACGCTGATCGCGAACGCCGGCATGCCGGTCGCGCCGTCGAACTACCTGCTGTCGCGCTTCGACGGGGCGCGTCCCGTTCCGTTCGGCATGGCCGACTTCGACACGATCCGCGCCAGCGCGCGCTTCTTCGCCCGCAAGTTTCCCGAAGACCCGATCTCGCCGATCCGCCTCGCGGTCAAGCGCCAGCTGCTCGCGGGTCGCGCCGACGAAGCCGCCGGCGACGCGGCGGCGGCGCCGATCGCCGCGCTGTCGCCCCGCTCCGGGGCCGGCACCACCTGAGCCGGCGCCAGCTGCCGCTCAGCCGCCTTCGAGGAAGCTCTTGAGCTTGTCGGCTCGGCTCGGATGGCGAAGCTTGCGAAGCGCCTTCGCCTCGATCTGACGGATCCGCTCGCGGGTGACGTCGAACTGCTTGCCGACCTCCTCCAGCGTGTGATCGGTGCTCATCTCGACGCCGAAACGCATGCGCAGCACCTTCGCTTCGCGCGGGGTCAGTGAATCGAGCACTTCCTTGACGACGTCGCGCATCGAGTCGTGCAGCGCCGCGTCCGAGGGGGCGAGCGTGGTCGTGTCCTCGATGAAGTCGCCGAGGTGCGAATCGTCGTCGTCACCGATCGGCGTCTCCATCGAGATCGGCTCCTTGGCGATCTTCAGGATCTTGCGGATCTTGTCCTCGGGCATCTCCATCTTGTCGGCGAGCGTCTGCGGATCGGGCTCCTGGCCGGTCTCCTGCAGGATCTGCCGGCTGATGCGGTTCATCTTGTTGATCGTCTCGATCATGTGCACCGGGATGCGGATCGTGCGCGCCTGGTCTGCGATCGAACGCGTGATCGCCTGCCGGATCCACCAGGTCGCATAGGTCGAGAACTTGAAGCCGCGCCGGAACTCGAACTTGTCGACGGCCTTCATCAGGCCGACATTGCCCTCCTGGATCAGGTCGAGGAACTGCAGGCCGCGGTTCGTGTACTTCTTCGCGATCGAGATCACGAGCCTGAGGTTCGCCTCGGTCATCTCGCGCTTGGCCTTCCTCGCCTTCATCTCGCCCATCGCCATGCGACGGTTGATGTCCTTGAGGTCGGGCAACGGCAGCACGACCCGCGCCTGCAGGTCGATCAGCTTCTGCTGGAGGTCCTGGATGTCGGGCACGCTTCGCGCGAGGACGTCGGCATAGGGCGGGTTCTTCGCGAGCTCGTCCTCGACCCACTGCAGGTTGGTCTCGTTGCCCGGGAACGAACGGATGAACTGGTCGCGGTCCATGCCGACCCGGTTCACCGAGATGTCGAGGATCGATCGCTCGAAGCTTCGCACCTCGTCGACCTGCGCACGCAGCATGTCGCACAGCTTCTCGACCATCTTGGCCGTGAAGCGGATCGACATCATCTGCTCCTGCACCTCGCCCTGCGCCTTCAGGTACGACTTCGACTTGTAGCCGTCCTTCTCGTAGGCGACGCGCATCTTCTCGAAGGACTCGGCGATCGCGTCGAAGCGCGCGAGCGCGGCCGCCTTCAGTTCCTCGAGCTTGGCGTTGTTCGCCGCGGCGACGGCCTCCTCGTCGTCCTCCTCGTCGTCGGCGCGATCGGCGGCCGACGGGCCGAAGGTCATCTCCTCGTCGCCCTGCAGTTCGATCAGGCCGTCGACGATCTCGTCGACCCGCGCCTGCTTCTCGCGGATGCGCCCGGCCTGCAGCAGGATCTCGGCGATCGTCGTCGGACACGCCGAGATCGCCTGCATCATGTCCTTGAGACCTTCCTCGATCTTCTTCGCGATGACGATCTCGCCCTCGCGCGTCAGCAGTTCGACCGAGCCCATCTCGCGCATGTACATGCGGACCGGGTCGGTCGTGCGGCCGAACTCGCTGTCGACCGTCGACAGCGCGGCCTCGGCCTCCTCCTCGGTATCGTCGTCCGACGAGGTGACGGTGCGATCGGCCATCAGCAGCGTGTCGGCGTCGGGCGCCTGGTCGAACACCGAGATCCCCATGTCGCCGAAGGTGCCGATGATCGATTCGATCGCCTCGGCCTCGACCAGCCCCTCGGGCAGATGGTCGTTGATCTCGGCATAGGTCAGGAAGCCACGGTCCTTGCCGAGCTTGATCAGCGCCTTCAGCCGCATGCGGCGCGCCTCGAGCTCCTGCTCGGTGACGCCCTGCTTCGCGTTCGCGAGCGCCTCCTTGATCAGCGCCTTCTCCTTCGCCCGCTTGTCCTTGGCTTTCTGCTTGGCGTTCGGCGGCGGCGGAATGTCCTCGATCACCTCGACGTCGTCGCCCAGCGAGTCGTCGTCGATGCCGGCGAAATCGTCGTCGCCCATCGAGTCTTCGTCCATGCGCGCCTTGGGCTTCGGCCCGCGCTTGGCGCCACCGGCCTTCGCGGCCGCCCTGGACGGACGGCCCGGCTTCGCGCGCGACGCGTCGCCGGCCTCGCTCGCCGTGGCGGCCTTCTCCGCGCCACCCGCCTTGGACGCCTTGGCGCCGGCGGCCGACTTCGCACCCGCGGCCTTGGCCGGCGCGGCCCCCGTCGGAGCGGGCTTCGATGCGGCCGGCTTCGCGGCGGAAGCCTTCGCGGCGGCAGGCTTGGCCGCAACGGGCTTCGCCGTAGCGCCCTTCGCAACGGGCTTCGCGGCCGGCTTGGCCGCCGGCTTCGCGGCGGCGGACTTCGACGCCGACGAACGGGCGCCGGCGGATTTCGCCGACGCAGCCGCCTTCACGGCAGGCACGGCGGCGCCGGCCGCCCTCGCGGCGGCCGTAAGGGTTGCATCATCGGCGGTACGGTGGGTCGTCGTCTTGGTCAATGGCTTCTTCACGGTTGCGGTTGCGGACGAATGCTTTCCTGCGGGCACGGGTCTGGCGCCCGCTTTCGACGAGGTGGACGGCGAGGCACTCGCGGCCGACCTGCCGGCGCCCTTGCCGCCCGACGGCGGCGACGCGGCCTTGCGCCCGGCCGCCGGCGCCGGCTTGCGGGCGGCGGCGGCCGTGCCCCGGGCCTTGATCCCGGGCGCGGCCCCGGCCGGTTTTCCGGCGGCGGTCTCCCGTGGCGGCTTCCGGGTGGCGCCCGAGGCCGACGCGCCGCCGGGCTTGCCTGGGGACTTCCCGGCCGCCTGCGACCGGGACGCACGCCGACCCGGCTTGCTGGACGTTTCGAAGCGGCTCATACCCTTCCACCCTCCAAAAGGACGCGTGCGGTCTCGGTGGCCGGCGCCGCGTCGAGGCCAACCCTGCCTAGGATGTCACCGCCGACGCCGGCGCGCGCGTCGCCACGTCGACGCCGACGTGCCCGCACAACACCCGGCGGGCACCAAAGGCAACACTTTAGGCAAAGCTTACGATTCTATCATTCATCAGGGTCTTCCGGCACGCCGGCGAGCCGACGCTCCGCTGCCTGCAACGCTGCATATCGGTCCCTGCCCCCCGGGCTTTCAACCCCGCCGGCGACGAGGTCGGCGATCTCCTGTCGCACCCGGCGCAGCTGCAGCGTGGCGAGCGCGTCCTCGTACTCCACCCGTGCCTGGTCGAGCGACAGGTCGCCGACGAGGCTCAGGCTCTCGTGCTGCGCCCGCACCAGCGCTTCGACCGCGCGCGGCGCCGTCTCCCGCAGGCTCTCGATCACGACGGCGAAGGAGGCGTGCGGGCCCAGCGCGGCGATCCGCTCGCGCCACGCGAGCAGGGACCGCGGCAGCCACGTCGGATCGAGTTCGATCGACGCGAGCCCCGGGTGCAGCGCGAGCAAGCCCCGCAGCGTGAGTTCGAGCGACGCGGGCGCGAGCACCCGCCGCGTCGCGAAGCCGACGCTGCCATCCAGGCGGCCGTCACCGCGTTCGCGTCCCCGAAAGCCGGCGGCGGGCGCGCCGCCACCGCGACGGGCCCGATCCGTGCCGCGCGACGCGCCGCCGTCGAAGCGACGCTCGCCGGCGGGCCGGTCGCGGGTGCCGCCGTAGCTGCCACCGTACGCCCCCGCCGGCGCGCGGCCCCGTCCGACGTCGATCGCCGGCGGGCGGGTCACGGCCTGCAGGCCCAGGTATCGCATCAGTTCGAGCGTGTCGAGCCGGGCCCGGTTCGCCAGTTCGGCGATCAGCTGCTGGCGCAGCGCGATGTCCGGCATCGCCGCGACCATCGGCTTGAACGCCGCCTGTGCCCGCGCCCGCCCCTCGGGGCTGTCGAGATCGACGCACACCAGCTGCAGCAGGAATGCCGACAACGGCATCGCCCCGGCGACGAGGGTCTCGAACGCATCGAGCCCTTCCGCCCGGACGAACGAGTCCGGGTCGTGCTCGGGCGGCAGGAACAGGAAGTCGAAGCGCTTGGTATCCGAAAGCCGCGGCAGCACCGTCTGAAGCGCGCGTGCGGCCGCCTTGCGCCCGGCGGCGTCGCCGTCGAACGCGAAGACGATGCGGTCGACCTGGCGCAGCAGCTTGACGACGTGCATCTCGGTGGTCGCGGTGCCCAGCGTCGCCACCGCCTGCCCGACGCCGTGCTGCGACAGCATCACGACGTCCATGTAGCCTTCGACCACGAGCACCTCGTCGCGGCGGCGCATCGCCTCGCGGGCCTCGAAGAGGCCGTACAGCTCCTGCCCTTTCGAGAAGACCGGCGTCTCCGGGGAATTCAGGTACTTGGGCTCGCCCTGGCCCAGCACCCGCCCGCCGAAGCCGATCACCTGGCCGCGCGGATTGCGGATCGGGAACATGATCCGGTCGCGAAACCGGTCGTAGCGCCGCCCCTCGTCGTTGCGGATCACCAGGCCGGCCTCGACCAGCGCCGGATCGGCGTACGAGGGCACGGCGGCCTCGAGCGACTGCCAGCCCGCCGGCGCGTAGCCGATCCCGAAACGCGCCGCCGTCTCGCCGCTCAGCCCGCGCGCCTTCAGGTATTCAACCGCGGCCGGCGCGGCCTTCAACTGCTGCTTGAAGTGGCGCGCCGCCGTGCCGAGCAGGTCGATCAGCTGCTGCCGGGTCGCGCCGGGGCCGGTGGTGCCGGTCGTGCCGGCACCGTCGTCGCGCGGAGCGCCGTGCCCGGCCGACGCCGCCGCCCCGTGCCCACGATCCTCGGGCAGAAGGCCGTCGTCGCCGAGCGCCGAATCGTCCGGCGCGGACGCACCGCGATCCTCGAAACCGGGTGGGCCTGCGACCACCGACGACGCGCCGCCTGCGGGCGCACGCGGCCGCGGGCGGGTCGACGGCTCGCGCGGCACGCTCAGGCCGAGGCCGGATGCCAGTTCCTCGACCGCCTCGACGAACGACAGGCCGTGGTGTTCCATCAGGAACCCGATCGCCGAGCCGTGCGCACCGCAACCGAAGCAGTGGTAGAACTGCTTGATCGGCGACACCGTGAACGACGGCGACTTCTCGTCGTGGAACGGACACAGGCCCTGCAGGTTCGCGCCCGCCTTCCTGAGCTTGACGACCCGGCCGACGACGTCGGCGATGTCGACCCGCGACAGCAGGTCCTGGATGAACGACTGCGGGATCAACGCTGCCGCCGGGCGACGGTGCGATCGAGGCGCGCGACGGCGCTCAGACGGCCGGCCGCTTCGCGAGTCGCTCTTTGATGTGCGCCGACACCGCGCCCATGTCGGCGCGCCCGGCCAGCGCCGCCTTCGCCCGCGCCATGACCTTTCCCATGTCGCCCGGGCCGGTGGCGCCGGTCGCGACGATCGCGGCGTCGATGGCCGCCGCGATCTCGTCCGGCGCGGCCTGCGCCGGCAGGTACGCCGAGAGCACTTCGAGTTCGGCGGTCTCGGCGGCCACCAGGTCGTCGCGGCCGGCGGTGCGGAACTGCGCGATCGAATCGCGCCGCTGCTTGATCTGCTTCTCGACGATCGCCGTCACCTGGGCGTCGTCGAGTTCGACGCGCTCGTCGACCTCGCGCTGCTTGATCGCCGCCTGCAGCAGGCGGATCGCCCCGAGACGCCGGCTGTCGCGCGCGCGCATCGCGCCCTTCATGTCGTCGGCGATCCGGATCTTCAGGCTCATGGTGGCGTTCCGTGCAAGACGTCGAGGGATCTGGATCGAGGCACTGCCTGCACGGGCAGGCGCCGACGACGCGCCCCCCGGCTCAAACGACGATGCCCCGCTGGCGTTCGGCCACGGGGCATCGGTCGGCACGACCTCGAGGTCGGCAGCCGCGCAGCGTATGCGCCGGCGGCTCAGTACTCTGGGTCAGTACTTCTTCTTCGGCAGCATCTGGCTGCGAATGCGCTTGTAGTGCCGCTTCACCGCGGCGGCCATCTTGCGCTTGCGCTCGGCGGTGGGCTTCTCGTAGAACTCGCGGGCTCTCAATTCGGTCAGCAATCCGGTCTTCTCGATCGTTCGCTTGAATCGACGCAGTGCGACGTCGAAAGGTTCGTTTTCCTTGACCCGGACCACTGGCATAGACGAGATACCCCCTTTTTCGGCTGAGCCAATCATGTTAGAGCATTTCCGGCCGGTTGGCAAAGACGAGACACCGGACGCGGGGCCGGCGACCAGCGGCACGGATCAGGCCTGCCCGCCGATCGCGCACGCCGCGGCGTGTGCCGACGACCATGCCCACTGGAAGTTGTAGCCGCCGAGCCAGCCGGTCACGTCGACCGCCTCGCCGATGAAATGCAGCCCGCCGACGCGGCTCGCCTCCATCGTCCCCGGGTCGAGCTCGGCGGTGTCGATGCCGCCACAGGTCACCTCGGCCTTGCGAAAGCCCTCGGTGCCCGCCGGCACGAACGACCAGCGATGCACGCGTTCGGCGACGAGGCGCAGGCTCGCATTCGCGACCTCGACCGGCGGCAGCGGCCCGATCCGATCGCCGTCGTCGACGCTGCCGAGCAGCGCGGCCGCGAGCCGCCGGGGCAGCCGTTGCGAGAGCCGCGTCGAGACGCTCGCCGGACCCGCCGCGTGCAACAGCGCGTCGCCCACGTCCTCGCCCGGTGCGAAATCGATCCGCAGCCGTTCGCCCGCGCGCCAGTAGCTCGAGACCTGCAGCGCGGCAGGGCCGGACACGCCACGGTGGGTGAACAGCAGGTCTTCGTCGAAGGCGATCCGCTCCACACCGTCCACCCGGAGCCGTACCGGCAGGGACAACCCCGACAGCGCGGCGAAGCGCGCCCGGAACACCGGGTCGGCCGTGAACGGCACGAGACCCGGTCGCGGCTCGACCACCGCGATCCCGAACCGCCGGGCCAGCGCGAACGCGAAATCGGTTGCGCCGATCGCCGGGATCGACAACCCGCCGGTCGCGACCACCAGGTGGCGCGCCGAGAACGGGCCCGCGTCGGTGTCGACGACGAAGCCGGCGCGGCGCCGCGCGAGGCCGTCGGCGTCGAGCAACCGGACGTCGCGGACCGAGACGGGATGGCGTCGCGTCACGCGACCGGCGTCGCACTCGCGCACGAGCATGTCGACGATCGTCTGGCTGCCGTCGTCGCAGAACAGCTGGCCGCGGTGCTTCTCGTGCCACCCGATGCGATGACGCGCGAGCAGCCCGATGAACGCCGACGGCGGGAACGCCTTGAGTGCGCGTCGCGCGAAACGCGGCGCGTTCGACAGGTAGCGCCGGTGGTCGTCTGCCGAGAGGTTGGTGAAGTTGCATCGCCCGCCACCGGAGATGCGGATCTTCTCGCCGATGCGCGCGGCGTGGTCGATCAGCACGACGCGGCTGCCGCGCTGCCCGGCGAGCGCGGCGCAGAACAGGCCGGCCGCACCGGCGCCGATCACGGCGACATCGAATCGTTCCATCCGGCCCGATGATAGACTGCCCCGATGCGGGTGCTCGGCATCGAAACGTCCTGCGACGAGACCGGCGTCGCGCTCTACTGCACCGAACGCGGCCTGCTCGCCCAGGCGCTCCACTCGCAGGTCGAGATGCACCGCCACTACGGCGGCGTCGTGCCCGAGCTCGCGTCGCGCGACCACGTCCGGCGCCTCGTGCCGCTGGTCGAATCCACGCTCGCCGATGCGGGGCTCGCGCTCGACGATGTCGACGCGATCGGCGTCACCGAAGGGCCGGGGCTCGCGGGTGCGCTGCTGGTCGGCGTCGCCGGTGCCAAGGCGGTCGGCTACGCCCTGGGCAAGCCGGTGCTCGGCGTGCACCACCTCGAAGGACACCTGCTGAGCCCGCTGCTCGGCGCCGATCCGCCGGCGTTTCCGTTCGTCGCGCTGCTGGTATCCGGCGGCCATACCCAGCTGCTGGAGGTCGAGGGCCTCGGGCGCTACCGCCTGCTCGGCGACACCGTCGACGACGCCGCCGGCGAGGCCTTCGACAAGAGCGCGAAGCTGCTCGAGCTGGGCTACCCGGGCGGGCCGGCGCTGTCGGCGCTCGCGGCGACCTGGCGAGGCGGCGAGACCGGCTTCCGGCTGCCGCGGCCGAAGCTGAAGGATCCGGACCTGGACTTCAGCTTCAGCGGCCTGAAGACCGCGGTACTGACCGCGGTCCGCAAGGGCGTGGGCCCGGACGCGCGCGCCGCGCTGGCGCACGAGGTCGAGCAGGCGATCACCGACGTGCTGGCCGGCAAGGCGCTGCGGGCGCTCGCGGCGACCGGGCACACGCGGCTCGTCGTGTCCGGTGGCGTCAGCGCGAACCGCGAGCTCCGGCGCAAGCTCGCTGCGGCCGGCGCCGGCGTCCGGGCGCATTTTCCGGCGCTCGCGCTGTGCACCGACAACGGCGCGATGATCGCGTTCGCAGCGGCGCTCCGGCTGCAGGCGATGGCCCGGCGCGGCGAGCGGGTGGACCCGGCGTCGCGCCTGGACTTCGACGTGCGTCCGCGATGGGCGCTCGCGTCACTGCAGCCGCCCTGACCCGTTGCCCGGCCCGGGAGCACCTCGGGAGCACCTCGGGAGCACCCGTGCGCGCCCGTGTGCGCCGGGCCGCTAGCGCGCCGCCTTGCCTTCGCCGATGCGGCTTTCCTTGCCGGCGAGCAGTTTCGCGATGTTCGTGCGGTGCCGCCACACGAGCAGCGCGCTCATCGCGACGATCACGAGCACCTTCGGGTCGGTCCCGAACAGGAACACCCAGTAGAGCGGCGCGAACACGGCGGACACGAGCGCGGCGAGCGAGGAATAGCGCATGAACCACGCGACGATCAGCCAGGTCGCGAGCGTCGCCGCGCCGTGCACCGGATTCATCGCGAGCAGCACGCCCGCGGCCGTCGCGACCCCCTTGCCGCCCGCGAAGCGGTGATACACCGGGAACACGTGCCCGACGAACGCGCCCAGCCCGGCGAGCATCGCGCCGAGCGCCGCAGCGTCGGCCGGCAGCCACCAGCGCGCGAGCAGCACCGCGACCACGCCCTTGCCGGCGTCGCCGAGCAGGGTCAGCAAGGCCGCGGCGCGGTTGCCGGTTCGCAGCACGTTGGTCGCGCCCGGGTTGCCGGACCCGAAGCTGCGGGGATCGGCGAGCCCCATCGCGCGGCTGACCAGCACCGCGAAGGACACCGACCCGAGCAGGTAGCCGCCGACCGCGGCCAGCCCCATCGACACCACCGTCATCGCCTCGCTCCCTCCATGACCCGTCCTCGCGCCGGCACGCACCGCCGCGTGCGGCGCGTCGGCGCCGCGCGCCCGCCCCACGGTCCGCGCCAGCCGGCACGCCTCACCGACCGCCCTCTTCGAGGCCGCAGTCGACCACGACGGCCCCGAGCGGCGACAGCAGCACCGCCGGATCGATCTCGATCAGGTAGCCGCGCCGCCCGCCGTTGATCAGGATCGACTCGAGCGCCAGGATCCCGCGCTCGACGCAGGTGCGCATCGCCCGCTTCGTGTTGAACGGCGAGATGCCGCCGACCTGGCAGCCGGTGACGCGCTGCGCGAGCCCCGGGTCCGCCGGCGCGATCGACCGGCAGCCGAGCGCGCGCGCGAGCCGCCGTGTGGAAACGGTGCGGTCGCCGTGCATGAGCACGAGCAGCGGCGCGCGCTGCTCGTCGACCATCACCAGCGTCTTCACGATCCGGTGCTCCGGCACGCCGAGCTGGCGCGCCGATTCGCCGGTACCGCCACGATCGACGTACGCGTAGACGTGCTCGCGCCAGCGTACGCCGTGGCGCGCGAGCCAGGTCGTCGCAGGGGTCATCGAGGCCATGTTCGCGTCGTCTCGCAGCGCGACCGTCACCCGCCGCCGGGCTTCGCCGACGATCAGCGGTAGAGGCCGAGTCCGCGCGCGTGCAGCCTCGCGAGGCCCATCACCGCCCGGATGGTCGGCACCGGATGCCCGATGCGCTGCGCGATCTCGATCACCGCACCGACGATCGCGTCGAGCTCGACCGGACGACCCGCGTCCACGTCCTGCAGCATCGAGGTGCGGAAGTCGCCGAGCCGCGCCGCGACCGCGTGGCGCGCCTCCGGGGTCATCGGCACCGGGATGCCGATCCGCTCGCCGACCTCGCCCGCCTCGACCATCGCGCGGGACATGAAGTCGCGCACGTCCTGGTCGGCGAGGATCGTCGCCATCGTCGCCCCGGTGATCGCCGAGACCGGGTTCATCGTCATGTTGCCCCAGAGCTTCGACCAGACCTCGCGATGGATGTCGGGGACGAGCGGCGCGTCGAGCCCGGCGGCGGCGAGGAAGTCGGCCACCGCGGCGGCGCGGGGCGACGCCGCCGTGACCTGTCCGGCCCCGGCGGCGTCCACGCGCCGCGCCAGCGGGTCGCCGACGACGACGCGCCGTCCGAAGCTGTGTCGCACCAGGCCCGGCTCGGGCATCGCGGCGGCGAGGTGCACGACGCCGCCGAGCACCTGCGAAGGCGGCAGCGCGCGCGTGATCGCGCCACCGGGATCGACGCTGTCCAGCGGGGACCGTGCCAGCGTCTCGTCGAGCCCGTGGAAGAACCACCAGGGCACCCCGTTCATCGCGGCGAGTATCAGGGTCGACGGCCCGATCATCGGGGCCAGCGCCGCCGCCAGGCCCGCGAGCGCGGTCGCCTTGGTCGTGAGGATGATCAGGTCCTGGACGCCGAGCGCAGCCGGGTCGCACGACGCGCGGATCGGCCACTGGCCGCTTCCGTCGACCGACTCGAGCCGCAGCCCGTGCTTCGCGAGCGGCGCGAGGTGCCGCTGCGTGACGAGCGCGACCGGCTCGGCGCCCGCGGCCAGCAGTTTCGCCGCGATGAACCCGCCCACCGCACCCAGTCCGGCAATCGCCACCCTCATCACCCGCCCTCCCATCGCGTCGACCGGGCCCATTGTAGGTTCAGCCGCGGGGATGATGGCGCGCGTGCAGCGCGCGCAGCCGCTCGCGTGCGACGTGCGTGTAGATCTGCGTCGTCGAGATGTCGGCGTGGCCGAGCAGCATCTGCACGACCCGCAGGTCGGCGCCGTGGTTCAGCAGGTGCGTCGCGAACGCGTGGCGCAGCGTGTGCGGCGACGGCAGCGCCGCGATGTCGCAGGCGAGCGCGTACCGGCGGATCAGCTTCCAGAACATCTGGCGCGTCATCGCCGCGCCCCGCGCGGTGACGAAGATCGCGTCGCTGGTGCGCGCGCCGAGCAGCTCGCGTCGCGGGCCGCCGATGAAGTGCTCCAGCCAGTGACGCGCCTCCTCGCCCAGCGGCACCATGCGCTCCTTGTCGCCCTTGCCGGTGACGCGCACCACACCTTCGGTCAGCGACACCGCGACGGTCTTCAGCCCGACCAGCTCGCTGACCCTCAGGCCGGTCGCGTAGAGCAGCTCGAGCATCGCGCGATCGCGCGCACCGAGCGCGCTCCGGACATCGGGCGCGGCGAGCAGCGCCTCGACGTCGCGCTCGCTCAGGCCCTTCGGAAAGCGCGGCGGCTGGCGCGCCGCGCGCACGCGCACCGTCGGATCGTCGTCGCGGACGCGCTCGCGCAGCAGGTGCCGGTAGAAGCGGCGCAGCGCCGCGAGGCGGCGATTGCTCGAACTCGCGCGCGCGTCGGCGTGACGGTGGGCGATGTACGCGAGCACGTCGCCCTCCGACGCGCCCGCCAGCGTCGCGCCGCGCGCCTCGAGCCACTCGCCGAGCAGCGTCAGGTCGCGCCGGTACGCGGCGAGCGTGTTGGCCGCGAGCCCGTCCTCGAGCCAGATCGCGTCGACGAAGCCGCCGATCAGCGCCTCGGCTTCGGCGCCGAGCGTCGCCACGCGATGCCGGCCGTCGCGCTCTGGTATCGTTGCCGGCCGCCGACGCGTCCGCCCCGCGGCGCGCCCGCCCTCGCCACCCGTTTCCAGGTTTTCGCGCGCAGGGCGCTCGTCGCCCCCGTCCGCCACCTTCGTCCCGCCCGCCGTTGCCGCCATGTCGCGCCGATGTTCTCGCTGATCCTTCCCGACCTCGCGCTGATCGCGCTCGGCTTCGCATTGTCGCGCACGATGAAGTGGGGCAGCGACCTGTGGCCCGGCATCGAGAAGCTCGTGTATCACGTGTTGTTCCCGGCGCTGCTCTTCCACGCGATCGTGCACAACCCCGCCAGCTGGGCGCCGACCCGCGACCTGGTCGCCGCCGTGCTGATCGTCGTGGCCGCGTCGGTGGGCTCGGCGCTGGTGGCGCGCAGGCTGCTCGACGCCGACCCGCTGCGCCACGCGTCGGCGGCGCAGTGCGGCTATCGTTTCAACTCGTACATCATGCTGGCGCTCGCCCAGCGCTTCGGCGGCGCCGAAGGGGTCGCGCTGTGCGCGCTGTGCATCGGGGTCGCGGTGCCCGTCGTCAACTTCGTCGCGGTCCACAGCCTGGCGAGACACCACCGCAGGCATCCGCTGAAGGAGTGGCTGACGAACCCGCTGATCCTGGCGACGGTCGGCGGGCTCGTCTTCGCGGGCTTCGACCTGCTGCCGCCGGCGCCGGTCGACGCGCTGCTCTCGCGCATCGGTTCGGCGGCGCTCGCGCTCGGGCTGATGTCCGTCGGCGCCGGCCTGCGGCTCGGGGGGCTCGGCACCGACCGGCCGCTGCTCGCGTGGGTGGCGGGGACCAAGCTGCTGCTCGCACCCGCGGTGGCTGTGCTCGCGGGCCGCTGGCTCGGACTGGCACCGCCGGCGATGGCGGCGCTGATGGTGTTCGCCGTCGTGCCGCCGTCGGCCGCGTCCTACGTGCTGGCGACGCGCATGGGCGGCGACGGCCCCTTCGTCGCGGCGACGCTCACGCTGACGACGCTCGCCTCGGTCGCGACGATGCCGCTGTGGCTCGGGCCCTTCGTGGCGCGCTGACGCGCGGGCGGGCGGCGCATCCGGTCGCCGGCGCCGTCGACCGCCGGTCGTGACGGCGCCGCCACCGGGTCGGAATCCCGATGCGCGCCCCATCCGGCTGCTCCAGCTTGCGGCCCTGCTGCCGATAGCAGGTGGCGACACGTGCGAGCGAACCGGGAATCGACGATGAAACTGATAGGCACCTACACGCACCGGCAGGGCCGGTGGCAAGGCGATGGCGACGCGGTACCGCCGCTCGGACCCGACACGGACCACGAGCGGACGCTCGCGCTGGTGTTCGGTGCCGCCGAGCAGCTCGACGACCCCGCGCCGATCGCCGAACTGCGGGCGCTGCTGCCGCGCGCGAAGCTCGTCGGCGCGTCCGGCGCCGGCGCGGTGTCGTCGATGGACGTCCTGGACGCGTCGGCGACGCTCGCGCTCGTGCGCTTCGAGCACACCGACATGGCGGTCGTCGGCGAAGAGGTCGCGGCGGTCGACGATTCCCGCGCCGCGGGAATCGCGATCGCGAGACGGCTGGTCGCCCGCGAGGGCCTGAGCGCCGTCTACGTGCTGGCCGACGGTCTGCTGGTGAACGGGCCCGAACTCGTGCAGGGACTGAACGAGATCCTGCCGCGCGGCGTCAGCCTCGCGGGGGGAATGGCGGGCGACACCGTCGCGTTCCAGCGCACCTGGACGATCGTCGACGGCGTGCCGCGCCAGCGCCACGTCACCGCCGTCGGCTTCTACGGCACGCGCCTGCAGATGCAGCGCGGGTGCCGCGGCGGCAGCGTCGGATTCGGCCCGCGCCGGATGGTGACCCGGTCGGCGGGCAACGTGGTGTACGAACTCGACGGCGCGCCGGCGCTGCAGCTGTACAAGGACTTCCTGGGCGAGCACGCGTCGTCGCTGCCCGGCGGCGCTTCGCACTTTCCGCTGAGCGTGTTCCGCACGCCGCAATCCGAGGCGGTCATCCGCTTCGTGCTCGGCATCGACGAAGCGGCCCAGTCGATCACGGTCGCCGGCGACATCCCGGAAGGCTCGCAGGTCCAGCTGTCGCGCGCGAACCGCAGCGACCTGCTCGAAGGCGCGCTCCAGGCGGCGAGCGAGGCGACCGCGGGCCTCGAGTCCGGCCCGGTGCTGAACCTGGTCGTGAGCTGCATCGGCCGGCGCATCGTGCTCGGCGAGCAGACCGAGGAGGAGCTCGAGACGACGGTCGAGCAGCTGCCGGCAGGCTCGATGCAGGCCGGCTTCTATTCGTACGGGGAGATCTCGGCGAGCACCGACCGGCGATGCGACATGCACAACATGACGCTGACGATGACGACACTGGCCGAAGCCTGATCGCGCCGCCCCTTCCCTCCGCCCCGATCGAATGAACGACGCCGCCCCACCGCCGGCCGACAAGGCGCTCCACGCGACGCTCAAGCGCCAGCTTCGCCGCCTCGGCCTGACGCCGGACGCGCCGCCTTCCGATCCCGCGACCTGGCGCGCGCTGATCGCGTCGATGAACCGGGCCTACGAGGAAGCCGACCAGCTCGTCTACCTGGTGACGCGCGCCGAGCGCAAGTCGACCGACGAACTCGAGCGCAGCCAGGCGGCGCTGGCCGAGGCGCAACGCATGGCGGGCCTGGGCAGCTGGTCGTACGTGCCGGGCGACAGCAGGCTGCTCGTCTCCACCGAACTCGGGCGGCTGATCGGCGTCGCCGGACACGGCGGCAAGATCGAGCTCTCGGCGATGCTCGCGCGAATCGACGAGAGCCACCGGCTGATCTTCTCGCGCGCGCTGCAGCGCGCCGGCGAAGGCGCGATCGACGAGACCAGCGAGCTCTTCCTCGAGGACGAGGAAGGCGGCGGGCGCTGGTGCCAGTACCGGATGCGCTCCCGCCTGCGGGCCGACGGCAGCGTCGAGCGCGTCGACGGAACGCTGCTCGACATCACCGAGCGCCGGCGCGCCGAGGAGAACGTGAAGGCGCTCGCGTTCCTGGATCCGCTCACCGGCCTGAGCAACCGCGCGAAATTCCAGGAATATCTCGACGCCGCCGTGAAGCACTGCGACGAGGCCAACGACCCGTTCGCCGTGCTGTTCATCGACCTGGACGGCTTCAAGGGCGTCAACGACTCGCTCGGCCACAACGCGGGCGACGAGCTGCTCAGGCAGGTCGCGACGCGGCTGCGCGAAGGCGTGCGCACCGCCGACCGCGTCGCGCGCTTCGGCGGCGACGAGTTCCTGATCTTGCTGAACGGCGCGCGCAACGCCGACGAGGCCGAGCGGGTGGCGAGGAAGCTGCTCGACTCGCTCGCCCGCCCGATGACGATCGAGAACCAGCCGGTCTCGATCAGCGGCAGCATCGGCATCGCGACGCATACGGACCGAACCGGCATCAACGGCGACCTGATCCGGCGCGCCGACGCCGCGATGTACGCGGCGAAGGAAGCCGGCCGCAATGCCTGCCGCGTGTACTCGCGCGAGTTCGACGGGCGGCCGACGAACACCCGCCTGCTCGCACACGACCTGCGACAGTCGATCGCGCAGGACCAGCTGCAGGTCGTGTACCAGCCGATCGTCGACGGCGCCGACGGCAGCATCGTCGGCGTCGAGGCGCTGTCGCGCTGGAAGCACCCGGTGAGCGGGCCGATCGGGCCCGACGTGTTCATTCCGCTAGCGGAGAAGTTCGGCCTGATCGACGAACTCAGCGCGTCGATGATGAACAAGGCCTGCGCGCAGCTGCGCCGGATGATCGACGTCGGCGGCCCGGCGCTGTTCCTGTCGATGAACGTGTCGCCGCATCAGCTGGCCGGCAACGCGCTGGTGCGCGATCTCGCGGCCGCGGTCGCGACCGCCGGGATCTCGCCGGCGAACATCAGGCTCGAGGTCACCGAAGGCGCGATCATGTCGGACCCGGTGCGCGCGGCCACCGTGCTGGGCGACCTGACGGCGATGGGCTACCGGATCTCGCTGGACGACTTCGGCACCGGCCAGTCCTCGCTCGCATACCTGCAGCAGTTGCCGGTGCACTGCATCAAGATCGACCGGAGCTTCGTCAGCGGGCTGGAGAAGCGCGTCGAGGCGGGACCGATCCTGCGCGCGATCGTCGGCATGGCGAGCGGACTGAACTGCGAGGTGCTCAGCGAAGGCGTCGAACTCGAGCTGCAGCGCAACCGGCTGCTCGCGCTCGGGTGCCGGCTGATGCAGGGCTACCACTTCGCGCGCCCTCAGTCGGGCGACGACGTGCTCGAGCTGCTGGCGCCGCGCGCCGACGCGATCGATCCGGCGGCGGCGGCGGATGCCGTGGGCATCGCGGCCGGGGGCGGGGCGACGGCCTGAGGCCCGGGCGCGCGACGCGCCACCGCGTTGGCGATCGCACGCACCGTGTCCTCGGCGAGCAGCGGGCGATCGGCGTCGGCGCTGGCCTCGAGCGCCGCGTCGAACACCAGCGTGCCCTCGACCTCTCGCACCATCGCGCCGTCCAGCAGGTTGTCGATCGCCCGCGAGAAGGCTGCGCGGTCGGACAGGCCAGAACCCGCGCCGCCCTGCAGCAACGCCGTACGCCGCGCGACCTGCACCGCCGCGTCGAGCAGGCCGCCTCGCGTCAGTGTGCCGCTGCCGGCGGCGACGAGCAGCACGATCGCGATGTAGTGGCGTTCGATCGGCAGGCGCATCGAGCGCGCGATCGACTCGAGGATCAGCGACTCGTCCGTTCCCGGTGCCGGCGGCACCAGCGCCGGGGCCGCGCCGACGACCGCGATCGCCGCCGTCGAAGCGGGCGCCGCCGGACCGGGCGCCGCCGGTGCCTGCGCCGCCGGCGCGTGCCGCACGATCGCCTCGTCGACCATCGCCGCGAGCAGCGCGTCGACGTGCGCATCGCGCGCGGCGTCGTCCCACGGCAGGAAGAACTCGGCCTTCAGCGCCGGATACAGGTCCGCGACCCGCGCCCGGACCTGCGCCGCGTCGACCGCACCGCCTCGACACAGCGTCACCGCGACCAGCCCCGGCAGCGCGAACGCGTGCAACAGGCCGTTGCGGACGTACTGCAGCAGCGCCGCCTCGCCTTCGCGCACGCGCAGCAGGTCGCCGAGCGGATCCGGGACGCGCTCGACGAAGCCGCCACGGATCGCGTCCTCGATCGCCGCCTGCGGTGCCTCGTCGCACACCTGCATGCTCGCGGCATACGGCGCCGCGCGCAGCAGCCTGCGCAGGGCCTCGAAGTGGCGAGCGAGCAGCGCCGCATCCATCGCGCCCGCCGGCGCCGCGAGCAGGCCGATCGCGATCAGCGCGAGCGGGTGCACGACCGCGGCCTCGTTGATGCGGGTCGCGATCGTGCGCGCGAGCGCGTCGACGCCGGGGCGAAGCTCGGCCGCGGGATCCCGCCAGCCCGGCACGCTCGCATCCAGCAGCGGTTCGAGCAGGATCGGTTCGCCGACATTGACGTGCACGCGTCCCCATCGGCTGCGCAGCGCCTTCAGCGACGCGAGCGCACCGCGCAGCGACTCGCGACGCTTCGCGGCGCCGGCCAGTTCGGCGAGGTAGCTGCGGCCCTCGATCAGGCGCTCGTAGCCGATGTGGACCGGCACGAACGCGAGCTTGCGCGCCGGTCTTCGCCGGAAGCCCTCGACGGTCATCGCGAGCAGTCCCGCCCGCGGCGCGAGCGTCATGCCGGTGCGGCTGCGCCCGCCCTCGACGAAGTACTCGATCGGGAACCCGCGCCACAGCATCTCGTGCAGGTAGCGCGCGAACACCGCGGCGTAGAGCTCGTCGCCCTTGAAGCTGCGCCGCAGGAAGAACGCGCCGCCCTTGCGCAGCAGTCGGCCGACGATCGGGATGTCGAGGTTGTCGCCGGCGGCGACGTGCGGCACCTGCAGCCCGCGGTGGTACAGCACGTACGACAGCAGCAGGTAGTCGACGTGGCTGCGGTGGCACGGCACGTACACCAGCCCGGTCGTTCCGGCCGCCGCGATGCGCTCGATGCCGTGCACCGACACGCCGTCGTAGAGGCGGTTCCACAGCGCCGCCAGCAGGCGGTCGTAGATCCGGATGAACGGCCAGGAGAAGTCGGCAGCGATCGAGACGGCGATGCGTCGCGCGCGCCGCTCGATCGCCGCCGCGGGCTTCGCCTGCGCCCGCGCGGCGTCGTCGATCGCCGCCCGCACCTCCGGCGTCGCGAGCAGCGCGTGGATCATCGTGTCGCGGTGCGACAGATTGGGGCCGACCGCGCGTTCGCGCGCGTGTCGAAAGCGGCCCCGCAGCAGTCGAGCGACCCGGCGCAGGCCGGTCGCCGCCTCGCCGTCGGCGAGCACCTGCGCCAGGCGCAGCGGCTCGCCGAAGCGCACCAGCGTCTGGCGACCGTTGATCAGCACCCGCAGCGCCTGGCGAAGCACGCCGGGCACCGCCCACCCGTCGGAGAGCAGCTCGCGCCAGAACGACTCGTCGCGCCGCGGCGCCCGTCCCCAGAACACGCTGACCGGCACGATCTGCAGGTCGGCGCTCGGCTCGGCCGCCACCGCGGCGACCAGGCGCGTGAGCCTCGCCGAATACCGGTACGGGTCGCGGCGAAGCGGCGATGGCTGCCCGCTGCGCGTCAGGAAGAAGAACGCGCTCGCTTCGTCGAACGCGCCACCGGCGCCGCGATCGACGCGGGAGAGCGGATCGGGCAGCCCGATCGACGCCGCGGCGCGCTGCAGCGCGACCAGGTCGGACCACTGCCGGATGTGCAGCGCATAGACCAGCGGCACCGACGGATCGATCCCCAGCCCCGACGCGTCGTGCGGCGTGACGGTGCAGCGCAGCCACGGCCGGATGACGGAGGTCGCGAAGCGACCGACGATTCGAAGCATCGGCGCAGCCGGCGGGGATCGGCCGACGCTCAGCCCGCGGCGAGCGCTGCCCTGATCGACTCGATCCGGCGACGATTGACGCCGAAGTCCTTGCGGCCCAGGCGCGACGCGGAACGGACGTGGATGCGCCGGCCGGCCGCGTCGAGCAGGAACTCGACGTCGTCGACGAAGCCGAGCGTCGGCGTCGCGAACTCGGCGTAGAGGTAGTCGGCACGCGACTCGACGAGCGTCGCGCCTCGCGTCCCCTGGACGATCCCGCGGAGGCGTTCGAACGCGCCCGCCGGGTCCGGACCGGTCGCGAGCGGGTCGATGCGGTGGTATTCGGTCGTTGCGAAACTGGAGACCGAATTGGGCCTGGCGGAATTCACCGGCGCGAGCGCACCATCGATCACCCCGAGTCGATCCGGCCGCTTTCCGGCGAGCAATCCCATGGACCCTGCCCCCACGATGGCGAGGCCGAGCGCCACGACGGCAGCGAGAGCGATCCTCAACGGGCGTCGGGGCATCGGCATGCGAAACAGCGACGAGAGCGTATCACGCGGGCGACGCGGCGCCGGCGCCGTCCTGCGCGAGCGCCCACGCGACATGGCGTTCGACCATCGGATCGCGCTGCGCGTCCGGGCGCGCGAGCCATCCGCGCAGCGCCCCGACGATGGCCGCGCGTGCCCGCGGGCCCACCGACCCGCTGGCGGCGTCGTCACCGGCCGGCGCGCGCAGCGCGTTGCCCATCGCGACGGCGAGGTTGCGCTGCCAGCAGGCGTGGCCGATGCGCCGGATCGCGCTGCCGGCGAGCCTGCGGTCGAAGTCGTCGGCCGACCAGCCGAAGAGCTCGACCAGGCCGGCCACGTCGAGCCGGTTGCGCGGCGCGAAGTCGTCGATCGGCGCCGCGCTGGCGAAGCGGTTCCACGGACACGCGAGCTGGCAGTCGTCGCACCCGTAGATCCGGTTGCCGATCGCGGGTCGCAGCGCGACCGGAATGTCGCCGCGCTGCTCGATCGTCAGGTAGCTGATGCATCGGCGCGCATCGAGCCGTCCGGGCGCGATGATCGCCGCGGTCGGGCACGCGTCGATGCAGCGTCCGCAGGTGCCGCAACGATCGGGCTGCGGGGCCACCGCGGCCGGCAGCGCCGCGTCGATCGGCAGGTCGGTGTACAGCGTGCCGATGAAACGCATCGAGCCGTCGCGCGGAGCGAGCAGCAGCGTGTGCTTGCCACGCCAGCCGAGGCCCGCGCGCGTCGCGAGTTCGACCTCGAGCACCGGGGCCGAATCGCAGAACACGCGGTGGCCGAAGGGCCCGACCGCGTCGCGCAGCGCGTCCGCGAGCCTGCCGAGGCGCGCGCGCACGACCTTGTGGTAATCGCGGCCGAGCGCGTAGCGCGACACGTACGCCCGGTCGGCGGTCGCGAGCGTGTGCCAGGCCTGCTCGATCCAGTCGGGGTCGGACGGCGCGTAGTCCATCACCGCCATCACCGCGGACACGGTGCCCGGAACGATGTCGGCGGCGCGCGCGCGCGACAGGCCGTGGCGATCGAAATACCGCATCTCGCCATGCATGCCGGCGTCGATCCACGCCCGGAGTCCCGCTTCGGCGTCGGCGAGATCGACGTCGGCGACGCCGACGTCGGCAAAGCCGAGCGCGAGCGCACGCGCGCGCAGCCACGCGAGATCGATCGCCGCAGCCGGGCCGGCGTGGGTGAGAACGGGCATCGGCGCCGATTGTGGCACTGCCGCGCGCCTGCGGGGGGAAGCCCCGCACACCCGTGTCGCCACCGCCGAATCCCCGGTGCGCGCCGGAACCGCCGTCGTCGCGACGCTACACTCGGACATGGTCGATTCGATTGTTTTTTCGCTGCGCGACGAGGCCGACACCCGCCGCTTCGCCGCGCTGCTCGCCGCCGCGCTCGGCGGGATACCGCTTGCAGAACAGGCATTTGCGGTTCATCTGAGCGGCGATCTCGGCGCCGGCAAGACCGCGCTCGCGCGGCATCTGCTGCGTGAACTCGGCTTTTGCGGCCCTGTCAAGAGCCCCACGTTCACCCTGGTCGAACCCTATAATTCTCCTGCCTTCGACGCCTATCACTTTGATTTGTATAGGTTCTCCTCCCCCGACCAGTGGTTCGATGCAGGATTCGACGACTTCATTGCCAGTCCCGGGCTCGCCCTCATCGAGTGGCCGGAGAACGCGGCGGGCGCGCTGCCTGCGCCGGACCTGCGGCTGCGGCTCGACCCCGTCGACCCACCCGCCGGCAGCGAGCGCGCTAGCGCCGACGACACGGGCGTCGGCGACGCGCGCACGCTTCGGGTGGACGCCTTCGGCGCGACCGGCCGTCGATGCCTGAGCGAGATCCGGCAGGCGTGGCGGGACGGCGGAGACTCCTGAAGGGACTCGCGGCCGGCACCCTCGCCTTCGACATCCCGATCGCCGGCGCGAGTTCGGTGATCGCGGTGCGCGTCTGGCCGTCGTCCGAGTACACGCGGGTGACGCTCGAGCTCGACCGCCCGCTGGGCTATTCGCACTTCGTCATCGAGAACCCGCATCGGGTCGTCGTCGACCTGCTCGGTGTCGCCGTCGACTCGCAACTGCGCGCGCTGGTCGAGAAGGTGATTCCGTCGGACCCGTACATCGGCCAGGTGCGGGTCGGGCAGTTCAAGACCGACACGATGCGGCTCGTGTTCGACGTGAAGCAACCGGTCAAGCCGCAGGTGTTCTCGCTCGACCCGGTCGCGAACTACAAGTACCGCCTCGTCGTCGATCTCTACCCGACGCGTCCGCCGGATCCGCTGGACCTGCTGATCGCGCAGACCGAAGCCGCGCAGATCATGCGCGAGCTGCAACTGGGCGGCATCGAGGCGCGCGCCCGCGTCGGCGGCGACGCCGGCGCGCAGGACGACGAGGGCGCGCCGGCGCGCGCCGACCCGCCGGCGCAGACGACCGCCTCGCGCACGGCGCCCGCATCCCGCGTGCGGGGCAAGGCGCGCAGGCTCGCGCGGACCGTCACGATCGCGATCGACGCCGGACACGGCGGCGAGGATCCGGGCGCGATCGGCCGGCGTGGCACGATGGAGAAGGACATCGTGCTGTCGATCGCGAAGCGGCTGCAGGCGCGCATCGAGGCCGATCCGGACATGCGCGCGTACATGACGCGGCGCGGCGACTACTTCGTGCCGCTCGCCACCCGGGTGCAGAAGGCGCGCGCGGTCAAGGCCGACCTCTTCGTGTCGATCCACGCCGACGCGGCCGCACGCCGCGGCGCCCGCGGCTCGTCGGTGTTCGTGCTCAGCGAGCGCGGCGCCACCAGCGTCGAGGCGCGCTGGCTCGCGCGGCGCGAGAACGGCGCCGATCGCATCGGCGGCGTGAATCTCAAGGCGCGCAACCGAGAAGCCGCGCAGCTGCTGATCGAGATGCTGACCCGAGGACAGATCCGCGACAGCCGGCGGCTGGGCACCGCGGTGCTGACCGAGCTCGAATCGCTCGGCAGCCTGCACAAGCCGCAGGTCGAGCAGGCGGGGTTCGCCGTCCTGAAATCGCCCGACATCCCGTCGATCCTGATCGAGACCGCGTTCATCAGCAACCCGGACGAGGAGCGGATGCTGCGCGACACGAAGCACCAGGAGCGGATCGCGGCGGCGCTGATGTCGGGCATCCGCGCGTATTTCGTCAAGCACCCGCCCTCGCCCAAGGGCCGGGTGGCCTGACGCGGCGACGCGGCGACGCGGCGGGCGCGACCGCGACCGCGCCCGACGCCGGCGCCCCGCTAGCCCTTGCGAACCGGCAGTTCCACCGGTTGCGCGACGCCCGCGACCGCGCGCCGGCGAAACACCGTGTGCCGCAGGAATTCGAACACCGCCGGCAACCCGGGCACGACGATCATCGCGAGGGTGACGAGGCTGAAGTTCGCCTTCACCCACGCCGTATTGCCGACGAGGTAGCCGAGCGTGGACAGGCTGCCGACCCACAGGATCGCACCGATGACGTTGTAGAGCGCGAACTTCGGGTAGGTCATCTCGGCCACGCCGGCGACGAAGGGCACGAAGGTCCGGACGAAGGGCATGAATCGCGCGACGATGATCGTGATGCCGCCGTGGCGCTCGTAGAACGCGTGCGCCCGGTCGAAGGCCGCGCGGTTGAAGAAGCGGGAATCCTCCCAGCGGAACACCTTCGGGCCGAAGTAGCGCCCGACCGAGTAGTTGACCGCGTCGCCGAGGATGGCAGCGACGATCAGCAGCCCGATCAGCACGCCCAGGTCCATGCCGCCGACGGCGGCAAGCGCGCCGGCGACGAAGAGCAGCGAGTCGCCCGGCAGGAACGGCATCACGACCAGCCCGGTCTCGACGAAGATGATCGCGAACAGCAGCGCGTAGACCCACACGCCCCATTGCTCGACGACGATCGCGAGGTGCTTGTCCAGGTGCAGGAAGAGGTCGATCAGTTGGGCGACGTCCATGGCCGACCGATGATACCCGCCGCCTATAATCTCCCCCTGCCAACGCCAGCGGTTCAACGCCTTGACCACATCCCCGTCCGCCGGACTGCCGATCGCGCGCGATGAACGGCCGGTGCCGTCGGCGCCCGGCGGCCCGTCGTACGCCGGTGGGTCGATCGCTCGGCCGGCCGCACCGATCGCGCTGCTGCCCGACGCGCTGATCAGCCAGATCGCGGCCGGCGAGGTCATCGAGCGGCCCGCCTCGGTCGTCAAGGAGCTTGTCGAGAACGCGGTCGACGCCGGCGCCACGCGCATCGACGTCCGCCTCGACGACGGCGGGCTGCGCCGCATCCGCGTCGCGGACGACGGTCGCGGCATCGAGGCCGCCGAACTCGCGCTCGCGCTGACGCGGCATGCGACCAGCAAGGTCGCGTCGCTCGCCGACCTCGAGCGCGTCGGGACGATGGGCTTTCGCGGCGAGGCGCTGGCATCGATCGCGTCGATCGCGCTGACGCGGCTCACCAGCCGCACCGCCGCCGCCGAACACGGGCTGATGTTCGATTCGCAACCCGGCCGCGGGCTCGCCGCCGCACCGATCCCGGCTGCGTGCGAGCGCGGCACCACGGTCGAGGTGATCGACCTGTTCTCCGCGACGCCGGCACGCCGGAAGTTCCTGAAGGCGGCACCGACCGAGGCGGCGCACTGCATCGAGGCGGTGCGCCGCATCGCGCTCGCGCAGCCCGGCATCGCGTTCTCGATCCACCAGGACGGGCGCGAAGTGCGCAACTGGCCCGCGAGCACGCTGGAGGCGCGGGTCGGCGAGGCGATCGGCGACGGCGCGAGCCTGCTCGGGATCGACGCGTCGGCGGGCCCGATGCGCGTGCACGGCCTGGTCGGCGCACCGGACGCCGCGCGCGGACGCGGCGACCGGCAGTACCTGTTCGTCAACGGGCGCTTCGTGCGCGATCGCATGCTGGGACACGCGATCAGGCACGCGTTCCGCGACCGACTGCACGGCGAACGGCATCCGGTGTACGCGCTGTTCGTCGACGTCGACCCGGCGCTGGTCGACGTCAACGTGCATCCGGCGAAGACCGAGGTGCGCTTTCGCGATCCGCAGGGTGTCCGCAGCCTCGTGTTCCACGCGCTCGAGCGCCGGATCGCGGGCCACGCCTACGCCGCCGACGACCGCCTCGCGAGCCTCGCGCAGGCGCGCGGCGCGCCGCCGCCACCGGCGCCGCAACGGTCGACGCAGCTGCAGGCGCCGAACCCCGCGGACGCCCGCGACCGCTCGGGCGCGGCGCGGCTCCCCACGCAGCTGCACCTCGGCAGCCTGCCGCAACGCCCGACACCGACGCAGGTCGCCGGCAGCCTCGCGTTCTACGCGCGTGGCGCCACCGCGGTGTTCGAGACCGCCGGCGACCCGGCGGCGCCGGACACGTCGCCTGTCGAGTCGACCGACACGTCGCCGGACGCACCGGCCGACCCAGCAGCCGACGCACCAGCCGACGCACCGACCGGCCCGTCGGCCGACGCTGCGACCGACGGATCGGCCGGCACGTCGCCCGGCGCGCCGCGACTGGGGTTCGCCCTCGCGCAGCTGCACGGCGTCTACGTCCTGTCCCAGACCGCCGACGGGCTGGTCGTCGTCGACATGCACGCGGCGCACGAGCGCATCGTGCTCGAACGCCTCAGGGCACGCGTGGGCGACCGCGCGATGCCGACGCAGACGCTGCTGATTCCGGCGATCCTGCGCGCGAGCGAGATCGACGTCGCGTTCGCGACCGAGCACCGCGACGACATCGCCGCGCTCGGCATCGCGCTCGAGGCGACCGGCGTCGACACGCTCGCGGTGCACGCGGTGCCGGCGCCACTCGCCGGCGGCGACCCGGCCGCGCTCGCACGGGCGGTGCTGGCGGCGCTGCAGGCGCCCGATCCGCACGACGCCGTGCGCTCGCGCCACGATCGCATCCTCGCGACGATGGCCTGCCACGGCGCGGTGCGCGCGAACCGCCGGCTGACGATCGCCGAGATGAACGCGCTGCTGCGCGACATGGAGTCGACGCCGGGCGCGGACTTCTGCAACCACGGCCGGCCGACCTGGTTCCGGCTCACGCTCGAACAGCTCGACGGGTGGTTCATGCGTGGGCGATAGCCCTCGCCCGCTGATGCTGCTCGGACCGACGGCGTCGGGCAAGAGCGCGCTCGCGATGGCACTCGCCGAACGCTTCCCGATCGAGATCGTCAGCGTCGACTCGGCGCAGGTGTACGTCGGCATGGACGTCGGCACCGCCAAGCCCGACGCCGCGGAGCGCGCGCGCGTCGCGCACCACCTGATCGACATCCGCGATCCCGCCGAGCCGTACAACGCCGCGGCCTTCGCCACCGACGCGCGCGCGCGCATCGCGGAGATCTCCGCGCGCCGCCGTCTGCCGCTGCTGGTCGGTGGCACGATGCTCTACGCGCGGGCGCTGCGCACGCCCTTCGACGCGCTGCCGCCGGCGGACCCGGCGATCCGCGCGCGCATCGACGCCGAGGCCGCGGCACTCGGCTGGCCCGCGCTGCACCGCCAGCTCGCCGCGCTCGACGCGGCGACCGCGGCCCGGCTGGAACCGGCCGACGCGCAACGCATCCAGCGGGCGCTCGAGGTCATCGAGCTCACCGGCCAGCCGCTGAGCCGACTGCACGCGGCGACGGCGCGTTCGGCGCCGTCGCCGCTGCCGGTGCTGAGCCTCGAGCCTTCGGACCGCGCCGTGCTGCACGCCCGCATCGCGCAGCGCTTCGACCGGATGCTCGCCGAGGGCTTCGTCGCCGAAGTCGAGCGCCTGCGCGCCCGTGCCGACCTCGACCGCGACCTGCCGTCGATGCGCGCGGTCGGCTATCGGCAGGCACTCGACTGTCTGGACGGCAGGCGCCCGATGGCCACGCTGCGCGACGCGGGGATCGCGGCGACCCGCCAGCTCGCCAAGCGACAATTGACCTGGCTGCGCGGCATGGACGTCGCGCATCGGCTCGACTGCAACGACCCGCGCACCGTCCAGCGCGCGGCGGCGCTGGTCGACGCGCACCTTCGACAACCCCCTTCAGGAGCTTCAGCATGACCACCACGCCAGCGCCGCAGGTCCTTTTCGTCGGGCTCGGCAAGATGGGCGCACGCATGGCGGTCCGGCTCGCGGCGGCCGGCGCCTCGGTCCACGGACACGATCCCGCCGCGTCCGCGCGGGAATCGGCGGCGTCGCTCGCGCGCGAGCGCGACTGCGAGGCGCGGCTGCGGTTGCACGCGTCGCTCGACGACGCGCTCGACGCACTGGCGGCGCCACGCGTCGTCTGGCTGATGCTCCCGGCCGGCGCCGTCACCACCGACGCGATCGAGCGCATCGCACCCCGACTCGCCGAAGGCGACCTGCTGGTCGACGGCGGCAACGCGAACTACCTCGAGTCGCAGGCGCGCGCCCGCGCGCTCGGCGCGCACGGGCCGCGCTTCGCCGACTGCGGTGTGTCCGGGGGCGTCTGGGGCCTGGAGAACGGCTACTGCCTGATGTTCGGCGCCGACGCGCAGGCGGCGGCGCTGCTCTCCCCGATCGCGCGGCAGCTCGCGCCGGCGCCGGACGCCGGTTGGCTGCACTGCGGGCCGGTGGGCGCCGGGCACTTCACGAAGATGATCCACAACGGCATCGAGTACGGCATGATGCAGGCGATCGCCGAGGGCTTCGCGCTGCTCGACGGCAAGCGCGAATTCGCGCTCGATCTCGGCGCGATCGGCGAACTGTGGCGCCACGGCTCGGTCGTGCGCTCCTGGCTGCTCGACCTCACCGCCGAGGCGCTGCGATCGCCAGACGCGCTCGCGAGCGTCGCCCCGTTCGTGTCCGACTCGGGCGAGGGTCGATGGACCGTCGACGAGGCGGTCCGCCAGGGCACGCCGGCACCGGTGATCGCGATGGCGCTGATGAGCCGCTTCGATTCGCAGGGCAAGGCCGACACCGGCAACCGGCTGCTCGCGCTGATGCGCCAGGGCTTCGGCGGCCACGCGGTGCGCCGCGACGCCGGCTGAACGGCACGCCGACGCGCCGGACCACCGCTCAGTCGAACGGAAAGAACCACAACAGGTCGGCTGCGCTGTCGCTGCCCGCCTGCACGCTCAGCGACAGCCGGTCGGAGATGTCGTACTGCAGCTTGAGGATGTTCCAGACGCCGCGCAGCGACTGCTCGTAGGTGACGAAGAGCCGGTTCGACAGGCGCTTGCCGACGGTCACGACGGTGCCCTGCCCCGTCTGCGTGCCCGGTGCGACGCTGCTCGCACCGTCCTCGCGCACGCTCAGCATGTCGATCCCGACGCGCTCGGTCAGGCTGTCCGCATACTTCGAGTCCTCGTCGCCGAACAGCGTGTCGGCGGCGGCCTGCAGCACCAGCAACTGGCCCGAACCCTGCGCGTCGGCGAGGCCGGTGCCGAGCACGAGCCACGAGAGCTTCTCGGCGTCGGCGACGTCCGGCGTGCTCACGAGTTTCACGTTCGGCGACGACGCGGTCCCGCTGATCTCGACGCCGGGCTCGACCTGCAGGTGGCGGCGGATCGCCAGGATGTCGAGGTTGGGATCGTCCAGCGGCCCGTTGAAGACGACGCGCCCGCGCGTGATCTCGAGCTTGCGACCGTAGATCTGGTAGGTGCCGTCGCGGATCTCGACGGTGCCGTTCGCGCGGGGCGCGTCGGGCAGGCTGCCGCGAAGCCGGATCGCGCCGCGAAGCTTGGCCTCGACGCCGCTGCCGAACACGCGAAACCGCTGTCCCATGTCGATCTCGACGTCGCTGAGCACCCGGAACGGGCGCTTGCCGGCAGGGGCCGGCGCGCTGGCGGCCTCGCCCACGTCTGCCTGCGGCGCACCGTCGCGCGCCGGGCGCGCGATGACGACGTCGTCGGACAGGCCCGGCGCGGTGTTGCCGCGCAACTCGATCACCCCCTCGTCGGCGACGAGGCGGCCGCCGATGCGCAGGTCGCCGTCGGCGAGCGCGGCGGTCGCATCGCCCGACAGCACGACGCGCTGTCCGACGCCGAGCGGGATCGGCAGCGACGCGATCTCGACGCGCGCCATGCTCCCGCCCGCCGCCGGCGTGCGAAGCAGGCCGGTCATCGACACGCTGCCGTCGCCGCTCGACAGCCTCAGCACCTTCACGTCGACGCGGTCGCCGGCGAACTCGGCCGCCAGCACGCCGTCGGTGAACCGCATGCCCAACGCCTGCTCTTCGGCACTGAGGTTGGTGCCGGTGACGATCCCTTCCAGCCGTGGCGCCGCGAGCGTGCCCTTGACGTCGAGATTCGCGGCGAGCGCGCCGTCGACCTGCCATGCCTCACCGATCAGCGGCGACACCCAGCGGAACGAGCGCATCGAGAACTCGAGCGTGCCGCCGAGCGGGCTCTGCGCGCGCACCGCCGAGTCCCAGAACGGTCGTGCGCGCTGCGCCGGCAGCGTCGCCGCGACATCGCCCGAGATGCGGCCGATGCGCTCGCCGTCGATGTCGAGGAGCACGCGCGCGCGCCGCGCCTCCAGGCGCGCGTCCAGCCGCAGCGTCGTGAGCCCGGCGGACACGCGCCCCTGCGGCGTCGCCGCCGTGCGAAGGAAGAGGTCGCCGTCCTCGCGCGCGACCGTGAGCCGGGCCTGCCAGTCTTCTGCGCCCGGGTCGCTCAGCGTGCCGCGAAACGCGAACGCGGCTCCGACGCTCAGGCGTTGCGCGTCGGGCGGCGCAGCCACGCGCGCGGACGCGGTGCCGGCCGCGTCGCGCGCAGTCCGGCGCGCTGCGGCATCGGCCGCGGCGTCGCCGTACAGCGCGTCCAGCGTCGCGACGCGCGCGAGCCATCGCGACGGCAGTCCGGCGGCGGCACCGGCGAGGTCGAGCCGGCCGTCTCGCCAGTACAGGCGCTGCACGTCGATGCGCGCGCCCTGCATGTCGAAGCGGGCCGCGTCGACGTCGACCCGGTCCGCGCCCAGCACCAGTCCGAAGGCCTGCGTGCTCGACAGGTGGGCGCCGCCCGGCGCCTGCGCCTTCGCCGGCGGCATCCGCAACAGCGGGTGCGTGATCGAGAGGTCGAGCACCCGACCACGCCAGGCCGTCGCGTCGCCGCCCGCGGCGCCGGCGCCCCCCCGCGCGCTCAGCCGAAGCCGCTGCCCCGTCCCGTCGCCCTCGACGACGATCCGGTGGTCGGCCGACGTGCCGCCGAGCGTCGCGCGCAGCGACGCCAGCGCGAGCAGCGGCGGCGCTTTCGGGGGCTTCGCGGTGTCGACGACGCGCACCCCGCTCGACGTCGCTTCGATCGTCATCGGCTGGCCGTCGACGCGTACGCCGCGCGCGACGACGGCCGCCGCGTCGACGACCGTGCGGATGCCGCCGGCCTCGTGGGTCAGGCGGGTCGCGTCCAGCGTCGCGTCCAGCGTCGGCGCGTGCAAGTCGCCGCGCAGGCTGCCCCTGCCGGCAAGGCGCCCGTCGACGCCCGCCTTCCACTGGGCGAGCCGCTCGGCGGCGAATTCGAAGCCGAGTGCCGACGCCGCGTCGCCGAGCCCGCCGTGCAGCGACAGGCTCGCGCTCCCCCAGCGCAGCGACGCGGCGACGTCGAAGAACCGCACCGGCCGGGCGTCGCGCAGCGCAACGCGAAACGTCGCGTCGCCGGCGAGCGGCAGCGACTGCCAGGCGCTGTCGGCGAGTTGCACCGTGGCTCGCACGAGGCCGGCCTGCGGCGCGCCCTTCGCCGCGCCGCTGCGCGCGTCCGCCGACACGCCGGGCGCCGTCGCCGTCGCCGTCGCCGGCGACGCCGACCCGAGGCGTCCGTCGATCGCGAAGCGCCCGCTGAAGCGCCCCGGCGGCATCTTCACCAGGCGGTGCGGCTCGAGCGCATCGACCCGTCCCTCGAGGTCGATCGCGAACGGGGGGCGCACCTGCACCTTGCCGCCGACACGCGCGACGCCGGCCGCGGCGCCGGCGCCCTTGAGCCGCAGGTCGGCCTGCGCGATCGAGAGCCAGTCGTCGGCGAGCTGGCCGCGCAGGTTCAGGTCGCCGTCGGCGTCGGCGACCTGCACGTCCAGCGCGAGCCCGGGCGCGGCCGGCCTGGGCAAGGGTGCGAGCGTCACCCGCGCCTTGACCGACCGCGGCTGCAGTCCGGCATCGATGCCCTGCAACTGCACCGCCTCGCTCGACGCCTCGACGCCGAAGCCTTCGGGCGACCACCACCCGCGTCCGCTCGCCTCGCCCGCGGGCCCGGCGATGCGGATCGTGCGAAGGTCGACGCGCCGGCCGGCGAGGCTGATCACGGAGCTCGCCTTCGACACCGGGATCCGCGCGGCATCCAGCGACCCGGCGAGCTCGTTGGTCAGCGTCAGCGGGCCGGCGAACACCGGCGGCGTGCCCTCGCCGGTCCACGCGGGGAACATCTCGGCCACCAGCCGGCCGCCGAGCAGCGTGCGCGGCAGTCCCGGCCGCACGCGGGCGAGGTCCACGTCGGCGAACGACAGGTCGACGGTCCGCAGCGGCCGCGCGTCGAGCGGGTGCACGGTCGTGCGCACGTTCAGCACGGCATCGGCCCAGCGTGTGCGCGCGCGCGCGTCGAGCGCATCGAACGGGCCGTCGACGCGCAGCTCGAGCTTCACCGGCCGGCCCTCGACGTCGGTCGACGCCTGCAGCCGCACCTCGGTCGGCCAGCGCTGCGACGGGATCGACGACGCGTCGCCCTTGAACGCGATGCGGCGGCCCGCGGCGACGGCCTCGCCGCGCAGGCCGCCGATCGTCAGCCTGTCCTCGCCCGCCGCGAGCATCGCCTCGAGCCCCTCGATCCGCGCGAGCTCCTCGCCCGCGCGACGCACGACCAGCGTCTTCACGCCGACCCGGTTGACGCCCACCGGCACCGGCAGCGCGATCCGCGCCGGCAGGCGATGCCGTTCGCCACCGCCGCCGGCGGCGGCGACCGGCAGGTCGATCTCGATGCGCGCCGCGTCGATCCGTTCGACCAGCAGGCGGCCGTCGAGGAGCGTGACCGGATGCCACCCGACGTGAAGCCCGTGGATCGCGACGACCGTGCCGGCGTCGCGCCACTCGACGCGCTGCGCGCGCGCTTCGCCGAGCAGCGAGCCCATCGAGCCTTCGATCGAGAGCCGTCCGCCCGACGCCGCGACGGCCCGCTCCGACATCCATCGCACGCTCGCGTCGCGCCCTGCCGCCCAGAACAGCAGCACCGCCGCCGCGAGCAGCGCGGTCGCGCCCCAGACCAGCACCCTGGACAGGCGCGTGCGCATCGTCAGAAGGTGTAGCCGATCGAGAAGTGGAACCGGAAGCGCCCGAGCGCGTCGGCCCACGCGAGGTCGAAGTTCACCGGGCCGACGGGCGTTCGCCAGCGTAGCCCGACGCCGTAGCCTGCGACCGTGCTGAAGCCGGTCCAGGTATCGCCGGCGCCGCCGCGATCGTAAAACACCGCGCCGTAGAGCGTCGGCGCGATCGGATGCTGGTATTCGACGGTCCCCGCGATCAGGTAACGCCCGCCGACGATCGACTCGCCGCGCGCGACGCCCAGGCTCTGGTACGCATAACCGCGCACAGACTGCGAGCCGCCGGCACGGAACAGGTTCTCCGACGGGATGCCGTCGCGGTCGCCGGCGCCGACGATGCCGGCCTCGCCGACGAGCAGCAGCACGCCGCCGGCCAGCGCGCTCTGTCGCGGCATCGGCACGAAGCGAAGCGTGCGCGCATAGCCTCGCACGAAGTCGGCCGTCGACGCGACGTGCCTCGACGCGCCGGACACCTGCGCGTTGAAGGTGTAGCCCGCGGTCGGGTAGAGTCGCGAGTCGAGCCGCCGGATGTTCCACGAGTAGCCCGGCACCAGCGCGCGGTTGTCGGTGAACTGGGTCTGGCCGTCGAGCGCGGTGATCGTCTCGCGGTCGACCTGGTAGGTGAGCGAGGCGAAGTACTCGATGTCCTCGCGCCGCCGTCCCCTGCCGACGAACACCGAGCCGATCTCGTTCACCGTGTCCTGGATGTCGGTCCGCTCGAGCTTCAGGCCGGTCGCCCAGTAGCGCCCGTCCACGTCGAGTGGCGTGCGGATCGACACGATGCCCTGCTGGCTGACCTGGTCGACGATCAGCTTCGTCTCGAGCTGGTACGCGCGACCGATCCAGTTGCGGTCGATCCACCCGATCTGGCCGCGAACGCCGCGGTCGGTGCTGTAGCCGACGCCCAGCGTCAGGCGCTCGGACTGCGCCTCGACGACCTCGACCCGGATGTCGACGGTGCGCCGCTCGGGATCGGACTCGAGTGCGGCCAGGTCGGGCAGGACCGTCACCGACGTGAAATAGCGGGTGTCACGAACGCGGGTCTGGAAATCGAGCAGCTCGGACAGCGAATAGACGTCGCCGGTGCGGAAGGTCTGCAGGTTCGTCACGACGTCCGGGTCGTAGCGCTCGAGCCCGTCGATCGAGACGGTGCCGATGCGCATCTGCGGGCCCGAGTCGATGCGCACGTCGAGCGCGACCGCGGTCTTCTCGAGGTCGACCGCCGCGCGGCTGTCGGCGATGCGCGCGCGCGGGAAGCCCTCGTTGCGCAGCGCCTCGACGATCGCCCGCTTGGCCGACGTCCACTTGCGCTGGTTGAAGAAGCTGCCCTCGGGCAGCCCCCAGCTTTCGAGCAGCCGCGAGCGTCGCCGCGCGAACGCCGGCGCCTGCAGCTCGCCCTCGAAGCGGATCTCGGCGAGGTTCACCGTCGACCGCGGACCGGCCCAGACCTTCAGCGACACCTTGAACAGCGACTCCTCGATGTCGACCTCGGGTTCGAAGTAGCCCTCGGTCGACAGCAGTTCGCGGATCTCCTGCGGTGCGCGGCGCACGAACAGCGCGCGCTGCGAGTACGCGAAGTCGTCCCGGTACTGCCAGCGGCCGAGCAGCGTGTTCTCGCGGATCAGCTTCGCGAGGCCGTCGGGCGCGTCGATCTCGAGCGCGTAATTGGCCTTGGTGTCGGCCTCGTCCGCGCGGGCGGGCGTCGCGCGCTGCGCGCCCTCGCCGCTCGACTCGGCCTGCGCGCGCGCCGGCGGCGCCGCCAGCGAGGCGAGCAGCGTAAGCGGCCCCAGCGCGCCCAGCGCGAGGGCCACGCGCGCCACCCGCATGGGCTTCAGCTAACGACCGTCGCCGGTGCGCCGGCGGCGCGCGGCACGACGTCGCCCAGGTGGTGCACCGTCTCGCCGGCCGCCGCGAGACGGCGCATCGACGCGTCGAGCGCATCCGGCGCGACGACCAGCACCATGCCGATGCCGCTGTTGAACACGCGGACCATCTCGTTCGGCGCGATCTCGCCCTCGGCGGCGAGCCACTCGAAGATCGGCGGCATCCGCCAGCTCGTGCGCGCGATCCGCGCCTGAAGCCCCGCCGGCAGCACGCGCGGCACGTTCTCGAGCAGCCCGCCGCCGGTGATGTGGGCGATCCCCTTCACCGGCCCCGCTTCCGGAGCGTCCGGCCCGGCGCCGTGGCGGATGAGGTCGAGCACCGGACGCACGTAGATGCGCGTCGGCGCCATCAGCCAGTCGGCGAGCGGCCGACCGGCGAGCGGCGTCGCGAGCGTGGTGCCGTCGACCGCGCCGAGCGACCGCTCGACGACCTTTCGCACGAGCGAGTAGCCGTTGGCGTGCGGCCCGGACGACGCGAGCCCGATCAGCTGGTCGCCGGCGCGGATCGTGCTGCCGTCGACGATGCGCGCGCGCTCGACGATGCCGACCGCGAAGCCGGCGAGGTCGTATTCGCCCGCCGGGTACATGCCCGGCATCTCGGCGGTCTCGCCGCCGACCAGCGCACAGCCGGCCTGCTCGCAGCCGGCCGCGATGCCGCCGACCACTGCCGCGGCGCGATCGACGTCGAGTTGCCCGCAGGAGAAGTAGTCCAGGAAGTACAGCGGCTCCGCACCCTGCACGAGGATGTCGTTGACGCTCATCGCGACCAGGTCGATGCCAATCGTGTCGTGCCGGTCGAGCGCGAACGCGAGCTTGAGCTTGGTGCCCACGCCGTCGGTGCCGGACACCAGCACCGGCTCCTTCAGGCCCGGCGGCACCGCGAACAGCGCGCCGAAGCCGCCAATGCCGGCGAGCACGCCGGCGCGCCGCGTGCGTGCGGCGAGCGGCTTGATGCGCTCGACCAGCGCATCGCCGGCGTCGATGTCGACACCGGCATCCCGGTACGACAGCCCGGCTTTCGCTCCCTGTCCGGCGGTGGTCATCCCCAGTGCTCCAGTACAGACACGTCGACGCGACGAAACCGCGATTCTAGCGGGCCGCCGCCCGCCTGCCGCCGGCCGCCGCACGACTGCGGCTAGAATCCGGCGGGACATGCCGATCAGCCGCCGCCAACGCCAAACCCTGCTCTGGTCCGGCGTCGGGCTGGCGCTCGCCTCGGCGCTGCTGCTGCTCGGCCCGGTGCTCACGCCCTTCGTCGCGGCGATCGTGCTGGCGTACGTCCTGCTCCCCGGCGTCGACCTGCTCGTGCGGCTGAAGGTGCCCAGGGTCCTCGCGGTGGTGCTCGCGATCGTCAGCGGCATCCTGCTCGTCGTCGCGCTGGTGCTGGTCGTGATCCCGGTCGTGCAGAAGGAGTTCCTCGCGGCCCGCGACCGGGTACCGGCGCTGGTCGCCGCGTTCACGACGACGGTCGTGCCGCGGCTGGAGGCGGTGTTCGGCCAGAACCTGCCGCTCGACGTCGCCTCGCTCAAGGTCTGGCTGACCGAGAACCTGTCGTCGAGCCTCGACCAGATCGCGAAGGCGACGTTCACCACGCTGCGCTCCGGCGGCGGGGTCGCGATCCAGGTGATCGGCCTGGTCTTCCTCGTGCCGGTCGTGCTGTTCTACCTGCTGCTCGACTGGCCGACGCTGACCCGGCGCGTGCTCGAACTCGTGCCGCACGACTGGCGCGGACAGTTCGTCGACGTCGTCGGCGAGATCGACCAGCTGCTCGGACAGTACCTTCGCGGGCAGATGCGCGTGATGGGCACCCTCGCGCTGTACTACTGCGCGGCGCTGCTGATCGCCCGCTTCGACCTGTGGCTGCCGATCGGCATCGTCTCCGGCCTGCTGGTGTTCATCCCGTACGTCGGCTTCGCCGCAGGCCTGCTGTTCGCGCTGCTCGCCGGCATCCTGCAGTTCGGGCCGCTGCACGGCATGGTCGCGGTCGCGATCATCTACGGTCTCGGGCAGGCGCTCGAGAGCATCTGGCTCACGCCCCGGCTGGTGGGCGAACGCATCGGGCTGCACCCGCTCGCGGTGATCCTCGCGCTGCTCGCGTTCGGGTCGATCTTCGGCTTCGTCGGCGTGCTGCTCGCGCTGCCGCTGGCCGCAGCGCTCGCGGTCGCGCTCCGCCGCACCCGCGACGCCTACGTCAAGAGCGACTTCTACACCGGCGAGACGCGCTCCCGGCAGGCGTGATGGGAAGCCCGCCGCCGGCCCCGGGCACCCCGCCGGACCAGCTGCTGCTCGACTTCGGGCCGCCGCCGGCGCCGACGCTGCACGACTTCGTCGTCGGCTCGAACGCAGAGTGCGTCGCGACGCTCGCCGCGCTGTCGGGCTCGCCCGCCCGGGTGGCGCCGCTCGATGCCTGCACGCACCGCTTCGTCTACGTCTGGGGACCGAGCGGCAGCGGCAAGACGCACCTCGCGCGCGCGCTCTCGTCGAGCCCGTCGGCGCGCGCCGGGCGGCTCGAGGTGGCCGACGACTGCGACCGGCTCGACACCGCCGGGCAGGTCGCGCTGTTCCACCGCTTCAACGAACTGCTCGCCACGCCCGGTGCCGCCCTGGTCGCGTTCGGCGCCGAGGCGCCCGGTCGCCTGTCGCTGATCCCCGAACTCTCGAGCCGCCTCGCGTGGGGGATCGTGTTCGCGCTGGCGCCGCTCGACGAGGACGCGCTTCGCGAGGCGCTGCGCGCCGCGGCCCGCGACCGGGGCGCGCCGCTGGACGAGGAGGTCATCGCCTGGCTCCTGCGGCACACGCGACGCGACATGCGCAGCCTTCGGCGGATCCTGGACCGGCTCGACCGGCTGTCGCTGCAGCGCCAGCGGCGCATCTCGCTCGCCCTGCTGCGGGAACTGCGCCGGCAGGACGAGCGCCCCCTCCGATAGAATAGCTCGATGCGAAGACTCGCCCTTTTCGACCTCGACCACACGCTGCTCCCGATCGATTCAGACTACGAATGGGGACGCTTCCTCGGGCGGATCGGCGCCGTCGACGCCGAGGGCTACGAACGCGAGAACCTGGCCTTCTACGAACAGTACAAGGCCGGCACGCTGGTCATCGAGTCGTTCCTCGCGTTCTCGCTGGCGCCGCTCGCCGCGCACGACGCGGCGACGCTCGCGGGCTGGCACGCGCGCTACATGGCCGAAGTCGTGACGCCCGCGATCCGCGCCGAGGCGCGCCGGCTCGTCGGCGAGCACCTCGACCGGGGCGACCTGTGCGCGATCGTCACCGCGACCAACGACTTCGTCACCGCGCCGATCGCTCGCGCCTTCGGCATCGAGCACCTGATCGCCACCCGCAGCGAAATGCGCGACGGCCGGCACACCGGCCGCGCCGCCGGCACCCCGAGCTTTCGCGAAGGCAAGATCCAGCGAACCGACGAGTGGCTGCAGGGCCTGTCGCTGCGCTGGGCCGACTTCGACGAGACCACCTTCTATTCCGACTCGATGAACGACCTGCCCCTGCTCGAGCGCGCCAGCGTGCCCGTCGCGACCAATCCCGACCCGGCGCTGCGCGCCCTCGCGAAGACCCGCGACTGGCGCATCCTGGACCTGTTCGCATGAAGGCGCGACCGCAGGCGCCGGCGCCCGGCGAGCGCGCCGCGACGCCGATCTCGCGGATCGTGTCGAGGATCGTCGCCGGCGTCGGCAGCATCGTCGACACCGTCGGCGGCGCGATCGGCGGGCGCGGCGCGGCGACCGGCGCGCGCATGCGCGGCGGGCGGCGGCCCGCACGCCCGGACGCCGCGCGCGGCATCACGGTCGAGCGCCGGCTGCCGGCGTCGACGCTGGGCCTGGCGCGCGATCGCATCTCGAACGCGGCGCTGCGCACCTGCGAAGGCCTTCAGAAGGCCGGCTACCAGGCCTACGTGGTCGGCGGTGGCGTGCGTGACTCGGCGCTCGGCCGCGCGCCGAAGGATTTCGACGTCGCGACCGATGCGCCGCCCGAGGACGTGCAGAAGCTGTTCCGCCGGGCGCGCATCATCGGCCGGCGCTTTCAGATCAACCACGTGATTTTCGGCCGGGAGACGATCGAGGTCACGACCTTCCGGGCGCTGCAGGTCGACGCGCAGACCGACGAGCACGGCCGCGTGCTGCGCGACAACCTGTTCGGCACGATGCAGGAAGACGCGCTGCGCCGCGACTTCACCGTCAACGCGCTCTACTACGATCCGGTGTCCGAGGAGGTGGTCGACTTCCTCGGCGGCGTCGACGACCTCGAGGCGCGGCGACTGCGGATGATCGGCGACCCGGCGACCCGGTACCGGGAGGACCCGGTGCGCATGCTGCGCACCGTGCGCTTCGCGGCGAAGCTCGGCTTCGACGTCGATCCGCCGACGCTCGCGCCGATCCGCGCGCTCGCCGACCTGCTCGAGAACGTCCCCGCGGCGCGCCTGTTCGACGAGATCCTCAAGCTGCTAGAAAGCGGTCACGCGCTCGCCTGCATCCAGCGACTTCGCCACGAAGGCCTGCACCACGGCGTGCTGCCGCTGCTCGACTCGATCTTCGAGGACGGCGAACGCTTCGTCACGCTCGCGCTCGAACAGACTGACCGGCGCGTGAACGCGGGCAAGTCGGTCTCGCCGAGCTTCCTGTTCGCGACGCTGCTCTGGCAGCAGGTGCTCCGCCGCTGGCAGCAGCGCCTGGCGGGCGGCGCGCACGCGATACCGTCGCTGCACGAGGCGATCGACGAGGTGCTCGACGAGCAGGGCGCGAAGCTCGCGATCCAGCGGCGCTTCCAGGCGGACATGCGCGAGATCTGGACGATGCAGCCGCGGCTCGAACGGCGATCGCGCCAGTCGTATCGGCTGCTCGAGCACCTGCGCTTTCGCGCCGGCTACGACTTCCTGCTGCTGCGTTGCGAGGCCGGCGAACTGCCCGACGAGATCGGTCGGTGGTGGACCGACTTCATCGACGGCGACACCGCCCGGCGCGAGGCACTGATCGACGGCCTCACCGCGGCGCCCGGTGCCCCCCGCAAGCGGCGCAAGCGGCGCAAGCGTCCGGGCGGCGCCGACGCGACGGGCAACACCGACGCCGGCAGCGGCGCCGACGGCGACGGCGAGGCAGACCCCGAGGCCGATCGTGACACCGATCGTGACCCCGATCGCGACCCCGATCGCGACCGCGGTCCCGCAGGCCGTCCCGGGCACGTCTCGGAGGGCGTCGTCGGCGCTCGCGGGAACGCATCGCACCCGGATGCCGCGCGGCACGACGATCCGCGCGCGTCCCGTGCCGCCGACGACCGGTGAATGCGCGGCGCGCGGTCGTCGGCCTCGGCGCCAACCTCGGCGAACCCCGCCTCGCGCTCGCCGCCGCCGAGCGGGCGATCGACGCGCTGCCCTCGACCCGCATCGTGCTGCGCTCGGACCGCTATCGCACCGCGGCGCTCGGCGCGCCGGGCCCCGACTACCTGAACGCGGTGATCGCGATCGACACCGGGCTCGACGCGGCGGCACTGCTGCGCGCGCTGCTCGGGATCGAGACCGCCGCGGGCCGCGAGCGCCCTGCCCCGAACGCGCCGCGCGTGCTCGATCTCGACCTGCTGCTGTACGGCCCGCTCGGCGGCGCGTTCGCAGCCGGCCACTGGCCCGGCCCGCCTGCGCTCACGCTGCCGCACCCGCGCATGCACGAGCGCCGCTTCGTGCTAGAGCCGCTCGCCGCGATCCTGCCTGACTGTTGCATCCCGGGCCACGGACCGGTCGCGGCGCTGCTGGCGACGCTGAGCCGGCAATCCGTGCAGCGCTGTGAACGCCTGCCCCACCTGGACTGATCCGAGCACGCCATGGCGACTTCCGGCGCACCCACCGGCACGGCCTTTCCGAATCCCTTCGAGCGCTATCGCCACATCGTCGTCGAGGGGCCGATCGGCGCCGGCAAGACGAGCCTCGCGCGACGCCTGGCCGAGCGCTACCAGGCGCAGCTGGTGCTCGAGGAGCCCGAGTCGAATCCGTTCCTCGAGCGCTTCTACAAGGACAGCAGCCGCTACGCGCTGCCCACGCAGCTGTTCTTCCTGTTCCAGCGCGTGAACCAGCTGCGCGACCTCGCGCAGCGCGACCTGTTCACCGAATCGGTGATCGGCGATTTCCTGCTCGAGAAGGACCCGCTGTTCGCGCGCCTGACGCTGTCGGACGACGAGCTCGCGCTCTACCAGCAGATCTTCGACAGCCTGCGCCCGCAGGCGCCGACCCCGGACCTCGTGATCTACCTGCAGGCGTCGCCCGACACGCTGATCGAGCGCGTGCAGACGCGCGGCCTGTCGATGGAGTCGGCGATCTCGGAAGACTATCTGCGCGCGCTGAGCGAGGCCTACAGCCGCTTCTTCTACCACTTCGACTCGGCGCCGGTGCTGATCGTCAACACCGAACACCTGAACCCGGTCGAACGCGAAGGCGATCTGGCGCTGATCGCCGAGCACGTGCAGGCGATGCGGGGCCGCAGGGAGTTCTTCAACCTCAAGCGCTAGCGCGGCGCGCGACGCGCACGCGCCGTCGGCGCGGCACCGCGGGCTCAGTACCCGTCGGGATTGCCGCTCTGCCAGCGCCAGCCGTCGGCGCACATCTGCTCGAGGCCCCGCTGCGCCTTCCACCCGAGCAGCGAGAACGCGTGCGCCGGGTCCGCGTAGCAGCTCGCGATGTCGCCCGGCCGGCGTGCGACGACCTGGTAGGGGATCGGCCGCCCGCTCGCCTTCTCGAACGCGCGGATCATCTCGAATACCGAGTAGCCCTGGCCGGTGCCCAGGTTGACGGTCCACGCCCCCGGCACCCGCGCGACGCGCTCGAGGGCGGCGAGGTGGCCGAGCGCGAGATCGACGACGTGGATGTAGTCGCGCACGCCGGTGCCGTCGGGGGTCGGGTAGTCGTCGCCGAACACCGACACCCGGTCGCGGCGGCCGACGGCGACCTGCGACACGAAGGGCATCAGGTTGTTCGGGATGCCGCGCGGGTTCTCGCCGATCCGTCCGGACGGGTGCGCGCCGATCGGATTGAAGTAGCGCAGCACGCCGATCGACCAGGCCGGATCCGCAGCGGCGACGTCCTCGAGGATGTGCTCGATGTGCCACTTCGTGCGGCCGTACGGGTTGGTCGGCCCGGTCGGCGCGTCCTCCCGGATCGGCACCGACCGCGGATCGCCGTAGACGGTCGCCGACGAACTGAACACGAACCGGCGAACCCCCGCCTCGGCGAGGCACTCGAGCAGCGTGATCGTGCCGGCGACGTTGTTCCGGTAGTAGGCGAGCGGCTTCGCGACCGATTCGCCGACCGCCTTCGAGCCGGCGAAATGCACCGTCGCGTCGAAGCGGTGGCGCCCGAGCAGGTCGGCGAGCAGCGACGCATCACCGATGTCGCCCTCGACGAAGAGCGGCTTGCGGCCGCCGAGTTCGGCGATGCGGTCGAGCACGACCGGACTCGAATTGCTGAAGTCGTCGACGATCACCGGCGCGTGACCCGCCTTGAGCAGCTCGACCACGGTGTGCGAGCCGATGTACCCGGCGCCGCCGGTCACGAGGATGGTCTGGGTCATGGGGATCGGGCGTCGGCGATGCGGAGGGCTGTCGGGGAACCTGCCGGCCGATTACACCATGCACGCAGCCGTCGCCGACGGCTGCGCCGACGCACGGTCGACGCGCGGTCGACGCACGCGACCGCGCCGCCGGGCCGTCGCCCGCGCTGTCATCAAGCTGCAACGCCCGTGTCATACTGTTCCGGGGTCACGACCTACCGGGCGCCCCCGCCCGCAGCCCGATGCCAGCCAGTATCCTCATCGTCGAAGACGAACCCGCGATCCGCGACCTGCTGACCGTGAACCTGCGCCACGGGGGCTACCTGCCGCTGCAGGCGGCCGACGCCGCGAGCGCGCGCCGGTGCATCGACCGCCAGCTGCCCGACATGGTCGTGCTCGACTGGATGCTGCCCGACCAGGCCGGCACCGAATTCGCCCGCCGGCTTCGCAGCGACGATCGCACCCGCGGCCTGCCGATCATCATGCTGACCGCACGCTCGGCCGAGACCGATCGGCTCGAGGGCTTCGACGCCGGCGTCGACGACTACCTGTGCAAGCCCTTCTCGCCGCGCGAACTGCTCGCGCGCGTCAGGGCACTGCTCAGGCGGGCCGCGCCCGACGCGAGCGACGATCCGATCGAGATCGACGGCCTTCGGCTGGAGCCGGCCACCCACCGGGCGAGCGGGCACGGCGAGCCGCTGCGCCTCGGTCCGACCGAATTCCGCATGCTCCACTACTTCATGCGAAACGTCGATCGCGTGCTGTCGCGTGCGCGGCTGCTCGACGGCGTGTGGGGAGACCACGTGTTCATCGAGGAGCGCACCGTCGACGTCCACATCCGGCGCCTGCGGCTGGCGCTGCAACCGAGCGGCCACGACCGGCTTGTCGAGACCGTTCGCGGCGGCGGCTACCGGATGCTGCCGCGCCTGCCGGCCGACCGGCAGGACCTGCAGCCCGGCCGCGCCGACGCGTCCGAACCCGGATGACCCGAGGGCTGGCCGCGCTGGGCGGCCTGCTGGCGCTCGGCGGCGTGCTGGCCGCGACCGGCCGCACGACCGCGGCGCTCTGGTGGCTGGCCGCCTGCCTGCTGGGCACCGGCCTGGTCCATCTTCACTACCGGCAGGCGCTGAACCACTGGGCCGCGCTGCCGCGCCAGCGACCGGTGCCCAACGGCATCGGCACCTGGGGCCAGGTCTTCGACCGGCTCGGACGCTTCGCCCGCACCGAGGCCAGCGAACGCGAGGAGGCGGCGGCCGAGATCGAGCGGATGCACGCCGCCGTCGACCTGCTGCCCGACGCGCTCGTCGTGATGGACCGCTACGACATCGTGCAGTGGTGCAACCGCGCAGCCGCCGACCTGCACGGCATCGTCGGCCTGCGACGCCCGATCGACCACTTCATCCGTCAGCCCGAGTTCACCCGGTTCCTGGAGACCGGCGACTTCCGCGCGCCGATCACGTTGAGCCTGCCGACGCGCCCGGGACGGCTGTTCCAGCTCCGGATGGTGCCCACCCCCGACTCCTGGCGCCTGCTGATCACCCGCGACATCACCGAGCAGGCCAAGCTCGACGCGATGCGGCGCGACTTCGTCGCCAACGTCTCGCACGAGATCCGCACTCCGCTGACCGTGGTCTCCGGCTTCATCGAGACGATGATCGACCTCGAGCTCTCGCGCGAGGAGACGCTCGAGTACCTGAACACCGCCCGCAAGCAGACGGTGACGATGCAGCGCCTGCTCGAGGACCTGCTCACGCTGTCGAGCCTCGAGAACGCGAGCCGGCGGCCGGACGAGGCCCGCTTCGCGCTCGCGCCGCTGCTCGCCGCGCAGGTCGCCGACGCGAGCTCGCTGTCGGCCGGACGCCACCGGATCACGCTGCAATGCCCGCCCGGCGCGGCGCTCAACGGCGTCGCGACCGAGATCGAGAGCGCGGTGCGGAACCTGCTGACCAACGCGATCAAGTACACGCCCGACGGGGGTGCGATCACCGTGCGGGTCGAACCGCGCCGGGACGGCGCGACGCTCGCGGTCGAGGACACCGGCATCGGCGTGGCGCCCGAGCACCTGCCGCGCCTCTCGGAACGCTTCTATCGCGTCGATCGCGGCCGCTCGCGCGACACCGGCGGCACCGGCCTGGGCCTCGCGATCGTCAAGCACATCGCGCAGCGCCACGGCGCGGTCCTGCGCATCGACAGCACGCTCGGACGCGGCAGCCGCTTCGCGATCGAGTTTCCGGCCGAGCGGGTCGTCGCCTGAGACCGGTGCGGCGCTAGCCCTGCTTGCGCTCGCTGCCGACGTCCTGGTGGCGGCGGTCGACGCCCTCGACGACGTTGACGACGTACTCGGCGATGTTCTTCGCGTGGTCGCCGACGCGCTCGATCGACTGCACGACGAAGATCAGGTCCATGCACGAGGCGACCGCACCCGAGTTGCCGGCCATGCACGACAGCAACTGCTGGGTCAGCGCGTCGCGCTGCTCGTCGAGCCGGTCGTCGCGGCGGTTGAGCACCTCGGCGATCGAGGTGTCGTGGCGCACGAAGGCGTCGAGCGCGAGCCGGAGCATCTCGCAGGCGTCGCTCGCCATCGCGCTGACCGGATCGATCGCGATCGGCATCGACCTCCCCTCGAGGCGCCGCACCTTGAGCACGATCTTCTTCGCCTCGTCGCCGACCCGCTCGAGGTCGTTGACCATGTGCAGGATCGCGATGATCTCGCGCAGGTCGACGGCGATCGGCTGGCGCTTGGCGATCACCTGGTTGCACAGCAGGTCGGTCTCGACGTGAAGCTGGTTGACGACCTCCTCCTCGCGCAGCACCTCGGCCATCAGGCCGACGTCGCCCAGGCGCACGCCGTCGATCGCCCGCGCGAGCTGGCGCTCGACGAGACCGCCCATCTTCAGGATGTTGCTGCGAAGGTGGTCGATGTCGATGTCGAACGCCTTCATCGTGTGTTCGCTGGTCATGGCGCGCGCGGGCTGTGCGGTGGGGCGTTCATTCTCGCACGCGCCGCGCGGCGCCTTCGCAGGCGTCGCGGCGCCGCCGCAGGATCAGCGCCGGGTGAAGGCCATCAGCACGTCGCCGAGCGGCGAGCGCGCGATCCGCTCGCGCGTGCCGGTCTCCACGAGACCGTGGGCGGCGAGCACCGCGCCCCATTCGTCCGCCGGCCGCAGGTCCATCGGCAGCGCCGCGCAGTCGCGCCAAGACGAGCCCTCGCACAAGGCGGTCAGCCGGGCGAACACCGATGCCTCGAGCGCCGACTGCGCCGAATCGGCGTCGTGCTCGAGCAGGATCATCACGCCGCCGCGGCGCAGCGAGGTCGACACCGAAGCGAGCAGGCGCGCCTGCGCCGGCGCCGGCAGTTGCGCGAGCCCGGCGTGCACCACGACCAGGTCGAGCACCTCCGGCGCCTTCGGCAGGCCGGACCACAGCGAATCCGGGTCCGGCAGCACGCGTGCCGGCAGCGCGCGCGCGGCCAGCGCCCGCACGGACGCCTGCACCGCGTCGGCCCGCGCCGCCCGGCGCGCGAGCAGGCCGAAGCCGTCGAATCGCATCAGCTCGCCGCGCGGTCGCAGCGTGTGCCGCAGCGTCTCGAGGTGGGTGCCGGCGGTACCGAATTCGAGGACGCCGTCGGGCCCCTCGGCCGTGTCCGCCGACCGCGCGGCGAGTGTCGCCAGCGTGTACTGCGCGAGGCGCGGCTGCATCTGCTCGAGCCAGTCGGCGCGGCGACCGGCCAGCCGGGCGTGCCAGGGCTGGCGCCACTTGGAGAGCGCACGAGAGAGCGCACGGTAGATCAGCTCGTCGTCGTCGTTGCGCCTGCACTGCGCCTGGAGCAGGCGGAACACGCGCGGGCCGAGCCCCGCCGGCGCCACGGCGCAGAGCATCCGGTAGACACCGTCGCGAACCGTCTCGCGCGCCATCGCTTCGGCGAACTCCGACCCCGCGCCGCGCAGCCCCGGTGCGGCGTCGGCCGGCCGGGCGGCAGGCCCGGCGTCGGCTTCGGTGCCGAAGTACCGGTTCCAGAAACCATTGCCCAGGCGGTCGCGCGGATCGAGCCGCTGCTTCGCCAGCGCCATCGCGCCGCTGCCGGGAAACGCCCGGGCGAACTGCTCGCGGGTCGCGTGCATCCGGTAACCCGGGTCGAAGCCGCCGCCGCAATCGAGCGCGGCCTGCACGAGCTCGCGGGTCCAGACCGCGAAGTCGCGCTCGGCGTCGTTCGGATCGCGCGCGTCGTCGGCAGCCTCGGGGCGCAGCACCAGGTGGATCGCCACCCCCTCGCCGGCGATCATCGGCAGGTGGCTGGACGTGCTCTCGCCGAGGTGCAGGATCGTCGCGGTCGACAAGGGCAGCCGATGCTCGTCGGCGATGCGGCGCAGCGCCCGCAGGAACGGCTGGAACCCATCCAGCGGCACCGCGTACGTCTGGAACACCTGCCGCGGCGCGACCTGCGCCTGCGGGTCGAGCGAGCGGATGTCGGCGCTCGCCTCGAGGCTGCGCCAGTGGACGCTGCGGCGCATCGCGCGCAGCGGATCGACGAAAAGACGGATCGCGGCGCGCGCGAGCGGGCCGCCGGCGCGCGCGAGCTCGGCGATCCGCGCGAGCGGATCGTCGCCGCTGCGGGCGTACAGCTTCTGCGGCCAGTTGACCGCCGTCTTCGACGCGACCCAGGTCTCGGCGCGCACGCTCGCGAGGTCGGCCGGGTCGAGTTCGGCCCGGTGCATGATCGCCCCCGGATCGGTCAGGACCCGCGCGCGAAGGAAGTCCGGGTACTGGTCGGCGTCCAGCGAATGGAGCTTTCGCAGCATCGCCGAGTTCTCCGCGAGCTCGAGCTCGACTTCGACGATGATGCCGGTGCCGCCGAAGCCGCCGACGCAGGCCTTGAACCCGTCCGGATCCTCGTCGCGGGCGAGGCGCCGAAGGCTGCCGTCGGCGAGCACGACGAGGAGGCTGCGGACGCCTTCGCCGACCGGGCCGGCGCCGGCGTACGGGCCGATGCGATTGCTCGCGACCGAACCGCCGACGCTGAAGTTCGCGTACATCGGCATGACCCGCGGCACGAGGTCGTGCGGCAGCAGGAACTGGAGCAACGCCGCCCATCGCGCGCCGGCCTGCACGGTGACGGTGCGCGCGAGCGGCTCGAGGCGCACGATCCGATCCAGGCGCGAGAGGTCGAGGTGCAGCGCGCCCTCGAGCGCGAACTGCGTGTCCGGACTGAAGCGCGCGCCACTGACCGAGACGCGCCCGGCGCTGCGCCGCATCGCCTCCTGCACGTCCACGACGGACTCCGGGCGCACGCTCGCCCAGACGTCGACGCCCAGCGTCGACGACGCGTTGCGGAAGGTCGTTTCGTTCGGGCCTGGGCCCATGTCGCGCTACCCGCATGTGGCGGGAAGACGCGCTTCCCGATCGGTGGCACTGTAGCGTGCCGGCCGCAGCCCGGCGGCAGGCCGGTCCGGATCGCCCGACCGGCGGGTGCTCCGGGCGGTCGCCCGGCGGCGGATCAGCGACGGATCAGCTCGAGGAACTCCTTGCGCAGGCTCTGGTCGCGCAGCAGCGCGCCCCGCATGATCGACGAGATCATCCGCGAGCCGTTGTCCTTGACGCCGCGCCAGGACATGCAGAAGTGCTCGCCTTCGATCACGACGGCGAGCCCATCGGGCGCCAGCCGCTCCTCGATCTGGTCGGCCAGCATCTTGACCGCTTCCTCCTGGATCTGCGGACGGCTGAAGACCCACTCGGCCAGGCGCGCGAACTTGGACAGGCCGATCAGGTTCGACCCGGCGTTCGGCAGGATGCCGATCCACAGCCGGCCCATGATCGGGCACAGGTGGTGCGAGCACGCCGATCGCACGGTGATCGGTCCGACGACGATCAGTTCGTCGAGTTTCTCGACGTTCGGGAATTCGGTCAGGCTCGGCGCGTCGACGTAACGGCCGGCGAACACCTCGTCCAGGTAGAGCTTGGCGACGCGGCGCGCGGTGTCGCGCGTGTTGTGATCCGAGTCGACGTCGATCACCAGCGCCTGCAGCACGAGGTCCATCGCCCGGGTGAGTTCCTCGCGCAGCGCCGTGCGCTCCTCGTCCGAATGGATGAACGCCGAGATGTTGTCGTTCGCGTGGAATCGGTGGCCCGCCGCGCGGATGCGGTCGCGGATCACCGCCGACATGGGCCTGCCGTCGCCCTTCTGCGCGTCCATCGGGGCGACGAGCGCGGTGACTTTGCTGTTCATCAGGATAGCTCCGACAGGCCGGGAAAGGGGTCCGCGACGACCGAGGGCGACTATAACCGATCGCACTGCAGCAGCGCGTCGAAAGCCCACACGGCCGCGCCGTCGCCGACCGTCGCCGGCCGTCGGCGCCCTGCCGCCGGCCGGCGCGACAGGTCGCCCGCGCGTGCACTTGTTCACGGATGCGTCGTCGACCGACCGGTCACACTCGTGACATGAGCGTCGACATCGCGCCGCCGAAGACCGGCATGCCCGCAGAACGCGCCCGGGCGGCGCTGCTGCGGGCGCGGTCGGTCGTGCTCGTGGCGGCGCTCGTCCACCTCGCGGCCGAGGCGTCGGTGCGCCTGGGCTGGACCTCGCCCGCGCTCAGCCTGTTGTGGTTGCCGGGCCCGCTCGTGATGGCGGTCATGCTCGCGCGCGGCGGCCTGACGCCGCTGGCCGCCGCGATCGGCATCGCCTCGTGGTCGCTGTCTCGGGGGCACGCCTGGCCGACGGCGCTCGGCTTCCAGGTGTCCTGCGTGCTCGTGCCGATCGGCGCGGCGCTCGCGATGAACGCCTGGTCCCGCTGGCGGCCGACGCAGTCGAACCTGATCGTCACCGTGCGGATGCTGCTCACGATCGCCTTCGTGTTCGCGCCGCTGGCCGGCCTGGCCGACCTCCTGCTGCACGGGGCCGCGCTTCGCGAGCGACTCGGCGGCCCCGAGGCGTGGATGCTCTACACCGGTATCCAGGCGATGAGCGGCATCGTGCTCGTGCGCGCGCTGCTCTCGCTGATGCCGGACGTCCCCGGCGCCGTGTGCCCGATCGCCGATGGCCGCGGCTCGCTCGCGCGGATCCGCGCGTCCGAGGTCCTCGGCCACGGCACCGTCGCCGCCACCGGCCTACTCGCCTGGTCGCTGTCGATCGGCGGCCTCGCGGGTACGGCCGGGCTGCTGCTGTCCAGCGTCTTCATCGTGCCGGTCACGACCGCGCTGCTGCTGGAGCGCCAGGCCGCGAGCCGGATCCTGATCACGACGGTCGTGCTCGTCGTGGGCCTGCACGTCGCCGCACGGCCCTTCGACACCGACCCGCAGTTCATGCTGACGATGACGCAGATGATCGTGCTGCTCGCCTTGTGCGGCATCGCGCTGCACCTGCTGAATGCGTCGACCGCGGAGCGCAACGAGCAGCGCCTGCGGCTCGAGCGCCTCGCGTTCACCAGCGACCTGACCGGCCTGCCCAACGGACACGCGCTGGTGCAGGCGATCGAGGCGCGCCTCGGCGCGACGCCACCGCTGGCGTTCCGGCTCGCCGAGGTCGCCGTACCGGACCTGGCCAGCCCCTCGGCACTCGACGGCGTCGAGGCCGGCGCGGCCGTCGAGCGGCGCGTCGCGCACCTGCTGCAGCAACGGTTTCCCCAGGCCTACCTGATCGCGCACACCGGCACCGGTCGCTTCGCGATGCTGCTCCCGCCGTCGCTGCCCGACGCCGACCTTCGCCGAGCGATGGCGTCGGGCGTGACCGACGCGGACCTCGGCGTCGGCGCCGCCTCCCGCGCGTACCGGCTTCGCTGTTCGATGGGCGTCGTCGAGGGCGGCGTCGCGAGCGAGGGCGACATCGCACGCGCGCCCGAACTGCTGCGGGCCGCGTCGATGGCGCGAAAGGAGGCGTGGACACGGCCCGACCGCTTCTGCAGCATCGGCGCGAGCGACCCGTCGATGCGACTGCATCGCGAACGGATGCGCGGCGTCTCGATGACCCGCCGCGCGCTCGACGCCGGTCGGCCGAAGCTGCTGGGGCAACCGATCCTGCCGACGCGGGGCACGTCGCCGACGCTGCACTACGAGGTGCTCGCGCGCCTGCTCGACGACGAGGGACGCGACATCTCGCCGGCGATCTTCCTGCCGGCACTCGCGAGCGAACACATGCTCGAGGAGTTCGACCGGCTGGTGCTCGACCGGACGCTCGGCACGCTCGCGAGCGACACGGCGCTGCGCCAGGTGACCGGGCTCGCCGCGATCAACATCACCGGCCCGACGCTCGCCGATCCCGGCTTCCCGGCGCTGCTCGCCCGGCTGCTCGCCGACCACGGCGTCGACCCGTCGATCGTGTCGCTCGAGATCACCGAGTCGGATTCGATCGCCAACCTGGAGATCGCGCTGCGCAATGCCGCTCGTCTCGGCGAGCTCGGCATCTCGATCGCGGTCGACGACTTCGGCACCGGCTTCGCCACCTTCGACTACCTGCGCAAGTTCACGCCGCAGTGGCTGAAGATCGACGGCTCGTTCGTGCGCGACTTCGACGATTCGCCGCTCTCGCGCGAGATCATCGTGTCGATGGTGCGCGTCGCACACGCGGTCGGCGCCCGGACGGTCGCCGAAGCGGTCGAGAACCGGGCGATCGCCCTGAAGATGGCCGAACTCGGCGTCGACTACCTCCAGGGATGGGCGCTGGCGCGACCGATGCCGATCGCCGACCTCGCCCGCTTCGGCGACGGCGTGTCGGGCGGCGGACGGCGCGAGCGCGCCGAGGCCGGCGAAGCAGCCGGCGCCTGACCGAGCGCCACCGGCGAGACGGTCGCCCGCGTCAGTCCGCCGACGCGCGCGCCGGGCGCTGGCGGGTCAGCACCGTCCCTGGCCTCGCGCCGGTCGGCCCGCCGTTCTCCCACACCGACACTCCGTCGACGTACACCGACGCGATCCCGCGCGACACCCGCGTCGAGTCGTCGAAATCCGCCACGTCGGCGATGTCGTCGGCGTCGAAGAGCACCAGGTCGGCGAACGCCCCGGCGCGCACCTCCCCCCGATCCGCGAGGCCGAAGTTGCGCGCGGTCAGGCCGGTCATCTTCCGGACCGCCGTCTCGAGCGGAAACAGCGACAGGTCCCGGCTGTAGTGGCCGAGCACCCGGGGGAACGTGCCCCAGAGCCGGGGATGCGGCCTCGCGTCGTGCGGCAGGCCGTCCGAGCCGATCATCGTCTCCTCGTACGCGAGGATCCGTCGGACGTCGTCCTCGTGCATCGCGAAGTAGATGGCACCGGCCGGCACCAGCGCCGCGATCGCCTCGGCGCGCGACGTGCCCATCTCGGCCGCGATGTCGGCGAGGTCGCGTCCGTTGTGTTCCGGATGGGGAATCGACCAGGTCACGCGGACCTTCGACGCGAACGCGGCGCGGCCTTCGCTCAGGATCGTCGACGAGGCGGCGTACGGGTAGCAATCCAGGCACAGCGGGCTCGTGCGCCGCTGCGCATCGATGAACGCGAGCGTCTCGCGCGAGCGGCCGTGATTCGGCACGCCGGCGAGCTTGTGGTGCGAGATCACCGCGGTCACGCCCAGCGCGTTGCCGATCCGCACCACCTCCTCGATCGACGCGATGCTCTCGCCGCCCTCGTCGCGCATGTGCGCGCAATAGACCCCGCCGTGACGGCGCATCGGCGAGAACACCTCGATCACCTCGTCGGTCGTCGCCGCCGCGGCGGGCTCGTAGTAGAGGCCCGACGAGCAGCCGATCGCGCCGTGCGCGAGCGCATCGTCGACGAGTGTTCGCATCGCGGCGATCTCGACCTCGGTCGCCTCGCGGTCGGTCCGCGACATGCACGCGACCCTGAGCGTCGAGTGCCCGATCAGCGGCGCCGTGTGGATCGCCGCGGGCGCGGCGCGCAGCGCCGCCGTGTACGACGCGAAGTCGGGAAACCGGAACCAGTCGCCGGTGGGATCGAGCAGATCGAGCGGCGGCGCCGGCGGCCGTGGAATCCCCGCGCCGGTCGGCGCCAGCGAGATGCCGCAGTTGCCGGTGACGACGGTCGTCACGCCCTGGCTGAGCTTCGGGAGCATCGACGGCGAGTCGAGCAGCGCGCGATCGTCGTGGGTGTGGCAGTCGATGAAGCCGGGGGCGACGATGAGACCGCGGGCGTCGACGCGGCGGGTCGACGCGCCCGCCATCGCGTCGGCCTCGCCGGCGGCGCCGACGAACACGATACGCCCGCCCCGCACGCCGACGTCCGCGTCGAATCGCGGAGCGCCGGTGCCGTCGACGACGGTGCCGCCGCCGATCAGCAGGTCGAGGGGGTGGGAATCGCGCATCGCCGGAGCTCCTGGATCGAGGGACGGCGACCGACGCCGGCCAGGAGCTCAGCGCGCGAGGAAACCGCCGTCCACCGGATAGTACGCCCCGGTGACGAACGAAGCCGCCGGCGACGACAGCCACAGCACGAGTTCGGCCACCTCCTCGGGCCGGCCGAGCCGCCCGATCGGGTGCAGCGCGACGAGCGCGTCGCTCGCGGCCTTGTCGGCCTCGAGCCTCGCGATCATCGGCGTGTGGATGAAGGCGGGCCCGACCGCGTTCACGCGGATGCCGCGCGCGCTCGACTCGAGCGCCGCCGCCTGCGTGAGGCCGACGACGCCGTGCTTGGCGGCGGTGTACGCCGGCGCCGACGCGAATCCGACCGCGCCGAGGATCGACGCCATGTTGACGATCGCGCCGCCGCCGGCGTCGAGCATGCGCGGGATCTGGTACTTCATGCAGTAGAACACGCCGGACAGGTTCACGCCGATGACCTTCGCCCAGCCGTCGAGCGGGTAGTCCTGCACCGGCCCCATGTCGCCGCCGATGCCGGCGTTGTTGCAGGCGATGTCCAGGCGCCCGTAGCGCTCGACGGTCTTCGCGACCAGCGCCTCGCAGTCGGCAGGCACCGAGACGTCGGCGGCGACGAAGACCGCGTCGGCACCGCTCGCGCGCAGGCTTTCGGCCGCGGCCTCGCCGGCGTCACGGCTGGTGTCGGACAGCACGACGCGCGCGCCCGCGGCGGCGTACTTGAAGGCGACCGCAAGGCCGATGCCGGATGCGGCACCGGTGACGATCGCGACCCGGGATTCGAGCATGTCTGATCTCCTGCTGAACGACGGTGGAACGGCGGGCGGCGGCACCCGTCGTGCCCGCCGTCCCGGCACCACAGCAGACCACGATACGCGCCCGCGCAGGTTGATCGGGCTCAACCACGGCGAGGATCACGAGGGCCGTCGCGCCGCCCGGGCCTCCTCCTGCCGCATCCGGCCCTCGCTCAGCCGGCGAACAGCGCGTCGTAGCGGCGCTGCATCTCCTCGTGCGTCAGCTTCTCGATCTCGTGGCCGAGGATCCAGGTGTGGCCGAAGGGGTCGCGCAGCCGGCAGCTTCGCTCGCCGTAGAACTGGTCCGCCGGCGGCATCACCAGGGTCGCGCCGGCGGCGACCGCGCGCTCGGCCATCCGGTCGGCGTCGTCGACGTGCAGGTGGATCGCGCTGCCGATGTCGCCCGCGCCGTCGGGTGCGAGAAGCCCGTACTCGGGAAACGCATCCGAGAGCATCAGCACCGCCGGGCCGAGCCGCATCTCGGCGTGGCCGATGCGACCCGACGGTTCTGCGAGCCGGAAGATCTCGGTCGCGCCGAACGCCTCGGCGTAGAACCGCATCGCGGCGATCGTGTCGGCGACGCGCAGGTAGGCGAAGACTTCGTGGATCCGGTTCGGCGTGCTGCTCATGGCATCTTCCCGAGTGTCGAAGCCGCCAGCGTAGCGATCGGCGCGGCGCGCGTCTTGTAGATTTTTCGCTCCGTCGGACGCCCCGCGGGCCGGTCAGCGTGCCGCGTCGGCAATCGGCACGTGGGTCGGACGCGACGGATCCGGCGGCCGGTACGCGGTCGGCGTCAGCCCGGTCATCCGCCTGAACTCGCGGACCAGGTGCGACTGGTCCGAAAAACCCGAATCGGCCGCGATCCCGGCCCAGTCGCGCGGCGCGTCGACCGCGATCCGCGACAGCAGCGTGCGCAGGCGAAGGACCCGGGCATAGCGCTTGGGCGTGAGGCCTACGGCAGCCTCGAATCGACGGATGAACTGCGCCGCACCCAGGCCGGATGCGCGCTGCACGGCCGCCACGCGCGCCGCGGACGGATCCCGTGCGAACGCGCGCAGTGCCGCCGCCGCGATCGCGTCGGGTGGCGATGCCGCGCGCAGCCGGGCCAGCAGCGCCGTCTCGATCACGTCGAACCGCCCTTCGGGTCCGGGTGCCGACTGGAGCCGGTCGCGCAGGTCGATGGCCTGCGAGCCCCACAGGTCCTCCAGCAGTTCGGTCCGGTTGCGCAGCGCGGGCAACCCGCCGCCGAAGAACGCCGCGGCACCACCGGGGCGAAAGTGCACGCCGACGACGCACGACGGCCCGCCCATCCCCCGCACGACGAACCGGTCGTGGGCCCCGGCGACGATCGGGCCGTGCAGGTGACGTCCGCTCGGCGAGTCGACCTGGTCGTAGCGCACGATCGCCGGCTGCAGCAGCGGAATCACGATGTCGGCGCGGCCGGTGGGCAGACTGCGTTCGCGCCGATGCGGCAGCGCGTGTCGCGACGAGATCCAGATCGCTTCGACGTGGTTCGCCAATGGCGCCGGCGGACGGCGGCTCACCAGGGCGGCGGGCGCGTCCGGCGGCGCGGGGCGTGCCATCGGCCTCGGGCGGCGCCGGGCAGACTGCGCTTCAGTGGGCCTGGACCGAGGCCCGGGCAGCGGGTGCCAGCCAGCGCTGGCTCGCGAAGGTCAGCGCGATCAGTCCAATGCCCATCACGTCGGTCAACCACCCCGGCTTGATCAGCACCAGCGCGGCGGCGACGAGCATCACGCGCTCCCACCAGCGCGTCGGCCCCCAGAAGAAGTAGCCGTGAAGGCCCGCGGCGAGGCAGATCACGCCGATCGTCGCGGTCGTCGCGGCGAGCGCGACGGTGCCGGCGTCGCCGATCATCAGCAGCGAGGGCGCGGCGACGAACATGAACGGGATGATGTACCCGGTGAGCCCGAGCTTGACCGCCGCCCAGCTGGTCTGCCCCAGCGTGCTGCGCGAGATCCCGTTGGCCGCGTACACGGCCATCGCGACCGGCGGCGTGATCGCCGAAAGCACCGCGAAGTACAGCACGAACAGGTGCGCCGCCTCGACCGCAACGCCGAGCTTGACCAGCGCCGGCACCAGCAGTGCGACCTGCACGATGTACGCCGGCGTCGTCGGCAGGCCCATCCCGAGCAGGATGCCCGCGAGCATCGTCAGCAGCAGCGCGAGCTGCAGCGAGTTCTGGCTCAGCTCGAGCACCACCCCGGTGAACGCGAGCCCGAGGCCGGTCAGCGTGATCGTGCCGATCACGATGCCGGCGCACGCGCAGGCGAGCGCCACGACCAGCGTATTGCGCGCGCCCGATTCGAGCGCCTCGACGATCGCGCGCCAGGTGAAGGTGCCGCGGGTGCTGCGGCGCAGCCACGTCGTCGGGATCACCGAGGCGATGCCGCACAGCGCCGACAGCGCCGCGCTCTTGCCCATCAGCAGCACGACGACGATCACGACGAGCGGCAGGAACAGGTGTCCGCGCTCGAGCAGCACCGTGCGCATGCGCGGGATGTCGGCGACCGGCAGCCCCACCAGGCCGATGCGCCGCGCCTCGAAGTGCACCGCCATGAACACCGCCAGGTAGTAGAGCACCGCCGGCAGCAGCGCGAAGCCCGCGACCGTCAGGTACGACACCCCCAGGAACTCGGCCATCACGAACGCCGCAGCACCCATGATCGGCGGCATCAGCTGGCCGCCGGTCGACGCGACCGCCTCGACCGCGCCGGCGAAGGCCGGCCGGTAGCCGGTGCGCATCATCAGCGGGATCGTGAAGGTGCCGGTCGTCATCACGTTCGCGACTGCGCTGCCGGAGACGGTGCCGAAGAGGCTGCTGGTGATCACCGCGACCTTCGCCGGGCCGCCCGACGTGTGGCCGGCGATCGCGAGCGCGAAGTCCATGAACAGCTGGCCGGCGCCGCTGCGTTCGACGAAGGCGCCGAACAGGATGAACAGCATCACGTAGGTCGCGGACACGTACAGCGGGATGCCGAAGATGCCCTCGGTCGTCAGGTAGAGCTGGTCGAGCATCATCCCCGGCGACTGGTTGCCGACGGTCAGCCCGTAGACGAGGAACACGATCGCGGTGGCCGGCAGCGCCCATCCGGTGGCGCGCCGGGTGGCCTCGAGGATCAGCAGCACCAGCGCGCCGCCGAACACGTAGTCGGCGACGATCGGATCGTCGACGTAGTACATCCGGTTCTGGATGTACGCCAGGTTCAGGCTCGGGTACAGCGCGCCCGCGAGCGCGGCGAGCAGCAGCAGCACGTCGAACACGCCGACCGCTTGCGCACGCCCGCTCCATCCGGGCATCACGAGAAACGCCATCGCCAGCGCGAACGCGAGGTGCGAGCCGCGCATCACGTACGCGTCCGGCGGTCCGACGAACGCGACGTACAGGTGGAACACCGACATGGCCACCGCGATCACGGTGACGAGACGGCGCGTCAGGGGCACCGGCAGGGATGGCATCGATTCACTCGCTGTGCTGAGGGTTCGGTCGGGGCCGCGACCACCCGGACTCGCCGGCGCCGGGATCACGCCTGTTCGCGCGACGCCCGGCGCGGTGCCGGGCGTCGCGGTCCGGCGCGCCGGGTCAGAGGACGCCCTTCTCCTTGTAGAACTTCTGCGCGCCCTTGTGCAGCGGCACGCCGATGTCCTCGGCCATCATCTTCGGCGTGGTCTTGTCCATCGCCTTCGCGATCGCGACCAGGTCGCCCTTGTTGTCGACCATGCCCTTCAGTACCTTGTAGACGACGTCCTCGGCGAGATCGCAGCGCGCGATGACGTGCGTCGCGTAGCCGATCGTCTGCACGTCCTTCGTCTGCTTCGGGTAGCTGCCGGCCGGGATCACGAGCTTGGTGTAGCCGGGGTTGAGCTTGCGCATCGCCTGGAACTTGTCGTCGGGGATGCCGACCAGCTTGATGTCCCTCGCCGACGCGAGGTCCATGATCGACGACGCCGGCACCGTCGTGCCGAGCGTGAACACCTGCGCGTTGTTGTCCTTCATCAGCGACACCGCGTCGGTGTACGACACGTAGCTGACACGGCTCATGTCCTTGTAGCTCAGGCCATACACCTCGAGCGACTGCTGGCTGATGAACTCGGCGGTGTTGCCCTTGGGCTGCACGGCGATCGGCTTGCCCTTCAGGTCGCCGAGCGAATCGATGCCGGCGTCGGCATTGGCGACGACCTGGTAGTACTGCGGATAGAGCGTCGCGACGTTGCACACGTTCTTGGCGGGCGTCGTGAACGGCGCGCGTCCGGCGATGCCGTCGACCGTGGAGATCGAATTCGCGAAGCCGAGGTCGGCCTTGCCGCCCTCGATCGCCTTGACGTTGGCGATGCCGGCACCCGGGAGCACCTGCACCTTCAGGCCGGACTTCTCGCCGATGTTCGCGATCGCGCCACCGAGCGGATACCACGACCCACCCTGCGGGCCGGTCATCAGCTTGACCTGCTGCGCCTGCGCGGCGCCGGCGCCGAGCAGCAGCAGTGCGAGCGCGCCGGCACCGGCGGCGAACGACGGGCGCACGGACGTCGTGCGGCGTGCGGGGAAAGCGGGGCTATTGGGGATGACGTTCATGGGGTCGGTCTCCGTTCGTCGATTCAGGGGCGGTCAATGCGGGACGCGCCTGCACTCGAAACGCGGGCGGCCAGGACACCCGCGCATCGACGAGGCGATGCGGCGCCGCGACGTCGGCGGCAGCCATCAGGCGCCTAGTTTATCGCCGCGATTCCGGCCGCCGTCCCGCTCTACGGGTAAGCACCGACACGACGGCCGCCGACACGCCGCACGCCGCCGCGCAGGCGCCCGTCCGGTCGCGTCGAACGCGCGAAGTGATGCCTGCGCCGACATGTCCATGCACGCGACGCCGTGCACCCGAGGCCATGCACCCGAGGCCGCGCACCCCACGCCGCGCGCGCGGCCGCCGCGTCCGTCATGCGTGGCGTTCCGCACCACACTTCGCGCCGCGGGCGTTGGATCGACGAAACATCCGGCCGACGAACGGCAGTTTTCCGACCGACGGACGGCCGATTCGCGCGACAGTTGCGCAAAGGGCCGCGCCGAGCCCTGCCGCAGCCGAGGTTCCCCACATGAAATTCTCGATCGTGACGTGCACGCTGAACAGCGAAGCCTGGCTTGCGGCGTCGATCGCCTCCGTCCAGGCGCAACGGCACCGCGACGTCGAGCAGATCTTCGTCGACGGCGGCTCGACCGACGGCACGCTCGACCTGATCGCGCAGGTGCCGGGCAACGTGCGCCTCGTGCGCGAACCCGTCAGCGGCATTTCCGCGGCGATGAACGCGGGCGTCGCGGCCGCGACCGGCGACATCGTCGCGCACCTGCACTCGGACGACGTCTATCTCGGCGAGCACGTGTTCGAGCGGGTCGCGGGCGCGTTCGAGCGCAATCCGCGCGCCGACTGGGTGGTCGGCCGCTGCAAGTCGATCATCGACGGCGAGCTCCACGACAACCACTTCGAGACCAAGCGGTTCAGCCGCCTCGAGCTGCTGCGCGGCAACATCGTCCCCCACCCGTCGACCTTCGTGCGCCGCGAAGCCTTCCTCGCGTCCGGCGGCTTCTCGACGCGGCTGCGCTACGCGATGGACTACGACCTGTGGCTGCGGCTCGCGCAGGTCTCCGATCCGGTCCAGCTGCCCGACTACCTGGCGGCGTTCCGCTTCCACGCGGCGAGCACGTCGACCGCGAATCCCTGGCCTTGCCTGAGCGAGGACTTCCGGGTACGCGTCAGGCACGCAGGCTTCGACCCGCTCGGCTATCTCGAGCACGCGGCGCGGCTCGCCGTGCGCAGCTGGCGGCTGCGGCGCTCGCTGCGCGCCGGCTTCCGGCCGGCTGGCGCCTGACGGCGACGCGCGGCGCAGCGCACCGGGCGCCGCGACCGATCGGATCGTCGGCGTAACATCCGGCTGGCGCGGCGCGGGACGGCGCCGCCCCCACGGAGAGAACACCGATGACCAGCAGGACGCCAGGCGGCACGACGCGCCCCCCGACGGCACGCAGGACCCCGGAACAGCTGCGCAGTGCGCGCTGGTTCGCGCCGGACGACCTGCGCTCCTTCGGCCACCGCTCGCGCTTCATGCAGATGGGCTACGGCCCGGAGGACTGGGCCGGCAAGCCGGTGATCGCGATCGTCAACACGTGGAGCGACGTCAACCAGTGCCACGCGCACCTGCGGGCGCGCGTCGACGACGTCAAGCGCGGCGTGCTCCAGGCAGGCGGCTTCCCGCTGGAATTGCCGGCGATCAGCCTGTCCGAGCCGATCGTGAAACCGACGACGATGCTCTACCGGAACTTCCTCGCGATGGAGACCGAGGAACTGCTGCGAAGCCACCCGGTCGACGGCGCGGTGCTGATGGGCGGTTGCGACAAGACCACCCCGGGCCTCGCGATGGGCGCGTTCAGCGCGGGGCTGCCCTGCCTGTTCCTGCCCGCGGGCCCGATGCTGCGCGGCAACTGGAAGGGCAAGGTGCTCGGCAGCGGCTCGGACGGCTGGAAGTACTGGGACGAGCGACGTGCCGGCAACATCAGCGCCGACGACTGGGCACAGGTCGAAGCCGGCATCGCGCGCAGCCACGGTACCTGCATGACCATGGGGACCGCGGCGACGATGATGGGCATCGCCGAGGCGATCGGGCTGACGCTGCCGGGCGCGTCGGCGATCCCCGCGCCGGACGCGAATCACCCCCGCATGAGCGCCGAGTGCGGACGGCGCATCGTCGGGATGGTGTGGGAGGATCTCGCCCCGGCGACGCTGCTCACGCGCGCGAACTTCGTCAACGGCATCGCGGCGGCGATGGCGATGGGCTGCTCCACCAACGCGATCATCCACCTGATCGCGATGTCGCGCCGCGCCGGCTGCGCGGTCGGGCTGGACGACTTCGACGCTGCCAGCCGGAAGGTGCCGGTGCTCGCCAACATCCGCCCGAGCGGCGACACCTACCTGATGGAGGACTTCTACTACGCCGGCGGGATGCCCGGGCTGCTCAAGCGCATCGCGTCGCACCTCGACCTCGACGCGATGACGGTCAACGGGCGCACGATCGGCGAGAACATCGCGAACGCGCAGGTCCACGCCGACGACGTGATCAGGCCGCTGTCGAACCCGATCTACGCGGAGGGCGCGCTCGCCGTGCTGCGCGGCAACCTCGCGCCGGACGGCGTCGTCATCAAGCCCAGCGCCTGCGAGCCCCGGCTGCTGAAGCACACCGGTCCGGCGCTGGTCTTCGACGACTACCCGTCGATGAAGGCGGCGATCGAAGACGAGTCGCTCGAGGTCACGCCCGATCACGTGCTGGTGCTGCGCAACGCCGGTCCGCTCGGCGGTCCCGGCATGCCCGAGTGGGGCATGCTGCCGATCCCGACCCGGCTCGTGAAGCAGGGCGTGCGCGACATGCTCCGACTGTCGGACGCGCGCATGAGCGGCACCAGCTACGGTGCGTGCATGCTGCACTGCGCGCCCGAGGCCTACGTCGGCGGGCCGCTCGCGCTGGTGAAGACCGGCGACGCGATCTCGGTCGACGTGCCGGCGCGCCGCATCCACCTCGAGGTCGACGACGCCGAACTCGCGCGGCGCAGGGCCGCGTGGACCCCGCCCGCGCCGCGCTACGAGCGCGGCTACGGGTGGGTGTTCAGCAAGCACGTGCTGCAGGCCGACCAGGGCTGCGACTTCGACTTCCTCGAGACCGGTTTCGGCGCCGCCGTGCGGGAGCCCGACATCTTCTGATCGCGTCGCGCCCTCCCCCCACGGCGCGCCGGGCACGGATCGTGCGCGCTTCGGCGGCCCGCAACGTGCCCGACCGGGGAGGCTTCGATGCTCAAGCAGGTGTTCGCCGAGCGGTCGCTGTCGAAGATCGCCGGCGTGTTCGACGACGAGCGCGCGGCGCGGAAGGCGCGCGCCAGGCTGCTCGACGCGGCGTCGCTGCACGACTGGCAGGTCGCGCTGCTCGCCCCTTCCGCGCGGCCCGACCTCCGCTCGCTTCGCGTCGGGTAGGGGCTCGAGCCCGAGAGCGGGCGCATCTTCGCGACGATGCTCAGGGCGCACGCGCTGCTCGGCGCGATCGGCGCCGCCGTCGGCGTGCTGCTGTTCGGCGCGCTCTACGGCAGCGGCGCGGCCGCGATCGCGGCGACGCCCGTCGGCGCCTTCGTCGCGATCGTGTTCGTCTGCACGATGCTGGGTCTGCTGCTCGCCGGGCTGCTCGGCCTGCGTCCCGACCACGGTGTCGCGGCGACGAAGCTCAGGCGCCGGCTGCGGGCCGGGCGGTGGGTCGTCGTCGCGCACCCCGAGGATGGCGGACAGGCGCGCGTCGCCGAGGCGGTGATGCTCGAGACGGCCCGCGAACTGGTGCGCACGCTCTGACGCGGCGGGTGCGCGGGTACCCGGCGCTCGCGGGCTGATTCAACGCGCCTGCGCCGCCGGTCCGCCGTCCGCGGCGCGCGGCGCGTCGATCGCCGACAGGCCGAACAGCCGGCCGTAGCGCAGGCCGACGTACGCGTGCTCGCGCATCAGCATCTCGACGCGGGCCGACTCGCGCGCCTCGAGCGCATCGACCACCAGACGGTGGTGCAGTTGCGCGAACTCGAGCTTGCGCCACTCGCGGTCCATCGCGTTCGGGTCGATGACGATCGACGTGGCCGACGCGAACGGCAGGTGGTCGTTTCGCGAGAGCGCATCGGCGATCACGCGGCTGCCCGCCCCGTCGACGATCGTCCGGTGAAAGACGTCGTTCAGGCTCGCCCAGGCCGCGACGTCACCGTCGTCCAGCCACCCCTTGGACACCACGGCCTCGCCGGCGGCGAGGCAATCGCGCAGGCGCTGCGACTCGGGGCCGGTCAGCCCGCGCTCGGCGAGTGCCCGCGCCGCCAGGCCCTCGAGCGCGCCACGCACCTCGAGCGCGCAGCGGACGTCGGCGTCCGAGAACGCGCGCACCGCGAGCCCGCGCTTGCCGACCCGCTCGAGCAGGCCCTCCTGCTCGAGCGTCCTGAACGCGAGTCGCACCGGCGTGCGCGACACGCCGAGCGCCTCGGCGACCGGGATCTCGGCGAGCCGCTCGCCGGCGGCGAATCGGCGGCTCACGATCATCTCGCGCAGCGTCGTCACGACGCTCGCCGCCTGGACCGGTGTCGCCCGATCCTCCGGGTAATCCCCTAATGGATCCAATTTAGACGGCGACCCTTGCGATTTCAGCGTCATTTCAAGCACAATTCCGGAATCAACGGATCCTTTGGGATCCAATTCAACGGCATCATACGCTGGAAGCCCCGATGCAAACAATGCCGCTCAACGCCTGGTACGTCGCCTGCACGCCCGAGGAGATCGACGAGAAGCCGCTCGGCAGGCGCGTCTGCAACGAGGCGATCGTCTTCTATCGGGGCGCCGACGGCCGGGTCGCAGCGCTCGAGGACTTCTGCCCGCACCGTGGCGCGCCGTTGTCGCTCGGCCGCGTGATCGAGGGCCGCCTCGTCTGCGGATACCACGGCCTGGAGATGGGCTGCGACGGGCGCACCGTCGCGATGCCCAAGCAGCGCGTGCGCGGCTTTCCGCCGATCCGCCGATTCCCGGTCGAGGAGCGCCACGGCTTCGTGTGGGTCTGGCCCGGCGACGCCGGCGCCGCCGACACCGCGCTGCTGCCGGCGCTGCCGTGGGCGTCGGATCCGCAGTGGGCCTACGGTGGCGGCCTGTTCCACATCGCGTGCGACTACCGCCTGATGATCGACAACCTGATGGACCTGACGCACGAGACCTACGTGCACGCCGGCAGCATCGGCCAGAAGGAGATCGACGAGACGCCCTGCACCACGCGCGTCGAGGGCGACGAGGTGATCACCAGCCGCTACATGCAGGGCATCGAGGCGCCGCCGTTCTGGAAGATGGCGCTGCGCGGCAACCACCTGCCGGACGATCGACCGGTCGACCGCTGGCAGGTCTGCCGCTTCACGCCGCCCAGCCACGTGATGATCGAGGTCGGCGTCGCGCTCGCCGGGCTCGGTGGCCACGACGCACCGGCGGACCGGAAGGCGTCCAGCATCGTCGTCGACTTCATCACGCCCGAGACCGACACCTCGATCTGGTACTTCTGGGGCATGGCGCGCAACTTCAATCCCAAGGACAAGGCACTGACCGCGTCGATCCGCGAAGGCCAGGGCAGGATCTTCTCGGAGGACCTCGAGATGCTCGAACGCCAGCAGCGCAACCTGCTGCAGTGGCCGCACCGCAAGGTGCTGAACCTCGACATCGATGCGGGCGGCGTGCAGTCGCGCCGCGTCATCGATCGGATCGTCGCCGCGGAATGCGCCGCGCGCGAGGTGGCGGCATGAACGACGACACCGCGTTCCAGGTCCGCGTCGCGAGTTCCGGCCGGATCGTCGACGTGCCTGCCGACCGCTCGGTCGTCGCCGCCCTCGCCGATGCGGGCATCGCGATCCCGACCTCCTGCGAACAGGGGATCTGCGGCACGTGCCTCACGATGGTGCTCGAGGGCGAGCCGGAGCACCGCGACTTCTACCTGAGCCCCGAGGAGCAGGAAGCCAACGACCGGTTCACGCCGTGCTGCTCTCGCTCGCGCACGGCGCTGCTGGTGCTCGACCTCTGAGTCGATCGCCGGCACCACCGAAACCCTGGGCGACGTTCCGTCGCCCGATCCGCACGGCCTCTCCAAATAGTTCAAGCCATGAACTACAATCCCGGCGAGCCGGCACCCCTCACAGGAGACAGAGCATGATCAAGCCACGACTCGAGCGCAGGGCCCTCATCGGCGGCGGCCTGGCCGCCGTCGCGATCTCGGCGATCGCACCCCAGGCGCATGCAGCCGACGTCACGCTGCGCTTTCACCAGATGCTGCCCCCGCAGGCGTCGATTCCCGCCCACGCGATCGCGCCGTGGGCGAAGAAGGTCGAGGCCGAGAGCAAGGGCCGGATCAAGGTCCAGCTGTTCCCGACCATGCAGCTCGGCGGCAAGCCGCCCGAGCTGTTCGACCAGGCGAAGACCGGCGTCGTCGACCTGATCTGGACGGTGCTCGGCTACACGCCGGGGCGTTTCCCGAAGTCCGAGGTCTTCGAACTGCCGTTCTCGAGCGGCTCGGCCGAGGCCTCGTCGCGGGCGTTCCAGGAGTACGTCGAGAAGTACGCGATGGACGAGTACAAGGACGTCAAGCTGATCGCCGTGCACACGCACGGCCCAGGCCTGTTCCACAGCCGCGAGCCGATCGGCAAGCTCGAGGACCTCAAGGGCATGAAGGTGCGCGGCGGCTCGCGAGTGATCAACATCATGCTCGAGCAGCTCGGCGCCACCCCCGTCGGCCTGCCGGTCCCGGCGGTCGGCGAGGCGCTGTCCAAGGGCGTGATCTCGGCGACGACGATTCCGTGGGAGATCGTGCCGGGGCTCAAGGTCCAGCAGATCGTCAAGCACCACACCCAGTTCAGCGGCAAGGTCGGGCTCTACACGCAGACCTTCGCGGTTGCGATGAACAAGGCGAGCTACGAGAAACTGCCGGCCGACCTCAAGAAGGTGATCGACGCCAACTCCGGCATCGAGACCGCGGCGAAGTTCGGCCGCGCGATGGACGACGGCGACAAGGCCGGGCTGGCGGCGGCGAAGAAGGCCGGCAACAGCATCGTCACCCTCGACGCCGCCGAGACGCAGCGCTGGCAGCGCGCCGCGGCCGGCGTTCGCGCGACCTGGTACAAGGAAGTCGCCGACAAGGGGATCGACGGTCCCAAGCTCGCGGCGGAAGCCGAGCGCCTGATCGCGAAGTACAACAAGTAGCCGGGCCCACCGCCGACCCCCTGCCCCCGACGCCCGCCCCGAAGCCCGCTCCACGGCCACAGCCGCCACCGCCACGCCCGCGATGAACCGCCTGATCTACGCGCTCTGCCGCGGTCTCGCCTGGCTCGGCGGCGCGGTGCTGGCCCTGATCGCCGCGCTGAGCGTGGCGAGCATCACCGGGCGGGCGTTGAGCGGCGCCGGGCTCGGCCCGATCCCGGGCGATTTCGAGCTCGTCGAGGTCGGCACCGCGCTCGCGGTGTTCTGCTTCCTGCCGTGGTGCCATCTGAGCCGGGGCCACGCGGTCGTCGACCTCCTGTGGGGGCGCTACCCTGCCGCGCTGCAGCGGGCGCTGGACGTGCTCGCGAGCGCGCTGATGCTCGCGGCGTGGCTGCTGCTGGTCTGGCGGATGTCGCTCGCGATGGCCGATTTCCACGCAAACGGCGAGGTCAGCTTCATCCTCCAGATGCCGACCTGGTGGGGCTACGCCGCGTCCTTCGTCCCCGCGGTGATCGGCTGCGTCGCCTACGCGTGGCGGCTGCTCGAGTCGCTCGGCCTCGCGTCGCCGCCGGCCGGCTTCGCCGCCGGCGCGGTGCAGCACTGAGGCGCCGCACCGGCACATGGATCCGATCTGGCTCGCCGCGTGGTCGTTTCCGGCACTGCTCGTGCTGATCTTCCTGCGGGTCCCGATCGGGCTCTCGATGCTGTCGATCGGCCTGTTCGGCGCCTGGCAGGTGTACGGCAGCGCCGGGCCGATCCTGAACCAGCTCAACTCGCTCGCGTACAGCACCTTCTCGACGCATTCGCTGTCGATCGTGCCGCTGTTCCTGCTGATGGGCCAGTTCGCGACGCTCGGCGGCATGTCGCAGGCGCTGTTCAAGGCGGCGGAGGCGTTCATCGGCCACCGCAAGGGGGGCGTCGCGATGGCGGCGGTCGGCGCGTGCGCCGGCTTCGGCGCGATCTGCGGCTCCTCGCTCGCCACGGCGGCGACGATGGGCCAGGTCGCGCTGCCGGAGCTTCGCCGCGCGGGCTACGCCGGCAGCCTCGCGACCGGCACGCTCGCCGCCGGCGGCACGCTCGGCATCCTGATCCCGCCGTCGATCGTGCTGGTGATCTACGCGATCCTCGCCGAGCAGAACATCGCGAAGATGTTCGCGGCGGCCTTCGTGCCCGGCGTGCTCGCCGCGCTCGGCTACATGGCGGTGATCGCGATCGTCGTGCGCGTGAATCCGGCGCTCGCCGGGCGCATCGATCCGATTCCGTGGCCGGAGCGCTGGAAGGCGCTCGCCGCGGTCTGGCCGGTACTGCTGATCTTCGTCATCGTGGTCGGCGGCATCTACGCCGGCGTGTTCACGCCGACCGAGGGCGCCGCCGTCGGCGTCGTCGCGACCGGCGCGCTCGCGTGGTGGCGCGGCGGCTTCACCCGCGCGAAGCTGCTGGCGGCCTTCGAATCGACCGCCTCCGGCACGGCGATGGTGTTCCTGATCGTGCTGGGCGCCGCGCAATACAACACCTTTCTCGCGCTGTCGCAGCTGCCGCAGGAAATGGCGACCTGGGTCGGCGAGATGGGGCTCGGCCCCTATGCGGTGCTGTGGTCGATCCTGGTGTTCTACCTGGTGTTCGGCTGCGTGATGGATTCGCTGTCGATGATCCTGCTGACGATCCCGATCTTCTTCCCGATGATCTCGCTGCTCGACTTCGGCATGGGGGCGGAGGAAACGGCGATCTGGTTCGGCGTGCTGGTGCTGATCGTCGTCGAGGTCGGCCTGATCACGCCCCCGGTCGGCATGAACCTCTTCATCATCCAGTCGATGGCGCCGGGGGTGTCGATCCGGGACACCTGGCGCGGCGTCTGGCCGTTCGTCCTCAGCGACCTCGCCCGCGTCGCAGTGCTGGTCGCGTTCCCGGCGATCACGCTGTTCGTCGTCGGTGGCTGAGCGGCCGGGATCGGTCGTTCAGCCGATGTCGTCCGGGCCCGGCTCGCGCTTGAAACCGTCGACCATCGCGCGAACGAGGTTCTCGCGGTGGCGGACCGACGCGAGCGCGACGCCGGCCACGTGCAGCGGCACGAGCACCAGGAACGACCAGCCGGCGGTCCGGTGCACCTCGTAGACGAGCGCATCGCCCCAGAAGCGGTCGGTGTCGTAGAGCGCGCCGCTCGCCCCTGCGGCCAGCGCCGCGATCAGCAGCGCCATGACCATCCACCCGCCGAGCGGGTTGTGGTTCCGGTATCTGGGCTCGCGGTGCGAGAGAAGCGCGCGCGCGTAGGAGAAGGTCGCGGACGGCCCGCGCACGAACGACGCGAAGCGCTCGACGCGCGCACCGACGAGACCGAGCACGACCCTGGCTGCGGCGACCGTCAGCGCCAGGTAGCCGAGGCGCTGGTGCAGGACCCCGCCCTCGTACAGCCAGAGGCAGCCGAGCACGCTGCCGGCGAGCACCCAGTGCGCGATCCGCTGGCGCGCGCGCCAGACGAGCGCGCGGCCGGGGCGCGCGACGCGCATGCTCAGCGAGGCTTGGTCGGAACCGGCGCCAGGGTCAGCGGAGGAAATACGCCTCGACGCGCTTGCCGTCCTTGTCGAGGCCGTAGACCTCGTAGCAGCCGCCGTCTTCCTTGATCCGGCGTACCTGCCAGCCCTGCGCCTTGAGCTTCTGCTCGAGCTTGGCCTGATCCTGCCAGCCGGCACGCGGCCCGGAGTCACAGGTGGCGAGCCCGGTCGCGCGGGCGGTCGGGTGCGGCAGGACCGACGCTGCGGTCGCAAGGGCCGTCAATGCAACGGCAATCGTGGTCTTCGTCATACGCGGCAACGCCTGGGCGGGTCGATCGGATGCGCGATTCTGCGCCAGCGCTGGCAGGTCGGGACCGGCGCGCGGGTAAAGTTGTGCAAAGGTCGACGGCGCGGCGGGTTCAACCGGGCGACAGACCCAGCAGCCGCATCGCGTTCTGCTTGAGGATCAGCGGCTTGACCTTGTCCTTGAACCCGGCCTCGTCGAAGTCCTTCATCCAGCGCTCGGGCGTGATCAGCGGGTAGTCGGACCCGAACAGCATCCGGTCCTTCAGCAGCGTGTTCGCATACTGGACGAGCTGCGGCGGGAAATACTTCGGCGACCAGCCCGACAGGTCGATCCAGACGTTGGGCTTGTGCAGCGCCAGGCTCAGCGCTTCGTCCTGCCAGGGCCAGCTCGGATGCGCGATCACGATCTGGATGTCCGGGAAGTCGATCGCGACGTCCTCGAGCAGCATCGGATTGCTGTTCTGCAGGCGCAGCCCGCCGCCGCAGCGCATGCCCGAGCCGATGCCCGAGTGGCCGCTGTGGAAGATCGCCGGCAGCTTGTGCTCGGCGATCACCTCGTACAGCGGCCAGGCCATCCGGTCGTACGGCAGGAAGCCCTGCACGGTCGGGTGGAACTTGAAGCCCTTGACGCCGTGTTCCGCGATCAGGCGACGCGCCTCGCGGGCACCCATCTTCCCCTTGTGCGGATCGATCGACGCGAACGCGATCATCATGTCGGCGTTCTCGCGCGCGGCGTCGCTGATCTCCTCGTTCGGGATCCGGCGCCGACCCAGCTGCGATTCGCTGTCGACGGTGAACATCACGAGCCCGATGCGACGCTCGCGGTAGTAGCGGATCGTCTCGGCGATCGTGGGACGGCGGTCCGAGCCGAAGTACTTGTCCGCCGCGCGGTCGTACTCCTCGCCGTAGGCGTCGAAGGGGTTGCGGCACGACACTTCCGCGTGGGTGTGGATGTCGATCGCGATCAGGTCGTCGGTCTTCACGTCGTCTCCCGGCCGGGCGCGACGCCCGACAATCAGTTCAGCGATTGAACTATATTATCAGCCTGCGCCGTCGGCGGTCGACGGCGTGGCCGTTTCGCGGCCCGCGCCTCGCGGTCCCGGCCACCCGTCACAGGAATTGCCTGCAGATGTCCATCCCGACGAAGCCACCAACGCCCGACGCCCCGTCCGCCGCTGCGACGGCGCATCCGCTCCAGGCCGCACTCGACCTGCTCGCGCTGTCGCGCCACGGGTCCGTGCTGCACCTGCAGCTCGACCGCCCCGCCAAGCGCAACGCGCTGAGCGACACGCTCGTCGACCAGATCCACACCTGCATGATCAACCTGCCACCCGACGTGAAGGCGGTGGTGATCAGCGGCGCCGGCGAGCACTTCTGCGCCGGCCTCGATCTGGCCGAACTCGCCGACGGCGACATCGGCCACGGCGTTCGCCATTCACGCCGCTGGCACGCGGCCTTCGACGCGATCCAGTTCGGCAGCGTGCCGGTCGTCGCGGCGCTGCACGGCGCGGTCGTCGGCGGCGGCCTCGAGCTCGCCGTCGCCTGCCACGTGCGCGTCGCGGCGACCAGCACCTACTACGCGCTGCCCGAGGGCCAGCGGGGCATCTTCGTCGGCGGCGGCGGATCGGTCCGCATCCCGCGGCTGATCGGCGTCTCGCGGATGACCGACATGATGCTCACCGGCCGCGTGCACGACGCCGAGTCGGGCCTCGCGATCGGCCTGTCGCAGTACGTCGTCGACACCGGCACCGAGCTGGCCAGGGCGCTCGAGCTCGCCTCGAAGATCGCGACCAACGCGCCGATGTCCAACTACGCGGTGATGCACGCGCTGCCGCGCATCGCCGACCAGTCGCAGGCCGACGGCCTGATGACCGAGTCGCTGATGGCGGCGATCGCGCAGAGCACGCCGGAAGCCAAGGGGCGCCTGCGCGCGTTCCTCGACGGCAAGGCCGCGAAGGTGGGCAGGTCATGAGCGCAGCGCCGGGCCGCCCCAAGCAGTCTCGCACCGCAGCGCGAAGCGCGGAGGTATCCCAGTGAGCGCTCCGTCCAGCACCACGACCGGCCGATCGCCGATGCCGCCCCGCTACCGCGAGATCCGGATCGGCGGCTGCGTCGACACGCGCGTCGAGACCCGCGCCGACGGCACGACGATCCTGCGTTCGCCCGAAGCGCTCGCACCGTTCCCCGCGCGCCTGACCGACTGCCTCGCGCGCTGGGCGAGCGAGGCGCCGACGCGCACCTTCGTCGCGCGCCGCCCGGCCGCCGGTGGCGCCGCTCCGGCTACGGGGGCGGCCGCCGGTGGCGCGGCCGACGGCTGGCAGCGCATCGACTATGCGCAGATGCTCGCGCGCGCGCGCTCGATCGGCCAGGCGCTGCTCGACCTGGGCCTGTCGGTCGAGCGGCCGCTCGCGATCCTGTCGGGCAACGACCTCGAGCACCTGTCGCTCGCGCTCGGCGCGATGTGGGCCGGTATCCCGCACGCGCCGATCTCGCCCGCGTACTCGCTGCTGTCGCAGGACCACGCGAAGCTGCGCACGATCCTCCAGACGCTGACCCCCGGGCTGGTGTTCGCGAGCGACGAAAGCTACGCCCGCGCGATCGTCGCGACGGTCGGCGCCGACGTGCCGGTCTGTCTCGCGCGGGGCACGCTGTCCGCCGCGAGCGGCGCGGACGCCGGCGCGCCGCGCCGCGCGGTCGCGTTCGACGCGCTGCTCGCGACCGCGCCCGGCGCCGCGCTCGACGCCGCCCACGAGGCCACCGGTCCGGACACCATCGCCAAGTTCCTCTTCACCTCGGGCTCGACCAAGCAGCCCAAGGGCGTGATCAACACCCACCGCATGCTCTGCGCGAACCAGCAGATGCTGCGCCAGTCGATGGCGTTCCTCGCCGACGAGCCGCCGGTGCTCGTCGACTGGCTGCCGTGGAACCACACCTTCGGCGGCAACCACAACGTCGGCATCACGCTCTACAACGGCGGCACGCTGTACATCGACGACGGCAAGCCGACCCCGGCGCTGATCGGCGAGACCCTGCGCAACCTGCGCGAGATCTCGCCGACGATCTACTTCAACGTGCCGCGCGGCCTCGAGGAGATCGCGAGCGCGATGGACACCGACGTGCTGCTGCGCGACACGCTGTTCGCCCGCTGCAAGGCCTTCATGTTCGCCGGCGCGAGCCTGTCGCAGCTCGTCTGGGACAAGCTGCACGCGCACGCCGAGGCCGCGGTCGGCGAACGCGTCCGGGTGATCACCGGGCTGGGCATGACCGAGACCGCGCCCTCGTGCACCTTCGCGCTGGGCACCGACGTCGCGTCCGGCCACATCGGCCTGCCGTTGCCCGGCGTCGACGTCAAGCTGGTGCCGCCCGGGGCCGCCGGCAGCGACCCCGGCGCGGACAAGACCGAGATCCGCTTCCGCGGGCCGAACGTAATGCCCGGCTACTGGCGCTCGCCGGCGCAGACGCGCGACGCCTTCGACGACGAAGGCTTCTATCGCACCGGCGACGCGGTGCGCTGGATCGATCCGTCGAATCCGCTGAAGGGCCTGCTGTTCGACGGCCGCACCGCCGAGGACTTCAAGCTCTCGAGCGGCACCTTCGTGAGCGTCGGCCCGCTGCGCGCGCGCATCGTCGCCGCCGGCGAGCCGTGCATCCAGGACGCGGTGATCACCGGCCTGGACCGCAACGAGATCGGCGCGCTGGTGTTCCCTCGCCCGGACGAGTGCCGGCGCATCGCGGGCCTGGCGGCCGACGCGAGCCTCGACGCCGTGCTGCGCTCGGCGCCGGTCCGCGCGTTCTTCGAGGCCGTGGCCGCGCGGCTCCTCGCCGAGGCGACCGGCAGCGCGAGCCGCGTGGCGCGGATGTACCTGCTCTCGCAGCCGCCGGCGATCGACCTCGGCGAGGTCACCGACAAGGGCTCGATCAACCAGCGCGCGGTGCTCAAGGCGCGCGAGGATCTCGTCGAGCAGATGTACGAAGGCGCCACCGACGACCCGCTGCTGGTCGTCGCGGCGCCGCACCGAGGGGCGGCGTGATTCGAGGCGCCGCGCCGCCCCCTCCCCCTCCAGAGCGCACCACACAACGGAGTCCAGGATGAACATCGAAGGCCAGTCGATCATCGTCACCGGCGCAGGCTCGGGCCTCGGCGAAGGCGTCGCCCGCCACTTCGCGTCGCTCGGCGGCAAGGTCGCCGTGCTCGACGTCAACGCCGACGGCGCCAGGCGCGTCGCCGCCGACGTCGGCGGCATCGCGTGCACCTGCGACATCACCGACACCGCGGCGGTCGAGGCCGCCCTGGACGCTGCCACCGCAGCGCACGGCGTGCCGCGCGTCGTCATGAACATCGCCGGGATCGGCACCGCGAAACGGGTGATCGGCAAGGACGGCAGCCCTGCGCCGCTCGAGGACTTCGAGCGCGTGATCCGGATCAACCTGATCGGCACCTACAACGTCATCCGGCTCGCGGCGGCGCGGATCGCGAAGCTCGACCCGCTCGAGGACGACGAGCGCGGCGTGATGCTCTGCACCGCGTCGGTCGCCGCCTTCGATGGCCAGGTCGGTCAGGAGGCCTACTCGGCGAGCAAGGGCGGTCTCGTCGGCATGACACTGCCGCTCGCGCGCGATCTCGCGCAGTACGGCATCCGCGTCGTCACCGTCGCGCCCGGGTTGTTCATGACGCCGCTGATGAAGTCGCTGCCCGAACCGGTGCAGCAGTCGCTCGCCGCGTCGATCCCCTTCCCCAGGCGCCTGGGCAAGCCGGGCGAGTTCGCGTCGCTCGCCGCGCACGTCGTCACCAACACGCACCTCAACGGCGAGACGATCCGGCTCGACGGCGCGCTGCGCATGGCACCCAGGTGACGCGCCCGCGCCGCCCGACGCCAGGGCCGGGTTGAGACCGGATCGCGATGGCGTCGTCGCATCCCGAACCGTCGCTCGGACCGCTCGCCGGCGTCCTCGGCTTTCACCTGGCGCAGGCCAGCGTCGCGACCGACGCGAGCTTTCGTCGCGTGATCGGCGAGCCCTTCGGGTTGCGCAAGGTCGAGTTCACGCTGCTGATGCTGCTGCTGAGCAACGGGCCGATGGCGCCGAAGGCGCTGGCGCGCGCGCTGACGCTGACCGCGCCGAACCTCAGCCTGCAGCTCGACCGGCTCGTCGAACGCGAGCTGCTGCGCCGCGCGCCGAACCCGGCCGACGGCCGCTCGCAGCACATCGCGCTCACCGCCGCCGGCCAGCGCCTCGCCCGCAAGGCCGCGGCGGCCGCGCCGACGATCGAATCCGCGCTGAACGCGCGCCTGAGCCCGGCCGAGCATGCGATGCTGATCGAGCTGCTGTGCAAGCTGTGCGGCAGACGCGCCCCCGCGTGAACGGCGCCGGCGCGCCGCCCGAACGACAACCGGAGCCACCGAGATGAACATCCCCGTCCCCGAACTGCGCTTCCTGTGCGACTTCACCGTCGAGCTCGCCGCGCCGATGGAACTCGGCGACGCCCCGACCGGGCGCCGGCGCATCATCCCGATCATCGGCGGGACCGTGCGCGGCGAGCGGCTCAACGGCCGGATCCTGGACCTCGGTGCCGACTGGCAGACGGTCTATCGCGACGGGCTCGCGCACCTGGACACCCGCTACTCGATGCGGACCGACGACGGCGCGCTGATCGACATCCGCAACATCGGGCTGCGTCACGGCCCGGCGCCGGTCATCGAGGCGCTCGCGCGCGGCGAGAGCGTCGACCCGGCGAGCTACTACATGCGCACCGTGCCCCGCTTCGAGACCGGCGACACCCGCTACGCGTGGCTGAACCGGATCGTCGCGATCGGCTCGGGCGCGCGCGACGCGAGCGCGGTGCGGCTGAAGATCTACGAGGTCGCCTGAGCGGCGCGGCGCACCCGCCGCGCGCGCGACCCGCTCAGTACGGCAGCCCGACGTAGTTCTCGGCGAGCGAGGCCATCGCCACCTTCGACGAGAACAGGTACGCCATCTCGATGTCCTGCAGGCGCCGCTCGTAGGCGCCCGCGTCCGGGAACTGGTGCAGCATCGTCGTCATCCACCACGAGAAGCGCTGCGCCTTCCACACGCGCGCGAGCGCCTTCGCCGAATACCCGTCGAGGCCGGCGTCGCCGCGGCCCTCGTAGTGCTCGACCAGCGCGTGGTACAGGTACTGGATGTCGGACGCCGCGCTGTTGAGCCCCCGCGCACCGGTCGGCGGCACGATGTGCGCTGCGTCGCCCGCGAGGAACAGGTTGCCGAAGCGCATCGGCTCGGCGACGAAGGAGCGAAGCGGCGCGATGCTCTTCTCGATCGACGGGCCGGTGACGAGCCGCGCCGCGTCCGCGGGGGGCAGCCGGCGCTTGAGTTCGTCCCAGAACATCTCGTCGGACCAGTCCTCGACCTTGTCGCTCAGCGGCACCTGGATGTAGTAGCGGCTCAGCGTCTGCGAGCGCAGCGAGCACAGCGCGAAGCCGCGCGGGTGCTTCACGTAGATCAGCTCCGGCGACACCGGCGGCGTGCGCGACAGCACGCCCAGCCAGCCGAACGGGTAGACGCGCTCGAACTCGACGAGCGTGTCCTTCGGGATCGACTTCCGGCTGACGCCGTGGAAGCCGTCGGCGCCGACGATGTAGTCGCAGTCGAGCCGCTCGACCTGCGTCGCCGACGCCCCGCGCCGGAAAGTCAGGTAAGGCCGTGAGGTCGCGATGTCGTGCGGGGTCACGTCCTTCGCCTCGTGGATCACGGTGCCGCCGGCCGCGTCGCGGGCGGCGTAGAGGTCGCGGGTGACCTCGGTCTGGCCGTAGACGAGCACCGTGTCGCCGCCGGTGAGCGCGGCGAGGTCGATCCGGTCCTTGACCCCGTCGTGCGCGATGAAGAAGCCCTCGTGCACCTCGCCCTCGCGGTCCATCCGTTCGCCGCACTTCGCCTCGCGCATCAGCCGGGCGAAGCCGTGCTCGAGCACGCCGGCGCGGATCCGCCCGAGCACGTACTCGCGCGTCTGCTGCTCGAGCACGACGTTGTCGATGCCCTTCAGATGGAGCAGCTGCGAGAGCAGCAGGCCCGAGGGGCCGCCGCCGATGATGCCGACCTGGGTCTTCATGCCGTCTTCCTCCGGTTGGAATGCCCCGATGGTAGGAAGCCCGCGCGCGCCCGTGTCGCACATTCGTGCTGTCGGCTTATACTTTTCGAACCATGCACGCGCGTACGGTCATCGGCCACCGAACCCTCGACACCCACCGCTACATCGCGGCGCCCGAGGTCGGCGGCGGCGAATTCCTCACCTGCGAGAAGATCGCCGACCGCCGCCACATCCACCAGTGGCAGGTGCGCCCGCACCACCACGACGGCGCGCTCCAGCTGTTCCTGTTCCATTCGGGCAGCCTTCGGATCGAGCTCGACGGCGCCCGCCACGCCGTCGACAGTCCGGCGTTCCTGCTGGTTCCGCCACTGGTCGTGCACGGCTTCGACTTCGACGTCGACGTCGACGGCTGGGTCGTCGCGGTCGCGATGAGCCGCCTCGGCCCGCTGCTCGCCGAAGACCCCGAGCTCAAGGCGCTGCTGCTCGCGCCGTCGCTGCACGCCGGCGATACGCCGCTGCTCGCGGCGCTCGGCGAGCGCTTCGCGCTCCTCGCGGGGACCGCGAAGACCCAGCGCCGCCACCGCGACCTCGCGCTTCGATCGGTGTTCGGCGCGATCGTCTCGACGCTCGCCGACGCCTCCCCTGCGGCGCGACCTGCGCGCGACACCGCTGCACCCGGCGGCTCGTCGGTCGCGCTGCTCGAGCGCTTTCGCGCCGCGGTCGACGCGCACTGCCGCGAGCACCGCTCGATCGCCGAGCACGCGCGGGCGCTGGGGGTGACGCCGGCGCACCTGAGCCGCACCTGCCGCGGCCTGACCGGGCGCAGCGCGCTCGCGATCGTGCACGAACGCCTGTTCATCGAGGCGCGGCGCGAACTCAGCTATTCGCCGCACACCATCGAGACCATTTCGCAGCGCCTCGGTTTCGCGGCGCCGTCCTACTTCGCCCGATTCTTCGGGCGCATCGCAGGCTGCACGCCGTCGGCGTTCCGTCGCCGGGCGCTGGCGCGCGACGCGCACGGTGGCGCCCGGTGAACACCCGCCAGGCCGCCGGCCTTCGCGCACTGCTGCGCGACGCCTCCCACGGCGCGCTCGCGACCGTGCACGACGGCGATCCGCAGGTCTCGATGGTGCCGTACGCCACGCTGCCCGACGCGGCCGCGCTGGTCATCCACGTGAGTGCGCTCGCGGCGCACACCGGGCACATGCTCGCGCACCCGCGGGTCGCGCTGCTCGTCACCGCCGCGCCGGCGCCGGCGGTCGCGCCGCAGGCGCTGCCCCGCGTCAGCATCGCCGCGCTGGCGCGCCGCGTGCCCGACACCGATCCCTCGCACCCGGCCGCGAAGGCCGCGTACCTCGCGCGCTTCCCCCCATCCGCGCCGATCTTCGACCTGCCCGACTTCTCGCTGTTCGTGCTCGAGGCGACCTCGCTGCGGCTCGTCCTCGGATTCGGCAATGCGAGCACGCTCGATGCGCAGGACCTGCGCCGTGCGCTGGGCCGTGCCGGCACAGCGCGCAAGCCCGCCCACCCGCCCCCGGAGTCGACATGACCGCTGCCCCCGCCACCGACCCTTCCAGCGCCGCTGCCATCGGCGCCGCCGTCGACAGCCCCGCGTACGACCGCTACCGCGAGTCGGTCGCCGGACGCGCCGACGTCGCCGACACGCCGGAGCTGGTCGCGTACTACCGCGAACTCGAGCGCCTGCAGACGGGCGCGCTGTGGACCGTCGCGAACAAGATCGAGCCGTGGCAGCCGAAGTCGGCTTCCGAGCCGGTGCTGTGGCGCTATCGCGACCTGCGCGCGCACGTGCTCCGCTCGGCCGAGCTGGTGAGCCCCGAGAAGGCCGGTCGCCGCGTCGTCTACCTGAACAATCCGGGCCGCCAGGACGTCGCGGCCGCGGTCGGCTGGCTCTATTCCGGGCTCCAATGCATGGGGCCGGGCGAGATCGCGTCCGCCCACGCGCACTCGTCGTCGGCGCTGCGCTTCATCATGGAAGGCAGCGGCGCGTACACGATCGTCGACGGCCACAAGATGACGCTCGGCGCCAACGACTTCGTGCTCACGCCCAACGGCACCTGGCACGAGCACGGCGTCGACGCGGGCGGGTCGACGTGCATCTGGCAGGACGGACTCGACATCCCGCTGGTCAACGCGCTGGAGGCCGGGTTCTACGTCGTGCACCCGGACCTTCAGCAGCGCGTGTCCTTCCCGGTCGACGACGCGACCGCGACCTGGGGTGCGCCCGGGCTGAGGCCGCACGACGTGTCGTGGAGCAAGGGCTATTCGCCGCTCTTCAAGTACGAATGGGCCCCCACCTACGACGCGCTGCGCCGCCTCGCGAAGACCGGCGCCGGCTCGCCCTTCGACGGCATCCTGATGCACTACACGAACCCGGTCGACGGCGGCCCGGTGATGCAGACGATCGGCGCGAGCATGCAGCTGCTCAGGCCCGGCGAGCACACGAAGGCGCACCGCCACACCGGCAGCTTCGTCTACCAGGTGTCCAAGGGCAGCGGCTTCTCGATCATCGACGGCCGGCGCTTCGACTGGCAGGAGCGGGACATCTTCTGCGTGCCCTCGTGGATGTTCCACGAGCACGCGAACGCGTCGGCCACCGACGACGCGTGCCTGTTCTGCTTCAACGACCTGCCGGTGATGCAGAAGCTGGGGCTGTACCGCGAGGAGGCGCTCGCCGACAACGACGGTCGCCAGGTCGTCGCGCGCTGACGCGCCGACATGCGCCGCGCGCGAGGCGCCCGCCCGGCGCGGCGCGCGGCCGTGTCGCTACATCAGGCCCCGCAACCCGCTCTCGGCCGCGCGCAGCGGCTCCAGGCCGGCCTCGAGCAGTGCGTCCGGTGAGAGCCGCCGCGTCGATGCGGTGAGGCTCAGCGCACCAACGCATTCGCCGCGGCGATTGCGCAGTGCCACGCCGAGTCCGTGAAAGCCCAGCTCGAGCTGCTCCGACAGCACCGCATGGCCGTCGGCGCGCGCCCGCGCGACCTCGGCGCGCAGCGCCGTCGCGTCGGTCATCGTGTGGCGCGTGAACGTCACGAAGTCGTGCCCGGCCAGCCAGGCGTCGAATTCGTCCGGCGGCATCGCCGCGAGGATCGCGATGCCCGCCGACACCACGTGCGCCGGCACCCGGGCGCCGACCTGGAACGCGGCGTTCGGCACCTGTCCGGCGCCGCTTCGCGTCAGGTAGATGATGTCGTGCCCGTCGAGAACGGCGAGGCTCGCCGTCGCGTCGGTCTGCGCGGCGAGCCGCTCGAGGTAGGGGCTCGCGAGCCGTGGGAGCCGCGCCGACAGCAGGTAGGACTGGCCGAGCCGAAGCACGCGCGGGTTCAGCCAGAACACCTGCCCGTCGTGGCTCGCATAGCCGAAGTGGCACAGGCTGAGCAGGTATCGACGCGCCGCGGTGCGGTTCATCCCGCTGCGCGCGGCGACCTCGCTCGCGGTCATCCGCGGGTTCTCGTCGTCGAAGGCTTCGATGATCGCGAGCCCGCGCCCGAGGCTGGCGATCAGGTCCTTCTGCTGGATCGGCGATGCGGCCATGCGCGATTATCGCCCAGTTCGAGCGGGATGGCGACGTCGGGGCGGCGACTCGGCAACGGCCGGCGTCGCCCCGGGCGACGCGCCGTACCCGGCGCGCGCCCGCACGCTAGCATCGGCGTCTCGACGGAGGCACCAGCCCATGACCCAGGACGAACGCGAATTCCCCGCCACCACGCCGAATCCGGTCGGCATCGAAGGCATCGAGTTCGTCGAGTTCGCGACGCGACGCCCGCAGGCACTCGGCCAGGTGCTCGAGACGATCGGCTTCAGGCCGATCGCCCGCCATCGCTCCCGGGAGGTCCTTCTCTATCGCCAGGGCGACATGAACATCATCGTCAATGCGCACCCGGACGACCAGCCGCGCACGGCGGGCGGCACGGCGACCCGCGCCGCGGCGCCAGATCCCGGCGGCGACACGCCCACGATCTCGGCATTCGCGCTGCGCGTGCGCGACGCCGGGTTCGCGTGGCGACGCGTCGTCGAGTGCGGCGCCTGGGAAGTCCCGGTGCGCAACGAGGTGATGGAACTGCACATTCCCGCGATCCGCTGCGCCGGCGGCAGCCGCATCTACTTCGTCGACCGCTGGCGCGAGTTCTCCATCTACGACGTCGACTTCGTGCCGATCCCGACCGTCGACGCGCATCCGCCGGCGATCGCCGGCCTGCACTGGTTCGGCATCGTCCAGTACGTCGGTCCCGGCCGCTCGGACGACTGGCTCGCGTTCTACCGCAGCCTGTTCGGCTTCGAGCCGATCCCGGACGAGGTTCGCTTCGGGATCCTGCACAAGGGGCAGATCCTGCGCAGTCCGTGCGGCACCTTCTACGTCCAGCTCGTCGAGGCCGACTGGGATGCCGCCGAGACCGACGCGGGCGAGAGCCTGCGACGCATCGGCTTCGGCGCGCCAGACGTGATGGCCGCCGTCGCCGCGTTGCGCGCGCTGGGCATCGGCTTCATCGACACCGATGCGGTACGCCCGACACCGCGCGGCGCCGTCACGCAGGCGCAGCTCGGCGGCGTGATGTTCGAGCTGGTGCGCGACGCGGCGGGCGCCGCGGCGGGGGACGCGACGTGAGCGGCGCGCAGCCGGGCGGGCCTCACCTGGACATCGCCGACTTCGGCATGGACACCATCTCGCTGTCGGGCACGCTCGCGACCAAGCTGCGCGCGATCGCCGGCGCGGGTTTCGGCCAGGTGATGATCTCGGCCGCCGACGTCGCCGGCCACCCCGAGGGCGTCCAGACCGCGATCCGCGAGATCCGGGCGAGCGGACTGCGGGTCACCGGCTTCCAGGTGCTGCGCGACTTCGAGGGACTCGACGGCCACCTGCACGAATACAAGCGCGACATCGCCAAGGCAATGCTGGAGATGTGCGCGGCGCTCGACTGCAACCTGCTGCTCGCGTGCTCGACGACGTCGACGCACGCGAGCGCCGATCCGGACGCGATCGCGCGCGACCTGCGCAAGCTCGCGATGCTCGCGCTGCCGCTGGGCATCCGGATCGCGTACGAGGGCCTGTCGTGGGGCCGGCACGTGAACGAGTACACCAGCGCCTGGGAGATGATCGCGCGGGCCGACATGCCGAACCTCGGCCTCGGGCTGGACTCCTTCCATCTCGTCGCGACCCGGACCCCGCTCGACGGGCTCGAGCGGATCGACCCGGAGCGGCTGTTCCTGGTGCAGCTCGCCGACTTCATGTGGACCGAGATCCAGTCGGTCGAGGAGCGCATCGCGACCGCGCGTCACTTCCGCGTGTTCCCCGGCGAAGGTGTGCACAGCGACGCCCTCGCCGATCTCGTGATCCGGCTCGACGCGATGGGCTACGTCGGCGACTACAGCTTCGAGGTCTTCAACGACGATTACCGGCAGATCCCGGCCGAGACCGTCGCGCAGCGGGCGCGCCGCAGCGCCCTGTGGCTCGGCGAGGACGTGCTGCGCCGCTCGGATCCGCTGCCCGAGACGCTGCGCCTTCGCGATCGCGTGGCCCAGCGCTCCCCGGGCTCGTAGAATCGCCGGCCCGCCCCCCACGGATCGCGCCGATGACCCCGCCCCTCGACCCCGCCGTCAAGGCGAAGCTGATGAAGGTCAGCACCGCCACGCTGTGCACCGCGCTGTTCAAGCGCGGCCTGCGCAACCAGTTCATCCAGGACGTGCGCCCGCTGAACCCGACGCTGCCCAACATGGTGGGCCCGGCGTTCACCCTTCGCTACATCCCGGCTCGCGAAGACCTCAACCCGATCGGCGTGTTCCTCGACCGCGCGCACCCGCAGCGACGGGCCGTCGAGACGTGCCCCCCCGGTGCGGTCTTCGTCGTCGATAGTCGCAAGGACGCGCGCGCGGCCTCGGCCGGGTCGATCCTCGTGTCGCGCCTGATGAAGCGCGGCGTCGCCGGGATCGTCACCGACGGCGGATTCCGCGATTCGCCGGAGATCGCGTCGCTGTCGATCCCGGCCTACCACCACCGGCCCAGCGCGCCGACCAACCTGACGCTGCACCAGGCGCTCGACATCGACGTGCCGATCGGCTGCGGCGATGTCGCGGTGTGGCCGGGCGACATCGTCGTCGGGGACGCCGAAGGCGTCGTCGTGATTCCGGCCGGCATCGCGGCCGAGATCGCCGACGAGGCCACCGAGATGACGGCCTTCGAGGACTTCGTCACCGAGAAGGTGCTCGAGGGGCGGTCGATCCTCGGGCTCTACCCGCCGACCGACGAGCAGAGCGCGCGGGACTTCGCCGCGTGGCGGCAGGCGAAGCACCGATAGTGCGAGTGCAGGCCTCGCGAAGCCGACACGACCGGGCCCTGGCCCGGCCCCGGGGCTTCGCTACCGCGCGAGCCGGGCGACCGCGCGAAGTGCGTCGGGCGTCGTCGACGGCAGTCCGAAGTACTCGAGGTACGCCGGGATCTGCTCGAACAGCATGTCGGTGCCCACCTGGAAGCGGCAACCGCGCGCCTGCGCCGCGAGCAGCAACGGCGTCATCGCCGGCTTGAGCACGACCTCGCCGACGAAGGCCGCCGGCGCGACGCGTGCGATGTCGAAGGGCAGCGGATCGCCGTCCTTCATGCCCAGCGGCGTCGCGTTGACGACGATGTCGTAGCCGGCCGGATCGTTCGTGCCGGCCGCGACCTCGAGCGACGCGTGGTGCTTCTTCAGCCGCGCGGCCAGCGCGTTCGCCGATCCGGGCATCGCATCGAAGAGCGAGAGGCGTGCGACGCCGACGCCGGCGAGCGACGCGGCGATCGCGGAACCCACCCCGCCCGAACCGACGACCAGCGCGCTGGCGCCGGCGATCGTGCAGCCCTTGCGCGCGAGGCCGCGCACGAAGCCCTCGCCGTCGAAGAGATCGCCCTGAAGCCGCCCATCCGCGGTGCGGCGCACGGCATTGCACGCACCGGCGATGCTGGCCGCGGCCGACACCTCGTCGACGAGCCCGACCGTCGTCACCTTGTGCGGCATCGTGACCAGCGCGCCGCCGACGTTCTCGAGCGAGAAGACCGCCTTCAGGAACGCCGGGAAGTTCGCTTCGCGACAGCCCATCGGCACCACGACCGCGTTGATGCCGGCCTGCTCGAAATACGGGTTGTAGATCAGCGGTGCCGTGAACGTGTGCGTCGGGAAGCCGATGTGCGCGAGCAGCGTCGTGTTGCCGTCGATCACCGCCCGCCTGCCTTCGCCGCGCGTTCGACCCCCGATACCGCCGCGCGAAGCGCGAGCAGATAGCTGTCGACGCCGAAGCCGCAGATCTGGCCGGTGACGATCTCGGCGAGCACCGACACGTGCCGGAACGGCTCTCGGGCATGGATGTTCGACATGTGGAGCTCGACGACCGGGCACGTGAGGATCGCGACGGCGTCGCGCAGCCCGTAGCTGTAGTGCGTCCACGCGCCCGCGTTGATCAGCACCGCGTCGACCCGGTCGTTGAACGCCTGGTGCACCCGCTCGCACATCGCGCCTTCGTCGTTGGTCTGGAAGCTCTCGACCTCGGCCCCGAGTTCACGGCCGAGCGCGACGAGCGCGGCGTCGATCTGCGCGAGCGTGATCGTGCCGTACTGCGCCGGATCCCGCTTGCCGAACATGTTGTGATTGATGCCGTGAAGCATGAGGATCTTCATCGCGACGCCTTGCACGAGTCGATGGGAAGAGGTATCGGTGAGCCCGGGCCGCACTCAGGCCCAGGCAGGCTCTGCCCGTGCGAGCATTCTATCGACTCGGGCCATCGGGTCGCTTCCCGTGCACGCGTTGGTCGCGCGTGACGGACGGGAACGACGCATGCACGCGTCAGTCCGGTTCGCCTTTGCCCATCATGGACTGCTGGTAGTTCGCGATACCGATGCGCTCGATCAGTTCGAGCTGCGTCTCGAGCCAGTCGATGTGCTCCTCGGTCTCGTCGAGGATCTTCACGAGCAGTTCGCGGGAGACGAAGTCCCTCGCCTCTTCGCAGATCGGGATCGACGCCCGCACGTGCTCGCGCGCACCGACCTCGAGCCTCAGGTCGCAGCGCAGGATCTCTTCGGTGTGCTCGCCGATCATCAGCTTGCCGAGCGCCTGCAGGTTCGGCAGGCCGCCGAGCATCAGGATCCGCTGGATCAGGCGATCGGCGTGCTTCATCTCGCCGATCGACTCCTCGTACTCCTTGTGATCGAGGGCCTCGAGCCCCCAGTGGCGGAAGATCCGCGCGTGCAGGAAGTACTGGTTGATCGCGGTCAGTTCGTTGGTCAGCTGCTGGTTCAGGCAGTCGATGACCTTGCGATCGCCTTTCAGATAACTGCTGGACTTCTCGTTCTTTCTCGGCGCTTCGCCCTTGTCTGTCTTCATCAGGCCCTCGCTGTCAATGGTTCGCGTCCGCGACCATTGCAGCGACCCGCCCCGACTTGAGGGCATGGGCGTCGATCACCTCGCAGACCGACTCGTGACAGCGGCCGCATCCGCTGGTGACGCCAAGGCTATCACGCAGCTCGTCGACCCCTGAGCATCCAAGGGTCATGCAGTCCTCGATTTCGCGGTCGGACACCGCATGGCAGACGCAGATGATCATCGCTTCGATAAGTCGGAAAAGGTTCGGGGGGGAAACGCGCCAACGGACCGAAACGTCGACCGGCCGCCGATCAGGGCTGCCATCCGCCGCCATGGAGGAGTCCGGCTTCGATATCGTCCGCAGCGATCGTTCGTGTCCGCTTGCGATTTTAAACGCGAATCATTACTATTTGCAAGCGATGCATCCCGAACGACTCCACGTACCCGACGATCGGTCGCCGCCCGGAGCCGACCCGGAATCGGCCTCCCCGCGTGCCGTACCGGCGTCGGGCGTCCAGCGGCGCTGGTCGAGCGAAGCCCTGTTCGGCCGGCATGACGAGATCGTCATCGACCACCGCCGCCGCGAGTACCGGTTGAGGATCACGCAGAACGGCAAGCTGATCCTCAACGCCTGATGGAAGTCACTGCACTGCAACGGGCCTCGTCGCGGCTCACGCCCGGGCTTTGCCTCGTCAGGCACGCAGCTTGCGGACGCGGCGCCCGACGATCGCGCGATGCGCTTGGACACCGGCGCTTGCGCCGCGAATCGCCATGCCCCGTTCGCGACCTGCACTGTCTTCGCGCGTCGATGCGTGAGCGCACCCGAGGCTGAGAAGATGCACAAGGCCATTGCAGCAGGCAGCGAACATCGCGCGCCCCGGCCGACGGGCGCGGGCGCGCTCGCCCGGCCGAGGTGGGTCCGCGCAGCACTGGTCGCCGGCGCGGCGCATGCCGCGCTCTTCGCCGTCGTCGCGCCATCGAGTCGGCCGAGCGCGCCGCCCGAGCCGCTGCCGGTATTCGTCGAACTGATCGACCTGCCGCCGCCGATCGAGACTTGGCCCACCGCCGCACCGGCCGCGCAGCCGACTGACGACCCCGTGCAGCCGGAAGTGACGCCGCCGGCCGAGCCTCTGCCGCCGGCCGAGCCCGAGTCGAAGGCCGAGCCCCAGGCAGCGCCGCCCGAACCCGAGGCACCTCCCCCGCCAGAGGCCCAGGCACCTACCCCGCCGCAGCCTCCGACGCCCGCGCCGGAACCGCCGCCGCCGCCGCCGCCGCCGCCGCCGCCGCCGCCGCCACCGCCACCGCCGCCGCCCCCTCCGCCCAAGCCGCCGAAGAAGGCCATCGCGAAACCGGTCGCACCGAAGCCGGCGCCGCCGCGCGCTCGTCCCACACCGCCTCCCGAGGCCGCTGCGCCGCCACCGGAACCTGCGGCGGCACCGGCGCCACCCACCGTGACGCAGGCACCCGCGCCCGCGCCCGCCGCATCGACGCCCGCCGCATCGACGTCCGCCGCGCCGGCGGCGTCGCCCGCCCCGGCGGCGGCGCCGGCGCCGCCGCTGGTGCAGCCGCGTTTCGATGCCGCCTACCTGCGCAACCCTGCGCCCCGCTATCCGGTCAGGTCGCGACGGCTCGGTGAACAGGGCGAAACGCGACTGCGCGTGTGCGTGACGGCCGACGGCCGTGCCGAATCGACCGCCGTCGCGCGCTCGAGCGGCTTCGACAGCCTGGACGCCGCCGCGGTCGACGCGGTGGCCGCCTGGCGCTTCGTGCCGGCGAGACGCGGCGACACGCCGGTCGCCGAATGCGTGATCGTCCCCATCCGCTGGCGGCTCGATTCCTGATGGACGCCGCCGACCCCCGACCCCGCGCGCTTGGCGCGAACCCTTGAAGAACGAGGAGCCCCCCGTGCCAGATTCCGATTCGCGCCTGAGCGCCCCACCGACCGGCCATGCACCCGGCCAGGACCTGCCGACCCCGGTCGCGCCGATCCCCGACGGGTCCGCCGCACCGGCAGTGTCGTTGTCGCCCGTGCCGGATCCGCAGGCGATCCCGACACCCGCCACTCCGCTCCCGGGCCCTGACGCGCTCGGATTCGAGCACTTCCTCGCCGCGACCGACACCGTCGCACGGGTCGTGCTCACGATCCTGCTGCTGATGTCGCTCGTGACCTGGACCGTGATCCTCGTGCGCGCGTTCGCCGCACCCGCGCAACAGCGCCGCCGCAAGCGCTTTCTCGCGCGCTTCTGGGCGGCCGGCTCGATCGACGAGATCGAGACCGCCGTGCGGGAGCACGGCGACGGCGATCCGTTCGCGAACGTCGCACGCCATGGCCTGACCGCCCTCGCGCAGGTGCCACGCCTGCCCGCCGCCGGCTCGGGTTCGCTCGACACGCCCGCGGCCCTGCTCACCCGCATGCTCCGGCGCGGCATCGATCAGGGCCGCCGCGCCGCGGGCTTCGGACTTGGCGCGCTCGCCAGCATCGCGTCCGCGGCGCCCTTCGTCGGCCTGTTCGGCACCGTCTGGGGCGTCTACCAGGCGCTGGTCGCGATCGGCCGATCCGGGCAGGGAACGCTCGACAAGGTCGCCGGTCCGATCGGCGAGGCGCTGATCATGACCGGACTCGGGCTCGCCGTTGCGATTCCCGCCGTGCTCGCCTACAACTTCTTCTCGAAACGCGTGCGCGACCACGGCGCCGACCTCGACAGCTTCGCGCACGACGTGTTCACGTTGTTCGGCTCGGGCATGCGGACGCCGCAGCGGATGGCGGCCGCGAGCCGCGAGGACGCGGACGAAGACGATTTCGCCGCGCTGCCCGCCCGGCACGCGCACGGCACCGCGGCTGCGGCTTCGGCCTCGGCCGCAGCAAGGAGCCGATGATGGCCTTCGGATCGCTCGAGTCCGACGAGGGCGGCCCGATGGCCGAGATCAACATGGTGCCGCTGATCGACGTGATGCTGGTGTTGATGCTGGTCTTCATGATCACCGCACCCCTGCTCACGCATTCGGTGAACGTGCGGCTGCCGCGTGCGAGCAGCGAAGCGACGCCGCAGGCGATCGCGCCGCTCGAGTTGTCGGTCGACGCGCGCGGGCAGTGGTGGATCGGCGCCGAGCCGGTCGATCGGCCGGCGATGCAGGCGAGGCTGAGGCAGGCGGCGATGCGCGAGCCGCAACCCGACGTCCACCTTCGCGCCGAACGCACGACCGCCTACGAGGACGTCGCGCGACTGATGAGCGACGCGTCGCTCGCCGGCCTCAGGCGGATCGGCTTCGTGACCGATCCGCGCCCGACGCCCGGGGCCAACCGGTAGCGGGCGTCTCGCGCCGTTTCCCGGGCGCCCGAGGCGCGGCGCCGCGCGGGGGCTTCGTCGCGTGCGGCGTGTCGCGCCGACGGGACGCCTCCGACCGACCGTCGCGAGCGAGCCGCCGATCGGCGCGCCTGTCCACGATGCATCAGGGGTGAAGGCGACACTCGCCGGAACCGGACGCGCTGCCCGCAGGCCGCAGCGGTCGTCCGCCCCCGACACGAACGCCGGCCGCCCGAGCGACGGCACACGACCCTCCGCCCGCGCGACCCGACCGGACCATGAACGACCTGCGGCCCATGCGCGCCGACGACATCGCGTCGATCGTTGCCGTCATCGCCGACCATGACGAAGACGACGGCGCGGCCGCCGCGCAGACCTTCGCACGCGGCGACCTGCGCAACCTGTTCGTGCTCGAGCATCGCGCACGCGCCGCCGGCGTCTCCGGGTGGGCGCCGATCGCCGGGTCCGACGGCGCCTTCTGGCTGTCGTGGACCTACCTCGACCGTTCGCTGCGGGGCCGCGGCCACGGCCGCCGACTCGTCGCGCACGCGCTCGACGAACTGCGCTACCGCGGCGCGCGAAAGGTCTTCGTCAAGGTATCGGACTACCGCGACGACGTGACCGGCGATCTGTATGGCGCCGCCCGCAGGTGCTACGCACGCGCCGGCTTCGAGCAAGCGCTGTTCGTGCGCGACTACTACGACGCCGGCGAAAACCTGACGATACTCGCTCTCGAACTCGACGCTCCGTCGAAACGTCCGACGCCGGCCGCACCGATTCAGGACGAATACCCGGCGATCGAGATCGAGCGCTGGTTCGAGATCGACGAGACCGACGGCGCCTGGACGCTCGCGTGGCGGGTCAGACCGGGCCGCAGCGGGCTGGGTGCCGCGATCGCCCATGCGGGCGAGTCCGCGTTCAACGCGATCAATCTCGAACGGGGTCTCGCTCTCGCACGCGACGAAGGGGCACGCGCGGTGTTCCTGAGCTTTCCCTCGAATCTCCCCCGGGTCGTCGAGCCGCTGGCTGCCGTCGGCCTGGAGCCCATCGGGCGGTTGCCCGACTTCCACGGGAGAGGCCTGCACGAGCAGCACTTCGCCCGCTATTTCGAATGAATCCGTCCTGAAAGGAATATCCATGCGCGAACCGACCCGACCCGATCCCTGCAGGACGCGAAGCCCCGTGCGCGCGTGCCTGGCAACCGCGGTGCTGATCGCATCGACCGTCGCCGCCGGCTGTTCCGAAAAGGCGCCGAGCCCGGACCTCGACCGGGTGCTCGACGTGACGATGTCGACGCTGACGGCGACGAACCCGCGCGTCACCCGCACGTCGGCCGACGGCGAGGCCTCGCGCCTCGCGCGCCGGTTGAGCGCCGACATGAAATCGGCCACGCCGCCGGTCTACCCGGGCCGGCTCGCCGTGGTGCTGAAGGACGACGGATCGTTCCAGGGCTTCGAGGACAAGAATGCGAACGAGGTGCAGGACGCGGGCGAGCGCAGGCTCTTCACCGTCGAGATCGACGCCGAGCGGGGTCGCCTGATCGCGACCGACGAGTCGAACACCGTCCGCGACCATCCGTTCAGCAGCGCGGGCCTGTTGACCGGCATGCTGGTCGGAAACCTGCTGAACCGGCAGAAGGCGGCAGGCGTCGCGCCGGCGAGCCTCGCCACCAAGGTTGCCACCGCACCGAGGGGCTACGCGAGCGCCCGCTCGCACGCCGGCTCGGGCAGCCACGCCAGCGGCAAGTGATCGGCGATGAGCGCGACGCAGGTCGGCATCGACGCGAACGCGGTCCCGGCGGGACGGCCGGCGGTCGCGGCCAGCTGCAGCACGGCAGCGCCGCACCGCGCCGATCCGGCATCCGAGCGGATCGACTTCGCTGAGCTGGACAGCCGGCAGACCGGCATCCTGCTCGCGTCGATCCTCGTCGTCGCGCTGTGCGGCATCGCGTACGAACTGATCATCAGCACGGTGTCGAGCTACCTGCTCGGCAACAGCGTCTACCAGTTCTCGCTGACGATCGGCGTGTTCATGTTCGCGATGGGTGTGGGCTCTCTGCTGTCGCGCTTCCTCGACGGCAAGCTGGTGCACAACTTCATCGTCGTCGAGATGGCGATCTCGCTCGTCGGCGGCGTGTGCAGCATCCTGCTGTTCGTCGTGTTCCCGAACAGCCGCGCACTCTACGAATTCGTGATGTACGCGCTGATCCTGACGATCGGTGCGCTGGTCGGCATGGAGATCCCGATCCTCACGACGATGCTCTCGCACAAGGCGAGCATCCGGAAGTCGATTGCTCACGTGATGTCGCTCGACTACGTCGGTGCGCTGATCGGCGCAGTCGCGTTCCCGCTGCTATTGCTGCCCACGCTCGGTCTCGTCTCGGCATCGTTCGCGGTCGGCCTGCTGAACATCGTCACGGCCGTCTTCAACGTGATGGTCTTTCGCCGGCAGCTCCGTCACTTCAAGGCGCTGCTCGCCGCCTGCCTGCTGATCCTGGGCGGCCTAGTCGCGTTCCTCTTCTACGGCGCGCAGGTGACCCGCTACGCCGAGAAGCACCTGTATTTCGACCAGGTGATCTACGACCGGCAGACGCCCTACCAGAAGCTCGTCGTCACGCGCTCGTCGGTCAACCGCGAGCACCGACTGTACATCGACGGCCACATCCAGTTCTCGACGCGCGACGAGTTCCGCTACCACGAGTCGCTCGTTCACCCGGCGATGGCCGTGCCGGGGCCGCGAGACCGGGTGCTGATCCTGGGCGGCGGCGACGGCCTCGCCGCGCGTGAAGTCCTCAAGTACCCTGACGTCGGCTCGATCGACCTGGTCGACATCGACGCCGAGATGACGCGGATCGCGAGGGAACTGCCGATCCTCGCGACGCTCAACGCCGGCAGCCTCGATTCGCCCAGGCTGGCGATCCACAACGACGATGCGTTCTCGTTCGTCAATGCGCCCGGCAAGCCCTACGACCGGGTGATCGTCGACATGCCCGATCCGCACAACGAGGCGCTGAACAAGCTGTACTCGCGCGAGTTCTACCTGATGATCAAGCGTCGGATGGCGCCCGGCGCCGTCATGGTCACGCAGAGTTCGTCCCCATTCTTCACCCGGCGCACGTTCTGGTGCATCCAGGAAACGCTAGAGTCGACCTTCGAGCACACGCTGAGCTACCACACCAGCCTGCCGTCCTTCGGGATCTGGGGCTTCAACATGGCCCGAAACGGGCAGGCGCTGCCCGCGCGCATCGCGATCGATGCGCCGACCCGGTCGCTGACGACCGATGCGCTGGCGGCCGCCCGGATCTTCACGAAGGACATGGCGAAGATCGAGTCGCCGGTGAACTCGATCATGGTGCCGAAGCTCTACCAGCTCTACGTCGAAGACCTCGCGATGTAGGCTGGCCGGCCGCACCGGGGCACCTTCCGACCCGGCGCGTGCCGGACGGCCCCCCTGCAGATCCCGTCCGCAGGTCACGTCCGCAGTTCTTTCCCATCGTCCTTCCCGGCAGTCCTTCCCCGCACCCCTGACGCGCGTGTGAACCGGCCGTGACGGCGCAGCCGACGCCGGCCTCGCGCTTTCGCTTCGAGGCCGGCCGCCCTTCGCCGGCGGCGCATGCCAAAAATTGCGTGCTTGACTTGCGTCTGCGAATCATTCTCATTACGATTCGCGCTTACGAATAAATCGCATTGGCCCGATTCGCGATTCATGCGCCCGTTGCAGCTCCTGCTGCCCCAACCACATCCCAAGCAGACCCCCATGCCCGATCCAGGTTCCAGCAACATCAGGCGTCCAGCCAGCCTCCGATTCGACCGCGCAGGTGCGATTGCCAGAGGCGGTGCGACCGTCGGACTCACGACCGCGATGCTCGTGCCGATCTCCGTCGGTGCCCAGGCCGTCGACCCGCCGACGGCCAGCGAAGCGCGAGAGGAACGCAGCCTGGGCGTCGTCGACGTGCGCGACACGCGCATCGACCCGAACCCGAACGCCGAGACCGGCGCCCCGTTCAAGGCCCGCACCTCGGGCGACGCGCGCCACACGCGCCCGCTCGCCGAGACGCCGCGGACGACGACGGTCGTCACCCGCGAGGCGATCGACGCGTCCGGGGTCGACGACCTGCGCCTGCTGCTCGACGCCCAGCCGGGCATCACGCTGGGCACCGGCGAGAACGGCAACCAGTTCGGCGACCGCTACATCATCCGCGGCCAGGAGGCGCGCAGCGACGTCTTCGTTGACGGGTTGCGCGATCCGGGCATGACGATCCGCGAGTCCTTTGCCGTCGAGCAGCTCGAGATCTCGAAGGGTCCGAACTCGAGCTTCGCCGGCCGCGGCACGGCGGGCGGCGCGATCAACGCGATCACGAAGCAGGCGACGCTCGACTACGACTTCACGCGCGTGAGCGTCGGCGTCGGTACCGACCGCCACGTCCGGCTCACGGCCGACGCCAACAGGATCTTCACCGACGCGTTCGCGCTGCGCGTCAACGCGCTCTACGGCACCGAGGACGTGCCGGGGCGCTCGCCGGCGGACCGTCGGCGCACCGGCCTCGCGCTGTCGGGCGCTTACGAGTTCACCCGCGACCTGACGCTGACGCTCGACTACTACGGCCTGCGCGCGAAGGACAGCCCCGACCTCGGGAGCTACCTCGTCGGCACCGTGCCGAACCGCCGCCCCGACGACCGCGCGCCCGTCTACCTGCAGGATCCGGACTTCCAGCGATCCGACGTCGACACGCTCACGGCCCGGCTCGTCTGGAGGATCCGACCGACGCTGAAGCTGACGAGCCTGACCCGCTACGGCATCGTCGACAACGGCTACATCGTCACCGGCGCGCGGCTCGGCAACGCGTTCGGCGCCGCAGGCACCTACCCCGCCGTCGCGCTGAGCACGCACCAGGGCTGGCAGGATGTCAACTACTTCGCGCACCAGTCGAACCTGCAGTGGGACAAGACGCTCGGCGGCATGAAGCACACGTTCATCGTCGGCGCCGAATACAGCGACCACAAGGTGCTCAAGGGCGTGTGGGACATCGCGAACACCGGCGCGTTCAACTGCCGCACGCAGGCAAACGCGGCGACGAACAACGGCTACTGCGCGACCGACGCGGCCGGCAACGTTGTCGCCGGCCTGCAGGACCTGCTTGGTCGTCGCTACGAGCGCGGCACCTGGAACGCCGACTGGCGCGTGAAGACGGTATCGGTCTACGCGATGGACACGGTCGACCTCACCAAGAACCTGACGGCCTTCGGCGGGATCCGGGCCGATCGATTCGATTTCACGCTCGGCACCCAGAACGTCAACACCGGTGCGCTCGCGTCCTACGACTACACCGACACGCTCGTCAACGGCCACCTCGGGCTGAGCTACAAGCTGTCGCCTCGGGGCATGGTCTACGCCAGCGTCGCGACCGCGTCCGACATCAACGGCGGCGAGTCCGACGTCGGCACCAACAGCGGCTACGGCGGCGCGGTCATCTACGACGGCTCGATCGCCGGCGCGAAGCCCGAGGACTCGACGAACCTCGAGATCGGCACCAAGTGGAACCTGAACGACGAGAAGCTGCTGCTCACCGCCGCGGTGTTCCAGTCGACGAAGCGCAACGTGATGGAAGGTGCGAACTACGACGCCGTCGGCACGTTCAATACCGGACGCAACCGCGTGCAGGGGATCGAGCTCGGCCTAGCGGGCAACCTGACGCGAAAGCTCAGCGGACAGCTCGGGATGACCGTGATGCGCGCCGAGGTGCTCGATTCGGCGACGCCGGCGAACGTGGGTCGGCCGCTGAGCAACTTCGCGAAGCGTTCGGGCGTCGCGATCCTGAAATACCAGTTGACGCCGGCGTTCTCCTTCGGCGGCGTCGCACGCTACGAGAGCGGGCGTTGCGCGGGCCAGCCCGATACTGCCGCCGGCTTCACCGCCGAAGGCCTCTGCGCGCAGCCGGTGCCGTCCTACGTCGCCTACGACGCGTTCGCGAGCTACCGCTTCAACCGCAAGGTCGACCTCCGGCTGAACGTCCTCAACCTCACCGACAAGGACTACTACCTCGCCGCCTACCGCTCGGGGTCCTTCCTCTACAAGGGCGACGCGAGGGCTGCGCGCCTGACGTTGAACGTCGCGTTCTGATCGGCGTCGATCACGTGATGACCTACCGACCGCGCCAGGCAGCCTCGGGCCACATCCCGCCGGAGATCCGCGCCGCCGCGGACTACGAACGGCTGGCACCCGGCTATCTCGCCGACCCGGTGCACGCGTACGTCTGCGGTGGCTGCGGCGAGGATCGCACCGTCGCGGCCAATCGTGCCGCCTTCGGTCGCTTCTCGATCGTGCCGCGCGTGCTGTGCGATCCGGCCGGCGCCGGCACGGGCGTGCGGCTCGCGGGCGAGCCCTTCGATCATCCGCTGCTGGTCGCACCGGTCGCGTTGCAGCGCCTCGTGCACCCCGGCGCCGAGATCGAATCGGCACGCGGTGCGGCAGCGGCGGACGCCGGCATCGTCGTCAGCACGCTGGCGAGCAGCACGCTCGAGGACATCGCCGCCGTCGCAGGCCCCAGGCGCTGGTTCCAGCTGACGATCCAGCCGTCGCCGGCCGCGACGCTCGCGCTGCTCGAGCGGGCCGAGGCGGCGGGCTATCGGGCGATCGTGGTCACGCTCGACGCGACGATCCAGATGGCCAGCGCCGGTGCGCTGCGGGCCGGCTTCCGGATGCCCGACGACTGCAGGCCGGCCAATCTCGCGGACGACGTCGAACGCGACATCGAAGGCGAACGCGCCGGCAAGGGCAATGGCAATGGCAATGGCAATGGCCGGATCTTCGCCGAAGCCGCGCGCGTCGCGCCGACCTGGGATTTGCTCGACGGCGTGCTCGCGCGGTCGCGCGTGCCGGTCTGGGCCAAGGGCGTGCTGCACCCCGACGATGCGCGCCGTCTGCAGGCACGCGGCGTCGCGGGCATCGTGGTATCGAACCACGGCGGGCGCACCGTCGATGGCGTGCCCTCGAGCCTCGCGATGCTGCCGGCGATCCGACGGGCCGTCGGCCCGGACTATCCGCTGATCCTGGACGGCGGCATTCGCAGCGGCGCCGACGCCTTCGTCGCGATCGCGCTCGGCGCCGATGCGGTCCTCGCCGGGCGACTGCCGCTCTTCGCGCTCGGCATCGCGGGGGCGCTCGGTGTCGCCCACGTGCTTCGGCTGCTGCGCGAAGAACTCGAGGCGTGCATGGTCGTCACCGGCTGCCGCAGCGTCGCCGACATTTCGCCGGATCGGCTGGTCCCGGGGGAACTCGCCGGCCGGCCGTTCGGCGCAACGACGCAGGAGCGACCGCACCAATGCTGATCACGATCGAAGGCGTGCTGGACGCGCACGAAGCCGGCGAGTTCCGGACCCGGCTCGACGCGGCGGCGTGGGAGGACGGTGCGCGCACGGCCGGAAACCTGGCCACGCAAGTCAAGCACAACCAGCAGTTGCCGGCATCGTCGGCGCTCGCGGCCGCGCTCGGCAACCGGCTCCTGCAACGACTCGAACGGCTCCCGCTGTTCACGTCGGCCGCCCTGCCGCGTCGCATCCATCCGCCGCGCTTCAACCGCTACGCCGACCGGGGCCACTACGGCGCGCACGTCGACGGCGCGGTGATGATGCTGCCCGGCACCGGCGGCGCGCTGCGGACCGACCTGTCGGCGACGCTCTTTCTCAGCGATCCCGACACCTACGAAGGCGGCGAACTCGAGATCGAGGGGGCGTTCGGCGCACAGGCGGTGAAGCTGCCGGCCGGCGACATGGTGCTCTACCCGGCGTCCAGCCTGCACCGGGTGACGCCCGTCGAGCGCGGCGTGCGTCTGGCCTCGTTCTTCTGGATCGAGAGCCTCGTGCCTCTCGATGCCGATCGGACGCTGCTGTTCGACCTCGACCAGGCGATCCAGTCGCTGACGCCGCGGCTCGGTACCGACAGCGCCGAACTGCTGAAGCTCACCGGCATCTACCACAACCTGCTGCGACGCTGGGCCTGCACCTGAATCGGCTCGCATCGGGACCGTCCGACGGAGGAAACATGGACATGCGACTCATCGCCTCGATCGCCGCGATCGCGCTCGTCGTCCCGTTCGGCGCTGCGCGCGCGCACGGCGACGTCACCTGCACCAAGGCGCCGCGCACCGAATGGCGGTCGCAGGACGAACTGCAGAAGAAGCTCGTCGCCGAAGGCTGGAAGATCCGCCGCATCGCGATGACGGCTTCCTGCTACGAGGTCTACGCGAAGACGCCGGACGGCCGACGCATCGAGGCATTCTTCGATCCGGCGACACTGCGTCGCGTCGAATAGGCGGCGTCGGAGCGTGAGGCCGCCCGATCGATTGCTCGGATCGTCGCCCGCCGCTTCGACGGCGCCCAGGGTCCTGGTCCGCGTCTGGGACCGCCCGGTGCGGGTGCTGCACGCGATGCTGATCGGCTGCGTACCCGCCGCGTGGATCACCGGAGACGTGCGCGGACCGTGGCACGAGAGGCTCGGCTACGCGATCCTCGCGATCGTCGTCGCGCGGCTTGCGTGGGGCTTCGTCGGAAACCGTCACGCACGCTTTCGCGATTGGCTTCGCGGCCCGGCGTGCACCTCGGCGTACCTGCGCGCGGTGCTCGCACGGCGCGCACCGCGCCACCTGGGGCACAATCCGCTGGGTGGCTGGATGATCGTCGCATTGCTGGGCTGCCTCGGTGCGCTGTCGTTGACCGGCATGCTCTACGAGACGGACCTGTTCTGGGGGCTCAGCTGGCTCGTCAGCCTGCACGTCGCGCTCGGCTGGCTGCTGCTCGTGCTGGTCTTGCTGCATGTGCTGGGCGTCGGGCTGATGAGTCGGTACCAGCGCGAGAACCTGGTGGCCGCGATGATCACCGGGCGAAAGCGTGCACCCGCGGTGCGCGGGGGCGGCGCCCCCGACGCGCGAGCACCTCGGTTCGGCCCGCGGTGACGCGAACCTTCGGACACGAACGGGCGCGTCGCGCGAGCTCGGCTAAGCAGAGCGGCACGGTCGAGATCGAACCCGTCGTCGCGCCGGCACCTGCCTCGCAATGGCCGGCTCACCGAATCGGGCGACGCCCTGCCCTCGCCTCCGCGTCGCGAACGCGCAGTCGACAGTACCGCTAACCCATCGCCCTCGGACGCAATGCGCCAGGTCGACCGCGGTCGACGCGGCGCAAAGCCCCGGGGCCGTTGCCCGCGCGCGTCGACGCTCGGGCTGACGACGGGGCGCGCTGGCTATACTGCGGCATGCGCCGCTACCTGTTGATCGCCATCGTGCTGATCGCCACGTTCGCGGCCGGGTTCATGTTGCTTCGGCCATCGCCGGTCGCGCTCGTGGCGGCCGTCGAGGCGCCGCTCGTCGAATCGCTGCTCTTCACGGGGCGCGTCGGCGCGCAGTCCCTGGTCGAGCTGGGCGCGACGACGACCGGACGGGTCGAGCGCGTGCTCGTGCGCGAGGGCGACTTCGTGACCCGGGGGCAACGCCTCGCCGAGCTCGATTCGGACGAGGCACGTGCACAGCTCGCGCAGGCCGAAGCCGCGCTGGAGGGCGCGCGCGCCCGCGTCGCCGCGCTGGGCGAGCTGTCGCGCCCCACCGCCGAGAGCGGCCGCGCACAGGCGCAGGCGACGCTGTCCGCGACCCGTGCCGAGTACGAGCGCACGAAGACGCTGGTCGAGCAGGGCTTCATCAGCCAGGCACGCCTGGACGAGGTCCGTCGGCAGGTCGCGGTCGCGCAGGCGCAGGTGGACGCCGCGTCTGCGCAGGTGCGCGCGAACGCGCCGGCCGGCTCGGAGGCCGAGCTCGCGCGGCTGAAGGTGTCCGAGGCGCTCGCCGCGCGCGAACTCGCCGAGAGCCGGGTCGACGCGATGCGCCTGATCGCACCGGCCGCGGGGCGGGTGATCACCCGCTCGGTCGAACCCGGGCAGGTCGTGCAACCGGGGCGCGTGCTCTTCACGATGACGGTCGAGGGACGCGACCAGCTGATCGCGCTCGTCGACGAGCGCTACCTCGGCCGCCTGCGGCAGGGGCAGGCCGCGCGCGTGCTGGCCGACGCGTATCCGACCCGCCCCTTCGACGCGACGGTCGCGACGATCGCACCCGGCGTCGACGCCGCCAGGGGTGCGGTCGAGGTGAAGCTGGACGTCGCGCAGCCCCCCGATTTCCTGCGCCAGGACATGACGGTGTCGATCGAGGTCATCCTCGGGCGGCGCGATACGGCGCTGACGGTGCCGATCGCCGCGCTGCGCGACGGCGCCCCCACCGCCGGGAACGGCGTCGACACGCGCGGCGGCGTCGCCGGGTCCAGCGCCGGGTCCGGCGCCGTCGTCTGGCAGCTCGTCGGCGGACGCATCGTCGAGACACCGGTGACGACCGGCCTGCGCGACCAGTCGCGGATCGAGATCACCGCCGGGCTCGCGCGCGGGGCCAGGGTCGTCGTCGGCACCTCGCCGGCACCAGGCAAGCGCGCGCGCGAAGCGAGCGGCGGCGGCGCGCAGCCCGCGTCGAACGGCGGCGGCTTCAATCCGGCCACCGTGCTGTCGCCGGAATGAGCGGCGCCGGCCGACGATGAGGCTGCTCGGCTTCGAATCGACGATCGCGCTGCGATTCCTGCGCGAGGGCCGGTACCAGAGCGCGCTGATCATCGTCGGCGTCGCTGCCGGGGTCGCGGTCGTCGCCTACATCTCGGCGCTGATCACCGGCCTGCAGGCCAACACGATCCGGCGCACGCTCGGCGCGCAGGCGCACCTGACGATCAAGGCGCCCGAGGACCGGGTGCTGCCGGTGCTGCCGCGCGACGGCCCGACGATCGTGCTCGGCGACGTGCAGCCCCGCGCGCAGCGCCTGCGGTCGGTCGAGAACTGGCAGGCGCTCGTGCGCTCGCTCGATCGCGATCCCGCGCTCTCGGCCGTGTCGCCGATCGTGACCGGTTCGGCGCTCGCGGTGCGCGGCGAGGCGGGCCAGTCGGTCGCGATCTTCGGCGTCGAGATCGAACGCTACGACCGCATCGTGTCGCTGCGCGAGCGCATCAGCGCCGGCCGCCTGGAACTCAATCCGGGCGACGCGATGATCGGCGTCGAACTCGCCGCCGACCTGGGCGTGCGCGTCGGCGACCGCTTCAACGTCACCACGGCGCGCGACCGGCGCGAGACCTTCCGCGTCACCGCGCTGCTCGACTTCGGCGTGCGCGACCTCAACCGCCGCACCGTCGTCGTCGCGCTGCGCGCCGCGCAGTCGTTGCTCGACCTCAGCGGCGGCGTGACGCAGGTCGACGCGACCGTGCACGACCTCTTCGCCGCCGAGGACATCTCGCAGGCGATCCGGCAGCGAACCGGGCTCGACGTGCGCAGCTGGATGCAGACCAACGCGCAGCTGCTCAGCGCGCTCAAGGCGCAGGCGGTCAGCACCGGGGTGATCCGCGTCGTCGTGATGATCGTCGTGCTGCTCGGCATCTCGAGCGTGCTGGTCGTCGCGGTCGTGCAGAAGCAGCGCGAGATCGGCATCCTGCGCGCGATGGGCGCCGGACAGGGACAGATCCTGCGAGTGTTCCTGATACAGGGGCTGATCATCGGCTTCGCCGGATCGGTCATCGGCGCCGCGCTCGCGTGGCTGCTGGTGCTGGGATTCACGAGCTTCGTGCGGGGTGCCGACGGCGCGCCGCTCTTCGTCATCGAGATCGCGCCGGCGCTGTTCGCGCAGATCGCGATCGGCGCCTCGCTCGCCGGCATGCTCGCGGCGGTGCTGCCGGCGCGTCGCGCGGCACGGCTCGACCCGGCGCAGGCGATCAGGATCTGAGGTGGGCGAACAGCGCCGACGCGATCCGGTCATCCGGCTGGAGGGCATCCGCAAGTCCTACAACGTCGGTTCGCCGACCGAGGTCGAGGTGCTTCACGGCGTCGACCTCGCGATCGGCGAGGCCGAGTTCGTGGCGCTGATCGGCCCGAGCGGATCGGGCAAGAGCACGCTGCTGAACATCCTGGGCCTGCTCGAGCGCGCGAGCGCCGGCGACTATCGACTGGTCGGAGAGTCGGTCGTGCGCTTCGACGACGCGCAGCTGACCGCGCGGCGCAACCGCACGATCGGCTTCGTGTTCCAGTTCCACCACCTGCTGCCGGCTTTCAGCGCGCTGGACAACGTCACGATGCCGGTGCTGATCCGCGAGGGCCGGGTCGATGCGACCGCGCGCGCGCGCGGCGAGGCGCTGCTCGACGCCGTCGGGCTGTCGCATGCGCACGATCGAAAGCCCGCGCAACTGTCGGGCGGCATGCAGCAGCGTGTCGCGATCGCACGCGCACTGTCGAACGACCCTCGGATCGTGCTCGCCGACGAGCCGACCGGCAACCTCGACACCAAGTCGGCCGACGAGGTGTTCGAACTGATGCGCCGGTTCAACCGCGAGCGCAACACCGCGTTCCTGGTCGTCACGCACGATCCGCGGCTCGCCGCGCGCTGCGACCGCACGATCGACCTGCGCGACGGGGTCATCTACAGCGACGCCGCGACGCCGGGGTCACGGGACCGCGAGGGCCACCGGTCGCTTCGGTGACCAAGCGGCGCGGACAAGGCGCGCGTGCGCGCGCAGTTGCAGCTCGAGCCTGTCGCCGTCGCGAATCCCGATGCCGGCCGCTCCAGACAGAACGCAACCGCCTGCGGCCGGACCTCAGGCCGGCAACTGGCGGGACGCGCCGACCATCTCAGGCTCGCCGGCCACCGTCCGCTGCACCGCCTGCGGCACGGCCCCCGCCGTCAGCATGGCCGCCGCCTGCGCAGGCGCCTCGCGCTGCAGTTCGTCCGCATCCCGATACACGACCGTCACCGGCCCGTCGTCGGACGCGGCCGCGTTCTTGCCGTTTCGCTTCGCGTGGTACATGGCGCGATCGGCCCGCGAGATCAGCAGGTCGATGCTCCCGTCGTCGCGCAGCGCCGCGACGCCGATGCTGGCCGTCACGACGAGTGGCACCGTCGACTTCCCCGATTCGGTCACCCGGGTCGCCGCGATCGCGTCGCGCACCCTCAACGCGACCCGGACCGCGACCGCGGCCCCTGCGCCGGGCAGCAGCGCGACGAACTCCTCGCCGCCCCACCGCGCGAAGGGGTCGCCGGGCCGCAGGCACCGCATGCAGGTCGCCGCGACCTGCACCAGCACCTGGTCGCCGACGTCGTGGCCGTGGCGGTCGTTGACGTCCTTGAAGTCGTCGACGTCGAGCAGAAGGATCGACAGCGGCGCGCGCACGAAGCGGGCGCGCTGCAGCTCGCGCTGCGCGAGTTCGATGAAGCGTCGACGATTGAGCGCGCCGGTCAGCAGGTCGGTGCTCGCGAGTTGCTCGGCCTGCCGACGAACGGCGTCGAGCTCGTGCAGCAGGCGCAGGATCAGCGTGGCGATCGGCGCCGACACCAGCACCGGTACCGTCGCCGGCACCAGCATGTATGGCACGAACAGCGCGATCGGCGCGCCCTGCGCGTACTTCAGGATCACCGTCGCGATCACCGAACCACCCACGCTCAGCACGACGACGATCGCCACGGCGAGCCACTGCGGCAGCGCGAGGATGCGCTGGACGATTCCGGCATTCGACATCATGGCAGGTTGTCGGCCGCGGGTCGCCGGCGCTGGAACGCCGATCGACGGACAGCGCCGGCGCGGCGATCGACGGCAGGCGGGCTGTCGAGCACGGCGCCCCGCGAGGCTCCCGTGCACGCCCCCGTCCCCGCACGCGCCCTGCCCCGTCCTCAGGTCTTCCGGGCGCCGACCCGATGGAGCCGGTCGTGGATCCGCCGGGTCGTACGCCACACCGCCCACAGGACCAGCGGAATCGCCAGACCCGCGGCGAGCTCGGGATCGATCGGCGCGCCCGCCGCCTTGGCGGCCTTGCCGACGTACAGCAGCAGGCTGACGACGTAGTACGAGATCGCGGCGATCGACAGCCCCTCGACCGTGCTCTGCAGTCGCAGCTGGAGCTCCTGGCCACGCGTCAGCTTGCCGAGCAGCTGCTGGTTCTGCGCCTCGGTCGCGATGTCGACGCGCGTGCGCAGCAGCGCGCCGGCGCGCTCGACCCGGGTCGACAGCGCGGCGAGCCGGTTCGAGGTCGATGCCACCGTCGCCATCGCGGGCGACAGCCGCCGTTGCATGAAGTCGCCGATCGTCTGGGCGCCGGGCACCGGCGACTCACGCAATTCGGCGATGCGCTGGCGCACCAGCGCATCGTAGGCCTGGGTCGCCGAGAAGCGGTAGCCGTTCTCGGCGGTCGCGCGCTCCACCGTCGCGGCGAGCGCGGTCAGGCGATCCAGCAGCTCCTGGTCGGACGACGCCGTGCCCTCGAGGCGGGCCGTGATGTCGGCGAGCCCCGCCTCGGCCGCGTGCAGCATCGGCCCGAGCGCCTTCGCCCTCGGCAGGCCGCGAAGCGCCATCAATCGATAGGTCTCGATCTCGAGCAGGCGCTGGCTGATGCGACCCGCGCGGGTGACGCTCGTGTCCGGCGGCGCGACGACAAGGATCCGCTCGAAGCCCCCCGGGCCCAGCCTGAGGTCGGTGATCGCGCAGGCGTAGCCGCCCATCATCGACGCGATGACGGCACGGTCGCCGAACCAGGTGCGGCCGTGTCGAAGCGCGCCCTGCGGCTCGCGCGGGTCGCCGTGCAGCATCGGCATCTCGATCGCCGCGATGGTGCGGCCCGGAATCGCGCCGAGCCAGCCGGCGACCGGGCACGGCGGCAACCCGGGCGCCTGCCCGTCTCCGCCCGGCGACGGCTCGGGCGACAGCGACTGCACGACGGTATAGCGGGTGAACTCGCTGTGCCGCTCCCACTTCATCGCGCAGCCGTCGAGCCGCAACGTCAGGAAGTTGTCCTTGAGGTCCTCGAGGCTCAGTTCGTGCTGCCCGTCCAGCGTCTGCAGGTGCGCGCGCTCCTCCTCACGGGACACGTCTTCGTTCAACACGGCCACGTAGGTCACGAGTGCCGGCAGCCGGATCCGCGCAGAAGGTCTCGCGTGCACCTCGTCGTGCAGAACCTGGCGAAGGTCGTCGTCCGGCGGCAGCGACGGCGACGTCGGCACCGGGGTGGGCAAGTCGGGCATCGGGCATCCCATGGGCGGGTGGCGCAGCCGGCAGTGTGCACCGCGCGAGCGGGATGCGGGCGACGACCCGCCGCCGGTGTCGCGCCCGGCGCACGGCGCACGGCGTAGGCCAAGCGACGGCGTCCGGCTCGGTCGGTCAGCCGGTCAGGGATCAGCCGATCAGGCGATCGGCGGCAGCGCGGCGAGGCGCGCGGTCAGCACGCGGGTGGTCGACACCTCGGCTTTCGCGAGGATGCTGCTGACGTGGCTGCGCACCGTGGCTTCGGCCAGGCCGAGCTTGGTCGCGATCCGCTTCGGCGGCAGATGCGCCGCCAGGCAGAGCAGCACGCGGGTCTCGGCGGGCGTGAGCCCGTGCAGCGCGGCGAACGTGGAGGCCCGGGCCGCCGATTCGGCGGGCGATGCACCGACCAGCACGGCGATGTGCGGCGCACCGTCACGGTGCCTCCGTTCGCTCGGCTCGAGCGCGACCAACCCGATGACGACCGGCGTGCCGCCGGTCTCGGCCGGGAGCGCGTGGTACCGAGGCCCATCGCTCACCGCCCCCGCGACGGCCTTCGTCCAGACCGGGCGCAGTGCCGCGACCGTCGGCCACAGCAGGCCTTCGGCAAGCCGAAGCGGTGCGCCTTCGGCGAGCCGGGCGAGACCCCGGCGATTCGCATGCAGCAGCCGCAGATCGGCGTCGATCGCCATCACCGCGACGTCGAGCGCGTCGAGCAGCCGAAGCGCCAGGCAGTTGTCGTAGAGCGGACTCGGCACGGCTCGGGGCGGCTCGGCCTGCAGGGGGTCGGTCATCGGATCTCGGGGCGTGCCTGTTCGGCGCGGTCGTTCGCCGCGTGCACGCCGATTCTTGAGGCATCGGCGGCTCAGGAAAATAGGAGCAACTGCACTATTGACCTGGTACCTGCGATCTGCGCCCGATAACGACCCGGCCATGCCGGCCGAAACGCCGCATCCCTACGGCGTGGCCACAACCGAAGCAGTCGATTTACCCAATTTGATAGATGACGCCTGCGCCGCGACTCGCGACGATACCTGGTTGTCGAGCGGTCACGCAAGGCAGTCGATGGCGGGGCCATCGCGGCTGCCGTGCGACCGATCGTCCGACCGGAGCCAGGAGACATGCAGATCGACACCGAACTCAGCCCCCTCCTCCTCGCCATCTACCGCGGGGCCCGGGAGCTGCCGCGCGTCGCCTTCGAGGAGTTCGCGCTCGGGCGGATCAAGCCGCTGCTCGGCTTCGATTCGGCGCTGTGGGCGCAGGGTCGGAGCGACGGCTCGCACGCCGACGTGAGTTGGGCGCACCAGCACGAGATCGACCCCGACGCGTTGCAGGTCTGGCTCGACATCAACAAGGGGGACAAGGTGATCCCGACAGCGGTCGGCAACAAGCATCGCACGGTGCGGGCGCACGCGCCGACGCTGTTCGCGGCCCCCGACGACGCAGACTGCAGGGCCTATGCAACGCGCTTCGGCTGCGAGCAGCTGATGGTGATGGTGGTGCCCAATGGCGAAGCCGATCCCGACGCGGCACGGTGGCTGTCGCTGTACCGTGCCAGCCCCGACACGCTCTACACGGACCGCGAACGCGCCATCTGCAACGTGCTGATGCCGCACCTGATGGAAGCGTTGACGATCAATCGGCTCGCCACCCTGGACGCGCCGACCGCGGCGCCGCCCCGTCAACCGGCGAGCACGCCGTTGGCGGTGGCCGAGCCCGACGGCCGGATCCGTTTCGCGCAGGCCGCGTTCCTGCGACGGCTGCAGTCGGAGTGGTCGCAGGCCGACCAGACCCGGCTGCCCCAGCCGCTGCTGGCGGCGATCACCGGGCGGACGGAAGCGGTCGTGCTCGGGCGGATCACGCGCGCGCGCATCTCGCGCCGCGCCGACATGCTGCTGGTCGAGATGCGCGCGCTGTCGCCGATCGACCGCCTGCCGCCGCGCCGCGCGCGGGTCGCATGGTTGTACGCGCAGGGCCACACCCACAAGCAGGTCGCCCGCGAGCTGGGCATCGCGCCGTCCACGGTACGCAACCAGATCGCCACCGCGTACCGCGAGCTCGGCATCGTGAGCCGCGCGCAGCTCAGGACGCTCGCAAGCGACTGAAGGCGGGCGAACGTCGTCGGATGCGGCAACACGATCGCGTCGAGCATCGCACGCGCGACGACCGATACGGCGGCGCCGCATCGCTGGACCGATAGCGTACGCGCGCGCGCCGGTCGATGGCAAGCGTCGACGTGGCGCTCGATCGATCCCGCCGATGTGGCTTACGCGATCCGGTGCACGCGCCGAGGATTGCGGGCTCACGAAAGCGCGCCCCGACGGACATAACGGCGGCACGCGCCACGGCAATAGGCATCGCGCCGCGAGTCAGAGTCAGAGTCAGAGTCCGAAGGCGCGGGTCGCCGGACGCGCGACGCCGGATGACGACAAATGCGATACGCTCGCACGACGCCGCGTGGGCGATCCACGCCGACAGGAACCCACTCATGCGCCGAAGCCCGACACCCGGCATCCACGATCCACAGAACAGGATCGCCACGCAGACCACCACCCGGATTGCCACCCGGATTGCCACCCGGTTCGCCACCCGGAGCACCTCCCGGAAGCGCCGCGGCGATACGACCGCCGTCCGGCACCGCTTCGCGCGGCTGCTCGGGGCGGCGATCGTCGCGTCGACGATCGCGGCACCCCTCGCCGCGGATGCGGCAACACCCACCGGTACGATCGCGTCGCAGGTTCCGCCGGCGATCGCCGCGTCGCTCGCGAAGATCGGGCGCGTCGTCGCCCCGCCGCCGACCGCCGCGCTCTACGCGCCGCTTCAGCAGCGCGAGCCGTATCCCGACGTGTCCGTCACGCGCTCGATTGCCTACGGCGACGACCCGCGCCACCTGCTCGACGTGTTCGAGCCGGCTACCCGCCAAGCGGCGCGCCCGGTACTGGTCTTCGTGCACGGCGGCGCGTTTACCCGAGGCGATCGCCGCACCGGCGACAGCCCGTTCTACGACAACGTGATGCTGTGGGCCGTGGCCAATGGCATGGTCGGCGTGAACATGACGTATCGGCTCGCACCCGCTCATCGCTGGCCGGCGGCGCAGGAAGACATTGCACGCGCCGTCGGCTGGATCCGCGGGCGGATCGGCGCGCACGGCGGCGACCCGACGCGTGTCGTGCTGATGGGGCATTCGGCGGGCGCGGCGCACGTCGCCCAGTACGTCGGGCACTCGCGCTTCCACACGGTCGCGGGCAGCGGCCTCGCCGGCGCGGTGATGGTGTCGGGCCTCTACGATCCGACGACGGCCGAGGCGAACCCGCCGCTGCGGGCCTATTTCGGCGAGGATCCGTCGGCCTACGCGGCGCGGTCCGCGCTGCCCGGCATGCGCGCGTCGGCACTGCCGATGCTGCTCGCCTACGCGGAACTCGACCCCGACGACTTCCATCGCCAGGCCGAGCAGGCGCGTACCGCGCTCTGCGACGCGGGTCGGTGCCGCCCGACGCTGAAGCTGCTCGGCCACAGCCACATGTCCGAGCTCTATGCGATCAACACCGAAGACCGCGCATTCACCGATGCGCTGAAGGCCTTCGTCGCCGATCTGCCCCGCTGAGCGCCGGTCGACGCGCCGCGCGCGGGGCACTCGGCCGCCCCGCGCGCGGGTGGCGCCGCGTCAACCCAGCGACGTATCCAGCACCATCATCAGCACGAAGCCAAGCACGAGGCCGGCCGTCGCGAAGCGCTCGTGGCCGGCGCGGTGCGATTCCGGAATGATCTCGTGGCTGATCACGAACAGCATTGCACCGGCGGCGAACGCGAGCCCCCACGGCAGCAGCGCCGCGGCGGCGGTGACCACCAGCGCGCCTAGCAGCGCACCGACCGGCTCGATCAACCCCGAGCCCGCACCGACGCCGACCGACAGCCCGCGGCCGTAGCCGGCGCCGCGCAGCGCGAGCGCCACGACCAGCCCCTCGGGCACGTCCTGGATCGCGATGCCGGTCGCGAGCATCGAGGCCGCCGCCGCATCGGTGCCACCGAAGCCCACGCCGATCGCCAGGCCCTCGGGCAGGTTGTGAAGCAGGATCGCGAACACGAAGAGCCACGTCCGCTTGAGCACGCGGGCGCCCGCCTGCGCGTGCTCCCTGCCCTTGATGAAGTGTTCGTGCGGCACGCGGGCCTCGAGCAGCAGCAGCAACGCCGCACCGATCAGGATGCCGGCACCGACGATGCCACCGGCGCCGAACGCGCTCGCGCCCTGTACGCGCGCCGCGGCGAGCCCCGGCACGATCAGCGAGAACGCCACCGCGGCGAGCATGACGCCGGCGCCGAAGCCGAGCATCGCGTCGCGCGCACGCTCCGAGAAGCGCTGCGCCAGCGCGACCGGCAGCGTCCCCAGCGCCGTCGCCAGCGCCGCGATCGCGCCGGCAGCAACCGCACTCGAGACGCGCGGATCGGCGGCGGCGATCGCGCGCCATCCCAGGTGACAGGCGGCGAACAAGCCGGCGATCGAGATCGCGATGCCGACCACATGCCGCGCTTGCAGCCACGGTACCCCGGCACTGCGCAGGTTCATCGCCGCGTCTCCTTGCGCATCTCTGCCGCTCAGGTCCTGCGCGACGCGCGGCCATTGCCCTTGGCATGGCCGTTCTTGCCGGCACCCAGCATCGCGCCGGTGGTCGGATCCGCCTGCGGGTCGGAGCGGGTCCGCATCGCCGCCTGCGCGACGAGCTTCGCGTCCTCGTTCGGCAACGTCACCTGCGGCAGCCCGCTCCCGCCGTCGACCGCACACTGCTTCTCGAGGTCGCTGACGTACTCGAAGTTGTCGTCGGAATTCCACGAACCGCGCAGGTCGCCGTCGCCCTGCGACATGTTGTAGTACACGTTGGCGAACTGCGGCATGCCGGGCATCTTGCCGGGCGGGAAGTTCGGCTGGATCGCGTAGAGCGCCTTCTCGAACATCTGCTGGTGCGCGATCTCGCGCGTCATCAGGAAGCCGAGCGCCTCCTTCACGCCGGGGTCGTCGGTGCACGCGATGAGCCGCTCGTAGATCAGCTTCGCGCGCGCCTCGGCAGCGATGTCCGAGCGCAGATCGGCGGTCGGATCGCCGATGGTGTCGACGTACGCGGCGGTCCACGGAACACCGGCACTGTTGACCAGCGGCGGGCCGCCGCCATAGAGCACCTGCGTCACGTGGCTGTCGTTGCCGGCGCCGCTGATGCGACGGTACATGTCGGCCTCGCTGTCGGCCGCCTCGGCGATGTGGCCCTTCGCGCCCTTGTTGAGCATCGCGACGATCGTGCCGATCACCTCCAGGTGGCTGAGTTCCTCGGTGGCGATGTCCATCAGCATGTCCTTGCGTCCGGGGTCGGTCTCGCCGAGCGACTGGGTGAAATAGCGGGTCGCCGCGGCCAGCTCACCCTGAGGCCCGCCGAACTGCTCGAGCAGCAGGTTCGCGAGGCCCGGATTGGCTTCGGTGACACGCACGGTGTATTGCAGACGCTTGTTGTGCGAAAACATTGGGTACTCCCTGGATTGCCGGCCGCAGGATTGCGGCTGCACCGGCGCCTTGCGCAACCCGAGTGCCCGCAACCTCCACCCGCGCCTCGTCCTCGCGGCACCGTGCACCGCGGGCACGCCGCATGCGCGATCGGTACGTGACACCTTCACGGACACGACAGATGGCACGAGCGCCAGAGGCGCGCGACGACGCGCCGCCGACCTACCAGCGCTCGCTCGACGAGGCGCTCGAGGAAACCTTTCCGGCCAGCGATCCGATCTCGCCGAGTGCCGCGATGCACGCCGAGCATCGCATCCGGACCGAGCGCGACGACATCGACTGGTGCACAGGCGAAAGCCCGCAGGCCGACACCGGGGCACCGTCGCCCCCTGCATTGCCGAGCGCCGCGGACGCGGCAGATGCCACGCGCAGCCGCTGGTACCGTGGCCGGTCGCTGCGCCGGCGAGGTTGCCAACCGGTGCCTCGAATGCGTGAACCGGCGCGGCGATGTTGTCAGCAGATGTACGTCGCGCCCGGTGCCGTGGGGCACGGATCGAGCCGCAGCCTGAGCCTTCCGGCGCAGTCGACCCCTATATAGGCGCCGTGGCACGCCGATGCCGGCAGCGCCCGGCGCATCCGGCCCACGTCGGCCGGTACGCTGCCACATCCGGATACATCCTGTGCGCCCGCGGGTACCGATCGTGCCGCGCGCTCGCTTATGGTCGGGCCTCTTCGGCAATCCGGTGTGCGTCGCCGCGCATCCGCAAAGGGGCCTATCGCATGAAGGACACTCGCTTCACCGACGTGGCTTGGGCCATCGGGCGTGCGCTGATGCTCGCCGCCGCGATCGCGCTCGTCGCGGTGCTGATCCTTCAACCCGCGCTCGGACTGACGCTGTGGTGGGGCGTCGCGGTACCGATCCTGCCCGCGGTGTTCCTGGTCGCACCGGGGTTGTGGCGAAACCTGTGTCCGCTCGCGTCGAGCAACCAGATTCCGCGCTGGCTCGGCATTGGCATGCGGCGCCAGTCGCCGCGCCTCGCGTCCGGCGCGTTCTATCCCTTCGCGATCGCGCTGTTCGTCACGGCCGTGCTCGCGCGCAAGCTGGGCCTCGACGCGAACGCCCGCGCGTCCGCCGGGCTGATCGGTGCCGCGCTCGTGTCGGCGTTCACCGGCGGCTTCGTGTTCAAGGGCAAGAGTGGCTGGTGCAGCACCATCTGTCCGCTCCTGCCGGTACAGCGCCTCTACGGCCAGATGCCGTTCGTGAAGGTCACCCACGCGCACTGCAAGCCCTGCGTCGGTTGCGCGAAGAACTGCCTCGACGTCGAACCGAGCATCGCGCAGCTCGCCGACCAGTACGACCTCAGCCGTCGCCATCGAAGCCAGCGCCGGCTGTTCGCGGCGGCGTTCCCCGGCTTCGTGTTCGCGTGGTTCGTCGTGCCGTCCGCGAGCGAGATCGGCGCCGACGCGATGCTCACGCAGGTCGCGCTGATCGTCGCCGTCGGCATCGCGCTGTTCCACCTGCTCGACGCCGCCGTCGCGTCGCTTCGCAACCTGCTGCCCGCCTTCTTCGCGATGCTCGCCTTCGACACCTACTACTGGTTCGCGTCGACGACCCTCGTCGGCTCGCTCGCCGCGCTCGGCGCGCCCGTCGATCCGTCGCTCGCGGTGTCGATCCGCACCCTCGCGATCGCGGCCGGCCTCGTGTGGCTGGTCCGGACAATCGCCGGAGAACGCGCGTGGCTCGACGCCCAGGCCGGCAACCTGAAGGCGGGTCGCACCCGCGCGACGCCGATCGTCGTCGAGGCGCTGCTCGATCGCCCCGGCTCGGCGCTGCTCGACCCGGACACGACCATCAGCCTCGACGTCGCGTTCCACGAGCCCGCCGCGTCCGCGGCCGGCAATTCCACCGGTGAAGGGACCCTTACCACGGCCCGTGCCACCGCCGGCATCGCCGGCGACGCGGCCGCTGGCGCACCGACGCCGGCGGAGGGCGCGCTTCGCGTGCAGCTCCTGCGGGGTCAGAGCGTGCTCGAGGCGCTCGAGGCCACCGGCGCACCGATCGACGCCGGCTGCAGGATGGGCCAGTGCGGCGCCGATCCGGTTCGGGTGCTCGACGGCGCGGAACACTTGGCGGAGATCGGCGACGACGAACGCCGTACGCTCGCGCGCACGCGGTGCGGTCCCGGAACGCGGCTCGCCTGCATGGCGCGCGCACGCGCCGGCGCGTCGGTGGCTGTCGCGATCGGCGCCTCGCCGGCGCAGGCCGAACCCGCGCGGCCCGCTCCCGCCCCGGGTGCGACGCTCGACCTGATCCAGGGCGCGGCGAGGCCGACGCACCTGGTCGTCATCGGCGCCGGCATCGCCGGCGCGACCGCGGCGGCGACGGCCCGCTCGCTCGATCCGGTCGCCCGGATCACGCTGATCGGCGGCGAGGCGCTGACGACCTACAACCGCATGGCGATCGCCAGCCTGCTCGGCAGACCCGACGCGCTCGCGCGCCTCGCGGTCTTCTCGCCCGACTGGTTCGACGCGCAAGGCATCCACCAGAAGCTCGGTTGCACGGTGCAGGCCATCGATCGCGAGCGGCGGCGCCTCGAGATCGCCGGCGGCGAGGCGATCACCTACGATCGGCTGATTCTCGCGACCGGCGCGAGCGCGCGGGTGCCGCCGATCGCGCACGTCGACGGCGCCGGGAGCTTCGTGATGCGGACCGTGCAGGACATCGTCGACCTGCGCGACTACATCGACGCCACCGACGCGCGGCGCGCGATCGTGGTCGGTGCCGGGCTGCTGGGCCTCGAGGCGGCGAAGGCGTTGCGCGAGCAGGGGCTACGGGTCACGCTGCTCTCGCACCGCGAGCAACTGCTCGAGCGACAGGCGGACCTGCGCAGCGCGCGGATTCTCGAGCGACGCCTGAGTGACGCGGGCATCGCCTTCCTCGGTCCGATCGAGATCGCCGGCGTCATCCGAGACCCGGACGGCCGCGTGCGCGGCGTGCGGATGCGCGACGGGCGGTCGCTGTGCTGCGACCTGGTGCTCGTGTGCGCCGGCATCGCGCCCAACGTCGAGCTCGCCAGGGCCGCGGGGCTCGAGACCGGGCGCGGCATCGTCGTCGACGATCGCATGCGCACCAGCGATCCCGACGTCTACGCCGCCGGCGATGCGACCGAGTTCGACCGGCGCTGCGTGGGCCTGTGGTCGGTCGCGACCACGCAGGCGGAAGTCGCGGCGCACAACGCGCTGGGCATCGACGCGCGCTGGGACGAGAAGCCGCCGGCGACGGTCCTGAAGATGGACGGCGTCGACTTCCGCTCGTTCGGCACGGTCGTCGGCGACGGGCCCGCCTTCGACGAGATCGTGCGCGAAGCGCCCGCCGACGGGCGCTACTTCAAGCTGCTGCTTCGCGACGAACGGGTCGTCGGCGCAGTGCTGGTCGACCACCCGGAACTCGCGTCGACGGTAGGCGGCCTCGTGCTCGCCGGCGCGTCGCGCGCGTCTCTGCCGACGTCTCTGCCGCCGTCTCTGCCGGCGGCGCCGACGCGTCGGGCGGCTTTGCCGTCGACCGACACGGCGACCGCCTGACCCGCACGGCGGCGCGTGCCGACCACCGACAGCAGGCCGGTCGCGACCAGCACGAGGTTGGCCGCGGCGGGCGAGCAGCCTGCCTTGCGCTGCGCGAGTCCGAGGCGCAGGAACCGGCGGGCGAATCCCGATCTCGAGCGTCGTCAGCAGCGCCGCCGCACGCTGGTCGAACCGCACGTAGGTCGGCGCGAGGCTCCGCCGCGCGCAGTTGCGCGCGCTGTTCGAGGTCGTACGAGCCGCCGACGAGAAAGCCGCTGGCGAGCGAGTGATCGATGCGCGCGACCATCGCGAGCGAGCGCGCAATGCGGAAATCTGTCGACAGGGGCGGTCAAACTGTTGACAGTTCGAGGGTCGATCACAACAATCGCCGCTCCGGCGAACGGGGAGCGCCACGCCCCGTCCGTTCGCCTCGCGCGCCCGGCCACCCGGTCGAACGGCGCGTCGTCGACCGACTGGAGACGCGATGCAAGGCCACTGGATGCTGATGACCGACACCGACACGGTCCTGGCGCTGCGCGAATCGGCGGTGCCCGTGCCGGGCGCGGGACAGTTGCTGGTGCGCATGCACGCGGCGTCGCTGAACCGTGGCGAATTCATCGTCGGCCACGGCCTTCACGGCCAGCCGGGCACCTGGAAGGCCATCGGCGGCGAAGGCGCCGGCGAGGTGGCGGCGGTGGGTCCGGGCGTCGCGGGCTTCGCGGTCGGCGACCGGGTGATGGGCCGATGCGCCGGCGCGTTCTCCGAATACGCGTTGATGGACGCGCCGGAGGCGATCGCGGTGCCGCCCGGCGTGTCGTGGGAAGCGGCGGCGAGCATCCCGCTGACCTACCTGGTGACCTTCGACATGCTGGTCGTCCAGGGCCGCCTGCAGGAAGGCGAGTGGCTGCTGATCAACGGGGTGTCGTCGGGCGTCGGCGTCGCCGCGCTGCAGCTCGGCAAGGTGCTCGGCGCGAAGGTCATCGGCACCTCGGGCAGCGAACGCAAGCTGCAGGCGCTGCGCGCGATGGGCCTCGACCTCGGCCTGCACACGCGCGCGCCCGACTTCGCGGCGGCGGTGATGGCAGCCACCGACGGGCACGGCGCCGACCTCGTCGTGAACGCGGTCGGCGGATCGGTCTTCGCCGAGAACCTTCGCGCGATGGCCTTCGAGGGCAGGCTCGCGACGGTCGGCTACGTCGATACCGTCGTGCACGCCGACGTCGACCTGGCCGCGCTGCACGCGAAGCGCTTCACGCTGTTCGGCGTATCGAACAAGCTGCGCAGCAAGGCGCAGCGCGCGGCGGACATCCCGCGCTTCGTCGCCGAGGTGATGCCCCACATCGCGTCCGGACGCATCCGCCCGTCGATCGACCGGGTATTCGCATTCGACCAACTCGCTGCGGCGAAGGAGTTGATGGAGACCGGCGGGCACGTCGGCAAGATCGTGCTGCGCATGCCCGTCGCCGCCTGACCCGCCCGACACGACGACCAACGCAATCGAGGAGACGACGGATGAGATTCGCCTGCCTGGCCAGCGCGCTGACGCTGGCTTTCGGACTCGCATCGGCGGCGCCGCCGGCGCACGCCCAGGGCGCACCCTACCCCACCAAGCCGATCCGGATCGTGATCGGTTTCGCGCCCGGTGGTGCAGCGGACCAGGTGGCGCGAGCGATGAGCGACGCGTTCGGCAAGGCACTCGGGCAGTCGGTCGTGATCGACAACAAGCCGGGCAACGGCTCGAGCATCGCGGCGGACATCGTCGCGAAGTCCCCGCCAGACGGCTACACGCTGCTGATCGCGAGCCCGAGCAGCATCCTGGTGAACCCGGCGCTCAATCCGAAGCTGCTCTACACGGCGAAGGACCTGATGCCGATCACGAAGATGACGACCTCACCGCTCGTGCTGGCCGTCAACGCAGACACCGGCATCAAGTCGGTCGCCGAGCTCATCGACGCCGGCAAGAAGGCGCCCGGCTCGCTCAACTACGCAACGTCGGGCAACGGCTCGGCGCCGCATCTCGGCGCGGCACTGTTCAGCCAGCTGACCGGCGTGCAGATGGTGCACGTGCCGTACCGCGGCGGGGCGCAGGCGATCCAGTCGGTGATGGCCGGCGAGACCCACCTGACCTTCGGCACCTCGCCCACCGTCCTGCCGATGGCCGCGGGCGGACGTCTGCGGCCGCTCGCCGTCAGCACGCGCGAGGCCAGCGCGCTCGTGCCGGGCCTGCCCGGCATGAAGGACGCCGGCCTGCCGGCCTACAACATCGAGTTCTGGTACGGCATGTTCGCGCCTGCGGGCACGCCTGCCGGCGTCGCCGAACGGGTCTACGCGGCGACGGTGCACGCGATGCGCGAGCCCGCGGTCAAGGACGCGCTCGCACGGCAGGGCACCGAGGTGTCGACGTCGGCATCCAGGGCCGAGTTCGAGCGGTTCCTGGCGGAAGACGACAAGTTCTGGGTCGGACTCGTCAGATCGGCCAAGGTCGAGGTGAACTGAGCGTCCGGGCCGCCGGCACCCGACGCGTCGCGGCAGGCGCTGCGCCTCCGATGGCGTCACCCCGCCCGCCTCCCCGCGCCGCCGATCTCTCGAATGCCGTCGCCGCCCGGCTGAAGGCGATGATCCACGCCGGCGAGTTCGGGCCCGGCGACCGGCTGAACGAGGCAGCGCTCGCGCTGCTGATGGGGACGAGCCGAGGGCCGATCCGCGAGGCGATCAAGGTGCTCGCCGGCCTCGGGCTCGTCACGGCGATCCCGAACCGGGGCGTCTTCGTCCGGCAATTGTCGATGCGCGAGATGGGCGAGATCTACGAGCTCAGGGCGCTGGTGTTCGGCTATGCGGCGCATCAGGCCTGCGAGCGCGCGACGCGCGGCGACGCCCGCCGCTTCGGACGGATGCTCTCGCTGATGGACGCGGCCTGCGATGCCGGCGACGGCGCCCGCTACTACGAACTCAACCTGCAGTTCCACGCACTGGTGATGGACGTCGCCGGCAACCGCCGCGCGATCCGGGCCTACGACGACTACGTGAAGGAACTGCACTTCGTGCGGCGACGCTACTTCGACGGACCCGGCAACATGCGCCGATCGAACCTCGAGCATCGCGCGATCCACGAAGCGATCGCCGCCGGCGACGCGCTGCGGGCGCGGGCCGCCGCGGAGCAGCACGTGCTGTCCGGCCGCATCAGGCTGCTGTCGAGCCTGGATGCGCCGCCGGAAGTGCCGGACCCGTCACGCTGAGCGTGCGCCGGACGCGGTCGAGCGCACCTCGCACAGCGCGCGTGCCAGGCTCGCGCGGCTCGGGGACTCGACGAACACGCACGGCTTGCCGGTGCGCTTGCAGTGGTCCTTCAACCGCCAGTACGCACCGTGGCTGATGCAGCCTGCCTGGCAGATCACGAGATCGGCGGCGGCGAGCGTGCTGTCGAGCCGGGCGATGCCGTCCTCGTCGCCGCCGTCGTGGTGCATGAAGTGCGCGCCGAACTGCTCGATCATCCGGCGGTACGCAGGCACCAGCGCCGGCTTGCCGCCGACGCACAGCACCGCGCGGTCGGCCAGCGCCGGCGGCGACGGCTCGCCGGATGGCGACGCGATCGCCGGCGAGCGCGTGTCCCGCGTTGCGCCTGCCGTCGGCGACGGGTCGGCCACGCCGGCGTCGAGGGTGTCGCCCGGCCGCGAAGCGCGGGCATCGTCGCCGCGTCGCCGCTCGGCCACCAGCGCCTCGCGCGCCGCCGCCAGTGCCGCCTGCAGCGAGTCGATCCGGACCCGCTGGCGCTCGCGCTCGCGGATCATCCGCTCGCGATCGGCCAGCTCGGGCAGGTTCGCCTGCAGCGACGCCAGCTCGTCGCGCGTCGCCGCGTGCGCCGCCCTGCTCGCCGCGAGCTCGACGCGCAGATGCTGCACGGTGTCGCGGTGCGCATCGGCCTCGCGCGCGAATGCCGCCATCCGCTCGCTCGCGCGCTGCTGCGCCTTCGCGAGTTCGCCGGCGAGCACCGCGTTCTCGTCGAGCAGCGCGTCGAAGCGCGCCAGGTCGACCCGCGACGCCGCACCCGCCTGATGCTGCAGCATGTGGATCTCATTGAGCACCTCGTGCTCGAGCGCCGGCGTGCAGCGCGCGTGGGTCAGCACCGCCCACAGCGCCCCGCCGACGTCCTTGCCGACGACGGCCTCCTGCCACCATTGCTCGAGCGCCTGCGTCGTGCGCAGGCGCGCCGCGATCCGCAGCGCCGGCTGGTGGCGACGCTCCAGTTCCTTCTGCAAGGCCTCGGCGATCCGCGTCCGCGCGCGCGCGCGATTCACGGCGCTCGAATGCAGTTCGTAGTCGGTGAGCCGTGCCGTGTTGCCGGCGAGCCGATCGATAAGGCGGCGCAAGGCCGCGATCGGCAGGCACACGCCGATCACCGGGCAGTGCGCCTGCGGCTCGAGCTCCCAGAGGCGGCGGCGCCGCGAGCCGAAGGAACCGCCCGGTCCGGTCGGCGGCATCAGTGCCGGCGCCGTGCAGACCTCGGCGCCAGCCGGTCGAGCCACCATCGCGGCCGGGAGCCGGCGGGCGCCCGCCGGCAGTGTCGACCGCTGCGGTCGGAAGGACGCGTCGGGCAGAGCGGACGATGGATCGATCAGGCACATGCGGGCGGCTTCCGGAATGGCGCACCACGAATGCGCGCCATTCGCGGGCGGATCGGTGCGTGCCGGCGCACTGCGCGCCGGCCGAAGGTCGAGTCGCATCATAATGCGAATCGTTCGCATTCGCAAACACCAGGTCCGCCCACCGCCCGGTGCGATGCCGGCCCTGCTCGGGCCGCCGATCGCACGCTGCCTGCGACGCGCTCCTCGCAGGCCCCGCGCTAGCATGACGGGACGACCGGATCTCCCGCCCGACGATCCGGCGCACAGTCACCGGAGCGCCCGCCATGTCCGCACAGGCCGAACTCGTCGTCCATCACCTGGAGAACTCGCGCTCGCATCGCGTGCTGTGGCTGCTCGAGGAACTCGGGCTGCCCTACCGCATCGAGGCGTATCGCCGCGATCCGGCGACGATGCTCGCGCCAACCGCGCTGCTGGCGGTCCACCCGCTCGGGAAGTCGCCGGTGCTCACCGACGGCGAGCGCACGGTGGCCGAATCGGGCGCGATCGTCGAGTACCTCGTCGAGCGGCACGACGGGCAATTGCGCCCGCCCCGGGGCAGCGACGAGGCGCTGCGCTACACCTACTGGCTGCACTTCGCCGAAGGCAGCGCGATGCCGCCGCTGCTGATGAAGCTCGTCTTCGACAACATCGAGCGGCGCGCGCCCTTGCTGGTCCGACCGGTCGCGAGGGCCATCGCGCAGCGCGCTCGCGCCCTCCTCGTCGACCCGAACCTCGAGCGCCAGATGGCGTTCATGAACGACACGCTCGCCCGGAGCGCCTGGTTCGCCGGAGACGTCTTCACCGCCGCCGACATCCAGATGAGCTTCCCGGTCGAGGCGCTCGCCGCGCGCGCCGGGCTCGATGCGCGCTTTGCCCACCTCCAGGACTGGCTGCGCCGGGCGCGCGCGCGTCCGGCATACGCGCGTGCCCTCGAACGCGGCGGCCCGCTCGCGCTCGGCTGACGCACCGCGCGGCGTCAGCGCGGACGCATCGGCGCCAGCCTTCGCCGCAACAGCCCGGTGCCGAGCAGGCCGCACAGCACGATGACGACGATTCCCAGCAGCGCCCAGGCGTCGGGGACGTGCTCGAACACCAGCCAGCCGCCGATCGCGCCGAACACGATCTGCAGGTAGATGAACGGCGTGAGCGTCGCCACCGCGGTGAACTCGCCGACCGGCAGCACGCGCAGGCTCAGGTAGGCGAGGCCGTTGCAGCTCACCAGCAGCAGGCCGCGCAGCGCCTGCAGCCAGGGGCGACGCGTGCGGAACAGCGCCCGGCCTTCGCTGGGCACGAGCAGGACCCCGGTCAGCGTGCTCTGCACGACGAACCGGACCCACAGCGCCAGGCCCACCGGCACGGTCGCGGCCATCACCTTGGACGTGGTGTCGAGCGCGCCGAAGCACATCAGCGCCAGCACCATGAAGACGATCCCGCTCACGCCGACGGTGTCACCAACGCGGGGCGGCTCGCGCCAGCCCGGCCTGGCCGGCCGCTGCGGGCGCGGCCGTCGCCCTCGGGCGTGGCATGGGTCATCCGGCCGATTCTATCGGCGCGCGTGCGGGCGGCGCGGCCTCGCACCCGATGCATCCGCAGACCACGACACCATGGTGGCCGGGGCGCGACACGCGGCGCCTCGTTGAGCGACACTCCCGGATTGCCCAATCCTGCCGGAATCCCCATGCACCGCGAAGACGACTCCGTTCCCGTGAAGCACCCGCGCGCCGTCGAACGCCTGATCGAAGGCCAGCCGACGTCCGACGGCGCCGGCGTGAAGCTGACGCGCCTCGTGACGCAGGACCTGCAGCGCCGGCTCGATCCCTTCCTGATGCTCGACGCGTTCGCGAGCGACGACCCGCACGACTACATCGCGGGCTTTCCCGACCATCCGCATCGGGGTTTCGAGACGGTGACCTACATGATCGCCGGGCGCATGCGCCACAAGGACAGCGCCGGCCACGAGGGCCTGCTCGAGAACGGTGGCGTGCAGTGGATGACCGCCGCCCGTGGCGTGATCCATTCGGAACTGCCCGAGCAGCAGGACGGCGTGATGGAGGGGTTCCAGCTCTGGCTGAACCTGCCCGCACGCGACAAGATGAAGGCGCCCTGGTACCGCGACTTCAAGGCGGCGGAACTGCCCCGCTTCACCACCGCCTCGGGCGTCGGCGTGACGGTGATCGCCGGCACGAGCCAGGGCGTGGCCGGCGCGGTGTCCCGCGACGCGACCGACGTGCTGTACCTCGACCTCCACCTGCCCGCCGGCGCCCGCTTCGTCCAGCCGCTGCCTTCGGACCGCAACGCATTCCTGCACGTCTACCGCGGCGCGCTCGACGTCGCGGGAACCCGGGTCGCGGCGCGGCGGATGGCGCTGCTATCGACCGGGCCGCACGCCGACGGCATCGTCGTGGAGGCGATCGAGGACACGCGCGTGCTGCTGCTCGCCGGCCGGCCATTGAACGAGCCGATCGTCCAGTACGGTCCGTTCGTGATGAATGCACCGCAGGAGATCCACCAGGCGATCGCCGACTACCGGGAGGGCCGGCTCGGCGAGTTGGCGGGCTGACGCGTTCGGCTCGGGCGCCCGCCCTGCTTGGGCGGCGGCGCGGGTGCTCGCCCGCGCCGCTCAGCCGAAACGGTACGAGGCCATCGCGACCTCCATCACGGTGTCGACGACGAGGCGCGTACCGGCATCGGCGCGCGCGGCGCCCGCCGCGAACATCAGCGGCACCAGGTGGTCCTCGCGCGGATGCGCGCGCCGCGCGAAGGGCGCGTCGGCCCAGCGCTGCAGCAACTCGGAACGTCGGACCGGATCGGGTTCGGCGACGGTGTCGCCGAGCCAGCGCTCGAAGCCGCTCGCGACCGCCGTCGATTCCGGACGCCCGAAGCCGCGCATGTCGTGATAGCTCAGGCCGCTGCCGACGATCAGCACGCCGTCGTCGCGCAGCGGCGCCAGCACCCGCCCCGCGTCGAGATGGGCACGCGGGTCGTAGTCGGCCCGCATCGACAGCATCACGACCGGCACGTCGGCCTTCGGATACATGAGCTGAAGCGGCACGAACGCGCCATGGTCGAACCCGCGTTCAGGATCCTCGACGCACGCGAAGCCCGCCTGCGCGAGCATCGATCGAACCCGTGACGCGAGTGCCGGATCCCCGGCCGCCGGGTACCGGATCCGATACGTGTGCTCCGGAAAGCCGAAGTAGTCGTACACCATCGGCGGGCTGGGGCTCGTCACGACGGTGAAGTCGGCAGCCTCCCAGTGCCCGCTCATCATCAGCACCGCGCGCGGCCTCGCCGGCAGCGACGGCGGGATGCCGGCGAACGCACGCGAGGTCTGCGCGTACTGCTCGCGCATGCCGTCGATCCACGGCCAGGGACCGCCGCCGTGGGAGAGAAAGAAGGTGGGCTGGGCTGGGTTCGTCATCTGGCGCAGGCGGTCGTCGGCTGAATCGCGTATTGTGGCACCTGCAAGCGCATCGGAAGAGCCCGTCATGACCACCGCCACCAACCCTTTGCGGATCGCCGTCGTCGGCGCCGGCCTGATCGGCCGCGAGCACGTCGCCCTGATCCGGGAGCACCCGCAGACCACGCTCGCGGCGATCGCCGACGTGAGCGCCGACGGCCGCACGCTCGCGCAGGCGAACGGCGTGCCGTTCCACGAAGACTACGTCCGCATGCTCGACGTCGAGCGCATCGACGGCGTCGTCGTCGCGCTGCCGAACCAGCTCCACCTGTCCTCGGGACTGCAGTGCATCGAGCGGCGCCTGCCGATGCTGATGGAGAAACCCCTTGCCGACACGCTGCCTGCGGCGCTCGAACTGATGCGCGCGGTCGAGGCCAGCGGGGTGCCGATGCTGGTGGGTCACCACCGCCGCCACAGCCCGGACATGAGCGCCGCGCGCGATGCGATCGCGAACGGCGAGCTCGGCGAACTCGTCGCCGTCAGCGGCCTGTGGTGGATGCACAAGAACGAACGCTACTTCGACGCGACCTGGCGGCGCTCCGCCGGCGGCGGCCCGCTGCTGATCAACCTGATCCACGACGTCGACTGCCTGCGCATGCTCTGCGGCGAGATCGACGACGTGCAGGCGATGGTGTCGAGCCGCGCGCGCGGCTTCGAGGTCGAGGACACCGCGGCGGTGATCCTGCGTTTCGCGAACGGTGCGATCGGCACCTTCAGCCTGAGCGACGCGGTCCCGTCGCCGTGGAACTGGGAGTCGAGTTCGGGCCAGGCGCTCTACTTCCCGCCGCAGCGCGAGGACGCGTACTTCATCGGCGGGCGCAAGGCGTCGCTGTCGGTACCGGGCCTCGCGAAGTGGCAGCACCTCTCGAGCGACGGCCGCTGGCAGGATCCGCTGGTGCGCCACCAGGTGCGCGTCGAGATCGTCGGCGCCTATCGGCGCCAGCTGGACAATCTCGTGGGCGTGATCCGCGGCACCGCTGCACCGACCGTGTCGGCACGCGACGGCTTCATGACGCTGGCCACCGTGCTCGCGATCCGACGCGCGGGCGAGACCGGGCGCGTCGTCCGGGTCGCCGATCTCGTCGCCGAGGCCGAGGCGTCGCTGCGCGATCGAGGCGGTTCGTCGAGGACGCGCACGTGACGCCGAGGACGCGCGCGTGACGCCCGCCACCGGCGCGCAGGCCTGGCCGCTGTCGCTGTCGCACCTGACGGTGATCGAGCTGTCGCCGCCCGAGGTCGTCGAGGCGGCGGCCGCCGCCGGCTTCGCCTACGCCGACCTCAGGCTCGCGAAGGCGGTGCCCACGGACACCGAGTATCCGATGTTCGGCGACACGCCGATGCTGCGCGAGACGCTGCGTCGCGTCGAGGACACCGGCGTGCGCGTGTTCGACGTCGAGCTGATCCGCCTGCACGGTGGCACCGACGTCCCGTCCTTCGAGCGCCTGCTCGACGCGGGACGGCGCCTGGGCGCCGCCCACGTGAAGGTCTCCGGCGACGACGCGAACCGGGACGTCGTCGTGGCCAAGTTCGCCGAGCTGTGCGCGCTCGCCGCCGGCTACGGCCTCCTCGTCGACCTGGAGTTCACGCCCTGGAGCGGCGTGAACTCGCTCGCGGCGGCGGTGGCCGTCGTCGAGGCGAGCGGCGCCGCCAACGGCCGGGTGCTGATCGACTCGCTGCACCTGATGCGCTCCGGCGGCGACCCGTCGGACCTCGCGCGCGTCGACGGCGCGCACTTCGCGTACCTGCAACTGTGCGACGCACCGTCGGCGGCACCGGCCTCGCTCGACGCGATCCGTCACGAGGCGCGCAACGAGCGGATGGTGCCGGGCGAAGGAGGCCTGCCGCTCGCCGCGCTGCTGTCGCAGGTTCCGCCGACCACCCCGCTGAGCATCGAACTGCCGATGCGCGCGCTCGCCGCGCGCGTGCCGCCCGCCGAACGAGCCAGGCTCGCCGCCGACGGCACCCGGCGCTTTCTGGCATCGCTGGCACCGGCGCCGATCGACGAATCGCCCGATGGCACGCCGGGCCGCGCGGCCGACGCCACCCACGGTGCCGCCAACACCTCGAGGACCGCATGATGAAGACATCGACCCTGCGCTTCGCCGGCCGCGTCGCGCTGATCACCGGCGGCGCCTCCGGCATCGGGCTCGCGAGCGCGAAGCGTTTCGTCGCCGAGGGCGCTCGCGTCGTGTTGTGGGACATCGACCGCGAGCGACTCGCGCGCGAAGGCGCCGCGATCGGCGAGTCGGCGCTGTGCCAGCACGTCGACGTCACCGATGCCGCACGCATCGACGCCGCGCTGGCGGAGGCGATGGCGCGGTTCGGGCAACTCGACATCGTCGTCAACAGTGCCGGCATCGTCGGCGTGTCGGCGCCGTTCTGGACGCTGACCCCGGCGCAATGGCAGCAGGTCGTCGACCTGAACCTGACGGCGATATTCCTCGTGTGCCGCGCGGCGGTGCCGTGGCTGATGAAGAGCGACGCCGCGCGCATCGTCAACCTCGCGTCGATCGCCGGCAAGGAAGGCAACGCCAACCAGGCGGCGTATTCGGCGACGAAGGCCGGCGTGATCGGACTGACCAAGTCGATGGGTAAGGACCTGGTGCCGCACGGCGTCCTCGTGAACGCGATCGCGCCGGCGGCGATCCAGAGCGAGATGTTCGGCCAGATCTCGGCCGAGCAGCGGCAGCTGCTGCTCGCGAAGGTGCCGATGGGGCGTCCCGGCACCGTCGACGAAGCCGCGTCGATGATCGGCTGGCTCGCGTCCGGCGAGTGCTCGTTCAGCACCGGCGCGACCTTCGACCTCTCCGGCGGGCGCGCGACCTACTGATCCGCCGTCCGAGGCAGCGCGTGCGGGGGTGCGCACGCCTTGATGCTCTACCGCAACGCGAGCGGCGATCCTGCCGCGTCGCAGATCGGCGGCGCCGGCGGTGCGCCGCTGATCGACCTGGCGATCGAGTTGCGCGCGAACTGAGGGCGCGGCGCAGGCCGCCGACGCTCGGACGGCCTCGCGGACCCGATCGCGGGCCGACCCTCGGCCTTCCCTACCGGGCGCCCTCGCGCGCGTGTTCCGGCGCGCACTGCACGAGAGTCCGGACCAACCGCGGCCGGGGCGACGAGCGAAGCCAGAGGACGCCGAAGCCGCGGCGCCCGGACGCCGATGGCAGCGGGGTCTTCGCGACCCGCTGGCCGTCGAGCAGCGGCGACGCGATGTCGGGCACGATCGACACGCCGAGGCCGCGATCGACCATCATCGCGATCGCCAGCAGCGAACTGAGTTCGAAGCGCTCGCGAACGACGATGCCGGCCGCGCGCAGGTAACGCTCGCCCTGCATTCCACCACCGGGCTGGCGGTCGTAGCGGATGAAGGGCGAGGTGCGCTGCAATTCGTGCGGGTCGCGCGCGCGAGCCGCAGTCGGCAACGAGCACGGAGCTGCGCAGAAATGCCTTTTCCATTGCACGACGTCCCGATCGGGCCGAGGCCCGCCTGGACGACGGTTTTCCTATGTTCTACTTATGCACGACCGCGTTCATCTTTCGTCTCTCGCGAGGAACAATCGCCCGATGCGCAGCAAGCGCTTCGTCCCCGGCAGCCGTCCGGCTCTGTTCGCCAAGGCGCTGGCGAGCGACGCCGACGCGATCTGCCTCGACCTCGAGGACGCCGTCGCCGACGCGCGCAAGGAAGCGGCGCGCGAGGCGGTGCGCGCGCTGCTGGACACGCCGCCGACCGGCGCGACGACGAAGACCCTGATCGTGCGCGTCAACGCGATGGACACCGACCATTTCGAGCGTGACGTCCACGCGGTAGTGCGTCCCGGCCTGCACCTGCTCAACCTCGAGACGCCGATCGCGCTGCGCACGGCGGCGGAACTCGCGTTGGCGCACCCGACGGTGCGGGCCTGCAGCTCGGCCTGGGCGATCTCTTCGAACCGCTCGCAATCTCGCGCCGCGCGCGTACCGCGATCGAGCAGGCGATGTCGCGATGCGGATCGCCGCCGGCGAGGCCGGTGTCCCTGCCTACGACGGTGCGTTCGCCGACATCCGGGACATCGAGGGCTTCCGTGCCGAGGCGAGCGGGATCGGCGCGTGGGTCGTGGACGGACGGATGATCGACGCGCCCTTCGTGCGCAGGGCGCACGCGATCGTCGCGCTCGCCGAACGGCTCGATGGCCTCGATCGCTGGGACGCCCGCACGCACGCCTGAAGCGCAGGCCCTGGCCCCGGACCTGAACCCAGCGCTCGAGACACGGCCCACACCTGTTCCACCTACGAGGAGACTGCACGTGAACGCAAGCAACCGGAATCCCGATCCCGGTCGCACCTCACCCTCGAACGGGGGGCCGATGCGTAACCGCCTCGACCGACGCACGGCGATCGCAGGCGGACTTCTCGCCGTCGGTGCGTTCGTCGCATCCGTCGCGATCACCGGCATCGCCCACGCCGCAGACGCGTACCCCTCGAGACCAATCACCATCATCGTGCCCTATCCGCCGGGCGGCTCCAACGACGTCTTCGCACGACGCATCGGCAAGGGCCTGTCCGACGCGCTGGGGCAGCCGGTCGTGATCGACAACAAGCCGGGGGCGAGCGGCAATATCGGCACCGCGATGGTCGCGAAGGCCGCACCCGACGGCTACACGCTGGTCGCGGTGTCTTCGAGCATGACGACCAACGCCGCACTCGGCAAACCGATGTCGTACGATCCGGTGAAGGATCTCACGGCGGTCGCGATGATGGCGAAGGGACCGTTCATCGTCACCGTCAGCAACGACTTCCCGCCGAAGGATCCGGCGAGCCTGATCGCGCTGCTCAAGGCGAACCCGGACAAGTTCAACTACGCGTCCTCGGGCACCGGCAGCAGCAACCAGTTCGCGACCGAAATGCTGAAGGCCGCGAGCGGCACCGCGGTCGTGCACGTGCCCTACCGCGGCATGGGCCCGGCGGTGACCGACCTCGCCGGCAACCAGGTGCAGATGCTGATCGCGAGCGGCCCTTCGCTGATGCCGCAGGTGCGGGCCGGCAAGATCCGCGCGATCGGCATCACCAGCGCGCAGCCCAGCCCGATCGCACCGGATCTCGTGCCGATGGCGAGCGTCGCGCCGGGCTATTCCTTCGAACTGTGGTGGGGCCTGCTCGGGCCGGCCGGGCTGCCACAGCCGATCCGCGACAAGCTCAACGCCGCCGTGAACAAGGTCCTGTCCGACGCGGATCTCAAGGCCTTCCTGATCCGCGAGGGCGCGGAGCCGACGCCGATGTCGGCCGACGCCTTCGCGACCGCGATCCGCGAGGACATCGCGCGCTTTCGCAAGGTCGCGCAGCAGCAGGGCATCAAGGCCGAATGAACGCGACGCCGGGCCCTGACACCCTGCCCGTGCGCACGGTGCCATCGCCCGCATGGCCGGTGGCCGGGCGACCGGGCCCGAGCGGCTCGGCATCGCCTGGGCGCAGCTCGTCGGGATCAACCCGCGTCTGGTCTACTGCAGCCTCACCGGCTACGGCGTCGCGGGCGGCGTGGCCTCCGCGCTCTTCTAGCGCGAGAAGAGCGGGAAGACCACGCCGCCCGGATCAGGGAGAGGCACGTCGAGGTCGACTGAAGCCGCCGCCGCTCAGGTGATCCGCCGGATGCTCTCGGCGATCTCGTCGCGCTCGAACACCTGCTTCCAGTCCTCGCGCATCAGCCGCGGCTTGCCGTGGGTGATCGCCTTGTTGCACGCGTCGGAGAACTGGCCGGGGATCTGCTTGAAGATCACCGCCGACAGGATCGTCATGTGCCCGAGCAGGAAGTCTCGCGCGCAGTCGGCCGGGACGCCGCGCGCAACGACTTCGTCCATGGCCTCCCGCATCACGTCCAGCAGCGTCGCACAGACGGTTTCCGAGAGTCCCGGCTCGAGCAGCGCCATCTGCTCGACGCTCACCCGGTAGGACCGCAGGATAGGCTGGAAGATCGTCTTCGCGATGTCCTCGCCCAGCGCGAAGGCATCGTCGGGCCCCTGCATCAGCGCGCTGACGACCGACTGCGGCGCCGACACCCCGCCGAAGTAGTCGACCGCGCCCGGCGCGTGCACCTCGGCGCTGAAGATCGGCGGGTGGCACGGATGCGCGACGAAGTACACGAGATCGGGCCTCGCCGGCAGGTGGCCGGCGAAAGGCGCCGCCGCGTCCAGCGTCATCACCATCGTGCCGGGTTTCAGCTGCGGCGCGATCTCGGCCGAGAGCCTCCCGATCAGCGTGTCGGGCACCGCGAGGATCACGACGTCGGCGCCGTCGAGCGCCGCCGCAGACTCGACGCAGTCGATGCCGAGTTCCGCCTTCAGGCGCGCGCGCCCCGCGGCGCCGGGTTCGACGTGGCGCACGACGTAGCGCGAGCCCCGCAGGTTCGTGGACAGGCGCACGCCCATCTTGCCGCCTGCCCCGAAGAGGGCGATCTGCACCGGATCCATCGACTGCTCCTGTTGAATGGGACGCGCGAGACTATTCCGTGGCGCAGGCGAAGCTCGCCGCAGACTCCTTGTCTCCCGTGCCGTCGTAGCGCGGCCAGGCGGGATACGCGCACAGCGGGCGGCCGCGGTTCGGCGTCGCTCGGTTCGCCGGCGACACCTTCGCCTCGATGCGGGCCGGCGCCTCGTTGCGTTCGACCCAGCCGACCATCGACGCGAGCGCATCGAAATCGTCGGTGCCGATGCCGCCGCGGCAGTGATTCATCCCGGGCACCAGGAACAGCCGCATCGCCTCCTGCGCCTTGGACACGCCGCCGAGTGCATCGGCGGCGCGCATGAAATAGTCGACGCTCTCGTGGGCCGAGAAGATCGGGTCGGCGGTACCGTGCACGATCATCAGCTTGCCGCCGTGCGCGCGGAACGCGTCGAGCTTCGCGTCGGCGTACGTGTCGTAGATCCACGAGAAGGCCTTCATCCGCTCGGGATCGCGATCGAAGTCGAAGCGCAGCATGTCCAGATCCGGTGCCGGCGGCGTGATGAACTCGTGGCGCAATGCGTCCTGCATCAGGAACACGTAGCGCGACGGCTGCTTTTCGGTACCCAGCGCCCACAGGCGCCAGCCATCCTGCGCGATCGCCGGGTCGGCCATCTGCGGGAAGTAGAGCGCCTTGCCGCTGCCGTCCTTCGGCCCGTCCAGGTAGCGCTGCATCGCCTTGACCTGCTTCGCGTCGAGACACGTCTCCGACTTGTCGGCCGGGCACGCGATCGACGTCGGGTCGAAACGGCAGGCGGTCGGATTCGCGACCATGCCGTCGGCTAGGCCGTCGGTCGCGTCGCAGGCGTTCAGCACGCCCTTGGCGACCACACCCAGCGCGGCGTCGCTGAACGCCGCGTGCGTCTGCGGCTTGCCGTCGGCACCCAGTGGCGCCGCGTCGCGGAACTCCTGCGCGTTCCAGGCCGATGCGATCGTCGCGCCGCTGGACACGCGCATCGCCGGCGCCATCGCGATCACGCCGTCGAAGTAGTCGGGAAAGCGCTGCGTGAACATCATGCCCTGGCGACCGCCGCCCGAACACCCGAAGAAGTACGACCGCTCCGCCGCCTTGCCGTAGTAGCGCGCGATCGTGGCCTTCGCGAACCGGGCGGTTCGATCGTGCGCGGCGTAGGCATGGTCGACCCGCGCCACCGGATCGATGCCGAACTCGCTCGCCTTCGTGCCCTGGTGGCCGGCGTCGGTCGTGACGATCGCGTAGCCGCGGTTGAGCGCCGGATCGGCGCCGAGTCCGCTGGCGATCGCTCCCGACGCCTCGCGTACGACGCCGTCGTTGCCGCCGCCGCCGAGATAGAGGAAGCGCCCGTTCCAGTCTTCCGGCATCCGGAGTTCGACGCCGGTGTGGAACTTGCGACCGCCGACGCCGACGTGCGGCGCGAGCTGCGCCTTCACCAGGCAGTGCGCGGCGAGCGGCGTCCCCCGCTCGCCGCCGCCGGCGCGCGCCTTGCCTGCCTCGAGGAAGGACGCCTGCACGCGCTCCGGCGTCGCCGTGCCGACCGTTCCGCTCAGCGCGCTGCAGGCGGATTCGGATGCGAACGCGGGCGCGGCGATCGCAAAGGCCGACGCGGCGACGACGGCACCGACGCCGTGACGGGAGAGGGGATCACGGATCAGCGGGTGACGATTCGACATGGCGTTCTCGGCAATGAACATGGCACTCTCGGGAATGAAGTCACTTGGACGGCGAGGTACAGCGGAAGCTGTCGGCCGATTCGGGGTTGCCCCGACCGTCGTAGCGCGCGACACCCGGATAGGGACAGAGCGCGCGGGTGCGCGTCGCCGGCCAGTCCGCCGGCAGCTCCTTGTTGACGTCGTTCGACCCCGGGCCTCGGACCTTCGCGACGATGCGCGCCGGCGCCCTGCCCTCTTCGACCCAGGCGACGAGTTCGTCGAGCATCTCGAACTGGTCGGCCGCGAGGCCGCCGCGACAATGGTTCATGCCCGGCACCGGGTAGAGACGCACGAACTCGGCCGCGCGCCCGCGATGGTTCGCATCCAGCGTCTCGTACCAGCGGATCGTGTCGTTCACCGAGAAGACGGCATCCGCGACACCGTGGTACACCATCATCCGCGCGCCGCGCGCATGCAAGGTCTCGAGCCGTTCGGCGTCCGGTGGCGTCATGAAGCCCATCGGCGACACCGGATACGTGGCGTTGGTGCCGTGGATCTTGGGCACGTCGCGTTCGACGTCGATGCCCAGCGCGATGCCGAGCCCGCCGGTCTTCTTGAAGGCATCGGCCGACAGCGGCGGCGTGATGAAGATCAGCGAACCCGCCGGATCGAGGCGCTGCGATGCGACGAACTCCCAGAACGCCCAGTTCTCGCCGGCGATGCCGGGGTCGTACGGGAAGCTCGCGTAGACCGGCTCGTTGCGGGCGTTGCGCGCACCGCTCATCACCGCGTCGATCGCGTCGACCTGGGCCTTCTCGAGACACTGCGCACCGCGCCCGCCGGTGCAGACCGGCACGTCGCGACGCAGCGAGAACGCGCGCTGGCAGGCTGCGGTATCGCCGACGATGCCGTCTGCCAGGCCGTCGAGCGCATCGCAGCGCGCGAGGATGCGTTGCGAGAGCAGACCGAACTGCTCGGGTGCGACCGCGGTCGCGAGGTCGGGCTTGCCGTCCTTGCCCGGGCGTGCCGCCTTCGCGTATTGCTGTGCGCCGAGCATCTGCGCCATCGCCGCCTTGGGCAGATTGAAGCCGGGATTGCCGACGAGAAAGCCGTCGTACTGATCCGCGAATCGCGACGCGGCGACCATCGAGTGCCGGCCCCCGTTCGAGCAGCCGCCGATGTACGAACGATCGGGGCCCCTGCCGTACGTCGCCTCGATCACGCCCTTCGCAAACGGCGTCAACGTGCCGACCGCGTTGTAGCCGTAGTCGAGTCGAGCCTGCGGATCGAGCCCGAACCAGGGGTTCTGCTTGCCGGTGTGGCCGGCATCGGAACTGAGCACGGCGAACCCCCGGTTCAAGGCACTGTCGACGGCGCCGCCGCCGGGCAGACGGCCGATCGCCGGATGTACGACGCCGTCGATCCCGCCGTTGACCTGGTGGAAGAAGCGACCGTTCCAGGCGAGCGGAAGACGCATCTCGAAGCCGATTTCGTAGACCATCCCATCGACTGCGCTGGTTCGCCGGTTGAGACCGCCCTTGACGAGGCAGTGCGCCGGGCTCGCGGTCGTGACCTTGTCCTGCGCGAAGGCACCGGCCGCGACCATCGAGACCGACTCGATCCGCAACCCCGGGTATTTCAGCCTCGCGGTCAAGGCATCGCAGGCCTCCGCGGCGACGGTCGACGGACGTGCCTTGGTCATCGGGCCAGCGGCCGGTGCGCGGCCGTCGAGGGCGGCGCACGCCGACAGCGCGGCAACGGCGGGAAGCACCACGACGAAGGGGTGGAAAAGGCGCAAGGGAAGTCTCCTGTTCTTGGATCGATCCGCGCGCATCGGCAAGCTGCGCGACCCGGATCGATCGTATCGACGATCGCGAGTTAGTTCAAGACCTGAACTATCTGCGATTCTCGACTGCCGGGCCGATCGATGTCAATGCCCGGCGATGCCTCCCTTGCCGCACGTGCCCGTCGATATGTCGCTAGCGGCAGGTCGCTAGCGGCAGACGTAGTTCGACGCTTCCTTCGCCGAGCCGCTTCCGGTCCAGGTGGTCTTCGCCGGGTACACGCACAACGGATAACTGACCGACCCGTCGCGCGACGAGACGACGATCGCCTGCGGCGCCTTGCCCTGCTCGACCCAGTCGACCAGCGCGCTGAACATCTGGTCGCGATCGCGGTCCGGGGTCTGGTTGCCGGCGCCCGGCAGCAAAGGCAGCGGAACGGTGTTGTTGCGCGTCGGGTCCCCGGCACTGCCCACGACCCAGCCACGGCCCTGCGAGCTGTGCGCCTTGCCCGGCACCAGGTACAGGCGCAGGAACGCCTGCGCCGCGTCGATGCCGCCCATCGCGGCCGCGACGCGCTCGAAGTGGTTCACGGAGGTCGCCGGCGGGATCGCGTCCTCGGCGAGGCCGGTGTAGGTGATCACCTTGCGTCCGAGACGCCGCAGCAACCGGAGATCGGCGCTGTCCGACGCGAGGTTGCCGAACACGGGTTCCATCCCGATCGCCTTGTCGTGCACGGCGGCCAGCGCCGCCACGTCGAGCTCGCGCCAGCGGTCTCGCTCGTCGGACGACGCGTTGACGATGTCGACCGTCGGGTTCACCGCCTTCGACGGCGCATAGCGCACGTCCTGGAGGATCATCGCGATGCGCTCGGCGCTCGCGACGCGGCCGACCAGCGCGCCCCAGTTGGCGCCGCGCGGAAAGCTCCACCACAGTTGCCGCTCGCCGAGCGCGACGCCGCTGCGACCGCGGGCCGTCTCCTGCGGATCGTAGCTGCCGTCGCGGGTGATGCCGTACCAGAGCTTGTCGACAACTCGGGCCTCCTTCAGGCTCAGGCAGGTCTTCGGGTCGGTGCCGCTGCCGGTGACGCCGTCGCCTTCGACGCCGGCGCACAGCGCGGCCGGGTCCTTCGCCGGATCGTAACTGCACGAGAACGGGTCGAGCAGGAAGCCGAGCCCCTCCCTGTCGCAGGCGAGCACGGCGCGACGGTTGGCCTCGGCGACCTTCGCCTTGAAACCGGTCTCGACGAATGCCGGGTCGGCCGACGTGAAGCCGAGGTCGGCCTTCATCACGACCTGCGGGTAGAAGGCATTCAGCGCGAACTTCCCGGTGCTGATCGCCGGCGCCGCGATCAGGAAGCCGTCGTACAGATCCGGAAAGTCCTGCGCCAGCTTCCAGCCCTGGCGCCCGCCGGTCGAATGCCCGTCGAAGTAGCTGAACACCGGGTCCTTGCCGTAGAAGCGCGCGACCAGCGCCTTCGTCTGCTTCGCCTGTTCGACGAGGCTGCGCCACGAGAAGTCGGCGAGCAGCGCCTCGTTCAGCCGGCCGTCGGGCAGGAATGCGTAGGAGCCGTTCTGCGACCATCGCTGGCCGGCGTCGGTCGTGCCGGACGCATAGCCCATGCCGGCGATCACCGGCGCGGGGAACTTGCTGCCGACCGCCGTCTTCAGCGTGGCGCCGTCGTGCGCCGGATCGAGATGGCCGCCGCCGACGTGGCCGCCGCCCCCGTAGTTCCGGATCCGCTGGTTCCAGTCGGCTGGCGTGGGCAGCCAGACCTCGATGCCGATGCCGGCCGACGTCGATCGGGCGTCGGCCGGGCCCGGATTGCCCGGCCCGACCTTGAGCTTCACCAGGCAGAGGTCGGCGGCAAGGGTGACCGGTGTCGCCGAGTCGGCCACGAAGACCTTCGCGCCGCGGGCCAGCAACTGGACCGATACGACGCTCGTCAGCGAATCGGGCTTGAACGCGGCCATGATGCCGTCGTCGCAGGCCAGGGGCGTGCCGGCCGGCGTGCCATCTGAGGCGGCGTGCGCCGCGTGCAGCGTCGCGAGTGCGACCGAAGCCAGCACGACGCCCGCGGCACCCCGGATCGCACGCGAGGCGCCGATACCGGCGCCTCGGCGATGAAACACCTTACTGCACTCGTCGAACGACGTCGATCGCGTCATGTCTGCCCCTCCCGTGTTGGAATCGATGCGCCTCAGGTGACCGGCGCCGGATTGAACAGCACCAGCGCGTTGTGAAGCCGATGGCGCTCGGCCCACGTCCTGCGCCCGCTCGCCACCTCGAGCATCAGGTCGAAGAGCTCGGTGCCCACCGCCTCGATCGAGCACTCGCCGTCGGCGATGCGCCCGGCGTTGACGTCCATCAGGTCGTGCCAGCGGCGCGCGAGCTCGCTGCGGGTCGCGACCTTGATCACCGGGCATTCGGCGAGGCCGTACGGTGTGCCGCGGCCGGTCGTGAACACGTGCAGGTTCATGCCGGCGGCGAGCTGGAGCGTGCCGCAGATGAAGTCGCTCGCCGGCGTCGCGGTGTAGATCAGCCCCTTGCGACCCGCGAGGCGATCGCCGGGCGACAGCACGCCCGCGATCGGCATGCTGCCGCTCTTGACGATCGAACCCATCGCCTTCTCGACGATGTTCGACAGGCCGCCCTTCTTGTTGCCCGGCGTGGTGTTGGCGCTGCGATCGACCCCGCCCCGCCCGAGGTACCCGTCGTACCAGGCCATTTCGCGGACGATCGCGCGCGCGATCTCAGGCGTTGCCGCGCGCGCGGTGAGCTGGTCGACGCCGTCGCGCACCTCGGTGGTCTCGCTGAACATCACCGTGGCACCGGCGCGAATCAGCAGGTCGGTGGCGTATCCCACCGCCGGATTGGCCGTGACGCCGGAAAAAGCGTCGCTGCCGCCGCACTGTACGCCGACCACCAGCTCGCTCGCCGGCACCGTCTCGCGCCGCCGTGCGTCCAGACGCTCGAGGTGCCGGCGCGCCGAGCGCAGGATCGACTCGATCATCGAGGCGAACCCGACGTGCGCGTCGTCCTGCAGGCAGACGATGTCGAGCGCCTCGCCCGCCGCGCCACCGGCGCCCGCACGCAGGTCGCGCATCGGCAGCGTACCCGGCGGCAGCAGTCGGTCGGGCTGAAGCTTCTCGCACCCGAGGCTGACGACCATCACTTCCCCGCCGAAATTCGGATTCAGGCTGATGTGGCGCAGCGTGCGGATCGGGATCTCGGCACCCGGTGCGTCGATCGCGACGCCGCAGCCGTACGCGTGCTCGAGCGCGACGACGTCGTCGACGTTCGGGAACGACGGGAGCAGTTCGGCCCTGATGCGCCGCACGGCGTGCTCGACCACGCCGGCGACGCACTGCACGGTCGTGGTGATCGCGAGGAGGTTGCGCGTGCCCACCGAGCCGTCGGCATTGCGGTAGCCCTCGAAGGTCCGGCCGTCGAGGGGCACGAGCCGCTGCGGTGTCGCAGTCGCGAGCGGCAACCCGTCGAGCGCGCGCGCCGGGGGCATGCGCAGCAGACCCTCGTGTACCCAGCGGCCGGCGGCGATCGCCTCCTGCGCATGACCGATCGCGACGTCGTAGCGGCGAACCGCACCGCCCTTCGGCAGGTCGACGAGCGCGAGCTTGTGGCCCTGCGGCACCCGGTCGCGCAGCACCAGCCCGTCGTCGAGCACGGTGCCTGCGTCCAGGCCGCCGTCGTTGGCGACGATCGCGACGTTGTCGCGCGGGTGCATGCGGATGATCACCGGCCGCTTCATCGTCGCAGCCGCTACAGGCCCAGGGTCCGCGGCAGCCACAGGCTGAGCCACGGCAGGTAGGTCACCATCATCAGCACGACGAAGAGCGCGACGAAGAAGGGCTTCATCGCCCGCGCAACGACACCGATCTTGAGCTTGGCGATCGCGCTGCCGACGAAGAGCACCGTGCCCACCGGCGGCGTGATCAGGCCCATGCCCAGGTTGACCATCATGATCATCCCGAAGTGGACCGGGTCGACGCCCATCGACTTGACGACCGGCAGCAGGATCGGCGTCAGGATCAGGATCAGCGGGGACATGTCCATCAGCGTGCCGAGCGCGAGCAGCATCAGGTTGATCAGCAGCAGGATCACGTACCGGTTCTCCGACAGGCCGGTGAAGAAGGTCGTGACCTTGAGCGGGATCTGCATCAGCGTCATCAGGTAGCCGAAGCACGCGGCGAAGCCGATCAGGATCATCACGATCGTGACCGTCTTGACCGTCCGGTGCACGAGCCTGGGCAGGTCGCGCCAGCGGTAGTCGCGGTAGACGAACATCGTCACGAAGAATGCCCACAGCACCGCGATCGAGGCACTCTCGTTGGCGGTGAACACGCCCGACAGGATGCCGCCGAGGATGATCACCATCGTCATCAGCCCCCAGGTCGCGTCCGCGCAGATCCGCAGCGCCTCGCGCAGCGGCACGACCTCGCCCTTCGGGTAGCCGTGGCGCTTCGCCTTGATCATGCAGAGCACGGCCAGCGTGAGCCCCATCAGCAGCCCGGGCAGCACACCGGCCATGAACAGCGCGGCGATGCTGACCGTCCCGCCGGCCGCGAGCGAGTAGATCACCGCGTTGTGGCTCGGCGGGATCAGGATCGCCTGCACGGAACCGCTGACGGTGACCGCGGTGGCGAAGTCGCGCGGATAGCCCTTCTTCTCCATCTCGGGAATCAGCACGGTGCCGACCGACGCCGTGTCCGCGACCGACGAACCGGAGATCGCGCCGAAGAAGGTCGACGCGAGGATGTTGACGAGCGACAGGCCACCGCGCACGAAGCCGACCAGCACGCCGGCGAACGCGACCAGCCGCCGCGCCATGCCGCCTTCGGCCATGATCGCGCCGGCGAGCACGAAGAACGGGATCGCGAGCAGCGAGAACTTGTTGACGCCGGCGGCGAGCTGGATCATCACGGCGTCGAGCGGCAGGTCGATCCACAGCGCGCCGATCAGCGCGGCCAGCCCGAGCGAATACGCGATCGGCACGCCGATCACCATCAGCAGCGCGAAGCTGCCGAGCAGCACCAGCGCGTCCATCAGCGCGCGCCTTCGGCGGCGGTGTCGCCGGCGGCGGGATCCTCGAGCCGCACCAGCGGCCTGTCGGCCTGCGAGCCGAACACCAGGTGCTCGATCACGAACAGCAGCGTGAACGCACTGCCGACGGGAATCGCGAGGTAGGTCACGCCGACCGGAAGCCACGGGAGTTCGGCGATCGACTGCCCCATCGTGCCGACGCAGAGCTCGGTGCCGTAGAAGATCACGAACAGGCAGGCGACGATCATCAGCGCATGCACGAGCAGCGCCGCGACCCGCCGAAGCGGCGCGGGCAGCGCGTCGGTGAACATCGTGACGGCGATGTGCGCGCCGGCCCGATACGCCGCGGCCGCGCCGATGAAGGTGAACGACATCATCAGCAGGATCGCCACCGGCTCGGGCCACTGCGATCCGGTGCCGAGCACGTAGCGGGTGAAGACGCCGAAGGGAATGATCAGCGCCATCAGGAAGATCGCGATGCCCGCGACCCAGATGCAGACCCGGTACAGCCAGTCCATCGCGCGAAGGGTTCGGTCGTGCATCCGCGGGGCCGGTCGTGGGCGGGACGGGTCGTCGCTACTTCGTGTCGGCGATCCGCTTCATCAGGTCGGTGAACTTCGCGCCGTACTTCGCCCGGACCGGGGCGGTGGCGTCGAAGAAGGGCTTGTTGTCGATCGCGATGAACTCGACGCCCTCGGCCTTGAGCTTGGCGGTGTAGTCCTGCACGGCCTTGTCCCACAGCGCGCGCTGCTCGAGTTGCGCCTCGCGGCCCGCCTTCTTCACCAGCGCCCGATCGGCCGGCGAGAGCTTGTCCCACGCGATCTTCGACATCACGAGGATCTCGGGAATGATCAGGTGGTTGGTCTGCGTGTAGTACCTGGCCCCGGCCTTGAAGTGGTTGGCCGTGTAAAGGCTGGGCGGATTGTTCTCGGCGCCGTCGATCACGCCGGTCTGCAGCGCGGTGAAGACCTCGCCGTAGCCCATGCTGATGCCGTTGCCGCCCATCGCGTTCATCGTGTCGACGAACAGCGGATTGCCCATCATGCGGATCTTCTGGCCCGCGAGATCCTCGGGCTTGCGCACCGGCTTCTTGGTGTAGAGACTGCGCGACCCGCCGTCCATCCACGCGAGACCGACCAGGCGAGCCGGCGACGCGGTGATCTTGTCGAGCAGTTCCTGACCGATCGGCCCGTCGATCACCGCGCGCATGTGGGCGATGTCCCGGAAGACGAACGGCATGTTGAAGATGTCGACGTCCGGCACGACCGGACCGATCGGGCCGAGCGACGTACGCAGGATCTGGATCGCGCCGACCTGCGTCTGTTCGATCATCTCCTTCTCGCCACCGAGCACGCTGCCGGGGAACATCTGGAACTTGATCCTGCCACTGGTCTGGGCCTCGAGCTTCTTGCCCATGTTCTCGACGGCGACGACGGTGGGGTAGCCGGCCGGGTGGACGTCGGCCGCCTTCATCGTCTGGGCATGCGCCCCGAGCGATGCGGCACCGAGGCCGATCGCGAACGCGGCGGCGGTGATCGAACGGCACTGCAGCATGATGTCTCCTCGATTGAAAGCCTGGGGATGGCGCGGGGCGAAGTGGGGTGATCGACCGATTGCCTCGCACCGGCGAATCGGATACCGTACCGACTTGAGTTGTCGGTCGTCATACAAATATGCTCTTCCAACCCCGGCCGACTGTCAAGCAGGGGGAGCGCCGAAGAGGCGAATGCGAAGCTCGAGACCCGCCACCGCAGACCTGCAGGCCCACCGCGCCACCCCCCCTCGGCCGGAGGAGCCCGTGCGCGCGCGCAGACGCCCGCGCAGCCTCGCGCTCGACCTGGTCGAGTCGCTCGGCGATCGCATCCGCGACGGCCGCATCGCGCAGGGTCAGCAGTTGCCGACCGAAGCGGCGCTGGTGGCGCAGTACAGTGTCAGCCGCACGGTCGTGCGCGAGGCCATCTCCAAGCTCCAGGCGTCGGGGCTGGTCGAGACGCGGCACGGGATCGGCACGTTCGCGGTCGGTCTCGGCGACACGACCGCGTTCCGGATCGGCCCCGAGCAGATCGCGACGCTGAACGACGTCGTCGCGGTGCTGGAGCTGCGCATCGGCGTCGAGACCGAGGCGGCCGCGCTCGCCGCGATGCGGCGCACCGACGCCGGCCTGCGCGCGATGCGCGCGGCTCTCGACGCGTTCGCGTCCGCCGCGTCCGCCGGGCTCGACGCGGTCGGTCCCGATTTCCAGTTCCACCTCGAGATCGCGCGTGCAACCCGCAACCAGCGGTTCAGCGAGCTGCTCGGCTCGCTCGGCACGATGATCATCCCGCGCGCACGGCTCGACGCCCCCGGCCTCGCCGGCGACTCCACGCGCGACTACCTCGCCCGCACGAACGTCGAGCACGAGAGCATCCTCGACGCGATCGCGCATCGCGACGCCGACGCGGCCCGCGCGGCGATGCGGACCCACCTTGCGAACAGCCGCGAGCGCCGCCGGCGCGCGGCCGAGGGCGCGAAGCGTCCCTAGTCGATCGCCGGTCGCCGGTCGCCGCTGTTGTACGACGACTGACCTTGGCAGCGCGCGACAGGCTTGCCGAACCGCGCAACGCTTGCCGAACCGCGCAACTCTCGTTTGCGCGAGGCTCGCTAGGCCGCCGCCGGCACGGCCGCTACAGTCGGCGTTCCGCGTGGCCGCGCACCGTCGGGCGGCACGCTTCGCGTCGTCCCGCGTCCGCGCCCCGGACGTCACGCGCAATCCCCGGGATCCGAGGGACCCGCGCGATCCGCACGAGCCCGGAGACCCGTCATCACACCGCACCGATACACCTGCATCGACGGCGCACGCCTCGACACCGAGACCGCGTACCGCCTGCTGGTCGGCTGCGTGGCCCCGCGCCCGATCGCCTGGATCACCACCGTAGACGACGCGGGATGCGTCAACGCGGCCCCCTTCAGTTCGTACAACTACGTCGCGACCAGTCCGCCGATGCTCGCCGTGAACATCGCGCTTCGCGCGGTCGGCGGCACGACGAAGGACACCGCCCGGAACATCATGCGCAGCGGCGAATTCGTCGTCAACGTCGCCACCGAGGACACGATGGCGCTCGTGCACCTGAGCGCGCAGGAGTTCCCGCCCGATGTCGGCGAAGCGGCGGCGCTCGGCATCCCGCTGCTGCCCAGCGTCCACGTCGCGCCGCCGCGGATCGCGCTCGCACCGGTGCAGATGGAGTGCCGCCTCGATCAGCGCGTCGTGCTCGGACGCGGCGTGAACACGCTGTTCATCGGCGAGGTCGTCGCCTTCCACCTGTCCGACGACATCTTCGACGGCCGCTCGGTCGACACCGTGCGCATGCGCCCAATCGCGCGGCTCGGCGGGCCGCTCTACGCGAGCCTGGGCGAGATCCATCATCGGCCGATGCTGCAGAAGCCGCCGGGCGGCGAGGGCTGGGCCGGCGTCGACGCGGCGGATCCGCACCCGGCATCGCCGCCACCCCACCCCGCTCCAGGAGCCACTCGATGAATCCCGCACGACGAACCGCGATGCTTCGCGCACTCGCCCTCGGCCCCTCGCTGGCGAGCGCCGCCGGCGCGGCGCGAGCCGACGCGACCTACCCGAACCGACCGATCACGCTGATCATCCCGTATGCCCCGGGCGGTCCGGCCGACACGCTCGCGCGCACGCTCGCACGCCAGCTCGAGGCGCGGCTCGGGCAGAACGTCGTCGTCGAGAGCAAGGCGGGCGGCGCCGCGACGATCGGCACCGGCTTCGTCGCGCGGGCCAGGCCAGACGGCTACACGCTGCTCGTCGGCACCTCGGCCGGTCACGTGGTCACGCCGCTGATGCAGCGGATCAACTACGACGGCATCGCGGACTATGCGTTCGTCTCGATCCTCGTGAACCAGCCGAACGTGCTCGTCGTGCACCCCGGCGTCGGCGTCGAGCGGCTCCAGGACCTTGTCTCGCTCGCCAGGAGCAGGCCCGGCACGCTGAACTACGCGTCGGCCGGTGCCGGCGGCGCGACGCACCTCGGCGCCGAGGTGTTCCTGAAGCGTGCCGGGATCAGGATCTCGCACGTGCCGTACGCGGGCGCGGCGCCGGCGCTGCGCGACCTGCTCGGCGGCCACGTGCAGATGGGCCTGCTGAATCTCGCCGCGACCAAGGCGTTCATCGCCGTAGGCAAGCTCAAGGCACTCGCCTACACCGGCGCGAAGCGATCGCCGCTGCTGCCCGACGTGCCGACGATGGCCGAGGCCGGCATCGCCGACGCGGAATCCGCCACCTGGTACAGCCTCGCCGCGCCCCGGGGCACGCCGCCCGCGATCGTGGAACGGCTGTCGCGTGCCGTCGCCCAGGCCAATGCGGACCCCGCCTACGCGGGCTTCATCGACGCGCAGGGCGGCGAGCGCCTGACGCTGTCACCGGCCGAGACCACCGCGTTCGTCGAGCGCGATCGTGCTGCGATGCAGGCGCTGCTCGGCGACCTCGGACTGCTCGCGAAGTAGCGCCGCGGCGCCCCCTCCCCTTCGACCCCGCCTTCAGGAGCCCCATGAAAGACCTGACCCAGCTCGACGTCACGATCGAGAACCACATCGCGATCCTGGTGATGAACGCGCCGCCCGTCAACGCATTGACCCGCACGCTGAACGACGAACTGACGACGGCGCTCGACCGCATCAGCGAGCTCGACGAGATACGCGTCGTGATCCTCACCGGCGCAGGCAAGGTGTTCTGCGCCGGCGCCGACCTGAAGGGGCGCGCCGACGTGATCAAGGGTCCGGGCGACCTGCCGGCACACTCACGACGCACGCGCGAGTGCTTCCACGCGATCCGCGAGTGCGCGAAGCCGGTGGTGGTCGCGATCAACGGAGCGGCGCTGGGCTCGGGCCTCGCGATGGTCGCGTCGGCCGACGTGCTGATCGCGTCCGATAAGGCGAGCCTCGGCATGCCCGAGGTCGACGTCGGCCTGCTCGGCGGCTGCCGCCACGCGATGCGCCTGTTCCCGCACTCGAGGCTGCGCCGGATGATGCTGACCGGCGATCGCATGCCGGCGGGCGAACTCTACCGGCTGGGCATCGTCGAGGAAGTCACGACGCCGGAGGGGCTGATGCCGGCTGCGCTCGCGATGGCGACGACGATCGCGTCCAAGAGCCCGCTCTCGACCCGCCTGGGCAAGCACACGATGAACACGATCGAGGACATGAGCCTGCGCGACGGCTATCGCTACGAGCAGGACATGACCGCGCAGATCGCGAAGACCGACGACGCGAAGGAAGCGCAGGCGGCGTTCCGGGAGAAGCGTGCGCCGGTGTTCACGGGTCGCTGAGTCCGGCATCGCGCCGGACCCGGTGCAACGCCGGCGTTCAGTTCAGCGTGATCCCGGCCTTGCCGATCACCGCGCCCCACTTCTTCGACTCGCTTTCCATCAGCGCGCGGTATTCCTCGGGGGTGCTCGGTTCCGGGCTTGCGCCGAGCCCCTCGATCCTCGCCCGGATCTCGGGCATCGCGAGCACCGCCCTGAGCGCGTCGTACATCTTCCGCTTGATCGGTTCCGGGGTGCCGGTCGCCGCGACGATGCCGTAGTTGCCCTCGACCGACACGCCCGGCAGGCCCATCTCGGCGGTCGTCGGCACGTCGGGCAGCGACGCGATCCGCTTCGAGCCCGACACCGCGAGCACCTTGATGCCCTTGGGCAGGAACGCGCGCACCGCCGGAAAGTCCGCGGCGAACAGGTCGATCTCGTTGCCGAGCAGCGCGGTCACCGCGGGCGTCGCGCCCTTGTAGGGCACGTGGACCATCTGGATGCCCGCCTCCTGGCTGAGGAGTTCGGCACCCAGGTGGGTGGTCGTCGCCTTGCCGGCCGACGCGTAGTTCAGCTTGCCGGGCGACTTCTTCGCGATCGCGATCAGGTCCTTGAGGTCCTTGCCGGCGAAGCCCGGGCTCGCGACGATCACCTGCGGCACCCGCGCGACCGTCGTCAGGTACTCGATCTTCGCCGGGTCGTACGGCACCTTCTGCAGGTGGGGCAGCACCGCGATCGCGCCGGGCACGCCGAAACCGAAGGTATAGCCGTCGGGCGTCGCGCGGATGGTCGCGTCGAGGCCGATCGAGCCGCCGGCGCCGGACTTGTTCTCGATCACGACCGACTGGCCGAGCTTCTCGCCCAGCGCCGGCGCGATCGCGCGGCCGAGCTGGTCGACCGGACCGCCGGGCGGATACGGGACGATCAGCCGGATCGGCCGGTCGGGCCAGGCGTCGGCGGCATGCGCCGGTGCGCCGACCGAAGCGCCGGCAAGCGCACCGAGCGTGGCGACACCGGCGGCGACCGCCGTTCGGACGAAACGACGACGCGCCGGCGTCGCGGATTTCGCGGGTCTCTCGTACATCTGTGGCGTCTCCTGTCGAAGGGTCGGGCCCGATCGATCCGTCCCCGGCGCGGCGCAGCGCGCAAAGCCGTCGGTGCTCGGACAGCCTGCACTCTATTCGCGGGGCGGCGGCGCCGCCACCGGCCGGACCGTGAAGCTGTGATGCGCGATGAGACAACTCGCCCGCTGCCGATCGACGCAATTCAGCTATGTCCGTCGCGCGCGCCGGGCCGCACCCGCGGGCGCTACAGTCGGCGCGCGGTGCCGCCGGGGCCCGCCGACGCATCGGTCCCGGGCACCCGCGCACCCCACCCGCAAACGACCGGAGGACCCTCCCGATGACGACGCTCGACGGCCTGCGAGTCCTCGACCTGAGCCGCGTGTTCTCCGGCCCGTGGGCGTCGCAGATGCTCGCCGACTTCGGCGCCGACGTGATCAAGGTCGAGCGCCCCGGCCGCGGCGACGACGTCCGCCACCAGGGGCTGCCCGTGCGGGCCGCCGACGGGCGCCCGGTCGGCGAAAGCTCGTCGTTCATCGCGATGAACCGGGGCAAGCGGTCGATCGCGATCGACATCGCCAGGCCCGAGGGGCAGGCGCTGGTGAGAGACCTCGCCCGCGCGAGCGACGTCCTGCTCGAGAACTTCAAGGCCGGCGACCTCGCGCGCTACGGACTGGACGCCGCGTCGATGCTGGCGCTGAACCCGCGGCTCGTCTACTGTTCGATCAGCGGCTTCGGCCAGACGGGACCGTACAGCCACCTGCCCGGATACGACCCGCTGTTCCAGTCGATGAGCGGCCTGATGAGCATCACCGGCCACGCGGACGGCGAGCCCGGCGGCGGGCCGCTTCGGGTCGGCTACGCGGTCGGCGACATCACGGCCGGCTTCTACGCGACCAGCGCGATCCTCGCCGCGATCCATCACCGCGACCGGCACTCGGGCGCCGGCCAGCACATCGACCTGGCACTGCTCGATGCCCAGCTCGCGTCGATCTCGCACGTCGCGATGATGTACCTGGTGTCGGGGACGCAGCCCCCGCGACTGGGCAACGCGTCGCCGATCACCTGCCCGTGGCAGTCCTTCGTGTGCGCCGACGGCGAGATCATGATCGCGGTGGGCAACGACACGCAATTCCGCGCGTTCTGCGAAGTCCTCGGCGTGCCGGCGCTCGCGGTCGATCCACGCTTCGTCACCAACCCGTTGCGCGCGAAGCACCGCACGACGCTCGTGCCGATGCTCGCGAAGGTGTTCCTCGAGCGGCCGGTGATGCAATGGCAGCAGGCGCTGGCGGCAGCGAACGTGCCCAGCGGGCCGATCAACGGCTTCGCCGAGGCTTTCGCCGACCCGCAGATCCGTCATCGGGAGATGCTGATGGCGCTGCCGCACGCGACGGCCGGTACGGTGCCGCAGGTCGCGAACCCGGTGCGGTTCTCCGCGACCCCGGTCAAGTATCGAGGCGGGCCGCCGATCCTGGGCGAGCACACCGACGGGGTGCTCGCCGACGTGCTGTCGCTCGACGCGTCGCGGATCGCGTCGCTGCGCGCCGAGGGCATCGTCGCGTGAGCGCGCCGCCGGGCCGCCCCAAGGCGCGCTCGCCCTCCCTCGGGGAGGCGACGGCCCGTAGGGACGGCGGGAGGGTACACCAGTGAGCGCCGCGCCGGGCCGCCCCAAGCAAGCTCGCACCGCAGCGCGAAGCGCGAAGGTATCCCGGTGAGCGCCGACCGCGACGATGCCTTCGCCGACAGCGCCGATGCCTGGCTGCGCGCGCGCGACCACCGCGAACGCGTGCGCGCGCTCGACGACGCCGGCGGCGGCTTCGATCGCGCGGTGTGGCGCGAGATCGGCGCGCTCGGCTGGTTCGGCATCCTCGTCGCCGAGCGCGACGCGGGCCTCGGCCTCGGGATCGCCGAGGTCGCATCCGTCGCGCGGATGGCGGGCCGCCACCTGCTGCCCGAGCCCTTCGTCGACGCGGGCGTACACCCGATCGCACTGCTCGCCCGGTTGCCGGCGCACGATGCGCGCGAGCGCCTGCTCGCGGCCTTGATCGATGGCACGGCCGTGGCCGGCGTCGCGTGGCAGGAGCACGCCGGCCATCTCGTCGCCGACCGGATCGACGGCGTCGCCTGCGAGTGGAGCGGCACCGACGCCGGTGACGGCACGGTCGCGCGCGTGCACGGCCGCAAGTGCTTCGTGCGCCCGGGAACCGACGTCGACGGCTGGATCGTCAGCGCACGCGCGCACGGAGAGCCGGCGCTGCTCTGGGTCGCGGCCGACGCCGACGGCGTGTCGGTGCAGCGCGATCGCGGAGTCGACGCCGGCGTCGTGGCGACGCTGCGCCTGGAGCGGTCGCCTTGCACGGTGATCGCGCGCGGCGACGTGGCCGCGTGCGCGCTGCAGGCCGCCACCGCGCTCGCGACGCTCGCGCAGGCCGCCGAGTTGCTCGGCGTCGCGCGCCGGGCGCACGAACTGACCTGCGAGCACCTCAGGACGCGCGAGCAGTTCGGCCGGCCGATCGGCAGTTTCCAGGCGCTGCAGCACCGGATGGTCGACGCGATGATGCAGCTCGAACTCGCCGACGCCTGCGTGCGCGACTGCGTCCGGATTGCAACCCGCTGGCAGGCGTCCGGGATGCAGGGCGACACCACAGCGCTGCAGTCGGCCGCGAGCCGCGCGAAGGCCCGCTGCGCGCACGCGGCGCTCGAGACCACCCGGACGGCGATCCACCTGCACGGCGCGATCGGCACGACCAACGAGCACGACGTCGGCCTGTACTTCAAGCGCGCGCTGATGCTCGCGAGCCGCTGGGGAAACGCGGTCGCACACCGTGCGCGCTACGCTGCACTCGCCGATCGGCCGGCGACTGCCCGCGGGACAGCCGCGGGCAGGTCGCCGGCGTGTCCGCCCGAGCAGCACGCCACGCCACTCGACGCCGCGACACCGGGCGCCACGCCACACGCCGCCCCGCACGACGACGCCCCGCACGACGATGCGCTGCTCGACGATGCGCCGCTCGATCCGGCGCGATGCCGCGACGTCGACTGGGACACGATCGGCGAGGCGCGTTTTCGCCGCACGGTCCGCGCGCTCTTCGCCGCGCACTACCCCGAGGCGCGGCGTCACCTGCCGTATCGCCAGACCTGGTCCGAATCGAAGGCGTGGTACCTGACGCTGTCGCGCCTGGGCTGGCTCGCGCCGGCATGGCCGAAGGCGCACGGCGGGATGGGACTGCCGCCCGACAAGCTGATCGCGTGGATCGAGGAGAGCGAGGCGTGGGGCGTCGCGCGGGTACCCGACCAGGGGCTGGTGATGGTCGGGCCGATCCTGATGCGCTTCGGCACGCCGGCGCAGCGCGCGCGCTTCCTGCCGCCGATCCTCGCCGGCGAGCACGTGTGGACGCAAGGCTACTCGGAACCCGGCGCCGGGTCCGACCTCGCCGCCGTGCGCACCGAGGCGATCGCGACGCGCGACGCCGGCGGCGACTGCTTCATCGTCAACGGCCAGAAGACCTGGACGACCTGGGGCGCGGACGGCACGCACATGTTCATGCTCGTGCGCACCGACAAGACCGTGAAGAAGCAGGCCGGCATCAGCTTCCTGCTCGTCGACCTGAGGACGCCGGGCGTCACCGTCCGCCCGATCCGCAACATCGCCGGCGAGACCGACTTCTGCGAGGTGTTCTTCGACGACGTGCGCGTGCCGCGAGAGAACCTGGTCGGCGAACTGAACCAGGGCTGGACGATCGCGAAGGCGCTGCTCGGCTTCGAGCGCCTGTTCACCGGCAGCCCGAAGCACTCGCAGCACACGCTGCACCAGGTCGAGATGCTCGCGCGGGCGCGCGGGCTGCACGCGGACCCTGCATTCCGGGCGCGCCTGGTCGAACTGGCGCTGGACACCGCCGACCTGACCGCCGCCTACACGGGCTTCGCCGAGATCGCCAAGCGCGGCGACCCGATCCCGCCGTCGATCTCGCTGCTGAAGATCTGGTCGACCGAGACGTGGGAGCGGCTCGCGCTGCTGCTCGTCGACGCCGCGCAGGACCTCGCGGGGCTGCGCGACGCCTGCCGCGTGGACGGGGCCGGCGCGGCCGAGGGCATCGACCTGCACGTGGTCGCGCCGCTGTTCAACGTGATCGGCGCGAAGATCTTCGCAGGCTCGAACGAGATCCAGCGCAACATCGTCGCGCGGTCGGTGCTCGACCTGCCCGGCTAGGGTCCGCTCCTGCTGCCAACGTCGTCGCGCCGGCCTCAGGCCTGCGTCGACAGCGCCCGCTGGCGCATCGCGCGCAGCATCGTCTCGATCGCGCCCGCCTCGACGGGTCGGCTGAACAGGTAGCCCTGGAACTGGTCGCACCCGCGGCTTCGCAGATGCGCGAGCTCGGTCGAGGTCTCCACGCCCTCGGCCGTCACCCGGAGGCCGAGCTCGCGTCCCAGCGCGAGGATGGCGTTGATGATCGCGACGTTGTCGCGATCCCGCGGCAGGCCGGCGACGAACGAACGGTCGATCTTGATCTCGTCCAGCGGAAAGCGACGCAGGTAGGTCAGCGACGAGTAGCCGGTACCGAAGTCGTCGAGCGACAGCGACACGCCCAGTGCCTTCAGCGCGTTCAGCTGCGTGGTCGACTGGCCGGTCGAGTCCATCAGCACGCTCTCGGTGAGCTCGAGCGTCAGGCGCGAGGCCGGCAGTCTCGACTCGTCGAGCGCGGCGCGCACCAGCGCCACCACGTCCGAGCGCGCGACCTGCGCCGCCGACAGATTGACGGCGAGATGAAGCGGCGCCAGCCCCTCGCCGGTCCATTGCGCGACCTGGCGGCACGCGGCGCGCAGCACGAAGGCGCCGATGTCCGCGATCAGTCCGACCTCCTCGGCCACCGAGATGAACGCGGCGGGGGCGAGAAGTCCTCGCTGCGGATGCGCCCACCGGACCAGTGCCTCGAGGCCGACCATGCGCAGCGTGCCGCAGTCGACCTTCGGCTGGTAGTGGACCCTCAGCTCGCCGCGCTCGATGGCGCGGCGCAGCGCCTGTTCGACCGTCAGCCGCTCGGTCGCGCGCGTGGCGATGTCCGGCGAATAGCTGATGATCCGGTTGTTTCCCAGGCGCTTGGACCGCAGCATCGCGAGCTCGGCCCGCTGCATCAGTGCCTCGGCCGAGTCGCCGTGCTCGGGATAGGACGCCAGTCCGATGCTGGCGGTCACGAACAGCTCGTGCCCGTCGACCGTGAAGGGTCGCCGGAAGCAGCCGCTCATCGCCTGCAGCCACTTCTCGGACAGCGCGTCGCCCCCGGGCAGCCAGGCCATGAACTTGTCGCTGTTCATCCGCGCGAGCCAGGGCGTCGAACCGATGTCCCCGGACCGACGGCTCGCGCCGCCGAACTCGGCGACGACGCCCGCCAGCCGCTGCGCGACGCCCTGTATCAGCTGGTCGCCGGCCTGATGGCCGAGACCGTCGTTGACCTGCTTGAACCGGTCCAGGTCGAGCATGACCATCGTGCGGCGATCGGGCGCATCGCTCGTCGTGCAGTTCAGCGCGAACGCCACGCGTCGCATGAATTCGCGGCGATTGGGCAGGCCCGTCAGCGGATCGAGCCGCTGCAACCGGTCCTGGTACGCCTTGAACGCAAGCGCGTTTCGAAGCCGCAGCACGAGTTCGCTGGCGTCCACCGGCTTCGCGAGGATGTCGGTGGCGCCGAGTTCGAGGGCGCGCAGCTTGGTCGCGCCGTCGGTCTCGGCGGTCAGGATGATCACCGGGAGGAATCGCCAGCGTTCGTCGCCGCGAAGCCGCGCGAGGATGTCGAAGCCGCTCACCACCGGCATCTTCAGGTCGAGCAGCACGACGTCGGGTTCGTGGGCGTTCAGCAGGTGCCAGGCCTGCACCGGCTGCGTGGTGGCGACGAAGCGCGAGTAGCCGGCCTCCTCGAGATACGCCTGCACGACCTCGAGCGTCGTCGGCTCGTCGTCGACGAGCATCACGGTGACCTGATTCGGGTCACCCGCCCGGCAGTCGCGCACGCCGGTCATCCGGCGGCCTCGGCGACGGCAGCGACGGGCGCCTCGATTCGGCTGGCGAGGTCGACGATGTCGGCGAGTGCCGGCCCGACGGCGTCGATCGCGCCGTCGCACGAGAGCCGTTCGAGTCGGGCCGCGGGCGCGGTGAACTGGTCGAACCCGGTGGTGCCCGCCGATCCCTTCAGCCAGTGCGCGAGCACCGCCAGTTCCGCGAGATCCGCGTTGCCGGCGGCGGCCTGCATCTGTTCGATCCGCGGCGCGAGGCCGGCGGCGAAGCGCGCGGCGACCGGCGCGAGCCGGGGGTTGCCCGCGAGCCGCGACCTGACGGGGCCGCGCGCCGCGGCGTCGCGTGCTTCGCCGGATATCGGCGCCGCCGTCGCCGCCGACACCGACACCTCGCGCGCCGGTGCGGCGGTCCCTTCGGCAGGGTCGCGGGCGTCTTCCCGCGTCGCCGGCAACAGCGTCGCCAGCGTCTCGAGCAGCCGATCGATGTCGACCGGCTTGGTCAGGTAGCCGCTGCACCCGGCCTCGGCGATGGTGCGCTCGAAGCCCTTCATCGCATGCGCCGTGAGCGCGATCACCGGGACGGTGTCGCCGCGGCGCCGGAGTGCACGCGTCGCCGCGAAGCCGTCCATCACGGGCATCTGCATGTCCATCAGCACGACGTCGAAGGCATCCGAGTCGACCGCGCCCATTGCCACGGCCGCGATCGCCTGCGCCCCGTCGCGCGCCTCGTCGACGCGCAAGCCCGCGTCGCCGAGCACCAGCCGCAGCAGTTCGCGGTTCTCGTCGCCGTCGTCGACGACCAGCACGCGCCCGCGCGAGAATGCCCACCGCGAGACGCTGGCGGCCGCACCGGTACGGGCAAAGGCCTCGTCCGCAGGCAGCAGCGCCACGCCGTCGAGCGGACCCGCGTCGACGACGATGTCGAACCGGCTGCCGCGGCCCGGCGTGCTGCTCACGACGATGTCGCCGCCGAGGTCGCGCGCGAAGCGCCGGCTGATCGTCAGGCCGAGGCCGGTGCCGCCGAAGCGCCGCGTCGTCGACGCGTCGGCCTGCGAGAACGGCTCGAAGATCCGTTCGACGGCCTCGGGCGGGATGCCGATCCCGGAGTCGTCGACCGTCACGTGCAGCCGGTGCGTCGCGTCGTCGCGCCGCGCCAGCCGCACGCTCACGCGCACCTCGCCGATGTCGGTGAACTTGATCGCGTTGCCGACGACGTTGGTCACGATCTGCCGAAGTCGTCCGCCGTCGGTCGTGACGCTCGCCGGCACCAGGCCATCGGCGACGAGCACGAGGCCGATCCCCTTCTCGGCGGCACGCACGGCGAGCACGTCGACGACCTCGGCGACGATCCGGCCCGGCGCCACGGCGCGACGCTCGTACTCGATGCGGCCCGACTCGACCTTGGACAGGTCGAGGATGTCGTCGATCAGGCCGAGCAGGTGCCGTCCGCTCGAATGGATCGTCTCGAGGTGGCGACGCAGTTCGTCGGGGCCGCGGTGTCCGCCACGCCGAAGCAGGTCGGCAAAGCCGAGGATCGCGTTCATCGGCGTGCGGATCTCGTGGCTCATGTTCGCGAGGAAGTCGCTCTTGGCGCGATTGGCCTCGACCGCTTCGTTTCGGGCCGCGCGCAGTTCGCGTTCCTTGTCCTGCAGCGGGGTGATGTCCTCGAAGCTGACGAGCGCCCCGTTAACCTTGTCGCCGGCCAGGATCGGCGAACTGTTGACGATGAACGCCTGGTGGCCGCCGTCGGCGCGCGGGCGCTGCAGGCGCGCCCCGCGCACGGTGACGCCGCCGGCGAGCACGCCGGCCCAGGGCGCGGCGGCCGGTGCCACCGGCGCGCCGTCCTCGCCGAGCCAGCGCAAGGCCGCCGCCCGCTGCCCGACCAGGTGATCGGGCTCGGTGCCGACGATGTGTCCGAACGCCTGGTTGGCCAGCAGGATCTGCTCGCGAGGATCGATGATCAGCAGCCCTTCCGTCATCGTGTCGAGTGCCGCGCGCACGCGGGCGGGAATGGCGGCCGAGGGATCGAGCTGCTTCAGCACTCGGCCGAGGTAGAAGAAGAACGCGACGAAGCTGGCCGCCAGCACCAGCCACGCAGCCTTCATCCTAGGTTCCCACAGTTCGGCGAGGAACGAGCTTCCGATCAGCGGCGAAAAACTCACCTCGAGCTGGCCCCATTGGCGGTCGCCCGCGCGGATCGGCACCAGCATCTGGCTGTCGGCCTGCACCGCGTCGGCCGCGGTCTGCCAGTGTGCGCGGTGATCGCCGAAGGCCTGCACCAGCGTGCCGTCCGCCGATCGCAGGCCGATCGAGCGGACCGCCGGGTGCCGCTCGCCGACGAAGCCCAGCAGCGCCGCCGCGCGCGACGGGTCGCCGGCGTCGGCCATCAGCGCGACGCTGACGGCGAGCGACTCGACCCACGCCGCGCGCCCCCGGCGTTCGGCGTCCAGCGGGTCCGGAAGCACGCCGCTGAAGATCGCGACGAACAGCACGCCGGCCAGCATCGACGTGAGCCCGGCGGTGATGAAGAAGCGGTTGCTGGGACGTTTCATCGCGTACTCCGCGAGAAGAGACGGTCGATGCCGGCATCGGCGTCGTCGGGGTCGGGGTCGGGGTCGGCACGGTCGTCGTCGCGGCGCGCGCCCCCGGCGCCGAGGATCGGCGTCGGGTCCAGCACCTGCCACGCGGGCATCGAGGACAGCAGCCCCGACAGCAGCACGCCGCCGCGCAGGATCCAGAGCACGTAGCCGACCGAGAACCCGCCGGCAACCGCGGTCGACGCGCCGACGGTCAATTCGCTGAGCTTGGGCGGCGCCTCGACCTGCTCCCGCAGCGCGTCCAGCGCGCGGGTCGCCGCGGGGCGATCGAGCAGCGCACGGAGCGCGGCGACCCGCTGGCGATCGGGCGTGGACCAGGTCGCGAGCGCGCGGGCACCGTCCTTCGTGATCGGACGTTCCGCCGCCTGCGCCGCCAGCGGACCGGGGACGAACGGATCGTCGCGGGCGACGAGCGACGCGTGCGCGGCGATCGCTGCGCCTGCGTCGACCTCGCCGGTGCCCGGTCGGTCCCGTTCGGGCAAGACGCGCGCGACGATGGGCGCGCGGGCCGCCGGCGCTTCGGCGCGACGCTGTGCCCCTGCGGCGGCGCTCTCGTCGGCCGACGACGGTGCGGCGCCGGCGGCGCCCGGCGCCGCGACGACCGTGCCGATGCCGACCGCCTGCCGGCCGCCGTCCGCGACCGGCGCATCCGTGTCGGCGCGGTCGCCGGGGGCGGCGTCGGCGAGCGGCGGTGGCGACGGCTCGCTGCTGGCCGGGGCCGGTGCAGGCGTCGCGACCGGCGCCGGGGACGGGGACGGCGCGTTCGGCGCCGGCGGGGCGGATTCACCGGGCAGCGGTGGCTCGGTCGGTGGCGCGCTCACCGTCACGACCAGCGCGGTCGGCGTCGAGAGGATCTGGCTGGCGTCGCCATACCGCAGCCCGATCGTGTCCTGGCCCGCCGCCCCCGACAGCGCCACGTAGCGCACGCGCCCGGCCGACACCGCAGCCAGCGTGAAGGTGTCGCCGACACTGAGCGCGACGCCATCGAGCGTCAGGCTGCCGAGAACCGGCGGATCGACGACGACGAAGAACGCGGCATCCGCCGCGGTGTCCGGGTCGATCAGTCGCAGCGCGCCGGCATCGACGGCGACGCCCTCGCCCGCGCGAACCGAGAGCGTCCTCGCGCCGGCGACCTGCGGGGGCTCGTCGACGTTCGACACCGAGATGCTCAGGTCCTGGAAGGTGGTGGCAAGGCCGTCGCCGGCCGCGATCCGGATCTGGTAGACGTTGTCGGCATCGGCATCGGCCGGCAGCTCGAAGTCGGGGGTGCCGGCCGGATCGGCGAGTGCCCAGTCGAGCCGGCCGGTCGCGGCATCGATGCGGACGCTGGACGCGTCGGCGCCGCCGACGACGGCGAACACCAGCGGAGCCGGCAGGCCGTCGTCGGTCGCCGTCACGACGTGCGCGAGCGGCGCGTTCTCGGCGCGCGCGATGCCGGAGGCCGAGGTGATCGTCGGAGCCGCGTTGCCCGCGATCGTGACCGCCAGGGTGCCGTGGCTGGTCGGCGCGCCACCGTTGCTCACGCCGAGCGCGAAGGCGTCGTCGGTCGCCGAGGGGTTGCCGTTGCGGTAGGCGATCCGGCCCGCGCCGAGTTCCGCCTGGGTGAAGTACTCGCCGATCGTCAACGCCACGCCGTCACGCAGCAGGTCGCCGTGCGCAGGCGCCTGGTTAATCCAGAACCGGATCGCCGAATCCGGGCTGTCGACGTCGATCGCCGCGAGCGCCGATGCGCCGATCGTGCGCGTCTCGCCGGGCGCCACGGTGAAGCCGGCATACGCGGTCACGCTCGGCGGCTCGTCGACGTCGGTGACGGTCACCGCGATCGTCTGCGAGGTCGTCGCGACGCCGTCGGTCGCCGACACGACGAGCTCGTAGACGTTGTCCGCGTCGGCGTCGGTCGGCGCCTCGCGGTCGGGTAGGCCACCGGGGCCGGCGCCCTGCCAGTCGAGCCGACCGGTGACGGTGTCGATCGTGAAGCGTGCCGCGTCGGCGCCGCCGGCGATCGCGAAGCGAAGCGGCAACGGCAGGCCGTCGTCGCTTGCGCTGACGTCGTGCGCGAGCACCGCGTTCTCGGCGCGCGTCACGCCGGCCGGCGACGTGAACACCGGTGCGGTATTGCCGGTGATCGCGATCGTGAACGCGCCGGCCGACGCCGGGGGCACGCCGTTGCTCGCCCCGAATTCGACGGTGTCGGTGGTCGCGACGACGTCGACGTTGCGATACGCGATGCGGCCGGCGACCAGCTCGGCGAGCGTGAAGCGATCTCCGGCCGCGAGCACGGTCGCGTCGCGAAGGAGTTCGCCGTGCGTCGGCGCAACGAGGACCCAGAGCTGCACGGCCGCCGCCGCACTGTCCGGATCGGTCGCGTTCAGCGCACCGGCGTCGACGACCCGGGTCGCACCGGGCGCGACGTTCATCGGGCCGTAGGCGGTGAACGTGGGCGGCTCGTCGACATCGGTCACCGCCACCGCCAGCGACTGGGTCGCGCTCGCCCGCCCGTCACCGACCGCGACCACCAGCTCGTAGACGTTGTCGCCGTTCGCGTCGCCCGGTGCCTCGAAGTCCGGCGGTGCGACCCATCGCAGCACGCCGCTGGCCGGATCGACTGTGACCAGCGCCGCGTCCGCGCCACCGGTCAGCGAGAAGTGCAGCGCCTGCGCCGGCGTGTCGGCGTCGGCCGCCGCGACGCCGCCGGCGACGGGCGCGTTCTCGGCGACCGACTGTGTGGCCGGGCTCGTGAACACCGGCACCGTGTTCGCGAGCGCGATGTCGAAGCCGACCGGCCCGGTGACGTTCGCGCCGGCGCCGACCGACAGCGACACCGCGTCGCTGTCCGCGCCCGCGACGAGCTTGCGGTACTGGATGCGCCCGCCGTCGACGTCGGCCTGGGTGAAGGTCTCGTCAGTCGTCAGCGCGACGCCGTCGCGCTGCCACTCGCCGTTCGTCGGCGGCGCGACCAGCGTGAGGACGATCGCCGCCGGGTCGGGCTCGTCGGGATCGCTCGCGTGCAGCACCGCACTCGTGATCGGCGCGATGCCGCTGGCCCCCACCGTCAGCGGCCCGGCGACGTCGAACACCGGACTGAGGTCGACGACGACACCGACCGTCACGTCGACGGTCCGTGCCAGCGAAGCGACGCCGGCGGCGTCGAGGGTGCCGACCGAGACGGTGAAGGCGTCGCCGGCGACGGCACCGCCGCCGTGCTCATAGGTCAATCGACCGTCGAGCAGCGCCTGCTGGGTGAAGTGCGCCCCCGGCGCGAGCGGCGTGCCTTCCTCCCGAAGCGTGCCCTGCGTCGGCGCCAAGTCGAGCCGCCACACGATCGACGCGTCGCTCACGCCGGCGTCGACCGCGTGGAGCTGGGCCGACGCGATGCCGACGCTCGCGCCTTGCGCGACCGCGACGCTCGACGGCGTCGCGACGACCGGTGCCAGATCGTCGACGACGACACTCAGGCGCTGGGTATCGGTCAGGCCGCCGCTGTCGACGACGACGTCGACGATCCAGCTGCGGCCAGCGGCGACCGCGAGCGCACTTTCGTAGTCGACGGCCGAGACGAACGCGAGCCGGTTCGACGCGTCCACGGTGAAGCGCGCGGCGTCGGGCCCCTGCAGCGAGACCGTGCCGGCTGCGAGGGTGTCCGGGTCGGACCAGCTCACCGTCGTGATCGGCAGCGTCGATGCGTCGTCCTCGACGACGTGCAGCGTCGCCGCGTCGCCGCCGCCGTCCGAGTCGATGACCGGCGGCTGGTCGACGTGCACGGGAACGCCGACGACCCGGGTGGCCGTCGTGACGAGGCCGTCCTCGTCGGTCACGCTCAGCACGATCGTCCGGTCGCCCGCCGCCGGGATCGCGGCGGTGCTGGCGAAGCGCACGGTCCGAAGCGCTTGCTGGTACTTGTCGAGCTGATGCAGGCCGCCGATCGTCACCGACGCGCCAGGCGCCGTCGGCACCAGCGACGCCGTCGTGTCCGCGCTCAGCGTGTCGCCGGGCTGCGCGCCGGCGCCGACCTCGATCCGTGCGTCGACGATCTTCCGGTTCGCGTCGTCCGAGTGCAGGATCAGGTCGGCGAAGAGGTCGACCGGCACGAGGTCGGACGCCATCTCCACCCGACCCGAGACCGGCGTCAGCACCACGGCGTCGGTGAACTCGAACGCACCGACCGACGGATCGGTCGACGAGCGCGGGGCGCCGCGCTGGTCGACGCCGACCGCGCTTGACGCGTCGGCGCCGTCGATCGCCGGATTCGAGCCGGAAAGCGCCATCGACTCGACCAGGCCGTCGCCGTTGTTGTCGGCCAGCGCCTGCGGCTGAAGCGCGCCGCCCAGGTCGACGCGGTCTCCGGACGCGTTCAGCCCCAGCCGGTCGGCGTTCTCCGCGTTGAAGCCCTCGGAGACGATCTTCGCCGACGTCTGGTTCGCGTCGTTCTCGTGAAAGAGCGTGTTCGCCAGGCGGATCTCAGGCGACCCGGAGGGTGCGCCGAGCACGCCGCCGCTGGTGCTCGCCCGGTTGTCGGCGATCGTCGCGTGGTCGACGCTGATCGTCGCGGTCGTCGCCAGGACCGAATAGGCCTGCGCCTCGTTGTCGGTGAAGGTGCTGTTGACGATCCGGGCAGTGCCGCCCGACCTGGCCAGGTGGATCGCACCGCCGCTGCCCTTGCCGGCCTTGTTCGCGTCGAACAGCGCGGCGTCGACCGCGAGATCGACCGGACCCGTACCGACGATTCGAAGCCCGCCGCCGTCGCCGAGCAGGCCACTGGCCTCGTTGCCGGAGATCCGGCTGCGATCGAGCGTCACGGTGGAGGGCGTCGACCCGAAATGCGAAATGTCGACCCCGCCGCCGCTCGCGGCCCGATTGTCCCGGACCAGGACGCCGTCCAGCGACAGCAGATCGACGTCCAGCACGGCGACGCCGCCGCCGCTCAGGCCGGCCTCGTTCGACACGACCTCGGTGTCGACGATCGCCACGGAGCTCGCGCCGGCCGCCCTGATCGCCCCACCCGTGAGGCTGCTCGCGTTCTGGCCGAAGACGCTGTCCCGGATCGACAGGCTGCCTGCGCTGACGGCGATCGCCCCACCCTGCGCGAGCAGGCCACTCGCCGCGTTCTGCTCGAAGCGGCTGCCGGCGATGCGAACCTCCGCGTCGCTCGCGGCGATCGCGCCGCCCTGCCCGGTCAAGCCCGTCGCGCGATTGCCGGTGAAGACGAGGTCGTCGATCGTCAGCACCGCGCCGTCGACCGACACGGCGCCGCCGCTGCCGTCATTGCCGTCGCGCAGCGTCAGGTTCGCGAGCGTCGCGTCGATCCCGTGCACGTCGAACAAGCGCTGCGCGCCCAAACCGTCGACGACGGTGGACCCGGCCGCGCCCAGGCCGCGGATCTCGACCGCCTGGTTCAGGTCGAGGTCGCCGCCGATCGCGTCGTCGTCGGTTCCGCTGCGCGTGAGCGCGTAGACGCCGGCCGGCACCCAGATCGTGTTCCGATCGGCGTCGACGTTGGCGGCGAGCACCGCTTCGCGCAGCGAGATCGCGCCATCGGCGCCCGGGTTGAGCGCGAGCCACGCGGCGGCGTCGGCACCCTGCAACTGCAGTGCCGCCAGGTCGACGTCGACGAGGTCGGCGCTGGTCGACACGTCGATGTCGCCGGGCGCGAGGCGGCCGCTCCAGCCGGCGGCCGCCAGGCCCTCGGCGAGTCGCGCGGCGACCGGAACCGCCTTCAACGGCGCAGCGGCCGCAGCCGCGTCGGCCAGGGTCGCAGCAGCGACCTCGGTCGCCGGCGGCGAGGCGTCCGAGCGGTACTCCAGGTCCCAGTCGCCCTGGCGGTCGGCGCTGCCGGTGACGTCGGTGCTGGCGAGCACCGTCGCACCGGTCAGGCGTCCCAGCGCGTCAACCAGCGCCCGGCCCTCGGCCGACGCGGCGACTTCGCAACCGTACACCCTCAGTTCGGCACCCTCGAGCGCGGGCCGCCACCCCGCCACGCCGGTCGCGCGCGCGGCCAGCGAATCGACGTCGAGCGCCATGCTGCCGAGGCGGATCTCCGCGTCGCCGCCGTGCGTGAACAGGTGCAGCGCCGCGACCGGCGCATCGGCCGGGAGCGCGTCGAGCGCGCGGCCGATCTGCGCGATCGCGTCACCGCCCGGCTCCAGCAGGACCCGGTGCCACGCGGCATCGGGCATCGACGCGATCACCGCGTCGGCGAGGCGCTCGGCGTCCGGGACCGCGGCGTCGACGACCAGTACCTGGTGCCCGGCTGGCGCGGGCGTCGGCTCGACCGATGCGGCGACGTCGATGCGCGGGTCGGCACGGGTCGCCGGCCGCCCGATGTCGCCGGGCGCGTCGCCCATCGTCGCGATCGGCGCCGGCGATTCGGCCGCGTGGGTCGCATCGAGCGTCGGCGCGTCGGCGATGCCGGCCATCGCGGCGATCCCGAGGTCCGCCGAGTACAGCACCCGTTGCTCGAGGGCGATCGCGCCCCGGCGCCGCGCGCGCGAACGCCTGCCCCCCTGTCCAGGGGCGTCCGGGCGCATCGGGGTTGGCTGCCGCGTGGACGGCGGTGCGTGCGGCGACATGGCTCGCGCGGGGTCGGAGATCGAAGGGTAATCCTGCGCACTTTCGGCGCGAGCCGGTGGCGACGGGCGACGAATGGCACCGTCGACGGCGCCTGCGGGCCCGAACGTCGTCTCCCGGCGTCGACACGTTGCACGCGCGCATCGGTCCCGTGTCGCGCGCGAACGTGCTGTAATCGGGCGATGCACGACCGGGAAGACACCTACGACGCGATCCTGCTGGGCGCCGGCCACAACACGCTCGTGCTGCAGGCCTATCTCGGCCTCGCCGGCATGTCCACCGTGTGCCTCGAGCGCTCGTCGGTCGCCGGCGGCGGCCTCGCGACCGTCGAAGACCCGCGCCACCCGGGATTCCTGCACAACACGCACTCGTTCTTCCACCGCGCGATCACGCAGATGCCCTGGTATCGCGACCTCGACCTCGCGCGCCGCGGCGCACGCTACCTCGAGCCGGCGCTGAACGTCGCGCTCGTGCAGCGCAACGGCAACGTGCTCGAGTGGTGGACCGACTTCGAGCGCACCGTCGCGTCCTTCGAGCGCTACAGCGCGAAGGACGCGCGCGCGCTCAGACGCTGGCGCGACGACTTCGTGCCGATCGTCGAGTCGATCGTCGGGCCCGAAGGGCGCAGCCCGCCGCTGCCGGCCGCCGAACGGCTGGCGCGCCTGTCGAGGACGCGCGAGGGCCGCCTGCTCGTCGAGACCAGCGCGTGTTCACCCGAGGAATTCGTGCTGCGCGAGTTCGAGCACCCGACGGTCCAGGCGGGGCTGCTGTTCTTCAACGGCCTGCGCGAGGTCGATCTGCGGTGCAGGGGCTTCGGCCACCACATCCCGATCCTGCTCGCCGCGGCCGGCAAGGCGCAGATGTGCGTCGGCGGATCGGCCGGGCTCGCGCGGGCACTCGAACGCGCCGTCCACGAAACCGGCGGCGCGATCCGGCTCCGCACGACGCCGCGGCGGATCCTCGTCGAGCACGGTGTCGCGGTCGGTGTCGAGACCGAGGACGGCGAGATCCTGAGGGCGCGTCATCTCGTCGCCTCGGGCCTGAACCCGCAGCAGACCTTCCTCGAGTTGATGGACGAGGCACACGTGCCCGCCGCCTGGCGGGACCGCGCGGCGCGCTTCGAGTACAACCTGATCGCGCCGCTGTTCGCGCTGAACCTGAACCTTCGCGAGCGACCGGTGTACGCGGCCGAGCGCGATTTCCCGCAACTCGCCGAGGCGCTGATGGTGATCCTCGGGTTGGAAGCCTACGATCAGTTCCCCGACATCGTCTCGCACCACGAGCGCGGCGAGATCCCGCCGACCGTGATGTGGGGCGCCACGCCGACGGTCTTCGACCCCTCGCAGGCGCCCGCCGGACACCACACGGCGTTCATGTGGGAGAAGCTGCCGTATCGCCTGAACGGCGACCCCCGGCACTGGGACGCCGCGAAGGATGCCCACGGCCGCGAGATGCTCGAGCTGTGGTCTCGCTACGCACCGAACCTCGGGGGCGCGGTGCTCGACCGGTTCACGCGCAGCGCGCTCGACACCGAGCGCTCGCTGCCGAACATGCGCGGCGGCGATCTGCTGGTCGGCGCGTTCACCAACGGACAGGTCGGCATCGACCGGCCGTTCGAAGGCGCGGGAAGCTATCGCGGCCACGTCGGCCACCTGTACCTGTGCGGCTCGAGCAGCCACCCTGGCGGCAACATCACCGGTCTGCCGGGCTACAACTGCGCGCAGGTCGTCGCGTCGGACCTCGCGCTCCGGATCCCGGCACCGAGCCTGCTGGCGACGGTCGACTAGTCGGTCTTCGCGGCGGCCTGCCTGACCAGCGTCGCCCAGCGCGGCAGGTCGGTCCGGATGACCTGCGCGAATTCCGCCGGGCTCGTCGCGGTGAGCTCGATCCCCATCGCACCCATCTTCGAGCGCAGCGCGGCGTCGTCGGCGACCTTGCGGGCCGCGGCGTTCAGGCGTTCGACGATCGCCGCGTCGGTACCCGCCGGCGCCAGCAGCCCCAGCCAGTTGGACACGTCGTAGCCCTCGAAGCCGGCCTCGGCGATCGCCGGGATGTCCGGCAGCATCGCCATGCGCTTGGCCGAGGTCACGCCGATCGCCTTCACCGTGCCCGCCTTGATGTGCTTCTCGTAGACCGCATAGTTCTCGAACGCGATGTCGATGCGCCCCGCGAGGAAGTCGGTCAGCAACGGCGCGCTGCCGCGATACGGCACGTGCAGCAGCTCGACGTTCGCGAGGCTCGCGAACAACGCGCCCGACAGGTGGCTCGAACTGCCGTTGCCGGCCGATCCGTAGCTGAGCCCGCCCTTCCTCGTGCGCGCGAGCGCGACCAGCTCCTTCACCGACGACACGTTCAGCGACGCGTGCACCATCAGCACCCGCGGCGTGACGTGCGTCAGCGCGATCGGCGCGAAGTCCTTGACCGGGTCGTAGGGCAGCGACGGATAGAGCGCCGGATTGATCGTCTGCGTGCCCATCGTGCCGAACAGCACGGTGTAGCCGTCCGGCGCCGCCCTCGCGACCTGCTCGGCGCCCAGCCCGCCCCCGGCGCCCGCCTTGTTCTCGACCAGCACGCGCTGGCCGAGCTCGGCCGCCAGCGGCTCGGCCATCGTCCGCGCCATCACGTCGGCGGCGCCGCCGGGCGGATACGGCACCACCAGGCGGATCGGCCGATCGGGATACTGGGCCGATGCAAGCCCGGCGAGGCCCGTCGCGGCGGCGCCGAAGACCAGCTGCAGCAGCCGTCGCCGCAGCCGAGTCGTGCAGGCACCCGCACTCGCGCGGTGCGGTTCTCGTCGGACGGTGTCGAGCGCCGGTGAATCGACGGCGGCCGGATCGATGGCCGGTGACAGGTCTCGCATGGGTCGTCTCCATCGTGGTGTTCGGGGGATCCCGCAGCTTAGGGCCGGCATCGCGTCGACGCGGCGGCCCCGGCCACAAGACTGCTATGCGCGTGCGCGCAAGCCTGCCTTGCCCGAAAGCCGGCTGGCAAGGCCGCGCGGCGTGCGTACATTGCCGGCATGGTCCCCACCGGCGACGCGCCCGCCGCTCGCACACCCCATCCAGGAAGCCTGTCGTGACACGAAGGAGCGGCCCGCTGTCGCACGTCCGGGTACTGGACCTCAGCCGGATCCTGGCGGCACCGTGGGCGAGCCAGATCCTCGCCGACCTGGGCGCCGACGTGATCAAGGTCGAACGGCCCGGCGCCGGCGACGATACCCGTACCTGGGGCCCGCCCTGGCTCAAGGACGCCGAGGGCAACGACACGCGCGAGGCCGGCTACTACCTCGCCGTCAATCGGGGCAAGCGCTCGATCACGGTCGCGATCGACCGGCCCGAAGGACAGGCGATCATCCGCGAGCTCGCGACATCCTGCGACATCGTGCTCGAGAACCACAAGGCGGGTTCGCTCGCGCGCTACGGACTCGACGAGGCGTCGCTGCGCGCGATCAACCCCCGGCTGATCTACTGCTCGGTGACCGGATTCGGCCAGACCGGCCCGCGCCGCGAGCAGCCCGCCTACGACTTCCTGATCCAGGCGATGGGCGGGATGATGAGCGTCACCGGCGAGCGCGACGACCGTCCCGGCGGCGGACCACAGAAGGTCGGCGTGCCGATCGTCGACCTGATGACCGGAATGTACGCCACCGTCGCGGTGCTCGCCGCGCTGGCGCGGCGCAACGAGACCGGCGTCGGCGACACGATCGACATCGCGATGCTCGACGTGCAGGTCGCGACGCTGGCCAACCAGGCGATGAACCACCTGCTCTCGGGCCGCGATCCCGTGCGCACCGGCAATGCGCACCCGAACATCCAGCCGCAGGACATCTTCCGCTGCCGCGACGGCGACTTCATCCTCGTCGTCGGCAACGACGGGCAGTTCGCGAAGCTCTGCACGGCGCTCGCGCACCCGCAATGGGCGCAGGACGCGCGCTTCGCGACCAACCCGCAGCGCGTCAGGCACCGCGAGGCGCTGCGCGAGACCCTGCAGCAGGCGTTCGGCAACTGGCCGCGCGGCGAACTGATGGCGGCGCTCGATGCGGCCGGCGTACCGGCCGGGCCGATCAACACCGTCTCGCAGGTATTCGCCGATCCGCAGGTGGTGGCGCGCGGCATGCTCACGGAGGTCGCGCACCCGCACGGCGTCAAGGCGCCGCAGCTGCGCAGCCCGATCCGGTTCGCCGACGCCGCGCTGCAGGCGACCGACGCGCCGCCGCTGCTCGGCCAGCACAGCGACGGCATCCTCGCCGAACTCGGCTACGACGCGGCGACCATCGCCCGGTTGCGCAACGACGGCGTGATCTGAACCCCGCGTGCCGGCGACGCGACGCGCGACCGCCACGTGCCCCCTCCCACCAGGACGACACGATGACCGACGACATCCGAACGACCGGGCTCGCGCGATGCGCCGTCGGGATCATGATTGCCGTGATCGCCGGTGGATGCGCGTCGTCGTCGCCGACAGCACCATCGGCGCGCAGCTTGCAGGCGCCGCTGACGATGATCGCGCCGCGGTCGACCTGCGAGTCGATGGTGGCTCGAACGATCGACGCGTCGTCGATCGGCCTGCCCACCCGAGGCGCGCGGGTCACCGCGGCCGAGACCATTGCGCCGGCGGGTCCGTCGGTGGATGCCGACAGGAAGCGATCGACACTCGCATTGCCCGGCTACTGCAAGGTGCTGTTCGAGATCGACCCCGTCGATCCGAAGGCGCCGCCGATCAAGGCTCAGGTGAACCTTCCGGCCCGGTGGAAGCAGGCGTCGCTGCAAGTCGGTGGCGGCGGGCTCAACGGGTCGATTCCGCGCAACCTGGCGGCGATCGGCCCGGGCGGCTCGCCGATCGGCAGCGTCAATCCGCCCGATTCGCCCTACCCCCTCACGCGGGGATACGCGACCTTCGGCGGTGACTCCGGACACCAGGGCGACGCCGGTGACTGGGCGCTGAACGACGAGGCCTGGCTGAACTTCGGTCACGCATCGCTGAAGAAGACCCGCGACGCGGCGCACGCGATCATCGCGCTCTACTATGGGGAGCGGCCGCGCGTCGGCTATTTCATGGGCACCTCGCAAGGCGGGCGCGAGGCGCTGGAGGTCGCACAGCGCTATCCGGACGATTACGACGGCATCGTCGCGCACGTGCCGCTGATCGGCTACTCGGCACACGTCATCCACAAGACGCTGCTGGCACGCGCGCAGGCAAACGGCGAGTGGATCTCGCCGGAGCAGGCACAGCGCATCGGCGCCGAGGTGCTGCGCCAGTGCGACGCGCTGGACGGCCTGCGCGACGGGGTGATCGACGCCTACCTCGCATGCAATGCCCGGTTCGACGGCGCGAACACGCCGCAGGCGCTGGCGCCCATCCGGTGCGCCGCGGGCGCCACCGACGGGACGCACTGCCTGAGCGACGCGCAGATCGCGGTCGTCGCGCAGATGCACGCGCCGACCCGCTTCGGCTTCGCGCTGGCCAACGGACTCGACAGCTTTCCCGGCTACGGTACCGGGCGCGAGGGCCTGACCGGCCTGAACATGAAACCCGAGCCGAAGCGACCGGCGCGCCCGAACCTCGGCCAGCCGGGCACGACCGTGCAGTACGGCATCATCAAGGATCCGGCGCTCAACCTGCTCGACTTCACGATCGACGCGTATCGGGCGCGCATCGTCGCCGCATCGGCGATCATCGATTCGACCAACCCCGACCTGAGTCGCTTCTTCGCACGCGGCGGGCGGCTGATCATCCGCTCGAGCGCATCGGACTACTTCGTCAATCCGCGGACGTTGTGGCGATACGTCGAGACGATCGAGGCGCGCTTCGGCAAGGATACGGTCGACCGGCACGTGCGGCTGTACGTGCTTCCGAACGGCAGTCACGCGGGACAGTCGGTCAGCGGCCTCGACGGCAGGACGATCCCGCACCACGTCGACCTGATCGGCATGGCGACCGACTGGGTCGAGAACGGCATCGTGCCGCCGGACGCGCCAGTGCTGCGCGCGATGTCGCCGCTGCCGCCGTTCGACGTCACCGCGACCCGGCCGATGTGCCGCTATCCGCTCTACCCTCGCTACATCGGCAGCGGCGACCCCTCCCGCGCCGAGCACTTCCGCTGCACGCAGCCCTGATCGAGCAGATACCGATGAAACTTCACTGGTCCCCCCGTTCGCCCTACGTACGCAAGGTCATGATCTGCGTGCACGAACTCGGCCTCGACGACCGCATCGAGCGCGTCCGGTCGGTCGCCGCGATGCTCAAGCCCAACGCCGAGCTGATGCAGGACAACCCGCTCTCCAAGATCCCGACGCTCGTGCGCGACGACGGCTCCACCCTGTTCGATTCGCGCGTGATCTGCGAGTACCTCGACGAGGTCGGTCAGGGCACGCTGTTTCCCCGCGGCGGCGAGGCGCGATGGCAGGCGCTGCGCTGGCAGGCCTTCGGCGACGGCCTGCTCGACGCGCTGATCCTGTGGCGCAACGAACGCGAGCGCAGCGAGGTCTCGCGCTCGCCCGAGCTGATCGCGGCCTTCGAGCGCAAGGTCGACGCGTCGCTCGCGCAACTGGCGCACGAAGCGGCGGCACTGAGCGCGGCCCCCTTCGGCATTGGGCACGTCGCGATCGCTTGCGCGCTCGGCTACCTGGACTATCGCTTCGACGCGCTCGGCTGGCGATCGAAGGTCGACGCGCTCGCGCGCTGGCACGCGAGCGTCGAGACGCGCCCCTCTTATCGGGACACGATGCCGGTCGACGGCTGAAGCAGGCGCTCAGGCGTAGAGCCGGGCCGGATTCGAGCGCAGGATCCGGGCGACCTGTTCGTCGTCCGCGGTCCAGTCGATCATCGTTCGCAGCAGCGCGGCGGTGTCCGGCACGGGATCCACCCGCAGGTGCGGCCAGTCGGTGCCCCAGACGACCCGCTCGGGCTGGCTCTCGATCAACGCGCGGTGATGCGCGCGCCCCGCCGTCGCGTCCGACCGCCCCGCCAGGCTGCGGTAGGCGCACAGCTTCACCCACGCCGGGCCGCGTTCCAGCAGGCCGCGCAGCGCCGCGAAGCCCGGCTCGTCGATCGACTGCGTCGCGTCGAAGCCGCCCATGTGGTCGAACACCACCGCGACCGGCAGCCCGGCGATGCGCGGCGCGAGCGCCGGCAGCGACGCGCAATCGGTCCAGAGCTCGGCGTGCAGGCCGGCGTCGGCCATGCCGGCGGCGAGTGCCAGCAGGTCGTCGAAGGACGCGCTGCCGGCGAAGTTGGCGCCGGCACCGCTGCGATGGCTGAAGCGAAGCGCGCGCACCCCGCGCGCGCGCAGCGCCTTCAGCGTGGCCGCGTCCGCCTCGCGCAGCACGGCGACCCCGCGCCAGGCCGGGCGCCGCTCGAGCGCCTCGAACAGCAGCGAGAAGTCGTCGCCGTACGCGCTCGGGTGCACGAGCACGCCGCGCGCGAGCCCGAGGCCACCGAGCATCGCGTCGTACGCCTCGATCGTCGCCGGCGGCGGCGTGTAGCTGCGATCGGGCGCGAGCGGGAAGCGCGCATAGGGCCCGAACAGGTGCGCGTGGCAGTCCCACGCATCGGGCAGCGGATGGCTGGCGGGCGGCGGGGGCATCGACACCGGCGCGTCAGGGGGGCGTGCCGGGGCCCGGGGCAGGACCCGAGGCAGGACCCGGGGCCGGCCGCAGCGCCGCATCGCCGCCGGGTGCGCGCCCGCCGCGATGCTGCGGCAGCGCGAACGCGGGCGCGACGCCCTCCGGCAGCGGAATCTCGTGCGCGTTCAGCGTCATCGCGACCATCGTGTAGTAGCCGACGAGCGCAGTCAGCTCGACGACCGTCTTCTCGCCGAAGTGCGCGAGCGTGCGCGCGTAGGTGTCGTCGTCGACCGAGCGCGTCTCGTTCAGCGCGCGCGCGAAATCGTAAACCAGCGCATCCGCCTCGCCGAGCGACGGCGGCGTGCGCCGTTCGAGGATCGCGTCGATCACCTCGGCCTCGATGCCCGCGCGCTCGGCCTCGAGCCGGTGCGCATACCACTCGAACGGCGATTCGCAGGCGCGCGCGGTCACGAGGATCGCGAGCTCGGACTGACGCGGCGTCAGCGACGTCCGGTAGCGCAGCAGCGAACCGAGCGCCTGCCAGCGGCTCGCGAGTTCGGCGTTGTGCAGCGCCGCGCGAAGCGGCCCCTGGATGCGGCCCCGGGGCCCCGACACGATCTCGTCGTGCACGCGCCGCTGCTCGGGCGTCATCGACTCGGGCGACGGCAGCGAGATCCTCGGCATCGGCGGCGCACTCCACGCAAAGCGCGCATGGTAGCGACCCGCCGGCGTGCGTGCCCCCGCAAACCCGGCAAGCCTGCGTTTCAGGCTGCCGAGGTGCCGACGCGCACTGGCAGCCGGCGGATCCACCCGAGGATCGCCGCCGCGACCTCGTCGGGACGCTCCGGCACCATCGCGTGGCTCGCACCGGCGATCGTCGCGATCGTCACCGATTCGCCGATCGCCGCGCGCAGTTCCTGCCGCGTCGAGGGCGGCCGCCACGGGTCGGCCTCTCCCTGCAGGTCGAGGATCGGCGCGTTCGCGACCGGCCACCAGCGGTCCTTCGGCGGCGAGTCCGACGCGAGGCGGTACGCCCGCTTCCACTCGGGCCGCCACCCGTCGAGCCACGGCGCGGGGTCGTTGCCGGGCGCGAAGAATCCCCGCTCGAGCGCCTCGATCCGCGCCGCGCGTGACTGGCCGGCGTCGCAGGCGAGGTCGAGCGTGTCGCGCATCCCGGGCGGGAATACCCGCGCGGCGGCGGCGAGCACCACGACGCCGCGCACGCTGCCCGGGTGCTCGAGGTCGGCGACGCGGGCGACGAAGTGACCGAACGCGTGGCCGACGACGATCGCCTCGCCGCCGCCGAGCCGCCCGATCACGTGCACGACGTCCGCCGCGAGCGTGCTCAGCGTCATGCCGTCGGCCGGCGGACTGCTGCGCCCGAAGCCCCTCGGCTGCGGCCGCAGCACGCGGCATCCGGCGTCTGCGAGCCGCGCCGCGAGCGGGTCGAAATCCTCCGAATCGCGAAGCGAGGACGGCAGCAGCACGACCGGGTCGCCCTCGCCCTCGACGATCACGTCGAGGCGATCGCCGGTGCCCGGGCCGTCGAGCAGCACGCGGTCGCGGCGCGCGTGCCCGGACGTCGGGCGTGCACTGTCCACTATGCCGACACCCGCCACAGGCCGTTGGCCGCCAGGTCCTCGACGATCTCGACGATCTGCGCGACGACGGCGGCGACGGCGCGGCTCGGCCCCTTGTGCCGGGCGAGCGCCATCGAGATCGTCCGCTGGAGGGTCGGGCTCACGAGCCGCGACGCCTCGAGCCGGCCGTCGGCGACCTCCTGCCAGACGATGTGCATCGGGAACACGGTGAACATCTGCGCCTGCATCACGACCGACTTCATGATCTGCAGCGAATCGGCCTCGACCAGCGGCGCGATCGTGATGCGTTCCTGCCGCGCGATGGCGTCCAGCGCCGTCCGCAGCCCGTTCGGCGCGCCCGGCAGGATCATCGGCAGTCCGTCGAGCGCCTTGAACGGCACTTCGCCGGCCCGCGCGAGCCGATTGCCCCGCGCACCGATCAGGTAGCTGTCGACCGTCGCGAGTGCCTGCTCGAACTCGGGCAGGCTCTGGCCGTAGCGATAGAGGATCCCGATGTCGACGCGCCCGTCGACGAGCCACTCCTCGACCTGCCCGCTCGAGCCTTCGAGCAGCTTCAGGTGCACGCCCGGCAGGCGCGAGCGCAGGTGCGACACCAGGCGCACGACGAGCGGCACCGAGATCGACGGCAACAGCCCGACCGAGACATGCCCGGTCGGATCCTGCGCCTCGCCGCGGATGTCGCCTTCAAGCTGCTCGGCGCTGGCGAGCAGCGCCTTTACCTGCGACAGGATGCGGGCGCCGACCGCCGACAGTTCGACGCCGCGGCCGGTGCGGTTGAAGAGCCGCGTGCCGCACTCGCGCTCGAGCGCGTTGAGCTTGCGGCTGAGCATCGTCGGGTTGGTGTCGAGGTAGAGCGCCGCCCGGGTGAGGCTGCCGATCTCGGCGATCGCCAGGAACGCGCGCCAGCGCTGCAGGTCCGAGGTGAGGTCCAGCCTGATGTGCGTGGCTTTGGCGATCGACATGGTGGCGCACGGGGGATGGGCGTTGCGGGCCGCCGCGGGCTCGCGCGGCCGGTCCGTCATGCGGACGCGGTAGTATCCATCGATGCACTCCCCCTGGCAAAGTGCCGGCGACCGATGGCCGCGCACGCATCGTGACGATCGCATCGAGAAGGTAGCGGCATGAAGATCGGGATCATCGGCGCCGGCGCGATCGGCGGTCTCGTCGGCGTCAGACTCGCCGCGGCAGGACACGCGGTGAGCGTGCTCGCGCGCGGCGAGGCGCTCGCCGCGATCCGCGCGAACGGCTGGCGCCTCACCAGCGAAGGGCGCACGCAGCAGGTCGCGGTCGACGCGAGCGACCGGGCCGAGGCACTCGGCCCGCAGGAGCTGCTCGTCGTCGCGGTCAAGGCGCCGGCCTTCGCGTCGGTGCTGCCGGCGATCACCGCGATGTCGTCGACCTCGACGCTCGTCGTTCCCGCGCTCAACGGCGTGCCGTGGTGGTTCGACGCCGCACGATCGCTCGATGCCGTCGACCCGGGTGGCGCGATCGCCGCGGCGATCGATCGTCGATCGGTCGTCGGCTGCGTCGTCTACCCCGCGTGCTCGACCCCCGAGCCCGGCCACACGCTGCACGCCAGCGGCAACCGCATCGTGTTCGGTGCGGTGCCGCTGCCGGACGCCGCGTCGGACCCGACGCAGGCCGCCGGCGTCGCCGCGTGCTTCGCCGACGCGGGTTTCGACGCCCGCGAGAGCGCCGACATCCGCTTCGAGGTATGGCACAAGCTGCTCGGCAATGCCTGCTTCAATCCGGTCAGCCTGCTCGTGCGCGCGTCGACCGACCACCTGATCGACGACCCGCGCGTCAACGCGCTCTTCGTCGCGATGATGAAGGAGCTGCTCGCGCTGGGCGCCGCACTGGGCGTCAGGCTCGAGGTCGATCCGCTCGACAGGCTCGCGATGACCCGCGCGCTCGGCCGCGTCCGGACGTCGATGCTCCAGGACGCCGAGCGCGGCCGCGCGATCGAGCTCGACGCGATCCTGGGTGCCGTCGTCGAGCTCGCCGACGCGCGCCGCATCGCGATCCCCACGCTCGCCGGCGTCTACGCACTCGCGCGGCTGCACGCGCATCACGCCGGCCTGTTGCCGGATCGCTGACCCCATGCCGATCACCTATGACGCGGTACGCGCGCTCAGCGCCGAGCTCTACGACCGTTCGCTGCGCAAGGTGCCCGACGACACGCTCGCGGCGCTCGCCGCCGCCGGGCGCGTCGAGACGTCGCCGACCGGCCAGCGCACGCTCGTCTTCATGCGCGACAGCGCCCGCACGGCCAGCACGCACGATCGCTTCGTGTGCTCCGACGCCGGCGTGCCGTCGTTCCACGTCACGATCGGCACCGCGGCGCGGCTGCAGGGGCCGATCCGGCGGGCCTTCGTCGACGGATTCGCCGACCTGGTGGCGCGGATCGATCCGCCGCTGCTCGCGCACGTGACCAACCCGCTGACGCTCGAGCGCGGCCACGCCGGCCGGAACATGCCGCTGGTCAGCTTCGACCTGCTCGACGACGCCGACCACGTCGAGATCGTCTGTTCGCCGAAGGCGCTCGGCTCGGGCCGTTGGGCCGCACTCGAGACCTTCAGCTTTCCGAGCGTCGCGCAGATCGAGGACTACGTGATCGACGCGGTCGTCGCGGCCGGCTCCCAGCCGTGCCCGCCGGTCGTCGTCGGCGTCGGCGTCGGCGGCACCTTCGACCACGCGGCGAAGCTGGCCGCGCTGGCAACGCTGCGACCGATCGGGACACGCAGCGCCGATGCGGACGTGGCGGCGATGGAGGCCCGACTGCTCGCGCGCGTGAACGCGCTCGGCTTCGGGCCGATGGGCACCGGCGGCGACGCGACCGCCTACGCCGTCCACGTCGACACCAGTGCCGGCCACGGCTACACGCCGGTCGCCGTCGCGTTCAACTGCTGGATCAACCGACGCACCCGCGCAAGGATCTACGACGATGGCCGCATCGAACGACTCGAGTGAGCACGCCGCGGGCGCCCCGGCCACCGAGCCGATCCGGCTGCGGATGCCGATCAGCGCGCAGACCGCCGAGTCGCTGAGGCTCGGCGACACCGTCGTGCTCGACGGCGAGATCGTCGTCAGCGCCGGCCTGCCGACGTACCAGCGGATCAAGGATTTCATCGACGCCGGCACGCCGCTGCCGCTCGACCTGGCCGACGGCGCGCTCTTTCACATCGGTTCGTTCAACCGCGAACTGCCCGACGGCAGTTTCGAGATCCTGTATCTGAATCCGACGACGAGCACCCGATTCAACGCGCTGATGCCGGCGCTGATCGAGGGCCTGAACCTGCACGCCGTCGGCGGCAAGGGTGGCCTCGACGCGCGATGTGCCGAGGCGATGGCGCGCGCCGGCTGTGTCTACCTGTCGTTTCCCGGCGGCGGGTGCGCGTCGTACCTGGAAGCGCTCAGGGGCGTTCGCGAGGTCGCGTGGCCGGACCTGATCTCGCACTACCGGCTCGTGCGGCTTCGCGTCGAGGGGCTCGGTCCGGCGACGGTCGCGATCGACGCGCAGGGCCGAAGCCTCTACGACGAGATCGTGCGCCACGCGCACGAGACGAGACGCCTGCACCGCGCCACCCTTTGACCAGGGTCAAGGCGATCGCCATTGCGCTCGCGCATGCTCGCGGCATTCCAGGCAGCCCGCAGCGGGCAGGGACGGCACAGATGAGCTCGAGCGACGCGGCGCCGCGGGCCGCCACCGTGCGGCAGGTGCAGGACGACATCCCGGGCACGATCCTCTTCGACTCGCGGATGGCGCAGAAGGGCTACGCGCTGAACAGGATGTGCTTCTCGTTCAACGACGCCGCGAACCGCAAGGCCTTCGTCGAGGACGAGGACGCGTACTGCACGCGCTACGGGCTGACGCCCGAGCAGCGCGCGGCGATCGGCAGCCGCAACGTGCTGCAGCTGCTCGCCGCCGGCGGCAACGCCTACTACCTCGCGAAGTTCGCCGGCATCTTCGGGCTGGACATGCAGGACATCGGCGCGCAACAGACCGGCCTCACCAAGGACGCGTTCAAGGCCCGGCTGGTCGCGGCGGGGAGCGCGTGATGGCGACGATCGTCGGATCGGTGATGACCTCGCACGTGCCCGCGATCGGCGGCGCGATCGCGAAGCAGCGCCAGAACGAGCCGTACTGGAAGCCCTTCTTCGACGCCTTCGGCCCGGTGCGCAGGTGGGTCGACGAGCAGAAGCCCGACCTCGCGGTGATCTTCTACAACGACCACGGGCTCAACTTCTTCCTCGACAAGATGCCGACCTTCGCGATCGGTGCGGCGCCCGAGTACCGCAACGCCGACGAAGGCTGGGGCATTCCGCAGACGGCGCCGCTGACCGGCGCGACCGACCTGTCGTGGCACCTGATCGAGTCGCTGGTCGCGGCGGACTTCGACCTCGTCACCTGCCAGGAGATGCTGGTCGACCACGCGTGCTCGCTGCCGATGGCGCTGATCTGGCCCGACCAGCGTTGGCCGGTCGCGGTCGTGCCGATCTGCATCAATACCGTGCAGTTCCCGCTGCCCTCGGCCGCACGCTGCCTGAAACTCGGCGAGGCGGTGGGCCGCGCGATCCGCAGCTGGGACCGCGATGCGAAGGTGCTGGTGCTGGGCACCGGCGGGCTGTCGCACCAGCTCGAGGGCGAGCGCGCCGGCCACATCAACAAGGCCTTCGACCTGCGGTTCCTGGACAGCCTCGCGAAGGACCCGGCGTGGGCGACCCGCTACTCGATCAACGAGCTGGTGAAGGAGGCGGGCACCCAGGGCATCGAGCTGCTGAACTGGCTCGCGGCGCGCGGCGCACTCGGCACGAACGTGACCGAGCGCCACAGGACCTACCACATCCCGATCTCGAACACCGCCGCCGGGGTGCTGGTGCTCGAATCGCGCTGAGGCGATACGGGCGCAGCGCGCCGCGAGCGCGTTGCCGCGGCCGGGCAGCGGAATCATTTCCTTGACAGTTCCGTTACGAAATCCCTCCGCGGAGGGCGGAGACGCCGGCACGATCGCGCAGCGCAAGCCGCTGCGCGGCCGCGGAACCTATGCCGCCAGCGCCCTCATCTCGGCATACAGGTCGGCCTTGCCCTCGAAGCCGATCCCCGGCAGTTCGGGAAGGGTGACGTAGCCCCCTTCCACCCTCACCCCGTCGGGAAAGCCGCCGTAGGGCTGGAACAGGTCCGGGTACGATTCGTTGCCACCGAGCCCGAGGCCGGCCGCGATCGACAGCGACATCTGGTGCCCGCCGTGCGGCACGCAGCGCGATGCCGACCAGCCGCTCTGCTTCAGCATCTCGAGCGTGCGCAGGTACTCGACCAGTCCGTAGCTGAGCGCGCAATCGAACTGCAGCCAGTCCCGATCGGGGCGCATGCCGCCGTAGCGGATCAGGTTGCGCGCGTCCTGCATCGAGAACAGGTTCTCGCCGGTCGCCATCGGCCCGGCGTAGTGCGCCGCGAGCTCGGCCTGCAACGCGAAGTCGAGCGGATCGCCCGGCTCCTCGTACCAGAACAGGTCGTAGGCGGACAGCGCCTTCGCGTACGCGATCGCGGTCTTCAGGTCGAAGCGCCCGTTCGCATCGACCGCGAGTTTCTGGCCCGGACCGAGCAGCTTCAGCACGGCCTCGATACGCTGCAGGTCCTCGCCGAGCGACGCGCCGCCGATCTTCTTCTTCACGACGGTGTAGCCGCGATCGAGATAGCCGCGCATCTCGCGCACGAGCCCGTCGATCCCCTGCCCCGGCCAGTAATAGCCGCCGGCGGCATAGACGAAGACGCGCGGGTTCGCGGTGCCGTCGCCGTGACGCTCGGCGATGAGCCGATGCAGCGGCCGGCCCTCGATCTTGGCCACCGCGTCCCACACCGCCATGTCGATCGTGCCCACCGCGACCGAGCGCTCCCCGTGGCCGCCCGGCTTCTCGTTGTTCATCATCGCGGCCCAGATCCGGTGCGGATCGAGGTTGTCGCGCGCCTCGTCGCGCAGGCTCGCCGGGTCGGCCTCGAGCACCCGCGGACGGAACCGCTCGCGGATCAGCGCGCCCTGCCCGTAGCGCCCGTTGGAGTTGAAGCCGTAGCCGATCACCGGCCTGCCGTCGCGCACGACGTCGGTGACGACCGCCACCAGACTGAGCGTCATCTTCGAGAAATCGATGTACGCGTTGCGGATGCTCGACTTGATCGGCCGGGTGGATTCGCGAATGTCGATGATCTTCATGGATGCGCCTTGCTGCCGCAGTTCGTTCGCGTCGACATGGGTGAAGAAAGGCTCGACGCACGCTCGATTCGAGCCAACCGGCATCCGGGCGTCGCCTCAGCCCTTCTTCATCAGTTCGCGAAGCTTGAGCCGTTCGATGAGCGCCGTCTCCTTGCGGTACACGGTCTCGACGTAGCGCGCGTACTCCGGCCCGTCCAGGTACATCACCGGCGCGTCGATCTTCGCGCAGGCCGCCTTGAACTCGGGGCTGTCGGTCGCCGCCTTGAACGCCTCGCGCAATCGCGCCTCGACCGCCGGGTCGAGCCCTTTCGGCGCGCCGACACCGTTCGGCGCGTCCACCACGACGTCGAAGCCCGCGTCGCGCAGCGTCGGCACGTCCGGGAACTCGGTCGTGCGGCGATCGCCCCAGGTGGCGAGCAGCCGCAGCTTGCCGGACTTGACGTGCGGCGCCCAGGAGCTCGAATCGGCGAGCGAATCGATCTGCCCGCCGAGCAGGTCGAGCAGCGCGGGCGCCCCGCCCTTGTAGGGCACATGGTTGAACTGCGCCCCGGCCGCCGCGGCGAATTCCTCCATGCCGACGTGCGTCGCCCCGCCGATCCCCGAACTGCCGTAGCTCAGCTTGCCGGGGCTGGCCTTCGCGGCGGCGACGAATGCCTTCAGGTCCTGCCAGGGCGCGTCGGCGCGGACCGCGATGCCGAAGGTCTGGCCCGAGGTGCGCGCCAGGTAGCTGAGATCCTTCGCCGGATCGAGTTGCACGCTGCCGAGCTGCGAGAAGCGCGTGACCGAGATCGGGATCTGGCCGACCGTGTAGCCGTCGGGTCGGGCCGACGCCATCGCCTTGAGCCCGAGCATGCCGGAGGCACCGGCCTTGTTCTCGACGACGACCGACTGGCCGAGCGCCCTGCCGGCCCCGATGCACAGTGCGCGCATCGTCTGGTCGGCGGTGCCGCCCGGGGGCCACGGGCAGATGAAGCTGATCGGGCGCTGCGGGAAATCGGCCGCGAACGCGCGCGGCGCGATCGACAGCGACGCCGCACCAGCGGCACCGGCGAGGAGGAAGTGACGGCGGGATGCCTGCATCGCTTGCCCCATCTTCATTGTTCGACCTTGATGCCGGCGTTCCGGATCACCCGCGTCCACAGCGCGAGTTCGCTGGCGACATGCTTCGTGTAGGCGGCCGAGCCCTGCGGCGGAATCACGAAGCCCACGCCTTCCATGCGCGCCTTGATCTCGGGCGAGGTCATGATCCGCTTCATCGCGGCCTCGATCTTGTCGACGATCGGCTGCGGCGTGCCGGCCGGCGCGGACAGCCCCGACCACGACATCGCCTCGTAACCCTCGATCCCGCCTTCGGCGATCGTCGGCACGTCCGGATAAAGGGGATTGCGCGCGGCGCTGGTCACCGCGAGCGCGATCATCTTGCCGGCCTTGACGTGCTGCAGGGCGGCATCCTGGTTGATGAACATGATCGGGATCTGGTTGCCGAGCAGGTCGGTCAGCATCGGCCCGCCCCCCTTGTAGGGTACGCCGACCATCTCGAGTCCCTTGCAGTCCTTCGCGCCCGGCGCGCAGTTGCCGCCGACCTGCTTGAGCAGTTCCATCGCCATGTGACCCGAGGCCGCGTGGGTGTAGCCGTAGTTGAGCTTGCCGGGATTGCCGCGGGCGTAGGCGAGGAATTCGGCAAAGGTCTTGAACGGTGCCGCCGGATTGGCGACGAGCACGTTCGGACCCGAGTGAATCTGCGTGATGTGGACGAAGTCCTTCATCGAGTCGTAGCCGAGCTTCGGGTTCAGGCCGTGCGCGACCGCATCCTGGCCGACACCGGTCATCGACAGCGTATAGCCGTCGGGCGCTGCCTTGGCCGCGCGAGCCGCACCGATGGTGCCGCCGGCGCCGCCGACGTTCTCGACGACGACCGGCTGGCCGAGTTCCTTGCCGAGCGGCGTCGCGACCATCCGCGCCATCACGTCGCTGGTGCCGCCGGGCGGGAACGGGACGATGAACTTCACCGGCCGCGTCGGCCAGCGCGACGGGTCCTCGGCGGCGAACGCCAGTCCGCAGGACAGCGCGGCGCCCGCCGCCAACAGCACCGGGACCGACCACGCGAGCAGCGCACGCCTGTGCGCTTCGGTGATTGCCGATGTCCTCGGACCCCTGCGGTGGGCTGCGGCCGATGCCCGGCCGTGCAATCCGTTCGTTTCGTCGCCGGCTCTCGTCTTCATCGCGTCGTCTCCAGGAGTGCCGGGCCGAGGCGCGGCACGCGGCGATCGCGGGCCTGACGGCGGGGCACGCGAGTGTAGCCGAGGGCGCGGCGCGCGTGCGCCCGCCCAAGCGGGCTCAGGGCCTGTTCTCCACGACGACGACGCCGTCGGCCGCCTTGGCGCCCTCGCCCGCCGGCAGCACGAACAGCGGGTTGATCTCCGCCTCGAGCAGCCGGTCGCCGAGCCGCGCCGCCATCGTCGAGAACGCGACGATCGCGTCGACCAGCGCGTCGACGTCGGCGCGCGGACGCCCCCGGAAGCCATCGAGCAGCGGCCAGGTCTTCAATTCCCGAAGCATCGCGCGCACCGACGCCGCCGGCAACCCGCCTTCGGCCGGCAGCAGCCGGATCGCGGTGTCGTCGAACAGTTCGGCGGTCACGCCCCCCATGCCGACGAGGATCGCGGTGCCGAGCGGATCGCGACGCAGCCCGACGATGATCTCGACGCCGTCGCGGACCTGCTCCTGCACGACGAAGGCGCGGGCGTCGATCCCGGTGCGGTGCCGGACCGTGGCCCGCATCGCGTCGAGCGCGGCGCCGATGCTTCCGGCATCGAGCCCGACGACGACGCCGCCGGCCTCGCTCTTGTGCGTGACCTGCGCCGACAGCAGCTTGAGCACGACCGGCCCGCCGAAGCGCTGCGCCGCCGCGCGCGCCTGCGCCGCATCGTGCACGACCACCTCGCCGACGACCGGGACGCCGAAGCGCGCGAACAAGGCCTTCGAACGGGCCTCGTCGAGCGTGCCCGGCGCAAGCGCCGACGCGCCGGCGTCGGCGTCGCCGGCGGCACCGGCGGTCGCCCGCGCCTCCGCTTGTGCCCCTGCCTGTGCCCCTGCCTGTGCCCCTGCCTGTGCCCCCACCTGCGCCGCGACCTGCGCCTGCACCGCCAGCGCGCCACTGCGCCACATCGCGTCGAGCACGATCGCGCAGCTCTCGGCGGCCTGGTACGCCGGCACGCCGGCCTGGGCGAGCAAGGCCGCCGCCTGCGGCGCGTGCGGACTGAGGTACGCGATCACCGGCTTGTCGCTCGACTGCAATCGCGCACCGATCGCATCGGCCATCAACGCCGGCCGTGCGACACCCGACGAACCGACGACGATCACCAACGCGTCGTAGCCCGGGCTCTCGAACACCGCGTCGATCGCGCCGCCCAGCACCTCGGGCTGCAGGCCGGCGAGGGTCACGTCGATCGGGTTGCGGTCGAGCACCGCCTCGCCGCCGGGCAGCAGCGACCGGAGCCGCGCCGCCGTCGCCGTGTCGGGCGACGGCGTCTCGAAGCCGGCGACGCCTAGGCCGTCGGACACCAGCGTGCCTGCACCGCCGGTCGACGTGAGGATCGCGACGCGCCGGCCACGAAGGCGTCGTCCCGTCGACAATCCCTGCGCGAGGTCGAGCAGATCACCGAAGGCCTGCGCCCGAATTACGCCGAGTTCGCGGAACAGCGCGTCCACGATCCGGTCGCTGCCCGCGAGCGCGCCGGTGTGCGAAGCTGCCGCCCGCGCGCCGGCGTCGGAACGCCCGACCTTGTATGCGACGACCGGCTTGCCGGCGCGCGTCGCCTTCGCGACCGCCGCCCGGAATCGTCGTGGATCGCGGATCGCCTCGACATAGAGCGCGATCAGCCGGGTGGCGGGGTCGTCGGCCAGGTGCTCGATGAAATCCGACAGGTCGAGATCGACCTCGTTGCTGGTCGAGACCAGCTTCGACAGGCCGATGCCGCGTGCCGCCGCGCGTGAGAGCAGCGAGCCGAGGATGCCGCCGCTCTGAGACACGACGCCGATCGCGCCGACCGCGAACGCGTCGGTGTCGAGCGCGCCGCTCGCCGACAGCACGACGCCGTCGGTGAGGTTCACCAGCCCGATCGTGTTCGGCCCGAGTATCCGCATCGCCCCGGCCGCCTCGCGCAGCCGACGCTGGCGACGCTCGCCGTCGGCGCCGGCCTCGGCATAGCCGGCGGCGAGCACGATCGCGGCCGTCGTGCCGCGCGCGGCCAGTTCGGCGACCGCCTGCTCGGCACGCCCCGCCCCCAGCACCACGATCGCGACCTCGGGCACGGCGGGCAGCGATGCGATGTCGGGATGGCAGCGCAGGCCTTCGATCGTCTCGACGCGTGGATTCACCGGGTAGATGTCGCCGGTGTAGCCGCACTTGCGCAGCAGCGCGATCGGGCGCCCGGCCGTCTTCGCCGGATCCGCCGACGCACCGATCACCGCGACGCTGCACGGCTTGAGCAGACGCGCGATCGCGTCCGCGGTGTCGTGCCTCGGCACCGGCGGCGCGGGGTCGTGCTCGCCGTCGGCGCGGGCGGCAGGCCGAGACTCGCCGCTCACGGCGCCGGATCCCCGGCGCGCTTCGCCAGGAACGCCGCGACCGCCGCGCGATGCTCGGTGCTGGTGTAGCAGATGCCCTGCGCCTGGCTGCCCTGCGCGAAGACCTGATGCGCGGGCGATTCGAAGCTCTGGTCGATGATGCCCTTCGCGAGCGCGATGGCGGTGGCCGAGCCTCGCGTCAGCTCCGCCGCCCACGCCCGGGCCTGCGCGACGAGATCCTCGGCGCCGACGACCCGGTCCGCGATGCCGAGCGCCAGCGCCTCGGCAGCGTCGACGCTGCGTCCGGTGAAGATCAGTTCCTTCGCGCGAGCGAGCCCGACGCGCCGAGGCAGGAAGTACATCCCGCCGCCGTCGGGCACGATGCCGCGATGGATGTACGACCAGCCGAAGCGGGCCCGCTCGCCGGCCATGACGAAGTCGCACGCGAGCGCGGTGTCGGCACCCAGGCCCGATGCCGCGCCGTTGACCGCGGCGATCACCGGCTTGGGCATCGTGTGCAGCAGCATCTGCGCGTGGTGCACCCGCTGCTGGCGGTGCCAGCCGTTGAATGCGACCTCGCCGGCGGGAGCCTGCATGCGCCGCTCCATGCCGGCGATGTCACCGCCGGCGCAGAACGCCTTGCCGGCGCCGGTCAGCACCAGCGCGCGGATCGCCTTGTCGGCGGACACCTGCTCGAGCGCGTCGATGAACGCGCTGCGCATGTCGTCGCTCATCGCATTGCGCTTGTCGGGGCGGTTCAGCGTCAGCGTGGCGACGCCGTCGCGCACCTGCAGGTCGACGAGGGTAACGGTCATCGCGCGGACCTCCGGGTCGATGCGTACATGGCGTCAGTTCGCCTTCAGGCCATTCTCGCGAACGACCCGCGCCCAGCGCGCTTCCTCGCCGCGCACGTAGGTGTCGAGCTCCTGCGGCGAACCGGCGCTGATGAAGAGGCCCTCCTGCTCGACCTTGCCACGGAACTCCTCAGACCGTGCGGCCTGCTTGGCCGCCGCATTGAGCGCCGCGATCGCCGCCGCCGGCGTGCCGGCCGGCGCGTAGAGCCCGTACCAGCTCTCGACGACGAAATCGGGCACCGTCTCGCCGACCGTCGGCACACCGGCGAAGGCGGGCGAGCGCTGCGTGCTCGTGACGCCGAGCGCGCGCAGCTTCCCGCCGTCGACGTGCTTGGACACCGCAGCGGCCGTGCCGAAGAACACGTCGACCTGACCGCCGATCAGGTCGGTCAATGCCGGCCCGGCCCCCCGGTACGGCACGTGGGTGAGGCTGACCTTCGCGAGGTTGTTGAAGAGCTCGCCCGCGAGGTGCGCCGAGGTGCCGACACCCTGCGACGCGAAGGTGATCCTGCCCGGCTCGCGCCTGGCGGCGTCGACCAGGTCCGCCACCGATGTCCACGGGCTGTCGGCCTTCACGACCAGCACGTTGGGGCCGCGTCCGATCAGGATCACCGGCGCGAAGTCCTTCACCGTGTCGAACGGCAGCTTCGGCTGCAGCGCCGGGTTGACAGCGTGCGCGAAGGTCGAGACGACGAGCGTGTGGCCGTCGGGCGCGCTCCGGGCCACCGCCTCGGTGCCGATGATCGTGCCGGCGCCCGGCTTGTTGTCGACGACCACCGACTGCCCGAGCACTTTCGACATGCCCGGCGCCAGCGTACGGGCGACGAGGTCGGTGCCGCCGCCCGGCGAGAACGGGACGACCAGGCGAACCGGCTTGTCGGGGAACGCCGCGAACGCCGACGCGCCGGGCAACGTCGTCGACACGATCGCCGCCAGGGCCGCGGCGGCGAATCCGGTGGTGAGAGGCAGGGTCTTCGTCATGGGCAGGCGCTCCCGCTGTTGGCCGGGCCGTCGGGCCCTGGAAGGACACGAGTCTAGGCCGCATAATCGCGCCGCACAGCAGGCGATTTCCACTGGCTGGAAATGGCCGGACCCACGGAGCCCGGATGCCCGACGACATCAATCGCTCGCTCGCGCGGGGAATCGAGATCCTGCGCGCGTACCGCCCGGGCACCGACCTGATGGGCAACGGCGAACTCGCCGAACGGACCGGGCTGCCACGCGCGACGGTCAGCAGGCTGACCCGGACGCTGGTCGAAGGCGGCATGCTCGCGCACGACCGGCGCCAGCGCGCGTACCGGCTCGCCGCCCCGGTGCTGAGCCTCGCGCACGCGATGCAGTCGGGGTCGCCGGTGCTGGCGGTCGCGAGGCCGATGATGCAGGCCGAAGCGCAGCGGCGCAGGATCAACGTCGGGCTGGCCGTGGCCGATCGCGACCAGATGGTCTACCTCGACTCGGTCCGCCACGGCCAGCGCGTCGCCTGGCGCAACATCGTCGCCGGTCAGCGCGTGCCGATCGAGCTGACCTCGCTCGGCCGCGCGTGGCTCGCGAGCTGCGACGCGTCGGCGCGGCAGCGCTGGATACAGCGGCTGCGCGAGAGCCGCCGCGCAACCAGGGGCTGGCGCGCACTGGAGCGCGACATCGCCCAGGCGGTGGAGAGCGTGCGGCGCGAAGGCTTCTGCTGGGCGAGCTGGCAACCGCGCGTCGTCGCGCTCGCGACGCCGATCATCGTTCCCGGACAGGCCGTGCACGTGCTCAACATGAGCACGACCGGCGACGAAGCGGCCGCGGCGACCGTCGCCCGCCTGCGCGGGCCGCTGCTGACGCTTTCGGCGCGCCTGAGCGAGTCGGTCGCCGGCCTCGCGGGCTGACGACCCGGCCGATCCGGACGGACGATCGCATCATGCCCGGCGACCTGCCGCGGCGACCGCCACCGGGTTGGGGAATACCATTCCAGGAACGCTCCCGCCTTCGTAGCCCTCGCTCCGGACCCGCCGATGGACTTCGCCCTGACCGACGACCAGCGCATGCTGCTGGACACCGTGCGCCGCTTCATCCGCGAGACGCTGAACCCGCTGGAAGACGCGATCGAGCAGACCGGCGAACTCGCGCCCGAGACGGCGGTCCGGATCCACCGCCAGGCACGCGCGCTCGGCCTCTACGCGCTCAACATGCCGGTGGCGTACGGTGGCGGCGGGCTCGGCGTCGTCGACCGCATCCTCTGCGAGGAGCAGTTCGGCCACACGAGCGACATCCTGATCCGCCGCGCGTTCGGCAACGTCTACGAGCCGCTGCTCGAGTGTCGCGAGGAACAGGTCGGGCGCTGGCTCGAGCCGACGGTGCGCGGCGAGCGCACCTGCGCGATCGCGATCACCGAACCCGGCGCCGGATCGGACGCACAGGGCATCAGGACGCACGCGCGTCGCACCGGCCAGGGCTGGGTGCTCAACGGCGCCAAGCACTTCATCAGCGACGGTCTGTGGAGCGACTTCTTCCTCGTGTCCGCGCGCACCGGCGAGAAGGCGATCTCGATGTTCCTGGTCGACAAGGGACTGCCCGGCTTCACGCTCGGCAAGGATCAAAAGATGATGGGCCTGCGCGGCACGCCGCACCTCGAGCTCTTTTTCGACGACGTGCCGCTCGAGCCGATCGCGCTGCTCGGCGCCGAGGGCCAGGGCTTCAAGCTCGCGATGGGCGCGCTCGACGTCGTGCGCCTCGCACAGGTGGGCGCGCGCGCCGTCGGCAAGGCGAGCCACGTGCTCGAACTGATGACGGTGCAGGCACGCGAGCGAAGACAGTTCGGCCAGCCGATCGGCGACTTCCAGCAGATCCAGCGGATGCTCGCCGACAGCGCGATCGAGATCAACGCCGCCCGGCTGATGGTGCTGCACGCGGCCTGGATGCTCGAGAATGGGCTCGATGCGCGCGACCACATCGCGATGGTCAAGGTCCACGCCGCCGAGACGCTCGGGCGCGTCGTCGACAGAGGCGTGCAGCTCTTCGGCGGCATGGGCTACTGCAAGGAGATGCCGCTCGAGCGCCACTACCGCGACGCGCGCGTCTACCGCATCTTCGACGGCACGTCCGAGATCCACCGCACCGTGATCGCCAAGCGCCTGATGAAGAAGGGCCCGGCGCTGCACGATCTGCACCGCTGAGGCGCGCCGGGCCCGCGTGGCGAGGCCGCTTCAGGGTGATCCGGCACCACCGGCCAGGCGCCTTCGCAGCGCCCGGTCGGCCGTGTAGAGCCCGAAGCCCAGCGCGAGCGCGGCCGCGACCCACCGCAGCAGCTGCGGCAACGCGGCCGCGTCGGGCTCGGGGACGGGAAACTGCGACAGCACTGCCCAGCGCTCGCCACACCAGTGCCAGGCGGTGTGCGCGATCAGTCCGGACAGGATCAGCAGCAGCGCCCGTTCCGGTGCCCGCGCGACGACCCATCGCAGCGCGCCGACGACCACGAGCAGCACGACGATCTGCCCGATCTCGATCCCGACGTTGAACGACGTAAGCGCGACGAACAGGTGCTTGCCGGCGAACTGCAGCGACTCGCGCAGGCCGGTCGCGAAGCCCACCCCGTGAACGAGCCCGAAGACGAAGCCGACGATCCACCTGCCCGACAGCGAGGTGCCGAGCATGTTCTCCAGTGCCATCAGCAGGATCGACACGGCGATCAGCCATTCGACGAGCGGCGCGAACCAGAGTGCGTCGGGCAGCAGCCCCAGGACCGCTGCGGCAAGGCTGATCGAGTGCGCGATCGCGAAGGCCGTCACGATCGCGAGCAGGGGCGCGACGCGGCGCAGCGGCAGCACCAGGCAGACGATGAACAGCAGGTGGTCGACGCCGCCGAGAATATGGCGCAACCCTTCGGCGACGAATCGGCTCGCAGCCTGGCCGATACCCGGATCAAGCGCGATCCAGCCCTCGTCGCCGTGCAGCACCCACGCCCTTTCGTCGCCATCCGCCGGCAGGAAGTGCAGCGCCACCGAGACCCGCAGGCCCAGGCGCGCGAGGCGCGCATCGATCTCGAATCGCGAGCGCGGCGACTCGATCGCGTAGGCGAAGGCGACGTCGAGCAGCTGCTGGTTCCAGACCAGATCCTGCGACGAAGCCAGCGGCGGCGCACCCAGGTGCGCGATCGCGCGATCGATGTCCTCGAACGATCGGTCCGACGCAAGGCTGACCCGGATGGACTCGATCGTCGGCACGCCCAGCGGCCGGCCGTTCTCGCGCAGGCCCAGGTTGTCTGCCACCCACAACGAGGCTGCCGTGCGCAGCGCGGGCCCGGCGCGTTCGAGGTCGAGGTAACCGGGCCCGCGCAGCGGCAGATCGGATTCGCGCATCGCGGCGAGCGGCACCCGCACGAGCACCTGCAGTCGATCGCCGAGCGGCCGCACGAAGGCCTGGACCCGAACGTCGGCGGGCAGTTCGTGGGCCCGCACCGCGTGCACGACACACGAGAGCAGCGCCAGCAGCACCAGGCCGAGCGCCCGGCGGCAGATCGATCGCGGAAGTCGCGAAGCGGACAATTGAAGGCGTCCGGTCGAAGGACGAGGCTGGCGCTGCAGCGGGTGTGGGTGGACCCGAATCCACGCCTGGCGCACTTTACTACGCGCCGGCGGCGGACGTACACTGGCCCCGCCACCAGCCGACACACGCGAACCGGCCGGGACACGACGCGGATCACCCTCGGGAGGAGCAGGCGATGGTTTCCAGACGCATGTTGGTTGCAGGTGCCGTGTCGATTGCCGTGCTCTGCCTGCTCGGCAGCGCCGAACTGCTGACGCAGCGTACTGCCGAGGCGCAGGACGGCACCGTCGAGGCGCCGCGTTTCGAGGTCGATCCGCTCTGGCCGAAGCCGCTCCCCAACCACTGGCTGCTCGGCATGACGATCGGCGTCTGGGTCGACGACCAGGATCACGTCTGGATCGTCCATCGTGGCGCCGCCACGCTCCACGCCAACGAGCGTGCGCTGGACCTCAAGGTCGGCGAGTGCTGCACGGCAGCTCCCCCGGTGCTGGTGTTCGATCAGGCGGGCAACCTCGTGCGCGCCTGGGGAGGCCCTGGCGAAGGCTACGAATGGCCCGAATCGAATCACGGCATCCACGTCGACTACAAGGGAAACGTCTGGATCGGCGGCAACGGACCGAAAGACGCGCACGTGCTCAAGTTCACCAAGGACGGCAAGTTCCTGATGCAGATGGGCAAGCTCGGTGCGAAGTTCGACAGCCTCGATCCCGAGAACTTCGGGCGCGTCGCCAAGATCTGGGTCGATCCGAAGACCAACGAGGCGTACGTCGCCGACGGCTACCAGAACAAGCGGGTCGCGGTGCTGGACGCCGACACCGGCAAGATGAAACGCTTCTGGGGTGCCTACGGCAACAAGCCCGACGACACCAAGCAAGGCAAGTACGATCCCGCCGCGCCGCCGCCCACGCAATTCCGCAACCCGGTGCACTGCGTGGAGCGCTCGAACGACGGCCTCGTCTACGTCTGCGACCGCCAGGCCGATCGGATCCAGGTGTTCAATCCCGACGGCACCTTCGTCCGGGAAGCCTGGTTCGCGAAGGAAACGCTGGGTTCGGGTTCGACGTGGGATCTGGCGTTCTCGCGTGACCCGGAGCAGAAGTACCTGTTCCTTGCCGACGGCACCAACGAAAAGGTACGCGTGGTCCTGCGCGAGACGCTGAAGGAGATCACGAACTTCGGCGATGGCGGTCGACAGCCTGGCCAGTTCTACGGCGTGCACAGCATCGCTAGCGATTCCAAGGGCAATCTCTACACGACCGAGACCTACGAAGGCAAGCGACTTCAGAAGTTCGTGAACAAGGGCATCGGCAGGGTTCCCGCGTCGCAGGGAGCGGTCTGGCCGAAGGGCTGATCCCTCAAGCCCGGCGGTTTCGGGCGCTGGCCGAATCGCGGTACCGTACGGCTCTCGACATCGTTCGGGTCGCGAGCCTCCCGACGCGACCTTGCCCAGGAGCCCACACCGGATGGATTTCTCGATCAGCGACGACCATCGCGCGATCCGCGAGGGCGTGAGTTCAGTCGTTCGCCGCTTCGACGACGACTACTGGCTCGCGCGCGACGACGACGGCCGCTTCCCGCACGAATTCCACCGCGCGATGGCCGATGCCGGCTGGCTGGGCATCACGATGCCGACGGAATACGGCGGCGCCGGACTCGGCGTCACCGAGGCGATGATCATGATGCACGAGGTCAGCAGCCACGGGGGAGCGATGGCCGCCGCATCCACCGTGCACATCAACCTCTTCGGTCCGCACCCGATCGTCGTGTTCGGCACGCCCGCGCAACGCGAACGCTGGCTTCCCCGGTTGATCGGCGGCGAGGACAAGTGCTGCTTCGGCGTCACCGAGCCCGATGCCGGGCTGAACACGACCGCGATCAGGACCTTCGCCCGCAAGGTCGACGGCGGCTACGTCGTGAATGGACGGAAGGTCTGGACCTCGACCGCGCAGGTCGCGAACAAGATCATGCTGCTCGCGCGAACGACCGCGCTGGAAGACTGCGCGCGTCCCACCGACGGCATCTCGCTGTTCTACACCGACCTCGACCGCAGCAAGGTCGATGTCCACCTGATCCCGAAGATGGGTCGCAAGGCGGTCGACTCCAACGCGATCTTCATCGACGACCTCTTCGTTCCGGATGCCGATCGCGTCGGCGAAGCGGGCAAGGGCTTTTCGTACATCCTGCACAGCCTGAATCCGGAGCGCCTGCTGATCGCGGCCGAGGCGATCGCGATGGGGCAGGATGCACTGCGGCGCGCGACGCGATACGCACGCGAGCGCATCGTCTTCGGGCGCCCGATCGGCCAGAACCAGGCGATCCAGCATCCGCTCGCCGAGTGCTGGATGCACCTCGAGGCAGCCTGGGCGATCGCGATGAAGGGCGCCTGGCTGTACGACGACGGCAAGCCGTGCGGCGCCGAGGCCAACACCGCCAAGTTCCTGGGTGCGCGCGCCGGATACGATGCGTGCCAGCAGGCCGTGCTCACGCACGGCGGCTTCGGCTACGCCAAGGAATATCACGTCGAGCGACTGCTCCGCGAGGTCATGATCGCCCGCATCGCGCCGGTGAGCGAGCAACTGATCCTGTCGTTCGTGGCCGAGAAGGTGCTGGACCTGCCGAAGTCGTATTGACGCCGCGCCCGCGCCGCCGCCGATCGCGCGGCGCTGCCGTATCATCGGCGCCCCCAGGCCGAACGCGCGCGAGGAGCACGCCGAATGACGCAGCACGACTCCGGACCGCCGCCCGATGCCGGCCAGGCCGAGCAGACCGACCACACCGGCCAGAGCGGTCGCACCGGCCTCGCGATCGGCTTCGTCGGCCTCGGCGTGATGGGTCAGCCGATGGCGCGGCACCTGCACGCGGCCGGCCACGTCCTTCACCTGCACGACCTTCGAGCCGACGCGGCGACACGCTTCGCCGAGTCGCTCGGCGAGCGTGTCCGCGTCGTGCCGAACCTGCGCGAACTCGCCGCGTGCAGCGAAATCGTGATCACGATGCTGCCCGACGGGCGGATCGTGCAGCAGGTCTGCCTCGGCGACGACGGTCTCGAACCCGGGCTGCGCCCGGGTTCGCTGCTGCTCGACACCTCGTCGTCCGAACCGTGGCTCACGCGCGAGACCGCGGCGCGACTCGCCGCGAGGGGCGTCGCGATGGTCGACGCCGCGGTGTCCGGCGCGCAATGGGGCGCCGAGGAAGCGTCGCTGGTCTTCATGGCGGGCGGCGAGGCCGACGACCTGGCGCGGGTTCGCCCGCTGCTCGACCGCATGGGCAGGACCGTGGTCCACCTGGGCCCGATCGGCGCGGGTCACCAGATGAAGTGCATCAACAACCTGATCACCGCGGTCACCTTCGGCGCGACCGCCGAGGGACTTGCGATCGGCAAGGCGAGCGGGCTGGACCCGAACGCGATGCTGCAGGTGCTCAACGCGTCGACCGGCGGCTCGTGGGTGAGCCGGACGCATTTCGAGCAACGCATCCTGAGCCGTCGCTTCGACGACCCGTTCAAGCTCGCGCTGATGCTCAAGGACATGGGAATCGCGACGGCACTCGCGCGCGAGCAGCACGTGCCGGTGCCGCTGTCGGGGCTCGCGCTGCAGCTGTGGCAGGCGGCCGACCGCGCCGCCGGACCGGGCGCGAGCGTCAGCGAATGGGTGCGGTGGGTCGAGCGCCAGGCCGGCGTCGAGCTCTCGCCGGGGCGGCGTGATCCCGACGCCCCCCTCCAGGCACGGCCGGGCACCGCATGAGCGCGCCGCCGGGCCGCCCCAAGGCGCGCTCGCCCTCCCTCGGGGAGGCGACGGCCCGTAGGGACGGCGGGAGGGTACACCAGTGAGCGCCGCGACCGCCGCGGCGCGGACGCCCGAACGGCGCCTGGCGGCCTTCGTCACCGGATTCCGTCTCGCCGACGCGCCCGAAGACTGCCGGCGGACGGTCCGCCTGATGGTCAAGGCCAACGCCGGCACGGCCTTCGCCGGCGCGGCCGAAGACGGCATCGCCGCACTGCGCGCGCTGCTGTGCGAAGCCGGCGGCGCGCCGCAGGCGACGACCTTCGTGTTCGGCGACCGGCTGCCGGCGCGCGCGGCGGCGCAGTTCAACGCGACGCTGTGCCGGGCGCTCGATTTCTGCGACGCAATGGCGCCGGGACCGCACATCGGCGCCGCCCTGTTCCCGGCCGCGCTCGCCGCGACGGAACTGGCCGGCGGCTGCAGCGGCGCGGACTTCCTGCAGGCGCTCGTCGTCGGCGCCGAGATCGGCTCGCGCTTCAACCTGAGCGAGGCGCAGTACGACGGCTTCGACCCGACCGGCGTCGCCGTGGTGTTCGCCGCGACGGCAGCCGCGGCGCGGATCCTGCGCCTGGACGACGCACAGACCGTCGACGCGCTCGCGCTCGCGTTCAACCGCTGCGGCGGCAGCTTCCAGAGCCACGTCGACGGCTCGCTCGGCGTGCGGATCGTCCAGGGCTGGGTCGCCGAGGCCGGCGTGCATTGCGCGCAGCTCGCGCGCCTGGGATGCTCGGGGCCGGCCAACTTCCTGACCGGCCACTACGGCTACCGGCACCTGTTCGGACGCGACACGCTCGATGCCGACGCGCTCGCCGCCGACCTCGGCGACGACTGGCGCCTTCGCCGCGTCGTCTTCAAGAAGTACCCGAGCTGCGGCGTGACGCAGGGCGTGACCGAGCTGGCGCTGGCGCTCGTCGCGACCCTCGATCTGGACGCGGCCGACGTGCGCACGGTCGAGGTGCGGCTGCCACCGTACGCGCACCGGCTCGTCGGGCATCCGTTCCGTCCGGGCGCGAACCCACGGGTCGACGCGCAGTTCAGCGCCGCGTACTGCGTGGCCAACGCGCTGACCCGGCGCGCGTCCCGGCTCAGGGACTTCACGCCGGCGGGTATCGACGACGACGCGGTGCGTTCGATGATCGCGCGCGTCTCGGTGATCGCCGACCCCGCGCTGGACGCGCGCGGCCACACCGCGGTCGACCTGACGGTGGGCACCACCGACGGCGCCCGGCATCGGCGCTCGCTCGACGTCGCGCCCGGATTCCCGGGCGCCGGCCTCGACGACGCGCAGCACGCCGCGCGCTTCGCCGACTGCCTGGCCTACGCGCCGAGACCGCCGGCGACGCAGCGGGCCGCGCGGCTGGTGGAGGCGATCGACGCCCTCGAGCGACTGGGCGATGCGCGGGAACTGGTCGGGCTGATGCAGGCCTGATCCGGCAGCGACCCGGGGCCGGCCGACCGCCTGCAAATCGAGATCACCTACCGGTAGAACGCGACGATCTCGTCGCGGACGGCCTCGAACATCGCGGTGCCGGTCATCGTGCGGCAGCCGCGTTCGCGCGCTCGCGCGATCAGCGGCGGGACCTCGGGCACCGTGACCACGTCGGAGACGAAGCAGGACGCCTCGAGGAGGTCGACGTCGATCGGCAGCGGATCGTGCACACGCATGCCCAGCGGCGACGCGTTGACGACCAGGTCGAAGCCCCGCGGATCGGTCGACCCCGCCTGCGGCACGACTTCGCCATGGCCGCGCAGCTTCGCCGACAACGCCTCGCGCCGCACGGCGTCCGGGTCGACGATCGACAACGCCGCGAGCGTTGCCTCGACCAGCGCGTGCGCGATCGCCGACCCCGCCCCGCCGGCGCCGACGAGGAGCACCCGGGCGCCGCGCGGCTCGAAGCCGGCGTTGCGCAGGCCCTGCACGTGCCCCGCGCCGTCGCACATGTCGCCGTGCCAGCCGGTGCCGCCGCCGGCGCGACGGCGCGCGACGTTGACCGCGCCGATCGAGCGCGCGCGATCGGTCGCCGACTCGCACGCTCGCAACGCGGCGAACTTGTGCGGCACGGTGACGAGAATCCCGTCGACGTTCGGCATGCGCGCGGCGATCGAGAAGAAGTCGGCCAGGTCGGCCGGTTCGACGTGCGCCGGCACGACGACGGCATCGCGCCCGCGGGCGCGCAGCGCGCGCGTCACGCCCTGGGGCGACTTGACCTGTTCGATGGGGCTGCCGACGATGAAGATGACGCGCGTCGCGCCGCTGTAGGTGTCGAGCATCGCGCAATGGTAGTCGCTCGCCGAGGAACGCCGGCGTCGCCGGGTGGCGCGCAGCCGGCCCCGGTCGGGCCCGCGGGCTGCGGGGCCGCGTGGAACGCGGTTGCACCTCGATATACTCTGGCGCCCGGGCGGCCAGGTGACGAGCCGCGCGACTATCGCGCAGTAAGCGCGACGTCCGACCCGCTCGGCGATGTCCCGACTTGTACGGCATCGTGCGAGCGACGATCATCGCGCCACTTCGGCCCCGAGCCGACGCGCCCTGCCGCCAAGTCCAACGACACCACGACCCAGGAGACCCCGATGACGCCCCCTACCGACCACCGCGACCCACGCGCCGCCACCCGCCGCCGCGCGGTCGCCGCCGCCCTCGCCTGCACGATCGCCGGCGCTGCGAGCTTCGGCGCCGGTGCCGCGCAGGCGCAGTCGATCAAGATCGCCGGCATCTACGAGCTGTCCGGCGCCGGCGCATCGGCCGGCACCAACTTCAAGAACGGCGTCGAGCTCGCGGTCAAGGAGATCAACGCGGCGGGCGGCATCCTCGGGCGCAAGATCGATCACACCGCGCTCGACACGCAGACCAATCCGGGCGTCGCCAAGGCGCTGGCCAAGAAGGCGGTCGACGACGACGCATTCGCCGTCTTCGGCCCGGTCTTCTCGGGCTCGATCATGGTGAGCATGGCCGAGACGAAGCGCGCCGAGGTGCCGAACTTCATCGGCGGCGAGGCGGCGGCGATCACCAAGCAGGGCAACAAGTACGTGTTCCGCACCAGCTTCACGCAGGAGACGGCGATGCCGAAGGTCGCGCGCTACATCGCGCGCGACCTGAAGGCGAAGAGCGTCGCGGTGATCTTCGTGAACAACGACTTCGGCAAGGGCGGGCGCGACGCGATCGCGAAGGCGCTCGCCGCCGAGAACGTCAAGGTCGTCGCCGACGTGTCCACCGACAGCGGCCAGGTCGATTTCTCCGCGCCGGTGCTCAAGGCGAAGCAGGCCGACGCCGACGCGATCTTCGTCTACACCAACGAGGAAGAGTCGGCGCGGGCGCTGCGCGAACTGCGCAAGCAGGGATGGGCCAAGCCGCTCGTCGGGGAGACGACGCTCACCGGCCAGAAGGTGATCGAGCTCGCGGGCGACGCGGCCAACGGCGCGGTCGCGCACGTCGGCCTCACCGTCGACGCGCCGATCCCGGCGATGCGCGCGTTCCGTGCCAAGTACGAGAAGGCGTACAACGCGGTGTCCGATCACAACGGCATCAAGGGCTACACCGGCGTCTACCTGCTCAAGGCCGCGATCGAGAAGGCGGGCAAGGTCGACCGCGCCGCGGTCGTGAAGACGCTGCACGGCCTGAGCGTGAAGGCCTCGGATCATCCCGGCGTGATCATGGACGTCACGCTCGACGCCAATGGCGACCTGGACCGCGAGAGCTTCCTCGTCGAGGTGAAGAACGGCGGGCAGGTCGTCAGCAAGACGCTCCCGGCGCTCGGCGCCGCGAAGTAGCCGACGGCCGGCGCCACCCACGGCGGCCGCGCGGCCGAACGGCCACAGGGCCACGCGGGCACCCAGAGCACCGGCACGAGGCATCGCTGCGCGCCGCGCGCCGTGGGTCGCCGCGCGGCCGGCCCGTGCCGCGCATCGCCGGGCCGCCGGCCCGATCCCGAGCAACGATGATCGACTTCGTCCAACTCGTCTTCTCAGGCCTCGCCACCGGCAGCATCTATGCGCTGGCCGCGCTGGGCTTCACGCTGCTCTGGCAGGCCTCGGGCACGATCAACTTCGCGCAGGGCGAGTTCGTGATGCTGCCGGGCTTCGTGATGCTCGGCTTCGCCGCGCTGGGCGCCCCGCTGCCCTTCGCGTTCGCGATGACCTGCGTCGTCGCCGTGCTGGTGCTGGGCTGGGCCTTCAAGCGCGGCATCGTCGACCGGCTGCACCGCTTCGGCATGATGCCGATCGTGGTCGCGACGATCGGCCTCGCGATCGCGATGCGCAACGGCGTGCGCGCCGGCTACAGCGCCGAGGCGCACCCCTTCCCCGGCCTGTTCTCCGAGACGCTCGTGCAGGTCGGCGGCGTCGTCGTCACGATGGCCGACCTGGGCACGCTGCTCGTCGCGCTCGCGCTGGTGTTCGCGACGCAGGCCTTCCTGGCGAAGACCGTCACCGGCCGTGCGATGCAGGCGGTCGCGCAGAACACCGAGAGCGCGACGGTGCTCGGCATCGACGTGCCGCGGATGGTGTTCTACACCTTCGCGATCAACGCGGTGCTCGCGTGCGCGGCGGCGCTGCTGGTCACGCCGACCTATCTCGCCAAGTTCGACATCGGCGAGTCGCTGGGCACGAAGGCCTTCTTCGCCGCGATCATCGGCGGGTTCAACAACTCGCGCGGTGCACTGCTCGGCGGGCTGATCGTCGGCGTCGCCGAGAACCTGGCCGCCGCCTACGTCTCGCCGGCCTACAAGGACGCGGTCGCGCTGATCATCTTCATGGTCGTGATCCTGTTCAAGCCGCAGGGCCTGCTCGGCACCGCGGTGGAGCGCAAGGTATGACGCGCCCCGGCGTCGGGCGGGCAGGCGTCGCGGCATCGGTCGTCGTCGCCCTGCTGCTGCTCGTCCTCGTGCCCACGCAGCTCAAGAGCTACGGCGTGTACCTGTTCAGCTACTGGCTCGTGTTCGTGATCGCGACGATGGGCCTCAACCTGACCGTCGGCTACGCCGGGCAGAAGTCGCTCGGGCACGCTGCGTTCTTCGGCATCGGCGCGTACACGGTCGCGATCCTGCTGAAGGCCGGCATCAGCTTCTGGGTCGGACTGCCGCTCGCGGTGCTCGGCTGCTTCGTGACCGGGCTGATCCTCGGCTTCCCTGCGCTGCGCGTGCAGACGATCTACCTCGCGTTCGCGACGCTCGGCTTCAACACCGCCGTGTGGCTGGTGATGCGCAACGAGGAGGCGATCACCGGCGGCACCTTCGGCATCAACAACATCACGCGTCCCGAGTTGCTCGGCGTGTCGCTCGACAAGTCGCTGCACTACTACTGGTTCATCCTGGGCGTGACGCTGCTGCTCGCGCTCGCGCTGTGGGCGCTGCTGCGCTCGCCGTGGGGGAAGGCGTTCACCGCGCTGCGAGACAACCCGGTGCGCGCCGAGAGCCTGGGCGTCGACGTCCAGGCCTACACGCTGATGTCCTTCGCGATCGGCGCGGCCTACGCCGGCGTCGCCGGTGCGCTGTTCGCGCCGCTGGTCGAGTTCATCGACCCGGCGCCCTTCGCGGTCAGCGGCTCGATCATGATGTACCTGATGGTCGTCGTCGGCGGCCCCGGCTACTTCTTCGGCCCGATGCTCGGCTCGGCGGTGGGCGTGCTGCTGCCCGAGTGGCTGCGCTTCGCACAGGCCTGGTACCTGTTCGTCTTCGGCGTCGCAGTGGTGCTGCTGATGCTGTGGCTGCCCGACGGGCTGCTGAGCATCCCGCAGGCGATCCGGCGGCGCCGACAGGCCCGCGAGGCGGCGATCGAGCGCAGCGCAGCGGCAGCGCGGGCGGCGACGCAGGCAGCCGCGCACGCGGGCGGCACTGCCCGCGCGCGTGACGCGGCAGACGTGGGCGGCAAGCCGGGCGGTGCACGGTGAGCACGCCGGCCCTGCTCGAGGTGAGCGGCCTGTGCAAGGCCTACGGCGCGATCCGCGCGGTCGACGACGTGTCGTTCTCGGTGCGGCCCGGGGAGATCTTCGGCGTGATCGGTCCGAACGGATCGGGCAAGACGACGCTGTTCAACAGCATCCTCGGCCAGATCGCGCCCGACGCCGGTCGCATCGCGCTCGACGGCAAGGACATCACCGGGCTCTCGCCGAAGGCGCTCTCGCATCGGGGCGTGGGGCGGACCTTCCAGACGCTGCAGGTGTTCGGCCGGATGAGCGTGCGCGACAACCTGATCGTCGCCGCGCAGGAGCATCGCGGCACGATGTGGTCGCGGATCTTCGCCCCCGGCGACTCGGGACTCGGGCCCCGCGCCGACGCGTTGATCGACCGGTTCCGCATCCGGCACGTTGCAGACCAGCCTGCCGGCACGCTGAGCTACGGGCAGCAGAAGCTCGTCGACATCGCGATGGCGTTCATGGCCCAGCCGCGGCTGATCCTGCTCGACGAGCCCTGCGCAGGCGTCAACCCCAGTCTCGTCGGCGGCATCAGCGAGCGCCTCGAGGACCTGAACCGGCAGCGCGCCGGGGGCGACAGCCCCGCGAGCTTCGTCGTGATCGAGCACAACATGGACTTCGTGATGGGGCTGTGCCACCGGATCATGGTGATGGTCGAGGGCAAGGTGATGGCGATCGGCACGCCGGCGGAGATCCGCGCCAATCGGGAGGTGCTGGATGCATACCTGGGCAATTGAGCCGCGGGCGGCGAGGCCGTCGGCATGACCGCCCCCGTGGCGCACACCGCGCGCACCGGCGGCGGCGCCGACGGTGGCCGCGCCGCGATCCGCTTCGAGCACGTCAGCGCCGGCTACAGCGACTTCGTGATCCTCAACGACCTGTCTTTCGAGGCGCGGCGCGGTGCGATCACGCTGCTGATCGGTCCGAACGGCGCCGGGAAGTCGACGGTGCTCAAGACGCTGTTCGGCCTGCTGAAGGTACGGTCCGGCCGCATCCTGCTCGACGGCGAGCCGCTCGCCGGTGCGAGCGCGCGCGAGCTGCTCGCGAAGGGCGTCGCCTTCGTGCCGCAGGGGCGCAATCTCTTCGGGCGCCTGTCGGTGTACGAGAACCTCGAGCTCGGCGGGATCACGCTGGGCATGAAGACCGCACGCGAGCGCATCGAGGAGGTGCTCGCGCTGTTTCCTCGCGTGCGCGAGCGGATCGGCTCGCAGGCCTCGTCGCTGTCGGGCGGCGAGCAGAAGCAGCTCGAGGTGGGCCGTGCGCTGCTGCTGCGCCCGCGCGTGCTGCTGATCGACGAGCCGTCGATCGGGCTCTCGCCGCTGGTGGTGAAGGACGTGTTCGAACTGCTTCGACGACTCACCGACACGGGTACCACGGTGCTGATGGTCGAGCAGAACGTCAAGACCGCCCTGCGCTATGCGGACGACGCGATCGCGCTCGAGTCCGGGCACTGCGTGCTGGAGCGACCCGCGGCCGAACTGCTCGCCGATCCCGACATCGAGCGACTGTTCCTCGGCGGCGCGCCGCCCGCCGCGCAGTCTCCCGCGCAGGCCGGAGCGACGGACGCGACGATGCCGAGGGGCTGATCGGGGTCAGCCGGTCGGCCGCAGCGACTGCAACTCGGTGGGCAGCCTGGAGCCAGGCCTCGGGACACCCACGGCGAGGCCCTCGCGGATGACTCGCAGCACGAGATCGGCACGACGCGTTCGCCGTGTTCGTCATACGGATTATCATGCCGCCGTAGAAGATCCATCACACGAAGGAGACGCACATGCGCCCGATCCGCCCGGCCAGAATCGCGCTGGCCGCTGCCGCCCTTTCCCTCGTCTGCCTCGTGCAGTCTCCGGCTCGTGCACAGACCGTGCTGAAGATGGCGCACATCTATGCGCCCGGCAACATCTGGTACGAAACCGCCGAAGCCTATGCGAAGGCGGTCGAGTCGAAATCCGGTGGAAAGGTGAAGATCCAGATCGCACACAGCGGGTCCACCGGAGACTGGCCCCAGTCGATCGAAGGCCTGAAGATCGGCACGAACGACATCGTGCTCCAGTCGATCGGCACGCTCGACCGCTACAACATCCTGCCCGGAATCGAGGCCTTCCCGTACCTGATCCGCGACGTCGATCACTTCCGCAAGGTCTACTACGGCCCGGTCGGCGCCGAATTCATCGAGCAGGTCGCCGCGAAGACCTCGTTCCGGATCATCGGCGCCGGCTACCGCGGCGCACGCTGGCTGTCGTCGAACAAACCGGTCGCTTCGCTCGCCGACATGAAGGGCCTCAAGCTCAGGGTTCCGCCACTCAAGATGTACCGCATGACCTGGGAATACCTCGGCGCGAGCCCCGTCCCGATGGGTGTTGCCGAACTCTTCACGTCGATGCAGCAGGGGGTGGTCGACGGGCAGGAGAACCCGCTCGAGGTGATCGAGTCGATGAAGTTCTACGAGGTGCAGAAGTACGCGATCGACACGCGCCACGTGATCGGCGCGATGACGTGGATCTTCTCGGATGCGCGCTTCAAGAAGCTGCCTGCCGACGTGCAGAAGCTGCTGAAGGACGAAGGCGAGCGCGTGATGCTCGAAGCGACCGAGCGGATGGTCGCGAAGGAAGGCGAGTACCGCAAGCAGCTCGAGTCGAAGGGCATGAAGTTCCAGGCCGTCGACAACGCCGCGTTCCAGGCGAAGGTCGCACCGATCAGCAAGGAGTTCCCCGAGCTCGCCGACTGGGTCAGGAAGTTCCAGGCGGTGCGCTGAAGCGTGCAGCCGGCGCCGGGGCGCGGCAACGCCTTCATCAAATGGGCCGAGCGCGTCGAGCGCGTGCTCGACGGGGTGCTCGGCGGGTTGCTCGCGCTGATCACCGTGTCGCTGATCTGGCAGATCTTCGGACGCTACGTGCTCGGTCGCGCGCCGGGGTGGAGCGAGGAGGTCGCGCGCATGGCGATCGTCTGGCTCACGATGCTCGGCACCGCCGCGTGCCTGCGCAGCGGTGGCCATATCGCGGTCACGGTGCTGGTGCATGCCGTCGGTCCGGCGGCGCGCTCCGCGCTGCTCTGGGTGCGGGACGCGTGCCTGCTGGCAGCCGCCGGCGTGCTCGCCTGGTCGGGCACCCGCTACGCGCTGCTCAACGGCGCGCAGGATTCGCCGGCGCTCGAGATCCCGATGAGCTGGGCCTACGCGTCGCTCGGCGTCGGCGCGGCGCTGCTCGCGCTGCAGTTGCTGCTGTCGCGCGCTGGCGGCGAAACACCTCGCATGGAACCGCTCGAATGGTGAGCCGCGGCGCAGCACCCGGGAGCTGCCGCAGGTGACCTTTCTCGGGGTGCTCGTCCTCGCGCTGGTCGTGCTTCTGCTGCTCGCGGTACCGGTCGCATTCGCGCTGATCCTGGCTGCGACGATCGCCGTCGTGTTCGTCGGCGGCATCGATCTGATGATCATCCCGCAGCAGGTCTACACCGGCATCGACGGATTCCTTCTGCTGGCGATTCCGCTGTTCCTGCTCGCCGGTGAGCTGATGACGATCGGCGGCATGACCGACCGACTGCTCGATTTCTGCAACGCCCTGTTCGGGCGCTACCGTGGCGGGCTCGCCCTGAGCAACGTCGCGTCGGCGACCTTCATGTCCGGCATCTCCGGATCGGCGGTCGCGGACACCGGCGCGCTCGGCAAGGTGCTGATTCCCGCGATGGTGCGTGCCGGGTACGACCGGGGCTTCGCCGCCGCGCTGACGGGATGCGCGAACGTCGTCGGTCCGATCGTGCCGCCGTCGATCACGTTCATCCTGATCAGCGTGCTGACCAACCTGTCGCCGCTGCGCCTGTTCCTCGCGGCAGTCGTCCCGGGCCTGTTGTACAGCGCGGCGATGGCGATCGTCGCGCTGCTGATCTCGCGCCGACGGGGCTACCCGGTCCACGAGTCGGCCGGCCGCGGCGAGACCGCGCGCACGGCCCGCCGCGCCGCGTGGGCGCTGGCGATGCCGATCCTGCTGATCGGCGGCATTCGCAGCGGCGTCTTCAACGTCACCGAGTCGTCCGCGGCCGCGGTCGTCTACGCGCTCTTCGTGGGATTCGTGATCCACCGGGAACTGACGCTCGCCAAGGTCTGGCGCGCGCTCGTCGGATCGGCGCGCACGACCGCGGTGATCCTCGTGATCCTGGGCGGCGCGCAGATCGTCTCGTGGTTCCTCGCGTACGAGAATGCGCCACAGCGCATCGCGGAGGCGATGCTCGGCATCGCGCAGTCGCCGGCGATCTTCCTCCTGATGGTCAACGCGCTGCTGCTGGTGATCGGCACCTTCATGGAGAACGGCCCGGCGCTGGTGCTGCTCTGCCCGGTGCTGTACCCGGTGGCTGCGAAGTTCGGTGTCGATCCCTACCATTTCTCGATGATCGTCGGCATCAATCTGGTGATCGGCCTGATCACGCCACCGGTCGCGATCTGCCTGTCGATCTCGGCGCTGATCGCCAAGGCGCCGCCGCGTGAGGTCAATCGGGAGGCGCTCCCCTTCTTCGTCGCTGCGGTCGCCGTCGTCCTGCTCGTGACCTACGTGCCGGCAATCTCGCTCTGGCTTCCCGGGCGGATCGGCGGTCGATGACGCCGATGGCTGCCGTCGTCGCCCGCGAGCCGGCGACCACCGCCCGCCCGAGACTGGCCCCGCACGTACCTAACCCTCCACCGCAACCCCAGCCGAACGATCGAACATCATGACACCGACCAAAGACACGACGACCGCCGACACGCCCCCCGTCGCGCTCGAAGGCGCCCCGAGCCGAAGCATCGATCGCGCCCGACGCTTTGCCGATCGCGTCGCGGTCGTCTTCGGCGCAGGATCGGTCGGCCCCGGATGGGGCAACGGGAAGGCCGCCGCCGTCCAGTACGCGCGCGAAGGCGCGCGCGTGGTCGCGATCGACATCGACATCGACGCGGCCCGCGCCACGCAGTCGCTCATCGCAGCCGAGGGAGGCGAGTCGATCGCGCTCGCCTGCGACGTGACGCGCCGCGACCGGATCGACGAGGCCGTCGCGGCGACACTCGCCACGTACGGCACGATCGACGTCCTGCACAACAACGTCGGGCTCCCGGCGATGGGTCGCCTCGCCGAGATCACCGAGGCCGAGTGGCAGCTCGCGATGGACGTCAACCTGAAGAGCGTGCTGCTGTGCTGCCAGGCCGTCGTGCCGACGATGCTCGCGGCCGGTCGCGGCGCGATCGTCAACATCTCCTCGCTCGCCGCGATCCGCTACACCGGCTATCCGTACCCCGCCTACTACGCGAGCAAGGCGGGCGTCAATCACCTGACCGTCGCCATCGCAATGGAGTACGCGAGTCGCGGCATCAGGGCGAATGCGATCATGCCCGGGGTGATGGACACACCCCACATCTACCAGGCCATCGCCGGGCAGTATGCGTCGCGCGAGGAGATGGTCGAGGCTCGCAACAGGCTGTCCCCGACCGGGCGGATGGGCACCGCCTGGGACGTCGCGATGGCGGCTGCATTCCTTGCCTCCGACGACGCAGCCTACATCACGGGCCAGTGCCTGGCCGTCGACGGTGGGCTCAGCTGCCGGGTCGGCTAGCGCCGCCGCGCAGCAGCACACCTGCGCGCGGCGGATCGGCGCGGCGTCCGCTCTCGTCGACGACGCGCGCGCCGTTCAGCCAGACGCCGCGAACACCGACGCCGCCGCCGCGCAGGCGGTCGGCGCCCGCCGGCAGGTCGAAGCGTCGCTCGTTCCGTCCGCGTGCAACCGTCGCCGGGTCGAACAGCAGCAGGTCGGCGGCCATGCCGACGGCGAGGCGACCCCGATCCTCAAGGCCGAACAGGTCCGCCGGATGCCCGGTGAGCTTGTACGCCGCCTGCTCGATCGGCAACGCGCGCAGGTCGCGCGACCAGTGTCCGAGCAGGTGCAGGCCGTAGCCGGCGTCGCACATGAAGGTCAGGTGCGCGCCCGCGTCGGACAGCGCGACGTGCGTGTGCGGGTCGGCGACCATGCGCCCGACGGCCTTCTCGTCGGTGTTGCGAAGCTGCGCGGTGAAGATCGTCGCGAGCGACTCGGCGAGCGCGAGGTCGAGCATCGCGTCGAGCGGATGGGCGCCCTCGCGCGCCGCGAGCGCGCCCAGCGATTCCCCCTCGAGGCCGGCGCGCGCGCGATCGACGACCTGCGCGACGTGCAGCCGCTGCCAGTCACCGTTGAACAGGCCCCTGCCCTGCTGCAGGTCGAGGTCGGCCTTGACCGCGGCCCGGAACGCCGGATCGGCGTAGAGCGACATCAGCGTCTGGTGCGAGGCACTGATCGCCGGCCTCCACGCCGGGATGCTCTCGAACAGGTACGCCGACTGCAACGTGAACTCCATCGTCAGCGGACACGCCGACACCTGCGGGATCAGCCGGTGTCCACGCCCGCGCGCCGCCGCCATCGCGTCCATCTCGTCGAAGGTCTGCGACCACGCCCTGTCGTTGTGCAGCAGCGCCGCGATCAGCACCGGGCGCGCGCTCGCCTGCGCGATCCGCTCGAGTTGCGCGATCGAGGTCGTCGCGCCCTTGGTGAGCATGAACACCCCTCGCCCGCCCTCGCCCATCGCACGGGTGAGCGCGACCAGTTCGTCCTCGTCCGCGAGGCGCGAGGGCATCGGGATGCCGCCCCAGCCGTTGTGCGGCTCGTTGGTGGACGAGGCGAAGCCGATGCAGCCGGCCGCCATCGCATCGCGCACGATCGCCGCCATCCGCGCGACTTCGGCCGGGGTCGCCGCGCGCTGGTGCGAGGCCTCGCCCATCACGTAGGTGCGGATCGCCGAGTGCCCGGCGAACGCGGCGACGTTGACGCCGAGCCCGGCGCCCTCGAGCATCGCGAGGTACTGCGGGATCGTCTCGAAGTCCCAGCGGATTCCCGCCTCGAGCGCCGCGAGCGACATGCCCTCGACCTGCGTGAGGTTGCGCATCGTGAGGCCGCGATCGGGCGCGCGGCACGGCGCGATCGTGAAGCCGCAGTTGCCGATCACGGCCGTCGTCACGCCGACCTCGACCGACGGGTCGGCGAACGGGTCCCAGGTCAGCTGCGCGTCGTAGTGGGTGTGGCCGTCGATGATGCCGGGCATCAGCGCCAGGCCATCGGCGTCGACCTCCTCGCGCCCGGCGGGCAGGTCGTCGCCGATCGCGACGATCCGGGTGCCGGCGACGGCGAGCGACGCGCGCCGGCCCGGCGCGCCCGAGCCATCGAGCAGGGTTGCATGTCGAATCACGGTGTCGAACATCCGGTGCGGCCTCCTCCCGTTCACGGCGACGAGCCGCGACTATGGACCGGCAGCCGCGTACGGTCAAACCGGCTGCCGGCCCCCTGGCCGCGTCAGCCGTCGGCGCGCTCGAGTCCGACGATCCGCGACGGCATGCCGTCGGCGGCGGCGATGACGCTGAACGAGCCGTCGGTCTCGAGCACCACCGCGCCGACACGCCCGATGTCGGGAATCCCGCTCGACCGGATCGCCGCATACACGTCGTCGCGATTGACCCGCGCCGCGCGCATCGCGCGATCGGCGAAGCGCCCGTCCCGCAGCAGCAGCGTGGGCTCGCCGGTGACGAAGCTGCGCACCCGGCGCACCCGGACACTCGACCAGGTGATCAGGAACTGCAGGCCGATCAGCAACGCGAGCGCCAGCGCGCCCTGTGCGAGCGCGACGTCCTTGCTGACGAGCACGCTGGCGAGCGTCGAGCCGAGCGACACCGTCACGACCATGTCGAACGCGTTCATCCGGGCGAGCGTGCGCTTGCCGGCGATGCGCAGGAACACGATCAGCGCGACGTAGCCCAGGCAGCCGACGACGACGGTACGGGCGAGCACGCTCCAGCTGTCGAACAGCCATTGGTCGATGGGCATGACGGATGCGAAGGGGGGACGCGGGTGACGCTGCCCGGCAATGTTCGCGCCCAGCCCTTGCGGGCCCGCCGCCATCACCGGCCAGGCCCGGCGGATTGGCTACACTGCGCGGATGAGCCGCCTGCACCCCCACGACGCGCGACCCGCCCGACCGGCGCGTCGGCGTGCGCCCGCGGGCGCCGCCGCGCTGGCATTGGCGATGGCGATGGCGATGGCGATGGCGATGGCACTGGCGGCGATGGCGGTTGGCGACGCGGCGCGCGCCGCCGACGGCCCAGCTCGCCCTCCAGCCCCCTCTCCAGCCCCAGCCCCTGCCCCTGCCCCCGGCACCGACACGAAGGCCCTCGACCGGCTCGCGGCAATCCTCGCCAGCGTCGCCCGGACGCCGCTCGTGGCGGCGCCGTTCCACGCGAGCAAGGCGTCCGGGCTGCTGTCGACGCCGGTCGAGTCGCGTGGCACGCTCAGCGTCGATCCGAACGGCAGGATCGAGAAGCACACGCGCACCCCGCTCGACGAGCGGGTCACGATCACCGACGAGGCGGTGCGGATCGAACGTGCCGGCTCGCCGGCCGAGGAACTGCGCGTCGCCGACGACCCGTCGCTCGCGGCCTACGCGAGAGGCCTGCGTGCCGTGTTCGCCGGCGACCCGACGCCGCTGCGCGAGCACTTCGACATCGCGGTCCGCGGCGACGTCGCGGACTGGACGCTCGTGCTGACCCCGAAGCGCCTCAAGGTGCAGGCCGCCGTGCAGCGGATCGTCGCGTCCGGCGCGAACGGCCTGATCCAGCGCATCGAGACCACCGACGGTGCCGGCGACGTCGAGACGCTTTCGGTGCTGCTGAAACCGCCCGCGGCGCCGCCCCGGTAGTGCTCGCGCGCGCGGCGACGCCGGGGTGGCGCTGGCTGCTGTGGGCCGCGCTGTGCGCGCTCGCGCTGGCGCAGATCGCGCACACGCGCGTCACGGCGGACGTGACCGCTTTCCTGCCCGGTCCGGCCGATGCCCGGCAGCGGCTGCTGGTCGACCAGCTGAGAGACGGCGCGTCGACGCGGCTGGTCGTCGTCGGGCTTCGGCTCGAAGGCGACGGCGTGCCCGATGCCGCGGCGAGCGCCGCGCTGGTCGACGCGAGCCAGGCGCTGCGCGGGCGGCTCGCGCGGCTCGAGACGATCGCGTGGGCGAGCAACGGCGACCCGGCCTGGCACGCGGCCGAGCGCGAGCGCGTGTTCGGCGCACGCTATCTGCTCAGCCCGGGCGTCACCGCCGGATCGTTCTCGGTCGATGCGCTGCGCGCCGCCTTCGAGCGGCTGCAGGCCGAGCTGGTGTCGGCGCGTGGCGCGGCGGTCCGCGGCATCGCCGCCGCCGACCCGACGCTCGAATCCCTGCGCCTGCTCGCACAGGCGTCGGCCTCGCTCGGCGTGCCGCGAAACGCCGGCGACGTGTGGTTCGGCCCCGATGGGCGCGCCGCGCTGCTCGTCTTCGAGACGACCGCCGGCGGCGCCGACGTCGCCGCGGTCGATGCGACGATCGCGCAGGCACGCGCCGAGGCACGGGCGGTGCTGCGCGACTGGCCGGCGGGCGTGGCGCCACCGGTCGTCGAGTTCGCCGGCGCGGGCTACTTCAACGCGCGCTCGCAGCAGGCGATCGGCGGCGAGTCGGTCGCGCTGGTGCTGCTCGCGCTCGCGCTGATCGCGAGCCTGCTGCTGTGGGCGCTGCGAAGCCCGCGGGTGCTGCCGCTCGCGCTCTTTCCGGTCGCGAGCGGCGCCGTCGCGGGCTTCGCCGCGGTCGGGCTCGCCTACGACGCCGTCCACGCGACGACGATCGGCTTCGGCGTCACGCTGCTCGGCGAAGCGGTCGACTACGTGATCTACGCCTTCGTGCAGCGCGAAGACGGCGGCCGCCCGGCCCCGCGATTCTGGTCGAAGCTGTGGCTCGCGGTGCTGACCTCGATGATCGGCTTCGCGGCGATGGTGCTGTCGGGCTTCCAGGGCCTGCAGCAGCTCGGCGTGTTCTCGATCGTCGGGCTCGGCGTCGCCGCCGTCAGCACGCGCTTCCTGGTGCCGGCGCTGCTCGACGGCACCGCGCCGCGCGAGCCCGTCGGTGCCGCCGCCGCGCTGCCCGGCGTCGCCCGCCGCGCGACGGTGCTGCGCTGGCCGGTGGTGGGCCTCGTGCTGCTGGTGCTGGCCTGGCTCCACTGGCGAGACGCCCCGCTCTGGCAGGACGGACTCGACGCGCTGTCGTCGGCGAGCGTCGAGGAGACCGCGCGCGATCTCGCGTGGCGGACCGCGATCGGACAGCCCGACCTGCGCACGGTGCTCGTCGTGCACGGCGACGACCTCGAGCAGGCGCTGCAGCGCGTCGAGGCGATCCGTCCGGCGCTCGAGGCGCGCGTCGCCGCCGGCGAACTCGCGCGGTTCTCGGATCCGGCACGGTGGCTGCCGAGCCGGGCGACGCAGGCAGCGCGGCTCGCCGCGCTGCCTGCGCCCGAGCTGCTGCGCGAACGGATCGAGACCGCGGTCGCGGGCACGAAGCTGCGTGCAGCCGCGCTCGAGCCCTTCGTCGCCGCGGTGCAGGCGACGCGCGAGCGCGGACCGATGACGCTCGCGGACTACGACGGCACGATCATCGGCAGCTGGCTCGCCGGCCAGATCGTGCGATCGGCCGACGGCGTCGACGTGCTCGTGCTGCTGCAGCGCGCAGCGTCATCGCCATCGACGTCGACATCGTCACCGGCGACGCCGGCGCCGGTCGACGTGCAGACGCTGGTCGGCACCGCCGGCGTGCCCGGCGTCTCGATGCTCGACCTGCAGCGCGAGGTCGAGTCGCTCGTCGCCGTCTACCGACACAAGGCGCTCGTGACCGCGCTCGCCGGCGCGGCCGGCATCGTGCTGATCCTTGCGCTGCGCCTGCGCCGCGCGGCCGCGGTCGCGTCGATGGTGGCATCGCTCGCGGCAACCGTCGTGCTGACGGCGGGCGCGCTCGTGCTCGGCGCCGGCAGCCTGTCGGTGTTCCACCTCGTCGCGATGCTGCTGGTCGTCGGCGTCGCGTCGAACTACACGCTGTTCTTCGCGAGCCTGCCGGCCGACTGCGCCCAGCGTCGCAAGGTGAGCCTGTCGGTGGTGCTCGCCGCAGCCGCGACCGTCATCGCGTTCGCGCTGCTCTCCTGGTCGTCGGCGCCGCTGCTGTCGATGATCGGCTCGACCGTCGCGCTGGGCGCAGTGCTGGGGCTCGCCTCGGCGCTCGTGTTCTCGCGCGAGGAAGCGGCCGACGCCCACACGGCGCCCGACGCGGGCGGCGTCAGTCGAGACTGACGCGCTCCGGCGCGAGCGATTTCAGCGGCGCCGTCCGGAAGACCGAGCGGATCAGCGCCTCGTTCGCCTCGACGTTCTTCACCGCGCCGCGCTCGACCAGCCACCGTCCCTCGGCGACCATCCAGTCGAGCGTCGCGCGGTCGAGCTGCACCCGGTACTCGTAGAGCGGCCACTGCGCGCGCACGGTCTCGAGCGGCATCGCGTTGCCGACGTAGCGCCCCGACACCTCCTGGCTCGCCTTCGGGTCGGCGACGACGAACTTCTCACCCTCGAGCAGCCCCTCGAGCACCTTGCGATGCAGCGCCTCGTCGTCGAGCACGCGGGCGCTCGCCACCAGCACGAACGCGGCACGCGCCTCGGGCAGCATGATCTCCTGGTACTGGTCGCCGAGCGCGCGCTTCGCCGCCGCGTAGGCCGAGGGGAACAGCGCGCCGGCGGCGATGTCGCCGCGTACCAGCGCCGGTATCAGGTCGGGCGGCGCGACGTTGACGAGCTCCGCCTTCGCGTTGCGCGTCTTCAGTGCATTGGCGAGCACGAAGTTGATGTTCGTGCCCACCGTCACGCCGATCTTCTTTCCGTCGAGCGCGGCGAAATCCGTGGGCGCCGGGGACTTCGCGATCACCCGAAGCGCCTGGTACTTCGACAGCACCGCGAGCACGCCGAACTTCTGCCTGCGCAATGCGCCGGTCACGGCGGGGAACTCGGCCATCACCGCGTAGTCGAGCTGCCCGCCGAGCAGCGCCTCGAAGGCATCCCGGCCGGTCGCGAAGGGCACGATGTCGACGTCGAGCCCACGCTGCTTCCACAGCCCCTTCTCCTGCGCCTCGGCGATCTGCGGCACGTCCGGCGTGCGCGACCAGCCCATCACGACCTTGGTGCGCGACTGCGCGAACGCGGGCGTCGACGTAGCGAACGCGGCGATCGCGGCGATCGCCGGGATCAGCGCGCAGGCCAGCACGGCGCGGCGCCGGCGCACCGGCCGGCGCCGGGCGGCGGACACGGGATCGTTCGACGAGATACGGTACATGGACATGCTCCTTCGGGTGGTCGTCAGTGAGCGGGCGCGTCGGGGTGGCGCAGCAGCGCCATGATCCGGTTGCGCTGGCGCAGGTGGGCTTCGTCGATCGTCTCGACCGACCGCGGGCGAGGCGAGTCGACGACGAGCGAATCGGTGATGCGTCCCGGCGCCGCCGACATGATCTCGGCCCGGTCGGACAGCAGCAGCGCCTCGTCGACGTCGTGCGTCACGAACAACACCGTCGTGCGGTGCCGTTCCCAGATGCGAAGCAGCAGGTCCTGCATCGACAGCCGGGTCTGCGCATCGAGTGCGCCGAAGGGCTCGTCCATCAGCAGCACGTGCGGATTCGGCGCGAGCGTGCGTGCCAGCGCGACGCGCTGGCGCATGCCGCCCGACAGCTGCCCGGGAAAGCTGGCGGCGCGCGACGCGAGGCCGACCTCCTCCAGCGCCGCGATCGCGCGCTCGCGGCGTTCGACGCGGCCGATCGGCAGGCGCTTCAGCCCGAACTGCACGTTGCCGAGCACCGTCAGCCAGGGGAACAGCGCGTACTGCTGGAACACCACCCCGACCGCGGGATCGGGCGCGGACACGGTCCGCCGGTCGACCCGGATGCTGCCCGAGGTGAGCGCAACGAAGCCCGCGACCGCGTTCAGCAGCGTCGACTTGCCGCAGCCCGAAGGGCCGATCAGCGAGGTGAACGAGCCCGGTTCCAGGCGCAGCGAGGTGGGGGCGAGCGCGTCGACGACGGCGCCGCGCCGGTCGCGGTAGCTCACGGCCGCCGCGTCGATCACGACCTCGCCGCGATGCGCCGGCTGCGCGGCATCGGCGGCGCTCACCCGTGCTCCCAGTGCACGACGCGTCGCGCGACGCGCAGGAACAGCAGGTCGAGCAACGCGCCCAGTGCGCCGAGCTCGATCAGGCCGACGATCATCCGATCGGTGCGGATGTACTGGCGCGCCTCCTGGATCCGGTACCCGATGCCCGCCGAGGCGCCCGACAGCTCGGCGGCGACGAGGCTCAGGAACGCGAGCGCCGCGCCCATGCGCAGCCCGGCGACGATGTGCGGCGCGGCGGCCGGCACGACCACCTCGACGAACTCGCGAAGCCGCGACGCGCCGAGCGAACGCGACGCGCGGATGTAGGTGACGGCAACCTCGCTCGCGCCGTGGTGCGTATTCAGCCAGACCGCGAGGAAGACCGTGTACGCGATGACGAAGTGCTTCGATCCTTCGCCGATGCCGAACCACACGATCGCGAGCGGCACCAGCGCGATCGCCGGCACCGGCCTGAGCAGCGAAAGCAGCGGATTGAGCAGCAGGTTGACCACCGCGAGGCGCGCGGTGCACAGGCCGATCGAGACGCCCAGCGACGCGCCGATCAGGAAGCCGATCGCCGCGCGAGCGAGCGACACCCGCAGGTCGGCCCACAGCACCCCGTCGTGGTGCATCTCGAGCGCCGCGGCCCACACCATCGGTGGCGTCGGGAGCAGATCGGTGCTCACCCAGCCCGACGCCGACACCCCCCACCAGGTCGCGAGCGCGAGCAGCAGCGAGAACGCGACGGTGCCGATGCGTCCGACGCTGGCCATCGCCACGCCCTCAGGCCCCGCGGCTCAGAGCCACGCGATCTGCTCGCGCGGGTAGCGGTGGGTGCGGAACACGCTGTTGGTCTCGCCGGTCGCGCAGCGCGCGGCCGCGCCGGTGTACTCGGCGAACCAGGGAATCACGTACTCCCAGACCACCTCGAGCGACGGCGTGACCTCGAACAGCCGCCCGGTCGCCGATTCGGTGATCAGCGTGTTGCCGCCGGCCAGGCGTTGCGCGCCGCCCATGAACGCCGAGAAGAACGCGGGTCGCACCGGATCGGCGTATTCCCAGGCGACCGCCCGGGTCGCCGGATCGAGCTCGACGACGCGCGAGAACGGCGTCGACGAGCCGTGCCGGAAATTGCCGTTGTCGAACACGAGGATGCGGCCGTCGTCGACTTCCTCGGGCGTGTGCTGGCCCGACAGCACGTCGGGACCGACCTGCCACGCGGTCCTGCCGCTCGCGCGATCGACCGCGATCAGGCCGGAGGTGGTACGCAGGCTCATCAGCACCAGCCCGTCGCGCGTGAGGTTCACGCCGTTGATCATCGGCCAATGGAAGCGGTCGAAGAACGGCAGGATCGGATAGGCCTCCGGCGAGAGGTGCTCCCAGGCACGCCAGGTCCAGACCGTGCGCCCGCGGCGGTCGACCTCCTTCACGACGTCGCCGAACAGTCGCCCGTCGGCGGGGTCGCGCTTCGCGCTGCCGCCGGTGATGCGCGCGGCGATGTCCGGCGGCAACGCCTCGGCGGTCGTGTAGAGCAGGTTGCCGTTGGCCAGCCAGCGGGCGTCGTGGTGGTGCGCGGGATCGGCGTGCTCCCACACGACGGTGCCGGACGGCGTGATCTCCTGGAAGAGGCCCCCGTGCCACAGCGGCCACGCGGCGTAGAGGTCGGGCGAATCGGGATGCACGCCGTTGTAGCCGAGGTTGCCGTTGGGCAGCAGCACCGCGTGCCGCCCTGGGCGGGTGGCGGCCTGCCACTGGTGCACGACCTCGCCGCGAATGTCGATCAGGTACACGCGACCCTCGGCGGTCAACGGTGCGATCAGCGTGCAGCCCCCTTCGGTCCGGTGCTCGTCCACGCCGACGAGCCCGGCGCCGCGTCGTCGGATCGTGGTCTGGTCCAGTGTCATCGCGCGATGTCCCTGCGTCTGGTCTTTCATGAATCTACGTCGATTCCTCCGTCAAGAGAAGCAAATCGATTTTGACGTATCGTCAACTTATTCCATACACTGTGGCCCCCTTCGTTCATCGGACGGATTCATGACGGCCATCTCGCGGGCATTTCGCTGCTTCGACGAGGTCGCGCGCCGCGGCTCGATCCGCAAGGCGGCCGGCACGCTGCACCTCACGCCGGCGGCCGTCCAGCAGCAGATCGCCAACCTGGAGGCCGACGTCGGCATCCCGCTGTTCGATCGCCTGCCGCGCGGCGTGCGGCTGACCGCCGCCGGCGAACTGCTGGTCGCGACGGTGCGCCGATGCCAGCGCGACTACGACAACGCGCTCGCGTCGATCGAGGAGATGCGCTCGCTGCGGCGCGGCCACATCCACCTCGCAGTCACGAACTCCTCGGCCGAGCAGCTGCTGCCCGAGGTGATCCGATCGACGATGGACAGCTACCCCGGCCTGACCTACGAGGTGCGAACCGGCAGCGGCGAGGACATCGTGCGCTGGGTCGCGAGCGGCGAGGTCGATTTCGGCTTCTGCCTGAGGCGCAAGGTGCCACCCGGGGTCGTCGTCGCGCGCGCGTTCGCCCAGTGCCTGGGCGCGGTGTACCCGCCCGGCCACCCGCTGTCGCGGCACGCCGCCGGTGGGGCGCCGCTGCGCCTTCGCGACTGCCTCGAGTACCCGCTGATCCTGATGTCCAAGGACACCGAGCTGCGGGCGATGGTCGAGCAGATCGGCGCGCAGGGCCGGCGCGCGGTGAGCGCCGCGGTCCAGACGACGTCGATCCCGCTCGTGAGGCGGCTGATCGCCGGCGGTGCCGGCATCGGCGTGCTGATCCCCGAGAACGTCGCCGACGACGTCGAGCGCGGGGTCCTGTGCTGGCACGCGCTGGGCGACGCCGCCGCGCGCTCGGGCAGCTGCATCTACCAGCGAAGCGGCCAGGTCACGACCGCCGCCGCCGGCGTCTTCCTGCAGCACCTGGAGGCCGCGCTGCGCGCATTGCACGCGCGCTTCGGTCTCGACGACGCCGAACCGCACGCGATAGCGCCGTGACCTCATGCTATGCTGCCGCGCACGACCGCCCGGTGGTCCGGCGCACGCTGTCGTTGCTCTCTGCGCGAGGTCCCGTCCGGGCGCGCCCCGCCGGCCCCGGCGGGCCAGCCGTCGTCCACGACACTCACGGAGCAGACACGATGAATCCCTTCTTCACCTCCCGGCGTCGCCTCGCGCGTGCAGCCGTCGCAGCCGCCGGCATCGCCGCAGGCCTCGGCGCAGCGGCACCGGCACTGGCGCTCGACAGCGTCAAGATCCTGATCCCGGCGAACCCCGGTGGCGGCTGGGACTCGACCGGGCGCGCGCTCGGTGCGGCGATGCAGGGCGCCAATGCGGTCAAGAGCGTGCAGTACGACAACAAGGGCGGCGCCGCCGGCACGATCGGCCTCGCGCAGTTCGTCAATACCGCGAAGGGCGACCCGAATGCGCTGATGATAGGCGGCATGGTGATGGTCGGCGGCATCGTCGCCAGCGGCTCTCCGGTCAACCTGTCGATGGTCACGCCGATCGCGCGGCTGACGACCGAATACGAGGTCATCGTCGTGCCCGGCAACTCTCCGATCAAGTCGATGAAGGAACTCGTCGAGAAACTGAAGGCGAACCCGGGCAGCGTCTCGTGGGGCGGCGGCAGCGCCGGCGGCACCGACCACATCCTCGCGGCGATGATCGCCAAGTCGGCCGGGCTGGCCGCCAGCAAGGTCAACTACGTGCCGTTCAAGGGCGGCGGCGACGCGGTCGCGTCGATCATCGGCGGCCACGTGACGGCAGGCATTTCCGGCTTCAGCGAGTTCGAGCAGCACATCCAGAGCGGGAAGATGCGGGCGATCGGCATCTCGTCGCCGGCGCGCGAACAGGGCATCGACGTGCCGACGCTCAAGGAACAGGGCATCGACGTCGAGCTCGCGAACTGGCGCGGCGTGTTCGCCGCCCCCGGCATCAGTGCGGCGCAGCGCGACGAGCTGATCCGGACGGTGAAGGCCGGCGTGGACAGCCCCGCGTGGCAGAAGACGCTGAAGGAGAAGAACTGGACCGGCGTCTGGCTTCCGGGCGACGCGTACGGCGCCTACATCCAGAAGGACACCGCGCGGATCACCGAGATCCTGTCCGAACTCGGCATGGTGAAGAAGAAGTAGCGATGCCGTATCGGCCGGCAGCAGGCCAGGTCGCCACCGGCGTCGTCGTGACGCTGTTCGGCGTCGGCGTGCTGTACGCCGGCGCAGGGCTGCCGATCGAGGCCGGCTATGCGGGTGTCGGGCCCGGTGCGATGCCGCTCGTCGTCGGCATCGGCCTGACGCTGCTCGGCGTGCTGCTCACCTGGCAGGCGTGGCACAGCGGCTTCGACGACGTCGACGAACCCGCCGAGCGCGCGGCCGGATTCGACTGGCCCGGCTTCCTGTGGGTATCCGCCGCGATCCTCGCATACGGGCTGCTGGTCGAGCGCGCCGGCTTCGTGCTGGCCTCCACCCTGCTGTTCGCGATGGTCGCCCGCGGCTTCGGCAGCCGCCGCGTGCTTCGCGACCTGCTCGCCGGCCTCGTCGTCGCCGGCGCGGTCTACCTGCTGTTCGCCGCCGGCCTGAACATCAACCTGCCGGCCGGCGTGCTCGGCCTGCCTCAGGTCTGAGCCCGGCACGGGGACGCGATGGGCGACATCTTCTCGGCGCTGATGGCGGGCTTCTCGGTCGCGCTCGGCGTGCAGAACCTCCTCTGGTGCCTGCTCGGGGTGACGCTGGGCACGGCGATCGGCGTGCTGCCCGGCCTGGGGCCGGCGGTCACGATCGCGCTGCTGCTGCCGCTCACCACCAAGCTCGACGCGTCCGGCGCGCTGATCATGTTCGCCGGCGTCTACTACGGCGCGATGTACGGCGGGTCCACCACCTCGATCCTGCTGAACACCCCCGGCGAGAGCGCGACGATCATCACCGCGATGGAAGGCCACGAGATGGCCAAGCGCGGCCGGGCCGGGCCGGCGCTGTCGACCAGCGCGATCGGCTCCTTCGTCGCGGGCACGATCGCGACGGTGCTCGTCACGCTGCTCGCGCCGCTGATCGTCGAACTGGCGCTGAAGCTCGGGCCCGCCGAGTACTTCGCGCTGATGGTCGTCGCCTTCGTCACCGTGTCGGCGGTGCTCGGCGAGTCGATGCTGCGCGGACTCGCGTGCCTGTTCGTCGGCCTCGCGGTCGGCCTCGTGGGGATCGACAACCAGACGGGCACGCCGCGATTCGCGTTCGGTGTACCGCAGCTGCTCGACGGCATCGAGGTCGTCACCGTCGCGGTCGGCCTCTTCGCGGTCGGGGAGACGCTGTACCTCGTCGCGAAGGCGAACGGGGTCGCCGACCGTCTCGAATCGATGTCGGGCTCGATCTGGATGACGAAGGCGGACTGGAAGCGCTCGTGGAAGCCGTGGCTGCGCGGCACCGCCATCGGCTTCCCCTTCGGCACGATCCCTGCAGGCGGCTCGGAGATCCCGACCTTCATCTCGTATGCGGTCGAGAAGAAGCTCTGCAGCACGCCCGACGAGTTCGGCAAGGGCGCGATCGAAGGCGTCGCCGGCCCGGAAGCCGCGAACAACGCGGCGTCGACCGGCACGATGGTGCCGCTGCTGACGCTCGGGCTGCCGACCTCGGCCACCGCGGCGATCCTCCTCGCCGCGTTCCAGCAGTACGGGCTGCAGCCCGGTCCGCTGCTCTTCGTCAACAACGCCGACCTCGTCTGGGGACTGATCGCGAGCTTCTACGTCGGCAACGTGATGCTGCTGGTGCTGAACCTGCCGATGGTCGGGCTGTGGGTCAGGCTGCTGACCATCCCGCGGCCGATGCTCTACGCCGGCATCCTGCTGTTCGCCGGCATGGGCGTGTACGGCATGAGACAGTCGACCTTCGACGTGTTCCTGCTGTACGGCATCGGGGTCGTCGGCTACTTCATGCGCCGATACAACTTCGCGACCGCGCCGCTGATCGTCGGCATGATCCTCGGGCCGATGGCCGAGGAGCAGCTGCGGCGCGCGCTGTCGATCAGCCAGGGCGATCCAGCCGTGCTGCTCGAGCGTCCCGGCTCGGCGACGCTGCTGGCGATCGCGGCACTGCTGCTGCTCGGCCCGCCGCTGTGGCGCGCCGTCGCCGGCGCCCGCAAGCCCGGCACCGCCTGAGCCGGCGAGAGCCCCCCGGACGGCCCCGCCCGCCCGCAGTCGAACGAAACCCGGCCGGTATAATCGCGGGTTCCTAATCCGGGGGGTCCCAGACGTGTTCATTTCCAATGCCTACGCCCAGGCAGCAGGCGGCGCAGAAAACCCGTTGCTGAGTTTCCTGCCGATCATCCTGATGTTCGTCGTGCTGTACTTCCTGATGATCCGCCCGCAGATGAAGCGCACGAAGGAACACAGGGCGATGATGGAATCGCTCCAGAAGGGAGACGAGGTCATCACCGGCGGCGGGCTGGTCGGCAAGATCACCAAGGTGTCGGATGCGTACGTCACCGTCGAGGTCGCACAGGCCGGCAACCAGCCGGTCGAGATGCACTTCCAGAAGGCGTCGGTACAGGTGCTGCTGCCCAAGGGCACGATCAAGGCGATCTAGCCGGGGCGTACTCGCCTTCGGCGCCTCCCCCTGGGGGATGCGGGCCGGCCAGACGGCACGAAGCACCGTCACCGCCGGCGCAGTGGCATCGGATCGGACGCGAACGCCGGCCGGTGCGCGCTTCATCGAACGAGGGTGCCGCGGATCGCGGCACGCAACCATGAGAAGGCAACCCGAGTGACACGATATCCAGTCTGGCGATACGTCGTCATCGCGCTCGCGCTGGCCTTCGGGCTCGTCTACACGCTGCCGAACTTCTTCGGCGAATCCCCGGCGGTGCAGATCTCGAGCCAGAAGGCCACGGTGAAGGTCGACGACGCGCTCGAGGCGCGCGCACTCGCGGCGCTGAAGGCGGCGGGCATCGAGGCGACCGGCGTCGTGCGCGATCCGGCCTCGGTCAAGCTGCGCTTCGCGTCGACCGACGTGCAGTTCAAGGCCAGGGAGGTGCTCGAGAAGGCGCTGAACACCGACCCCGCCGACCCGACGTACATCACCGCGCTGAACCTGCTGTCGAGTTCGCCCGACTGGCTCACCTCGCTGCGCGCGTTGCCGATGTACCTGGGCCTCGATCTTCGGGGCGGCGTGCACTTCCTGATGCAGATCGACACGCAGTCCGCGATCGACAAGAAGGCCGAGCAGACCGCGAGCGAGATCCGCAGCCTGCTGCGCGAGAAGAACGTGCGTCACTCGGGGATCGACCAGAAGGGCGACACCGTCACAATCGACTTTCGCGAGGACGCGATCCGGCAGCGGGCGATCGACGTGCTGACCGCCGCGATGCCGGACATGGGCATCGTCCCGACCGGCACCGACGCCGCGCCGAAGCTGAGCGTGCGCTTCAAGGAGGCGGCGCTCAGGCGCTTCATCGACGAATCGGTGCAGCAGAACATCACGACCCTGTCGAATCGCGTGAACGAGCTCGCGGTGGCCGAGCCGGTGATCCAGCGCCAGGGCGTCGACCGGATCGTCGTGCAGCTGCCGGGTGTGCAGGACACCGCGCGGGCCAAGGGCATCCTCGGGCGCACGGCGACGCTCGAGGCGCGTCTCGTCGACCTGTCGGCGGAAGCCTCGCAGGCGGTGCTCGGCCAGGGCGCCGTGCCCTTCGGGTCGGAGCTCTTCAAGCAGGGGCGCGGCGCGCCGGTCGTGTTGAAGCGCGAGCCGATCTTCACCGGCCAGCAGCTCACCGGCGCGAACGCGACCTTCGACGAGAACCAGCAGCCCGCCGTCGCGGTGAACCTCGACGACGCCGGCGGGCGACGGCTGCGCGAGGTCTCCCGCGCGAACATCAAGAAGCCGATGGCCGTGGTGCTGTTCGAGAAGGGCCGCGGCGAGGTGCTGACGGTCGCGACGATCCAGTCCGAGCTCGGCTCGCGCTTCCAGATCACCGGCATGGGCTCGCCGCAGAACTCTAACGACCTCGCGCTGCTGCTTCGCGCGGGCGCGCTCGCCGCACCGATGGACATCATCGAGGAGCGGACGATCGGCCCGAGCCTGGGCGCCGAGAACATCCAGAAGGGCTTCCACTCGGTCGGCTGGGGCTTCCTGATGATCGCAGTGTTCATGACGCTCTACTACACGCTGTTCGGGCTGATCTCGACGCTCGCGCTGGGCTTCAACCTGCTGCTGCTGGTGGCGCTGCTGTCGCTGCTGCAGGCGACGCTGTCGCTGCCCGGGATGGCCGCGATCGCGCTGACGCTGGGCATGGCGATCGACGCCAACGTGCTGATCAACGAGCGCATCCGCGAGGAACTGCGCGCGGGCGCGACGCCGCAGGTCGCGCTGACCAACGGCTACGACCGCGCGTGGGCGACCATCCTCGACTCGAACATCACGACGCTGATCGCCGGCGTGGCGCTGCTCGCGTTCGGCTCGGGACCGGTCAAGGGCTTCGCGATCGTGCACGTGCTCGGCATCCTGACCTCGATGTTCTCGGCGGTGTTCGTGTCGCGGGGCCTGGTCGCGCTCTGGTACGGTCGGCGCAGGAAGCTGGTCAAGCTCGACATCGGCCAGATCTGGAAGCCCGGCGCCGGCGGCAAGGGCGGCGCCACCAAGGCGGGAGCCTGATCATGGAGTTCTTCCGCATCGGGCGCGACATCCCGTTCATGCGCCACGCGCTGATCTTCAACCTGATCTCGGCGCTCACCTTCGTCGCCGCGGTCGGTTTCCTCGCCGCCCGCGGCCTGCACCTGTCGATCGAGTTCACCGGCGGCACCGTGATGGAGGTCGCGTACGCCGGCCCGGCCGATCTCGAAAAGACCCGCGACGCGATCGAGGCGCTCGGTTTCACCGATTCGCAGGTGCAGAACTTCGGCTCGTCGCGCGACGTGCTGATCCGGCTGCCGCTCAAGGAAGGCGTCAACTCCGAGCAGCAGGCCGATCGCGTCATGAGCGCACTGCGCGAGATCGACCCGAAGGTCGAGAAGCGCCGCAACGAGTTCGTCGGCCCGCAGGTCGGGCAGGAACTCGCGACCGACGGCGCGCTCGCGCTGCTCGTCGTGATCGTCGGCATCATGATCTACCTGTCGATCCGTTTCGAGTGGAAGTACGCGGTCGCGGCGATCATCGCCAACCTGCACGACGTCGTGATCATCCTCGGCTTCTTCGCGGCGTTCCAGTGGGAGTTCTCGCTGTCGGTGCTGGCGGCGGTGCTGGCGGTGCTCGGCTACTCGGTCAACGAATCGGTGGTGATCTTCGACCGCGTGCGCGAGAAGTTCCGCGAGCGCAAGGCCAAGCTGATGACCACGCCGCAGGTGCTCGACCACGCGATCACCAGCACGATCTCGCGCACGATCATCACGCACGGATCGACGCAGATGATGGTGCTCTCGATGCTGCTCTTCGGCGGCCCGACGCTGTTCTATTTCGCGCTCGCGCTGACGATCGGCATCCTGTTCGGGATCTACTCGTCGGTGTTCGTCGCGGCCGCGATCGCGATGTGGCTCGGCGTGAAGCGCGAGGACCTGCTCAAGCCGGTGAAGACGAAGGACGATACCGAGGTCGAACTGCCATGAAGCCTGCCGTTGCCATCCGCGTCTGGGACCTTCCGCTGCGCCTCTTTCACTGGGCGCTCGTGATCTGCGTGGTCGGCGCCTTCGTCACGATCCAGGTCGGCGGCAACTGGGTCGAATGGCATTTCCGCTTCGGCTACGCCACGCTCGCGCTGATCGTGTTCCGGATTCTCTGGGGGCTGTTCGGCGACCGCTACTCGCGCTTCTCGAGCTTCCTGTACGGTCCTGCCCGGATCCTCGCGTACCTGCGAGGCGGCGCCGCGGTGGCCGGCGCGGCGTCGCCGCCCGCCACCGGCGCGCGAGCCGCTGCCGGCGAGCCGGACTCGCCCGGTCACAACCCGCTGGGCAGCCTGTCGGTCTTCGCGATGATCGCGTTCCTGCTCGTGCAGCCGACGCTCGGGCTGTTCTCGAACGACGACATCGCGAGCGAGGGTCCGCTGGCGCGCTTCGTCAGCAAGGAGTTCAGCGACCTGCTGACTGGCCTGCACCATCGCGGCGAGCTGGTGCTGTTCCTGCTGGTCGGGCTGCACCTGGCGGCGATCGCCTGGTACGCCCTCTTCCGCCGCAAGAACCTGGTGCGCCCGATGATCACCGGCGACAAGCTCGCCGATGCCGGGCGGGCAGGCGCGCCGGTCGCCACGAACGCCGGCGCACCGGCATCGCTCGCCGCGCGCGACGACGCCGGCGTGCGGCTGCGCGCGGTGGTGCTGTTCGCGCTCAGCGCGGCGGCGATCTGGTTCCTCGTCACCCTGTAGACGGACGCCGGCAGGCGCTCAGCTCGCGAGGCGCCTGACGACCGTCTCGAGTTCGAGCGGGCTGAAGGGCTTCGACAGGTAGGCGTCGGCGCCCGCCGCGAGGGCGTCGGCCCGATCGCTCGCCTGTGCGCGCGCCGTCAGCATGACGATCTTCGCGCCCGAGAGGCGCGGGTCGGCGCGGACGCGACGGCACAGCTGCAGGCCGTCGATCGAGCCGGGCATCATCACGTCGAGCAGCATCAGCGCCGGCCGCAGATCGCGCGCCACCGCCAGCGCTGCGTCCGCGTTGTCGGCCTCGTGGATCTCGTAGCCGTCCTCCTCGAGCGTGATCTTGATCAGCTCGCGCACGTCTTCCTGGTCCTCGACGATCAACAGGGTCTTCATCGCTTGCATCCGGGGCGAGCCGACGCTCGGGTTCAGCGTCACGATAGGGCCGCGTGGTCGCGGCCGGCACGACGAACAGCGGCGGTCGGCCCAGCCTGTTCGGGGCATGCCGCCACCCCGCTCGGGCGTAGGCTGCGGTGATGGGCAATCAAGACCGTTCCAGGCAGGTCTGGCCGGCGCGCAGCGTCGACCGGGCGCTGCTCGTCGTCCTGGCGATCAACGCGATCGGCGCGATCGCGCTCGGGCTTCAGCACGCGCGGCTCGAACTCGCCGCCGGGGGATCGCTGGGCGTCTTTGCGCTCGCGGCGGCGATGGTCTGGTACAAGGCCGGCTCCGTCGCGACGCGGCTGGTGCTGGCCGCGGCGATCGCGGCGCAGGTCTCGATCCAGATCCACCTGGCGCAGGACGCCCCCCAGTATCACTTCAATGTCTTCGTGTGCCTGAGCGTGCTCGTGATCTACCGCGACTGGCGCCCGCTTGCCCTCGCGGGCGTCGTGTTCGTCGCCTACCACGTCGGCCTCGACCGGCTGCTGGCCGCCGCCTTCGGCACCGGCGCACCAGTCAACGTGGATCCGTCGCACGTCACGTTGCACGTGCTCTTCGTGACGGTGCAGGTGCTCGCGCTCACGCAGATCGCCCGCGTACTGCGCCGGGAATCCGACGGGCTGCGCGAACTCGACATCCTGGTGAACGCGATGGGTCGCGACGGCCCGATCCGGCTCGACCTCTCGTCGATCCGCGCGGTGACACCGACCGGGATCCGGCTGCGGCACGTGCAGGAACGGATGGCGGCGGCGCTGGCCGAGGTCGCGGCGGCGGTCGCGACCGTTCGCGAGTCGGCCGCGACGGTGGCGAGCGGCGGCGCCGAACTGCGCGAGCGGACCGACACGACGGCGCGCGAACTCAACGAATCGGCGATGTCGCTCGCGCAGATCGGCATCATCGTGTCGCACAGCAACGACGCGGCGAGCCAGGCACGCGAGATGTCCGACTCTGCCGCCGGCATGGCCGACCAGGGCGACCAGCTGGTCTCGAGCGTGGTCAGCACCATGCAGCGTATCGGCGAGGCGTCGCGCAAGATCACCGACATCATCGGCGTCATCGACGGCATCGCGTTCCAGACGAACATCCTCGCGCTGAACGCCGCGGTCGAGGCCGCGCGCGCCGGCGACCAGGGGCGCGGCTTCGCGGTCGTTGCGGGCGAGGTCCGCAGCCTCGCGCAGCGCAGCGCCGCGGCCGCCCGCGAGGTCAGGACGCTGATCCAGTCGTCGGCCAGCACCGTCGACGAAGGCACGCGCCTCGTCGACGGCGCTGGCCGGACGATGAACGCGCTGGTCGAATCGGTCCGACGCGTCGGCGACCTGTTCCAGACCATCAACAACGACGCGAACGAACACGTGCAGGGTCTCGAGATGGTCACCGGCTCGATGACCGCGCTGAGCGCGTCGACCGGCCAGAACGTGGCGGTCGCGCAGCGCGCCGACGAAGCCGCCGGCAACCTGGCGCGCCAGGTCGAGCGCCTCGAGGACGTCTTGCGCGCGTTCCGCCTCGGCGCCGTCCTCGCGGGGGCCCCGACGGGCACGACCGGCGACGAGGCGACACGACAGGCGGCAGCGGCGCTGCCGTCGCCGGCATCGGCGCCGGCCGCCTCGACCGCGGCACCTGCCCCGCCGCCGGGCGTCGTCCCGGCGCGACCGGCCAGGCCGTCGAAGACGAGCGCGGTCGAGTTCTTCTGACGATGCGCACCGCCGCGATCGACGCGATGTGCGCCGGGAACCGCACCCGCCGTCGCGTGCTCGCGACCGGCACGGCGCTCGCCGCCGCCGCCGGGCTTCGACCGGTGCGCCTGCGCGCGGCGCCGGGAGACGACGCGGCGTCGCCCGTCCATTCGGTGTCCGTCGTGCCGCAGTTTGCGGCGAACGACATCGACCGTGACTGGTCTCCGCTGCTCGCGCGCCTGGGCGAGCGGATCGGCGCACGCCTGGTACTCCAGGTCGCGCGGACGATCCCGGCCTTCGAGCGGGCACTGTGGCAAGGCACGCCCGACTTCGCGTTCATGAACCCCTACCACCAGGTGCTCGCGCGGCGCGCCGCGGGCTACGAGCCGCTGGTGCGCGACGCACGCGCACTCAGCGGCATCCTCGTCACGCGCGCCGACGGGCCGGTGCGAAGCCTGCGCGACCTGGAGGGTCGCGAGGTCGCGTTCCCCGCGCCGAACGCGTTCGGGGCATCGCTGTGGATGCGTGCGCTGCTCGCCGAGCGCGAAGGCCTCAGGATCCTGCCCCGCTACGTGACGACCCACGGAAACGTCTACCGGCAGGTGCTCCTCGGCCTGAAGGCCGCCGGCGGCGGCGTCAACGCCACGCTGGCGCAGGAACGACCCGAGGTTCGTCGCGGGTTGCGGGTGCTGCTCGAGACGCCGGGCGTCGCCTCGCATCCGATCGGCGCGCACCCGCGCGTACCGCTGGCGCTGCGCGCGGCGTTCGCCGACGCGATGCTGTCGATGGCAGGTGACGCCGACGCGGCGCTGCTTGCCGCGGTGCGCTTGAACCGGGTCGTTCCCGCCGACTACGCGCGCGACTACGCGCCGCTCGAGGCCTACCACCTGGATCGCTACGTCGTGAAGGGGTCCTGAGGTGGAGCCGGCAGGCTCGGCGCGACGCCGGCCGCTCGGCCTGCTGCCGGCCGGCATGACCGGGCGTGCGCTGCTGGTCGTGTGCACGACGCTGCTGGTCGCCTTCGGCGTGTCGGGGGCGTGGACCGCGAGCGAACAATACCGCATGGCGCGAGAGAACCTCCGCCGCCAGGCGGCGGCGATGGCGAGGACGATCGCGGCCTCGAGCGAGGACTTCCTGGTCCGCCAGAATCTCGATCTTGCCGAGCAGTTGCTCGAACGGACGATGCACTTCGACGAGGTGCTGTCGATCCGTATCCTGGACGCCGCCGGACACACCCTCTCCCATCTCGACCGCTCGGCGGACGGCCGCCCGCAGGTACGCTTCGATTCGGCCGGCACGACGGCTGTGCCGCCGGCCTCGCCTCGCGCACGCGTCGACGACGCGCTCGTCGCGCAGACCGGACGGATCGTCGCGTGGGAGCCGATCGTCGCCGGTCGCATGCTGGGGTGGGTCCGGCTCGACTTCGCCACCGAGCAGCTCGCCGTCGCACGACACCGCATCTGGAAGACGACGCTCGCCGCGGCGCTGCTGTCCTGCGGATTCAGCGCACTGCTGCTGACGGTGCTGATGCGTTCGCCGATGCGCTCGCTTCGGGCGGCGAGCGAGTTCGCACGGACGCTCGAACAGCAGTCGGACCGGCGCCTCGCGTCGACCGAGGGTCCGACCGAGATCGCGCACCTGTGCGCCGCCTTGAACATCGCCGCCGAGCGCCTGAGCCGCCACAAGGCGCAGATCGACGCGAACCTGTTCCACCTGATGAGCCAGGAAGCCGAGCTGACCGACAGCAACAACCAGCTCGGCACGCTGTTCGCGCTCAGTCCCGACGGACTGGCGTCGATCGACGCATCGAACCAGATCACGCTGGCGAACGCCTCGCTCACGCGCATGGTGGGCCTCGGAAGCGAGTCGCTGCAGGGACGGTGCGCCGAGTTCCTCGACGAGCGCCTGAAGCGCGCGTGCGCCGACCCCGACGGATTCGGCGGGCTCGCGACGCTCTTCGACACGCACGGGCAGCGCGCGCCGCGCGCGAGCCGCCTCACGATCGAGGCGACCGGCCGGCGGGTGCTCGAGATCGTCGGCGTCGTCGCGACGTCGTCGACCGTCCGCAAGCTGCTCTACGTGCGCGACGTGACCCGCGAGACCGAAGTCGAGCAGATGAAATCGGAGTTCCTGTCGACCGCCGCGCACGAACTGCGCACGCCGATGTCGAGCATCTTCGGCTTCACCGAGCTGCTGATGACCCGCGAGTACCCGCCCGAGCGGCGCGTGCAGATGCAGGGCAAGGTGCACCGGCAGTGCCGCGCGATGATGGGCATTCTCGACGAACTGCTCGACCTCTCGCGGCTGGAGGCGCGTGCCGGCAAGGACTTCGAGCTCGCCGCGGTCGACCTGCGCGACCTGGTCGACGCGGCGGTGCAGGACTTCCAGCCGCCCCCGGGCCGCAATGAGATCGCGTGGGTCCGCCCGTCGGCGCAGCCGGCGCTGGTCCGCGTCGACCGCAGCAAGATGATGCAGGTGATGCTCAATCTGATCTCGAACGCCTACAAGTACTCGCCCGACGGCGGCCCGGTCTCGATCACGCTTTCGGTCTGCGTCCCCAGGCCGCAGGGGCTTCGCCACGGCGTCTCGGTGCACGACCGCGGCATCGGCATGACGCCGGCGCAGGCCGCACGCATCTTCGAGCGCTTCTACCGCGCGGACAAGTCCGGGCGCATCGCCGGCACCGGGCTCGGCATGAGCATCGTGCGCGAGATCCTTGCGCTGCTCGGCGGCGAGATCGAGGTCGACAGCGAGCACGGCGTCGGCACCGTGATGCACGTGTGGCTGCCCCCGCTCGCGGTCGCGCAGGACGCGCCGCCGGCAGTGCGCCCGGTCGCCGCGCCCACCACCTGAGGCGTCCGTCCGGGAAGGGACCTGGACCGCTCGGGGCCTTCGCTCAGGGCTCGTGCGCCACGCGATCGCCGGCGGCGGCAACGCCGGGCCTGCGCGAGGCGCCCAGCAGCCATCCGGCGATCTCGGGCAGCGGCAGCACCGACTCCGCGCCACCGAGCCGGATCGCCTCGCGCGGCATGCCGAAGACGACGCTGGTCTGCTCGTCCTGCACGGCGGTGCGCGCGCCGGCATCGCGCATCGCCTTAAGCCCGCGCGCGCCGTCGTCGCCCATGCCGGTCATGACCACGCCGATCGCATTCGCGCCGACGTGCTGCGCGACCGAGCGGAACAGCACGTCGACCGACGGGCGGTGATGGTTGTGCAGCGGCGCGTCGAACACCTCGACGAGGTACTGCGCGCCGCTGCGCCGGATCCGCATGTGGCGTCCGCCGGGCGCGATCAGCGCACGCCCCGGGATCACGCGATCGCCGTCGCGGGCTTCGGCGACCTCGATCGCGCAGAGGCGGTCGAGCCGGCTCGCGAAGCTCGCGGTGAACTGCGCCGGCATGTGCTGGACGACGACGATGCCCGCGCAGGTGCGCGGCAGCGCCGTCAGCACCGCCTCGATGGTCTGGACGCCACCGGTCGACAGCCCCATCGCGATCACGCGGTCGGTCGTCTCCGACAGCGCGCCGCGCGACGGCGCCGGCCCGCCGGGCGCGGTGGTGGTACCCGGCGCACCCGGGGCGCCCGGCCCGCCGGGCATCGCCGACGGCACGGCCGCGCGAGCCCGGGCGGGGTGCGGCGCGCCCGCGGCGGCGACGCCGGACGCCGCCCTGAGCACGGCGCCCATGTTGGCAGCGGCCGCAGCCTTGACGGCGTCGACGATGCCGTTGGACCGATCCTCGAGGAAGGACTTCAGCCCCAGCCTGGGCTTCGTGACGAAGCCGACCGCACCGGCGGCGAGCGCCTGCATCGTCGTCGCGCAGCCCTCCTCCGTCAGTGTCGAGCACATCACCACCGGTGTCGGGCGCTCGGCCATCAGCTGGCGAAGGAAGCTGATGCCGTCCATGCGCGGCATCTCGACGTCGAGCACCACGACGTCCGGCCACTCGGCCTGCATGCGCTGGCGCGCGAAGATCGGGTCGGGCGCCGCGCCGATCACGGTCAGCCCGGCGGCGGTGAGCTGTTCGCTCAGCGTACGGCGTACGACGGCGGAATCGTCGACGATCAGCACCTTGGTCACGATGTAACTCCTGCGATCGAGCGCGCTTTCGCGGCGGGCGCGGTGCGCCCGGCGTCGCGTCGTTGTTCGCCCGCCCGCCGCAGCTCGACGAGGCCGGTCCCGGCATCGAGCAGGACGAGGCGGGGCTCGTTGCCGCCGACGTCGACGCTGTCGAGCCGGAACGCGTACTGCTCGACCAGCATCCACGCCTTCTCGACGTTGCGCTCGCCGACCTTCTGCCGCACCGCGTTCGAGGTCCCGATCGGCTGCCGGTACGGCAGCGTGTCGGCGCCGCCGTAGACCTGCGCGTGGTACTCGCCGGGATCGGCACCGACGTGCCGGATCGCCTCGACGATCTGCTCGAGTGCCTCGTCGCCGTATCGCCCGTCGCGCGCCCCGTCGCGTGGACGCGCCCGGTCGGGGAGCAGGAAGTGGCACATCGCGGCATGACGCGTGACCGGGTGCCAGAGCGTGATCGCGACGCACGACCCCAGCAGCGTGCGCACCGACGCGACGCCGCGACCGACGTAGAGCTGGCCCGGCATCAGGAAGACCGAGTCGCCGTGGCCGGCCCTGACCTTCCCGATGTAGCGGTTCTCAAGAACGAGCATAGACGGCCGTGCGTACCGGTCGCAGGCCCTCGGGCAGCACGCCAAGCGACTCCGCGTGGCCGACGAACAGCTGGCCCCCGGGCTTGAGCAGCTGCGCGACGCGCGAGACGATCTCGCGCTTTTCGGCCGGCTGGAAGTAGATCAGCACGTTGCGCAGGAAGATCACGTCGAAGGGGCCGATGTCCGGCAGGGGTCGCATCAGGTTCGCCGTCTCGAAGTGAACCCGCTCGCGCAGCTCGCGCCGGATCAGCAGGTACCCGTCGTACTCGCCGTGCCCCTTGAGACAGAACCGGCGCAGGTACGATGCCGGCGTGTCGCGCGCCCGCTCCATCGGGTACAGCGCCTTGCGCGCGGCGGCGACCATCGCGGTCGACAGGTCGGTGCCGACGATCCGCCACTGCCGCATGCCGACCTTGTCCGCGAGCAGCATCGCGATGCTGTACGCCTCCTCGCCGGACGAGCTCGCCGCACTCCAGACGCGGAACTCCGATCGCGGCTCGAGGCTCCCGACCAGCGACGCCAGGTGATCGAAGTGCGCCGACTCGCGGAAGAAGTAGGTCTCGTTGGTCGTGAGCCGGTCGATGACCCTGACGACCTCGGCGCGGTCGGTCCCCTGCAGCACGATCTCGCGCGCATACCGGTTCAGGTCGTCGTAGCCGCGCGCCTGCGCGAGCCGCTGGATCCGACCGGTCACCAGCTGGCGCTTGGCCGGGCCGAGCACGATGCCGGACTCGTCCCTGAAGAGGCGCACGAGCGCGTCGAAGGTGGCCTGGTCGAGTTCCATCGACCGCGAAGGCGTGGCGATCTGCATCGCGGGCTCCGGCGCCGGACTCAGTGCGCCACGCGCGACGCCGCGCCCTGGAACGCGCCGTGCACCGACACCGCGTCCCGGTCGTGTTCCGCGATCAGGCGCGCGAGCAGCGGCGTGTCGAGCACCCGGTCCAACGCCAGCACCGGACACAGCGCGCCGCGCACCCGCGCGATGCCGGCGAGCAAGTCTGGCGCGATCCGGTTGCCGATCGGCGGCACCGGCTCGAGATCGTCGTCGGCGACCGCAAGCACCTCCTGGACCGCGTCGACCAGCAGGCCCATCGGCTGCGTGCCGGCTTCGCCCTCGCCCGAGTCGACCTGCACGATGACGATGCAGCTTCGCCGGCTCGGCACGGCCCTCGCACGGCCGAAGCGCGCGTTCAGGTCGAGCACCGGCACGACCGCGCCGCGCAGGTTCATCACCCCGCGCACGAACGGCGGGGTCATCGGCAGCGGCGTCAGTACACCGACCTGCAGAATCTCGAGCACCGCACCGAGCGACACGGCGAAGCGTTCCGCGCCGACGGTGAGGGTCAGGTACTGGCTTCGGGTATCGGCTTCGCCGATCGACGCGTCGTGTTCCATCTCGAGCCCGTGTGCAGATCAGCCGAAGTGGCCGAAGCTCGACTCGTCGACCTCGGCGACGGCCTCGGCGCCGTTTGCCGGACGCTGTACCGACGCCACTGCCCTGGGGGCCGATTGCGGCGCGCGCGCTGCGACTGCCCGCGCACCGCCCGGCGCCACGGCGTGACGGACGACGCCGCCCGCGTCCCCGCCGCCTGACCGGCGGGCGCGCGACTGGTGCCCGTCGTCGACCTTGAAATAGCTCATCGTCTGCTGCAGCTGCGACGCCTGCGCCGAAAGCTCCTCCGCCGTCGCCGAGAGCTCCTCGGACGCGGACGCGTTCTGCTGCGTCGTGCGGTTCAGGTGCTCCATCGTCGTGTTGATCTGGTGCACGTTGTCGCTCTGCTCGCCCGAGGCCGCCGCGATCTCCTGCACGAGCTCGCTCGTCTTGCGGATCGAGGGCAGCATCCGCGTGAGCAGCTCGCCCGCGCGCTCGGCGAGCCCGACGCTCGAGCCCGCGAGCTGGCCGATCTCCTGCGCCGCGACCTGGCTGCGCTCGGCCAGCTTCCGGACCTCGGCAGCCACCACCGCGAAGCCGCGGCCGTGCTCGCCGGCTCGTGCCGCCTCGATCGCGGCGTTCAGCGCCAGCAGGTTCGTCTGGTACGCGATGTCGTCGATGATCGAGATCCGCTTCGCGATGTCCTTCATCGCCTCGACCGTGCTGCGAACCGCCTCGCCGCCCTCCTGCGCCTCGTTCGACGCCGTCGTCGCCATCCCGTCGGTGACATTCGCGTTGTCGGCGTTCTGCTTCACCGACGCCGACATCTCGTGCAGCGACGCCGAGGTCTGCTCGACGCTCGCCGCCTGCTCGGCCGCCGCCTGCGACAGCGACTGCGAGGTCGCCGACACCTGGCCCGATGCCGACGTCAGTTCCCGCGCGGCACTGACGACCTCGGCGATCGTCTCCGAGAGCTTGTCCATCGAGCCGTTCAGCGTGTCCTTCAGCTCGGCGAAGGCGCCACGATAGTCGCCGTCGATGCGCGACGTCACGTCGCCGCGCTCCATCGCGACCAGCACCGCCTTCACCTCGTTCAGCGGCCCGACGATCGCGTCGAGGGTCGCGTTCACGCCCTCGACGATCTGGCGAAAGCCGCCGTGATGACGCGCGGCGTCGGCACGATGCTCGAGCCGCCCGTCGACCGCGGCGCGCGAGAGCTCGGTCATGTCGGCGATCACCGACTTGAGGTTCGAGCGCACCTGCTCGATCGTGTCGTTGATGAACGCCTTCTTGCCCGGCAGCCGCTCGATCGACGCGTCGAAGTCGCCCTCGCCGAACGACTTGAACACGCCCATCGCGAGCCGCTTCACGCGCACGTGCGCCTGGACCATCTCGTTGACGCCCTGCGCCATCCGGGCGTAGTCGCCGTCGAACTGCGCCGGGTCGATCGCCGCATCGATGTCGCCGAGTTCGTGCGCCTCGCTCATCGTGCGCATTTGCTCGAGCAAGGCGCCGACCGTCGCGCGGACCCGCTCGAGGTCCCGGCTCATCTGCGCGAACTCGTCCGAGCCCTCGACCGAGACCGGCACGCCGAGCGAACCGGCCGCGACGCGGGCGGCACCCTGGCTGAGCGTCGAGGCCGAACGCTGGATCGACGCGGTCGTCGCGAAGTACAGGTAGAGCGCGAGCAGGATCCCGGCGATCGTCGCGGCGACGATGACGCGCTGCGTGTGGTTGATGCGCTCGATGCGTGCGTCGAGCAGGCCCCTGAGCATCGTCTCGAGCGAGCCGTCGAGCGCCTCGTGGCGCTGGTCCAGATCGTTCACCCGGGCGATCACCTGGCGCGCCGCCTCGGGCGGCCCGCCGGCGTCGAGCATCGCACGCGCCTCGACCAGGAAGGCCTCGATCCTCGGATCCAGGTCCTTCCACTGCGCCGGGATCTCGATGCCGGTGCGCTGCAGCGATTCCATCCGCTGCTCCATCCGCATCCGCGCGTCCTCGGCGAGCCGCAGCGCGATCGCCGCATTCGACTTGTTGCGGTCGGTCCACGCCGCCGGATCGGTCATCGTGCCGAGCGACGCGCCGATCAGCGTCAACGCGTCGGCCAGCACCGGCAGCCGGTCGGTCAGCAGGTCCATCGCGACGTAGCTGGGTGCCTCCGGGTCCAGCAAAAGGCCGCTCTTCTCGACCACGACGTTCGAGACCGCATGGACCTGCGCCGTGACCTCGCCGTGCGCCTCGAGCGTGTCGGCCAGGGTCGCCGCACCGCGGCTCGCCGCCAGCGCCTGCACCTTCGCCCGCACGCGTTGCCACGCCGCCGTGACCTCCTTGTCGCCGAGCACGCCCGTCGCCGCGTCGATCGCGGGCAGCTGCCCGAGGATCGTCTCGCTCAACCGGTCGCGTGCGCGCGCAGCCTCGTCCGACCCGCCCAGTGCCCGCGCCGCCTCGAGCCGTCGCCTGCCGATCTGCTGCGTCAGGTCGTCGACCTTGCGCGCGACGACGGTGCCGTCGAGCTCGCCTCGCGTGTAGGCGAGGTCCGCATTGTTCTTCAGCACGATCTGCGCCATCAGCACGACGATCGGTATCGCGAGCATGCCCGCGATCAGCGCGAACTTGCCGCGCAGGCGCAGCCGCGAGAGGATCGGCGCGACGGGCGCGAACAGCATGCCTGCGCGGTTCGGGACCGGCGCGTTCGGTTGGGTGCTGGAGTCGGATGTCATTTCGAGCCTTTGGAGCAGGGTCTGTGGGTACGAGGGGAAGTCAGGCAGCGACCGGGCGACCGGTCGTCGTGCGCGAACGGTTGGCGCGCTCGAGCAGCGCCGGGACGTCGAGGATCAGCGCGACCTCGCCGCTGCCGAGGATGGTCGAGCCGCCGATGCCGCGAAGGCCCTGGAACAGCGGCCCCAGCGGCTTGATCACGGTCTGGTACTCGCCGAGCAGCCGGTCGACCAGCAGCCCGACGCGGCCGCCGGCCGCCCGCACGACGATCATGCTCTGGCGCGCACCGCCCTGCGCCTCGAGGCCGAGGTAGCCGCGCACGTTCAGGTAGGGCACGACTTCGCCGCGCAGGTCGAAGTAGCCCGCGATGCCGTCGTCGTCGCGGCAGCCGTGCGGCACCTCGATGCACTCGGCAACGAGTTCGAGCGGCACGACGTAGTGGACCGCACCGACCGAGCACAGGAAGCCGTCGATGATCGCGAGCGTCAGCGGCAGGCGGATCTGGGTCGTGGTGCCGCGCCCGGCCGAGCTCGCCAGCTGCATCTGGCCGCGCAGCGCCTCGATGCTTCGCTTGACGACGTCCATGCCGACGCCGCGCCCGGAGATGTCGGTCACCTGCTCGGCGGTCGAGAAGCCCGGGGTGCAGATCAGCTGGTGGATGTCGTGCTCGTTGAGATTGTGGTCGGGCCGCACGAGACCCCTCTCGATCGCCTTCGCCAGGATCCGCTCGCCGTTCAGGCCGCGCCCGTCGTCGCTGACCTCGATCACGATCACCCCCGACTCGTGGTACGCGTTCAGCGCGATGCGGGCCTTCTGCGGCTTCCCGGCCGCGACACGCTCGGCCGCGGTCTCGATGCCGTGGTCGAGGCTGTTGCGCACGAGGTGCATCAGCGGGTCGGCGATCACCTCGATCATCGACTTGTCGAGCTCGGTGTCGCCTCCGGTGATCTGCAGGTCGACGGACTTGCCGAGCTGCTTCGAGACGTCGCGCACCACGCGGTGAAAGCGCGCAAAGGTGTCGCCGATCGGGACCATTCGCAGCGCAAGCGCGCCGTCGCGCGCCGATTCGACGAGGCTGCGGATCCGCTGCGCGGCTTCGCCGAAGCGCGGCGAGGCTTCGTCGCGAGCGATGATCTGCGCACCCGAACTGGCGATCACGAGTTCGCCGATCAGGTCGATCAGCGCGTCGAGCTTGTCGGCCTGCACGCGGATGAAGCGCTGTTCGTCGCCGGACCTGCGGCGTTCGCCGGGCCCCGCGCGTCGATCGGCCTGCGGCTCGGCGCCGGTACCGGCGTCTGCCGTCGGCCCGGCCGCCGGGCCCGGCTCGGCGGCGGGCGCCGGCCGCGTCGTCGCCGGTCGTGGCGCCTCGGCCGACCCGGCCGAGTCGACTTCGGACGCCGCGCCCGGACTCGCCTCGATCAGCAGCTCGCAGTCCTCGGCCGCGAACTCGAATACCTGCTCGAGTTCGTCCCGGCTGCTCGCGGTCTCGATCCTCACCTCGAAGCCCAGGTAGCAGGTCTCGGGATCGAAGGCCGCCAGCGTCGGGACCCGCGCGACCAACGCCTGCACCGCGGTCACCCGGCCGCGCGTGCCGAGGTAGCGCAGGAACGAGAGCGGCTCGAGTCCGTTGCGCAGCGCGTCGGGCCCGAACTCGGCCCGGATGCGCCAGCTCGGCGGCACCGCGTCGGGCGCGGGATCCGCAGCGTCGCCGGCCGCGGCCGTGCCGGCTCGCGATTCGCCGGACGCGGTCTCCGACCCGTCGGCGAAGTCGACGGCGGTGTCCCGCTCCGCGTCGACGTCTCGCGGGGTGCCGTGCAGGATCTCGCGCAGCTGCGCGCCAAGCCCCGCGCTTCGCGCCGCCAACGCCTCCGACGGGCGGGGGTTGCCGGCGTCGAGCAGCAGCGCCTGGATCTGGTCTCGGCTCTGGAGCAGCAGCGCGATCGACGCCTCGTCGGGCACGCAGCGGCCCGAGCGCATCGCCTCGAGCACGGTCTCGACCTCGTGCGTGAAGCCGACGACCGCGTCGATGCCGAACAGCCCCGAGGTGCCCTTGATCGTGTGCGCGGCGCGGAACGCCGCGTTGATCAGCTCCGGATCCGTCGGCGCGCGCTCCATGCCGAGCAGCGAACGCTCGAACAGCTGCAGCAGCTGGTCGGCCTCCTCGACGAAGCCCGCGCGCGACGCCGCGATGATCGCGTCGTCGTCGTTTTCCGCGTAGCCGTTCATGCCCCACCTCCACCCGGCGACAGCCCGGCGTCGAGCGCGTAGGAGGCGAGCACCGCGCGCACCGCCGGCGCGATCGCCGCGAGCTCGAGCGCCTGGCCGCGCTCGGCGAGCGTCGCCTTCGCCGCGAGCAGTACCTGCAGGCCGGCGGAATCGAAGTCGGTGACGGCGCTCAGGTCGAAGCGCGACGCGCCGCGAGCGATCTCGAGCGCCAGCGCGCTCGCGCGCTCGCCGACGGTGTGGATCGTGTACTCGCCGTGCAGCGCGACTTGCGCGTCGCCGGCGGGGCCCGGTTCGGCGGCGTCGGTCATGGTGTCAGGCCATCGCCAGCTTGTTGACCGCGTCGACCAGCTGCGAGGGCTGGAACGGCTTGGTGATCCACGCGCGAACGCCGGCCGCACGTCCCTCGGCCTTCTTCTCCTCCTGCGACTCCGTCGTGAGCATGATGACCGGCGTGAACTTGTAGCGCGTCGTCTTCATGTGGCGCACGAAGCTCAGCCCGTCCATGTTCGGCATGTTCACGTCGCAGACGACGATGTTGAGCGCGCGCCCGTCGAGCTTGGCACACGCGTCCTTGCCGTCGACCGCCTCGACGACCGTGTAGCCAGCCTTCTGGAGCGCCATCCGGACGACCGTGCGAAAGCTCCCGGAGTCCTCGACCACCATCACCGTCTTGCTCATTGCCTTCCCCTCAGAAGTATTCGACGCCGGTCGCGCGCGGCGACACCGGCTGGTCCTGGTGCAGGCTGCGCTGTTCCTGCATCGTGTAGCTCGCGTCGAGCCGCTCGAGCCACTTCGCGGCACCGGTCGCGACGCGGACCCCTTCCGGCGAGAGCTGCTCGCTCATGCGGCCGATGTCGGCGACGACCGTCGTCAGCATCTGGTTCATGCGGTCCTGCGCCTGGAAGCCGACGAGCGCGCGATCGATGTCGGCGCGCAGCGCGACGAGCCCGGCGCCGCCGGGCGTCTGTGCGCCGCCGCCGATCGCCCGCTCGATGCCGTCGGCGATGCCGCCGAACGCGCTGAGCGTGTCCTCGGTCGTCCGCTCGGCGAGTACCCGAGCCGCGTCGAGCTGACGCTGCCAGACCGGCAGCACTTCGCGCAGCAGGCGGGCATGGGATTCGTCCTCGGCCGGCGCGGACATCGGCGTTGCGCGATCGGCGGCGGCGTCGACCGGGAGCGGCGCGGCCGACGCGCTGCCCGTGACGCCCGCGCCCGCGACGGCGGCGTCGGCCCGTGTGCCCGCGGCCTCGGCGCGCAGGCCGACGAGGCCGATCAGGCCGACCAGGCCTACGGAGACGGCCGCGACGATGGCGATGGCGCCGGTCGCCGCTGGCGCCAGCTGGCTCGCGACGACTGCAGCGGCGGCAAGGGCCGCCTGGGCACTCGCCCGGCCGATCGCTTCGCGCCGCGGTCGCGTCGGGCGGCGCGCCTCGCCGAGGGGCGCGGACCCGCCGTCGGGCGCGGATCGTTTCGGCTGCTGGTGCATGTCGTCAGGTGGTTTTCGCATTCGATCCGGTACGGTCACCGGCGCCCGGCGTGTCGAGACGTCGGGCACCTGCACCAGCGGCCGGGTCGGCGGCCCGCGGGGTCCCCGCAATCTGCGACATCGCGCCCGCGAACTTGAGCCCCGCGAGGCCGACGTCCGACCGGTGGCGCATCGGCCGGTGTGTCCGGCGAGCAGCCAGTCTGCACGTCGAGAAGCGTCGGCAATCGCCGGATGAACGGGGCCGACCGGCCGGATTCCCGCGCATCACCCGTCGCACCGGCACCGCATCCGGGGTACGGTCCACGATCAGACCCTGCAGGCCAACGCGACCAACGCCTTCGACATGGTCGCGGCCGTCATGCCGCGGCTGTGCGATCACGCGCGGATCGTGTTCGTCAGTTCGCTCGCCTTCCGGGTCGGCGCACACTGGCACCCGGCATCATCCAAACCTCGATGCCGGCACGGCGGTCCATCACATCACGCGAGCCAGGCCGCGCCCTTCGCGTAGAGCGCCTCGACCTCGGGTCCCTTCAAGCCCGGCATGTCGCGCTTCACCTCGTAGCCGATCTGCGTCTGCAGGTACGCTAGGTGGCGATAGCCTTCGGGGAAGCGGCCGAGCAGCGCTTCGTCGAGCCGAAGCGAGGCCGAGGGCGACACCGGATCCATCCGGTCCTTCTCGTAGATCGGCTGGCGCAGCACCATTCCCCATCGACCCTCCCGCTTCTCGAGGAAGTCGTAGAAGCGGCCGGTGCACACGACGTCGACCTGAACGCCGTGCACGATCGCCCGCTGCGAGATCGTCATCTTGGTCTGCGCGATCGCACGGTTCGCGTTGATGTCGACCGAGGTGCCGCCGAGGAAGTGGAGGATGCTCACGCCCTTCTCCCACCCCTCGCGCGAGACACGGATGAACTCGTCTGCGACGCCCTGGAACCAGGTCGCCATCATCACCCCGTCGTCGTGCCAGACGGTCCTGAAGCGCGTCCAGTCGCCGGCGTCGCGCCACAGCGCCCAGTCCTGCACGAGCTCGCGGATCCGACGGGCGTCGGCGTCGTTCGCGGCATCCTTCGGTTGCGATGTCATCCGGCTGATCCTCCTGGTGGGGTTGGGCAATGTGGCGTTCGAGCGCGTCGCGACGTGCCGCGCGTGGGCCCCGGGGCCGTGGGGCGTCGCGCTCAGCCGCCGGCGGGAGTTGCGCCGCCCGGCTCGCGCAGCACGATCAGCAGCTCCTTCGCCTGCACGCGATCCCCGGGCGCGACGAGGATCGCCTCGACCTCGGCGTCGCGGTCGGCGGCGACGTGCGTCTCCATCTTCATCGCCTCGAGCGCGAGCAGCGTGCTGCCGGCAGCGACCCGCTGGCCGACGGCGACCGCGACCGTGACGATCGAGCCGGGCATCGGCGCCGACACGTGGCCCGGGTTGCCGGGATCGGCGAGCGGGCGCGCGCCCGCGTCGCCGGCGGCGTCGGCCCTCGTGACCCGGACGGTGCGCGACTGCCCGTTGAGCTCGAACTGCACCTTCTTCGCCGAGTCGCCGTCGGCGGTCACCGACTGCAGCACCACGAGCAGCGTCTTGCCCGGATCGATCTCGAGCATCAGGTCCTGCTGCGGCTGCGCGCCGTAGAAGAAGACCGGCGTCGGCAGGATCGAGGTGTCGCCGTAGCGCCGGGTGTGCGCGCAGAAATCGCGCATCACCTTCGGGTACATCAGGTAGGACGCGAGCTGCCGGTCGTCGAGCGGCTGCTCGCACTCGCGCTCGGCCTGCGCCCGCGCGGCGTCCAGGTCCACCGGCGCCAGCAGGTCGCCGGGCCGATAGGGCTCGGGCGGCATCGCGTCGTCGGCGAGCCTCAGCACCTTGCGGCCGACGTCGGCCGGAAAACCGTCGGGCGGGAAGCCGAGTTCGCCCTTGAACAGTGACACCACCGATGCCGGGAACGCGACGTCGCGCGCCGGGTCGCGCACCTGCTCGACGTCGAGGTCGCTCGCGACCATCATCAACGCCATGTCGCCGACGACCTTCGAACTCGGCGTCACCTTGACGATGTCGCCGAACAGCCGGTTGACGTCGGCGTAGGCCTGCGCCACCTCGGTCCAGCGGTGCGCGAGACCGAGCGCCCTCGCCTGCTCGCGCAGGTTCGTGTACTGCCCGCCGGGCATCTCATGGCGATAGACGTCGGCCGTGCCCGAACGGATCTCCGACTCGAAGGGCGAGTAGAAGCGACGCACGCCCTCCCAGTACATCGACGCCGCGTGAAGCGCGTCGGGCGCCAGGCCCGAATCGCGCGCGGTGCCGGCGACCGCTGCGGCGATCGCCGACAGGTTGGGCTGCGACGTGAGCCCGCTCATCGCGTCGAGCGCGCCGTCGACCGCGTCGCAGCCGGCGTCGATCGCGGCGAGCACCGAGGCCGCCGAGGCGCCGCTGGTGTCGTGCGTGTGGAAGTGGATCGGCAGCCCGGTCTCCTCCTTCAGTGCCTCGACCAGCGCCGCAGCCGCCCGCGGCCGGCATACGCCCGCCATGTCCTTGATGCCGAGCACGTGCACGCCGGCCCGGCGCAGCTCGCGGGCGATCGCGACGTAGTACTTCAGGTCGTACTTCGGGCGCGACGCGTCGAACAGGTCGGCGGTGTAGCAGATCGCGCCCTCGCACAGCGAGCCCGTCTCCAGCACCGCGTCGATCGCGGCCCGCATGTTTTCCACCCAGTTCAGCGAGTCGAACACGCGGAACAGGTCGATGCCGCCGGCGGCCGCCTGCTGCACGAAGTGGCGCACGACGTTGTCGGCGTAGTTGGTGTAGCCGACCGCGTTCGAGCCGCGCAGCAGCATCTGCAGCAGCAGGTTCGGCATCCGCGCGCGTAGTTGCGCGAGCCGGTCCCACGGGTCCTCCTTCAGGAATCGCATCGAGACGTCGAAGGTCGCACCGCCCCAGCACTCGACCGAGAACAGCTGCGGCAGCGACGCCGCGTAATAGGGCGCGATCGGCAGCAGGTCGGCGGTGCGCATGCGCGTGGCGAGCAGCGACTGGTGCGCGTCGCGCATCGTCGTGTCGGTCATCAGCACGCGCTGCTCGGCGAGCATCCACTGCGCGAAGCGCTCGGGCCCGAGCGCCTGCAGGCGCTGGCGCGTGCCGTCGGGCACCGGCGTCCCGGGCGACACCTTCGGCAGCACCGGAGTCGGCAGCGGCAGCGCCGGCAGCGCCCTGCCCGCGACCTCGGGATTGCCGTCGACCTTCACCTCGGCGAGGAAGCGCAGCAGCTTGCTCGCGCGGTCGCGCCGCGCGGTGAACGCGAGCAGTTCCGGCGTCGATTCGATGAATCGGGTCGTGACGTCGCCGGCGACGAATGCGGGGTGGTTGATGAGGTTCTCGAGGAACTGCAGGTTCGTCGCGACCCCGCGGATGCGGAACTCGCGCAGCGCGCGGTCCATCCGCTGGATCGTCTCCTCGGCACTCGGCGCCCAGGCCGTCACCTTCACCAGCAGCGAGTCGTAGTAGGGCGTGATCACCGCACCGCTGTATGCGGTTCCGCCGTCCAGGCGGATGCCGAAGCCGGCGGCGCTCCGGTAGGCGCTGAGCTGGCCGTAGTCCGGCAGGAAGCCGTTCTCCGGGTCCTCGGTCGTGACGCGGCACTGCAGCGCGTGGCCGTTGATCGGGATCTCGGCCTGCGCCGGCACGCCGCTCGGGTGCCGGCCGTCGCCCAGAGGCCGGGTCACCCCGATGAACCCGCCCTCGGTGATGCGGATCTGCGCCTTCACGATGTCGACGCCGGTGATCATCTCGGTCACCGTATGCTCGACCTGGATCCGCGGGTTGACCTCGATGAAATAGCAGCGCCCGTCGTCGGCGTCCATCAGGAACTCGACGGTACCGGCGTGCGTGTAGTGCACCGAACGCATCAGCTTCAGCGCGCTCTCGCACAGCGCCGCGCGGGCCGACGCGTCCAGGTACGGCGCCGGCGCGCGCTCGACGACCTTCTGGTTGCGTCGCTGCACCGAGCAGTCGCGCTCGTGCAGGTGCACGAGGTTGCCGTGCCGGTCGCCGAGCACCTGCACCTCGACGTGGCGCGCGCGGCGGATCAGCTTCTCGAAGTAGACCTCGTCGTTGCCGAAGGCCGCGAGCGCCTCGCGCCGGGACGCCTCGAGCGCCGGACCGAGATCGGCGTCGGACTCGATCACCCGCATCCCGCGCCCGCCCCCGCCCCAGCTCGCCTTGAGCATCAGCGGATACCCGATCGCCGCGGCGAGGCTCGCGCATCGTGCCGGATCGGCCGGCAGCGGCGGACTCGCGGGCATGACCGCGACGCCCGCCGACACCGCCGCATGACGCGCGGCGACCTTGTTGCCGAGCGTGCGCATCACCTGCGGCGACGGACCGATCCAGCGCAGGCCGGCGGCGATCACCGCGTCGGCGAAATCGGGGTTCTCCGACAGGAAGCCGTAGCCCGGGTGGATCGCGTCGACGCCCGCGGCGCGCGCGATGCGCAGGATGTCGTCGCCGTCGAGGTAGGCGGCCAGGGGCTTTCGGCCCGCGCCGACGAGGTAGCTCTCGTCGGCCTTGAAACGGTGCAAGGCCTGGCGGTCCTGCTGAGAGTAGATGCCGACGGTGCGGATGCGCATCTCGGCCGCGGCGCGCATCACGCGGATCGCGATCTCGGATCGGTTCGCGACAAGGATCGAGCGGATCGGCCGCACGCCGTCGGCGCCACTCATGCCGTCACCTGCTTCCAGAACACGTCCTTGAGCGCGATGCGTCCGGCGCGAAGGCCGATCAGTTCGACGCCGCGCAACGTGAACGCCGCCCCCGCGCGATGCCTGCCGTCGACCCGGTAGGTCATCACCAGCGCGTCGTCGTCGAGCGCACGGCAGACGACGTCCTCGAACCGCAGGCGCTCGAACATCGCGTCGTTCTCGGCCGCGCCGCGCAGGAAGCCGTCGACGCCGATGCGCACGCGCCCGTGGGGCGCGTCGGGACCGAACGCGAAGTGCCACTGCGCGTCTTCGGTGATCACGTCGGCGAGCAGCGCGCGATCCTTGCGGAAGAACGCCTTCCCGAAGCGCGCCATGATCGCACCCGCAGCCTGATCGTCCATCGGGAACACCCGTGCCGGAGTCTGAGACCTCCCGATGCTATCAGTGCGCGCCGCCGTCCCCGCCCGCGCCGCCGGGCGGCTTCGCCGCCGGCCGGGCCAGCCACAGCACGCCGACCAGCACGAAGAACAGCAGCCCGGACAGCCAGAACACGTCGGTGACCGCCATCGTGTACGCCTGCTGCTGCACCAGGCGATCGACGCTCGCGAGCGCCTGCTGCGCGCTCATCCCGCGCGCCTGCAGCTGCTGCAACGCCTGCATCGCGGCGTCGTTGGTGGTCGTGACCGTCTCGGCGAGGCGCGCGTGGTGCAGCTGCGCGCGCCGCTCCCACAGCGTGGTGAACAGCGAGGTGCCGACCGCGCCGGCGGTGATGCGCACGAAGTTCGACAGCCCGGCCGCCGACGGCATCCGATCGGGCGGCAGGCCGGAGAACACGATCGACTGCAGCGGGATGAAGAAGAACGCCATCGCCGCGCCCTGCAGCACCGTCGGGATCAGCACCGTGACGAAGTCGGCCTGCGTGTTGAAGTGCGAGCGCATCAGCAACACCGCGCCGAAGCCGGCGAAGGCGACCGTCGTGAGCAGCCGCGCGTCGAAGCGGGTCACGTTCCTGCCGACCCACGGCGAGAGCACCAGCGCGAGCAGGCCGACCGGCGCGGTCGCCAACCCCGCCCAGGTCGCCGTGTAGCCCATGTACTGCTGAAGCCACAACGGCAGCAGCACGACGTTGCCGAAGAACAGGCCGTAGGCGACCGAGAGCGACACCGTGCCCAGCATGAAGTTGCGCTGGGCGAACAGCCTCAGGTCGACGATCGGGTGCTTCTCGGTCAGCTCCCACGCGAGGAAGAACAGGAAGCTGGTGAAGGACACGACGGCGAGCAGGACGATCTCGGCCGACTCGAACCAGTCGAGCTCCTTGCCCTTGTCGACCATGATCTGCATCGTGCCGATGAACAGCACCATCAGCACCAGCCCGACGGTGTCGAGCGGGACGCGGCGCGGGCCCGGGTCGCGCTTGCGATAGATCGACCAGGTCAGCGCGGCCGCGAACAGGCCCACCGGGATGTTGATGTAGAAGATCCACGGCCACGAGATGTTGTCGGTGATCCAGCCGCCGAGCAGCGGCCCGGCGACCGGGGCGATCAGCACCGTCATCGCCCACGCCGCCATCGCGGTTCCCGCGAGTGCACGCGGGTAGCTCGCGAGCAGCAGCGTCTGCGACAGCGGGATCATCGGGCCCGCGACGAGCCCCTGCAGCACCCGGAACGCGATCAGCATGCCGATGTTCGGCGCGAGGCCGCACAGCCACGACGCGATCACGAACAGCAGCACGCTCGCGACGAACAGCCGGACCTGCCCGAAGCGCTGGGTGAGCCAACCGGTCAGCGGCACCGAGATGGCGTTCGCGACCGCGAACGAGGTGATCACCCACGTGCCCTGGGCGGGGCTCACGCCCATGTCGCCCGCGATCGCCGGGATCGACACGTTCGCGATCGACGTGTCGAGCACGTTCATGAAGGTCGCGAGCGCGAGCGCCATCGTGCCGAGCACGCGCTGCCCGCCTTCGAGCGGCGCGAAGGCCTGCTGCGCGCCGCCGGGCCCGCCGGACACCCTCGCGGGCGGCGCCTGCGGCGACGGCGCGCCCGGCGCCGCGCCACCGGGCGGCCGTGCGCCGGGCAGCGGTGTCGAGGCGGAGCTCACGGGCCGGGGACCGTCGGCGCGGGCGGGTCGAGGCTGCAGCGGCGCGATTAGTCGCGCCGCGCCGCGCCGCGCGCGTCGAAGCGCGCGTCGAGCGCCAGCCTCGACGGCGTGCCCGCGGACGCGGCGCCGGACCGGGCGACGGCGTCGGCACCCGCGTCACCGACGCCGGCCGCGGCGGTGCCGGCGCCGAGATTCGCCGCGATGATCCTGCGCACCGCCTCGTCGGCCGCGCGCTGGCCGCGCTCGAGCAGATCGCTGCGGCCGACGACCTCGGCACCGGTGCGCGCAGGCGCGAGCATCGGCCCGTCGGTGTTGCGCACGTCGACGGTCGCGACCATCGACAGGCCCACCCGCAGCGGGTGCGACGCGAGCTGCCGGGGATCGAGCGAGATGCGGACCGGCACGCGCTGCACGACCTTGATCCAGTTGCCGGTGGCGTTCTGCGCCGGCAGCAGCGCGAAGGCGGCCCCGGTGCCCGCGCCCAGGCCCTGGATCGTGCCGTGGAACTCGACCGCCTTGCCGTACACGTCGGCCACCAGCGTGGCTGGCTGGCCGATCCGCAGGTCGGCGAGCTGGCTCTCCTTGAAGTTCGCCTCGACCCACAGCTTGTCGAGCGCGACCACCGACATCAGCGGCGCGCCGGCCTGCACCCGCTGGCCAAGCTGCACGCTTCGCTTCGCGACGAAACCGTCGACCGGCGCGGCCAGCTCGGCCCGGCCCAGCGCGAGGTGCGCCTCGCGCACCCGCGCCGCCGCCCGCAGCACGTTGGGGTGCTGCTCGATCGAGATGCCCTCGGTCAGCGTCTGGTTCGCCGCGAGCTGCTCGCGCGCCGCCTGAACCGCTGAACGGCCGGCGGCGACGTTGCTCCGCGCCGCGGCGAGCTGCGCGTTCGCGTGGTTGAACTCCTCGCGGCCGACGGCGCCGCTGCGCACCAGCGGCGCGCGCCGCGAGACGTCCGCCTGCGCGCGCGCGAGGTCGCTCTGCGCCTTGGCGAGATCGGCCTCCCGGAGCGCGATCTGCGCCTCGAGCGTGCTGTTGTTCGCGTAGAGCGTGCGGACTTCGCGCACCGTCTGCGCGAGCTGGGCCTCGGCCTGTTCGAGCGCGACCTTCGCGTCCGCCGGATCGAGCCTGACGAGCACGTCGCCGGCGCGCACGCGATCGGTCTCGTCGGCGGCGATCGCGACCACCGTGCCGGCGACCTGCGGCGTGATCTGCACCACATTGCCCTGGACGTAGGCGTTGTCGGTCGACTCGACGTGGTTCAGCACGAGCGCCCAGTACGCGCCCCAGCCGACCGCGGCGAGCGCGACGAACAGCGCCACGCCGAGCAGCGCCCTGCGGCGCTTCGGATCGGCGGGTTCGGGGGTTGGGCGGGCTGGTGCGACACTCATTGCGCGACTCCGGACTGCGAAAGGTTGGTGGATCCCGCGATTCCCGGCGTCTCGCCCCTGAACCCGCCGCCGAGCGCGCCGATCAACGCGATCTGCGCATCGAGCGTGCGGGCCTGCAGGTCGACCGCCAGGCGACGCTGGTTCAGCAGCGTCGCCTCGGCGTTGAGCACGACGAGATAGCTCGCGAGCCCGGCGCGGTAACGCTGCTTCGCGAGCGACCACGCGCTCTCCGCCGCCGACTGCGCGCGCGCCTGCTCGACGCGCTGGACCTCGAGCGACTTCAGCGAGCTCAACTGGTCGGCCGCCTGGCGCACCGCGTCGACGACGGCGCCGTTGTAGCGTTCGATCGCGGCATCGAGGTCGGCCGTGCGCACGCCGAGGTTCGCACGAAGGCGCCCCGCGTCGAAGATCGGCAGGCGGATCGCCGGCCCGACACCCCACTGCCGGCTGCCGGCCTCGACGAAACGGTCCAGGCCCAGGCTCGCCAGGCCGGCGAAGGCCTTCAGGTCGATGTTCGGGTAGAACTGCGCGCGCGCGCCCTCGACCTCGCTGCCCGCCGCCTCGACCTGCCAGCGCGCGGCGGTGATGTCCGCGCGGCGCCCGATCAGGCCGGCCGGGATCGACGCGGGAACGTCCAGCGCACGGATCGACTCGAGCCGGGGCGCGAGCGCGCCGACGGCGCCGGGCGCACGTCCGGCCAGCGCCGCCAGCGCGTGGCGGGCCAGCACGATCTGCTCGTCGAGTTCCTCGATCCGCTGGCGCGACTCCGGCAGTGCGCCCTCGCCCTGGCGCAGCTCGACCGTCGTGTCAAGGCCGCCGCGCACGCGGCGCCGGATCAGGTCCAGGATCTCCTCGCGCTGCGCGAGCGTGCGCGTCGCGACCTCGCGCTGCGCGACCAGTCGCGCCAATCGAATCCAGGTGCGCGCGACGTCGACCGCGAGCGCGATGCGGGTGGCCTGCGCCTCGGCCTGCGCCGCGCGTCGCGCCCCGACCGCGGCTTCGATCGCGGCGGCGTTGCGTCCGAAGAAGTCGAGCGTCCAGGATGCGCCGATCTGTGCGTTGGCCACCGTGCGCACCGACCCGCCGAGCGGCGGCGGCGCGACGCCGTTCTCGCTGTAGCGCTGGCGGGTCGCGTCGGCCGACGCGTCGACCTGCGGGCCCGATGCCGCACCGGCCAGCGCGGCGAGCGCATCGGCGCGAGCGACCCTCGCCTGCGCGCCCTTGAGCCCGGGATTGCCGGCGAGCGCACGCTCGATCAGCCCGGTGAGCGATGCATCGCCGAAGCGCGACCACCAGTCTGGTTCGAAGCCGGGCTCGGCCGAAACGTCCGCGCCCGATCCCAGGCCGACGCTCGCCGGCGCGATCGGACGCGCGCGCGTCTCGATGCCTTCGCTGCTCGCGCAGCCGGCGAGCGCCAGCACGACGCCGGCCGCCAGCGCCAGGCGTCGTGCCCGATCGCACTCGATCCAGCGGCGTACGCTCATCTCGACTCGCGAAGCGCGTCGCCGTTGTCGGCCATGCGGCCCAGCAGGGCCTTGAGCGTCTGCCACTCGCGCCTGCTGAAACCCGCCAGGTGCAGGTTCATCACTTCGGCGAGCGCGGCCGGCACGTGCTCGATCGCAGCCTCCCCCTCGGCGGTCAGTTCGACCTGGACGACCCGTCGGTCGTCGGTCGAGCGCACGCGCCGGCACAGGCCCTTGCGCTCGAGACGGTCGAGCAGCCGCGTCATCGCGCCGGCGTCGACCTGGACCCAGCGTGCGAGATCGGCCACGGTCGACGGGCCGACGGTGCGAAGGCGAAGTAGCGGCCCCCACTGGGCGCTGGTGAGATCGTGCGCGCCGAGTCGCTTGTCGACCTGATGGACGATCGAGAGCATCACGCGCTTCATCACGTAGCCGACGCTCTCCTCGGCGCAATAGGTCGACGGCGAATAGAAGTCCGCCCCTCGGGGAGCGGCCGCGTCCGGCTCGATCGGACGCACGTCGGCAATGGCGTTCGGGATCATCGACGGATGATATTTGCCCAGGCAAGTATTGTCAAGTCAGAGATTGCCATGGCTTTCATCCTTCGCGTCGGCCTCCCGCGCTATAGTGGGCCGTCCCCACTGCCCCGGAGTCGAGATGTCGAACGCTTCGCCCGACCACGCGCCCGCGCACCCGCCTGCGCCACCGGCATCGCCGGGCGGCGGTTTTCCCGACGCCGCCGCCACCTGGAACCGGCGCTTCGCCGCCGAGGGTTTCCTGTTCGGCACCGAACCGAACCGATGGCTCGCCGACCACGCGAGCTGCTGGCGATCCGGCGGCAAGATCCTCAGCGTCGCCGACGGCGAAGGCCGCAACAGCGTCTGGCTGGCGGCGCGCGGGTTCCGGGTGGACGCCTTCGACATCGCCCGGCAAGGCATCGACAAGGCGCGCGCGCTCGCGCGCGAGCGTGGCGTCGAGGTGAATTTCGTGCACGCCGACTGCGACGGCTTCGACTGGAAGCCTGCACACTACGACGGCATCGCCGCGATCTTCGTCCAGTTCGCCGATCCGTCACTGCGCGCGCGGCTGTTCGCGCACTGCGTCGAGAGCCTCGCGCCGGGCGGTACGCTGGTGCTGCAGGGCTACACCCCGAAGCAGCTCGAATACCGCACCGGCGGTCCGCCGGTCGCGTCGCACCTCTACACCGAGGCGATGCTGCGCGACGCGTTCCGGTCGCTCGACATCGTCGAGCTGCGCGAGTACGAGGCCGAGCTCGCCGAGGGCACGGGACACGCCGGTCGATCGGCGCTGATCGGCATGGTCGCGACCAAGCCGGCAGCGTAGCCCGGATCCCCGCGGGGCGACGCCGCGGCCGAACGCACGACCGCCCCGCTGCCCACCTTCCACCGCGCACCGCCCGAGGATAGCGCTCGCGCCCCTCGCGAACGCGCGCGCCGCGTCCAGCGCGCCGCGTCCGGCGCGTGCGTCAGGCGCCGGTGCGGAGCAGGTGGTCCACGACCCGCAGCGTCGACGCCTGGTCGCCGGCCATCGACGGCGACGTCGACCAGCGGCCGTCGACCGAGATCGCCGGCACGCCGCCGACACCCATCGCGACCGCGAGCTCGTTGGCCGCGTCCATCGCAGCGCGCACGGCCGGCGAATCGTGGGTCGTCAGAAAGCGCGTGCGATCGATGCCGAGCACGGCGGCGAAGTCGGCGACGCGCTCGCGCGAATCGAGCGGGTTGCCGTCGACCTGGATCGCGTCGAACACGCGGGCGTTGGTCGCATCGTCGGCACGATCGAGCGCGAGCAGCGTGAAGTACAGCTGCTGGTGCGCGACCCAACGCGGCGCCAGCGCGACGTGCACCTTCCTGAACGCGACGTCGCTCGCGAGCCGCCTTCGCCACGCATTGATCGTCGGCTCGAACGCGCGGCAATGCGGGCAGCCGTACCAGAAGAACTCGACGACTTCGTGCCCGGCGTCCGGCGAGCGCTGCAACGGCGCGGGCACCGCGCGATACTCGAAACCTTCCTCCGGGGGCTGCGCCTGGGTGACGGCGCACGCGGCGGTCGCGATGACCGGCAGCACACCGACGAACGAGACGATCCGACGGCGTTGCCTGCGAGACGATGGCTTCATGTTCCGGCCCTCCCTGGCCTGGATGCTCGGATCGAATCGATCCTTCCCATGCGTTCGAGCGTAACGCGCGGGCGGGACTCGTGGCGCGCTTGAGAGCCGCGCGCGAAGCAATCTTGCGGTCGGACTTGCGTCGAATCAACGTCGGCCGGTGCAGACCGGCGACACTCGATTCATCGTATACGGCGTTCGATTCACACCCGTGTTCACGATCACTGCGACGGGCGACTACCCGCCGCACCAACCCCAACGATGAGGAAGATGGACATGAAGAAGATCGCAGTGATGATCCCCGCACTCGCACTCGGGCTGCTGATCGCCCAGGGCGTGCAGGCGCAGCCCAAGCCCGCGCCTGCCGCCCCGCAAGGCGAGATGTCGCCGCAGATGAAGAACATGCCGTCGACGCGCACGCGCGCCGAGGTGCAGAAGGAATGCAACGACGCGCTGAAGGCCGGCAGGACGCCGGCGGGCGAGTGCTCGCCGGGTCCGGAAGGCAAGTCGACGAAGACTCGCGCCGAGGTCAAGGCCGAGTGCGAGAAGATGATGGCGTCGGGCAAGGCACCGGCGGGCGAGTGCACGAACTAGCCGGGGCGTCCGGCGGCTCGAGCGGCCGACGCCGGCGGCCTCAGAGCCGCTGGCAGAAATCGGCCAGGTTCTCCCTGAACCAGCGGTGCCCCGGATCGCCGCCGGCGGCCTCGTGCCACACGAGGTAGACCGGGAACTGCGGCACCGGCAGCGGCAGCGGATGCGCGCGCAACGCGAAGTGCTCTGCGTAGTAGCGCGCCATGCGGCGCGGCAGCGTGCACAGCATGTCGCTGCCCTGCACCAGCGCGGGCATCGACATGAAGTGCGGCACCTGCACGGCGATGCGCCGCTCGAGGCCGCGCACCGCGAGTGCGCGCTCGATCATCGGCACGGCGCCCGTGCGCGGGATCAGCGCGACGTGGCGAAGACCCAGATAGGTCTCGAGCGACAGCCGCTCGCCGATCGCCGGGTGATCACGCCGTGACAGCGTCAGCAACGCCTCGTCGAGCACGCGCAGCGACGAGAAGCGCGCGTCGCGCAGCACGAAGTAGTCGAGCGCGAGGTCGACCGCGCCCTCGCGCATCTCGTTGACGAGACGCGCCGCGGGCTCGGGCCGGATCTTGATGCGCACGTTCGGCGCGACCGCGGACACCCAGTCGACGAAGCGGGGCAGGATCACCGTCTCGCCGTAGTCCTCGACCGCGATCACGAACTCCCGCTCCGAGGTCTCGAACGCGAAGGCATCGGGCGTGCGAAGCCCGCGCTCGATCGCGTCGAGCGCCACGCGGATCGGCTCGGCCAGCGCCCGCGCGCGCGCGGTCGGCAGCATCTGACCGGCGCTTCGGGTGAACAGCGGATCGTTGAGTCGCGTGCGCAGCCGGGCGAGCGCGTTGCTCACCGTGGGCTGCGACAGGCTGAGCCGCTGCGCCGCGCGCGAGATGCTGCGCTCGGCGAGCACGGCGTCGAAGACGAGCAGCAGGTTCAGGTCGAAGGTGCGCAGGTTCACCGGCCGATGATATTTGCAATATGAATAACTCGCATTTCAGGATGAAACTTCCGGAATGATCCGGTCGACGCTAGGATCGCGCCTTGCCGCCCTGCCGGCGGTACAGGAGACAACCGGATGCACGTGCAGCCATGAGGGGCAAGGTCGCGATCGTCGGCGTCGGCCGTACGCCGTACAGCCGCCCGAAGCCGGGCGAGGTCCGACCCACCGTCGACGAATACCTCGCGTGGGCGGCGGAACTCGCCCTCCTCGACGCCGGGATGTCGAAGCGCGACTTCGACGACCAGGGACTCGGCGTCGCGCACGCCGAAGTCGCCCACACGGTCAACTGGTCGGCGGCGACCGCCGAGAACCTCGGTATCACGCCCGCGGCGCTGATCCGAGGCGACCAGGGCGGCGCCTCGGCGGCGTCGATGCTGATCCGCGCCGCCGCGATGATCGAGGCCGGCATCATCGATCGCGCGCTCGTCGTCGGCGCCGACACGCCGCTCGACATGCCTGCGATCGCGCCCGGCCTGCCGCTGTCGCCCGAGCGCACGCGCGGGATCTTCTGGGACTTCCAGGGCCCGTTCGGCGTGATGGGCGCGAACGGCCAGTTCTCGCTGATCCAGCAGCGCTACGCACACCAGTACGGGCTCGAACCGGCGCAGCTCGGCAAGATCGCCGTCGCGACCCGCCATCACGCGTCGCTGCACCCCGGCGCGATCTTCCGAAAGCCGATCACGATCGACGACTACCTGAACTCGCGCATGCTGTCGGACCCGATCCGGCTGCTCGACTGCGTGCCGATCGTCAACGGCGGCCTCGCCTACGTCGTCGCGTCGACCGACACCGCGCGCACGCTCGCCGGCAAGCCGATCGCGGTGCTCGGCTTCGGCGAGTGCAACAACTACTACCACGGCTCGCGCTCGCTGCCCGACATCACGACCACCGGCTTCGTGAAGGCCGCCCCGAAGGCATTCCAGATGGCCGGCGTCACGCATGCGGACGTCGACTTCCTGAACCCCTACGACGACTATCCGATCATCGTCGCGATGACGATCGAGGACTGGGGCTTCTGCGCGAAGGGCGAGGCGCCGCGCTTCATCGATGCGCACGACCTGCTGCACACCGGCGACTTCCCGTTGTCGACCGACGGCGGGCAGTTGTCGGGGGGCCAGCCGGGTGGCGCGATCGGTGGCTTCATGCCGCTCGTCGAGACCGTCGTCCAGCTGCGCGGCGATGCCGGCGCGCGGCAGGTCGAGGGCGCGCGAATCGGCGCGGCCTGCGGCTTCGGCGGGATACCCTACGGCCGCCCGGGGCGCAGCTGCGTCGCGCTGCTGCTCGGCAACGACGGTTGAACCCCCATGCACGCCTGCCCGAAGGATCGATGACGATGGACGACGCGACGAACGCCCGCCCCCTCGACAAGCCGCTGCCGGCGCTGACCGACCTGACCCGGCCGTTCTGGACCGCGGCGAAGCAGCGGCGGCTGGTGCTGCAGAAGTGCGCGCGCTGCGCGACCTTCCAGTTCTTCCCGAAGCCGTGGTGCATCGAGTGCGGCGGCCGCGAGCTGCCCTGGGTCGACGCGAAGCCCACCGGCACGGTGTACAGCTTCACGATCTCGCGCACCGTCGGGATGAACCTGCCCGGCTGGCAGGCCGACCTGCCGCTGACGATGTGCCTGATCGATCTCGACGACGGCGTGCGCCTCTACGGCCAGTTGCTCGACTGCCCGCCCGACGCGGTCGCGATCGGCCTGCGGGTTCGGGTGCACTTCGTCGACCTCGACGACACGATCGCGGTGCCCGCGTTCCGGCCGCTGTCCGCCGGCGTCGCTGCATGACCCACGACGCGCAGCGCTGGCGCGACGAGCGGCTGCGCGTCGCGGCGATGCAGGGCGTTGCCTTCGACTGGCAGGATCCGCTGCGCGTCGAGGCTTCGCTGACGCCCGACGAGATCCAGATCCGCGACGCCGCGAGACGCTACGCGCAGGAACGGCTGATGCCGCGGATCGTGCAGGCCAACCGGCACGAGCGCTTCGACCTCGACGTGATGCGCGAGATGGCCGAGCTCGGCTTTCTCGGCGCGACGATCGAGGGCCACGGCTGCGCGGGCATCAGCTACGTCGCCTACGGCCTGATCGCGCGCGAATTCGAGCGCGTCGACACCAGCTTCCGATCGGCGCTCGGCGTGCAGAGCACCCTGGCGATGACGCCGATCTGGCTGTTCGGCAGTGACGAGCAGCGCGACCGCTACCTGCCGGCGATGGCGCGCGCCGAGAAGCTGGGGTGCTTCGGCCTCACCGAACCCGATCACGGCTCCGACCCGGGCGCGATGGCGAGCCGCGCGCGCAAGGTCGACGGCGGCTGGCGGCTCAGCGGCACGAAGACCTGGATCACGCACGCACCGATCGCCGACGTGATGATCGTCTGGGCGAAGGACGACGACGGGATCGTGCGCGGTTTCGTGCTCGAACGCGGGATGAAGGGCCTCGCGACCACGAAGATCGAAGGCAAGTTCTCGGTGCGGGCGTCGCCGACCGGCCAGATCGCGATGGACGACGTGTTCGTGCCCGACGCGCAGCGACTGCCGAACGCGAAGGGGCTGGCGGCACCCTTCGCGTGCCTGAACAACGCGCGTTTCGGAATCTGCTGGGGCGCGATCGGCGCGGCCGAGTTCTGCTGGCAGGCGGCGCGGCAGTACACGATGGACCGCAGGCAGTTCGGCCGGCCGCTCGCCGCGAACCAGCTGGTGCAGAAGAAGCTCGCCGACATGCAGACCGAGATCGCGCTGGGCCTGCTCGCCTGCCTGCAGGTGAGCCGCCTGCGCGACGAAGGGCGCGCGAGTCCGGAAATGGTGTCGCTGCTCAAGCGCAATTGCGCCGGAAAGGCGCTCGAGGTCGCGCGCGCGGCGCGCGACATGCACGGCGGCAACGGCATCGCCGACGAATATCACGTGATCCGGCACCTGATGAACCTCGAGACCGTCAATACGCTCGAGGGCACCCACGACATCCACGCGCTGGTACTCGGCCGCGCGCAGACGGGCATCGCCGCGTTCTGATGCGCACCGAAGCCGCCCCCATGCAGCCGCAGTCGCGTCACGATCGCATCCGGCGAATGCTCTCGCCGCGGTCGATCGCGATCGCAGGCGCCTCCGAGAACCTCGGCAAGATCAACGGCAGACCGCTCAAGCACCTCCTCGACAAAGGCTATGCCGGGCGCATCCTGCCGATCAACCCCAAGTACGCGACGATCGCCGGCATCGCATGCCATCCGTCCGTCGCCGCGCTGCCCGAGGCGCCGGACCTCGCGATCGTTGCGGTGCCCGCGCTCGCCGTACCGGCGTGCATCGCCGAGCTCGGCGCGCGGGGCGTCGGCGCCGCGGTCGTCTTCAGCTCCGGCTTCGCCGAGATGGGCGACGAGGGCCGCGCGCTCGAGGCACGCACGCTGGCGATCGCCCGTGACAGCGGCGTCGTGCTCTGCGGCCCGAACTGCCTGGGCTTCATCAATGCACACGAGCAGGTCTACGCGACCTTCAGCCAGTATGCCGACGGCCCCCCCAGCTGCGGGCCGATCGCCTTCGTCACGCAGTCGGGCGCCTTCGGCACCGCGATCGCCGCGCTGACGCGCGATCGGGGCCTCGGCCTCGGCTATTTCGTCAATACCGGCAACGAAGCCGACCTCTCGTTCAGCGAAGCGATGTCGGTCGTGATCGAGGACCCCCGCGTGCGTGTCGCGGCCGGCTACCTCGAGGGCGTGCGCGACGGCGCGGCGCTCGTCCGGCTCGCGCAGCGCTGCATGGCGCTGGGCAAGCCGCTGGTGCTCACGAAGGTCGGGCGCAAGGCGGCCGGCGCCCGCGCCGCGGCCTCGCACACCGGCGCGCTGGCGGTCGAGGACGCGGTCTTCGACGCGGTCATCGCGCAGTACGGCGTGCTGCGCGCCCGCAACGAGGAGCAGATGCTCGACATGCTCGAGGCGCTCGCGGGCACGCGGCGCGCGGGCGGCCCGGGCCTGGGGATCGCGACGCAGTCGGGCGGCGCCGGCGTGATGATGGCCGACCGGGCCGAAGAGGTCGGGCTCGTCGTGCCGGCGCTCGACGGCGACACGCGGGCGCGGCTCGCGGCGGTGATGCCGGCGTTCGGCGCCGCCGGCAATCCGGTCGACATCACCGGCCAGTTCGTCGCGAATCCGGAACTGCTGCGCGAGTCGGTCGTCACGCTGCTCGAGGACGCGCGCATCGACATCGGCATCGTCTGGCTCCAGCTGATGACCGCCTACGTCGACACGCTGGTCGAGATCTTCGTCGAGATTCGCGACCGGACCGTCAAGCCGTTCCTCGTGTGCTGGGTCGCGGCGCCGCCGCAGGCCGCGGCCCGGCTGCGGGCGGCCGGCATCCCGGTCTTTCCGGCCGGCGAGCGCGCGGTCGAGGCGGCGGCGGCGCTCGCCACCTGGGATCGGGCGCAGCGCCGGCTCGCCGCCGGCGCCGACGCGCTCGACGGCTCGCGCGACGCAGCGATGCGCATCGCGTCGCCCGCCGGCGAGCCGACGGTCGACGGCGTCCAGCCGACGCCGCAGGCGGTTGCCGCGCTCGCGGCCGCCGGCGTCCCGATGGCCGAGGTGCGGCTCGCGCGCAGCGCCGACGACGCCGTCGCCGCGTGGCGCGCGATCGGCGGCGCGGTCGGGCTGAAGATCGAATCCCCCGACATCACCCACAAGACCGAAATCGGCGGCGTGCTGCTCGGCATCGACGACGAAGCCGGCGTGCGCGACGGCTTCCGGCTGCTGCAGGCGCGCGCGGCGAAGGCTGCACCCGGGGCACGCATCGACGGAGTGATCGTGCAGGCGATGGCACGGGGACACCTCGAACTCGTCGTCGGCGTCAGGCGCGATCCTGCCTTCGGGATGATCGTGATGGCGGGCTTCGGCGGCATCCTCGTCGAGGTGCTCAAGGACGTGGCGTTCCGGCGCGCGCCCTTCTCCACCGACGAGGCGCAGCGCATGCTCGCGGACCTGCGGATGGCGGCGCTGTTCGACGGCGTGCGCGGCCAGCCGCCGATCGACCGGACGCGGCTCGCCGCGATGCTCTCCAGCCTGTCGCGCTGGGCAGACGCGATGGCGCCGACGCTGTCCGAACTCGACCTCAACCCGGTCCTCGTCGGCCCCGACGGTCCGGTCGGCGTCGATTGCGTGATGATCCAGCACCGGCCCTGAATTCAACACCGGCCCTGAAACGGCCACACGAGGAGACCACCGATGTCCGTGACCCGCAGACGATCCCCCATCCGGCCCAGACGCGTCACCGCCCGGCACGCCCTCGCGCAGGCTGCCGCGGCCGGCGCGTGGCTGTGCGCCGCCGTCGTGGCGCCGGCACAGGCCCAGGACGCCTGGCCGAGCCGTCCGATCAGCCTGATCTCGCCGTACAGCGTCGGCGGCGACGCCGACATGGCGGCGCGCAACCTCGCCACGGCCGCGCAGAAGGTGCTCGGGCAGACCGTCGTGGTGCAGAACAAGCCGGGGGCGAGCGGCGTGATCGGATCGGCATTCGTGCTCAACGCCGAGGCGAACGGCTATACGCTGCTGCTCGCGCGCACGGGGTCGCAGTCGATCCTGCCCGCGATCAAGCCGAAGAACACGAAGTACCGGTGGGACGACTACACCTTCATCGGCACGCTCGAGCTCAATCCGTACGGATGCATGGTCAACGCCAAGTCGCCGTACAAGACCTTCGCCGACTTCGCGAAGGGGCTCAAGGAGAAGGGCAAGGCGATGAACTTCGCGACCGCCGGCAACCTGACGACCAACGACATGGGGCCGCGGCAACTGTTCAGCCTGCTGAAGCTCGGCGATCAGGCGCCGACGCAGGTCCCCTACAAGGGCAGCGGCGACGCGACCGCGTCGCTGGTGGCGAGCGAGACCGACTTCGCCTGCGCGAGCATCGGGGCGTTCCTGCCGCTGATCAACAGTGGTGCACTGCGCGCGCTGTTCGTCACGACGCCCGAGCGCATCCCGAGCCTGCCGGACGTGCCGACGGCGCGCGAGATCGGCGTGCCGGAGATGGAGAAGATCATCGGCTGGAGCGCGCTGATGGGACCGGCCAACCTGCCGGCGGCGGTGACGGAGCGCCTCACCGAGATGCTGCAGGTCGTCGCGAAGGACGAGGGGTGGCAGCAGGCGACCAAACGCGCCGGCTCGATCCCGTACGTGAAGTCGCCCGAGGAGACCCGCGCCTTCATGAAGGCGCAGTTCGACATGTACCGGGCGCTGGGCGAGTCGCTGAACCTGATCGACAAGCCGTAGCGCCCGGCGCTGCCGCTACTTGGCCCGGTAGTCGTCGTGGCAGGCCTTGCACGCCTGCCCGACGGCGCCGAACGCGGTCTTGATCGCGGCCTGGTCGCCCGACGGACCGGCGGCCGCGAGCTTGCCCATCGCCGCGGACATCGCGGCGCGCTTCTTCTCGAAGTCGGCGGCGTTCGACCAGACTTCGGCCTTCGCCTTGGTGTCGCCCTTGTCCGAGCCCGGCACGAAGCCGGCGAACGCGAGGTTGTGCACCGCGGCTGCGGTCGCGATGTTGTCGGCGGCCGCCTTCGCATCCCACGGGGCCTTGCCGCTCACCATCGCGCCGACCCGGCCGAAATGCGTCGCCATGATGGTGAATGCGGCCTTGCGGTACTTGATCGCGTCCTCGGGCTTGGCGAACTGCGCGCTCGCCAGCATCGGCAGCGACACCGCGGCGGCGGCGGCGGCGAACATCAACGTCTTCTTCATCTGCGACTTCCTTTGAAGGGAATGACTGCAGGAGCGGAACCGCCGCTCCGACCGGTGGAACCCTTGGTCGCGTCGGGCGAGGAAACCTGACGCGACGATGCCACGTCCAGCGACGCCTCGGTGCGCGCGGCGTCGGTGAACGCGTCCCGCAGCCGGGTCAGCGAGGTCTCGAGCGCCTTCAGTTCCCTGGCGCCGATCCCCTCGAACGCCCTGCCGGTGTTGCGCACGACGGCCGGGAACACGGTTTCGAACAGGCTCTCGCCGTGCGGGGTGAGCCGCACGATCGCCATCCGCGCATCGCCGGGCGCCGGGCGCCGCTCGACGAGCCCGTCGCGCACCATGCGGTCGACGACGCCGGTCAGCGTGCCCTTGGTGATGAGCGTGGCCTCGCCGAGTTCCCTGAAGCTCATGCCGGCGGTGTTGCCAAGCGTCGCGATGATGTCGAACTGCGGGTTCGTCAGCCCGACGGTGCGAAGCTGCGCGCGCGTCAGCGACTCGAACGCGTGGAAGGTCTCGGTCAGGCGCCTCAGCGTGCGCAGGAAAGGCGCCTTCAGCGGCACGGCGGTGGCACGGCGGGAGCTCCCATCGTACTGATGCGGACTAAAATGGTCCGTATTAGTACAACATCGGCGCGCCGGCGGCAAGCGCCGGTCGGGCTGCGCGGGTCAGACGCTCCGCGCCAGTGCCTCGGCCGCCCCGATGTAGCTTGCCGGCGTCATCGCCATCAGCCGCGCGCGCGCTTCGTCCGGCAACGGCAGGCCGGCGACGAACGCACGCAGGCGCTGCGCGTCGATCCGCTGCCCGCGCGTCAGTTCCTTGAGCCGTTCGTAAGGCTGCTCGACGCCGTGGCGCCGCATCACCGTCTGGATCGGCTCGGCGAGCACCTCCCAGTTGTCGTCGAGGTCGCGAAGCATCCGCGCCGCGTCGACCTCGAGCTTGCCCAGCCCGCGCAGACAGCTGTCCCAGGCGAGCAGGCTGTAGCCGAGCGCCGCGCCGACGTTGCGAAGCACGGTCGAATCGGTCAGGTCGCGCTGCCAGCGACTGACCGGCAGCTTCTGCGCGAGGTGCGAGAGCAGTGCGTTGGCCAGCCCGAGGTTGCCTTCGGAGTTCTCGAAGTCGATCGGGTTGACCTTGTGCGGCATCGTCGACGAGCCCACCTCGCCCTCCTTGAGCCGCTGGCGGAAGTACCCGAGCGAGATGTAGCCCCAGAGGTCGCGGTCGAGATCGATCAGGACAGTGTTCAGGCCGATCAGCGCGTGGAAGTAGTCGGCCATGTAGTCGTGCGGCTCGATCTGGATCGTCAGCGGATTGAAGCCCAGGCCGAGCCGGCCTTCGATCACCTCGCGCGCGAACGACGGCCAGTCGACGTCCGGACACGCCGCGAGATGCGCGTTGTAGTTGCCGACCGCACCGTTCATCTTGGCCAGCGGGGCGACCGCGGCCGCGCGCGCGCGCGCGGCACGCAGCCGCACGACGACGTTGGCGATCTCCTTGCCGAGCGTCGTCGGCGTCGCCGACTGCCCGTGGGTGCGAGAGAGCATCGGCGTGGCCGCCTCGGCGTGGGCGAGCGCGCGCAGCGTCTCGACGATGCGATCGACCACCGGCAGCAGCACCTCGTCGCGAGAGCCCCGGATCATCAGTGCATGCGAGACGTTGTTGATGTCCTCCGAGGTGCACGCGAAATGGATGAACTCGGTCGCCCGTGCCACCGCCGGATCGACGCCGTGCGACGCCGGCAGCGCGGCGATCCGCTTCTTCAGGAAGTATTCGACGGCCTTGACGTCGTGATTGGTACGCGCCTCCTCCGCCTTGATCGCGAGCGCGTCGTCCGCGCCGAAGGCGTCGACGATGCCCCGCAGCGCGGCGCGTGTCGCCTCGTCGAACGGCGGCAGCTCCGGCATGCCCAGGTCCGAAAGCGCGATCAGCCACTCGATCTCGACCCGCACGCGGTGGTGCATGAAGCCGGCCTCGGACCAGTACGGCCGCAGCGCGGCGACCTTGGCGGCGTAGCGCCCGTCGAGCGGGCTCAGCGAGTGGATGGCGTCGATGGCTTGCATGACCCGATGCTAGCAGCTGAGGAGACGCCGGCTGGCGCCGGCGGCGCGGCCGGGCACGAAGGGCACCGTACGCAGCCGGCCCGGCCCCGTCCGGTCGCGGCCGGCCTCGGCCGGCCGAGTCGGGCTGCGCTGCCTACCGGTCGGCGGCGGCGCGCGCCGCCGCGGCGGCCTCGTCGAGCAACTGGTCGAGATACGCGCCGTAGAAGTCCTCGAGCAGCGCGCCGACGATCGGCTTGCCGAGCCGGCGGCCGTCGACGTCGAAGACGGCGACCGTCGGCGCGAAGCGGAATCCGCGGGCCCGCGCGAAGGCTTTCGCCGTCGTGGGCCTGCCGTCGAACCCGGTGAGCGGGTCGTCGCGATCGATCAGCACCTCTGACACCAGCAGCGGGTGCCGGTCGTGCGAGGTGCCGACCAGGTGGCGCAGGTGCTGCGCGCGCACCGTCTCGCAGAACGGACAGCCGGTCGCCGAGAACAGGATCAGGTGCAGCGGCGCGGGCCCCCCGGCGGCGCGGGCGCGGGCACCGGCCGCGCCGAGGTCGCCCGCGAAGGGAATCGGGGTGACCGTGCGTCCTGGTCCTGCGCTGTCGGCCATCGCCCCCCTCCGTCCCGCGCGGCCGCGCGGGTCTATGCCGGCGCCAGGCCGGGATTGCCGTCGACGCCGACGAGCCGGGGCAGGTTCGGTGCCCGCGCGGCGATCGTCTTCTTCGCCTTGAGGTACTGCTCGACCACGTCCCAGATCGGCGCCGGATTGCCTTCCTTCGCCTCGGCGGCGACCGGCGCCCAGCCGGCGACCTTGTAGGTCTTCCCGGCCTCGATCGGCGTGTCGCCCAGGCGCATGTCGGTGATCCGCCGTCCCATCGCGGCCGCAGGGTCGCAGGTGTAGCGCATCCCGCCGACCCGCACCATGTCGCCGCCCTGCTGGAGATACGGATCCGGGTTGAACAGGTTGTCGCAGACGTCCTCGAGCACTTCCTTGATGCGCGCGCCGTCCATCTCGGTGAGCGTCGTGTACGGATAGGTGATCGCGACCTGGTCCATCATCAGCTCGCGGGTGATCGTCTGGCCGGGCAGCAGCGTGGTGCCCCACCTGAAGCCCGGCGAGAACGCGATGTCCGCGCCCTTCACGTCGATCAGCGCATCGACGATCAGCTGGTCCCAGGTGCCGTTGAAGTTGCCGCGCCGGTACAGGAGCCCCTCGGTCACGGCGAGCGGTTCGGCGAGCTTCGCCTCGTGCGGCGCCCGCATGCGCCCGATCAGCGCCGCCATGTCGGGGTCGGGCGGCAGCAGCTTCGAGAACACCGGCAGCAGCGAGTACCGGAAGCCGTCGAGCTTGCCGCCGCGCACGTCGAGGTCGAGCACACCGAGGAACTTGCCGTTGGATCCCGCGTTGGTGACGTGGGTGACGCCACCGGCATTCTTCACCGCGACCGGCTGCGGTACGCCGTCGTGGGTGTGGCCGCCGAGGATGAAGTCGATGCCGCGCACCTGGCTCGCGACCTTCAGGTCGACGTCCATGCCGTTGTGGCTCAGCAGCACGACCGCCTTGGCCCCCTTCCCGCGCGCCTCGTCGACGACCTCCTGAAGGTGCTCGTCCTGGATGCCGAAGGTCCAGTCCTCGACCATGTAGCGCGGGTTCGCGATCGGCGTGTACGGGAATGCCTGCCCGATCACCGCGATCGGCACGCCGTTGACCTCGCGCATCGAGTAGAACGGGAACACCGGGTCGCCGAAGTCGGTGGTCTTGATGTTCTGCGCCAGGACCTCGACGCGGCCCTTGAAGTCCTTCTCGGCGATCGCCTTGACGCGCTCGGTTCCGTAGGTGCACTCCCAGTGCAGCGTCATCAGGTCGACGCCGAGCGCCAGGCAGGCGTCGACCATGTCCTGGCCGTTGCTCCACAATGCGGTGGCCGATCCCTGCCAGGTGTCGCCGCCGTCGAGCAGCAGCGCGCCGGGTCGGTCGGCCTTCAGGCGCTTGACCAGCGTGGCGAGGTGCGCGAAGCCGCCGACCGTGCCGAAGGTCTTCGCGGCGGCCGGATAGTCGAGGTAGGTGAACGCATGCGCGAGCCGCGTGCCGGGGGCGATGCCGAAGGCCTTCAGCAGGTGCTCGCCGACCAGGTGCGGCGGCCTGCCCTTCGCGTCGCCGATGCCGAGGTTGACGTTCGGCTCGCGGAAGTGGATCGGCAGCAACTGCGCGTGGCAATCGGTGAAGTGCAGCAGGCTCGCGTTGCCGAAGCGCGGCAGCCGGTAGAGATCGGCGCCGGCGCCCGAAGGATCGGCGTCGGCCGCCAGCAGCCGCTCGAGCGGCAATCCGGCGGCCGCGCCGGCCGCGATCGCGGACAGGAAATCGCGACGGTTCATCGGCTCAGATCCGGTTCACTGGTTGACCGGCGATGCAGGATCGAGCAGCAGCGCCATCACGTCCTTGATCTGCGCCTCGCTGAGGATGCCCGCCGCGCCGAAGCGCGGCATGGTGACGCACGCGTTGAACGCGTGCGAATTCCAGATGCGCGCCCAGGTGTACTTCTGGATCGCCTCGCTGTTGCCGCGCAGCTTGCCGTAGTTGTAGAGCGAGGGGCCGATGTTGCCGTAGGACAGTTCGCTCTTCGTCAGCTGATGGCACGCGTAGCAGTTGCCGCCGTTGACGGTCTTCTCGTTGTCGGAGAACTGCAGCCCGCGGCCGTTCTGCGCGATCTTCTCGCCGGCCTTGTGGTCGCCGAGGTACTGGCCGTCGGCGGGGTACTTGACCGAGTCCATCGCGGCCTTCTGCAGCGCCGCCTTCACGTCCGACGGCATCTCCGCCTGGGCGTACTTCGAGCAGGTGCGCTGCAACTCGGTCTGGTCGAGCCGCTCGACCTTCGCGATGCTCTTCGCCTTGAACGACGCCTTGAGCGCCTGTTCGACTTCCTGGTCGCTGACGGCGGTCGCGTTGCCGCCGATCGCGGCGCAACCGGCGGCGACGACGATGAAGGCGCCGACCGCGGTGATTCGTTGCTTGTTCACTGGACTTGCTCCCGGTGGATTGCTCGTTGTTGGGCCCGCTGCGACACGGCGCTCAGCGCTTGATCGCCGGCGCGTCCATGGTGCCGCCCTTGCCCTTGACGCCGAGGTAGGTGATCAGGTCGATCGAGGCCGGCGACAGGTACTTGAGTTCCGGGAAGCGTTGCTGGCGGAAGCAATCGTAGATGCGCCACTGCATCGTGCGCAGCGCGCCCTGCGACACCCGGTACGCCGGCCAGGTCGTGAACGCCTTCTGCGCGGGTTCGGGCTTCGTGAGGTTCGGCAGGCCCTGCAGGCGGATCCGCTGGCCTTCGTTCGAGTGACACGACGCGCAGGAGAAATCGTAGGGACCGGCACGGTAGAAGAACATCTTCTCGCCGCGCAGCGCCGCCTCCTTCTCCTTCGGGTGATCCTGCGGCAACGCGACCTTCTCGCCGCGGGACTCGTCGGTGACGTAGGCGACGATGTTCTCGATGTCGGTCGCCGGCTGGCCGCCGCCGGAGAACGGCTTCGCGACGAGCTTCTCGCGATCGAAGCCCTGCAGCGTGACCATGCAGTGCACGAGCCGGCTCTCGAAGTCCATCACCTGGTCGACGTCGGCGAAATACCGCGGCAGTTGCGCGTACGCGCCTTTCACGACCCCCGGCCCCAGGCCGATGTCGCATTTCTCGAGGCTGGCGTTCTTCGGGCCGCGAGGCTGGGTCCACAGGCCAGCGCCCTTCATCGCGTTCAGGTCCGCCGGGTTGCCGTCCTGGAGCATCTCGCGGTACTGCTCGATCCCTTCCTCGGTCGTCTTCGGCTGCGCGATCGCAGGCGCGGCGCCCGCGATCGCCAGGGCGACGACCGCAGCGCTCGCGGCGCCACCGGCCTTCGACCTGCCGGTCGCTTCGTGCATCTTCTTCATGTATCCCTCCTCGGGTGTCTCTGGTCTTCGATGGTGCCGTCGCTGCAAGCGCAGCGTGCACGGCCCGCGCGCCCGCGCGGCTCGACGCGGGTTCGCCGGCGTCACCTGCCGACGGACCCCGGCACGGGCCGCGCGTCGCGTCCCGCGGGTCCGCGCGCGGTGCTCAGGAGATCTTCGCCTCGTCGGTGCGCGTGTCGCCTTTGTTGTCGGTCCAGGTGATCGACACGGTCTCGCCCTTCTTGCCGCCCTTGAAGCCGAACTGCAGGTAAGGGTTCTTCGACACCGCCGGCCCCCACTGCGCGGTCATCACGACGTTGCCGCCGTGCTTCGCGGTCACTTCCTGGATGAACCACGCGGGAATCACCTTGCCGGACGAATCCTTGCGCTGGCCGGTTTCCATCTCGTGCGCCATCAACACCCGTACGGTGACCACGCCGCCCTTCTCGGCGGCGCGGATTTTCATCGGATCTGCCATGTCCATTCCCTCCTGTGTTCAGCCGCCGCAGCCGCCGAGCGTGACCTTGACTTCCTTCTTCGCGAAGTAGTACTTGCCGTCGGCCTTGACGAGCGCGTAGACGTCGCTCGACTGACCCATCTTCACGCGCGTCGCGACCGTCGGCTCGCTCGCCGCGGTCAGCTGAAAGAGCGCGGCGAGGGCGTTCGGGTTCTTCTCGACGAGGATCGAGATCTCCTCGGTCTTCGCGAGCTTGGACGTGGCGCCGACCGGCACCACCGCGCCGTTCTCGGCGATGTCGGGCGCGTTCAGCACGACGTCCGCGCTCTCGATCGGCTTGGCGCCACCGAGCGCCTGTGCGACCCCGTCCAGGCTCCCCTTCACTTCGAACGCCGCCTTGTTCCAGGCCGCCTGCGCGTCGGCGGTCCTGAACACACCCGCCGCGAGCGCGAGCGCCATCACGGTTGCGCCACCGCCCTGCCTGAGCGCATCGCGCCTCGCTTCATCGATCATTTCGTTGCCTCCGTTGAAAAACGATTTCGATCACCGACGCCGATCGGCTCCGTCGACGTGCCCGCCCGCCAGCCCCGCTTCGACACCTATTTTGCACCGTTTGCCAGCCACGCCGCGATGCGCTGCACGTCCGCGTCGGCGACGGTGGGCTGCGGCGGCATCGGGATGCTGCCCCACACGCCCTGCCCGCCGCCCCTGATCTTGCCGACGAGGTAGGCCTGAAGGTCGGCGCGCGACTTGTGCTTGTCGTACACGTCGCGAAACGCCGGACCCACGAGCTTCTTGTCGACGCCGTGACACGCGAGACAGCCCGCGGCGGCGAGCATCGGCTCGCCTTCGCCGGGCGCACCCGCGGCGGCGCCGGTACCCGACGCCCCGCCGGCACCGACCGCCGCGCCGCCGGGCAGCGGCACGATCGCCGCCGCGAGCCTGCGGGTCTCGTCGAAACTGGCGGGCGCCGGCCGGTCGGTCAGCGCGCCGCGAACCGGGCCGAGCGCACGCTGCTGGTCGGCGAGGTTGCCGTGCGCGTCGCGCGCGTGCTCGGGCAGGCGCGAGGACACCGCCAGCGCATCCGCGCCGCCGCTGCCGCCGGACGGGCAGTCCGTCATGCAGGCGACCGCCTTCACGTCCGGCGTGCCGTCGACGGCCCACAGCCCGTGTCGCTGCGTCATCCCGTCGCGATTGGGCATGCGCTGCTGCACCTCGGCGATGTTCGTGTCGGACAGCTCGAAGTCGTCGGGCACGATGCCGCCGAGATTCAGCAGGTACGCGAGCACCGCGTAGACGTCGTCCGGGGCGAGCGACTTCGGCTCGTTCCACGGCATCGCGCGGCGGATGTAGTCCCAGAGCGTGGAGAGGGTGGCGACCTTCATCAGCGTCGTGCGCGGACCACCCTGCGACAGCGCCTCGACGGTGCCCTGCTCGATGTCCTTCGCGGTCGTGCCGCCGACCAGCGGCGTGAACACCTCGTTGCTCTCGCCGAAGACACCGTGGCAGCTCGCGCACTTCGCCTCCCACAGTTCGAGCCCCTTCTCGACGTTGCCGCGCCCGGCCGGCAGGCCCTTGAAATCGGGCCGGACGTCGATGTCCCACGCCCGTATCTCGGCCGGCGTCGCGGCCCGGCCGATGCCGGCCATCAGCGCCGCGTTCGAGGCGGGTCGACCCGGGCCGGGCGCGGCGGCCTGCCGGGCCGACGCGGCCGCGTGGGCAGCATCCGACGGCCCTGCCGCCGCCACCGGCACGACGGCGGCGACGCAGGCCAGGACGGCCGCGGCAATGGCGGCGATCATGCGATCAGAGCTGGACATTCGCCACCTCCCCGCTCGCCTGGATCATCCAGCTCTGGATCGAGTTGTTGTGGTAGATCGAGCGCGAGCCGCGGACCTCGCGCAGCTGCGCATAGGTCGGCTGCACGTACCCGGTGGAATCGATCGCCCGCGACTGCAGGATCGCCGGCGAGCCGTCCCACGACCACGGCAGGCTGAACCGGGTGAGCGCCTTGGACAGCACCGGCGACTCGAGCCGCGCGGTGCGCCAGTTGCGGCCGCCGTCGACCGAGACGTCGACGCGGCTGATGCTGCCGCGACCCGACCACGCCAGACCGGTGATGTTCACGAAGCCCTTGTCGAGCAGCCACTGCCCGCCCGACGGGCTGGTGACGACCGACTTGCACTCCTGGATGCCCGAGTACTGGCGGTGCAGCCCGTCCGGCATCAGGTCGATGTAGTGGACCGCCTCGTCCTTCGCGGCCCAGCGCATGTCGCCGACCTCGACGCGCCGCAGGTACTTGACCCACGAGACGCCCTGCACGCCGGGCACGACCAGGCGCAGCGGGTAGCCGTTCTCCGGCCGCAGCATCTCGCCGTTCTGCCCGTAGGCGACCAGCACCTCGCCCGAGCGGATCAAGTCCATCGGGATCGTGCGCGTCATCGACGAGCCCTCGCCGCCCTCGGCCAGCAGGTACTTCCCGTTCTTCAGGTCGGCGCCGGACATCTCGAGCAGCTCGATCAGCGGCACGCCGGTGAATTCGCTGCAGGAGAGCATGCCGTGCGTGTACTGGACCGTCGGCACCGCGACGTTGCCCCACTCCATGCCGGTGTTCGCGCCGCACTCGATGAAGTGGATCCGCGAGACCGGCGTCATCCGCAGCAGGTCGTCCATCGTATAGACGCGGGGCTCCTTCACCATCCCCATCACCATGAAGCGGTGCTTCGAGGGATCGATGTCCCACCATCCCTGGTGGTGCCGCTCGAAGTGCAGCCCCGACGGCGTCATGATGCCGAACAACCCCTGCAGCGGGCAGAACGACACCGACGACGCCGAGACCCGCGTGAGGCCCGGCGACTCGCGCCGCTGGAGGTTGCGCTCGTACTGCGACGGCAAGCCGTAGCCGCGCGCTGCCACCGGCTGCCCGAGCCCGGTCGCGTGCGGTTGCGGCTTCAGGATCAGGTCGTCGCCGGGCCCGGCGGCCTGCGCCGCACGCACCGCACCCGACGGCACCACCGCCGACGCGCCGGCGACCGCCGCGGCGCTCGCGGCCGCGAAGGCGTCGCGCAGGAAGCGGCGACGCTCGTCGGGGCTTCTTCCGCGCAGCGCCCTGCGCTCGGCATCGCCGAGAAAATGCTCGGGCGCCTTTCGGATCGGCGCCGGTGCCGCGGTGATCCGCGGCGGGAATGCATCGTCGATCATCCGTCTTCCTTCACGCATCGTCCGGCTTCCCGACGGCGGCGGGTGCGGCCGGGGAGGCAGGGAAACTTTCGTCGGCCACCTCGCGGGAGGCCACCATCGTGCAGACGAACCGGCACAGTTCGACCACCTTCGCGTCGGCGATCGCGTACAGCACCTGCGCGCCGGCCTTGCGCCGTCTGAGCACGCCGGCGCGGTACATCAGCGCCAGGTGCTGCGACGCGTTGGTCTGCGAAAGCCCGGTGATCGAGATGATGTCCGACACGCTGCGCTCGCCGTCGCAGACGGCGTGCAGGATCCGCAGGCGCGCCGGCCCCGACAGCACCGCGAAGTACTCTGCTGCCTGATCGAGCAGGCGCCCGACGTCGCCGTCGATGCCGGTCATGCCCGGATACCCGCTGGTGCCGGTCGACGCATGGTGATGGATGGTCTCTGCCTCGTGGTGCCGGCGCGCAGGGCGCCGCAAGCGACCCACGACGCCGGGACGGCGCCGCGCGACCGCCCGCCGGACCTGCCGACACCGGAATATGCGAAATTTCGAATATTCTGATTTGAAGTATTTCGGCTGTCAAACCGAAGCGGGTCGGGGATTACCCGCGCCCCGGGGCGACGCCGGGCGACGCGTCAAAGGGTCGGCACGTCAGCGGGCCGGCACGTCAATGGGTCGGCAAGTCGACGCGCCAGCAGGTCAGCGCGTCACCGGCCCGAAATGCTCGGCGCTCGCCATCGGCCAGAAGTGCCGGAACACCGCGGGTTCCGCGCGTCCTGCGAGCAGGTCGCCGGGCTGCAGGAACGGGTAGATGTTCGAGAACAGCCGGATCTGCTCGCCGCTGATGCGCCGGACGATGTGCTCCGGCCCGAGCTCGCCCGGGTGATCGAGCCCCGCTGCCGCGATCAGTTCGGCCAGCGCGGCGAGCGTGTTCCGGTGGAAGTCGGCCACGCGCTCCGCCTTGTCCGGGACCACCAGCGCCCGCTGCCTAAGCCGGTTCTGGCTCGTCACGCCGGTCGGACACTTGCCGGTATGGCAGCTCATCGCCTGGATGCAGCCGAGCGCGAACATGAAGCCGCGCGCGGCATTGCACCAGTCCGCGCCGATCGCCATCGTGCGCACGATGTCGAACGCGCTGGTGATCTTGCCGGCCGCGCCGATGCGGATCCGGTCGCGAAGGCCGGTTCCGACGAGCGTGTTGTGCACCAGGATCAGCGCCTCGTGCATCGGCGTGCCCAGCCGGTCCATGAACTCGGCCGGCGCCGCGCCGGTGCCGCCTTCCTTGCCGTCGACGACGATGAAGTCGGGCGTGATGCCAGTCGCGAGCATCGCCTTCGCGATCGCGAACCACTCCCACGGATGGCCGATCGCGAGCTTGAATCCGGTGGGCTTGCCACCGGACAGGTCGCGCAGCCGGGCGACGAACTCGAGCAGGCCGATGGGCGTCGTGAATGCGCTGTGCGCCGCCGGCGAGATGCAGTCGACGCCGACCGGCACGCCCCGCGCCTCGGCGATCTCGGGCGTGACCTTCGCGCCGGGGAGCATGCCGCCATGGCCCGGCTTGGCGCCCTGGGAGAGCTTCACCTCGATCATCTTCACCTGCGCCTCGCGGGCGTTGGCGACGAAGCGCGCCTCGTCGAAGCCGCCGGCTTCGTTGCGGCACCCGAAATAGCCCGAGCCGATCTCCCAGATGAGGTCCCCGCCGTGTTCGCGGTGATAGCGCGAGATCGATCCCTCGCCGGTATCGTGCGCGAAGCCGCCCTGCTTCGCGCCCTTGTTCAGCGCGAGCACGGCGTTCGCCGACAGCGACCCGAAGCTCATCGCCGAGATGTTGAAGATCGACGCGTCGTAGGGCTGGCGGCAGTCGGGCCCGCCGATCCGCACGCGGAAGTCGTGCCCCTGCACCGGCCGCGGCGACAGCGAGTGGTTGATCCACTCGTAGCCGGGCGCGTAGACGTCGAACTGCGTGCCGAAGGGCCGCTTGTCGAGTTCCTCCTTGGCGCGCTGGTACACGATCGCGCGCTGCTGGCGGGTGAACGGCGTCGCGTCGACGTCGGACTCGAACAGGTACTGCCGCAGTTCCGGACGCACGTACTCGAACAGGAAGCGGGCGTGTCCAAGCACCGGGTAGTTGCGCAGGATCGAGTGCCGGGTCTGCACCAGGTCGTGCACGCCTAGCGCGGCGAACGCGAGCGCGAGCGCCGCCCACCACCCCGACACACTGCCGCCGAGCGCGAGCCCCGAGAGAACGACCGCGAGCCCGCACGCGAGCGCGAAGGTCGTGTACCGCGCGTACGGCGCCAGGGTCGGCGGCTTGGGGTAGTTGGCGTCCATCGCGGGCGTCCTCGGGAGCGGGGGGCGGGCGAGACGACGATAGCATCCGCCGCGCGGGCACGATGCCGCGATGATGGCGGGCAAATCCCGCCTGTCCTCGGCGCCCGCTAGCGGCTCGACTCGATGATGCCGCCGCCGATGCAGCGCTGCGCGTCGTACAGCACCGCCGACTGCCCCGGCGTCACCGCCCACTGGGGGTCGTCGAACACCAGGCGCCACGCGTCGCCGTCGCGTTCGACGCGCGCAGCGGCGTCGGCCTGGCGATAGCGCGTCTTCGCCCCGTAGCGTCGTCCCGGATCCGGCGGCCCGGCGGTCCAGCTGACGTCGCGGGTCAGCAGCGTCGTGCCCAGCAGCATCGGATGGTCGTGGCCCTGCACGACCACCAGCCGGTTGGCGTCGAGGTCCTTGCGGGCGACGTACCAGGCCTCGCCGCTGCCGTGCGCGTCGCCGCCGACGCCGATCCCCTTGCGCTGGCCGAGCGTGTAGAACGCGAGGCCGACGTGCCTGCCCAGCACCCGTCCGCCTTCGTCGACGATGTCGCCGGGCGTCGACGGCAGGTAGCGCGAGAGGAACGCGCGGAACGGCCGCTCGCCGATGAAGCAGATGCCGGTCGAGTCCTTCTTGGCGGCGTTGGGAAGGCCGATCGACGCGGCGATCTCGCGAACGCGGGCCTTCGTCATCGCCCCGAGCGGGAAGCAGCTGCGCGCGAGCTGCGCCTGCGTGAGCCGATGGAGGAAGTAGCTCTGGTCCTTGGTTGCGTCGGTGCCGCGCAACAGCTGCCAGCGCCCGTCGGGGTCCCGCTCGACCCGGGCGTAGTGGCCGGTCGCGATCCGCTGCGCGCCCAGGCGCACCGCGTGGTCTAGGAAGGCCTTGAACTTGATCTCGGCGTTGCACAGCACGTCCGGGTTCGGCGTGCGTCCGGCCGCGTACTCGCGAAGGAAGTCGGCGAACACCCGCTCGCGGTACTCGGCGGCGAAGTTCACCGCCTCGATGTCGATGCCGATCACGTCCGCCGCGCTCGCCGCGTCGATCCAGTCCTGGCGGGTCGAGCAGTACGCGTCGTCGTCGTCGTCCTCCCAGTTCTTCATGAACAGGCCGACGACCTCGTGGCCCTGCTGCTTGAGCAGCCACGCGGCAACCGACGAGTCGACCCCGCCCGACATGCCGACGACGATCCGACCGCCGCCCCGCGCGTCGACGTCGTGCCCTTCGAGGTCGTGGCCCCCGATCCCCTGTCCTTCGCTCATGGCGCGATCGTAACCGCTGCGGACGACCCGCCGGGGGGCCCGCCCTTGTTAGACTCCGGATTCGAGAGAAGCGCACGGGGGCTGGCCAGACATGAAGATCGGGGTTCCAAGGGAGCGACGCAGCGGCGAGACCCGCGTGGCGGCGACCCCCGAAACGGTGAAGAAGCTCGTCGCGGCCGGGCACGAGGTGCTGGTCGAGACCGATGCAGGCGTCGCGTCGAGCCAGCCCAACGCGGCCTTCGAAGCCGCGGGAGCGCGCATCGTGAACGCGCGCGACGCGTTCACGACCGAACTGATCGTCAAGGTGCGCCCGCCGGGCCCGGACGAACTCGCGACGCTGAAGCCCGGCACCGTCCTCGTCGGCATGCTCAACCCCTTCGACGCCGACGGCCTCGCCAAGCTCGCCGCGACCGGCGTGACCGCATTCGCGCTGGAGGCGGCGCCGCGGACGACCCGCGCGCAGAGCCTCGACGTGCTGTCATCGCAGGCCAACATCGCCGGCTACAAGGCGGTGATCCTCGCCGCCAACCTCTATCAGCGCTTCTTCCCGATGCTGATGACCGCCGCCGGTACCGTGAAGGCCGCCCGCGTCGTCGTGCTGGGCGCCGGCGTCGCCGGACTGCAGGCGATCGCGACCGCGAAGCGCCTGGGCGCGGTGATCGAGGCGAGCGACGTACGCCCGGCCGTGCGCGAGCAGGTCGAGTCGCTCGGCGCGAAGTTCATCGACGTGCCCTACGAGACCGACGAGGAACGCTCGATCGCGGAAGGGGTCGGCGGCTACGCGCGGCCGATGCCCGAGAGCTGGATGAAGCGGCAGGCGGCGGCGGTGGCCGAGCGCATCAAGCTCGCCGATGTCGTGATCACGACCGCACTGATCCCCGGCCGCAAGGCGCCGGTGCTCGTCACCGAGGCAATGGTCGAGTCGATGAAGGCCGGCTCGGTGATCGTCGACATGGCCGTCGAGCAGGGCGGCAACTGCCCGCTGTCGCAGATGGACAAGGTCGTCGTCCATGCCGGCGTGACGATCGCCGGCGTCTCGAACCTGCCGGCGCTGGTCGGCGCGGACGCGTCGGCACTCTACGCGCGCAACGTGCTCGACTTCCTGAAGCTCGTCGTCGACAAGGACGCGCGCCTGCACGTCGACCTCGACGACGACATCGTCAAGGCCTGCCTCGTGTGCCGCGACGGCAAGGTCACCCGATAGCCCGACCGCGCGGGCGCCACGGCCAACCGACGCATCGAAGGAGCGAGACTTGGACATCATCGATCACACCGTCGTCAACCTGATCATCTTCGTGCTGGCGATCTACGTCGGCTACCACGTCGTCTGGAACGTCACGCCCGCGCTGCACACCCCGCTGATGGCGGTCACCAACGCGATCTCGGCGATCATCATCGTCGGCGCGATGCTGGCCGCGGCGCTGACCGAGACCCCCCTCGGCAAGACGATGGGGGTGCTCGCGGTGGCGCTCGCCGCGGTGAACGTGTTCGGCGGCTTCCTGGTGACGCGGCGCATGCTCGAGATGTTCCGCAAGAAGACACCGGCGAAGCCGAAGTGAGCGCGACGTGAAGGCGCTCGCGTTCGTCGTGCTGATGTTCATCACGGTCGGCGCCGTCTCCGGCGCAGCCTGGGTCGGTGAACGCTGGTTCGCACCGGGGCTCGAGCGAGGCATCGTGATGGCGGTGCTCGCCGGCTTCGTCGTGTTTCCGATCGCACGCTGGTTCGAGCACAAGGGCTGGATCAGCGGCAGCTGGCGCCTGTCGAAGGATCCGGCCGACAACCCGCCCGCCACGCGGGCGACGCACGATCCGGCGGCGGACCTGCCCCCGGTCGCCTCCGGCCGCGCCGGCGTCGCGACGCCGCCGCCCCACGGTCCGGCCGACCCCGGTGCGGACGCGCCCTCCCCCTCGCCTGCAGCCGGCGTCGCGCCGTCGCCTTCGCAGCATCCCCTCCCTCCCCGCGGAGAAGCCCGTTGAGCCTGAATCTCGTCGTCCTCCTGTACCTGGTCGCCTCGATCTGCTTCATCCAGGCGCTCAAGGGCCTGTCGCACCCGACGACCTCGCGCCGCGGCAACGCCTTCGGCATGATCGGCATGGCGATCGCGGTGCTCACCACGGTCGCGCTCGTCTTCAAGCTGCGCGAGGTGGGTGCGGTCGCCGACATGGGCTGGGTCGTGCTCGGGCTGCTGGCCGGCGGCACCGCCGGTACCGTGATGGCCAGGCGCGTCGAAATGACGAAGATGCCAGAGCTGGTCGCGTTCATGCACTCGATGATCGGCCTCGCGGCGGTGTTCATCGCGATCGCCGCAGTCGCCGAGCCGTGGGCCTTCAACATCGTCGGCAAGGGCGAGGCGATCCCGCGCGGCAACCGGCTCGAACTGTTCATCGGCACCTTCGTCGGCGCGATCACCTTCTCGGGGTCGGTGATCGCGTTCGGCAAGCTGTCGGGCAAGTACAAGTTCAGGCTGTTCCAGGGTGCGCCGGTGGTCTTCGCCGGCCAGCACCTGATCAACGCCGCGCTCGCCATCGCGATGCTCGGCTGCGGCGCATGGTTCTTCGTGACGCAGGCGTGGACGCCGTTCTGGCTGATGACCGCCATCGCCTTCGTGCTCGGCGTGCTGATCATCATCCCGATCGGCGGCGCCGACATGCCGGTCGTGGTGTCGATGCTCAACAGCTATTCCGGCTGGGCCGCCGCCGGGATCGGCTTCTCGCTGAACAATCCGATGCTGATCATCGCCGGTTCGCTCGTCGGCTCGAGCGGTGCGATCCTGTCGTACATCATGTGCAAGGCGATGAACCGCTCGTTCTTCAACGTGATCCTCGGCGGGTTCGGCGGCGAAGCGCAGGCGGCGGGCGGCGGCGGCGGCGCGCAGGCCCAGCGCCCGGTCAAGTCGGGCTCGGCCGACGACGCCGCGTTCCTGCTCGGCAACGCCGAGTCGGTGATCATCGTGCCGGGCTACGGCCTCGCGGTGGCGCGCGCGCAGCATCCTCTGAAGGAGCTCGCGCAGAAGCTCATCGACAAGGGTGTCACGGTCAAGTACGCGATCCACCCGGTGGCGGGACGCATGCCGGGACACATGAACGTGCTGCTCGCCGAGGCCGAAGTGCCCTACGACCAGGTGTTCGAGATGGAGGACATCAACGCCGAGTTCGGCGACACCGACGTCGTGCTGGTGCTCGGCGCCAACGACGTCGTGAATCCGGCGGCGAAGGACCCGAAGTCGCCGATCGCGGGCATGCCGATCCTCGAGGCGCACAAGGCACGGCAGGTGATCGTCAACAAGCGCTCGATGGCGAGCGGCTACGCCGGGCTCGACAACGAGCTCTTCTACATGGAGCGCACGATGATGGTCTTCGGCGATGCCAAGAAGGTCGTCGAGGACATGGTCAAGGCGATCGAGTGAGTCCGTGCCGCCGGCGCGGCGCGACGGATGCGCCGGAACGTCAGGAACGGTTACTGCTCGTCCGGGGATTGCATTGATATCCGGCGATCGCCCGCCATATACCCGTTCGGCGTATCCGCGCAGTCCGCGCCAGCCGGCTTCGGGCGAAGCCTCGCCCGACGGCAGCGCCCCGTCAGGAGGACATCCGATGAACACCACGATCCAGACCGTCGACCTCGACAAGGAAGACAGCCTTCGCCGCACCGCGATGTTCGACTATGCGCTGCACATCGCCTGCATCCTGTTCTCGCTCGGCACGCTCAACATCGTGCCGCTGGTGATCAACTACGTGCGCAGGCCCGCGGCACGCGGCACGCTCTTCGAGAGCCACTTCACCTGGCAGATCCGTACCTTCTGGTGGACGCTGTTCTGGGTCGTCGTGATCTTCATCCCCGCCGGCCTGCTGTCGTTGCTGACCTTCGGCCTGATGTCGTTCCTGTTCGTGCTGCCGGCGGTGTGGTTCCTCTACCGGATGATCAAGGGCATGCTCTACCTCAACGATCGCCGGCCGATGCCGGTCTAGGGCCGGTCCGATGCGACCGCCGGCCGGGGGCCGGCGACGCCTGCTGAAGGGCGCCGCCGGTGCGCCGACCCTCGCCGGCCTGGCCGCCGCCGGGCTGGCCGCAGCCGGCCTCGGCGGCTGCGCCCACCGGCACGCGCGCGTGGATGACGGCGCCGATGTGCTTTCCGGCCCCGGTGCCGTGCCGGCATTCCCGCATGCGAATCCATCGCTGCCGTCCCCGGGCACGCGGTGGGTGTACGCCGAGATCAACGGCTACAACGGGCTCGCGCTCGGTGAGCTGCACGTCGAGGTGGTGTCGGCGGCGCCGCTCGTGCTCCGCCACACCCGCGCGAACCGGCGATCCGGCGCGGGCCGGATCGCCGCCCCTGCCGGACCAGTCGACGCCCGCTACGCCGAACCCTGGTCGATCCTGGTCGACCCATGGTTCGTGCAGGTGCTGCGGTTCGCGCAGCCGGTGCCTCTGCTGCCGCCGACGCTGCGACCGGGCGCGGCGCTCGCGACCGACACCACCTTCACGGTCGCCGGGGACTCCGGCACCTATCGCTGGGCGCAGCGCCTGCGCGCGCTTCGCCACGAGACGGTCGCCACGCCCGCCGGCCGCTTCGACTGCCTCGTCGTCGAGCGCGAGATCCGCTTCGCGTCGCCCGACCCCTTCAGCACCGACCGCCGGCGCCGCGACACCCGATGGTACGCACCGGAGGTCGGCGGTTGGGTGCGACGGGAATGGACCGGCGACTACATCGACAGCGGCCACCTGGACGACCGTCTCTCGCGCCGACGCGAAGACTGGGTTCGTCTGGAACTGGAGGCATACCTCCCGGCACCGGTCGCGACGGCGCCGGCCGGCTGACGCCGCGCCGAACCGGCCTGCAGGCCCCCCGGTGCCGCCGCCAGGTGCCGCTTCCCGGTGCTGCCGCCCGCCGTCCGATGGCTTTGCTGGACCGCCGATCCGGGCTGAAAGGCGACGGCCGGGCATCTGTGGGATAAAACGCACACGTTCGACGCAGCGATCCACAGTACCCAGGGCGACCCGCATGAGCCGAAGCACGCACCGTGAACTGATCAGGACCTTCAGGGGGCTGTCGCCGGCCGAGGTGGTCAAGGTGAAGGCCTACATCGCCCGGCTTCGCGATGGACTGCCGACGCGGGAGGACGACGGCGGCGACGACGCCGGACACGCGTCCCCCGCCGAGGTCGGCAACGCGCCTCAGGACGCGCCCCGCGATGCGAGCGATCGACGGGACGAATCGAACGCGTCGGTCACGCAGGCCTGCAGCTTCTGGGGACGTCGGCCGCTGCACGCCGTCGCGCCCGCCCAGTTCGAACCGATCGCCGCGCTGCTGCGCGAGGCGCTGGACCAGCGCGACGCACGGCGGCAGCGCTTCGGCTGACGCGACACGCGCAGGTTTTCGGATCGGACGCGTCGCCCGAGTCACGCGCGTCACCCGCGTCACAATCGCACGCGCCTGTTACCTGCGTTACCCGCGTCTCGACATTTGCACCAGACCGACCGGACATTACACCGTCGCGTCAATCCCACTCGTCATCGGCGGGCAATCATCGGCCCTCAGCATCAGGCCTTCTGGTGTGTCCATCAACCATGGCGAGGAACCTTCGATGACCCATGAACTCGACGTCGTCCGGGCACGGTCGCCACGCGCGACGCCGTTGCCGTCGCAGCGCCTGCGCATCGCCGAACGTCACGCGCCGCGCGCACGCGGCGCGATGGCGCTGCTGCCGCGCCTCGGACGCGGGCCGTCGCACGCGGCGATGCGCATCCTCGAAACGACCTGGCGCCTGTGGCGCGAGCCCTCGATCGGTGCCTGAAGGGCGTGTTCGATCGACCTGCATGAGCGACCTGCACGAGAGGCGCGCACGAGCGGCTCGCGTGAGCGCCGCGCCAGACGGAGCCGGACGCGCGTCGCGGTAGCAACGGCGCGTCGTCACCGGCCGCCGGCGGACGACTCCGCCTTGACTTGAACGCGACGCGCGGCTACTGTCGCGCCAGCCATTCTCCGAAGCGGGAGAGACCGGCCCCGACGGCAGTCGCCGACGGGGCAGGCGCCGAAGGTGCACGCAGACCCCGCAAACTCTCAGGCAAAAGGACCGCTTCGGATCAGGCTCTCTGGAGAGAAGGCTGCAAGGCGCCCGCACACGCGCCTCGCGGTCTCGCCGAAGGTCACTATCTCAGGCAAACGGACAGAGGGGGTTCAGCGGTCGCGGGCCGATCGGCGCGCGACCGGAAAACCCGCCTTTGGAGCCTTGACGTGGCCTATCCCACCGACCTGAAATACACCGACTCCCACGAGTGGCTGCGCGCCGAGAGCGACGGCACCGTCACCGTGGGCATCACCAGCCATGCGCAGGACGAACTCGGCGAGCTGGTCTACGTCGAACTGCCCGACGTCGGACGCGCGCTCGAGGCCCACGAGGCCTGCTGCGTCGTCGAGTCGACGAAGGCGGCGTCCGACGTGTACGCGCCGATCGCCGGCACCGTCGTCGCCGTGAACGACGCGCTGCAGGATGCGCCGCAGACGGTCAACACCGACCCCTTCGGCGCGGGCTGGCTGTTCAGGGTCCGGCCGACGGATGCATCGGACCTCGCCGGCCTGATGTCGGCAGCCGACTACGCCGGCGCGATCGGAGCCTGATCGATGAGCGATCGCAGCAGCAGCGTCGCCGCCCTGTTCGACGCACACGCGTTCCACGCCCGTCACATCGGACCGTCGGCGAGCCAGCAGGCGGTGATGCTCGGCACGATCGGCTATCGCTCGCGGCGCGAGCTGATCGCCGACACCGTGCCCGCGTCGATCCTGATCGACGAGGCGTCGGCGCTCTCGATCGGCGAGCCGGTCGGGGAGGCGGCGGCGCTCGCCGAGCTGCGTGCGATCGCCGAAGGCAACGCGCTCTGGCGCAGTTATCTCGGCTGCGGCTACCACGGTACGGTCACGCCCGAGCCGATCCGGCGCAACGTCCTCGAGAACCCGGGCTGGTACACCGCGTACACGCCGTACCAGGCCGAGATCGCGCAGGGCAGGCTCGAGGCGCTGATGAACTTCCAGCAGATGGTGATCGACCTCACCGGACTGGACGTCGCGAACGCGTCGCTGCTCGACGAGGCGACCGCGGCCGCCGAGGCGATGACGATGGCGCGCCGCTCGGCACGGTCGAAGCAGGCGGCGTACTTCGTCGAGGCGTCGACGCATCCCCAGGTGATCGCCGTGATGCGGACGCGCGCGCGATGGCTCGGCATCGCGCTCGTCGTCGCGCCGCTCGAGGCGCTGGACGCGGCGGCGGTGTTCGGCGCGCACTTCCAGTCGCCCGACACCGAGGGACGCGTTCGCGACTTCGGCGCGGCGATCCGGGCACTGCACGACGCACAGGCGATCGCGACGCTCGGCGTCGACCCGCTCGCCGCGCTGCTGGTGCGCTCGGCCGGCGCGCAGGGCGCGGACATCGCGATCGGCAGCGCGCAGCGCTTCGGCGTGCCGCTCGGCTTCGGCGGCCCGCACGCCGCGTTCATGGCGACGCGCCAGTCGATGGTTCGCACGATGCCCGGGCGCATCATCGGCGTCGCGCACGATGCCGCCGGGCACGTCGCGTACCGCATGTCGCTGCAGACGCGCGAGCAGCACATCCGCCGCGACAAGGCGACCAGCAACATCTGCACCGCGCAGGCGCTGCTGGCGAACATGGCGGCCTTCTACGCGATCTGGCACGGGCCGCAGGGGCTGCGCCGGATCGCGCTTCGCGTGCACGCGATGGCGCGGCTGGTGCTTCAGGCGAGCGGGCTCGCACCGGTGCATCCCGGCTTCTTCGACACCGTGGCGTTCGACCTGGACGCCGGGCAGGCCGATGCGGTGCTCGCGCGGGCGAACGCGAAGCGCATCAACCTTCGCGTCGTCGCGGCGGCGGCGCCGGGGCAACGGCGGATCGTCGTCGCGCTCGACGAGACGGTCGAACTCGCCGACGTCGCCGATCTCGCCGGTGTCCTGTCGGGCCGCGAGGTCGGCGTCGCGGCGATCGCCGCGCTCGCCGAGCGCGCCGAGGCCGAGGCGCTGTCGATTGCGCCGGACTGCGTGCGAGACGACAAGGTGCTGACGCACCCGGTATTCAACCGGTACCGCAGCGAGACCGACTTCGTCCGCTACCTGAAACGCCTCGAGAACCGAGACATCTCGCTCGTGCACGCGATGATCCCGCTGGGCTCGTGCACGATGAAGCTGAACGCCGCGGCCGAGATGGCGCCGGTGTCCTGGCCCGAGTTCGCGGCGATCCACCCGCACGTGCCCGACGCGCAGGCGCAGGGCTACGCCCGGATGATCGGGATGCTCGGCAACTGGCTCGCCGACGTCACCGGCTTCGCCGCGGTGTCGTTCCAGCCGAATTCCGGTGCCCAGGGCGAGTACGCCGGTCTGCTCGCGATCCGCCGCCACCTCGCGGCGAAGGGCCAGGCGCACCGCGACGTCTGCCTGATTCCCGCGTCCGCACACGGCACGAACCCCGCGTCGGCGCAGATGATGGGCATGAAGATCGTCGTCGTCGCCTGCGACGACGACGGCAACATCGACACGGCCGACCTCGCCGCGAAGATCGCGGCGCATCGCGACGCGCTCGCGGCGCTGATGGTCACCTACCCGTCCACGCACGGCGTGTTCGAGGCGTCGATCACCGACATCTGCGCGCAGGTGCACGCGGCCGGGGGGCAGGTCTACATGGACGGCGCGAACCTGAACGCGCAGTGCGGTCTCACGAAGCCCGGGCTGATCGGCGCGGACGTCTGCCACCTCAACCTGCACAAGACCTTCTGCATCCCGCACGGCGGCGGCGGACCGGGCATGGGCCCGATCGCGGTCGCGGCGCATCTCGCGCCGCACCTGCCCGACGATCCGCGCGCACCGGGCGAAGGCGTCGACGCGGTGTCGTCGGCACCGTACGGCAGCGCGCTGATCCTCGCGATCTCGTGGATGTACATCCGGATGATGGGCTCGAGCGGCTTGCGCCAGGCGACCGAGGTCGCGATCCTGAACGCGAACTACATCGCGACCCGGTTGCGCGGCCACTACGAGGTCCTCTATGCCGGCGCGAACGGTCGCGTCGCGCACGAGTGCATCCTGGACCTGCGCCACTTCAAGGCCCAGTACGGCGTCAGTGCCGAGGACGTCGCGAAGCGCCTGATGGACTACGGCTTCCACGCGCCGACGCTGTCGTTCCCGGTCGCCGACACGCTGATGGTCGAGCCTACCGAGTCGGAGAGCCAGCCCGAGCTGGACCGCTTCTGCGACGCGATGATCGCGATCCGGGCGGAAATCGCCGAGATCGCCGCCGGCACGCTCGACAAGGCCGACAACATGCTCAAGCACGCGCCGCACACCGCGCAGGAGATTGCCGGCGATTGGCAACACGGCTACAGTCGGGAACGGGCGGCGTTCCCCCTGCCCTGGGTGCGCGAGGCCAAGGTGTGGCCGAGCGTGAAGCGCATCGACAACGCCGCGGGCGATCGCCAGCTGATCTGCAGCTGCCCGCCGGTGGGCGAGTACGCATGACGAGCATCGGAACGTTCATCAGCCGCAAACCGGGAGGCATGTGAAGCCCATCGACTCGACGACCCCCACGTCCCCGCTGTCCCTGGTCGCGCTCGACGCGCTGCACCGCGAGCTCGGCGCGAAGATGGGCGCGTTCGCCGGCTACGACATGCCGATCCAGTACCCGTCGGGCCTGAAGGCGGAGCACCTCGCGACGCGCACCGGCTGCGGCCTGTTCGACGTGTCGCACATGGGGCAGCTGCTGGTCCGCGCGCACGACGGCACCGTCGCGACGCTGCGCCGCGAACTCGAGAACTGCCTGCCGGTCGACTTCGACGACTGGGAAGACCACGGGCAGAAGTACTCGCTGCTGCTCAACCACCAGGGCGGGATCGAGGACGATCTGATGCTGGTGAACCTGGGCGCCGAGGTGCGGATCGTCGTGAACGCCGGCAACCGGATGCACGACCTCCGGCTGCTGGGCGAGCGCTGCCCGTCGCTTCGCTTCGAGTGGATCGACGCGGCGCTGATCGCGCTGCAGGGCCCGGCGGCCGAGGCGGTGCTCTGCGCGCTGGATCCTCGGGCCGCGTCGCCCTGCTTCATGGAGGCGGTGAACCTCGAGCTGCTCGGCGCGCCCTGCTTCGCGACCCGCTCGGGCTATACCGGCGAGGACGGGTTCGAGATTTCGATTCCGCGCCCTGCGGCCGAGGCCGTCGTGCGCGCCCTGCTCGACGACGCGCGCGTCGCGCCGTGCGGCCTCGGCGCGCGCGACACACTGCGCCTGGAGGCGGGCCTGCCGCTGCACGGCGCCGACATCGGCCCGGACACCACGCCGATCGAGGCGCAGCTCGGCTTCGCGATCGCGAAGTCGCGACGGCTCGACGGCGCGAAGGCGGGCGGCTTCCCCGGCGCCGAGACGGTGCTCTCGCAGCTCGCGCACGGCGTGTCGAGGAAGCTCGTCGGGCTGATATCGCCGCAGTCGGTGCCGGTTCGCGCCGGCGCGTCGATCGTCGCCGCCGACGGCGTCGTCGTCGGCAGGGTCACCAGCGGCACCGTGTCGCCGACGCTCGGCAATCCGGTCATGCTCGCCTACGTCGAGACGACGACACTCGCCGCCGACACGCCGCTCGCGGCGCAGGTGCGCGACAAGCGGCCGCTGGTGATCAGCTCGAAGCTGCCCTTCGTGCCGAAGCGCTACAAGCGCTGAATCGCCCGATCAGGCGTCGGGCCGCTCGAGCAGCGTGTCGAGTCCGCCGGGGGGCGCGAGCGCGAGCGCTGCGATTCCCGCGACCGCCGACGGCGCCGCATCCGCGGTCGACCCGATGCCCGCGTCGAACAGCGCGTCGACGTGCAGCGGCTCGTCGACCGCCGTCGTTCCCACGCCGTTGCCCAGGACCCGGATCTCGTAGCCGGCGCTCTCGCTGCCGGCGTTGCCGGCCGCGTCGACGATGCGCACGCTGTACGTGTAGCGCTCGCCGGTCTCGAGTCTGCCGTCGGTCCACGACCAGTTCGACCCGTTTACGGTGAGCGTCTTCACGACGACGTCGTCGCGCAGGATCTCGATCGCCTCGCCGGACGCGAGCGGCGACGAGACCTTGCCGCTCAGCGTCGGCGTCCGGTCGTTGGTACTGCCCTTCGGCGGGATGACGCCGATGCCCGGCTGCGCGTTGTCGGTGATCGCGGTGATCGTCGCGGTCTTCGTGTTGACCGTGTCCACCGTGACGCGGAACGCGGCGCTCATCGCGCCCGCGCCCTCGGCGTCGACGACGCGGACCGTGTACGCGTGCGCGCCGTCCGCGAGTCGCGCGTCGGTCACGCTGAACGCGGTGCCGGCGACGTTGGGCACGAGCGTCGTCAGCGCACCGTCACGGTACACCTGCAGCGTCTCGTCCGCGTCGAGTGCCGCCGACAGCCTGCCGACGAGCGTCGGCGTGGCGTCGTTGGTGATCGCATTGCTCGCGAGCGTGCCGGTCTTCTGCGGCACGTCGTCGACGGCGCCGGTGATCGACGCCGTCTTGCTCGTCGCGCGGTCGGTGACGATCCGCCAGGTGTCGCTCGGCTCGCTGCGGTTGCCGAACGCGTCGACGGTGACGGCATCGTAGTCGTAGCTCCTGCCGTAGACGAGCCCGCTGTCGGTGAACGACCAGGCCGTGCCCTCGCCCGGGTCCAGCGTCGCGACCACCTCGCCATTGCGCAGAACCTCGAGCCGTTCGCCATCGGCGAGCGCCCGCGCGAGCGTGCCGGAAATCGTCGGCGTCAGGTCGTTCGTCGTGCCGCCGTCGGCGACGAGGCCGATGCGCCCGGGCACGTCGTCACGGATCGACACGATGCGCGGTGCGCCGGGTGCACTCGCGTCGACCAGCAGCGTGAATACCGTCGTCTCGCTGACGTTCGACGCGGCGTCGATCGCGACGACGCTGACGATCACCGCGCCGTCGGGGAGGCCGCCGGCCGGCACGACGCCGGTCGTCGGCAGGTCGCGCGCCAGGTCCACCGCCCAGCGGCCGCCGGCGTCGGCGAGCGTCGAGAAGACCAGCGCCGGCGAGCCGTCGCGCCCGGTGTCGAAGGCCACCGTCACGCGGGCGCCGGCCTCGGCCTCGCCGGCGACCGAGACCAGGCCCGATGGGGCCGTCGCCGGCGAGAGCACCTTGGGGCTGGCGGGCGGCGTGAGATCCGGCGCCGCACTCGGCGGCCCGCCGGCGATCGCGCCCCCCGGGTCGGCGCCCGACGCGCCGCCGCCCGCGAGACCGGCGATCGCGAGCGCGCCGAGCACCACCCCGCCGACCATCCACCCGCCGACCGCACCACCGGCGAAGCCGCCGCCGTCGCGCGGCGCGGCCGCCGTGTCGGCGACCGGATCGAAGCCGGGCGGATACAGGACGAAGGAGCCGTCGGTCAGCGCCCGCAGCGGTTCCGCACCCGGCGTGATGCTGACGGGAGCCGCGCCCTCGAACGCGAGATCGAGCGAACACGGGCTGCTGACGCCGCAGCGCGCGTAAAACTCGCTGAGTTCGACCGCAGCGCCGCCGGGCACGCCGTCGACGATCAGGTCGTTGTCGAGACGCCTGACGACGATGCCCGGGGGCGTGGCGCCTTTCGCGTCGGCCAGGCCGAAGCGGTCACCGACGGCGACGGTGACGCGTTGCAGTCCCGGCGACAGCGGCAGTCGCGACACCTCGCCGTCCGCGGACACGCGTTGGAGAATCAGGTCCATCCTGGCAGCCGCACCGTGGTGATTGAAGCCAGGCGGATGGTAGGAACGGACGCAGGTGCGCGAGCGGCACTATGTCACACCCGCACGACGCCCCGCGGCCGGCGGGCGGGGCGTCGCCGGCGGCGACACCCGCGCCCTCTCTGCGCTCAAGTCGTCGGACGCAGGCGGCGCAGGAGCACGATCGCGCCGGCGATTGCGAACACGAGCCCGACGAGCACGCCGACCGCGTCGACCGCGAGCCGGCTCATCGCCTCCCATCGGTCGGCAAACCAATAGCCCGCGCCGCCGACCAGCACGACCCACACGGCCTCCCCCGCTGCCGCCGCGGCGAGAAAGCGCAGCCGCGGGTACCGGGTGCTGCCCGCGAGGAGGTTCACCGGCAGCGCGAGCGGCGTCAGCAGGAAGCGCGTCAGCACGATGCCGGATGCGCCCCACCGTTCGAACAGCGCCTTCGCACGCGCCCACGACGCGCCGTCGCGCACCCGCCCGGGCACGACGCCGGACGCCATGCGACCGATCAGGTAGCTGCCGGCGTCGCCCGAGATCGCCGCGGCGAGCGCCGCGGCGAATGCCGCCGCAGGTTGCAGCACGCCCTGCTGCACGAACGCGCCGGCCGCCATCAGCAGCACCGTCGCCGGCAGCGGCACGCCGAGCGCGGCGAGAAAGAGCGTCGCGGCGAGGATCGCGACGCCGTGGTTCAGCAGCCCCGTCAGCAACAGCTCGGTCGCGTCCATCAGCGAGGCCGTGGCGCCGCACCGCTGCCGTCGTGCGCGCCGGCATCGTCCGCGGCGCCGTCGGGCGTCGGCGTCGGCGTCGGCGTCGGCGGCGAAGACGGTGGTGGGGACGCCGACCCGGCAAGGATCACCGCTTCGATCGCGCGCCGCCCCGCGACCGGATCGAGTCCGAGCGCGTCGAACCACTGCCGCAGGCTGCGCTGCTCGTGACCGGTCGCCGGCGCGCCGATCGCATCGCGCAGCGCGCCTTCGGCGACCCGATGCGCCCTCGCGAGGTAAGGGAGCGTCATCCACCCACGCACCTGCTCGACGCGGATCTCGCCACGCGCGACATGCTGCGCGAACTGCAGTTCGTGCCACCACCGCAGGCCGAAGAACGCGACGAGCGACAGCCCGAGCACGAGCACCGCGAGCGCGAGGCGACGATGCCGCCGGGCGCGGGCGATGGCCTCGACCGCCGACTGATCCACGCATCGCGACATGCGCGCATTGTCCCTTCACGGCGCCGGCTGCGGATTGACCGGCATCAAGCGGCGGCCCGCGGGGGCGACACGCGGGGGCGACACGCGGGTGGGACGCGCGGGTGCGACCCGTGTGGACGACCCCTGTGGGCAATCCGTCCAGGCGACCGGTGCAGGCTACCCGCGCCGCGTCGAAGCGGCATCGGCAATAATGGGGGTCCCCGCAATCCCCGGACGTCGACACATGAAGTTCCCCGCCCTTTCGCTCGCGAGCGCAGCGCTCGCGCTGATCGCCCCTCTGGTCGCCGCCCCTGCATCCGCGGCCGACGCGTCGTGGCCCGCGAAGCAGGTGCGCATCGTCGTGGGCTTCGCGCCCGGCGGTACCACCGACCTCGCCGCGCGGATCGTCGCCGACGGGCTGTCGAAGTCGCTGGGCCAACCGGTGGTCGTCGAGAACAAGCCGGGTGCAGGCGGCAACATCGGCGCGCAGGAAGTCGCCCGCGCCGCGCCCGACGGCTACACCTTCTTCATGGGCACGCCGGGCACGCAGGCGATCAACCAGTTCCTGTACTCGAAGATGCCGTACGACACGCAGAAGGATTTCGCGCCGGTGTCCTTCGTGATCCGGGTGCCGAACGTGCTGATGGTGCATCCGTCGGTGAAGGCCGACGACCTGAAGGGCCTGATCGCGCTGATGAAGGCGAACCCCACCGGCTTCAGCTACGGGACGCCGGGCAACGGCTCGACCGGCCACCTGTCGACCGAACTCTTCAAGACGATGGCCGGCGTGCAGGCGAGCCACGTCCCCTACCGCGGCAGCGGTCCGATGCTGCAGGACCTGATGGGCGGCCAGGTCCAGATGGCGATCGACAACCTGCCGTCGGCGATGCCGCACATCAAGGCCGGCAAGCTGAAGGCGCTCGGCGTCACCTCGAGCGATGCGGCCGAGAGCCTGCCGTCGGTACCGCCGATCGGCAGCGTGGTGCCAGGCTACGCCGCCGAGTCGTGGTTCGTGCTGATGGCGCCGGCCGCGACGCCGGCGCCGATCGTCGAGCGCGTGTCCAGGGAGATCGACACGATGCTGAAGCAGCCCGAGACGCGCGAGCGCTTCGCGAAACTCGGCGCGACCGTCGTCGGCGGCACGCCGAAGGCCCTGGGCGACTTCCTCGCAGGCGAGACCAGCAAATGGCAGAAGGTCGTGAAGGACTCCGGCGCGAAGATCGATTGAGGCTCTACGTCGGCCGGCTCTGGTTCGAGGGGAACCGCTTCTCGCCGGCGCCGACCGGCGCCGCGCAGTTCCGCCAGCGCGAGTGGCTGCGCGGCGACGCGGCGCTCGACGCGGCGCGCGGCACCTCGACCGAACTCGCCGCGGTCGCTGCGCTCGCCGACGCGATTGCGTTCGACACGGCCCGTGGCGGCGCCCCGGCCGCGGCCGATACCGCGGTCGCCGCCGGCGTGTTCGGCGAGATCGTCGTCGGCCGCTGCGCGTCGGCCTCGCCGGGCGGCCCGATCGACGACGCCGTCTTCGACGCCTTCGCCGCCGAGACGCTGGGCGACCTGGCGCAGGCGAAGCCCGCCGCGATCTACCTGTCGCTGCACGGTGCCGCGATCACCGCCTCGCGCGACCATCCCGAGATCGACCTGCTCGTCCGATTGCGCGAGCACCACCCCGAGGTGCCGGTCGCGGCGAGCTTCGACCTGCACGCCAATCTCGATCCGCGCCTCGTGTCGCTCGTCGACTTCGCGACGGTCTATCGGACGCATCCGCACGTCGACATGCGCGAGACCGCGGCCCGCGCGCTGTCGACACTGGCCGCGCTCGCGTCCGCCAGGTCCGCGCGGCGCCGGCCCGCCGCGCCGGCAGCGCCACCGACCGACCGCGGCCGACTGCACGGCGCGATCGTCAAACTCGGCGCGCTCGTGCCGAGCTTCAACATGCGCAGCGCGACCGAACCGATGCGCGGGCTCCAGGCGCTGGCGCGCGCCGCCGAGGGCGAATCCGGGGTCGTCGACGCCGCGATCCTCGGCGGCTTTCCGTACGCCGACACGGCGAGCGCCGACGGCTCGGTGATGGTCTGGGCGACCACCGTCGAAGCGGCCGATCGCTGCGCATCGACGCTCGCGGCGGCGTACCGCGCACGGCTGCCGGCCTTCGCGCCGGCGCTCGTCGGCGCGCGCGAAGGCCTGCGGCGGGCCGATGCGATGCTCGGCGCCGCGGCGGCAACCGCGTCGCCGGCGCGAGCACCGCGGCCAATCGCGATCACCGACCCGGCGGACAATCCGCTTTCGGGCGGTGGCGCGACGACGACGACGCTGCTCGCCGAACTGCTGCGCGCACGCACCGAGCCGGATGCCGCCACGCCGGCGATCGCCGCGCTGCCCGCGGGGTCGATCGTGTTCGCGTACCTGCTGGCGCCGCACGCGGTCGCGACGGCGCACCGCGAAGGGATCGGGCACCGGATGCGGCTCGCGTTCGACGCGCAAGGCTTCGGTCCCGCGCTCGAGATCGACGTGCGCGTCGTGTCGGTGGGCGACGGCCGCTTCGTCAACGCCGGGCCGATGGAACACGGCGCGCGCGTCGACGCCGGGCCGGTGACGGTCGTCGACGCCGCCGGCGTGCACCTGGTCCTCGCCAGCACCGTCTGCGCCGCGAACGACCCGGGCTTCTTCACCTGCAACGGCATCGACCCCTTGACCGTGCGACTGCTCTGCGTGAAGGCGAAGAATCATTTCCACGGGGCGTTCGGCGCCATCTGCGAGGCGATCGTCGACGTCGACTGCCCCGGCCCGGCGGCAGCCGATCTCTCGACGCTCGCGTTCCGGCACTGGCCCGCGCACGGCACGCGGCCGCCATCGCCCGCGCGGGTCTCCGAGCCGTGAGCAGCGACGACGTCGGCACCTTCGTGCCGATCGGCTGCTACGCGTGGCCGGCGATGCCCACCGAGGACGCGATCCGGCGCTTCGTCGGGCCGATCCTCGAGCGGCTCCGGAAGCGGCACGCCGCACCGCACGTCGCCGAGGACCGGCTCCGGCGCACGCGGTCGGACGACGGCGACGCGGCCGAGGCGCCAGTCTGCAACGTCCTGCTACGCGAACTCGCAGCGACGCTCGACCCCTGGGCCGCCGGCGACGCCGGTGCCGACACGCTCAGGCTCGTCGTGCTGCCGCCGTGCGAAGACGCGGACCTGCTCGAGCACTGGGCATCCGCCAACGGGCATCGGCTGGTGTCGGCGCCGCCGCTCGACCCGGCGTCGCTCGAACGGCCGTTGATCGATCGGCCGCACGACCGCGCGAGCCCGCTCGCGGGGGCGCTGGCCGGCCTGCTCGCGGACCCCGCCCCGGACGACACGGCCCGGGTGTTCGTCGTCCCGCACCTCGAACACTGGTTTCTGCGCCACCGCCACGGGCTCGCGCTCGCGCGAGCGCTGCTGGCGGGCCTGGACGCGTCCAGGCGCCGATGGGTCGTCGGATGCAACAGCTGGGCCTGGCGCTACCTGCAGAAGGCGGCGGACGCCGACGCGATCCTGCCGCGCGGGCTGGGCTTCAGCGCATTCGATGCAAACCGGCTGCGCGGGTGGATCGCCGAGTCGGGCACCGGCAAGCGCGATGGTCGCGCGCTGTGCTTTCGACGCGCCGACAGCGGCGCCGTCGTGCTGCGCGTGCCGTCCGACGCCAGCCAGCCCCCGCCCGAAGGGCCTGCCGAAGACCACTTCCGGGTGCTCGCGGCGCACAGCTTCGGCATCCCGTGGGTGGCCTGGCACACCTGGCGCGAGAGCCTGCGCTCGCGGGTCGATGCGGACACGCCGGCGGGCGAACACGCACCGCCCGACCGCGGCGAACCCGGTGATCGACGCCCCGACGAACGCGTCTTCTGGATCGCCGACGTCGAGGCGTTCACGCTGCCGCAGGGACGCGAGCCGGACGCGCTGCTCGTGCTGCACGCGCTGCTGCTGCACGGCGGCCTCGGGATCGACGCGCTGCGCGCGGTGCTGCCCACGACGCAGGCACTCGCGGTCGTGCCCGCGCTGCTGTCGGCGGGCTTCATCGCGCACGGTGCGCGCGGCCTGCACTGCCGCGCGCTGGCGTACCCGGCGATCCGTCGCGCGCTGGTCGCGGCCGGCTACCCGGCCGACATCCTGTAGCGACGATGGCCAGCGCAGAGGAAGGCCGGGTCCGCGCCGCGCAGCTGCTCAACGACCTGCAGGAGATCAGCTTCACGAAGATCGCGCTGATCGTCGCCGGCACCTGGCTGGGGATCGTCCTCGCGCGCAAGGTGCTGCCCTTCGTCGCGCAGCGCGGCCCGAGCCAGTTGCGCCTCTACCTGCTCGGCGCGGTGCCGGTGATCCGGCTCGTGCTGCTCGCCGTCGCGATCCTGTGGGTGATCCCGATCGTCTTCAACGTCACGCTGCAGAACTTCCTGGTGCTCGCCGGCGCCGTCGGCGTCGCGATCGGCTTCGCGTTCAAGGACTACCTGAGCAGCCTCATCGCCGGCATCGTCGCGGTGTTCGAGCGACCCTACCGTCCCGGAGACTGGGTCGAGATCGACGGCGACTACGGCGAGGTGCTGTCGGTCGGCATGCGCGCGCTGCGCCTGCGCACGCCGTCCGACGACGTCGTCACCGTCTCGCACGACAAGCTGTGGAAGTCGAACATCTCGAATTCGAACGACGGCGAGCGCACGCTGATGTGCGTGACGACCTTCCATCTCGCGCCGGACCACGACGCCGAACGCGTGCGCGACGCGCTGCGCGACGTCGGACTCACGAGCGCCTACCTCGAGTACGACCGGCCGGTGATCGTCGTGCTCGAGCAGAAGCCGTGGGCCACGCAGTACGCGCTCAAGGCCTATCCCTTCGACATGCGCGACCAGTTCGCGTTCATCAGCGACCTGACGATTCGCGGCAAGCGCGCGATCGTCGACGCCGGGGCGCGCGAGGCCGACACGCCGGCGTGGCCGGACCCCGCCGAACGGCCGGCGCACGGCACGCGGGCCGTCAGGCCAGCAGGCCCTGGCGCTCGATGAACGCGATGATCTCGTCCACCCCGACCTCCTCCTTGAGGTTGCTGAAGACGAAGGGGCGCTCGCCGCGCATGCGCTTCGCGTCGCGCGCCATCACCTCGAGCGACGCACCGACGTGCGGCGCGAGGTCGATCTTGTTGATCACCAGCAGGTCGCTGCGCGTGATGCCCGGCCCGCCCTTGCGCGGGATCTTGTCGCCGGCGGCCACGTCGATCACGTAGAGCGTCAGGTCGGACAGCTCCGGGGAGAAGGTCGCGGCGAGGTTGTCGCCGCCGGACTCGACGAAGACCAGCTGCAGCTGCGGGAACGCCCGGTTCAGCCGCGCGACGGCCTCGAGGTTGATCGACGCGTCCTCGCGGATCGCCGTGTGCGGGCAGCCGCCGGTCTCGACGCCGAGGATCCGCTCGGCCGGCAACGCGTGGTGGCGCACCAGGAATTCGGCGTCCTCGCGGGTGTAGATGTCGTTGGTGACCGCGGCGACCTCGTAGCGCTCGCGCAGGCGGCGGCACAGCGCGAGCGTCAGCGCCGTCTTGCCCGAGCCGACCGGCCCGCCGATGCCGACCCGAAGCGGGCCGTGTCCAGATGCACTCATTGCGAAGCTCCTTCGATCCGTGTGACGACTGCAACCGGTGCCCGCCGCGCGCGTCGAGCGCTCACGAGCGGAACAGCCGCGAATACTGGCGCTCGTGGCGCATCGACGCGAGCGCGAAACCCGGCGCGGCGTTCGACCAGCGCGCGCACGGCAGCGCGCAGGCCGTGCGCGCACACGCGTCGACGACCGGCCCGAGCGCGAACAGCATGCGCTGGCCGGCGATCTGCCCGATCGGCAGCGCCTTGATCAGCACCATCACCTGATTCTCGGCGAAACCCCAGAGCCACGCGGCGACGGCGTCGTCACGCCCGACGCCGATGCGCAACGCGGCGATCGCCCACGCAATCTGCACCGAGCGCGGCAGGACGTCGGTCGCCGCATCGGGCGCGGGGGGCGGCGCGACCTGCGCGATCCACTGCGACAGCGAGAACGCCATCTGCGTCGATTCGAGCCGCAGCTCGGCGGTCTCGCGCGCGGCGATCGCGGCGTCGTCGAGCGCGACCAGGTCGCCGCCGCCCATCGCCGCCGCGATCAGTGGCGCATCGAAACGCGCGAGCACGAGCTCGAGCACGTCGCGGATCCACGCGAAGGCCGACGCCTGGTCGACGACGACGCCGCGCTCGATCGCCGCCTCCAGGCCGCTCGAATAGCTGTACGCACCGATCGGCAGCGCCGGCGACGCGAGTTGCAGCAGGCGCGTGAGCGCGCCGCGCGGGCCGTCGGCCGCGCTCAACGGGCCGATTCGCCGGACGCGCGCGGCGCGACCGAGGCCGGATCGATGACGTGGATCCGGCCGCCGTGCCCGGCGTCGTCGTGCTGGTGGTGGACGTGGCTGTGCCCGTACGCGCCGCTCTCCGGGTGGAAGCGCTCGACGACCGCCTCGACCTCGCCGCCCAGGCCTTCGATCATCGCCTTCAGCACGTGATCGGGAAGGATCAGCAGGTGGTCGTCGCCGATCTCGATCGGCACGTGGCGGTTGCCCACGTGGTAGGCGATGCGCGCGAGGCTGCCGCCGTCGTCGGCGGTCACCCGCAGCAGCGACTCGCGCGCGGCCTCGATCGCGACGACGCGCGCAGGGGGCAGCGCGAGCCGCGCGCCGTGCACGAGGATCGTTCCCACCGGCAGGTCGATGCCGATCTCCTCGCCGCCGACGAGCCGCGTTCGCAGGCGCGAGCGTTCGCGCTCGTCGAAGCGCAGTTCGAGGACGTCGGTCGCGGCGAGCGATTCGTCGGCGAAACCGGTGGCGATCGGCAGGGGCACGGCGCTCGCGCTCGCGGGTCAGAAGAGGAAGTATCGCTGCGCCATCGGCAGTTCGCTCGCCGGCTCGCAGCTCAGGTGCTCGCCGTCGGCACGCACCTCGTAGGTCTCGGGATCGATCTCCATCACCGGCAGCGCATCGTTGTGGACCATGTCGCGCTTGGTCAGCCTGCGGATCCCGGAGACCGCGGCGAGCCTGCGCTTGAGGCCGAAGCGTCGCGCGATGCCGGCGTCGAGCGCGGCCTTCGACACGAACGTCAGGCAGGCCTGGTTCGACAGCGGCGCGAAGGCACCGAACATCGGCCGGTAGTGCACCGGCTGGGGTGTCGGGATCGATGCGTTCGGGTCGCCCATCAGCGCGTACGCGATGCTGCCGCCCTTCAGGATCATCGACGGCTTCACGCCGAAGAACGCCGGCCGCCAGAGCACGAGGTCGGCCCACTTGCCCGGCTCGACCGAACCGACGTGCGCGGCGATGCCGTGGGTGATCGCGGGGTTGATCGTGTACTTGGCGACGTAGCGCCTGATCCTGAAGTTGTCGTGTCGGCCGCCGCTCGCGTCGGTGCCGAGCGCCCCGCGCTGCAACTTCATCTTGTGCGCGGTCTGCCAGGTACGAAGGATCACCTCGCCGGGCCGGCCCATCGCCTGGCTGTCGGACGACATCATCGAGATCGCGCCGAGGTCGTGCAGGATGTCCTCGGCCGCGATCGTCTCGCGCCGGATGCGGCTTTCGGCGAACGCGAGATCCTCGGCGATCGACGCGTCGAGGTGATGACAGACCATCAGCATGTCGAGGTGTTCGTCGAGCGTGTTGACGGTGTACGGACGCGTCGGGTTCGTCGACGACGGCAGCACGTTCGGCAGGCCGATCACCTTGAGGATGTCCGGCGCGTGGCCGCCGCCGGCACCCTCGGTGTGATAGGTGTGGATGACCCTGCCCTTCATCGCCGCGATCGAGCTCTCGACGAAGCCCGACTCGTTTAGCGTGTCGGTGTGGATCGCGACCTGCACGTCGAATCGATCGGCGACCGCGAGGCAGTTGTCGATCGCCGCCGGCGTGGTGCCCCAGTCCTCGTGCAGCTTCAGGCCGATCGCGCCGGCCTCGATCTGCTCGACGAGCGGCCCCGGCAGCGCGACGTTGCCCTTGCCGAGAAAGCCCAGATTGACCGGAAAGGCCTCGGCGGCGAGCAGCATCTGCTGCAGGTGCCACGGACCCGGCGTCACCGTCGTCGCATTGGTGCCGGTGGCGGGTCCGGTGCCGCCGCCGAGCATCGTCGTGATGCCGGACGCGATCGCCTCCTCGATCTGCTGCGGGCAGATGAAGTGGATGTGCGAATCGATGCCGCCGGCGGTCACGATCATGCCCTCGCCGGCGATCACCTCGGTCGCGCCGCCGATCGGGATCGTGACGCCCGGCTGCACGTCGGGATTGCCCGCCTTGCCGATCCGCCAGATCCGCCCGTCCTTCAGGCCGATGTCGGCCTTCAGGATCCCGACGACGGCGTCGATGATCAGCGCGTTGGTGATCACCGTGTCGGCGACCTTCGCCGCCGCGAGCTGCCCCTGGCCCATGCCGTCGCGGATCACCTTGCCGCCGCCGAACTTGACCTCCTCGCCGTAGACGGTGAGATCGGCCTCGACCTCGGCGACCAGGTTCGTGTCGGCGAGACGGACCCGGTCGCCGACCGTGGGTCCGTACATCTCGGCATAGGCGCGTCGCGCGATCCGGGCCATCAGCGCCCCCTCCGTTTCGACGCAGCCGTCGTCGCTGCCGCCGCCTTCGATCCGCCGGTCCGCTTCGCGCCGGGCTGCTTCGCACCCGTCTGCTTCGCGAGGGCCTGCTTCGCACCGGCGCCCTTCGAGACGGCCTTCGCTGCACCGGCCTTCGCTGTACCGGCCTTCGCTGTACCGGCCTTCGCTGTATCGACCTTCGCTGTATCGACCTTCGCCGCACCGGACTTCGCCGTGCCCGAGGCCGCGGCACGGGCGCCGGACACTCGCGCGGTGCGCGCGCCGCGATCGAGCGCGCCCATCACCTCCTGCCGGAACCCGTAGACCCGGCGCAGCCCGCCGAAGGCGACGAGATCGACGGTGCGGCCCTGGCCCGGCTCGAAGCGGACCGCCGTGCCGGACGCGATGTCGAGCCTGAAGCCCCGCGCCGCGGCGCGGTCGAAGGCGAGCGCCGGATTCGATTCGGCGAAGTGGTAGTGCGATCCGACCTGCACCGGCCGGTCACCGGTATTGTCGACGCGCAGCCTAAGCGTCTCGCGACCGACGTTGAGCGCGATCTCGCCGTCGGCCGGCAACAGCTCTCCTGGAATCATCCGATGCTCCCGCATGTGGACCGCAGCGCGCCGCGTGCTCAGACGGCGAGCAATTCTCGCACACCGTCGGCGTCCATCCGCGCCCCTTCGCCGGCGCGAACGATCTCGCCGCGCTGGATCACGAAGTAGCGATCGGCGAGCGTGCGCGCGAAGTCGTAGTACTGCTCGACCAGCAGGATCGCCATCTTCCGCTGCGCCGCGACCTCGGCGATCACCGCCTCGATGCGCTGGATCACGTTGGGCTGGATGCCTTCGGTCGGCTCGTCGAGGATCAGCAGTCGCGGGCGCGTGACCAGCGCGCGTGCGATCGCGAGCTGCTGCTGCTGCCCGCCGGAGAGGTCGCCGCCGCGCCGATGCGAGAACTCGGCGAGGATCGGGAAGGTCTCGAACACCCACGGCGGCACGCGCCGGTCGCCGTCGAGCCGCTCGGCCGGCGTCGCCTCGATCGCGATCCGCAGGTTCTCGAGCACGGTCAGGCGCGAGAAGATCTCGCGGCCCTGCGGCACGTACGCGATGCCCAGCGCCGCGCGCTGGTCCGGACGCAGCCGGCCGATGTCGCGTCCTTCGAACGCGATGCGTCCGCTGCGGATCGGCAGCAGTCCCATCAGGCACTTGAGCAGCGTCGTCTTGCCCATGCCGTTTCGTCCGAGCAGCGTCGTGACGCTGCCCGTCGGGATCTCGAGCGAGACGCGGCGCAGCGTGTGGCTGCCGCCGTAGTACTGGTCGATCGCGTCGAGTTGCAGCACCGGTTCCATCTATCGCCCCAGGTAGACCTCGATCACCTTCGGATCGTTGCGCACGAGGTCCATCGACCCCTCCGCCAGCACCGAGCCTTCGTGCAGCACGGTGACCTTGCCCGCTATCCGCGACACGAAGTCCATGTCGTGCTCGACGACCACCAGCGAGTGACGGCCGGCGAGCGACAGGAAGAGCTCCGCGGTGCGTTCGGTCTCGGCGTCGGTCATGCCGGCGACGGGCTCGTCGAGCAGCAGCAGCCGCGGCTCCTGGACCAGCAGCATCGCGATCTCGAGCCACTGCTTCTGGCCGTGAGAGAGCACGCCGGCGAGGCGTTCGACCTGGTCGCGCAGGTGAACCTGCACCAGCGTCGCCTCGATCCGGTCGAGCTGCTCGCCGGAGAGCCGGGCGCGCAGGCTCGCCCACGGTCCCTTCGCGGTCTTGATCGCAAGTTCCATGTTCTCGAGCACCGACAGGGTCTCGAACACGGTCGGCCGCTGGAACTTGCGCCCGATGCCGGCGTGCACGATCGCCGCCTCGTTCATCTTCGTGAGGTCGATCGTCGAGCCGAAGAAGACCGTTCCGCTGTCGGGCCTGGTCTTGCCGGTGATGCAGTCCATCATCGTGGTCTTGCCGGCGCCGTTGGGTCCGATGATGCAGCGCAGTTCGCCGTCGTCGACCGCGAGCGAGAGCCGGTTCAGCGCCTTGAAGCCGTCGAAGGACACGCTGACCGAGTCGAGATAGAGGATCGCGCCGTGCGTGAGGTCGAGCCCGTCCCCGAGCAGGTGCCCGAGCGCCTCCTGCGCGCCCTCGCCGGCGCGGGCCTCGTTGTGCCCGACCGCGCGCGCGTCGACCGACGGATCGCGGACCCCGGTCATGCCGTCCCCCGCGCGCGGTGATCCGCCAGCACGGCCTGCGGCGGCTCGGGCTGCGCGTCGGCGTGCAGCGGCGTGCGGGCCGCGTTCGCGCCGGCGGCCCCGGGCGGCGGCGCGGCACCCGCGCCGGCCTCGACGTCCGGCGCGTCACGGCGCGTGCGGCCGATCGACGCGAACCAGCCGGCGATGCCCTGCGGCAGGAACAACGTGACCAGCACGAACAGCAGCCCGAGGAAGAACAGCCAGTACTCCGGGAAGGTCTGCGTGAAGAAGCTCTTCGCGCCGTTGACGAGGAACGCGCCGACGACGGGCCCGAGCAGCGTGCCGCGCCCGCCGACCGCGGTCCAGATCGCGACCTCGATCGAGTTCGCCGGGCTCATCTCGGACGGGTTGATGATGCCGACGATGGGCACGTAGAGCGCGCCCGCGACGCCGCTGATCATCGCGGCGAGCGTCCACACGCCGAGCTTGTAGCCGAGCGTGTCGTAGCCGCAGAAGCGCAGCCTCGACTCCGAATCGCGGATCGCCTGCAGCACGCGGCCGAACTTGCTTCGAACCAGCATCCGCGAGCCCACCAGCACCGCGCCGAGCGCGAACGCGGCGATCGCGAGGATCGACGCCTTGGTGCCCGGGTCGGTGATCCGGAAGCCGAGGATCGTCTTGAAGTCGGTGAAGCCGTTATTGCCGCCGAAGCCGGTCTCGTTGCGGAAGAAGAGCAGCATGAACGCGAAGGTCAGCGCCTGCGTGATGATCGAGAAGTAAACGCCCTTGATGCGCGAGCGGAACGCGAAGAAGCCGAACACGAACGCGAGCGCGCCGGGCGCGGCGACGACCAGGAAGGCCGCCCACAGGAAGTTGTCCGATCCCCACCAGTGCCACGGCAGCGCCTTCCAGTCGAGGAACACCATGAAGTCGGGCAAGGTGCTCTGGTACTGGCCCTCGGTGCCGATGCCGCGCATCAGGTACATGCCGAACGCGTAGCCGCCGAGCGCGAAGAACAGGGTCTGGCCGAGGCTGAGGATGCCGGTGTAGCCCCAGATCAGATCCATTGCGACCGCCACCATCGCATAGCAGATGAACTTGCCCAGGAGCGTGACGGTGTAGGAGCTGGGCCACAGCGGCGAATCGGGCGGCAACGCCACGTGCGCCGCCGGCACCAGCACGCCTGCGACGACGAGGATCGCCGCGACCAGCGACCACTGCAGCGGCGAGAACAGCGACTGGCGCCGGATCGTGATCATGCGGGTGCCCCGGATGCGGATGTCGCGTTCATGCCGTCTCCCGGCTCTTGAGCGCGAAGATGCCCTGCGGGCGGCGCTGGATGAAGCCGATGATCGCGACCAGGATCAGGATCTTGGTCACCACCGCCCCCATCGACGGTTCGATGAACTTCGAGAGCACGCCGAGCCCGAAGCCGGCGACGACCGCGCCGAGCAGCTGACCGACGCCTCCGGCGACGACGACGATGAACGAATCGATGATGTACGCCTGCCCGAGTTCGGGACCGACGTTGCCGACCTGCGAGAGCGCGACGCCGGCGAGCCCCGCGATCCCCGAGCCGAGACCGAAGGCGAGCATGTCGACCTTCGCGGTCGGCACGCCGATCGCACCCGCCATCGGGCGGTTCTGGGTGACGCCGCGCACGAAGAGGCCGAGCCGGGTCCGCGAGAGCACCAGCCAGACCGCGGCGAGCACCGCGAGCGAGAAACCGATGATCACGATCCGGTTGTACGGCAGCACGAGGCTCGCCCACGCGATCCCGCCCGACAGCCAGCCCGGGTTCTCGATCTCGACGTTCTGCGGGCCGAAGATCGTTCGCACCGCCTGGATCAGGATCAGGCTGATGCCCCAGGTCGCGAGCAGCGTCTCGAGCGGCCGGCCGTACAGGTGCCGGATCACGAGGCGCTCGATCAGGATGCCGACCGCGGCGCAGACGACGAACGCGACCGGCAGCGCGAGCACCGGGTACCAGTCGAAGAGCGCAGGGAGCGACTGGCGCATCAGCGACTGCGTGAAGAATGCGCAGTAGGCGCCGATCATGATCATCTCGCCGTGCGCCATGTTGATCACCCCGAGCAGGCCGTAGGTGATCGCGAGCCCCATCGCCGCCAGCATCAGGATGCTGCCCAGCGACAGCCCGGCGAAGACGCGCCCGAGGTATTCGTTCACGGTCAGGCGCCGGTCGACCGAGGACAGCGACACCTGCACCGCGGCGCGGACCTTCGCGTCGGGCTCGAGCGGCTGGCCGTCCGCGCCGCGCGACAGCATCCGTTCGAGGATCGAGCGGACGTCGAGGCGGTCGCTGTCGGCCAGTGCCTCGACCGCGCGCAGCCGCGTCGCGGCGTCGTCGGCCCGGATCTCGAGCAACGCGATCGCGGTCGCGAGTTCGACCGCGATCGACGCGTCGCGCTCGAGGCCTCGCGCCTTCTGCAGGTTCGCGAGCTGCGCCGGATCGGGCCGTTCCTGCAGTTCGCGCGCGGCGGCGCGCCGCTGCTCGGCCGACGCCGAGAAGAGGCGCAACGACGCGAGCGCGCCGGCGATCTCGTTTCGCAGGCGGTTGTTCAGTCGTACCGCATCGGGCAGCGGCACCGGCGCCGCCACCGGCCTGCCGGTGGCCGCGTCGAACCACGCACCCTTGCGCTCGATCCAGCCGGCGCTGCCGTCCGCCGCGACGGCGAGGCCGCCGTCGGCCATCGCGCGCAGCACCGATGCCGCTGCGTCGTCGCCCTGCTCGAGCAGCGCCTGGACCGCCTTGAAGCGGTCGGCGGACGCGCCGCTCGCGAGCAGGCGGTAGGCCGTCGCGACGCCGGCGCCCGGCTTCGCGACGGCCTCGGCAGCGCCTGCCGCCACGCCGCCGCCGGGGGCCTGCGGCGCCTGCGCGAGCGCAGTGCCGCCGGCGCAGGCCAGCGACGCCGCGAGCAGGCAGCGCGCGGCCGCCGCGCGCACCCACCGGCCGATCGGGACGTGCAGGGACATCAGAGGTTCTGCTTGCCTTCGTTGCCGGCGATGAACGGCGACCACGGCTGCGCGCGGATCGGCCCCTTGGTCTGGTAGACGACGTCGAACTGCCCGTCGGCCTGCACCTCGCCGATCATCACCGGCTTGTGCAGGTGGTGGTTGGTCTTGTCCATCATCAGCTCGAAGCCGCACGGCGCCTTGAAGGTCTGCCCCGACATCGCCGCGATCACCGCGTCGACCTTCGTGTCCTTCGCCTTCTCGACCGCCTGCTTCCACATGTGGATGCCGACGTAGGTCGCCTCCATCGGATCGTTGGTGACGACCGACTCGGCCTTGGGCACGTTGTTCTTCTTGGCCCAGTCGCGGTACAGCTTGATGAACGCCTCGTTCGCGGGGTTCTTCACCGACATGAAGTAGTTCCACGCGGCCAGGTGGCCGACGAGCGGCTTGGTGTCGATGCCGCGCAGTTCCTCCTCGCCGACCGAGAACGCGACGACCGGAATGTCGGTCGCCTTCAGGCCCTGGTTGCCGAGCTCCTTGTAGAAGGGCACGTTCGAGTCGCCGTTGATCGTCGAGACCACCGCGGTGCGGCCGCCCGCCGCGAATTTCTTGATGTTCGACACGATCGTCTGGTAGTCCGAGTGCCCGAACGGGGTGTAGGACTCGTCGATGTCCTTCTCGGCCACGCCCTTGGACTTCAGGAAGGCGCGCAGGATCTTGTTCGTCGTGCGCGGGTACACGTAGTCGGTGCCGAGCAGCACCCAGCGCTTCGCCTCGCCGCCGTCCTTGCCCATCAGGTACTCGACCGCCGGGATCGCCTGCTGGTTCGGCGCCGCGCCGGTGTAGAACACGTTCTTCGAGAGCTCCTCGCCCTCGTACTGCACCGGGTAGAACAGCAGGTTGTTCAGCTCCTCGAACACCGGCAGCACCGACTTGCGCGACACCGAGGTCCAGCAACCGAAGGTCGCGGCGACCTTGTCCTGCGTGATCAGCTGGCGCGCCTTCTCGGCGAACAGCGGCCAGTTCGACGCGGGGTCGACAACCACCGCCTCGAGCTTGCGCCCCATCACGCCGCCGGCCGCGTTGATCTCCTCGAAGGTCATCAGCGCGGTGTTCTTCAGCGCGGTCTCGGAGATCGCCATCGTGCCCGACAGCGAGTGCAGCACGCCGACCTTGATCGGCGACTTGTCCTGGGCGAACAGGATGTTGGAGGCGGTCAGGCCGGGGAAGGCCACGGCGGAGCCGGCGGCGGCCTTCAGGATCGAGCGGCGTGAAGCGAGGCGACGAGACGTCATTGAACTCCCCTGCATGTGAGGGCCCTCGGATCGGCGCGCGAAGGCGCGACGTCGGGCCACTGGTTGGCGGACCGGCGAAGCGCCGGCGATGCAGCCGGTTCAATGCAACTCGTATGCCACCCGCGCCTGCGGGCGCCTGCACCAGCGACGGGACGAAGATCCGGCGAGGTGCGCAGCACGACGGCGCATCGGTCGCCCCAACATCGCGCGCGACAGGCACCCGCGCGGTGCGGCACGTCCGATCGGTGCCGGCCGACCCCGCGGGGCGCCCGTCCGCGTGCACGCGCACGCGGTGCGGGACGGCAGGCTCAGGCGATCGGGTGGTGCACGGTCACGAGCTTGGTGCCATCGGGGAACGTCGCCTCGACCTGGATCTCGGGGATCATCTCGGCGACACCGTCCATCACGTCCGCGCGCGTCAGCAGGGTCGTGCCGTGGTGCATCAGTTCGGCGACGCCGCGCCCGTCACGCGCGCCCTCGAGCACCGCGGCCGTGATGAACGCGATCGCCTCCGGGTGATTGAGCTTGAGGCCGCGCGCGCGGCGGCGCTCGGCGAGCAGGCCGGCGGTGAAGATCAGCAGCTTGTCTTTCTCGCGTGGGGTCAGGTCCATCTGGCGAAGCTCCGGGGGACATCGGGTGGGAGGAAAGCGCGCGCCGGCGGGGGTCACGACTCGACGGACGCCGCGCGCATCGGGATCAGGTCCGCCACAGCCGCGGCGGCGCCCCGGGGACACCGTCAAGCAGGGTTCGCGCCAACGACCACAGGTGCTGGCACCGCGCCTGCAGGTGCTCGACGTCGTCGCCCAGCATCCTGGCGAGCACCAGCCCGTCGGCCGCGCAGGTCGCCGCGCCGTCCGCCGCGCCGTCCGCCGCGCCGTCCGCGAGGCCGCCCGCCGGGCCGCCCGCCGGGCCGCCCGCCGGGCCGCCCGTTGCGCCGCCCGTTGCGCCGCCCGTTGCGCCGCCCGTTGCGCCGCCCGTTGCGCCGCCCGTTGCGCCGCCCGTTGCGCCGCCCGGTGCGCCGCCCGGTGCGCCGATCGCGTCGCACCAGTCGTCGCGCAGCGCCGCGAGCGCCTGGCCGCCGAGCGCCGGCGCGCAGCACCACACGCTCGCCGCGACGGTACGGCCGCCCCAGCCGATCGGCGACTCGAAGATGCGATCGGCCGCGTCGGCCACCAGCCGCTCCTGCCACAGCGCGCGCCCGTCGACCTCGATCGTCATCGATTGCTCGATGTCGCCGCGACGCCAGCGCTCGCCCATCGCGGCGCGACCGCGTACGAGGATCTCCCAGCCGATGCAGGTCGATGCAGCGTCCATGCGGATCGACAGGTGCTGCGCGACGCGCGCGGCGTCGAACACGATCGCCGGGTGCGGCAGCCACTCGAGGCGCGCGGCGCGCAGCGACAGGTCGACCTCGCTGCGCGCCGCGCGCTCGGCGCGATACCACTTCTGGGCGCCCGGCGTCGTCACCAGCACGTGCGCGCCATCGCTCGCGGCGACTCGAAGCGACAGGCTGTCGCCGCCGACGAGCCCGCCCGGCGGGTGCACGACGACGGCCTCCAGCGCGCGCCCGTCCGCCGCCTGCAGCGCCTTCAACAGACGCAGCGGTCCCTCGTGCCGGTTGCGCAGCAGGCGCGTGACGCCGTCCTGCCGGCCGAACTCGAGCGTGAGCGAGCCGTGCCAGCCGTCGGCACGCAGGCGCGGCGGGGCCGGGGCCCTGAGCCCCGCCCGCCCGCGATCGTCGCCCGCCCCCCCGTTGCCGTCCATTGCCGACGCCCCTGCGCATTTGCCCGTGGACGCCGCGAGCGGACTGGTCCGCGGGCGGCGTAAGGCGGTAGGATAGCCGTTCGTTCCCCCTGCTCGATCCGATGAACCAACCGCGGTCGGTCCCGGTGCACCCACCCGAAGCGCACGGCACGCCGGCCGCCTCCGGTCGCCCCGACCCCGCGACGGGATCGTCGTCCGCCGCGCCGGACCCGACCGAACCCGGCCCGATCTTCGCCGCCGACCCGCTCGAGGACGCGCATGCGGCGACGGCGCGCGAATCGCCTCGCGACACGAGCCCGCTCGAATACGGCACGCGCGAAGGCGGCTGGCCGGGACTGCCCGGCGTGCTGGCCGGCGGACTTCGCGCGGTCGTGCTGATGCCGGTGAGGCCGGGCGCGATCCCGGTGTCGGCGGCGTGGTGCATGCTGCTGATCGCGGCGACGCTCGGCGTCGCGATCGGCGCCGACGCCTGGATCCTCGGTTCGGACACGGCCGAGTTCAACTGGCAGTCGCTGCGCGCGGTCGGCCTGGACTTGATGATCGTCGTGCTCGGCGGCGCGTGGCTGGCGGAGCCGCGCCGCGCCGCGCGCGCTGAAGCCGGGCCCGACGACCGGCGCGCGGCGCGGGTGGCGCGCAGCGCGCTGCAGTCGGTCATCGCGCCGCCGTCCGAGGACGCACCGGCACCGCGGACCCTCGAGCCGACGATCGCCGAATCGGGCCCCGACACGACGATCCGGCTCGCCAGCCCGGTCGCGGTCCCGATCCGCGCCGCGGCCGTCGCGCCGGCGGGCCGCCCGCCGGCCGGCGAGGGGCCGGGCGGCACGCTGCCCGCAACGCCGCCCGCCACGGCGCCCGACGCGGTGCCGGCGCTGCACTTCGCGACGGTGGTCTTCGCCGGCAGCTTCTGGCTGCTGCTCGTCGCCTACGGCGCGTCGATCTGGCTGAACGCGCGCGCCGATGCCGGGCTGCCGTCGGTGGTGCCGGGCATGTGGTTCTACAACCTGACGACGGTCTGGCCGTGGCTTATCGCGCTGCGCGCGACGATCGCGATGCACCGGCATCACCCGCTGCCGGGGTGGCGCCGCGCGTTCGTGCTGCTCGCGATGCTCGCGTCGACCGCCTGGACCCTGTTCGACCCGGGCGATCCTTACTGGGTGGCGCCGTACGAATACGAAGCCGACGACCCGACGATGCCCGCCGATCCGTCGTCGCCGGCCGAGCAGGCGATCCCGGCAGACGAGACGCGCACCTGACCGACGGGTGCGGCGCCCGGTGACGCCGCACCCGCGCCCGGCGTCAGGACCGGAAGATCTTGCCCGGGTTCAGGAGGTGCGTGGGGTCGAGCGCGTGCTTGATCCGACGCATCAGCTCGACCGCATCCTCGCCGGCCTCCTCGAGCAGGAAGCCAATCTTGTGCAGGCCGATGCCGTGCTCGCCGGTGCAGGTACCGTCGAGCGACAGCGCCAGGCGCACGATGCGGTCGTTGAGCGCCTCGGCACGCGCCATCTCGGCCGGGTCGTCGGGGTTCACGAGGATCACGCAGTGGAAGTTGCCGTCGCCGACGTGCCCGACGATCATCGTCGGGTGTTCCCACTCCTCGAGGATCGCGCACGCGCCCTCGAGCGACTCGGCGAGCCTCGAGATCGGCACGCAGGTGTCCGTCGAGATCGCCTTGCAGCCGGGACGCTGCTGAAGACACGCGAAGTACGCGTTGTGACGCGCATTCCAGAGCCGCGTGCGGTCTTCGGCCTGGCTCGCCCACTCGAAGTCGGCGCCGCCGTGCTCGGCGGCGAGCTGCTGCACGGTCTCGACCTGCTCGTGCAGCGTCGCCGCGGTGCCGTGAAACTCGAAGAACAGCGTGTACGCCTCGCGCAGCGACAGCTTGCTGTAGGCGTTCATCGCCTTGATCGCGGTCGGGTCGACGAATTCGCAGCGCGCGATCGGCACGCCGAGCTGGATCGTCTGGATCACCGTGCGAACCGCCGAACCGACGTCCGGGAACGAGACGGTGGCGGCCGACACCGCCTCGGGCTGGGGATAGAGGCGCAGCGTCACCTCGGTGATCACGCCGAGCGTGCCCTCGGACCCGACGAACAGCCGGGTCAGGTCGTAGCCTGCCGAGGACTTGCGGGCCCGCTTCGCCGTCCGGATCACCTTGCCGTCGGCGGTGACGACGGTCAGTCCCAGCACGTTCTCACGCATCGTGCCGTAGCGCACGGCGTTGGTGCCGGACGCGCGGGTCGCGGTCATGCCGCCGATCGACGCGTCGGCGCCGGGATCGATCGGGAAGAACAGTCCGGTGTCGCGGATCTCGTTGTTGAGCTGCTTGCGGGTCACGCCCGGTTCGACGGTGACGGTCAGGTCGTCGGCGGCGATCGACACGATGCGGTTCATCCGCGAGAGGTCGAGCGACACGCCGCCCTGCACCGCCAGCAGGTGCCCCTCGAGCGACGAGCCGGTGCCGTAGGCGATCAGCGGCATCGCGTGCTCGCGGCACAGGTCGACGACCGCGACGACGTCGTCGGTCGATTCGGCGAACACGACCGCCTCGGGCGGCACCGTCGGGAACGGCGACTCGTCCTTGCCGTGATGGTCGCGCACGGCCTGGGCGACCGAGAAGCGGTCGCCGAAACGGGCCGCGAGCGCGTCGGCGAGCGCCGCCGGGAACGGGCGCCTGAGCGCCTCGAGAACGGGTTTGGGGTGATTCATCGCGGCAGGTCTCCGGGGGCGCGGCTCGCGCGCGGATCGCGGGCATGGGGTGCCAGTGGGCCGATGGTACCGGAGCAGCGGCGACGCCGGCCCCGCGCGCTTCGCTACCATTGCGCCACGGCCAGTTACCCACACCCGGAGACCGACACCCCATGGCGCCCGTGATCACCTGCATCGACGACCTCCAGCGACTCGCCAGGCGCCGCGTACCGCGCATGTTCTACGACTACGCCGACTCCGGCTCCTGGACCGAGGGCACGTACCGCGCGAACACCTCGGACTTCTCCCAGGTCAAGTTCCGCCAGCGGATCGCCGTCAACATGGAGAACCGCCGGATCGCGTCGCAGATGATCGGGCAGGACGTCGCGATGCCGGTCGCGCTCGCCCCGACCGGGCTCACCGGCATGCAGCACGCCGACGGCGAGATCCTCGCCGCGCGCGCTGCCGAGCGCTTCGGCGTGCCCTTCACGCTCTCGACGATGAGCATCTGCTCGATCGAGGACATCGCGGCCCACACCGGCAAGCCGTTCTGGTTCCAGCTCTACGTGATGAAGGACCGCGACTTCATCAACCGGCTGATCGACCGCGCGAAGGCGGCGGGCTGCTCCGCGCTGGTGCTGACGCTCGACCTGCAGATCCTCGGGCAGCGCCACAAGGACATCAAGAACGGCCTGTCGGCGCCGCCGAAGCCCACGATCGCCAACCTGATCAACCTCGCGACGAAGCCGCGCTGGTGCCTCGGAATGCTCGGCACGCAACGGCGCAGCTTCGGCAACATCGTCGGTCACGCGAAGGACGTCACCGACGTCTCCTCGCTCGGCGCCTGGACCGCCCAGCAGTTCGATCCCGCGCTCGGCTGGAAGGACGTCGAATGGATCAAGCAGCGCTGGGGCGGCAAGCTGATCCTGAAGGGCATCATGGATCCGGAGGACGCACGACTCGCGCTCGATACCGGCGCCGACGCGATCGTCGTGTCCAACCACGGCGGGCGCCAGCTCGACGGCGCGATGTCGTCGATCTCGGCGCTGCCGGCCATCGTCGATGCGGTCGGCAGGCGCATCGAGGTCCACCTGGACAGCGGCATCCGCTCCGGCCAGGACGTGCTGAAGGCGATCGCGCTCGGCGCGAAGGGCACCTACATCGGGCGCGCGTTCCTGTACGGGCTGGGCGCGATGGGCGAGGCCGGTGTCGCGAAGTGCCTCGAGCTGATCGCGCGCGAGATGGACGTGACGATGGCGCTGTGCGGGCTTCGCGACATCGCCGACGTCGACCGGGACATCCTGGTGCCGGGCACCTACTGGCTCTGAGTCGCCCGGTGGCGGGAACGCGCCGTGCTGTTATCGTGGCACCATGAGCGCCATCGCGACCCCGACCCCATCGCCTGCCCCGGCGGCCCCGCCACCGACCATCGGCCCGGACGACGTCTACTACTTCCGGGAGGGTAGCCACAGCCGGCTGCATCGCTGCATGGGCGCACACCTCGCGACGCTCGACGGCGTCGCGGGCGCGCACTTCGCCGTGTGGGCGCCGAACGCGCGCGCGGTGCGGGTGATCGGCGACTTCAACGGCTGGCAGGACGTGTCGTCGCTGTCGGCGCGGTGGGACGGCAGCGGCATCTGGACGGGCTTCGTGCCCCACGCGTCGCGCGGCGACTGCTACAAGTACCGCATCGAATCGAACCACGGCGGCCACGTGCTCGAGAAGGGCGACCCGTTCGCGACCTGCTGGGAGGCGCCGCCGCGCACCGCGAGCCGGATCTGGCCGCTCGACTTCGACTGGGGCGACGACGCGTGGATGCGCAGCCGCGGTGCGCGCAACGCGCTGGACGCGCCGTTCAGCGTCTACGAGGTGCACCTCGGGTCGTGGATGCGGCCCGGGCCCGGGCACCCGTCGCACGGGCAGTCGCCCGACGGCGGCCTGCCGTTCCTGAACTACCGCGAGATCGCCACCCGGCTCGCCGACCACGTCGTCGCGCACGGCTTCACGCACGTCGAACTGATGCCGGTGACCGAGCACCCGTTCTACGGCTCGTGGGGCTACCAGACGACCGGCTATTTCGCGCCGACGGCCCGCTACGGCACGCCGCAGGACTTCATGTGCCTCGTCGACACGCTGCACCGCCGCGGCATCGGCGTGATCCTCGACTGGGTGCCCTCGCACTACCCGAACGATGCCCACGGCCTGCACCGGTTCGACGGCACCGCGCTGTTCGAGCACGAGGACCCGCGCCAGGGCTTCCACCCGGAGTGGAACAGCCACATCTTCAACTACGGGCGCAACGAGGTCCGGGCGTTCCTCGTGAGCAGCGCCGTGTCGTGGCTCGAGCGGTACCACATCGACGGCATCCGCGTCGACGCGGTCGCGTCGATGCTCTATCTCGACTACGCGCGCAAGCACGACGAGTGGGTCCCGAACGTGCACGGCGGACGCGAGAATCTCGAGGCGGTGGCCTTCCTGAAGCAGCTCAACGCGACGCTGTACCGCGAATTTCCGGACATCCAGGTGATCGCCGAGGAATCGACCGCGTGGCCGATGGTGTCGCGGCCGGTCGACGCCGGCGGGCTGGGCTTCGGGATGAAGTGGAACATGGGCTGGATGCACGACACCCTCGCCTACCTCGCGCGCGAGCCGGTCCACCGCAAGCACCACCAGAACCAGCTCACCTTCAGCCTGGTCTACGCGTTCAACGAGAACTTCATGCTGCCGCTGTCGCACGACGAGGTCGTGTACGGCAAGAAGAGCCTGCTCGAGAAGATGCCGGGCGACGACTGGCAGCGCTTCGCGAACCTGCGCCTGCTGCTCGCCTACCAGTGGGCGCACCCGGGCAAGAAGCTGCTGTTCATGGGCGGCGAGATCGCGCAGCGAAGCGAGTGGTCGCACGACGGCGGCATCGACTGGTGGCTGCTCGAGGCACCGGCGCACCGCGGCATCGCCGACCTCGTCGCCGACCTGAACCGGCTGCATCGCGAGGTGCCGGCGCTGCACCAGCGAGACTTCGACGCCGGCGGCTTCGAATGGGTCGACGCGAGCGACGCCGCGCAGTCGGTGCTGTCCTTCCTGCGGCACGCGGCCGACGGGTCGCCGCCGGTGCTCGTCGTGTGCAACTTCACGCCGGTGCCGCGCCACGGCTATTCGGTGGGCGTGCCGCGTGCCGGACGCTGGGTCGAGCTGCTCAACAGCGACGCCGGACGCTACGGCGGCAGCGGCATGGGAAACTTCGGCGAGGTCGAGGCGCGCGACGAGCCGCAGCACGGGCGCGCGGCGAGCGTGCGGCTGACCCTGCCGCCGCTCGCGACGCTGATGCTGCGCCCTGCCGCCTGAACGCGGGCGCTGCGCGCGCGCCGCGCCCGCGCTCAGCGCGAGATCCCGATCGCCCCGACGAAGCGCTCACGCCCGGCATCGACGTGCGCCGCACCGCGCTCGCGCGCCGCTGCCGCGTCCCGGGCGCCGATCGCCTCGACGATGCCGCGGTGCTCGGCGTTCGAGCGCTGCATGTCGCCGATGCGCGCGAGCGACCCGCGACGGAACAGGTGCGCCTGCGCGACCAGCTGGTCGTTGAAGCCCCGCAGCCTCGCACTGCCCGAACACTCGACGAGTCGCGCGTGGAACGCGAGATTCAGCGCGTAGTAGCCCGCGAGGTCGCCGGCGTCGGTCGCCGCGTCCATCTGCCGCACCTGCGCGCGCAGCGCATCGAGCATCGCGTCGTCGGCGCGCTGCGCGGCGAGTTCGCACGCGAGCCCGGTCATCGCGGCCCTGATGCGGTACAGGTCGAGCATGTCGTCGACGTCGACGCTGCACACGAAGGCGCCGCGGTTGGCCACGACCCGCACCAGCCCCTTGCGTTCGAGGATCCTGATCGACTCGCGCACCGGTCCTCGGCTGACGCCGAGCTCGGCCGCGAGCGCCACCTCGTTCAGCCGTTCCCCGCCGGCGAGCGTACCGTCGACGACGCGCCGCTCGAGCCGCTCGGCAACGAGCGTCGCGAGGGTGCGGCCCTGCAGCTGGCGGATCGGGTCTGGGGACTCCATCGCGCCGGATTATCGGTGATGACCAGCGATTCCTGTCAACTGTTGACAGTATTATCCGCTTCGCGCGAGCATCCGCCGCCGGACGCGCTCGCCGAGCCCGCCATCGCACCGCCACCCGATCGAGGAGACCTCATGCCCATGTCGACGCCACGCCCCGCGCCGTGCCGCTTCCCCGCCCCGACGCGGCGAGCCGCTGCCGCGACCCGCCTCGCCGTCGGCGCCCTCGCGATCGCCGGCGCCTGCCTCGGCTCGGCCGGCGCGGCGATCGCGGCCGATGCCTACCCGACGCGCGCGGTCAAGATCATCGCGCCGGTGAACCCCGGCGGCGGCGTCGACCTCGTCGCCCGCACCGTCGCCGAGCGGCTCGGGAAGGTGCTCGAGCAGTCGATCGTCGTCGAGAACCTGAGCGGCGGCGGTGGCGTGATCGGCTCGCAGGCAGCCGCCCGCGCCGCACCCGACGGCTACACGCTGATGCTCGGCTACGTGGGCACGCACGGCACCAACCCGGCGGTGCGCAAGCTGCCGTACGACGCCGTCAAGGACTTCACGCCGATCGCGATGATCGCCGGCACGCCGAACGTGCTCGTCGTGCCCAGCGCGCTCCCGGTGACGGACATCAAGCAGTTCGTCGCGACCATGAAGGCAAACGGCCAGACGGCATCCTACGGCTCCGCCGGCCAGGGCACGCTGACCCACCTGGCGATGGAGCAGCTGAAGGTCGCGGCCGGCCTGGACATCGTCCACGTCGCCTACCGCGGCATCGGCCCGGCCATCGTCGACGTCCTAGGCGGCCAGACGCAGGCGATGATGCCCGGGCTCGCCGCCGCGCTGCCGCACATCAGGGCGGGCAAGATGCGTCCGATCGCCGTCACCGGGCTGAAGCGGCACGCGTCGCTGCCGGACGTGCCCACGCTGGAGGAGCTCGGCTACAAGGGATTCGACGGCGTGCAGTGGTACGGCATCGTCGCGCCGGCGGGCGTGCCCGCGCCCATCGTCGAGAAGCTGAACGGCGCGATCAACACGCTGCTCGCCGACCCGGGATTGAGCGAGAAGCTGCAGGTCGAGGCGTTGACGACGATGCCGATGAGCCCGGCCCAGTTCGGCCAGTACATCCGCGACGACATCGCGAAATGGACCAAGGTCGCGACCGAACGCAACATCCGGCTCGACAAGTAGGCGACCCCGCTGGCCGCCCCTCCCCCACCCGTCGCCCGAAGGACGAACACAGCATGGCCCAGAACACCACCGTCGTCGCAGACGCGGACGCCCCGCCGGTCACGAGGCAGCTCGCCGACTTCGTCGCGACGCACCCGACGCGCGGCTGGAGCGACGCGGTCGACCGCGAGGCGCACCGCACGATCCTGAACTGGTTCGGCTGCGCCGTCGGCGCAGCCCGGCACGAGACGCTCGAGGCGGCGCTCGCCGCGGTGCGCGAACTCGCGCCGTCGGCGCAGGCGAGCGTGCTCGGGCGCAGCGACCGGGTCGACATGGCGAGCGCGGCGCTGCTCAACGGCATCAGTTCGCACACCTTCGACTTCGACGACACGCACCTGAAGACGATCATCCATCCGGCCGGGCCGGTGGCGTCGGCCGTGCTCGCGCTCGCCGAGGTCACCGGTGCGAGCGGCCGGCAGCTGGTCGATTCGGTCGTGCTCGGGATCGACGTCGCATGTCGCGTCGGCAACGCGGTGTATCCGGACCACTACGACCGGGGCTGGCACATCACCGGCTCGACCGGGATGCTCGGCGCCGCGGCCGCCTGCGCGCGTCTGCTCGCGCTCGACCCGGCGCGCACGCGAATGGCGCTCGGCATCGCCGCGTCGCAACCCACCGGCGTGCGCGAACAGTTCGGCTCGATGACCAAGCCCTTCCATCCGGGCGGCGCCGCGCGCGCCGGCCTGATGTCGGCGTTGATGGCGAAGCACGGCTACACCGCCAGCCCGCGCGCGCTCGAAGCGCCGCGCGGCCTCATGCAGACCTTTTCGCTCAAGTGCGACTGGCGCGAGATCACCGACGCGCTCGGCGAGCGCTTCGAGATCTCGTTCAACGCGTACAAGCCCTTCGCCTGCGGCATCGTCATCCACCCGAGCATCGACGGGTGCGTGCAGCTCGCGCGCGAACACGGGCTGAAGGCCGACGACATCGAGCGCATCGAACTGCGCGTGCACTCGCTGGTGCTCGAGCTGACCGGCAAGAAGACGCCGCAGGACGGCCTGCAGGCCAAGTTCAGCGTGTACCACGCGTGCGCCGCCGGCATCCTGTTCGGCCAGGCCGCCGAGCGCGAGTTCTCCGACGAGATCGTCGCGCGGGCGGACGTGATCGCGCTGCGCGACCGCGTGCGCGCGACGGTCGACGACGCGATCGACGAGGCGTCGGCCGACGTGACGGTCGTCTGTCGCGACGGCCGCAGGCTGCACCGCTTCGTCGAGCACGCGATCGGCAGCCTGCAGCGCCCGATGAGCGACGACGACCTCGCGCGGAAATTCCACGGCCTGGTCGACCCGGTGCTCGGCGACGCCAGGGCGCGGTCGCTGATCGACGCCTTGCACGCGTTGCACGGCGCGAAGGACGTCGGCCCGCTGGTCACGCTGGCGCGGCCGTGAGCGACGCGGCGCCTGCCCTGCCACCGGCCCTGTCGATCGACGGCGCCGTCGCGACGATCACGTTGCGCCGGCCGGCGCAGGCGAACCGGCTCGAGCCGTCCGACCTGGACACGCTGCTCTCGCAGGTCGAGGCCTGCAATGCAGACCCGCGCGTGCTGGTATTGCGGATCCGCTCGACGGGCCGCTACTTCTGCAGCGGGTTCGAGATCGGGCGGATCGGCGCGGGCGACCACGTCGCCTTCGACCGGATGGTCGACGCGGTCGAGCACGCGCGCCCGATCACGATCGCCGTCGTGCACGGCGGCGTCTACGGCGGCGCGACCGACCTGGCCCTCGCCTGCGACTTCAGGATCGGCACGACCGCGGTCGACATGTTCATGCCGGCCGCGCGGCTCGGCCTGCACTACTACCGCAGCGGCCTCGAGCGCTACGTGAGCCGCCTGGGCATCGACATGGCCAAGCGCCTGTTCCTGACCGCCGAGCGTATCGACGCGCAGCGCATGCTCGCCTGCGGCTTCCTGACCGACCTGGTCGAACCCGCCGCGCTCGACGCGGCGGTCGACGACCTCACGCAGTCGCTCCGATCGATGGCGCCGATCCCGCTGATCGCGATGAAGAAGAACCTGAACCGGATCGCGCGCGGCACGCTCGATGCGGACGAACTTGCCGCCGACATCGCGCAGGCGCGTGCGTCGGAGGACCTGAAGGAAGGCACCGCCGCCTTCGCCGAGCGCCGCGCGCCACGCTTCGCCGGGCGCTGAGCGACCGCTGCGGCTGGCCCGGCGCAGGATATCTTCGGCGAAGCGCCGGCACGACGGCGCGCCGCGTCAGGCCGTCGGGAGCGTCTCGACGAGGTCGATCATCCGCTTTCGCATCGCCGCATCCGGCAGCCGCCCGATGCCGCCGCCGAGGTTGTCGACGAGATTGCTCACCTTGCTCGTCGCCGGCGTGACGACGGTGACGGCAGGATGGGACGCCACGTACTTGATGAAGAACTGCGCCCAGCTGCCGGCATCGAATTCGGCCGCCCAGGCGGGAACCGCGCGGCCGGCGACGCGCCTCCACAGGCGCGTCCGACCGAAGGGTTGATACGCCAGCACGCCGACGCCGCGATCGGCGGCGAGCGGCAGAATCGTGCGCTCCATCTCGCGATCGTCGACGGCGTAGTCGACGCCGATGAAATCGAGCGTCTCCGAGCGCAGGATTCGTTCGAGCGCCGGATACTGGCGATCGAAGGTCGTGGTCACGCCGAGATAGCGGATCGCGCCGGCGGCCTTGAGCTCGCGCAGGATCGCGAGCTGCGTCGGCACGTCGCCCAGGTTGTGCACCTGCACCAGATCGAGCGGGCGCTTGCGCAGGCGCTCGAAGGAGGTATCGATCTGCGCCCGTGCAGCCGCGGGGTCGGCCGCGGCGTCACCGCGCGCGACATTGACCTTGGTGGCCCAGAAGATGCGCGTCGAAAGCCCCTGCTGCGCGGCGAGGTCGCCCGCGACGGCCTCGGACGCGCCGTACTGGGGCGCGGTGTCGAAGACCGTCGCGCCGAGCGCGACCATCCGGGCGAGCACTTCGCCCAGCGCGGCGCGGTCCTCCCCCCTCGCGACCTGCGCGAAGGTCGCCGAACTGCCGAGCCCGACGATCGGCAGCCGTTCGCCCGAGGACGGCACCGCCCGCGTAAGCAGGGCGGGCTGCGCCCCCGTCGGCGCCTGCCCGAACGACGAGCGCGCGGCAGCACCCGTGCCGCAGGCCGCAGCGGCGGCGATCAGGGCCATCATGGAATCACGTCGCGTCGTCATCACCGGCCTGCCTCGCCACCGATCGGGTCGATCGGCACATGATGCCCGGCATTCGCCGGATTGCCAACACCGGCCGCGATCGCGCGCTGGCGCGCGCCGAGCCACAGGCCGAGCGCCCCCCACCCGACGGCGAGCGGCACCGCGACCGTGGCGAGCGCGACGAGCCCGGGTCCGAGGAGCTTCACGAGCCCCTCGACCCAGGCGCCGACGACGTCTCCTGCCCGATACCCGAAGGTGTCGATGACGGCCTTGGCCTTGTACTTGTCTTCGCGCGCGACGACGGTGAACAGCGTCTCGCGCGCCGGGCGCATGATCGCGCGCTGCACCGCGCGAAAGGTCGCCTCGAAGGCCACCAGCGCGGCGAGCGAGCCGACGATCGCGAGCCCGACGAAGCCGAGCATCACCGTCGCCGGCAGCAGCGCCAGCGTCATCGACACGCCGATGCGCTTCATCACACGGCCCGCGACGAGCAGCTGCAGCACCAGTGTCGCGGTCTGGGTGATCACGTCGACGCGCGCGAACACCGCGGCCCGCATGTCGGTGCCGGGCCCGAGCGCCGCGACCATCTGCAACCTCGTGAAGTAGAGGAAGGTCGAGATCACCGCGAGCAACACCATGTACGCAGCGATGCCGAGCAGGTAGCGCGAACACGCGACCGACTTCAGTCCTGCCCAGGCGCTCCCGCCGATCACCGTACCGGCGTCGCCGACCGCCACGACCGATGGCGCGGCCCCTTCGATCGGCGCCGCGTCGGCGCGCGCGGCGCCCCGGCTCATGCCTAGCGCCGCGACGATCGCGAGCAGCAGGAAGGCGGCGCCGACCAGCAGCAGACCCGACGTGCCGAGCGGCCCCGCGAGCAGCGCCGCCAGCGAGGGACCCGCGATCGCGCCGACGGTGCCGCCGGCGGCGATCGGCGGGAACAGGCGCTTGCTCTGCTCGAGCGTGAACCGGTCGGCCATCAGCGCCCAGAACACCATCGTCGCGAAGAGGTTGAAGACGCTGAACCACACGTAGAACACCTGGCCCGAGGTCTGGCCGATCGACTGCGGCGCGAAGCGCAGCAACGCGTAGAACACGCACAGGCTCGCCGCGAAGAACAGGTAGGTGAAGGCGATGAAGGCCATGCGGCGGAATCGGCTGACCAGCCAGCCGAAGATCGGGCTGACTACCAGCGTGACGAGCGCGGTGCCGACGAAGAGCCAGCGCACCGAATCGATGCCGCGCTGCACGCCGAGCGCCTCGCGGGCCGGGCGTACCGCACCGAGCGCGGTGAGCACCGCGAAGAAGAACAGCGCCGCCACGAGCGCCGGCAGCAGTTCGTCGGCCTCCAGGCCGAGCAGCCGTCGCACGCGGTCGCGCAGGCCGTTCACACCTTGCCCACGACCCCTTCGACCAGCCAGTCCATCCGCGCGAGCTGCTCGTCGCCGATCCGCTCGTGCGGCAGCACCCGCAGCGTGCCGTCGTTCGCGATCAGCGGGCCGGTGAACGGATGCAGGTGGAACGCCCTGATCTCGGCGGCCAACCGCTGGTACTGGCTGCGTGCGGCCTGCGACACCTTCGGCGAGACCGCCTCGAGGCCGACCATGCCGTCGGCGAGGCCACCCCAGGTATCGTCGCTTCGCCACTCGCCGGCGAGCAGCGCCTGTGCGCGGGCGACGTAGTAGCGGCCCCAGTGGTGGGTGACCGATGCCAGGTGCATCTTCGGCGCGAACGCCGACATGTTCGAGTGGTAGCCGATCACCGCGACGCCGAGACCCTCGGCCGCCTTCACGACCGAACTCGAATCGGTGTGGTGCGTCAGCACGTCGGCCTGCTGGCTCGCGAGCGTCGCGGCCGCCTCCTGCTCGCGCGTCGGATCGAACCAGCTGTTGGTCCAGACGACCCGCGTCTCGATCGTCGGGTCGACCTCGCGGGCGCCGAGCGTGAACGCGTTGATGCCCTGCAGGACCTCGGGAATCGGCATCGCCGCGACGTAGCCGAGCACCTTCGACTTCGTCGCGTGCCCGGCGATGACACCGGCCAGGTAGCGGGCCTCGTAGACGCGCGCGTTGTACACGGCGACGTTCGGCGCGAGCTTGTAGCCGCCGGCGTGCTCGAACGCGTGGTCGGGGAACTCGCGCGCGACCCGCAGCGTCGAGTCCATGTACCCGAACGAGGTCGCGAAGATCAGCCGATGCTGCTGCAGCGCGAGGTCGCGGATCACGCGCTCGGCGTCCGGCCCCTCGGCTACGCTGGCGACGAATCGCGTGCGGACCCGCTCGCCCATCGTGCGCTCGAGTTCGAGTCGCCCGAGATTGTGCTGGAAGGTCCATCCGCCGTCGCCGATCGGGCTGACGAACACGAAGCCGACCGACAGCGGCAGCGACTCGGGCGGCTTCGGCTGGGCGAGCGCCGGCGCGAGCGGCGTCGACGCGAGCAGCCCCGCGGCACCGCGCCGGATCCAGGACCGACGCCCCGGCGAAACCAACGAATCCGGCACGAACCGGTACATCCGGCGGCCAGCGCTCAATTGCCGGTGGGCACCTTGCCTTCGACGCCCTTGACGTAGAACATGATCTGGCTGACGAACTTGTCGTCGCCCTTCGCGCCGGTGGCCAGCACCTCCTTGCCGTCGGTCGACACCATCGGCCCCTGCCAGATCTCGAAGCTGCCGTCGGCGATCGCCTTCTTCTTCGCCGCCACCATGTCCTTGACCTCGGCCGGGATCTGATCGGACAGGGCCACCAGGTCGATCGCGCCCTCCCTGATGCCCCACCAGTTCTCCTCGACCTTCCAGGTGCCGTCGAGCACCTGCTTGACCGCCTTCGTGTAGTACGGCGCCCAGTTGATGATCGACGAGCCCAGGTGCGCCTTCGGTCCGAACGCCGACATGTCGCTGTCCCACCCGAAGCCGAACTTGCCCGCCTTCTCGGCGGTCTGCAGCGGCGCCGACGAGTCGGTGTTCTGCAGCAGGATGTCGGCGCCGCCGTTGATCAGCGACTGCGCGGCCTCGGCCTCCTTGCCGGGGTCGAACCACTTGTTGATCCAGACGACCTTGGTCTTGACCTCCGGGTTCACCGACTGCGCACCGAGCGTGTACGCGTTGATGTTGCGCACCACCTCCGGAATCGGGACCGACGCGACGAAGCCGAGGGTGTTGGTCTTGGTGAGCTTGCCGGCGATGATCCCCGCGAGATAGGCGCCCTGGTAGGCGCGCACGTCGTACGCGCGCATGTTCTCGCCGGTCTTGAAGCCGGTCGCGTGCTCCCACTTGATCTTCGGGTATTCCTTCGAGAGCTTGAGCATCGTCTCCATGTAGCCGAAGGTGGTGCCGAAGATCATGTCGTTGCCCTGCTCGGCGAGGTCGCGCAGCACGCGCTCGGCGTCGGCGTTCTCGGGCACGTTCTCGACGTAGCTGGTCTTGATGCGGTCGCCGAACTCCGCCTCGAGCTTGAGCCGCGCCTTGTCGTGGGCGAAGGTCCAGCCGGCGTCGCCGACCGGCCCGACGTAGGCGAACGCGACCTTCAACGGTGCCTTCTGCGCCGGCGCGGCGGCGGCAGGCGCGGCGGCCGGTGCAGGCGGCGACGCCGGCGCGGGGGGTGACGCCGGCGCGGCGGGCGCTGCCGCCGCCGGTGCGGGCGAAGCCGCGGGCGACGCGGGCGGCGGCGGGGCTGAAGCCGCAGGCGCCGCAGGCGCCGCAGGTGCAGCGGGCGCGGGACTCGCCGCGGGCGGTTCCTGCTTGCTGCAGGCGGCCATCGACATCGCGGCCGCGACGACGCCGACCGCCAGCAGGCGTGACGGAGTCGACGGAATCTGACGCAGGTCTTTCATGGACACTCCCTGGGGGGGCGCGGCCGGCAGCGCGCGCTCGGTTTGCATCGCCGCATTATCGACGATCGGCGGCGCGCCGGGGAATCGCCGTCGCCGCGGCACGCCAGGCCGCCTTCTGCGCGTCGTCGACGAAGCTCGCCTCGAGGCTCGCCGCCGCGAGCGCGGCGAGCGCCGGCTCGTCCAGCCCGAGCGCGCACGCGGTGCGAAGGTAATTCTCGGCGACGTAGCCGCCGAAGTACGCCGGGTCGTCCGAGTTGATCGTGACCCGCACGCCCGCGTCGAGGAAGCGCTTCAGGTCGTGCGCGTCGAGCCGGTCGTATACCCGCAGCTTCACGTTCGACAGCGGGCACATCGTCAGCACGACGCCCTCTCGCGCGAGGCGCCGCATCAGCGACGGATCCTCGATCGCGCGCACGCCGTGGTCGATCCGCTCTGCCTTCAGCAGGTCCAGCGCCTCGGCGACGTAGGCGGGCGGCCCCTCCTCGCCGGCGTGTGCGACGCGGTGCCAGCCGAGTTCGCCGCAGGCGGCGAAGACGCGCGCGAACTTCGACGGCGGATTGCCGCGCTCGCCGGAATCGAGCCCGACCCCGGCAATGCGCGCGGCGTGCGGCCGCGCGAGCGCGAGCGTCTCGAACGCACTGTCCTCGGGCAGGTGCCGCAGGAAGCACATGATCAGCCGCCACGTGATGCCGAGCTCGCGCTCGCCCTCCCGGAGCGCCGCCTCGAGGCCGTCGAGCACCGTCTCGAACGCGACGCCGCGCGCGGTGTGCGTCTGCGGATCGAAGAACACCTCGACGTGGACGACGCCGTCGGCCTTCGCGCGCTGCAGGTATGCGCGGCACAGGTCGTGGAAGTCCTGCCGGGTGCGCAGCACCGCCGCGCCGGCGTAATAGAGGTCGAGGAACGACTGCAAGTCGGTGAAGTCGTAGGCGGCGCGGACGTCCTCGACGCTCGCGTAGGGCAGCGCGACGCCGTTGCGCCGGGCGAGCGCGAACATCATCTCCGGCTCGAGCGTGCCCTCGATGTGCAGATGCAGCTCGGCCTTCGGCAGGCTGCGGATGTACGCCATCAGCGCGTGCTGGGTCGCGGCGGCGTCGGCCGGTTGCGCGGTCGATCGATCGGATGTCATCGGAGGCCCTCCGTTCAGCCCTTGCGAAACGGCTTGCCGAGGCTCGCCGGCATGTTGACCCGGATGAACGCCGGGTTGCGCGAGATCACCGCCAGCACGACGATCGTCGCGAGGTAGGGCAGCATCGACAGCAGCTGCGAGGCGATCTGCACGCCCTCGCCCTGCAGATAGAACTGGATCATCGTGACGCTGCCGAAGAGGTACGCGCCGAGCGCGACGCGCCACGGGCGCCAGGTCGCGAAGGTCGTGAGCGCGAGCGCGATCCAGCCGCGCCCCGCCACCATGCCCTCGACCCACAACGGGGTGTACACGACCGACAGGTACGCGCCGGCGAGGCCGCAGCACGCGCCGCCGAACGCGATCGCCGCGACGCGGATCGCCCGCACCGGCACGCCGATCGCGTGCGCCGACTCCGGCGACTCGCCGACCGCGCGCAGCACCAACCCGCCGCGGCTGCGCGACAGGTACCAGGCGACGGCGCCGGTGAGCACGATCGCGAGGTAGACCACCGGATGCAGCCTGAAGAACGCGGGCCCCACGAACGGCAGGTCGGACAGGCCCGGGATACCGCCCCACGCCTGGCTGCCGAGCGATCGACCGACGTACGGGATGCCGATGAACGCCGACAGGCCGCTGCCGAAGAGCGTGAGCGCGAGCCCGCTCGCGTACTGGTTGGTCGCGAGGCCGACGGCGAGCGCGGAGAAGATCAGCGACACCGCGACGCCCGACATCGCGCCGGCGACCAGGCCGACGGTCACGCTGCCGCTGTGGTAGCCGGCCGCGAAGCCGACCGCGGCGGCGATCAGCATCATGCCCTCGGCACCGAGGTTCAGCACGCCGCTGCGCTCGTTGACCAGCAGACCCACCGCGGCGAGCAGCAGCGGGGTACCGGCGTTCAGCGTGGCTGCGATCAGCGCGGCGAAGGCGTCCATGAGCCGAATCGGACCCTGAAGTGGATGAAGGTGTCGGCGCAGAGCAGCGCGAGCAGCAGCGCGCCCTGGAACACGCCGGTGATGGCGTTGGGCAGGCCCAGGCGCGATTGCGACAGCTCGCCGCCGATGTAGATCAGCGCCATCACGAAGGCGGCGAACACGCAGCCGATCGGGTGCAGGCGCCCGAGCCACGCAACGATGATCGCGGCGAAACCGTAGCCGGGCGAGATGCTCGGGGTCAACTGTCCGAGCGGGCCGGCGACCTCGAACGCGCCCGCGAGGCCGGCGACGCCGCCGCACAGCAGCATCGGCACCCAGACCGCCTGCCGTGCCGGGAAACCGGCGTATCGCGCCGCGAGCGGTGCCTCGCCGGCCGCCTGCAGGCGAAAGCCCACGCGCGACTTGAACACGAACACCCACGCGAGGAGCGCGAGCACGATTGCGACCGCGAAGCCGACGGTGACGCGGTTCGGCGGAAACAGCCTCGGGAGCATCGCCGCGGCCTCGAAGGTCTTGCTGTACGGGAAGTTGCGCCCGGCCGGATCCTTGAGCGCGCCGTGCACCAGGTAGAGCAGCAGCAGCTGACCGACGTAGGACAGCATCAGGCTCACCAGGATCTCGTTCGCGTTGAACGAATCGCGAAGCCACGCGGTCAGCGAGGCCCAGAGCATGCCGCCGATCACGCCGGCGAGGACCACGAGCAGCACGAACGCGTGCCCCGTGGCGGGGGTCGCGACGAGCGCGACCGCGCCGGCGCAGACGCCGCCGACGACGAGCTGGCCCTCGGCGCCGATGTTCCACACGTTCGACCGGTAGCAGATCGCGAGCCCGAGCGCGCACAGCAGCAGCGGCGTCATCTTGAGGCCGACCTCGGACCAGCCGCGCGGCGTCGACAGCGGCGTGACGAAGAAGATCCGCAGGCCTGCGACCGGGTCCTTGCCCAGCCACACGAACAGTGCCAGGCCGAAGCATGCGGTCGCGACGAGCGCGATCAGCGGCGACACGATCGAGAACAGCGTCGAGGGCACCGGTCGGCGTTCGAGACGGATCATGCGTCGACGCCGCCCATCAGTGCGCCGATCGACTCGACGCTCGCGTCGGCGATCGGCATCCGTGCCGACAGTCGGCCGCCGGCGATCACGTACAGCGCATCGCAGATCTCGAACAGCTCGTCGAGTTCCTCCGACACCACCAGCAGCGCGGCACCCGCGTCGCGAAGCGCGACCAGCGCCTGCCGGATGCGCGCCGCCGCGCCGACGTCGACGCCCCAGGTCGGCTGCGCGACGACGAGCAGCTGCGGTGCGCGCGCCATCTCGCGCCCGACGATGAACTTCTGCAGGTTGCCGCCCGACAGGCTCGATGCGAGCGCGCCCGGGCCGCCGGCCTTCACGTCGTTGTCGCGGATGATCGCGCCGGCCCGTTCGCGCAGCCGTGCATCGCGGATCAGCCCGAACCGGAACAACGCCGCGTCGGCGTGCGAGAGCAGCAGGTTGCGGTCGAGCGCGAGCCCCGGCACCGTCGCGGCGCCGAGGCGCTCCTCCGGCACGTAGGCGAGGCCGCGCCGCCGCCGCGCGCCGACCGAGGCGGCGCCGGCCGCCTCGCCGCGCAGCATCACCGACTGCGGCGGCGCACGCCGGTCCTCGCCGACGATCGCCGCGAGCAGCTCCTGCTGGCCGTTGCCCGACACGCCGGCGATGCCGATCACCTCGCCCCGGCGCACGACGAGCCCGACCTCGCGCAGCGCCTTGCCGGTGCGCTCGAGCGGCTCGAGCGACAGGCCGCGCACCTCGAGCACGGGCTCGCCCGGCACCGTCGCGTCGCGCTCGGTGCGGGGCGGCTCGGCACCGATCATCAGCCGCGACAGGCTGGCGACGCTCTCGCGCGCGGGCACGCAGACCCCGGTGACACGCCCGCCGCGAAGCACCGTCGCCCGGTCGCACAGCGCGCGGACCTCCTCGAGCTTGTGGCTGATGTAGAGGATCGACACGCCTTCGGACGCCAGCCTGCGAAGCGTCTCGAACAGGCCTTCGACCGCCGCCGGCGTCAGCACCGAGGTCGGTTCGTCCATGATCAGCAGTTTCGGCGACTGCAGCAGCGCGCGGATGATCTCGACGCGCTGGCGCTCGCCCACCGACAGCGCGTAGACCGGCGCGAGCGGGTCGACCGACAGGCCGTAGCGATCGCCGAGCGCGCGGATGCGCTGCGCGAGTCGCTCGCGATCCGCGCCCTTCGCGTCGGCCAGTGCGAGCAGCACGTTCTCGGTGACCGTCAGCGACTCGAACAGCGCGAAGTGCTGGAACACCATGCCGATGCCGAGCGCACGCGCGGTGGCCGGCGAGTCGATCCGCACCGCCGCGCCGTTGAAGCGGATCGTGCCGGCGTCGGGCTGCACCGCGCCGAACGCGATCTTCATCAGCGTCGACTTGCCGGCGCCGTTCTCGCCGATCAGCCCGTGGATCTCGCCGGGCGCCACCGACAGCGACACCGCGTCGTTCGCGAGCACCGCCGGGTAGCGCTTCGTGATGCCCGCGAGCTCGAGACGCGGCGCCTGCGCACCGGCGGCGGCGGCGGCAGGCGAAGGCTCAGCCGGCGCTGCGGAGGACGCGGCGCGGGTCGACACGGGCGGCAGCGGATGCGTGGGCACGGGCGCGGGAGATCCCTGGAAGGCGGTCAAGCATACACGGGCGCGCCGGGCGCCGGCGACGCCGGCGACGGGGGATCGACGCAGCACCCGACCGCATGCGCGAGTTCGGCGGCGACGTCGTTTCCACGCTCCGGCGTCGACCCCGCTTCGGCGTCCCGTCTCGGACCGACCACCGCGTCGCCGCTGGCGACACGCCGCCGATCGCGGGCTGTCGCCAGGTCGATCGTGGTCTCGGCGAGCGCCGCCGCGCAACGCAGGCGCTCCGCCGCCGTCCGATCGCCGACGACGGCGGCGCACAGCGCCGCCCACGGCACGGCGTCGAGCAGCATTCCCGCGACGAGCAGCACGCCGTGGCGATTGCGGCGCTGCGCGAAGCCGACGAGCTTGCGCCCGTCGACGAGCACCTCGCCAGCGGTGACGCCGGCGAAGCAGGCCCACGCCAGCGGCGCCGCCGCCTTGCGCGCATCCGCGGCCGTCGCGACCCGGGCGTCGACCCCGCGCGCGGCGAGCAGGTCGACGAACACCTCGCCGAGCCAGTCGTAGCTCGCGGCGATCGAGCGCCCGGCGACGAGCCGGTGCGCGTGCGGCAGTGCCACCGACAGCCCGATCATCCACGGACCGACGAGCACCGCGCCGCCACCGGCGAGCCGCTCGACGAGCGGCAGCGCACCGCCCGCGTCGTCGGCGCGATCCCGCCGCAGCGACGCGGCGAGCGCGCGCTGCGCGCGGCCGAGCACCACCGCAGGCTCCCGATAGCGCCACGTCCGCACACCGGGCACCGCGAGCGGCGCCGCCAGCAGGCGCTCGTTCCAGCGCTGCTCGTCGAGCGCGGCGATCGATCCGACCTCGGCGGGTACGCCCTCGCCGCGCGCGTCGTCGCCGCGCGGGTCTCGCGCGGGGTCTGCGAGCCGCATCAGTGCGCGCCATCCGTGTTCGACATCGGGGCTCCTGGGCGTGCGCGGGGCGCGCCGGCGGCCCCGGACGCCGTCGGCCACGATCGCCGCGGCATCGGCTATCGTACTCTCGCGGCCGCTGCGCACGCTCGCCTCACGCGGCCGATGCGCACGCTTGCGCCCGCGCGGCATAAGGTCATGAGCGACGGTTCGAAGGGTGGACGCGCATCGTCCCCTATCATCCCTGTCCTCATTGCCCGTCCACCATAGGAGCACAGCATGAAAGCCGCGAACATCCTGGAGACCATCGGCCGGACACCGCACATCCGCGTCAATCGCCTGTTCGGCGCCGACGCACGGGTCTGGATCAAGTCCGAGCGCAGCAACCCGGGCGGCTCGATCAAGGACCGCATCGCGCTGTCGATGGTCGAGGCCGCCGAGAAGTCGGGGGCGCTGAAGCCCGGCGGCACGATCATCGAGCCCACGTCGGGCAACACCGGCGTCGGCCTCGCGATGGTCGCGGCGGTCAAGGGCTACCGACTCGTGCTGGTGATGCCGGACTCGATGTCGATCGAGCGCCGCCGGCTGATGCTCGCCTATGGCGCGCGCTTCGAGCTGACGCCCCGGGAGAAGGGCATGGGCGGCGCGATCGCGCGGGCGACCGAGTTGCTCGAGCAGACGCCGGACGGCTGGATGCCGCAGCAGTTCGAGAACGCCGCGAACATCGACGTACACGTGCGCACGACCGCGCAGGAGATCCTCGAGGACTTCCCCGACGGCCTCGACGCGCTGGTCACCGGCGTGGGCACCGGCGGACACCTGACCGGCTGCGCCCAGGTGCTGAAGCAGGCGTGGCCTGGGCTGAAGGTCTTCGCGGTCGAGCCCGCGGCCTCGCCGGTGATCTCGGGCGGCAAGCCCAGTCCGCACCCGATCCAGGGCATCGGCGCCGGCTTCGTGCCGAAGAACCTGCACACCGCCCTGCTCGACGGCGTGATCCAGGTCGACGCCGACGACGCGAAGGCGTTTGCGCGTCGCAGCGCGGCGGAGGAAGGCATCCTGGTCGGCATCTCGTCGGGCGCGACGCTCGCCGCGATCTCGCAGAAGCTGCCCGACCTGCCGAAAGGCGCGCGGGTGCTGGGATTCAACTACGATACCGGCGAGCGCTACCTGTCGACCGAGGGCTTCCTGCCCACCTGACCGACGCCGCGCGATCGAGCACATGACGATCGACTTCCATTCCCTCGGCGCGCCGGCGATGGCCGGGCTCGCGTTCCTGCTGGGCGCGCGCCACGGCATCGATGCGGACCATCTCGCCAGCATCGACGGGATCTCCCGGCTCCAGTACTCGGCCGGCAACCCCCGCCTCGCGCGCGCATCCGGCCTGCTCTTCTCGACCGGGCACGGGATCGTCGTGCTGCTGCTCGCGCTCGGCGTCGCGCTCTTCGCCGGCGCGGCCGACGTGCCGACGGTGCCGGCGTGGCTGGACACCGCCGGTGCGCTGCTGTCGGTCACGATGCTGTCGATCATCGGCACGGTGAACCTGCGCAACGCACTCTCGAGCGACCCGGCGCGCGTCGGCGCGTCACCGGTCGTCGCGCGGATGCTTCGCACGCGGCTGCTGCAGGGTGCGGGCAGCGGCGTGGCGATCGGCGCGCTGTTCGCGCTCTCGTTCGACACCGTCGGCCTCGCGGTGATGTTCGCCGCCTTCGGCGTGCAGCATTCGGGCCTGGGGCTCGTCGCGCTCCTCGGCGCGCTGTTCGCGCTCGGGATGATGCTGTCGGACACCGTCAACGGCTGGGTCGTCGCGCACCTGATCGGCCGCGGCGACCGCTTCTCGCGCCGCGCCGCGCGCGTCTTCGCGCTGGTGCTCGCCGCGGTCGCGCTGGCGATCGCCGGCGTCGGCGTCGTGCGGCTGCTGTCGCATCCGGTCGACGCGTGGATGGAGGATCGCGGCCTGCAGGCGAGCGCCGCGGTGGCGCTGATGGTGGCCGGCGGTTACCTGTGGTCGCGGCGCATCGGCGCGCCGCGCTGACGCGCCGACGCGGTGGCGTACCGACGCGCCCGGGCGACGAGCCCTACTTGCCGTACCAGCGCTCGGGCAGCCACAGGATCAGGTCGGGCAGGTAGGTGATCGCGATCAGCGTGCCGATCAGCGGCACGAACCACGGCAGCACCGCGACGACGGTGCGCTCGAAGGAGATCTTCGCGATCTTCTGCAGCACGTAGAGCACCATGCCCACCGGCGGCGTCAGCAGCCCGATCATCAGGTTCAGCACCATGACGACGCCGAAGTGCACCGGATCGATGCCGAGCTTCGCGATGATCGGCATGAAGACCGGCACGAGGATCGTGATCGCGGCGATCGTCTCCATGAAGCAGCCGACGAACAGCAGGAACAGGTTCGCGAGCAGCAGGAAGATCGCCGGGCTCGAACTGATCGACAGCACCCAGGCGGCGATCGCCTCGGTCGCCTGGGTCGTGGTGAGCACCCACGCGAACACCGACGCGGCGGCGACGATGAACAGCACCGTCGCCGTCGTCTCGATCGTCTCCATCGAGATCCTGATCAGCATGCGCCAGTTCAGCGTGCGGTACCACGCGAAGCCGAGGAACAGCGCCCACGCGACGGCGGCAACCGCCGCCTCGGTCGGCGTGAACAGGCCCGAGGCCATGCCGCCGATCAGGATCACCGGCGTGAGCAGCGCCATGAACGCCTCGAAGCGGAACAGCTTGTCGACGACCAGCACGACGATCAGCGGCCAGCCGAACTTCGCCATGCCGCCGAGGCTCTCGTCGCCCCAGAGCCTGAACAGCACGACGGCGGCGACCAGCACGGTCGCGAGTTCGAACATCGCCCGCCCGACCCGCCCCCATTCGAAGGCCATGTCGCTGCCGTAGTTGCGACGGTGCGCGTACCACGCGACCATGCCCATCATCAACGCGGCCATCAGCACGCCTGGGATGAAGCCGGCTGCGAACAGCTTGCCGATCGACGCGTTCGCCTGCACCCCGTAGATCACCATCGGCAGCGACGGCGGGATGATCGGCCCCAGCGTGGCCGACGCGGCGGTCACGCCGACCGCGAACTCGGTCGAGTAGCCGTGGTCCTGCATCGCCTTGATCTCGATCGTGCCGAGTCCGCCGGCGTCGGCGATCGCGGTGCCCGACATGCCCGAGAAGATCACCGAACCGACGACGTTGACGTGCCCCAGTCCGCCCTTGAGCCAGCCGACCAGCGCCAGCGCGAAGCCGAAGATGCGGTTGGTGATGCCGGCGGAATTCATCAGGTTGCCGGCGAGGATGAAGAACGGCACCGCGAGCAGCGGGAAGCTGTCGATGCCACCGACCATCCGATGCACGATCGTCAGCGGCGGGATCGACCCCGACACCCAGATGTACGCGAGCGAGCCGATCAGCATCGCGATCGCGAGCGGGATACCGGTCGCCATCGCGGCCAGGAAGGAGCCGAAGAAGAGGGAGTTCATTCAGGGCACACTCGAGAAACGCGGAGGGAAACGCGGCCGGCGCCTGCCGGCCCGCGCGCTAGAACGCCGATTCCGGACGCTCGAGCACGCTCCAGCCCTGCTTCAGGTGCGTGAGCGCGACCTGCACCGAGCGAAAGGTCATCAGCGCGAGCCCGATCGCGACGAACGCATAGACGTAGCTCATCGGCCAGTCGATCACCGTCATCTGCAGGTTGTGCATGCGCGGCACGAGGTCGATCGCGAGCCAGGTCGCGTAGCCCAGCATCGCGATGCGCACGACGTCGACCATCGTCGACATCGCCCGCCCGACCGCCTTCGGCAGGTACCGGTAGACGAATTCGACCTGGATGTGCGTGTTGCGCCGGACCCCCATCGACGAGCCGACGAAGGTGACGACGATCAGCAGGTAGCGCGCGATCTCCTCGGTCCAGGCGGCGGAATCCGACAGCACGTAGCGCGTGAAGAACTGGTAGAACACGTCGAAGGCGAGCAGCCAGAACACCGCGAGCGCGACCCAGTCTTCCCAGCGATAGACCGACAGGTCGACCGCGCTGTCCTCGGCGTGCCAGTTGCCGTCGGCATCGAGCACCGCGCCTTCCGGCGCCGGCTTGCGGACCGCCGCGCGCACGGCGTCGGCACCGACCGCCGTCGCCGCCTCGGCCGCCGGCGGCGAGTCGCCGGGCGCGCGCGCGGCATGCGCCACGGGCGCAGCGCCGGCCGTGCCCGAGGCGCCCGCGCCGTCGGTGCCGCGACGACCGGGCACCGGGCGCGTCATTTGACCGCCTGGATCCTGTCGTAGTCGGCCTGCGTGAAGCCCATCGACTTCAGCGGCGAGTTCTTGAGCACCGCCTGCTTGAAGCTCTCGCGATCGACCGCCTCGACCGTCAGGCCCTTGGACTTGAAGAAGTCGGCGAGCTGATCCTCGCGCGCCTTGACCTTCGCCGACGCCCGCGCCGCCGCCTCCTGTGCGACCTCGGTGAACATCTTCTTCTCGGCGTCGCTCAGCTTGTTCCAGACGTGCGGCGCCACCTGCGTGACCACGCCGTCCACGATGTGGCCGGTCAGCATGATGTGCTTCTGCACCTCGTAGAACTTCTTCGCCTCGATCGTGGGCAGCGGGTTCTCCTGCGCCTCGACGGTGCCGTTCTGCAGCGCGAGGTAGACCTCGGCGAACGCGATCGGCGTGGGATTGGCGCCGCAGGATTTCGGCGTCGCCATGTAGGCGGCGACGTCGGGCACGCGGATCTTGAGGCCCTTCATGCCGGCACAGTCCTTGAACGCGCGATTCGACGTGGTGTGGCGCGCACCGTAGTAGGTGTACGCGATCATCGCGATGCCGGTCTTCTTGCGGTACTCCTCGCTCATCTCCTTGAACAGGTCGCTCTTCGCGTACGCGAGCAGGTGCGCGCCGTCGCGGAAGATGAACGGGTAGTAGGCGATGCCCACGCGCGGGTAGCTGCGCGCCGCGAAGGACGGGCCGCTGATGATCATGTCGACCGTGCCGAGCGACATCCCCTGGTTGATGTCGGTTTCCTTGCCGAGCGACGACGCCGGGAACACCTGGATGTCGAACTTGCCGTTGCTGCGCTTCTTGATCTCTTCGGCCGCCCACACCGACTCGGTGTGGTACGGCTCGCTGGTCTCGTAGACGTGGGCCCACTTGAGCTTGGTCTGCGCCTGCGCGTCGGACACGGCGCCGGGCACGATGGCAATTGCACCGACAGCGGCCAGTACGGTGGCGAGCCCGCGCACCGAAAGGCGCCGGGTCGTTGATCGGATCGTCGATTGCATGAAGGGTCTCCTCGATTCGGGTCGCCTGACGGCGGATGGCGACGAGTGTCGGGTCCGGCATCGACATGCCGGGCGCGACTTCTATACTCGGTTGCAGTCAGTCGAGGCGAGTGTATGACAAAAACCAGGATCTCCAATATCCGTGCAACCCCGGTGACGGTGCCGCTCGAGGCGCCGCTGCGGCACTCGAACGGCGCGCACTGGGGCCGCTTCGTGCGGACGATCGTCGAGGTCGAGACCGACGACGGCTACCTCGGGCTCGGCGAGTTCGGCGGCGGCGGCGAGGCCGCGAGCAGCGCGGTGACCGGCCTGCTGCCCTACCTGAAGGGGCACGACGTGCTGCGGCTCGAGGCGCTGCGCTTCGCGATCTGCAATCCCACCGCGAGCCTCTACAACAACCGCACGCAGCTGCACGCGGCGATCGAGTTCGCGTGCCTGGACATCGTCGGCCAGAAGTTCGGCGTGCCGGTCAGCGAGTTCCTCGGCGGGCGGCTTCGCGATTCGATCGAGTTCGCGAGCTACCTGTTCTGGCGCCACCCGGCGGAGGACACCGGCGAGGGCGGGATCGCCGACGCGCAGCAGCTCGTCGCGCACGCGCGCGCGCTGAAGGCCGAGCACGGCTTTCGCACGCACAAGCTCAAGGGCGGCGTATTCGCGCCGGCGGTCGAGCTCGCCGCGTACCGCGCGCTCGCCGCCGCGCTGCCCGACGACGCGCTGCGCTTCGACCCGAACTGCGCGTGGTCGCTGCGCGACGCGGTGCGCTTCGGCCAGGGCATCGAGGACCTGAACAACGACTACTTCGAGGACCCGGTGTTCGGCCTGCCGCAGCTCGCGCGGCTCAAGGAATTCGTGCGCCTGCCGATCGCCACCAACACGGTCGTCGTCGACTTCCAGCAGCTTGCCGCGAACATCCCGCAGCGCGGGGTCGACGTCGTGCTGCTCGACACCACGTTCTGGGGCGGCATCCGCCCGTGCGTGAAGGCGGCCGCGACCTGCGACACGCTCGGGCTCGGCGTCGCGGTGCACTCCTCGGGCGAGCTCGGCGTGCAGCTCGCGACGATGCTGCACATGGGCGCGGTGGTGCCCAACCTGGGCTACCCGGCCGACGCGCACTACCACCACCTGCGCGACGACGTGATCGTCGGCGGCAAGCTCGCGTACGTCGACGGTCGCATCGCGGTGCCGACCGCACCGGGCCTCGGCGTCACGCTCGACCGCGAGAAGCTGCGCGAATACCACGAGCGATTCGTCGAACTCGGCGGCTACCCCTACGACCGCGATCCGGCCCGCCCCGGCTGGTATCCGCTGGTGCCCAACGACCGCTGGGCGGACGCATGACGCGCGGCGCGGCGCCGAGCCTGCCGCGGCTCACGCCGCGATCGCTGGCATCGGTCGCGACGGCCCACCGGGTGCCGGCGTACCGCCTGCAGGACCTTCGCATCGGCGTCGTGCACCTCGGGGTCGGCAATTTCCACCGCGCGCACCAGGCACCGTGCTACGACGCGATCGCGCACGCAGGCGACCTTCGCTGGGGCGTCAGCGGCGTGAGCCTGCAGCGCCCGGCGCTTCGCGACGCGCTCGCGCCGCAGTCGGGACTGTACGCGCTGGACACCGGCGACGCGCGGCTGCAGGTGATCGGCTGCCTGCGCGAGACGCTGGCCGCGACCGATCCGGGTGCCGCGGACGCGATCGCGGCACGGATGGCCGATCCGCAGGTGCACTGGTGGACGCTCACCGTCACCGAGAAGGGCTACTGCCTCGACGCCGGCCATCCGGGCCTTCGGGCGGACCTCGAGGACGGCTCCCGTCCGGCGACCGCGCCCGGCCAGCTGTTCGCCGGCCTCGTGCGGCGCTTCGGTGAACGCGCCGCGACCGACACGCGCGACGCGTTGCCGCTGGCGTCGGCGGTCCGCGCGGCCGCGAGCGCGCTGACGATCGCGAGCTGCGACAACCTGTCCGGCAACGGTCGGACGCTGCGGCGCGCGCTGCGCGGCTTCGCCGAGGCGGCGCGTCGCGAGCCGCACTGGCGCGCCCGTGCCGGACGGCTCGCCGGCGAGGCCGGCCCGATCGACGCGATCGACCTGCTGCCGGAGCTGATCGAGGAGCGCGTCGCGTTTCCCGACAGCATGGTCGATCGCATCGTTCCCGCCACGACCGACGCGCTGCGCGAGCGGGTGGCCTCGCGGCTCGGGCTGGTCGACGCGTGGCCCGTCGCGACCGAGGCCTTCACCCAGTGGGTGATCGAGGACCGGATCCGCGGCGCACGCCCCGCGCTCGAGCGCTGCGGCGTGCAGTGGGTCGACGACGTCGGCCCGTACGAGGCGCTGAAGCTTCGCCTGCTGAACGCCGCGCATTCGGTGCTCGCGTACGCCGGGCTGCTCGCCGGCCACGAGACGGTCGACCAGGCCTTCTCGGATCCGGCGATCGGCGGATTCGTCGAGCGCTACTGGCGCGAGACCGCGATCCCGGCGCTGCCGTCGACCGCACGCGCGCAGGCGGAAGCGTACTGCACGAGCCTGCGCGCGCGCTTCGCGAATCCCGGCATCCGCCACGCGCTCGCGCAGATCGCCCACGATGGGTCGCTGAAGATCCCGTTGCGATGGCTCGGGCCGGACCGCTCGATCGAGGTGCCGGGCACGGCGCTCGAACCCGCGCTCGCCTGCTGGATCCGCTGGCTCGCGACGGCGCCGGCGGCGCAGGTCGTCGACCCGCTGGCGCCGCGACTGCGCGACGCGGCCCGCCATCCCGATCCGGCGACGGCGGCGGCCGGCGTGCTGGCGATCCTCGGCGCGACCGGCCCGGCGGCGCGCCTCGAGGCGCTGGCCCGCTGCCTTCGCGGTCCCGCGCATCCGCTGGACGCGTGACCGGCCCGCGCGTCAGCGCGGCTTCACGCGGGTCCTCGCGTGCGGCACGAAGCGGCGCGCCGGCGGCGGCGCGACGGCGCCGGGCGATCCGGCGCCCTGCCCGGTGCGGCGCTGCAGGTCGGCCGTGCCGCCGGCGCCGCGCGCCGCGTTCAGCACGGCGACCGGGCCCCGGAACGTGTCCAGCCGCGCCAGTTCGTCCAGCGTCACCGACTGCCGGCGCCGCCAGTTCGGATGCTCGACCGAGGTGCCGGGCAGGTTGACCGGATCGCATTCGCCGGCGAGGTCGTCGATCTGCGCCATCGCGATCGCGGCGCCGGTGCGCGCGATGTAGGCGTGCGCCGCCCTCGCACGCGCCGCCGGGTCGGCCAGTTCCGCGCGCTCGAGCAGTCGCGCCGAGAACAGCGCGCGGACCAGCGCGGCCCGGTCGCGTTCACGGGCATCGCGCTGCCGTTCGATCTCGCCGGCCGCCGGGAACAGGCCGGCGCGCGCCTTCAGGTCGAGGTCGCGGCCTTCCCACCAGCTGTCGAAGGTCGGCAGATCGTGGCTGCCCAGCACCGCGATCGCCTGTGCCGGCCAGGCCTCGGGCGCGACGAACTCGTGGCGCTGCGCGTCCTGCTCGAAGCACAGCACGCGGTACGACAGCACGCCCGCCTCCGCGAGACGCTCGCGCAGGCCCGGCGGCACCGTGCCCAGGTCCTCGCCGACGACGAGGCAGTGCGCGCGCCGGCTCTCGAGCGCGAGGATGCCGAGAAGGTCCTCGAGCGGATAGTGCACGTAGGCGCCGTCCGCCGGCGTCGAACCGCGCGGCACCCACCACAGCCGCAGCAACCCCATCACATGGTCGATTCGAAGCGCCCCCGCGTGACGCATGTTCGCCCGCAGCAGCTCGATGAAGTCGCGGTAGCCGGCCTCGCGCAGCCGGCGCGGGTCGTTCGGCGGCAAGCCCCAGTCCTGCCCCGCCGGCATGTGGAGATCCGGCGGCGCCCCGACCTGCGCGTCGGACACGACCGTGTCGGGCGACGCCCAGGTCTCGGCGCCGCCGCGATCCGAGCCGATCGCGAGATCGCGATAGAGCCCGACCGCGAGTCCGCGCCGCGCCGCGACGCCCGCCGCCTGCGCCAGCTGCTCGTCGGCGACCCACTGCAGCCATGCGACGAACGCGACGCCCTGCGCGCGCGCCTGCGCGAAGCGCTCGACGGCCTCGCCCGCCGCGTCCTGGTACTCGGCGGGCCACGCGTGCCAGTCGGCGCGAGCCGGATCGAGCGCCGCGAAGTGCTCGCGCAGCGCGAGGTAGCGGCAGTGGCGCTCGAACGCCGGGCCCCGCTCCCGCCTGAAGGCCTCGAACGCGCGCCGCCGCGCGCCGTCGGGCGCACGCATGCACGCGTCGAACAGCAGGCGCAGCACCGGCAGCTTGATCGCCACCACCCGCGTGTAGTCGAGCAGCCGCGACGCCCGGCACCGCGCGAGATCGCGCTGGAAGCCTTCCGAGCCGACGAGGGCGCGCGCCTCGGTGCAGGTCCCCATCTCGGGGATCGCCATCACGTCGATGTTCAGCGGATTGAGCAGCAGGCGGCTTGACGGCGAGTACGGGCTCGCGTGTTCCGGCGCGTCGGTGAAGAGCGCGTGCAGCGGATTCAGGCCGATCACCGCGGCGTCGTGCTCGGCGGCGAGATCGACCAGGCTGCACAGGTCGCCGAAGTCGCCGATGCCCCAGTCGGTGTCCGAGCGCAGCAGGTACAGCTGGACCGCGAGCCCCCACACGCGGCCGCCGTCGGCGAGCGCGTCCGGCAGCCAGCATCGCGCGGGGCACGCGATCAGCGGCATCGACGGCCCGTCCAGGCCGAGACCGAAGCGGTGATGGCCGAAGGGCAGCGCGAGCCGAGGCAGCCGCAGCAGGCGTCGCTGCAGCCGTTCGCCGTCGATGGTGGTCTCGGCCTCGAGCGGCAGCGTCCCGAACCCGGCGTTGCCGGTCTCGACGCTGCCGTCCTCGCACTCGATTCGCCAGCGGATCACGTCGGTGCCGGCGCGCAGGTTCAGCGGCACCGCGAGCGCGCCGCTCGCCTCGCGGTGCACGAGCACCGGCGGCAGCGGCCGTATCCACGCCTCGCGCTCGAGCGACGCCAGCGACGCGGCCGCCCGCGCGTCGTCGTCGGCGGCGATCCCCATCGCCGCCAGCACGCGCACCAGCGTCTCGCGCCCGACCGCCGCCTCGCTGCCGTGCGCATCGGTCCAGTGCGTCTCGATGCCGGCGAAGGCTGCGAGGCGCTCGAGGACTTGGGGATCGATCGCCGGGGACGCCGACTGCCCGCTCATCGCGCCGGTCCAGCGTCGTCGTCGATCCACCATCGAACGGCCCAGGGCCCCAGGCGATCGCCGTGCGCATCGCCCTCGATCCAGATGCAGCGCCCGAGCGGCGCGCCGAAGCCCGCGACCGGCCCGGCGCCCAGGTTCAGGTCCAGCATCAGCGCGTCGCGCGCGGTGGGCACCGCCCAGCGGACCGTCAGCGCCGCCACCCCGGGTGCCTCGGCCTCGGCGTTCGCCGCCTCGCCGCGCATCTCGACACGGCCCGCGCCGACGATGCCGGAGAGCCGCGGTACGATCTCGCGGTGCCGCACCTCGAGCAGCCGTCGGTAGCGCGCGAGCGCCTGCGCGTGCGGCGCACGCTCGCGCTCGTCCCAGTCGAGCTTCGCCGACGCGAAGGTGTCGGGCGCGACCGGATCGGGGATGCGCTCTCGCTCGCGGGGGTCGGCGAAGGCCGGAAAGCGCGCGAACTCGGCGCGCCGCCCCTCGCGCACGGCGGCGGCAAGCTCGTCGCCGAAATCGCAGAAGAAGGGGAACGGGGTGCTCGCGTCCCACTCCTCGCCCATGAACAGCATCGGGATCTGCGGCAGCAGCAGGTAGACCGCACTGATCGCGCGCATCGCGGCGGCGGGAGCGATCGCACCGAGCCGATCGCCGAACGCGCGATTGCCGATCTGGTCGTGGTTCTGGATGAAGGACACGAAGGCCGTCGGCGGCAGGTGCGCGCTCGGCTCGCCACGCGCGTGGCCCCGGTACGGCATCGGCTCGCCCTGGAACGCGAAGCCCTCGGCGAGCGCGCGCGCGAGGCGCGGCACATGGCCGTGGTAGTCGGCGTAGTAGCCGATCGACTCGCCGCTCGCCGCGACGTGCAGCGCGTGATGGACGTCGTCGTTCCACTGCGCGGTGTAGCGAAGCGGTCGCCGCGCGCCGTCGCGCTCGAGCAGTCGCGCCGCGTTCTCCTCGTTCTCGAGGATCAGGTGCACCTCGCGTGCGGCGCAGGCCCCGCGCACGCGCGCGGCGAGCTCGTCGAGGAAATGCCGCGGTCCTTCGTCGAGGATCGCGTGGACGGCGTCGAAGCGGAGACCGTCGAGGTGGAATTCGTCGAGCCAGTAGAGCGCGTTGTGGATGAAGAACGCACGCACCGTGCGCGAGTGCGGCCCGTCGAAATCGATCGCCGCGCCCCACGGCGTCCGGCGACGGTCGGTGAAGACCTCGGGCGCGATGCCGTGGATGTACGCGCCTTCCGGCCCGAAGTGGTTGTAGACGACGTCGAGCAGCACCATCAGGCCCCGCGCGTGCGCGGCCTCGACCAGTGCCTTCAGGTCCTCGGGCCGGCCGTAACGGGCGTCGGGCGCGAAGGGCAGCACCCCGTCGTAGCCCCAGTTGCACGCGCCGGGGAAATCGGCGACCGGCATCAGTTCGATCGCGGTGGCGCCGAGCGACACGAGGTGGTCGAGGCGGTCGATCGCCGCGCGGAAGGTGCCCTGCGGCGTGAAGGCGCCGACGTGGATCTCGACGATCACCGCCTCCTCCCAGCGACGCCCGCGCCAGTCGGTGTCGTGCCATCGGTAGGCCGCCGGATCGATCACCTCGCTCGGGCCTTGGACGTCGTGCGGCTGGTGGCGAGACGCCGGATCCGGCACGCGCGTGCCGTCGGGCAGCACGAAGCGATAGTGCGCGCCGGCGGCCGCCTCGGCGACGCAGGCGTGCCAGCCGGCATCCTCGCCGTCCAGCGCGCGCATCGGCTGCACGTCGACCCGCGAATCGAGCAGCAAGCCGACCTGCGCATGCGAAGGCGCCCACAACGCGAAGCGGACCAGGCCCGACGGCTCGAGCCGCGCACCGAAGGGCATCGCGTGCACGCGGGTCGTCGATCGCCGGGTATTGCCTTGCGCACCAGTCATTCCGGTTCCACCTCCTGCACCGGCGCCATTCGGCAACCGCCGTACCCGTACGCACGGTGATATGCTGCGCCCGCCGCCGCATAGCGCGACGCCACCAACCCGCACGGGAGCCCGCCCACGATGAGTCTCGTCCTCTACCACGCCACCGGCACCTGCGCGCTCGCCTCTTGCATCGCGCTCGAGGAGGCCGGCGCCGACGTCGACATCCGCCGCCTCGACTTCCAGTCCGACGCGCAGAAGCAGCCCGAGTACCTCGCGATCAACCCGCGCGGGCGCGTGCCGGCGCTGGTGACGCCCCACGGCGTGCTGACCGAGACGCCGGCGATCCTCGCGTGGATCGCGCAGACCTACCCCGCCGCGCGTCTCGCGCCGACGGACCCCTGGGGCTTCGCGAAGGCGCAGGAGTTCAACAGCTACCTGTGCGCGACCGTGCACATCGCGCACGCGCATCGGCGTCGAGGCCACCGCTGGGCCGACGATCCGGCGGCGATCGAGGCGATGAAGTCGAAGGTGCGCGCGAACATGCACGACTGCTGCCGGATGATCGAGACCGCCTTCTTCAAGGGGCCATGGGTGCTCGGCGACGCGTGGTCGGTGTGCGACGGGTACCTGTACACGATCTACGGCTGGCTGGAAGGCGACGGCGTCGCGCTCGCCGACTTCCCCGCGCTCGACGCGCATCGCGCGCGCATGCGCGAGCGCCCGGCCGTGATACGGGTGGCGGAGCGACTGAAGGACTGAAGGAACCCGGGGCCCGCTGGCAGGATCCCGGCGCGGGGCGCTAGAAGCCCGAGAGCCCTCGCCCGTCGTCGCGGGCCGCGCCGTCGAGGTGCGCGATGCACCCGACCAGGCTCGCGAGATGCGGCGGGTCGGCGTCGAAGATCGTCACCGCGGTGTTGCCGAGGTGCATCGGCGGCGCCGCGCCTGCGGCGAGCCGCAGGTGGTGCCGCAGCATACGCCCGATCACCAGGCCGTGGCTGACGACGACCAGCGCGCGCGCGAGCGCCGCGCGCCGCGCGACGATCTCGGCGAAGGCCAGCGCGACGCGCGCCTCGAACACCGGCCAGCTCTCGCCGTCCGGCGGGCAGAAGTCCGGCGCCATCGGGTCGAAGCCGAGTTCGTCGTAGCGCCGTCCGCGCAGCGCGCCGAAACTGCGCTCGTGCAGCAGCGGCGACACCCGGACCGGCGCGCCGACCGCCCGCGCGATCGCGTGCGCGGTCTGCGCAGCCCGGAGATGATCGCTCACCAGGATCTCGTCGATCGGCTCGCCCGCGAGCCGCCTCGCGACCGCCTCGGCCTGCGCGAGGCCCCTGGGCCCGAGCGGCGTGTCCGGGTGCTGCAGCGTGCGAGACGCGTTCAGCGCCGTCTCGCCGTGCCGCACGAGGATGATCGACATCTCAGGGGCGCCGGGCCGCCCGCGGGCGCCGGTGCACTTCAGGTGCCCTTGAGCTGCCGGCGTCGCGCGTGAAGGATCGGCTCGGTGTAGCCCGACGGCTGCTCGACGCCCTGCAGCACCAGGTCGCACGCCGCGTTGAACGCCGCGCCGTCGAAGCCCGGCGCCATCGGCCGGTACGCCGGATCGCCGGCGTTCTGCCGGTCGACGACCGCCGCCATGCGCTTCATCACGTCGGTCACCTGCGCGCGGGTGACGACGCCGTGCAGCAGCCAGTTCGCCATGTGCTGCGAGGAGATGCGGCAGGTCGCGCGATCCTCCATCAGCGCCACGTTGTCGATGTCGGGCACCTTCGAGCAGCCGACCCCCTGGTCGACCCAGCGCACGACGTAGCCCAGGATGCCCTGCGCGTTGTTCTCGAGTTCGGCGTCGATCTCGGCCGCGCTCCAGTTCGTGCCCTGCGCGAGGGGAATCGTCAGGATGTCGTCGAGCTTCGCCCGCCGCCCCTGCGCGGCGATCTCCTTCTGGCGCGCGTGCACGTCGACCTTGTGATAGTGCGTCGCGTGCAGCGTCGCCGCCGTCGGCGACGGGACCCACGCGCAGTTCGCGCCTGCCTGCGGGTGGCCCACCTTCTGCTCGAGCATCGCGTGCATCAGGTCGGGCATCGCCCACATGCCCTTGCCGATCTGCGCGCGCCCGGCGAGCCCGCAGGCAAGGCCGGTGTCGACGTTCCAGTTCTCGTAGGCCGCGATCCAGGGCTGCGCCTTCATCGCCGCCTTGCGCACGACCGGGCCCGCCTGCATCGACGTGTGGATCTCGTCGCCGGTGCGATCGAGGAAGCCGGTGTTGATGAACGCGACCCGGTGGCGGGCGACCCGGATGCACTCCTTCAGGTTCACCGTCGTGCGGCGCTCCTCGTCCATGATGCCGAGCTTGACCGTGTACTGCGGCAGCCCGAGCGCGCGCTCGACCTGCGAGAACACCTCGTCGGCGAACGCGACTTCCTCGGGCCCGTGCATCTTCGGCTTCACGACGTAGACCGAGCCCGTCGCCGAATTGCGCATCACGCCCTCGCCCGCCGCCTTCGCGAGATCGTGGCGCGCGATCAGGACGGTGCACATCGCGTCCATCAGCCCCTCGAAGACCTCGTCGCCGTGTCGATCGAGGATCGCGGGATTCGTCATCAGGTGGCCGACGTTGCGCACCAGCATCAGCGAGCGGCCCTTCAGCGTCAGCGTCGACGCGCCGTCCGGCGCCGTGTACGCGCGATCGGGATTCAGCCGGCGCTCGAAGCGCCTGCCGCCCTTCTCGACCGACTCGGCGAGATCGCCCTTCATCAGTCCGAGCCAGTTGCGGTAGGCGAGCGCCTTGTCCTCGGCGTCCACCGCGGCGACCGAGTCCTCGCAGTCCATGATCGCGGTGATCGCCGACTCGATGACGACGTCGCACACGCCCGCCGCATCGGCCTTGCCGATCGCCGTCGACGCGTCGACGACGATCTCGACGTGCAGGCCGTTGTGCACCAGCAGGATCGCCGACGGCCGGTCGGGCGCGCCGCGATAACCGGCGAAGCGGGCCGGGTTCGCGAGCGCGGTGCGACCGCGCGAGGTCGCGACCTGCAGCGCCCCGTCGACGACGGCATAGCCCGTCGCGTCCGAATGCGATTGCGCGCGAAGCGGCGCGACGGTGTCGAGGAACGATTTCGCCCACGCGATGACCTTCGCGCCGCGCGTCTCGTCGTAGCCGCCGGGCTGCGGCGGCTCGCCGAGCGCGTCGGTGCCGTAGAGCGCGTCGTAGAGGCTGCCCCAGCGCGCGTTCGCCGCATTCAGCGCGTAGCGCGCGTTCATCACCGGCACGACCAGCTGCGGACCGGCGATCGTCGCGATCTCGGGGTCGACGTTCGCGGTCTCGATCTCGAAGTCGGGTCCCTCCGGCAGCAGGTACCCGATCTCCTTGAGGAAGTCGGTGTACTCGGCGCGGTCGAAGGCCTCGCCCCGCGAGCCGACGTGCCAGGCGTCGATCTGCGACTGCATCTGCGCGCGTCGCTCGAGCAGCGCGCGATTGCGCGGCCCCTGCGAATGCACGAGGTCCGACAGGCCCTTCCAGAACGCGTCGGCGTCGACGCCGCTGCCGGGCAGCGCCTCGCGCTCGATCAGGTCCAGGAGCGGTCGGGCGACCTTCAACCCGTATTTGTCGATTCTGTCTGTCATCAGGACACTCCAGGTGGAAAGCGAGGCCCCGCCGCCCGGGCGACGGCCTCGCAGTATAGCGAGGCGTGCGCGCGACGCCATCGGCGAACCCGGGTCGACCGCCGGTCGCCCGGCAGCGGCGCCGACATCGCCGAGGCGGCTGCCCTGCGCGAAACTGACGGTCCATCAGGGCCGGACGATCATGACCTCCAGACGACTTCGAGACGCCGCGCGCGCCGCGGGATCCGCCGGGCGCGGCGGCGCCGCGCCGGTCGCTCGCGCGCGAATCCACGCGCCGGCGCCAGGCACCCGTGTCGCAGCGCTCGCGCTCGCCGCGGCACTCGCGCTCGCCGCCTGCGGCGGCAGCGGGGGCACGGCCGATCCGGCGCCGGTTCCGAAGGAAGCCGTCACGATCGATCTGCCCTTCGCGCGGCTGCAGGCCGGCACGCCGGTGGCGCTCGACCTGCGTCGCGCGAGCCCGAGGCTCGCGGCGGCGGCCGCGACGGCAGCGGCTTGGCGGGTCTCGCTGTCGCCGGCGCAGAGTGGCCTCTCGACCGACGGCCCGATCGTGCGGGGAACGGCCGGTTCGCCCGGCACGATCGTCGCGACCGTCACCGCGACCGACGCCGCCGGCGCCGAGACCATCGACACCGTCACCATGGTCGCGGTTCGGACCCGCACGAGCGGCGAGCCGGCGCTGCCCTCGCCGCCGATCGACTACCTCGCCGAGCCCCTGCCGCTGCACTTCACCGACCCGTTCTGGCCGGAGACGCCGATCGCGCTCGCGGACAACAGCGTGCCGGCCAACGCGCCGACCAATGCCGGCATCGCGCTGGGGCGCGTGCTCTTCCACGACACGCGCCTGTCCGGCGACGACACGGTGTCTTGCGCGTCCTGTCACATCCAGGCCTTCGGCTTCTCCGACCCGTCGGTGCGCAGCGAAGGCATCGGCGGCCAGAAGTCGCTGCGCCACTCGATGAGCCTGACGAACCTGCGCTACTACAAGGGCGGCAGGATGTTCTGGGACGAGCGCGCCGGAACGCTCGAGGCGCAGGCGCTGAGCCCGATCACCAGTCCGGTCGAGATGAACCAGGACCTGGACGCGCTGGTGGCCGAACTGCAGGCGATCCCCACCTATCCGCCGCTGTTCGCCGCGGCCTTCGGCACGCCGACGATCGACACGAGCCGCATCGCCCGCGCGCTGGCGCAGTTCCAGCGCGCGCTGGTGTCGCACCATTCGCGGTTCGACCTTGCGCTGATCGGCGACGGCTCGGTCGGCGCGGCCCCCGACTTCGCGACCCACCTCAGCGTCGAGGAGATCCGCGGCATGGCACTGTTCCAGCCGGTGCCGGCGACAACGCTGCAGAGCGTGGGGCTGCCGCCGATCGAGTCGGTGGGCTGCAGCAACTGCCATCGCACCGCGATCCAGATCGGTCGCGCGGCCGACGGCGATCCGGGCGTGGCCAACGTCGGCCTCGACGCGGTCGTCACCGACCCCGGCACGTCCGGCGCCGGCGACTTCAAGGCGCCGAGCCTTCGCAACGTCGAGGTCACCGCGCCGTACATGCACGACGGACGCTTCGGCACGCTCGAGGAGGTCGTGCGCTTCTTCGCGACCGGCGTGCACGACACGCCGCAGACCAGCGCGCTGCTGCGCGAGGACCTCGATCCCGCGAAGCCGGTGAAGCGGCACGCGCTGTCGGACGCCGACGTCGCCGCGCTGGTCGCGTTCCTGAAGAGCCTGACCGACCGCGCGTTCCTGGAAGACCCCCGCTTCTCGGACCCGTTCCCGCGCTGAGGACGCGCGCCCCCCGTCCCCGCGACGCGGGGCGCGCTCAGGCGCCCGGCCAGCCGCCGTCGACCAGCTTGCCCGCGAGCGCCTCGAGCATCTCGAGGCAGCGATCGAGCTGCGCGGTCTCGACGTACTCGTCGGGCTGATGGGCGACGAAGATGTCTCCCGGCCCGCAGATCACCGTCGGTACGCCGATGGCGTGCAGGAAGCCGCCTTCGGTACCGAAGCTCACGCGGCGCGGCGCGAGGCACCCGCACAGCGGCATGATCGCGTTGGCGAGGTGGCGGTTGCCCTCGTCGTCGAGCCCCGGCGAATCGACGACCTCCTCGATCGCGATGTCGCACTCGTCGCTGACCGCGCGCATCCGCGGCAGCAGGACGTCGCTGCAGTGGCGTCGCACGCGGTCGGCGAGCGCGGCAGCCGACTGCCCCGGCAGCGCGCGCACCTCGAACACGAATTCGCAGTCCTTCGCGGTGATGTTGTGCGCGGTGCCGCCGTGGATGCGCCCGACGTGCACGCTCGTGTGCGGGAACTCGAAGCCGTCGTGGCGCGCGGCGGCGGTCAGCTCGACCTGGAGCGCGTTCAGGAACACGATGATCTCGGCCGCCACCTCGACCGCCGACACGCCGAGGTGGCGGAACGACGAGTGCACCGGCTTGCCGCGCACCTTCACCGACCAGATCGCCGCGCCCTTGTTCGCGACGACCACCTGCATCAGCGTCGGCTCGCCGATCACCGCGGCGACCGGGCGGTGCGGCGCGCCGGCCAGGTGTGCGGAGAGCATGCGCATGCCGTGCATGTTGGTCTCCTCGTTGTAGGACAGCGCGATGTGGACCGGCGTCACGAGCCGCGCCGCGGCGAAGCGCGGCGCCATCGCGAGGCAGCATGCGATCCACGCCTTCATGTCGGCCGAACCGCGCCCGAACAGCCGACCCTCGCGCAGCGTCAGCTCGAACGGGGGCGTCGTCCAGGTCTCGCCAGCCACCGGCACCACGTCGGAATGGCCCGAGAGCATCACGCCGCCGCGATCGCCTGGGCCGATGGTGGCGAACAGGTTCGCCTTGCCGGCCTCGCCGTGCTGCACGAACGCGTCCACGCCGAGCGCCGCGAGCCGTGCCTGCACCCAGTCGATCAGCGCACGGTTGCTCAGCGAACTCGTCGTGTCGAACCCGACCAGCGTGCGCAGGATCTCGACGGTCTCGCGCAACAGCGCGGGGCGCGCGGACCCGCGGACCGCGGGATCGTCGTCGAGCCCCGCGAGCGGCGCACGGGTGGGGGAATCTGCTTGCATTCGGGGGGTCTCCAGCTATCGATTCGACGCGGCCGGTGCCTGCGACGCGGCGGCGCTCGACGCGTCGCCCGGCGCCGCACCCGGCGCGATCCCCGGGCCGTGCCGAGCCGGCCCGCGCGCCTGCACCCGCGGGCTGCGCCACGTCTGCGTCCGCGTCTGCGCGAGCGCATGCGTCTGCGTCTGCGTCTGCGTCTGCGTGGGGGTATTCATCTGGGTCTGGGTCTGGGTCTGGGCCTGCGTCTGCGCGTGCGCCTGGCTCGGCGCCTGGGCCTGCGCCACGCCGCCGCCACGCGACTCGCCCGCGGTCCCGTCGCCGCGCTCGTGCCAGCGCATCGGCTTGCCGGTCTGCGGATGCCGCGGCCGCGGCAGGCTGATCTCGGCGATCAGCCCGTTGCGTCCCGGTGCGTTGCGCAGGCGCACGTCGCCGCCGTGCCACCGCGCGATGTTGCGCGAGATCGCGAGGCCGATGCCCGAGCCGCCGCTGTTGCGGTTGCGCGAGGGCTCCAGGCGCACGAAGGGCTCGAACACGCGCTCGAGGTCCTCGTCGGCCATCCCGGGACCGGTGTCGCGTATCGAGATCCGCAGCATCGACAGGCTGTCGCTGAGCTCGATGTGCGCCTTGCCGCCGTAGCGGATCCCGTTGGACACCAGATTGTTCACGCAGCGCCTGAGCATCGACACCTCGGTCGGGTAGATGGCCCGGCTCGCGCCCTCGAGCGTGACCTGGTGGCCGGTGTCGTTCCAGTCGGCGACGATGCTCTCGAGCAGCGCAGCGACGTCGACCGGCTGGCGCTCGGTCTTCTTGCCGAGCTCGGCGAACAGGTCGAGCGACGAGCCGACCAGCTCCTCCATCTCGGTGAGGTCGTGCACGAACTTCACCCGCTGCGGCTCGGGCAGCATCTCGGCGCGAAGCCGCATCCGGGTGATCGGCGTGCGCAGGTCGTGGGAGATCGCCGCGAGCAGGCTCGAGCGCTCGATCATGTATCGCCGGATCCGTTCCTGCGTGTCGTTGAAGCTGCGGATCACCCGCCGCAGTTCGACCGGCCCCGTCTCCGGGATCGTGTTCTGTCCCTGGCTCGAGCCGGTCGGGTTGTCGCCGATCCGGGTGACCGCGCGGTCGAGCTCGCGCAGCGGGCTGGTCATCGCGCGCACGACGAGCGCCGCCAGCACGAACGCGATCGCCGACCACATCAGCAGCTTCGGCAGCAGCGATTCGAGCTGCCCGAGCGGTTCCTGCGGCATGCGGACGATGAACGCCGCCGTCGAGCCGTCCTCCAGCTCGATCTGGGTGACGACCGAGAAGGTCGCCGGCAGCAGGAAGTAGAAACGCCGCGCGAGCCACTGCTCGAACGCGTTCGCGCTCGCCGGCTCGACCTCGTCGGGCGATTGCGCGCGCGGCGCGCGCGTGATCTCCACCCGGTTGAGCAGCGCCGGCGTCATCTGGTCGCCGATCGACGCCGAGAACGCGCGTTCGTACTCGTCGAGCTCGATGAAGCCGCCTTCGATCTCGATCGGGTGGGTCGTGAGCTCGATGCGGAAATCGCGGCCGCCGAGCTCCTGGACGACGACGCCGCGCTCGGCCTTGGGCAGCCGGTTGAGCAGCTGGGCCGTGCGCGCGATGCGCTGTGCCATCTGGTCGGCGTTGATCTGGTACATCGAGCTGCCGCGGTCGAAGAAGTTCACGACCAGCGTCGCCGCCTGCGAGAGCAGCAGGAACAGCGCGAGCAGCAGCAAGGTCCGTCCGAAGATCGAACGGGGCGCCCGCAGGATCAATCGACCCTCTCGACCGTCGCGGCGAGGATGTAGCCCTCGTTTCGCACGGTCTTGATGATCCGCGGCTCGCGCGCGTCGTCGTTGAGCCGGTTGCGAAGCCGGCTGATCTGCACGTCGATGCTGCGATCGAAGGGCGTGGCCTCCCGGCCCAGCGTGAGGTCCATCAGCTGGTTCCGATCGAGCACCCGGTTCGGGTGTTCGACGAGCACCGCGAGCAGACGGTACTCGGCGCCCGACAGCGACACGATCACCCCGTCCTCGCCGATCAGGTGCCGCGCACCCGAATCGAGGATCCAGCCGGCGAACTTCACCTTCTGGGCGCCGCCCAGCGTCGGCGGCAGGCTGCGCGTCCGGCGCAGCACCCCCTTGATCCGCGCGAGCAGCTCGCGCGGGCTGAACGGCTTGCCCATGTAGTCGTCGGCGCCCATCTCGATGCCGATGATCCGGTCGACCTCGTCGGCGCGGGCGGTGAGCATGATCACCGGCGTGTTCGAACGCGAGCGCAGTTCGCGGCACAGCGTCAGGCCGTCCTCGCCGGGCATCATCACGTCGAGCACGATGATGTCGGGCCTGGTGCCGTCGAGCACCGCGCGCATCTCGCGCGCGTCGCTCGCGACCGTCACCTTGATGCCGTTCTGCCCCAGGTATTCGGCCAGCAGGTCCCGGATGTCGCCGTCGTCGTCGACGACCAGCACGTGATCCGGGGAATCGCCATTGTCCATCTTGAAGGTCTCTTCGCGTTCAGGTCTGCGGCGACTCGGCGATCGCCCGCGACACGTTAGCACCCAGCCGTCGTTTCCCACAAGCACGCGCACCGACCGACCGGCACGCCGACCCGCACCGCACCGGCGGCCGGGCGGCGGCAGCGGCCGGCGGGTCGCTGCGCGGGATTGGAGCGGGGTTGACGTCCCGGCGTATCGCTTTCGGCACGCAAGACGTAAGCAGACGTTTCAGGACTGGCCCGACGACGGAGGTGGATGTTACCCGTAACGCCGCCCGGCCGGCCCCCGCCGACAGCGTTGAGCGACAATCCGTCGGTTGTCGCATCGCCCGAACGCAGGCACGCGCTGCGCAAACGCGCGCGCCCGACGGCACCGTCGCACGAACGGCCCACGAAACACCGCCAGGAGAAACCGCATGCAGGCACCCGCCCCGACCCGACGCCACGCCCGGCGTCGAGCGCTCGCCACCGCCACCGCCGCCGTCGGCGCCGTCGCCGCGCTCGCCGTGGCGGCCCTGCACGTCGCCGGCACGCCCGCGTTCGCCGTCGACCCGCCGGCCAAGGTCGACTGCAGCAAGTACAAGGGCACCGAGCGGGAAGCCTGTGAGAAAATGATGCGAAAGAAGAAGCAATGATGCCGGCCGGTCGTCGGACAGCGCGGCGTCCATGGGCCCAAGGGGCAAGGTGAGAATGCACTATCTGAAGCGGTTTTCGGTCACCGGAAGCGTCTGTCCGTCCACCAGCATCTTCGGCGAAAGGGCCGCGGTCGAGGTCTCGAAAATGGCCGCCGAGCACGACCGCGTCGTGGTCGCGGGCGTCGGCAGCGGGGTCGTCGCATCGCGCATCCTTCGCCACCTGCCCGACGCCGTGTTCGTCGAGTGCGACCCCCGTTTCGCCGCGCGCTTCGCCGAGCGCCATCCGGATGCGCGGATCGTCGTCGACAAGGTCCAGAACCTGTATGTGCACGAACCGGCGCTGCGCCACCAGCGCCTGCTGCTCGCCTCCTTCATTCCCACCGCCGGCAGCTTCTATTCCGACGACCTCGCGCGGATGTTCGTGTCGATCTGCCGAAGCGGCGGATCGGTGATCCAGATGCGCTATCTCCCGCACCAGATGAGCGCGCGCTTCTTCGACGGTCTGCGTGAGCGCGGCATCGTCAGCAGGCGCTGCTTCACGGTCGCGCGCAACCTGCCGCCGGTGTCGATGTACGCGCTGCGCTCGCTGCTCGCGCCGGTGCATTCGTCGCTGGTGCCCAAGCCGGTGCTCGGCACCGCGGCGCAACTGCACCCGGCGATCGGCCACGCGGCCGGCCCGCGCCAGGCGGCGCGCGCGGCGCGCTGAACGCGCCGTACCCGCGCCGTACCCGCGCCGCACCCTCGCCGCACCCTCGCCGCACCCTCGCCGCACGGGCGCCACACCGGCCGCGCCACCCGCCGCGAGGCGGGTGCCGATCACCCGATCAGCGGCCTGCCGAGCCGAAGATCAGCGGCCGGCCGTCGCGGATCAGCACGATTTCCGCGCGACGGTTCAGTGCCCTCCCCCGGTCGCTGGCGTTGTCGGCGAGAAACGCGTCGCCCGCGACGGCGTCGACGACGATGCGCGCACCGGCGACGCCACGACGGTAGAGGATCTGCGCCACCGCGTCCGCGCGCGAGCGTGCGAGCCGCAGGTTCGATTCCTTCGAGCCGATCGAATCGGTGAAGCCGGTGATTCGGATCTCGTCCGCGCGCGGTGCCTCCCGAAGCAGGGTCGCGAGGCCGTCGTCGGGCGCGACGATCGCTCGCGAGGCGCTTGCGAAGAACACCCTGATCAGGCCCTGCTCGCCGGCGCTCGCCACGAGGTTGGCCATCGTCAGCGGCGCGAGCGTCGAGCCGCTCGGCTGCGCCGCCGATCCCGGCGCTGCGGGTGGCCAGGCGCCGCCGGGCGGTGCCGTGGCGGCGGCCGGCGGCACTGAAGGCCGCGCGACGGCGGTGGCGGGCACGCCGGCCCGGTTCGCGCTGGCTGCGATCGCGCGCGCCATCGCGCCCTGCAGCATCGCCTGGTTCTCGAGTCGGGCACGAGCCTCGGCATAGTCGGCGCGCGGCGGCAGCGTCGTCGCGATGCGGCCCTGCCAGCGCGGATTCGGCGACACGAAGCTCGCGCGCTCGTCCAGGCGGAGCAGCACGCCCTGGTGCAGGCCGGCAATCGCCGCGACCCGACCGACGCGGGTCCAGACCAGCGGGCGCCCGTCCTGGTCGTGCACGGCGAGGCCCGATTCGACGTCGCCGGCGAATTCCAGGTAGGTGTTGGCGCCGTCGTCGATTGCCGCCACGAGCCGGGTCTCGTCGGCCCGGTAACGGATGTAGCGCGGCTCGCCGCGACGCGAGGGATCGGTCGGATCGATCGCGACGCCCGGATCGGCGGCCCCATTGCCGGCGGCCCCGCTGCCGGCGCCGGACGACGGCGCCGGGTCGCCACCGGTCGCGGCTCGCGCCATCGGGCGAGCGGGCGTGGCGCCGGCGGCCGGACCATCGCCGTCGGCACGCGGCGCGATCGCGCACCCGCAGAGTGCCAGCGCCGCCGCGAGCGCGCACCCGAGCGCCCGAAACGCTGGCCGGATGGGAGTGGTCTTCATCACGCTACGTCCTTCGAGAGCGGGTCCACGAGCGGGGGCGGCCGGCGCGCGCGTTCAGTCGGCGAACTGGCCGGTCCTGCGGATGATCGGCGCCCAGCGGGCGGTCTCGGACGCCAGCAGCGCGCCCAACGCCGCCGGCGTCGCCTCGAGCGGCGACGCGACGCGGGCGTCGAAGGCCGCGGCGGTCGACGCGAAGGCCGGTTCGCGCAGCGCCGACTGCAACGCGCGGGCGAGCGTGTCGAGGACGGCGCGCGGCGTGTCCCTGGGCGCGAAGACACCGTGCCAGATCGACAGCCGCAAGTCCGGGATGCCGACCTGCGCAGCCGTCGGCAGGCCCGGCAGGCTCGGGAGCCGCGCGGGCGTGGTGACGGCGATGCCGCGCAGGCGACCGTCGGTGATCGGCCCCACCGTGTTGGTGGTCTGGTCGCACATCAGGTCGACCTTGTCGGCGAGCAGGTCGGCGAGCGCGGGGCCGGTACCGCGGTACGGGATCTGGATCAGGTCGAGGCCGAGCGCGCTCGACAGCAGCATCCCGCACAGGTGCGACGCGGCGCCCAGGCCGGCGTAGGCGACGAGCGGGCTGACGCGCGCCGAACGGATCGCGCGAACCGCGTCCTGCGCGGACGACGCGTCGAATCCCGCCCGGACGACGAGCACCATCGGCACGTCGACGACCCGCCCGACCGGCGCGAAGTCGCGCTGCGGATCGTACGGCAGGCGCCGATAGAGCGCCGGCGCGGTGGCCATGCCGATGTGATGCAGCAGCAGCGTACGCCCGTCGGGCGGCGCTTGCGCGGCCTCGGTGGCGCCGACGGTGCCGCCGGCACCACCGACATTGCGCACGCGCACCGCCTCGCCGAGCGCGCGCGCCAGACCCGGCAGCAGCGCGCGCGCGACCCGGTCGGTCGGTCCGCCGGCGGCGAAGGGAACGATGATGGTGATCGGCGCCGGCTCCGCGGATGCCCCCGCGGACACCGCCGCGCCCGACGCCGCGGCGGCGCCCGCGAACGACGACGCGAGGACGCACGCGATCGTCGCGACGGCGCGGGCCAGGGTTCGCCGCGGCGTGGCGGCACGACATCGGATCGGGGGCATCGCTCGAATATGCCCGACGGCGGCGCGCGCCGACACGGCGTCGCGGCCGCGTTGCGCGCGCAGGTCAAGCCCGCCGACGCGGCCAAGCCGCATGGCTCGGCCGGTCGGTCTAAGCCTGCCTAGGCCGGCTTAAGCCGACCGAGATAAGCCTGGACCGGCCTGGACCGGCGAGGACCCGCCTGGACCGATTGCTCAGGCGAGCGTGTCGGCCCAGATGTTCACCGCCCACGCGAGCCCGGTGACGGCCTCGAGCCTGTTGCGCGACGGGGAAAGCCCGCCTGCGCCCGGCACCGCCAGGAAGGTCTGCTTCGCGGCGTCGTACTGGTGGACCGACGCGACGTGCACGACCTCCTGCGCGCTGACGAAGCTGTAGCAGGTATTGGTGACGACCGGTGTGCGGCTGACCTCGCGCCCGTCGAGTTGCGCGAGGATCGCGGCGGCAGCGACCTTCGCGTGCTGGTTCGCCATGTGGCCCGACTTCGGCATCGCCGGCGCGACCTGGATCGAATCGCCGAGCACGTGGATGCCCTTGGCCGCCTTCGACTCGAAGGTGAGGAAGTCGACCTCGCACCAGCGGCCGTTCGCCGTCGCGAGCCCCGAGCGCACCGCGATCGCGCCCGCGCCCATCGGCGGCACGACGTTGAGCACGTCGGCCTTCACCGGGTCGTTGAACTCGAACAGCAGGCGCCGGCCGGCGACGTCGACGTCGGTCAGCGTGTGGTTCGCACGGTACTCGACGATGCCCGGGTACAACTCGCTCCACGCCGCCTTGAACAGCTTGCCCTTCGAGGTGACGTCCTCGTTCGCATCGAGCACCAGCACCTTGGACCGCGGCTTCTCGGCCTTGAAGTACGACGCGACCTGGCACGCCCGTTCGTACGGCCCGGGCGGGCAGCGGTACGGCGCGCGCGGGATCGCGAGCGCGTAGACACCGCCATCGGGCATCGCCTCGAGCTGCCGGCGAAGCGCGGCGGTCTGCGGACCGGCCTTCCACGCGTGAAGCACCTGCGCCTGCGCGGCGGGCGACGCGAGTCCCGGCAGCTTGCCGTAGTCGAAGTCGACGCCGGGCGCGAGCACCAGCCGGTCGTAGCCGATGCGCGTGCCGTCGGCGAGCACCACCGCCTTGCCGGCCGCATCGACCGACGCGACGGTCGACTTCACGCGCTTCACGCCGTGAACCGATTCGAGTTTCGCGTACGACGACGTGATGAAGCCCATCGTCTTCGACCCGCCGAGCACGAGATTCGAAATCGGGCAGGAGACGAAGTCGTCGTTCGGCTCGACCAGCGTGACCGCGACCGCGCCGCCGCTCCACATCCGCAGGTACTTGGCGGTGGTGGCGCCGGCGTATCCGCCGCCGACCACGACGACGTGGCCCTTCGCGCCCGCCGACCGGCCGCCCGCCGCCGTCGCGCCGCCGACGCCCATCGTCGTGCAGGCGCCGAGCGTGCCTGCCGCCAGACCGGCGCCGGCCAGGCCGAGCAGCGCGCGCCGCCCGCGATGCGGCTGCCGAGGCGCGGCGTGTCGCCCGGGCTGGTCCTGCGTTGCGCCGATCGTCGATCGTGGTTGCTTGTTGTCGTGTCCGGAATGCATGGCGGCTCCCTATTTCTGCGCGGCGAAATGATCGGCGATCAGCTGTACCTGCTCGGGCGTGTAGCCCTTGGCCAGCTGCGTCATGATGGTCGCGGCCCGCTTGCCGTCGCGGAACTGGTTCATCAGCTGAACGATGCGCTCGGCCGGCACGCCGGCGAGCGGCACCGAATCGCCGATCGCCTTGCCGTTGGTGTTGTGGCAACTCGCGCAGGTCGCCGCGAGGTTGCGGCCCAGTTCCTTGTCGGCGGCGACGGCATGGGGCGCCGCGGCGAACAGCGCGGCGGCAAGCAACGCGGGCAGCGCGGGCAGCGCCGGGCGGACTGATACGGATGGTGTCATCGACGGGGGTCTCCTCGGGGCATGGGTGCAGTCCGTGCGGGCTGCTGCGTCCGATTGTGCATGCTTCGTGCCAGCGGTAAAGCGCGATGCCACCCGCGCGACGCGCCGCGGGCGCACGGCCCGCCCCGTGCGTCGCCACGCCGGGCCCGGGCGGGGCGTGCCCGCTTCACCGCAGGCGTCCGCCGCGTCGACGCGTTGCGGCGCCGCTGACATCACGCCACGCTTGTCATGACACGCGGTCAGCTGTCACCATGGGCACCCCCTCCCGCCTCCCCATCTTCCCGCCCCCTCCCGCACGACCGGAAGACGCCGATGCCGATCCCACCGACCACCGCGCTCGACGCGATCGGACAGATGCTCGAGACGCACGAGGCGCCGTCGGTGCTGATCGACGACGACTACCGCATCGTCGCGTCGAACGCGGCGTATCGGCGCGCGTACGGTGTCGATGCGCACGCGATCGTCGGACGGGCCTGCCACCGCGTGTCGCACCACTCGGCCGTGCCCTGCCACGAACGCGGCGAGGATTGCCCGCTGCAGCGCGTGCGCCAGACCGTGGCCCCCGTCGACACGATGCACATCCACTTCAGGCCCGACGGCTCGCCCGAACGCGTGCGCGTGCGCGGCTATCCGGTATCGATCGATTCGCGCCGCTTGCTGGTCGAGCGCATCGAGCGGCTCGACGCACCCGCGGGCTCCGGCCGGCGCGCATCCGAACGCATGGTGGGGCGCTCGCCCGCGCTGCTCGCGACACTGCACCGCCTCACCCGGGCCGCCGCGATGCCGGGAGGCGTGCTCATCACCGGCGAGAGCGGCGTCGGCAAGGAACTCGCCGCGCGCTTCGTGCACGAGCACTCTGCGCAGGCCACCGGCCCCTTCGTCGTCGCGGACTGCGCGGCGCTGCCGGAGTCGCTGTTCGAGGCCGAGCTCTTCGGGCACGAGCGCGGCGCGTTCACCGGCGCGCACGCCGCCCGTGCCGGGCTGTTCGAGGCGGCCGACGGCGGCACGCTGCTGCTCGACGAGATCGGTGAGCTGCCGCTCGCGATGCAGTCGAAGCTGCTGCGCGCGATCGACAGCGGCGAGATCCGGCGCCTCGGCGCGCGTCAGCCCAGGCCGGTGCGGGTCCGCATCGTCGCGGCGACCAACCGCGAACCGGCGGCGATGGTGTCGGACGGCAGCTTCAGGCTCGACCTGTACTACCGGCTCGCCGCGCACGAGATCCGCATGCCGCCGCTGCGCGAGCGACGGGAGGACATCGTGCCGATCGCCGAGGCGCTGGTCGGCGAGCGACTGCCCGGCGCACGGCTCGCGCTCGACGCGCGGGCGCGGCGCGCGCTCGAATCGCTCGCGCTGCCGGGCAACGTCCGCGAACTGCGCAACCTGCTCGAACGCGCGGTCGGCGTCGACGGGCGGATCGACGCGACGATGCTGGCTGCGCCGCACCGTCCCGCAGGCGGCCGCCCGCTGCCGTCAGCGCCGTCGCCGGTGCGCGAAGCGGCGCGTGCGACGCCGCCGGCGACCGACGCCGGCGCGCGCCCCCTCGGCGCCGCGCTCGACGACTGGCGCCGCCGACTGCTCGCGCAGGCGATCGAGCGCCACGCCGGGCACCGCGCGCGGATCGCCGCCGATCTCGGCGTCAGCGAGCGGACCGTCTACCGGTGGATGCGCGCGCGCGCGAATCGGCGGTGATCGGCGCCGAGGCGGCGGTGCGCCGCGGCCACGGCGCTAGCGCCGCGCGTGCGCGAACGCCCAGTACAGCTCGCGCACCTTGCGCGTCACAGGCCCGATCGGCAGGCGCCGGTCCTCGACGCGGGTGATCGGCTGGACCTTGCCGTAGTTGCCGCTGGTGAAGACCTCGTCGGCGCTCTCGAGGTCCGACATCGTCAGCGTCTGCTCGAGCACGGTGCGGCCGTCGGCGCGCCACAGCGCGATCACGCGCTGGCGGGTGATGCCGTTCAGGAAGGTGCCGTTGGGCGGGGGCGTGAGCAGCACGCCGTCCTTCACGACGAACAGGTTCGACGTCGCCGTCTCGGCGACGTTGCCGAGCAGGTCGAGCACGATCGCGTTGCCGAAGCCGCGCGACTGCGCCTCGCGCAGCGCGCGCGCGTTGTTCGGGTAGAGCGCGCCGGTCTTGACGTCGGTCGGCATCGACTCGATCGTCGGACGGCGGTACGGCGAGCGCGTCAGCGACGAGCCGACCGGCTCGGGCATCGGCAATTCGAACAGGCACAGGCAGAAGCGCGTCGATTCGCGATCCGGCACGACGAGGCCCGGGCCGTCGGCCTCGGCCCAGTACATCGGCTTGACGTACAGGTCGGGCCTGGCACCGAAGCGCTTCGCCCCGTCGCGCGCGAGGTCGACGATGTCCGAGGTCGCATGCGTGGGCTCGAGCCCCATCTTGAGCGCCGAATCGTTGACCCGCTGCGCGTGCGCGTCCAGGTCGGGCATCACGCCCTCGAACGCGCGAGCGCCGTCGAACACCGACGACGCGAGCCACGACGCGTGGGTTCGCGGGCCCATGATCGGCGGGTTGCCCTCGATCCACTTGCCGTCGATCCAGGTCCAGGTCTGCGAATACCAGCTCATGGTCATCGGCCGACCGGCCGCCTCCTCGTCTCGTCGATGGCCGGCTATTATCGCCGTTGCCACAGGACGAAGCCGATGACATCGATCAAGCCTCACCCGGTTCCCGGCACGAGCGCCCGCTGCACGGCGAAGCCGCCGCGATCGCGCAGGCCTGCCGTGCGCGATGCGCTCGCCGCGCTGCTCGTCGCAATCGCGCTGCCCTCGGCGAGCGCCGCGTTCGCGCAGTCTCCTCCCGACGACGCGGCATTCCCGACCGTCGAGCTTCGTGCGAGCGCGAGCAGCCAGGTCGCCAACGACGAGATGGTCGTGCGGCTCGGCGCGCAGGCGAGCGGCACCGACATGGGCGCGTTGAACGGGACGGTGCTGTCGGCGCTGAACGACGCACTCGACCGGAGCAAGGCCGTGAACGGCGTCTCGGCGCGCCTCGGCTCGGTGACGACGCAGCCCGAGTGGGATGCGCAGGGCAAGCGCACCGGCTGGCGGGTGCACGGCGTGCTCGTGCTCGAGGGCTCGGACATGGCGGCGCTCGGCGCGCTCGCCGGTCGGCTCGGCGCCGACCTGTCGATCGAGTCGGTCGAGTTCCGCCTCACCGCCGCGCGCCGCGGCGTCGAGGAGAACCGGCTGCTGAAGGAAGCGGCGGACGCCTTCCGCGAGCGCGCGACGAAGACCGCGACCGCTTTCGGCTACGGCGGCTACGAACTGCGCCGCATCACGGTGCTCACGCAGGCGTCCCGCCCGACGCCGCCGATGCCGATGGCCGCGATGGCGCGAGGCGCCGAGTTGCGCAGCGACCTGCCGGCCGAAGGCGGCGTCGCGACGGTCGAGATCGCGATCGAAGGCAGCGTGCGCCTCACCCGCTGAGGCCGGCGCCGACGCGCGAACGCACGCGGCGCCACGCCGCCGCCTGCTCGTTCGCGAGCGCGTCCTCGTCCTCGCTGACGAGGCGTCCGTGCGCAACGACGATCCGGCCGTCGACGATCGTCCACGCGGCGCGGGACGGGGCGCAGAACACGATCGCGGCCAGTGGATCCTCGTCGGCGGCCGAGCCGCTGGTCCGAAGGCCCCGCAGGTCGAAGAGCGCGATGTCGGCGGCCATGCCCGGCGCGAGGCCGCCGATGTCGTCTCGCCCGAGCACCGCGGCGCCGCCGCGCGTCGCGAGCGACAGCGCCTCGCGCGCACCCATCAGCGCGGGCGCGCCCGGCGCTCGAGGGTCGGGGTCGCCCGCCCCCGGTCCCGGCGCACGCGCATCGGCGGGCGCGTCCTGCGTCGCCGCGCGCACCCTCGCGAGCAGCATCGCCTGCCGGGCCTCGGCGAGCAGGTCGCCGCTGTCATTCGACGCCGAACCGTCGACGCCGAGCCCGACCCGGATGCCGGCGCCGAGCCAGCGCGCGACCGGCGCGATGCCCGACGCGAGGCGCATGTTCGAACAGGGACAATGGGCGATCCCGGTGCCGGTCTGCGCGAAGCGGCGCGCGCCGGCGTCGTCGAGCTTCACGCAGTGTGCGTGCCACACGTCCGGCCCCAGCCAGCCCAGCGACTCGGCGTACTCGGCAGGGGTCTGGCCGAAGCGCTCGCGGCTGTAGTCGACATCGTGCCGATTCTCCGCGAGGTGCGTGTGCAGCCCCACGCCGAGCGCGCGCGCGAGTTCGGCCGTGCGCGTCATCAGCTCGCGCGACACCGAGAACGGCGAGCACGGCGCGAGCGCGACGCGGGTCATCGCGTACGGCCGCGGGTCGTGGTGCGCGGCGACGACCCGCGCCATGTCCTCGAGGACATCGCCCTCGCGCTCGGTCAGCGCGTCTGGCGGCAGGCCGCCCGCCGACTCGCCCACGCTCATCGCGCCGCGACACGCGTGAAAGCGGATGCCGAGCGCACGCGCGGCGGCGATCGTGTCGTCCAGCCGCACGCCCGGCGGGAACAGGTACTGGTGGTCGCTCGTCGTCGTGCAGCCCGACAGCAGCAGTTCGCCGATGCCGGTGCGCGCCGCGGTCACGAAGGCCGGGGGGTCGTAGTGCCCCCACACCGGATAGAGCGCGCGCAGCCAGCCGAACAGGTCCGAATCCTGCGCCGCCGGCAGCGCGCGGGTCAGCGTCTGGAACAGGTGATGGTGGGTGTTGACCAGGCCCGGCAGCACGACGTGGCCCCGGGCGTCGATGCGCTCGAGCGTCGCACGGGGGACGTGCGTCGCGATCACGTCGTCGATCGCGGCCAGTGCGGCGGCGTCGCGGCCGTCGGCGAGCAGCGCGACCCGATTGTCGGCGACGAGGAGCGACGCGTCGCGCAGTTCGCGCCGCGCCGCGTCGAAGCACGCGATCCGCGCCGCGCCGTGGATCAGCAGCAGGCGGCGAGGCGCCGGCGCGGCGCCCGTCGGGCCGGCGCCAGCCCCGGTGGACACGAGTGGCACCGGATCGGTGCGGCATGGAGCTTGCATTGGACCGCCTGCCATGGTTGAACGTCGCCCGCGACCGGGTGTGGCCGCCGCTCCCGCGCCGGGCTACCCCGATTCACGGATTCGGGGGCAACCCCGATGGGCACCATGGCGGCGCATCCCTATAATCCGCCACGCCGTCCCCGTCGCGCGATTCCCTACCCCGTGGAGAATGCCTTGAAACTGCCTTCGCTGTCGCCGCTGCCCGCGCTGATGCGCCTGCTGAGCCTGCCGCTCGCCGGAAGCCTGCTCGCCGGCGCCACCCTGGTGCAGCCCGCCGCCGCACTCGCGCAGGAGACCCCGATCCGCTTCCAGCTCGACTGGCGCTTCGAAGGCCCGTCGGCGCTCTTTCTCGCCGCGCAGTCCAAGGGCTACTTCAAGGCCGAGAAGCTCGACGTAACGATCGATGCCGGCAACGGCTCGGGCAACGCCGTCAACCGCGTCGCGTCGGGCACCTACGACATGGGGTTCGCCGACCTGGCGGCGCTGATGGAATTCTGGGGCAACAACGCCAACGTGCCGAGCAAGCCGGTCGCGGTGATGATGGTGTACAACAACACGCCGGCGGCGGTGTTCGCGCTGCGCAAGTCGAAGATCACCAAGCCGGCCGACCTGCAGGGCAAGCGGCTCGGCGCGCCGGTGTTCGACGCGGGCCGCAAGGCGTTCCCGATCTTCGCCGCCGCGAACGGCCTCGACGAGAAGGGGATCACCTGGACCAGCATGGACCCGCCGCTGCGCGAGACGATGCTCGCGCGCGGCGACGTCGACGCGATCACCGGGTTCACCTTCACGTCGCTGCTGAACCTGAACGCGCGCGGCGTGAAGGACGAGGACATCGTGATCCTGCCGTACCCGCAGTACGGCGTGAAGCTGTACGGCAATGCGGTGATCGCGTCGCCGAAGCTGATCAAGGAGAAGCCCGAAGCGGTGAAGGCGTTCCTGCGCGCGCTCACCCGCGGCATGCGCGACGTCATCGCCGACCCGGACGCCGCGGTGAAGATCGTCAAGGCGCGCGACCCGATCATCGACGAGGCGCTCGAGCGCCGCCGCCTGAGGCTCGCGATCAAGGGTTCGATCGCGACCGCGGACGCGAAGGCCGAAGGCTTCGGCAACGTCAACGGCCCTCGCCTCGCGCTGATGACCTCGCAGGTCGCGGACGCCTACAAGCTCAAGGAGCGGCTCGACGCCGCCGCGATCTTCACCGCCGAGTTCCTGCCGACGAAGGAACAGCGAGACATCCTCAAGTAAGCGCCCGGTGAACGCGACCGGCGGGCGCGTCGCCCAGGCGGGCACGCCCACTCCCTCACGCACCGCCGACGACGGCCACTTCGTCGACTTCGACAAGGTCTGGCTCGCGTATTCGGACGCGCTCGAGGCGAGCGGCGAATTCGCGGTCGAGGACATCGACCTGCGCACGCGCGACGGCGAGTTCATCGCGATCGTCGGGCCGTCGGGCTGCGGCAAGTCGACCTTCATGAAGCTCGCGACCGGGCTGCGCAAGCCGAGCCGCGGCACGGTGCGCATCGACGGCGCGCCGGTCACCGGGCCGCTGAAGATCGTCGGCATGGCGTTCCAGGCGCCGACGCTGCTGCCGTGGCGCACGACGCTCGAGAACGTGCTGCTGCCGCTCGAGATCGTCGAGCCGTACCGGTCGCAGTTCCGCACCCGCAGGGCCGAGTTCGTCGAACGCGCGAAGCGCCTGCTCGCGACGGTCGGCCTCGACGGGCACGGCGACCAGTTCCCGTGGCAGCTGTCCGGCGGCATGCAGCAGCGCGCGTCGATCTGCCGTGCGCTGATCCACGAACCCAGGATGCTGCTGCTCGACGAGCCCTTCGGTGCGCTCGACGCGTTCACCCGCGAGGAACTGTGGAACGTGCTGCGCGACCTGTGGACCGAGCAGCGCTTCAACGTCATCCTCGTCACGCACGACCTGCGCGAGGCGGTGTACCTCGCGGACACCGTCTACGTGATGAGCAAGCGGCCCGGGCGGATCCTCGCGCAGCGCGAGATCGACCTGCCGCGCCCCCGCGACCTTCCGATCACCTACACGAAGGGCTTCACCGACATCGTGCTCGAACTGCGCGAGCGCATCGGCGCGATCAGGAAGACCTGAGATGACGATCGACAGCCGGACCCGCACCCTCGCCCCGATCGCATTGCTCGCGCTGATCCTCGTCGTGTGGGAGATCGTCTGCCGCGTGTTCGCGGTCTCGGACTTCATCTTCCCGGCGCCGAGCGCGATCCTCTCGGCGCTGATCGAGTACTTCCCGGTCATCGCGTCGCACGCCTGGCGCACGTTCTGGACGACGATGGTCGGCTTCGCCATCTCGATCCTCGTCGGCGTGCTGCTCGGCTTCGTGATCGGTTCGTCCCGGCTCGCCTACGTCGCGTTCTACCCGCTGATGACGGCGTTCAACGCGTTGCCCAAGGCCGCGTTCGTGCCGATCCTCGTCGTCTGGTTCGGCATCGGCATCGGGCCCGCGATCCTCACCGCCTTCCTGATCTCGTTCTTCCCGATCATGGTGAACATCGCCACCGGGCTCGCGACGCTCGAACCGGAGCTGGAGGACGTGCTGCGCGTGCTCGGTGCGAAGCGACGCGACGTGCTGATCAAGGTCGGCCTGCCGCGGTCGATGCCCTACTTCTTCGCGTCGCTGAAGGTCGCGATCACGCTCGCCTTCGTCGGCACGACGGTGTCGGAGATGAGCGCGGCCAACGAGGGGATCGGCTACCTGCTGATCTCCGCCGGCTCGGCGCTGCGCATGCCGCTCGCGTTCGCGGGGCTGGTCGTCGTCGCCGTGATGGCAATGGCGATGTACGAGCTGTTCTCGTACGTCGAGCGACACACGACCGGCTGGGCGCACCGCGGACAGCAGGCCGCCTGAGCGCGCCTCGACGCGCACGCTGCGGGGCCGTCCGAGCCCCGTGAAGGACGCGCGCCGCGACCTTCGGTAGCATGCTCGATCCTGCTCGCACCCGGCTCCGACCCCGTCGGCCACCCGAACGCGTCGGCCCCTACCCAACACACAGGATCCAGCCATGGGAAAACGCCTCACCAGGATCGCCACCCGGACCGGCGACGACGGCACGACCGGACTCGGCGACGGCACCCGCGTCCGCAAGGATCAGCTGCGCGTGTGCGCGATGGGCGACGTCGACGAACTCAACTCGTCGATCGGCGTGCTCGCGACCGAAGCACTGCCGGCGGAGATCGCGACGCTGCTGACGGCGATCCAGCACGACCTCTTCGACCTCGGCGGCGAACTGTGCATCCCCGGCTTCGAGAACCTGCCGCAGGCCGCGGTGCTGCGGCTGGACGAGGCACTCGAACGGTGGAACGCGACGCTGCCGCGACTGGCGGAATTCATCCTGCCGGGCGGATCCCGGCCCGCCGCGCTCGCGCACGTCTCGCGCACGATCTGCCGCCGCGCCGAGCGCAGCGTCGTCGCGCTGACGTCCGCCGAGACCGTGCGCCCGATCTGCCGGCACTACCTGAACCGGCTCAGCGACCTGATGTTCGTGCTCGCCCGGGTGCTCAATCGCGAGGCGGGCGGCACCGACGTGCTCTGGAAACGATGAGGGCCGCGCTTGCGGCGCGGCCCTGCGGGCGGATCCGGTGTCGCGCCGTGCGCGATCAGCTGTCGCGCGCGGTCTCGAGGTAGGACACGAGCTTCGAGCTCGTCTGGCGCAGCCGGTCGCTGAGCAGCTGCACCAGCTTGAGCAGGATCTTGTTGCCCAGGCGCGCCTCGTCCTGCAGCACCAGCATCAGCGAGTCGCGCGTGAGCACCGCGAGGCGGCACTGCTCGAGCGTGACGCACGACGCGAAGCGCGGCTCGCCGTCGAACATCGACATCTCGCCGAGCGCGTGGCCGGCATGCGCGACCGCGATGCGCGACGGATAGTTGTAGCGATTGCGGCGAAGCACGTCGACCATGCCGCTCATCAGCAGCGTCATGAAGTCGCCGGTGTCGCCCTCGTTGATCAGCGTGATCCCCGCCGGCGCGTCGTAGACGTACATGAACGCGCCCAGCGTGCGCGTCTCGGTCATGTCCAGACCCGAGAACAGCGGCGTCTTCGCCATCAGCGCGTAGATGTCGTCGGCGTACTCGCTCGCACGACCGAGCGGCGTCAGCCCCATCGCCGTGAGCCGCTCGTGAGGACTGCCCTTGGATCGCTGCTGCTGTTGTTGCGTGCCGTTCTGGTTCAATCCAGACGACAGTTGGGTGGTGGCCTGCATCGACAAATCCTCCGGTCGCGTGTGGGGTGCCGCTCGCTGTTGCGCTGCGCTTTCCTCGCCTGCCGCTATTACAGCACGCAGCCCCCGCGAAGCCGCCGGGGTTTCGCCTTCCCTCACACAGATGCCCGCCTGCTGCGGGCTTTTCGCCGACGAACGGTACGCCGACGTCCCGCAAGCACCCACGGGCGTCACTCGGTGGTGGCGACGCGGCGCTCGGTGACGCCGTCGGCGAGCAGCTGCAAGGCCTGCTCGGTGGCCTCCCAGCCGAGGCAGCCGTCGGTGATGCTCTTGCCGTACGTGAGCGGCCGCCCGCGCACCAGGTCCTCGCGGCCGGCCTGCAGGTGGCTCTCGATCATCACGCCGAAGACGCGCGCCTCGCCGTCGCTCATCTGCTCGACGAGGTCCTGCGCGACCAGCAGCTGGTTGTCCGGGTTCTTGCTGCTGTTGCCGTGCGAACAGTCGACCATCAGCCGGCACGCCTGGGCGCTCGCCGCGGCTTCGCGGCACGCCGCTTCGATGCTCGCCCGATCGTAGTTCGGCGTCCTGCCGCCGCGCAGGATGATGTGGCAGTCCTCGTTGCCGGTCGTCGAGACGATCGCCGAATGACCGCCCTTGGTAACCGACAGGAAGTGGTGCGGCTGCGACGCGGCCTTCACCGCGTCGAGCGCGACCCGCACCGAGCCGTCGGTGCCGTTCTTGAACCCGACCGGACACGACAGGCCCGACGCGAGCTCGCGGTGCACCTGCGACTCGGTCGTGCGCGCGCCGATCGCCCCCCAGGCGATCAGGTCGGCGACGTACTGCGGCGTGATCATGTCGAGGAACTCGCTGCCCGCCGGCAGGCCCATCGAGGTGATGTCGAGCAGCAGTTCGCGCGCCGTGCGCAGGCCCTTGTTGATGTCGAAGCTGCCGTCGAGGTCCGGGTCGTTGATCAGCCCCTTCCAGCCGACCGTCGTGCGCGGCTTCTCGAAGTAGACCCGCATCACGATCTCGAGCCGGTCGGCGAAGCGCGCGCGCTGCGCGACGAGGCGCTCGGCGTATTCGCGCGCCGCCCGCGGGTCGTGGATCGAACACGGCCCGACCACGACGAGCAGGCGGTCGTCCATGCCGTGGAGGATGCGATGGATCGCGGCGCGCGCCTGGCTCGTGGTCGCCGCCGCGGCCTCGGACACCGGAAACTCGCGGATCAGGTGCGCCGGGGGCGAGAGTTCCTTCATTGCGCGGATGCGCAGGTCATCGGTCTTGCTCATGGAGACGGTTCCTGGTTGGTGCCGGTCCGCGATGCGGCGGGCAAAAAAAAACCGCCAGTTCTCGGACTGGCGGTTGTTTCGGGGGGTGTCTTCCGGTGCTGCTCAGCGACGATCCCGACTCGACCCGCCAGTGGCAGGAAAGCCGTAAAAGCGGAAGCCCGCAAAATACGAGAGGGGGAAGGGGATGAACCCGTCGCGTCGCATGATCGGGTAATGTAGCGTCAACCCGCGCGGCGACGCAAGCGTTCGTTGCGCTCGTCGCCACCCCGCGCAGGCATCGCCGCCGTCTCGTCGCGCGCCCGATCCGGAGTCCCGCCCTTGCATCCGCTGCTGCCTCGTGCCCTGTTCGGGCTCGCCGTCGCCGGTGTCACGCTGTTCACCGCGTGGAAGACCGCGCAGGAGAACCTTCGCTCGCGCGACGACCCGCGCTTTCGCCCGCGGGGCCGCCGTGCCGCGGGGGCCGACGACGCACCGCCGATGAACGCGCGCGCGCACGTCGACCGCGCCGCGCTGGCGCAGCTTCGCGATGCGCTCACCGGCGCGGCGCTCGACCCGTCGGGCGAGCTGTTCCGCTGCGCCGGCTGCCAGAGCTTCTACGGCGTCGCGAGCGTGCGCGCGCTTGCGAACGAGAACGGCGCGCGCTGCCTGAACTGCGGCAGCATCCACCGCATCCCGGTCGAGGTCGGTGGCGTCGGCTGACGGTACCGGGGCCGGCGATCCCCGGCGCGAGGCGCGCGGCGGGGATCGCTACAGCCGCCACCGGGCGATCGCCGGCTTCTCGCAGTCGCGGCTGCAGGCGAGCCGCTATGCGGTGATCGGCGCGGGCGCGATCGGCAACGAGGTGGTCAAGAACCTGTGCCTGCTCGGCGTCGGCGCGATCGACGTGTACGACCTCGACACGGTCGAGCGCCACAACCTGACGCGCTCGGTGCTGTTGCGCGAGGCCGACGTCGGCGCGTCGAAGGCCAGGGCGGTCGCCGCCCGCGCGCGTGCACTCGACCCGGCGGTCGCCGTGCACGCGATCGACGGCGACGTGCACGACACGCTCGGCCCGCGCGCGGTGCGCGGCTACGCCGCGGTCATCGGCGCGCTCGACAACTTCGAGGCGCGGCTGCGCGTCAACCTGCTGTGCTGGCTGGCGGGCACCGACTGGGTGAACGCCGCGATCGACGCGCGGCACGCGAGCGTCGAGTCCTTTCCCTTCGGCCGCGCCGCGCGCGCAGCCGCCGACGCAGCCGGTGGCGAGGCGCACGACGAAGGCGACGGCGCACCGGCCTGCTACGAGTGCGGCCTGCCGCCGTCGGTCTACCAGCGGCTGGCCGAGCGGCGTTCGTGCGGCGGCCTGGCGCGGGTCGCCCGCGAGCAGCGGATCGTGCCCACGACGGCGATCACCGCCAGCGTCGCCGGTGCGATGGCGGTGCAGCAGGCGCTGTCGATGCCGGCCGCGAGCCGTCGCTGGCTGCTCGACACCGCGTCCGGGCACGCGAGCACCGCGCGGATCGCCTCCGGCGCGGCCGACGGCGCGTGCCCGGTCTGCAGCCGGGCGCCGCCGGCCGCTCGCGCGGCCACGGCGACGCACGCCTTCTGCGCCGCGAGCGAGCTCGCGCGGTTCGCGCTGGCCGAGCGGGCGGAGGCGATCGAGTTCCCCGAACCGGTCGTCTGGCACGCCGAGTGCACGAACTGCGGGCCGACCGACGCGACGCGCGCGATCGTCGGCAGGCCGGCGCGCAAGGTCGACGAGACCGCGGCGTTCTGCTTCGGATGCGGCGCCGAGGCGGTGCGCATCGAGATGCGCGACCTCGTCGATCCGGCCGCGCTGCACGAGCGATTCGGCGAGCGGCCGCTGCCGCTTGCGTTCGTGCGCGTCGGCCCTCACCTCGTCGACACGACCTACGGGTCTTCGACCCCCCACACAGGAACGCCACCCCCATGAGCGAACGCAAGCTGATCGTCCGGACCGCCGACCAGACCCGCCGAGCCGACATCGCCGTCGAGCAAGACAGCACCGGCGCCGACGTGCTGCAGGCGGCCGTCGACAACTGGGCACTGCCCGGCGACATGGATTACACGCTCGTCAATACCACCACCGGCGTGGTGCTGACGCCCTCGCAGTCGCTCGAGCAGCAGGTGAAGGACGGCGACGTGCTCGAGGTGCAGCCGGTGCTGGTCGCGGGTTAGGAGACATGGCGTCCGCGCACCAGCTGCGCCGGCAGGCGGACGTGCAACGGCTGCACGCGCTTGCCGCGCGCAGTGCCGGAAGGCTGACCGTCGTGTCGGCGTCGCCGGCGCCCGGAACGCCGATCCGCGTCGCGCTGACGGTGCGCACGGTGACGGGGCCGCAGTACCGGGGCGCCGCCGAGGCCGCCGGCGCGGTGGCGCTGCGCATCGACCTGCCGGCACGCTATCCGTTCGAGCGGCCGGTGGTCGTCGTCGAGTCGCCGGTCTTCCATCCGAACGTGTTCCCCAACGGCACCGTGTGCCAGGGCGAGAAGTGGGTCCAGTCCGAAGGCCTCGACCTGCTGGTGATGCGCATCGGCCGGCTGCTGACCTGGGATGCCGCGCACGTGAACCCGGCGTCGCCGGCGAATCGGACTGCGGCGAACTGGTACCTGGCGCGGCGCGCCAGCGAGCCGGCGACCTTCCCGACCGACCTCGTCTCGTGGGAGGCCGAGCGCGTCGTCGTGCGCTGTCCGGCCTGCGGCACCGGGCTTCGGCTGCCGCCCGGGCGGCGCGGCGTCGTCGCGTGCCCGGCGTGCCGTCGCGACGTCGAGGTGCAGACGTGAACGCGACGCGCTGAGATGCCGATCCGCTGGACCGACACCAGCGAAAGCGCGCCGCTGCCGTGCGTCGAGGGTCGCGGCGAGGCGCCCGAGCTGCACGTCGCCCCGCAGGCCGACGCGGTCGTGCGCGCGCACCTCGCGAGCGCCGCGACCGAACTCGGCGGGCTGCTGATCGGCGTCGCCTACGCGTATCCGCCGCGCGACGCGAGCCCGCAGCGCGTCGCGCACGTCGCCATCCACCGGGCGGTGCCGGCGAACGAGGCCGACGCCACCGGCGTGTCGCTGCGCATGGGCACCTCGGTGTGGCAGGCGGCGCAGCGCGCGATGGCGCCCGGCGAGCGGATCGTCGGCTGGTATCACAGTCATCCCGGCCTGACCGCGTTCTTCAGCGAAACCGATCGCCGAACGCAGCGGGCGTTCTTCGCGCACCCGTGGAGCATCGGATGGGTCGTCGATCCGTGGCTCGGCGACGAGGCCTTCTTCATCGGGCCCGACTGCCGGCCGTTGTCGCGCGGCCCCGCGCTTCCTCGATCGGACGCACCCCCGGCATCCGGGTCGCACACCGGCTGATCAGCTCGCACGCCAGTGCGAGCGTGCGCGTCGGCGGGCGCCGGGCGCTGACCGCCAGCGAGAGCCGGCAGCGCAACGGCGGGTCGCCGATGCCGCGCAACGAGAAGCGCGCGGGGTCGTCGAAGGCGTCGACCGCGCCACGGGTCAGCACCGCCGCACCGCGGCCGTCGGCGACGAGGTCGGGGATCGCGCCGACCGCGTCGACCTCGAACGCGATGCGCGGCTGCGCGCCGATCGCGTTCAGCGCCGCCTCGACCAGCATGCGGATCGCGTTCGGGCGGCTCGGGATGATCAGCGGCTGTCGGGCGAGTTCGCGCAGGCTCACCGCGCGCGGCGCGCCGGCGCCCACGGCAGCCGCACCGTTCGCGTGACGTCGCACGAGCAGCAGGTCGAGCGCACCGAGCGCCCGCGCGTCGATGTCCGGCTCGGGCGCCGCGTCGAACAGCAGCGCGACGTCGACGCGGCCTGCGACCAGCGCCTGCTGCATCGTCGTCGACAGGCCTTCGGCGATCGACAGCGTCGCCTGCGGCAACGCCGAGTGGAACGACCGTGCGAGCGGGATCGCGAGCGTCTTCGACAGGCTCGGCGGCAAGCCGAGCACGACGCGTCCGGCCAGCGAGTCGCGGGCGCGGCCGAGCTCTTCCCGGATGCGCTGCACCTGGTGGAGCACGCCCCGGCCCTGCTCGAGCAGCACGCGGCCGGCCTCGGTGACCGTGACGCCGCGGCCGTTTCGCAGCAGCAGCGCCTGGCGGAACTCGAGCTCGAGGCTGCGGACCTGCCGCGACAGCGCGGGCTGGGCGACGCCCAGCGCGACCGACGCCCGCGTGAAGCTGCCGAGCTCGGCAACGCGCACGAAGGTCTCGATCTGCCGCAGGTCCATGCGCCATTTTCTCAGAAAGCGCGCGATCCGGGCGCCGGATATGCCGACACGGCATAACTGATAGCCGCCGGTGCGTCCCCGATCCGGGCCCGCGCGAGCGAGAATCCGGGGGTCGGCACCCCCGGCCTCGCGGGCCGCGCATCGCACGAACCAAGGACCACCGCATGATCATCGATTGCCACGGACACTACACCACCGCGCCGAAGGCGCTGGAGGACTGGCGCAAGCGCCAGATCGACCACCTCGCGAACCCGGCGGCCGGCCCGAAGGCCTCGGACCTGAAGATCAGCGACGACGAGCTGCGCGAGTCGATCGAGCAGAACCAGCTGAAGCTGATGAAGGAGCGCGGCTCGGACCTGACGATCTTCTCGCCGCGCGCGAGCTTCATGGCGCACCACGTCGGCGACCTGCAGACGAGCACGACCTGGGCTGCGATCTGCAACGAGCTGATCCACCGCGTGCATCGCCTGTTCCCCGACCGGTTCATCGGCGCGGCGATGCTGCCGCAATCCCCGGGCGCGCGCCCTGAGACCTCGATACCCGAGCTCGAGCGCTGCGTGAAGGAGTACGGATTCGTCGGGATCAACCTCAATCCCGACCCTTCCGGCGGGCACTGGAAGGAGCCGCCGCTCTCCGACCGCTGGTGGTATCCGATCTACGAGAAGATGGTCGAGCACGACATCCCGGCGATGGTTCACGTGAGCACGAGCTGCAACGCGTGCTTCCACACGACCGGCGCGCACTACCTGAACGCCGACACCACCGCGTTCATGCAGTGCCTGACCTCGACGCTGTTCAAGGATTTTCCCGGCCTGCGCTTCATCATTCCGCACGGCGGCGGCGCCGTGCCGTATCACTGGGGGCGCTTCAGGGGGCTCGCGCAGGACATGAAGCTGCCGCCGCTCGAGGACCACCTGCTGAAGAACGTCTTCTTCGACACCTGCGTCTATCATCAGCCGGGCATCGACCTGCTGACGAAGGTGATTCCGGTCGACAACATCCTGTTCGCGTCGGAGATGATCGGCGCGGTGCGCGGCATCGACCCGGGCACCGGCCACTACTTCGACGACACGCGACGCTACGTCGACGGCACCGCCAACCTGTCGGCCGAAGACCGCGCGAAGGTGTTCGAGGGCAATGCGCGGCGCGTGTTCCCGCGCCTGGACCGATACCTGAAGACGAGAGGCCACTGATGGCGACGAAACCCCTGAACGACCTGGGCATCGTACGACGCGGCATCGAACGCGCCGACGCCGCCGAGACCGCCCGCCTCGGCGGCTTCGGCGTCGCGACCGTGCACGAGGCGATGGGCCGCGTCGGGCTGATGAAGCCGTACATGCGCCCGATCTACCCCGGCGCGCAGCTCGTCGGCACCGCGGTGACCGTGCTCGTGCAGCCGGGCGACAACTGGATGCTGCACGTCGCGATCGAGCAGCTCGTCGAGGGCGACGTGCTCGTCGTCGCGTGCACCACCGACAACGAGGACGGCATGTTCGGCGACCTGCTCGCGACCTCGGTGCGCGCGCGCGGCGGACGCGGCCTGGTGATCGACGCCGGCGTGCGCGACGTGCGCGACCTGACCGCGATGAAGTTCCCGGTGTTCTCGCGCGCGATCAGCGCGAAGGGCACGGTGAAGGCGACGCTCGGCTCGGTCAACGTCCCGGTCGTGTGCGCAGGCGCGCTGGTGCACCCGGGCGACGCGATCGTCGCCGACGACGACGGTGTCGTCGTCGTGCCGCGCGCGGTGGTATCCGGCGTCGCCGACGCGGCGAAGGCGCGGGAGGACAACGAGGCCGACAAGCGCAAGCGGCTCGCCGCCGGCGAACTCGGCCTCGACATGTACGACATGCGCGGCGCACTGGCGAAGGCCGGGCTGAAGTACGTCGACTGACATGACCGCCCCTCCCGTCCACCTGAAGGTCCGGCTCGTCGGCTACGGCGAGGTCAACCGGATCCTCGCCGAGGACCTGCTCGCGCGGGGCGTGCGCGACGTGGCCGCGTTCGACATCAAGCTCGGCGGGGCCGCCGAGGCACCGCTGCGCGACCACGCGCGGACGCACCGGGTGCACCTCGCGACCTCGCACGCGTCGCTGGTCGCCGACGCCGACCTGGTGATCTCGGCCGTGACGGCGAGCCAGGCGGTGCCGGTCGCAGAGGCCTGTGCACCGGCGATCCGCCCCGGCGCGTGGTTCCTCGACTTCAATTCGGCGTCGCCCGGCGCGAAGCGCACTGCCGGCGGGCTGATCGACGCCGCTGGGGCGCGCTACGTCGAGGGCGCGGTGATGACCTCGGTGCCGCCGTATCGGATCGCCACGCCGCTGCTGCTGGGCGGCGCGAACGCGAGCGGGCTCCTGCCGCTGCTGGACTCGCTCGGCTTCGCCGCCCAGGTCGCCTCCGACCGGCTCGGCGTCGCGTCGGCAACCAAGATGTGCCGCAGCGTGATGATCAAGGGACTCGAGGCGATGGTGATCGAGAGCTTCACCGCGGCGCGCGCCTACGGCGTCGAGCGCGAAGTCCTCGCGTCGCTCGCCGAGACCTTTCCGGGCATCGACTGGGAGAAGCAGGGCAGCTACTTCTTCCAGCGCGTCGTGCAGCACGGCCGGCGCCGGGCCGAGGAGATGCGCGAGGCCGCGCAGACGGTGCGCGAGGTCGGCCTCGAGCCGTGGTCGGCGGCCGGCACCGCCGCGCGTCAGGCGTGGGTGGCGGATCTCACCGACGCCGGCGCGATGGGCTCGAAGGACGAGGCGCGCAGCGACTGGCGAGTCGACGCCGACCGCATCCTGAAGACGCTGAAGCCGCAGCCACCGAAAACCGAGGACTGACCCGATGCCGATGGACAAGGACTGGCTCCCGTTCCACCCGAACCCCTCGACGCCGGCGTTCCGGCTGCCGGCGGGCGCGGTCGATGCCCACTGCCACGTGTTCGGGCCCGAGGCCGAATTCCCGTTCGCGCCGCAGCGCAAGTACACGCCCTGCGACGCGTCGAAGTTCCAGCTGTTCGCGCTTCGCGACCGACTGGGCTTCGCGCGCAACGTCGTCGTGCAGGCGACCTGCCACGGCAACGACAACCGGGCGATGGTCGACGCGCTGCGTGCCTCGAACGGCATGGCGCGCGGCGTCGCCTCGGTCGGTCGCGAGGTCGGCGACGCCGAACTGCGCGAGATGCACGAGGCGGGCGTGCGCGGCGTGCGCTTCAACTTCGTCAAACGGCTGGTCGACTTCACGCCGCGCGAGACGCTGGCCGAGATCGCGGCGCGGATCGCGCCGCTCGGCTGGCACGTCGTCGTGTACTTCGAGGCCGTCGACCTGCCGCAGCTGTGGGATTTCTTCACGACGCTGCCGACCATCGTCGTCGTCGACCACATGGGTCGGCCCGACGTGACGAAGCCGGTCGACGGACCCGAGTTCCAGCGCTTCGTCAGGCTGATGCACGAGCGACCGAACGTGTGGTCGAAGGTCACCTGCCCCGAACGCCTGAGCGTGTCGGGGCCACCCGCCTACGACGACGTCGTGCCCTTCGCGCGCCACCTGGTCGACGCCTTTCCCGACCGCGTGATCTGGGGCACCGACTGGCCTCACCCGAACCTCAAGAGCCACATGCCCGACGACGGCAAGCTGGTCGATTTCATCCCCCGCATCGCGACGACCGCGGCTGCGCAGCAGCGGCTGCTGGTCGACAACCCGATGCGACTGTACTGGCCGGAGTGACCATGGCACTGCACAAGCCCTATCTCGACATCCCGGGCACGACGATCTTCGACGCCGACATGTCCCGCAAGGGATTCCAGCTGAACCAGTTCTGCATGTCGCTGATGAAGGCGGAGAACCGCGAGGCGTTCAAGGCCGACGAACGCGCGTACCTCGACCGCTTCCCGATGACCGACGAGCAGAAGGCGGGCGTCCTCGCGCGCGACTACAACCGCCTGATCTCGCTCGGCGGCAACATCTACTTCCTCGCGAAGATCTTCTCGACCGACGGCCAGAGCTTCGAACTCGCCGCCTCGTCGATGACCGGCATGACGCAGCCGCAGTACCGCCAGATGATGATCGACGGCGGCCGCTCGCCCGAGGGCAACCGGCGCATCGGCGAAACCCCGCAGGGAGCCAAATAGATGGCCCGCATCACCGCAGGCGTCTTCACCTCGCACGTGCCGGCGATCGGCGCGGCGATCGACAACGCGAGGACGACCGAGGACTACTGGAAGCCGCTGTTCGCCGGCTACGAGCCTTCGCGCGAGTGGGCCAGGCACAACCGGCCCGACGTCGTGTTCCTGGTCTACAACGACCACGCGTCGGCATTCAGCCTCGAGATGATCCCGACCTTCGCGATCGGCTGCGCCGACCGCTTCGCACCGGCCGACGAGGGCTGGGGGCCGCGCAAGGTGCCGATGGTCGAGGGCCACCCGGCGCTCGCCGCGCACATCGCGCAGTCGCTGATCCTCGACGAGTTCGACCTGACCATCGTCAACCGGATGGACGTCGACCACGGCCTCACGGTGCCGATGTCGCTGATGTACGGCCAGCCCGACGCGTGGCCGGTGCGGGTGATCCCGTTCGCGGTCAACGTCGTGCAGTACCCGCCGCCGACCGGCCGCCGGTGCTTCGCGCTCGGCCGCGCGCTGCGGCGCGCGATCGAGTCCTTCGACGAGGACCTGAACGTCCAGGTCTGGGGCACCGGCGGCATGAGTCACCAGCTGCAGGGTCCGCGCGCCGGCCTGATCAACAAGGCCTTCGACAACGACTTCCTCGACCGCATCGTGACCGAACCGGCAGCGCTCGCCGAGAAGCCGCACATCGAGTACGTGCGCGAGGCGGGCAGCGAGGGGATCGAGCTCGTGATGTGGCTGATCGCTCGCGGCGCGATGCAGGAGACCGTGACCCGCCGCCACCGCTTCTACCACGTGCCGGCATCGAACACCGCCGTCGGCCACCTGATCCTGGAGAACCACGCATGAGAGTCTGCATCGCGGGCGCCGGCGCGTTCGGCGTCAAGCACATCGAAGGCATCGCCAACATCGACGGCGTGGAGATCACGTCGCTCGTCGGGCGCCGGCTCGAGCAGACGTCGGCGGTCGCCGAGAAGTACGGCATCGCGCACGCGACGACCGACCTCGCCGAGAGCCTGGGGCGCAAGGACGTCGACGCGGTGATCCTGTGCACGCCCACGCAGATGCACGCGGCGCAGGCGATCCAGTGCATGAAGGCGGGCAAGCACGTGCAGGTCGAGATCCCGATGGCCGACAGCCTTGCCGACGCCGAGGCGCTGGTGCGCGTGCAGCAGGAGACCGGGCTGGTCGCGATGGCGGGACACACGCGCCGCTTCAACCCCAGCCACCAGTGGATCCACCGGCGCATCGCGAAGGGCGAGCTGCGCGTCCAGCAGATGGACGTGCAGACCTACTTCTTCAGGCGCCGGAACATGAACGCGCTCGGCGAGCCGCGCAGCTGGACCGACCACCTGCTGTGGCACCACGCCTGCCACACCGTCGACCTGTTCCAGTACCAGACCGGCGAGGTCGCCGACCGCGTCCACGCGATGCAGGGACCGATGCATCCCGAGCTCGGCATCGCGATGGACATGTCGGTGCAGATGGGCACGCCCGGCGGCGCGCTCTGCACGCTCAGCCTGTCGTTCAACAACGACGGCCCGCTCGGGACCTTCTTCCGGTACATCTGCGACAACGGCACCTACCTCGCGCGCTACGACGACCTGTTCGACGGGAAGGAAAACCCCATCGACGTCTCGACCGTCGACGTGTCGATGAACGGCATCGAGCTGCAGGACCGCGAGTTCTTCGCCGCGATCCGCGAGCAGCGCGAGCCGAACGCCAGCGTATCGAAGGTGCTGCCGGCGTACCGGACGCTCCACCGGCTCGACGAGACGCTGAAGGCCGGCTGAACGGCTTGCGGCCGCCTGGGGGCGCGCGAGACCCTGCCGGCGGTGTGGGCCCGAACGCGCCCCGGGTGGTGCGTTCGGGCACGATTCCCGCTCGTGTGCGCGCATCGACGTGCGCATCGGCCCGCGCCCCGTCGACCGTGCCGGTGCGTCACCGCGCAGGAGCCCTCGAATGCTGATAGACGGCGTGCTGCTCGCCCTCGCATGGTCGCTGGCGCTGTTGGCGCGGCCGTGGCGCCTCGTGCGCTCGCGTGCCGACGTCGACCGTTTCCTGAGCCCGACGCTCGCGTGCCTCGTGCTGCTGCCCTGGCTGTGGTCGGTGCCCCGCATGGCGACGATGCCGCTGCCCGTGCAACTGTCGGGCGCGTGCCTGGTCGCGCTGATGCTCGGCTGGCCGATCGCGGTGCTCGCGCTCACCGCGATCACCGCGCTGTCGGCGCTGATCGTGCCATCGTCGCCGCAGGCGCTGCTCGGGCAGCTCGTCTGGAGCGGCATCGTGCCGGCGTCGCTCGCACTCGGCGTCGGCATCGCGCTGCGCCGCTGGATCGGCATGAACCCCTTCCTGTACATCCTCGGGCGCGGCTTCCTCGGGACCGCGGTCGCGATCTTCGTCGCGAGCGTCATCCACTCGTTGCTGCTGCCCGCCCCCACGCTGCCGACTGCGCTGCCTTCGCACGTCGCGCACTGGCTGATGGCCTGGGGCGACGCGTTCATGACCGGGATGTTCGCCGCGATCTTCGTCGCGTACCGGCCGCAGTGGCTCGCGACCTGGTCGGACCGGCTCTACCTGGGGCGCCGTCCCTGACGTCGGCCCGCGCGCGGCGTGCACCGCGACGCGCCGCGGCGTGTGCTCAGGACTTCGCCCCGCTCAGGCGGGCGATCGTTCGCAACCGGTCGTCGGGCAGGTCGCCGACGACCATCGTCGAGACGCCACGCCGCGTCCACAGGGCCGTGTTCCGACCGTGGCGCCGCTCGAAGACCAGCGGATGGTCGCCACCGTCGGCCCGGACGATCGCGATCGCCAGCGGCTCGCCGGTGTCGCTCAGGTAATCGAGCTGCACGAGTGGCCGGTCGTCGGCGCGCAGCAACTGCCCGCGCTTGAACGCGAAGCGGCTCCCGGTGAGGTCCGGCACCTCGACGCGCAGGCCCGAGAGTCTGCCGAGCTGCGCGGCGACGCGGGCCGCCTCGCCCGGCGGCGGCGCGATATCGCTGAAGGTGAGCGCGGTGTAGCGCCGATGCGAGAGCGCCATGACGTCGCGCCAGTCGGTCGCCGGCAGGCCGCCGACCCATCCGCTCAGCCCGACCGCGGCTGCGACGCACAGCGCGGCGAACGCGACCGGCGCGGTGCGCCGCCACCACGGTCGCCGCGGGGGTCTAGACGCCGCGCCGAGCGGGGCACGCGTGTCGGGCATCGGCGTCCGGGGAGTGCCGAAGGCCTGCGCGCCCGGCACACCGGCGCCCGGTGCGCCCAGCGGGCCGGGCGCCCCGGCGGCGCCGGCCTGCGCGAGGGGCGGCGTGCCGATCGGCCTGGACGTCGACGGCGGCACGGGGCGCCCGGCGCCCGGATCGTCGCCGGCGCCCGCGGGCGCCGGCGGTGCGCGAGTCGCCTCGATGTCGAAGCGTCGTCGCATCGAATCGGCCGGTGCCTGCCCGAGCAGCCCCTCGAACATCGCCCTGGACGGATCGAGGTGGACGAGTTCGAGCGCCGCGTGACGTTCGGCCAGGTCGGCATCGGCCGCGATCTGCGCACGCAGCCAGTTCGCGCGCCCGGTCCCGAGTTCACCCCGGATCAGCAGAAGGAGTTCCGCATCGCTCACGTCGCTGCGCTTCATGCCATCGGCCCTGCTGCCATTCGCGTTGCCCGCAGACGGTCGCGGCCGGCGTCAGTCGGCCAGTCTTCGCCTCAGCGACACGCCGGCACCTGCAACCGGCCGACGCGGCCCGATCAACCGGGGCACGCGAGGCGCCCGAATCGCACGCTCGGCGCCCCGCGCAGCCGCCAGCCGTCGCGTCAGGACGCCGACCGGCACGCCGAGCACCTGCGCGGCGTCGTCGATGTCGAAGCCCTCGACCCCGACCAGCAGGACGGCGACACGATGCCATTGCGGCAGCGCCCGGATCGGCGCGAATCGCCCCCCTTCCGGATCGCCGGCAGGCCGGACGCCATGCGGGCGTCTCACGCGGCGAAGCCCGTCCAGCAGCGCGAGCCGATGACGGACCGACGCATCCCGCTGCTCGCTCGCCGCGATCACCCGCATCGAGGTCATCAGCCGCAGCGCGAGCGCATCGCCGTCGCTCGCGGCATCGGCGTCGGTCTGCACATCGGCGCGTCCGATCGCGCGCACGCAAGCCGCCTGCACGAGGTCGGCGGCACCCTCCCCGTCGGCGGTGAGGACAATGCCGAAGCGCCAGAGCCTGGGCATCAACGCCGCGAGACGCACGCGCAGGGCGTCGCGTCGATCATCTTCTGCCGGCATCGGCGGTATCGGTTGTCTCGGCGAATTCATCGGCAGGCATCGCAACGCATGCCGCATGCCCGGAAGCACCAGGGCCTGCGGCGGGACGGTGGACGGGGCCTCCGCTCGCGCCCCGGACGGGCAGATTACCCGATGTCGGCTCGGGGGGCGCGACAGTCGCACAAAAGGTTGCATCCGCGCGATAGTCCGTACACGAACGGCGCGGACCGCTTGGCGCGGCACGAACGGCGCGGCACGACCGGCGCAGGTCGGTGCGCCGCGGGGATCGTCAGTTGCCGCCGAACACCTTCCTGAGCAGCGCAGACCCGGTTCCCACCGGATCCTTGCGGATCGCGCGCTCCTCGTCGGCGATCATCACGAACAATCCGTCCATCGCCTTGCGCGCGACGTACTGCTCGATCTTCGCGTCGCCGGCGCCGATCACGCCCAGGGACGCCGCCTGCCCGGCGAGCGCGTTGTACTGCTGCGCGAGCCCGAGCCCGTCGGTCGCCTGCTTGACGACCGGCAGGAAGCGATCGAGCAACTGGCGGTCGGTCTTGTCGCGAAAGAAGCGGGTGACCGAGTCGTCGCCACCGCCGATGATCGCCTTCGCATCGGTGACGCTCATCCGCTTGACCGCGTCGACGAGCAGCGGCCTGGCCTGCGGCATCGCCTGCTCGGCCGCGTGGTTCATGCCGGCGACGAGTTCGTCGAACTGCTTCTGCCGGCCCATGAACCTCATCAGCTTCTCGGCCTGCTTCAGGCCGTCCGGCAGCGGGATCCTCACCTTCGGATTGGACAGGAAACCGTCCGCGGCGCCAAGCTTGCCGACGGCCGCGGCGGCGCTTCGCTCGAGCGTCTCGCGCAGTCCGCCGACGGCATCGGCGCTGGAGATCGACGACAGGTCGAGCGCCCGCGCGGCGGGCGCTGCGAGCAGCATCGCGACCGACACGGCCGCCGCGGCGAGCGCGCGCACGGACATCAGGCGGTCCCCCCGACGGTCAGGCCCTCGATGCGCAGCGTCGGCTGGCCGACGCCGACAGGCACGCTCTGGCCGTCCTTGCCGCAGACCCCGACCCCGGAGTCGAGCTTCATGTCGTTTCCGATCATCGTCACGCGCGTCAGCGCGTCGGGGCCGTTGCCGATGATCGTCGCGCCCTTGACCGGATACTTGATCTTGCCGTTCTCGACCCAGTACGCCTCGGACGCCGAGAACACGAACTTGCCGTTGGTGATGTCGACCTGCCCGCCACCGAAGTTCGCGGCATAGATGCCGCGCTCGAGCGACGCGATGATCTCCTTCGGATGCAGGTCGCCGCCGTGCATGAAGGTGTTGGTCATGCGCGGCATCGGCAGGTGCGCGAAGGACTCGCGACGCCCGTTGCCGGTCACCGGCACCTTCATCAGCCGGGCGTTCAGCGTGTCCTGCAGGTAGCCCCTGAGCACGCCGTCCTCGATCAGCACGTTGGCCTGCGTGGGGTTGCCCTCGTCGTCGATGTTCAGCGAGCCGCGCCGGTCCTTGATCGTGCCGTCGTCGACGACGGTCACGCCTTTCGCCGCGACCCGCTGGCCGATGCGCCCGGCGAACACCGAGGACTTCTTGCGGTTGAAGTCGCCCTCGAGGCCGTGGCCGACCGCCTCGTGCAGCAGCACACCCGGCCAGCCCGGCCCGAGCACGACACTCATCACGCCGCCGGGCGCCGGACGCGACTCGAGGTTGGTGAGCGCCGCGCCGATCGCCTCGTTGACATAGCGCTCGATGATTGCATCGGTGAAATACGACAGGTCGTAGCGCCCGCCCCCGCCGGCGTGCCCCTGCTCGCGCCGTCCGCCCTGTTCGGCGATCACCTGCACCGACACCCGCACCAGCGGTCGCACGTCGGCCGCCATCACGCCGTCCGATCTCATCACCATCACGATGTCGTGCTCTGCCGCGAGCCCCGCCATCACCTGGACGACTCGCGGGTCGCGCTTGCGCGCGAGCGTCTCGATCTTCTGCAGCAGGCCGACCTTCTGCGCCGCGTCCATCGACGCGATCGGGTCGGCCTTCGGGTAGAGGCGATGGCCGGCGACCGCCTCGCGACGGTCGCGACCGGGCGGTACGCGCACCGTGCGCTGGGTGCCGGCGCGCGCGATCGTGCGCGTCGCGCGTGCCGCCGAGTCGAGCGCGGCGGCGTTGATCTCGTCCGAATAGGAGAACGCGGTCTTGTCGCCCGACACCGCGCGCACGCCGACCCCCTGCTCGATCGAGAAACTGCCCGACTTGACGATGCCCTCGTCGAGGCTCCAGCCCTCGTGACGCGTGTACTGGAAATAGAGGTCGGCGTAGTCGACCCGGTGCTCGAAGATCGTGCCGATCGCCCGGCCGAGATCGGCCTCGCTCAGGTCGTAGGGCTCGAGCAGCGTCGCGCGGGCGACGGCAAGGTGGCTGAGTGCGGGATCGTTGAGGTTCATCGGTCTCTCGTGTCGGACATGCGGGATTCGTCGGATGGACCGTACGCTCGGCGCACGGGGTTCGGGCGGCTCACAGCACGCGATGTCGCAGCGCGGGGAGTGCCGCGCGGATCTCGGCGGTGCGGGCAGGGTCGATCTCGGCGCAGACGACGCCCTCGCCCTCGGGCAGGACGTCGACGACCTCGCCCCAGGGATCGACGAGCATCGAATGGCCCCAGGTGCGGCGCCCGCTCGGGTGGCGGCCGCCCTGTGCGGCCGCCAGCACGTAGCACTGGTTCTCGACCGCGCGCGCGCGAAGGAGCAGTTCCCAGTGCGCCGCGCCGGTCGTGTGGGTGAAGGCCGAGGGCACGACGATCAGGTCGCACGGCGCCATGCGGCGGTAGAGTTCCGGGAAGCGAAGGTCGTAGCAGATCGACAGCCCCGTGCGCAGCAGCCGGGTCGCGTCGACCGGGATGTCGCAGACGACCGGCGTGCGACCGGCGACGATCGTCGCCGATTCGTCGAAGCGCTCGCCGCCGCGGTCCAGGCCGAAGAGGTGGATCTTGTCGTAGCGCGCGAGGTGCCTGCCGTCGGCATCGTAGACCTGGCAGGTATTGATGACGCGACCGGCGCGCGGGGCCACCAGCGGCACCGTGCCGCCGATGATCGCGATCCGGTGGCGCGCGGCGCTGCCGGCGAGGAAGGTCTGGATCGGCCCGCCAGGCGCCTCGCGCGCGTCGACCTTGTCGGTGTCGCGATTGCCCATGATGCAGAAGTACTCGGGCAGCAGCGCGATGCGCGCACCCTGCGACGCGGCCTGCGCGATCAGGCGCTCGGCAGCGGCCAGGTTCGCCGCGACGTCGGGGCCCGACACCATCTGCAGCGCGGCGACCTTGACCGGCTCGCCGGGCGTGCGGGTGGCAGGCTGGTTCATGGGCGGATCGACGGAGTCATGCCCTCATTATGAACGTTCGCGCGCGATCGACGCGCATGCCCGCACGCGGCGCGATCGACGGCTCACTGACCCTGCGGCGGCCCGATGCGCTCGCGCTTTCGCTGCGTGACCTCGGGGTCGGACCACGACCCCTTGATGTCGATCTCGTAGGCCAGCGCCCTGGACAACGACGGGCTGAGGATCGACTGCGCGAGGAACGCGCCCAGGCCGACCGCCGGATTGATGATCGCCGCATACGCCAGCGACGCCAGCCCGCCGTTGAGCTCGGGCAGCACCGTCACCGTCAGGTCCTGCGTCGCGCGGGCGAGGTCGGCCTGGCCCTTGATCTGCACGACGGCCTGCAGCCCGCGCATCGCGAGACTGTCGGTGCGCGCGATGCCCTCGGCGATCGCCGCGCTCCCGCGCAGTTCGTCGAACGAGAAGCCCTGCGCGAACAGGTCGCGGAAATCGAGCGACATCAACTTGGGCAGCGCCTGCAGGTTCAGCACGCCGATCAGTTTCGCCGCGCCCGGCTCGACCTTCAGGAACTGCCCTTCCCTCACCGCGAGCTCGATCCGCCCCGACAGGCTCGCGGGGTCGAGGCCCAGCGGCGAGCCCCGCCAGCGCAGCTGCCCCGACAGCTCGCCCTTCCCGTCGCGCACGACGCCCTCGAAGTCGAGCTGCGCGAGCAGCGCGCCGACGTCGCCCATGCGAAGCCGGAAATCCAGCTCCGTCTGTTCGCGCCACCGTCCGGTCGCCTCGAACTGCGCGGCCGGCGACCCGAGCCTGAGGGTGTCGAGCGACCAGGTGCCCTCGTGGTTGGTCGCGAGCAGTTCCAGCCGGCCGAGGTTCGCTCCGCCCAGCACCAGCGTCTCGGCGGTGATGTCGAGCGCGGGCAGCGTCCGCGGCCCGGCCTGCAGCAGCGACGCGACGGCCTCGCGCTGCGACTTCGGGATCTCGAGTCGGCCGAAGCGCGCCACCAGGCGGCCTTCGCGATTCCTGAGCGCGCTTTCGTCCCAGTCGAAGGCGCCGACGAGCTCCTGCGCCCGGACCTGCGCGGTCCAGTGCTCCGCGCGTCGTCGCGCGCTCAGGTCGACCGCGTTCAGGTCGCGATCGAAGATGCGCATCGAGCCCGCGCGGATCGACACCTCGGTCGGAATCGCCGAGAACGCGGGCGCAAACGCGCCGTCGCCGCTCGGGTGCTCGGCCCCCGCCGCGACGTCGCCGGCGCCGGGCTCGAACACCGCGCGCCACGCGTCGACGTCGATCCGCTGGCCGACGTACTGGATCGCGAGGCCCTGCGCCGGCAGCGTCGGCGCGCGGTTGGACGCGATCGCCGCGCGCGTCACCTGCAGCGAGCGCCGCTGGCTCGCCCGGTCGCGCTGCGCGATCAGCCGCAGCGCTGCGCCGCCGAGCGACGCCTCGATCCGATCGCGCTGGGCCGGCCCGCCGTCCTTGCCGGCCGGAGCCGGAACGACGTCGATGCGCAGCGGCCAGGCGGCCGCCGCGGGCTTGGCGAGCGGCGCCGGAAGCGCGCTGCCGAGACCGGCGAGATCGCTGTCGAGCGACAGGCGCATGCCGACGCGATCGAATTCGATCGCCGCGCTGAAGGTGGTCGAGCCCTGCAGCCGCCGGGTGAGCGGATCGTCGGACAGCGTGCGCAGGCCCTTCGCGCTCACCCCGCCGGCGAGCGAGACGCGCGTGCGGCCTTCGCCGAGCGTCTGCGCGTCGACCACGACGGGCTCGTCGAGCAGCCGGGCCTGGACGCCGGCGAGCCGCAGGCTGTCGGCGCGGAACTCGGCCGTGCCGCGGACGTCGTGAAGCGGCGGCAGGCCCTCGACGAAGGCGAGGGTCGCGCCGTCGAACTGCAGGCTGCCGTCGACGACGACGGGCGACGGCGCGGCGCGCTCGCGCGGCGCATCGCCGATCGGCAGCACCAGCCGCAGCGCAAGCGCCGTCGGTCCCTCGGCCTTCAGCGGGCGGGTCAGCGCACCGAGGTCGGCGACGAGCGGGCTGGCGTTGACGTAGCGCACGAACGCGTCGGCGTCGCCTTCGGCCCGGCCCTCGAGCTCGAGCGTCGCGTCGCCGAGGTCGGCGATCCTGCCCCTGACCGGACCGATCGTCGCCGACGGGACCTCGGCCTTGTCGATCGAGAACTGCAGCGCGGCGCGTTCGATCCGGAACTCGCCGTCGCTTCGATGCAGCGCCGGCCAGCCGGGGGCGGCGCTCAACAGCACGTCGCGGAACCGGCCGTCGACCCTGAACTCGCCCTTGCCGGCGTCGGCGCCGCGATACGGAAACGGGTCGAGCGGCCCGTTGAGGCGGAACGACAGCTGCTCGATGCGGCCCGACTCGAAGGCACCGCGCGCCCAGTTGCGCACATCCGAGGGCAGCCGCCTCGGAAGGTAGCGCCACAGGCGTCGGGCGGCACCGCGGTCGAGCGACGCGGTGAGGTCGACGGCACCGGGCGCGTTCGGCTCGTCGACGAAGCGCCCCTCGAGACGCCCCGCGAGATCGGCGTTCGCGAAGCGAAAGCGCTCGATGTCGACGTCGATCATCGGCAGGCCCTGCGCCTCGCGCAGGCGCCAGCGCAGCGCCGCATCCAGTTCGGACAGCTCGACCTCGGGCTCCATCAGCGCGCCGTCCAATCGCAGCACCGCGGACGCGGCAGCCGCACCGCCGGCACCCGCGGCGACACGTGAAGCGCCCTGCGCGGCGCCCTGCCCGGTGCGCAACGCCTCCTGCGGCCCGCGCAGCTGCAGGTATCCGCCGTGGGCGGTCGCTTCGATGTTGCCGGCGACCCGCGCCACGCCCGGCAGCCGCGGCTTGTCGGGACGGGCGAGTTCGCGCTCGGTCGGCGTCAGCGCGAGACTGAGGCGCTCGAACGCGCTCTTCGTGCGCCACGGTTCGCCGACACGCCAGTCGAAGGCGGTGGCGCTCGCCCGGCCGGCGAGCGTCGAGATCCGCGCGAGCGCCGGGCCGGGCGCGACGCGGCGGGCCACCGCGAGTAGCGGCGCGAGCTCCGCGTGATCGAGCCTGAGCGCGATGCGTTGCAGCTCGCCGCTCGCCGCGTCGAAGCTCGCGTCGCTCTGCGACGGTTGCGCCTGCACCGAGAAACCGTCGGCGCCCTGCGCGAGCAGCGTCGGGAGCTCGACGCCGAGGGTGCCGTCGGGCTGGTGGCGCCAGCGAAGGTCGAGCGCCAGGCGCGTCAGCGCCAGCACGTCGCCGGCCGGTGCGGGCGGTGCGCCGGCAGCGCGCGACGTCGGCGGTGCGACGGGCCCGATCGGCTTGGGCGGGGCCGACGTCGAGGACCGCGTTGGCGCGGCCGGTGCGGTCGGGGCGGGGGGCAGCGGCAGCGCGAGTGCGTCGCTCAGCAGCGCGACGCGGCCGCTGTCGAAGCGACCGTTCCTGAAATCGAGCGTCAGGTCGACATCCAGCTCGCCACCCAGCCCCGCCGGCCGTACGCCCGGCAGGCGCTCGAGCAGCGCCGGCGCGACGCGCAGCGCCTCGGCGAGAAGCGGTGCGGCCTGTACCTTGGCGCCACGCAGCCGGGCGCGGGCGTCCCAGCGGCGCCAGTCGTCGTCGTCCGGCCAGCGCGGCCGGAGCACGTCGCCCTCGAGATGCAGCGGGCCGGCGAGCCCCGGCGCGGCACCGACGTCCAGCCGGAATTCGTGCAGCCGGCCCCGGCTCTTCATCACCAGGTCGACGCGCTCGAAGCGCCGGTCCGCGCCGTCGCCGCCCGACACGAGCACCGTCGCCTCGCCGACGCGCAGATCGGTCACCGCGGCCAGCGCGGCGGCGGTATCGCCGGCGCCCGACCCTCTGGCGCCGGCCCCGCCCGACGGTGCGAGCGCCGCGACGCGCAGGCCGCCGCCGTCGCGCACCAGCGGCAGCACCGGCCGGTCGAGCCGCAGGTCGTGCAGACCCGACCTGCCGGTCATCAGCGCGACGAGCGACAGCGTCGCCACCGCGCGCTCGACCCGGATCGCACCGTCGCCGGTGCCGATCGCGAGGCCGCGGACGTCGACCGACGGCCGCAGCCCCTCCCAGTCGGTCGCGATCGATTGCCAGGCGACCGGCGCGCCGACCCGGCGCTCGATCTCGCCGACGCGGGCAGTCGCGATGCTGTCGAGCCGCGGCCAGAAGTACCAGCGCGCGCCCGCATAGCCGAGTCCGCCGACGCCGATCGCGAACAGCAGCGACCCGACGACCAGCCGGATGAACCAGCGGCCGGTATCGTGCGCGAGCGTCTTGAGCCTAAGCAGCGACGGCGACATTCGGGACCGGGATCGAATTCATGCGCCGATGATACGGCGCCTGCAATCGCGCCAAGCGCAGCCGCGCAGGTCGCGCATTCGTTGCACACCAACAACGAACGTCGCGCGCATCGCGACCCGCAATGCACCATCTGGCGCGGCGATCCGACACTTGACGTACGCGCGGCTGACGCGCCCCGACCCGCGTGCGACCATCGCCGCAAGGGTTCCCAAGGTCGCGGCGAGACGCCCATGCCGCCGACGGTGCCCGGTTCGCGGAAACCACCGCTCATTCTGAGGAAAACATAAAAATGGTTGCTCAAGTCAAGGCAGTCACGCGGGCAGTGGCCGATCAGGCGGTCGCCGCCGGCGCGCAGCTCGTCGACATCACACCGCTGGCCGACGCCGTCGTCGTCGACGCCGCCGCAACGGCTCAGGCGCCGGATGCCGCGTCGCGGCCGACGCGCGCGGTCGACGACGACGTGAAGGTCGACGCCGTGGCCGATGCCGACACCGTCACGACGACCGCCGTCGCCCCCACCGCCGCACCGATCGGTGCGAGCATCGGCGAACTCGCGCAGGCGACGAGCGACTCGAAGACCGATTCGGCTGCCACGCCCGCCCCTGCCGATGCAGGCGCAGCGGCCCCGGCCGCCACCGACGCCGCCGCGGCGACCACGCCGGCGCCGGCGGCCGAAGCCGCCGCCGAAGGCGGCGGGCTGTCGGGCTGGGCGATCGGCGGCCTCGCGCTGCTTGGCATCGGCGCAGCCGTCGCGATCGGCAACAACAGCAGTTCCGACGATTCGCCGCCGGCCGCCGCGCAACCGCCCGCGGCGCCGCCGCCCGCCTCGCCCCCGCCCGCCTCGCCGCCGCCGGCCCCCGCGCCGAGCACCGTCCCGACCGGCTTCGTCGAAGCCTCGGGCGCCCCGGCCGGCACGAAGATCTACTTCAAGGACGCCGACGCCGACAACACCCTGGACGCGGGCGAACGCACGATCCTCTTCAACACCGCGAACAACCACTACTACGAGCTCGTCGACACCGGCGCGCCGATCACCTTCGAGAATGCGGCCACCGCGGCCGCGACGCGGGGCGGCCACCTGTTCGCCGGGGCCGATGCGACCGAGGTCGGTTTCGTGCAGACCGCGTACGGCTATCCGGCCGCCGGCACGCCGCCGGTGTACGGCGGCCTCGAGGTCAACAACACGGACGCGAACAACGGCGCCTGGGTCGGCCTGACCGACACCGCCGCCGGCGCGAACGCGTGGACCTGGGTCACGAGCACCGGCGCGACGACCGGCGGGCAGGCGCTCTCGAGCACCGACGCGCTGTGGATCGTGCGGGGTGCTGGCGACGCCGAGCCGACCGGCTTCGCCGGCGAGACCTACGGCGCGATGACCGGCGGCAATCCGCTGACGACCGCGCCCGGCGCGGCGACGCAGGTGCTCTACGACACCGACAACAACGGCACGATCTCGAAGTACGTCGTCGAATACGAGACCCTCGCGAGCATCAAGGATCCGAGCGGCAATCCGCTCGCGATCGACGGCAACTCGCTGTTCGGCAGCCAGGGGGCCGGGGACGCGGCGGTCGCGGTGACGACGCCTGCGACCGGCATCTCGCACCTGATCGACGACCCGTCGATGCAGGCCTGATCGACACGCGAGGCGGCGCCGACCCGGCGCCGCCCGAAGGCGATCGAAGCCGCGGGCCGACCCCGCGGCTTTTTCGTTGGCCTCAGACGCGACCGTCGCGCCGCAACCGACCCTCGCCGGGCAGCGTCGGCAGTGCGCCGCGTGCCTCGAGCCGGCGCGCGACGACCTTGCCCCGCTCGCGCCACGGGACCTCGACGAAACGGTAGCAGAGCATCGACAGGCCGAAGACGAGCAGCACGAACAGCAGACCGACGAAGTGCTTCCACGGTTCGGGCACGGCACGACCCGGCCAGTCGAGCAGCGTCTGCACGCTGATGTGGGTCAGGTAGATCGCGTAGCTGTGACGGCCCAGCCACTGCAGCGGCGCGCTGGCGAGCAGGCTGCCGACGACGCCCCGGTCGGCGAGCAGCGTCAGCACCAGCAGCGCGAAGACCGTCGGTGTCGCGAGTTGCCAGTTGCCCAGCCAGGCCTGCGCGCCGACGATCCAGCCGGTCGCGAGCAGCGCGAGCACCTGCGCGATGCCCAGCGCCGGCGCGTGGCGACCCGACGCGAGCGCCGCCCGGAACGACGCCGGGAGCGCCTGCCACGCGTAGAAGACCAGCACGCCCTGGAAGAAGCTGAGCATGCCGCGCGGCAGCCCGCGGGTGTCGAGCGAGCGCTCGGCCAGCGGCGACACCGCCCAGAGGTCCACGAAATGCACGATGCACGCGACGACGATCGCGACGCTCAGCAGCACCCGAAGCGCCGCGTGGCGGATCCAGTAGAACAGCACCGCGAACACCAGGTACATCCAGAACTCGACCGAGATCGACCACGCCGGAAAGTTGTGGATCTCCATGCGGATGATCCCCATGCCCTGCAGCAGGAACAGGTCGAGGATGAAGACCTTCAGGTCGAACAGGTCGACCGCGAACGGCGGATTGATGCCGGTCGAGATGCCGAACCACGACAGCACGAGCTTGGTGCTCTGCACGCCGAAACCGGTCGCCAGCACCAGCGCGGTCGTCACGATGTGCAACGGATACAGCCGATAGAAGCGCCGCACCATATAGGCCGCGATCGACACGCCGCTCTTCAGCGCATCGTGGTACACCGCCACCATCACGAAGCCGCTGATCACGAAGAACAGGTCGACGAAGAGCCACGCGTGCTGAAGGACCGGCCACGAGGCGGGGAAGCCGCCCCACAGCCGATAGACGTACGCGTGGAACAGCGCGACCATCAGGGCGGCGATGCCGCGCAGGCCCTCGATCGAGCGAATCACGTCGCCGCGGCCCGCGGCGACGACCGCCGGGGCGACCGCCGTCGCGCCGGCGCCGGACCCCGGGCCGTCGGCCCGGCCACCCTCCCGACAGGAATTCGTCTGTTTTTCCATGAACCCCCGCTTCTCCTCGCCCGCCATCGCCGGTGTGCGCAGGTCATGAAGCCCGAAAATGGTATCCGATGACCCGACGCTACCAGGCGAGCGCCCTCTCAGGCTACTTCAGACGGACCGTCGATGCGCTGTCGACCCGCCGACCGGGCGATCTCGATCGACTCGATGCATTGATCGGCGCCCCGATCGACGCGGCGACGATCTCGGCGCTGCACGCGGCGCTGCTCGCCGACACGCCGGACTGCGGGACCCGGCTGCGCCGGCTCCGCCAGCTGGCGATGCTCGGGATGATCGAGCGCGACCTGCGCCAGCTGGCACCGGTCGGCGAGATCGCGTCGGCGGCGACGGCGCTGGCCGAACTCGCGATCCGGGAGGCGCTCGCGACCGCCGCTGCCGAGCAGCGCGACCGCGGCCTGGCGCTGGTCGACGACACCGGCGCGCCGCAGGACCTGCTGGTGGTGGGCATGGGCAAGCTCGGCGGCAGGGAACTGAACGTCTCGTCCGACATCGACCTGGTGTTCGTGATGCGGGAACAGGGACCGCATCCTGAAATCGCCGAGCGGATCGCGCAGCGGACGAACGCGCTGCTGTCCGAGACGACCGCCGACGGCTTCGTGTTCAGGGTGGACACGCGGCTGCGGCCGCACGGCGACTCCGGCCCGCGGATCGTCTGGTTCACGATGCTGGAGAAGTATTTCTACGAGCAGGGCCGCGAGTGGGAACGCTTCGCGTGGCTCAAGGCGCGGGTCGTCGCCGACAGCGCCCTGGCCGGGCCCGAGGCGCGGGCCGCCGACGAGGCGGCACTGATGCAGATCGTCACGCCCTTCGTCTATCGCCGCTATCTGGATTACGCGGCGTTCTCGGCGCTGGCCGGCCTTCACGACCTGATCAACGAGGAGGCGCGTCGACACGGCAGCCGCCGCGCCGCCAGCGACAACGCCGGTTTCGACGTGAAGCTCGGACGCGGCGGTATCCGCGAGGTCGAGTTCAGCGCCCAGCTCCTTCAGATCGTCCGCGGCGGGCAGGATGCGTCGCTGCGCGCGCGCGCGACGCCCGAGGCGTGGCGCCTGCTCGCGTCGCGAGGCCTGGTCGACACCGCGACCGCCGACGCGGTGATCGACGCCTGGACCCTGCTGCGTCGCACCGAACACGCGCTGCAGTACGTCGAGGACGAGCAGACGCACTGGCTGCCGGACGCGCCGGCGCGGCGCGCGACGATCGCCGCGATGCTGGGGCTCGATCCTCACGTGTTCCAGGACCGGCTGCAGGCGGCCCGCACGACGGTGCAGACGGTGTTCGACCAGTTGCTCGCGCCGACCCGCGCCGCGGTGCGCAAGGAAGCCGCCGACGCGGCGCGCGGCGGCAACGCCGGCGAGGACGGCGCCGCCGTCGCCGCGCTGGAAGCGACGCTCGACGAGGACAGCCTGCGGCTGGTGAAGGCGCTGCGCGACTCGCGCAGCTACCGCCTCGCGAGCGAGGATTCGCGCCTGCGCATCGACCGGCTGCTTCGCGAGGCGATCCGCTGGTCGCAGGGCGAGGATCGCCCGGCGCCGGCGACCTGGCTCGGGCGCCTGTGCGAGTTCCTCGAGACGACCGCGCGCCGTCCGGCGTACCTTCGGCTGCTCGGCGAGCACCCGGGCGCGTTCGCGCGCCTGTTGTCGATCGTCGGCCGCGCCCGCTGGGCGGCCGATTACCTGAACCGTCACCCGGTGGTGCTCGACGAACTGCTCGACGGGCAGTTGCTCGAGGCGCTGGACGCGCGTCAGTGGGGCGACGGACTGCGCCGCCAGCTCGCCGCGACCCCGGACGACGTCGAACGTCAGATGGACGCGATGCGAGAGGAGCACCACGCGGCGGTGTTCCGGCTGCTGGCGCAGGACCTCGACGGTCGCCTGGGCGTCGAGGCGATCGGCGACCAGCTCAGCGCGCTGGCCGACGAGGTACTCGCGATCACGATCGAGCTCGCGTGGCTGCGCGTGGCGCGACGCCACCGCGAGACGCCGCGCTTCGCGGTCGTCGCCTACGGCAAGCTCGGCGGGCTCGAGCTGGGCTACGAATCGGACCTCGACCTCGTGTTCCTGTACGACGACCCGCACGAGGACGCGCAGCAGAACTACTCGCAGCTGGCCCAGCGCATCGCCGCCTGGCTGTCGACCCGGACCGCGGCCGGACAGCTGTTCGAGATCGATCTGCGGCTGCGACCCAACGGCAATGCGGGACTGCTCGTCTCGAGCGTCGGCGCGTTCTCGGGCTACCAGCGCGAGTCGGCCTGGGTCTGGGAGCACCAGGCGCTCACCCGCGCGCGCTTCTGCGCCGGCAGCGCGGACATCGGTGCCGCGTTCGACGCGCTGCGCGACGAAGTGCTCGGCCGCCCGCGAGATCGGGCCGCGCTCGCCGACGAGATCCGCTCGATGCGTCGCAGGATGCACGACGGCCACCCGAACCGCAGCGAACTGTTCGACCTGAAGCACGACGCCGGCGGCATGGTCGACATCGAGTTCATCGTGCAGTACCTGGTGCTCGCGCACGGCGCCGCGCACCCGGCGCTGCGCGAGAACAAGGGCAACATCGAACTGCTTCGCCGCGCGGCCGAGGCCGGCCTGATCGACGCCGAGGATGCCGCGGCGGTGGCCGACGCGTACCGCGGGTACCGGCGGCTGCAGCACGGCCTTCGCCTGAACGGCCACGAGTACGCGCGGGTCGAACCCGCGCGCGTGGCGGTGCAGGTCGGGCGGGTGCGCGCGCTGTGGGACGCGCTGCTCGGCGCGCAGGCCTGAGTCGGCGTCGCGTCAGCGCGCCGCGCCCGCGGGCGTCTGCGCGCCGGGCCGCAACAGCAGCGAGCCGACGGCGACGAACGCGACGGCGATGAACGGCAGGCTGAGCCAGTTCAGCAGCGACCAGCCGTTGCGCTCGAGGAGCACGCCCGAACCGAAGGACGAGCTGACCATCACCAGGAAGACGACCATGTCGTTGAAGCCCTGCACCTTCGCCTTCTCGGCGGGCCGGTACGACTGGGTGAGCAGCGTGGTCGCGCCGGTGTACATGAAGTTCCAGCCGACGCCGAGCAGGAACAGCGCCGACAGGAACTGCATCAGATCGACGCCGGACAGCGCGATGCCGATGCACGCGAACATCAGCACGCAACCGGTCAGGATGATCGGCAGCACGCCGAAGCGCGAGATCAGGTTGCCGGTGAACAGGCCCGGCAGGAACATCCCGATCACGTGCCACTCGAGCACCAGCGCCGCCGACGCGTACGGCAGGTTGCACAACTGCATCGCGATCGGCGTGGCGACCATCAGCAGGTTCATCACGCCGTACGAGAGCGCGGCGGTGAGGATCGCGGTCCAGCACGTGCGCTGGCCGAGCAGGGTCGACAGCGGCCTGGCGACGCCCTGCGCGCTGGTGTCGCTGTTGGGCGGCAGCCGAAGCAACTGGGCGAGCAGCAGCGACAGCACGCCGAAGCCGGCGAGCGCGAGATACGAGCCGGCGTACATCGCCGGCAGCATCGTGCGGGTCACGATCGAGAGTTCCGGGCCGACGATGCCGCCGACGATGCCGCCGGCCAGCACCAGCGAGATCGCCCTGGCCTTGAAGCCGGGCCGCCAGGCGTCGGCGACGTCGGCCGCCGCGAAGCGGTAGCTCGCGCCGAAGGCGTTGAACACGCCGGTGAGGAAGGTGGCCGCGGCGAGCAGCCACAGGTTGCCGACGCTGACCGCGTACGCCGCACACAACGCGCCGGCGATCGCCATCGTCGCGCCGACCGTGTACCCGAAGCGCCGGCCGCGGCGGCGCATCAGCGCGGCGGCGAGCATGCTGGCGGTCGCGGCGCCGAGCACGTAGCCGGTGACCGGCAGCGTCGCCAGCGCCTTGTCGGGCGACAGCGCGAAGCCGGCGAGGCCGCTGACCGCGATCAGCGTGACGTTGTTCGTGAGGAGGAGCGCCTGCATCACCGCGAGCAGGCCGAGCTGGAACCGGAGCGAATTCATGGCGTCGCCGAGTGTACCCCCCTGCCCTGACGCCGGGCATTCGCCAACGTGCCCGGCGCCGTGCCGACAGGCACGACACGCCGCCGGCGCGTGTCGAAAAGCGGCCGGCTGCACGTCCGGACGCCGCCTGCGGGCGTGCGAGCCGCCGTGTCGGTAGAATCCGCCACCTCTGGCACACGGGTACAACGAACGGGAGCACGGCCATGTCGATGGCGGATCGGGACGGTTTCATCTGGATGGACGGCAGGCTCGTCGACTGGCGCGACGCCCGGATCCACGTGCTCACGCATTCGCTGCACTACGGCATGGGCGTGTTCGAAGGCGTGCGTGCCTACGAGACGGCCAACGGGACCGCGATCTTCCGGCTGCCCGAGCACACGCGGCGGCTGTTCAATTCGGCCAAGATCTTCCAGATGAAGCTGCCGTACGACTTCGACACGATCCTCGCCGCGCAGAAGGCGGTCGTGAAGGCGAACGGCCTGGCCAGCTGCTACCTGCGACCGATCGCGTGGATCGGTTCCGAGAAGCTCGGCGTCTCGGCCAAGGGCAACACGATCCACGTGTCGATCGCGGCCTGGCCCTGGGGGGCGTACCTCGGGGAGGACGGCATGGCGAAGGGGATCCGCGTGAAGACCTCGTCGTTCACCCGCCATCACGTCAACGTGTCGCTGGTGCGTGCCAAGGCGAGCGGCTACTACATCAACTCGATCCTCGCCAATACCGAGGCGCTGAACGACGGCTACGACGAGGCCCTGCTCCTCGATACCGAGGGCTACGTGTCCGAAGGCTCCGGCGAGAACGTGTTCATCGTGAAGAACGGCCGCCTGTACACGCCCGACCTCGCGTCGTGCCTGGACGGCATCACCCGCGACGCCGTGATCACGATCGCGAAGGACGAAGGCATCGAGGTGATCGAGAAGCGCATCACGCGCGACGAGATGTACTGCTGCGACGAAGCCTTCTTCACCGGCACGGCGGCCGAGGTGACGCCGATCCGCGAACTGGACAACCGCGAGATCGGCGAAGGCCGGCGCGGGCCGATCACGACCAAGCTGCAGTCGATGTTCTTCGACATCGTCGCCGGCAAGTCGCCGAAGTACGGCGCCTGGCTGCATCCGGTCGACGCCTGATCGCCGTCCCGCAACGCCCACCCGGAGCCTCCCGATGAGCAGCGACACCCGCGGCACCGATCGCCCGACGCACGGCGCAACCGACGACGCCCGGCACGCCGGCGCGGCCGGCGCGGCCGGCACCGACGCCGACGTCGTGGTCCTGGGCGGCGCCGACCTGCCGGCGTTCTGTCCGAATCCGAACATGCCGCTGTGGAACCACCACCCGCGCGTGTTCCTCGACCTGTCGCACACCGGCACCGCGGCCTGCCCGTACTGCGGCACCCGCTATCGCCTCGCGCCCGGCGCGAAGACCGGCGGCCACTGACCGGGCCGGCCGCGGCTGCGGAAAGCTTTCCGACGGCTGACAACGTCGACGCCCGACGCGTCGCCGCCAAGCGCGCATCGCGGCGCGCGACGTGACATTGGTCCGCTCGACGGACCGTCGGCACGGGGAGAATCGCCTCGTTTCCCGTGGGGGACGCGGGCAGACCAGCGCCGGCGTCCTCGCAACCGACACAAGCCGAACCCTTGCATTCGCCAAGACCTGCACGGCGCGCCCTGGTCGTCGCGCCGCTGACGCTGACCGAAGCCCTCCTGTCGCAACCGCTGATCGCGCTGCTTCGCCGCCTCGACCCCGGCGGCAGGCTCGACGTGCTCGCCAGCCAGGCGCTCGCGCCGCTGTACCGCGCGATGCCCGAGATCGACGACGTCGTCGCCGGCGGCCTCGACGCGGCGGCACCCGACCTGCCGCGCCACTGGCGGCTGTCGCGCCGCCTGTCCGAGCGCCACTACGACGACGCGTACGTGCTCGCGCAGGCCCGAACGGCGGGGCTCGCGCCGTGGCTCGCGCGCATCCCGAACCGCGTCGGCCTCGCCGACCGCGCGAGTGCCGGCGCGCCACGTCGCAGCGCGACCCCGGGGCTGTCGTACCCGAGTTCGCTCACCTACGCGCGCCTCGCGTTCGATGCGCAGGCGGCACTGCCGCCCGGCATCCCGACGCCGCAGATCGGCCGTCCCCCATCGCTCGACGCGGCGACGCTGCGCCTGCTGGGCCTGGAGCCGAAGACGCAGGTCTTCCTCTTCTGCGCGACCTCGGACCTCGGGCCGGCGAGCCAGTGGCCCGCGCGTCACTTCGTCGCGCTGTCCGCGTCGATCCACGCCTCGTGGCCGGACGCGATGGTCGCGCTGGTCGGCGACCGGTCGGGGCGGGAGACGGCGGCGCACGTCTCGCTGATGTCCGGCGGGCGGATCCGCAACCTCGCAGGGCGCCTCGACCTCTCGCAGACGATGGCGCTGATGCAGCACGCGAGCGCGATCGTCGGCGGCGAGTCGCAGCACATGCTGCTCGCGGCCGCGCTCAGGCGCCCGCACGTGACGCTGTACGGTGCCGGCGATCCGCGCGCCGAGCGCCTCGCGAGTGCGCGACGAAAGGTGCTCTGGCTCAAGCCAGCGTGCAGCCCGTGCCTCGATGCGCACTGCCGCTTCGGCCACGCCGAGTGCCTGTCGGGCATCACGCCGCTCACCGTGCATGCGGCGCTGCGACAGGTGCTCGAGTTCAGCGCCTGCCTCTGACGCGGCAAAGCCCAGTCCGATAAACTTCCGCAGATCACGCACATCACGGCCAGGCACGGCGGCGACGGGGATTCGCCGCGCACGCCGTTCGGACGACTGACGGACATCGAAGCGGTGAAGCAGACCCACGGCACGCTCCATGCCACCTCCGGCGATGCCGAGGACGCGTTCTACGCGGCGCTCGCGCGCGGCGACGTCAACACGCTGATGGCGCTGTGGGCTGACGACGAGGACGTGGTCTGCGTGCATCCCGGCGGCGCGCGATTCGTCGGCGTGCGGGCGATCCGCGAGTCGTATGCGCACGTCCTCGCGAACGGGCCGTTGCGGATCGCGGTGCGCGACCTTCGCGTCCAGTCGGGCGTGATGGTTGCCGTGCACAGCCTCGTCGAGCACATCGAGATCGCCGCCGCGAGACGCGCGTCGCGCATCGTGCAGGTGGTCACCACCAACGTGTACATGAAGGGCCCCGATGGCTGGCGGATCGTGCTGCACCATGCCAGTCCCGGCGAGACGACCGAGCGTCAGCTCTCGCCTCCGGCCGACCGCCCGAGTGGCCGGCTGCACTGACGCGCGCGCGCCGCGCGTCGATGCGGCGCCCGGCCCCGCGGCGCGGCACGCCCGCGAAGACGACTATCGCGCGCCCGCGTGGCTGCCGGGGGCGCACCTTCGCACGATCTGGCCGGCGCTGGTGTCGCCGCGGCCGACGGTACGCTTCAGGCGCGAGCGCTGGTCCACCCCCGACGGCGACTTCATCGACCTCGACTGGCTGGCCTCGGAACCGCCAGCAGCGCCCACCCCGCCGCCGCTGGTCGCGATGTTCCACGGCCTCGAGGGCTCGTCGGACAGCCACTACTGCCGCGCGATGATGGCGGCGCTTCGGGCGCGCGGCTGGCGCGGCGTCGTCGTGCACTGGCGCGGATGCAGCGGCGAGCCGAACCTGCTCGCGCGCGCCTACCACAGCGGCGACTCCGACGAGGTCGACTGGGTGCTGCGGCGGCTTCGACCGGATTTCGTCGTCGGCGTGTCGCTCGGGGGCAATGCGCTGCTCAAGTGGCTCGGCGAGCAGGCGCTCGACGCGGTGCCGGTGAAGGCGGCCGTCGCGCTGTGCGCGCCTCAGGACCTCGAAGCCGGTGCGACGGCGCTCGCGCGCGGCGTCAACCGGCTGTACGGCCGGCACTTCCTGAGATCGCTGATTCCCAAGAGCCTCGAGAAGCTCCAGCGCTTCCCCGGCCTCTACGCAGGCGAACGCGTCCGCGCCGCCCGCGACTTCTTCGACTTCGACGGCTGCGTGACGGCGCCGCTGCACGGCTTTCGCGACGCCTTCGACTACTGGCGGCGCGCGTCGTGCAAGCCCTTCCTCGCCGCGATCGATTGTCCGACGCTGGTGATCAACCCGCTCGACGACCCGTTCCTGCCGGCGAGCGCCCTCGCGCGCCCCGACGAAGTCTCCTCGCGGGTCCGGCTCGAGTACCCGGCGAGCGGCGGGCACGTCGGGTTCGCGACCGGCCTGCCGCCGGGACGGATCGACTGGCCGGCGCGGCGCGCGCTGCGCTTCTTCGACGAGATCCGCGGCGGTGGATGAGCAGGTGCTGCGCGCGATGGCGCGATGGCCCGACGTGCCGGCGGTGTACGGCTGGCTGCGCCTGGGCCCGCGCGCTGTCTGGTACCTGATCGACCGCGGCGCGCCCGGCTTCGACCCGGTGCGCGACGCCGATGGCAGCCCGATCACGAGCCCGCCGATCATCGCGTTCATCAACCGCAATTACCAGGCCGACGCCGCCGGCGCGTGGTACTGGCAGAACGGGCCGCAGCGCGCCTATGCGCGGCTCTCGCTCGCGCCGCTGTGCTTCAGGGTGATCGGCGACGACGGTCCGCTCGCGCTGCTGTCTCACACCGGCCACGTCGCGTCGCGCATCGACGAATGGCTCGTCGATCGCGACGGCAACCTGTACGCGCTCACCGACGTCGGCCCCGGTGTCGTCGACGACCGGGACCTCGCGCGGCTCGATCCCCGCGAGAGCGCCGATGCCACGGTGCTCGCGCTCGACATGCGCGACGGCCACCGGGTGCGGGTCGACCTCGGCACGCCGCACGCGCCCGACGCGATCGCCGCGCGCTGGGGCTACCTGCGCGAGCCTGCGCCGCCGGCGCACTGAGCCGCGCCGCTACTGCTCGCGCCGCTCCTTGAGCTCCTCGCGCCAGCGCTGCTCCTGCTCGCGCAGCTTCGCGTCGACGATCGAGCCGTTGTAGAAGTCGAGGTCGCCGGCCTTGACGGCGAGTCGCAGCTGCTCGAGCGCCGGCAGGCGAAGGCCCAGCAGCAGGTAGCGCTCGGCGGCCGCCCGGTGCGCCATGCCGCGCTCGCGGAGCCCCTGGTAGGCCTCGCTGAGCATGCGCCACATGTCGGGGTCGCCGCGCATGTCGTTGGACGTGCGCTCGCGAAGCTCGGCGGCCGCTTCGCGCCACGCCTTCGTGCCCAGCAGCGCCTGCGCGTGCAACCTCACGATCGACGGCGTGTCGGGCATGCGCTCGAGCGCCGCCTTCGCGAGCCGGACCGCCTCCGCCGGCCGATCCGCCGCCAGCGCGTTCGCGATCTCGAGCCGGGCGACGTACGGGTGCGGTACCCCGATCAGCGCACGCGCCTTCGCGAGCGCGGCGTCGGCGCCACGCCAGTCGCGCTGGGCCGACGCCACGCTCGCGAGACCGAACCACGCGGCCGCGTCTTCACGACCGTCGTTGAGGACCGCGTCGTCGAAGCGCCGCCGGCTCGCCTGGAGGTCGTCGACCGAATCGCTGCCCACCGCGATCGCGCGTGCGCGGATCAGGCGGAAGTCGAGCCCATCGACGTGCGTGACCGGGCGCATGTCGCGAATCCGCAATTGCAGGTCGGTCATCCGTTCGCCGGTCACCGGGTGCGTGCGGAACCAGGTCGGCAGCCGCGACTCGTTGTAGCGATTGGCCGCCTGCAGCCGCTCGAAGAACCGCGGCGCGGCGCGCACGTCGAAGCCGGCCTCGGCGAGCATCTCGAGCCCGACGCGATCGGCCTCGCGCTCCGAGTCGCGCGAGAAGGACATCATCTGGCGCGCCGCGAAGGTGTCGCCGAGCGTCGAGATGCCGATCGCCGCGTCGACGCTCGAGCGGGCCGCGAGCGCGCCGAGCACCAGCGCCGCGAGCGACATCATCGACGCCTGGCGCTGCTGGCTGAGCATGCGCGCGATGTGGCGCTGGGTCACGTGGCCGATCTCGTGGGCGAGCACCGTCGCGAGTTCCGACTCGCTCGACGACGCGGCGATGAGCCCGGTGTGCACGCCGATGAAGCCGCCGGGCAGCGCGAACGCGTTGATCGACGGATCGCGCACCGCGAACAGTTCGAACGACAGCCCGCGCGCCTGCGCCGACCCGGTGAGGCGCGCCGCGAAGCGGTTCAGGAAGCCGTTGAACTCCGCGTCGTCCCACACGACGCCCTGCTGGCGCAGTTCGCGCATGATCGACTCGCCGAGCCGCCGCTCGGCGCCGCCGGACAGTTCGTCGCCGCTCGCGGAGCCCAGGTCGGGCAGGCGATCGGCCTGGGCCTGCGCCGCGCCGCCGTGCAGGCCGCCGGCCAGGATCGCCGCGACGAGCACGCCGGCCACCGTGCGAACGCCACCGCCCTGCCGCCCGCGCACGTGCCGGCCGCGATCGGCTGCCGACGGCGCGCGTGCGTCGCGCCGACGTTCCGACGTACCGATGCTTCGAACCACAGCCGACCTCCGTTGCAGTCGCGATTGCTATGATAGCCAGCCGGCAGAACCGAGGTAGCGATCGATGTCCGAACTCACCCATTTCGACGACGCGGGCAAGGCGCACATGGTCGACGTCGGCGCCAAGGCGATCACGACCCGCGTCGCGATCGCCGAAGGCTGGATCCGCATGCAGCCGGCCACCTTCGAGCGCATCGCGAGCGGCACGGCCGCCAAGGGCGACGTGCTCGGCATCGCCCGGATCGCGGCGATCCAGGGCGCCAAGCGCTGCGCCGACCTGATCCCGCTGTGCCACCCGATCGGCCTCACCCGCGTGCAGGCCGACTTCGTGCCGGACGCCGCCGGCGCGCGCATCGCGTGCCGCGTGCGCTGCGAGTGCGAAGGCCGCACCGGCGTCGAGATGGAGGCGCTGACGGCGGTGCAGGTCGGCCTGCTCACGATCTACGACATGTGCAAAGCCGTCGATCGCGGCATGGTCATCGACGGCGTGCGCCTGCTCGAGAAGCGGGGCGGCAAGTCGGGCGACTGGACGGCGCCACCGGCATGAGCGCGCCGCCGGGCCGCCCCAAGGCGCGCTCGCCCTCCCTCGGGGAGGCGACGGCCCGTAGGGACGGCGGGAGGGTACACCAATGAGCGCGCCGCAGGGCCGCCCCAAGGCGCGCTCGCCCTCCCTCGGGGAGGCGACGGCCCGTAGGGACGGCGGGAAGGTTAACCAGTGAGCGCGCCGCAGGGCCGCCACAGGCAAGCTCGGACCGCAGCGCGAAGCGCGAAGGTATCCCGGTGAACGCGGTCTGCCTTCGCACCCGCGCGCGGCGACGCGCGCTGCTGCTGGCCGGCGCGGCGCTCGCGTTCGCCGGCAGCGCGCAGGCGCAGTGGTGGTCGTACCTGCGCGCACCGTCGACGATGGCCGAGGTGACCGAACTGCTCGAGACGCGGTTCCCGGACGTGCCGCTGATCACCACCGCCGCGCTGGCCGAGGAACTCGCGCGCGGCCCGGCGCCGCTGCTGCTCGACGTACGCGAGAAGGCCGAGTTCGACGTCAGCCACCTGCCGGGCGCGCGGCACGCGCCCGACGCCGCGACGGCGCTTCGCATCGCGTCGTCGCTGCCGCCGGGCGCACGCATCGTCACGTATTGCTCGATCGGCTACCGGTCGGCCGCCGTCGCGCGGGCACTCGCCGAGGGCGGCCACCCGAACACCGTGAACCTCGACGGGTCGATCTTCCGTTGGGCCAACGAGGGCCGGCCGATCGTCCGCGACGCGAGCCCCGCCGGCGCGACCGCGCAGGCCTCGACGGTGCACCCCTACGACGCCACCTGGGGAAAGCTCCTCGAGCCGTCGCGCCGCGCGCCGATTTCGTCGGCGGGGTCGCGCTAGATCCGGAAGAAGATCGTCGCGAGGCCGAGGAAGATCAGGAAGCCGAGGCTGTCGGTCGAGAAGGTCAGCAGCACCGACGACCCGATCGCCGGGTCGCGCCCCCACTTCGAGAGCGCGAGCGGCACCAGCACGCCGATCAGCGCGCCGACCAGCAGGTTCAGCAGCATCGCGAGCATCATCGTCGCGCCGAGGATCCGCCCGTACGGCGTATCGACGTAGAGCAGCCACGCGAACGCGCCGGCGATCCCGCCCCAGACGGCGCCGTTCAGGAATGCGACCGACAACTCCTTTCGCACGAGTCGCATGAAGTTGCGCGCGGTGATCTGCCCGAGCGCGAGCGAGCGGATCATCAGCGCCATCGTCTGGTTGCCCGAATTGCCGGCGATCCCTGCGACGATCGGCATCAGCGCGGCAAGCGCGGCGACCCGCTCGATCGTGTTCTCGAACAGCCCGATGACGCGCGACGCGAAGAACGCGGTCGCGAGGTTCAGCGCGAGCCACAGCCAGCGGTTCTTCGCCGAGTGCCAGACCGACGCGAACAGATCTTCCTCCTCGCGCAGGCCGGCCTTCGAGAGCATTTCGCTCTCGCCCTCCTCGCGGATCACGTCGACGACCTCGTCGATGGTGAGCCTGCCGATGAGCTTGCCTTCGCGATCGATCACCGGTGCCGACACCAGGTCGTAGCGCTCGAACGCCTGCGCCGCGTCGCCGACGTCGTCGAGGGCGTGCAGCGCGAGGACGTCGCGGCGCATCACGTCGGCGACCTCGGTCTCGGGCTCGTTGATCAGCAGCTGGTCGATCGGCAGCGCGCCCTTGAGAAAGTCGACGCGGTCGACGACGAAGACCTGATCGGTGTGCTGGGGGAGTTCGTCGAAGCGGCGCAGGTAGCGCAGCACCACCTCGAGCGAGACGTCCTCGCGCACCGTCACCAGCTCGAAGTCCATCCGGGCGCCGACCGAGTCCTCCGGGTACGACATCGCCGCGCGCAGCTGCTCGCGCTCCTCCGGCGTGAGGCTGCGCCGAACGTCCTCGACGACCTCGCTCGGCAGGGCCTCGGCGAGGTCGGCGAGCTCGTCGGCATCGAGGGTGCGTGCGGCGGCGACCAGCTCCGGACCGGTCATCGAGGCGATCAGCGACTCGCGAACCGGCTCCGACACCTCGAGGAGGATCGCCCCGTCGGCCTCGGCCTTGACCGAATCCCAGACCAGCATCCGCTCTTCGCGCGGCAGCGCCTCGAGCACGTAGGCGACGTCGGCCGGATGCAGCCCCTCGACCTTCGCGCGCAGGTGCGACAGGTACTGCGCCTCGGTCAGGCGCTCGACCAGCGCGCCGCGCTCGGCGCCGGCGAGCTGCGCCTCGTGCCGCGCCTGCTCGCGCACCGCGTCGTAGTGGCCGAGCAGGTCGATGATCTCGGTGAGCGCGCGCTGTGCGTGCTCGGGTTCGCGCGGCACGACGACGCTGTCGGCGCCGTCGGGCGCGCCGTCGGACGCGTCGGTGGGCGCGTCGGCGGGCCGCGCGCCGTCGACCGGCGCGCCGACGCCTTCGCCGGCAGGCGAAGCGGCGTCCCGCGAATCGGTGTCGTCGCTGCTCTTCAAGGGAGGGGATCGATGCTCAGGGTAGCGCCGCCGACGACATCCGTCGCTGGATCAGGGCCGCCCGACGTTGCAGCGACGCGTTGGCGCGGTGGCGGTCATGGTACCTCGGGCGCGGCAGCATCGCCGCGAGCAGCGCGGCCTGCCGCGCGTCGAGTTGTGCCGCGGAGACGCCGAAGTGGTGGCGGGCGGCGGCTTCGGCGCCGAACACCCCGACGCCCCACTCGGCGACGTTCAGGTAGATCTCGAGGATCCGGCGCTTGTCCATCACCCGCTCGATCATGAATGCGAGCACCAGCTCCTGCGCCTTTCGCAGGTAGCTGCGCTCGCCGGAGAGGAACAGGTTCTTCACCAGCTGCATCGTGATCGTCGACGCGCCGAGCACGACCCTGCCCTGCTTCGCGTTGCGATCCCACGCGCGCTCCATCGCGTCCCAGTCGACCCCGTCGTGCGTGCGGAAATTCGCGTCCTCGGCGGCGATCACCGCCCGCTTCAGGTGCACCGACTGGCGCGAATAGTCGACCCAGCGGTATTGGAGCCTGGCCTCGGGGTCGGCGGCCTTGAGCTGCGCGAGCTGCTCGCGCATGAACCGCGTGGGTGGCGGCTCCTGCGTGCGCCAGTGGAACAGCTGCGCAAGGTACCAGACCTGCAGCAGCAGGACCGCGGCGACCAGCAGCAGCAGCGCGATGCCGGCGACGCGCGCTGCGCCGCGAAGCGCCTGGCGCGAGGTCGACGCCACGCGCCCGCTCAGCGGCCGGACGCGTCGGCGCCCTGCAGCGCGGCGCGAAGCGCCGCCAGCACCGGGCCGGTGTCGGGCCGCACGCCGCGCCAGAGCGCGAAGCTCTCGGCGGCCTGCCCGACCAGCATGCCCAGGCCGTCCGCGACCGTCGCGACGCCGGCGGCCCGAGCGACGCGCATGAATGCACTCGGCGCGGCGCCGTAGACCATGTCGCACGCGAGACGGCATCCGCCGAAGATCGCCGGCTCGAGCGCCAGCGCGTCCGCGGGCGCGCTGCGGCCGTCCGGGCGCGCCAGCGAGGCGGAGGTGGCGTTCACGACGATGTCCGCGACCGGCCCGCGGCGATTCATGTCGTCGAGCCCGATCGCCTGGAGCCGGGTCCGCGCGACCGGCGCCATGTCGTCGACGATCCTGCGCGCGTTCGCGACGGTGCGGTTCGCGATCGTGATCCGGGCGACGCCCGCGTCGAAGAGCGGCAGCACGACGCCGCGCGCCGCACCGCCGGCGCCGATGAGCAGGACGTGCGCGCCGCGCGGGTCGATGCCGAGCCGATCGACGATGTCGCCGACGAGCCCCGCCCCGTCGGTGTTGTCGCCCACCAGCGCCCCGCGCTCGAGCAACAGCGTGTTGACGGCGCCGGCGGCGGCGGCGCGCGCCGTCGCACGGTCGACGAGCGCGAGCGCGCGGCGCTTGAACGGCACGGTGACGTTCATCCCGCGGCCGCCGTCGCGAAAGAAGCCGCGGACCTGCGCCTCGAACGCGCCGGGCGGATCGATCGGCGCCGGCATCAGCTCGTAGCGCATCGCCTGCCCGGTCTGCTGCGCGAAGCGCGCGTGGATCTGCGGCGACCGGCTGTGCGCCACCGGGTTGCCGACGAGCGCGTAGCGATCGGCGCTCACTTCGCGCCCACCGACTCGGTCCTGAGCCGATCGTTCGTGAAGGTCCAGGTCCGCACGATCTGCAGCACGTCGCCCTCCTTGCGCATCTCGTCGCTGAACGCCGGGTACGGGGCGCCGGCGTAGACGATCTGCTTGATCACGCGGTTGAGTGCCTCGTACTTGGACTTCTGGTTGATCAGCACGTCGAGCACGTTGCCGAACTTGTCGATCTCCACGGTGATCACCAGCGAATCGTACATGCGCCCGCGGGCCTCGCGCGGGAAACGCTCGGTCCCGATGCGCTCGATCTTCTCGGCCCAGGCATCGACGTAGCGGGCGTAGTTGACCCCGACCGCGTTGACGCCGAAGGTGAGGCGACGCGGTCGCTTGTTGTAGTCCTCGATCTGGCGCGCGATCTGCGCCTCGAGCCGCGCGACCATCGCCTTCGTGTCCTCGGCGTCCGGCGCCTTCGGCTTCGGCTCGGGCGTGTCGACCTGCCGCTGCTCGACGTAGGCGCTCGGCGCGCGCGCGAGCGCGAGCAGGCGCTGCTGCTCCTCCTCGAGGCGCTTGCGCTCGGCCATCCGGCGCTGCAGCTCGTCGCCGTCCTCGGCCTTCGGCGACGGGGGCAGCGGCGACTTGGCGCGCCCTTCGTCGCGATCGCCGCCGCCTTCCATGTTGACCTGCGCGAGCACCTCGGGCGCGAGCGGCGCCTTCTCGGTGGCCGCGTTGAGCAGGATCACCTCGAGCTGCGACTCGCTCGGCAGGAAGCGCAATTCGGTGGGCGGCGAGAAGCGCACCAGCAGGACCAGCAGGTGCAGCGCGAGCGACACCACCAGCCCGACCGCGAGCGGATCGCGCCGCGCCAGCCAGCCTCCTGCGGCCGCCATCAGCCGCCGTTCCCGCCGGGGGCGGCGCCAGCGACCGCCGGTGGGCCGGCGGCGGCGTCGAACCCGGTTTGCGGCCCGGGTTCCTCGATCGCCTCGGACCCCACCGATACCGGATCGCCACCCACGTCGGCGAGCAGCTGCACCGGCCGCGCCTGTACCGTCAGGTTCAGCTCGTCGGTCTCGAGGATGTCGACCAGCAGGCGCTGCCCCGCGGCCAACGGCGGAAGGCCGCCGATCGGGAAATAGAGCGGCGCGTCCTCGAGGCGAACGGTGTCCTCGCGCACGGCGACCGCCTCGAATCGGCGCGTCTCCTGCTGGGCGATCCACCGCAGGCACCAGTACCGTTCCATCTTCTGCTGGTGGTCGGACACCGCGCCGTAGCGCGCGTCGAAGCCGGAGACGATGCCGAACAGCGACGCGTCGTTCGGCGCGTACGGCGGCGCGCGGCCCGCCAGCGCCGCGAGCAGCTGCATCTGGTTGACCAGATCGACGTAGCGGCGCAGCGGCGACGTGCACCACGCGTACTGCGCGACGCCGAGCCCGACGTGCTCGAGCGGGTGCGTGCCCATCTTCACCTTGCCGACCGACTGCGAGCGGTACAGGCCGGCGACCCGCTGCTCGGCGAGGTAGCGCCCCCACTCGGCGTTCGCGAGGATCGCCATCTCGGCAACGATCCGGTCGATCGGCGCGTCGCGCCGCCGTCGCCGGATCTCGACCTGGTCGCGGGCGGCGCCGACGAGGTAGAAGCTGAAGTCGACCCGCGAGCGGGCCTCCGGGCGGCCGCGCATCCGGTCGCGCTCGGCACTGCGCGCGAGCATGAATCGCCACAGCACGCGAATCGCGTCGGCATGCGGCACGCCGGGCAGCGGGTCGCCGGCCTCGAGCGCGGCCTCGTCGAGCAACCCGTCGAGCTGGTTGTGGCGCAGGTTCGAGACGACCCGGACGCGGTCGACGCGGGTGAAGCGGCTGTGGATCTGCATCGACTGCGGTTCGACGTCGACGTACAGCGAGAGCGCCGGACGCTCGCCGCCCTCGTCGAGCGAGAACGCACGGACGACGACCTCCGGCAGCATCGTGATCTTCTCGCCGGGCGCATAGACGGTCGTCATCCGCTCGCGGGCGATCCGGTCGATCGGGTCGTCCAGCGCGACCGCGAGCGCCGGCACCGCGATGTGCACACCGATGCGCAGCAGCCCGTCGGGCTGTGGCGTCACCGACAGGCAGTCGTCGATCTCGGTCGTCGTCTCGTCGTCGACCGAGAAGGCCTCCAGCGCCGCATCCGGCAGCTGGCCCAGGCCGGAGAACGGCACGAAGCCCTCGCACGCGGCGACGGGAAAGCCGGTGCCCACCGGGAAGTGGGTGCGAAGGAACCGGGCCTCGTGGATCGCGCGGGGGCTGGCGAACGCGCCGACCTTCAGCAGCAGCCGCTCGGGCCCCATCCCGGTCGCCTGGCAGGCGTCGTCGAGCGCGCGCAGCGCAACCGACTGCCGGTCCTTCGCGACCAGCGCCTCGACCGCACACTCGCGGATCGCGTCCGGCAGGCGCCCGGCGACGAGTTCGGCGGAGAGTTCGGCGATCTGCGCCTCCTGACGGCGCTTGCGCTCGATCGCGGCGAGCGCGGCACGCAGCGTCTCGGGCTGCGCCGGCCGGTACCGCCCCTTGCCCTTGCGGTAGAAGTAGACCGGCAACGAATGCAGCTTGAGCAGCAGCCCGGCGGCCTCGCCGACGGTGCGGTTGCCGCCGAAGTACTCGGCCGCGAGATCCAGGAAGTCGAATTCGTCCTGCGGCGCGCATTCCCATAGGAACTCGGGGTCGATCGCGTCCGCGGCGCGCTGCGCATCGCGCATCAGGTCCGACGGACCGGGCGCGGCGAAGCGCAGCATCACGCTGGCCTGCTTGACCTTGGTGCGCTTGCCGGAGCTGGTTTCGACCTGCAGGCTCGGACCGGCATCCTGGAGAATGGTGCCGGCCTTGAACTGCCCGGCCTCTTCGAAAAGGACGTGTTCGGTTGGCATCGGATTGACCTGCGATTATAGAAGGCGGATCCGTGCGCCAAGGTCGATGACCTCGTCGCCTCCCGCGGCCGGCGCGCGGGACGCCGCCTCGATGCCGGGTGCGCGTCGACGCGCGCCGCTACAGCTGGATGCCGCCGGAGACCTCGACGACCGCGCCGTTCATGTAGGAGGCCTCGTCGCTCGCGAGGAACGCGTAGACCGCGGCGATCTCGGCGGGTCGCGCGAGTCGTCCGAGCGGCACCTTGTCGATCATCTTCTGCATCACCTCGCGCGGGATCGTGTCGAGGATCGGCGTGGCGACGAAGCCGGGACATACCGCGTTCACGCGGATCCCCTTGGGCCCGAGTTCGCGCGCCCACGTCTTGGTGAAGCCGATCAGCCCGGCCTTCGTCGCAGCGTAGTTGGTCTGCCCGAAGTTGCCGTACAGCCCGACCACCGACGACGCGTTGAGCACGACACCGGCCCCCTGCGCGATCATCGGGTCTGCGACGGCGCGCGTGCACAGGAACACGCCCTTGAGGTTGACGTCGACGACGCGATCGAACTGCACCTCGGTCATCTTCACGAGCCGTGCGTCCTGGGTGATGCCGGCATTGTTCACCAGGCAGTCGACCCGTCCGTGGCGCGCGATCGTGTCGGCGACCATCCGCCGGACCTGCACGTCGTCGGTGACGTCGGCCGTGACGCTCGCGAGCGCGTCGGCGTCGATCCCCGGCAGCGCCTCGCGGATCGACGCGACCGCCCTGGCGAGCGCGTCCGACGACAGGTCCGCGAGCATCACCCGCGCCCCCTCGCCGGCGAACTTCAGCGCGGTCGCGGTGCCGATGCCGCTCGCCGCGCCGGTGACGATCGCGACCTTGCCTGCCAGTCTCGCAGGCGCGTGTGACTCGTTCATGTGCTTCCTCGACGTTGGATGAATCGTGTGGCGCCGTCCCCGCCAGCGAGGCCGGCGAAGGCCAGCAGGTCGTCGACCAGCGCGGCGAAATCGCTCAGGCCGTGGTCGCCGCCCTCGAGCAGCCGGTGGTGCGCGCCCGGGTAGCGGGCGACCATCTCGCGCCAGTCGAGCACCTCGTCGCCCTTCGCGGCGATCAGCAGCACCCGCTCCATCGCCGGCGGCTCGGCCGCCTCGAGCGCACGCAGCTCGTCGATGAAACGCGCCTCGAACACGAACGGCGCGTCGTCGTGGTACCCGCGCTGCGGCCCGACGAAGGCCGCGAGGTCGCGCGCCGCGTGCACCGCCGGATTGAGCAGCACGATGCGCGCGCCGGTGCGCGCCCCGAGCCAGGTCGCGTAGAGCCCGCCGAGCGAACTGCCGACCAGCACGTCGTCCGCGCCGGGCGCGAGCACGCGTTCGACGAGCGCGACCGCGGCGGCCGGCGACGGCGGCAGGTCGGGCGCGACGAAGCGGCCGCCCAGCCCCGCGTCCGCCATCCGGTCGGCGAGCAGGCGCGCCTTGAACGAACGCGAGGACGACCGGAACCCGTGCAGGTAGATCAGGCGACGCGCGGGCGTTGCGGCGCGTGCCGCGTTCAAGCGACGGCCCCGGCGCGCGCCGCGAGCGCCGCGAGCAGCCGCGGATGGATCCCGCCGAAGCCGCCGTTGCTCATCACCAGCACCCGGTCGCCGGGCCTGGCCGCGGCGACGACCGACGCGACCAGCGCGTCGACCGAGCCGAGCGAGGTCGCGCGCGCCCCGAGCGGCGCGAGCGCGTCGGCCGGATCCCAGCCCAGGTTCGCCGAATGGCACCAGACCAGGTCGGCGCCGGCGAGGCTCTCCGCGAGCAGCGCCTTCATCGCCCCGAGCTTCATCGTGTTCGAGCGCGGCTCGATCACCGCGAGGATGCGGCGCGCACCGCCGCCCTCGGCGTCGATGCGCGCGCGCAGCCCGGCGATCGTCGTGCGGATCGCGGTCGGGTGGTGCGCGAAGTCGTCGAATACCGTCACGCCGCCCACGGTGCCCAGGTCCTCTAGGCGGCGCTTGACGCCTGCGAAGCGCGAGAGCGCCTCGATCGATGCGGCGGGCGGGATCGACAGGTGGTCGGCGGCGGCGATCGCCGCGATCGCGTTCGCGCGGTTGTGCTCGCCGGCCAGCGGCAGCGCGACCCGCCCGAGCCGGGCATCGCCGCGCCACAAGTCGAAATGCTCTCCCTGCGCGGTCGATTCCAGCGCACGCGCATGCCACCCCGCCGGCACCCCGATCGGCTCGACCGGTGTCCAGCACCCGCGCGCCAGCACCCGCGCGAGCGACGCCTGCGTTCCCTCGACGACGATGCGCCCGCTCGAGGGCACCGTTCGCACCAGGTGATGGAACTGGGTCTCGATCGCGTCGAGATCGCGAAAGATGTCGGCGTGGTCGAACTCGAGGTTGTTCAGGACGACGGTCCGCGGTCGGTAGTGCACGAACTTAGAGCGCTTGTCGAAGAAGGCGGTGTCGTATTCGTCGGCCTCGATCACGAAATGGCGCCCGGCGCCGAGCCGCGCCGATACCGGAAAGTTCCCCGGCACCCCGCCGATCAGGAAGCCGGGCGCAAGCCCCGCCGCCTCGAGCAGCCACGCCAGCAGCGACGCCGTCGTGGTCTTGCCGTGCGTGCCGGCCACCCCGAGCACCCAGCGCCGGTGCAGCACCGTCTCGGCGAGCCACTGCGGGCCCGAGGTGTAGGGCAGGCCGCGATCGAGGATCGCCTCCATCAGCGGATTGCCGCGCTTCACCACGTTGCCCGCGACGAACACGTCGGGCGCGAGCGCGACCTGGTCGGCGCCGAAGCCGACGATCAGCTCGATGCCGAGCGCGCGGAGCTGGTCGCTCATCGGCGGATAGACGTTCTCGTCGCAGCCCGTCACCCGATGACCGGCCTCCTTCGCGATCGCCGCGAGGCCGCCCATGAAGGTGCCGCAGATTCCGATGATGTGTATGTGCATGGCGCTGCGGATTCTACCGATCGAATAAACTCCCCGGGATGCCCGCGACCCGCTCCGAAATCGCCGCCCAGGCCGCGCAACTGATCGCCGACGGCGGCCTCGACTACCAGTCGGCAAAGCGCAGGGCGGCGCGCGACGTGCTCGGCGACAAGCGGATCGGCGCGTCGCAGCTGCCCGACAACGACGAGATCGACGCCTGCCTGCGCGAGCACCTGGCGCTCTTCGACGCGACCCACGATGCGCGCATCGCGCGCTACCGCGCGGTGGCCGCGCTGTGGATGACCCGGCTGCACGCCTACAACCCCTACGTCACCGGCGCGGCGTGGAAGGGCATCGTCGCGCCGCACGCGCAGCTCCACCTGCAGCTGTTCACCGACGACCAGAAGGAACTCGAGATCCGGCTGATCGACGACGGCATCCAGTTCGACGTCTCCGAGATCGCGCACTTCGCCGGCGGCGGCGAGGTGACGGCGCTGTCCTTCGAGTGGGAGGACGTGCCGGTGCTGCTGTCGGTCTACGCGTGGGACGACCTGCGCGGCGCGCTGAGGCGTCGAAGCAGCGGCCCGAACGCGGGCCGTGCCGATCGGGGAACGCTCGCGCAACTGCGCGAGCGCGAGGTCGCCGTCGCCGACGGCGCCGGTGCGCCCGGCGCGGACGCCGACGCGGGTGCGGGCGCGGGCGCGCGCGCGGGCCGATGATCGGGCGGCGCGCGTGGATCACCGCCGCGGTGCTCGCGACGGCGACCGGCGCCGGGCTGTCGTGGTGGCGGCTGCGGCCGCGCTCGCTCGCGGCCGCGCAGGCCGCGGCGGCGCTCGACGCCTTCCACGCGCTGACCCTGCCCGATCCGGCCGGCGCGCCGGTGGCGCTGCAGTCGCTGCGCGGCACGCCGATCGTGCTCAATTTCTGGGCCTCCTGGTGTGCGCCGTGCGTAGAGGAGATGCCCGAACTGTCGGCGCTCGCCACCGAGATCGCCGACATGAGCGGCCCCGTCGCGCGCACGCGCTTCGTCGGGCTGGCGGTCGACAATGCCGCCAACGTCGCACGCTTCGTCGCGACGATGAAGGTGTCGTACCCGCTCGTCGTCGGGGGCGCGGCCGCGCTCGACATCGCGCGCGCGTTCGGCAACGCGCAGGGTGCGCTGCCCTACACCGTGGTGATCGACGCGTCGGGCGCGGTGCGCGACCGGATTCTGGGTCGTGTCGACATCGGCGCGCTGCGGCGGGTGATAACATCATGAAACATGCACCAAGCGTTTGCCAACGTGGGCTGAAAAACCATCAAACGGACGCCAACCGCCAAGAGAAGCCGTCATGGACCTGAGAAAGCTCAAGACCCTGGTCGACCTGGTCGCCGAATCCGGCATTTCCGAACTCGAGATCACCGAGGCCGAAGGCACCGTGCGCATCGTCAAGTCGGCGCCGCCTGCGCCGATGCCGCCGTATCCGTGGCCGATGCAGCAGCCGGTGATGCAGATGCCGGTCGCGCATGCCGCGCCCGCCGGCGGTGCCGAGGCGCCGACGCCGGCGTCGGCGCCGGCGAGTGCACCGCCGATCGCCGGACAGGTCGTCAAGTCGCCGATGGTCGGCACCTTCTACCGCTCGCCGAACCCGGAGAGCGAACCCTTCGTCAAGGAGGGCTCGGTGGTCGCGGTCGGCGATGCGCTGTGCATCATCGAGGCGATGAAGCTGATGAACGAGATCGAGTCCGAGATCAGCGGGACCGTGCGCCAGGTCCTGGTCGAGAACGGACAGCCGGTCGAGTACGGCCAGCCACTCTTCATCGTCGACTAGGGCTGGCGGGCGCAGGTGTTCGACAAGATCCTCATCGCCAATCGCGGCGAAATCGCGCTGCGCATCCAGCGGGCCTGCCGTGAACTCGGTGTCAAGACCGTCGTCGTGCATTCCGAGGCGGACACCGACGCGAAGTACGTGCGGCTGGCCGACGAATCGGTCTGCATCGGCCCGCCCGCGTCGCGCGACAGCTACCTGAACATCCCCGCGATCATCAGCGCGGCCGAGGTCACCGACGCCGAGGCGATCCACCCGGGCTACGGCTTCCTCAGCGAGAACGCCGACTTCGCCGAGCGCGTCGAGAAGAGCGGATTCGTGTTCATCGGTCCGCGCTCGGAGTCGATCCGGCTGATGGGCGACAAGGTGTCGGCGAAGGACGCGATGAAGAAGGCCGGCGTGCCGGTCGTGCCGGGCTCCGAAGGCGCACTGCCGGAGGATCCGAAGGACATCCTCGCGATCGCGAAGGAGGTCGGCTATCCGGTGATCGTGAAGGCCGCGGGCGGCGGCGGCGGGCGCGGCATGCGCGTCGTCTTCACCGAGGCGGCGCTGCTCAACGCCGTCACGATGACCCGAAGCGAGGCCGGTGCCGCGTTCGGCAATCCCACCGTCTACCTCGAGCGCTTCCTCGAGAACCCGCGCCACATCGAGATCCAGGTGCTGTGCGACGAGCACCGCAACGCCATCTATCTCGGCGAGCGCGACTGCTCGATGCAGCGGCGCCACCAGAAGATCATCGAGGAGGCGCCGGCACCGGGCATCGCGCGCAAGCTGATCGACCGGGTCGGTGCACGCTGCGTCGACGCGTGCAGGAAGATCGGCTACCGCGGCGCCGGCACCTTCGAGTTCCTGTACGAGAACGGCGAGTTCTTCTTCATCGAGATGAACACCAGGGTGCAGGTCGAGCACCCGGTGACCGAGATGGTCACCGGCGTCGACATCGTGCAGCAGCAGATCCTCGTCGCGGCCGGCGAGAAACTCGCGCTGCGCCAGCGCGACATCGAACTGAAGGGCCACGCGATCGAGTGCCGCATCAATGCCGAGGACCCGTACCGCTTCGTGCCCTCGCCGGGCCGCATCACCGCCTGGCACGTGCCGGGCGGACCGGGCGTGCGGGTCGACTCGCATGCATACGGCAACTACTACGTGCCGCCGTACTACGACTCGATGATCGGCAAGGTGATCTGCCACGGCGACACCCGCGAGCAGGCGATCCGGCGCATGGAGATCGCGCTCTCCGAGATGGTCGTCGAAGGCATCCAGACCAACATCCCGCTGCATCGCGACCTGATGGTCGACGCCCGCTTCATCGCCGGCTCGACCTCGATCCACTACCTGGAGAAGTTGCTCGCGCAGCGTCCCGCCAAGTGACGCGGGCACCGGCGCACCGTCCCCGCCGACGCGGAGCCGCGCGTTGAGCTGGTCCGAGGTCCGGATCGACGTCGACCACGGCGAGGCCGAACGGTGGGCCGACCGCCTGCTCGACGCCGGCGCGCTGTCGGTACAGGCCGAGGACGCCGACGCCGACTCGCCCGACGAGCAGCCGATCTACGGCGAACCCGGGCTCGGCCCTGCCGGCGCGCCGCGCACCGGGCTGCCCGCCGGCGATGCGGCGCCGCCGGCGGCCTTCGGCTGGCGACGCACGCGTCTGGCGGTCCTGCTCGAGCGAAACGCCGACGCGGTCGCGATCGTCGCCGACGCGAGCGCCGCGCTCGGGCGTCCCGCGCCGCGCATCGTCGACACACGCGTCGTCGAGGACCGCGACTGGATCGCGGCAACGCAGGCGCAGTTCGAACCGATCCCGATCGGCGAGCGGCTGCTGATCACGCCGAGCTGGCATGCGGCCGACGCCGGCGACGCCACGCACGCGGACCGGCTGCGCCTGATCGTCGACCCCGGCCTCGCGTTCGGCACCGGCAGCCACCCGACGACGCGGGTGTGCCTCGAGTGGCTCGACCAGGCGCCGATCGCCGGGCGCACGGTGCTCGACTACGGCTGCGGCTCCGGCATCCTGGCGATCGCCGCCGCGAGGCTCGGCGCGATCGAGGTCGTCGCGCTCGACATCGATCCGGTCGCCGTCGACGCGGCCGCCGCCAACGCGGCGCGCAACGGCGTCGCCATCACCGTCGCCAGCAGCGCCGGCCGGCGGCCGGCCGACGCCGACGTGGTCGTCGCGAACATCCTGTCCAGCCCGCTGAAGCTGCTCGCGCCCTTGCTCGCGTCGCTGGTGCGTCCCGGCGGCAGCCTGGTGCTCTCCGGCGTGCTCGAGCGCCAGGTCGACGAGGTCGCCGCGAGTTACGCGTCGCTGCTGCCGGTGCGATGCTGGCGCACGCTCGACGGCTGGGCGTGTCTGGTCGGCCGACGCCCCTGAGCCGACGCACGCCCGGATGCAAGGCCACGGACGGTAAGATAGCAACATCATGGCGTTGGCGACCACCTGTCCGCAGTGCAAGACCAGCTTCAAGGTCATCCCCGACCAGCTCAAGCTGCGCAGGGGGCTGGTGCGTTGCGGCGTCTGCCAGCACGTGTTCTCCGGCATCGACTACCTTCGCTACGTCGACGATTCGAGCAAGCAGGCGGGGAACCGGAGCGCCGCGTCGCGCGGCGGTGGGCCGCAGGCGCTGCCCGCCCGGATGCCCGAGTCGCGCGGCGGCGGCAGTCGCGATACGCGTCGCAGGCCCCCGCCCTCCCCGCCGGCGTCGCCTCAGACGATCATCGCCGGCGACGAAGACCTGAAGACCGCCTTCTTCCTCGCCGACAGCGCCTTCGGCCCGTACTCCCGGACCCGTCCCGAAGACGTCCATCCGCCGACCTCGATCCGCCAGCCCGAAGGCACGCTGACGCTGCCCGACACCGCCCGGCCCGGCACCCCGTCGCCGACGCGCGCGACCGTGCCCACGCGCACTCTCATCGGCGACACCGGCATCATCGGCCCGATCGACGGCGATACCGACGTCGTCGCGCCGGACGTCGCGAACGGCGGCGCGCCGGCCCCGGCGCCCCGGGCCGCCGGTGGCACGACCGCCGACGAGCTCGCCGGTCCGCCGACGCGTTTCGCGCCACCCGACCCGTCGGGCCGCGGCGCGCACGAGCGCGCCGCGCGCGGTTCCCGCGACGGCGGCCACGGCACGCGCGGCACGCGGCCGACCACGCCGCCGCGCACGGCTTCCGCGGCGTCGAACCTGTTCCCGCCGCTCGACGACGCCGACGAGGACGAGGATGCCGACACCCGCGCCGCCAACCGCCTCGCGCGCGAAGCGCGGCGTGCACGCCGCAGCAGCCTCGCGCCGGTCGATCCGCTCGCGCGCCGACGCGACACCGGCGGCCTGCTCGCATCGGCGCTCGAGTACTTCCAGCCGCCGCCCCGGCGAATCGCGCTGATCACGCTGCTGGTGCTCGCGCTGCTCCAGACGCTGCTGATCCACCGCGACGAGATCGCATCGGGCAGCGGATTCGGACGCTCGGTCGTGACCACGCTCGCCTGGCCCTTCGGCCTGTCGGTGTATCCGGTGCGCGACCTGAACCAGCTCGGCATCGAGTCCTTCGACATCCTCGAGAGCGGCGAGCCCGACCGGCTCGTCCTGTCGGCGGTCCTGGTCAATCGCGGCAACCACACCGTCCGATGGCCGGCGATGGAACTGACGCTGACCGACCCGGGTCGCGCGGTCGTCGTGCGCAAGGTCATCACGTCGGCCGTGTACCTGCCGGCCGGCGCCCGTCGCGACGGCATCGGCGCACGCTCCGAATGGCCGATCAAGCTGACGCTCGAGACGCGCAACGTCCAGCTCGCCGGCTACAACGTCGCGCTCTTCTATCCCTGATCCGCGCCGGGCGCGGCGCCCGCCTCCGATACCCGCGGCGGCGCGACCGGCGCTGCGGCCGGCCACACCCCCTCCACGAGACTAGACGGCATGACCAAGAAGGTAGCGATCAGCGGTTCGGTGGCATTCGATTCGATCATGGTGTTCGAAGGCCGATTCAAGGATCACATCCTGCCGGAGAAGGTCCACATGCTGAACGTGGCGTTCCTGGTTCCGCGACTGAAGCGGGAGAACGGCGGCTGCGCGGCGAACATCGCGTACAACATGCGACTGCTCGGGGGAGAGCCGGCGATCCTGGCCGCGGTCGGCGCGGACGGCGTGCTCTACCGGACGCGACTCGAAGCGCTCGGCATCGACGTCGGCCAGCTGCGTGTCGAGACCGAGCTGTTCACGCCGCAGGCATTCATCACCACAGACCTTGCCGACAACCAGATCACCGCATTCCATCCGGGCGCGATGAACGAGGCGCACAAGGCCGACGCCGCGGCGCTCGGCAGGCTCGCCTGGGGAATCGTCGCGCCCAACGGCAAGGCGGCGATGCTCGCCCACGCCCGGCAGTTCGCCGAGATGGGCGTCGACTACCTGTTCGACCCCGGGCAGGGCCTGCCGATGTTCGACGGCGACGAGCTCAGGCACCTCGTCGGCGCCGCGAGCGCGGTCGCCGTCAACGACTACGAGCACACGATGCTGCTCGATAAGACCGGCTGGACGCCCGCCGAATTCGAGCACGCCGCCGGGGTGCTGATCGTCACCCGCGGCGCGGAGGGATCGGACCTGCACGAGGGCGGCGTGCACCATCGCATCGCGAGCGCGCCGATCGCCCGGGCGCTCGACCCCACCGGCTGCGGCGATGCCTACCGCGGCGGCCTGCTGTACGGACTGTCGAACGGCTGGAACTGGCAGCAGTCGGCGCGGCTGGGCAGCGTGATGGGTGCGATCAAGATCGAGTCGCAGGGTCCGCAGAATCACGCGCCCGATCGCGACACGATCGCCGCCCGCTTCGAAAGCGCCTACGGCAGCCGCCCCTGGTAGCGCGCGGCGCCGCACGGCGACGCCAGGGCCACGGTCAAGCGCCACTCGTCGGGCGCGGCGATCGCCTGCCGCCGGGTTGCCGTCGGCCGGCTTGCGCCGGCACGCGACCGGCGGCGCCGCACGACGGACGAAAGGCGGCAGCGCGCCGGGTCGACGCGTCGACGCATCACCAGATCGACGCGTCGGCGGATCAGCCGATCAGCGAATCAACGACAGCAGGATCTGGATCGCGATGATCGCGACCAGCGGAGACAGGTCGAAATTGCCGACCAGCGGCAATACCTTGCGGATCGGGGCGAGGATGGGATCGGCCAGCTGGTTGAAGGCAGGCGCGAGCGGCGCGTACGGATTGATCAGCGAAATGATCGCCATCAGGATCAGGATGCCCATCAGCAGGTAGAGCGTCCACCGCACCAGATAGATCAGCGTGCGGATCAGCACCGGCCCGGGCTCGGGCGGGAGGCCGCTGAGCAGGAAGAAGGCGATCGTGACGAGCAGCGCGACCAGCAGCCCTGCGAGCAGCGCCGGCCAGTTCATGTTGCGCGTCGGCGCGAGCAGCTTGCCGAGCGGCTTCACCAGCCAGTCGGTGAGCGCGTTGACGAACTGCGACAGCGGGTTGTTCGGATTGAGATGCACGCGCCACGCATAGGCGCGAAGCACGCAGGCGCTCGCCAGCAAGCTGCCGACGGTCTCGATGAGCATCCAGATGATCGGATTCATGTCAGGTCGAATTCTCGCACGATCGATTCAGAAAAAAATCGCGCCCCGAAGGGCGCGAATACCTGGCTGCAGGACCGTCTGACCCGAGGGCCGACGGCTTCTTCTAATGCGATAGCAGTGCTCGAACGCTCAGGGACGGTTCGCGGTCGGGAACGGCCAGGCGGCGGCCGGATTCATCGGCTTGGCCGCGGCAGCGGGCGCCGCCTTCTTGGCGGGCTTCTTCGCGGCCTTCTTGGCAGCCGGCTTCTTCGCGGCCTTCTTCGCGGCCTTCTTGGCCGGTTTCTTGGCGGCTTTCTTGGCAGGCTTCTTCGCCGCCTTCTTGGCCGCGGGCTTCTTCGCCGGCTTCTTGGCCGCTTTCGCGGCCTTCTTCGCAGGCTTCTTGGCCGCTTTCTTGGCAGGCTTCTTGGCCGCCTTCTTGGCCGCGGGCTTCTTCGCGGCCTTCTTGGCAGCAGGCTTCTTGGCCGCTTTCTTCGCCGGCTTCTTCGCAGCCTTCTTCGCAGCAGGCTTCTTCGCCGCCGCCTTCTTCGCCGCGGGCTTGGCGGCCTTCTTGGCGGCCGGCTTCTTCGCGGCGGCCTTCTTGGCGACCGGCTTGGCAGCCTTCTTGGCGGCCGGCTTCTTCGCAGCTGCCTTCTTGGCCACCGGCTTGGCGACCTTCTTCACGGCGGCCTTCTTCACGGCGGGCTTCTTCGCTGCGGCTTTCTTGGCGACCGGTTTCTGGGCCGGCGATTTCTTGACGATTGCCATTAGAGTTCTCCTTGAACGGAAGTAGAGATAAAGGAAACCCGTGCCGACCGCGCCGCCCTGCCCGGGGCGACCCGGTGCCGGTACGACGCGTGGTACGGGCTATTCATCGGCGCAGACGTTGCTCTGCTCTTACCTACGCTAATGAATTCGGTGGTGCCGGGCCACGTGTGGCCTTCGGGCACATGCTTGGCTTTCATGTCGTGCAGTCTGACCGGCGGGCGCTTCGCACAGACAGACCGGCGCATCGAAGGTCGGCTGCCGGCCGACGAACGGCGGGCGCGTGTTGCGGACGTGCCGACGAGCACCCGCTCAATCCCACGCAAGCGCCCCGCCGGTCTGGTACTCGATGACGCGGGTCTCGAAGAAATTCCGCTCCTTCTTCAGGTCGATCATCTCGCTCATCCAGGGGAACGGGTTCTCCTCGTTCGGATGGAGCGGATCGAGACCGATCTGCTGCGCGCGCCGGTTCGCGATGAAGCGCAGGTAGCCCTTGAACATCGATGCGTTGAGCCCGAGCACGCCGCGCGGCATCGTGTCTTCGGCATACGCGTACTCGAGCTCGACGGCACGCGCGAAGAGCGCCCTGATCTCGTCGCGGAACGCCGGCGTCCAGAGTGCGGGATTCTCGAGCTTGATCTGGTTGATCAGGTCGATGCCGAAATTGCAGTGCATCGACTCGTCGCGCAGGATGTACTGGTATTGCTCGGCCGCGCCGGTCATCTTGTTCTGCCGCCCGAGCGCGAGGACCTGCACGAAGCCGACGTAGAAGAACAGGCCTTCCATGAGGCAAGCGAACACGATCAGCGACCGCAGCAGCGCCTGATCGGCCTGCGGCGTGCCGGTGCTGAAGTGCGGGTCGGTCAGCGTGTCGATGAACGGGATCAGGAATTCGTCCTTCGCGCGGATCGACTCGACCTCGTGATACGCATTGAAGATCTCGCCTTCGTCGAGGCCGAGCGATTCGGTGATGTACTGATAGGCGTGCGTGTGGATCGCTTCCTCGAACGCCTGGCGCAACAGGAACTGGCGGCACTCGGGGGCCGTGATGTGCCGGTAGGTGCCGAGGACGATGTTGTTGGCCGCGAGCGAATCCGCGGTGACGAAGAAGCCGAGGTTGCGCTTCACCAGCCGGCGCTCGTCCTCGGTCAGGCCGTTCGACGATCGCCAGAGCGCGATGTCGCGGCTCATGCTGATCTCCTGCGGCATCCAGTGATTGGCGCACGACGCCAGGTACTTGTCCCAGGCCCAGCGGTACTTGAACGGCACGAGCTGGTTTACGTCGGACGCGCCGTTGATGATCCGCTTGTCGTCGACCCGCACGCGTCGCCCGGCGATCGCGACACGCGCGGCATCCGGGGAAGGCGACGAGATCGGGTCACGCCGCGTCGGCGTGGCGATTGCGGGAACGGCGGAGTCGGCGAGGATGCGGCGCGCAGTGCCGGTCGGCATCGCGGCGCCGCGGTTGGCTGCATTGCGCAGCGCGTCGGGCACGGCAGGAACAGGTTCGTCCCAGGAAAGCATCTAATGTCTCGCTTTAGCTTGAAGTAGTTAAGAGGCTCAACCAACTACTTGTACTAACGCAAGATTCGCCTGTTATTCACAGAGCGGATCATACGTGAGCTGTATAGCGGTTGCAACGACTTTCGAGAAAAACAACTTGACTTGAGTCGTCGATTCACTGGCACGCTTCGCAGTCGGGATCGTCGAGCAGACACGCCTTCACCTTCGCGTCTTCGTCGTGAAGTTCGGCGTCGCGCGCGACGCCGTCGAGCCCGCCGCGCTCGCGCGTCGATGCACGAATCGATGCATGCGACGGCGCACGCGTCGACGCGCTCGCGCCGTAGGCGAAGCCCGCGGCACCGGCGTCGCTCGCCACCGCGTTGAGCGTGCCGATGCGGTCGCCGGTCGACTTCTCCGCATGCGTGGCGCCGATCGTTCGCAGGTAGTAGGTCGTCTTGAGACCGCGCTGCCACGCGAGCATGTAGGTGTCGTGCAGTCGCCTGCCCGACGCGCCCGCCATGTAGATGTTCAGCGACTGTGCCTGGTCGATCCACTTCTGGCGACGCGCCGCGCACTCGACCAGCCAGCGCGGATCGATCTCGAACGCGGTCGCGTACAGCTCGCGCAGCGACGCCGGTATCCGGTCGATGCTCGCGACGCTGCCGTCGAAGTACTTGAGGTCGGCGATCATCACCTCGTCCCACAGCCCGGCCGACTTCAGGTCGCGAACCAGGTAGTCGTTGACCACCGTGAACTCGCCCGAAAGGTTCGACTTCACATAGAGGTTCTGGTAGGTCGGCTCGATGCACGCCGAGACGCCGACGATGTTCGAGATCGTCGCGGTCGGCGCGATCGCCACGCAGTTCGAGTTGCGCATGCCGTGCAGCCGGATCCGTTCGCGCAGCGCGTCCCAGTCGAGCGTCTGGCTGCGATCGACGTCGACCATGCCGCCGCGCTCGGTCGCGAGCAGCTCGAGCGTGTCCGGCGGCAGGATACCGCGATCCCAGAGCGAACCGCAGAAGCTCGCGTAGCGCCCGCGCTCCTCGGCCAGCTCGGTCGACGCCCAGTACGCCTGGTAGCAGACGGCTTCCATCGAGCGATCGGCGAACGCCACCGCGGCGTCGCTCGCGAGCGGCGTGCGCATCTCGTGCAGGCAGTCCTGGAAGCCCATGATGCCCAGGCCGACCGGGCGGTGGCGCAGGTTGCTGGCGCGCGCCTTGCCGACGGCGTAGTAGTTGAGGTCGATCACGTTGTCGAGCATCCGCATCGCGGTCGAGACGGTTCGCCTGAGCTTGGCCTGGTCCAGCACCATCGCGCCGCCGTCGCCGCCGGGCGCGAGATGGCTGACGAGATTGACCGACCCGAGGTTGCAGACCGCGATCTCGCGATCACTGGTGTTCAGCGTGATCTCGGTGCACAGGTTCGAGCTGTGCACGACCCCGACGTGCTGCTGCGGCGAGCGGATGTTGGACGGGTCCTTGAAGGTGATCCACGGGTGGCCGGTCTCGAAGAGCATCGACAGCATCCGTCGCCACAGCGCCAGCGCCGACACCTTCTTGAACAGTTTCAGCGTCCCGCCGGCGGCCTGCCGTTCGTACTCGACGTACGCCGCCTCGAACGCGCGGCCGACCTTGTCGTGCAGGTCGGGAACGTCGGCCGGCGAGAACAGCGTCCACTCGGCGTCCTCGGCGACGCGCCGCATGAACAGGTCGGGTATCCAGTTCGCGGTGTTCATGTCGTGGGTACGGCGCCGGTCGTCGCCGGTGTTCTTGCGCAGCTCGAGGAACTCCTCGACGTCGAGATGCCACGTCTCGAGGTACGCGCAGACGGCGCCCTTGCGCTTGCCGCCCTGGTTGACCGCGACCGCCGTGTCGTTGACGACCTTCAGGAACGGCACGACGCCCTGGCTCCTGCCGTTGGTGCCGCGGATGTGGCTGCCGAGCGCGCGCACCGGCGTCCAGTCGTTGCCGAGCCCGCCGGCGTACTTCGCCAGCATCGCGTTCTCCTTGATCGCCTCGTAGATGCCCTCGAGGTCGTCGGACACCGTCGTCAGGTAGCACGAGGACAGCTGCGAGCGCTGCGTGCCGGCGTTGAACAGCGTCGGCGTCGAGCTCATGAAGTCGAAGCTCGAGAGCAGCTGGTAGAACTCGATCGCCCTCGCCTCACGGTCGATCTCGTTCAGCGCGAGGCCCATCGCCACCCGCATGAAGAAGGTCTGCGGCAACTCGATCCGACGCTCGTCGACGTGCAGGAAATAGCGGTCGTACAGCGTCTGCAGGCCGAGGTAGGTGAACTGGAAGTCGCGCGCGTGCTCGAGCGCCGCGCCGAGCCGCGCGAGATCGAACTCGGCGAGGCGCGGGTCGAGCAGAGCGGCGTCGATGCCGCGGCGGATCAGCTCGGGGAAGACCTCTGGGTAGCGAGCGGCCATCTGCGCGTGGGTGACCTCCTCACCGAGCACTTCGCGACGCACCGTGTGCAGCAAGAGCCGTGCCGTCACCCGGCTGTACGCCGGGTCCTTCTCGATCAGCGAACGCGCCGACAGGATCGCCGACTTGTACACCTCGTCGAGCGGCACGCCGTCGTACAGATTCTTCATCGTCTCCGCGATCACCGGTGCCGGCGACACGCCGTCTCCGAGCCCGGCGCAGGCCGTCTGCACCAGCGCGCCCAGCGCGGCCTCGTCCAGCGGGCGCGTCACGCCGCCGTCGAGCACGCCGATCGTGCCGGGCCGCACCGCGCGTTCGCGCTTCGCGGCGCGTTCCTGCGCATGCTTCTCCCGGTAGAGGACGTAGGCACGCGCGACGTCGTGCTCGCCGGAGCGCATCAGCGCGAGCTCGACCTGGTCCTGGATGTCCTCGATGTGGAAGGTGCCGCCGCCGGGCTTGTGCCGCACCAGCCCGGCGACGACGCCGGCGGTGAGCGTGCGCACGAGTTCGCGGATCCTGGCCGACGCCGCCCCCTGCCCGCCGTTGACCGCGAGGAAGGCCTTGGTCATCGCGATCGAGATCTTGTCGGGCAGGAACTCGACGACCGCGCCGTTGCGCCGGATCACCTTGAACGCGTCGTACGCGGGCGCGTCCGGCGCGCCCCCCGCGGTCGCGCCGGTTGGCTGGTTTGCGGCGCGCGCCGCGCCTGGCTGCTGCACGGATTCACCCGTCCACTGCATGCTCGAGACCTCGTCGTGATGGGAAGACCACCCGCCGGCTGGCGGGCTGGGACACGGGCCGTGGCAATCGCCCGGCTCGGCAGACGCCCCCGGCGGGGGCGTGCGGCAGGCAACGCTGCGGAACACCTCGCGCAACACGATCCACTACGGATAGCGTTCGTACCTGCCCGATGCGACTAATTGTAGTGCACGCGGGCGAACCGGGCAAACGGGCGGCAAGGCCCGTGCGGCACGCCGCAGGGTGGGAAACGATTTGCGGGATCGTCGCGGCGCACGCGCCGCGTCAGGTCGCCGGCGGTGCCTCGACGCTGAATCGCGCGATGCCGAGCCGGCGCAGCAGGTCGTCGATCCTCGACCAATCGAAGCGCGGGCCGGGATCGACCTTGCGCCCGGGCGCCACGTCGCTGTGACCCGCGACGTGGCGGATGCGGTGCATCGCCGCGAGCGTCTCGATCAGCGCGCGAAGCCGTCGGTACTGCGAAGGCGTGAAGTCGCGGCGCGAGTCGCCCTCGAGTTCGATGCCGATCGAGAAGTCGTTGCAGCGCGCCCGGCCCATGAGGCTCGATACCCCCGCATGCCACGCGCGCCGATCGGTCGCGACGAACTGGACGAGCGCGCCGTGCCTGCGCAGCAGGAAGTGCGCGGAGACGCGCGCGCCGGCGATCGTCGCGTAGTACGGATGCGCGGCCGCGTCGAGCCGGTTGGTGAACAGGCGCTCGATCGCGTCGCCGGCGAAGCGCCCGGGCGGCAGGCTGATGTGGTGCAGGATCAGCGCGTCGACCGCGATGCCGTCGGGCCGCTCGTCCTGGTTCGGGCTGACGATCCGTCGCGCGTCCGGCAGCCAACCCTGCCCCGGCGCCTGCCCCGGCACCTGCGGCGACGCGATCGGCGCGGGCCTCACTGGATGTCGAGGCGTTGCATCCGGTAGCGAAGCGCGCGGAAGGTGATGCCGAGCAGCCGCGCAGCCGCGGTCCGGTTCTGGCGGGTCTTCACGAGCGCGCGCAGGATCGCGTCGCGCTCGAGCCCGTCGAGATAGTCGGGCAACGAGTGGGGGATCCCGTCGGGATCGAGCACCGCATCGGGCGGATCGCCGGCCGTCGGCGCCGGCCCGGCGTCGGCTCGGTCGCCGTTCGCCGCTTGCCCGTCGACCGCGCCCCGCGCGGCGGCATCGCGCTCGCGATCGTCGAGCACGGTCGGCTTGAGCCCCAGGTCCTCGACGTTGACGACCTGACCGTCCGAGAACGCGAGCGCGCGCTCGAGGATGTTCTCCAGCTCGCGCACGTTGCCGGGGAAGTCGTAGCTCTCCAGGAAGCTGCGCGTCACGCCCGACAGCCGGGGCATCGTCTGCGCACCCGCGCACAGCCTCACCAGCAGTGCCTCGGCCAGCTCGACGATGTCCTCGCGCCGCTCGCGCAATGCGGGCATGCGCAGCTCGATGACGTTCAGGCGGTAGTAGAGATCCTGCCTGAACGTGCCCCGCAACACGCACTGCGCCAGGTCCTGGTGGGTCGCGCTGATGATCCGAACGTCGACCGACTCCTCGGTCACCGCGCCGACCTTGCGCACGCGCTTTTCCTGGATCGCGCGCAGCAGCTTGACCTGCATCGCCAGCGGCAGGTCGGCGACCTCGTCCAGGAACAGCGTGCCACCGCTCGCCGCGGCGAAGAAGCCGTCGCGGTCCATGTCGGCACCGGTGAACGCCCCCTTCCGATACCCGAAGAACTCGCTCTCCATCAGCGTCTCGGGAATCGCGCCGCAGTTCACCGCGACGAAGGGGCCGTTCGCGCGCGCACCCTCGTGATGGATCATCCGGGCGGCGAGTTCCTTGCCCGACCCCGATTCGCCGGTGATCGCGACCGGCGCCATGCTGCGCGCCATCCGCGCGATCGACTGCCTCACCACCTGCATCGCCGGCGAGTTGCCGATCAGGCGCCGGTGCGCACGGCTCGCGCCGGCGGCGGCGCTGCCCGCCGCGCGGGGGCCGCCCGCTCTCGGCGCGCCGGCGACGCCTGCCGCCTCCGATGCCGCGCCGCCTAAGTCGCCCGCACGCACCGCGCCGAATGCCGCCGGTTGGCGTGCCGTGCCGGCGCCGGCCTCGGCACGCCAACCGGCAGCGGCCTGACCCGGGCCGTCCGCGCCCGCCCGCGCCGCGCCCTGGGCGCCGACCGACAGGTTCAGCGCCGAGCGGACCAGCGCGCGAAGCGCATCGAGCGCGACCGGCTTCGCGAGATAGTCGAAGGCGCCGGCCTTCAGGGCGGCGACCGCGTTCTCGGCGCTGCCGTAGGCGGTGATCACCGCGACCGGCGTCTCGGCCGATTCCTCGCCGCCGGTGCCGCGTTCACCGGGCGCGCCGGCGCGCGAGAGCAGCGCGACGAGCTCGAGCCCGTTGCCGTCCGGCAGGCGCATGTCGGTCAGGCACAGCGCATAGCGGTGTTCGCCGAGCAGCCGGCGCGCGCTGCCGATGTCGGGCGCGGTGTCGACGTCGAGCCCCATGCCGACCAGCGTCAGTTCGAGCAGCTCGCGCAGGTTCTCCTCGTCGTCGACGACCAGCACGCGGGGCACGCGAAGGCCCCGGGCGAGCGCCCTCACGCCGCCTGTTTCTGTCGCCATCCCTTCGCTCCGGTGGGTTGCGGCGCCGCCGACGCCGCGCGCCGCGGCTCGATCACGAAGACGCCGCTGTATCGCTCGGCCGGCAGACGCTCGTAGCGCAGCTGGGCGCCGCTGGCCGCGCACAGCTCCTGCGCCAGGTGCAGGCCAAGCCCGGTGCCGCGGGTCTCGGTCGTGAAGAAGGGCTCGAACAGGCTGTCGCGGTCGGACGCCGGCACGCCCGGCCCGTCGTCGTAGAGCCTGAGCAGCGCGCGCGTGCTGCCCGGCCTCTCCGGATCGGCGTCGACCGACCACCGGATCAGGATCGCGCCGCTCGCTTCGCTGGCGTAGCGCAACGCGTTGCCGAGCAGATTGACCAGCACCTGGCGCAGGTGGTTCGGGTCGAACTGGATCGGCTCGCGACTGTCGAGCCGCAGCGCGATGCGGTCGCGCGACTCGCCCGACTGCGCGATGAACTCGGGCAGGAAGTGCTCGAAGAACGGCGCGAGCGCGACCGGCTCGATCGAGGCGGCGCGACGGGAGATCGACAGCACGTCCTCGACGATGCGGTCGATGCGCAGCGAGTTCTGCTCGATGATCTGCGTCAGCCGGCGCGGCCCGGGCTCGCTCACCTGCTCGGCCAGCAGCCCGCCGGCGTGGCGGATCGCGCCGAGCGGGTTGCGGATCTCGTGCGCGATCGAAGCCGACATCCGGCCCATCGACGCGAGCTTGAGCTGCTGCGCACGCTCCTCGACCAGCGCGAGGTCCTCGAGCAGGATCACGCGGTCGGCACCGTCCGGTCCGGCGCCGTCCGCCGCCCTGACCTCGAGCACGCGCGCACGGTAGCGCCGCGGACCTCGATCGGGGCCCGCGATGCTGAGGTCGGCGACCTGCTTGCCCGACGCGATCAGCGCGCGAAGCGTCTTGAACGCCCGCTGCGCGCCGTCGCTGCCGGGCGTGCCGAGCGAGCGGATCGCCTTCGGGTTCAGCGTCTTGACGGCGCCGCGGGCGTCGACGACCACGACGCCCTGGTCGAGTTCGGCGATGACCAGCTGGTTGATCGACAGCTGGTTGCGCAGGTCCGCCCCGCGCTGGATCGCGAGTGCCTCCTGGGCAGCGAGCCGTCGCGCGAGCAGGTTCACGATCGCGACCAGCATGAAGAGGCCCGCGCTGATCGAGGCGGCGGTCAGGAGTTCGCCGAAGTCGCCGTCGCGGCCGCTGCCGCGCGACCACTCGCCCAGCAGCCGCAGGCCGCTCTCGCCGAGCAGCGCGAGCGAGGCCGCAGCCGCGATGAACAACGCGAACACCGGCGTCGACAGGATCGCGGCGCCGGCGGCCGGCATCATCATCAGCACGCCCAGGCCGCTCTTCGCGCCACCGGCCGCCTTCACGATCAGCGCGATCGCGACGATGTCGATGACGATCTGCGAGAAGAGCAGCAGGTTGAAGCCGCGGGTCGTGAAGCCGTGGCGCGCGAAGGCGACGCCGAGAAAGCGCCGGCCGACCCCGCGGACCGCGATCGAGCAGGCGATCGACGCGCCGACGTAGGCCCACGCCGTCTGCAGGAACAGCGCGCGCTCGAAGCCCCCGTCGACGCCCTCGCCCTGGCGCGAGAGCAACGGGACGTACGCGAGCAGCAGCAGCGCGACGACGACGCGCGCGTCGGCGAGGTGGCGCAACGAGCGCCAGTACGAGCCGGTCGGTTCGACGAGATAGCGACTCACGCGCCGCGGGCCGCGTCCCGATGCGCGGCGCTGCAGTAGACCTTGCCGCCGGCGAACACCGCCTCCGACGACGGCACGTGGACCGAGCAGACCGCGCAGCGCATCATCAGTTCGCGCGGCGGATCGCGCTCGTCCTTCGCGCGCTCGTCCTTCGCGCGATCGCCCTCGCCCGACGCGCCACCCGCCGATTCGCCGCCGCCGTGCGGCTCGCGCGGCCGACGCTTGGCGGGGCCGAGCAGGCGCACCAGCAGCAGGATCACGAAGCCGAGGACGACCCAGACGAGTAGCTTTCCCAAGACCGGTTCCGGTAGACGTTGGCGCCGCGCCGTGGACGGCGAGACGTGGCGGCGCGCTCAGAAGCGCTTGAGCACGACCTCCAGCACGAAGCGGCTGCCGACGTACGACATCAGCAGCAGCGCGAATCCCCAGAACGCGAGCTTCAGGGCCTTGCGCCCGCGCCATCCCCAGAGCCTGCGCCCCGCCAGCAGCAGACCAAAAAAGACCGTCGCGATCAAGGAAAAGACCGTTTTGTGCTCCAGACGCAACGGCCGCCCGAAGGTTTCCTCGGAAAAGACGATGCCGGTGAGCGTCGTGAGCAACAGCAGCGCGAATCCGACACCGATGAACCGAAAGAGGATCTTCTCGAGCACCATCAGCGGCGGCACCGCGCTGTCGTCGCCGAGCAGCAGGCGCGTGAGCCAGCCGGCCCGCGCCGCGTGACCCGGCCGCAGACGCGATTCGACCTGCACCATCAGCACCGCGTGGATCGCCGCGAGGAACATCACCGCGTAGGCGAGCGTGCCGGCGAACAGGTGCGGCACGAACAGCGGCTGCTGCGCGCGCAACGGGAAGGCCGCGCCCGGAAAGAACCACGGCAGCGCGCACGCGAGCGCGGCGACCGGCAGCAGCACGAGCGTCGTGCGACCGAGCACGATCGTGAAGCTCTCGACCCACCAGATCGCCACGCCGATCCACAGGGTCGCCGACAGCAGCTTGGCGAAGCCGAAGTGGAACTGCCCCTGCACCCACGGATGGATCAGCGTGCCCGCGTGCAGCGCGAGCGCGAAGGGGATCAGCCAGCGCACGGCCGCGAGCCGGCGCTGGTCGAGCGAGAGCCACCAGGCGAGCGCGTAGCACAGCACGGGCAGCAGGAAGATCGTCCAGGTGGGCATGTCGGCAGGAGGGCGCAGCCCCCCAGTTTACCCGCTGCGCCGTGCGATCGCCGCGGGACCGCTAGAATCGCCGGATGCTCGAGAATCTGTCCCAGAGACTCGCGCGCGTCGTCAAGACGATGCGCGGCGAGGCGCGCCTGACCGAGGCGAACACGCAGGAGATGCTGCGAGAGATCCGGATCGCGCTGATCGAGGCCGACGTCGCGCTTCCGGTGATCAAGGACTTCATCGCCCGGGTGCGCGAGAAGGCGCTCGGGCAGGACGTCATCCAGTCGCTGACTCCCGGGCAGGCGCTGGTCGGCGTCGTCAACCGCGAGTTGACCGCGCTGATGGGCGGGGCCACCGCGGAGCTCGATCTCGCGACGCAGCCACCCGCGGTGATCCTGATGGCGGGCCTTCAGGGCGCCGGCAAGACGACCACCGTCGGCAAGCTCGGGCGGTGGTTGCGCCAGACGCGCCGCAAGAAGGTGCTGGTGGTGTCCTGCGACGTCTACCGCCCCGCCGCGATCGAGCAGCTCCAGACCGTCGCGAAGCAGGCCGAGATCGACTTCTTCCCGTCGGACCCGTCGCAGAAGCCGGTCGACATCGCGCGTGCCGCGGTGCAGTGGGCACGCAACCACTACCACGAGGTGCTGATCGTCGACACCGCCGGCCGGCTCGGCATCGACGAGGCGATGATGGCCGAGATCTCGGCGCTGCACGCGGCGCTCTCGCCGATCGAGACGCTGTTCGTCGTCGACGCGATGCAGGGCCAGGACGCCGTCAACACCGCGCGCGCGTTCAACGACGCGCTCGCGCTCACCGGCGTCGTGCTGACCAAGCTGGACGGCGACTCGCGCGGCGGCGCCGCGCTCTCGGTCAAGGCGATCACCGGCAAGCCGATCAAGTTCGTCGGCGTCGGCGAGAAGCTCGACGGCCTGGACGTGTTCCACCCCGACCGGATGGCCAACCGCATCCTCGGCATGGGCGACATCGTCGCCCTCGTCGAGCAGGCGCAGGCGGCGGTCGACCAGACCGCCGCGCTGCAGCTCGCCGAGAAGCTCAAGGGCGGCAAGCGCTTCGACCTGAACGATTTCCTGCAGCAGATCGGCCAGATGTCGAAGATGGGCGGCCTTTCGTCGCTGATGGACAAGCTTCCTGCGCAACTTCAGGCGAAGGCCGGCGCCGCCGACATGGACAAGGCCGAGCGCGACCTTCGACGGATGAAGGGCATCATCCAGTCGATGACGCCATTCGAGCGCAGCCGTCCCGAGCAGATCAAGGCGAGCCGCAAGCGCCGGATCGCCGCCGGGGCCGGCGTGCAGGTCCAGGAAGTCAACCGGCTGCTGAACCAGTTCGAGCAGATGCAGTCGATGATGCGCAAGATGCAGAAGGGCGGGCTCGCGAAGATGATGCGAAGCATGAAGGGCATGATCGGCGGCTAGGTCTACCTTTCATCGCTGAGGGCATCCCTTCCGGCTGTCCGGGGCGAATCGCCAGCGGTTGGGCACGTATCGTTCCGTGACGATTCGAAGCCCCACATGCCGCACCCCTCAGCCACTGCCGACACGTCCGTGCTCGCCCGCCTCGAGGCGAACTGGCGCAGGCGTTTCCTTCCGTTCGAGCCGACCGATCCCGACGCACCCGCGTGGCGGGCGCGGATGGTGCAGACGGTCGTCTCGTTCGCGCCGATCACGATGGCGGCGAACCTGCTGAATGCCGTCACCGTCGCGATGCTCGCCGGCGACCGGCTCGCGCTGTGGGAGACGCTCGTGTGGCTGGTCTTCGTCGGCTGGACGGTCATCAGCGGCACGCTCGCGTGGCTGCGCACGCGTCACGCGCCGGTACAGCGCGCGTCGCCTCGGGCGATCAACCGCCTGACGGTCTACGCCTTCCTCTCGTCGGCAGCCTGGGGCATCCTCAGCGCGCGGCTGCTGCCGGTATCGGATCCGGGCATGCAGACCGTGATCCTGACCGTCGCGACCGGGATGGTCTGCGCCGGCGGCTACGTGCTCGCCGCGGTGCCGTCGGCCGGCCTCGTGTACGTCGGCACGCTCGGCTCTGCGCTCGCCGCCGCGCTGGCCGCATCGACGATCGAGCACCGCCGCATGCTGCTGGTGCTGCTGTGCGGCTACGTCGTGATCATCTGCGCGAGCCTGCTGCACCTGTCGCGCACCTTCGCCAAGCGACTGGTCGCGGAGACCGACGCCGCGCGCCAGCAGCAGGTCGTCGGCCTGCTGCTCAAGGACTTCGAGGACCACGCCAGCGACGTGCTGTGGGAGATCGACTCGGCGGGCCACCTGCGCCACGCCTCGGCGCGACTGCTGTCGATGCTCGGCGTCGACGAGACCGGCCAGTCCGAGATGCCGTTCAGGCGACTCGTGCAGCGGCTGGCCGCGCCGACCGAGGCGGGCACCGCGCAGGTCCAGCGCCTGCGCCGCCGCTTCGCGAGCGTGCGCCCGTTCAGCGACCTCGAACTGCCGGTGCGGGTGCACGACGAGACGCGCTGGTGGTCGCTGACCGCCAAGCCGCTGGTGTCCGAGGACGGCCACGTCAGCGGCTGGCGCGGCGTGATCTCCGACATCACCAAGGACAAGACCTCGCACTCGGCGCTCTACAAGCTCGCGCACAAGTGCCCGCTGACGGGGCTGGCGAATCGCCGCCACTTCCTCGGTGAAGTCGCGCGGACACTGGAGCAGCGCGGCAAGTCGAGCAGCGCGATCCTCTACATGGACCTGGACAACTTCAAGAAGGTCAACGACGTGCACGGCCACGGGCTCGGCGATCAGCTGCTGCAGCGCATCGCCGTGCGGATCGCGTCGGGGCTTCGCAAGGGCGACATCGCGGCGCGCCTGGGCGGCGACGAGTTCGCGATCCTGCTGCACGAGATCGGCAGCGAGGAGGAGGCGGCGCGCTTCGCCGGCCGGCTGCTGTCGAAGATCCAGCCGGCGACGAAGATCGGCGAGTTGAACCTGCCGGTCGGCATGAGCATCGGCATCGCGATCGCGCCCAAGCACGGCGAGGCACCCGACGAACTGATGCGCGCGGCCGACCTCGCGCTGTACCGCGCCAAGTCGGCCGGCAAGGGCACGGTGCAGATCTACTCGCCGCAGCTCGGGCGCGCGAGCAAGCGCCGGGCCCAGCTCGAGGAATCGCTGCGCGACGCGGTCGAGAAGCGCCAGCTGCGCGTCGTCTACCAGCCGCAGGTCGACGTCGCGAGCGGCAGGATCGTCGCGTTCGAGGCGCTGGTGCGCTGGGAACACCCCGAGCTCGGCCTGATCTCGCCGGCCGAGTTCATCCCGATCGCCGAGGAGACCGGCGCGATCGAACGGCTCGGCAACTGGGTGCTCGAAACCGCATGCCGGCAGGCGGCGCGCTGGCCGCAGACGATCGGCATCGCGGTGAACGTGTCGCCGATACAGGCGATGGGCGAGGGGCTGATCACGTCGGTGCGCAAGGCGCTCGCCGAATCGGGGCTCGCGGTGAAGCGGCTCGAGCTCGAGATCACCGAATCGATCTTCCTGAACGAGAACCCGCGCACGATGCAGGTGCTGCACGCGCTGCGCGGGCTCGGCGTGAAGATCGCGCTCGACGACTTCGGCGTCGGCTACAGCTCGCTCGGCTACCTGCGCCGCTTTCCGTTCAGCAGCCTGAAGATCGACCGCGCGTTCACCGGCGAACTCGCGACCAGCGACCAGGCGCGCTCGATCGTCAAGGCGATCGTCGCGCTGGCGGAGTGCCTCGGCATGACGACGATCGTCGAGGGCGTCGAGCATGCCGCGCAGCTCGCGGTCGTGCGCGACACCGGCTGCGACCAGTTCCAGGGCTACTACTGCTCGGAGCCGGTGCCGGCCGACGCGATCGCTCAGCTGATCGCCGGGTGGAACGCGAGCCGGCTCACGGACCCGCCGCGCAAGCCCGCCGGCCGGCGCGGCGAAGCCGCGGGCCGGGCGGCGCGCGCCGCCGCGACGCCCACCGCGCCCCGGCTCGCGCCGACGCCCTGACCGGGGCTCAGCGCCCGTAGATCTTCTTCTCGAGCACCTTCCACGAGGTGCCGTCGAACTGGCGCAGCTGCTCGCGCTCGATCGGATAGAAGTCGTCGGGGGCGGTCTTCAGGTTCACGCCCTCGAGCAGCATCGGCAGCTCGAGGTCGAGGTTAGCCGCCTGCTTCATGACGTTGGCCCGGGTGAGGTTGTCGCCCGCCTTCTTCAGCACCTCGACCAGCGTCTGCGCGACGGTGTAGCCGTAGACGTTGAAGTTGTCGGACTTGTCGCCGCCCGGGTTGTACTTGTTCATCCACGCGAGCCAGTCCTTGTAGCCCTTGCCCTGCTGGAACGAGGGATCGGTGGGGTCCTGGATGTAGAATGCCGAGACGATGCCCTTGCTCGCGTCGAGGCCGGCCGGCTTGAGCACAGAGCCGACGCCGTTCGACACGCTGTTCAGGTAGTGGTTCGGCTTCCAGCCGATCTCGGCCGCCTTCTTGATCGCCTGTGCCGCGAACTTCGGCGTGGTGATGTTGAAGAAGGTGTCGGCGCCCGAGCCCTTCAGCGACACCATCTGGCTGTCGATCGTCGGGTCGGTGACCTCGTAGGACTGCTTCGAGACGATCATCGTCTTCGCCTTGTCGGCGAGTCCGTCCTCGAAGCCCTTCAGGTAGTCCTTGCCGTAGTCGTCGTTCTGGTAGAGGACCGCGATCTTCGCGTTCGGATGCTTCTCGAGGATGTGCTGCGCGTAGATCTTCGCCTCGGACTGGTAGCTGGGCTGCCAGCCCATCGTCCACGGGAAGTTCTTGGGATCGCCCCACTTGGTGGCGCCGGTGGCGACGAAGAGCTGCGGTACCTTGCGCTGGTTCAGGTACTTGTGGATCGCGGTGTTGGAGGGCGTGCCGAGCGGCTGGAACATCAGCAGCACCTCCTCCTCCTCGACCAGCTTGCGCGTCTGCTCGACCGCCTTGGCGGGGTTGTAGCCGTCGTCGAGCGACATGAAGTTGATCTTGCGCCCGTTGACGCCGCCCTCGGCGTTGACCTTGTCGAAGTAGGCCTTGATCGCCTTGCCGATGTTGCCGTAGGCCGACGCGGGCCCGGAATAGGGATTCAGGTGGCCGACCTTGATCTCCTTGTCGGACGCGCCCGGATCGTATTTCTTCTGCGCGGCCGCCGGCGACGCGATGAGCGCGGCGGCGACGCCGGCTGCGGCGATGCTGCTGCCGAACCTCGGGAATGCGGGATGGGTCATCTGGATCGTCTCCTGATCGGGTTGGGTGTTGATCGAACGAACGGCCGCGTCAGGGCCCGGAGGCACCCGACGCTGCATCGGGAACGGTCGGCCGGGCGGGCTCGCCGGCGCGCCGGCGGCGCACGCGCGCGAACAGCCTGGCGGCGAGGCCCATCGCGCCGGCCGGCGCGGCGTACATCAGCAGGATCAGGCACACGCCGTAGATCGCCCATGGCGCGGACTTGGAGATCTCGTCGGCGACGTTCGGGACGAACTGGATGAACGCCGCGCCGAAGAGTGCGCCCCAGATCGTGCCCAGACCGCCGACGACGACGCCGACGAGCAGGCTGATCGACAGGAACGCGGTGAAGCTGTCCGGCGACACGAACGCGACGGCGATCGCGCCGAGTGCCCCGGCGACGCCGGTGTAGGCCGCCGAGACGCCGAAGGTCGTCGACTTGAACACCGGCAGGTTGATGCCCATCGCGCTGGCGGCGATCGGATGGTCGCGGATCGCGACGAGCGCGCGACCCACGCGCCCGCGCAGCAGGTTCCACGCGAGCCAGAACATCAGCGCGCCGACCAGCAGCGTGAAGACGAACAGCCACCGGTCCGGACTGAGCGGCTGGTCGAACAGGCGCATCTCGAACGGCGGGTCGGGCTTGCTCAGCACGATGCCCTGCACGCCGCCGGTCCAGCCCTCGATCAGCTTGTACTTGAGCATCTGCGGCATCGCGACCGCGAGCGCGAAGGTCGCGAGCGCGAGGTAGTGCCCGCCCAGGCGCAGGGCCGGGAAGCCCATCAGGTAGCCGACGACGAAGCACACCAGCGCGGCGACCGGCAGCGTCGCCCAGTACGGCCAGCCGCCCTGGTCCATCAGGATCGCGGCGACGTACGCGCCGATCGCGTAGAACGCGCCGTGACCGAGCGAGATCTGGCCGTTGAAGCCGGTCAGGATGTTGAGCCCGAGGATCGCGATCGCGTAGATCAGCATCAGCGTGTACTGGAACACCCGGTAGTTCTTGAAGAAGAACGGTGCGATGCACAGCAGCGCGATCACCACGGCCGCGGCGATCCAGACCCACCGATTCGACGTGGCATTCATACGCGGGTCACCACCACCTTGCCGAAGAGCCCGTTCGGCTTGATCGTCAGGATCGTGATGATCAGCACCAGCGCGACGGTGAGCTTGAGCTCGGTGCCGATCACGTACGCACCGAGCACGTTCTCCAGCACGCCGACGATGAAGCCGCCGATCGCCGCACCCCACGGGTTGTCGATCCCGCCGAGCAGCGCGCTCGCGAAGCCGTAGAGCAGGATGCCCGACATCATGTTCGGGTCGAGGTAGACGATCGGCGCGACCATCATGCCGGCGACCGCGCCGATCGCTGCGGCGAGCCCCCAGCCGACCGCCAGCATCCACGACACCCGGATGCCGACCAGGCGCGCCGACTCCGGATTCTGGGCGGCCGCGCGCATCGCGAGCCCGAGCGGCGTGAAGCGGAAGAACGCGTAGAGCGCGAGCAGCACGCACAGCATCACGCCGATCGAGCCCGCCTCGTGCGCCGAGAACAGGTTGGTCGCGTAGGCGGCGTCTTTCGGGAACGGGCTCGGGAAGGCCTTGATCGTGTGGTCGAAGAACCAGCCCGCGAGCGCGTTGAAGATCACCAGCAGGCCGATGAACACGATCACGTTCGTGAGGATCGGCGCCTTCTCGACCGGCCGCAGGATCAGCCGCTGGATCGCGAGCCCGCCCAGGAACGAGATCCCGATCGTCAGGAAGAACGCGCCCCAGTACGGAAAGCCGTGCTCGATCAGCGCCCACGCGATGAAGGTGCTGAAGGTCGCCATCTCGCCCTGCGCGAAGTTGATGTGGTGCGTGCTCTGGTAGATCATCACCAGCGCCATCGCGACCGACGCGTAGATGCCGCCGTTCGCGAGACCGGCGAAGACCTGGTGCAGGAAGGCTTCCACTCAGCCGTTCTCCATGGTGCCCGCGCCGCGCCGGCGCGTGTCGGGGGATGTCATACGCCGAGGTACGAACGCCTGACGTTCTCGTCGGCGCGCACCGTCTCGCTCGGACCCGAGATCGCGACCCTGCCGGTCTCGAGCAGGTACGCGGTGTGCGCGATGCCGAGCGCGAGCGACGCGTTCTGCTCGACCAGCAGCATGCTGACCTGGTCTTCGGTGTTGATCAGCCGCATGATCGCGAAGATCTCGCGCACGATCAGCGGCGCGAGGCCGAACGAGGGCTCGTCGAGCAGCAGCAGACGCGGCTGGAGCATCAGCGCGCGGCTGATCGCGAGCATCTGCTGCTCGCCTCCCGACAGCGTGCCGGCCTGCTGCTGGCGCCGCTCCTTCAGGCGCGGAAAGCGCGTGTACATCTTGTCGATGTCGGCCGCGACCGCGCCCTTGTCGCGGCGCGTGATCGCGCCCAGCCGCAGGTTCTCCTCGACGGTGAGGCCGGTGAAGGTGCCGCGTCCGTCGGGCACGTGCGCGACGCCGCGGCGCACGATCGCCTCGGTCGCGCGGCCGGTGAGCTCTTCGCCGTCCAGGCGGATGCTGCCGGTGGTGCGCGTCGTCTGGCACAGCGCCCGCAGCGTGGTCGTCTTGCCCGCGCCGTTGGCACCGAGGATCGCGGTGATCTGCCCCTTCTCGAGCGCGAAGTCGATGCCGAAGAGCGCCTGCGTCTGGCCGTAGAAGGCGTTCAGCCCGCTGACTTCAAGCAGCCTGGGCATCTTCGGGCGCACCGAGGTAGGCGGCGATCACTTCCGGATGCGCCTGGATGTCGGCGGGCGTGCCTTCGGCGATGCGGCGCCCGAAGTTCAGCACGGCGATCCGGTCGCACACGTCCATCACGAGGCTCATGTGGTGCTCGACGAGCAGCACGGTGATCTTCATGTCGCGCGCCACGTTGCGGATCAGGTCGCCGAGCCCGGAGAGCTCCTGGTGATTCAGGCCCGCCGCGGGTTCGTCGAGCAGCAGGAGTTGCGGGTCGGCCGCCAGCGCGCGACCGAATTCGACCCGCTTCTGCAGGCCGAAGGGCAGCTCGCCGACCGGCGTGTCGCGGTGCTCGACCAGACCCAGGAACGACATGATCGACGCCGCGCGATCGGCCAGGCGGCGCTCCTCGCGCCGCACCGACGGCAGCCTCAGCGCGCTCGCGACGAAGCCCGCGCCCGAGCGGCAGTGGGCGCCGACCATGATGTTCCGGGCGACCGACATCGTGCGGAACATCGCGAGGTTCTGGAAGGTGCGACCGATGCCGCGACTGGCGATCTGGTGGCTGGTGCAGCCGGTGATCGAGCGCCCGTCGAAGATCAGGTCGCCCGACTCGTACGCGTAGAGCCGGCTCAGGCAATTGAACAGCGTCGTCTTGCCGGCCCCGTTGGGGCCGATCAGGCCGTACACGCTGCCGCGCGGCACGTCGAAACTGACGGCGTCGAGCGCGAGGATGCCGCCGAAGCGCACCGTGATGTCGCGCACGCTCAGCAATGGGGCACTGGTCAACTGAAGGCGTCTCCGTCGGCGCGGGTACGCCGGTGTCTCGCCGCCGCAGGGTGCGGCATCCGGTCGTCCTGCCTTGATGAATCCGGATTATGCCCACGCCGGCGCGGGCCCGGGCATCGGTGAATTCCCCGGGTCTAGGGGCAAACCCCGAGCGCCGGCCGCGCGACGGCTACACGGTCGCGACCGGCGTGACCGGCGAGCCGACCGCCCCGGGCAGCCTGAGCGGCGGCGCGGTCAGCAGGAAACGCGAGCGCCGATTCGCGCGAAGCCACGCGGCGAGCTCGCCGAGATACCAGATCTCGCCCAGCGGCACACCGAGCTTGAACAGGCAGTGCTCGTGCAGCGGCAGCATCGCGCATCGCCCGGCGGGCTTGCCCGACGGATTCTCGACCGCGTAGTTGTCCGCGCACAGCGCGGCGATCCCGCTGTCGGCGATCCACTGCAGCAGCGCGGGATCGCGGCCGTCGAGCACGGCGTGCATCTGGTGGATGCGCTCGGCGTCGGGCCGGCCGTTCCAGGCGAGCAGCTGGCTCGCGAAGCCGGTGTGCAGCAGCAGGATGTCGCCCTCCTCGACGACGACGCCGTCGGCCTGCATGATGCGCGTCAGCGTCTCGAGACCCACCAGCGTGCGCGCGTCGCCCAGGTGCGCGTGCAGATCGACCAGCACGCCGCGCCCCTGGATCGCCTTGACCGCGAACTGCTCGATCCCGAGGCGATCGACCCGGCTCGACGCGGTGTCGCCGCTTCCCTGCGCGAGCGGCAGCTCGACGCCGCCGCGGTAGCCGTTGTAGAACACCGGCTCGGGGACGCCGTCGCCATCGGCGTCGAAGAGGCTTCCGGCGTGCGCGAAGCTGTCCCACTGCGTCGAATACTGCAAGTGCAGCACCGCGACGTCGTCGTTGATCACGTCGGTCGCGCCCTCGACGTCGTCGCCGACCCGGTACATCCAGCGCGGCACGTGGGCGAGGTGCGTCGGGCGCAGACGCGGCGGGTGCCGCCGCGGATTCAGCACCGCGCCGCCGGGCAGGTCCAGCGGCAGGCTCAGGCAGAACGCGCGCCCTTCCCGCACCTCGGCCACCGCCGCTTGCACGCGCGCCGGCGTCAGCAGGTTCAGTCGGCCGAGCTGGTCGTCCGGCCCGAAGTCGCCCCAGGTCGAGCCTTCGGGCCGCCTCGCCCAGCGCGGCGGCGCGTGCGTCGGCGGCGGCGTCATGCGGCCACCTCGGCGAGGCCGTGCGACAGCACGATCCGGTCGCGCTCGAGCACGCGCGCCTGGAACTGCACCCGCGGGCCGTCGCGCCAGATCTCGGTCCGGATCGTCTCGCCCGGATAGACCGGCGACGAGAAACGCAGGCCCAGCGACTTCAGTCGCGCCGGGTCGTAATCGCAGCAGGTCCGGAGGATCGCGTGCCCGGCGACGCCGTAGGTCGCGAGGCCGTGCAGGATCGGCCGCTCGAAGCCGGCGGCGCGTGCGACCGCGGGATCGGCGTGCAACGGATTCAGGTCGGCGCACAGCCGGTAGATCAACGCCGCCTGGGGCAGCGTCGGCAGGTCGCAGACCAGGTCGGGCGCGCGCGCCGGCACCCCCGGTCGGCTCGCCGGCGCCGGGTCGCCGCCCGCCGGGCCGTTGCCCTCGACCTCGCTGAAGCCGCCGTCGCCGCGTGCGAAGGTCACCGCCTCCAGCGTCGCGAGCAGGCGCTCGGTGCCCGCCTCGTGCAGCGTGCGTCGCTGCACGATCAGCGCGCCCTTGCCCCTGCCCTTGTCGGTGATCGACACGACTGCATTGCGGCCGACGACGGTGCCCGACGCCGGCAACGGCGCGTGCACGACGAGGCTCTGCTCGCCGTGCAGGACCTTCACCCAGTCGACCCCGCTGTCGGGCTCCTTGACCCAGAAGCCCGGCGTCGCGAGCACGACCGCAAGCGTCGGCGCCGCGAGCTGGCGATCCTCGTAGACGAAGCGCAGCTGCGCAGCGTCGAGCGGATCGTGGCCGTAGCCGACCCCCAGCGCGTAGAGCGCGGCGTCCTTCCAGTCGTACCTGGCCTCGATCGCGGGAAACGCGCGCGCCTTCAGCGCCTGGTAGTCGATGGCCATGTCAGATCGGATCCCAGCAGAAGACGTCGGCCGAGCGGTCGAGCGAATGGAAGCTCGCCCGAAGCGCGGGCATCGCGTGCTCGGCGACCGTCCGAGGCGTCCAGCCCTCGGCACGGTGGACCGTGCGCACCGGCCGGTTCTGGTTGAAGATCATGATCTCGTTCGCGCGCACGCCGAAGATCTGCCCGCTCACGTCGCGCGCGTCGTCGGCGAGCAGGAACGCCGCGAGCGGCGCGATCTTGGTGGTCTCCATCCGCTTCATGCGCTCCACGCGCTGCTTCTCCTCCGGCGTCTGCGTCGGGATCGAGCCGATCATCCGGCTCCACGCGAAGGGCGCGATGCAGTTCGAGCGCACGTTGAACTTCTTCATGTCCAGCGCGATCGACTTCGACAGCCCGACGATGCCGAGCTTGGCCGCCGAGTAGTTCGCCTGGCCCAGGTTGCCGACGAGACCGGAGGTCGACGTCATGTGCACGTACGCACCGTGCTCCCGGTCCTTGAAGTGGTTGGCCGCCGCGCGCGACACGAAGAACGATCCCGACAGGTGGACGTTGATGACCGACTCCCACTCCTCCTGGCTCATCTTGAAGAAGAACCGGTCGCGCAGGATGCCGGCGTTGTTGACGACGCCGTCGATGCGACCGAAGTGATCGAGCGCGCACTGCACGATCTTGTGCGCGCCGGACCAGGTCGACACGCTGTCGGTGCTGGCGACCGCGGTGCCGCCCGCGGCCCCGATCTCGTCGACGACGCGCTGCGCCGGGCCGACGTCCGCGCCTTCGCCGGTGAGCGAGGTGCCGAGGTCGTTGACGACGAGCTTCGCGCCCTCGCCCGCCATCAGGCGCGCGAAATCGCGGCCGATGCCGTTGCCGGCGCCGGTCACGACGATCACCTTGTCTTGCAGCATCCCTGTCATCGGTCTGGTTCTCCGTTCGTGTCGGTGGGGCGGGCGCCGTGTCGTCGGACTGTCGCGCATTGCGCGAAGCCGCCTTCAATGCCGGCGCAACGCGGGCATTGTAGCGATGCGGTGCACCGGCGACGGTTCCGGAAACCCACGTTGCATCGACACTCGCCCGCCCGGAGAAGCGCACCCCGACTGGATGTGCAGCATGCGTTGCAAGTCCACCAATCTGACGCCATCGACAGTCAGTCGGCGGCAAGATACCCACCGATACATCTTCGCCAGATTGGGTAACCGCTGCAAATGCGAGTGCAACCCGACGTCCCTAAGGTTCGGGCTCGCGCACCGGGTGATCCCGACCCGGCGAGCGCGATGGACCAACGACAAGGAGCATTCGATGAAGGAGTTGGGTTCCGGGGTGGTACAGACCACCGCCGCCTACTGGCTGAGGGCCATGCACCAGCCGCTGATCGTCGACGCGACGCAGCTCGGCGGCGCAGCCGCACACGACACGATCGTCTGGGATGTGCGATCGACCCGTCATCACCAGGCGGATGACAATCCTCACGGCGCGGTCTCGATCGGCCAGATCGACTGGCTGCTGGCGAGCCCCGACGGCACGACGCTCATCGCGAGCGACGTGATCGCGCGGGTCCTCGGCCGCATCGGCATCCGCCCGGGCCGCGCGGTCATCGTCTACGCGGACCGCGCCGCGTCGGCGGGCTTTCTCGCGCTGCGCGCGCTGCGTGCGATCGGCGTCGAGCGCGCGAGGATCTTCCTCGGCGAGCCGGCAGGCGAGGATGCCCCGGGCAACGCCACCCGGGCACTGCAGGCGTTCTGGCGCTCGCAGGCGATCCGCCACCCGGCGCGCGCGCTCGTGGGCGGTACCGCGCCGGTGCTCGACCTGCAGCGCCGGGCACGGGGCGACGCCAGGCCCGAGGGGCTCGAGCGACGCAGCCGCCCGCGGCCCGCGCGGCCCGCACCGGATGCGCCCACCTGGCGCCGACCGGACAGCCACTGAGACGATGCCCCGCGCGTGCGCCGGCCATCGTCGAAGACGAGCCGGCGGTCGCGCGTCACCGTGAACCATTGCGCACATGCAGGTACCGTTCCTGCTGGCGAACTGCATGTGCATTTCGAGACGAGGTCAGACAAGCACACTCATGCCGAACATGGATTTCAATGCGATTCGCCGGACCGCCAGCCTGTGGCTCGGCCCGCTCACCGAACCCGAATTCGTCGACGAGGACGAGATCGAAGGCGCCGTTGCCGACGGCGTGCTGCTCTGGGACATCCGCGACGGCGCCGCGCACGAGGCCGGCCACCCGACCGGTGCGCGTTCGCTCGGCAACGTCGACTGGCTGCTCGACGACGGCTCCGGCGCCAACCTGGTGCCGTCGAACGTGATCGCGTCGGCGCTCGCGCGCATCGGCATCCGGGCCGGCCGCGACGTGATCGTCTACACGACGGGCGACCCGGTATCGGCGTTCATCGCGCTCAGGGCGCTGAGGGCGATCGGGATACACCACGCGCGCATCTGCCTGGGCGACGCCGATCGGGCGGCACCGCCGCGCCACGACACGGCGACGCAGCGTGCCCTTCGCTCGATGAGTCTCGCCTGACACGCAGGCACCGGACCCGGGGGCTCCACCCGTCGGGCCGCGCGGCTTCTTCGCCGGCCCGCGCGCATGCGCGCGGGCGAGGCGGATGGCGCGGCCTGCGTCTCAGTCGACGTCGCGAACGAGCCTGAAACCGACCAGCGTGTAGCGCGTGTCGGGCAGGTTCCAGTTGCGGAACGAGACGCGCGCGTAGAACGGCCACGTGTGCCACGAGCCCCCGCGGCGCACGCGCACCTCGCCCGACGGCGGCCCCTGGGGGTCGTCGAGCGGCGACGTTGCGTAGGCGTCGGCCGCATACCAGTCGGCGGTCCACTCCCAGACGTTTCCGATCATGTCGTGGAGGCCGAAGGCATTCGGCGCGAACCGACCGACCGGCGCGGTGAACGCGAAGCCGTCACGGTGCTTCAGCGCCTGGTCTGCCCATCGCGGCCAGACCCGTGCGGTGTCGAGGTCGTAGACGTTCGCGATGCCGCCGAGCACCTGCGGATCGTCGCCCGCGTGCGATCGCGTGCGGGTGCCCGCACGCGCCGCGTACTCCCATTGCGCCTCGGTCGGCAGGCGGTACCGCACGCCTTCGCGCGCGCTCAGCCACTTCGCCATCGCCATCGCGTCGTTCCAGGTGACGTTGACGACCGGATGCGTGTCGTCCTGCGCGAAGCCCGGGTCGCGCCAAGAGTAGCGACGATCACGACCCTCGAAGTTGTCGCGCCGCGGCGTGCTCGCCGGGTCGTAGTCGGCCCGGTATCCGTAGCCGCCGGTGCCGTCGGCCTCCGATTCGGCGACGTGGCCCGATAGTTCGCAGAAGCGGCGGAACTGCCCGACGGTCACCTCGTGGCGCCCGACGAAGAAGGGCCTGGTGATGCGCACCCGGTGCACCGGAGCCTCGTCGGCGAGATCGACGAAGCGCTGTCGTTCGAGGCCGGGGTAGGCACGCGCGAGGCGCTCGGGCGATTCGTCGCTGCCCATCATGAATTCACCCGCCGGCACCCGCACGAACGCCATCCCGAGGCTGTTCTCGACGCACTCGACGATCGGGGTCGGCGCCGCGCCGCCGTCGGCGCGCGCCTCGCGTGGCGACGCTGCGGACGCGCGCACGCCGGCGCACGCGTCACCGGCGGCGAATAGCGGCGCAGGCGCGCCGAGGATGCCGCTCAGCGCCGTCGCGATCAGCAGCCGCGTGGCGGTGGCGACAGGCGCATCGGCCTCGGGCTTGCGGATCGCTGGCGGCATGTCGTGTCTAGGGGTGCTCGGCGTCGAGGGCCCGCACCTTAGCATCCTCGCCGGTCCGATGCCAGCGTCACCGGTTCCCGCCCTGCCCGGCCCCGCGCCGCCACCGCCCAGCCACCGCCCGCGCAGCGCGGCGTGCCGCGCCGCGCCGCGGGCGGACCGTCGACACCCCCGGCTTCGGGACCGGCGGCGGCGGGCCCATAATCCGCCCCATGGAGACATTCGACACGATCATCGTCGGCGCCGGCACCGCCGGCTGCGTACTCGCGAACCGGCTGAGCGAAGACCCCGCGCGCAGGGTGCTGTTGATCGAGGCGGGCGGTCGCGACAACTACCACTGGATCCACATTCCGGTCGGGTACCTGTACTGCATCGGCAACCCGCGCACCGACTGGCTCTACAAGACCACCGCGCAGGCCGGCCTCGGCGGGCGGGCGATCGGCTACCCGCGCGGGCGGGTGCTCGGCGGCTGCTCGTCGATCAACGGCATGATCTACATGCGCGGCCAGCGCCAGGACTACGACGACTGGGCGCGTATCACCGGCGACGCCTCGTGGACCTGGGACCGCGTGCTGCCGGTGTACCGCAGGAGCGAGGACTACCACCGCGGCGCCGACGAGATGCACGGGGCCGGCGGCGAATGGCGCGTCGAAGCCCAGCGTCTCAAGTGGGACATCCTCGAGTCGTTCATCGAGGCTGCGGTCCAGACCGGCATCCCGCGCAGCGACGACTTCAATCGCGGCGACAATTTCGGCGTCGGCTACTTCGAGGTGAACCAGCGCGCGGGCTGGCGCTGGAACACCGCGAAGGCCTTCCTGCGTCCGGCTCGGGCGCGAGGCAACCTCCAGATCCGGACCGGTGCGCAGGTCGACCGCCTGATCTTCGACGGGCGCCGTTGCACCGGCGTCGCGATGCGCATCGACGGCCGGCAGGTGGCGGTCGGCGCACGCGCCGAGGTGATCCTCGCCGCGGGTGCGGTCAACACGCCCAAGCTGCTCGAACTGTCGGGCGTCGGCGATCCGGCGGTGCTGCGTCGGGCCGGGATCGACGTGCGCCACCCGTTGCCCGGCGTCGGCGAGAATCTCCAGGATCACCTGCAGTTGCGGGTGATCTACAAGGTCCAGGGCACGCGGACGCTGAACCGCATCACGTCGACGCTGGCGGGCAAGGCTGGCATCGGGCTCGAATACCTGCTCAGGCGTTCGGGGCCGATGAGCATGTCGCCGTCGCAGCTCGGCGCGTTCGCCCGCTCGGACGACTCGCAGCCGCGCGCCAACCTCGAATACCACGTGCAGCCACTGTCGCTCGACGCCTTCGGCGAGCCGCTGCACGCGTTCGATGCGATCACGGCGAGCGTGTGCAATCTGCGCCCCACCTCGCGCGGCAGCGTCCACCTGCGCGATGCCGATCCGCAATCGGCGCCGCTCATCGCGCCGAACTATCTGTCGACCGACGACGATCGCAAGGTCGCCGTCGACTCGATCAGGCTGACGCGCCGGATTCTCGCCGCGCCGGCGATGGCGCGCTATCGGCCCGCCGAACACCTGCCGGGTGCGGCTGCGAACACCGACGAGGAACTCGCGCAGGCGGCCGGTCGCATCGGCACGACGATCTTCCACCCGGTCGGGACCTGCCGCATGGGTCGCGCGGACGACGACGCCGCGGTCGTCGACCCGCGTCTCCGGGTGCGCGGGCTCGACGGGTTGCGCGTCGTCGACGCGTCGGTGATGCCGACGATCACCTCGGGCAACACGAACTCGCCGGTGATCATGATCGCCGAGCGGGCCGCCGCGATGATCCTCGGGCGGGACGGACGCGACTGAGCACGCGACCGTGTCGCATGCGCGGCGCAGTGGCGGACGCTTCGGGCGGCGGCGTGCGGCATGTCCTCGCCGTGCGCGCCGCTCGTGCTAGCCTATGCACTCGATGACCGCGACGCCCCAGCGCCCGATGCCGCCGCGCCGACTGCCCGTCGGCGGGCGCGGCCACCGTTTCGCCGCGCACCTCGCGCTCCTCGGGATGCTTCTCGCCGCGCTGGCGCCCGGCGTGTCGCACTGGCTCGCCCGCGACGACGCGTCGTCGCTGTGGCGCTCACTGTGCCGGCAGCCCGGCATCGACCGGCCGGATCGGCTGCCGGCGGCGCTTCGCCTGGCCGACGCGCAGACCGGGCAGCGATCGCCCGAGGGCCTTCTGCAGCGCCTGGACGCTTGCGGCTACTGCGTGCTCCAGGCGAACATGACGAACCCGCCGTCGGCCGCACCGGCCACGGCACCGACCGCATCCCCGGCGCCGGCGCCGATCGGGATGACGGTGCACGCGCCAGGCGGCGCGGTCCGCGTCGCGCCGCTGCCGCGCGGGCCGCCGGCGCCACCCGGCTTGCGCTCCACGCCGAACGCGTGAACGGCGCGGCCCGCGGGCCGCGCCACGTCCGTCTCCGGGCAACCGGCACCCGGCCTTCGCGGCCAGTGCGCCGCCGGCTCGCCGCGCCCGCAGACCCGCCCTTCCCATCGAGGACGCCATCGACATGCAACACCCGCATCACCCGCCCGTCCGCGCGACCCGCGCCGGACGCCGCCGTCTCCTCGCGCTGCCGCTGATCGTCGCGAGCGCGCTCCCGATGCTCGGCTGCCAGGACAAGGGCGCGGTCAAGTTCAACTCGCCGGACATCACCGGGGCGCAGTACGGTCGGGACTTCGAGCTGAAGGACCCGAGCGGCAAGGTGCGCACGCTGGCGGATTTCCGGGGCAAGGCCGTGATGCTGTTCTTCGGCTTCACGCAGTGCCCGGACGTCTGCCCGACCGCACTGATCCGTGCCGCCGACGTGAAGAAGCAGCTCGGCGACAAGGGAACGCAGCTGCAAGTGATCTTTATCACGATCGACCCGGAGCGCGACACCCCGCCGGTGCTGGAGCAGTACGCGAAGGCCTTCGACCCGAGCTTCATCGGGCTGTACGGCGACCTGAAGGAGACGTCGGCGACGGCGCGCGAGTTCAAGGTCTTCTACATGAAGGTCCCGACCGGCCAGTCGTACACGATGGACCACACCGCGATCAGCTACGTCTTCGACCCGCAGGGACGGCTGCGGCTCGCGGTGTCGCACACCACCCCTGCAGACAAGGTCGCCGCCGACATCCGCGCGCTGCTGTGACCGACCCCACCACACCCGACACAAGGAATCCGACCATGAAAGCCATTCGAAACAGCCTCCTTCCGATCGCGTCGCTGTGCGCCGCGCTGATCGTCCTCTCCCCCGGCGCGGCCCTCGCGCAGCAGGTCGGCGTCGAGGACGCCTGGGTGCGCGCGACCGTGGCCCAGCAGCGTGCGAGCGGCGCGTTCATGAAGCTCACTGCGCCCGCGTCGATGAAGCTGGTCGGCGCACGATCGCCTGCGGCCGGCATCGTCGAGATCCACGAGATGGCGATGAGCGGCGACATGATGAAGATGCGTGCCGTCAAGGCGATCGAGCTGCCGGCCGGAAAGGCGGTGTCGCTCGAGCCCGGCGGATATCACGTGATGCTGATCGACCTGAAGAAGCAGATCGCCGCCGGCGACCCGGTGCCGATCACGCTGGTCTTCGAGGACGCCGCCGGAAAGCAGACGACGCAGGACGTGACGGCGACGGCGAGGCCGCTGAATGCGAAGGCCGGCGCCGGCATGGATCACACGATGCACGGCAAGGGCCACAAGCACTGATCGGCCACCGACCCGCGCAGGCCCGCGCAGGCCCGCGCGGGCCTGCGAAGCCCACGCGCCGTCTCAGCCCGCGCAGCGCAGGCCGAACCGCACCAGCGGCATCGCTTCGTAGCCGTTGAATCGGGTGTCGGCGCGCACGCCCGACGCCGGCTTGCCTGACGGGCAGGCGCCGACCGGATCGTAGGGTCCGGCGCCGAGCGTCGCGAGCTCGGTCGCGACGCCCGCCACCGCGATCGGGCCCGACAGCGGCGTGCAGGCCAGGCGCAGGCCGCTCACCGCGTCGGTGTCGGCGCTTCCGGCGAAGCCGGTGACGGCGTGGTTCGACGGACAGCGGACGACGAAGGGCGCGGCGATGCCGTCTGCGAACGGCCCGGCGACCGGACGCGGCGTCGGCACGCCCGACCACATCCCGGTCGACGGATCGGTGCCGACGCAGATCGGCCCCGCCGAGCGCACGCGGTCGTCGGCCTGGCCGTGGATGCCGACCAGCACCTCCCCGCTCGCGCAGGCGAGCTCGTGTTCCTTGCCCACGTAGCTGCCGACCATCGCGCTCGCCTCGCCGCGTGCCGGCACCGGCGGCAGCGCGCCGGTGTACTCGGTCACCCGCATGATGCGGCTGACCGACGGCACGCCGTGATCGTCGAGCACGAAGACGTGGTAGAAGCCCGGCGGCGTGTCGGCCGGATGCGAAGGCAGGCTCGCCTTCACCGCATCGCCGCGCCGGGTGAACGCGAGCTCGACGTAGCGCTGGTCCATGTCGAACGAATGCGTGACGCCGCCCGTCTTCACCAGCACCACCTTGCCGATCCCGTCGTCCAACGCGATTGTCAGCTCGAACGACGCCTGCGGATCGACGACGGCGGGCGCCTGCAGGATCGACGGCCGGCGCGCGAGCGAGCCGTCGGCCGCGTAGAGGTACGGCGGGTAGTAGATCTCGGCGTTCAGGTTCGTCACCGGCCCCGGCGAGCCGCCGCCGCCCAGCAGCACGGTCGCGTCCGGCAGCAGGATCGCGGTCGAGTGGTACAGGCGGGCGCGCTGCGACGACGGGCCGCGCGTCCAGGTGTTGGCGATCGGGTCGTACAGCGACACGTGCCGGGCCGGGTTGCCCAGCGGCGCGCCCTCGACGCTGGTGTCGCTGTCGCCGCCGTTGGCGAGCAGCACCTGACCGGAGGGCAGCACCGTCGCCGTGCTCCACAGGCGCCACGAGTCGAGGTCGGGCACCGACTCGTACGCCGGGAACGGCCCGTCGATGTCGGCGCGCACCGCGCGGAAGTTGTGGCCGCCGGCGATCAGCACCTTGCCCGGCCGGTACATCACCGCGGTGGATCCGGAGTCTAGCGCGACCTCCGGCGCCCAGCCGAAGTCCTCGCGCGAACCGCCGCCGCGCGGATCGATCCGGTAGGACCAGTTGCGCGCCCAGCCGACGACGTGGCCGCTGCGCGACACGAAATTGCGCGGGTAGTACCACGGCAGGCTGTCGACGTCGAGCGCCGACAACTCGGTGTAGGTGCGGCCGTCGATCGAGGCGATCTCGGCGTAGCGAGGGTGCAGTTCGACACCGTTGACCATCTGGTCCGCGGCCAGCGTGATCGCGCCGCCCTGGATGTAGATCTCCCCCCAGGGGAGCTTGGTCATCGTGCCGTACCAGCGCGGCCAGTTCATCTGCCCGCGGCGCGACACGGTCTTCGTCCTGAAGTCGTAGACGTTCGCGTCCCGGTTGCCGACGCCGGGCTGCCATCCGATCGTGTCGATCGTGCCTTCCACGCGCGTGTCCCCGCCGGTCATCAGCAGTTCGCCGGTCGGCAGCAGCATCTGGTTCGCGCAGAAGAGGTCGGTGCCGGTTCGGTTGGGCAACGTGAGGTGCGCCGCCGCGTCGAGGCCTTCGGTGTAGTCCCACACGTCGTAGACCATCGTCGCCGAGTCGCTCGCATCGCGACCGAAGGACATCAGCCTCGCGTCGGGCGTGATCGCGACGTGGATCGGCAGCAGCGGCCACGGCGCGTCCGGCCCGATCGCGCCGATCGTCGGACTGCCCTTGGCGGGGTAGGCACGCGTCGCCGCGTCGACCGGGCCGGTCGACGCCGCCGGCGTCGCCGTCGGGGCCGCCGCCGCCGATACCGCCTGCTGGCCCGGATCCGCCGCGACGCCGGTCGCATCGATCGCGGACCCGCCGCAGCCGCCGACGGCGAAGAGCACCGCCACCAGCGCCTGCGCGCCCGCGGCGCCCGTCCATCGTCGACCCCGGCGCGGCGCGAAGGACCGCTGCATCGCTCGATGCATCGGTCCATCCGTCCTGCCGTGCCACGCTGCGCGTTGCAGCCCCCGTGTCGTCGCGTGCCGTCCTGGCGTCATTCCAAATCCCTGGCGCCGTCGCCGGTCGCCGATCGTCTCGAGGCGTCGGGTCCGCGCGATCGGCGTGCACTGCGTCGCGCCACGGCCGGCGCGGGCCCGACGACGATGGTTGCGCCGCCATCCTCACCGGCCGGGCACCGCTCGACCGGTGGCGGCGATTGCGCGACGGGTGGGCGCGGTCGACTCGCCAGGGCAACGGTCGCCGGACGCCGGCCGGCGCGGCGCGGCGCGGCCGCCGCCCCGCGGTCGCCGCGCTGCGATCACGGCGCCCGATCACGGCATGCGATCGGACATGCGTTCGGACACGCGTTCGGACACGCGAGGCTTGCCAGCGCACCCGCGATCGGGGAGCATGCAGCCGACGTCAACCGGAGGACGAAGCCGCATGAACGACCCGATCGCCATCGGTCGAGAAGACCTGTCGAGCGCGCTGCGCTGGGCAGCACGCCTGGGCCTGAACGAAGGCGTCTGCAACCACTTCAGCCTGGACCTCGGCCAGGACCGGTACCTGATCAACCCGCAGGGCCTGCACTGGAGCGAGGTCCGCGCCGAGGACATTCTGCTGATCGACGGCGCGGGCAAGGTCATCGACGGCCGCCACACGCTCGAGCCGACGGCCTTCTTCATCCACAGCTGGATCCACCGGATGAATCCGCACGCGACCTGCGTGCTGCACACCCACATGCCCTACGCGACCGCGATCACGCTGATCGACGGCGGGCGGCTTGAGTGGTGCAACCAGGGCGCGCTCCGCTTCTGGGGCCGCGTCGCGTACGACGACCGCTACGAAGGCCTCGCGCTCGACGACGCCGAAGGGCGCCGCATCGCCGCGACCGTCGGCTCCGCGGACGTCGTCTTCATGGCGAGCCACGGGGTCACCGTCGTCGGGCCGTCGGTCGCCTGGGCGTTCGACGACCTCTACTACCTGGAGCGCGCCTGCATGCACCAGGCGCTGGCGATGCAGATGGCCGGCGGCAGGCCGTTGCGGCGCGTACCCGATGCGGTCTGCGAGAAGGTCGGCGCCCAGATCGCCGGCGAACGCCAGCAGAGCGACCACTTCTTCGCCGCCATCAAGCGCGCGCTCGCCAACGAGGATTCGACCCGATGAAGCTGCTTTCGTATCGCCTGCGCCGTGACGATGACCACCCGGAGCGACCCGACCACTTCGGCGTGCTCGCCGACGACGGCATCGTCGATCTCGGCGCGCGGCTCGGCCGCCGCCACCCGGACCTGCGCAGCCTGCTCGCTGCGCAGGCGCTGCCCGAGATCGAGGGCGCGATCCGGGGCGTCGCGGCCGACCTGGGGCTGGAGGAGGTGTCGCTGCTGCCGCCGATCCCCCGGCCCGAGAAGATCCTCTGCATCGGCGTCAACTACGCCGAGCGCAACGCCGAGTACAAGGACGGCAGCGACGCGCCGAAGTACCCGAGCATCTTCGTGCGCTTCCCGCGCTCGTTCGTCGGCCACAACCACGCGCTGCAGCGGCCGCCGGAATCGGTGCAGCTCGACTACGAGGGCGAGATCGCGATCGTCATCGGCAAGCGCGGACGCCGGATCCCGCCCGAGCGCGCGCGCGAACACGTCGCGGGCCTCACCTGCCTCAACGAGGGCACGATCCGCGACTGGATCCGGCACGGCAAGTTCAACGTCACCCAGGGCAAGAACTGGGACGCCAGCGGCTCGATCGGTCCGTGGATGGTCACCGCCGACCGGTTCGGCCCCTTCGACGCGCTGACCGTCACGACCCGCGTCAACGGCGAGGTTCGCCAGCACGACTCGACCTCGCGGCTCGCGTTCCCCTTCGAGCGGCTGATCGAATACGTGTCGACCTTCACCACGCTCGAGCCCGGCGACGTCATCAGCACCGGCACGCCGACCGGCGCCGGCGCGCGCATGGACCCGCCGCGCTGGCTCGCCCCCGGCGACATCGTCGAGGTCGAGGTACCGGGTATCGGCATCCTGTCGAATCCCATCGCCGACGAGCGCGTCTGAGGTCGACGCAGGAGGGTCGACCCCCGATCGTGCCCCTGCGTCGACGCTACACTGCGCCGATGCGAAACACCCGCCACCCGCACGCCAGGCCACCAACCAAGAACCCGCCGTCGACGCGACCGGGCGCCGGCCGGACGCGACCGGCGCCACAAGGACCGACGCCGGGGAAGGCGCCCGGCGCGCCCGGCGCGGCCCGTGCGACCGACACGACCGACGCGACCGACGGCTCGGCCGACGCAACCCACCCCCGGCTGTCCAGGCGCATGGGCGAACTCGGCCTGTGCTCGCGGCGAGAGGCCGACCAGTGGATCACGAACGGCTGGGTCCGGGTCGACGGCGCCGTCGTCACGACGCTCGGCACGCGGGTGTCGCCGCACGCGCGCATCGAGGTCGACCGCCGCGCGCGGGTGGCGCAGGCCGACCGGGTGACGATCCTCGTCAACAAGCCGATCGGCCACGTGTCGGGCCAGGCCGAGGACGGTTACCCGCCGGCGGCCGCGCTGTTCACCGCGGCGAACCGCTGGCCCGGTTGCCGCTCGGCACGCCGCTTCGACCCGGGCCAGCGCGACGGCCTGGCGCCGGCGGGCCGACTCGACATCGATTCGACCGGCCTGCTGGTGCTGACGCAGGACGGCCGGATCGCGAGGCAGCTGATCGGCGTCGACTCCGCGATCGAGAAGGAGTACCTGGTGCGCGTCGAAGGCCGACTCGACGACACGGGTCTCGCACGGCTGCGCCACGGGCTCGTGCTCGACGATCACGCGCTGCGCCCGGCGCGGGTCGAGTGGCTGAACCGCGACCAGTTGCGCTTCGTGCTCACCGAGGGCCGCAAGCGCCAGATCCGACGCATGTGCGAACTCGTCGGGCTCAGGGTGGTGGGGCTTCGCCGGGTGCGCATCGGACGGGTGCGACTGGGCGAGCTGCCGCTGGGCCGATGGCGCTACCTGAGTGCGTCCGAGTCCTTTTGAAACCCGTTCGTGACAACGGTGTCATGATCGACGCATGAACGACGACATCGCGCCCGACCGCGCGTGCGCCCCGGGGCGCGCATGACCGGCCAGCGTCCGGACCCTCTCGCGCGGGCGCACGACGCGCAGCGCGCGATCGGCGGCGTCGACGACGCCTGGCGGCTCTGCCTGGCGATCGCCGCCAGGCGACGCCGCGGCCTGCCGCCGTCGCCGGGGGCGCACGTGCGCGGCGACGGGCTCGCGAACGCGGCCGGCGCGACCTGCGACGCGCGGCTTCGCTGGCGGCTCAACGGCGAGTGGACCGAGGCTGCGCTCGAATTGTTCGAGCTGTACGCGCCGCTGCTCGCGCTGCGCCCCGGCGAGCGCTTCGCGTGCGCGCACCTGGGCCAGAGCATCGACGGGCGCATCGCGACGGCCAACGGCCACTCGATGGGCCTGAGCGGCGCGCAGAACCTGCTGCATCTGCATCGCCTTCGCGCGTTGAGCGACGCGATCGTGATCGGCTCGGGCACCGCGCTGGCCGACGACCCCCGGCTCACCACGCGCCTGGCGCCGGGACCGAACCCGGTGCGCGTCGTGCTCGACGGGCGCGGGCGGATCCGGCCGGGGCTGCGGGTGTGTTCGGACGGGCAGGCACGCACACTGGTGGTCGGCCCGCGGCGAATCGCCACCGGCTCGCCCGATGCGGGTGGCGGCGGAGCCGACGCGGGTGGCGGCAGGGCCTGCGAGGGTGGCAGTGGCTACAAGGGCGGCGGCGCCTGCACGTGCGAGTCGATCGGTCGCGCCCAGCGCATCGCACTCGACGGGCCGAGCCCACAGGTTGCGCCGACGGCCGTGCTCGACGCGCTCGCCGACCGGGGCCTGCCGGTGGTCTTCGTCGAAGGCGGCGGCACGACGGTCTCGCGCTTTCTCGAGCATCACGCGCTCGACCGCCTCCAGATCACCGTGTCGCCGCTGCTGCTCGGCTCGGGCCGCCCGGCGCTGTCGCTGCCGTCGATCGATCGCATCAGCGACGGACTGCGCCCACCGGCGCGTCGCTTCGCGCTCGGCGACGACCTGCTCTGGGAATTCGTGCTTCGCGCCTAGCCGTCGCGCCTAGCCGTCGCGCCGGGCCACGATCTCGACGTGGCCGATGCGCAGCGTCGAGCGTTCGCCCAGCGCGGCCTCGCGGCGAACGCGCCGCCAGTCGTCGATCGCGTCCGGCTCGAGGCCGCACGCAGCGGGCTGTCGGCGCGCGATCGTCGCGAAGTCGTCGATCAGCCGGACCTGCATCGGGGTGTCGCCGGTGTCGATGACCCAGTCGCTTCGGGCGACCTGGCAACGGTAGCCGGCGCGCGCGAGCACCGCCGGCACCGTCGTCGCGCAGTCGGGCCCGAGCGCCGGGCCGAAGCCCTTGTCGGCCCGCTGGTCGGCGTTCACCGCGCGCACGACGGCGTCGTCCGCCGGCAGCGACGGCGTCCACTCGATGCGCCCGTCGTAGTTCAGCGAGAACACGAGCAGTGCGTCGCCGCGCGACGCGGCGGCGACCAGCGACCCCAGCCAGTCCAGCGACACCAGGTCGAGCAGCGCCGAGGCCGCGACGACCGAGACGGCGCCGACGTCGCGCAGCAGCCGCGGGTCTCGCAGGTCGAGCGCGCGCATCGTCACCGTCGCGTCGAAGGCGTGCGCGTGCACCCGCACGCCGTGGGGGACCGGCTCGAGCCGCGCCGACGCCGCGCGGCTCCAAGGCTCGAATGCGGCCGTCGCCGCGTCGAGCAGGCGCGGATCGCGATCGACGAGTTGCCAGCGCTGTTCGCCGCCGAGCGCCGGGATCAGGAAGCGGAGGAACGCGCCCGTGCCCCCGCCGAGATCCAGCCCGTCGACGCCGCCCGTGCGACGCGGCGCGGCCGCGAACGCCGTCGCGTCGAGCATGCGCTCGAGCCCGGCGCGCCGGCGCGCGTCCCGGTCGAAGGGTTCGCGCAGCGCGAGCCAGTCGGCGTCGAACGCGAGCGCGTCGGCCTCCGGCGACGCGAGCCCGGCGACCAGGCCGTCGAAGCGCTCGCAGGCACGCTGCCACGTCGGCAGGGTCGCGCGTCGGGAGACCGCCGCGCGCGCGAGGCGACGGCGTTCGCCGGGCTCGCGCATCAGGCGCCCCAGCGCCGCCGCGAGCGCCTCGGCATCCCCCGGTGCCACCAGAAGTGCCGGGCAGTCGGGCTCGCCGTCGCCGACCGTCGCCGGGATCGCCCCGGCGCGCGTCGCGACGATCGGCAGCCCGTGCGCGATCGCCTCGGCGAGCGCCATGCCGAAGCCCTCGTGGTGCGAGGCCAGTACGAAGGCGTCGGCGCGCTCGTAGCAGGCGGCGAGCGTCGCCTCGTCGCGCTCGCCGACGAACTCGATCGACGCACCGAACGCACGCGCCTTCGCGAGCACCGCCTGCGCATGCGCGGCATCCCGTGTCAGCGAGCCGACGCAGCGCAGCCGCCACCGCCGCGCGGCACCGTCGCGGTCGACGCGCGCGAGCGCGTCGAGCAAGGTCGTGTACCCCTTGCGCGGCACGACGCTCGCCACGCACAGCAGGCGCAACGGCGCGTCGGCGGCCTCGGGGTCGGCCTCGGGGTCGGGCACGACCTCGAGCTCGTGCCCGCGAAGCACCGGTCGATCGGTGCCGGGTTCGATCACGACGATCCTCTCGCTCGCGACGCCTAGCGCCACGACGTCGCCGACGGTGTGGGCGCTGGTGACGACGACCCGCCGAACCGACGCGAGCGCCTGCCGCTCGGCGGCGGCCAGCCACTCGCGCGCGGCGTCGTCCAGGCCCGTTTCCAGGTGCAGCGGATGGTGGACCAGCGCGACCAGCGCGAGCCGCTCGCGCTCGCGCGCGACCACCTGCGGCAGCACTCCCAGCGCGAGGCCGTCGACGACGACCACCGTGCGGTCCGGGATCGCGGCGAGTGCCCGTCCGGCGGCGGCGATCGCGGCGGCATCCGGGAACGGGTAGGCACCCGGCAGCGACAGCGCCCTGAAGCCGGCGCAGCCCTGCAGGATGCGCCGGTCGTACCGATACCCGCCGGTCGGCGTATCGATATCGCCCGGATAGCAGAAGACCGCGGGCGCGTTCACGCGTCGGGCATCGTCGGCAGCGCGCCCTCGTACGCCGCCCACGCGACGTGCGACTCGTTGAGCGTCACCCGCATCGACGCGATGCCGTCGGCGTGCGCGCCGAGTTCGCCGCGCGCGATGCGCTCGGCGACGCGATCGAACACGTACCGCGCCAGGAATTCGGTCGTGGTGTTGCGCCCGTCGAATCGCCGATCGCCGTCGAGGTTGCGGAAGTTGAGTTCGCCGAGCACGGCCTTCAGCGTCTCGGTCGCGCGGCCGATGTCCACGACGATGCCGTCCGCGTCGAGCGACGGGCGGCGGAACTCGAGGTCGACGACGTAGGTCGCGCCGTGCATGCGCTGCGCCGGGCCGAAGACCTCGCCCCGGAAACTGTGCGCGATCATGAAGTGGTCCCTGACGCTGACGATGTACATGCCGGCTCCTGGAAAGGGGGATCGGAAAGCGGGGTCGCGGCGGCGCCGATCAATCGTCGGCGCCGTGATGGCGGATGCGGTGGCACAGCGTACCCGTCGGCAGGCTCGCCATCAGCGACGGCATCGCCTCGAGCGGGCTCTCGCCGGTGACCAGCACGTCGAGCGCGGGCTCGGCGAGCAGGCGCAGCGCGAGACCGAGGCGTCGTCGGTGGTCCCAGCGCGGGCGCCGCGACGGCGGCAGTGCGCCGACCTGGGACGCGCGAAGCGTGAGCCGCTGCGAGTGGAAAGCCTCGCCGAGCGGCAGCGCGACCGCGCGCGTGCCGTACCAGCTCGCCTCGACGATGGTCGCCTCCGGGCCCGCGAGCGAAAGCGCCGTGACGAGGCCGGCCGGCTGCCCGCTCGCGTGCACGACCAGGTCGGCGTCGCCGCCAGCAGCGGCGGGCGTCGGCGACGCCTCGCCCGCGAGCGAGAAGCCGAGGCCGAGCGCGCGTGCCGCGCCGGCCTTCGCCGGATCGACGTCGACGACCCGGACCTCGGCGCCCGGCAGCTTCGCCGCCAGCCAGCCGACGAGCAGTCCGACGACGCCGGCGCCGACGATCGCGATCCGGTCGCCGATCGCCGGGCCGGCGTCCCACAGCACGTTGACCGCGGTCTCGAGATTCGCCGCGAGCACCGCGCGCGACGGCGGCACCCCGGGCGGCAGCGGGTGCACGTCGGTCGGCGCGACGTCGTAGCGGCTCTGGTGCGGAAACAGGCAGAACACCTCGCGCCCGTGCCAGTCGGGCGGACCGTCCTCGATGCGGCCGACGCTGCAGTAGCCGTACTTCACCGGCCCCGGGAAGTCGCCCGACTGATGCGGCGCGCGCATGCGCCGGTGCTCGCTCGCCGGCACCTCGCCGTGGAACACCAGCGTCTCGGTGCCCCGGCTGATCCCGCTGAACCGCGTGCGCACGCGGAGCATGCCGGGCGCGAGCGCACCGAGCGACTCGCGCCGGATCTCGCCCCGACCCGGTTCGACGATCCAGAAGGCGTCGGCATCATCCGGGCGCATCGGTCAGGTATTCGCTCGCGGTGCGACCATTGTCCGATGAATGTAACCCGCTCCGGCCGCCGCAGCGCGATCCCCCTCGACGACGATCGGCCGCGCTTTCACGCGCGCGCGCTGCTGGCGCCGACGATCGCGGTGCTGCTCGCGTTGGCGCCCTTCGCCGCCGTGACGCTCGCCTCGCCGCTGCAGGCGGCGCTGGCCGCGTTGCCGATCGCGACGGCGCTGGCCCTGCTCGCGCGCACGCTGCCTCGGTCGTGGCCGCACGCGCGCTTCGGCGCGGCAAACACCGTCACGCTGTTCCGCCTCGGCCTGGCCGGCCTGCTGGCGGCGCAGCTCCTGGCGTCCGGCGAGCCGGCATCGCAGGCCACGCCGTTCGCCGCAGGCGGCGTCGACCCGGCCTGGATCGTGTTCGCGCTCGCGGCGCTGGCCGCGGCGCTCGACGCCCTGGACGGTTGGCTCGCGAGACGCAGCGGCATGGACGGCACGATCGGCGCGCGCTTCGACATGGAGAGCGACGCGTTCCTGATCCTCGTGCTGTCGGCGCTCGCGTGGCACACGTCGGCCGCGGGTCCGTGGATCCTGGCGTCGGGGCTGCTGCGCTACGCGTTCGTCGCCGCGGGGATGGCGCTGCCCTGGATGCGCGCGCCGCTGCCGTTCAGCCAGCGGCGCCGTGCCGTCTGTGCCGTCCAGGTCGCGACACTGGTCGCCTGCCTGCTGCCGGCACTGCCCGGGAGCGTCACGGCGACGATCGCGGCGCTCGGCCTCGCGGCGCTCGTGTGGTCGTTCGCCGCCGACGTGCGCGCGCTCGCGCCGCCGCCGGCGCGCAGCGCGACGCGGGCGTTCGTGCTCGCGCTCGGGCTGCCGCTGCTGCTGAACGCGGCGCTCTCCTTCGACAACCTGTGGCCGACACCCGCGATCCGGCCGGACGCGCGCGTCGCCCCCGAGTTCGTGCTGCTGTGGCTCGCGCTGCTGGCGATCCCCGCCGGCGCCGAACGCCTCGCCCGCCGGGCGCTCGGCGTGCTCGCGCTGCTGACGAGCGCGCTGGTGATCGGTCGCTACCTCGACGTCACCGCGCCGGCGCTCTTCGGCCGTCCGATCAGCCTGTACTGGGACGGCCGGGAGCTGCCGAGCGCGATCGGGCAACTGCTGACAGAGGTACCGTGGTGGCAGGTCGCCGCGCTCGTCGCCGGCTCGGCGGTGGCGCTGCGCGTACTGTACCTGTGCCTGCACCGCCTGCTCGCCGCGACGCTGCGGCACTCGGCGTTGCGCGCGCGGCGAAGCGTCGCGGGACGCGCCGCGAGCGCGGCGCTGGTCGCGCTGGTCGGCGCGAACCTGGCCGGCGTCGAGGCCACCTGGCCGTGGGTGTCGCGACCGCTGCTGCCGGACTGGTGGCGGCAGGTCGAGGTCGCGCTCAAGGCCAACTCGCCCGCGCACATCGCCGCCACCCTGACGCCGTCGCCGCGGTTCGACGCCGACCTCACGCCACTTCGGTCCAACGACTTCTACCTGATCTTCTCCGAATCCTATGGTGCGGCGGCGATCGACGACCCGGCCTTCAGCCGTCCGCTGCGGCCCGACCGCGACCGGCTCGAGCGCCGCCTCGCCGCAGCCGGCGCCCAGGCGGTGTCGATCCGCGCGCGCTCGCCGACCTTCGCCGGCGGTTCCTGGCTGGCGCACGCGGCGCTGCTCGCCGGCGTCGACACCCGCGATCCCGCGCACTACCAGCTGCTCCTCACGACCCCGCGCGACAACCTCGTGCGCCTCTTCGCGCGGCGCGGCTACCGCACGCTCGGCGTGATCCCGGGGCTTCGCACGAGCTGGCCCGAGGGCGGCTTCTACGCCTTCGACCGGCTGTTCGACAGCCCGACGCTCGACTGGCGCGGACCCGAGTTCGGCTACTGGCGCATCCCCGACCAGTACACGATCGCGCGGGTCGAGGCCGACGAGCCCCGGCGCGGTCAGCCACGCTTCGTGTTCTTCGCGACGCTGTCCACGCACATCCCGTTTCGCCCGCTCGCGCCGTACCAGCCGGACTGGGCGCGCCTGCTGGGCCCGGAACCCTTCGACGCGGCGCCGTTGGCCGCGAGCCTCGCACAGCGCGCGGACTGGCTCGACCTGCGGGAACCGTGGATCGCGTCGCTGCGGTATTCGTTCGCCTGGATCGCCGACCTCGTCGAGCGCACCCGACCGGCAGGCGCGACGCTGCTGGTGCTGGGCGACCACCAGCCGGCCGCGAGCGTCGTCGGCAAGGGCGTGGCCTGGGACGTGCCGGTACACCTGATATCGAGCGACCCCGCACTGCTGCAACGCTTCAGGACGCTGGGCTTTCGCGACGGACTCGAGCCGCCCGCCCCCGCCACGATCGACCTGCACCAGCTGACGCCGATCCTGCTCGACGCGCTCGACGGCCGTGGCGCAATGCCGTCGACTCAGCGCCCCGCCGGCCCGCCCGCCGGACCCGGCGCCGGATAGCTCGCCGCCATCCCCTCGCGCACGTCCTGCTGGATGCCGTACTGCGGGAACGGGTAGCGCAACCCGTTGTTCGCGAGCGCCTGCATGCCGGCCAGCGCCTTGGCGACGAGCGCAGGCTTCAACGCCATCAGCATCTCGTCGTCGAGCACGCCGCCATAGCGCCGCTCGGCGAAGCAAGGGATCGACAGGCTCGGCTCGCCGGTCTTCAGCGCCCTGCCCCACGAATCGGCACACGCCGACTCGCCGACGACGCTCCAGTCGAAGCGCCGATAGCCCGACCACTGCAGGCCGTTGATGAAGTACATCATCGCGCCGGGCGTCGCGTAGAACAGCGCGATGTCGGGATCGGCGATCCGCCCGCTCGCGAGCGGCGAGATCGCAAGCGCCCGGTAGCGCCCCGCCGGCACGACCGACATCGCGGCCTGGTGCGCACGGGCGTCGGCCGGCGTCGCATACCAGACGCCGACCATCGATTGCCCGCTCTGCCACGCCTCGTCCTGCGCACCGAGCCCGACGACCGCGCGGCACTGCGCGCCGACCAGGTCGTCCGCGGTGACACCGACCGTCCACCCGAGCCGGGCCGCCTGCGCGACCAGCTGGTCCAGCGTGTGGACGTGGCGCGCGCGCCGCAGCCTGGGGATCGACGCGAGCGCGTCGGTGTCCGCGTACAGCTTCATCACGATCGGGTTCGATCGAAGCCGCAGCACGCGCTCGAGCGCGGCCGCCATCGCCGGCAGGTCGGCGGCGGGTTCGGGATTCTGGTTCAACGCAATCTCCTGACGGTGGCTCGGCCCGCGCGTGTCGGTGGCGCCGCTGGCGCATGGCTCGCTGCCGCGCCGGCGCACCGGCGTGCCGGCGTGCCGGCGTGCCAACCGAGTGTCGGGCGCGGCGGCGCACCCGTCAATCCCGCGACGCGCCGCCTGCGACGGCGTGCACCCCGTTCTGGTATCGTCGCGATCGATCCGCCCGCCCCTAGCACCGTCGCCACGCCCCTTGCCGAGCCCGATCCCTCGATTCGCCGCCGCGCTGCTGATCGCCTGCTGCGGCGTCGTCCACGGCGGCAGGCCGCTCAACGTCGAGGACGCCGGCGTCAACGACCCGGGCGAAGGACACTTCGAAGCGTGGCTCGATGCGGTCGAAGGTGCCGGCACGACGCTGAACCTCGCACCGGCCTGGTCACCGCGCCGTGGCGTCGAGCTGTCCGCCGGCCTCGCGCGCAGCCCGGATCGCAACGACACGGCCAGCGCCGTCCAGGCCAAGATCCAGCCGGGCGCGACGACGGCGGGCGTCTGTGCGGTCGCGGCGATCGCGGGCATCGGCTGGACGCACGCCGGCGGCGGCACGAGCCCGTATGCGACCGGTGTCTCGAGCTGCACGACGCCCCTCGGCGCGCTGCACCTGAACCTCGGTGCACGGCGCGAGCCCGGCGACGGCTGGCTGCCGACCTGGGGCATCGCGATCGAGCGGACAGCCGGGGCCCACGCGGTCCACGTCGAAGCCTTCGGCGAACGGCGGGCCAAGCCGACCCTGCGGGCGGGCGTGCGCCGCGACCTCGATCGACGCTGGCAGCTCGACGGTACCATCGGGCACGCCGACGGCGCGATCCTGATGAGCGTCGGTTTCGAGCGCAGCTTCCATTTGCGGCGGGCAAGCGCCCGCTCACCATGCTCCCCGACATCGATTCACTCGCCCTCTTCGTGCGGGCCGCCGAGCTGCACAGCCTGACGAAGGCCGCCGAGGCCTCGCACATCGGGCTCGCCGCGGCGAGCCGGCGCATCGCGCTGCTCGAGCACCGCTTCCAGGCGCCGCTGTTCGACCGCTCGCCACGCGGCGTCGAACTCACGCCGGCCGGTTCGACGCTGTTCGTGCACGCGCGCGCGCTGCTCCTGCGCATGAACCAGCTTCAGTCCGACATGTCCGACTACGCGGCCGGACGGCGCGGCATCCTCCGCATCCTCGCGAACACCTCGGCGATGACCGAGTTCCTGCCGGAGGACCTCGCCAGCTTCACCGAGGCAAATCCCGACATCCGGCTGATCATCGAGGAGCGCTGGAGCGCCGAGATCGTGAACGCGGTGCTCGCGTCCGAGGCCGATCTGGGCATCGTGATGGAGGGCTACGCGAGCGACGACCTCGTGACCACGCCGTACCGCAGCGACCTGATCGCCGTCGTCACCCGCACCGACCACCCGCTCGCGCAGCGGCAGGCGCCGCGCTTCGCCGAGGTCCTCGAGCACGACGTCATCGCGCTCGAGGGCAGTTCGTCGATGATGCGGCTGCTCGCGACGCAGGCGACGATCGCGGGGCGCGCGCTGCGCCTGCGCGTGCAGGTGCGAAGCTTCGAGGCGGTGTGCCGGATGGTGCAGGCGCGGCTCGGCATCGGCCTGCTGCCGCTGCAGGCCGCGCGCGCGCTGGCGCAGGGACTCGACCTGTCGGTGCAGCCGCTCGCGGAGGACTGGGCCGAGCGGCGGATGCTGATCTGCGCACGCCGCAAGCGCCCGCCGGCGGCGGCACTCGACGCGCTGATCGCGCACCTCGGCGCGTTCAGCGGCCCGGCAGATCCCCGTGCTGATCGATCGCCGGCACCGGACGGAACGCCGCGTCCTCCCACTCGCTGATGAACGGGATCGCCGGCATCAGCGCGACCTCGCCGCCGACGGGCATCGGCGTCGTGCGCAGTTGCGGGTGCGCGATCAGGTCCGCGACCGAGTTGATCGCGCCGTAGGCCGTCTGCGCCGCCGCCAGGCGCGCGACCGCCTGCTCGGCGTCGAGGCCGTCGAACACCGACTGGATCAGCGCGTCGAGCGCGGCGCGGTTCGCGACGCGCCGGTTGTTGTCGCTGAAGCGCGGATCGGTCGCCACCGTCTCGCGCTGCAGGAACGCACGGCAGAAGCTCAGCCACTCGCGCTCGTTCTGGATCGACAGCACGAGCTCGCGCCCGTCGGCGCAACGGAACACGCCGTAGGGCGCGACGCTCGGATGCGCCAGCCCGATGCGCCGCGGCGGCGTCCCGCCGTAGCGGGTCTGCAGGTACGGCACCGCCATCAGCTCGGCGGCCGAATCGAACAGCGAGACCTTGATTCCGCTGCCCTTGCCGGTCTTCTCGCGCAGCATCAGCGCCTGCTGGATGCCGATCAGCGCGTTCATGCCGGTCGTGATGTCGCACAGCGACACCCCGATCCGACCCCAGGGACCCTCGGTGCCGCTGACGGCGACGAGCCCGCTCTCGGCCTGAACCAGCAGGTCGTAGGCCTTCAGGTCCTTGAGCGGACCGCGCTCGCCGTAGCCCGACAGGTCGCAGGTCACCAGTCGCGGGTGGCGCGCCCGCAGTGCGTCCGAGCCGAAGCCCAGGCGTTCGGCGGCGCCGGGCGCGAGGTTCTGCAGGAACACGTCCGCGGTCGCGACGATCGCCGACAGGCGGTCGCGATCGGCGGGCTGCTTCAGGTCGAGCGCGAGCGACTCCTTGCCGCGGTTGATCCACACGAAGTACGACGCTTCGCCGAACACGGCGGCGTCGTAGCCGCGGGCGAAATCGCCGTCGGGCCGCTCGATCTTGATCACGCGCGCACCGGCGTCGGCGAGGCGGCTCGAGCAATAGGGCGCAGCGACCGCGTGCTCCAGCGCGACCACGAGAATGCCATCCAGCGGCTTGGTCATCGAAAGGGCCTCCTGTCGTCCCTGCGGTTGGGCGCGTTCACGTGACGCGCGCGGGCGTTGATCGGGTGCCGTCGCCGGCGAAGGTCGTGGCCGCGCCGTCGCTGCCGAGTTCGCCGCGCTCGAGCGAGAGCCGCACGCAGTCGATCCGGTCGAGCAGCGCCCGGTTCGACTCGGTGACGATCACGCACAGGCCCGGGCGCAGCGCGACGAGCCGCGCGAGCGCGTCGGCGTACTGGCGGGCCAGCGCGGGGGCGAGGCCCTGGAAGGGCTCGTCGACGAGCAGCACGCGGGTCGCGAGCATCAGCGCGCGCGCGAGCGCCGCCATCTTGCCCTGCCCGCCGGACAGCGCCGCCGCCGAGCGCCCGAGCATCGGCTCGATCTCGGGCACGGCCTGCAGCGCCTCGGCGAGCCGCGCGTCGGTCCGAGCGCCGTCCAGGCCGATCGCCTCGCAGGGCATGCGCAGGTTCTCGCGCACGCTCATCGTCGGGAACAGCACCCGGTCCTCGGGCGCATAGCCCACGCCGAGGGCCGCGCGCCGGAACGGCGCCTGCGTGCGGAGATCGACGCCCGCGAGCGCGATGCTGCCGCCGCGCACCGCGGTGAAACCCATGATCGTGCGCAGCAGCGTCGTCTTGCCGGCGCCGTTGCGCCCGACGATCGCATAGGTGCGCCCGCCGTCGAAGCCGGCGTCGAGCGCGCGCAGCACGCGGATGCCGGCGATGTCGACGTCGACGCCGCGAAGCGACAGCAGCGGGGTCGAGGCCACGTCGCCCATGTCAGTGTCCGAGCACCACGGTACGCACCTCCTCGTCGGCCATCACGCGGGCCGGGTCGCCATCGGCCGCGATCCGCCCGGAGATCCAGGCCGCGACCCTGCTCGCGTACTCGGCGACGATGTCGACGTCGTGCTCGACGAACATGGCGGTGACGTTCTGCTCGGCCAGCGCGCGCATGATCGCCGCCATCAGCGGGTGCTTCTCGTCGGCGGCGACGCCGCTGGTCGGCTCGTCCATGATCAGCAGCCGGGGCTCGAGCACCAGCGCCATCGCGACGTCGAGCAGCTTGCGCTGGCCTTCGGGCAGCGCGCCGCAGACATCGTGCGCGCGCGCGGCGAGGCCGACGCGCTCGAGCATCCGGTCGACCTCGTCGGCGCCGGCCACGTCGAAGAGCGCGCGCCACGCGGACAGCCGCCCGCCGCGCGCCGCGATCGCGAGCGCGACGCTCTCGCGCACCGTGTGCTCGAGGAAGAGCTGAGGAAGCTGGAACGAGCGTCCGATGCCCAGGCGCACGATCTCTCGCGGGTGCAGGCGGGTGATGTCGCGCCCGTCGAAGCGGATCGACCCCGACGTGGGCTTCAGGTAGCCGGTGACCATGTTGATGAAGGTCGTCTTGCCGGCGCCGTTCGCGCCGATCACCGCAAGACGCTCGCCCGCGTGCAGCTCGAAGTCGATGTTCTCGGCCGCGACGACGCCGCCGAACGCGAGGCTCAGGCCGCGGGTCTGTAGCAGTGCGTCGCCGCTGCTCACCGCCGATGCGCCCTCACGCGCGCCGCGACCGGGCGGCGAACAGCCAGCCGACCAGGCCGCTCGGGGCGACGAAGATCAGCACGAGCAGCACGATCCCGATCGTCATCTGCCACACGCCGGTGAGCGCCGCCGCGGCGACGAGCTTGATGCACTCGAACGCGACGGCGCCGAGGAAGGCGCCGATCGGCGCGAGCGTGCCGCCGAGCACCGCGATGAACACGAACTCGCCCGAACGCACCCAGTACCCCATCTCGGGCGTCACCAGCCCCTGGATCAGCGCGAAGAGCGCGCCCGACACGCCGCACAGCATCGCCGACGCGACGTAGCCGGCGTAGAACACCCGCCTGGCCGACAGCCCGAGGTACTCCAGGCGCACCTCGTTGGTCTTGATCGCGAGCAGCGCCTGCCCAGCCGGCGACGCCTGGTATCGCCCGCCGAGCCAGCACGCGCCGACGACCAGCACCGCGGCGACCCCGAGCAGCCAGCTCTCGAACGCGCCGCGCTCGAGCACCTGGCCGAACATCGGCGGGCGCTCCATGCGCAGCCCGTCGGTGCCGCCGGTGAGGTCGTAGAACTTGCCGAGCACCGAGAACAGCACCATCGACAGCGCGAGGTTCAGCATCCCGAAGAAGATGCCCCGGTAGCGCGTCATGAACAGGCCGATCGCGGCACCGGCGGCGAGGCCGACGACCAGACCCGCGGCGAGCAGCGCGACCGCGTCGAGCTGCGGCCAGCGGCGCGACAGCGCCACCACGCAGTAGCCGGAGAGGCAGGCGAAGCCCGCGTGCCCGAAGGACACCTGCCCGGCGCGGATCAGCAGCGACACGCCGAGCGCGGCGAGGCCGTAGGACACCGCGATGATCAGCGGCGTCCTGAGCCACGGCCAGGCGCTGCCGGCCGCGAACAGCAGCACCGCAAGCACCGGCGGCGCGAGACGGAGCAGGTGTCGCCCGTTCATCTAGATGCGCCTCGCCTCGGCGACGGCGAACAGCCCCTGCGGACGCCACAGCAGCACCAGCAGCATCATCAGGTACGGCACCAGCACGTCGATCTCGGGCAGCAGGTACACCGCGAACGCGCGCGCGAGCCCGATCAGCAGCGCGGCGACCGCGGTGCCGGTGATCTGGCCCAGCCCGGCGACCGCGACGACCGCGAACGACAGCACCATCATGTCGCCGCCGACGCCCGGCACCAGCGAGGTCGTCGGCGACGCGAGCGCGCCGCCGAGCGTACCCAGCACCGCGCCGATGCAGAAGGTCGCCAGCCCGATCTTCGCCGCGTCGACGCCGAGCGCGGTCGCGACCTCGCGGTGGTGCGTGATCGCCATCACCTGCCGCCCGAAGCGGGTCTTCGCGAGCGCCCAGCGCAGCAGCACGAAGATCGCGACCGCGATCGCCGGCAGCAGCAGCAGCTGATATCGCATGTAGGTGACGACGCCGACCTCGAGCGTGCCCATCGCCTCCACCGCGTTCGACACCGAGACGGGGCTCGTGCCCCACACCAGGCGCTGCAGGTCCTCGAGGATCATGAACACCGCGAAGGTCGCGAGCAGCTGCACGACCGGATCGCGATGCAGGATGCGGCGGACGAGGCCGAACTCGATGATCGCGCCGAGCACGAGCCCGGCGACGAGCGCGCCGACGAGCAGTGCGAGCAGCGCCGTCGTCGGCGACCGGCCGTCGCCGAGCCACATGCCCGCGGTCGCCGCCGCGTACCCGCCGATCGCGTACAGGCTGCCGTGCGCGATGTTCAGGATGCGCATCACGCCGAAGATCAGCGTCAGCCCGACGGCGACGAGGAACAGCAGCGACGCCTGCGTCAGGCCGTCGAGCAGTGCGAGCAGGAGGAGCGTCGAATCCAAGGGCTTCGCGTCAGAAGGCCTTGATGCCGTCTGCCTTCAGGATCTCCGGCTTGAGCGACTTGACCCAGTCGACCGACTTGGTGCCGACCGGGTTGGTGACGAGCGCGCCGTCGTACACGACGATGTCCTTGATCACCGCGAACGGATGGTCCGGGCTCGACCCGGTGACGCCGAGCAGCTGCGACTCGAGCCCCTGCCCGTCCTCGCGCATCTTCACCGGCCTGGTGAGGCCGCGGAATTCGAGCGTGTGCATCGCGCCGGCGACCTGCTCGGTGCTGGGCCACTTGCCGCCGTTCGCCTTGATCGCCTGCTCGTACGCGTCCTTGATCGCGCTCAGCGCCGCGACCGCGTGGTACACCGAATAGATCGGGTACTGCTTCGTCTTCTCGCGGTACTTCTGCACGAAGGCCTTGTGCTTCGCGTCGTCCTTGTACTCGGGGTGCAGGAAGTAGTGATCGCCGCGCATGCCGACGATCACGCCTTCGGGCATCGACTTGCCGACCCGCTCGAGCGAGCTCTCGGCGAGCGGCATCACCCAGGTCGAGGACCTCAGCAGGCCGCGCTGCGACGCCTGCCTGATCAGCGTGTCGAGCTCGCCGCCCCAGCTCGTCGACAGGATGACGTCGGGACGCAGCGCCTGCAGCCGGCTGATCTCGGACGAGAAGTCGGTCGAGCCGAACTTCGGAAACAGTTCGGCGACGACCTTCACGTCGGGCTTGAACACCCGAAGCGTGTTGAGGAAGATCTCCCACGAGTCGCGTCCCCAGGCGTAGTCCTGGTTGATCACCGCGAGCGTCTTGAAGTCGGGCTTCTTGCGCATCAGGTACAGCACCGTCGCGACCATCTCGCTGGTGGCGTTGCCCTGCGTGCGCACGACGTACTTGTAGCGGCGGTTCTCCAGCAGCTTCTCGGTGCCGCAGTCCCACATGACGTTCAGCACCTTCAGGTCCTCGGCGACCGGTGCGAGCGCGTTGCAGCTGCCGCTCGAGATCGACGCCATCATGACGCCAACGCCCTCCTCCTGCGCGACCCGGCGGTACTCCGACAGCAGCTTGTCGCCGCCGACGCCTTCGTCGATGAAGACCGGCCTGACCTTGACGCCGCCGATGCCGCCGGCCGCGTTGATCTCGTCGATCGCGAGTTCGGCGGCGGCCTTGCCCGGCACGCCGAAGACCGCTGCCGGACCCGACAGGAAGGTCGTCATGCCGATCCGGAGTTCGGCCGGCTTGTCCTGCGCGAGGGCCGCGCCGGCGATGAGGCTCAGGCCGAGGCCGAGCAGGGTGCTGCGCATGAAGGGGTGCATCATCATCTCCAGGTGTCGTGTCGGGTGCCGGCGATGCGTCGTCGCGGCGCGACGGCGGCCGTGGGCAGCGCGGGGGTCGTCGCAGGGGCGCGATTGTCCCGGCCGGCCGGGCGCGAGTCCATTGCCGATTGGCGAACCCGACTTGCCGAGCCGCGATGCCCGGGTTCGCCCTGATTCCCGACGCCGGTGCGGCGGGTTCGCGCTCAGCCCTCCCAGCGCTCGCCGTCGAAGCCGGTTCGCGCGAACGCGACGCCACCGTCGACGGTGAGCGTCGCCCCGACCACGTAGTCGCCGGCGCGCGACGCCAGGTAGACGGCGGCCGCCGCCATGTCCTCGTCGCGACCGACGCGTCCGACCGGCACCCGCGCCGCGACGGCATCGGGCTGGTCGCGCGCATCGCGGTTCATGTCCGAGCCGAAGGGCCCGGGCGCGATCGCCGTCACGACGATATGCTCGCGGGCGAGCCGCGCCGCCATCCTGCGGGTCAGGTGGATCAGCCCCGCCTTGCTCGCCGCATACGGGTAGGTCTCGAGCGGGTTGACGAAGATGCCGTCGATCGACGCGATGTTGATGACCTTGGCGGGGCGCGCGGGGCTCGCCGCCGCGCGCAGTTGCGCGGCGAGCGCCTGCGTGAGGAAGAACGGCGATTTCAGGTTCAGGTCGACGACCTTGTCCCAGCCGCTTTCCGGAAAGTCGTCGAAGGGTGCCGCCCAGGCGGCGCCGGCGTTGTTCACGAGGATGTCCAGCCTCGGGGCGAGCGCGGCGAGACGTGCCGCAAGATCGCGCGCGCCCTGCACGCTCGACAGGTCGGCCGGCAGCGAGATGCACCGCGCCGCGCGCCCCGGCGCGCGGGCAGCGTCGAGCGCCGCCGCCTCCGCGTCGAGCGCCGCTGCAGCCGCGTCGCAGGCTTCGCGCTTGCGAGCGCAGATGTAGACGGTCGCCCCCTGCTCGAGGAAGCCACGGGCGATCATCCGCCCGATGCCGCGGGAACCGCCGGTGACGAGCGCGGTGCGCCCGGTGAGATCGAAGATGCCGTCGAGCATGGACCCGTCCTTTCGAGGTGAGGCGCCGCGCGCCGATTCCGCTTTTGCGGCATCCCGCGCGCAGGCGGCGCGCCGGGACGCGCCCGCTTCGTGCATCATTCGACGCTCGCGGACCATCCGCATCATAGCAACGCGTCCGCCCGCGGGCATCGCCGGGCGCGCACGCAGGAACGACGCCATGGACCTCGGACTCGCAGGCAAGGTCGCCATCGTCACCGGCGCCACGCAGGGCATCGGGCGGGCGACCGTCGAGCGGCTCGTCGCCGAAGGCGCGCAGGTGGCCTTCTGCGCACGCGGTCGCGAGCGGCTCGACGAATTCGAGCGCACGCTGCGCGCGCGCGGTGCGTCGGTGCTCCCGATCGCCGCCGACGTCGGCGTCGCCGCCGACTGCGAACGCGTCGTCGCGCAGACCGTCGCCCGCTTCGGTGGCGTCGACATCCTGGTGAACAATGCGGGGACGTCGGCGACCGGCGCCTTCGAGGGCGTGACCGACGAGCGCTGGCAGGCCGACTTCGACCTGAAGCTCTTCGGCGCGATCAGGCTCATCCGCGCGGCGATCGTGTCGATGAAGTCCCGCGGCGGCGGGCGCATCGTGAACGTCACCAACATCGGCGCGAAGCAGCCGCGCGCGCGCTCGATGCCCACCACCGTCACCCGCGCCGCCGGCCTCGCGATGACCAAGGCGCTGTCCAAGGAACTCGGGCCGCACGGCATCCTGGTCAACACCGTGTGCATCGGCCTGGTCCGCGCCGGACAGCACGAGGCGCGCGCGCTGCGCGAAGGACTCGACCTCGAAGCCCTCTATACCAGCCTCGCCGACGGCATCCCGATCGGGCGGGTGGGTCGTGCCGACGAAGCGGCGAACGCGATCGCGTTCCTCGTGTCGGAGGCGGCGAGCTTCATCACCGGTTCGAGCATCAACCTGGACGGCGGTGCGTCGGCGGTGCTCTGAGCCTGCCGCGACGCAGTCCATCCCACGGAGATCGACGATGATCAAGTTCTACTGGAATGCCGCACCGAACCCGATGAAGGTCGCGCTGCTGCTCGAGGAGCTCGGGCTGGCGTACGAGCCGATCGCCGTCGACACCCGCAAGGGCGATCAGTTCCGGCCCGACTACGTCGCGATCAATCCCAATGCGAAGGCGCCGTCGCTGCAGGACGGCGACATCGACGTGTTCGACAGCAACGCGATCCTGCTCTACCTGGCCGACAAGACCGGCCGCTTCGTCCCGCCGGTGTCCGACGCGCGTGCGCGCGCGTCGATGCTGTCGTGGCTGATGTTCGTCGCCAGCGGCATCGGGCCGTTCTCGGGGCAGTCGGTGCACTTCCGTCACGCGGCGCCCGAGCCGAAGGCATACGCGCTGAACCGCTACGACTACGAGGCGCACCGCCACTGGCAGATCGTCGAGTCGCGCCTCGCCGCGCAGCCGTTCATGCTCGGCGACGCATACGGCATCGTCGACATGGCGGTCTGGGGCTGGGCCCGCATGGTGCCGTACGTGCTGGGTACCGGTGACGCGACCTGGTCGACCTACCCGAACATCAAGCGGTTCCTCGACACCATCAACGCACGCCCGGCCGTCGCTGCCGTCGAGCGGCTGCGCGCGTCGCACGTGTTCAAGACCGAGATGGACCGCGATGCGCTTCGGAACATGTTCCCGCAGAACGAACGCCTGAAGTCCGCCGGCTGAAGCGGCGCCCCCGGCGCGTCAGGCGACCGCCGACACGAACACCCCGTCGCGGCGCGTGAACGCCACCGACAGCAGCCGTGCATGGTGGCGATACGACGCGGCCGGGCGACCCGACGCCGCCGCGCCGGGTCCGGCGCGCACGGCCAGCACCTGCACCAGCGCGTCGAGTTCGCGCGACACGATCCGAAGCACCCGCCCTGCCGGGTGCGCCGCGGGTGCGTCGAAGCTCGCCCCCTCGAACGACAGGTCGTGCAGCCGTCCCGGCTGCGGACCGGCGTCCCAGCGGGCGTAGACGACCAGTGGCGCCGAGCGCGCCACGCGCCGCGTCCGTCGGCGACCGAAGAGTTCGCGCGTCCCGCCGCCCGTCCCACTCCCCGCTCCGCCACCCACCCCGCCGCCCGCGCCGGTGTCCCTGGTCGCCTCGGCGAAGCCCGCGACCCGCGTCAGCGGCGCGTCGCAGCGCCCGCACCGCTGCGCCGGCGCCGGCGCCGCCGCCAGGCGCGCTTCGCAGAACGGACACGCCGGCGTGTCGTCTCGCTTCGCGGCGGCAGGACGAGGCGTCGTGCCAGGGGCGCCGGCCGGCGCTGCGCCCGCCGACGCGCCGGCCCGGCGCCGTGCGGGTGGCGCCAGCGTGCGATCGTAGGCGGCGCGCAGCGCCGGATCGCCGAGCACGCGCCACGCCTCGTTGATCATCGCCGCGGTGTCGTGGTCGCCACCCTTGTCCGGGTGCATTCGCAAGGGGCCGAGCAGCGTTCGCACGCTCGCACGGATCACCTCGACGGGCGCTTCGGGCTGCACGTGCAGGATGCGATAGAGATTGCGGCGGTTCGCGTTCATGCACGCGTTATCGCCCGGGCCGGGTGCGCGCGCGATCCTGCGGGGACATCGCGTCCCCCGTGCGGTCGACGGCAGCCGTCCGACGGCCGCGCGAGGGCACGTTCAGGCGCCGGGCGCCGCCATCGCCTCGCCCATCCGGATCGCCCGCAACGGGAACCAGCCCGGATCGAAGACGAGCGAGGACGGCGGCATCAGCACGACGACGGTCGAGCCCAGCGAAAAGCGCCCCATCTCGGCACCCTGCGCCAGCGTCACCTCCCCGGCCGGGTAATCCCAGCGCCGCAGCGCGCCGGGCCGCGGCGGATTGACCCTGCCGTGCCAGACTGTCGATACGCTGCCCACGACCGTCGCGCCGACCAGCACCATCGCGAAGGGTCCGTCTTCGCCGTCGAACACGCACACGACCCGTTCGTTGCGGGCGAACAGGCCCGGCACGCCGCGAGCGGTCTGCGGATTCACCGAGAACAGGTCGCCGGGCACGTGGATCATCGTGCGCAGCCCGCCCGCGCGCGGCATGTGGATGCGGTGGTAGTCGCGCGGGCTCAGGTACAGCGTCGCGAAGTGGCCGTCGCGAAAGCCCGCGGCGAGCGCCTCGTCGCCGCCGAGCAGCGCACGGGCAGTGTACGCGTGACCCTTGGCCTGGAAGATCCGGCCCTGCTCGATGCGCCCGAACTGGCTGATCGCCCCGTCGACCGGGCAGTCCCAGCTCGCCCCGGCGAACGGCCGTGCCCCGTCGCGCAACGCGCGGGTGAAGAACGCGTTGAAGGTCGGATACGCGCGCGGATCGGATAGCGCGGCCTCGCCCATGTCGACCCGGTAGCGGACGATGAACGCCCGGATCGCCAGGGTCGTCAGCGCGCCGGCCCGCGCATCGGCCAGCCGGCCCAGCAAGCGTGTCAGCAGGCGCTTGGGCAGCAGGTACTGCAGTCCGACGAACGCGCGTTCGCCCAGCGGTCGCGCCGCCGCTGGCGCCGCATCCGGTGCGGGCGTCGTCTCGATCGCCTTGTCGTCGATCACGTGGTCGCTCCTCCCCGCCAGAGCGCTTCGTGGGGCTGCGCATGATACCGGCGCGCCGGCGACCGCGCCGTCCGTCGGCTCGTGCCGCCGATCCGAGGCGCCGCCGCGACGCGCGCCGCGCCACCGCCCGCGCTGCCGGGTACCGTCGGTCGACGACGACCGATCGGCGTCGAAGATCTTGCATTGCAGCACGCCGTATTGCCACGCATCATGAAAGGTGATCCTTTTGATTCGAAAGCATTATTTGACCAACCGCCGCATAGAACCTATCTTGATGTGATGCAACGCAGCATCGTCGCTGCGAACCGGAGTCCATCATGCTGGTCGACAAGTTCCACGAAATCCACAGCCCTTCCGCGCGTGCCGAGGGGGTCCTCGGAAGGCTGATGCGCGCGTTTCCGGCCCGCGTCCTCGTTGCCGACGACGTCGCCCCGGCGGCGGTCGCGCCCGCGCCGGTGTCGCGCGCCCGTCCGGACGCCACGTCCACGGGCCTGCTGGCGCGCCTGGACGCCTGGCTCTGGCGCCTGCAGCAGCGCGAGACCGAGGCCTGGCTCGCGCAGGCCACCGACACCGCCGACCTCGAGTCGCGGATGCGGTCGCTCGAGCGCGGCCGGACCGACGGCTGGCGGATCTGAAGTTACCGTCGGGTCACCCGCCGCCGGTGCCATTGGCGCCGGCGCTCGCAGGGTTTTAGCTTGCAAATAAGTGCAAAGCAGGGCACAGTGCCGCAAGCGAATTTCGAGACGTGCCTGTTGTCTGGCTTTGTTCCCCGTATCAAGCGGCATCTGTGCCGACCGCGTTCACCCGACCGCGGTCTGGCTGCATTCCCGTTTTCGGTTCGGCAAGTCCCTTCACCATTCCCGGCTCTTGACCTTCGCCTGCACGCCGGGGAAACCCGGTTTTCAACTCAGTGGTAAGAAAGAAGGTAATAGGTATATGGCGACCGGTATTGTGAAGTGGTTCAACGAGTCCAAGGGTTTCGGCTTCATCGCGCCCGACGACGGTGCCAAGGATGTGTTCGCGCATTTCTCGGCGATCCAGGGCAGCGGCTTCAAGAGCCTGCGCGAAGGCCAGAAGGTGAGTTTCGACGTGACCACCGGCCCCAAGGGCGAACAGGCCTCCAACATCCGCGCACTCGACTGAACGCGCCGGGCCCGCGCATCGGGCCACCGGATGTATAATTCACGCGGGTGCGGCGATGGCCGGTGCACCGCGTGGCGAGACGCCGCAAGGCGTCTCTTTCGTTCTGGCGACAGCGCCTCGCGCCGCCTCCCGACCGCGGGCCATGCCCGCCATCCCTTCCCGATTCCGACCAGTCGGCGTCCGGGCGCACAGCGCCCGAGGGCACGAGCGGTCGGCGACTTGCATGGCTCGACGCCGTGCGCCGGACACGCTCCACGACCCGTCTACAGGAATCTGCTTATGGCCAAAGAGGAACTCCTCGAACTCTCCGGTGTGGTTGACCAGGTATTGCCCGATTCGCGTTTCCGCGTGACGCTCGACAATGGCCACAGCGTCGTCGCGTACACCGCGGGCAGGATGCGCAAGTTCCACATCAAGATCCTCGCGGGCGACAAGGTCTCGGTCGAACTGTCCCCGTACGACCTCGACAAGGCGCGCATCACCTTCCGGCACATCGAGAACCGCGGCCCCGCGCTGCCGCGCCACCGCCGCTACCGCCCCTGAGGGGCCATCCGCCGCGCCCAGTCGCGCGGGCATGCGGCGCGCTCAGGCGAACGCCCGCGCCGCGATGCGACGCACGAAGGCAGCCACCCGATCCGGGTCGCTGACCTGCACCATGTGCCCGAGTCCGGGCACGATCTCCAGATCCAGTCCGTCGATGCGCCCGCGCATCGCCTCGCCGTGCACGCGCGCATCGAGGATCCGGTCGGCGTCGCCGAACAGGATGCCGACCGGCAGTGCCAACGCGTGATGGCGTGCGGCGAGCGCCGGCATGTCCCTGGACACCGCCATCAGGTCGGCCGTCGCCGCCCTGAACGACGCCGGCCTCAGGCCGAGCAGCGCGCCCCCGGCGATCGGGAAATCGGCCGGCACCGGGTTCGGTGCGAATACGTGCGACAGCACGGCACGCGCGCTGCGAAGACCGATCGGCGCGGCGATCGTGTAGCCGACCACGTAGCGCAGGAACGCCGAACCGATCGCGAGACTGCGAAACGCCGGCGGGACCTCCGTCTCGGGCATGGCGAGCGGCGCGAGCAGCGCGAGGCCCGAGACGCTGTCCGGATGGTCGAGCGCGAGTTGCATCGCCACCGCCCCGCCGAGCGAATGCCCGACGACGAGCGGGCGGCCGAGTCCTTGCGCGACGATGAACGCATGGATCATGCGCGCCTGTTCGGCCAGGCGCGCCTGCGCGTCGCCGTCTCGACGCGACCAGCCGCATCCCGGCCGGTCGATCGCGATCAGTTCGAAGGACGACGCGAGACGGTCGGTGAGCGCATAGGTGAAGTGGCGCATCTGCCCGCCGAGGCCGTGGATCATCAGCACCGGTGGGCCGGCACCGGTGCGAAGCGCCTGGATCGCGCCGCCGGGAACGTCGACGCGGTGCCCCAGTGGCGGAACCGCACGCTCGGCGAGCCGGGCGGTGCGCAGCGTGAACCCGACGAGCCCGAGCAGCAGCAACAGCGGCAATCCCAGGCCGGCGAGGGCGAACACGGTCGCGCTCAACCGACGGGCCCGGGGCCGGGTCGCCCACCCTGCGCCGCACCCTGCGCCGCTGCCGGCGGCGGCGCCGCGCGACGCAGCGCGCGCTCGGCCCGCGTCGACAGCACGACGATCAGGTGCATCGACGCGCGCGACATGCCGACGAAGAGCTTGCGCCGCGCCGCTTCGTCCAGCACGTCGAAGTCGACTTCGGTGAAGATCACGCAGGGCGCGCTCTGCCCCTTGAATCGATAGACCGTCTCGACCATCAACTCGCCGTCCGAGAAGGCCGGATTGCCGAACAGGTCGTAGGCGCCGGTGAAGGTGCGCAGCGAGTTCGGGCCGAGCGTGCGCGCGCCGGCCAGCACCGAGCGCGAGCGGCCGGCGAAGGTGACGATCGCGATGTCCTGCTTGCGGAATCCGGCGCGCAGCGCGAGCGGTACCGCCGCCTTCGTCTGCGCGATCGGTCCGTCGGACTCCGCGTACGCGAGGAAGTCCGGCTCGACACCGGCGACCGGCCCCATGCCGGCGATCGGCGGCTCGAGCGCGAGCAGCCGGTTCATCGCGTCGACGACACGGCGCGGGCTGCGGAAGTTGTCGGTCGCGTGAAGCGTCGGCCAGTGCCGAGCCGCGGCCGACGACTCGCGGCCGTACAGGTTCTGCATCGGGTCCTCGAGCCACCACAGCTGGCCCGACGGCCGCACCGTCCGAAGCGCGTCGTCGCGCCATCCGGCGGGAAAATCCTGGCCCTCGTCGACGATCAGGCAGTCGACGCGGTCCTCGTCTGCGATCGGCAGCTGCGCCGCGGCGGCCTCCATCCGGTCGAACGCCCCCGCCTGCGCGAAATCGACCCGCACGCCGGCGGCCTCGAGCCGCCGCTGGCACCACTGGTGGTACGTCGACACCCGGCTCTCGTGCGGGGCGGCGGCGCGCACGTGGTCGGCGAGCGGGCGGTTGTAGCAGAGGTACTGCGCCGACGCGCCCCGGCCGGCGGCATCCTGCAGCAGCGCGAGCGCGAGCTGGGTCTTGCCGGCGCCGGCTGTCGCCTGCACCCGCAGCCTGTGCGGCGCGAGATCGAGGCGCCGCGCCCAGGTCGCGAGGCCGCCGGACAGCCGCGTGACGGCGTCGGCCGCGCGCCCGATCAGCGCCGACGCGTCGACGGCGAGCTCGAGCTCGTTCAGGAAGAAGCGGTGCAGCCGCCGCACGAGCTCCGCGCGCGGCGGCGCATCGCCCATCGCCTCGAGCACGCGCCGGCAGAGCAGGTCCCGCTCGCGGTGGTCGATGATTCGCTCGGGCGCGATCCCGGCGCTGCCGGGCGACCTGACGGTGTAGTCGGGGCAGTACAGCAGGTAGTCGAGCGGCACCGGCTCGCCGCGCGCGATCGGCGCGAGCCGCGCACCGAGCCGGTCGATCGTGCGATCGACGTCGACGCGCACCGGTCGCGTCGCGCCGAGGCGGAATCGCGCGAGCCCGCCCTCGCCTTCCTCGAGCAGCCCGGACTTCTGCTCGATCAGCAGGATCCGCCCGGACGGTGCGAGCACGACGAAGTCGATCTCGCCGATCGTCGCGATGCCGTGCTCGACGCGCGACCAGTGCACGCCGTGGAAGACCGTGATCGCGTCCGGCAGGCCGGCCTTGAACCGCTCGAGCGTCTCGATCTGGCGGGCCGCGCTGCCGCGCGCCTGGACCGCCGACCAGTCCGACGGATGAATGATCGCCATCGGGAGCGCGCCGCCCGCCGCTCAGACCGCCGCGCGCAGCGCCGCAGCCATGCCTTCGGCGATCGGTCCGGAACGGCCGATCGCGGGCGGCGCCAGCATCAGCGACGCGACGACGATCCCGTCGCCATCGGCGTCGCGCCGGAGCTCGAAGCGCGCGCCGCGCCGCGGCAGCAGCATCTCGATCAGCTGCAGTCCGTTGCCGCGCGCTGCGCCGGCGGCGCCGCCGCCGGCCGGGTGGCCGACGCGGTCCCGCGCGCGATTCAGGACGCGCAGGCGCATCCCGGCGGGCGTCGCGCCGATCCGCAGCGAGATCGTCGACGCGTCGTCGCCGTGCTTGACGGCGTTGGTCAGCAGTTCGGTCAGCACCAGCGCGAGCGGGACCGAGTCGCGCTCGTCGACGATCCAGCGGGGCGTCTGCGCCGCGGCGGCGCGCGACGCTTCGTCGACGCCGACGCCGACATCGACATCGACCCCGACATCGACGTCGACCCCGACGTCCACCTCGACCGCCATGATGCGGGCGACCGACCGCGCGACGGTGCGCACCAGCGCCGCGCAATCGATCGACTGCCCCGGCGCGACCAGCAGGCCGTGGACCTGCGCGATGCAGTCGACCTGGCTGGCGACCTGGCGCAGCACCTGCGGCCCGACGTTGCCGCGTGACGCGGCCACCTGGAGGATGCCGAGGATGCCCTGAAGGTTGTTCTTGATCCGGTGATGGACCTCCTGCACCAGCAGGTCGCGTTGCGCGATGCTGCGCCGCTCGCGCGCACGCTCGACGTCGAGCAGCGCGGTGATGTCCTCGGCGAACAGGTACCGGCGAGAGTCCGGCACGGCGGCATCGATCACCCGCAGCCGCACCGAGCGCTCGCCGCGCAACGGGTGCACGACCACGATCGTCTGCTCGAAGCGGTCTGCGAGCGCCTCGCCGCGCGCGAGCGGCGCGAGCGCCTCGCGATCGACCGCGCGCACGTGCGCCCAGAGCACGTCGCAGCCGCCGTCCTGCGCCGCCTGCGGATCGACGCCCAGCACCGGCCCGAGCGCGTGGTTGCAGTAGCGCACCGTGCCGTCGTCGCGATCGACGAGCACGATCGCATCCTCGATCAGCGCCGCGAAGGCATCGAGGCGCGCGCGCAGGTCGGCCGCCACCGCGGTCTGGCGCCGCACCTGCTCGCCGGCATCCTCGATCCGGCTCAGGTCGACCAGCGTCGAGCACCAGAGCATCTCGCCCTGGGCACCCTGCACCGGCGTGCTTTCTGCCCTGCAGACGATCCGCCGGCCGTCGCGCGACAACATCTCGCGCACCGTCGCGTAGCGCCAGCCTTCACCGCGCGCGCCAGCGACGATCAGCGCGCGCTCGCCCTCGACGTCGGTCGAGGCCTCGGGCGCGATCAGGAACGTGCCGGGGTCGCGTCCGAGCAACGCGTCCTCGGGGTAGCCCGTCATCTCGCAGTATGCGCGGTTGACCATGAGCAGACGCCAGTCGCTCGACTGGACCGCGATCGGCAGCGGGCTGTGCTCGACCAGTGCCCGGAACCAGACGGCCTCGTCGAAGAGCGGCAGGCGCGCGGCACGCACCGGCTCGATCGACGGGTACACCGCGAGGTGGAGCCGGCCGGCGCCCGGATCGTCGACCGTGCTGAAGCGCACGAGGGCGTCGAAGATCCCGCCATCCGCGCCGATCAGCCGTCGCCTGAAGGTCCGCGCCGGCGCATCGGCCGGCGGCTCGCCCGGCGCGGTGCAGCCCGACAGCGCGCCCCCGACGATCGTCTCGTGCGCCTCGGTGACGTCGGCGCGCAGGCGTGGATCGACCAGCGCCAGGCAGTGGCGCCCGCGCAGCGCCTCGACGCGGTGACCGAGGCTGCGGACGAATTCGTCGTTCGCGTCGAGGATCCGCAGGTCGGCGTCGAGCAGCAGCGCCGCGACGGGCAGCTTGCGGTAGATGGACTCGAAGTCGATGCCTGGTCCTGTGGACATCCTGTGCGCTCGCCGCGATCGGCACGCCTGTGCGTGGCAGCCAGTGTAACAACTTGATCCGTGTCGACGTCGCGTCAGCCCCCACGGCCGGCTCGGCGGCGTATCAGCCCCGGCGGCCCCGCGGTCCGCCACGCGACGATGCGCGCGAACGCGGCGGCGCCGCCTCGCGCAGCGCGGTGTCGACGATCGCGTTCAGCATCCACTTCGAGATCGCCTGGACCTCACGGTCGCTGCTGCCCCAGATGTCCTTGAGCACGACGTAGGGCTCGATCCCGTAGACGAGCGAGAGCGCCTTGACCATCCGATCGAAGGACCTGGCGCCGAGCGCCGCCCGCAGCGGCCCGGCGGTGCGCCGCAGGATCGCGACCCGGTGGCCTCGACGGAACGGCTCCTCCTCGAGAAGCCCTGCCCGCTCGAGCGCCTCGTGCTCGATCGCCAGCTGCAGCGCGGCGCGCAGGTGCGGCTCGTACTCCCTGAAGCGCGGGAAGGTCTGGTCGAAGAGTTCGTTGATCCGCTCCGCACCGTCCTGCGACGTGGGTTCGAACTCGCGGACCGGGCCGAGCGCCTCGCCGACCATCGCGAGGATCAGCTTGCTGCGCGACGGGAAGTACCGGTACGCGGTCGCCCGGGAGACGCCGGCGCCCTGCGCGACCTCGGCCACCGACGGGATGTGGCCACGCCCGACGATGCGCATCGCCTCGGCGAGCAGCATCCGGTAGGTGCGCGCGCGCGGCCCCTTGCCCGCCGGTGCCTGCGCCGACGAGGCGGACTCGAATGCCGAGACGCGAGCGAGGTCCTTTCCCATGGCTTGCCCGGAGCGGGCGGTGGCGCGGCCCGAAGACCGCCAAAACAGCGCTTGACATCGCGCCGACCCGATCCGTAGTATGCCGCCAAACCATGAGACTGTCGTCTCAAAATGATCCGACAGTCTCGCCCGCCCGGCGGCTCCAAGGCCGTACGCGGCACGGTGACGGAGGCAATCCGGCGATGAGCGATGTGCTGTTCACGAACGTTCGGGTGTTCGACGGTTCGGGCGCGCTGCCGTACGCCGGCGAGGTGCTGGTGCAGGGCAACCGCATCCGCCGTGTCGCCAGGGGCAGCCGCGTCGTGCCCGGCGCCGGCGCCCGGGTCGTCGACGGCGCCGGCGCCACGCTGATGCCCGGCATGACCGAGGCCCACACGCACTTCTCCTGGAACGACCAGCCCTCGCTGAACGCGATCCAGAAGATGCCGACCGAGGAGCACGTGCTCTGGTGCGCGCACGTCGCCGAACGCTACCTGAGCCGCGGGTTCACGTCGTGCGTCGGCGCCGCCTGCGCGAAGCCGCGGCTCGACGTCGTGATCCGCAACGCGATCGACAGCGGCCAGATTCCCGGCCCGCGCTATCTCGCCGCGAGCCAGGAGATCACGATCCCCGGCGGCCTGGGCGATTCGATGCCGCCGCACCTGCCCTTCGACGCGTTCAGCTTCGGCGCCGTCGTCAGCGGCGCCGACGAGATGCGCCGGTGCGTGCGCATGTTCCTGAAATACGGCGTCGACACGATCAAGCTGAACCTGTCGGGCGAGTACATCGCCGGCATGCCGGCCGAGGCCGACCAGTTCACCGACGAGGAGATCGCCGCCGCCGTCGACGAAGCACACGGTCGCGGCAAGCGCGTCTCGGCCCACGCGCGCTCGATCGGGTCGATCAAGCGATGCGTGAAGCACGGCATCGAACTGATCTACCACGCGAGCTTCACCGACGAGGCCGCGCTCGACATGCTCGAGGCCGCGCGCGACCGACACTTCGTCGCGCCAGGCCTGGCGTGGCTGATCAACACCTCGCACCACGCGAGCGAATGGGGCATCACGCCGGCGGCCGCCCGGGAGATGGGCTATCACCGGGAACTCGAGATCGCGGTCGAGTCGATGAAGAAGATGCATGCGCGCGGCATCCGCATCCTGCCCGGCGGCGACTACGGCTTCGCGTGGACGGAGCACGGCACCAACGCGAAGGATCTCGAATACTTCGTGCGCTACCTCGGCTTCACGCCGATGCAGGCGCTGCTCTCGGCCACGCTGCACGGCGGCGAGATCATGATGCGCCCCGGCGAACTCGGCCAGGTCAAGGACGGCTACCTCGCCGACCTGCTGCTGGTCGACGGCGACCCGCTCGCCGACATCACCGTGCTGCAGCGGCCCGATCGACTCCTCGCGGTGATGAAGGACGGGCAGTTCTACAAGGCGCCGCCGATCGCGTCGATGCGCAGCGGTCAGCGGCTGTCTGCCGCCTGAGCGCGCGGCGAGCACGTGGTGGAGCGCACACAGCGATGAACACCCGGGGATGAGCACGCGATGACGACGCGCGAGGTCGATCGGATCGTCTACGAGTGCGACGGCGCCGGCGACGCGGTGCTGATGGTGCACGGGCTCGGCGGCACGTCGAACACCTGGGCGGCGATGATGCCCGCGTTCGCCGCCTGGCAGGCGATTCGGATCGACCTGCCCGGCGCCGGCCGCTCGTGGCGACTCGACGGCGAGCTCTCGATCGCACGGCTCGTCGATGCGGTGCAGCGCGTCGCCGACGACGCCGGCGTCACCCGCGCGCACCTCGTCGGCCACTCGATGGGCTGCATCGTCGCGATGCACCTCGCCGCGGCACGACCGACGCTCGTGCGAAGCCTCTGCCTGTTCGGCCCGCTGCTCGCGCCGCCCGAGGCCGCCCGCGCGGCGATCCGCGCGCGGGGCCGCAAGGCGCTCGACGAGGGCCAGGCGGGCATGCAGGCGATCGCCGACGCATTGCTCGAGGTCTCCGTCGCCACCGAGACCCGCGAGCGCCGACGCGCCGCCTGCGCGTTCGTTCGCGAGTCGATCATGCGCCAGCCGCCGGCCGGCTACCACCGCCACTGCGAGGCGCTGGCCGCCGCGACCGAAGCCGACGTCGGCGCGATCCGGTGCCCGACCCTGCTCGTCACCGGCGACCAGGATGCGATCGCGCCACCGCAGGCGGTGCGCGATCTCGGACGCCGCCTTCACGACGCGAGCGTGGAGGTCCTGCGCGGCTGCGGGCACTGGGAACCGGTCGAGCAACCCGACGAATGCATGACGCTGGTGCGGCAGTTCCTGTCGCGACGGCGTTGAACGGCACAGGAGCAGCGACGATGACGAGCACGCTCTTCACCAACGTACGGATCCTCGACGGCACCGGCGAGCGCCCCTACGCGGGCGACGTGCTCGTGCAGGCCAACCGCATCACGCGCGTCGGCCGCGGCCGTTCGGCGCCGGTGTCGGGCGCGACGGTGATCGACGGCGCCGGTGCGACGCTGATGCCCGGCATGACCGAGGCCCACACGCACTTCAGCTGGAACAACGCATCGAGCTTCGACGACATCATGACGATGCCGCCGGAAGAACACGTGCTCTGGGCCGCCGGCGTCGCGAAGGTGTACCTCGACCACGGCTGGACGTCGTGCATCGACGCGGCTGCCGCCAAGCCGCGCCTGGACGTCGTCGTGCGCAACGCGATCGCGAGCGGCCTGATCCCGGGACCGCGCTACCTCGCCGCGAGCCAGGAGATCACGGTGCCGGGCTCGCTCGGCGACGACCTGCCCCCGCACCTGCCGTTCCCGGACTACAACTTCGGCGCGATCGTCAGCGGCCCCGAGGAGATGCGGCGCTGCGTGCGAACGTTCCTCAAGTACGGCTGCGACACCATCAAGCTGAACCTGTCCGGCGACAACTTCGTGCCCGGCGCCGACGCGAAGACGACCTGGATGGCCGACGACGAAGTCGCGATGGCGGTGAAGGAGACGAAGGTGCGCGGCAAGCGGGTGGCGGTGCATGCGCGCTCGAGCGAATCGGTCAAGCAGGCGCTGCGCCACGGCTGCGACATCATCTACCACGCGAGCTACACCGACGAGGAGGCGCTCGACATGCTCGAGGCGCAGCGCGACCGGATCTTCGTCGCGCCGGGCCTGTCCGTGATCATCCAGCTGCTCGAGAACGGCGACGTCATCGGCGTCGACCGCGCGAAGGCGCGCGACATGGGCTACGAGGAGGAACTCGCCGCGGCCGTCGAGAGCCTCAAGGCGATGCACCGGCGCGGCGTGCGCGTGCTGCCGGGCGGCGACTACGGGTTCTCCTGGGCGCCGCACGGCACCAACGCCACCGACCTGCAGTACTTCGTCAAGTACCTGGGCATGAGCCCGATGGAGGCGATCGTCTCGGCGACGAAACTCGGCGGACAGATCATGATGCGCGACGACCTCGGCGAGATCCGCGAGGGCGCGCTCGCGGACCTGCTGCTGGTCGACGGCGATCCGCTCGTCGACCTGTCGATCCTGCTCGACACGCGCAGGCTGCTCGCGATCATGAAGGACGGCGCGTTCCACAAGGCACCCGAGATCCGCGGCGAGTCGCGAACCCGATGGTCGCTCCATGCGGCTTGAACAGCCGGTGAACGCACTCGCCACGGCCGCGGGCGGGCAGCCGCAGGCGCCGCACCGCGCGTCCCGTCGCCCGCTCTGGCCGATCGTGATCGCGCTGCCGCTCGCGGCGTTCTCGATCTGGGCGATCGCCGACAATGCCCGCCTCTACTTCCTGACGCTGCTCAACGGCATCACGCTCGCCGCACTGTACTTCGTCGTCGCGAGCGGCTTCACGCTGGTGTTCGGCCTGATGCGCAACGTGAACCTGGCGCACGGCTCGCTCTACATGCTCGGCGCGTACCTCGGATGGATCGTCGCCGACGCGACCGGCTCCTGGCTGCTCGCGGTCGCGACCGGGTTCGCGGTGGCGGCGCTCGGCGGGCTGCTGCTGCAGGTGCTGGTGTTCCGCTTCATGCAGGGCCAGGACCTGCGCCAGACGATGGTGACGATCGGGCTGTCGATCGTGCTCGCCGACCTGATGCTGTGGCACTTCGGCGGCGAGATCTACACCTTCGATCCGCCCGCGTGGATGTTCGGCACGCTGGCGCTGCCGATCGTCGAGGCCTACCCGACCTACCGGCTGCTGCTCTTCGTGATGGCGGCGGCCATCGGCCTGGCGCTGTGGTGGTTCCTGAACCGGACCCGCGTGGGCATGATGATCCGCGCCGGCGTCGACGACCGCGCGATGCTCGCCGCGTCCGGCGTCGACGTGCAGAAGGTCTTCGCGATCACCTTCGCGATCGGTGCCGGCCTCGCCGGCTTCGGCGGCGTCGTCGGCGGCACCGCGCTGTCGATCTCGCCCGGCGAGGACACCCGCTACCTGCTCGCGTCGCTGATCGTCGTGATCGTCGGCGGCATGGGCAGCGTGTCGGGCGCCGCGATCGGCGCGCTGCTGATCGGCGTCGCCGAGCAGTTCGGCATCGCCTACGCGCCGACCTACGGCATCGTCTTCACCTTCCTGATCATGGTGGCGGCGCTCGCCTTCCGCCCGCAGGGCATCATGGGCAAGCGCAAGTGAGCGCCGCCCAGTGGCGCAAGGCGATGAACAGTGGCGCCGGCAGGCAGGCCTGGCGCGCGGCTGCGGCCGGTTCGGCCGGCGGCAATGCCGTGATGCGCCGCGCCGGCGGCGTGTCGGGTGTCGAGCGGGCTGCCGGCACCTCGGGGCGTGCCGGCGGCGCGCACCACGCGTCGACGCCCGGCGCCGGCGTGCTCGGCGCGTGGCGCGACGCCTGGGCGCGCACCGGGCCGCGGCACTGGCTGGTGATGCTCTTCGTGCTGCTCTACCCCGCGGTCGCGTCGCCGTTCTTCACCTTCCAGATCGGCGCGCAGGCGCTCGCGATCGGCACGATCGCCCTGTCGCTGACGCTGCTCGGCGGCTCCGGCGGCATGGTGTCGCTGTCGCAGGCGACGGTCGCCGGCGTCGCCGGCTACTGCGTCGCGATCTTCGGCTCGAGTTCGGTCGCGTCGATCAGCCTCGGCTGGCCGTGGTGGGTCGCCGTCGTCGCGGCGATCGCGATCGCGACGCTGTTCGCGACCTTCGTCGGCTGGCTTTCGGTCCGCACCGAGGGCATCTACACCATCATGATCACGCTGGCGATCGGCGTCGCGTTCCACTACCTCGCCCAGCAGAACTACACGGTTTTCAACGGCTTCTCGGGCTTCTCCGGGATCCGGACACCGACGGTCTTCGGGATCGACCTCGGAAAGCCGACCGCATTCTATTACCTCACCCTCGCCACCGCCCTCGCTGCCTACGGCTTCGTGCGATACCTGCTGCGCGCCCCCTTCGGCGTCGCGCTGCAGGGCGTGCGCGACAACCCGCGCCGCATGAACGCGCTGGGTTTCGCCGTGAACGCCCACCGCATCGCCGCGCACGCGGTCGCAGGGCTGATCGCGGCGACTGGCGGCGTGCTGCTGGTCTGGTACAAGGGCCAGATCTCCGCCGGATCGCTGGGCGCAAACAACCTGATCGACATCCTGATCGTCGCGGTACTCGGCGGCATGCGTCATCCGATCGGTGCCTTCATCGGCGCGATCGTGTTCGTGCTGCTGCAGAACTTCGCGGTCGACCTGGTCGATCGCGAACGCTTCAACCTGCTGATCGGTGGCGTGTTCCTCGCCATCGTGCTGTTTTCGCCGGACGGCCTGCTCGGACTCTGGGCTCGCCTGAAGGCGCGTTTCGCCTAACGGCCGCCCGGCCGACTTCAACCAGGAGGAAGACATGGCAGTCACGACACGAAGGACCGCGGGCAGGAGCCTGATCGCCGGCGCGGTGTTCGCCGCGTTCGCCGGCAGCGCCTTCGCGCAGGAGACCATCAAGATCGGCGTCCTCGCGACGCTCGAGGGCCCGTTCGCGGCGCCCGGGCAGGACAGCATGCGGGGCGCGGATCTCGCGGTGCTCCACCACAAGGGCATGGCGGGCGGCAAGAAGATCGAACTGATCAAGGGCTCGTCGAACGCGCAGCCCGACGTCGCCGTGAACGCCACGCGCAAGCTGGTCGAGCAGGACAAGGTGCAGATCATGGTCGGGCCGTTGTCGGGCTCGGAAGGCATCGCGGTCAAGAACTACAGCAAGACGCAGCCCTCGATCACGTTCATCAACGGTTCGTCCGGCGCGCAGGCGACCACGCTCGAGGATCCCTCGCCCAACTTCTTCCGCTTCAACACCGAAGGCGCGCAGTGGATGGTCGGGCTCGGCGAGTACGCGTACAAGGACAAGAACTACAAGCGCATGGCGCTGATCTCGGAAGACTATTCGTTCCCGTACTCGCAGGTCCAGGGCTTCATGGCCGGCTTCTGCAAGGCCGGCGGCAAGATGGTCGAGAAGGTCTGGGTGCCGCTGGGCAGCAAGGACTACTCGTCGGCGATCGCCAAGATGCCGAAGGACATCGACGCGATCCTCGTCGTTCTCGGCGGCTCGGACGCGATCAACTTCCTGCGCCAGTACGAGCAGAGCGGCGGCAACAAGCCGTTCATCGGCGGCACGATCACGGTCGACCAGTCGGTGCTCGGGTTCCGGGGCAAGCGCCCGGACGCGATCCTCGGCACGCCCACCGCCGGACCGATGGCCGACGCGCTGGACACGCCCGAGTGGAAGCAGTTCGTCGCCGACTACAAGGCGAACTTCAAGGACGGCTTCCCGAGCCCGTCGCTGTTCGCGTTCCTCTACTACATCAACATGAAGGCGGCGCTCGACGCGCTCGACGTCGTCAACGGCGACCTGTCCGGGGGCCAGGCGAAGTACCGCGAGGCGCTGACCAAGCTGAAGCTCAAGACGCCGGTCGGCGAGTACACCGTCGACGCGAACCGCAACGCGATCGGGCCCAACTTCATCACCGAGGTCGCGAAGGGTCCCGACGGCAAGTTCTTCAACAAGGTCGTCAAGACCATCCCGAAGGTCGACCAGACGCTGAACCTCGGCAAGGAAGCCTTCGACAAGATGGGAATGGGCAGCCGCGACAACCCCGACTGCCGGTGAGATGGCGGCGGTGATGCAGGCCGGATCGGCGCCGGCGTCGATCCGGGCGCCGGTCGGGGCCACACTGCCGCTCGCGTCGGGCGACGCGCTCGCACTCGAAGGCGTCTCGCGCGTCTTCGGGGCCCTACGGGCGATCGACGACGTGAGCTTCACCGTGCCCGCCGGGCAGCGTCGGGCCGTGCTCGGCGCCAACGGCGCCGGCAAGACGACGTTGTTCAACGCGATCACCGGCGACTTTCCGCCGAGCGCCGGGCGCGTGCGCTTCTTCGGCGAGGACATCACCGACCTGCCCCCGCACGAGCGGATCCGCCGCGGCCTGCGGCGGACCTACCAGTCCTCGCTGCTGTTTCGAGAGCTCAGTGTCGAGGACAACCTGTTCCTCGCGACCCGCGGCGTCACGCGCGGGCGCTTCTCGATGCTGCGCCCGCGCGCGACACACGCGTCGCGGCTCGCCACCCGCGAGCTGCTCGCCCGCGTGCGCCTCGACCACCTGGCCCACGCGCTGGTGTCCTCGCTGTCGCACGGACAGCAGCGCCAACTCGAGATCGGCATGGCGCTCGCGGGCGCGCCGCGCCTCATCCTGTTCGACGAACCCGCCGCGGGCCTGTCGCCGGCCGAGCGCCGGGAGCTCGTGCAGCTGCTCGCCGCGTTTCCGCCGCACATGGGCTTCGTGCTGATCGAGCACGACCTGGACATCGCGCTGAAGGTGTCCGACGAAGTGACGATCATGCACAACGGCCGCGTGCTGAAGCACGGCACGCCCGACGCGATCGAGCGCGACACCGAGGTACAGGCGATCTACATGGGCACGAGATGATCCAGCGAGACGAGCGCCGCGCGCGCCGCGCGACAGGAAGCGACTGACATGGCATGGTTCGGCCGGCAGGCCTCTCGCGAAGACCGTACGCGCCGGTCCGGACCGATCCTCGAGATCGCCGGGCTCGACGTGCACTACGGGCAGGCGCACGCGCTGCAGTCGATCGACCTCGCGTTCGAGCACGGCGTGCTCGCGGTCGTCGGCCGCAACGGCATGGGCAAGACGACGCTGTGCAACGCGATCACCGGCCTGGTGCCGGCGCGCGGCTCGGTGAGACTCGCCGGCCGCGAGATCCTCGGGCTCGCGCCGAACCGGATCACCACGCTCGGCATCGGGTACGTCCCGCAGGGCCGCCGCGTCTGGCCGTCGCTCAGCGTCGACGAGCACCTGCGGCTCGCGAGCGGCAGGCACAGGGGGCCCTGGACGATCGAGCGGGTGTACCGGACGTTCCCGAGACTCGCCGAGCGCAAGGCCAACGGCGGCTCTCAGCTTTCCGGCGGCGAGCAGCAGATGCTCGCCATCTCGCGCGCGCTGCTCTTCAATCCGGCGCTGCTCGTGATGGACGAACCCACCGAAGGCCTCGCACCGGTGATCGTCGAGCAGGTCGGCGCGATGCTGAAGGCGCTGGCCGCCGAAGGCGACATCTCGGTGCTGCTCGTCGAGCAGAACCTGGGGGTCGCGATCGACGTCGCCGACCAGGTCGCGGTGATGGTCAACGGCCGGATCGCGCAGCGAATGGCGGCCGCCGGGCTTGCAGCCGACCTGGACCTGCAACAACGTCTGCTCGGCGTGCGCGGCGGCGGGCACGACGACGACGACGACGAGTCCGCAACCGGATCCGACGCAGGAGCTGATGCAAGACCCGACGCAAGCCCCGGCGATGCACGCGGCGGCGCCGGGCACGCGGCCGCCGATGACGCCGACGACGCGACGACGGTTCGGATCTTCACCGTGCGCCGTGCGGGCGACCCGGCGCCCGCCTCCGTGCCGGACGACGCGCGCGCGGTGCGCGGGTTCACCCGCTGGAACAGCGGCGACGGCGCGGGTGCCGCGCCGCTGGACCGGCCGCTGGACCGGCCGCTGGAGCTCGCGAACGACCGGCGGCAGGCGCCGGGCCCGCGCGACGCGCTGCTGCCGCCACGCGCCGAGCGCGACGCCGGCGCGCCATCGATCGTCGACGCCGCCGACGCACTGTCCAGGCACAACCGGCACGCGCGCGTGATGAACTTCCCGGTCGGCGCGAGCATCTCGCGCGCCGCGTACATCGCGGGCACCTTCGACACGAAGGCCCGCGAACTCTTCTTCCTGCGCAACTGCATCGAGAGGCTCGGCCTGCGCACCGTGACCGTCGACCTCTCGACCTCCGGCAAGCCGTCTCCGGCGATGGTGCATCCGCGCGAGGTGGCGCGGCACCATCCGAGCGGCGAGCGCGCGGTGCTCACCGGCGATCGCGGCAGCGCGGTCGCCGCGATGGCGCTCGCGTTCGAGCACTACATCGCGAGCCGGCGCGACGTCGGCGGACTGATCTCCGCCGGCGGATCGGGCGGCACCGCACTCGCCACCGCGGGCATGCGGCGGCTCCCGGTCGGCATCCCGAAGCTGATGGTCTCGACGGTCGCATCGGGCGACGTGCGTCCGTACGTGGGCCCCGCCGACATCTGCATGATGTACTCGGTGACCGACGTGTCCGGCATCAACCGGATCTCGTCGCAGGTGCTCTCGAACGCCGCGAACGCGCTCGCCGGCATGATCGCGCACGCCCGCCCGGCCGGCGCGATCCCCGATCAGGCGGCGAAGCCGGCGATCGGGCTCACGATGTTCGGCGTGACGACGACCTGCGTGCAGGCGGTCGCGAAGATGCTCGAGGACCGCTTCGACTGCCTGGTGTTCCACGCGACCGGCACCGGGGGTCAGTCGATGGAGAAGCTCGCCGAATCCGGCCTGCTCGACGCGGTGCTGGACCTCACGACCACCGAGATCTGCGACGAGATCGCCGGCGGCGTGCTGAGCGCGGGCCCAGACAGGCTCGGCGTCTTCGGCCGCAGGCCGATCCCGTGGGTCGGCTCCTGCGGTGCGCTCGACATGGTCAACTTCTGGGCGATGGACACGGTGCCCGCGCGGTACCGCGCTCGCAGGCTCTACGCGCACAACCCGAACGTCACGCTGATGCGCACCACCGCAGACGAGTGCCGCCGGATCGGCGAGTACGTCGCCCACGCGATCAACCGGATGCAGGGGCCGGTGCGCTTCCTGATCCCCGAGGGCGGCGTGTCGGCGCTCGACGCGCCCGGCCAGCCATTCCACGACCCCGACGCCGACAAGGCGCTGTTCGACGCGATCGCCGGCGCGTTCCGGCCGGCGCCGAACCGGCGAATCGTTCGCGTGCCGCACCACATCAACGCGCCGGCGTTCGCCGACGCGGTCGTCGCCAACCTCGCCGAGGTCCTCGCCGACCCGGCCGCCCTGCGCGCCAGCGCCTGAACCTGACCCGGGAACCGACCCGCATGCCACGCATCGCCAGACACGAGATCCTCGAACGCCTTCGCCGCCTGGTGCACGACGGCCGTCCGATCATCGGCGGCGGCGCCGGCACGGGCTTGTCCGCCAAGTGCGAGGAGGCCGGCGGCATCGACCTGATCGTGATCTACAACTCGGGGCGGTACCGCATGGCCGGTCGCGGTTCGCTCGCCGGGCTGATGGCCTACGGCAACGCCAACGAGATCGTGCTCGAGATGGCGCGAGAGGTGCTGCCGGTGGTGAAGCACACGCCGGTCCTCGCCGGCGTCAACGGCACCGACCCGTTCATGATCCGCGCCGCGTTCCTTCGCGAGCTGATCGCGCTCGGCTTTTCCGGCATCCAGAACTTCCCGACGGTAGGGCTGATCGACGGCACCTTCAGGGCGAACCTCGAGGAAACCGGGATGGGCTACGGCCCGGAGGTCGACCTGGTCGCCGACGCCCGTGCACTCGACCTGCTGACGACGCCGTACGTGTTCTCGGCGCAGAACGCGATCGACATGACGAAGGCCGGCGCCGACATCCTCGTGTGCCACATGGGCCTGACGACCGGCGGCGCGATCGGCGCCGAGACCGCGGTCACGCTCGACGACTGCGTCGCGCGGGTCGACGAATGGGCGCGCATCGCGCGCGGGATCAATCCGGAGGTGCTCGTGCTGTGCCACGGCGGCCCGATCGCGACGCCGGCGGACGCCGCATACGTGCTGTCGCGCTCGCCTCGGTGCAACGGCTTCTACGGCGCGTCGAGCATGGAGCGGCTGCCGACCGAGGTCGCGCTGACCGAGACCACCCGCCAGTTCAAGCACATCGATTCGAGGAGAGCAGCATGAGCGGAGCCGACTTCGGCGCATTCGTCCTTGCCCTGATCGTCGTCGTCGCGGTCGCGGCGATCCTGGTCTGGCTGCTGAACTGGCTGTACCTTCGGTCGTCGAAGGAGCGCGCGTTCGTGCGCACCGGGCTCGGCGGGCAGAAGGTCGTGATGAACGGCGGCGCGTTCGTGCTGCCGATCGTGCACGAGGTGATTCCGGTGAACATGAACACGCTGAGGCTCGAGGTCTCGCGCGGGCGCGACAAGGCGCTGATCACGCGCGACCGCATGCGGGTCGACGTGATCAGCGAGTTCTACGTGCGGGTACAGGCGAAGGAGGACGCGATCGCGGCGGCGGCACAGACGCTGGGCACGCGCACGATGCAGCCCGCCGAACTGAAGGAGCTCGTCGAGGGCAAGTTCGTCGACGCGTTGCGCACGGTCGCGGCCGAGATGACGATGGAGGAGCTGCACGAGAAGCGCGGCAACTACGTCAAGCGCGTGCGCGAGACGGTGGCGAGCGACCTGATCCAGAACGGCCTCGAGCTCGAGACGGTCTCGCTCACGCAGCTCGACCAGACCGCGATGGAGTTCTTCAATCCGTCCAATGCGTTCGACGCCGAGGGCCTGACGCGGCTCACCGACCAGATCGAGAAGCGCAAGAAGATCCGCAACGACATCGAGCAGGACACGATGATCCAGATCCGCAACAAGAATCTGGAGACGGAGAAGCAGGCGCTCGAGATCGACCGCGAGCTCGAGTACGCGCGCCTGCAGCAGGAGCGCGAACTCGAGACGACCCGCGCGGCGCAGCGCGCCGAGGTGATCCGCGAGAAGGCCGAGCGCGAGCAGGAAGGCGAGCGCGCGCAGATCGGCGCGCGCGAGGCGATCGAGCGCGCGCGGCTGGTGTCGGATCGGGCGCTGGAAGAGGAACGGATCGCGAAGGACCGAAACCTCCAGCAACTCGAGATCGAACGCAGGAAGACGATCGAGCTCGCCGAACAGCAGCGCGCGATCCAGGTCGCGGCGCAGTCGAAGGCGCAGTCCGACGCGCAGGCCGAGGCCGACCGCGCGCGCGCCGGCGCGGCGATCGAGGAGGAGCGCGTCTTCACCGCGCGCGAGACCGAGATGGCCGAGCGCCGCAAGCGCATCGAGCTCATCCAGGCGAGCCAGGAGGCCGAGCGCGAGGCGATCCGGATCAGGCTCGCCGCCGAAGCCGAGCGCGCGGCGGCGACCGATCGCGGCGAGGCGATGCGTGCGCAGGCCGAGGCCGAGGCCGATGCCGAACGGATCCGGGCGGTTGCCGCCAGGATCCGACACGAGGTCGAGGCCGAGGGCAGCCGCCTGATGAACGAGGCCGCCAACACGCTGACGCCCGAGTCGCGGATGTCGATGATGCGCCTGCGCCTGATCGACAAGCTCGACGCGATCATCCGGGAGCAGGTCAAGCCGATGGAGCGCATCGAGGGCATCAAGATCCTGCACGTCGACGGGCTCGGCGGTGGTGGCGGTGGTGGCGGGAGCGGCGGCGGGTCCCGGGGCGGCAGAGGCGACTACGACGGCGGCGGCGGCTTCGCCGACAACATCGTCAACTCGGCATTGCGCTACCGCGCCCAGGGGCCGCTGGTCGACCAGCTGCTCAGGGAGATCGGGGTGAGCGGCGGCGACGTCGGCGCCGCGGCGAACGGCCTGCTGGCCGGTATCGGCGCCGGCGTCGGCGCGGGCGTCGGCGCCGGACTGGTCGAGAACGCCGGTGCGTCCGGCAAGGACGCGCCGAAGTCGCTCGGTGGTCCGGGCGCGGAGGGCGACGACGGCACGCTCGCGACGCCGCTGCGCAGCGGTGGTGCCGGGTCGCGATGATCAAGGTCTACACGTCGAGCGTGATCGACGCCGCGGCGGATGCGGTCTGGCGCGTGGTGCGCGACTTCAACGGCCTGCCGGCGTGGACCGGCTTCGTGAAGACCTCGCGCATCGAGAGCGGCAAGCCCGCCGACCAGATCGGATGCATCCGCAACTTCGAGCTCGCGGACGGCGGACGGATCCGCGAGCAGCTGCTGAGTCTGTCGGACTACGACTTCCAGTGCGCGTACGCGATTCTCGAGAGTCCGATGGGCGTGAGCAACTATGTCGCGACGCTCAAGCTCACGCCGGTCACCGACGGAGATCGTACCTTCGCCGAGTGGTGGGCCGAGTTCGACGCGCCGCCCGGGCAGGAGGCCGCGCTCGCCGAGCAGGTCGGGCAGCGCGTGTTCCAGGCGGCTTTCGACTCGCTGAAGCGCCGGTTCCGGTAGCTGCCGGCATGATCAGGGTCAGACGCTCGGCGATCGTCGACGCGCCGATCGACGCGGTCTGGACGGTGCTGCGCGACTTCAACAGCCACGACGCCTGGCATCCGATCGTCGCCGAATCGCACATCGAGCACGGCGAGGCACCGGACCGCGTCGGCTGCATCCGCAACTTCCGGCTGACGGACGGCCATCACGTCCGCGAGCAGCTGCTGACGCTCGACGACGAGCAGCACGTCTCGACCTACTGCATCCTCGAGGCCACGCTGCCGATGAAGCGCTACGTGGCCACGCTGCAGCTCAGGCGGGTCACCGACGGGGACCGTACCTTCTGGCACTGGGAATCGACCTTCGACGTGCCGCCGGGGCGCGAGGCCGAGTTCGACGCGCTGGTCGGCGGCGGCGTGTACGAGGGCGGCTTCGCCGGGCTGTCGGCGTGGCTGCGCCGGGGCGGGCGCCAGGGTGCGAGGCCGACCGCCACCAGGCGCGCGTCGGCGACGGAAGACGCCGGCGCGATGGCCGGCCGTGCCGTCAGGGTGCAGCGCTTCGGCGACCCCGACGTGCTGTCGTACGACACGATATCGGTCGCGCCGCCCGGCGAAGGCGAGGTCCGGATCAGGCAGACCGCGATCGGGGTCAACTACATCGACGTCTACGTGCGAAGCGGACGCTATCGGCTGATCGAGCCGCCGGCGATACCCGGCATGGAGGGCGCGGGGGTCGTCGTCGACGTCGGCAGCGGCGTCGCGCACCTGCTGCCGGGCGACCGGGTCGCCTACGCCAGCGCGCATCCGGGCAGCTACGCGAGCCTGCGCACGCTGCCCGCACGCGACGTCGTGCCATTGCCCGACGACGTGCCCGACGAGATCGCGGCCGCGCTGATGCTCAAGGGCATGACCGCCGCGTGCCTGCTGCACCGAACCTGTCGCGTTCACGCCGGCGATCGGATCCTGGTGCACGCCGCAGCGGGCGGCCTGGGCCTGATGCTGTGCCGCTGGGCCCGCTCGATCGGCGCGCGCGTCTACGGCACCGTGTCGAACGAGGAGAAGGCGCGGGTCGCGCGCGAGCACGGCTGCGAGCACCCGATCGTCGCCGGCGACCACCGCTTCGCGAAGGCGCTGCTGGCGATGACCGACGGCGACGGCGTGCAGATCGTGTTCGACGGGATCGGGCGTGCCGCGCAGCAGGACAACCTCCAGGCGCTCGCGCGCTGCGGTCACTGGGTCAGCCTCGGGCAGGCAGGCGGATCGCTCGACGCTGTGCCGATCGACGCACTGAGCGAGAAGTCGCTGAGCTTCAGCCGCCCGGTCGTCTTCGACTACACCCGGCGGCGCCAGGACCTGGACGCACTGGCAGCCCAGGTCTTCGACGCCTGGCGCAGCGGCGTCCTGGCGGTGCAGCCGCACCATCGCTTCCCGCTCGCCGAGGCCGCGCGCGCGCACCGGGAACTCGAGGCGCGCCGCACCACGGGACCGGTGATCCTGCTGCCCTGATGCGCTGGCCGACGGCGCACCCGATCGGGCCACGGCTATACTAGTCCCGCTGTCTAGACAGGTTCCGGTGACACGACCCGCCGCGTCCCGACCATCACTGGCGCACGGCACGCCTCGCGCCGCGGCGATGCGCCCCAACCCACGAGCAAGGAGACCCAGGTGCCCATGCAGCCCACATCCGTCACGCGTCCGCAATCGGACACCGTCTCGTGCCGCGCCGCGCCAGGCGCGCGCGTCGCAAGCCTTCTCGCCGGCGCCGGCCTGCTGCTGTCGATCGTCGCGATGCCTGCCGCCGGCGCGGCGGAATGCCCGCACCGCGGGGATCTGGACGCGCAGTACTGCGATGCCGACAAGAACCTGGTCGCCGACACGCCGACCGACCCCGCCAAGCTCAAGGATCCGTCGACCATCGTCTTCACCTACACGCCGGTCGAAGACCCGGCGGTGTATGCCAAGATCTTCGACCCCTTCACCAAGTACCTCGCGCAGTGCAGCGGCAAGCGGGTGGTGTTCTTCCAGGTTCAGAGCAACGCCGCCGAGATCGAGGCGATGCGCTCCGGCCGGCTTCACGTCGGCGGATTCTCGACCGGGCCGACGGCCTTCGCGGTGAACGTCGCCGGCGCCGTGCCTTTCGCCGTGAAAGGCACCGAGAAGGAGTACCAGGGCTACAACCTGATCGTCATCGTCAAGAAGGACAGCCCGTACAAGACGCTCGCCGACCTCAAGGGCAAGCGCGTCGCCCACACCTCGCCCTCGTCGAATTCCGGCCACATGGCGCCGATGGCCCTGTTCCCCGACGAAGGCCTGAAGCCCGAGCAGGACTACAAGATCCTGTTCTCCGGCAAGCACGACCAGTCGGTGATGGGCGTGAACGGCGGCGACTACGACGCCGCTGCGGTCGCCTCGGACGTGTTCGAGCGCATGGCGCACCGCGGCCAGGTCAAGGAAGCGGACTTCCGCATCATCTATCGCAGCCCGAAGTTCCCGACTTCCTCCTTCGCGATCGCGCACGACCTCAAGCCCGAGTTGTCGAAGAAGATCCTCGGATGCTTCCACGACTATCGCTTTCCGAAGGAGATGCAGGACGCGTTCGCCGGCGCCGACCGGTTCTTCCCGATCGAGTACCAGAAGGACTGGGGCGTCGTGCGCAAGGTGTCGGAAGCGGCGGGTCAGCGCTTCAACCGCGCACAGTATGAAGCCGAGGCTGCCAAGGAAGCCGCGAAGAAGAAGAAATAGATGCCGCTTCGGATCGAGCGCCTGGTCAAGGAGTACCGCCGCGGACAGCCGGTGCTCCGCGGCATCGACCTGACGATCGACGGCACGGGCCTCACGGCGATCATCGGCCCTTCGGGCACCGGCAAGTCGACGCTGATCCGCTGCATCAATCGCCTCGTCGAACCGACGTCGGGGCGTATCGTGCTCGACGACACCGACCTGACCACCCTCGGCGCGCGCGCGCTGCGCCTCGCGCGCCGACGCATCGGGATGGTGTTCCAGGAATACAACCTCGTCGAGCGGCTCACGGTGATGGAGAACCTGCTCACCGGGCGCCTCGGCTACGTCGGCGCGTTCCAGGCGTGGCGCCGGCGTTTTCCGCCGGCCGATCTCGAACGGGCGATGCAACTGCTGCAGACCGTGGGACTGGCCGCGCAGGTCAACCAGCGCGCCGACGCGCTGTCCGGCGGACAACGCCAGCGGGTCGGCATCGCGCGGGCCCTCATGCAGCAGCCCTCGGTGATGCTCGCGGACGAGCCGACGTCCTCGCTCGATCCGAAGACCTCGGTCGAGATCATGACGCTGCTGCGCGAGCAGGGCCTCGCGCGCGGCATCCCGGTGATCGTCAACATGCACGACGTCGAACTGGCCAAGCGCTTCGCCGACCGCATCGTCGGCCTGTCCGGAGGCAAGGTCGTGTTCGACGGTCCGCCGACGGCGCTCGACGACTCGACGCTCGCGCGGATCTACGGCGGCGAGCGCTGGATCGCGGAAGCGGCGTGAACGCCTTTCGCACGACCTGGGGCACCCGCGTGGCTGCCCTCGCGGTCATCGGCTACGCGATCTATGCCGCGAGCCTGCTCGACTTCTCCTGGGCACGTTTCGAGACCGGGCTCGACAACGGCGCCCGGTTCCTCGCCAGGATGTTCCCGCCGAGCTTCGAGCGCTGGGACGTGCTGCTCGAGGGCATCGTCGAGAGCCTGCAGATCGCCGCCCTCGCGTCGGCACTGGGCATCGCGATCTCGCTGCCGCTCGGCGTGCTCGGGGCGCGCAACCTGATGCCGGGCTGGATCACCTGGCCGGTGCGCGGCGTCGTGTCGCTCGCGCGTACCCTGCATCCGGTGATCGTCGCGATCCTGTTCGTCAAGGCCGTCGGCTTCGGTGCGCTCGCCGGGATCCTTGCGCTCGCGGTCGCGTCGATCGGGTTCATCGGCAAGCTGTTCACCGAAGCCATCGAGGAGATCTCGATGAAGCAGATCGAGGCGGTCCGCGCGACCGGTGCGAGCTTCATGAACGTCGTCGCCTTCGGCGTCCTGCCGCAGGTGCTCGGGCGCTTCGTCGGCTTCTCCACCTACCAGCTCGACTCCAACCTGCGCAACTCGACGATGGTCGGCATCGTCGGCGCCGGCGGTATCGGCGGCACCCTCTTTTCGGCGTTCCAGCGATTCGACTACGACTTCGTGCTGGCGATCCTGCTGACGATCATCGCGATCGTGATGCTGGGCGAGGTGCTCGCGAGGATGGTCCGTGCGGTCTTCGTCGACGGGCGTGGCATCGGATTCGCCGACGGAGACGGCACGTGACCGACACCCGGCCCGGCACCCGAACGGCGCCACCGGTCGTCTGGGTCCGGCATACCCCGGGTCAGCGGCTTGCGCGCTTCGCGATCTGGCTCTTCATCGTCGCCGCGATCGCGCAGTCGATACGCACCGTCGAGGTGATCCCCGAATTCCTGCTCGACGCGCCGGAGCAGATGCAGGACATGCTGCTGCGAATGTGGCCGATCGACTGGGGACACTATCGCGAAGGCGTGCACGACGCGCTCGTCGAGACGCTGCACATCGCTTCGCTCGGCACGCTGCTCGCCGTCGTGATGGCGCTGCCCTTCGGCGTGCTGGTCGCGTCGAACGTCACCCGCAACCGCGCCCTCAACTTCGTCGCCCGGCTCGCGCTGGTGTCGAGCCGCTCGGTCAACTCGCTGGTCTGGGCGCTGCTGTTCGTGGCGGTCTTCGGACCCGGCGCGCTCGCCGGCACGCTCGCGATCGCGTTCCGCTCGATCGGGTTCGTGGGGAAGCTGATCGGCGAGGCGCTCGAGGAAGCGGCGCCGGGCCCGATCGAGGCGCTGAGCGCGTCCGGCGCAAGCGCGAGCGCGCGGCTCTGGTACGGGTACTGGCCGGCGATCAAGCCGGCGTTCTGGTCGATCGTGCTGCTGCGCTGGGACATCAACGTGCGCGAGTCGGCGGTGCTCGGCCTCGTCGGCGCCGGCGGCATCGGCATGGCGCTCGATACGGCGCTGAACCTGTTCCAGTGGGACCGGGTCGCGCTCGTGCTGGTCTCGATCTTCGTCGTGGTGGTGCTGGCCGAACTCGTGGTCGGCGCATTGCGCCGCCGCGTGCTCTGATCCCGGCGCACCGGCCCCGCCCGCGCGATCGTCTCCGCGCCCTCGCGCCGGCACCGGCGGCTCACACCTCGATCAGTTGCCGGGCGCCGAGATCGTCGGCCGCACGCGTGGCATCGACCTCCTGGGCGACGACCCGATTCCGCCCATCCGCCTTGGCGAGATAGACGCGCCGGTCGGCGATCAGCAGCAATGCCTCCAGCCCGGTCGCGTCGCGTGGCGCGAGCGCGACGCCGATCGAGACAGTGAAGCGTATCGACGGACGCGTCGGGGTGTCGCCGTCGACGCCGTCGAGCACCGTTGCGGCCGGCCGGTCCGAGCGGCGCCGCGCCGCCGCGCGACGGACACGCTCGGCGAGTTCCAGCGCCTCGAGCTCGCTCGCGACCCGTGCGACCACGCAGAACTCCTCGCCGCCATACCGCCCCGCCAGTGCGTCCCGGGGCACGGTCGTGCGCAACAGCCGGCCGAAGTCGGCGATGACGTCGTCGCCCGCGGCGTGTCCGTAGCGATCGTTGATCGCCTTGAAGCGGTCGAGGTCGAGCATCATCACTGCCGTGATCGGCCGCGCCTCGTTCGACATCGAGAGCAGGCCCTGCGCACGCGCGAGGACGGTCTTGCGATTGGGGAGTCCGCTGAGCGGATCGGTCGTCGCCATCCGCCGCAGTTCCAGCCCGATCCGCCCGTTCACGAGCCCGATCAGCGCCATCGCGAAGATCATCGGCGCGAGCGCGAAGAACAGCACCATCAGCGCGATGGTGAGGTTGCCGGCGACCATGCCGTCGCGCCCGACGGTTACGCCGGTCGACAGCGTGTGGACGACGCGGGCCGCGTGCCCGAGTGCGCAGGCCGCAGCGCAGCCGATGATCCACGCGAGCGGTACCGGCGGCTCGACCCGGCGACGGCGCCACAGCAGCGGGATGATCGCGGCGACGAACCCGCCCTGCACCATTGAGGTCAGCACGATGCGATGCAGGTGCTGCTCCGGCCCCGACCCGAGACCGGTCTGCACCGACGCGATCACCGCGATCGCCGTCCAGATCGCGTGCGGCCGCGGCGGCGCGCCGGTGATCCGCCGCGCGGTATCGAAGACGAGCAGCCCGCCGACCATGCCGAAGCCGTTCGCGACCTCGACCGAGGCCCAGTCCGGCACCAGCGTACGCAGTGCGATCAACAGCATCGCCACGCCCATCGACACCGACGCCGACGCCGCGACGAGCACGCCCGGTGTCGACGCCGGGTGGACCCTGCGCGAGGTGTACAGCATCACGGCGCAAAGCAGCGAGGTAAGCGCGCCCGCCAGGAAGAGGCTTCTCGGATCGAACATCCGCCTATCGGAACACGCGCGCGGCGGGCCGGATCACGAAGCGCGACCGGCGTACCGATACGACCGACGAATGCGCGCGATCGCCGTGCCACCGTTGCATCGGCACAATTGCGCCGTTCGTCGGCGGCGGCTTCACCCCCCAGGCTTCGGAGCCGGCGAGGCGCCTGCGAACAGGGCTTCGATCCCGCTGTAGCCACGAGCGGCCGCGAGCTGAAGCGCCGTCCGGCCGTGTGCGTCGGTGAGCCCGATGTCGGCGCCGGCGTCGAGCAGCGCCTTGACGACCGCGCGGTGCCGCGGCCCCCCGTCTCCGAGGACGACCGCCTCGATCAACGCCGTCCAGTGAAGGTTGTTGACGTGATCGAGCGGCGCGCCGGCGGCGATCAGGCGGCGTACGACACCGTCGTGGCCGAGGTGCGCCGCAGCGATGAGCGCCGTGCCATCGTAGCGACTGGTGACGAGTCGCGCGCTGGCACCGCGCGAGAGGAGCAGATCGAGCGTTTCCTCGTCGTCGGCGACTGCGGCGATCGTCACTGCGTCGTAGCGTCCGTGCTCGAACGCGGCGCTGTCCGCACCCAGGTCGAGCAGCGCCGCGATCGCGCCACGCTGCCTGGCGAAGGTCGCGACGTGCAGCGGCGTGCGGCCATCGGCGTCGCGGGCGTCGAGCGCCGCTCCCAATGCGCCTGCCGCCTCAGCCCGACGCCCCAGCGAGCGGATCGCCTCGACGTCACCACGATGCGCCGCGGCGTGCAGCCCGTCGTACGCGGCAACCTGCGCGCTCGACGGCGGAACCTGCGCACCGGCAGGCGCAGCCGCCATCAGCAGCGCGAACGCAGCCAGGCCGGCAACCGCGATCGGCTTGACGATCCGGCCGGCGCTCATTTCAGCTCGCCCTTGCTGCGATCGATCGCCGCGGTCGCGCATTGATCGTCGAGGTGACCGCCCGGCGCGCCGCCGACGCCGATCGCGCCGACGACATCGTCGCCGACCTTGATCGGCACGCCGCCGCCAAGCAGCAGGAACCCTGGAATGTGGACGAGATTGGCCGCGCCTGGGTTCTTCTGTGCCGTCTCCATCATGGCGAGCGTCGTGTTCCGCGCTGACGCCGACGTATAGGCCTTCAGGCGGCTCGCCTCGATCGTGTGCGGGCCGGCTCTGTCCGCCCGCTGTACCGATCGCACGACGCCGGCCCGGTCGACGACGGTGGCCGCGACCGCGTGCCCGTTGGCCGCACACGCCGCGACCGCGTCGGCAGCGATCTGGTTGGCCAGGCGAAGCGACAACGCCCGCTCTGTCCGCATCGAGCCGCTGTCGGCGGAGGTCGGCGTCGTGGTCTGGGCGATGGCGCAGCCAAGCGTCAGGCTCGACAGCGAGATGGCGCAGACGGCATGGGAAACGGATCTCATGTTGGCTTCTCCTCTGGTGGGGGGTCGGAATCGACCCATGTATCCAGTCTATGCAGCCGCACCGCGCCGCACCATTCGCACGACTACGCTCGCCGCTACGTAGAACTACCAGGGTCGCCGACTCCCGGCCGACACCTCGCCGTCGACTTGTCTCGAACGGCCTAGATCGAAGGCACGAAGACGGCGGCTGGAACACTGGATATGATCACAGCTCGAAACCTGGATTGCCGGGCGACCGATGGGAGGGTGAGATGGCGAAAGTCTCGATGGCATCCGGCGGCACGGCGGACGCCGGTTCACGATGCGCAGAAGAATCGATGAAGCCGCATCCGTCCCTTGCGGGCAATCTCGATTCGATCGATGACGCGATCGTCGGCCTTGCGCGCAGGATGAACGGCGATACCCATGAGCTCCTGGTGCTCTTGCGGACGTTCGACGAAGCAGCCGGCTGGCTCAAGTGGGGCGCGGGCAACTGCGCGGAATGGCTGCACTGGCGTTGCGACCTGAGCCCGTCCGCTGCACGGGAGAAGGTTCGCGTCGCCCACGCGATCGCGACGCTGCCGCTCATCAGTACAGCCTTTGCGAGCGGCCGGCTCTCGTATTCCAAGGTCCGGGCGATGACCCGCATCGCGACACCGGAGAACGAAGCGACACTGCTCGACCTGGCCTGGACGATGACCGCCGCCCACGTCGAGCAGCACTGCAGGCAGCGCCGCAACGCCACCGCCGAATCGATCGAGGACGCCCGAAGCGCGGATGCCGCCCGCTCCTTTCGAAGCTGGCGCAACGAGCGCACCGGCCAGATGACGATCATGCTGCAGCTGCCGATCGCCGACGGGCAACTGCTCGAGCGCGCGGTGGACAAGGCCTGTGTCGACCAGACCAGCGCGCGGGCAGCACCGGACGACACATCGACGTGGGCATCGCTTCAGGCAGACGCGGTGGTCACCATCGCAAAGGCATATCTGGCGGGATCGGGCGGCGAAGACACCGCCTCGAACGGCACGGTCGATCACTACCAGGTCGTCGTGCATGTCGACCACGACGCACTGACCGGCCGCCGCGGCCTGTCCGAACTGCCGATCGAAACCGTTCGGCGCCTATGCTGCGATGGAAGCCTCGTGCCTGTCGTCGAGAACGGAGACGGCGACCCGCTGAACGTGGGTCGGCGCCAGCGCGTCGTGTCGACCGCGATCCGGCGAGCCCTATGGGCAAGGGACCGCATGTGTACCTTTCCCGGCTGCACGCACCGGCGTTTCGTCGACGCTCATCACGTCCGCCACTGGTCCGACGGCGGAGAAACCAGTCTCGAGAACCTGGTGCTGCTGTGCAGCGCACACCACCGTCTCATGCACGAAGGCGGCTATCGTATCGACTTCGACGACCGGGGAAAGCCGCGCTTTCTGAGACCGGACGGGCTGGCGGTGCCCGTCAGCGGCTACCGGTCAGAGGGTCCGAAACGACCGCAAGATTCCGCGGAAGCGTCGACAGCCGCCGCGATCGTGGCCCACGATCCGCTCGATTCGCCAGGCTTCATGACGGCGAGGGAGGATCGTCCACCAGCACCGCATACCGCCGGATCAGCATCGCAAGCGACTCGGCCTCGAGCTTAGCGATCAGATTGGCGCGGTGCGCTTCCACCGTGCGCGGTGACAACGCGAGCGTACGTGCAATCTCCTTGTTGGAAGCGCCCTGCACAACCTGCCTGAGCACTTCCCGCTCGCGAACGGAGAGGCGTTCGAATCGCGCCTGCGTCAATCGATCGGCCGCAAGGCGTTCGCGCGAAGCGCCATGCGCGCGAATTGCCGAGTGCACCGCATCGAGCAGCACGTCGTCGTCGACCGGCTTTTCGAGGAATTCTGCGGCCCCAGCCTTGAACGCTCGTCGGCACATGTCGACCGTTCCGTGCCCGGTCAGCATGACCACCGGATGATCAATCGCCAGCGCGCGCAGCCGCTCCAGCAGTGCGAGGCCCGACACACCCGGCATGCGAACGTCGAGCACGATGACGCCGATCGATTCCCGGTCGATGCCAGATAGGAATTGCGTCGGATCCGGCCAGGCCGATACGCGCAGGCCGACGGTCGCTATCAGTCTCGAGAGTGCATCGCGTACACCCGGGTCGTCGTCGACCAGGTGCACGATCGGCGATACGTGATCAGTCATGTCAACGTCGCTGGACGCGGGAAACGAAGCACGAATGTGGCACCTCGCGGCATTGCGTTGGCCCCGTCGAGCGTCGCGCCCATCGACTCGGCAAGGCGTCGGCTCAGGCTCAGGCCCAACCCCAGTCCGGAGGAATGGGTAGTGTAGAACGGCTCGAACAAGTGCTCGCGAGCACTTGCGTCCAGCCCAATCCCCGAATCCTGCACGGCAAGTTCGACACGCCCGGGCCCGGACGATAGTCGGACCACGAGCCGCCGCTGCCCGGCAGCTACCGACTGCAGCGCTCGCAGCGCGTTCGACAGGAGGTTGTGCAGGATCTGCTCGAGCGCCACTGGATCGACATCGATTGCAGGCGCTTCGCCTTCGATCGAAACCCGGATCCCGAATTCGGACCAACCGGGTTCGAACAACGCTAGCGCCTGCTGAATCGCCCCGCGCAGATCCACGGGCACCGCCTCACGGGCCGTGTCAGCCCCACCGCTCTGCGGTGTTTCGACGAGCCGACGCATCCGCGCAAGAACCTCCGCCGCACGGCGAGATTGAAGCGCGGCCTGGACGATGGCATCACGCGCCTCGGCGACCGCAGCGGGATCTTCATCGAGTACTCGTCTGGCGGCCTGCGCGTTTGCAAGTGCGGCGGTAAGCGGTTGATTCAACTCGTGTGCGATTCCTGCCGCCAGTTCGCCCATCGCGTTCAGATTCGACACGCGCTCCACGCGCATGAGCGCCTGAGCCCTGCGCCGCTCCCGCCGACTGCCAAGCCATCCATCGAGCAACCAGGTCGCAAAGGCCGCTGCCAGCGACCACGCGACCAGCAGAACCCACGGCCACTGTCCCGGCCCGGTCGCGCGCTGCAATCGAAGCACGAATGGCTGGCTTCGCGATGCAAGCGCGCGCTCGAAAACGAATCCCGAGGTCAAGCCATGGACGGATGATGCGTCACCCGAGCCGTTCTGCAGCATCAGCGTGGCCCCCTGGTACAGGAGTGATGCCGCGACCGGTCCGCCGGATTCGATGGGCCATTCGTTCCATGGCACCATCGCCCGCGCATCGACGAGCATCGATACACGCGTCTGTCGATCCTGCAGCGTCACGCGGAAGGTACCCGTCTCGACGTCGAATCGTTCGACGAAGGCCCCACTACCTGTGCGCAAGCCGTCGACAGGTCCGGCTCCAGGCGCGTGCAACGTCACGTCTAGCACTTGCGGGTAGACCGATGGAAGGCGGGACGCAGCATCGTCGTCGCCGCGACCGAGCAGCGCGATCGTCGCAAGTATCGCGTCGTGCTGCGCGGCGCGCTGCCCGAGAATCCGGTGTGCCGCAATCGCGTCTGCCTGGAACGCCGCGCGTCTGATCGCGATATCGGCGCGGACGATCAGGATCACGCCCGCCACCGCCACCGCCACCCCTGCGATCGGCCATCGCATCGCGTGTTCGCGGGGCAGCGACGTGAGATGAAGGCCTACTGCACCCGCGCCTTCGACGAACGAGCCACCTCGACCCAGCGAGCCAGTTCGCTGCGGATCATGTCGGAGTACGCCTTGGGCGTGCTGCCGAGAATATCGGTGCCCTGCGCGGCAAGCTGCCTCACCACCTCCGGATGCGAGAGCGCGCGACCGATCTCCTCGTTCAGCCGCACGACGATCGCCGACGGTGTCCCCGCAGGCGCGACGATGCCTTGCCAGGCACTCATCTCCATGCCGGGTAGGACCGTCTCGTCCAGCGTCGGCAATTCCGGGGCGATCGGCGTGCGCCGCTTCGTGGTGACCGCAAGCGGCCGAACGCGGCCATCCTTGATGAATGCGATCGAGCTGTTCAGGGTGTCGGTCGTCATCTGCGTGGTGCCGGCGGCAAGGTCCGCGATGTTCGGCGCGCTGCCCTTGTACGGTACGTGCTGGATGTCGAGTCCCGCGCTGGCAGCGAACGCGGCGCTGGCCAGATGCGTGATCGTGCCGGTACCGGTCGAACCGTAGTTCAGTCTGCCGGGATTCGCCTTCACGTAGGCAACGAGCTCGCCGATCGTCTTCACCGGAAGTGCCGGATTCACCATCACGACCATCGGCACGGCCGCAGTGGTGGAAACCGGCGCGAAGTCCTTCACCGGATCGAAGTTGACGCGCGCGTAGACGGCCGGCGCGATGGTGATGGCGGACGTGTTGTAGAAAAGCGTGTACCCGTCGGGCGCCGCCCTCGCCGCCGTTTCGGCGCCGATGTTGCCGCCGGCACCCGGCTTGTTGTCGATGATGATCGGCTGCCCGAGTTGCTCCGAAAGCCGCTTCGCGATGATCCTCGACACGATGTCGGTCGGCCCCCCCGGCGGGAACGCCACGATCATTCGGATCGCGCGCGTCGGATAGGCGTCACCCGAAGCGCTCGACGGTTTCGGCGCCGGCTGCGCCTCGGCGAGCGTGATGCAAGCCACGGTGGCCAGCATCGTGCCTAGCTTGATCCAGCCCGGGACCCAAGTCGTCATCGTTTGTCTCCAGTCGGTTTCGCCACGCCGGTCGTGCGTCGCGGATTGCCCTCGTCGGGCGGACATTGAACAGGAATCGAAAGCCCCGGATGCAGCCCTCTAGGTCGTCGGTAACCCGAGCACGCCTGCATCGCGCAATGCATCGATGTCGGCGTCGGTGAATCCGAGTTCCGACAGTATGTCCCGACCATCCGCACCCAGCGATGGGGCAGGACGCGGCATCGGCGCCGCATTCGGGAAACGAGCAGCGCCACGAACGAGGCGAACCCGGCCGACGTCGCCGTGATCGATCTCGACGACGGTGCCGTTGTGCCGGACCTGGGGGTCCGCCAGCATCTGGTCGTGTTCGTTGATCCGTCCGATCGGCACCCCTGCCCGCCTCAGCCGCTCGACCATGTCGTCGATCGACATCTCGGCCACCATCGGATCGAGCACCGCGCGCAGGGCGGCCATGTTGCGGGTACGACTTGCCGTGGTCGCAAAGCGCGGATCCTCGAGCAGGTGCGGCGCACCCAGTCCCGTCACGAGCGCGGCGAATTCGTCGTTCTGCGGCGCCATCACCGCCGCCATCCCGTCCTTCGCACGGTACGGCCTGAGCGTCGATCCCACCGGCGGGAACGGCTGTGGTGGGTCGTCGAGGAATACGTGGTTGTACATCGCATCCGGCCACTGGAAGGCCAGCGTCGCATCGAGCATCGACAGTGTCACCCGGCGCCCCACGCCGTCACGCGCGCGGGCGAAGAGTGCTGCGGTGATCGCCTGCGCCGCGGTCAGCGCGGTCAGCTTGTCGCAGACGTAGGTCCAGACGAGGACCGGTTCCCCGGTCGACGGATCTCTCTGCGACGCCGCCAGGCCGGAAATGCCCTGTACGACCGCATCGTAGAAGCGACCTGCCGCGTACGGCCCGGTCGATCCGACGCCGGTGATGGCGACGCTGATCAGCCGAGGGTTGACGGTCGCGAGCGCCTCGGGATCGAGGCCGAGGCGCTGCATCGCGCCAGGACGGAAGTTCTCCACCAGCACGTCGGCCTTCGCCGCGAGACGACGGACGATGTCGCATGCCGCCGGCTGCTTGAGGTCGAGCGCGATCGAGCGCTTGCCCCGATTCGCCGCGATGAAGGCGGCGGAGAGATCGCCCTTGGCAGGCCCGACCCGGCGCAGCGTATCGCCCTGCAGCGACTCGACCTTGATCACCTCCGCGCCCTGGTCGAGCAGCATGTTCGTCGCCACCGGTCCGGAGATGACTGCGGAGAGATCGAGGATTCGGATGCCTGCCAGCGGGAGCGGGAGCGAACGCGCGCCCGTGTCGCGGCTCGCCCGCAGGCCGGCGGTTCCGGTTCCGGTTTCGGCCGTTTCGCTGGCCGGCGAGGTGGTCGGGGACGATGGAGACATGGACGTGTCGAGCGATTCCGGAAATCGACGCCTCGCGCAGGCTGGCGGTGGGCGAGCCGGTCGGCAGGCGACGCCCGCCGCGATCGTACTCCTGGATCAGGGGAATCGCCCCGGTCCGTCGTGCCGCCTCACCGAAAACGCGTCCCGGCCGATCGAGGACGACACCCTCGCCGCGTGCCGCGATCGACGCCGCTCCATCGACCCGCAAGGCGTGCGGCACGCCATTGCCCTTCGATCTACCATCGCGCTCGGTCGGCGCCCGGCAACGCTCCCGGCGCGACTCGCGCCGACTCGCAGACGACCCGTAGCCAGCAAACCCTATCGAATCGACGTCCGATGACCCTGAATATCGTTCGTACCGACCTGCCGCTGCACCCGATCTTCGACGAGACCGTGCGGGCTGACAGTGGATTCGACCTGGCGATCTGCCCTGTCGCCGCCGATCCGGCGGCAGCGCTGAATATCCTCGAACACGCTCACGCGTTCCACCTGTGGCCGGCGAAGGACGAGGTGCCGACGCATCTGAGGATCGACGACGTGCTGCTCGCCCGATGTCGCTCGCTGCTCGTCGCTTCCTCGGTTGGCGCAGGCTACGACACGATCGACGTCGACGCCTGCACGCGGGCCGGCGTCGCCGTCGTCAACCAGGCGGGCGGAAACGCCGTGTCGGTCGCAGAGATGACCTTGGGGCTGATGCTGTCGGTCGGCAGGCGCATCGCCGCATGCGACCGATTCCTCAGGCAGCCGACCGATGCGGCCCGCACGGCGTTTCTGTCGCACGAGTTGGCCGGCTCGACGCTCGGCCTCATCGGCATCGGCCACGTCGGGAGCCGCGTTGCGCGGCTCGCGCGCGCCTTCGATCTCCAGGTCCTTGCGTCGGACCCCTATGTCGACGACGCACGGATCCGCGAGCGTGGCGCCGAGCCTGCGGATTTCGATGCCGTGCTGGCACGCGCCGACTACGTGTCGGTCCACTGTCCGCTGACCGACGAAACGCGGGGGCTGTTCGATTCGGCGGCGTTCGCACGCATGAAGCAGGGCGCGATCTTCATCAACACCGCGCGCGGCTTCATCCACGACGAGCGCGCCTTGCAGGCCGCACTCTCGAGTGGCCACCTCGCGGGCGCCGGGCTGGACGTCTGGGACGTCGAACCTCCCCGGCGCGATCATCCGCTGCTGGCGATGGACCATGTCGTGGGTACCTGGCACCTCGCCGGCGTGACCTTCGAGGCCCGCAAGGCGATCGCCAGGATGGGCGCGGAACAGTTGATCGGCATGGCGCGCGGCGAGCGCCCGCCGAGGCTGATCAATCCGCAGGTGTGGCCGACCTTCCTCGAACGGCTCGCGCGCGCGAACGCGCGCTAGGGCGTCCCGGCGCCGATCCGTGCGCCAGGCGCGATCGTCGGCGGTGCGGCGTTCAACTGTTCGATCGCCAGCCCGGCGGCCGACTTGTAGCGTGCCATGAACGCCTCGCGCTCGGCCAGCGGCATGACGGCGTCGATGTCGTCGAAGACACCGCCGCAACGCTCGTCGACGACGTTCAGGATGCCGAACGGGCCGGCCTCGCGATTGCGCAGCACGAGCTGCGATATCGGCTCGCGAAGCCGCCGTTCGTAGTCGAGCAGCGCGGCCGGCGAGGCACCGTGTTCGAGCATCCGCGCACCGAGCACCCGCGCGTCGACGATTCCCTGGCTCGCGCCGTTCGAACCGGTCGGATACATCACGTGGGCCGCGTCACCGATCAGCGCGACCCGGCCGTCGACCCAGCGCGGAATCGGATCGCGGTCGATCATCGGATACACGAACACGCTGTCGGCGGCCCGGATCATCGCCGGCACGTCGAGCCACTCGTAGTTCCAGCCGGCGAAGTGGTGCACGAAGCTGTCGACCGCGACCGGACGGTTCCAGTCGCCCGGTGCGCGCTCGGCCGAGGGATCGACCGTGATCTCGGCGATCCAGTTGATCGTCGCGAGGCCGGATCGGGGCTCCGGACTGGAGATCGGATAGACCACGACGCGTTGCCTCGACCCGCCGAGCCCAACGAACGAGGCGCCGCTGCGGATCGGGCGCCCCGGCGACGTTCCCCGCCACATGATCGCGCCGCCCCAGTGCGGCTCACCCTGGTCCGGATGCATCTGCGCGCGCACGGCCGACTGGATGCCGTCGGCACCGATCAGGACGGTGCCGTGGGCCTCGCTGCGGGTGCCGTCGGCCGCCTCGAGCCGTATCCGGACGCCATCGCCGGTATTCGTGTAGCCGACGACGCGCTGCCCGGTGAGGACCGCCGACGGGCCGAGCCGCGCGCAGACCGCCTCGTACAGCAGCATCTGCAGCCGTCCCCGGTGGACCGAATACTGCGGCCAGCGGTAGCCGGCGAGCACGCCGCGCGGCTCGGTGTAGATGTCGTTGCCGTTGCGCCCGACGAGGGCCCATTCGCGCGTCGCGATGCCGATCTCGTCGAGCCGATCGCCGAGCCCCAGGTCGTGCAACTCACGCACCGCATTCGGTTGGAGGTTGATCCCGACCCCGAGCGGCTTGAGGACGGGCACGGCTTCGAAGACCGTGACCGGCACGCCAACCTGGTGGCACGTCAGCGCCATCGCCAGTCCGGCGGGCCCTCCTCCCGCGATCAACACGTGCATGAACGACCCTCCCCGCATTGCGCAGCGCTCGTTGTCCGGCCGGAATGGTAGCCGCTCGCCGGCCTAGACGGCGCCGATGCGCCGACACGGTGCCGGCGGACGCCGGCAGCCACGCGCCCGGGCGTCGCGCTCAGCGGGCGCCGCCGACGCGCGGATCGTGCTCGCGCAGGAAGCCGACGGTCGCCTCGATCAGCGCGTCGGGACGGTCGCGGTGCGGCGAGTGCCCGCACGCCGCGAGTTCGAGCAACCGCGACTGCGGCACGCGGCGCGCGATGCCGCGGATCTGTTCGAGCGTGCCGTACTCGTCGTCGAGCCCCTGCACGGCGAGCACAGGGCAGCGGATCGGCGCGATCTCGGTCTCGATCGACCAGCCGGCGAAGGCCGGCTGCAGCCACGCGTCGTTCCAGCCCAGGAAGGCGGACACGGGATCGTCGTGGTAGCGCGCGAGGCGCGCCCGCAGGTCGCCCGTCGTCCATGCGTCGCGCGCGCGGGCGATGCTCGCGATCGACACCGGCTCGACCATGATGTGCGGCGCCAGCACGACGAGGCCGGCGACGCACGCCGGGTGGCGCGCGGCGTACAGCAGCGCGATCGTCCCGCCGTCGCTGTGGCCGAACAGCCAGGGACGCTCGCGAGCCGGGTCGACGTGGAGCGCGGCGAGCAGCGCGGGAAGCACCTCGTGCGCCTGGCGGTGCATGAAGTCCGGCGCCCAGGCCTCGCCGGACACACGCGGCGAAGACCGGCCATAGCCAGGGCGCGACCAGACCAACCCGCGCAGGCCCGCCGCCGAACACAGCCGATCCGGGAAGTCCTTCCACATCGCGACCGAGCCGAGCCCCTCGTGCAGGAACAGCAGCAGCGGCGCCTCGCCGCGCTCGGGCACGCAGCCGACCCAGCGGTGCTCGATCCGCACGACCCGCCCCTGCCAGTCGAGGTCGACGAACCCGGCGTCCGCACGGCGGGCCGGGGACGCGGACGGCGCCGGCGAGGCAAACGGCCTGCGGGTTCCGCTCAAGCGCCGCCCCGGCGCCCGCGCCACCCGGTGCGCGGCGCGACTTGCAGTCGGCGGCGCGGTGCAGTACTGTGCATGCACGCACTTTAGATCACATTCGCCACCGATGACAAGCACGATCGTTCCGCACCGCCCCGACGCCGCGACCGTCGCGACGGAAGCCGCCGGGCCGGCGCCCGACGCCGCCGCCGCCAAGCACCCGTTCCTCGTCGCGCTCGGCGAGCGCGTGCGCGCGCTGCGGGCGCGCCGCGGCATGCCGCGCAAGGCACTGTCGACGGCCGCCGACGTGTCCGAGCGCCACCTCGCGAACCTCGAATACGGCGTGGGCAACGCGTCCGCATTGGTGCTCCTGCAGGTGGCGCAGGCGCTGAAGTGCTCGATGGCCGAGCTCCTCGGGGACCCTACGACGCGCTCGCCGGAGTGGCTGATGATCCGCGAACTGCTCGAGCATCGCGACGAGGCGACGCTCAAGCGCGTGCGGATCGCGATCGGCGCGATGCTGGGCACCGGTGGCGGCGACGGCGCGGGTGCCGGCGCGCGGCCTTCGCGGGTGGCGCTGATCGGCTTGCGCGGCGCCGGCAAGTCGACGCTGGGTCGGATGCTCGCCGACGACCTGGGCTTCCCGTTCGTCGAGCTGAGCCGCGAGATCGAGCAGTTCGCCGGCTGCTCGATCAACGAGATCCAGAGCCTGTACGGGCAGAGCGCATACCGGCGCTACGAGCGTCGCGCGCTCGAGGAGGCGATCCAGCTTCAGCCCGAGGCGGTGATCGCAACCCCGGGCGGGCTGGTCTCCGACCCGGCCAGCTTCAACCTGGTGCTCACTCACTGCACGACCGTCTGGCTGCAGGCCGATCCGCAGGATCACATGGCCCGGGTGACCGCGCAGGGCGACATGCGCCCGATGGCGGGCAACCGCGAGGCGATGCAGGACCTCGAGGGCATCCTCGCGACCCGCGCACCGTTCTACGCGAAGGCGGAGCTGCGCGTCGATACCAGCGCGCAGCCGCTGGACGCGACCTTTGGAATCCTTCGACAGCGCGTGCGCGATGCGCTGGCGATGCCGGCCTGAGATCGCGTCCGGCACCGATACCGAAGCAAGGCACTAAAGTGCTTGTATTCGATGGTAGCTGGTATTATGATGCCACTTTTCGAGGCTGCGATCCCCCGCACCTTCACCGGAGACATCCCCGATGAGCCCATTCCCGGCGGTCGACTACCAGACCGATCCTTCGCGCTACCGCCACTGGACGCTGACCGTCGACGGCCCCGTCGCCACGCTGCGCGCCGACTTCGACGAGAACGGCGGCCTGCGGCCCGGCTACACGCTCAAGCTCAACAGCTACGACCTGGGCGTCGACATCGAGCTTCACGACGCGGTCAATCGCATCCGCTTCGAGCACCCCGAAGTGCGCGCCGTCGTGATCACCAGCGCGAAGGAGAAGGTCTTCTGCTCGGGCGCGAACATCTTCATGCTCGGCGTCTCGAGCCATGCCTGGAAGGTCAACTTCTGCAAGTTCACCAACGAGACGCGCAACGGGCTCGAGGACGCGTCGACGCACAGCGGGTTGAAGTTCGTCGCGGCGGTCAACGGCGCCTGCGCCGGCGGCGGCTACGAACTCGCCCTCGCCTGCGACGAGATCATCCTGATCGACGACCGCTCCAGCGCGGTGAGCCTGCCGGAGGTGCCGCTGCTCGGCGTGCTGCCCGGCACCGGCGGTCTCACGCGCGTGACCGACAAGCGCCACGTCCGCCACGATCTGGCCGATGTTTTCTGCACGACCAGCGAGGGCGTGCGGGGCCGGAAGGCGGTCGAGTGGCGGCTGGTCGACGCGATCGCGAAGCCCGCGGTCTTCGCACAGTCGGTCAGGGCGCGCGCGCTCGAGCTGGCCGCGGGCAGCGATCGCCCCGCCGACGCGAAGGGCGTCGCGCTGACCCCGCTCGAGCGGCGCATCGAGCCGGACGCGCTGCACTACCCCCACGTCTCGGTCGCGATCGACCGCGAGAAGCGCGTCGCGAGCTGGACGATCAGCGCCCCAAGCGCCGACACCCCGGCCGACCTCGCCGGCATCGAGGCGCAGGGCGCGGCCTGGTACCCGATCGCGCTCGCGCGTGCGGTCGACGACGCGATCCTGTCGATGCGCACCAACGAATTGGACATCGGCACCTGGCTGATCCGCACCGAAGGCGACGCCGCCCGGGTACTGGCGATGGACGCGACGCTGGTCGCGCACGCGGACCACTGGCTGGTGCGCGAGACCATCGGCCTGCTGCGCCGCACGTTCAGCCGCCTCGACGTCTCCTCGCGCAGCCTCTTCGCACTGATCGAGCCGGGCTCGTGCTTCGCCGGCACGCTGCTCGAGCTGGCGCTGGCGTGCGACCGCAGCTACCAGCTCGCACTGCCCGACGACCCGTCGCGTGCGCCGACGATCGTCGTCGGCGACACGAACTTCGGCTTCTACCCGATGGCGACGGGCCAGAGCCGGCTCGCGCGCCGGTTCTATGACGAGGCGCCGGCGCTGGACGCCGTTCGGGCGAAGGCCGGCGAGCCGCTCGACGCCGACGCGGCCTTTGCGCTCGGCCTCGTCACCAGCAACCCGGACGACATCGACTGGGCCGACGAGACCCGGATCGCGATCGAGGAACGCGTCGCGATGAGCCCCGATGCACTGACCGGCCTCGAGGCGAACCTGCGCTTCAACGGCCGCGAAACGATGTTCACCCGCGTGTTCGGGCGCCTCACCGCATGGCAGAACTGGATCTTCCAGCGCCCGAACGCCGTCGGCGACAAGGGCGCGCTGAAGGTCTACGGCAAGGGCGACAAGGCCGCCTTCGACTGGAACCGAGTCTGAATCAACCGGAGCGAAACATGTCCACGATCGACTACAGCGAGAAGATCCCGAACAACGTCAACCTGACCGAGGATCGAGCGCTGCAGCGCGCGCTCGAGCAGTGGCAGCCGAACTACCTCGAGTGGTGGGCCGACATGGGACCCGAGGGTTCCAGGGACTTCGACGTCTACCTGCGCACCGCCGTCAGCGTCGACCCGCAGGGCTGGGCGCAGTTCGCCCACGTGAAGATGCCCGACTACCGCTGGGGCATCTTCCTGAATCCCGCCGAGCAGGACCGCAGGATCCACTTCGGCGATCACCTGGGCGAGGCGGCGTGGCAGGACGTGCCGGGAGAGTACCGCGCGAACCTGCGCCGCATCATCGTCACCCAGGGCGACACCGAGCCCGCGAGCGTCGAGCAGCAGCGACATCTCGGGCTGACCGCGCCGAGCCAGTACGACCTGCGCAACCTGTTCCAGGTCAACGTCGAGGAAGGCCGCCACCTGTGGGCGATGGTGTACCTGCTGCACAAGTACTTCGGGCGCGACGGACGCGAGGAAGGCGAGGCGCTGCTCGAGCGTCGCAGCGGCCAGCAGGACAACCCCCGCATCCTGCAGGCGTTCAACGAGCCCACGCCCGACTGGCTGAGCTTCTTCATGTTCACCTACTTCACCGACCGCGACGGCAAGTTCCAGCTATGCGCGCTCGCCGAGAGCAGCTTCGACCCGCTCGCGCGCACGACGAAATTCATGCTGACCGAGGAAGCGCACCACATGTTCGTCGGCGAGTCCGGCATCAGCCGCGTGATCCAGCGTACCTGCGCGGCGATGAACGAGTTGAAGACCGACGATCCGAAGAAGCTTCGCGAGGCGGGCGTGATCGACCTGCCGACGATCCAGCGCTACCTGAACTTCCACTTCAGCGTGACCATCGACCTGTTCGGCTCGGACGAGAGCAGCAACGCGGCGACCTTCTACAGCACCGGGCTGAAGGGTCGCTACGAGGAAGGCAAGCGCGGCGACGACCACCGGCTGCGCGGCGAGACCTACACGGTGCTGCAGGCCAAGGACGGCAGGCTCGTCGAGAAGGCGGTGCCGATGCTCAACGCGCTGAACGAGGTCCTTCGCGACGACTACATCAAGGACTCGATCGGCGGCGTGAACCGCTGGAACAAGGTGATCGAGAAGGCCGGCATCCCGTTCAGGCTGGCCGCGCCGCACAAGGCCTTTCACCGCAGCATCGGCGCGCTGGCGGGCATCCGGGTGTCGCCCGAAGGCGAGGTCGTCAGCGAAGCGCAATGGAACGCGAACGTCGGGCGCTGGCTCCCTAGCGACGACGACCGCGCCTTCGTCGCGAGCCTGATGGGCCGGGTCGTCGAGCCGGGCCGGTTCGCGAACTGGATCGCGCCGCCGATGATCGGGATCAACCGGCAGCCGGTCGACTTCGACTACGTCCGCTTCGGCTGAACGGGAGCGGAGGGATGGGGCAAGCCGCCGTCGGGGTGATCAGGCAACACCTGATCGATCCGGAGATCTGCATCCGCTGCAACACCTGCGAATCGATCTGCCCGGTGGGCGCGATCACGCACGACGCGAACAACTACGTCGTCGACGCCGCCAAGTGCAACCGGTGCATGGACTGCATCTCGCCGTGCCCGACGGGGTCGATCGACAACTGGCGCGACGTGCCGGCAGCGAGCGCGTATCCGATCGACGCGCAGTTCGGCTGGGAGGAACTGCCCGCCGAACTCGACCCGTCGATCCTCGCGCAGGCCGTGGCGAACGGCGGCGCCGGCGCGACCGACACCGCCGACTCCACTGGCGACGCGACGACCGATGCCCGGGCCGGCGACGCCCCTTTCGGCGACGGCTTCGAGACCCGGAACCGCGGCGCGTCGACACCGGCTGTCGCCGATGCCGCCAGCGTCACCGGAGCGACCGACGTCGCGGGCGGCGGCCCCGGCACCGCGAGCGGCCTGCGCGCGGGCGCGACGGTGCCACCGTGGTCGGCGGCGCACGCGTTCACGAACCTGTACGGGCCGAAGGGCCCGCAGGGGTCGATCACCGCCACGGTCACCGGCAACGTCCGCGTCACCGAGGTCGGCAGCGACTACGACACGCATCACCTGGTGCTCGACTTCGGCAGGACACCGTTCCCGGTGCTCGAAGGCCAGTCGATCGGCGTGGTGCCGCCGGGCGTCGACGCGCGAGGCCGCCCGCACCACGCGCGCCAGTATTCGATCGCGAGCCCGCGCAACGGCGAGCGGCCCGGCTACAACAACGTGGCGCTGACGCTCAAGCGCGTGCTCGAGGACCACGACGGCCGGCCGGTGCGCGGCGTCGCCAGCAACTACCTGTGCGATGCCGCCGTCGGCGACCGGATCGAGGTCGTCGGCCCGTTCGGCGCGAGCTTCCTGATGCCGAACCATCCCGGCAGCCACATCGTGATGATCTGCACCGGCACCGGCAGCGCACCGATGCGCGCGATGACCGAGTGGCGCAGGCGGCTGCGCAAGTCGGGCCGCTTCGAGGGCGGGCGGCTGATGCTGTTCTTCGGCGCGCGGACGCGCGAGGAACTGCCCTACTTCGGCCCGCTCCAGAAGCTGCCGACGGATTTCATCGACATCGAGTTCGCGTTCTCGCGCACACCGGGCGCACCGAAGCGCTACGTGCAGGACGCGATGCGCGCGCGTGCGAACGACCTCGCGCCGCTGCTCGCCGACCCGGACTGCTACTTCTACGTCTGCGGCCTGAAGGCGATGGAGGAAGGCGTGCTGCAGGCGCTGGAGGACATCGCGACCGGCGCCGGCCTCGGGTGGGCGGAGGTGGCGCACGCGCTCAAGCGCGACGGCCGACTGCACCTCGAGACGTACTGAGCGCCCGCCACCCCGGCTTACGCCCTGCGGGCATCCCCCTGAAAGGCTAGCCCTCCCCCGCATTCAGGGTAGTAGACCGCCCGGGCCGCGCGATCGATGATCGCGGCCACAAGATGCCGGCGCAGACGCGAGCGGCCATATGGGGAGCGGGACGACATGAAGGGAGCGGGATTGCGCCTCGGCGCGGCGTGCGCGGCACTGGGCGCGGCGCTCGCATCTTCGGCCGCGCTGGCGACCAACGGCTACTTCGCGCACGGCTACGGCATGAAGGCCAAGGGCATGGCGGGAGTCGGCATCGCGTTGCCGCAGGATGCGATGGCCGCGGCGACGAACCCTGCCGGCATGGCGTGGGTCGGCACCCGCTTCGACGCCGGGCTCGACGTCTTCCGGCCGGATCGCGGCGCCGACATCGTCGGCAATGCCGGCGTCGCGCCGATGGGCGTGCCCTCGCTGGACGGCAGCTACGACGGCAACGGCAAGCGCACCTTCCTGATCCCGGAATTCGGCTACAACCGCGTCATCGATCCGGCGCTCTCGATCGGCGTCGTCGTCTACGGCAACGGCGGGATGAACACGCAGTACGACCGCTCTCCGTTCACGGCGATGGGCGGCTCGAGTCCGGCTGGGGTCGACCTGTCGCAGCTCTTCATCGCGCCGACGGTGTCGTACAGGATCGCGCCCGGGCACGCGCTCGGCGTTTCGCTGAACGTCGCATACCAGCAGTTCAGCGCGACCGGCTTCGGGCCCTTCGGCCAGTTCGGGCTGTCGAGCAACCCCGCCGCACTCACCGACAACGGCAACGACAGCGCCACCGGCGTGGGGCTTCGCGTCGGCTGGACCGGCGCGATCACCCCGACGATCACGATGGGCGCGACCTGGCAATCGAAGACGCGCATGTCTCGACTGGACAAGTACGCCGGCCTGTTCGCCGACCAGGGGCGCTTCGACATCCCGGCCAACTGGGGCGTCGGCATCGCGGCAAAGCTCTCGCCGGCCGTCACGGTGGCACTCGACGTGCAGCGCATCGAGTACGCCGGCGTCACCGCGGTCGGCAATCCGATCGACAGCCTCTTCGGCGGCAAGTTGCTCGGCGCCGACGACGGGCCCGGCTTCGGCTGGAACGACATCACCGTGATCAAGCTCGGCGCGAACTGGGCGCTCACCGACGCGCTGACGCTGCGCGCGGGCTACAGCCACAGCGACCAGCCGATACCGGCGAACCAGACCTTCTTCAACATCCTCGCGCCGGGGACGATCCGGCACCACGTGTCGATCGGCGCCACCTGGGCGATCGGCGCCAGGCAGGAACTCACCTTCGCCTACACGCATGGCCTGCGGCAGAAAGTCGACGGGAGCAATTCGATCCCGCCGAACTTCGGCGGGGGCAACGCGAACATCCGTCTGTCGGAAGACATCCTCGGCGTGGCGTGGGCGTGGAAGTTCTAGACTACCCGTCGGAGTAGGTCGGCCACCCCTTCACGGGTATGGACCGAGGCGGTACCCAGCCGGTACAACGGAGCAGCAACGGAGGAGCAGATGGATTTCACCAAGGAACTCGACGCGCGCGGACTGAACTGCCCGCTGCCGATCATCAAGACCAAGAAGGCGCTGAACGACCTCTCGACCGGCCAGGTGCTGAAGGTCAGCGCGACCGACACCGGTTCGGTCAAGGACATGGAGGCGTTCGCGAAGCAGACGGGCAACCAGCTGCTGTCGTCCGGCCAGGAGTCCGGCGCGTTCGTCTTCTACCTGCAGAAGAAATAGCGCGTTCGCCCCACGGGCACGCGTCGGGCGCCGCGCGCTGCGGGCAGCCCGCGGCCGACACACACGGAGGTTTGACTTGGACGGCAAGCGAATGGCGATCATCGCCACGAAGGGAACGCTCGACTGGGTGTACCCGCCGATGATCCTCGCATCGACCGCAGCCGCGCTCGACTACGAAGTACAGGTGTTCTGCACGTTCTACGGCTTGCAGCTGCTGCGCAAGGACCTCAGCGGCATCCGTATCAGCCCGCTCGGCAACCCGGCGATGCCGATGCCGGTGCCGATGCCGGTGTTCGTGCAGGCGCTGCCCGGGGTCGAGGCCATGGCGACGGCGATGATGAAGAAGACGATGCGCGACAAGGGCGTCGCGTCGGTCTCCGACCTTCGCGACGCCTGCATCGAATCCGACGTCAAGTTCATCGCCTGCCAGATGACCGTCGACCTGTTCGACTTCAAGAAGAGCGACTTCATCGACGGCATCGAGTTCGGGGGTGCGGCAACCTTCATGGAATTCGCCGGCAGGTCGAACATCACGCTCTACATCTGAATCCCGGGCGGCACGGTGACACCGGAACCGTCGCCCGGCAGCGGATCCGGCGATCCCCGCAGGCGCCCCGTGATCCCGATCGTCGCGTCACCCGATCCCGCCCCGGCGAGCGCCGACGCGTCCTTCGACGCCTGCGCCGGCGCCGAGTCCTTCGCGCTGATGGTGCTGGGCGACTCGATGCGGCCCGAGTTCGACGACGGCGACGTCGTGATCATCGAGCCGGGCGGGCTGGCGGCCGACGGCGCGTTCGTGCTCGCGCGCTGCGGCGACGGATGGGGCCTGCGCCTGCTCACGCGCGAGGGCGAAGGCTGGACGCTGTCGATGCTCGACGGCGCCGAGCCGCCGGTGGCGATCGCCGACCTGTCGTCGGTTCGCGGCGTCGTGATCCAGAAGTCGAAGCCGGGCAGGCGGCGCTCGATCAGGCGCTATGTCGACTGAACCCGTGGTCCGCCCGGCGTGCGGATCAGTCGTCCTCGGCCGCGACCGACGGGTCGGGCGGGCGCGGATTCGTCAGCAGGTCGGTCGCCTCGATCTCGTTCGACGCGAACACCATCCGAAGCCGCCCGGGCGGCGCGCCCGTCGACTGCGCGCGCAGCGCGTCGAGCCGCGCCCTGGCTGCACGGTAGCCGGCTTCCTCGCCGACCCGTTCGGGGATGTCCAGCGGACCGAAGCGGTACAGGTAGTAGGGCATCGGCGCCTCGTCGCGATCGGGGTGGTCACCAGAAGGCCAGCACCCGGTCGGCGTCGACGCGCGCCTCGATCCGCGTCAGTCCCTCGTCGCCGTTCGCCGTGCACTCGCCGCTCGCCGCGTCGAAGGTCCAGCCGTGCAGCGGGCAGACGACCGTCGCCCCCTTGAGCGCGGCAGCCGGCAGGTCGGTACCGCGATGCGGGCACCGCGCGTCGTGCACGCCGACACCGTCGGCGGTGCGGGCGACGAACACGGCCCGCCCGTCGCATTCGACGCGCACGACAGCCCCCGGCGCGAGTGCGTCGATCGCGGCGACGTCGTGCCACCGCGGCGCCGCCTTCGCCTCGACGACCACCTTCATCGCGTCCTCGGAAAAGGCCGGCAGCTCCATCGCGAGGATCACGTCGACCGCCCAGACGATCTTCGCGAGGCCGAGCGCCGGAAACGCCATCAGCAGCGCATCGAGCACCTCGACGCCGCTGCAGCCCTCGCGCAGTGCGCGCTTCAGGTACTGGCGCAGCCCGCGCTCGGTCTGCGCGTGCACCTTCGTGATCACCGAGATCAGCGCACGCGTCTTGGGGTCGAGATGCCGGCCGGCATCCTTCAGGAACGCGAAGTAGTGGCCCATCGCCTCGGGCCGGGCCTTCAGCAGGTAGTCGAGTGCGTCACTCATCGGTCGGACTCCGGTTCAACACGAATGCAGATGCCATTCGGCGGCGACCAGGCGACCGTCGTCGCGCGCGCCGGCGAACGGCTCGAGGAAGGCCGCGGGCCCGGCGACGTACAGCGCGGCGTCGGCCAGTCGATCGCGCTCGGCGACGAGCGTGTCCAGCAGCGCGAGTGCGCCCGCCAGCGGCGTCGGCGCGACCGACGGCGTGTAGCGCAGGCCGTCGAAAGCGTCGGCCCACGCCCGGCATTGCCGGTCGAGGTAGTGACGGTCGGCACGCGCCGCCGCCCAGTACAGGCGGATCGAATCGTCGGCCTCGATCGCGATCGCGTGCTCGATCAGGCTGCCGATCGGCGCGAAGCCGAGGTCGCCGGCGATGAAGACCAGCGGCCGCTCGACCGTCGCCGGCAGCACGAAGTCGCCGACCGGCCCCTCGACGGCGACCGCGTCGCCGCGCGTGACGGCACCGTCGAACAGGCGGCAGGCGAAGGCGTCGTCGGGGTCGCGCCCGAGATGGAACAGCAGATTCCGGTCGTCGCACGGACAACTCGCGATCGGGTACGTGCCGGCGGTCGCGCCTTCGGCGTCGAGTGCGAGTCGAACGCCCTGCCCCGCGAGGAAGCGAAGCCGGCTCGAGCGCGGTGTCTGCAGGTGAACGAGCAGCGTATCCGCGCCGAGCGCGTCGATCGACTTCACCTTCGCGGCGATCGACTGGTGCGGGATGTCCGCCGGGCCGGCGGCCTCGAGGGTCTCGACGACGATGTCGGTCAACGGCATGTTCGCGCACATCAGCAGATGCCCCTGTGCGCGCTCCGCATCCGACAGCCGGTAGTCCGCGTGCATGGTCTGGCGCACCGTCCCCGACACGAGCCGTGCCTTGCACAGCCCGCAGTTGCCGCCGCCGCAGCCGTACGCAAAGCCCAGGCCGGCCTTCAACCCGGCCTGCAGGATGCTGTCGTTGCCTTCGACGATGAAGTCGCGCCCGCTGGGGCGCACCCGCACGCTCGCGCTGACGACCTTGATCATGTCGCTCATCGCGTCAAGCCGATTCGGCGCGGCGCTCCCGAGCACGCGCGCGAGGCCCGACTCCAGGAACGCGCGCAGCGGCGACGCCGCGTCCGCATCCTGCGCCGCCCGGCCCGGTGCGAGCGCGAGCGCGTCGACGACCAGGCGGTGGTACGCCTGCAGGTGACTGCGCAACTCCGACAGTTCCTGGCTCTGCACGAACAGGCGCTGCGCGAGCACTTCCGACGTCGGCAGCACGTGCTCGCGGATGCGCTTGCCGAAGGCGTGCTCGCGGATGTCGCGGACCTTCTCGAAGAGGCCGCCCTCCTCGAGCGAGAGATCCGGAAACACCCGCAGCAGGTCGTCGGTCGCGAGCCAGCCATCGGCGACCGGCAGCGCACCGCTTCGGATCAGGCGTTGCAGGGTCGCGCGCGACACCCCGAGCAGGCGGGCGGCACGCGAGACCGAAAGCTTTTGCGACATCGGGACGAGCCAAGGCGATGATTCCGCTCAACAACGCGCATTAGGCGGTCCCCGCGCGGATCTGTCCACTACCACGTCGGCTTGGAAACAGGCTACCCTAATGGGTAATGCCCGACCGTGCCCGCACGCACGATGCCGCCCCGGGCCGAACCACACGATCGGGCCCGCGTCGGCGGCCCGTCGGCAGCGGCCCCGGCGCCGCGTCGAATGGAGACGGAATTGGCCCTGGACGAGTCCATACGCATCGGCATCATTCCCGGTTGCGGCGCCGCCTCGGTCACGGTCGCATCCACACCCACCCCGCCGGACTCGACCGACGCGCGGCTGGAATCGGCGCTCCAGGCGTTTCTCGGCAGCATCGTCCGGCTTGCGGGCGCGCGCGCGGGCGCGGTGCGCGCGCTCGACGCCGACGGCGCGCGGATGCACATGCTCGCGTCGACGGGCCTGCCGCCGGCCTTCGTCGCGCGAGAGCGCATCGTCGAGGCGTGCGGCGTGTGCGGCGACGCGATGAAGGGAGACGCGATCCAGGTCGCCGACTCGAGCGGGCGCTGCCGCATGCTCGAGCGCGGCGACGCGCTGGCGGCGCGCTTCGAGGGGTCGGTCGCCGTGCCGCTGACCTTTCGCACGCGCACCGTCGGCGTGTTCACGCTGTTCTTCGACGACGTCGGCGGCATGCGTGCCGAGGTGCTGCCGCTGTTGCGCCCGCTCGGGCACCTGCTCGGCCTCACGCTCGAGAACGCGCGCCTCGAGCGCGAGCAGCTCGACGCGCGCCTGCTGAGCGAACGCCAGGCGATGGCCGGCGAGATCCACGACTCGCTCGCGCAGTCGCTCGCCTTCGTGCGCATGCGCGTGCCGCTGCTCGCCGACGCGATCCGCTCCGACGACGCCGAACGGGCGCTGCGCTACTGCGACGACGTCGGCGACGAACTCGCCACGACCAACCGGCGCCTGCGCGAACTGATCACGCACTTTCGCGCCGGCATGGATGCGCACGGGCTCGAGCGCGCGCTCGAGCAGCTCACGATCGGGCTGCGCGAGCGCACCGGCATCGACTTCGAGCTCAGGAGCGAGCTGAGCGACGGGTTGGGGCTCGCGGCCGATCGCGAGGTGCAGGCCTTCCACATCGTCCGGGAAGCGGTGGCGAACGTCTGCAGGCACGCGCACGCCAGCCACGCGCGCATCGTGCTCGCGCGCGATTCGAATGCACTCGTCATCTGCGTCGAGGACGACGGCAGGGGTCTGCCCGAGGCGGTCGTCGCGGGCTTCGCCGGCGCCGCCGCCGACGGCGCTGCGCCCGCCGGCATGCCGACCGGCACGAGCTGCGGCCTGCAGATCATGCGCGAGCGGGCACGGGCGATCGGTGGCAGCGTCGAGCTCGAGAATCTGCCCGGGGGCGGTGCCCGCGTGCGCCTTCGCGTGGCCGCTGCGCGCGGTGACCGAGCGTGACCGAGCCCGCCGCCACCGTGGAACGCACGCGCGTGCTGCTGGTCGACGACCACCACCTGTGCCGCCGCGGGCTCGGCGACCTGCTCGAGCAGCGCGCCGGCATGCACGTCGTCGCGACGACCGCGCTCGCCGACGACGTGCCGGCGCTGATCGACGCGCATTCCCCGCAACTGGTCGTGACCGACCTGCGCATGCAGCCCTTCGACGGGCTGGCGCTGCTCGAGCGCCTGCACGCGACCGGCGTCCGCATCCCGGTCGTCGTGCTGACGATGAGCGATTCCCCCGAGGACCTGGCGACCTCGCTTCGCCTGGGTGCGCGCGGCTACATCCTGAAGGACATGGCGCCCGAGGACATCGTCGACGCGATCCGCCGCGTCGCGCGCGGCGATCTCGTCGTCGCTCCCGAGATGGCGGGCAAGCTCGCGGGGCTGCTGAGCGGCGGCGCCGCCGCGCCGGAGCGCAATGCGTCGCTCGACCAGCTGACGGCGCGCGAGCGCGAGATCCTCGGCTTCGTGTCGCGCGGCCTGAGCAACAAGGCCATCGCCAACGACCTCGGCATCAGCCAGGACACGGTGAAGCTGCACGTGCGCCACATCCTGTCGAAGCTGAACCTTCGCTCGCGGGTCGAGGCGGCGGTGTTCGCGATCGAGCATCGGCTCGACCCGACGCCGGGCGACGGCAGGGCCGGGGCCCGCTGAACGCCGGCGCGCCCGGCGGCGTCAGCGCTGCGCGAAGCGCTCGAACCAGCGCAGGCGCTCGCGGAGCGTCACGACGGTTCCGACGATGATCAGCGCCGGCGCCTGGACGCCGGCGGCGCTCGCCAGCGCCGGGAGCGTCGCCAGCGTGCCGGCCACCACCTTCTGGCTCGCGCAGGTCCCCTCCTGCACGATCGCGGCCGGCGTATCGCCGCCCATCCCGTGCGCGACCAGTTGCCCGCAGAGCGCGTCCATCGCCGCGAAGCCCATGTAGCAGACCACCGTCTGCCCCGGCCTCGCGAGCGCCGTCCAGTCGAGGTCCATCGTGCCGTTCTTGAGGTGCGCGGTGACGAACACGCAGGCCTGGGCGTGGTCTCGGTGCGTCAGCGGGATGCCCGCGTAGGCGGCGACACCCAGCGCGGCGGTGACGCCCGGCACCACCTGGAAGCGAACGCCGTGCTCGGCCAGCGTCTCGATCTCCTCGCCGCCACGACCGAACACGAAGGGATCGCCCCCCTTCAGCCGCACGACGCGACGCCCGGTCTTCGCGAGCTGCACCAGCAGCTCGTTGATCGACGCCTGCCGCATCTCGTGGCGATTGCGGACCTTGCCGACGTAGATGCGCTCGACCCCCTCCGGCACCAGCGCCATGATCTCGTCTGACACCAGCTTGTCGTAGAGGATGACGTCGGCCTGGCGGATCATCCGCAGCGCGCGCAGCGTCAGCAGCTCGGGGTCGCCCGGGCCGCTGCCGACCAGCACGACCTCGCCGGAGCCGATGGGGCGGCTCGGCGGCGCGTGCGGCGTGCCGGTGCCGGCCGTCGCCCGGCCCGGCCCGTGGGCCGGTGCCAGCGCCGCCGTCAACTCGCTATCCGTGAAGGGCCGCGACATGTCCATGCCCTGCTCCCGTTTGGTGTGGGTCGGTTCGCTGCCTCGCGAACGCGACGAAGGCGGCCGGCCAGCACGTGCCCGCGCCGGTGCCGGAACGAAGGTGCGCGTACGACGCGAACAGGTTGCCGACGACGATGCCGTCGCGCGCCCCGTCGATGCCGTGTCCCCGTCGCACGCGCCATCCGTAGCGCAGCCCCGGGGCGACGTCGACGAGCGTCGAGTGATGGAACTCGTGCGCACGCACGACGGGGGCCGCGGTGTCGTTGCCCGCCGGGCCGCCCGCCGGGCCGCACCCCCGGTCGCCGGCGACGGCGCACCACCAGCCGGACGTGTCCGCGGCCGGCGCGAGGTGCACGTAGCCCCTGCCGACGGGCCGCGGCAGCATCGTCGCGTCGGCGGGGATCGCGCCGACCATCTCGTGGCGTCGACCGCCGGCCTCGATCGCGCGGCACAGATACATGAGCCCGCCGCATTCGGCATACGCCGGCATGCCGTCGGCGAGACGTTCGCGAAGCGCCTCGCGCAGCGACCGGTTCGCCGCCAGCGCGTCCAGGTGACGCTCCGGGAAGCCGCCGCCGATGAACAGCGCGTCGACCGGCGGCAGCGCCGGGTCCGCCAGCGTGTCGAAAGGCACCAGCTGCGCGCCCGCGACAGCGAACGCGTCGAGGTCGTCGGCGTAGTAGAAGCCGAACGCGCGATCGCGCGCGATGCCGATGCGCAAGGGCTCGCGGGTGCGGCACCGTGGCTGCACCACCGGCTGCAACGCGGTCCGGAACCCGGCTTGCGATTCCGTTTGCGATGCCGCCCGAACCTCCGCCAGCCGCACCTCCGCCAGCCGCACCGCGCCCGGCCGCACCGCGCACGCGGGCGCCGCCAGCGCGGCGACGTCGATGCCGCGCTCGACGACGTCGGCGAGCCGGTCGACGACGCGCGCGGCCTCGTGCTGCTCGTTGCCGGGCACGAGGCCGAGATGCCGCTCGTCGACGCCGAGCCCGTCGTGGTGGCCGATCGCGCCGATCACCGGCAGCGTGGTGTGACGCGCGATCGCGGCGCGAAGCCGCGCCTCGTGGCGCGCGCCGGTGCAGTGGTTGAGCACGACGCCGGCGAAGGCCACGTCGGGATCGAAGCGCTGCATCCCGAGCACCAGCGGCGCGACGCTGCGGGTCATGCCGCGGGCGTCGACGACCAAGATCACCCGCAGGTCGAGTCGCGCCGCCAGCGTCGCACTACTGTCGGCACCGTCCTCGGCCATCGCGTCGTGCAGCCCCATGTTCGCCTCGACCAGCACCGCCTGCGCCGCATCGGCGTGTCGTGCAAAGCAGGCGTCGATCTCGCGCTGCGGGCTCAGGTAGGGATCCAGGTTGCGGCAGGGGCGACCGGATGCGAGCGCGAGCCACGACGGGTCGATGTAGTCGGGGCCCTTCTTGAAGGTCTGCACCGACACGCCGCGACGACGAAGCGCCGCCGCGAGACCGACGGCGATCATCGTCTTGCCGCACGACCGGCGGGGCGCCGCGATCATCCAGCGCGCGGTGGCGGGCCCGGCCATCACCGCGGCGCGCGGCCCACGTCCGACGCCACCGCGGCGGCCGGCGAGCCGGCCCGCGCGTCGCCCGGCGCGGGCGACGGCGCGTCGACCGGCCTGAAGTCGAACACGCGCAGGCCCACGAGCACCATCAGCGCGGCGATCCCGAGGCCGCCCATGCCGAGCACCGCCTCGAGCACCGACGGCGAGTACGCCGCGATCTCGCCGTCGCCGAAGCGACTCGAGACCGCCGCGCCGGGGAACAGCTCGAGCGGAAACGCCTGCCCGCCGACGATGAACACGTAGAGAAAGCAGAATGCGCCGGCGACGACGAGCGCCGCCGCCCACTGCGAGGCGCGCGGGCCGGTGAAGCGCCGGCTGTAGAGCAGCGCGAGCGGGAGGACGCTGCCGAGCAGCACGTAGCCGATCCAGAATACGGCCGCATACGGCGCGCCGTGCCACAGGATGAACGCCTCGAACGCGTGCTGGCGTGCGAAATAGAGGTTGACCAGGTGGTAGGCTGCCACCATGTAGAGCGCCGCCGCGACGAAGACCCCGAGCAGGTTCTTCATGCGCCGGTGCACCTCCTCGGGGAGTGCGTTGTCTTCCCACCGATAGACGCGATGCTGCACCAGCAGGAAGACGGCCATCCCCCACGAGAAGGACATCAGGACGAACAGCGGCGCGAGCAGCGCCGACGCGTAGGCCTGGCGCGCGACGAGGAACGCGAAGATCGAGCCGGTACCGGTCGTGAGCACCAGCCGCCAGATCATCGCCGCGATGCCGACCGGCGTGGCGTGGCGCGCCATCCTCCGATCGAACAGCGTCCACAGGTAGAGCGCGGCCATCGCGAACATGCCCGAGTACAGGAACACGTTCCACGCGAACACCGAGCGGAAGTTGTAGCGCGTCGCGGCGACGACGAAGCGCTCGGGCCGGCCGAGGTCGAGCATCAGCACCGCGAGGCCGCCGGCGAGCATCGCCACGCACAGCAGCGCCGACAGGCGCGCGCGCGCCTTGTAGATCGACTGCCCGAACACCGAGCCGATCGACGCGACGTTGAGCACGCCGGACGCGGCGACGATCAGGAAGATCGCGAAGACGTGCGGCAGCCCCCACACGATCGCGTTGTTCATGCCGGTGACCACGTGACCCGCGGTCTCGATCCGGTGCGCGGCCGCCAGTCCGGCGACGACACAGGCACCGGCGAGCGCGACGAGGCCGTAGAACATCGGCGCGTCGCGCTCGGCGGGCGCCGGCCGCACGGCATGCGCCGCCATCGGGCCGCCGCTCACGACGAGATACCCCGATAGCGCACGCCGGTGTCGAGTCCCAGGTCGGCCCGGATCTGCGTCGTCGCGACCGAGCGTAGCCGACGCGAGATCTCGCTGTCCGCGTCGAGGAGATCGCCGAAGGTGAACACGCCCTCCGGGCACGCGTCGACGCAAGCCGGCCTGCGGCCCTTGTCGACCCGATGCACGCACAGCGTGCAGCCTTCGACGCAGCCCTTGCCGCGCGGCACCTCGGCGCGCTGGTCGGTCAGCGGCTCGTGCACGAAGCTTCGCGCCTTGTAGGGACACGCCATCACGCAGTAGCGGCAGCCGATGCAGCTGTGCCGGTCGACCAGCACGATGCCGTCGGCGCGCTTGAACGACGCGCCGGTCGGGCAGACGTCGACGCAGGGCGGGTTCGCGCAGTGCTGGCACATCACCGGGGCGTGGGTCGTGCGCTGCGTGCTAAGGTCCCTGATCTCGATCTTGCGGATCCACTGCGGATCGGTCGGCGCCGTTGCGCCCGACAGCCCATTCTCGCGATTGCACGCGTCGACGCACGCGCTGCAGTCGGGCCTGCATCGGGTGGTGTCGACGAGCATCCCCCATCGCACGCCCGCCGACACCGGCTCGCCGGGCGCGCGCACCGGTCCCGCGGACGCGATCTCGACGAGCCGCACGCCCGGCGCGACCAGCGTGCCGGCGAGCGCCGCCGCACCGGCGGCGCCGGCGACGAGGAACGCACGCCGCGCCGCCGCCTCGCCGCGATCCGGCGGCGCCTCGCAGTCGCGACGGAGGTCGCGCGCGTTCATCGCGCAGCCTCCGGACGCGAGCGGTGGCAATCGAAGCAGTCGATCCGCACGGCGGCGTAGCGATGGCAGCTCTCGCAGAACGCTTGATCGTGCCCGACGACCGCGCCGGCGCTCGCACCGGCACCGACACCGGCGTGGCAGCCGACGCACGCCTTCATGCTCACCTGCGCGTCCGAGAGCCCGAGGTGGACGGCGCGGTCGCGCTGGTGCGTCAGCAGCGACGGGTGCTCGAGCCGCATCCGCGCGGCCGGCAGCACGCAGCGCGTCGTGCGGTCGACCTCGAACGCGGGCAGCGGAACGGCGGCCGACGCCCCGCTCGGCGACCCGCCGGCCGCGGCGGCCCCGGCGGCCCCGGCAGCGGCCTGCACCTGCGGCGCCGCAGCGCCGGACACCGACAGCACCGTGAGCACCGGGACCGCGACGGCCGCGAGCAGCGCGAACGTCGCCGACGCGAGACGCGAGCAAGTGCGACGCATCGCGCGCCTACTCCCCCAGCCCCATCTGGATGTAGCCGGTCGGGCACACCTCGGCGCAGATGTGGCAGCCGACGCAGCGGTCGTAGTCGGTGTAGACGTAGCGACCGATCGTCGCCTCCTTCTTCGGCACCTTCTTGACGGCGATCTGCGGGCAGTACACGACGCAGTTGTCGCACTCGAAGCACTGGCCGCAGCTCATGCAGCGCTTCGCCTCGGCGACCGCCTGCTCCTCGGCGAGGGCCTGGATCCGTTCGTCGAAGTTGCCGAGCGCCGACTCCCGGCTCAGGCTGACGAAGCGACGCTGGTTGCGCGGCGTGTAGCCGAAGTGGCCGAGGAAGAGCGCGTCGTGCGGGATCACGTAGCGGTCCGAGCGGTTGTCGAAGTTGTGGATCGCGCCGCTCGCCGAGTCGGTGCCGCGAAGCGGCTCGTCGATCCGCTCGACGTCGACACCGCGCTCGACGTACTTTCGCATCAGGTCGAAGACGTGGACGTCGATCTTCGGCCGCTTGCCGATCTCCTCGCCGGCGAGGAAGCGGTCGATGCCGTCGGCGGCGATCGCACCGTGCCCGATCGCCGTCGTCAGCAGGTGCGGGCGCAGCACGTCGCCGCCGGCGAATACGCCCGGCCGGCCCTGCACCTGGTAGGCACGATCGGCGCTGACCGCGCCGCGCCCGTTGTCGAAGGTCTCGAGCCCGGTGAAATCGACCGCCTGGCCGATCGCCGAGACGATCAGGTCGGCCGGCAGGTCGTGCTCGCTGCCCTCCTCCGTCCTGATCTCCAGCTTCCCCTTCACCAGCTTCGCCTCGCAGCGCGCGACGCGCAGCGCGGTCGCGCGACCGTCCGGGCCCTTGACGACCGCGACCGGCACCAGCCCGCCGCGGATGTCGATCGACTCGGCCTGCGCCTGCTCGATCTCGTGCCGGTTCGCCTGCATCTGCTCGACCGGGAAGATCGAGGTCAGCACGACGTCCGCCCCCTGCTTGGCCGACGCGCTCGCCGCGTCGTGCGCGAGGTGACCGGCGATCGCGCCTTCGAAGTCGGTCGGCTTCGCGTGCTCGACGTGGCCGAGCCGGCGCGCGACCGTCGCGACGTCGATCGAGGTGTCACCGCCACCGACGACGACGACCCGCCTGCCGACGTGCCGCAGGCGTCCGTCATTGAACGCGCGCAGGAAAGCCGTCGCGGTCACGACGTTGGGCGCGTCGCCGTCGGCGACCGGCAGCGCGCGCCCGGCCTGCGCCCCCATGCCGAGGAACACCGCGTCGAACGACGCCTGAAGCTGCTCGAGCGTCACGTCGGTGCCGACCCTGCAGTTCAGGCGGGCGTCGACGCCGAGGTCGAGGATGCGCCGGATCTCGGCGTCGAGCCGCACGCGCGGCGTGCGAAAGCCGGGGATGCCGTAGCGCATCATCCCGCCGAGCGCCTCGCGCTCGTCGAAGATCGTGACCGCGTGCCCCTTCAGCGCCAGCTGGTACGCGCACGACAGGCCCGCGGGCCCGCCGCCGATGACCGCGACCTTCCTGCCGCTGCAGGCGGCCGGCGCGACGAACGAGAGCCCGTGGTCGATCGCCCAGTCGCCGAGAAAGTGCTCGACCGAATTGATCCCGACGTGGTCCTCGACCTCGTTGCGGTTGCAGCCGCTCTCGCACGGGGCCGGGCACACGCGGCCCATCACCGACGGGAACGGGTTGGCCGCCGTGAGCCGGCGCCACGCGTACTCCTGCCAGGCCATGCCGGGCGGCGGCTTCTCGATGCCTCGCACGATGTTCAGGTAGCCGCGGATGTCCTCGCCCGACGGGCAGCTGCCCTGGCACGGCGGCGTCGACTGGATGTAGGTCGGACACTTGTGCGAGTGGTCGCCGTCGAAGATCTTCTGGTGCAGGTCGCCCCAGACGTGCTCGCCGTCCCTGTAGCGCCGGAAGCTGAGCCTCGACTCGTTCGCCGCGCCGTCCGCCGCCGCAGCGGGCTGCATGTTCGTCGACATCGTGTGGGTGCTCCTCGGTCTGCGCGTCGGCGCGAACGCCGCTCAGGATTTGTCGCCGAGCCGGATCGCCGTGCTCACCAGCTGGTGCACGCCGCCGACCATGTTCATCTTGAAGCCGTAGTACGGCAGCACCTTCGAGAACTGCGCCTTGCAGATCGCGCAGATCGTCGCCATGAAGTTCACGCCGTGCTCGTCGCGCACCCGCGCGAGCGCCTCCATCCGCGGCAGCGCGCCCTTGACCCGCAGGTCGAGGATCTCGTCGGTCAGCACGCCGCCGCCACCGCCGCAGCAGAAGGTGACTTCGCGCGTGGTGTCGGGCGCCATCTCGACGAAGTGGCGCGCGCTCGCGCGGATGATCGCGCGCGGGATCTCGAACTGCCCGCCGGGGACGTCGCCCATGCGCGAGGCGCGCGCGACGTTGCAGCTGTCGTGGAAGGTCACGATCCGCGCGTCGTTGGCTTCGGCGTCGAGGGTCAGCGCGCCGCGCTGGATCAGGTCCCAGGTGAACTCGCAGATGTGCGTCGGCTGCTTGTGGCGCGAATCGAGCTGACGTTGCAGGTGCACGGCGAACGGATCCCGTCCGCCGGCGCCGATGCCGGCGAGGGTGTTCCAGAAGCTGTAGGCGACCCGCCATGCGTGGCCGCACTCGCCGACGACGATCCGCCTGACGCCGAGTTCGAGCGCGGCATCCCGGATCCTGAGCGCGATCTTGCGCATCTGCTCGTAGTTGCCGATGAACATCCCGAAGTTGCCGGCCTCGGACGCGTGCGACGACAGCGTCCAGGTGACGCCGGCCTGGTGGAACACCTTCGCGTAGCCGATCAGGCTGTCGACGTGCGGTTCGGCGAAGAAGTCCGCCGACGGCGTGACGAGTAGCACCTCGGCGCCCTTGCTGTCGAGCGGGAAGCGCACGTCGACGCCGGTCTCTTCCTTGACGTCCTCCTCGAGCCCCTCGAGCGTGTCGAGCAAGGCCGGGCCCGGCAGGCCCAGGTTGTTGCCGATGCGGTGCAGCTTGCCGATGATCTCGTTCGAGTACTTCTGGCCGTAGCCGACGTGATCGAGGATCTCGCGCCCCGCCATCGTGATCTCGGCAGTGTCGATGCCGTACGGGCAGAAGACCGAGCAGCGCCGGCACTCGGAACACTGGTTGTAGTAGGTGTACCACTCGTCGAGCACCTCGGGCGTCAGGTCGCGCGCGCCGACGAGCCCGGGCACCCACCTGCCGGCGAGCGTGAAGTAGCGCCGGTAGACGCTGCGAAGCAGGTCCTGCCGCGCGACCGGCATGTTCTTCGGGTCGCCGGTGCCGAGGAAGTAGTGGCACTTGTCGCTGCACGCGCCGCAGTGCACGCAGGCATCGAGGTAGACCTTCAGCGATCGGTAGCGCGCGAGCAGCGTGCCCAGGTGCGCGATCGCCTTGTCGCGCACGACACCGAAGTCGGCGTCCATCGCGCCCGGAAAGCCGATCGCCTCCTGGACCTTCTCGTTCGCGACGAAGGGTCGGACCGCGGCCATCGAATCGGGCGCGAGGCGCGGTGCGACCGGCAGGTCGCGAAGCGGCGGCGCGACGACTTTCGCCGCGGCCGGCTTCGCCGCGGACTTCGCGGCGGCCGGCTTCGCCGCCCCGGCCGCCTCGACGGCAGCGTCGCCCTCGACGGGGGCGCCGCGCCCAGGCGTGCCGGCGGCGTCTTGCGCGAGCCCGGAACCGGCGCTAGCCATCGTGTCGCTCCTCGAGCCGCGCCGCCCAGCCGGCGACGTGGCGCGTCTCGCGCGGGTCGTCGACCTGGTTGCGCGACGGCGAGAAGAACAGGCCGGGCGCGTGGAGCAGCTTCGAGAACGGGAACACCAGCATCAGCGCGGCGACCAGCAGCAGGTGCACGAACAGCGGCGCACTCGACGGCAGCGGCTGCGGGTCGAGCCGCAGCAGCCCGAGGAAGAAGGCCTTGACGCCGATCACGTCGACGTGGAACACGAACTTCATCGCGAGCCCGGACGCGGCGATCGCGAGCAGCAGCGCGAGCATCAGGTGATCGGAGGGCGTCGAGATGTAGCGAACCCGGTCGACGACGAAGCGGCGCAGCCAGAGCCCGGCGAGCCCGAATGCCATCGCGAACGCCGCGTAGACGCCGATCGCCTGAAGCCAGCCGACCCAGGCCCACACCGGCTCGGTGAAGTAGCGCAGGTGGCGGATCAGCACCAGTGCGAGCCCGACGTGGAACGCCCAGCCGAAGGCCCAGGTCCACAGGTTGCCCTTGAACAGGCTCTCGAAGAGCACGACCTCGCGCAGCATGCGCAGCGCGACGCCGCCGCCGGTGGTCGGCGCCGGCGTCGTCGGGATCTTCAGCGGCGCCGGCGTTCGCGCGTAGTCGAACACGCGCCACGCCAGCGCGAGCGCGAGAACGGCCGTCGCCAGGTAGAACAGCATCGCGAAGAACCAGCTGGCCAGCGACATCCGCCGAAGTCCCCTCAGTGTCCGGCCCGGCGCCGGACCGACGCCGGTGCCGCGGTCGAGCCGCCGCTCAGACGCAGCCGGTCGGCTTGGGCAGGCCGGCGATCTTGCACGCCTGCTTGGCCGGCCCGTACGGGAACAGCTCGTACAGGTAGCCGCTGTTGCCCTTCTCCGGCCCGAGTTTCTTGCCGATGGCCTTGGTCAGCACCCGCACCGCCGGCGCGATCTGGAATTCCTCGTAGTAGTCGCGCAGGAAGTTCACGACCTCCCAGTGGTTCTCGTCCATGTCGATCGACTCGGCCTTCGCGATCTCGCCGGCGACCGCCTCGGACCAGTCCGACAGATTGACGAGGTAGCCTTCCTCGTCGGTCTCGATCGCCTTGCCTGCCACATCGATGGTTGTCATCTCGTTCGTTCCTCTCGCTTGCGTTGGTCGGTGTCGGGTTGCGTGGGTCCGTCGGGCGACCGGCCCCGCTCAGAGCCAGGATTGGCAGTTGGGTTGGGCGACGACGAGGTCGACGAAGCCGCCGTAGTCGACGGTCCCGACGCCCTCGATCAGCCGGTCGGCGACGCCACGCGCATCGAGGTCCGGCGCCAGTGCGTACACCTCGACCGTCGCCATCGCGTCGCGAAGCGCGGCCGCCGCGTGGTTGCCGCTCGTCGCCGCGTAGACGGCGTCCTCGATCAGCAGCACGACGTTGCCGCTGCCCTCGCGCGCGATCGCGAGCAGGCTCGCGAGCGTCGACGTCGCGCCTGGCGACTTGTTGATGATGTGGAGCATGGTGGAACGCGCCTCCTCGTGTCCGCGTGCGCTAGAAGCTGAGCACGACGTCCTGCGCCTGCATCAGCTCGGCGAGCGCCGCGCACGACAGCACCTCGACATCGACGACCAGGTCTTCCGGCGTCAGGCCGCGCGCCTCGAGCGACGCCTGGTCGACGTAGAGCTTCTCGACGTCGTAGCCCTCGAGCGCGCGGTAGGTCGGCGAGAAGTTCTTGGTCTCGATCCCCTGCGTCTTCATGCCCTTTTTCAGCTGGTAGACGCCGTCGTCGGTGAAGACCAGCGACACGTCCTGGTCGAAGGCGGCGGTGATCAGCACGACCTCGAGCGCCTCGAGCGCGTAGATCGTGCCGTGCGGCGCCTTGCGGTTGACGAACATGAACTTCTTTGTCGCCGACATCGATGAGGTACCTCCTAGTCGCCGAAGGTCACGAGTCGGTCGGCCTCGATGCCGGCCTCGACCAGTTGCCCGAGCCCCGAGATGCGGAATCCGGGCGCGAGCACCTCCTCGCGGATGCCGCGTCTCAGCGCCGCGGCGACGCAGACGACCAGGTCGACCGACGTCTCCTCGGCGAGCTTCGACCAGCGCGCGACGACGTTGCGGTCGTCCTGCGGCGGCTCGGTGAGGCGCGTCGCGTTGTCGACGCCGTCGTGGTAGAAGAACACCCGCGTGACCTCGTGGCCCCTGGCGAACGCCGCCCTGCAGAACAGGTACGCGGAGTCGCTCGCCTGGTGCTGGTACGGCCCCTCGTTGACCAGAACGGCGATCTTCATCTCAGAAGCGGATGTGGGTCGACGCGTTCAGGCTCGCCCGCGAGCCGCGCCAGTCGTCGATCAGGTACTTGGTGAACGGCAGCCCGGTCTTCTCGAAGAAGCGCGGCCAGCCGATGCGCTCGATCCAGTCGGCCATCCGCTCCCACGGCCGCGCGTCGTCCTTGTAGCAGCGCAGGATGTTGCGCACCGCCTCGTTGACCTCGGGCCAACGCGGCGGGTTGTTCGGCAGCCCGCTCGCGACCATCTTCATGAACGTCGGCTTGCCGCGCGCGTTCGAATTCTTGCCGCCGACCCAGATCGCGAACTTCGAGTACTCGGGATCGTTGATCTGCATCGGCGGGCACGGCGGGTAGCAGGCGCCGCAGCACACGCACTTCTTCTCGTCGACCTCGAGCGTGGGCTTGCCGTTGACCAGCGCTGGCCGGATCGCCGCCACCGGGCAGCGCGCGACCACCGCCGGGCGTTCGCAGACGTTCGCGACGAGATCGTGGTTGATCTTCGGCGGCTTCGTGTGCTGCACGATGATCGCGAGGTCGGCCTGCCCGCCGCAGTTGATCTCGCAGCACGAGGTCGACAGGTGGACTCGGTTCGGCATGTCCTCGCGCTTGAACTCGGTGATCAGGTCGTCCATCAGCGCCTTGACCACGCCGGACGCGTCGGTCCCGGGGATGTCGCAGTGCAGCCAGCCCTGCGTGTGCGCGATCATCGAGATCGAATTGCCGGTGCCGCCGACCGGAAAGCCGTGCCCCTCGAGCGCCGAGATCAGCGGCGCGACCTTCGCCTCGTCGGTGACCATGAACTCGATGTTCGAGCGGATCGTGAAGCGCACGTGGCCGTCGGCGTACTGGTCGCCGATGTCGCACAGCGTGCGGATCGTGTGCACGTCCATCTGCCGCTGGGTGCCGGCACGCACGGTCCAGACCTGCTCGCCGGTACGGGACTCGTGACGCAGGACGCCGGGCCGCGGCCGGTCGTGGCGCTTCCAGTTGCCGTGATTGCGGATCAGCGCCGGGTGCATGAACTGCCGGTTGTCCGGCACGCCGGTTTCCTTCGCACGCCGCGGCGTCGTCGCCTTCGCCGCCGCCTTCGGGTCCTTCACTGCCTCGGTGACCTCTGCCATCTGTACCCCGCATTCGTGTGTCGGAGCGGTCGCGCCCGTCGGCGACCGATCGTTGCGTGTCGACGCCGTCGAAGCCGCGCTCAGGCCGCGCGCTTCTTCTCCTGGATCTTCAGCACCTCGTCGTCCCAGCCGTCGGTGCGCACGTACGGATTCGTCCGCGGGTGCGCGACCATGTTCGGGTCGATGTCGACCTCGATGCCTTCGAGGAAGTTCACCAGGCCGATGCGCTCGATCATCTCCCCGGTGCGTTCGTGCTCGAGCGCGTTGTCGGCGAAGAACTCGACGATGCGCTGCGCGAGATCGACCAGCGCCTCGCGGTCTTCGTCGCTCGCGAGCTTCATGAACGGCACGACGACGGTGCCCATCAGGTCGCCGATCTTCAACGTGCGCTTGCCGCCGACGAGGATCGTCGCGCCCTTGTCCTCGCCGGGCGCGAGCGCGCCGGTCATCACGTTGATGCAGTGCATGCAGCGCACACAGTCGCGGTTGTCTATCTCGAGCGCCTGCGCGTCGTCGACGGCGACGCCGGAGACGTGCGCATCGCTGCGCAGCGCGCCGATCGGCTTGATCTGGATCGCCTTGGTCGGACAGCGCGCGACGACGTCGTTGACGAGCTCGTTCATGCCGTGCTTCGCGAACCAGGCCTTCGCGAGCGCCTCGTCGGTACGGATGTTGTCGCGCCAGGTGCCGATGACCGCCATGTCGGCGCGCTGCACCGAGTTCATGCAGTCGTTCGGGCAGCCAGAGAACTTGAACTTGAACTTGTACGGCAGCGCGGGACGATGGATGTCGTCGAGGAAGCTGTTGATCACCGTTCGGTGCGCCTGCCCCTCGTCGTAGCACGACTGCTCGCAGCGCGCGGCGCCGACGCATGACATCGACGTGCGGACGGCCGGCCCGGCGCCGCCGAGGTCGAAGCCCAGTTCGTTGAGCTCGTCGAAGGCCGCCTGCACGTTCGCCGAGGTCACGCCCTGGAACATGATGTCGCCGGACTGCCCGTGGAAGGCGATCAGACCCGAGCCGTGCTTCTCCCAGATGTCGGCCATCTTCCGGAGCACCTTCGTGTCGTAGTGCATGCCGGGTGGCGGCATCACGCGCAGCGTGTGGAACTCGGCGGCCTCGGGGAACTTCGGCTTCCCGTTCTCGTCCTTGAGCTCGGTGAAGCGCGGGATGATGCCGCCGCCGTACCCGAAGACGCTGACGGTGCCGCCCTTCCAGTAGCCCTTGCGGGTCTCGTACGAGGTCTCGAGCTGCCCGAGCACGCCCTCCATGTAGGGCTTGTCGTCGGCGAGGCGCTTCAGGCCGGTGACGAAACTGGGCCAGGGACCGCTCTCGAGCTCGTCGAGCATCGGCGTCTTCGACACTTTCTTGTCCATGGCGTCTCCCTCCTGGTCTGCAGGGCGATGCTAGGGTCGCGCGGCGCGCGCGGCCATCCCCATGACGGCTATGATTCGGGGCTCCGAATCGGGGGGATCGGAGTACCCCGAAAGGCGTAGAACGCGGTGCCCGTACCGGGAATAGACGGCCCGCGCGCGAAGCCGCTCAATTGCGGGGTACACCGGGAGGCCAATGGACGACAAGCTGACGACCACCGCGCTGGCGACGCTGACGGTGCCGATCGGCGGCCAGACGATCGAACTGCAGCAGGTCGACTTCGCCGCCGGCGGGATCGCGCTGCTGCGGACCCGGATCCGCGAGGGTCGCCGATTCACGGTCTTCGAGGTCGACGCCGCGACCGCGCTGGCGTGGGGCGAGGCGCTCGTCGGGTGGGCCCGCGACCGCATGCGAGCCGGCGACGCGGGTGCCGGACACGGCGACGGTCGTGGCTGAGACGCGCTCGCTCGCCGCGTCGACGGACCTCGTCTTCGCGCTGCACGGCGAGACGCTGCCGGCGGGCTACCGCGCCGGCCTGTGGGCCGCGCTGCTCGATCGCCTGCCCTGGCTCGCCGACGAGCCGCTCGCCGGCGTGCACCCGTTGCGGGTTCCCGCCACGCTCGACGCGGTCGTGCTGCTGCCGCGGCGGGCACGGCTGGGGCTGCGGATCCCGCGCGAACGGCTCGCGGACGCCGCCCGGCTGAGCGGCTGCGAACTCGAGGTCGCCGGCAGCCGGCTGCGCGTGGGCGACGCACACGAACGCCCGCTGCTCGCGCATCCGACCGTGCAGGCGGTCTTCGTCGCCGCGGACGACGACGCCGGCGACGAGCAGGCATTCCACGCGTGGATCGACGCGCTGCTGCGCGCGGCCGCCGGCCCGACGCCGCACATCTGCGGCCGGATGAAGACGCTCGAGACGGGCGACGGCGCGCTGTACGGCGCGAGCGTCGTGCTGCACGGCCTGGCACCCGCGCAATCGCTGTGGTGGCAGCGCGTCGGCCTCGGCGGCCGGCGCAGCCACGGTTGCGGCCTGATGGTGCCGCACAAGATCATTGCAGGCATCGACTGAAGGGCGCCGGCGGGCGCGGACGGGAGCGATGCCCGTCGCCCCCGCGGCCGCCCGCGAGACGCATACGAATACCGACGTACCCGACGGAGACACCAGATGCCCGACGACAGCATCGACGATTCGACGACACCCGAGGCCCCGACGGCAGGCCCGTCGCGGCCGGGGGTCACGCTCGACGTGACCGGGCTCAGCTGCCCCGGGCCGATCATCGGCGTGAAGAAGCTGATCATGGAGATGGAGCCGGGCGAGGTCCTGATGCTGATCTCGGACTGCCCGGCGACCCGAGAGGACCTGTTCACCTGGGCCCAGCACACGAACAACCGGGTGCTGCGGACCGAGCGTCGCGCGAACGGCGCGACCGCCTACTTCGTGCAACGCGGCGAGAGCAGGCGCCCGGTGCCGGACGCCGAGCTCGACCTGCGCGGCGTCGTCTGCCCGGGCCCGATCGTCGAGGCGCGGGCGCTGCTCAAGGCGATGCCGCCGGGAGGGCTGCTGAAGCTGATCAGCAACTGCCCCGGCGACCGCGACGACGTCGAGGGCTGGGCACGCCAGACCGACGTGACACTCGAGGACGTCGTGGAGGTCGGCACCCACGCGTGGGAGTTCTACCTGCGCAAGCGGCGCTGAGCCGCGCCGAGCCGATCGCGATGGCCCGCCCGCTGCGGATCAAGACGCACTGGTTCAAGGTCGAGCAGGCGCGCGAGCCCGCCGAGATCGCGTCGGCGCTCGCCGCGACCGTCTGGCGCACCGCGAGCCACCGGGTCGCGAACCTGCGCCAGCAGCGCTTCGACGTCGAGGTCGGCGCACCGTACGTCGCGATGACGGCCGAGATCCTGTGCTTCCTGGTCGTCGTCGCCGACCGCATCGCCTACCGCCACGATCCGGGCGGGTGGCGCACGGCCTTCACCACGGCGCTGACGCTGAAGATCGCCGAGTTGATGGGCGACAACTTCGACGACCTGCTCGGCCCCACCGCGGACGGCGGCTTTCGCGCCCGCTTCATCGAACACATGAACCGGCGCGCCGACGAGTACGCCGACTGTCCGTACGCCGAAGACGGCCCGTCGTTCGCGATGCTGCGCTACTTCGGCGAACTCGTCGAAGCCGTGACCGCGAGCGAGGCCGATCGGCGCTGGGCCCAGGACCAGGCAATCACGGTCGAGGGCCCCGAGGCGGTCGACGTGATCGAACGGGCGATGCGCGGACTGCTCGGCATCGATCCGAAGCCGAAGCGCTCGCCGCTGACGGGGGACTGAGTGGACGACGACTACCGTCGGTGGCGCGACGACAAGCTCGCCTGGGCCGACGCCGCCGGCGAGCCCGCCGTCGTCGAGATCCGCGAGCCGGGTGCGCCGAGCGCGGCCGAACGCGCGGCGATCGTCGACGCCTGCGCGCGCACGAACGTGTCGCTGTACCGCTGGCGACCCGGCGCGTCGGAGGCGGGCGAGCGCAAACGGGTGGCGTCGCTCGCGGCACGCCTCGGACTGCACCGGATCGACGGCAACTGGCTCGCCGGTGACGACGGCATCAGCAGCCTGGAGGTCGTCGACGGCGCGGGCGTGCGCGGCGACTTCGTCCCGTACACCGACCGCGCGATCCGGTGGCACACCGACGGCTATTACAATCCCCCCGAACGCCGCATCCAGGCGATGCTGCTGCACTGCTGCCGCCGCGCCGACAGCGGTGGGGTCAACCGGATGCTCGACCACGAACTCGTCTACATTCTGCTTCGCGAGCGCGAGCCGGCGCTGCTCGAGGCGTTGTGCCACCCGCGCGCCATGACGATCCCGGCGCGCGAGGATCCCGACGGAGCGGGCCGCGACGAACGCGCCGGGCCGGTCTTCGTACCCGGGCCGGCTCCCGGCGCCCCCGGCGGCTCGGGCGGTCGTGCCCGGGGCCGGGGATTCGGCGGCGTCCACATGCGGTACACCGCGCGCACCCGCAGCATCGGATGGCGCGACGATCCGCTCACGCAGACCGCGGTGAAGTGGCTCGACACGCTGCTCGAGACCGCGACGCCGTGGACGCGTCAGGTGCGGCTGGAGCCCGGCATGGGCATCGTCTGCAACAACGTGCTGCACGACCGCAGCGCATTCCGGAACGACGGCGAACACAGGCGCCTGATCCTGAGGGCGCGCTTCCTCGAGCGCGTCGCAACGACCGACAGAGCAGAAGGAAGTACGTCATGGACAACGAGCAACTGATTTCGCCGCTGGTGATCACCGGCCTGGGCTTCCTGATCGGATTCGTGTTCGGCTACGTCGGCAACAAGACGAACTTCTGCACGATGGGCGCGGTCTCCGACATCGTCAACATGGGCAACTGGACCCGGATGCGGATGTGGACGCTCGCGATCGGCGTCGCGGTGCTCGGGGTGGGACTGCTGCAGTCCGCCGGGCTCGTCGACGTGTCGAAGTCGATCTACACGACGACGTCGATCCCCTGGCTGTCGCACGTCGTCGGCGGCGTCACCTTCGGTATCGGCATGTCGCTCGCGTCGGGCTGCACCAGCAAGACGCTGATCCGGATCGGCGGCGGGAACCTGAAGTCGCTGGTCGTGTTCTTCGTGCTCGGCATCTCGGCCTACATCACGCTCAAGGGACTGTTCGGCGTGTGGCGCGCCAGCGCGCTCGACCCGGTCGCGATTCCGCTCGCGACGACGCAGGACCTGCCGTCGGTCGTCGCCGCCGCCTGGGGCCTCGACGCCGCGATCGCGGCGACCTGGATCCCAGTCTTGCTCGGCGCGGGGCTCATCGTCTTCTCGCTCGCGCACGAGGAGGCGCGCACGCGCGACGCGCTCGTCGGCGGCACGGTCGTCGGCCTGCTCGTCGTCGCCGCGTGGTACGTCACCGGGCACGTCGCCTTCGTCGCCGAGCACCCCGAGACGCTGGAGGCGGCGTACATCGCGACCGGCGGCAACCGGCCGGAATCGCTGTCGCTCGTCGCGCCCTTCGCGCAGTCGCTCGAGCTGCTGATGTTCTGGAGCGACGCCAACCGTCACCTGACCTTCGGCATCGCGTCGGCGATCGGGATCGTGCTGGGTTCGCTCGTCTACGCGCTCGCGAGCCGCACCTACCGGGAAGAGAGCTTTCCCGACGCGAGCGACCTGAAGCGCCACATCCTGGGTGCGGTGCTGATGGGCTTCGGCGGCATCACCGCGATGGGCTGCACGATCGGCCAGGGACTGTCGGGCGTGTCGACGCTGTCGATCGGCTCGTTCATCACCCTCGCGTCGATCGTCGCGGGATCGGCGGCGATGATGAAGGTCGACTACTGGCAGCTGATGCGCGCCGAGGCCTGAGCGGCGGCCCGGCGGGTGCGTCCGGGCGCCCGGCGAGTGCGTGCCAGTGCGCGAGGTCGGCGAGCGCCACCGGCGCGCGCGCCGGCGCCCGCGCGCGTGCCGGTGCCGGCGGCGACCAGTCCCGGCGAGCATGCAGCCCCGGCCCGATCGCGAGCACGGCGTCGAAGGACGCGTGCGCGAAGTACGCGCTTCGCGTGACGATCACCGGTACCCGCGCGGCCGTCGCCGCCGCCGCACCGGCCGGCGAGTCCTCGATCGCCAGTGCGTCGGCGGGGTCCAGGCCGAGCCCCGCCAGCGCGCGCAGGTAGGCCTCGGGGTCCGGCTTCTTGCGCTGCACGTCCTCGCCGCAGACGATCGTCGCGAACCCGACGTGCCAGTCGGCACCCAGGTGGGTCCGCAGCAGGATGTCGACGTTGGCGCGGCTGGTGGTGGTGACGATCGCCTGTCGCAGGCCGCTTGCGCGGCTGGCCTGCAGCAGTTCACGCACACCGGCGCGCAGCGGCAGCCCGCCCGCGCGCATCAGCGCGGCGTAGTGCCGGTTCTTGGCCGCGTGCAGCTCGCGCGCGAGCGCGTCCCGCGCGTCCGGGCCCGCCGGCCCGAGGCCGCGCGACGCCAGGTAGTGCAGGATGCGCTCGCGTCCGCCGGTCACCGCCAGCAGTTCGCCGTAGCAGGCGACGTCCCATCGCCAGGGCAGCAAGTGTGCGGCGAAGGCGCGGTTGAACGCGACCCGGTGTCCGTCGCGCTCGGTCTCGGCGAGGGTGCCGTCGACATCCCAGAGCAGCGCCTTCAGACGAGCCACGACGTCGCGCGGTGATCAGCCGGCAAGCTGGTCCTGCACGAGCGTCGCGAGCGCGGCGGCGCTCAGGCCGAGGTGCTCGCAGACCTGCTGCGCCGGGGCGGATTCGCCGAAGCGGTCGACGCCGAGCGCCGCGACGCAGCCGTACTGGCCCCACCAGCGGCTGACGCCGGCCTCGACGCCGATGCGAGGCAGTCCCTTGCCCAGCACGGCCTCGCGGTAGTCGCGCGCCTGGCGGTCGAAGACGGTCGACGACGGGATCGACACGACCCGCACCGCGATGCCGCGCGCGTCGAGCAGGCGCTGCGCGTCGATCGCCAGCGCGACCTCCGAGCCGGTCGCGAGGATCACCGCGACGGCGTTGCCGCGATCGCTCAGCACGTAGCCGCCGCGGCGGATGTCGCGCGCCTGCGCGGCGTCGCGCTGCTGCGCGGGCAGGCCCTGGCGCGACAGCAGCAGCGCCGCCGGCCCGTCGCGGCGCTGCAGCGCCTCGGCCCACGCGACGAAGGTCTCGGCCGTGTCGCAGGGTCGCCAGACGTCGAGGTTCGGGATCAGCCGAAGGCTCGCGGCGTGCTCGACCGGCTGGTGCGTCGGCCCGTCCTCGCCGAGCGAGACCGAGTCGTGGGTGAACACGTGGATCACCCGCCGCTTCATCAGCGCGGCCATCCGCACCGCGTTGCGGGCGTAGTCGCTGAAGGTGAGGAAGGTGCCGCCGTAGGGGATGAAGCCGCCGTGCAGCGCGAGCCCGTTCATCACCGCCGCCATGCCGAACTCGCGAACGCCGTAGTTGACGTGGCGCCCGCCCCGCTTGCCGCCGCGCACCGCGCCGCAATCGGGAAAGTCGGTGAGGTTCGAGCCGGTGAGGTCGGCGCTGCCGCCGATCAGCTCGGGCAATCCCGGCGCGAGCGCGGCGAGCACCGACTGCGAGGCCTTGCGCGTCGCGACCGGCGTCGCCGCCGCCGGATCGAGCGGTGCCAGGAACCGCTCGCTCGCCCGGGCGAGGAGCGCGTCGACGTCGGCGGGCAGGTCGCCGTCGATGCGGCGCATGAATTCGCTCGCGGCCTGCGGGTGCGCGCGCCGGTAGGCGTCGAATCGCCGCTGCCAGTCCTCGCGACGCGCCGCGCCGGCGGCGCGGCCGTTCCAGCGCGCGGCGAGGTCTTCCGGGACCTCGAAGGGCGGGTGCGGCCACCCGATCGTCTCGCGCACCGCCGCAACCTCGTCGGCGCCGAGCGGCTCGCCGTGCGCCTTCGCGGTGCCGGCCCGCGCGGGCGAGCCCTTGCCGATCGTCGTGCGGCAGCGGATCAGCGTCGGCGCCTCGATCCGGGTCATGCCGGCCGGACGCACGCCCGCCTTCGTGCCCGAGCGCGCCTGCGTGATCGCCGCGTCGAGCGCGATCGGATCGTGGCCGTCGATCGGCCCGATCACGTTCCAGCCGTACGCGCGAAAGCGCGCGGTGGTGTCCTCGGCGAACCAGTCGCCGACCGGACCGTCGATCGAGATGCCGTTCTCGTCGTACAGCACGATCAGCTTGTCCAGCTTCCACACGCCGGCGAGCGCGCAGGCTTCGTGGCTGATCCCCTCCATCAGGCAGCCGTCGCCGGCGAAGACCCAGGTGTGGTGGTCGACGATCCGATGCCCGGGCCGGTTGAACGCGTCCGCAAGCAGCTTCTCGGCCAGCGCGAAGCCCACCGCGTTCGCGAGCCCCTGCCCCAGCGGCCCGGTCGTCGTCTCGACGCCGGGCGTCACGTCGACCTCCGGGTGGCCGGGCGTCCTCGAGCCGAGCTGGCGGAAGCGCGCGAGCTCGTCGATCGGCAGGTCGTAGCCGGTGATGTGCAGCACCGCGTACAGCAGCATCGACGCGTGGCCGTTGGACAGCACGAATCGGTCGCGGTCGGGCCACCGCGGGTCGGCCGGATCGTGGCGAAGGTGCCTGCCCCACAGCGCGACCGCCATGTCGGCCATGCCCATCGGCGCGCCGGGATGGCCGGACTTCGCCTTCTCGACCGCGTCCATCGCCAGCGCGCGCAGCGCATTCGCCATCCGGATGCGGATCGCGGTGTCGGCCGCCGTGCTCGGTGGCGGCGCAAGCGGCAGCGTCGGCGGAGCCCCGCCCGGCGCCATCGTCATCGTCGGCTCCATCGTCGGCTGCGGGCCGTCACAGCGCGCCGATCGCGCGCCGGCGGCGTTCGACCATTCGCCAGATGAACGGCGTGAAGATCAGCTGCATCGCGAGCTCCATCTTGCCGCCCGGGATCACGATCGTGTTCGCGCGCGACATCCACGAGTCGTGGATCATGTTCAGCAGGTACTGGAAATCGATGTTGCGCGGGTTCGCGAAGCGGATCACGACCATGCTCTCGTCGGCCGACGGGATGTCGCGCGCGATGAAGGGATTCGAGGTGTCGACGACCGGCACGCGCTGGAAGTTCACGTGCGTGTGCGCGAACTGCGGGACGATGTAGTTCACGTAGTCGGGCATGCGCCGCAGGATCGTGTCGGTGACCGCCTCGGCCGAGTAGCCGCGCACGTGCTTGTCGCGATAGAGCTTCTGGATCCACTCGAGGTTGATCACCGGCACCACGCCGATCAGCAGGTCCGGGTGTCGCGCGATGTCGACCGCGCCGGTGACGACGCCGCCGTGCAGCCCTTCGTAGTACAGCACGTCGGTGTCCGGCGGCAGGGCCTCCCACGGCGTGAAGGTGCCGGGCTCCTGGCCATAGGGCGCCGCCTCGACGGGGTCGTGCAGGTACCGGCGGCGCCGCCCGGTACCGTTCTCCGCATAGCTCGCGAACAGCTGCTCGAGTTCGGAGAACAGGTTGTTCTCGGGTCCGAAGTGACTGAAGTGGCGGTTGCCGTCGCGTTCGGCCTCGGCCTGCCGCGCACGCATCTCCTTGCGGTCGAAGCGGTGGAAGCTGTCGCCCTCGATGATCGCCGCCTTCACGTTCTCGCGGCGGAAGATGTTCTCGAAGGTGCGGGTCACCGAGCTGGTGCCGGCGCCGGAGGAACCGGTGATCGCGATGATCGGATGTCGTTCGGACATGGTGTCTCCTACTGCCGGAAGAGGCTGCGTTCGGCGAAAAGCTGCAGGCCGCCGTCGCCTGCGGTCGGCTCGCGGTGGTAGCGTTCGATGCGCTCGACCTCGTGGCGCGAACCGAACACGACGCCGATGCGCTGGTGCAGCGAGGTCGGCACCACGTCGAGGATCGGCTGCCGACCGGTGCTCGCCCTGCCCCCGGCCTGCTCGATCAGCATCCCGACCGGGTTGGCCTCGTAGAGCAGCCGCAGTCGACCCGGCCTGGCCGGATCCTTCGTGTCGCGCGGATACAGGAACACGCCGCCGCGCATCAGGATCCGGTGGGCCTCGGCCACCATCGACGCGATCCAGCGCATGTTGAAGTCCTTGCCGCGCACGCCCGAGCGCCCGGCCAGGCACTCGTCGACGAAGCGCTTGACCGGCGGCTCCCAGAAGCGGCTGTTCGACGTGTTGATCGCGAACTCGCAGGTGTCGGGCGGCACCTCGATGCGGTCGTGGGTCAGCACGAACTCGCCCAGGTTCGGATTCAGCGTGAAGCCCGCGACGCCGTTGCCGACGCTCAGCACCAGCATCGTCGCCGGGCCGTACAGCGCGTAGCCGGCAGCGACCTGCGTGGCGCCCGGCTGCAGGAAGTCCTCGGGCACGACGTCGCGACCGCTCGCGACGACGTCCTGCGGCGCGCGCAGGATCGAGAAGATGCTGCCGACGGTGACGTTGACGTCGATGTTGCCGGAGCCGTCGAGCGGGTCGAAGACGAGCAGGTACTTGCCGCGCTGGTAGTGATCCGGGATCTGGATCGGCGTGTCGGACTCCTCGGACGCCATGCCAGCGAGGTGCCCGTTCCACTCGTTCATCCGCACGAGGATCTCGTTGCTGAGGACGTCGAGCGTCTTCTGCACCTCGCCCTGGACGTTGGTCGCGCCACCCGTCAGCGCCGCGCCGTCGGCGCCCGGGCTGCGCGCGTCACCGGCCAGGCCGACGCCGCCGAGCTCGCCGAACGCGACGATCCGCGCGATCGCCTTGCACGCCAGCGACACGTCGAGGATCAGCGCGTTGAGATCGCCGCTCGCCTGCGGGAAGCGGCGGCGCTGCTCGATCAGGTAGCGGGTGAGGGTCCAGCGTCTGGACAGCGGCATGTTCGTCTCCGGGATCGATCAGTCGTCGGTCGAAGCCCCCGCCGGACCGGTGCGAGCCGCATCGAACACGCGGCTCGCGCGAAGGTCGGCGACCTCGATCGTCGTCAGGTCCTCGCGCGTCAGCTCGCGCTCGCGCTCGGCGAACAGGCGGCTCGCCTGGCGCAGCCGCGCGCGATCGAGCGCGTTGCGCACGCTGCGCGCGTTCGCGAAGTGCGGCTGGCCGAGCCGAAGGTCGAGGTATTCAGCGAAGGTCGCGCGCGCGCCGGCGCCGAAGCGGTAGTGCATCGTCGCCAGCATCCGGTCGCCGATGTCGAGCAGTTCGCTGGCCGCGTAGTCGGGGAAATCGAGGTGATGCGCGATCCGCGAACTCATGCCCGGATTCGAGCGGAAGAAGGTGTCCATGCGGTCGCGGTAGCCGGCGAGGATCACGACCAGGTCGTCCCGCTGGTTCTCCATCACCTGCAGCAGGATCTCGATCGCCTCCTGCCCGTAGTCGCGCTCGTTCTCGGGCCGGTACAGGTAGTAGGCCTCGTCGATGAACAACACCCCGCCCATCGCCTTCTTCAGCGCCTCGCGCGTCTTCGGCGCGGTGTGGCCGATGTACTGCCCGACGAGGTCGTCCCGCGTCACCGCGACCAGGTGGCCCTTGCGGACGTAGCCGAGCCGGTGCAGGATCTGCGCCATGCGCAGCGCCACCGTCGTCTTGCCGGTGCCGGGGTTGCCGGTGAAGCTCATGTGCAGGCTTGGCGACTGTGCCTGCAGCCCCATCGCGTGGCGCAGCCTGTCGATCACCAGCAGCGCGGCGATGTCGCGGATGCGCTGCTTGACCGGCGCGAGCCCGATCAGGTCGCGATCGAGTTCGTCGAGCACGTCGTCGACCTGGCTCTGCGCGAGCACCTGCGCGACGGTGCGCGGGCCCTGCGGCGACTGTGGTGGCCGCGGCTGGCCCGGCGCGGGCCCGGCGGCGGCCGGCGTCGCTGCCGGGGCCGCGGGCGCCGGCGCGATCCGGGCGCCCGGCACCGAATAGACCGGCGTGCGACTCATTGCACGGCGAGCGGGTGGGCACCGAGCCGCGCGCGCATCGCGTCGATCACGATGCGGTAGTCGGGCGCGCCGAAGATCGCGCTACCGGCGACGAAGGTGTCGGCACCGGCGTCGGCGACGCTGCGGATGTTCTCGGTACGGATGCCGCCGTCGACCTGCAGGCGGATGTCGCGCCCGCTCGCGTCGATCAGCCGGCGCGCCTGCTCGACCTTGCGAAGCGCCGACGCGATGAACGCCTGGCCACCGAAGCCGGGATTGACGCTCATCACGAGCACCAGGTCGACCTTGTCGATCACCCACTCGAGCACGTCGAGCGGTGTCGCCGGGTTGAACACCAGCCCCGCCTTGCAGCCGGCGTCGCGGATCGCCTGCAGGCTGCGATCGACGTGCGTCGACGCGTCGGGGTGGAAGCTGACCAGGTCGGCCCCGGCCCTGGCGAAGGCCGCGGCGAGCGCGTCGACCGGGCTGACCATCAGGTGCACGTCGAGCGGCACCGCCGTGCCGTCGGCGCGGCGGCAATGCGGACGGATCGACTGCGCGACCGCGGGGCCGATCGTCAGGTTCGGCACGTAGTGGTTGTCCATCACGTCGAAGTGGATCCAGTCGGCGCCCGCGGCGATCACGGCCGCGACCTCGGCGCCCAGGCACGCGAAGTCGGCCGACAGGATCGACGGCGCGATCCGGTAGCGGCCGGTGCCGCCCGACGCCGCAGGACGCGGCACCGGGGCCGGCACGGGACGCGGGACCGTGGCCGGACGGTTCGTCATCGGTAGCGCCGGCCTTCGGGCTGGTCGGCGCCGTAGCCGTGCACCGAGTAGCGGATCGACCGGCCGTCGACCTCCTGGCGCACGAGACCGAAGCCGGGCTCGTCGGCGGGACGCCCGACGATGAAGCTCATCGCGATCGACTCGACGCCGCGGGTCGAGTCGAAGGCCATCAGCCGGATGTAGTGCCGCGGGAACGCCTTGCGGCATTCGGCGAGCTCGAGCATCACGCCCGCGCCATCCTTCAGGTCGAACATCGGCATGCCGAACATCTCCCAGTAGGTGTTGCGCGGATGCGGGTCGTCGGTGTACTCGACGCTCCACGCGTAGCCGCGGCCCAGGCCGTAGTCGACCTGCAGCCGGATCTCCTCGTCGCTCAGGTCGGGCAGAAAACTGAACTGGCCCTGCGTCAGCCGGCCGGTGGGGTTGCTCATCATGGTCTCGCGCTCCTCGTTCGGGTCGGTGCCGGTCGGTGCGGTTCAGCCCGAGACGGCCGGCGTCACCGCGTAGTCGCTGGTGTCGGTCGACGCGTAGTTGAAGCTCACGTCCTTCCAGGTCTCGAGCGCCTGCTCGAGCGGGGTGCAGAACTTCGCCGCGCGCCGGAGCACGTCCGGGCCCTCGGACGCGATGTCGACGCCCTCGTTGCGCGCCTTGACCATCGCCTCGAGCGCGACGCGGTTCGCGATCGCGCCGGCCTGGATACCCGCCGGATGCCCGATCGTCCCGCCGCCGAACTGCAGGATCACGTCGTCGCCGAACAGGCCGAGCAGCTGGTGCATCTGGCCGGCGTGGATGCCGCCCGATGCGACCGGCATCACCTTCCTGAGATCGGCCCAGTCCTGGTCGAAGAACAGGCCGCGCTGCAGGTCCTGGCGGGTCACCGCGTCCCGGCAGACGTTGTAGTAGCCCTGCACCGTCATCGGGTCGCCTTCGAGCTTGCCGACGGCCGTGCCGGTGTGCAGGTGGTCGCAGCCGGCGAGCCGGAGCCACTTCGCGATCACCCTGAAGCTCACGCCGTGGTTCTTCTGCCGCGTGTAGGTGCCGTGGCCGGCCCGGTGCATGTGCATGATCACGTCGTTGCGACGGCACCAGTTCGCCATCGACTGGATCGCGGACCACCCGATCACCAGGTCCACCATGACGACGACCGACCCGAGCGACTTCGCGAAGTCGGCGCGTTCGTACATGTCCTCCATCGTCGCCGCGGTGACGTTCAGGTAGCTCCCCTTGACCTCGCCGGTGGCGGCGCTCGCCTTGTTGACCGCGTCCATCACGTAGAGGAAGCGGTCGCGCCAGTGCATGAAGGGCTGCGAGTTGATGTTCTCGTCGTCCTTCATGAAGTCGAGCCCGCCCTTCAGGCCCTCGTAGATGACGCGGCCGTAGTTGCGCGCCGACAGTCCGAGCTTCGGCTTGGTGGTCGCGCCGAGCAGCGGACGGCCGAACTTGTCGAGCCGCTCGCGCTCGACGACGAGACCCGTCGGCGGCCCCTTGAAGGTCTTCACGTACGCGACCGGGATCCGGATGTCCTCGAGTCGCGCCGCCTTCAGCGGCTTGAACGAGAACACGTTGCCGATCAGGCTCGCCGTCATGTTGGCGATCGATCCCTCCTCGAAGAGGATCAGGTCGTAGGCGACCCAGGCGAAGTACTGGCCGGGCGTGCCCGGCACCGGCTCGACCCGGAAGGCCTTGGCCCGGTAGCTGTCGCAGGCGGTGAGGCGGTCGGTCCAGACGACCGTCCAGGTCGCGGTGCTCGATTCGCCGGCCACCGCCGCCGCCGCCTCGACCGGATCGACGCCGTCCTGCGGCGTGATCCGGAACAGGCAGATCGTGTCGGTCTCGGCCGGCTGATAGTCCGGCTGCCAGTACCCCATCTGCCGGTACTTCAGCACCCCGGCCGAGTAGCGCTTCTTCGCGTCGCCGGTGATGTCGGTGGCGTCCTGCGTGAAATCCGGTTCGACGATCGTGTCCAAGACCTGTCTCCTGTGGGTGCGAAAAGGACTGTAGCGAGTATGGTCATTAAGGTATAGTCAATGTTTATTACTACCGAATTCCGATTTTCTTAATCGTTCCGGCCCTCGATCCGTATCCACCCCTTCCCTGCCATCGTCGACATGCGCCCTGGACGCCTCCTCGAGCACGCGTCACCTTCACGCCGCCGGCCCGCGACGGCGACACGATGAAGGCCGTCACGCTCCGGCAGCTGCAGGCCTTCGCCGAGGTCGCGCGCAACCTCAGCTTCTCGCGCGCCGCGCTGGCGCTGCACCTGAGCGCGCCGGCGGTGACGATGCAGGTGCGCGAACTCGAGCGCGCGGTCGGCCTCGTGCTCTTCGACCGCGGCGCGCGCAAGGTGGCGCTCACGCCCGCCGGCGAGTACTTCGAGGTGCACGTGCGCCGCCTGCTCGCGACGCTGAAGGAGGCCGGCGACGCGATGGACCGGTTCGCGAGGCTCGACACCGGCCTGTTGACCGTCGGCATGGTCAGCACGGCGAACTGCTTCGTGCCGCACCTGCTCGCGCGCTTCCGGCTGGATCACGCCGGCGTCGAGATCCGGCTGCGGGTCGCGCAGAACCGGGCCGCGATGGTCGAGCTGCTCGGCGCGAACGAGATCGACCTCGCGATCATGGGGCGCCCGCCCGACGAGGTCGACACACGCGCCGAGATCTTCGCCGCGCACCCGCTGGTCTTCGTCGCGCGCCCGGATCACCCGCTGTTCACGATCGGGCATCCGCCGGCGCGCGCGCTCGCCGCATACGACTTTCTCGCGCGCGAGGCGGGATCGGGCACGCGCAGCGCGATGGACCGCTTCCTGCGCGAACACCGGGTCGCACCGAAGGCGCTGATCGAGATCTCGAGCAACGAGGCGATCAAGCAGGCCGCGATCGCCGGGATCGGCCTCGCGTTCCTGTCGCTGCACTCGATCGGGCTGGAGCTCGAACAGCGGCTGCTACGGATCCTGCCGATCGAGGCGAGCCCGGTGATGAGAAGCTGGTACATCGTGTCGATGCGCAACCGGATCCTGTCGCCCGCCGCCGAGGCGTTCCGGTACTTCATGCTCGAACACGCCGGCCGATGGCTGGCCGAGCGCGACGCACCGCACCTGGGCGCGAGCGCCGGCGACGCGCCGGAGCGTGTGCGCGGGCGGCGCTGAGCGGGCACTGGTGTATGCTGCCGCGGCACCCGAATCCCTGCAGGATCCCCCGATGAACGCTGCCCCCGCGCCCGCCCTCTTCACCCCGATCCGGCTGCGCGAACTGACGCTCCCCAATCGCGTCGTCGTCGCCCCGATGTGCCAGTACTCCGCGATCGACGGATGCGCGCAGCCGTGGCACACGGTCCACCTCGGACAGCTCGCGATCGGGGATGCCGGCCTGCTGATCATCGAGGCCACGGCCGTCGACGCGGTCGGCCGGATCACCCCCGGGTGCCTCGGACTGTACGACGACGCGAACGAGGCGGCGTTCGCCGCGTTGATGAAGACCCTGCGCGGCCTCGACCCTGCACGCCATCTGCCGATCGCGATCCAGCTCGGTCACGCCGGTCGCAAGGCGTCGAGCTTCGAACCCTGGCGCACCGGCAGGCAGATCCCGATCGCCGACGGCGGGTGGACGGCGGTCGCGCCGAGCGCGATCGCGCACGGCGACGGCGAGGAAGCGCCGCGCGCGATGAGCGTCGCCGAGCTCGACGCGCTGGTCGGGCGCTTCGTCGACGCGACCCGCCGCGCCGAGCGGATCGGCATCGACGCGATCGAGCTGCACGCCGCCCACGGATACCTGCTGCACCAGTTCCTCAGTCCGCTGTCGAACCGGCGCGACGACGCCTACGGCGGTTCGCTCGAGAACCGCATGCGCTTCCCGCTCGAGGTGCTGGCGGCGATGCGCGCCGCGTGGCCCGCATCCAGGCCGCTCGGCGTCCGGATCTCGGCAAGCGACTGGGACGCGCGCAGCAGCTGGACGATCGACGAGGCGCGGGTGTTTGCCGGGCGCTGCGAGGCGCTCGGCGCGGACTGGATCGATGCGTCGAGCGGCGGCGTATCGCGCGAGCAGAAGATCGCGATCGGGCCAGGCTACCAGGTGCCGTTCGCGCGCGAGATCCGCCGGGCGGTCGACATCCCGGTGATGGCCGTCGGGCTGATCACCGAGGCGACGCAGGCCGAGGCGATCCTGCAGGCCGGCGACGCCGACATGATCGCGCTCGCCCGTGCGTTCCTGTACGACCCGCGATGGGTGTGGCACGCGGCGCGTGAGCTCGGCGCGACGGTGAAGGTGCCGCCGCAGTACTGGCGCAGCGAGCCCGCCGGCGCCCGCGGGCTGTACGGCGATACCCGCGTCGGGATGCGCTAGACCCCGTTCACGCCACGCACGCCGCCGCCGGCGGCGCCGGCGGCGCCGCGGCCGGGCGCTCAGGCGGGCGTCTCGGCGTCCGACGCGAGGCGGAAGATCGACATCGCGTCCGAAACGAGCCCGCACTGCGCATTGAGCGACGCGGCAGCGGCCGACAACTGCTCGACCATCGCGGCGTTCTGCTGGGTCACGGTGTCCATCGCGACCACCGCCTCCTTGACCTGCGAGATGCCCGAGAGCTGCTCGTGGGTCGCGTTGTCGATCTCGCCGACCAGCGCGCTGACTCGCGCTGCACCGAGCCCACCGCGTCGGCGACGGTCCGGCGCGTCTGGGCGACGACCGCGTGCCCCTTCGAGATGCCGCTCGCGGCGGACCCGATCAGCGCCGCGACCTCGCGCGCCGCACGCGCCGTGTTCTGCGACAACGTGCGCACCTCCTCGGCGACGACGGCGAAGCCCCGACCGTGCTCGCCGGCACGTGCCGCCTCGACGGCGGCGTTGAGGGCGAGGATGTTGGTCTGGAACGAGATGCCGTCGATCACCTCGATGATCGCGGAGATCTTCGACGACGACGCCTGGATCGCCTCCATCGTCTCGGTCAGCAGGCCCATCTGCTCGCCGGTCTCGCTGGTGATCCGCGCCGCTTCCTGTGCGAGTTCGGCCGCCTGCTTCGCGGTCGACGCGTTCGAACCGACGGTCGCGGTCAGCTGCTCCATCGACGCCGAGGTCTGCTCGAGGTTGGCCGCCTGGGTCTCGGTGCGCGCGGCGAGGTCGATGTTGCCTTTCGCGATCTCGCCGACACCCACGCCGATCGCGTGCAACTGGCGGCGCGCGTCGCCGACCACGGCGCCGAGGTTGGCGCGCTGCTGCTCCATGCCGCGCTGCAGGCGTCCCGCGACCCCGGTCCTCGCCGGCGCGGCCGCGACGGTGAGGTCGCACGCGGCAAGGCCGTTGGCGAACGCGAGCGCCTCGTCGACCGGCGCCACCGCGATCCGCCTGCAGACCCAGCCGGCGGCCGCGCCGACGCCGAGCGCCATGAGGACCGCCACCGACGCACGGGCACCGGCTCCCCCCACGAGCGGCCACGAACCGCCGACCTGCACCAGCAGTTCGTCGAGCAGCACCATCGCGAGACACGCGAGGACCGCAATGCCGCCGAGCTTCATGCCCAGGTCCGGGCGCAGGCGGCGCTGCAACGCAGGCCAGACGCCCGGCAGGATCAGTTCGGCCGCCCGCATGTGCGTGCGGATCCGCCCCTGCGCCTTCTCCTCGCGCATCGCCGCGTAGCGTCGCTCGGCCTCGTCGACCTGCGCGCGCGTCGGCTTGATGCGCACCGACAGGAACCCGATGATCCGGCCCTCGGCCTTCAGCGGCGTGACGTTCGCCCTGACCCAGTAGAAGTCGCCGTTCTTGCGCCGGTTCTTGACGATCGCCGTCCACGGCTGGCCGTTCTCGATCGTCTCCCACATGTCGCGGAAGGCCTCCTCCGGCATGTCGGGGTGCCGGATGACGTTGTGGGCCTTGCCGATCAGCTCCCCCTCCTCGAAGCCGCTCGCCGCGAGAAAGGCGGGGTTGCAGTGCTTGATCCGGCCTTTCGTGTCGGTGACCGATACCAGGGGCTCGTCGTCCCTGAGCTGGTATTCCTGCTTCGTGACGGGAAGGTTGACGCGCATGCTCGGATTGCCTGTCGGACGGTGGATGAGGTTGACTGCGGACGGATCTGGTTGCAGCCTGATTCTCCGTCATCGGGCGCCAGCGAATACCACGATCAACGGCATGGAATCGGCGTCGATCACGCCCGGCGGCATCGTGCCCCCCTCGGGTGGGCTAGCATTGGACGATCGACGACGTCCACCGCACGGAGGTCCCCCGTTGACAGCCACGCAACCCGCCGACGGCCGGCTGGAGCCCCCCCGATGGGAGTCGGACGGGACCAGCCGCATCCCGTTCGGCGTCTATACCGACGAGGCGCTGCACCGCGTCGAGCTCGAGCGCTTCTTCTACCGCAGGCACTGGTGCTACGTCGGCCTGGAGGCCGAGGTCCCGGAGGTCGGCGACTTCAAGCGCACGGCGATCGGCGAGCGCTCGGTGCTGATGGTGCGCTCGGCGGCGGATACGATCTCGGTCGTCGAGAACGTCTGCGCGCATCGCGGCATGCGTTTCTGCCGAGAGCGCCACGGCAACCGCAAGGACTTCATCTGCCCGTACCACCAGTGGGCGTATACGCTCGAGGGCGACCTGCAGGGCGTGCCGTTCCGACGGGGCGTGCGCCAGGGCCGTGAAGTGCACGGCGGCATGCCCGCCGACTTCCGGCTCGAGGACCACGGGCTCACGAAGCTGAAGGTCGCCACGCGGGGCGGCGTCGTGTTCGCGTCCTTCGACCACGACGTCGAATCCTTCGAGGCGTTCGTCGGGCCAGAGGTGCTCGGCTATTTCGACCGGGTGTTCGACGGGCGCAGGCTGAAGATCCTCGGCTACAACCGCCAGCGCATCCCGGGGAACTGGAAGCTGATGCAGGAGAACATCAAGGACCCGTACCACCCGGGCCTGCTGCACACCTGGTTCGTCACCTTCGGGCTCTGGCGCGCCGACAACAAGGCGGCGCTGAAGATGGACGCGCGCCACCGTCACGCGGCGATGATCTCGCAGCGCGGCGCGACCGGCGCTGCGACCGGTCCCGCCGAGCAGGTCACGCAGGTCTCGAGCTTCAAGGACAGGATGACGCTGAACGACCCGGGCATCATCGACATCGTCCACGAAGCCTGGTGGGGCGAACCGACGGCGGTGATGCTCACGCTGTTTCCGTCGCTGATCGTCCAGCAGCAGGTCAACAGCGTGTCGACGCGGCACATCCAGCCGTCCGGACACGGCGCCTTCGATTTCGTGTGGACGCATTTCGGCTTCGAGGACGATTCGGACGAGATGACCGCGCGTCGGCTGAAGCAGGCGAACCTGTTCGGCCCTGCCGGCTTCGTGTCGGCCGACGACGGCGAGGTGATCGAGTTCTCGCAGCAGGCCTTCGAGAGCAAGCCGCGGCACCGCGCGCTCGCCGAGCTCGGCGGACGCGAGGTCGGCGATACCGAGCACATGGTCACCGAGACGCTGATCCGGGGGATGTACGAATACTGGCGCAAGACGATGGAGGAGCCCTCGTGACCGACGACGTGGCGGCAGGGGCGTCGACGCGACCGCCCGTGCCGGGCGCGACCGGCATCGCCTCGCTGTACGAGTTGATGCAGCTCCACGCCGCGTACGCGGCCGCGCTCGACGCGAACCGGTGGGACGAGTGGCCGGACTTCTTCACCGAGGACTGCTCGTACCGGATCGTGCCGCGGGAGAACCACGAGCGCGGCTTCCCCCTCGCGACGCTGGCCTTCGACAGCAGGCGCGCGCTGCTCGATCGCGTCTACGGCATCCGCGAGACGATCTTCCACGACCCGTACTACCAGCGCCACGTGATCGGCGCGCCGCTGATCCTGAGCGTCGACGGCGGTCGCATCGCCTGCGAGTCGAACTACGCGGTGTTCCGGACCAAGCTCGACGGGCCTTCGACCGTGTTCAACGTCGGCCGCTATCTCGATACGGTGGTCCGCACCGACGCCGGCCTCAGGTTCGCGTCGCGCGTGTGCGTCTACGACAGCGAGATGATCCCGAACGCGATCATCTACCCGATCTGAGCGTCGGCGCGACGCGACCCGATCGGCGCGATAGTCAGGTCGACATCCACAGCTGACCGACGCGCACCGCCGCTTCGTTGCAACGGGGCAGCGCCGAGCGGATCGCGTCGAGCGTGAATTGCTCCGACGCGCCGGACACCACGACCGCACCGACGACCGCGTCGTCCCGGGGATCGAGGACGGCAACGCCGATCGAATGCACCCCGGCGACGACCTGGGCGAGATTGAGTCCGTAGCCGCAGCGGGTGGACGCCCGGAGCATCGCGCGTATCCCCCGGATGCGGTCGTGTCCGAACGCCTCCAACTGGGCGAAGTTGCCGTCGACGATCGCGCGACGCTCGCCCGCCGGCAGCTTCACGAGCATCGCCGCGCCCCCCGACGAACTGATCAGCGGGCGCCGCGTGCCACGCTCGACGGCGAGCGCGCGCATCTCGACGCCGTTCTCACGGGCGAGGCACACGAAATCGCCGCCGCTTCGCGCATACAGGAAGGCGACGGCACGGTGGCGCCGCGCGAGTTCGCGCAGCAAGGGCGCGACCTGCCCGGGCAGATCGATCCAGCCCGGCCGGGCCGACGCGAGCTCGGGCACCAGCGGACCGAGGCGGTACCTCGCTCCTTCGTCGACGCGGATCACGAGGCGCTCGCGGATCAGCGTGTCGAGGATCCGATGACAGGTTCCCAGCGGCAGGCGAACGCGCGCGGCGAGATCCGAGATACGCCAGCCGTGCTGCCCGCGCTCGGCGAGTACGCGCAGCACGAGCACGGCGCGCTCGACCGCCCGGGTGCCCGTCGGAGAGGGCTGGAGGCGACGGGCGCCGTCGGGGCGGCCGGGTTTCGCGGTGCTGGTTGCCATGTCGATGGGGATGAACGGCACACCGCGGGCGCCACCGAGCGCGCCGTGCGGGTGCAAAGTTTTCCGGAGGGTGGAAAGTCTTGCCGCACTCTACCGCCCGGGCCCGCGCGCGCGCAATCGTCGCGGGTAAGAATAGTCGTGCGCGTCGCCAAGACACCGGCAGCCCGCACGACCAGGAGGAGACCTTGAGCAGCTTTCCGCAGGCCGGACACCCGGCATCCGGCGACGATCGCGCGTTCCCACAGGCGGCGGGCGCGCTCGACGGGCTTCGTGTGCTCGACCTGACCCGCGTGCTCGCCGGCCCGCTCTGCACGCAACTGCTCGCGGATCACGGCGCCGACGTGCTCAAGATCGAGGCAGAGCGGGGCGACGACACCCGGCGACTCGGCGCGCCCGAAGGTGACGGCAGCGCCCCCTATTTCCACGCGTTGAACCGGAACAAGCGCGCCGCGGTCCTCGACCTGGCGTCGCCCGAGGGTCGCGCGTCGCTGCTCGCGCTGGCGCGCGACGCCGACGTGATCGTCGAGAACTTCCTGCCGGGCACGATGCGGCGATGGGGGCTGGGCTACGAGGAGACGCTGGCCGCGACGAACCCGGGACTGATCTACTGCACGATCACCGGCTTCGGCGAGGTCGGCCCGCTGGGCGGAATGCCGGGCTACGACGCGGTCGCACAGGCGGCCTGCGGACTGATGAGCGTCAACGGCGACGACCGGACGGGACCGCTGCGTACCGGCGTGCCGGTCGTCGACATCGCGTCGGGCCTGTACGCGACGATCGGCATCCTGATCGCGCTGAACGAGCGTACTCGTTCGGGCCGCGGCCAGCGGATCGACGCGACGCTGTTCGACGCCGGCCTGTCGATGCTGATCCCGCACGCGGCCGAATGGCTGATGCAGTCGCGGGAACACGTCGCGAACGGGAACCGCCACCCGACGGTGTCGCCCTACGACCGATTCAGTGCCGCCGACGGCGAAGTGTTCATCGGCATCCTGAACGACCGGCAGTTCCAGCGCTTCGGCCAGGTGATCGGCGAGCCGGGATTGGGCGCGGATCCGCGCTTCCTCACCAACGAACTGCGGGTCCGGCATCGCGATGCATTGACCGGCCTGATCCGCGAGAAGCTGCGCACGCTGAACGGCGAGGCGCTGTGCGAGCGCCTGATGCACGAAGGCATCCCGGCGAGCGTCGTGCGGTCGGTTGCGCAGGCGATCGAGCATCCGCATGCGACGGCGAGGGCGTCGGTCTGCACCGTCGGCGGGTGGCGGAGTCTCGCCAACCCGATTCGGCTGGCGCGTACGCCGGCGTCGATCCGTCGCCTGCCTCCCCCGCTGGATCCGGCGGCCCGGGCCTGCTGGCGGGCGGAAAAAGGAGTCGAGTCTTGAGCATCGAGCTTTCCCAAGCACGCGGCGCGACCGTACTCGCGGCGACGCAGGCATTCTCCTGGGACCGGATGTGGGCGCTGTTCGACGGAGATCGAGAACGGCTGAATCTCGCCCACGAGTGCCTCGACCGCCATCGTGCGCGCGGCGACGCGATCTGCGTGCAGTTCGCCGACGGCCGCACCGAGCGCTACCGCTTCGACGAACTGTCCGAATGGACCTCGCGCTTCGCGAACTGGCTGCACGCCACGGGCGTCGGCCGCGGCGAGCGCGTCGCGGTGATTGCCGACCCGTCGCGCGCGTTCTACGTGGGCCTGTTCGGCGCGATCAAGGCGGGGGCGATCGGGGTGCCGCTGTTCACGCTGTTCGGCCCCGAAGGACTCGCACTCAGGATCAACGACTGCAAGCCCTCGCTGATCCTCACGCAGGGCCCGACAGCGGCGCTCGCGGCGCAGTTCCCGGGCATCCGGGTCGTCGGTCTCGACGACGCGTTCTGGCAGGCACTCGCCGCGCAACCCCCTGACTTCGAGCCGACCACCGCCGCCGCCGACCTCGCGCTGTTCCAGTACACCTCGGGCACGACCCGCGCCTTGCCGGACGCGGTGCGGCACACCCATCGGTCGATCGTCACGCTGATGGCGGCGGCGCTCTACGGGGTCGGGCTCGAACAGCACGACCGCTACTTCTGTGCATCGTCGCCGGCGTGGGGCCACGGCCTGGCACACGGCACGCTCGCGCCCCTCGCGCTGGGCGTACGCACGGGCACGTACAGCGGGAAGTTCGATGCGGCGCGACTCTTCGAGGCGCTCGAGGCGTTCGAGATCGACAACTTCGCGGCGGCGCCGACGGTGTTCCGGATGCTGCGGGCCAGCGGCCTGCGCGAGCGCTACCGGCTGGATCTCGCGAAGATCTCGTACTCCGGCGAGCCGATGGACCCCTCGACCTGGGACTGGGTCGACAGTGCGTTCGGCGTCAAGCCGGCAAGCATGTACGGATCGACCGAGGTCGGCGTCGCGATCGTCAACTTCCCCGGCTTCCCCGACTACCAGGCGAGAAGGGGCGCGCTCGGCAAGCCGTGCCCGGGCCAGAAGGTCGCGATCCTCGACGAGCGCGACGGCGAACTGCCGCCCGGTACCAGCGGCGAGATCGCCGTGTGGCGCAAGAACGGCTGGTTCCGGATCAAGGACCGCGGCAGCTGCGATGCCGACGGCTACTTCTTCATCGAAGGCCGATCCGACGACGTGATCATCTCCGCCGGCTGGACGATGAGTGCAGTCGAGATCGAGAACACGCTGATGAAGCATCCGTCGGTTCGCGAAGCCGCGGTCGTCGGGGTCGCGGATGCGCTTCGCGGGCTCGTCGCCAAGGCATTCATCGTGAGCGACGACCGGGTCGCCGAGTCGCAGATCGTCGACTTCATGAAGACGCAGTTGAGCCAGCACGAGTATCCGCGACAGATCGAGTTCGTCGGCGAGTTGCCGAAGACGCCGGCAGGCAAGATCGATCGCAAGGCGTTGCGCGAGCGCGCCGCATCCGGTCAACCATCACGCGACGCGTCGTCGCACAACGCCACACAGGGAAGAGCATGAACGACAACGTCAACGTGGAACGCGAATTCGTCGGCATCACCGAAGCGGCACTCGAGAGTCTTCGAAAGCGCATCGGCGTGAAGATCGAGGACACGATCGAGCCGTGGTGCTACGAGGCGACCCGCGACAACATCCGGCACTACGCGCACGGCATCGGCGACGACAACCCGCTGTGGTGCGACCCCGAGTACGCGAAGAACGGGCCCTACGGCGAACTCGTCGCGCCGCCCTCCTTCCTGCTCGCGTGCAACCGCATCATCAGCGGCTACGTCGGCGGCCTTCCCGGCGTGCACGCGATGTGGGCCGGCTGCGATTTCCAGTGGTTCGCGCCGATTCGCCGCAACCGGGAGATCCGCACGCAGGCGTGGCTGAAGGACCTGATCGAGCACGAGACGCGGTTCGCCGGGCGTTCGATCCAGCAGATCTACCACGTCGACTTCGACGACGACCACGGCACCCGCCTCGCGTCCGCCGACTCCTGGTGCTTCCGTACCGACCGCGACATCGCCCGCGAGCGCGGCTCGAAGTACGACGAGGTCAAGGCGCGCAAGGTCAAGGTCTACACGGACGCCGAGATCGAGAAGATCAACGCGCTGTACGCCAACGAGGAAGTGCGCGGGTCGAAGCCGCGCTACTGGGAGGATGTCGCGCCTGACATGCAGATGCCGGTCGTCGTGAAGGGGCCGATGACGGTCACCGGCTTCATCGCCTATGCGCAGGGATGGGGCGGCCTGTACATCCGTGCACACAAGCTCGCGTGGAAGCTGTTCGACGAGCATCCGGGCGCAGCGATCAAGAATGCCCGCGGCATCCCGGACTGCCCCGAGCGGGTGCACTGGGAGACCGATCTCGCGCGCAAGGTCGGCGTGCCCGACGAGTACGATTACGGCCCCGAGCGCTTCTCCTGGCTGGCACACTACATGACGAACTGGATCGGCGACGCCGGCTTCCTCAAGCGGCTGTCGTGCCAGATCCGTCGACACAACCCCGTCGGTGACACGCTGTACGTCACCGGGGAGATCGTCCGCAAGTACGAGGCCGACGGCGAGCACCTGATCGACGTCGCGCTGAACGCGGTCAACCAGGAAGGGGAACGCTCGGCGATAGGACACGCAATCGCGTCGCTGCCGTCGAGAAAGTGAACCGATCGACCCGATCAACGAGAGGAGACTGACATGAACAAGACCGCAAGCAAAGCGGGCCCGGCCCGCCGGATCGCACTGGCCGCCGCGTTCGCGCTGAGCATCGCCAGCACCGGCGCACTGGCACAGAAGTACCCGAACAAGCCGGTGAAGATCATCGTGGCCTACCAGGCGGGCCAAGGCACCGACGTCGCGACGCGCTACTTCGCAGACGAACTGAGCAAGTCGCTCGGTCAGTCCTTCGTCGTGCAGAACAATCCCGGCGCCGGCGGCAACATCGGCACCGCCCTCGCGGCGAACGCGGCGCCGGACGGCTACACGCTCGTGATGGGCACGGTCGCCACGCACACGATGAACGAACACATGTATTCGAGCCTCGGGTACAAGCCCGATAGCCAGTTCGAACCGATCACGCTGACAGGCATGCTGCCGATGGTGATCTCCGCGAACGTCGACACCCCGTACAAGACGCTCGCAGACCTCATCGCCGCCGACAAGGCCGCACCCGGAAAGCTGAACGTCGCGTTGCCAAGCACCACCGCGCGCATCGTCTACGAACTCTTCAAGCAGGAAACCGGCGCGACGCTGTTCGGCGTGGCGTACAAGGGGTCGGCCAGCGCGATGACCGACGTGATCGGCGGCACCGTTCCGCTGACCATCGACACGGTGACGGCGACGCGCGCACAATCGACCAATGGCAAACTGCGTCCGCTCGCGATCACCACCGCCAAGGCGAGTCCGCTGCTGCCCGGCGTACCCTCGGTCGCGGAGCAGGGTGTCAAGGACTTCCAGGTGACGGCCTGGAACGCGCTGTTTGCACCGAAGGGCACACCCGCCGCCGTGATCGACACCCTTTCGCAGGAGATGGCCAAGATCCTCGCCAGGCCGGAAACCGAGCGCAAGCTGATGGCGCTCGGCTTCGAGGCGCGCGGCTCTACGCCCAAGGAACTCGACGCCTTCGTGCGCAGCGAACGGGCTCGCTGGGGTGCACTGATCCGGAAGGCCGACATCAAGCTCAATTGACCAGGACGCCGGCCGATCGGCGCGAAGGGATGACGATGACACTGAAGACGAGAACACTGCACCGGGCGTTCGGGCTCGAGATACTGGATGCGTCGATACACGAGCTCGTGAACGACGCACGCGCGATGGACGAACTGCGCCACCTGTGGCGCGAGGCGGCGGTGCTCGTGTTCCGTCGTCAGGCGATGTCCGAGGACGAAATGGTCGCGTTCACGAGCGGCCTGGGCCGCTGCGAGATCGTCAGTCGCGCCGACATCCTTTCGCCGTACCGCCCGGAGATCATCTACTTCAGCACGCTGCGGTATGCCGACGGGCGCACCGTCGGCGGCTTCGCCGGCGGCGAGGAAGTCGATTGGCACTCGGACCAGACCTTCCGTCCGAACCCGGCCACCGGCGCGATGCTGTACGGCGTCGAAGTACCGCCCAAGGGGGGGCGCTTCTACTGGGCGAACCAGTACCTGGCGTTCGAGTCGCTGCCTGCCGACGTGCGCGCGCTGATCGACGGACGCACGGGCCGGTACAGCTACGCGAAGCGGCTCGGCGTGTTCCAGGCGTCCGAACTCGCGTCGAGCGTCGAGCGGCTCAAGCGCGAGCATCCCGATGTCCGACATCCGGTCGTGCTCACGCACCCGCAGACCGGCCGCAAGGCACTGTACGCCGATCCGTCAACGCTGGTCGCGATCGAAGGGCTGGACGACGCCGTCAACGAGCGCATCCTCGCGCAGCTGTTCGCCGCCGGCAGCGCGCCCGAGGTCGTGTGCGAACACGAGATGGCACCAGGCGACGTGCTGATCTGGGACAACGCGTGCGTGATGCACCGGCGCGACCCGGTCGATCCGATGCACGCGCGGCTGATGAAGCGCACGACCTGGCGCGTGCCTGCCGAGGCCCACTGCCTGCCTCATTGACTCGGCCGAGACGCCTGCCTGCCCGACATCTCGACGCGATGACTTCACAGGGACTTCAGCACCGTCCATCCCGGCTCGCCATGCCTTCGCATCGCAAGTACCGACGATGATCGACAACGGGATTCAACGCGAAGAGATCCACCACCGCCAGATCGACCTGCGCGTCTACAGGCGAAGCGATGGCTGCATCGAAGTCGTGGGCAGCCTGCTCGATCGCAAGCGACAGCCGTTTCGCCGGCAACTGGCCGACGAGGACACGCCACCCGGTACGCCGCTTCACGACATCGTCGTGACGCTGGTCGTCGACACCTCGCTGGTCGTCAGAGAGGCGAGCGCATCGATGCCGACGACGCCGTTTCCGATCTGCACCGGCGCCGCGCAGACCTTGGCCGTCCTCGAAGGAGAACGCGTGGGATCGGGCTGGAACAGGCGCGTGCGCGAACTGCTGGGTGGCGTGAAATCGTGCACGCACGTGGTCGAACTGCTCGGGCCGATGGCAACCGCGCTTTACCAGGGCCTCGCCCCCGAACGTCTGGCCCTCCTCAACCAGCCCGGCAACGAGGCGATGAAGCAGCGCAAGGTCGACAGTTGCTTCGCGTACTCGGCCGAACGGGAGGTCGTCGCACGGCTGTTTCCCGCCTATCGCCGCGAGCCCGAGCCGCCGACGCATCCCTGAGGCGTCGATCGGGCGTCGTGGGCCGCCTCAAGGCCGCAGCCCACCCCACCCGCCGGGCCCGACGGTCGCCTGCTGATAGGCACGCGCCGCCCGGAGCAGGCTCAGGTCCTGCCGCGGGGCCGCGATCAGTTGCAGTCCGATGCACGCTGGCCCTGGCACCGGCAGGCTAATCGCCGGACTACCGGCCAGCGTCGCCGGGATCACGACCTCCATCCAGCGGTGATAGGTATCCATCTGCCGCTCGCCGATGGCACGTGGCCAGTGCCACTGCGCAGGGAACGGGTGCACCTGGGCGCTGGGCAGCGCGAGGAAGTCGACGCCATCGAAGAGGGTCATCCAGCGCTGGAAGAACGCGGTGCGCGCGACCGACGCGACGTGCACCTGCTGCGCCGACAACGCAAGCCCTCGCTCGATCTCCCACTGCAGTTCGGGCTTCATCAGCGCGCGGTGCGCCGGGTTCGCATGGTTGCCGCCCTGCGCGCCGGCGACCTGGTGGTGGCGGAGCGTGAGCCAGACCTCCCACACCGACTCGGGCGAGTGGCCCAGCGACGCCGGTTCGATCACGCAACCCAGGCCTTCGAAAACGCCAAGCGCGGCCTCGCAGCCCTCGAGAATGCCCGCTTCGGTGGCAAGGTGCCCGCCCAGGTTGCCGAGCCAGCCGATGCGCGCCCGCCCGCCCCCGCGTGCGAGCGTGCGCAGCGAATCCGCAGGATCGGGCGAGGGCGAATGCGCGAACGTCGCGAAACGCTCCCCGGTGCCGTCGAGCGACCGCGGATCGCGCGGCTCGAAGCCCGCCTGCACCGAGAGCAGCAAGGCCAGATCCTCGACGTTGCGCGCGAGCGGCCCGGCGGTCGACAGGCTGTGCATGAACTGCTCGAGGCCCGGCTGATTCGGCACCAGGCCGAAAGACGGGCGAAGGCCGATCACGCGATTGAACGCGGCCGGGTTTCGCAACGATCCCATCATGTCGCTGCCGTCGGCAACCGCCAGCATGCCGGTCGCCACCGCGACCGCGGCACCGCCGCTCGAGCCACCTGCCGACAGCGCGGGATCACGCGCATTCCGGGTGACCCCGTAGACCGAATTGTAGCTGTGCGAGCCAAGTCCGAACTCCGGCACGTTGGTCTTGCCGATGAAGATCGCACCGGCAGCGCGTGCCCGGGCCGCGACCAGCGCGTCGGCCGGTGGCCTGAACCCCTTGAAGATCGGCGAACCGAAGGTCGTCACGATGTCCTTCGTCGCGGTCGTGTCCTTGACCGCCTGCGGAATGCCGAACAGCGGGCGCGACGGATCGACGGGTCCTGCGGCGAGTGCCGCATCGCAGGCGCGCGCCGCAGTGTGTGCAGCCTCCGGATCGACACGCGCGACGATCGCATTGTGGATCGGGTTCAATGCATCGACCCGCGCCAGCGTGGCAGCCATCAATTCTTCACACGAGAACTCGCGCCGATCGAGCGCCCGGCGTTGTTCGCGCAGGTTCAGGGAAAGCATCGATGCCATCGGGGGCTACAGGTTGGTTCGCAGCTTCCAGATCTCGGGGAACAGCACCACGTCGAGCATCTTGCGCAGGTAGGCGACGCCGTGGGTGCCGCCGGTACCGCGCTTGAAGCCGATGACGCGCTCCACCGTCGTCACGTGCCTGAAGCGCCACAGCCTGAACGCGTCTTCGAGGTCGGTGAGCTCCTCGCCGAGCTGATAGAGGTCCCAGTGCGTTTCCGGCGAACGGTACACAGTGAGCCAGACCCGCTCGACCGCTTCGTCCGCCTCGTAAGGTCTGGTCCAGTCGCGCTCGACGCGACTCGCCGGCACGCCGAATCCACGCCGGGCGAGCAGGCGAAGCGCCTCGTCGTAGAGTGACGGTGCGCGCCAGGCCGCTTCGACCTGAGCCAACCGTGTCGGGCTGTGGGAATGAGGCTTGAGCATCGCCGCGTTCTTGTTCCCCAGCGAGAATTCGATACACCGATACTGCCAACTCTGGAAGCCGCTGCTGTTGCCCAGGTACGGCCGGATCGCACTGTATTCGGGCGGGGTCATCGTCGCCAGCACGTCCCACGCGTGCACGAGCTGCTCCATGATCTTCGAGACACGCGCGAGCATCTTGAACGCGGGCGGGAGCTCGTCGCGCGCAACGTGCGCGATGGCCGCGCCCAGCTCGTGCAACATCAGCTTCATCCACAACTCGCTGGTCTGATGCTGCACGATGAAGAGCATCTCGTTGTGGTTCGGCGAGCGCGGACGCTGCGCGTCGAGCAGGGCATCGAGCTGCAGGTAGTCGCCATAGCTCATGTCGGCTCGAAAATCGAGCTTCGCACCGTGGTGTTCGAGCGGCCCGTCGGGCGGGTTCTCGCCGCTCACCCCGCTTGACTCCCTGGCGCGGCGGCCACGCGTGGTCGGTCGAGTTGCATCATTGATGTGCGCGCGATGCGCGGTTGCGCCGAGACGACGGCGTTCGGGCCGATGGTAGTCCGGATCGGCGGCGGCCGGCGGCGGCGACATCCATGATGGGAAAGCACGACGGGCGAACGATCGACCGGCACCGGCTCGGGTGGCCATCGGTCGGATTGACGCCGGGCTTATGCTGTATATATTCTCAGTATCGTGCGCAGTGCACCGGAGAGACCGACCATGACCGACCACGAAGGCCCCGAACGCGACGCCGACGCCGCGTTCGTGCCGCTCGGCGCGACGCCCGACGACGCGATGATCGACGCAGCGGTGCCAGACTCGGCAGGCGTACCGCCCCCATCCGACACCGGCCGTCCGCTGGACGAAATCGAGCGCTCGATCGCAGGCTTCGCCCGCAAGATGAACGCATTGTGCTATGAGATGCTCGTGGACATCCGCGAGTTCGACGAGCGACGCGGCTGGGCCAGGCACTTCGCCGCGAGCTGCGCTCAATGGCTGCACTGGCGATGCGACATCGGACTTTCCGCGGCGCGCGAGCACGTGCGGGTCGCCCACGCGCTCAAGACCTTGCCGCTGATGGCGGCAGCGTTCGCGGGTGGTGGGCTATCCTACTCGAAGGTGCGGGCACTGACCCGCTCGCCGGAACTGGACGATGAGGCATCGCTGCTCGAGATGGCGAGCACGATGACCGCGGAGCAGGTCGAGCAGCACTGCCGCCGTCGTCGCAACACCTGCGACGCGTCGCGCGCCGATGCAATCGACGCGCACGAGCGGCGATCATTGCGATCCTGGCGAAGCGAGCGCCGCGGCGTCCTCACGATCGTGCTCGAGTTGCCGCTCGAAGACGGCGCCCTATTCGTACGTGCGATCGACAGGGCTTGCACCGAACGCGCGGCCCAGGACCGTGCACCGGATGACGCGACGCCATGGGAGGCGATTCAGGCCGACGCGGCAGTGACGCTCGCCAGGACCTATCTCGATGACGACGAGGCCGGCACCACGTCATCGAGTGCTGCCAATCACCATCAGGTGATGATCCACGTCGACCAGGACGCGCTCTCTGGCGGGAAAGGCGAGTCGGACCTCCCGATCGAAACGGTCCGACGGCTCTGCTGCGATGCAAGTCTCGTACCGATCGTCGAGAACCACGACGGCGAGCCGCTCGCCGTCGGACGCCGCCAACGCGTCGTCTCGACGGCGCTCAGACGCGCGCTCAGGTCGCGTGACCGAGGATGCGCGTTTCCCGGCTGCACGCACACCCGGTTCGTCGATGCACACCACATCCGGCACTGGGCCGATGGCGGGGAGACGCGTCTGGACAACCTGGTCCTGCTGTGCAGCTCTCACCACCACATGCTTCACGAAGGCGGTTATGCCGTATCCCGCGACTCGCATGGCAAACGCGTCTTCAAGCGCCCCGATGGCAGGGTGGTCCCTGCGTGCGGGTATCGCGTCGAAGACGAACCCGAGGACATCGGGTCGGGTGCCGCGGCCTCGGTCGGAGTGACAGGATCGTATCCCTCCGCGGAGGCGCGCGAACTGGCTGGCGAAACGCCTTCGATGGCCAGCGAGCCTCTATCCGACTACCAGGTGCGACCGCCTCAGACGCAAGACCTGAAGCGCTCGACGCATGTAGTCAGAACGAGTTCCCCTGGCTCGGCCCACCACCGATTGGAAAAAATCTCGACCTCGGCCAGCCCGTCGAACCCGGTCGCCTCGACCCAGCCTCGCAATTGCTTGAGGTCGATCACGCCATCGCCCATCATCCCGCGATCGTTGAGCAGATCGGTGGTCGGTACCAACCAGTCGCAGACGTGGAACGCGAGAACCCGCTGCTCCCGCCCTGCCCGTTCGACCTGAACTCGAAGCGACGGATCCCACCAGGTGTGATATGCGTCGATGGCGACGCCGAGAAAGCGCTTGCCCGGCGTCGGCGCGGGTTCGAGTTCGGCACACAGGTCCAGCGCCTGTGCGAGGGTATTGATGCACGCGCGATCGGCCGCATACATCGGATGAAGCGGCTCGATCGCCAGCGGCATGCCACGTTCACGAGCATCGATCAGGAGCGTGGCAATACCGTCGCGAACCTGTCTGCGCGCATCGGCGATGTCACGAGACGACAGGTTCCCGGTCAACGCCCCAGGTAGACCCCCGGCCACGATCACGAGACAGGGCGCGCCAAGCCGACAGGCCTCGTCTAGCGCGCGCCGATTGTCGTCAAGCGCGGCCTGGCGACCGGCGGCATCGGCAGCCGTGAAAAGCCCGCCGCGCACGTATCCCGAGAGTCCGATGTCGAGAGACTTCAATTGCGCCGCGAGTCGCTCGATGCCCACGTGTGCAACCTGATCGCGCCACGGGGCAATGTTGCGAATCCCAAGACGCGCACATTCGTCGACGATGCGAACCAGATCCCACTGCTTGCGCACCGTCGCCGTGTTGAGCGACATCGCCTCGTGACTGCCGGAAAAATCCCTCATCCTAAGCTCCTGAGCGCTGGGTGACCGTCGGACCGGCCCGACTGCCTCGACACTGATTCGCCGCGCTACTGCTCGACACCATGCAGACGCATCAGCGCCTTCATCCGATCGCAAGCGAGCGGCGGATCCGACAGCAGTCCGGCGGCGTCCGCCAGCCTGAACAGTTCCGCGAAGTGCAAGGCCGAGCGAGCGCCCTGCTGCCCACCGACCATTGCGAAGTGCGACTGAAGCCCGTTGATCCACGCCATGAACACCACGCCGGTCTTGTAGAAGCGGGTCGGCGACTTGAAGATGTGACGCGACAGCGGCACGGTCGGCGCGAGAATCGAATGGAAGGCGTCGACGTTGCCGTCGGCGTGCTCGGCGAGCGCCGCGGAAGCCGCCGGCGCGATCGCATCGAAGATGCCCAGCAGTGCATCGCTCATGCCGTGCGCACCTTCGCCATAGCCGTCGCCGGCGATCAACTCTGCATAGTTGAAGTCATCGCCGGTGTACATCCGCACACCCGCCGGCAGCTGCCGACGCATCGAGATCTCGCGATCCTTGTCGAGCAGCGATACCTTCACGCCGTCGACCTTGGCAGCATTCGCAGCGATCGCCGCCAGCGCCGTCCGCATGGCGGCATCGAGATCGGCGCTGCCCCAGTAACCGGCGAGTTGCGGGTCGAACATGTCGCCCAGCCAGTGGATGATCACCGGCTCTCGCGCCTGGCGAAGCAGCCGGTCGTACACACGCAGATAGTCGTCAGGCCCGCTCGCGACGCGCGCGAGCGCCCGGCTCGCCATCAGGATCAGGCGCCCGCCAAGTTTTTCGATCGCGGCCATCTGCAACTCGTATGCGGCGATCACGTCGTCGACCGTGCAGACGGCATCCGGCGCGAGATGATCCGTGCCGCAACCGCTCGCGATCAGCGGCGGTACGGCGCTCGCAGCATCGATGCCGATCGACGATCCGCCGAAGTCGCGCGCCGCGTCGATCGAACGCCGGATCAACTCGAGCGACGTCGGCCAGTCCAGCCCCATGCCGCGCTGTGCCGTATCCATCGCTTCGGCCACGCCGAGCCCAAGCCGCCAGAGGTGTCGCCGATACTCGATCGTCGCGTCCCAGTCGATCGCGCAGTCGATCCAGGGGTCGTTCGCAGCAAGTGGGTCGGCCACCACGTGCGCCGCTGAGTAGGCGATACGATCGAATCGTCGCCGCGCCTTCGTCGGGAATCGACGGGGCTCGCTGCAGGTGAAGCGCGCAAGGGATACACCTGCGGCAGTCGAGGATGGCAGGATCAGGCTCGTCATGGCATCACTCCTTGATCAATGGGAACAGGCCGCGAAGATAGCTAGCTGCATAGGCCGCACAACCCGGCCCGTCGGGATCGTAGTCGAACGGTTCGACGGCCACCCAGCCATCGTAGCCGGTCTCATGCAACGCCTGCAGCACCGGCCCGAAATCCATCTCGCCCTGGCCCGGCGCCTTACGGTTGGGATCGTTGAGCTGCACGTGGCCGATGCACCCCGTCGGCAGCCATCGACGAATCAACGCGGGCACCGGCTCGCGCTCGGTACGCCCGGCGGCACTGCAGTCGATCATCGTCATGCAGGCTGGATTGTCGAACGCCGCGGCGAACTCGGCGGCATCGGCGACCGTGTTGAGGAAATCCGTCTCTGCCCTCGCGAGCGGCTCGATGCAGTATCGAAGACCGAGTTCGGCAGCGCGGCGCGTGGCCGGCACCAAGGCCGCATGGGCGTGGGCACGTGCGATCTCAGGTGCCATGCCGGCCGGCACGCTGCGTTGCTTCGGAGAACCGTGCACCAGGTACGACGCACCCGCATCTGCCGCGATCTCGACGAGCCGCACGAGCGCGGACGCCGTCCGCGCGCGCACCGCGGCGTCGGCATCGACGAGGCTCAGGCCGGCCGGTGACACGAGGAGCCAGTGCAGTCCGCAGATCGCGATCCCGCATCCCGACGCGATGCGCGCGTACTCGGCGACCGCGTCCCCGTCAAGCGTAAGCGGATCGTCGGCCCAGGTGAACGGTGCGACCTCCAGCGCCGTGTAGCCGAGCCCCGCGGCAAGTTCGCACTGTCGCCGGAAGTCCTGTTGGCGAAGCGCGATGCTCATGCCCGGCGACGTCTGCGCGATCACCTCGTTGCACAGCGCGAGGCGAGACGCCAGCGACGGCTGCGATGATGTGTCAGCTTGCATGGACCCTCCGGCGGTCGAAAATGCGGTGCACGCCCCGCCGCACCACCGGTACGCGCGAGAGCACGACGACGAGAAGCATTGCCGCGAGCAGGCCGCTCAACGGCCGGGTGAAGAACGGAAGGATGCTGCCGTCGGCGAGCACCAGGCCGCGCCTCAGGCTCTTTTCCATCAGGTCGCCGAGCACGATGCCGAGCACGAGCGGAGCGACGGGGTATCCATGGCGGCGCAGGGCATAGCCCGCGAGACCGAAGGCGAGCATCACCCAGACGTCGAACATGCGGCTCGCGAGCGCGTAGGTGCCGACCGTGCAAAGCACGAACACCACCGGCAGGATGATCATCGGCGGCACCCGCAGCACCTGGATCAGCGGGCGCGTCAGCACGAGGCCGTAGAACAGGATGCCGAGCGACGCGTAGAACATCATCGCGACGATCTCGTACACGAACCCGGGGGACTCGATCATGATCATCGGCCCCGGCTTGACGCCGTGGATCAGCATCGCCGCCATGAGCACCGCCGACGGGGCGGATCCCGGAATCTGCAGGGTCAGCACCGGGATCATCGCGCCCGGCACGCACGCATTGTCGCCGGTCTCGGCAGCCATCAGTCCCTCGACCGACCCCTTGCCGAACTTGTCCTTCTCGCGACTCGCACGGCGGGCAGCCGCGTAGGACGACCACGCGGCGATGTCCTCCCCGACGCCGGGCACGATGCCCATGAAGGTCCCGATGACGCCGCTTCGAGCGACCGTGCGGCGATACTGCCAGACGTCCGAGAACTTCGGCACGACCGAATCGAGCCTGTTGATCGCGACCGGCGGGCGAGACTCGCGCACCGCGACCAGCACTTCCGCGAAGCCGAACGCGCCGACCAGCGCCGGCACCAGCGAGATTCCCCCCGCCAGGTCGCGGATGTCGAAGGCGAAGCGTTCGTACGCGTGGATGCCGTCCTGCCCGATCGTTGCGACGAACAAGCCCACGATTCCGGTGATCCAACCCTTCAGCGGGTCGGGGCCGGTGAGCGTCGCCGAGACGATCACGCCGAAGATCGCGAGCCAGAAGAACTCGAACGCGCCGAAGCTCAGCGCGAAGTCGCCCAGCACCGGGGTGAACCACGCGAGGAACAACATGCCGATCCAGGTGCCGACGACCGAACCGCTGGTCGCGATGCCCATCGCGCGGCCCGCCAGCCCCTGGCGTGCCAGCGCGAATCCGTCCAGGCAGGATGCGGCCGAGGCCGGCGTGCCCGGGATGTTCAGCAGGATGGCACTTCGACTGCCGCCGTAGATCGCGCCGACGTAATTGCAGACCAGCACCAGCAGCGCGACCGAGGGATCGAGCGACAAGGTCAGCGTCGTCATCAGCGCGAGCCCCATCGTCGCCGTGAGACCCGGCAGCGCGCCGACGACGACGCCGATGAGCGTCGCGAGCAGCACGTACATCAACGTCACCGGCGACGCGAACGAGACGATCGCCTGCGTCAGGCTCGCGACGCCCTCGAACATGAATCAGGGCAGGCGAACCAGGAACACCTGCTCGAACAGCAGGTGGACCGCGCCGCCGATCGCAAGGCCGAATCCGGTCGCACGCACCAGCACCATCGCGAACGACCGGCCGAGGGCGCGCTGCCGCTCGCCGTCGATCCACGCGATGAAGGCGGCGACGAAGATCGTCGTCGCGAGCCAGAACGGCATGCCGTGGCCGACGAGGCCCAGCGCGTACACGAGCGCCAGGCCCGATGCGATCGCGGTCCGACGCCCGCTGCCGTGATCGGCGTCCGGCGCCGGCGCGGCAGGGACGGTCGCGACCGGGGCGCCGCCGCGCAGGAACAGCGCAACGCCGAGCAGCGCCAGCACGACCCCGAGCAGTCCGGGCACGAGTCCCGGCACTTCCCACGGCTTGATCTGCATGCGCTCGAGCCGGTCCATCCGCCACGCGCCGACGGCGATCGCGGTCCCCGTGGCGACCCACAGCACCGCGCCCGCTCGGTCGCCGCCGGCGCCGCGCGGGGCCGCCCCCTTCACCGGCCCCGGCCCGCCGGCACCCCGCAGCGCCGGCTCGCTCACGCGATCTTCGCCGGCACGCGAGGCGCTCACGGGCGCTTCGGGATCCCGACGGTGTCGGGCGACACCTTCGCCTTGCCGGATGCCTGCGCGCCCCACGCGACGTCGGAGATTGCCGGCATCACCGCCGCCTGCGCCTCGGCGCCGATCATCGGCGTGAACAGCGCGCCGCGGTTGGCCGCGTACTTGCGCAGCGCATCCGAGGTCATGATCTTTTCCTTCCAGATCTTGTCGAGCGTCTGGGTGACTTCGGCGGGCACGCCCTTGGGAACGAAGATCCCGAAGTAGTTGACGGCATCCTTGAAGCCGGGCACGAAGTCGCTGAGCGGCGGGATCGTGCCCACCCCTTCGATCTCGAGCGGCTTGTCGCCGACCACCGCGAGTGCACGGATGCGCTTGCCCTTGATCATCTCGGCCTGCTCGGCGGCGAGTTGCGTCGTGACCTGGGTCTCGCCGGCCACCGTCGCGACGACCGCGGGCGCGCCACCATCGTAGGTCACGTGCTTGTAGTCGACGCCGGTCGCCTTCTTGATCGCCTCCATCGCGGAATAGCCGCCGGAAGCGACGCCGGCCGTGGCGACCGACACGGTGCCCGGCTTCGCCTTCATCGCGTCGAGCAGATCCTTCATCGTCTTGTACGGCGACGCCGCGTTCACGCCGACCACGGAAATGTGCGCGACATTCAGGTACAGGTTCCAGTCCTGGATCACCGTGTCGAGCATGCCCAGAACCTTGTAGGCACCGAGGTCCTTCGCTGCGCCGGCCGTCATCGTCAGGCCGTCCTTCGGCGCCTCGAGCGCGTTCTTGGTGCCGATCGAACCCGACGCGCCGGGCTGGTTGACGATCACGACTTTCTGGCCGAGCGCCTTCTCGAGTTCGGCGGCGGTGACCCGCGTGACCTGGTCCGTGGAACCGCCCGGCGCCCACGGCACGATCAGCGTCACCGGCTTCTCGGGTTTCCATTGGGCAGCGGCCCCCAAGGGCAACAGGCCCGCGACCGCGACGAGCGCACACACGAGGGCGGGACGGACTGACGAGGTGTTGTCGACGGACATTCGGGTCTCCTCCGATGGGTTCGAAATCTCAGGACGGCGCCCGGGCGTTTCGCAGGCGACCGATCGCACCGGGTGCGCGCAGCGCAAGCCGCCAGCGTATTAACCGTCCGGTTACTTCGGTGAGCATAATTCAACCGACGCCGCTTAGCAACGATGAGCAGCAGGATGCTGCCGAGGCAGCGCGCGGCACGGCCGGAATGCGCCCGCCTCGCGTACGGCAAGCCTATTTCAGCAGGTACCCGAGGACCAGTTCGGTCATGTGACTGAGACGCTCGGCGAGCGCTTTCGGCAGCATCAGGTCACGGTCGAAGATCGTGGTGAGCGTGTGCCGGTTGCCGAGGTAGAAATAGCACAGGCCGGCGATCGAGATGTACAGCTGCACCGGGTCGACACCCGCCCGGAACACGCCGGCCCGCCTGCCCCGTTCGAGCACGTCGTCGATCATCTGGACGAACGGCGAGTGCATCGAGCGCACCTTGTCCGAGCGCTTGAGGTGTCGCCCGGCGTGCAGGTTCTCGCTGTTGAGCAGGGTGAGGAACTCCGGGTGTCGCAGGTAGTAGTGCCACGTGAAGGACACCAGCTGCCGGATCGCCTCGGGCGGGTCGAGTTCCTCGAGCCGCAGCGCGCGTTCCTCCCCGCGGATGCGCTCGTAGGTCGCCTCGAGCACGGCGAGGAACAGGTCGTCCTTGGAGCCGAAGTAGTAGTACAGCATGCGCTTGTTGACGCCGGCCTTGGCCGCGATGCGATCGACCCGCGCGCCGCCCAGGCCGGCGGCGTGGAACTCTTCGACAGCGGCCTGCATGATCCGCGCACGCGTCTGGTCGGGGTCTCGAGAGGCGCGTGCGGGCTCTGCGGGCGCGCCGGGCGCTGGGGCGCTTGCGATCGAGGCATCGTGGGCACGCATGCGGGCCATGTTGCACCAGGCGGTTAATTAACGCAATCGCGGCCAGGTCGCGCCGAGCGCCACGGCAAGCGGAGCCCTCGCCGCGCGTCCCTTACCATGGCGGCCCATGCCGACGCTGCCCTGGCCGCCGATCGTGCCCTTCGCGTCCGAGTCGATCGACGTCGGCGAGGGGCACGCGCTGCATCTGGCCCAGTGCGGCGCGCCGGCAGGCCGTCCGGTGCTGTTGCTGCACGGCGGTCCGGGCGCGGGCTACACGTCGGCGCAGTTGCGACTGTTCGACCCGGCGCGCTACCGGACGATCGTGTTCGACCAGCGCGGCTGCGCGCGCAGCCGCCCGCGCGGGGAGATCCGCGCGAACGACACCTCACGGCTCGTGGCCGACATCGAAAGGATCCGTGCCCGGCTCGGCATCACGCGGTGGATCGTCTACGGCGGCTCGTGGGGCGCCAGCCTCGCGATCGCGTGGGCAGCCGCGCACCGCGACGCCTGCGAAGCGCTGATCCTGCGCGCGCCCTTTCTCACCGGCGACGCGGACCTCGACTGGTTCTTCGGCGGGGCCGGCGCGCTGCTGCCCGATAGGTGGGCGTCGCTGTCCGCCACGCTTGGCCTCGATCTGGATCCGGTGCGCCCGGGCAGCGGCCTCAGGGTCCTGGCCCGACTGTGCACGGCCATGCTCGACGACCCGGGCCCCACGGGATGCCCACCCGCGCTGGCTTGCGCCGCCTGGGCAGCCTGGGAAGCGGCGGTGTCGCGGCCCGGCGCGGCGGCTGACCCGTCGCCTGCCCCGTCGGCCGACGATGCATCGACCGTCGCGCCCGCCGGCTCGAACCTGATCGACTACTACCGGGTGCAGGCGCACTACCTGCGGCATCGCTGCTTCCTGGGCGAAGCCGCTCTCATCGGCGCGGCAGGTCGGCTCGCAGGCCTGGAGGTCCACATCCTGCAGGGCAGGCTCGACTGGATCTGCCGCCCGATCAATGCGTTCCGGCTCGCCGCCGCAATCCACGGCGCCCGGCTGCATTGGGCGGCGCAGGGAGGGCACAGCCAGTTCGACGCGCCGATGCTCGAGGGCCTCGCGACCGCGATGAAGGCAATCGAGTCCGGGGCGCGGTCGGCGCTCGGGGACTAGGCCTGCGCGACGACACGCGGTCGCCCGTGCCGCGCCGGCAACGCGCGTCGCCGGCCGCGCCGGTGCTCAGCTCCGCACGCGCGCGAAGGCCGCCGGCAGGTGTCCTTCGAGGACCGCCGGCAGCGATTCGCTGCAGTATCCGTCGAAATAGGATGCGATCCAGTTGTCGCGATCGAGTGCGAGCCCGCTGCCGAGCAGCGCGTGGGCACGGGCGTGTTCGTCGGCGCTCATCGATTCGAACAGGTCGAGCATCCTGCCCAGCGCCGGGCAGTCGACCCGGCCTGGCAGCCCCCGCGGCGCGGCGCCGGTCGCCGGATCGGCCGGCACCTCGGCCCGCGATGGCAGGCGCGGCGTCGGCGCGAAGATCGCCACGCCGAGGCGGACGGTGCAGCAGGGGCACTTGATCTCGACCCCGATGTCGAACAGGCGCCCCGGCTCGGCGAGGCGACCGGCGCCGCGCCAGCCGCAGCGGCAACTCACCGACTGCGCCCGGAATGCGACGTAGTCGGGGAACAGGCGGATCCGCGCGCCGGCACGGGTCTCGCCGTCCGGTTGGTGGACGGGTCGGTGGACGGGTCGGCCAGCAGCATCCATCGTTCGATCTCCAGGCAGCGCTCGCGGCGCCGTTCGCCCGACTCGGGCTGTCACCGAGTCTAGGAGCGCGCCGACGCCCACGGGTGTGCAATACCGCACGCCGGGGCGCGACGCGCACGCCGCGGCGACGACGCCATGCGATTTTGCACGCGTCGGGCAAGGTGTCGGGCTGGCAGCGGATAGCGCGGATCGATCGCGGCGATCCATGCAATGAATTGGAACCGGCCGACGGCATGGCTTACGATTGAGCCCATACGCCGAAGCACGGCGGCAACGGTCCAGGGGAGAAGCACGACATGAGCGACAAGCATTCGAAGAAGGCATCCAGGAACGGGCAGTCGATCGACATCGGTATCTCGCCGGCCGATCGCAAGGCGATCACCGACGGCCTCAGCCGCCTGCTCGCCGATACCTACACGCTCTACCTGACGACGCACAATTTCCACTGGAACGTCACCGGGCCGATGTTCAACACCCTTCACGCGATGTTCATGACGCAGTACACCGAGCTGTGGAACGCGGTCGATCCGATCGCGGAGCGAATCCGCTCGCTCGGCCACGCGGCGCCTGGATCGTACGGCCAGTTCGGCAGCCTGAGCTCGATTCCGGACGCGCCCGCCGAGGTGCCGAAGGCGCTCGACATGGTCCGAATCCTGAAGGAAGGACACGAAGCGGTCGCGCGCACGGCGCGCGAGATCTTCCCGCTGGTGGACAAGGCGGGCGACGAGCCGTCCGCCGACCTGTTGACGCAGCGCCTGACGGTCCACGAGCAGACCGCGTGGATGTTGCGCTCGATCCTCGAGGAATAGCGCGAACGGCGACTGCCCGCATCCATTCCCGACCACGCGAGCGCGCGACGATGTCCACCGACACCCCCAACACCCAATCGCCCGACGCACCGGTGCTGACCTCGATCGACGCCCGCGGCATCGCGACGATCACGCTGAACCGACCGGCGGTCAACAACGCCTACGACGGCGCGATGATCGACGGGCTGCTGAAGGCGGGGCCGGCGCTCGCGGGCGATGCCGCCGTGCGCGCCATCGTGATCCGCGGCAACGGCAGGCACTTCCAGGCAGGTGCCGACCTGCAGTGGATCCGCTCGATACCGCGCGGCGACGATGCGGCGAACCTCGCGGTCTCGCGCGCCACCGCACTCGCGCTGCGCCAGCTCGATGGCGCGGGCAAGCCGACGATCGCGCTGGTGCAGGGTGCGTGCATCGGCGGCGGCACCGGCATCATCGCGTCCTGTGACATCGTCGTCGCCGAGCGAACCGCGAGTTTCGCGATTTCCGAGGCCCGCTGGGGCCTGACGGCGGCGGTGATCTTCCCGCAGCTCAACGCGGCGATCGGCGTACGCCAGGTCCGTCGCTACGCACTGTCGTGCGAGCGCTTCGACGCGACCCGCGCCCAGGCGATCGGGCTGGTCCACGAACTTTGCGAGCCCGGCATGCTCGACGCGGCGGCCGCGCCGATCATCGATTCGCTGCTGACCGCGGCGCCCGATTCGATCGCACGGACGAAGCTCGGCGCGATGCGCTGCGCCGGCACGCTGATCGACGACGCCGACTTCGAGCGTCTCGTCGCCGAGCACGCCGCCAAGCGCCAGTCGGACGAGGCGCTCGAGGGACTCGCGAGTTTCGACGAGAAGCGCGCACCGCGCTGGTACGCGCCGGCGCAGCGGCGTCCGTAGCGTGACCGGGCCCCGGGCGCCGCGGCGCTCAGGCGCCGTCCGGCCCGAACGGGGGCGTCTTGCCGGGGGGAACCGGGATATCGGCCATCGCGAGCAGCATCGCGACCATCACGTAGGTGCCGGCAACCGCGGTGAGGTCGACGAGCTGCTGCTCGTCGAAGACGGCCCGGGCGCGCGCGAAGGTGTCGTCCGACACCCGGTGCGTCGCGATCAGCTCGGTCAGGAAATCGTGGACCACCGCCTCGTCGGGCTGCATGTTCGCCGGCCGACGCCTCGCCTTGAGGTCGTCGATGATCGACTGCGCGAGCCCGGCCTTCGCGGCGATCGGCGCATGCGCGTACCACTCGACCTGGCTGGTCCAGTGCCGCCCGATGATCAGGATCGCGAACTCCGACAGCCGCATCGGGATCGAGGAGTTCCAGCGCAGGTAGTAGAGCAGGTCGTAGATGCGCTGGCCGAGCACCGGGCTGCGCAGCAGCAGCCGGTAGGGTCCCTCCAGGCCGATGCTCGACACCTTCATGATCTGTTCGCCGAGCGGGCGCTGGAACTCGTGCAGCGCCTCGAGCGCGAGCAGCGAGAAGCGCTCGCCGGGCACGGGGGCGGCCGGGGCTGCGGCCGAAGCGGCCGAAGCGGCCGGATCGGGTCTGGATGGCGTCTGGCTCATGGTGCTCTCCTCCTGGATGTCGTGGTCTTGTCGAATGGCGCCGCGGTTCAGCGCGGGATCCTGCCCCGCATCCGCGCCGCGCGAAGGAAGTCGAAGTCGACGCCGAGGTCGGCCTGCGTGACCGTCTGCAGGAAGAGCTTGCGGTAGCCGCGCTCGGCCTGCGGTTCGGCGACCGGATCGTCACGCATGCGCTGCGCGAGCTCGGCGTCGTCGACGAGCAGCGTCAGCGTCCGCCCGGGCACGTCGAGCCTGATCCGGTCGCCGTTGCGCACCTGCGCGAGCGGCCCGCCGATCGCCGATTCGGGCGTCACGTGCAGCACGATCGTGCCGAACGCGGTGCCGCTCATGCGCCCGTCCGAGATCCGCACGATGTCCTTGACACCGGCACGTGCGAGCTTGCGCGGAATCGGGATGTAGCCCGCCTCTGGCATGCCGGGCGCACCCTTCGGCCCGATGTGCTTGAGCACGATGACGTCGTCGGGACGTACGTCGAGGTCGTCGCGATCGATCCGTTCGGCCAGGTCCTGGAGGTTCTCGAAGACCACCGCCCTGCCCTCGTGCGACATCAGCGCCGCGTTCGCCGCAGACTGCTTGATGATCGCGCCGCCGGGCGCGAGGTTGCCGGTCAGCACCGCGAGGCCGCCCTCCCGGTGGATCGGATCGGACAGCGGACGGACGACGTCCTGGGCGAATCCCGCGCCCTGCCGGTCGATCTCCTCGCCGAGCGTGCGGCCGGTGACCGTGAGCGCGTCGAGGTGCAGCAGCGGCTTGAGCTCGCGCAGCAGCGTCGCCATGCCGCCGGCCTTGTGGAAGTCTTCCATGTAGTGTGCACCCGACGGCTTGAGGTCGAGCAGCACCGGGGTCTCGCGACCCATCCGGTCGAGCGCCGCGAGATCGACCTCGAAGCCGCAGCGCCCGGCGATCGCGGTCAGGTGGACGATGCCGTTCGTCGAGCCGCCGATCGCGAGCAGCACGCGCATCGCGTTCTCGAACGCCGCCGCGGTGAGGATGCGGTCGATGCACAGGCGCTCGCGCGCGAGGCCCACCGCGCGCTCGCCGCTCGCCTCGGCGATGCGCATCCGGTCGGCGGTGACCGCCGGCGGCGAGGCGCCACCAGGCATCGTCATGCCCAGCGCCTCGGCGATGCAGGCCATCGTGCTCGCGGTGCCCATCACCGAGCAGGTGCCGACGCTGGCCACCAGCTGCCCGTTGACGGCGGCGATCTCGTTCTCGTCGATCTCGTCGGCGCGAAAGCGGCCCCACCAGCGGCGACAGTCCGTGCAGGCGCCGACGCGCTCGCCACGATGGGCTCCGGTCAGCATCGAGCCGGTGATCAGCTGGATCGCGGGCAACCCGGCCGACGCCGCGCCCATCAGCTGCGCCGGCACCGTCTTGTCGCAGCCGCCGATCAGCACGACCGCATCCATCGGCTGCGCGCGGAGCATCTCCTCGGTGTCGATCGACATCAGGTTGCGCAGGAACATGCTGGTCGGCGCCGCGAAGCTCTCGTGCACCGAGATCGTCGGAAAGCACATCGGCAGGCCCCCCGCGAGCAGGACGCCGCGCTTCACCGCCTCGATCAGGTCGGGCATGTTGCCGTGGCACGGGTTGAACGCACTGCCGGTGTCGGCGATCCCGATGACCGGCCGCTCGAGCACCGCGTCGCTGTAGCCAGCGCCCTTGATGAAGGCCTTGCGCAGAAACAGCGAGAACTCGGTGTCGCCGTACGTGGACAGTCCCTTGCGCATCCCGGACGCCCCGGGCCGGTCACCGCCGCCGGGTGCGCGCTCGCTATTCGCCATCGCCGCGCTTGATCGTCGCGATCGCGGTTTCGATCGGGAAGCCTTCGTCGATCCAGCCGGTCATGCCGCCGACCATGATCTTCACCGGACGCCCGAGCGTCGCGAGGCGGATCGCGCCGCGCTGCGCGCCGTTGCAGTGCGGGCCCGCGCAGTAGGTGACGAAGATCGTGTCCATCGGCCACGCGGCGAGCGTCGACGCGATCAGCTTGCGGTGCGGCATGTTGATCGCACCCGGCACGTGCGCCACCTTGAACAGGTCCGGGCCGCGGACGTCGAGCAGCACGAAGTCGGGTGCGCCGGCGGTCATCGCCGCGTGCACGTCGGCGCAGTCGGTCTCGAATCGCAGCGAGGCCTGGAAATGCGCGAGCGCTTCGTCGCTCGGGGCCGGGGGCGGCGTGGTGACTGCCGTGGACATGGGAGGTTTCTCCGTTGGGACGATTTGGGGCGGCGGGGCGCCGTATTTCAGCACATCGCAGGATGCCGACCGATGCATCATGATGGTGCCATTGTCGCGCGTTCGTCGTCCGCCCCGAAAAGCGGCGCCGCGCCGACGCCGCAGCACGCGTCGGCCGGCAGCGCGAACGTCATGGCCTGACTTCTCCTTCTCTCTCTCTCACGGATCGATACATGACCGCTGCAGACGCTTCCGACCGCCCCGAGGGCGGCCCAGCCAGGCCGCGCGTGCCCGCACGACCGGCCGCCCGCGACGGGTTCTTCGCGTGGCACGGCATCTGGGCACCCGGGGTCAGGCTCTTTCGCCGCATCGGGTTCGGCGCCAAGGCCGTGATCGTGTCGCTCGCGTTCCTGGTTCCGCTGATCGCGCTGCTCGGCTGGCAGATGCACGAGCGCGACCGGGACGCGATGCAGGCGCGCAAGGCGGCGACGCGCCAGCACGTCGAGATCGCCCACGGCGTCATCGCCTGGGCCCACAGCGAGGAGAAGGCCGGCAGGCTCACGACGCAAGCCGCGCAAACGCTCGCCACGCAGATGCTGGCGTCGATGCGCTACGACAAGGCCGAGTACTTCTGGATCAACGACATGCACCCGCGCATGGTCATGCACCCGATCAAGCCCGAGCTCGACGGCACGGACCTGACGGCGAACCGGGATCCGAACGGGTTCGCGCTCTTCCAGGGCTTCGTCCGCAAGGTGCGCGAGAGCGGCGAAGGCTTCGTCCCCTACCAGTGGCCCAAGCCGGGGAAGACCGAGGCGGTAGACAAGGTCAGCTACGTCAAGGGCTTCGAGCCCTGGGGATGGATCGTCGGCTCGGGCATCTACGTCGACGACCTGCGCGAGGTGACGATGCGCAACCTCGCGTGGACGATCGCCGAAGTCCTGGTCGCGATGTCGATCGCGGCCTACATGTTCTACTGCTTCTACCTCGTGATGGACGGCGGGCTGCGCGAGACGAGATCGCACCTGAGCGCGATGGCGGACGGCGACCTGACGCTGTCGCCGTCGCCGTGGGGCAGGGACGAGGCGGCGGTGCTGATGCTGGACCTCGCGCACATGCAGGCGTCGATGCGCCGGATGGTGTCGCGGGTGCGGCAGTCGAGCGACGAGATCGTGCATTCGAGCCGCGACATCGCGTCCGACGCCAACGACCTGTCGGCACGTACCGAGCAGTCGGTCGCGAACCTGGAGCAGTCGGCCGCATCGATGGAGCAGATCTCGGCGACGGTCAAGAGTACCTCGGACCACACCGCGGAGGCGTCGCGCGTCGCCGGCCTCAATGCGCAGGTCGCAGCCGCCGGCGGCCGGGCGATGGCCGAGGTGATCTCGACGATGGAAGCGATCCGCGCGTCGTCGAACCGGATCGCCGAGATCATCGGCACGATCGACGGCATCGCGTTCCAGACCAACATCCTCGCGCTCAACGCCGCGGTCGAGGCGGCGCGCGCGGGCGACCAGGGGCGCGGCTTCGCCGTCGTCGCCGGCGAGGTGCGCACCCTCGCGCAGCGAAGCGCCGACGCCGCACGCCAGATCAAGACACTGATCGGCGACAGCGTCGGCCAGGTCGAGGCAAGTGCCGACGTCGTGCGCAAGGCCGGCACGACGATCGAGGAGATCGTCGCCGCGTCGCAGCGGGTGAGCCAGCTGCTGGGCGACATCGCGCAAGGCTCGCGCGAGCAGACGCTGGGCATCGGGCAGGTCGGCCAGGCGGTCCAGGAACTCGACCAGCTCAGCCAGCAGAATGCGGGCCTCGTCGAGAAGACGGTGAGCGCCGCGCAGAAGCTCCAGGCACAGGCCGACACCCTCGCCGCCGAGGTCGCGCGCTTCCGACTGCCGGCCTAGGCGCCTCACCCGCCGGCGCGCTCGCGACTTCAGTCGAGATATTCGCGCGTCGCCGCGTCGTAAACGTCGGCGCGCGACACCCGGCGCATGAACTCGCCGGTGGCGACGCGGGGCAGCGACGCCGGATCGGCGCCATCTCGCAAGGCCTTCAGCGTGTCGTGGATGGCCTGCGCCGCGGCGGCGAAAGGCTGGTGGCCCTGCAGGCAGATCCGCACGCCGGCCTGCGCGAGCCAGTCGCGGTCGGCCATCGACGGCGGCACGCCGCCGAGGATCACCGGCAACGTCAATCCGTCGACGATCCGAAGCAGGTCCTCGCGGCGCTTCACGCCGACCAGGAAGATCGCATCGACCCCGGTCGTCGCGTAGACGCGCACCCGCCTCGCCGCCTCTTCGACCCCGGCGATCGCAGCCGCGCTGGTGCGTCCGGCGATCGCGAGCGCCGGGTCGCGACGCGCCGCGACCGCCGCGCGCAGCTTGGCCGCGCCCGCCTCGACCGACAGCATCGACGCCGCACCGCCCGCGCCGTACGGCTGCGGCAGCTCGGTGTCCTCGATCGACAACCCCGCGACGCCCGCGATCTCGAGCTCCTCGACGGTACGCATCGCGTTGAGCGCGTTGCCGTAGCCGTGGTCGGCGTCGACCATCAGCGGCAGCTCGCTCGCGCGCGAGATCCGCAGCGCCTGCCCGGCGAATTCGCTCAGCGTCAGCACGATCAGGTCCGGCGCGCCGAGCACCGCCAGCGAGGCGACCGAGCCGGCGAACATGCCGAGCTCGAAGCCGATATCCTCGGCGATGCGCGCCGACACCGGATCGTGCACGGACGCGGGATACACGCACGCGCTGCCTTCGAGGACCTTCCGGAACGCCTGGCGGCGGCTCGTCCAACGACTCATCGTGTGCTCCAAGGAAAGGGTGGGCCCCGGCTCGCGGGACGGACCGCTATCGTACGGGATCGGGGCGCGCGATCCGCCCGGCATCCGTGCCCGACCGCGCGTCCGGCGACACCACACGTCATCGCACCGGCTTGCGATAACACGCCACCGACAAGGAACGCGAACGTGGCCATGACGACGAACGACGCCGGCGCCGGACCGGCACCCTGGACGCATCGCCGGCGCGGCAGGGTCGCGCCCGCACCGCAGCAGCCGCTCGTCCAGCGCGGCGCGCCGTCCCGGTGGCTGATCGCGCTCGTCGCCTCGCTGCTGCCGGGCAGCATGCTCGCGCTTCCCGGTCTCGGCCTCCTGAGGCGCGAACGCGCGCGCCAGGACCTCGGGCGCGCCGCACGCGGCCTGCGGGGCCGCGACCCGCTGACGCGACTGTACGACAGCGCGGAATTCATCTCGCAGTCGCGTCGCGAGCTGGTCCGGACCGTCGACATGCAGTGCCCGATCTCGCTGATCCTCGTCGACCCCATCGACGTCGCCGCGATCCATCGCACGCACGGCGTGCAGACCGTGAATCGGGCGCTCGCGTGCGTCGCCGACGCGTGCGTGTCGCGGCTGCGCGGCTACGACGTCGTCGGGCGCCTCGACGGCCGGCTGATCGCGATCCTGCTGCCCGGCGCCGACGCCCGGCGCGCGCAGGCCGTGGCGCGCTCGCTGCAACGGCGCATCGCGGCAGTGGCGCTCGACACCCCGTCGGCCGGCGTACCGCTCAGGCTCGGCGCGAGCATCGGCGTCGCGACCCGGACCGGCTACGACGAGAACCTCGGCATCCTGATCGCGCGCGCGCGCCATTCGCTCGCGGGACCGCCGTTTCCGGCGCAGTCGGCGCCGCGCGGCGTCGCGGCGCACGGCGCAAGCGGACGCGCGTGACGACCGGCGGGCTCGCGCTGGTGCAGTCGCTGGTGATGGGCGGCGTGGCGATCTGGATCGGCTGGCTGCTGTACGACGGCTGGACAACCGATGCGGTGTGGGTTCGGGGCTGATCGGCTACGCGCTCGCGACCGGGCAGCGCTGAGCCTCGCGAGCCTGCGACAATGGCCGCCCTCGAGCGACGCTCATGAACCCGCCACCGCCGGCGCCCCGATGAACAAGCGACACCTGTTGTGCCTGGACGACTTCGAGTCGGCTGCCAGGCGATTCCTTCCGCGCCCGATCTTCGGCTACGTCGCCGGCGCGGCCGAGCGCAATCGCTCGATCGAACTGAACCGCGACGCCTACGAGGACTTCGGCTTCGCGCCGAAGGTGCTGGTCGGCATCGCCGCGCGAAGCATGCGCACGACGCTGTTCGGCCGCACCTGGGCCGCGCCCTTCGGCATCGCACCGATGGGTCTGGCCGCCCTGTGCGCCTACCGCGGGGACCTGGTGCTCGCGAAGGCGGCGCAGGACGCGTCGGTGCCGATGATCATGAGCGGCTCCTCGCTGATCCGCCTGGAGGAGGTCGCCGCGCAGAGCCCGGACACCTGGTTCCAGGCCTACCTCCCCGGCGACCCGCCGCAGATCGAGGCGCTGATCGATCGGGTCGCGACGGCCGGCTTCGGCACGCTCGTCGTCACGGTCGACATGCCGGTCGCGGCGAACCGGGAGAACAACCTTCGCAGCGGCTTCTCGACGCCGCTTCGCCCGACGCTGCGCCTCGCGTGGGACGGCATCACGCACCCGCGCTGGCTCGTGGGCACCTTCCTGCGGACGCTGGCGCGCCACGGCATGCCGCACTTCGAGAACAACTATGCGACCCGCGGCGTGCCGATCCTGTCGCCGAACGTGCTGCGCGACTATTCCGATCGCGGCCACCTGACCTGGGCGCACCTGCGCGCGATCCGCGCACAGTGGAAGGGGACGCTGGTGGTCAAGGGGATCATGCGTGCCGACGATGCCCGCATCGCCCGGGACGCCGGCGTCGACGGCATCATCGTGTCGAACCACGGCGGCCGCCAGCTCGACGGCACGATCGCACCGCTGCACGCGCTGCCGGCGATCGTCGCCGCGTGCCCGGGCTACCCGGTGATGATCGACAGCGGCGTGCGCCGCGGCACCGACGTGATCAAGGCACTCGCCCTCGGCGCCTGCTTCGTGTTCGTCGGCCGCCCCTTCGCGTACGCCAGCGCCGTCGGCGGCCTCGACGGCGCCGCGCACGCGATCGGCCTGCTCTCGACCGAGGTGCTGCGCGACATGGGCATGCTGGGCATCAACGCGCTCGACGAGCTCGCGCGCGGCGACTTCGTCGTCCGGCACGACGGCGAGGCGCTCAGACGTTGACCGTCGTCGCCGCGGCGCGCTTCAGGTAGTCGTGCAGGTCGTCGACCACGTGACCATCGGTCTTGTCGACGCAGGCGAGGATCCGCGACAGATGAAAGCAGCGCACCTCGCCACGCAGCGAGCAGTGCGCGAGCAGCAGCGTCTCGCCATTGTCGTTGCCGAAGGCCTGCACCCTCAGCGAGCGGTAGCTGCCGACGCCGTCGTGGTCCAGGTACTTGACGCGCAGGCTCGCCTCGACGCGGATCGGCTTCGCGACCACGCGGAACGCATGGCGCGACTCGGGATCGGCCTTGCTCGCGAGCACGATCTCGGTCGGCGGCGCGGCGGCGGGTGAACCTGCCGGCACCGGCTTGGACCTGCGCCCGGCGGCCGGCGCCTGGCGCGGCGCGGTTTCGTCCGCCTGCGGCACGAACCGCGTGTTCCAGTCTTCGGTGTCGTCGCCCTGGAACGCCTGGCGCGCCTCCCGCTTGATGCGCCGGCGGCGCGAGCGCTGACGCTCGGCGGCGACCTGGCGGCGGCCGTAGGCGACGCCGGCGAGGAACCCGAGCAGGAACACCGCCAGCAGGATGGCCATCGCCTGCAGCGGCAACCGCGAAAGCTCGGTCAGCCAGTTGTCGAGCGTCATGTCCTGAGAACCCCTCGCGGGCCGATCCCGCACCGGCATTCTGCAATCGGGCGCGAGGCATGGTAGTCGGAAAAACCGACACGCGGGTGACGCCGGCGGCGCCGAAGCGGTGCGCGCTGCCACGATGCGAATGCCCGGCAATCGGGCCGACAGGCCCGCACCCGGGCCGCCAGGGACGGCCTGGGGTCTGCTCAGCCCGGGGCGCCGTCGGCGCGATCGGAGGCGCCGGGGACGCCACCACCACCGACACCATCACCGGCACCACCGCCACCGCCTTCGCCGCCCGCGCGCAGCCACACCGCGGTGTCGTGGAACACCGCACCGCCGGCCGGCCAGCCGGGGTCGGCCGACACCAGCGCGTTGACGCCGATCCCGCCGTCGAAGGCGTGGTTCGGCCAGAGGCCCTCGAGCACGACCACGCCCCGCTGCTGGCCGTCGCGAAGCGCGACGGCGGCGCCGACCGCGCCGCGCTCGTTCCCGATCGTCGCCGCATCGCCCTCGGCCAGCGCCAGCGCCGCGGCGTCGGCCGGATGCACGAGCAGCGTCGGACGCCGCTCGCGGCGCAGCGAGCCGGGGGTCTCGTTGAAGGTCGTGTTCAGGAAGGTCCGCGCCGGAGCAGTCACCAGCCGGAACGGCTTGTCGGCGTCGGACCGGTCGATCACGTCGAAGTGGTCGGGCAGCACCGGCATCTGCGCGCCGCGTTCGCCGTACCGCGCCCAGTCGGGCTTGAAGCGGAAGCGCCGGTCCGGCCACGCGAAGCCGTCGAGGTAGTGCGCGGTCTCGAAGGGCAGCGCCAGGTCCTGCCCGCCATCGTCGAGGTTGCGCTGCGCGTCGTGCAGCCCCGAGCGGCGCAGCGTCGCGTCGATCATCTCCCAGGCGCTCATGTCGAAACCGGGGTGCGCCGCGCCCAGACGGCGCGCCAGGTCGACGATCACCCGGTGGTTCTCGCGGCACTCGCCCGGCGGCTCGACGAGCTTGCGCGCGACCTGGAGCACCGTGTGGCCCGAGGCCGTGTAGACGTCGTCGTGCTCGAGGAACATCGTCGCCGGCAGCACGATGTCGGCCAGCGCGGCGGTCTCGGTCATGAACTGCTCGTGCACGCAGACGAACAGGTCCTCGCGCGACAGGCCGGCGCGCACCCGGTGCGACTCGGGGCAGACGACGGCCGGGTTGGTGTTCTGCACCAGCATCGCGCTCACCGGCGGCCCGCCGTGCAACGCCGCGGCGTCGCCGGTGAGAATCGGACCGAGGCGTGACTGGTCGAGCGCACGCACACCGAGGTCGATGCGATCGGTCGCCTCGATCAGCGTGCGATCGATCGGCATCACGGCGTTCTGGCCGTAGATCGCCCCGCCACCGCGCCACTGCCAGGCCCCGGTGACGGCCGGCAGGCAGCTGACGGCGTGCATGTTCACCGCGCCGTTTCGGCTTCGCGAGAACCCGTGGTGGCAGCGGATCAGGCTCCTGCGGGTCGCGCCGTAGAGGCGCGCGAACGCGACGATCCGCTCGACCTCGAGCCCGGTGATCGACGATGCCCACTGCGGGGTGCGGGTCGCGAGGTGCGCCTCGAGTTCGCCGGGCGCGTCGGTGTGCCGCGCAAGATAGTCCCGGTCGGCGAAGCCTTCGGCGAACAGCACGTGCATCACCGCGCACGCGAGCGCGCCGTCGGTGCCCGGGCGAAGCGCCAGGTGCAGGTCGGCGCGTTCGGCGGTGCCGGTCCGGTACGGGTCGACGACGACGAGCGTGGCGCCGCGCTTCTTCGCGCGCATCACGTGCGTCATCACGTTGACCTGCGTGTTCACCGGATTGCCGCCCCAGATCACCACCAGGTCCGAGTGCTCGCCGACCTCGCGCAGATCGGTCCCGCGCTTGGCGCCGGTGCCGGCGATCCAGCCGGCGTCGGCGAGCGCGACGCAGATCGTCGACTGCCAGCGCGACCAGCCCATCACGTGGCGCAGCCGGTTGATGCCGTCGCGCTGCACCAGACCCATCGTGCCGGCGTAGTAGTAGGGCCACACGGTCTGCGGTCCGTGCAGCCCCGTCCTGTCGACGAAGGCCTGCGCGACGGCGTCGAGCGCCTCGTCCCAGCCGATGCGCACGAAGGCGTCGCCACCGTCCGGCCCGATCGCCCGCCGCTGCACGCCCTTGGGCGCGACCCGGCGCAGTGGATACAGCAGCCGCTGCGGATGGTGGATGCGCTCGGCGTAGCGGGCGACCTTCTCGCAGATCACGCCGGCGGTGTAGTCGTTGCGGTGGGCGCCCCGGACGCGCCCGATCCGCGCCGGACCGAGCAGCTCGACGTCGAGCGCACAGGTGCTGGTGCAGTCGTGCGGACACACCGAGGGCCGGACGACGGTGCCGGGATTCACGCGTTCACCGCCTTGGCGAGCATCACGGTGGCCAGCACCACCAGCAGCGCCGCGAACAGCCGGCGCAACTGGCGCATCTGGAGCTTGTGCGCGACCGCGACGCCGTAGCGCGCCATCGCCATGCTCGCGATCGAGATCACGACGAGCGCGGGCAGGTACACGAAGCCGACCGCCGCCGCCGGCAGCGACGGCAGGTTCCAGCCGGCGATCACGTAGCCGACGGTCCCGGCGAGCGCGATCGGGAACCCGAGCGCGGCCGACGTGCCGACGGCGTGGTGGATCGGCACGTTGCACCAGATCATGAACGGCACCGACACGAAGGCGCCACCGGCGCCGACGAGCGCGGACAGCACGCCGATCAGGCTGCCGGTCGCGCCCAGGCCCGCCGCGCCCGGCAGCTCGCGAGAAGGCTTCGGCTTGCGATCGATCAGCATCTGGAGCGCCGAGTAGCCGACGAAGACGGCGAACAGCAGCGCGAGCAGGCGCGCGGGCATCACGCGGGCGAGTTGCGCGCCTGCCCAGGCGCCGACGACGATGCCCGGCGCGAGCCAGCGGACGATGTCCCAGCGCACCGCGCCACGCGCCTGGTGCGCGCGCACCGAGGCGGCCGACGTGAAGAGGATCGTCGCGAGCGACGTCGCCACCGCGATCTTGAGCACGTGCGCGGCAGGAAAGCCGCGCGCGCCGAAGATCAGCATCAGCAACGGCACCATCAGCATGCCGCCACCGATGCCGAACATGCCCGCCAGGAAGCCCGCGACGGCGCCCATCGCGAGCAGCTCGGTCACGAACATCGGGTCGAGCGACGTCAGGAACGCATTCACGGCGTGCAGGCCCGGACAGGGGACGGGGGGGTCGCGGGGAGCGACGGGCAATCGGCGGGCCTGTCCGGCCGGCGATCGACGAGGCGCCGATGCTATCAGCGCGGGCAGTCGGCCGGCAGCACCGCGCGACCGCCTTGTGCACGCCGTGTCCGTTGCAGGCGACGCTGAGCGGTCCGTCGTGTCGATTCGTGCCGCGCGACCGCGGCGCGCGTCGGCGGCTGGCCCATAATCGGGCACCATGGCCGAGCAGTGCCGGCGCCCTCCCCGGCCGGCCGTCCGACCACCCGCCCAGCTGCCCGGCGCTCCGTCCGTCCGCTGCCCGCCTACCCGCCCTTCGTCCGACCGCGCCCGCCGGCGAGACCGCCTTGACCGCACCCGACGCCCCAGGCGCAGCACGCATGTCCGCCCTCGACGTCGCGAACCGGCGCGGCATCCGCCTGATCGCGCTGGCGATGGCGGCGTTCGTGCTCAACGATTCGCTCGTCAAGCACGTGTCCGAGTCGCTGCCCGCAGGGCAGCTGATCTGCGTCCGCAGCCTCGTCGCGTCGACGCTGGCGGTGCTGGTGATCGTCGGGCCGGAGCGGGCCCGCATGGCGGCAGCGAGCGGCGGCGACACCGGCGGCGCCGCGCCGGGCTTCGGCGCCCTGCTGCACCGCTACGTGCTCGCTCGCGCCGCGATCGACGCCGTCGGCTCGACGCTCTACCTGTACGCGCTGTTCCACCTGCCGATCGCCAATGCCACCGCGATCAACCTCGCGTCGCCGCTGTTCATCACGCTGCTCGCGGTCGTGCTCGTCAAGGAGCGGGTCGGCGTCGACCGCTGGCTCGCGACCGGCGTGGGCTTCGCCGGCGTGCTCGCGATCATCCAGCCGGCGACCGAGGGCTTCAACGAGTTCGCGCTGATCGCGCTGGGCGCGACGCTGCTGCACGCGATCCGGGACGTGATGACGCGCTTCATCCCGCCGGGCATACCGGCGAGCATCGTGATGCTCGCGAACTCGATCTCGGTGGCGCTGTTCGCCGGCGCCTGGTCGCTCGTGCAGGGCTGGGCGCCGATGTCCTGGCGCCAGTTCGGCCTGCTGGGGCTCGCCGCCGTGCTCGTCGCCACCGGCTACTGGCTGCTGATTCGCGCGATGCGGGTCGGCGAACTCTCGGTGATCGCCCCGTTCCGCTACTCGGCACTGCTCTGGGCGCTGCTGATCGGATTCGTCGTCTGGGGCAACCTGCCGAACCTGCTCGCGTGGATCGGCATCGGGCTGCTCGTCGGCGCCGGCCTCTACCTGTTCTGGACCGACCGCCTCCGGCGGCGCCGCGCGGCCGACGCGACCGCCCGCGCGGACGCCGCCATGGCGCGACCCCGGTCTCATCCGGACTGAGATGCGCGACGGCGCGCAAGCCCCCGCCTGCCGCGCCGCGCCGCGCGAGGACGACTGGCCGTGCCCGCCCGGCCTCGCGGTCCTAGGGCTCGCCGCCGCCTGCCTCGGCACCGCGCCCGGTTCGATGGACACCTCGGTGAACGCCGCGTTTCCAGCGCTCACCCGCGACTTCGACCTGTCGATCGGCCAGATCCGCTGGATCGTGATCCCGTGGGTCGTCGCGCAGATCACGCTGACGCTCGCCTTCGGCCGGCTGGGCGACCTGCGCGGCCACAAGCCGGTATTCATGGCAGGCATGGTCGCGGCGGCGCTCACGCACGTCGCCTGCGCGGTCGCGCCCGACTTCGCGAGCCTGTCGCTGCTGCGATTCGTCCAGGGCATCGCCGTCGGCCTGGGCCTCGCGTGCGCCCCGGCGATCGCGACGCTGCTGTTCCCGCCACGGCTCCAGCCGCGGGTGCTGTCGCTCTACGTCGCAGCCTTCGGCGCCGGCGCGGCGATCGGCCCGTTGGCGGGCGGCGTGCTGATCGACGCCTGGGGCTGGCCGGCGGTGTTCCTGTTCCGCGCGCCGCTCGCGCTGTGCGCGCTCGCGCTGATCGCCGCCGTGCCCGTCCCCCGGCGCACCGCCGACCCGCACCCGACGAGCCTGATGCGCACGATCGCCGACGCGATGCGCCTGCCGGGCTTCGCACGGCTCCAGGGCCTGTGGATCGCGGCCAACCTCGGGGTGTTCTCGATCCTGCTGCTCGGCCCCTACCTGCTCGGCGCGCGCGCGGCGCTGCAGGTCGCAGGCGGCGATCCGGCCGGCGGCCCGGTGCCGTCCTTCGACCGCCTCGGCGCGCTGCTGTCGTTGAATCCCGCCGGTGCCCTCGCCGCCGGCCTCGCCGGCGCCGCCTTCGCGAGCCACCTGGCGCCGATCGCGCTGGTGCGCGCGGGCCTCGCGATCGCGGCGGCGAGCCTCGTCGCCACCGGCCTCGCGAGCAGTCGCGACGGCGACCTCGGGCTCGGGCTCGCGTTCTTCTTCGCCGGCGCCGGCCTGGGGCTGACGCAGGTCGGCTACATGACGTTGACGCTGTCCCGGCTGCCCGTGTCGGCCCGCGGCGTCGCCGGCGCGCTGGTGAACGTCACCCGGCTCGCCGGCGTGATCGGCGGCGCCCTGCTGCTGTTCGCGCTGGATCGCGCGTTCACCGATCCGGCATCGCCGCTCGACGGCCACGCGCGCACCTTCGTCGTGACCGGACTCGCGCTGGCACTGGTCGCGATCGGCTCGATCGGGCGCGGCGGGCCGCCCGGCGAAGAAGGCCACCGAACCGGGCGCTGATCGCTGGATCGTCCGGCGCCCGGCGGCGCCAGACTGGGCGTGCCACCAGCCGGTGGTCCGACCCGGCGCTCGCCCGATGAAATCGCTGCGACACAGTCTCACGCTGTTGATCGCGAGCGGCCTGACGATGGCCGCGCTGATGGCATTGGTCGCGATCCTCGGCAACCAGCGCGCCGCGACCGCGGTCACGCGTGCCTTCGTCGCGAAGGACGTGACGGCCGACATCCTCCCGCCGCCCATGTACCTGATCGAGCTGCGCCTCGTCGTGTCCGAGGCGGCCGAGGGTACGATGACCCTCGACGCCGCTGCCGCCGAAGCGAAGCGGCTCGCCGGCGAGTACGGGGCACGCGTCGAGTACTGGACCCGCCATCCGCCGTACGGGCTCGAGACGTCGCTGCTCGGCGAACAGCACGATGCCGGCCGCGCGTTCATCGACGCGGCTTCGGCGCTCTTCGCGCGCGCGACCAGCCGCGCCGAGGTCGCGGCGGCGCTGCCGTCGCTCGACGGCCTGTATCGCCGGCACCGCGCGGGCGTCGACGAGACCGTCGCGAAGTCGCTCGCGTTCGCCGACGCGTCGATCGCCCACCACGAGGCGACGTCCGCCTGGATCCGCTGGCTCCTGCTCGGCGCGCTGGTCGGCACCTTCGCGGTACTGTGGGCGCTTGGCGGATGGGTGCGCAGGCATGTATGGGCGATGACCGGCGGCGAACCCGCGACGGCGGCGGCCATCGCCGCCGAGGTCGCGCGCGGCAACCTGGCGATCGACGTGCCGGTCGACGCGCGCGACGACACGAGCCTGATGGCGCGCCTGCGCGAGATGCAGCGCTCGCTCACGACGCTCGCCTCGGAGGTGCGCCGGATCTCGGCCGGCGTCGCGACCGCGAGCCACGAGATCGCGCAGGGCAACGCCGATCTCGCCGCCCGCACCGAGCGACAGGCGAGCGGCCTCGGCGAGGTGGTGGCGTCGATGGACGCGCTGGGCGGCACCGCGCAGGGCAACGCGGCGCACGCCCGGCACGCGGACCAGCTCGCGCGGGCCGCCGGTGCGCTCGCGGCACGCGGCGGCGACGTCATGTCGGACCTGGCGCGCAGCATGGACGCGATCAACGACTCGTCGCGCCGCATCGGCGACATCGTCGGCGTGATCGACGGCATCGCGTTCCAGACGAATATCCTGTCGCTCAACGCCGCCGTCGAGGCCGCCCGCGCGGGCGAACAGGGGCGCGGCTTCGCCGTCGTCGCGACCGAGGTGCGCACGCTCGCCGCGAAGAGCGCCGCGGCGGCGCGCGAGATCCGCGCGCTGATCGTCGAGAGCACGGCCAGCGTCGGCGACGGGTCGCGGGAGGTCGCACGGGCGGGCGAGGCGATGGCGGGTATCGTCGCGTCGGTGCAGGAGGTCGGCGAGATCGTCAACGCGATCAGCCAGTCGAGCATCGAGCAGCGACTGGGCGTCGAACAGGTCGGACGCGAGATCGGTCAGATGGACCTGGTCACGCAGCAGAATGCGGCGCTCGTCGAACAGAGCGCGGCCGCCGCCGAAAGCCTCGGGCAACAGGCCAGGGCGCTGGTTCGCGCCGTCGAGGCGTTCCGCGTCGCGCCTGAGACCGGCCCGCGCTAGCCCTCGTGGCCCGCCGGTCGCGCCGGGCGACCATGATGGCTAGCCGCCTCGCAGCCGCCGCCGGCGATAGCCCTTCGCGATCAGCGCGAGCCGCGCCTTCCAGTCGAGCCGGTCGTTCCCGATCGTGTCGAGCATCGCCGACAGCGCGCGCGAATTCTGCACCGTCAGCAACGTGATCAGGATCGACGGCACCAGCACGATCGCGAAGATGCCGACCCGGTCGGGCCACGGCATGTCGGCGAGCGCGAACAGGTTCATGCCCAGGAAGCCGGTGACGATCGTCCCGATCATGCCGAAGATCGTCACGACCGTGAGCCGAAGCACCGATTCGGCCTGCCGGCGCGAGTCGTCGCTGTCCAGGTACTGGCTCATGTCGAGCACCTCCTCGCGCACCTCGGCGAACAGCTCGTCGTTGCGAAGGTGCCTGCTCAGCAGGCGGAACAGGTCGCGCGCCATCACCTGGTTCGACAGCTCGTGGAACCAGTACCGGTGGTTGAAGCGCAGGAAGGTCTCGAGCGAGCGGCGCACGTTGCGCTTGAAGCGCCGCACGGAATCCGGATCGTCGGGCTGCAGCCGCGATACCGACACGACCTGCCGGTCCGAGATCAGCAGCAGCGCCGCCTTGTGGAAGTGCGCGATCAGCGTGACGAGGAAGTACTGGTGGCGGAACTGGCCGAGCAGGCCGTGCTCGACGTCGATGTAGCGCGGATCGCGCGCCGAGCCGACCATCGTCAGCGCGTGCCCGTTGCACATCACGCGGGTCGACGCCTTGAGGCTCGCGCGGTCGGGCATCCAGAACCGATCGTAGTAGAACGCCTCCTCTGCCTCGACGAGCGCGCGCTCGCTGATCTCGAGCCCCTTTCCGTCGTCGGGTCGCGTGTTCAGCGCGAGACGGTAGAAGTCGTCGCGCTCGATCGCGAACGGGTCGTCGAACGACAGGTAGGTCATCCGCGGAATGCGGTGGTATTCGAGCTGCCGGTACCGTAGTGCGCCCGGCTTGTTCGAGAAATGCTGGACCATCGGCTCGAGCAGGAACTGCCAGTGCGTGCCGACCGACGCGCTCCGATGCTCGCCGGCGTAGGCGAGGTATCGCTCGCGCTCGAGGAAGTCGCTCTCGCACTGCACCTGGCCGTCGCGGCCGAGCCATTGGACGCCCGGCATGCAGTGCGTCGCGGTGCCGTCTTCGTCCCACCCGGTCGGAAACGAGCGCCCGAAGCGAAACAGGGTGTCCTGTACGCGGTCGAGCGGCAGGTCGTTCGCATGGAACTCGAGCGCGAGGATCATCACGTCGATGTCGTAGAAAAAGTAGAGGTCGACGTGCTGGATCGCGAAGTCCACGCTTGCGCCGTCGTCGTACGAAAGCCGCAACTGCGCGATGTCGTGCCGCCTGAACACCCGGATCGGCGACTCTCCATAGCCCGGACGCGCAGCCGGCGACCTGCCCTGCCCGTACAGAAAGCGCTGCACGTGCGGCAGGAAGGTCACGAACTCCCGGTAGTGCCGCTCCTGCAGCTCGGGCGACTCGTCGCTGAACTCGTCGTCGAGCGGCTGCCACGGGTTGTCCGTGGTGATCGCCGCGAGCTGCTCCCACCACGCCTGCGGCGCGAGCGCGTTCGGATCGCCGACCAGCTGCAGCGGCCAGGTCAGGATCTGGCGGAAGTGACGGGCGATCGGGCGGGGCTGGTGTTGCATCGGCGGACCGGTAGCGGCAGGCCCGTGCATCTTAGGGCCGCCACCGGCCCGGGTCGGCCCGGCGCACGGCCCGCGCGCCCCACCGTCGCGTCGAGCGCCACAGGTGGGCGGCGTGCGTAGGGACGCCCGCAACTCGCTTACAACGGGTTACAGCGCGCCGGCGCGCTGGCGGCCTACAGCAGCGGCCCCATCCGTTGCTCGCCGCGCTCGTAGACCACGTGCGCCCGCCCGACGAGCAGCGGATCGACCGTCCCCAGGTGCTCGGCGTCCTTGTTGACGTAGTTGAGCTTGTGCAGCACGTAGCGCATCGCGTTGATCCGAGCTCGCTTCTTGCAGTCGCTCTTGATCACCGTCCAGGGCGCATCGGCGGTGTCGGTCGCGAAGAACATCGCCTCCTTCGCCTTCGTGTAGCTCTCCCACTTGTCGAGCGAGGCCTTGTCGATCGGGCTGAGCTTCCACTGCTTGAGCGGATGGGCCTCGCGCTCGCGGAACCGGCGACGCTGCTCGTTTCGGCTGACCGAGAACCAGAACTTGATCAGCGAGATTCCGCTTCGAACCAGGTGCCGCTCGAACTCCGGTGCCTGCCGAATGAACTCCTCGTACTCGGTGTCGCTGCAGAATCCCATCACCCGCTCGACGCCGGCGCGGTTGTACCACGAGCGGTCGAACATCACGATCTCGCCGCGGGTGGGCAGGTGCTCGACGTAGCGCTGGAAATACCATTGGCCGCGCTCGAGTTCGGTCGGCTTCTCCAGCGCGACCACGCGCGCACCCCGCGGGTTCAGGTGCTCCATGAACCGCTTGATCGCACCGCCCTTGCCTGCGGCGTCGCGCCCCTCGAACAGGATCAGCACGCGCTGCCCGGTCTCCTTGACCCACGCCTGCAGCTTGAGCAGCTCGACCTGCAGCCGGTACTTCTCGCGCTCGTAGTTCTTGCGCAGCATCAGGTTGCGGTACGGATAGCCGCCGTCGCGCCAGTCGTCGGCAAGCACCTCGTCCGGATTGACGACGATGCGCTTTCCGCGCTCGTAGCCACCGTGGCGAAGCGCGTGCCGAAGCAGCTTCGCGTCGTCCGGCGAGGCGCCGGCGAGGATCGTCTCGATCGCCGCCTCGGTCGCCTTGCCCTCGGCCTTGCCGACGGCGACGATGTCGTCGACCGCCGACGCGAGCGCGCCCCGACGCGCCTCGGTGACGCGTGCGACGCGTTCGCGCTCGATCGCACCGACCTCGAGCACCGGCGTCACGTCGCCGGCGGCGACCCTGCGCGCGCGCGGCGCGCGACCCTCGTCCGGTTCCCCCGCACCGCGAAGCAGCCGTCGGCCGCGCGGCTGACGCAACGCCCGGGCCACGTCGTCCGAGGCGCCCTGCACACCGTTGCCCGGGCGACTGCCGAGGGTCCTGCCGTGGCCCTTGCCGGTGCCATTGCCGACGCCGTTGCCGGTGCCCTTGCCGCGACCCTCGGCCGAAGCCGGCGCGACGGTCGTCGCGCGAACCGGTCGCACATCGGACGAAACGGCACCGCGCTTCGTGCCCCGCGTCGACGCCGACTTCGCGCCGACCCGCTCCCCCGAGGTCGGCAATGCCTTCGAAGCACCTGTCTTGCTTCGGGTCGCCATCGATATCCTCCTTCGCCTGTTCAAACCTTCGACGCTAGCAGCGATCGGCGCTTGCACGCTTGACCTGCGGCAAGGATCGACGTGTCGACCGGCGCGACACGGCGACGGTTCCCGGGCCGGCGGCCGCCTCGCTCCCTGCTCGCCTGGCGCACCGCACGCATGCCGACAGTGCCTTCGCGGCAACACCGACCGGCCGGCAGCCCCGCTCGAGCGACCATCGGTCCGCCCCGCCGGCGGCGCTCGGGCCAGCCGGGACACACTGGCGCAGACCCTTGCCCGCGCACGCCGAACCGTCCAGCCCGTTCCCGATGAAGCCCTCGCCCGCGCCAGCCGCCGCTCTGCGCATCGCCACCGAGGCGATGCGCGCGCCGTTCGCGCACTGGCGCAGGCCGGAACCGAACCTGCAGAGTGCGCCGGACGCGAGTCGCGCGCGTCCCTGTTCGCTCGAGGCGATCTGCGCGCGGCTTCAAGAAGGCGGGCACCACGTGCTCGGCCCCGTCGTGAGCCCGGCGATCCGCATCGACCGGATCCTCGTCGGACCGGCAGGGGTATTCGCATTGCGCAGCTGGGGTGCCGCCGACGGCCTGGCGGCCGGCGCGCAGATCAAGGTCGACGCCGACGGCGTCGCGTGCGACGCGCTTGCATGGGGCACGGACCCGATCGAACGCGCCCGGATCACCACGAGCTACCTGCACGCGCTGCTGCGCGACGCACCCGGCTGGCGCGCGCAGGACACCGTGCTGCCGGTGCTGCTCTTCGAAGGCTGCGCCGTCGAGCAGTCGCCGCTCACCCGCAGCCGGTTGTGGGCGATCGAATCGGGTGCACTCGAGCCGATGATCGAGGCGCTCGGCGCGCGGCTCGATCCTGTGGTCGCACGGGCGGCGGCGCAGCAGCTCGAAGCGCACTTCGGCGCGAAGGCGGCACTGCGCTGAGCCATCCACGCGAGCGGGGAGCCCCGGGCGGACTACCATTGCCGGCGATGACCCGGATCCCCTGCGACGACGCGCTCAGACGGCTGCTCGGCGAACGCCTCGCGCGATTCGCCGACGCGCCACGCACCCCATTCGATGCACGCGACACGCCCGCCGCTGGCGCCGCTGGCGCCGCGGGCGCCGGCGCGGCGACGCCAGCCGATGCGTACTTGCGCACCGTCGACGCGGCAGCGCCGGTGCCGAGGCCGCGATCGGCCGCGGTCGCGCTCGCGATCGCCGAGGCGGGAACGGGCAGCGGCCTGGCCGGCACGCCGTCACACGACGCGTGGAGCGACGATGCGGCGATGGTGCTGACGAAGCGATCGCGACGGCTGCGCGACCACCCCGGCCAGTGGGCGCTGCCGGGTGGGCGGATCGACGCCGGCGAGACGCCGGAGCAGGCCGCGCTCCGAGAACTCCGGGAAGAGGTGGGGCTCGCACTCACGCCGGCGGCGGTGCTGGGCCGGCTCGACGTGTTCGTCACCCGTTCCGGCTTCTCGATCGTGCCGGTCGTCGTCTGGGCCGGCCGGGCCGAGCACCTGCGGCCGAACCCGGCCGAAGTCGACCGGATCCACCGGATCGGATTCGACCAGTTCCTGCGCGCCGATGCGCCGATCCTGGAACCGGGCGACGATCCGGCGCGCCCGGTGCTGAAGATGCCGGTCGGCGACACGTGGATCGCCGCGCCCACCGCGGCCTTCCTCTACCAGTTCACCGAGGTGTGCCTGCACGACCGCGTGACACGCGTCGCACACTTCGAGCAGCCCGCCTTCGCGTGGCGATAGCGCGGCGCCGGGCGCCGCTTCGCGTCGGCTCCTGGCCGCGCTCGCCTATCGCTGCAATTGCACGCGCGCCGGCCCCGGCCCCTGCCCTTGCGCTTCGGCGACCGCGAAGGCCGTCGCGTTGACCAGCCTGCGCACGGTCGCGTCCGGCGTCATGATGTGCACCGGCCTCGCGGCGCCGAGCAGGATCGGCCCGACGGTGACGCCCTCGCCACCGGTGATCTTGAGCAGCGTGAACGCGATGTTCGCCGCATCGAGGTTCGGCATCACCAGCAGATTCGCCTCGCCCTCGAGCGTCGTCTCGGGCAGCGCGCGCTCGCGGACCGCGCGCGACAGCGCGGCGTCGCCCTGCATCTCGCCGTCGACCTCGAGCGTCGGGGCAAGCTCGCGCAGGATCGCCAGCGCCTGCGCCATCTTCGTCGCCGAGCGCGACGGCGCCGTGCCGAAGGTCGAGTGGCTCAGCAGCGCAACCCTCGGCTCGATGCCGAAGCGGCGCACCTGTTCGGCGGCGAGCATCGCGATCGCCGCGACCTGCCGCGCGTCCGGATCCTCGTTGACGTAGGTGTCCGCGATGAACAGCGTGCCGCTCGCGAGCATCAGCAGGTTCATCGTCGCGAACAGCGGCGCGCCCGGCGCGAGGCCGATCACGTCGGCGATGTGCGCGAGGTGCCTCGAGGTCGCGCCCGCGACCCCGCAGATCAACGCATCGGCCTCACCCCGGTCCATCAGCATCGCGCCGATCAGCGTCGAGTGGCGCCGCGTGCGCGAACGCGCGACGTCCGGCGTCACGCCCTTGCGTCCCATCAGTGCGCGATAGCGTTCCCAGACTTCCTTGTAGCGGTCGTCCGACTCGGGATTCACCACCTCGACGTCGCTGCCCGGCTTCAACTTCAGTCCGAGGCGCTCGATGCGCATCTCGATCACCGACGGCCGACCGATCAGGATCGGGCGCGCGAGCCCCTCGTCGAGCACCGTGCGCGTGGCGCGCAGCACGCGCTCGTCCTCGCCTTCGGCATAGACCACGCGCTTGGCCTGGGCGACGCGCGCCGCCCCGAACACCGGCTTCATGATCAGCCCGGTGCGGTACGGCGAGCCGGCGAGCTTCTCGCGATACGCGTCGAGATCGGCGATGGGGCGCGTCGCGATGCCCGAATCCATCGCGGCCTTCGCCACCGCCGGCGCGATCCGCGCGAGCAGCCGCGGATCGAAGGGCGACGGGATGATGTAGTCGGGCCCGAAGCTGCGCTCCTCGGCGACGAAGCCGCCGGGAATCTCCGCCTGCTCGATCCGGGCGAGCTCGGCGATCGCGCTCACGCACGCGAGCTTCATCGCCTCGTCGATGCCGGTCGCGCCGACGTCGAGCGCCCCCCGGAAGATGAAGGGAAAGCACAGCACGTTGTTGACCTGGTTCGGGTAGTCGCTGCGCCCGGTCGCGATCATGCAGTCGGGACGCGCCGCGCGCGCGAGCTCGGGACGGATCTCCGGCTCGGGGTTGGCGAGCGCGAGGATGATCGGCCGGGGCGCCATCGTCTTCACCATCTCGGGCTTCAGCACGCCCGCGCTCGAGCAGCCGAGGAAGATGTCGGCGTCCCTGACCGCATCGGCCAGCGTGCGCAGCGGCGTGTCGCGCGCATAGCGGGCCTTGTTCGGCTCCATCGCCGACTCGCGGCCCCGGTAGATCACGCCACGCGAGTCGACGACGACGATGTGCTCGCGCCGCAGCCCCAGGTGCACCATCAGGTCGAGGCACGCGATCGCGGCCGCACCCGCGCCCGAACTCACCAGGCGGACCGAGCCGATGTCCTTGCCGACCACCTTCAGCCCGTTCAGCACCGCCGCCGCCGAGATGATCGCGGTGCCGTGCTGGTCGTCGTGGAACACCGGGATCTTCATCCGCTCGCGCAGCGCCTTCTCGATCTGGAAGCACTCGGGCGCCTTGATGTCCTCGAGATTCACGCCGCCCAGCGTCGGCTCGAGCGCCGCGATGATCTCGATCAGCCGCGCGGGATCCTTTTCGTCGAGTTCGATGTCGAACACGTCGATGCCGGCGAACTTCTTGAACAGCACGCCCTTGCCTTCCATCACCGGCTTGGCGGCGAGCGGGCCGATGTTGCCCAGGCCGAGCACCGCGGTGCCGTTGGTGACGACGCCGACGAGGTTCGCGCGCGACGTCAGGCTCGCCGCCTCGGACGGATCGCCGTGTATCGCCATGCACGCCGCCGCGACCCCCGGCGAATACGCGAGCGACAGGTCGCGCTGGTTCGTCAGCCCCTTGGTCGGCGTGACCGAGATCTTGCCCGGTGTGGGCTTGCGGTGGTATTCGAGCGCGGCCTCGACGAGTCGCTGGTCCATGGTCTTGTCTCCCCGGTGTCGGGCCCGCGCGTCGAACCGATCGGCGGGTCTCGCATGCATCGTATGCCGAATTCCGGACCCGCGGCGCCGCGCGGGCACGTTAGCATCGTCAGGATGAACCCTGAGAACGACGCCTCGGCGCGACGCCTGGCCGCGCTGCTCTCCCCGGCAACGGTCGCGATCGTCGGCGCCTCGGACGACCCGCGCCGCATCGGCGGGCGGCCGATCGACTACATGCGCAGCCAGGGCTACGGCGGCCGGATCCTGCCCGTCAACCCGAACCGCGACCGGGTCCAGGGCATCGAGGCCTACGCGTCGATCGACGCGCTTCCGGTCGCGCCCGATGTCGCGATCGTCGCGGTCGCGGCCGCCGGTGTCGCCGAGGCGATCGAGGCGCTCGGCAGGCGCGGGACCGGCACCGCGATCGTGTTCAGCGCCGGCTTCGCCGAGACCGGGCCGGCCGGCGCGGCGCTGCAGGCCGGGATCGTCTCGACCGCGCGCCGCCACGGCATGCGGCTGCTCGGGCCGAACACGCTGGGGCTGCTGAACCCCGGCAACGGCTTCTACGGCAGCTTCATCTCGAGCGTCGAGCTCGGCTTCCCGGCGCCCGGCGGGGTCGGCATCGCGAGCCAGTCCGGCGCCTACGGCGGGCACCTGCTCGGGCTCGCGCGACGCCGCGGCATGGGGCTCTCGGCCTGCGTGATGACCGGCAACGAGGCCGACCTGACGCTCGGCGACGCGATGCTGATGTACGTCGAGGACCCGGATACGCACGTCATCGTCGCGTATGCGGAAGGCGTGCGCGACGGCGAGCGCTTCGTCGCCGCGCTCGACGCCGCCCGGTGCGCCGGCAAGCCGGTCGTCGTGATGAAGGTCGGCACCAGCGACCTGGGCCGCACGGCCGCGCAGTCGCACACCGCGTCGCTCGCCGGCGACGACGCGGTCTTCGACGCGGTGCTCGCCGAGTTCGGCGCGCACCGCGCGCGCACGACCGAGGAACTGCTCGACGTCGCGCAGCTCGCGACCCGTCGGATCTACCCGGTGTCGAACACGCTCGGGGTGATCACGGTCAGCGGCGGCGCCGGCGTGCTGGTCTCGGATGCCGCCTCGCTCGAGGCGCTGCCGATGCCGCCGATGCCCGAGGCGGCGCAGCGCCGCCTGCTCGACGCGGTGCCCTTCTGCGCGCCGCGCAACCCGGTCGACTGCACCGCCCAGTTCCAGAACGACCTGTCGCTGGTCGGGCGCTTCGTCGAGGCGCTGGTGCAGGACGGCGGCTACCGCTCGGTGCTGGCGTTCTTCACCTACACCGCCGGCGCAGCCTCGGTCGCGCCGCGGCTGCGCCAGGAACTGCGCGCGATCCGCGAGCGCCACCCCGACCGGCTGTACGTGCTGGTGGCGCTTGCGTCGCCCGATCAGGTGCGCGACTACGAAGCCGACGGCCTGACGGTATTCGAGGACCCGACCCGCGCGGTCGTCGCGATCGCGGCGATGGGGCGTTTCGGTGACGCGTTCGAGGCCGCACGGCGACGGTCGGCGACGGTGCCGGTGCCGGCGCCGGCCGCGGCGCCCCCGCCCTCGCCCGCGGCCGCGCTGCCGGCGCTGCCGTATCGGGCGCCGAATGAAGTCGCGGCAAAGGCGCTGCTCGCCCGCGCCGGCATCGCGGTCGCGCCCGAACGGCTGTGCACCTCGCCCGACGACGCGGTCGCGGCCGCCGACGCGCTCGGCATCGCGGCCGGCCAGCCGGTCGTGATGAAGATCGTCTCGCCCGACATCCTGCACAAGACCGAGATCGGCGGCGTCGTGCTCGACGTGCGCGACGCGTCGGCGGTCCGCCGCCACTTCGACGCGCTGCGCGAGCGCGCGGCCCAGGCCGCCCCGGCGGCGCGCATCGACGGCGTACTGGTGGCGCGGCAGCTTCACGGGGGAATCGAGTGCATCGTCGGCGTGCGACGCGATCCCGTCTTCGGACCCATGGCGATGTTCGGGCTCGGCGGGGTCTTCGTCGAGACGCTCGGCGACGTCGTGCTGAGGCGCTGCCCCTTCGACGTCGCGGCCGCGCGCGAGATGATCGCCGGCATCCGCGGGGCCGCGCTGCTGCAGGGCGCGCGTGGCCGCCCCGCGGTCGACATCGCCGCGCTGGCTACGATGCTCTCGCGCGTGTCGGTGTTCGCAGCCGCCGCCGGTCCGCGGCTCGTGTCGATCGACCTGAATCCGGTGCTGGCGATGCCCGCCGGCGAGGGCGCGTTCGCGCTGGACGCGGTGATCGAGGTCGACACGTCAGGCTGAGCGCGCCCGCCGTCCGGCGCCCGGGACGCGCTACCGACGACGCCTCGGAGGACGCCTCGGACGACGACTCACACGATACCCTTCGCGCGCAGCGCCGCGATCTCGGCGCCGGTCTTGCCGAGCAGCGTGCCGAGCACCTCGTCGGTGTGCTCGCCGAGCAGCGGCGGTGCGCGCCGGTACTCGACCGGCGTGCCCTTCAGCCGGATCGGACTGGCGACGGTGCCGACGGTGCCGCCGTCGGCACGCTTCATCTCGACCTTCAGGCCGCGGTGCACGACCTGCGGGTCCTCGAACACCTGCCGGTAGTCGTTGATCGGCCCGACCGGCACGTCGGCAGCCTCGAAGCGCTCGATCCAGTCGGCTGCGCTGCGCTTGAGCATGGTTCGCTCGAGGTCCGGCACCAGTTCCGCGCGCCCCGTGATGCGCCCGGCGCTGGTCTTCCAGCGCTCGTTCGTCGCGAGATCGGGGCGCTCGACGACCTCGCAGTAGCGCTGCCACTGCGCGTCGTTGCCCACGGCGATCACGATCGGCTGGTCGGCGGTCTCGAAGGACTGGTACGGCACCAGGCTCGCGTGTGCATTGCCGTACCGGTGCGGGATCCGGCCGCTTCGCAGGAACGAGGTGATCTGGTTGCTGCCCATCGCGACGACGCAGTCGAGCAGCGCCATGTCGATGTACTGGCCCTTGCCGGTGACCGAGCGATGGCTGAGCGCGGCGAGGATCGCGATCGTCGAATACTGGCCCGTCATCAGGTCGGCGATCGCGACCCCGGCCTTCTGCGGCCCGCCGCCGGGCTTGCCGTCGGCCTCGCCGGTGATGCTCATCATGCCGCCGACGCCCTGGAACACGAAGTCGTAGCCGGGCTTGTGCGACGACGGCCCCTCCTGACCGTAGCCGGTGATCGACAGGTAGACGAGCCCGGGGTTGATCGCCGACAGCGCGGCGTAGTCGAGCCCGTAGCGCTTCAGGTCGCCGACCTTGTAGTTCTCGATCACGACATCGACGGTCTTCGCGAGCTCGCGGACCAGCGCCTGGCCCTCGGGCCTGCTGAGGTCGCAGGTGATCGACTTCTTGCCGCGATTGGCCGACGCGTAGTAGGTCGAGTCGGTCGAGTTGCCGCCCGCCCCGTCCGCGATCCACGGCGGCCCCCAAGCGCGGGTGTCGTCGCCGCGTCCCGGGCGCTCGACCTTGATCACGTCGGCGCCGAGATCGGCCAGGTTCTGCGCGCACCACGGCCCGGCGAGGATCCGAGAGAGGTCGAGCACGCGGATGTGCGACAGCGTTCGAATGCCTTCGGAAGGGGTGCTCATCGGAAGCGGACCTGCAGGGTTGGGGGCGGCGGCCATTCTAGCGTCAGGGCAGGAGGCGGCCAGCCGACACCGCGCCGGCCGATTCCGGCAAACCGGCTGCCGGCGTGCCGCTGCGCCCGACACGCGATAGACTGGGGCGATCACCGACCCGGCCCTCCCACGATGCTCGACACCGACCAGATCGCCCGCTATCACGAAGACGGCTACGTCGTCCCGGATTTCCAGCTTCCTCAGGCCACGATCGACGAGATCCGCGCGCGGCACGCGGCACTGCTCGAGCGCGAACCGCGATTTCGCGACTACTGCCCGACGCTGATCGACCACGACCCGGCCTTCCTCGACTACTGCGACAACGCCGAGATCCTCGACATGGTCGCGCAGCTGATCGGCCCGGACATCGCGTTGTGGAACACCAGCTTCTTCGCGAAGCCCGCCGGCAACGGCAAGCGCACGCCGTGGCACCAGGACGGCGAGTACTGGCCGATCAACCCGCTCGCCACCTGCACCGCCTGGCTCGCGCTCGACGACTCCACGCCCGAGAACGGCTGCCTGCGGGTCATCCGCGGCTCGCACAAGGCGCGCGCGCTGAAGGCGCACAACACCGTCACGAGCGACGACGTCACGCTGAGCCAGGAACTCGACGCGTCGACCTACGACGAGCGCGACGCGGTCGACATCGTGCTGAAGGCCGGCCAGCTCTCGCTGCACGACGTCTACCTGCTGCACGGCTCCGAACCGAACACCTCGAGCAAGCCGCGCAGGGGCATGACGATGCGGTTCATGCCGACGACGAGCCTCTTCGACCGCGATCTCGCGAAGCGCAAGGCGCAGAAGCTCGGCATCCTGGACCACTCGGTGCGCCAGGTGTTCCTGATGCGCGGCGTCGACCGGCACGGCCGGAATGCGTTCGCCGCGCGCCGCGCAGCGGCCTGAGACCTCGCACCCTCAGGTTCGCGAGACGACCCTGATTCCTTTGAGGGTGCCCGCCGGCGGCGACGCGCCGTGCGCACCCCCGCCGCCCTCGCCACCGCCGTGCGGCGGATCCGCGGCCGGTGCGGGGGCCGGATGCCGCGCCGGGTCGAGGGCGTGCAGCAGCGCCGCCTCGCGCGCCCTCGCGAGCGCGAGGTTGCCCATCTTGACGTGCCCGAACCCGCGGATCGACATCGGCACCGCGGCGATCTGCGTCGCGATCGCGAGGCGCTCGCGGTCGAGATGCGGCAGCAGCCCCAGGATCCGCGACTCGTAATCGCCGATCAGCGCGCGCTCGATGCGCCGCTCCTCGGTGCGGCCGAAGGGATCGAGCGCGCCGCCGCGAAGCACCTTGCCGCGGGCGAGCAGCCCGAGCAGCGGCTCGAGCCATCCGCCGAGCCGGCGCTTGCGTGGCGCCACCGCGCCGCGAGGCTTCGAGACGAACGGCGGCGCCATGTGGAAGTGCAGCTTCAGGTCGCCGTCGAACTGCTCGGCCAGCTGCCGTCGGAAGCTGCCGTCGGTGTAGAGCCGGGCGACCTCGTATTCGTCCTTGTAGCTCATCAGCTTGCGCAGGCTCGCGATCACCGCGCGGGTGAACGCGCCGTCGCCGTCGAGCGCCACCTCGCGGCGCCGTACTGCATCGACGACGGCGGTGAAGCGATCGGCCCACGCGCGGTCCTGCCAGGCGCTCAGGTGCGCGACGGCATCGGCGACGAGCGCATCGATCGGGCGGCCCGCCGCCGCGTCGGCGGGCCGCGCCGGACCGGGCGCACGCGATTCACCGCCGACTTCGCCGCCGACTTCGCCGCCGATCTCGCCCCCGAGCACCGCGGCGCAGCCCTCGGGATCGGCGGCCGCGAGCCGCCCGATCGAGAACGCGAGCCGGTTGGCAGCGACCGCCACTGCGTTGAGCTCGATCGCGCGCCCGAGCGCCGCGACGCCGACCGGCACGAGCCCGCGCTGCCACGCGAAGCCGAGCGCGACGATGTTCGAGGCGATCGTGTCGCCGAGGAAGGCCTCGGCCAGCGCCTGCGCGTCGAGCGTGTCGACCGCGCCGTCGCCGGCGGCCGCGCGAAGCTTCTGCAGCAGCAGCCCGGCCTTCAGGTCGGCGTCGGGATTGCGCAGCGATTCGGCGACCGGCACCTCGTGGCGGTTGACGACGATGCGCGTGCGATCGACGCGAACCGTCTGCAGCGCCTCGGGCGACGCGCCGACGACCAGGTCGCACGCGAGGATGGCGTCGGCCTGCTGCGTGTCGATGCGGACCTGGTTCAGGCGCTCGGGCCGGTCGGCCATGCGCACGAAGCTCAGCACCGCGCCGCCCTTCTGTGCGAAGCCCATGAAGTCGAGCACGCTCGCCGACTTGCCCTCGAGGTGCGCCGCCATCGCGATCAGCGCCCCGACGGTGACGACGCCGGTGCCGCCCACGCCGGTGACGAGCAGGTCGTACGGGCCGGTCCACGCGTGCGCGGCAGGCAGCGCCAGCGCGTCGACCCGCGCCTCGAACGCGGCGAGCGCGTCGCTGCCGGCGAGCGCACCGGCCTTGCGGCGGACCGTCGCGCCCTCGACGCTGACGAAGCTCGGGCAGAAGCCCTTGACGCACGAGTAGTCCCGGTTGCACGCGCTCTGGTCGATGCGCCGCTTGCGCCCGAGCGGCGTCTCGTGCGGCAGCACCGCGACGCAGTTGCTCTGCACCTGGCAGTCGCCGCAGCCCTCGCACACCGCCTCGTTGATGAAGACGCGCGTGCCCGGGTCGGGGAGCTCGCCCTTCTTGCGTCGACGTCGCAGCTCGGCCGCGCAGGTCTGCTCGTAGATCAGCACGGTGACGCCCTCGACCTCGCGAAGCTGGCGCTGCACCGCATCGAGCGCGTCGCGGTCGTGGAACCGGGTGCCGCGCGGAAAGCGGTCACGGATCGACGCGTAGCGGTCGATCGCGTCGGACACGACCGCGACCGCCTTCACGCCTTCGCTCTCGACCTGCCGTGCGATCGCGTCGACGCTGGTCGGACCGTCGACCGGCTGGCCGCCGGTCATCGCGACCGCGTCGTTGAACAGGATCTTGTAGGTGATGTTCGCGCCCGCCGCGACCGCCTGCCGGATCGCGAGATAGCCCGAGTGATAGTAGGTGCCGTCGCCCAGGTTCTGGAACACGTGCTTCGTGCGCGTGAAGCGCGCGTGCGACACCCAGTCGACGCCTTCGCCACCCATCTGGATCAGGCCGGCGGTGTCGCGGTCCATCCAGCTCGCCATGAAGTGGCAGCCGATGCCGCCGCGGGCCGTCGATCCGGCCGGCACCCGCGTGCTGGTGTTGTGCGGGCACCCGGCGCAGAAGTACGGCAGGCGCCTGACCGCGTCCGACGCGTTCGACAGCAGCGCGGGCACCGTGAAGTCGCGCACGTGGCGCTGCGCATCGCGAAAGCCCGCGTGCGCCGGGAAGTGCAGCGTCAGCCAGCGGGCGACCCGCTCGATCAGCCGCGAGGGGCGCAGCTCGCCCAGCGCCGACACCATCGGGCTGCCGTCGACGTCGCGCTTGCCGACAACGACCGGGCGCATCGACGCCGGTGCGTTGTAGAACAGGTCGCGCACCTGCGTCTCGACCACCGGGCCCTTCTCCTCGATCACCAGCACCTCGTGCAGGCCCGCGGCGAAGGCGCGCAGCCGCGTCTGCTCGATCGGGAAGCTCAGGCCGACCTTGTACAGGCGAACGCCGGCCGCCTCGAGCATCGACGGCGTGATCTCGAGCCGCCGCAGGACCTCCATCAGGTCGTGATGCGCCTTGCCGCAGGTCAGGATGCCGACCGTCGCGCGCTCGGACGGGATCAGCAGCCGGTCGATGCTGTTGACGCGCGCGAAGGCCGCGACGGCGTCGAGCTTGTCGGCGAGCCTGGCCTCGATCGACAGCGACGGCAGGTCGGGCCAGCGATAGTGCAGCCCGCCGGACGGCGCGACGTGCGCGGTCGCCTCGCGCACCGCGTCCGCGTCCTTCCACCGGGCGACCCGCTCGCCGATCGCGTCGAGATCGACGGTGGCGCTGCTCTCGACGATCTCGGAGAGCGCGGTGAAGCCGACCCAGTTGCCCGAGAAGCGCGACAACGCCCAGCCGTAGAGTCCGAACTCGAGGTACTCGGCGACGTTCGACGGCGACAGCACCGGCATGTGGAAGGCCTGGAACGACTGGTCGCTCTGGTGCGGCATCGACGACGACACGCAGCCGTGGTCGTCGCCTGCGACGACCAGCACGCCGCCGTGCGGCGAGGACCCGTAGGCATTGCCGTGCTTGATCGCGTCGCCGGCGCGGTCCACGCCCGGTCCCTTCCCGTACCAGAGCCCGAACACGCCGTCGCAGGTGCGCTGCGGGTCGGATTCGACGCGCTGCGTGCCGAGCACCTGCGTCGCGCCGAGTTCCTCGTTGATCGCCGGCACGAACTCGATCCCGGCCTCGCGCAGGCGAGGCCCGGCCTTCCAGATCGCCTGGTCGACCATGCCGAGCGGCGAGCCGCGGTACCCGCTGACGAAGCCGCGGGTGTCGAGGCCCGCGGCCGCGTCGCGGGCGCGCTGCATCAGCAGCAGGCGCACCAGCGCCTGCGTGCCCGACAGGAACACCTGGCCGCGCTGCGCCCACAGGGCGTCGGCGAGCGCGTAGTCGGGGCGGACGATCGGGGATGCAGGCATCGCTGGCTCTCCTGTCGCGGCGCGGTCGCCGGCGGGCGACCTCGAACGAAGAGGATAGCCGCGCTTGCCGCGAAGATGCCGATTCCCTGCCCGCCGACATCGCTACCGTGGAGAAACGTGCCGTCCGAAACCCGCATGTCAGAGCAGATCGACCTCGATGTCCACAGCCTGCGCATCCTCGAGGCGCTCCAGGAGAACGCGCACCTGACGGTGCAGCAACGCTCCGAGCGCGTCGGCCTGTCGACGCCGCCGGTGTGGAAGCGCATCGAGCGAATGCAGGCATCACCCACCTGCGATCGAGCATCGTGCTGAAGGAATTGAAGCGCGACGCGAGGCTGCCGCTCGCCTACTGATTCACCGCTCAGGACGGCTCGACCGGCACGATCGGCGCGCCACGCGCGGCGATGTCCTCGCCGGCGGCGAGGCAGAGGTCCTCGCGGTAGCGGCCCGCCACCAGCTGCACGCCGATCGGCAGGCGCGCGCCGGACGTGCCGCCGTCGATGAAGCCGGTGGTGACGGTGAGACCTGGCAGGCCCATGAACGGCAGGCCGACCTGCGGCATCTGCGCACGCCACACGCGCGCGTAGCTCGCGTCGTCCTTCAGGTCGAGCGCGTCGGGAAACGCGGGCTCGCCGCTGACCGGCATCAGCACGAGCGGGTAGCGCTCGAAGAACGCCTGCCAGGTCCGCACCAGCGTCGCACGCCGCTGCAGCAGCGCGGACAGCGCGGCCAGGTCGAGCGTCGCGGCGAGCCCGGCCTGGCCCTGCAGCGCGGCGATCGCGCCGGGATCGCCCTCGCTGCGCGCGAGCGCGAGCTGCGCGTCGTAACCGTCGCCCATCCAGAGCTTCACCTGGAGCTGCGCCGCCTCGGCGAGCGGAGGCGTGTTCGCGATCTCCTCGACGTCCCATCCGGCATCGCGCAATCGCGCCGACGCGTCGCGCAGCGCGGCGAGCACCGCGTCGTCGACCAGCATCGCGTCGGGCGCGACGCACAGCGCGACGCGGCGCGGCACCGATGGACCGACCAGTGGCGCCGGCACCCACCAGGCGTCGCGCGGATCCGGCCGCGCCATCGCGTGCAGCGCCAGTCGCAGGTCGGCGATCGACCGCGCGAGCGGGCCCGACACCGCCATCAGCTGCGGGCCCGCGAGGCGGTCGCCGGTGGTCTCGTTCAGCGCCGCGACGCGCCCCAGGCTCGGCCTGAGCCCGTGCACACCGCACGCGTACGCCGGATAGCGGATCGAGCCGGCGATGTCGGTGCCGTGGGCGACGTGGCCGATCCCGGCGGCGACCGCCGCCGCCGCGCCGCCGGAGGAGCCGCCCGGCGTGCGCGCCCGATCGTGCGGATTGAAGGTCCTGCCGTGCAGGCGGTTCTCGGTGAACCAGCGGTACGAGAACGCCGGCGTGTTGGTGCGGCCGACGATCACCGCGCCGGCGGCCTCGAGCGCGTCGACGACCGGGCTGTTGCGCGTCGCGATCAGGTCCTTCTGCAGGCGCACCCCGTTCGAGGTCGCGAAGCCGCGCTGGTCGATGTTGGTCTTGACCGTCACCGGCACGCCGCCGAGCGCGCCGATCGCCTCGCCCTGCGCGAGCCGACGGTCGAGCAGGTCGGCTCGCGCGAGTTCGTCCTCGGGTCGCCGGTCGACGACCGCGTTGATGCGCGGGTTCACCGCGCCGAGGCGCTGATGCGCGGCGACGACCGCCTCGCGCACCGACACGCGGCGCGATTCGATCAGGGAGGCCAGGGCCGCGGCGCCCAGCTGCCAGAGTTCGCTCATGTCGATCGATCCTCGTGAGTTTGCACGCCGGGACTGTACTATCTGCGGCCCCGCGAACGAAGCGAACCTGCCATGCCCGTCGCCGAGCCAGAACGCCCCGCCGCCGCGAACACCGCGGCGACCGCAGATACCGCCGGAACCGCCGACACCGTCGCGGCGGCCGTCCCCTCGACACCTGCCGCGCAAGCGCCGGCGAATCGGGGTGCGCTCGCGGGCGTGCGAATCCTCGACATGGCGACCGTGCTCGCGGCACCGTTCGCGGCGACGCTGTGCGCCGACCTCGGTGCCGACGTGATCAAGCTCGAATTGCCCGACGGCAGCGACGCGATGCGTGCGCTGTCGCCGGTGAAGGACGGCGTCGCGCTCTACTGGAAGGTGACGAACCGAGGCAAGCGCGGGATCACGCTCGACGTCAGGCAGCCCGAGGGACGCGCGCTGTTCCTGCACCTGCTTCGCGACATCGACGTGCTGGTCGAGAACTTCCGTCCGGGCACGATGGATCGCTGGGGGCTCGACGCGGCCACGCTGTTCGGCGTCAACCCGCGGCTCGTCGTCCTGCGCCTCACCGGCTTCGGGCAGACCGGGCCGGCGCGAGCGCGACCCGGCTTCGCGCGGATCTTCGAGGCGATGAGCGGCTTCACGCACCTGAACGGACAGCCCGACGGCCCGCCACTGCACATGAACTTCCCGGTCGGCGACGCGGTCGCGGGCGTGTTCGGCGCGTTCGCGATCGCGGCCGAGATGGTGCGCATGCGCAGCGATCCGCGGGCCAGCGGCGCGGAAATCGACCTGTCGGCGACCGAGGCGATGCTGCGCATGCTCGACCCGCTCGCGGTCGAGTACGAGCAGCTCGGACAGGTCCGCACGCGCAACGGCAACCTCGCGAGCTACACCGCGCCGTCGAACATGTACGCGAGTGCCGACGGGCGCTGGTTCAGCCTGGTGGCGTCGTCCGAGACCATCTACCGGCGCATGTGCGACGCGATCGGCATGCCGCAGCTCGCGACCGACCCGCGCTTCGCGAGCAACCCGCTGCGGGTGAAGCACGTCGCCGCGCTCGACGCGACGCTCGCCGCCTGGTTCGGCGCGCGTCCGTACGCCGAGATCGCGGCGACGCTCGACGCCGCACAGGTGCCGTTCCAGCCGACGCAGACGATCGAGGACGTGCTGCGCGACCCGCATTTCGCCGCGCGCGAGGCGATCGTCCGCCTGCCCGATCCGGACCTGGGCTCGATCCCCGCGCCGTGCATCGTGCCGCGGGTCGTCGGGCGGGCGATGCCGATCCCCAGGAGCGGGCCGGCGGTGGGCGAGCACAACGACGCGGTCTGGGGCGGGCTCGGCGTCGACGCGGTGCGGCTCGCGAGCCTGCGCGAGCGCAAGATCGTCTGAGCGACCGGAAACCGGCCGCACGCGCAGTCGGTGCTACGCGAGCCGCGCCCGCCCCTCGGCGAGCGCCTGCGCGACGAAGGCCGTCAGCCCAGCCCCCTGGTGATCGTCCAGGTGCGCGAGCAGGCTGCGCCGCATGGACGGCGCCCAGAACGCGCGGATGTGATCGACGACGCCGGCGCGCGCCTCGGCGCGATCGGGCATCGCGTCGAAGAACGCGCCGATCTGGTTGGCCATCCGCACGAGTTGCCCGGTGTTCATGCCGGCTGCAGGCGGCGCAGCTCGCCGAAGCGCTCGGCGAAGGTGTAGGCGACCCAGTCGTCGCCGCGCACGAAACCCGCGAGCGCCATGCCGCAGGCCCGCGCGTTGCGCACCGCGAGCGCAGTCGGCGCCGAGGTCGCGGCGAGCAGGCCGATGCCGGCGAGCGCGGCCTTCTGCACCATCTCGAAGCTCGCGCGGCTGCTGATCCACGCGAAGCCGTCGGCCGGGTCGATCCGCGCGCGGACCATCGCGCCGATCAGCTTGTCGAGCGCGTTGTGCCGCCCGACGTCCTCGCGCATCAGGCGCAGTTCGCCGTCGCGCGAGCACCAGGCGGCGGCGTGCGTCGCGCCGGTCACCCGCTGCAGGTGCTGGTTCCCGGCCAGCCGTCGCTGCGCGCGCGCGAGCGCGTCCGGCGTGACGCGCGTCGGCGGCACCCGCGGCAGATCGCGCCGCAGCTGCGCCAGGCTCTCGGTGCCGCAGAGCCCGCAGCCGGTGCGCCCGGCCAGCGCCCGCCGTCGCGACCTCAGGCGCGCCTCGCAGGCCGTCGCGACCTCGAGCCGGAGCTCGACGCCGGGATTCGCCGGATCGCCGTCGTCCAGCACGACGTCGACCGCGCGCAGTTCGCCGGCGTCGGCGAGCAGCCCCTCGGCGAGGCCGAAGCCGAGCGCGAAGTCCTCGAGGTCCGCCGGCGTCGCGAACATCACGGCCTGCGAGATGCCGTTGAACACCAGCGCGACCGGCATCTCCTCGGCGAGCGAATCGCCGCGCTCGCTGACCTCGCCGCCGCGCCGCGCGGTGACCGTCACCGGGCACTGCGCGGGAATCGGGGCCTCGTCGTCGGGCGCGATCGCGTTCACCGGGATACCTTCGCGCTTCGCGCTGCGGTGCGAGCTTGCCTGGGCCGGCCCGGCGGCGCGCTCGCTGCGTCGCCCGCCGCCGCCGTGGCCGGCAGCAGCGCCATCTGGCGCCGATGCGCGCGGGCGTGCTCGCGCTGCCAGGTCGACGGCTGCGCGACCGGCATCACCTGCACCGCGGTCACCTTGTACTCGGGGCAGTTGGTCGCCCAGTCCGAGTTCTCGGTCGTGATGACGTTCGCGCCCGACTCCGGGAAGTGGAAGGTCGTGTACACGACGCCGGGCTGGATCCGTTCGGTGACGTGCGCGCGAAGCACCGTCTGGCCCGCACGGCTCTCGATCCCGACCCAGTCGTGCTCGCGGATGCCGCGCTCCTCGGCATCGTGCGGGTGGATCTCGAGGCGGTCCTCGTCGTGCCAGCGGTTGTTCTCGGTGCGGCGGGTCTGCGCGCCGACGTTGTACTGGGTCAGGATGCGGCCGGTCGTGAGCAGCAGCGGGAAGCGCCGGTTGACGCGCTCCTCGCTCGGGACGTACTGCGTCGGCAGGAAGCGCCCCTTGCCGCGGACGAAGCGCTCGGCGTGCATGATCGCCGTGCCCGCCTCGGCGGTCGTGTCATTGCAGGGCCACTGCACGCTCCCCAACCGCTCGATCTTCTCGTAGCTGACGCCCGCGAAGCTCGGCGTGAGCATCGCGATCTCGCGCATGATCTCCTCGGGGTGCGCATACGCCATCGGGTAGCCGAGCGCGCACGACAGCGCGACGGTCACCTCCCAGTCGGCCTTGCCGCCGAGCGGCGCCATCACCTTCCTCACGCGGGAGATCCGCCGCTCGGCGTTGGTGAAGGTGCCGTCCTTCTCGAGGAACGACGAGCCCGGCAGGAACACGTGCGCGTATTTCGCGGTCTCGTTCAGGAAGATGTCCTGCACGACGATGCACTCCATCGCCTGCAGCGCGGCCGCGACGTGCGTCGTGTTGGGATCCGACTGGACGATGTCCTCGCCCTGGCAGTACAGCCCCTTGAAGCTGCCGTCGAGCGCGGCGTCGAACATGTTCGGGATCCGCAGGCCGGGCTCGGCCTGCAGGCTTACGCCCCATGCAGCCTCGAACTCGCCGCGAACGATCGCGTCGGACACGTGGCGGTAGCCGGGCAGCTCGTGCGGGAACGAGCCCATGTCGCAGCTCCCCTGCACGTTGTTCTGCCCGCGCAGCGGGTTGATCCCGACGCCCTCGCGCCCGACGTTGCCGGTGGCCATCGCCAGGTTCGCGATGCCGATGACCATGGTGGAGCCCTGCGAATGCTCGGTCACGCCCAGGCCGTAGTAGATCGCGGCGTTGCCGCCGGTGGCATACAGCCGGGCAGCCGCGCGAAGCTCGGCCGCCGCGACGCCGGTCTGCGCCGCGACCGCCTCGGGCGAATGCTCGGGCCGCGCGACGAAGGCACGCCACTCGTCGAAGCTCTTCAGGTCGCAGCGCTCGCGAACGAAGTCCTCGGCGACCAGTCCCTCGGTGACGACGACGTGCGCGAACGCGTTGATCACCGCGACGTTGGTGCCGGGCCTGAGCGCGAGGTGGTGGTCCGCCCTCACGTGCGCGGCGCGCACGAGGTCGATGCCGCGAGGGTCGACGACGATCAGCTTCGCGCCCTCGCGCAGCCGCCGCTTCATCCGCGACGCGAAGACCGGATGCGCGTCGGTGGGATTGGCGCCGATCACCATGATCACGTCGGCCTTCGCGACCGACCTGAAGGTCTGGGTGCCGGCGGAGGTGCCCAGCGTGCGGCCGAGGCCGTAGCCGGTCGGCGAATGGCAGACGCGCGCGCAGGTGTCGACGTTGTTGTTGCCGAAGGCCGCGCGCACGAGCTTCTGCACGAGGTAGGTCTCCTCGTTGGTGCAGCGCGACGAGGTGATGCCGCCGATCGCGTCCCGCCCGTGCTCGGCCTGGATGCGCCGGAACGCGCCCGCCGCGTACGCGATCGCCTCATCCCAGCCCACCTCGCGCCACGGGTCGGTGATCCGCGCGCGGATCATCGGGCGGGTGATCCGGTCCGCGTGCGTCGCGTAGCCCCACGCGAAGCGACCCTTGACGCACGAGTGCCCCTCGTTCGCCTGGCCGTCCTTCCACGGCACCATGCGCACGACCTGCGCACCCTTCATCTCGGCCTTGAAGCCGCAGCCGACCCCGCAGTACGCGCAGGTCGTCACGACCGAGTGCTCGGGCACGCCGAGCGCGATCACGGTCTTCTCCTGCAGCGTCGCCGTCGGGCACGCCTGCACGCACGCGCCGCAGCTCACGCATTCGCTGTCCATGAACGGCTGGTCCTGCCCCGGCGACACGCGGCTCTCGAAGCCCCGGCCGGAGATCGTCAGCGCGAAGGTGCCCTGCACCTCCTCGCAAGCGCGGACGCAGCGGCTGCAGACGATGCACTTCGAGGGGTCGTAGCTGAAATACGGATTGGACGCGTCGATCGCGTCGTCGCAGTGGTGCCGGCCCGCCGCGGCGCCGACGCCGTAGCGCACGTTCCGCAGCCCGACGACACCCGCCTGCGACTGCAGCTCGCAGTCGCCGTTGGCGCTGCACGTCAGGCAGTCGAGCGGGTGATCGGACACGTAGAGCTCCATCACGCCGTGCCTGAGGCGCTGCAGCGCCGGCGACTGCGTGCGCACCACCATGCCCTGCTCGGCCGGCGTCGTGCAAGAGGCCGGATAGCCCTTTCGCCCGTCGACCTCGACCAGGCACAGGCGGCACGAGCCGAAGGGCTCGAGGCTGTCGGTCGCGCACAGCCGGGGGATGTTCACGCCGCGCCCGGCCGCGGCGCGCATCAGCGAGGTGCCCGCCGGCACGCTGACGGCGTGGCCGTCGATCGTGAGGGTGACGAGGCTCGCCGATTCGCGCGCCGGCGTGCCGAGGTCGCGCTCGCGCCTCAGGTCGATCGCGTCGATCATCGATGCACTCATAGGCCGAAGTCCTTCGGATAGTGGTCGAGCGCGGAGCGCACCGGAAACGGCGTCATGCCACCCATCGCGCACAGGCTCGCGTGCTGCATCGTGTCGCACAGGTCGCGCAGCAGCACGACCTGTTCCCGCCGACGCGCGGCATCGGTGTCGGCGTCGCGGATGCGATCGATCACCTCGACGCCGCGCACCGCGCCGATCCGGCACGGCGTGCACTTGCCGCAGGATTCGATCGCGCAGAACGCCATCGCGTAACGCGCGAGCGCCGCCAGGTCGGCGGTGTCGTCGTGCACGATGATGCCGCCGTGCCCGAGCACGCCACCGAAGGCGGCGTACGCCTCGTAGTCGAGCGGCGTGTCCCACCGCGCCGGCGGCACGTAGGTGCCCAGCGGCCCGCCGACCTGGATCGCCTTGACCGGCCGCCCGCTCGCGGTGCCGCCGCCGAAGTCCTCGACGAGTTCGCGCAGGCTCGCACCGAACGCGAGTTCGACCAGCCCGCCGCGCTTCACGTTTCCCGCGAGCTGGAACGGCAGCGTCCCCCGCGAGCGGCCGGTGCCGAGCGCGCCGAAGCGCGAGGCGCCGTGCGCAAGGATCGGCGGCACCGACGCGAAGGTGATCACGTTGTTGATCACGGTCGGCTGGCCGAACAGGCCCTCGATCGCCGGCAGCGGCGGCTTCGCGCGCACGATGCCGCGCCGCCCCTCGAGGCTCTCGAGCAGCGCGGTCTCCTCGCCGCAGACGTAGGAGCCGGCCGCCTTCGCGACCGAGAGCTCGAAGCGCCGGTCGCTGCCGAGCACCGTCGCGCCGAGGAAGCCGGCGGCGGTGGCGCGCCGCACCGCCTCGCGCATCGCGTCGATCGCTTCCGGGTACTCGCTGCGCACATAGACGTGGCCGCGCGTCGCGCCGACCGCCAGCGCGGCGATCGTCATCCCCTCGATCAGCGCGTAGGGGTCGCCCTCCATCAGCATCCGGTCCGAGAAGGTGCCCGAGTCGCCTTCGTCCGCGTTGCACACGACGTACTTGCCCGGCGCGAGCCGGTCGGTACCGGCCGCGTCGCCCATCGCGCCGGCCGGCCGGACCGGCGCGTCCAGCACGGTGCGCCACTTCACACCGGTCGGGAACGCGGCGCCGCCGCGCCCGCGAAGCCCGGACTCGATCACTTCGTCGATGCACGCCTGCGGCGTCATCGTCAGCGCGCGCCGCAGGCCCGCCCACCCGCCGGCGGCCTCGTAGTCGGCGAGCGACAGCGGATCGGCGAGCCCGGCGCGCGCGAACACGATCCGCTGCTGACGTGCCAGGTACGGCATCGCGTCGACCGGGCCGTGGGACAGCGGCGAAGCGCCGCCAGCCAGCCAGCCGGCGTCGAACAACGCGGGGACGTCGGCGGCCGTCACCGGGCCGTAGCCGATCCGCGCGCCGCCCGCCGGCGCGTCGGACGCGGGTTCGATCTCGACGAAGGGCTCGAGCCAGAACATGCCGCGCGAGCCGTTTCGCACGATCTCGAGCGTCACGCCGCGGCGCGCCGCCTCGCACCGGATCGCGTCGGCGACGCCGTCGGCGTCGACCGCGAGCGCCGCCGCGTCGGCCGGCACGTACACGCGCGGGTTCGCCCGGCGCGGGTTCGCCCGGCGCAGGTTCGCCCGGCGCGGGTTCACCCGTCCACCCCGATCGCGCGCGCCAGCCGGGCAAGCTTCGCCGCGTCCATCCGCGCGTGCGCACGACCGTCGATGCGCACTGCCGGCGACATCGCACAGAGGCCGAGGCAGTACACCGACTCGATCCCGATCTCGCCGTCGGCACGACGACCGTCCGCCGCGCAGCCGAGCAGCCGCTGCGCCTCGAGCAGCAGCGCGTCGGCGCCGCGTGCCTGGCACGCTTCGGCACGGCAGACCTGCACCAGGTGACGGGCCGGCGGCTGCTGGCGGAAGTGGTGGTAGTAGGTGACGACGCCGTGCACCTCGGCGCGCGACAGCCCGAGCCCGGCGGCGATCGCCGGCACGGCCGACGGCGGGATGAAGCCGATCGCATCCTGCACGGCGTGCAGCAGCGGCAGCAACGCGCCGGGCTGCTGTCGGTGCGCGTCGACGAGCGTATCGACCAGCGCGCCGGTCGCTGGGTCTACCGGACCCTCGACCGGCGCGTTGGCCGGTGCGTCGCCCCGTGCGTCGCCCCGTGCGCCGACCCGCGCGGCGTCGGATACGCCGCCCGCACCGGACCGCCGCTGCACTGCCGCTCGCTCCGCCGCCCGCTGCCGCACCGTGTCGCTTCCCGCCGTGAATTATGCTGTGACGGCATATTTGGGTTCGCCGCCGCCGTGGTGGCCGGTCGCCACCGGTCCGTTGCAGAGACTACGGGATCGCCCTGCCGCTGGCAACCATCTCCCCACCCGGGCGTCGCCGTGACGGCAGTGAGAAGGGACTCGCGTCGCCGGTTCAAATATGCTTTACTCAGCCTATTGTCGTTCGCGAACGACGTCGACTGCCCGCGCGTGCGTGCGCCGCGCGCGAAGGCCACGCGCATGCACAAGGTCTCGATCAGGCCCGTCTGGACGATCGGCGACGGCACCGGCCGTACGCTGTCGCCGCGGCTGCTCGACCTGCTCGTGCAGATCCACCGGACCGGCAGTCTCGCCGGCGCCTGCCGCAGCACGAAGGCGTCGTACCGTCACGCGTGGTCGCTGATCGCACAAGGCGAGGCACAGCTCGGCGCGCCGCTGCTCGCGCGCGAGCGCGGTCGCGGCTCGACGCTGACCGAACTCGGCGAGAAGCTCGTCTGGGCGGGCCACCGGATCGGCGCGCGCCTGACGCCGACGCTCGAGACGCTCGCCTCGGAGCTGGAAGTCGAGATCAGTCGCGTCCTGACGCGCGCCGGCGCGACGCTTCGCGTGCACGCGAGCCACGGCTTCGCGATCGAGTTGCTGCTGGCACAGCTCGCCGGCGAGATCACCGTCGAGCGCAAGTACGTCGCGAGCCTGGAGGCCGTCGCGTCGCTGCACGACGGCGCCTGCGACCTGGCGGGCTTCCACATCCCCGACGGCGAATACGGCCCCCGCGCGCTCGCGAACCACCTGCGCTGGATCGATCGGCTCGAGCACCGCGTGATCCACGTCGCGACCCGGCGTCAGGGGCTGATGGTCGCCGCCGGGAACCCGCTGGGGCTCACCGGCGTCGCGGACCTGCGCCGCAGGGGCCTTCGCTTCGTCAATCGCCAGCACGGCTCGGGCACCCGGTTCCTGCTCGACTGCCTGCTCGCCAGCGCCGGCGTCGACGCGACGCTGATCAACGGCTACGAGCTGGGCGAATACACGCACGCGGCGGTCGCGGCCTACGTCGCCAGCGGCATGGCCGACGCGGGCTTCGGCGTCGAGACGCCGGCCAAGCGTTTCGGCCTCGCGTTCCTGCCGCTCGCGACCGAGCGCTACTTCCTGCTGTGCCGCGCGTCGGCGCTCGCGAGCGCCCCGCTGCAGGCGGTGCTCGAGCGGCTGCGCAGCGCGTCGTTCCGTGCCGAGGTGGATCGGCTGCCCGGCTATGCGGCGACCGACTGCGGCCGGGTCGACACGCTGGCCGACGCGTTCGCCGGGTCGATGCCCGCCGCCGCCCGGTCGTCGCCGATTTTGCCGCCGCCCTGAATTGCGCCATCATCGGGCAGGCGGATCGCGATGCCGACGCCGGTGCCGCCCTCGCCGATTCAACCCGGACCCACCAGGAAAGACCGATGACCCAGGACGCACTCGTCGAATCCGCCGACGGCATCATGCTGATCACGCTCAACCGGCCGGAGGCGCGCAATGCGGCGACCCTCGCCGCGGCCCGGATCATCGCCGCCGCGCTCGACGAACTCGACGCGCGCGACGAGCTTCGCGTCGCGATCCTCACCGGTGCCGGCGGCACGTTCTGCTCCGGCATGGACCTGAAACGCTTCCTGCAGGGCGAGCGGCCGGGCGTCGAAGGCCGCGGCTTCCTGGGGCTCACCCAGCGGCGACCCGCGAAGCCGCTGATCGCGGCGGTCGAAGGCTATGCGCTCGCCGGCGGCTGCGAGACGGCGCTCGCCTGCGACCTGATCGTCGCCGCGGACGACGCGAAGTTCGGGCTGCCCGAGGTCAAGCGCGGCCTCGCCGCGACCGCAGGCGGCCTGCTGCGCCTGCCGCGCCAGATCCCGCAGCGCATCGCGCTCGAGCTCGCGCTGACCGGCGACATGATCGACGCGCGCCGCGCGTACGAGGTCGGCCTCGTCAACCGCGTCACGCCGAAGGGTCAGGCGCTGGCGGTCGCGCGCGAGCTCGCGCAGACCATCGTCGCGAACGCGCCGCTGTCGGTCGCGGCGACCAAGCGCATCGTGCTCGAGAGCGCCGACTGGGACGAATCCGGGATGTGGACGCGCCAGGGCGAGATCGCCGCGCCGGTATTCGCGTCGGACGACGCGAAGGAAGGTTCGCGGGCCTTCGCGGAGAAGCGCCCGCCGCGCTGGACGGGACGTTGAGCGCGGCGCACGCGCCGACCCTGCTGCTGCTGCACGGCCTCGGCGCCAGCGCCGCGGTCTGGTCCGCCCTGGCGGCGCCGATGCGCGAGGCGGGCTACCGCTGCATCGCACCCGACCTGCCGGGCCACGGCGCGGCCCCCTGGCTCGACACCTACGACTACGCGACCCACGCCGACGCGATCGCACGCGGCCTCGAGTCGGGGACCGACCTCACGGGAACCGACCTCGTCGTCGTCGGCCACTCGATGGGCGCGATCGTCGGCATGGCGCTCGCGGCCGCGCGCGAGGACCTGCGGATCCGCGGCGTGGTCGCGTTCTCGGTCAAGCTCGACGCCGACCCCGTCTTCGTCGAGCGCATGCGGCGGGTCGGCGCACAGCCGCCGCGCTGGCACGCGAGCCGCGACGATGCCGCCGCCCGCTTTCTCGCGTTCGCGGGCCTCGACCGCCTCGAGCACGTCGACGGCAGCCTGGCGGCGAGCGGTGTCGTCGAGGCGGTCGACGCGGGCGTCGTGCGCTATCGGGTCGCCACCGATCCCCGCGTGTACCTCGGCGTCGGCGGCGACGTCGACGCGCTGCGGGCCCGGCTGGCGGTACCGCTGCGCGTGCTCGGCGGCAGCGCCGACCCGATGATCTCGATCGACGACATGCGCCGGATCGATCCGCAGGCCTTCCTGATCGACGGCCTCGGCCACAACCCGCAGGTCGAGGCGCCGCTGCGGCTGTGGGCGGCGATCGAGCCGATCATCGCGCGGTGGTGCGCTGCACCGCGCTGAGCCGGCCTCGCACCGCAGGGCCGGCGCTCAGGCGCGGCGTGCCGCCTGCGCGACGGGCGTGCCCAGCAGCTTGAGCAGGTCGAGCAGCGCCAGGTGCGCGACCGGCTTGACGAGGTGCGCGTCGAACCCGGCCTCGCGCGAGCGACGCCGGTCCTCGTCCTTGCCCCACCCGGTGATCGCGATCAGTACCAGCTGGCGGCCCCACGGCTCCCGACGGATCCGCCGCGCGACCTCGTACCCGTCGATGCCCGGCAGCCCGATGTCGAGCAGCACGACCTGCGGTCTGAACTCGGCGGCGACGTCGAGCGCCTGCAGGCCATCGTGCGCGGTGCGCGCGTGGTCGCCCGAGAGATCGAGCAGCATCGCGAGCGACGCGGCCGCGTCGTGGTTGTCGTCGACCACGAGGATGCGCCGCGCGCCACCGGGCAGCGGTGTGCCCGGTGGCGCGCCCCCCGGCGCGTCGTCGCTCGCCGGCGATTCCGGGGCGGACACCGCCGGCGACTGGGGCGCGTCGGCCACCGCCCGGGGCGTGTCGCCCGGCGCCGCGTCGTGCCCGGCCGGCGTCGTCGCCGCGGACGCCGGTCGCTGCGGGAACGCGGCCGCCGGCAGCGCGGCCGCGGGCGCAGCGCCGGCGCCTGCGCCTGCGTCGGCCAGCGGCAGCGTCAGCACGAACTCGCTGCCCTTGCCCACGCCCGCGCTGCTCGCGTGCACGGTGCCGCCATGCATCTCGACGATGGTCTTGACCAGGGTGAGCCCGAGCCCGAGCCCGCCCGAAGGTCGCCCCAGGCTCGTGTCGCCCTGCATGAACATGTCGAAGACGCTCGCAAGATGTTCGGCGGCGATGCCCGCGCCGTCGTCGCGCACGCGCAACTCGACGCGATCGTCGTCGCGCACCCGCACCGCGACGGCGATCGACGCCTTGGGCCCGCTGTGCTTGCACGCGTTGTCGAGCAGGTTGCCGATCGCCTGCGCGAGCCGGACCCGATCCGCATCGAGCACGACCGGAGCATCGGGCAGTTCGACGAGCAGCACCTGCGTGCGCTCGTCGCACGCGGGTCGCGCGGCGTCGACTGCAGCCTCGACGATCTGCGCGAGCTCGACCCGTTCGCGGCGAAGCGCGATCCGGCCCTGGTTGATGCGCCCGACGTCGAGCAGGTCGTCGACCAGGTGCACGAGCTGGTCGACCTGGCGCCCGATCATCGCCACCGGTGCCGCGATCGCCGGGTCCGCGGCACCCTGCAGGTCGATCATCCGGAGCGCGTTGCGGATCGGCGCGAGCGGATTGCGCAGCTCGTGCGCGAGCATCGCGATGAACTCGTCCTTGCGGCGGTCGGCCGCGGAGAGGTCCTCGGCGAGCTGACGCAGGTAGTCCTCGATCTGCTGGCGCTGGGTGATGTCGCGACCGAGCAGCGCGATCGCCGTCGGCGCCCCGTCGGCGCCCCTGAGCAGCGTCATTCGCCACAGGACCCAGATGTCGCCACCGTCGCCGGCCTGCCGCAGCCGGACCTCGATCTCGCCCTGCCCCTGCGCGAGCACCGACGGCAGAAAGTCGTTGCCGATCCGGTCCCGGTCCTCGGGCGCGAACAGCTCGAGCAACTCGAGGCGCTGCACCGCGTGGACGTCGCCGATCCCGATCGCCTTCATCGCCGCCTGGTTCAGCCAGGTCGTGCGCAGGTCGAGCCCCGCAAGCCCGATGAAGTCGGCACTGTTCTCGACCAGCGACACGTGCTGCGCGCGCTCGCCGGCGAGCCGATGCCGCTCCTCGACGTCGACGCACATGCCGATCCACTCCGAGATCGCGCCGCGCGCATCGAAGAGCGCGAGCGCGTGGACCTCGAAGCGTCGCCACGCACCGCCGTCGGCCTGCCACAGCCGGCACTCGATGCGGTACGCCGCGTCGCCGGGCGCGAGACCGGCCGCGGTCCGCGCGCGCGCCCAGGCGCCGCGCACGCGCTCGCGATCGTCCGGGTGCACCGCGTCGAGCCACCCTTCCGCGCGCATCTGCGCCCACGACTGGCCGGTGTACTCCGCCCACGACGACTGCGGGACGACGAAGTTGCCGGAGGCGTCGGTGTTCCACACGATCGACGCGGTCGCGCCGACGAGGGCGCGGAAACGCCGCTCGGACTCCTCGCGCTCGGCCTCGGCGCGATGGCGCTCGCCGACGTCGCGAAAGACGATCACGCACCCGCGCAGCGCGCCCCTGGCATCGCGGATCGGATTCGCGCTGCATTCGATCGCATGTTGCGCGCCGTCGCGCGCGAGCAGCATTCCGGCCGACGGCGCTTCGATCGGCGCGGCCCTGCACAGCACCGCATACACCGGGTTGTCCAGCGGTGCCCAGGTCGCGGGGTCGACGAAGCTCATCACGGTGTCGATCGGGCGTCCCAGCGCTTCCTCGATCGGCCAGCCGATCATCGCCGCTGCGGCCGGGTTCAACTGGGTCACGAGCCCGCCTGTGTCGGTGGCCAGCACGCCGTCGCCGATGCTCGCGAGCAACGTGTGCCAGCGATGCGCCTGCCCCTCGATCGTCTGCGCGTCGCTGCGCCGCGCCCGTCCGTGGCGCAGCAGCAGCCAGCCGATGGCGCCCGACATCAGCACCGTCTGCGCGCCGAACAGCAGGACCAGGAGCCGTGTGCCGTCGCCGCCGTCCGCACCCGGCCCCGCCGGCGCCGCCCCGGCGGCGGCGCCCATCAGCAGCGCGAAGATGCCTACCGCGAGTACGCAACATGCCTTCGACACGCGCCGGAACGACGCGCTGACGGGCATGCCCCGCCCCGACCCCGATGGTCGGCCCATAATGCGAGGTCTCCGTGATACGCCCGAGGCCTCACTGCCCGGGTGGCGCAAGACTTGCAACTGCCGGCGCGCCATCGGCAATGTCGGCCGATCGCGCGAGCGTCCTGGACGCGGCACGAAGGCGACTCCCGATCTCCGGCAAGCGCCGTGCCCGGGTCGGCCACGCCGGTGCGGGGCGGTGGCCCCCGTTCCGATGTAGCCTTCACCGATGAGCCTGCAACGCACCTCCCGAGCCTCCGACGCCGTCGACGCGAGCGCCGGCGATCGAACCTCGACGCATCCCGCGCGCTGGCGCGACGCCTCAATGGTCAGGCACGCGCAGCGGCACCCGGTCGCCGCGGCCTGGCTCGCGGTTGGCGGGCTTTCGGTGGTGGTGCTGCTCGCGCTGGGGGCGACCGGCGTCGGCGGCGGCGAGCAGACCGGCGCCGGCCTGCGCTGGGCCGTCGCCGGCGGCCTGGCGGCGTTCGCCGCGACATCGCTGGGCGCGCTGCCGGCGCTGGCGCTGCAGCGGATCGAACAGCGCCTCGAGGATTCGCTGCTCGGCTTCGCCGCCGGCATGATGCTCGCGGCCAGTGCGTTCTCGCTGTTGCTGCCGGGCATCGAGGCCGCGAACCAGCTGCTGGAGGCGAAGGCCGCGGGCGCCGTCGTCGTGATCGCCGGCATGGCGCTCGGCGTGGGCCTGATGCTCGGACTCGACGCGTTCACACCGCACGAGCACGGCACCGGCGATCGCTACGGCCCCGACACCCGGCGCCTGACCGGCGTCTGGCTGTTCGTGTTCGCGATCGCGCTGCACAACCTGCCCGAGGGTATGGCGATCGGCGTCGCGTTCTCGCGCGGCGACCTCGCCGTCGGTCTGCCGCTCGCATCGGCGATCGCGATCCAGGACTTGCCCGAGGGTCTGGCGGTCGCACTCGCGCTCAAGGCCGCCGGGTTGCGGCGCTGGCCGGCCGTCGGGATCGCCGCCGCCACCGGCTTCCTCGAACCGCTCGGCGCGCTGCTGGGCGTGGGCGTGGCGAGCGGGCTGCCGCTCGCCTACCCGATCGGCCTCGGGCTCGCCGGCGGCGCGATGCTGTTCGTGGTGTCGCACGAGGTGATCCCGCAGACGCATCGCAACGGCCACCAGACGCCCGCCACGATCGGGCTGATGATCGGCTTCGGCCTGATGATGGTGCTCGACACGACGCTCGGCGCCTGAACGCGACGCCGGCGCAGCGCCGTGCGGGTTCGGCGCCGCGCCGCATTAACCCGGGCGCGCGGGCGTTATTGGCCCGGTTCGGGCCGAGCCGTGGCACCCTTCGCGCTGCCCGACCGATCCGGACCCGTCTTCCCGCCCATGTCCTTGCTGCTGCCGCTGATCGCACTGTGCCCCCTGGTCGGCGCCGCGGCGCTCGCCCCCGTCGGCAATCGCCACCGGCGCGCCGCTGCCTGGATCGGCGGCGCCGCGACGATCGTCGCGTTCGCGGCGGTGCTGGCTGCGCTGCCGGCGATCCTCGACGGCCAGGTGCTCCGCTGGTCGATCGACTGGCTGCCCGTGCTCGGGTTGAGATTCGGGTTCCGGATGGACGGTCTCGCGTGGCTCTTCTGCCTGCTGATCGCGGGGATCGGCTCGCTGGTCGTGCTCTACGCGTCGTACTACCTCTCGCGCGACGACCCGCCGGCGCGGTTCTTCCTGTTCCTGATGCTGTTCATGGGCGCGATGATGGGGGTCGTGCTCGCCGACAACCTGATCCTGCTCGTCGTGTTCTGGGAAGCGACGAGCCTGTCGTCGTTCCTGCTGATCGGCTACTGGCAGCACAGCACCGACGCCCGCCGCGGGGCTCGGATGGCGCTGACGATCACCGGCATGGGCGGGCTGTGCCTGCTGGCGGGCGTGCTGCTGATCGGACACATCGTCGGCTCGACCGACCTCGACACGGTGCTGCGCGCCGGCGACGTGGTGCGCGGGCACCCGCTCTACCTGCCGGCACTCGCGCTGGTGCTGCTGGGCTGCTTCACCAAGAGCGCGCAGTTCCCGTTCCACTTCTGGCTGCCGCACGCGATGGCCGCGCCGACGCCGGTATCGGCGTACCTGCATTCGGCGACGATGGTCAAGGCAGGCGTGTTCCTGCTCGCCCGGCTCTATCCGACGCTGGGCGGCAGCGAGCCCTGGTTCTGGATCGTCAGCGTCACGGGCCTCGCGACGCTGGTCCTCGCCGCGTGGATCGCGCTGTTCCAGCACGACCTCAAGGGTCTGCTCGCGTACTCGACGATCAGCCATCTCGGCCTGATCACGCTGCTCTTCGGGCTGGACGAGCCGCTCGCGGTGATCGCCGGGGTGTTCCACATCCTGAACCACGCCACCTTCAAGGCGTCGCTCTTCATGGCCGCCGGCATCATCGACCACGAAAGCGGCTCGCGCGACATGCGCAAGCTCAACGGCCTGTGGAAGTACATGCCCCGTACGGCGCTGCTCGCGATGGTCGCGTCCGGCGCGATGGCTGGCGTGCCGCTGCTCAACGGCTTCCTGAGCAAGGAGATGTTCTTCGCCGAGGCCGTCCACAAGTCCACCGCCGAGTGGATGCAGTGGGTACTGCCCGCCGGCGCGACGCTCGCCGGCATGTTCGCGGTCGCGTACTCGATGCGCTTCATCCACGACGTGTTCTTCAACGGCGAGCCGGTCGGGCTGCCGAAGACCCCGCACGAACCGCCGCGTTTCATGCGCGTGCCGGTCGAACTGCTCGTGCTGCTGTGCCTGGTCGTCGGCCTCGCGCCCGCGCTCACGATCGGGCCGATCCTCGCGATCGGCGCGAAGGGGGCGCTGTTCGGCGGCTTCGAGGGCACGCTGCCCGCCTACACGCTGGCGATCTGGCACGGCCTCAACCTGCCGCTCGCGATGAGCGCGCTCGCGCTCGTCGGCGGCGTCGCCGTGTACTTCTGGCTGCAGCGCCGGCTCGACCTGCACACCGTCGAGCGGGCACCGGTCACGCCGCAGCGCAGCGGCCGGATGCTCTTCGACGACGCGCTGGCCGGTGGCCGTTCGCTCGCGAACCGCGCGACGCGGCAGTTGCAGAAGGACCAACTGCAGCGCTACCTGCTGGTGCTGCTGCTGGTCGCACTGGCCGCCGGCGCGCTGCCGTTCGTCGGCGACACGCCCGCCCCGTTCTCCGCCGCCGCGGCGCGCTCGACGGACGCGGCTGCAGCGGCCGCGCCCGGTCCCGCCACCACTTTCGGCTTCGTCGTGATCTGGCTCGTCGGCGTCGCGGCGATCGTCGCGACCGTCCGATTCCACGCGAACCGGTTGCTCGCGCTGCTGCTGATCGGCGCGGTGGGCCTGGTCGTGAGCCTCGCGTTCGTCTACCTGTCGGCGCCGGATCTCGCGCTGACGCAACTGCTCGTCGAGCTCGCGACGATCGCGCTGATGATGCTCGCGTTGCGCTGGCTGCCGCCCGAATCCGACCGGGCCACCCGCGGCAGCGCCGTGCGGCGCGGGCGCGACGCGCTGCTGGCGCTCGCGGTCGGCGCCGGCGTCGCCGGGCTGACGTGGGCGGTGCTGTCGATGCCGCTCGCACCGATCTCGACCTACTTCCTCGAGACCGCCAAGTCGCTCGGCGGCGGCAGCAACGTCGTCAACGTGATCCTCGTCGACTACCGCGGATACGACACGCTCGGCGAGATCACGGTGCTCGGCATCGCGGCGCTGGTCATCGACGCGCTGCTCGCGCCGCGCCACGGATCGTCGCCGCCGGGGATGCCGGCCGCGCACCCGGTCGCGCCGATCGGCCCGTCGGCCGGCCACCCGCTGATGCTCGCGCTGGTGGCGCGGCTGCTGCTGCCGCTCGCGGCGATGGTGTCGATCTACCTGTTCCTGCGCGGGCACAACCTGCCGGGCGGCGGCTTCATCGCCGGGCTGGTGCTCGCGATCGCGCTGATCATGCAGTACGTCGCGAACGGGCAGGGCTTCGTCGAGCGCCGCCTGCACGCCGACTACGTCCGGTGGATCGGCGCAGGCCTGACGGTCGCCGGCGCGACCGGCCTCGGCGCGTGGTTCTTCGACGCGCCCTTCCTCACCAGCACCTACGACTATCCGCTCGCGCCGCTGATCGGCGAGGTGCCGCTCGCGAGCGCCGCCGTGTTCGACCTCGGCGTGTTCGTCACCGTCGTCGGCGCGACGATGCTCGCGCTGTCCTCGGTCGCGCGTGCCGACGTCGCCGCGATCGCGAGGCGCGCGCCATGATGGCGGCGATGCTCGCGATCGGGCTCGGCATCATGACCGCCGGCGGCGTGTACCTGATGCTGCGCGCACGCACCTTCGACCTGGTGCTCGGCCTGACCTTGATCGGCTACGCGGTCAACCTGTTCATCTTCCTGATGGGCCGCGTCTCGATCGATGCCGCGCCGATCCTCGAGAAGGGCATCGTGCCGTCGCTCGCCAACCACGCCGATCCGCTGCCGCAGGCGCTGGTGCTCACCGCGATCGTCATCGGCTTCGCGATGACCGCGGTGATCCTGGTGATCGCGCTGCTCACCCGCGCGCGGACGGGATCCGACCACGTCGATGGCGAGGAACCCGCGCGCGGGGCGGCGCAGACGCCCGGTCGCGCGCCCGACCGGAAGGGCGCGCCATGAACCACTGGATCATCGCGCCGGTCGTGCTGCCGCTGATGACCGGCGCGCTGATGCTCGCGCTGCGCCGGCGCGCCGGGCTCGTCGCCGCCGCGTCGCTCGCGTCGACGGCGGCGCTGCTGGCGATCTGCGTCGGGCTTCTGATCGAGGCCGACGGCGGGCGGGTCGGCGCGTACCTGGTCGGCAACTGGCAGGCGCCCTACGGCATCGTGCTCGTGCTCGACCGGCTGAGCGCGATGCTGCTCGTGCTGACCGCCGCCCTCGCGCTCGCCACGCTCGTCTACGCGCGCGGCGGCGACGACGCGCGCGGCGCGCACTTCCACGCGCTGTTCCAGTTCCAGCTGATGGGGGTCAACGGGGCCTTCCTGACCGGCGACCTGTTCAATCTCTTCGTGTTCTTCGAGGTCCTGCTGATCGCCTCCTACGGGCTGCTGCTGCACGGCGCGACCCGCGCCCGGCTGCGCGCGTCGCTCCACTACGTCGGCTTCAATCTCGTCGGTGCATCGGTGTTCCTGATCGCCGTGAGCCTGCTCTACGGCGCCACCGGCACGCTGAACATGGCCGACCTCGCGCAGCGCGTCGCCGAACTGCCCCCCGAGCGTGCGCGACTCGCCCACAGCGCGGCGCTGCTGCTGATGGTCGTCTTCTTCGTGAAGGCCGCGCTGCTGCCGCTGCACTTCTGGCTGCCGGCGACCTACGGCGCAGCGAGCGCACCCGTCGCCGCGCTGTTCGCGATCATGACCAAGGTCGGCGTCTATGCGGTGCTGCGCACCTCGACGCTGGTCTTCGGCGAGCAGGCGGGCCTGCTCGCGCGCATCGCCGAGCCGTGGGTGTCGACGCTCGCGCTCGCGACGATCGCCGTCGCGGCGATCGGTGCGCTCGCGTCGGGCCGACTGCGCGAACAGATCGGGTACCTGGTGATCGGCTCGGCGGGCACCGTGCTGCTCGGGGCGGGTCTCGGCCGGCCGGACACGATCGCCGCCGGCCTGTTCTATCTCGTGAACAGCACCTTCGCGGCCGCCGCGCTGTTCCTCGTCGCCGACCGCGTCGCCGCCGGCCGCGGCGAGGTCGACGATACGCTCGCGCCGGCGTCCTTCGACGCGAGCCGGGAGCGGCTCGGCGTCGTCTTCTTCGCCTGTGCGATCGCCGCGGCCGGCGTACCGCCGCTCGCGGGTTTCCTCGGCAAGACGATGCTGCTGCAGGCCGCGGGCGCCGGTGCGTGGGGCGGGTGGATCGTCGCGATCGTGCTCGCGAGCAGCCTGCTGGTGATGGTCGCGCTCGCGCGGAGCGGCTCGGTGCTGTTCTGGAGCCCGGCCGCGGTGCAGGCGCGAGCCGCCGCTGCGCCGTCGGCCCCGCGCGGCGCGCCGGTGCCGCCGGGCCCGACGCCCGCGCTGCCCGGCGGGCCGGGACCGCTGCCCTCGCGCGCGCCCCACGGCCTCGCGCTCGCACTGCTGCTTGCGGCGATCCTCGGCTGCACCGCCGCGGCGGGCCCGATCGCGCGCTACGCCCTCGACGCCGCCGCGCAGCTGCTCGACCGGCGAGCCTACCTCGACGCGGTGCTGGGCGCACGACCCGCGCCACCGGCCTACGACGTTCGCCGGGAGATGCGCGAACGCCGCGACGCACAGCCGCTCGCCGGCGACCCGCCACCCCGCAAGGCCGGCCAGGCGCCGCAGCCATGATGCGCACGCTGCTGCCCTCGCCACTGCTCAGCCTCGCGCTGCTGCTGTCCTGGCCGGTGCTCAACCAGTCCTGGACGCTCGGCCAGTGGCTGCTCGGCGGGCTGCTCGCGATCGCGATCCCCTACGCCAGCCGAGGGTTGCGCGACAGCCGGCCGACCTTGCATCGGCCGGCGACGATCCTGAGGCTCGTCGCGGTGTTCCTCTGGGACATCGTCGTGGCGAACGTCGAAGTCGCGCGCCGGATCCTCGGGCCCGAGGCCCGGATCCACCCGCGATTCGTCTGGGTGCCGCTCGACCTGAAGGATCCGCACGGCATCGTCACGCTCGCGTGCATCATCTCGATGACCCCCGGATCGCTGTCGGCCGACCTCGCCGAAGACCGCCGCCACCTGCTGGTGCACCTGCTGAGCGAGACCGACGAAGCGGCCGCGATCGCGCACATCAAGGCGCGCTACGAAGCACCGCTGATCGCGATCTTCGAAGGACGCGACCCGTGATGCGTCCGCGCCCCTTCCCCACCCCCTCGTCGAACCGGGAGCGACGATGAACCTGCTCGATACCGTGCTGCCGATCGCGATCGGCTGCTTCGCCCTCGCGCTGGCGCTCAACGCGTGGCGCCTGTTCGCCGGTCCGGCGCTCGTCGACCGCGTGCTCGCGCTCGACACGCTCTACATCAACACGCTCGCGATGCTGGTGCTGCTCGGCGTGCGGCTGCGCACCGAGCACTACTTCGAGGCCGCACTCGTGATCGCGCTGCTGGGCTTTGCCGGTACCGTCGTGCTGGCGAAGTACCTGCTGCGCGGCGCGGTCGTCGAATGAGCGCGCTCGACGCGGCGGCGATGGTCCAGCTGCCGCCGTGGCTCGACGCGCTGCTCGCCGCGCTCGTGCTCGTGGGCGCGGCCTTCGCGCTCATCGGATCGTGGGGGCTCGCGAAGCTGTCGGATTTCCTGAAGCGCCTGCACGGCCCGACCAAGGCGACGACGCTCGGCGTCGGCTGCGTCCTGCTCGCGTCCTCGATCTGGTTCTCGCTCGCCGGCCCCGGCCCGATCAGCCTGCACGAACTGCTGATCGCGGGCTTCCTGTTCCTCACCGCGCCGGTGTCGGCGCACCTGATGATCAAGGCGGCACTGGCAGCAGACGCGCGACTGCGCCCGCCGCCGCCGGCCCCGGCGCGTTCAGGGCCCCATGAGCCGGGTCGGCAGCCAGAGCACCAGTTGCGGGAAGGCGCTGATCAGCCCGAGGACCGCGAATAGCGCAAGCAGGAACGGCCAGCCCTCGGCGACGAAGGTCTCGATCCGCACCCGCAGGATCGAGCAGGTCGTGAACATCATCGTGCCCACCGGCGGCGTGACGCCGCCGATGGTCAGGTTCACCACCAGCACCAGCCCGAAGTGGAGCGGGTCGATCCCCACCTTGACGACAGCCGGGACCAGGATCGGCGTGAGGAGGATGAGCGCCGCGGTGCCTTCGAGCAGCATGCCGAGCGCGACGAGCCCGACGTTGATCAGCAGCAACAGCAACCAGGGCTGCTGCGTGAGCGCCACCAGCGCGGCGGCGGCACGCGCCGGGATGCGCTCCCACGACAGGTAAAAGCCGAATGCGCTCGCCGCGCAGATGATGATCATCACCGCCGATGTCGCCAGCACCGTCTCGCGGATGATCAGCGGCACCGCCGACCACTTCAGCTCCCGGTGCCAGAACGCGCCGACCAGCGACGCGTACACGACGGTCATCGCGCCGGCTTCGGTCGGCGTGAACACGCCGTAGCGGATGCCGAACAGGATGAACGCGATGATCGAGAGCGCGCCGACGCTGTCACGCAGCGCGACGCCGAGTTCGCGCAGCGTCGCGCGCCGCTCGCGCGACGGTTGATAGCCGCGACGCCCTGCACTCCACCGCACGGCGACCATCAGGGCCGCACACAGCATCAGGCCCGGCACCACTCCGCCGATGAAGAGGCGCCCGACCGAGACGTCGGCGAGGTAGCCGTAGATGATCAGGCCGATGCCCGGCGGAATGATCGGCGTGATCACCGCCGCGCAGGCCGTGACGGCCGCCGCGTAGCCCGGTGCATAGCCGCGCCGGACCATCTCGGTGCCGAGCATCTTCGCCTGCATCGCGGCGTCGGCGTTGGCCGAGGCAGACAGACCGCCCATCAGCGTCGCCAGCACGACGTTGGCCTGCGCGATGCCGCCCAGCGTGTGGCCTACGAGCGCGTCGGCCAGGTTTAGCAGGCGGCGCGTGATGCCGGCCCGGTTCATGATCGATCCGGCACAGATGAAGAACGGCACGGCGAGCAACGGAAAGGATTCGCTCGCCTGCACCAGTTTCTGCACGAACAGGCGCAGCGGCAGGCCGTCCGCGACCAGGAAGAAGGCCAGCGCGGCGATCGCCATGCCGAACGCGATCGGGATGTCGAGCAGGAACAGCACGAACATCAGCAGCGCGGGTGCATATTCCACGTCAGCCGTCTCCGCTTCGATCCCCGTCCGGCGAGCACCACGCGCCGGGAAGTCCGGCGCGGCGTCGCCGGGCCACCTGCCAATAGCGCCCCAGCATGCACAACGAGCCTACCACCACCGACGCGTAGGTGATCGAGCGAGGCAGCCGCAGCACCGAGGTCGGGTCGCTCCACGCGTCGATCGCGAACTCGACCGACAGCGCGAAGAGCGTCCCGAGGAAGACGAGCACCAGGCTGTCGGCCATCACGGTCAGGCGACGGCGCGATGCCGCGGGCAGGCGGGCGACGACGACGTCGATCGTGACGTGCATGCCGTACTTGAAGCCGGCCGCCGCGCCGACGAACACCATCCACGCGAACGCGATCGCGGCGACCTCGCCGCTCCACGCCGCAGGCTGGCTGGTGACGTACCGCGTCAGGACACCCCAGCAGGTCGACAGGACCACGACGACCAGCGCCGATCCCGCCAGCGCCTCCTCGAGGAAGCCCAGCCAGTGCCGCGCGCCGACGTGACGGGGCGAGGCCGCGGTCATCGGCGCAGACGGATCCGGTGCGCCGTGTGTGTCACTTCAGGTTCGAGAGCACGGTCTCGCGCAGGCCGGGCGTCCACTTCGGGAAAGCCTTGTACACGCTCGCCGTCGCCTGCTGGAAGGCCGGGAGATCGACGTCGTCGGCGAAGGTGACGCCCGCAGCCTTCATCTTCGCGACGTAGTCGTCCTGTCCGGCCAGCGTGAGCCGCGTCATCTCGACGCCGGCCTTTGCACCTTCCTCGAGCAGCACCTGCTGGACATCCTTCGACAGCCCCGCGAAGAACTTCGCGTTGATCGGCCACATCACGAACGCGGTGAAGTGGCCCGTCATCGAGACGACCTTGCGGACCTCCTGCAGCTTGGCCCCCCACAGCGAGCCCAGCGGCGCCTCGGCCGCCTGCACCACGTTCTGCTGCAGCGCGTTGTAGACCTCCGACCACTGTACCGTCGTGGGCCGCGCCCCCATCGCCTTGAACGTCTCGATCCACATCGTGTTCGGCGGCACCCGCACCGTGATGCCGGCCATGTCGGCGGGCTTGCGGACCGGCTTGTCCGCGATCACGTGGCGCTGACCGAAGAATCCGTTGGCCATGATCAGCTTGAAGCCAGCCGCCTCGAGCTTCTTGTCGATGCCCTTGAACCAGTCGGAGGCGAGCAGCTTCTCGTACTCCGCCGGCGTGCGGATCAGGTACGGTCCGTTGAGCACGCCGACGTCGGGCACGAAGTCGGACAGGTAGCCCGGGTCAGTGATGTTCATCACGTTGGCCCCCTGTCGGATCATCTCGTTGACGTCCTTCCCCGGTCCGAGCTGTTCGGCGGGAAACACGGTGATCTTCACCTTGCCGCCGGTGCGCGACGCGACGTTCTTCGCGAAGTACTCGGCCGCCAGGTGCGCCGGCTCGGTCGTCGACAGCGAGTGCGCGAAGCGGATCGTGGTGGTCTGCGCGGACGCCAGGACCGGCAGGACCGACACGGCCGCGCCGAGCAGCACGGTGGCGGCGACGGCTGAAACGTTAATTCTCATGATGCTGTCTCCTTCGGGTGGTAGGTTGGCGCCGGGACCGCGCCCGCGTCGGCCGGTTCCCCGGCGTTCGTCGGAGGCGGCCCGAGGCCCGCGACCAGGGGCGCGCGATGCCGCGAGACCTCGCGAAGCAAGTGCCCTTCTACTCGGCGCGTCGCGCCGGGTTCAGTCTGCCGCGCTGCTGGGCGCCCTCGTACAGGATGCGCAGTTGACGGTCGATCGCCGACGCGTGGCAGGCCCGGGCCTCGGCGTCGCAGTCCGCACGCGGCGGACGCTCGGCGTCGAAGTGGCCGTGCACATCGTGCCCCCGCACCAGCAGCGCGCTGTCGCGAATCGGCGAGCGCTGCCTGATGCGGGTGGGCACGTACCGGATCGCGAAACCGATGCGCGGCCGCTCGGACCTGTTCGGCTCCGAGCCATGGAACAGCAGCACGTGGTGCAGCGACATCTGCCCCGGCTGCAGTTCGACGTCGATGGCGGCGGCGCGGTCGACCTCGACCGCGATCTCCTGCCCCCGCGACAGCAGGTTCAGGTCGTCGAATCGGTCCTCGTGCCTGACCTGCGCGTGATGGGTGCCGGGCACGACCTGCATGCAGCCCGACTGCCGGGTGCTGGGCGTGAGCGCCACCCACGCGGTGACGACGTCGGGCGAGGAGAGCCCCCAGTAGGTGGCGTCCTGATGCCAGCTCACGTAGCTCGCGTCACCCGCGGGCTTCACGAAGAACTGCGAGCTCCAGCACAGCAGGTCGGGACCGAGCAGCGACTGGACCTGATCCAGGATCCGCGAGTCGCGCACGATCGCGTCGACCCATGTGAAAAGCAGGTGGGGCTTCTGGTTGCTGCGGCCCTTGATCGACGCCGCGTCGGCGAGGTATCGCTGCGCACAGACCCGTGCTTCGTCCCCGGAGAGCGCGCCGAGCGGATGCAGGATGCCGTCCCTGCGATAGGTGTCGACCTGTGCCGCGGACAGCGCACCGTCGAGACCCGCGGCGGACCGGTCGGAAGACCGTGGCGGTGAAGACAAGGAAGGTCTCCAGGTGTCCGACCGGCGCGGCGCCGCGCGATCGATATTCGTTGATGAAAGGCAGTTTCGCATGCAAAACTCGCGAATGTCAACGACACGGCGCACGCGCGACTACCCGGCACCGGCGCTCGAGAAGGGGCTGGACATCCTCGAACTCCTGTCGTCGCAGGCAGGCGGGCTCTTGCAGGCAGAGATCGCGCAGCGGCTGGCGCGCTCGACGCCGGAGCTCTTCCGGATGCTCAACGTGCTCGAGCGTCGCGGCTACGTCGCCCGACACGCCGACGGCACCTATCGGCTATCGCTCAGGCTCTTCGAACTCGCGCACCGGCATCCGCCGCTGCGCGGCCTGCTGCAGGTCGCGCTGCCGCCGATGCAGGCGCTCGCGCAGCGCGTGCGCCAGTCGGCGCACCTCGTGGTCCACTTCTCACGCCGCATCCTGGTCGTCGCACAGGTCGACAGCCCCGAGCCGATGGGGTTCGGCGTGCGGCTGGGTGCGCACTTCCCGTTCCGCCCGGATCGGGCCTCCTCGCGCGTGCTGTCGGCGTTCCAGCCGCCCACGACGCAGGCCGCGCTGGTCGACGAGATGGTCGAGAACGCGCCGCGCGTGTCGGTGCGACGCATCCGGAAGGAACTCGCCGACGTGCGCAGCCAGGGATACTTCATGGCCAGGAGCGACACGACTTCCGGGGTGACCGACCTCTGCGCGCCGATCTTCGACCACGGCGGCGGCGCGGTCGCCGCGCTCACCGTGCCCTGGCTCGAGCAACGCGACGTCACGGTCGGCGTCGCCGCGACCCGCGATGCACTCCTCGCGACCGCCCGCGAGATATCGACCGGCCTGGGCGCGATCCTCGATCCCACCACTGGAGCAGTGCCATGCGAGAAGAAGCGGACCTGAAGATCGGCTGCACGGCCGGCGGCACCACCCACCACGACACCGACGTCCCCGACATCCGCACCAAGGTCCGGATGGTCAAGGACTGCGGCGCCTTCGACTACATCGACCGCACCCCGCCAGACGACGAGTTCGACGCGCTGCTCGCCGCCTCGCAGGCGTGCGACCTGCCGGTGCTCGCCGGCGGCTGGTTCTACACCCTCGGGCGCGACCTGCCGCTCTTCGAGCGCAACATCCGGAAGGCGCAGTTGCTCGGCTCGCGCGTGCACAACGTGCAGGTGCTGACGCACCACGCCGACGGCCATGCGCTGACCGACGACGAGGTCGCCGACTTCTACCTCGCCGCCTGGGACATCGGCATGCGCCACGACGTCACGCCGTGCCTCGAGGTGCACGTGAACATGTGGTCCGAGCACTTCGGCCGGGTGGCGACGGTGGCGAAGCAGGTCGAGGCGCGAGGCGTCCCGTTCCGGATGACGCTCGACCACAGCCACGTGATCTTCAAGATCGACAATCCGAGGGAGCAGGCGGTGCAGGACATGGCCGCCGACGTCGCCGCCGGCCGCCTGGTACTCGAGCCCGGACGACCCGGCAACGTCGTCTCCGGCTGGATCGCCGCCGACTACGTCCGCCACGCCCACGCGCGCGCCGCCGTGCCGAACAACCCGCTCAACACCCGCGCGACGCACCCGGACGGCAGCCCCGGACGCGGCATCCAGTACCCGTTCGTGAAGCCTGCGCCAGGCGAATACGTCGCCGAATGGGACGAATCGCTGCTCGAACCCTGGAAGCGCGTGATCCGCGAACTGTTCGCGCACCATGCCGCCCGGGAGACGAGCCCGCTGACGCAGATCTCGTGCGAGCACATCCCGGCGATCGACTACGGCGCCGGCCACGGCTATTCGATCTTCGAGAACAACGTCGCCTGCGCCCGGTGGATGCGTACCGAGTGGGCGACGGCAGTGCGTGCGGCGAAGGCCTGAACGCGCGGCGACGCCGACGACGGCGTGACGGTCGACCGGCACGAGACCGGCCGGCGCCGTCCGGCGGCGCGTCACGCGCGATCGGAGCCGGTGCCGGAACGCGGTGCCGATCGCCAGGCGAGCCAGGCGAGCCAGGCGAGCCCGGCGAGCGCGACGACGCAGAAGGCGGCGCCCGCAAGAAAGGTTGCCGATGCGCCCAGCCGGTCCCAGAGCAGTCCGGCGATGGCGCTCGCCACCAGCATCGCGATGCCGCTGACGAGGTTGAAGAAGCCGAAGGCCGTGCCGCGCAGGTCGGGCGGTGCCGCGTCGGCGACCATCGCCGCGAGGAGCCCCTGCGTGATCCCCATGTGCAGTCCCCAGAGCAGCGCGCCGGCGAGCACGACCGTCCAGCCGGCGTCGAGCGCCAGCACGAGGTCCGCCGCGATCAGCACGAGGAGCCCGATCGCCAGCAGCCGCGGCCGGCTCATGCCGTCCGACAGCCGACCGAAGGGATACGCGCTAAGCGCGTAGACGAGATTCATCGCGACCAGCACCAGCGGCACCCACGCGAGCGCGATGCCGGCCTGCTGCGCCCTCAGCACCAGGAAGGCCTCGCTGAAGCGCGCCAGCGTGAACACGGCGCCGATCGCGACGACCCACCAGTATCGTCGGCTCAGCCGAGCGAGGTTCGCGCGGGCGATCGGATTGATCCGCTTCGCGTCCGCGCGCGGCGCGGGCTCGCGAAGCCCGAACCACAACAGCGCGACCGCCAGCGCGCCCGGCGCGATCGCGACGAGGAACACCGCACGGAAGTCGTCCGCCCACAGCAGCATCAGGCCGACCGCGATCAACGGGCCGGCGAACGCGCCGATGGTGTCGAGCGACTGGCGCAGCCCGAACGCGGCGCCTCGCAGGTGCGCAGGCACGATGTCGGCGACCATCGCGTCGCGCGGCGCGCCGCGGATGCCCTTGCCGACCCGATCGATCAGCCTCGCCGCCAGCACGACCCCGAGCGTCGGCGCGAGCGCGAACAGCGGCTTGCTCAGCGCGCCCAGGCCGTAGCCGAGCAGCGCCAATCCCTTGCGCCGGCCGAGATAGTCGCTGAGCGTGCCGGAAAACACCTTGACGATCAACGCGGTCGCCTCGGCGAGCCCCTCGACCAGGCCGACGGCGAGCGCGCTCGCACCGAGCGTCGTCACCATGAAGAGCGGCAGCAGGCTGTGGATCATCTCCGAGGAGATGTCCATCAGCATGCTGACGAAGCCGAGCACCCAGACGCCCGCGGGCACCCGGTCTCGCGCGGCCGGCGCGTCCTTCACTCGCAGCGGGTCTGGTCGATCACGGGCCGCATTATCGACCATCCGGACCGCGCAGGCGCACGATCGCTCGACCGCGCAGTGGGGCACGCACCGCGCGACACCTGCGCGCGAGGAGCCGCACCGCCCGCCGGGTGGCGGTCAGCCGTAGACCATCGCGCGCAGCCGGCGCTTGTACGGCCTCGCGCGCAGGATCAGCCACGCGATCACGCGGGTTCCGCGCCGCATCAGCGGACGCTCCAGCCAGTGATACGTCGCGATGCCCACGAACGGCGACACCAGCATCACGACGAGTAGCGCGAGCCGGACGTCGAGCCCGTCGCGCTGGATCGCCTCCAGCACGAGTCGCACGACGAAGATGTGCGTCAGGTAGATCGAATACGACGCATCGCCGACGACGCGCATCAGCCAGGCGAGGGTCGGCGGCCACGCACGACCGGCCGCGAGCATGCCCGCCACCATCAGGAACGCCGGGATACCCCAGCCGAGCGCCCGGACGGTGGCACCTGCCGGTTCGAGGAAGCCGTTGGCCGCGAACCCGATCATCCCGGGCGCGACGAACGCCGCCGCGACGACACCCACGGCAGCCAGCAGACCGGCGTGGCGCCACAGGGATGCACACGCGCCGAAGACGCCCTTGCGATACCCGATGTAGGCGGCGATGCCGAAACCGAACTCCCACATCATCGGACTCGTCAGGAACTGCCAGGCGATCCATCGGCCGGTGAAGACATAGCCCACGAGCGGCAGCACGCAGACGGCGGCGAGCAGGAACGCGGTCCGTGTCGGCAGCCGAGCGAGGATGAATGCCGCGACGACGAGGTAGAACACGAACTCGAACGCGAGCGTCCAGCCCAGGTAATGGATCGGCCACGCGTACGCGTCGAGGTTGAAGATCGGCACGAAGGTCAGCGTATTGGCGACCTCGTCCATGCCGAAGGCCACCGACGCGCGGATCATGTCGGCGAACAGCACCAGGCTCAGCAGGTAGTAGAGCGGTGCGATCCGGTTGAACCGGAGCAGCAGGAAACGCCCCGCACCGGAGAAGCCCCAGAAACGCTGCGCCGTCATCGCCATCACGAAGCCGCTGATCACGAAGAACACGTCGACGCCGATGCCGCCGAGCCACGCGATCTCGAAGAGCACGCTGCGCCACGCGCCACCCAGCAGCGCGTCGTTCTCGAGCGCCTGCAGCGCGGCGTGGTCGAACACCACCAGCATCGCGGCGATGCCGCGCAGCCACTGGATGGGTTCGACGCGATCCGGCGGCGGCGCCGGGTCGCCAGGCAGGCGAAGGGACATGGACGGACGAAGGCGGGATTGATCCGGGGCGGCGATCGCCATCGGCGACCGTCGACGTCTTCGGCACACCCTGCATCACGCACGGCATGCACGCATCGATCGTGCGCAGCGGCGCGAGCGCGGCACATCCGTGTCCACTCGCGCGTCTCCGCTCGCGCCGATCTGGCCGGGATCGTCCTTCGCTACATCGGTGTTCCGTCCTCGTGGTGTCGACCCGGCGCCGGCAGATCCCGGCAGGTCGGGGTCGGACTAGTCCAGTCCAGTTGTGCATCCAGCAAATTCGATGCCTGCGAGCCATGCCGAAAAGGGCCATGCCGGGCCATGCCGTGCCGGGCCGCGAGCCGGGCCACCCACCTCGGCGATTCCGGTACCATGGTACCAACATGACACGAACGACCTCGCCGAGGAACCATGCCGAGCCGATCGAGCGCGTGCAGACCGGCGTGCGCATCGAGAAGCGATTGCTGAAGGTGCTCAAGGCAGTCGCCGAATACAAGGATCTCAGCCTCGGCGATCTCCTCGAGGGCGTGCAGCTTCACGCGTTCGAGGGCAAGGCGCCGTTCGGCGAGGACACGCTGCAGAAGATCGCGCAGCTCAGGGCCATCTACCGGCTGGACCTCGACGCGAGCGACAGCCATCTGCTGGCGGAAGTCGCATCGCCGGCGCGGCGCCGGAGCCGGAGCCGGAGCCGGACCGCGCGATGAGTTCGCTGCCCGCGCTTCGCATGCTCTCGCCGACGATCGCATCCCACACGATCACGATCGCGCTGCCGGTCCGACAGTGCCAGATGCTCTTCACGCCGGCGGGCGAAACGCTCTGGGTGGCCGGCTGGGCGCCTCGATACCTGCACCCATCCGACGGGACCACCACGCCGGGCATGGTCTTCATGACCGGCACCGGCGAGGACACGACCGTCTGGACCCTGACCCACTTCTCGGCGTCGCCGCACCACGCGCGCTACGCGCGCGTGACGCCGGCCTCGCACTGGGGCTTCGTCGACATCGCGTGCGATCCGGTCCAGGCGAAGCGGACCCGGGTGACGGTGACCTACGCGATGCAGGCGACGTGCGCGTCTGATCCGACGCTGCCCGCCCACTACGCGCCGGACGCATTCGCCGCGATGATCGACGGCTGGAAGCGGCGCATCGACGAGCGCCTCGACGCGCTGCGCGACGCCCGGATCGGATAGCGCTGGCCGCTCCCCCGCGCTGTGCCCGCGCTGCGCCGGCGCCCGTTCGCCGGTTCGCCGGCGGGCGGCGGTCGCAGGGAAACGCGATGGTCGGCGCAAGCATCCTCGACGTGGGCACGTCGCTTGCGGGCGGACGCGATGCACGCCGTTCTCGCCTTCTCCAGCCTGCCTCTGTTCCTCGGTGCACTGCTGAGCAACTGGGCCTACGCCAGGAGCGACGAGGTCCAGTGGACCAACTTCGCGTCCTGGCTGATCGCCGGCGGCCTCGTGTTCGCCGGCATCGCGCTGCTGTGGGCGCTGGTGGACGTCCTGCGATCGCGCGCGATGCGCCAGCGCCGCGGCGCGATCTACCTGCTGCTGCTGGCGGCGAGTCTCGCGCTCGGATTCGTCAATGCGCTGGTCCACGCCAAGGACGCGTGGGCGGCAATGCCCGCCGGGCTGGTGCTTTCGGCCGTGGTGCTGCTGCTCGCGGCAGCCGCGAGCTTGACCGGCCTCGCCGGCCTGCACCGGAGGGCGCCGTGAAGGTCGAAGGCGCAAGGATCGCCGTGGCCGCTGGTGCCGCGCTCGTGCTCGCGTCGACGCTGACGTGGTTCGCGGTGGCGGCTTCGAACGCCGGGCAGTACGGCGCGAATCCCGCCTTGCCGGCGCCGCAGCGCGGACTGCTGCCGAACATGGGCATCGCCGACCCGGGCCCGTGGGGCGATCGCCGTCCGGCCGTACCCGAACGCTGGACGATCACGGCGATCGCGACCGACCTGCAGGTCCCGCGTCAGACGCTCGTGCTGCCGAACGGCGACATCCTGGTGGCCGAGGGCAAGGGCGGGAGTGCACCCGTCCTCACGCCGAAGGACTTCGTCGCGGGCATCATCAAGTCCCGCGGCACGACGTCCGTCGAGGGTGGCGATCGGCTGACCCTGCTGCGCGACGCCGACGGGGACGGCCGTTACGAAGGTCGCTGGGTCTATGCCGAAAACCTCAATGCCCCCTACGGCCTGGCGCTCGTCGGCAACCGCCTGTTCGTCGCCAATCAGGACGCCCTGGTGCGCTTCGACTACGAACCCGGCCAGACCCGCGCCGGCGCGGCGCCGGTGACGGTTGCGCAGTTGCCCTCGGCGATCAACCACCACTGGACGAAGTCCCTCGCTGCGGATGCCGAAGGACGGTATCTCTACGTGGGCATCGGCTCCAACAGCAATGTCGGCGAACGCGGCCTGGCGGTCGAGGAGAACCGGGCGATGGTGTGGCAGGTCGACGCCGACACGGGTGCCTCGCGCCCGTTCGCGACCGGCTTGCGCAACCCGACCGCCCTCGCCTTCGAGCCCGGCAGCGGGCAGCTGTGGGCGGTCGTGAACGAGCGAGATGAACTCGGTCCCGATCTCGTGCCGGACTACCTGAGTTCGGTGCGCGAGGGGGCGTTCTACGGTTGGCCCTATTCGTACTGGGGGCCGAACGTCGACCCGCGTGTGCAGCCCCAGGATCCCGCGAAGGTCGAAGCCGCCGTGCGCCCGGATTACGCGCTGCAGTCGCACTCGGCGCCGCTGGGCCTCGCGTTCGCTCGCCCGGGCGGCGACGGGCCCTTCGCCGAGGGCGCGTTCGTCGGCATGCACGGCAGCTGGAACCGCCCCGAGCCGGTCGGCTACAAGGTGATCTTCGTGCCGTTCCGCGATGGACGCCCGAGCGGTCCCCCGATCGACTTCGTCACCGGCTTCCGGGCCGACGGCAAGACGATGGGCCGACCGGTCGGCGTGTCGGTGGACGCCGGGGGCGCGGTGATCGTCGCCGACGACCTGTCGAACACCATCTGGCGCGCGATGCCGGCGCGCTGAGCCAGGACCCGATCGCCCGGCGCGCGTCAGACCTTCGGCTGTCGGTCGAATCCGGTCAGATAGGACGGGTGGCGCAGGCGAATGGCCTCGACCTGCGCCAGGGTGCCCGACAGATGCTCGCGCAGGCATTCGGCCGCCGCGAGCGGATCGCCGGCCGCGATCGCATCGACGATGCGGCGATGATCCCGGACGACCTCCTGCATCTTGCCCTTGACCGGTAGGTGCAGGCGTCGCAGGCGATCGACGTGACCCGACTGTCGCCTTATCAGCGCCCACACCTGAAGAACCGCCGCCGATTCGTAGAGTGCCTGGTGAAACGCGAGGTCGGCGGCCGCGAAGGCCTCGACCTCGGTCGCCGACCGGGCCAGTCGCGCCTGCCGATCGACGAGCGCGCGAAGTCGTTCGATCAGGGCGGGGTCCGGCGCGAGCGCCAGGCCTCGGACGATCTCCGCTTCGACCGAGCGGCGCAGGAAGTGCGCCTGGCGTGCCGACGCGACGTCGATCTTGCTCACCAGCGTCGCATGCTGGGGATAGATGTCGACGAGGCCTTCCTCGCCGAGTCGCATCAGCGCATCCCGCACCGGGGTCTGCGACAGGCCGAACGCCTCGGCGAGTTCGGCACGTTGCAGCACTTCGCCCGGCTCGAGCACGAGCGACACGATCCCGACGCGCAGGCGGTCGAAGACCTGTGGCGCGGCGTGGCGCGAACGGTCGAGGTCGAAAGGAAGCAGCTTGTCGGCGATCGGCATGGTGATGCGCGGGCTCGGTGGGTCGGGCGCGCGACTACATCAGCAGATTGGGCAGGAACAACACTGTCTGGGGCACCAGCGCGATCAGCGTCAGCAGCGCGAGTATGGCCAGAACGAAGGGCCAGGACCAGCGCACGAATTCGGCGAAGCTGCACTCGAGGATGCCGCAGACGGTGTACATGATGACCCCGACCGGCGGCGTGTTGCCGCCGACCGTGACGAGGATGATCATCAGCACGCCCATGTGCACCGGGTCGAAGCCTTCGCGCACCAGCGCCGGCAGCAGCAGCGGCACGACCAGCAGCACGTTCACGGTGGCCTCCATCACCATGCCGGCAACCAGCAGGATCGCAAGCACCGCGAGCAGCGTGACGTAGGGGCTGCCCGACATGTCGGTCAGCAGGCCGGTGATCGCGCGCGGCGCCTGCTCGAAGGTCAGCGCCATCCCGAGCACCGCCGCCATCACGATGATCAGCATCACCATCCCGATGTCCTGCACCGAGTCCTTCAGGCACCGGACGAGGTTGGTCCATGTCAGTTCCCGATACACGAACCGGCCGACGACCAGCGCATACACGACGACCACCGCACCGGCCTCGGTCGCCGTGAAGATGCCGAAGCGGAAGCCGGCGAGCAGGAAGACCGGAAACATCAACGCCCACAGGCACTCGACGAAGCTGCGACCGACTTCCCGCGCGGTCGGCAGGCGCTCCAGTTCGGGCCGATACCCGCGCCGCCGGGCGATCAGCCAGGTCACGCCCATCAGCACCGCGGTCATCATCAGCCCGGGGATCACGCCGCCCAGCAGCAGCCGGCCGATCGAGACCTCGGCGACGAAACCGAACAGGATCAGCCCGATGCTCGGCGGGATCGTCGCGGTGATGACCGAGGAGAACGCGATGACGTTGGCCGTGAAGCCTCGGTCGTAGCCGCGCGCCGCCATCGCCGGGCCGAGCAGGCGCGCTTCCATCGCCGCATCGGCGACCGCGGACCCGGAGATACCGCCCATCAGCGCGGACAGCACCACCGAGACCTGGGCCAGTCCGCCCGCCATCCAGCCGGACAGCAGCGTGGCAAAGCGCAGCAGGCGCTCGGTGATGCCGCCGACGTTCATCAGGTTGCCGGCCAGGATGAAGAACGGCACGGCCAGCAGCGGAAAGCTCTGCGTGGCGGAGAACATCCGCTGCATCGCCACCGTCAGCGGCATGTACTCGCCGGCCAGGAAGAACGGAACCGTCGCCAGCCCCAGCGCGAACGCCACCGGCACGCCGATGGCCAGGAACACGGCGAAGGACAACGCGATCGCCGTCAGCATCACATCAGGTCCCGCGCCGGTGCGTCGGCGTGGTGGCGGCCCGCGACCCGATCGACGAGGTGCTCGATCGTCGTCACCAGCATCAGCAGGTAGGCAACGGGCAGTGCCGCGACCGCGACCGAAGACGGCAGCCCGAGCATCGGCAGCGGCCGGGGATGCGCGACCGACAGCAGACCGCGCCCGTGCCACACGAGCGTGGCCAGCAGCGCGGCAACCATCAGCTGGATCAGGATGTCGAGCGCACGCTGCAGCGGCACCGGCAGAAGCCGCGTCAGCAGGTCGATGCGGAAGTGTCCCGCCCGCTGCAGTGTGTAGTCGGCGGCCAGCATCGCCAGCCAGACGAACAGCACCTGCGCGAGTTCCTCGGTCCAGATCTGCGGCGTGCCGGCGAAGCGCGCGAGCGCGCCACCGAACACGACCGCGACCACCGCCGCCAGCAGCGCCGCAGCCACCGCCGCCTCGACCTGTCGCAGGCGGTGCAGCGCCCGCCCGTACGGCCCCGCTGCCGCCGGCGACGGCCCTGCCGTCACTTCGCCAGCGCCTTGCGCACGTCCTCGACGGCCTGCGTGAGGTTCAGCTTCGCATACACGGGCTTCACCGCCTCGCGAAAGGGCGCCACGTCGATCTCGTCGACGGCGACACCGGCCTTGCGGATGTCGTCGAAGATCCTGCCTGCGCCGTCGACGTTCGCCTTGAGCGCCGACGCCCCCCACCGCCGCGCCTCCTCGCTGACGACCGTCCGAACGTCGGCAGGCAGCGACTGCAGCCATCGGTCGGAGACGATCAGGCCCGACATCAGGTGGATGTGGCTGGTGAGCGTCACGTGCTTGACCACCTCGTGCAGCTTCGCGCCCCAGATGGCAGCCGGCTGCGCCTCGGCGGCATCGAGCACGCCGGTCTGCAACGCCGGATAGACCTCGGCCCACGCCATCGGCGTCGGCGTTGCACCCATCGCGCGGATGGTTTCCACCCACAGCGGCTGGCCGATCGTGCGCATCTTGATGCCGGCCAGATCGGCGGGTTTGCCCACCGCCTTCTTGGTCAGCAGGTGCCTCGGCCCCTGGTACCAGTTGAACGACAGCAGCGTCAGGCCGGTCTTCTGGCGCAGGCGCTCGTTCCAGCCTTCGAAGGTGGGCGTCTGAACGAAGCGGGCCAGGTCATCGACCGACGCGAATGCGTAGGGCGCGATCAGCACGTTGAACTCGGGCACGTGCACCGACACCCGCGACGCCTCGACGAAGGTGCCGATGTTCGCGCCCGCGGCGGCGCCGTCCATCATGTCCTGCGTGTCGCCGAGCTGGGAACTGGGGAACAGTTGAACCACCAGCTTGCCCTGCGTACGGGACTCGACGGCCTTCTTGAATCCCTCGGCAGCCACCTGGAGGGGATCGCTCGGCGCCAGCACCGATCCCAGCCGCAGCTTGTGCTGCGCGGATGCGGGCGTCGCAGCCAGCAGGATTCCAACGCTCAGCAGAGCGGCCTTCAGCATGCTCATCACGGTCTCCTCGTCGAGTCTTTGGGGGCAGGCTGCCGGATCCGGCAGCTCAGCGGCGCATTGAAGCACTAATATATTAGTCCTCGCCGAGCGTCTTCGGCAACCGTCGCCAGGCGCGGCACCGTCGACTCGCGCGCCGGTCAGCGCGCGAGCGCTCGCAATGCCTGCCCGATCCGCTCGACGCCCTGCCCGATCGCCTGCGGCGTCGGACTCGAGAACGACAGCCGCATCGTCGCCGCGTCGTGCCGGTCGGCGTAGTAGATGTCGCCCGGCACGAAGGTCACGCCGGCGTCGATCGCGAGCGGCAGCAGGTCGCGCGCGCTGGCACCGGATACGATCCGGCCCCACATGAACATGCCGCCGTCGGGAATGTTGAAGCGCATCGCCGGCGACAGGTGCGAGGCGATCGCCTGCTGCATCGCCCCCGCCTTGGCGCGGTACGCGTCGATGATCGACGGCAGGTGCGCATCGAGCCGCCCGCTCTCGATGTAGCGAGCCACCGTCATCTGCAGCCAGCCGGGATTGCTGAGGTCGTCGAGCTGCTTGGCGAGCAGGCACGCGCGCCGGATCGGCTGCGGCGCGAGCATGTATCCGAGCCGCAGCCCGGGTGCGACGATCTTCGAGAAGCTGCCCAGGTGCACGACCCACGGCCGTGAGCCGGGCACCTGGTCCGCGAGCGCGTACAGGTGCGGCACCGGGTCGCCGCGAAACCGCAGCTGGCCGTACGGGTCGTCCTCGACGACGAGCACGTGGAACTCGGCGGCGAGCGCGAGCAGCTTGAGCCGCCGCGCCAGCGTCATCGTCGAGCCGCTGGGATTCGCGAAGGTCGGCACGGTGTACAGCAGGCGCGGGCACGGCCGAGCCGGGTCGCGCAGCAATGCCTCGAGTTCGTCGACGTCGAGCCCGTCGTCGTCCAGCCCGACCGTCGTGATCCGCACGCCCGCGACGCCGAGCGTACGCAGTGGCCCGGTGTAGGTCGGGCGCTCGAGCACCGCGGAAGTACCCGTCGTCATCAGCGTGCGCACGAGCAGGTCGAAGCCCTGCTGCGAGCCTGCGGTCATCAGCACATCGTCGGGGGTGCAGGCGGTGCCGCGCGACGCCATTACCCGCACGACGGCTTCGCGCACCGGCAGCAGGCCTTCGGTCGGACCGTACTGCAGACACGCGATCGGCGCGTCGCGCAGCGCTGCGCTCGACGCCGCCTCGAGCCCTTCGCGGTCGAACAGCTCGGGCCCCGGGTAGCCGCCGGCCAGCGAGATCATGCCCGGGCGCGACATCAGCTTCGAGAGCTCGCGGATCAGCGATTCGCCGATGTCGCGGTAGCCGGCGGCGATCGGGTAGTCGACCGGATCGGCGGGCGCCTGCGCGGGGTCGCGGTCGGCGGCGTTCGGACGGGCATCGGTCATCGTTCGCCTGCAGCGGTGGGGGGGCGGATCGCGCGAGCATGCCACATTCCGCACGGGCCGCATCGCGACCGGCCGGCCGACGGCGATCGGGTATGCTCTGGGCCAAAACACGCTCGACCCAGTGGAGACCGAATCATGCCGTCCTTACGTATCCCCGTCTCGTCGCCCGTCCCCGCCCTCGTCGGCCGACACCGCACCCGGGCGCGACGCGCACGCACCGCCGCCCTGGCGCTCGGCGGGACGCTGCTCGCCGCGATGGTCGCCGCGCTGCCCGCCCGCGCCGGCACCGTGACCGTCGTGACCTCGTTCCCGAAGGAGCTGACACAGGCGTACAAGGCGGCCTTCGAGAAGGCGAACCCGGGCATCAAGGTCGAGATCCTGAACAAGAACACGGTGCAGGGCATGGCCTACGTGCGCGAGTTGCCCGCCGGCCAGCGCCCGGACGTGTTCTGGGCGTCGGCACCCGACGCGTTCGAGGTGCTCGCCGGCCAGCAACTGCTCGAGAACGTCGCGTCGCTCGCGAACAAGGCCGCGCCGGCAAAGGTCGGCAACTACCCGATCAACGACCCGCAGGGCCGCTACCTCGGGCAGGCGCTCGCCGGCTATGGGCTGATGTCGAACACACGCTACCTGAAGGCGAAGAAGATCCCGGCGCCCGCGCAGTGGAACGACCTGGTGAAGCCGGTGTACTTCGGGCACCTCGCGATGAGCTCGCCGTCTCGCTCGGGCACGACGCACCTGACCGTCGAGACGATCCTGCAGGGCGAGGGCTGGGAGAAAGGCTGGCACCAGATGCTGCGGATCGCCGGCAACTGCGCCGCGATCACCGAGCGCAGCTTCGGCGTGCCGGACGGCGTCAACAACGGCCAGTTCGGCATCGGCCTGGTGATCGACTTCTTCGGGCTCGCCGGCAAGTACTCGGGCTTTCCGGTCGAATTCGTCTACCCGGACGTGACCGCGGTGGTCCCGGCGAACATCGCGCTCGTCGCCGGCGGCAAGAACACCGAGGAGGCGAAGCGCTTCGTGTCCTACACGGTGTCGGCCGAAGGCCAGCGGCTGCTGCTCGAGCCGAAGATCTCGCGCCTGCCGATCCTGCCGCCGGCGCAGCTCGGCGGCAAGGTCCCGGCCGGCTACCCCGACCCCTTCGAGATCGCGAAGCGCGCGAAGGTGCGCTTCGACTCCGACCTGTCGGAGTCGCGCTACAACCTCGTGTCGGCGATGTTCGACCAGACGATCACGTTCAGGCTCAAGGAACTGCAGGCGGCGACGAAGGCGATCCTCGACGCGCAGGCCGCGCTCTCGAAGAAGCCGAACGCCGAGGGTTCCGGCCTGCTCGAGCAGGCGCGCGCACTCGCGTTCTCGCCGATCGTCGGCGAGAAGATCGCAGCCGACAAGGACTTCCTCGCGCTGTTCACGGCGAACAAGAAGGACGCGAAGGCGAACAAGCAGGTGACGGGCCTCGAGGATCGCTGGAACGCGCAGGCCCTCGACCACTACAACCGCGCGAAGGCGCTCGCGGAGAAGGCGGCGGCGCTAGCACGCTAGTCGCGCGGTGGCGCTCGCAGAGACCGCGCCGGCGCGCGCGACGGGGACGTACGCGCCGCGCGCCGGGCCGCGGGTACGCGCGGGCGCGTGGCTCGCGGGCGCGCTCGTGCTGGCATTCCTGCTGCTGTTTCTGGTGCTGCCGGTGCTTCAGGTCTTCGGTGCGGCGTTCGTGAACGCGGACGGTTCGCCGACGACCGGGCACTTCCAGGCCTTCTTCTCGCAGGGCCTGATGCGAGAGGCCTTCTTCAACAGCCTCTACGTCGCGGTGATGTCGACGGTGTTCGCGGCGCTGATCGCGGTGCCGCTGGCGTACTTCACGGTCCGTTTCGAATTCCGAGGCGCGCTGCTGATCCAGACGCTCGGCGTGCTGCCGCTGGTGATGCCGCCGTTCGTCGGCGCGGTCGCACTGCAGCTGATCTTCGGGCGCTCGGGCTCGATCAACCTTCTGCTCGACGAGTACTTCGGCTTCACGCTGCCGATCATGGAGGGCCTGAACGGCGTCGTGTTCGTCGAGGCGATCCACTACTTCCCGTTCATCCTGCTGAACCTGACGGTCGCGCTGCGCACGATCGACGGCGCGATGGAGGAGGCGGCGATGAACCTGGGCGCGCACGGCTGGCGGCTGTTCCGGCGCGTGATCTTTCCGCTCGCGATGCCCGGCTTCGTCGCCGGCGCGTCGCTGGTGTTCGTCAAGGTCTTCGACGACCTGGGCACGCCGCTGGTGATGGGCCAGACGAACCTGCTCGCGCCGCAGGCGTACCTGCGGATCACGCAGGTCGGCCTCGAGGACCCGCTCGGCTACGTGATCAGCGTCATCATGATCGGGTTCTCGATCGCCGCGATGGCACTGTCGGCCCGTGTGCTGCGCGGGCGCGACTACGCGACGACGCAGAAAGGCGGCACGAGCCTGCGCCGGCGGCGGCTCGGTCGCCGCGCGACGCTCGGCGCGTGGGCGTGGATCGGGCTGGTGCTGCTGCTGACGCTGTCGCCGCACGTGGGCGTCGCGCTGCTAAGCGTCGCGAGCGTCTGGAGCTTCTCGCCGCTGCCCGACGGCTATACGCTCGCGCACTATGCGACGGTGTTCCAGGACGCCGCCGGCATGATCGGCAACACGCTGCTCTACTGCGGACTCGCGGCGGCGATCGACGTGCTGCTCGGGGTGACGATCGCCTATCTGATCCTGCGCACCGATCTGCCCGGCAGGCGCTGGCTCGACTGGATCGCGACCGCGTCGCTCGCGGTGCCGGGCATCGTGCTCGCGATCGGCTACCTGCGGCTCTACAAGGGCGTCGTCGTGCCCGGCACCGACCTGCTCTTCACCGGCACCTGGGTGCTGATCGTGCTCGCGTACGCGATCAGGCGCCTGCCGTACGCACTGCGCGCGTGCATCGCAGCGCTTCAACAGGTGCACGCCTCGCTCGAAGAGGCCGCCGAGAGCGTCGGCGCCGACAAGATGCGCACGATCCGGCGCGTCGTCGTGCCGCTGATCGCCGGCGGCATCCTCGCCGGCTTCGTCACGAGCTTCATCACCGCCGCCGTCGAGCTGTCGGCGACGATCCTGCTGGTCGCGGCCGACTCGAACGCGCCGATGAGCTACGGCATCTACCTCTACATGCAGAGCGTCGCCGGGCGCGGCCCCGGTGCCGCGCTCGGCGTGCTCGCGATCGTCGTCGTCGCGCTGGGCACCTGGCTGTCGGCGCGCGTCACGCACAACCTCGACCAGACCCGCGCCCGATGAACAAGGTACGCGTGCAGTGCCGCGGCATCCACCTGTCGTATGGCTCGACCGAGGTGCTGCGCGACCTCGACCTCGACGTCGAACCCGGGGAGTTCTTCGCATTGCTCGGCCCCTCGGGCTCGGGCAAGAGCACGCTGCTCCGGCTGATCGCGGGCTTCGCGCAGCACCAGCGCGGCGCGCTGTTGCTGGACGGCGTGGACATCTCGGGCCGGCCGCCGTGGACGCGCGACATCGGGATGGTGTTCCAGAGCTACGCGCTCTGGCCACACCTGAGCGTGCGCGACAACGTGGCGTTCGGCCTCGTCGAACGCCGGCTCCCGAAGGCGCAGATCGACGCGAAGGTGGACGCGGCGCTCGACCTCGTCGGCCTCTCGGGCCTCGCCTCGCGCCGCCCGGGACAGCTTTCCGGCGGACAGCAGCAGCGCGTCGCGCTCGCCCGCACGATCGTGATCGAGCCCAAGGTGCTGCTGCTCGACGAGCCGCTCTCCAACCTCGACAAGACGCTTCGCGTGCAGATGCGCCAGGAGCTGCTCGCGCTGCAGCGCCGCCTCGGCATCACGACGATCTTCGTGACACACGACCAGGAGGAGGCGATGACGACGGCCGACCGGATGGCGGTGCTCGACAGGGGCGTCGTGCAGCAGGTCGGCACGCCGGTCATGCTGTTCGACGAACCCGCCAACGCCTTCGTCGCGACCTTCGTCGGCACGATGAACCTGCTGCCGGCGCGCGTCGTGTCGTGCGACGACGCGACGGTCGGCATCGTGGTGGACGAGATCGGCCGACTCGCGCTGCCGCGCCGTCGCGACGCGGCGCCGGGCACACCGACGCATGGGTCGGCGCACGGCGACGCGACGGATGTCGCCGCCGGCGGACCGGCGACGCTGAGCTTTCGCCCGGGTGCCTTGCGGGTCGGCGCGCCGGCATCCGACGCGCCCGCGATCGTCCTCGAGGCAACCGTGATCGCGGCCGAATTCACCGGGGAGTCGACGCGCTACCGTGTCTCGCTCGGGGCGCACGCGCTCGTCGCCGACCAGCCGCACCGGGCCGGCGCCGTGCACCATCGGCCCGGCGATCGGATCTCGCTCGCGCTCGACCCGACGCAGCTCCGGCTGCTGCCCTGATCAGGCCCGCCCTTTCGCCGGCGCGATCGTCACACCCTCGCGCTCGAGCGCGCGCCGCACCTCGCGGGCGAACGCGACCGCGCCGGGCTGGTCGCCGTGCAGGCAGAGCGTGTCGACCTCGAGCGCGACGTCCTTGCCGCTCTGCGCCCGCACCCTGCCCTCGCGCACCATGCGCAGCACCTGGTCGATCGACGCCTGCAGGTCGGTGATCATCGCGCCTGGCTGGCTGCGCGGCGTCAGCGAACCGTCGTCCTGGTAGCTGCGATCGCCGAACACCTCGCACGCGATCTTCAGGCCCGCCTGCCGGGCGCAGTCGACCATCACGCTGCCCGAGAGCACGAAGAACACCAGCGACGCGTCGACGTCGCGCACGGCGCGCGCGAGCGCCTCGGCGAGCTTGCCGTCCTTCGCCGCCATGTTGTAGAGCGCGCCGTGCGCCTTGACGTGCGCGAGGCGCACGCCGGCCGCGTCGGTGAAGCCCTTGAGTGCGCCGATCTGGTAGACCGTCATGTCGTAGGCCTCGGCCGGCGAGATCCGCATCTCGCGACGCCCGAAGCCCTGCAGGTCGGGCAGGCCCGGGTGCGCGCCGATCGACACGCCGCGCGCCTTCGCATGTCGCACCAGCGTCGCCATCGTGCGCGGATCGCCGGCGTGAAACCCGCAGGCGACGTTGGTCGAGGAGACGTGCTCGAGCAGCGCGTCGTCGTCGCCGAGCGACCAACGCCCGAAGCCTTCGCCCATGTCGCTGTTCAGGTCGATCGATGTCATCGTGGTCTCCGGGGCCGTCTCGGCGGTGTGGTTGCAGGCGTCGCGCCCGGCGCGGGCGGCAGGCGCCGATCGAGTTCGCGCAGGCGCGCGATCAGCAGCGCCTGCGCATCGCCGAGCGTGATCAGCTGGAAGCGTAGCACTTCGCCGGGCGCGTATTGCGCGAGCCGCGGCAGGTCGACGCTCGCGACCTGCGCGATCTTGGGATAGCCGCCGGTCGTCTGGCGCTCCGCCATCAGGATGATCGGCTGCCCGTCGGGCGGCACCTGCATCGTGCCGAAGGCGACCGCCTCGCTCAGCAGGTCGCCGGCGACGACGCGTTCGAGTGCCCTGCCCTCGAGCCGGTAGCCCATGCGGTCGGACTGCGCGCCGACACGGTACGGCGCCGACGTGAGCGCGCGGTGTGCGGCGTCGTCGAAGCGAGCCCAGTCGCGTCCCGCGACGACCCGGATCGGCGCGCCGATCCGGTCGTTGTCGATGTCGGCGAGCGCGGCGCCTGCTCGTTCACCTGCGCCTGCGCCGGGCGCGGGGTCGCGATCGGCGTCGACCCGCGCGAGGGCCAGCGTGTCGCCCTTCGCGAGCGGCCGGCCCTCGTGTCCACCGATGCCGGCGCGCGCCCAGGTGCTGCAGCTGCCGAGGAAGGGCGTGAGCGCGAAGCCGCCGCGCACCGCGAGGTACGCGCGCACGCCGGCGATCCGCCTGCCGAAGCGCAGGGTCTCGCCGGCACGCACTGCCACCGCTTCGGCGGCGGGCACCGCCCGCCCGCCGGCCGGCGCGGCGCCGTGCGCGGTTGCGTCCACGAGCGTCGGCGAGAGATCGGCGCCGCACCAGGCGACGGTCGCGTCGGTGTCGAAACGCAGCGCGGGGCCGCTCAGCGTGAGCTCGAGCGTCGCGAAGGTGTCGGGATTGCCCAGCACGCGGTTCGCGATCCGGTGCGACCACACGTCCATCGCGCCGCTCACCGGAAAGCCCAGGTGCTGCGCGCCGGTGCGACCGAGGTCCTGGAAGCTCGAGTACGCGCCCGGCTTCAGGACGGTGATCGTCATCGCGCCCGGGCCCCGGCGCCGGCAGCACGTGCTGCCGCGGCGTCCGGCGCACGCAGCGCGGCGTCGAACGCGGACGCGTCGAGCGGCACGAATCGCACGCGATCGCCGGGCTTCAGCAGGCACGGGTCGTCGGCGCGTCCGCGGTCGAAGAGGGCGCGAGGCGTGCGCCCCAGCAGATGCCAGCCGCCGGGCAGCTCGAAGGGGTAGATCGTCGCCTGCCCGTTCGCGATCGCGACCGAGCCGGCGGGCACCCGCGTGCGCGGCGTCTTGCGCCGCGGCAGCGAGAGCCGCGCGTCGAGCATGCCGAGGTAGGGCTGGCCGGGTGCGAAACCGATCATCAGCACCCGCAGCTCGGTCGACAGGAAGCGCTCGACGAGCGCCTCGGCGCCCATGCCGAGCGTGGCCGCGGCCTCGTCGAGGTCGGCGCCGTGCTCGCCGCCGACGCACACCGGAATCTCGACGAGCGGCGACGCTTCGCGCGCGTCGCCGAAGGGCTCGCGCAACAGGCGGCGAAGCGACGCGGCGATCGCGTCGTATGGCGACTGCGTCGAACGCACCGAGACCCGATCCGCCCGATAGTGCACGCCAACGCCGACGTGCGAGGGGACGATGTCGACGACGCCGGCGATCGCAGCCTCGGACACCCGGCGTGCGAACGCGAGCGCCCGCGCGTTGACCGCGAGGTCGATCACCTCGCCGAATTCGACGATCACGCACTGATCGCCGGACGGACTCAGGCGCGGCCTCATCGGGCGGCCCCGCCGCGGCCGGGCCGGCGGCGCGGGCCGCGCTCGACGCGAGGTCGCGATCTACGACGCTCGCGTCTCGGGGGTCTCGGGCGTCTCGGGCAGGTCGACGGGCCTTGGCGGACCGGGCGGCGGCATTCGGAGGGCATCGGAGCAGGTGGCGGGATCGGCGCGTCGGAAGAGCCCGGAACTGTACCGTGGAAGCGGCCCGACCGCACCCGGCGCGCCGGCCCCGACGCAGGCGGCGATGCCGGCTCCGACACCGGCTCGAACGCTAGCTCAGTCGCCGACGGCCCCCGACCAGGTGCGCTCGTCGAGCAGCACCGCGCACGCGTGTCCGCTGAACACCGTCGCGACCGCGAGCAGCCCCTCGCCGACGTCGAGCCGCGCGCCGGTGAGCAGGTCCCGGTAGCGGCCGGCGCGGATCGATGCGGCGGGCAGGTCGAGCACGGTATCCGCCCAGCGCGCCGGATCCTGCAGGCGCTCGCGATCGACCGCACCGAGCACCCGCGTGAGGCGCGGCGCGACGACCAGCAGCGTCGACTCGTGGGCCGCGTCGCGAAGGCGCCGGGCGTGCACGATCAGGTGCCGGGCCCGCGGCCCCCGCGCGGCGATCGGCGTGTAGTCGCCGGCGGCGAACAGCGCGGGGTGGCGCCGCCGCGCGTCGAGGATCCGGGACAGCGTCCACAGCTTGAGGCGATCGAAGTCGGCGCGCCCGAACCACTCGCGCAACGCCCGCGCGATCGCGTCGGGCGCGGCGAGCGCGCCGGTCGCACCGGCGTCGCCACCCGACTCGGGCGCGTCGGGGAACGGCGGCATCGCGGCCAGCGCGCGCGCGCGAAACGCATAGTCGACCGGTCGGCGATTGTCCGGGTCGACCAGCGAACCGTCGACGAGGTCGGCCCCCTGGTACACGTCCGGCACGCCGGGCAGCGTCGTCTTCAGCGTCACCAGCGTGAGCGAGTTCAGGCCGCCGTGCCAGTGCAGTCGCGCGCAGACCTCGAAGAGATCGGGCGGCCCGTCGTCAAGCAGCGCGTCGACGACGTCGGCGAAGGCCGCTTCGTAGGCGTCGTCGGGATCGGTCCACGAGGTCCGGCGCTTGGTCTCGCGACACGCCTTTCGCATGTAGTCCTTGAGTCGCTGCGCATAGCGCTTGCGATCGTCTGGCGCGAGCGGCGGCGGTTGCGGCACCTCGCGCTGCGGCGCCGTCGGCCACGAGCCGACCAGCGTCTGCAGCAGCAGGTACAGGTCGCTGTCGTCGGGCAGGATCGCCTGCCCGGCGCGGCGGCAGCGCGCGTGCACGCCGTCGCGCCAGCGGCGGGCGATGTCGCCCCACTCGGCGGGCATCTCGCTGATCACGTTGATGCGCATGCGCACGTCCTCGCTGCGCTTGTTGTCGTGCGTCGAGGTCGCGAGCATCGCGTGCGGCCACGCGAGCGCGCGCTGCTGGCACGCGAGGTGGAAGCGGTCGACCGACAGCCCGACGACGTCCGGGTCGCCGCCGACGCCGTTCACCGACATCAGTCGCGTCCAGCGATAGATCGCCGTGTCCTCGATGCCCTTGGCCATCAGCGGCGCGGTGAGCTGCTGCAGCCGCGCAATGAACGTCGACGAGCGCGCGCGATCGTCGGCGAGCAGCAGCGACGCGACGGCGGCGACCGCGTCGCGCGCCGCGTCGCGGCCGGGCCCGAGACGGTCGCTCGCGAGGCGGCAGGCGGTCTCGACGTGCGCGCGGTCCGCGGCCGACACCGCCGCGCCGTCGCGCGCGACGATGTAGGTGCGGTACACCGGGAACTCGGCGATCAGCTCGACGAGCGCCTCGCGCATCGCGTCGGGCGCGGGCACCGCCGCACGCGACGCGCCGGCGTCGCGGACCGCCGAAAGCGCCAGGCGCACCAGCCGATCGAGCTCGCCGCCGAAGTTGCCCACCAGGATCTCGCGCTTGGCCTCGTACGCGACCTGCGCGAAGCTCGGCGCGGTCTCGCCGGTGAAGCCGCGCCATGCGCGGTCGAGCGCCACGAGCTGGTCGCCGTCGATCGTCACGCCGCCGATCTGGTTCGCGAAATCGTAGCCGGTGGTGCCGGACACGGCCCAATCGGCCGGCAGCGCCTCGCCGGGTGCGAGGATCTTCTCGATCGCGACGTAGAAGCGACCGGCGGCCCCGTCGGTGCCGTCGCGGTGTCGAACCTGCGCGATCCGCCGCTGCAGCCGCTCGAAGTAGGCGGCAGGATCGCTCAGGCCGTCCGGATGGTCGATGCGCAGCGCCGCCACCGTGCCGTCGGCAACGAGCGAGAGGATGCGCGCGTGGCTTCGCTCGAACACCGCCGGATCCTCGACGCGCACGCCGGCGAGCGTATTGATGTCGAAGAAGCGGCGATAGTTGATGCCGCGCGCGGCCTCGCGCCAGTGCACGAGCCGATAGTGCTGCGCGTCGAGCAGCGCGGCGACCTCGGACGCCGGCCATGCATCGCCGTCGCGCGAGGCCGGCCGTCCGACGCTGCCGTCGGCCAGCGGCAGGCTGCGCTCGAAATAGCGCAGCCGCCACGCGTCGCGCGCCGCGTCGAAGTGCGGCACGAGCTCGCCGCGCGCGATCACCGTGTCGACGTCGTCCCCCAGGATCGGCAACACCACCCGCCCGCGCGGACCGCCCGCCCCGTCGCGAGCCGCATCGCCGGCAGCATCGCCGGCCGCATCGCCGGCCGCTTCGCGCGGCGCACCGCCGGCCCCGTCGCGTCCACCGGTCCAGTCGATGTCGAAGCAGTCGGCCCATTCGGACGCGGGTCCGCGGCGCAGCACGTCGTCCCACCACGGGTTCGCCGCGCTGGCGATGCCCATGTGATTGGGCACGATGTCGAGCATCTGCCGCAGGCCGAGCGCGTCGACCGCCTCGCAGAACGACCGGAAGTCCTCGGCGGAGCCGAGCTCGGGATTGATCGCGTCCGGGTCGACGACGTCGTAGCCGTGCATGCTGCCCGGCTCGGCCTTCAGGTACGGCGAGCAATAGACGTGGCTGACCCCGAGCGCGGCGAGATACGGCAGCACGGCGCGCGCCTGCGCGAAGCCGAAACCGTGGTGCAGCTGCAGCCGGTAGGTGGCGCGCGGTGCGGGCGGGTCGTGCGCCACCGCGGCCGGTCCGGCGGCGGCACCCACCGGGACGCCGAAGTCGGGCATGGCGTTCAGGCCGCCTGCTCAGGCATCGGCGAGCACCTCGAGCAGCCCGGCGAGCGGGATCCCGATCCAGTCGGCGCGGTGCCCGATCTCGTAGCGCAGCTCATAGATCACCTTCTCCAGCATGAAGAGCTTCAGGCCCGCGGCGAATGCGGCGCCGTCGGCCGCCTCGCCGCCGTAGAGGTCGGCGTCGCCGGCGCCCGCCCGGTAGCCGTCGAGGAAGGACGCGCGGGCGAGTCGCGACCAGTCGCGCAGCATCGGCGCACGTTCCTCGCTCGCCTGCGGCAGCTGCTCGCGCAGGCGTCGCTCGCTGACGGCGCGGGCGTAGTCGAACGACCGCACCATGCCGGCGACGTCGCGCAGCGGGTTCTGCTTGCGACGCCGCTCGGCGAGCGGGCGGCTCGGCTCGCCCTCGAAGTCGATGATCACGAAGTCGTCGGCCGCGAGCAGCACCTGCCCGAGGTGGTAGTCGCCGTGGATCCGGATGCGCTTGACCTGCGGCGACTGCATCGCCATGCGGCGCAGCGCCGGCGCGATCGATTTCAGGGCGTCCGCCGCGCGTGCGGCGTCGTCGCGGAGCGCCGCGTCCAGGGTGTCGATGCGGTCGGCGAGCTCGATCGACGCGGCCTGCGCGTCGGCGAGGATCGAGGTCACCCAGCCGGTGCGATCGGCCTCGCTCGCGGTCTCGGGCTCGAACAGCGGGTCGCCGAAGCCGCGTGCGAGCGCCTCGTGCATCTCGCGCGTGCGCACGCCGAGCGTGCGGATCCGTACCGCGTAGGTCTCGTGCAGTTCGTCGGGCAGCGAGGGCAGCAGCAGCGTCCGCGCGAGATGCTCGAGCGTGAATGCCCAGCCGTCGCCCTGGTGCTCGACGCGTCGCTGGAGGATCGCGAGCGGCGTCGTCTTGTTCGAGCGCGACAGGAAGTGCATCGCACCCAGCACCGGCACGGCATTGCCGAAGCCGGCGCGCTCGGTCAGGTGCCGGTTCATCTCGAGCTCGAGGTTCGGGCCGCGCTCGGGATTGCGGTAGAACTTCAGGAACGCGCGCTCGGCGATGTCGATCGTGGTGTTGCTCGAGGTCGGCGGCCCGATCGTCGCGACCTGGGTCGCGTCGGCCGCGAGCGCCCCGTCGAGCAGCGGCGTCGACTCGAAGACGAAGGACCCGTCGTCGCCGTCGACCCGGGCCGACGCCCGCATCGCGTCGACGACGTCGAGCGCGAAGCGCGGGTCCGCGCAGGCGTCGACCACCACGCCGAGATGGGCCTGGCGGCGCGCGCGCGCGATCGACCCGAACGCGGCCAGCCCGGCCACCGCGCCGCCCTCGGCGCGCAGCGTGGTGCCCAGCGGCAGGAAGTAGCGGTGCGTGTCGGCGCCGGCGAGCGCGAGGATCCACTCGTGCGAGCGCGCGTGCCACGACGCGACGCGCTCCAGGCTCGCGCGCTCGACGGTGCGCGTGCCCTGCGCGTACCAGCGCTGGCGCGCGAGCCACTGCGGAAGGATCGCGGTCTCGAAGCGCTCGTTCGCGTCGGCCGTCTGCTTGCGGCGGGCGGCGCTCGTCGCGTCGGCGCGCCCGTTCTCGCCGGTCGGCGGCGGATCGGCGGGGGGCAGCAAGCTGCGCAGGCCGTCGGGCAGCACGAGCAGCGGCTGCTCCTCGGCCGCAGGCACGTCCTGGTGCCACGCCGGCGACGCCTGTGCGTCGGACAGGCGGAACCAGTAGAAGCCGTAGCCGGGCAAGGTCACGAAGTACGGCAGGTCGCCGATCGGCGGGAACGCCGCGCCGCCCAGCATCTCGACCGGCACGCGGCCGCGCCACGCCGCAAGATCGAGTTCGACCGGTTGACTCGTGCGCGCGAGGTTCGCCACGCACAGTATGACCTCGCTGGCGACGGACTCGCCCGGCGGCTGATCGGAGGGATTGGCGTACTCGCGCACATAGGCCAGCACCTTTCGGTTGCCCGGTTTCAGGAAGTGCAGTGTGCCACGCCCGAATGCGTGCGTGCCGCGGCGCACCCCGAGCAGGCGTCGCATCCAGTTCAGCAGCGACGACGGCTCGCGCGCCTGCGCCTCGACGTTGACCGCCTGGTAGCCGTAGATCGGGTCCATCACCGGCGGCAGGTACAGGCGCTGCGGGTCGCAGGTCGCGAACCCGGCGTTTCGGTCGCTGTTCCACTGCATCGGCGTGCGCACGCCGTTGCGGTCGCCGAGGTAGACGTTGTCGCCCATGCCGATCTCGTCGCCGTAGTAGATCGTCGGCGAACCCGGCATCGACAGCAGCAGGCTGTTCATCAGCCGGATGCGGTCCATGTCGTTGTCCAGCAGCGGCGCGAGCCGGCGGCGGATGCCGACGTTGATCCGCATGCGCGGGTCGGCTGCGTACATCCGGTACATGTAGTCGCGTTCCTCGCTCGTCACCATCTCGAGCGTCAGCTCGTCGTGGTTGCGCAGGAACATCGCCCACTGGCAGGTCGGCGGGATGTCCGGCGTCTGCGCCATGATCTCGACGATCGGGTGCCGGTCCTCCTGCGCGACCGCCATGTACATCCGCGGCATCAGCGGGAAGTGATAGGCCATGTGACACTCGTCGCCGTCGCCGAAGTACTCGCGCACGTCCTCGGGCCACTGGTTCGCCTCGGCGAGGAAGAAGCGGTCGGTGTAGCGGCTGTCGAGTTCGGCGCGCAGGCGCTTGAGCACCTCGTGCGTCTGCGGCAGGTTCTCGTTGATCGTGCCGTCGCGCTCGCACAGATAGGGGATCGCGTCCAGGCGCATGCCGTCGACACCCATGTCGAACCAGTAGCGCATCACCTTGACGACCGCCTTGATCACGTGGGGGTTGTCGAAGTTGAGGTCGGGCTGGTGCGAGAAGAAGCGGTGCCAGTAGTAGGCCTTCGCGATCGGGTCCCAGGCCCAGTTGGAGGTCTCGGTGTCGGTGAAGATGATCCGCGTCTGCGGCCACTTTCGATCGTCGTCGCTCCACACGTAGTAGTCGCGCTTCATAGAGCCCTTCGGCGCGCGCCGCGCCGCCTGGAACCAGGGATGCTGGTCCGACGTGTGGTTGATCACGAGTTCGGTGATCACCTTGAGGCCGAGCCGGTGCGCCTGGCGCAGGAAGGCCTTGAAGTCGGCGAGGCTGCCGTAGTCCGGGTGCACGCCGTGGTAGTCGGCGATGTCGTAGCCGTCGTCCTTCAGCGGTGACGGATAGAAGGGCTGCAGCCAGATCGTGTCGACGCCCAGGTCGCGCACGTAGGGCAGGCGCTGCGTCAGGCCGGCGAAGTCGCCGATGCCGTCGCCGTTGCTGTCGAGGAAGGTCTTGACGTGCAGCTGGTAGATGATCGCGTCCTTGTACCAGAGCGGGTCCAGCGCGACGCGTCGCGACCCGGCCGCCTGGCCGCGAATCGCCGCGGTGCCTCGCTGCAGCGGCATCGTCGAGCGGCCACCGCTCATGACGCGATCCGCTGCACGCGCAGCACGTGCACCGGCATCGCCTCGGGCGACAGGCGCACGTAGTTCGGCCCCGGATTCCAGCGATAGCGCTCGCCGCTGAGCAGGTCCTCGACCTCGAAGGGCTCGTTCGCCGCGACGTCCACCAGGCCGGCCGGCACGTCGACGAAGCCGGACTGCGTCCAGCGGAAGTCGAGGTTCGCGACGACGATGATGCGGCTCGCACCGTCGCCGCTCCACTTGCCGAACGCGAAGAGCTGCGGATTGTCGGTGTCGAGGACCGAGACGAGGCGGTTCTGCTGCAGCGCCGGGTGCGCGCGGCGGATCCGGTTCAGCGCGGCCATCAGCGCGCCGATGTCGTCGTCGCGGCGCATCTCGCGCCGTCGGATCTGGTACTTCTCGGCGTCGCGGTATTCCTCGCTGCCCGGCTCGCGCGGCTCGCGCTCGAGGTGCTGGTACGCGGGCCCGTACACGCCGTAGTTCGCGGTCATCGTCGCGGCGAGCACCAGCCGCACGACGAACGCCGGTCGCCCCCCCGACTGCAGCGCCTCGTGCAGGATGTCCGGGGTGTTGGGCCAGAAGTTGGGCCTGAAGTACTCGACGCCCGGAGGCGACGCGAGCTCGACGAGGTAGTCGGCGAGCTCCTCGCGGGTGTTGCGCCAGGTGAAGTAGGTGTACGACTGCGAGAAGCCGAGCTTCGCGAGCCGGTGCATCACCTTCGGCCGCGTGAACGCCTCGGACAGGAAGATCGCCTGCGGCACCGCGTGCTTGATCCGCGCGATCGCCCACTCCCAGAACGCGAAGGGCTTGGTGTGCGGGTTGTCGACCCGGAACACGGTGATGCCACGCTCGACCCAGTGCATGAACACCGACGCCAGCGCGTCGAACAGCGCCGCGTGGTCGTCGTTCTCGAAGTGCAGCGGATAGATGTCCTGGTACTTCTTCGGCGGATTCTCGGCGTACTGCACGCTGCCGTCGGGCCGCCGCTGGAACCACTGCGGATGCGCGTCGACCCACGGGTGGTCCGGCGCGCACTGGAACGCGATGTCGAGCGCGAGTTCGATCCCGTGCCTGCGGCAGGTGCCCACCAGCGCGCGCAGGTCCTCGTCGGTGCCCAGTTCCGGGTGGATGTCGCAGTGCCCGCCTTCTTCGCTGCCGATCGCCCACGGGCTGCCCGGATCGTCCGGACCGGCGACGAGGGTGTTGTTGGGCCCCTTGCGATGGATGCGTCCGATCGGGTGGATCGGCGGCAGGTACAGGACGTCGAAGCCCATCGCGGCGATGTCGGCGACCACGCGCTCGACGTCGCGAAGCGTGCCGTGCGCGCCCTCGATCGGCGACATCGAGCGCGGGAACAGTTCGTACCACGCGCTGAACCCGGCCAGCGGCGGGTCGGCAACCAGCGGCAGCGCCGGCATCCGGACGTGCTCGCGCGCACGATCCGGATGCCGATCCATCGCCGCGAGCAGTGGCGCCGACAGCGCGAGCGCGCACCGCTCGGACAGCGCCGCGTCCGAGTCGAGCGCCTGCGCGGCCTGCGAGAGCAGTTGCCGGTCGGCGCGCGCGTCGCGCAAGGCCTCGTCGGCCTCCGCGACCTCGTCGCCCGCGTCCTCGCACGCGCGCGACGCGCGCGCCGCGGCGCCGGCGACGAGCACGGCGCCGACCTTCAGCGCGATCGAGACGTCGCGCGCGTCGACCCTGCGCTCGAGGTCGTGGCGCCAGCCGTGGAACGCGTCGACCCACGCGGCGACGGTGTACTCGTGGCGGCCGACCGACTCGATCGCACACTCGGCCTCCCAACGGTCGTTGCCGAGCGCGCGCATCTCGACCTCGCGCCACCGCCCGTCGCCGAGGCAGCGAACCCGCAGCCGGCAGCGGATGCGGTCGTGGCCGTCGGTGAACGCGTCGGCCTGCACGACCAGCCGATCGCCGACGCACCGCTTCACCGGAAAGCGCCCCGCGTCCACCTGCGGCGACACGTGCTCGACCACCACGCGGCTCCATCGCTCGGGCGGCGTGCAGGCATCCCGCCCGCGGGCGTGGTCGGCCGCCTCGCCGGTCGGGCGGGCGGTGCGCATCGAAGGAGCTTGCCGGACGGTCGTCATCGCGCGGTACACGGCAATCGTCGTTCCCGCGCCACCCGGGGCGACCGCCGGGACCGGCGAAGCCGACATCCGTCGGCGCGCGCGGCCCGCCGCGGCGCGCGCGCCCGATAGTGGATGGAGGCACGCATCGCGACGCGGCGCCGTCGGCAGGCGCGATCCGTGCCGGCGGGCGCGCGACGCCCGCGTGCGCCGGGGCGCAGACCGGATCCACACACGCCCCGCCCGACACGACATCGGACCGGACGAAGACGAGCGATGCCCCGAGCGAACCTGACCGACACCGCACCTGCCGCGCGCGGCACCACGCCTCTCGGGCCGGTCCGCGGCACGCCGGCGCAAGGCGCACCGTCGCAGGCGTCGCACGCGTCGACCCGGATCATCCCGGACCGCGCCGAGTTCATCGACGCCCTGAACAGCCTGAACCGGGGTCACGTGCTCGTGCGCACCAGCGACCACGCGCTCGGCTGCATCCTCGACGGCGCGTTCGTCCACCACTCGTTCCGCACGCTCGTCGACTACCGCCTGATCGCCCCCTACGACAATCCCTTCGGCTTTCCCGGCGTCGAGTACTATCGGATCACCGAACGCGGACGCCGGTTCGCGGCACGGGCGTGGGCGTACTGGCGCAGCCTGCCGATCTGGGAGCGGCTCGTCGTGCGCCTCGTCGGCTGAGCGCACCGCGGCGAGCGCCCGTCCTGGGCGCGCCGGCACGCGCGGCTCACGGGACGGATCGATGCGGGTGCTGCTGGTCGAAGACGATGCGATGATCGGCGAGACGGTCGCCGACAGCCTTCGCACCGACGGCATCGCGCTCGACTGGGCGCGCGACGGCGAGTCCGCCGACACCGCATTGCGAACGCACGACTACGACCTGCTGCTGCTCGATCTCGGGCTTCCGCGGCGCGACGGCCTGTCGGTGCTCGAGGCGCTGCGCGGCCGCGGCCAGGCGCTGCCGGTGCTGATCACGACCGCACGCGACCGTGTCGACCAGCGGATCGCCGGACTCGACGCGGGCGCCGACGACTACCTGACGAAGCCATACGACCTGGACGAGCTGCACGCGCGGATCCGCGCGCTGGTGCGCCGCGCGAACCGACGGCTCGACCCCGCGTGGCGCTGGCGCGACCTCGTCGTCGATCCCGTCGCGCGCGTCGCGACCCGCGGGGGCACGGCGATCGCGCTTTCGGGCCGGGAGTGGGCGGTGCTCGGCGCGCTGATCGCCAGGCCGGGCATCACGCTGTCGCGCAGTCAGCTCGAGGAGAAGCTCTACGGCTGGAGCGACGAGGTCGCGTCGAACGCGGTCGAGGTCTACATCCACGGGCTTCGCCGCAAGCTCGGCGCCGACGCGATCCGCAACGTGCGCGGCGTCGGCTATCGCGTCGCGGGCGACGACGCGTGACACGGCCGGCGGACGCGGCGTCGACCGCGGCGCGCCCCGGAATCTGGCTGCGCGTGCGCCACTCGCTGCACCTGCGGCTGCTGGCGTCGATGCTCGCGCTGATCCTGCTCGGCGTCTCGATCCTCGCGATCGCCGCGTATCGCCGCGCGCTCGACGACGCCGACACGCTGCTCGACGGGCAGATGCGCCAGCTCGCGCGCGCGATCGCGACCGGGCTGCCGCTGAACGTCGACCCCCAGGCGCCCTCGTCGATCGCCGACCTGCAGAACACCGACTACGTCGTGCAGGTCTGGTCGATCGACGGACGGCGCGTCTTCAGCTCGCAGCCGCGCGTGCTGATGCCCGATCGGGCGATCTTCGGCTTCTCCGACTGGAGTGCCGGCGACGACACCTGGCGCATGTACGCGGTGCAGGACGGCGCGCGCGTGATCCAGGTCGCCCAGGACCTCGACGTGCGTCGCCGCATCGCCGGCGACCTCGCGTGGCGCACCGTGCTGCCGATCCTGCTGTGGCTGCCGATCCTGCTCGCCGGCACGGCGTGGGTCGTCGCGCGATCGCTCAGTCCGCTGGCCCGGGTGCGCGCGCAGCTCGCCCAGCGCAAGGTCGCCGACCTCGCGCCGATCGACGACGCCGAGGTACCGCAGGAGATCCGCCCGGTGGTTGTCGAGCTCAACCTGCTGCTCGCGCGACTGCGCACCGCGTTCGACGCGCAGCGCGACTTCGTCGCCGACGCCGCGCACGAACTGCGCACGCCGCTCGCCGCGCTGAGGCTGCAGCTGCAGCACCTGGCCCGACTCGAGCCGCCGGCGCGCGACGACCCGCGCGGCGTCGCGCTCGAGCGCCTCGCGCAGGGCATCGAGCGCGCGTCGCGGCTCGTCGAGCAGTTGCTGGCGCTCGCGCGCGAGGACAGCGCGACGCGCGACACCGCGATCCCGTCGGCCGGACCCGTCGACCTGAACGCGATCGCCGCGCGCGTGGTCGACGAGTGCGCGCCGGTCGCCGACGCGCGCGAGGTGGACCTGGGCCTGGTCGGCGCCGGCGCGTGCCCGCTGGTCGGCGACGAGCCGGCGCTCGCGATCCTCGTGCGAAACCTGGTCGACAACGCGATCAAGCACTCGCCGCGGGGCGGCACCGTCGACGTGGCGACCACGTGCAACGGCGGCGCGGCGGTGCTCGTGGTCGAGGACGCCGGACCGGGCATCGACCCGCAGGCCCGCGAGCGCGTGTTCGACCGCTTCTTCAGGCTCGACGCGGCGCCGGGCGACGCGACGACCGGCAGCGGCCTGGGCCTCGCGATCGTGAAGTCGATCGCGAGCCGTCACGCGGCGAGCATCCGGCTCGACGCGTCGGCCCGCCTGGGCGGCCTGCGGGTCGAGGTACGCTTTCCCGACCGCGCGGCCGGTGCCTGAGGCGAGCGTGCGCGTCAGGAACGCGCGGCGAAGTCCTGCATCGGGCCGACCGGCACGATGCCGGTGGGATTGATCTGGCGGTGGCTGCCGTAATAGTGCTGCTTGATGTGCGACATCTCGACGGTGTCGGCGACGCCGGGCAGCCGGTAGACGGCGCCCAGGAAGCGCGACAGCCCAGGGTAGTCGACGATGCGCCGCAGGTTGCACTTGAAGTGGCCGTGGTAGACGGCGTCGAAGCGCACCAGTGTCGTGAACAGCCGGATGTCCGCCTCGGTGAGCGTGTCGCCGACGAGCCAGCGCGAGTCGGCGAGCCGCGCCTCCAGCCAGTCGAGCGTGTGGAACAGCGGCAGCACCGCCTCCTCGTAGGCGCGCTGCGTGGTGGCGAAGCCCGCCTTGTAGACGCCGTTGTTCACCGTGTCGTACACGCGTGCGTTGACGGCGTCGATCTCGGCGCGCAGCGCCTGCGGGTAGAAGTCACCCGGCGTTGCGCCGAGGGCGTCGAAGGCGCTGCCGAACATCCGGATGATCTCGCTCGACTCGTTGTTGACGATCGTCGCGCGATGCTTGTCCCAGAGCACCGGCACGGTGACGCGGCCGCTGAACGCGGGATCGGCCGCCGTGTACACCTGGTGCAGGCAGCGCGCGTGGTGGATCGGATCGGCGATCACGCCCGCCCCCGGCTCGAAGGTCCAACCCTGCTCGCCCATGTGCCAGTGCACGATCGAGATCGGGATCCACTGCTCGAGCCCCTTCAGCGCGCGCACGATCAGCGCGCGGTGGGCCCACGGGCACGCGAGGCTCACGTAGAGGTGGTAGCGCGAAGGGTGCGCGTCGAATCCGCCGTCCCCGGACGGGCCGGGCGCGCCGTCGGGCGTGACCCAGTGCCGGAAGGTGCTCTCCTTGCGCTCGAAGCGACCGCCCGTCGCATCGGTGTCGTACCACGTGTCCTGCCACTTGCCGTCCACGAGAAGACCCATGTCGCCTGCTCCTTGTGTGCGCCGCGCCGCACGCGGCGGGAGCAGCGATCGCGCCCGCCCGGCGCCGGGGTTTAAGCCGGGCTTAAGTCTTGCGCGTCACATTGCGTGCATCGCCAACCGGCAACCACGAGGACAACCTAGCATGGAAACCCCGTTCAAGCACACCCGTACCGCGGCGGCGCTGATCGTCGCCGGCGTACTCGGCGCCACGACCCTGGGCACCGTCATCGGCACTGACGCGCGCGCCGACGTCGCGCCCGTCGCCGCGCAGCGCGCCACCACCGACGCGCCGGCGCCGGTCCCGCTGCCGGACTTCGCCGCCATCGCCGCACGCGAGGGCGCTTCGGTCGTCAACATCAGTTCCGTCTCGGGCCCCGGCGGCCGCTCGTCGGCCGACGACGAGGACGGCGGCCAGCCGCCGTCGGCCGACGACGGCGCCGACGAGCAGCTTCGCGAGTTCCTGCGCCGCTTCGGCCAGCTGCCGCCCGGCCTGCGCGACGCGCCGCAGTCGCAACGCCCGGTCCGCGGCCAGGGCTCGGGCTTCATCATCAGCGCCGACGGACTGATCCTGACGAACGCGCACGTCGTGCGTGGCGCCCGGACGGTGACCGTGAAGCTGAACGACCGGCGCGAGTTCGTCGCGAAGGTGCTCGGCGCCGACGCGCGGACCGACGTCGCCGTACTCAGGATCGACGCGAAGGACCTGCGCCCGGTGCGCTTCGGCGACGCCGACAGGCTACAGCCCGGCGAATGGGTGCTCGCGATCGGTTCGCCGTTCGGCTTCGAGAACACCGTCACCGCAGGCGTCGTCAGCGCGAAGGGCCGCACGCTTCCGTCGGACAGCCTGGTGCCGTTCATCCAGACCGACGTCGCGGTGAATCCGGGCAACTCGGGCGGGCCGCTGTTCAACTCGCGCGGCGAGGTCATCGGCATCAACTCGCAGATCTTCTCGCAGACCGGCGGCTACCAGGGCCTGTCGTTCGCGATCCCGATCGGCCTCGCACAGCGCGTGCAGCGGCAGATCGTCGAGGAAGGCACCGTGCGCCACGCGAAGCTCGGCGTGAACATCCAGGAGGTCAACCAGACCTTCGCCGATTCGTTCCGGCTGCCCCGACCCGCCGGTGCGCTGGTGTCGACGGTGGAGCCCGGAAGCCCTGCGGCGAAGGCCGGACTGCGCACCGGCGACGTGATCCTCGAGGCCGACGGCAAATCGATCGTCAGCTCGGGCGACCTGCCGGCGATCATCGGCATGCAACGCCCCGGCACCGACGTGACGCTGTCGGTGTGGCGCGAGGGCAAGCCGATGACGATCGAAGCAACGCTCGGCGATGCGGCGCCGCGCACGGCGAAGCACGCCGACGCCGGCGACCGGTCGGGCCACGGGAAGCTCGGCCTCGCGCTGCGTCCGATCGCGCCGACCGAGAAGCGCCAGGGAGCGCCTGCGCAGGGCCTCGTCGTCGAGGGCGCGTCCGGGCCCGCCGCGCTCGCGGGCGTGCAGGCCGGCGACGTGCTGCTGTCGATCAACGGCCAGCCGATCGAGAGCGTCGAACAGGCGCGCTCGCTCGTCGCGAAGACCGAGAAGTCGGTCGCGCTGCTCATCCAGCGCGGCGAGGACCGCATCTTCGTGCCGGTGCGCATCGGCTGATTCCGGCCGACCGCACGCGTGGCGACGGCATCCGGTACCCCGTCCGGATGCCTCGGGCCCCTGTGCGCCGGTAGGGCGGCGCGCAGGGGCCTTTTTTTCGTCGGGACGAAAACGCGCCTGCGCCGCCGTCGAGACCGGTCGGGCTGCACACGGGCGTCGGAAAGTGGACAATCGGGTATGACGCCCCTTCCCCGACGACCGACCGACGCCGCATGAACCCCACCACGACGCCCGACCACGCGGGCGAGCGCGCACCCGACGCCGCGACGCCCGAGCCCGCCGGGAACACGCCGATCCGGCCTCCCGACCCCACGGCGGCGACGGCGGCCGGCGTGCTCGAGACGGCGACCGAGCCGCGCGCGCCGGTGCCCGAGGTCGCGATGCCCACCGAGGCGATGCCCACCGAGGCGATGCCCGCCGGAGCGCCGGCCGCCGCCGACCAGGCGGCGCAGGCCGGCGCGGTACTCGACGCCGGTGCGATACCCGAGGCCGGTGCGATACCCGACGCCGATGCGAGACCCGACGCCGATGCGAGACCCGACGCCGATGCGAGACCCGAGGCCGACGACGCAGCGGCGCAGCGGCCCGACGCAGTCCGCGGGGTCGAGGACCTCGCGCCCGCCGCGTGCGCCGCCGCGCTCGCCGAGCGGTTTCCGGCGCTGTTCGCCGCGGTGCCGCCGCTGCCGATCAAGCTGCGCATCCACGTCGACATCCAGCAGCGCGCGCCGCAGGTCTTCACGCGCAAGTCGCTGTCGCAGTTCCTGCATCGATACACCACCTCCACGGCGTACCTTCGGTCGCTCGGCGATGCCCCGCACCGCTTCGATCTCGACGGCGCCCCGGCGGGCGACATCGCGCCCGAACATCGCGAGGCGGCGAAGACCGAGGTCGCGCGCCGGCGCGCGATCGTGCAGGCGCGCCGCGCCGCCGAACGTCCGGGCGGCGCGCCGCCGACGCAGCGCCGCCGCGGCGCCGGGCCTGGGCCGCGCGACGCGGCGGACCGGACGAACGCGCCTGCGCCGCGCGGCGAACGGCCGCCTCGGGCGGGCGGCGACGGCCCTGCCGCCGACCCGGCGTCCGCCGCGCCTGGCTCCCGACAGCCGAGACCGCACGACGGCGCGCCACGCCGGGATCGTGCCGATCGCGGACGGCGCGGCGGTGCCGGTGCGGGCCGCGGCGGCGACGGCGCGCCCGGGCCACAGGGTCGGGCGACGCAGGGTCCGTCGGCGCAGGGTCGGGCGTCCCAGGGCCAGGATCCGCAGCGGCAGCCGACCGACGGGCGTGCGTCCAGGGGCCAGGGGCGCGCCCGGACGCAGCCGCCCCGCGAACGCGGGTCCGGCCCGCACGCGGGCAAGCCGCCGCACGGCCACGCAGCGCAGCGGCCCGGCCCACGCGGCGACGGGGGTGCGCCGACCGGCAGCCACGCCTCCCAGCCGCCCCGGCCCGTCGACCCCGCACGCCGCGAGCGGGAGGCGCTGCTGCGCGCCTACGAGGGATCGACGCTGTCGAAGGCCAATTTCTGTGCGCTCAAGCGCATTCCCGAGGCGCAGCTCGACGAGCAGCTCGCGCTGGCGCGCAAGGAACGCGGGCAGCGCTGATCGGGCGCGGGCGAATCCGGCGCGGGTGAATCAGGCGCGGGCGACCTCGCGGCGCAGCGCGCCGATGAAGGTGTGCGCGATCGCCGGCAGCCGGCGCTGCTCCGAGGTCACGATCGCGACCTCGATCGCCTGTGCGGGCTCGAATCGCACGCCGACAACGCCGCGCCCCGCGAAGTCGGAGACCGCGAACGGGTCGACGAGCGCGACGCCCGCGCGCTGCGCGACCAGGCTGCACGCGATTCCGGAAAGCGGCGTCGTCGCGACGACGTCGACCTGCTGCTCGATCGCCAGCGGGATCGGCTGCGGCGCGAAGTAGGTCGGCTCGGCGAGGCGGATCATGCGCTCGCCCGCCAGGTCGCGCGGCCCGACGGCGCGGCGCCGCGCGAGGCGATGCGTCTCGTGCACCGCGAGCACGGCGCGTGCGGCGAGCGGCTCGATCTTCAGGCCGGGGCGCTGCGGCGGCGACGCCGCGATGCCGATGTCGGCCTGACCGCTGTTCACCGCGTCGACGATCAAATGCGAGGGCATGCCGTGCAGGTACAGGTTCGCGAGCGTTCGGTCGGCGATGAAGCGCGCAACGAATCGCGGCAGGAAGCCCATCGCCATCGCCGGCAGCGCGACGATGCGCAGCGGGCTGCGCCGCCCCTGCCGCAGTTCCTGCGCGAATCGCCCGATCGCCTCGAGGCCGACAGCGTAGCGCTCGACTTCGGCGAGCAGCGCCTCGGCCTCCGGGGTGGGCGTCAGGCTGTTGCCGCGCCGCTCGAACAGCGACAGCCCGGTGCGGACCTCGAGGTCGCCGACGAGCCGGCTCACCGCCGGCTGGCTGATCGCGAGCTGCTGCGCGGCGGCGGTGATCGACCCGCGCCGCATCACCCATCGGAACGCCTCGATCTGGCGGGGATTCAGCATCGCCGCAGCATAACATTTGCGTATTCCAGCATGCTCACACGGCATTTGACCGGATGCTCCGGCGGCTCGCATCATCGCCGCTCCGAACACCCGCCCCCCTCGACAGGAGATCGACATGCCGAACCGGACCCCGACGCCCGCGAAGCCCGCACGCCAGACGCCGAAGCACCCGACCGGCCGCCTCGCCGCCGGCGCCGTCGCGACGACCGCGCTCGCCGCGGCGCTGGCAGCGACGCTGCTGCCGGGCGCCGCGCTCGCGCAACAGAAGACGCTGACGCTCGCGGGCTACGGCGGCTCGTTCGAGAAGACGATGCGCGAACAGATCATCCCGCCGTTCGAGGCGAAGCACGGCGTGAAGGTGGAGTACGTCGCCGGCAACTCGACCGACTCGCTCGCGAAGCTCCAGGCGCAGAAGGGCAACCAGGTGATCGACGTGATCATCGTCGACGACGGCCCGGCGTACCAGGCGATCGAGCTCGGGTTCTGCGACACGCTGAAGCCGGCCGACGTATACAAAGACGTCTACTCGATCATGAAGTTCAAGTCGAACAAGGCGGTCGGCATCGGCGTCGTCGGCACCGGGATCATCTACAACCGCAAGGTGTTCGAGGAGAACAAGTGGCCCGCGCCGACCTCCTGGGAGGACCTCAAGGACCCGAAGTTCCGGAAGAAGGTCGTGATCCCCCCGATGAACAACACCTACGGCCTGCACGCGGTGGTGATGATGTCGAGGATCCGCGGCGGTGACGAGTCGCGGATGGAGCCCGGCTTCGCCGCGTTCCAGAAGGACATCAATCCGAACGTGCTCGCCTACGAGCCCTCGCCGGGCAAGATGACCGAGCTGTTCCAGTCGGGACAGGCGGTGATCGGCGTCTGGGGCTCCGGCCGCGCGAAGGCGCTCGCCGACCAGACCGGCTTCCCGATCGAGATCGTCTACCCGAAGGAAGGCGGGGTCGCGCTGGGCATCGCGTCGTGCCCGATCGTCGGCTCGGACGTGCCCGAGGCGGCGCAGGCTTTCGTGCAGCACCTGGTGAGCCCGGAGATGCAGCTGGTGCTGGCCAAGGGCGCGGGCTTCGGTCCGACGAACCAGACCGTGAAGCTGGAACCGAAGGACCAGGTCGGCCTGCCCTACGGCGACCAGGTCAAGGGGCTGAAGAACATCGACTGGGACGTCGCCAACAAGCACCGCGCCGACTGGAACAAGAAGTGGACGCGCGAGATCGAGCGCTAGGCGGCGGCGCGTCGACGACGCCCGCGCATCTCGCCGTCCGGCCCGCATCGGCATGAACGCGCCGGCGATCCTCGCGCTGCAGGGGCTCACGAAGCGCTACGACGGCACCGTCGCCGTCGACGCGCTGTCGCTCGAGGTCGCGCAGGGCGAATTCATCGCGCTGCTCGGCCCCTCGGGCTGCGGCAAGACCACCACGCTGCAGATGATCGCGGGCTTCGTCGAGCCGTCCTCGGGTGCGATCCTGCTCGACGGCCGCGACCTCGTCGCGGTGAAGCCGAACGCCCGCGGCCTCGGCGTCGTGTTCCAGAGCTATGCGCTGTTCCCGCACATGACGGTCGCGCAGAACGTCGGCTTCGGGCTCGAGATGCGCGGCGTCGACGCCGCGGCACGGCGCGAGCGCGTCGCGCAGACGCTCGCGATGGTCGGGCTCTCGGCGCTCGCCGACCGCCACCCGCGGCGCATGTCGGGCGGCCAGCAGCAGCGGGTCGCGCTGGCCCGCGCGCTGGTGATCGAGCCGCGCATCCTGCTGCTCGACGAGCCGCTGTCGAACCTCGACGCGAAGCTGCGCGAGGAGATGCAGATCGAGCTGCGCCAGATCCAGCGCAAGCTCGGCACGACGACGATCCTCGTCACCCACGACCAGGGCGAGGCGATGGCGCTCGCCGACCGGATCGTCGTGATGAACCGGGGCCGCGTCGAGCAGATCGGCCCGCCGCACGAGACCTACGAATGGCCGGCGACGCCCTTCGTCGCCGACTTCCTCGGCAAGACCAACGTGCTCGCGGCGCGCGTCGCGCCCGACCGGCACACGCTCGAGATCGGCCAGGCGCGCTGGCCGCTCGACGCGCCGCACGACGCGGGACCGGTCGAGGTGTCGATCCGCCCCGAGAAGCTGCGCCTGCAGCCGGGCGGCGCGGCTGCGGACGCGTCGATGCTCGCCGGCACCGTCGCGAACCGCATCTTCCAGGGCAACCACTGGCTCTACCAGGTCGCGCTCGACGCGCCCGGCGCGACCGACGGCCGGCTGCTGACGATCGTGCGGCAGAACGACGGCCGCGAGCCGCCCGGCGAAGGCGCGGCGGTGTGCGTCGGATGTCTCGCCGCCGACCTGCGCCTGCGCGCGGCGGCCTCGTCGGCGGCCTCGCCGGCGGGCGGCCATGGCTGAGCCGGCCGCAGGACGGCGCGGCCGCTTCGTGCCGTACCTGATGACCGCGCCGGCGCTGCTGCTGTTCGCCGTCGTGGTGTTCGTCGCGATCGGCATGACCGTCGTGCTGTCGTTCCACGACTGGGGCCAGTACACCGGCATCGAGAAGGTGTTCGTGCTGAAGAACTGGCACGAGGTCCTCACCGACGGCTACTTCCACGAGGTGTTCCTGCGCACGCTGCGCATCGCGCTGCTGGTGACGCTGCTCGCCGCGCTGCTGGGCGCCCCCGAGGCGTACATCCTGAACCGCATGCGCAGCCCCTGGCGGGCGGTGTTCCTGGTCGTGATCCTCGGGCCGCTGCTGATCTCGGTGGTCGCCCGCACGCTCGGCTGGGCGCTGCTCTTCGGCGGCGAGTCCGGCGTGGTCAACCAGCTGCTCGCGTCGCTGGGGCTGATCGACGAGCCCCTGCCGTTCATGTTCACCGAGACCGGCGTCGTGATCGCGCTCACCCACGTGCTGCTGCCCTACATGGTGCTCTCGGTGTGGGCGTCGCTGCAACGACTCGACCCGCAGGTCGAGAACGCCGCGGCGTCGCTCGGCGCCGGCCAGGCGTCGATCGTGCTGCGCATCGTGCTGCCGCAGATCGTCCCGGGGCTGCTCGCCGGCGGCATCATCGTGTTCGCGCTCGCGGCCAGCGCGTTCGCGACGCCGGCGATCATCGGCGGACGGCGCCTGAAGGTCGCGTCGACCGTCGCCTACGACGAATTCCTCAACACGCTGAACTGGCCGCTGGGCGCCGTCGTCGCGGTGCTGCTGCTGCTCGCGCTGGTGCTGGTGATCGTCGTGACGAACCGCCTGGTCGAGCGGCGCCACGCTCAGGTGTTCGAGTGACGGGGCCGCGATGAGCCGCAACCGACTGCCCGCGCTCGTGTTCCACACGCTGTTCGTGATCTTCATGCTGGCGCCGATCGTCGTCGTGTGCGCCGTCGCGTTCACGCCCGAGACCTTCCTGTCGTTTCCCACCAGCGGCGTGTCGCTGCGATGGTTCCGCAAGATCGCCGAGTATCCCGAGTTCGTGACGGCCTTCTGGCAGAGCGTCGGGATCGGCGCACTGTCCTCGCTGATCGCGGTCGCGCTGTGCGTGCCGGCGGCGCTCGCGATCGCGAGGCACCGCTTCCGGGGACGCGACGCGATGCTCGCGCTGTTCCAGTCGCCGCTGATGATCCCGCACGTCGTGCTCGGCATCGCGTTCCTGCGCTTCTTCACCGAGATCGGCCTCGCCGGCACCTTCACCGGCCTGCTGGTGGCGCACGTCGTCGTGGTGTTCCCCTTCGCACTGCGTCTCACGCTCGCGTCGGCGGTGGGCATGAACCCGCAGATCGAGCACGCGGCAGCGTCGCTCGGCGCAACCGACGCGACGATCCTTCGCCGCATCACGCTGCCGCTGGTGGTGCCGGGGCTCGTCAGCGGCTGGGCGCTCGCATTCATCAATTCCTTCGACGAGGTGACGATGACGGTGTTCATCGCTACGCCTGGGACCGAGACGCTGCCGGTTCGCATCTTCCTGTACATCCAGGACAATATCGATCCGCTGGTCACCTCGGTGTCGGCGGTGGTGATCGCGATCACCGTGATCGCACTGGTGATCCTCGACCGCGTCTACGGGCTCGAGGCACTGCTGATCGGCAAGGGCAGGCCCGATCCCTGAACCGCCGCCCCCCATGAAGAGGAAGCCTTGAAACAGCCTTCATCGTTCGATGTCGCCGTCGTCGGCGGCGGGCTCGTCGGCGCGGCGATCGCCTGGGGACTCGCGCGCGCGAAGCAGAAGGTCGTCGTCCTCGACGAGGGCGACCTCGCCGTGCGCGCGTCGCGCGGCAACTTCGCGCTCGTCTGGGTGCAGAGCAAGGGTTTCGGGATGCCGGCCTACTCGCGCTGGACGCTCGCGTCGTCGGACCGCTGGCAGTCCTTCGCGGACGAACTGAAGGCGCAGACCGGCTTCGACGTCCGCTTCGAGCGCCCCGGCGGCCTGCACGTCTGCCTGTCGGAAGCCGAGTTCGCGCGCCGCGCCGCGCACTTCGAGGCGTTCCACGCGCAGCCCGGCGTCGCGCACTACCGCACCGAGATGCTCGATCGCACGGCGCTCGCGAAGCTGCTGCCCGAGATCGGCCCCGACGTCGTCGGCGCGAGCTTCTGCGCGCAGGACGGCCACGTGAACTCGCTGCGCCTCTTTCGCGCGCTGCACACCGGCATGCAGCGGATGGGCGTCGCGTATCGCGCCAGCCATCCGGTGCATGCGATCGCCGCCGAGGCCGGCGGTTTCAGGCTCGACGCCGGGCGCGGCGCCGACCCGCAGGGCGGCGCCGTGCTGCCGGCGATCCGCGCGCAGCGCGTCGTGCTCGCCGCCGGCAACGCGAACGCGCGGCTCGCGCCGATGGTCGGGCTGCACGCGCCCATGAAGCCCGAGCGCGGCCAGATCATCGTCACCGAGCGCGTGCGCCCGTTCCTGCACTATCCGTTGTCGACGATCCGCCAGACCGACGAAGGCACGCTGATGATCGGCGACAGCAAGGAGGAAGGCACGACGCCGCAGGACATGAACCGGCCGATCAACTCGGTGATGGCGCAGCGCGCGGTACGGACCTTCCCGATGATCGCCGGCCTCAACGTCGTGCGCACCTGGCGCGCGATCAGGGTGATGCCGGCCGACGGGTTCCCGATCTACGACGAGTCGGCCAGCCATCCCGGCGCCTTCGTCGCCACCTGCCACTCCGGCGTGACGCTCGCGGCCGCGCACGCGCTCGCGCTCGCGCCGATGATCGCGCAGGGCGCGCTCGACGCGGCGCAGGTGGACGCATTCAGCACACGGAGGTTCGATGTACAAGCGGATTCTTGAGCACGACGCGGCGCCGGTGTCGATCACCCTCGACGGCGAGACGGTCGTCGCACGCGCGGGAGACAGCGTCGCGGCGGCGCTTGCCGCGGCCGGCGTCGCGCACACGCGCACGACGCCGGTCACCGGCGCGCCGCGCGCGGCGTACTGCATGATGGGCGTGTGTTTCGAGTGCCTGGTGCGCATCGACGGCGTCGGCAATCGGCAGGGGTGCCTGGTCGAGGTGCGCGAGGGGATGAAGGTCGAGCGCCAGGTCGGCACCCGGGAGGCAGGGCAATGAACGCACGCGACGAGCTCCCGACCCGGTGGGACCTGATCGTCGTCGGCGCCGGTCCGGCCGGACTCGCCGCCGCGACCGTCGGCGCCCGGTCGGGCCTCAGCACGCTGCTGCTCGACGAGAATCCGGCGCCGGGCGGCCAGGTCTATCGCGGGATCGGGGCGTCGCGCTTCGCGCGGCATCGCCAGACGCTGGGCGAGGACTACTGGCACGGCGAGCGGCTCGTCGCCGACCTGGCCGCGTCGGGCGCGACGGTACTGCATCGCGCCACCGTCTGGAGCCTCGACGCGACGCTCGAGGTCGGCGTGCTCGTCGACGACGCCGCGCGGATGCTGCAGGCCGGGCACGTGATCGTCGCGACCGGCGCGCTCGAACGGCCGTTCCCGATTCCCGGCTGGACGCTGCCGGGGGTGATGACCGCCGGCGCCGCGCAGACGCTGCTGAAGTCCTCGGGCCTCGTCGCCGACGGCGCGACCGTGCTCGCCGGCACCGGTCCGCTGCTGTGGCTGCTCGCCGCGCAGACGCTGCGCGCCGGCGGAAGGATCCGCGCGATCCTCGACACCACCCCGCGGGCCAACTGGCGCGAGGCGCTGCCGCACCTGCCCGCGTTCGCGCGCTCGCCGCTCTTTCGCAAAGGGCTCGCGCTGCTCCGCGAGGTGCGCGGCGCCGTCGAGGTGAAGACCGGCGTGGTGTCGCTCGAGGCCGTCGAAGGCCGGGCACGCCGGCTGGGCTCGGTCGCGTGGTCGGGCGCCTCGGGCCGGCGCGAACTCGTCGAGGCCGATCAACTGCTGCTGCACCAGGGCGTCGTGCCGAACGTCAACCTCGCGATGGCCGCAGGTGTGGAGCACCGTTGGGACGCGACGCAGCTGTGCTGGCGCCCGGTGCTCGACAGCGACGGTGCGACGTCGATCGAGGGCATCTCGATCGCCGGCGACGGCGCCGGCATCGCGGGCGCCTGGGTCGCCGAGGCCCGAGGCCGGCTGGCCGCCTGCACCGCGGTACGCCGCGCGGGCTCGCCGCCGACGGCGCTCGCATCGGTCGAGGCGGATGCGCGTTCGATGCTCGCGCGCCACGAGCAGGGCCGGGCCTTCATCGACCTGCTGTACCGGCCGGCGACGGCGTTCCGCGTGCCGGCCGCCGACGACACCATCGTGTGCCGCTGCGAGGAGGTCACGGCGGGGCAGATCCGCGACACGGTCCGGCTCGGGTGCGAGGGGCCGAACCAGATGAAGGCCTTCCTGCGCTGCGGCATGGGGCCCTGCCAGGGGCGCCTGTGCGGTCTCACCGTCACCGAACTGATGGCGCAGGCGCGCGGCGTCTCGCCCGCGCAGATCGGGTACTACCGGCTTCGCCCGCCGGTCAAGCCGATCGCGCTGTCGGCGCTCGCCGCGATGCCGACCGACGAGGCCTCGGTGAAGGCGGTGGTGCGGTGACCGGTGCCGAGGTGCTCGTCATCGGCGGCGGCATCCACGGCGCGTCGACGGCGCTGCACCTCGCGTTGCGCGGCATCCGGCCGATCGTGCTCGAGAAGGACCACGTCGGGCGACACGCGTCCGGCGTGAACGCCGGGGGCGTGCGGCAGCTCGCGCGCGACGTCGCCGAGATCCCGCTGTCGATCGCGTCGATGGCGATCTGGGAGCGGATCGGCGACCTCGTCGACGACGACTGCGGCTTCGAGAGCCACGGCCAGGTCCTCGTCGCCGAGACCGACGCCGAGCTCGACGCGTTCAGGGATCGCGTCGCCGACCTCAACGCGCGCGGCTTCACCCACGAGGAGCTGATCGACCGGGCGGAACTGCGCCGCCTCGTGCCGGCCGTGTCGCAGGCCTGCCCCGGCGGCATCGTGTCGCGGCGCGACGGCGCGGCCGACCCCTTTCGAAGCACCCAGGCGATCCGCCGGGCGGCGATCCGGCACGGCGCGCGCTTCGTCGAGGGCGTTCGCGTCGAGCGGCTCGAACGCCGCGGCGGGCAGTGGCGAATCGGCGCGAGCGACGGCGACTACGAGGCACGGGTGGTCGTCAACGCCGCGGGGGCCTGGGCCGATCGCATCGCCGCCGCCGTCGGCGAACCGGTACCGCTGACGCCGATCGCGCCGATGCTGATGATCACGACGCGGGTGCCGGCGTTCATCGAGCCGGTCGTGATCCTGCGGGCGCGCAAGCTCTCGTTCAAGCAATTCGCCAACGGCACCGTGATGATCGGCGGCGGCCACCTCGCCGCGGTCGACCGCGACCGCAACACCACCCGGATCGACTGGCGCAAGCTGGCGGTGAGCGCGGCCACCGTCGCCGACGTGTTCCCGTCGATGCGCGAGGCATCGATCAACCGCGCGTGGGCGGGGATCGAGGCGCGGATGGCCGACGACATCCCGGTCGTCGGCGCGAGCCTGAAGGCCGAGGGGGTCTACCACCAGTTCGGCTTCTCGGCGCACGGCTTCCAGCTCGGCCCCGGCACCGGCGCGGCGATGGCGGAGCTGATCGCGACCGGCAGCTGCTCGGTCCGGATCGACGCGCTGTCGATCGGTCGCTTCGACCGGGCGGGCGCGAGCCCGCCGCTGCCCGTGGCGCAGGCCTGATCGCGCCTGCGCCGCACGCTCGCGCTCAGCGCCCGCCGGCGGCCGCCATGCCGATCAGGTGGTGGTAGAACCGGATCAGCGTCACGTAGTCGTCGACGCCGATCCGCTCGTTCGTGCCGTGGAAGCGCTTGAGGTCTTCGGGCATCGCATGGATCGGCGAGAAGCGGAAGATCTGGTCGGTCAGTCCCGCCATGTGGCGCGAGTCGGTCGCCGCGATCATCAGTCCGGGCGCGACCAGCGTGTCCGGGTAGATGTCGCGCACCGCCTGCGCGATGCGCCGGTACGGCTCGCCGTCGGTCGACGACGACGGCGTCGGCTCGAAGGCCTCCTTGTAGACGGCGATCTTCACGCCCGGATCGGCGACGGTCGCGCGGGCAGCGTCGATCACGCCGGCGATCGAGTCGCCCGGCAGGATCCTGAAGTTGACGAGTGCCCGCGCCTCGCCCGGGATCACGTTGTCCTTGTTGCCGGCGTTCACCACGGTCAGCGCGGTCGTCGTGCGCAGCAACGCGGCGGTGCTCGGCGACGCTTCGAGCTGCCGGCGCACGAGCGGCGCGGTCAGCCACAGGTTGCCGAGGACGAGCCGGTGCGCGAACGTCATCCCGGGCACGACCGCGTCGAACATCTGGCGGGCGGCGCCCGACAGTCTCGCCGGGCTCGGGCTCGCCTCGAGCGTCGCGAGCGCGCGCGCGAGGCGGCCGAGCGGCGTCTCGCGCGGCGGCATCGACGCGTGGCCGGGCTCGCCGGTGACGGTGAATTCGAGCGTGGCGTAGCCCTTCTCGCCGATGCCGACCAGCGCCGCCGGCCTTGCGAGCCCCGGCAACAGGCCGACCGCGATCACCAGGCCCTCGTCGAGCACGAACTCGAGCTTCACGCCGCGCGCCGCGAGCAGCGCCGCGATCTCGCGAGCGCCCGCCGTGCCGCTGGTCTCCTCGTCGTGCCCGAACGCCAGCAGGATCGTGCGTGCGGGCTTCACGCCCGCACCGACCAGCCGCTCGAGCGCTTCCAGCAGGCCGACGAGCTGGCTCTTGTCGTCCCACGCGCCGCGCCCCCACACGAAGCCGTCGGCGACGACGCCGTCGAAGGGCGGGTAGGTCCACTGCGCCTCGGTGCCGGGCGCGATCGGCACCACGTCCTGGTGCGCCATGAACATCGCCGGCGGGAGGCTCGGGTCGCTCCCCTGCCAGGTCAGCAGCAGGCTGCGGCCACCGACCTGTTCGGTTCGCACCGCCGCGAAGGTCTTCGGAAAGCGTGCGCGAAGATAGTCGTGCAACGCGAAGAACTCGGCTTCGTTCGCGTGCGGGTCGCCATCCATCGATACCGTGCGCAGGCGGACCGCGCCGGCGAGCCCGCGCGCGGCCTCGTCGGCATCGATGTCGAGCGCCGCCACCGGCCGCGGCGCGAGCTGCCGGTCGGGCGACGCGATCGCGCGTGCGAGTGCGACCGCCAGCAGCGCGAGCAGCAGCAGGCCGACGCCCGCCAGGGTCTTGCGAAGCAGGCTCATCCATTCCTCCACGGTGCCGACGGCCCCACATCCTAGCGGGCTTCGCATCGGGACGCGTCGCTCCCCGCCCCGGACGGCTCGCCGACGCCCGCCGTGCGCGCGTGCTCTATCATCGCCGGCACCATGACCGCCGCCCTCCCCGCGTCCCCGATCGGGCTCGACGCGCTCGAATCCCGCCTCCGACAGGACCTGGACTGGCTCGACTGGCCCAAGAAGCGATGGACGCCGGTGCGGATGCACGAGGGTGCCGAGGTGCTCGACGTCGCGATCGTCGGCGCCGGCATGGCCGGGCTCGCGGCGGCCGCGGCGATGATGCAACTCGGGCTGCGGCCGGTGCTCTTCGACCAGGCGAGCGCCGGTCTCGAAGGCCCGTGGGCGACGACGGCGCGCATGGAGACGCTGCGCTCGCCCAAGCAGCTCGCCGGGCCCGCGCTCGGGCTGCCTGCGCTCACGTTCCGCGCCTGGTTCGAGGCGCAGTACGGGCGCGATGCCTGGGACGTCCTCGACAAGATCCCGCGGTTGCAGTGGATGGACTACCTGCGCTGGTACCGTCGCGTGCTCGCGCTCGACGTGCGCAACGAACACCGCGTCCACGCGATCCGCCCGCAGGCGGACGGCCTCGTCGCGCTGCACCTGTCGGCACCCGGTGCGGTGCCGGACGCCTCGCAGGGGTTCGTCCGGTACGCCCGCAGGGTCGTGCTCGCGACCGGGCGCGACGGGCTCGGCGGCGCCTGGGTGCCGGATTACGCGCACGCGCTACCGCGCACGCTGTGGGCGCACTCGGCCGACGCGCTCGACTACACGCGGCTCGCCGGCCGGCGCGTGGGTGTCGTCGGCGCCGGCGCGTCGGCGATGGACGTCGCCGCCACCGCGCTCGAGGCGGGGGCACGCAGCGTCGACCTGCTGATCCGCCGCGCGGACCTGCCGCGCGTCAACAAGGGCAAGGGCGCGGGCAATCCGGGCTTCGTGCACGGCTTTCGCCACCTGCCCGACCGCTGGAAGTGGCGCATCCGGCACTACCTCGCGCGCATGCAGACGCCGCCGCCGCACAACAGCACGCTGCGGGTCTCGCGCCACGGGAACGCGCGCTTCCACTTCGCGTGCCCGATCGAGCGCGTCGCGCAGATCGACGACGGCCGCGGCGCCGTCGCCGTCGAGGCACACACGCCGAAAGGCCGCTTCGTGTTCGATTTCGTGCTGTTCTCGACCGGCTTCCAGATCGACTGGTCGACGCGCCCCGAGTTCGCCGCGTTCGCCCCCCACGTGCTCGCGTGGAAGGATCGCTTCGCGCCCGAGGACGGGTCGGACGACCGCGAGATGGCGGATTCGCCGTACCTCGGCGACGCGCTCGAGTTCCAGCAGCGCACGCCCGGCGCGTGCCCCGGGCTCGAGCGGATCCACTGCTTCGCCTACCCCGCTACGCTGAGCCACGGCACGGTCACCGGCGACATCCCGGCGATCAGCGACGGCGCGCTGCGCCTGGCACAGGCACTCGCGGCGCGTCTCTACGCCGAGGACATCGAGCACCACTACACGAACATCGAGGCCTTCGACGACCCCGAACTCGACGGCACCGAGTGGACACCGTTCGAGGGCGCCGTGTCCGACGCGTCGCGCGGCGCAGCGCCCGTACCCGAAACCGAACCCGAAGGAACCCGCCCGTGAGCGCTCCGCCCTCCGACCTCGTCGACCGACTCTGCGGGCTCGTACCCGGCGACCGCACGCACGCGACGCGCCACCGGCGCGACAAGGTCGTCGCCGCGACGCACGCGAGCCACGACGCGCTGTTCGATCCGGGGCTCGACGGGCTCGCGCTCGGCGAGCGCCTGCTGGTCGCGCTGCTGGCGAGCCGGCTGTCGGCGTCGTCGCTGCTGACCGCGCACTACCTCGCCGAGGCGCGCGCCGCCGGCTGCGCCGCGGCGGACGTCGACGCCGTGATGGCCGCGACCCCGGTCGCCGATCCGAGGCTGCGCGAGATCCTGTCCTTCGCCCGCACGCTCGTCGAACGCCCGGTCGCGGCGGACAAGGCCGCGCTGCTGCGGCTGCCGCAGGCGGGGCTCGCGACGCCGGCGGTGGTCGCGCTCGCGCAGCTGGTTGCGTATCTCTCGTACCAGATCCGGCTGGTCGCGGGCCTGTGCGCGATGAAGGACGCCGAGGCGAGCATGCCGACGACGACGAACGCGCTCGCGACCGACGCGACGCCCGACGCCGGCGAGGCCCAGCGGCGCGCGCAGCTGCAGTCGCAGGCGAGCACCGGCTCGCCCCAGGCGCTGCCGCCCGGCGACGAGCCGATCCGCATCGCGGGCTTCACCAGCGAATCGCTCGAATGGTCGGCGTGGCTCGACGTCGTCGACCCGGCCGCCGCGTCGCCGGAGCAACTCGCCGTGCTCGCGGAGAGCCACCCGAAGGCGATGGTGTCCGACTACTACAGGCTGCTCGTGCACCAGCCGCGCATCCTGCGCGAGCGCAGCGCCGCGTTCAACGCGATCATGTACGCACCGGGCGGCCTGCCGCGCGCCGAGCGCGAGCTCGCGAGCACCGTCGTGTCCCGGATCAACGGCTGCGTCTACTGCGCGTCGGTACATGCGCAACGCTTCGCGCAACTCGCCAGGCGCGACGACGCGATCCGGCAGGTGTTCGCCGATCCGCGCACCGCGGGCACCACCGAGCGCGAGCGCGCGATCGTCGCCTTCTCGATCGCGATGACCGAGGCACCGCACCGGGTCGGCGCTGCCGACATCGACGCGCTGTCCAAGGCCGGGCTCGACGACGCAGGTGTCCTCGACCTGCTGCATTCGGTCGCGATCTTCGCGTGGGCGAACCGGCTGATGCTGAATCTCGGCGAACCCGTGTACGGGCGCTGAGCGCGGCTGGGCCGGGCGCGGCGCCGCCGCGGATCGCTAGCGCCTGCGGCCGCCGCCCCGGACGGGCGCGCGCGCGAGCATCTGCTCGAGCCGCTCGATGCGGTGCCGGTGTGGCACCGTGATCGCGTAGAAGCGCTCCTGGAGCCGGGTCGATCGCCCGACCGTCACCAGCGATCCGGCGCGCAGTTCGTCCTGGACCACCACCTCCGGCAGCACGGTGAGCCAGCCGCTGTCGCGCGCGACGAGCCGCAGCATCGCCATGTCGTCGACCTCGGCCCGCAGGCGGGGCGTGACGCCCGCGGCCGCGCACAGCGCGTCGAACTGCGCGCGCAGCGCGTGGCGCGGACCGGGCAGCGCGAGTTCCAGCCCGTCGAGGTCCTCCGGCAGCCGCAGGCTGCGTCCCCGCCAGGTGGCTGCCGGCCCCACCAACGACATCGCCTGGCTGCCCAGCAGGCGGCAGTGCAGCGGGCGATCGGGGTCGGGCGGCACCGCGTCGTTGGCGAGCACCACGTCGAGATGGTGCTGGGCCAGGCGCCGCAGCAGGTCGTCGAGCAGGCCGGATTCGAGCGACAGCGTCACCGTCGGATCGGCGAGCAGGGGTCGGATCCAGTTCTCCTGGTAGTTGCGCGACAGCGTCGCGACGCTGCCCACGCGCAGCCGCACCATGCCCGCGCTGCGGCCCTGCAGCCGACCGAGGAATTCCTGGCCGAGGCCGAAGATGCTCTCGGCGTACGACAGCGCGAGCCGGCCGGCGTCGGTCAGCACGAGGCGGCGGCCGACGCGTTCGAACAGCGCGTCGCCGAGACGGTCCTCGAGCTGGCGGATCTGGTTCGACAGCGCCGACTGCGACACGTGCAGCTCGGCCGCGGCGCGCGTGAGGTGGCCCGACCGGGCGACGCGCCAGAAGTAGAAGAGGTGGTGGAAGTTCAGCTGCTCGAGATTCATCGTTCTGTTTTCTAAATTGATACGTTCACATCAATGTATTTTACGGAACCTTGCGCTGCGCCGATCATTCGTGCCGATCCGAACCGGAGTGCCGACGATGTCCGCCGCCAGCGACCTGCTGCTTCTCACCGCCCTGCTGCCCGTCATGCTGATGCTGGCGGCGATGCCGCATCGCCGGGGCCCCGACGCGCCTGCCGGCTGGGCTCGCCTGCACGCGCTCGCGCTCGCCGGACTGGCCGCGGGCCTTGCGAACCTCGGCCTGCACCTCGCCGTCGGACCGGAAAGCGCGTCGCTGCCGGTGCCCGGACTCGGCGTGTCGCTGGCCGGCGCCTGGATCGCCGTGCTGGTGCAGGTGCTCGGCACGGTCATCGGCGCGTTCTCGGCGCGCTATCTGCAGGGCGAAGCGGGGCAACCGCGCTACGTGTCCGCGTTGGCCGGCGTGCTCGCCGCGGTGCATCTGCTGCTGCTGGCCGACCACTGGCTGGTGCTGATCGCGGCGTGGGCGCTGGTCGGCCACGCGCTGCGGCACCTGCTGTGCTTCTACGCCGACCGCCCGTTCGCGCTGCTCGCCGCCCACAAGAAGCGGGTCGCCGACCGCCTCGCCGACGCGTTGCTGATCGCCGCCGCCGCGCTCGCGTGGTCGGCGGTCGGTTCGGGCTCGCTGCCCGCGCTGTGGCGCCACCTCGAGGCGGGCGCACCATCGGCAACGCTTCAGGCCGGCGCGATCTGCCTCGCGCTCGCGGTGGTGCTGCGCACGGCGCTGCTGCCGGTGCACGGCTGGCTGATCCAGGTGATGGAGGCGCCCACGCCGGTGTCGGCGCTGATGCACGCCGGCGTGGTGAATCTGGGCGGCTTCGTGCTGATCCGGTTCGCGCCGCTGCTCGAGGCCGTGCCGGCGGCGCGCTGGCTCCTCGTCGGCCTCGGCCTGGGCACCGCGCTGCTCGCAGGCCTGGTGATGCTCACGCGGGTCAGCATCAAGGTACGGCTCGCATGGTCGACCGTCGCGCAGATGGGGTTCATGGTGATGGAGTGCGGCCTCGGCCTGTACACGCTCGCGCTGCTGCACCTGATCGGTCACTCGCTCTACAAGGCCAGCGCCTTCCTCGGCGCGTCGACGGCGGTGGAGGATGCCCGCCGACGCACGATGCGCGCTTGCGCGGCGCCGTCGATCGCGAGCCTGGTCGCGGCACCCGCCGTGGCGGCGGTGCTGGTCGGCGGCCTCGTCGCCGTCGTGCCGGCGACGGGTTGGCCGTGGTGGTGGAGCGGGGTGCTCGCGCTGGCCTGGGCGCCGTTGCTCTGGATGCCGGCGGTCCGACCCGAGGATGCGCCGGGCCCCGCGAGACGGCTGCTGACGGGCGGATCCCTCGTCGCGGGCCTGGTGCTCGCCGCGCTTCTCGGTCACGCGCTGCCCTTCGGCGTGACCGACGCGCCCCACGACACGGCGGGCCCGGCGGCGCTCGCTGGCATCGCGGCCCTCTATGCGTGCCTCGCGCTGCTGCAGGCCCGCCCGCATTCGCTCGCCGCCTGGCGCCGCTGGAGCTATGCCGGCTTCTACGTCGACGAGTACGCGACGCGTGTCGCACTGCGGCTGTGGCCGGCGCGCTGGACACCGGCGCCCGCGCCCGCGCCGGCGCCCGAGCCCGCGCCATGATCCGAACGGAGGACCCCGCGATGCAGACCCAGCTCGAGCCGAGCGCCTTTCCCGACGAAGCCCGGCGGCCGATCGACGCCGACATCCCGCGCGACCCGCCGGACGCCGGCCTAGACGACCTCGTCGACGCCGCCTGCACGCAGGCGTGCCGCGCGATCGCGCCGACCTGGCCGCTGGACCGCGCGATCGCGGTCAACCCGCACTGGGAACGCATCGGGATGCCGGTGCGCAGCGTCGCCGCGCGCATGGCGATCCTCGGCGACATCCGCGTGTTCCCGCCGCGCGGCCAGCTCCACGCGGCGTGGGCCTGCGGCCGAATCGGCGCCGCCGACCTCGCGTCGGCGCTGGCGCAGCTCCCGGCTGCCGAGGCCGCCGGGCTCGACGCGACGCGAGCGGTCGCCGAACTCGCACGCGCACCGTCGCTGCCTCGGCTGCCACTGCTGATCGACCTGCTCGACGACGATCCGGCGGGCCGCGAGCGCCTGTCGTGGCGCCAGGCGATCACCCACCAGGTCAGCCAGGTCTGTGCCGCGTATTTCGACACGCACCAGGCGGACTGGCAACCCGATCGGGGCGGCGGTCTCTACGCGTTCTGGCGCGACACGCTGACGCACGACCACGGCATCGGCGCACTGATGGGGCTGCCCGACATCGCCGACCGGCTCGCCGCGCTGCCCGCGACGCGCGAGGACGCCGAACGCTGGGTGCTGCGCCGCCTCGGCCTGCCGCAGACGTGCTGGGCCGACTACCTCGAGGCGGTGCTGCTCACCGTCAACGGCTGGGCGTCCTGGTGCGCGTACCTGGCCTGGGAGGCTCGCCTGGCCGGCCGCAGCGACGCACACCTGCGCGACCTGCTCGCGATCCGGCTGGCGTGGGGCGCGATCCTGCTCGAGTGCCGCGACGACGCGGCGACGCGAGAGGCCGTCGCCGCGCTTCGGCGCGCCTGGGCGCGCGCGCCGGCCGCGCTGCGCAGTGCCGAGGACGCGCTCCTCGTCGACGAGGTCTGGCAACTCGCGCTGGAAGCCGGGTACCAGCGCGAGCTCGCGCGCCGGCTCGGCGCGGTCGCGGCGCGGTCCGCCGGCAGCGACGCCCCCGTCGAGGTCCAGGCAGCGTTCTGCATCGACGTGCGCAGCGAACCGCTGCGGCGCGCGATCGAGTCGGCGAGCCCGATCGTTCGCACCGTCGGCTTCGCCGGCTTCTTCGGCCTGCCGGCGGCCTACACGCCGCTGGCCACCACGGCACGACGCCCGCAGCTGCCGGGACTGCTCGCGCCCGCCGTCGAGCTAATCGACCGGATCGCCGTGACCGGGCCGGACTTCGGTCCGCAGGGCGACGCGCTGCAGGCGCCGGCCCGAAGGGCGCGACTGCGCCGCTTCGCGCGCTCCGACCAGTGGGCTGCCGCGAGCCGCTGGCCGGGTGCGGCGTTTCCCTTCGTCGAGGCGGTCGGCGCCGGCTACCTCGGCAGCCTTGCGCGTTGGTTGCGGCCGTCGGCGCGCGCGCGCCGGTCGGTGGATCACGCCGGGCTGGCGCCGCGCGATCGCGCGTCGTGCCGCCCGGTGCTCGACGGGCCGTCGCTCGCCGGCAAGGTCGAACTGGCCGCCCGGGTGCTGCACGCGATGGGGCTGACGCACGGCCTCGCGCCCCTGGTGGTGCTCGTCGGCCACGGCAGCCAGAGCGCGAACAACGCGCAGGCGGCCGCGCTCGACTGCGGCGCCTGCTGCGGCCAGACCGGCGAGGTCAACGCACGCGCGCTCGCGAGGCTGTTGAACGAGTCGGGCGTGCGCGAGGGACTGCGCGCCCGCGGCCTGCCGATTCCGGCGCAGACGACGTTCGTCGCAGCGCTTCACAACACGACGACCGACGAGATCGACGGCTTCGACCTCGAGTTCCTGGACGCGGATGCGCTGGCGCGCTGGCACCGGCTCGACGCGGTGTTCGCCCGCGCGAGCGACCAGGTGCGCCGCCTTCGCGCGGCGTCGCTCGACCTGGATCCGGACGCGCCGCGCGACGCGCTGCTCCGCCGGCTGCGACGCCGCGCGAACGACGGCGCGCAGACCCGCCCCGAGTGGGGCCTGGCGGGGAACGCGGCGTTCCTGATCGCGCCGCGCGCACGCAGCCGCGGTGCGGCGCTCGACGGCCGCGTGTTCCTGCACGACTACGACGCGGCGAACGACGCCGACGGCAGCGTGCTCGAGCTGCTGATGACCGCGCCGATGCTGGTGACGCACTGGATCAGCTGGCAGTACCACGCGTCCACCTGCGATCCCCGGCATCTTGGCAGCGGCAACAAGCTGCTGCACAACGTGGTCGGCGGGCGCGTCGGCGTGTTCGAGGGCAATGGAGGCGACCTGCGCATCGGCCTCGCGCGCCAGTCGCTGCACGACGGCAGGCGCTGCCTTCACGAGCCCTTGCGGCTGACCGTGGCGATCGACGCGCCGGCGGCGATGATCGAGCGGGTGATCGGCAGCCATCCGGTGGTGCGACGGCTGCTCGACAACGCGTGGCTTCACCTGTGGCGCTTCGCCGACGGCGACGGCTTCGAGCGCTACGCGCGCGGCGGCTGGCACCCGGTGGCGGCGTGACGACGCGGGCGGCGAAGGCGGCCCGGCGTCGGTGCCGCGACGCGCGCCGTCGGGTCGCCAGGCTCAATCCACCTTCGCGCCCGAGAACTTCACGACCTCGGCCCACTTGACGATCTCCGCGTCCAGGTGCCGCGCCAGGTCGGCCGGCGTGCCACCGGCCGGCTCGACGCCCATCTTCACCAGGCGCTCGCGGGTCGCGGGGTTCTTCAGCACCTGGTTCACCGCGGCGTTCAGCCGCTCGATCGCGACCTTCGGCGCCCCCTTCGGGAAGAGCAGCGCGAACCAGGTCTGCGATTCGATCGGCATGCCGAGTTCCTTCATCGTCGGCACGTCCGGCAGCGTCGGCGAGCGCTCGGCGGCGAGCACCGCGATCGGCCTGATCTTGCCCTGCTGGATGAAGCCCTGCGCGCCGGTGATCAGGTGGAACATCGCCTGGATCTGGTCGCTCGCGAGATCGGTCGTCGCCTGCCCGACGCTGTTGTACGGCACGTGGACCATGCTCGTGCCGGTGCGCTGCTTGTACAGCTCGGCGGCGAGGTGCATCGAGCTGCCGTTGCCCGAGGACGCGTAGTTCAGCTTGCCCGGATTCGCCTTGACGAACGCGGTGAATCCGGCGAGGTCCTTGGCCGGCGACTGGTTGTTGACGACGAGCACGTTCGACACGCCGCCGATCAGCACGACGGGATCCAGGTCGCGCACCGGGTGCCAGTTCAGGTTCCGGTAGAGGCTGATGTTCGTCGCGAGCGTACCCGCCCACGAGAACAGCACCGTGTACCCGTCGGGCGCCGACTTCGCCGCGACCGAGGCGCCGATGTTGCCGTTCGCGCCGCCGTGGTTCTCGACGATGAAGTTCTGGCCGAGGATCTTGCCCAGCTCGTCGGCGAGGTAGCGCGAGACCGGGTTGGCGGTGCCGCCGCCCGCGTTCGCCGGCACGATGACGCGCACCGGCTTGGTCGGCCACTCGGGCGCCTGCGCGCGGGCCGAGGCCGGCACGAGCGACGCCGCACCCAGCGCGATCGCGATCGGCACGACGCCGGCGGCGAGGCGGGCGCCCAGACGCAGGCCGGGACGGGGGGCGCTCGCGTGCGCGAGACGGGATGGGACGTGCTTCGGCATGGACCGGCTCCTCGTTCGATGGAAGCCCGAAGCGTAACGCACTCGCGTCCCTCGGCGCCAACCTCGGGCATGCATGTTGCGGCCCTCGCCTTCCACCCGAAGGAGCGAACATGGACCGCAACCCCTACAGTGACGTGGACGACCGCGACCCGCGCCGCGCCTCCCCGTCCGGCCGCGGTGCCGGCAACGCGGCCGTCTGGCTCGGCGTCGGCGTCGGCGCGCTGGCCGGCGCGGCGGGCCTCGCGTACCTGAATCGCACGCAGCGCCCGAGCGGACACCATCCGCACGATTCGGCGCCCGGGCGGACTGCGAAGCGGCGCCGCTTCGGCGAATACGCGGTCGTCGGCCGAACGGTCACGATCGACCGGCCGCGCAGCGAGCTCTACGCGTTCTGGCGCGACTTCTCGAACCTGCCGACCTTCATGGAGAACGTGCGCGCCGTCGAAAAGACCGGCACCGACACGTCGCGCTGGACGATCGCGGCGCCGGCGGGCCGCAGCGTCGACGTCGAGACCCGCATCGTCGAGGACCGCGAGAACGCGTTCATCTCGTGGCGCTCGGTGGCGGAGTCGGCGATCGACGCCGAAGGCAAGATCACGTTCCGCGACGCGCCCGGCGGGCGCGGCACCGAGGTCGAGGCGATCGTCGCGTACAAGCCGCCGGCCGGCGAACTCGGGCGGTGGATCGCGACCCTCTTCCAGCGGGAGCCGGCGATGCAGGGCCGGCGCGAACTCAAGCGGCTGAAGATGCTGATGGAGACCGGCGAGATCGCGACCGCGGCGAACCGCCGCGCCGAACGGACCGAGGTCGACCCGGTCGAGAGCGCCGAGGCGCGGGCGGCGATCCCGGCGCAACGCCCGCAAGCCGCCGTGTAGCGGCGGGCGGCCCCCCCCCCCGCGCCGCCGGTCGGGTCGCCCCGACCCCGATCCCGACCGCGCCCGGCGCGACCCTCAGGCACCCGGCCGATCCGCATCGGCCGATCCGACAACCGCTCTTCCCGAGGACCCCCATGCGCGCACTCACCTGGCACGGCAAGCACGACGTCCGCATCGAGACCGTTCCCGACCCCGAGATCGTCAACCCGCGCGACGCCGTCATCGAGGTCACGGCGACCGCGATCTGCGGCTCGGACCTGCACTTGTACGACGGCGTGATCCCCGGCCTGAAGGCCGGCGACATCCTGGGCCACGAATTCATGGGGCGGGTCGTCGAGACCGGCCCGCGCAGCACGCTGAAGAAGGGCCAGCGGGTGGTCGTGCCGTTCACGATCTCCTGCGGCGCGTGCTTCTTCTGCAAGAAGAAGCTGTTCTCGGCGTGCGACAACTCCAATCCGGTCGACAAGCAGGACCTGACCGAACCGCTGTACGGGCACGCGATGGCGGGTCTCTTCGGCTACTCGCACCTCACCGGCGGCTACCCGGGCGGCCAGGCCGAGTACGTGCGCGTGCCCTTCTCCGACATCGGCCCGGTGGTGATCGAGGACGATGCACTCTCGGACGAGCGCGTCCTGTTCCTCTCCGACATCCTGCCGACCGGCTGGATGGCGGCCGAGAACGCCGACATCGAGGACGGCGACACGGTGGCCGTGTGGGGCTGCGGGCCCGTCGGGCTGTTCGCGATCCAGAGCGCGCTGCTGATGGGCGCGCACCAGGTGATCGCGATCGACCACCACCCCGGGCGCCTCGCGCTGGCCAAGCGCCTGGGCGCGCGCACCATCGATTTCGAGCAGACGCACGTGCTCGAGGCGCTCATGGAGATGTCGGGCGGGATCGGTCCGGACGCGGTGATCGACGCGGTCGGCATGGAGAGCCACGGCTTCGCGCCCGACACGGTGATCGACAACGTCAAGCAGGCGGTCGGCATCGGCGCCGACAGTGGCCACGTGCTGCGCGAGGCGATCACCGCGGTGCGCAAGGGCGGGCGCGTCTCGGTGCCCGGCGTCTACGGCGGGTTGCTCGACAAGTTCCCGACCGGCGCGCTGATGGAGAAGGGACTGCAGCTCAAGACCGGCCAGACGCACGTCCAGCGCTACACCCGAGAACTGCTCGGCATGATCGGCGAAGGTAGAATCGACACGACCTTCCTGATCAGCCACCGTCTGCCGCTGGACGAGGCCCCGGTCGGTTACCGGCAGTTCCACGACAACCAGAACGAATGGACCAAGGTGGTCCTCGCGCCCGGCTCGCACTGAGCGATGGCCGGACGAGCCCAAGGGACGAGCATGACAAACAGCTTCAGCACGCAGGGCGATGCGCAGCGGGCGTCGCCCGGGCTCGTCGACATCGGCGAGACGGCGGCTTCCCGGCACGGTCGCACGCCACCCGAGCAGGTGGCAACGCTGACCTCCAGCGCGGTCGAACGCGCCTACGGCCGGCTCGCGCCGCTCTACGATCTCGTGTTCGGGCGCGTCCTCGAGCCGGGGCGCCGGATGATGGCGGCGGCGGCGGCCGAACTCGACCCGCCGACGCTGCTCGAGATCGGCGTCGGCACCGGATTGACTCTCGCGGGCTACCCCGCGTCGACCGCGGTCACCGGCATCGACATCTCCCCGGACATGCTCGAGAAGGCGCGTCGTCGGGCCGCGGCGCTTCGCCCGCGCCCGATCGAGCTCGCGCTGATGGACGCCGAATCGATGGACTTCGCCGACGCGAGCTTCGACTGCGTGACGCTGCCCTACGTGCTGTCGGTGACGCCCGACCCCGATCGGCTGGTGCGCGAGATCAGGCGCGTGTGCAAGCCCGGCGGCACGATCCTGATCGTGAACCACTTCAGCGGAAGCCGCTTCTGGCGCGGCCTCGAGCATTCGGTCAGTTCGCTCGCCTCGCGCATCGGCTTCAGGTCCGACTTCGACTACGCCCGCCACGTGCTGTCGCACGGCTGGCAGGTCGAGTGGCGCCGGCCGGTGAACCTGTTCGACCTGTCGCTGCTGATCAGGATCCGCAACTGAGCAGGACCCGCAACTGAGGCGCCGCCGCGGCGCGCCGCGGCGAGGCATCCGACGCCAGCGCGGTGCACCGCGCCGGTCGGCGTGGTGCACCGCGCGCCGTCCTGCACCGACGCGGGCGGCCCGACGGCCATGGCACGGATTTCGCAACCGGCATCCTCGACCCGACAGCGAGGATTCCCGATGCGCCCCTTCTTCTCCCCGTTCGACGCCGACACGCCGCTACGCATGCAGTGCAGCTGCGGCCGGCGGCACGCGCCATCCGAGCCGCACGCCGGCACCGGCCGCGTCGGCGACGCCACGGCCGGCACGGCGCCGGCAGCGCCGGTGCAGGAGCGCGCGGACGCCGCCCTCGAGCGCTATTCCAACGAATTCATCGAGGCGACGCTCGTCAAGGCGCTGTTCCCGCAGGAGCGGATCCGACGCCGGTTCATGAAGGCGGTGGGCCGCTCGAGCGCGATGGGTGCGATCGCGAGCGTGCTGCCGATCGGCGCGCTGCAGGCGATGGCGCAGGACGGCAGTGCGGCGCTCGAGAAGAAGAGCCTGAAGATCGGCTTCATCCCGATCACCTGCGCCACGCCGCTGATCATGGCGCACCCGCTCGGCTTCTACCGCAAGCAGGGCCTCGACGTCGAGGTCGTGAAGACCGCCGGCTGGGCGCTGATCCGCGACAAGATGCTGAACAAGGAGTACGACGCGACGCACTTCCTCAGCCCGATGCCACTCGCGATGTCGATGGGCGCCGGCTCGAACCCGACGCCGATGCACGTCGCGACGATCCAGAACACCAACGGGCAGGCGATCACGCTCGCGCTCAAGCACAAGGACAAGCGTGACCCGAAGCAGTGGAAGGGCTTCAAGTTCGCGGTGCCCTTCGACTACTCGATGCACAACTTCCTGCTTCGCTACTACGTCGCCGAAGCCGGCCTCGACCCCGATCGCGACATCCAGATCCGTGTCGTGCCGCCGCCGGAAATGGTGGCGAACCTGCGCGCCGGCAACCTCGACGGCTACCTCGGGCCCGACCCCTTCAACCAGCGCGCGGTCTACGACGAGGTGGGGTTCATCCACCTGCTGACGAAGGACCTGTGGAACGGCCATCCGTGCTGCGCATTCGGCACCTCGGCCGAGTTCATCGCGCAGAATCCGAACACCTTCGCGGCGCTGTACCGTGCCGTGCTGTCGGCCGCGGCGATGGCGCGCGAACCGTCCAACCGCGAGGCGATCGCGAAGGCGATCTCGCCCGCCGCCTACCTGAACCAGCCCGAGGCGGTGGTCAGGCAGGTGCTGACCGGGCGCTTCGCGGACGGCCTCGGCAAGATCCGCAACGTGCCCGACCGTGCCGACTTCGACCCGATGCCGTGGCAGTCGATGGCGGTCTGGATGCTCACGCAGATGAAGCGCTGGGGGTACGTGAAGGGTGACATCGACTACCGGCAGATCGCCGAGAAGGTGTTCCTGATCACCGACGCGAAGAAACACATGAAGGAGGTCGGCATCGACACCGGCGACGCGGCGGCGGGCGCGTACCCGGGCTTCGAGATCATGGGCAAGCGCTTCGATCCGGCGAAGGCCGACGCCTACGCGAAGAGCTTCGCGATCGGCCGCATCTGAGCTGCGGCCACGGCGGCGAATCCGATGAGCGACCCCGACACCGCACGCGAGCTGCGCGGGCAGCGCGCGACGCGCGCCGCGCAAGCGGCGCCTTCGCTGAACGCGCGCGCCGCGCTGCTGTCCGCGCTGATCCTCGCGCTGATGCTCGGCATCTGGCACCTCGCGACGCTCCCGACGGCCGCCGGGACGGCCGCGATGACCGCCGACGAGATCGAGTACGCGAAGATGATGGGCAAGGACCCCGGCGCGCGGAAGGCGAGCGGCTTTCCGACGCCGGCCGACATGGCCCGCACCGCGATCGGCCACCTCGCCGACCCGTTCTACGACAACGGCCCGAACGACAAGGGAATCGCGATCCAGCTCGCCCACTCGCTCGCCCGGGTCGCACTCGGCTTCCTGCTCGCGGCGTTGGTCGCGCTGCCGCTCGGCTTCGTGATCGGGATGTCGCCGCTCGTCTACAAGGCGCTCGACCCCTTCATCCAGGTGCTCAAGCCGATCTCGCCGCTCGCGTGGATGCCGATCGCGCTCTACACGATCCGCGACTCGTCGATCTCGGGCATCTTCGTGATCTTCATCTGCTCGATCTGGCCGATGCTGCTGAACACCGCGTTCGGCGTCGCGTCGGTTCGGCGCGAATGGCTGAACGTCGCGCGCACGCTCGAGGTATCGCCGATCCGCAAGGCCTTCGAGGTGATCCTGCCGGCGGCCGCCCCGACGATCCTCACCGGCATGCGAATCTCGATGGGGATCGCGTGGCTGGTGATCGTCGCGGCCGAGATGCTCGTGGGCGGCACCGGCATCGGCTACTTCGTGTGGAACGAGTGGAACAACCTGTCGCTCACCAACGTCATCTTCGCGATCCTGCTGATCGGCGTCGTTGGCATGCTGCTCGACCTGGTCGTCGGGCGGCTCCAGAAGGCGGTGACCTATGTCGACTAGGCCTGCCTCCAGGCTCGGATCGGGGGCGGGGTCGGGGTCCGGCGTGGCGCCCGGCGTCGCGCCGGTGCGACTGGTCGCGACGTCGTCGCCGCCGTCCGGCGCGAACGCCGCCGCCTCGACGGACGCGGACGGCGCGTTCCTTCGCGTCGAGGCGCTCGCCAAGCGCTATCCGGGCGCCGCCGATCCGGTGTTCGAGCAGGTCGACTTCTCCATCGATCGCGGCGAGTTCGTCTGCATCATCGGCCACTCGGGCTGCGGCAAGACCACGATCCTCAACGTGCTCGCCGGCCTGGAGTCCGCGAGCGACGGCCACGTGTTCGTCGACGGTCGCGAGATCCGCGGGCCGAGCCTCGATCGGGGCGTCGTGTTCCAGGGACACGCGTTGATGCCGTGGCTGAGCGTCGCGCGCAACATCGGCTTCGCGGTGCGCTCGCGCTGGCCGGACTGGAGCGCGTCGCAGGTCGACGCCCAGGTGCGGCGATTCGTCGACATGGTCGGGCTGACGCCGGCGATCGACCGCAAGCCGGCTGCGCTGTCGGGCGGCATGAAGCAGCGAGTCGGGATCGCGCGCGCGTTCTCGATCGAGCCGAAGATGCTGCTGCTCGACGAGCCCTTCGGTGCGCTGGACGCGCTCACGCGCGGCACGATCCAGGACGAGCTGCTGCGGATCTGCGCGACGACGCGCCAGACGGTGTTCATGATCACCCACGACGTCGACGAGGCGATCCTGCTCGCCGACCGCATCCTGCTGATGAGCAACGGGCCGCGCGCGCGCATCGCCGACATCGTCGTGAACACCCTGCCGCGCGATCGCCAGCGCGCGACGATGCACCACGACCCGCACTACTACACCCTGCGCAACCACCTCGTCGACTTTCTCGTGCACCGCGCGAGCGGCGAGCCACCCCGACCGAAGGAGATCCACGCATGAACCGCAGCGACGTCACCGACATGATCATCGAAGCCAAGGTGCGCAAGTCCATCACCTGGGCGAGCGTCGCGGAGCAGGTGGGCAGGAGCAAGGAGTGGACGACCGCCGCCTGCCTGGGGCAGATGGCGTTCACCGCCGAACAGGCGGCCAAGGTCGTCGAGATCTTCGGCCTGCCCGCCGACGCGAAGCTGTTCCTGCAGGACGTGCCCTACAAGGGGTCGCTGCCGACCACGGTGCCGACCGATCCGCTGATCTACCGCTTCTACGAACTGGTGAACGTCTACGGCACCACGTTCAAGGCGCTGATCCACGAGGAGTTCGGCGACGGCATCATGAGCGCGATCGACTTCCGCATGGACCTCACCCGCGAGGCCGACCCCGCCGGCGACCGGGTGCGCATCGAGATGTCGGGCAAGTTCCTGCCGTACAAGACGTACTGACGACACCGCGTGCCGGCAGGCCCCCCGTCGCGACGGGGCCTGCGGCATCGCGGCGCGGGGCGGCGCATACAATCGCCGCCCATGACCGAATCCAGCCGCCTGCGCCCGCTCGAGACCTTCGACGCCGGTGCGATCACCGGCCTGTTCACCGACATCGACGACACGCTGACCCGCGGGGGCAAGCTGCCCGCGACCGTGTACACGATGCTCGAGCGCCTCGCGGCAGCCGGGATCGCGATCGTGCCGGTCACCGGTCGATCGGCCGGCTGGGCGCACCTGATCCTTCACCACTGGCCGGTGCACGCCGTCGTCGCCGAGAGCGGCGGCATCCTGATCCATCGCGATGCCCGCGGCCGGCCGTGCTGGCTGTGGCACGACACGCCCGAGCGTGTCGCGGCGGATCGCGCCCGCATCGAGACGCTGGCCGCGCAGGTGCTGCGCGAGACGCCGACGCTCGCGCCGGCCAACGACAACGCGTTCCGCCTCGTCGACGTCGCGATCGACCACTGCGAGACGCTCGCGTCGCCGGCGCCGCCGGCCGACATCGCGCGCGCGATCGCCCGCTTCGAGGCCGCCGGATTCCGGGCGCGCGCGAGCAGCGTGCACATCAACGTGTGGCACGGCGACTTCGACAAGGCGCCGATGGCGCTGCGCTACCTGGCCGAGATCCGCGGCGAGACGGACGCGGCGGCAGCCGATCGCTGGGCCTTCGTCGGCGACGCGCCGAACGACGAGTCGATGTTCGCCGCGTTCGGGCACTCGGTCGCGGTCGCGAACCTGCTGCCGCACCGCGACGCGCTCGCCGCGCTGCCGGCGTACGTCACGCGCGCGTCCCACGGCGAAGGCTTCGTCGAGCTCGCGGCGCACCTGCTCGCCGCGCGCGCGGCACGACGGGCCTGACGCGGGTGCACCGGCCGCCCTCGCGCATGCTGACGCTCGTCGTCGCGTCGGCACTGTTCATGGACAACCTCGACAGCACCGTCATCGCGACCTCGCTGTCGGCGATCGCCGACGACCTCTCGGTCGACCCCATCACGCTCAAGCTCGCGTTCACCGCCTACTACGTCGCGCTCGCGATCTTCATCCCGATCAGCGGGTGGTGCGCCGACCGCTACGGCGCGAAGACCGTATTCCGCGCGGCGATCGGCGTCTTCACGCTGTCCTCGATCGGCTGTGCGATGGCGTGGAACCTCCCGAGCCTCGTCGTCGGGCGCTTCCTGCAGGGGCTCGGCGGCGCGATGATGCTCCCGGTCGGGCGGCTGATCCTGCTGCGCGTGGTGCCCAAGCACGAGATGGTCAACGCGATGGCGTGGCTGAGCATCCCCGCGCTGTTCGCGCCGCTGATGGGGCCGCCGATCGGCGGGTTCATCACCACCTTCTACGACTGGCGCGGCATCTTCTGGCTGAACGTGCCGGTGGGCCTCGTCGGCATCGTGCTCGCGACGATCGTCGTGCCCGAGGTCAAGGCCGATCAGGTGCGTCCGCTCGACCTCGCCGGCTTCGGGCTCACGTCGATCGGCCTGTCGCTCTCGATCTTCGGGTTCACGCTGACGGGCGGCGTCGTCGCCGATCGCTCGCTCGCCGCGTCGATGATCGCGATCGGCGTGGCGTTGCTCGTGCTCTACGTGTTCCACGCGCGCCGCACGCCGCATCCGCTGATCGACCTGACGCTGCTGCGCATCCCCACCTTCCGGATCGCGATGGCGGGCGGTTCGCTGTTCCGCGTGTCGGTCGGTGCCGTGCCGTTCCTGCTGCCGATGATGCTGCAGGTGGGCTTCGGGATGTCGCCGTTCCAGTCGGGCATGCTGACCTTCACGTCGGCGATCGGCGCGCTGACGATGAAGCTCTCGGCGGGGCCGATCCTGCGTCGCGCGGGTTTTCGCAACGTGCTGACCGCGAACGCAATCTTCAGCAGCGTGCTGCTCGGCGCGTCGGCGCTGTTCACCGCGGCGACGCCGGCCGCAGTGATCATGGCGACCCTGCTGATGGCCGGGTTCTTCCGATCGCTGCAGTTCACCAGCCTGAACGCCCTCGCCTACTGCGACATCGATCGCGAGCAGATGAGCCGCGCGACCTCCTTCGTCGCGGTCGTCCAGCAGCTGTCGCTGTCGGCCGGCGTCGCGGTCGCCGCGCTGCTGCTGGCCGGTTCACGCGCGAGCGCGGGCCGCAGCGAGCTCGTCGCGGCGGACTTCGCGCAGGCCTTCGTCGTCGTCGCCTCGCTCGCCTCGGTCTCGACGCTGCTGTTCCACAGGCTCGCGCGCGATGCCGGCGCCGAGGTGTCCGGCCACCGTCGGCCCTGAGCCGGCGATGCGCTCAGCGCGACGAGTGCGTTGCGGTGTGTGGCGACGCGCGCCCGGACGAGCGGGTGTCGCCCTCCTCCTCGGTGCCGACCGCAGCCGCGGCGGCTGCGTCCGCGACCTGCGCCGCGGCGGCGATCCGGTCGCGGCTGCGCGAGCGGTTGCGCCACCACCCGCCGCCGAGAAGCCCGCCGATGAAGAGCAGGTAGATCGCCGGCACCAGCACCGGCCAGTCGGCGTAGACCGGCTGCGCGACCGGCTCGCCGAGCACCATCTTCGCCGCGGTCCAGGCGAGCACGCCCGCGCCGACGTAGACGATCCAGGCGTAGCGGTCGACGAGCTTGAGGATCATCGTCGAGCCCCAGATCACGATCGGGATGCTGATCAGCAGGCCCAGCACCACGAGCAGGTAGTTGCCGTGCGCGGCACCGGCGACGCCGAGCACGTTGTCCAGGCCCATGATCGCGTCGGCGATGACGATGGTCTTCATCGCGCCGAAGAAGGTCGTCGCGGCCGGCCCGTGATCGTCCGACGCGTCGTCGTCGGCGACGAGGAGCTTCCACGCGATCCAGACCAGCATCAGGCCGCCGACCAGCATCAGGCCAGGAATCTTGAGCAGCCACACGGCGACGACCGTCAGCGCGCTGCGAACGACGATCGCACCGACGGTGCCCCAGACGATCGCCCGCTTCTGGAGCGTCGCCGGCAGGCTGCGGGCCGCCAGCGCGATCACGATCGCGTTGTCGCCGGCGAGGACGAGGTCGATGACGACGATGGCCAACAAGGCCGAAAGGAACTGGGCCGACAGGATCTCCACGCAAACCTCCTGGGTCAACCCGCCATTCTGGCGTAGGTCGGTCTCCGGAAAGTTCGTCAATCGCGATTCAATACATCGAGAAACTCGATGCTTCAGAACGCCCAGCGCAGGCCGAGCCCCGTGTAGGACGGGTTGGCCTCGCGCCCGGCGCGGCCCAGCGCGTCGGTCTGCAGCGTCACCGAGAGCCGGTCGCTGACTGCGTATTCGACGCCGAGTCCACCAACCAGCAGGCTGCCCGACCTGCCGCGCAGGCGTTCGAAGCCGGTGTCCGCGCCGCTCGAGCCGTCGTCGCCGATCCGGGTCGAAGCAAGCGTCGCCTTCGCGTACACCGCCCAGCGCTGCGCGAAGGGCAGGCGCCCGATGCCGCTCAATCCAATCGTGTGCCCGCTGCCGCGGAACACGCCGTCGACGTACGCCTGCTCGAGCCGGTTCATGCGGGTATAGCTGCCTTCGATGCCCCAGTGGGGCCCGAAGAAGTAGCCGACGCGCAGCTGGCCGGCCGCGCCCGCCGACGGCGTGGACTGCTCGAGCCGCCCGATCGGCCCCGCGTCGAGCGCGGCGCCGCCGATCGATGCGCCGACGTAGAGCCCCGCTCTCGAGAGCGGGTGATCGGCACGCGCGACGCCGCAGATCAGGCACAGCGCGACCGAGGCGATCATCGGCAACCGGTGACTCGTCTTCGACTTCATCGTCTTCTCCCAGGAGGTTCGCCGGCTTCGTGCCGGGGTGACGCGATTGTCGGAACCGATCCTCAAGATTCGCCAAAGCCTCGATTCAGGCCCTTAAGCCTCGCGCACCGGCGCCGCGCGATACTTCGGGTCATGACGCTGTGCCTGATCGAGGACGACCTCCTGCTGGGCAAGGCGCTCGCCAACGCGCTCGGCGACGCCGGTCACCGCGTGACCTGGGTGCGCACCGCACGGGATGCGCGGCTCTGGCTCGCGAACGACGACCTCGTCGCGGTCGTGCTCGACCTGGGCCTGCCCGACGGCGACGGCGTCGAATTGCTGGGCGAACTCCGCCGGCGCCGCCCCGACCTGCCGGTGGTCGTCGTCACCGCCCGCGACACGCTCGCGGCGCGCATCGATGGGCTAGACGCCGGCGCCGACGACTTCCTCGTCAAGCCGTTCGCGACGGCCGAGCTCCTCGCGCGGCTTCGGGCCGTCCTGCGTCGATCGCAGCGGGCGAGGCACCTCCAGCCCACGCGGCTCGTGCTCGGCGACCTGGTACTCGACGAGGCGCGGCGAGCGTGCCGGCGCGGCGCGCGCGAGATCGCGCTGTCGCCGACGGAGTTCGCCCTCCTGCAGCAGCTGCTCCTGCACGCCGACCGGGTGCGCACGCGCCGGCAGCTCGAGGCCGGCGCGCTTCCCGAGAGCCAGGGCCAGTCGCTCGACGTCCACATGTCGAACCTGCGACGCAAGATCGGCACCGACCTGATCCGCACGATCCGAGGGGTCGGCTACCTGATCGAGAGCGGCGGCCCGAGCACGCGCGGCGACGCGGATCGGTGACGCCGCGATGATCCGCGCGCGCCGAGCCGCCCGCCCGTTCCCGCGGCACGGGCCGTCGCTGCTGAGGCGGCTGATGCTGGGCTTTTCGGCGGTGACCGCCGCGCTCTGGCTCGCCATCGCCGCGCTGACGCTCTGGCAGGCACTGCGCCTGGGCGAGACGATGCAGCGCGACGAACTCGCCGCCTATGCACGCCAGATCCTGGCCGCCGCCACCGTCTTCGCCGACGACACCACCCGCCTCGTCGAGGCGCTCGACCGCGTGCAGGCCATCGATGCCGAGGCATCGGACGCCCGCGACGCGCCGTCGCCGCGGATCCAGCTGTGGCGCGGCGACACGCCGATCGGGCCGACGCGCGACCTGCCCTCGCAGCGACCGCCCGCCGTGCCCGCCCGGCAGGTCTACGAACACGCGGGGCGCCGCTATCTGGCACACGTGGCCGACGATCCCGGCAGCGCGCTGACGGTGCGGATCTCGGTGCGCGAGCGGCACGCGATCGCGCTCAGCTGGCCCACGACCGGATTCGTGCTCGTGCCGCTGCTGATCAGCCTGCCCTTCCTGCTGATCCCCGCGTGGTTCACGATCCGCTCGGGCCTGCGGCCGTTGCGCGAACTGGTCGCGTCGATCGACGCCCGCGTGAAGGCGGCGAGCCTCGAGCCGCTGCGCGTCTCGGCCTTCCGCGAGCTCTCCACGCTGGTCGAGTCGGTCAACCAGCTGATGGCACGGCTTCGCGGCCAGCTCGCGCGAGAGCGCATCTTCGTCGCCGACGTCGCGCACCAGCTGAAGACGCCGCTCGCCGTGATGCAGGCCAACGTCGATCTGGCGCGGGCCGCGACCGACGACGCCCGGCGCCGGAACGCGCTGCGGGACCTTGACGCGGGCATCGCGCGCGCCGACCACCTGATCCGGCAGCTGCTGCGGCTCGCGCGCATGGCACACGCGGAGGAGGAAGCGACGCTGCGACGGCTCGACCTCGCCGAACTGGTCCGGGAGCGCGCCGCCATGCTGGTGCCGCTCGCGGACCGGCGCCGCGTCGGCATCGAGGTCGACGCGCCCGACCGGTGCGCGCGCCGTACGGATCCGGACGCGATCGCGGCGATCCTCGACAACCTGCTCGAGAACGCGATCCGCTTCTCGCCCGAGGGCGGCACGATCCGCGTGCGCGTGGCGACGGAGCCCGGCGACGCGAATACCGTGCTGGAGGTCGCCGACGAGGGGCCGGGCATCGCACCGTCGCGCATCTCGCGCGCGTTCGAGCGCTTCACGCAGCTCGAGCCCGAAGGAGGCGACGCCGCACAGCCCGGGGGCACCGGGCTCGGCCTCGCGATCGTGCGCAGCGCGGTACGCCGGCTGCACGGCACGATCGAATTGTCCGACGCGGGCGCTGCCGACGGCGATCCTCGGACCGGGAACCCGCAGGCGGACCCGGCCGTGGCCGGCGGGGCGCCCGGCACCGGGGACGCGCCGCGCGCCCGTCGCGGCCTGCGCGCCGTCGTCCGTTTCCCGGCCTCCCTCGCATGACAGCGCGCGCGGCGCCGTGTTAGCTTTGACGCAGACCCAGACGAGAGGACCCCGCAGCGTGTCGCATCGCCCTTCTTCCGACGCCATCGAGGTGGTCCGCGTCGCCGGCGCGCTCGGCGCCGAGCTGCGCGGCGTCGACCTGCGCGAGCCGCTGTCCGACGCGCAGCTCGGCGCGATCCGGCGCGCATGGCTCGAACACCTCGTCGTGTTCTTCCGCGACCAGCCGCTGACGCCGTCGCAGTTCCTCGCGTTCGCGCGGCGCATCGGCGAGCCGGTCGAGTACCCGTTCGTCAAGGGGCTCGACGGCCACCCCGAGATCATCGAGGTGAAGAAGCTCGAGCACGAGACCAGCAACTTCGGCGGCATCTGGCACTCCGACACCGTCTATCTCGAGCGGCCGCCGATGGCCTCGATGCTGCTCGCGCGCGAGCTGCCGCCCTTCGGCGGCGACACGCTGTTCGCCAACATGTATCTCGCGTTCGAGACGCTCTCCGAAGGCCTGCGCAAGACGCTGTCCACGCTCGTCGCCGTCCATTCGTCGGCCAAGGCCGACGTGTCGCGAACGCGGGAGGACCGCATCCGCACCGACGGCCGCGACGCGCCGTCGCGGACCTACCTGAGCGAGCACCCGGTCGTGCGCACCCACCCGGAGACCGGCCGCAAGGCGCTCTACGTGAACGTCGCGCACACGCAGCGCTTCGTCGGCTGGACCGAAGACGAATCGCGAGCGCTGCTCGAGTACCTGTACCAGCACCAGGTGCGCCCCGAGCACACCTGCCGCTTCGTCTGGCAACCGGGCTCGATCGCCCTGTGGGACAACCGCTGCACCCTGCACAATCCGGTCAACGACTACCATGGCCATCGGCGCGTGATGCACCGGATCACGCTCGCTGGCGAGCGACCCGCCTGAGCGCGGCACCACGACGTCGCCGCTTCCGGCCGACCCCGTCCTTCCCGTCGGCATGCCCATGCACCCTCCCCGCACGCCGCCCCCCCTGAACGCACACGTCGATGCGGCCGGCGTCGCGACGCTGTCGATCGAAGGCGCGAGGTCGCTCAACATCGTGGGGTCCGCGGCGATCGACGCGGCGACGCAGGCGATCCGCGCGCTCGCCGGCGACGAGCGCACGCGGGTGCTCGTGCTGCGCGGGCGCGACCCGACGCACTTCGTCGGCGGCGCCGACATCGACGAGATGGTCGCGCTCACGCCGCCGGACGCCGAGGCGTTCATCCGCCGGCTCGCCGGCCTGTGCGACGCGGTGCGGGACCTGCCGGTACCGGTGATCGCGCGGCTGTCGGGATGGTGCCTCGGCGGCGGGCTCGAACTCGCGATGGCCTGCGACCTGCGGCTGTCGACCCCGCAGGCGCGCTTCGGCATGCCCGAGGTCTGCGTCGGCATTCCGTCGGTCATCCACGCGTCGCTGCTGCCGTTGCTCGTCGGACGGTCGCGTGCGACCTGGATGCTGATGACCGGCGAGGCGATCGACGCGACGACCGCGCAGGACTGGGGCCTCGTGCACCGCGTCGTCGACGAGTCGGCGCTCGACGTCGAGATCGACGCGCTGGCGAGTCGCCTTGCCGCGATGGGCCCGACGGTGCTCGCGGCGCAGAAGGCATTGCTGCGCGCGTGGGAGGGCGTGCCGGTCGATCAGGCGATCGAGGCGAGCGTCCCCGTGTTCGCGCGGGCGTTCGAGTCGGAAGAGCCGAGGCGGTTCATGTCGGCCTTCCTCGCCCGCAGGCGCGGCGGCGCCGGTGGCGCGAGCAGGTCCTAGCGTCGATCAGACGACGGGCGCCGCGTCGTGCGGCGGGGCCGGCGCCGCGTCGACCGGCTCGACCAGGTCGCGGTACGAGTGCCAGGTCGCGAGGCCGAGCCAGGGCACCGTCACGATCAGCCCGACGAACAGGCTCGCGAAACCGACCGCCGTCAGCAGCACGATCAGCGCGGCCCAGAGCAGCATCGCCGGCAGGTTGCGCCCGACCGCGACCACGCTCGCGATCATCGCGGTGATCGCGTCGATCTCGCGATCGAGCATCAGCGGCACGGCGATCGCCGCGAACGCGAAGACCAGCGACGCGAACACCGCGCCGACCCCGACGTAGGTGGCGACGAACGCGATGTTGTCGGCGCTGGTGAGGTGCGCGAGCAGCAGGCCCATGTCGGGCATCTGGCGCGGGAAGAAGATCGCGATCAGCATCATCGACGAACGCGCCCAGAGCATCGTGAGCACGCCGAGCCCGATGCCGAAGATCGCGATGTTCGAGACGTTGCGGCTCCACGCGACGGTGGTGCGCCCGAGGTTGCAACGCTCGCCGCACTCGCGCCGACGCGCGACCTCGTAGAGGCCCATCGCGAAGAACGGGCCGACCAGCAGGAAACCGAAGGTCAGCGCCATCATCAGCGTCGGCGAGTCGCGCAGCAGGCTCGCCTGGATCCAGCCCATCAGCGCGAAGCACACGCCGTAGAAGAGGCAGGGCAGCGGGCACGCACGGAACCCGGCGAGGCCCTTCGCGAGCCAGCCGAAGGGCGCGCCGATCGGCACCGTGCGAAGCACCGGGAACGGCCGCCGGCCGGCGCCGTTCGCGTCGGCGTCGTCGGCGGCGGGCGCGGCGGCGGACTCGTGCTCGTGGGTCGCGATGGTCATGGCCCATAATAGACGCGTCGGGCGAAGGGTTGTAGTCGCAGCGCAGCAATCCCGTCTCCCGGCCGACGGCGTGCCGCGCGGCAGGCACCCGCGAACACGACGACGGAGACCGACCCACCGTGCATCCGAGCATCCACGCGCAGCGCACGCCGGACAAGATCGCGGTCCGGATGGCGGACGGCGGCGCGACGCTGACCTACCGCGAACTCGACGAGCGCTCGAATCGCGTCGCGCAGCTGCTGCGCGCATGCGGCCTGCAGGCCGGCGACCACATCGCGATCGTTCTCGAGAACCACCCCCGCTACTTCGAGCTCGCGTGGGGCGCGCAGCGCGCCGGCGTCGTCTACACCGCGATCAACCACCGCCTGGGCGTCGACGAGACCGCCTACATCGTCGGCAACGCGCGCGCCGGGCTCGTCGTCTCGTCGCACCGGCTCGCCGACACCGCGGCGGGGCTGCGTCGCGCCGGCGAGGCGGTCGCCGGGGTCGGGCACTGGCTGATGCTCGACGGGACGGTCGAGGGCTGGTCGTCCTGCGAGGCGGCGCTCGACGCGATGCCACCGACGCGCATCGCCGACGAGCGCGCCGCCAACGACATGCTGTACTCGTCCGGCACGACCGGGCGGCCCAAGGGGGTGTACTCGCCACCGGACAGCGACGCGATCGACGCGCCGACGACACTCACGAACCTGTGCGCGAGCGCCTACGGCATGGGCCCGGACACGGTCTACCTGTCGCCGGCACCCCTCTACCACGCGGCGCCGCTTCGCTTCAACATGACGGTGATGCGCCTCGGCGGCACCTGCATCGTGATGGAGCACTTCGACGCGCAGCGCTACCTCGCGCTGGTCGAGCAGCACCGCGTGACGCACACGCAGCTGGTGCCGACGATGTTCGTGCGCATGCTCAAGCTCGACCCGGCGCTGCGGCAGCGCCACGACCTGTCGAGCCTGCGCTGCGCGATCCACGCCGCGGCCCCCTGCCCGGTGCCGATCAAGCGGCAGATGATCGACTGGTGGGGCCCGATCCTCTGGGAGTACTACGCCGGCACCGAAGGCAACGGCGTCACGCTGGTCGACTCGAAGGCCTGGCTCGACCGGCCGGGCACGGTCGGCAGGGCGGTGGTCGGCGTCCTGAAGATCTGCGACGACGCCGGCGACGAGGTGCCGGTCGGTACCGAGGGCACGGTCTACTTCGCGCAAGGCAAGGCCTTCGTCTACCACGACGACCCGGGAAAGACCGCGGGTTCACGCAACGAGAAGGGATGGACGACGCTCGGCGACGTCGGCCGCGTCGACGCCGACGGCTACCTGTTCCTCACCGACCGCAAGGCGTTCATGATCATCTCGGGCGGCGTGAACATCTACCCGCAGGAGGCCGAGAACCTGCTGGTCACGCATCCGCAGGTGATGGACGCGGCGGTGTTCGGCGTACCCGACCCCGAGTTCGGCGAGCAGGTGAAGGCGGTGGTCCAGCTGCGCGACCCCGCGGATGCGGGTCCGGCTCTCGCCGACGAACTGGTCAGCTGGTGCCGCGAGCACCTCGCGCACTACAAGTGCCCGAAGTCGATCGACTTCACCGACGCGCTGCCGCGCGAGGCGAACGGCAAGCTCTACAAGCGCGTGCTGCGCGACCGGTACTGGGCCGGCCACGCGAACCGGCTGGTCTGATGACCGGCGATCAGCGGCCCGCGAACGGCCACCGCCACCGCCAGCGGTGCGCCGGCGCCGCCTGGGGATCCGGCGCCTGCGGCTCGAGCGCGAGCGGCATCTGCGGGTCGCCTGCCGACGGCGCGCCGACCGACCCCTTCGGCGGGTAGGCGAGCGTCGCCTTCAGCGCCTCGATGCGCGCCGGGTCGAAGCGCGGCAACGGCAGCTCGCCGGCGTCGCTCAGCTGCCGGACCTTGGCCTCGGCGGCGCGACGCCGCTCGTCGATCGCCTGCGCATCCGGCGACGCCGCCTGGTACAGCGTCGTCGCGCCGTGACCGAACGATGCGCCGCTGGCCGCGACGATGTCCATGATGCGCAGGCTCAGGTCTTCCTGAACCTCGAGGAAGTCGCCGAAGTCGAGCGCGTGGACGTACGAGAAGACCTCGATCTGCAGGCCGTCGCGGGCGAAGCCGAGGAAGCGCACCCGCGCAGGCTCGGGATCGACCCGGGGATGCGCGTAGAGCATCGCCCTGATCTCGACGAGCAGGTACCGGATCTGGTCGGCGGTGGTCTCCAGCCTGAAGTGGAGCGTCGGACTGAACCAGTAGTTGTCGCGCCGGCTGTAGTTCTCGATCTGCATTGCCGAGAACGCGCCATTGGGGATCGTCACCACCGTTCGATCGAGCGTGCGCACGCGCGTCGAGCGCAGGCCGATGTCCTCGATCGTGCCCATCGTGTCGCCGAACTTGCAGAAGTCGCCGACCTTCACCGGCTGGTCCGCGAGCAGCGCGATGCTGCCGACCAGGTGCTCGACGGTCTTCTGCGCGCCGAGCGCGATCGCGATGCCGCCGATGCCGAGCGCCGCGATGCCGGCGGTGACGTTGAAGCCCAGCGAATTGAGCGCGGCGATGATCGCGACCGCCGCGATCAGGAACTTCGCCGTTCGTGCCAGGAAGCTCATCGCCGCGAGCGCGCCGCTGCGGCTGCGGCGCGACAGCCGTTCGACGCCGATCTCGGTGAGCGCCTCGGCCAGCCGCCACAGGAACCACGCGAGCGCCACCCAGGCGACGATCTCGGCGACGGTGCCGATGTGCCGGCGCGCGACGACCGACACGCCGAGGTACGCGGCGGCGATCGAAAACAGCAGCACCGACAGATAGACGGCGAGTGGCCGTCTCGACGCGTCGAGCAGGCGGGCCGCACGCAGCCCGGGCACGCCCCAGATCAGCCGCGCGACGAACACCCCGACCGCCGTCAGCGCGAGGCCGGCCGGCCACGCCAGCAGCGCGATCACGAGCAGCACCGCCCACTGCCCCACCGGCGCGCCCAGCAGGTGCGGCCCGTCGGCGAGCCCGGGCAGCCAGCGGTCGAGCACGCCGATCTCGATGCGATGCATCAGCTCGGGGATCTGCTCGAGCGTGTGTGTCGACACCAGCCACACCGGCTCGCCGGCAACGTCGTCGTTCGACCCGTCGGGCGTCACCCGTTCGGCGATCAGCGCGACCGGGCCCTGGGGCGTGCGCAGCGTCGCGAACTGCTCCTGCCCGGGCAGCAGCCCGTCGTCGAGCGAGCCGGCCGGCTCGTTGCTCAGCTGCCAGTTCGCGGTCAGCCAGCCGCCGCGATCGAGCAGCGCCTGGAGATCCCGCGCGAGCTGCACGCCGACCCGCTCGCGCCGCGCCGGCGCGACCAGGCTCAGATCGAGGTAGCGCGATGCGCGCAGATAGTTCTCCGCGCCCATCGCGTCGACCATGCCGTTGACCATGCCCCGCGGCGTGCCGCGCCCGAGCGGATCCCGGCCGACGCGCCGCGCGCCGTCGGGCGTCGCCTCCGGCGGCGGCTTCTCGACGCCGGGCAATGGCGATGGCAGCGGCGATGGCAGCGGCGATGACAGGGGCGAAGGCAGCGGGGACGGCGCCGCCGAAGGCAGCGCGACCGGAGGCGACGACGGGTGCGGCGAGGGGTGCGCCTGTGCCTTCGCCGGCAACGGCACGGCGAGCGCCGATGCGAGCCAGAGCGCCAGCACGAAGCCCGCCACCTGCGACGTCGGGCCGCGAGCCGCGCCACGGGCGCGACGCAATGCGACGCGCGCCAGAGCGATCGGAGCGATCGGAACGATCGAGACCGACGGAGCGGTCGGCGCGATCAGAGCGCGAAGTCCTGGTACATCAGCGCCGCCCACTTGAGGTCTTCCTGCCAGTTCTTCTCGTCGCGGTCGTTCACGTCGATCTGCTTCTGGATCAGCACGCCGTCTTCGCCGATCTGGTAGTCGAACTGCACGGAGATCGCTTCGCGCGGCGAATTGTTCACCAGCATGTAGCAGAGGTTGTCGATGATCACCGGCTTCATCGCCTCGCCACGCGCCTGCTGCGCGATGTATTGCGCGACGCTCTTCGCCATGCGGTTCGCGACGTGCCCGCTCTTCGGGTAGTGACCGAACTTCGGCGACACCGCGCCGACCGAGTCGCCGATCACGAACACCTGCGGGTCGTCCTTCACGTTGTAGAAGATCGGGTCGACCGCCGCCCAGCCGGTGGGCTTCCCGTCGGGCGTCTTGCCGATCAGGTCGGCCTTCCAGACGAGGTCGGCCGCCTGGTGCGGCGTCATCAGGAACGCGTCGTCGAACTTCACGTCGCCCGCGGTGGTGCTGATCGACTTCGCGAACGGGTCGACCGATTGCACCTTGGCGTTCGGCACGTACTCGATGATGTCCTTGTAGAGTTCCTCGAAGGCGTCACGAAACCCGATCGTGATCGGTGCGATGCGCGGCTTGGGGTCGAGGATCACGATCTTCGCGGGAATCCTGCGCTGCTTGAACGACCACGCCATCAGGCATGCGCGCTCGTAGGGCGACGGCGGGCAGCGATGCGGGGGCGGCGGCAGCGTCATCACGAAGGTGCCGCCCTGGAACGCGTGGATCTTGCGCTTCACGCGCATGTGCTCGGCGCTCGGGATGTAGGCCGTCGGGAACTGCGTGCGGGTGTGGTCGATCGCCTTGCGGTCGTTGCCGAACCACGCCTCGAAGTCATAGCGGATGCCGCCGCTGACGATCAGCCAGTCGTAGTCGATGCGCCCCTGCGCCGTCGTGACGATCCGTGCCGCACGGTCGATACCGGTGATCTCGGTCTGCACGAAGGTGTAGCCGTGGCGCTGCGACGGGTTCAGGTAGTCGTGCACCAGGAAGCCGGTGTCGACGACGTCGATCAGCCACTTGTTGCTCAGCGGGCACGACCAGAACACGGGATTGCGCTCGAGCAGCACGACGTCGACCTGCGGCAGCGCTTCGCGGACGTAGCGCGCCGCCGTCAGGCCGCCCCAGCCGCCGCCGAGCACCAGCACGCGCTTGCGTCCCGGCGTGCGCGCGAGGAGTTCGCCCTCGGGCGTGGACAGCATCGGCGCGGCGAGCAGCGGACCCGGGCCGAGCGTCGCGCCGAGCACTGCGGCCGATATGCCGGCGCGCAGCACCGAGCGGCGACCGCCGGGCGACGCCGACGGGTGGACCGAGCTAGACGACCGGTCGTCGTCGTCCGTGTGTATCACGTCCTGGTGTTGCTTGCCGGCGGGAGGGGTCATGGTCTTTGCGCGATGCAGGGAAGGAGGATCGGACAAGGCGACGGGCCCGGGCGCCATGCCGGCCCGTCGGTGGAGTTCGCATTTTCGTGACGAATTGAACGCGCACGCAAGTCGACGCCACGCATAATCGACCGACGGACGCGCCCAACGCGATTCGGGGCCCTTTTGGACCGGTGAGAGATCCGTGTGATATACCGTGTCGCAGGCGCCCGACCATGCCTGTCGCACAGGCAGTCGGGCTTCGCCTTTGTTGGAGATCCCCTCAATTGACTACCGCTCGCGTGCCCATGCCCCTGCCGCCTTCGCCCCACTCGATCCGACCCGCTGCAGCGACGCTGCTGGTGCTTGCCACGCTGGGCCTGGCGGCCTGCGGCGGCGGCGGCGAAAGCCCCTCGCCGGCACCCACACCACCCGCGCCCGGCCCCGCCCCGATCGCCGCCAACGCCTGCGCGGCGTTTCCCGATGCGAACAGCGGCGCCGTCAGCGGCAGTCTCGCGGCGTCGGCGAGCAGCGGAGCCGGGGGCGCGTTGACCTGGAGCCTGGTGTCGCAACCGGCGTCCGGCACGGTCAGCCTGGCGGCCGGCACCGGGGCCTATACGTACACGCCGACCAGCGCCGCGCGCGGCCGACTCGATACCTTCACCTACAAGGTCACCGACACGAGCGGCGCCAGCAGCCAGGCCACCGCGTCGGTGATCTACGGCAAACCCCGGATCCTGCCGCTCGGCGACTCGATCACGCAGGGCGTCGAAGCGTTCGACGGCACGCAGGACCTGCCGGCCGACGCGGTCAAGATCGGGTATCGCAAGCGGCTGCAGGAGCTGCTCACCGCGGGGGGCTACCCGGCCGACTTCGTCGGCAGCCAGTCGAACGGCGCCGGCGCCGGCATCGTCGACGCGAGCCACGAAGGACACTCCGGCTTCAGGACCGACGAGATCGACGCCGGCACCACCGCGTGGCTCGCGATCGCAAAGCCCGACATCGTGCTGCTGCACGTCGGCACGAACGACGTGAACCAGGCCGTGAACACCGCGACCGCGGTCGGCAACGTCAACGCGATCCTGACGAAGGCCAGCGCCTTCGCCGCCAACGCGACGAACCCGCCGGTCGGGCTCGTCGTCGCGAAGATCGTGCCGCAGCGCCCGGAGAACGGCAACGTGCCGACGACGACGTTCAACGCGAGCCTCACCGCCGCCTACAATAGCCAGTGGGCCGACGCGGTCAACACGAACGCCCGCTATCGCGTCCGGATGGTCGACATGTTCTCGGCGCTGGATCCGTCCACCGACCTCACGGCCCTGTCGACCGACGTCTCGGGCCTGCATCCGAACACGTCCGGCTACAACAAGATGGCGCAGGTCTGGTTCGATTCGCTGGTGCAGCAGGGCATGGTCGCGCGCTGCCCGTAGACGCCGCGAGGCTGCCTCGCGCATGCCGTCGGTGCCCGGTGATGCGGGCAGCCGGCGGCATCGCCGTTTCAACGGAGACGATACGATGGTCGATTCCACTTCCGCCTGCCGCCTGCGACCGACCGCGCCGCCGACGACGCGTCGAAGCCGGCGCGCGCTCGCATCCTGGCGCCGTTGCGTCTTCGGCGCGCATGTCATCGCACCGGGTGTCGCGCTCGTGCTGGCCGCGTGTTCGGATGGCGGCAACTCGCCGGCGGCCAGCCCGACGCCGATCGCCTCGGCACCCGCGCCGAACACGCCGGCATCGCCTGCGACGGCACCTGCACCGGCTTCTTCTCCCTCACCCTCCCCGTCTCCCGCTCCCTCCCCTTCACCGTCGCCCGCGCCCACCGCGCAGCCGGTCGCATCGAACCACTGCGCGGCGTTTCCGAACGGCGGTGCCGGCGCGATCACCGGGAGCCTCGCGCCCAGCGTGTCCAACCCCTCGGGCGGCGCGCTCAGCTACAGCCTGGTGTCGCAGCCCGCCCGGGGCACGCTGAGCCTGGACGGCGCGACCGGGGCTTACAGCTACACGCCGAACACGAACGCCCGCGGTTACGCCGACACCTTCACCTACCGCGTCAGCGGGAGCTCGGGCGCAGCGAGCCAGGCCAGCGCGAAGATCGTCTACGGCACGCCGCGCATCATGCCGCTGGGCGACTCGATCACGCACGGCGTCGTCAGCTACTCGGACGCGACCGGTGATCTGCCGGCGGATCCGTTCAAGATCGCGTACCGCAAGCGTCTGCAGGAACTGCTCGCGAACGGCGGCTACGCGTTCGATTTCGTCGGAAGCATGTCGACCGGCAGCAGCGCGGGCATCGCCGATCCCGACCACGAAGGCCATTCCGGATTCAGCTCCACCGACATCGACGGCAACATCGCCGGCTGGATCGCCGGCGCTGCCCCCGACATCGTGCTGCTGCACATCGGTACCAACGACCACTCGGCCGACGTCGGCGGCGTCGACGGCATCCTCGCCAAGGTCGGCGCGTGGGCGGCAAACCCCGCCAACCGCCCGGTCGGACTCGTGCTCGCGAAGATCATCGACCAGCGCCCGGATTCGCCGCTGTTCAACGCGGTGCAACCGTTCAACACGAACCTCGCGTCGTTGCACGCGAGCCGATGGGCCGACGGGGTCAGCGGCAACCCGCGCCTGCGCGTGCGACTCGCCGACATGTTCTCCGCGATCGACCGGAACGCCGACATGACGCCGATCTCGATCGACGTCACCGGTCTGCATCCGACCGCTTCGGGCTTCGACAAGATGGCGCAGGTCTGGTACGACACGCTCGTCGGTGAAGGCTTCGTGTCGCGCTGCCCCTAGCTCGGGGTTACCGGCACGTCGTCATCGCATCGTGGACGCGACACCTCAGCGCGTCGCGAAGCCCGTGTAACCGCCGCGCGCAACCGCGTTGCACTTCTCGACGTAGGCCGGAAAGCCGATCAGCGGCATGAACACGCGCGGCTTGCCGTCGACGTTCGCGCCGAGGTACCAGGAGTTGCAGCGCGGGTACAGCGTGCGATCGGCCACCGCGTTCACGTGCGCGCCCCACGCGCGCTCGGCATCGGGGTCGGCTTCGATCCGGGTGCGACCGTGCACCCGCATCCACGCGAGACAGTCGGCGATCCAGTTCACGTGCTGCTCGATCGACACGAGCATGTTGGTCAGCACCGACGGGCTGCCGGGACCGCTGATCGTGAAGAGGTTCGGGAATCCGGCGATCGACAGGCCGAGATAGGTCGTCGGGCCGGCCTCCCAGCGGCTGCGAAGCGACACGCCGTCGCGCCCGCGGATGTCGATCTTCAGCAGCGCGCCGGTCATCGCGTCGAAACCGGTCGCGTACACGATCGCGTCGACCGGATACTCGCGTCCGGCGACGACCGGACCGCGCGGCGTGATCCGCTCGATCGGCGTGGCCGACACGTCGACGAGCGAGACGTTGTCGCGATTGAAGGTCTCGTAGTAGCCGCTGTCGATGCAGATGCGCTTGCACCCCACCGGCTGGCGCGGGCAGAGCAGCTCGGCGACGGCGGGATCGCGCACGATCTCGCGGATCCGCGCGCGCAGGAACGCCGTCGCGTACCCGTTTGCTTCCTCGCCGAGCATCAGGTCGTTGAAGGTCGCGCCGAAGCCGAGTCCGCCGCGCGCCCAGAACGCGGCGAACACCGCATCGCGCTCGGCCGGGCTCGCGTCGAGCACCGACCGGTCGTTGCGCGGCTGGTTGGCGCCGAAGCCGGCCTGCATCAGATCGTTGCGTCGCCTGAATCCGGCGTAGTCGGCCTTCACCTGCGCCTCGTAGGCCGGATCGACCGGCCGGTTGCGCGCCGGGATCGACCAGGTTGCCGTGCGCTGGAACACGATCAGCGCCGACGCCTGCTCCGCGATCAGCGGGATCGACTGCACGGCCGACGACCCGGTGCCGATGACCGCGACCCGCCGGCCGGTGAAGTCGACCGGCCCGTGCGGCCAGGCGCCGGTGTGCAGGCTCTCGCCGGCGAAGGTCTCGCGCCCGGCGATCGCCGGCAGGTGGGTCGACGACAGGCAGCCGGTCGCCATCACCAGGAAGCGCGCGCGCGTGGCCTGACCGTCGTCGGTGCCGACGAGCCAGGCGCCGTCGGTCTCGTCGAAGCGGGCGCTCAGCACGCGCGTCGAGAAGGCGATGTCGCGACGCAGCCCGAAGCGATCGGCGACGTGGATCGCGTAGCGCAGGATCTCGGGCTGCGCTGCGAAGCGTTCGGTCCAGTGCCACTGCTGCTGCAGCGATTCCGAGAACTGGTACGAGTACTCGAGGCTCTCGATGTCGCAGCGCGCGCCGGGATAGCGGTTCCAGTACCAGGTGCCGCCGACCTCGGCGCCTGCCTCGAAGACCCGCGCGCGCAGGCCCTGGCCGCGCGCGGCGTGCAACATCGCCATGCCGGCGAAGCCCGCACCGACGATCACGAGGTCGACGCCGGCGTCTGCCGCGGCCGCGCGCGGGCCGCGGCCTTCAGCCATTCGCCGCGACCAGGATCTTCCCGCTGCGTTCGCCCCGCATCGCGTGCCCGACCGCGGCCGTGATCTCGTCGATCGGGTAGATCCACTCGACCGGCACGCGCAGGTCACCGTCGACGAGCATCGACGCGAGTTCGCCGTACAGCGCAGCGACCGCGGCGGTACTGCGCCGCGCGAGGAAGTTCCCGAGCACGAAGCCGCGCACCGCGACGTCGCGAAAGAGCAGGTTCGCATAGGTGAGCGCCGGCGGCTCGCCGCTCATCGCGCCGTAGCACGCGAGCGTGCCGCCGTCGCGGATCGCGTCGGCGATGCGGATGCTCGCCGCGCCGCCGATCGCGTCGATGCCCAGGGCCGGCGCGACGCCGCCGGCCGCCGCGCGCACCCGCGCGCCGAGATTCGGGCCGTCGACGACGCAGGCGTCGGCACCGAGCGCCTCGAGCATCGGCCGCAGCGACTCGCGACGCACGACGTTGACGGTGCGCAGGCCGCGCCTGCGCGCGAGCCGGACGATCCAGCGCCCGACCGACGAGTTCGCGACGTTCTGCACGATCCAGTCGCCGGGCGCGAGCGTGACGACGTCCGAGAGCAGCAGCGATGCCGTCGGCGGATTGATGCGCAGCATCGCCGCCTGTTCGTCGTCGATCCCCGCGGGCACCGGCACCAGGTCGGCCTCGCGCACCAGCCGCGCCTGCGCCCAGTTCTCGCGCTGCAGGTTGATCACCCGGTCGCCCGGCGCGAAGCGCGTGACCGACGGCCCGACCGCCCGCACGAAGCCGACGCACTCGGCCCCCGGCGTCGCAGGCAGGTCGGGGCGCAGGCGGTACGTCCCCTGGCAGAAGTTGATGTCGGCCGGATTGATCGGAAAGAAACGCACGTCGAACAGCACCTGGTCGCCGAGCGGTTCCGGCAGATCCGGCACCTCGGCGCACCGCAGGCCCTGCGGCGGATTCCCGTAGCTGTCCAGCAAGACCCGCTTCATCGATGCTCCCTCGTGACCGTCTGGCAGAATCCGCGATCATGCACCGGGAGACGACGATGGAACAAGACCTGCTGGTCGAGAAGCACGGACGCGTGCTCGTGTTGACGATGCACCGGCCGGAGCGACGCAACGCGCTGACGCGCCCGATGACCGACGCGATGGGCCGCGCGGTGCGCGACGCGGCCGAGGACCCTCAGGTCGGCGCGATCGTGCTGACCGGCACGCCGCCGGGCTTCTGCGCCGGCGGCGACGTCAAGAACATGGCCGAGGCGCCGCACGCCGGGATCGGCACCGAGGAGCGGATCGCGATCCTGCGCGAGCGCGCCGACGTCTCGCGGCTGCTGCACGAGATCGGCAAGCCGACGATCGCGATGATCCGAGGCGCGGCGGCCGGCGCCGGCCTGTCGCTCGCGCTCGCCTGCGACCTTCGCATCGCCGCCGCGTCCGCGAAGCTCACCACCGCGTTCATCAAGGTCGGCACGTCGGGCGACTTCGGCGGCCACTTCTTCGTCAACCGGCTGGTCGGCAGCGCGAAGGCGCGCGAGCTCTTCCTGCTCGCGCCGGTGCTCGACGCCGCGGAGGCGCTGCGCATCGGCTTGCTGACGCAGGTGCACCCGGACGACGCGGTGCTCGACGCGACGATGACGCTCGCGCACGCGATCGCCGACGGCCCGAGCGTCGCCTACGCGCTGATGAAGCGGAACCTGAACATCGCCGAGAGCGCGACGCTCGCCGAGACGCTCGACGCCGAGAGCAGGCACATGATCCTGTCGCAGCTGACCGAAGACCACCTCGAGGCGGCGAGGGCCTTCGCGCAGAAGCGACCGGCGAAGTTCGTCGGTCGCTAGCCGCCGGCGCTCAGGCGGCCGCCAGCCGCCGCCGCGCGTCGACGAATGCCGCGGCGGCCAGCGCGCGCTGCCGCGGGTCGGGGTCGAGTCCGCGCCCGCCGACGCCCAGGTGCCGCCCCGCGTCGACGATCACGCGGCCGCCGACCCGCACCCGATCGATCGCCGAGCCGCGGTGGCTCGCGAACACGTGCGCGTCGAGCATCTGCGGCGGCGCGAGCCCCGCGAGCGGGAGACACGTCGGGTCCAGTTCGACGAGATCGGCGCGCTGCCCTGGCCGCAGGCCGCCGATCGGGCGCGCCGCCGCCTGCGCGCCGCCCTGCACCGCGGCGAGCGTCATCGCGGCCGCGACCGACGGCTGCGCGTCGGTCGCGAGCACATTGCGCGCGAGCGTGCGCAGGCGCTGTCCGTACTCGAGCAGCATCAGTTCCTCGGCGGCGTCGACGCACGCGTGGCTGTCCGAACCGATGCCCCAGCGGCCGCCACCGGCGCGCCAGGCGTCGAGGTCGAAGAGTCCGTCACCGAGGTTGGCCTCGGTGCTCGGACAGAGCCCGGCGACCGCGCCGCTCGCCGCGGCGCGCCGATGCTCGTCGGCGTCGAGGTGCGTCGCGTGCACGAGGCACCAGCGCGAATCGACCGGTGCGTGGTCCAGCAGCCACGCGAGCGGGCGCCGGCCGCTCCAGGCGACGCAGGCGTCGACCTCGGCGCGCTGCTCGGCGACGTGGATGTGGATCGGCGCCGCGGCATCGATCGCGCCGACGCCGGCGACGATCTCGCGAAGCGCGTCCGGCGGCACTGCGCGCAGCGAATGCGGCGCGACGCCGAGCGCGGCGCCCTGCGCGCGGCACGCCGGCAGCAGGCGCTCGAGCAACCGGAGCATCGATTCGGTCGAGCGCACGAAGCGGCGCTGCGCGTCGAGCGGGGCCGCGCCGCCGAAGTTGCTGGCCTGGTACAGCACCGGCAGCAGCGTGAGCCCGATGCCGCTCGCGCGTGCCGCGCGCAGCAGCGCGAGCGACATCTCGGCGTCGTCGGCGTACGGGCGGCCGTCGGCATCGTGGTGGACGTAGTGGAATTCGCACACCGAGGTGTAGCCCGCCTCGAGCATCTCGATGTAGAGCCAGGTCGCGATCGCCTCGACGTCGGCCGGCGCGAGCCGCGTCGCGAAGCGGTACATCAGCGTGCGCCAGCTCCAGAAGCTGTCGCGCGCCGCCCCGCGGAACTCGGTGAGCCCGGCGAACGCGCGCTGGAACGCGTGCGAATGCAGGTTCGGCATGCCGGGCAGCACCGGGCCGCTCGCCCGCGGCGCGCCGGCCGGGCTCGCGGCGGCGCGCACCGTCGTCAGCACGCCGTCGTCGTCCCACTCGAGCAGCACCTCGCGCGCCCACCCGTCGGGGAGCAGCGCGTCGGCAGCGTGCAGCGCGCCGCGCATTCAGCCGCGCGCGCCCGCGCCCAGCATCGGCAGGTCGAGCTTCGCGTCGCGCGCGGTCTTCACCGCGGCCTCGTAGCCGGCGTCGGCATGGCGCATCACGCCGCTCGCCGGATCGTTCCACAGCACGCGTTCGATGCGACGCGCGGCGGCGTCGGTGCCGTCGCAGACGATCACGACGCCCGCGTGCTGCGAATAGCCCATGCCGACGCCCCCGCCGTGGTGCAGGCTCACCCAGGTCGCGCCACCCGCGGTGTTGAGCAGCGCGTTGAGCAGCGGCCAGTCGGATACCGCGTCGCTCCCGTCCTTCATCGACTCGGTCTCGCGGTTCGGGCTGGCGACCGAGCCGGTGTCCAGGTGGTCGCGGCCGATGACGATCGGCGCCTTCAGTTCGCCTGACCTGACCATCTCGTTGAACGCGAGCCCGGCCACGTGCCGCTCGCCGAGCCCGAGCCAGCAGATGCGCGACGGCAATCCCTGGAACGCGATGCGTTCGCGCGCCATGTCGAGCCAGCGATGCGTGTGCCGGTTCTGCGGAAACAGCGCCTTGATCTTCGCGTCGGTACGGTAGATGTCCTCCGGATCTCCCGAGAGCGCGACCCATCGGAACGGCCCCTTGCCCTCGCAGAACAGCGGCCGGATGTACGCAGGCACGAAGCCCGGGAAGTCGAAGGCCTGCACGAGGCCTTCGTCGTGCGCGACCTGGCGGATGTTGTTGCCGTAGTCGACCGTCGGCACGCCCATCGACTGGAAGTCGAGCATCGCCTGCACGTGCACCCGGCAGGATCTCGCCGCCGCCTTGCGCAACGCCGGATGCTGCGCGGGATCGCGCTGCGCCGCCTCCCACTGCGCCACCGACCAGCCCGCCGGCAGGTAGCCGCTCGCGAGGTCGTGCGCCGAGGTCTGGTCGGTGACGAGGTCGGGCCGGATGCCGCCGGCCTTCGCGCGCCGCACGAGTTCGGGCACGATCTCGGCGGCGTTGCCCAGCAGGCCGATCGACACGGCCTCCTTGCGCGCGGTGTGGTGCGCGATCAGCCGGAGCGCGTCGTCGAGGTCGCTGGCCTGCCGGTCGAGGTAGCGGGTGCGCAACCGGAAGTCGATGCTCGCCTGCCGGCACTCGACGACGAGCGAGCACGCGCCGGCGAGCGTCGCGGCGAGCGGCTGCGCGCCGCCCATGCCACCGAGCCCCGCGGTGAGGATCCAGCGTCCGGACAGGTCGTTGCCGTAGTGCTGGCGGCCCGCCTCGACGAAGGTCTCGAAGGTGCCCTGCACGATGCCCTGGCTGCCGATGTAGATCCAGCTGCCTGCGGTCATCTGGCCGTACATCATCAGGCCCTTGCGGTCGAGCTCGCCGAAGTGCTCCCAGGTCGCCCACTTCGGCACCAGGTTCGAGTTCGCGAGCAGCACGCGCGGCGCGTCCTCGTGCGTGCGGAACACGCCGACCGGCTTGCCCGACTGCACCAGCAGCGTCTCGTCGTCGCCAAGGCGCCTGAGCGTCGCGAGGATCGCGTCGAAGGACGCCCAGTCGCGCGCCGCACGGCCGATCCCGCCGTAGACGACGAGGTCCTCGGGGCGCTCGGCGACCTCGGCGTCGAGATTGTTCTGCAGCATCCTGAACGCCGCCTCGGTGAGCCAGCTGCGACAGTGCAGCGTACCGCCGCGCGGCGCGCGCACGCGCCGGGACGGGTCGTGCCGGGGATCGTGCAGGGCATCGCCGGGCGGTGCGCCGGCCGTCGCGCCCGCGGCGGCGGGCTCGGACGCGAGCGTGACTGGGTTGCCGGGTGCGTTCATGGTGCGGTCTCCCTGGTTTCGTCTGTCCGACGGTGGCTTGGAAGGATCGAGGCGATCGCGTCGGGCACCGAGGCGGTCATCGCCCACACGCGCATCGCCTCGATGTCGTTCGCGAGGAAACGGTCTCGTTCGAGGAACGCGACGCGCGCGCGGATCGCGACGATCTCGCGCTCGAGCGCCGCCGAGCTCCTGAGCGCGCCGGCCGGCGCGCGCTTCAGCTCGATGCCCTGCGCCGCCGCCATCGCCTCGATGCCGACGACGACCGCCGTGTTGCGCACCATCGCGTGCAGCCGGCGCGCGGCGAAGGTGGCCATCGACACGTGATCTTCCTGGTTGGCCGAGGTGGGCAGGCTGTCGACGCTGGCGGGGTGCGCGAGCGACTTGTTCTCCGAGGCGAGCGCCGCCGCCGTCACCTGCGCGATCATGAAGCCGGAGTTCAATCCGCTGTCGCGCACCAGGAAGGCCGGCAGCCCCGACAGGCCGGTGTCGAGCAGCAGCGCGATGCGTCGCTCGGCGATCGCGCCGGTCTCGGCGACGGCGAGCGCGATCGCGTCGGCGGCGAACGCGACCGGCTCGGCATGGAAGTTGCCGCCCGAGATCACGTCGTCGTCGAACACCAGCGGATTGTCGGACGCGGCGTTGGCCTCGATCTCGAGCGTTCGCGCGGCGCGGGTCAGGTTGTCGAGGCACGCGCCCATCACCTGCGGGATGCAGCGCACCGAGTACGGATCCTGGACCCGTCCGCAGTCGGCGTGCGAGGGCACGATCTCGCTGCCCTCGAGCAGCCCGCGGACCGCGGCGGCGACCGCGATCTGGCCGGGCTGGCCGCGCGCCGCGTGCACCCGGGCGTCGAAGGGTCTGATCGAGCCCTGGATCGCCTCGAGCGACAGCGCACCCGACAGCAGCGCCGCGGCGAACACCCGCTCGGCGTCGAACAGCGCCGCGAGCGCGAGCGCGGTCGACACCTGCGTGCCGTTGAGCAGCGCGAGCCCCTCCTTCGGGCCGAGCACGAAGGGCGCGAGGCCGACGCGTCGCAGCGCCTCGGCGCCGTCGAGGACCTCGCCGTCGGCGGCCGCCACCTCGCCCTCGCCGATCAGCACGCACGCGAGGTGCGCGAGCGGCGCGAGGTCGCCCGACGCGCCGACCGAGCCCTGGCACGGCACGCGCGGCAGCAGGTCCGCGTTCAGCAGCGCGATCAGCGCGTCGACGAGTTCGGGGCGAACGCCCGAGTGCCCGCGCGCGAGGCTCAGCGCCTTCGTCGCGAGCACGAGCCGCACCACCGGCGGCGCGAGCGGGTCGCCGGTGCCGACGGCGTGCGAGCGCACCAGGTTGCGTTGCAGCTCGGCCAGCCGGTCGTGCGCGATGCGCGTCGTCGCCAGCCTGCCGAAGCCGGTGTTGATGCCGTAGACCACGTCGTCGCGCGACACGATGCCGGCGACGATCGCGCGCGACCGGTCCATCGCCGCCCGCGCCCGCGGATCGATCGCGACCCGCACATCACCCGCATGGATGCGCGCGAGCGCGCTCAGCCCGACCTCGCCGGGCACCAGCACCAGCGGCGCCGCGCCCGGCGCGACGCTCACGACCCCGTCCCCTCGCGGCGCGACGCGTCGTCGCCGCCGCCGCCCCGGCGCGCCGGCACCCGGTGCTGGCCGGTGCGCAGGCGGCTGCCGAGCCGGTAGCGAGACGCCGGGTGCAGGCAGCGCACCCAGGTCACGATGTGCGGACCGTTCCACGTACGGCGGGTCAGCAGCAGGCACGGCTCGCCCTCGGCGATCGAGAGCCGGCGCGCCTGCGCGGGATTGGGCAGCACCGCGTCGACCAGGTGCTCGATCTGATCGTACGGCACCTCGCGCACCAGGTACTCGCTGGGTGGCGTGCTGCGCAGGTCCTGCGCGAGGAAACCCGGCACCGCGCGCGGATTGACGTACCGCTCCTCGAGCTGCACCGGCTGGCCGTCCTCCAGGTGCAGGCACAGGCTGTGGAACACCGACTCGCCGGCGCGCAGGTCGAGCCAGACCGCGACCTCCGGAGACGCCGCGGTCCGCCCCGCATCGAGCAGCTCGTAGCCGTAGTCGTGGCCGCGCGCGCGGATGTCGCTCGCGATGTTCGCGATCTGCAGCAGCGTCGACTGCGGCTTGGCCTGCGCGACGAAGCTGCCGACACCGGCCGTGCGCACCACCCGACCTTCGTCGGCGAGCTCGCGCAGCGCCCGGTTCGCCGTCATGCGCGAGACGCCGAACTGCGCGACCAGCGCGTGCTCGGACGGCAGCCGGCAGCCGGGCGGCCAGGTGCCGTCCTGGATGTGGCGCACGATGTGCGCCTTCACCTGCTCGTAGAGCGCGACCCTCAATGCACCCCCGCCGCCATCGACTCGGCCCGGATCTCCTCGGTCAGGCGCGCCTTGATCGCCATGAACGCCGCCGAGGTCTTGATCGTGTAGTGCCTTGGATGCTCGAAGTCGACCGCGATCTCGGTCTTGATGCGGCCCGGGCGCGCGGTGAAGATCGCGACGCGGTTCGCCATGAAGATCGCCTCGTCGATGTCGTGGGTGACGAACAGCACCGTCTTGCGCGCCGACTCCCAGATGCCGAGGAGCAGTTCCTGCATCAGCACGCGGGTCTGGTTGTCGAGCGCGCCGAAGGGCTCGTCGAGCAGCAGCATCTTCGGGTCGTTCGCGAGCGCGCGCGCGATCGCGGTACGCTGCTGCATGCCGCCCGACAGCTGCTTCGGAAAGTGCGACTCGAAGCCGCGCAACCCCACCTTGCCGATGAAGTAGTCGCTGCGCTCCTTCTGGATCGCGTCGCTCAGCCCGCGCTCGCGCAGGCCGAAGCGGATGTTCTGCTCGACGGTCAGCCACGGGAACAGCGTGTAGCTCTGGAACACCACGCCGCGGTCGGCGCCCGGCCCGTCGACCGGCGCGCCGTCGAGGCGCACCTCGCCGGTCGTCGGGAAGTCGAGCCCGGCGACGATGCGCAGCAGCGTCGACTTGCCGCAGCCCGAGGGGCCGAGGATCGTGACGAAGTCGTTCTCGCGAACCTCGAGGTCGACCGGCAGCAGCGCCTGCGTCGCCGGCCCCCGGTTCGACGCGAAGGTGCGCGACACCGCGCGGATCGACAGTTGCGCGTTCACAGCGTGCTCCAGGCGAACAGGCGCCGGTTCAGCCGCTTGAACGCGAGGTCCGACACCAGCCCGATGATGCCGATCACGATGATGCCGAAGATGATCTGTCCGGTGTTGAGCAGCGCCTGGCTGTCGGTGATCATGTGGCCGATCCCCGAGGAGGAGCCGATCAGCTCGGCGACGATCACGTAGGTCCACGCCCAGCCGAGCACGAGCCGCAGCGACTCGGCGATCCCCGGCGCCGCGCCCGGGATCAGCACGCGCCTGACGATGCCGGTGCCGCTCGCGCCCAGCGTGTAGGCCGCCTCGACCAGGTCGCGGCGCGCGCCGCCGACGATGACCGCGACCATCAGGATGATCTGGAACACCGAGCCGATGAAGATCACCAGCAGCTTCTGCGCCTCGCCGATCCCCGCCCACAGGATCAGCAGCGGGATGAACGCGGACGCCGGCAGGTAGCGGCAGAACGACACGAAGGGTTCGAAGAAGGCCTCGACCGGCTTCCACGCGCCCATCGCGATCCCCAGCGGCACCGCGACGACCGCCGCCATCACGAAGCCGCCGAACACGCGCCACACCGTCATGCCGATGTCGTGGTGGAAATCGAATTCGGTGAACAGCAGGCCGGCCTCGCGCACCATCGTGATCGGGCTCGCGAGGAAGGTCGGCGAGACGAAGCCGCCGAGCGTGAACACCGCCCACGCGGCGACGAAGACGACGAAGAACGCGACGCCGAGCAGCCAGCGCATGCGCTGGGACACCGGCTCGAGCGGCGCCATCGCGCGCGATCGCCGCGCGCCTCGCGCACCTCGCGCGCCCGGCGCCGTCACCGTCGCCGGCGCATCCGGCAGCGACGCCCGCTGCGGCGCGAGCGCCGCGGCCTGCGCGACCGGCTCGCCGGCACGCGCGAGCGCGCCGGCGGGTGCCGTGTCACTTGATGAAGCTGGCATCGAACATCTTCTTCAGATCGTCCGGCGCCTTGCGGATCACGCCGGCCTCGAGGAGGATCGGCACCGAGTCCTTCATGAACGCCTCCAGGCCGCCGGCGAAGAACGCCTGGTTCGCCGCGCGGTCCTGCCAGCGCAGGAACGACGCGGACTTCGCGAACTTCTCGCCATCCTGCTTGACGGCCGCGCCCATGATCTCGTTCGACTTCGCGGGCTCGGCCTTGATCATCTCGAGCGCGTCGAAGTAGGCGTCGGCCAGCGCCTTCGCGGCCTTGCCGTTCGCGGCGAGCCACTTCGGGTCGCAGCCGACGGTGTCCATCACCATCGGGTAGTCGAGCGTCGTCGCGAGGATCTTGCCCGCCTGCGGGTTCGCGCGCACCGTCGACAGGTACGGCTCGTAGGTCATCGCCGCGTCGTTCTGCCCGGCGACGAAGGCCTGCGCCGCCGGCTGCGGCTCGAGCGAGACGAGCTTCACGTCCTTCAGGCTCATGCCGTTCTTGCTCAGCATCCACGCGAGTCCGAAATACGGGGCGGTGCCCGGCGCGCTCACGCCGATCGCCTTTCCCTTCAGGTCGGCGAAGGACTTGATGTCGTTGCGCACGGCGAGCCCGTCGGCGCCGTAGGACTTGTCGAGCTGGAAGATCTGCACGATCGGCACGCCGTTGGCGTTCCACGCGACGTGGGTCTCGACGGTGGTGGCCGCGCACTGGATCGAGCCCGACGCCAGCGCGAGGTGGCGGTCCTTCTGCGGGATCATCTTGATCTCGACGGCGAGACCGTGCTTCTTGAACAGCCCCGCCCTGTCGGCGAGGGTGAGCGGCGCGAAGCCGGTCCAGCCCGACATGCCGAGCACGACCTTCGTTTCCTGCGCGATCGCCGGCGCGCCGGCGCCGGCGACGACGGCGCCGGCGACGATGAGCGATGCGAACTTTGCTACCGATTTGGCCATGCGGCCCTCCTGGGAGTTGAGATGGACTGACGGTGCGCGCGGTGGCGGGCGTGATCGTCGAACGCGCGGACGCACCGGCTGCGCAGCAAGAACGGGACCACCGGAGGCCGCCGAGATCGGACGGCGGCCGAGCCGGCCGACCGGGACCACCCTTCCCCGGCCCGCCTGCCTGCCTACTGTCCGCCTGCCTGCCTATACAGCATCGCCGGCGCCGCCTCGAACGACGCGCCGAGGCGGCCCGCGCCGTCCGCGAGCATACGCCCGAATCGCCTGTATAGACAATAGCCGGGCCCGGCCGGCGCCGCGCACCGCCGGCGATCCGGCGTACGCCGGCGTGCGGCACGCCGCGTCGCCGCGGTGCACTCGGCTAGACTGTCGGCCGACCTGCGAGGAATGCGACCATGAGCCTGCTGACCACCGACGAAGCCCGCGCCTTCGGCGTCGAACTGCGCGAGGCCGAGAAGGCCCGCCGCCAGATCGCGCTGATCTCGGCGCGCCGACCCGACATCGGCCTGCCGGAGGCCTACGCGATCCAGGCGGCGTTCGTCGAGCGAAAGCGCCAGGACGGCGCCACGCCGAAGGGCTGGAAGATCGGGCTGACCTCGCGCGCGATGCAGTCCGCGCTGGGCATCGACATACCGGACTCGGGCGTGCTCTTCGATGACATGTTCTTCGAGTCGGGCGGCACGATCCCGGCCGACCGCTTCATCGAGCCGCGGATCGAGGCCGAGATCGCGTTCGTGATGCGAGCCGACCTTGCCGGGCCGGGGGTCGGCGTCGTCGACGTGCTTCGCGCGACCGAGTTCGTCGCGCCCGCGCTCGAGATCCTCGACACGCGCATCCTGCGCCGCGACACCGCGAGCGGCCGCAACCGGACGATCGTCGACACCGTGTCGGACAACGCGGCGAACGCCGGCATCGTGCTCGGCACCCGGCTGCTCCGACCCGCCGAGGTCGACCTTCGCTGGGTCGGCGCGATCGTGTCGCGCGACGGCGTCGTCGAGGAGACCGGCCTGGGCGCCGGCGTGCTCGACAACCCGCTGCGCGGCATCGCGTGGCTCGCGAACCGCCTCGCGAGCGTCGGGCAGTCGATCCGTGCCGGCGAGGTGCTGCTGTCGGGCTCGTTCATCCGGCCGATCGAGTCGCCGCACGGCGCCACGATCACCGCCGACTTCGGCCCCTTCGGCAGCGTCGGCTGCCACTTCGCCTGAGCCGGTTGCCCGCCGGCGCGCGCGCCGGGGGCAGCTGCCCGCGGCCCCTGCGGACCGGTGCGCCGCGCGATCCTGCAATACTCCGGGATCCGATCTTGCTCGCCTCGCGGGCGAACGGCGCCACCCTATCTCGCCTGCGGCCGCGCCCCGCGCCGGCCGCGTCACCTCTCCAGGAGAATCCCATGTCCAAGCAGACGCTCACCCTCGCCGATCCGACCCTGCTCAGGCATCAGGCCTTCGTCGCCGGCGAGTGGGTCGGCGCGGACAGCGGCCGCACCGTCGCGGTCACCAATCCCGCGACCGGCGAGACCCTCGCCGACGTGCCGCTGTGCGGCACCGCGGAGACGGCGCGCGCGATCGCGGCCGCCGATCGTGCGCAGCGCGAGTGGCGCAACGTGCCGGCGAAGGCGCGCTGCGCGATCCTGCGCAGGCTCAACGACCTGATGCTCGCGAACGTCGACGACCTCGCGCTGATCATGACCGCCGAACAGGGCAAGCCGCTCGCCGAATCGAAAGGCGAGATCGCCTACGCCGCGTCGTTCATCGACTGGTTCGCCGAAGAGGGACGGCGCGTCTACGGCGACACGATCCCGGCGAACTCGGATGACCGCCGCATCATCGCGATCAAGCAGCCGGTGGGCACGACCGCGGCGATCACGCCGTGGAATTTCCCGACCGCGATGCTCACCCGCAAGGCCGGCCCGGCGCTCGCCGCCGGCTGCTCGATGGTGGTGAAGCCGGCCACGCAGACGCCGCTGTCGGCGTTCGCGTTCGCCGTCCTCGCCGAGCGCGCCGGGGTGCCAAAGGGGCTGCTGTCGGTGCTGACCGGCTCGGCGAGCGAGATCGGTGGCGAGATGACCCGCAACCCGCTGGTGCGCAAGATCACCTTCACCGGGTCGACCGAGGTGGGCCGCACGCTCATGCGCCAGAGCGCCGACACGATCAAGAAGATCTCGCTCGAGCTCGGCGGCAACGCGCCGTTCATCGTGTTCGACGACGCCGACGTCGACGCGGCGGTCGAGGGCGCGATCGTCTCGAAGTACCGCAACACGGGGCAGACCTGCGTGTGCGCGAACCGCCTCTACGTGCAGCGGGGCGTGCTCGACGCGTTCACGAAGAAGCTGGTCGCGAAGGTGAACGCGATGAAGGTCGGCCCCGGCACCGAGGAAGGCGTCACGCAGGGGCCGCTGATCGACGACAAGGCGCTCGCGAAGATCGAGGAGCACATCGCCGACGCGACAAAGAAGGGCGCGAAGGTGCTCGCGGGCGGCAAGCGCCACGCGCGCGGCGGCCTGTTCTTCGAGCCGACCGTGATCGGCGACGCGACCGGCGAGATGCTGTTCGCGCAGGAGGAGACCTTCGGACCGCTCGCGCCGATCTTCGCGTTCGACACCGAGCAGGAGGCGATCGACCGCGCGAACGACACCGAGTTCGGCCTGGCCGCGTACTTCTACAGCCGCGACATCGGTCGCATCATGCGCGTCGCCGAGCGCATAGAGTCGGGGATGATCGGCATCAACACCGGCCTGATCTCGACGGCCGAGGCGCCGTTCGGCGGCGTCAAGCAGTCGGGCCTCGGACGCGAGGGCTCGAAGTACGGGATCGACGAGTTCCTCGAGATCAAGTACCTGTGCATCGCCGGCCTCGACCGCTGAGCGCGGACGCGCACCGTCCGCGGCCGGTTCGACCGCGGCCACCGACCGGCTGACCGCCGCGGCCCGGACCGGGGCGCAGCCTCGGCATGCGCTGCCGGCGCGTCAGTGCTCGACGCTCGCCGCGAGCACGACCCCGTCGTCGGCCATCGTCCCGGCGCCGTCGGCGTCGGCGCGTGCGTCGTCCTCCGTTGGCGCGGGCGGCGCGACCCGCGCCCGGTCGGGCTGCGCGGGTTCGGCGGGCCGCTGCGGCGCCTTCTCGAGCCGCGCGATGCGCGCGGCCGCCTGCTGCCACCGCCGCTGCAGCGCGCTCCAGGGGCCGGACGCGCCGAAGATGCGGGCGCCGCGCTCGGCGACGTCCAGCGCCTCGGCCGCGCGGCCGCGCCGCCCGAGCTCGCTGCTGTAGACGAAGTACACCGCCTCGACCAGGTCGTCGGTGTTGCCGAAGGCACGCTCGATCGCGGCGAAGGACTCGTCCGATCCGCTGCGCGCCGACAGCCACGCGACCCAGTTCGGATAGAGGGCGGTGCCGCCGGTCGACGCGACCGCGTCGCGCGCGAGCCGCCGTGCCTGACGCGCGTCGCCGCCGGCGCCCAGCAGCGCCTGCGCCTGCCACGCCTTGCCGAACGCGGCGAGCAAAGGCTCGGCCTGCGCGCGCACGATGCGCATCACCGTGTCGCTCGGCGCGACCGGCACCACCCGCGGATGGTGGACCGCGCGGTACGCGGCGAGTTCGCGCAGCACGTCGCCGGCCTCGGGCCAGCCGGTCGACGCCGCGGGGAAGTCCGGCAGCACCACGAGACGATCGATCGCATACGGGTCGTAGCCCGCGCGCACCAGCAGGTCCTGCGCGAGCAGCGCGGCGTCTCGCCACTGGCGACGCGACCACGCGACGACGACCCCCGCGTCGCCGACGCGAGCCGCCGGGTCTGCACCGATCGCCGCCCCGATCGCCGCCGCACCGGCGACGCCCGGCGCGCCATGCGCCCCGTCGCGCTGCCCCGGATCCCGCTCGCCTCGCGCGATCGTGATGCCCGCGGGATCCAGGTGCTGGTGCAGCAGCCCGTGCGCGAGCTCGATCGCGATCAGCGCGGCGAACTGGTCCTCGTCGGAGAGCCGCTGCAACCACGCGAGCGACAGCAGGATGTGCCCGTGCCGGGTCGCGTGCGGCGCGAGCACCGGGCTCGCGGTCAGGTGGACCCCGCCGCCCGGATCGGCGAGACCCGCGGCGGCCAGCAGGCGCTGGCGGATCTGGTTCGGGAACGCGCGCAGCGCACCCCGATCGACGAGCCCGAAGTGCTCGCCGCGCCAGCGCAGCAGGTCGGCGTCGATCTCCGCCTGCGACGACGGGTCGGGTCCCGCCGTCGGATCGACGCGGCTCAGCGCCGGGCTGCGCTCGACGCCGATCGCCGCGCCGGCGCGCGAAGGCGTGAGGTCGACCGCCTGCACCGTCGCGACCGACGGCACCGCATTCAGCGTGTCGTCGACGAAGGCCCCCGACGCGTCGGCCGCCGGCGGCGACCCGTCGCCCTGCTGGTGCAGCAGCCAGGTCGAAGGGCCGATGCCGGCCGAACAGGCGGCGAACAAGGTCAGACCGGCTGCGGTGCCGGTCAGTGCGAACATCCTGGCGGAGCCCCGGATCGCGGCTGCGATGCGCTGCATCGGAAAGGTCTCGGTTGACGCCGGCCTCCATTCTCGCAAGGGCGCTGCTGCAGCGCACGCAGACGGCAAGGGATTCGACGAACATGCGACGCTTCGACGCGTGCGCGTCCGGCGAACGTCTCATCGAGGTGACGTCCGGCCGTCGCGGGCCCGCGCCGGGGCCGGTGCGCTAGAGCCGGGTCAGCTCGAGGTCGGCGAGCGAATGCGTGTCGATCGCCCAGAGCTTGCGCAGCAGTTCCTGCGCATGGCGCGGTCCGATCACCGGCGACGCGAGCTCGAGGAACTTGTCGTCGATGTCGGCGTCGGCGAGCGGCGCCTCCGGATCGCCCTTGCGGCAGGGCGCGAAGTGCTCGAGCCGCCGGCCGTCGCGCAGCGTGACGCCGACGCGCGCCGCGCGCTGGCCGGGGAACGCGTCGCTGAGCGCCGGGTCGGCCTGGAGCTCGATGCGCGTCATCAGCTCGCGCAGCGCCGGGTCGGCGAGGCGCTGCGGCTCGAACGCGCTGAGCCGCACCGGGCCGTGCAGCAGGCCGTGGGCGACGACGTAGGGCAGGCTGAAGCGGGCTTCGAAGGGACTGCCCGGCGCGAAGTTCCCGGTGACGTCGAGCGCGGTCTGGTAGGTATCGACTCGGATGCGGTCGACCGCCTCGGCGACGACGCCGTGCTCGGCGCGCAGCGCGAGCATCGCGTCGATCGCAGCGAAGGTGTGGCCGCAGCAGCCGTGGTTCTTCTGCGTGATCGCGCAGATGTTGTAGCGTTCGCCGAGCGCGTCGGTCGCGCGCGCCCACGCCGGCTCGACCGCCATGGCCGCCCCGAGCCCGGCGGCGCCCTCGAGGATGTCGAGCGCGCCGGTCACGCCGTTCGCCGCGCCGGCGGCCGCCGTCACGCCGACCCAGGCGGCGTGGCCCGCGTGCAGCGCCTTGGTCATCGCGTCCGAGCGAAAGGCCTGCTGCAGGCCCGCAGCGAAGCTCGCCGCGGTGGCGAGCGCGTGGCGCATGGTGTCCTCGCCGCCTTCGTCGAGCAGCATCGCACCCGCCGCCGCCGCGCCGAACACGCCGACCGTGCCGGTGGTGTGGAAGTAGCGATAGTGCGAGGGCTGGATCGCCGCGCCGATGCGCGTCGAGATCTCGTAGCCGACGGTGATCGCCTTGAGCAGCTGCGCGCCGGTGGCGCCGCACTCCTCCGCCAGCGCGAGCGCGGCCGAGATCGTCGGGCAGCCGGGGTGGTACACCGCGTCGCGGAAGATGTCGTCGAACTCGACCGCGTGCGAGATGCTGCCGTTGATCCAGGCGGCGGTGCCGGCGAATGCCGTGCGGCGCTGGCCGGGCAGGCTCGACGCGCCGACGCCGAGCTCGCGCGCGTGCGCGGCCATCAGTTGCACGCCGGGTGCATTGCCGATGCCCGGAAACAGCGCGGCGAACCAGTCGATCAGCGCTCGCTTCGCGTGGTGCGCGACCTCGGGCGGCAGCGGGCGCTGCGCCTCGAAGCGCGCGTAGTCGGCGAACCGGTCGACGATCATCGCGGCGCGTCCCGATCGACGGCGATGCCTGCCATGAAGCCGAGCCTGATCTTCGCCGCGTCGCGCTCGGTGACGCCGGCGGGCGGCGACCGGTCGGTGCGTGCCGCTATGAACACCGGCCCCTGCCCCGCCAGCGCCGCGTCGACCAGCGCGTCGAAGTGCGCTTCGTCGGCGACCCAGCTCGCACGGGCGATGCCCGCGCCGCGCGCGATCGCGACCAGGTCGGCACCGGCATCGGTGAGCGTGGGCTGCGACCCGGTGATCTGGTAGGCACCGTTGTCCCAGACGACGATCGCCAGCCGGCGCGCGGCGAGTGCCGCCACCGTCGCGAGCGCACCGAGCTGCATCAGCATCGACCCGTCCCCCTCCAGCGCGAACACCGACCGCTGCGGCTGCGCGAGCGCGACGCCGAGCGCGATCGGCACCGCGAGGCCCATGCTGCCGAGCATGTAGAAGTTCTGCGGCCGCTGCCCGGCCGCCCACAGGTCGAAGTGCGTGTGGCCGATCCCGCCGACCACCGCCTCGTCGCGATCCAGGCGGGCGACGAGGCGGCGCGTCAGCGCCGCCCGGTTCAGCACCGCCGCGCCGTCGCGCGTGGGACCGTCGAAGGGCCGCGCCGGCGATGCCGCGGTCGGCCCGGCCGCCGCACGCGTCGCCGCGCCGACCGCGCCGACCGCGCCGACCGCGCCGACCGCGCCGGCCGGGGCGACACCGGCGCCGGCGCCCGGTCGCGCGCCTTGCGCCCGCGCCCCCGCGCCGGACGATCCCGCGGGCACCCGCGCCGTCAGCAGCGGCGACAGGATCATCGCCGCCGCCGCCTGCGTCGCGAACGCCTGGCGGATCATGCGGTCGCAGACGAATTCGACGTCGTCCTGGCGCTCGATCGCGTGGTGCTCGATGCCGAGCGTCTGCAGGACGGGGCGCATCGTCCGGCAGACGATCGCCTGGCCGAGCTGGTGGTCGCCGATGGTGCCGCGTTCGGAGATCAGCATCAGCAGCGGGATCTGGCTGGGCACCGTCAGCGACGCGAGCACGTTGGGCAGCGTCGCGAAGCCGCTGGTCTGCATCAGCACGATGCCGCGCACGCCCGCCATGTAGGCGCCGGCGACGATGCCGACCGCCTCCTCCTCGCGCGCCGGCGCGACGACGGTGAACCACGCGTCGCCGCGCACGCGCTCGATCAGCGGCACCAGCACCTTGTCCGGCACGTACGCGACCAGCCGGACCTCGTTCGCCTTCAGCACCCGGACGACGGTCTCGTCCCAGCGTTCGTCGGTCACTGGGATACCTTCGCGCTTCGCGCTGCGGTGCGAGCTTGCTTGGGGCGGCCCGGCGCTGCGCTCATGCGCGCCCCGCGCGCTCGAGCATCACGCGCAGCAGCACGTCCGCGCCGGCGCCGACGTGCTCGGGCAGCGCGTCCTCGATCTCGTTGTGCGAGATGCCGTCCTTGCACGGGATGAAGATCATCGCCGCCGGCGCGACGCGCGCCGCGTAGACGGCGTCGTGTCCCGCGCCGCTGACGATGTCGAGCGCGTCGTGCCCGATCGCGCCCGCGGCCCGTCGCACGCTGTCGACCAGCGCCGCGTCGAAGGGCGTCGGCGGGAAATACACGACCTGCTCCATCTCGACCGCGATGCCGTGACCGAGGTCCGCGGTCGCGTCGCGAAGCGCCCGCGCCATCCGCTCGAGCCCCGCGTCGTCCGGGTGGCGGAAGTCGACGGTGAGCCTGACCCGCCCCGGGATCACGTTGCGCGACGACGGGTGCACGTCGAGGCAGCCGACGGTGCCGCGCCCGTTCGGTGCCTCGGCCATCGCGATCCGGTTGACCTCGCCGACCAGCCGCGACGCCGCGAGCAGCGCGTCGCGGCGAAGCGCCATCGGCGTCGGGCCGGCGTGCGCCTCCTGCCCGGTGACGGTGAGGTCGAACCAGCGCTGCCCGAGCGCGCCGGTCACCGCGCCGATCGTGACGCCCTTCGCCTCGAGGACTGGCCCCTGCTCGATGTGCGCCTCGAAGTACGCGTCGAACGCGGGCGCGCCGTCGGCGACCGCCGCCGGCGCGCCGCCGGCGTAGCCGATGTCGGCGAGCGCGCGCGCGACGGTGATCCCGTCGCGGTCGGTGGCGCCGAGCGCGTGCGCGAGCGGGAATGCGCCGCCGTACACGCCCGAGCCCATCATCACCGGCACGAAGCGCGAACCTTCCTCGTTGGTCCAGACGCAGACCTCGAGCGGCGCCTGCGTCCGGATGCCGGCGTCGTTCAGCGCCTGCAAGACCTCGAGGCCGGCGAGCACGCCGTAGTTGCCGTCGAATCGGCCACCGGTGGGCTGCGTGTCGAGGTGGCTGCCGGTCGCGACGGCGCGGCGCGCGGGATCGCTGCCGGCGCGCCGCGCGAAGACGTTGCCGATGCGGTCGATGCGGATTGCGCATCCCAGGGCCTTAGCCTGCTCGACGAACAGGTCGCGCGCCTGGCGGTCGAGATCGGTGAGCGTCAGGCGGCACACGCCCCCCTTCGGCGTCGCGCCGATCCGCGCGAAACGCATCAGCGACGCCCACAGGCGGTCGGGGTCGATCGACGGCATCACGGCCGATGCGGACGCGCCGGTGGATCGGGGCACGGCACTCATGGAACACCTCGGAACGGGCACTGCGAAGGAAGCCGCGGCGCGGAAACGCGCTCGGCCGCGGGTCGGGAGCCCGGACTATCGCGCAGGATGCGCGACAATGCAACGACTACCGGCGCACGCCCCGCGCAGGGCGGCGCACCGGGTTCCACGAAATCGCCACCACAGGAGCACAGCGATGAAAGCCGTCGTCCTCAAGGAGGCCGGAGGCCTCGACAAGCTCGTCATCGAGGACGTCCCGACGCCGACGCCCGCCGCGGGCGAGGTCCGGGTCGCGATCCGGTCCGGCGCGCTGAACCGGCGCGACTTCTTCATGACCCGCGGGCTCTACCCGAAGATGCAGCTGCCCTGCGTGATCGGCTCGGATGGCGCCGGCGTCGTCGAGTCGGTCGGCGCGGGCGTCGACCCTCGGCTCGTCGGCCGCGAGGTCGTGCTGTATCCCGCACGGGATTGGGGAAGCGACGCCGGCGGCGCGTCGACCCCGTTCCCGGGCCCGGGGTTCCGCGTCCTCGGCATGCCCGACCAGGGCACGCTCGCCGAATTCGTCTGCACGCCCGCCACCGACGTCCGCGCCAAGCCCGCCCATCTCGACTTCGACGCCGCCGCCGCGTTGCCGCTCGCCGGCCTCACGTCCTGGCGCGCGGTCGTCACGATGGGCGGCATCCGTCCCGGCCAGCAGGTGCTCGTCACCGGTGCCGGCAGCGGCACCTCGAGCTTCGCGGTGCTGTGGGCGGTGAAGCACGGGGCGAAGGTCTGGGTGACCAGCGGCTCGTCGCAGAAGATCGAGAAGGCGGTCGCGATCGGCGCCGAAGGCGGCGCCGACTACAAGGACCCCGACTGCTACCGGAACCTGCGCAAGTCGACCGGCGGCTTCGACCTCGTGATCGACAGCGCCGGCGGCGACGCGATCAACGCGGTGCTCGACACGCTGCGCATGGGCGGGCGCTACGTGTTCTACGGCGCGACGCTCGGCAATGCCGCCAGCGGACTCGAGATGCCGAAGCTCTTCTTCAAGCAGGCCCGGATCCAGGGAACGACGATGGGCTCTCCCGACGAGTTCGCGGCGATGATCGACTTCGTCGCGCAGCACCGGCTGGCGCCGCTGGTGCACGAGGTCTACCCGATGGCACGGATCCGCGACGCCGCCGGGCTGATGGCGAACTTCGGGCAGGCCGGCAAGATCGTCGTGCGCGTGTCATAGGAGGCTGTCGGGCCACGGACCCGCAACCCGCGCAGCCCAGGCGGGCCGGGCGGGCCGGGCGCCCGCTTCGCGCCCGCTTCGCCCGCCTCGCCCGCGACGCCTCAGCCGGCCCGCGCCATCGCGCGCACGCGCTGCTGAGCCGGCCGCGCAAGGCAGCGATCGAGCCAGGCGCTCATCACGGGAAATTCGCCGGCGAGCCGCTTCGAGGGCTTGATCCACGACAGCACCGATGCGACGTTCAGGTCGGCGACGGTGAAGCGCTCGCCGGCCAGGTACGCGCGGGTCGCGAGGTGGGCGTCGAGCACCTTCAGCGGCACGGCGAGCCGGCTCTCGGCCGCCGCCGCGAGCGCCTCGTCGCGCTTGTCGGGCGGGTTGACGACGCGCTGGAACAGCACGATCAGCGCATCCTTCTCGCACTCGGACATCACCCAGAAGCTCCAGCGCAGCGCTTCGGCCTCTTCCGCCAGGTTCGCCGGCGCGAGTTCGCCGCCGAAGCGCCGCGCGAGGTACAGCGTCGTCGCCATCGATTCCCAGACGACGACGTCGCCGTCGACGATCGCCGGAATGCGCCCGTTCGGGTTGATCGCCAGGTACGCCGGGCTGCGCGTGGACTTGTCCTTGTAGTCCTGCCGGACGAGCTCGTACGGCACGCCGAGTTCCTCGAGCATCCACAACGGCCGCGACGCGCGCGACGCGCCGATGCCGTAGACCCTGATCCTGTCGTCCATGCCGGTGTCCTTCGTCGACGTCGGTCACCGGCCTGGGCGCGGGTGCGCCTGCCGGAACCGGCGACATGGTAACGGTTCCGTCGCCGTCGCCCGGGCCCGCGAACGTCGGCGACGCCGCGCGTCGATCGCGTGCGCGCGCGCTAGCCGTGGCGGCCGGTGACCAGCCAGACGACCGACGCGACCGTGGCGGCGATGCCGAGCGACTCGCGCAGCGAAGGACGCCGATCACGGAACACCACGAAGCCGATCAGCACCGCGATCAGCGGCACGGTGGCGAGGATCGGCGACACGAGCGCGACCGGCGCATTCGCGACGCTCCAGTAGAACAGCAGCACGCCGAGACCGTTGCACAGGCCGGTGAGGCCGAACCAGCCGATCCCGGCCCGCGGCAGCGGTGGGCCGCGCCGCCACCCGTAGCCGATCAGCACGACCGAGGACACCCCATAGCCGAACAGCGCCGCGGCGAACGCACTGGGCCACCACAGCATCGACGCCTTGACCAGCACCTGGGCGAGCGCGCGGATCGCCGGGCTCAGGCACGCGAGCCACAGGTAGCGCCAGTCGGTGCCGCCGCGACGCGCGTTCCACGACAGCAGCGCGATCCCGATCGCGATGCCGGCGGCCGCGGCCAGCGCACGGCCAGGCACCGGTTCGTCGAGCACCAGCGCGGCGGCGGGGATCGCGAACAGCGGCGCCGTGCCGGAAATCGCGGCGGTCGCCGACGACCCGAGCTTCTCGGTCGAGTGGAAACTGAGCAGGGTCACCGCTGCCGGAAAGAACAGCCCGATCGCCGCGAACGCGATCGCCGCAGGCCACACGAAGCCCGCCCAGTCGATCGTCCAGGGCGCCATCGACGCGAACAGCACGAAAGCCGAGGGCACGCTGAAGGTCGCGCCCACGCGCACCGGCAGGTGGTCGAGGCCGAAGCGGGCGGCGATCAGGCCGCCGGCGAAGAAGGTCGCGCTCGCGGCCGCGGCGAACATGGCCGCGACGTTGCCCTCAGCCAGTCTCTCGCTCCTCGTCGCGCGACGCGGCCGGTGCCGCGAGCGGCGCGCCCTCCTCGACCGACGTCTCCACCGGCGTGCGGGCGCGAGTCAGTACTCGACCGGACAACCGTAGGGCGCGCTTATCGCGACCGAGACCGGCCTGCCCGCGAGCGCCTCGTCGACCGCGGCGGCAACGCGGTTGCGCGCCGCCGGCGCGAGGCAGTCCCGGTGCGACGGATTCGTCGAATCGACGGCGAGCCACGCAACGCCCTTCGCGCCGTAGCGCGCCTGCAGGCGCCGCATGTTGCCGGCGCCGTGGTGCTTCTGCACGAACGGGCAGCCGGGATTCACCCTCTCGAGCACGACGTGCCGTCCTCTGAAGTCGTCGAGCGACACCGTCCGGCCCGCGGTGTCGACGAGGCCGATCGACGGTGCCGCGGCACCCACCGGCGCGGCCGCATCGGCGCGGCTCGCGAACGGGCCGCCGGCGACGGCGATCGGCATCGCCGCTGCGCTCAGCGCGCGAAGCGCGGCGGGACCGGTGGCCGCGATCGGCGCGGCGATTCGGATCTGGGTCATCGGCGGACTCCGGGTCGGGGCCGGACGGGCGGATCCGGCGGGCTGCGCAACGGACGGCCGGGCATCGCGACGGCGCGACGATCCGAGGGGGACGACGCGGCGAACGCCGAAGCCTGCGATCATTGTAGGCTAGCCGATCGGCAACCAGCGGGGGAAGAACATGGCGGAACACGGCAGGACGGCGACCGACGGACAGGGCAGGCCCGTCGATGCACGGACGATCCGCTCGCTCGGCATCGAGGCGCTGACCTTCGACACCGGCGGCACGATCCTCGACTGGCACACCGGGTTCACGGCGGCGCTCGCCGCCCTGGGTCGCGCGCACGGCGTCGAGCGCGACTGGCACGCGCTCGCGAACGACATGCGCAGGCGCTCGCTGCAGCGCGTCGTCAATCTCGGCGAGCACGCGCCGCCCGAGATCAACTTCGACGACGCGCACCGCCTCGCCCTCGACGAGACGCTCGCCGCCCACGGGCTCGACGCGTTCGACGCCGACGAACGCCGGACGGTCTGGCACGACGCGGTCCACGCGCTGGCCTGCTGGCCGGATTTTCCGCCGGCGCTGCCCGCGCTTCGCGAACGCTACGTGTGCGTGTCGTTCACGCTCCTGAGCTACCGGATCGTCATCGACACCGGCCGGCGCAACGGCCTGAGCTGGGACGCGGTGATCTCGTGCGAAGGCATCGGCAAGTACAAGATACTGCCCGACGCGTACCGGACGGCGGCGAAGTACCTGCAGCTCGACCCGTCGCGTTGCCTGATGGTCGCCTGCCACAATTTCGACCTCGACGCCGCCAAGGCGGCCGGCTATCGCACGGCGTTCGTGCGCCGCCCGGCCGAGTGGGGCCCCGGCGGCCCGCCCGATCCGCAGCCGAGCCCGCACCACGACCTCGTCGTCGACGGCTTCGATCAACTCCGACACGTGCTCTGCACCGACTGACCGCCCCCGCATGGCCTCCAGCCTCCTTGCCCTGTTCGACGACATCGCGACGCTGCTCGACGACGTCTCCGTCCTCACGAAAGTCGCTGCGAAGAAGACCGCAGGCGTGCTCGGCGACGACCTCGCCGTCAACGCCGAGAAGGTCACGGGCGTCGCCGCCGAGCGCGAACTGCCGGTCGTCTGGGCGGTGTTCAAGGGCTCGCTCGTCAACAAGGCGATCCTCGTGCCGGCCGCGCTCGCGCTGAGCGCCTTCGCGCCCTGGGCGATCGTCCCGATCCTGATGGCGGGCGGCGCATTCCTGTGCTACGAAGGCTTCGAGAAGGTCGCGCACCGCCTGCTCCACTCGCGGGCGGAAGACGAAGCGCACGCGGCCGAGCTCGCGGCGGCGGCGGGCGACGACAAGGTCGACCTCGTCGCCTACGAGAAGGACAAGATCAAGGGCGCGATCCGCACCGACTTCATCCTGTCGGCCGAGATCATCGTGATCACGCTCGGCACGGTGGCCGGCGCGACGCTGGCGACCCGCATCGGCGTGCTCGTCGGCGTCGCGCTGATCATGACCGTCGGCGTGTACGGCGTGGTCGCGGGCATCGTGAAGCTCGACGACCTCGGGCTGCACCTGACGCGCCGCGCCGGACACCGCGGCGCGTCGGCAGCGATCGGCCGCGCGATCCTCTGGTTCGCGCCGGTGCTGATGCGCTTCCTGTCGATCGCCGGCACCGCGGCGATGTTCCTCGTCGGCGGCGGCATCCTGAGCCACAACGTCGGGCTGCTGCACCACTGGAGCGAGGCCGCGACGGCGTGGGTCGGGTCGTCGGCCGCCGCGCTCGCGCCGATCGCGCCGATCGTCTTCGACGCGCTCGTCGGCATGGCGGCCGGCGCGATCCTGCTGCTCGTCGTGACGCTCGCGCTTCGCGTCGCCGGGCGCGGGCACTGACCCGGGCCGCACCCCCTCCGAGGCACGCGCGCACCCGTGGACGACCTCTTCATCTGGTGGCCCGAACTGCTGTCGCTGCACGTCGCGGCGTCGTCGCTCGCGCTGCTGCTGTACGTGGTCACGACGCACGGCCTGCGCATGCACCGGCATCCGTCGGCCGCGATCGCGTGGATCGCGCTGATGCTCGCCGTCCCGTACTTCGCGCTGCCGATCTACCTGATGTTCGGCCTGCGCAAGCACCGCCGCGCGCGGCTGATGCCGGCCTGGCCGGGCCCGGCGGACCCCGGCGCCGATCCGTGGATCCGGCTCGGCCACGGCCTCGGGCTGCCGTCGCCGGCGCCGTACCAGCGTCTCGACCTGGACACCGACGGCGTCGCCGCGCGCGACGCGCTGCTCGCGCTCGTCGATTCGGCCCGGCGCAGCATCGACGTCGCGACCTTCACCTTCGCCGACGACGCCTTCGGCGCGGCGATCGGCGAGCGGCTGTGCGCGGCCGCGCGGCGCGGCGTGGCGGTCCGGCTGATGGTCGACGGTGTCGGCGCGTGGCTGCACCGCCACCGCCACTTCCAGCGCCTTCGCGAGGCCGGCGTGCGGATCGCGCTCTACTCGCCGGTGTTCGACTGGCCCTTTCGCGGCCGTGCGAACCTGCGCAACCACCGCAAGATGGTGATCGTCGATTCGACCCGCGCCTGGCTCGGCGGGCGCAACCTCGCGGCCGAGTACTTCGTCGCCGAGGACGGCCCCGCGTGGATCGACCTCAGCTTCACGCTGCACGGCCAGGTCGCCGCGTCGCTGACGATGCTGTTCGACCGCGACTGGGCCTTCGCGTCGAGGCAGCGCTGGATCGCGCCGCACGAGGCGGTCGACGGCGGCGCCTCGCCCGACAACGCGCTGCTGATTCCGAGCGGCCCCGAATACGCCGACGACACCCTGCACGCGATCCTGGTCTGGGCCTGCCACGCGGCGCGCGAACGGATCGCGATCGCGACGCCGTATTTCGTGCCCGACCCCGAACTGCTCAGCGCGCTGGTCGGCGCGCTGCGGCGCGGTGTCCCGGTGAAGCTGGTGATGCCCGACCGCTCGAACCACCGGCTTGCCGACTGGGCGCGCGGGCGCTCGATCCGCGACCTGCAGCTCACCGGCGGAGAGGTGCTGCTCACGCCCGGCATGTCGCACGCGAAGCTGATCCTGATCGACGACACGATCGCGTTCGCCGGGTCGGCGAACATCGACGCCCGCAGCCTGTTCATCAACCACGAGCTGATGCTGGGCCTGCGCCGCCCCGCGGACGTCGCGGCGATGCGACAATGGTTCGACGCGCTGGCCGCGCGCTGCACGCCGCAGCGCCTCAAGCCGCTGACCCTGCGGCGCGATCTCAAGGAAGGCCTGGCGCAGTGGCTGACCTTCCAGTTGTGAGCTGGCGCGGGGTCCCGGCGACGATCCGGCGCACGATGCGCGACAATGGAGGAATCCGATGACCCATCCGCTGACACGGCCCGGCCGGCGATGAACGACGGCGCGTTCCCGTTGCGTCACCCGCGCGGCCCCGACCCGGCCTCGCCCGAAGGCGCGCTCACCTGCCCGCTGGCCGAGCTCGAGCTCTTCGCCGGCATCGACACCGCCGCGCTGTCCGGCGCCGTCGGCACGCCGACCCGCATGCGCTTCGCGCCCGGCGAGGTGGTCTTCAACGAAGGCCACCGCAGCGCCCACGTCTACGTCGTGCTCGACGGCCTCGCGAAGCTCGAGCGCATCGCGATCGACGGCCGCGCGCGGATCGTGGGCCTCGGCAAGGCGGGCGACATGCTGGGCCTGAGCGCGCTCGCGACCGGCTCGCAGGACCTGCGCGCGGTCGCGCTGACCCCGCTCGCGCTGTGCCGCCTCGGCTCGAACGAGGTCCGCGCGATGCAGCACTGCTATCCGGAGATCTGCCAGCGCATGGCGCTCCAGTGGCAGCGGGCGCTGTCGTCGGCGAACGAATGGCTGACCGAGCTCGCGGTCGGCACCGTCGAGCAGCGACTGGCGCGGCTGCTGCTGCAGTTCCCGTCGAAGGACGGCGTCACCGAACTGTGCACGCACCGTGAACTCGGCGAGATGCTCGGCAACGTGCAGGTCGAGACGATCAGCCGCACCTTCTCGAAGTGGCAGCGCGAGGCGGTGATGATCCGGCACGGCGAGCGCCGGCGCTGGCGAATCGAACGCCGGCGGCTCACCGGCATCGCCGGGGGCTGAGGCCCGGCGCTGGCGATCACGGCAGCTCGAAGAGCAGCACCTCGGCGCCTTCGCCCTGCGACAACCGGATGCGCCCGCCGCCGTCGATCGCGACACCGTCGCCCGCCTCGAGCGCCATCCCGTCGAGCACGAGGCGTCCTCGTGCGACCTGCAGCCACGCGCGCGCGGTGTCGCCGAGGTCGTGCTCGATCGACTGCGCGCCGTCGAGCGTCGCCGCGTGGACGAACGCCCGCGCCTTCGTCGCGATCGAGCCGTCGCGCCCGTCGGGCGACAGGAACAGCTTCAGCCTGCCCGACTTGTCCGCCGCCGCGAGCTCGACCGTCTCGTAGCGCGGCGCGCCGCCGTGGGTGTCCGGCAGCAGCCAGACCTGGAGGAAGCGCACGCGCTCGTGCGACGACGGGTTGAATTCGCTGTGCGTGACGCCGCTGCCCGCGCTCATGTACTGCACGCCGCCGGCCTTCACGACGCTGCCGTTGCCCATCGAATCCTTGTGCTCGAGCGCGCCCTCGAGCACGTACGAGAAGATCTCGGCGTCGCGGTGCGAATGCGGCGCGAAGCCCTTGCCTGCGGCGACCTCGTCGTCGTTGATCACCCGCAGCACGCCGTGCTGCACGTGCCGGGGATCGTGGTAGCCGGCGAAACTGAAGGTGTGGGCGCTCCTGAGCCACCCGTGATCGGCCATGCCGCGGGCGCCGGCCGGGCGCAGCGTGAGGGTCGGCGTGGGGGTCTGTCGGAAAGTCATGGCATCGTCTCCGTCGCGTCGCAGGCGGTTGCTGCGGGTTCCATGTGAACATAGCGCCGGCACGCGGCGCGATAAAGGGCGCATCCGGCAAATGATTCTTCGGCGATCGACACGAATATGGACCGCTTCGAGGACCTGAAGACCTTCGTCGTCGTCGCCGAGCGCCTGAGCATCAGCCGGGCGGCCGGGCAACTCCAGGTCGCCGCGTCGGCGGTGAGCCGGCGGATCAGCGACCTCGAGGCGCGGCTGCGCACGCCGCTGCTGACGCGCACCACCCGCCGCCTCGTGCTGACCCCCGCCGGCGCGGCCTTCCTCGCGCGGGCGCGCCGGATCCTCGCCGACCTGGACGAGGCCGAGGCCATCGCGTCGGCCGACACCCGCGAACTCGCCGGGCTCCTTCGCCTGACGGCGCCGCTGAGCTTCGGGCTGGCGCACCTGGACGGCGTGATCGACGGCTTCCTGCAGGCCAACCCGGCGCTGACGATCGACGTCGACTTCAACGACCGCACGATCGACATCGTCGCGGAGCGCTTCGACCTCGCGATCCGGATCGGGCAGCTCGCCGACTCGAGCCTGCGCGCCCGCCACCTTGCGCCGGTCCACCACGTGGTCGCCGCGTCGCCGGCGTTCTGGTCGCGCCACGGCACGCCGGCGCACCCCCGCGAGCTCGCCGGGATGGCGGCGCTGTGCTATTCGAACCTGACCCCCGCGGACCGCTGGACCTGGCGCACGCCCGACGGCGCCGACGGCGACGTGCAGCTGCGCCCGCGCTATCTCGCGAGCAACGGCGACGCGCTGGTGCAGGCGGCGGTCGCCGGCCTGGGGATCGTGCGCCAGCCGACCTTCATCGCCGACGCCGCGATCCGGCGCGGCGCGCTGCAACCGGTGCTGCTCGAGGTCGACTGGGGGGTGTCCGGCCTCTACGCGATCTATCCCGACGCGGACTACCTGCCGGCCAGGACGCGCGCGTTCATCGAGCACCTCGCGGCGGGCATCGGCGATCCGCCCGTCTGGGACGCTTGCCTGCGCCTGCATCGCGAGCGCGCGGGCCTGCCGCACCGCGCTCGCGGACCGGCGCGCGGCCACGGCGGCGCCTCGTCCGGTCGCTGACGCGATCGGGCGCCCGGCGGCCGCCCGGCCGGCCCGGGCCGGCCTGCCGCCGGCGCCTCGGTCAGCGCCGGGCGGCGCGCTGTGCGCGAGGCGCCACGCGCGACGCCGAGCGCAGCAGCTGCTCGGCCTTGGCGGTGTCGCCGTGGCACCGGGCCAGCGCGTCCTCGCAGACCTGCTGCGGCAGTCCGACCGCGAAGCGAAGCGCGGCGACCTGGTCCGACATCATGGGCGGGATCGATCGGGGAAAAGCGGGTGAAACCGGCACGGCAATGACTCCTTCGGATGGCCGTCCAGACTACCGCCGGCGGCGCGGCCGAGTCCACGACAGTGGGCGAAGTCGCAACGGCCCGAGCGCCGGCGCACACCGGGTTTTACGTTTTGTCAGCTCGGCGGGAGCACCGGATACACGCGCCGCGGGCGCGACCGGCGGCGCGTCGCGACGATCGAGCCGGTCATCGGCTTTCGACGCCGCCTCGCCGGGGGATCGACGCGGCGGCGCCGGGGCCACGCGGGGCCGGCGCCGGGCGCGGTATTCTTCGCCATTCGCGCACGCGGCCCGCGCCGCGCGCGCCCCTTCGAATCAGGTTGCCGGCGGCCGCCGGCCTCAGGAGCCCAGAGCATGAGCAAGCAGGTGATTCCCTTTCGGTACGACCACGTCGGCAGCTTCCTGCGCCCGGCGCGCCTGGTCGAGAAGCGCAGCGCCTTCGCCGACGGCAAGTGCAGCGCCGCCGAGTTGCGGGCGGTCGAGGACGAATGCATCCGCGAGGTGGTCGCGAAGCAGGAGAAGGTCGGCCTGAAGGGCGTCACCGACGGCGAATTCCGGCGCACCTACTTCCACATCGACTTCCTCGAGAAGCTCGACGGCGTGAAGGTCAGCTACGGCGAGTTCTCGAATGCGTTTCGCAAGGACGACGGCAGCAAGGTCGGCTTCGCGCCGCCGACGATGCACATCGAGTCGCCGATCCGGCACGCGCGGCCGATCCAGGGCGCCGACTTCGACTTCCTGAAGTCGGCGACCTCGGCGACGCCGAAGGTCTGCATCCCGGCGCCGTCGATGCTGCACTTTCGCGGCGGCCGACAGGCGATCTCCGCCGAGGTCTACCCCGATCTCGAGCGCTTCTACGACGACCTGACCGCGGCGTACCGGGCCGAGGTCGCCGACCTGGCGGCGCGCGGCTGCCGCTACCTGCAGTTCGACGACACCAACCTCGCGTACCTGTGCGACCCCGAGATCCGCGAGCGCACCGCGGCCCGCGGCGACGATCCCGACGCCCTCACCCGGCTGTACTGCCGGCTGATGAACGACGCGATCCGCGACCGGCCAGCGGACATGTCGATCTCGATCCACCTGTGCCGCGGCAACTTCAAGAGCGCCTGGGTCGCGAAGGGCGGCTACGAGCCGGTCGCCGAGATCATGTTCAACGAGATGAAGATCGACGGCTTCTTCCTCGAGTACGACGACGAGCGCTCGGGCGACTTCGCGCCGCTGCGTTTCATGCCCAAGGGCAAGCGGGTCGTGCTCGGCCTGATGAGCTCGAAGCACGCCGCCGTCGAGAGCGCCGACCAGATCCGCGCGCGCATCGACGAGGCCGCCAGGTACGTGCCGCTCGAGCAGTGCGCGCTCAGCCATCAGTGCGGCTTCTCGTCGACCGCGCACGGCAACGACCTCGCCGACGCCGACCAGTGGCGCAAGCTCGAGCGCTGCATCGAGGTCGCGAAGGCGGTCTGGCCCGACGCCTGAGACCGGCGACGCGACGACATCACCACCGTGCCGCGCCGCGACGGCGTCGGCACCCACCCGGACCGAGGAGGGTCACCATGCACCTGCAGCCGCTCGAGCCCCTTGGCGCGATCGCGTCGGACATCGACCTGCGCGAGCCGCTCGACGCCGCCGGCGTGCGCGAGATCGAGCGGGCGATGGACCGGCACGCGGTGCTGGTCTTCCCCGGCCAGTCGCTCGACGAGCACCAGCAGATCGGATTCGCCCGGTCGCTCGGCCCGCTCGACCTCGGCTTTCGCAAGGTGCGCGGCGGCCCGCACCGCTTCGCCCACGCCGAACTCGCCGACATCTCGAACGTCACCATCGACGGCGAGGTCGCCGCCCGCACGCACGCGAAGATCGTCGGCAACATCGCGAACCAGCTCTGGCACAGCGACTCGAGCTTCCAGCGCCCGCGCGCGAAGTACTCGATGCTGCACGCGGTGGTGGTTCCGTCCGCGGGCGGCGAGACCGAGTTCGCCGACCTGCGGCTCGCGTACGACGCGCTGCCGCCGGCAATGAAGGCGCGCATCGACGGGCTCGAGGCGGTGCACGACGCGCTGCATTCGCGGCTCATGCTCGGCGACACCGGCTATTCCGCCGAACAGCGGTCGGTGCTCGCGCCGGTCACCTGGCCGCTGGTCCAGACCGACCCGCGCAGCGGCCGCAGGATCCTCTTCGTGGGCGTGCACGCGCGCGAGATCGTCGGCATGACGGTCGCCGAGGGCCGGATGCTCATCATGGACCTGATCGAGCACGCGACGCAGCGCGAATTCGTCTACCGCCACCACTGGAAGGTCGGCGACCTGGTGATGTGGGACAACACCGCGACGCTGCACCGCGGGCGGCACTTCGATTTCGCCGAGCGGCGAGAGATGCGTCGCGCGACGACCGAGGAAGTCGCCGCGCCGGGCTGAGGGCGAGGCGCGGCGCGGGCGGGTCCTCGCGTCGGCACTGCCCGGCGCTCAGCGCGCCAGCTGCGCCTTCAGCAGGCGCGCGAGCGCGTCGAAGACGGTGCGGATGCGCCGGTTCGCCCGGATCTCCCGGTGCACCACCAGCCACACCGGCAGGCGCGGCAGCGGCAGCTCGAACGGCAGCGCGACGATCTCCGGATCGGCCCTGATCATGTATTCGGTCGCGAAGCCGATGCCGAGGCCCGCCCGGATCGCCGCGAACTGCGTCGGGAAGCTGTCGCTGCGGACGGCGACGCGCAACTGCGCGCCGGACAGCCCGATCGTCGCGGCGAACTGCGCGAACTGCCGGTGGAAGCCCTGGTCGCGGTCCGATCCGACCAGCCGGTGGCCGGCGAGGTCGGCCGGCCGTCGCGGGGCCCCGTGGCGAGCGAGGTACTGACGGCTCGCGCACGGCAGGATCCGGTACTCGCCGAGGCGGCGCGCGATCAGGCTCGACTGCTCGGGCCGCACCATCCGGATCGCGATGTCGGCGTCGCGGCGAAGCAGGTTGCTGAGCTCGTCCGAGGCCACGATCGCGATGTCGATGTCCGGCGCCAGCGCCTGGATGCTGGCGATCATCGGCGGCAGCAGGTGCTGCGCGAGCGTCGTACTCGCCGTCACCCGCACCAGGCCGCCCATCGCCGCATCGCTGCCGGTGACGGCCTGCGCGAGCGCGTCGGCGCCGGCCTGCATGCGCCGCGCGTGGCCTGCGATCAGGTGCGCGTCGGCGGTCGGCGCGAGCCCCCGACCGGTGCGCTCGAACAGCACCCTGCCGAGCTGCGCCTCGAGCGCGTCGATGTGGCGACCGACCGTCGGCTGGCTGGTCGCGAGGCGCCTGGACGCGGCGAGCAGGCTGCCGGTGTCGATCACCGCCAGGAACGAGCGCACGAGCGTCCAGTCGAAATCGTGACGCGGGGCCTGGGTACCGATATTCATTTCTGCATATCTCGGTTGCGGTGTACGTCAATTGTGCAATCTCGACCCGCTACCGACAATGGATGCACCCGAGCCCAGGAGCCGCCGATGAAGCCCACCGCCCCCGCCGCCGTCCCCGCCTTCGCCGCGTCCGCAGTCCCCGCCCCCGCCGCCGTCCTTGCACACGCGCCGGGCCGCCGCCGATTCGTGCGCACGACCGCCGGCGGGATCGTCGTCGCGGCGCTGCCGCTGGCCGGCTGCGCGCCCTTCGCCGCCGTCCCCGACTCGGCGGTTGCCGCGTGGCGCCCTGATGAGCGCCGCGACGACCCGCGCCGCTGGGCGCTGTCGTGGGCGATCCTCGCGCCGAACCCGCACAACCGCCAGCCCTGGCTGGTCGACCTGAGCGAGCCCGGCGAGATCCTCGTGCGCATCGACACGACGCGCCTGCTGCCCGAGACCGACCCCTTCGGCCGCCAGATCCTGATCGGCGCCGGCGCGATGCTCGGCCTGCTCGAGATCGCCGCCGCCAGCCTCAGCCTGCGGACCGACGTGCGCCTGCTCGAGGACGGTCCGTACGGCGAACGCCTCGACGGCCGGCCGCTCGCCCGGATCCGCCTGGTCGCCGACGCGACCGCGGGTCGCGGCGACGCGGCCACGCTGTTCGCGCAGATCCCCGCACGGCGCACCGTGCGCCTGCCCTACGAGCGCGCCAGGCCGGTGGCTGCGGGCGACGCGCGGGCGTTCGAGGCGGCCGGGGGCGACGGCATCACGGCCGGCGTGCTCGACCGGACGCGCGACGCGGGCCGCGTCGACGCGATCGCCGCGATCGCGAAGGCCGCCTGGAAGATCGAATTGACGACGCCCAGGCTGGTGATGGAGTCGGTGAACCTGCTGCGCGTCGGAAGCGCCGAAATCGACCGGTACCGCGACGGCATCACCCTCGCGTCGCCGATGCTGGTCGTGCTCGACCGGATCGGGCTGCTCGACCGCAGCACGGCACCGGCGCCGGACGCCGCGATCACGCGCCGCCAGCTCGCCGACTTCGACACCGCGATCGACAGCACGCCCGCGTTCTACTGGCTCGCGACCACCGGCAACACCCGACGCGAGCAGATCGCCGCCGGCGTCGCCTACGCGAAGGCGCAGCTTCGCGCCACCGCGCTGGGCCTGGTGATGCAGCCCGTCTCGCAGTCGCTGCAGGAGTATCCGGAGATGGACGCGCTGCGGCGCGACGTCCACCGCGTGCTGGCGACCGGCGGCACGACGCAGATGCTCTGCCGGATCGGGTACCTGCCCGACGGCGTCGCGATGCCGGGGCCATCGCCGCGGCGCGGGCTCGCGGCGCACCTCGCGGCCTGAGGTCGACGCGGCCGCGACGGCGACGGGGGCTACCATGCAGCCACATGCACACCGCCCGTGGACCGACGCCATGCCACCCCTCGAGCCCCGCCGATACGAGAACATCCGCTTCGAGACCGACGAGGGCGTCGCGTCGATCACGCTCGACCGACCCCACGCGCTGAACGCGCTGACGCTCGGCATGATGGACGAGGTCGCCGACGCGATGACGCGCATCGAAGCCGACGCGTCGATCCGGGCGCTGATCCTCACCGGCACCGGCAGGGGCTTCTGCGCCGGGCAGGACCTCAGGCTGCGGCTGCCCGAAGGCGCCGACATGGTCGAGACGCTGATGGCCTGCTACTACAGGACCTTCGCCGCGATCCGGGCGTCGCGCGTCCCGGTCGTCGTCGCCGTCAACGGCGTCGCCGCCGGCGCCGGCTTCTCGCTCGCGCTCGCCGGCGACCTGCCGATCGCGGCACGATCGGCGACCTTCATCCAGGCGTTCAGCCGGATCGGCCTGGCGCCCGACCTCGGATCGACCTGGATCCTGCCGCGGGTCCTCGGTCGCGCCCGCGCGCTGAAGCTGATGATGACCGGCGAGCCGCTGACCGCGGTCGAGGCGCTCGACTGGGGACTCGTCGTCGATTGCGTCGACGACGCCGACCTGATGCCCGCCGCGACGACGCTGGCGAAGCGACTCGCCGCGGGCCCGACGCTCGCCTATGCGACGACCCGACGGCTGGTCGACGACGGCGACGGCAACACCTTCGGCAGGCAGTGCCGCCTCGAACTCGAGGCCAACGCCCGCCTGCGCGAGACCGCCGACTCGCAGGAGGCGGTGGCGGCCTTCCTCGCCAAGCGCGAAGCCGTCTTCCGGGGCGCCTGACCCGGCGCGCCGGCTGCCGGGAAAGCGACCCGGCGACGCAAGCCCGGGACACCTTCGGGGGCATCGGGGGAACCCTCATTGTGCCGCGTCGGGCCACTGACTAGACTCGCGCTTCGGCCCCCGTTCGGGGCGGTCGCGCCAGAACGACAACCGAAGGAGACGCACATGCAACATCGATTGCAGACCGACTCGGCGACTGCGAACGCCACCAGTCGCGATGCCGCCGCCGACACGCGGTCGCCCGCCCCGCCGAAGCGCCGCCGCTTCATCGCCGCCTCCGCCGTCGCCGGCACCGGCGCGCTGGTCGCGCCGATGATCGGGCGCACCCAGTCGCCGGTCGTGATGAAGATGCAGGGCGCATGGGGCGCGAAGGACATCTTCAACGAGATGGCCGAGGAATACGTGAAGCGCGTCAACGAGATGTCGGGCGGGCGGCTCCGCATCGATTACCTGGTCGGCGGCGCCGTCGTCAAGCCCTTCGAGGTGATGGACGCGGTCAACAAGGGCGTGCTCGATGCGGGCCACACCGTGCCGGTCTACTGGTACGGCAAGAGCAAGGTGGCGTCGCTCTTCGGTTCGGGCCCGATCAACGGGGCCGACGCGCAGCAGACCCTCGCGTGGATCTACCGCGGCGGCGGCCTGGAGCTGTACCGCGAACTGCTGCAGAAGCTGCAGCTGAACGTCGTGGGCTTCTTCGCGATGCCGATGCCGACGCAGCCGCTCGGCTGGTTCAAGAAGCCGATCAAGAGCGCGGCCGACATCAAGGGCCTGAAGTACCGCACCGTGGGCCTGGCTGCCGACCTGTTCCAGCAGATGGGCGCGCGCGTCACGCAGCTGCCGGGCGGGGAGATCATCCCGGCGCTCGAGCGCGGCGTGATCGATGCCTTCGAGTTCAACAATCCGACCTCCGACAGCCGCTTCGGCGCGCAGGACGTCGTGAAGAACTACATGATGGGCAGCTTCCACCAGGCGATGGAGTTCTTCGAGATCATCTTCAACAAGAAGAAGTGGGACTCGCTGCCCAAGGACCTGCAGGCGATCCTGCAGTACGGCGTCGAGGCCACGAGTTCGGCGAACTGGTGGACCGCGATGGAGAACTACTCGAAGGACCTGCAGAAGCTGGTCGAGAAGGACAAGGTCAACGTGATCCGCACGCCGAAGGACGTGTTCACCGAGCAGCTCAAGGCGTGGGACGTGCTCACGAAGAAACTGTCCGACGAGGATCCGTTCTTCGCGAAGGTCGTCGAATCGCAGAAGGCGTGGGCCAAGCGCGTCGCCTACTACGGCTTCGTGAACGAGGCCGACTACCGCGCGGGCTACGAGCACATCTTCAACACGAAGCTGCCCGTCTGACGCCGCCCGCCCGCCACGCCGACCCGTTCGCGGACCCCCGACCGCCTTGCGCGCCTTCATCGACGCCATCGACCAGCTGAACAAGTCGATCGGCCACGCCTTCGCGTGGTCGATCGTCGTTCTCACGCTCGGCACCTGCTACGAGGTGTTCGTGCGCTACGTGCTGAACGACCCGACCAGCTGGGCCTTCGACATGAGCTACATGCTCTACGGCGCACTGTTCATGATGTCGGGCGCGTACACGCTGTCGCGCAACGGCCACGTGCGGGGCGACGTGTTCTACCGGCGGTGGCGCCCGGTGACGCAGGCGCGCCTCGAGTGCCTGCTGTACTTCATCTTCTACTTCCCCGGCGTGCTCGCGCTCGTGGTCTCGGGCTACGGCTATGCGGCCGACGCGATCCGCGTGAGCGAGGTCAGCGTCAACAGCCCGGCCGGCATCCCGATCTGGCCGTTGAAGACGCTGATCCCGGTCGCCGGCGTGTTCCTCACGCTTCAGGGCATGGCCGAGGTCGCACGGTGCATCGTGTGCATGCGCGAGGGCGCGTGGCCCGACCGCCTGCACGACGTCGAGGAGATGGAGATCGAGCTCGCGAAGTCCGGTGCCTCGGCCAGTACCGGCGTGCCCCCTGCCGACATCGAGGCCAGATGAGCGATCCGGTCGTCGCCCTGCTGATGCTGGGGCTCTTCATCTTCGTGATCCTGCTCGGCTTCCCCATCGCGTTCACGCTGATGGCGATGGGCGTGATCTTCGGCTACTACGCGTACTACCAGCCCGACCAGGCGTTCTTCGACAACCGCGTCTTCTACCTGTTCACGCAGAACACCTTCTCGGTGATGAACAGCGACATCCTGGTCGCGGTGCCGCTGTTCCTGTTCATGGGCTACGTGATCGAGCGGTCGAACATCCTCGACAAGCTGTTCCAGAGCCTGCGGCTCGCGCTGCGCGGCGTGCCCGGCTCGCTCGCCGTCGCCGCGCTGATCACCTGCGCGCTGTTCGCGACGGCCACCGGCATCGTCGGCGCCGTCGTCACGCTGATGGGGCTGCTCGCGCTGCCGACGATGCTCAAGAGCGGCTACGACGCGAAGCTCAGCTCCGGCGTGATCTGCGCTGGCGGCACGCTCGGCATCCTGATCCCGCCGTCGATCATGCTGATCGTGTATTCGGCGACCTCGGCGGTCTCGGTCGTGAAGATGTACGCGGCCGCGCTGATCCCCGGCTTCCTGCTGGCCGGGCTCTACACGGTCTACGTGATCGTGCGCGCGTGGATGAACCCGAAGCTCGCGCCGCCCCCAAGCAAGTCGGAGGCCGCGCAGACCTCGACCGTCCAGATCGTGCTGCTGCTCGTCAAGGCGTTCGTGCCGCTCGCGCTGCTGATCCTGTCGGTGCTCGGCTCGATCCTCTTCGGCCTCGCGACGCCGACCGAGGCCGCGGCGGTCGGTGCGCTCGGCGGGGTGCTGCTCGCCGCGCTCTATCGCGCGCTCACCTGGGGCCGGCTGCAGGAGGCGGTCTACCTGACCGCGCGCACCTCGGCGATGGTCTGCTTCCTGTTCGTCGGCTCCTGGACCTTCTCCTCGGTGTTCTCGTACCTCGGCGGCGAAGGCATCATCAAGGAGTTCGTGCTCGGGCTGCCGCTGAACACCGTCACGTTCCTGCTGCTCGCGCAGGCGATCATCTTCCTGCTCGGCTGGCCGCTCGAGTGGAGCGAGATCATCATCATCTTCGTGCCGATCTTCCTGCCGCTGCTGCCGCACTTCAACGTCGACCCGATCATGTTCGGCATCCTCGTCGCGCTCAACCTGCAGACCTCGTTCCTGACGCCACCGATGGCGATGTCGGCCTACTACCTGAAGGGTGTCGCCCCGAAGAGCGTGCTGCTCACGACGATCTTCAGCGGCTGCTTCCCGTTCCTGCTGCTCGTGTTCCTGTCGATGCTCCTCGTCTACGTGTTCCCGCAGCTGGTCTACTGGCTGCCGAACGCGATCTACGGGCGCTGAGCATGGCACCGTCGTCGCTGCCGCCCGCGCTCGCCGGCGCCGTCGAGACCGTCGCGGCGATCGCCGAAGGCCGCCACGACGCGACCGAGCTCGCGAAGGCCTGCCTCGAGCGCATCGACGCGCTCGAACCCGCGATCGGCGCCTGGACCTGCCTCGATCCGGCCGCGGTGCTCGCGCAGGCCGCGTCGCGCGACGAGGCCCGCCGTCGCGGCGATCCGCTCGGCGCGCTGCACGGCGTGCCGGTCGCGATCAAGGACAACATCGACACCGAGGACCTGCCGACCGAGGACGGGACGGTGCTGCACGCCGGGCGGCGCCCGGACGCCGACGCGACGCTCGTCGCCCGGCTGCGCGCGGCCGGCGCGATCGTCATGGGCAAGTCGGTGACGACCGAGTTCGCGTACTTCACACCGGGCAAGACGCGCAACCCGCACGATCCGGCGCGCACCCCCGGCGGCTCGTCGAGCGGCTCGGCAGCGGCGGTCGCGAGCGCGATGGTGCCGCTGGCGATCGGTACGCAGACGAACGGCTCGGTGATCCGCCCCGCCGCGTTCTGCGGCGTCGTCGGCTTCAAGCCGAGCTTCGGGCTGATCTCGCGGCACGGCGTGCTGCGCACCTCGAGGCGGCTCGACCAGATCGGCGTGTTCGCGCGCAGCGTCGACGACGCCGCGCTCCTCGCCGAGTGCCTGATCGGCGTCGACGCCGGCGACCCCGACACGAGGGGGTGCTCGGCGCCCGACCTGGTACGGCTCGCGGCGTCCGAGCCGCCGCTGCCGCCGACCCTCGGGCTGCTGCGCTCGACGCTGTCGGCGCGTGCCGACCGCCAGACCACCGAGGCCTTCGACGAGCTCGCCGAGGCGCTCGGCGCGCGGATCAGCGTCGTCGACCTCGGCGAGGGCGTCGCGCACGTCAATGCGTGGCTCGCGACGATCATGCGGACCGAGATCGCGTTCAACCTGCAGCAGGATCACCAGCGCGGCGCTGACCGGATGAGCGAGCGGCTGCTCAGGCTCATCGACGCCGGCCGCGCCACCTCGGCGACCGACTATCTCGCGGCGCTCGCGCTCGCCGATCGCTATGCCGGCACCGTCGCCGAGCTGTTCACGTCCTTCGACGCGCTGGTGCTGCCGAGCGCGCCCGGGCCGGCACCGCTCGGCCTCGACTCGACCGGCGACCCGGTGTTCTGCAGCTTCGCGAGCCTGCTCGGCCTGCCGGCGATCAGCCTGCCGTTGCTGCAGAGCGAGGAAGGCCTGCCGATCGGCGTCCAGCTGGTCGGTGCGCACCGGCAGGACGGCCGCCTGCTGCGCACCGCGAACTGGCTGGTGCGCACGCTCGGCGCCGACGCAACGGCCGGCGACGGCGAAGGAGCGGCTCGATGAAGATGGTCTTCGGTCTCGTCGGCGTGGTGTTGCTCGCCGCCTTCCTCGCACCGATCCTCATCAAGCTGCGCGGCGAGACCGCGCTGATCGTCATCGCGTGCATCGGCGTCGCGATGGCCGCGATCGACATGGTCCAGGGCGTGCGCGCGCTCAGGCGCCGACAGCAGCGCTGACCGGCGCGGCCGGAGGGAGGCGGCGGCGCCGCAAGACCCGGCGCGCCGCCCCGCCCTTTCCGGCCGCACCGAGCACGCCACACGATCCGGATGCACGCACTCGACACCGCCCTGCGCCTCACGCTCCGCTCGCCAGGCCATTTCCGCGCCCTCGCGCCGGAGCACTACTGGAACATGGTCGGGCCGTACGGCGGCATCACGGCCGCGATGCTGCTGAACGCGGTGCTCCGAGACGACCGGACGATCGGCGAGCCGCTGGTGCTGACGGTCAACTACTGCGCGCCGGTGCGGGCCGGGCCGGTCGACATCGTGCTGCGACTCGCCCGCACCAACCGCACGACGCAGCACTGGCGCGTCGAGATGCGGCAACCGCCGGCTGCCGACGAAGACGCCGACAACGACGACGGTGACGGCGCGGCCGGTGCGGGGAACGGCGCGGACGGCACCGGAACGGCCGCCGAGGCGACGACCGTCGCGCAGGCACAGGTCGTGACGGGCATGCGGCGCGACCGCTGGAGCCTGCCGGCAGCGAACCCGCCGGGCCTGCCGCCACCCGAGACACTGAAGCGCCGGCAACCGCGCGAGGGCATCCGCTGGTTCGAGCACTACGACATCCGGCTCGCGACGAACCCGATGAAGTCCGAGGACCCGGCCGCGCCGGTGCTCTCGTGGCTGCGCGACGATCCGCCCAGGCCGCTCGACTACCCGGCACTCGCCGGGCTCGCGGACACTTTCTTTCCGGGCATCTTCGCGCACCGCAAGGCGGTCGTGCCGATCGCGACCGTGTCGATGAACGTGTACTTCCACACCACCGCCGGCGAGCTTCGCGCGATCGGCAGCGACTGGCTGAGCGGTCGCACCCGAAGCAACGTCTTTCGCGGCGGCTTCTTCGACTGCGAATCGCAGATCTGGCACCGAGACGCGCTGATCGCCACGACGCAGCAGGCGGTCTGGTATCGCGACTGAGCGCGGCTGAGCAGGGTTCAGCGCGGTTGCGCGGGGCTGAGCGCGGCTGCGCGGGGCTCAGCGCGGCGGGGCGGCAGGCGGCGTCGCCGGCGACGCGGCGTCGCCGGCCGGCGCACCGAACGGGGCGCCGAACGGGGCATCGCCAGGAGCGCCGCCACCGTACGGATTGAATCCGAAACCGCCTTCCATCCGGATGTCGAGTGCGCCCGGCACCGATTTCTTCTCGCCCGCCTTGTAGTGGGTGACGAGGCCCGGGAACGCCAGCACGATCGCGACCATCGCGATCTGGATCAGGATGAACGGGATCGAGCCGCGATAGATCTGGCCGGTGGTGACCCGCGCCATGCGCCGGCCGCTGACCCGGTCGACGTAGTCGTCGTGCGGCGCGACCGAGCGGAGGTAGAAGAGCGCGAGACCGAACGGCGGGTGCATGAACGACGTCTGCATGTTCACCGCGAGCAGGATGCCGAACCAGATCAGGTCGATTCCCATCTTGTCGGCGACCGGCCCGAGCAGCGGCACGACGATGAACGCGAGCTCGAAGAAATCGAGGAAGAACGCGGCGACGAACACGAACAGGCTCACGAACACGAGGAACCCGGTCTCTCCGCCCGGCAACGCGGTCAGCAGGTGCTCGACCCACAGGTCGCCGTCGACGGCGCGGAAGGTCAGGCTGAAGACGGTCGAGCCGATCAGGATGAAGACCGCGAAGCAGGTCAGGCGGGTCGTCGTGTCCATCGCCTGGCGAAGCAGCGGCAGGCTCAGGCGGCGCCGCACCAGCGCGAGCGCGAGCGCACCGACCGCACCCATCGCGCCGCCTTCGGTCGGCGTCGCGACGCCGATGAAGATCGTGCCGAGCACGAGGAAGACGAGCGCCAGCGGCGGGATCATCACGAAGGTCACCCGCTCGGCGATGCGCGAGACGAGCGTGAGCCGCAGCAGGCGATTGGCGAGCGCGATCAGCCAGGCGACGCCGCCCCACACCAGCAGCGCGACGACGAGGCGCTCGTCGAGCGGCGCGTCGTCTCGCAGCAGATGCTCGCCGACCGCCGCCGAGACGACGGCCGCGATGCCCATCACGACGACCAGCGAGCGCACGCCGCGCCCGCCGTCCGGCTCGACGAAGCGACGCGCCTCCGGCGGGATCGCCGGCGCCGCGGTCGGGCGCAGGAGCGCGAGCAGCGCCACGTAGGCGACGTAGGTGCCGGTGAGGATCAGGCCGGGCAGGATCGCGCCGCGATACATGTCGCCGACCGAGCGGCCGAGCTGGTCGGCGAGGATGATCAGCGTCAGCGACGGCGGGATGATCTGCGAGAGCGTGCCGGACGCGGCGATGACGCCGGTCGCGAGACGCCGGTCGTATCCGTAGCGCAGCATGATCGGCAGCGAGATCAATCCCATCGAGATCACCGACGCCGACACCACGCCGGTGGTGGCGGCCAGCAGCGCGCCGACCGCGACGACCGCGATCGCGAGGCCGCCGCGCAACGGCCCGAACAGCTGGCCGATCGTCTCGAGCAGGTCTTCGGCCATGCCCGATCGCTCGAGGACGAGGCCCATGAAGGTGAAGAAGGGCAGCGCGAGCAGCGTGTCGTTGGTGATCACGCCGAACACGCGCTGCGGCAGCGCCTGGAAGAGCGCCGGCGTCAGCAGGTCGAGGTGGATGCCGACGAGTGCGAACAGCAGCCCGTTGGCCGCCAGCGCGAACGCGACCGGATAGCCGAGCAGCAGGAACACGACGAGCGCCGCGAACATGAGCGGCGCCATGTTCGCGGCCAGGAACGCGTTCACCGCTGCGTGCCCCGTTCGTCGACGCGGAGCCGCTCGGCGAGCTCGGCCGCGAGCAGTTCCTCGTCGGTGGCCGCCGACTCGCGTCGCATCGGGTCCGGACAGGCCCCCAGCAGGAAGCCGGCGCACTTGATCAGGTGCGACACCGCCGCCGCGATCAGCAGCCCGAGCCCGACCGGAATCAGCAGCTTGACGGGCCAGCGCACCAGGCCGCCGCTGTTCGACGAGACCTCGCCGCTGACGAAGGCCTCGACGAACATCGGCCAGGACAGCCATGCGATCAGGCCGAACACCGGCAGCAGGAACACGAGCGTGCCGAAGATCTCGATGCCGACCTGCGCGCGCCTGGGCAGGCGCGAGGACAGCACGTCGACGCGGACGTGCCCGTTCTTCAGCAGCGTGTAGCCCGAGGCCAGCAGGAACAGCGCGCCGAACAGGTACCACTGCAGCTCGAGCCAGGCGTTCGAGCTGCTCTGCAGGAACTTCCGGCTCGCGGCGTTTCCGGCGGCGATCAGCACGACGACCAGGGTCAGCCACGACACGCCGCGACCGATCGCGAGGTTGACCCGGTCGATCAGGCGCGAGACGGCCAGCAGCGCGCGCACGAGGACCTGCGCCTCAGCAGCGGGCGTGGACGGCGCGGTGCACCCGCGGCGCGCCGGGCATCAGCGCCCGCGCCCGATCGCGTCGCGCAGCCGGTCCCACAGGATCGCGACGAGCGCGCGCAGCGGGTTGATCGGCGCGGCGCCGTCGTGCGCCGGGCGCGCGACGGCGACCGTCGGCGCGCCGGCGGCCGCGGCCGGCGGCTCCGCCCCGTCCGTCGCGCCGGCACTCGCCGGCCGCGCCATGTGTTCGGCGACGTTGCGACCGAAGTCGGCGATCATCCGACGCACGAAGTCGCGCACGAGCCCGGAGCGCGAGAACTGCGCGAGCGGCCCCTGGAGCGCGTAGTGCAGCTCGACCCGAACGCGCGTCGACGCGTCGCCGAGCGCATCGAGCCGGTAGCCGACGTCGCCCTGCGCGCGCGAACGGCTCAGCGAATCCTGTCCGGCCCCGCGCAATACCGCCGAGCGCGTCGCGTCGTCGCGCTCGAGCCGCGCGGCGCCGGCGAACGCCGCCGACATCGGGCCGAACTTCACCGCGATCCGCCCCCTGACGCGATCCGCCTCGTGCGAATCGATCGACGCGCCCGGCAGGCACGCGGCGACCGCCGCGAGATCGCCCATGAACGCCCAGACCCGCGCGATCGGCTGCGCGACGACGAACTCGCCGTCGATCCGGGTAGCGCCGTCGAGCCGGGTAGCGCCGTCGAGCCGGGTAGCGCCGTCGAGCCGGGTACCGCCGTCGACGCGTGCGTCCGCCGCGCCGAGCGCCGGCGCCTGGACACCGGACGCATCGGCATCCGGCGGCGCAGGCGCGAGTGCGGGTGCGGCTGTGGCTGCAGGTGCGGGTGCGGGCACAGGCACGGGCACGGACGCGTGGGCACTCGTCAGCCGATCGCCGGCAACCGCAGCGCGCAGCGCGTCGATCCGGGGGTCTGGCTCGCGGCGGCACTGCGCGAGCACGTCGAGGATCGCGGCGACGATGCCCATGTATCCGGTGCATCGGCACAGGTTGCCGGCGAGCTCCAGCCGCACGCGGGCCTCGTCGGCCTGCGGCAGACGCAGCACGATGTCGCGAGCCGTCGCGAGCATGCCGGGCGTGCAGTAGCCGCACTGCAGCGCGTGATGGGCGTGGAACGCGGCGCGCAGCCGGCGCGTCACCGGATCGTCGCCATGGCCTTCGATCGTCGTGACGCTGCGACCCTCGCACGCGATCGCGAAGGTGATGCACGCGCGCACCGGCTCGCCGTCGAGCAGCACGGTGCACGCGCCGCAGACGCCGTGCTCGCAGCCCAGGTGCGTGCCGGTGAGCCCGAGGGTGTCGCGCAGGAAGTCGCCGAGGTGCGTGCGCGGCTCGACCTCGCGCGCGAGCGTCTTGCCGTTGACGTCCAGCGTGACCCGGCTCATGCCGCGCTCGCGCCGATGCCCGCGCGCGCCAGTGCGCGCTCGACGCAGACCGTGCGCAGGCGGCAATCGACCGCGTCGTGCTGCGGCAGCGCCTCGCGCACGGCGGCGAGGATCCGGTCGCGCGCGGCGGCCGGCGCGCCGTCGCGCGCGATCGACGCCGCCAGCGCGGCGAGTTCGCGCGGCGGCCCGTCGAGCGCGCCGAGCACGATGCGGGCGGTGCGCACGCCCGGCGCGAACAGCACGGCCGCGCTCGCCTCGGCGAACTCGCCCGGCTTGCGGCAGAACTTGTCGTATCCCCAGCACACCGTCCGATCGAGCTTCGGCACGGTCACCGCGGCGACGAGCTCGTCGTCGGCGAGCACGGTCGTGTAGGCACCCTGCATGAACGCGTGCATCGGCACGTCACGGCTCCCCGTGGCCGACGCCAGCGTCAGCGTCGCACCGAGCGCCGTCAGCACGACGACCCAGTCCGCAGCCGGATCGGCATGCGCGAGGCTGCCGCCGACGGTGCCGCGGTTGCGCACGGCGCGATACGCGATCTGCGCGGCGACGCCCTGCACCGGGTGACCGCGAAGCGGCGCGTGCCGGCCGTCCTCGATGGCGGCGTGGGTGACGCCAGCGCCGATCCGGATGCCGTCGGCCGTCTCGAGCACCGCGGCCATCGACGGCAGCGCGCCGAGATCGACGACGCGCGACGGCCGCGCCAGCCGAAGGTTGAGCATCGGACCGAGCGACTGGCCCCCCGACATCGGCTTCGCGCCGCCGTCGAGCATCGCGAGCGCCGTCTCGAGCGAGGCCGGCCTCGCGTAGTCGAACTGCGCGGCCTTCATGCGCGCGCCTCCCCGGGCGGACGGGCGGCGGCAGGCGCGGCATCGCCACCCGCCTGCGCGCGACCGGCGTCGATCGCCGCCAGCAGCCGGCGCGGCGTCAGCGGGGTCGCGAGGAGTTCGGCGGCACCCAGCCCGCGCAGCGCGTCGTTGACGGCATTGAAGAGCACCGCCGGCGGCGCGATCGCGCCGCCTTCGCCCATGCCCTTCGCACCGAACTCGGTGTGCGGCGAAGGCGTCTCCATGTGCTCGATGCGGATGTTGGGCACCTCCGTCGCACCGGGCAGCAGGTAGTCGGCGAGCGTCGACGCGAGCGGCTGGCCATTGCGGTCGTAGGGCATCTCCTCGTAGAGGGCGGTGCCGATGCCCTGCGCGATCCCGCCGATCGCCTGCCCCTCGACGACCATCGGGTTGACCATGACGCCGCAGTCCTCGCAGACCGCGTAGTCGAGGATCTCGATCGCGCCGGTATCGGTGTCGATCGCGACGACCGCCGCCTGGCTCGAGTAGCTGAAGGCGCCGGTGTCGACCTTCGGCTTGTAGCCGAGCGTCACCTCGAGCCCTGCTGGGTCGACGTCGGCCGGCAGCCGCTGCGGTGTCAGGTACCAGGCGTTGGCGACGTCGGCCAGCGGCACCGACAGCTCGCCGGCGTGCGCGCGCCCTCCGTCGAGCACGACGGTCGCGGGGTCGACCTGCATCAGGTGCGCGGCGATGTGCTGCAGCCGTGGCGCGAGCCGCTTGCACGCGACCGCCACCGCGCCGCCGGACATCACCAGCGAGCGCGACGCATAGGTTCCGGTGGAGAACGGCGTCTGGCCGGTGTCACCGTGGACCATCCGGATGCGCTCGACCGCGATGCCGAGCACCTCGTGCGCGATCTGCGCGAAGGTGGTCTCCATGCCCTGCCCGTGCGAGTGCACGCCGACCCGCAACTCGAGTCCGCCGTCGGGGGTCATCCGCACCGTCGCCGAGTCGTAGCCCGGGATCACCGGAGTGCCCCACGTGGCGAATACCGAGGTGCCGTGGGCCGACTGCTCGACGTAGGTCGCGGTGCCGATGCCGATCAGGCGCCCGTCGGGTTCGCCACGTCGCTGGCGCCGGCGCACCGCGTCGACGTCGATCATCGCGAGCGCGCGCCGCAGGCTCTCGGGATAGTCGCCGCCGTCGAAGTGCTTGTTCGCGACGTTGACGTAGGGCATCTGGTGCGGGCCGACGAGGTTCTCGAGGCGAACCTCCCAGGGCTCGCGCCCGACCTCGCGCGCGATCGCGTCGATCATCAGTTCGATCGCGAAGCACACGCCGGTGCGTGCGACGCCGCGATACGGCACGAATCCCGGCTTGTTGGTCGCGACGCAGCGCGTCTCGCAGCGATAGCCTCGAAACGCGTACGGGCCCGGCAGGTTGCCGACCGCCTGGCCCGGCTCCAGCCCCGCGGTGAACGGCCACACCGAGTACGCACCGCCGTCGATCGTGACGAGCGCGTCGAGCGCCAGCAGCGTGCCGCGCGCGTCGGCGTAGGCGGTCAGCTCGTAGTGGTGCTCGCGCGAGTTGGCGCCGGCGATCAGGTGTTCGCGACGGTCCTCCAGGTAGCGGAACGGCCGCCGCCAGGTCTTCGCGAGCCACGCGACGCACAGCTCCTCCTGCTGCAGCACGCACTTGTAGCCGAAGCCGCCGCCGACGTCGGGCGAGATCACCCGGACCTGCCCTTCCTCCATGCCGAGGAACTGCGCGAGCCCGCTGCGGATCATGTGCGGAACCTGCGTCGACGTGCAGACGACGAGCTGGTCGGCCTGGTGGTCCCAGTACGCGAGCACCGCCTTGCCCTCGAGCGGCACCATGCACTGGCGCGCGAGGTCGATCCGGCGGGTGACGACGACCTCGGCCTTCGCGGCGAGCGCGTCGAAGTCGCGATCGGCCTTCAGCGTGACGAAGCGGTTGCTGGTCCAGCCTTCGTGCATGAAGCCGTCGGTGGCGGCGAGCGCGGTCTCGACGCCGGCGTGGACCGGGAGCTCGTCGTAGTCGACCTCGATCCGTTCGACGAGGTCCTCTGCCTGCGCGCGCGTCGGCGCGTACGCGAGCGCCACCGGCTCGCCGACGAAGCGCACGCGGCGATCGGCGAGCGGCGGCTGCGGCGAGACCTGGTACGAGGGCAGCGTCGAGTCGGCGACGATGTCGCGGCAGTCCATCATCGGGCGAAGCAGCACGACGTCGGCGATGTCGTCGGGCACGCGAATCGCCGCGATCCTCGCGTGCGCGAGCGGGCTGCGAAGGAACGCGACCTCCTGCAGCCCCGGCATCGCCATGTCGCCGACGAAGCGGCCCTTGCCCTCGAGGTGGCGCGCGTCTTCCTTGCGCGGCACGCTCGCGCCGATGCCCTGGGCGCGAACGCTCAGCGACGGCCGGTCGCCATGGTCCATCGCTACGAGACCGCGCGGAGGTCCGTCGGCCGGACGCGCGAGCGGCGTGCGACGCGCGGCATGCGACCCGGGCCCGGCGTTGGCGGGGTCAGCGCCTGCCGACCGCGTTGAAGGTGTAGCCGTCGAGCGCCGACTCGGCGACCTTGAACCAGCTCGCCTGGTCCTGCTGGAACTGCTGCCACGACGGGAAGATCTTCGCGAAATCCGCGCTCTTGGCCGACAGCTCCTTGTAGAGTTCCTGCGAAGCCTTGTACGCCGCGTCCATCACGTCGCGCGGGAAGTACGCGACCTTCGCGCCGCCGTCGATCAGCTTCTTGAGCGCCTGCGGGTTCACGGCATCGTAGTGCGCGAGCATCTTCATGGTCTGCTCGGCGCAGGCCGATTCGAAGGCCGCCTTGTACGACGCGGGAAGTGCCTCCCACGCCTTTTCGTTCACGTGGGTGGTGATCGAGGCGCTGCCCTCCCACCAGCCCGGCGCGTAGTAGTACGGCGCGACCTTGTTCAGCCCGAGCTTCTGGTCGTCGTACGGGCCGATCCACTCGGCGGCGTCGAGCGAGCCCTTCTCGAGCGAGGGATAGATGTCGCCCGCGGCGATCTGCTGCGGAATCGCGCCGAGCTTGGTCAGCACCATGCCGCCGATGCCGCCGATGCGCATCTTCAGGCCCTTGAGGTCGGCGACCGACTTGATCTCCTTGCGGTACCACCCACCCATCTGCACGCCGACGTTGCCGCAGACGTGGTTGACGATCCCGTACTGCTTGTACATCGCCCGCAGCAGGTCGAGCCCGCCGCCGTAGTTGATCCACGCGTTGTGCTGCCGCGCGTTCAGGCCGAAGGACAGGCCGGTATCGAAGGCGACCGCCGGGTTCTTGCCGATGTAGAAGGTGCTCAGCACGTGGTTGCACTCGACGGTGCCGTTGCCGACCGCGTCGAGGTTCTGCGACGCGGGCACGATCTCGCCGCCGGGGAATGCGCGGATCTCGAACCTGCCCTCGGTGATCTCGCCGACACGCCTGCACAGCTCGTCTGCAGAACCGTAGATGGTGTCCAGGCTCTTGGGCCAGGTGGTCGACATGCGCCACTTGACCGCGGGGCTCTGCTGCGCGAATGCGGGCGACGCGACGGCCGCGAGTCCGATGCCGCCGGTGGCGGCTGCCCTGTTCAGGAATCGACGACGTTGCATGCGCACTATCCTCCGGTGTGAGCCTCGTGGAGCCACGCGCCGATCAGTGCGCGTCTCCGACCTGTTTGATATTCAGTGTACTGAGCGTGCCTGGGGGTGTCAACGACGCGCGGGTGGCCGCGCCGGCGACGCGCCGTGGCACGCCGCCTCCGGCCGCACCGCGACGAGACGCGAGGCGCGCGTGCGCACCGCGAGGGCGCACGCGCGGCCCCGGACGGTGCGCGCCACGCGCCGGTGCCGCTCAGGCCTCGGTGCCGTAGCCGCCCCCGCCGGGCAGCGCGAGTTCGAGCGTGTCGCCCTCGACGAGATCGACGACGCCCTTCGGATTCTCGACCGGCGCGCCGTTGCGCAGCACGTGCCCCACCCTGCCCGGCGCGCCGCCGAGGATCCCCTTCGCCGGCACCCGGGTGCGCTCGGTCAGCAGCGACACCCGCAACCGGCCCGGCCAGCGAGACTCGAACGCGACCACCTGGCCCATGCCGCCGCGGCGCGCCCCGGCACCGCCGGACCCGTCGGCGAGACGCTTCGCGCTGAAGCGGATCGGCGCGAGCGTCTCCGCGACCTCGATCGGCGTGTTCGAGATGTTCGCCGGAAAGCCTGCCGCGGGGGCGCCGTCTCGCTCGCGCATCGCGCCCATGCCGCCGTTGAAGAACAGGATCGACGAGAACGACCGGCCCCGCTCGGTGTCGACGCCTCGCATCAGCACCGACCACAGCGGCGTGCCGCTGTCCGCCTGCACCTTGTCGGGCAGCACGCCGGCGAGCGCGTCGAACACCGCCGCCTGAAGCTGGTGCCCGATCAGGTGGCGCGCGCCGACCGCGGCCGGGGGCCGGGCGTTGACGATCGTGCCCTCGGGCGCGATCACGGTGAAGAGTCGCGTGAACCCGTCGTTGTTGGGAATGCCCGGAGAGAACAGGCACTTGAACGGATAGATCGTGTACGCGTAGGTGTGATTGAAGGTCTCGTTGATGCCGAAGCGCACCTGGGCCGAACTGCCCGAGTAGTCGACGGTGACGCCGTCTTCGCGCACGACGACCATGGCCTCGATCCGCACGCGCTCGTCGCCCCAGCCGTCGGATTCGACGCTGCCGCGATACACGCCCGGCGGCACCTCGCGCAGCGCCCGCAGCGCCGCGTCGCGAGAGGCGGCGAAGATGCCCGCGGCGATGTCGTCGATGCCGGCGAGGCCGTACTCGTCGAGCAGGTCGACGAGCCGGCGCTCGGCGACGCGCAGCGCGCCGGCCTGCGCCTCGATGTCGCCACGCACCTGCTGCGGCAGGCGCACGTTCGCCTCGAGCATCTGCATTACCAGCGGGTCGAAGCGACCCTGCCGTGCGAGCTTGATCACGGGAAACCGGATCCCTTCCTCGAACACCTCGCCGGCGTCGGCCGACCACTGCCTGCCGCCGATGTCCGACAGGTGGGCGACCGCCAGCGCGAACGCGACGAGCCGACCCTTCGCGAAGATCGGCGCCGCCATCGTCGCGTCCGGCAGGTGGCCGGTGCCGATCCACGGGTCGTTCGTGAACAGCACGTCGCCGGGCTCGAGCGATTCCTTCGGGAACACCTTCAGCATGCCGGCGAGCGACAGCGGCGCGGTGCCGATGAAGCCGGGGATGCTCAGCGAGGACTGCGCGACGAGCCTCGCCTCGGTGTCGAGCAGCACGCAGGCGAAGTCGTTCGACTCGCGCACCACCGTCGAGAACGAGGTGCGCTTGAGCACTGCACCGGCCTCGTCGGTGATCGCGATCAACCGGTTCCAGTAGATCTCCAGGTCGATCGGGCTGATCGGCGCGGCGGCGCTGCGGTCGGGGGTATCGGTCATGTCCAGCTTGCTCCTGTCGAGGCAGGCGGTTGGCGCTCGCCCAGCGTGATCCGGATGTTGCCGGCATCGTCGATGCCGAAGCGGTCGCCCGGGCCGACGACGACCGTCGAGCCGGCCTGCTCGATCAGCGCCGGACCGTCGTCGACGCGACCGGGACGAAGCTCGGCCTCGGCGATGACCGGCGTGTCGACGAAGGCGCCGACGTCGGGGAAGTACACCTTGCGGTCGCGTCGCGCGCGCGCGCCGGCCGACCCGGCGTCCTGCCCGGGGCGCAACGGCGTCGGCGGTGCCGGCGCGATCGCCTCGACGCGCCAGTTGACGATCTCGATGCGCTGGTTCTCCAGGTGCTGGCCGAAGCGCAGGCGGTAGGCGGCGTCGAAGCGTCGCGAGAACTCGGCGCCCATGTCGGCACCACCGGGGGCCGCGTCCAGGCGATGCGCCGGCAGCTCGGTCTCGACCTCGAATCCCTGTCCGACGTAGCGCATGTCCGCTGCCCGCCGGAACCGGATCGATGCCCGGTCCACGCCGGCACTCGCCAGTTCACCCGCCAGCGACGCCTGCATGCCGTCCAGCAGCGCCTCGCTCGCCGGCCAGTCGATCTCGGCCAGGCGCGTGAACCGGGTGCGCACGGTGTCGACCTTCATCGGCGCGACCAGCAGCCCGAAGGCCGAGAACACGCCGGCGTTCGCCGGCACCAGCACCTCGCGGCAACCGGTGCGGCGCGCGACCTCGCGCGCGTGGATCGGCCCGGCGCCACCGAACGCGAGGAGCGTGTAGCGGCGCACGTCCCGCCCGTTCTCGACCGCGTGGATCTTCGCCGCGCTCGCCATGTGCTCGCAGACGATGCGGTGCACGCCGTTCGCCGCCTCGACGGTGCCCAGGCCGAGCGGCCGCGCCAGGTGCTCGTCGATCGCGCGTGCCGCCAGCTCGGGGCGCAGCCGCACCGCGCCGCTCAACGTGCCCTCGGGGTCCAGGTAGCCCAGCAGCAGTGCGGCGTCGGTCACGGTCGGCAGCGTGCCGCCGAGGCCGTAGCAGGCCGGCCCCGGGTTCGAACCGGCGCTCTGCGGCCCGACCTTCATCAGCCCGGTCGCGTCGACGTGCGCGATGCTGCCGCCGCCCGCGCCGATCTCGATCAGGTCGACGGTCGGCAGCCGCACCGGCAGGCCGCTGCCCTTCTTGAAGCGCTGCAGCCGCGCCGCCTCGAACTCGGTGGTGATCGAAGGCACGCCGTCCGAGATCAGGCACGCCTTCGCGGTGGTGCCGCCCATGTCGAACGCGACCACGTCCGGCATCTTCGCCAGGCGCGCCGCGTGCGCCGCGCCGAGCGCGCCGGCGGCCGGGCCGGACTCGAGCATGCGGATCGGCATGCGCTCGCCGAGCTCGCGCGAGATCACGCCGCCGTTGGACTGCATGATTCGCAGCGTCGCATCCAGTCCCAGCGCGCGCAGGCCGTTCTCGATCCGCGCGAGGTAGGGTCCGACCATCGGCATCACGTAGGCGTTGAGCACCGTCGCGACCGTGCGCTCGTACTCGCGCAGCTCGCCGAGCACCTCGTGCGACAGCGACACCGGCACCTGCGGCGCGATCCGCCGTGCGACCTCGCGCACCCGCAGCTCGTGCGCCGGATTCGAGAAGCTGTGCAGCAGGCAGACCGCGATCGCGCATGCGCCGCCGTCCACGAGCGTGCGCACCGCGCGCTCGATGCCGGCGTCGTCGGGCGCGGTGATCACGGCGCCGGTCGCGTCGACGCGCTCGTCGACCTCGACCCGCAGCTCGCGCGGCACGACCGGGTCGGGACCGGGCGAGCCCAGGTCGTACAGGTCGAATCGCAGCTCGCGCGCGATCTCGATCACGTCGCGAAAGCCGGCGGTCGCGATCAGCCCGGTGCGGGCGCCCTTGCGCTCGATCACCAGGTTGGTGACGGCCGTCGTCGCACCGGCGACGACGGCGTCGACCTGCCCGATCGCGATCGCGTTGGCGTCGAGCATGCGACGCAGGCCGGTCGCGATCGGCGCGACGATGTCCTCGTGATCGCTCAGCACCTTCGCGGTCAGCACCCGGCCGTCGCTGCCGAGCAGCACCAGGTCGGTGAAGGTGCCGCCGATGTCGAACGCGAACCGGTAGCGGGTGGCTTCGCCCGTCATGCTCACTCCTTGAGCTTCGAGAGCTTCAGCCCGCGGTCGAAGCCCTTCTCGAACTTGCCCTTCTCGAACACGTCGTCGGGGATCTGGAAGAAGGGCTGCTCGGCGCGCGCCTCGTCGGTCGTCGTGTGCATGCCGGTCGCGTCGAACGGGCAGGTCTGCGTGCACATCTCGCAGCCGATGCAGTTCGCGTGCAGCGTGCCGACCTTGCCGGGCGCCTGCACCAGCGCGTCGTAGAAGCAGGTCTGGATGCAGATCGTGCACTTCGGGTTCTTGCACGCGTCGGTCGAGACCTCGCTGTGCATCCGGGGCTTCCTGAACTGCTCGCCGTAGTCGCGCACCGACGCGCGCGACGCGATGCCGGTCATCGACGCGATGTCCGGATACCCGTGGCTGTCCATGAACTCCTCGAGCCCCCGGATCATGCTCGGCAGGTACTTGATGCCCTTGAGCATCAGGATCGAGCCCACCTGCACCAGCGGCGCGCCGGTCATGATGAACTCGACGACGTCCCGATGGTCGTAGATGCCGTTCGAACCGGTGATCGGCATGCCGAGCTCGTTGTAGATGCGGTGCACCCAGCGCAGCGACAGCGGCTTGGCCCAGACGCCGCCGATGCCGGCGGGGCCGCCGAGCCTCGGCTGCCCGGTCTCGATGTCGACCGAGAAGCCGGTGTAGCGGTTGGTCGCCGTGACGCCGGCGGCGCCCGCCTCCTTCACCGCCCGCGCCACGTCCATCACCCGCGACTGGTCCGGCGTCAGCTTGATCACGACCGGGATCCCGACCGCCTCGCACACGCGCGCGGTCACCTCGCGCGCGACCTCGGGCTCCTGGCCGATCATCGAGCCGCCGTGCACGCCGGGCATCATCGCCGGATGCGGGCAGCCGAAATTGAGCTCGACCATCGGCAGGCCGCAGTCCTCGATCGTGCGCGCGATGTCGACCCAGCTCTGCAGGGTCTTGCCGCCGGCGCTGCCGATCAGGTGCGAGCCGCGCTCCTGCGCATACTTGTTCAACTCGGTGAGGTACGGGATCCAGTCGCGGAACTGCATGCTCGAGTAGCCCGAGCGGCTGTAGAACACGAAGTTCTTGTTGACCTTGCCCTTGATGAGCTCGTTGCGCTCGTTGAGGATCGCGTACTTCGAGTTCTGCGTGAGCCGCGCCATGTCCTCGATGTCGGTCAGCGTCTTGACGATCATGCCGGCCGCGCCGGCGTCGACGCACTCGCGGATCACCTCCGGGCTGTTGGTCGTCTCGAGCGACGCGATGATGATCGGGTGCTTGAACTTCACCCCGCAGAATTCAAGTGACATATCGGCCATGGAGCTGCTCCTGGAAGATTTGCTTCGTGTACTGACGATGCAGACGCTGCTGCGGACGCTACCGTCGCATGCTACCGCCCCAGCCTCGACGGCAGCCAGGTCACCAGACCTGGCCACCACCAGATGACGAGCAGCATCGACGACATGATGAAGAAGGGCGGCAGCGCGGCACGGCTGACGAAGCCGATGTCGCGCCGGAACGCGTTCTGCAGGACGAACAGGTTGAATCCCACCGGCGGCGTGATCTGGCCCATCTCGACGAGGATCACGACGAACACGCCGAACCACAGCGGATCGATGCCGACGGCGCTGGTGACCGGCAGCACCACCGCCATCGTCAGCAGCACGATCGAGATCCCGTCGAGCAGGCAGCCCAGCACGACGTAGAGCAGCGCGAGCGCGACCAGCAGCTCGCCCCGGCTCAGCCCCAGCGTGCCGACCCAGCCCGCGAGCGCGCGCGGAATGCCGGAAAAGCCCATCGCGAGGCCGACGAAGGACGCGCCGGCGACGATCAGCATGATCATCGTCGTCGTGCGCATCGCGCCGAGCACGGTCGCGACGAAGAAGCGGCGATCGAGGTCGCCCTGCAGCGCGGCGACGACGAAGGCGCCGACGACCCCGATCGCGGCGGACTCGGTGGCGGTCGCGTAGCCGGCGTAGATCGAGCCGAGCACGCAGACGATCAGCACGACGAGCGGGCCGAGCGCGAGCGCGGCCCGCAGTCGCTCGCCGAGTCGCATGCGCAGGTCGTCGGCGGGGATCTCGTCGGGGTGCAGCAGCGCCCAGGCGCCGTTGTAGGCCATGAACAGCAGCCCCAGCACGACGCCCGGCAGCACGCCGGCCGCGAAGAGCTTGTTGATCGACACGTCGGCCGCAACCGCATAGACGATCATGATGATCGACGGCGGGATCAGCAGGCCGAGCGTGCCGGCGCCGGCGAGCGAGCCGATCATCATCCGCTCGGGGTAGCCGCGCCTGCGCAGCTCCGGCACCGTCATCTTCCCGACCGTCGCGCAGGTCGCGGCCGACGAGCCGGAGATCGCGGCGAACACCATCGACGCCGCGACGTTCACCTGCAGGAGGCGCCCGGGCAACGGCGACATCAGCGGCGCGAGCCCGCGGAACATCGCCTCGGACGCGCGAGAGCGGTACAGGATCTCGCCCATCCAGATGAACAGCGGCAACGCGGTGAGGGTCCAGGCGGTCAGCGAGCCGAACACGGTGGTCGCCATCGAGTCGCCCGGCAGCCGCGCCGAGAACAGCACCATCCCGACCAGCCCGGTGCCGACCAGCGCGAGACCGATCCACACGCCGAGCGCGAGCAGCCCGAACAGGACCCCGACGACGACGAGCGCCGACACCGCGTCCATGTCAGCCGAGCCCGTCCGGGTGCGGCGGCGCGTCGGGGCCGCCGGGCAGCGACCCGCCGCGCGCGACGCGCACCGCGGTCTCGAGGAGCGCGACGACGAATGCGACCGCGCCCCACGCCATTGCGCCCTGCGGCAGCCACATCGGCAGCGCGATCAGCCCGCTGCTCGCCTCGCCGAAGGTCCACGACACCCATGCCTGGCGGACGAAGTACCACGCCATCCAGGCCGACAGGCCGATCGACACGAGCAGCGCTGCCCAGGCGGCGCCGCGGCGCGCCACCGCCGGCAGGCGGTCGGTGAGCAGCGTGACCCGGATGTGCTCGCCCGCGCGCAGGGTGTCGGCGAGCGCGAGGAACGCCGATGCCCCCATGCAGTAGCCGGCGAATTCGTCGGCCGAGCGCGGCACGTACGGCAGCACCTGCCCGCCGAGCTGGTACAGCACCAGCGCGGCGATCGCGACGAACAGCACCGCCGCCGCGGCGGTCGTCAGCCTGAAGAAGCCGTCGAGCACCCCGCTCATCGCGGCGAAGGCCCCGCGCGACCGGCCTGCCTCGACGACGCCACGCCTCGCCCCGCCGCTACTTGCGGAACGCCTCGACGACCGCCTTGCTGTCGGGACCGGCGGTCGCGAGCCACTCGTCGAGCATCTGCGCGCCGATCGCCGCGAGCTCTGACTTGAGCTTCGCGCCGGGCGCGACGACCGCGACCCCGTTCTGCTTCAGCGTCTCCTTCGTCGACTCGGCAGTCTTCATGCTCGACGCCCAGCCGGCTTCCTCCGCCTTCGCCGCCTCGGCGAGCACGATCGAGCGCACCGCCGGCTCGAGGCGGTCGAACGCCGCCTTGTTCACGATGACCATGTTCTTCGGCAACCACGCCTGTACGTCGGTGAAGTGCTTGATCGACTCCCAGACCTTGTAGTCGACGCCCGACTGCGCCGAGGACACCAGCGAGTTGATGCGGCCGGTCGCCAGCGCCTGCGCGACCTCGGCAGCCTGGATCGTGACCGGGCGCGCCTTGAAGATCTCGCCCATGCGCGCGGTCTGCTTGTCGTAGGCGCGCCAGTTGAGGCCGGCCATGTCGGCGACGCTGTCGATCGCCTTGGGCGTGTACAGGCCCTGCGGCGGCCACGGCACCGCGTACAGCAGGCGGATGCCCTGCGCGTCGAGCAGCTTCTCGACGTACGGCCGCTGGATCTTCCAGAGCTTCCTCGCCGCGTCGTAGCTGTCGGCGAGGAACGGCAGGCCGTCGATCGCGTACAGCGGATTCTCGTTGACCAGCGTCACCATCAGCGTCTCGCCGATCGGCACCTGGCCCTGCTGCACCGCCCGCTTGATCTCCGGCATCTTGTAGAGCGAAGCGCCGGGATGGACCTTGATCGTCAGCTTGCCGCCGGCAGCCTTGGTCACCGCCGCGGCGAACGCGGTGTTGTTCACGGTGTGGAAGTTGCCGGGCGCGTAGCCCGTCGGCATGTTCCAGTCTTCGGCGGCGGCCGGCGCGGCGGCGAGTGCGGCGGCGCAGGCCAGTACGGCCAGCGTGATCTTCGGGCGGGTGCTCATCGGCGTTCTCCTTCGGTGGGTCGACGGTCCGTGGGAAGCTTCGGCGCCCGGCGGCCCGCCGGGCGTGCGATCGACGGCGCGGCCGGCGCGGACGCGGCGGCGCCTCTCGGCGGCGTCGATGCAGGCGATCTCGGCGGGGCGGCCGACGCTGCCGGCTGGCGCGCGAGCGCGCGGCCGTCGGGGCGAAGCGAGGTGCGCCCCGCATCGTTGTTGCCCTCGACCAGGCGCGACAGCAGTTCCATGAACAGCGCGCGCTCCGGCGCGGCGAGCGGGGCGAGCAGCTGTTCCTGCGAGGCCTGCATCGCCGGCTCGTGGCGCCGCAGCAGCGCCCTGCCCTGCGGCGTGAGGCGGCAGAGGCGACGTCGGCGGTTGCCGGCGTCGACGACGCGGGCGACCAGCGCGCGCGACTCGAGGCGCTTGATGATGTCGGCGACGTTCGCCCGGTCCAGGCCCAGTTCCGCGCCGATCGTGAACTGGTCGATCCCCGGGCGCTTGGCGAGTATGCTGAGCAGGCCGAACTGGACCGGCGTGATCTGCCCGCCGGCGACGCGGTCGAGGAACATCGCGACGTGGATCTGGTGCAGGCGCCGCACCAGGTAGCCGGGCCGATCCCAGATCGCGTGGCCGTCCGGTGCGCTCGCCTTGACTGTTCGCATACTGAGCATTAGTCCACGGCAACGCCACCCGTGTCAAGATCCCGGCGCGCGGCGCCGCTAGAATCGGCCTGTCACCCCACGCGCCATGGAAGCCGCCGATGCCAGATCACGAGACGCCGCCTTGCCAGGTCGCCCCCGGCGCGCCGCAGCCGGCGACGCCCGCCGCCGACGCGCCCGGATTCGTGGTCGGGTGGACCGACGCGCTCGCGCTCGACGACGCCGACATGGACCGCACGCACCGCGAGTTCGCCGACCTGCTGGCCGCGATCCTCGATGCGCCGGACGCAAGGGTTCCGGCGCTGCTCGACGAGACCGTCGAGCACACCCGTGCCCACTTCCTGCAGGAAACCACCTGGATGCAGATGACGGCGTTCCCGCCGATCCACTGTCACGAGCGTGAGCACTCGAACATCATGGAGGTCGTGCTCGAGGTGCAAAGGCGCGTCGCGCGCGGCGAGATCGACCTCGCGCGCACGCTCGCGACGGCGCTCGCCGAGTGGCTGCAGCTGCACGTCGACACGATGGACCGCGTGCTGTCGCTGTGGATGAAGGAGCAGCGGCGGCTGCAGGCCGCCGCTTAGCGCCTGCCGGCGCTAAGGGCGCGCGTCCTTCGGCTCGACCTGCCCCACGCCGTCGCGCACGCCGCCGCGGCGCGCCGCCCGTCGCAGGAGCACCGCACCGACGCACAGCCCGATCGTCACCGCACTCAGCAGGTGCAGCGCCGCGTCGAAGCCGCCGGTCAGGTCGTACAGCGCACCGAGGCTGACCGGGCCGAGGACGCCGCCGACCTCGGCCGCGGCGAAGAACAGTCCTGCGGCGATGCCCGCATGACGCGCGCCGATCGCCGGCAGCTCGATCAGCGCGAGCATCAGCACCGTCATCAGCGCGGACCGGGCGATGCCCTGCATCAGCAGTCCCGCCAGCAGCACCGGACGCGAATGCGAGTGCAGCAGGAAGGTCGCCGCGGTCGCCGCGAGCGCGAGCAGCAGCAGGATCGTGAAGCGCCGGCCCGGGGTGGCCAGCCGCGGGATCGTCAGCGAACCGACGATGCCGATCAGCGTGGGGATCGACGCCCAGTACCCGGCCTGCGTCGGGGTCATGCCCTCGCTCGCCAGCATCGAGGGCAGCCAGTTGTTGAGGCCGTGATTGAACATGAAGACGCCGACGCTCATCGCGAGCATCAGCAGGACGGTCGGGTCGCGCAGCAGCGTCGCGATCGTCTCGCGCTGCGGCGGGCGCTTCTGCGTGCGCTCGTCGCGCTCCATCGCGCGCGCGCGCGGCGCGCTGGCGATCGCGAACCACAAGAGGCCCACACCGAGCGCGAACCCGGCCCACAGCTGCAGCACGCTTCGCCATTCGCCCGAGAACGCCGGCATCAGCACCGAGTGCGTGAGCATCAGCGACACGACGCCGCCGATCGACGGCCCGGTCATGTAGATGCCCATCGCGAGCCCCCGGTCGCGCCCCTCGAACCACTGCGCGATCACCTTCGGCGCGCCGGCGGACACGATCGGGCCCGCGAGGCCGAACAGCATCACGGCGAGCAGCAGCTCGACGTATCCGCCGGCGAGCGCCCGGCCGGCGGCCGACGCCGCGATCACGAGCGCGGCGAGGAGCAGCGCGAAGCGCGCGCCGAGCCGGTCGAGCAGCACCCCGCAGGGCACCGAGGACACGATGTAGACGAGCTGCCACGCGCCGAGCACGCTGCCCATCTGAGCGTGGCTCAGGCCGAGCGACTCGACGATCGGGCCGACCAGCGGCGCGAGGCTGGTGACGACGAGCCCGAACGCGCAGTAGAGCAGCCAGACGCCGAACAGCATCAACCAGCGCAGCGCGCCCGCGTCGGCGCCGCGACCTGGGGTGGTGGCGGCCGTGCCGGCCGGTGTCGGCCGGGCTGGGTGTCGGGAGGGCGTCGTCGTGCTCCGGTGGGACGCGGCGTCGGACACGCCGCCGGGCAATGCTACCGAAATCCGTCCGCCGTTTCGCGCCCCCGCCCGGCACGCGGGGCGCCGCCGGCATCGCGGCTGCGCTATGATCCGCACGACCCGCGTCCACCGACGGAGATGCCCCGATGCCCACCGCCCGCCCGAATCAACCGATACAGGCGATCCTGCGATCGCTGACGGCCGGCCTCGCCGCCGTCGCCTTCTCGGTCGCGATGCTGACCCCCGCCACCGCGATGGCCGCGCGCACCGATCTGACGCTGGGCATGCAGCTCGAGCCACCGCACCTCGACCCGACCGCCGGCGCGGCCGCCGCGATCGACGAGGTCGTCTACGCCAACGTGTTCGAGGGGCTGACCCGATTCTCGGCCGACGGCACCATCAAGCCGGCGCTCGCGAAGTCCTGGGAGGTCTCCGGCGACGGCCTGACCTACACCTTCAAGCTCCAGCAGGGCGTCAAGTTCCACGACGGCTCGCCGATGAGCGCCGACGACGTCAAGTTCTCGCTCGACCGCGCCCGTGCCGAGAAGAGCACCAATGCGCAGAAGGCGCTGTTCGCCGGCATCGACTCGGTCGAGGTCGTCGATCCCGCCACCGTCAAGGTCCGGCTGAAGGCGAGCAACGGCGGCTTCCTGTTCAACATGGCCTGGGGCGACGCGGTGATCGTGTCGCCGAAGTCGATCGACGACGCGAAGAAGAAGCCGGTCGGCACCGGGCCGTTCCGCTTCTCGAACTGGGTGCAGGGCGACCGGGTCGAGATCGTGCGGAACAAGGACTACTGGGGCACGCCGGCCAAGCTCGACAAGGTCACCTTCAAGTTCATTTCCGACCCCACCGCCGCCTTCGCCGCGCTGATGGCCGGCGACGTGCAGGCGTTCCCGGTCTTCCCGGCCCCGGAGAACCTCGCGCAGCTGAAGAACGACAAGCGGTTCAAGGTCATCGTCGGCAGCACCGAGGGAGAGACGATCCTCGCGACCAACAACCGGCGAAAGCCCTTCGACGACGTCCGTGTGCGCGAGGCGATCTCGCACGCGATCGACCGCAAGGCGATCATCGACGGCGCGATGTTCGGCTACGGCACGCCGATCGGCACGCACTTCGCGCCGCACCACCCCGCCTACGCCGACCTGACCGCGAAATCCGCCTACGATCCGGCCAGGGCGAAGGCGCTGCTGAAGGAGGCGGGGCTGGCCGACGGCTTCACCACCACGCTCAAGCTGCCGCCGCCGCCCTATGCGCGCCGCGGCGGCGAGATCATCGCCGCCCAGCTGCGCGCCGTCGGCATCAAGGCCGAGATCACGAACCTCGAGTGGGCGCAGTGGCTCGAGCAGGTGCTCAAGGGCAAGGACTACGACCTCTCGATCGTGTCGCACACCGAGCCGATGGACATCGGCATCTACGCGAACCCGAACTACTACTTCCAGTACGACGGCAAGGAAGTGCAGGCGATGGCGAAGGAGCTGACGACGGTCAACGACGATGCCAGGCGCAACGAGATCCTGAAGCGGATGCAGACGAAGATCGCAGACGACTACGTCAACGGCTTCCTGTTCCAGCTCGCGAAGACCGGCGTCGCCGACGCGAAGATCGACGGCCTCTGGGAGAACATGCCGACCCAGGCCAACGACATGACGGCCGTCAGCTGGAAGGATTGAGCGCCACGGCGACGCGCGCGGCAGGAGGCGCGCCCGGCCGGCCGGTGCCGGCGTGCTGAGCTACGCGACCCGGCGCTTCGCGGCGCTGGCGCTGAGCCTGGCCGCCGCGAGCCTCGTGATCTTCTTCGCGATCGAGATCGTGCCCGGCGATCCGGCGTCGTACATGCTCGGGCTGAACGCGCAGCCCGACACGGTGGCGGCGCTTCGAGCCGAGCTCGGCCTCGACGCGTCCCGACCCGCGCGCTACCTCGGCTGGGTCGGCGGCATGCTGCGCGGCGACTTCGGCGTGTCCTACACGTACCGCACGCCGGTCGCCGGCATGGTCGCGGACCGGTTGGCGATCTCGCTGCCGCTGGCGATCTACGCGCTCACGCTGTCGACGCTGATCGCGTTCCCCGCGGGCATCCTCGCCGCGAGCCGGCGCGGCTCGCTCGCCGACGCCGGCGTGATGGGTGTGACGCAGCTCGGCGTGGCGGTGCCGAACTTCTGGTTCGCGATGCTGCTGGTGCTGGTGTTCGCGGTGAAGCTCGGCTGGTTCCCGGCGGGCGGGTTCGCCGGCTGGGGGGCGGGAAGCCTCGACGGCATCGCGGGCGGGCTCAGGTCGCTGACGCTGCCGGCGATCGCGCTCGCGCTCCCGCAGGCGTCGATCCTCGCGCGCGTGATGCGCTCGTCGCTGCTCGACACGATGTCGGAGGATTTCGTGCGCACGGCGCGCGCGAAGGGGCTGTCGCGCCGACAGGCACTGTGGCGCCACGCGCTGCGCAACGCGATGATCCCGGTCCTGACGATCCTGGGGCTGCAGTTCTCGTTCCTACTGGCCGGCGCGATCATCATCGAGAACGTGTTCTTCCTGCCCGGCCTCGGACGGCTGGTGTTCCAGGCGATCAGCCAGCGCGACCTGATCGTCGTCGAGAGCGTGATCATGCTGCTGGTGTTCGCGGTCGTGAGCGTCACCTTCGTCGTCGACATCCTGTACGCGTGGGTCGACCCCCGGCTGCGGGCACGCGGCCGATGAGACGGACGCCGGCGAGATGAAGGCGACGCGATCGAAGAGCCTCGCGATCGGCGCGCTGCTCGCGACGCTGTTCGTCGGTGCGGCGCTCGCCTCCTTCGCGTGGACCCCCTTCGACGTCACCAGGCTCGACATCGCGAACAAGCTGAAACCGCCGTCGGCGCAGTGGTGGCTCGGCACCGATCACTTCGGCCGCGACGTGTTCTCGATGCTGATGGTCGGCGCGCGCACCTCCATCGCCGTCGCGGTGCTCGCGGTCGGCATCGGCATGCTGGTCGGCGTGCCGCTCGGGCTCGCGGCGGCGGCGCGCCGCGGCAGCGTGGTCGACGAACTCATCATGCGCGCGAACGACCTCGTGTTCGCGTTCCCGGCACTGGTGATCGCGATCCTGATCACCGCCGTGTTCGGACCCTCGGCGACCAATGCGATCCTCGCGATCGGGATCTTCAACATCCCGGTATTCGCCCGGCTGGCGCGCGGCGCGGCGCTGAGCCTGTGGACGCGCGACTTCGTGATGGCCGCCCGCGTCGCCGGCAAGGGCGCCGCGCGCATATCGGCCGAGCACATCCTGCCGAACATCCTGAACCTCCTGATCGTGCAGGGCACGATCCAGTTCTCGCTCGGCATCCTCGCCGAGGCGGGACTGTCCTACGTCGGGCTCGGCGCGCAGCCGCCGACGCCGAGCTGGGGCCGCATGCTCGCCGAGAGCCAGACGATGATCTCGTTCGCGCCGCACCTCGCGCTCGCCCCGGGGCTGGCGATCGTGCTGACGGTACTCGGCCTGAACCTGATGGGCGACGGCCTGCGCGACGCGCTCGACCCGCGCGTGCGACGCGAGCGCGCCTCGTGACGACGCCGCTGCTCTCGCTCGAGCGCCTGTCGCTCGACATCGGCGAACAGCGCATCCTCGACGACATCGACTTCGAGGTCGGCGCCGGCGAGATCGTCGGGCTGATCGGCGAAAGCGGATCGGGAAAGTCGATGACCGGGTATTCGACGCTGCGCCTGCTGCCCGACGCGGCGCGGCTGAGCGGACGCGCGGTCTTCGACGGCACCGACCTCGCGACGCTGACCGAGTCGCAGCTCTGCGAGCGCCGAGGGCGCGACATCGCGATGGTGTTCCAGGAGCCGATGACGGCGCTGAACCCGGTTCAGTCGATCGGCGCGCAGGTGATGGAGACGATCCGCATCCACGGCGCCGCCAGCCGCGCCGAGGCGGCCGACACCGCCCGGCGCGTGCTCGAGCGCGTCGGCCTCGACGCCCAGCGCTTCCCGCCCGGGCGCTACCCGCACGAGCTCTCCGGGGGCCAGCGCCAGCGGGTCGTGATCGCGATGGCGATCGCGCTTCGCCCGCGCCTCTTGATCGCCGACGAACCGACGACCGCGCTCGACGTGACGACGCAGGCGCAGATCCTCGCGCTGCTGCGGCGCCTCGCGCACGAGGACGGCATGAGCCTGCTGCTGATCACCCACGATCTCGCCGTCGTCGCCGGCATGGCGAGCCGGATCGCGATCATGCGCAAGGGCCGGATCGTCGAGACCGGACCCACCCGCGAGGTGTTCAGGGCACGGCGCCACCCCTATACGCAGGCGCTGATCGAGGCATCGGGCCATCGGCCGGCGCGCGAGGCGAGGACCGGATCGAAGCCGCTGCTCGAGGTCCGCGGCCTCGTGCGCGAGTACGCGACGCGGCGCACCTCGCTCCTTGCCGGCGCGAAGCCGTTCCGTGCCGTCGATTCGGTGAGTTTCGACCTGCACGAGGGCGAGAGCCTGGGCCTCGTCGGCGAGAGCGGCTGCGGCAAGTCGACGCTGACGCGCGCGCTGCTCGGACTCGAGCCGCTGCAGGGCGGCGAGGTGCGGCTCTTCGGCGAGAAGGTCGTCGCGCGCGGACGCGTCGATCGCAGCCTTCGCCGCCACATGCAGGTCGTGTTCCAGGATCCGTACGGCTCCTTCGATCCACGCCAGCGGGTCGAGACGCTGATCACAGAGCCCTTCCACCTGCTCGACTCGCCCCCGCAAGGCGCCGCGCGACGCGCGGCGATCGACAAGGCGCTGACCGGCGTCGGGATGGCGCCGACCGACGCGCGCAAGTACATCCACGAGTTCTCCGGCGGACAGCGCCAGCGCATCGCGATCGCGCGCGCGCTGATCATCGAGCCGGCGCTGATCATCCTCGACGAGGCCGTGTCGGCGCTCGACGTGTCGATCCGCGCGCAGATCCTCGACCTGCTCGCCGACCTGTCGCGGCGCATGGGGCTCGCCTATCTGTTCATCTCGCACGACCTGGGTGTTGTGCGCGCGATCACCGATCGCGTGATGGTGATGCGCTCTGGCAAAATCGTCGAGGAAGGCCCGACCGAGGCCGTGCTGCAGGCGCCGAGTCACGAGTACACCAGGGCGCTGCTCGCCGCGACGCCGCGCCTCGCATTCGACTGACCCAAGGCAGCCACATCCATGATACGAGCCCGATGAAGCGCGGCACCCGAAACCTCATCACCGACGTCCCCGGCCTCTACGTCGGCAACGCACAGGACGACCGCCTCAAGTCCGGCGTCACGGTGATGGTCGGCGACCGGCCTTTCGTCGCGGCGGCACACGTGATGGGCGGCGCCCCGGGCTCGCGCGAGACCGACCTGCTCGCGGCCGAACAGGTCGTCGAGACCATCGACGCGCTGGTGCTGGCCGGTGGCTCGGCCTTCGGGCTCGACGCGGCGAGCGGCGTCGCCGACAGCCTGCATCGCGCCGGCATCGGGTTCCCGGTGGGCCCCGCGCGGGTGCCGCTGGTGCCGGCCGCGATCCTCTTCGACCTGCTGAACGGCGGCGACAAGCGCTGGAAGACGAATCCCTACCCCGCGCTCGGCGCGGCGGCGCTCTCGGCCGCGCAGATCGACTTCGCGCTCGGCTCCGTCGGCGCCGGCACCGGCGCGACGATCGCCGATCTCAAGGGCGGCCTCGGCTCGGCCTCGGTCGTGCTCGACAGCGGCCACACCGTCGGCGCGCTGGTCGCGGTCAATGCGCACGGCAGCACCAACGTTCCCGAGCGCCCGCATTTCTGGGCGGCGCCCTTCGAGGTCGGCGACGAGTTCGGCGGGCTCGGCGTGTGCGTGAGGACCGCGCCCCTCATCGTGCCGCACAGCCTGAAGATGGAGGCGTTCAGCCGCGCCGGCGCGAAGCACGGTGCCGGGACGAACACGACGATCGCGATCGTCGCGACCGACGCGGTGCTCACGAAGGCGCAGGCCAAGCGGCTCGCGATCGCCGCGCACGACGGCATGGCACGCGCGCTGGTCCCTGCGCACACCCCCTTCGACGGCGACCTCGTGTTCGCGGCCGCGACCTGCGCGCGCGCGCTCGCCGATCCCCCGATGGACACCTTGCTGATCGGGCACGCCGCGGCGCTGTGCCTGTCTCGCGCGATCGCGCGGGCGGTGCATTCGGCGACCGCCGCCGCCGGCGACATCCTGCCGACCTGGAGCAGGCGATGGGACCGGGAGTCGGACGAGATCTACCCCGACTGACGACCACCGGACCGACGCCTGCGTCGCCGCGGGATCCGGGTGCACGCGATACGCGGGCCCGCGGCAGGGGATCGGCGCCGGCCAGGACCCGAATCGGGGGATAATGAACGCATGAGAGCACGCATCCAGTTCCAGCACCTGCACGGCGGCGCGCCGGGCGGCCTGCCCGCCGGGCGCCCGATCGGGCCCGTCGGACGGGCGCTCGCGATGATCGCCGGCGGCGTCATCCTCCTGGCCGGCCTGTTCTTCTCGGTCGTCGTCTTCTCGGTGCTGCTCGCCGCGGGGCTGGTGGCCGGCGGCTGGTTCTGGTGGAAGACCAGGGCACTGCGCGCCGACCTTCGCCAGCAGATGGCGCGCATGCAGCAGGCCGCGCACGACGCGGCCCAGGGCGCCGGGGCGCGCGGCGCCGCAGCCCCGGGCGGCGGCCGCGGCGGCCGCGGCGAGGTGCTCGACGGCGACTTCATCCGCGAGACCGATCCGGCACGCGCGCGCACCCGTTCGACGGATCGCCCCCGCGGATCCGGCGTCTGACGCACGTGCTCACGGGCTCGCGGCGCCGGTAGGGCGCCGCGGCTCGCTCCGACGGTGTACCGCGCACGACACACGGTCTCGCGCATGCGACACCTCGACCCTAGAATGCCAGCATGTGTCGCTGGATTGCCTACACCGGTGTGCCCGTTCGCCTCGAGGAGGTCGTCACGAAGCCCGCCCGTTCGCTCGTCCACCAGTCGCTTCACGCCGCGCAGTGCAAGACGGCCACCAACGGCGACGGCTTCGGCATCGGCTGGTACGGCGATCGCGAGATGCCCGGGGTATATCGCGAGATCGCACCCGCGTGGTCCGACCAGAACCTGCTGTCGCTGTGCGCGCAACTGAAGGCGCAGACCTTCCTCGCGCACGTGCGCGCCGCGACCGTCGCCGGCACGTCCCGCGACAACTGCCATCCGTTCAGCGTCGGCCCGTGGCTGTTCATGCACAACGGGCAGATCGGCGAGTTCGCGAAGGTGCGCCGGCGCATCGAGTCGATGATTCCCGACGACCTCTACCCGCACCGGCGCGGCGGCACCGATTCGGAGGCGATCTTCCTGATCGCGCTCGCCGCGATCGAGCACGACGGGCCCGCCGCGGCAATCGCGCAGACGCTGGCGCGGGTGCAGGACGAGATGTCGGCCGCCGGCATCACCGCGCCGCTGCGCTTCGCGGCCGCGCTGACCGACGGCAGGCGGCTCACGGTCTTTCGCTACGCGAGCGACCCGGTTCCCCCGTCGGTCTGGTATCGCCGCACCGGCGACGCGACCGTCGTCGTCAGCGAGCCGCTCGACGACAACGACGCGGGCTGGCAGGCGCTCCCGGCCAATCACGTGCTCGAGACGCCCTGCGCCGGTCAGGCCGGCGCGTTGACGATACGCTCGATGGAGGCGGTCAGCGGCCTCGCGGTGTTCGCGATGCCCACCCGGCATGCCGGGACCGATTCGCCCCGGCGCGCACCGACGCCTCGGACCGAACCCTCGCACGAACCCTCGCACGAGCCGGCGCAAGCGCGCCGGCACGCGCAGCCGATCGCCGATCCGGTCAGCTGATCATGACCTGTTCCGGCTAGTCGCGCGTCGCACGATCCGCGGCGGCGGAAGGCGTGGCGCGCGCGTCGCCACCGGGCGGTGTCACGCCGTCGGCCTCCCGTACGCCCGGCCCCTGGCGCGCCCCGCCGGCCCCGACGGGCCCGGCCGCGCCGGCGACGACCGCCCCCGACGTCGGCACCGGTGCGACCCCGCCGAACACCGGCCGCGACAGCACGTCCTCGTCCGGCACGTCGTCCAGGTCGACGCCGATGAGCCGCGAGATGCGGATCTCGATGCCCGGGCGCTGCAGCTTGTGGACACGCTCCTGCACGCGGCGATCGGCGATCGTCATGCGCGAGCGCAGGCGGACGTACTCGGCCCACGACGAGATGATGTAGCGCTCGACGAACTTGCCGTCCTCGCCCAGGTCGCGGAACACGCGCCACGAGCTCGCGCCGTTGCGCCGACGCGTGTCCTCGACCGCATGGATCGCGTGGATGAACGCGGTTTCGTCCGCCGGATCGATCCGGTACTCCATCTGCACGAGCACCGGCCCGTCGTTGGGCATCGGTTCGGCCTTGATGCCGAGTTCCGGCAGCTGCGCGTACGGGGTGACGTCGGCCTCCTCGCCGAGCTCGACCCGGACCTTGCGGTTGAGCACGTGCAGCAGCAGCATCGCGCCGGCCGAAGCCGCGAGCGTCAGCTGGGTCCCGACGACGTTCGCCAGCGCGCCCCACAGCGCGCTGCCGATCGCGAGGCTCGCCTGCACCGCGATCAGGTTGATCGACACCGCGCGCGCGCGCACCCAGGCCGGCGCGGTGCTCTGGGTGCCGGCACCCAGGCTCGCCAGCGTGCCGACCCAGGCCGCGCCGGCGCCCGCGGCGCCGGCAAGGGCGACGACCGCCAACTCGCTCGCCGCGACGACCAGCACCGCGACCGTCCACACCAGCACGCTGAAGGTCACGACGGTGTTGAGCGAGCGCTTCTGCAGCTGGCCGGGCATCAGGAATGCCGCGACGACCGCGCCGCCGCCGAACATGCCGAACAGCAGGCCGTAGCCGCCGGCGCCGAAGCCGAGCTGGTCGCGTGCGATCACCGGCAGCAGCGCCCACAGCGCGCTCGCACACGCGGCGAAGCTGAGGTTGCGGATCAGGAACGAGCGCATCGCGTCCGAATGCCGCGCGAATCGCACGCCGGTCATCACGCCCGACAGGATCGTCTCCGGCACGCCGGGCAGCGCGATCGTCGGACGCTTGACCGAGCGGGCGCCGAACAGCATCGCGACGAAGCAGGCGGCCGCGAAGAGCATCGCCGGCGCGGTGCCGCGCCAGGCGGCGATGACGCCGGCGAGTGCCGGGCCGACCGCGCGCGCGAGGTTGAAGGCGACCGCGCCGAGCGCGACCGCGCGCGGCAGGTCCGCGCGCGAGACCAGCTCGTTGATGCTCGCGCTCTGCGCGGGCAGGTAGAACGTGAAGGCCGTGCCGAGCAGGAAGATCAACAGCAGCAGGCCGATCGGGTTCATCCACCCGGCCATCGTGAGCAGCCCCAGCGCGACGCCGCTCGCGATCATGATCACCTGCGTGGACAGGATCACCCGCTTGCGGTCGACGAGGTCGGCGAGCGAGCCGGCGACGAGGCCGAACGCGAGCGTGGGCAGCGTGCTCGCACTCTGCACCAGCGCGACCATCAGCGCCGAGGGCGTCAGCGTGGCCATCAGCCAGGCCGACGCCGTCACCAGCATCGTGAAGCCGAGCGCCGACCCCGCGGAGCCGAGGTAGAAGCGGCGGAACGGCGCGTGTCGCAGCGGCGATACCGCGAAAAAATCGCGCAGCGACTGCCCGACGCTCGTCACGGACGAGCCCTGGCGACTTTCCTGCGTGGCGCAGGTGCGATCGGGAAGTTCATCTGGCGCGCCATTGTAGCAACGGCACCGATACCGGCACCGGCTCGCGACGCGAATCCGCGGGTCTCAGTCGATCCGCGCGAACATCGTGCGGCGGGTGTTCCTGAACGACGGCCGCACGCGCGAACTCCACGGCGTCGCGCGCACCGCGAGCCAGGGCGGCGAGTTGAACGCTTCGCGCTCGGCGAGGTCGTAGGTCGCGATCCAGCGGGGCGACGCCGCGCCGAGGCCGTCCGCGCCGCCGTCCATGCCGCCGCCCGCGTTCGGCGCCGGCGCCGCGTGCCCGCCGCCGGCGGCCGGCGTCCATGCGCGGAAGCGACGCGCGCGCACGACGCCCGGCACCGCCGCCAGCCCCGGCATGTGCTCCTGCGTGTACCACGCATCGAAGTCGGCCTGCGCCGACGGCTCGACGTCGGTCTCGACCACGTAGTGCCAGCGCGCCACCCGTGCAGCCGACGCGCCGGCGACCTCGAGCACCGGTTCGAGCAGCGTCAGGACGGCGCCGGCGTCGCGCGGCGTGTCGTCGTCGGGCGTGCCGTAGCGGTACACCAGGCTGCCGTCGAGCGAGCGCCACGATCCGGTGCCGCCGGCCGACCCCGGTGCTCGCCACAGGCCGAGCCAGCGCCCCGGCCGCGCCTCGTCGACCCCGCCGTCCGCGTCGATCGCCCGGCTCACTGCGCGGTGATCCCCTTGGACTCGATGAGCTTCTTCCACTTGGCGGTGTCGCGCTCGAGCAGCGCGGCGAGCTCGCGAGGCGTCGACGACTTCGGCTCGGCGCCGGTCGCGGCCAGTTTGGCGTTGATCGACGGATCGGCGATCGACCTGCGGACCGCCGCGTTGAGTTTCTCGATCACCGCCGGATCGGTCTTCGCGGGGACGAACAGCGCGTACCAGTTGTCCGAATCGATGCCCGGCATGCCGAGTTCGCCGAGCGTCGGCACGTCGGGCAGCAGCGGGTGGCGCTTGTCGGCCGCGAGCGCGACCGGCTTCAGGCGCTTGCCGCGGATATGGCCGATCAGGCCCGGGACGTCGCCGAAGAACGCGTCGACCTGCCCGCCCATCACGTCGGTGATCGCGGGCGCCGCACCCTTGTACGGCACGTGGGTGATCGGTGCACCGCTCGCGTCGGCGAGCTGCTCCATCACGAAATGCGGAATGCTGCCCACGCCGGAAGACGCGAGCGTCAGCGGCTTGCCGGACGACTTGGCGGCCGCGAGCATCGCCTTGACGTCGGCCGGCGATCGATCGGGCCTGACGACCATCACCTCGACGTTGTTGACGACGAGCGAGACCGGCGCGAAATCCTTCTTCATGTCGTAGGCGAGCTTCGGGTACAGGCTCGGGTTGATCGCGGCGGCACCGACGCTGGTGATCCACAGCGTGCCGCCGTCGGGCTCGGCACGGGCCACCGCATCCGCGCCGATCGCGCCGTTCGCGCCGGCCTTGTTCTCGACGATCACCCGCGTGCCCAGCTCCTTGCCGAGCTGCTCGGCGAGCGTGCGCGCGACGATGTCGACGGGGCCACCCGGCGGGAACGACACGACGATGCGCGTCGTCGAATCCGCCCGTGCCGGCGTCGGCGCCACCAGCGCCGGCACGACGCTCGCGCACGCAAGCAGCGCCACCAGCACGACTCGCGACGCCGCGGCACGACGCGGGCGCGCCGCACCGACGCGCGAGCGCGTTGCGCGCGTCGCCTCCGCCAGGGTCCGGTGAACGTTGACGGGGTTGCTCATGGTCTCGTCTCCTCGTGTAGGTACTGACGGTTTCAAGTGGATCAGTCGCAGCGCGCGGTCATGCCGCCGTCGACGACGAGTTCGGTACCGGTGACGAATCGCGCCTCGTCGGACGCGAGGAACAGCACCGCGTTCGCGGTGTCCCGGCCGTCTCCCATGAAGCCGAGCGGTATCCGCGCGAGCCGCTGCGCGAGCAGGCGGTCGACGTCGCCGCCTGCCCGCTGTCCGGCGAGCCGCGATTCGACCATCGGCGTATGCAACTGCCCCGGCACGACGGTATTGACGCGGATGCGATGCGGCGCGTATTGCACCGCCAGCACCTTCGAAAGCTGGATCACGCCGGCCTTGGTCGCCGCGTACGCGACCTGCGCCGCGCCGGTCCACCGCAGGCCCGAGGTCGACGCGAGGTTCACGATCGCGCCGCTTCCCTGACGCACCATGATCGGCAACACGTGCTTGCAGGTCAGGAACACGCTCTTCAGGTTGAAGTCGACCTGAGAATCCCAGACCGCCTCGCTCATCTCGACGGGGCCGCCGGGCGCCGACCCGCCGACGTTGTTCACCAGCACGTCGATCCGGCCGAAGCGATCGACACAGCGACGCACCGCGTCGGCCACCGACGCCGCGTCGGTCACGTCGCAGGCCGCGGTCGCGAACGCATCCGCGGCGACGCCGTCGGCGAGGGCACGCTCGATCGTCTCGGCCAGGCGCGCCGGCTCGCGGTCGAGCGCGAACACGCGTGCCCCTTCGGCCGCGAGCCGCACCGCGGTCGCCCGCCCGTTGCCCCAACCCGGGCCGACGCAACCGGCACCGGTCACGAGCGCGACCTTGCCCGCCATGCGCCGGCCCGCCGCGGTGGGTGTCGGGTCGGGTTTCGGGTCGGGTTTCGGGTCGGGTTTCGGGTCGGGTTTCGGGTCGGATGTCGCGGCGGGCCGAGCGGCCGGCCCCCGCGTGCCGTCGTCGGGCGTCGGGCGCTCAGACATCGTGCACCGCGCCGCCATCGGCCACCGCGCCGACCGCGCGCCGATCGAATCCGTAGAAGCGCGCCGGGTTGTCGACCATCAGCGCCCGCAGGTGGTCGGCGCTCGGGGCGATGCGCTCGAGGTTGTCGACCAGCAGGCCGTCATCCGGCGGATCGCCGTCGAAATTCGGGTGCGGCCAGTCGGTGCCCCAGAAGACGCGATCGGGCCAGCGCTCGACGAGCAGTCGCGCGTACGGCGTCGCGTCCCGGTATGGCCAGCCCTCGCGGGTGATCCGCTCGCAGCCGCTGACCTTGACGTGAAAGCGCGGGTCGTCCATCAGCGCGCAGAGCGCACGGAACTGCGGCTGCCCGACCCCCTGCGACGCGTCGATGCGCGCGATGTGGTCGATCACCACCGGCACCGGCGAGCGGCGCAGCAACGGCGCCATCGCGTCGAGCAGCGGCGGCTCGCAATGGATCTGCAGGTGCCACCCGATCGGCTCGAGCCGGCGCGCCAGCGCGAGCACCGACTCGATCGGCGCCTGGCGCGGGATGTGCGTCATGAAGTTGAAGCGCGCGCCGCGGAATCCGGCCGCGTCCAGCCGCCTCAGCTCGGCGTCGGAGACGTCCGCGTCGACGAGCGCGATGCCCCGGTAGCGCCCGCCGGTGCGTGCGATCGCGTCGGCAACGACCGAGTTGTCGGTGCCGTGCACCGCCGACTGCACGATCACGCAGTGCTCGATGCCGAGCAGGCGATGCAGCGCGAGCAACTGCTCGATCGGCGCGTCGCCGGGACGGATCCGGCTGTCGGCCGAGAACGGATAGCGCGCGAGCGGACCGAACACGTGGCAGTGCGCATCGCAGGCGCCGGCCGGCAGCGCGACACGCGGCGTCGAGGGGTGCGGGTGCCACGTCGGCACCCGGTCGGTTTCTGGTCGGGTCATTCCGGTCGGGTCATTCCGGTCGGGTCATTCGAATCGGGGCATTCGGGTCGGGGCATTCGGGTCGGGGCGTGCGGGCGATATCGGGCGGTTCGGACGATGCCGTTCGTGCACCGCGGGAAACCGGATCGGGGCGATCGGCGTCGGGCCGCTGTCGCGATGGGGCGAACCGGCATGATCCGCGACGACCCGCCCTTCGGCCATGCATGCTTCGCATATCAGCGATACGTATCGCGCATATCATGGCGAGGCACCCTGCCCGCCGTCCCATCAGCCGTCCCATCAGCCGTCCCCGCCGCCTCCCCTGCCCGCCATGGCATCGCCCGCCGCCCGAACCGCGACCGACACGCCTAGCGCACCCGGGCCGTCCGACGCGCCAGGGATCGCGGCGGGCGCCAGGGCGAGGATCCTGCCCGGCGCGCTGCTGAACCTCGAGCACCTCGCGATGTTCGATCGCGTCGTCGAGGCCGGCAGCGTCAGCGCGGCGGCCACCGCGCTGAACCTCCAGCAACCGACGCTCAGCCGGCGCATCGCGCAGCTCGAAGCCGAGCTCGGCCAGCGCCTGCTCGAGCGCAACGGCCGCGGCGTGGTCGCGACCGAAGCCGGACGACTGCTGCAGGCGCGGGCCCGCGAGCTCATCGCGCTGGCGCGACGCACGCGCGACGAGCTCGACGACCGCGGTACCAGCCCCGGCGGGCGCGTCGTCGTCGGGCTGCCGCCGCGCCTCGCGCAGGTGCTCGCGACCGGACTCATCCGGCGCTTCAGGCGCACGTTCCCGCGCGCGGTGATCACCGTGTCCGAGGCGCTGAGCGTCTCGCTGCGTGAATCGCTGGTCGCGGGACGGATCGACCTGGCACTGCTCTACGATCCGCCGACCTCGCCGCTGCTCAATCTCGAGACGCTGCACCGCGAGCGGCTGGTGCTCGTGGGTCCGGCGCGCAAGCGCGCGCTGCCGGATCGCGTCGCGCTCTCGACGCTGCCCCGCTATCCGCTGATCCTGCCGAGCGCCCCGAACGCGATCCGCACGCTGCTCGACGCGTCGATCGGCGCCCGAGGCATCGCGCTCGACGTCGTCGCCGAGGTCAACGCGGTGCGCACCGTGCTCGCGCTCGTGCGCGACGGCGTCGGCTGCACGATCCTGCCGGTCGGGGCACTCGGGATCGCCGGGTCGCGCGACGGGCTCGCGACGGCCGGCATCGGCCCGCCGGTGATCCGCAACCGGCTGGTGCTCGCCGAAGCGAGGGCGAGGCCGGCGACGCGCCTGCTCCGCCAGACGGCCGACCTGCTGCGCCAGCTCGCTGCCACCGCGGCGCGCGCCGACGATGCGTGAAGTCCGCCTCCCCCGTCGACGACGCGCAGGCGCACGTCACCGCGCACGGCCGCGGGCTTGACGAACGTCAACGCGAGCCGGGTCGCCCTCTGTCAGGATCGACCGCATCCCACTCCCGAAAAGGCACGACGATGTCCGACCTGCTCGTACGCTGGCACGCCGAGCACGCCAAGTTCGGCCGCCTGCTCGCGCTGTTCGAAAGGCAGCTCGACGCATTCCACGACGGCGGCGATCCCGACTACGGCCTGATGACCGACATCGTCGAGTACCTCCAGGGCTACGGTGACGCGTTCCACCATCCCCGGGAGGACGTGGGCTTTCGCCACCTGCTCGAGAAGGAGCCGGGCGCGCGCCTGGTCGTCGAGCGCCTGCTCCAGGAGCACCGCGTGATCGCCCAGGCGGGCACGGCGCTGCTCGAGAGGCTGCACCGCATCGACGCCGACGCGATGGTCGCCCGCGCGGACCTCGAGCAGGCCGCGGCGACCTATCTCGTGTACTACCGGCACCACCTGATGAAGGAAGAGTCCGAGGTCCTGCCGCAGATCGGCCGCGTGTTCAGCGAAGCCGACTGGCAGCAGGTGGGCCGCGACCTGGAGGCCGCCGCCGATCCCCTGTTCGGCGACCAGGTCGAAGCCCGGTTCGCGCGCCTTCGCAAGCAGATCACCCGGAGCACCGCGGGCAGCTGATCGCGACGGCGAAGCGCCCCGCGCGGGCTGCGTGCGCCCGACGGGCGTACCCGAGTCGAGCGTGCAGGCGCCCGATGCACCGATCCGCCGGAGCATCGACAATGGCCTCGGTGACGGGTGCCAGGCATCCGGCGCGGCCGGCGCGGCGACGTCGGCGCGCGCCGGGAACCGGCGCGCCGCTCCGGTCCCTGCGGAGGCTGCATGTTCGGCTTCGACGCGCTCGATCTCGCGCGCTTCCAGTTCGCGTTCACCGTCGCGTTCCACATCGTCTTCCCGGCGTTCTCGATCGGCCTCGCGAGCTATCTGGCGGTGCTCGAGGGCCTCTGGCTCGCGCGGCGCGACGATGCCTATCTCGTCGCCTTCGACTACTGGAAGACGATCTTCGCAGTGACCTTCGGCATGGGCGTCGTGTCGGGCATCGTGATGTCCTACCAGTTCGGCACCAACTGGTCGGTCTTCTCCGACAAGGTCGGGCCGGTGCTGGGGCCGCTGATGGGCTACGAGGTGCTGTCGGCGTTCTTCCTCGAGGCGGGTTTCCTCGGGATCATGCTGTTCGGCCGTGACAAGGTCGGGCCGAGGCTGCACTTCTTCGCGACGCTGATGGTGGCCTTCGGCACGCTGTTCTCGGCGTTCTGGATCCTCAGCGTCAACAGCTGGATGCACACGCCCGCCGGCTTCGGCACGAACGAGGCCGGACAGTTCGTGCCGCTCGACTGGTGGGCGATCGTCTTCAACCCGTCCTTCCCGTACCGGCTCGTGCACATGGTGCTCGCCGCCTACCTGACGACCGCATTCGTCGTCGGCGGTGTCGCGGCCTGGCATCTTCTGCGCGGCGTGCAGACGGACGCGATCGCGCGGCGCATGCTGTCGATGGCGCTGTGGATGGCGGCCATCGTCGCCCCGCTGCAGATCGTCGCCGGCGACCTGCACGGCCTGAACACCTTCGAGCACCAGCCAGCGAAGGTCGCCGCGATGGAGGGGCACTACGAAAGTCATCCGAACGGTGCGCCGCTGATCGTGTTCGGCGTGCCGGACGACGAGGCCGAGGTGACGCGCTATGCGCTCGAGATCCCGGCCCTCGGCTCGCTGATCCTCACCCACGATCCCGCCGGCGCGGTGCGCGGGCTCAAGTCGTGGCCCCGGGACGAGCGCCCACCGGCCGAGATCGTGTTCTGGTCGTTCCGGCTGATGGTCGGCATCGGCACGCTGATGGCGGCGATCGGCGTCTGGAGCCTCTGGCTGCGCTACCGGCGCCGCCTCTTCGACAGCCCGATGCTGCTGCGTGCGATGGTCCTGATGGCGCCGGCCGGCTTCGTCGCCGTCGTGGCCGGCTGGGTCACGACCGAGGTCGGCCGGCAGCCCTGGACCGTCTACGGCCTGCTGGGCACGGCGCAGAGCGCGTCGCCGCTCGCAGCGCCCGCGGTCGCCACCTCGCTGCTGGTGTTCATCGGCGTCTACTTCGTCGTGTTCGGCGCCGGTGTCGTCTACCTGCTGGCGCTGATGAAGCGCCCGCCGCGGGCGCCGACGCCGATCGAGACGATCGGCCCGACGCGCAGCGCCGGCGTGACGCCCGGCCCGGCGACCGGGCACGCGACCGGACATGCGACCGGGCCCGACGGCATCACGAAAGCGGGGATGCGCGGATGAACGTCGACCTCGCGCTGGTCTGGGCCGCGCTGATCGCGTTCGCCGTGCTCGCCTACGTGGTGATGGACGGCTTCGACCTCGGCGTCGGCATCCTGTTCCTGCGCGTGCGCGGACGCGCGAAACGCGACGTGATGATGAACTCGGTCGCGCCGGTGTGGGACGGCAACGAGACCTGGCTCGTGCTCGGTGGCGGCGGGCTCTTCGCGGTATTCCCGCTCGCGTACGCGGTGATCATGCCGGCGCTGTACGCGCCGATCGTCGCGATGCTGCTCGGCCTGATCTTCAGGGGCGTCGCGTTCGAGTTCCGCTGGCGAGCGGTGGGTCGCCACTACTGGTGGGACTGGGCCTTCGCGGTCGGATCGATCGTCGCGGCGTTCGCGCAGGGCGTGGCCTTGGGTGCACTCGTGCAGGGCATCGCGGTCGACGGGCGCGCATATGCGGGCGGCTGGTGGGACTGGGCCACGCCTTTCTCGATGCTGACGGGCGTGGCGCTGGTGACGGGCTACGCGCTGCTCGGGGCGACCTGGCTGGTGCTGAAGACGACCGGCGACTTGCGCGACCAGGCCCGTACGATGGCACGGAACACCGCCATCGGCACGCTGGCGCTGATCGCCGGCGTGAGCATCGCGACGCCGTTCCTGAACCCGGCGTACCTCGAGCGCTGGTTCAGCCTCCCCTCGCTCGCCTTCACCTTCGTGGTTCCCGGCCTCGTCGGCCTCGCGGCATGGCGGCTGTTCGCCGGCCTCTCGCGGGGTCGCGACGCGCAGCCGTTCTTCGCGGCGCTCGCGATCTTCGTGCTCTGCTTCGCCGGGATCCTGATCAGCTTCTATCCGTACCTCGTTCCGCCGACGCTGACGCTGTGGGCCGCCGCGGCCCCCGAGGCGAGCCTGAAGTTCCTGCTGGTGGGCGCGGCGGTGCTGATCCCGTTGATCCTGGCCTACACCGGCTATGCGTACTGGGTGTTCAGAGGCAAGGTCGACGCGTCGGCCGGCTACCACTGATGTCGCGCGAGGACATCGGCACCGTGCACCGCCCGGGCGCGCGCACCCGCTCGGCAGCGCGCCGGTGGCTCTGGTTCGCCGGGCTGTGGCTCGGCGGCGTCGCAACCGTGTCGCTCGTCGCGGCGCTGATCCGGTGGGCGCTGAAGACCACCTGAGGCGGGGCGTCGATCGAACATACCCGGACACGGGTGAATACATCACGCAACGCCGGGATTTTGCACAACTCCCGCGAGCGGAATTCACCTCGTGCACGCAGCCTGCGGTGATAAAGTGCCCGCGGGGAGGACCTCGCCAGCCAGGCCGGTCTTCCGTCGGCATTCGAAGCAGAGGCTCTCCTTGAATAAGATCTACATCGCCGGCTGCGGCGGCATGCTCGGGCAGGCGTTCCAGCGCGTGTTCTCGGACGGGTTCGACCTGCGCTGCACCGACAAGGACGTCAACGAGCCGTGGCTGTCGTTGCTGGATTTCCGTGACCTCGACGCCTACCGGCGGGACGTCGAGCGATTCAGGCCCGATGTCCTGTTCCACCTCGGCGCGCACACCGATCTCGAGTACTGCGAACGCAACATCGACGATGCCTACGCGACGAACACGATGGCCGTCGAGAACGCGGTCGCGATCGCCAACGCACTCGACGTGCCGCTGCTCTACATCAGCACCGCCGGCATCTTCGATGGTGCGAAGGAACTCTACGACGACTGGGACCTGCCGAACCCGCTCGGTCACTACGGTCGCTCGAAGTACGCTGGCGAACTGTTCGTCGGCCAGCACGCGCGCAGGCACCTCATTTGCCGCGCCGGCTGGATGATGGGCGGGGGCCCGCGCAAGGACAAGAAGTTCATCCAGAAGCTGATGCGGCAACTGAAGGATGGAAAGCAGGAGCTCGCCGTCGTGCACGACAAGCTCGGCACGCCGACCTACACCTTCGACTTCGCACACAACGTGAAGGCGCTGCTCGCCCACGAGCACTGGGGCCTGTACAACATGGTGTGCGAAGGCGTCACCTCGCGCCTCGAGGTGGCGCACGAGCTCGTGTCGGTGCTGGGCCTCGCCGACCGCGTCCGGATCCGGCCGGTCGATTCGGCGTACTTCAGCGAAGAGTTCTTCGCCCCCCGCCCCGACTCCGAACGGCTCGTGAATCGCAAGCTCGCGCTGCGCGGGCTGAACACGATGCGCGACTGGCGCGTTGCGCTGCGCGAGTACGTGCAAGACGCGTACCGAGACTACCTGTAGGGGACGCAGAAGATGCGGATTGCCGCCTTCGGATTCCGGTCGATCCCGCTGCGTGCGGGCTGCGCCGGCGCGGACAAGTTCGCCGCCGAGCTGTTTCCGCGGCTGGTCGCCGCCGGTCACAGCGTCGTCGCGTACAACCGCCTCTACCCCGGCGAGGCGCCGCTGGCCGACACCTTCCACGGCGTGTCGCTGCGCCACCTGAGCACGGTGCGCCGCAAGGGCTTCGACACGCTGCTGCATTCGCTGAAGGCGACCTGGGACATCATCCGCAACGACACCGCCGATGTCGTCCACGTGCAGAACGGCGGCAACAGCATCTTCGCGCTGCCGCTGCGCCTTGCCGGCAAGAAGGTCTTCATCAGCCAGGACGGCGTCGACTGGAAGCGCGACAAGTGGCCCTGGTACGCGCGGCTCTACCTGCGCCTGTCGGGCCTGCTCACCGCGTGGCTGCCGACGCAGGTGATCTTCGACAACGTCTTCGTGCGCGACATCTTCCGCGCCCGGTTTCGCAAGCCCTTCGAGTTCATTCCGTTCGGCAGCGAGGTCGACGCGAACGCCACCGACGACTCGGTCCTCGCCGAACTCGGGCTCGAGCGCGGCGGCTACTTCCTGTTCGTCGGGCGCTTCATCCCCGACAAGGGCCTGCAGTACCTGGTGCCCGCCTTCGAGAAGCTCGAGACCGACAAGAAGCTCGTGCTCGTCGGCGGGTCGCCCAATCCCGCGGCCTTCGAGCAGCGGATCCGCGCCACCGCCGATCCGCGGATCCTGTTCCCGGGCTTCATCTACGGGCCGCGCACCCACGCGCTGATGAAGCACGCGTACGCATACGTGCAGCCCTCGGACGTCGAGGGGCTGTCGCCGGTGATCCTCGAGAACATGGGGCTCGCCACGCCGGTCATCTGCAGCGACATCGTCGAGAACGCCTACGTCGTCGGCGACGACGCACGCCTGTTCCGGCGCGGCGACGTCGACGACTGCCTGGCGGCACTGCGCTGGGCGCTCGAGCATCCGGCCGCGCTCGCCCGGCTCGGCGAGCGTGGCCACCGCCGGGCGACGGCGATGTTCAGCTGGTCGCGGGTCGCGGCGGCGCACGAGCGCGTGTTCAACGGGCTGTCGAGCGACCTGCCGCCGGTGATGGCGGACGAGCAACGGCTGCACGCAGGCCTCGGCGCACCGGCGGCCGGCGCGCCCCGGACGACCCCCATCGTCCGCTAGGGCGTGTTAACACTACAGCCCCTGCTTAGGATAGAATATTGGGATGGAAATTACACCATCCCAATACGAGACGATTGCCGACTGTCTTCCGGTGCAGAGGGGCAACGTGAGCCTTTCGAATCT
>JBFWSZ010000002.1:0-982575 GCA_050248115.1 Lautropia sp.
GAGCGCTTGTGGTACTCCGGCCCGTGGCTGCCCATCTGGTGCAACACCACCAGCAGGTGCCGGTCCGGCAACCCGAGCAACTGCTCGAACGCCGGTATCAGCTCCAGATCAGACGCCTCTGCACCCGCACCCCCCGGCGCCACCACCACCCGGTTCTCCACCCGCGCCGACACCCCCTTGCTCCCCGCCTGGTTGTCGACCCACACCACCCGGTACCCCGCTCGCTTCGCGATGTCCAGCAGGTTCTCGCGGTTGCGCGCGCGGCCGCCGGCGAACGCCGCGCGCGACAAGTCCGAGAACATGCACGGCAGCGAGGTCGCCGTCGCGGTACCGCAGGACGACACCTGCGTGAAACTGGTGACCGGCAGCGTCGCGAGCATCGGGTTGGTCGGACGGGCATAGCCGTTGAGCGAGAAATTCATCGCCCGCGCGGTTTCGCCGACGACGAGGATCAGCACGCTGCGCGATGGCGGGCCGTCGTCGGCGCCGAGCCGGACCGTGCTCGCGATCCGCTCCAGCGGCCCGGACGAGGTCACGCCCTCGGCGTCCCGCAGCAGGTAGGCCGACGCGAGCATCAGGTTCAACGGCATCGCGTGCCAGCGAAGCGCCTTGCCCTGCTCGCGGATGAACGGCGCCGCCGCCTTGAGGTCGATCGCCAGGCTCGCCAGCGCGAGCACCGTCGACAGCGCGCAGAGCCCGACGGTCTGCAGGGTTGTGCGAACCGGTCCGGCCCAGCGCAGCCGGGCCCGCCAGACCAGCGCGGCCGGCAGCACGCCGAGCACCAGCATCGTCAGCCAAAGCGTCGGACTGAGCAGGCCCTGGACCTCGAGCCGGTCGGTCTGCAGTACGTTTCGGAGCATGTCGTCGTCGATCATGATCCGGTACTCGCGCATGAAGTACGCCGCCGCCGAGCACGCCAGCAGCAGGCAGACCAGCGCCGGCTTGAGCACCCAGGGGAAGCGGAAAAGCCCGATCAGGAGCACGTTGACGCAGAGCAGGAAGCCAAAGAGCTGCGCGATCAGCAACGGCGACCCGGCGGCGCCCGCCGCGAGACGGCCGGTCGTCGCCGTCCAGAAGCCGGCGTTCAGCACGAGCGTGAACCACGACGCTGCCAGCACCACCAGCGCGGTGGGGCTCAGCGCCGGACAGGTACCCGCACGCAGCCATCGCCGCCAGTCGCGCCGACTGCCGGGCGTGGGCGTTTGGACGGAAGACGGGAACGATTGCAGAGACACGCGCTGGCAAGGGCCGCATCAGGGACGAAGGGGCATGCTCGCCCGGGGGGACCCGGCACCCGCCCCGGGCGGGCAGCGTCGAACGACGATCCCCGTCAAGCCGGCGTGCGACCTGGCACTGCCCGAGGCGACTGTCCTGGCGGAGAGAGCGGGATTCGAACCCGCGGTGGGCTATGAACCCACACACGCTTTCCAGGCGTGCGACTTAAACCGCTCATCCATCTCTCCGTAACCCCCGATTGTAATCAAATCGGCGACACCGGCCGTGCCGGCACCAGGTTAGGGTAGCGGATCTGCTCGACCATGTCGCGGGTCTGGCGGCTGGGTGCGGGCGTCAGGAGGCTCGCAACGACGATGACGACGAACCCGACCGGCACGCCGAACACGCCCGCCGAAATCGGATCGATGTCCCACCAGAGCCCGGTCGTCGGCACGTCGCGTGAGATGCCGAAGAAGACCTCGCGCATCCACGGCTGGAAGGCCGCCATGTAGCCGAAGCTCACGCCGAAGCCGGCGATCATGCCGAGCACGGCGCCGATCCCGGTCGCGCGCTTCCAGAAGATCCCGAGCACCAGCGCCGGAAAGAAGCCGGCCGCGGCGAGCGAGAACGCGGCCGACACGAGGAACAGGATGTCGGCAGGCTTCTGCGAGGCGAACAGCGCGGCGAGCGCGGCGACGACGAGCAGCAGCGTCTTCGAGATCATCACGCGGCGCCCGGTCGGTGCGTTCGGATCGACCATCTTGTAGTACAGGTCGTGCGACAGCGCGTTGGCGATCGTCAGCAGCAGGCCGTCGGCGGTCGAGAGCGCGGCCGCCAGCCCACCGGCAGCGACCAGCCCGGAGACGACGTACGGCAGACCGGCGATCTCCGGCGTGGCGAGGACGATGATGTCGGCGCCGATCGCGAGCTCGGCCCGCTGCACGAGCCCGTCGGCATTGATGTCGACGAGGCTCAGCAGCGACGGATCGACCTTCTGCCAGGCCGATACCCAGCCCGGCAGCGACGCGAAGGCCGATCCGACGAGCTCGTCGTAGACGACGAACTTCACGAGCACCGCGAGCGCCGGTGCGGTGAAATACAGCAGGAAGATGAAGAACAGCGACCAGGTGACCGAGCGCCGGGCCTCGCGCACCGACGGCGTCGTGTAGTAGCGCATCAGCACGTGGGGCAGCGCGGCGGTTCCGACCATCAGGCAGAAGACCAGCGCGAGGAAGTTGCGCCGCGCGACGTCGCGCGCGCGCGCGTCCTCGCCCGGGAACGGCTCGCCGTGGCGCAGCAGCGGCGCGCCCTGCGCGCCGAGCTCGACGTCACGCTTCCACTGCGCGCGCGCCGCCGCCTCGTCCTTGGGGTAGGCGGCGATGTCGGCCTCGACCTTCGCGATGCGCAGCGCGTCGCCGGAGGCGCGCGCCGCATCGAGCTGGCGCTGCAGCGAATCGCGCACGTTCGCGAACGCCGACACCGGATCCTCGAGGTTCTCGCTCGCCGCGCGCGCCCGCTCGGTGAACAGCCGCCGCACCTCCTGCTCCTTCGGATCGGCGAGCAGCCGTTCCTCGATCTTCGTGACCTTGGCGAGCTGCTGCCCGTAGACGAGCTGCGGCAGCGGAATGCCGGTCTGCTGGACCGAGAGCCACACGACCGGGATCAGGTACGCGATGATGAGGATGATGTACTGCGCCACCTGGGTCCAGGTGACCGCGCGCATGCCGCCGAGGAACGAGCACACGAGCGTGCCGCCGAGTCCGAGCCAGATGCCGACCTCGAACGGCACCTGCGTGAGCCGGGTCGTGATGAGGCCGACGCCGTAGATCTGGGCGACGACGTAGGTGAACGAGCAGACGACGGCGATCACGATCGCCGTCAGCCGGGCCACGTGGCCACCGTAGCGCGCGCCGATGAAGTCCGGGATCGTGAACTGGCCGAACTTGCGCAGGTACGGCGCGAGCAGCACCGCGACGAGCACGTACCCGCCGGTCCACCCGAGCACGAACGCGAGACCGGCGTATCCCTTCAGATACAGGCCGCCCGCCATGCCGATGAACGACGCCGCGCTCATCCAGTCCGCGCCGGTCGCCATCCCGTTGAACATCGCGGGCACCCTGCGACCGGCGACGTAGTATTCGTTCGCGTCGTTGGTTCGGCTCATGATGCCGATGCCCGCGTAGAGCAGCACCGTCGCCGCGAGGAAGATGTAGCCCATCGTCGAGCGCGGCATCCCGTAGTACTCGAGGATCGCGAGCGCGCCGACGAACAGCACGAAGCCGCCGGTGTAGAAGCCGTAGACACGCCGCAACTGCGACGCGAACCGACGCTGCGGCGACACCGCCGCGCCGCGACGCGCGCTCATGGCCGACGCCGTGGTGCGCTCATCGCGCCGCCGCCGGCCCGCTCAACGCTCGTCTTCCTCGGCGAGGCCATGGCGGGCGTCGAGCCGGTTCATGAATCGCGAGTAGAAGTGGATGAGCGCGACGTAGACGATGAGCGCGCCCTGGGCGCCCATGAAGAACGAGAACGGCCAGCCGAAGAAGTCGAAGGTGAGCTCGCGTGCATACCAGACGAGCACGAAGCTCACGCCGAACCACACCACGAGGATCGCCGCGGAGACGCCCACCGTCGAGCGCCAGTACGCGCGTCGGCGGTCGTCGTCGCCTGGCTCTGGCGGGATCCGGCGCACCGGGACGCGCCGCTCAGGTGGCCGGCGCAAGCCCGATCTCGCGCGCGCAGTGGCGCGCGACACCGGGCTCGAAGGCCGCGAGGCTCGCGAGCGTCGCGCGCACCTGCGCCGCCTGACCGAGGCGGTGCTGGACGTGCGCGAGCTGATACCAGCCGAAGGGGCTCATCGGCTGCAGCGAGATGGTGGCCCGCAGCGACGCGATCGCGGCGTCGTCGCGGCCCAGCCGGATCAGCGACAGCGCGCGGCCGTAGTGCGCGCGGTCCAGGCGCGGGTCGAGCCGGATCGCATCGTCGAACGCAGGCAGCGCCGCCGCGTCGCGGCCGCAGGCCTGGCGCGCGAAACCGAGGTTGAACGCGTGGTGCGCCGAATCCGGCTCCAGGCGCGCGGCCTCCGCCAGCCAGTCGAGGGCGTCGGCGGCGCGGCCCTCGGCGCACAGCAGGTGTCCGACGGATGCGCGGGCACGCGCGTCGCCGGGGGCGATGTCGGCGATCCGTCGCCACGCGTCGAGCGCCCTGGCGCGTGCGCCCGGAAAGGACCCGACGAGCGCGCACGCCTGGGCGACGCCCCTGAGCCACGCGAGCCGGAGCACGGAGCTCGCCGAACCCGACGTCACGAACGCGCCCTCACGCCAGCCCGTGCATCGCGCCCAGGGCCTGGGCCTTGAGCATCACCAGCACCACCCAGGCCCAGAAGAGCAGCAGGAACGCGACGAGCCCGAGGTGGCGGTCGCCGACGCGGGCCGGCGTCACCGCCCGCGCCGCGCGCTGCACCGGCGCCGTCAGGAACGACAGGCCGCGCCACACCGGATTGGCCTCGTGACGCCCCGCGCTGAGCAGGTGGACCGCCCCTCGCGCGACGAGCAGCATCGCGGCGAACTCGACCACGCCCTTGCCGATCACCACGAGTCCGAGCGTCGTCATCGACCGTCGCGCATCGGGGATGAAGGCCGCGGGAACGCGACGCTCAGAGGCTCTGCTTCAGCTGGTCGAGGATCGCCGGGTTCTCGAGCGTCGAGGTGTCCTGCGTGATCTCCTCGCCCTTCGCGACCGAGCGCAGCAGCCGGCGCATGATCTTGCCCGAGCGGGTCTTCGGGAGATTGTCGCCGAAGCGGATGTCCTTCGGCTTCGCGATCGGCCCGATCTCCTTGCCGACCCAGTCGCGAAGCTCCTTCGCGAGCTTCGCCGCTGCGTCGCCCGACGGACGCGCGCCCTTGAGGACCACGAACGCGCAGATCGCCTCGCCGGTGGTGCTGTCGGGCTTGCCGACGACCGCGGCCTCGGCCACCAGCGGGTTCGCGACCAGCGCGCTCTCGACTTCCATCGTCCCGAGCCGGTGGCCCGAGACGTTGAGCACGTCGTCGATGCGGCCCATGATCCAGAAGTAGCCGTCGGTGTCGGTCGTCGCGCCGTCGCCCGCCAGGTAGTAGCGTCCCTGGAAGTCGTCGGGGAAGTAGCTCTTCGCGAAGCGCTCCGGGTCGTTCCAGATGTTGCGGATCATCGACGGCCACGGCTTCTTGATCACGAGGAATCCGCCCTTGCCCCGCCCGACGTCGGCGCCGGTCTCGTCGACGATCGCCGCGGCGATGCCGGGCAGCGGCATCGTGCACGAACCCGGCTTGAGCGCGTGCACGCCCGGCAGCGGCGTGATCATGTGGCCGCCGGTCTCCGTCTGCCACCAGGTATCGACGATCGGGCAGCGCGAGCCCCCGACCTGCTCGTAGTACCACATCCAGGCTTCGGGATTGATCGGCTCGCCGACCGAACCCAGCAGCCGCAGCGACCCGAGGTCGTACTTCGACGGGTGATGCTCCGGACTGGTCTCGCCCGCCTTGACCAGCGAACGGATCGCCGTCGGCGCGGTGTAGAAGATCGAGCACTTGTGCCGGGCGATCATGTCCCAGAAGCGGCCCGGATTCGGGAAGGTCGGCACGCCCTCGAACACGATCTGCGTCGCACCGCACGCGAGCGGGCCGTAGGCGACGTAGGTGTGGCCGGTGACCCAGCCGACGTCGGCGGTGCACCAGAAGACGTCGTCCGGCTTCAGGTCGAAGGTCCACTTCATCGTCAGCATCGCGTGCAGCAGATAGCCGCCGGTCGAGTGCTGCACGCCCTTGGGCTTTCCGGTCGAACCCGAGGTGTAGAGCACGAACAGCGGGTGCTCGGCCCCGACCGGCACCGGGTCGCAGTTCGCGCTCTCCCCGTCCGCGATCTCGTGCATCCAGCGATCGCGCGACGGATGCCACGCGACGTCCTGCCCGGTGCGTCGGTAGACGACGACGTTCGTGACCGCCTCGCAGCCGCCGAGCGCGATCGCCTCGTCGACCGCGGGCTTCAGCGGCAGCGCCTTTCCGCCGCGGAACTGGCCGTCCGAACAGACGACGAGCGTCGCACCGACGTCGACGATGCGCTCCTGCAGCGACTTCGCCGAGAACCCGCCGAACACGACCGAGTGCGTGATGCCCAGCCGTGCGCAGGCCTGCATCGTGACGACGGCCTCGATCGACATCGGCATGTAGACGATCGCCCGGTCGCCCTTCTCGTAGCCGAGCTTCTTCAGCGCGTTGGCGAAGCGGCAGACGCGCTCGTGCAGCGCCTTGAAGCTGATCTTGGTGACCTTGCCGTCGTCGCCCTCGAAGATGATCGCGGTCTTGTTCTCGACCGGCGTACCCAGGTGCCGGTCGAGGCAGTTCGCCGACGCGTTGAGTTCGCCGTCGTCGAACCACCGGAAGAACGGGCGTTTCGAGTCGTCGAGTGCGCGGGTGAACGGCTTCGTCCAGATCAACTGCTCGTTCGCGAGCCTGGCCCAGAAGCCGGCGTGATCCTTCTCGGCCTCCGCGCACATCGCCTCGTACTGCTTCATGCCGGCGACGGTGGCCTGCTTGACGAAGGCTTCGGACGGCTCGAACAAGCGGCCTTCCGTGAGAACCGAATCGATCTGGCTCGACATGATGGACTCCCCCTGATGTGTTCGGATCGGGACGGCGCGCCCCGGCCCGCGTGCCGCGGCCCCGGCGCGGGCCGGCGCGTGCGCCGGTCTGCCGACATCGGCGTGGCTCGGGCGCTGCCGCCCCGGCACACCCCGGCTATGGTTCGGCGAGAAGATAGTGCGAGGGTCTTACCTCCCCCTTACTCTACCGACCGGGGCGCGCCGGGGGCCGCATGCCCCGGCGCCTGCCATGGCCTCGCGCGGCGGCGGGCTTCGAGCGGCGGCTGGCAGCGGGCGGCATCGGGCGGGCGGCGGCGAACGGCAGCCGTACAATCCGCCGGTCCCACACCCGACGGTATCCACCATGGCCATCATCAAGCAGGACGACCTGATCGAGTCGGTCGCCGCGGCGCTGCAGTTCATCAGCTTCTACCACCCCGCCGACTTCATCTCGCATCTCGCCCGGGCATACGAGATCGAGCAGAGCGCCGCGGCGCGCGACGCGATCGCGCAGATCCTCACCAACTCGCGCATGTGCGCCGAAGGCCACCGCCCCATCTGCCAGGACACCGGCATCGTCAACGTCTACCTCGACGTGGGCATGGACGTCCGGTGGGAGGGGTTCGACGGCTCGGTCGACGATGCGGTCAACGAAGGCGTGCGGCGCGCGTACATGGACAAGGACAACCTGCTGCGCGCGTCGGTCGTCGCCGATCCGCAGTTCGGCCGCAGGAGCACCGGGGACAACACGCCGGCGGTGATCCACTACCGGCTCGTGCCCGGCGCCGTCGTCCACGTCACCGTCGCCGCGAAGGGCGGCGGCTCGGAAAACAAGAGCAAACTCGTGATGCTCAACCCGTCGGACTCGCTGGTCGACTGGGTGCTCAAGACGGTGCCGACGATGGGCGCCGGCTGGTGCCCCCCCGGCATCCTGGGAATCGGGATCGGCGGCACCGCCGAGAAGGCGATGATGCTGGCGAAGGAGTCGCTGATGGCGCCGCTCGACATGAGCGAACTGCTCGCGCGCGGGCCGTCGAACCCGACCGAAGCGCTGAGGATCGAGATCTACGAGAAGGTCAATGCGCTGGGGATCGGCGCGCAGGGGCTCGGCGGCCTGACGACGGTGCTGGACGTGAAGATCGCGCAGTACCCCACCCACGCGGCGAGCAAGCCGGTCGGGATGATCCCAAACTGTGCGGCCACGCGGCACGCGCACTTCGTGCTCGACGGCAGCGGGCCGGCCTACTGCGAGCCGCCGTCCCTCGACCTGTGGCCGAAGGTCGACTGGGTACCCGACGCACGGACGTCGACGCGCGTCGATCTGAACACGCTGACGCAGGCCGAGGTCGCCGCCTGGAAGCCAGGCCAGACGCTGCTGCTGTCGGGCAAGCTGCTGACCGGGCGCGACGCGGCGCACAAGCGGATCCAGGACATGCTCGCGAAGGGCGAGGCGCTGCCGGTCGATTTCAGGGGGCGGGTGATCTACTACGTCGGCCCGGTCGACCCGGTCCGAGACGAGGTCGTCGGCCCCGCCGGCCCGACGACGTCCACGCGGATGGACAAGTTCACCGACATGATGCTCGAGCAGACCGGCCTCATCGCGATGGTCGGCAAGGCCGAGCGCGGACCGGTCGCGATCGATGCGATCCGGCGACACAAGGCCGCGTACCTGATGGCGGTTGGCGGCGCCGCGTACCTGGTGTCGAAGGCGATCAAGGGCGCGAAGGTCGTCGGCTTCGCCGACCTCGGCATGGAGGCGATCTACGAGTTCGACGTGCAGGACATGCCGGTCACCGTCGCCGTCGATGCGGCGGGAACGTCCGTGCACGACACCGGGCCGCGCGAGTGGCAGGCGCGCATCGGCAGGATTCCGGTCACCGTCGCCTGAGCCGCGCCGGCGCAGCGCGAGCGGGCCCGCCCGACCCTCAGTTGGCGCAGGTCGCGCGCTCGACGAGCCGGTCGGCGGTCCTGGCGTCGAGCCAGCGAAGCAGTTCGTCGGCGCCCAGCGGCCTGCTGATCAGGTAGCCCTGCCCCTTGTCGATGCCGAGTCCGCCGGCCAGCGCGTCGTACTGCGCGGGCGTCTCGATGCCTTCGGCGACGGTGCCCATGCCGAGACTCTTCGCGACCAGCACGGTGGCCTCGATCAGCACGCGGTGGTGCGGGCTCGATTCGAGCTGGCTCACGAACGATCGATCGATCTTGACGACGTCGACCGGCAGCTGGTGCAGGCTCGACAGCGACGAATAGCCGGTGCCGAAATCGTCGAGCGCCAGCGTCACGCCGAGCGCCTTCAGCTCGCGCAGCCGCTGCTGCACCGTCTCGTCCTGAGCGGCCTGGCTCTCGGTCACCTCCAGCTGCAGCCGCGCCGCCGGCAGGCCTTCCCGTTCCAGGATGCCCGCGACCTGTGCGGCCAGCGTCGGGTCGCCCAGCTGCGTGCGCGAAAGGTTCACCGCGAGCAGCGGCGGTGCCGCCGCGCCTTGCTGGTCGATCCACTGTGCCATCTGGCGACAGGCTTCGCCGAGCACGAACTCGCCGAGCAGCCCGATCAGGCCGCTCTCCTCGGCCACCTCGATGAAGTAGCCCGGCGGCAGCACGCCGCGGACCGGGTGGCGCCAGCGCACCAGCGCCTCGACGCCGGCGACCCGTCCGTCGGCCATCGACACGAACGGCTGGTAGACGACGAACAGCTCGCGGTTGGACAGCGCGATGTGCAGCTCGTTCTCGATCGTGCCTCGCCGCGCCGCGAGCTCGCCCATCGACGCGCAGTAGCGGATGCATCGACCGCCGCCGTCGCGCTTGGCCTCGTGCATCGCGATGCTCGCCGCCTGCAGCACCGCGTCGGCATCGCCCTCGGCTTCCTCGCTGGTGACGATGCCCACGCTCGCCGTCGTGTGGATCAGGTGCGTGTCGATCCCGTACGGCTCGCCGAGCGCATCGACGATGCGCCGGCCGACCCGGCCGATGACGTCCGGATCGCGCACGTTCTCCAGCAGCACCACGAACTCGTTGCCGCCGAGTCGCGCGGCGAGCGTGCCGCCCGACACCGGCGGCCCGGTGACGGTGTCGCCGGCGCGCACCAGATGCTCGAGGCGCCGCCCCATCATCCGCAGCATCGCGTCGCCGACGGTGCGCCCGTAGGTGTCGTTCACCCGACTGAAGCGGTCGCAGTCGACCAGCAGCACGGCGAAGCCGGTCCGTGCGCCGAGCGCCCGCGCCGCGAGCGCCGCGCCGAGCCGATCGAGCATCACCGTGCGATTGGGCATCGCCGTCAACCCGTCGGTCCGCGCCGCCTGGCGCAACGACGACGCGAGCCGGCGCTCCTCGAGTTCGATCGCCGCCGAGTCGTCGGAGATCGTCGCCATGAGGCGCGCGTCCTCGAGTGAGACCAGCGTGATCGCGAGCGTGCGCGGCGGCCCGCCCTCGCGCGCCAGTTGCGGCGCCGTGACCCGCAGCGCCTCGAAGATCCGTCCGTCGGGCCGGTCGGCGGTCTCGACGATCTCGCGCAGGTCCTCGATCATCGGCGAGAGCAGGTCGAACAGGTTGACGAGCCTGCCGTCGGGTGCGAGCGGGGCCAGCAGCCGGGTCGCGACCGGGTTGATCAGCTCGATCACGCCGTCGGCGTTCGCCTGCACCATGCCGATCGGCGCGCGATACATGAACTCGGACAGCGTCGCCAGCCTGGCCTCGACCTCGCGTTCGTTCATCCCCTGCCTCCCGCGTGCGCGGCCGCACCCGACGCGGCGACGTTTCGCCGATCGGCCCGGGCCGGCGCTGACGCCTCCCTGGCGACAGTGGATACATATCTTGGCATTCCGCTGCTATCGGCCCGCCGCCGTGCGGCAGGACCCCACAGCCGACGGACGGTCGTCAGCCTGCCTCGGCCGGCGTCGGTGTCGGCGTCGCACCGAGCGTCGTGCCGCGATGGACGTCGACGCGGGCGAGCAGCAGGAGGCCGGCGACGAAGAACAGGCCGGTGATCAGGATCGCGAGCCGGTGGTTGCCGTCGGTGACCCAGTTGACGAGGCCGTAGGTCAGAGGGCCGACGATCGCCGCCGCGCGGGTCGACAGCGCCCACAGGCCGAAGAACTCGGCAAGCCGTGCCGACGGCGCGAAGACGCCGACGAGCGCCCGGCCGGCGGACTGGCTCGACCCCATGCACAGCCCGGCGACCGTCGCGGCGGCCCAGAACAGCGCCCTGCTCTCGCCGAGTCCGGCGAGCAGCACCATCCCGATCCAGCCGTAGAGCGTCAGCGCGAGCGCCGCCTTGTGACCGACGCGATCCTGCACGTAACCAAAGGTGAACGCACCGAGCGCGGCCGCGATGTTCACCAGGAAGATCAGCATCATCGTGTCGGTCTGCGTGAAGCCCATCGCCTGCTCGGCGTAGATCGCCGCGAGCGCGACGACGACCGAAATCCCCGCCTGGTACGCGAAGCCGGTCCAGAGGAAGCGCCTGAAGTCCGGATACGAGCGGGTGCGCGACAGTGCGGCGAGCAGCCTGACGATCGAGGTGCCCGGATCGGACGCCATCGGGTCGACGCGCGCCGGGCCGCTCGCCCGCGCTCGCTCCTTGAGCAGCAGGAAGGTCGGCAGCGCCGCGACCGCGTAGATCGCAGCGGTGATCAGCATCGTGACCGGAACGAACTGCGCGGCGGTCTCGCCGCGGCCGCGGGCCACGATCACGTAGCCCAGCGACAGGCCGAGCGCGAGCATGCCGCCGAAGTACCCGAAGCTCCAGCCCCAGCCGGAGACCTTCCCGATCGAGGCCGGTCGCGCGAGTTCGGGCAGGAACGCGCCGCACAGCGTCTCGCCCATCGAGTAGCAGTAGTTCGAGACGACGATCAGCACGACCGCGAGCGCGAGGTCTCCGGCGCCGCACCAGAACAGCGCGGCCGTCGAGAGCACGCAGCCGAGCGTCGCGAGCGCGAGCAACGGCTTCTTCGTGCCGTGTCGATCGGCGCGTTCGCCGATCGCCGGCATCGTCAGCATCACCGCGAGGTTGGACAGCGCGAGCGCGAGCGTCCACGCCAGCGTCGCCCACGAGGCCTGCGCGGCGACGACGCCGACGAAGTACGCGCTGAAGACCGCCGTGAGCACGACGGTCGTGTAGCCCGAGTTCGCGAAGTCGTACAGCGCCCAGGCGGCGACCTCGCGCCGCGCGACCCCGGGGTTCAGTGCAGACCGATCGAATAGAGCCATGGCAGCACACGATACCAGAGCAGGCCCAGATATTCGCGGCTCGCGAGCCAGGTGTCCGACAGGCCCTCGAGACTCGGCACCGGCCGCGCGATCGCCTGCTCGAACGAGGCGCCGCGAAAGCCGTGCGGTGCGGGGATGACCGTCAGGCCGGCGCGGGTGAAGAGCATCTCGGCGCGCTGCATGTGGAAGGCCTGGGTGACGAGGAGCACGCGCTGGATGCCGGCGGGAACGAGGATCCTGGCGCTGAACTCGGCATTCTCGGCGGTGTCGCGCGAGCGTCCCTCGACCCAGCGCACCGGCACCGACAGATCGCGCTCGATCAGCGCCTTCATCGCCTCGGCTTCCGGCATCACGCCGTCGCGCACCGTGCCGCCGCTGATCAGCAGCGGCAGGCGGGTCTGCCTCGCGAGCCGCGCGGCGTGGATCGCGCGCGCGACGCTGTGCGACGACAGGCGGTTGTCGTGCGGGCTCGACGCGCCGTCGGGCTCGAGCCCGCCCGACAGCACCACGATCGCCTGCGGCGCGAGCGCGGGCGCCGCCTTCCACTGCACCGCGCGCGCCTGCGGCAGGCGCTCGGGCGGCGCGTCGAGCAGTTCGTACGGCGCCTCGAGCTGCGCGATCAGCAGGCCACCCGCCGTCGGCGACGAGGACACGAGCGCCAGCAGGATGCCGACGACGGTCAGGCCGTTGCCCACGCGCACCGGCCAGACCCGCCAGGCGTGAATCCGCAGGCCCGCGTCCGTCACCCGTTGCCGCCGCGGCAGGCTGCGGCCCACCGACTGGAACCAGCGGATGCGGGCGAACACGAAGCCGGCGAGCGCCAGCAGCAGGAAGCCCGTCGGCGGCAGCAGCAGGTCGCCGAGCAGCCGCTTCAGGAAGAACAGGTCCGACCCCTCCAAGCGCTCAGCCTCCCGCGCCGGCGCCGATGGCCCCGCGCACCTGCTCGAGCGCGGCCGGGTCCTCGATCGTCGTCAGGTCGCCGGGGTCGCGGCCCTCGCAGACCGCCTGCATCGAGCGACGCAGCACCTTGCCCGAGCGCGTCTTGGGCAGCGCGGTCACGAAGTGCACGCGAGACGGTCGCGCGACGGCGCCGAGCTGGCGGTCGACGACCTTCATCATCTCGCCCTCGAGCGCGAGGCGCGCCTTCGGGTCGGCGACGAGCGACGGATCCCTGAGCACCGCGAACGCCATCGCGACCTGCCCCTTGAGGTTGTCGGCCACCCCGACGACCGCGCACTCCGCGACACCGGGGTGGCTGCTGATCGACTCCTCGATCTCGCGCGTGCCCAGGCGGTGTCCGGCGACGTTGATCACGTCGTCGGTCCGGCCCATGATGAAGGTGTAGCCGTCCGCGTCCCGCATCGCCCAGTCGAAGGTCGAATACACCTGCCGGTTCGGGACCGATTCGAAGTAGGTCTGCACGAAGCGCGCGTCGTCGCCCCAGACCGTCTGCATGCAGCCCGGCGGCAGCGGCGGCACGATCGCGAGCACGCCCTTCTCGCCGACGCCCACCGGCGCACCGGTGACCTCGTCGAGCAGTTGCACGTCGTACCCCGGCATCGCGACGCCGGGGCTGCCGAAGCGCGTCGGTACCGGGTCGACGCCCTCGAAACCGTTGGCCACCGTCAGGATCGGCCAGCCGGTCTCGGTCTGCCAGTAGTTGTCGATGATCGGGCGCCCGATGCCGTCGGCGATCCAGCGCGCGGTCGGTTCGTCCAGCGGCTCGCCGGCGAGGAAGAGCGCGCGCAGCGACGAGACGTCGTGGCGGGTCAGCAGCGCCGGATCGAGCTTCTTCAGCACGCGGATCGCGGTCGGCGCCGAGAACATCACCGTCACCTTGTACTGCTCGACCAGCTTCCACAGGATCGCACCGTCGGGACGGATCGGCGTGCCCTCGTAGAGGATCGTCGCCATGCCGGCGATCAGCGGCCCGTAGACGATGTACGAGTGGCCGACGACCCAGCCGATGTCGCTGGTGCAGAAATAGGTCTCGCCGACGTTGCCACGGAAGATCGTCTTCATCGACGACGCGAGCGCGACGGCGTAGCCGCCGACGTCGCGCTGCACGCCCTTGGGCTTGCCGGTCGTGCCGGAGGTGTAGAGGATGTAGCTCGGTTCGTTCGACTCCATCCACTCGACCGGCACCTGCGCATCGGCGTGGGGCGCGCTGGCGCGCGCGTAGTCGTGGTCGCGGCCGTCGACGAGCGGCATCGCCGCGAGCCCCCGGTCCACCAGCAGCACGGCCGGCGGCTTGTGGCTGCTGCGCTCGATCGCCTCGTCGAGCAGCGGCTTGTACGGGATCACCTTGCCGCCGCGCGACCCGGCGTCGGCGCTGACGATCAGCGAGGGCGTCGCATCCTCGATCCGGCTCGCGAGGCTCACCGACGCGAACCCGCCGAAGACGACCGAGTGGATCGCGCCGATCCGCGCGCAGGCGAGCATCGCGAATGCCGCTTCGGCGATCATCGGCATGTACACGAGCACCCGGTCGCCGCGCTTCACGCCGAGCCCGCGCATCGTCGCCGCCATCTTCTGCACTTCGCGGCGCAGCTCGGCGAAGCTGTAGACCCGCTCGGCGCCGGTCTCCGTCGACACGAAGATCAGCGCGGGGGCATCCGGCCGGGTGTCGGCCCACCGGTCGACCGCGTTGTGGCACAGGTTGGTGCGTCCGCCGACGAACCAGCGCGTGAACGGCAGACGGGTCTTGTCGAGCACCTGTCCGAACGGCGTGTTCCAGTCGATCAGCCTCGCCTGCTCGCCCCAGAACCCGTCCGGGTCCTCGACCGAGCGTCGGTGGATCTCCGCGTATTTCATCGCCTGCCCCTTGTCGTTGATTGCCTGCGGCGCGATTGTGGACACCGGGTCTGTCTGGAAAGTTACTGCGCAGTCCGCGGTGCCGCGACGGGGACCGCGCCCGGGGGTGCGTCGATTGGACCACAGCGGGGGACGGTCGGCTTTGACAGCGACGGCCGGTTCGCCGTAACGTCGGGAGGCCATGAGAGATTCGACGGAATCCGCGTCACCGGACCCCCGCCGGGATCGGCACGCTCCCCGCACCGGTTCTTCCGCGTCGCCTTCGCCCACGCGGCGCGCCGCGCTCGGCTCGCTGCTGCGCGCGCCGCTCGCGCTGCCGGCCGTCGGCGCGGGCGCGTCGCTGCTGCTGTCGGCCTGCGCCCAGACGCAGCCCGGGCTCGAGCGCCAGCCGCCCGACGTCGCAACGCCGGGGTCCTCGACGGCACGCCCGGCCCCGCACGACCGGCAGGTGGAGGTCGTGCTGCAGGCGATGGCGCTGATCGGCGTGCCCTACCAGTGGGGCGGAAACGACCCCGAGGAAGGGCTCGACTGCAGCGGGCTGGTGGTCCACGTCTACGAGGAGGCGGCCGGGATCCGCCTGCCGCGCACCAGCCGCCAGATCAGCGCGCGCGGCCGCCGGGTCGCGCGCACCACCCTGCGCGAGGCCGACCTCGTGTTCTTCACCACCACGCGCCAGCGCTTCTCGCACGTCGGCATCTACGTCGGCGACGGCCGTTTCGTGCACGCGCCCTCGACCGGCAGCACTGTCCGGCTCGACTCGGTCTCGAACGCCTGGTGGGCGCGCCGCTTCGCGGGCGCGCGCCGGCTGCTCGCCTGAACGGCAGGCGCCGTCGCGCACGGCCCGACCGCTCGCCGCTCAGGCGGCGGCGATCACCATGATCTCGACCAGGTACTTCGGCGCCGCGAGCTTCGCCTCGGTCGTCGCGCGCGCCGGCGTCGCGCCTTGCGGGACCCATGCGTCCCAGGCTTCGTTCATCGCCTTGAAGTGCGCGATGTCGGCGAGGAAGACCTGCGCCGACAGGATCTTCGACTTGTCGCTGCCGAGCTCGCCGAGGATGCGGTCGATCGTCGCGAGGACCTGGCGCGTCTGGCCGGTCGCATCGGCCGACGCGTCGTCGGCGACCTGCCCGGCCAGGTAGATCGTGCCGTTGTGAACGACGGCCTCCGACATGCGGGGACCGACCTTGTGGCGCTTGATCGACATCGTGATGGTGCTCCTGTGGTGTGGTGAAGGGTGAGGACGGGGCCCGCGCGGATCGACGGCGGGACGACGATCAGCCGGCGAGGAAATCGGCGACCGCGGCGATCTGGTCGTCGTGCATCAGCGACGGCGCGTGGCCGACGCCGTCGAACTCGACGAGTGCCGGCTTCGGGCCGCGCTGCGTCATCTCGTGCGCCACCGAGGCCTCCAGCAGATCGGATTGCGCGCCGCGCAGCAGCAGCGTGCGTGCACCGATCGCGTCCCAGAGCGGCCAGAGGTCGACGGTCGGCGCGCGCATCGCCTCCTTCGTCGCCGTGGTGATCGCCGGATCGTAGTGCAGCACCCACCTGCCGTCGCGCCGAACGACGATGTGACTCGCCAGCTCGCGCCACTCGTCGCGCGTGTGGGGCCCGAAGGTCGCCGACACGCGCGACACGTAGTCGACGCCGGCCTCGAAGTCGTCGAATGCGCCCTGCCAGCCGGCGAAGCTGCCGATCCGCTCGAGCCCAGCGCGCCCGAGCACGGGGCCGACATCGTTGAGCACGAGCGACGCGATGGGACTCTCGGCGGCGGCCGCGATCATCATGCCGATCAGACCCCCCATCGAGGTGCCGACCCAGTGCACCCGCTCGACGCCCAGGCGCGCGATCAGCGTCACGCAGTCGCCGACGTACTGCGGCAGCGAATAGCCGCGGTAGTCGGCGAGCCAGCCCGAGGTGCCGCGACCCGCCATGTCCGGGCAGACGACGCGAAAGCGCGGCGCCAGCACCGCGGCGAGCAGGTCGAAATCGCGCCCGGTGCGGGTGAGCCCATGAAGACAGACGACGACCTCGGGATTGTCGGCGGCGCCCCACTCGGCATAGCCGATCCAGTGCAGCCCGCCCGGGTGCAGGCACTGCACGCGCCGCTGCGCTGGTGTCACGTTCATCGGTCGCCCGTGCTGTCGTTAGAATGGCCCCAATGGTAGCGACAATCGATGGAGAAGCACCCATGTCGGACAACGCAGCTGCAGGACGCAACCTCGACGGCAAGGTCGCGCTCGTCACCGGGTCGACGAGCGGCATCGGGCTGGGCATCGCGCGCGCGCTCGCGTCGCGCGGCGCGGACGTCGTGCTGAACGGCTTCGGCGACGCCGACGCCATCGCGAAGCTCGCCGCGGGCCTCGCCACCGAGCACGACACCAAGGTCGTGTTCGAAGGCGGCGACCTCTCCCGGCCATCGGAGGTCGCGCAGCTCATCGAGCGCTGCGCCGAACTGCACGGCGGCATCGACATCCTCGTCAACAACGCCGGCATCCAGCACACCGACCGCATCGAGGATTTCCCGGTCGAGCGCTGGGACGCGATCATCGCGCTGAACCTCAGCGCGGTCTTCCACGGCATGCGCCTCGTGCTGCCGGCGATGAAGCAGCGGGGCTGGGGGCGGATCATCAACATCGCGTCGGTGCACGGGCTCGTCGCGTCGGCCGACAAGGCCGCGTACGTCGCGGCGAAGCACGGCGTGGTCGGGCTCACGCGGGTGGCCGCGCTCGAGACCGCCAGGACCGGCATCACCTGCAACGCGATCTGCCCGGGATGGGTGCTGACGCCGCTCGTGCAGAAGCAGATCGACGCGCGGGTCAAGGACAAGGGCATGAGCCCCGAAGACGCGAAGGCCTCGCTGCTCGGCGAGAAGCAGCCGTCGCAGGAGTTCGTCACGCCCGAGCAGATCGGAGAGCTTGCGCTGTTCCTGTGCTCGAGCGCAGGCGACCAGGTCCGCGGCGCCGCGTGGAACATCGACGGCGGGTGGACCGCGCAATAGCCGCGCGATAGCCGCCCGATCGCCGCGCGGCCGAGCCCCAAGACCGAGCCCCAAGACCGAGCCCCAAGACCGAGTCTCAAGACTGAGTCCCGCGGTCGAGTCCGGCAGTCGAATCCCACGGCATAGGCCGGCCGATTCCCGCCTGCGGCCGGCGGCGTGCAGGATCGGGGGCATGTCACCCGACGATCCCGGCGACCCGCGTGCACGCCAGGCGCCCGGGCAGTGTCCGGCGCTGCTCGGCCTCGCGCTCGCCGTCGCAGCGGTCGCGTGCGCGATCCAGGTCTCGGGCTGGTTGCCGCCGCCACCGCTGCGCCGGGCACTGTGGGTGGCGACGCTCCCGCTCGCGGCGGGCTGGTGGGCCTGGCGCAACGACCCGCACGTGCGGCGCCTGCGCCGCCGGTGCTGCGGCGTCGCGCTCGCGGCGGCACTCGCGTGCAATCTCCTCGTGCCGTCGATCGAGGACGCGCTCGCTGGCCGCCTCGACGCATCGCTCGAGGACCTGCCGCTCGAACTCGACGTCGTCGTCGACGAGCTGCCCGACCGCAGGGCCTTCGGCGACCGTGTCACGGCGGCCGTGCGCGCGTGCAGGGTTCTCGGCGCACCGCCGGGGAGCGCCGGATGCGCGAACCTCAGGCGCGTTCAGCTCTCGTGGTCGCCCGCCCGGCAGCGTGACCGCGAGGATCCGGCGCGCCGCGACGCCTGGCCCGAGCCGGGCGATCACTGGCGGGTGCGGATGCGCGCGCGGCGACCCGCCGCGCCGGTGAACCCGGGCGGCTTCGACGCCGAACTGCGGCTGCTGCAGCAGGGAATCGGCGCGACGGGCCGCGTGTCGGCGCGGCGCCGGATCGACGCCACCACGCGTACGCTCGCGTCCCGCATCGACGTCGGATTCGAGGCGCTGCGCGCGCGGCTGCGCACGGCGCTCGAAGCGCAGGCGGCGCTGCATCGGGCGCCGGGCGAGCGTCGATGGCGCGAGATCGCGATCCTCGGCGCGCTCGCGCTCGGCGACCAGAAGGCCATCGACGCCGACGCATGGGGGCTGTTCGCGCGTACCGGCGTGTCGCACCTGATGGCGATCTCCGGCATGCACGTGACGATGCTCGCGCTGGCCGCGAGCAGTCTCGTCGGATGGGCGATGCGCGTGCGGGTTCGGCGCGGTGCGAGCGGCCTCGTCCGCCTCACGCGGGGCGTCCCGCGTCAGCGCATCACGCTGGTGCTCGCGGTCGTGCTCGCGTTCTTCTACGCGCGCCTGTCGGGCTGGGGCATCCCGTCGCAGCGCACCTGCTGGATGCTCGGCGCCGCGGCGCTGCTGACCCTGTCGCTTCGCCGAGGCGGCGCGTTGTCGATCACCGCGGTCGCCACTTTGCCGGTACTGCTGACGTCTCCCTGGGCCGTCGGCGCGGCCGGCTTCTGGCTGTCCTTCGTCGCGGTCGCCGCGCTGGTGTGGCAGGGCCAGGGCGCGCGGGGCGGCGCCCGCCGGCCCTGGTGGCGCGAGCTCCTCGCCGCGCAGTGGGCCAGCTCGATCGGCCTGCTGCCGCTGACGGTGGCGCTGTTCTCGATGGCCTCGCTGGTGGGCCCTCCGGTGAACCTGCTCGCGATCCCCTGGGTGAGCCTGCTGATCACGCCGTTCGCGCTGCTGCTCGTCGCGACGGCGCCGCTCGCCGCGACGCTGCCGATGCTCGACTGGCCATGGCAGCGGCTGCTCGATCTGGCGGGCGGCGCGGTCGGCGCGCTGCTGAACGTGCTGCAGTGGGTCGACCGGCTGCCGGGCGCCAGCGTGACACTGGCCGAGCCGGGGTGGGCGGTGACGCTGCTGGCGGTCGCGGCCGCCGCGCTGCTGCTGGCGCCCGCCGGACCGGGACTGCGGATGCTGGCGGTGCCCGCGCTGCTGCCCCTCGCGATCGGCGCGCGCGACCTGCCGTCGGCAGGCGGCCTCAGGATCACCGCGCTCGACATCGGCCAGGGATCGGCGATCCTCGTCGAGACCGCCGACGCGGCCGTGCTGTACGACACCGGCGGCGGGCAGGCTGCCGACCGCAGCGTCGCGAAGCGGGTGCTGCTGCCGTGGTTCGGGCGCCGCGGGCGCGGCGGCGTCGACCTGATCGTCGTGTCCCATCTGGACGCCGAGCACGCCGGCGGCGCTGCAGTACTGGTCGACGCACTGAGGCCGCGCTGGCTGGCGAGCCCCTTCGACGCGCGGATGCTGACGGCAGACGGCCTGCCGTCCGGCACCGAGGCGCAGCGCTGCGTGCAGGGCTGGACGCTGTCGGTCGGCACGATGCACGTCGCCGCGCTGGGCCCGCCGCAGGCACCGCTCGGTCGCAAGGCGGCAGCCGACAACGCCGCGAGCTGCGTGCTGCGGATCTCGGCGGCCGGCGGCTCGGTGCTGCTCGCCGGCGACCTGCCGGCGCGCGCCGAGCGCGCGCTGATCGCGGCGAATGCGCCGGGTGCCTTCGAAGCGACGGTGCTCGTCGTGCCCGCGCAGGGCAGCCGGCTCGCGGCCGGCGCGCCGCTCGTCGACGCGGTGAAGCCCGCGATCGCGCTGGTACAGCTTCCCCGGCGCAATCGGCACGGCCATCCGCACGCATCGGTGCTCGAGCGCCTCGCCGAGGCCGACACGACGGTGCTGCGCACCGATCGCGACGGCGCGCTCCGCGTCGAGCTGCATCCGGACGCGGCGCCGTCGATCACCCGCACCCGACGCGATGCGGCGCCCTACTGGCGCATCGTCGAATGAGGGCGAGTCGACGGTCGGGGCGCCAGCGCCTCGCGGATGCCGAGCGCCGCGCAGGCATTCGTCGTCGTGGCGTCGGCGAGCGCCGAGACGTCGACGCCGCGAAGCGCCGCGACCACGCCCGCGATTCGCGGCAGTTCGCCCGGCTCGTTGCGACCGGGCGCGCGCCACTCGGGCGCGATGTCGGGCGAATCGGTCTCCAGCACCAGCGCCTCGATCGGCAGCGACGCGGCGAGCCGGCGCAGGTTGCGCGCGCGAGTGAAGGTGCAGGCGCCGCCGAAGCCGAGCTTCATCCCCAGCGCGATCATCGCGTCGGCCTGCTGCGCGCTGCCGTTGAACGCGTGCGCGATGCCGCCGCGCGGCCGCAGCCGACGCAGCTCGCGCGCGACCGTGTCGACCGCCTTTCTCACGTGCAGGATCACCGGCAGGTCGAACTCGCGCGCGATCCGCAGTTGCTCGACGAAGAAGTGCAGCTGCCGGTCGCGATCCAGCCCGGGAACGAAGTGGTCCAGCCCGATCTCGCCGATGCCGACGAAGCGTGGCGCCCCGTGCAGGCGGCGCACGGTCTCGCGCAGCACCTCGAGATCGGCATCCTGCGCACGCGGCACCAGCAGCGGATGGATGCCGAGCGCGTAGACGACCGGCGGCGCGCCGGGCGACGTGGGTGAGGCGCCGGCAACGTCGGCGGTGCCCGCCAGCGCGCACACCCGAGACCAGTTCGCGCGCTCGATCGCCGGCACCACGATCAGCCGCACCCCCGCCGCGTCGGCCCGCGCGAGAACCTGGTCGCGGTCGGCGTCGAACTCGCCTGCATCGAGATGGCAATGGGTATCGATCATCGGCTGCGCGTGCAGGAATCGTTCCCCAGACCGCCCCCGGCGGACAGGCGTCCGGGTGCAGGCCGCCAGGTGGGCACGTTCATTCGTGCCGCAGCGCCTGCGCCGGCTTCACGCGCGCCGCCCGGAGGCTGGGATAGATCGTCGCGATCAGCGCGAGCACCGTCGAGACCAGCGCGATCGACGCGACCTCGGTCGCGCGCACCCGCGTCGGCAGCTCGCTGAGCAGGTACACCGCCGGATCGAGCACCTGGAAGCCGAACAGCGCTTCGACGGCGCGCAGCAGCGCACCGAGGTTCAGGCTCAGCACCACGCCGAGCACGACGCCGACGAGCGTGCCGATCAGCCCCACCGCCGCGCCCTGGATCATGAAGATCGCGAGGATCGACTGCGGCGACGCGCCGAGCGTACGCAGGATCGCGATGTCCGATCGCTTGTCGGTGACGGCCATCACGAGCATCGACACGAGGTTGAAGGCGGCGACGCCGACGATCAGCGCGAGGATGATCGCGAGCATGCGCTTTTGCACCTGCACCGACGCGAACCAGATGCGGTTCTCCGCCGACCAGTCGCGTATGACCGTGTCGCGGCCGAGCCGGTCGGCAAGCCGCGCGGCGATCGCCGGCGCGTCGTCGGGTTCGGCGACCTTCAGCCGGATGCCGGTGAGTCCGTCGGCCTCGAAGAAGCGCATCGCGTCGTCGGCGGCCATCAGCACGAGCGTGCTGTCGTACTCGAAGTGACCCGACTCGAACACGCCGACGACACCGAAGCTCCGCACCCTGGGGGCCGCGGCACCGCCCAGCGCGCCGCCGGCCGCCGGCGCGACCAGCGCGAGTCGGTCGCCGACGCCGATCGAGAGCTGCCGCGCGAGCGCCGCGCCGACGACGACGCCCGCGCCGCCCGGCACCAGCGCGTCGAGCGTGCCCGACCTCATCTCCCCGGCGATCCCCGACACGCCGGCCTCGGCCCGCGCGTCGACGCCGCGCACGGCGACGCCGCGCATCACGTCGTCGCGCGTCGCGACCGCCTGGCCCGAGAAGAACGGCGCCGCCGCGACGACGCCGGGCTCCCGGAGCGCCTGCGCGGCGAGCGCGTGCCAGTCGAAGTCCGCCCGCCTGGCGTACACCTCGACATGCGAGACGACCGACAGCATGCGGTCGCGCACTTCGCGCTGGAAGCCGTTGATCACCGACAGCACGACGATCAGTGCCGCGACGCCGAGCCCGATGCCGGCGACCGACATCCACGCGATGAACGAGATGAAGCGGTCGCGACCGCCGGTGCGTCGCGCGCCGCGGGTGTACCGAAGGCCCACGATCCACTCGAAGGCGTTCACACGGACCTCCGGCGCATCATCCGGCTACGGCCTGTTCACGCGGCGGGCGCGGCCGCGCCGGGCACCGCGACGAGGCGGCCCTCGCGCAGCGCAAGTCGCCGATCGGCCCTGGCAGCGAGCTCGATGTCGTGGGTCACGATCACCACGGCGGTACCGAGCTGGCGCGAAAGGCTGCGCAGCAGTTCGAACATGTCGCTCGCGGTGCGCTGGTCGAGGTTGCCGGTGGGTTCGTCGGCCAGCACGCACGCGGGCTCGGTGACGAGCGCACGCGCGAGCGCGACGCGCTGGCGTTCGCCGCCGGAGAGCTCGCCCGGCCGGTGCGAACGACGATCGGCGAGCCCGACGAGCGCGAGGAGCGCATCGGCGCGGCGCTGCGCCTCCACGCGTTTCACGCCACGGATCAGCAGCGGCATCGCGACGTTCTCGGTCGCCGAGAACTCGCCGAGCAGGTGATGGAACTGATAGACGAAACCGAGCTTGCGGTTTCGCAGGATGCCGCGCTCGGTCTCGTCGAGTTGCGCGACGCGCTGCCCGGCGACGACGACCTCGCCGCCGTCCGCGTCGTCGAGGCCGCCGAGCACGTGCAGCAGCGTGCTCTTTCCCGATCCGGACGCGCCGACGATCGCGACCACTTCGCCGCGCGAGACGTCGAGGTCGACCCCAGCGAGCACCGACACCTTTCGCGCGCCCTGCACGTACTGCTTGACGACACCACGGCAGGCGACGACCGGGACGGTCGCCGCGCCGTTCGCCGCGCCGGCGACGGCGGCGGATTCATTCATAGCGCAGCGCCTCCGCGGGCCTGACCCGCGCGGCGCGCAGGCTCGGGTAGATGGTCGCGGCGAGCGCGAGGACGCACGCGAAGAACGCGATCCAGCCGACGTCGGGCGGTCGCAGGTCGCTCGGCAGCGTGCTGACGACGTAGATGCCAGGCGGCAGCACGCGAAAGCCGAAGAGCTGCTCGGCGAACCCGACGATCGCGCCGACGTTCGCGCCGACCGCGACGCCGAGCAGCACGCCGATCAGCGTGCCGAGCAGGCCGACCGCCGCGCCCTGGATCATGAAGATCGAGAGGATCGAGCGCGGCGACGCGCCGATCGTCCGCAGGATCGCGATGTCCGCGCGCTTGTCGGTGACGCTCATCACCAGCATCGACACGAGGTTGAACGCGGCGACCGCGATCACCAGCATCATGATGATGAACATCATGCGCTTCTCGATCTGCACCGCGGCGAACCACACCCGGTTCTCCTGCGACCAGTCGCGCACCTCGTAACGCGCGCCCAGGCGCGCGGCGAGGTCGCGTGCGACCTGCGGCGCGGCCTGGATGTCGGCGGTGCGCAAGCGCAGGCCCGCAGTCGCGGCGCTTCGGAAGAAGCGCGCCGCGTCCTGCCGGTTCGCGAGGATCAGCGAGCTGTCGTATTCGTAGTGGCCCGACTCGAAGGTGCCCCGGACGGTGAACTGCTTGAGGCGTGGCACGACCCCGGCCGGGGTCACCGTGCCCTGCGGCGCGATCAGCGTGAGCTTGTCGCCGGTCGCGAGGCCGAACTGGTCCGCCATCACGCGCCCGATGACGACGCCGAAGCCGCCGGGCTCGAGGTCGGCGAGCGATGCTCGCCGCATCTGGCGGGCAATGTCGGACACCTCGGGCTCGGCCATCGGATCGATGCCGCGCAGCAGTGCGCCGCGGACCGTGTCGTCGCGGCTGACGACGACCTGCCCCGACACGAAGGGCGCGGCGCCGACGACGCGCGGATCCGCGCGAACCGTCGCCGCGAGCGTGCGCCAGTCCTCGGTCGGCGCGCCCGGACTCGCGGCGGTATCCCGTACCTCGATGTGCGAGAGCACCGACAGCATCTTGTCGCGCACGTCCTTCTGGAAGCCGTTCATCACCGACAGCACGATGATCAGCGCGGCGACCCCGAGCGCGATGCCGGCGACCGAGAGCGCGGCGATGAACGAGATGAAGCCGTTGCGGCGCTGCGCACCCCGCCCGCTACGCGTATAGCGCATGCCGACGAACCATTCGAAGGACGAGATCAATGGCGGGTTCCGTTCATGGGCTGCGCCCGGCAGTGTGCCATACCTGACTAGAATGACCCGATGCAGACAGCCCAACCGAACACGCTGCTGGTCGCCGGCGCGCTCGTCGAGCCGGGGTGGGTCGCGCCGGAGGCGATCGCGCGTGAACTGGGCGCGCCGCCGTGGGCGCAGTCGCTGGACGCGCGCACCGACCTCCGCGTGCCGGCAGACGCCGTGCCTGCCGCGGCACACGACCTGTGGCTTCGTGACCACTTCTTCCCGTCGCTGGACGACCCGGGCGCGCTGAGCACGGCGCGGCGGATCGGCGCGTTGCCGTCCGCCGCGCTGGATTCGCTCGACGCCTCGCGCGACGCATGGCTGCTCGAGCCGGCCCACTTCCACCTGTCGCGCGACCACGTCGCACTCGTGCACGGCGCGCTCGCATCGCTCGATCGGGACGACGCCACCGCACTGGCCGCGGCGATCGAGCCGACGCTGCGCGACGCGGGTCTGGCGTGCATCGTCGCCACCCCGCACGCCTGGCTCGCGCAGGCCCGCGACGCGCGCCGCTGGACGCTGCGGGCGCCGGGCAGCGAGTCGGCGTGGGGCCGTAACGTCGATGCGTGGTTGCCGGAGGGACCGGACGCGCGCGCGTGGCGGCGCGTGCTCAACGAGATCCAGATGACCTGGCACACGCACGCGGTGAACGCGGCGCGCGCGGCGCGTCGCGAGCTGCCGGCGAACGCCGTGTGGCTCGGGGGCCCGGTGTCGCCGGCGCTGGTGGCGCGCTGGCGAGACACGGGCTCGCTCGGCCTCGTGTTCGACGATTCGGCGCTGCGGCATCGCCTGTCCGACGACCGCGAAGGCTGGCTCGGGAATCTCGGGCCGCTCGCGGCGCGCATCGGCGCGACGCTCGACGCGGCGCCGGCGGCGCGCGTCGTGCTGGCGGGCGAGCAGACGACTCGCACGCTCACGCGCGCGGGCCACGGTCCGGCGAGCTGGTGGCGCAGGCTGCGAGGGCTGGCGTCCGGTCGCGAGGACGCGCACGCGCTCGCGGGCTGGTTCCACGAGGTCGTGCCGTCGTGAGGCGCGCGGGGCGCGGAGCACCGCGATGCTGAAGCTCGCGACGCGCCCGGTCGACCGGCTCGCGCTGCACCGGCTCGTCGAGGACGGCGTCGATCCGCTGCTCGCACGGCTGCTCGTCGCGCGCGGCGTGCGACACGCGGACGAAGGCGGGCTCGAGCTCGCGTCGCTGCTCGCGCCGACGATGCGCGGTCTCGACCGGGCTGCGGCGATCGTCAGCGACGCGATCGACGAGGGCGCGCCGATCGTCGTCGTCGGCGACTACGACTGCGACGGCGCGACCGGCGTCGCCACCGGCGTGCTCGGACTGCGCATGCTCGGCGCGCGCGTCGACTACCTGGTGCCGAGCCGCTTCGACAACGGCTACGGGCTCTCGCCCGAGGTCGCCGAACTGGCGGCACGCCATCCGCGACTCGGACGTCCGGCGCTGCTCGTCACGGTCGACAACGGCATCGCGTCGGTCGACGGCGTGGCGCGGGCGAACGCGCTCGGCATGCGCGTCGTCGTGACCGATCATCACCTGCCCGGCGCCGCGCTGCCCGCCGCTGCGGCGCTCGTCGACCCGAACCTGCCCGACTGCCCGTTCGCGTCGAAGTCGATCGCGGGCGTCGGCGTGATGTTCTACCTGCTGATGGCCGTGCGGGCGCACCGGCGTCGTCTCGGGCGATTCGCCGACGGCGGCGCGCCGAACGGCCCGCCGATCGCCGACCTGCTCGACCTCGTCGCGCTCGGTACCGTCGCCGACGTCGTGCCGCTGGATCGCAACAACCGGATCCTGGTCGCCGCCGGCCTGCGGCGGATCCGTGCGGGCCGCGGCCGGCCGGGCATCGTCGCGCTGCTCAGGGTCGCCGGCCGAGAGCCCCGCTCGATCGCGGCACGCGACCTCGGCTTCACCGTCGGCCCGCGCATCAACGCGGTCGGGCGACTCGCCGACATGTCGCTCGGGGTCGAGTGCCTGCTCGCCGACGACCTCTCGAGCGCCGAGCGGATCGCGCTCCAGCTCGACGAGACCAATCGATCGCGCCGCGAGATCGAGAGCGCGATGAAGGCGCAGGCCGACGCGCTGACGATCGACGTCGAGCCCGGCCGGCGGGCGCTGGTGCTGCACGACGACGCCTGGCACCACGGCGTCATCGGGCTCGTCGCCTCTCGCATGAAGGAGCAGTGGCATCGCCCGTGCTTCGCGCTCGCCCCCGACGGCGGTCCCGGCTCGGGACACGCGGGTCGGCCCGACGCCGGCACGCTGCTCAGGGGCTCGGGGCGGTCGATCGCGGGCGTGCACCTTCGCGACGTGCTCGATCTCGTCGACAAGCGCTGCCCGGGAATGCTGCTGAAGTTCGGCGGCCACGCGATGGCGGCCGGCCTGACGATGCCCGCCGGTCGCCTCGCCGAGTTCGTCGACGCCTTCGAGGACGCGGTCGCGCGGCTCGCCGACCCGGAGTGCTTCGTTCGCGAAGTCCTGACCGACGGCCCGCTCGAGCCGGACGCCTTCGTCACGTCGACGATCGACCGGATCGACACGCAGGTGTGGGGCCAGGGCTTCGCCGAACCGCTCTTTTCCGGTCGGTTCAGGGTGCTGTCGCAACGGGTGATCAAGGATCGGCACCTGAAGCTCGATCTCGCGTTCGACGACGTCGGACCCGGCCCGGCGCGTCGCCTGTCGGCGATCGCGTTCGGGCGCACCGCGCCGGTCGGCGCGACGACGCGGATCGCGTACCGTCTGCAACGCGACGAATGGCGCGGCGGTACCGCGGTGACCCTGCTCGTCGACCGCTTTCTCGACGAGGCCGGTAGCGCGATCGCGACCGGTGCGCAGGACGCCGGCACGCCCCTCGTCGGCGCGTCGGCCACGCGACCGGTGGGGGCGGACTGATGCATCGGCGCGCGAGGTCCCGGCTCGCGACACGGCTCGCGACGCGGATCGCGGGACGGCTGCTGCCGGCGCTCGCGATCGCGCTGGCCGCGAGCGCGAGCGCCGCCGTCGAGCTCGCCGACCCCGGCCGGCCCGGCGACCTGCCCACACCCGGAACGGTCGGCACGATGCGCGGCGCGGACGGCGCGCCCGCGCCCCCGCCCGGCTACGGCGTGATCCTCGCCGGCGTCGTCGCCCGCGACGCCGACGCCGACGCCGACGGCTTTCGCGGTTTCGACTTCGGGCCGGGCGCCGAGCCGTCGATCGAGCTGCGGCCGCGCGTCGATCCCGTCTGGAACCTGGGCGGCGCGAAGAGCCTGAAGCTGCACGTCCAGAACCCGATGCCGTGGCCGCTGACGGTCGACCTCACGGTGCGCGACATCGACGACCGCCGGCTGCACGCGCGCGTCGGACTGCGGCCGGGCCCGCCGGTCACGCTGACGATCCCGCTCGAGGAGACGCACCCGATCCGCTGGGGCATGCGGGCCGGGCCGCCGATGCCCTTCCTGCACGAGAACGAGCGGCTGCACGTCGCGCTCGACGTCACCGGCGAGATCGACCCGAGGCTGACGACCGCGGTGCGCCTGGCGATCCCGCAGCCCGACGCCGTGCAGACGCTTCGCGTCGGCAAGGTGTTCAGCGAGACCTCGCGCTACGACGAGCGACTCGCCTACGCCGGCATCGTCGACGCCTTCGGCCAGTACACGCGCAGCGACTGGCCGGGGAAGTGGTCCGACACGCCGCCCCGGCGCTCGAAGGCGCAGGCGCTGGCGACGTCCGCGCCGCCGGCGCGCCCGGCGGGTACCGGTGCCGCGCCACCACCCGCCGCGCTCGCGTCGATCCCCGCAGGCTCGCTGAACGCCACCGGATTCTTCCGCACCGAGCGCGCGGCGGACGCCAGCGGCGCCGCGCGCTGGTGGCTGGTCACGCCCGACGGCAGGCCGTTCTTCTCGCTCGGCGTGAACGCCGTCCAGATCGCGCAGAGCGAGACCTTCGTCGAAGGTCGGGAATTCATGTTCTCGAACCTGCCGCCGCGCGACGGCCCGCTCGCCAGGTTCCACGGCTGGCGCGACAGCTTCGAGGTGGTCGGCCGCGAGGCCGGCGCGCAGCGCGAGCGCGGGTTCGGCCGCGGCGCGAGCTTCGACTTCTATCGCGCCAACCTCTTCCGACGCGACGGTACCGGCTACGTCACGCGCTGGCGCGAGCGCACCGGCGCACGGCTTCGGGACTGGGGCTTCAATACCGTCGGCGCCTGGAGCGACGAGGATTTCGCCCGCGCGAGCGACCTGCCGTACACCGCGATCGTTCACATCGACGGCGACTTCGCACGCCTGTCCGACGGGCACGACTGGTGGGCCGGGATCGCGGATCCCTTCGACCCGCGGTTCGAGCGCGCCGTCGCGACGCGGCTGGAAGCGACCGCGCGGCGGCTGCGCCACGACCCCGACCTGATCGGCTGGTTCGTCGACAACGAGCTCGCCTGGGGCGGCGACGGCGACCGTCGCTTCGCGCTCGTGCGCGCCGTGCTCGCGAGCGACGGCCAGGCCGAGGACGGCCACGCCAAGCGCGCGTTCGTCGAGTGGCTGCGCGCGCGCTACCGCACGCCGGGTGCGCTCGCGCTCGCGTGGCGCATGCAGGTCACCGACTGGAGCGCGCTGCTCGCCCCGATCCCGCCGCATCGCATGCCCGACCCGACGCGGGCGTCGGTCGCGCGCGACTTCTCGAGCCTGCTCTCGCTGCACGCGCAGCGCTGGTTCGAGATCGTGGCGACGCACCTGAAGGCGGCCGACCCCAATCACCTGTTCCTGGGCACGCGCTTCGCCGGGCTGACGCCGGAAGCGCTCGCCGCCTGCGCCCGGTGGTGCGACGTCGTCAGTTTCAATCGGTACGTGCCGGACCTCGCGACCGGCTTCGACGGCGCCGGCTTTCGCCGCCTCGCGAAGCCCGCGATGCTCACCGAGTTCCACTTCGGCTCGAGCGACCGAGGCCCCTTCTGGCCCGGCGTGCAACCGGTCGCCGACGACGCGCAGCGCGGCCCGGCGTACGCGAGACTGCTCGCGTCGGTGCTCGCCAATCCGGACTTCGTCGGTGCGCACTGGTTCCAGTTTCTGGACCAGCCGGTGACGGGGCGCTGGATCGACGGCGAGAACGGCCATCTCGGCCTCGTCGCGATCACCGACGAACCGTGGGCGCCGTTCGTCTCCGACGTGACGACGGCGAATCGCGACACGCTGGCCGCGCTCGCGGGCCTGTTCCGTGCGCCACGCGGCGCGCGGCCGCGCGCACGCTGAACCGGCCCGCCCGTGAACGGGTTTGCTATCATCGTGGGTTAACTTTTGCAGTGCGACCGAAACGCCAGCGAGAATCGCCATGGAAGCCGAACGCCTCAACCAGACCAGAGCCCGCCTCGACGACCTCGCCGGGAGGCTGAAGAGCCTCAGGGGGTATCTTTGACTTCGACGGCAAACAGGCGCGGCTGAGGGAAGTCGACGCGGCGCTCGAAGCGCCCGACGTCTGGAACGACACCGACCGCGCGCAGGCGCTGGGCAAGGAGAAGAAGTCGCTCGAGGACGTGGTGGGTCGCATCACCACGCTCGACGGCGAACTCAGGGACGCGGCGGAGCTCTTCGATCTCGCCGCCGACGAGCAGGACGACGCCACCCTCGAGTCGGTCGAGGCCGACGCGCTGCGCGTCGAGAAGCAGGTCGAGGCGATCGAGTTCCGGCGGATGTTCTCGAACCCCGCCGACCCGAACCCGTGCTTCATGGAGATCCAGGCCGGCGCCGGCGGCACCGAGGCCTGCGACTGGGCGCAGATGCTGCTGCGCCAGTACCTTCGCTACTGCGAGCGCAAGGGCTTCACGACGACGCTGATGGAGGAATCCGAGGGCGACGTCGCCGGCATCAAGGGCGCGACGATCAAGGTCGACGGCGAGTACGCCTACGGGCACCTGCGCAGCGAGACCGGCATCCACCGGCTGGTGCGCAAGTCGCCGTTCGACTCCGGCGGCGGACGCCACACCTCGTTCGCATCGGTGTTCGTCTACCCGGAAGTCGACGACTCGATCCAGATCGACATCAATCCGGCCGACCTGCGCATCGACGTCTACCGCGCGTCGGGCGCCGGCGGCCAGCACGTCAACAAGACCGAGTCCGCGGTGCGCATCACGCACCTGCCGACCAACATCGTCGTGCAGTGCCAGAACGATCGCTCGCAGCACCGCAACCGCGACGAGGCGATGGGGATGCTTCGCGCACGGCTGTACGAGCACGAGATGCGCAAGCGCCAGGCCGAGCAGGACAAGGTCGAGGCGTCGAAGACCGACATCGGCTGGGGGCACCAGATCCGCTCGTACGTCCTCGACCAGTCGCGCATCAAGGACCTTCGCACGAACATCGAGACCAGCAACACGCGGGCGTTCCTGGACGGCGACCTCGACGAGTTCATCGCCGAGAGCCTCAAGCAGGGCCTGTAGGCGGGCGCCACGGAGAGTGACAGTGAACCAGGATGACCCCCAGACGCCGGCCACTGCACCGGAGGACGAGAACCACATCGTCGCCGAGCGTCGCGCGAAGCTCGCGCAGCTGCGCGCGGCCGGCGTCGCGTTCCCGAACGACTTCGTGCCGGCGCACCGCGCCGGCACGCTGCTCGCCGCGCACGACGCCAAGGACCGCGAGACGCTCGCGACCGAAGCGCACGCCGTGTCGATCGCCGGACGCATGGTGCTCAAGCGCGTGCAGGGCAAGGCGAGCTTCGCGACGCTGCAGGACGCGACCGGCCGCCTGCAGCTGTGGCTCAACGACGAAGGCGTCGGCGCCGAGGCGCACGAGGCGTTCAAGCACTGGGACCTGGGCGACATCGTCGCCGCCGAGGGCACGCTCTTCAAGACGATGAAGGGAGAGCTGTCGATCCGATGCACCCGCGTGCGGCTGCTGTCGAAGTCGCTTCGCCCGCTGCCCGACAAGTTCCACGGGCTCGCCGATCTCGAGACCCGCTATCGGCAGCGCTACGTCGACCTGATGAGCAACGACGCGAGCCGCGAGGTCTTCGTCACCCGCAGCAGGATGATGAGCGCGGTGCGCGCGTTCATGGGCTCGAACGGCTTTCTCGAGGTCGAGACGCCGATGCTGCAGCCGATTCCCGGCGGTGCCGCCGCGAAGCCCTTCGTCACGCACCACAATGCGCTCGACCAGCAGATGTTCCTGCGCATCGCGCCCGAGCTCTACCTCAAGCGCTTGATCGTCGGCGGCTTCGAGCGCGTGTTCGAGATCAACCGCAGCTTCCGCAACGAGGGCCTGTCGCCACGGCACAATCCCGAGTTCACGATGATGGAGTTCTACGCCGCCTACACCGACTACCGCTGGCTGATGGGCTACACCGAGTCGGTGATCCGCGAGGCGGCCCGCGCCGCGATCGGCACGCTCGAGGTGCCCTATCAGGGTCGCGTCGTCGACCTCGCGTCGCCGTTCGCGCGCCTGACCATCCAGGACGCGATCCGTCTTCACGGCGTGCCGGACCCGGACGTGGCCGACCTCGACGGTACCGCCGCCGGCCCGTATGCGAGCGCGCCGCTCGACGACATCGACTGGGTGCGCGCCGAGCTGCGGCGCATCGGCGCCGACGTGCGTGAGGCGACGGTGGCCAACGCGCCGCTCGGCACGCTGCAGCTCGCGCTCTTCGAGGAAACCGCCGAGGCGCGGCTCTGGCAGCCGACCTTCATCATCGACTATCCGGTCGAGGTCTCGCCGCTCGCGCGCGCGTCCGACGCGAACCCGTCGATCACCGAGCGCTTCGAGCTGTTCGCGACCGGGCGCGAGATGGCGAACGGCTTCTCCGAGCTCAACGATCCCGAGGATCAGGCCGAGCGCTTCCGCCAGCAGGTCGCCGCGAAGGACGCCGGCGACCAGGAGGCGATGTACTACGACGCCGACTACGTCCGCGCGCTCGAGTACGGGCTGCCGCCGACCGGCGGCGTGGGCATCGGGATGGACCGGCTCGCGATGCTGCTCACCGACAGCCCGAGCATCCGCGACGTGATCCTGTTCCCCGCGCTCAAGCGCGAGCACTGATGCGAACGCGCCGCGCCCGGTGCGCTCGCCGCGCGTCCGCGACGCGACGATGACTCCGGCGCCCGCGCCGATTCCCCGCTGGGCGGTGACCGCGATGCTGCTCGCGATCGCGACGACCTTCGCGTCGAACCACGTCGCGGCGCGGCTCGCGTTCGACCACGGCGTGTCGGTGCCCACCGCGGTCGTCGTCCGATCGCTGTCGACCGCGCTCGTCGTGTTCCTGCTGCTGCGCCTGACCGGCGCGAGCACCGCCCTGCCGCGGGCGACACTCGGGCGCGCCGTCCTGATCGGCCTGCTGATCACCGTGCAGAGCGTCTGCCTCTACTCGGCCGTCGCGCGGCTGCCGGTCGCACTCGCGCTGCTGACCTTCAACACCTTCCCGTTGATGCTCGCGCTGTTGTCGTGGGTGGCCGGCGGCGAACGCCCGGGCACGCGCACGCTGGTCGCGATGGCGGTGATCGTCGGCGGACTGACACTCGCGCTCGGCGTCTTCGAGCAGATCGACGGCGGCATGCCGCCCAGGGCGCTCTCGGGCATCGCCTTCGGCCTCGGCGGCGCCGGCTCCTTCGCCGGCGTGCTCTTCCTGACGCAGCGATGGCTCGGTGCGGTCGACGGCCGGCTGCGCACGGTCCTGATGATGACGACTGCGGGCATCGTCACCGCGCTCGTCGCGATGCTGCAGGGCACCTTCGCCGCGCCGACCGACGCCAGCGGCTGGCTCGGGCTCGCGCTGCTGTCGCTGCTGTACGGCACCGCGATCACCGCGCTGTTCGTGCTGCTGCCGCGCGTGGGCGCCGTCAACAACTCGCCGTACCTGAACTTCGAGCCGATCGCGGCGATGATCCTCGCGTGGGTGCTGCTGGGCCAGCAGATGCGGCCCACGCAGGTCGCCGGCGCGCTGGTCGTCGTCGGCGCGATCGTCTGGCTCAGCCTGGGCCACGCGCGGCCGCGTGCCGCAGCCGGCGCATCGACGTGAACCGGGGCCCCGACGTGAACCGGCCCCACGACCGCGTCCGCGAGTCCCGCCACCACGGGCAGCCCGCGGTGCTGCTCCAGGCCCCGGACGGTGCGCGCGCGACGGTGCTGCTGCACGGCGCGCACCTGAGCAGCTGGCAGCCGACACCGGGCGACGAGCGCCTGTACCTGTCGGGCACGAGCCGCTACGGGCCCGGCGAAGCCGTCCGCGGTGGCGTGCCGGTGATCTTTCCCCGCTTCGCGCTCGGCGCGTGCAACGCCGAGGTGCCGAGGCACGGCTTCGTGCGGACGCGGGCCTGGCGGCTCGTTCCGCGCGCCCCTGCGGGCGCCGCATCACCGCCGCCCGGTCGCAGCCATGCGCCCGAACCCGGATGCGCGAACGAGCCCGGGCCAGCATGCGAGCCCGATGCCGGCGCCGAGGCGCGTGTCGTGCTCGAGCTCGTCGACGACGACGAGACCCGCGCGATGTGGCCTCGCCGCTTCGCGCTGCGGTTGGGCGTGGCGCTGTCCGGCGAGCGGCTGACGCTCGCGCTGTGCGTGCACAACACCGGCGACGAGCCCTTCGACTTCAGCGCCGCGCTTCACACGTACTTCTCGGTGTCCGACATCGCGTCGGTGCGGGTGACCGGGCTCGAGGGACTCGCCTTCGACGACAAGGTCGCCGGACGGCGCGACGTCGAGCGCTCGCCGGCGCTGCGTTTCCAGACCGAGACCGACCGCGTCTACGAACGCGTTCGGGAGACGATCGTGCTGCACGATGGGCAGCGCGTGCTGCGCATCGACCAGCGCGGCTTCGAGGACGCGGTGATCTGGAACCCGTGGGCCGAACGCTGTGCCGCGCTACCCGACATGCCGGCCGACGACTATCGCCGGATGGTGTGCATCGAGGCGGCGCAGGTGATGCGCCCGGTCACGCTGCCTGCCGGTGGGCACTGGGAAGGCGTGCAGACACTGTCGATTCCGGCAACGGCCTAGCCACCCGCGCCGACCCGATCGATCGGCGGTGCGTCGATCAGTCGTGCATCCATCAGCCGCGCGTCGATCAGGCTTCGTCGATCCAGGCCTGCTGGATCGCTTCCAGGATCCGCTCGCCGGAGCGGGCGGGGTCGTCGTCGAAGCCCGGCAGCGCCAGCACCCACCGGTGCAGGTCGGTGAAGCGGATCGCGGTCGGGTCGACATCGGGATGCGCGTCGACCAGCGCGATCGCGATGTCCAGGGTGTCGGTCCACTTCATCGATTCTTCCTTTCGCGTGCGGTGCGCGCGGCGGTGCCATCGGTGCGGCGCGCGGCCGCGCCGCTCAGTGCTCTTCGCGCGCGAGGTTGATCGTGTACTTCGGGATCTCGACGACCAGGTCGACCTCGTCGTCGAGCTCGACCTGACAGGACAGGCGCGACTGCGGACTCAGGCCCCAGGCCTTGTCGAGCAGGTCGTCCTCCTCCTCCTCGGAAGGCTCCAGCGCGTCGAAACCCTCGCGCACGATCACGTGGCAGGTCGTGCAGGCACGCGACAACTCGCACGCGTGCTCGATCGGAATGCCGTTGTCGAGCAGGCTCTGGCACAACGACACCCCGGCCGGCGCCTCGTACTGCGCGCCCTCGGGGCAGAGCCGCTCGTGGGGCAGCACCGTGATCGTCGGCACGCTCAGCCCCCCTTCCGGGCAGCCGGCCCCGCGGCGCCGGCCGCGACATCGTCGACGGTACGGCCGGAGAGCGCGCGCCTGACCGCGCGGTCCATCCGCAGCGCCGCGAACCGGTCGGTCAGCGACGACAGGCGCGCGGTGGCCGCGTCGAGTCGCTCGCGATACCCGGGCAGGTCGCCGACGACGTCGCGCGCGAGGTGCTTCAGCGCCTTCATCTCGGCCTCGATCTCGCGCGAGGTCGCGTCGTCCAGCAGGTCGGCGTCGTGGTCGAGCGCGGACTGCGTCGCGACGATCAGTCGATCGGCCTCGATCTGCTGCTCGCGTACCGCACGCGCCGCCCGGTCGGCGTCGGCCGCACCGAAGGACTCGGCGAGCATGCGTTCGATGTCGGTATCGTCCAGACCGTACGACGGCTTGACGGCGACCGACGCCTCGACGCCGCTGGTCAGCTCGCGCGCGGTGACCGACAGCAGCCCGTCGGCGTCGACCTGGAACGACACGCGCACGCGCGCGCTGCCCGCGACCATCGGCGGGATGCCGCGCAACTCGAAGCGCGCGAGCGAACGACAGTCGGCCACCAGCTCGCGTTCGCCCTGCACGACGTGGATCGCGATCGCCGTCTGGCCGTCGCGGTAGGTCGTGAACTCCTGCGCACGCGCCACCGGAATCGTCGCATTGCGCTCGACGATCCGCTCGACCAGCCCGCCCATCGTCTCGAGGCCGAGCGACAGCGGGATCACGTCTAGCAGCAGCCAGTCGTCGTCGCCACCGGCGGTGTTGCCGATCAGCTGGTTCGCCTGCATCGCCGCGCCGACCGCGACCACCTGGTCCGGGTCGAGCCCGGTGTACGGCACCCGCCCGAAATACGCCTGCACCGACGCCCGGATCACCGGCATCCGGGTCGAGCCGCCCACCAGCACCACGCCATCGATCTCGCCGACGCTCAGGTCGGCGTCCGACAGCGCCGACGCCGTGATCGCGCGGGTGCGCTCGACGAGCGGCGCGACGATGCGCGCGAACGTCGCCCGATCGAGCGACCACGCATGCCCGTCGACCGCCATCTCGACCCGAGGCGCATCGGTCAGCGCCTGCTTTGCGCGCCGCGCCTCGACGACCAGCCGCCGCCAGCGCTGCGGATCGTGTCGGGACAGGGTCGCCGGCGCCTCGAGCGACGCCGCTTCGCAGAAGGCTGCGGCGAGCGCCTCGTCGAAGTCGTCGCCGCCGAGCGCGGCGTCGCCGGCGGTCGCGATCACCTCGAACACGCCGCGGCTCAGCTTCAGCACCGACAGGTCGAAGGTGCCGCCGCCGAGGTCGAAGACGGCGAACAGCCCCTCGGCGTGCTGGTCCAGGCCGTACGCGACCGCAGCCGCGGTCGGCTCGTTGAGAAGGCGCAGCACCTCGAGCCCGGCCAGGCGCGCGGCGTCCTTCGTCGCCTGGCGCTGCGCGTCGTCGAAATACGCGGGCACGGTGATCACCGCACCGGCGATCGAGCCCGCACCCGCGTCGAAGCCGAGGCTCGCATCGGCACGCGCCTTCAGTGCGCGCAGGATGTCGGCCGACACCTCCACCGGCGTGCGAGGGCCGGCGGCGGTCTCGATCGCCACCATGCCCGCCCCCGCCTCGCCGCCACCGGCAGCCACCAGCGCGTACGGCAGCCCCAGTTCGCGCGTGTCGTCCAGGCCGCGGCCCATCAGCCGCTTCACCGACGCGACGACGTTGTGCGGATCGATCGCGATCGCATCGAGCGCGGCCTGTCCGACCACCGGCGCGTCGCCGGCACGGTAGTGCACGACCGAAGGCAGCAGCACCTTGCCGGCCTCGTCGGGCAGCACCTCGGCACTGCCCGAGCGCACGACCGCGACCAGCGAGTTCGTCGTGCCGAGATCGATGCCGATCGCGACGCGTCGCTGGTGCGGGTCCGGCGAAAGCCCGGGTTCCGAGATCTGCAGCAATGCCATGTGCTTCCCGTGGGTCCTATCGTGCGGGTGCCCGGTTGGCGTCCCTGGTTCCGGAAGGCGTGCCGGCGTCGTCCTCACGCTCGATCCGCCGCTCGATACGACGCAGTTCCTCCAGCAGCTTGTCGTGGAACATCAACTCGCGCACCACCGCGGCCGCGCCGGCCGGATCGCGCACGTCGTCGAGCAGCCGCGCCACCTCCTCTCGCGTACGCGCGCGCGCGCCGTCGATGTCGGCGCGCAGCGCGTGCAGCGCGCGCCGGCAGTCGTCGCGCGCCGCCATCTCGTCGATCTCGTCGATGCGCTCGCGGTATTCCATCTGCGCCCTCAGGAACGACGGGCTCATCGAGGTGTTGCGCTCGGCGTCGACCGGCACGCCCGAGACCTCGCACAGGTGCGCCGCTCGCAAGGTCGGGTTCGACAGCACACGGTATGCCTCGTTGCCGTCCGCCGCGAGCTGCAGCGCGAGCCGGCGCTCGGCGGGGCTGCCGCCGGCGAAGCGGTCGGGGTGCACGGCCGCCTGCAACCTGCGGAATCGCTGCGCCAGCTCTTCCTCGTCGAGACGGAACGACGGCGCGAGGCCCAGACGCTCGAAGTGACTCGGTTTAGGGCCCGTCAAGGTCGTGCCGTTCAGACCTTGAACGACTCGCCGCAACCGCACTCGCTCTTGACGTTCGGGTTGCGGAACTTGAAGCCTTCGTTGAGACCTTCGCGCACGAAATCGAGCTCGGTCCCGTCGATGTACGCGAGGCTCTTCGGATCGATCAGCACCTTGACGCCGTGGCTCTCGAATACCCGATCCTCGGGCAGGGTGTCGTCGGCGTACTCGAGCTTGTAGGCCAGCCCGGAGCAACCGGTCGTCTTCACGCCGAGCCGAAGCCCGATGCCCTTGCCGCGACGCGCCATGTAGCGTTCCACGTGCGCTGCCGCTGCCGGTGTCAGAGATATCGCCATTGCCCGCTCCAGATGATTGCCGGTCGCCGCCTGCCGACCGCGCTCAGGCGGCCTGCCTGTGCGCGGCGTCGGTGGCGTCGGACGACGCGTGCTTCCTGCGGTAATCCTCGACCGCCGCCTTGATCGCGTCCTCGGCGAGGATCGAACAGTGGATCTTCACCGGGGGCAGCGCGAGTTCCTGCGCGATCTGGGTGTTGCGGATCGCCATCGCCTCGTCGAGCGACTTGCCCTTGACCCATTCGGTCACGAGCGAGGACGACGCGATCGCCGAGCCGCAGCCGTAGGTCTTGAACTTCGCATCCTCGATGCGACCGTCGGCGCCGACCTTGATCTGCAGCTTCATCACGTCGCCGCAGGCCGGCGCGCCCACCATGCCGGTGCCGACGTCGTCGTCGAGCTTGTTCATCGACCCCACGTTGCGCGGGTTCTCGTAGTGGTCCACGACCTTGTCGCTGTATGCCATGTTGCTTGCTCCCTATGCGTTCTGCGAATCGTTCAGTTCGGCCCGCCGTGCCGTCTCCGGTGGCCTCAGTGCGCCGCCCACTGCACCGAGCCGATGTCGATGCCTTCCTGGACCATCTCCCACAGCGGCGACATCTCGCGCAGCTTGCCGACCTTGGACTTCATCAGGTCGACGGTGAAGTCGACGTCGGCCTCGGTGGTGAAGCGGCCGATCGAGAAACGGATCGATGAATGGGCGAGTTCGTCGCTGCGACCGAGCGCACGAAGCACGTACGACGGCTCGAGGCTGGCCGAGGTGCACGCCGAACCCGAGGAGACCGCGATGCCCTTCACCGCCATGATCAGCGACTCGCCCTCGACGTAGTTGAAGCTGACGTTGAGGTTGTGGACGACGCGCTGCTCGAGGTTGCCATTGAGGTACACCTCGTCCATCGACGACAGGCCCGCCCACAGGCGGTCGCGCAACATGCGGATGCGCTCGATCTCGGCGCCCATCTCGAGGCGGGCGAGCCGGAACGCCTCTCCCATCCCGACGATCTGGTGCGTCGCGAGCGTGCCGGACCGCATGCCGCGCTCGTGACCGCCACCGTGCATCTGCGCCTCGATGCGCACCCGAGGCTTGCGGCGCACGTACAAGGCGCCGACGCCCTTCGGTCCGTAGGTCTTGTGCGCCGAGAAGCTCATCAGGTCGACCTTCGAGCCCTGCAGGTCGATCGCGACCTTGCCGGTGGCCTGCGCGGCATCGACGTGCAGGAACGCGCCGCGCGCCTTCACGATCTCGCCGATCGACGCGACGTCCTGGATCACCCCGATCTCGTTGTTCACCAGCATCACCGAGACCAGCGTCGTGTCCTTGCGCAGCGCCGCCTCGAGCACGGCCGCATCGAGCAGGCCATCGGGCTTCACGTCGAGGTAGGTCACCTCGAAACCCTCGCGCTCGAGTTCGCGCATCGTGTCGAGCGTCGCCTTGTGCTCGGTCTTGACGGTCACGAGGTGCCGGCCGCGCTCCTTGTAGAAGTGCGCCGCGCCCTTGAGCGCGAGGTTGATCGACTCGGTCGCGCCCGAGGTGAACACGATCTCGCGCGCATCGGCATTGACCAGCGCGGCGATCTCGGCCCGCGCTTCCTCGACCGCCTTCTCCGCCTCCCAGCCGTAGCTGTGGCTGCGCGACGCCGGGTTGCCGAACTGCTCGCGCAGGTACGGGATCATCTTGTCGGCGACGCGGGGGTCGACCGGGGTCGTCGCCGAATAATCGAGATAGACGGGTCTGTCGGCGATCAGGCGCCCCGTCGGGATCATCGGAGCCGCGCCCATCACGGTGCGACCCGGGTGCCGGTCGCGTCGATCGGCTGGAGCGTCGACGTCGGGAACTCGAGCGCCGCCTTGTGCTCGCGAAGCACCGAGATCTGCCGCGTCGGTGCCTGATGATCACGCGAGCGCTGCTGCTCGACCAGCTCCTGCAGCGAGATCGAATCCAGATACTCGATCATCCGCTTGTTCAGCGTCGCCCACAGTTCGTGCGTCATGCACGGACCGTCGTCCTGGCAGTCCTGCTTGCCGGCGCACTGGGTGGCGTCGAGCGGCTCGTCGACCGCGAAGATGATGTTCGAGACCGAGATGTCGCGTGCCGGGCGCGCGAGCGAGTAGCCGCCGCCCGGGCCCCGCGTGCTCTCCACCAGCTCGTGGCGACGCAGCTTGCCGAACAGCTGCTCGAGGTACGAGAGCGAGATCTTCTGACGCTGGCTGATGCCGGCCAGCGTCACCGGCCCGTTGTGCTGCCGCAGTGCCAGGTCGATCATGGCCGTCACCGCGAATCGCCCTTTGGTCGTCAACCTCATCGGAATCTCCTGTCAAAGCCAGATGAATTCAGTCAAGTATACCCTGATACCCGATCAAATACATCGGATAAATGAGGGGATGTCCACGAAATGACCGATGAGTCACATTCAGCCCTGGACGGCAAGCGAAAAGGGGTTCCGAAGAACCCCTTTCCATGGCCGGCGCAGCCGTCCTGACGCGTGCCGAGGGCGCGCGGCGCGTCGCGCGCCGGCACGCCCCCGACGGGCCCGTGCCGGGCGCCGCTCAGGCGGCGGCGACCTGCGTCGCGCGGCGCCGCGCAACCTCGAGCAGGCCCGAGCACGCGTCCTCGATGTAGTCGAGCGCCTGCTCGAAGGCCTGGGCCGCGCCGCTGTACGGATCCGGCACCGTGGCAGACTCGTGCTCGCCGGCGAACCGCATCATCAGCTGGAGTTTGTGGTGGTGGCGCTTGGGCGCCTGCTGCTGCAGGAGACTGAGGTTGTCCCAGTCCATCGCGAGAATCATGTCGAAGCGCTCGAAATCCTCTGGCACTACCTTGCGCGCGCGAAGGTCGCCGATCTCGTAGCCGCGCTTGGCCGCCGCCACCTGCGCGCGCCGGTCGGGGCCTTCACCCTCGTGGAACGCGTGCGTGCCGGCGGACTCGATCTGCACGACCTCGTCCAGCCCGCTCTGGCGCACCAGATGACGGAAGACGCCATGCGCCATCGACGAGCGGCAGATGTTGCCCATGCAGACGAACAGCACACGCGTCGGCATCGCCATCGACAAAGGTTCTCTTTTTCCCATTTTCAGTTCGCAAGCCTCGCTGTTTTCGATGTTGAAGAATTGATGTTCGTGACCCTGACCCCGGCCCGCATGCCGTGGCGACGCGCGCCTTCGCGCGGCGCCCCGGTCATGCCGCCCTGTCCTTCTCGATCGACGCGGGCAGCGCCACCGAGTCGTGCTTCGCGCCGCCACCGAAGAGCGCCGCACGCAACTGCGCGAGCTGGTCGCGCGCCTGCGCGGCCTTCTCGAATTCCAGGTTCTTCGCGAAATCGAGCATCGACTTCTCCAGCCGCTTGATTTCGCGCGCGGCCGCCGGTTCGCTGAGATTGTCGTAACGCGTCGCCTGCTCGGCCGCCTTCAGCTCCTGGCGCTGCTGGTCCGGGTCGTAGACGCCGTCGATCATCTCGCGCACCGACTTGACGATGCCGCGCGGCGTGATCCCGTGCTCGGCGTTGAACGCGATCTGCCGCTCGCGGCGTCGACCGGTCTCTTCGAGCGCGCGCGCCATCGAATCGGTGACCCGATCCGCGTACAGGATCGCCCTGCCCCCGATGTGACGCGCCGCTCGGCCGATCGTCTGGATCAGGCTGCGCTCGGAACGCAGGAAACCTTCCTTGTCGGCGTCGAGGATCGCCACCAGCGAGACCTCGGGGATGTCCAGCCCCTCGCGCAGCAGGTTGATGCCGACCAGCACGTCGAACACGCCGAGGCGCAAGTCGCGGATGATCTCGACGCGCTCGACCGTGTCGATGTCCGAATGCAGATACCGCACCTTCACCTGGTGTTCGCCGAGGAAGTCGGTCAGGTCCTCGGCCATGCGCTTGGTGAGCGTCGTGACGAGCACGCGCTCGCCCCGCGCGACCGTCGCGTTGATCTCGCCGAGCACGTCGTCGACCTGGCTCGCCGCGGGCCGCACCGAGACCACCGGATCGATCAGCCCGGTGGGCCGCACCAGCTGCTCGACGATCTGGCCGGACTGGCGCTTCTCGTAGTCGGCCGGCGTCGCCGACACGAAGACGCACTGGCGCATCTTGGTCTCGAACTCCTCGAACTTCAACGGCCGGTTGTCGAGCGCCGACGGCAGCCGGAAGCCGTAGTTGACCAGCGTCTCCTTGCGCGCCCGGTCACCGCGGTACATGCCGCCGAGCTGGCCGATCGTGACGTGGCTCTCGTCGATGACCATCAGCGCGTCGGCGGGCAGGTAGTCGACCAGCGTGGGCGGCGGCTCGCCCGCGGCAGCGCCCGAGAAGTGGCGCGAGTAGTTTTCGATGCCCTTGCAGAAGCCGACCTCCTGGAGCATCTCCAGATCGAAGCGCGTACGCTGCTCCAGGCGCTGCGCCTCGACCAGCTTGCCCTCGGCGTAGAAGAACTCGAGCCGCTGCGAGAGCTCTTCCTTGATCGTGTCGACGGCGCGCAGCACGGTGGCGCGAGGCGTCACGTAGTGCGACGACGCGTAGATCACGAAGCGCGGCACCTTCTGGCGCACCTTGCCCGTCAGCGGATCGAAGAGCTGGATCGACTCGAGTTCGTCGTCGAACAGCTCGAGCCGGATCGCGAGTTCGGCGTGCTCGGCCGGAAAGACGTCGATGATGTCGCCGCGCACGCGGAAGGTGCCGCGCGCGAAGTCGGTCTCGTTTCGCTTGTACTGCATCGCCACCAGGCGCTGCAGCAGTTCGCGCTGCGACATCTTGTCGCGCACGCGCACGACGAGCCGCATGTCGAAGTAGTCGCTAGGGTCGCCGATACCGTAGATGCACGACACCGTGCCGACGATCACCGTGTCGCGCCGCTCCAGCAGCGACTTGGTGGCCGACAGCCGCATCTGCTCGATGTGCTCGTTGATCGACGAATCCTTCTCGATGAACAGGTCGCGCTGCGGGACGTAGGCTTCCGGCTGGTAGTAGTCGTAGTAGGAGACGAAGTACTCGACGGCGTTGTTCGGAAAGAACTCGCGCATCTCCGAATAGAGCTGCGCCGCGAGCGTCTTGTTCGGCGCCAGCACCAGCGCCGGCCGGCCCAGCCGTGCGATGGCGTTCGCCATGGTGAACGTCTTGCCCGACCCGGTCACCCCGAGCAGCGTCTGGAACGACAGGCCGTCCTCGATCCCCTGCACCAGCGCGTCGACCGCCTGGGGCTGGTCGCCGGCAGGCGGGAACGGCTGGTAGAGCTGGAAAGGACTACCGTCGTAGGTGATGAACTGGCTCGATTCGAGCACGAGATCGGTCATTCAGCGCCAGGATGCAGGGCCATCAGCGGGCCCGACGAGGAGAGCGAACGGACGAAGCAAGGGGCGGACGCGAGCACGATCGGGAAGCGCGGCAAGCGGCAATCGAATGGAGAAGTGAAAATCATTTGCAACACGAAAACGCTCCGACGCGCCTGAACCCATCGCCGACACCGATCTGGTGCACCCGCCGCCGGATTCGCGCCATGCCGAACAGAGGCCTTGCCTGCGGTTTCTGCAACGCACCAATCCACCGACCGCACTGCAATGCACAAACCCGACGGAGACGACGCCCGGAAGCGCCCGGGGAACAGACGACGAACCCCGCGTGCTACCATTTTTTCGATGCTGCCCGTGCCTTCGAACAGGCGCGATTATGGTCCGTGTGCGGCGGGAAAGCCAGCGTAATGCCCAAATTTTAGGCAGACTGGTTCAAACAATTTGTGTCACGCCTTTGCGCTAAATCAGGACGTTACGATGAGTTCCTCATTGTTTGCTGAAATCCCGCTCGCCGCAAAAGATCCCATACTGGGCGTAACGGAACAGTTTGCCGCAGACCCCCGTCCGGGCAAGGCCAACCTCGGTGTCGGCGTGTACAACGACGAGCACGGAAAGCTCCCGCTGCTCGAGTCGGTCGTCAAGGCGGAAGCGGTGCTGAATGCGGAGCACGCCGCCCGCGGGTACCTCCCGATCGACGGCATGCAGGCGTACAACAAGGCGGTCCAGACGCTGCTGTTCGGTGCCGATTCGCCGCTGTTGGCGTCAGGACGCGTCATCACCACGCAGGCGCTGGGCGGAACCGGTGCACTCAAGCTGGGCGCCGATCTGGTGCACTGGTTCGCGCCCGGGCGCAAGGTGCTGATCAGCAACCCCAGCTGGGAAAACCACCGCGCGCTGTTCGAAGCCGCCGGCCTTGCAGTGCATCAATACCCCTACTATCACGCACCCACCCGTGGGCTGGACTTCGACGGCATGCTCGGCGCGCTCGAAGCCGCCGAACCCGGCTCGGTGATCGTGCTCCACGCGTGCTGTCACAACCCCACCGGCGTCGACCTCACCGACCCGCAGTGGGACCGGGTCATCGAGGTGCTCGAGCGCAAGCAGCACCTGCCCTTCCTCGACATCGCGTACCAGGGCTTCGCCGAAGGCATCGAGCAGGACGCCAGCGCCGTGCGCAAGTTCGCCGCCGGCAAGCTTCCGTTTCTCGTCTCGAGCTCGTTCTCGAAGTCGTTCTCGCTGTACGGCGAGCGGGTCGGCGCGCTGTCGGTCGTCCTCGCCGACAAGGACGAGGCGCAACGCGTGCTCAGCCAGCTCAAGCGCGTGATCCGCACGAACTACTCCAACCCGCCGACCCACGGCGGTGCGATCGTCACCCGCATCCTCTCCGACCCGGCGCTTCGCGCGCAGTGGGAGGGCGAGCTCGGCGCGATGCGCGAGCGCATCCGCGCGATGCGCGCGGGGCTCGTCGAGCGGCTCAAGGCCGCCGGCGCGAAGATCGACGCCGACTACATCGTCCGACAGCGCGGGATGTTCTCCTACACCGGCCTCACGCCCGCGCAGGTCGACCGCCTGCGCACCGATCACGCGATCTACGCCGTCGCGAGCGGCCGGATCTGCATCGCCGCGCTCAACCCCGGCAACCTCGACCGCGTCGCGAAGGCGATCGCCGCGGTGCTCGACCAGGGTTGAGCGGCACGCGCGGGTGGCCCGCCGATTTGCCTGTGAAGGTCCGGGCCGCTAGAATCCAGGGCTCGCTTCCTCGATAGCTCAGTTGGTAGAGCACCGGACTGTTAATCCGTAGGTCCCTGGTTCGAGCCCAGGTCGGGGAGCCACGAAGTTCAGATAGATCAAGGGGTTAGCGATTTGAATCGCTAACCCCTTTGCACTTGGGGGACCGGTTCCTGTCCGAAATCGCAGGCCGGAGCGGGTCGTTTCGAACGATCATTGGGTGGCCATCCAGGGCAGCAGTGCTTTGTCTTACCTACTATGAAGCGTCGCCCAGCGATGCTTCACAACGGCAGAAGGCGAATGGACCGATTCCGCATTGATCCGTAGGTCTCAGCACGAGACTTGACCGCGTAGAAGCAGCCAGTCAAACCATTTGTGCTGGGTGCCGATGATGGTCCTGCGCGGACTACGACCTGCCACCGATGCTCCGCTCGTAGTCGGCGATCCACTGCTTCGGCGTGCGCTTGCCGGCGAGCCGGCCGATCAACTCGAAAGGAATGTCCCCAGGCTTCTTGTAGCGGATGCAGCTCTTGCCCATGTCGAGCTTTCGGGCGCGGGCCTTGGCATGCTCGGCCGTGAACCAGTCGAGCAGCTTCGCGTCGGCGTAGATCCCCATGTGGTAGACGGCGATGTGCGACTTCTGGGACGCCAGCGCAAGGAATGGCAGTGGCTGCGCCGGGTCGGTGTGGTAGCCGGCGGGGTACAGCGAGTGCGGCACGACATAGCCGACCATCCCCCACTGCATCTGCTCGACGAAGCCTGGTGGCAGGTTCTGCTTGACCTCGGCCCGCAAGCGGCCCAACGCCGCCTGGCGCTCAGGCGGCAGTTCATTGATGTAGTCGTCGACCGTCTTCGCCTTGGACTGCATGAACCACCCCCTTCGGATCACCGCCGTCACCTGAAGCGACGGGGCTCAGTCTGGCTCATGCCGTCAAGGGCGTCCACGGGTCTTGCTGCCGTCAAACCTCCGTGCTGCAATCATGATCAGGCAACTCTCGGGAGGCGAGCCATGTCCGACTTCAAGGGCAAGCATGTGTGGTTCGAGCTGAACACTACCGACCTGAAGGCGGCCGAAGCCCTCTACGCCAGCGTCGCCGACTGGGTGCCGCGCGACGCGGGCATGCCCGGCATGCGATACACGATGGTTGGCCCGGCCGAGCATGCGGTGGCGGGCATGATGGCGCTGACCGACGAGATGTAGGCAGCCGGCGCCTGCCCGGGCTGGACCGGCTACGTGGCCGTGGACGACGTGGATGCCGCCGCCGCGCAGACCCGGATTCTGGGCGGCCAAGTGCTCGTGCCGCCGCAGGACATCCCCGGTGTCGGCCGCTTCTCGATCGTCAGCGATTCGCAGGGCGCGGTGCTGGCGCTGTCCAAGGGCACGCCGTCGGACGGCGCGGAGCCGCCCCCGCCGCCTGCGCCGGGCACGCCGGGCCACATCGGCTGGCACGAACTGCACACCGCGAGGATCGACGCTGCGCTGGCGTTCTATGGCGAGCTGTTCGGCTGGCGCAAGGGCGAGACGATGGACATGGGCCCCAATGGCGTCTACCAGCTCTTCGCCACCGGCGCGCAAGGCGAGAACGCCGATGGCGGCATGGTGCTGCAGGAGCCCGGCGCTGCTCGGCCGTATTGGCTGTACTACGTCAACGTGGCCAGCGTGGACACCTCGCTCGCGCGCATCCGGGCGGGCGGCGGAAAGGTGCTCGTCGAGCCGCACCAGGTGCCCGGCGGCAGCTGGATCGTGCTGGCCGTGGACCCGCAGGGCGCCGCGTTCGCGGTGGCCGGGCGGCGCTGACGGCGTTTCGAGATGCCACGCAGCGAACTGCTCCGGTTCCTGCGCGCCCAGCCTTGGGCCGTCGAAGCGTCCGTCGACCCACAGGGCCAACCACAGGCCGCCGCCATCGGTGTTGCGATCACCGATCGATTCGAGCTGGTCTTCGACACCCTGTCGGGCTCGCGCAAGGCCGCCAACTTTCGCGCGAACGCTCGAGTTGCGCTCGTGGTGGGCTGGGACGACGGTCAGACGGTCCAGCTGGAAGGTCGCGTCGACGAACCGGTCGGAGCTGACCTTCGGAGACTCCGCGACGCCTACCTCGAACGCTTTCCTGACGGCCACGAAAGGGCCGCACTGCCGGACATCGTCTACTTCCGGGTCTCGCCGGAGTGGATTCGCTACAGCGACTTCCGGACCTCGCCGCCCACGGTGGCGGTGTTCGATGCCGCTGCTCTTCGGCCAACCGCCGGAGATCGAGAGACCGAATGACACCGCGGGCCTCCGTCGACAGCCTGGCTGCACAGCTTCGGTCGTTGGGCATCGTCGGGGGCGACGTCGTCATGATCCACGCCAGCATGCGCAGCGTGGGCCCGGTGGCCAGCAGGGCAGCAGGCCTGATCGATGCGCTCCGCGAAGCCGTGGGCGACGCTGGCACGCTCCTGATGGTGCTGAGTGCCGACGACAGCGAACCCTTCGACGCGCACCGAACGCCGGTGGACATCGACGACATGGGCATCCTGGCCGAGATGTTCCGCTGCTACCCCGGCGTGTCGGTCAACGACCACCCTGCCGACCGCTTCGCGGCGATCGGGCCTGAAGCTCGCGCGCTTCTCGAACCGACGCCGCTGCACGACTACCACGGCCCGGGCTCGGTGCTCGAACGATTCACGGCACACGGCGGCAGGGTCCTGAGGCTCGGCGCCAACCTCGACACGGTGACGCTCACACACTACGCCGAGTACCTCGCCGAGGTTCCGGACAAGATACGGGTCCGCCGCCGCTACGTGCGTGCGGACCGCGGCGAGCTCTGGATCGAGAGCCTCGACGACACGAACGGCATCGCGATCTGGTCCGAGGGCGACTACTTCCCGCAGGTCTATCGGGACTTCCGGGCCAGCGGAGCGGTTCGCATCGGTCCGGTCGGCCGCTGCGAGGCGGAGTTGTTCGACGCGAAGCCCTTTGTACACTTCGCGGTCGGCTGGCTCGAACAACACCTCGGTCCAGGAGCGCCTCGATGAGACTGTCGGCGCGGCACTCAACCGTAGAGGGTCGACCGCTATCGAACGCCGCGCCAGACCTCGGCCGCGAAGACCACGAAGGCCAGCCAGGCCACCGTGAACACCACGGTCCGTGCCTTGAAATGGCCGATGCCGCTGAGATGGATGACGGCATGCGCCAGCCGGGCATAGAAGTAGGTCGCTGCACACGCCTGGGTCACCACCGTGGATAGCCCCATCGCGCTGGCGACGAGGACGACGGCCGCGAAGGGAGCGAAACTCTCGACCGAATTCAGGTGCGCCCGGTTGGCGCGGTTGACCCAGTCTGGCAACGGCGCTGTGGGCGCGCTGCGGTAGTCCTCGGGCGTCGGCAGGCCACGCGCCCGGGCGTAACCGATGACGACCGGAATCCACAGCGATCCGGTCAACAGCGCCGAGCAGAGCAAATAGAACAACTCCGTCTTCATGAGCTACTCCCATAGGCCGTGCGATGCGTGATCCCTATGGTAACCTTCATGTTTCATGAATGCATTCGACGCTCTAGGCAATCCGGTCCGCCGCAAGATCCTGGTCGAGCTGCGGCGGTCGCCGTTGCCGGTCGGCGCGTTAGCGGAGAAGTTCTCGATCAGCCGCCCTGCGGTATCGCGCCACCTGCGCGTGCTCCAGGACGCCGGCCTGGTCAACGCCGTCGAGCGCGGGGCGCAGAACATCTACGCCATCCGCGTCCAGGGGTTCCGCAGCGTGCAGGAGTTCATCGACAGCTTCTGGGACGAGGCCCTGTCGCAACTGGAACGGTTGGCCAAGCGATGATCGACAAAAGCGTGATCCTGGCGTGCGGCCCAGAGCGGGCCTTCGAGCTCTTCACTGAACAGGCCGGACTTTGGTGGCCCGCGGCTCGGCGCCACTCCAAGGACCCGGACAGCACGATCCGAATGGAGGCCACCGGTCGCTTCTACGAGCGCGCAAGCGATGGCACAGAGGTCGAACTCGGCATCGTTCGCCACTTCGAGCTTGGCAGGCGCCTGATGCTCGACTGGTATCCCGGCACCGGCCCGCAGGCACCGACCCGGGTCGAGATCACGTTCGAGCCAGTCGACGGCGGCACGAAGGTCATCGTGCATCACGACCGGGGCGCAGCCGACGAGAACACCTTCGGGCGCAATGCCCCCGCCTACGAACGATCCTGGGACCTGGTGTTGGCAGCGGCGGCCGCTACTGGTTGATATCTGGTAACTCCTGCGTTACATTGAGTCGATGAAATCCTTCGCTTCCAGCATCGTGATCCGGGGCACGCCGGAGGCCATCTGGCAGGTGCTCACCGATGCGTCGGCGTACCCGCGCTGGAACACGACCGTGAGTCGCGTCGATGGCACGATCGCGCCCGGCGGCACGGTGACCGTGCACGCGAGGATCGCGCCGGGACGGGCGTTCCCGGTCAAGGTTGCGGCATGGGATGCGCCGCGACGCATGGTCTGGAGCGGCGGCATGCCGCTCGGGCTGTTCAAGGGCGAGCGGGTGTTCGAGCTGCAGCCGAAGACCGAAGGCAGCGTCGAGTTCACGATGCGCGAGGACTATTCGGGCTTGCTGGCACCTCTGATCACGAAGTCCATTCCCGACCTGCAACCCGCATTCGATGAGTTCGCGGCGTGCCTGAAGGCACGTGTCGAAGGGAGCTGAACATGGGCAAGATGGCCGCGGCCGCCGGTACGCCGGAGGTGCCTTGGGAACTGAAGACGCCACCAGGTACATCAGACTTCTTCGCCTGGCGCGATGCGACGCTGGACCCGCCGTCGCTGGTCGTGCAAGTCGGCAAGACGCAGCTGAGGTACCAGCTACGCTGCATCGAGGATCTGCACGCCATGCTAAGGGCCCACGGCGACTGGATGCTGCTGGGCAGTGCCGACGAGCAGAAGCCCGCTGCCGAAGGCACAGTGGAAGCCTGGGGCCGCTCGGCTGCCAACCCGGTCAAGGGCTGGTATGGCATCAAGAAAGGCCTGCGTGGCCGCTTCGGGATGTACGTGCCGCCGGTTCTCGAGGCACTGGGCCTCGCCGAGGTCGAGCACAACGCGAAGAACAACCGCATGCGGGCGAAGTGAACCTGAGACGGGTCGGGGGTGTCCGAAACTCTGTGTGTGAAGCGGACCGACTTGTCCACGGCGGCGGTCGTCGCTATGCGACGAACGACCGACGCGGTGGGCAAGTCGCTGGAGGCCATGCTACTGCGCTGGCCGGGTGAAGCGCTCGCCGTAGGCGATCGCGAACTGGTTCATTGCCGCCTTCCACTCGCGTGCGGCACGGCCCCACTGGGCGGTGATGTTGCGCAGCGCCAGCCAGATGAGCTTGGTGGCCGCATCGTCGCTCGGGAAGTGCCCACGCGTCTTGATGATCTTGCGCAGCTGCGAGTGGATGCTCTCGATGGCGTTGGTCGTGTAGATCACCCGTCGCACGTCCGGGGCGAATGCAAAGAACGGGATCACGCGGTCCCAGGCGCGGCGCCACGTCGCTGTCACCGTCGGGTAGCGCTTGCCCCAGTCGTCGGCCTCGAAGGCGGCCAGTTCGGCTTCGGCCGCTTCGGCGCTGACCGCCGTGTAGATCGGCCTGAGGGCTACCGCCAGCGGCTTGCGGTCCTTCCAGCCGGCGTAGTCCAGGCTATTGCGGATCAGGTGCACGATGCACGTCTGCAGCGTCGTTGCCGGAAAGCTCGCTCCCAGCGCCTCGGGTACGCCCTTGAGTCCGTCGGTGACGGCGATCAGGATGTCCTGCACGCCCCGCGTCTTGAGGTCGTTGAAGACCTTCAGCCAGAACTTCGCACCCTCGGTGTTCTCGATCCAGATTCCCAGGATGTCGCGCGTGCCGTCGGGCTGCACACCCAGCGCGAGGTAGATGGCCTTGTTGCGGACCACCGCTTCGTCGCGGACCTTGACCCGCAGCGCATCGAAGAAGACGACCGGGCACCGCCGTGCGGTGCGCTGGGCCGAGTTGGCGGCCGTGCCGATCGTCTCCGCCGGTCGCGACCACGAGCACAACGTCGCCCAGATGCACCAGGACGTGCCGGCGGGCACCCGCGTCACACCCGTGGATGTGGTGGACAACATCTCCACGGCGCTCGGCATCGCGGCCCAAGGCCTGGCAGTCACGCTTGCCCCCGCCTACGTGGCCGTGCTGGCCAAGCCGCTGGGCTTGGTGATGAAGCGTGTCGTGCGACAGGAGTCGGTGCGCAAGGTCTGCCTCTATAGGCCCGCTGCGCGGGGTCTGTCGCCAGCGGCAGCGGGGTTCGCCGATTTCCTGGGAGTGTGGATGCCGCGGTGGGGAGGCGATCTGTAGACGGCCGCACGCGCCGCTCGTGGCCCGGCCGAGTCGCACGAAGCCAGCCAAGGGCGATGTCGGTCCGGCGCTACCGCCGCGGTCTCGCGTCGGCCCCACCCGAACCGGGTCACGGTCGGTGACCGCCGACAGCGGGTGCGCGGGATGACCCGATCAGCGGGATGCGGGCATGCGCGTTGCGGCCGTTCACCTGCGCCGGACCTCTCAAGGAGCGACATCATGTTTCAGGCCATTCTCTGGATCGTCGGGATCATCTTCGTGATCGGATTGCTCGTCGTGACCGGGGTGTTCAAGCTGATCTTCTGACGGTCGTGGACCAAGGGGCATTCGGGCCCGCACCTTCCGGCACGCCAGTCGTACTGCCGGCGCCACGGGCGAGTGCACGCGCACGGCCGCCGTGGTCGCAGCGATCACCTCGATCGCCCTGGTCACCTGCCTGACGTGGCGAACGGTCGGAGGCCGGATCGGCAGCCTTCGCGTTAGACTTGGCGCCCCCCAGACTCGCCGGCCTGTCGCATGTCCCGTCCACACATCGTGCTGATCGTCGCCGACAACCTCGGGTGGGGTGAACTCGGCTGCTACGGTGGCGGCGCGTTGCGCGGCGCGCCGACGCCGCGCATCGACGCGCTGGCGCGCGAAGGGCTGCTGCTGCAGAACTTCAATGTCGAGAGCGACTGCGTGCCGACGCGCTCGGCGTTGATGACCGGCCGCCATCCGATCCGCACCGGATGCCTTCAGTCGGTACCGCCGGGGCTTGCCCAGGGGCTGACGCGCCGCGAGCTGACCTTGGCCGAAGCCCTGTCGGCGAGCGGCTACGCGACCGCGCACTTCGGCAAGTGGCACCTGGGCGACGTGCCGGGTCGCTTCCCGTCGGACCGCGGCTTCGACGAGTGGTACGGCATTCCCCGCACCACCGACGAGAGCCAGTTCACCGCCACGGTGGGGTATGACCCGTCGGTCGCCGAGATCCCGCACATCATGCAGGGCTCGCGCGGCGTGCCGACCGAGCCGGTGAAGGTCTACGACCTCGCGTCGCGCCGCGAAATCGATGCCGAACTGGTCGAGCGCGCATGTGCGTTCATGCAGCGAACCTGCGCAGCCGGCGCGCCCTTCTTCCTGTACCTGCCGCTGGTGCACCTGCACTTCCCGACGCTGCCGCACCCGGACTTCGCCGGTCGTACCGGGGTCGGCGACTTCGCCGACGCGATGGTCGAGCTGGACCATCGCGTCGGGCAGATCGTGGACGAGATCGATCGTCTGGGCATCGCCGACGACACGCTCTTCGTCTTCTGCAGCGACAACGGCCCGGAGTTCCGTGCGCCGTACCGCGGCACCGCGGGCCCCTGGCGCGGCACGTACCACACGGCGATGGAAGGCAGCCTCCGCGTGCCGTTCATCGCGCGCTGGCCGGGCCGGATCGCGCCCGGGCGGGTCAGCAACGAGATCGTGCACGTGACCGACCTGTTCACGACGCTGGTCGGCGTCGCCGGCGCCACGATGCCCACGGACCTGCCGATCGACGGCGTCGATCAGCGCGAGTTCCTGTTCGGCTCGCAGAAGTCCGCGCGCGAGGGCTTCCCGTTCTACATCAAGCACGAGCTGCGCGCGGTGAAGTGGCGCGACTGGAAGCTGCATTTCCACTGGGAGCCGGAGGTCAACGAGGGCAAGGGAAAGCTCGAGTCGCCGTACCTGTTCAACCTGACGCGGGATCCGAAGGAAGAGACCGACGTGCTGGTGTCGAACACCTGGGTGATGGGCCCGATCCTGCGCATGGTGCAGGCCTTCGATCGGAGCTGCCGGACCTGGCCGAACACCCCGCCGGGCGCGCCCGACTGAGGCGGCGCGCGCGTCGCCGGGCGTCGGCTCGCGGCGCGGATCCGTCGGCGCCGGCGGCGCCGGTATCCGGAACACCGGTTCTGGACAAGCCTCGCCGGAGACGCGACCATTGGCCGCCGTACCCGATCGGACCCTGGAGAAGCGACACCATGATGAAGCGCAGCCTCACCTTCGTGACGGCCCTGGCCGCGGCACTGCTGCTTGCCGCCCCCGGGGGCGCGCGCGCCGAACAGTTCGTGCGGATCGGCTCGGGCCTGGCGGGCTCGTATCCGGTCTTCGGCGCCAAGCTCGCGGAGCTCTTCAACCAGCACGTGCCGGGGGTGAAGGCGAGCACCTTCGCCGGTCCGACCGGCCAGAGCCTGGTGAAGCTGCAGCGCGGCGAAGCCGAGGCGGTGCTGAGCTACACCTTCGAATCGTACGCGGCGATGCGCGGCGAGAACGCGCTCAAGGTCCCTGCCCCGGACCTGCGCCACCTGATGACGACCTACGGCGCGACGCACGTGGCCCTCGCGCGCAAGGGCGTCGAGATCTCGACGCTCGCCGATCTCGCGAAGAAGCCGTACCGGGTCTGGCTGGGCCCGAAGACCTCGGTGTTCTGGCCGATGAACCTCGCGGCGCTCGAGGCGCACGGCGTGACACCTGACGCGATCGTGAAGGCGGGCGGCGTGATCAGCTCGGCCGGCTACGGCACGCTGATGCAGGCGTTCATGGACGGCCAGGTCGACGTCGCGTTCATGTCCGGGCCGACACCGTACAGCCTGATGATGGAGCTGGACCGCGGCACGGGTTTCCAGTTGCTGCCGTTCAGCGAAGCGGCGCTCGCGAAGTACAACGAGATCCTGCCGGGCACCGCCCGCACGACGATCCCGGCGGGCACGTACAAGAACGTGCCGACCGCGATGCAGGTGCCGTACGTGGTGAACCACATCGTCGTGAGCGCGAAGCTGCCCGAGCCGATCGTGTACCAGATGGCGAAGACGCTCGTCGAGCAGCACAAGACGCTTCACGGCCTGTTCGCCGGCGCCGCCGAGATCGATCCGGCGAACGCGACGAAGAACAACAAGCTGCCGCTGCATCCCGGCGCCGAGCGCTACTACCGCGAGGCGGGCCTGCTGAAGTGATCCGCCGGCGAACGCGAACGCGCCCGCGGGTCGGGCGCGGCCTCGGCGTGATGCCCGCTCGCCCCGCGGCGGCGCCGGCGGCGTGACGCACCCCTGGCGCGCGCGCGCGATCGCGTTCCTCGCGATCTACCTCGGGCTCTACCACCTGTACGTCGGCATCTACGGTTCCCCGACGAACCGGGTGTTCCTGCCGGTGCACCTGTGCCTCGCGCTGGCGCTCTGCTTCCTCGGCTCGCCGGCGGCACCCGGCAGGCGCTGGTCGTCGTGGTTCGACGGCGCGGCGGTGCTCGGCTCGCTGTGCGTGCTGGCCTGGTGCCTGGCCAGCGTCGACGAGTGGGACCTGAAGTCGATCGGCCTGTCTCCCCTCGATCACGCCGCCGCCGTGCTGTTGCTGCTGCTGGTCGGCGAGGCAGTCCGGCGCACGACCGGATGGGTGCTGCTGGTGCTGGCGGGCGTGTTCATGGCGCAGGCGCTGTGGGCCCGGCACCTGCCGGGCGTGCTGTACGGCGCGGGCGTGAGCTGGGAATCGCTGCTGATCAGCCTGGTCATCGGCGACGCCGGCGTGTTCGGCGTGCCGGTGCTGGTGATCGCGCAGTACGTGGTGCTGTTCCTGATATTCGGCCGCCTGCTGCAGGTGATCGGCGCCGGCGCGTTCTTCTCGCGGCTGTCGTTCGCGCTGTTCGGCTCGCGCATCGGCGGTCCGGCCAAGGCCGCGGTGCTGTCGTCGGGCCTGTTCGGCACGCTGTCGGGCAGCGGCGTGTCCAACGTGCTCACGACCGGATCGTTCACGATCCCGATGATGATCAAGGTCGGCTACCGCCCGGCCTTCGCCGGCGGCGTCGAGGCGAGCGCGGCGGTGGGCGGCGCGATCATGCCGCCGGTCATGGGCGCGGTCGCGTTCATGATGGCGGAGTTCATGGGCGTGAGCTACGTGCAGGTCGCGATCGCGGCGGCGATCCCCGCCGCGCTCTACTACTTCGCGATCTTCTGCGCCGTCCACTTCGAGTCGGCGCGCCTGCGCCTGCGCGGCCTGCCCGCCGACGCGCTGCCCAGGCCCTGGCCGCTGCTGCGACGCGAGGGCTACCTGCTGCTGCCGCTCGCGACGATCGTCGTCTTCATCCTGCTCGACTATTCGGTGATCCTGGTCGTCGTCTGGGCGCTGCTGGTGACGGTGCTGATCTCGTTTCGCAGCCGCTCGAGCGCGTTGTCGCCGCATCGACTGGGCAGCGCGCTGGTGTCCAGCGGCCTGCTGACCGGGCCGCTGACGGCGACCTGCGCGGTCGCCGGCGTGCTGATCGGCAGCATAGGGGCGACCGGCGTCGGCTTCCAGATCTCGCAGGCGATGGTCTCGCTCTCGGGCAGCTCGCTCGCCGGCATGCTGGCGATGGCCGCGCTCCTCGCGCTGATCCTGGGGACCGGGCTCACGGCGTCCGCCGTCTACATCACGATGGTCGCCACGGTGATCCCGATCCTGAGGCAGGCGGGCGTCAGCGACATGGCGGCGCACATGTTCGCGTTCTACTTCGGCGTCGTCTCCGACATCACGCCGCCGACCGCGCTCGCCGCCGTCACCGCCGCCGGGATCGCGCGCAGCCACCCGGTGCGCACGATGCTGCAGGCCTCGCGGATCGGCATCGCGGCGTTCATCGTGCCGTTCATGTTCGTCTATTCGCCCGCGCTGCTGATGCAGGGCGAGTGGCACGAGGTGCTGCGCGCGAGCCTGACGGCGAGCGCGGGGCTCGCGTGCCTCGCGGCCGCGCTGGCCGGGCACGCGTGGCGCGACCTGCGGGCGTGGGAGCGCGTACTGCTCGCGCTGTGCTGTGCGCTGCTCGTCGTCGACGAGCCGTTGAGCGACGCGGCAGGCCTGGCGGTGGCGCTCGTGCTGATCGCACCGCAATGGGCCGCGCGCCGCAAGACCGGTTCCCGCACGCCGCCGTCGGAAGACGGCGAACTGCGGACGCTCGCACTGCAGATCCGCGACGAGACGCCGCAACCGCCGCCGGCCCACGACCTGGGCCGGGCATCGGCGTGGGTGCTGCTGTCGATCGTCGTGCTGGGAATCGGAGCGATGGGCGCCGCCTCGTGGCACGCCCGGATGGTGTTTCCGTGGCTGGCCGGGCTGGCGGTCGCGGCACTGCTGACGCTGATCGCGCTGGACCTGCCGCGGCACCTCGCGGCGGCGCGCGGCGGCGATACCGCGGAGTGAAGTGCGATGGCATTCGACTTCTCGATCACGCCCGAGCAGCAATCGATGCTCGATGCCGTCGACCGCTTTCTCGAGCGGCGGCTGCCGCCGCAGGAGGTGCGACGCCGTGACGACGCGCACCTGCCGCCCTACGACCTGCTGCCCGAACTCGGCGAACTCGGCGTGCTCGGCCTCGTCGCGCCGGCGGCCTGGGGCGGGCTCGGCGAGGACTGGGTGACGCTGAGCCTCGTGCAGGAGCGGCTCGCCGGCCACGCGTACTTCGCGGGCTCGATCGTCAACCGCGTGGTGGGCTTCGGGCTGATGACGATGCTGACGCACGGTTCGCAGGCGCAGCGAGAGCGTTGGATCCCGCCGCTGGTGCAGGGCCGGGCGCTCCTCGCACTCGCGCTCACCGAGTCCCAGGCCGGTTCGGACGCGGGCGCGGTGCATGCGCACGCGACGGCGACGCAGGACGGCTGGCGGATCCGCGGGCGCAAGGTCTGGATCAGCGACGCCGACCACGCGTCCGCACTGCTGGTGGTTGCGCGCACCGACCCGGCCCGAAGGGGATCGAAGGGGCTGAGCGTGTTCATCGTGCCGCGCGACACGCCCGGTATCGCCATGACGCCGCTGCCGAAGGTCGGGAACCACGCGATGCCGAGCTGGGACATCGCGTTCGACGACGTCGAGGTCGATGCCGACGCGCTGCTCGGCCCGCTGCACGCCGGCATGGCGGTGCTCGGATCGACGCTGCACTACTCGCGCGCGAGCCTTGCCGCGACCTGCGCCGGTTGTGCGCAGGCGGTGCTGCGGATGACGCTCGCGCACGTGCGCGAGCGCCAGCAGTTCGGGCACCCGCTCGGCGACTTCCAGGTGGTTCGCCACCGCCTCGCCGACATGCAGATGCGCGTCGACCAGACCCGCCTGCTGGTGCGCCACCTCGCGTGGCTGATCGCCACCGACCGGCCCTGCGAACGGGAGGCGTCGCAGGCGAAGGTCGTCGCGACCGAGACGCTTCAGGAGCTGTCGAACCAGGCGATGCAGCTCTTCGCGAGCCAGGGCTACTCGGCCGACAGCGACATCCAGCGCATCTGGCGCGACGCGCGGCTCTACACCTTCGGCGAAGGCACGAACGAACTGCAGCGCGACCTCGTCGCGCGCCGGATGGGCCTGTGACGCAGCCGCGCCGCACGCAGCCCGAGCCGCTGGGCACGGCGATCGCGAGATGGGCGTGCACGCTGCGGCCCGAGGACGTACCGGCCGCGCGCCATCGCCGGATGCGGGTCGCGCTGCTCGACTTCCTGGGGTGCGTGCTCGCCGGCAGCGCGCTGCCGGAGGCGGCGCAGGCACGCGCACTCGCGCAGCCCGGCAGCACGAAGGTGCCCGGGTCCGACCGGGACGTCGACCTCGCGTCGGCGATCGTCGCCTGGGGCGCGACCGGCGCGCTGCTGCAATGGCATGACGGCTACGGCCGCGGCGGCAATCATCCGTCGTCGTCGATCCTGCCGGTGCTGATGGCGCAGTCGCAGGACTGGCCGCGCATGCTGATGCCGGCGATCGTCGGCTACGAGACCGCGAACCGGCTCGCGGCGCTGACCCATCCGAGGCAGACGCTTGCAGGCAGCGCGCCGACCGCCTCGATGGGCGCGATCGGTGCCGCGGTGGCCCTGTGCCGCTGGGAGGCACTGGACGAGTCGACGACCGCGCGGGCGCTGGGGCTTGCCGGGTTCTGGTCTCCGATCGCCGCGTTCGAAGGTCTGCGTGCACGCGGCAGCGGCGTGCCGCTGCACAGCGGGCTCGCCGCGCGCGCCGGATGGGAAGCCGTGCAGGCGGCGAAGGCCGGCCTCGAGGCGTCGCCGACGCTGCTCGAAGGCGCCGGCGGCCCCGGACTGCTTCAGTTCCTCGGCGGCGCCGACGTGCGGACGTCCGCGCCGGCAGACCCCGCGACCTGGCGCGGCGAGACGCTCGACCAGGTCTACCTGAAGGGCTTTCCCGGCTGCCGGCACGTGCATCCTGCGGTGGAGGCGGCGCTGGGCCTCAGGGCGTCGGTCCCGCCGGACCCGGCGCGCTGGCGACGCATCAGCCTGCGCACGTACCGGGTGGCGCTCGGATTCGGCGCACTGCCACGCCCCGGTCACGAACTCTACGACTGCCTGATGAGCCTGCCGTGGTGCGTCGCGCTCGCGCTGCTCGAAGGCGCGCCAGACCTCGCCGCCGTGACCCGCGAGCGCGGCCGCGCGCCGCTGCGCGCGCTCTCCCGGCGCATCGAGGTCGGCGAGTCGGCCGCGCACGAGGCGCACTACCCGGCCCACCTCGGCGCGACGATCGAGATCGTGCTCGACGACGGCACCGCGCACGTGCAGGACGCGGTGTTGCGCTACGCCGATGCCGGCGAGCACTTTTCGCCGGTCGGACCCTTCGGTCCGGTGCTCGACGAAGCCGGCGCGAGGGCGAAGTTCCTCCGGCTGGCGCGTTCCGCCGGCCCCGTCGCCGAAGCAGAAGCCGAAGCCGCCGGCGTACGCTGGCAGCGCGTCGCCGACGAGATCCTCGCCGCAGACCCGACCCGAATTGGAGAGCCGAAGCACCATGCCGCATGACATTCTCGCCATCGACGCCGTCGTGAACATCCACACGCCGGAAGCACTCGCCTGCCGCCCCGACCGCAGCGCATTCCACGCGAAGATGCGCGTGCCGCCGGAGATCAGCCGCGGCTTCTCGCTCGAGACGATGCTCGCGCAGATGGACGCCGCCGGCACCGAGCGCGCGATGCTGGTCGCCGCGAAGGTCGGGCCGCGCCATCACCCCGCCTGCTATCACGTGCCCTACGAGATGGTCCGCGACGCGGTCCGACGTCATCCGGACCGCTTCTACGGGCTCGCGGGGCTCGACCCGACCGAAGGCATGGCCGGCGTGCGCGCGCTCGAGCGCGCGGTGCGCGACGACGGATTCATCGGCGCACACTTCTATCCGCACTGGTTCGAGCTCGCCCCGGACCACGCGCGCTGGTACCCGTTCTACGCGAAGTGCGTCGAACTCGACGTCCCGGTGCAGTTGCAGGTCGGCCAGTCGATGATCTACGACCCGAGCCTGCCGCTGCGAAGCGTCGGGCGACCGATCGCGCTCGACGCCGTGGCCTGCGACTTCCCGGAACTCAAGCTGATCGGCATCCACGTCGGCATCCCGTGGACCGAAGAGATGATCGCGATGGCCTGGAAGCACCCGAACGTCTACATCGGCTGCGACGCGCACAGCCCCGCCTACTGGCCCGAATCCTTCCGGCACTACATCGACAGCTACGGCCAGGACAAGGTGATCTTCGGCACCGACTTTCCGATCCTGCGCTTCGAGCGCACGCGCAGCGAGATCGACGCGCTGGGCCTGAAGCCGGGCCCGCTGCGCAAGCTGCTGCGCGACAACGCGAACCGGGTCTACCGGCTCGGCCTCGACTGAAGCCTCGGCATGGAACGCAACCTCGCCGACGCGCTTCGCCAGCACGCGCGAAGCCGCCCCGACCACCCGGCGCTGATCGACGGCGACAGGCGCATCGACCACCGGGAACTCGACGCCCTGGTCGACCGGGCCGCGCAAGGGCTGCTCGCCAGAGGCTGCACGCCCGGCGACACCGTCGGCCTGTCGATGCGCGACCACTGGGGCCACGTCGTCGCGATGTGGGCGTGCATGCGCGCGGGCCTCGTGCTGCTGCCGCTCGACTGCCGCTGGACCGACACCGAGCGCCAGGCCGTCGTCGGGCACTTCGGCGCGACGCAGGTCGTGCGCGATCCGGATGCGCGCGTCGAGGAGCTGCCGAGCATCGACTGGACCGACCTGCTGCGCGACGCCGCGCTGACGCCGCCCGTCGCATGGCCCGAGGTCGACCTCGATTCCCCGCTGCTGCTGTCGTTGTCGTCCGGCACCACCGGCCGGCCCAAGGGACCACGCATCACACACCGCCACTTCCTGCGGCGCTTCATGACCCACTGGATCGACCTGGGGCTGAACGCCGCGAGCCGCTACGTCTGCGCGACGCCGCTCTACTTCGGCGGCGGGCGAACCTTCACGCTGTCGGTGCTGTTCAGCGGCGGCACGGTGATCATGCGGGCGCCGCCGTTCGAGCCCGCCGAGCTCGCCGACGCCGTGCGCACGCACGACGCGAACGCGCTGTTCCTGGTGCCCACGCAGCTTCGGCGCCTGCTGCGCGCGCCCGCTGCCGAGCGCGAGGCCTTCGCGCGACTGCGGTTGCTGATCTCGTCCGGCGCGCCGTTGCAGCCCAACGAGCGGCTCGCGATCCTCGACTCGCTGTGCCCGAACTTCCACGAGTACTACGCGTCGACCGAGGGAGGCGGCGTGAGCCTGTGCACGCCGCAGGACTTCCGCAGGCGCCCGGCGAGCGTCGGACGCGCGATCTTCGGCGTCGAGATCGGCATCGTCGACGATGCAGGTCGGGCGTTGCCTGCCGGACGGGTGGGATCGCTTCGCTACCGCGGTCCCGGCGTCGCCGACGGCTTCTTCGCCGATCCCGATCAGAGCGCCCTGCACTTTCGCGACGGCTGGTTCCTGCCGGGTGACCTCGCCGAGATCGACGCCGAGGGCTACGTCCACCTGCGCGGCCGGAGCAAGGACATGATCATCCGCGGCGGCGTCAACATCTATCCGAACGAGATCGAGGACGTGCTGCTGCAGTTGCCGCAGATGCAGGAGTGCGCGGTGCTCGGCGTGCCCGACGCCGACCTCGGCGAGACGGTGGCTTGCGCGTGGGTCGCGCAGCACCCCTTCACCGTCGAGGCGCTCGTCGCGCACTGCCGGCGGCAGTTGTCGCCTTACAAGGTGCCGTCGCGGTGGCTGCGGCTCGACGAACTGCCGGTGAACAGCGGCGGCAAGGTCGTCAAGGCGCGGCTCAGGGCGCTGTTCGAATCCGGCTAGCGTCGGCCTGCGTCAGCGCGAGCACGTCCTCGGCCTTGCCGCGTTGGCCCACCGCACGCCATACCACGGATGCATCATGCCTTCCGCGCGGCCTTGCCGCCTTCGGCGTTGAATCGCTCGACTTCCTCGGCGAGGATCGGGATCGCCATGTTGCAGGCGTGAATCCCCATGATCGAGGTCAGCTGGATGGTCTCGAGCAGTTCCTCGGGGGTCGCCCCCTGGCGCAGCGCGTTCTGCATGTGGCGCCTGGCGCCCGGGGCGTAGAGGTGCGTCGTCGCGACGTTGATCGCCACGAGGATCAGCTCCTTGACGTGCGGCGGCAGCGGACCGTTGCGATGCGGTACGTCTCGAAACGCCAGGTAGGCCTCCATGAACGCCGGATCGAGCGCGAGGAGCCGGTCCCATAGCGGATTCCAGTCGCCCTTCGCCCGATACGCGTCGACGGTGGGCGTCGCGACGCGCGCGGCCGGGCGACGGGCCGGACGCGCGCGCCGCGTGCCCGCATCACCTTTGCCTTCGCCCGTCTTCCGGGTGTCGTTCGCTGCCCTCGCCATGTGTGCTCCGTTGCGGGTGGTGCCGGCCTTGCGTCGCGCCGGCCCGCGCGCGTCGACGCGCGCGGCGTTGGTGCGCCGGCTGCGACGGAGTTTATCGTATGATTGTCGACATTGCGACAGCAGCTGCACCGACGACCGACACCGACATGACAGCGACAGCGGATCCCGAAGGCCCGACGCGCGTGGCGACCTTGCTGCGCGAGGCGCGGACGCGCGGCGCGACCGCGCTGGACGAACCGCAGTCGAAGGCGTTGGCCGTGCACTACGGCCTGCGCGTGCCCGCGTCGCGCGTCGCGACCGATGCCGATGCCGCGGTCCAGGCGTTGCGCGCGCTCGCCGGCCCGGTCGCGATGAAGCTGATCGCACCCGGTGCGCACAAGAGCGACATCGGCGGCGTCGTGCTCGGACTGAGCGACGAGGCCGCGGTCCGCGCAGCCTTCGATTCGATCCTCGCGTCCGCGCGCACGCACGGTGTCGACGCCGGCGGCGTGCTGGTCGAGCGCATGGCCGATCCCGGCCACGAGATCGTGATCGGCGGATTCAACGATGCGCGCTTCGGCCCGGTGATCATGCTCGGACTCGGCGGCGTCTTCGTCGAGGTCTTCGACGACGTCGCCTTCCGCGTGTGCCCGATCGACGCGCACGACGCGCGCGGCATGATCGATTCGCTCAGGAGTGCCCCGCTGCTGCGCGGTGCGCGCGGCGGCACGCGCATCGACGAGGCGTCGCTGGTCGATGCGCTGCTCGCCATCGGGGGAGAAACCGGCCTGCTGGTCCGGCACGCCGACGCGGTCGCCGAGATCGACTTCAATCCGGTCATCGTCGGCGGGTCGGGGGCGACCGTGTGCGACGCGCGCGTGATCCTGCGCGCCGAAGCGAATGCCGCGCCCGGCACCGCGCCCGACGCCGCATCACCGGCGCAGGCCGACGCCCGCGACGTCGTCGCGCGATTCGGCGCGCTGCTCGAGCCCCGCACCGTCGCGGTCGCGGGCGCGTCGTCGACCGGCGTCACGATGGCGAACGACTTCATCCGGCAGAGCCTCGCGCTCGGCTTCGGCGGGCGGTTGATCCCGATCCACCCCTCGGCCGAGACGATCGAGGGACTGCCCGCGGTGCGCTCGCTCGCGCAGATCGACGTCCCGGTCGACTACCTGTACATCGCCGTCGCCGCGCCGAAGGTGCCGGAAATGATCAGGGCCGCCGCGGGCAAGGTGAAGTACGCGCAGGTGATCTCGAGCGGCTTCGGCGAGATCGCGTCCGGCCGGGCGCTCGAAGCCGAACTCGCGACCGCAGCCAGGCAGAGCGGCGTGCGCACGCTCGGCCCGAACTGTCTGGGCCTGTACTCGCCGCGCGCCGGGCTGTCGTTCATCGGCGACTGCCCGACCGACGCCGGACCGGTGGGCATCATTTCACAGAGCGGCGGCCTCGGCGTCGATATCATCCTTCGCGGAAAGACCCGGGGGATCCGCTTCTCGGGCGTCGTGACGCTCGGCAACAGCGTCGACATCGGGCCGGCCGACCTGCTCGAGTACTACCTGGCGGACGAGCGGACCCGCGTGATCGGCGTCTATCTCGAGGATGTCAAGGACGGTCGGCGCTTCTTCGACACCCTCCGTCGCGCGCGGGCGGACAAGCCGGTCGTGCTGCTGCTCGGTGGCCAGACCGCGCAGGGTGGGCGCGCCGCGGCGTCGCACACCGGTTCGCTGGCAACGCCGCTCGCGCTCTGGCGCGGGCTCGCCGAGCAGACCGGCGCGGTCCTCGCGCAGACCCTCGAGCAGTTCCTCGACCAGCTGACCACCTTCCAGACGCTGTCGCCGAACGCGGCACGCGCGACGCGGCGTTGCGTGCTTTTCGGCAATGGCGGCGGCACGAGCGTCCTCGCGGCCGACGCGTTCGCACGCGAAGGACTCGACGTCAGTCCGATGCCCGAGCCCGCGATCAGCGGCCTCGACGCGCTCGCGCTGCCGTCTGGCACCTCGGTCGTCAATCCGATCGACACACCGGGACCGACGCTTCGGCAGCAGGAAGGTCGCGTCGCCGAACGGATCCTCGACATCGTCTGCTCGCTTGCCGAACCCGATGCGGTGGTGACCCACTTGAACCTGCCGGTGTTCGTCAGTTCCGCGAACCAGCAGGCCGACTACCTCGCCAACCTCACGCAGGCCGTGCTGAGGGTGCAGCAACGCCACCCCGGCCGGGCCCACTTCGCGCTGGTGCTCCGATCCGACGGCAGCGAAGCCTGCGACCTGCGCAAGCGGGCGTTCCGCCGCGAGGCGATGGCGCAGAACATCCCGGTCTACGACGAACTGAGCAACGCCGCCGCCGGCCTCGGTGCGCTGGCGCGCTACGAGCGCTTCCTCGCAATGCGGGCCGGCCGGGCGGGCTGATCCGGCGCGGGCGAGGCGCTCGTCGGCACCGAAGCGGTGCCCGACGTCGACAGCTCGCTGGCCGCCAGCAGCCGGATCACCGTGTCTCGGGAGTTCCTGGCGAGCACCTCCGCCGCCGCCTGCGCGGCATCGCCGTCGCCCGCCTGGATCGCGAGCAGCATCTTCTTCCAGTTCTTCGACGACTCCTGGCGTCGGCGCGTGGTGGCGAGCCCGAGGCGGGCATAGCGCAGGGTCTGGTGATTGAGCAGGAACACCAGGCGCGTCAGGAACGGGTTGCAGGCGCAATCGGCCACCGCGCGGTGCACGCCGTACATCGCATCGACGTATGCATCCGGGTCCGGCTCCCGCGCGAGTTCGAGCAGGCGCGCGACGCCCGCCTTGATGCGTTCGATCGCCTCGGGGTCCCGCCGCTCCGCCGCGCGCCTCGCCGCCAGCCCGTTGAGCGCGATCCGGGGATCGAAGATGGCGACCAGTTCCTCGATCGTGAGGTTCGTGACCTGCGCGCCCCGCCTCGCGTTGATCTCGACCAGCCCGTCGCGCTCGAGGATCCGCAAGGCCTCTCGCACCGGACCCCGGCTGACGTCGAACTGGGCCGCGATCTCCTGCTCCTGGATCCGCGAACCCGGCTCGTACTCGCCGCGATTGATCGCGTTGCCGATGTGCTCGGCGATCTGTTCGGGCAGCGACAGCGTCTGGGTCGTCCGCCGCCCGGGACGCAAGGGCCTGGACGATGCTGCCGTCGAGGACGGCTGGGAAGTACGCGAGCGATAGGGATTCATGGCGACGTTATTGTAGGGCGTCGCCCGCGGCGCTCAGCCGCGCGCGCCCTCCGCGATCAGCCGGGGGATGTCCTCGAGCGACGTCGCGACGCGCGCACCGGCCTCGCCGAGCAGCCGGCGCTTCGCCGTCGCGGTATCGGCGTCGCCGCGGATCATCGCGGCGACGTGCCCGAAGCTGACCCCCTGCGGATAGCGCTCCTGGAACTGCCCCGCGATCAGCGCGACCACCGGCTTGCGGAGCACGCCGGCGCGAAGCGCGGCCGCGACCTCGGCCTCGTGCGTGCCGCCCGGCTCGCCGAACATGACCATCGCGTCGGTGTCCGGATCGGCTTCGAAGAGCCTGAGCACCTCGACCATCCGCATGCCGACGATCGGATCACCGCCCATCGACACGCACGTCGACACACCCAGCCCCGCACGCGCGAGCGCATGGCTGATCTCGGCCGACATCCCGCCCGAGCGCGAACAGACACCGACGCGGCCGGGTGCGTAGATGAGCGATGTCCGGTCCCCGCCGATGCCGCCGACCTTGCACCTGCCCGGCGACACGACGCCGTTGGTGTTGAAGCCGATCATCCGCGCACCGGCGGCACGCGCGGCGGATACCGCGATCGATGCGTCGATGCGCGGGACGTTCTCGGCGAACGCGACGAGCGTCCCGAGGCCGCCGTCGATCGCCTCGAGCACGGCGTCGCGCACACCGCGCGCCGGCACGTAGATCGCGCTCGCGTTTGCGCCGGTGGCCCTGACGGCCGCCTCGACCGTGTTGAAGACCGGTATGCCTTCCACCGACTCGCCGCCCCTGCCGGGTGTCACGCCGGCGACGATCCGCGTGCCGTATTCGAGGCAGTAGCGGATGTCGAAGCGCGCCTGGTTGCCCGTCGCGCCCTGGATCAGCAGGCGGGTGTCCGCATCGACCAGGATGCTCACGACGCGCCCTCCGATGCCCGGACGCGGCGAACCGCGGCGACGATCGCCGCCACGCCGTCGGCCAGCGTGGCGCCGGCCGGCAGGTAGTCGATGCCCGGATGCGTGGCGGCGAGCGCACGCGCGGCCTCCTCGCCGGGACCGAACAGCCGGACCACGACCGGAAAGTGCTCGGCACGCCTGCCGCAGCGATCGAGCGCGATCAGCAGCGCCTCGATGATCAGGTCGCAGCGGGCCAGTTGCAGGTAGTTGAATCCCACGAGCAGCCCGCGCGCGCGCGGGTTGCCGACGATCGCCTCGATCAGCGCCGCCGGCTTTTCGGCGGTGGGCGTCGGGCTGAGGTCGGTGTGGCAGCTCGGCGCGCCGCCGGCGGCGAGCACCAGGTCGTGCTGCAGCAAGCCGGCGCCGCCGCCGGACACCATCAGGCCGATGTCCCCGTCGAGCTCGGTATACCGCACCGACGCGCCGGGAAAGCGCCGGTTTGCGTCGATCACCGCAAGTTCGCGCGCGTTCAGCGGCCGGCCGTCCGGCCCGGTGGGCGCTGGTCCGGACGCGGCCCAGTCGGGGTGCCGGAACAGTGCGTTGTCGTCGATCTCGGCCATCGCACCGACGATCGACAGCGCGCCGTCCGCCGTGACGACGAGCGGATTGATCTCGAGCATCAGCGCGTCGGCGTCCTGGAAGGCCCGGTAGAGCCCGACCGTCAGCGCGCCGAGCGCCGGCACCAGCGCGCTGTCCACGCCCGCCGCCTCCCAGGCTGCAGCGGCCTGCCACGGTGTCAGCCCGCGCACCGGATCGATGTCCCTGGCGATCACGGCGTCGGCCTGCGCGCCGGCGGCCGCCTCGATGTCGACCCCGCCGCTGCGCGAAACCAGGAGGCGTGGCACGATCGTGCCGAAGCTGAAGCTCAGGTAGAACTCGGCCCGGATCGCGACGGCCTCCTCGACGTACACCGCGCCGACGCGGTGACCGCCGACCGTGCTGTCGATCAGCCGTTCGGCGACCGCCGCGCCGGCCTCGACCGAGTCGACCAGGCTGACCGCACCCGCCTTGCCGCGGCGTCCGGCGGCGACGAGCGCCTTCACCACGGCGCGGCCACCCAGATCGCGCACGGCCTGCGCCGCCTCGGCAGGGGTGCGCGCGCCGAGCCCGCGGGGCACCGGCAGCCCACCGTCGCGAAGCCGGGTCTTGATCGCGTCCTCGAGCAGTCTCATCGTGCGCCTGCCACGTCGACGATCGCACCGCTGACGTACGAAGCCCCTGGGGACGCGAGCCAGAGAATCGCATCGGCGACCTCGAGGGCCGTGCCCGCGCGCTTCATCGGCAGATGCCTCGACGCGCGCTCGACCCGGTCCGGCATCCCGCTCGTGGCATGGAGATCGGTGTCGATCAGGCCCGGACGCACCGCGTTGACCCTCACCCCGTCGTCGGCGACCTCGATCGCGAGCCCGACGGTCAGCGTGTCGACGCCGCCCTTGGCGGCCGCGTAGTCCATCCACAGCCCGGGTGCGCCGAGCCTTGCCGCCGCCGAAGACACGTTCACGATCGCCCCACCGGCGCCGCCACGGCTCGTCGACATGCGCCGCAGCGCCTCGCGACAGCAGAAGATCAGGCCGGTCAGGTTCACCGCCAGCACCGTGCCGACCGCATCCCAGTCGGCGTCGATGATCCGGCGGCGCTTGCCGACCGATCCGCCTGCGTTGTTGACCAGTACGTCGATGCGGCCCAGCTCGCGATCGGCGACCTCGAAGAGGTTCACGATATCGCCTTCGACCGCCATGTCGGCGCGAACGGAGACGGCACGCCGTCCCGCCGCACGGCAATCCGCGACGACGGCCTCGGCAGCGCTGCGATCGTGCACGTAGCTGATGCAGACGTCGTAGCCCCGCGACGCCGCGAATCTCGCCGTTGCGGCGCCGATGCCCCGGCTGCCACCGGTCACCAGCATGACCGCGCCCCCGGCGCCGTCGCCCCCGTCGCGGCGAGGGCCCTCGCCGCCAGCATCCACACCATGCGTCGCCACGCTCGTCACTCCGTCAGCGCCCGGGCCACCGGGCGGTTCAACCCAGCAATTGCGCCTTGTGGGCGTCCACGTACGAGGTCGTCACGCCGCCGGCCCGGAACGCGGGATGCGCGATCGCACGCCTCAGGAACGCGAGGTTGGTCTCGACGCCCTCGACGTGAACCTGCCCGAGCGCGTCGAGCATCCGCTCGATCGCGGCGGCGCGGTCGGCGCCGTGGGCGATCAGCTTCGCGATCATCGGATCGTAGAAGTGCGTGATCCGATCGCCCTGACGCACGCCGCTGTCGATGCGCAGCGACGCGTCGAGCGCCGGGAGCTCGAAGCGGTCGAGCACGCCGGTACTCGGCAGGAAGCCCTTCGCCGGTCGCTCGGCGTACAGACGGCACTCGATCGCGTGGCCGCGCGATGAGACGTCCGCCTGGGTGGAAACCGGCAACGGCCGGCCTGCGGCCAGCAGCAACTGCATCGCGATCAGGTCGAGGCCCGTGACCATCTCGCTCACCGGATGCTCGACCTGGATGCGGGTATTCATCTCGAGGAAGTAGAAGGACTCGGTCTCGGCGTCGAGCACGAACTCGATCGTCCCCGCGCCGCGATAGCGCTCCTGGTGGCACAGCGAGACGGCGGCGGCGTACATGCGCGCCCGCGTGTCGGCCGAGATGCCGGGCGCCGGGCTCTCCTCGATGATCTTCTGGAACCTGCGCTGGACCGAGCAGTCGCGCTCGTGCACGTGGATCGCGCGTCCGTCGCCGAAGCCGAAGACCTGGACTTCGACGTGGCGTGCCTGTGCGATGAAGCGCTCGAGGTACACCGTGCCGTCGCCGAAGGCCCGCTGCGCCATCGACTGCGTCGCCTCGACGCTCGCCGCGAGGCCCTCCGGAGAGTCGACGCGCCGCATGCCGATGCCGCCGCCACCGGCCGCCGCCTTGACGAGCAGCGGGAAGCCCACTTCGACCGCGGCGTCGGCCAGGCCGGCGTTGTCGCCGGGCGCGAATCGGGCGCTGCCCGGCAGCACCGGCACGCCCGCAGCCTTCGCGAGCAGCCGCGCACGCTCCTTGTCGCCCATGTCCTCGATCGACTTCGGCGTGGGACCCACCCAGGTCAGCCCCGCCGCCTCGACGTCGTGCGCGAAGCCCGCGTTCTCGGCGAGGAAGCCGTATCCCGGGTGCACGGCGTCGGCACCCGCACGCCTCGCGGCAGCGATGACCGCATCGGCGCGAAGATAGCTCTCGGCGGGAGACGCGCCGCCGATCGCCTCGCTGGCATGCGCCTCGGCGACGTGCATCGACGTCGCATCCGCCTCCGAGTGCACCGCGACGGTCTCGAAGCCGAGCGCACGACAACTGCGGATCACGCGACACGCGATCTCGCCGCGATTGGCGACGAGCACGCGGCGCATCGGCGCGCGCCCGACGGCGCCGACGCCGCCGGGTCCGGCCTCAGCCTTCGACAACTGCGACCTCCTGCCCCTCCGACACGTCGTCTCCCTCCTTGACGAGGATCTTCGCGACGCTGCCGGCGATCGGCGCGAGGACCGGGATCTCCATCTTCATCGACTCGACGATGATGATCGGCTCCTCCTCGCCGACGCTGCCGCCCTCGGCGACGACGATCTTCCAGACCTTGCCCGTGATTTCCGACTTGACACTTTCTCTGGCCACCAACATTCTCCCTATCGATATCCCGTCAGCCCCGATCCGCGCGTCGCCCGGGCCCCGAACGCGGGCGCCTGGCGCCGCGGCGGGCACCGAACGTGCCGATTGTCGACATTCACCACGTCGACACCGAAGGATATCCGAATTCGCTCGCGACCGGGCGTCGGTTGCAGCTGCAACCCGAAACGGCGGGCGATCCCCCAACGCGGCGTTGCCCATCGCCGCCAACACGTGCACAATTGTCGACAACAAGACATTCGTGCAGAGGAGACCATAGATGAATCGCAGAATGCTCGCTTCCAGGCTGACCGTCCTCGTCGCTGGCGTCACCGTCGGCCTGTCGGGGCTGCTGGGTTCGCAGCAACCGGCCCACGCGCAATCGACCGCCCGGCTCTCGTATCACTGGGGTCCGGACCACGAGAGCGCGATCATGGCGAAGAAGTTCGCCGACGAGGTCACCAAGCGCAGCAACGGCAAGCTCAAGATCGAGACCTTCCCGTCGGGCCAGCTCTTCACGATCCGCCAGATCATCGGCGCGCTGTCGGCGGGCTCGGTCGAGATGGGCGGCGTCGTCACGCACAACCAGATGGCGGCGATCGAGAAGGACTGGAACGTCTTCCAGATCCCCAACTTCTGGGAGAGCATCGAGCAGCAGCGCAGGTTCCTCGCCGAGTCGCCCGAGGGCAAGGCGATGCGCGAGCGCGCGCTGAAGAAGGCTCGCCTCGTCCACCTCGCGTACGTGCCCGTCGGGCCCTACGTCACCTTCACCGCAAAGCACCCGCTCGATTCGATCGCGTCGATGAACGGCCTGAAGGCGCGCTCGCTCGCCGCCTCGGAGCGCCCGGGCCTGCAGGCGCGCGGCATGAGCGTCGTGTCCGTGTCGACCGAGCAGGTCTACCCGGCGCTGCAGAGCGGCATGATCGACACGCTGGCCACCGTCCCCACCGCGGTCAAGGCCTACTCCTGGTGGGACCATCTCAAGTTCGCGCAGTTGCCCTATGCCGTCTACGCCGACAGCGAACTGATGGCCAACGCAGACTGGTTCAACGGCCTGCCCAAGGACACGCAGGCCCTGCTCCTGTCGGTCGGCAAGGAGATCAGCGCGGCGGCCACCGAAGGCACCATGAAGGGCAACGCCGACGCGCTCAAGGAAATGGTCGAGAAGCACGGCGGCAAGATCTCCGATCTCAAGGGCGCGGAACTCGAGGCCATCCGAAAGCTCGACCGCGAGAAGACCGAGCCGGAACTCGCGAAGATGATGTCGCCCGAGATCCTCGCGGCGGCGCGGAAGTTCGTCGGCCGGACGAAGTAGCGCGAGCGTCCCGTTCCGGGCGGGGCCAGCGGGCCCCGCATTCGCGTGCCGTCGCCCGCACGCACCGCCGGGCAACGCGCGCACCCTTCCGTCGATATCCCGATGCACGCCTTCTACGAGCGCTACCGGCGCTTCAACGACCGACTCGAGTTCGCGTTGGTCGCCTTCGCGGGCCTGGTGGTCGCGGTGATCGTCGCCCTGCCGGTCGTCAGCGCCGTGACGCGCCTGATCACCGGCCAGGGCTATTCGTTCCTCGACGAGACCGCCCCGCAACTGGTGCCCTGGATGGTGTTCCCGATGCTCGGCGTGCTGCTGCGCAAGGACGGCCACATCACGGTCGACATGCTGCTGCACGTCCTGAAAGGCAGGGCCTTGACGATCCTCCGCATCGTGGTGCTCGCGGTCTCGCTGCTCGCGTCGATCGCGATCGGCGTGATGGGATACCGCACGACGGTGTTCTTCGCCGGACTCGGGCAGATGTCGACGACCGAGATCGAGTTCCCGCTCTGGTACCTGTACCTTTCCTACCCCCTCGGCTTCTTTCTCGCCGCCAACTTCTGCCTCGAGAGCCTGATCGGCGAGGCGCTCGGGCGACGTGAACACGATCAGCTCGCGAAGGACACGTCATGATCCTCTACGTCGCCCTCGCCGCCGTGCTGATGGTGCTGTCGGTGCCGCTGTACCTGGTATTCGGCATCGGCGCAGCCGGCATCGCGCTCGACGTGCTCCACCTGCCGCCGCACACGCTGATGCAGGTCTCCTTCGACGCGATGACCAAGCACGTGCTGGTCGCGATCCCGATCTTCATCTTCGCCGGCGCGATCATGTACCACGGCGGCGCGGCCGCGCGGCTCGTCGCGTTCGGCATGGCTGCCGTCGGGCACCTGCCCGGCGGCATGGCGCTCGCGCTGGTGCTGTCGATCGCGATCTTCGGCGCGATCTCCGGCTCGATCCTCGCGTCGATCGTCGCGATCGGCTCGGTGATGATGCCCTCGATGATCCGGGCGGGCTACCCGAAGCCCTTCGTGATCGTGCTCACCGCGTCGGCGGCACTGATCGACGCCCTCATCCCGCCGAGCAACACCGCGATCATCTTCAGTTCGATCACGCACGTGCCGGTCTCGAAGACCTTCTCGGCGGGCATCCTGCCGGGCATCCTGCTGATGACCCTCCTGCTCGTCTACTCGATGTGGCGCTGCAGGGACCTGCCGCGGCCGCCGAAGGCGCCGATGCCCGAGCGCATTCGCGCATTCGGCGCCGCGCTGCCGTCGCTGCTGCTTCCGGCGCTGGTGCTCGGCGGGCTCTACGGCGGGCTGCTCACGCCGTCCGAGTCGGCGTCGATCGCCAGCGTCTACGCGATCCTCCTCGGACTCTTCGTGTACCGCGAGCTGACCTGGGACGGGATCTTCAAGTCGCTGCGTTCCACCGCCGAGACCTCGACCGCGATATTCGCGATCATCGCGCTGGCCGTCTACCTGTCGATCATCCTCACCTACACCCGCACGCCCCAGACGCTGATCGAGTTCTTCTCTGCCTACGGCATCGATCCGCTGACCTTCTTCCTGATCGCGGGGATCGTGTTCCTCATCCTGGGCACCTTTCTCGAGGCGGTGCCCGTCTTCTACCTGACGCTGCCGATCTTCTATCCGCTGTGCCAGGCACTGAAGATCGACCTGCTCCAGTTCTACGTGTTCATGGTCGGCCTCGTCGGCATCGGGCTGCTGACGCCGCCGGTGTGCGTCGGGGTATACACCTCCGCCGCCGTGATCAGGGAACCGCCGAACCGCGCATTCAAGGCGGTGCCGGGCTTCATCGTGGTGGCGCTGGTCTACACGGTGATCGTCGTGCTGGTCCCGTCGCTCGCGACGTGGCTGCCCAGGTTCATGTAGCGCGCACCCGGCCCACATCACGACCGCGGCGAGGTGCCGTAGCAATGACAGCGGCGGACCGACTGCTACCTGCGCTCATCGCGACGCTCTTCGCGTGCATCTGGCTGTTCGTCGTCGTCGATCTGCTCGGACCCGGGCTGCTGCCGCCAAAGCTCGGCGCAACGATGCTCGCGCTGCTGATGATCGCGGCGCTGGTGCGCGCGAGCGGCCACATCCGGATCCTTGCATTCGCGCTCGGCCTCGGCGCGTCGGTGCTGATCTGGCTCACGCACGACGACGAGTCGCTGTGGCGCGGACTCTCGGCAGCGCTGCCCTTCGCGGCCTTCCTGCCCACCGTCGTCGCGCTGCGCGCCGCCGTCGAGCTCACGCCCGCGATCGCCGGGATCCGTGCCAGCGTCAGCGAGCTCCCGGCCGAGGGTCGCATCGCCTGGATGACGCTCGGGGCGCATCTGCTGGCCGCGATCATCACGCTCGGCTTCGTGTCGGTGCTGCGCCCGATGCTGCCGGAGCGCCTCACCCCGGACGCGCGGCTGGACCTGGCGCGCGGCGGCATACGCGGACTCGGGCTCGCGGTGGCGTGGTCACCGTTCTTCGTCGCGAGCGCCGCCGCGGCGCAGCTGGTGCCGTCGGTGCCGTTCTGGCGCACCGTGCTGATCGGCCTGTCGATCGCGCTGATCGGCATGCTGATCGCCCACCGGCTCTTCACGCCGTCGTTGAGCCGCGCACAGCTGCGCGATGCGATCGGCCGGGTGCGGGTACTGCTCGCGCCCACGGTCCTGCTCGTCGGCGCGGTGGTCGCGATCAGCGCGCTCACCGGCTGGACGAGCCTGCAGTCGATCGTCGTCGCGGTCCCGCTGGCAAGCGCAGCGTACATCGTATTGCGCGCCGGGTCCGCCGCTCGGCACACCGGCGCACGCATCGTCGCAGGGGCGGGTCGCATGGGCGACGAGGTGATCATCATGACGGCTTCGGTCGTCTTCGGCACGATGGTCGCGGGGCACGGGCTGCCCGGCAGCGTCGAGCACGCGATCGAGGCGCTCGGCCGCTTTCCCTCGATCATCATCGCGCTGCAGGTGACGACGATGGTCGGACTGGGCTTCGCCGGCCTTCATCCGATCGTCAGTGCATCGGTACTGGTGCCGCTGACGCAGTCGCTGGACCTCCCGATCGCGCCGCAGGTGCTCGCGAACATGGTGACGCTCGCGTGGGCGCTGAGCTCGATGATCTCGATCTGGACGCTGCCGGTCGTCGTCACGTCGAACCTCTTCGAGATACCGGTGCGGCACCTGGCGACCGGCGCGAACCTGAGGTTCGCGCTGCTGGTCGGAACGGCAGGCGTCGCCTGGCTGTCGCTGCTCAACGGCTGGATGGCCTCGCCCTGACGACGCCCCGCCCCGTACCCCGCGTTCAGATTCGATAGACGCGCTCGGCAGTGCCACGCAGGAGTGCGGCCTGCTCGTCCGCCGAGAACCCGGCGACGATCGTCCGGTACGCGTTCCACAGCCGATCGTAGTCGGCCATCAGGCGGTCGACCGGGAAGTTGGACGCGAACATCGCGCGCGTCGGCCCGAAGCAGTCGATCGGCTCTAGCACGAACGGTCGAATGCGATCGATCGTCCAGTTCACGTCGGCCATGCCGTAGCCGCTGAGCTTCACGACCACGTTCGGCTGCTGCGACAGCAGCTTCATGCCCTTGCGCCAGCCATCGAGCGACGCGGCGTCCCGCTCGACGGGCATCCCCGCGTGGTCGACGATGAAGGTGATGTCGGGGTAGCGCGCCGCGAGGCTGGCGAGGTCGGGCATCTGGGCCTGGTAGACCTGCGCGTCGAAGGACCACCCGAAGCGCGCGAGCAGGCCGAGGTTGTCGCGCCAGCGCGCCGATCCGAGCCAGTCGTGCTCCGCCCGGTTGAGCATCGGATTCGGGTGCCGGTTCAGGACCTGGCGGATGCCGCGGACCCGGTCGAAGCGCGCGTGCGCCTCCAGTGTCTGGACCACGTCGTCGGCGGCGAGGTTCGCGAAGGCGACGATGCCGTGCGGAAAGCCACCCGACGCCTCGCTGCGCGCGACCGAGTCGAGCCAGGCGGTCTCGCCGACCGGATTCGCCGGATCGAAGTTCGCCTGCACGTGCACCGACTTCACCAGGTCCTGGTTCCTCGCGTCGGCGAGCAGGTCCTCGATCCGGTAGGGCCGTCGCAGCGCCGACCAGTCCCCCCACCCGCGATCGTGCATCGGGCCCGAGAGCCACGGGTAGTCGTGGGCCAGCGGGTCCCACAGATGATGATGCGGATCGACGATCGCCATCGCGGCTACAGCGCCTTCGCGCCCTCGAGCTCGCGGATCAGCTCGAGTTGGCCCTGCTCCTGCAGGATGCGCCTCGCGAGCGCGGGATCGTAGGTCTTTCGCACGGCAACCCACGCGTCCTTCGCACCCTTCTGCCACAGCGAGACCTCGGCGTCGGTCGGCTGGTAGATCGCGACCTTGTCCTTCATCGCGCCGGTCGATCGGGCCTGCCACGCCATGTCGAGCGCGAGCCCCTCGCGCGCCAGATCCTCGCCGGTGCGGTCGATCGCATCGCGGGCCCACTGCGGCAGCTTCCGGTAGCGCTCGAGATCCATCAGGATCGGATGCGCGCTGAAGGCCGCGCCGACCTTGGTGACGTGCCTGACGACCTCGGTGAACTTGCCTGCCGCCGTGAACGTGTCCTGCAGGTACATCCCCTGCACGACGCGCGACTGCAGGCCCTCGTAGAGCTGCGCCCAGTCGTAGGGCACCGGGACCGCGCCCCAGGCCTTCACGAGGTTGAACTCGGTCGGGCTCTTCGTGACGCGGATCTTCAGGCCCTTGAGGTCTGCCGGCACCTTCACTTCGCGCTCGGTGTTGACGACGTTGCGAAAGCCGCCCACCGGTATCAGCGCGATCATGTGCACCTTCATTTCCTTGCGCGCCCGTTCGCCGAGCTCGGCGGAAAGCCACTTGCGGAGCATCGCGTCTGCCGTGGCGTCGTCCTTGAAGAGATACGGCAGGTTGATGAGGTCGAAGGTGGTACCGAAGGCGCCGACGTTGCCGCTGGAGACCGTGGCGATGTCGATCTGGCCGAGCTTCATCTGCTCGACGCAGGCGTGCTCACTGCACAGCGACCCCTTGTCGTGCACGACGACCTCGATGCGCCCGCCCGAGTGCTTCTCGAGGCCGGGCTTGAGCACCTTCAGCACCGCCTCGCCGAGCGACCACGCCGGGGACGCCGCGGTCCCCACGGTGAGCTTGAGTTTCTCCTGCGCCGCGGCGCCGGTGGCGCCGACGGCGAGTGCGAGGCCGATGCAACTGCCGGCGAGAAGCGTCCTGAGTGCGATCACGGTGTCTTCCTCCAGGTCTTCGGGTTGATGGCGTCGCATGCGCCGACGCCTGCGCTCATCCTTCCTTCGGGCGTTCGCCCCGGCGCAGCGCGGCGACGTCCTCCAGGATCACGATCGCCGCCATCGCCGTCAGCAGCAGCCCGGTGATCGGCACGATCATCATCGGCACGCGCTTGGGCAGGTTGCCCAGTTCCCAGTAGGCACCGGGAATGCGGCCGACGAGCTCGTATCCGTACACCAGCATCAGCAGGCCGACGGCGGCGAACAGCAGGTTCCACAGGAGATCGAGCAGGCGGATGGCGCGCGGCGACAGGAACCGGTGGATGACCTGCATCGCGATCGACGAGCGCTCGCGCACCGACAGCGGAAAGGCCAGCAGCACGAACCAGATGTTCGCGAACAGGGTCAGCGTGTCGCCCCAGAACGGGGGATCGTCGAACACGCCCCGCATCACGACGGTATAGGCGGTGAATGCCACCATCAGCACCAGCATCAGCGCGCACAGGCCCGCGAGCCCCCGCCTGAGCAGGCGGTCCGGCCCGGCGAGCAGCGCCGGGAGCGGCGTCGGCGCCGACTCGGGCGGCTGCGGTGCGTCCTGGATCACAGCAGTCCCAGCACGCCGGGAATCCCGAGCGTCAGCACCGGAATCGCGAACAGCGACGCGAGCACCAGGATCTCGACGAGCAGATAGGGCGTCATCTGCAGCGCGCTGTCTTCCAGCGGCGACTCCGCGATCCGGCTCGCCAGGAACCAGCACGCGCCGACCGGCGGCGTCACCATGCCCAGCAGGAACCCGATCACGACGGCGAGCGCGGCGGTGACCGGCGAAAAGCCGGCGGCGACGCTGGTGGAGATCAGTACCGGCCCGAACAGCACGATGTTCGCGGGGGCGTCGAGGAAGGTGCCGATCAGCAGGATCAGCCCGAGCACGCAGAGCACGAACACGACCGGGGAGCCGGACAACGCCAGCAGCCACTGCTCGATCGTCGCGATCGTGCCGACCTTGGCGAGCAGCCAGCCGAAGGGACCGGCGGCGGCGATCACGATGAAGACCGAGGCCGTGAGGCGCACGGTGCGCCCGATGGCAGCGAGCACGTCGCGCCAGGACAGGCTGCGATAGACGAGCGAGCCGATCGCCAGCGCGAGCAGCGAGGTGATCGCACCCGACTCGACCGAGCTGAAGAACCCGCCCAGGATCCCGCCGACGAGTACCAGCGGCAGCAGCAGCGCCGCGCTCGCCCTGCCCAGCGCGACCAGGACCGCGCGAAGGCTGAAGGCGTCGTCGCTGCGCTCGTAGTGTCTGCGGACCGCGAGGACCCAGGTCAGCGCCATCATCGACAGCCCGATCAGCACGCCGGGCACGATGCCGGCGGCGAACATGGCGCCGACCGACAGGTTCGCCGTGCTCGCCAGGATGATCATCGCGATCGACGGCGGGATGATTCCGCCGATCGTCGACGTGACCGCGGTCAGGCCGGCCGCGAATCCCGCCGGGTAGCCGGCACGCTTCATCGCCGGGATCAGGATCGTGCCGATGGTGGCCGTGTCGGCGATCGCCGACCCGTTCATGCCGGCGAAGAACATGCTCGAGACGACGTTGACCTGCGCGAGGCCGCCCCGCATCCGGCCGACGATGCGCCTGGACAGTTCGAGGATGCGCTGCGTGACGGTCGAGCTGTTCATCAGCTCGCCGGTCAGCATGAAGAAGGGTATCGCGACGAGCGGGAGCTTCGCGACCGCCTCGTACATCTGATGCGGCACCGTCAGCAGCGGCGCCGCGTCGGTGACGAGGATGTAGGCCGTCGGCAGCAGCAGCATCGCGAGCGCGACCGGCGCGCCCAGCAGGATGAGGCCGACGAGACCGGCGACGAGTACGAGGCTGTCCATCGGTCACTTGCGCATCGTGCGCCCCTTGGTGCCGAGCTGCTCGGGCAGTGTACGCCAGGCGTCCTCGATCCAGTGGCACAGCACGCGTCGCGTGTCCCGGGGGTCGATGATGTCGGGCACCCGGAACTTCTCGGCGGTCAGGAACGGCGACTCGAGGTGGTCGTACTTGCGGTCGAGCTCGGCGAGCCGCGCCGCGCGCGCCTCCGGCGCCATCGCGTCGAGCTCCGCCCGGTACGCCGCCTCGATGCCCCCTGCCATCGGTATCGAACCCCACCGCGCCGAGGGCCACGCGTAGATCAGGTTGATGCCCTGGATGCGCGCGTAGGCGTTGCCGGCGAGTCCGTACAGTCGGCGGATGACGATGGTGCACCACGGCACGCGTGTCTGCTCGATCGCCGACATGACCCTGACCGAGCCACGGACGTTGCCCATCTTCTCGGCCTCGAGGCCGACGACGGTGCCGGGTTGGTCGACGAAGTTCACGATCGGCAAGTGGAAGGTGTCGCAGAGGTCGATGAAGGTCTCCATCTTCTCCGCGGCGGGGCGGTTGAGGCCGCCACCGTTGTGGTACGGATCGTTGATCATCACCCCGATCGGGTAGCCGTCGAGCCTGGCGAGACAGGTCACCACCGAGCGCCCGTAGTGCGGTGCGATCTCGAACACGCTGCCCTTGTCGAGCACCAGATCGAGGATCTTGCGCGACTTGTAGACCTGACGCCGCTCGCGCGGGATGATCGACAGCAGCGCCTCCTCCCGACGACCCGGATCGTCGGTCGGCTCGACGCGGGGCGGCATCTCGAACACCGAATCCGGGACGTACGACAGGAACCGCCGCACCTGATCGAAGGCGTCCTGCTCGGTCTCGGCCTCGTTGTCGATCACGCCCGAACGGGTGTGGACCTGCGAACCGCCCATCTCGTTCTTGTCGATCTTCGTGCCCATGCCGGCCCGCTCGGCGACGACCGGCCCGCCGGCCATCACCTGGCTGATCTCCTTGACCATCACCGAGAAGTGCGCGCATCCGGCCTTGACCGCGCCGAGGCCGGCGCACGGCCCCAGCGCGATCGCCGCGACCGGGATGTAGCCGAGCTGCGAGGCCATCAGCCAGGTGGGATAGCCGGGGATCTTGGTGCCGCCCATCTGCTCGACCAGGCGCACGCTGCCGCCGGCGCTGTCGACGAGGCGCACCAGCGGAAGACGATGCTCGAGCGCGTAGTTCTCGGCGTAGATCCACTTCTCGGACACGGCGGCGTCGGACGACCCGCCGCGCACCGTGAAGTCGTCGACGTGCAGCGAGACCTTGCGCCCGCCGAGCCGCGCGGTGCCGACGATGGCGTTGGACGGCCGCACCGACTTCAGTTTCCAGTCCTTGTCGTACTCGGCCTTGCCCGCCAGCGCCCCGATCTCGAAGAAGCTGCCGGGGTCGGCGATGCGATCGATGCGCTCGCGCGCGCTGAGCTTGCCCTTCTGGTGCTGGCGCGCCACCGACTCGGCGCCCCCCATCTGCTGCGCGAATGCCTTGCGCTGCTCGATCTCGTCCACCTCAGCCTTCCAGCTCATCTCTCGGTCTCCATCGCGGCTTCTCGGGGGCCCGGCCGGCGTGCGCACGGGGCGCGGCACACGGCCCGTCGGCCGAAAACATGCAACGGATACTAACACCCCGACCCCGCTCGTTGTAGCATTGTCGACAATCAGATCTTCGATCTCCGGATCTGTGCCCTCACGGAGGAAACCGATGCCGTTCGAGACCCAGCTCGAGGAACACGCGCGCAGGCGCGATCACGCCCTTTCGATGGGGGGCAAGGACAGGCTCGCGCGCCTTCGCGCGGCCGGCAGGCTGAACGCCCGCGAGCGGATCGACTACCTGTTCGACGCGGACAGCTTCATCGAGATCGGGCAGTTCGCGCACAGCGAACGCCGCGAGGACGCCGGGTCGACGCCCGGCGACGGCAAGGTCTGCGGCTACGGCCGCATCGAGGGTCGCGAGGCGGCGGTGGTGTCGCACGACATCACCGTCAAGAGCGCGTCCTCGTCGCCGGTGAACGTGCGCAAGATGGGCCACGTGCGACGGGTCGCGCAGGCGAACGGGATGCCGCTGGTGCTGCTGAACGAGTCGTCCGGCGCGCGCATTCCCGACACGATGGGCGCGGTCGGGACCGGCGTGCTCGGGCAGGACCCGGCACAGTTCATCCGCAACCGGGACATTCCCTACGTCGCGGCGGTGCTCGGGCCGGCGTACGGCACGGCGTGCTGGTTCACCCAGCTCTCGGACTTCGTCGTGATGCGAAAGGACGCCACGCTCGCCGTCTCGAGCGCGAAGGTCACCTCGATCGCGATCAACCAGGCGGTCGACCCGGCCGATCTGGGCGGCTGGAAGATGCAGATGGAGGTGACCGGCAAGGTCGACTACGCGGTGGACACCGACGAACAGGCGATCGACCTGCTCAAGCGCTTCCTGTCGTACCTGCCGAGCCACAACGGCGAGCTGCCGCCGCGCGCGCCGGTGCCCGCCGGCTCCGACGACGCGTCTCGCGACATCCTCGGCATCGTGCCGGAAAGCCGCTCGCAGGTCTACGACGTGCGCAAGCTGGTCGCCGCGATCGCCGACCGCGGCAGCGTGTTCGCGCTGAAGGACCGCTTTGCGCGCGCGGCGTACACGGCGCTCGGACGCATGAACGGCCAGACCGTGGGCTTCTTCGCGAGCAACCCGATGTTCAAGGCGGGCGCGCTCGATCCGGACGCCTGCGACAAGATCACGCAGTTCATCGTGCTGTGCGATTCGTTCAACATCCCGCTGGTGATCCTGACCGACACGCCGGGCTTCCTGATCGGGGTCGACGGCGAACGCCGCAAGGCGCCGGGCAAGATCATGAACTTCATGGCCGCGCTGCAGCTCGCGACGGTGCCCAAGATCTCGATCATCACGCGAAAGAGCTACGGCCAGGCCTACCTGAACATGGGTGGCACGCGCAACTCCGACGAGTGCCTTGCGTGGTTCAGCGCCGACATCGGCTTCATGGATCCGAACGTCGCGGTCAACGTGATCCACGGCGTGCGGCACGAGGACGACCCGGCCAGGTTCGCCGCGCTGCGCGAGGACATCGCCCGTGACTCGAGCGCCTACGACCTGGCGGGGATCATGTCGGCGCAGGCGGTGCTCGACCCGCGGGAGTCGCGCCGATGGATCACCCGGCTGCTGGAGGTCCACCAGCGCCGCCCGACACGTGGCATCGGCCGGCACCTGATGGGCAACTGGCCGACGACCTACTGAGCACCCCGGCGGGCCTGCCGGCGCGCAGGCCCGCGCGGCCGACGCAACCCCTGAAGAAGAGACGACTTCGATGAGCACAATTTCCGGCGGCAAGGCGGTCGTCGACGGCCTGCGGGCGCACGGCGTGGACACGGTATTCGGCCTGATCGGCTCCGCCGGCATGGAGATCTACGACGCGCTGTACGGCCAGACGGACATCCGGCTGATCGCGGTGCGCGACGAGCGCACCGGCACGCACATGGCGGACGGCTACGCGCGGGCATCGGGCGAGGCCGGCGTCGTGCTCGCGGGGCAGAACGGCCCCGGCGCGACGAACCTCGTCACCGGGCTCGCGCAGGCCGCGGCCGCGTACTCGCCGGTGGTCGCGCTCGCCGGCTCGCTCTCGTCGGCGCACATCTACCGGGACGCGTTCCAGGAGGTCGATCAACAGGCGCTGTTCCGTCCGGTCACGAAGAAGACCTGGACGCTCACGCAGTCGCGCCGGATCCCCGAGATGATCGACGAGGCGTTCCGTACCGCCCTGTCGCCGCGTCGCGGGCCGGTCGCGCTGAACCTGCCGCGCGACCTGCTCGCCGAGCACTTCGAGCCGGATCCGGCGGCACCAACGGGCGATCGCGCCATGCGCGGCGCGGCGCGGGCCTGCGCCGGCGACGCCGACGCGATCGCACGCGCCGCGAGCCTGCTCGGCGGCGCGACGCGGCCGCTGATCATCGTCGGCGGCGGGATCAAGAACGCGCGCGCCCACGAGACCGCGATCGCGATCGCCGAGGCGCTGGGTGCACCGGTCGCCTGCGCCCCCGGCCATGGCGACGCGCTGCCGTGCGACCACCCGCTCTACGCCGGACAGGTCGGCCCGCGCGGCAACACGGTCGCCTCGGGGCTCGCGAAGGACGCCGACGTCATCCTCGCGCTCGGCACGCGGCTCGGCTTCAACACCACCTTCTACTCCTGGGACAACCTCTCGCGCACCGCGTCGATCATCCAGGTCGAGATCGAGCCGACCGCGATCGGTCGCTTCTTCCCGGTCGAACTCGGCGTGCTCGGCGACGCGGCGACCGTCGCGCTGCAGCTCGTGCGGGCGTTGGGCGCGCACGACGCGAAGCGCGCCGGCCAGTGGACGCAGGCGTTCCAGGCCGCCCGCGCCGCGCTGCTCGCGGAGCGCACGCGCGCCGCCGACTTCGATCGTTCGCCGATCCAGCCCGCGACCCTCTTCGAGGCGTTGCGACGCGCGACGCCGGCCGACACCATGTTCACGATGGACGCAGGCACGCTGTGCCTGCAGGCGACCGACCAGATGAGCTACCGCCGCCCGCCCGCCCTGTTCACGCCGCTCGACTTCGGACTGGTGGGCTTTTCCTACGCCTGCGGGCTCGGCGTCAAGCTCGCCTGCCCCGACCGACCGGTCGTCAGCCTCATGGGCGACGGCGGCTTCGGCATGACGATGAGCGAGATCGGCACCGCGGTGACGCACGGCATCGCGTCGGTCTGCGTCGTGATGAACAACGGGTGCTGGGGTGCCGAGAAGGCGTATCAGCGCGACTTCTTCGGCGAACGCTACCTGGGTGCCGACGTGCCGAACCCGCCGTACGACAAGGTCGCCGAGCTCTTCGGCGCGGCCGGCTTCAGGGTCGATCGCGCAGCCGACGTCGAAGCCGCGGTGCGCGAGGCGATCGGCTGCGGTCGCCCGGCGATCGTCGACGTCCAGGTCGACCCGGCCGCGCTCTACAGCTTCCGGCGCGACTCGTTCAAGCACCGCGACGGCGCCGGCAGGTGAACGCGATGGCCGACGCGCCGGCCGACGCCGGCGCCTACGACTACGTCGTCGTCGGGGCCGGATCGGCCGGATGCGCGCTCGCCGCCCGCCTGAGCGAGGACGGCAGGCACACGGTGCTGCTGCTCGAAGGCGGCGGGCCCGACCGCAACGTCTGGATCCACGTGCCGCTGGGCGTGGGCAAGCTGCTCGGCAACGAGCGCTACGCGTGGAAGTTCGAGACCGAGCCGCAGCGCGGCCTCGCCGGCCAGCCGATCTACTGGCCTCGCGGCAAGGTGCTGGGCGGCTCGAGCGCGCTGAACGGCATGGCCTACGTGTGGGGCGATCCGGCCGAGTTCGACCGCTGGCAGGCGCAGGGTCTGGCGGGCTGGGGCTTCGCCGACGTGCACCCCTATTTCCGGCGCCTCGAGAATTTCCCGTACAACGACGATCCCGCACGCGGGCACGCAGGGCCGGTGAAGATCACCGATCGCGCGCGCCGCGACCGCGATGCGCTGTCGGATGCATTCGTGCAGGCCTGCACGCAGGCCGGCATCGCGCCGACGCCGGACTACAACTGCACGCGCTACGAAGGCGTGCGCTATCTCGAGCAGACCGCCCACAACGGGCGGCGCTTCAGCACCGCGGTGGCGTACCTGCGCGACGCCCGGCGCCGCGGCAACCTGCGGATCGAGACCCACGCGCTCGCGACACGGGTCCGGTTCGCCGGCACCAGGGCCGTCGGCGTCGACTTCCGCCAGGCGGGCCGGCTGCACCACGCGAAAGCGCGCCGCGAGGTGCTCGTGTGCGCCGGGGCGATCCAGTCGCCGCAGCTGCTCGAGCTCTCGGGGATCGGCGATCCGGCCGTGCTGCAGCCGCTGGGCATCGGGCTCGTGCACGCCAACCGCGCGGTCGGCGAGAACCTGATCGACCACATCCAGTTCCGTCGCACGTACCAGACGACGCTGCCGATCACGATCAACGACGTGATGGGCAATTGGCGGCGGCGGATGCTCGTCGGCGCACAGTACCTCGCGACGCGGCGCGGGCTGATGGCCGGCACGTCATCGACCGCCCACGCGATCACGCGCACCGGCGACGACCTCGATGCGCCGGACGTGATGATCCGGATCTACCACATCAGCGGAAAGGACCGTTACTCGCGCAGCAAGTCGGGCGGGATCGATCCCTTTTCCGGCTTCTCGATCGGCGGCTTCAAGCTGCATCCGGCGGCGCGAGGCTCGATCCACGTGCGCAGCGCCGACCCGGCGCAATCGCCTCGCATCGAGCCGCAGTACCTCTCGCGCGACGAGGACGTCGAATCGGCGCTGCGCCTGCTGGCGCTGATCGAGCGCGTCGCGGCGCAACCCGCGCTGCGCAGGCTGATCGTCGCGGAGCATCGGCCCGGACCCGAGGTGCGCACGCGCGAGGCCCTCCTCGCCTACGCGAAGGAGAGCGGGCAGACCGCCTGGCACACGGTCGGCACGTGCCGCATGGGCGCTGCCGCGGACTCGGTCGTCGACGAGCGGCTGCGCGTGCACGGCGTCGTCGGACTGCGCGTCGTCGACGCCTCGGTGATGCCGTCGATCCCGTCGTCGAACACCAACGCGGCGGCGATCATGATCGGCGAGCGCGGAGCCGACTTCGTGATGGCGGACGCGCGAAGCGATGCTGCGTTGCAGGGTTGACGCGACCCACCCCGTCGACTAAGGTTTGGTAACTTCTATAGAGGAGTTAAAATGCCCAGGGCCATCGTACTGAACCGCGCCGACAACGTGTCGACCCTGATCGACGCCGGCCGCGCCGACGACGCCTGCACGCTCCAGGGCGAAGGCGACGGCGAGATCCGGCTGAGCGCGGACATTCCCTTCGGTCACAAGGTCTGCATCCGTGCGACCGACAAAGGCGCCGAGATCGTCAAGTACGGCCAGGTGATCGGTTTCGCGTCGAAGGCCATCGCCGTCGGCGACCACGTCCACACCCACAACGTCGACTCCGCGCGCGGGCGCGGTGACAGGCAGGCGAGCTAGCCAATGAGCACCACATTCCTCGGCTTCAGGCGGGAGAACGGCACCGTCGGCGTGCGAAACAACGTCGCCGTCATCTCGATCATGGACAACTGCAACCCGGTGACGCGTGCGATCTGCGAGGCCGTCGCCGGCACGATTCCGGTCACCACGCTCTTCGTGCGCGGACAGTACGGCGATGATCTCGAGACGACCTTCAACACGCTCGCGGGCATGGGCCGCAACCCGAACGTCGCGTCGGTGCTGCTCGTCGGCCTCGAGGCCCAGACGACCGAGGAAGTCGCGCGGCGCATCGCGCCGAGCGGCAAGCCGATCGAACGCGTCTGCCTTCAGCCGGACGGCACGATCAACGCGGTCGCCGAAGGCTGCCGCAAGGCGCTGAGGCTGGTGATCGCCGCGTCGTCGCTGCGCCGCGAGCCGGCGCCGATGTCCGAACTGCTCGTCGGCGTCGAATGCGGCGGCTCGGACACCACGTCCGGGCTTACCTGCAATCCCGTCATCGGACGACTGTCCGACCGGCTGATCGACGACGGCGGCTCGGTCATCATCTCCGAGACCTCGGAGTTCTTCGGTGCCGAGCACCTGTTCGCCGCACGCGCGAAGAACGAGGACGTCGCCAAGGCCTTCGTCGACGCCGTGCTTCGACTCGAGAACGAGGCGATCTCCCGCGGCATGGACATCCGCGGCACCAACCCCACGCAGGACAACATCCGCGGCGGCCTCACGACGATCGAGGAGAAGGCGCTCGGCGCGATGGCGAAGTCCGGCACCCGGCCGCTGCAGAGCGTGCTGCGCTACGGCGAGGCACCCGCGGGCAAGGGGCTGCACTTCATGGACGCGCCGGCGCCGGCGGTCGAGAACCTCACCGCGTTCGCTGCCGCCGGCTGCCAGCTGATCTTCTTCGGTACCGGCGTCGGCAACCCGATCGGGAACATGGTGGTGCCGACCGTCAAGGTGAGCGGCAACGTCAACACGCTCAGGTCGATGCCCGAGAACATCGACTTCGACGCGTCCGACATCCTCGAGACGGGTGCCCAGGTGTCGGCGCTCGGCGATCGCCTGTACGCGTATGCGGTCGAGGTGGCGTCGGGCACGGTGACGACGAGCGAGGCGCTCGATGTCCGCGAGACCGCGATCAGCCGCTTCGCGCCCACCATATGACGGCGGGCGCCGGTGACGAAGCTCGACACGATCTGCGCGGCGATCTCCAGGCGAATCGACGACGGCACGCTGTCCGACGGCGACCGCCTTCCGTCCGAATCGCGCTTCGCGGCAGACTTCGGCGTCAGCGTCGGCACGGTGCAGAAGGCGCTGCAGCGCCTGAGCAGCAAGGGCCTGATCCGGCGCGAGCAGGGCCGCGGCACCTTCGTGTCGTTCGCGAGGATCACGCCGGATGTCGAGTACCTGCGGTTCCAGGACGCGGACGGCCGGGTGCTCGCGAACGTGACGCAGGTCCGGTCGGTCCGCCGAATGAAGCGCGCCGGCGCGGCCGCCCGCTTTCTCGGCCCGCACGCGTCGTACGTCCGGATCGAGCGGGAGATGCGCGTCGGCGGACGCTTCGACCTGCTCTCCGAGTTCTGGCTGCTGCACGAGGACTTCGAGCGCCTGACCGGCTTCGACGGCGGCGACCTCGCCGCGAACCTGCGGGTGCAGATCATGCGCAGCCTCGCGCTGCCCACCCTGCAGGTCGACCAGCGCATCCGGTTCCAGCACGTGTCCGCGCCGATGTCCAGGCGCCTGGGGCTCGCACCCGGCTGCCCTGCGTTCGTGATGGAGATGCGCGGCTGCGACGCGCACGCCAGGCCGCTGTTCTTCCAGCGGATCTATTCGGCCCCGTTCGACGACGACCTGCTCATCATCCGCTAGCACCAGGAGCCGATCCGTCCGATGCCGCGACCTGAGACACCACCCGTCCCCGCCCGGCCACCGGCGACCGATCAGCTGCTGCCCGATCCGCTGCTGAAGGTCGAGGGCGTGACGCTGCAGTACAAGACGCGCGAGCACCTCGTCACCGCGACCTATCGCGTCGGCTTCGACGTCTATCCGGCCGATCGTTTCGTGCTGCTCGGGCCGTCGGGCTGCGGCAAGTCGACGCTGCTCAAGGGCGTCGCCGGGTTCATCAGGCCGGTCGAAGGCAGCATTCGCCTGAAGGGGCGCATCGTCGAACGCCCGGGCCCGGACCGGATGATGGTGTTCCAGGAGTTCGACCAGCTGATGCCCTGGAAGACCGTCCTCGAGAACGTGATGTTCCCGATGCGGATGAGCCGCAAGTACCCTGGCGCCGAGATCCGCGATCGCGCGCTCGCGGTCATCGAGCAGGTCAACCTGAGCAAGTTCCGCGACATCCACCCCCACATGCTGTCCGGCGGGATGAAGCAGCGCGTCGCCATCGCCCGCGCGATGGCGATGGAGCCCGACATCCTGCTGATGGACGAGCCCTACGCCGCGCTCGACGCGCTGACGCGGCGCAGGATGCAGGAGGAACTGCTGCAGCTCTGGGACAAGACGCGCATCACCGTGCTCTTCGTCACGCACTCGATCGAGGAGGCGATCATCGTCGGTTCGCGCATCCTCGTGCTGTCGCCGCATCCGGGGCGCGTCAAGGCCGAACTCAACACCCACGAGTTCGGCCACGCGCAGCACGGCAGCGCGGGCTTCGTCGAGCTCGACCGGCGGATCCACGACATGCTGTTCGCCGAAGGCATCGAGGAGACCGCGAGCGCGGACACGGAGGAACACCATGGCTGAGCCAGGCGCGGGTGCCCGTCCGATGATCAGCCCGCCGATCAGGCCGGAGTTCGAGCACACGTCGCTCGAATCCGGCCAGATCGGCGAAGTCCGCAGGACGCTCTCGACCTGGGAGCGCATCCGCAACCTCGACTGGGTGCGGCGCACGGCGACGCTGGTCGTGCTCGCGCTCGCCTGGGAAGTCTACGCACGCTACCTGAACAACCCGCTGCTCGTGCCGTCTTTCCTGGACACGTGCCGGGCGCTGCTCGACGCAACCATCAACGGCCCGCTGATCGATCGGATCCTCACCTCGCTGCGGGTGCTCCTCGTCGGCTATGCCAGCGGCCTCGCGCTGGCCGCGGCGTTCACCGCGCTCGCCGTCTCGACCCGCATCGGGACGGACCTGCTCGCGACGCTGACGGCGATGTTCAACCCGCTGCCGGCGATCGCATTGCTCCCGATCGCGCTGCTCTGGTTCGGCCTCGGCATGCCGAGCCTGGTGTTCGTCATCGTGCACTCGGTGCTGTGGGCGGTCGCGCTGAATACCCACACGGGTTTCCAGTCGGTGTCCGAGACCATGCGGATGGCGGGTCAGAACTACGGGCTCAGGGGGCTGCGCTTCGTCGTTCACGTGCTGATCCCGGCGGCCTTTCCGGCGATCCTCGCCGGCATGAAGATCGGTTGGGCCTTCGCCTGGCGCACGCTGATCGCGGCCGAGCTGGTCTTCGGTGTGTCCTCGCGTTCGGGCGGGCTCGGCTGGTTCATCTTCGAGAACCGCAACCAGCTCGAGACCGCCTACGTGTTCGCCGGCCTCACCGCGGTGATCATCATCGGGCTTCTCGTGGAGAGCGTCGTGTTCCGCAACATCGAGAACCGCACGGTACGCAAATGGGGCATGCAGCGATGAATCGCCGATATTCGGATCAGGACCTGTCGGGCTGGCTGGCGCAGGCGTTCGCGCGCGCGGGCATGACGACCGGCGCGGCGCTCACCGCGTCGCGCGTGCTGGTCCGCACGAGTGCGCGCGGCATCGACACGCACGGACTCGCCCGGGTCCTGGTGTACGTGCAGAAGCTCCAGTCGGGCGAACTGAACCCGACGCCCGAGGTGCGCTTCGTCGACGGCGCCGGCGTCATCCACTGCCACGCCGACGGCGGCCTCGGCCAGACGGTCGCCACCGATGCGATGGCGACGGCCATCGAGCGCGCACGCGGCGGCGGCTTCGTCGCGCTGCTGCTGCACGAGGTCGGTCACCTCGCGGCGCTGGGCATGTTCGCGCTGCAGGCCGCCGAGGCCGGCATGATCGCATTCGTGTCGCAGTCGGCACCACCGACGATGGCGCTGCCGGGATCGCGCGGCGCGGCGATCGGCAACAACCCGCTCGCCTTCGCGAGCCCGGTACCCGATTCGGTGCCGCTCGTGTTCGACATCGCCACCAGCGGCGTCGCGCGGGGCAACGTGCTGGCCGCGGCGCGAGATGGCCGGCCGATTCCGGCGGACTGGGCGATCGACCCCGACGGCAACCCGACGACCGATCCGGCGCGCGCGCTCGCGGGCGCGATGCTGCCGATGGCCGGCCACAAGGGCATCGGCCTCGCGATGATGGTCGAATGTCTCGCGGGCAGCCTGACCGGTGCGGACCCCGCACCGGTCGCCGGCGCGAAGCCGGGGAGCGCGCCCGCGCGCGTCGGCGCGTTCCTGTTCGTCGCCAATCCGGCGCTGATCGCCGGTCGCGAGGCATTCGATGCGCACATGAAACGGTGGCTCGCCGCGTATGCGAGCGCATCGGGCGCGCAGGGACGCTATCCCGGAGAAGGTGCCGCCAGGGTCGAGGCCGACCGGACGGCAAGGGGCATTCCGCTGTCACCCGGCGTGCTGTCGGAGCTCGAGCGGGTCGGCGAGATGACCGGGGTGCCGTTCTCGCCGGCCCCCCTGGGCGAGTGATGTTTCGAACCACCACGATAGGAGACGATGATGACGAGAACTGAGCTGAAGCGATCGACGATCCCGAGCGGCCGACTCAAGACGGTGCTGCTCGCAACGCTCGCCGGCTGCACGCTGCTCGCGACGCCGCTGCGCGCCGAAGTGTCGCAAGTCCGCGTCGCCAAGGGATTCGGCGTCGGCTATCTGCCGCTGCTCGCGATGGAGCACGAGAAGCTGTTCGAGAAGCACGCGAAGGCGGCGGGCCTGCCGGACAGCAAGGCCGACTGGATCGTGCTGGACGGCGGCACGAACCAGGCGCAGCTGCTGATCGCCGGCAACCTCGAAGTCTCGTCCGGTGGGCTCGGCCCGCTGATCACGATCTGGGGCAAGACGAAGGGCAATCTCGACGTCAAGGGCATGGCGTCGATCAACTCGATGCCGCTGCTGCTGAACACGACGAATCCCGCGATCAAGACGATCAAGGACTTCACCGACAAGGACCGGATCGCGCTGCCGGTCATCCGCTCGTCGATCCAGGCCGTCGTGCTGCAGATGGAGGCCGCCAAGGTGTTCGGCGCCGACAAGTACGCGTCGATGGACCGGCTGACCGTGTCGATGGCCCATCCCGACGGTGCCGCTGCGTTGCTGTCGGGCAAGACCGAGATCACCGCCCACCTGACCGCGCCGCCGTTCACCTACCAGGAGCTGAAGAATCCCAAGGTGCATCGGGTGTTCAGCTCCTACGACGTCGTCGGCGGACCGCACACCTTCAACCTGATCTGGACCACGGCGAAGTTCCGCAAGGAGAACCCGAAGACCTACGCCGCGTTCATGGCGGCACTGAAGGAGGCGATGGACGCGATCAACGCCGACAAGAAGAAGTACGCGAAGCTCTACGTCGAGGCCACCAAGTCGAAGCTCGCGGTCGACTTCGTCGAGGAGATCATCAGCAAGCCCGAGATCCGGTTCACGATGACGCCCGAAGGCACGATGGCGTTCGCGACCTTCATGCACAAGGTCGGCTCGATCAAGGAGATGCCGGGCCAGTGGCAGGAACTCTTCTTCCCCGAAGTGCACGGCCTGAAGGGCAACTGAATCCCACACGCGCCGCCGGGAGCGTATCGACGGAGGAAGGATGGCAGAGATCGTCATCACGGAGTTCATGGACGAGGCGGGCGTCGAATCGCTGCGGGGATTCGACGTCCACTACGATCCGCAACTCTTCGCGCAGGCCGATCGGCTGGACGCGCTGCTGCGCGACTGCCGCGGCCTGATCGTCAGGAACCGCACCCAGGTGCGGCAGCGGCTGCTGGATGCCGCGCCGCGGCTCGAGGTCGTCGGGCGACTGGGCGTGGGCCTGGACAACATCGACCTCGCGGCCTGCGGCGCCCGCCGCCTTCCCGTGCTCCCTGCGAGCGGCACGAACGACGACACCGTGGCCGAGTACGTGATCGGTGCGTTGCTGCAGATGCTGCGGCCGCGCACGTTTCGTGCGACCGAGGCCGTGCTGGAGGGCCGGTGGCCCAGGACCGAGGTGATCGGGCGCGACGCGAAGGGGCTGCGACTGGGGCTGCTGGGCTTCGGCACGATCGCCCGCCAGGTCGCGATCCGCGCGCGTGCATTCGGCCTCGGGGTCTGGGCTGCCGATCCCTTCGTCGGCGACGCCGATCCGGCGTGGGCGGCCTGCCAGGCCACCCGTTGCGAACTGCCGGAGATGCTGCCTCGGATCGACGTGCTGAGCATCCACGTCCCGCTGACCGACGCGACCCGCGGCCTGATCGACGCGAAGGCGCTCGCGTCGATGCCGCGAGGCGGCTACCTGATCAACACCGCCCGCGGCGGCATCGTCGACGAGCCTGCATTGATCGAGGCACTGCGCGACGGACGGCTCGCCGGCGCGGCGCTCGACGTCGTCGCGCAGGAGCCGCTGCCGGCAGGCAGCGCATTCGTCGGGGTGCCGAACCTGTTCATGTCGCCGCACGTCGCCGGCATCACGACCGACGCCAACCTGAGGGCGAGCCTGCTGACCGCCGAGAACGTGCGCTGCGTGCTCGAGAAGCGCAAGCCGCCGGTCGCCGACGCGGCTGCGCCGCGCTGACACCCCGCCCCGCCGCTCGCCCCGCCGCCTGCCTCACCGCGTCGCGTGCGTGGAAACCCCCGGCGCGCCGATGCGCGGCCGGGCGGCGGCGGGTCTCGGCCCTTCAGGCGCCTCGTCGCACGACGCCGGCCGCCGTCAGCGCCGCGATCCGCTCGGGTTCGAGCCCCAGCGTCTCGCGCAGCACGGTTGCCGTGTCTTCCCCGAGCCCGTGCCCCGGCTCGCGGATCTCGCCCGGCGTGCGACCGAGCTTCGGCACGATGCCCGGCAGGACGACCTCGCCGAGCGTCGGATGCGGCACCTTCGCCAGCATGCCGCGTGCCGCGAAGTGCGGGTCCGCGAAAATGTCCTCGATCGTGTAGACCTTGGCGACCGGCACGCCGGCGGCCTGCATCCAGGCGACGATGTCCGCGGCGTCGTGCTGTTCGGCCCACGCCTGCACGAGGCCGTCGGTCTCGTCGACCCTGCTGCCGCGCGCGAGTTGCGTCGCATAGCGCTCGTCGTCGGCCCACTCGGGGTGGCCGGCGACCTTCGCGAGGCGCCGGAAGATCGCGTCGTTGTTCGCGGCGAGCAGCACGTAGCTCGAATCGCGGGTGCGGTACAGGCTGTTGGGGGCCGTGTTCATCAGCCGCGGGCCCTGCCGGGTGGGCACGACGCCCAGCCGGGGATACGCCGGCACGTAGCTCTCCATCATCGAGAACGCGGTCTCGTAGAGGGCCGTGTCGACCACCTGCCCCTTGCCGCTGCGGTGCCGCTCCTCGAGCGCGAGCATCGCGCCGAAGGCGGCGTAGACGGCGGTCAGGTAGTCGGTCGTCGCCAGCGCCACGCGCGCCGGCGGCCGGTCCGGATCGCCGGTCATGTGGCGCACGCCCGCCACCGCCTCGCAGATGGCGCCGTAGCCGGGCAGATGGCTGTACGGCCCGTCCTGGCCATAGCCGCTGATCCGCACCATCACCAGGCCGGGATTGTCGGCACTCAACACGTCGTAGCCGAGGCCGAGGCGCTCGAGGGTGCCGGGTCGGAAGTTCTCGATCAGGAAGTCGGCCGAGCGGATCAGCTCGCGGACCAGCGCCTTGCCTTCGTCGGTCTTGAGATCGATGCAGATCGTCTTCTTGTTTCGCAGCATGCTCGCGCAATAGAGCGACTCGCCCTGGTCCTGCAGCCCCATGTTGCGCGCCGCGTCGCCCTCGGGCGGTTCGATCTTGATGACTTCCGCGCCAAAGTCCGCCATCAGGCGCGCACACACCGGACCCGCGATCGTCGAGCACATCTCGATCACGCGATAGCCCGCGAGCGGGCCCCTGCTGGTTTCGTCGGCCATCGACCGTTCCGCCCGGTTCGCGTTCAACGCTTGGACAGGCCGAGATCGACGAGCACGTCGCGCGACTCGTCGTAGGCCTGCTTCAACTCCGCGCCGACCTTGCTACTGTCGATGAAGCGCGGATCCCACTGGCGGCTCTCGACGAAGGCGAGCCACTCGGGATCCTGCGTCACCGTGCGGAACAGGTTGGTCCAGTACGCGAGCGCCTCCGGGGGTATGCCCTTGGGCGCCATCACGCCCTGCGCGCTGTTGTAGGTCGCGTCGACGCCGCTCTCGCGCCAGGTCGGCACCGACGCCAGGTCGCCCTTCAGGCGCTCGGCCGACGCCACGGCGAGCACCCGGATCCGCCCCTGCTTCATCTGCGTGATGACGTTCGGCGTCGTGGCGGCCATCACGTCGATGTGCCCGCCCATCAGGTTGGTCAGCGATTCGGCCGACGAGCGGAACGGCACCACGACGAGCTTGGAGATGTCGACGCCGGCCGCCTTCAGCGGCTTCGCGGCACCGACGTGGATGTGGTTGCCCAGCGAGGTCGCGATCCCGATGCTGAGGCTGGCGGGATCCTTCCTGAGCCGCTCGACCAGGTCGCGCACGTCCTTGATCGGCGACTCGTCGCGCACCGACAGCGTCACGTACTCGCCGAACAGCATCGCGATCGGCTGATAGTCGGTGTAGGTGAAGTCGATCGCGCCGATGATGTGGCTCGTCAGCAGCGAGTACGTGATGACCGTGAGGAAGTTCGGGTCGCGCGGGTGCTGGTCGAGCGGCGCGACGGCGATCTTGCCCGCGCCGCCCGGCTTGTTCTCGATCAGGAACGGCTTGTCGATCAGCCCCCGCTTCTCGGCGATGTGCTTGATCATCCGCACCGACTGGTCCAGCGAGCCGCCCGGCCCGGCCGGTATCGTGTAGAGGACCGGCTGCGACGGCTTCCAGTCGGCGGCGCGCGCCGTGCCGCCCGCCAGCAGCAGCGACGCGGCAGCCGCGGTCGCGATGCCGCCGGACAGGGCCTTCAGGAAACGCCTCGACTTTCGGATCATCGTGTCTCTCCTTCGGTGTGGATGGTGGTGTCGACCCCGGGTCAGCGAAGCCCGCGAAGCTTGATGCCGGTCTGCCGTTCGCACAGCGCCACGGCATCCGAAAGCCAGTCGCGGATCACGAGACGGGTCTCGCTGGGCCGGACGATGTCGACGATGCCGAATCGCTCGGCGGTGCGGTACGGCGAACTGAGCCGGTGGTAGCGTGCCTCGATCTCGTCGCGCCGCGCCTTCGGATCGTCGCTCGCCTCGATCTCGCGCCGGTACGCCGCGGCGACGCCGCCCTCGATCGGGATCGAGCCCCACCTCGCGGTCGGCCAGGCGACGCGGTGGTTCAGCGACCGCCCCTCCGGCCCGTGCTTGGGGCCGTGCATGCCGCCGCCGACGCCGAAGGCCCGACGCACGATGACCGACAGCCACGGCACGCGCGCCTGCTCGATCGCGCCGATCGCGCGGATCGCGTCGCGCATCGTGCCCGACTTCTCGGCGTCGAGCCCGAACATCACCCCCGGCTGGTCGACCAGGTTCACCACCGGCAGGTGGAAGGTGTCGCACAGGTCGACGAAACGCTCCGTCTTGCGGGCGGCGGCCGAGGTGAGCGCGCCGCCCATGATCCGGGGATCGTTGGCGAGCACGCCGACCACCCGACCCTCGAAGCGCGCGAGCATCGTGATCGTCGAGCCGCCGAAGAGCGGCGCGATCTCGAACAGGCTGTCCTCGTCGAAGATCGCGCGCAACACGCGTCGCGGATCGTAGACCTGACGCCGGTTCTCGGGTATGGCCTCGTCGAGCCACGCCGTCCGCGCCGGGTCGACCGGACGCGGCTCGGTGCCCGGCGCGGTCGAGAACACGCTCGACGGCAGGTACGACAGGAAGCGGCGCGACTGCGCGAACGCGTCGTCCTCGGTGTTCGCGACGTTGTTCACGACGCCCGAGTGCTTCACGTGCACCTCCCAGCCGCCCAGCGCTTCCTTGTCGATGTCGACGCCGATGCCCTGCTTGACGACCGGCGGGCCGCCCGCGAACACCTGCGAGCCGCCCTTGACCATCACCGAGAAGTGCGACAGCGCGACCTTGATCGCGCCGAGCCCCGCGCAGGCCCCGAGCGCGACCCCGACGACCGGCACCCTGGACAGGAGCCCGACCGACGGCCAGGTCGCGTAGCCCGGGATCTTGGTCGACTGCTGCTGCTCGAGAATCTTGACGCTGCCGCCCGCGGTGTCGACCAGGCGCACCAGCGGCATCTGCATCTCGTGCGCGTAGCGCTCGGCGTAGACCCACTTGTCGGAGACCGTCGACTCTGACGACCCGCCCCGGATCGTGAAGTCGTCGGCCGAGAGCACCAGTCGGCGCCCGTCGAGCCGCGCGGTACCGATCAGCGCGTTGGACGGCACGAACGACTGGTAGTTGCCGTCGGCGTCGTACCCGCCCTTGCCGGCCAGCATACCCATTTCGTGGAAGCTGCCGGCATCGACGAAGCGTTCGATGCGCTCGCGCACGTTCAGCTTGCCGCGCTCGCGCTGGAACTGCAGCGCCTTCTCGCCGCCGAGCTTCAGGGCGCTGGCGCGGCGCGACTCGAGTTCGTCGTATCGGCTGGTGTTGGCATCGGTCATCGGATCGTGCTGCCTTCTCGGTGGTGGGCGCGCGGCGCGCGCCCGGCGCCGGCGGTGCGGCACGAGCCGGCCGCCGGTGAAACGGGTGAGGTCGACGCGGCGCGCCGGCGTCGCCGCGGCGTGGCTGTCGCGGACCCGCCCCCCGCCGACGTGTGCCCGAGCGTGGCCAGTGCCGCCTCGCAGGACCCGCGCACGCGCGTCGCGGCCAACGCCGCGGCCGACTCGACGTCGCCGTCTCGCACGGCACGCAGCATGCGGCGCCAGTCGCGAAGCGAACGCGACACGGCCTCGGGCTGACCGAAGCCGAGCCGGGCGTAGCGCAGCGTCTGCAGTGCGAGCGACTGCACCATCTCGGCGAGCAGCACGTTCGACGAAAGCCAGCAGAGCCTCATCATCAGCTGGAACGACACCAGCGCGTAGCCGTCGCGCGAGCCGACGCGCCGCGCCGCGTCGAGCGCCACGGTGCCCGCCGCGAGCAGCGCCTCGAGTTCGGCCGCGCGCTCGCGCATCACCGCCGCGACCAGCGTGGCGAGCAGCGACGCGCGGACCTCGAACATGTCGCGCAGTTCGCGCGCGTCGTGGCCGCTGACCCTCGCGCCGCGCCGCGGCGCGATCACCAGCAGCCGGTCGCGCTCCAGGATCCGCATCGCCTCGCGCACCGGCGCCCTGCTCACCGCCAGCACCTTGCAGATCTCCTCCTCGAGCAGTCGCTGGCCCGGTTCGATCCGGTCGAGCGCGATCATGCCGGCGAGGCGCGCCGCGATCTGCTCCCCGGTGGACAGCGACGGCGTCGCGACCGAGCCACGCCGAAGCAGCACGCGCTGGATGTCGAGGGTGAACGCGTCGAGCGGATCGATCAGGCTGCTCAGATCCGGAAGGTTGGCGGTCCGCTGCTTTGCCATTGGCGTATTATTGTCGACACTAATACGTTCATGCAAACCCCGCCGCCGACAGGCTGCGCAACGGAGACATCGAATGCCGATCGAGAAGGCGCCGGACGACGGCGCAACGGCAGCCGCCCCCACCGACGCAACGGCGTCGACCGCGAGCCCGCGCACGGGCCGGCGCACGACCCCGAGCTCCGGCCACGCGCGGCGCCGCCTGATCGGCGGCACGGCCGCGGCGAGCGCGCTCGCGCTCGCGTCGATCGCACCGGCGTCGCGGGCGCAGGCCTTCCCGTCGAAGCCGATCCACGTCGTCGTGCCCTATCCGCCCGGCGGGAGCACCGACATCCTCGCGCGCGCGTTCGTCGAGCCGTTCTCGCGCCGGCTCGGCCAGCCGGTGGTGATCGACAACCGGCCAGGGGCGGCAACGAACATCGGCCTGGAGATCGCCGCGAACGCGCCGGCCGACGGCTATACCGTCTACTTCGGCACCAGCGGCCTCGCGTCGAATCCGCACTTCGGGCCGGTCCCGCCGGTCGACGTCTTCAAGGACATCGCACCGGTCAGCCTGGTGGCGTCGATGCCCTACCTCGTCGCGGCGCACCCGTCGCTCGCCGCGAACACGCCCGCCGAGCTCGTCGCGCTGGCAAGGCAACGGCCCGGCAAGCTGACGATCAGTTCGGCCTCGCTCGAGGTCCAGGTGCGTACGCTCGCCAAACGGGCCGGAATCGACGTGCTGCACGTTCCCTACAAGGGTGGCGCCCCGGCCACCAACGACGCGATCGCCGGACACGTCGACATGGTGCTCGCGCTGCTTCCGGTGCTGCTGCCCCAGGTGAAGTCGGGGCGACTCAAGGCGATCGGACTCTCGTCGGACACGCGTTCGCCGGCGGCGAAGGACGTACCCACGTTCCAGGAGATCGGCGTGGACGGTCCGAGCCGAAGCTGGTTCGCGCTGTTCGTGCCTGCCGGAACGCCCGGCGATGCGGTCGCCCGGCTGAACGAGGCGGCGATCGCCGCCACGCAGGACACGGCGCTGATCGCGAAGACGCTCGAACAGGGCATCGAGATCGGCGCGAGCACGCCGGCGCGACTCGCCGAACTCCTGCGTCGCGACTACGCGACCGCCGCCACGCTGAAGAAGGAGCTGCGCTGATGGACACACCGAACCCGACGCCGCCGGCCGTCGATCCGTCGGCCGCCCCGAAGCCGGCGCCGACACCGACCTTCGACGATCTCGACCGCGACCACGCCGCGCGTACCGCGCGCGCCCTCGCGATGGGTGGCGAGGCGAAGCTCGCGCGCCGCCGGGCCGAAGGCATCCTGAATGCGCGCGAGCGGATCGCGCACCTTTGCGACGACGGGTCGTTCACCGAGTTCGGCCTGTTCGCCCAGTCGACGCGCGAGGCAGACCGCGCCCGCACCCCCGCCGACGGCAAGATCTCCGGAATCGTCCGGATCGATTCGAGACCGGTCGCGGTGGTTTCCAACGACTTCACCGTCATGGGCGCGTCCAGCGCCACCGTCAACGGCAGGAAGGTCGGGCACATCAAGGACCTCGCGACGAAGCGGGGACTCCCGATCGTCTTCCTTGGCGAATCGACCGGTGCACGCATGCCCGATGTCATGGGCGCGCGGGGGATCGGCGCGGGCGACAAGCCCACGCAGTACCGGCGGATGCGCGAGACGCCGTGGGCGTCGGGCGTGCTCGGGCACTGCTACGGGTCGTCGTCCTGGTATGCGGCGCTGTCGGACTTCGTCGTCATGCGCAAGGGCGCGATCATGGCGGTGTCGAGCGTGAAGCTCACCTCGATGGCGATCAGCGAGTCGATGCAGCCGGAGGACCTGGGCGGCTGGCGCATGCACACCGACGTGACCGGCATGGCCGACCTCGCCGTCGACTCCGACGAGGCGGCGCTGGACGCGATCCGGCGCTTCCTGTCGTACATGCCCTCGCACCACGGCGAGCGCCCCCCGCGGGCCGACGCCGGCCAACGGCCTGCGCCGGACGGCCGTCGCATCCGCGAGCTGCTGACGCTCTCGCGCACCCAGGTCTACGACATGCGCAGGATCCTCGCGTCGATCGTCGACGTGGACTCGATGTTCGAGATGAAGGCGCGCTTCGCGAAGAACATCGTCACGGCCCTGGCACGCATCGAAGGCCACGTCGTCGGGATCGTCGCGAACAATCCGCTGCACAAAGGCGGCGCGATCGACGTCGACGCCTGCGAGAAGGCGACCGCGTTCATGGTGATGTGCGACTCCTTCAACATCCCGCTGCTGTTCTTCGTCGACCAGCCCGGCTTCCTGATCGGCATCGAGGGCGAGCGGCGCGGCGCAGTGGGCCGCGTGATGAACTGGATGAACGCGCTGTCGCTCGTCACCGTCCCCAAGTTCTCGATCATCGTGCGCAAGACCTACGGCCAGGCGGTGCTGAACATGGGCGGCGGCGGCAACGCCGACGTCGTGCTGATGTGGCCCAGCGCCGAGGTGAACTTCATGGATCCCCGGCATGCCGTCACGATCGTGCACGGCATCACCCGTGCCGACGATCCCGCGCGCTTCGACGCGCACCTCGCCGAGATGGAGCTCGAAACTTCTGCATATGCAATGGCGTCCGCGTACAACGGGCACCTGGTCGTGCAGCCCGAGGACACGCGGGCGACCCTCCACGAACTGCTCGAGACGATCGGGCTTCGCAGCAGCGACGGCATCGGCGAGCACCTGATGAGGACCTGGCCGACCAGCTACTAAGAAGCGCTACGTAGCATGGACATGATTCTCGACGTTGCAGCCCAGATCGGCGAGTCGCTTGAGGAGTCGCTTGATGGTCTTGGTCTTGTCATGTCGAACGAAGTGATCGGCGCCGAGGTCGCAGTACTGCGTGCCGTCGCGCAGCATGTAGTAGGCTGCGGTGAGCATGGAAGCAGCGACGGCGAGGATGGCTTTTTTCGATCCGCGCCTGGCTTTGATGCGAAGGAACTGGGTTTGCAGGTAGGTTCCCTTGACCCGCACGGCGGACCAGGCGGCCGTGACGAGCGCGGTCTTGAGCCAGGTGCCGCTTTTGCGGACCCGCGTCGAGCGGTGCTTTCCCGCGCTTTCGTCGTTTCGAGGGCAAAGCCCGGCCCAGGACACGAGGTGCCCGGATCCTGGAAAGCGCGTCATATCCACGCCGATCTCCGCCACCAGCACCGAAGCGGTGAGGTCACTGACGCCCGGAATCGTCGTCAGCAGGCGGGCGCGCTCCTGAATCGGCGTGAGCACGTTTCCCACGCGCGCATCCAGTTCGGCAAGCGTGCTTCGCAGGGCGTTGATCACGTCCAGGTGCATCTTGAGCATTGCCCGATGGTGCTCGGTGATGCGCCCGCGCAGGGCCTCGCGCAGTTCGCCGGACTTGTTCCTCGCGGTGCCCAGCGCCAGGTTGGCCAGCACTTCGGGGCTGGTCTCGCCGGCCACGATCGCTTCGAGCATCGCACGCCCGCTCATGCCCAGAACGTTCGACAGCACGCTGCCCAGTTTCAGGTTCGCGTCCTCGAGCACCTTCTGGATCCGAAGGCTGTGCTGGGAGATCTCGCGGACCAGTTGCTTGCGCGTTCGCGTCAGGTCCCGCAATTCCTGGATCTGCGCCGGGGGCACGAAGCTCGAACGGATCAACCCGTGCGCGAGCAGATCGGCAATCCACATCGCGTCGTTCACATCGGTCTTGCGACCGGGCACGTTGCGTATGTGCGCCGCATTGGCCAGCACCAGCTCGAACTCGTCCTCCAGAATGTGCCACACCGGCTTCCAGTAGACTCCGGTCGCCTCCATCGCCACGTGCGTGACATCGTGCAAACTCAACCACTCGGCCAACTCCAGCAACCCGCTGGTGGTCGTGCCGAAGCTGCGGACTTCCTGATGCACCGGCACCGAGACGCAACGCACACAGGCCACGATCGTGTCCTTGTGTACGTCCAGCCCGGCGCAGCGCGGATAGAGCACTTGCATAAGGCCTCCTGTCAGGGTCATCAGCGCCGCAGGCAGTCCTCGTCGTCGAACTCTACTAAACGTGCTCCAGGGCGCAGCCGCCCATGGTCACAATACGGGGTGCTCGCAGGACCGCGGGTCCAACTACTGAACGGGTTCGTGACACCAAGCGCGAACCGACCTCCTCAGCAGCGCATGACCTCATCCTATCGAACCCAGCCCCAGTCGCGCAATGCACCCCCACGCTTCTCGCTTCGGGGTCGGGCCCGACCGATGGATAACTACTGAGCAGCGACAGCGCATGTACCCCTCGCCCGGGTGCCGACCTGCCGTCGCGCGCCCGGGCATCCACTCGACGAAGGAGACGTCGTGACGAAACGTGACGTGAAGGATCGGCCCGTGGTGTCGGGCAGCAGGCGACGCGCGGTACTGCGCGCCGGCGTGACGCTGCCCTCGGCCGCGATCGGCGCCGGGCTCGCCGCCCGGCCGGCGCAGGCGGCCAACGGGCCGCCCGAGGTGCCGGCGTGGATGAAGGAACAGGGCACCGGCTTCCTGAACCCGCCGTACGGTCAGCCGTCGCCGCACGAAGCGGGCATCGTGCGCGTGCTGCCGGCGGGCGCGAGTGCGTTCCCGACGGCGACCCGCACGCCGCTCGAGCACCTGCACGGCATGATCACGCCGAACGGGCTGTTCTTCGAGCGGCACCACGCCGGCGTCCCGAAGATCGATCCGGCGCAGCACAGGCTGATGATCCACGGCCTCGTCGATCGCCCGCTGCTGCTGACGATGGACGACCTGGTGCGCTTTCCGTCGGTATCGCGGATCGCGTTCATCGAATGCTCGGGCAACAGCGCCGCGCTGTGGAAGGCGCCCGCCGGCAAGACGGCGCAGCAGATCCACGGTCTGGTCAGCTGCGCCGAGTGGACCGGCGTCGCGCTGTCGACGGTCCTCGCCGAGGTCGGCGTCAAGCCCGAGGGCCGATGGGTGCTCGCAGAGGGCGCCGACGCCGCGGCGATGACGCGCAGCATCCCGATGGAGATCGCGATGCACGACGCGATGCTCGTCTACAGCCAGAACGGAGAACGCCTGAGGCCCGAGCAGGGCTACCCGTTGCGACTGCTGCTGCCCGGGATCGAGGGCAACATGAACATCAAGTGGCTGCGCCGGCTCAAGGTCGGGTCCGAGCCGTTCCAGACCCGCGAGGAGACGTCCAAGTACACCGACCTGATGCCGGACGGCCGCTCGCGGCAGTTCACCTTCTTCATGGACGCGAAGTCGCTGATCACCTCGCCGTCCGGCGGCCAGACCCTCCGCGAGAAGGGCTTTCACGAGATCGGCGGCATCGCCTGGTCGGGACGCGGGCGCATCAAGGCGGTCGACGTGTCGGTCGACGGCGGACGCAGCTGGCGCGAGGCGGCGCTGCAGGACCCGGTGCTGCCGAAGGCGCTGACACGCTTCCGGCTGCCGTGGCACTGGGACGGAAGCCCCACCGTGATCCAGAGCCGCGCGGTCGACGAGACCGGCTACGTCCAGCCCACGCGCGACCAGCTGGTCGCGCTGAGGGGCATCAACTCGCTCTACCACTACAACGGCATCCAGAGCTGGAAGATCGCCGCTGAAGGAGGCGTCACCCATGTCTTCGCATGATCGGTTTTCCATGACTCGGGGCGGCGGACGCGCAAGGGCGCTGGCCGCGACGCTCGCCCTTTCGTTCGCCTCCGTCTGCATCGCGCAGTCGGGCGCAGGCGCGGCGTGGGCCGCGGGCGGAGACGGGCGCTTCGGCATCGGCCGCGCACCCACCCCGCAGGAGATCCAGGGGTGGGACATCGCGATCGGGCCCGATGGCGGCAATCTGCCACCCGGGTCGGGCACGGTCGCGCAGGGACGCGCGCTCTTCTCGGCCAAGTGCGTGAGCTGTCACGGCGCCGACGGCGAAGGCAAGCCGGCGGATCGGCTCGTCGGCGGCAAGGGCACGCTCGCCAGTCCTTCGCCGGTCAAGTCGATCGGAAGCTTCTGGCCCTACGCGACGACGATCTTCGACTACGTGCGCCGTGCGATGCCGCACGACAAGCCACAGTCGTTGAGTGGCGACGAGGTCTACGCGCTGACCGCGTTCCTGCTGAATCGCAACGGCATCGTCGGCGACGACGCGCGCCTGGACGCCGCCTCGCTGGTCGGCGTGAAGATGCCCAACCACGGCGGCTTCGATCGCGGAGACGACTCGCCCGACCTGCGGGTCATGCGCTGCATGAACGATTGCAGGAAATAGGGCCTGTCCGCCGTCGCGGCCCGTCCGGCCGCGACGCGACGCGACGGTGCGTCAGCCGCCGCGTCGCCAATGGGCCAGCGGTTCCCCGGCGACCGGCGAGACGAAGCTGACGAGGCGCGTCGCCGTCAGCGACCCGACGAGCACGGTCCGCAGGTCCGGGCCGGAAAACGCGATGCTGGTCGGCGCGGGCATCACCGTGCCCTCCGGATCCCGGAAGACCTCGGTCGCCTCGCCGTCGGGGGCGATGACGAACAACGCGTTGCGCGCGACGTCGGTCACCCAAAGGTTTGCCTGCGAATCGAACGCGATCCCGTCGGTCCTCGCGCCGGGGGCGAGCGGTTCGGGACCGAAGGGCTCGCGCGGCCCCAGCGAGCCGTCCGGCAGCAGCGGCAGCCGGCACACCGAGCCACTGGCGGTCTCCGCGACGTACAGGTACTTGCCGCCCGCGTCGAGCCGGATCTCGTTGGTGAACCTGAATCCGTCCGCCACGCTGCGCCAGCCGGCGGCGTCGAGTCGCAGGATGCTGCCGTCGGGGATCTGGGAATGTGCCGCCTTCGATCGCGGTTCGACCCGCGTCGACACGGTCGCCCACAGGCGCGCCTCGTGGTCCAGGTACACGAAGTTGAGCGCGCCGAGACGGGCGCCGTCGAGTTCGTCGAGCAGCAATTCGTGGCGGCCGTCGCGCGACAGGCGAAAGAGCTTCCCGCGCTCGATGTCCGCCACGTAGAGCCTGCCGAGGCGATCCATCGCGAGCCCGTTCGGCAGCCCGCCGACCTCGCCGATCCGCGTCTGGCGGCCGTCGGGATCGATCCGGAGCACGGCCGAGCGGTCGTCCGACACCCACAGCGTGCCGTCGGCCTCGGCCAGCACGCACTCGGGACGGCTGAGATCGTGTCCGACGTGACGGACGTCGGCGGCAGTGACGACGAAACCAGCGATCTTCGACACGCGTTCTACTCCTTCTTCATCGCGGGCCGACGCGGGACGCCCGCGGCACGCCCGACCTGCCGACATGCTACATGCCGGCGCGGTCCGGCGCGCGTGGCGCCGTCGTTCGGACCGGCGACTGCGCGTCGGCGACGTCGAAGCACAGTCGGCGGCGAACCAGCGCGGCCAAGGTGTCGCCGTCGGTCGCGACGCCGGCGACGTAGCGGTCGGGCCGCACCAGCACCGCGGCTGCGCCGCACTGCGCGAGCCATTGCGCCAGCGGCGCCGGCGTCGCCGGCACGACGATGGCGCGTGCATCGACGAGCGACCGGGCCGCGTCGAGCAGTTCGGGTCGCACCAAAAGCAGGAACCGGTAGCCGACGCGATCGTCGAGCCGCGTGCCGTCGTCGAGCAGGGGCTGCGGCGCGACCTGGCCGGCAACGTCGCCGCCATCGTGCGCGCCCGGCCCGAGCGCGGGCTGCGGCGTGTGGAAGATCCGGGGGTTCGCCGTCATCTCGGCGTTGCGCCGCTCGACCAGCGCCGGGTCGGTCGCCTGGATGATGCCGCCGAGCCGCACAGCGGTGTCGATGAACTCGCGCACGTGCGGCGAGCGTTCCCGCTCGTAGGTGTCGAGCAGCGACACCGGCGCGTCGCCTCGCAGCACCGCGGCCAGCTTCCACGCGAGGTTGGATGCATCGCGGATGCCGGCGCACATGCCCTGCCCCATGAACGGCGGCGTCTGGTGCGCGGCGTCACCGGCGATCAGCATCCGGCCACTGCGCCAGCCGCGCGCGACGACCGAATGGAAGGTGTAGACGGCCGGCCGCTCGAGTGTCGCGTCGTCGGGGGTGACCCATCGTGACAGCAGCGGCCAGACGTGCTCGGGGCGGGTGATCGTCGCCGGGTCGTCGCCGGGCATCAGCATCAGCTCCCACCGCCGTCGATCACCGACACCGCGCACGTAGGTCGACGGACGCCGCGGATCGCAGAACTGGATGCTGTGGTCGCCCAGGTCGGGGCGCGGGCGCCTGAGCAGCACGTCGAGCACCAGCCAGCGCTCGTGCGACCTGAGGTCGTCGAGTTCGGTGCCCATGAAGCGTCGCACGAGCGAGCGTGCGCCGTCGCAGCCGACGACGTAGCGGGCACCGACGCGACCGAGGCGGCCGTTGCGCGTGTCTTCCATGCGCAGTTGCACGTGGTCCGCGTGCGGCTCGATCGAAAACACGTCGTGCCGCAGGCGCAGCGTGACGTTCGGATGCACCGCCATGCGCGTGCGCAGCACACGCTCCAGCACCGGCTGATGGAAGCGGTAGCTGGCGTGCCACGCATGGGCGCCGGGCGCCTGCGGGCGAGACCAGTCGATCAGCACGCGGTTCTCGGCGTCGACGAACTTCATGCCCGGCGACACGAGCAGCTGCGGGTGCAGTGCCTCGGCGATGCCGATCGTCTGGAAGACGCGCATGCACTCGCCGTCGAAGTGGATCGCCCGAGGCAGTGCGTAGATCTCGGGTTCGCGCTCCAGGACCAGCACCGACACGCCGAGCATCGCGAGCAGGTTGGCGAGCGTCGCGCCTGTCGGGCCGCAGCCGATGATCGCGACGTCGTGAATGGTGTCGGCATCCGAGGTGCGGGACATGGGTCAACCCTTTAGGAGCGCCGGCAGCCACAGGCACAGCGCCGGAAAGGCAAGCAGCAGCGCGAGGCGAAGAAGATTCGACGCGACGTAGGGCGCGACGCCCCGATAGATCGCCGTGAGCGGAATCGACGGCGCGATCCCCTTCATCACGAAGACGTTCATCCCGAGCGGCGGGATCAGCATGCCGAGTTCGATGATCACGACGTTGATCACGCCCCACCACACCGGATCGAAGCCCCAGCTCTTGACGAGCGGCAGCACGAAGGGCATGGTCACGACCATCGCGGCGACTTCGTCGAAGACGGCGCCGGCGACGATGAACAGCAGCATCATCAGCGTCACCGCGGCCCATACCGGCAGGCCCGAGTTCCTCACCGATTCCACCAGCGCCTGCGGCGCCTGCGTGACGGTCGCGAAATAGCCGAACAGGGACGCGCCGATGATCAGCACGTAGATCATCGCCGACGTCCGCGCGGTGGCGGTCAGCGCATCGCGCAGCGCCGCCCAGCGGATCGAATCCCGCATCCATGCGAACACGAGCGCCATCACCGCCCCGACGGCCGCGCTCTCGGTCGCCGTGAACACGCCCGCAGCCATCCCGCCGATGACGGTGCACGCCAGCACGATCACCTGCCAGCTCCCGCGCACCGCGCGCCAGCGCTCGAGCGCGGTCGCCTTCGGGCCCACCGGCGCGTCGGCCGTCCGCCAGCGGGCGTACGCGGTGATCGTCAGCAGGTGCAGCGCCACGGCGATCACGGCCGGCACCAGCGCGGCGATGTACAGCGTGATGATCAGCTCCTGGGACAGCACCGCATAGATCACCATGATCGACGACGGCGGGATCAGGATGCCCAGCGTGCCACCCGACGCGACGGTGCCGGCCGCGAACCCGGGCGCATAGCCGCGCCTCAGCATCGACGGCAGCGCGGCGCGCCCGAAGGTGGCGGCGGTGGCGACCGAACTGCCGCAGACGGCGCCGAAGCCGGCGCATCCGCCGATCGTGGCCATCGCCAGGCCACCGCGACGGTGGCCGACCATCGCGTAGGCGAGCCGGTACAGGTCCTCGGAGAGCCCGCCCATGCTCGCGAACGACCCCATCAGCACGAACAGCGGTATCGTCGCCAGATCGAGCGACGCCAGCGCGTTGGAGGTTTCGCTCGCGATCATCGACAACGCCGGCCCGAAGCCGCCGAGCAGCCCGAAGCCCGCCACGCCGGTCAGGCCCATCGCGACGCCGACGGGCACGTGAAGCAGGATCAGCGCGAACGTCGCGAGCAGCCCCCAGACGGTGAGCATCACCGGGTCCGTCACGCGCGCGCTCCGTCTGGGTCGGGTCGGCCGACGATCGTCGCCAGGCCCACTGCCGCGGTGACGGCGACGAAGCCGGCGACGGCGGCCCACCAGGGCCACGCCGGCCAGCGCAGGATCGGCGTGACGTCGCCGGTCTGCGCGAGTTCGCGCGCGAAGCGGACGTACTGCCACGCCATCAGGCCGAAGAATGCCGTGCACAGCACCGTGCCGAAGCGGTCCAGGCGCCGCGCCGCGGACGCACCCAGGCGCTGGCCGACGAAATCGACGGCGATGTTGCCGCGCCGCGCCACCACGTGCGGCATGCACGCCGAGAGCAGCACCGCGCCGGCGAGCGGCACGATGTCGTTGAAGCCGCGGATCGGGGCGGCGAAGAGGTAGCGGCCGGCGACGTCCGCGACCGTGCAGCAGGCGAGACCGACCAGCCCCAGCACCGCCGCCACCGCGAGGCGGTCCGCAAGACGGCACGCCCGATCGTGCAGCGACATCGGGCGGCCCGTCACCTGCCGCTGCGCACGCGCTCGAGTTCGGCGACGAACGCCGCGTGGATCGCCTGGTTGCGCGGCTTCGCGACGCGCCACGCGTCGTTGACCGGCGCGATCCGCCGCTGCCACTCGGCCAGTTCGGCGGCCGACGGCTGCACGACCTCGTTGCGTCCGGACTTCGCCGTGCGCTCGCGCACCTCGACCTCCTGGCGATCGAAGGCCTCGCCGATCTTGCGAGCGAGCGCCTCGCCACCGGCGCGGGTGATCGCCTCGCGGGCCTTGATCGGCAGCGCGTCGAACTTCGCCTGCGCCATCACCACCGCGACGGCGACCGAGCCGAGCGGGATCGTGTAGTGCTGCTTCGTGACCTCGGTGACCTTGAAGTCGCCGACGAAGCCCCAGTTGTTGAGCGTCATGTCGACGACGCCGCGCGACAGGCCTTCGGCGATCTGCCCGCCGGCCAGTTGCACCGGCGCGCCACCCAGCGCCTCGACGACCTTCGTCAGGTGATCGCCCGACACCCGCACCCGTCGGCCCTTCAGGTCGGCCGGCTGGCGCACGGCGACGTTGCCGTGCACGCCCACCGGCGGCGTCGCCCCGAGTGCCAGCACCTTGAGTCCCCTGAAGCCGACGAGCTGTTGGGCCGCGTACAGGCGGTGCAGCGCGACGCTCGCCTCGACCGCGTTGGTCGTCAGGAACGGCAGGCCGACGATCTCGGTGTCGTCGAACCGGCCCGGCGTGTACGGCAGCACCACCCATGCGATGTCGGCGACGCCGTCGGTGACCAGCTTGAGCTGCTGCGTCGGGTTGCGACCCAGCGTGCCGCCGGCGAACATGTCGATCTGCAGCGTGCCGTCCGAGCCGGCGGTGGCGGCCCTGGCGAGCGGCGTCAGCACGTTGGCGGTGATGTTGGCCATCGGCGGCTCGAAGCTGGAGAATTTCAGCTTCACCGGATCGGCCGCCCGCGCGGGCGCGGCGAAGGTCGCTGCCGTCAGCGCCAGCGCGGCGACCGCGTGGCGGCGGGTGCGGGAAATGTGCATGTTCCTGTCTCCTTTGGTGGGGGCTGCGATCGGCGCGGATGCGCGCGATTCAGTCGTCGTCGACGATGGTGTTGCGAAGCACCCCGACGCGATCGACCTCGATCTCGACGACGTCGCCCGGCTTCATCCAGACCGGCGGCGTGCGGCGAGCCCCGACGCCGCCCGGCGTGCCGGTGACGATGACGTCTCCGGCACGCAGCGGCGCGATCGTCGAGACGTACGCGATCTGGCGCGCGATGCCGTGGATCATCATGTCGGTGGTGGCGCGCTGCATCTCCCGGCCGTTGAGCCGGGTGAGCACGCTCATCGTCGTGCCGGCCGGGATGTCGTCGGCGGTGACCATCCAGGGCCCGAAGCCGCCGGTGCGCCAGAAGTTCTTGCCCGGCGCCCACTGCGAGGTATGGCGTTGCCAGTCGCGCACGCTGGCGTCGTTGAAGCAGCTGTATCCGGCGACGTGATCCAGGGCGTCGGCTTCGGCGATTCGCCGGCCCGGCTTGCCGACGATCACGGCGATCTCGGCCTCGTAGTCGAGCTGCGCCGACTCGCGGGGCCGCACGATCGCCTGACCGTGGCCGACCAGCGAATCGGCCACCCGCAGGAAGAAGGTGGGCTGCTCGGTGACCTCGCGCCGGGTCTCGCGAACGTGCTCGCCATAGTTCAGCCCGCAGCACCAGACCTTTCCGGGATTGGGGATGACCGGGAGGAGCACGACGCCGTCGAGCGTGAAATCGGGGCGGCGACCTTGGAGCGCCGCGCGTGCCTGGCCGAGCGCATCGGCGGCGAGCAGGGCCGCCAGGTCCGGGTGCCGACCGCCGAGCGCGGCGCCGAGATCGACGATGCCGCCTTCGACGACCGCGCCGAAGCCGGCGTGCCCATCGCGTTCGAAGCTGACCAGTTTCATCGGAGATCACCCCACGAAAGTTGCGAAATCTCAATAAATGCGATTACAGTACAGCACCGATCCCCGTGTCAAGACGTGGAGCGGTTTCGTCGATCCGCAGAGGGAAAACCATGAGACCTGGATTCCGCTTCAGCCACTTCGGGATGTACGTCGTCGACATCGTGTCGATGGAGGCGTTCTACCGTCGGGTGCTGTCGTTCACGGTGACCGACCGGGGCCAGTTGCCCGGGCCCGACGGCCCGATGGAACTGGTGTTCCTGAGTCGCGACCCCGACGAGCATCACCAGATCGTGCTGATCAGCGGCCGCCCGGACACCACCGCGTTCAACCCGATCAACCAGATCTCGCTGAAGGCCGACTCGCTCGCGACCCTGCGCGCGATGGCGAAGACGCTCCACGACGAGGGCCTCGCCGGCACGTCGATCACGCACGGCAACGCGGTGTCGATCTACGTGCCCGATCCGGAAGGCAACCGCCTCGAGCTCTACGTCGACCTGCCGTGGTACGTGTCGCAGCCGATGCGCGTACCGGTGGACCTGAGCCCGGACGACGAGACGCTGATGCGCCAGCTCGAGTCGCACGCGCGAAGCCTGCCCGGCTTCATGCCGAGGGCACAATGGCGGGCCGAGATGGCACGACGCATGGGCGTCGACTGATCGCTCGGCCGTTTCCGGAGGCGCGATGGCGGGTGGCGTGACCGAAGCATGACGAGCCCGGCGCGGGCACTGGCGGTGCTCGGATTGTTCTCGCGCGAGCGTCCGGTGTGGCAGCCCGACGAGATCAACGAGGCGCTGGGCTACACGCGCGCGACCGGCTATCGCTACGTGAAGGACCTGGTCGAGGCGGGGTTGCTGCAGAAGGTGACGGCCGGCCGATATGCGCTGGGCGGGCGCATCATCGAACTCGACTACCAGCTGCGCCAGAGCGATCCGGTGCTGCTCGCCGCGATGCCGGTGATGGACGCGCTCGCCGGCGAGACCGGATTCGACGTCGTGCTCAGCGTGCTGTTCGCCGGTCCCCAGGTCATCGACGTCCATCGCGCGAGCGTCCAGGCCTCGCTGAAGCTCAGCTACGGGCGAGGAAGGCCTCGACCGCTGTTCCGCTCGGGCGCACCGAAGATCCTGCTCTCGGGCCTGCCGCGCGCGCCGCTGCTCAGGCTCTACCAGCAACGCGCGGCCGAGATCGCGCAAAGCGGCATGGGCGAGGACTGGACGGCGTTCCGTGCGGGGCTCAGCAGGATCCGCAGGCAGGGCTTCTATTTCTCGATCGGCGAACTGGAAGCCGGCATCGGCGCCGTGGTGGTGCCGGTGTTCAACCGCGACGGCGACATGACGGCGGCGATGGCGCTGGTGGCGCCGCAAGCGAGGTTCGGCCGATGGTCGATCGACGATCTGCGGCGCCGGCTCGAGGCCGCCGTGTCGTCGGTCCGCGAGCACCCGGCCTGATCGGCGGCGCCGCGGATGCCACGCGAATCGCGGGCGCACGCCCCGCCGGTGCGCCGCGCGTATCCGCCGGTCGGCGGCGCGGCGTCGCCCGCGACGCAGTTCCTATCATTGTCATAAATCGTGAAACACAACGCGCCAAGGGAGCGACGATGTCCAGACGCCTTTCCGCGGCCGGCAGCACGCATCAGCACTGGGACCTCGGTGCCACCGCCGACATCGGCGCGGCCGCGAAGGCGCGCACCGCGCGCGAAGCGATCGACGACGACGGCCTGCGCCTGTTGAGCAAGCTCGCCGGCAAGCTCAGCCTCGAGGAGACGGCCGCCGGCTTTCCGCACGTCGTGAACCGGCTCGGCCTCTTCGTGCACGAGCCGGCATTCATGGTGAAGGCGATCGATCGCCTGCTGGTGCCGGACCGTCCGGGCCGCGAAGGCTTCCCCTTCACCGTGGTCCGCGAACTCGCCAACCTGCGCGAGCGCTACGCGCGCTACCACGAGATCCAGCAGGCGAGGCAGCACGCACGCGGCTGGTCCTGACGCGGCCGCCGCGCGCGAGGGCCGCGAAGCGGCCGGCCGGTTCGGCGACGCGTCAGGAGGCGATCGCGCGGCGCCAGGCGCGGATCCGCGCCCCGGCCGAGGGCGGCAGCAGCACCACCGCGAGCAGCCCGGGCCAGCGCCACCAGCGCGCGAGCAGCAGCGGGTGCCTCAGCAGCCCGAGCGCGACGGCGCGCTGCCCTTCCCTCGCCGTCGTCAGCACCGCGAGCTCGTACTTCGTCGCGATGTAGCGTCGCATGCCCTCGCGCTTCTCCTGCGGGACGGTGCCCTCGCGCAGGCGCGCCTCCATCCGTTCGAGGAACGGCGCGATCGGCGCCGACAGACGTCCGTGGCTCAGACGGCTGACGCTCGAGGAGTCGACGTAGATCGCGAGCGGTTCGACGTCCAGCGCGAGCGCGGTGTGCTCGGCGACGCGGAAGAAGAAATCGAGGTCCTCGCCGAGGCTCTCGCCCTCGGGAAAGCGGATCGCGTGGCCGCTCAGCAGCGACCGTCGGACCGCGGTGCTGATGGTGCAGCACACGTGCCCGCTGGCCATCAGCGTAAAGTAGTCGTCGACGCGGGTGATCCCGCGTGACGGCAGGTTCCAGTCGCCGTCGGGCGCGCGCCTGCGGCCGGCTTCGTCGGCCAGCACGTAGCGCGTCGCCAGCATCGAGCAGTCGGGGAACGACCGCGCCAGCTCCAGGAGCCTCGACAGGTACGTCGGCTGCCATAGGTCGTCGGCGTCGAGAAACGCCACCCATTCGAACCGGGCGAGGTCGATGCCGCGATTGCGCGCCCGCGACACGCCGCCGTTGGCCTGCCGGACCAGCCTGATGCGGGCATCCGCGACGCGCTCCGCGATCGCGGCGCTGCCGTCGGTCGAGCCGTCGTCGACGACGATCACCTCGCCAACCGCGTCGCCGTTGGCCAGCACCGACCGCAGCGTCGCCTCGATGTGCGGCGCCTTGTTGTACAATGGCACGACGACCGAGAATCGGCCGCGCCCGTCGAAGCGCCGGCCCGCCTCCGGCCCGGACCCGGCGTCGGGCCCTATCGAGGTATCGGCGTCGGCGGCGGCGGCGGCACGCTCCGGCGCGGACGTCGCGGCATCGAGCGGGTTGCGCGCGCGGGAGGCTGCGCGCTTGGTCTGGAGGGTCGTCATGCCTTGCTCCTGATCCAGAGAAAGCGGGCGAGCGAGCGATCGCTCGAGGCGGCGGCCGACGGCAGATGCAGCCGGCCGATGAGCCCGCCGAGCCTGCGGCGGGTGTTCTTGAGCACCGGGTCGCTGGTGAAGACCAGCGGATACGTGGTGCGGGCGATGCGGGCGATCGACGCCGTGAGCCGGCCGTGCGGCAGCGACATCGCGCGCACCGGCACCCCGCAGGTCGCGGCGAGCCACCGGCCCGATTCGACGATCTCGGCCTCGGGATCCGACACCTCGGTCAGCGGTGCGTGGCTCAGTCCGTGCGAACCGATGTCCCAGACGGTCGGGTCGAGCGACGCGACCTCGTCGGCGGTCAGCATCTGGCGGGTCTCCGGCGACCAGTCCAGTCGCGGCGCGAGCGCCGCCCAGCGGGCGTCGGGCGTCAGCCGCACCATCGCACGGATGGCGCCGTAGAGATCGGAGAACGGGCCGTCGGCCGAGCCGCCGGCGGATTCGCGGGTGACGACCTCGACGAGCGCGTCCTGCCACCACCGCGTCCCTGGCTCGCGGACCGCATCGACGTTGACGAACAGCGCGGCCTTCATGCCGTGGCGCCGCAGCAGCGGCTCGGCGTGGACGAGGTTGTCGCGCCAGCCGTCGTCGAAGGTGATCAGCAGCGGATGCGGCGGCAGGCGTTCGAGCCCGGCGGCGGCGCGCTCGATCGCCAGCATCGACACCACCGAGTAGTGCCTGCCGAAGAAGTCGAGGCAGCGGTCGAACTCGTCGGTGCCGACGACGTATTCGCGCTCGGCGTGACGGCACGCGTCGCCGTCGAGCGGGAGCACGCGGTGGAACATGACGACGGTGAGCGCGTGCCGATCGAAGAGCCGCCGGCACAGGTGCAGCAGCCCCAGCCGGTGGCAGGCCGGGATCAGCAGCCGATCGATCGCGAGGCGCGCGAGTCGGCGCGGCGAAGGGAGGCGTCGCGGCGCGGGCACGCTCGCCGGGTCGGAGGGCGGGTGATCGGGCGCGGCGGGTCGCGCCGAGTGGGGGAGATCGTTCGCCGGCGTCGCCGGCAGCACTAGCCGAGAGGAGCGGAACATGATGAGACTCTACTAAGAAGCGCTACGTAGCATGGACATGATTCTCGACGTTGCAGCCCAGATCGGCGAGTCGCTTGAGGAGTCGCTTGATGGTCTTGGTCTTGTCATGTCGAACGAAGTGATCGGCGCCGAGGTCGCAGTACTGCGTGCCGTCGCGCAGCATGTAGTAGGCTGCGGTGAGCATGGAAGCAGCGACGGCGAGGATGGCTTTTTTCGATCCGCGCCTGGCTTTGATGCGAAGGAACTGGGTTTGCAGGTAGGTTCCCTTGACCCGCACGGCGGACCAGGCGGCCGTGACGAGCGCGGTCTTGAGCCAGGTGCCGCTTTTGCGGACCCGCGTCGAGCGGTGCTTTCCCGCGCTTTCGTCGTTTCGAGGGCAAAGCCCGGCCCAGGACACGAGGTGCCCGGATCCTGGAAAGCGCGTCATATCCACGCCGATCTCCGCCACCAGCACCGAAGCGGTGAGGTCACTGACGCCCGGAATCGTCGTCAGCAGGCGGGCGCGCTCCTGAATCGGCGTGAGCACGTTTCCCACGCGCGCATCCAGTTCGGCAAGCGTGCTTCGCAGGGCGTTGATCACGTCCAGGTGCATCTTGAGCATTGCCCGATGGTGCTCGGTGATGCGCCCGCGCAGGGCCTCGCGCAGTTCGCCGGACTTGTTCCTCGCGGTGCCCAGCGCCAGGTTGGCCAGCACTTCGGGGCTGGTCTCGCCGGCCACGATCGCTTCGAGCATCGCACGCCCGCTCATGCCCAGAACGTTCGACAGCACGCTGCCCAGTTTCAGGTTCGCGTCCTCGAGCACCTTCTGGATCCGAAGGCTGTGCTGGGAGATCTCGCGGACCAGTTGCTTGCGCGTTCGCGTCAGGTCCCGCAATTCCTGGATCTGCGCCGGGGGCACGAAGCTCGAACGGATCAACCCGTGCGCGAGCAGATCGGCAATCCACATCGCGTCGTTCACATCGGTCTTGCGACCGGGCACGTTGCGTATGTGCGCCGCATTGGCCAGCACCAGCTCGAACTCGTCCTCCAGAATGTGCCACACCGGCTTCCAGTAGACTCCGGTCGCCTCCATCGCCACGTGCGTGACATCGTGCAAACTCAACCACTCGGCCAACTCCAGCAACCCGCTGGTGGTCGTGCCGAAGCTGCGGACTTCCTGATGCACCGGCACCGAGACGCAACGCACACAGGCCACGATCGTGTCCTTGTGTACGTCCAGCCCGGCGCAGCGCGGATAGAGCACTTGCATAAGGCCTCCTGTCAGGGTCATCAGCGCCGCAGGCAGTCCTCGTCGTCGAACTCTACTAAACGTGCTCCAGGGCGCAGCCGCCCATGGTCACAATACGGGGTGCTCGCAGGACCGCGGGTCCAACTACTGAACGGGTTCGTGACACCAAGCGCGAACCGACCTCCTCAGCAGCGCATGACCTCATCCTATCGAACCCAGCCCCAGTCGCGCAATGCACCCCCACGCTTCTCGCTTCGGGGTCGGGCCCGACCGATGGATAACTCCTGACGTTGCCGTTGCCCAGTCTGTCGGGGGTCATGTCAGACGGACAGGAACAAATCGACGCTTCGGGGCGCGCGCCGGGCAGCGGATCGAACGAAAGTCACGGCAGCGCGCTCGCCGGCGCGATCGGCCGGTACCGGGGCACGCACGGCGCGGTCGAGGCGCCAGCACACCGGGCCGTCTCGAACCGTCAGCCGGCGCACGATTGCGCGTGCCCGGGCTCGACGCCCGCCGGATCGGCGCCGCCCGATCGAAGCGCCTGCGGCGGTGGCGCCAGGCGCTGCCTGAGCGCATCGGCGAGCGCCGGGAGATACCGCGGATCGAGCAGTTCGACGTGCGTGCAATGCACGTGATGCAGGTCGATGCCGTCGCGCGCGAACGCGCCCCAGCCTTGCAGGAGGTCGTCGTCGATCGCGCCGGGACCGAAGACCCGCACACCGGATCGCACGAGCATGAGCCGGCCCGGATGCGGCGCCGGTTCGTGCGCCTCCCAGGCGCCGAGCATCGCCTGGGCGGCGGCCTCCATCCGCAGCTCGACGGCGGTGGGCGCCGACGCGTCGCCCCGGCCCAGCAAGGTCGGCCGCCCGCCGCCAGCGAAGCGCGAAAGACGGCGGATACGGGCGAGCAGGTACGCACCGGCACCCGCGCCGGCGCGCGCCTGGCGCCACGCCTCGCGAAGGTGGAGCGCGACGCGCACCGGCAGCGGACGCAGCCGGGGGTAGCCGGGCGCGAAGCAGTCGAGCAGCGACACCAGGCGGACCTGCTCGCCGGCGTCGATCAGCCGTCGGGCCATCTCGAGCACGATCTTGCCGCCGAGCGAATAGCCGGCCAGCTGGTAAGGCCCACATGGCTGCACCTCGCGCAGGTCCTCGACCATGAGCCGCGCGACGTCGGGGATCCCGAAACCCGCGGGCAGACGTCCGTCGAGCGAATTCAGGTCGAGCACGTACAGCGGGTGGGCGGCGCCGAGCTCGCGCGACAGCACCTGGTAAGGCATGATCTGGCCGCCGAATCCGGACACGATCCACAGCGGCAGGGCCGACCCGGCGGCATTGATCGCGACCGTGCAGCGCGATACGGTACCGACCGCGGCACCGACGCCGGCCGCCTCGATCGACGCGGCGAGCTGGCGCACGGTCGGCCCCTCGACGAGCGACGCGAGCCGAAGCGCGTGGCCGGTGCGCTTCTCGATCCGGTCGATGAGGCGCACCGCCAGCAGCGAGTGCCCGCCGTGCGCGAAGAAGTCGTCGTCGATGCCCAGCGCCGGCTCACCGAGCGTCTCCCGCCAGATCGGCAGCAGCTGATCGACGAGGCCGGCGTGCGCGCCACCGCCGGTCGCGTGCCGGGCCGTCGTCGGACCGGGCGACGCCGCGTCCTCGGGCGGCAGTCGTTTCGCGCCGCCGAAGGAGGCCGCCCGGCTCACGGCCGCGTCGGCGAGCGTCGCGGCGCGCCCGTGCCCCGGCGAGGCGTCGGCGCGTCGGGCGCCGCGCGCGTCGCGGCGATCGGCCGCGTCGCCCGAATCGCCGCCGTCGATCGCCGCGACGAAGTGCGACAGCGTGCGCTCGAACGCCGCGACGAGGTCCTCGATCGCCGCCGCGTCGAACACGTCGCTCGCGTATTCGAGCCAGCCTCCGATCGCCTGGGCGCCGCCGCTCATCTGCAGCGTGAGGTCGAACTTGGAAGCGCCGTTGTGCAGGTCGACGACCTCGCAGTCGACGCCGCTCAACCCGGGGACCGCCTGCGGCGTGCTGTCGTAGGTGAACGCCACCTGGAACAGCGGGTTGGCCCCGGCGCGGCGGGCGGGCCGCAGTTCGGCGACGAGCCGGTCGAACGAGACCCGGCGATGCTCCATCGCGGCGAGCGTCGCGTCGTGCACGCGCGAGACGAGCGTCGCCGGATCGGGGTCGCCGCCGAGATCGGCGCGCAGCACGACCATGTCGACGAAGTAGCCGACCAGGCCCTCGAGCACCTCGCTGTCGCGGCCGGCGACCGGCACGCCGATACCGAAGTCCGTCTGGCGCGACCAGTCGCCGAGCACCGCCTGCCACGCGGCCATCAGCACCGCGAAGGGCGTCGTGCCGCGTGCGCCGGCGACCGCGCGCAGTCGCGCCGACATCGCCGCGCCGATCGCGACCGGCAGCGCCGCGCCCGGCCGCGCCTGCCACGGCCGCGCGGGCGCGGCGCGCTGCACCGGGAGCAGGAGATCGGGCAGGTCGCGCAGCCGCTCGCGCCACCACGCGACGTCGGCTTCGTCGGTCCGGGCGGCTCGTGCCGGATCGCGGTTCAGCGCGTCGAGGTATGCGATCGGCAGCGCTTCGAGCGCGTCGGATGCGACGTCGGAGTCGTAGAGCGCGCGCAGGTCTCGCATCAGCACGCCGAGCGACCAGCCGTCGGACACGATGTGGTGCATCGTCACGACGAGCACGTGCTCGCGCGGCGAGACGCGCAGCAGCGCGAAGCGTGCGAGCGCCCCGCCCTCGAGGTCGAAGGGCCGGCGCGCCTCGGCATCGGCCACCGCCCGCCAGGTACGCGCCGACACGTCGTGGCGCGCGAGCCCGACCTCGGCGTCCGTCGCCAGGCGCTGTCGCGCGCCGTCGTCGCATTGCACGATCCGCACGCGAAGCGCGTCGTGCCGCAACCCGAGCGCCGAGAGCGCGCGCTCGAGCCGGGCGCCGTCGAGCGGGCCGCGCAGGCGAAGCGCGCGCGAGATGTTGTACTGCGCGGCGTCGCCGCTCAGGCGGCACACGTACCACAATGCAGCCTGCGCGGCGGTGAGCGGCGCTTCGATCGCGCGCACGGCGACATCCGAGACTTGCACGCCACCGACGGCGCCCGCACCGTCGCTCGCGGCCGCTCGCCGATCGTCGTCGGTCGGCGCAGCGTCGCAGCCCGCAGGACCCTCGTCGGCCACCGCCGCGCGCAGCAGCGCGGCGAGTCCTGCGACCGTCGGCGACTCGTAGACTGCGCGGATCGAGAGCCGCACGCCATGGCGTGCCTCGATGCGTGACACAAGACGCGTCGCCTGCAGCGAGTGCCCGCCGAGCGCGAAGAAGTCGCCGTCGGCTCCGACGCTCGTCACGCCGAGCACCTCGACGAACAGCGCCGCGATCGCCGAGACGAAGGCATCGACCTGCACGGCGGGCGCGCCGGTCTCTTCGCCGCGCGCGACGGCGGCCGGGCCCGGATCGCCACCCGGGGCCGGCAGCGCGCGCCGATCGAGCTTTCCGTTCGGCGTCAGTGGCAGCGCGGGCAGCACGACGATCGCGCAAGGCACCATGTGGGCCGGCAATTCGGCGACCAGTGCGGCACGGGCGTCGCTCGCCAGCCGCGCGTTCGCAGTGGCGTCCGACCCGGGGCTCGACTGCGGCACGACGTACGCGACGAGCCGCCGGTCTCCCGGCCGGTCCTCGCGCACCAGCGCCGCGGCCTGACGGATGCCCGGAACCGCGCCCAGGCACGCTTCGATCTCGCCGAGCTCGATGCGAAAGCCGCGCAGCTTGACCTGCGCGTCGATGCGGCCGAGGTATTCGATGTTGCCGTCCGCGGCCTGCCGGACCAGGTCGCCGGTACGGTACAGGCGCTCGCCCGGCTCGTACGGGTCGGCGACGAATCGCTCGGCCGTCAGCGCCTGGCGCTTCGCGTAGCCGATCGCGACGCCGTCGCCGCCGATGTACAGCTCGCCGGCGACGCCGGTCGGGACCAGCCGCATGCGGGCATCGAGCACCCGGCATCGGGCGCCGCGGATCGGCCTGCCGATCGGCAGGGTGCGGTACCGGACCGAGTGCGCCTCCCACTCGCCGGGCGCCGTCGGGATGTCGAAGGTCGTCGCGAAGGTCGTCGTCTCGGTCGGGCCGTACGCATTGACGAGCCGCCGCGGTGGGCGCCCCGCGAGCAGCCGGCCGACCGCGCCGGGATCGACCGCCTCGCCGCCGAATATCAGCAGGTCGAGATCGCCGAACGCGTCGGGCGAGCCGGACGCATGCTCGTTGAACAGCGCGGTCGTCAGGAAGAGCCTGGAGATCGACTGCTCGCGAATCGCCGCCGCGAGCCGGCTCGCCTGCAGCACGACGTCCTTCGGCAGCACCGTCAGGCACGCGCCGTTGAGCCACGCGCCCCAGATCTCCCAGGTCGCCGCGTCGAAGGAGGCGTTAGACGCCTGTGCGACGACGTCGTGCGCATCGAAGTGCACGTAGTCGGTGTCGACGACCAGCGCGATCACCGACGCCTGGCTGACGACCACGCCCTTCGGCGTACCGGTCGAACCCGAGGTGTAGATCACGTAGGCAGGATCGGACGGCGACGCCGCGGCCGTCGCCGGCACCGCCGCGAGCGGCGCGGCTGCGGGCTGCTCGGACGCCACCGGCGCGCCCGATGCGTCGACCACCATCACCGCGACCGTCGCGCCGTCGGGCAGCCTGTCCTTCGACGCGGGCGCGGTCAGCAGCAGCGGCATCCCGGCGTCCTCGATCATGAAACCGATCCGGCTGGCGGGGTACTCGGGGTCCAGCGGCACGTAGGCGGCACCGGCCTTCACGATGCCGAGCATCGCGACGAGCATGCTTGCCGACCGCTCCATGTACAGCCCGACGGGCGTTCCCGGCCCGACACCGGCGGCCGTCAGCCGGCGCGCGACGCGCATCGCGGCAGCGTCGAGTTCGGCATAGCTGAGCGAGACCTGGCCGACCTCGTTCCAGTCGTCGCGAAGCGCGGTCGCCGACGGCGTGCGTGCGACCTGCGCGTCGAATGCCTGCGCGAGCGTGAGCGGTTGCCCGCGGCGTCCTGCGGTCTCGTCGAAGCGTGCCGCCTGCGCGCCTGCCTCCTCGTCGGTCAACAGCGCGACGCAGCCGATGGTGCGATCGGGGTGGGCGGGAATGTCCTCGAGCGCGCAGCGCCACTGCGCGGCGAGCCGCGCGATGCACGCGTCGTCGAAGACCTCGGTCGCATAGGCGACGCCGAAGGCGATCCCGCCTTGCGCATCGTCGTCGCAGACGAACAGTTCGAGGTCCGGCGCGGCGTCGCCCGGCGATCGGAGCACGGCGTGAGCCGATGCGCCGCTGCCGTGGCCGAACACGATCGACAGCGGCGCGCGACCGGACGCCGACACGCCGTCGAGCGCGCGCTCGATCGTACCCGCCGGGCATGCCGCACGACCGAGGGTCCACCGCAGCGAATCGCGCGCGTCGTCGAGCCAGGTCGCGAGCGGCGTGTCGAGGTCGCCGCGCAGGCGGACCGGCAGCAGGGCACGCCCGCGCGCCGCCCCCGCACCGGCGGCAGTCGATTCGTCGCGCACGGCCCGCGTGCCCAGCGCGAAGTCGTCGCGCTGTGCGTGCCGTCCGATCAGCAGGCCGAACGCGCCGAACATCAGTTCGAAGCGCGTCATTCGCGACGTGGCCGCGAACGCGTCTACGCGCGCCGCCAGATCCGGATCGATCGACGAGCGCCACGTGCGGACCGTGCCGCCGCTTCGTCGGACGCGCCCCTCGCAGACCGGTAGCGTCAACGGCAGGCTGCAACCGGCCAGTCGATCGATCCAGTCACGGACCTCCGCGTCGACCGTGCCTGTGGGCGGGGTGGGAGCAGGCGGCTGCATATCGCGTCCTCGTCGGCTTGTGTGACTACAAGCGTAAGATCGCGATACATCTCTTAACGAATCATCTTTCCCCCGACGGGCGAAGCGGCACGATCAACGGACGATCCGCGTCAACAACCGTGTCCTGATCGCGGGCAAAAAAAAACCGCGACCTCGCGGTCGCGGTTTTGTCGCGTCAGCCCCGGCGATGCGGGGGCTCAGCATTGCGTCAGAGCGGCGAGCCGTCCGGGTTCTTGATCGCCGACACGCTCTCGTACTCGACGATGTACTTCGAGACCGCGGCGGTGCCATCGGTGTCGTAGAGGACCTGCGTCGCGGCGCCCGGCGCGGTGGTCAGCGGGTTTCCGCCGGTCATCGCGCCGAAGGTCTCGCCGACACCCTGCGTGGGTTCGGCGTCGCCGGCCCCGCGAACGATCCACAGCGGGCTGGTCGTCGGCAGCGCCGTGCCGCCGGTTGCCTGACCGGTCGAGGTGAACCAGGTCCAGGTGCCCGGGGCCGACGAGGTCAGGCCGATCCAGGCGCCGCCGTTGGCATCGGAGTTGTTGACCGCGACGCCGCCGTACACCGGCTCGGTACCGGCCGCCGGATAGCCGAACACCGTCTGGACGAAGCCGACCTCGGTCGCGTCGGCGCCGGCGAACAGATGGCCGCCACGGGTCGTGGCCGCGGTCTGCGCGTTGGCGAAGGTGATCGCGCCCGGGTTGTTGACGAGCTCGTAGTAATGCTGGTTCGCCGGGTTGAACGCGAGCGCGCGCTCGCCGAGGTCGAGGGTCCCGTTGGTGTTCGCGTCCTTGAAGTAGATCGTCGAGCCCGCGGGGCTGGACGCAGCGGCGGTGAAGCCGGTGGGCACGACGCTCGGCGCGGGGGCGGGGGCGGGCGACGGCGAAGGCGAAGGAGACGGCGAAGGCGAAGGGGTGCCGGCCGGCGGCGGCGACGCAGCCGGGGGATCGTCGTCGCTGCCGCCGCAGGCCGCAAGGCCCACGGAGATCGCGACCAGGCCGAGCGCCGCGGCGCCCTTGTGCCAGGCCTTGCGGCGGCGCACCGGCGTCACGGCGTCGGCGGGGGCGAGGGTCGGCGCGGGCTTCTGGTCGCCGGCGGACGAAACGGTGTCGACATTGACATCAGATTGCATGGATGAAGCCTCCTGGACGGGTCGCCGAGTATAGCGAGGGAACCTGCGACGCCGGCCCGATCGGGGCGAAAAAGCCAGTGCAGATAGTGCAACAAAGCAAACTGCGCGCCCGCCGGGCGCGCTTGCGCGCAAGAATCGCGCCTCAACGATCCGGTGCCGTGCCGGCGAGGATCGCGCTGATCGGCTGCAGCGAGATCGACGCGCGTGCCAGCAGCGATTCGACCTCGGGAGCGGCCAGTGCCTCGAACTCGGCGACGCGCGCGGCGCGGATCGGATCGTCGGCGGCGGCGTGGGTGGCCGGGTGGCACATCAGCTGGTCGCCGTCTCGTGCGAGCTCGAACCAGCGCGCCAGCCTGGCCAGGTAGCCCGACGCGTCCGTGTCGAAGCCGTAGACGCCGAGCAGCCCGCGGTTCTGCGCGAAGCCCGCGTCCCGCGCGAGCGCAGCGAGGCGCCGGCCGCCGAGCCACTCGATCGCCGCCGCCTTCGCGCGCTCGCGCAACGGCCCGCCCGATCCCGGGGGGCGGCGCGTCGCGCGCAACCACGGACGCGAATCGCCGCCGCGAATGCCGAGCGCCTCGACCAGTGCGTCGCGGACCGCCGGCAACTGATGGACGTGCTGGTGCCCGTCGACGAAGTCGGGCGCCCTGCCGAAGGCTTCGCCGAAGCGGTCGATCTGCGCGTCGATCTCGGCGCGGAGCCGCCGGCGCGCCAGCCGGCCGGTGTAGCTCGCGACCAGCAGCGCCGCGTGATCGCGGCGAAGGCCCGTGTCCAGCGGCAGCTCGGTCAGGTCGAGGTGCAGGCCAACGTCCAGGCTCGCGCCTGCCGCCACCGGCGCCAGCCGCCGTGCCGCGGCCGGCCAGCGGTCCGCGCCGACCATGCATCCGATCGACTGCACCCGACCGAGCGCGACGAGCTGCATCGCGGCGTCGTCGATGCCGTCGTGGCGCGCGAAATCGTCGACGCCGATACAGATCCTGCGCGGCGCCGGCCGCGTCATCCGCCCGGTGCGTCCAGCCCGTGGCCCGCCTCCCGGCGCACGACGTACAGCGGCCGGGCCTTGACTTCCTCGAAGATGCGGACGACGTATTCGCCGACGATGCCGATCGACATCAGCTGGATGCCGGCGAACAACATCAGGCTGACGACGATCGTCGTCCAGCCGTCGACCGGGTTGCCGTACGCGAAGTAGCTGACCACCAGCACGCATGCGTACGCGATCGACAGCAACGCGAGCACGATGCCCGCGAGACTGACGACGCGCAGCGGCCAGCTGGTGAACGCGGTCAGGCCGTCGAGCGACAGGCCGAGCAGGCGGAGCGCGCGGAAATTGCTGCGTCCGTGCGCCCTGCCCTGCGGCCTGAACGGCACCGCGACAGCGTCGAACCCGACCCAGCCGTACAACCCCTTCATGAAGCGATTGCGCTCGGGCAGCGCGAGCAGCGCATCGACCACCGACCGGTCCATCAGCCGGAAGTCGCCGGCGCCGGCCGGCACCTCGAAGCGTGCCGCGGTATTGACGAGCCGGTAGAACAACCGCGCGCCGAAACGCTTGAGCGGCGCCTCGTCGCGCCTGTCCTCGCGCCGGGCGTACACCATGTCGGCGCCCTCGCGCCACAACTCGACGAAACGCGCGATCAGCGCCGGCGGGTGCTGGAGATCGGCGTCGAGCATCACGACGACCTCGCCGTCCGCCGCCTTCAGGCCGGCACTCAACGCGGCCTCCTTGCCGAAATTGCGCGACAGCTGGATGTACCGCACGCCGGGTTGGAGGACCCACCGCGTCGCGAGCAGCGGTGTCGCGTCGTGGCTTCCGTCGTCGACCAGCACGATCTCCCAGCGGCTCGCGCAGCGTTGCAGGACCTCGACGATCGACGGCAGCAGCACCGCGAGGTTCTCCGCCTCGTTGCAGCACGGCACGACGCAGGACACCGTCGGGGTCCGGTCACGCCGCAGACGGGCGACCTCCGCCCGCCGCGACGCGCGCGCATCCGCCGCCGGCATGCGCTCCGCCGGCGATGGCGACCCGACGGTCGCGCCCGCGCGTTCACCGTCGAACGCTCCGTCGAGGATCGAGAGGGTCGCCGGGTCGAGGGGAGGATCCGCTGCGAGCAGCCGTGGCATGGGTGAATCGGGGTCCGGCGTCGGCCGGCAAGCGCAAGCTGGCGAGTTTAGCTCAGCCCGACGGTCATGCCGCCGCAGACGTACAGCACCTGGCCGGTGACGAAGCCACTGCGCGCATCGAGGAAGAATGCGGCAGCCTGAGCGATGTCGTCCGGCTCGCCGAGGCGTCCGACCGGAATCGCGTCGACGATCGCGCGCGTCCGGGGACTGTCCGCCGGGTTGACCTGGTGGAAGAGTTCCGTGCCGATCGGCCCCGGGCCGATCGCATTGACAGTGATGCCGCGCCCGGCGAGTTCGAGCGCCCACGTCCGAGTCATGCCGATCAGGCCCGCCTTGGTCGCCGCGTACACCGTGCGAAGCTGCTTGCCGAGCGCGGCGCGGCTCGCGACGTTGACGATGCGGCCGAACCCCGCAGCGGTCATCGACGGCAGCAGCGCCTGCGCGCACTGCATCGAGCAGCGCAGGTTCAGCGACACCACCGCGTCGAGATCCTCGAAGCTCGCGTCCTCGAGCAGCGCGGGCCTCACGGTGCCGACGTTGTTGACGAGGCGCGTGGGGGCGAAGCGCGCGACCGCGTCGGCGAGTGCGTCCCGTGTCGCGTCGCGATCGGCCAGGTCGACCGCGACGAAGGTCTCACCGTCGAGCACCGCCTCGGGCGTCTCGCGATCGAAGGTGACGACGCGCAGGCCGTCGGCCACGAGGCGCCGGGTGATCGCGCGACCGATGCCCCGGCTCGCGCCGGTCACCAGTGCCGTATCGCCGGCGGATCCGCCCGCGCGCGTGGTCGTATCGTTCATGTGGCGTCGTCCCCCGCTCGCCTGCGACGCGTCAGTCGACCTTGGCGCCCGAGGCCTTGACGACCGGGCCCCACCGCTTGTACTCGTCCTGGATCATCGAGGCCATCTGCGCCGACGTACCGCCGACGACGTCGTAGCCGAGGTCGCCCATGCGCTTGACGAACTCCGGTGACTGCACCGCCTTCTGCCCGGCTTCGTTGATGCGCGCCACGACGTCGGCCGGCGTGCCGGCCGGCACGACGATCCCGAACCAGGCGGTGGCCTCGTAGTCCGGAAGGCCCGCTTCCTTCATCGTCGGCAGATCGGGGAAGGTGCGCGAGCGCTTCGCGCCGGTGGTCGCCAGCGCCTTCAGCGTGCCGGCACGCACGTGGCCCACGGCCGAGGGGATGTTGTCGAACATCAGCTGCACCTGGCCACCGATCAGGTCGGTGATCGCCGGCCCGCTGCCCTTGTAGGGCACGTGCACCAGCGACGGCAGCTTCGCCTGCCCCTTGAACATCTCGCCCGACATGTGGATCGTCGAGCCGCTGCCGCTCGACGCGAACGCGAAGCGATCGGGCGCGGCCTTGATCAGGTCGATCAGTTCGCCGACGGTGTTCGCCTTCACGTTCTTGTTGACGACGAGCACGTTCGCGAACGACGCGAGCACGATGACCGGCGCCAGGTCCTTGTTGGGATCGTAGCGCAGCTTCGAATAGAGGAAGGGCGTGATGCCGTGCAGGCTGCTCGCCGAGACCAGCATCGTGTAGCCGTCGGGCGGCGAATTCGCCACCAGCTCGGCACCGAGGTTGCCGCCTGCGCCAGGCCGGTTGTCGACGGTGACCGGCTGGCCGAGCAGCCGGGTCAGCTCGGTTGCCGTCGCACGGCCGATGATGTCGGTCGCGCCGCCCGGTGCGTACGGCACGACGAGGCGGATCGGCTTGGCCGGCCAGGCCTGCGCGAACGCCGGGCCGCCGGCGGCGAGCACGGTCGCAGCCGCGGCGAGGACCGCGACCGCGCGGATCGCGCGACGCTCGGCGCGGCGGGCGGGCGCGACGAGGCACGATGCAATGCGGGCGATCGGCTGAGGCGTCGATCGCGGGGCTGGGCGCGGGATGGCACGCATACGCAGGTCTCCTGGTCGTTGTCGGTTCTGACGAGCGGCCGATGCTAGCAGGCGACACCGCACGGCGTGCGAGCGACCCCGCGGGCGCGGGCGCCCGCATTCCGTAAACGGCGATTCCCGGCCGGGCCGACGGCTGCCGCCGGCGGCGCCCGAACGCCCGCGACACGGCGGGCACGGGCGCCGATCGCGCACGCCTCGGCCGCGCGGCGCGCCGATCGGTGCGTTCCGCCGGTCGAACGGCCGTGCGTCGGGACCGTTGCAACGTACCGCCGCGATAGTCTCTTTCCACCCCAAGGAGGAATCGCATGCAGACGAAGCAGGAAAACTGGGACCGCCACCATGGCCTGGTCTGGTCCGACGCCCAACTGATCGACGATGGCGTCCGGTTCGCGGCCACCGCGCCCGACGGAGCCACCTGGCGCTTTCACCTGGAGATCGGCGCATTGAAATCGCTCGGCGCCGAGGAGTTCTACGACGACGACGTGCTCGGCCGCTTCGAAGTGCACCGGGCGGATATCGAGAAGGTGGCTGGCAGCCTCGTGATGCTCGGCGTGAAGGCCGATCCGATCCTGCTCAAGCGCAGCTACTTCACCGAATCGCCCTGGCGCCGGGTCGCGCAGGCCTGCTGACGGCGCCGCTGCCGCGCGGCGCCGACCACCCGACGCGCCTCGGGCTGCGCGGGTGGTGGCCGCAGGCGCCGCGCGAGCGCGCGACCCGCGCGCTCGCTGCGCGTCGTCTCACTGCGCGTCGTCGACTCACTGCACGTTGATGATGCGCATCCCGACGCTGTTGCCGTTCGCGTCGTCGAGAACCTGGATCGAGGTCTGCTTCGCGACGAAACCCTTCGGCAGCGGCAGCGTACCCTTCACGTGCTGGTAGCCGCCGACCTTGACCGGCACCGGCCCGAGCGTCACCGTGTCGGTCGCGCCGCTCGCACGCTGCCCGCTGACGACGAGCTTCATCACGCCGGCGAAGGGTCTCGAGGTGTGCGCGTCGCGCGTGAGGAGCACGTGGTACGCGAGGTCGCCCTGCTCGCGCTCGAGCTTCGCCGCGCGTACCCCGATCGCGTTGCCGCGCGGATCCGGCGGGAGCACCTCCTCGTACAGCGCAAGGTCCTTTCGCAGCCGCTCGAGCATCTCCTCGGCCTTCTTCAACGCGCCCGCCTGCTTGTCGCGTTCGAGCCTCGCCGCGGCCAGCTCGGCGTCCATCGTCGCCATCCGCGTCCGGACCTTCAGTGACGTCTCGGCCGACTGCGCCTCGACGCGGCGCTGCGCCGCGAGCGCCGCGTCGCGTTCGTCGACGATTCGGCGCGACTCCTCGACGCTCAGCAGCCGGGGCCCGAACTCCTTCTGCGCGGCGAACAGGCCGCTGGCACCGATCACCGCACCCACGACCAGCAGCAGCAGCCAGCGCGGAAGGCCCCGCCTGGGCCTGCCTCGCTGACTGATCACCACTTCCCTCGATCTTCCGAACAATGGCATTGCAGGTCCCTTCATCCAGTCGCCATCCAGGGTAGGGAAACCCTCGCGTCGGCGCACCCCCGCACGGGGGCCGACGGCCATCGATCGCCGACGAAAGGCGCGGACGCGGCGCCGAAGCGCGGCCAGGCGCCGAAGCGCGCCCGACGCCGGCCTCGGACGATGCTTGATCGATCGTGCGCGGCGGGGCACAATCGATGTCATGACAACGATCTCGGCGCCCCGCGCCACCGGCGCGCCCGGACCGACCACCAAGGTCACGACCGGCGTCCCGACCCGCGTGCCGATCGACGCGCCGGCCGCGGGCGCTGCCGCGGGGCCCGACACGCCCCGGGACGTCACCGGGCTGCTCGGCTTCAAGCTGCTGCGCCTGTCGAACACGATGGGCCAGGCCGCGGAGCGGCGCTACATCGCGCGCATCGGCCTGTCGCTGCCCGAGTGGCGCTGCCTGTCGATCATCTCGAACCGCGGGCCGCTCGCGGCCGCGGACGTCGTGCTCGCGATCCGGACCGACAAGGCCTGGGTCAGCCGCACGATCGACCGGCTCGCCGCGCGCGAGCTCGTGCGGATCCGGCCGGATCGGACGGATCGCCGCCGCACGCTCGTGTCGGCGACGGCGCGCGGCCGGGCGCTGAACGACCGCGTGTTCGCCGCCGCGACCGAACGCCACGCGTGGCTGCTCGACGCGCTGCCCCCGGGCGAACGCGCGGTGTTCCTCGACGCGCTCGACGCGCTGCAGGCGCGCGCCGACGCGCTGCCGGATTCCCCATGAGCCGGACCAATCTGCTGGTGATCCTGTCGGACGAGCACCAGGCCGGCATGATCGCGAGCGCCGGCGACCCGATCGTGTCCACCCCGAACCTCGACCGGCTGTGCCGACGCGGCACGCGCTTCGCGAACGCCTACACGCCGTCGCCGATCTGCGTGCCCGCGCGGGCCTCGCTCGCCACCGGGCTGCCGGTGCACCTTCACCGCTGCTGGGACAATGCGCTCGCGTGGGACGGCAGCCCCGAAGGCTGGGGACATCGTCTCCGGCGCGCCGGCGTGCGTGTCGAATCGATCGGCAAGCTCCACTTCCGCGACGCCGCGAGCGACTGCGGCTTCGATCGCCAGGGGATCCCGCTGCACGTCGCGGCGGGGCTGGGCCAGGTGTGGGGCTCGGTGCGCGACCCGCTGCCGGCGTCCGCGGGCCGTTCGCCGCTGTTCGACGAGATCGGCCCCGGCGACTCGCGCTACAACCGCTACGACCGCGACGTCACAGCGCTCGCGTGCCGGTGGCTCGCCGAGGAGGCGCCGGCGGGCGACCGCCCCTGGGTGCTGTTCGTCGGTCTGGTGGCGCCGCACTTCCCGCTGGTCGTCGGCGAGCGCTGGCTCTCGCACTATCCGTCCGAGCGGATGCCGCTGCCCCGCCTGCTCCCGCGCGACGGCCACGCCCGACACCCGTGGGTCGAGCGGATGGCGCGGTTCATGGATCACGACGCGAGCTTCGACGACGCGGTCGACGGCCCCACCGGCGACGCGCGGCGGCGCCTCGCGATCGCCTGCTACCTCGGACTCGTCAGCTTCATGGACGACTGCGTCGGGCGCATCCTCGCCGCGCTCGAGGCCGGCGGCCTGGCCGCATCGACGACCGTCGTCTATTCGAGCGACCACGGCGACAACCTCGGTGCGCGCGGCCTGTGGAACAAGTGCACGCTCTACCGGGAGTCGAGCGGCGTGCCGATGATCGTCGCCGGCCCCGACGTGCCTGCCGGCCGTGTCTGCGAGACACCGGTGAGCCTGCTCGACATCCACGACACCGCCCTCGCCTGCGCCGGCGTCGCGGCGCCCGCGATCGACGCGTCCTCGGTGCTCGCGAGCGGCGCGCCGCTCGAGCGCGCGTCGCTGGTCGATCTGGCGCGGCACGCGGATCGGCGCGAGCGGCTCGCGCTGTGCGAGTATCACGCGGTCGGATCGGACGCCGGCGCGTTCCGGCTGTGCGACGCCGACTGGGCGTTCCACCAGGCGGTCGGCTACGCACCCGAGCTCTTCGACCTCCGCCGCGATCCCGGCGAAGCTTACGACCTGGCAGGCGATCCGGTCCACGCCCGGGAGCTCGCGCGCTGGCGGGACCGCCTCGCGTCGCTGCTCGACCCGGTCGCCGTCGACCGCGCCGCCAAGCGCGACCAGGCGGCCCTCGTCGCGCGGGTCGGCGGACGCGAGTGCGCGCTGCAGCTCGGCCCGCGCGGCGCGTCGCCGGTCCCGCCAGACGCCTTGGCGCCGGCCGACGCCGCCTCGGACAGCCCCCGATGAACGTCCTGCTGATCACCTCCGACCAGCATCGGGGAGACTGTTACGGCTTCGCCGGCCGACGCGTCCGCACCCCGCACCTGGACCGCCTGCGCAGCGAGGGCACGTGGATGCGCAACTGCATCACGCCGAGCGTCGTCTGCCAGCCGGCGCGCGCGTCGATGCTGACCGGACTGCTGCCGCTCACGCACGGCGTCTGCGACAACGGCATCGACCTGGACGAATCCTTCGCCGACCGCGGCTTCGCCGCACACCTGTCGCGCCATGGATACCACAGCGCTTTCATCGGCAAGGCCCACTTCTCGACCTACAAGACCTACGCGCCGACCGGGCGCCCCGAATGTATCGAGAGTTCGGCTGCCTTCGGCGCCGACTGGTACGGGCCCTACATGGGCTTCGAGCACGTCGAGCTGATGCTGATCGGGCACAACTGGTTCCTGCCGGAGGCGCCGCCGCGCGGCCTGCACTACGAGCGGTGGTACCACGCCGACGGTGACGGCGAGCAGCGCAACGCGCTGTACCGGACCGCGCTGCCGCCGGACACCGGCACGCCGCAGACCTTCCACTCGGCGCTCCCGCCGGCGTGGCACAACACGAGCTGGGTCACGCAGCGCACGATCGCGTTCATCCGTCGGCATGCCGCCGGGCGCGACCGCGGCGCCAGCACGCCCTTCGTTCTCTGGGCCTCCTATCCGGACCCGCATCATCCGTTCGACGCACCGGAGCCGTGGAGCCGACTGCACGCGCCGGCATCGGTCGACATCCCGGTGCACCGAACCCGCGATCTCGAGCGTCGGCCGTGGTGGCATCGCGCCTCGCTCGAGTCGCGCTCGGCGGACCGGCCGGGCTATCGGGAGATCCGCGAGGCCTACTCGCGGATGCCCGAGCTGGACGAGCGGCAGCTGCGCGAGCTCACCGCCAACTACTACGGCATGATCGCAATGATCGACGACGGCGTCGGTCGGATCCTTCGCAGTCTCGACGACGCCGGGCTCGCCGACGACACGCTGGTGGTCTTCACCGCCGATCACGGCGACTGGCTCGGCGACCACGGGCTCGTGCTCAAGGGCCCGATGATGTACGACGGGCTGCTGCGCGTCGGCGCGATCGTCCGCGGGCCGGGCGTCGTCGCCGGCCGCACGGTCGAGCATCCGGTGTCGACGCTCGACCTCGCGTCGACGATCGCCGACTTCGCCGGCGCGTCCGCGCCCGGCGATCACGGCGCGAGCTGGCGCGGGCTGCTGACCGACGCGCCCGGCGCCGGCGAGTCCGATCCGCCGCGCGGCGAGGCGCCCGTCGCGCGCGATGGGTTCCGCGACGCGCGCACGCGCGCGGTCGTGCTCGACGAATGGCAACTCGGGCCGGCGCGCTGCGGCGTCGCGCTCGACCTCAGGACCGCGCACGACGGGCGATGGCGGCTGACGCTCGAGCGCGGCAGCGGCGCCGGCGAGCTCTACGACCTGCGCGAGGACCCGCACGAACTCGACAACCGCTTCGACGATCCGGGCTGCCGATCGATACGCGACGCACTCGTCGCCGCGATCGACGCCCGGCCCGACGACATCCGCGCCCCGATGCCCCGGCCGGTCGGCCAGGCCTGAGCGGGGCGCGCCACCCACACGACGGAGGAGACCCATGCAACACGATCGTTCGGCACCGGCCACCGGCACCGACATCGGCACGGCCGATACGGCGGCGACGCCTGCACGCGCGCGGCGGCCCGCACGACCACCACGCCGCGCGCTGCTCCGCACGGCGGGCGCCGGCGCCGCCGGCGCGGCGCTCGCCGCACTCGGCGCGCCGAGCCGCGTGCACGCACAGGGCGAGGTCGTGAAGATGCTGGTCGGCTACCCTGCCGGGGGCGCGGTCGACGTCGCCGCGCGCGCGCTCGCGGCCGGACTGCAGAAGGCGCTGGGCGCGCAGATCGTCATCGAGAACCGGACCGGCGCGTCCGGCACGATTCCGGTCGGCGTCATGCTCCAGGCGCCGGCCGACGGCACGACGATCATGTTCTCGCCGCCGGACGCGCCGATCATCCTGCCGCTGACGTCGTCGAGCATCCGCTACAAGACGACGGACCTCGCGCCGATCTCGCAGGTCGCCGCCTTCTCGTTCGCGATCGGCGCCGGCAAGGCCTCGCCGGCGACGGATTTCCCGTCCTTCGTCGCCTGGTGCAAGGCGAATCCGGAAGCCGCGACCTACGGCACGCCGGGCGTGGGCTCGTCGATGCACTTCCTCGGCGAGGAGCTCGCGCGCCTGAGCGGCGCACCGTTGCGCCACGTGCCGTACCGGGGCGGCGCGCAGGCCATCGTCGACGTCACCGGCGGGCAGATCGCGGCGCTGATCTCGACGGCGCCGATCCTCGTCCCGCAGCACCAGGCCGGCCGGATCCGCGTGCTGGCCGTCACGAGCCGCACCCGCTACCGCCAGCTGCCGGAGGTGCCGACCTTCACCGAACTCGGCCTCGACGCGATGAACGAGGATTCCTGGTTCGGCCTGTTCGCGCACCGCGACACGCCGGCGCCGATCCTGGAGCGCGTCGCCCAGGCCGCCCGCGCCGCCGTCGAGAGCGAGGCCTTCGGCGCGGCGATGTCGAAGGTCGGATTCGAGCCGTCGTGGGCCGGCGTGCCGGCGTTCTCCGCGACGGTGCGCGAACGCTCCGCACGCTGGGCCGAGCGCGTGCGCAACAGCGCGATCAGGACCTGAACCGCCGCGCCCGCGCGCGCCCGGCGGCAGCCGGGCGGCACGGCGGCGCGATTCAGCGCACCAGGTTCCCGAGCAACCGCGCCTTGTGGCGGCTGGAGGCCTCGTAGCGCGTCGCGAACAGCGCGCCGCCACGCACCGCCGGACGCACACGCACGCGCAGGCCGCGCAGCAGCGGGCGCAGCGCGCCGACGCAGAGCACGACGAACAGGGCAACCAGCGGCACGACCACCACGAGTTTCATGCTCGACTCCGGCAGGAGAAGGGAACGCTGCCGTCCGCGGCGACGCGTCGGACGGCGCATGCGCAGTGTGTGCCGGCGCGCGCCGCGTCGGGAGGACGTCGTTCACGCTCGGGCAGAATAGCAGGATGTCCGACACCGGTCGCGAGCAGATCGTCACGCGCCCCGACACCATCGAGGCGGTCGTCGTGGTCGGTGCGGGGCCGGCCGGCCTGATGGCGGCCGAGGTCCTCGCCGACGCCGGATGCGCCGTCGAGGTCTGGGACCGCAAGCCGAGCGCCGCGCGCAAGTTCCTGCTGGCCGGCAAGGGCGGGCTGAACCTCTCGCACGTAGAGGCGCTCGACCTGTCGGACGGGCGCTGCCTCGCGCGCTACGGCGACGCGGCTCGCTGGCTGGCGCCGGCGCTGCGCGCGTTCGACGGCTCGGCGATCCGCGACTGGGCCCGGTCGCTCGGCATCGACACCTTCGTCGGCAGTTCCGGGCGGGTGTTCCCGATCGACATGAAGGCGGCGCCGCTGCTGCGACAGTGGGTCGCGCGGCTCCGGGCGAACGGGGTGCGGATGCACATGCGCCGGCGCTGGACCGGCTTCGGGCCCGACGGTGCGTTGTGCTGGGAGGACGACGGCGCGAACGGCCTGCGCACCGGCGCAGCGACCGCGCCCGCCGCGCTCCTCGCGCTCGGCGGTGCGAGCTGGCCGCAACTCGGCTCGGACGGCGCGTGGGTGCCGGTGCTGGCCGCCGACGGCGTCGAGATCGCGCCGCTCGCGCCGGCGAACTGCGGCTTCGACCTCGCCTGGTCGGAGAGCTTCGCGGACCGCTTCGCCGGCGAGCCGGTCAAGTCGGTCTGCATGAGCCTGGCCTGCGACGATGGGCGGGTCGATCGGCGCCGAGGCGAGTTCGTCGTCACGCGTCACGGCATCGAGGGCAGCCTCGTCTACGCGTTCTCGGCCCGCCTGCGCGACCGCCTCGCCCGGGGCGGGCCGGCCCGCGTGCTGCTCGACCTGCAACCCGAGCGCGACCGCGACGCGATCGCCGCGCGGCTCGCGAAGCTGCCGCCGGCACGCTCGCTCGCGTGGCGCCTGAAGCGCGCCGCGGCGATCGACGGCGTCAAGGCGGGCCTGCTGCGCGAGGCGGCAGGCGGGGCGCTCCCGCGTGCCCCCGACGCGCTGGCTGCGCTGATCAAGGCCGCGCCGCTGGCCGTGCTCGCGCCGCGCCCGCTTGCCGAATCGATCAGCACCGCGGGCGGGGTCAGCGCGCAGGCGATCGACGGGCACTACATGCTCCGGGCACGCCCCGGGGTGTTCGTCGCGGGCGAGATGCTCGACTGGGAGGCGCCCACCGGCGGCTTCCTGCTCGGCGCGTCGCTCGCGACCGGCCGGGCGAGCGCCGCCGGACTGTTAGACTGGCTGCGCCCGCGAGGGCTCCCTCAACGCTGACGCTGCGCACATGGCCTCCTCGTCCGATCGCATTCCCTTCGCCGGCGTCTGGCCGGCGCTGCTGACCCCGCTCGACGCCGCACGCTCGATCGACATCGACCTGTTCGCGAGCCACGCGCACGCGCTGCTAGCGGCCGGCTGCGGCGGCCTCACCCCATTCGGCACGACCGGCGAGGGCCCGTCGTTCAGCGTGGCCGAACGTCGCGACGCGATCGACGGCCTGCTCGCGCGGGGCGTGCCGGCCCAGCGGCTGCTGGTGTCGACCAGCTGCGCGGCCCTGCCCGACGCACTGGCGCTGACGCGGCACGCTGCCGAGGTCGGCGCCTTCGGCGCGCTGCTGATGCCGCCGTTCTTCCTCAAGGGCGTCAGCGACGAGGGTATCGTCGATGCGTTGCGCTGGGTGATCGACCCGATCCGCGGCAGCGGCCTTCGCATAGTGCTCTACCACATCCCACAGGTCAGCGGCGTCGCGCTCAGCCACGCAGTGATCCGCACGCTTCGCGACGCCTACCCGGACACGATCGTCGGCCTCAAGGACAGCGGCTGCGTCCGCGCCGATTCGGTCGCGTACGCGCGCGCCTTCATGCCGCAGATGCAGGTCTGGGTGGGCAACGAGCCCGACCTCCAGACGCTCGGCGCGATGGGCTCGCGCGGCGCGGTCAGCGGCCTCGCGAACCTCGTGCCGCGGCTCGTGCATCGGCTGGTCGCGGGCCACGACCGGCCGGGCGCCGCGGCCGATCTCGCGAAGGTCCAGGCGCTGCTCGGCGCACTGGAGGGCTACGGCCTGTCGGCCGCGATCAAGGGCATGCTCGCGGTCCTCTCCGACGACCGGCGCTGGCTCGCCGTTCGTCCGCCGCTCGTCGCGCTCGACGAGCGCGGCTATCGCGAGATCGCAGGCCGGGTCGCCGCACTCGGGATCGACCGCGCGAGCGACTGATTCGACGATGGCAGGCGCAGCCGCCATCCGCCGCGTCTGCCGGCGCCCGTCGCCGTCGCTGGCGGCGCTCGCGGGGGTCGCGGCCAGGCTGATCGTGACGGTACTGACGGCACTGACGATCGGCGCCGTCGCGTCGTCTTCGAGCGCCTCGACGGCGAGCACGCCGACGGCGTCGACCGGATCGGCCGACTCGACCGCCGCGACCGCCGCGACCGCCAAGACCGACTCGATCGATGCCACCACCGCGACCATGGCGAGCCGTGCGCTCGCGTGCACCGGTTGCCACGGCGCGCAGGGGCGTGCGGCCCCCGACGGGTACTATCCGCGCCTCGCCGGCAAGCCGGCGCCTTACCTGCTGCGCCAGTTGCGCGCGTTCCGCGACGGCGATCGACGCTACCGGCCGATGGAGCGACTGCTGCGCGGCCTGCCGGATGCCTACCTGCGCGACTTCGCCGATTACTTCTCGGCGATGGACGTGCCCTACCCACCCCCCGCTCCGGTCGACGCCGATCGCGAGACGCTCGCGCGCGGCCAGCGCATCGCGAAGGGGACGGATGGCGCCGCGCCCGCCGCCGCCTGCGCCGCCTGCCACGGCGACGCGCTGCTCGGCGACGGCGCACGCGCACCGGGCCTGACCGGCCTGTCACGCGACTACCTGAACGCGCAACTCGGCGCATGGCGGACCGGGCAGCGCCGCACGCCCGGCTCCGGCTGCATGGCGCGCGTCGTCGACGCGCTCGCGCCCGGCGAGGTCGCTGCGGTCACCGCGTGGATCGCCGCGCAGCCCGTCGCTGCGCCGCCGACCGCGCGCGCGGACGGTGTCGACCCGCAGGCGGCGTTGCGTGCCGACGTACGACGCAGGTGCGACGAGCAGACCGACCCGGTGCCGTCGGGAGCGCCGCGCGACGCGGGCGGCGCTCCCGCCGGCGCGGGAACCCGGCGCGAGACGCCTGCCGATCCCGGCACGATCGCGCGGGGCCGCTACCTCGCGCGGCTCGGCCACTGCGCTGGCTGCCACTCGCGCCCGGGCGGCCGACCCTTCGCCGGCGGACCGGCGCTCGAGACGCCGTTCGGCACCTTCTTCGGCCCGAATCTCACGCCCGACCCGGTTCACGGCATCGGTCGCTGGAGCGCCGACGACTTCCATCGTGCACTGCACGAGGGGCGCTCGCGCGACGGACGTGCGCTGTATCCGGCGTTTCCCTACCAGTGGTACAGCGGCATCCGGCGCCAGGACAGCGACGCGCTGTTCGCGTACCTGCGCAGCCTGGACCCGGTGGCGCAGCCGAGCGACGCGCATCGCCTGCGTTTCCCGGCGAGCTCGCCGGTGGCGCTGTGGCTGTGGCGCGCGCTCTGGTTCGACCCCGCGCCCGCCGCACCGCTGCCGGGCCGCGGCCCGGGCGCCGACCCGCGCGAAGACTCGGGCGAAGACCAGGGCGAAGACGCGAGGCGTCGGCGCGGTGCCTATCTCGGCGAGGTGCTGGGGCACTGCGGCGCGTGCCACAGCGCGCGGAACGTCTTCGGCGCGCCGTACGACGCCAACGCCCTCGACGGCGCGCCGAGCCCGGCTGGCGACCCCGACGTACGCTGGCTCGCGCCGTCGCTGCGCGACGCCTCGCGCGGCGCGGTGGCGACCTGGCGGATCGACGCGATCGCGCGCTGGCTGCGCACCGGGCAGGACGTGCGCGGCGTGGCGAGCGGCCCGATGGGCGAGGTGGTCCACGGCAGCCTGCAGTACGCGACCGAGGACGACGCACTGGCGCTCGCGTCGTGGCTGCGGTCGCTGCCGCCCGCGTCGCCGGCCGGGCGACGCGAGCGCGCGCCCACGCCGGTGTCGCCGGCGGCGATGGCGCTCGGCGAGCGGGTGTACGGGGAACACTGCGCCGACTGCCACGGCCGCAACGGGCAGGGATCGGCCGGCGACTACCCGGCGCTCGCGGGCAACCGGCAGGTGACGGCCGACGATCCGGCCAACGTCGTCGCGATCGTCCGGCACGGCGGATTCGCGCCGGCGACGGCAGCGGATCCGCGTCCACCCGGCATGCCGCCGTTCATGCAGACGCTCGACGCGCGCGCGCTCGCCGCCGTCGTCGACTACGTCCGGAACAGCTGGGGCAACAGCGCACCGGCGCTGCTCGGCGGCGACCTCGACTGAGCGAGCGGACGCGCCCTCAGGCGCTGCGACGATCGACGGTGCCGCGCGCCGGCGTGCGGGGGTACATCCGACCGGCCCATTCGCTCGGCCGGCCGGCGAGATAGCGCGTCAGCGCGACCCAGTTGATGCCGAGCATCAGCAGCGCGCCCAGCGGGTGCAGCACCGCGCCGAGCGGCGACTGGCCGAAGCGCACGCACAGCAGCGCCCGCAGCGCCAGGTTCGCGGCAACGCCCGCGATCGCCGGCGCGAGCAGCGCCGGATGCCATGCGGCCGCCGGCAGCAGCGCCCACGGCAGCACGTGGCCGAGCGCGAGCAGCACGGTCCACACCGGCAGCGCGACCGGAGTCGCCAGCCCTTCGCCCACGCTCTTGGCGAATCCGGTGCACACGCCACGCAGATCCTGGTACATGCGGCAGCTCGCGAGTTCGTGGCCGTCGAAGAGGTCGGTGGCCCACCCTGCCGAGCGGAAGGTGCGCGGGAGGCTGAGGCCGTCGTGTCGCGACAGCGGGCTGGCGCCGTGCCCGCCGGTGCGCAGCCAGGCGTCTCGGCGCGCGACGATCCACTGCCCGCACGCGGCGCCGAAGGCCGGGTCGAGCGTCCTGCGCATCGCGCCGAACGGCAGGTAGCCGAGCAGCAGCAGGTGGATCCACGGAATCGACAGCTTCTCGGCGAGCGACCCAGCGAGCTCGCGCGGAAAGCCGCTGACCATTCCCACCCGCGGATCGGCCAGCAGGCGCGCCGCCGCGGCGCTCGCCGCGCGCGGCGCGAGCCTCACGTCGGCGTCGATGAACACCAGCACGTCGTGGCGGGCCGCGTGTCCGAGCAGATGACACGCGCGCTGCTTGCCGGCCCATGCGGCGTCGAGCGGTGGCGCGCGCACGAGCCGCACGCGCCCGTCCGCCGCGCTCAGCCGGCGCACGATCCCGGCGGTCGCGTCGGTCGACTGGTCGTCGAGCACCACCACCTCGACCTCGACGTCGACGCTGGCGAGCGCCGCCCGCACCGTCGGCTCGATGCGAGCCGCCTCGTTGCGCGCCGGCACCAGGATCGAGACCGCGGTGCCGGCGGGCGCCCTTCCCCGCGGCCGATCGAAGCGGCGCAGGTTCGCCGCCGTCATCAGCAGCGGCAGCAGCGCGAACGCCGCCGACACCCACCCGAGCAGCGCCCACCCGTCGAGCGACGCGGCAGCGCTCATCCGGCGCGCCCCTCGCCGCCACGGCGCCGCATCGCAGGCTGCGTCGGCCGGTGTGCCGGATCGAAGTGGACGCCGGCGCGCCACGCGCGCAGTCGCCGCCAGCCATCGTAGATGCCGCCGACGCCGGCGCGCCCCTCGATCAGCGTCGCGAAGCGGGCCGGGTCGCGCGACATCGCATCCTCGGCCAGCGCGTCCATCGTCCGCGCGAGTTCGCGCTCGAGCGTGCCCCGCACGTCGGGCGCCGATCCGGATTCGAGACGCCCCATCGCCATCGGATCGCCGAGCCGCACGAGCGCCTCCGGCAGGCGTTCGTCCCAGAACGGGTATTCGATCGCGATCGGCAGCACGGTGACGCGGGGCACGCGTGCGATCAGCGCCGCGAGACCGGGACGCAGGCGGACCGGTCGCCGGCGCGGGTCGCCGAAGCCACCCTGCGGCGTCACGCCGAGCAGCGCGTGCGGCGACGCGAGCACCCGGCGCCCGGTGCGCAGGAAGGTCGCGGCGCCGGCGTACGAATCACGCTCGACGCCGAAGAACCCGAGCCGGCGCATGAACCGGTACCGCGCCAACGCGTCGGCGTCGATCGGCCCGAAGGCCTCGCGCTGCGGGAACAGGCGCGCGAGCAGCACCGGCATCAGCGCCGCGTCCCACCACGAGGGGTGGTTGCAGTAGACCACCAGCGGCGCGTGCGCGGCGACGACGGTCGGGCGCGGCCGCGACACGCGCACCGCGTGGAACGCGCGCCGCAGGCGCCTCTCGAAGATCGCGTCGAAGCAGCGTACCCACGCCGCCGAGCGCGCGGTGCCCGGATCCTCAAACATCGGCGCGCTCGCGCAGGTCGGCGTCGACGCAATCGGCCGCGATCCATCCCGACATCAGCACCATCGGCATGCCGGGCCCGGGATGCGCCGCCCCGCCGGCCAGATAGAGGCCGGGCACGTCGGTGCGCCGGTTGCCCGGCTTGAACGCGCCGAACATCCGGCCGTGGCTCGCGAGGCCGTAGATCGCGCCGTCGAGCACCCGGTAGCGGCGACCGATGTCGGCGGGCGTCAGCCATCGCTCGACCCGGATGCGGGACGCGAGCTGCTCGAGGCCAGCGGTTCGCGCGAGCTTGTCGACGATCACGCGTCGGTATGGCGGCAGCATCGCGTCCCAGTCGTGGTGCGCACGCAGGTACGGGGCGTGGACGAGCACGTACAGCGCCTCGCCGCCCGGCGGCGCGACCGACGGATCGGTTCGCGCCGGCGCCGCGACGTAGCAGGTCGGATCCGGCGCGGGTTCGCCGCGCCGGTAGATCGCGTCGAACTCCTCGTGCGCGTCGCGCGAGAACACGAAGTTGTGGTGCGCGAGCTGCGGGTAGGCCCGGTCGAGTCCGAGGTAGAGCACGACGCCGGAACACGCCGGCTCCGGCCTGGACCCGGCCGGCGCCCCGCGCGGCGCGACGCCGCCGAGCAGCTCACGGTAGGTGCGCACCGAATCCATGTTCGACACGACGGCCGAGACCGGCGTGCGTTCGCCGCCCTCGGCCACGACCGCGTCCACGCGACCGTGCGCGACGTCGATCGCCTCCACCGGCGTGCCGGTCCGCACGTCGACGCCCAGCCGGGCGGCGAGCCGCGCGAGCATCGCCGGCACCGCCGCCGTGCCGCCCCGCGGGTACCAGACGCCGTCGTGCGTCTGCATGTGCGCGATCGCGCCGACCACCGCCGGCGCCTCGAAGGGATCCGAGCCGATGTACTGCGCGAAGTGGTCGACCATCTGCGCGACGCGCGGATCGGGCATGTGCGCGCGCACCACCGAACCGAATCCCCGCCCCATCCGAAGCGCGAGCAGGTCCCGGAGCGTCGACACGCTCAGGTTCGCGCGCCAGTCGAAGGTGTCGCCGACCCCCGACACGCTCTTCCAGAAGAAGAAGCGCTCCGAGATCGCGTGCAGGCGTTCGGACTGCGCCAGGTAGCGTCGGTAGCCGTCGCCGCTGCGCGCGTCGCCGGCGAAGGCATCGATCGCGTCGCCCATCGCGTCGGTGTCGGCGACGAGGTCGAGCCGGCGGCCGCCGTCGAAGAAGCATCGCCACTGCGGGTCGAGCCGCGTCATCGGCAGCTCGAGCTCGAGCGAGCGGTCGGCCTCCCGGAGAATCCGGGCGATCACGCTGGGCAGCGTCAGGATCGTCGGCCCCATGTCGAAGCGCCACCCGTCGACCTCGAGCACCGCCGCCTTTCCGCCGAGCCATTCGTTGGCCTCGAACAGCACGACCCGATGCCCGCGCGCGGCGAGCGTCACTGCCGCCGCCAGACCGCCGAGCCCGCCGCCGATCACCGCGACGGGACGGTCGACGTGCACCCGGGGCGCCGCGTCGCGCCTCATCGCGTGCCGGCGTCGACCGCCGAGCGACGCCAGCCGGCAGCCGCGCCCCGGCGCGCGCCGCCGGCGCGTTCGGTGCGGGTCGCATGCAGCCCGAGGTCGCGAGCGAGCAGCCGCGCAGTGATCCGCGCGCCCTCGAAGATCACCGGAAGGCCGCTGCCGGGATGCGTGCCCCCACCCACCAGGTAGACGCCGTCGAGGTCCTCGAAGCGGTTGTGCGGGCGCCAGCAGAGCATCTGGTCGAGCGAGTGGGCGAGGCTGAAGGTGGCGCCGCGATACACGCCGAGATCGTCTGCCCAGTCGTTCGGCGTCACGATGCGCTCGCATCGGATGCGTGCCTCGAGCGCGTGAACCGTGGTGCCGACGAGGCCCGCGAGGCCCTCGACGACGTGGGCGCGATAGCGCTCGCGCTCGACGGACCAGTCGACGCCGCCGGCGAGATTGCCGACCGGCACCAGCACGTAGAGCGCGCTGTGGCCCGCGGGTGCGAGCGAGCGGTCGGTGCGCGACGCGTTCTGGACGTACATCGACGGCAAGCGAGGAGGCGCCGCGCCGCGCTCGATCTCGCGCAGGTTGCGCCGGTAGTCGGCGGCGAGCGCGATCGTGTGGTGCTCCAGGTCGACCTCGCCCTCGATCCCGAGGTAGAGCATGAACGTCGAGCACGAGAACTTCTTGCGCGCGATCCGCGCGTCGGTCCAGCGCCGCCGCAGCCGGTCGGGCACCAGCGTGCGCATCGCCTGCGCGAACTCGGCGTTCACGACGACCGCATCGCTGCGGCGCAGGTCGGCACCGACGCGCACGCCGACCGCGCGGCGCCCCTCGAACAGGATCTCGTCGACCGGCGACGCGGTCTCGATGCGCACACCCGCCGAGCGCGCCAGGCGCGCCATCGCGTCCATCACCGCATTGCAGCCGCCGATCGGGTGCCAGACGCCGTGCTCGTGCTCGAGGAACGACAGGATGCTGAACAGGCTCGGGCACCGGTACGGCGACATGCCGAGGTACTTGCTCTGGAACGAGAACGCGAGGCGCAGTCGTTCGTCGCCGAAGTGGCGCGCGAGGTCGCGGTCCAGGCTCGACCACGGCCGCAGCCATCGGAGCGCGCCGAGCACCTTCGGGTCGGCGAGGTCGCGCACGCCGTCGAAGGAACGCGTCAACACCGGATCGAAGGCCTCGAGCTTGCCGCGGTTCTCGGCCATGAAGCGGCGCAGTCCGCGGGCATCGCGTGGACTGAACGCGGCGACCGCGCTCGCGAGCCGTTCGGGGTCGGCCCAGACGCGCAGGGGATCGCTGCCGCCGTCGGGCCGCAGGAAGCGCAGTTCGTACAGCGGGTCGATCCGCACCATGTCGACCTCGCGCCAGAAGTCGAAGCCGCACTGCGAGAACACGTCGACGATCGGCTTCGGATAGAGGAAGAAGGTGGGACCGGTGTCGAAACGGAAGGTGCACGCGCGCCCCCCGATGCGCGCCTCGAGTTCGAGGCGCGCACTTCGGCCCCCGACGCGCGCGTTGCGCTCGAGCACCGTCACGTCGGCGCCGCCCGCCGCCATCAGCATCGCCGTCGCGAGCCCGCCCGGCCCGGCGCCGACGATCGTCACCCGCCGCCTCATGTGGCCCGACACGCGGCGCGGTCCCCGGGTCGTACCCGCCGGCCCGCCTGCGCATGGGCAGCGCGGCGCGCCGCGCGCCGCTGCACGTCGACCGACTCCGATCCGAAAGCCATCGAACTGCCCTCCAGGAATGGCGGCGCCCGCTGGCGCCGTGCGCGCGATGCCAGCGGGCGCCGCCGCCGTCACACGGACGCGAACGGGGTACGAGCGCGCCTCACGGCAAGCGGAATGCCCGGGACGCCCGGCCCGCCCACGCCCCCTTACAATCGAGGCCATCCACCCCTACCGAAGGCGACGAACCAGGTGCTGCAGGCGCTACGCGTGATCGAACTCTCGGCGTTCATCGCCGCCCCCTACGCCGGCCTGCTGCTCGCGCAGATGGGCGCCGACGTGATCCGCGTCGACCCGCCCGGCGGCGGCCCGGACATCCGGCGCTGGCCGCTGAGCGACGCCGGCGTGTCGATGTACTGGGCCGGGCTGAACAAGGGCAAGCGCTCGGTGACGATCGACACCCGCAAGCCCGAGGGGCGCGAACTCGTCGCCGCCCTCGTCGCCGACCCGCACCCGGGCGGCGGGATCATGCTCACCAACCTGGCAGCCCGCCACGAGCTGTCGTGGGATGCGCTGCGTGCGCGACGCGCCGACCTGATCGCGCTGCAGATCAAGGGCCACCACGACAACAAGACCGCGCTCGACTACACGGTCAACAGCGCCGTCGGCGTGCCGCTCGCCACCGGCAATGCGGACCCCCGGCACCCGGTCAACAACATGCTGCCGGCGTGGGACGCGCTGGCCGGCGCGAGTGCCGCGATGTCGATCGTCGCCGCGCAGATGAAGCGCCTGCAGACCGGCGCCGGCGAACTGATCCAGCTCGCGCTCTCGGACGTCGGCTACGCGTTCGTGTCGCACATCGGCGCGACGGCCGAGGCCGAACTGCAGCGGCAGAGCCGGCCGGCGATCGGCAACCACATCTATGCGGCGCTCGGCCACGATCTCGGCACCGCGGACGGCAGGCGGGTGATGTTCGCCGTGCTCACGCCGAGCCAGTGGAAGGGCCTCCTCGCGGCGACCGGCCTCGGCGAGGCCGTCGGCGCCGTCGAGCGCGCGATGCAGCTCGACTTCGCCACCGACGACGGGCGCTATGCCGCGCGCGAGATCCTCGTCGCGCTGTTCGACGGCTGGACGCGACAGCGCACGCTCGCACAGGTGCGCGAGGCCTTCGATGCGAACGGCGTGTGCTGGGGCCCCTACCAGGACTTCGTGCAGCTGGTCGACGAGGATCCGCGATTCACCGAGGCGAACCCCATGATCAGGGCGATCGACCAGCCCGGCGTCGGCAGGATCCGCGCGGCGGGCCTGCCGATGCAGTTCGCGTCCGACCCGGACCGGCGCGTCGCGCCCGCGCCGCGCCTGGGCGAGCACACCGAAGCGGTGCTGACCGGCGTGCTCGGCCTGAGCGGTGGCGCATTCGGCAGACTGGTCGACGCGAAGGTGGTGGCGCCGTGAGCGCGAACCCCGGCACCGTCGGCGTGGCGACGCCCGACCCGCCCGACGCCGACGCGCTGCTCGCCGACGGCCGGCTCGCGCTCGACGCCGCGCACCGGCTTCTCGGGGCGCTGCGCGCCGGCGCCACCGACACCTCGCTGCCGGCCCCGCAGTTCCGCGAGCACGGCTTCGCGTGGGCTGCCGCGTACCTCGCGACGCTGGAGGCGACGCTCGGGTGGGCGAGCGCGCTGGCGGCCGCCGATCGCCTGGGCCTGCTCGAGCGACGCATCGCGAGCGCGGGCTTCGCCGAATACCTCGCGCAGCTCGGCCACGGCATCGCGATGAGCCAGGACGAGATCGTTCGCCCCGGCCATCTCGGCGCGAGCGCCGCCGCCGCGGCCTTCCTCGCCGACGGCGCGGTCGCACGCTTCGTCGACACCTGCTCGCTGCGCGCGCAGTCGCACGCGATCGTCGCCGCCGTCGACGCGGATGGTGGCTTCGGCGACGCCGGGCTCGACGAGACGCACGCCGAGATCGAGAAGCAGTTCCGCCGCTTCGCCGACGAGGTCGTCGCGCCTGCCGCGCCCGGCTGGCACGCGAACAACGCGCTGATCCCCGACGCCGTCGTCGCCCAGATGAGCGAACTCGGCGTGTTCGGCCTCACCGTCCCCGAGGCCTGGGGCGGGCTGGGCCTGGGCAAGGTCGCGATGTGCGTGGTCACCGAGGCGCTGTCGCGCGGGTACATCGGCGTGGGATCGCTCGGCACCCGAAGCGAGATCGCGTGCGAGCTGATCCTGCACGGCGGCACCGACGCGCAGCGCGCGCACTGGCTGCCGAAGATCGCATCGGGCGAAGTGCTGCCGACGGCCGTCTTCACAGAACCGAACACCGGCTCGGACCTCGCGAGCCTGTCGACCCGCGGCAGCCGGCGCATCGGCGCCGACGGCCGCGAGGTGTTCTCGATCACCGGCTCGAAGACCTGGATCACCCACGCGGCGCGCTCGGACCTGATGACGCTGCTGGTGCGCACCCTGCCCGACGAGCCGCGGCACCGCGGGATCTCGATGCTGCTCGCGCCGAAACCGCGCGGCAGCGACGCCGATCCGTTTCCGGCGGCGGGCATGCGGGGCGGCGAGATCGCCGTGCTCGGCTACCGCGGCATGCGCGAGTACGAGATCGGCTTCGACGGCTTCGAGGTCGACGCCGACGCGGTGCTCGGCGGTGTCGAAGGCCAGGGCTTCAGGCAGCTGATGCAGACCTTCGAATCGGCCCGCATCCAGACCGCCGCGCGCGCGCTTGGCGTCGCGCAGAACGCGCTCGAGCTCGGCCTGGCGTATGCGCGCGAGCGCCGCCAGTTCGGTCGCGCGATCGTCGGGTTCGACCGCATCGCGGGCAAGATCGCGCAGGGCGTCGTCGAGACGATGATGATCCGCCAGCTCGTGCTCGCCGCGGCGAGGCGCAAGGACGAGGGGCGTCGCTGCGACGTCGAGGCCGGGATGGCCAAGCTGCTCGCGGCGCGGCTCGCCTGGTCGGTCGCCGACAACGCGCTGCAGATCCACGGCGGCAACGGCTACGCGCTCGAGTACCCGATCTCGCGGGTGCTCTGCGACGCGCGGATCCTCAACATCTTCGAGGGCGCTGCCGAGATCCAGGCCGGCATCGTCGCGAAGGGCCTGATCGGCTCGTAGCGACGCGGCGCGATCTCGAGCACCAACGACGGGAGACACCCATGACATCGCTCTTCTCGCTCGACGGCAAGGTCGCCGTCGTCACCGGCTCGTCGCGCGGCATCGGGCGGGCGATCGTCGAGCGCATGGCCGAACACGGCGCGAAGGTCGTCGTGTCCTCGCGCAAGCTCGATGCGTGCGAGGCCGTCGTCTCCGGCATCGAGGCCGCGCACGGCAAGGGGCGCGCGATCGCCGTCGCGGCGAGCATCTCGTCCAAGCCCGACCTGCAACGGCTGGTCTCGCAGACGCAGGACCGGCTGGGGCCGATCGACATCCTCGTGTGCAACGCCGCGTCGAACCCGTACTACGGGCCGATGGCCGGCATCGCCGACGAGCAGTTCCGCAAGATCCTCGACAACAACATCGTGTCCAACCTGTGGCTGTCGAACCTGGTGGCGCCGGGCATGATCGAGCGCCGCGACGGCGCGATCATCATCGTGTCGTCGATCGGGGGCCTGCGCGGCTCGCCGGTGATCGGCGCCTATTGCGTGTCGAAGGCGGCCGACATGCAGCTCGCGCGCAACCTCGCGGTCGAGTACGGGCCGCACAACGTGCGCGTGAACTGCATCGCGCCCGGCCTGATCCGCACCGACTTCGCACGGGCGCTGTGGGAGGACCCGGAGAACCTGAAGCGCCGCACGGACACCACGCCGCTGCGGCGCATCGGCGAGCCCGACGAGATCGCGGGCGCCGCGGTGTTCCTCGCGTCGAAGGCCGGCTCGTTCATGACCGGCCAGACCGTCGTGATCGACGGCGGCGTGACGATCTGAGCGGGTTCCCGGTGCCCTGCCGCCGCGGCCCACAGCAGGCGCGCAGCGAGCACGAACAGGAACACCAGGATCACCCGGTCGAAGACGCGCGGCGAGATCCGTCTGCCCAGCGCGCTGCCCACCGGCATCGCGGCGAACAGCGGCACGCAGGCGAACAGGCTCAGCAGCAGCGTCGAGCCCGTCATCAGCCCCACCGACACCAGCGCGCCGAACTGCACGAGCGTCATCGCGGCGAAGAAGATCGAGATCGTCGCGATGAACGCGGCGCGCTCCAGCCGCATCGCATTGACGAAGCTGACCGACGCCGGCGCCGAGATGCCGGCGGCGCCCTGCAGCGCGCCGCCGAGCAGTCCGGCGGGAAAGCTGATGCGCAGCGCGGTGCGCGGCGCAAGCCGGAATTCCGGCACGAACACCCGCAGCGCGATGTACGCGAGCAGCGCCACGCCCACCGCCAGCATCAGCCAGCGCTCGGGCAGGCGCACGAGCAGCTGCGTGCCGAGCCATGCGCCGATCGCGCCGCCCGCGGCGAAGGACCACGCGAGCAGGCCCGGCGGGCGGCGCGCGTAGTACTGCCGCGCCTGCCACAGGTTCGCGAACAGGTTCGGCACGACCATCGTCAGGATCGCCAGCCGCACGTCGGCGAAGGCCGCGATGACCGGCACTGCGATCACCGGCGCGCCGGCGCCGGTCGCGCCCTTGATCAGCCCGCCGAGCATCAGCGCGCCGAACGCGGCGGCGATCGCGCGCGCGCCGAGATCGAGCTCGCCGACGATCACCGCGACGTCACCGACGTCACCGACGCCGCCGACGTCACCGACGCGACCGCCGGCGGCGCGTCGACGCGCCGCGCCGGCGCCCTGCGCGTGCGGCGGTCGCTCAACCCTTGATCACCGGCTGGATCCCCGCCATCACCTTCTCGCGCAGCCGCCGCATGCCGCCGAGCCAGCGATCGTAGTCGGCGGTCTTGCGCTGCATGAAGGTCTTCACCTCGGGATGCGGCAGCACGAGGAAGGTCTCGTCCTTCATCGCCCGGATCACGTCCTGGGCGACGCGTTCGGGGGTGACCGCGGTGGGTGTGAGGAAGCCGTCGCGCTTGCCGTCCTTGCCGAGCAGCATCGGCGTGAGCACGCCCTGAGGGCACAGGCAGCTGACCCGGATGCCCTTGTCGCCGTAGGCGATCGACAGCCACTCGGCGAAGCCGACCGCGGCGTGCTTGGTCGTCGCGTAGCCGGCCGAATCGACCTGGCTGAGCAGCCCGGCCGCCGACGCCGTGTTCAGCAGGTAGCCCTCGCCGCGCGCGAGCATCTGCGGCAGCACCGCGTTCGCGGCGTGCACGTGCGCGAGCACGTTGATCTCCCAGATCCACTGCCACTCGGCCGGCGTGTGATCGGGTCCGCCGCGCAGGATCACGCCGGCGTTCGAGCAGAAGACGTCGATGCGCCCGAATCGCCGGGTCGCCGCGTCGACGAGCGCCTGCACCGACGGCTGCGACGCCACGTCGACCTGCACCGCCACCCCGCCGATCGCGCCGGCCACCGCGTTCGCGCTGGCCTCGTCGAGGTCGGCGACGACGACGCCCTCCGCCCCGGCCTGCGCGAACGCCTCGCACATCGCCTTGCCGATTCCCGAGCCGCCACCGGTCACGACGACGACCTTGCCCTTGATGTCCATTGCAGCAGTTCCTCCTTCGGATTCGATTCGGATCGGATGCGCGCGATCGGCCCGCGGCGCACCCCGGCGCACCCCGGCCGACGGCTCAGTCGCGATAAGAGGGGTCGAGCGCGTCGACCTTGCGACGAAGCGCCGCGTACACCATGTCGCAGAGCACCGCTTCGTCGGGGCCCTTCTCGCGCACGGTCTGCGCGCGCACCACGTCCGGAACCCTGCGCATCGGCCCGGCCGCCGCCGCGGCGATCTGGATGTCGCAGGCGCGCTGCAGCGTCCACAGCCACATGAACGCTTCGGGGAGCGTCGCGCCGATCGACAGGAGCCCGTGGTTTCGCAGGATCACCGCCTTCTTCGAGCCGATGCTCGCGAGCATCCGCTCGCGTTCCGCCGGGTTGACCGTCACGCCTTCGAAGTCGTGGTAGGCGACGCCGCCGGTGAGCTGCGCGCCGTAGAACGAATCGTGCGAAAGCCCGGCCTCGAGGCTGGCGACCGCGCAGCCGGTGGTGGTGTGGGTGTGCATCACGCAGTGCGCGCCCTCGACGCTGCCGTGGATCGCGCTGTGCGTGACGAAGCCGGCGCGGTTGATCGGCGCCTGTCCCGGGCGCACCGGGTTGCCCTCGATGTCGACCGCGACGAGGTTGGACGCGCACACCTCGTCGTAACGCAGGCCGAAGGGGTTGATCAGGAACACGCGCTCGGGTCCGGGCACCCGAAGGGTCACGTGGTTGAAGATCATCTCGGTCCAGCCGAGCTGGTCGAAGATGCGATAGCAGGCCGCGAGCTCGACACGGGCCGCCCGCTCGGCGTCGGTGAGCGGCAGCTCCCGCTGGCCGCCGCGGGCCGCGTGCTGCATGTGCAAGGCCATCGTGTGCCTCCTCGTTGGTGCTGCCGCGGGCGACGGATATCGCCCTCGCGGCGAGTGTACTGCCGCGCGCTTTCGAAATCCGGCGCCGGACGCTTCCAGTACGATACGCGTTCGCCCCAGGACGGAGAGCCCATGTCCAGCAGAACCGCCCGCGCCTGCATCGTCGGCGCCTACGAACACCCGACCCGCAAGGCGCCCGACAAGTCCGTCGCCCAGCTGCACGCCGAGGTCGCGGCCGGCGCGCTGAAGGACGCGGGCCTGTCGCACACCGACGTCGACGGCTACTTCTGTGCCGGCGATGCGCCCGGCATGGGGCCGTTCTCGATGGTCGACTACCTGAACCTGCGCGTGCGGCACGTCGACGCGACCGACATCGGCGGCGCCTCGTACCTGTCGCTGGTCTCGCACGCCGCCGACGCGATCGCCGCGGGCCGCTGCCGGGTCGCGCTGATCACGCTCGCCGGGCGGCCGCGCAGCGACGGCATGCCCACCGGCACCGCGCCGCGCCAGCGCGACCCGAACCAGCCGGACGCCCAGTGGGAATTCCCGTACGGCATGACCAACGTCAACGGCTACGGCATGTGCGCCCAACGGCACATGCACCAGTACGGCACGACGAGCGAGCAGCTCGCGTGGATCAAGGTCGCAGCGTCGACCCACGCGCAGCACAACCCCCATGCGATGCTGACGAACGTCGTCACCGTGCAGGACGTGCTCGATTCGCCGATGGTGGCCGCGCCGCTGCACCGGCTCGACTGCTGCGTGATCAGCGACGGCGGCGGCGCGCTCGTCGTCACGAGCCCCGAGATCGCGCGGACGCTTAAGCGTCCGGTGGTCAAGCTGATCGGCAGCGGCGAATCGATCTGGCACGGCTTCGCCGGCGACGTCGACCTGACGACCACCGGGCTCGCGGTCGCCGGCCGCGAGGCATTCGCCGAGGCGCGGGTGAAGCCCGCCGACATCCGCTACGCGTCGATCTACGACAGCTTCACGATCACCGTGCTGCTGCAGCTCGAGGATCTCGGCTTCTGCGCCAAGGGCGAAGGCGGCCGCTTCGTGCAGGACGGCAACCTGATCTCGGGGCACGGCAGGCTGCCGTTCAACACCGACGGCGGCGGGCTGTGCAACAACCATCCCGCGAACCGGGGCGGCATGACCAAGGTCATCGAGGCGGTTCGACAGCTGCGCGGCGAGGCGCACCCCGCCGTGCAGGTCCGCGACTGCGGCCTGGCGCTCGCGTCGGGCAACGGCGGCGTGCTCGGCGCGCGCAGCGGCGGCTCGGTGCTGATCCTCGAGCGCGAATGACCCGGCCGACCACCGTACAGGAGCCCCGACCATGACGCTCATCACCGACCGCACGCTCGCCTCGCCGGTGCCGAACCCCGAAACCGCCGCGTTCTGGGACGCGACGAAGCAGGGGCGGTTCACGCTGCGCTACTGCCGCGACTGCGGCAGGACCCACTGGTACCCCCGCGCGATCTGCCCGCACTGCTTCAGCGCCAATACCGAATGGCGGGATGCGAGCGGCAAGGGCGAGATCCATGCGTTCAGCGTGATGGCGCGCGCGACGCCGCCGTACGTCGTCGCGTTCGTCACGCTGGCCGAAGGGCCGACGATGCTCACGAACCTCGTCGAATGCGACACCGACGCGCTCGCGATCGGCCAGGCGGTCGAGGTCGTGTTCCGGGCCACCGACAACGGCACGCAGCTGCCGATGTTCAGGCCCGCGCGGGGCTGAGGCCACCCGCGCGCAGGCGCCCGGCCGGTTCGCGATCGGGCCTACAATCGTCGGCTGCCGTCATCGATCCGAACGCCATCAGGAGCATGCCACCATGAACAAGCCCGCGTCGAGCGAACACGCCGCCGTCACCGAAGCCGTCAAGTACGAAGACCTCGCGCTGTATATCGACGGCGAGTTCGTCGCCGGCGACGGCCGCAAGACCCAGCCGGTCACCAACCCCGCCACCGGCGAGGTCATCGGCCAGCTGCCGCACGCCACCACCAAGGACCTGGACCGCGCGCTCGCCGCTGCCGCCCGCGCGTTCGAGACCTGGAAGCACTCGTCGCCGCTCGATCGCGCGAAGATCCTGCGCAAGGTCGGCGAGCTCTCGCGCGAGCGCTCGAAGGACATCGGCCGCAACATCACGCTCGACATGGGCAAGCCGATCGCCGAGGCCATCGGCGAAGTCGTGTCGTGCGCGGACCACTGCGACTGGCACGCCGAGGAGTGCCGCCGCATCTACGGCCGCGTGATCCCGCCGCGCCTGCCCAACGTGCGCCAGATGGTGCTGCGCGAGCCCGTCGGCGTCTGCGCCGCGTTCACGCCGTGGAACTTCCCCTACAACCAGGCGATCCGCAAGATCGCGGCCGCGATCGGCGCCGGCTGCACGATCGTGCTCAAGGGGCCCGAGGACGCGCCGAGCGCCGTGATCGCGATCGCGCGCGCGTTCCACGACGCCGGCCTGCCCAAGGGCGTGCTGAACATCGTCTGGGGCGTGCCGCACGAGATCAGCGAGTACCTGATCAAGTCGCCGATCGTGCGCAAGGTCTCGTTCACCGGCTCGGTACCCGTCGGCAAGCAGCTCGCCGCGCTCGCCGGCAGCCACATGAAGCGCATCACGATGGAACTCGGCGGCCACTCGCCGGTGATCGTCTTCGACGATGCCGACGTCGAACGCGCGGCCAAGCTGCTGTCGGGCTTCAAGTTCCGCAACGCCGGGCAGGTCTGCGTCGCGCCGACCCGCTTCTACGTGCAGGAGAAGGTCTACGAGACCTTCGTCGCGAAGTTCATCGAGTTCACCAACCGCGTCAAGGTCGGGCCCGGCATCGATCCGGAATCGAGCATGGGCCCGCTCGCGCACGATCGGCGCGTGCCGCAGATGGAACAGTTCATCGAGGACGCGAAGAAGCGCGGCGGCAAGATCGAGGTGGGTGGCGAACGCGTCGGCAGCAAGGGCAGCTTCTTCGCGCCAACCGTCGTGACCGGCCTGCCCGACGACGCGATGCTGATGACCACCGAGCCCTTCGGTCCGGTCGCGCCGATGTCGCGCTTCAAGGACGTCGACGAAGTGCTCAGGCGCGCGAACTCGCTGCCCTACGGCCTCTCGTCGTACGTGTTCACCACCTCGACGAAGAACGCGCTCGCCGCGCAGAACGGCATCGAGGCCGGCATGGTCAACATCAACCACTTCGGCCAGGCGCTGCCCGAGACGCCCTTCGGCGGCATCAAGGACAGCGGCATCGGGTCCGAGGGCGGCAGCGAGACCTTCGACGGCTACCTGGTCACGAAGTTCGTCACGCAGATGGACTGAGGCGTCAGCGCGGCGGCGGCGCGGCCGGCGGGCAACGGTCGGCCGAGGTGTCGCCGCGCCGGATGAAGTCGACCAGCGCCTCGCGCTGGCCGGCATCCGTGACCGGGTCGATCGCCTCCATCCAGCTCCGATGGACCAGCGCCTGCGGCGCGCGCACCAGTTCGTCGAGCTGTGCGGGTGTCCACGTGATACCCGAGTAGCGCATCTCGACCGTGTAGCCGTCGAAGTCGGCGACCGATCCCGCCGCACGACCGACGACGCCGCCCAGCCGGGGGCCGACGCGGTTGCAGCCGATCGCATGACACGTCGCGCAGTGACGCTCGAACACCGCCAGGCCGCGCGGGGCCGCGATCGGTGAGCGCTGCGCTGGCGCGACCCGGTCGTGCGCAGGCGGCGGTGCGCCGGCGCCGGTGCAGGCGAGCAGCGACGACGCGGCGATCGCCGACGCCACGACCGCCGCCGGGCGCGCCCGCCGGCCGCCTGTCGACGCCGGGCGTGCGCGACCCGTCATCGAAGCCCGAAGCGCTCGAGCCCGCGCGCGACGTCGTCGACCGAGCGCACGAGCACCGCGTGCAGCCCCGCGTCGCGTGCGCCGGCGACGTTCGCGTCGTTGTCGTCGAAGAACAGGATCTCGCCGGCCGGCCGCCCGATCGCGGCAACGACCTTCGCGAACGCCTGCCGCTCGGGCTTGCGGTGACCGATCTCGTGCGACAGGAACACCCGCTCGAAGCGGTCGAGCAGCGCCGCGTGGCGCGGCGCGAAACTCGCGTGGTGCGCCGCGTTGGTGTTGCTGAAGACGTAGCGCGGGCGCGCGGGATCGAGCGCGTCGATCAGCGCGCGGATGCCGGGCACCTCGTCGAGCAGCAGCGCGTTCCAGCCTTCGAGCATCGCCGCGTCGTCGAGCGCGAGCCCGAGTTCGCGTCGCACGCCGTCGAGGTAGTGGCGCGCGTCGATCTCGCCGCGCTCGTGCCGCTCGTAGTGCGCGTCGGTGCGGTAGCGCGTCTTGAGGTCCGTGGCCGACAGCCCCGACCGGGCCGCCCAGTGCGCGAAGCTGCGATCGAAGTCGACCTCGATCAGCACGTTGCCCAGGTCGAAGAGCAGCGCCGTGACCGGCGCCGGCGCGCAACGCATCATCGTCGTCCGTCGGCACCCGCTGCGGCGGCACGGGCCTCGGCGATCGCCGCGTCGACGGCCGTCGCGAGCAGCTCGACGATCCGGTCGATCGTGTCCGCATCCGCGATGAACGGCGGTGCGAGCAGCACGTGGTCGCCGGCGCGGCCGTCGATCGTGCCGCCCATCGGATAGCACATCAGCCCGCCCGCCAGCGCGACGCGCTTGAGCCGCGCGTTGAGGCGCCACGACGGGTCGAACGGCGTCTTCGACGCGCGGTCCTCGACCAGTTCGACGCCGGCGAACAGGCCGCGCCCGCGGATGTCGCCGACGTGCGGGTGCGCGCCGAGCCGCTCGTGCAGCCGCGCCGAGAGCTGCTCGCCGCGCGCCCGCACCGCGTCGAGCAGCCCGTCGTCGCGGATCGCGTGCTGCACGGCGAGCGCGGCGGCGCAGCCGATCGCGTGACCGAGGTAGGTGTGACCGTGCTGGAAGAAGCCTGAGCCCTTCACGACCGCGTCGTGGATCCGCGCCGAGCTCAGCATCGCGCCGATCGGCTGGTACCCGGCGCCCAGGCCCTTCGCGATGGTGATCAGGTCCGCGGTGATGCCCTCCTGCTCGCAGGCGAACAGCGTGCCGGTGCGGCCCATGCCGCACATCACCTCGTCGAGGATCAGCAGGATGCCGTGCGCGTCGCAGATCTCGCGCACGCGCCGGAAGTAGCCCGGCACCGCCGGCACGGCGCCGAGTGTCGCGCCGACGACCGGCTCGGCGACGAATGCGATCACGGTCTCTGGCCCGAGCCGCCGGATCTCGGCCTCGAGTTCGGCCGCGAGCCGCTCGCCGTATTGCAGCGGCGTCTCGTCGGGGCGCTGATCGCGGTACGCGTAGCACGGCGACACGTGCGCCACGTCGATCAGCAGCGGCGCGAACTGCTGCTGGCGCCACGCGTTGCCGCCGACCGCCAGCGCACCGAGGGTGTTGCCGTGATAGCTCTGGCGCCGCGCGATGAAGTGGCGCCGCTGCGGCTCGCCGATCTCGACGAAGTACTGGCGCGCGAGCTTCAGCGCGGCCTCGATCGCCTCGGAACCGCCCGACACGTAGTAGACCCGGTCGATGCCGGTCGGCGCGAGCGAGACGAGCAGGTCGGCGAGCTGCTCCATCGGCTCCGTCGTGAAGAACGAGGTGTGCGCGTACGCGAGCGCCCCCGCCTGCCGCCGGATCGCCTCGATCACCTTCGGATGGCTGTGCCCGAGGCACGACACCGCGGCGCCGCCGCTCGCGTCGAGGTAGCGCCTGCCGTTCGAGTCGACGAGGTAGGCGCCGTCGCCGGCGACGGCGACCGGGTACGAGATGCGGGTATCGCGGTGGAAGACGTGGTTCATCACGCGGATTATGCGACGGCGCCCGAGGTTCGTGCGTCGGTCGTCCCGGAGCGGCCGCCGCCGGGGCGCCTGCGCAACTGCAACCAGACGACCAGCGCGAGCAGCGCCAGCGCCGGAATGAACATCCACTCCTTGTCGGGGCGCTCGGCCGGCAGTTCCATCGCGGTGATCCTAAAGCCCTGTTCGAGCCCGAGCTTCTCGGCGGTGCTGCCGAACGCGACCGACCCGACGCTGACGTCGCCGCCGAGCGTCATCAGCGTCAGGCCCGCCGAGCGCAGCCGCTGCGCGGCCGGCGCCGGGTCGCCGAGCGGCAGCAGCACGCCCTTGCTGACCTCGTCGCCCTCGATCGTCGTGCCCTCCACGAGCAGGCGAAGGCGCTCGTCCTTCGGCGCCGACCCGACGACCTGCATCAGCTCGGCCGCCGGCTTGCGCTCGAATGGCGGGAACGCCATGTCCCACCAGAAGCCCGGCCGGAACAGCGTGAAGGTCACGAGCAGCAGCGCCAGCGTCTCCCACACGCGACTGCGAACGAGGAAGTAGCCCTGCGTCGCCGCGGCGAACACGAGCATCGCGACGGTGGCGCTCGCCACCGTGAGGGTCAGGTGCAGCGGGCCATCCAGGCCGATCAGCAGCAGCTGCGTGTTGAAGATGAACAGGAACGGCAGGATCGCCGTGCGCATGCTGTAGAAGAACGCGGTCACGCCGGTCTTGATCGGGTCGGTGCGCGCGATCGCCGCCGCGGCGAAGGACGCGAGGCCGACCGGTGGCGTCACGTCGGCCATCAGGCCGAAGTAGAAGACGAACAGGTGGACCGCGATCAGCGGCACGATGAGCCCGTTCTGCGCACCGAGCTCGACGATCACCGGCGCCATCAGCGTCGAGACGACGATGTAGTTGGCTGTCGTCGGCAGCCCCATGCCGAGCACGAGGCTGATGATCGCGACCAGCACGAGCATCAGGATCAGGCTGCCGCCCGACACCAGCTCGACCAGCTCGGTCATCACCAGACCGACGCCGGTCAGCGACACGGTGCCGACGATGATGCCGGCCGCCGCGGTCGCGACGCCGATGCCGATCATGTTCCGTGCGCCGACGACGAGACCGTCGAGCAGGTCGTCCCAGCCCTGGCGCAGCGCGGCGCCCGGGGAGCCGCGTCCGCGGAACATCGCGATGATCGGGCGCTGCGTGAGCATGATCACGATCATGAACAGCGTGGCCCAGAAAGCGGACAGACCCGGCGACATCTGCTCGATCATCAGGCACCAGATCAGCACGACGACGCTCAGCAGGTAGTGCAGCCCCGACTTGAGCGTCGGCCCCGTCTCGGGCAGCTCGAACACCGGCGCGTCCGGGTCGTCGAGCTCGAGCTCGGGCTGTCGCGAGCCGTACCAGAGCAGGCCGAGGTACGCTGCCGCGACGAGCACGCCGATCAGGTAGATCGCGCCGTCGCCGGCGACGGCCTTGATCCAGCCGATGCCGTAGTACACGACGCCGGCCAGGATGATCAGTCCCAGCACCGTCATCGCGAACGCCAGCAGCCGCTGCGCGAAGGTCGCGCTCCCGCGGCGCGGAAGCCCGACCAGGTCGGCCTTCAGCGCCTCGAGGTGCACGATGTAGAACAGCGCGATGTACGAGATGATCGCCGGGAGGAACGCGTGCCTGATCACCTCGGTGTACGGGATGCCGACGTACTCGACCATCAGGAACGCGGCCGCGCCCATCACCGGCGGCATGATCTGCCCGTTGACCGAACTGGACACCTCGACCGCGCCGGCCTGGTCGGGACGGTAGCCGACGCGCTTCATCAGTGGGATCGTGAAGGTGCCGGTCGTCACGACGTTGGCGATCGACGAGCCGCTGATGATGCCGGTCGCGGCCGAGGAAACGACCGCCGCCTTCGCCGGCCCGCCGCGCATGTGCCCCAGCAGCGCGAACGCGCTCTTGATGAAGTAGTTGCCGGCCCCGGCCTTGTCGAGCAGCGAGCCGAACAGCACGAACAGGAAGATGAACGACGTCGATACTCCGAGCGCGATGCCGAACACGCCCTCGGTCGTGAGCCACTGGTGCGACATCCCCTTGTTCAGCGACGCGCCCTTGTGCGCGATCATGTCGGGCATGTAGGGCCCGCCGAACATGTACGCGAGGAAGACCAGCGCGACGACCGTCATCGGCGGGCCGAGCACCCGGCGGGTCGCCTCGAGCAGCAGCAGCATGCCGAGGACCGCGACGACCAGGTCGATCGTCGTCGGCTGGCCTGGGCGCGTGGAGAGCTGCGCGTAGAACAGCCAGATGTAGGCTGCGCAGAGCGCGCCGACGATCGCGAAGGCCCAGTCGGTGACCGGCACGTGCGCGCGTGGCGACCGCCTGAACGCCGGATACGCGGTGAACGCGAGAAAGATCGCGAACGCGAGGTGGATCGAGCGCGCCTCGGTCGAGTTGAACACGAATACGCCGAGCTGGTAGGGGAGCGGCGACGCGTACCACAGCTGGAACAGTGACCACAGCAGCGCCACGGCCGTGATGATCTTCGCCGTCGCGCCGATCGGGTTCCGGCCACCGGTATCGGCCTCGGCGACCATCTCCTGCAGCTTGCCCCGGTCGGCGACGTCGTCAGGCGTGCCCCGGCCGGGACCGGACAGGCCGTCCTTGCTCTCGATCATGTCGTTCCCCGGTTGGCCGGTCCGCCGCGCGGGCGGACCGGCGCGTTCGTGCCGTCGCTACTTGATCCAGCCCTTTTCCTTGTAGTACTTCGCGGCGCCGTCGTGCAGCGGCGCCGACAGGCCGTCCTTGATCATGTTCTCGGGCTTCAGGTTCGCGAACGCCGGATGCAGCTTCTTGAAGTCCTCGAAGTTCTCGAACACGGCCTTCACGACCTGGTAGACCAGCTCCGGCGAGGTCTTGGTCGACGACACCATCGTCGCGAGCACGCCGTAGGTCTGCGTCGGCTCCTTGTTGCCGGCGTAGATGCCGCCCGGGATCTGTGCCTTCGCGTAGTACGGGTTCTTGCTGACCAGGTCGTCGACCGCCTTGCCGGTGAGCGGCACCAGCTTCGCGCCGCAGGTCGTCGTCGGATCCTGGATGTTCGCCGACGGATGGCCGACGCCGTAGAAGAACGCGTCGATCTTGTTGTCGCACAGCGCGGCGCCGTGCTCGTCGGCCTTCAGCTCGGAGGCGAGCGAGAAGCTCGAGAGCTTCCAGCCGAGCGCCTGCAGCAGTTCCTCCATCGACGCGCGCGTGCCCGAACCCGGGTTGCCGACGTTCACGCGCTTGCCCTTCAGGTCCTCGAAGGACTTGATGTTCGCCTCCTTCCGGGCGAGCACGGTGAACGGCTCCGGATGCAGCGAGAAGACCGCGCGCAGGTCCTTGAACGGGCCCTGGTCCTTGAAGCTGCTCGTGCCGTTGACCGCGTGGTACTGCCAGTCTGACTGCGCGACACCCATGTCGAGTTCGCCGGCGCGGATCGTGTTGATGTTGTAGATCGAGCCGCCGGTCGATTCGACCGAGCAGCGGATGCCGTGCTGCTTGCGGTCCTTGTTCACGAGCCGGCAGATCGCACCCCCGGCGGCGTAGTACACCCCGGTGACGCCGCCGGTGCCGATGGTGATGAACTTCTGCTGCGCGTGTGCCGGCGCAGACGCGGCCAGCGTTGCGCCGACGGCGAGCGCGAGTGCGCCGCCGAGTGAAGCGAATCTCGATTTCATCTCTGTTCTCCTTTCAGGGTCTGACAGCTTGAGGACTGCTTCGATGCCGGCGTACCGCCGGCGCGGACTGCCGGCCCGCGGGGGCCTCGAGTTCGGCGACGCGCCGCTGGCGACGAAGCAGCTCGCGGCGGCCCCGCGTGTCCAGCCTGCGCAACGCGATCGCGAGCACGACCTCGATCGCGAAGCTCATCGACGCGGTCGCCGCGGGAAATGCCGATCCACCGCTGCGGCACACGACGACCTGCGCCGCGTTCGCGCCGAACGCCGGATCGTGCCGGTCGCACAGCACGACATGGGGGATCTTGAGCCGTACCGCCGAACGGACGAGCTCGACGACCGCGCGCGCGTGCGGCGCGAGGTCGAGCACGACGAGCAGGTCGTCGCCGTCGAGCGCCGACAGCGCGTGCGCAAGACCGGGCGCGCCGGCCTCGAGCCGGTCGACGTCGTCGCGCAGCAGGCCCAGCCCGTGCTCGAGCTGCGCCGCGGCACCGTGCGTCGCGTTCGCCCCGGCTACCCGGACACGGCGCGCGCGCATCAGGCGGTCGGCGAGCCCCGACAGCGCACGTGATCCGGCGCCCTCGAGCGTGGCGCGGATGTTGCCGATCTCCTCGTTGGCGATGCACATCGCGAGCAGGCCCGCATCGGCGTCGCGCGCGGCGCCGCCGTCGGCGCCGCGCGGCCGCACGCCGGCCGCGCGGCAGGCGGCGTCGGGCGCCGCCGCGGTGCGCGACAACTGCTGGCGGAAAACGTCCTGGAACGCGTTGAATCCGGAGTAGCCGAGGCGCTGCGACAGGCGGGTCAGCGTCGAGGCGTTGACGCCGTTCGCCGCCGCGAGCTCCGAGATCGACGAGATCGCGGCGATCTGGGGGGTCGCGACGATCGCGTCGAGCGCGGCGAGTGCGCGTCCGCCGATACGCGGACCCGATTCACCGCTGCGGATGCGGTCGACCAGCGCGCGCAGGTGCTCGAGCGAGCGAGGCGCGGCGGGCAGCGAGCTCATGCTGGCGTCATCGGGAGGTCTCCGCGGGCACGACGGTCCGGCGCGTGCGTTGCGCGCCGAATACCGACTCGGGGTCTTGCCGACAGGATGGCAGACGGTGGAACACGAGCCCGCAAATTCCTTTGCGCATCGCAGGGGCATTGCAAGTTTGTTTGCCGCATCGCGGCGCGCCCGGGCCACGATCGGCGCGCTACCATCGACGCCCGCCCATCGGAGCACGACCGGCCATGCTCGAACTCTCGTCGAAATCCTCGATCGGTCCCGTCCTTCGGCTGCACCCGGCCGACAACGTCTGGGTCGCGCGAATCGACGTGCCGATGGGCACGCCGATCGTCTCGGACGACGCGTCGCCGATCCGCAGTCGCAGCCAGATCCCGGCCGGGTACAAGATCGCCGCGCGCGCGATCGCCAAGGGCGAGGCGATCGTCAAGTACAACGTGACGGTCGGCTTCGCCGCCGCCGACATCGCGCCGGGCACGCTCGTGCACACGCACAACGTCGCGTTCCGCGAGTTCGACCGCGACTACGCGTGGAGCGCGGACTATCGACCGGTCGAGGCCGTGCCGGTCGCCGATCGCGCGACCTTCATGGGCATCCGCCGCGCCGACGGGCGCGTCGCCACGCGCAACTACATCGGGATCCTGTCGACGGTGAACTGTTCGTCGACCGTCGTTCGCCGCATCGCCGACTGGTTCACCCCCGAGCGCCTCGCCGATTATCCGAACGTCGACGGCGTGGTCGCATTCAGCCACGTGCTCGGCTGCGGGATGGAACTCGCGTCCGAACCGATGCACCTGCTGCGGCGAACGCTCGCGGGCTTCGCCCGGCATGCGAACCTCGCCGCGGCGTTGATCGTCGGGCTCGGCTGCGAGCGCAACCAGCTCGGCGGCCTGCTCGAGGCCGAATCGCTCGCGCCCGGCCCCCGGCTCCACACCTTCGTGATGCAGGACGACGGCGGCACCACGCGCACGATCGCCGCCGGCATCGACGCGGTGAAGGCACTGCTGCCCGAGGCGAACGCGGTGGTGCGCGAGCCGGTGCCGGCGAGCCACCTGTGCATCGGCCTGCAGTGCGGCGGCTCGGACGGTTTCTCGTCGATCACCGCGAACCCGGCCCTCGGCGCCGCGGTCGACCTGCTGGCACAGCACGGCGGGACCGCGATCCTGTCCGAGACGCCGGAGATCTACGGCGTCGAGCACACGCTGACGCGGCGCGCGGCGAGCCGGGCGATCGGCGAGCAGCTGATCGAGCGGATCCGCTGGTGGAAGGACGTCTACGCGGTCGGGCGCGACGTGCAGATCAACGGCATCGTGAGTCCGGGCAACCAGGCGGGCGGGCTCGCGAACATCCTCGAGAAGTCGCTCGGCTCGTCGATGAAGGGCGGCACCGGGCCGCTGATGGCCGTCTACCGATATGCCGAACCGGTGACGGCAAAAGGGCTGGTGTTCATGGACACGCCCGGCTACGACCCGGTCTCGGCCACCGGCCAGATCGCCGGCGGCGCGAACCTGATCGCCTTCACCACCGGCCGCGGCTCGATGTTCGGGTCCAAGCCGGCGCCCTGCATCAAGCTCGCGACCAACACGCCGATGTACGAACGGCTGTCCGACGACATGGACATCAACTGCGGCAGCATCCTCGACGGCGACGACACGATCGCGTCGATGGGCGAGAAGATCTTCGCGCTGTTCCTCGCGACCGCGTCGGGTCAATCGACCGCGAGCGAACGGCTCGGCCTGGGCGACAACGAATTCGTGCCCTGGCAGATCGGCATCGTCGGTTGAGCCCGGCGCCTGACGCGCACCCATCGCGCCGGGTGCCCCTGCTCTCGCGCGAGCTCCGACCGGGCGACCAGGTCCCGGTGCACCATGTTCGTCAGCCACGCCGACTGCGCCGCGTCCGAGGCAACCGAGGCCGGCAGCCGCTCGGCCATGCGCCGACGGATCTCCGCCTGCGTCAGCCCCGGCGCCCGTGCGGGCAGCAGGCGGCGCAGCGTGCTCGCGAACATCTGGTAGACGTCTGCGCCGACGCGCAGCGAGTAGCCGGCGGGGCCGGGTAGCCTGACGGTGCTCGGCAGCGGGCGATCGTCGCCCGTGTGGGGGTGCGGGGGCATCGGTGTTCTCCTTCGTGCGGTTGGACGGACAGAGGAGCGGGACCCGGAGGCAGGCGCGGTCCCGATCGGGCCGGTGACGCCCGAGCGTCAAAAATAATGTCTTGCCGCGGATTTGACAAGCTTTCCGACAAGACCGGCGCCCCAACGGCCCCCCGCGGCACGGCCGGGCATCGCGGTGGCCCGCACTTCGCCGCGAGAAGCGTGCGCGACCGCGCTGCGCTACCATCGACGCATGAAGATCCGGATATCAGCATATCCTGATATGGTCCGACGCGCGCTGCTCGCGTGCCGCGTCCTCGTGCTCTGCCTCGTCGCGTCGCTCGCGGCGCCGCTGACCGTGCGCGCGGCCGGACCCGAGATGGTGCCGGTCCAGGTCGGCGAGCGCGCGTGGTTCGTCGAGGGCGAGTCGGCGATGGGTTCGTCGGCCAACCGGAACTTCATCTCGAACGCCGGCTTCGTCGTCACCGACACCTCGGTCGTCGTCATCGACGCGCTCGGCTCGCCGCCGCTCGCCGAACGCCTGGTCGACGTGATCCGTGGCATCACCGACAAGCCGATCTCGCACGTGATCCTCACGCACTATCACGCCGACCACGTCTACGGCCTGCAGGTGTTCGACGCGCTCGGCGCGACCTCGATCGCGCACCGCGAGGCCCGCGCCTACCTGAATTCCGAGACCGCGCGCCAGCGGCTCGAGGCGAGCCGGAAGGACCTCTGGCCCTTCGTCGACGAGAACACCAGGCTCGTCGACGCGACCCGGTACATCGACGGGCCGACGACGCTGGAGATCGGCGGCACGCACTTCGTGCTCGAGCCGGTGGGGCCTTCGCACACGCCGGAAGACCTGGCGGTCTGGGTGCCGGAGTCGCGCGTGCTCTTCGCCGGCGACCTGGTGTTCCGCGGCCGCATCCCGTTCGTCGGCAACGCCGACAGCCGCCACTGGATCGAGTCGATCGACCGGCTGCTGCGGTTCGACGTCGACACGATCGTGCCCGGGCACGGCGCCAGCTCGCACGAGCCCAGGGCGGACCTGACGCTGACCCGCGACTACCTGCAGTACCTTCGCGACGCGATGCGCGAGGCGGCGCGAAACCTCGAGCCCTTCGACGACGCCTATCGCGCCACCGACTGGTCGCGCTTCTCGCATCTGCCGCTGTTCGACGCGGCGAACCGCATGAATGCCTACAACACCTTCCTGCTGATGGAGCAGGAACGCTGAGTGCCGGCGCCCGGTGGCCACGGGGTACCATCGGTCGTCGGTCCACCGGGCCACTTCGAGCGGATTCTCCAGCGTGCCACCATTCGTCCAGGGCCTGCTTCTCGCCAACGTGATCGGCTTCCTGCTCCAGGCCTCGTTCCCTGGCGAGATGCTCACGTGGCTGGCGCTGTGGCCCGGCGAAGGCAAGGGCCTCGGCGCGCTGCCGTGGGATGCGCCGTGGCAGCTCGTGAGCTACAGCTTCCTGCACGGCGATTTCTTCCACATCGCGTTCAACATGTTCGCGGTGTGGATGTTCGGCAGCCAGATCGAGCGCGTGTGGGGCAGCCAGCGGCTGGCGCTCACCTTCTTCAGCGCGGTCGTCACCGGCGGGATCGCGCACCTTCTGGTGGGCACGATGCTCGGTGCCGACGGGGTGCCGGTGATCGGCGCGTCGGCGGGGGTCTTCGGCATCCTGCTCGCGTACGCGCTGGTCTTCCCCCGCAATCGCGTGATGCTGCTGTTTCCGCCGATCCCGCTGCCCGCGCCGGTCTTCGTCGCGCTGTACGCCGGGCTCGAGCTCTTTCTCGGCGTCACCGGCACGCAGGCCGGCGTCGCACATTTCGCGCACCTCGGGGGCCTGATCGGCGGCTGGATCGGCTATCGGTTCGGCGGGTCGTTCGGCGGACGCTCGGGGCGCTTCGGCGGGCGGCGCTGACGCCGGCGAAGGTCGCGCGGCTGGCGGCCCGTTCCGCTGCCCCGGCGACTCAGCGGGCGCCGAAGGCCCACAGCCGACTGGCGACGTAGGTCGCCACCGCGACCGTCACCAGCACCACCGCGAGCGCGAGATCGTACGCGAGCGCGTCGCGCGCGAGCAGGGCCGCGTAGGCGGCCTGATTCACCACGAAGCCGCAGCCCGAGATCACGAAGAAGCGGCGCAGCGAGCGCGACAGGCCCGTCGTCGCGTCGGCGAAGGTGTACCTGCGGTGCCCGGCGAAGGACACGACGAGCGCGGCGAGCCAGCCGACGACGTTCGCCCGCAGCGGCGACGCGATCGCCGACTCGACGAGCAGCACGACGGTGCCCAGGTGGACCAGCGCCGCCGAGGTGCCGACGGCGACGAAGGTCGCGAGACGCCTCGCCAGGCCGATCGCCGCGCGCCTCAGAGCCGCGTCAGCCCGTAGCCGCTCAGTTGCGTCGGCCGCTCGTCGGCGTAGCCCGGCACGAAGGACCTCGCGCCGAGGTAGAACTTGCCGTCGGCGATGCGCACCAGTTCGCTCTGCGACCCGACCCGGTCGATCGACGCGATCCCGAGGACCGGACACCCGCTGCGCCCGAGATCGAGCGTGTGGCCTTCGACGAAATCGCCGCGGCCGCAGCGGGCGTTGAACAGCATCAGCGTGCCATCGCGCGAGAACGGCGTCGCCTGCCAGCGGGTGGCGGTGAAGGTCGCGTCGAAGACCTGCTTGCCGACCGGCGACGGCCCGGTCACCGCGAAGCTGCCGCCGCCGGTGTAGGTCAGCAGCTTGGATGCGACGTTGCAGCGTTCGCTGTCGAAGACGTCGGCGGACAGCGTCCACGCCTTGTGCCGATCGGAGAACTCGTAGCGGCGCAGCACGTAGAGCCGCGACGCCGACGCCGAGCTCGCCGCGGCGGCAGCGGCGGCGGCGAGCGGGATGCACTGGCTGTCCTGCCACCGCCCGTTCAACGCGATCGCGTCGGCCGCACCCGCCTTGCCGTTCTTCCTGCCCTTGGCCTTCGCGTCGGCCTTCTTCGTCGATTTCGCCGGCGCGCGCCGCGCGGGGACGGCCTCGGCCGGCGCGGCGCTCCCCCGCGCCGCCGGTGCGGCGCCTTGCGCCTTGCTCGACGGCGTGTATAGCGAACTGCCCTTCGGCGCGTCGGACGCCTGCGCAAGCGCGAGCGCGGGAACGATCACCGCCGGGAGGACGATCAGGGATGCGATGCGTTTCATGGGTTGCGACCTCCGCCTGTGGCACGTCGACATGCGCGCTGGGTGTCGCCTTTCGGAATCGGACCTGCGCGCCGGATGCGACGACCTTACAGCGCAGTCGGGCAGCACGCGTCGCAGGCGTCCGGAAAACCACGCTGCGGCGCACGCAGTCGGTGCCGCCGCAACGAACGGTCGTTGCGGTCGGACGACAGGCAGCGTGTTCAGACGAACTTCACCGCGGCGATCGCGAGCAGGCCGAGCGTCAGGTTCGTGACGACGAGCCGATGGATCGCGGCGAGCACCGCGGCGATCGCCTCCGGCGGTCCGTTCGCGATCGCGCGGTCCAGGCGACCGAGCAGCGCGAGTCGCAGCCAGGCGAACACCAGCGACATCACCACCGCGATGCACAGCATCAGGTACCAGCCGAGCGGTACCGCGGATGCCGGGATCCGGCTCCAGAGCCACGGGCCGCTCGTCCAGATCAGCAGCAGTGCGATCGCGACGAGGTTGAAGAAGCGACGCAGCACCGACGCCATGAGGCGCGCGCGCTCGGGCGCCGGCACGACCCCGACCGAGGGCCGAAGGCAGGTGACCGAGAACAGCATGCCGCCGACCCAGGCGACGACGCCGATCAGGTGAAGGAACAGCATCGTGGAACGCATTGGGGCGGGACTCCGTTGATGTCGCGACACGAACCGCGGTTCGGCAGTATGGCGTAGGACGCACGGTCGCGACGCAGGGCGGCTCGTCGTCGTACGGGGTGTTATCGTGCGGCCGATGTCCACGAGCGAACGATCGACGGCCGTCCGCCTCGCGCGGCGCTTCGCGGTCGTCGCGCTGTCGGCGCTGGTCGTGGCGGGCGCCGCCGGTTGCGACCGCGGCTCGCTCAACGGCGCAGGCGGTACCCCGGGCGTGCCCGATCGGGCGCACCTCGTCGCGGCCCGCGTCGTGCGCATCGCCGACGGCGACTCCTTCGAGGCACGCCTCGCCGACGGCCGGCGAAGCGGCGTCCGCATCGGGGGCATCGACGCGCCCGAACGGCGTCAGGCATGGGCCGACCGCGCACGCCGCAACCTGCACGAGCTGATCGGCACGCGGCCGGTCTGGCTCGAGATCGCGAAGACCGACCGCTACGGGCGCCTCGTCGCGCACGTGTTCGTCGCGTCCGGCGACGCGGCGGGTTCCGCACTGGTCGACGTCGGCCACGCCCAGGTCGCCGCCGGGTGGGCGTGGTTCTATCGTCGCTACGCCGAGGAGATGCCGCCGTCGCGCCGCGGCCGCTACGACGCGGCGGAGCGCGACGCGCAGCGCCTGCGCCTCGGCCTGTGGCGCGATCCCGAGCCGATCCCGCCGTGGGTCTGGCGCCAACGCCACCCGCGATCGCGCTGAATCTCAGGGCTGCCGCGCGATGCGCCGGCGTACCGTCTCGTAGAGCACGACCCCGGCGGCCACCGACACGTTCAGACTCTCGCACGCACCCAGCATCGGGATCGAGACCAGCGCGTCGCACTGCTCGCGAACGAGACGCCGGATGCCCTTGTCCTCCGAGCCGAGCACCCACGCCAGCGGCCCGTCGAGCGGCGCGTCGTACAACGACTGTCCCGAATCGTCGGCGGTGCCGACGACCCGCAGACCGGCGAGCTGCAGGTCCTCGATCGTGCGCGCCAGATTCGTCACGCTGATGAACGGCACGTGCTCGGCCGCACCGCTCGAGGTGTGGACGGCGGCGTCGGTCAGCCCGCACGAGTGGTCCTTCGGGGCGACCACGGCGTGCGCGCCCGCGCCGTCGGCGACGCGCAGGCAGGCGCCGAGGTTGCGCGGGTCGGTGACACCGTCCAGCAGCAGCAGCAGCGGATCGACCCGCTGGCGCGCCAGTTCCTCGAGCAAGCCGGCGAGGCCGCGCGCCGGCACCTCGACATCGACCATCGCGACGACGCCCTGATGCCGCTGGCCGCGGCACATGCGATCGAGACGCGCGGCCGGCACGACCCTGACCTCGACGCCGCACGATTCGGCCAGCCGCATCAGTTCGCGCGCGCGCGCATCGACGCGGTCGCGGTCGAGAAAGAGCTCGCGCATCGTCTGCGGCGCCTGTCGCAGTCGCGCGGTGACGCTGTGAAAACCGCTCAGCACCATCGCGTCAGCGCCCCCTCGAGCCGCTGCGCCCGCGCTTGCCGGAACCGCGCCCGCCCTGCGCCTTGCGATGCGAAGGGTTCGGCGAATCGCCGCCGCCGGTCGACGACGCGTCGCCGCGCGACTTGCCCGCACGCGTCGCCCCCCGCTTGCCCGACGCGGCCTCGCCGCCGCGGCCCGCCTGTCGTTGCGTCGACGATCTCGATGCGCCGCGGCCGTCGGCGTCGCCGCGACCGTGCGACGTTGGCCCGTCGCTGCCGATCAGCCGGAACTCGATGCGGCGACCTTCCATGTCGACACGCGCGACCTGCACGTCGATCTCGTCGGTCAGCCTGTAGCGCTTGCCCGTGCGTTCGCCACGCATCTCGTGGCTGGCCTCGTTGTACTGGAAATATTCGGCGCCGAGCTCGGACACGTGCACCATCCCCTCGACGTACAGCGTCTCGAGCGTCACGAAGATGCCGAAGGGCGCGACGCCGGTGATCCGCCCGCGGAACTCCTCGCCGACCCGCTCGCGCATGTACTCGCACTTGAGCCACGCCTCGACGTCGCGCGTCGCCTCGTCCGCGCGTCGCTCGTTCGCCGAGCAGACGATGCCGAGCTGCTCCCACGCCCCGCCGCCCGCCCCCTTCGATGCCGCCCCACGCGCGGCCGGCGCGCCCGCACCCGCTGCCGACGCGTCGCCACCCCTCGCGCCGTGGCGCGCACCTGCGTTCGATGCAGCCGCCTTCGACGCGGCCGCCGCCTGCGCCGCAGCGAAGGTCTCGGCGGCGAGCGCCAGCACCTGCGGCTCGTAGCGCGTCTTCGACAGCACCGCCTTGATGGCGCGGTGGTTCAACAGGTCGGGATAACGGCGGATCGGCGACGTGAAGTGGGCGTAGTCGGTGTAGGCGAGGCCGAAGTGGCCGCTGTTGACCGGCGTGTAGATCGCCTGCTGCATCGAGCGCAGCATCATCGTCTGCAGCAGCGCGGCGTCTTCGCGCCCGGCGATCGCCTGCGACAGCGCCTGATAATCCTTCGGCGTCGGGTCGCCGCCCGACTGGCCCAGCGACAGCCCCAGCCCCGACAGGAACTGGCGCAACTTCGCGAGGCGATCGGGCGTCGGCCCCTCGTGCACCCGGTACAGGCCCAGGTGCTTGTGCCGCGTCAGCAGGTCGGCCGCGCAGGTGTTGGCGCTCAGCATGCACTCCTCGATCAGCCGGTGCGCGTCGTTGCGCGAGCGCGCGACGATCGACTGGATCCGGCCGTTCGGATCGCAGACGATCTTCGTCTCGACGGTGTCGAAGTCGATCGCGCCGCGCGCGTCGCGCGCCTTCGCCAGCAGCCGGTACAGCGCGTACAGGTCGTTCAGCGGCCCGTGCAGTTCGGCACGCCGCGCGGCTGCCGCCGGATCGCGTCCCGAGAGAATCCCCCAGACCTCGTCGTAGGTCAGGCGCGCGACCGAGTGCATCACCGCCGGATAGAACTGGTACGCCTTCACCCGGCCTTTCGCGTCGATCGCCATGTCCGCCACGAGCACCAGCCGATCGACCGCGGGATTCAGCGAGCACAGCCCGTTCGAGAGCTTCTCGGGCAGCATCGGGATCACCCGCCGCGGGAAGTACACCGAGGTCGTGCGGGACTGTGCCTCGGCATCGAGCGCCGAGCCCGGCTTCACGTAGTGGCTCACGTCGGCGATGGCGACCAGCAGGCGCCAGCCGCCCGCCATCGGCTCGCAGTAGACCGCGTCGTCGAAGTCCCGCGCATCCTCGCCGTCGATCGTCACCAGCGGCACGTCGCGCAGGTCCACGCGCGAGCGGTAGTCGGTGGGGCGCAGCTTCTCGGGCAGCGCGTCGGCTTCCGCAAGCGCGTCGGCGGGGAACTGGTGCGGCACGTCGAACTTGCGCACCGCGATCTCGATCTCCATGCCCGGGTCGTCGAGTTCGCCGAGCACCTCGACGACGCGCCCGATCGGCGGAGAACTGTGCGTGGGCGGCTCGACGATCTCCACCGACACGACCTGTCCCGCTCGCGCGCCGTGCGTCTGGTCGGGCTGCACCAGCACGTCGTGCTTGATGCGCTGGTCTTCCGGCACCACCAGCAGCACGCCGCGCTCGTTGACGAGCCGGCCCACGAGGCTGCGATGCGCACGCGAGGTCACTTCGACGATCGACCCCTCCGGACGCCCGCGCGGATCGACGCCGGCACGGCGGATCAGCACGCGGTCGCCGTGCATCACCTTCTGCATCTGGCGCGGCGGCAGGAAGATGTCGCCGCTGCCGTCGTCGGGGATCAGGAAGCCGAAGCCGTCGCGGTGGCCCGCGACGCGACCGGCGACGAGATCGAGCCGGTCGACCGGCATGAATCCGCCCTTCCGATTCTGCAGGATCTGCCCGTCGCGCTGCATCGCCGCGAGCCGACGCTCGAAACCGAAGCGCGCGGCTTCGCCGACGCCCAGCGCATCGATCAGGTCGACCATATCGACGGGTGCATCCTGCTCGCACAGGAAGTCGATGATCGCGCGGCGACCGGGGGGCTCGTTGGCGAAGCTCACGATTTGACAAATCCCATGGGGTGATTAAACTTGCCGACCTTCAGTGCCCAGATGGCGGAATTGGTAGACGCACCAGGTTCAGGTCCTGGCGGTGGCAACACTGTGGAGGTTCGAGTCCTCTTCTGGGCACCAGGTACATTCTAAAGACCGGCTCTGCCGGTCTTTGCATTTGTGTGCCCAGAAAGCGAAGCGCCTGCGCGCTTCGCGTGGGGACTCGAAGCGGTCCGGCATGCTTGCCGGACCGGCGGCCCGCTCACCGCCGCAATGCTTCCGGCCCGATACCCTCGTATTCCTCGAAGGGCTGGTGGATCCAGGGGCTGCCGGCGAGCCGCTCGACGCAGTAGTCCGGCTGGAACACGGACACCGACTTCACCCACAGCACCGCGGTGCGGATCTCGGTGATCGACGGGAAGCGCCGCTTCAGTTCGGGCACCACCTCTCGCAGCGTCACGCCGGAGTCGACCAGGTCGTCGGCGAGCAGCACCCTGCCCTCGGTGACCGTCTCGGCCGCGCTGATCGCGTCGCCGATTCGCAGCGCGTCCTGGACCGTGCCGCCGTCGGCACGGTACGAACTCGTCGTCATGATGCCCAGCGGCTTGTCGAAGATGCGGCTGAGCGTGTCGCCGACTCGCAGTCCGCCGCGGGCCAGGCAGATCACCGAGTCGAACTGCCAACCCGAATCGTGCACCAGCAATGCGAGCCGTTCGATCAGCCGGTGGTATTCGGCCCAGCTGACGTGCAGGTCCTCGGGCTTGTGCGTCATGCAATCTCCTTCAGCGCTGGCGCTCACGCCACGTCGGGCTTGAACGGATGGCGCAGCACGATCGTCTCGTCGCGGTCGGGGCCGGTCGACACGATGTCCACCGGCACGCCGGCGAGCGCGGCGAGGCGCTCGACGTAGCGCTTCGCCTCGGCAGGCAGGTCGTCCCAGCGCTTCACGCCGCGCGTCGAGCCGCTCCAGCCCGGCATCTCCTCGTACTCGGCGCGGCAACGCTCGACGGCCGCGGAGCCGGTGGGCAGCCGATCGAGCGTGCGCTCGACCCCCGCCTGGCCGGCGCTTGCGCCGGGTGCCGGCGCCTGCAGGTAGCGTACGCAGATGCGCAGCGTCTGCAGGCCGTCGAGAACGTCCAGCTTCGTGAGACACAGCGCGTGCACGCCGTTCAGTTCGATCGAGCGCTTCATCGCGACCGCGTCGAACCAGCCGCATCGACGCGGGCGGCCGGTGACCGCACCGAACTCGTGGCCTCGGCTCGCCAGATGCTTGCCGGTGTCGTCCTGCAGTTCGGTCGGAAACGGCCCGCTGCCCACGCGCGTGGCGTAGGCCTTCGCGATGCCCAGCACGTGGCCGAGTCGATCGGGACCGACGCCCGAGCCCGCCGCAGCGGCGCCGGCGATGCAGTTGCTGCTGGTGACGTACGGGTAGGTGCCGTGATCGACGTCGAGCATCGCGCCCTGGGCGCCCTCGAACAGCAGCTTGTCGCCTCTGGCGAGCGCATCGGAGAGTTCGCCCGCCACGTCGGTCGCCATCGGCGCGATCTTGCGGCCCAGCGCCAGCGCCTCGTCGGTGACGGCGTCGGGGTCGAGCGCCTTGCCGCCGTAGTAGTTGACGAGCACGAAGTTGTGCAGGTCGAGCACCTCGTGGATCCGCTCGCGCGCGGTCTGCGGCTCCAGCAGGTCTTCGAGCCGGATCGTGCGGCGGCTGACCTTGTCTTCGTAGGCCGGGCCGATGCCGCGGCCGGTCGTGCCGATCTTCGCCTCGCCGCGCTTGGCCTCGCGCGCCTGGTCGAGCGCGACGTGATACGGCAGGATCAGCGGACACGCGAGGCTGATGCGCAGGCGGCTGCGCACGTCGACGCCCACCGCCTCGAGCTCCTCGATCTCTGCCATCAGCGCCGACGGGCTGAGGACGACGCCGTTGCCGATGTAGCAGGTGACGTGCGCCCGCAGGATGCCGGACGGGATCAGCCGAAGCACCTGCTTTCGCCCCTCGATCACCAGCGTGTGGCCGGCGTTGTGACCGCCCTGGAAACGCACCACACCCTGCGCCGCGTCGGTGAGCAGGTCGACGACCTTGCCCTTGCCCTCGTCACCCCACTGGGTGCCCACCACGACCAGATTGCCACTCATCACTGTCTGTCCACGACGCGCCAGGCGCCATTCGAATGCTGTAGGACCCGGTCGATCCGCTTGCCGGCATCGGCGGGAGACTGCCCGGGCATGGACTGCACGACGACTTCGCCCGCCAGCCGCAGCTCGTCGATCCGCGCGAGCAGCGCCGGATCGTCGGACCAGGGTGCGAGGATCGCCGGCGCAAGCGCACGATGCTCGCCGAGAGCGACCAGTTCGCGCAAGTCGAGCGAGAAACCGGTCGCGGCGCGTGCGCGCCCGAACATCCGGCCGACGCCGTCGTAGCGGCCGCCGCGCCCGATCGCCTGCGCGTGGCCCTCGACGTACGCCGAGAAGCCCAGCCCCGTGTGGTATCGGAAGCGCGGTACGTCGGCGAAGTCGAGTCCGATCTCGACCGCCTCGCGATGCCGGAGGACGCGCGGCGAGCCGCACACGCGCTCGAGCCGGGCGAGCAGTGCGTCGGCCTGCGGCCAGTGCGCGAGCAGCGCACGCGCGTCGCGCAGCGCGACGTCGACCGCGCCGAAGCAGCGCGCGAGCCCCTTGATCGCGGCCACCGCGGTCGCCGACGACGCGCCGGCGAGGAGCGAGTCGAGCCCGGGAAGATCGCGCGAGCGCATCGTCGCGAACAGCGCGGCCTCGTCGATCTCCGGCAGGTCGCGCAGCACGAGCCGCACGAGGCTCAGGTCGCTGAGGTCGAGGCGCGCGCGCGCGACGCCGGCGATCGCCAGCGAACGCAGCAGCGTGTCGATCGCCTCGATGTCGGCCTCCGGTCCGTCGACGCCGTACAGCTCGGCACCGATCTGGATCGGCTCGCGCGACGCCCCGAGACCGGCCGATCGCGCCTGCAGCACGGGCGCGCAGTAGCACAGGCGCGTCACCTCGCGGCCCTGCAGCAGGTGCGCGTCGATGCGCGCGACCTGCGGCGTGATGTCGGCCCGCACGCCGAGGGTGCGACCCGACACCTGGTCGACGAGCTTGAAGGTCTTCAGGTCGAGATCGCTCCCGCTCGCGACGAGCAGCGCGTCGAGGTACTCGACCAGCGGCGGCACGACCATCTCGTAGCCGCAGGCGGCGTAGTGGTCGAGCAACTGCCGGCGCAGCGACTCGAGCGCGCCTGCCTGCGTCGGCAGCAGGTCGGAGATGCCGTCCGGCAGCAGCCAGCGCGTCACGATCCCGCCGCGAACACGAGCAGCCCGACGGCGACCGCGGCGAGCCCGACGAAGCGGATCTGGCCATCGCTGAAGGTCGAGACCCGCTGCATCATCTCGCGCCACGCGTTCGGCGCGACCAGCGGCAGCAGCCCCTCGAACACGAGCATCAGCCCCAGCGCGAGCAGCCAAGGGAACTGGCCGGATTCACCCATGGGTCCGACGGCACGCGCCGGCGTCTGGCGTAGCGGCCGGCATCACCTGCCGGCCGCCTGTGCGGGTACGCCGCCGCGCGGCGCACCCGGCAGGCCCGGCTGCGGCGAATTGAAGTACCGGAAGAAATCCGCCGACGGATCAAGCACCAGCACGTCGCTGCGGCCGTCGAAGGAATTGCGGTAGGCCTCGAGACTGCGATAGAAGCTCGCGAACTCCGGGTTCTTGCCGAAGGCTTCGGCGTATGCCTTGCTCGCATTGGCGTCGCCGAGGCCCTTGATCTCCTGCGCCTGCTTGTAGGCGGTCGCGAGCACCGTCACCCGCTCGCGGTCGGCGTCCGCCTGGATCTTCTCCTTCTCGGCCGACCCGGTCGCGCGCCGCTCGTTCGCGACACGCTTGCGCTCGGACTGCATCCGCTCGTACACGCGCTCGGCGACCTCGGGCGCGAAATCCACCCGCTTCAGGCGCACGTCGACGATCTCGACGCCGATCTTGATGAGCTCCTCCGCGACCTCGCTGCGCACGGTGATGACGAGCTGGTCGCGCTTGAGCGAGATCACCTCGTCGACCGTCATGCGCGCGATCTCGTTGTTCAGCGCGGCGCGCAGCTGCCGCGAGATCCGGTCCTGGGCGAGCAGCTCGTTGCCACCGACCGACACGAAGAACAGCCGAGGGTCGGCGATCCGCCACTTGACGTACGAATCGACCTGGATGTTCAGCTTCTCGGAGGTGATGAAGCGATCGATGTCGGAGTTGTCGAGCGTGAGGGTGCGCTTGTCGAAATAGCGCACGTTCTGGAAAGGCGGCGGGAGCTTCCAGTGCAGGCCGGGCTCCTTGATCACGCGCTTGATCTCGCCGAGCGCGAAGACGACCGCGCTCTCGCGCTGGTCCACCACGAACAGCATCGATCGCGCGGCTGCGGCGAGCGCGAGAACGACGAGGCCGATGGCTATGAGACGGTTCATTCGAAGGCTCCGGGAAAGGGGCGGCGCATCATCGGTCCCTGCTGCGCAGGCTGCCGCGACTGCTGCCGGTCGACACCGGCTCGCCGGTGGCCGGCGCACCCGACGCGCCACCGGCATCGGCACCCGCGCTGCGCGGCGTGCCGTCGGGATTGCGTTCGGGCACGACGCCTGCACGCTGCATCAGCTTGTCGAGCGGCAGGTACATCAGGCTGCTGTTCGCCTTCGAATCGACGTAGACCTTGCTGGTGTTCGCGAACACCTGCTGCATCGTCTCGAGGTACATCCGCTCGCGGGTCACGTCGGGTGCCATCGAGTACGCCTCGAGGATCTGGTTGAAGCGCGACGCATCGCCCTGCGCGGTCGATGTGATGCGGTCGCGGTACGCCTGCGCTTCGGACAGGAGACGATCGGCGGCACCACGCGCGCGCGGCACGACGTCGTTCTTGTAGGCCTCGCCCTCGTTAATGAGCCGCTGGCGATCCTGCGCGGCCTTGTTCGCGTCCTCGAACGCGTTCTGCACCTGCTCGGGCGGCTGCGCCTGCTGGATCGTCAGGTCGACCAGCCCGATGCCGAGCGCATACCGATCGAGGATCTGCTGCGTGAGCCGCTGCGCCTCGTCGGCGACGAGCGCCTTCTCCTCGTAAAGGACCTGGTCGATGCGGCGCCGGCCGACCACCTCGCGCATCGCCGACTCGACGACCTGGCGGATCAGCTCCTCGGCAGACGGCGCCGGATTGTTCTCGAAGAGGAAGGACTTCGGATCGTCGATCCGGTACTGAACCGCGAACTGCAGGTCGACGATGCTCTGGTCGCCGGTGAGGATCAGCGACTCCTTGGCGACCTTGTTCTTGACGTTGCTGCGGTATCCGATCTCGACCTGGCGCAGCCGCGAACGGTCGACGATCTCCTCGCGCTCGATCGGGTACGGCAGGCGCCACTGGAAGCCGGCGCGGTCGGTCAGGTAGCGGAACTCGCCGAAGCGGATCACCGCGGCGGTCTGGCCCTCCGGCACGATGTAGAAGCCGCTGCCGAGCCACAGCAGCGCCGCGACGAGCGCGATCACGCCGAGCCCGGTGGCCGCGCCGCGCCCGGAGATCGTGGGGCCGCCACCGCCGCCGCGCCCCTGCCCGCCGGAGCCACCGCCGGACTTGCCGAACAGGCCGTTGAGCTTGCGGCTCAGGTCGCGCCAGAGCTCGTCCAGGTCCGGCGGGCCGTCCGGCTGGCGTTGCGGCGGACGGTTCGGCGGGCGCTGCCCGTCACCCGAGCCGCCACCATCGGATCCGCCACGCCCCCAGCCGGGTTCGTTGGACATCAACAGTCGCCATGTCGACTTCATAGGGCCCCAAGATCGGTGAAAGCGTTGTCGCACGCGTAAGAGGTTCAGGCACCGCTCGCCGATTCGACGCTCCGGACGTCTCACCGGCCGCCATCTCGCAGGTGTCCTTCGGGAGCGACCGACGCGTCGGCGGCGTCTTCGCGCGACGCGAGGCGGCCACCGGCCGCGTCGACACGCACTTCGCCGGCGATACTGCCTTCGCGCGCCACGGATCGCGGCGTCGCGACCTCGCCGGCAAGGTCTTCGACCGGTGCATCGTCGGCGGTGCGGGCGAAGACGCCCGCCTCGCCGCCCGGCGACGCGTCGTCCGGGCTGCCGACATCGCGCAGCGCCACCGCCCGCTCGAGCAGCACGCGCTTGAGCTCGTCCATGCCCGCCGCCGTCAGCGCGCTGACGGCCAAGCCGGTGACTTTACCATAGGCATCGAGCCGCAGCCCGGGCACCATGGCGGTCCGGTCGATCTTGTTGAACACGGCGATCTGCGGCACGTCGCCGGCACCGATCTCGGCGAGCACGCGGTCGACCGCGGCGATCTGCTCGTCGCGATCGGGCGCGCTCGAGTCGATCACGTGCAGCAGCAGATCGGCCTCGGCGGTCTCCTCGAGCGTCGCCTTGAACGCCGCGACCAGGCCGTGCGGCAGTTCGCGAACGAAGCCGACGGTATCCGACACGATCAGCTCGACGCCCGGCCCGCTGCCGTCGCCGAGACGCACGCGGCGCGTGAGCGGATCGAGGGTCGCGAACAGTTGGTCGGCCGACAGCGCGCCGGCGCCGGTGAGCCGGTTGAACAGCGTCGACTTGCCGGCGTTCGTGTAGCCGATGAGCGAGATCCGCATCGAGCCGCCGCGCATGCGCCCCTTGCGCCGCGTGCGACGCTGGCGTTCGGCGCGGTGCAGCCGCTCCTTCAGCCGCTTGATGCGATCGTCGATCATGCGACGGTCGAGTTCGATCTGGCGCTCGCCGGGGCCGCCGCGCACGCCGATGCCGCCTCGCTGGCGCTCGAGGTGCGACCACATCCGCACGAGCCGGGAGGCCTGGTGCTCGAGCCGCGCGAGCTCGACCTGCAGCTTGCCCTCGTTGCTGCGCGCGCGCTGGGAGAAGATGTCGATGATCACCTCGGTGCGGTCGGTGACGGGACACTTCCAGAGCCGCTCGAGATTGCGCTGCTGCACCGCGCTGATCGGATGGTCGAAGACGACGACGTCGGCGAGACCGTCGGCGAGTTGGGCCGCGAACGACTCGGCGGCACCGCTGCCCAGGTACAGCGCGGGGTCGGGTCTCGCGCGACGGAAGATGCGCCTGTCCACCGGTCGCATGCCGGCGGACCGCACGAGTGCGTCGAGTTCGTCGAGACTGTCGGTATCGCGGCGATCGCGACCGGTGGCGACCGCGACGAGCGCCGCTCGGGTAACGTCCGGATCGGTGCGCGGCGCGGCGGCTGCCGCGCGGCCCTGGCCCTCGCCCCGGGGGCCGGTGGGCGCCGCTGCCGGCGCCCCATCGGCGAAGTGTCGTTGCTTCAGTTGTCGGAGTTCTCGTGTTGGAAGTCGACCGCGCGCGAGGGCACGACCGTCGAGATCGCGTGCTTGTAGACCATCTGGGTGACCGTGTTGCGCAACAGGACGACGTACTGGTCGAAGGACTCGATCTGTCCCTGGAGCTTGATGCCATTGACCAGATAGACCGACACCGGGACATGCTCCCTGCGCAGCAGGTTGAGAAAGGGGTCCTGAAGCATTTGCCCTTTGTTGCTCATTACGGCTCCTTGTGAATAGGTTTTTTGTCGGGGCGCGTCGTCGATCTTCAAGCCCGATGGAGAGGGACCGGGCACGTCCTAGTGTCGGGGACTGTACCGAAAACCGGGATTGTCCGCTACTTGCCCTCTTTGTCCGCGTAGGGGTTGCGGCCCGAACGGAACTCGATTCGCAGCGGCGTACCGCGCAGCGACAGTTGGTCCCGGAACCATCCCTCCAGGTAGCGCCGGTAGGCCTGGGGCACGTTCGACAGCGAGTTGCCGTGGATCACGATGATCGGCGGGTTGCGGCCGCCCTGGTGCGCGTAGCGCAGCTTCGGCCGATGCGGACCCTTGCGCGGCGGCTGCTGGTGCTGCACCGCCGCCTGGAGGAGTCGCGTGAGCTTCGGCGTCGACAGCTTGGCGGTCGCCGCCGCGTGGGCGTCGACGACGGACTGCATCAGCGGCTTCAGCCCCCTGCCCTTCAGCGCGGACAGCAGGTGCGTCTGCGCGAACGACAGGAAGTGCAGCTTGCGGCCGAACTCCTGCTCGACCCACGCGCGCTCGTCCGCAGGGACCTTGTCCCACTTGTTGAGACCGACGACGAGCGCGCGGCCGCTCTCGAGGATGAAGGCGGCGATGCTCGCGTCCTGGTCCGACACGCCGTCGGCCGCGTCGACGAGCAGGATGCAGACGTTGCAGTCCTCGATCGACTGGAGCGTCTTCACGACCGAGAATTTCTCGATCACCTCGGTGACCTTGCCGCGGCGCCGGATGCCGGCCGTATCGATCATCGTGAACGCGCGGTCGGCGAAGCGGAACGGCACCTCGATCGAGTCGCGCGTCGTGCCGGGCTGGTCGAAGGCGATCAAGCGCTCCTCGCCGAGCAGCGCGTTGATCAGCGTCGACTTGCCGCTGTTCGGCCGCCCGACGACTGCGACCCTGATCTCGCGCGTTTCGGGCTCGGGCTCGGGCTCGGGTTCGGGTTCGGTCGTCGGCGAGTCGCCGTCGCCGCCCGCCGCGCCCGCCGGCGGCAAATCGGCGTCGTTGTCCGGCGCCTGGTCCGGGTCGACGTCCGCCGGCTCCACGCGCGCACGTGCGAGCGGTCCCAGCCCGCTCAGGCATTCGTCGATGAGGTTGCCGATCCCGTCGCCGTGGGCGGACGATACGGCGATCGGCTCGCCGAGTCCGAGGCGGTGGAACTCGGCGATCGCGACCGCCCGGTTCATGCCCTCGGTCTTGTTGACCGCGACGCGCACCGTGCGTGCCGCGCGGCGAAGCTCGTTCGCGATCTCGAGGTCGCGCGCGGCCATGCCGTGGCGACCGTCGACGACGAGCACGACCAGGTCGGCCTCGACGATGGCCTGGCGCGTCTGGCGCGCCATTTGGGCCGCGACGCCGCTCGCGTCGATCGGCTCGAAGCCGCCGGTGTCGATCAGGACGACGCGCACCCCGTCGAACATCGCCGGTGCGTAGTGGCGGTCGCGCGTCAGCCCCGGGATGTCGGCGACCAGCGCGGCGCGCGAGCGCGTCAGCCGGTTGAACAGCGTCGACTTGCCGACGTTCGGGCGGCCGACCAGCGCGACGACCGGCGTACGCGGGCTCACGTTGCGCCGGTCACTTGAGCGGGACCGCGACGAGGCTGCCGCCGACCGTCTGCGCGTACGCGAACGCGGCGCCATCCCCGGCGCGCGTCACGCCCGTCGCCGTCGGCAGGACCGGACGGCCGGTGAACCCGCTGCCATCGGCCTCGACGCGCGCGAGCGGCGCGCCGTTGGCCGCGTCGAGCACGTGAAGGCTGCCGAATCGGTCGGTCAGCAGCAACCGGCCGTCGACCTCGACCGGCGCCGACATGACGCGCCTCACGTAGGCGTCCTGCTTCCACAGGTCGTCGCCGGCCACCGCGAAGGCCCGCACCAGGTCGCTGCCGTCCACGGTGTAGATCCGGTCGTCTCGCATCGCGATGCCGGTGCCGGACTGGATGTCGCGCGCCCAGACGATGCGGCCGTCGTCGCGACGCAGGCACGCGACGCGTCCCTGGTAGGCGATCGCGCAGACGCGTTCGCCGGTGACGACGGGCGTGCCCGCGACGTCGATCAGCCGCTCGAGTTCGGTCGCGCCGCGGGCGCTCGACATCACCGTCTCCCATCTCGGCGCGCCGAGCCGCGCGTCGAGCGCGACGACCCTGCCGGCAGGCAACCCGGCGTAGATCGTGTCGCCGTCGATCGCGACGCCGGCGTTCTGGCGAAGCGTCAGCGCCGGCAACGGCTGCTGGCGCCAGGTCCACCTGACCGAGCCGCCCTCGCGATCGAGCGCGAGGATCCGACCGTCGACCGTCCGGATCACGACGATGTCGTCGCCGACCGTCGGCACCGCGACGACTTCGGCACCGAGCGCGCTGCGCCAGCGTTCGGCCCCGTCGCGATCGAACGCGACCACCTCTCCCGCGCGGGTGACGACCACCTGCAGGCGGCCGTCGGAGCCCACCCCCGCCGCGAGCGGCGTATCCAGGTCGATGCGCTTTCGCAAGCGCCCGCCGCCCGCGTCGATCAGCGACACGCGCCCGGCGCCGGACGCGGCCCAGACGGCGTCGCCGACGACGGCCGGCGCGAAGCCCACAGGCGCCTTGCCGATCGAATCGACGACCCACGCCGGCTGATAGCGACCCCGCTCGCTGACCTGCGGATACGGCGGCGGATCGGGACGGGTCGTGCCGCAGCCGGCGAGCACGACACCGGCGAGCAGCGCCGCGACCAGCGGCGCCGTCGCCGCGCGGCGACGGCGATTCGCGCGGCCGCCGGTGCCCGGCGCGGCGTGCAGCGGACGCAGCGCCGTCATTTCGCCGCAGCCGGCGACGCCGCGACGGATGTCGCGTCGGGCACGGGCAGCAGCGCCGTGTCGCGCTTGAGTTCGATGCCCGCGCGCAACGCGGACCCGGGATTCAGCAGGCCGAGCGCCTTCTCGTACTCGGCCTTGGCGTCTTCGCCCTTGCCGCGCGCATATTGGATGTCGCCGGCTCGTTCGGCGAAGGCGGCCTTGAGCTCCGCGGCGGCGGCCTCGAGTTCGGGTGTCGCGAGCATCGACAGCGCGTCGTCGTACCGCTTCTCGTCGAGCAGCAGGCCGGCGAGGCGCAACCGGGCGAGGAGCCTGAACTCGGCGTCCGGCGCCTTGTCGACGACCCACTGCAACGACTGCTTCGCACCGGCCAGGTCCTTGCCGTCGTGCAGTCCGCGCGCCGCGACGAGCCCCGCCATCTGGCCGTAGACCGTGCCGCCGTAGTCCGACATCACCGCCTTCGAGGTCGCGCGGATCTTCTCGAGATCCTTCGCCTCGATCGCCGCGGTCAGCTGCGAATACGCACCCGACGCCGCCGCCGCCTGCCGCGCCTGATACCAAGCCCAGCCCTTGACGCCCGCGTAGGCGAAGAGCGCGATCGTGACGAGCGCGAGCAGCAGGTTGCCGTACTTCGCCCAAAGCGCCTTCAGCTCGTCGATCTGTTCCTGTTCCTGGGGGTTGTACGCCATCGTGGGGCTGCCTCGGAAATCGGTGCGGAGTTGGTTGGGAGGGGACGCGGCCTTCGGCCGCCGGTCGCGCCGCGGGCGGTGGTGCCGTCGGGTTGCTCAGTCCTCGCCGAGCACGAGCGCGCGCACGGCGTCGACGAGTCGGTCGAGCGGCACCGCCTGCTGCCGGTCAGGCGTGCCGTCCGTCGTGCCGGCGGCCTCGCGAGCCGGCCCGTCCTGCGGCGACGCGCGCAAGGGCTTGAGACCGAGCGCGCCGGTTGAGACCTCGTCCTCGCCGATCACCAGCGCGCAGGCCGCGCCGCTCGCGTCTGCGCGCCTGAACTGGCTCTTGAAGCTGCCGCCGCCCGCGTGCATCAGCACATCGAAGCCGGCCGCGCGCAACTGCTCCGACGCGCGCATCGCGAGGCGGCGCCCCGCGTCGCCGTCGCAGACGACGTAGACGTCGGGCGCATCCATCGGTGGCGGCTCGCCGGACTGCCCGATCAGGTCGAGCAGGCGCTCGACACCGATCGCGAAGCCGCAGCCCGGCGCCGGCTTGCCGCCGAGCATCTCGACGAGCGGGTCGTAGCGCCCGCCCCCGCAGACGGTCGCCTGCGCGCCGAGGCGGTCGGTGACCCACTCGAACACGGTGCGGTTGTAGTAGTCCATGCCCCGCACCAGGCGCGGGTTGACCCGGGCGACGATCCCCAGGTCGGCCAGCCCCGCCTGGACCGCGTCGAAGTGCGCGCGCGAGTCAGCTTCGAGGTAGTCGATCAGCCGCGGGGCCGAATCGATCAGCGGCTGCATCGACGGGTTCTTGCTGTCGAGGATGCGCAGCGGATTGGCGTGCAGTCTGCGCGTCGCGTCGGCATCCAGCGCGTCGGCGTGCCGTTCGAAGTGCGCGATCAGGTCCTCGCGGTGACGCGCGCGCTCCGGCGCGTCGCCGATCGAGTTGAGCTGCAACACCAGTCCCTCGAGCCCGAGGTCGTCCCAGAGCCGCTGGCACATCGCGATCACCTCGACGTCGACGTCCGGGCCGGCGAGCCCGAGCGCTTCGACGCCGATCTGGTGGAACTGCCGATAGCGCCCGCGCTGCGGTCGCTCGTGGCGGAACATCGGCCCGGTGTACCAGAGCCTTCGCGGTCCGTCGTAGAGCAGGTTGTGCTCGATCACCGCGCGCACGACACCGGCCGTCATCTCCGGGCGCAGCGTCAGGTGCTCGCCGTTGAGCGCATCCTCGAACGAGTACATCTCCTTCTCGACGATGTCGGTCACCGTGCCCAGGCCCCGGCTGAAGAGCGGCGTCGGTTCGACGATCGGCGTGCGGATCTGGCGATAGCCGTAGCTGCGCGCCCAGCCGCGCACCACCTCCTCGAGGTGCAGCCATCGCTCGACCTCGCCGGGCAGGATGTCGTTCATCCCCTTGACGCCGGCGAGCCTCGCCGGCTTCGCGCGCCTGTCGGACTGCGACCCGCTCACGTCGCCGCCTTGCCGGTGTCGTCGCCCGCACCCCAGCGGCGCGCGACGTAGGCATCGACCAGCGACTGGAACTCCTCGGCGATCCGCTCGCCCTTGAGCGTCACCGTCCGCTCGCCGTCGACGAAGACCGGCGCGACCGGCGCCTCGCCCGACCCCGGCAGCGAGATGCCGATGTCCGCGTGGCGCGACTCGCCGGGCCCGTTCACGATGCACCCCATCACCGCGACCTGCATCGACTCTGCGCCGGGGTAGCGGGTCTTCCACGTCGGCATCTGCTCGCGCAGCCAGCGTTGGATGCGGTCGGCGAGTTCCTGGAAGTAGGTGCTGCTGGTGCGCCCGCAGCCCGGGCACGCGATGACCACCGGCGCGAAGGCGCGCAGCCCGAGCGCCTGCAGGATCTCCTGGGCGACGACGACCTCCCTGGTGCGGTCGCCGTTGGGCTCCGGCGTGAGCGACACCCGGATCGTGTCGCCGATCCCGTCCTGCAGCAGCAGCGCGAGCGCGGCGGTCGACGCGACGATGCCCTTGCTGCCCATGCCGGCCTCGGTCAGCCCGACGTGCAGCGGATAGTCGCAGCGGCGCGCGAGCTCGCGGTAGACCGCGACCACGTCCTGCACGTTCGAGACCTTGGCCGACAGCACGATCGCGTCGCCGGCGAGTCCACAGTCCTGGGCAAGCGCGGCGCTCTCGATCGCCGAGGTGACCAGCGCCTCGCGCATCACCGCCTGCGCCGACAGCGGGCTCGCGGCGCGCGCGTTCTCGTCCATCAGTCGCGCGAGCACCGTCTGGTCGAGCGAACCCCAGTTCACGCCGATGCGCACCGGCTTGCCGTGGCGCGCGGCGACCTCGACGAGCGCACGAAAGTTGTCGTCGCGCCTCGCGGCAGTACCGACGTTGCCCGGGTTGATCCGGTACTTCGAGAGCGCCTGCGCGCACCCCGGGTTGTCGGCGAGCAGCTTGTGACCGTTGTAGTGGAAGTCGCCGACCAGCGGCACGTCGATCCCCATGCGATCGAGCTGCTCGCGGATCGCGACGACCTCGCGCGCGGCGGCCGCGGTATTGACGGTGATCCGGACGAGCTCGGAGCCGGCCTGCGCGAGTTCGCGGACCTGGATCGCCGTCGCGATCGCCTGCTCGGTATCCGTGTTGGTCATCGACTGCACGACCACCGGCGCACCACCGCCGATGACGACCTCGCGCGAATCCCAGCGGACGACGACGCGGCGCGTGCGGCGGCGGGGCGCGGGACCGGCGCCGATCGCCGGCGAATCCGGGTCCGCCGCCGGGTTCATGGCAACACCAGTCGGGTGATGTTCTTCGGCGACGCCGGCGGCAGCTTGCGCGGCTTGCCCTCGTACTCGACCTCGAGGCGCTTCGCGTTGCCCAGCGTCAGCCGGTACGGGGGCTGGCCCTGGACCGTGATCGTCTCGCCCGCCTTCACGACCGCGGCGTGCAGCGCCTTGCCGTCCTTTCCACGCACCTCGATCCAGGAATCGTCGGCCGTGGTGAAGCGGATCATCCCCTTCTGCGCGACCGGATCGGTGGCCTGCGCCGGCGCGGACACCGGCGCGGTCGCGACGGCGGACGCGGCGGTCGCCGCCGGCGTCGGCGCTCCGCCCGCCGCTGCGGCGTCGTCGGTCCGGGCGCGCGCCGCGGCAGCCGCCTCCTCGACGCGCTTCTCGTCGGCAGCGACCTTCGCCTCGTTCGCCGCGCGCTCGGCGGCCTCCTTCGCGCGTGCAGCCTCGGCACGCTCGGCGTCGGCTTTCGCCTTCTCGGCCGCCTCCCTCAGGCGCTGCTCGGGGGTCGACGCGCCGTCTCGCGCCGCACGCCCGCCGCCCGCGCCCGTCGCGCCCGGCGTGCCGTTGTCCGACCTGCCGGTGTCCGACTCACCCGCTCCGGCGCCCGACGCCGTAGCGGTCCCCAACGCCGTACCGGTCCCCGGCGCCGTCGTCGCCGACGAGGCATCGGCCACCGCCGGGGTCGCTGCGGCACCGCTCGCGTCCGCCGGCGCGGACGCAGGTGCCGCAGACTCGCTGCCCGGAAGCCAGGACTGCAGCTTCGAGGCATCCGGATCGGCACCGAAATACAGTACCAGCGCCACCACGCCGATCAGGCCGCCGATCACCCACAACATCGGACTCGCGCGGCTGCCACGTTCCATCGACATGCCGCCCGCGGGCATCGACGGACTCGCCGGCAGCGGCGTCGCGAGCGCCTGCTCGGGCTGGACACCACCGATCGACTCGAGCAGCGGCGCGACGTCGACGTCGATCAGCTTCGCATAGCTGCGAAGCGCACCCCGCACGAACGCGCGCCCGGGCAGCGCATCCCATTCGCCGTCCTCGAGCGCCGCGACCTGGCGGGTCTGCAGCTTGATCCGCTGCGAGATGTCGAGCTTGCTCATGCCGCGTGCCTCGCGGGCCGCGGCCAGCTCGGCTGGCGTCGCGATCTGCGGGCGTTGCGCTGCGTTCTGCTGGTCCTCAGTCACCGAATGCTCCTTTCCTCAGCAGCGTCGCCTCGCGCGAATCGGGGAACTTGCGCTGCAGCTGCGATGCCAGATTGTTCGTGTAGTTGCGATCGGTCCCGAGCCGCGCGACGCGCAACGCGAGCCACAGGGTCTCCGCGCTCGCCTCGTAGCGGGCGTTCAACCGGTCGGAGTAGAACTTCGCGCGCTCGACGTTGCCGCGCTTGAGGTAGATCTCGCCCAGGTTGAACATCGCGACCGCGTTGCCGGGGTCGACCTGGAACGCGCGCAGGAAGTAGTTCTCGGCTGCAGCCTCGTCGCCCATCTCTAGCGAGCAGATGCCGGCATTGTGCAGCGGCTTGGCCGGCGACGCGTACAGCCGGTCGGAAGACGCGTTCGTGAAGTACGCGATCGACGCCTTCTGGCGCCCGGTCTTGCACAGGAACCAGCCGAAGTTGTTGTTCATCTCGGCGTCCTGCGGATCGAGCTCGAGCGCCCGGCGAAAACTCGCCTCGGCCGCCGCGACGTCGCCGATCTTCCAGTGGACGAGGCCCAGCATGCCGTGCGCCTGCGGATAGCGCGGGTCGATCTTCGTCGCCTCCTCGCCCTCGACCATCGCCTGGCGATAGTTGCCTTGCTGGAAGTGCGTCGACGCGAGTTCCAGGCGGATGCGCGAGCGCCGGCGAAGCTCCTCGTCGCGATCGCCGCTCGTCGGTGCGCCGCGGTCGTAGCGCGAATTCGCGTCCGCCGTGGTCGAACCCGGCTGGCCCGTGCCGGTGCTGCGGCTCGTCTCGGTGGACACGCACGCCGCGACGGCGAGCGGCAGCAGACAGGCGGCGACGGCGGAACGAGGGATCAGCATGCGCTGGACTCCTGCGACGGATTCATTCGGCGGCCGCTCGGCGGTCTGCGGCTGGCGCCGGTGCGGCGAACACGATCCGTTGCGCGCGCTCGTCGCGGCGCGTGCGGTCGACGACCTCGCCCGCGAGCTGCCCGCAGGCCGCGTCGATGTCGTCACCGCGGGTGCGCCGCACCGTCGTCACGATGCCGGCCTCGATCAGCACCGACGAGAACGCGGCGATCGACGCTGCCGGCGACCGCTCGAGGCCGGACGCGGGGAACGGATTGAACGGGATCAGGTTGAGCTTGCACGGCACGTCGGCGAGCAGCCGGGCGAGTTCGACCGCCTGCGCGACATCGTCGTTCACACCACGAAGCATCACGTATTCGAAGGTGACGAAGTCGCGCGGCGCGACGCGAAGGTAGCGTCGGCACGCGGCGAGCAGCTCGCGCAGCGGATACTTGCGGTTCAGCGGCACGAGGCGATCGCGCAACGCGTCGTTTCCCGCGTGCAGCGACACCGCCAGCGCGACCGGGCAGTCCGCGGCGAGGCGATCGATCATCGGCACGACACCCGAGGTCGACACCGTCACGCGTCGCCGGCTCAGGCCGTAGCCATGCTCGTCGAGCAGGGTCCGAAGCGCCGGCAGCAGCGCGTCGTAGTTGAGCAGCGGTTCGCCCATGCCCATGAACACGACGTTGCTGACCGGCCGCTGCTGCGCGTCGTCGGCCCCGCGCGCCCCGGCGCCATCAACATCGTCGGCGTCGTCGGACACCGACCCGGCCGCGTCGCCGGCGCCCGCCGAGGCGCCGGGCAGCGCGGCCGCGCCGAGTCGCGCGACGGCGCCGGGCGCGCCGAGCAGGCGGCCCGCCGTCCAGACCTGCGCGAGGATCTCCGCCGTCGAGAGGTTGCGCGAGAAGCCCTGCTTGCCGGTCGAGCAGAAGCGGCAGTCGACCGCGCAGCCCGCCTGGCTCGACACGCACAGCGTGCCGCGACGCGCCTCGGGAATGAACACCGACTCGATCGCGTTGCCGGCACCGACGTCGAACAGCCACTTCCGCGTGCCGTCCGACGCGGTACGATCCGAGACAACCGGCGGCGCGTCGATGACGGCGTGCTCGACGATGCGCTGGCGAAAGGTCTTCGCCAGGTCGGTCATCGCCGCCGGGTCGGACACGAGCCGCCCGTGCACCCATCGCATCAGCTGGGTTGCGCGGAACCGCTTCTCGCCCAGCGACCCGCACCAGCGCTCGAAGCCCTCGCGGTCGAGGCCGAGCAGGTTCACGCGTGCGCAAACCGGCGCCTGCGTCGCCCTGTCCTGAAGCACGGCCGTGTCGGCTCGCATCGTGCGAAGGCGCCGCCCCGTCGGATCAGCGCGAGTGGATCTGCATCGCCGGGAAGAAGAAGGCGATTTCCTGCGCGGCCGTCTCGGGTGCGTCCGAGCCGTGCACGGCATTGGCGTCGATGCTGGCGGCGAAGTCGGCCCTGATCGTGCCCTTGTCGGCCTTCTTCGGATCGGTCGCGCCCATCAGTTCGCGGTTCTTGAGCACCGCACCCTCGCCCTCGAGCACCTGCACCATCACCGGCCCCGAGATCATGAAGGCGACGAGGTCCTTGAAGAACGGGCGCTCGCGATGCACGCCGTAGAACGCCTCGGCGTCGGCCTTGGAGAGCTGCATCATCCGCGCAGCGACGACCTTGAGGCCGGCGCCCTCGAAACGGGCGAGGATCTGGCCGACGACGTTCTTGGCGACGGCGTCGGGCTTGATGATCGAGAGGGTGCGTTCTATGGCCATGTGCAAAGCTTCCTGGAGGTTGTGAAGTGGGCCGCCCGGCCGGCGGGACGGAACCCGACGCGGCCGTCGGCCCACGGACATCGGGGTCGGCGAGGCGGCGGCCGGCCGCGACGGGCGGTCGGGCCAGACCCGACCTGACGGGCCCGGACTTGCCGGATCTGACTTGCCGGATCTGACTTGCCGGATCTGACTTGCCGGATCCGACTTGGCGGATCTGACTTGCCGAATCTGACTTGCCGGCCCCTGCCCGGCCGCGAGTCGCCGGTTCGGGGGCTGCGCCCGGGTTCGAATCCGGGATGAAACCCGCGCTCGACCCCGGGCAGGCGGTCGCGTGTCGGCCCGCTTTCCCAAACCCGTCATTATATCAGCCGGCGACGAGCGCAAGCCCGACGGTGACGGGCGAACTCGGGCCATCCGAATTCCCCTCGAACCGCAAGCGCTTTGGCGCCTCCCGGTTCCGATGCGGATATAGTCCACCGGACGCCGGCAACGGCCTTTCCTGAGTGGAGCAACTGAACCATGGCACTGAACCCTGCACCGCTAGACTTCGGGACCAGCGCAAGCACCGTCCAGTCCTCGACGCGCAACCGAGTCCTCCGCAACACCTACCTGCTGCTCGCGATCTCGATGGTTCCGACCGTGGTCGGCGCATGGGTCGGACTGCGTACCGGCTTCAACCTGTTCGGCCTCGGCGGATTCACCGGCCTGATCGCCTTCCTGGCGATCGCGTTCGGATTCATGTTCGCGATCGAGAAGTTCAAGAACAGCGCGATCGGCGTCGGGCTCCTGCTCGGCTTCACCTTCTTCATGGGCCTGATGCTGTCACGCCTGCTGGGCTTCGTGCTCGGCATGGGCAACGGCACCGCGCTGGTGATGACGGCATTCACCGGAACCGCGCTGATCTTCGGCGCGATGGCCACGGTGGCCACCGTCAGCAAGCGCGACTTCTCCGGGATGGGACGCTGGCTGATGATCGGCTTCATCACCGTGTTCGTCGCGGCGATCGCCAACATCTGGCTGCAGATGCCGGCGCTGACGCTGACGGTGTCGGCCCTGTTCGTCGTGATCTTCTCCGGCTTCATCCTGTACGATCTGCAGCGGATCGTGAACGGCGGAGAGACCAACTACGTCACCGCGACGCTGTCGATCTACATCAGCATCTACAACGTGTTCAGCAACCTGCTGGCGATCCTCGGCATCACCGGCGGCAGCAACGACTGAACCCGGTCCCGCCCGCAAGGGCCCGGAATCGAAAAGGGCGCCGCAAGGCGCCCTTTTCACTGGTCGACCCTGCCCCGCATCAGGCACCGTCGGCGCGATCGAGCACCGCGATCGACTCGACGTGCGAGGTCTGCGGAAACATGTTGACGACGCCGGCGCCGGCGAGCTCCCAGCCCCCCTCGTGCACGAGGATCCCCAGGTCGCGCGCGAGCGTCGCCGGGTTGCACGACACGTAGACGATGCGGCGTGGCCGGTGCGCCGCCGACGCAAGCACCTTCGCGACCGCGAGCGCGCCGTCGCGGGGCGGATCGATCAGCAGGCGATCGACGTCGCCGAGCGCGGCCCACGCGGCGGCATCGAAGTCGAACAGGTTCGCGACCTGGAACGAAAGTTCGCCGAAAGGCAGTCCGCGCGCCTCGCGCGCCGCGCGATTGACCTGGGCATTGGCCCGGGCGCGCTCGATCAGGCCACGCGCGCCTTCGATTCCGATGACGCGACGCGCGCGCGTGGCCAGCGCGAGCGTGAAGTTGCCCAGGCCGCAGAACAGGTCGAGCACCGTGTCGGCGGGACCGACGTCGAGCAGTCGGACGGCCCGCTCGACGAGCGAGCGGTTGATGCCGGCATTGACCTGCGTGAAATCGGTCGGCGCGAAGGGCACGACGACGCCGAATTCCGGCAGGGTGTAGCGCAGCGTCGAACCGCGCGCCGGCCACAGCAGCGCGATCGTGTCCGGCCCACCCGGCTGCAGCCAGAGCTCGACCTCGTGCGCCCTCGCGAACTCGGCGAGTGCCTCGCGGTCGGCCGCGCCGGGCGCGTCCAGCACCCTGAAGACCAGCGCCGTGACGCGTTCGCCGGCTTCGGCTTCGCCGATCGCGACCTCGATCTGAGGCATGCGATCGCGGATCGACAGCCCCGCCACCAGCGCGCGCAACGGCAGCAGCATCGCCGACACGTGCGCGGGCAGCGTATGGCATTCCCGCATGTCGGCGACGTAGCTGGAGCCCTTTTCGTGGAACCCGACCAGCACGCCCCCCTTCTTGGGCACGTGCCGCACCGTGAGCCGGGCCCGGAATCGATAGCCCCACGCCGCGCCGACGAGCGGTGTCAGGATCTGCGGCGCGCGCACGCGCCCGAGGTGCCACAGCGTCTCCTCGAGCGCGCGCTGCTTGAACGACACCTGCGCGAGCGGATCGACATGCTGCATCGAGCAGCCGCCGCACACGCCGTAGTGAGGACATCGGGGCGTGACCCTGAGCGCGCTCGCCTTCAGCACCTGCAGCGTCTGCGCGACGTCGTGGCGGGGCTTGCTGCGAACGACGCCGGCGAGCACCCGCTCGCCGGGCAGTGCGCCTCGCACGAAGACGACCTTGCCGTCGTGGTGCGCGATGCCCTGGCCTTCGAGATCGAGCGACTCGATGTCGAGCGCCAGCGTCCCGCGGTACACGATGTGGGGATTGACGCCGTCGTGCCCCATCACGCCTTCGGCCACGCGTCGAGATAGCGGCGCCAGTGTTCGCCTTCGATCGACGTGATGCGGCTGCGGAACAGGTCGAGCTCGCCCGCGTACTCGTCAGGCGTCAGGCTGCCCGCGATCAGCTGCTGACGGCAAAAGAGCAGCCAGGTATTGGCGACGTCGGTCTCGCAGTAGTCGCGGATCAGGCCGATCTCGCCACGCTGCCAGGCGTCCCACACCATCGAGCCGTCCATGCCCAGCTTACCCGGAAGGCCACACAGTTTCGCCAGTTCGTCGAGCGGCGCATTGGCCCGGCCCGAGAAACTCGCGAGCACGTCCATGAGATCGGTGTGGCGCGCGTGATACCGGTTCAGGTAATTGTTGTAGCGAAAATCCCGATCGCGCTCGCCGGTCTCCCAGTAGCGGGCGCCCCGCACGCCGTGCACCATCGCGCGGTAGTGCAGCACGGGCAGGTCGAATCCACCGCCGTTCCAGGACACTAGCCGCGGGGTGTGGCGGTCGATCGTCCGGAAGAAATCCGCGACGAGCTTCGGCTCGTCGTCGTGCTCGGTGCCGAGGCATCGCACGCGTACCCCGTCGGCATCGCGGAACACGCAGCCGATCGCGACGATCCGGTGCAGGTGCAGCGGCAGGAAGTCGCTGCCGGTCTTCTCGCGCCGCATCTCGAACGCGCGCCGCGCGACCTCGGCGTCGTCGGACGCGTCGATGCCCCACGCTGCGCGAAGGCCGGCGACGTCCGGGATGGTCTCGAGGTCGAAAACCAGGCAGGGCGTCATCCGGCACGCGCCTGCGAGGCCGGGCGCCGGCGGTCGCGGGCGCGGGCGTGCCGGTCGGCGATCATCGGCGCGCGGGCAGCACGCCGAGCGGATCGATCGGCTTTCCCTGTTGCCGGATCTCGAAGTGCAGCTGCGGGGCTTCGCCCTTCTGCGCGCCGACCTCGGCGATCTTCTGGCCGCGCTTCACCGACTCGCCTTCCTTCACCGACAGGCTGCGGTTGTTCGCGTACACGCTGAGCAACTCGGCCGAATGCTTGACGATCACGAGGTTGCCATAGCCCTTCGGGCCGGCACCGCTGAAAATGACCTTGCCGTCGGCCGACGCCGAGACCGGCGTGCCGGTCTTCGCCTCCAGCGCGACGCCCTTGCCGCTCGTGTCGTCGAAGCCCTGCAGCAGCCGGCCCTCGAGCGGCCAGCTGAACGCGATGCCCTCGAGCACGCCGCTGCCGCCCGCCGGCTTGGTCGATGCGACGACCGCGGGCGCCGGTACGGTGACCGGGGCCGGCACCTGGGTCGACCCACCGAGGGTCGACACCGGCTGCGGCGGCCGGTTGACCGGGACCGGCACCGTGCCGGTCGCGCGGGGATCGACACTCGCCAGTTCACCGTACGGCCGCTTCAACCCCTTGGGTCCGGTCTTGAAGCGGGCGGTGTCGCCGGCGCCGGCACCGGTGCTGTCGATCGAGCCGAGGGAATTGGGGCGGATCGGGTTCACTTCCGCGACCGGAGGCTCCTGGGCGGGCAGCGTCGCGACCGGTGCGGGTGGTTCGGCGGCGGGCGGTACGACCGGCGCAGGGAGCGCGGCCGGCGGCCCGACGGTGCGATTGACGACCGGCGCAGGCGCGCTGCTGGCGCACGCGCCGAGCACCGCGAGCATGGCGAGCACGGCCCACCGCGTGCAGCCGGTCGCCGCCGCCGTCGCACGGCCGGCGCTTGCGGCACGGCGGTCCTGCCGAGCCGACTTTCCGCGCTGCTCGCGCATCCTGCACGCGATCGCACCGTTCGCCATCGCCACTTCCGCTTCCGACCACGCCATCGCCGTCTCCCTCACCCGTCCTGCCCTCTCAATCAGAGCGTCGTACCGGTCTTGAGCGGCACGAACCGCACCGCGTCCAGGACCGTCAGCTCCCACTCCGCCTCGCCGCGGCGTTCGACCAGGTGCAGCGACTGCGCGTCACCGCGCGCCGCGCGCACCGGCGCGACGATCCGCCCGCCGATCGCGAGCTGCGCGAGCCACTCGGCAGCGATCCGATCGCCTGCGGCGGCCCCGATGATCGCATCATACGGCGCACCGGCCGCGACACCGGTCGAGCCGTCGCCGAACACGAGCCGCAGGTTCGTCAGCCGGAACGGCCGAACGTGGCCGCGCGCGAGTTCGTGCAGCCAGCGCACGCGCTCGATCGACACGACGTCGGCGAAGACCTGCGCGAGCAGCACGGCCTGGTAGCCACATCCGGTGCCGATCTCGAGCACCTTGAGCGTCTTGAGCGACGCCTCGGGCCGCCCCGCCACCAGCAACTGGATCATCCTCGCGACCGTCGACGGCTTGCTGATCGTCTGGCCCTCGCCGATCGGCAGCGCGACGTCCTCGTAGGCGCGGCTGGCGAGGCCCTGCTCGACGAAGACGTGGCGGGGAATGCGCGACATCGCGCCGAGCACGGCCTCCGAATCGACGCCCTTGCCGCGCAGGATCTCGATCATCCGGTTGCGGGCCCGCTCCGACACGAGGCCGCCGCCGTCGTCGCGCCCTATCGATCGCACGACGACGTTCGCGGGCTCGCCGGCGCCGTGTCGGACGGAGCGTCGCACCATCGACGCATCGCCTCGAGATGGCGCTCGGCGGTCAAGTCGATGTGCAGGGGGCTGACCGACACCCGCCCGTTGGCGGTCGCGTGGAAGTCGGTGCCCGGTCCTGCGTCGCGCGCGGATCCCGCCGGCCCGATCCAGTAGATGGTTTCGCCGCGCGGATTCTTGCCGGTGATCACCGGCTCGGCGTGGTGACGCCGGCCGAGCCGCGTCACCTCGAGCGGACCGAGCCGCTCGTACGGGAGGTTCGGGATGTTGACGTTCAGCAGCATCGGTTGCTCCCACGGCGAACGCACGTACCGTTCGACGAGGTCGCGGGCGACCCGCGCCGCGCTGTCGATGTGGCGATGTCCCTTCTCCACCAAAGAGAACGCGATCGCCGGAATGCCGAGCAGGTGCCCTTCGGTCGCGGCCGCGACGGTGCCGGAGTACAGGGTGTCGTCTCCCATGTTCGCGCCGTCGTTGATGCCCGAGACGACGAGGTCGGGCAGTGCCTCGAGGAAGCCGGTGACCGCGATGTGCACGCAGTCGGTCGGGGTGCCGTCCACGTAGCGAAACCCGTTGGCCGCGCGACGAATCGTCAGTGGTCGATCGAGCGTCAGCGAGTTGGATGCCCCGGAGCGGTCTCGCTCGGGCGCGATGACGATCACCTCGGCGAGATCCCCGAGCGCGCCGGCCAGCGCCTCGATTCCGGGCGCAAAATAGCCGTCGTCATTGCAGATGAGTATTCGCATCGACCGATTCTATCAATCGACGCGCGAGTCGGTCGCGATCGGCGCAGCGGCCGCGCCCACGACCGCCACGCCGGCGCTCAGCCTTCGGCCGGCCAATCCCGGATGTAGGCCTTCAGCATCCTGTTCTCGAAGCCCTGCTCCTCGAGCACCGCGCGGGCGATGTCGTGGAACGACACGACGCCCAGCAGCGTCGATCCGTCCATCACCGGCAGGTAGCGCTGGTGCGTCTCGATCATCATCTGCCGAAGGTCGTTGACGTCGGTGGCCGGGCTCGCGATGATCGGATCGGTCATCATCACGTCCCGCACGACGATCTCGGCGACCGGCCGGGTCGGGCCCTCCCGGTGCTCGCGCTGGCGCTGGGCAAGCACCTTGAGCACTTCCCGGAAGGTCAGCATCCCGGCCAGCTTGCCGTGCTCCATCACGACCAGCGACCCGATGTCGTGGTCCGCCATCACCATGACGCTCTCGGAGAGCATCGTGTCGGGCGACACGGTGTACAGGGTCGTGCCCTTGATGCGAAGAATTTCACTGACTTCCATCACCGTGCTCCTATCGGTCGGTGCTCGCGCCGGCCGACAGCCGTACCCCGCACCCTGCAACGCAGCGCCGCGCGCCGTCGGCTAGGGTAGCGTCGCGGCGCCGGCGAAGCAAGCAAGCACGCGCCGCGGTCAGCCGGATGGCTTCGACACGCGCTCGGCGAGCGCGCGAAGCGCGTCCGCGTCGATCGATCGCGCGACACAGGTGACGCCGCCGAGCGCACGCGCGACGAGCCGCAGCGGGACGCTCGCGCGCGCAGCGAGCAACAGGACCGGAATCGACCCGCAGCCCGGGACCCGCCGCAGGCGCCGGATCATCGCCACGGCACCGGTGTCGAGCAGCGTCGACTCGGTGACGACCAGGTCGATGCGCTCGCGCCGCGCGAGGTCGGCAGCCGCGACGGCGCCGACCACGCAGCGGACGTCCGCGCCGAAGGACTCGAAGAGCTTGGCGACGCGTCGCTGGCTGATCACCGCCGGATCGGCCACCAGCACGCACCGGCCCGCGAGCGGCAGGTCGGCACGGTCGGCGCGCGCGCGCGCCGACAGCAGCGACGACGCCGTCCCGTCGGGTGTCGGTGCGCGACCGCCTCGGGCGCTCGAGACGCCGCGGGCGACCGCGATCCGCGCGTTCAACGCGGCGATCCGCGCCTCGGCGATCAGCGCCTGCGCGTCGGCGGTGTCGATCGTGGTCGCCGCGCCGATTCGGTCGATGTCCTCGTCGACGTCGGCGCCGGCGTCCAGGCCCGGCGGCGGACGATCGAGCACCGCGACGTCCGCGCCCACCTCGCGCCGCGACGCCGGTGTCCCGGTCTCGCCGACCGCGCGCACCGCCACGGCCCTCGGCGAATCGGCACGCGACTGCGCGTCGGCGTGTCGCTCCCGGCCGCTTCGCAGCCCGAAGCGCGCCGAACGCGCAGGCGCAGGCGGTAGCGCCGCGGCGACCGCGGGCCGGTCGATGCCTTCAGCCTCAACCAGGCGATTGAGTCGGGGCAGCAGCCCCTGGGCGAGTTCGGCGGCGGCCACGCGCCAGGGCGCCTGCGAGACCGCGCCGGCCCGCAGCACGTGGATCGCGGGAAGCGGTGCGCCGGCATCGGAGACTTCGGCTAGCGCACGGGCGCCGGCGGGCGTGTCGGGGTCGACGAGCAGTACCTGCGCCTCACCCTCGTCGAGCGGCGTCGACAGGCTGGCCGGATCGCCGGGTGCCGGCACCAGCCGGTAGTCGAACGCATTGTGCGCATTGTGGGTGAACAGGATGCGAACGAGCCTCAGGTCCCGGTCCTGCAGACCGGCGGCCACCACCCTCAATACCGGACGAGCACTCATGAAAGGACGCTTCCGAAATCGACTCCGTGTGTGGGAACTGCACCGCCGATTCTGATCGCCGTACCGCATGCCGGCCATGGCGGGACGACGATTGGCATCCATTTGGACGAGTAGTTCTGACCGACGGCTGCTGGCGGCCCGCCGGCGGCGCGCGTGCTACCCTCGCCACGACGCATTGCCTTGCAAGGGACGATCGATGAGCCAGAGGGATTTCCACGGCATGGACACGCTCGCGATCCACGCCGGCGCCGTGCCCGATCCGGCCACGGGGGCGCGGATCACGCCGATCCACCTGTCGGCATCCTTCGTGTTCCCGGACTCCGACAAGGCGGCGGCGCTCTTCAACCTCGAGCGCTCCGGGCACGTCTATTCGCGGATCAGCAATCCGACGGTCAGCGTGCTCGAGGAACGCGTGGCGGCGCTCGAGCGCGGCGTCGGCGCGATCGCGACGGCGAGCGGGCAGGCGGCGCTGCACCTGGCGGTCGCGACGATCGCCGGCGCCGGATCGCACATCGTCGCGTCGCGCGCGCTGTACGGCGGCTCGCACAACCTGCTGCACTTCACGCTGCGCCGCTTCGGCATCGAGACCAGCTTCGTCGACCCCGCCGATCCGCTGGCGTGGCGCGAGGCGCTTCGACCGAACACCCGGCTGCTGTTCGGCGAGACGCTCGGCAACCCCGGCCTGGACGTGCTCGACATCCCGGCGATCGCCGCCATCGCGCACGCGCACCGCGTGCCGCTGCTCGTCGACTCGACGTTCACGACGCCCTGGCTCGTCCGCCCGTTCGACCACGGCGCCGACCTCGTCTACCACTCGGCGACCAAGTTCCTGTGCGGCCACGGCTCGGTGATCGGCGGCGTGCTGGTCGACTCCGGTCGCTTCGACTGGGACGCGTCGGGCAAGTTCCCCGAACTGACCGAGCCCTACGACGGATTCCACGGCATGGTCTTCACCGAGGAATCGACGGTCGCCGCGTTCCTGCTGCGCGCGCGCCGCGAGGGCCTGCGCGATTTCGGCGCGTCGATGAGCCCGATGAACGCGTTCCAGATCCTCCAGGGGATCGAGACACTGCCGCTGCGCATGGCCCGCCACGTGAGCAACGCAATGGCCGTGGCGACCTGGCTCGAGGCACAACCGCTGGTGCGCGCGGTGCGCTATCCCGGTCTCGCCTCGCATCCCGGTCACGCGCTCGCGCGCACGCTGATGCCGCGCGGCTGCGGCGCCGTGTTCGCGATCGATCTCGCGACCGACCGTGCCGGCGGGCGGCGCTTCGTCGAGTCGCTCGAGCTGTTCTCGCACCTCGCCAACGTCGGCGATGCGCGATCGCTGGTGATCCACCCGGCCTCGACGACGCACTTCCGCATGGACGACGCCGCACTGCGCGACGCGGGCATCGGCGAAGGCACGCTGCGCCTGTCGATCGGCCTGGAGGACCCGGACGACCTGATCGCCGACCTCGGCCGCGCGCTCCGACGCATCGCGCCCAAGAAGACCTCGTCCGGAGCCTGAACGACATGCACTTCGACGTCGACGGCACCGATGCCTATGCCTACACCGGCGGCCGCCCTCCCGCGGGCGACCGCCCGGTCGTCGTGTTCATCCACGGCGCGCAACTCGACCATTCGGTCTGGATCCTGCAGTCGCGCTACCTCGCGCACCACGACCACGACGTCCTCGCACTCGACCTGCCTGGGCACGGACGCAGCGGCGGCGCTCCGCTGCGCACCATCGGCGCGCTCGCCGACTGGACGCTCGCGGCCGTCGGCCAGGCGCTGCGCTCGCTCGGCACCCGCGCGATGCCCCCGGTCGTGCTCGTCGGCCACAGCATGGGCTCGCTGATCGCGCTCGAGGCGACGCGCGATGCGCCCGCTTGGCTCGCCGGGATCGTCCTGGTGTCGACGGCGGTGCCGATGAAGGTGTCGGACGCGCTGCTCTCGGCGGCTGCCGACGACGAACCGCGCGCGCTCGACATGATCAACGCCTGGTCGAACGCCGGCCTCACGCACCCGCCGGGTGCGCCGGGCCCGGGATTCTCGATCTTCAACCAGAACCGGCGCCTGATGGAGCGCCAGCGCCCGGGCGTGCTCGCGACCGACTTCGGCGCGTGCAATGCATACGCCGATGGCCTCGACCGCGCACGCGCGTGCCGGCTCCCGGTGCTGCTGGTGTCGGGCGCCGCCGACCAGATGACGCCACCGCGGGCGTCGCGCGCGCTCGCCGATGCGCTCGCCCGATCGCACGGCGTCGTCGTGCCGGGCGCGGGCCACAACCTGATGGCGGAGCGCCCCGACGCGCTGCTCGACGCGCTGCTGCGATGGCTGCCGGGCGTCGTCGGCGCCGGCGCCGACGACGCGTCCGCGCGCGGCTGAACCGCGCGTCGGTCAGGCGCCGTCGGCGCAGTCGCGCAACCAGTTCGCGATCGGTTCGTCGAGCGCCGGGCGTTCGCGCGGCGCGGCGCCGTCGGCGCGGCCCGGTGCGCCGGGCGCGCCGCCCGCCTTCGCGGACGCCGGGCGCAGCGCGCCCGGCGCGAAGCGCTGGCCGGTGCGCCCGGCGGCCCGCCTGATGCGCCCGGGCGGCGCGTCGACCGTCAGCCGGCCGCGTTGCCAGATCTCGTCGTACAGCGCCCTGAGCGTCGCCTGCCCGAGGCCGGCGGGCGCGAGCCAGCGCTCGGCCCACACCTGGCCGATCGACGCGCCCGACGAGGCGTCGGCGGCACGCACCGGCCAAACCCGCACGAGGTAGCCGAGCCGCGCCAGTGCGTGCCCGATCCGGTCGGCGGTGCGCGCGCTGTTGCCGAACAGCGGGCCCAGATCGCGCACCGCGACGCCCTCGCCGCGGCTCGCCTCGCTCGCGACGGCAGCGATGACCCTGCACGCACGCTCGAACTCGTCGCGCGGGCCGCGGACGATCTGCGCGTCGGTATCCGCGAAGCCGAGGTTGGCGGCGATCAGCGCGCCGAGAAGGACCACCAGCCACAGCGCGAACAACCACAGCAGGAACACCGGCAGCACCGAGAACGCCCCGTACACGACCTCGTAGGTGGGAAACGAGGTCACGTACAGCTCCAACCCGCTCTTGAGCAGTTCGAGCAGCGCCGCCGCGCTGCCCGCGCCGACGAGCGCGTGGCTCAGTCGGACCGGTCGATTGGGGACGACCCGGTAGACCAGCGCGAGCAGCAGCGTCGTGAACACCCACGGCAGCCAGGTCGGGGCGCCCAGGTCGAGCTGCCACCCGTCGCCGATCGCCGAATCGATCCGCACGTTGATCGCGATCAGCGCCGCGAGCAGCAGGGGACCGAGGGTCAGCGTGATCCAGTACAGGCCCAGCCGCGTGATCAGCGGCCTGGGACGCGCGCTGCGCCAGATGCCGTTGAGCGTGTGATCGATCGTGAGCATCGTGCTGAACGCGGTCAGCACGAACACCATCGTGCCGAGCAGCGACAGCCGTCCGGCCGCCGCGGCGAACTGGTTGACGTGGCTCATCACCGCGTCGGCGACCTGCGGCAGCAGCAGGTTCGCCGCGAGGAAGGCCTGCAGCTGCTCGCGCGCATCGGCGAACGCCGGCACCGACGCGAGCACCAGCAGCACGACCGTCATCACCGGCACGATCGCGAGCAGCGTCAGGAACGCCAGGCTCGATGCGGTCGCGGCGAGCTGCAGCCGCGCCGCCTGTCGTCCCATCGCCTGGAGCAGCAGCCAGGTCTTCGCGATCCGCGGTTCGAGCCAATCGTGCATGCGGGGCATGTTACCTTTGCCGCGTGACCGCCATCGTCGCCGCTACGCGCTTCCCACCGCCACCCGACGCCACGCGCGCGTGCCGCGCGGGCGTCGCGGGCACCCGGCACCCGCGGCAGTGACGCCGTCGAGCCTGCGTCGCGCGACGCTTGCGGGCGTCTGTGCGCTGATCGTGCTCGGCGTCGCGTGGGAACTGTGGCTCGCGCCGCTGCGCCCGGGCGGCACGCTGCTCGCGTTCAAGGTGCTGCCGCTCGCGCTCGCGCTGCCCTCGCTGTGGCGCGGCCGGACCCGCACCTGGCAGTTGTGGACGATGCTGATCCTCGTGTACGTCTGCGAGGGTGCGGTGCGGGCGCTGAGCGATGCCGGACCGTCGCGATGGCTCGCGACGCTCGAACTGGTGCTCTCGGTCGCCGTGTACGCGGGCCTCGTCGCGACGGTCAGGCGATCAGGCGGCGGCGAGGCTCCCGCTCATCCGGTCGCGCGCGCGAAGTAGCGCGTCGGGGTCGTCGCTCGCGAGCACCGCCGGATCGCTGAGCATTCGCCGCCAGCGCTTCGCCGCCGGCTGCCCGTGGTAGAGGCCGAGCATGTGGCGCGCGAGGTGTCGAAGGCGCACACCGCGGGCGCGTCCGCGCAGCAGGTACCCGTGCATCGCCTCGACGACCGCGTCGCGGCTCGGTGCGGCCGCGTCGCCGCCCGGCGTGCACTGCGCGTCGACGCCCGCGAGCAGCCACGGATCGTGGTACGCCGCACGCCCGAGCATCGCGCCGTCGAGCGCCGCCGCGCGCGCGAGCGCGTCCTCCACGCCCGCGAGGCCGCCGTTCAGTTCGAAGTCGAGATGCGGAAACGTCGATGCGAGGCGATACACGATGTCCGGGCGCAGCGGCGGGATCTCCCGGTTCTCCTTGGGGCTCAGGCCGTCCAGCCAGGCGTTGCGCGCGTGCACGATGAAGCGGCGACAGCCTGCCTCGGCCACGGTGCCGACGAAGTCGGCGACGAAGTCGAAGGACGTCACCCGGTCGATCCCGATCCGGTGCTTGACGGTGATCGGCAGGTCGACCGCGTCGCGCATCGCGGCGACGCAGCGCGCGACCAGCGACGGCGTCGCCATCAGGCACGCGCCGAACGCGCCGTGCCGTACCCGGTCGCTCGGACACCCGCAGTTGAGGTTCATTTCCCGGTAGCCGTAGCCCGCACCCGCCACCGCCGCCCTCGCGAGCGCGGCGGGATCGCTGCCGCCCAACTGCAGCACGGTGCGATCACCCTCCTCGCCTCGCGCGAGCAGCGCCTCGCGATCGCCGTACGCGATCGCCTGGGCGGTGATCATCTCGGTGTACAGCCACGCGTGCGCGCTCAACGCCCGATGGAAGCTGCGACAGTGGCGGTCGGTCCAGTCCATCATCGGCGCGACCGAGAAGCGCCAGTCGGCGCGATGCGGCGGGCGATGCCCGAGGGGCTGGCAGGTCGTCTGGTGCATCGGTCGATTCCGCGTGGGGGCGCATTCTAGCCGTCGCGCGCCCCGCCCTCGCGCCCGGCGAGCGCGCGGCAATCGAAAGTGAACAATGGTGACGCTCTGGCCAACGATCAACGGCGGGGACCTCGCGCGTACGCCCGCCGGCGCCATCGTCCGCCACCTCGGGGAAACCCGAAGCCGCTGGAGAATCAATGCGCTCGTGGCGGTGGCGTCGATTCCACTTCAACGCCCCGCGGGGGCACTCATCGACAAAGCTGACTAGACCGAAGGTACGAGCGCCCGCCGACGGTGCGGCCGTTGACAATCGGTTGCACCAGGACAACGATTGTTCGAGACCGCAGGCCCGCAATAAGAAGACCCCGCAGGGAGGCGCAATGACGACGAGGATCCTGGTCGTGGACGACCATCCGGTGACGCGCAACGCGCTTCGCAATGCGATCGAGCAGGCCATCGAGTCGCCGCAGATCGCGCTGGCCGGTTCCCTGGCGGAAGCCTTCTCGCTGACGCCGACCCCCTACGCCCACGACCTGGTGCTGCTCGACCTGACGCTTCCCGACGCCACCGGCGTCGCCACCGTCGGCGCGTGGTGTCACCGCCTGCCGGGATCGTCGGTGATCGCGATCACCGACGTCGACGACCCGGACACGCGCGAAGGCTGCATCGCGGCCGGCGCGATGGCCTGCGCGCCGAAGACCAGCGAGACCCGGCTGATCATCGAGACGATCAGCCGGGCCCTCGAGGCCGTGCGGCGCGCGGCGCCGGGCTCGCAGGCGGGGGCGTGGCGAACGTCGGCCGCGACGGCGCCCCAGGCCACCACGCCGTGCGCGGTCCCGCCGGATCCCAACGGCGGCGTACCGGCGTCGACGGCGGACACCACGCGCCACGGCGCGAGCGGCTGGGCCGGCGACGCCCGGCAGGTGCCGCGCGCCGGCCTCGCCGGATGGCGCACCCTGCCGGGCGTGCGCTACGGCGGCGCGATGCCGCCCGAGCCCTCGCGCACGACGACCGGCGTCGACGGCGGACACCACCTGAACCTCACGCCGAGGCAGCGCCAGGTCCTCAGGCTGCTGCTCCAGGGGCAGCCGAACAAGCGGATCTGTCGCGAACTCGACCTCGCCGAAGGGACGGTCAAGGTCCACGTGAGTGCGGTGCTGCGCGCGCTCAACGTCACCAACCGCGCGCAGGTCGTCGTCGCAGCCGCCAGGCTCGGCATCCGCGTCGACTGATCACCCGCCGCGGGCGGTCGGTGCGCCGCTCCCCGGCCAGGCCGATCACGGTGCCGCGTGGATCGCCCACTCGCGCCGCGCGCGCTCGCCGTCCGGATCCACGCGCGCGCCGACGCTGCGGATCGCGTCGATCCAGCCGGCGGGCAGCCCGGCTTCGATCGCCCCTTCGAGCACGTGGTTCAGATACCAGTCGAAGGGTTCGAGCGCCGGCGCCTTGGTCGTCGCGAGGTAGGTGTCCGCCGCCATCGGGCCGGCGTCCGTCTGCACGACGACGCGCGCCCTGCGATAGCCGCTGCCCTCGCCCTCGACGCGGTCGAGCGCGGCGCGCTCGGCCACCGCGATCCGCCAGACGACACCCCAGACGTGGTCGGCGCCCGCGCCGGCAGTCCGTCCGGTCCATTCGCAGTCGCACTTTCCCGAGCCGTCGAGACGACCGACCTTGTCGAAGGTGAGCCGGTAGCCCGAGACCCTGCCGATTGCGACGCGACGCGCCGACGGCGCCCGATCGGGTGCGCGCAGCCGCCGCGAACCCATGTTCGAGCCGTACGCGAAATACAGGAATGCGCCGCTCGCCTGCGCCACGCGATCGCAGTCGCTCACCCCGTCACGCGACGCGCGACGCGCCGCGCCGGTCGCATGGCATTCCCGCATCGCGCGTCGTTCCAGTTCCGGGCGCACCGCACGATCGGCCGATGCCGTGCCCGTGCGCGACGGTTGACACCCTCGCCGACACGTCCATACCATCGACCGATCAAATGTACGTACGTTTCGAAAACCACGTCATTCCTCCTCGCCCGGCATGCCCCTGACCGCCTCATCCGACCCCGTCGAAGGCCGCGGACCCGACCGACCGCCGCCGCGACCCTTCGCCGGGCTCGTGGTCATCGAACTCGGCAACAGCGTCGCCGCGCCGTTCGCAGGCCAGATTCTGGGCGAACTCGGCGCAGAGGTCATCAAGGTCGAGAAGCCCGCCGGCGACGACGCGCGCCGATGGGGGCCGCCGTTCTGGGAGGGCGCGTCGCCGTATTTCCAGTCGCTGAACCGGAACAAGCGCTCGATCGTCTGCGACCTTCGCGACGAGAACGACCGCGCCGCGTTGCTGGCGCTGATCCACGATCGCGCCGACGTCGTGCTCCAGAACCTGCGACCCGGACAGACCGAGGCGCTCGGCCTCGACGCGGCGACGCTCACCGCGTCGAAGCCCTCGCTCGTGTACTGCAACCTCGGCGCGTTCGGCCACGCGGGCCCGCTGAAGGACCGGCCTGGCTACGACCCGCTGATGCAGGCATTCGGCGGCATCATGAGCACCACCGGCGAGGCCGGACGACCGTCGGTGCGCGTCGGCGCGTCGATCGTCGATCTCGGCACCGGGATGTGGGCGGTGATCGGCATCCTGACGGCACTGTCGCAGCGGGCGTCGAGCGGTCGCGGCGGCATCGTCGACGTGTCGCTGTTCGAGACCGCGACCTCGCTGGTGTCGCTGCTCGCCTCGCAGTATCTCGCGTCCGGCGAACTGCCCGGTCGCCAGGGCTCCGGGGCGCCGGGCATCGTTCCCTACAAGGCCTATGCGACCAGCGACGGCGAGATCGTCGTCGCGGCCGGCAGCGACGACCTGTTCAGGCGTCTGGCGCGTGCGCTGGACCGCACAGGGTGGGTCGACGACCCGCGCTTCGCCGACAATCCTTCGCGGGTCGCGAACCAGTCCGTGCTGTATCCGATGATCGACTCGATCCTGCGCGATCGCACGACGTCGCACTGGCTCGGCGTGCTGGAGGCGGCGGGCATACCGTGCTCGCCGGTCCAGGACCTCGCCCAGATGCTCGCGCATCCGCAGACCGCCGCGCTCGGGCTCGTCAAGCCGGTGCCGGGGACCGGCATGCGCTTCCTCGGCTTGCCGCTGAGCCTGGACGGCGTGCGGCCCGAACCCGCCGGGGCGCCGCCCGCGCTCGGCGAACACACCGCGCAGACGCTGCGCCGCGACCGACCACGCCACGGGACGCCACGATGACCGCCTCCACCCCGAACCCGACGGCCGCTGCCGCGCTGCCGCGCTACGACACGCTTCTGATCGACGCGGTCGCACCGCACGTGCTGCAGGTCACGCTGAACCGGCCCGAGGTCGGCAACGCGATCAACACGCAGATGGGGCGCGACCTGCTCGATCTCTGGACCCGGCTGACCGAGGACGCCGGCGATACGCGATGCATCGTGCTGACCGGCAGCGGTGACCGGATCTTCTGCGCCGGCGGCGACCTGAAGGAGCGCAACGGCATGACGCGCGAGACCTGGCAGCGCCAGCACGAGCTCTTCGAGCGCCAGTACTGGGCACTGACCGACCTGCAGGTGCCGGTGATCGCCGCGATCAACGGGCACGCGTACGCCGGCGGCTTCGAGATGCTGCTGAGCTGCGACTTCGCCTACGCGTCGTCGCGCGCGCGCTTCGCGCTCACCGAGGTCACGCTGGGCATCATGCCCGGCGCCGGCGGCACGCAGAACCTGCCGCGCGCGATCGGCGAGCGGCGCGCGAAGGAGATGCTGATGACCGGCCGCCCGATCGACGCCGCTCGCGCGCTCGAGTGGGGCGTGCTGAACGCGGTGTTCGAGCCCGACGACGTGCGCGCGCGCGCGATCGAGACCGCGTCGACGATCGCCGGCAATGCGCCGCTGTCGATCAGGCAGGTCAAGAAGTCGGTCCGCTACGGCGGGCAGATGGAACTGCGCACCGCATTCCGCTTCGAGGTCGAAGCCTACAACCACCTCGTCGATACCGAGGATCGCCACGAAGGCGTGCGCGCCTTCAACGAGAAGCGAAAGCCGGTGTTCAAGGGTCGATGAGCCGGGGGCGGCCCTTCTCCTCCAGCCCGCCCTCCGGCCGCCACCCTCCGCACTCCGCCCCACCGCCCCACCGCCCCACTGCCCCACAGCCCACCGCCCCACAGCCCTCCGGCTCGCTGCCCGCCGACACCCGCCTTCGCTCGAACCGCCCTCCACGGAAGCCGCCGCATGACCCCAGCCCAACCGACACCGAGCCGTCCGCCAGACGACATCACGCTGTCGCTCGCCGAGGACTTTCCCGAGATCCGCGGCAGCGTGCGCCGGATCTGCGAGCGCTTTCCCGGCGCCTACTGGCGCGACCTCGAAGCCCGCACCGCGTACCCGACCGAATTCGTCGGCGCGCTCACCGAGGCCGGCTACCTCGCCGCGCTGATCCCCGAAGCCTACGGCGGCGCGGGCCTGCCGCTGCGCGCGGCCGCGGCGATCCTCGAGGAGATCCACGCGTCGGGATGCAACGCCGGCGCGTGCCACGCGCAGATGTACATCATGGGCACGCTGCTGCGCCACGGCTCGGAGGCGCAGAAGCGCCGCTTCCTGCCGGCGATCGCGTCGGGCGAACTGCGGCTGCAGGCCTTCGGCGTGACCGAGCCGACGACCGGCACCGACACGACGCAGCTGAAGACCCGTGCGGTGCGCGACGGCGACCACTATCGCATCCACGGCCAGAAGGTCTGGACCTCGCGGGCGCTGCATTCGGACCTGATGCTGCTGCTCGCGCGCACGACGCCAGCCGACCAGGTGAAGAAGCGGACCGAGGGGCTGTCGGTCTTCATCGTCGACCTGCGCGAATGCCGTGGCCAGGGCCTCGAGATCAAGCCGCTGCCGGCGATGGTCAACCACCACGCGACCGAGGTGTTCTTCGACGGCGCGCGGGTGCCGGCGGCGAACCTGATCGGCGAGGAAGGCAGCGGCTTTCGCTACATCCTCGACGGCATGAACGCCGAACGGATCCTGGTGTCGAGCGAATCGATCGGCGACGCGCGCTGGTTCACGCGGACCGCGGTCGCCTACGCGAAGGACCGCATCGTGTTCAAGCGCCCGATCGGCCAGAACCAGGGCGTGCAGTTCCCGATCGCGCGCGCGCACGCGGAGACCGAGGCGGCCGCGCTGCTGCTGCGCAAGGCGGCCGCACGATTCGAAGCGGGCGTGCCGTGCGGCGACGAGGCGAACATGGCCAAGCTGCTCGCCTCCGAGGCGGCGTGGCACGCGGCGGAGGCGTGCCTGCAGACGCACGGCGGCTTCGGCTACGCACGCGAGTACGACGTCGAGCGGAAGTGGCGCGAGACGCGGCTCATGCAGATCGCGCCGGTCTCGACCAACCTCGTGCTCGCCTACATCGCCGAGCACATCCTCGGGCTGCCGAGGTCTTATTGAAGCCCCACGGCGCGACGCCGCGGCCCCGACCACCCTTGCACCGGAATACACGCCCATGACCGGCCTGACCGAATCTCTCGCACAGTTCGTGTCGAACGAGCCCTTCGGCTCGATCGACCCCGACGCGGCGGCGATCGTACGCACCGGCTTCATCGACAACCTCGCGACGACGATCGCCGGACGCGACGAGCCGGTCGTCGGGATCGCGCGGGCCTTCGTCGCCAGGCGCGCGTCGCCGCTGGCCGAGGCGACGCTGCTGCTGGGCGACGCGCGCGCGGCGAGCGCCGACGCCGCGCTGGTCAATGCCACCGCCGGCCACGCGCTGGACTTCGACGACGTCTCGCTCGGCGGACACCCCAGCACCGTGCTCGTGCCGGCCGTGCTCGCGGAGGCGGAGCGGCTCGACGCGAGCGGGCTCGACGCGATGCGCGCATACCTGGTCGGCTACGAGGTGTGGGCCGAACTGTTCTCGCGCGAGCCCGACTCCTACCACCTGAAGGGTTGGCACCCGACCGCAGTCCTCGGCACCGTCGGCGCGGCCGCCGCGGTCGCGTTCCTGAACCGGCTGCCGCTCGCGGCGTGCCGCGACGCGATCGCGTTGTCCGCGAGCATGGCCTGCGGCCTGGTGGCCAATTTCGGCACGATGACCAAGCCATTGCACGCCGGCCGGGCCGCCGCCGCAGCGATCGACGCCGTGCACTTCGCCGCCGCGGGCCTGAGCGCATCGGCCGACGCGATCGAGCACCACGCCGGCTACCTCGCGGCGATCTCGCCCCGGGGCCGCGTCGACCGGACGTCGCCGGCGGCGACGCTGGGCACCCGGCTGCGCATCCTCGACACCGGCCTGTCGATCAAGAAGTACCCGGTGTGCTACGCGACGCACCGCGTCGTCGACGGCGTGCTCGACCTGGTCACGACCAACGACATCGGACCCGGCGCGATCGACGAGGTGCACGCGAGCATCGGCGTCGCGCAGGCGTCGATGCTGCGCAACCACGCGCCGGTCACCGGACTCGAGGCCAAGTTCAGCCTCGAGTTCGCGATCGCGTCGGCGATCGACGCACGCCAGGTCGGGCTCGCGCAGCTCAACGACGCGTACGTCGGTACCCCGACGGTGCGCGCGCTGATGCCGAAGGTGCGCATCGACAGTGTCGACACGACGTGTCCGCTCGATCCCGCATTCGCGTTCACCGACCGCGTGCGCATCCGCACCAAGGACGGACGGGTGCTCGATTCGGGCGAGATCCGGTTCGCCCGCGGCCACGCCAAGGCGCCGCTGCGCGACGACGAGCTCGAGGTGAAGTTCCTGGACTGCGCGCGCGGCGCCGGCGATCTCAACGGCGCGTCGCTGTACGCGAAGCTCGTGTCGCTGGACACGCTCGCCACCGTGCGGGGGCTCTTCGACGCGCGCCGCCGCTGAGCCCCGCCGTGCCCGCCGAGCGCACGGCGCCGATGCTCGCTGCCGTCGTCGTGACGCTGCTGGTGCAGGCGATGGTCGTCGTCGCGATCGTCGGACCCGCGGTCGGCGCGCCGGTGATCTCGCCGGCATTCGCGCTGCCGGAGTCCGCGGTCGGGCTCTACATGGCGCTCGCCTATCTCGGCGCGGTGCTGTCCGCGCTCTACAGCGGCGACCCGATCCGCCGCCACGGGCCGATCCGCGCGAGCCAGGCCGGACTGATGCTCTGCGCGATCGGACTCGCGCTGCTCGCGAGCGCGCGCCTGCCGATCGCGATCGCCGGCGCGATCGCGATCGGACTGGGCTACGGACCGATCACCCCGGCGAGCTCCGACATCCTCGTGCGCACGACGCCGCCGCAGCGCCTCGCCGTGGTCTTCTCGATCAAGCAGACTGGCGTGCCGCTGGGCGGCGTACTGGCGGGGCTGGTGGTGCCCGCGCTGACGCTCGCGATCGGCTGGCAGCCTGCGCTGCTCGCGCTCGCGGCGACCTGCGCGCTGGTCGCGGCCGCGGCGCAGATCGTGCGCGACGAGTACGACGACCGGCGGGGGGCCGATGCGGCGTCCGGCGCGCGCGGCGTGCTGGCCTCGCTCGCCGAGTCGATGCGACTGGTCACCACGCGTGCTGCGCTCCGCCGGCTGACCGTCTGTGCGTTCGTGTTCGCCGGCCTGCAACTGTCGCTGACCACCTATCTCGTCAGCTATCTCAACCTCGGCCTCGGCTGGTCGCTGGTCGCCGCCGGTGGCGCGCTGTCGGCGACGCAGGCGGCCGGCGTCGTCGGACGCATCGGCTGGGGCGCGCTGAGCGACGCGGGGCTCGGCGCCCGGCGCACGCTGCTGCTGCTCGCCGCGCTGATGATCGCGAGCTGCCTGAGCGTCGGCATCGTCGAGCGCGACATGCCGCACGCGCTCGTCTTGCTGCTGGTGATCGTCTTCGGGGCGTCGGCCGTCGGCTGGAACGGCGTGTTCCTCGCCCACATCGCGCGCGTCGCGCCGCCCGGCCAGGTCGGCGCAGCCACCGGCGCGAGCACCGCCTTCACCTTCCTGGGCACGGTCGTGTGGGCGCCGATCTTCGGGCTGATCGCCGACGCCGCCGGCTACGCGTCGGCATTCGCCGCATTCGCGCTGCCGGTCGGCGCCTGCGTGCTGCTGCTCGGTGGCGCACGCGACGAAGGCTCGGGTGTCGGATGACGCGCCGCGACCGCGAACCCCGTCGACACACGGCCTGCAAACCCGTGTCGGTGCCCGCTCGTCCGCCATCGGGTGCACTCGCGCCCGCCTTTACCTCGATCGATTTCGTCAGTACAGTCCGTCCCGACCGCAGCACGGGCAGGCACGCCGATGCGCGAAGCCGCGCGGCGACGGCCGGACGATCGGACCGCCTTTCGCACCACACCCACGGAGACAACACCATGACCGCTTTCGCCCGCGCCGCATTCCTGTCGGCCACCCTCCTCGCCGCCGGCGCCGCGATGCCGACCGGCGCCTGGGCGCAGGAACGGCTTCGCATCTCGCTCGACACGAACCCCAGTCACGTGCGCAACAAGGGGGTCGCCGAGTTCGCCGCCGAACTGAAGAAGCGCGTCGGCGACAAGCTCACGATCGAGATCTACCCGAGTGCACAGCTGTTTCGCGACCGCGACGTGCCGAAGGCGCTTCGCCAGGGCGGCGTCGAGATGGCGGTGCCGGGCATCTGGCAGCTCGACGGCGTCGAGCCCAACATCGCGATCCAGACGCTGCCGATGTTCTACGGCGTCGGAGGCGCCATCGTGCACCAGGTGATGGACGGCAAGCTCGGCCAGTTCCTCAACCAGAAGATGGAACAGCGCATGCGCGTCAAGATCGTCGGCAAGTGGTTCGACCTCGGCGAGCAGCACTTCTTCGGCATCGCGAAGCCGATCGACGGCTACGACGACCTCAAGGGCATGAAGATCCGCCATTCGGGCGGCACGGCCAACGCGGCGCGCATCGGCGGGCTCGGCGGTACGCCGATGCTGGTGCCGTTTCCCGACGTGCCGCTCGCGATGAGCCAGGGCGTGATCGACGGCGTGTCGACCACCTACGAGAGCGCCTGGTCGTCGAAGCTGCACGAGTCGGGCCTGAAGTACGCATTCGAGGACAACCAGTTCTTCGGCCAGTACGTGCCGATGATCAGCGAATCGTTCTGGAAGAAGCAGCCGAAGGACGTGCAGGACGCGATCCTCGCTTCTTGGGAGATCGCCGCGAAGGGACAGCGCGCGGATTCGGCCAAGGCGCAGGCCGACGCGCGCGACGCGCTGGTCAAGATCGGCATGAAGGTCGCTAAGCCGACGCCGGAACAGGTCGTCGAGAAGCGGCGCGCGCTGATGCCGCTGCAGGCCGACCTGGTCAAGCAGCTCAAGATCGACAAGGACGCGCTGGACGCCGCCACGGCCGGCCTGCGCGAGGCGAAGGTCGCGTTCTGAAGCCGGCGCGGCCTACCGTGTCGGCCGACAGGCAGGCGGCGCCGGCGCCAGACGCCGGCGTCCACGCGGCACTCGAGCGCAAGGCGGCGAGCGAACTCGCCGCCGGCGAACCCGCCCCCGGGCGCTACGCGCGCTTCGAGGCGGCGGTCGTCGGCGGCCTCGCGTTCGCAGCGCTCGCGCTGTGTTCGTACAACGTCTTCGTGCGCTGGTTCCACCCGGCGGCCACACTCGAGCTCGTCGAGGAAGTGCAGGTCTACCTGATCGTCTGGGCGGTGTTCGTGTCGCTCGGCTCGGTCACGCTGACCGACCGCCACGTGAAGGCCGACCTCTTCGTCAGCATGTTGCCGGCACCGCTCGCGCGCGCGCTCGCCGTCTTCGCCGACGTGCTCGGCCTCGGCTTCACGCTGCTGCTCGTCTGGTACGGCGTCGCGATCGCCTACCAGGCCTGGGACTACGGCGACGTGTCGATCACCAGCCTGCGTTTTCCGCTGTGGATCTACATCGCGGCGCTGCCGGCCGGCGCGCTGATGATGGCGATCGCCCACGCGATGCGGCTCGCCGGCGGGCGCCGCACTCAGGCCGGATCGCCGCACCCATGATCGCGATCTACCTCGGCGTCTTTCTCGCGCTGCTGCTGCTCGGCATCCCGATCTACCTGACCATGGGCGTGACCGGCGCGCTCATGTTCGGCGCCGACGGCAGCCTGCTGCCGTTCGCGCAGAAGATCATCGACGAACTCAACTCGTCGACGCTCGTCGCCGTCCCGTACTTCGTGATCGCCGCGACCTTCATGGAGCGCGGCGGCGTCGCGCGCGCGCTGATCGACGCAGCCGAGGCGTGGGTGGGGCGCCTGCACGGCGGCCTCGGCCTCGTCGCCGTGCTCTCGTGCACCGTGTTCGCCGCGATGTGCGGCTCGTCGGTCGCGACCGCGATCGCGATGGGCACGATCCTCGTGCCGGCGATGATCCGCGGCGGCTACGCCCGTTCGTTCGCCGCCGGCATCGTCGGCGCGTCGGGCACCCTCGGCATCCTGGTGCCGCCATCGCTCGCGTTCGTCGTGTACGGCGTGCTCGCCGACGTCTCGATACCCCGGCTCTTTCTCGCCGGCGTCGTGCCCGGGCTGCTGCAGGCCGCGCTGCTCGCCGCCTACATCGTCAAGGTCAGCCGGCGCCGGGGCTACCTCGTCGACGGCGCGATGCCGGCCGGCCTCAGGCTGCGTCGCACGCTCGTCGCGCTGCCGGCGCTGCTGGTGCCGGTGCTGGTGCTCGGCGGCCTGTACGGCGGCGTCGTCACGCTGACGGAATCGGCAGCGCTCTCGGCGGTCGTCGCGATCGTGCTCAGCGTGTTCGTGTACCGCGGGCTGTCGATGCGCGAACTGCTGCCGACGATGGCGGTCTCGGTACGCAACGCCGCCACGATCATGATCATCATCGCGATGGCGCTGGCCTTCGGGCACTGGATCACCGAGACCGGGATCGCCAACAAGGCCGTCGCGCTGATCGAGGCGCACGACGTCGCCGGCTGGCAGTTCCTGATCGCGATCAACCTGATCCTGCTCGTGCTCGGCATGTTCCTCGAGGTCTTCTCGGTGATGCTGCTGATGGTGCCGATCCTGATACCGCTGCTCGGACCGCTCGGCATCGACCCGATCCACTTCGGCGTCGTGATCGTGATCAACATGGAGATCGCGCTGCTCACGCCGCCGGTCGGCCTGAACCTCTTCGTGATCGCCAATATCTCCAGGACGCCGCTCGCCGAGGTCGTGCGAGGCACCGGCCCCTTCGTCGTGCTGATGCTCGCGCTGCTGCTGCTGATCACGTACGTGCCATCGGTCTCGCTGTGGCTGCCTCAGGCGGCGATGGGCCGATGACGCGCACCGCGACACCGGCCCGGGCGCACGGCGCGCGCTCGACGCAGGCCACGCGCGCCGACGCGCCCGAATCGATGGCCGACAACCGACTCAGCGAGGTCCGATGACGAACGAATCGACGCGGTGCGATCCGCTCACCCACCGGCCGATGGAGCACGTCGCGTGGTCGGCCGCGTTGCGCGTGCTCGGCGATCGGTTCGGCGATCGCTGCGCGGTGTCCGATGGCCGCGGCGAGCGGCTCGACTACGCCGGCCTGGACGCCGCCGCGCACGCGCTCGCGACCGATCTGCTCGACGACGGCGCGAGCCCCGGGGCGCCGATCGGCGTGCTGCTGCCCAACGGACTCGATGCGGTCGTCGCCTCCTACGGCATCCGGGCCTGCGGGGCCGCCGAGGTGCCGCTGAGCTTCGGATCGACGCCCGACGAGGTCGCCTGGTGCGCGCGGATCGCCGGATTCGACCTCGTCATCGCGCCGCCCGACCGGCACGACATGCTCCGCGGTCTCGGCCTGTCGCCCCGATCGCCGGACCCGCTGCCGACGTACGGCGCGCGCCGATCGCGCGCGCCCGCCCCGCCGCTGCCCGCGGTCGATGCCGCCGCGGCGAGCCGCATCATGTTCACCTCGGGCACGACCGGACGTCCGAAGGGCATCGTCTACGACCACGCCAGGCGGTGGATCGGCGAGCAGCTGCTGCTCGCGAGCCTGCCGTTCGTGCCGTCGCCGTCGGCCCGGATCATCCTGATGACGCCCTTCCCGCACGGCGCGTCGCTGATGACCTACGCATGGTGCGCGCGCGGCGGCGAGGTCGTACTGCTCGACGGTGCCGATCCGGCGCGCGTCGACGCACTGCTGCGCGCAGGCGGCGTGGAGGCGATCTTCGCGCCGCCCACCGTGCTCGCCAAGCTCGCGGCTTCGCTCGGCGACCACCGCGCCGCGGGGGTTCGATGCGTGTTCACCGGCACCCAGCCGCTGACGCCGGCGCTCTACCGCAAGGCCGTCGCGATGTTCGGCCCGGTCGTTCGGATCACCTACGGCAAGACCGAGTGCACGAACCCGATCACGGTGTTGGAACCGGCCGACGTCGACGCGTGGTTCGGCAGCGCCGACGAGCCCGTCGGCGCCTGCGTCGGCTGGCCCGCGCCGGGCGTCGAGATCCGCATCGAGCCGCTCTCGGATGCGGCGGGCGACGCGCCTGACGACGGCCGCGCACCCGGTGGCGAAGTGCTGCTGCGCGCGATCCACCAGTCCAACGGCGTCCTCGGCCCCGACGGCTTCTCGCTCCACGGGGACGGGGACTGGCACCGAACCGGCGACCTCGGTCACGTCGACGATCGCGGGCGCCTGATTCTCACCGGCAGGATCGCCGACGTCATCAAGACCGGCGGCTATCGCGTCAACCCGGACGAAATCGAGACGGTGCTCGCCGGGCTCGGCCGTTGCGCGCACGTCTGCGTGACCTCGATCCCGTCGGCCTACTGGGGCGAGGTCATCGTCGCCGTCGCCGAGCAGCCGCGCGAAGGCTGGATCGAGGAGGCCCGCTCCCGCGTCGAGAAGCTGTCGCGGCACAAGCACCCGCGGGCGTACGTCGGCTTCGACGCCCTGCCGCGCAACGCCCAGGGCAAGCTGTCGCGGCGCGTCGTCGCGCGGCTGGTGCTCGAGCGCCACGAACTGCGCGACGGGCCGTATCCCGAACTCGTGGCCGCCGGCTGACCGGCGATCCGGGAACCGCTTCATGACGACGCGCACCGCCCCGCTCTATCTGTCGGTAGCCGACGCGATCACCCGCTCGATCGAGCGCGGCGACCATCCGGTCGGGAGCCTGCTGCCGCCCGAGACCGAACTGTGCCAGCGCTTCGGCGTGAGCCGCCACACGATCCGCGCCGCCAGCCGGCGCCTCACCGACCTGGGCCTGATCCACGCCCGCGCCGGCATCGGCACGATCGTGCGCGCGTCGAGCGCGTCGCCACGCTACACCGCGTCGCTGGGTTCGCTCACCGACCTGCTCGCGTTCACGCAGGCCACGCGCCTCGAGATCCTGTCGACCGACGACATCCGCGCGGGCGAGGCGCTCGCGGCGACACTGCGCTGCCGACGCGGCCAGGCCTGGCACCGACTGCGCACCCTTCGCTACCCGGTCGACGAGGCGCAGCCACTGTCGCACACCGAGATCCACGTCCGCCCGGCGTTCCGCGACCTCGAGCGCCACTTCGGCAACGGCACCGTCACGATCTTCAGCCTGATCGAGCAGCACTACGGCGAAGTCGTCGCCGAGGTGCTGCAGGACATCGGCGCCTGCAGCGTGAGCGCGCCGATCGCGCGCCTCCTGGGCGTCAAGCCCCGCACCGCGGGGCTGAGCGTGCACCGTCACTACCTCGATGCGCGCGGCAAGCCGCTGGCCATCTCGCTCAATACCTTCGCCGAAGGCCGCTTCCGCCTGGAGACGCGCTGGCGCCTGGGGTGGCAGGCCGACCCGCTGCCCGCGGGCTCGCGACGCAAGCGGATGCCTGCACCGCAGCGCTGAGTCGCGACGGCGCCATCGAACCGGCATCGACGTCCGGCGCGTACAGGTGCATGCGCCGGGCGAAGGGCGTCGACGTCGAGGTCGACGTGCAACCGCCTCGCCCTGCGCCTGCGACTAATTCGCCGGTGCACCCTGCAGACTGCACGTCGGCCCCACGATCGACACATGCGCGCCGTCCCGTTTCGCGCTGACGACCTGGCCGTCCTTCATCCGCCAGAACGTCCCGTCCGACGACTTCGCGCCACCGATGTAGATCTCGTAGTCAGTCGTCGGATCACCGTCGATACGCCGCACGATCCCGGTCTGCGCCAGCGCGAGCCCGGTCGGATCGGACACCAGCCGTGACGGGGATCCCTCGCCCACCGACGACAGCGTCACCCACGGAAAATGCGCTGCATCGACGGTAACCCTTTCGGCGAACGGCGCATCGAGGTCGGTCGCACCGGTGCCGGTGTTCTTGAGCCCGCTGAGGCAGGACAGCGCGATCGTCGAAGGCGCCTGCACCGCCACGCCATCCATCGCCGCGCCACAGCGAAGGTAGCTTTGCTGCGTCGTGCCGTGATATCCGCCACCGATGATCGCGCCGTCGTCGGCGACCGTGAACCAGGCCTGGCGCCCGTCGGTGGTCGGACCGCTGAACGTGGCGCTCCCGCCGTGCTGCTGCACCGTGACGTTCGACGTCTCCAGGATCACCAGCTGCTCGACCTCGCCCGCCGGCGCGAAGCGAAGCACGCCGCCGTTGTAGTTGATGCTCCACGGGCGGCGCCAGAACATCGGCGTGCTCTGTGCGCATTCGAGCGCGGCAGTGGGATAGCCGCCGGCCAGCGTCAGGCCGGCGGGCGCAGCGGTCGGCGCGTTCGGCGCGACCGGCGCGACCGGCGCGACCGGGGCGACCGGGGCGACGGGAGCAGCCGGCGATGGCTGCACGACGTTGACCGACACGGGAGCCGACGGAGGGGACGACGGGTTCGTCGCCGGCACCGTATTCACTGCGGCGGCCGGCGCGTTGCCGCTGACGACGCTGACACTTTCGGGCGCGCCGCTGCCGCAGGCGACCAGCAGCAGTGCGAGGGCGGGTGCTGCATTCTTCGTTTTCATGGTGCAGTCCAGTTCTTGAGCGCTTCATGCGAAGCAGGTTGGTCCTGACGGACAAGGGACGACGGACTACGGACTACGGACTACGGACCCGTTGGTCGCCGGATCCTGTCTGTCGGTTCATCGGCGTCTCTCGGTCGCGATGGCAGATCGCCACCGCTGCGTCTCGTTGATTCCGGCCAACGCGCCGGCAGACGGCGCGCTTGACCTGCGTACACCTGCACCCAGGTGGGAATCGGCTGACGTCGATAGCGATGCACGCTAGCCTGTGGACCAGTGCATTCGTCCGTCGGCGCATCGTGCCGACCCGACCTCAGCCCCCTCGCCCACGTCCAGAGACGCTTCAACCAGGAGTCCTCGATGAACACCACCGAAGCACAGGCGATCGTCACCATCGGCCTGCTCGCCGCCCACGCCGACGGCGCGAAGCACGCGAGAGAGCGCGACGAGATCGCGCGCATCGCCAGCGCGTTGTCGCAGGCCGACGGCGTGAACCTGCCGACGCTGGCGGAGGCAGTGCAGGCGAATCGCGTGACGCTCGCCGCCACCCTCCCCGCACTGACGAGCGAGCACTCGCGCAGGCTTGCCTACGAGTGGGCCGTCGGCGTGTGCAACGCCGATGGTGCCCAATCGCCGAGCGAGCAGCGCTTCCTGGCCGAGCTACGAACCGGCCTCGGGCTGGATGAGGCGGCGGTCGCCGGCTTCAGCGGAGGTGTTGAGGTGCTGGCCGCTGCGCCTCTGGCATCCGACGCGACGTCGGCCCGACCGGCCACGCCGACCGCGCCGCAGGCCCCGGACGACGCGGCGCTGGAAGCCGACATCCTGAACGCCGCCATCGTCAACGGCGCGCTCGAATTGCTGCCCGAGTCACTGTCGACGATGGCGATCATTCCGTTGCAGATGAAGCTGGTCTACCGCATCGGGCTGGCGCACGGGTACCCGCTCGACAGCGGCCACGTGAAGGACTTCCTCGCGACCGCCGGCGTCGGCCTGACGTCGCAGTACCTCGAGCAGGCGGGACGCAAGCTGCTGGGCGGGCTGCTCGGGCGCATCGGCGGCGGCCTGGCGGGTGGCGTCGGCCGGCAGGCCGTCAGCTCCGGCATGAGCTTCGCGTCGACCTACGCACTCGGTCAGGTGGCCAAGCGCTACTACGCGGGCGGTCGCACGCTGTCGGCCGCGATGCTGAAGGACGCCTACGGCAGCCTGGTGAAGGACGCGCAGTCCCGATATGGCCAATACCTGCCGATGATCCAGGACCAGGCCCGCACGCTCGATGCCGGAAAGGTGCTGGCGATGGTGCGCGGGCGTTAGGCAGTGTCGGCCGCGACGTCCGCGACCCTCCTGTCGTCGCGCGCCGCACCGATCGCCGAGATCGACACGACGCCGCTGGTCGACGTCATGCTGGTGCTGCTGGTGATCTTCATCATCACTGCGCCGCTGATGAACCAGGCGGTGCCGATCGACCTGCCGCGTGTCAACGCCACGCCACAGGACGAGCCGACTCGCTCGCTTCAGTTGTAGATCGGTGCCAACGGGGTGCTGCGGATCGACTGCGCATCGACGACGCGGGCCGCCTTCCACCGGATTCGGGCATCGCGCTCACGGTCCGATCGCGCGTGCAGGCAACTACAGCACCCGTTGCAGGAAGTCGCCGATCAGCATCTGTATCGCGACCTTCGCGAGTAGGAACCGCCAGGCTTGCCGATGCCACCCTGGCACCCGAACCGCGAGGTCGATCACCTCAGCGCGCGTAGAAGAGATTCGGCAACCAGAGCGCCAGTGGCGGCAAGAGCACGATGAGCACGACGCTGACGATCAACACTGCCACGTAGGGCAGCGCGGACTTCGACAGGCTCTCGATCGACACGCCGGTGAGCCGCATCGCGACGAACAGGTTCACGCCCAGGGGTGGCGTGAGGAACCCGATCTCGCAGCACAACACGAAGATGATCCCGAAGTGCACCGGGTCGACGCCGAGGTTCTTCACCACCGGTAGCAGAACCGGCGTCAGCAGGATGATCTGCGCGATCGTGTCCATCCACATGCCGATGAAGATCAGCGCCGCGATGATCACGAAGAGGATCACGTACTTGTTGTCGGACAGGCCGGCGATCCATTTCGCGAGGTCCTGCGGGATGTTCTGCAGCGTCAGGATCTGGCCGAACACGGTGGCCGTCGCGATGATCACCAGTACCGAGCCGCTGATCGTCGCCGAGAAGATGAACGTCTGGCGGAGCTTGGCGAAGTCCATCTCCCGATAGACCACCGTCGACACGAACAGCCCGTACACCACCGCGACGACGGCCGACTCGGTCGGGGTGAACACCGACGCGTAGATCCCGCCGAGGATGATGATCGGGGCGAGCAGCGCCCAGATGCCCCGACGCAGCGCGCGTCCGAACGCGCGCAGGTCCGTGACCGCCTCGGCCGAGCGGTATCCGCGCCTGCGCGAGAGCAGGTACGCGGCGCCGATCAACAGCGCACCGACGAGCGCGCCGGGAACGATCCCGGCCGCGAAAAGGCGGGGGATCGAGGTCTCGGAACTGACGCCGTAGATGATCATCGGTACGGACGGCGGGATCAGGATGCCGAGCGTGCCGCCGGACGCCGTGACGCCGCCCGCGAACGCCGCCGGATAGCCCTGGCGAATCATCGACGGGATCATGATCGAACCGATCGCCGCAACCGTCGGAGGACCGGATCCCGAAATCGCCGCGAAGAACATGCACGCGAGGATGGTCACGATCGCAAGGCCGCCGTAGGTCCTGCCGATCAGGGGCATGAAGATGTCGACGATCCGCTGCGACAACCCGCCGCGTTCCATGATCCCACCGGCGAGAATGAAGAGCGGGATCGCGATCAGCGGAAAGGAGTTCAGCGCCTCGAACATCACCTGCACGAGGAAGGTGATGGGCAGGTCGGCCACGAGAATCGCGACCAGCGATGAAATGCCCATCGCGGTGGCGATCGGCACTGCCAGCAGCAGGCACACGACGAAGCTCACCGCGATCGCGAGTCCGACGCTCATCGCGGGCCGTCGTGCTTCGCGATCGCGTCGACCTCGGCGTCGCTCGTGCTGCGTTCGACGTATCGGGGATCGAACAGGTTGCGACCCACGCGCAGCGTGAACACCGCAAAGATCACCGGGATCGGCAGGAAGATCCAGAACATGTTGATCTCGGTGATCATCGCGCGGTACGGATATTCGATCGTCGACTGCAGGTACTTCACGCCCGCAACGACGACGAACAGGTTGAACGCGATCCAGAGCAGGTCGCCTGCGACCAGCAGCACCCGCGCGAGCCGGCGCGGCAGCAGCACCAGGTGCGCGGTGATGCGGATGTGATGGAAGTTGAGCGTCGCGTAGCTGGATCCGAGCCAGCAGAACCAGATGAAGATGAATCTCGCGATCTCTTCCGACCACTCGATCGGGACCTTGAAGACGAAGCGCGACGCGACCTGCAGGAACACGACCATCACCAGCGCGGCCAGCAGGACCAGGATCGCGGCATGGTCGAAGCGATCCAGCCAGCGCATCAGCCGCTTCATCGGCGCGGTGCGGTGAGTTCGGCGGGCGGGGCCGCTCGCGCCACCACCGAGCCCGGCATGCTCACTTGCTGGCGTCGACGAGGCGCGCGATCAGTTCCTTGCCGCCGACTCGCTTCTCGAACTCGGGCCACACGCCGCGCGCGATCTTGAAGAACGGCGCGCGCTGCTCGGGCGTGAGCTCGACGACCTTCAGCCCCTGCTTCTTCGACCTTTCGATGCCGTCCTTGTCGCACTGCGCGGTCAGCCCCCACGAATACTCCCCAGCCTCCCTGCCCGCCTTGAGGAGCGCTTCCTGTTCGGGCTTCTTGAGCGACTGGAACTTGCGTTCGTTCATCACGACCATCCCGAAACCGGTGAACAGGTTCGTCGTGCTCAGGTGGGCCTGCACTTCGTAGTACTTGAGGGAGAGCACGTCGCAAGGCGACATGTCGGCGCCGTCGACGGTCTTCTGCTGCAACGCGGTGAACAGTTCCGCAAACGCGACCGGCGTCGGGCTCGCACCCATCGCCTTGTAGGTCGAGTTCATCACCGGGCTTCCCGGAGAACGGATCAGCAGGTCCTTCAGGTCATCGGGCTTGGCGATCGAACGCTTGTTGTTGATCATCGAGCGGCTGCCCCAGGCCGTCGTGTAGACCACCCGCATGCCGGTCGCCTTGCGGAAGTTCTCGAAGATCTCGTCGCCGACGGGACCGAAGACGGCCTTCTGCGCGGACGGGATGTCCTCGAACAATGCCGGCAGGCTGAAGATGTCGATCGGCGCGTAGAACTGGGCGAGGTTGTTGCTCGATACGATGGCCAGATCCTGCGCGCCGAGCTGAACCGTCTTGGCCTGGGCGACGTCGTTGCCGAGCTGCGCGCAACACAGTGCGTCGACCTTGACCGAGCCGTTCGTCAGTGCCGCGACACGCTCGGCGAATCGCAATGCACCCAGGTGGTAGACGTTGTCCGCACTCGACACGTGCCCGAGCTTGAGCGTCGTCTGCGCCTGCGCGGGCAGGCTCGTCCCCGCCGCCAGAGCCAATCCAGCTACCACTGTTGCCACGATACGCATGTCGAGATACTCCTGTGGGTGGTTGTGTTGCGGATCATCGACCGTGCCGGAGTCGGCGCGGCCGTTCAATTGGTCAGATCGTCGAGAACAGGTTCGCGTAGGCGAACAAGGCCGTCGCCCCGCCCGTGTGAAGAAACACCACGTTGTCTTCCCGGCGGAAGAATCCCTTTCGCACGAGATCGATCAGTCCGGCCATGCCCTTGCCCGAATAGACCGGGTCCAGCAGGATCCCCTCGCATCGCGCGGTGAGCGCCACGGCTTCGGCCATCGCCGCCGTCGGCACCCCGTAGCCCTCGCCCACGTAATCCGAATAGGCGACCACGCGCGAACGCTCGATGCCGCCCTTCACGCCGATGTGCTCGGCCGTCGCCTGTGCCAGCGCGTACACGGCTTCCTCCTGGCGCGCCTTCGGATTGCGCACGCTGATGCCGAGCACGGGGATGCCCGTGTTCGCGCCCTCCAGCCCGGCGAGCAGACCGGCCTGGGTTCCGGTGCTGCCCGTGGCGTGCACCACGTAGTCGATCCGCAAGCCGGTGTCGTCCGCCTGCCTGAGCAGCTCGAGCGCACAGTCGACGTAGCCCAGCGCACCGACGACGTTGGATCCCCCGCCCGGGATGAAGTATGCGTTGCGACCCTGCCGGCGCAGTTCCTCGGTGCGCGCCAGCGCGAGGGCGTTCATGTCGGCGGGCGCGTGAAACGAGAGCGTCGCGCCGAACATCCGATCGAGCAGGACATTGCCCTGCACTTCGTAGCCGGGCTCCGGCTCGCGTACGCGACGCTCGAGCAGGATCTCGCACGCGAGGCCGAGCCGCGTCGCAGCAGCCGCGGTCTGCCGGCCGTGGTTCGTCTGGACCGCGCCCTGCGTGACGACGACCTCCGCGCCTTGCTCGCGCGCTTCGCCCATCAGGAACTCGAGCTTTCGGGTCTTGTTGCCGCCGGTGGCGAGGCCGGTGCAGTCGTCCCGCTTGACGTAGAGGTTCGGACCCCCGAGCGCGCGCGAGAGTGCAATCATCGGCTCGAGCGGCGTGTTCAGATGCCCGAGCCGGACCCTCGGAAAGCGGGAAAGGTGCATGACGGTCGGGGCCCCCGGTTGGTGACTGCGCGTCGGCATTTAAGGCGAGGTCGTCGCGCCGGTCAATGCTATTTCGGAACGGGTCGATTCCCGGTGTGCATGACCTGGCCAGAAGCGCGTTCAGCCTTGCCCGTCGGCGGACAGCCACGCCCACAGAGCGTCGACGCGCGGCCGGCTGCGCTCCTTCGAGCGGTAGATCTCGATCCCGAGCGGTACGTCCCACTCGCTCGCCCCGGCTAGCTGCAGCCGCCCCGTCGCGAGGTCCTCGGCGGCGAGGCCGGCGGGCACCCACGCTACCCCGTGCCCCGCGCGCGCCATCGCCGCCAGTGCGCCCGCCAGCGAGTCCTGGTACTGAAGCGCGACATGGCAAGGCCTATCCGCGCCGGCGAGCCGATCGGCGACCGCACGGCCGAGGAAGGAGTCGGCGTCGTACCCGAGGTACGGCACCGGGCGCGACTGCGAACCGGGCAGCGGGTACCGCGCACGGCCGTCCTCGGTCGGCGCCGACACCGGCACCAGCCTGTCGTCGGCCAGGTGGCGAGACGGGAAGCGATCGGGATCGATCAGCAGCGGGAAGTCGGCGTGCGAGTAGCAGATCAGGAAGTCGCACACGCCTTCGGTCAGGTTCTGCACGCAGTCGTGCATGTTGCCGGCGACCATCTGCGCGTCGATCGGCCCCATGCCGGCAGCCACCTGCCCGAGCCATGCAGGAAAGAACGACAGGGCGATACTGTGCGTGGCCGAGAACATGATCGTGTTCTCGGCACGGCGCCGCGTCGTTCTGGCGTGGTCCCGCGCACGCGTCAGATCCCGCACCGCCTGCTCCGCGGTTTCGCGGAACGCCTCGCCTTCCTTCGTCAGGCGCGACGGAAAGATGCTCCGGTCGACGAGCGGCGCACCGACCCATCGCTCGAGCGCCTGGATGCGACGGCTGAAAGCCGACTGCGTGACGTTGCGCTCCTGGGCGGACCGCGAAAAGCTCTTGGTTCGCGCCAGGCTGAGGAAGTCCTCCAGCCAGTTCAATTCCATGCGGGGATTCTGCGGCCTTCGCCTTCCGAAGAGAAGGTGGCGCCGTGACCCGATCGTCCGAACGGCGCTATGCAGTCAGGCGCGGAATCCGTTGCGCTGCCCGGATGCGGTCGTTGCGCGGGCAAGCGACCCGACTACAGCGGGCCGCATTCGGCATCGACAACCACATAGCGTGCAAAGAGGAAATCGCGAATGGTCGCCACGCGATCTGCCGACCAGCCCAGCAGGACGAAGTAGTCGGGTCGCTCGTCGGAGCGCTGTCCCTGTTGAATGAGGACGGCCGGCTGCCCTTCGACACGGCCCGCCCATGCCCGCCAGCCCTGATTCTGGCGGTAGCGCGCAAAGTACTCGCCCACCGCGGGCCCCTGAAGCTTGAGCCGATTCACCAGATCGAGTCGAACGTCGGCGGCCAGCATCGCGCGAAGCGTCTCGAAGTCCCGCGCGTTGAACAAGTCGACATAGCGTTGCAGCAAGGTCCGCTCGGCGCTCGACAACGCCGGCAGCCGGTCCGCACCCGGCGCGCGCCGGGCCAGTTCCCGCAGGCGCCTGCGCCCGCGTTGCAGGAGCGACTTGACCGCAGGTACCGTCGTACCCAGCAACTCGCTCGTCTCCTCGGCCGAATAGTCCAGAACGTCGAACAGGATCACGACGCTGCGCTGTGATGCCGGCAGGTGCATGAAGGTCGGCAAGGTCGCTGCCGCAGCCTCGCGTCGAGCCAGTTGGTCCTCAGGATCAGCGATGAGTTCCAACGCTGCTTCTCCCTCGCTGGTCCCCATGCGAGACCGGCGCCTGAGCATGTCCAACGCCAGGTTGTGTGCAATGCGAAACAGCCAGCCTTCCGGATTGTCGATCGGCCGGTCGGGCGGCGCCGCCTCGATAGCGCGCAGCAACGCGTCCTGCACGATGTCCTCGCCGTCGAGCGCCGAGCCGACCATTCGCGCGCAGTAGCGGTGCAGCCTGGGCAGCAGACGGTCGAGCGCGATCGAGTGCAGCAGGTGTGACTCAGAAACGGTCGATCGGCTCATTCAGTTGATGCTCAGGTGCTCCGCAGCGGCTCGACACGGAGGCCGATGCGCTCACGCCACGACAGTGGACGTCACGTCGCAGGTCATGGCATCCATCTGGGCCAGCGCCTTGATGCGCTCGACGTATGCCGGCATCTCAGGGTGTTGCCTCATGGCGGCGATCCCGTCGGCGCTGCGCCACTGACCGTAGATGACGACGCGCCGACCATCGCGTGAGACGTGCATCGACGATGAGACGAAGCCGGGGACCTTGGAAATCCACGCGTCGGTACCTTCCTTCAGAAGCGCGACCAGTTGATCTCGATCTTCGGGAGCGACGCTGAAGACATTGATGAGTGTCGTGAGGCTGGCGGTCGTGCTGATCTGGGGTGTCATGGTTTCCTCCTGTGCCGGCTCGTCCCGGCGACGTGGTGTCTCGTGATGCAGTGCGCCACGAACCCGGACATCGGGTTCCTGCCTGCATAGACGTCGGGGCACCGTCAAAGGAATCGGTGCCCGCGCAGCCACTTGATCGCGGATGTTTCGACGTTACGGACCCGGCCGCCGCAGAGCAAACCTTGCCGGCCGCTTCGGTCGGCATCGCCCCCCTTTCCCGGTACCACCGATCGACCCCGGATCGCACGACTCGACCCCGACAAGACGTAGGTGGATCGGACGCTGCATGCGTACCGTGGGTCCGACCGTATGGTGTTCGCGCGCCAGATGACTCGGAATGACACGCGTGATGAGCCGCTGGCGTACGCGGTTCATCGCAAGTCGTTGAATCGGTGGCGCATTTCCCCGTCCGGGTGCCGCGCGTTGCCACGCGCGGTGACGGGCTGAGAGGAATGTACTGGCGTCCCGTAGGGGATTCGAACCCCTGTACTCACCGTGAAAGGGTGATGTCCTAGGCCTCTAGACGAACGGGACACGTGGTGGAGATAAGCGGGATCGAACCGCTGACCTCTTGCATGCCATGCAAGCGCTCTCCCAGCTGAGCTATACCCCCACGGGAGCCTTAGATAATAGCCCGAGCGAGGCCACCGATGCAAATCGAAGCGGACAATGTGCCAACATCGCGGCTTCGATCCCGCACGCCCGGAGCCTCGCCGATGTCCACCGCAGTGCCAGACGGTTCGTCCGCCCACCCGGCCGCCACCGCGTCCGGCGGGCCACCCGCAGTCGCGCCCTTGCCGCCGGCCGGCGCGCGCCGTATCGACGGCACGGCGATCGCGGCGGCGTGCCGCGCGCAGGCCGCCGCGATCGCCGCGCGATGCACGGCCGCCGGCCGCGCGCCGGGCCTGGCGGTGATCCTGGTCGGCGACAGTGCGCCGTCCCGCGTCTACGTGCGCAACAAGATCAAGGCCTGCGCCGAGGCCGGCATCCACTCGGTCCACCGCGAGCTCGCCGGCGACACGACGCTGGCGGCGCTCCTCGCCGAGATCGACGCGCTGAATCGCGATCCGTCGATCGACGGCATCCTGGTGCAGTTGCCGCTGCCGGCGCACCTGGACAGCCGTGCGGTGATTGCGGCGATCGACCCGTCGAAGGACGTCGATGGCCTGCACCCGATGAATGCGGGCGCGCTGGCGTCCGGTACGCCGGCGATGGTGCCGTGCACGCCGCTGGGCGTGATGCGCCTCATCGAGCACACCGGCATCGCATTGCGCGGCGCGCAGGCGGTGATCGTCGGCGCGAGCAATCTCGTCGGCAAGCCGCAGGCGCTGCTGCTGCTCGCCGCCGGCGCGACGGTCACGATCTGCAACAGCAAGACGCGCGACCTGAAGGCGCACACGCTGCGCGCCGAGGTGCTCGTCGTCGCGACCGGGCGCCCGAAGATGATCACCGGAGACATGATCGCGCCGGGCGCGGTCGTGATCGACGTCGGGATCAACCGGATGGACGACGGAACGCTCTGCGGCGACGTCGATTTCGCGAGCGCCAGCGCGCGCGCCGGCTGGATCACCCCGGTGCCGGGCGGGGTCGGCCCGATGACGATCGCGATGCTCCTCGACAATACGGTCAGGGCCGCGGCGCGACGGCTCGGCATCGACCCCGCCGCCTGAGACACCTGCCGTCCGCACACCCGCCGCCCTGATCCGGCGCACGCACGCGACCCGCTTCGCGCCGCCCGCCGCGGCACCCGTCCATCGAGGAACCATGTCAGCCACGAACGCCCCGACTTCCGACGACAACCCGCTGCTCGACCAGCGCGATCTCCCGCGCTTCGCCGACTTCGATCCGGCACAGGTGACGCCGGCGATCACCCGACTGATCGCGGCGGCGCAAGCGGCGCTCGATCACGCGATCGCGCCGCAGACGCCGGCGACCTGGGGCGACTTCGTGCTCCCGCTGCAGGCGGCGACCGAGCGGCTCGGGCGCGCGTGGGGCATGGTGCGGCACCTCAACTCGGTGATGGATTCGCCGGCGCTGCGCGAGACATTCAACGCGAACCTGCCGGCGGTCACCGAGTTCTGGACGCGGATCGGCCAGAGCGAAGGCCTGTTCGCGCGGTACCGGGCGATCAAGGAGGGTCCGGTCTACGCGACGCTGAACGCCGAGCAGCGCAAGGTGATCGACAACGAGGTGCGCGATTTCCGGCTCAGCGGTGCCGAACTCCGATCTCCGGCGCGCGAGCGCTTCGCGGCGATCCAGGACGAGCTCGCGCGCACCCAGCAGAAATTCTCGGAGAACGTGCTCGACGCCACCAATGCCTACGAACTGGTGATCGAGGACCCGGCGCGACTCGAGGGGCTGCCGGAAGACGCGCTCGAATCGGCCCGCGAAGACGCGAAGCGCAAGGGCCGCGAGGGCTGGCGCTTCACGCTGCACTATCCGTCCTACCTGCCGGCGATGCAGTACGCGAAGGACCGTGCGCTGCGCGAGACGCTGTACCGGGCGAGCAGCACGCGCGCCGCTCAAGGGGGAGACGGCGACAACACCGCACCGATGCTGCGCATCCTCGCATTGCGCCAGGAGAAGGCCGCGCTGCTCGGCGCGGCCTCGTTCGCCGAGCTCTCGCTGATCCCGAAGATGGCGGAGTCGCCCGAGGCGGTGAACGCATTCCTCCAGGATCTCGCGACGCGCGCGCGCCCGTTCGCCGAGCGCGACCTCGCCGAGTTGCGGGCCTTCGCCGCGCGAGAGCTCGGCATGCCGGCGCTCGAGGCCTGGGACATCCCCTACGCGAGCGAGCACCTGAAGCAGGCGCGCTACGCCTTTTCCGACAACGAGGTCAAGCAGTACTTCCCGTTGCCGAGGGTGCTCGACGGGCTGTTCTCGCTGATCGAGCGGCTGTTCGACGTGCGGATCACGCCGCAGCAGGCGCAGGTCTGGCACCCGGACGTGCGCTTCTTCAGGATCGAGTCGGGCGGGCAGCTGGTGGGCCAGTTCTACATCGACCTGTACGCGCGCGAGGCGAAGCAGTCGGGCGCGTGGATGGACGACTGCCGCGGACGGCACGCGCCGCCGCCCGACGTGGCGGCGCGGACCGAGAACGGCGGATCGCGCGTGCAGACGCCGGTCGCGTACCTGGTCTGCAATTTCCAGCCGCCGGTCGGCGAGCGCCCTTCGCTGCTGACGCACGACGACGTGGGCACGCTGTTCCACGAGTTCGGCCACGGCCTGCACCACATGCTGACACGCGTCGACGCGCTCGGCGTGTCCGGCATATCAGGCGTCGAATGGGATGCCGTCGAGCTGCCGTCGCAGTTCCTGGAGAATTTCGCGTGGGAATGGGAGATCGTCGAGTCGATGAGCGGTCACGTGAAGACCGGCGCGAAGATGCCGCGCGCGCTGTTCGACAAGATGGTCGCCGCGCGCAACTTCCAGGCGGGCCTGCAGACGCTCCGCCAGATCGAGTTCTCCCGTTTCGACATGGCGCTGCACGCGGATACCTCGCTGCCGACGCTCGCCGATTCACCGGACGCCGGTGGCGCCGCGATCCAGGCGGTGCTCGACCGGGTGCGGCACGAGGTCGCCGTCCTGATCCCGCCGGCGTTCAACCGCTTCCAGAACAGCTTCTCCCACATCTTCGCCGGCGGATACGCGGCGGGCTACTACAGCTACAAGTGGGCCGAGGTGTTGTCGGCCGACTGCTTCGCCGCTTTCGAGGAGGAGGGGCTGTTCAACCCGACGACCGGTCGACGCTTCCTCGACGAGATCCTGTCGGTGGGCGGCAGCCGACCGGCCATCGACTCGTTTCGCGCGTTCAGAGGCCGGGCGCCGCGGCTCGATGCGCTGCTGCGCCACAATGGGATGGTCGAAGAGGCGGCCTGAACCCCTTGGAATCGCTTGGCAACGGGCCCCCCACGGAATCGAGGGACGGACCATGTTGCGTAGAACGATCAAGGGACTTGCCGTGACGGCGTTCGCGCTGGCATCGACCGCGGCCATCGCGCAGTACAAGTGGCAGACGCCGGACGGCGGCATCGTCTACAGCGACCTGCCGCCGCCCTCGGGCGTCAGGCTGATCACCGACCGCAACGGCCGCAGCGCGGCGCCGGAGGACGAGGTCCAGTTGCCGTTCACGCTGAAGAACGCGATGGGCAAGTATCCGGTCGTGCTGTATACCGCGCCCGAGTGCGCGCCGTGCAACTCGGCACGCGACCTGCTCGTCGCGCGCGGCATTCCCTTCAGCGAGAAGACCGTCGGTACCGGCGCCGACTTCGATGCCTTCAAGCGGATCGGGTTCGTGGACGGGAGCTTCCCGGCGATTTCCGTCGGTGCAGAGAAGATGAGCGGCTTCGAGCCGACTGGCCTCGGGCGGATGCTCGACAACGCCGGCTATCCGAAGGGCTCGATGCTGCCGTCGCGCTACAAGCGCGCCGAGGCGCAACCGCTGACGCCGCCACCGACCCAGAAGCTCGTCGTGCGCAGCGACGCTGCCGCCACCGAAGGCGGCAATGGCCAGCCGCAGGCCGCGCAGCAGGCGGCGATCGACCGCTATCGCGACGCGATGCGCGCCGGCGCGCAGCAGCGTGCACCGGTGCCGCAGGAGCCCTCGATCCGCTTCTGAGCGCGCCGGGCGGGTTCAGGGCGCCTCCGACGGTCCCTGGCCGCCTCCGGCTGCTTCCACGGCGGCGACGCGGTCTATCGCCGCGTAAGGCCCCGCCTCGTCGATAGACTCATGTCCAGGAGTCCATCACTGCGGCCCTTTCCGCGCGCGCGCCGGACACGCCGGCCGGCGCGGGCCGCCGCAGGCAACCGAGGTCGTACCGTGAAGCCATCGAACACGCCCGTTCCCCGCCGCTCGCGCCGCGGCGCCTTCGCCCTGCTCGGCGCCGCCGGCCTTCCGTTCGGTCTGTCGGCGCTCTTCGGCGCGCGGACGTCGAGCGCCGAGTCGCCCGCCGGCGCCTCGACCCGCCCGAAACTGACGCTGAGCGAAGCCGAGTGGAAGAAGCGACTTTCGCCGGCCGCCTTCGACGTGCTTCGCCACGAAGGCACCGAGCGGCCGTTCAGCAGCGCGCTGAACGACGAAAAGCGCGCCGGCATCTATGCGTGCGCGGGCTGCGACGCACCGTTGTTCGACCACACGATGAAGTTCGACAGCGGCACCGGCTGGCCGAGCTTCTTCACGACGCTGCCCGGCGCGTTCGAGACCAGTACCGACTTCAAGCTGATCCTGCCGCGCACCGAGTACCACTGCGCGACCTGCGGTGGTCACCACGGGCACGTGTTCGACGACGGACCGCCGCCGACCGGCAAGCGCTACTGCAACAACGGTGTCGCGCTGCGCTTCGTCGCGGCCGCGGCCTGAGGCGCGCCATGGATGCCAATACCCTCAAGGCCGCCGCGGTCGCGTCGGTCGTCGTCGCAGCCTTCCTCGGCCTGATGACGATCGGTCCGTCGCTGTCGGGCGCACAGTCGGCAGCCGGCGACACCGCCGGCAAGCCGCTGCCGGCGAACGACGCGCCGCTCCCCGACGGCCTTGCGCGCGCGACCTTCGCCGGCGGCTGCTTCTGGTGCATGGAGCAGCCCTTCGACAAGCTCGACGGCGTCAAGTCCACGACCTCCGGCTACATCGGCGGCCACGTCCCCGACCCGAGCTACGAGCAGGTCTCGTCGGGCAGCACCGGACACACCGAGGCGGTGAGGGTCGTCTACGACCCGAAGGTCGTCGACTACGCGAAGCTGCTCGAGGTGTTCTGGGTCAACATCGACCCGACCGTCGAGAACCGCCAGTTCTGCGACATCGGCTCGCAGTACCGCACCGGCATCTTCGTGCACGACGACGCGCAGCGCCGTGCGGCGCAGGCGTCGCGCGAGGCGCTGCGCGCGAACAAGCCCTTCAAGGGCGATGTCGTGACCGAGATCGCCGACGCGACCGCGTTCACCCCGGCCGAGGACTACCACCAGGACTACTACCTGAAGAATCCGGTGCGATATCGCTATTACCGCACCGGGTGCGGACGCGACGCGCGGCTCAGGGAGCTCTGGGGCGACCGCGCCGGGCACTGAGCGACACGTCGCGGCGGTCGATCGAGTCGCGCCGGTCGGTCGACCTCACCGTGGCTCGGTCGAGCCGAGCCACGGGTCGACGGCAGCGCCGCCGAACGCGTCCACCAGGAAATCGACGAAGCCGCGCGTGCGGGCCGGCACGTGCTTTCGCGTCGGCACGGCAGCGTACAGGTAGCTCGTGAGCATGTGCCAGTCGGGCAGCACGCGCTCGAGCCGGCCGCTGCGAAGGTCGTCCTCGATCAGGAACGACGGCAGGCCCGCGATGCCCATCCCGGCGAGCGCCGCCGCGTGCAGCGTGTCGATGTGGCCGCTCGCGAGCGCCGCCTGGTTGATCCGCAGCGTCGTTGCGGTACTGCGGTCGCGGCCCGCCCTGCCCTGCGGCGAACGTGACTTCACCAGCGTGAGTTCGCGCACGGAAGGCGGAACCAGCGCGTCGTGATCGCCGAAGGATCCAGGGTCGGTCGGCCGGCCGCAGCGATCCAGGTATTCGGGAGACGCGCACGCGATGACTTCCGAATGCGCGAGCAGGCGCGCGACGAAGTCGCCGCCTTCGAGCGGGCGAATCACCTGGATCAGGCTGACGTCGGCGGCATCGTCGATGGTCTCGACGGGGCCCGGCACCGACAGCTCGATCTTCACGCGCGGGTACAGCGCGCGAAAGCGCGGCAGGTGCTTCGCCAGCTGGTGCGAGGCGAACGCCGGCGGAGACACCACGCGGAGCAGCCCTCGCGGCTCGGAGGTCGCGGTGCCGGCAAGCGCCTCGGCCTCGTCGACGTCGGCGAGGATCTGGCGCACCCGCTGCAGGTAGGCCTCGCCGGTGTCCGTCAGCGCCAGCCGGCGCGTCGTGCGGTTGAGCAGGCGGGCACCGAGATGCTCCTCGAGGGCGGCGACCGTGCGGGTCACCACGGCAGGCGACAGGTTCAGGTCGCGCGCCGCACCGACGAAGCTGCCTTCCTGCACGACCCTGGCGAAAACCCGCATCGAATCGAGTCGATCCATCGCCCCCTCGGCTATTTCATCAATGGCAATTATGCATTGCAATGTAGCCCATTTATTGATCGATTCCGAGTCTATACAGTTCATCCATCGATGAGCGATCGCTCACCGAAGCCGCCCGGGCAGCCAGCGAATCGACGCCGTGTCCCGAGCGTCCTCCTCGAACCGGAATCCACGACAAGGATCGATCATGAACGCACTCAAGACCACCCTCGCAACGCTCACCCTCGCCGCCGCGACGCTGCCGGCCTTCGCCAACGACGGCGTACCGCCGGATCTTCGGGCGCAGCGGGAGTCGGCCCCCGCGGACCTTGCCGCGCCGAGCCGCGATGCCGGCGTCGCGCCGTACCTGCATGGCCTCGGCGAAGTCTCGCTGGTGGCCAACCCGGCGTACGTCGCGACGGCCGCGCCCTCGCGCACCCGGGTCTCGAACGTCGAGATCCGACGCCACTCGGTGCCGGCGACGCACTACGTAGGCGCCTGAACGGCACCCGGCACGGCAGCAGCCCGCTCGGCGGCACCACGCTCGGCAGCGCCACGCACGGCGGCGCCTTCAGCGGCGCCGCCGTGCCCCGTTCGGCATCAGCGCCGCTCAGTGCGCGCCGTGGGCATGGTGGCACGCGGCGAAGCGGTCGATCTGGTACGGACGCTTCGCGAGCCCCGGGCAATAGCTGTTCACGACCGGCTCGAGCCGGTCGTACAACTGCCGGTTGTCGGCGTTGGCCGCCGCGAGCCGCTCGCGGGCCGCTTCGGCCCTGCGTGCGAGCGCGGCAAGGTCGACGCCGACGGGCCTGCGGTCCTCCACCACCATCCGTCCGCCGACCATCACCGAATGCACCGCGGAACCGTCCTCGGTGTGGACGAGCTGATTCGTGGGGTCGTTGGTGGGGATCCAGTTCACGTGCGCCAGGTCGATGAAGACCAGGTCGGCCTTGTAGCCGACCGCGATGCGCCCCAGCCTGTCGCCGAACCCGAGCGCGCGCGCACTGCCCTGCGTCGCGGCGGTGAGCACCTGAGCGGTCGTCAGCCATTCGGACGTATCCGGGCTGCGCACCTTCGACGACAGCGACGCGAGCCGCATCGCCTCGTACATGTTCAGGTTGTCCGAGCAGTTCGCGCCGTCGGTGCCGATGCCGACGTTCAGTCCGCGGTCGAACATCGCCTTCGCGGCAGCGATACCGTTGCCCAGGCGCATGTTGCTGCCCGGATTGTGCGCGACCGACGCGCCATGGTCGGCCAGGCGAACGATGTCGTCGTCGTCGAGCCAGACGCCGTGCGCGGCCACGAAGTCGGGGCCGAGCAGGCCGAGCGCCTGCAGGTGCGCGGTCTGCGTCATGCCGTAGGTCCTGCGTCCGACGATCACCTGCACCTTCGATTCCTGGATGTGGCTGTGCAGGCCGACGCCGTACTCGCGCGCAAGCGCGAGGCACGCGAGCATGAACGCGTCGGTGCAGTGGTGCGGGATCGTCGGCGCGACCGCCGGGCGTATGCGTCCGTGGTCGTGGCCCCACCCGTGCATCACCGCGCGCATCGCCTTCAGCGTCTGCTCGGCCGGCGCGAGCCGCAAGCGCTCCACTTCCCGCTGCAGCGCCGGCGGCAGCGCGTCGTTCAGGCCGTCGATCGCCTCGACGAAGGACAGGTTGGCCACCATCGGCGCGACGACCGCCCGCATGCCGGCATCGGCGTACGCCTGCGTGCACGCCTGCAGGCCTTCGATCGTCGGCGCCGGGAACTCCGCCGTCAGGTCGTAGCAGGCGGTGCAGCCCTTCATCAGCATCTCGATCGCACCGATGTAGGTGCCGAGGTACTTGTCCTCGACCAATCGGTTGCCGCTGATCCACGGCCCGGCCGCGAGCAGCAGTTCGAGCGTCCAGCGGTCGCCCATGCCCTTGCCGAGATTGCCGTGGCCGTGCGTGTGCGCGTTGACCAGCCCGGGGTGGATCAGCCGGTTCGACGCGTCGACGACCAACGCATCGATCGGCGCGGCCATTCCGGGCGGGCCGATCTCGACGATCTCCTCGCCCCGGATCAGCAGGTCTGCCGGTGGCGCGGCATGGGCATCGATGTCGAGGACACGGCCGTGGCGGATCACGGTGCTGCGGATTTCGGTCATGGACGACTCCGTTCGATTGCGGACTGCTTCGCGTCAGACGCTCGGTTGCCTGGCCGTGCTCGACCAGGGGAACAGCACCTTCTCGATCACGACGATCGCCTGGAACAGCACGATGCCCATCACCGACAGGATCAGCAGTGCGCCCCAGGCCAGTTCGACCTTGAAGAACGCCGTCGCCGTCTGGATCAGGTAACCGAGGCCGGCGTCGGCATTGACGAACTCCGCGACGACCGCGCCGACGACCGCGAGTGCGATCGCCGACTTCAGCCCGGAGAAGATGAACGGCACCGCGTACGGCATGCGGATGCGCCACAACTCGCTCCAGCGCCCGGCCTTGCACGCACGGCCGAGCTCCAGCAGGTCGGCCGGCACCGACACCAGGCCGGCCGCGATCGACAGCACCAACGGGAAGAATGCCACGAGGAAGGTCACGACGACGCGCGGCATCTCGCTGGTGCCGAGCATCACCACCAGGATCGGCGCCAGCGCGACCTTCGGTATCGCCTGGGTCAGCACCAGCATCGGGTACATCGCGGCGGCGACCACCGGCGACGAGGTGATCGCCACCGCCAGCGGCAGGCTGATCGCGATCGACACCAGGAAGCCGAGCAGCACCGTGCGGCCGGTGGTGAGCGTGTGGCCGTACACGATGCCGGCCGAGTCGTACAGCGCGTGGCCGATCGCCGACGGCCGCGGCACGATGAAGGAAGGCACCTCGAGGACCACGCAGACGAGTTCCCACGCGACGAAGAGCAGCACGAGCGCCGCGAGCGGCACCAGCGCCGTCGTGACCCAGCCCGGCAGCGGCCTGCGCTCGGCCTTCACCGCCGGCTCAGGCGGCGACGATGCGGCGGCTGCCGAAGATGTGCTCGCGGATCCGACCGGCGGCGCGCTGGAATGCATCGAGCGACTCCATGCCAAAGTTGCGGGGGCGGGCCATGTCGATGTCGATGACCTCGGCGATTCGGCCGGGCCGAGGCGACATGACGACGACGCGGTCGGCGAGGAGGATGGCCTCGCCGATCGAATGCGTGACGAACACGACGGTCTTCTTGCTGATCCGCAGGATCCGCATCAGTTCGAGCGTGATCTCCTCGCGCGTCAGCGCGTCGAGTGCGCCGAAGGGCTCGTCCATCAGCAGGATCGCCGGATCGTGGACCAGCGCGCGACAGACCGAGGCGCGCATCTGCATGCCGCCCGAGAGTTCGTGCGGGTGGCGCTTCTCGAAGCCGGCGAGGCCGGCCATCTCGAGGAGCGCCATCGCCTTGTCGCGGCTGTCGGGCTGCAGCCGGTGCATCATCTTGAGCGGAAAGAGCACGTTGTCGAGCACCGTCGCCCAGGGCAGCAGCGTCGCGGTCTGGAACACGATGCCGGTGTCCCCGCGCGGCTCGGTGACCGGCGAGCCGGCGACCGCGATCCGGCCGGACGACACGGGCAGCAGCCCGCCGATCAGCCGCAGCAGTGTCGACTTGCCGCATCCGGACGGACCGACCAGACAGACGAACTCGCCTTGCGCGACCGTCAGCGTCACGTCGCTCAACGCGTCGACCCGCTCGCCGCCGGCGAGCGCGAAGCGCTTGGAGACCTGGCGGATCTCGATCACGGCGGCGCGTCAGCGGCCGATCGGCGACGTGTCGACGGCCTGCTTGGGATCCCAGCCGGCCGGCAGGTCCTGGGACTCGGCGACGACCTTCCAGGTGAACGCGAGCCGCTCGTCGGACGCCTTGCCCCATCCGAATGTCTCCGAATGGTCGTTGTAGACGAAGGCGAGCGTCGCTCGGAGGCTGCCCAGGCAGTCGTCGAGCGCCACCTCGGGGATCCGCTTGGTGTGCAGCCGGCAGGCTTCTTCGGGGTTGGCCCGCGCCCAGTCGAAGCTCTTGCGGATCGCACGCACGAAGCGCGCGACCAGCTCGGGCTTCTCGGCGAGCATCTTGTCGTTCGTGACCAAGGACGCCGCGTAGATCCGGAAGCCGGCCTCGACGAAGGGCAGCTTCACGATTTCCTCGCCGGCCCGCTGGGCCGCCTTGTTCTGGTAGTAGTGGTGGATCGAGTAGAACGGCGCGGCGTCGAGGTTCTTCGCGATCAGCTGCGTCGCCATCGCCGCGCCGTCCATGTTCACCCACTTGATCTTGCTCGCGTCGGTGCCGGCGCGGCGGGCGACCTCGGGGAAGTAGAACTTGTGGCTGTTGCCCGGCGTGATGCCGATGCGCTTGTTCTCGAGTCCCTTGAAGCTGGTGATGCCCGAGCTCTTCAGCACGAACAGCGAGTGCGGCGACTCGTTGTAGAGGACCGCGATCGTCTTGACCGGCACGTTCTGGCGCGAGCGCGCGGTCATGACGGCGGCGATGTCGGCGACGCCGAAATCGAAGGCGCCGGCGGCGAGCTTGGTCACCGTGTCGCCCGAGCCGTAGCCTCGGGTGATCGTCACGTCGATGCCTTCCTCGGCGAACAGGCCCTTCTCCCATCCACCGTAGTACATCGCGTGCTCGCCGGAGGCGATCCAGTCGGTCTGGAAGCGGACCTTGTCGGCGGCCATCGCCGGCGCCGCGCCGGCGCTCGCGATCACACCGAGCAGGAGCCCGGACAGCAGTCTGGCGTTCATGTCGCAGTCCTTTGCGCCGTCGCGCGTCTGATTGGGGCAGCCGGCCGATGCGTCGACCGATCCCGAGGAGCCCAAACAAGTTCCGTGCCACTCGGCAGGACGGCGTCCAGGCCTCGCGGCTGCGCATCCGGCGCACCAGCACGGCGCGATCGGCCGGCTCAGGCGATCTTCCGATCGGCCTTGCGTCCCAGGTGCAGGGCCAGGTGCTCGACGAAGGCGCGCACGCGCACCGAGCCCTGCAGCCGGGCCGGGTGTACCGCGTGGATGTCGGCGGGCGGCGTCGCCCAGTCGGGAAGCACCGCCCGCAGCCGCCCGGCACGCAGGTGGGCCGACACGTCCCATTCGGCGCGCATCACGATGCCGTGGCCGGCCAGCGCCCAGGCGACCGCGATCTCGCCGTCGTTGGTCGCGAGCCGGCCGTCGAGCTTCAGCGAAATCTCGTCCCCCGGTCGTGCCGGCCGGTGCAGACGCCAGGTGCCGTAGCCGTCGGCGCCCTGGCGGATCAGGATGACGTCGTGCTTCGCCAGGTCGGCCGGCACGCGCGGCGTGCCGCGCCGCGCCAGGTAGTCGGGCGAAGCGACCAGCAGCCGGCGGTTCGGCGCGAGCCTTCGCGCGATCACGCGGGCGTCGGGCGGCGCGCCGAACATCACGCTGACGTCCCAGGCGTCCTCGGCGATCGACGGCGGGTCGACGGTGAGCTGCAGTTGCACGTCGATGCCCGGCCACGCGCGGGCGAAGCTCGAGATCAGCGGCGCGACGTGCTTGCGACCGAAGCCGAAGGTCGCGTTCACCCGCAGCAGTCCCTGCGGCCGCTCGGCACCCGCCTTCAGCTCGCGCGTCAGCAGCTCGAGGTTCTCGAGCACCGTGCGCGCGTGGCGCACGAACAGGTCGCCTTCGGGCGTGAGGCTGGTGCGCCGGGTGGTCCGGTTGAGCAGCGCGACGCCGAGGCGGGCCTCGAGCTGTGCGAGCCGCTTGCTGACGGCCGGCGTGGTCACCTGCAGTTCGCGCGCGGTGCCGGACAGCGTCGGGCTGCGCGACACCGCGAGGAAGAAGCGCAGGTCGTCGAAGGTTGGCATCCTGGACTCCATCCGATTGTTTACCTCGAACTCAAGAATGGTATGACGACGGCCCGCTGCGGCGGGCCGGCAACCGTGCAGAATCCGCGAAGGGCCGCATCGGTCCGGGAGAACCCACTCATGAAGACTTATCGGATCGCCTGCATCCCGGGCGACGGCATCGGCAAGGAAGTGATCCCGGCCGGTCAGGAGGTGCTCGACGTGCTGGCCCGCAGCCAGGGCGGGTTGCGCTTCGACTTCACGCGCTTCGGCTGGGGCGGCGACTGGTACCGCGAGCACGGCGTGATGATGCCGGCCGACGGCGTCGACCAGCTGCGCGGCATGGACGCGATCCTGTTCGGCTCGGCAGGCGACCCGGACATCCCGGATCACGTGACGCTGTGGGGGCTTCGGCTCGCGATCTGCCAGGGGCTCGACCAGTATGCGAACGTGCGACCGACGCGGATCCTGCCCGGCATCGACGCGCCGCTCAAGCGCTGCGCGCCGGCCGACCTCGACTGGGTCATCGTGCGCGAGAACTCCGAGGGCGAGTATTCGGGCGTCGGTGGCCGCGTGCACCGCGGCTATCCGATCGAGGCGGCGACCGACGTCAGCGTCATGACGCGGGCCGGCTGCGAGCGGATCCTGCGCTTCGCGTTCCGGCTCGCGGCGTCGCGCCCGCGCCGGCTGCTCACGGTCGTCACGAAGTCGAACGCCCAGCGCCACGCGATGGTGATGTGGGACGAGATCGCGGCCGAGGTCGCACGCGAATTCCCCGATGTACGGTGGGACAAGGAACTGGTCGACGCGGCCACCGCGCGCATGGTGAACCGGCCGGCGAGCCTCGACACGATCGTCGCGACGAACCTGCACGCGGACATCCTCAGCGACCTCGCCGCGGCGCTCGCAGGCAGCCTCGGCATCGCACCGACGGCCAACCTCGACCCGGAGCGGCGCCACCCGAGCATGTTCGAGCCGATCCACGGCTCGGCCTTCGACATCATGGGCCGCGGGCTCGCCAATCCGGTCGGCACGTTCTGGAGCGCGGTCATGCTGCTCGAGCACCTGGGCGAGCCGGCCGCGGCCGCACGGCTGATGCAGGCGATCGAGTCGGTCACCGCCGATCCGGCGCTGCACACGCGCGACCTCGGCGGCGAGGCCGGCACCGCGCAGGTCACGGCCGCCGTCTGCCGTCACATCGAAACCCATCGCAGCTGATCGCGGCGACCCGAGCCGCCCCCACGAGGAGACGAACATGATCCGCACTGCCACTGTCCGCCACGTCGCACCGGCCGCCCTGCTGGCGGGCGCCGCGCTGCTCGGCAGCCCGGCGGCCTTCGCCGCCGAGCTGACCTGTCCGAAGAGCAACCTGCTCTACTACCAGGCGTTTCCGCCCGGCGGCGAGTCCGACCTGTCGGCCCGCCACCAGCAGCTGGTCCTGAAGAAGCGCTGCCCCAAGGTCGACACGATCATCCAGTACAAGGCCGGCGCGGGCGGCGCGGTCATGTGGAACCAGATCAACCAGTTGCCGGGCGACGGCAACAACGTCGTCGGGATCAACCTGCCGCACATCGTGTTCCAGCCGCTCGAAGGCCAGGTGCGCTACAAGACCGCCGACATCGTGCCGGTGCACTGGTTCCACTACACGCCCGACATCCTGGTCGTGCCGGCGAACAGCCCCTACAAGACGTTCCAGGACTTCATCGCGGCGGCCAAGGCCGATCCGGGCAAGCTCACGCTGGGCGGCTCCGGGCTCAACTCGGCCAACCACGCGGCCAACGAGCGGCTCAATGCCGAGTTCGGCGTGAAGACGACGTATATCCCGTACAAGGGCACCGGTGACATGACGATCGCCGTGCTCGGCGGGCAGGTCGACGGCGCGATGTCCTATTCGGCCTTCGGCATCAACAATGCGGGCAAGGTCCGCGTGCTCGCGATCGCGATGGACAAGCGCCACCCGAAGTTGCCCGACACGCCGACCTTCGCCGAACTCGGCGTCAAGGGATGGGTCGACGGCGCCTGGCGCGGCATCGGCGTGCCGGCCTCGACGCCGCCGGCCGAACGGGCGCGTCTGTCGGCGCTCTGGTCGGCGCTGAACGACGACCCGGAGATGAAGGCGCTCGCCGCGAAGAGCGGCTTCGAACTGGTCGACGTCGGCACGGCCGACATGGAGACGTTCATGGCCGAGAAGAGCGCACTGTACCGCAAGGCGGCCGACAAGCTGGGGCTCGGCAAGCCGCAGCCGAAGTGAGCGACGCGGCGCTGCGCCCGCCTACTGCGCGCTCTTGCCGAGCGGACAGGTGTTCACGCCGATCAGCGCGTACAGCGGGCAGAAGCGCAGCGCACCGGTCAGCAGCGGCACGATGCCCACGTAGCCCCAGGCGCCGATCACGCCGGCGAGCGCGAGGGTGATCAGGGCCAGCCCGACGACGATGCGCAGGACCTGGTCGATGGTGCCGATGTTCGTTTTCATGGTGTCGCTCCCAGTGGGTTGATCAGGAGCCCATTGGAGCGCCGGCGCCGCCCTCGCGTCTGTGACCCAGGTTACACAGCGAAGCGCGCGATGCGCATCCGCTTGCGCTGGATCAAGCCGGGGGCGCTGCCGACCCGGCGGCGGTGGCGACCGATCGCAACGCCGCCGCGTCACGGATCTCGATCCGCTCGCGGCCCAGCGCGATCCAGCCTTCGGCCTCGAAGCGACGCAGCAGGCGCGTGACGATCTCGCGGACCGTACCCAGCTGCTCGGCCACCGCCTGGTGCGTGACGCGCCATTGGGTCCCGTGGCCGAGCAATGCCGCCGCCAGGCGCTGGTCGAGCCGCTGGAACGCCACCGCGTCGACCAGCGTGGTCAGATCCGCCATCCGTTCGGCGAACAGGCCCAGGATCTCGTCGCGAAACGAGCGCGTATCGAGCCAGCGCGAGAACAGGTCGGGCGCGATCACCGCGAGGCGCGAAGGCTTCGTGGCGACGCCGCGCGCCGACATCGGCTGATGGCGGAACAGGCACGCCGCCGACACCAGGCACAACTCGCCCGGCAGCACCCGGTAGAGTTCCAGCGAACGGCCGTCGGGCGCGATCCGCGACACGCGCACCTCGCCGTCGAGCACCAGCGGGAAGCCGCGACACGGCGTGCCCTCGTCGAACAGCACCGCACCGGCCGGCACGTCGACGGGCACGAGCCGCTCGCGCACGCTCGACAGTGGCGGGTCGACGTCGGTCAGGGCGGGATAGCGGTCGAGCATCGGTACGCCGGTGTCCGCCGTCATCCCGGTACCCTACCCATGCTGCAACGCGGGCACCGCACCGGGTGCGGTGCCGGCACCCGGCGTGGAGCCCGCCACGCCCTCGTTCGGCAGCACGACCGACACCCGCGTGCCGGCGCCCGGCGCCGACTTCAGGATCAACCGTCCGCCGTGGCGGTGCGCGATGCGCTGGCAGGTCACGAGCCCGAGCCCGGTCCCCTGGAACTGCGACTGCGAGTGATAGCGCTGGAACGGCTGCAGCAGTTCGCCGACCTTGCTGGTGTCGAAGCCGGCACCATCGTCTTCGACCGTCAGGGTCGACGCGTCCGCCGTCGCGACGATCGACACCGTGATCGTCGCGACGTGCCGGGCGGCCGAGAACTTCCACGCGTTCGCGATCAGGTTGCGCAGCACCGAGCGCATCAGGTTCTCGTCGCAGTAGGCGTCCAGGCGCGCGGCGATGCGCTGCTCGACACGGCGCTCGGGCTCGAGCATCCGCAGCTCGTCGAATATCGCGCGAGCCGCCGGCGCGTGGTCGACCACCTTGCGGTCGAGTTCGACGTTGCCCGCCCTGGAGAGCGCCAGCAGGTCGCCGACGAGCGAGGACATCCCGCGCGCGGCGTCCTCGATCAGGCTCACGTACTGGCCGGCCTGGCCGTCGAGCGCGTCGCCGCACTTGCCGCGCAGCAGCGTGCACATGCCGACGATCCCGCCGAGCGGGCTCCTGAGATCGTGCGCGGCGGTACGAGAGAACGCGTCGAGCTCGAGGTAGGCGTCGCGCAGCTCGCGCGTACGCTCGGAGACGAGCGCCTCGAGCGAGGAGTTGAGCGCGTCGCGTGCCTCGTCGCGCTCGCGGCGCACGGTCACGTCCTCGGCGATCCCGCAGATCATCGTGACGGCACCGGTCTCGTCGCGCACGCGGCGCTTGCGATCCTGGATCCAGCGCACGCGCCCGTCGGGCCTGAGGATCCGGTATTCACGCTCGAGGCTGTCGATGCCGGGCGGGAGCGAGAGGATGTCGAGGCGGTCGTCCCGATCGTCCGGATGCACCGCGTCGAGCCAGAGCGACGGGTCGGCGCGCAGTTGCGAAGGGTCACGGCCGTAGACCTCGGCGAAGGCCCGGCTCGCATAGGTGATTCGGGAGCAGTCGGGTGTCGCCGTCCACAGTACCTCGCCGAGATTTTCGTGCAGTTGCTGGAACAACCACTGCTGGCGCTGCAGCGCCTGCTGCAGGTTCACTTCCTCCGTCACGTCCTCGGCCATCACCATGACGGCCTCGCGGCCGTCGAGTTCGATGCGGTGTTCGCTCGTGCGTGCGATGATCGTCCGCCCGCTTGCCGTTCGGTGGCGCGACACGCCGCTCGGATTGAGGCCGGCGAGCTTCGGCTGCGCCGAACCGTGGGGGCTCGCCGTCGCGCGCGACGGCTGGATGCGCGAAACGTCCATCGCGAGCAGTTCGTCGCGACGGTAGCCGTACGCCGCGACCGCCGCGTCGTTCACCCGCAGGATCCGGCCGGTGGCCGGATCGTGGACCCACATGGGCTGCGGGTGATGCATGAAGAGGTCCTGCACCCGCAGGTCGCTGCTGACGACGCGCCCGTGCATCGCGAGCAGCCGCCGATACCCCAGGTACACCAGGTACGTGAGCCCGGCGGTCGTCAGCCAGACGTAGATCAGCCCCTTGAAACGCTGGGCCGTCACCAGCCACGCGTGCTGGGTCGAGATCGAGGCGACCAGGCTGTCGGACAGCAGGATCCACAGCGTGCCGACGACCAGATAGACGCCGCCGACCTGGAGTGCGGTGCGCAACGCGCAATCGCTCGGCATGCCGGAACCCGCTGTGCGTACGCTCGACCCCATCTGCGCGAGACCCGTCGGCCCATCCATCGGTGAATCAGAGCCGATGATCTCATCCTGGCGACGCGCTCGGGCCGCCGCGGCATGACCTCGGTCAAACGTTGGCGCAATGCCGACGCGCGCCCGTCGACACCGTGCGGGCGACGGGCGATCGCCCGGCGGCTCGGCCGCCAGACGCCGCCCGGCGGATTGAACCCTTCGTCCGCCCGAAGCGACTCAGAGTCGTCCGCACCCGAGATCCAGGAGAAACGCCATGCTCGTCACCATCGCGTACGCCACCCGCATCTGCCTCGCGCTCGCCGCCACCGTGCTCGTCGGGATCGCCGGCGCAGCGCTGCTGGGCCTCGCCGCACTCGCCGGCGCAGGCGCCGACCGCGCCGCCTGAGCGCGTGGCGTCCGGCGTCAGTTGGCCGCGAAGCAGTAGAAGAACCCCGCCCCGCCGGAACTCTTCAGCGCGTCCTGGCTGCAGCCGCGCGAACCGTGCGAGGAGTTCCACGACTTCATGTGGCGACTGTCCTTCAGCCCGAGCCGGTCGTGGTGTCCGACGATGGCCGAGCCGTCGCCGCGCTTCGTCCAGTTGCCGCAGGTCGTGTCGCCGCCGGCGGTCGAGTAGTAGCCGCCGGGATCCGAGCCGGTGAGGATGTCGTGCATGTTGACGGCGTCGCCTCGCCCGCTGACGGTCTCGCCCTTCTCGGTCAGCGCCGTCTCCTTGGTGACGTTGCTCGCAGCCGAGTGGAGGTCCTCGACGTTCTTCGCGACGACGACGCCCTTTGCGTTCTGCCACGGCCCATTGCCGATACGATCGCGGGCATTGATGCCGGCCTCGCCGCCCTGGCCGGTCGTGCTCAGGTAGGCCTTCCAGCCCGTCCTGGCCAATCCGGCAGCCTTCGCGAGCGACGCGCAGTGCGCGTCGGCGCCCTCCAGCCCGCCGAGGTCGGCACCATTGCCCTTGCCCACGCTCGTCACGAAGAAACTGGTCTGGTCCTGCTGCGCTGCGGCCGGTGCCGTCAGCGCGACCTGTGTACCAGCGGCGAGTATCGCGACGACGATCAGCTGTGCTTTAATGGGTCTGCTCCGGATGTGCGGGTGGTCGGGGGGAACGGGGGAACGGCCTGGAGACGGCCGACGCGGCGATTGCCGCCGGGCTTCGTCGGTGCAGTCGCGCCGACCTTACGCCCGATAGAATGCGCGCTTGACCCTCGCCACCCGCCAGACAGCCGCCACGGCACCAGCACCACCGGGCACCGGGCTCGTCCTCAACCTGATGGGCCAGCTGACCCTCGGCCTGTTCGCGATGATGATCTGCCTGCCGTCGATGCAGGACTGGTCGCACACGCTCGGCGGAACGCGCCCCTGGGTGCAGGCGACCTTCGCCGGCTACGTCGCCGCGTTCGGGCTCCTGCAGCTCGCCTACGGCGCCGTGTCTGACCGGATCGGCCGCAGGCCGGTGCTCGTCGTGGGCCTCCTGCTGGCGATCGCGGGCTCGTTCGGGGCGGCGTTCGCCACGTCGGTGCCGGTGCTCGTGCTCGCGCGCGTCGTCCAGGGTGCCGGCTGCGCCGCGGGCATGGTGATCGGACGCGCGCTCGTGCAGGACCTGTTCCAGGGTGCCGAGCGGACGCGCGCGATGGCGCTGGTCGGGATGTCGATGGGCATGAGCCCGCCGATCGCACTGTTGCTGGGCGGCCAGATCCACGTGCGCTTCGGCTGGCAGGCGAACTTCGTGCTGATCGGCGTGCTCGCGACGCTCGCGCTGCTGGCCGCCTGGCTCGGCCTGCCCGCGTCGACCCGCGCACCGGCTGCCGGCAAGCTTCCGGGCTTGCGCAGCGGCTACGCGCGCCTGGGACGGGAGCCGGGCTTCGTGCTGCACGTCGTGCTGCTCGCGATGCTCACCGCCACCTTCTACACGTTCCTCGGCGGTGCGCCGGTCGTGTTCGCCGGCTACGGGATGACGCCGGAACGCGTGGGCGCGTACATGATGATGGGACCGTCGTCGTACGTCGTCGGCAACCTGTTGACGACCCGCCTGAAGCGCGCAGGCGTCGGCGACCGGCGACTGATGACGGTCGGGCAGGCGATCACGATGTGCGGCGTGGCGACGATGCTGCTGCTGGCGTTCGCGGGGCCACCGTCGCCGCTCGCGCTCGCCGCGCCGATGCTGTTCGTGGGCTTGGGCCACGGGCTGCTGATGCCGCCGACACTCAGCGGGACCGTCGGGCTGGTGCCGGCGCTGGCGGGATCGGCATCGGCCGTGGCGGGGCTGAGCCAGCAGATGACCGGCGCGCTGGGCGGCTACCTGGCGGGCCTGGTCCCGCTGGACGGGGCCGCGGCATTGACCGGCCTGATGTTCGTCCTCGCGACGATCGGCCTGATCGCGCAGGCGATGCTGGTTCGGCGGCGCGGCGCCTGACGCGCGCCCCGGAGGGGCGCGCTCGGGCGTATGGGTGTCCGTACGATACGATATCGGCCGGATCGGCGGGATGCGGCACGTCGGCACCGCGCCCACGATCCAGGCAACCGGAAGCACCGCGAACGCAAGCACCGTGAAACTCGCCACCTGGAACGTCAACTCGCTGAAGGTGCGCCTCGGGCACCTGCTCGACTGGCTCGCCGCGAACCCAGTCGACTTCGTCGGCCTGCAGGAAACCAAGACCACCGACGACAAGTTCCCGGTCGACGCGTTGCGGGCGGCCGGGTACGAGGCGATCTACAGCGGACAGCCCACCTACAACGGCGTCGCGCTGCTCTGGCGAAGCGCGCTCGGTCTCACGCCGCGCAACATCGTCGTCGGCAACCCGCTGTTCGACGATCCGCAACGCCGCCTGATCGGCGCCGACTTCGACGAGCTGCGACTGCTCTGCGCGTACTTCCCGAACGGCCAGTCGGTCGGCTCGGAGAAGTACGACTACAAGCTGCGCTGGATGCAGGCGCTGCACGACTGGCTCGCGACGCACGATCCGGCGCTCGACCTGATGCTGTTCGGCGACTTCAACGTCGCGCCGGACGACCGCGACGTGCACGATCCGGCGGCGTGGGATGGCCAGGTGCTGGTGTCGGCGCCGGAGCGCGACGCGCTCGCGCGCATCGCCGCGCTCGGACTCGACGACGCGTTCCGACTCTTCGAGCAGCCGCCGAAATCCTTCAGCTGGTGGGACTACCGGCAGCTGGGCTTCAGGCGCAACGCGGGTCTGCGGATCGACCACATCCTGGTGTCGCAGCGCCTCAGACCCCGTGTCACCGCCTGCACGATCGACAAGGCGCCGCGCAGGCTCGAGAAGCCCAGCGACCACGCGCCGGTGGTCGTCGAATGGGGCGCGGCGCCGGTGCCGCGCTGAGTCAGCCCTGATCCGGCGGCTCGGCGTCGTCGAGCCCCAGTTCCTGGATCTTGCGCGTGATCGTGTTGCGGCCGATCCCCAGTCGCTGCGCGGCCTCGACCCGCCGTCCACGCGTGTGCGCGAGGGCAGCCCGGATCATCGTCGCTTCGAACGCACGGGTGAGCCGGTCCATCACGCCTTCGCCCGCCGGCGGCAGCGGCTGGGCATGCGTGAGCACCAGCTGGCGCGCCGCCTCCTTCGACAGCAGCGCGAGCCAGTCGTCGACTGCCGGCTGCGGCGAGCCGTGCATCCTGGCGAGCGCGGCCGTCACCTCGAAGGCGCCGGCGGCCTGCCCCCCCGAGCCGGCGGCGTACCCCTGCACGTGCCCGCCAGCGCGCCCGACGCCGGCCGGCTGGCCGCCGGCCGGGTCCGGTTGCTGGCCGGCCCTGTCGGGCGGCGCCGCCCGACCGGCCGCCGCGGTGCCGGTGGCCCACGCCGCAGCGCCCGACGAAGCCGCCGGTGCCGCGTCGTCCGCTGCGCCGGGCTCCCGATCCTGCGACGCCGGTCGCGCACCGGCGGCGTCTCCCGGGTAGGCCGCCCCCGGCGCCGCGGGTCGGCGCTCCGTCGCCGGCAACCCGCCCGCACGCGCCGGCTGGGACGCGCCACGCACCTCCGGCGGCAGGTCCGCGACCGAGATCGTCTGCGTCGGCGCCATCACGGTCAGCCAGTTGCAGACGTTCTCGAGCTGGCGCACGTTGCCCGGCCAGCCGAAGCGCGCGAGCTGGTCGATCGCCGGCTGCGACAGGCGCTTCGCCTCGACGCCGAGATCGGCCGCGCTCCGGGCGAGAAAGTGACGCGCGAGCAGCCCGATGTCCTCGATGCGTTCGCGCAGCGGCGGCAGGCGCAGCCGGATCACGTTGAGCCGATGGAACAGATCCTCGCGGAACAGGCCCTGTTCTACCCGCTCCTCGAGGTGCTGGTGCGTCGCCGCGATCACGCGCACGTTGCTCTTGATCGGCTGGTGGCCCCCGACCCGGTAGAAGTGCCCTTCGGACAGCACGCGAAGCAGCCGCGTCTGCATCTCGGCGGGCATGTCGCCGATCTCGTCGAGAAACAGCGTGCCGCCGTCGGCCTGTTCGAAGCGTCCGCGCCGCTGTTGCTGGGCGCCGGTGAACGACCCTCGCTCGTGGCCGAAGAGCTCGCTCTCGAGCAGGTCGCGCGCGATCGCCGCCATGTTCAGCGCGACGAAGGGCTTGCTCGCGCGTGCGCTGTGGCGGTGCAGTGCGCGGGCGATGAGTTCCTTGCCGGTGCCCGATTCGCCGGTGACGAGCACGGTGACGTTCGACTGGCTCAGCCGCCCGATCGCGCGGAACACCTCCTGCATCGCCGGCGCCTGGCCGAGCATGTCCTGCACCGGCGCCGCACCCTCCTCCGGCAGCGGCTCGTGCGCCCGCTCGGCCAGCGCACGCCGGATCAACTGCGTCGCCTGCAGCAGGTCGAAGGGCTTGGGAAGGTATTCGAACGCGCCGCCCTGGAACGCCGACACGGCGCTGTCGAGATCCGAGTGCGCCGTCATGATGATGACCGGCAGCGCGGGACGGAGCTTGCGCAGCCGATAGAGCAGTTCGATGCCGGAATCGCCCGGCATGCGCACGTCCGACACCAGCACGTCGGGCGTGCGGGGTTCGGCCTGCGCGAGCGCGTCCAGCACCGACGCCGCGTTCTCGAAGGTGCGTGCGACGAAGCCCTCGCGCGACAGCGCGCGCTCGAGCACCCACCGGATCGACTGATCGTCGTCGACGATCCAGACTTCGCCCGAGCGCTCGTCGGCCACCGGATCGTCACCGATCCGGTTCACCGCTACACGAGCGGCAGCACGATCCTGAAATCCGTCAATCCCGGTCGGCTCTCGCATTCGATCATTCCCCCGTGCCGTTCGATGAAGGTCTGGGCCAGCGGCAGGCCGAGCCCGCTGCCCCCTTCCCGGCCAGACACGAGAGGGAAGAACACCCGATCGCGCAAGGCCTCCGGAATACCCGGACCATTGTCGATCACATGCAATTCCAGTGCCAGCTTGTGCCGCACGCGTGCGATGACGATCTGCCGCGCGACGCGGGTCTTCAGGCGGATGGTGCCGCGTCCGTCGAGGCTCTGCGCCGCATTGCGCACGAGGTTCAGCAGCGCCTGTATCAACTGCTCCTTGTCGGCGCGCAGGTCCGGCAGGCTCGCGTCGTAGTCGCGCACGATCTCGAGCCCCTTGGGAAACTCGGCGAGCACCAGCGATCGCACCCGCTCGCAGACCTCGTGGATGTTGACGTGATCGATCGGGCGCAACGGCCGGTTCGGCGCGAGCAGGCGATCGACCAGGCGCTGCAGCCGATCGGCCTCCTTGATGATCACCTGCGTGTACTCGCGCAGGTGCGCGAGCGGCAGCTCGGCCTCGAGCAGTTGCGCGGCGCCGCGCACGCCGCCGAGCGGATTCTTGATCTCGTGCGCGAGGTTGCGCACGAGCTCGCGGTTCGCGCGCGCCGAGTCGAGCATCCGTTCCTCGCGATCGATGCGCATGCGCTGGTCGAGCTCGTGGAACTCGAACAGCAGGCCGCCGCCTTCGTGCGCGGCGATCCGCACCGCGAGGCAGTGCAGCACGAGCGGGTCCCGGCCGCTGCGTTCGAGCTGCAGGTCGAGCCCCTTCTGGTCGAAGTCGCCGGACGCGGCCTCGTCGACGAGGCTGCGCAGCACGCCCCCGTTCAGGAACAGCGCGTCGAAGCGATGGCCGACCAGCGCGCGGCTCGAGACGTCGAACAGCTGTGCCGCAGCGAGGTTCAGGTAGCGGGTGTTGCCGCTCGCGTCGAGGACGAGGACGGCGCTGCCGAGAAGGTCGAGCCCGTCGAAGTGCGGCTCGGGCGTCAATCTCGCCCGGTGCCGAGCTCGCGCTGCAGCGACGCGACGCCCGACTCGGCGCGCGCGAGTTCGCCGCGCATCTGCTCGACGCGCTCGAGGTACTTCGCGTAGTTGCGCTCGTTGCCCTGGCGTTCCGGCTGGCCGTTGTTGAACTCGCGGCGCAGGTCGGCGAGACGCTGCTGCTCGCGGTCGAGTTCTTCGCGCAGCAGCCGCTTGCGATCGTCGTCGCGCGCGTGCTGGATGTCGGCCTGGATTCGCGCCGACGTCGACGCGGTGCGCGTCGAGGCGCGCGAGACGGGCACCTTGGCGGCCGGCACGGTGGTCAGCGGCGCGAGATCGAGTTCCCGGCAGTTCGGTCCGGGAGCGTTCTGGTAGAGCGGCGAGCCGTCCGCGGCCTGGCACCGGTAGACCCGGTTCTGCGCGTTGGCATCGGCGACCGCCGGCAGCAGCATCACGGCGAACCCGGCGGCAGCGAGGACTTTGGCTGGCAGTTTCATGGCTTCGGCGCCTGCAGGAAGACGCGTACGGGTTGACGATCGGGCCAGTTTAAGGCAAGAACGGCGCACTCCCGTGCGCCGTTCGCAAAATGGCTACAGTCGAGGACCGCTGCCGATGCGTGCCCCGATCAGCACGAGTAGTACATGTCGAACTCGATCGGATGCGTGGTCATGCGAAAGCGCGTGACCTCGTCCATCTTGAGCGCGATGTACGCGTCGATCATGTCGTTGCTGAACACGCCGCCGCGGGTGAGGAACTCGCGGTCCTTGTCGAGATACTCGAGCGCCTGGTCGAGCGACGAGCAGACGGTGGGGATCTTCGCGTCTTCCTCCGGCGGCAGGTCGTACAGGTTCTTGTCCGCCGGGTCGCCCGGGTGGATCTTGTTCTGCACGCCGTCCAGGCCCGCCATCATCAGCGCCGAGAACGCGAGGTACGGATTCGCGATCGGGTCCGGGAACCGGGCCTCGATCCGCCGCGCCTTCGGGCTGCTCACGTGCGGGATGCGGATCGACGCCGAGCGGTTGCGCGCCGAGTACGCGAGCTTGGTCGGGGCCTCGAAGTGCGGCACGAGACGCTTGTACGAGTTGGTGCCGGGGTTGGTGATCGCGTTCAGCGCGCGCGCGTGCTTGATGATGCCGCCGATGTAGTACAGCGCGAAGTCCGACAGGCCGGCGTACTTGTCGCCGGCGAACAGGTTGGTACCGTCCTTCCACACCGACTGGTGGCAGTGCATGCCCGAGCCGTTGTCGCCGACGATCGGCTTCGGCATGAACGTGGCCGTCTTGCCGTAGCTCTGCGCGACGTTGTGCACGACGTACTTCAGCACCTGCAGCCAGTCGGCGCGCTGCACCAGCGGCGCGAACTTGGTGCCGATCTCGCATTGGCCGGCACCGGCGACTTCGTGGTGATGCACCTCGACCGGGACCCCCATCTGCTCCAGGATCAGGCACATCTCGCTGCGCAGGTCCTGGAACGAATCGACCGGCGGCACCGGGAAATAGCCCCCCTTGACCGTCGGCCTGTGGCCGAGGTTGCCCCCTTCGAACTCGCGGCCGGTCGACCACGACGCCTCTTCCGAGTTGACCTTGACCATGCAGCCGGACATGTCGACCTGCCAGGTCACCGAATCGAACACGAAGAACTCGGGTTCGGGACCGAAATAGCAGACGTCGCCGAGCCCGCTCGACTTCAGGTAGGCCTCGGCGCGCTTGGCCAGCGAGCGGGGATCGCGATCGTAGCCCTTGCCGTCGCCGGGCTCGACGACGTCGCAGGTCAGGATCAGCGTCGGCTCCTCGCGAAACGGATCCATGACGGCGGTGGCCGGGTCGGGGATCAGCGCCATGTCCGACGCCTGGATCCCCTTCCAGCCGGCGATCGACGAACCGTCGAACGCGTGGCCGCTCGTGAACTTGTCTTCGTCGAAGGCCGATACCGGCACACTGACGTGCTGCTCCTTGCCTCGGGTGTCGGTAAAGCGAAAATCGACGAACTTGACCTCGTTGTCGGCGATCTTCTTCATGACCTCTTTGACGGTCGACATGTGGGAACTCTCCAGGATTAGACGGGGGGTGGTCGGGACGGATCTGCGGTGCCGGACTCGGCGTTACGGTAGCAGAAAGCATGCCATTTGCAGGCGCCGCCGCACGCGGTGTCGCTCGGCAGCCATGCACCGTGACCGGGCGCGTCACCGCCGTATGCACCACGAAAGAGCGTGCCCGGCGCTGCCGCAACATGCCCTACTTTGGTGCTCATCGGTCGGCCATCAGTCGGGCAGGAACAACTGCTGGAGGTCGTTCAGGAAGCGCATGCCGAGCGGCGTCGCCGCCAGCCTGGCCGGATCCTCGGTGAGCAGGCCGCGCGCGACGGCTTCGCGCAACGCCGGCGAGATCGCCGCGATCGACACCCCGGTACGGGCCTCGAACAGCCCGGTCTCGACGCCGTCGACCAGCCGCAGCGAATTGAGCATGAATTCGAAGCCGAGGTCCGCGGCATCGAGTTCGCGCACGACCTCGACCGCCGCGCCGGGTTCGAGCGGCCCCGTGCGCTGCGCGTCCGGCGGCAACGACGCCTGGTAGCGGGCGGGGGCCCTGTACCGCGCGTGGCGCACGATGCGGTCGTGGAAGCTGAGCTTGCCGTGCGCACCCGCACCGATGCCCAGGTAGTCGCCGAAGGACCAGTAGTTCAGGTTGTGGCGGCAGCGATGCCCGTCGCGCGCCCACGCCGACACCTCGTACTGGCGCAGGCCCGCGATCGAGAGCGCCTCGCCGACCGCGTCCTGCATCGCGTGCGCGGTGTCGTCGTCGGGCACGTTCGGCGGATGGCGCGCGAACAGGGTGTTCGGCTCGATCGTCAGGTGATAGCACGACAGGTGCGGCGGGGCGTAGGAGCACGCGATGCGGAGGTCTTCGGCCAGCTGCGCCGGCGTCTGCCCCGGCAGCGCGTACATCAGGTCGAGGTTGAAGGTGTCGAAGGTCGCGGCGGCGAACGCCGCGGCCGCCCTCGCCTGCGCGCCGTCGTGCACGCGGCCGATGCGCTCGAGCGACGCGTCGTCGAAGCTCTGCACGCCGAGCGAGAGCCGGTTGACGCCGGCCGCGCGGAACTCTGCGAAGCGCGCGCGCTCGAAGGTGCCCGGATTCGCCTCCATCGTCACCTCCGCATCGGGAACGAGCGGCAGCAACGCGCGCACGGTCGCGAGCAGGCGCTCGATCGACGCGCCGCTGAACAGGCTCGGCGTGCCGCCGCCGATGAAGACCGTCTCGACCGGCCGCCCCCACACCAGCGGCAGGCTCGCCTCGAGGTCGCGCTCGAGCGCGTCGAGATACGCGCGCTCGAGCGCGATCGGGTCCTGGCCGGCGGCGAATTCGTGCGAGTTGAAATCGCAGTACGGGCACTTGCGCAGGCACCACGGCAGGTGGACGTACAGGCCGAGCGGCGGCAGCGCGCGCAGACCGGCCCGCGTCGGTCGGGGTACCAGCCGGACCGTCACCGCCGGGTGCGAGCCCGGTGCGCGACCCGGGGTGCCCGGGCGCCGCTCACGCGAGCCGGTGCCGCCGCAATCCGCCGACGAGCCCGGCGATCGCGAGGGCGCGATGGCTGATGCCGTTCTTCGCCTCCGGCGACATCGCGGCGACACTCTGCGCGTGGCCGTCCGGCACGAAGTGCGGGTCGTAGCCGAAGCCGTTCGCGCCGCACGCGACCCGCGCGAGCGTGCCGTGCCAGGCCCCGTCGGCGACGATCGGGCAGGGATCGTCGGCGTGGCGCACGAAGACGACCGCGCAGTAGTAGAAGCACGCGACCGGCGCGGCCAGCGATGCGGTCGCCTCGAGCAGGCAACGGTTGTTGAACGCGTCGATCGTCGCGCGGTCGGCGCCCGCCGCGGGCGCCCCGTCGGCGACAGCATCCGCAAGCGCGCCCTGCCCGCGCGCGCGCCGCGCGATCCAGTCCGCCCCGAAGCGCGCGGAACGCACGCCGGGCGACCCGCCGAGCGCCGGCACGCAGATGCCCGAGTCGTCCGCCACGCCGGGCATGCCGGCGCGTCGCGACGCGTGGCGCGCCTTCGCGAGCGCATTCTCGACGAAGGTCGCGAAGGGCTCGTCGGCATCGTCGATGCCCAGTTCGCGCTGGGTGCGCAGGCGCACGCCCAGCGGGGCGAGCAAGGCGTCGAGTTCGCGGATCTTGCCGGTGTTGGACGACGCGACGACCCAGTCGACGGCCGGACCCGTCGACACCGACGCCGACGCACCGGGTGCGCCCTGGCCGACGTGACCGCCGGCCATCACGGCCCGCGCGCGTCGAGCGCGCGCCGCTGCGCCTCGAGCAGGCTGTCGATGCCCTCAGCGGCGAGATCGACCAGCGCGTCGGCCTGGGCGCGGGTGAACGGCCGACCTTCGGCCGTTCCCTGGATCTCGACCAGGCCGCCTCCGGCGGTCATCACGACGTTCATGTCGGTGTCGCAGCCCGAATCTTCGACGTAGTCGAGATCGAGCAGCAGGCGATGCGAATCGACCAGGCCCACCGAGACCGCCGCGACCGCCTCGCGGACGGGATCGCGCGCGATCGCGCCATCACGCAGGAGGCCGTCGACGGCGAGCCGCAGCGCGACCCAGGCACCGGTGATCGACGCGGTGCGGGTGCCGCCGTCGGCCTGCAGCACGTCGCAGTCGAGGTGGATCGTGCGCTCGCCGAGCGCGGTGGTGTCGACGACGGCGCGCAGGCTGCGGCCGATCAGCCGCTGGATCTCGAGCGTACGACCGCCCTGCCTGCCTCGCGTCGCCTCGCGGTCGCTTCGGGTGTGCGTCGAACGCGGCAGCATGCCGTATTCGGCGGTCACCCATCCCTTGCCCGCGCCGCGCATGAAGCCGGGTACCTTGTCGAGCACGCTCGCGTTGCACAGCACCCGCGTGTCGCCGAAGGACACCAGCACCGAGCCTTCGGCGTGGCGGGTGTAGCCGAGCGTGAACGAGACCGGACGCAGCCCGCGATCACCCCGCGAGAAACTGCGCGCGCCGCGCGTACCGGCGACGTCGTTCGATGTGCTCACTGGGGTACCTTCGCGCTTCGCGCTGCGGTGCGAGCTTGTTCGGGGTAGCCCGGCGCTGTGCTCATGCCTTGTCGCTCTGGCTGGTTCGTCGGATCGCCGCCTGGATTTCGGCGATGGTCTTCTCGATCTCGTCCTCGGTGAGGTCGGGGACCTCGCTCGCGCGGCCGTCCGCCTGGCCGATCGCGATCGTCGTGGTGACCGCGCCATCCGGGAGCCCGAGCGAGGACAGCGTCGGGATCTCGTCGAGCTCCGTCTCCTGGTTCCATCGCAGCGCCAGCGCGGTGGTGTTGTCGGCCACCGCGCCATTGCGCTCGACCGCCTGCTGGACCAGGCGCGGCACGACCTGCATCACCGGCTCGGCCCCGAGCATCACGGCCATCTCGTCCTCCTTCAGGCCGCTCCACAGGCCGTCGCTGCACAGCAGCACCACGTCGTCCGCGCGAAGCGCGTAGGCCGGCGCGATCTCGATCGACGGCTCGAACGGCGAACCGAGGCAGTTCAGCACCTTGTTGCGCTCCGGATGCGTCTCGCTCTCCTCCTCGGTGATCAGCCCGAGGTTGACGAGCGTCTCGACCTTGCTGTGGTCGCGGGTGCGCGCGACGACGCGGCCTCGACGCACGAGATAGAGCCGGGAGTCGCCGGCGTGCGCCCACCAGGCGTGGTTGTCCTGGATCACGCAGGCGACCACGGTGGTCCGAGGGCACTCGGGCAGCTCGTGCAGCTCGCGGTACTTGTGCAGTTCCCGGTGCCCGGCCCGCAACGCCTGGTCGAGGAACGCGGCCGGATCGGCCAGACGCGGCTGCGCGGCCTGCTGGAACAGCGAGGCTGCCGTCTGCATCGTGAGCTGCGCGGCGATCTCGCCCCGCAGGTGCCCGCCCATGCCGTCGGCGACGACCATGAGCAGCGACTCGCGCGAGAAGCAGTAGCCCATCCGATCCTGGTTGCTCGCGCGCGCGCCGATCGCCGAATCCTGGAAGATCGAGAAACGCACCTCAGCCTCCGAATGCGGCGGACCGCACCATCTACGCCTCGCTCTTCGTCGGCCAGAGCGCCGTCGTCTCGCTCGATCCGCCACGACCGCGGCGGCGCAGCGCGAATCGCTCGAACCACCGCCCGAGCGGCGACGCGCGGGTCGGCGGTTGCGGCTCGCGCGGTTCGCGCAATGCGCGCTGCAGCGAGAAGACGCTCTGCGGCCGCTCGAGCGGGTCGACCTTCATGCACCAGTGGATCAGGTCGAGGAGCTGCTGCGAGTAATACTCGCCGGTCGCCATGATCGCGTCGGGCACCTTGTCGTGCACCGCGCGCTGGTCGGCCGGCTGCGGCGGCGCGCCGAGGATACAGGCGTACATGCTCGCGCCGAGCCCGTAGATGTCGGTCCACGGGCCCAGGCTCTGGTGCTTCTTGTAGAGCTCCGGCGCGGCGAATCCGGGCGTGTACATCGGGAAGAGCTTCGGCGCGTCCTGCGTGAGCGTCTGGCGTGCGGCGCCGAAGTCGAGCAGCATCGGCGAGCCGTCGCGCTTCAGGTAGATGTTGGCCGGTTTCAGGTCGAGGTGCAGCAGGCGGTTCGCGTGCACCTCGCGCAATCCGTTCATCACCTGCGCGAAGATCCGCCGGATGTGACGCTCGGGCAGCACGCGCTTGCCGGGTCGGTTGCGGTGATGGACGATCAGCTCCTGTAGGCTGCGACCGCCTTCGTAGGCCATCACCATGTACACCGTCTCGTTGGCCCTGAAGAAGTTCACCACCCGCACGACGTTCGGGTGGATGACCTTGGACAGTGCGCGACCTTCCTCGAAGAAGCACTTGAGGCCGTTGCGATAGGTCGGCATGTGCTCGCCGCTCACGGTGGGCACGAGCTGCCCCGGCTCGCGCTTCACCAGCGAGCTCGGCAGGTACTCCTTGATCGCGACCGTCTGGCCTTCGGCGTCGTGGGCGAGGTAGACGATCGAGAAGCCGCCGCTCGCGATCTTGCGCACGATCCGGTAGCCACCCGCCTCCAGTCCCTCGGGCAGCGGCGCATTCGTCTGGTTTGCCATCCTGCGATTGTAGGATGTGCGGGTGCATGCGCGGCGCATTCGTGGCGTGCGCATCGGGTCGAATATCATTTTCCCGATGACCGATCCCGCCCCCACCCGCGCAGCCCGCCACCCGAGCACCCCGAACCGCGCCGGGCCGGTGCGCAGCATGACCGGCTTCGCGTCGGGCCGCGTCGATCTCGCGCACGGCACCGTCGTGCTCGACGTGCGGACGGTGAACTCGCGCCACGTCGACCTGCACTTCAGGCTGGCGGACGAGCTTCGCGACCTCGAGCCGGCGATGCGCCAGGCGATCGCGCGGCACGTCTCGCGAGGCAAGGTCGAGTGCCGCATGCAGTGGCGCGCGCACGACACGCGCACCGCTTCGGTCGACGTCGACCCGGCGCTGCTCGACGCATTGCTGGCGGCCCAGGAACGGATCCGCGCGCGCAGTCCCGCGGCGACGCCGCTGTCGGTCGCCGACCTCCTGCGGATGGCCCAGCGCAGCGCCGACACGGCCGGCGGCACCGACGAGGCGGCAGTGGACGGCGACTCGACCTGGGACGCCGTCGCGCCGCTCGTCGAGCAGGTGCTGCGCGACTGCGTCGCCGCGCGCGAGCGCGAGGGCGCACGGCTCGCGGACGCGATCGCGCGCCAGGTCGAGGCGATGCAGTCGCTGGTCGCGCAACTCGAGCCTCACCTGCCGGTGCTTCTCGAACAGGCGCGGCTGCGCCTGCAACAGCGCCTCGCCGACGCGATGCCCGACGCGACGAGCGCGACCGGCGCGGCGCCGGGCGTCGGTCCGGAGGAGACCTTCGCGCGGATCCGCCAGGAGGTCGCGCTGATCGCGTTGCGCGGCGACGTCGCCGAGGAACTCGAGCGCCTGTCGATCCACCTCGCCGAGGTCGCGAGACTGCTGCAGGCCGGCGGCGCGGTCGGCAAGCGCATCGACTTCATCGGCCAGGAATTGAATCGCGAAGCGAACACGCTCGCGTCGAAGGCGACCGGCATCGCCGTCACCGACGCCGCCGTCTCGCTCAAGCTGCTGATCGAGCAGATGCGCGAGCAGGTGCAGAACCTCGAGTAGCCCTTCGGAAGCGCCCTGGCCGTAGCGGGCGTCCCCCGGCATCCGCCGGGCACCCGCCTGGCGCCGGCCTCGGGCGCGGCCGACCGCGCCGGTCGCAGTGGCGTTCTGCACTACCATCCGCGGTGCACGGGAACGGTCGGCCCGCACCGTATCCCGATCGACGCCGCCCGCACAGCGCCTGCCATGGACAAACCGTCGCCGACTTCAGCCCCCCCCTCGCGCGCCGGCGCAGCCGGTACGCCGGACTCCGACGCGACCGGCGCCGGCGACCCGACCATCGCCGGCACGATCCTGATCGTCGTCGCGCCTTCCGGCGCGGGGAAGACCTCGCTGGTGCGCGCGCTGCTGCAGTCGCGCGCGCACATCCGGCACTCGGTGTCGTTCACGACGCGCGCGCCGCGCGACGGCGAGCGCAACGGCGACGACTACCACTTCATCGACACCGCGCAGTTCAGACGGCGCGAGGAGGCGGGCGAGTTCCTCGAGTGGGCCGAGGTCCACGGCAACCTCTACGGCACGTCGCGGCTGTGGATCGACGAACAGACGGCCGCCGGCGCCGACATCGTGCTCGAGATCGACTGGCAGGGTGCGAGGCAGGTGATGCGGCTCTACCCCGACGCCGTGTCGATCTTCATCGCACCGCCCTCGCTCGACGTATTGCGGCAACGACTGCAGCACCGTGCGAAGGACACCGCCGAGGTGATCGAACGCCGGATCAGCGCCGCAAAGAGCGAACTTGAACATGCGGCCGAATTCCAATATATTATTGTAAATCAAGACTTTAACGACGCCTGTCAGCAATTGCTCGCGATTGCCGACGCGGCGCGTTGCCGTTTTGGCCAACAGGCGGCCCGCGAACCGGGTCTTTTCCGCGCGCTCGGCATTCGCTGATACGCTGCAGCAAAGGCGCCCGACCGGTGCCGCACGCCCGTCGGCGAGGGAAGGTCCGCCTTCTGCCGTCGACCGCCGCCCCACCCCAGGAACTTGCCCCATGGCCCGCATCACCGTCGAAGACTGCCTCAAGCAGATCCCCAACCGCTTCGAACTCGCGCTGGTCGCGACCTACCGCGCCCGCATGCTCGCGCAGGGCCACACGCCGAAGGTCGAATCGAAGGACAAGCCGACCGTGACGGCGCTGCGCGAGGTCGCCGCCGGCAAGATCGGGCGCGAGATGCTCAGGCGCGTACCGACCTGATCGCTCGATGACGGCCTCGACGCAACGACCGGAGGTCGAAAGCGGCGAGAAGCGGCCGCGCGCGTCCCGGCCGGTCGCCGCGAAGGCGGCGAGCCCGCTCGAATCCGACGCGATCGTCGCGACGCCCGACCTGCCGACGCTCGAGCCGCTGCTCGAGCAGGCGCGCGCGTACCTGCCCGAGGCCGACCTCAAGCGCATTCGCGCGGCGTTTCGCATCGCCGACCAGGCGCACCTCGGACAATATCGCTCGAGCGGCGACCCGTACATCACGCACCCGATCTCGGTCGCGCTGATCTGCACGCGCTGGCGGCTCGACGCCGAGGCACTGATGGCGGCGCTGCTGCACGACGTCCTCGAGGACACCGGTGTCACGAAGCTCGAGCTGAGCGAGCAGATGGGCGTGCCGGTGGCGGAGATGGTCGACGGCCTGTCCAAGCTCGACAAGATCAAGTTCGGCAACCGCGAGCAGGCGCAGGCCGAGAGCTTCCGCAAGATGCTGCTCGCGATGGCGCGCGACGTGCGGGTGATCCTGGTGAAGCTCGCCGACCGCCTGCACAACATGCGCACGCTCGACGCGGTGAGCCGCCAGCGCCAGCGCCGCATCGCGATCGAGACGATGGAGATCTATTCGCCGATCGCGAACCGGCTCGGCCTGAACAGCCTGTATCGCGAGCTTCAGGACCTGTCGTTCAGCTACCTGTTCCCGATCCGCCACGAGGCGATCCGCAAGGCGGTGGCGGCGGGCGGCAAGACGCGGCGGGACGCCGTCGGCCGGGTCATCGACACGACCGAGAAGGCGCTCGCCAAGATGGGGGTCAGCGCCGAGATCAGCGCACGCGAGAAATCGCTCTACTCCATCTATCGCAAGATGAAGGACAAGCGGATCTCGTTCTCCGAGGTGAGCGATCTGTTCGGCATCAGGCTCGTCGTCCCAGAGTTGCCGCAGTGCTACCTCGCCCTCGGCGCGCTCCACAACGCGTTCAGGCCCAACACCAGCCGCTTCAAGGACTTCATCGCGATCCCGAAGGCGAACGGCTACCAGTCGCTGCACACGACGGTGATCGGGCCGCACGGCGGCGAGATCGAGTTCCAGATCCGCACGCCGAAGATGCACCACCTCGCCGAGTCGGGCGTCGCGGCGCACTGGCTCTACAAGGCCGAGGGCGAGAACGCGAGCGACGTGCAGCTCAAGACGCTCGACTGGCTGAAGTCGCTGCTCGACATCCAGCAGCAGACCGGCGACTCGATGGAGTTCATCGACCACGTCAAGGTCGACCTGTACCCCGACGCCGTCTACGTGTTCACGCCGAAGGGCCAGATCCGCGGCTTGCCGCGCGGCGCGACGGTGATCGATTTCGCGTACAGCGTGCACACCGACGTCGGCAACCAGTGCGTCGCGTGCCGCATCAACGGCGACCTGGTGCCGCTTCGCAGCGAGCTCAGCCACGGCGACGTCGTCGAGGTGATCACCGACCCGCAGGCCAAGCCCAGCCCCGGGTGGCTCGCGTTCGCCCGTACCGGCAAGGCGCGCAGCGAGATCCGCTATTTCCTGCGCCGCATGAAGTACGACGACTCGGTCGCGCTCGGGCAGCGACTTCTCGAGCAATCGCTTGCGAGCCTGCGCATCGACAGCGCGGCGATCGACGAAACCAAGATCGAGAAGGTCGCTCGCGACTCGGCAGCCAAGTCGGTCGGCGACCTGCTCGCCGACATCGGGCTCGGGCTCAAGCTGGCGCCGGTCGTCGCACGCTCGATCGCGCTCGAGCTGAGCGCACATTCGCCGGCAGCGAAATTCGCGCCGCGGCCGCTGCCGATCGTGATCCAGTCGGTCGACGGCATCTCGGTGCAGTGCGCGGCGTGCTGCCACCCGCTGCCGGGCGACCGGATCACCGGCCACATGCGCGGCGGCCACGGCCTGTCGATCCATCGCACCGACTGCGAGACGGCGCAGCGCCAGATGAAGCGCGACGCCGAGCGCTGGCTCGACGTCGAATGGGGCGAGACGGTCAGCGGCATGTTCCGCACGATGATCGAGATCGTCGTCAACAACGAGCTCGGCGTGCTGGGCCGCGTTGCCGGCGAGATCGCGGCGCGCGAGGCGAACATCTCGCAGGTGTCGATGGACACCGACGTCGACGAGCACGGTCTGATCCGGTTCACGCTGCAGGTTCGCGATCGCCAGCACCTCGCCGACGTGTTCCGAAGCCTGCGGCGGCTGCCGCAGGTCCGGTCGCTGACGCGTCACTGAACCCGCGACGGCGGGTTCGAGGTGCGGCACGCCGGCTTCGGCGAGACCCTCGCGCGTGCGGCCCGGCTCAGCCGGGATACTCGACCGACTCGATCTCGATCTCGATCCGACCCGCCGGCGTCGCGAGCGTCACCGTGTCGCCCTCGCGGGCCTTCACGAGCGCGCGCGCGACCGGCGAGATCCAGCTGATCGCGCCGGCGAGCGGATCGATCTCGTCGACCCCCACGATGCGCACGGTGCGCAGCGGGCCACCCGCCTCGCGGTAGGCGACCGTCGCCCCGAAGAAGACCTGGTCGGAGCCCGCGTGGACCGTGCTGTCGACGACTTCGGCGATGTCCAGACGGCGCGTGAGGAATCGGATGCGTCGATCGATCTCGCGCAGCCGCTTCTTGCCGTACAGGTAGTCGCCGTTCTCGGACCGGTCGCCGTTCGATGCCGCCCACGACACGACCTTCACCACCTCGGGGCGCTCGACGTCCAGAAGCGCCTTCAGTTCGTCGCGCAGCCGCTCGTACCCGGCGCGGGTGATGTAGTTGCGCCCGCCGGGCAGCGGCGGCGCCGACGGTTCGGTCCCGTCGTCGTCGTCGGCCGCGTCCTCACGCACGAAGGCCTTGTTCATCGATCGTGAGCCTCCGTCATCCGGGCCTGGAACCGGTGTCGATGACCCGCGGGTGGCGATGGCCTGGAGGTGTCGTCCAACCACGGGCGACACTGAACCGCGCGCCCCGCGCGCGCAGAGCGCTCAACCGGCGACCGCCATCGACTCGATCAGGACCGAACCGGTGGACTTCGTGCCGCGCTGGATCGTGTCGGCGCCGATCGCGACGATCTGCGCGAACATGTCGCGCATGTTCCCGGCGATCGTGATTTCCTCGACCGGATGCCGGATCTCGCCGCCTTCGACCCAATAGCCGCTCGCGCCTCGCGAATAGTCGCCGGTCACGTAGTTCACGCCCTGGCCCATCAGTTCGGTGATCAGCAGCCCGGTGCCCATCTTCCGGAGCATCGCGGGCAGGTCGTCGGCGGCGCGCGTACGCCGGCTCGACAGTCGCAGATTGTGCGATCCGCCAGCGTTGCCGGTGGTCTTCATGCCGAGCTTTCGTGCACTGTAGCTCGACAGGAAATAGCCGTTCACCACGCCGGCCTCGACGACCTTGCGCGCCGAGGTGCGCACGCCCTCGTCGTCGAACGGCGAGCTGCCGAAGGCGCCCGGCACATGGGGATCCTCGTCGAGATCGACGTGATCGGCGAAGATCGACTGGCCGAGCGAATCGACCAGGAAGCTCGCCTTGCGGTACAGCGCACTGCCGCTGACCGCCTGCACGAACGCGCCGAGCAGACCGCAGGCGAGCGGCGCCTCGAAGAGCACCGGAACCTTGCGCGAACTGATCTTGCGCGCGCCCAGGCGGGCGAGCGCGCGCTCGGCCGCATAGCGACCGACGGCAGCCGGATCGGCGAGATCTTCGGCCGAGCGGCTCGACGAGTACCAGTCGTCGCGCTGCATGTCGCGCCCGCGACGCGCGATCGGCGAACACGAGATCGTGTGGCGGCTGTACGGATAGCCGCCGTTGAACCCGAGCGAGTTCGCAAGCACGAAGTGGCCGTGGTGCACCGACACCGAGGCGCCGTCGCTGTTGGCGATCTCGCGGGCGGTGTCGTACGCGGCGGCTTCCATCGCCTTCGCGATCTCGATCGCCTGCTCGACCGGCAGGTGCCACGGGTCGAACAGCGCGAGATCGGGGTGATCGCGCGACAGCATCTCGGCGTCGGGCAGGCCGGCGAAAGGGTCCTCGCCGGTGATCCGCGCGATGTCGTAGGCGGCCTGGACCGTTCGCTCGAGCGCGGCGGCACTGAAATCGCTGGTACTCGCGTGGCCGCGGCGCTGGCCGACGTGCACCGTGATGCCCAGGCCCTTGTCCCGGGTCTGCTCGATCGTCTCGACCTGCCGCTTTCGCACCGTCACCGACAGCCCGGCCGACTCGGACACTTCGGCGGCGACCGCGGTGGCACCGAGCCGCTTCGCGCGCGAGAGGACGTCGGCGACGATCTCGTCGAGATCGCCGCGCTGGTAGTCGAACAACCGGCTGTGCCCGCCGCTCGAGGCCCGCGCGAACGCGACGGGCATCCGCGCGACGGCCGTGCCCGCGGTCGACTTGCTGGCGCCGCGGGCGCGAGGGCGGGATGCAGGTGTCCTGGCAGGCTTGTTCACGTGGAGATCCGGATGATGGGCGCAGTGCGCGGCGAAGGCCGCCGGGGCAGCCAAAGTATCATAGCAGCGATGATCGATCCGACCCGCAAGCCCACGTCACGCCGACGCGCAAGGCAGGCGATGGGCGCCGACGCCTTCGCACCGTTGCGCGCGTCATCCGACGGGGCCGGCGAAGCGCCGTCGGGCGACGCGGGCGAAGGCATCAGCAAGACGCGGCGCAAGGCGCAGAGTCATGCGCTGCAGGCGCTGGGGCAGCGACTCGTCGAGCTTCCCGACGGCAAGCTCGAGTCGATTCCGCTGCCGGACGACCTTCGGCGCGCGATCCTCGACGCACGCGGCATCAGTGCGCGCGAGGGGCGGCGGCGCCAGCTCCAGTACATCGGAAAACTGATGCGATCGGCCGACGCCGGGCCGATCGCCGACGCGCTCGCGGTCGACGGCCTGGCGCATCGCCGCGAGGTTGCCGCGATGCACGCCGCCGAGGCGTGGCGAGACGGGCTCCTCGACGGGTCTCGCACGCTCGCGGCCTTCGTCGAGGGCCATCCGGACGCCGCGTCGCGCCCGCTGTCGCAGCTGATCACGCAGGCGCGGCGCGAACGCGCGAGCGGCGCCTCCGGCCGGCACGCGCGGACCCTCTATCGACACCTGCTCGCGGCGATCGACGCGTCCGGCAACGACGCGTCGGGCAACGACGCATCCGGCGACGGGCAGGAGGAGCAGACCGATGACCATGACTGACGCACCGAACACCGACCCCGACCGCCCGCTGACCATCGGACTCGTGTCCGTCAGCGACCGGGCCTCCAGCGGCACCTACCAGGACGCAGGCATCCCCGCATTGCACGACTGGCTATCGAGGGCCCTGAGCTCTCCGTGGCGCCACGAGGCGCGGCTGATCCCGGACGAGCAGCCGCTGATCGAGCGCACGCTGCGCGAACTCGTCGACGACTGCGGATGCGATCTCGTCCTGACCACCGGCGGCACCGGCCCCGCACCGCGCGACCTGACGCCGGAGGCGACGCTCGCCGTCGCCGACCGCGTGATGCCGGGCTTCGGCGAACAGATGCGCCAGATCAGCCTCAACTTCGTGCCGACCGCGATCCTGTCGCGGCAGGTCGCGGTGATCCGCCGGCGTTCGCTGATCGTCAACCTGCCCGGCCAGCCGCGTGCGATCCAGGAAACGCTCGAAGGACTCCCCGCCATCGACGGCAGGCCCCAGGTCCACGGCATCTTCGCGGCGATCCCCTACTGCCTGGACCTGATCGGCGCACCCTACGCACGCACCGACGACCGCGTCTGCAAGGCGTTCCGTCCGAAGAACGCGATCCGACCCTGACGCGACGAGCGGCCGCGTTCGGACGCGCCGCGCCGCCAGTACGCCGGGCACCCGGGCGAGCTGCCCGAGCGCACGCTCGCGCGCGACAGCGACACGACCGCGACCGAGGAAGCCGAGCGCATGGCCATCGGGTTCCCGGATCCGCTCGAGCCGGTGAAGGGCCCGCGCGTCGTCGCCGACCCGGCCCGATGGCGTCGGTGCTGCCGCGCCTGACGCCACGCATCGCCGCCTCGCCGGCACGCATCAGGGGTCGATCGTCGCCCCAGGCGGTCGCGACGCGTCGGCCACGCGGACGCCGAGTCGACCGACCCAATAGCCGCCGTCGGTCACGTCGAGGGCGTAGACGCTAGCGCGAAAGACCGCGCCATCGGATGCATCCCAGTCGATCTCGGGCGACGACTCCGCCAGCGTGACCTCGGGTGGCGCAACGCCGAAATCGACGTCATTGCCTGAAAAATCGTTCGCCTCGGCGCCCCAGGCGCCCCGCGCCCAGGCGATTGCCGGCTGCCCGGTCCGCAGCAGCCGGACGGCGCAGAGAATGCTCGCGCCGGTGCCGTCGCGCAGCATGAGCGGGCCACCCTGGTCGAGATCGTCGACCCGTCGCCGATCGTCCGCGCCGAGCAGGAATCGCTGCCCGGCGGCCACGCCCAGCGTGTCGATACCCCACCCGGCACCGGCGGTGTCGGCAGGCAGGATCCGGACGAGCCACAGCGCCCGCGCTGCATGCGTCCGGGTTGCCAGGACCCTGCCGAAGGTCGGCGCGCCGGACGCCGGATCGAACGACATCACCGGATCACCGACCCGCAAGTCTTCGATCGCCCTCAGACCATCGGGTACGTGCACCAGCGTTCCTGCAACCAGGCCTTCGTCGTTCACGTCGGACTCCCGGGAATCGTATGGCGGTGAGCAGATGGCCCCTGCGGGGACGGGGCTCCTGGGCGGTGTCGCCCTGCCCCAGCCAGGCGGCAAACCCGGCCGGATCGCGGCGCGCCCGATCGAACACCCCGTCGATTTCGGCGATCGCCTCGGGCAAGGCCTCGATCGGCAACACGGTGAACTGGCGATGCAGAGACGGCAGGTGGACGGGTAGGGATGGCGGTGAAGGGGAAGACGCGCCGGCGATCGACTGTCCGAGCGCTTCGACCGTCGCAAGCAGCCAGTCGCCGCGAGAAACGGACATCAGCAGCAGCGGCGGCGCGGCGCCCGCAGGCAACAGATGCCCGACATCGTCGAGCGATCGCATGTGCGCAGCGACGTCTTCGCGACGGGCCGGAAACGCCCAGGAAAAGATCGTCGTCGACATCGTCCAGACCCTCGGCGCTCGGATCGAAGGATTCTCGAGGACGGGGCCGAGCGAAGCAAGCCCGGCAGATCGACCGGCCATTCGCCGATCGGCAACGATCCGATCGAAGCCGCTACGCGGCCACCGCGCTCGGCCCCATCCCGAGGGCCAGCATCGCCCGGATCGCCGGCAGATGCCGGATTGCCTCGCGTCGGCCCTGCTCGACGAGCCACGGCATGGCGGCGGTGTCGAACGGGCAGACGCGGCGGCGACTCGGGGTCGGTACGATGGTCGACACGCGTCGCACCCGCCCCACCGTCTTCGCTCAGATGCGCCGTGCCGCCTGCACGCCGCCGACGCGCGAGAGCTGCACCAGCGCGCGTTCGAGCGCGACCGCGTCGCTCGCCTCGACGATCAGCGCGATGCGCGCCGACTCCTGCCGGGTATGGCTGCGCACCGACAGCACGTTCATGCGCTCGCGCACGAAGATCTCGCTCAGATCGTGCAGCAGACCCGCGCGATCTCGCGCGTCGACCTGTACCGCCGCCGGATAGCGGCGCTCGATCACGCGCCCGTTGCGCGATTTCGCCGGTCGGCGCCAATCGCCCCAGTCGGCCGGCAGCAACCGGTCCGGCGACAGTACCGCCAGCCGCCGGATCGAGTCGCACTCGGCGCGATGGACCGAGATCCCCTTGCCTCGCGTCACGAATCCGACGATCGGATCGGGTGGCAACGGATGGCAGCAGCGCGCGAGCTGCGTGAGCAGAAGGTCGACGCCGACCACGCGCACGCCATGGGCACCCGATTGCGCGTGCCGAGCCGCATGCGGGGTCGAGCCTGCGCCGGCCATCGCCCCGGCCAGCGCACCGATCGTCGAGGCGCCGGACGTCGAGCCTGCGCCGGACGTCGGCGTCGCGCCGGCGCCGGGCGCCGCGTCCGCAGCCAGGCCGCTGCCCGAGTCGCCCGCCGAACCGGCTGCCGACGACCCGCCCGCGCGAAGCTCGCCACGGATCGCGGCCTCGAGTGCACGTGGACCCACGCGCTCCTGCGCGATCGAGAGGAACATCGCGTCGACGTCGTCCTCGCCGAGGCGAGCGGCGAGTTCGGCGAACGACAGCGCGGTGCGTCCTTCGCGCGACAGCGCCTTCTCGACGCGTTCGCGGCCGGTGGCCAGTCCCGCCTCGCGCTCGAGTGCGTTGAACCACTGACGCACCTTCGTGCGCGCCCGCGCACTGCGCACGAACCCGAACGCGGGATTCAGCCAGTCGCGCGACGGCCCTGCCGCGGCGCCGCGGCGCGCGGTGACGATCTCGACGACCTGCCCGTTCGCCAGCGGCGTGTTCAGCGGCACCAGCCGGCCGTCGACCTTCGCGCCGCGGCAGCGATGGCCGAGCGTCGTGTGCACGCGATACGCGAAGTCGACCGGCGTCGCGCCGACGGGCAGCTCCACCACGCGCGCCTGCGGCGTCAGCGCAAAGATCCGATCGTCGTCGCGCGTGCTCGCGCCCTCTCGCCCCAGCGCGATGCCGAGTTCCTGCTGCCACGCAAGCAGTTGCCGAAGCCAGGTGAGGCGATCCGCCTGAGTCGCCGGCCCGACGCCACCGGCGCCGATTCCCTCCTTGTAGCGCCAGTGGGCCGCGACGCCGTACTCCGCGAGCTCGTGCATCGCGCGCGTGCGGATCTGCACCTCGAGCGTCTGGCCGTCCCCGGCCACGACGACCGTGTGCAGCGACTGGTACCCGTTGGCCTTGGGACGTGAAATGTAGTCGTCGAACTCCGACGGCACCTGGCGCCAGCAGGCGTGGACGACGTCGAGCGCCGCGTAGCAGTCGCCGACCGTGTCGACCAGCACCCGCAGCGCCCGCAGGTCGTGCAGCGCCTCGAGCGGCAGCTGCTTGGCGCGCATCTTGCGGTCGATGCTGTACAGGTGCTTCGGCCGGCCGGTGACGGTCGCGACGATGCCCGCCTGCGCGAGCCTCTCGGTCAGCAGCGACTGCGCGGTCGCGACCATCGCCTCCCGTTCGCTGCGGCGCGCGTCGAGCCGACGCGCGAGGCCGCGGTACGTCGCGGGATCGGAAAGCCGGAACGCGAGATCCTCGATCTCCCACTTCAGGCTGAACAGGCCGAGCCGGTTCGCCAGCGGGGAGAGGAGCGAGAGCGCCTCCTTCGCCAGCGCCTGGTTGCGCCCGGACCGTGGCGTCGTCGCGTCTTCGCGCACTGCCGCGCGCAGGGCGTGAAGCCCTGCCGCGAGCCGCACGATGATCACGCGGATGTCGCCGGCCATCGCGAGCGTCATGCGCCGAAGCAGCTCGGCCGGATTGCCGGCGACACCCCCCGCCGCGGCGCCGGACCCGGCGTCGATCGCCATCGCCGGCAGCGACATCAGGCGCACGCAGTCGCTCAGCAGCCCGCCGACCTCCAGCGCGAGCGCCTCGCCGAGCAGCGCGACCAGGTCGCGATGCGCCGGCACCGGCGTACCGCACGCGAGGATCGCGGTCAGGCGGGCGGCCAGGTCGGCGCCGTGCGTCGCGAGGATCGCGTCGACGCCGCGGCCCGTCTCGAGCCCGCGCTCGCCGGGTGGCGACCACGCCACCGGCTCGCGACCATGGCGCGACAACCAGTCGAAGGCCGCGGCGAGCTCCGGGGCGCCGACGCGCGCGCCGTCCACCGCGCCGTCCACTGCGCCATCCACCGTCACGGCCGTCGACGTCACGGTCGACGACCCCGTCGACGATCCGGCGGCCGATCCGGTGGCCGCGGCCATATCCGCGGCAGTGGCAGTGGCAGCGGCAGTGGCCATGACGATCGCGTCCGATGGCGGCGCCGGCACGTCGCCGACGCCGTCGGATTGCGTCGACGGCTCGTGTTCAGGCATGCGCGATCCCGCTTTGCGGGGCGCGACCGCGGTCGCGCCCGATGCGGACATTGTAGGCAGCGGACCGCCGATCGTGTCCCGCCACCCGCCGCCGATCGGCCGCTTCGTGAGGAAAGTCCTTCGATTTGGGGGCCCCCGCTGCTGAAATCCGTTGCAGCACGCAAGACGGCCTCGCCTTGCGCCAGATCAATCTCCGGACGGTCCCGAAAGATGCGCATTCTCCATGTCGAATTGAACCCTGGTCACGCGTTGTCGCTCGGATCGAGACTCGGCGACCAGCCCCTCTCCACGGTGGACGGCATTCCGGCCGCACTCGCGGCGATGCGCGAGGAAGCGCCTGAGGTCGTGCTCGTCGACATCGGCACCGAATCCGGACCGAGCCTGGAGATCTCCCCCGGCCAGGCCGTGCAGCGACTGATGCACGCGCAGCCGCAGGCGCGCATCATCGTCGCTGGCGCCGGCGACGACCTGCTGGTCTACGAGCTCCTCGAGCAGGGCGTCTTCGATTTCCTGACCTACCCCGGCGAGATCGACGCGCTGACCTACGCCGTTCGCCGCGCGCTTCGCGTCGCGCAGATCGAGCGCCAGCAGGCGAGCCCGACGCGCGGCCGCCGCCTCGTCGAGGTCGTGCCCGGCATCCAGACCGCCGACCCGACGATGCGACGGATCTCGCGCCGTGCCGAACGCCTGATCGGCCAGCCGGCGCGCGTGATGCTGCAGGGCGAACCCGGCACCGGCCGCAAGACGCTCGCGTGGATGCTGACGAGCCCGCGTCGGGCGCACGCCGCGCACGCGGACGGCGACGGCGCGATCTCGGCGTCGACCGTGCCGATGCTGCTGTGCAGTTCGGTCTCGCGCAGTGCCGACATCGAGGACTTCTTCGAGCGGTCGCGCGGCCACACGTCGACGATCATCGACTCGAACCGCCGGCCCGCGTTCGCGATCCTCGATTCGGTCGACGAGCTCAACCCCGAGACCCAGGCCACGCTGCTGCGACGGCTCGTCGAATCCGAAGCCGGCATCCGCGATGCGCGCTCGCTGCCCCGGCTGATCACGATCGCCACCGCGCAACTCGGCGGTCGCATCGCCGAGGGCCAGTTTCGGCGGGATCTGTACGATCGGCTCGCCGAAGTGCACCTTTGCCTCCCGGCGCTGCGAAACCGGGGCGAGGACTGCGTGCAACTCGCGGAACACTTCCTGCAGCGATTCCAGACCTCGCTCGGCCGTCACCGGTTGCGCCTGTCGGACGAAGCGGTCGAGGCGATTCGCGACCACGACTGGCCAGGCAACGTGGCCGAACTGGCCAACGCGATCAAGCAGGCCGTGATCACCGCCGAAGGGCCGACGATCAAGTCCGCGGACCTGGGGCTCGCGTCGCAGAGCAACACGCGCCTGATCAGCCTGCGCGAAGCGCGTGAAGACGCCGAACGCGACGCCGTGCAGAAGGCGCTCAAGCGCGTGAACGGCAACATCGCCCGCGCGTCCGAGATGCTCGGCATCAGCCGGCCGACGCTGTACGACCTGCTGAACAAGCTCGGCATGCGCTGAGGCACCCACAGGGGTCGGCACCGGCCCCGGCAAACGTCGCGCGGGCGGTGCTCGCGCGACACGAATGCAAGCAATCGCAAGCTTGGGGAAAGCTTGCGACAGGCGCGGCGGGCGGCGTGCCCTTTACACGCCTCGGGCACCGGGAAACCCTAGCCCGGCGGCCGCGACCTGAGATAAAGTCACGGCTGTCGATCGACAGCCCAACCGGAGTACCGTTTGGCCGCCACTGCCATCACCGCCGCCACTGCCGCCACCGCCGCCGTCGAGTCTGCCGGCGTGGCGCTGCGCGCCGTGCGCAGCCCGCGTGCGTCGTCGGCGATCGGTCGGCTCGGAATTCCCGTGACGGTGCTGGCGTCGCTGATCGTCGTCGCGGCCGGTGTCGTGACGATCGTGCCCGAAGCGCATGCGCAGGTCGGCGCGCCGATCGGTGCCCCGACCGGCCTTCCCCGCGGCCTGCCCGCAGGTGCACACGGCAGCTACGGCGGGTACGACTACGCGCAGGGCGGCAACGGCCTCGCGCCGCCGGTCGGCAATTGGCGTTCCCCCGGTCTGGACAGCAACGGCTTCGGCAGCAGCACGTCCGTACGCACCCGGTCCGTTCCGGCGCCGCGTGAAGAGGCGCGCCAGTGGGCGCCCGGCGCGAGCGGGCCCATCGATCCCCGCTATTCGCCGACGCCGAACCAGAATGGCCTGCGCGACCCTCGCGTCGACCCCGTCGCCGACCGCCATCGCAACGATCGCGTCGCGGAGCCCAGGCTCGCCGCCACGCGCCCGATCAAGCCCAGCGCCGCCGTCAGCGATTCGATCGAGCACCTGCGCAACCTCGTCGAGCAGGGCACCCAGCACGAGACCGGCATGGGTGCGCCGAAGAGCCTGTCGCGCGCCTTCGACCTGTACTGCGAGGCCGCCGGCCAGGGCTATGCCGATGCACTGTTGCGCATGGCGTGGATGTATGCCGAGGGCAATGGCGTCGAGAAGAGTCGCGCGGCAGCCTATACCCTTTTCAGTCGCGCGGCGCGATTCGGTGCCGACGAGGGCACGCGCCTGGCAAAGCGCTTCTCGAGCGACCAGGAAGTCCTGCCCGTCTGTCTGAAGGGCACCGTGGTCGAGCGCGGCAGGGTCGAGCGGCCCGCCACCCGAGAGGAGCTCGCGGCGTTCGCGCCGAAGGTCGACAACGGCATGCTCGGGGTCAACAACCCGTTGTCGGCGGAGCGCCGCCGCTTCACGCAGATCGTGATCAACGAGGCGGGCAAGTACCGGCTCGACCCACGCCTCGTGCTGGCGGTGATGCTGACTGAAAGCGGGTTCGACACCAACGCCCGCTCCGCTCGCAACGCACACGGCCTGATGCAGTTGCTGCCGGAGACCGCCGAGCGCTTCGGCGTGCGCAACATCGACGATCCGGTCCAGAACATCCGCGGCGGCATGGCGTACATCCGGTGGCTGCTCAGCTACTTCCGCGGCGACGTCGCCCTCGTGCTCGCCGCGTACAACGCCGGCGAGGGGGCGGTCGACAAGCACGGCGGCGTGCCGCCGTTCGCGGAGACGCTCGCGTACGTGCAGCGCATCCGATCGCTGTACCCGTTCGACCGGCACCCGTACGATGCGACGGCGACCGCGAATGCGTCGAAGCTTTCGCCCGCGCCCACCCCGACCGCCGTCGCGACGACCACCGACCTGCCGGGCCAGGGCCCGATCGCGCGTAACTGAAGCGCCCCCGGGCGCGTACCGTGCCGGCACTCGCCTAGCCGGTGCCGCCCTGCCAGCCCGACCCCGAACCCACCGCAGGCGCTCGGTCCGTTCAGCCGCTGCACAACGCCGGATGCGGCATCGGGTATGCGCGATTGCCCCCGATCATCAGAAAGCCGTCGGCGAGGCCCCCGGTCGGCGCCCGGGCGGTGGCCTCGCCACTGTCGGCGCCATTGCCGGCACCCGATCCCACTCCCTCAACCGCGCCGGCGGGTGTCTGCGTGTCGGTCGGGGTCGCGCCGACACCGCTGACGGCGGCGTCGTCCGCCGGTGCCGACGCGTCGGGCACCGCCGTCCCGGCCGATCCGGCGCCGGGGTCGGCCGCACCCACGGCCACGGGCGCCGTACCGGCCGTGCCACGCCGCGCGGTCGACATCATCCTGACGCTCGCTGCCGCGCGCAGCGCGAGACGGGGTGGATCTGCCATCAGGTAGTTGCACTGGCTGTGCTCCGCTCGGCCGCCTGCGCCTGCGCCTGCGCCTGCCGTCGCCGCGCCACCGTCGCATCGGTGCACCGTCCGCAGGATCGCGACGATCGCCGATCCGACCAGCGGGACGAACAGGCGCACGCCGTACGCGACGTGGAGCCGCAACCGGTTCGCGTCGACGAGCGTCTGCCCGGCGCGCGGACCGATCGGCTCGCCCTCGCGATCGGCCGACGCGCCACCGGTCGGTTGCATCCGCAGGCGACGGCTGTCGAGGTTGTCGTTCGGGATCTCGACGACCCCGTCGATCGGATCGCCGAAGGCATCGCGCGCCGGCTCGCCCCAATCGTCGAAACTGCCAGGCGCCGGCGACCGCCGCTCGAGTTCGATCCACCCGCGGGCAAGGCCAGCCTCGACGTGCGCGAGCGCGCGCGCCTCGGCCGCCTGGAGACCGGCGGCGTCGCTCGCGCCGAACAGCCATGGCGCGAGCCCCTGCGCGAACCCGTGCCGCGCGGCCTGCATGTCGGCGTGTGCGACCGACGCCCGGCGCGCAGCCTGGAAGATCGCGTATTCGACCGATGCCCGTGCCTGGTAGACGAGGCCAATCTGGACGATCGACAGGCCCAGTAGCAACAGCACCGGCAGCCCGATCGCGAGTTCGAGTGCCGACGCGCCCGACTGCCGCGCGCGCGCGCCCGACCTGCGTTCAGCGTGTGCGGCGCGCACGCGTGCGGACCGGTTCGGCGAGCGGCGGCGACGACCGAAGGTACTCGATGCGCGGCATCCCGCCCGGCGTGGCGCTGGGGACGGCGGACATCGCCGGCATCGCCGACGCAGACGCAGACGCAGACGTTGACGCCAAAGCCGAAGCCGACGCTGATGCTGACGCTGACGGCGACGGATCGTCCGCGATTGCCGCCGAAGGCGCCAGCCTTGGCGTCGCCGGATCGACATGCCGATCGAGCGCGTCAGCCGCCCGCTCGGCGACCGCGTCCAGCAGTCCGAGCAGGTTCGACAGCGCCTTTCGGCGCGCGTCGAGCATCCGTTCGTCGGGATCCGGCGCAGCCTCGAGCGCCTGCTGATAGCTGCGCATCGCGCGCCAGGGCCGGTCGTGACGCTGATGCACGTTGCCGACGCGAAGCGCACCCAGCGCGCGTCGTGAAGGGTCCATCCGGACGAGCGTCTCCCACGCCTGGATCGCCGCGGCATCCTCTCCGGCCCGGTAGAGCGATTCGGCTCTCGCCTCGAACCGCGCGACCCAACCGGGCGGAAAGGCGCCGGCCATCTGCGCGTCGCCCTGCGAGGGCTGCGCGAGCAGGACGATCGCCGCGGCGAAACCGCCCGCGCGTGCCGCCGTGCCGCCGTTGCGCGCGGGCACCGAAGACCAGTCGAGCCGGTCGCCGACGCGAAGGTCCAGCGCATCGGCCTGCCCTGCTTCGAACTCGAGGACCGACGCCGCACCGATGCAGCCGCGCCATCGCATCGGCGGCAACGCGCAGACGCGCCGGACGATCGAATCGGCGTCGACGAACACCAGGTCGAGCGTTCGCCGCATGCCCAGCCCGTGGACGCAACGCGTGCGCTCGAGCAGCAGCCCCACCCCCGGGGGCAACGGCGGCCGACCGATCAGTCCCCGCGCGCGGCCGAGGAAGCCGGCCGCGATCCGGACCTCGACCGGGCGCAGGCGATGCGAGCCGGTCGTGGCCTCGCCTGCGACCGCGCGGCGAAAACCCTGCGGGTGGCGACTCATCCGAGCAGGCCCTCGAACACGATCTTCACGGCGATCGGGAAGAAGACGATGATGAACGTGCACGGAAAGATGCAGCTCACCAACGGAAACAGCATCTTCACCGGCGCCTTGAGCGCCATCGCTTCGGCACGCAGGAATCGGTCGACCCGCCGCTGTTCGGCCTGGGTGCGCAGGATCGGCCCGAGGCTGGAGCCCTGCTTCTCGGCAGCGATCACCGCACCGACCCAGTTCGAGATCGACGGCATTGCAAGGCGCTCGGCCATCGAGCGCAGGGCTTCGGCGCGCGTTCGACCGGCGCGAACGTCTCGCAGCACCCGCTCGATCTCGTCGGCGAGCGGGCCGCCGGGCCCCTTCTCGACTGCGTGATGCAGCGCGCCGGTGACATTCGACCCCGCTTCGATCGCCAGCGTGAGCACGTCGAGATAGAACGGCAGCGTGCGACCGATCTGCCGCTGGCGCTTCTTCGCGCGGTCCGCCACCCAGACGCGCGGCAGCAGCCAGCCCGTCGTCATGGCGGCGGCGAGTAGCCAGGCGGGCGGCAGGCCGGCTGGGCGCGCCGCCAGGACGAGCACCGCCGTCGCGATGAGGGCGCCTGCCGCCTGTCCGCCGAGAAGCTGCTCGGGCCTCAGCGCGTACGCGAGGCCGGCCGCCTGCAACTGCGCGTCGATTCGCCGCCGCGCGCCGGCCGGCAGCCACGGGCTCAACCAGCATCCGAGCGCATGCCCCGGCCAACCGAGCAGGCGCCAGTAACGCGGTGCCGGATCGCGCCAGTCGATCGACGCCTCGGGAACGTCCGCCGCGACCTGGCGCATCCACGCGAACAGCAGCCAGCACGCGCACAGCAGCGCGAGCAGCGAGATCGTCAGCAATGCCATGTGCACCTCCGTTCAGACATCGATGTCCATGATCCGGCGGATCATCGCCAGGCCGGCCAGTTCGAGGCAGAGGACGATGAACACCACCGTCCAGCCCTGCCAGGTCACGAGCAGCGGCTCCATCGCCTCGGGCTCGATCGCGAACAGCGCGGCGCCGACGATGATCGGCAGCAGCGCCATCACCCACCCCTGGAGCCGTCCCTGCGCGGTCAGCGCCTTGATCTTGGCCTCGATCTCGAGCCGCTTGCGGATGGCGTCGGCGAGGCGCTCGAGCGTCTCGGCGAGATTGCCGCCGCTTTCGCCGGCGATGCGGATCGCGGCGGTGAACAGCCGCAGTTCATCGCTACCCATTCGCCGCTCCAGGCCGCCGAGTGCCTGTTCGAGCGAGGAGCCGAGCCGCTGCTCGCGGAGCATCAGGTCGAACTCCTGGCCCGCCGGCGCCGCGATCTCGATCGCCATCTGACGCAGCGCGAGCGTCAGGCTCGCACCGGCACGCAATGCGCCCGCGACGAGCATCAGCACGTCCGGCAGTTGCTCGCAGAAGCGAAGGCGCCGACGCCGCCCGAGGTGGGCGAGCAGCCAGTTCGGCACTGCAGCGAGCGCGAGGACCGCACCGGCCGCCAGCAGCACCGAGCCGGTGAGGAACCAGACGAGCGCGAGCACCAGCGCAACCGCGAGCAGGTTGACCGTGAAGAGGCGCGCGGGATCGACGAACAGCAGCATGTCGTTGAGCCGCCGGCCGACCCGACCGGTAAAGCGGGCACGGTACCGATGGCCGGCGACCACGCCGCCACCGACGACGGCATGCAGCGCGAATGCGATGGCGACCAGCACGCAGGCTGCGGCGACGAGCAGTCGCCAATCGGATGCCCACGACGGCGCGTCCGACGCGAGCGCGACCCGACCGATCACGCCGCCCGCGAACGACGCCGCGTCCGGCGCGACGACCGAGGCATCCGATCCGAATGCGGGCGCCGACCCGATCGCGGCCTGGCCGCCGACCGACTGCGAGAGCGTCGTCGGCGGGTCAATCGTCGACATGGGACTGTCTCTCGCGCGGCGCGGGCCCGGGCGGGACCGCAGGGTCGGGCGCACGGTCGGGCGCACGCTGCGGCCGCGCCGGTCGGTGCGCCTCCTCGCCGGGCTCGTTTCGGAAGATCGAACGGGAGAGCGCCACGCCGCGCGCCTCCAGCACTTCGTAGAAGTCGGGGATCGCGCCGGTGGCCCGATGGTGACCGACGATCGCCGTCGGATCCGATCCGATCTGCTCGAAGCGGAACAGCTCCTGCAACTGGATCCGCCCCGACTCGATCCCGGTCACCTCGGTGATCGAGACGATCTTCCGGGTGCCGTCGCGCAAGCGGCTCTGGTGCACGATCAGGTCGATCGCGCTCGCGAGCTGGTCGCGGATCGCGGCCAGCGGAAGGTCGACGCCGCTCATCAGCGCCATCACCTCGAGACGCGCGAGCGCGTCGCGCGGCGTGTTCGCGTGCACCGTCGTCAATGATCCTTCGTGACCGGTGTTCATGGCCTGCAGCATGTCGAGCGCCTCGCCGCCACGGCACTCGCCGACGATGATCCGATCGGGGCGCATCCGCAGGGCGTTCCTCACCAGGTCGCGGATCGTCACGGCGCCGCGTCCCTCCGCGTTCGGGGGTCGGGCTTCCAGCGCGACGAGGTGCTCGTGACGCAGCCTCAGTTCGGCGGCATCCTCGATCGTGATGAGCCGCTCGCCCGCCGGGATCAGATTGCTCAGCACGTTCAGCAGCGTGGTCTTGCCGGAGCCGGTGCCACCGGCGACGACGATGCTCTTCCGCTCGCCGACGCACACGCGAAGGAAGTCGATCATCGCCTGCGACGCGGTGCCGAGCCCGACGAGGTCGGCCGGATCGAGCACACGTCGGTTGAACCGGCGGATCGTGACCGTCGGCCCGCGCAGCGCGACCGGTGCGATGATCGCGTTGACGCGCGAGCCGTCCGGCAGGCGGGCGTCGACGAGCGGCGACGATTCGTCGATGCGGCGCCCGAGCGGCGCGACGATGCGTTCGATGACGTTGCGGATCGCGAGGTCGTCGGTGAACACGACCTGCGCGCGCTCGAGCCGGCCGAGTCGCTCGACGAAGATGTCGGCAGCCCCGTTGACCATGATCTCGGTGACATCGGGCTGTGCCATCAGGCGCTCGAGCGGACCCAGCCCGACCGCTTCGTCGACGACGTCGTTGATCAGTTCGACCCGATCGACCTCCGCAGGCAATTCGTCGAGTTCGGCGACGATCGACGCGACCGCCTGGTGCACTTCCAGCTTCAGCTGATCCTGGCTGAACTGCGCGAGGTTGCTGCGTCGAAGGTCGATCAGGTCGAGCAGCCGGCGGTGCGCGAGCCGGCGCCACGGCACCGTGGCGAGCAGGCTCGCGTGCGCCCGCGCGCGCGCATCGGCCACCGGCGAAGCGACCCCGACGTCGGCGCCGGGCGGACGCGATTGCGCAGCGGGGCCGCCGGCACCCGCGGCGGCGCCGCCGAGCGCCTCGCGCGGCTGGCTCGCGGCGGTGTGCCCGCGGTCGTGCGGCGCATTGCCGCGCGCCCCTTCGGTCGCAGCGACCGACGCAGCGCCGCTCGCCGGACCATCCGCGGCGGCAGGCACCCGACTCGAGACGCTGTCGCCGGCGATCGCACGAAGCGCGGAGCCGGTGACCCGCAGTCGATAGCCGGCGACGGTGATCTCGTCGCGCTCGGAAAGCGGGCCGAATTCGACGATTCGTTCGCCGTTGACGAGCGTGCCGCCAAGGGTGCCGAGATCGAGCAGCTTGAGCCCGCGCCCGACCTGCCTGATCTCGGCGTGCGTGCGGGCGACCCGCCAGCCGGACAGCGAAACCTCCGCATCGCGGGCGCGACCGACGCGGCACGGAAAGCGGCCGACACGGACGGTTCGCGGCGAGCGCCCTTCCTCTTCGACGATCACTTCGAGCATCGCGTCCATCGCCTCGTCGCCTGGTTCGGGTCAGTCCTGCATGCCGAGTTGCCGCCGCAGCGCCCCGTATCGCTCGCCGAGTTGCCGGCCGCGCGCGCGATCCAGATCCGCGACCTGTTCCTGCAGGCGCGGGGTGATCAACACGATCATCTCGGTCTCGCGATTCTGGAATCGACGCGACGAGAACAGCTTGCCCAGGATCGGAATGCCGCCGAGGCCGGGAATGCGGTCGACAGACCCCGATATCTCGTTGCTGACCATGCCGGCGATCACCAGCGTCTGGCCCTCGACGAGGTTCGCCTGCGTGCTCGCGCTCTGCTTGCGCAGGCCCGGGATGTCGCGCACCATGACCTCGGGATTGATCGACGACACTTCGGCCTGCAGGCTCGCGGCGATCATCCCTGCCTCGTTCACGACCGGCGAGACCTCGAATCGCACGCCGTACTCCTTGAACTGCACCGACGCGGCGCCGTTGGCCGACAGCACGGGAATCGGCAGTTCGCCGCCGGCGACGAAGCGCGCGGTACCCCCCGATCGGCACGACAGGCGCGGCTCGGCCAGGATCGCCGCGTCGCCCGACTGCACGAGCAGGTCGATCATCGAGGTGAGCGACGCGACGAGCGACGCGGCCGTCGCGAACGGCGCGATCCGCGGCCGGACCGCCAGACCGGCGTCGGCCGCCGCGCCACCGGCGAGAAACGCAGGCGTGCGAACGACATCGCCGATCAGCCCGAAGCTCGGCCCCTCGATCGCGAACGGCGTGCCGTTGCCCGACTGCCATCGCACGCCGAGCCGCTCGAGCGCATTGCGGGCGATCTCGATCATCCGGACTTCCATCTGCACCATCCGCTCGAAGCCGGCGCGACTCACCATGCTGACGACCTGCGGGTAGCGCTTGGCGATCTCCGTGATCCGCGCGACGTCGTCTTCGGTGGGTCGGGTGGACTCGAGCAGGACCTGTTCGCCGACGACGCGCGTGCGCACCGCGCTGCCGGCACCGAGGAGTGCCTCGACCTCGCGCGCGATTCGGGTGGCGTCGCGCTCGGTCACGACCACGGTCAGCCGACGCTGCTCGCCACCGTGACCCCACAGGTGCAGCGAACTCTCGCCGGCGGCTTCCGGGATGATCAGGATCTGCTCGCGATCGAGCGCGGTGACCTGCAGCACCCGGCCACTGCCGACGACGATCCGCCTGACCCGGCGCTGCCGCAGCACGTGCGATTCCCCGACCGACAGTTGCAACACCTCCGCAGACGGCTCTGCCATCACTGGCGCGGTGGCGGCGCGTGATCCGACCCGCGCCACCGGCTCCGCACCGTTCGCGCCCGGCGCAGCCGCGATCCAGAGGGAGGCGAGGTACCCGGCGATCGCGATGCGCCGCCCGAGCAAGGTGAAGGCGGGCGTGCTCACGGTCGAGCCGGCGCCGTCGACGCGCGCACGACAGGCGCCGATCCAGGGCCGGCATCGACGCGCGTGCCAGGCGCCTGCGCTGCGGCTACAGCCGGCGCGGCCACCGGCACGGCGCCGGGCGCCACCGTGGAGGCCGGCGCCATCGCGGGCGCGAGCCGACCCGACCCGCCGACGATGATCTGAGGGCGAAAGCGCGCAGGCCCGGGCCTTTCGACGGGACCGAACAGATGGCGAAGGTCCATCGACGCCGCATCCTGCACGAGCCGGTCCTCGGGATGGCGCAGCACCGCGGTCAGGCGGCCGGTGCGCTGCGCGACGACCAGGCGCTGCGCCGCTTGCGGCGGCAACGCGACCGTCACGCTGGAATAGGCACGGGCACCCTGGCTTCGGTCGTCACCGCCCGGGCGCACCTGCCGCCCGGTCGCCAGCACCAGGAGATTCTGCTGGAGCGGCACGGTGGTTTCACCGGCCGCGGCGCGCGCCCCACCGGGCGCACGCGCGGAGAAATAGAGATCGACCCGATCGCCCGGTTGCAGCATGCCGGAGATCGAATTGATCTCGTCGACCGCGAGCGTCAGCGCACGTATGCCCGGCTTGAGCCGCGCCGAGAACGATGCCGCGTCGCGTCCGGCGACGAGCGCGCCGAGCAGTTGTTCGCCGGCCGCGAGCGGCGCGGCGAGCCTCGCGCCGTCGAAGGCCTCGAACTGCGCCGGCCGTACCGCACCGTGCATCGCGTAGGTCCGCGGCACGCTGCGCACCGCCATGGTGTCGGCGTTGACCAAGTCGCCGGCTCTGAGATCGCGCCGTGCGACGACGACCGACTCCGTCGGCACCGCCGGCGCGACGTGACGCGCCCTTTCGGCCTCGAGTTGCTCGTCGAGGTAGCCCTTGCCCGCCTGGAGCGCCAGCGCCGCGCAGCCGGCGGATGCGGCGAGCATCGCGACGTGACGGTGGCGTGCGGCGATCGCGCCGACCGAGCCCAGGAGGGTCATCGCGCCGAGCCCTCCGGTCCGCCTGCCGCGGTGTGGCTGGGGCGGCCGAGCGAACGAAGCCCTGCGTGGCGACGCGAGCTCACCGGGATACCTCCGCGCTTCGCGCTGCGGTGCGAGCTTGCTTGGGGCGGCCCGGCGCTGCGCTCATGGCATCGACATCGCGTACGTGAAGCGACCCCAGGCGTCCTGGAACGCGCGGAAGAGCATCTCGAGCGGGCTGTCCTGACCGATCACGAGCACGAGCCCGATGAGCGCGGTGAGCAGCAGGTACTCGACCATCGCCTGGCCACGCGCGGCGCGCGACGGAATGCGTGGGTTCATCGATCACTCCCGGACGCTCCAGTGAAAGACGACGAAGGTGCGCGTTGCATCGCCCGACACGTTGGCAGCGAGTTCTTCTCGCTCGCCGGCCAGGAATACGGCGCCCGAGCTTTGCGCACCCGCGTCACGACTCGGTCCGGCGGTGCCGAGGCCGCGCCGGCGGGCGCGATCGACGATCGCGCCCAGCACATCGCCGTTCGTCTGTTCGACCGACCACACCGAGGTGGTCATCGCGCGGGCGCCGTCGCGATGGTCGACCCGATTCACCTCGACCGCATCCGGCGAGACCAGTGCGCCGAGCCATCGGGTATCGCGCACAGATCCACGCGGCTCGACCCGCACGCGGATGCGTACGCCCTCGGATCCGCCGGGCGCGGCGCGAACGCCGACGGTCTCGACCCATTCCCGGTCCGCCTGCGTGATCAGCGACCAGGCGCCGTGTGTCGACGGCATGATCGGCGCCGGCCGGGACCGCCACGCGCGTTCGATGCTGAGCCGAAGACGCTCGGGATCGCGGCTATCGAGGAAGCGGCGCACCTGCAGGCGCACCGGGCCGATCACTGCCGAGGGGACGAGCCATTCCTCCGGCACTCCCGGCGCGCCGGCCACGACCGGCGCCGGGCCCCTCGGCGGCACCGGCGGAGCCGGCGGAGCCGAGTGTGCGGCGCCGAGCTCGGACGCGACACCGAACACGAGGGCGACCGCCACCGCGCCGAGTCCGCACACCGGCTTCATTGCGCGACCTCGAGTCGGTCCGGCGGGACGAGATCGACGTCGACCTCGTGGTACCGGAACAGCCTTCCGCGCGGCTCGACGGGTGCGAGCAGTGGCCCGACGATGAGAGACCGGATCGGCGCGTAGGCCAGGTCGAACGCCGACTCGCCCGCCGGCAGCGCCCAGCCCCGGTCGACCCGCGACCGCACCGACCGCGCGTCCGTCCCCTCCGCCTGCGAAGCGTTCCACGCGTCGGTGAGCACCGACGTTCGCCCCCGTAACCGGAGTTGCAGGCCCCGCGGCCGATCCATCCACTGCGCCAGCGTGTGGCCGACCGAGACGCGCGCCTCGACTTCGGCGCGGATCAGCCCCGCGTCGATCGGAAGGCCGAAGGCGTCGGGGCCGGTCGCTCGCGAAACCGCGTCGATCACGCTCGCGCCGGTGCCCTCGCCGAACGCACCGCGGATCGCATCCGAACGTTCGCGCGCGATCGACAGACGCACGGGCTGGCCCGGATCGAGCAACGCCACCTGCCGCCGGTCGACCCAGAAACGGTTCGTCGACACCGCTGCCGACTCGAGCGCATCGCGCGAGGTCGGGGCGTCGGCCGGATCCGCGAAGTGGGCACGGTGCAGTTCGGCGGCGCTCAGGTCGCGTTGCCGCGCGGTATCGCAGTCGTCCGGGCGCACCGTGCAATCGAACGCGGCCGATCTGGATGCCTCGATCGCGGCCTGGCGAATATCCGAATACTTGGCCAGCAGCGGAATCGCGAGGAACATGGGCAGCAGCGCAAGCGAGACGACGAGCGTCTCCGCCAGCGCCTGGCCCCGCTGCCGCGGCCTCATCGGAGGTACCCCGCCGCCGCGACGCGCAGCGCGTCGGGCACCTCGGCAAGTCGTACCTGCCAGTAGGGACTGTATAGGCTCGCATATTCGGTTCGCTCGTTCGATTGGGGTGGGCGCCGGAAGTAGACCTCGGCGACCGACACGGCGGCCATCACCGCCGGCGCGCGGCCGGCGAATCGGTCCTGTGGCTGGATGCGGCCGCGGCCGTGACCGGCGGCCTGGGCCGTGGCGACCGCGGCCGGATCCTGGATCCGCCCGACCACCGCCACCTTCAGCGTGGGAAAGCGCCCTTTCGCCGCGACGACCGCCGGGCTGTCGAAGTCGATCTCGCGGACGGCCGCGATGCCGCGATAGCTGCCGCTGGACCAGATCTCGTCCGACGCGTTGCCGTACGCGCGCGGGTTGTCTCGCTTGCCGGCATCGCCCGCGGTCGAGCCCGCCACGCTGCCGGGCACGTCGCCGACGCTCATGCCGACCCCGCCGGTGCCGAGCGCGTCGAGCTCGTGCTTCGGGTCGACCGCGATCTCGGCGGCCCCCCAGCCGAGCGGAAGGACCTCGCGCCGCCTGCACAGGAACCCAGGCGCGTGCAGCGACAGCGTGTCGTACGCCTGCCATCGCTCGAAGCCCGCCTCGTGGTCGCGCACGAGCTCGGTGGCGCCGCGGCGGGCGAGCACCGGCATGCACGGAAGATCGATCGGAAGCTGCGCGTCGCGGCGGCTCGAGAAGCCGTCGAGCGATCGCAGCACGACGTCGCGCAGGCGGCCCCGATCGTCGTCCTTCCAGACCCGGGTGAAGTCGCCGAAGGACGGGTCGAGCGACGTCGGCATGGTGAACGCGAAGAAGCGGCGATCGTTCTCGCGGGCGACTTCGGCGGCGATCCGCGACAGCACGACCGGGTGGGTGGCCACGAACATCGCGTGCTGGCTCGCGACCAGCGCGGCGATGTGCGCGCTGCGAAGCGGCACCTCGAGCGTCGCGGTGGACTGCGTGAGCTCGCTGATCCAGTACGCGATCTCCTTCAGTGCCTCGCTGATCTCGCCGACGTAGGGGACGTATTGCGCGACGTCGTTGACGTTGTCCGTCAGGCGCTCGAGGTACTTGGCGTAGGACACCATCGTGGCGGCCTGCGCGATCGCGACCTCGTTCGCGACGATCGCGCGATTGGTGTACGCGTAGTAGTTCATCGCCCGCGCGCGCCATACGCCGGTGCTGTAGGCCGCGGCGTCGGTCGCGTTGACCAGCCGGCTCTTGGCGGCGACCGCCTGCCCGGCGGAGAACTGCAGCAGCACGACCAGCGCGCCGATCATCAGCAGGCACAGCCCGAGCACGATCGCCTGGCCTCGCTGCGAACGCCGACGCCGGAGGCGCGCGGTAGGCATCGGTGCGGCTGCCGCCATGGCGTTCGCTCAGTGGTTGTTCGCGTTGTAGTCGCGAAGCGTGGCCTTGGTCGTCGCGGACTTCACGGCGTCGTCGGAGGCCTTCTTCGCGAGATCGACGCCGCCCTTCGCATCCTCGCCTGCGACCTCGAGCGCGAGCCCGGCGGTGGCGCCTCGGATCGATTGGCCGAGAAACGAATACGCGCCGATCGCCGCCACGCCGATCAGTGCGACGATGACGATGTACTCGGTCATGCCCTGCCCGCGCAGGTTGCTGGGTGTTCGCATGTCGACTCTCCGTTGGTATGGGTCTGTGGAGAGCCGATCTTGCGCTCGCGGCTGCACGAGCGAAATCCGACTGATGGCCTAATGCAAAGGGGGAGCCGAAGCTCCCCCTGTCGTGTGGCGCCGCCCGGCGGTGCGGCCGCCTGCGGTGCTGCGCGCGGTGCCTCAGGCGGCCTTCGCGATGCCCACGGTCTTCTTGTCGTCGAAGAACTGCTCGTCCTCGGTCGAGCCCTTCAGCGCGGTCGTCGACGCGTTCTGCCCCTCGATCGTCGTCGTCACCGCGTCGAAGTAGCCGGTGCCGACTTCGCGCTGGTGCTTGACCGCGGTGAAGCCGCGCTCGGCGGCGGCGAACTCCGACTGCTGGAGTTCGACGAAGGCCTTCATGTGGTCGCGCGCGTAGCCGTACGCGAGGTTGAACATCGAGTAGTTCAGCGCGTGGAAGCCGGCGAGCGTGATGAACTGGAACTTGTAGCCCATCGCACCGAGCTCGCGCTGGAACGTCGCGATCGTCGCGTCGTCCAGGTTCTTCTTCCAGTTGAAGCTCGGCGAGCAGTTGTAGGCGAGCATCTTCCCGGGGAACTGCTTCTGGATCGCCTCGGCGAACTTGCGGGCGAACACGAGATCGGGCTTGCCGGTCTCGCACCAGATCAGGTCGGCATACGGCGCGTAGGCGAGGCCGCGCGAGATCGACTGCTCGAGCCCGTTGCGGGTGCGGTAGAAGCCCTCCAGCGTGCGCTCGCCGGTCAGGAAGGGCTTGTCGTTGTCGTCGACGTCCGAGGTGACCAGATCGGCAGCCTCCGCGTCGGTCCGTGCGAGCAGGACCGTCGGCACGCCGAGCACATCCGCGGCGAGTCGTGCGGCGATCAGCTTGGACACCGCCTCGCGCGACGGCACGAGCACCTTGCCGCCCATGTGCCCGCACTTCTTGACGGACGCGAGCTGATCCTCGAAGTGCACGCCGGCCGCACCCGCGTCGATCATCGACTTCATGAGCTCGAACGCGTTGAGCACGCCGCCGAAGCCCGCCTCGGCGTCGGCGACGATCGGCGCGAAGTAATCGACGTAGTCCTTGTCGCTCGGGCTCTTGCCTTCGGACCACTGGATCTGGTCGGCACGAACGAAGGTGTTGTTGATGCGCCGAACGACCTGCGGCACCGAATTGATCGGGTACAGCGACTGGTCGGGGTACATCTCGCCGGCCGCGTTGGCGTCGCCGGCAACCTGCCAGCCCGACAGGTAGATCGCCTTGAGCCCGGCCTTCACCTGCTGCATCGCCTGGTTCCCGGTGAGCGCGCCGAGCGTGTTGACGAAGGGCTCCTCGGTGATCAGTTTCCAGAGCTTCTCGGCGCCGCGCTTCGCGAGCGTGTGCTCGACGACCAGCGAGCCGCGCAGGCGCACGACCTCCTCCGCCGTATACCCGCGCTTGACGCCACGCCACCGCGGATTTTCCGACCATTCCTTCTGCAGCTTCTGCGCTTCCAGTTCCCGAGACGACATTTACCAGGCTCCATCACTGTCCGATCCGGCCCCGTGCCGAACCATTCCATCGACCATGGTAGAGACGATTGCTGCGTGGCAATAGCAAATATCACCAAAATCACGAATCGGAAAACCACTGTTAATCAATAACTTGCGTCGTCATTTCACAATACGCGCTCTTATCTCCCACATTAAAAAATCTTCATGTTGCGACGCGCCACCCTTCTTTCTTGTCCCGGCAGTGCATCCCGCATCGTGAGATCGACCGGAACCCCAGGGCACGGGTCCGCCCGGCCGCGCCTTTCGTACCCCCGCGACGGCCTGTCCATCGGCGCACGCGCACGCGCACATCGTCCGGCCATTAAGGTGGCGCTTCGCCGCCGGGGCGCCCTCGTGCCGCCGGCGCCACCCGAGGGATCCGCGGAACGGACACGACGCGATGAACACGATTGCCAGACCGACCGGAATCCTGATGCTGCTCGGCGCGCTCGCCGCGGGCGCGCCTGCCCATGCGGATGTCTACAAATGCCAAGACGCCAACGGAAGGACGCACTACGCCGATCGGCCTTGCAGCACGGGCACGGCGCAGCACTACGCGCCGCCCGCGCTGACGACGATCGAGTCCGCGCGACTGACTGGTGGCCGCAAGCCACCCGGGAAGGAAACGGGAAAGGGGAAGTGGGTCAGCCCGCTGGACCCGGTCGCGGCATGCCACGCGCGTGGTGGTGAGATCGACAAGGAGATGCGCGGCTGCCGGCTGCCGTGAGCCCGGGCACGCCGGTGCCGTCGACCCCGCGCGGCGCGCCGCGATCAGCCCGCCGCCCTGAGGACTCCCATCGGCGGCGCATCGACCACCGTGCGCAGACCCCACCACCCGGCGCCAGCGGAGAAGAGCGCGCCGAGCAGCGCGCCGGCCGGCACCAGCCACCACCCCGGGCTGTAGGGGAAGAGGAAGACCTCGGTCGCGAGCAGCCAGCCGACCAGCAGCGCGCCCAGCGCGGCCAGCAGGCCGGCGAGCATGCCCGACAGCGACAGTTCCAGCGCCTGCGCGACCACCAATTGCCGTCGTGACGCGCCCAGCGCGCGCATCAGCGCCGCCTCGTGCATCCGCTCGTCGCGCGAACTCGCGAGCGCCGCGTACATCACGACCAGGCCCGCGGCGAGCGCGAACACGAAGAGGAACTGCACTGCCTGCACGACGCGGTCGATGATCGCCTGCACCTGACGCACGATCACGTCGGTGTCGATGATCGTCAGGTTCGGAAAGCGCGCCACCAGCGCGCGCTCGCCGCCGGAGGCGGCCGAAGGCGGCATCCGGAACGACGTGATGAAGCTCTGCGGGCGATCGGCGAGGGCGGCCGGCGAGCCGATCATGAAGAAATTGACCTTCAGCGAATCCCAGGCGAGCTTGCGCGTGCCGACCAGCTTCATCGCCGTCGTCTGCCCGGCGACGTCGAAACCCAGGGTATCGCCGATCGACAGCCCCAGCGTGTCGAGGATGCCCTGTTCGGCAGACACCTCCGCGCGTGCCGGGTCGATCCAGCGGCCGCTCGCGAGCCGGTTGTGCGACGGCATCTGCGCCCCATACGACAGGTTGAATTCGCGATCGACGAGTCGCTTCGCGCGATCGTCCTCGTAGCGCTGCGGGCCGACGGGCGCACCGTTGACCGTGACGAGCCGCCCGCGGATCATCGGGAAGAGTTCGACGTCGCGCACGCCGATCGTGTCGAGTGCCTGCGTGAACGCCTCGCGCTGGTCGGGCTGGATGTTCAGCACGAATCGATTGGGCGCGTCCGCGGGACTCGCGCTGCGCCAGCTCTCGAGCAGGTCGTTGCGCGTGACCGTGAGCAGCATCAGCGCCATCAGGCCCACCGCGAGCGCCGCGGTCTGCGCGACCGACGCGCCCCGCCGCCGCGACCAGTTCGCCAGTGCCACCCTGAGTGCGGCCAGCGCACCACCGGCGCCGACCCAGCCGCGCAGAGGCGCCAATGCACGCACACCGATCCAGGCCACCCCGGTGAAGCACACCGCGCCGACGGCGAATCCGCCGAGCGCCATCAGCGCGAGACGGCGGTCCTGTGCGTACCACAGCAACAGCGCCCCGAACGCGAGCATCGCGATCGCGACGGCGAACCACACCGACGCGCCCGGCGGCCCGAGTTCGCGGCGCAGGACCCGCAGCGGCGGCACGCCGGCGAGGCGCAGCACCGGGATCGCCGCGAAGCCGAGCACGAGGACCACGCCGGCCGCGGCCGCCTGGATCGCCGGTGCCCAACCGGGCGGCGGCAGCGCGATGCCGACGGCGGGTCCCGCGATCGCCACGAGCACCCAGTGCGCCGCCCAGCCGGCGAGCGCGCCGACGACGGAACCGGCGAGCGCGATCCACAGCATCTCGAACAGCAGCGCGCGCTGGATGAGCGGCTGGCCCGCGCCGAGCGACTTCAGCACCGCGAAGCCGTCGAGGTGACGATCGGCGAAGCGCCGTGCCGCCAGCGCGATGGCGACGGCGGCGATCAGCGCGGCGAGCATCGACACCAGCGAGAGGAACTGGCGCGCACGCTCGAGCGTCGTCCGCAACTCGGGGCGCCCGCCTTCGAGCGTCTCGAGACGCTGGCCCGCGCCGAGCCGGGGCGAGACCCAGCCTTCGAACCCGCTGACGGCCGCCGCGTCGCCGGCGACGAGCAGGCGCCAGGTCACGCGACTGGCAGGCTGGATCAGGCCGGTGGCCGCCAGGTCGTCCAGCGCGATCATCGCGCGCGGCGCGAACGACGCGAACGACGCGCCGCGATCGGGCTCGATGAGGATCGTCCGCTCGACGACGAAGGCCTTGTCGCCGAGCAGCACCTTGCCGCCGGTTCCGATGCCCAGCGCATCGAGCAGTGCGCGGTCGGCCCAGACCCGCCCGGGTGCCGGTCCGCCGCGAGCGCCTTCGGCCGCGGCCGCAGCGGGGGAAGCGGTCGCGGCGGCGGCGGCGGCGCCAGCGCCGGCGAAGGTCAGCGCGCCGCGCAGCGGGTATGCGCTCGAGACCGCCTTGATCGACGCGAGCTGCGAGCGCGGTGCCGCGGCGGCGTCCGACGGCTCGGTCAGCGCCATGCTCGGAAACACGACCGTCGTGGCGACACGCAGACCGCGCCGTTGCGCCTCGAGCGACCACTCTGCGGGCACCGGATTGTCGGTCGAGACGACCAGGTCCGCACCGAGCAGCTGGCGCGCCTGCGTCGACAGCGCCGCGCCGAGGCGGTCGACGAAGAAGCCGACGGTCGAGATCGCGGCGACCGCGACCACGAGGGCCGCGAGCAGCAGGTTGAGTTCGCCGGCGCGCCAGTCGCGGGCCAGCAGCATGCTCGAGAGTCTCAGCGGGTTCATCGCGGATCCGGTCCTGCGGTGTCGTGTCGCGCGCCCACTATAGCCGCAGGCACCGTTCGGCCGCCGCGATGACCTGCGACGCCGGCGGGATCAGGCCCACGCCGCCGAAACTCTCGCACCGGGCGGGGCCGCTGACCGCGCACTGCACGGCATCGAAATCGCAGAAGATGCCGACGGTCGGCACGCCGAGCGCCGCCGCCAGGTGGGTGAAGCCGGTATCGAGTCCGACCACCGCGCCGGCCGCGCCCAGCACGCTCGCCGCCTCGCCGACCGTGAGGAACGGCGGCACGACCGATCGCAGTCGGGTGCCGCTGGCACTCGCGGCGGCCGTGGCGGCGGCCTGCAGGCGCTCGGCGCGGGCCTTCTCCGCATCGCTGCCCCAGAACCAGACGACCGGCAGGCCCGCAGCCGCCAGTCGATCGACCAGCGCGAGCCAGTGCGCCTCCGGCCAGAGCTTGGCATCGCGGCTGGCGCCGGTGACGAGCACCACCGGCGCTTGCGCCGGCCACCAGGGCATCGCGAGCGGATCGGGCGGCGCGGCGTGAAGCGCCGGCGCCGGCGACGCATCGAGGGGATAGCCGAGGCCGAGCGCGCCGATCGCGCGGTTGCGCCGGATCACGTGCCAGTCGCGCGGCACGGACACGCGGGTGTCGTAGCACAGGCTCGCGATCGACTCGCGCGCCGAACGGCGATCGGGGCCGATGCGGTTCGCGCCGCGCGCGAGGCGAACGATCGCCGCACTCTTGATCAGGCCCTGGCAATCGAGGATGTGGTCGTAGCGCTCGCCGCGCAGCGACCGGAGGAAGTCGGCGAGTTCGGCTCGGACGCCGGGATCGCGGAGCCGGCTGCGCCACCGGCGCCAGGCGATCGGGACGACCCGCGCGATCGCCGGGTTCAGCGCGCAGATCGGCGCGAAGGCCCGCTCGACGACCCAGTCGATCCGCGCGCCAGGAAAGGCCGCGAGCACATCGGACGCGAGTGCCTGGGCATGGACGACGTCGCCCATCGACGACATCTTGACGATCAGTACGTGCATCGGTCCGGTCTCTCGGACATACTCGCCGCAGCCGGCGTCAGGCGGGACCGATTTCCGGAGACCCCGAAAGACAAGGGGGCGCCCGTCCCGAGCGCCCCCTGTTGCAAGATTCCTGTGCGAATCAGCCCAATCCGAGTTCGCGCATCATGTTGCGCTCTTCGATCGCTCGCCGCGCCTCGCGCAGGCGTTTCGCTTGTTCGGTGACCGCGATATCCGCGTAATCCTCCGGCCTGGATTCGACTCGGCCGGCGCGCATCCGCGCAGCATGCCGAGCCGTGACGATCGCGCTGTGGTGATGCGCCGTCATGGCCGAGTTCGGTTTACGAGTAGTTTTCATCCCTGAGTCCCCGTTACTAAGAATGAAAGGATGTCTCCGATCTGCATCAAACGTGGTGAAGGGGCCACGTTTCGTGTCACGATGCCAGGTGGAGACGCCATGAGATTACGCAGTATATCACATACCAAGACCGCCGGTCTGGTTTTTCTGCTCGCCTGGGGCGGTGTCGCGGCCGCGCTCGTCAGCCAGCACGCATTCGCGCTCGAGCCCTGCCCCTGGTGCATCGTCCAGCGCCTGCTGTACCTGGTCGTCGGCGCGCTGGCGCTCGCGTCGATGGGCGTCCGGCAGCGGGCGGCGATCGCCCGGACGCTGCTGGGCCTGGCCGCGATCGCGTCGGCCGGCGCGCTGGTCGCCGCGCTGTACCAGCACCTGGTCGCGGCCAAGACCGCCTCGTGTGCCTTCACCGCCGCCGACCGGTTCCTGATGGCGACCGGACTCGACGAGGCGCTGCCATCGGTCTTCAAGGCCACGGCAGGCTGCGACGAAGCGAACGCACCGATGCTGGGCATCCCGTATTCACTGTGGAGCGTCGCGCTCGCGGTGCTGTTGCTCGGGCTGCTGGCCAATGCATGGGCGAAGGCAGGCCAACGGCGCTGACGGACACCCGGCGCCCGCAGCGCGGGCGCCGCATGCGTCCCCGCCGGTTCAGCGCGACTTGAGCTCCCGCGAGGCCGGCGTCGTGCCGCCCTGCACGCCGAGACGTCCGCCGGTGCCCAGCCCCCCGCGAACCTCCTGCGCCTTGTAGTTCCGCGCCGCCTTCACGAGCTGGTTGTAGCTGTCGGCGAATGCGCCGGCGAGCAGCTTGCCCTCGGCCGTCTTCGTATAGCCGCCCGCGCCGCCGCCGGCATCGCTGCCGAACACCCGGCTCCACACCCCGAAATCGGTTTTCGACGCGCTGCCCTCGGCGGCGGCGAGCTGCACGCCCGAGCGGTTGTCGATCAGCGTGAGCATCGTCGACGCCTCCTTGAACTTGACGCTGCCCGCGACCGAGCCGAACAGGCCCAGCGTCGGGCTGAAGCGGCCGAGCGCCGCCCCGATGCCGCCGGCGTCGTTGTTGGTGAAGGTGATCGACGGATTCATGCTGTAGTCGGCGGCGACCATCTGGCCCTTGCCGAAATTGCTTCCCGCGCGCATCTCTCCCGAGCGGTCGAGATTGCGCTCCTGCGTCATCTGGTTGAACGCGCGACCGCGCTCGACCACGACGAAGCAGTTCGACTGCTGCACCAGCAGGCGGATGAGCGGCACGGTCGAATTCAGCTTGTAGGTGTTGCGCAGCTGGTAGTACCAGGGCTGGCTCTGGTCCTCGACGACCGCGAGCGTGCCGAGCGTCTCGGTGCAGCGCTCGAGCTGGCTGTTGGCATTCTCGGCGCTGGATCCGGCGGCCGACCCGGTCGCGACCGTCTTCGCCCGTTCGCCTCCCATCTGCACGCCGCCCAGGTCCGCGCAGGCACCCAGCACGGCGGTCGACATCACCGTGGCCGCCAGGATCCCCATCCGCTTCGTCATGTGCATTTCCCCTCGATTCCGTGTTGTGTTGCGTTGTCGCAGCGAACGCCGCAGGCCATGCGCGCACGGGACGCGACCCGCGGCGGCGACTTGCAAGGCAGCTGCGAGTATCGAGCGCGGCGACGGGCAACTCAAGCGCGACGAGCGAAGACGATACCGACAAGGGCGGCGAATGGCGCGGAAGAAGTTCACCGAGCCGGCACGATGGCGGGCGCCGGCACTGCGATAGCATCGGGGCAGCATCGGCCGCGCGTGCCGCTGCTCACCCCCACCGGAGACAGCGATGGTCGCCACCGCCGTGAACCACTTCACGATCCTCACCGACGACCTCCAGACGACGCTCGATTTCTACGCCGAATTCCTCGACCTGAGGCCGGGCGCGCGGCCCGCTTTCGCGTTTCCCGGCGCCTGGCTCTACGCGACGGATTCGTCCGACGCGATCCTGCACATCATCGCCGGGCGCGAGCGCAGCCGGCTCGTGCCCGGCGTGATCGACCACATGGCCTTCAGCGCCACCGGCCTGGCCGAGGCGGTCGCCCGGCTCAAGTCGCGCGGCATCGCCCACGAGCTGCGACGCCTGCCCGGCGACTTCCGCACCTGGCAGCTCTTCTTCCACGACCCCAACGGCGCGAAGGTCGAACTCGACTTCGACGGCGACGAGCCCGCGCCCTGACCCCACGCGACGGCGCCGACCCGTCGACGCGACGTCGAACGCGGCGCCCGCATACCGCACCGACTTACCCGAGGAATCCAGACCATGACCGTTGAAGCTCGAGACATCGCCCGGCGTTTCGGCAGTGGCCAGGCCGTTCACCGTGTCGAGGACGAGAGCCTGCTCGTCGGCAAGGGCCGCTATACCGACGACTTTCATCCCGACGGCGGGGCGGTCATCGCGTTCCTTCGCTCGCCGCACCCGAGTGCCCGCATCGCGTCGATCGACGCGAGCGCGGCCCGTTCGATGCCCGGCGTGCACGCCGTCTATCTGGGCGACGACCTGGTCGCGGCCGGCGTGAAGCCGGTACCGGGCGTGGCCGGCTTCAACAAGCCCGACGGGTCGCCCGGCGCAACCCCGCCGCGCCGGCCGCTGGCGGCCGGCGTCGTGCACCACGTCGGCGAGGCGGTCGCGGCGGTCGTCGCGGTCAGCCGGGACCTCGCGCGCGACGCGCTCGAGGCGATCGTCGTCGACTACGAGACGCTGCCGCACGTGACCGAGCTCCACGCCGCGCTGCGCGCGGACGCGCCGCAGGTCTGCGCCGACGCGCCGGGCAACGTCGCCGCCCAGATGAAGCACGGCGACGCGGCGGTGGCACAGGCGGCGTTCGCGAAGGCCGCGCACGTCGCGAAGCTGCGACTCGTCAACCAGCGGCTCGCGCCGGCATCGATCGAACCGCGCACCGTGCTGGCGAGCTGGGACCCCGCCGGCGAGCGGATCACGATCCGGATGAGCTCGCAGACCCCGACCGGCGTGCGCGACACGCTCGCGGGCGGCGTACTCGGCATCGCGAAGGACAAGGTGCGCATCCTCGTTTCCGACGTCGGCGGCGGCTTCGGCATGAAGACCGGGATGTACCCCGAGGACGCCGTCGTGGCCTATGCGGCTCGCGACCTGGGCCGACCGGTCAAGTGGGCGGCCGATCGCTCGGAGGAGATGCTGAGCGCGGCGCACGGCCGCGACACCGACAGCGAGGCCGAGCTCGCGCTGGACGCGGACGGCCGGATCCTCGCGCTGCGGGTGCGCTCGCATGCGAACGTCGGGGCGTTCGCGACCGGCACCGGCGTCGCCATCCAGCTGCTGATCGGCCCGTGGGTGATCACCAGCGTGTACGACATCGCGACGATCGACCTCACCTTCACCGCGGTCCTCACCCACACGAACGCGACCGGCGCCTACCGCGGCGCCGGACGGCCCGAGGCGATCTACCTGATCGAGCGCCTGATGGACGAAGCCGCGCGCGTCACCGGCTTGTCGCGCATCGAGATCCGTCGCCGAAACATGATCGACCCCGCGAAGATGCCGTATCGCAACGCGATGGCGCAGACCTACGACAGCGGGCACTTCGAGTCGATCATGGACCAGGGGCTGAAGCTCGCCGACTGGGACGGCTTCGACGCGCGGGCCGCCGCGTCGGCCGCTCGCGGACGCCTTCGCGGCATCGGCGTCGCGACCTTCCTCGAATGGACCGGCGCGAACGTGTTCGAGGAGAAGGTCGACGTCCGGGTGGCGGGCGACGGCTACATCGAGATCGTGTCGGCGACGCAGGCGATGGGCCAGGGCATCGCGACCAGCTACGCGCAGCTCGCCGTCGACGTGTTCGGCGTGCCGATCGAGAAGATCCGCATCGTCCAGGGCGACACCGACCGCGCCACCGGCTTCGGTAGCGCCGGCTCGCGCTCGCTGTTCACCGGCGGCTCGGCGGTGAGCGAGGGCAGTCGACGCACCGTCGACAAGGCACGCGACCTCGCGTCCGATGCGCTCGAGGTGCCGGCGGCGGACCTCGAGTACCGCGACGCGAGCTTCGTCGTCGCCGGCACCGACCGTCGCATCGGCCTCTTCGAGCTCGCCGCGAAGCAGCCGGACGCGTCGATCCGCCTCGAATCGTCGACGACCGTCGGCGGGCCGACCTGGCCGAACGGCTGTCACGTCTGCGAGGTCGAGATCGACCCGGACACCGGCCACGTGCAGGTCGTCGACTACGCGTCGGCCAACGACGTCGGGCGTGTCATCAATCCGATGATCGTCACCGGACAGCTCGAAGGCGGCGCGGTGCAGGGCATCGGCCAGGCGCTGACCGAGCACGTCGTCTACGACGACGCGTCCGGGCAGTTGCTCACCGGCAGCTTCATGGACTACGCGATGCCGCGCGCGGACATCGTCCACGGCTTCAGGACCGTGCTCGACCAGTCGATCCCGTGCACGACCAATCCGCTCGGCGTCAAGGGCGTCGGCGAACTGGGGACGATCGGCGCGACCCCAGCGGTGGTCAACGCGGTCATCGACGCACTCGAACGCGCCGGCCACGGCGAGAAGGCGCGCGCGCTGCAGATGCCGGTCACCGCGCAGAAGGTCTGGGCCGCGATGCGCTGAGCGCGCCGTTTCAGAACACCAGCGTCCGCCACGCCGGGTCGACGCTGCGCGCGACGAAGGCGGTGGCGCCGACCACGCCGTCGAATTCGGCGATCAGGTCGGCGGCGCCCAGGCCCCGCTCGTGCATCGCCGCCGAGCAGCCGAGAAAGCGCGCGCCGGCCTCGTGCGCATCGCGCATGAACGCCGACAGCGGGCGGCTGCGCGCGCGCCCGGGGTGGATCGCGTCGGCCGCACCCGGCAACAGCAGTTCGATCGACGCCGCGGCGAAATGGACCTCGACCTCGAGATCGAGCGCGCGGGCCGCGCTCGCGTACATGAACGGAGCCGCGCACAGCGCGGGCCGGTCGGCGCCGGTCGCCCACAGCAGGATCGCGAGCGAGCCCACTGCGATGTCCGACGTGCAGGGGGACACGGGCGCGCTCCCGACCCCGCTCATTCACCCACCCGGTAGAGCGCCATCTGCGCCTCGATCGCGGTCATCGCGGCGGGTCCGTGCAGCAGATCGCCCGCCCGAAGGCACTCGGCGATCGGATCCGCGGCGCCGCCCTCGCGACGCGGATCGAGCCGCACCAGCCACGCTTCGTACGGCGCGCGACCGATCAGTTCGCCGTTGGCCTCGACCGCGTCATTGATCGCGACGATGCGCCCGGCGATCGGTGTTCGAACCGAGCTGACGGTCTTCGCGGTCTCGACATTGCCGATGGCGCGTCCGGCGTCGATCCAGGCGCCGAGCGGCCTCGCGGCGAACACCAGGAACTCGCCGGCCGTCGCGGGTCCGAGCGCCGACATGCCGATCGCGACGCAACCGTCGGGCAGGGGCTGCGCCCAGACCATCGTCTGCGGCGCGTAGAGCAGATCGTCGGGGAACTCGTGGCCCCGGATCCGTGTCATGCCGGCGCCCCGCGATCCGCGTCACCGCACGGCCGCGCAGCGGCGCCGAGATGCGCGACCGCGCCCGCATGCTCGCGCGCGGCGGCCTTCTCGAGCCAGCGCGACGCCTCGAGCGGATCGGCCGCTGCGCCGCGCCCGGCGAGCAGCGCCAGCGCCAGGTTGTACTGACCGTCGGCGTCTCCCGCCTCGGCCGCCCGGCGGAACCAGTAGACGGCGAACGCGTCGTTCGGCATCGCGCCGTCGCCCTCCAGGTACTTGAGGCCGAGATGGTTGGCCGACTCGGCGTGCCCCTGCGTCGCGGCCTTGCGCCAGCACTCGATCGCCTTCGCCGCGTCGCGCTCGACACCGAGCCCCTCGTCGTGGATGACGCCGAGATTGAACCAGGCGCTCGGATGATCCTGGCGCGCCGCGAGCTCGAACCAATGCCGCGCGCGCGCGTGGTCGACGGGCACGCCGAGCCCGCGCGCGAAGAGGCGCGCCATGCCGAGCATGCCGTTCGCATGGCCGGCCGCGGCGGCACGCTCGAACCAGTGACGCGCGGTCGCCGGATCCGCAGCCGTGCCGCGCCCGCTCTCGAGCATCGCGCCGAGCGCCGCCATCGCGGTCGCGCTGCCCGCCGCGGCCTGCGTGCGCAGCGCCGCGAGGACGTCGGAGAGGTCGGCGGCCGCGCCGTTCGCCCCGGCATCGCCGCCTGCGGCGACGCCCGAGGACGCGATCCCGGGCGCCGATCGCACGCGGCCCGCGCGCAGCTCGGCCAGCTCGCCGGCTGCCTCGACGTTGCCGGCCGCCGCCGCGCGCACCAGCCACAGCTCGGCGCGTTGCGGGTCGGGCCGCACGCCGCGTCCGTCGCGAAGCGCACGCGCGAGCGCGAGCTGCGCGCGAGGCTGCCCCTGCTCGGCCGCGCGCTCGAGCCATCCGAGCGCCGCGTGCACCTTCTCCGGATCGCCGGATTGCGCGAGGTGATGTCCCAGCCGATACTGCGCCAGCGTCTCGCCCGACGCGGCGGCGGCCTCGAGGTGGCGAATCGCGGCCGGCAGGTCGGGCGCGACGCCGTGCGCGCCTTCGAGCAGCAGGCCGGCGTTCAGGTGCCCCTGCACGACGCCCGCGGCCGCGGCGTCGCGAAACAGCGCGAGCGCGCGGGCCGCGTCGGCCGCGACCCCGCGCCCCTCGAGCACCCTGACCCCGAGATCGTTCGAAGCCTGCGCGATGCCGCCATCGACCGCCTGGCGCAGGCGGGCGAGCACCTCGGCCTGGTCGCCCGGGCTGGCACTCGGCGCGAGCAGGCCCGCGAGGCGCCAGGCCGCACCGGCGTGGCCCGCGTCGGCCGCGCGCCCGAGCCAATGCCGCGCCTGCGCGTCGTCGATCTCGCAGCCGTCGCCGTCCGCGAAGGCGGCGCCGGTGCGTACCATCGCTGCCACCTCACCGGCCTGTGCCGCCTTCCGGTACCACGGCAACGCGGCCGACATCTGCGCGCCGGTGCCGACGCCGTGCTCGATCATGCGCGCGAGCCGCAGGCACGCGCGGGGATGCCCGGACGCAGCCGCCTTCTCGAGCCATCGCAGCGCGTCCGCCGTCGCGGTGTCGCCGGGCACCGCGCGCTCGAGCAGCAGCAGCGCGAGGTTGAACTGCGCGTCGGGGTCGTCCTGGCGCGCCGCCCGTTCGTACCAGTGCAGCGCGCCGTCCCGATCGACGTCGCCGCCCTGTCCGCGATCGAGCAGCACCGCGAGGTTGAACTGCGCGGCGGCATCGCCATCGCGCGCCGCGGCCTCGAACGCACGACGCGCCGCCGCCGCGTCGCCGGCCTCGAGCGCCTGCATCGCGCGTGCGAAGGACCTGCGGGCGTTCATCGGCGGCGCCCGCGCGTCGGCGCGCAACGCTCGCCTTCGTCCGGCGGCCGGGCCTGCCCCGGGGCTGGCGGAAGGGAGCAGGAGTCGAACCTGCCCGGGATTGGCTGACAACCCCAACCGGGTTTGAAGCCCGGCCACGGCACCGGCCGTGATTCCCCTCCGTTCATCAATGCACCTTCGCGGCGACCTGCGCCGCCAGTCGATGTCGAACGAGCGCGTGCTGCCGCATCGCCCACCGTCGATCGCCATCGCGACGCACCGCGCCGACGCGATCGAAGTGCTCGAGGATCTGGATCGCGCGCTTGCGCCCGAGCCCGACCCGGTCGCGGAACCGCGGGGTCTCGACGACCCCGTCGACCGCCTCGATCTCGAGCACGATGTCCACCAGCGCGTCGATCGACCGCCGAGAGTAGAACAGATCCGGCACCACCTCGACGAGTTCGCCCGCCTTGGCGAGTCGACGCAGCCACCCGCGGGCGCTCGTCTCGTCGACCCGCAGCGCCTTCGCGACGTCGCGCATCCACGGCGGGTCGAAACGCCCGTCGTCGATCATCGGCATCGCCCGCTCGCGAAATGCCTGCTCCTTGGGCGACAGCACGACACGGTGCCCCGCGAGGTGCAGCCGCGCGGCGGTGCTGCGCACCTCGTCGGCACGGATCGCCTCGGCGACGAGCGCCTGGAACACCGGCCGCTCGAGCGTCGCGTCGAGCAGACGGCGCAGGCCGTCGCGCTCGATGCCGACCTCGTCCGGATGCGACGCGTGCCAGTCGCCGAGCGTGGCGAGCAGCGCCCGGCGACGGTCGTGCCACGCGGACGCGGCGAACAGGCGTTCGGCGCCGTCGACGTTCACCGCGACCGCCCCGTGCGCGGCGGCAAGCGCAGCGATCTCGGCCCGGCTCGTCGCCCAGGCGGCCGCGAGCCGCGCGACCTCGACGCCCTCGCGGGTCGACACGAGCAGGTGCGCGAGCCGCGCGGACGGCGTCGGCGACTCGAGCGCGGCGAGCACCGTCAGCCGCTGCGCGACCCGGCGTCGACGCAGCGGCGGGTCGATGTCCAGCACGATCGCGCCACCGATCGTCCGGCTGGCCGACTGGTCCCTCAGCACGACGCGGTCGCCGTGGGCCGCGATCGTCGGCCGGTCGAGCACGATCTGCGCGAAGTCGCTGGCGCCGGGCTCGATGCGCTCGTCGGCGTTCAGCACCGCGACCCGCGCCGACAGGTCTGCCGCACCGATGTGCGCGTGGACCTGCGTCCAGTGGCGCAGCGCGCGGGCCTCGCCGGGCAGCAGCGCCAGCCTCACGTCGAAGCGCGCCGTCGGCCGGCACGCGTCGGGCGCGAGCGCCCAGTCGCCGCGTCCGATCGACTCGCGGTCGACGTCGCCCGACAGATTCAGCGAGCACCGCACGCCGGCGCCCGCCTGCTGGGCCGGTTCGCCGAGCGTGTGCAGCGCGCGGACCCGCGCCGGCCTGCCGGCCGGACCGACCAGCAGTTCGTCGCCGACGGCGACGCGTCCCGAGTGCACGGTGCCGGTCACGACGAGGCCGGCGCCTGGGAGCGTGAACACGCGATCGATCGGCAGCCTGAACAGGCCGGTGTCGCGCCGCCCGGACGGTTCGAGCGCGGTCGCGGCGAGCCAGTCGCGCAGTGCGTCGAGCCCCTCGCCCGTCGTGGCCGACACCGGGAACACCGGGGCGCGCGCGAACGGCGAACCCGCGAGCGGCGAGTCCGCCACGAGCGCGTCGATGCCTGCACGGGCGCGCGCGATCGCGGCCTCGTCGGCCCGGTCGACCTTGGTGAGCACGACGCATCCGTGGCGCAGGCCGAGCAGCGACACGATCGCGAGGTGCTCTCGCGTCTGAGGCATCACGCCGTCGTCCGCGGCGACCACCAGCAGCACCCGATCGATGCCGGTGGCGCCGGCCAGCATGTTGCGCACCAGTCGCTCGTGCCCCGGCACGTCGACGAAGCCGATCCGCCGCCCCTGCACGACCGTGTACGCGTAGCCGAGGTCGATCGTGATGCCGCGCGCCTTCTCTTCGCGAAGGCGGTCCGGATCGACGCCGGTCAGTGCCTTGACCAGCGTGCTCTTGCCGTGATCGATGTGACCGGCGGTACCGAAGATCATCGACGCAGTCCCGCTGCCAGCTCGGGAAGCTGCGCGAGCAGCGCCTGCGGCGACTCCAGCGTGCGGCAATCGAGCAGCAGCCGATCCTCGTGGATGCGCCCGACGACCGGGATCGGCAACGCCCGCAGCGCGCGCTCCAGCGCGCGCAACTGGCTGCCAGGCCTGCCGGCGCGCGGGCGCACCGCGACCGCGCGACTCGGCAGGCGTTCGACCGGTTGCGAGCCGCTGCCGATCATCCCGAGGCAATCGACGCATTCGACGACGAACGCGGGCACGCCCGGCGAATCGAGCGCGGCCGCCAGGCCGGCGGCGAGCTCGCGCGCGGCCACGTCGATCGCCGCGAGCGGACGCGTCAGCAGCCGCAGCGTCGGCAGCCGCGCGGCGAGGCGGTCCGGATCGAGATAGAGGCGCAGCGTCGCCTCCAGCGCGGCGAGCGTCGCCTTGTCGACGCGCAGCGCGCGCTTGAGCGGACTCTTCTTGATCCGTGCAATCAGGTCGGCGCGGCCGACGATGATGCCCGCCTGCGGGCCGCCGAGCAGCTTGTCGCCGGAGAAGCTCACGACGTCGGCACCGGCCTCGAGCGCGCCCTGCACCGTGGGCTCCTTGGGCAGGCCCCAGCGCGCGAGGTCGACCAGCGTGCCGCTGCCCAGGTCCTCGAACAGCGGCACGCCGGCACCGCGCGCGATCGCCGCCAGCCGCGGCGTGTCGACGCTCGCGGTGAATCCCTGCACCACGTAGTTGCTCGTGTGCGTGCGCATCAGCAGGCCGGTCGACGGCGAGATCGCCGCCTCGTAGTCGGCGGCGTGCGTGCGGTTGGTCGTGCCGACCTCGACGAGCCTGACGCCCGCCCGCGTCATGATGTCGGGGATCCGGAATGCGCCGCCGATCTCGATCAGCTCTCCGCGCGACACGATCGCCTCACGGCGTTGCGCCAGCGCGTTCAGGACCAGCAGCACGGCGGCGGCGTTGTTGTTGACGACCGTGCACGCCTCGGCGCCGGTGATGCGTCGGATCAGCGGCGCGACGAGATCGTCCCGATCGCCGCGCCTGCCCGACGCGAGATCGAACTCGAGGCTGACCGGCGATCGCGACGCGAGCGCCATCGCGTCGATCGCCTCGTCGGCCAGCAGCGCACGCCCGAGGTTCGTGTGCAGCACCGTGCCGGTGAGGTTGAACACCGCCGCCACGCGGCTCGCGTGCAGCCGGACGAGCCGCGCGCGGGTCCCTCGCGCGATGTCCTGCTCGTCGAGGGACGCGTCGAAGGACGCATCGACCCGCGCGCCGATCGGCCCGCCGGCCTGTCCGCCGACCGACGCATCGCCACGCACGCCACGCACGCCGCGCTCGCCCGGCGCACCCTCGGCGGCGTCGCCCGCGCGCAGCAGCGCCTCTCGCCGGTGCGCGAGTTCCTCGCGCACCGCGTCGAGCGTCGCGAGTCGCCCGTAATCGGCGAGCAGCGGCGCGAAGCGCTCGCTGGCGAGCAAGCTGTCGACCGAGGGAATCCGCTGCAGCTTCGCCGCAGCGGATGCGCCGGCAGCGCGCGCGACTTCAATCGGCGTCGTCGGCATGCCCCGGGAACAGCGCGAGGTTCAGCGTCGCGCGCATGAAGCCGGTCTGCTCGGCGAGCGTCACGTCGAGCGCGAGGCTCGCCAGGTCGTCGGCGACCGGCTCCGCACCGGGCACCCGGTCTCCCGCGACGATCTTCGTGTACGTCTGGCAGGCGCTGCAGGTCTCGGCCTTGACCGTGGCACCGGACGCCGCCCTCGCGCCCAGGGCGCCCGGGTCGACGCTCGCGGCGTCACCGCCTTCGTCGAGCTGCACGTACTCGATGCCCGCCGTCGACTCGCAGGTCGGGCACTTGATCCGCTCGTAGTACCACTCGGTCGCGCAGAGGCGGCAGGCGAGATAGCGGTGCGACCCGTCGCCGGACGAACGCACGATGCTCGCGACCGGGCGCGACCCGCAGCACGGGCACAGCGTCGGCGTCGCGAGCCGGCCGACGGGCTTCTCGCCGAGCGCGCGCAGCATCCAGATCCAGTAGACCTGAAGCGCGGCGCCGATGAAGACCGCCGCGCCCTTGTCGAGCTCGAGTTCGCGATCGTTGAGGATGCGGTTCGCCTGGTCCTCGAGCCAGGCGTCGTCGGCGCTGCGCAGACGCGCGAGCACCGTACGGGTCTCGGGCGCCGCCGCCGCCGCGGGCGACGCGCGCTCGATCGTGTCGACGAGCATCGCGAGCATGCGCCGCCACACGGGGTCGCGCCGCCACGACGCGACCGGGATCGGCGGCATCAGGTGCTCGGCCGCATGCGCGAGCGCGGTTTCGTCCGGCAGCGACGCGGCGCCGAAATCGTGCTCGACGACGGCGGCTTGCGCCCTCGCCACCTCGGCGACCAGCGCGAGGTAGGCCTGCATCGGATTGCCGGGCGCGAGCGCATCGAGTCGCGACGCGCGTTCGGCGAATCGCGCCGCGCCATCGGGCATCCGGACGAACGCCGGTCCCGACACCTGGGAGAGCGCGATCTCCTCGGCGGACATCAGCCGCTGCACCGACGTCATCGTCCGCACGCCTCCGCGGGCGCGCGCCGCGAGCGACCGGTCCTCGCATGGCCGGTCGCCGCGCGAACGGCGCGATGCCGCCTTCGAACCCGTGAATCTGCACCGCGACCCGCCACCAGGCAACTCCTCAAAAAACTGGCCGGGCGATTCACGCCCGGCCCGGTCGGGGCATGCTGCCTTGCGCCCCGTCTCACCGCATCGGCCGCCGGGGCCGGCCGCGCAGCACGCGGTGCCGGCCGACCGACGGCGCGCATGCACGTCAGCGCTTGACCGCCGTCGACTCTTCCTTGTACCAGCCGAGATGGTGCTTGCGCGCCCAGTTGCGCGCGACGGTGCCGACCGTCATCGCGCGCAGGGTGCCCTTGACCCAGAACGCCGCATAGATGTGCACGATGATGCCCAGCATCAGCACGATCGCCGACACCGAATGCACGACGGTCGCGATGCGGATCGTCTCGATGCCGAAACTGTAGCGGAAGTATGGTCGCCAGAACACGATGCCGGTCGCGAGCAGCAGCACCAGCGACAGCACCATCAGCCAGAAGATCAGCTTCTGCCCCGCGTTGTATCGCCCGACCTCGGGCACCCGGTCCTCGCGATCGGCAATGACGTCGCGCCAGCCGGCGAGCCACTTTCGATCCTGCGCGTTGATCAGGTTGTGCCTCGCGAAGCGGAGGATCATGCCGAGGAACAGCACGAACATCGCGACGCCGACGAACGGGTGAAGCACCCGTGCCCAGGCGCCCCCGCCGAGGAAGGCCGTCAGCCAATACATCGAAGGGTGGAAGAACGCGAGGCCCGAGAGCGCCGCGAAGAAGAAGCAGATGACGACCAGCCAGTGGTTGATCCGGTCGCCATCGCCATAGCGACGTATGCCAGCTTGGGTTTCCATGTGTCGTGTCTCCTGTGGGTCGGGGCGCTCAGGCATCCTTGCCGCCCGACTCCTTCTCGTCGTAGGTGTTCGGGCCGACCTTCATGTAGTGCACGAAACCCGCCAGCGCGGCGAGGCCCAGGCCCAGCAGCGCCGCCGGCTTGAACGCGCCCTTCCAGAACGACACCAGCGGGCTGATCTGCGGATCCTGCGGGAGGTCCGAGTAGAGACCCGCGCGGTCGCCGTGCTTGAGCACGTACATCACGTGCGTGCCGCCGACGCCCGGCGGATCGTACAGCGCCGCCTTCGAATAGCCCCTGCCCTTCAGGTCGGCGACGCGCTCCTCGGCGTGATGGATCATGTCGTCCTTGCTGCCGAAGACGATCGCGCCGGTCGGACACGTCTTCACGCACGCCGGCTCGAGGCCCACCGCGACCCGATCCGAACAGAGCGAGCACTTGTACGCCTTGTTGTCGGTCTTGCTGATCCGCGGCACGTTGAACGGACAGCCGGTGACGCAGTTGCCGCAGCCGATGCAGTTCGACTGGTTGAAGTCGACGATGCCGTTCGAGTACTGGACGATCGCGCCCGGCGCCGGACAGGCCTTCAGGCAGCCCGGGTCGACGCAGTGCATGCAGCCGTCCTTGCGGATCAGCCACTCGAACTTGCCGTCGACGTCCTCGTGCTCGGCGAAGCGCATCACCGTCCACGACGTCGGCGTCAGGTCGACGGGGTTGTCGTACACACCGACGTTGGTGCCGACGTCGTCGCGCAGGTCGTTCCACTGCATGCACGCGACCTGGCAGGCCTTGCAGCCGATGCACTTGGAGATGTCGATCAGCTTCGCGACCTTCAAAGTCTGCCGGACCGACGGCGATTCGGTCGTCGTCGCGGAGCGCCGCGTCAAATCGAGAGATGCCATGGCGGTTCTCCTCAGACCTTCTTGATGTCGACGAGGAACGCCTTGTACTCCGGCGTCTGCGAATTGGCGTCACCGACGAAGGGCGTCAGCGTATTCGTCAGGTAGCCGGCCTGCGCGAGCCCCTTGAACCCCCAGTGGATCGGTATGCCGACCGTGTGGATCTCCTTGCCGTCGCACTGCAGCTTCATGATGCGCTTGCTGACGACGACCTTCGTGCGGATCGCGCCGCGGGCGCTGCGGACCTCGCACCAGTCGCCCGACGCGAGCCCCTTCTGCTTCGCGAGCACCTCGTCGATCTCGACGAACTGCTGCGGCTGGACGATCGCGTTCGACTGCACGCCCTTGGTCCAGAAGTGCAGGTGCTCAGTCAGCCGGTAGCTGGTTGCGACGTACGGGAACTGGTCGTTCTTGCCGAACTGCTCCATGTCGCCCTTGTACACGCGGGCCGCCGGGTTGCTGACCTGCGCGGACATCGGGTTCTTGTCGAGCGGGGTCTCGAACGGTTCGTAGTGCTCGGGGAACGGCCCGTCGGCCATGCCGGCCGAGAACAGCCGCCCGACACCCTCCGGATTCATGATGAACGGCCCGACGTTCTTCTCCGGCGCCGCGGTCGGGATCATGTCGGGCACGTCGGCGCCGCCCCACACGCCCCTCCACGAGATCAGGTTGCGCTCCGGATCCCATGGCTTGCCGGCCGGATCGGCCGACGCCCGGTTGTACAGCACGTGGCGGTTCGCCGGCCAGGTGTAGCCCCAGTTCAGGAAGCTGCCCAGGCCCGACGGATCCGACGCCTCGCGGCGCGCCATCATGTTGCCCGCCTGCGTCCAGCAGCCCGAGTACAGCCAGTTGCCGCAGGCGGTCGACCCGTCGTCCTTCAGCGCGCCGAAGCCGGCGAGCTGTTCGCCCGCCTTGATCAGCACCTTCGCCGGGTCGCCCGGCGCGGTGATGTCCTTCACCGCATAGCCGTTGATCTCGCGCGCAACCTCCTCGGCCGAGGGGTTGCGCGGCGACAGGTACCGCCAGCTCAGGCGCGTCAGCGGCTCGGCACCCTTGCCGCCTTCCTTGACGTACAGATCGCGCAGTGCGGTGTACAGCCCCGCGACGATCTGCAGGTCTCCGCGCGCCTCGCCCGGCGCGTCGGCGCCCTTCCAGTGCCACTGCATCGTGCGCCCGGAGTTGGTGAAGGACCCGATGTCCTCGGCGAAGCAGGTGGTCGGGAGCCGGAAGACCTCCGTCTTGATCGACGCGGCGTCGACCTCGTTGAACTTGTCGTGGTTCTCCCAGAACGAGTCGGTCTCGGTGATCATCGGGTCGAGCGTCACCAGGTACTTCAGCTTCGAGAGCGCCGCGGTGACCTTCTTCTTGTTCGGGATCGACGCGAGCGGATTGAAGCCCTGGCAGATGAACCCGTTCATCTTGCCCTGGTGCATCAGCTCGAACATCGCGAGCACGTCGTAGGGCTTGTCGTTCTTGGGCATGTACTGGTAGGCGAAGTCGTTCTCCGGCGTCGCCGCGTCGCCCCACCACGCCTTCTGCAGGCTCACGAAGAACTTCGGGAAGTTGTTCCAGTAGCTGACCTGCCCCGGGCGCACCGGCTTCAGCGCGCGCTCGTCGAGGAAGGCCTTGAACGACTGCTCGCCGTCGCGCGCCATCCGCATGTAGCCGGGAAGCACGCCGAACACGAGGTTCATGTCGGTGATGCCCTGCACGTTCGAGTGCCCGCGCAGCGCGTTGATGCCGCCACCCGGCATGCCGACGTTGCCCAGCAGCAGCTGCAGCATCGCCGCGGTGCGGATGTTCTGCGAACCGGTGGAGTGCTGCGTCCAGCCGAGCGCGTACATGATCGTCATGACCTTGTCGGGCGCAGCACACTCGCCGATCATCTCGGCGACCTTCAGGAACTTCTCCTTCGGGGTGCCGCAGATCTTCTCGACGACCTCGGGCGTGTAGCGCGCGAAGTGCCGGCGCATCAGCTGGTACACGCTCTGCGGATCCTGCATCGACGGATCGATCTTCGCGAAGCCCTGCTCGTCCTTCTGGTACGCCCAGGTCGTGCGGTCGTAGGACCGCTTCTGCGCGTCGTAGCCGCTGAAGACGCCGTTCTCGAACTTGAAGTTCGGGTCGATCAGGAACGCGGCATTGGTGTAGTGCTTGACGTACTCCTGCTGGATCTTTCCCTTCTCGAGCAGCTGGTGGATCACGCCGGCGAGGAACGCGACGTCGGTGCCGGAGCGGATCGGCGCGTAGTAGTCCGAAACCGCAGCCGAGCGCGTGAACCGCGGATCGACGACGATGAGCTTGGCGTTGCGGTGCGCCTTCGCCTCGGTCACCCACTTGAAGCCGCAGGGGTGTGCTTCGGCGGCATTGCCGCCCATGATCAGGACGAGATCAGTGTTCTTGATGTCTGTCCAGTGGTTGGTCATCGCACCACGGCCGAACGTTGGGCCAAGACTGGCCACAGTCGGCGCGTGTCATATTCGTGCTTGCGTGTCCAGCGCGACGACCCCCATCCCGCGCGACACCTTCGCGAGCAGGTAGCCGGCCTCGTTGTTGACCGCGGAGCTCGCGAGCACCGACAGCGTCGGCCAGCGGTTCACGATCTCGCCCTTGTCGTTCTTCTCGACGAAGTTCGCGTCGCGATCGGCCTTCATGTGCTTCGCGATGCGCTCGTGCGCTTCCTTCCAGCTGATGCGCTTCCACGTGTTCGACCCCGGCTCGCGGACCTCCGGGTACTTGAGCCGGTTCGGGCTGCGCACGAAGTCCATCAGCCCCGCGCCCTTGGGGCACAGGGTGCCGCGATTCACCGGGTGATCGGGATCGCCCTCGATGTGGATGATCTCGGACTTCGCGTTCTTGGCGTTGTCCCCGAGGCTGTACATGATGACGCCGCAACTGACCGAACAGTACGGGCAGGTGTTGCGCGTTTCGGTGGTACGCGCGAGCTTGAACTCGCGGACCTGTTGAGCGGAGAGCGATGCGGGGGCAAGGCCCAGGGTCGCAGCACTCGATCCGACAACGCCGCCGGCGGTCAGCCGGAAGAATTGGCGACGTGACATGTCCATCACTGAATCTCCTCATGGGCGGCGCATCGGATGGCGCCGGCGAACGCGATCGACTCCGGGCAGTACGGCCGAACCGGCGGAGCATATCCCGGGCATGCGCCTGTTGCCAAACGCCGGTGGCGTTGGCCCTCGACGTCTGTCGGGTATGCGACGAATGCGCCCGGCGCGATCCGGCCGCCGCAGCGCCTCAGAGGCCGGTTGCGCGCGCCACCCGCGCGCCCGGCGCACCGGCCCGCAGGCCACGGCGGGCCGCACGCTTGTGGCGCCAGACCAGCAGGCCCGTCGCGAGCATCCAGGCGGGCAACAGCCCGGCGAGCGCCATCATCGGCCTGCCCAGGCCCTGCAGCCAGGTGCCGGCGTGCAGGGGCACGATCCAGTGCAGCAAGCCTTCGCCGCGGGTGCGCGAGCCGGGCTCCACCGCGAGCAGCAGGTCGCCGCCCGCCGCCCGATGCAGGGTCCGGACGTCGCCGAGCCGATGCGCATCACCGGCGGCGTGCAGATACACGAGCACCGGCGCGTCGCGGCTGCCGCCGAGGTGGATCTCGGTGATCGACGCGCCCGGCCGATGCGCGAGGCTGCGCTCGACGATGCGCGCGAGGTCGGGCCCGCGCTCGGTCGGCGCGAGCGGTGCCCGCGCGAGCGGACGCCACGGCACGACCGGCAGCGCGCGCACCGGCGACGCCGCGCCGACGAGGTCGCGCGCGTACTCGGGCCACGCCATCGCGACGCCCGTCGCGGCCGACACCAGCAGCAACCCGCCGCAGACGAGCCCCGCGCTGCGGTGGGCGTCGTAGATCTGTCGCTTCGTGCCGGCCGACAGCTTCAGGCCGAGCGCGCGGCGCAGCGACGCCCATCGCCAACGCGGCACCGCGAGCACGAGACCTGCGAGGATCGTCACGACCATCGCCAGTCCGGCGACGGCGACGACGTCCTTGCCGGCGTTGCCCAGCAGCAGGCGGTGATGCAGGTCGTGCACCGTCGCCATCAGCGCAGGCGGCCGCAGCGAGCGCTCGAGCGGGTCGCGCTCGCCGAGCCATTGCCCGCCGACGGCGTCGAAGGAGGCCTCGACGCGCCGTGCGCCGATGCGCCTCCCGCCGTCGGTGCGCAGCAGCACCCGGTAGGCCGCGCGGTCGGTGCCGGGCATGCGGATCACCTCGGGCATCGCGCCCGGGTAGCGCGCCTGCACCAGCGCCGGCAGCCGCTCGGGCGGCATCCGGGGCCCGGCCGTCGCGCCCTCGAGGAGCGCGGGGTTCAGCAGGCGATCGATCTCGTCGCGCCACAGCAGCGCGACGCCGGTGAGGCCGGCGAGCACGAACCAGCCTCCCAGCACGAGCGCCAGCCAGCGATGCAGCAGCACGATCAGGTGGCGCCCGCGGCGCGAGGTGGCTCCGCCCATCGACGTCGTTCGCAGGAGGGAGCCCGATGATAGGGCAGCGCGCGGGCTCCGTTACCATCGTCGACGTCGGCGGCCCGACGTCTGCCAGCCTGCCTCGGCCCCTCCCGAAGCCCCATGCACCGACGATTCGCCGAACTTCCCGCCGCGATCCTGCTCGGCCCGGTCTACGCCGCCACGCCGATCCTCGCGCTCGCGCTCGCCGCGTTCGTGGCACAGTCGGCCACCTATCGCGGCTTCGTCGACGCCGCGTTCGGCTTCCTGCTGATCGCCTGGCCGGCGACCGCGATGATCGGGCTGCCGCTGCACCTGATCCTCGCGCGCTTTCGCCTCGAAGGGCTCGCCCACGCGGTGGCCGGCACCGCGATCGCCGTGCTGCTCGCGTGGCTCGGCCGGGACGCTGCGGTGGCGCTTCCCGACGCCGCGCACCCCTGGCGCGCGCACACCGCCTGGCCCTGGACCGCGTGGACCGGCGTCGCGCTCCAGGGCGCGCTGACCGGCTACCTGTTCTTCAGGCGGATCGACCGCCCGATGCCGCGTCGCTGGCGGCCCATGCGTCGATCAGGCGCCTGAGCGCCGCGAGCCCGTCGGTCAGCGCGGCGGGGCCCGGCTGCAGGATCAGCGGCGACTTGATCTCGTGCAGTGCGCCGGTGCGAACGGCGCTGATCGCGTGCCACCCGGGTCGGGCGGCGACGCGCTCGGGCCGGAACTTCTTGCCGCACCACGAGCCGACGATCAGCTGCGGATCGCGGCGCACCACCTCCGCCGGGTCGGCGAGGATGCGGTCGCGCGCGAGGCTCGCCGCCGCGCGCTCGGGAAAGACGTCGTCGCCACCCGCGATGCCGATGAGCTCGCTGACCCAGCGGATCGCGCTGATCGGCGGATCGTCCCACTCCTCGAAGTAGACGCGCGGGCGAACCGGCAGCCGCGCTGCCGCCGCGCGCGCCGCGTCGAGTCCGTCCTCGAGGTCGCGCGCGAGCGCGTCGGCACGCGCGCTCGCGCCGACCATCGCGCCGAGCCGCCTCACGTACGCCAGGATCCCGTCGACCGAGCGGTGATTGCTGATCCAGACCTCGATGCCGGCACGGATCAGGTCGGCGGCGATGTCGGCCTGGATGTCGGAGAAGCCGACCACCAGGTCCGGCGCCAGCGCGACGATCGGCTCGATCCTCGCGGTCGTGAACGCCGACACCTTCGGCTTCTCGCGCCGCGCCTGGGGCGGGCGCACCGTGAAGCCGGAAATGCCGACGATGCGATGCTGTTCGCCGAGCGCGTACAGCACCTCGGTCGGTTCCTCGGTCAGGCAGACGATGCGTTCCGGAAAGCGAGGCATGCGCCGATCGTAGCACCCGCGCCGCGTAGGCCGCCCGTGCTCAGCGCTGCACGTGATGCCTGACCTGCTGCGCGTCGAGGAAGGCCTCGGCCTCGCTTCCGTGCAGCATCGCGAGCGTCGACAGCACGCCGGTCTCGGTGCAGGTATCGCCGCGCACCGTGACGGACCGGGGTGCGTCGGGCACCGGGAACCCGGTGCGCGGGTCGAGCACGTGGCCGTAGCGGCGCCCCCGATGCAGGACGAAGCGGTGCGTGTCGCCGCTGGTCGTGCACGCGCCGCACTCGAGTTCGAGCAGCGGGCCGCCGGCGTCGGCCCCGTCTCGCGCGCCGGCGGCCGCCACCGATTCGACGCCGATCCGCCACGACCCGCGCGCGTCGGGCGGCCGGTTGGCGCGCAGGTCGCCACCGAAGTTGACCAGACACGCAGGCGCGGCGCCCGGCGCCAGCGCGAGCATTCGCGCGAGCGCGCGGTCGACCGCGTACTCCTTGCCGATGCCGCCGAGGTCGATCTCCATGCCCGCCGGCATGCGCAGCACGTCGTCGACCCATTCGACCTTGTGCCAGCCGACCAGCCGCAGCAGCGCCGCCACCGACGCGCGGGTCGGCGGCGCGGCGCCCGGTGCGAAGCGCCACGCCCGCCGGAGCACGCCGGCGGTGACGTCGAACAGCCCGTCGCTCAGCCGGTGGCATCGATCGGCGAAGTCGAGCAGCCGCGCGAGCTCGGCGTCGACCTGCACCGGACTGCCGTTCGCGGTGTTGATGCGGTGCACCAGGTTGTCGTCGCGGTAGCGGCTGAACGCGCGCTCGATGCGCCACGCCTCGTCGGCCGCGACCCGCGCCATCGCGACGGCGAGCGCGTCGTCGGCGCCGTCGACCAGCACCTCGCACGGCGAGGCCATCGCGAGGAATCGCGCCCGAAGCAGCGATTCCTCGCGCGTGACGAGCAGTCCGGGCGGCGTCAGCACTGCGCCCGCACGGCGTTCAGAAGGTCTTGTTGAGCCTGAACATCACCGCATTCACGTTCGGCGCGAGTCGCTGCGAGAGCAACTGGCCGAACTTGCCGTCGGGCTCGCTCGGACGCTGCATGTAGTAGTCGAACGCGATCCGCCACGGGCTCGCCGGCCGACCCCAGCCGTATTCGAGCCCGACGGTGATCGTCGTCATCGCGGCGAGGCGGTAGTCTGCACTGACCGTCGAGGGCAGCGCCTCGCCCTGGCGCAGGAAGCCACGGTAGAAGTCGGCGGCGCTCTGGCGGTCGAGCCTGAGGCGCGGCTGCAGGTAGTTGTTGTCGCCCCCGAGCGCGAAGCGGTACTTGCCTTCGATCGCGTGGGTGTCGATTCCCCAGTCGTCGACGGTGAACCGGTACGACAGGTCGACGATCGACTCGCTTCGCAGACGGCGCTTGTAGCGCGCGAAGAACGCGTGCCGCGTCCGCGCGTCGGGACGCTGCTCGTGGATGACGCTCGGGATCGCGCCACCGGCCTCGAAGGGCTCGCCGTTCGCATCGACGAGGCTCACGTACTTGTACGGGTCGGTGTGGTAGCCGCTCGAGCGGGTGAGGCCGTAGTTGACCTGGAAGAAGCTGCGGTCGTCGATGAGCTGCGTGGCACCGAGCAGCAGGTCGACGACCGACTTGGTGTCCGAGCTCGCGCGTAGGCCGCGGTCGCCCGCATCCATGCGCGAGAGACCGGTCGGCACGCCACCGACCGGATTGATGCTGTCGTTCGCGATCGACAGCGCCGCGCTCAGCGTCGTGTTGCGCTCGTTCAGGTCCTTCAGCAGCCGGCCCGACAAGCCGACCGACCGATAGTCGTACTCGCTCGAGACGTTCAGGCCGAGCCCGTATCGCAGGCCGCGGCGTACGTCCGCCTCCCAGTCGGCAGACAGCGCGACACGCGTGTCCTTGAAGGTGTCGTCGAGCGGCACCTCGCCCGGTTTGACGGTGTAGCTGCCGTTGCCCGACGGCCGGGTGAAGGTCTGCGGGCGAGTCGACGGCACGGCACCGGTCGCCGAGGCGCCGGTCAGCGAATCGAACACGCCCTTCAGTGCGAACCGGCTGCCGGCCTCGGTCTCGCGCGTCGCGGACACGGCGGCCTCGAGCACCGAGACCCGATCGGCTTCCGAGTACGCCAGCACGGCGGCATCGGTCTTCCACTCGGGGCCCGGCGTCACGCGTTCGAGCATCGTGCAGCCGCTGCCGAGCAGCCCGGCCGCGGCACAGGCGAGCGCCGTGCCGATGCGCCGGTGGCGCGACGCCGTGGCCGGCGTCGACGCCGCCTCGGCGGTGGGGAGTGACGCTAGTTGCATCCGCAACCTCCGCCGCCGAACGAACGCCCGCCGCTCGCCGCCTCCTTGCTGAAGAAGGTGTGATCCTCGAGCGCATCGGTGAGCGGCTGCTCGGACACCGCCATGTCGGGACGCGCGTGAATGTCCCGCTCCCACGGCGAGACGCCGAGGTTCGCGCACGCGCCGAGCGCGAGCAGCGCCAACCCGACGCCGATGCGCGCGAGCCGCGCGGCGTCACGGCGCGGCGCAGGATCGCGGCGACGCGCCGCGCGGTGCATGCCGGCGCTCACGACGCGGCACCCAGGAGGGCCGCCACCCTCGCCTCGAGGTCAGCCTGGTCGGCCACCCTGAAGCCCTCGTGGCGATGCACCACCCTTCCCTCGCGGTCGAGCAGGTACGAGCTCGGCATCGCCGAGACCTTGAAGCTGCGCGCCAGTTCCTTCTGCGGATCGAACGCGATGTCGAACCGGGGTGCGGCCTTCGCGAGGAAGCGCGCCGCCGCGGCGCGGTCGCGGTCGAGATTGACCGCGACGACGGCGAACGGCTGCCCAGCGTGCCGCTGCGCCAGGGCCTGCATCCACGGAAACGACTGCAGGCACGGCGGGCACCACGACGCCCAGAAATCCAGGTACACGACCCGGCCGCGGTAGCGCGACGGATCGAACACGGGATCGGGCGAGGACGCCGGCGTCGCCGGGTCGGCGGCGGCCGCGGCCAGGGGCGCGATGGCGAGCGAACCCGCCGCGGCCGTCAGGGCGGCGGGCAGGCAGGTGCCGGCGAGCGAGGCGCCGAGAAGGCGGCGCCGGAAGGGATTCATCTGGGACACGAAGGCAGTGCTCTCGACGGGTGATGGCAGGAACGGGGCGGATCCGGATCGACGCGTGCCGCGGCACGCACCGCGCGAGGCGCAGTGCCACGCGACCCGCCGACGATACCGCGGCGGGGGCGGGTCGACGTTAATGCCGGCTTAAGCTGTCGCCGGAAAGCGACCGTCGGCAGGACGGGCGGCGCCGGCGGCGACGGCGATCGGCATCGCGCGCCTGCACAGCTGCCCGCAGCCGGCGTCGACGTCCTGCCCGGCGGAGCGACGCAGCTTGGCGAGCACCCCGCGCCGGTGCAGCGCACGGGCGATCGCCGCCGCCCGTTCGGCGGCGGGTCGGCCGAACGGCAGGCCGGGCACCGTGTTGTAGGGGATCAGGTTCATGACCGCGTATTGCCCGGCGAGCAGGCGCACGATCCCGTCGATCTCGTCGGGGCCGTCGTTGACGCCGTCCAGCAGCGTCCACTGGTACTGGATTGGATAGCCGGTGGCGCGGGAATAGGCCTGCGCCCGCGCGACGAGCTCGTCGGGCGGGATGCGGGGCGCGCGCGGCATGAGCGTCGCGCGCAGTTCGGCGCGGGTCGAGTGCAGCGACAGCGCGAGCGCCGGACGCACCGGCTCGCGAGGCAGCGCGTCGAATACCCTCGCATCGCCGACGGTCGAGAACACCAGGTTCTTGTGGCCGATTCCGCCGAGCGTCCCGAGCAGGCGGATCGCCTCGAGTACGTTCTCGAGGTTGTGGGCAGGCTCGCCCATCCCCATGAACACCACCTTGCGCACGGCCCGACGCCGCCTCGCGAGCGCGACCTGCGCGACGATCTCGGCAGCGACGAGCTGGCGCGACAGGCCGCCCCGGCCGGTCATGCAGAAGGTGCAGCCGACCGCGCACCCGACCTGCGTCGACACGCAGACGCCGGCGCGCGGCAGCAGCACGGTCTCGATCGCCTGGCCGTCCGCCAGGTCGACGAGCAGTCGCTCGGCGCCGTCCTCGGCCGCGTGCGCTGAGCGAATCGACGCGATCGCGTCGAGCTCGCCCGCCAGCCGCGGGATCGACGCCCTCAGCCGCGCCGGCAACTGGTCGCCGGGGCGACTGCCGGGGGTCTCCAGCGGCATGCCGCCGCACCACAGGCGCAATATCCGGTCCTCGTGACAAGGCCGGGCGCCGAACGAGGCGATGCGCTGGCGGATCGACGCGATATCGGCGAGCATGGCGAAGTATAGGATCAGCGAAGCGGAGGACGACGTGCCGGATGCAGCCCTGTCTGGACCCACCGCGGCGACGCGTCCGCCCGACGCCCACCGCGGCACGCCACGCACCTGCGGCCCCGACGATCGCGCCGCCGTCGCGGCCGCCGTCGCCGCGATGCCGCTGTCTTCGATCGACGTCAGCGACGCATACCTGTTCCGCGACGACACGATCGGGCTCTATTTCGAACGGCTGCGCCGCGAGGACCCGGTGCATCACTGCAGCGAGAGCCGGTTCGGACCGTTCTGGTCGATCACCCGCTTCGAGGACATCCGGCGGGTCGAGCTCGATCACGAGGTCTTCTCCTCGGAGGCCTCGCTGGGCGGGATCGCGCTGTTCGAGGCCCCTCCCGAGGAGAACTGGCCGAGCTTCATCGCGATGGACCCGCCGCGGCACGACGCGCAGCGCATGACCGTCGCGAAGATCGCCGCGCCACCCGCGCTCGCCCGCCTCGAACCGCTGATCCGCGAGCGTGCCGGGCGGATCCTGGACGCGCTGCCGCACGGGGAGACCTTCGACTGGGTCGCGCGCGTGTCGATCGAACTCACGACCCAGATGCTGGCGACGCTGTTCGACTTCCCGTTCGAGCAGCGCCACCGGCTCGCCCGCTGGAGCGAGATCGCGACGGGCGATCCGCGGATGAAGGGAATCGTCACCTCCTGGGAGATGCGGCGGGCGGAACTCGGCGAGTGCCTCGCCGCCTTCACCGACCTGTGGAACGCACGCGTGAACGCGCCGCCGCGCTTCGACCTGATCTCGATGATGGCGCACGCACCGGCGACGCGCGACCTGACACCGGACGCGTTCCTCGGCAACCTGATCCTGCTGATCGTCGGCGGCAACGACACGACGCGCAATTCGATCAGCGGCGGACTGCTCGCACTGAACCGGTTTCCGGACGAGTGGCGCAAGCTGCGACGCGACCCGACGCTGGTCGCGAGCCTGGTGCCCGAGATCGTCCGCTGGCAGACGCCGCTCGCGCACATGCGGCGCACGGCGCGCGAGGACGCGGTCGTCGGCGGCAAGACGATCCGCAAGGGCGACAAGGTCGCGATGTGGTACCTGTCGGCCAACCGGGACGCCGATGCGATCGACGAACCCGATCGTTTCATCGTCGATCGCCCCAAGCCGCGCAACCACCTGTCCTTCGGCTTCGGCATCCATCACTGCATGGGCAACCGGATCGCCGAACTGCAGTTGCGTGTGCTCTGGGAAGAGATCCTGGCGCGCGGGCTCGAGATCGCCATCGTCGGCGAACCGCAGCGCACCTTGTCGAACTTCGTGCACGGCTTCACGACGATGCCGGTGCAGATCCGTGCACCCGCCGGGGGCCACGCCGCGCCCGACGCGGCGAACCGCCGATGACGACCCCGTCGCCATCACCGTCGCCGCGGTCCGCCGACGCCGCCGGCCCGTCCACGCCGCAGCGCGACCGGCGTCCGGCCGTGCTGCTGCTCCATCCCGGCGCGATGGGCTCGCAGATCGGTGCCCGGCTGCGCGAACGCGGCACGACCGTGACTTGGGTCGCGCAGGGGCGCAGCGAAGCGAGCGCGCGGCGCGCGAGCGAGGCCGGACTCGAGCGCGTCGAGACGCTGGCCGACGCGCTCGGGACGGCCGACATCGCGCTCTCCGTGTGCCCGCCGCACGGCGCGCTCGAACTCGCGCGCGCGGTGCAGCGTGCCGGATTCCGCGGCATCTTCGTCGACGCGAACGCGGTCTCGCCGGCCCGTGCGCTGAAGATCGGCGGGATCGTCGAGGCGGGCGGCGCGCGTTTCGTCGACGGTGGCATCATCGGCCCGCCGCCGAGGGCGGGTGCCCGCGCCCGCCTGTACCTGTCCGGCGACGCCGCCGCGTCGGTCTCGGACGTGTTCGACGCCGGCCCGCTGTCGGCGATCGTGCTTCCCGGCCCGGTCGGGAAGGCCTCGGCGCTGAAGATGGCCTTCGCCGCCTGGAACAAGGGCTCGATCGCGCTGCTCGCGTCGATCCGGGCGCTCGCCGGAAGGCACGGCCTGGACGACGCGCTGCTGGACGCATGGCGCGCCGTCGACCCGGAGGTGATCGCGCGCGCCGAGCGCGTCGCCGCGAACGCCGGCAAGGCCTGGCGCTGGGAGGCCGAGATGCACGAGATCGCCGACACCTTCGGCGAGGCCGGGCTGCCCGAGGGGTTCCACCGCGGTGCCGCGGAGGTCTACGCGCGAATGGCCGGCTTCAAGGACGGCACGGTCGCCGCGTCGGTCGACGCGCTGAACGATGCGCTGAACGAGGCGCTGCTCGGCCCGGCGGGTCGCGCCGGCCGCCCGGGCTAGCGCCCGGCGGACACGGGCGGCGCGCCTACGCTGCCGTCACCAGGGTCGGTTGCAGCAGCGCGGGCATCGACGCGCCCAGCCGCTCGAGCAGCCGCGCGATCGGGCGGGTGAAGACCTCGACCTGCTCGCTGCGGGCGAACCCGGTACGGCACCAGTTGCACAGGTGTTCGCAGTTGTTGTTGGTGACGCAGTAGGCGTTCTCGCCGATGCGGCTGCGCGCGCGCCGGACCACCTCGGCCGCGGCGAACCGGCACGGCGTCGATTCGATCCGCCAGCCGCGCCCGCGCGCGAATTCCTCCAGCGACACCTCGGTGACCGGCCCGACGTCGACGCCGCGGCTGGAGCCGGGATAGTGGATCACCCGACCGCCGCCCACGTGGATGCCGTGGTGGGTGAATCCGCGCCTCGGGGTGCTCAGGTGGGCGCCGACGGGAATGGTGCAGGCTGCGCTGGACGGGGTGCTCATGGCGATGCCTCCTATGCACCCTGAGTCGGCGCCGCCCGCGCCTCGGTTCAACGCGCGGGGCGGCGAGCGCTTCGCTATCATCGCCACTCGAGCGATCGTCCCGCCCGCGCTGCCACCGCCGGCGCCGGCGCCACGACCGCCGTCTTCGCCGACGCGCCGCCGCCGGCGGGCCGTCGTCCGCACGCCGCCACCCTGCCCCTGCGCCATCCGGATCCGTACGCATTGAAGTTCATCCACGCCGCCGACCTGCACCTCGACAGCCCGCTCAAGGGGCTGGACGCCTACGAGGGCGCGCCGGTCGATCGGCTGCGCGGCGCGTCGCGTGCCGCACTGACCGCACTGGTCGACCTCGCGATCGCCAGGGCGGTCGACCTGGTGCTGCTCGCCGGCGACATCTACGACGGCGACTGGACCGACTTCCGGACCGGGCTGTTCTTCCGCGGCCAGCTGCAGCGCCTCTCCAAGGCCGGTATCAGGGTGTTCATCGTCAAGGGCAACCACGACGCCCAGAGCCTGATCACCCGCACGCTGCCGGCGGTCGACGGCGTGCACGTGCTGTCGTCCCGGCGCTGCGAGACGGTCGATCTCGCGGCGCTCGGCGTCGCCGTGCACGGCCGCAGCTTCGCCGAGCGATCGACCACCGAGGACCTGCTTCCGGGCTACCCGGCCGCCGTGCCCGGCCGCTTCAACATCGGCATGCTGCACACCAGCCTCAACGGGCGTGAAGGTCACGACCCGTACGCCCCGACGACGCTGGCGGCACTCGTCGACAAGGGCTACGACTACTTCGCGCTCGGGCACGTGCACGCGCGCGAGGTGGTCCGAGACGCGGCACCGCGCATCGTCTTTCCGGGCAACCTGCAGGGGCGGCACGCACGCGAAACCGGGCCCAAGGGCTGCGAGCTGGTCACGGTCGAGGGCGGGCGCATCGTCACGGCCGAGTTCGTCGCGCTCGACGTCGTGCGCTGGCACCGGATCGAGATCGACGCCACCGGCCTTCACGACGTCGAGGCGCTCGCTCGGCGCTTTCGCGAGCGGATGCAGGCTGCCGCGGCCGATGCGCCCGAGCACCTGCACGCCGTGCGCGTGCGCCTCGGCGGCGAGTCGGCGCTGCACGCGATCGAGGCCGCGCAGCCGGGATGCGTGCAGGCGGCGATCCAGGCCGCGTGCCAGGACCTCGACGCCTGCGACGCGTGGATCGAGCAGGTCCGATGCGAGCTTCGATCGCCCTTCGATCGCGGCGCCGCCGCGGCGCGCGACGACGCGCTCGGCGAGGTCGTGCGGCTGGTCGACGCGCTGGCGAGCGACGACGGGCAGCTGCTCGCGTGGTTCGCCGCGCAGATGGCCGAGATGAAGGAACTGCCCGCCGCGCTCGCCGACGCCGATCCGGCACGCCTGACGCTGCCGCAGGTGCGTGCGCTGCTCGCCGACGCCGAGGCGACGGTGCTGGCCCGCCTCGCAGGCGTGATGGGCGACGCCGGTCGCTCGGCCGAGCGCGAATGAGCCTGCGGGCGCCACGGTCGGATCGTCGATGAGGCTGCGGCGCCTTCACCTGTTCGCGTTCGGCCCGTTTACCGCGCGCACGCTCGACCTCGGCGAAGGCCGCGGCGGCCTCGCGCTGATCCACGGCCCCAACGAGGCGGGCAAGTCGTCGACGCTGCGCGCGATCGGCGACCTCCGGTTCGGCATCCCCCACGCGAGCACCGACAACTTCGTGCACGAGCACCGCGCGCTGCTCGTCGGCGGCGAGTTCGTCGACCGCGACGGCACGGCGTTCGCGCTGATCCGCCGCAAGGGGCGTGGCGACACGCTGTCGTTCGCCGACTTCGATGGCCCGCAGCCGGTGGCGCTGGAGCCGGTGCCGCCGGCGCTGCAGGCGCGGCTGGACGGCGGCCTGACGCGCGAGGCCTACGACGCGATGTTCGGCCTCGACCACCGCCGGCTGAGGGAAGGCGGCGAGGCGCTGCTGCGCGGCGAAGGCGACATCGGCGCCGCGCTGTTCGAAGCGAGTGCCGGTGCGCGCAACGTCCCGCTCGTGCTCGAGTCGCTCAACGACGACGCGCGCCGGCTCTACATGGCGGGCACGCGGGCCCGCAAGGCGCCGATCAACGAGGCGCTGGCCGCGTGGCAGGAACACCAGCGCCTGCTGAAGGCCGCGCAGGCGCAGCCCAGGCAGTGGTCGCAGCTCGCGCGCCAGCTGGCCGACGCGCGCGCCGAGGTCGAGCGGCTCGAGTCGGCACGGCGCGAGGCCGAGGCGGCGCACCGGCTCGTCGTCGAGCTCCGCGGCGTGGCGCCGATCCTCTCCACCCTCGACGCCGCCACCGGGACGCTGGCGTCGCTCGAGCAGGTCGCACTGCTGGAACCGGGCGCCGGCGACGTCCGCGCAGGCGCTGCGTCCGGTCTCGCGGCGGCCGAACGCAACCTGCTCGCCGCCGGCGAGACGATCGACCTGCACCAGCGCGCGCTCGACGCGCTCGCGCCCGACGATCCGATCCTGGCGTGGGCCGACGCGATCGGTCGCCTCGCCGCCAGGGCCGACGACATCGACCGGTACCGGCACACGTCGTCGCTCGCGACGGCGGACGCCGCGCGCGTGCGCGGGGACATGGCGCGCGTCGCGGCGGCGATCGACCCGTCGCTCGACGTCGACGCGGCGCTGTCGATCGCGCCGTCGCGCACGCAGGCGGCCGACATCGCCGAGCGGCTTCAGGCCGCCGCGTTCGCGCGCCAGGCGCTCGACGAGCACCTGGCGGCAGGCCGCGACGACCCGGTGCCGCCCGACGACGACGATGCGCCGCCGCCGGATCCGCTTCGGCTGGCGGCGCTTCGGCGCGCGATCGAGGCCGTGGACACGGCACGACGCGAACTCGAACGGCTCGGCGCCCTGCCCGCCGCGATCCGCAAGGCCGAGCGCGACGCGGCCGGCGCGCTGGCCTCGCTGGGCCTCGTCGACGAGGCCGGGCTTCGATCGCTCAGACCGCTGCTCGCGGCCCAGATCGACACCGAGATCCAGGCCGACAGCGCCGCCGCGACGCAGCTCGCCGGGCTGCGCGAGCGGATCGCGCAGATCGACGCCGCGCTGCTCGATCGGCGTCGCGCGCTCGATACGCTGCGCGGCGGTGCGCGCACGGCGACCCGCGGCGAGGTGAGCGCGGCCCGGGACACCCGCGACGACGCATGGCGGGCGATCCGGCGATCGGCGATCGATCCCCTCGCGCACGGCAGTCAGCCCTCCGGCGACGACGTCGCCGCGCTCGCCGCCGGCGCCGCCGCGTTCGAGGCCGCTCTGGCCGAGGCCGACCGGTTGGTCGACGCGCTCGCCGAGGACACCGGTCGCGCCGCCCAGGTTCAGGCGTGCGAGCAGCAGATCGACGAATGGTGCGCCGACCGCGCCGGCCTGGACGCGCAGCTCGCGCAGGCCGTGCAGGCGGCGCGGCAGCGTGCCGACGCCTGGTCGGCGCAGCTCGACGCCGCCCGGCTGCCACGCCTCGCCCCGGCCGCGCTTCGCGACTGGCAGGCGATGCTGCCGGGCGCCGTCGCGGCCTTCGACACGCTGCATGCCGCCCGCGACGAACACGACGCCTTGCTGGCGACACGGGCGGCGCTGCACACGCAACTGTGCGCCGCGCTCGACGGCGTGGGCCGGCCAGCGGCGGACGCACCGGCGCTGCGCGACCTCGCCGCGATGGCGCGCGACGTCGAACGCGCGCTTCGCGAGCGCGCCTCGCGCGCGCAGGTCGAGCACGGCAAGGCACAGGCGCGCGTCGCCCAGCAGGCGCGGCTCGCCGAGCGCGAGGCGGCGCTTCGCGCGCGCGTCGACGCGACCCGGGCGGCGCTGAGCCCCTCGCTCGACGCGCTGCGCCTGCCGCCGGACGCGTCGACCGCCGTCGTGCGCGCGCGACTGCAGGAGTTCGAGGAACTGCTCGCGCTGCGGGCCCGGCTGGTCGATGCCGACGACCGTCGACGCGACGCGGCAAGGGCGCTGGAAGCGATCGACGAGGCGATCGCCGCGGTCCGGCAAGGTCTCGGCCCGACGGGCACCGTCGGCGCCGACCCGCGCCAGCACATCGACGCCCTCGTCGCACGCCTGCGCGTCGCCGAGGGCGTGCGGCTGCAGCGCGAGCGTGCGCGCGACGCGCAGGCGCTCGCCCAGCGCGAGCGCGTGACGCAGCAGGCGATCGCCGCCGGCCACGCGAAGACGCTCGATGCACTGTGCGCGGCGGCCGGCGTGACCGATACCGCCCGGCTGGCGGACGCGATCGAGGCATCCGAGCGCAAGCGCAGGGCGCAGGAGCGGATCGACGACGCGCTGCTGCACCTCGCCCGTGCGTCGCGCAGGCCGATCGCCGAACTGCGCACGCTGCTCGCGGCGCGCGACGCGAGCGCGCTCGACGACGAGGAGGCAGCCACCGAGACGGCACTGGCGGCGATCGACGCGCAATGCGCGAAGGCGCGCGCCGACGCCGAAGGCGCCCGCCTCGCGCTCGACGCGATCGACGATTCCGATCTCGCCGCTGCCGAGCACGAGCGCATGGAGCGCGCCGGCGCCGCGATCCGCTCGGCGATGCCCCACTGGGTTCGCACCCGGCTCGCGCACGCCCTGCTGAACGAGGCGCTGCGACGCTTTCGCGAGCGCGCCCAGGGACCGATGCTGAAATCAGCGACGGCGTACTTCTCGCGGATGACGCGGGGCGCGTTCGCCGCGCTACGGTACGACGACCACGAGGCCACGCCGGTCCTGATCGCGCAGCGAGCCGACGGCAAGCGGATCGGCGTGTCGCAGATGAGCGAGGGGACGCTGGATCAGCTCTACCTCGCGCTGCGGCTCGCCGCGCTGGAACTGCGTCGCGCTTCCGGCGTCGACCTGCCGGTCGTCCTCGACGACATCCTGATGACCTCCGACGAGCAGCGTACGGCGGCGATGCTCGACGCGCTGGCGTACTTCGCGCGCGAACAGCAGGTGATCGTCTTCACCCACCATCGGCACGTCGCCGAGATCGCGCAGCGCGCGGTGTCCGACGAAGGCCTGAGGGTGCTGTCGCTCTAGCGCCGACGACCGCGCGCCGCAGGCCGGCGGCGCTGCAGGAAGGCGGCGCTGCCGGCCTGCGGCGCGTCGTTACCGCGCCGCCGTCGCCAGTTCGCCGGCCAGCGTGCGAACCGAGCCGTCGACCCCGATCAGCCTCGCCGGACTCGTCAGTTCGGCCAGCGGCGTCGTCGTACCCGGCGCGATGCCGAACGAATCGGTGCTGCGCCAGATCGGGGTCACCGCGGGCACGATCGGCGAGACGCGCAGCCCGCCGACCCCGGGCACGATGGTCAGGCCTGTCGCGTCGCTGATGCGTCGCACCGGCGGCGCGTTGGGATCGCTGAGCGGCTCGACCGTGCGGTGCCAGGTCCCGTCGCAGGCGACGGCGACGACCCCGTTGGAGATCCAGCAGACGGTGCCGACGTCGAGCTTCAGCGGCCTCGGCGCGAATGCGGGCGAGCGCACGCCGCCGGGGTCGCGGATGTCGATCCAGTAGAGCTCGCGGGTGGTCGTGAGCGCGAACAGTTCGCGCCGATCCGCGCTCGCCGCGATCAGCGCCACCGGCGCGGGCATCGCGACCTTCATCGTGGCGCCGGGCGCCGAGCGAACACCGCCGGTGGTCGCGTCCGCGACGAAGCCGCCCTGCTCGAAATAGTGCCGATACAGCTCGCCGCCCTCGGTGACGCCCCACAGGTAGTCCGGCGCCTGCACGAGCTGCACCTTCCGGGGCCCCTCGAGCGTGATCTGGAACCACCTGAAGCCGGCCGTGTCGTAGGCGAACAGACGGCCGTCGGTCGTGCGCACGAGTTCGCCGCGCGATTCGAGCCACGCGATCCGCGCGCCGGGCACGTCGAACGGAACGGCGAAGCGCGGCGCGCAGGGGTCGGCGGTCGGCAGGACCGAATACCAGGTCCGGCCGTCGCGACTGATCGCGCCGAGCAGCGCCTTCTGCCGCACGTCCGTGAAGGTGAACGCCTGCGTGCCCCGGGGGCAGTCGCTCGAGCTGATGGCGTACTGCAGCGTGCCGTCGCTCCGGTGGGTGACCTGGATCTCGGCATTGCCCGCGGGCCCGCCGACGACGCCGACACGCGTGAAATCGAAGGTCACGAGGGCGTTCTTCAGCGTGCCGGTCCCCGCGCTCCTGGCCGCCTGCGTCGTCTGGAGCGTCTGGTTGGTCCACAACGCGCTCAGCGTGTAGGCCGCCGTGTTCCCGCCGGTGATCGTGCGACCCGCGTCGAGCAGGTCGAGGCGCCCGTCGGCCATGTCGGTCGCGAACTGGCGGTTGATCTCGAGCGCCGGCGACGCGGCGACGAGGTTGTCGCCGCCGGTGCGCGCGAAGCCGGCGAGTACCGCGCCGTAGCGACCGTTCTGCGTGTCGCTGAGCACCGCCGACCCGTCGACGAAGTTGCGCTGGTTCAGGATCACCGGCAGGCGGCGCAGGTCCTCGATGCGCAGGTCGCCGGGCAGCTGGTCGTTGACGGCGGCACGCACGTCGGCATGGGCGCGCTCGACACGCTGCGGGTCGGTCCATCCCCGCGCCAGGCTGCCGCCGGACTCGGCCGAGAGCCGCTCGGTCCGGCGCACCAGCGCCTCGGTGAAGCTGGTGACGCCGGCGTTCTTGTCGAAGGCGGTGACGACGCTGCGCAGCGTCTGCCCCTCGAAGGACACCTCGCGACCGAGCGACTCGTCGAAATACCGCGCGCCGGACCCCGGGGCGCCCGAGAAGGTCACGAGCACCGGCGGCACGAGCGCGCACGGGACGATCGTCACCATCCCCTTCGCGTCGTCCACCCGTACCGGACCGAAGCGCTCGCCACTCGCGAACTCGGCGGTCACGTCGACGTTGACGAACTGGCCGAGCGCGCCGCCGATGCCGGCGCCGGGCGCGCCGCCGCCGTCGCCACCGACGCCCGCGCCGCCACTGCCGCCACTGCCGCCACCGCCGCCGCCGTCGCCGGTGTTGAGGACGTTGACCGGCCTGTCGTCGAAACCGCCGGTGAAGCCGCGCACGAGGCCCGGGGAACACTTGCCGCTGAACGCCGGCAGGCCGCCCGACACCGCGGTGGCGTCGCTGCCACCGCCGCCGCCGCCGCAGGCCTGAAGCAGGCACGCCGCCAGGCCCGCGCCCACGAGGCGCGGCGAGACGCCGCGGCGCCGTATGCCCGCGGCCGCACGCACCCTCGCCATCGCGGCCCTTCGTCCGAATCTCATCTGCTCGCTCCCAGAATCATCGATAGCATCGTCGTTGCAACCTGGCGTCTTGGCGTCTTGGCGTCGTGGCGTCGCTGCCGCGTCCACCTGCATGACGGCACGCCTCGCATGGGTCACGCGCGTACCCTCGCGGGTTCATCGGCGGTGCCCGTCGCCTGCGCGCCCGGCCTCGCATGCCACGCGAGAATCGCGAGCACGAGCGGGCCGGCCACCAGCGTGACGCCGATTCCCGGCGCCATCACCGCCAACGACAGTGCATTCAGCGCGAGGAACGCCGGCCAGCCGATCGGGCGACCGAAGTAGCCGGTGTACGCGGCGCCGAGCCCGGCGATCGCCACCAGCGAACTGGCGAGCGCCATCGCGAAGCCCGCGAACGTGAAATCGACGAAGAGCAGCACCGGCGAGAGCACGAAGATGAACGGCACCACCGCCTTGCCCATCGACAGCCGGAAGGCGGTCATGCCCGTGCCCATCGGACTGCTCCTCGCGATGCCCGCCGCGGCGAAGGCAGCGAGCGCCACCGGCGGCGTCACGTCGGCGAGCACGCCGTAATAGAAGACGAAGAAGTGGGTCGCGAGCTGCGGGACGCCGAGTTGCGCCAGCGCCGGCGCGACGATCGACGCGAGGATGATGTACGTGGGCGTCGTGGGCACGCCCGAGCCCATGATGATGCACGCGATCGCCGTGAAGACGAGCCCGAAGACGACGGTGATGCCGTCCAGGGTGAACAGGCCCAGCACGTCGTACGAGGCGACGAACTGCGCCAGCGTGCCCGAGAGATCGAGCACGAAGGCCGAGAACTTGAAGCCCATGCCGGTGAGCGTCGTGATGCCGAGGACGAAGCCCACGCACGCGCACGCCGCGCCGATCGACAACGCCGACTTCGCGCCGGTCTCGAAGCCGCGCACGAGCGCGCGCGGCCCGATCTCCAGACCGGCCATGCCGCGCCCGCGTTCGCCGACGATGCGCGACAACCCGAGCAGCGCGAGGAGGCGCGGCAGCCAGGAACACGCGATGGTGAGCGTGATGCCCCAGAACGCGGCGAGGAACGGCGTGTACTGCATCAGCAGCAGCGTCACCATCACGACCAGCGGGATGAACAGGTGCCATGAGCGCTTCAGCACGAACGCGAGCGAGGGGATCTCGGCCGGGTCCATCCCGGCGAGCTTCAGCCGCTTCGCCTCGAGATGGACCATCAACAGGATCGCGAAGTAGTGGAGCGCCGCCGGCACGATGGCGACGACGATCAGCTGGTTGTACGGAATGCCGAGCGTCTCGGCCATGATGAACGCGGCCGCGCCCATGATCGGCGGCGTCACCTGCCCGCCGCACGAGGCCGACGCTTCGACCGCGCCGGCGAATCGGGGCGAGAAGCCGACCTTCTTCATCAGCGGGATCGTCATCACGCCGGTGGTGACGGTATTCGCGATCGGCGAGCCCGAGATCATCCCGAACAGGCCCGACGACACGACGCTGACCTTGGCCGGGCCGCCGGAGAAGCGACCCGCGGCGATCGTCGCGAGGTTCACGAACAGCTGGCCGAGCCCGGTGAGCTGCGCCATGATGCCGAAGAGCACGAAGTGGAACACGAAGGTCGCGACCACGCCGACCGGGATCCCGTAGATCCCTTCGGTGCCCTTGTACAGGTGCGCGACGACCCGCGGCACGCTGTAGCCGCGGTGCGCGAGGTCGCCCGGCAGGTACGGCCCGTAGACGCCGTAGAGCACGACGAAGACCGCGAGCAGCGGCAGGAAGATGCCCATCGTCCGCCGCGCCGCCTCGATCACCATCGCGATCGCGATCACGCCGAACATCAGGTCGAGCGGCGTGTGGGTCCCCGGCCGCTCGATGAAGATCGCGTCGAAGAAGAGCAGCAGGTAGAGCGAGAAGCTCGCGGCGAGCACGGCGAACACCCAGTCGCGCGCCGGCACGCGGGTGAGGCTGCCGTCGTACGCCCGCAGCGGCAGCGACAGGCCCGCGATCGCTGCGAGCACCGCGACGAAGCCCGCGCGCATCGCGATCGGCACCTCGTCGCCGAGGGCGTCGAGCAGCTTGAAGCCCAGCAGCAGGTAGAACGCGCCCAGGCCGATCGACACCGCCCACTCCCATGCACCGCCCAGCCGCGCCGGCCGCGGAAACACCAGGAAGCACAGGCCGAGCACCACCGTCAGGTGGACCGCACGGTGCGCGATCTCGTTCGTCAGTCCGAAGCCGGCGGTGTAGTAGTGCCAGGCCGACAGCAGGACCGCGAGCACCGTCACGAACAGCCCGACCGGACCGGCGAGCTGCCGGAAGCTCGACTCGGGGTCGAACTGCTCGATCAGCCGCTCGATCTCGTCCTTCGCCGACGACTGCATCAGTGACAGCCCTGCACCGTGAACGCGATCGCGTGCGTGCTCAGGCTGGCGAGCACGAGCACGGTGTCGCCGACGATCAGTCGCATGTGCTGGGCCGGCAGCGGCCGGACCACCAGCGGATCGACCTTGCGCTCGAGCGTCAGCCGCCAGCCGTCCGCCAGCCGCTCGAGGCGCTCGCCGCGCTGCGCCGCATACGGCAGCCCGTAGCCGTAGCCGTCGTAGCGCTCCTCGACGAGCCACGGTTCGGGCCGGAACTCGTAGCGATCGACGACGGTGGTACCGAGCACCGAGTGCTCGAACGCGATCGACACGAACGGTGCGCCACCGCGCTCGGGGAGCGCGATCCGCTTCAGCGCCACGCCGACGCGATGCTCGCTGAGCACGAGTTCACACGCCTGTGCGCCGCGCGCGCCGACGAGCGCCGCGGTCGCGAGTGCGAGCGACGGCACCAGCGCCAGCGCGCGCCGCAGCATGTGCGGACCGATCGCTCCGGTCATGCGGCCTTCCCCGAACGGCGCGTCTCGTCGATGCGCCTACTTGACGACGCCCTTCTCCTTGAAATAGCGCAGCGCGCCCGGGTGCAGCGGCGTCGTGCCGACCGAGGTGGCGGTCTGCAGGCCGATGTTGCGGCCCTGCACGTGCACCTGCCCCATGATCTTCACGTTCTCGTACAGCGCCTTCGTCACCTCGTACGCGACCTTCTCCGGCACCGCGTCGTGCGTCGCCCACACCGCCATCACCGCGAGCGTCGGCACTTCGGCGGTCTGCCCCTTGTAGGTGTTCGGCGCGAGCTTGACCTTCGTGTAGTAAGGCTGCTGCTTCAGCAGCGCGTCGATCTCCGCGCCCGCAAGCGGGATCACCTTCAGCGCGTGGCTCTGCGCGAAATCGGTGACCGCCGCCGTCGGCACGCCGGCGGTGATCAGCGTCGCGTCCAGGTTGCCGTCCTTGATCTTGTCGACCGCCTGGGTGAACGAGGACAGGTCCTCCTTCACGTCGGCGCGCGCGAGGCCGTGCACCTTCAGCAGGTCGGTGAGCAGCTGGTACTGGCCGGACCCCGGCGAACCCGAGGACACGCTCTTGCCCTTGAGGTCCTTCACGCCGTTGATCCCGCTGTCGGCGCGCGTGATCAGCTGCACCGTCTCCGGATACAGCGCGCCCAGCGCGCGCAGGTTCTTCAGCGGCGCCTTGTCGAACTGTCCGTTGCCGTTGTAGGCGGCGTCTAGGATGTCGGCGGCGACGAACGCCGACTCGACCTCCTTGTTGCCCAGCAGCTTCGCGTTGCCGACCGACGCGCCGGCCGCCTCGGCGGTCGCGCTGATCTTCGCGCCGTCGACCGTCGCCTTGTTGGAGATCAGCTGCGCGAGCATCCCGCCGAGCGGGTAGTAGGTTCCGCCGGTACCGCCGGTCGCGATGCCGAAGAACATGCGCTGCTGGGCGATGGCCGCCCCGCTGCCGATGGCGAGCGCGGCGACCGCCGCCGCCGCGATTTTCAGGCTCCTTCTCATGAGTCGATGCTCCCTCGTGTCGTCGAATCGGAAAGGGTCGGCACGCGCGCCGCCCCGGTCCGCGCAAGGGTATCAGGAACGACGCGGCCGCTGAACCGAGCCGGTCGACACGCGCCCCGCACGGACGGATTCCGACCGGATGGCCAGAAATGTCGGCACCTGCGCGCCCGTTCGGCGCAAGCAGACGGGTCGAACATGACGCGGACCTGACGGCTCGGGCACCGGCGATCGCATCGGATGTCGACGCGGCCGATGCAACGCGAGCGATGCCACCGGGTGCTTCGCCGCCTCCGACGATGCGGGGCGGCGTCCGGTCGGCGAGCCGGGGGGCACGAATATACTCGGCCGATGCAAGCGAAGACGTCGCCCCGGCCCGGGCGCACGGTCGGGCGATCGACACCGACCGAGACCATCCTGGTGACGGGATTCGAGCCCTTCGGCGGGGAGTCGGTCAATCCGTCGTCGATGGTCGCGAAGCGCCTTCACGGCTGGCCGGCGGGCGGCGGCGCGAGGATCGTCTCGGTCGAGCTGCCCTGCGTGTTCGGCGCGGCGATATCGCGACTGCGCGAAGCCATCGACCGGTACGAGCCGACCGTCGTGATCGCGCTGGGCCAGGCGTCCGGCCGCACCGACATCAGCGTCGAGCGCGTCGCGCTCAACGTCGACGACGCGAGGATCGCCGACAATGCCGGCGCGCAACCGATCGACGAGGCCGTGATCCCCGGCGCGCCCACCGCCTACCTGTCGTCGCTGCCGATCAAGCGCATCGTCGCCGACCTCAGGCACGACGGGATCCCGGCGAGCGTCTCGCAGTCCGCGGGCACCTTCGTGTGCAACCACGTGTTCTTCGGCCTCGCGCACGCCATCGCGACCCGGTCGCCGACGTCACCGCCGATGCGCGGCGGCTTCGTCCACCTGCCGTGCCTGCCCGAACAGGCTGCGACGATCGGCGACGCGACGGCCAGCATGACGATCGAGACGATGGAGATCGCGCTTCGCCGGATCGTGAAGACCGTGTTGCAGACGACGAGCGATATCAGGCAGACCGGCGGTTCGATCGCCTGAGTCCGGCGCGCCGCCGGCGATCAGCCGGCCCTCACCCGGCCGTCTTCACCGCACCCTCGACGGCCACGGCCCCGCCGGCGCCTGCGGCACGGCCGTCTCGCGGCTGCGCGACCGATTCGACCTCGCGGGGCACGCGCGTGAACCAGCTCGACAAGCGGTGCAGGTACAGGTAGATCACCGGCGTCAGGAACAGCGTCAGCACCTGCGACACGATCAACCCGCCGACGACCGCCATCCCGAGCGGCACCCTCGCCTCGCCGCCGGCGCCGGTGCCCAGCGCGATCGGCAGCGTGCCGGCCAGCGCCGCCATCGTCGTCATCATGATCGGGCGAAATCGCACCAGGCAGGCTTCGCGGATCGCGTCGAAGGGCTGGACGCCGCGCTTGCGTTCGGCGTCCAGCGCGAAGTCGATCATCATGATCGCGTTCTTCTTCACGATGCCGATCAGCATGATGATGCCGACGAACGCGTAGAGGCTCAGGTCGATCTTGAACACCAGCAGGGTCAGCAGCGCGCCGAGCCCCGCCGACGGCAGCCCCGAGAGGATCGTCAGCGGATGGATGAAGCTCTCGTAGAGGATGCCGAGCACGATGTAGATGACCAGGACCGCGATCAGCAGCAGCGTGCCCAGGCCCTGCAGCGACTCCTGGAACGCCTGCGCCTGCCCGGAGAACGCGCCCGAGACCGAGGCCGGCATCTGCATCTCGCGTTCGATCTGACCGACGCGGTCGACCGCCTGCCCGAGCGCGACGCCGGGTGGCAGGTTGAACGAGAGCGTCACCGACGGCAGCTGCCCCTTGTGGTTCACGGTCAGCGCCTGCGAGGCGCGCCGGAAGTTCGCGACCGCCGCGAGCGGCACCAGCCGTCCGCCCTGCGCCGATCGGACGTAGAGCTGCGACAGTGCGGCGGGGCTGCCCTGGAACTCGGGCAGGACCTCGAGGATCACCTGGTACTGCGCGGCCGCCCCGTAGATCGTCGAGACCTGGCGCGAACTGAACGCGCTGGTCAGCGCCTCCTGCACCTGGCCCATGGTCAGGCCGAGCTGGCCGAGGCGTTCGCGATCGATGTCGACCGTCACCGTCGGGCTCCCGACGTTCAGGTTGGTGCTGACGTCCTGGAGCATCGGTTCGCGACGCAGGTTCGTCAGCAGGCGGTTCGACCAATCGTAGAGCTCGTCGAGGTCGGCGCCCTGCAGCGTGTACTGGTACTGGCCCTGGGTGAGCATGCCGCCGATGCGGATCGGGGGCGGGTTCTGGAACGACAGCCTGATCCCCGGCACGCCCGACGTCTTGCGCCGCAGTTGCTGGATGATCTGCGGCGGCTTCATCGCGCGCTCGGACGCCGGCTTCAGCCGGATGAAGATCGAGCCGTTGTTGGACGTCGCGCGCGGGCCGCCGGCGCCGACGCTCGAGTTGAGCGCGAGCACGTTGTCGTCGCGGGCGATGATCTCGGCCACCTGCGTCTGGCGCTCGACCATGGCGGCGAAGGACGTATCCTGCGCGCCCTCGGTGAACACGATGATCTGGCCGGTGTCGCCGCTCGGCAGGAACTCCTTGGGCACCTGGGTGTACAGCCAGCCGGTGACGCCGGTGGTCACGACGAACAGCACCAGCACCGCGAAGCGAAAGCGCAGCGCGACGTCGAGCAGCACGCGGTACAGCGTCTTCATGCCCTCGAACCCGGCCTCGAACATCCGGAACAGCAGCCCCGGCCTGGCACCGTGGTCGTGCCGGAGGTAGCGGCTGCACAGCATCGGCGTGAGCGTCAGCGACACGACGGCGGACGCGAGGATCGCCGCGCTGATCGTGAACGCGAACTCGTGCAGCAGCCGCCCGACGATGCCTCCCATGAACATCACCGGGATGAACACCGCGATCAGCGACAGCGTCATCGAGACGATCGTGAAGCCGATCTCTTTCGAGCCTTCGAGCGCGGCCTGGTGCGCCGGCTTGCCCATCTCCATGTGCCGCACGATGTTCTCGAGCATCACGATCGCGTCGTCGACCACGAAGCCCACCGCCAGCGTCAGCGCGAGCAGCGACAGGTTGTCCAGGCTGTAGCCGAGCCAGAACATGAGCGCGAAGGTGCCGACCAGCGAGATCGGCAGCGCGACGCTGGGGATCAGCGTCGCCGAGACGTTGCGCAGGAACAGGAAGATCACCAGCACCACCAGAACGCCGGCCTCGAGCAGCGTCTTCTTCACGTCGTCGACGCTCGCCTTGATCGACTCGGTGCGATCGTAGAACACGTTCAGGTCCACCGCGGCCGGCAGGCGCGCCTGGAAGGCGGGCAGCTCCTTGCGGATCGCCTGGACGGTGGCGACGGTGTTCGTGCCCGGCTGGCGCTGCACCGCCAGCACGATCGCGCGCCTGCCGTTGAACCACGAGCCCGCCTTCAGCGATTCGACGCTGTCGACGACCTCGGCGACGTCGCCGAGCTTGACCGGCGCGCCGTTGCGGTAGACGACCGTGAGGTCGCGGAATTCGGTCGACCGCTCGAGCTGCCCGTTCGAGCGCACCGCGAGCGACTGGCGCGCCCCCTCGAGCTCGCCGGTGGGCTTGTTGACGTTGTTCTGCGCGATCGCCTGCTGCACCTCGTCGATGCCGATGCCGCGCGCCGCGAGCCGGCTCGGGTCTACCTGCACCCGCACCGCGAAGCGCTGGGAGCCGTAGACCACGACCTGCGCGACGCCGGATACCGTCGAGATCCGCTGCGCGAGCTGGGTCTCGGCGTACTCGTTGACGACCGCCAGCGGCAAGGTGTCCGAGCTCATCGCGATGTAGAAGATCGGCGCATCGGCCGGATTGACCTTGCGGTAGCTGGGCGGTGTCGGCATCTCCGGCGGCAGGCGCCGCAGCGCGCCCGAGATCGCCGCCTGCACGTCCTGCGCGGCCGCGTCGATGTCGCGATCGAGCGCGAAAGACAGCGTGATGTTCGTGCGGCCCTGCGCGCTGACCGAGCTCATCGAGTCGAGCCCCGCGATCGTGGAGAACTGCCCTTCGAGCGGCGTCGCGACCGATGCCGCCATCGTCTCGGGCGACGCGCCGGGCAGCGCGGCCGTGACCGAGATCGTCGGGAAGTCGACCGCAGGCAGTTCGCTGACCGGCAGCCGGAAATACGCGAGCGCACCGAAGACGACGAACGCCGCCATCACCAGCGTCGTCATCACCGGGCGCCGGATGCAGACTTCCGCGATGTTCATGTCGGACCTTCGTTCAGGGTTGGACGGCGGCGCGCCTGGCGTCGGGCGCCGCGGCACGGCCGGCGGGCGCCCCACGCGGTCCTGCACCGACGTCCTGGTAGCGCGCGCCCGGCGTCAGGCGCAGCTGGCCGTCGACGACGATCCGTTCGCCGACCTTCAGTCCCGCGGTCACGATCAGGTCGGTGCCGTTGCCGGAGATGCTCTGGATCCGGCGCACCTCGACGGTGCCGTCGTCCTTCGCGACGTAGACGAACGATCCCATCGGGCCGGTCTGCAGCGCCTCCGCCGGCAAGGTCAATGCATCCGGGATCTCGCGCAGCGTGACGGCGAGTTCGACGAACTGGCCCGGCGTCAGGCGCCGGTCGGCATTGTCGAACACGGCCTTGAGCGCGATCGTGCCGGTGCTGACGTCGACCGCGTTGTCGATGAAGTCGATGCGGCCCTGGAGCGGCGCGCGGGTGTCTCCCGGCACGCCCGCCGACACCGGCAACCGCTCGAGCGGCAGGCCGTCGCGGCGAAGCTCGAGGATGCGCGCCTCGGGCACCGAGAATTGCACCTTCATCGGCTGGATCTGGTTGATCACGACCAGTTGCGTGTCGTTCGCCTTCACGATATTGCCGGGGTACGCGAGCACGTTGCCCGCCACCCCGTCGATCGGTGCCAGGATGCGCGCGAAGCCGAGTTGCGTCGCCGCGAGCTGCACCGCCGCCCGATCCGCCTCGACGATCGCCTGTTGCGACGCCATCGCCGCGCGCGCCGCATCGAGCTGCGCGCCCGACACGAAACCCTTGCCCAGCAATTCCTCCGAGCGCTTCAGGTCGGCCTGCGCCTTGCGCAGGTTGGCCTCGTCGCGCGCGAGGTTGGCCCTGGCCTGCGCGAGCTGCGCCGTCTGCACCCGGTCGTCGAGTAGCACCAGCAGCTGACCCTTGCGCACGTCCTGACCGGCGGCGAAGCGCACCTCCAGGATCTGGCCGTCGATGCGGCTTCTCAGCGCCACCGTCGACGCGGCCTCGGCACGGCCGACCAGCTTCACCTCGATCGGCACGCGGGTGGCCTTCAGTTGCACCACCTTGACCGGCACCGGCGCCCCGCCGGCCCGGCCGCCCGGACGCGCCGGTGCGGCACCGCCCGGGCCGGCCGCCGACGCCGACGGGCCGTTGCCGGCTGCAGCGTCGCGGGCGGGTGCCGTCGCGGCGTCCGGCCGACCGCCCTGCGACAATCGCGAGACCGCGTCCGGATGCGACTTCAGGTACAGCGCCGCGGCCACGGCGGCCGCGAACACACCGATGACGAGAGAAACACGCGTGGAACGGTTCATGTCTGGCCGATGGAAAGCTGCGCACCGCACGGCAATGCGCAGGCGAGTCGCGGATTATTCCGCAGCGCGTGCCCGGCTGGTCTCAATTTACCGATTCTTTACCGCGGCGCGGTGCGGGAATGCGCGCCCGGTCGGTGCGCCGAACGATTTGTGCCGATCTGTTACGCTAATTGCCGGCAGACCCGCTGCGGCCGACCGAGATTGCCGGCAGCGCGCAGGCGCCTGTCATCGGCCGTCGCCACCCCGGAATCCATCATGACGCTCTCCATCACCGGCACCGACACACCGGACGCCTCGCTCGTCCGGCGGCTCGCCGCCGTCCCCGAATCGGCGCTCGCCGGCCTGATGCGGGGCGTGGAGAAGGAAAGCCTGAGGGTCGACGCCGACGGCAAGCTGTCGGCACTGCCGCATCCGCCCGGCCTCGGGTCGCCGCTGACGCACCCCAGGATCACCACCGACTTCTGCGAGGCGCAGGTCGAGATGGTGACCGGCGTGCACCCGTCGGTCGACGGCATGCTCGGCGAACTCACGCAGATCCATCAGTTCGTGCATCGCAACATCGGGAACGAGGCGCTGTGGGCGGGGAGCATGCCGTGCTGGCTCCCGGCCGACGACGAGATCCCGATCGGGCAGTACGGAACGTCGAACATCGCGCGCAGCAAGACGATCTACCGGGTCGGCCTCGCGAACCGCTACGGCCGCCGCATGCAGACGATCTCCGGCGTGCACTACAACTTCTCGCTGCCAGACGCGTTCTGGCCGGCGCTGATGTCGCTCGAGGGGGCGAAGGAATCGCTGCAGGCCTACCGCTCGCGGCGCTCGTTCTCGCTGATCCGCAACTTCCGGCGCTACTCGTGGCTGCTGCTCTATCTGTTCGGCGCCTCCCCCGCCGTGTGCACGTGCTTCGTCGCCGACCGGCCGCACCTGCTCACGCCGATGGGCAAGTCGACGATGCACCTGCCCTACGGCACGTCGCTGCGGATGGGGCCGCTCGGCTACCAGAGCGACGCGCAGCGTTCGATCACCGTCACCTTCAACGGCATCGACGAGTACATCGAGGCGCTGAGAAACGCGATCCACAAGCGATATCCGGCATACGAGGCGATCGGGCTGCGCGACGGCGACGACTACCGCCAGCTCAGCACCAGCCTGCTGCAGATCGAGAACGAGTTCTACGGCACGATCCGCCCCAAGCGCCGGATCCGGCCCGGCGAACGCGCGCTCAAGGCGCTGGCCGAGCGCGGGGTCGAGTACGTGGAGGCACGCTGCCTCGACCTGGACCCGTTCGAACCGATCGGGCTGTCGGCACGCACCTCGCGCTTCATGGACATGTTCCTGTTGTGGTGCGCGCTCGTCGACAGCCCGACCGACACGCCCTACTCGCTGCTGCTCAACGCGCGCAACCAGCACGACGTCGCCGAGCGCGGCCGGATGCCCGGGCTTCGCCTCGCGCGCAACGGTTCTCTGGTGACGCTGCGCGACTGGGGCACCGAGATCCTCGACAGCCTCGAGCCGATCGCCGCCGCCCTCGACGACGCGTGCCCGCAGGCGCCCGGCGCGCGCGCGTCGAGCGCGTTCGCATCGACGCTCGCCAGCGCGCGCGAGATGATCGCGCAGCCCGACGCGACGCCGTCGGCCCGCGTGCTGCGCGAGATGGCCGAGCACCACGGCCACTCGTACCCGGCGTTCATCCTGAGCCAGTCGCTCGCGCACCGCGAGGCCTTGCTTGCGTTGCCGTGGACGGAGGAGAACGCCCGCTTTCACGCATTGCTCGCGAGCGAGTCGGTCGCGGCGCGCGAGAAGCTCGAGCGCGACGACGAAGTGCCGTTCGAGACCTACCGCCGCCACTACCTGGCGCAGGTCTAGCGCGGCGCGCCACCCGCGGCGCGGGTACGCGCATTGCCCTCTCCTCGTGGTCCGGCCCGCGATCGCGTCCCCGCCAGCCGCGGGTCGATCCCGGCCCGCACAGCGAGGAGGCATCGATGAACGACGATACGCGGGTGCTTCACCCGCCCGAGATCCGGCCCAGCGTCGGCAGCCTGGACACGACGAGCCTGCGCGCGCTCATGCAGCGCGCCGACGGCCCGTGCATCAGCCTGTACATGCCGACGCACCGGCGCCATCCGGAGAACCAGCAGGATCCGATCCGGTTCCGGAACCTGCTGAAGGAGGCGCGGCGCGCGCTCGACGCCACAGCCGAGGACGCCGGCAGCCTGTCGGCGCCGCTGGCGCGCCTGGCGAACGACGAAGGCTTCTGGCGGCACACGCTCGGCGGCCTGGCGGTGCTGCTGTCGCCCGGCGTGTTCCGCGTCGTGCTGCTTCAGCGCGAGGTGCCGGAGCGGATCGTCGTCGCGGACACCTTCCACCTGAAGCCGCTGATGCGGATCGCGCGCACCGTCGATCGCTACATGATCCTCGCCATCGACCGTGCGAGCGCCCGGTTGTACGAAGGCGACCGCGATGCGCTCGACCCGGTGCCGCTCGCAGGCGAGGTGCCGAAGGACAGCGTCGAGGCCCTGGGCGACGAATTGACCGACGCGCATCACACGGTGTCGTCGTACGGCGGCATCGGACGCCAGCACGGCGAGGCGCATCACGGCCAGGGCGGGCGCAAGTCGCAGCTCGACCTCGACGCGGAACGCTACTTCCGCGCGGTCGACCGTGCGGTGCACGCGCACCACTCGGCGCCCTCGGGCCTGCCGCTCATCCTCGCGACGCTGCCCGAGCACCGAGCGATGTTCCATCGGGTGAGCCACAACCCGGCGCTGCTCGACGACGGCATCGACGGACATCCGGACTCGATGGACCTGGACACGCTCAGGACGCGCGCGTGGGCGGTGATGGCGCCGCGCTACGACGCCCGCCTCGACGCGCTCGCGGCGCGCTTCTCCCAGGCGCTGGCGGCGGGCCGGGCGAGCGACGCGCTCGAGGACGTCGCGAAGGCCGTCGTCGCCGGGCGCGTCGACACGATGATGGTCGAGGCCGACCGGATCGTCGCCGGCAGGGTCGATCGCGACACCGGCCGGATCGACCGGCGAGCGCTGGCGGACCCCGACACCGACGACGTGCTCGACGATCTCGCCGCGATGGCCACGGGGATGGGCGCCGACGTCGTCGTCGTGCCTGCCCAGCGCATGCCCTCGGACGGCGGCGTCGCCGCGACCTTCCGTTTCTAGGAGGAGCCCCGCATGCAGGTACAGATCAACAGCGACGCCAGCGTCGTCGCGGACCAGGCACTGGAGCGGCGCGTCGAACACGCCGTGCGCGACGGACTCGAGCGCTTCGCCGAGCACCTGAGCCGTGCCGAGGTGCACCTCAGCGATGCGAACAGCGAGTCGAAAGGCGGGGCGGACGACATGCACTGCACGCTCGAAGTGCGGATGCGGGGACGCGAACCGCAGGCGGTGAGCCACCATGCGCCGACGATCGAGCTCGCGGCCAAGGGCGCCATCGAGAAGATGGGCCAGGCGCTCGCGAGCACGATGGGCAAGCTCGACGCACGCCGCCACGCGCGGCCGCAACCCGGGGCGGACGGCGATGCGCAGCGAGCCCCGGACGCCGACGAGCCGCCCGACGCGCCGCCGGCGGCCGCACGCTAGCGGGCGGCTCGCGGCACCCCGGCCCGGACGAAGTCTCGGACCGGGCCAACCTTTGGTACAGTCGGGACCGCGATACGCGCGGCTGGGCCTCGCGCGCATCCCCAGGAGAATGCGATCGGCTTCGAGCCCCGAGGCCACGCGCACAGGACGGAGCACCCGACATGAAGACCTGCAGAACCCTGTTCGGCACCGCGGCCGCGATCGGCATCGCGTCGACGCTCGCGGTGTTCGTCGCCGCGTCGAGCGTGGCACCGTCCGTCGCCCGCGCGGCCGCGCCGAAGACCGACGAACTGGTCGTCGCGCTCGCCACGCCGATCACGTCCCTGGACCCGCACTTCCACAACCTCACGCCCAACAGCGGCCTGGGCAAGCACGTCTTCGAGAACCTGATCAAGACCGACGAGTCTCAGAGCCTGAAGCCCGGCCTCGCCGAATCGTGGAAGGCGCTCGACGACACGACCTGGGAGTTCAAGCTACGCAAGGGCGTGCGCTTTCACGACGGCTCGCCCTTCACCGCCGATGACGTGATCGCGACCTTCAGGCGGGTGCCGCAGGTGCCCAACAGCCCGGCCTCGTTCGCGATCTTCACGAAGGCCGTGACCGAACTGAAGGCGCAGGATCCGCACACGCTGATCATGAAGACGGCGGTGCCGCACCCGCTGCTGCCGCGCGACATGACCGGCGTGCAGATCATCTCGGCGAAGCAGGAGAAGGCGACGACCGACGACTTCAATTCCGGGCGCGCGATGAACGGCACCGGCCCCTACCGGTACGCCGAGTACAAGCCGGGCGACCGCGTCGTGCTCGCGCGCCACGACGACTACTACGGCGCGAAGCCGGCGTGGAAGCGGATCCAGTTCCGGATGATCTCCAACAGTGCGGCGCGCGTCGCCGCCCTGCTCGCCGGCGACGTGCAGCTGATCGAGAACGTGCCGACGAGCGACGCCGCGCGGCTCGCGAAGGACGCGTCGCTGACGCTCAGGAGCGCGGTGTCGAACCGGCTGATCTACCTGCACATGGACAGCAACCGCGAGAAGGATTCGCCGTTCGTGAAGGCCAAGGACGGCGGCGCGCTGCCGAAGAACCCGCTGAAGGACGCCCGCGTCCGCAAGGCGATCTCGCTCGCGCTCAACCGTGACGCGATCGTCGATCGCGTGATGGAGAAGCAGGCGGTTCCCGCCGGGCAGTTCCTCGAGAAGTCGTTCTTCGGCACCAGCAAGAACCTGAGCCCGGACAAGTACGACCCCGCCGGCGCGAAGAAGCTGCTCGCCGAGGCCGGCTACCCCGACGGCTTCCAGATCACGCTGCACACGCCGAACAATCGCTACGTCAACGACGAGAAGATCGCACAGGCCGTCGCGCAGTTCCTCACCCGCGTCGGCATCGACACCAAGGTGGAGGCGATGCCGTCGTCGGTCTTCTTCTCGCGCGCCTCGAAGCTCGAGTTCTCGCTGCTGCTCGCCGGGTGGGGCTCCGAGACCGGCGACACCTCGAGCCCGCTGCGCGCGCTCGTGGCGACCTACGACAAGGACAAGGGCATGGGCGGCGCGAACCGGGGACGGTTCTCCAGCGCCGGGCTCGACGCGATGATCGCCAGCGCGCTGGTGCAGGTCGACGACACGAAGCGCGGCATGCTGCTCGCCGCGGCGAGCGAGAAGGCGATGGCCGAACAGGCGCTCGTGCCGGTGCACTACGAGGTCAGCGTCTGGGCCATGAAGAAGGGCTACGAGTACGTGGCGCGCGCGGACCAGTACACCCTCGCGTACGAGGTGACGCCGGGGAAGTGAACGGTCGACGGGCGCATTCCCGATGACCGTCTACGTCCTGCGCCGGCTGCTCCAGACCGGCGTCGTCCTGCTCGTCACCTCGCTGCTGGTGTTCGTCGGCATCTTCATGGTCGGCGACCCGGTCGAGATGCTGGTCAATCCGCAGGCCGACGATCTCGAGAAGGATCGGGCGCGCGTGGCGCTGGGGCTCGACAAGCCGATGTGGCTCCAGTACTTCGTGTTCCTGCGCAACGCCACCGGCGGCGATCTCGGCACGAGTTTCGTCTACGGCCGGCCGGCGCTGGACGTGATCCTCGAACGGATGCCGGCTACGCTCGAGCTGGCGCTGCTCGCGATGCTCATCTCGATCGCCGTCGGGCTGCCGCTCGGCCTGTACGCAGGCCTGAAGCCCGACAGCCGGCTCGCGCGCGGCATCATGGCGATCTCGATCCTCGGCTTTTCGCTGCCCACCTTCTGGGTGGGGCTGCTTCTGATCCTGCTGTTCGCGGTCCAGCTCGGCTGGCTGCCGTCGACCGGACGCGGGCCGACGACATCGTTCCTCGGGCTCGAGGTGTCGATCCTCCACTGGGAAGGCCTGAAGTACGCATTGCTGCCGGCGGTCAACCTGGCGCTCTTCAAGCTCTCGCTGATCATCCGGCTCACCCGCGCGCAGGTGCGCGAGAACGTGCTGCTCGACTACATCCGCTTCGCGCGGGCGAAGGGCCTGTCGCGCACGCGCGTGCTCGGCGTGCACCTGCTGAAGAACATCATGATCCCGCTGGTGACCGTCATCGGCCTCGAACTCGGCTCGGTGATCGCCTTCGCGATCGTCACCGAATCCATCTTCGCGTGGCCCGGCATGGGCAAGCTGGTGATCGATTCGATCTTCCAGCTCGACCGTCCGGTCGTCGTCGCGTACCTTCTGGTGACGGTGCTGATCTTCATCACGATCAACCTCGTCGTCGACCTGCTCTATTCCGCGCTCGACCCGCGCGTGCGGCTGAGCCCGTGAGCGCGACGCACGAGCACCCCGTGCCCGACGCCGACGCCGACGCCGCGACGCCGAGCGTCGCCCGCGTCGAGACGCCGTGGCGCCGCTTCGCGGCCGACTTCGCCCGCTCCAAGCTCGCGCTGGCGGGCCTGGTGCTGCTCGGCACGATCCTGCTGCTCGCCGCGCTCGCGCCGCTGATCGCGCCGCAGGATCCCTACGACCTCGGCGTCATCGACCTGATGGATTCGAGGCTGGAGCCGGGATCGACGTCGATGTCGGGCGAACTCGTCTATCGGCTGGGCACCGACGGCCAGGGCCGGGACATGTGGTCGGCGATCCTCTACGGGCTGCGCGTGTCGCTGACCGTCGGCGTCGTCAGCGGGCTGATCGCGCTGTTGATCGGCGGCTCGCTCGGCATCCTCGCGGCCTACGCGGGCGGCCGCTTCGAGCAGCTGCTGATGCGCATCGTCGACATCCAGCTCGGCTTTCCGGCGATCCTCGTCGCGCTGATCCTGATCGCGACGCTCGGCAAGGGCGTGGACAAGGTGATCATCGCGCTGATCACCGTCCAGTGGGCCTACTACGCGCGCACCGCGCGCTCGGCGGCGCTCGTCGAGCGCCACAAGGAGTACATGGAAGCGGCCCGTGGCCTGGGGCTCGGCGCGACGCGGACGATCCTCACGCACCTGGTGCCGAACACGCTGCCGCCGCTGATCGTCGTGAGCACCGTCCAGGTCGCGCACGCGATCGCGCTCGAGGCGACGCTCTCGTTCCTCGGCCTGGGGCTGCCGACGACCGAGCCTTCGCTCGGGCTGCTGATCTCGAACGGATACGAATTCCTGCTGTCGGGCAAGTACTGGATCTCCGTCTACCCCGGCATCGCGCTGCTGCTCACGATCCTGTCGATCAACCTGGTCGGCGACCAGCTCCGCGACGTGCTCAATCCGAGGCTGTCGCGTTGAACGGACGCGAGGGCCCAGGCCGGCCCGCGCCCGACCCCGCACCGCTGCTCGCGGTCGAGCGCCTGGTCACCACCTTCGACACGCGCGACGGGACGCTGCGCGCGGTCGACGAGGTGTCGTTCTCGCTTCGCGCCGGCGAGATCCTCGGCCTCGTCGGCGAATCCGGCTCTGGCAAGTCGGTGACCGGCTTCTCGATCCTCGGGCTGATCGATCCGCCGGGCCGCATCGCGGGCGGGCGTGTCGTGTTCGAGGGCGCGGACCTGGTGGGCGCGGACGAATCGACGCTGCGCGGGTTGCGGGGCAACCGGATCGCGATGATCTTCCAGGACCCGATGATGACGCTCAACCCGGTGCTGCGCGTGGATACGCAGATGATCGAGACGCTGATGGCGCACGCACCCGTCTCGCGCCGCGCCGCGCGGGAACGATGCCGGGACGCGCTGGCGCGCGTCGGCATCGCGTCGCCGGACGAGCGACTCGAGCAGTACCCGCACCAGTTCTCCGGCGGCATGCGCCAGCGCGTCGCGATCGCAATCGCGCTGCTCAATCGGCCGGCGCTGATCATCGCCGACGAGCCCACGACCGCGCTCGACGTCACCGTGCAGGGTCAGATCCTGTTCGAGATGCAGCAACTCGTGCGCGACGCGGGCACGGCGCTCGTGTGGATCACCCACGACCTCGCCGTCGTCGCCGGGCTCGCCGACCGCGTAGCGGTGATGTACGCCGGCCGTGTCGTCGAGGCCGGACCCGTCGCCCGCGTGCTCGACGACCCGCGGCACCCCTACACACGCGGCCTGCTCGACTCGGTGCCGGCGAACAACCCGCCCGGCCGGCCGCTGCGGCAGATCCGCGGCATGGCGCCGTCGCTCGCGCGACTCCCCGCGGGGTGCGCGTTCCGCGCGCGATGCGATCGGGCGCAGGCCGACTGCGCGCAGCCAGTGGCCGAGACGCTGGACGGCGAGCGGAGCTGGCGGTGCCTGCATCCGATCGCGCGATGAACCCGCCTTCGGCTGCCGCCGCGCCGGCCGTCCCGCTGCTCGTCGTCGACCGGGTGTCGCGCCGTTTCGTCAGGCGGCGCGACGCGATCGAGCGCTTCGTCGCGCGGGTCGGCGGCGCCTTCGGGGCGGTCGCCGCGAACGAGACCGTCCACGCGGTCGACCGCGTGTCGCTCGCGGTGCGCAGCGGCGAGGTGCTCGGCCTCGTCGGCGAGTCCGGATGCGGCAAGTCGACGCTGGGCCGGCTGATCTGCGGCCTCTACCCGCCGAGCGACGGCGAGATCCGCTTCGACGGCAAGCCGGTCAGGATCGAGCCGGGCCGGCGGCCGCCGATCCAGATGATCTTCCAGGACCCGTTCGCGTCGCTGAATCCCCGGATGCGCATCGGCGACGCGATCCTGCAGGCGCCGCTCGCCCACGGCATGATCCAGGCCGCCGACGCCCGGCAGCGCGTCGGCACGCTGCTCGAGCGCGTGGGCCTGGACGCGAGCTACGCGCGCCGCTATCCGCACCAGTTCTCGGGTGGCCAGCGCGCACGGATCGGCATCGCGCGCGCGCTGGCGGTCGAACCCCGTCTGCTCGTGTGCGACGAGGCGGTCGCCGCGCTCGACGTGTCGGTGCAGGCCCAGATCCTCAATTCGCTGATGGCGCTGCGCGCCGAACTCGGGCTGACGATGGTCTTCATCAGCCACGACCTCGGCGTCGTGCGTCACGTCTCCGACCGGATCGCGGTGATGTACCTCGGGCGCATCGTCGAATCCGGGCCGGTCGCCGACGTCCACGACGCGCCGAACCACCCGTATACGCAGGCGCTGCTCGCCGAGGTCCCTCGCCTCGACCGACGCGGCCGGCACTACGCGCCGATCGCCGGCGAGATTCCGTCACCGCTCGCGCCGCCGCCGGGTTGCCACTTCCACCCGCGCTGCCCGCACGCGATGCCCCGGTGCCGCACCGAGGTGCCGGCGCTTCGGGAGATCGCGCCGCAGCGGATGTCGGCGTGCCACCTGAACGACGTCGCGCGGGCGTCGCCCGACGCACCGGATGCCCCTTCCACGGCCCCCGCGCCCCGGTCCGCGCTCACCCCCACCACCTCGCCACCGCCATCTCCGCCATGACCCTGCGACCCATCGAACTCAACGCTCCCGACATCGCCCGCTGGAAGGCGGGCAACACCGGTACCGGATACGTGTGGTCCTGGGATTCGGGCCGACCCGGGCCGCAGGTGATGGTCCAGGCGCTGACGCACGGCAACGAGATCTGCGGCGCGATCGCGCTCGACTGGCTGCTCGACCTGATGCACGGCACCGCGCCCGGCACCGTCCCGCTCCGCCCGGCGGCCGGGCGACTGACGCTCGCGTTCGCCAACGTCGACGCCTACGCGCGCTGGGACCCGGCCGATCCGGACCGCAGCCGCTACGTCGACGAGGACTACAACCGCGTGTGGGCCGACGACGCGCTGCTCGGCTCGCGCGACTCGGTCGAGCTGCGGCGCGCCCGCGCCCTGCGCCCCTTCGTCGATGCCGCCGACCTGCTGCTCGACATCCACTCGATGCACGACGCGTGCCGCCCGATCATGGTGTGCGGCGCGAGCGGGCGCGGCGGCGAGAAGAGCGCCGCCTACGCCCGCCGGCTCGGGGTGCCCGCGGACCTGCTGATCGACACCGGGCATCCGGCGGGCCTGCGGATGATCGAGCGCGGCCCCTTCGGTGATCCCGGCGACGCCCGCACCGCGATCCTGATCGAATGCGGCCAGCACTGGGAGCGAAGCGCGGCGCTCGTCGCGAAGGACACGATGCTGCGCTTCCTGCGCGTCACCGGCAGCTTCGACGCGGCGACGATCGATCCGCTGCTCGCCGGCGTCGGACTGTCACCGGCGCCGCGCCAGCAGGTGATCCGGGTCACCGAAGCGGTCGTCGCGCACAGCCTTGACTTTCGCTTCGCCCGTGCGTTCGCGGGCCTCGAGGTCGTGCCCCGCAAGGGCGACCTCATCGCGCACGACGGCGACACGCTCGTGCGCGCCCCCTACGACGACACCGTGCTGGTGATGCCGTCGATGGCACACCTCAAGATCGGCACGACGATGGTCAGGCTGGGCCGGATCGAGCGCTGAGCGCCTGCGGACCGGCCGCCTCAGGCCTTCGAGATCCCCTCGATCGCCTTGGCGGTGGCCGCGTCGAGTTCCCGCCGCGCGACGTCGGCGATCGCGAGGATGCCGACCAGCCGGCGCTCGCGATTGACGACCGGCATGCGCCGCAACTGCTGCTTGGCCATGTTCGCCGCGACCTCGTCGAGCTCCTGGTCGTCGAAGCAGTACTTGATGCCACGCGTCATCACCTCGGAGACGCGCGTGTCCGGGCCATGGCCGGCGGCGACCGCGCGCACCGCGATGTCGCGATCGGTGATCATGCCGGCGAGGCGGTCGTTCTCCTCGACCGGCATCGCCCCGATGTCCTGGCTCTGCATGAGCCGCGCGACGTCCCGGATGGTCTGTTCCGGACGCGCGAGCCGCACGTCGCGACTCATCAGTTCCTGCACTTTCATCAACCTGCTCCTGTTCTCTTTCGTCGACGAACGCCGACCTTACACCCTTCGGCCCGCCCCGCGCCGAAGCCACCCTCCCGGCGAGCGGGTGGCAGGCACCCGCGCTACGCGAACGGCGGCTCCTCGCGCCATGGCCAGAAATCCGGCATGTCGCGCGACACCCGGTCCGGAAACACCGCCGGACGCTTCGCGAGAAACGACTCGATGCCCTCCCGGACGTCGGCCGAGCGTCCGCGCGACTGGATCCCGCGGCTGTCGATGCGGTGCGCCTTCATCGGGTGGTCCTCGCCCGCCATCTGCCAGAGCATCTGGCGCGTCAGCGCGACCGCCACCGGCGCCGTGTGGTCGGCGATCTCGCGCGCGAGCGTGCGTGCGGCAGGCAGCAGCGCGTCGGGGGCGTGCACCGATCGCACCAGCCCACGCGCGAACGCTTCCTGCGCGTCGAAGACGCGTCCGGTGAAGCACCATTCGAGCGCGGTCTGCATGCCGACGGCGCGCGACAGGAACCAGCTCGACGCGGCCTCGGGCACGATGCCGCGGCGCCCGAACACGAAGCCGAAGCGCGCATCGCTCGACGCGAGCCGGATGTCCATCGGCAGTTGCATCGTCACGCCGACGCCCACGGCGGCGCCGTTGATCGCGCCGATCACCGGCTTGAGGCTCCTGAAGATGCGCAGCGTGACGATGCCGCCGCCGTCGCGGTACACCTCGCCGACCTTCAGCGACTCGCGCAGCGCGTTGTCGCGCTGCGCATAGTCGAAGGTGCTGCCGGCCGCGGACAGGTCGGCGCCGGCGCAGAACGCACGCCCGGCGCCGGTCACGATCACCGCGCGCACCGCGTCGTCGGCGTCGGTGAGATCGAAGGCATCGACCAGGTCGACGCGCATCTGCGCGGTGAACGCGTTCAGCCTGTCGGGCCGGTTCAGCGTGATCGTCGCGATGTCGTCGGCGACGTCCAGCAGCAGCGTCTCGAAGGTGCGCATCGGCAGCGTCCGGTCTGCCGGCCGCTCAGGGCGAGGGGCCCCAGGGCGCCGACGTCATCAGCTGGTTCTGTTGCGACAGCAGCATCGGGCGCAGCTTCTTCGCGAAAGCCATGAACGTCTGGTCGGAGAACACCCCGTTCCAGAAGGCGCGCCGGTCGGCGTCGTCCTCGAACTTCCAGAGGTGGATCAGCTGGTGCATCGCGCCGATGTCGCCGACGAAATAGCCGACGAGCCGCTTCGGGTGCTTCTCGAGGGCCGGCCAGCCCTCGTTCTTGTACAGCTCGACGATCTCGGGCATCTTGCCGACGATCGCCTGGTAGGTTCGCAGTTCGTAGATGGCCATGGCCTGGATACTCGCGGGACGGGATGCCGATGATAGCGCCGGCGCCTGCGTCCGGCCCGGTACACTCGGCTGCTTTCGACACAGCGGACCCTGCCGATGAACCAACGCCCCGACCCCGCCCCGGCCGCGCTCGAGCGCTGGCACGCGCTCGTGCGCGCCCGCTCGACCGACGGGCTCGACGCACTGCTCGCGCAAGACGTGGTCTTCGAATCGCCGGCGGTGCACGCGCCGCAGACCGGCCGCGCGCTGACGCACGCGTATCTCGCCGCGGCGATGCAGGTGCTGTGCAACGAGCACTTCCGCTACGTGCGGCAGTGGGTCGGCGCGGACTCCGCGGTCCTCGAGTTCGAGACGAAGGTCGACGGGCTGACGGTCGAGGGCATCGACATCATCGACTGGAACGCACAGTCGCGCATCTCGCGCTTCAAGGTGATGGTGCGGCCGCTGAAGGCGCTGAACGCGGTGGTCGCCGCGATGTCGGCGGCGCTCGGCGCCGGCGCGGCCGCGTCGACGCCGGCGCCGGGCGCCCGCGAACCCGCCCCGCAGCCTGCCGCACCCGCCGCCACGCCCGCCACGCCCGCCACGCCCGCCGCGCCCGCCACCACGACTGCCGCCGCGCCGGCCCCCGAGCCCGCGGCCGCGTTCGACCCGACGCGCCCGCTCGCCGGCCTGAAGGTCGTCGAGTTCTGCCAGATCGCGTCGGGCCCCTTCGCCGGCATGCTCCTCGCCGACTTCGGCGCCGAGGTGATCAAGGTCGAGCCGCCCGGCGGCGACGCGATGCGCACCTGGCCACCGCTGTCCAACGGGTTCAGCGAGAACTTCGCGTCGATCAACCGCGGCAAGCGGTCGATCGCGCTGGACCTGAAGCGCGAGGCCGACCGCGATCTCGCGCGCGCGCTCGTGCTGGAGGCCGACGTGCTGCTCGAGAACAGCCGCCCCGGCGCGATGCAGCGACTCGGGCTGGGCTGGGACTGGTTCGGCGCGCGCAAGCCCTCGCTCGTCTACTGTTCGATCTCCGCGTTCGGGCAGGACGGGCCCCGCGGCTCGCAGGGCGGTTTCGACGTCACGATCCAGGCGATGGCCGGCGTGATGAGCGTCACCGGCGAGCCCGACGGCGCGCCTGTCAAGGCGGGCGTGCCGCTCGCCGACTTCGCGGCCGGACTGTACGCGGCGTACTCGATCGCCGCGGTCGTCGCACGCGTGCGCGCCGGCGGCGCCGGCGCCCGGGTCGACGTGCCGATGTTCGCGACCACGCTCGCGATCTCGGCGCTGCAGACGAGCGAGTACTTCGGCACCGGACGCGATCCCGTCAAGCTCGGCAGCGCGCACCCGCGCAACGCGCCGTACCAGGCGTACCGGTCGAAGGACGACTTCTTCGTGATCGCCGCCGGCAACGACAAGCTGTGGGCCCAGGTCTGCGACATCGTCGGGCTGCCGGCGTTGCGCGACGACGCGCGATTCAAGTCGCCGACGCTGCGCGCGATGCACCAGGTCGCGCTTCGCGACCTGCTCGAGGCGCGTTTCGTCGAGCGCGGCGCGAGCGAGTGGCTTGCACGATTCGCGGCGGCGGGGGTGCCGTGCGCGCCGATCAACCGCTATGCCGAGGCGCTCGCCGACGCACAGGCCGCTCACCTTCAGCTGGTGCGGCCGATGACGCTGCCCGGCGGCACCGAGACCCGCACCGTCGGCAGCCCGGTGCGCTTCGACGGCGCCGCGGTGCCGGTCGACACGCGGGTACCGGCGCTCGGCGCCGACGGCGACGCGATCCGGGAGCGGCGCGCGTGATCGCGACGAGCCGGCACGGCGCGACGCTGCTGCTCGAACTCGCCCGGCCCGACAGGGGCAACGCGCTGTCGGCGCCGCTGGTCGAATCGATGATCGCCGCCGTCGAAGGCGCATTCGCCGATCCGGCGCTGGACACGCTGGTCCTCTGCGGCCGCGGCCGCAACTTCTGCACCGGGCTCGACCTCTCCGACCTCGAGCAGTCGAGCGACGGCGACATGCTGCTGCGGCTCGTGCGCATCGAGACGCTGCTCTCGCTGCTGTGGCACGCACCGATCCGCACGGCCTGCCTCGCGCACGGACGCAGCTGGGGCGCCGGCGCCGACCTGGTCGTCGCCTGCGAACGGCGCGGCGCGCTGCCCGGTGCCAGCTTCCGCTTTCCGGGCGTGCAGTTCGGGATCCTGCTCGGCACCCGGCGGCTCGCCGAGCGCGTCGGCAGCGACACCGCACGCGGCATCCTCGTCGAGGCGCGCCACCTCGACCTCGCGCAGGCGGTGGCGACGGGCCTCGTCGGCGTCGACGGCCTGCCGAGCACGGACCCAGGCGACGCCGCTGCCGATGCACCGGCCGTCGCGCGCGCCTGGCTCGGCGCGTTCGCGGCGCCGGCAGTGTCGTCGTCGCTCGCGCGCGGGCTGCGGCGGGCCACGCGCGCCGACCGGTCCGACGAAGACCTCGCGAACCTGGTCCGCAGTGCCTCGCTGCCCGGCCTGAAGCAGCGCATCGCCGCCTATCGCGCGGCAGCGACCGCCGGTCGCTAGACCCACCCCGCGCCGGCTCGTCGCCTGCCTTCGGCCCGACGCGCCGCGCGCGTCACCGCGCGCTGCCGTGGCCGGCGCTGCCACCGCCACCCGTCCGCCAGCCTCGACCGCCGACGGGGTCGCCGATGGGAAGTGTCGGGTTGCCCCCCCTAGAGTGCGTGACCGAAGTCACAGCATCAAGGGGAAGATCCCATGCACCAGGTCTCGTTCCCGCGCCTTGCGATTGCCGGCGCACTCGTCCTCGGATTGGCTGCGTGCGGCAGCGAAGGCAGCGATCCGACGGCCGCCGCGGATGCCGGGCTCGCCTCGGGCGCGACGCTGAAGGGCACCGGCCTGCAGCGCGGCGACGACATCGGCGACCAAGGCGTGCTCGCCGCCGGCCACGGATCGGCCAGCGCGCCGATCGCGACGACGGCGTCGGCGTCGGCGTCCGGGTCGGCGTCGACCGCGGCGGCGGTCCGCGCCCGCGGCCTGACGCGCGGCGACGATCCGGCGACGGCGGGCTCCGCGTCGGGCGCAGGCTTCGCGTCGCCGGCCGCCGTGTCCTTCCAGGAGAACGCCGCCGTCGGCGCATCGTCGGTGGCGGCGACGCCGGCCGCGTCGGCCGCCCCCGCGCCGTCGCCCGCCCCCGCGAGCCCGATGTCGGCCGGCGACGCGCCAGCCGGTGCGGGCACCGTCGCGACGGCCGCGTCGGCCCCGACGAACGACGGCAGCTTCACGATGCAGCGCGGCGACGACGTCGCCGCGGCGGCCGGTACGCCGGCGCCGGCGGCGAACGGCCCCGCTGCATCCCCCGCGCCGGCACCTGCACCTGCGCCCTCCCCCTCCCCGTCGCCCTCGCCAGTCGCCGCGAACGCCGGCGGCTCGACTGCCGCACCGGTCGTGACGACCGCCGCCGCGCCCACCGCGCCGCCGGTCTCGTATCGTCGCAAGGTGCCGATGAGCGGTCCGGTCGTCGTGCCGGCCGGGTTCACCGGCATCCACACCCACTTCTGGCCGGGCGCCTCGGCCGCGCCGACCTACGGCTACGGCACCGTGCGCAGCCTGAACTACTACGGCGACAACACCTCGCTGGGGATCCTCTGGTACGGCATCAACACCGCCGACGGCGTGTACGACTGGTCGAAGATGGACAACTGGGTCAGCACCCACCACAACGCCGGCAAGCAGATCATCTACACGCTGTACGGCACGCCCGCATGGTGTTCGAGCAACCTCGGCATCAAGGACCTGTACAACCGCGCCGGCGGCGACAGCAAGCCGTCGAGCCTGACCTGCGTGCAGAAGTTCGTCGACGCGCTGGTCCGTCGCTACAACGGCGACGGCGTGCGCCGCATCCAGAAGTTCGAGATCTGGAACGAGCCGAACTTCCAGGGCTACGCGTACTGGCGAAACACGGCGGCGGACCTGGCGGCGGTGGGCCGGACGGTCTACCAGACGGCCAAGGCCGTCGACCCGGGCATCCAGGTGCTGTGGCCGGCCTTCGTCGAGTGGTACTCGGCGCCGAGCGTCTGGGCGGACAACGTCGAGTACGCCAACGCATCGGACGGCGCCGGGGGCATCGGCAAGCAGTGGGCGGACGGCTTCTCGTTCCACTTCTATGCGTACAACACCGGCATGGACGACCTGATGGACAACCAAGAGAGCGCGATCAGGACGCTCGCGGCGATCGGAAAGTCCAACTGGGATCGTCACAACTCCGAGATGGGCTTCGGCGACGGCTACGGCCCGACGCTCAGCGCATCGGTCAAGGCGACGACGATCAAGCGCTGGATGGCGCTGTCGGCCGCGTACGGCAACAAGGTCGCCGCACTCTATGCGCACGACAGCGAGCACATCGGCTATCCGGCCAGCACGCCCGAGATCTCGGCCGCGATCGACGAGGTGAACCGGATGCTGCCGGGCAAGACGATCCGCGAGGCCGGCGTGCTCCAGGACGGCCGGGTGTTCGTCGTCTTCGGCGACAACACGACCTGGCTGATCTGACGCTCAAGTCCTGACGCGCTCGTCCGATCCGGGCGCGTCCGCGCCGGCGCCATGCCGGCGCCGACGCGCGCGCCCGACGACGGGACCTCCCGCCGGATCAGATCACCGCATCCGCGCCGCTGGCGAAGTGCAGCCAGATCCGCCCGTCGTCGAGGCGGGCCGCCGCGACGATCCGGCGCCCGACGACCATCTCGCGACCTTCGTCGATCGCATCCGCGACCGCGGGGTCCCGCGCCGGATCGCCCAGCGTCTCGAGCAGCGAGTGCTTGTAGAGGTAGGCGCTGCGCCAGCCGAGTGCCGCCGGCACGACGATCCAGCGCAGGATCGCGGCGCGACGTTGCGGCGCCGCCGGTCTCGACCGCGTCCACGCATAGGGTGCCTCGGCACCGCACTCCGACAGGTGGCGTTCGAGTCCGGGCGCGAAGCCCGCGCGCGCGAACATGTCGCGGTATCCCTTGAGCACCGCGATCATCGTGTTCGGATCCGGGCCGTGCATGTAGCTGTGCGCCGAGAGCGCCTGGACGTGGTCGCGCCCGAGACCGCCTGCCCCATCCGGCGCCCGCGCGAAGCGCAGCAGCGAGTTGCTCGGGCCGGGATCGCGCCATTGCCCCTCCCACGCGCCCGACAGCAGCCGGACCTGCGGCGGCAGCACCTTGCGCACGGCGCGCGCGAGCGCCGCCAGATCGGCCGGCGTGCCGGTGAAATACCCGGGCCTGCCGGACGCCGGATGCCACCGCCCCTCGCGCAGGCTGCGCTCGTCCCACCCGAAGTTGGGCTCGTTCCAGAGCTCGACGAAGCGGAACGCGCGCGGGTGGCGCGCGAGCAGCGCCGCGACCATTGCCGCGGCCGCCTCCGGATCGCGCGGGGGCGAGCCGCCGCCGGGGCGATAAGGCCAGTGCCAGCGCTCGCCCGGATACTTCTGGTAGAACGGCGGGCAGCCGAACAGCACCCAGATCCGCGTGCGGCCCGGGTGGAGCTCGAGCCATCGATCGAGGTGCCGCCAGTCGTAGCGACCGGGCTCGCGTTCGATCATGTCCCAGTGCAGCAGCGGATAGCCGTCCTTGTCGTGGGCATTGAGCGAACGGATCGCGTCGTAGCGGTAGGTCGGCGCGGGCGTGTCGTCGCGAAAGCCGTGGTCCGAGTGCAATCCGAGATAGTCGTCCGGCACGTCGATCGATCGCTCGCCCGGATGCAGCAGCCATTCGGCCGGCGACGTCGGCGGTCGCGCGTCGCGCTCGCGCCCGGGGGCGCGCTTCGGCGCCTCGGGCGGCACGGCCTCGCCGCGCGAGGCGCCGCCGGCGCGACGCGCATCGGCCGGCGTCGCATTGACGACGGGGCCCGCGCAGGCCGCACCGCCGCCGGCGACCGCGGCGGCGAGCGCCGCCCTCGACAGCAGCCTGCGCCGGGGGTCGGGGCGCGCGGCACGCGCGTGCGTGTGCGCACTCGACGCCGGCGTCTGGTCGGCGGGGCGGTCGCGGACTGCGGCGGCGATGGGCTTCATGCCGCCCAGGATACCCAAAACGCGGGGCCGCGCGAGCGGCGGCACGCGACACGCGGGTGATAGACTCGAACGATGAGCGAGCTACTGCCCTGCCTCGAGCGCGACGTCGTCCCCGCGCCGGGTGCCGCACCCGACGCCGCGGTGATCTGGATGCACGGCCTCGGCGCGGACGCGAGCGACTTCGACCCGGTCGTGCCGCTGCTGCCGCTGCCCGAGGGCAGCGCGATCCGGTTCGTGTTCCCGAACGCACCGATGCGCGCGATCACCATCAACGGCGGCATGCGGATGCCCGGCTGGTACGACATCGCCGGCTTCGGCGAACGCGACCAGGACGAGGCCGGCATTCGCGAGAGCCAGCGTGCGGTCGACGCGCTGCTCGCGCGCGAGGTCGCACGCGGCATCGCGTCGACCCGCGTCGTGCTCGCCGGCTTCTCGCAAGGTGGCGTCGTCGCGTTGCAGTCGGGCCTTCGGCAGGCGCTGCCGCTCGGCGGCATCCTCGCGCTGTCGACCTACCTCGGGCTCGCGTCGAGCCTGCGCGCCGAACAGACCGACGCCAACCTGAACACGCCGATCTTCATGACGCACGGCACGCAGGATGCGGTGATCCCGATCGATCTCGCGCGGCGTTCGCGCCAGACGCTGCAGGCACACGGCCACCCGGTCCAGTGGCAGGAATATCCGATGGGCCACGAAGTCTGCCAGGCCGAGATCGCGGCCATCGGGCAGTGGCTCGGGCGCGTGCTCGCGCCGCTGCGCTGACCCCGCCCCGAAGCGAACATTGTTCCATTGACAGGACAATACGCGACGTTGCATGATCTTCGTTCGACAGCGGGCATCGGGCCCGGCAAGGCGAGGACATGCAGGAATCGAACAAGACCGCCCGTGAACTCTACGCCGACCTGAAGGCCACCGTCGGCACGCCGGCCGCGCGCAAGCGTTTCGGCTTCGGGCGCATGCCGGCGCTGATCAACATCGACCTGCAGAAGGCGTACACCTGCGTCGGCGAGTACCCGACCGCCTACCAGACCGACCCGAAGCAGCTGCAGCACGTGAATGCGCTCGCCGAGGCGTTCCGCGCGCGCGGTTTCCCGGTCGTGTGGACCTACGTCGCGTACATGGAATCGGGGGAGGACTGCGGCATCTGGGGCACCCGGAGCGACACGCCCGATTCGCTGCAGAACATCAAGGTCGGTTCGCGCCGCGCCGAGTTCGACGACGCGCTGAAGATCGATCGCGTGCGCGACATCATCGTCAACAAGCGGATGGCCAGCGCGTTCTTCGAGACGAACCTCGGGTCGATCTTCAACTTCCATGGGGTCGACACCGTCGTCGTCACCGGCGGGTCGACCTCGGGCTGCGTGCGTGCCACCGTCGTCGACAGCCTGTCGCGTAGCTATCGCACGATCGTGCCCGAGGAGTGCGTGGCCGACAAGCACGAGAGCCCGCACTTCGCGAACCTCTACGACATGGCGGTGAAGTACGCCGACGTGCTGAGCGTCGCCGAGACGCTCGAGCAGCTGAAGCAGGTGCCGGCGAAACCGGCCGGAGGATCACGTTGAAGCGAGACCCCGACCTCTACGACTACCTGCCCTGGGACGACCGCCCGACGATCCGCTGGCCCGGCGGCGCCCGCGTCGCGTTCTGGGTGGCGCCGAACATCGAGTTCTACGAGCTCGATCCGCCGCGCAACCCGGCGCGTGCGCCATGGCCTCGTCCCGCGCCGGACGTCCAGAACTACGCGTACCGCGACTACGGCAACCGCGTGGGCTTCTGGCGCATGCTCGACGCGATGAAGCGGTGCGGCGTTCGCGGCAGCGTGTCGCTGAACGTCGCGATGTGCGACCACCATCCCGAGGTCATCCGCGCGTGCGCCGACGAAGGCTGGGAGTTCTACTCGCACGGCACCTACAACACCCGCTACCTGATGGGGATGGACGAGACGCAGGAGCGCGCCGTCATCCAGGACTCGATCGACACGATCCGCAAGCACACCGGGCAGCGCCTCGACGGGTGGCTCGCGCCGGCACTCACGTACACCGACCGCACGCTCGATCTGGTCGCCGAGATGGGGCTGACCTACGTCTGCGACCTGTTCCACGACGACCAGCCGGGGCCCGTCAAGACGCGCTCGGGCCGCCTCGCGAGCATCCCGTACTCGCTCGAGATGAACGACACGATCGTCTACAACGTCAACCTGGTCCAGCCGCGGCGCTACGGCGACATCCTGAAGCGCCAGTTCGACCGCCTGTACGCCGAGGGCGAGCGGAGCGGCACCGTCATGTGCATTCCGCTGCACCCCTACCTGGTCGGCCAGCCGTACCGGATCGACGCCTTCGAGGAGGCACTCTCGTACATCGCCGGTCACGACGGCGTCTGGCTCGCGACGGGGCGCGAGATCGCGAAGCACTTCATCGACCACCACTTCGACGAATTCGCCGGCGCCGCGAGGCCGGTCGCCCGCTCGCCCGGGGGTGGCGCGTGATCCCGCCGCTGCACGCGCACGCCCGCGCGACCGACCCCATCGGGAGAATCCTGCGATGAGCACGCCTGCGCTGCCAGCCGGCTATCTCGACTATCCGCTGCGCCGCCACGGCATGGACCACGACCGCTACGACTGGTCGATGCTGCCACGCCGCCCGGCGGTCGCGTGGCCCGGCGGTGCGCGGGTCGCGTTGTGGGTCGTGCCGGCGCTCGAGTGGTTTCCGCTGAACATGGCCGGCAAGCCGTTCAAGCCGCCGGGGGCGATGCAGACCGCGTACCCCGACCTGCGCCACTACACGCTGCGCGACTACGGCAATCGTGTCGGCATCTTCCGCATCATGCAGGCGCTCGATGCGCATCGCATCCCGGCGTCGGTCGCCGTCAACGCGGCGGTCGCGGTACGCTACCCGTCGCTCGTCGACGCCTGCACGCGACGGGGCTGGGAGGTGATCGGCAACGGCCTCGACATGGACCACCTCCACCACGCGGGGCTCGACGTCGAGACCGAGCGCGCGCTGGTGACCGACAGCCTGTCGGTGCTGCGCCGGGCGTCGGGACAGGCGGTTCGTGGCTGGCTCTCGCCTGCCAAGTCGGAGTCGCCGGCTACCCTCGACCTGGTCGCCGCGGCCGGCATCGACTACGTCTGCGACTGGGTCAACGACGACATGCCGTACCCGATCCGCGGCGGCGGGCGCACGATCCACGCGATGCCGCACCCGATCGACATCGACGATCACACGATCCTCGTGCAGAACCACCACACCGAGCAGGACTTCACCGACCAGCTGTGCGACCAGTTCGACGTGCTCTACCGCGAGTCCGCCGACCAGGGAGGCCGGATCATGGCGATCTCGCTGCACCCGTGGGTGATCGGCCAGCCCTACCGCATCGGCGCGCTCGAGGCCGCGCTGTCGCACATCATGCAGCACCAGGGCGTCTGGGCCGCCACCGGCGCGGACATCCTCGATGCATGGAAGGCGGGCGCACCGCAGCCGGCCGCCTGATGCGCGAAGCGGCACGCGCGCGTCGCGCCCCGACGCCGCCCGTGCATGCGCGTCGCGCCGCGGCGCCGCGGCGCGACGCGGCGTCAGCCGCCGCGCTTGAGCAACGCCTCGGACTCGGCGAGATCGTTCCAGACGTCTTGCCGGGTCAGCAGGCCGTCGACCACCTCGAAGCGGTCGATGAACCGGATCCCCGAGAACGACGAGCCGTCGAGCCACTGCCCCTCGAGCGTGCCGAAGCAGTAGACGACGGTGACGCCGCCCTGCCAGCACTCGTCGAAGCGCTCGTAGACCTTGGACACCGATCGATAGCGCCCCTTCGACCGCTCGATCAGCTGCTCGAGTTCGGTCATGCCCTGCTTGCCCGGGAAGTTCATCACGAAGCCCGGCGCGAGCCGCCGCTTCGCGGCGTCGAGGTCGCGCGACTGCATGATGTCGAGGAACTCGCGCACCAGCACCGACGCCACCGGCCGGACCTCGCCGCCCCGGCGAATCGTGCGGTCGTCGCGGCGATAGGTCGATGCATGCTCGACGACCACCGTCGTGCCGGCGGCCGGCGCATCGATGACCGATCGGGTGGCATCGGACAGCCGTTGCGCGAGCCGCGCCTCGACGGCCTCCTCGTAGCCCGGCAACAGGGTGGCGCGTATGACCGGCATCGGCACTGACTCCTCGTTCGAGGCCCCGCCGCCAGTGGCGGGGTCGAGGCCGATGGTAGCGATGCACGAGCGGCTGGTCTACAGCCCGGTCGACGAGCGCGCGCCGATCCGCTGGCCGGGCAACGCCCGAGTCGCGCTCTGGATCGCGCCGAACATCGAGCACTATGAATTCCTGCCCGCCGACATCCGGGTGCGCGACCCCTGGCCGAGGATGCCGCATCCGGACATCCTCGGCTATGGCCTGCGCGACTACGGCAACCGCGCGGGCGTCTGGCGGTTCTTCGAGCTGTTCGACGCGCTGCGGATCCGCTGCACGGTATCGCTGTCGATGGCGGTGCTCGACCTGTACCCGCAGATCGCGCAGGCGATGATCGGGCGCAACTGGGAATTGATGTCGCACGGCCTGTACAACACCCGCTACCACTGGAACCTGTCCGAGGCCGAGGAGCGCGCCGCGATCGACGAGTGCACGCAGATCCATCGGCGTCACGTCGGCAGCGCGCTGCGCGGCTGGTTCTCCCCGGCGGCGTCCAACACGCTCGCGACCCCTGACCTGGTCGCCGAGGCGGGGATCGACTACCTGTGCGACCTCTATCACGACGACGAGCCGACGTGGATCCGCGTGCGCGAGGGCACGCTCGTGTCGCTGCCGTACTCGATGGAGATCAACGACAGCATCGCCTGGCGACGCGGCCTCGAGGCCGACGGTTTCGCGCAGAAGATCCGGGACGAGTTCGACACGCTCCACGCCGAGGGCGCCACGCGCCCGAAGGTCATGAACATCGCGGTCCACCCCTTCATCATGGGGCAGCCGCACCGCATCCGCCACCTCGCCGACGCACTCTCGTACATCCTCGACCACGACGGCGTGTGGTGCGCGACCGGCTCGCAGATCGTCGAATGCTGGCGGGCGCAGGCGGGCGACACCGCGCCGCGCCCGATCGACCACGACACACAGGAAGCCCACCGATGAACGACACGCCCACGACCCGCACCGGCGCCGCGCAGGCTGCCGGCGCCGCCGCGCCCGCCGACTACATCGCCGCCTACATGCCGCATCGTCCGGTGGACGCGGCGAAGGCCGCGTTCGTGATCGTCGACATGCAGTACGCCACCGGCTCGCGCGAAGGCGCGCTCGCGCGCAAGCTGGCGGCCGAGGGCTCGACGCTCGGCGACTACCGCTTCGAGCGGATCGAGACCCGCGTGCTGCCGAACATGATCGCGCTGCGCGAGCGCTTCACGGCGCTCGGCCGCCCGGTCGTGCACGTGACGATCGGCGCGGCACGCGCGGACGCACTCGACGCCCCGCTGCACATGCGCACGCTCTTCGTCGAGTTCGCCAATCACGTCGGCAGTCGCGAGCACGAGATCCTCGACGAACTGAAGCCGCGCGACGGCGAGTTCGTCGTGCGCAAGACCACCATCGGCGCCTTCGCGTCGACCGGCATCGACAGCCTGCTGCGGGCGCTCGGCTGCGAGCAGCTCTACGTCGCCGGCATCTCGACCAACATGTGCGTCGAGACGACGGCGCGCGAGGCTGCGGACCGCGGCTACCAGGTGACGCTGGTGGAGGACGCCTGCGCGACGACGCACGAGGAACTGCATCGCAACACGATGCGCAACTTCCAGCGCCTGTTCGGCCGCGTGCGATCGACGCGTGCGTCGCTCGACGAACTCGCCGGCGCCGACGTCGCGCCCGGCACCCGGGAGGCCGCGTGATGCCGCGTCGCATCCTGGTGATCGTCCCGTTCCCGATGTCGGCCGAGCACCTCGCGCTGCGCCGACAGCAGCTCGCGAGCGTCGAGCTCGGTCCGGACCTCGAGTTCGACTACCGGCCGGTCAAGGCCGGGCCGGTCAACTACTCGAGCCACCACGACTTCGCGCTCGCCGACGTCTCGATCTTCGAGGCGGGCTGCCGGGCGCAGGACGAGGGCTACGCGGCGGTGTGCATCGACACCATGAGCGACTCGGGCGTCGCCGCGCTGCGCTCGGTGCTCGACATCCCGGTATTCGGTCCGGGCAAGGCTTCGATGCTGGCCGCGCTGACGCTGGGCGACCGCTTCTCGATCATCACGATGGCGGCCCGCTGGAAGCCGCTCTACAAGAAGGCGCTCGACGAACTGCGGCTGCACCATGCCTGCGCGTCGGTGCGTGCGATCGAGGTGCCGCCCGACAACCAGGCGCTGCTCGACGGCAAGGAGGACAGCGTGTTCCCGCTGCTCGAGGCGGCCGCGCGGCGCGCCGTCGACGAGGACGGCGCGGACGTGCTGATCCTCGGCTCGACGACGATGCACCAGGCGCACGCGTGGCTCGCGCCGCGCCTGCCGGTGCCGATCGTCAACCCCGGCCCGCTCAGCTACAAGCTGGCCGAGTCGGCGCTCGCGCTCGGGCTGTCGCACAGCCGCAAGGCGTATCCGGTCCCGATGCACCCGCGCCTGGACATGCTCCAGGCGATGCTCGCCGCGGCGCGCGGCAACGCCGCCTGAACCGGCCGACCGGCGCGCGCGGACGGCCCGGTCTTGAATCTCCGGCCCCGAAACCCCTGCCCCGATCATCGAAGGAGACCCGCCCATGCCACGCATCCTCACCGACGAGCAGGTCGCGGCGTACGACCGCGACGGCTTCGTGCACCCGGTCGACGCACTGACGCCCGACGAGGTCGCAAGCTGCCGCGGCGAGCTCGAGGCGTGGGAGCGTGCGCGCGGCGCCCCGATCGACTTCCCCGAGAAGTCGAAGTCGTACCTGCTGTTTGGATGGGCCGATCGGCTGGTCCACCACCCGCGCGTGCTCGATGCCGTCGAGGACGTGATCGGCCCCGACATCCTCGTCTACCACTCGACGCTGTTCGTCAAGGAGGCGAGAACGCCGGCCTACGTCCGGTGGCACCAGGACAGCACCTACTTCTACCTGGAGCCGCACCTGCACGTGACGGCCTGGGTCGCGCTTTCGGACGCGAGCCTGCGCGCCGGTTGCATGCGCGTGCTGCCCGGCAGCCACCGGTGGGGCGCGTTCGAGCACGACGACAAGCCCGACCCGATGAACATGATCCGGCGCGGCCAGGGCATCAGCGATCGCTTCGACGCCGAGTCCGGTGTGCCGATCCCGATCGGACCCGGCCAACTCTCGCTGCACCACACCGACCTCGTGCACGCATCCGGCGGGAACGACAGCGACGATCGCCGGATCGGGCTTGCGATCAGCTACATCCCAGCGAGCGTTCGCCCGATCGGGGAGGTCCAGCCGTCGGCGCTGCTCGTGCGCGGGCGCGACCGGGGCCACTTCGTCGCCGAAACCAGGCTCGCCGACGAGGCGTCGCCGGCGGCGAAGGCCGCGCACGAGGCAGCGCTGAAGCGGTTTCGCGCACTCCAGGACGCCGGCTTCGGCGGTGCGCAGCCGGCAGTGCAGGCCGGCGTCTAGCCACCGTCGCCGCGCGCGGCGATCAGCGCGACGAGCCCCTGCATCGCGAGCCGGTAGCCGCCGACGCCGAATCCCGCGACGACGCAGGTCGTGCCCGGCGCGATGCTCGATGCGACGCCGCGCGCGGCCGGATTCGACACGTGCACCTCGACCGACGGCACGCCGGTCGCCCTGATCGCGTCGGCGATCGCCGGATGCCCGACGGTGAAGCCCGCCGGATTGATGATCACGCCGTCGATGCCGTCGGCGGCGCGCCGCGCGAGGATCGCGCACAGCTCGGCGGCGTCGAGCGTGTGGACCACTTCGACCGCGACGCCGAGCGCGTCGGCGTCGCGACGGATCGCGGCGCTGTAGTCGTCCATCGTCATCGGCCCGAAGATCTCGACGTCGACCTTGCCGCGCAGTTCCATGCCCGCGCCGTGCACCACCATCAGCCTGATCATGCCGCCCCCTTCGTCGTATCGGGGCCGGCCCGCAGCAGGTCCAGCCACGCCCGCAACCCCTTCGCCTCCTGCGCGAGCACGAGCGTCGCGTCGAGCACCCGGCCCGCGTGCGACGCCGGCCACACCCGGCCCGCGAGGATGCCGAACTTGCCCCGCAGTTCGTCGCGACCGTAGGGCGCCGCATCGTCGCCGCGGTTCACGCCCACCTCGCCCTGCACGCTGCGCCCGTCGTCGAGCGTGATCTCGACCCTCGCCGGCCGCTCGAGCGGCAGCCTGCGCGTCATCGCCGGATCCTCGACGACACGTACCTTCGCGGCCAGCGCCAGCACCGCCGGGTCGCGAACCGCCTCCCAGGTGAAGCTCGGCAGCGCGCTGCTGCCGTTCACCAGCCGGGTCGCGACCGCGAAGGGCACCGAGAACTTGGCGGCCAGCGTGTTGCGCGGGGCCGGGTCGTCGAGCTCGGCGGCGAGGTCGTAGGTGGTGACGGTGATCGACGCGATGCGGTCGTGCGCCGGCAAGCCGCCGCGCGCGCCGATCGCGTCGACCGCGTCGAGCGCACCGTGGTTGTAGCGGCAGCACGAGTGCAGCTTGAAGTAGTTCTGCATCAGGTGCCACTCGCTGCCGATCCCGCGCACCGCCGCCTCGCGGTCGAAGTGCTCGGAGACGATGCCGCCGAACAGCGACCCGGGACCGTCGCGCTCGCCGGTGAATCCGGCCTGCACGAGCCGCAGCGCCAGCAGTCCGTCCCGGTTCGACAGCCCCGCGTAGACGTTGCGCACGAGTCCGCCCTCGAGCATCGTGCGCTTGGACGACGCGGTGGTCATCGACGAGGCGACGTTGATCGCTTCACGCATGCCACGCGCGTCGAGCCTGGCGAGCCGCGCGCAGGCGACGGCCGCGCCGATCGTGCCCCAGGTGCCGTGCGGGTGCATCGCCGCACGCAGGCGGCTCGCCGACCCGAGCCGCGACCCGACCTCGTACCCGGCGACGAGTGCGGCGACGAAGTCCTCGGCGGTCGCCTCGCCCGACTCCGCAAGCGCGATCAGCGCCGGGATCACGTGGATCGCCGGGTGGCCCCGCGCGAAGCGGTTGCCTTCGTCCATCTCGAGAAAGGTGCCGGCAGTGCCGTTGAGCAGCGCCGCGGTGTCGACGCCGACGCGTCGCCCCGTCCCGATCAGCGTCGCGCCGGCGACCGTGGGCGGCATGTCGGGCTGCGCGCCCGACAGCGCGCGCATCTCGGGCTCGGGTGCACCGCCGACGATCGCCGCGATCGTGTCGGCGAGGATCCAGCCGACCTGCTCGCGCAGCGCCGGCTCGAAGTCCTTCCAGGCCAGGCCGGCCGCGAAGGCGCCGAGTTCGTCGAGATAGTCCGGGTCGGGCGCGCCGGGGGTTTGCGCGCCGTCGGTGCGATTGCCTTGCATGATCAGTCTCCCGTTGCAGCTTCGGTTCGTGGCGCACCCGGCACCGGCTCGCCGAACGCGCGCTCGATGGCGCCCGGCGTGGTCCACCAGACGCCGGGTTGCCGGCGCAGCGCGTCGACGAGGTCGCGCAGCGCCGCGATGCGGCTGGACATGCCGCAGACCCACGGATGCAGCGTGAGCCCGAAGCAGGCGCCATGCGGATGGCGCTCGCCCTCCTCGCGCAGGCGATCGAAGGCTTCGCGTGCGATCAGGCCGTGCGCGCGGGGCGTCTGGTTGCGCAGCCACTGGCACTCGACGTCGTCCCATTCGACCGACAACGGCACCGACAGCAGCGGCGGCGCCGTCTTCATCCGGTACGGCGCGTCGTCGTTGGTCCAGTCGAGCGTATACGCGAGCCCTGCCTCGGCGAGCAGCGACGCCGTGTGCGGCGTGGCGCCGCGATCCTGCGACAGCCACCCGCGGCACCGGACGCCGGTCGCCTTCTCGATCGCCGCGACCGACTCGGCGATCGTCGCGCGCTGGGCGTCGACGGGCATGCGCGCGTGCATCATCCGCGTCGCGGCGGTGCCGTGCGCGACCCATTCGCAGCCTTGCGCCGAGAGCCGCTCGACCAGCGACGGCACCCGCGCGAGGACCATCGCGTTGGCGGCGATCGCCGGCACGATACCGGCGGCGCGCAGCACATCGAGCACGCGGAAGATCCCGATCCGCAGTCCGTACTCGCGCTGTGTCCAGCTGCGGTAGTCGGGCGAAAAGCTGCCGAACTCGCCGACGAAGCGCGGGTCGCGCAGGGTGCCCTCGGGCGCGATCGACTCCCAGTGCTCCAGGCACACGACGACGAAGGCCGCGAGACCCTCGCCGCCCGGCCAGCGCCGGGTCGTGCGTGCGGGCGCGGGTTCGAAGTCGTAGAGCGCGTGATCCATCAGCGTCCGCGGGGCATGCTTGACAGCGTTGGGACTTGCGTCCAAAGTTCGACCTGCTCCAATTGTCCCATTGTTGGAACAATTGTCCAGTGTCCGGGCGCAGGCGGCGGTGCAGCACCGGTGCCCGCACCAGACGCCGCCGAATCCCGACCGACGAGGAGAACCCACACCATGACCAAGATGACCAGCCCCTCCAGGCGTTCGATGCTCCAGGCCGGTGCCGCCACCGCGGCCCTCGGTGCGCCGGGCCTGCTGCTCGCGCAACCCAAGGCAGTGAAGGTCGGCCTCGTGCACCCGGTCAGCGGCGCGCTCGCGTACAGCGGCAGCCAGTCGCGCATGGGCGCACAGATGGCGATCGACGAGATCAACGCCGCCGGCGGGATCAAGGCGATGGGTGGCGCCAAGCTCGAGGCGCTGCTCGGCGATTCGCAGTCGCGTCCGGAGATCGGGGTATCCGAAGTCGAGCGCATGCAGCAGGACGGCGTGTCGGCCTACGTCGGGTGCTTCTCGAGCGCGATCGCGCTGCCGGCGACGCAGGCTGCCGCCAAGTACGGCACGCCGTTCCTGATCGACGTCGGCGTGTCCGACGCGATCGTCTCGCGCGGCCTCAAGAACGTGTTCAGGCTCGCGCCGGGCAACGGCAAGTGCGTCGACGACGCCTTCATGGGGCTGGACAGCATCAACAAGGGCGGCGCCGCGAAGTCGGTCGTCATCGTGCACGAGGACTCCGAGTTCGGCACCAGCACCGCCAAGAAGCTCGCCGACAAGTTCGGCGGGATCAGGCTCGAGGTCAAGGACACGCTCAAGCACGCGACGCCCACGCGCGACTTCTCCAACCTGGTGCTCCGCATCAAGTCGCTCAAGCCCGACATCGTGATGATGAGCAACTACCAGAACGAGTACGTCCTGCTGTCGCGCACGCTCTACCAGCAGAAGGTCGAGCTCGCGGGCATCTTCTCGGTGCTCGGCGGGGGCTTCAACTTCAAGTTCCTGAAGGAAGCGCCCGACGTGATGCAGTACATGATGGACTTCAACCACTGGTACAACCCCAAGTCGCCGAAGGCGCAGGCGCAGAGGAAGGCCGTCGAGGCCAAGGGCGGGCTGTACACCTTCGAGGTCTACTGTTCGTACAACTCGGTCATGTGCTATGCCGACGCCCTCGAGCGCGCGGCCTCCGCCGACAAGGCGAAGGCGATCGCGGCGCTCGAGACCAGCACCTGGACGCCCGAGCTGATGCCCTACGGTCCGACGAAGTTCGTCAACGGCCAGAACACCGGCGCGCGCGCCGCGCTGCTGCAGGCGTCCAAGGACAGCATCGACGTCATCTGGCCCGACGAGGTCGCGTCGACCAAGGCCGTGTTCCCCCGTCCCAAGCGCAGCTGAGGTCCGGCGCGGCACGCCGGGCCGCAGGCGGAGAATCCAGTGGACCTATCGATCATCGGCGCCGCGGCGATCAACGGACTGCTGCTCGGCGGCATCTATACGCTGGTCGCCTGCGGCCTGACGCTGATCTACGGCGTGCTGCACATCATCAACTTCGCGCACGGCAGCATGCTGATGCTCGCGATGTTCGGCGTCTACTACCTGCTGACCCTCGCCGGCATCGACCCGTACCTGTCGCTCGTCGTGATGGTGCCGGCGATGTACCTGTTCGGCTACTTCCTCTACAAGGGGCTGATCGGGCGCCTCGCGCACGGCAAGGACGAGAACATCCTGCTGATCACGCTGGGCCTGTCGATCCTGATCGAGAACCTGGCGTTGATGTTCTTCCAGGGCGACTCGCGGGTGATCCTCGTCGACTACATGAACACGATGGTCGAGGTCGGCCCGAGCTACGTGCCGCTGCCCAAGCTGATCTCCTTCGCCGCGGCGATGCTGCTGTGCGCGGCGCTGGGCGTGTTCATCGCCCGCACCGACATCGGCAAGTCGATCAGGGCGGTCGCCAAGGAGCGTGTCGGCGCACGGCTCGTCGGCATCGACGTCGACCGGGTATTCGCGATCTCCTACGGCATCGGGATCGCGACGCTCGGTGCCGCCGCCTGCCTGATGATGCCGATCTTCTACGTGTCGCCGACCGTCGGCCACGTCTTCGTCCTGGTCGCGTTCACCGTCGTCGTGCTCGGCGGCATGGGCAGCTTCCTGGGCGCCATCGTCGGCGGGCTGCTCGTCGGACTGACCGAGTCCTTCGGCGGACTCTTCCTCGGCGAGAGCCTCGGACAGATCGGCATCTCGCTGATCTTCATCCTGATCCTGCTGTTTCGCCCGTCTGGCCTGTTCGGGGCGCGCGCGTGAACACCGGTGCCACCCCGCCCGTGTCGACGCCCGGGTCGACGGCCGGGTCGACTCCCGTGTCGACGCCCGCTCGCGAGCGCTGGGCGCTGCACCTCGGGCTGCTCGCGATCGCGATCGCCTACCCCTTCGTCTTCGATTCGCCTTTCGCAGTGAACCTGGGGCTGATGGCGCTCTTCTATGCGTTCATCGGCCAGGGCTGGAACATCGCCGGCGGCTTCGCCGGCCAGCTCTCCTTCGGCCACGTCGCGTTCTTCGGCGTCGGCGCCTACGCGATCGCGATCGTCCAGATGCGCCTCGGCCTCTCGCCCTGGCTCGGCCTTCCGGTGGCCGCGCTCGCGGGCGCGGTGGTCGGCGGGATCATCGCCGTGCTGTCGTTCAGAGCGGGCCTGAAGGGGTCGTACTTCGCGCTGATCACGCTCGCGTTCGGCGAGGTGCTTCGCATCGTCGCGAACTCGATCGAGATCACCGGCGGCGGGCTCGGCATGCTGATCCCTGCCAAGGCGTCGGCCGCGAACTTCCAGTTCCCGGAGCGCATCGGCTACTACTTCGTGATGCTGCTGCTGACCGTGGGCTCGATCGCGATCGCGATCTGGCTGAAGCGCTCGCGCTTCGGTGCACGGCTCGCCGCGATCCGCGAGAACGAAGACGCCGCGCGCGCCCTCGGCATCGACACCTTCACCGAGAAGGTCAAGGTGATGGTGCTCTCCGGCGCGATCGTCGCGCTCGGCGGTGCGTTCTTCACGCAGTACTTCCTGTACATCGATCCGACGATCGTCTTCGGCGTCGACAAGTCGGTCGAGATGCTGCTCGTGAGCATGATCGGCGGCGCGGGCACCGTCTACGGGCCCCTGATCGGCGCGGTGCTGCTCGCGCTGCTCAGTGACGCGACGCGGGCGCTCACCACCATCCAGGGCCTGTCGCTCGTGCTGTACGGCGCACTGCTCGTCGTGATCATCGCGACGCTGCCCAACGGGCTGATCGACCTCTTCCGGCGGCGTCGACGCACAGCCGCCGCGAAGGAGGCCTGATGCTCAGGGTGTCGGGCCTCACGAAGATATTCGGCGGCCTGCGTGCCGTCGACGACGCCAGTCTCGACGTCGACGAGGGCCGCATCGTCGCGCTGATCGGGCCCAACGGCGCCGGCAAGACGACGCTGTTCGCCGCGATCGCCGGCTTCCTGCGCATCGATGCCGGCCGCGTCGACTTCGCCGGCGAGGACATCACCGGCTGGCCGGTGCACCGCATCGCCCGCCGCGGCATGGTCCGCACCTTCCAGATCACGCAGCCGTTCGCCAGGCTGAGCGTGCACGAGAACATCGCCGTCGGCGCGTACCAGCGCTTCGCCGACCGCGACGAGGCCTGGGCACATGCGGCGCGTACCGCCGAGCGCGTCGGCATGCAGGCGCTGCTCGATCGGCCCGCGGCCGACCTGACCGTCGCCGGGCGCAAGCGGCTCGAACTCGCCCGCACGCTCGCGACCGGTCCCCGGCTGCTGCTGCTCGACGAGGTGATGGCCGGCCTGAACCCGTCCGAGATCGTCGAGATCATCCCGATCATCCGGGCGATCCGCGACAGCGGCGTCACCGTGCTGCTGATCGAGCACGTGATGCACGCGGTCATGAGCCTGTCGGAGGACATCTACGTGCTTTCGTACGGCAGGATCATCGCGCACGGCCCGCCGAAGGCGATCGTCGAGGACCAGGCCGTCGTCGAGGCCTACCTCGGTCGCGGGAGGAATGCTCGAGAGGCGGCATCGTCTTGAGCGCCGACCCGATCGCCGTCGACGGGCCCGCCGCGCCGGGCGCGCCGGGCGCACCGGGCGCACCGGGCGCTGCCACGCGCCTGCTCGAGATCGAGGGCCTGCGCGCCGGGTATGGCAGCGTCGAGATCCTGCGCGGCATCGACCTGCAGGTCGGCAAGGGCGAAATCATCGCGGTGCTCGGCAGCAACGGCGTCGGCAAGTCGACGCTGAACGCCACGATCTCGGCGCTCGTCAGGCCGAGCGCCGGATCGATCCGCTTCAAGGGCGAGGAGATCGTCGGAATGTCGTCGACCGAGATCGTGCGACGCGGCCTGATCCACGTCCCCGAAGGTCGGCGCGTGTTCCCGAACCTGAACGTGCGGGAGAACCTCGAACTCGGCAGCCTCGTGCGCGCCACCGCGCGCCGCGCGCAGAACCTCGAGCGCGTCGTCACGATCTTCCCGCGCCTCGCCGAGCGCTACTCCCAGGCCGCCGGGACGCTGTCGGGCGGCGAGCAGCAGATGCTCGCGATCGGCCGCGGCCTGATGGGCGAGCCGGAGCTGTTGATCCTCGACGAGCCTTCGCTCGGCCTCTCGCCGCTGCTCGTCGAGAGCATGTTCGAACTGATCGAACGCATCAACGGCGAGGGCCAGTCGATCCTGCTGATGGAGCAGAACGCGATGCAGACCCTCGCGATCGCGCACCGGGCTTACATCATCGAGAACGGTCGCGTCGCGATGCAGGGGCTCGCCGACGCGCTCGCACGCGACCCCGACCTGCGTCGCAACTACCTTGGGCTCTAGCATGCACGCCACGCCAGCCGCGGTCGGCGAATCGACCGCATCCGCACCCGGCGCGTCCGAGCGGACGCCGCCGCCCCAGGAGATGCTCGGTCGCCGCGTGCTCGTCAGCGGCGCCGGGTCGGGCATCGGCCTCGCGACGACCGCGGTCCTCGCGCGCCGCGGCGCCCGCGTCGCCGCGGTCGTCCTCGACGCGGCGCAGGCAGACGTCGTGCGGCAGACGGTGCCGACGGCGGGCGTCCTGGTGCAGGACCTTCGAGACGACGCCGGATGCGAGTCGCTGCCTGATCGCGCCACGGCGCTGCTCGGCGGGCTCGACGGTCTCGCGTGCTGCGCCGGGATCTTCCACAAGAAGCACGCGGAGGACACACGGCTCGAGGAATGGCGCGAGACGATCGAGTTGAACCTGAACGCGACCTTCGTCCTGGTGCGCGCCGCGCTGCGCCGGATGGTCGATCCCGCGCCGGGGATCCGTCCGTCGGTCGTCGTGATCAGCAGCCAGATCGGCGAGGTCGGCCACCCGCGCGGTGCCGCCTACGCCGCGTCCAAGGCGGGGCTCAACGCGATGGTGAAGTCGCTCGCGCTCGAGTGGGCGGCCCGCGGCGTGCGGATCAACGCGGTCGGCCCCGGCCCCATCGCGACGCCGATGACCGCCGCCGTCGTCGCCGACGCCGCGGCGCTCGACGCGATGCACGCGACGATCCCGATGGGGCGGCTCGGTCGCCCGGAGGAGATCGCCGAGGCCGTCAGTTTCCTGCTGAGCGCGAGGGCGTCGTTCATCACCGGCCATCTGCTGCTCGCCGACGGCGGGTTCACGGCACGCTAGGCATGAAGCGTGCCGCATCCGCCCTCGGCTCGCGGGGAGCCGCCCGTTCGGCGCCGCCGGGTGTCGGACGAGCGGCTGCGCGGCGCCCGACGCTGCAGCGCGCGAGCACCGCGAGCCAGATGTCCGGATCGTCGGTTGCATTGCCATTGCCCAAGTACCACCAGATCTACCTCGTGCTTCGGCAGCAGATCGAGGAAGGACAGTTCGACGACGGCCTGCCGGCCGAGATCGCGCTGAGCAGGCACTTCGATGCCGGCCGCGTCACCGTGCGCCGGGCGCTCGAGCAGCTCGTCGAGGAAGGGATGATCGTGCGCGAACCCGGACGCGGCACCTGGCCCGCGCGCGTGCGACCCCGGGCCGTCGATCCGGCGCGACGCGAGTCCGGGCCCCAGAAGACCGCGGCCGTCGGGTTGAGCGGGTTGCTCGAGAACATCCTCGCGATGAGCATGCGCACCACGGTGCTGGTTCGCGAGATCCGGCTGATGCCGGCGCCGGCGTCGATCGCGCAGCTGCTGCAGATCGCTCCCGGCACGCTGGTGCAGAAGGCGGTGCGCCGGCGCAGCACGCGCGAGGGCCCGCTCTCGCTGATCACGACGCACGTGCCCGAAGCGCTCGCCGCCGGCTTCGGGCGGCGCGAGCTCTCGAAGAAGCCGATCCTGCAGCTGCTGCAGGACAGCGGCATCGCACTCGGGCGCGCGACGCAGACCGTGTCGGCGCGCCAGGCCGACGCGGCGGTCGCCGCCGAGCTCGAGATCGCAGTCGGCACCGCGCTGCTCGCGGTGCGGCGGATCGTGCGCGACGTCGGCGACCGGCCGGTGCTGCTGCTGCACGGCCTGTACCGCCCCGATCGCTACGAATACCAGATGGAGGTATCGAAGGTCGGCAGCCTCGATGCCCGCATCTCGGTCAACGAAAACCTCTGGTCATGACATGACGACGCGCGCCACACCCCCACCCGCCTCCACGAACCAGCCCGCGCCGATGACGCTGGCACAGAAGCTGATCGCCGCCGCGGCCGGCAGGACCGCGGTCGCGCCCGGCGAGATCGTCAACTGCCGCGTCGATCTCGCGATGTTCCACGATTCCTCGGGCCCGCGACGACTCAAGCCGATGCTCGAGGAGCTCGGCGCCGGCCTCTGGGACAGGCAGAAGGTCGTGCTGGTGATGGACCACTACGTGCCGGAGGAGAGCGAGGATGCGCGCCGCATCGTCCGGATCGCGCGCGACTGGGCCCGCGAACAGGACCTGCCGCACGTCTACGACGGCATCGGCATCTGCCACGTCGTGCTGCCGCAGAAGGGGCACCTGCGCCCGGGCATGTTCGCGGTCGGCGGCGATTCCCACTCGCCGACCGGCGGCGCCTTCGGCGCGTACATGTTCGGTGTCGGCAGCACCGAGATGCTCGGCGTGGTCGTGACCGGCGAGATCTGGGTCCGGGTGCCGGACACCTACCGGATGCGCTGGGAGGGGCGGCTCGGCGCCGGCGTCACCGCGAAGGACATGATGCTGCACATGATCTCGCGCTTCGGCATGAACGGCGGGCAGTACCAGGCCGTCGAGTTCTGCGGTGAGGCGGTTCAGGCGCTGTCGATGCAGGAACGGATGACCTTGGCCAACATGAGTGCGGAGCTGGGCTCGCAGGTCGGGCTCGTCGCCCCGGACGAGACGACCCGCGCCTGGCTGCTGGCCACCGGCGTGCCGCCCGAGGCGATCGACATCGAGCGGTGGCACGGCGACGACGACGCGTCTGCGATCACGCACGATTTCGACGCCGCGATGCTCGCGCCCCAGGTCGCGGCGCCGCACAGCCCGGCGAACAGCAGCGCGGTCTCCGACTACCGCGACGAGACCGTCGACGTCGCGTACATCGGCGCCTGCACCGGCGCCAAGCTCGAGGACCTGCGTGCCGCCGCGCGCGTGCTCGCCGGCAGGCGCGTCGCCCCGGGCGTGCAGCTGATGGTGGCGCCCGCCAGCCGTGTCGACCAGGACGCGGCCGAACGAGAAGGCGTGATGGGGACGCTGCGAGACGCCGGCGCCTCGGTGCTGCCCACCGCCTGCGGCGCGTGCTCCGGTTACGGGGGATCGATTCCGCCGGACGGCCGCGTGATCGCGACCACCGCCCGCAACTTCAAGGGCCGGATGGGTCAGGCGAGCGCCCGCATCTGGCTGGCGTCGCCGTATACCGTCGCGGCGTCGGCACTGCACGGCCGCATCGCCGATCCGCGCGAGGTGCTCGCATGAACCCGACGCGGTCGACCCGACACCGGATCTGGACGCTGCCCGCGGACGTCGACACCGATGCGCTCGCGCCGGGCACCTACATGAAGCTGCCGATCGAGGCGATCGCGCCGCACTGCCTCGAGGGCCTGCGACCCGACTTCGCCTCGCGCGTCAGGCCCGGCGACATGATCGCCGCGGGCGCCAACTTCGGCATCGGCTCGTCGCGCGAGCAGGCCGCCGGCGTGCTCGTCGCGCTGGGGGTGCGCGCGGTGATCGCGCCCTCGTTCTCGGGCCTGTTCTTCCGCAACGCGTTCAATCTCGGCCTGCTGCTCCTCACCACGCCGCGCGCGACCCGGTTCAGCGACGGCGAGCAGATCGAATTCGAGCTCGGGTCGCTGACGCTGATCACCGCCGACGGCGAGCGCATCGGCTGCGAGCCGGTGCCGAGCTTCCTGCTCGACATGGTCGAGGCGGGCGGCCTGCGCAACCAACTGGCCAAGCGGCTCGGCCGCGAGCCCCGACGAACCGACGAAGGAAAGCCCCGATGACTCGACCCACCCTCAAGCAGCGCATCGCCGAGCAGCGCGTGCTCCTCGCCCCGGGCATCTACGATGCGTTCACCGCGCTCGCCGCGCAGGACGCGGGCTTCGACGCGCTCTACCTGTCGGGCGCGTCGATCGCCTACATGCGGCTCGGCCGCTCGGACGTCGGCCTGGTCACCGCGACCGAGGTCGTCGACACGCTTTCCCGGATCACCGAACGCGTCGACACGCCGGTGATCGTCGACGCCGACACCGGCTTCGGCAACGCGCTGAACACGATCCGCACCGTCAGGACCTTCGAGCGCGCGGGCGCCTCGATGATCCAGCTCGAGGACCAGACCTTCCCCAAGCGCTGCGGCCACCTCGACGGAAAGACGGTCGTCCCCACCGCGGAAATGTGCGGCAAGCTGCGCGCGGCGCTCGACGCCCGCGCCTCCAGCGACACGCTGATCCTCGCCCGCACCGACGCGCTGGCGGTCGAATCGTGGGAGCAGACGATGGCACGCGCCGAGGCGTACCTCGCCTGCGGGATCGACGCACTGTTCATCGAGGCGCTGCGCACGCCCGAGCAGATGCAGGAGGCCTGCCGGCGCTTCGCTGGGCGAGTACCGCTGCTCGCCAACATGGTCGAGGGCGGCAAGACCCCGGTCAGCAGCGCCGATTCGCTCGGCGAGACCGGCTTCAGGATCGTCATCTTCCCCGGCGGAACCGCCCGGGCCGTCGGCCACCTGCTCAAGCGCTACTACGCCAGCCTGCAGCGCCACCAGAGCACGCTGCCGATGAAGGACGAGATGCTCGACTTCGACGGCATCAACGAGATGATCGGGACCGCATCGCTGCTCGAGACCGGCGCGCGCTACGAGTGAGCGCGCGGGGGCCGCGTCGGCGCGGCCCCCACTGCACCCACGCTCAGGCCTGCTGCAGCAGCGCCGCGCCGCGCTCGGCGATCATGATCGTCGCCGCGTTGGTGTTCGCCGAGATCACCGACGGCATCACCGACGCGTCGATCACCCGCAGGCCGTCGACGCCGCGCACCCGCAACGCGGGGTCGACGACGGCACCGGGATCGCTGCCCATGCGACAGGTGCTGGTCGGGTGGAACACCGTCCCGCCGCGGGTGCGGGCGAATTCGCCCAGGTCCTGCCCGCCGGGCAGCGTCTCCTCGATCCACAGGTCGCGGAACGCAGGCTGGCGGTAGATCTCGCGGATCATCTCGAGCCCCTCGACGAGGACCTTCCGGTCGTGCGGCTCGACGAGATAGTTCGGCACGATCCTCGGGTCCGCCAACGGGTCGCTCGAACGGATCCGGACCGACCCGCGCGATCGCGGCCTGCACTGGCACGCCGATACGGTGAATCCCGGATAGGCATGGAGCGGATCGCCGGGCTTGTCGGCCGACAGCGGCATCACGTTGAACTGGATGTCGGCGCGGTCGTCGTGAGCGAGCGAGCTCTTCGCGAAACCGCCGACCTGCCCTGCACCGACCGTCAATGGACCACGGCTCGCGCTCAACCACTGCCAGCCCATCTGCGCGAGCTTCAGCGGGTTGCGGACGTCGCTGTTCAGCGAACGCTTCTCGCGCAGGCGCACGATCGTGCGCGCCTGGTAGTGGTCCTGAAGGTTCTCGCCGACCTCGGGCGCGTCGACGCGAACCGCGATGCCGTGCTCGCGCAGCAGGTCGGCCGGGCCGATGCCGGAGAGCTGGAGCAACTGCGGGCTCTGCAACGCACCGGCGCACAGGATCACTTCGCGCTCGGCCCTCAGCAGGCGAGCACCGTCGTCGTGGAGCACCCGTGCGCCGGCCTGGAGCGGCGCGGTGCCGTGCGACCGGCGCCCGACCGCCGCGCATTCGACGCCGACCGCACGCAGTCCCTCGAACACGACCCGCGAGACGTGCGTGTGCGTCAGCACCTCGAGCTTCGGCGAGCGGCGCACCGGCGCGAGGAACGCCTTGGCGGTGCTCGAGCGCCAGCCGTTGCGGATCGACAGCTGGTAGGGGCCGACGCCGAAATCCGTCTCGCCGTTGAAGTCCGGATTGAACGGCAATCCGAACTGCTGCGCGGCCTCGAGCCAGCGCGCGCAGTACGGATGGTCGTTCTGCAGGTCCGAGACGCCGAGTTCGCCATCGTGGCCATGCCAGCGGCTGCGCGGGCCGGCGTAGCCTTCGGACTTGATGAACCACGGCAGCACCGCGTCGTAGTGCCACCCGTCGGCACCCTGGCGTGCCCAGTCGTCGTAGTCCTGGTGCTGGCCGCGGATGTAGATCAGCCCGTTGATCGAGCTCGAGCCGCCGAGGACACGGCCGCGGGGCCACACGATCGGGCGGTCGCCCGACGTCGGCTGCGGCTCGGTCTCGAAGTGGCGGGCGAAGCGCTCGTCGAAGATCGTGCGGAAATAGCCGACCGGCAGGTGCAGCCAGAAGTGCCGGTCCTCTCCGCCGGCCTCGACCAGCGCGACGCTGTAGCCGGCCTTGAGCAGCCGGTTGGCGACGACGCAACCGGCCGAGCCGGCGCCGACGACGACGTAGTCGAAGGTGCTCGATCGACCGCTCATGCCGCGCTCACGCCTTCACGGTGTCCAGGAACAGCGAGGTGTCGAAGTACGACGACGCCGGCACCGGCTTCTGGATGCCGCCCGCCTCGACGTAGAAATCGGTCACCTGCTGGAGCCAGCGTGTGGCGGTGCCGTCGCCGTACATCTTCCGCCACTCGGCCGCGGTGTGATAGCGCGACGCCTTGAACTGCTCCTGCAGGTCGGAGACCGGCACCTGCGGATAGTGCTTCTTCTGGATCAGCGGGATCAGTTCGGCGTGATTCGCGATCAGGTCGTCGTTCGCCGCCGCCCACACCTTGACGACCTTCGCGCAGATGTCGCGGCTCTTCTCGTAGTAGTCCGCCCTCGCCGCCCAGCCGCCGACGATCGCCGATTTCGGGAAATACGCCGACGCGTCGACCAGCATCCTGGCCGACTCGACCTTCTGGCGGACGAGGACGTTGAACGGCACCCACAGCGCCACCGCCGGCACCGCACCGGAAATGAACGAGGTCACCGCGGCAGCCATCCCCTGGTTCACGATCTCGACGTCCTTCTTCGGGTCGAGCTTGTTCGCGCGCAGCGCCGAATCGAGGAACACGTGCGCGGTCGTGCCGACCGTGGTCGCGATCTTCTGCCCCTTCAGGTCGGCCCACGACTTCACGCCCTTGTCCTGTCGCACCCACAACTGCGCGGTCGCGAACTCGATGTTGTTGATCAGGAAGACCTTGCCCTGGCCGCGCGCCGGGAAGTTCGAGATCACCGCACCGGTGGACAGCATGTCGAGGCTGCCGCCGATCATCGCGTTGAAGAGCTCGAGGCCGGTATTGAACTTCACCGTCGAGATCTCGATGCCCTCCCGGTCCCAGTAGCCTCGCTGCAGCCCGGTCCAGATCTGGCCGTTCACCGCCAGCGTGTCGACGTAGCCGATGCGCAGCTTCGTCTTCGATTGCGCGAACGCCGGGAACGCGGCCGTCGCGCCGTACATCCCCGTGCTCAGTGCCGCGCCCGCCGTCGCGCCGAGAAATCGCCTGCGTCCAGCCGCCGATCCGGTCTTCGCGTCCATGTCATCTCCTCCGAGGGTTGTCGTCCACCGATCAGGCGCGCGCCCGCGCCTGCCGTTGCTGCGCATCGTATTCCTGCATCACCCGCTGCCGCAGGTGCGATCGCAATTCGTTGAATTCGGCCGACTCGTGCAGGTCCTCGCGCCGAGGATAGCCGAACGGGATCTCGACGATCTCCGCGATCCGCGCCGGCCTCGCGGTCACGACCAGCACGCGCGACGACAGGTAGATCGCCTCCTCGACCGAATGCGTGATCAGCATCACGGTCTTGCCTTCGGCGGCGAGCACCTCGAGCAGCAGGTCCTGCATGTTGGCACGGGTCTGCGCGTCGAGCGCACCGAAGGGCTCGTCCATCAGCAGGAACGCGGGCTGTACCGCGTACGCGCGCGCGATCGCCAGGCGCTGGCGCATCCCGCCCGACAGCGTGCGCGGGAACGCGTGCGCGAATGCCTCCAGCCCCATGAGCCGCAGGTACTTCGCGACGATCTCGCCGGTGCGCGGGCGAAGCGCGCGATTGGCCTTCAGGCCCAGCCCGAACGCGATGTTCTGCTCGACCGTCAGCCACGGGAACACGCCGTACTCCTGGAACATCACGCCGCGCTCCGGCCCGGGCCCGCCGATCGGCGCGCCGTCGAGCGTCACCGACCCCGACGTGGGCTTCACGAAGCCGGCGACGATGTTCATCATCGTCGTCTTGCCGCAACCCGAAGGGCCGACCACCGACACGAACTCGCCGTCGGCGATCGAGAAGCTCACGTCGTCGACGACGGCCAAGGGTCCGTCGGCGGTCTCGAAGGTCACCGAGACCGAGTCGAAGCGGATGCGCTCGCGATTCATGCGTCCCGTCCGCTCACTGCATCTCCAGCCGGTCCTGCCAGCGCAGCAGCCGCCGCGACACCGCGCGCAGCGCGAGGTCCATCGACAGCGCGATGAAGCCGATGCAGATGATGCCGACGTAGATCACGTCGAGCTGGAAGAACGAGCCGGCGCTCTGGATCAGCGCGCCGAGCCCCTGCTGCGCGGCGACGAGCTCGGATGCCACCAGCGTCGCCCACGCGACGCCCAGCGACACGCGCAGCGCCGTCAGGATGTGCGGTGTCGCCAGCGGCACGATCACCCGCGAGAAGATCTCCCAGTCCGAGGCGCCGAGCGTGCGCGACACCCGCACGAAGATCGGGCTGATCTGCGCGACGCCTTCGTACATCACGATCACGCCGGAGAAGAACGACGCGTAGAACAGGATCACGATCTTCGCCGGCTCGTCGATGCCGAAATAGACGATCACCAGCGGGATCAGCGCGAGCGGCGGCAGCGCGCGGAAGAAGTTGATCAACGGGTCGAGGAAGGCGCGCACGCCGCGGTACCAGCCGATCAGGAAGCCCACCGGCACCGCCAGCGCGATGCCGAAGAGCACGCCGAAGAAGACCCGCTGCACCGACATCAGGATGTCCAGCGGCAGCCGTCCGTCGACCATCAGCTCGACGAATCGCCGCGCGACCGCGTGCGGCCGCGGCACCAGCGCGTCGTCGACGAAGCCGGTCGCGCCGACGCCGTACCAGAGCAGCAGCAGCAGGCTCCACGGCGCGAGGGCGAGCAGCAGTCTGCGCAGCGACATCGGCAGGGCGATCGGCGATCCGGGCGGGTTCAAGGTCCCTGCTCGAGGCTCGATACCTCGTTCGTCAGGGTCGTGCGGCGCAGGTCGCGCGCCTCGGCGGGATCATACCGGCGCGCGCGATGGATCGTCACGCGGTTGTCCCACATCACCAGGTCGGCGGTGCGCCACCGGTGCACGTACACGAACTGCCGCTGCGTCGCGTGCTCGGTGAGATCGCGCAGGAACGCGCGCGCCTCCGGCACCGGCCAGCCTTCGATCGCACCGGCGTGGCTCGACAGGTAGAGCGACAGGCGACCGGTGACCGGGTGACGCCGGACGAGCCGCTGGCGCACTGGCGCCCACTTCGCCCGCTCGGCGTCGGTGAAGTCGTCGAAACCGAGCGTGCCGCGCGAATAGAGCTGGCTGTGCAGGCAGACGAGGTCGAGCGCCTCGCGGCGCGTGTCCTCGTCCAGCGCGTCCCAGGCGGCGCGCATGTCGGCGAACTCGGTGTTGCCGCCGGCCGTCGGGATGACCCTCGCCGACAACAGCGAATAGCGCGCCGGCACCGCCTTGAACGAACTGTCCGAGTGCCACAGCAGGTTGCCGAGCCCGAACAGACGCCGCCGGTCGTCTCGCGCCATCAGGCGGCCGTCTCGGTCGAGGTTCGAGATGTCGTTCAGGTCCATCGGGAGGCGCCGGTCCTTCACCTCGCCGAGATCGCCGGTCGCCTGCTCGAGCGGGCCCAGCTGGCGGCTGAACGCGATCTGCTGCGCGTCGTCGATCACCTGGTCGCGAAACACCAGCACGCCGAAGCGATCGATCGCCGAGTGGATCGCGTCGATCTCCGCCGGCGACTGCGCGCGCGCGAGGTCGGCGCCGGTGACCTCGGCGGCGAAGCATGGGCGTACGTCGGGATCGATGGCCGTGACCGACAGGGTCATGTGATGTCTCCGCGCTGTTCTCGTGGCGAAACGCCGCATGGTCGCACCCTGCGGCGGGTACGCGCAACGAGGGCTACACGCCGTTGCGCACCCACCTCGGCTTCTCGCCGCGCAGGACCACCGCTCGGACGTTGTCGTGCGCCCATGCCCAGATCCGCGCGGTGGTGTCGCTCGCGACGCCGGCGACGTGGCCGGTCAGGATGCAGTTCGGCAGCCCGATCAACGGATTGTCCGGCTTCAGCGGTTCGGTCTCGAACACGTCGATGCCGGCGGCGGCGATGCGTCCGGCCTTCAGTGCCGCGGCCAGCGCGGCCTCGTCGACGATCCCGCCGCGGGCGCAGCACACGAGGTGGACGTGCGGACGCATCCGGGCGAGTGCCGCCGCGTCGATCATGTTCCGGCTCGTCGGATTGAGGTCGGTGCAGATCGCGACGATGTCCGATTCGGCGAACAGCGTCGACTTGTCGACCCGGCGCGCCCCGAGCTGGCGCGCGAGCGCATCGTTGACGTCGCGCACGTCGTCGTAGAGCAGCTTCATCTCGAAGGCCGCCGCGCGCTTCGCCAGCGCCGAGCCGGTGTCGCCGAGGCCGACGATCCCGAGCGTCTTGTCCTTGATCTCGAAGGTCTGCGTCGTGAGCCGCCGCGCGCCCGCCCAGTCCGCCTTCTGGATGAACGCGTTGGCGTCGAGCAGGCGCTTGGCGAGCGCGAGGATCAGCATCATCGCGTGCTCGGCGACCGCCTCCTTGTTGACACCCTCGATGTTGCAGGCCGGCACGCCGTGCCTGGCGCAGGCCTCGAGGTCGAGCGTCTCGTAACCCACGCCGAGGCGTTGCACGATCTTCAGCCGCCTGGCCGCCGCGAGGATCTGCTCGTTGACCGGCTCCATGCCGATGACGAACGCGTCGACGTCGGCCACCTTCTCGAGATCGGCCGCGCTGTAGCGTCCGTCGTCGCCGACCTGGATCCGCACGCCGTCGACATCCGGCGGCGTGATCGCCTCGAGGTCGGGGCGGACCCGCAGCAGGTAGGCGATCTTCATCATCGGCTGGCTCATCGTGCTTCGCGCCTCTCGCGCTGGACGGATTGCAGATCCGGCGTCTCGCCGGCCCCGCCCGCATGGTCGCACACCACGCGCGCCCGGTGCCGCGGGCCCACCGTTGCGGACCGCCCGTCGGAAGGCCCGGCACGCGGCGACCCTGCCGTGGAATCCTGTCCGAGCGCCCGCCAGACCGCTCGCCGCACCGACACCGACCGGCCCCCTCCGAGGATCGACATGTTCACCGTATTCGGCATCCTCTCCGCCATCGCGCCCGCCTCGACGATCAGCGACCTGGCGCTGGCGCTCGGGCCCGACGCACTCGCGCTGGTACACCACGACTGGACGCAGCAGCACGACTTCGCACCGTCGGGGACGAACATCGAGTTCGTCGCCGACCCGGTTCGCACGGGCTGGGCGAACTGGGGACTCGCGCTCGCGGTGTTCAAGCTGCTCGAGACGGCGCTCGCCCGGCATCGTTTCGATTTCTTCCAGCTGCTGACCCCCGCGTGCCTGCCGATCCGCCCGCGCGCCGAGTTCCTCGCACACCTCGGGCGAAGCGGTGCGGACTTCCACGTCGACCACCTGCCGCTCACGGTCGACCCGACCGTGCAGATGAGTCACGCCTATCGCGCGTTGGCCCCGAACGGATCGCTGCGGTATCGGGCGCTGTGGAAGGCCCGCAGCTGGTACTTCGGCGACGCGCCGCCGACGGCCAACCGCTCGAACCTCGCGTTCCCGACCAGCAGCCGTATCGGCATCCCGGGTGCCGCGGGCGTGCTCGCGCGCGTCGGCAAGTGGATCACCGACGTCGCCGGCCACCCGGCCGGCTTCTGGCATCCCTACACCCGCGACTACCGCTGCCACGTCGGCTGCTCGTGGTTCGGTGCCTCGCGCGCCGGATGCGAGTACCTGCTGGAGCAGTCGAGGAACACGCGGCTGATGTCGTACTTCTCGCGCGTGGACATGCCCAGCGAGATCATGGTGCCGACGCTGATCGCGAACTCGCCGTTGCGCACCGCGCCGTCGAACCACCTGCTGTCCACCTTCGAGGGCGCACGGCCCCGCCCCTTCGACATCGGCGACTTCGCGACCCTGCAGGCGAGCCCCCGGTTCTTCGCGCGCAAGTTCCCCGAGGTCGCCGGCGCGCCGATCCGCGTCGCGGTGCACGAGCGGCTGCTGCAGACAGACGCCGCACCTCAGTACATGTAGTGCCCGCCGTTGACGTGGATCACCTGTCCCGAGATGAATGCGCCGCGCGGCGAACAGAGCAGGTCGCACGCCGCCGCGACCTCGTCCGGCGCGCCGAAGCGCCCGCAGGGGATCTCCTGCTCAAGGCGCTCGCGCGCCTGGTGCGTGTACTGTGACCAGTCCCTGACCGTGTCGATCGCCCCGGGCGAGACCGTGTTCGCCGTGATGCCGTCGCAGCCGAACTCGCGGGCGAGCGCCATCGCGAGGCCGTGCAGCCCCGCCTTGGCGGTGACGTTGTGCGCACGCTCGGTGACCTGCCCCCAGAAGCCGTCGAAGCCGGAGATCAGCACGATCCGGCCCCACCTGCGCGCGCGCATCGACGGCAGGCTGTGCCGCGCCAGGTAGTACGCCGCGCTGAGGTTGGTCCGCAGCACCTCGTCCCATTCGGCGGGCGTGATCTCGAGGAACGGCTGCTTGCGCCGGATGCCGACGTTCGACACGACGATGTCGACGCTGCCGAAGCGCGCCTGCGCCTGCGCGAGCATCTCGGCGACCGCGCCGTCGTCCCCGACGTCGGCCATCAGGCCGATCGCCTGCGCGCCGAGTGCCCGGACTTCGGCGACGACCGAATCGACCGCATCGCGATCGCGGTGTCCGTTGATCACCAGGCCGGCACCCTGCCGCGCGAGCGACAGCGCGATCGCGCGGCCGATGTTCCTTCCCGATCCGGTGACGAGCGCGGTACGCCCGCGCAGTGAATCCTCCGGCATCGCGCAATCCTCCTCTCGAATGTCGGCGCGCGGCCCGCCGCGCGTGGCCGCGCCTGCGCCGCGCCGGTGCGGCCGTTGACAGCCGTGCACGATGGAGCATACCGTACGGCCGACCCGAGCTCGCGGCCGATTGCCGCTGCGGGTCGAGTCCAACGACATCGGAGACGCTCATGGATCGATCGGTCCTTTCGGCACTGGCGGCAAGCGCGGCCCTCGCGCTGGGTCTCGCCGCGCCCTCCCCGGGGCACGCGCAGACATGGCCCGACAAGCCGATCAGGCTGATCGTCGGCTATCCACCCGGTGCGTCCAACGACAGCCTCGCCCGCATCGTCGCCGAACGCATCGGCCCGGTGCTCGGGCAGAACGTCGTCGTCGACAACCGGGCGGGCGCGAGCGGCAGCATCGCGAGCGAACTGACGGCGAAGGCCGCGCCGGACGGCTACACCTTCCAGATCTGCAACGACGCGACGCACTCGTCCAACTACAGTGCCGTCGCGAAGCCGCCGTACGATCCGGCAAAGGACTTCACGCCGCTGACGCTCGCCGCGCTGAATCCGATCGTGCTCGTCGTCAATCCGGCGTTCACGCCGGTCAAGACCCTCGCCGAACTGGTCGAATACGTGAAGACGCACCCGGACAAGGGCGCGTACGGCAGTTCCGGGCCCGGATCGCCGCACCACCTCGCCGGCGAAATCCTGAAAGAGCGAAGCGGCGTGGCCGCGTTCGTGCACGTGCCCTACAAGGGCGGCGGCCCGGCGGTCCTCGATCTGCTCGGCGGTCAGATCCCAATGGCGTTCTCCAGCCTCATCTCGGTCCAGCAGCAGATCGCGAGCGGCAAGCTGCGGGCGCTCGCGATCACGCAGGACACCCGGTACGACGGCCTGCCCGACGTCCCGACGATGGCCGAGACCTGGCCCGGTGCCGAAATCTCCTCCTGGCTCTGCTTCGCGGCGCCGGCCGGTGTGCCGGGTCCGATCGCCGCGCGCCTCGGCGGCGCGATCGTCGACGCGCTGAAGGACCCGGCGACGAAGAAGAAGGTCGAGGATTCCGGCATGGTCGTCGTCGCGAGCAATCCCGACGTGCTGGCCGAGCAGATCCGGCGCGACAAGGCAGCACGCGCGAAGCTGATGCGCCAGGCCGGCATCGTGCCCAAGTGAGCGTGCAGACCGCGCCGCTGGCCGGCGTCGTCGTCGTCGAGCTCGGCCACAGCGTCGCCGCGCCGTTCGCCGGCCAGATCCTCGGCGACCTCGGCGCCGAGGTGATCAAGATCGAGAAGCCCGGCGGCGACGACGCCCGCAGGTGGGGACCGCCGTTCGTCGACGGCGCGTCGGCGACCTTCCAGTCGCTGAACCGGAACAAGCGCTCGGTCGTCAGCCGGCTGGGCGACGCCGACGAGCGCGAGCGACTCGTCGCGCTGATCGTCGAGCGGGCCGACGTGGTGCTGCAGAACATGCGGCCGGGCCAGGCCGACGCGCTGGGCATCGGCGCATCGGCGCTGCTCGCCCGCAAGCCGCGACTCGTGTACTGCAACATCGGCGCCTTCGGCGCCAGCGGGCCGCTGGCGAAGCAGCCCGGCTACGACCCGCTGATGCAGGCATTCGGCGGCATCATGAGCGTCGTCGGCGAGGAAGGCTGGCCGTCGGTGCGGGTCGGGCCGTCGATCATCGACATGGGCACCGCGATGTGGGCCGCGCTCGGCATCGTCGCGGCACTGCATCGTCGGCGCGACACCGGCGCCGGCGGCGTCGTCGACGTCTCGCTGTTCGAGACCGCCACCGCCTGGATGACGATGCACGCCGCCCAGTTCCTCGCGTCCGGCGACACACCACGCAAGATCGGATCGGGCCAGGTCGGCATCGTCCCGTACCGTGCGTTTCCGACGGCCGACGGCGAGCTCGTCGTCGCGGCGGGCAACGACCGGCTGTTCGCGAGCCTGTGCGACGCGCTCGGCCATCCCGAGTGGGCGACGGACGCACGCTTCGCCGACAACGCGGCCCGCGTGCGGCACGCGCCGGCGCTGCACGCGCTGATCGAGGCGCGCCTGGCGACGCGGGCCCGCGCACACTGGCTGGCGCTGCTCGCGACCGCCGGCGTTCCCTGCGCGCCGGTGCAGGACGTGCGGCAGATGCTCGAGCACGAACAGACGCGTGCCCTCGGCATCCTGCAGGCGGTACCCGGCTCGAGCATTCCGCTGATCGGCCTGCCGATCAGCTTCGACGGCAGCCGCAGCGCACCGCGTTCGGCGTCCCCCGCACTGGGCGCCGATACCGACCGGCCGTGGCCCACCTGATCGCGCATCGCACCACGGACCAAGCCCTTCGGACACCCATGAATCACGACAGCCCCGACACCGTCGCCGTCACGCTCGGCGAAGACTACGCCGACATCCGCGAGAGCGTGCGCCGGATCTGCGCCGACTTCCCCAACGCCTACTGGCGCGACCTCGACAAGCGCGACGCGTACCCGACCGAGTTCGTGCAGGCGATGACCGATTCCGGCTACCTCGCCGCGCTGATTCCCGAAGCCTACGGCGGCGCCGGCCTGCCGCTGCGCGCCGCCGGCGTGATCCTGCAGGAATGCCACGCGAACGGCTGCTACGCCGCCGCGTGCCACGCGCAGATGTACACGATGGGCACGCTGCTGCGTCACGGCAGCCCCGAGCAGAAGGCGAAGTACCTGCCGCGGATCGCCAGCGGCGAGCTGCGCCTGCAGGCTTTCGGCGTCACCGAGCCCACCACCGGCACCGACACGACCAAGCTGAAGACGCGCGCGGTGCGTGACGGCGACCACTACGTCGTCACCGGGCAGAAGGTCTGGATCTCGCGCGCCGAGCACTCCGACCTGCTGCTGCTGCTGGCGCGCACGACGCCGGTGGACCAGGTCGGCAAGAAGACCGACGGGCTGTCGGTGCTGCTCGTCGACCTCCGGGACGCACGCGGCAACGGCCTCGAGATCCGCAAGCTCGACGCGATGATCAACCACAACACGACCGAACTGTTCTTCGACGGGCTGCGCGTGCCGGCGGCGAACCTGATCGGCCCCGAGGGCAAGGGCTTTCGCTGCATCCTCGACGGCATGAACGCCGAGCGCATCCTGGTGTCGCACGAATCGATCGGCGACGCCCAGTGGTTCATCCGCACGGCGTCGAAGTACGCGAGCGAGCGCATCGTCTTCGATCGCCCGATCGGCCAGAACCAGGCGGTGCAGTTCCCGATCGCACGCGCCTACGCCGAGACGCAGGCCGCCGAGTTGATGCTGCGCAAGGCGGCGGCGCTGTTCGAGGCCGGTCTGCCCTGCGGCGAGGACGCGAACATCGCGAAGCTGCTCGCGTCCGAAGCGTCGTGGCACGCCGCCGAGGCCTGCATGCAGACGCACGGCGGCTTCGGCTACGCGAGAGAGTACGACGTCGAGCGCCGCTGGCGCGAGGCACGCATCCAGCAGATCGCGCCGATCTCGACCAATCTCGTGCTCGCCTACCTCGGCGAACACGTGCTCGGCATGCCGCGTTCGTACTGAGCCCGCCTCGTCGACGCCGGCGCCGGGCACGGCGCTTGCCTTGCGGCGCCGGCCGGCGCGCATCAGGCCAACGATTCTCCCTCGGCGGGCCCCGGGAACGTCCAGCGCCGCCAAGCGGAGCATCCACGAATGAGCTGGCTCGTCACGGTCGTCCTGATCGGTTGCCTGATCGCGTACGCGAGCAACCGGGTGTCGCTGCGCACCGTCTCGGTCGCGACGCTCGCCGCGCTCGGGCTGATCCACGTGTTCGTGCCCGGAGACGCCGGCGATCGCCTGCCGCTCGACCGCGTGTTCGGGGGCTTCGCGAGCGAGGCACTGGTCACGATCGTCTGCCTGATGATGCTCGGGCGCGTGCTGATGGCCAACGGCGCGCTGCGACCGATCGCCGCGCTGCTGGCCGACGGCTTCGCGCGTGCCCCCCGCCTCGCGTACGCTGCGCTGCTGCTCACCGGCTTCGCGATCAGCGGCTTCGTCAACGACACCCCGGTCGTCGTGCTGCTGCTGCCCACGGTGATGGCGGCAGCGGCGGGCGGCACGATCGCGCCGTACGCGATGCTGATGCCGATGAACTTCGCGGTGATCCTCGGCGGCATGATGACGGCGATCGGGACCTCGACGAACCTGCTGGTCGACTCGCTGTCGCGCCGCAACGGCGGGCCCGGTTTCGGCTTCTTCGACTTCTATCTCGTCGCGCTGCCGGCGGCGGCGGCGGGTCTCGCCTACCTGTTCTGGCTCGCGCCGAGGATCCTCGAACACGGCCGTGGCGCCGCGTCGGCCCAGCGGCCCGCGCGGCAGTTCCTGCGCTCGATCCGGATCGGGCCCTCGTCGTTCGCGGACGGCAAGGCCGTGTTCATGGTGTCGCGCCGCCTCGGACCCCGCGTCAAGCTGCGGCGGCTCGTGAGACGCGGCAGGATGGTGTCGCTGTTTCCGGCGGTGACGCTGCGTGCGGCCGACCTGCTGGTGCTGGCAGGCCCGGCCGACGCGCTCGACGACGCGGCGAAGCGGCTGGCCGCCGAGGACGACGGACTGCAGGCGGCGGCGGTCGCCGGCGCGCCGCTCATCGTCGCCGCGGCGCGGGCGGCGGCGACAGCCGCGACGGCGCTCGCGATGCCCGGCGCGTCGGGCGCGTCGGGCGCGGCGGCGCTGGCGTTGCCGCGCGACGCGCTCGGCGGCGGCGACGTCGCCGCCACCGCGACCGGCGCCGCGGACGACGCCCGCGATCCGCCGGCACCGGTCGACGGCGACGCCCCGAGCACGGACGCATCGACCGATGACGAGGTGAGGTTGCGCGGCGAGTTCATCGTGACCGCCGACAGCAGGCTCGTCGGGCGCACGCTGAAGGCGTCGGCCTTCGAGTCGCAGCTCGGCGTGAAGGTCGTCGGGATGGCCGACCTGCGCCGCATCGACGTCGACGACGCCGGCGCCGATCTGCGCTTCATCCCGATCGAGGTCGGCGACATCCTGCTGGTGGAGGGAACAGGGACCGCGCTCCAGCGCGCCCAGGAGACGACCGGCCTGCTGTCGATCTCCGCACCGACCCGGCAGCCGAGCCGCCTGCAGGCGGTCGCGACCATCGCCGTGTTCGCGATCGTCATCGCCGCCGCGATCGCCAAGGTGGTGCCGATCGCCGTCGCGGCGCTCTGCGGCGTACTCGCCTGCGTGGTCGGCCGGCTCGCCACCTGGGACGAGCTCGAGGCGGCGATCAACTGGCGGGTGATCCTGATCGTCGCGTCGGCGATCGCGCTCGGCGAAGCGCTGATCTCGAGCGGTGCGCTCGCGTCGACCGCCCAGTGGCTCGCGAGCCTGCTGCAGGGCAAGCCCGCGTGGGCGGCGGTCGCGACGATCCTCGTCTCGGCCGGCGCGCTGACGAACTTCGTGTCGAACAACGCGGCGGCGGCGATCCTGACGCCGCTCGCGCTCGAGGTGGCAGGGTCGACCGGCGTCGCCCCGCAGGCGCTGGTGCTCGCCGTGCTCTTCGGCGCGAACCTGTGCTTCCTGACGCCGATGGCGTACCAGACGAACCTGCTGGTCATGGCGGCAGCGAGCTATCGCTTCGCCGACTTCGTCCGCGTCGGCGGGCCGCTGTTCCTCGTCACCGTGCCGCTGCTCGTCGCGTCGATCTACCTGAAGCACCTCGCCTGACGATGCCGCTGCCGATCCGAGGGAGTACCTCGCGCGCGGCCGACGCCCGCGACGCGTCTTCGCCGAGTCCGGGGGCGACATGCCGGTGAAGGCGTCGCTGACCCTGCTCGCGCTGGTCGCGCTGTTCTGGTTCCTGCGCGAGGCGCAGGCCTTCGTCGTGCCGCTGCTGATCGCGATCGTGCTCTCCTTCGCGCTCGCGCCGTTGATGCGGATGGGCCAGCGGATCAGGCTGCCGGTGGCCGCGAGCGCGTCGCTGCTGATCGTCGGCGTGCTCGCGGTGCTGGGGCTGGGGCTGAGCTCGGTGGCGGCCGACGCGGCCGACTTCGGCGCCCGCGTGCCGCAGATCGCGAGCGACGTCGCCGATCGCTTCAGGCGAAAGTTCGGGCGGCAACCGGCGCAGGGCAACGGCGTGCAGCGCCAGGGCGATCGGCTGCCGGCGTCGGCGATCGGCTTCGGCGCGGATGCGGCCGGACCGCCCGCCCCCCCGCCGGCGACACCGGCCGCCGCGCACGACGCCGCGCCGGCCGCGCTCGACACGACGCAGATGGTGTCGCCGACGACGCTGCAGGACCTGATGAGGACCACCGCGTCGGGCGTGGTCGCCGGCGCCGGCCACGCGACCGTCGTCGCGCTGCTCACCTTCTTCTTCCTGTTGTCCGGCCATGGCTTCAAGCGCAAGCTCATCGAGCTCGCCGGCGACACGCTGGAACAGAAGAAGGTCGCGCTGCGCGCCGTCGAGGAGTCGGCGCGCCAGGTCCAGTTCTTTCTCGGGATCACGCTGCTCACCAACGTCGTCATCGGCGTGCTGTCGTGGGCCTGGCTGCAGTGGCTCGGACTGGAGAACAGCGGCGCGTGGTCCTTCGCGATCGCCGTCCTGCACACGATCCCCTACTTCGGCGCGGCGATCGGAACCGTGCTCGTCAGCGCCGCCGCACTGATCCAGACCGATTCGTGGGCGATCACCACGCAGGTCGCCGCCGGGCTCACGGTGATCTGCAGCATCGTCGGCGTGCTCGTGATGACCTTCCTGCAGGGTCGCGTCGCGAGGATGGATCCGGCGATGGTCTTCCTCGGGATCCTGCTGTTCGGCTGGCTGTGGGGCGTGTGGGGCGTGCTGCTCGGCGCGCCGATCCTCGCGATCGCCAGGACGGTCGCCGAGCTCGCCGGCCTCGACCGCCTGTCGACCGTGCTGAAGGCGGGATGAGGCCGACGCCCGGGCGTCAGCGTGACGGGGACAGCGTGTCGATCGCGGTCTCGCGCAACGCGTCGACCTTCTCGGCGACCGCGTTCGAGGCCTGGTTCACGACGTCGTCGCGAACGCCGCCGAGCCACTCGTTCTCCTGGCGGGTCGGCGGCGCGAGCCCACCGATCGCGGCGCCGATCGCCATGCCGATCGCCCCGACGAGGAGCGGCTGCTCGTGGAGCAGGTCGTCGACCCGCGACTTCAGGTCGCCGTAGTGCTGCCCCATCGAATCGGCCGACGCGTCGTACCGCCGCTGCGCCACGTCGCCGACCGAACGGACGCCCTCGCGCGTGGCGCCGGCCACCTGCGCCGCACGCGAGCTGACGGCGCTCGAGACCTGCTCCGCCCCGTCGCGGATCGCATCCGTCGCCGCGTGGAGCCGGCGGCGCGCGCCGTCCCAGCGCGCGGACCCGTCCTCGCGTGCCGCGCGCGACGACGCGCGATGGCCGCGCGCGTCGTGAAGCCCCACGGCGTGCTGGCGGCTGCGCCACAACAGAAGCGCCCCGGTACCGACGAGCGCGGCGCCCGCCAGTGCCTGTTGCCACGACACCGGATCGACTTCGGCAAACGGCGACCGGCGGCTCGCCCACCCGCCCTCGCCGCGACCGGCGGCCCTGCTCGACAGGCGTCGACCGTATTCGTCGACGAGCGCGCGGTCGCCGCCGCCGGGATCACCGACACGCGCACCGACGCCGGTCCGCGGGTAGCCGTGCGCGCCGGCGCCGGGTTGCACGTGGGCCGCGTCGACTGCGGACGGTGTCGACGGGTCGATGATCGGACTTGCCATGACGGATGCTCCGGGATCGGTGGGAGATCTCCGTATCCAGCACGTACCGCGCCCGTCGACGTCGTCGCGCGCCGGCTCATGCCGCCGGAAGCTCGAGTTCGACGCGCAGCCCGCCACCGGCCGACGAACCCAGGTGAACACTGCCGCCGTAGAGCGCTGCGAGCTCGCACACGATGCCCAGGCCGAGCCCGCTGCCCGGGACCGATTCGTCCAGTCGGGCGCCGCGTTCGAGGACGCCGGCGCGGCGTTCGGGAGGGATGCCGGGGCCGTCGTCCTCGATGACGATCCGCAGCCGGCGTGCGCCGGCCACCGGGACCGCGAGTGCCGTCACCTCGACCGCGCCGCGGGCCCACTTGCAGGCGTTGTCGATCAGGTTGCCGACCATTTCCTGAAGGTCCTGCAACTCGCCGGCGAAGTCGACTTCGCCGCCGGGCAACGTGTACGCGACCCGGACGCCGCGTTCGGCATGGACCCGCTCCATCACCCGCACGAGACCTGCGACGGCAGGCCCGACCGCCGCCCGCACGCCCGGCACGCGGTGCGCGGCTGCAGCGCGTGCACGGCTCAGATGCCAGTCGACCTGCCGACGCGCGACGACCGTCTGCTCGTCGACGAGCGCAGCGAGCCCCGCCGCCGCCTGCGGGTCGCGCCGCGCCAGCGCGGCCGCCTGCGCCAGCGTCGCCAGCGGCGTCCTGATCGCGTGCGCAAGGTTGCCGGCCTGGGTGCGGGCGCGCGTCACGATTTCGGCGTTGCGGTCGAGCACGCGGTTGAAGTCGTCGACCAGCGGCTGCACCTCCGGCGGAAAGGCCTCGTCGATGCGCTGCGACCGGCCCGCGTGAACGGCCGACAGCGCGCGCTGAAGCGCACGCAGCGGCGCGAGCCCGACGGCAACCTGCGCCACCGCCGCGATGCCGAGCAGCGCCATCAGGATCGCCATCGACGCGGCGAGTGCACCGGCGAAGCGCGACACCGCGCCCGCCGTCTCGGCAGTGTCCGCGGCGACCATGAGCCGCCACGACGCCGGCACCGGCGTGCCGTGCGAGACGGTCCGCTCGACCAGCATCAGATTCGCGTCCTGCGGCCCGCGAAGCTCGTGCACGTGCACCTCGCCGTCGGCCAGCGCATCCGGGGGTGGCTTCAGCTTGGCATCCCAGAGCGACCTGGAGCGAAGCACGTCGACGTAACGGGCACCGTCGACACGATCGATCTGCCAGTACAGCCCCGAGTACGGGCGCACCCAGCGAGGATCGCTGAGCGACGCCTCGTCGAGCTGCACCTGGCCATCGGCGTCGAACTCCACCCTCGCGGTCAGCTGGTCCAGCTGCGCGGTGAGCGTGCGGCCGAACTGGCGCATCACATGGTCCCGGAACAGGCCGGACAGCAGCAGGCCGGCCAGCACCAGCGCCGCGCCCATCGCGAGCAGCGTGGCGACCAGCAGCCGGAATCGCAGCGAACGCCGCCCGACTCGCCCGGCCACGGCAGTCAGCCCGGCGCCGAGAGCCGGTAGCCCAGGCCCCGCACCGTCTCGATCGTGTCGGGCGGCAGCTTGCGTCGCAGCCGGCCGACGAAGACCTCGATCGTGTTCGAGTCCCGATCGAAGTCCTGCGCATACAGATGCTCGGTCAGCTCGGTGCGCGACACGACCGTGTCCGGACGGTGCATCAGGTACGCGAGCAGCCGGTACTCGTGGCTCGTCAGGGCGACGGGTTGCCCGTTGCAGGTGACGCGGCCGCTGCGCGTGTCCAGCGTCACCGCGCCGTGTCGCAGCATCGGCGACGCCAACCCCTGCGCGCGGCGGATCAGCGCGCGCACGCGCGCCAGCAGCTCCTCGACGTGGAACGGCTTGGCCAGGTAGTCGTCGGCACCCGCATCGATGCCGGCCACCTTCTCGTGCCAGCTGTCGCGAGCGGTGAGGATCAGCACCGGCATCGTCCGCCCGCCCTCGCGCCAGCGCCTGAGGACGCTCAGGCCGTCGAGCCGCGGCAGGCCCAGGTCCAGGATCACGGCATCGAAGGGTTCCTCGGCGCCGAGGTGCGCGGCGTCCTGTCCGTTGTCCGCCTCGTCGACCGTGTAGCCGGCCCCCGCCAGAGAGGTCCGCAGCTGCGAACGCAGCGTCGGGTCGTCCTCGACCAGCAGCACTCTCATGCGATCGGTCCGGGTGCGCCGACGCTCAACGCGGCGCCTCCTTCGACCCGCGCGACCTTTCCGATCTGCGCGACTTCGCGTCCAGGACATCGCCGGTCGCCGCGTCGACCTCGAGCTTCAGCAACTGGCCGTCCGTCTGTAGCAGCCGCACCTCGTAGATCCAGCGCCCGTGCTCGCGCTCGAGTTCCAGTTCGAGCACCTGGCCCGGATGCGTCCGCTGCACGCGTTCGAGCAGCGTCGGCAGCGCGAGCACCTCGCCGGCCTGGACCGCGGCACGGGCACGTTCGTGGTCGTGGCGATCGCTCGCGCTCGCGCCGTTGCCCGAGGTCATCGACGCCGCGCCCGCCGCGACGAGCAGGTGCAACGCGCCACGGGCGCAGTCACGAAGCGAAGGACGAAGCAATGGTCGAAGCAGAGGATCGAACGGCATCACGCACCGATTCTGGCTCGCTCAATCTGAACGGCCGCTGAACGCGCCATTCAGTCCCGGTTCAACGCGCGCCGCCGAGAATCCGGCCAACGCCATTCGAGGAGGATCGATGAGAGTCTACCGTCGCCCGGGCCGACCCCGGAACCCGATCCGGTACCGAGCCGTCGTCGCGCTCGGCCTGGCACTGCCGCTCGGTGCGGCGCTGGCCGGCGAGACGACGGCGATGCAGCAGCTGGAACGCTGGAACGCTCGCGCGGGCTCGCCGGGGCAGGCGGCGCGTGGCGAGGCGTTCTTCGCGTCGCGCCACGGCGGCGAGTGGTCCTGCCGATCGTGCCACGGCGCCCCGCCACTGCAGGAAGGCACGCACGCCGGTACCGGCAAGCCGATCGCGCCGCTCGCGCCCATCGCCAATCCGCGCGCGTTCACCGACGAAGCCAGGGTCGACAAGTGGTTCCGACGGAACTGCAGGGACGTGCTCGATCGCGAATGCAGCGCGGGCGAGAAGGCCGACGTCCTCGCCTGGCTGCTGAGCCTGAAACGATGAACCCGATCCGCAACCCTCGAGCGACGCGCCGCACGTCGACGAAGGTGCCGCCTGCCATGTGGCCTACCCGCCCGGCATGCTGCCGGCGCCCGCGTGGGCGCGCCTGATGCGCGGCCTGGAGCGCCACTACGGCACCGACGCGTCCATCGACGCGGACGCGCGACAGCGGATCGACGCCTGGCTGCAGGCGCACGCCGGCACGTACGCGCGCACTGCGGGCGATCCGCCCGAGGATCGCATCACCCGATCGGCCTGGTTCGAACGCAAGCATCGAAAGGTCGACGCGGCAGTGTGGGCGCTACCGAGCGTGAAGCGCGCCTCCAACTGCGGCGCCTGCCATGCCGACGCCGATCGCGGACGATTCGACGACGACGATCTGCGCATGCCCGCGGGTCTCGACCCGCGTCATCGTCGCGCCTGGCGCGATTGACTCCCACCGGATACCACCGACCAAGACGAGGACCGACCATGCACACCGCTTCCGGCTACCGACCCGCGGGCGCCGCGCCGACCGGCGCCGCGACCCGCCCTGCAACCCCACCCGCGCGCCGGCGCGTCGTCGACGCGCCGACACGGGCGTTCCACTGGCTCTTCGCGCTCAGCTTCGTCGGCGCCTACCTGAGCGCCGACAGCGAACACTGGCGTGCGCTGCACGTCGCCCTCGGCTACACGCTGGCGGGCCTGCTGGTGTTTCGCGTGCTGTACGGCCTGGTGGGACCCAGGCACGCCCGGATCCATGCGATGCTGCGCAGACTCGGCGGCAGCCGGGCATGGCTGCATTCCCTGAAGGTCGCGATGCGCGACGGCAGCGTCTCGGCGATCGACTGGCGCCGCGGGCAGAACCTCATGATGGCGCTTGCCGTACTCGGGCTGCTGGCCGTCGCAGCGCCGCTGACCCTGAGCGGCTATGGCGTCTACGCCGAATGGGGCGAGCTCCTCGGCGGCGACTGGCTGGAGGAACTGCACGAGTTCCTCGGCGAGTCGATGCTGGCGATCGTGCTGGCCCACGTGGCATTGATCGCCGGGCTGAGCGTGCTGCGGCGACGGAACCAGGCGCTGCCGATGCTGACCGGCCGGGTGGACGGCGCGGGACCCGACCTCGCGAAGCGCAACCACGGCTGGCTCGCGGTGATCCTGGTGCTGGCCGTGATGGCATTCCTCGCACGGGAGTGGCAGCAGTCACCGGCGGGCCTGTTTTCGGCGTCGACCGCGCTCCAGTCCCCGGCCGGAAAGGAACACGACGATCACGACTGACCGCCCCGACGGCACCGGGGGTCGATACGCATTGGCGGCGTCCGGCCCGCGGTGCCGCGTATCACCCGCCCGAGGGCGTCGGCCTCGCGGCATGCAAGCGCGGATATGGCGGAAGCGGTGAGATTCGAACTCACGAACGGTTGCCCGTTGCCGGTTTTCAAGACCGGTGCAATCGACCACTCTGCCACGCTTCCTTCCCGGGCTATTGTAGGGGGTCGTGCACACGGGCAGCCAGGGCCGCGGATAATGGCGGCCGATGTCAGACGCCCTCGCCGCCTTCGTCGACCGCCACCCTCGCCTGTTCGTGCTGACCGGCGCCGGCGTCAGCACCGACTCGGGCATCCCCGACTACCGTGACGAGCGCGGCGCCTGGAAGCGCGCGCAGCCGATGACCTGGCAGGCGTTCACCGGCTCGGTCGCCGCGCGCCAGCGCTACTGGGGCCGCAGCATGATCGGGTGGCCGCGCATCGCCGCGGCGCTGCCGAACGATGCGCACCGCGCGCTCGCGCGGCTCGAGGATGCGCAGCGCCTGCGGCTGCTGGTCACGCAGAACGTCGACGGCCTGCACCAGCGCGCGGGCAGCCGCTCGGTCGTGGACCTGCACGGGCGGCTCGATCGGGTGGTCTGTCTGACTTGCCGGCGACTCGAACCCCGCCTCGCGTTCCAGCACCGGCTGCAAGCGCTCAACCCGCAGTGGCAGGCCGCGTCGATCGCCACCGCCCCCGACGGCGACGCCGAGCTCGACGGCGTCGACTATGCGCGCTTCGTGCTGCCCGCGTGCGAGGCCTGCGGCGGAATCCTGAAGCCGGACGTGGTGTTCTTCGGTGAATCGGTGCCTCGCGATCGGGTCGAGACGGCGCGCGCCGCGCTGGCCGGCTCGGACGCGATGCTGATCGTCGGCTCGTCGCTGATGGTGTTCTCGGGCTTTCGCTTCGCACGCGAGGCGGCGCAGCTCGGCAAGCCGATCGCGTCGGTCAGCCTGGGCGTGGGCCGCGCGGACGATCTGCTGTCGCTCAAGGTCTGCAAGCCCGTGGCCGAGGCGCTTCGCCCGCTGCTCGCCGACGATTCGCCGGTGCGCGGGGCCCGAACGCACCCGGCGGCTGGGTGGCCGGCGCCGAGCGGCGCGGCGACGACGCCCGACGCGGCGACCGTCAGCGCAGCGCCGCGTTGAGCCGCTCGAGCGCAGCCGTGCCGGGGCACAGCTCCTTGACGCCGAGCTGGTTCAGCGGCTTGGCGGGCGTGCCCAGGTGCCGGTGCAGGTCCTCGGCGTCGGGTTCGACGTAGAGCAGCCCGGTCAGCACCTCGCCGGCGCGCATGTGCGATCCGACCAGCGCCATCGCGGCGCCGAGGTCGGTCGGGTCGTAGTCGTCGCGCAGCTTGCGAAGGCGCAGCGACTGGCCGTCGTGCTGCACGATCTCGACCACCTCGCCCGGCGGGTACTGCGCGGTGATCGCCTCGCGCACGGGCATGAAGTCGAGCCGGTTGAGCACCTCGTTGTGCTCGCGAACGTAGTCGTAGCTCTTGGTGCTGCCGGCGTGGTTGTTGAACGCGACGCAGGGACTGATCACGTCGATGAACGCGGCGCCCTTGTGGCGAAGCGCCGCCTTCACCAGCGGCACGAGTTGCTCCTTGTCGCCGGAGAAGCTGCGCGCGACGAAACTCGCGCCCATCTGCATCGCGAGCGACACCATGTCGATCGCCGTGTCGGTGTTCTCGATGCCGCGCTTGGACTTCGAGCCCCGGTCGGCGGTGGCGGAGAACTGGCCCTTCGTGAGTCCGTAGACGCCGTTGTTCTCGACGATGTAGGTCATGTTCACGCCACGCCGCATCACGTGCGCGAACTGCCCGATCCCGATCGACGCCGAGTCGCCGTCGCCGGACACGCCGAGGTAGATCAGGTCCCGGTTCGCGAGGTTGGCGCCGGTCAGCACGGAGGGCATGCGCCCGTGCACCGAGTTGAACCCGTGCGAATTGCCGAGGAAGTAGTCGGGTGTCTTGGACGAGCAGCCGATGCCGGAGAGTTTCGCGACGCGGTGCGGCTCGACGTCGAGCTCCCAGCACGCCTGGATGATCGCGGCCGATATGGAATCGTGGCCGCAACCGGCGCACAGCGTCGAGATCTTCCCTTCGTAGTCTCGGCGGGTGTAGCCGAGCTGGTTGCGCTTGAGCGTCGGGTGGTGCAGTGCAGGTTTCGCGACCCAGGTCATGTCGTTGCTCCGTCAGGCGACCCGCGCCCGGTCGATCGACTCGACGTTCGAGCCGAGCACGCGGTCGGCGATCGCGCCGACGATGAAGCGGGCGGTGATCGGCGTGCCGTCGTAGTGCAGCACCGGGATCATCTTCGCACTCTCGACGTCGAGCTCGTTCACGAGCAGCGTGCGCATCTGGGCGTCGCGGTTCTGCTCGACGACGAAGACGACCTCGTGCGCGTCGATGAAGGCCTCGACCTCGGCGCCGAACGGGAAGCCGCGCAGGCGGCACAGGTCGACCTTCGCACCGCGCGCCATCAGGATGTCGTCGGCCTCGTGCATCGCGGGGCTCGTCGACCCGAAGTAGATCACGCCGAAACGGCTGCGCGGATCGTGCCTGCGGATCACCGCCGGCGGGATCAGCTTCGCTGCGGTCGCGAACTTCCGCAGCAGCCGCTGGACGTTGTCGACGTAGTCGGGGCCGGTCTCGGAGTACTGCGCGTAGCGGTTCTTGGTGGTGCCCCGGGTGAAGTACGAACCCCGGTTGCGGTGCGTGCCGGGCAAGGTCCGGTACGGGATGCCGTCGCCGTCGACGTCGAGGTAGCGGCCGAACTCGCGGCCGGTCTCGAGCATGTCGAAGTCCATCACCTTGCCCCGATCGTACTCGCGCCCTTCCTCCCAGGCGAAGGGCCTCGACAGGCGCTGGTTCATGCCGATGTCGAGGTCGGTCATCACGAACACCGGCGTCTGCAGGCGGTCGGCGAGGTCGAGCGCGTGGGCGGCGAACTCGAAGCACTCGGTCGGGTCCTCGGGCAGCAGCATCGGGTGCTTGGTGTCGCCGTGCGACGCATACGCGCACGCCAGGAGATCGGCCTGCTGGGTACGGGTCGGCATCCCGGTCGACGGACCGCCGCGCTGGACGTCGATGATCGTCACCGGGATCTCGGCGAAGTACGCGAGGCCGATGAACTCGGTCATCAGCGACACGCCCGGGCCGGAGGTGGCGGTGAACGCGCGCGCGCCGTTCCAGCCGGCCCCGACGACCATGCCGATCGACGCGAGCTCGTCCTCGGCCTGCACGATCGCGAAACGCTTCTCGCCGGTCTTCTCGTCGACGCGGAACCGGCTGCAGTACGCCTGGAAGGCCTCGGCGACGGACGACGACGGCGTGATCGGATACCAGGCGCAGACCGTCGCCCCGCCGTACACGCAGCCCAGCGCCGCCGCCGCGTTGCCCTCGACGAAGATGCGATCGCCGACGGCGTCGGCACGCTCGACCTTCAGCCCGATCGCGCCCGGCAGGTTCTCGATCGCGTAGTCGTAGCCCATGCGAAACGCCTGGACGTTCGGCCCCAGCAGCTTCTGCTTGCCCTTGTACTGCTCGCCGACCAGTCCGGTGACCGCATCCGGGTCGATGCCGAGCAGCGCGGCGAGCGCGCCGACGTACATGATGTTCTTGAGCAGCTGGCGCTCGCGCGGCACGCTGTAGGCCGCGTTGCAGATCTCGGTCAGCGGCACGCCGATCACATGGACGTCGGGGCGAAACTTCGACGGGGGCAAGGGCTTGCTGTTGTCGTAGAACAGGTAGCCGCCCGGTTCGATCTCGGCGACGTCCCGGTCCCAGGTCTGCGGGTTCATCGCAACCATCATGTCGACGCCGCCGCGCCGCCCGAGGTAGCCGGCGCCGGTGACGCGTACCTCGTACCAGGTCGGCAGCCCCTGGATGTTCGACGGGAAGATGTTGCGCGGGCTGACCGGCACGCCCATGCGCAGGATGCTCTTCGCGAAGAGCTCGTTCGCGGACGCCGAGCCCGATCCGTTGACGTTCGCGAACTTGACGACGAAGTCGTTGGTCGCTTCGAGGCGGCCGATGCCGGCAAGACCGCCGCGAGCCTCGGTCTGCGGGTCGATGCGTTTCATGCTGCGGCTCCCTCGGTCGCAGGTTGGGTGCTGCAGGATGGCCCGTTGCCGGCGCCGCCGGCAGAACGACACGCCGGGCCCGCCTGGGTCGTCTCGAGCAGGAACTTCTGCATGTCCCACGCGCCGGTCGGGCAGCGCTCGGCGCACAGGCCGCAGTGCAGACAGCAGTCTTCGTCCTTGACCATCAGCCGACCGGTCGCGAGGCCGTCGGCGACGTACAGCGCCTGTTCGGGGTTGAGCGCCGGGGCGCGCAACCGGGTGCGCAGCTCGGCCTCGGTGCCGTCCGCGTCGAAGGCGGTGAAGGTGATGCAGTCGGTCGGGCAGATGTCGACGCACGCATCGCACTCGATGCACTGCGGCGGGTTGAACACCGTCTGCACGTCGCAGTTCAGGCAGCGCTGCGCCTCCTTCCAGGCGAGCGCCGCATCGAAACCGAGTTCGACCTCGACCTTGATGCTCTTGAGCGCCTGGTCGATGTCGCGCCACGGCACCTTGTGCCGCACTTCGGGCGCGACGTCGTTGTCGTAGCTCCACTCGTGAATGCCCATCTTCTGCGACACGAGCGTGACACCGGGCGCCGGACGCTGGGCGACGTCCTCGCCGTTCAGGAAGCGGTCGATCGACACCGCGGCCTCGTGGCCGTGCGCGACCGCCCAGATGATGTTCTTGGGTCCCAGCGCGGCGTCGCCGCCGAAGAAGACGTTCGGCAACGTCGACTGCAGCGTCGCCTCGTCGACCACCGGCATGCCCCATTTGTCGAAGGTGATGCCGCAATCGGCCTCGATCCAGGGGAACGCGTTCTCCTGGCCGACCGCGATCAGCACCTCGTCGCAGTCGAAGTGCTGCTCCGGCTCGCCGGTGGGCACGAGCGTGCGCCGGCCCTTGTCGTCGTACTTCGCCTCGACCTTCTGGAAGCGCATCCCGGTGAGCCTGCCCGCGGTGTGCTCGAAGGCGACCGGCACCAGGAAGTTGAGGATCGGGATGCCTTCGTGGACGGCGTCCTCCTTCTCCCACGGCGACGCCTTCATCTCGTCGTAGCCCGAGCGCACGATCACCTTGACGTCCTTGCCGCCGAGCCGCCTCGCGGTACGGCAGCAGTCCATCGCCGTGTTGCCGCCGCCGAGCACGATCACCCGTTTGCCGACGGCGTCGCGGTGGCCGAAGGATACCGACGAAAGCCAGTCGATGCCGACGTGGATCTGCGCCGCCGCCTCCTTGCGGCCCGGCAGATCGAGGTCGCGTCCGCGCGGCGCGCCGGTACCGACGAAGATCGCGTCATAGCCCTCGGCCAGCAGCGCCTTCATCGACCCGATCCGCTCGCCGGCCCGGAAGTCGACGCCCAGCCCGAGGATGTATCCGGTCTCCTCGTCGATCACCTCCTCGGGCAGCCTGAAGCGCGGGATCTGCGAGCGGATCATGCCGCCGGCCTTCGCGTCGGCGTCGAACACGGTGACGTCGTAGCCGTTCGGCGCGAGGTCGCGCGCGACGGTCAGCGACGCCGGCCCTGCCCCGACGCAGGCGATGCGCCGACCGTTGCGTGTCGCCGGCGGCCTGGGCAGGCGCGGACGGATGTCATCCTTGAAGTCGGCGGTGACGCGCTTCAGCCGGCAGATGGCCACCGGTTCCGGTACCTCGCGCTGCGCGGCCTCGACCCGGCCGCGCCGGCACGCCGGCTCGCACGGGCGGTCGCAGGTGCGCCCGAGGATGCCGGGAAACACGTTCGAGCGCCAGTTCACCATGTAGGCGTCCGAATAGCGCCCGGCGGCGATCATTCGGATGTATTCGGGGACGGGGGTGTGGGCGGGACACGCCCATTGACAGTCGACCACCTTGTGGAAGTAGTCGGGACGGCGGATATCCGTGGACTGCAAGGCCCCTCCCCTGTACGAGGCAGAATCGGCACCGGAACACGATCGAACCGGCCCCAGACGGTGCAGCCGGTCCGCCGGAGGCGGGCGGCGTGGCTCGCGATGGTGCCGAAAATATACTCATTTGTCCGGACACCGGCCAGCGGATCGCGACGGCTGCGCGGTTAAGCAACGCTCCGCGTCGCTTTGCGGAACGTATTCCGGCGCCCGCTCAGAGATCGAACGCCGGCCAGTCCCACGCGCCCGAGTGGAAGCGCTCGAGCCAGTGCACCGCGATCTGCGTCTTCACGTCGGGCAGGCGCCCGGCGCGCACCGCGTCGACCAGCCAACCCAGCGTCACCCACTCGATCTCGAGGAACTCCTCGACGTCGAGGCTGCGGGACTTCAGCGCCAGGCCCCGGGCGAGGTAGATGTCGAGCCGCTCGTCGGAGAACCCGATCGCGGGGTGGATCTGCGTGAGGAACGCCCACTCGCGCGCGACGTAGCCGGTCTCCTCGAGCAGTTCGCGGCGCGCGGTGACGATCGACGACTCCCCGGCGTCGATCTTGCCGGCCGGGATCTCGACGTAGACCTCGTTCATGCCGTAGCGGTACTGGCGCTCGACGAGGATGCGCTGGTCGTCGGCGATCGGCACCATCGCGGCAGCGCCCGGATGCACGACGTATTCGCGCGTCGACGTCGAACCGTCGGGAAGGCGCGCGACGTCCAGCCTCACCTCGAGGAAGCGCCCCCGGTAAGCCTGCTCGCTCGAGAGCGTCTGCTCGGCGAGCCCGTCCGCCGGCGCCTGGAACGGCGCGTCGCCGCCGATGGGCCTCGGCCGCTTCCAGCCGGCGTTGTTCGGGTGGTGATCGGGCGGCCCCGGGGGCGTGCGGCCCGCCCGGGAATCAGCCAAGGTGCAGCGCCTCCGACACCGCCACCAGGCACAGCGTCATCAGCGGGCCGGGCAGCACGCCCAGCAGCAGCACCAGCGCGCCGTTGACCGACATCACCGCCTTCGCGTCGCCGCTGACGGCGATCGGCGCCTCGTCCACGGGCTCGTCGAAATACATCAGCTTGACGACGCGCAGGTAATAGTAGGCGCCGATCAGCGACATCATCACCGCGTACACCGCCAGCCAGACCATCCCGGCCTCGACGACCGACTGCAGCACGGCGAGCTTCGCGTAGAAGCCGACGAGCGGCGGGATCCCGGTGAGCGAGAACATCATCGCGAGCATCACGCCGGCAAGCCACGGGCTGCGGCGCGCGAGCCCCCTGAAGTCGTCGAGTTGCTCGGCCTCGTGACCCTGGCGGGCGATCAGCTGGATCAGGCCGAAGGTGCCGATGGTGGTGAGCACGTAGGTGATCGCGTAGAACATCGCGCCGCTGAAGCCGGCCGCGGCGACCTCCGGATTGTTGCCGCCGTGCGCGGCGAGGATGCCGAGCAGCACGAAGCCGATCTGCGAGATCGCCGAGTACGCGAGCATGCGCTTGATGTTGGTCTGGGCGATCGCGGCAAGGTTGCCCAGGCCCAGCGACAGCACAGCGAGCACGATCAGCATCTGCTGCCACTGCGCCGAGGTCGACAGCAGCCCGTCGCCGAGCAGTCGGAACGCCAGCGCGAAGGTCGCGAGCTTGGGGCCGCTCGCGATGAGTGCGGTCGCGACCGTCGGCGTTCCCTGGTAGACGTCGGGTACCCACATGTGGAAGGGCACCGCACCGAACTTGAACGCGATGCCGGCCACCAGGAACACCACGCCGAACACCAGCACCGACTGCCCGACCAGTCCGTCGCCGATCTTCCGGACGATGTCGGGAATGTCGAGCGAGCCGGTCGCGCCGTAGATCATCGACATGCCGTAGAGCAGGAACCCGGACGCGAGCGCGCCGAGCACGAAGTACTTCATCGCGGCCTCGGTCGCCGGCACCGAATCGCGCCGGATCGCCGCGATCGCATAGAGCGACAGCGACATCAGCTCGAGGCCGAGGTAGAGCACCAGCAGGTTCGCCCCCGAGATCATCACCATCTGCCCGAGCAGCGCGAGCAGCGCGAGCGCGTAGAGTTCGCCCTTGTGGATCCCGCGGTCGATCGCGTAGCGTCGGCCGTAGACGATCGCCGCACCAGTCGCGACGATCGCGCAGCCCTTGAGCACGTGCGCGAGCGCGTCGGACACGTAGAGTTCGCCGAACGCGTACTGAACGCCCTGCCCCGAGACGATCCAGACCGCGAGCAGCGTCGCCCCGAGCCCGATCAGCGCCAGCCGGTCGATCGGAAACCCCGCCCGTGGTGCGGCAGGCATCGCCTCGTCGAGCTCGGGCGCCGCGCCGGAACCGCTCGACAGGCGCATCGGGCCGGTCGCGGTCGCCGCGGCACGCCTGTTCGCGGCAACCCGGGCCGCGTTCCGGGCCCGGTCGTCGCGGCTCGAGCCGACCGCGTCGAACAGCAGCACGACGCACGCGGCGATCAGCAGCACGATCTCCGGCAGCATCGCCGTCAAGTTGAAGCCGTGGGCCATGGTGTCGGTCATCGCGCTCTGTCAGATCTTGGATTTGGAGACGTGCTCGAGCAGCGCCTTGACCGACGGCTCGGTGAGGTCGGTGAACGGCTGAGGATGGATGCCCATCCAGAGCACGAGGACCGCCAGTGCCACGAGCATCCAGAACTCGCGCGAATCGACGTCCTTCAGCTCGGCGACGTGATGATTGCCCACCGCCCCGAACACGACACGCTTGTACATCCACAGCGAGTAGGCCGCGCCGAGGATCAGCGTCGTCGCCGCGACGAAACCGATCCAGAAATTGAACTTCACCGCGCCCAGGATCACCATGAATTCGCCGACGAACCCCGAGGTGGCGGGCAAGCCGCTGTTGGCCATCGAGAACAGCAGGAACAGCGCGGCGAACCGCGGCATCGTGTTGACGACGCCGCCGTAGTCGGCGATGTTCCGCGAATGCACCCGGTCGTACAGCACGCCGATGCACAGGAACATCGCGCCCGAGATGAAACCGTGCGAGATCATCTGGATCACCGCGCCCTGCATCCCGATCTGGTTGAAGATGAAGAAGCCGAGCGTCACGAACCCCATGTGCGCGATCGACGAATACGCGACCAGCTTCTTCATGTCGGTCTGCACCAGCGCGACCAGGCCGATGTAGGCGACCGCGATCAGGCTGAGGGTGATCATGAAACCCGAGAGCGAATGGCTCGCGTCCGGTGCGATCGGCAGCGAGAAGCGCAGGAACCCGTAGGCGCCCAGCTTGAGCATGATCGCCGCCAGCACCACCGAACCGCCGGTCGGCGCCTCGACGTGGGCGTCGGGCAGCCAGGTGTGCACCGGCCACATCGGCACCTTCACCGCGAACGCGATCAGGAACGCGACGAAGATCATCGTCTGCTCCTGGAGCGACAGCGGCAATGCGTGCCACTGCAGGATCGAGAACGAACCCGACTTTACGTACAGGTAGATCAGCGCGACCAGCGTGAGCAGCGAGCCGAGCAGCGTGTACAGGAAGAACTTGAACGCCGCGTAGACGCGGTTCGGGCCGCCCCAGACGCCGATGATGATGTACATCGGGATCAGCGTCGCCTCGAAGAAGACGTAGAACAGCAGCCCGTCGAGTGCGGTGAAGACGCCGATCATCAGGCCCGAGAGGATCAGGAACGCCGCCATGTACTGCGCGACGCGGTCGGTGATCACCTTCCAGCCCGCGATCACGACGACCACCGTGATCAGTGCGGTCAGCAGCACCAGCCAGACCGACAGCCCGTCGATGCCGAGGTGATAGTGGACGTTGAAACGCTCGATCCACGGCATCCGCTCGACGAACTGCATCGCCGGCGACGCCGCGTCGAACCCGGTGTACAGCGGCAGGGTGACGAGGAAGCCGAGCACGGCACCGGCGAGCGCCAGCTTGCGGACGAGATCGGCGCGCGCGTCGCTGCCGGTCGCGAGGATGACGAGGCCGAAGAGGATCGGGATCCAGACGGCGGCGCTCAGCAGGCCCATTCCGGTGAGGTCGGTCGATTGCATCGTGGCGTTGACTTTCTTCTTATGGGCGGGTCAGGACCGGGACGAACCAGGCGAGCAGCAGCGCGATCCCGACGATCATCGCGATCGCGTACTGGTTGAGCAGCCCCGTCTGGAAGGTACGGACGATGCCGGCGAACCACCCGACGACCCGCGCGCTGCCGTTGACCATCACGCCGTCGATCAGCGCACGGTCGCCGCGCCGCCAGAGCCCACCGCCGAGCAGGCGCGCACCGCCGGCGAAGAAGCGCTCGTTGAACGAATCGAGGTAGTACTTGTTCTCGAGCACGCGATGCAGCGGCGCGAGCGACCTCGCGAGCGACGCCGGAATCGACGGCGCGAGCAGGTAGAACACGAACGCGGTCGCGACGCCCGCGATCATCAGCCAGAACGGCAGCGACGTGAACCCGTGCATCGCCATCGCGTACCACCCGTGCCACTCGTCCTTCATCTCGCTCATCGCCGGATGCTTGTCGAGCACGGTGATCACGCCGTCGAAGAAACCGCCGTACAGCATCGGCTCGATCGCGACGAGGCCGATGAAGATCGACGGGATCGCGAGCAGCACCAGCGGCAGCCACACGACCGCCGGCGACTCGTGCGGCTTCTGGCCGGGCGCAAGCCCGTGGTGCTCGTGCGCGTGATCGCCGGTTGCACTGCCGTGCGCGTGGTCGTCGTGGCCATGCGACGGTGCGGCGGCGGCGTGCGGGTCGTCGGTCGCCGCGACCCGCGTCGCGTGCGCGTGCCCGTCGGGCGGCGCGGCGTGCACGACCTGGGCCGCGTGGCCCTGGCCGAAGCGCGGCTTGCCGTGGAACACGAGGAAGTACATCCGGAACGAGTAGAACGCGGTGATGAACACGCCCGAGAGCACCGCGGCATACGCGATCCCGGCACCCGGCAGCGTCGACAGGTGCACCGCCTCGATGATCGACTCCTTCGAGTAGAAGCCGGCGAAGAACGGCGTGCCGACGAGCGCAAGCGATCCGATCAGCGAGGTGAGCCAGGTGATCGGCATGTACTTCCAGAGACCGCCCATGTTGCGGATGTCCTGGTCGTGGTGCATGCCGATGATCACCGATCCCGCGCCGAGGAACAGCAGCGCCTTGAAGAAGGCGTGCGTCATCAGGTGGAACACCGCGACGCCGTAGGCGGACGCCCCGAGCGCCACCGTCATGTAGCCGAGCTGCGACAGCGTCGAGTACGCGACGACCCGCTTGATGTCGTTCTGCACGATGCCGAGCAGGCCCATGAAGAACGCGGTGATCGCGCCGATCACCAGCACAAAGGACAGCGCGGCCTCCGAAAGCTCGAACAGCGGCGACATCCGCGCGACCATGAAGATGCCTGCGGTGACCATCGTCGCCGCGTGGATCAGCGCCGAGATCGGCGTCGGGCCTTCCATCGAGTCCGGCAGCCACACGTGCAGCGGGAACTGCGCCGACTTGCCCATCGCGCCGATGAACAGGCAGATGCACACGACGGTGAGCAAGGACCACTGCGCCGATCCGAGCAGGCTCACCGTGGTGCCGGCCATGCCGGGCGCGGCCTGGAACACCGTCGCGTAGTCGAGCGAACCGAAGTACGCGGCGACGAGGCCGATGCCGAGCAGGAAGCCGAAGTCGCCGACCCGGTTCACCAGGAAGGCCTTCAGGTTCGCGTAGATCGCCGTCGGTTTCGTGTACCAGAAGCCGATCAGCAGGTACGACACCAGGCCGACCGCCTCCCACCCGAAGAAGAGCTGCAGGAAGTTGTTCGACATCACCAGCATCAGCATCGAGAACGTGAACAGGCTGATGTAGGAGAAGAAGCGCTGGTAGCCCGGGTCGTCGGCCATGTAGCCGATCGTGTAGACGTGCACCATCAGCGACACGAAGGTGACGACGAGCATCATCATCACGGTGAGGCTGTCGATCAGGAAGCCGATCTCGAGCTTCAGGTCGCCGACCACCGCCCAGCTGTACAGCGTGCCGTTGAAGGTGTTGCCCGCCATCACGTCGCGATACACGAACCAGGATGCGATCAGCGAGATCGCGACGCCGGCGATCGCGACGAGGTGCGCACCGCGGCGCCCGACGCGCTCGCCGAACAGCCCGGCGACGATCGCGCCGATCAGCGGTGCGAAGGGAACGATCAGGTAGGTCGCTTTCATGGATTCAGTAGTCCGGGAACCTTCGGGGTGCGCGCACCTGCCGCATGCCGGCGCCGGCCGGTCGGCCGGGCCGCGTCGGAGGCGCCGCGATCGACGCCTCGCGGGGCTGACGCGTTCATCCCTTGAGCTCGTCGAGTTCCTCGACGTTGACGGTGTCGAGGTTGCGGAACAGCACGACGAGGATCGCCAGGCCGATCGCGGACTCCGCCGCGGCGACCGTCAGGATGAAGAACACGAAGACCTGCCCGGCGCCGTCGCCGAGGAAGTGCGAGAACGCGACGAAATTCGTGTTGACCGCCAGCAGCATCAGCTCGATCGACATCAGGATGACGATCAGGTTGCGCCGGTTCAGGAAGATGCCGACGACGCCGGTCGCGAACAGCGCGGCGCCCAGTCCGAGGTAGTGCGCGAGCGTCAGGTTCATGCCTTGGCTCCTGCGGCGCCGGGCGCGCCGCCCGGCTTCGACTGCGACTGCGGCGTCGCGCCGGGCGCCGCCGGCGAGCCGCCGGCCGACACGGCGGCGGCGGCCGCGGCCGGCGCGCCGATCCCGGCAGCCGGCGCGACGTACTGGCGCGCGGCGGACGGCACCTGCACGATCCGGAGCCGATCGGTCGACTTCACGCGAACCTGCTCGCCCGGAACCTGCGCCTTGGAATCCTTGCGCCGCCGAAGCGTCAGCGCGATCGCCGCGACCATCGCCACCAGCAGCAGCACGCCGGCGATCTGCAGCGGGTAGACGTACTCGGTGAACATCAGGTGGCCGAGCGCCTTGGTGTTGTCGAAATCGACCGGTACCGCCGGCGCATCGGCGATCCGCACCTGCCCGAACTGGATCCACAGCACGAGGGCGAGCTCGACGACGATCGCGCCGCCGACGAAGAGCGCGACCGGCACCGCCTTCCAGAACCCCTGCCGTTCGCCCTGCATGTTGATGTCGAGCATCATCACGACGAACAGGAAGAGCACCATCACCGCGCCGATGTAGACCAGCACCAGCACGATCGCGAGGAACTCGGCGTTGAGCATCAGCCAGATGCCGGCCGCCGAGAAGAAGGTCAGCACGAGGAACAGCGCCGCATGCACCGGGTTGCGCACCGTCACCACCCGAACCGCGGCGAACACGGTCGTGATGGCGAAGACGTAGAAGAAGATCGATTTGGCGTCCAAGGCGTTCGTCTATGGTTCTTGGTTGTCAGCGGTACCGGGCGTCGGCCTCGCGCGCAGCCGCGATGTCCTTCTCGTAGCGGTCGCCGACGGCCAGCAGCATGTCCTTGGTGAAGTACAGGTCGCCCCGCTTCTCGCCGTGGTATTCGAGGATGTGCGTCTCGACGATCGAATCGACCGGGCAGGACTCCTCGCAGAATCCGCAGAAGATGCACTTGGTCAGGTCGATGTCGTAGCGCGTCGTGCGGCGCGTGCCGTCGTCGCGCACGTCCGACTCGATGGTGATCGCGAGCGCCGGGCAGACCGCCTCGCACAGCTTGCAGGCGATGCAGCGCTCCTCGCCGTTCGGGTAGCGGCGAAGCGCGTGCAGGCCCCGAAAGCGCGGCGACAGCGGGGTCTTCTCTTCCGGGAACTGGACGGTGATCTTGCGCGAGAACAGGTAGCGGCCGGTCAGGCGCATGCCCTTGAGCAGCTCGAGCAGCATGAAGCTCGAGAGGAATTCCTTCATCGCTCCCATTTGACGACTCCTATCGCCCCCAGATATTGAGCGGCGTCTGCATCCAGACCGCGATCACGATCAGCCACACCAGCGTCACCGGGATGAAGACCTTCCAGCCCAGGCGCATGATCTGGTCGTAGCGGAATCGCGGAAAGGTCGCCCGAAACCAGATGAACAGGCTCACCATGAAGAAGGTCTTGCCGAACAGCCAGAACCAGTCCCAGGACCAGGCCTGGCGCAGCCACTCTGGGCCGATGTCGAGCGACAGCCGGATGGGCGCCTGCCAGCCGCCGAGGAAGAAGATCGCGGCCAGGACCGAGATCAGGATCATGTTCGCGTATTCGGCGAGGAAGAACACCGCGAAGCCCATGCCCGAGTACTCGACCATGTGCCCGGCGACGATCTCGGACTCGCCTTCGACGACGTCGAAGGGATGCCGGTTGGTCTCGGCCACGCCGGAGATGAAGTAGACGACGAACACCGGCAGCAGCGGCAGCCAGTTCCAGGACAGGAAGGTCACGCCGAGGTCGGCGAAGTAGCCACGCCCCTGCCCGTTGACGATCTCGGTGAGGTTCATGCTGCCAGAGACCATCAGCACGATCACCAGCGCGAAGCCGATCGCGAGCTCGTACGACACCATCTGCGCGGACGCCCGCAGCGCCGCGAGGAACGGGTACTTCGAGTTCGACGCCCAGCCGGCGAGGATCACGCCGTACACCTCGAACGAGGTGATCGCGAGCAGCAGCAGCAGGCCGGCGTTGATGTTCGCCAGCGCGAGGTCCGGACCGAAGGGCACGACCACCCAGGCCGCCAGCGCCGGCATGATCGTCATGATCGGCGCGAGCACGTACAGGGTGCTGCTCGCCTGCGTCGGGACGATGATCTCCTTGAACATCAGCTTGACCGCGTCGGCGATCGGCTGGAGCAGCCCGAACGGACCGGTGCGGTTCGGGCCGATCCGGATGTGCATGTACCCGATGAGCTTGCGCTCCCAGAGCGTCAGGTACGCGACGCAGGCCATCAGCGGCGCGACGACCGCGACGATCTTGATCAGTGTCCAGACGACCGGCCAGGCACCGCCGAGGGTGGCCTGGCCAAAGGTACCGAACGAGTCGACCCAGTTCATCAGGCACGCTCCACGGTGAGGGGCCCGAACATGCCCGGGAGTGCGGCGGTCACCGGATGCGCGGCGGCGAGCCGCACGACGCCGTCGGCGACGGCATCGTCGAGGATCGCGTCGACCTCGATCGTCGCGCCCCCCTGCGACACGCGCACGCGGTCGCCGCTAGCGATGCCCAGACGCGCCAGCGTGCCGGCGTTGATCCGCGCGGCAGGTGGCCTGGCGTCGACGGTCAGCTGCAGGCTCGGCGCGCGCCGCACCAGCGGGTCGACGGCGTAGATCGGCACGTCGGCCAGGCGCTGCAGCGCGCCGGCGCCGGCCGCGGTGGCACCGGCGTCGATGGCGGGCAGCGCGGGCTCGCCGAGGGTGTTGTCGAGCGCCGCGACGACGTCGACGCCGGCGAAGGCCGCGCGCGCGACGTCGTCGACACCGTCGAAGTCGAAGCCGGGAATGCCGAGCTGGTTCCCGAGCACGCGCAGCACCTTCCACGCGGGGCGCGCGTCGCCGGGCGCGCGCGCGACGCCGTTGAAGGACTGCAGCCGCCCCTCGGTGTTGACGAACGACCCGCCCGTCTCCGCGAATGTGCCGATCGGCAGCAGGCAGTCGGCGAGTTCGAGCAGCTCGGGCGACTGGAATGCGCTGAGCGCGATTACCGAGGACGCCTGCGACAGCGCCTGCCTCGCGAGTACAGGGTCGCCGCAATCGAGCGAAGGCTCGAGCCCGAGCAGCAGGTACGCCTTGCGCGGCTCGAGAAGCATCGCCCGGGCGCCGAGTCCGTCGCGGCCCGGCCAGGCGCCGACGAGATAGCCGCCGACGCTGTTGGCGCTCTCGCCGATCACGCCGTGCGTCGCACCGATCAGGTCGCCGATCGCCTGGGCGAGCCGCGCGAGCGCCGCATACGACGGATGCTGGGTCGCGGCGTTGCCGAGCCAGATCGCCGCGCGCTCGGCGTCGACGAGCGACTCGGCGATCGCCCGCGCCTCTGCCGACGGCACGCGCGTGCGGTAGGCGTCGGGCACCGGCTCCTCCTTGAGCGTGCAGCAGGCGACCAGCACGTCGGCGAGCGCCTCGACCCATCGGTCCGGCGCGACCCGGATGCCGCCGGCCACCGGCATCAGCCAGTCGTCGCCGGACGCATCGACACGCATCACGCGGGCGCCACGGCGGGCGGCGCCGCGCACGCGCGCCGAGAACAGCGGGTGGTCCTTGCGCAGGAAAGAGCCGACGAAGAGCATCGCGTCGAGGTCGTCGACCGCCGCCACCGGCATGCCGAGCCACGGCGCCCCGCGACGCGCCGCGTCGATCGAGAAATCGTGCTGGCGGAGCCGGAAGTCGACGTTGTCGGCCCCGAGCCCCCGCACCAGCGCGCCGAGCAGCCAGAGCTCCTCGCAGGTCGCGTTGGGGGCCCCGAGCGCGCCGATCGCGGCCGCGCCGTGCTCGCGCTTGACGCTCGCGAGCGTCTTCGCGACGTACTCGAGCGCGACCGGCCAGGGCACTTCCTGCCACTTGCCGTCCTGCTTGATCATCGGCGCGCGAAGCCGGTCGGGGGAATTGATGCCTTCGTACGAGAAGCGGTCGCGATCCGACAGCCACATCTCGTTGACCGCCTCGTTCTCGAGGGGGAGCACCCGCATCACGCGATCGATCTTCACCTGCACGACGATGTTCGAGCCGAGCGAATCGTGCGGCGCGATCGACTTGCGCCGGGTCAGTTCCCAGGTTCGCGCGGTGTAGCGGAACGGCTTGCTGGTCAACGCGCCGACCGGGCAGATGTCGATCATGTTGCCCGAGAGCTCGGACTCGACCGAGCGCCCGAGGAAACTCATGATCTCCGAGTGCTCGCCGCGCCCGGCCATCCCGAGTTCCATCTGGCCTGCGATCTCCTGGCCGAAGCGCACGCAGCGCGTGCACTGGATGCAGCGGCTCATCTCCTGCGCGGCGACCAGCGGGCCGATGTGCTTGTGGAAGACGACGCGCTTTTCCTCGTGGTAGTGCGAGGACGACGCACCGTAGCCGACCGCCAGGTCCTGCAACTGGCACTCGCCGCCCTGGTCGCAGATCGGGCAGTCGAGCGGATGGTTGATCAGCAGGAACTCCATCACGCCCTGCTGCGCCTTCACCGCCTTCTCGCTGCGGGTGTAGGCCTTCATGCCGGTGGTGACCGGCGTCGCGCACGCGGGCAGCGGCTTCGGCGCCTTCTCGACCTCGACGAGGCACATGCGGCAGTTGGCCGCGATCGACAGCTTCTTGTGGTAGCAGAAGTGCGGAATGTAGATGTCGAGCTTGTTCGCAGCCTGCATCAGCATGCTGCCCTCGGGCACCTCGACCTTGCGTCCGTCGATTTCTACTTCAACCATGTTCGCCTAGATGTAGGTCGGCACGATGCACGACTTGTGCTCGATGTGATGTGCGAACTCGTCGCGGTAGTGCTTCAGGAACGCCCGCACCGGCATCGCCGCGGCGTCGCCCAGCGCGCAGATCGTGCGGCCCTGGATGTTGTCGGCGACCCGGTTCAGCTCGTCGAGGTCGCTCGGCCTGCCCTGCCCGTGCTCGATCCGGTGCACCATCCGGTAGAGCCATCCGGTACCCTCGCGGCACGGCGTGCACTGGCCGCAGCTCTCCTCGTAGTAGAAGTACGAGAGTCGCTCGAGGCACTTGACCGCGCAGCGCGTCTCGTCCATCACGATCACCGCGCCCGACCCGAGCATCGAGCCCGCCTTCGCGATCGAGTCGTAGTCCATGTCGGTCGCCATCATGATCTCGGCGGGCAGCACCGGCATCGACGAGCCACCCGGGATCACCATCTTCAGCTTGCGGCCGTACCGCATGCCGCCGGCGAGCTCGAGCAGCTTCGCGAACGGCGTGCCGAGCGGGATCTCGTAGTTGCCCGGCCGCTCGACGTCGCCGGAGATCGAGAACACCTTGGTGCCGCCGTTGTTCGGCTTGCCGACCGCGAGGTACGCCGGTCCGCCGTTGCGGATGATCCAGGGAACCGCTGCGAAGGTCTCGGTGTTGTTGATCGTCGTGGGCTTGCCGTACAGGCCGAAGCTCGCGGGAAACGGCGGCTTGAAGCGCGGCTGCCCCTTCTTGCCTTCGAGCGACTCGAGCAGCGCGGTCTCTTCGCCGCAGATGTAGGCGCCGTAGCCGTGGAACGCGTGCAGCTGGAACGAGAAGTCGGTATCGAGGATGCGCTCGCCGAGCAGGCCGGCGGCGCGCGCTTCCTCGAGCGCCTCCTCGAAGCGCTCGTAGGTGCTCCAGATCTCGCCGTGGATGTAGTTGTAGCCGACCGGGATGCCCATCGCGTACGCGGCGATCGCCATCCCCTCGATCACGATGTGCGGGTTGTAGCGAAGGATGTCGCGGTCCTTGAAGGTTCCCGGCTCGCCTTCGTCGGAATTGCAGACCAGGTACTTCTGGCCCGGGAACTGGCGCGGCATGAAGCTCCACTTCAGGCCGGTCGGGAAGCCCGCGCCGCCGCGTCCGCGCAGGGCCGAGCCCTTGACCTCGGCGATCACCTGCTCGGGCGTCATCGGCGCCGCGGCGCCGTCGCCCTTCAGGATGCGGCGCAGCGCCTTGTAGCCGTCGCGCGCCTCGTAGTCCTTCAGGTGCCAGCCGTCGGGGGAGCTCAGCCCGGCGAGGATCTGCGGCGAGAGGTGACGGCCGTGAAAGCACGTCTCCTGCACCTGTGCGTCGATGCGAAGGTCGCGAGCCGTCGACGCGGCATCACCGCGATCGCCGAGGACCGCGCTCATCGTGCACCTCCGGTCTTCGCGTCCGCGTGGGCCGAGAGTTCGGCGATCAGCGCGTCGATCCGACGATTGTCGAGGAAGCTCTCCATCCGCGTGTTGTTGACGAGGCAGACGGGGGAATCACCGCACGAGCCCAGGCACTCGGTCTCGACGAGGGTGAACCGTCCGTCGGCGGTCGTCTCGCCGTAGCCGATGCCCAGCCGGTCCTTCAGGTACTCGCCGGCCTTGGCGCCGTCGCGCAGCGCGCACGGCAGGCAGGTGCAGATCCCGATCTTGAACGCGCCGGTGGGCTGCTTGTCGTACATGTTGTAGAAGGTCGCGACCTCGTGCACGGCGATCGGCGGCATGTCGAGACAGGCGGCCACCGCCTCGACGACCTCGGGCGAGGTCCACCCGACCTGCTGCTGCGCGATCGCGAGCGCCGCCATCACCGCCGACTGCTTCTGATCGGGCGGGTACTTGCGGACTTCGCGGTCGATGCGCCGCCGCGACTCGGCGTCGAGCAGTTGCATCGGATCGGCCCCGTCGACGACGCTCATCGGTCGATCTCCCCGAACACGATGTCCTGCGTGCCGATGATCGTGACGACGTCGGCGATCATGTGGCCGCGCGCCATCTCGTCGAGCGCCTGCAGATGCGCGAAGCCGGGCGCGCGGATCTTCAGTCGGTACGGCTTGTTCGCGCCATCGGAGATCATGTAGATGCCGAATTCTCCCTTCGGGTGCTCGACCGCCGCATAGGCCTCGCCCTGCGGCACGTGCATGCCTTCGGTGAAGAGCTTGAAGTGGTGGATCAGCTCTTCCATGTTGCTCTTCATCGCGACGCGCGACGGCGGTGCGATCTTGAGGTTGTCCGTGATCACCGGCCCCGGGTTCGCACGCAGCCAGTCGACGCACTGGCGGATGATCCGGTTGCTCTGGCGCATCTCGGCGACGCGCACCAGGTAGCGGTCGTAGCAGTCGCCTTCCCTGCCGACCGGGATGTCGAACTCGAGCCGGTCGTAGACCTCGTAGGGCTGCATCTTGCGCAGGTCCCACACGACGCCGGAGCCCCGCAGCATCGCGCCGGTCAGCCCGATCGCCTTCGCCCGCTCCGGGTCGACGACGCCGATGCCGACGAGGCGCTGCTTCCAGATCCGGTTGTCGGTCAGCAGGGTCTCGTATTCGTCCACGTAACCCGGGAACCGGTTGGTGAATGCCTCGATGAAATCGAGCAGCGAGCCCTGGCGATCCTCGTTCAGCTGCGCGATCGCGCGCTTGCTGCGGACCTTGTTCGCCCGGTACTGCGGCATCTGCTCCGGCAGGTCGCGGTAGACGCCGCCCGGCCGGTAGTAGGCCGCGTGCATGCGCGCGCCCGACACCGCCTCGTAGCAGTCCATCAGGTCTTCGCGTTCGCGGAAGGTGTAGAGCAGCACCGCCATCGCACCGACGTCGAGCCCATGCGCACCCAGCCACATCAGGTGGTTGAGGATGCGGGTGATCTCGTCGAACATCACGCGGATGTACTGCGCCCGGATCGGCACCTCGATGCCGAGCATCTTCTCGATCGCCATCACGTACGCGTGCTCGTTGCACATCATCGACACGTAGTCGAGGCGATCCATGTACGGCACGGTCTGCAGGTACGTGCGCGTCTCGGCGAGCTTCTCGGTCGCACGATGCAGCAGGCCGATGTGCGGGTCGGCGCGCTGCACGACCTCGCCGTCGAGTTCGAGCACGAGCCGCAGCACCCCGTGCGCCGCCGGATGCTGCGGACCGAAATTGAGCGTGTAGTTCTTGATTTCAGCCATGGTGCTTCCAGACCTCAGCCACGACGCAGGCGCTCGGGGCCGTAACCCTCTTCACGGATGACCCTCGGCACGTTGTCGCGCGGTTCGATCGTCACCGGCTGGTAGATCACGCGCTTCTGCTCGGGGTCGTAGCGCATCTCGGTGTAGCCGGAGATCGGAAAGTCCTTCCGGAACGGGTGGCCGACGAACCCGTAGTCGGTGAGGATCCGGCGCAGGTCCGGATGGCCCTGGAACACGATGCCGAAGAGGTCGAAGCACTCGCGCTCGTACCAGCCGACCGAAGGCCAGGTCTCGATCAGCGAATCGAGCATCGGGAAATCGTCGTCTTCGCAGAACGTGCGCAGCCGCAGGCGCCAGTTGTGCGTGAGGCTCAGCAGGTGCGACACCGCGGCGAAGCGCCGACCCTCGTAGCCGCCGTCGCCGAAGCGCTGGAAGTCGACGCCGCACAGGTCGACCAGCATCTCGAACCTCAGTGCCGGATCGTCCCGCAGCTGCGCCGCGACCTCGAGCAGGTGCTCGGCGCGGATCTCGAGCGTGACCTCGCCGAGCGCGGTGCGAAGGCTGCGGATGCGCTCGCCGAGCACCGTGCGCAACGCTGCGCTCAGCTGCGCTTCCCGAGTCTCGGCCGGCGCATCGACCGGGGGCGTGTCGACTTCGCTCATCGCGCGATCGTGCTGGTGCGGCGAATCTTGGCCTGCAGCTGGATGATGCCGTAGATCAGCGCCTCTGCCGTCGGCGGGCACCCCGGCACGTAGATGTCGACGGGGACGATGCGGTCGCAGCCTCGCACGACCGAGTACGAATAGTGGTAGTAGCCACCGCCGTTGGCGCAGGACCCCATCGAGATCACCCACCGCGGCTCGGCCATCTGGTCGTAGACCTTGCGCAACGCCGGCGCCATCTTGTTGCACAGCGTGCCCGCGACGATCATCACGTCGGACTGCCGCGGACTCGGGCGGAACATCACGCCGAAGCGGTCCATGTCGTATCGAGACGCACCGGCGTGCATCATCTCGACCGCGCAGCACGCGAGGCCGAAGGTCATCGGCCACATCGAGCCGGTGCGAGTCCAGTTGATCAGCGTGTCGAGGCTCGTCGTCGCGAAGCCCTCGCCGATGACACCTTCAATGCTCATTGCTTCTCCGAGCGCCGCGGGCGCCGTTCCGGATCCGGTCAAACGCGCGCAGACGAACCCGCGCGAAAGGCGTCACTCCCAATCGAGCGCGCCCCGGGCCCACTCGTAGGCGAAGCCGACGACGAGGATCGTGAGGAAGATCATCATCGACGCGAAGCCGACGAAGCCGATCGTGTCGAGCGACACCGCCCACGGGAACAGGAACGCGATCTCGAGGTCGAAAAGGATGAAGAGGATCGCCACGAGGTAGTAGCGCACGTCGAACTTCATCCGGGCGTCTTCGAAGGCTTCGAATCCGCACTCGTACGGTGAGAGCTTGCGTGCGTCGGGCTTGTGGGGCCCCAGCAGCTTGCCGATCGCGAGTGGCGCGACGCCGACGCCGGCCCCGACCAGGATGAACAGCAGGACCGGCAGATAGGTTTCGAGATTCACGAGGACTCTTGCTTGCCCCAGGGGCACTGATGGCGGTTCGCAGGCCCTGCGGGCCCGAACCCACCCCGTTGGTTCGCTGGTGCCGACGGCGAGACTCGAACTCGCACAGCTTTCGCCACTACCCCCTCAAGATAGCGTGTCTACCAATTTCACCACGTCGGCACGTGTACTGCATTCGGTGCACCGTGTTGATCGCGCGGTGCAACGACAAACGAGGATTTTACTTCGAATTCGCCCCTTCCTGCTTGGGCTCGGGCGTCGACGACGAAGAATTCGCGCCGGAAGCCGCAGGTGGCTGCGGCGACGCACCCGAATCCGCACCCGCCGGCGACGCCGCGGCCGGTGCGGGCGGCACGTCTGCCGCACCCGAGGCCGGCGCCGACGGCGCCGACGGCGCCGAAGGCACAGACGGCACCGATGCGGCACCGGCGCCGCCGGATGCCGGAGCGCCGGCCCCCTGCCCCCCGACCGTCGGCACGTCCCTCGGTGCCGCGGGTGGCGGAACCGTGGCCGGGATCGTCGACGCCGGGCCCTGCGGCACCGCACCCTCCATCAGGCTTCCCGGCGCGCGCGGCCGGTCGTTTGCGATGAACGCGAGGCCGAGCGTGCTGATGAAGAAGGTCGCCGCCAGTGCCGCGGTGAGCCGCGACAGGAAGTTCGCCGACCCGGTCGCACCGAACAGGCTGCCGGACGCGCCCGAGCCGAACGCGGCCCCCATGTCCGCGCCCTTGCCGTGCTGGATCAACACCAGCAGGATCACACCGAGCGCGGACAGGACCTGCACGACGACCGCGATCGTATGGATCAGATTGCTCATTACGGATTGCTCACTCGATGAAGGACTGATGTTGTCGACGCCGGCACCGGCCGGGCGTCACGGCGCCCGCCCGGCGCCCGACGCGCGCGCCGCGGCTGCGCGGCAGATCGCGACGAAGTCGTCCGCGACGAGCGCAGCGCCGCCGATCAGGCCGCCGTCCACGTCCGGTTGACCGAAGAGCTCGGCGGCGTTGGACGCCTTGACCGAGCCGCCGTAGAGCATCCGGACCCGCGCGGCGACCTGCTCGCCCGCCATGCCGGCGGTCTCCGACAAGCCGCGCCCGAGCGAGGCACGCAGGAAGCCGTGCACCGCCTGCGCCTGCGCCGGCGACGCCGTCCTGCCGGTGCCGATCGCCCAGACCGGCTCGTACGCGAGCACGTAACGATCGGGCGCGACGCCGGCGAGCGCCGGGATCACGCTGCGCAATTGCGCGCCGAGGACCTGCTCGGTCACGTCGGACTCGCGCTGCGCGAGCGTCTCGCCCACGCAGATCACCGGAGACAGGCCGTGCTCGAGCGCGATCGCGACCTTCGCGGCGACGTCGGCGTCGGTCTCGCCGAACAGCTGGCGACGCTCGGAGTGCCCGACCAGGACCCAGGTACAACGCAGGTCCGCGAGCATGGCCGCGGACACTTCGCCGGTATATGCGCCATCGCCCGTCCGCGCGACGTCCTGCGCGCCCCAGCGCGTGCCCGTCTCGGCGAGCCAGCTCGCCGCCTGGCTCAGGTACGGAAACGGGGGGCACACGCCGACATCGACGTCGGCCAGCAGCGACGCGTCGATCTGCGCACGCAGCGCCCCGAGCAGGCGCTCGTTGGCGGCGACCGTGCCGTTCATCTTCCAGTTGCCGATCACCAGCGCGCGACGCGCCGACGAGGGCGGCGTGTCGCCGGCGACGGAGGGAGAAGCGGTGGGCAGTGTGTTCGATGACGACATGGGATGGGGTGAAGCGGCTCGCGGCCGGGGCATGATCCTGGCGCGGTCCGCGCGCGACGGAATACTTCTTCGAACATCCGCAGGCTCCGCAGGATCCCCGACCGGGGGCCGCGCGGGCTGATGCCGGGATTCCGCCCGACGGGTTTCCGTTTGACGGGTTTCCGCCCGACCTCCACCGACCGCCGCGGTCCACCCGCCGCGGTCCACCCGCCGTGATCCACCCGCCGTGATCCACCCGTCCGTGGCCCACCCGCCGTGGCCCAAAGATACGACTCGCGGACGAACGCGGTACGACACCGCGCACCCCCGTTCGAACGCCTGCGAAAAGCTAACTTTAGATTGTAGCGTCGTGCCGCAGCAGCGGCAAACTGCGCAACGAGAATCGCGTCACCGTGGGCGGTGCGTCACTGTGCAGGCGGCTGGCGGGAATCGGAAGCGCGCGCCGGGTCCGCCGCGCCGGCGGACGGCGACCGCCGCATCACCGACAGGCCGTTCGCCCGATACCGGCGCCAGCCCCACAATGCGTATCCCGATACGCCGTATACGACGAACAGCAGGAACAGCACGACCGGCGGGTCCGACGAGATGAGCACGAAGCCGAGCACGAGCAGCACGAGGAAGATGAACGGCACGCTGCGCTTGAGGTTCAGGTCCTTGAAGCTGTAGAACGGCATGTTGGTGACCATCGTCACGCCGGCGTAGATCGTCACCAGCCACGCGACCCAGGCCAGGTCCTGGCGGTCCGCGGTGATCCAGCGGGTCTCGCGCAGGTCGGTCACGACCCAGATCAGTCCGGCGACCATCGCGGCCGCCGCCGGGCTCGGCAGGCCCTGGAAGAAGCGCTTGTCGACGACGCCGATGTTGGTGTTGAACCGCGCCAGCCTCAGTGCGGCACCGGCCACGTATACGAAGGCCGCGACCCAGCCCCACTTGCCGAGGCCCTGCAGCGTCCACGCGTACATCACCAGCGCGGGCGCGGCGCCGAACGAGACCATGTCGGCCAGCGAATCGTACTGCTCGCCGAAGGCGCTCTGGGTGTTCGTCATCCTCGCGACGCGGCCGTCGAGGCTGTCGAGGAGCATCGCGACGAAGATCGCGATCGACGCGGTCTCGAACCGGTCGTTCATCGCCATCACGATCGCGAAGAAGCCGGCGAACAGCCCCCCGGTGGTGAAGGCGTTCGGCAGCAGGTAGATCCCTCGACTGCGCCTCGATGGAACGGCACCCGGCGCCGCGACGGTGCCGGCGAGCCCGATCGAATCCACCCCGGGATCGGCGCCGGCATCGCGGGGCTTGCCGAGCCCGCCGAGATAGCGGTTGCGACGCAGCCGGAAACGACGAAGCGCCCGGGGCCTCGCTGCCTGCCTGGGCTGGGCGGGCGTCTGCGGCGTGTCGTTCGAGTCGCTCAAGAGACGCTCAGGTGCCCACGTACGGCCGCTCGCGCAGCCACTTGGTGACGATCCATTTGTCTCCCTTGGCAACCGGCGTGCCCGCGTGCAGGCACCGCGGATCGAGCTGGCCCGTCCTGTTGTGGTACTCGAAGTACACCGCACTGCCCTTGTTCGGCTTCACGGACAGTTCGAGTTCGGGGAAATCGGTCGATCCGCCTTCGGCGACCTGATTCAGGTAGATCACGAAGGTGGCGACGCGCTGGCCCCCGATGCGCGTCAGGGTCGCGGTGCCGGGGTCCTTGGGGTCGAAGAAATCCTGATGCGCGAGGTATTCGCCGCCGACGCCGTAGTGGAGCATCTGCAGCGGCTCGCCGCAGTCGACCGGGATGCCGGTCAGCGCGCGGATCCGCTCCTCGACCCGCTGCACGATCGCGTTCTCCCCGCGCTCGAAGTGGCAGCCCTCGCTGCGACGCACGTCGCTCAGGTAGCTGCCACCGCTCTCGCGGTCGACGACCTCGGAACTTTTGAGCCTGCCGGCGGCGAGCTGGATGAGCTTGTCGCACTCCTGCTCGCTGAGCAGGCCGTCGATCAGCGCGACGTTGGGGTTCGCGAGCAGCATCGCGATCCGGACCTCGCGATCGTGCGCGCGCAGGCGCGTACCGGCCGGCAAGCGGATCGGATCGGCCTGATAGTCGGTGAGCATCGCGGCGTTCGGCGCGGACTTCACGCGCTCGGCCATCGCGGAAACGATGCGGATCGCATGCTGCGCGAAGACCGGCTCGAAGCCGTTGTCGCGCATCACCTTCAGCATGTCGGCCTCGGTGCAGCCGCGCACGACGTTGGTGGTGAGCCAGTCCTGCCAGGCCGGCGTCAGCTGCCCTGGCGGCGCATGCACCGGCGCAGCGTCGTCGGCAGCATCCGAGGACGGCGTCGTCGCCGCGGCGAGCGCCGCTTGCTGTGTGTCGGTCGTCATCCTGCAATTACACCGCTCGGCGGGCCTGGACGCAAGCCGGCGTCGGGCCCGCGGACACGCGGGCACGCGGACGCCGGCGGCGGCGCCGGGCGATCAGTTGCGCGACTTGTCGACCAGCTTGTTCGCCTTGATCCAGGGCATCATCGCGCGCAGCTTCTCGCCGACGACCTCGATCGAGTGCTCGCCCATCAGCCGGCGCCGCGCGCTCAGCGTCGGCGCCCCCGCACGGTTCTCGAGGATGAACGCCTTCGCGTACTCGCCGGTCTGGATGTCCTCGAGGATCTTCTTCATCACCTTCTTGGACTCCTCGGTGATGACGCGCGGTCCGCTGACGTACTCGCCGAACTCCGCGTTGTTGGAGATCGAGTAGTTCATGTTCGCGATGCCGCCCTCGTAGATCAGGTCGACGATCAGCTTGAGCTCGTGCAGGCACTCGAAGTAGGCCATCTCCGGGGCGTAGCCGGCCTCGACCAGCGTCTCGTAGCCGGCCTTGATCAGCTCGACCGTGCCGCCGCACAGCACGACCTGCTCACCGAACAGGTCGGTCTCGGTCTCTTCCCGGAAGTTGGTCTCGATGATGCCCGCGCGGCCGCCACCGATCGCGCATGCGTAGGAGAGCGCGAGGTCGCGGGCCACGCCGGACGGATCCTGGTGGATCGCGACCAGCATCGGCACGCCGCCGCCGCCGGAATACGTCGACCGGACGGTGTGGCCGGGGGCCTTCGGCGCGATCATCACCACGTCGAGGTCCTCGCGCGGCGCAACCTGGCCGTAGTGCACGTTGAAGCCGTGCGCGAACGCGAGCGTCGCGCCCTGCTTGATGTTCGGCTCGATCTCGTCCTTGTAGGTGGCGGCGATGTGCTCGTCGGGCATCAGCATCATCACGAAGTCGGCTCCCTTGACCGCGTCCTTGATGCTCGCGGCGGCAAGCTTGGCCTTCTTGACCTTGGCTTCCGAAGGACCGCCCATGCGCACCCCGACCGTCAGGTTCTTGACGCCCGAGTCGTGCAGGTTCAGCGCGTGCGCGTGCCCCTGCGAGCCATAGCCGATGATCGCGACCTTCTTGTTCTTGATCAGCTTGAGGTCGCAGTCCTTGTCGTAGAAAACTTTCATGTCGTCCTTCTCTGTGGGGATTGGTCTTGCTCTGTGCGGTGCTTCCCGGCGCAACCGGGTGTTCCTACACCTTCAGCACCCGCTCGCCGCGACCGATGCCGCAGCTGCCGGTGCGCACCGTCTCGATGATCGACGCTGCGTCGAGCGCGGCGATGAACGCGTCGAGCTTCGCGGTATCGCCGGTCAGCTCGAGCGTGTAGGTCTTCTCGGTCACGTCGATGATGCGCCCGCGAAAGATGTCGGCCATGCGTTTCATCTCGTCGCGATCCTTGCCGACCGCACGGACCTTGATCAGCATCAGTTCGCGCTCGATGAATGCGCTCTCGGTCAGGTCGGTCACGCGCACGACGTCGACGAGCCGGTTCAGGTGCTTGGTGATCTGCTCGATCACGTCGTCCGAGCCGGTGGTGTGGATGGTCATGCGGGAGACCGAGCGGTCCTCGGTCGGCGCGACGGTCAGCGACTCGATGTTGTAGCCGCGCGCGGAGAAGAGGCCGACGACGCGCGACAGCGCGCCGGGTTCGTTCTCGAGCAGGACGGAGATCACGTGTTTCATGTCGTTCTCCCGAGCCCTAGAGTTCTTCGGAGCCGAGGATCATTTCCGACAGCCCCTTGCCGCTCTGGATCATCGGCCACACGTTCTCGGCCTGGTCGGTGATGAAGTCCATGAACACGAGCCTGTCCTTGTACTTGCCGAAGGCGTCACGAAGCGCGCCCTCGACCTGGTCCGGCCGCTCGATGCGCACGCCGACGTGGCCGTACGCCTGGGCGAGCGCGACGAAATCGGGCAGTGCCTCCATGTAGGACTCCGAGTACCGCTTCTGGTACTCGATCTCCTGCCATTGCCGCACCATCCCCAGGTAGCGGTTGTTCAGGTTCACGATCTTGACCGGGAGGTTGTACTGCTTGCAGGTCGACAGTTCCTGGATGCACATCTGGATCGAGCCCTCCCCGGTGATGCACGCGACCTGCGTGCCGGGATTCGCCATCAGCGCGCCCATCGCGTACGGCAGGCCCACGCCCATCGTCCCCAGCCCGCCCGAGTTCACCCACCGCCGCGGCTTGTCGAAGCGATAGAACTGTGCGGCCCACATCTGGTGCTGACCGACGTCGGAGGTGACGATCGCGTCGCCGTGAGTGACCTCCCACAGCTTTTCGACGACGTACTGCGGCTTGATCAGCTTGCTGTCGCGGTCGTACTTCAGGCAGTTCTTCTCGCGCCACTGGTTGATCTGCTGCCACCACGCCTGTACCGCCTTGACGTTGTGCTTCTCGCCGGCGGCGAAGGCGGCCTCGATCTGGTCGATCAGGTCGCTCATGCACTCGCGCACGTCGCCGACGATGGGCACGTCGACCTTCACGCGCTTGGAGATCGACGATGGATCGACGTCGATGTGCACGATCTTGCGGGGATTCTGGGAGAAGTGCTTCGGGTTGCCGATCACCCGATCGTCGAAGCGCGCGCCGATCGCGACCAGGACGTCGCACTGCTGCATCGCGAGGTTCGCCTCGTAGGTGCCGTGCATGCCCGGCATGCCCACGAACTTGGGATCGCTCGCCCTGTAGGCGCCCAGGCCCATCAGGGTGTTCGTGCACGGGAAGCCGAGCAGGTCGACGAGCTTGTTCAGCTGCCTGGACGCGTTCGCGAGGATCACGCCGCCGCCGGTGTAGATCAGGGGCCGCTCGGCGGCCATGATCATCTGCAGCGCCTTGCGGATCTGCCCCTGGTGGCCCTTGACCACCGGGTTGTACGAGCGCATCTCGACCGACTTCGGGTACTCGAAGCGGCACTGGTCCTTGGTGATGTCCTTCGGGATGTCGACGAGCACCGGCCCGGGGCGGCCGGTCCGGGCGATGTGGAATGCCTTCTTCATCGTCGACGCCAGGTCCTTGACGTTCTTGACGAGGAAGTTGTGCTTCACGCAAGGACGGGTGATGCCGACCGCGTCGCATTCCTGGAACGCATCCTGCCCGATCGCGTGGGTGGACACCTGGCCGCTGATGATGACCAGCGGGATCGAATCCATGTAGGCGGTCGCGATCCCGGTCACCGCATTGGTCAGGCCGGGACCCGAGGTGACGAGGCACACGCCGACCGATTCGGTCGTCCGGGAGTACGCGTCGGCCGCGTGGACCGCGGCCTGCTCGTGACGCACGAGGACGTGCTGGAGTTTCTGGTTGGCGTAGAGCGCGTCGTAGATGTAGAGGACGGCGCCGCCGGGGTAACCGAAGACGTGCCTGACGCCTTCTTCTTCGAGCGAGCGGATGACGATTTCCGCGCCGGTGAGTTCCATGACGGATTCCTGGTCTGCAACCCGGAATCCGCCCGTCGGCCCCGACGCGGCTCGTTCCTCCGCGACGAGACAGACCTTGGCACGGCGCCGGGTCCGTTCGTAGGCGCCCCTGCCAGACGGCCTTGTGGGCCCGGCACGGACGGTATACGGTGCCTCGGAAGGCGGCCGCGGCGCCATGCTAGCATCTTCGGGTTATGGCGACGCGCCAGGAAATCTCTGAATTCCTCGTCTCAGTCGAGCGACGTGCCTTCAAGCAGGCGGTCTATGCCGTTCGCGACGACGAGGCGGCGCTCGACATCGTGCAGGATGCGATGCTCAAGCTCGCCGACAAGTACGCGGACAAGCCCGCCGGCGAACTGCCGCCGCTCTTCCAGCGTATCCTGCAGAACGTCATTTACGATCACTTTCGCCGGCAGAAGGTCCGCAACACCTGGACCACGTTGCTGTCGGCGTTCCAGGGGCGAGACGACGACGGCACCGACAGCGGCAACGACCCGCTCGAGACGCTGTACCCGGGCGACGACGACGTCCAGACCGTTGAAAAGGCGGAGAAAACGGTCGAGCGCGACCAGCTCCTCAAGATCATCGAGGCCGAGATCCAGAGACTCCCGAACCGTCAACGCGAGGCATTCATCATGCGTTACTGGCAGGAAATGGACGTTGCCGAGACCGCCCAGGCGATGGGCTGTTCCGAGGGCAGCGTCAAAACCCATTGCTCGCGGGCCACCCACACGCTGGCGACTGCGCTGCGGGCGAGAGGCATTACGTTATGAACGAACGGGCGATCGAACAGGCGAACGAACGGGCGACGGCCGCGGGCATCTGCCGCTTGCTGGACGAAGGCACCGCCCACCTGCCCTGGCGCGTCACCGAGCGCCTGGCTGCGGCCAGGGCGCAGGCGCTGGCCCGGGTGATCCCGCCGGCGCCGGTTCGGGTCTCGGGCGCGTCGCAGGCCCGGTCGGCGGGCACCGCCGTCCCGCGGCCGGCGCCTCGCCTGCCGGCGGACGGGGGAAGCGCCGCGCTCGGTTGGTCGCTTCGCAGGCGGATCGTCTCGACGGCGCTGCCGATCGCACTGATGCTGGCCGGCTTCGTGATGATCGACATCGCCCAGCAGGAGCAGTCGGCGAACGACCTTCTCGAAGTCGACAGTGCGCTGCTGACCGACGAGGTCCCGCTCGTCGCCTACGCCGACCGCGGCTTCGGCGTCTTCATCAAGAACACCCGGCAATGAGCCGGCCCGGTCCGCTGCGCGACCCGGCGGCGCGTCCGGTTGGCGAACCGACCGACGGTCGCTGGCGCCGCGCGTGCGGCGCGCTGGCGGTGGTGCTCGTGTCGGGCGCTTGGGGCGCCTTCGATGCGGGCGCCCGCGCCACCGACGGCGCGCCTTCGGGCACGCCGCGCGCGCCCGCTGAGGCGCTGCCGGCGGCGGCGGCGCGCACGCGCTCGCCTGGCGACACACCCGGCGCGGCGGCGGATGCGACGCGCCTGCCGATCGAACAGTCGGCACAGGCCGGCGAATCGCTGACCCGACCCGGCGCCGAAGCCGCCGCCGGACCCGTCGCCAACCCGGACGCCCAGCAACTCGCCGCCGGACCGGTGTCGGTCGTGCGCCCCTCGCTGCTGCCGCTGGTCGAACCGCTGTGGAGCGACCTCAGCCCCGCGCAGCGCGCCGCGCTCGCGCCCTTCGAGCCCGAGTGGAACGCCTGGCCGATTCCCGAGAAGAAGTCCTGGGTCGCCCTCGCCGACCGGCTGCCGCGCATGTCTGCCGCCAAGCGCGAGACGGCGCAGCGACGGATCCGCGAATGGGCGAAGCTGACGCCGGAGCAGCGCCGGCTCGCACGGGCCAACTTCCGGCTCGCCAAGGAGCGCCCCGCCGACGCGCGCGTCACCGAGTGGCAGAACTACCAGTCGATGACCCAGGAGCAGCGCACCGTGCTCCGTCAGGTCGGCAGCACCAGCAACACGGCAGCCGGCCACGCGCGCGCGCCGACCGGGCTCGCGAAGGAAGCCTCGCAGCCGCTCCCGCGCCGCGCCGACCCGGCGCGTCAGTGGGGGCTGGTGCCGGCGTCGTCGCAGCCCCGCCCGTCCGGCACGCACTGACCGCCGGACCGTGGCGCGCTCGGCGACTTCCGACGCGGGCGTCCCGAACGACCGGCCGCCCCTCGGCGCCCGGATCGACGGCACCGTGACGCCGCGCGACGCCGACCCCTGGCGGCGCTCGATGGCGGCGGTCTACGAGGGCGTGATCCTGTTCGGCGTCGTCTTCTTCTTCGGCTATGCGTTCTCGGCGCTCACGACCTTCAAGGGCGCCGAAGGCGTGCTCAGGAGCGTGTTCCAGGCGTACCTCTTCGTCGTGCTCGGCGCCTACTTCACCTGGTTCTGGAGCGACGGGCGCCGCACGCTGCCGATGAAGACGATGGCGGTGACGCTGGTGACGGGAAGAGGCAACGCGCCGGTGTCCAAGCTGCGCGCGGCCTGGCGATACGCGATCGCGTCGCTGCTCTTCTGGGGCATCGTCGGCGCGGTCTGGAAGGCGTCGATCTGGTGGCTGCTGCTGTGGCCGCTGCCCTTCCTGTGGTCGGTGGCCGACCCGCAGCGGCGCACGCTCTACGACGTGCTGGCGGGCACGCGGCTGGTCACGACCCCGCACTGACCCGCGTCGCCGGAGGCCCCGGTTCGCCGCGGCGACCGGCGCCTCCCGGCCGGGTCACTGCTTGACGCAGTCGACGAAGTACGCGGTCTCGCCGTTGCGCGACTCGGCGACCAGCCCGTGCACGTCGGTGTCGAAGCCCGGAAAGCGCGCATTGAACGAGCGCGCGAACTTCAGGTACTCGACGATCGTCTTGTTGAAGCGCTCGCCGGGAATCAGCAGCGGAATCCCCGGCGGGTACGGCGTCACCAGCATCGTCGTGATCCGCCCGACGAGGTCGTCGATCGGCACCCGGTCGACACGATGGTGCGCCAGGCACTCGTAGGCGTCCGACGGCTTCATCGCCGGCTGCATCTCCGACAGGTACATGTCGGTGGTGACGCGCGCGACGTCGTGCCCCTTGTAGGCCTCGTGGATCTGCGTCGACAGGTCCCGCAGGCCGATCCGCTCGTACTGGGGCTGAGCGGCGACGAACTCGGGCATCACCTTCCACAGCGGCTGGTTGGTGTCGTAGTCGGCCTTGAACTGCTGCAATTCGGTGACCAGCGAGTTCCAGCGCCCCTTGGTGATGCCGATCGTGAACATCACGAAGAACGAATAGAGGCTGGTCTTCTCGACGACGACCCCGTGCTCGGCGAGGTACTTGGTGACGATCGCCGCCGGAATGCCGGTCGCGGCGAACTTGCCGTTGATGTCGAGCCCGGGCGTGACGATCGTCGCCTTGATCGGGTCGAGCATGTTGAAGTTCGAGACGAGCTTGCCGAATCCGTGCCAGCGGTCCGAGGACTTGAGCATCCAGTCCTCCCGCTTGCCGCCGCCGACGCCGCCGTTGCGCTCGAAGCTCTTCGGACCCCAGACCTGGAACCACCACGACTCGCCGTATTCGCCGCCGACCTTCTTCATCGCGTTGCGGAAGTCGAGCGCCTCGATGATCGACTCGCGGACCAGCGCGGTTCCGCCCGGAGGCTCCATCATCGCCGCGGCGACGTCGCACGACGCGATGATCGCGTACTGCGGCGACGTCGACGTGTGCATCAGGTACGCTTCGTTGAAGCGGTAGGTGTCGAGCCTGCGGCTCTGCGATTCCTGCACCAGGATCTGCGACGCCTGCGACAGGCCCGCGAGCAGCTTGTGCGTCGACTGCGTCGCGAACACCATCGCGTTCTCCGAGCGCGGGCGGTTCGGTCCGATCGCGTGCATCTCGTGGTAGAACGGGTGGAACGCGGCGTGCGGCAGCCAGGCCTCGTCGAAGTGCAGGTTCTCGATGTAGTCGCCGACCTGCTTCTTGATCGTCTCGACGTTGTACAGGATGCCGTCGTAGGTCGACTGCGTGATGGTGAGCACGCGGGGCATGCGCGACTTGTCCTTCACCAGCGGGTTCGCGTCGATCTTGCGGCGGATGCTCTCGGGACTGAACTGGTCGAGCGTGATCGGACCGATGATGCCGTGGTGATTGCGGGTCGGCTGCAGGAAGATCGGCACCGCCCCGGTCATGATGATCGCGTGCAGGATGCTCTTGTGACAGTTGCGGTCGACCAGCACGATGTCGTCGGTGGCGACCGTCGAGTGCCAGACGATCTTGTTCGAGGTCGACGTGCCGTTCGTGACGAAGAACAGGTGGTCGGCGTGGAAGATCCGCGCCGCGTTGCGCTCGCTCGCGGCGACGGGGCCGGTGTGGTCCAGCAGCTGGCCAAGTTCGTCGACGGCGTTGCACACGTCGGCGCGAAGCATGTTCTCGCCGAAGAACTGGTGGAACATCTGGCCCACCGGGCTCTTCAGGAACGCGACGCCGCCCGAGTGGCCCGGGCAGTGCCACGAATAGGAGCCGTCGTTGGCGTAGTGCACCAGCGCCTTGAAGAACGGCGGCGCGAGCGAGTTCAGGTAGTTGGTCGCCTCGCGGATGATGTAGCGCGCGACGAACTCGGGCGTGTCCTCGAACATGTGGATGAACCCGTGCAGCTCGCGAAGGATCTCGTTCGGGATGTGCTGCGAGGTGCGGGTCTCGCCGAACAGGAAGATCGGGATGTCGGCATTGCGCTTGCGCGTCTCGGTGATGAACTTGCGCAGCTCCTGCACCGCCTCGCTCTCGGGGCCGTCCTCGCTGATTTCCTCGTCGTCGATCGACACGATGAACGCCGAGGCGCGCGCCGCCTGGTTCGCGACCATCGTGACGTCGTAGTAGGTGAAGCCGCCGACGACCTCGGTGCCCTGGTCCTCGATCGCCTTCGCGAGCGCACGGATGCCGAGGCCGCTCGCGGAATCGCTGCGCCAGTCTTCGTCGATGATGACGACCGGGAATCTGAATTTCATCGTTGCATCTAGACCACGTTATGGGTGCATGACCGACCGAGACGCAACGTGACCGGGTCTGCGGCGGGTTGGAGATCCCGCCGGGTACCGGTGCGATGAGGCGTTGCGCTCGGCACCAGGCGAACCGGGAACCGGAAATACAATTGTCGCCGGATTGTCCACGGAAATCAGGAACATGCCGATCAGCCTGCAGGACAAGCTCGTCGTCGCGATCTCGTCGCGTGCCCTGTTCGACTTCGAGGAGGAGAACCGCCTCTTCGAGGGCGGCGACGACGCAGCGTACATGAACCTGCAGCTCGAGCGGCTCGAGGTGCCGGCCGCCGGAGGCGTCGCGCTGCCGCTGGTACGCAAGCTGCTTGCCTTCAACCAGGATGCCCGGCACCGGGTCGAGGTGGTGATCCTGTCGCGGAACGACCCGGCGAGCGGGATGCGGGTCTTCCGCTCGGCGAGACACCACGCGCTTCGCATCGAGCGCGGCGTCTTCACGCGGGGGCGCGCCCCCTTCGCGTACCTGAAGTCGCTCGGCGCGCACCTGTTCCTGTCGGCCAATCACGAGGACGTCCGATCGGCGCTCGCCGCCGGCTTCGCGGCGGCGCGCGTGTACCCCGAGTCGCGCCGCACCGCCGAGAGCCACCCGAACGAGGTCCGGATCGCGTTCGACGGCGATGCCGTGCTGTTCTCCGACGAGGCCGAACAGGTGTTCGAGGCCCAGGGCCTCACCGCCTTCCAGGACTACGAGGCGCTGCGCGCGACGATCCCGCTGCCGCCCGGCCCCTTCAAGCCCCTGCTCGAGGCGATCCACAAGCTGCGGGCCGGATCGAGCGACGCCATGGGAATCCGTACCGCGCTCGTCACGGCGCGCAGCGCACCCGCGCACGAACGCGCGATCCGCACGCTGATGGCGTGGAACGTCGAGGTCGATGAGGCGCTGTTCCTCGGCGGACTCGAGAAGGGGCCGTTCCTGAAGGAGTTCGAGCCCGACTTCTATTTCGACGACCAGACGGGCCACTGCGACTCGGCCGCGCAGCACGGACCGACCGGGCACGTGATCAGCGGGATCCGCAACGCGGTACTCGCCGCCGCCGCGAAGGTCGCGGCCGACGCGGCGCCGGATGCGACGCTGGCCGCCGCGGACGCGGCGGGCTCGCCGGGCAAGCCGAGCGGCGCGGCGTCCGAGGCCGCGCGCGGCGGCGCCGCCCCCTCGCTCCCCGGCCGCACCGGTCGCTGACCGCGACGCCGCGGCGACGCCACGCCGCCACGCCGCAACGCGGCCACGCCGGTGCCGCCGGCCTACCGCGCCCGCATCGCGACCCGGGCGACGCGATCAGCGGCGGCGGCCGTCGCGCGCGGACTCGGCTGCAGCGCTGCCGGAGCAGAGCAACAGTTCGTTCGGTCCGACCCAGCCCTGCCGCCCGTCGAAGATCGAGAGCCGCAGCGCGATCTCGCGCCAGGCCCGGGCCTGCGCGTCCGGATCGAGCGGGGCCAGCAACTGCTGGATCGGGCTGGCCGAGGTGCGCAGGAAGTTCACGTACGCGTCGGCGCCGGCGAGCCTGAGCGGCGCCGTGATCCGCTGCGTCGCGACGCCGTCGAAACCCTGGTCCCGGAAGACCGCCTCGAGTGACGCGGCATCGCAAAGGCTGAAGAGGCCGCCGGGTGCGCGGGGGTCGGGCGCAGGGACGCCCGCGCACGCCGCCGCGGTCGCCACCGAGATGCGCACGCAGGGGTTGCCGTCGGGCTCGGCGAACACCACCGCAGCGAAGCGCCTGCCGGACACGAGCGACGCGTGCACGTTGCGCAGCGCCTTCGCCGGATCGGCGCAGAACATCAGGCCGAGCCGGCAGATCGCCGCGTCGAACGGGCCGGCATCGAAGCCCGGTCCCTCGGCGTCGGCGACCTTCGCCTCGACGTTCGCCAGGCCCGCGCGGCGGAAGTTCTCGCCGGCCAGCGCAACGATCGCAGGCGACAGATCGGTCGCCACGACGCGTCCGGCGGGGCCGACTCGGGCGACGGCGTCGAGGCTCTGGTCGCCGGCGCCGGCGGCCACGTCGAGGACACGCATGCCGGGCGCGACGCCGGCCGCGTCGAGCATCGACCCGGTGGTCGGGCCCAGCCAGGCGCGCAGGATCGTCGAATGCCGGTTCCACCCCTCCGCGGACCGGTCCCACGCGGCGCGCATGCGTCGCTTGAAGCAGCCTTCGTCGGACGGATTCATGCGGCGCCCCGCATGCCCGTCGCACGGAGGAACGGCTGCCACTGCGCGCGGTCGGCGGCGACCCGCGTGTCCGCCTCGGCGGGCGTGCCCGCGACCGGCACCATCGCGAGTTCGTCGAAGGCAGTCGCGAGCGACCGGCTCGCCGCAGCGTCGCGCACCGCGGCGGACAGGTCGCGCACGGTGTCCTGCGCAGCCCGTCGCGGCAGGAAAAATGCGAACCACTCGCGCATCGTCAGCCGTCCGAACCCCTGCTCGCCGACCGTCGCCACGTCCGGCAGCCAGTGGCTGCGGTGCTCGCCCGAGGTCGCGAGCACACGCAGCTTGCCCGCCGCCCGATTCGGCCTCAGCAGGCCCTCGGGCAGCGCGAGGCAGGCGATCTGCCCGGCCGCCAGGTCCGCCAGCGCGAGCGGGCCGGCCTTGTACGCGAGGTGCGCCCACGCCAGCGACGCCTCGCGCATCAGCATCGCCGAGAACAGGTGCGGCAGCGTGCCGACGCCGGGCGACCCGACGTTGGTCTCGCGCGGATGGCTCGCCGCCCAGTCGACGAAGCGACGCAGGCCGTCGACCGAGGGCGGTACCGCCGGCCCGACGGCGAACCCGAGCGTCATCTCGGCCGCGAGCGACACCGGACGCAGGTCGCGGTCGGGGTCGTAGCCGAGTGCTTCGTAGAGATCCGGGTAGATCGACGCCACGGCGCCCTGCGCGAGCAGCGCGGTGGCCCCGTCGCCGCCCGACTGCAGGAGCGTTCCGACCGCGATCCGGCCCGCGGCGCCGGCACGGTTCTCGACGACGACGTGGCGGGCGTACCGACCCTCGAGGCGTTCGGCGTATCGGCGGGCGACGATGTCGGGCACGCTGCCGGGCCCGGCGGTACACAGCAACTTCAGCGCCGACCGCAGCGTACGGGACTGCATCGGTTCCGGAGCGGCGAGCGCCGGCGCTGCGAGAAGCGCGCCGGCCGCGGCGAGCAGGCCGCGCCGGCAGGTGGAGGGGGTCGGGCGACTCGGCATGGCGATCTCCTCGTGTCGGATGAAGGAGGGCCAGTCTGGCGTCGCCGGACTTAGCGATGCCTTAGCGATTCGCCGATTCGCCGGGCTCGCGCAGCAGTGCCGCCAGTCGTTCGGTCTGCGGATCGAGCGCCACGCCGAGGATGATCGAGAGGTTGTCCCGACAGCGCCGGTACACGTCCCACGCCTCGGCGCGCAAGCCCTGCGCGAGGCAGCAGCGGATCAGCCGGCGGCTGACGTCCTCGGCGAGCGGATCGTGCTCGAGAATTGCGCGGTACCCGTGCGCCGCCCGTTCGTGCCGGCCCAGCGCATCGTCGCGCGCCGCGACCGCGGTCAGCGTCCTGAGGAAACGTCCGTGAAGTCGCTCGCGCGCGACGAGCACCGGTCCGAGGCGATCGTCGCCGTCGACGAAGGGGCCGCGATAGAGCGAGCGGATCCGCTTCACCGCACGGTCGAGTTGCCGATCGCTCGCGTCGTCGCCGCCGCCGATCGCGATCGCGGCCGACGCCTCCTGCGCATGCTCGCCGCCGGGCCGGACAAGGTCGGCGGCGCGGGCCGCGTCCAGCGCGCGCTCGGCGTCGTCGAATGCTTCGTCGAGCGCGCGCGTCGATCCAGCAGTACGACGCGTCGATGCTCAGGCCGCCGTCCCGCAGCACGACGCTGCGCTCGCTGCCCAGCATCCGGCGCAGACGGTGCAGCGTGTTGTCGAAGGAGTTCTGCGCCGCGACCCCGTCCGCATCGGGCCAAAGCTGGTGGGCAACGCGCTTTGCATTGACGCCGCGCGAGCCCTGTGCGATGACGATCGCGAGCATGTCGAGCGGCTTGCGCTGCTCCTTGCGCGTCGTCGGCAGTTCGGCATCGTCGCGTTCGACGACGAAGCGGCCGAGCGCGTGGATGCGCACCGGCCAGGGCCAGCACGTCGGGGCGTCCGGCGGCGCCGCGAGGCCGCGCTCGCGGATCAGGCGCCTGACGAAGGCCGTGTCGATGCCGTGCCGCAAGGCGATCGCGCACATCCGGGGCATGATGCCGGTCGCGAAGACGCCCGGCGCATAGGTGTAGCCGTGGCTGCGCGCGATCGCGCAGCCACGCCGCAATGCGGCCAGGCAGCGCGCGTCGTCGGACGAGCGGCTCGCCAGGTTGGCCTCGATGATCGCGATCACCCATTGGTGGAAGTGGCTGACGCCGTAGGACGGGTGCCCCTTCGCCGCTCGCAGCGCCTCCTCGGCCGCCGCGAGCTCGCCTGCCTCGGTGCTCGTCAGGCACAAGGCGAACAGCGCGACGCGCTCGCGACCGTAGCACCCCGCAGCCCGGGCGAGGGCGACGGCCTCGCCGAGCCGCTCGACGCCGACGGCGGCGTCGCCGCGGCCCAGTGCGACGACGCCGTCGAGGAACTCAAGCACGCCGCGCTCGTACAGGCGCGACGGCTGCACCAGTCCGCGCGCCTCCTCGATCATCCGCGCAGCGGCCGGGATGTCGCCGACCACCCAATACGCCTGCGCCGCGGACAGCAGCGCGAGCGGGCGCATCGCGCGCAGGCTCGGCAGGCGCGACAGCTCGAGCACCTCTTCGGCCCGCAGCACGAGGCCTTCGATGCGGCCTGTCAGCGTAGCCCAGAAGATCTCGACCTGCAGCCAGCGCAGCGCCGACCCCGGCGGGATGTGCGGTACGCTGCGCCACCGCTGCAGACGAGCGACGATGCGCCCGACACGCTCGTGAAGGCCTGCGTCGATGAAGCAGTTCGACACCGCGCCGAACAGGATGCGCTGCGTCGCCGCCGGCTCCTGGTCGAGCAGGCGCTCGGCGCGGTCGGACAGCACGCCGGTCAGCCGGTGCTGGGCGCGGCGCGCGACGAACGCCGCCAGCATGCCCGGCAGCACCCGCAGCTCGGTTGCCGGGTCCTGGATCTCGAAGTAGCGCGGCGCGAGCCGCTCGAACACCGTCAGCCAGCGATCGAGCGGCGTCTGGTCCGCGCCGAGCAGCACGATGCTCTCGGCGGCGCCGGCGGCCGCGAGCAATCGCCCTACCTGGTCGCCGGCTGCCGTGAAGCCGTCGAACGCCGCGACGAAGTCGCGCTGCGCCCCGGCCGGATCGGCGTCGAGCTCGCAGCAACCCGCCCAGTACGTCGACATCGGTCGATCGCGCATCGCGCGCGGCAATGCGTCCAGCCAGCCGCGCAAGGTCGAGGTGCGGCCCTGCTCGAGACACACCGGCGCATGCCGGTGCAGCAGCGTCACGGCCTCGTCCCAGGCCTTCGCCTCGACGAGCAGCTCGATCGCGTCGTCGACCTGGCCGTCTTCGGCGAGCAGCGCGCCGGCCTCGACGCGCCAGCGGTCGATGATCGGGCCGTCGACCTCGCGCTGCGCCCGGCTGAGCAGGAAGTCCCTGAACAGCGCGTGGAACGAGTAGACCGGATCGGCCGATCCGCGACGGTCGACGAACAGGTTGCGTCGATGCAGGGCGGCGAGCACGTCTGCGGCATCGGGGTCGCCGCTCAGCGACGCGGCCCGTCGCGACGCGACCGCCGGGACCACCGCGAGCCGCATCAGCGAGCGCCGCTGCCGCACAGGCATTCGACCGAACACCTCGTTCGCGAAATAGTCGAACACCCGGTCCCGGGACGTGGCACCGACCCCCGAGCCGGACCGCGACGCCATTTCGGACGACGAGGGCGCCGAGCCGGCGTCCAGGGTCGACGGGGCCCCGGCACCGGCCCCGGGCCCGGACCCGCCACCAACACCGACCCCCGCCTCGAGCATCAGGATCATCCCGGCCACCCAGCCGTCGGTGGCGGCGTGCAGGTGCCCCGCTACGTGGCTTCTGCGATGCGTCGCGAGCAGCGACGCGGTTTCCGAGAGCGTGAAGCGAAGCGCGGCGGCCTCGATCAGCGCGATCTGTTGCGTCGCCATCGCGCGCGCGAGCGCGGGCGCGGGCAATTCGCGACTGATCGCGACGATGCACGCACCGGCCGGCATCTCCTCGATCGCGACCCGCAGCAGGCGGCACACCGGCGAGTCGGCGGCGAGGCTCTCGACGTTGTCCAGCACCAGCGTCCAGCCAGCACCGAGCCGGCTCGAGAGCTGCCGGAAGTACCGGCGCGCGAACCCGTCGAGTTCGCGCCGGTCCTCCGACGCCGGCTCGGGCAGGCGGAAGCGGCGCCGCGGCCGCGCAACCGCGGCCGCCTGGCTGACGAAATGGAAGAAGCTGGCCGCGTCGGAATCGGCGCGGTCGAGCCGCAGCCACGCCGCGCTGCGCTTGCGTGCCGCTAGCCAGCTGGCCGCGAGACTGGACTTGCCGCTGCCGGGCGGGCCGGCGATCCAGATCATCGGCCTGACCGCCCCGGCGTCGAGCGCGCCGAAGAGGCGCTCCCGCGCGACGATCCGTTCGGGCCGCGGCGCGCCGAGTTTCCCCGGCACCGGCCGCCGCGACACCGGACCCTCGCGGGCCGTGCCGACAGCAGGCGATGCCGGCGGCGACGTCACCGACCGCGCCGCCGGAGCCGGCGGAAGCCGCGCGTCAGCTGCGGCCGGGCGTCAGCGGGCCAGCCGGAATCCGCTGAACTGCCAACGCGCCTGCGGCGGGAAGAAATTGCGATAGGTCGCGCGGAGGTGGCTCGCCGGCGTCGCGCAGGATCCGCCGCGAAGCACGAACTGATTGCACATGAACTTGCCGTTGTACTCACCGATCGCGCCTTCGACGGTCCGGAATCCAGGATACGGCAGGTAGGCGCTGGCGGTCCATTCCCAGACGTCGCCGTACACCTGCGCGAGCCGGCCCGGCGGCGGCGCGTCCTGCAGCGCGACGGGGTGATAGACGCCCGCGTCCGCCAGGTTGCCCTCGACCGGCTGACGGACCGCCGCATGCTCCCACTCGAATTCGGTGGGCAGACGCGCGCCCGCCCATCGGGCGATCGCCTCGGCCTCGAACCAGCTCAGGTGGCAGGCCGGCACCTGCGGCGACACCGGCACCCGGCCCCGCAGCGTGAACACCGAATGGTCGCTGCCACCTTCGTGGCGCCAGTAGCCGGGTGCGGCGATCGCCTCGGCGCGCACCCAGTCCCAGCCCATCGAGGTCCACAGCCGCGCGTCACGATAGCCTCCGTCCGCGATGAACGCGAGGACCACCTCGTTGGTGACCGGCTGCACCGCGAGCTCGAACGGCTCGAGCCACACGCGATGCCGAGGGCCCTCGTTGTCGAACGAGAACGCGACGCCGTCTTCCGCGGCGCCGCACTCGACCAGCCCGCCGTCGTAGGCAACCCAGCGGGCGGGTTGCGAGGTCGCCGACTTCAGCGGCCAGCCTTCCAGGTACGCCGGCGAGGCCGGATTGCGCGAGAACAGGTGCTTGAGGTCGGTGAGGATCAGCTCCTGGTGCTGCTGCTCGTGGTGGATGCCCAGCTCGACGCGCCGCTCGACCTGCGCGCGCGCGTGCGCCGACAGGCCGGTGTCCGCCAGCAGGGCGTCGATCCGCGCGTCGACATCCTGCCGCCACGAGCGGATGCGGGCAAGGCCGGGACGCGAGATGAGCCCGCGTTCGGGTCGCGGGTGACGCTCGCCGACGCCTTCGTAATAGCTGTTGAAGAGCACCCGGAAATCGGGGTCGAAGGGCGAGAACCCCGCCTCGAAAGGTTCGAGCACGAACACCTCGAAGAACCAGGTGGTGTGCGCGAGGTGCCATTTGACCGGGCTCGCGTCCGGCATCGACTGCAGCGCGCAGTCCTCCTCGTCGAGCGGGCGGGCGAGCGCCAGCGAGCGTTCGCGCGTCTGCGCGACGCGGCGGCGCAGCGCCCCCGCGTGCGCGGCGCCCCGATCGAGAGGATGCAGGGATCGATTCATGGCGGCGGAGCTCCTTCGGTCGCCGTGGCGGCGCTGTCCGCCGCAGGCGCAGCAGGAAGCGTGCCCCGGACGCGGCCCGAGGCCAGGTAGCCCATCCCCCACTGCGTCGTTTGGCGTTCGAAGCCGTCGAGCCAAGGCTCGAGCTTCGCCCACGGGCGCGCCATGCCGGCCAGATTGCCGTTCCAGCCGACGTTCTTCGCGTAGGACAGCAGCACGAGCGGGCCGGTCCACCACGGGAAGTGCTTGATGCCGGCGATCGAGACCCGCGCACCCGGGCGCGCCGCCGCGAGCAGGTTAAGGACGGCCGCTTGCGCCTGCAGGATGTCGTGCGTGTAGTGAAAGAGCAGCGCGTCGAAGGGCTCGTCGAAGACCACCGATTCCATGAAGCCCTCGATGACCTCGACCTCGCGCCAGCGGGCCGATGCGACCCGCTGGCGCGCGAGCGCGATCATCTCGGGGCTCTGGTCGACGCCGACGACCCGACCGGTCGGCCCGACCCGGTCGCGCAGCAACTCGAAGCTCATGCCGGTGCCGCAGCCGACGTCGAGGACCCGGTCGCCCGGCACGAGCGCGAGTCGGTCGACGGCTGCGACCCGGATCCGGCTGGTCGGGCCGCAGGTGGCGTCGTATCCGGCGGCTCGCCTGCGATATTTCTCGATCGAGCGCAGGTTGCTCGGGGCGGGCGCGGTGTTCATGGTCGACCGATGATAGTCGGCACCCGCCGCCGGGTCATCCCCGGCTCGTCACGCCGAGGTCACGGGCGGGTCCCGGGCAGGTTTCGGGCCGACCCCGAGCCAAACCCGGGCCGGTCGCCCGCCGCGCGCGTCAGTGCACCGTTCGCTCGAAGCGGAATCGGCCGTCCCGGTAATCGACCGGCACCGTGTCGTTCGGCGCGTACTTTCCCTCGAGGATCAGCTTCGAGACCGGGTTCTCGATCTCCTGCTGGATCGCCCGCTTGAGCGGCCGCGCGCCGTAGACCGGATCGAAACCCGCCGCCGCGATCCGCTCGAGCGCGGCGTCGCTGACGCTGAGCACCAGGTCGCGCGCCGCCAGCCGCTTCTCGAGGAAGCCGAGCTGGATCCTGGCGATCGACTTGATGTGGGCCTGGCCGAGCGCGTGGAACACGACGATCTCGTCGATCCGGTTGATGAACTCGGGCCGGAACGACTTGCGGACCTCGCCGAGCACCGCCTCCTTGATCAGGTCGGGATCGTTGAGCTGCGGATCCTGCGACAGGCGCTGGATCTCGTGCGAGCCGATGTTGCTCGTCATGATGATCACCGTGTTCTTGAAATCGACCGTGCGGCCCTGCCCGTCGGTCATGCGGCCGTCGTCGAGCACCTGCAGCAGCACGTTGAAGACGTCCGGATGCGCCTTCTCGATCTCGTCTAGCAGGATCACGCTGTAGGGCTTGCGCCGGACGAGTTCGGTCAGGTAGCCGCCTTCCTCGTAGCCGACGTAGCCGGGCGGCGCGCCGATCAGCCGCGCGACCGAGTGCTTCTCCATGAACTCGCTCATGTCGATGCGGACCATGTGCTCGTCGGAGTCGAACAGGAACGCGGCCAGCGCCTTGCTGAGCTCGGTCTTGCCGACACCGGTCGGCCCGAGGAACAGGAAGGAGCCGTACGGCCGGTTCGGGTCCGAGAGCCCCGCGCGCGAGCGCCGGATGGCGTCGGCGACGAGCCGCACCGCCTCGTCCTGGCCGACGACGCGCTCGTGCAGTCGTTCCTCCATCTGCAGCAGCTTGTCGCGCTCGCCCTGCATCATCTTCGAGACCGGGATTCCGGTCGCGCGCGACACGACCTCGGCGATCTCCTCGGCACCGACCTGGGTGCGCAGCAGGCGCGGCTTGCCGTTGTCCTTGACCGACGCGCCGGTCGCCTCGGCCTCGCTCGCCGCCTTCAGCCGCCCCTCGAGTTCGGGGAGCCTGCCGTACTGGATCTCGGCGAGCTTCTCGTACTCGCCCTTGCGTTGCAGTTCGGCCATCTGCAGCCTGAGCTTGTCGATCTCGGCCTTGATCTGGGCGCCGCCCTGCACCACCGCCTTCTCGGCGCGAAGTTCCTCCTCGTAGTCGGCGTAGTCCTTCGAGAGCCTCGCGATCTCCTGCTCGATCAGCTCGAAGCGCTTGCGCGACGCGTCGTCGGTCTCCTTGCGCACCGCCTCGCGCTCGATCTTGAGCTGGATGATGCGACGGTCGAGCCGGTCCATCACCTCGGGCTTCGAGTCGATCTCCATCTTGATCCGCGCGGCCGCCTCGTCGATCAGGTCGATCGCCTTGTCGGGCAGGAAGCGGTCGGTGATGTAGCGGTTCGACAGTTCGGCTGCAGCGACGATCGCCGGGTCGGTGATCTCGACGCCGTGGTGCAGTTCGTAGCGCTCCTGAAGGCCGCGCAGGATCGCGATCGTCGATTCGACGCTCGGTTCGCCGACCAGCACCTTCTGGAAGCGTCGCTCGAGCGCGGCATCCTTCTCGATGTACTTGCGGTACTCGTCGAGCGTGGTCGCGCCGATGCAATGCAGTTCGCCCCTGGACAGCGCGGGCTTCAGCATGTTGCCCGCGTCGATCGCGCCTTCCGCCTTGCCGGCGCCGACCATCGTGTGCAGTTCGTCGATGAAGACGATCGTGCGTCCCTCGTCGGCGGCGATGTCCTTCAGCACGGCCTTGAGCCGCTCCTCGAACTCGCCGCGGAACTTCGCACCGGCGAGCAGCATCGCCATGTCGAGCGACAACACCCGCTTGCCCTTGAGCGTCTCGGGCACCTCGTCGTCGACGATGCGCTGCGCGAGGCCCTCGACGATCGCGGTCTTGCCGACGCCCGGCTCGCCGATCAGCACAGGATTGTTCTTCGTGCGACGCTGCAGGATCTGGATCGCACGGCGGATCTCGTCGTCGCGCCCGATCACCGGGTCGAGCTTCTGCTGTCGCGCCCGCTCGGTCAGGTCGACGGTGTACTTCTTCAACGCCTCGCGCTGCCCCTCGGCATCGGCCGAGTCGACGCCCTTGCCGCCGCGGACCGCGTCGATCGCGGCCTCCATCGCCTTCCGGGTCGCACCCGCCTCGCGCATCACCCGACCGGCTTCTCCGGCCTTGCGCCCCTCGTCCTCGGTGAGCGCGAGGAGGAACATCTCGCTCGCGATGAACTGGTCGCCGCGGCGGGTCGCCTCCTTCTCGGACAGGTTCAGCAGGTTGCCGAGTTCGCGGGAGACCTGCACTTCGCCGCCGGTGCCGCTGACCTGCGGCAGCCGCTTCACCGCGGCGTCGACCGACGACTTGAGCGGGCCGGTCCGCACGCCGGCGCGTTCGAGCAGCGCCTTGCCGGAGCCGTCGGCCTGCGCGAGGATCGCGCCGAGCAGGTGCAGCGGATCGATGTACTGGTTGTCGTTGGCCAGCGCCAGGCTCTGCGCGTCGCCGAGCGCCTGCTGGAACTGGGTCGTGAGCTTGTCGATTCTCATAGTCGGGGTCTCGGAAGGTGGAACGGCGAGCGGCTTGCGCGGCGCGGCCCGGAAATCGGGGGTGCCGCCCGCCGGGACGCGCGGCACCGTCACGATCGATGTGAGGCTGTGGCGGCCGGTTTCAAGGCGTGGGCCGCGCCACGCCCCAGGGGCGGCGCGGCGGGTTCGCGCGGCGAGGTCACCCGCCTCGCTATACTCGGACGCCCCCGCCCGAGATCCGATGGCCACGCAACCGACCAGCCGCAGCGTCACGCGCCGCCACTCCGCACGATGCCGTATGCGCTGATGGACGCGCTTCGCGCGTCCTGGCAGTCGATCCCGAACTGGGTGTTCGTGCTGCTCTACACGGCGTGGACGGTCGGCTCCGTCGTGTTCCTGCTGATGCAGCGGCGCCGGCCGACGGCGACGCTCGCGTGGCTGATCGCGTTCCTCAGCCTGCCGTTCGTCGCTGCGCTGTTCTACCTGTTCTTCGGGCCGAGCAAGCTGCGGCGCAAGCGGGTCAAGCGCGAACTCGCCAAGGAGATCGCCGCCCGGATCGGACGTCCGGCCAACGCGACAGTGCCCGGCACGCTCGCGTCGCGCAACTGGCTCGCGAGCCTGGCGCGGATCGCCGCCTCGCAGGACAACCCGCCACCCCGCCCGTCGCGCGGCGTGAAGCTGCTGATCGACGGCGACCAGACCTATGCGGCGATCGAGGCCGCGATCGCCGCGGCGACGCGCCAGATCCACGTCGAGTACTACATCTTCGAGCCGGACGAGGTCGGCACCCGGTGGCGCGACCTGCTGGCGCGCCGTGCCGCCGACGGGCTCACGGTCCGGGTGCTGCTCGACGCCGTGGGCTCGAGCGCGTGCAGGTCGTCGTTCTGGGCGCCGCTGGAGGCTGCCGGTGGCGAACTGCGCTGGTTCAACCCGGTGCGGATCCTGCGCCTCAAGCCCGGCCTGGTGAACTTCCGCAGCCACCGGAAGATCGTCGTCATCGACGGCGAGCTGGCGTTCACCGGCGGCATCAACGTCAGCAAGGGCAACTCCGGGTCGTCGTCGGGTTCGAGCGCGTGGCGCGACACGCACCTGCAGGTTGCCGGCGCGCCGGCGCTGGACCTGCAGATGGTGTTCCTCGAGGACTGGCTATACGCCGGCTCTGAGGACCCGACGCGCGCGCGGCGCGACCGCAGGTCGATCGCGACGCCGGTCGACATCGACCGCTGGTTCGCGCCACAGCACGACGCGGGCCGCGAGGCCGACGGGCCATGGGTTCAGATCATCGATTCCGGCCCCGACGAGCAGGTTGCCGACATCCACCGCTTCGTGTTCACCGCGATCGCGCTGTCGCGCCGCCGCTGCTGGATCACGACCCCGTACTTCGTGCCCGACGAACCGATGATGGCGGCCATCGTCACCGCGTGTGCGCGAGGCGTCGACGTGCGCCTGCTGATCCCGCGGGAAGGCGACTCGAGGCTGGTCAGCGCCGCCGCGCGGACCTTCGCCGAGGAAGCCGCCGCCGAGGGCGTGCCGGTCTACGAGTACGCCGACCGCATGATCCACGCGAAGACGATCGTCGTCGACGACGAACTCGCGATCGTCGGCACCGCGAATCTCGACAACCGCAGCTTCCGGCTGAACTTCGAGGTCATCGCGGCGATCTACGACACCGGGATCGCGCGTGAACTCGCGGCCCGCTTCCAGGCCGACCTCGCGAGCGCCAGGCGGCTGGAGCCGGACGCGGACGGCAGCGGCTTCGCGCAGCGGCTGCTCGGCTCGACCGCCCGCCTGCTCGCGCCGATACTCTAGGCGGCGACGACGCCGGGGCGTCCGGCTAGCCGGCCGCCGACGCAGCCTGGAGCAGCAACAGCACACCGGCCGCGACGAGGCAGATGCCGATCGCCTCGCGCGCGGACAGCCGCTGCCTCAGCCACGATCTCGACACGATCTGCGCGAACAGGATCTCGACCAGGCCCAGCGTGCGCACGTGCGCCGTGCTGGTGAGCGCGAAGCCGAGGAACCACATCTGCGACGCGAGCGCCCCCATGAAGCCGGCCGCCAGCGACGGCCGCCACGCCCGGAACACGTCGCGCAACACCGTCGGCGAGCGCCACGCGAGCCACGCCGACAGCAGCAGCACCTGCAGCACCAGGCCGCTGACGAGCGTCGCGGTCGCCGCCATGGTGAACGGCGTCTGGCCGAGCGACACGATCGCCCCCTTGAAGCCGACCGCGGATACGGCGAACGCGGCGCCGGCGGCGAGCCCCAGCATCAGCGCACGCAGGTCTCCCGACGCACGCGCGACGCCGTCGGCGCCGGTCTCCGCCCCGGGCTTTCGTGACGGCCAGGACATGACGACGACGCCGGCGGTCGCGATTGCGATCGCCGCGGTCTCGGCGAACCCGAGCCGCTCGGACAGGAAGACCAGCGCGAACAGCGCGACCTGCACCGGCTCGGTCTTGATGTACGCGGTCGCGACGACGAAGTGCTTCTCCTTCATCGCGGCGAGCATCAGCGCGGTCGCGGCGATCTGGCTCGATGCCCCCAGCGCCACCCATCCCGCGAACGCCGCGTCCGGTGTCGGCACCGACGCGCCGGTGGCGAGGGCCAGCCCGAGCAGCGAGAGCGTCGCGAACGGCAGCCCGTAGAGGAAGCGGACGTGCGTCGCGCCCAGCGTGCCGAGGCGGGCCGTCAGGCGCTTCTGCATCGCGTTGCGCGCGGTCTGGGCGCCCGCGGCCACCAGCGTGAACGCGATCCACCACCAGCCGGGTACGGCGTCGGCGAGCATCAGGTCGACCGCCGGCGGCACGCCGCCGCGCGATTGCGGGCGGTGCGCGTCACGCCTGCGCGAACCATCGGTAGCCGAGCGCCGCCGCGGCGAGCGAACCGAAGAGATGCAGCCCGGCGTGCAGGAACACCCAGCCGTAGGCCCCCCGCTGGATCAGCTGCAGCGACTCGAGCGAGAAGGTCGAGAACGTCGTCAGCGCGCCGAGAAAGCCGGTCATCAGCATCAGTCGCCACAGCGCGTCGACCTCGGGATGACGAGAGAACCACGCGAAGCCCGCACCGACCAGCAGCCCGCCGGCGACGTTGGCGACCCAGGTGCCGACCGAGATCGACGCGTGCACGCCATTGAGCCACAGGCCCAGCCCCCAGCGCAGCCAGGCGCCGCAGGCGGCGCCGACCGCAATGGCGGCGAAGGCGGACAGGCCCGCCGGCGGCAGCGTGCCGCTCATCCGGGGCGCGTCCCCGGCAGTGCGTCGCCGCGCCCGCCGGCTTCACCCGCGTGGTCGGGCTCGCGTGCCGCCCAGCGCCGCGCGGCCGCCTCGTCGGAGACCCGCGCGTCGACCCAGCGCTCCCCCGCCGGGGTGGACTCCTTCTTCCAGAACGGCGCGTCGGTCTTCAGGAAATCCATGACGAACTCGCAGGCGGCGAACGCGTCGCCGCGGTGCGCCGAGGTGATCGCGACCAGCACGATCTGGTCGGTCGGCGCCAGTTCACCGATCCGATGGATCACCAGGCCGTCGATCAGGCGCCATCGCCGCGCAGCCTTCTCGAGGATCGACCGAAGCGACTTCTCGGTCATGCCCGGGTAGTGCTCGAGCGTCATCGTCGCGACACCGCTGCCGTCGTTGACGTCGCGCACGGTTCCGATGAAGCACGCGACCGCGCCGACGCGTGCGTCGGCCGCGCGCAGCGCCGCGATCTCGCGTCCCGCGTCGAAGTCCTCCCGCTGCACCCGCACGTGCATCGCCGCGCCCGCGTCGATCAGCCGCCGGTCACCGGCGGAAAGAACGCGACCTCGGCACCGTCGCGCAGTGGCGTCGCCCCGTCCGCCATGTCCTGGTCGACCGCCACGCGCACCGCGCGCGACGGGCCGAGCGCCCGCGCGAAATCCTCGTCACGCGAGGCAAGCCACGCGCGGAGCTCGCCGGCGGTCGACACCGACGGTGGCAGCTGCAAGGTCTCGCGGGACCTCGACAGCGCCTCGCGAAGGCTCGCGAAATAGAGGACGGTGACCTGCATGCTCAGTTCAGCAGCCCGGAGAACGGAAGGTAGCGGACGACGTCGCCCGGCGCGATCGCGGCGCCGGCCGGGTTGTCGACCAGGCCGTCGCCGACGACGGTCGAGGTGAGCACGCCGGAGCCCTGGTTCGGGAACAGCGCGAGCCGTCCGGTGCCGCCATCGACGCAGACGCGCAGGAACTCGCGTCGCGGATCCGGCGCGGGCCAGTCGAAGCCGGCGACCATCGGCAGCACCGTCGGCTCGACGCGCGCGACGCCGGCCAGCCGCAGCAGGAACGGACGCACGAACAGCAGGAAGGTGACGAAGCTCGACACCGGGTTGCCGGGAAGCCCGATGAAGTCCGCCTGCCCGCCGCGGGTCGGCCTGTCCACCCGGCCGTGCGCGAGCGGCCGCCCGGGCTTGATCGCGATGCGCCAGAGGTCGAGCGAGCCCTCGGCCTCGACCGCCGGCTTCACGTGGTCCTCCTCGCCGACGCTCACGCCACCCGAGGTCACGATCAGGTCGGCCGCGTCGGCGGCCTCGCGCAGCGCGGCACGCGTGCCGGCGAGGGTGTCGCCGACGATGCCGAGATCGAGCACGTCGCAACCCAGGCGCTCGAGCAGTCCGCGCAGCACGAATCGATTCGAGTTGTAGATCGCCCCCGGCGCCAGCGGCTCGCCCGGCATCACCAGCTCGTCGCCGGTGAAGAAGCACGCGACCCGAACCGGCGCGCGGACCCGGAGCGTCGCGGCGCCGATCGATGCCGCGAGACCGCACGCCTGCGGCGTCAGGCGCTCGCCCGCCCGCAGGATCGTCGCGCCCTTCGCGATGTCCTCGCCGGCGCGGCGAACCCACTCGCCGACCTTGGGCGCGCGCTCGAACCCCACGCGGTCGCCATCGGCCCGCGCGTCCTCCTGCATCACGACCGCATCGGCGCCCGGCGGCAGGCCGGCGCCGGTGAAGATCCGAGCGGCGCTGCCCGGCGCGAGCGGCGACGGCGCGTGGCCGGCGGGGACACGCTGCGAGACCGGCAGCGTGCCGCCGGCCGCGAGCATCGCGACCTCGGCCGCCCGCACCGCGTATCCGTCCATCTGGGCGTTGTCCATCGGCGGCACGTCGAGCGCGGACACCACGTCGGCGGCGAGCACCCTGCCCTGCGCGTTCAGCGTCGGCAGCGACTCGACCCGATCGATCGGGCTCGCGCGGGCGAGCAGCGTCTGGAGTGCGGTGTCGAAGTCGAGCAGGCCGGGTCTGTTCATCGCGTGCGGTCGTCGCGGTCGAGGATCGAAGCGTCCGGTCGGGGATCGCAACGGGCCGGGTGCCGGCTCACGACGCGATCACCAGGCCGGGATGGGCGACGACGAAGTCGGCGATACCGTCCACGTCGTCGAGCGCGAGGCACCCGAGGTCGCGCCCGCAGAGCCGCTCGCGCAGCTCCCGCTCGGCGACGTCGCTCGCGATCGCAACGATATCAGGATCGGTCGGCGCGAGCAGCGGCTTGCCCGCGGCCCCGCGATGGACTTCGATCTTCGGCAGGCGTGCCGACTTGTAGCCCTCGACCAGCACCAGGTCGACCGGTTCGAAGCGCCGCAGCTGCGCGTGCAGGCCGGGCTCGGGCGCGCCGCGCAGTTCGTGCATCAGCACCCAGCGGTTCTCGGCGGTGATCAGGATTTCCCGTGCCCCGGCCTCGCGGTGCCGCCACGAGTCCTTTCCGGGCGTGTCGACGTCGAAGCGATGGTGCGCGTGCTTGATCACCGACACGCCGATGCCGCGCATAGTGAAGCGCGGGATCAATTGCTCGATGAGCGTCGTCTTGCCCGCGCCCGACCAGCCGGCGAAGCCGAAGGCCTTCATGCCGCCGTCACGTCCTCGCGGCGATGAAGCGCTTGAGCATCGCGACGTCGGCCGGCATGCGGGTGAAGCGCTGAACCCGCTGCTCGATGCCGGCGTAGGCCGGCGGCGGCGTCGGGTCGCGCCCGATCGCCTCGCGGATCGACGCGGCGAACTTCGCCGGCAGCGCGGTCTCGAGGCAGATCATCGGCACGCCGGGCTCGCGATGGGCCTGCGCGACCGCGACCCCGTCGGCGGTGTGGGTGTCGATGAGCACGCCGGTGCGCGCGTGCCAGTCGCGGATCGTCGAGACCCGCAAAGCATGACTGCTCGCGCCGGAGCGAAAGCCGAAGTCCTCTCCGCGGGCGAACTCGGGCGAGCGGCCGAGGTCGAAGGCGCCGTGCAGCTCGAGTTCGCGCCACAGTGCCGTGACGCGCGCGCCGTCGCCGCCGACGAGGTCGAACACGAATCGCTCGAAGTTCGACGCCTTCGAGATGTCCATCGACGGACTCGACGTCTCGTGCGTCTCGGCGCTGCCGCGCACGCGGTACCGGCCGGTCCGGAAGAACTCGTCGAGCACGTCGTTCTCGTTCGTCGCGACGACCAGCCGCGACACCGGCAGGCCCATGCGGCGCGCGATGTGACCGGCGAGCACGTTGCCGAAGTTGCCGGTCGGCACGGCGAAGGACACGCGCTCGTCGTCCGACGCGGTCGCGGCGAAGTAGCCCTTGAAGTAGTAGACGACCTGCGCGACGACGCGTGCCCAGTTGATCGAGTTGACGGTGCCGATGCCGCGACGCTGCTTGAACGAGAGGTCGCCGGACACCGCCTTGACCATGTCCTGGCAATCGTCGAACACGCCGTCGACCGCCAGGTTGAAGATGTTCGGGTCGAGCAGGCTGAACATCTGCGCCTGCTGGAACGCGCTCATGCGCCCGGCGGGGCTCAGCATGAACACGCGCACGTTGCGCTTGCCGCGCATCGCGTACTCGGCCGCGCTGCCGGTGTCGCCGGAGGTGGCACCGACGATGTTGAGCCATCGGTCCTCCCGCGTGAGCACGTGCTCGAAGAGCGCGCCGAGCAACTGCATCGCGATGTCCTTGAACGCGAGCGTCGGGCCGTTGGACAGGCCGAGCAGGCACAGCGGACCCGCGTCAGGGCCGCCTTCGTCGAGGATGCGCAGCGGCGTGATGTCGGGTCCGCCGAACACCTCGGCGGTGTAGGTGCGTCGGATCAGCGCGTCGAGCGTGGCACGGTCGACGTCGTCGACGTACAGCGCGAGGATCTCGCACGCGAGATCGGCGTAGGACAGTCCCCGCCAGCGCGACAGCGTCTGCGCGTCGACCCGCGGCACCGATTCCGGCACGACGAGGCCGCCGTCCGGCGCGAGCCCGCCGAGGAGGATGTCGGTGAACGGGAGCGGCGCCATGCCGCCGCGGGTCGAGACATATCGCATGTCGGGATCAGTCCAATTGCTCGAGCCGGATCCGGGTCACCTTGCTCAGCACGGTCGCGAGCGCCTCGATGCGGGCGATCGCGGTGTCGACCCGGTGCTCGATCGTCCGGTGCGTGAGCAGGATGATGTCGGTGCTGTTCTCCCCCTCGACCGGCGCGCGCTGGAGCATCGAGTCGATCGACACGGCGCCGTCGGCGAGGATCCGGGTAATGTCGGCGAGCACGCCCGGCTCGTCGGCGACGGTGAGGCGAAGGTAGTAGGCGGTCTCGAACTCGCCCGACGCCAGCAGCGGCGTGTCGTCGAGCGCCTTCGGCTGGAACGCCAGGTGCGGCACCCTGTTCTCGGGATCCGAGGTCAGCATGCGGGTGACGTCGACGAGATCCGAGATCACCGCGCTCGCCGTCGGTTCGCGGCCCGCGCCCTTGCCGTAGTACATCGTGTGGCCGACGACGTCGCCCTTCACCAGCACCGCGTTCATCGCCCCTTCGACGTTGGCGATGAGCCGCCGCGCCGGGATCAGCGTCGGGTGCACGCGCAACTCGATGCCCCGCGCGTGACGGCGGGCGATGCCGAGCAGCTTGATGCGGTAGCCGAGTTTCTCGGCGTAGACGATGTCCTCGGCGGCGAGCGACGAGATGCCCTCGACGTAGGCCTTGTCGAACTGCACCGGGATGCCGAACGCGATCGCCGCGAGGATCGCCGCCTTGTGCGCGGCATCGATTCCCTCGATGTCGAAGGTCGGGTCGGCCTCGGCGTAGCCCAGGCGCTGGGCCTCGGCGAGCACGTCGGCGAACGACAGCCCCTTGTCGCGCATCTCGGACAGGATGAAGTTCGTCGTGCCGTTGATGATGCCGGCGAACCACTCGATGCGATTGGCGGTGAGCCCCTCGCGAAGCGCCTTGATGATCGGCACGCCGCCGGCGACGGCGGCCTCGAAGGCGATCATCACGCCCCTGGCGCTCGCCGCCGCGAACAGCTCGTTGCCGTGCATCGCGAGCAGCGCCTTGTTCGCGGTGATCACGTGCTTGCCGTGCGCGATCGCCTCGGTCACCAGCGCCCGCGCGGCGCCGCTGCCACCGATCAGTTCGCAGACGATGTCGATCGACGGGTCGCGCACGACGTCGAAGGGATCGGCGCTCACCGGGATGCGGTCGCCGACGAGCTCGCGCGCCTTCGCGACGTCGCGCACCGCGATGCGCGCGACCTCGATGTCGCGCCCGGCGCGGCGACGGATCTCCTCGCGGTTGGCCTCGAGCACCGCGGCGACGCCGCCACCGACGGTGCCGAAGCCCAGGAGGCCGATTCGAATTGGGTTCATCCTGTGTGTCCAGACGGCGCGCACCGCGCCGGCGATCGATCAGGCGCGTGCGGTCCGGCCTGCCGTCCTCGGTGCGGGAACGGCGAGGCCGGGTTGCGACGGCATTCTATGCCGCCGCGAGCGGCGCGGTGCCGTGGGCGCTCCGATAGCCGGCGAGGAAGCGGTCGATGCGCCCGAATGCTTCGCGAAGGTCGTCGCTGTTCGGCAGGAACACGATGCGCAGGTGATCGGGGTCGAACCAGTTGAAGCCGGTCCCCTGGACGACGAGCACCTTCTGGGCCTCGAGCAGCTCGAGGATGAACTGCTGGTCGTCGGCGATCGGGTAGCGCAGCGGATCGAGCTTCGGGAACAGGTAGAGCGCCGCCTTGGGCCTGACGCAGCTGACGCCCGGGATCGAGGTGATCATGTCGTGCGCGAGGTCGCGCTGACGGGATAGGCGCCCGTCCGGCGCGACCAGGTCGTCGATGCTCTGGTAGCCCCCGAGCGCCGTCTGGATCGCGAACTGGCCGGGGACGTTCGAGCACAGGCGCATCGACGCGAGGATGTCGAGCCCCTCGATGTAGTCCCGCGCGTGCCGCTTCTCGCCCGAAACGATCATCCAGCCCGCGCGGTAGCCGCACGCACGGTAGTTCTTCGACAGCCCGTTCAGCGTGATGCAGAGCACGTCGTCGGCGAGCGACGCGATCGAGGTGTGCGTTGCGCCGTCGTACAGCATCTTGTCGTAGATCTCGTCGGCGAAGACGATCAGCTGGTGCTGGCGCGCGACCTCGAGCAGGCCCCTGAGCAGGTCGTCGGGATAGAGTGCGCCGGTGGGGTTGTTCGGATTGATGACGACGATCGCGCGGGTGCGCGGGGTGACGCGCGCCCGGATGTCCGCCAGATCGGGCAGCCATCCGGCGCCTTCGTCGCAACGGTAGTGGACCGGGCGGCCGCCCGACAGGCTCACCGCCGCCGTCCACAGCGGGTAGTCGGGTGCCGGCACCAGTACCTCGTCGCCGTTGTCGAGCAGCCCGTTCATCGCCATCACGATCAGCTCGCTCGCGCCGTTGCCGGTGTAGATGTCGTCGAGCTCGACGCCGCGGATGCCTTTCGTCTGGCTGTAGTGCATGATCGCCTTGCGTGCGGCGAACAGTCCCTTGGAGTCGGAGTATCCGGACGCCTCGGGGAGGTTCAGGATCACGTCGTGACGGACTTCGTCGGGCGCGTCGAAGCCGAAGGGCGCGAGGTTGCCGATGTTCAGGCGGATGATGCGGTGCCCTTCCTCCTCGAGCGCACGGGCGCGCTGCATCACCGGCCCCCGGATGTCGTAGCAGACGTTGGCGAGCTTCGCGGACTTGGCAATCGGCTTCATGGTGGCTGGGGCTTGTCGGCTGCGCGAGCCGGGGGTCCGGCATAATGTATCGTAGATTCAACGGCTTGCACCGCGCGGCCCGGCCACGGGTTGCGCAATCGCCTACCCGTCGCGCCACGGCGGCAGCACGCCGCCCGCACACCCGACGCCGGCGCGCGCCGGCAGCAGCACGATGAAACTCCACGACGACCGCAACGAGAGCCTGAACACCATCACCGCCTACGGCGAGGGTTGGTTCGAGGTCAATGCCGTGCGCCACCAGGGGCCGATCCTCGTGATGCCCGAGGGCGAGGTCGAGGCCTGGCCGCTCGCCGCCGACGGCGCGCCCGCCGAGGGCGATCTCGATCCGATCATCGCGCGCGCCCCCGAGGTCGTGCTGCTCGGTACCGGCATCGCCCATGCGTTCGCGCCGGCACGCCTGACGGCCCGGCTGCACGCGGCCGGCATCGGCGTCGAATCGATGGACTCCCGCGCCGCATGCCGTACCTACAATATCCTGATGGTCGAGGGGCGGCGCGTGTTGGCGGCCTTGCTGCCATACTAGTGAGCTGTCCCTCCCAACAGCAGGAGCAGCCCTTGTCCAGTGCCATTCCCGCCGTCGGCCGAAAAGCGCCCGGCTACCAGGCCGAGTCGACCGGCGGTACGGTGTCTCCCCAGGATCACGCGGGCCGTATCGTCGTCCTGTACTTCTACCCGAAGGACAACACCCCCGGCTGTACCACCGAGGGCAAGGACTTCGCCGAGCGGCACGCCGCCTTCGAGGCAGCGGGCGCGACGATCTACGGCGTCTCGCGCGACAGCCTGAAGTCGCATGCGAACTTCAAGGCCAAGATGGGCTTCCCCTTCGAATTGATCTCCGATCCCGACGAGGCGCTGTGTACCCGCTTCGACGTGATGAAGATGAAGAACATGTACGGCAAGCAGGTTCGCGGGGTCGAGCGCTCGACCTTCGTCATCGGGCGCGACGGCAAGCTCGTGCGCGAGTGGCGCGGGGTCAAGGTGCCCGGCCACGCCCAGGAAGTCCTCGATTTCGTCGGAACCCTCTGATCATGCCGCTGCCCAAGGCGCCGTCCCGGATGGGTCAACTGATCGACATCGAGGAGGCCGCGCGTGCCAAGGCGCGTTCGCGTCCGCGGGCGAGCGCCGACGAAGCGGCCGGGGCGCGCCCGCAAGAATCCGTGGCGATGTCCGGCGTCCCCGCGCAGGCCGCCGGTCTGCGCGACCGGGCCGCGCCCGGCATGGGCCGGGCCACGACGATCGCCCCGGCCGGCACGGCGACGCTCGCGCAGGATCCGCTCGAGCGCGGATCGATGTCCGGCAGCCGCCGCGGACGCAAGGCCGGCTCCGACCGGACGGCGGCGCTGCTGATGGCGCCGGCGGCCGCCGTCGCTGCGCCGGTGGCCGCGACCCCGACGACCGAAGCGTCCTCGGCCCCCGCGTTGGCCACGGCGCGATCCGCGTTGCGAGACGCGCCCGCCGCGCGGATCGAGCCCCCCGCACCCGAGGTGCCGGCGGCCCCAGGCGTGCGAGCGGTGCAAGGCCCGCCAGCGAGCGGCATCGGCGCCACGGTGCGCAAGACCGCGTCGCGCAGGCCCGCACGGACCCGGCACAACCTGTTCGTGCTCGACACCAACGTGCTGATGCACGACCCGATGGCGCTGTTCCGCTTCCAGGAGCACGACATCTACCTGCCGATCATGACGCTCGAGGAGCTCGACACCCACAAGCGCGGCGTGTCGGAGGTCTCGCGCAACGCGCGCCAGGTGAGCCGGCTGCTCGATGCGCTGATCGAGGCGTCCGGCCTGCCGATCCAGCAGGGTGTGCCACTCTCGTCGCTGGGCAACACGGACGCGACCGGCCGGCTGCAGCTCCAGACCGAAGCGCTGTCGGCCGACCTGCCCGCGGCCCTGCCGATCGGGAAGGCCGACAACCAGATCCTGTCGGTCGTGAGCGCGCTGTCGCTGCGCCACGCCGATCGCCAGGTCGTGCTGGTGTCCAAGGACATCAACATGCGCATCAAGGCGCATGCGCTCGGCCTCGCGGCAGAGGACTACTTCAACGACCAGGTCACCGAGGACCTCGACCTGCTCTACACCGGGTGGGCCGAGCTGCCCGCCGACTTCTGGGACCGCCACGGCAAGGCGATGGAATCGTGGCAGCAGAATGGCCAGACCTTCTATCGGGTCAGCGGTCCGCTGGTGCCGACCTGGCGGCTGAACCAGTTCCTGTCGCTCGACGGCGATGCACCGCTGCTCGCGCAGGTCAGCGAGATCAACGGGAGCACGGCGGTGATGCACACGCTGCGCGACTACTCGCATCACAAGAACGCCGTGTGGGGCATCACCGCGCGCAATCGCGAGCAGAGCTTCGCGCTGAGCCTGCTGATGAACCCGGACATCGACTTCGTGACGCTGCTCGGGCAGGCCGGCACCGGCAAGACGCTGCTCACGCTCGCCGCCGGCCTCGCACAGGCACTCGAGCACAAGCGCTACGCCGAGATCATCATGACCCGCGCGACGGTGCCCGTCGGCGAGGACATCGGCTACCTGCCGGGCACCGAGGAAGAGAAGATGCAGCCGTGGATGGGCGCGCTCGAAGACAACCTCGAGGTGCTGAACCAGGGCACCACCGGCGGCGGCGAATGGGGACGTGCCGCTGCCAACGACCTGATCCGTTCGCGCATCCGCGTGAAGGCCATGTCGTTCATGCGCGGGCGTACCTTCGTCAACAAGTTCCTGATCGTCGACGAAGCGCAGAACCTCACGCCCAAGCAGATGAAGACCCTGATCACGCGCGCGGGGGTCGGCACGAAGGTCGTGTGCCTGGGCAACATCGCGCAGATCGACACGCCCTACCTCACGGAGGCATCGTCGGGGCTGACCTACGTCGTCGAGCGTTTCAAGGGCTGGGCGCACGGCGGGCACCTCACCCTCAAGCGCGGCGAGCGCTCGCGACTGGCAGACCACGCGACCGAGGTGCTCTGACCGCCGGCGTCGAGCCGCGCGGGGTGCCGCCGAGCATGACCTGGCGCTAGCGTGTCGCGCGCAGCGCGAGCACCGTGCCGTCCCATCCGAAATCGTGCACGATCTGCGTCGCGCCGCGCGTCAACGGCACGAGAAAGCGTGCCGGCGCGTCGGCGCTCGCCCCCGTGCCGTCGGGCGCGACCAGTGACGGCCGGCCGAGCGTGATCGGCTGCGCCGAACGGCCGTCGTCGACGCGGACCTTGAGGTTTCGCAGCCGCTGCCAGCCGAGGATCGGGTCGCGCGCCAGCACCCCGAGTTCGATCAACCGGTAGCCGTCGGCCAGCGCGATCGGCTCCAGCAGCGCGACGACCAGCGCCGATCCCGTGCCGACGGGCAGGAAGCGGGCGTCGAGCAGACGCATGTCCGGCGCGGTACGTCCGAGCGACGGCGAGCTGAACGATTCACCGACGGTGGCGCGGTCGGCGGACAGCGCCGGATAGAGCGCGCGCAGCGCCGCAACGGGAACGGGGCCCTGCTCCGCCGCGTCCGCGGGTCGCGCCAAGGCCTCGCCGATCGTGGAAGCGCCCGACTCGGCCGACCGGGCAGCCCCGGCGCCTGCGGCGATACCGATCGTCGCGACGCTCGCGAGCAGCGCCAGCACGACCGTCGCGGCGCCGGACCGCGTGCCGACGATCAAGGCTGCTGCCCTGCGAAGTTGTCGAACTTGGTGTACTGGCCGTGAAAGCTCAGCGTCACCGACCCGATCGGGCCGTTGCGCTGCTTGCCGATGATGATCTCGGCCATGCCCTTGTTGGCGGAATCCGGGTCGTAGCGGTCGTCGCGGTGGATGAAGAAGATCACGTCGGCGTCCTGCTCGATCGAGCCCGACTCGCGCAGATCGCTCATGATCGGCTTCTTGTCCTGGCGCTTCTCGACCTCGCGCGAGAGCTGCGACAGCGCGATCACCGGGCAGCGCAGCTCCTTCGCGAGCGCCTTCAGCGAGCGCGAGATCTCGGCGACCTCGGTGGCCCTGTTCTCGCGCCCCGAGCCCGAGGTGGTCATCAGCTGCAGGTAGTCGACGACGATCAGGCCGAGCTGACCGAACTGCCGCGCGAGCCGGCGCGACCGCGCGCGCAGCTCGAGCGGATTCAATGCCGGCGTCTCGTCGATGTAGAGCGGCGCGTCGTGCATCTTGCGCATCGCGTCGGTGAGGCGCATGAAGTCGTCTTCGGTGAGGCGGCCGGTGCGCAGGCGCTGCTGGTCGATGCGGCCGCACGACCCGATCAGGCGCATCGTGAGCTGCTCGGCGCCCATCTCCATGCTGAACACCGCGACCGGCAGCTTCTCGTGCACCGCCACGTGCTCGCCGATGTTCAGCGCGAACGCGGTCTTGCCGACCGAGGGCCTGGCGGCGATGATGACGAGGTCGCCCTGTTGCAGTCCGGAGGTCATCCGGTCGAGGTCGATGAAACCGGTCGAGACGCCGGTGATCTCGCTCTGGTTGTCTCGGTTGTAGAGATCGTCGACCCGCTTGAACACCGCCGTCAGCAGCGTGCCGACGTCCTGGAAGTCCTTGCGCTTCTTGCCGTTGTCTTCGGATATCTGGAAGATGCGCGACTCGGCGGAATCGAGGATCTCGTTGACCTGCCTGCCGTGCGAATTGAGCGCGTCGGTCGCGATCTCGTCCGAGACCGAGATCAACCGCCGCAGCACCGAGCGATCCCGCACGATCTCGGCGTAGTGCCGCACGTTCGCCGCGGAGGGCACGCCGCTCGCCAGGCCGCTGACGTAGCCGATGCCGCCGGCCTCCTCGAGCTTGCCCGCGAGCTTCAACGAGTCGTGCACCGTCAGCACGTCCGCGGGCTTGTCCTGACGGACGAGCCCTGCGATGTGCTGCCATATCAGGCGATGGTCGTGCCGGTAGAAGTCGTCCTCCGACACGATGTCGGCCACGTCTTCCCAGCCGCGGTTGTTCAGCAGCAGCCCGCCGAGCACCGACTGCTCGGCCTCGATCGAGTGCGGCGGCAGCCTCAGGTTCGCGAGCGCTGCCACCTGCGGCGGCGCGTGCAGCGCGCCCGCGCCGTCGGCGGGTTCGTCGTGCGCCTCGCGCGCCAGTTCATCGGTGATGTCCACCGCCGTCCCTCCCGCAAGCGTGCCGACGCCGGCACGTCGACCCGAGCATACCAATCCGCGCGGGTCGGGTCACCCGGCCAGCCGTCAGCTCGCTTCGCCGGTCACCTGCGCGGTGACGTCGACCAGCACGTCGGTGTGCAGCGCGATCTGCACCGGGTGCTCGCCGATGGTCTTGATCGGCCCGTTGGGAAGGCGGACCATCAGTTTCTCGACGGTCTTGAAGCCGGCCTTGCGCAGCGCCTCGGCGATGTTCGCGTTGGTCACCGACCCGAACAGCCGACCGTCGACGCCGGCCTTCTCGGTCAGCGCGACGACGTGGCCGCCGAGGCGCTCGCCTTCGGCACGAGCCGCGGCAAGTTTCTCGGCCTGCACTTTCTCGAGTTCGGCGCGTCGCGCCTCGAACTCCCGCTTCGCCTCGGCAGTGGCGCGGCGCGCGAGCCCCGTCGGGATCAGGAAGTTGCGGGCGTAGCCGTCGCGGACCCGGACGACGTCGCCGAGGCCGCCGAGGTTGATGACTTTCTCGAGCAGGATCACTTGCATGTCGATTCTTCCGGTCGATCAGTGGTTGTCGGTGTACGGCAGCAGCGCGAGGAAGCGCGCGCGGCGGATCGCATTGGTCAACTGGCGCTGGTACCTCGCCTGCGTGCCGGTCAGCCGCGCCGGGATCACCTTGCCCTGCTCGGTGATGAAGTCCTTCAGCGTGTCGATGTCCTTGTAGTCGATCCACTCGACCTTGTCGACCGAGAAGCGACAGAACTTCTTGCGCTTGAACAGCGCGGACTGGGCGGCGCGCTTGGGTTTCTTGTCCTTGCTGCCGCGACGGGTGAATGCCATGGAATGTTCCCTCGTGTTCTGATGAAGCGTGTGTGTGGGTAGGTCAGATCAGTGGTCCGATGACGCCTGCCGGCCGATGCGGTCGACACCGGTGATGTGCAACTTGAGCAGCTTCGATCCCTTGCGTGCCGGTGCGAGGAAGCCCTCGACCGACAGGCCGGCACCGAGATCGAAGCCGGCGACCCGCTCGACGAGGTCGCCCAGCACGACTGCCGCGATCTCGAAGGCGACGTCGCGCGGCCTTCCGGCCTCGATGCGCACCGAGCTGTGCGACAGCGTCAGCTCGAGTACCGCGACGCCGCCCGGCGTGTACCGCAGGACCTGCCGCTCGACGAGCGTCGCCTCGAAACCGAGCATCGGCGCCTGCGCCGTCGCCTGCACGACCGCGCCGGCCTGCGGCACGGGGTCGGTCGGCGACGTCACGCGCGGCGCGCCGGGCGGCGGCGATCAGGAAGCCTGGGTCTCTCCGGCGCGATTGTCGGAAGACGACCGGCGCGTGTCGTCGGACGAACCGCGGCGGCCCTCGTCGCTGGACGGTGCCCGCCGCGTGTCTTCCTTCTGGATGCGCTTCATCATCAGCGACGGACCGGTCTCGGCCTTCGGCATCCGCACGACCAGGTGGCGCAGCACGGCGTCGTTGAACCGGAACGCGTTCTCGAGTTCGTCCAGGCCTTCCTGGTCGATCTCGATGTTCATCATCACGTAGTGGGCCTTGGCGATCTTCTGGATCGGGTAGGCGAGTTGCAGCCGTCCCCAGTCCTCGATCCGGTGCAGCTTGCCGGCACGGGTCTCCAGCATCTGCTTGTAGCGCTCGATCATGGCCTGCACCTGCTCGCTCTGGTCGGGGTGCACCATGAACACGACTTCGTAGTGTCGCACTGCCTGTTCCTCGTGGATGTCTGGGCGATCACGGACGGCCACCGAAGGCCGGCGCCGCGCGCGCCCGGTCAGCCACCGGCTCGTCGGCCCGAGGCGCGAGCCGCCGCCTTCGACGACCGACCGGCACTGCCGGACGCGTCTGGATGCGGCCGCTTGCACGTCGGGCAGGGGCCGCGAAGCCTTCTTCGCGACCCTGCCGTGTGGCAAGGGGTTCTGCCCGCTTCACCACGGCAAGCGCTCCGAGGGGACACTCTCAATGAGCACCCTCCGTAGGAGCACGGCGAGGCGGGCAATTTCGCCGATCCGCAGATCGGAGAACCGGTGATTATAGCCCGATTCGCGCGGGGCGCACCAGTCCCTGGCCCCGCCCCCTCCCTGCGCGCCGTGCGGCGCCTCATCGGCAGCCGCGCGTTCCACACACGGGACTTTCTGCGCAGACCGGCGGCCGCCGCCCGTCGCGGAATTTGACAGGCCGCCGAACGTACTGTCAGCATGCCGAGCGGATGGTGTCCGACAAGGCGGACGGCGTGTCCGGCGGCCTCGGCTCGCGACGCGCCGGGCACCGAGACGCGCGTCGCACCCGCCCCGACCTTCGCCGTCGGTGCCCTCGGCCAGGAGGCGCGCCGCACCCTTCGCCCGGATCCGCCGACCTGCAGGAGATGCATCGATGAACGCACCAAGGACCCTGTTCGACAAGATCTGGCAGTCGCACGTCGTCGTCGACCGCGGCGACGGCTATCAGCTGCTCTACGTCGATCGGCACCTGATGCACGACGGCTCGGCGGCCGCGTTCGAGCGGCTGCGCGCGCGCGGACTGAAGCTTCGCCGCCCCGACCTCGCGCTGGCGACGCCGGACCACTACAACCCCACCGCCAGCCGCGACCTGGACAGCGTCGCCGATCCGCGGCACCGATATCACGTCGAGCAGCTCGGCGCGAACGCGCGCGCGTCCGGGGTCCGACTGTTCGACCTGCAGGACGCGCGCCAGGGGATCGCGCACGTCGTCAGCCCCGAGCAGGGGCTCACGCAGCCGGGTCTCACGCTCGTCTGCGGCGACTCGCATACCGCGACGCACGGCGCCGTCGGCGCCCTCGCCTTCGGGATCGGCTCGTCGGAAGTGACGCACGTGATGGCGACCCAGTGCCTCTGGCAGCGCAAGCCCAAGGCGATGCGAATCACGGTCGACGGCGCCGTCGCGACCGGTGTCGGCGCGAAGGACGTCATCCTCGCGATCATCGCGAAGATCGGCGCCGCCGGCGGCGTCGGCCACGTCGTCGAATACGCGGGCAGCGCGATCCGCAGCCTGTCGATCGAGGGCCGCCTGACCGTCTGCAACATGAGCATCGAGGCCGGCGCGCGCGCCGGCATGGTCGCGCCGGACGACCGCACCTACGCCTACCTGCACGAAAGACCGCTCGCACCGCGCGACGCGGCCTGGGACGCCGCGCTCGCCTACTGGAAGACGCTGCCGAGCGACGCCGACGCCGCATTCGATCGCGAGGTCTCGCTCGACGCGACGCGGATCGCGCCGATGCTGACCTGGGGCACGAGTCCCGAGGATGCGCTCGACATCGGCGGCCGGGTACCGGATCCGGCCGCCGCACAGAGCGACGAGCGTCGCGCGGCGATGCAAAGCGCGCTGGCGTACATGGGGCTCGAACCGGGTGTCGCGCTCGACGGCATCCCGGTCGACCGCGTCTTCATCGGTTCGTGCACCAACAGCCGGATCGAGGACCTCCGGGCTGCCGCGCAGGTGGCGCGCGGTCGCAAGGCGGTGGTGCCGGCCTGGGTCGTGCCGGGCTCGGGGCTCGTGAAGCGCCAGGCCGAGAGCGAGGGGCTCGATCGCGTCTTCGTCGAAGCCGGCTTCGAGTGGCGCGAACCCGGATGCTCGATGTGCGTCGGCATGAACGGCGACACCGGCCTGCCGGGCCAGCGGATCGCGTCCACCTCGAACCGGAATTTCGTCGGTCGCCAGGGCCGCGGCGTGCGCACGCACCTGATGAGCCCGGCGATGGCCGCCGCCGCCGCGGTCAGCGGCCGCTTCACCGACGTCCGCCGCCTGCTCGCCGAAGGGAACTGACATGACACCATTCACCACGCTGCGTGCGCGCGCCGTGCCGCTGGATCAGCCGAACGTCGACACCGACCAGATCATCCCGGCCCGTTTCCTCGGCATGCCGCGCGACGAACAGCGCGCAGGCCTGTTCCACGACCTGCGCCTGGACCCGAACGGCCGCCCACGCCCGGACTTCGTGCTCAACCGGCCCGAGTTCCAGGGCGCAAGCATCCTCGTCGCCGATCGCAACTTCGGCTGCGGCTCGTCGCGCGAGAATGCGGTCACGGTGATGGTCGACAACGGCTTCAGGGCCTTCATCGCCTCGAGCTTCGGCGACATCTTCTTCAACAACTGCTTCCAGAACGGCGTGCTGCCGATCCGGCTCGGCGCCGAACGCGTCGCCGCACTGCGCGCCGCGATCCGGGCCGCGCCCGACGCGACGCTGGTGATCGATCTCGCGGCCCAGTCCGTCACCGGCCCCGACGGCCGTACCGACGATTTCGAGATCGATCCGTTTCGCAAGGACTGCCTGCTCCGCGGGCAGGACGAGATCGGGCTGACGCTCGGCCACGAGGCCGAGATCGCGCGCTTCGAGGCCCGGGCGAAGCAGCTGCGCCCCTGGTCGTAGCGGAGCCGGGCGCGGTGCGCACCGCGCCGGCGGCCGCACTCAGCGCGTGAAGCCCATCGGCTTGCTGAAGCGCACGTCGGGCTTCGCCCGGTGCTCGCGCGCGAGTTGCTCGACGAATTCCTGCGGATCGATCTCCTCGGCGAGGAGCTGGTACTGGCGAACGACCGCGGCGAAGTCGCCCGGCGTCAGCAGATCGAGCGTGGCGAGCACGCCGCGCACGGCGTCGGTCATCCGGTCGGCGTCACCGGCGAGCGCCTCGGTCACGAACATCCGTTCGCGATCCTCCGGGCGCAGCGGCAGGAATCGGAGCTTGAACGAGAAGCGCCGCAACGCCGCCTCGTCGATGCGATCGAACAGGTTCGTCGTGCAGATGAAGATGCCGTCGAAACGCTCCATGCCCTGGAGCATCTCGTTGACCTCGGTGACCTCGTAGTTGCGTACCGCCATCTGCCGGTTCTGCAGGAACGAATCGGCTTCGTCCAGCAGCAGCACCGCGCCTTCGGCGCTCGCGTCCTCGAACATGCGCGCCATCTGCTGCTCGGTCTCGCCGACGTACTTGCTCACGAGGTCGGAAGCACGCCGGATCATCAGCGGCCGCTCGAGGTTTCGCGCGATGTGCTCGGCCAGCGCGGTCTTGCCGGTGCCCGGCAGGCCGTAGAAGCACAGCGTCGCACGCGGGCGCGCCGCGAGCGCGGCGAGGATCCGCGGAATCGGGAAGCGCGTCTCGACGTTGAGCAGGTCGAGCCGGTACTGCGTCGGCTGCACGCGTCCCTCGGCGTCGGGCCGGTGGCCGAGCGCCTTGTCGCTGCGTTCGAGCTGGCGCTCGATGAGCGTCTCGGCATCCTCGTCGAGCGCACCGAGCGTGAGCCGCGCGAACCGGGCGGCCGACTGGATCTGCGCCGGCGTGATCTGCTTGCGAGCGGCCAGCTTCAGGACGAAGGGCTCGCTGACGTCTAGGCCCGAGAGATGCTTGCGCGCGATGTTCTCGCGCACGCGCTGCGGCGGATTCGCGAGCTCGAGGTGGAACTGGAATCGTCGGCGATACGCGGGGTCGATCTGGTTGATCGAATTCGAGATCCAGATCGTCGGCACGGGATTCTGCTCGAGCGTCTGGTTGACCCACGCCTTGCCGTTGACGGCCTGCCCGCGCGCGTCCTCCAGGCCGAAGGCCTGCGCAGCCTTCTCGTGGATCGGCGGGAACACGTCCTCGACCTCGTCGAAGAGGATCGCGGTGCCGGCCCGCCCCTTGAGGAAGGCCTGCGAGACCTGCAGCGAGCGGTAGCGCTCCTTGCCCGAGAGGCTGTTGCCGTCGCGATCGAGGCAGTCGACCTCGTAGAGTTCGCATCCCGAGTGCTGCGCGATCAGCTTCGCGAACTCGGTCTTGCCGGTCCCGGGAGGACCGTACAGCAGCACGTTGACACCGCGTTCGCCGCCGCCCACGGCGGACTTGAGCAGCGCGCTCAGGTAGCGCGCATCGGCCTCGACATGCGGATAGTCGTCCATCGCGAGCGTGCTCGCGCCGGCGGGCCGGGTGAAGGCCGCCATCATCTCGGCCTCGCACGCGTACTCGGCGGTCAGCACCGACAGCAGCTTGTCGGAGACGCGCATCAGGTCGCCGAGGTCGGTGACCGAGTGCTCGGCGAGCGGCGTGTCGATCAGCCCGAGCGACTCGAGCCTGCCGCCGACCTTGAGGCACGCCGCGACTTCACCGACGTCGCGCCGCAGGATCTGGGCGAGCATCGCGTAGGCCTCCTGTGCGCTGGCCGCCTTGCAGTCGACCAGCACCGGTCGCAGGTCGCGCTGGTACTTGCAGAGCGACGCGTGCAGCAGCACCGCGCGCTCGGAGTCGTTGAGCCCGAGCACGCTGCTCAGCATGTCGATGTTCGCGACCAGGCGGATCTCGCGGTGCGCGAGGAGGCGGTCGGTCTCCTGGACGGTCGCGTGGAACACGGCAAGCAGATCCTTGCCGTTGAGCTTCACGAACTCGTCGAGGTAGTAGTACAGCGAGGTGTCGTCGTAGAGCCCGTTCCAGACGCCGTGGCGCGACAGGAATTCGGACGGCGCGAGTTCGCCGGCGCACTGCCAGGCCGGCGCCTCGGCGCAGCGGCGCGCCACGAAGGCCTGCAGCCGCGAGAGCGTCGACTGCGGCCACACGAGATGGCGTCCGGCGAGTGTCACCAGGTTGTTGATGTCGCGGCGCAGGTTGAACTTCGGACCGAGCGCGATGATCGCCGACAACGCGAAGCGGGTGGACAGCAGGTCGAGCGCTTGCGCGCCGGCCAGCAGCGGCGGCACGAGCAGCGTCTCGGACGGCTCGGGCATGGCGGCCGCCGCATCGGCACGGGGAAGCGTCGGCGACGTCTCGGATCCGGTCGGACGCCCGACGGCCCTGCGGGTACCGGGCGAGGCCTTGGCTGCTGTAGGGCGACTCATCGATCCTCTCCTCTGTTCGGAAACCGTCCGGGACTCCTGCCCGTCGCCGGCGATGCTAGGCCAGCGCAGGCACGCCGAAAAGCGAGTTCCGCAAGAATTCCGTATACAGAGTACGATGGATCGGTGTCGACCCCCTTGACCCCGCTCGATCCCGCGCCAGGCCTGGCCGACCGCTGCTACGAGATGCTGCTCGGCGCGATCGTCGACGGCGAACTGGACGCCCGGCGACACCACACGCAGGAGTCGCTCGCGCGGCGCCTGGGCGTCTCCCGCCAGCCGGTCATGCACGCGCTCCAGCGACTGCGTCGCGAGGGACTCATGGTCGGCGAGGCCAACGGCCGAGGTTTGCGGGTGGCCCCGATCAACGCCGCCTTCGTCCAGAACCTCTACCAGGTGCGGGAGGCCCTAGACGCGCTCGCCGCCACGGCGGCAGCCGTGACGCCCCGCCCCGAGCTGCGCGAGCCGGGCCAGGCGCTGATCCGCGCGGGTCGGCAGGCGGCGGCGCGGCGCGAGCCGGCCGGGCTGGCGGCCGCGCTCGAGGCCGAGTTCGCGTTCCACGCGTTCGTCTACCGGGCGAGCCACAACCCGCTGCTGATCGACGCGGTCCGCGTGCACTGGCACCACAGCCGCCGGATCGTCTCGAGCCTCGCGCTCGGCGCGGCACCCCATGGCGCGGCGGGCGCGCCCGCGCAACCGGCGATGCTCGCGAGCCAGATGCTTCGACGCGGCTGGAGCGGCCACCAGTCGCTGCTCGCGGCGATCGTCAAGGGCGAAGTCCGCACGGCCGACCGTCTGGCGCGCGAACACGCGCGCGAAGCCGCCCAGGCGACCCTCGCGATGCTCTTCGACGGCGCTCGCCGATCCTGAAACCGTCGCACCGCGCAATGCGATCGAATCACGCTATGCTTGCCCTGCGCACGACTGCCCGCGCCGCCCGCTCCGACCCTGCCCCCCTCGCCACGCCCGGGCCGCGAGGCTGCAGGCGTCGCCGCCGCGCCGGGGTCGCACCCCAAACGAACCAGCGAGACACGCCATGGAACTGACCGCAGCCCAACGCCAGCAGTTCGACGAGAACGGCTACCTGTTCTTTCCGTCCCTGTTCTCCGACGCCGAGATGAAGGTGCTCCTCGCACGCATTCCGCACATCTACGCGCAGCACCGGCCCGAGATCATCCGCGAGAAGGGCTCTGACGCCGTGCGCACGGTGTTTGCCGGCCACCTGATCGACGAAGCCTTCGCCAAGCTCGGGCGCCACCCCCGGATGGTCGGCCCGGTGCGCTCGGTGCTCGGCGAGGACGTCTACATGCACCAGTTCAAGATCAACGGCAAGCAGGCCTTCGACGGCGACGTCTGGCAGTGGCACCAGGACTACGGCACATGGAAGGCGGACGACGACATGCCGGAGGCGCGCGCGATGAACGTCGCGGTCTTCCTGGACGAGGTCAACGAGTTCAACGGACCGCTGCTCTTCATCCCGGGCTCGCACAAGTCGGGCGCGATCGACGCGAGTCACGATCTGTCCACCACCAGCTATCCGCTGTGGACGATCGACAATGCGACGATCGAGCGTCTCGTCGCGCGGGGGGGCATCGTCGCGCCCAAGGGCCCGGCCGGCTCGATGCTGATGTTCCACTCGTGCCTGGTGCACGGGTCTCCGTCGAACATGAGCCCGTGGAACCGCACGATCGTCTACCTGAGCCTGTGCGCCGTCTCGAATCACATCCGCCGCTTCAAGCGGCCCGACTACATCGCACACCGCGACTTCACCCCGATCGAACCGCTGCCCGACGACTGCCTGACCAATCCGTCGATCCGCATCACCGACCTGCCGCTGGCACGCGCGGCATGAACCTGCACGCACTGCTGCTGGCGCGCGAGGCCGCCGGAAACCCGCTGCGCGTCGGGCTGATCGGCGCCGGCAAGTTCGGCTCGATGTTCCTGTCGCAGGCGCTGAGGACCAGGGGACTGCGTGTCACGCGGATCGCCGATCTCTCGCCCGCACGCGCGCGCGACGCGCTGCTGCGGGTCGGGTGGCACGAAGACCGGCTGCCGGCGATCGGCGAGGACGCGAAGGCGATGATCGCGTCGGACGACGTCGACATCGTGATCGACGCGACCGGCAGTCCGGCCGCCGGGATCGGACACGTTCTCGCGTGCTGCACGCACGGCAAGCACGTCGTGATGGTCAACGTCGAGGCGGACGCGCTGGCCGGCCCGCTGCTCGCCCGGCGCGCCCGCGAGGCCGGCATCGTCTACTCGCTCGCCTACGGCGACCAGCCGGCGCTGATCTGCGAGATGGTCGACTGGGCGCGCTGTGCCGGTTTCGACGTGGTGGCGGCCGGCAAGGGCACGAAGTACCTGCCGCAGTATCACGCGTCCACACCGGATACCGTCTGGAACCACTACGGCCTGAGCCGCGAGCAGGCGAACGCGGGGGGCATGAACGCGCAGATGTTCAACTCCTTCCTCGACGGCACGAAATCGGCGATCGAGATGGCCGCGGTCGCGAACGCGACCGGCCTCGCGTGCCCGGCGGACGGCCTGGCGTTTCCCGCCTGCGGGGTGGACGACATCGCCCGGCTGCTGCGCCCGGCCGAGGCCGGCGGCACGCTCGCCACGCGCGGGCAGGTCGAGGTGATATCCAGCCTCGAGCGCGACGGACGCCCGGTCTTTCGCGACCTCCGCTGGGGCGTGTACGTGTGCTTCGAGGGCGGCACCGACTACGTCCGCCGCTGCTTCGCCGAGTACGGCCTGAACACCGACCCCGACGGGCGGTTCACCGCGATGTACAAGCCCTTCCACCTGATCGGTCTGGAACTCGGCATCAGCGTCGCGTCGGTCGGGCTGCGGCGCGAGCCGACCGGCGCCGCGACCGGATGGGTCGGCGACGTCGTCGCGACCGCCAAGCGCGACCTCGCGGCCGGGGAGGTGCTCGACGGCGAAGGCGGCTACCGGGTCTACGGCAAGCTGATGCCGGCGGCGCGTTCGGTCGCGATCGGCGGCCTGCCGCTCGGCCTCGCGCACGGCGTGACGCTGACGCGCGCGGTCTCGGCGGGCACGGCGCTGCGCTACGACGACGTCGCGTTCCCCGCCGGCGACGCGACACTCGCGTTCAGGCGCGAGATGGAGGCGGCGTTCGGCGCGAAGGCGGCGACCGTGGCGACGGCGACGGGAGCCGCCTGATGCCCGGCTCGATCGGCCGGGATCTCGTCGGCCTCGTGCCGGCCGCCGGCCGCGCGACGCGGATCTCGCCGCTTCCCTGCAGCAAGGAACTGCTGCCGATCGGGTGGCAGCGCGACCCGGCCGACGCGACGCGCAGACCCAAGGTGGTCTCGCAGTACCTGCTCGAGCGCATGCAGGCCGCCGGCGCGAGCCGGGTCTTCTTCATCGTGCGCGACGGCAAGTGGGACATCGCGCGCTATTACGGCGACGGCAGCCGGCTCGGGCTGCCGATCGGCTACCTGAACGTCGGCGCACCCTGGGGCCCCCCGTTCACGCTGTCGCAGGCCGCGCCCTTCATCGGCGACGCCGACGTCGTGTTCGGCTTTCCGGACATCCTCGTGCAGCCGGTCGACTCCTTCTCGCCGCTGCTCGCGCGCATGGACACGACCGGCGCCGACGTCGTGCTCGGTCTGTTCGAGTGCCGCGCCGACGAGCCCGGCGACGTCGTCGAGCGCCACGCGGACGGGCGTGTCGCCAGCCTCGTCACCAAGGAAGAGCGCCCGGTGCGACCCGATCGCTACGTCTGCTGGATGTTCGCCGTGTGGCGCGCGAGCTTCACCCGCTTCATGCGCGAGGAATGCGGCAGGCTCGCGCGGGTCGCGGCCGCGCGGGTCGCCGAGGATCCGCTCGCCAAGGCGCCCGAGTGGCCGGTCGGCGCGATCGTCGCGGCGGCGATCCGTGCCGGGCTTCACGTCGACAGCCACTTCTTCGCCGGCGGCCGATTCCTCGACGTCGGCACGCCCGAGGGCCTGACGGCCGCACCCGCGTTCCCGCTCGTCTGGGACGGGCTCGGCGACCCCGCCGCCGACCCGGCTGCGGCCGCGCCGGCGGCGAGCCCCTCGCGCTGATGCGCGCCGCCCGCGTCCCCCGCCGGTCGACCGCGTGCCGATGACGCCCGCACGCGTGCCGACGGCGATCTGGCTCCTGCCCGATCCGCCCACGCGCGCCGCGATGCAGCCGATCCTCGATCGGCTCGCGCTCGCGTGGGACGCGCCCCGCTTCGACGCGCACGTGACGGTGCACGTCGGCGATCGCGAGGCGGACCTGGCGGACGACGTCGACGCGGCGCTGCGCGACGCGGCGTTGCGATCGCCGCCGATCACGCTGGTCGCGCGCGCGTGCGAACACAGCGACGAGTACTTCCGGACACTGTACCTGCCGCTCGCCGCCGGACCGCGCGCCGAAGGCAGCGCGGCGGGCGCGCACGCGTCGCCCGAAGCCTCGCCGGTGCACGCACTTCGCGAGACGCTGGTCGCGGCGCAGGCCGCTCGCGACCGCACGCATCCAAGTGTCGACGACGCCGTCGCCGCGTACCGACTCGCGCCCCACCTGAGCCTCCTCTACGCGCGCCTCGACAACGCGGCGCGCGCGGCGCTCTGCGAACGCGAGCGGCGGCATCTCGAGGAAGGCGCCGTGCTGCGCTTCGATCGCATCGCGCTCGTGCAGCCCGCGCCGGGCCAGGTCGACCTCTCGCAGGTCTCGCACTGGCGCGTCGGCGCGCACTGGCCGCTCGGCGCCTGAAACGCCGCTGCGCGCAAGGCCGACGCGGGGAGGGATTCCCCCCATTTGGCGTTACCCGCCGCTTTTGTATGCTCGTCATTCCCGCTCACGACCCGGCGCGTGAACGGCACGACAGGCAGCAAGCCCCTGGAGCATCGCATGTCAGAACTCGCCTCGCGCTTCGAAACGGCGCTCAGCGAAATGAAGTCGCTTCCCGAAAAGCCCGACAACGCGTCGCTGCTCAAGGCCTACGCGCTGTACAAGCAGGCCACCTGCGGCGACGTCGAAGGCGAACGGCCGGGCTTCTCCGACATGGTCGGTCGCGCGAAGTGGGACGCGTGGCATTCGATCAAGGGCACCTCGCCCGACGACGCGATGAACCAGTACGTCGACCTGGTACAGACGCTGAAGGACTGACGAGGCCCGTTCGCTGCCCGGTCGCTCGCCGAGGGCTCGCGTCGGTCGACCGATCCTTCCGCCGCCGTCGACCGTTCGTACCCGCCAGCGTGGTCCGGCGTCGATACGCTACGCAACAATGACTGCCGAATCCACCAGAACGACGTCATCCGTGTCCGAGCGGGTCGTCCCGGCAGCATGCGACACCTTGAACCGGCCCGGCCACCTGGGGCCCAGTCACCGTTCCTCGCGAAGCGGCGCGATGTGCCGGTCACGCGAGCGGCACGCGCCTGGCGGCGCAGCCTGCGGATCGCCTGCGCGTTCGCCCTGAGCGCGGCGATCGCCGCGGTCGCGCTGCCGGCGGCCGCCCAGGACGCCGTGCTGGCGGCCGCGAAGACGGCGTCGCTGTCCGAATCGCCGATACCGTCGCTGGACGCGCCAGGCACGCTGCTCGACGACGTCGGCACCGGCCTCAAGGTCCGCAGCGCGCAGACCCGTGCGCGGCAGGCCCGCCTGAACGACACGCAGAGCACGCGGCTGCTGCCTCGCTTCGAGAGCGGGCTGACGATCACCGACGACCAGAAGTCGGCGCCGCTGCGGCCGAATGAACGTCCGGGCGTCGCCCCGGGCAAGCTCGCGCCGAACTCGATCGGCCGCGTCAACAGCTATCTGACCGGCGATCTGCACTCGAGTCAGAAGATCGACAACGCCGCCGGTCTGAGCACGTCGGCGCTCACGCTGGGGGCCGACTACCGCTTCGACGAATACCTGCTCGTCGGGCTCGCCGCGAGCAGATTGCAGACGGCGCACACCGCGGGTTCGACGTTCAGCGCGTACACGTCGATCCAGCCGTTCGACGCGCTGTTCGTCGACGTCGAGATGTCGTGGGGCGCGCACCGGACCCGCCTCGGCGACGAGCCGGCGAGCGCCTTGCTAGAACCCGAGCACGAGGCGACCGGAACCAGTCGCGGCGTGAGCCTGCAGGTCCATCATCCGGGGCGTGTCGGCAGCTGGCGGGTCGCGCCGTTCAGCCGCTACGAAACGATCGAGACGGCGTTCGAGACCGCCGACGGCGTGCGCACCGGCTCGACGCAGACCCTGTCGGCGGTCGCGATCGGCAGCACGCTCGGCACCACGGTCGGCACGCCGCTGGGCACGATGCGTCCGCAACTGCTCGTCGAACTGCAGCGCGAATCCAGGCAGATCGCCGGCGGTGCGGCAGCGATGCAGACGCAGGGCGCGATCGGGCTGGGCGTGGCGACCAAGGTCACGCGCGAGCTGTCGGCCTTCGCCGAGTCCCGCTACGAGCAGGAGCTCGGCGCCGACGCCGAGCGCCGGGCGATGCTGGGCCTCAGGTTGACCTTCTAGCGGCGGGATCGCCGAAGTAGCGATCGAAGTTCTGTTCGAGCCGTTGCTCGATGCGGGACCTGAATCCGGCGAGCAGGAAGCCGAGCCTGATCCGCAGGTCGATGTCGCGCTCGCCGACCGCCAGGCTGCCGCTGACGCCGGTCCGCTCGAACAGCAGCACTTCACCGTCCCATCGACAGACGCAGCCGTGCTCGCTGGTCAGTTCGTCGCCGATCCGACGGGCGACCCGCAGCGCGTCCTCGCGCCCGAGCGCGTGCGCACGCTGGATGACGATCGAGTGGCCCGACACGCCCGCTTCAGGCCGCGCCGGCGCGGCCCGGCGCCTGCAGCGGCGTGAGCGCGGCCTCGCCCTGGAACACCCGGGTCAGGTTGCGGGCGGCGAGCATCGCCATCCCGAGCCGCGACGAACGGGTCGCACTGCCGATGTGCGGCGTCATCACGAGGTTGCGGCACGCCAGCAGCGACGGATGCACGTGCGGCTCGTTCTCGTAGACGTCGAGCCCAGCGGCAGCGATCGTGCCGTCGGACAGCGCCTGGGCGAGCGCCGCGTCGTCGACGATCGACCCGCGCGCGATGTTCACGAGCGTCGCGGTCCGCTTCATCGCGGCAAGTTCGGCAGCGCCGATCGTGTGGTGGGTGGCCTTCGAATACGGCAGCACCAGCACGACGTGGTCCGAGCGCGCCAGCAACTCGGCGCGGGCGACCCGGGTGGCCCCGATCTCGGCCTCGTTCGCCGCCGCACTGCGGTTGTCGTAGAGGAGTTCCATCTCGAAACCGCGGGCCCGCCTCGCGATCGCCGACCCGATGCGCCCCATGCCGATGATGCCGAGCGTGGCGCGGTGAAGATCGGCGCCGAGGAACTGGTCCCACGCCCAGCGCGTCCAATGCCCTTCACGCAGCCAGCGCTCCGACTCGGTGACCCGGCGCGCGGTCGCCGTCAGCAGTGCCCACGCCATGTCGGCGGTCGCCTCGGTCAGCACGTCGGGCGTGTTGGTGACGAGGATGCCGCGCGCGGCGCAGGCGTCGAGATCGATGTGGTTGAAGCCGACCGATCCGGTCGCGATCATCCGAAGGCGGGGCGCTGCATCCAGCAGCGCGGTGTCGACGCGGTCCGACGCGACGACGAACAGCGCGTCCTTGTCGGCCACCCGCCGGTGCAGTTCGTCGGCACGCCAGTCGTCGTCCGCCGGATTGCCCTCCACGTCGAAGACCGCGTCGAGGTGCGCGATGACCTCGGGGAAGACCTTGCGCGTCACGAGCAGCCGCGGTTTCATCGCCTCGCGCCGCCGACGCCGCGCCGTTCGATTCCCCCGGGCGCACCGGCGGCGCCGGAAGGCAGCGGCTCGGGCGGCTTGATCTCGAACACCTTTCGCAGGTACTGCAGATAGTCTTCGTCGTCGCACATGTTCTTCGCGGGCGTATCCGAGAGCTTGGCGACCGGTTGCCCGTTGCACCGGACCATCTTGATCACGATCTGCAGCGGCGCGATGCCGATGTCGTTGGTGAGGTTCGTGCCCACCCCGAACGCGATCTTCGCGCGGTCGCGGAAGCGCTGGTAGAGGCGGCGCACCAGGTCGAAGGTCAGCGAGTCGGAGAACACGAGCGTCTTGGAGGCCGGATCGACGCGGTTGGCCTCGTAGTGCGCGAGCAGCCGTTCGCCCCATTCGAACGGATCGCCCGAATCGTGCCGCGCGCCGTCGAAGAGCTTGCAGAAGTACATGTCGAAATCGCGCAGGAACGCGTCGAAGCCGAAGACGTCCGACAGCGCGATCCCGAGGTCGCCCCGATACTCGCGTGCCCACCGATCGAACGCGAAGGCCTGCGAGTCGCGCAGCCTCGGTCCGAGGGCCTGGCACGCCTGCAGGTATTCGTGCGCCATCGTGCCGAGCGGCACGTGGCCCTGCGTCATCGCGAAGTAGACGTTCGACGTGCCGGCGAACCGCTCGCCGAGCAGTTGCTTGCAGGTCTGGAGGATCTCGGCCTGCCACGCGCGCGAGAATCGCCGGCGCGTACCGTAGTCGGCGATGCGGATGCCGGCCATCTCGGGGTCGCGCGTGATCGAGTCGATCTTCTCGACGAGCCGGCGCCTGCCCTCGGCAAAATCGGGCGTCGGCGCGAGCCGGCGGAAGTAGAGCTCGTTGACGATCGCAAGGATCGGGATCTCGGCGAGGATCGTGTGCAGCCACGGGCCCTTGATCGTGATGTCGATCTCGCCGTTGTCCTTGGGCGAGGGCTCGATCCGGATGTAGCGCCGGTTCATGTGGAACAGGCCGAGGAAATCGATGAAATCGCTCTTGAAGAAGCGCCACTGGCGCAGGTAGTCGAGTTCGGCTTCGGCGAACCGGAGCTGGCAGAGGTGATCGACCTCGCGCCGGATGTCGTCGACGAGCGGCCGGAGATCGACGTCGGGCGTACGGCACTTGAAGCGATATTCGACCTGCGCGCCCGGGAACTGGTGCAGCACGACCTGCATCATCGTGAACTTGTACAGGTCGGTGTCCAGCAGCGAATCGATGATCATCGGCGGTGCGCTAGTGCGGGTCGGTCGGCATGACGGATGGCCTCGTCGGCGGGTCAGGCCGGGCGGGCGCCGACGGCGCCCCGGTTAGAATACCGGATCCGTCGTCCGTTCCATCGCCTGCCGTTCCGGCCGAAACCCGCCATGCCCCACATCGTTCTCGAATCCTGCATCCGCTGCAAGTACACGGACTGCGTGGACGTCTGCCCCGTCGACTGCTTCCGCGAGGGCCCGAACATGCTGGTGATCGACCCGGACGAATGCATCGACTGCGCGGTCTGCATCCCGGAGTGTCCGGTCGAGGCGATCCTCGCCGAGGAAGACGTGCCCGCCGATCAGCGCAGGTTCGTCGCGATCAACGTCGAGAAGGCGAAGATCTGGCCCAGCATCACCCGCACCAAGGACCAGTTGCCCACGGCGGAGGCGTTCAAGGACGTCAAGGACAAGCTCCAGTTCCTCGAGGGCTGAGCGTCCCGCGGCCACGCTGGGGGCCACCCCGGCGGCCACCCGGGTCCGGAATTTGCGGCGCCGACGACACGCCGCAGGGCGGCGATCGCGGTCCATCCGGAGGAATGTCATGTTTTGGCGACTTTCCGGTGCACTGCCTCCCGGTGTTTCGTGCAGAATGACACGTTGACCGGCGGCACGGCGGGTTGACCGACGGCGGGAGACGTTCCGAGATGCTCTACCAGGTCCATGAAGCCCAGCGCGCGATCCTGAACCCGATGTCCGGGTGGGCGGACGCGATGAGCAAGCTGTACAGCAATCGCTACAGTCCGTTCAGCTATACCCCGCTCGCCACCCGGGTGGCCGCGAGCTTCGAACTGTTCCATCGTCTGGGCAAGGAGTACGAGAAGCCGGCGTTCGGCATCGACGCGGTCGAGATCGACGGCGTGCAGGTGCCGGTCGAGGAACGCGTCGAGATCGCGAAGCCCTTCTGCAGACTGCTGCGCTTCGAGCGCCGGCTGCCGGCCAGGCTTGCAGCCCGTGCCGACGATCCGACGGTACTGCTGTTCGCCCCGCTGTCGGGCCACCACGCGACACTCCTGCGCGACACCGTGCGCACGATGCTGACGGACCACAACGTCCTGATCACCGACTGGACCGACGCGCGGATGGTGCCGCTCTCCCAGGGCGAGTTCCACCTGCACGACTACGTCGGCTACGCGATCGAGTTCATCCGCCACCTCGGCCCGAAGCTGCACGTCGTCTCGGTCTGCCAGCCGACGGTGCCGGTGATGGCCGCGGCCTCCGTCATGGCGACGCTCGGCGACGCGGCGCAACCGCTGACGCTCACGATGATGGGCGGGCCGATCGATCCCCGCTGCAGCCCGACCGCGGTCAATGCGCTTGCGACGACGAAGCCGTTCCACTGGTTCGAGCGGACCGTCATCCACCGCGTTCCCGGCCGCTATCCCGGCGCCGGGCGCCGCGTGTACCCGGGTTTCCTCCAGCACGCGGGCTTCGTCACGATGAACCCCGACCGTCACGCGCAGTCGCACTGGGACTTCTACCTGAACCTCGTGCGCGGCGACGACGAGGACGCCGAGGGTCATCGGCGCTTCTACGACGAGTACAACGCCGTGCTCGACCTGCCGGCCGACTACTACCTCGATACGATACGCACCGTCTTCCAGGAATTCCGGCTGCCGACCGGCACCTGGGTCCTGCCGTTCGAAGGCAGGCAGATCCGGGTCGCGCCCGAGGATATCCGCGGCGTGGCACTGCTCACGATCGAGGGCGAACTCGACGACATCTCCGGCGTCGGTCAGACGCGTGCGGCGCACGATCTCTGCCGCGGCATCGATCCGAAGTCGAAGAAGCACGTCGAAGTCGCGCAGGCCGGTCACTATGGCATCTTCAGCGGCCGGCGCTGGCGCGAGAAGGTCTACCCCGTCGTGCGCGACTTCATCGCCGATGGCGACGGCCGGCGCACGAAGAAGCGCTGACGCAGCGCTGGTCGACGCGATCGACGACCTGCTGCCGCAGACGCAGTGCGAGCGTTGCGGCGAGCCCGGTTGCCTGCCGTACGCGAGGGCCGTGGCGGCCGGCGGGCCGCACAACCGCTGCGCGCCGGGCGGCACCGCGACGATCGACGCGCTCGCGCGACTGCTCGACCGCAGCCCGCTGGAACCCGACCCCGACTGCGGCACCGACGTCGCGCCCGCGATCGCGCTCGTCGACGAGGCCGCCTGCATCGGATGCACCAAGTGCATCCTGGCCTGCCCGGTCGACGCGATCGCCGGGGCGTCCGGGCACCGCCACGTCGTGCTGGTCGAGCGGTGCACCGGTTGCGAACGCTGCATGCCGCCCTGCCCGGTCGACTGCATCACGATGCGCCCGTCGACCGAGCCCTGGGACCGGGCGAAGGCAGCCCGATCGCGTACACGCCATCGCGAGCGCCAGGCCCGACTCGAGCGCGCCGCGGCAGTCGCCGTCACCCGCCTCGACGATCCGGACGAGAAGGCACGCCGACTCCGGTCGATCCTCGCGCGCATCGGCGCGTGAAGAGCCCCGGATGAAGCCCGCCGACCGCAACGAACTGTTCACGCGCTTCGCGACGCTGAACCCGGCACCGACCACCGAACTCGAGTACCGCACGCCCTTCGAACTGCTGGCCGCGGTGCTGCTGTCGGCGCAGGCGACCGACATCAGCGTGAACCTGGCGACGCGAGGCCTGTTCCGGGACGCCGCGACGCCGCAGGCGATGCTCGCGCTCGGCCTGGACGGCGTGATCCCGCACATCCAGCGGATCGGCCTGTACCGCAACAAGGCGAAGCACCTGCTCGAGACCTGCCGCCTGCTCGTCGAGCGGCACGGCGGCGAGGTGCCGGCAGACCGCGAGGCACTGCAGGCGCTGCCCGGCGTCGGGCGCAAGACCGCCAACGTCATCCTCAACACCGCGTTCGGCCATCCGACGATCGCGGTCGACACGCACATCTTCCGCGTCTCCAACCGGCTCGGCCTGGCGCGCGGCAAGACGCCGGACGAAGTCGAGCGCAAGCTGATGCGCGCGGTGCCGAAGCCCTTCCTGCACGACGCGCACCACTGGCTGCTGCTGCACGGGCGCTACCTCTGCAAGGCGCGGCGGCCCGAGTGCTGGCGCTGTCCGGTGATCGACCTGTGCGCGTTCAAGGACAAGGCTGCCGCCCCGACCGCGCGCCGCGGCTCCGCGGCGAGCGCCTGAGCATGTTCGATCCGAGCGTCGGCGACGTTCGCGCGTTCTTCTGCGGCGCCTGGGAGAAGGCACGCGCCGGCTCGCCGCTGACGCCGCTCGAGGTCATCGCCGTCGAATGGATCGACGTGCACCCCGAGTACCACGCCGACCTCGCCAGCGTCGACGAGGCCAAGGCGCGCGAGTACCCGCCAGCCAGCGGGCGCACCAATCCGTTCCTGCACCTGTCGCTGCACCTCGCGATCGCCGAGCAGATTGCGATCGACCAGCCGCGCGGGATACGCGCCGCCAGCGAAGCGCTTCAGCGACGGACCGGCTCCGCGCACGACGCGGCGCACGCGCTTCTCGATTGCCTCGCACAGGCGATCTGGCAGGCGCAGCGCGATCGCAGGCCGATCGACGAGACGGCGTATCGGCGCGCGATTCTGCAGCGCGCCGGCATCGACGGCTGAACGACGGACAGCACCGGTGCCGACGTCCCTCTTCGCCCGCCTCTTCCCGAAGGATCGCCGCTGCTTCGAACTGCTCGACCGGCACGCGGCGCGCATCGTCGAAGCCGCCGGGCTGCTGTGCGCGATCCTCGCCGATCATGCGGACGAGCGCCTGCGGCAGGAACGCATCGCAGCGATCGACGTCTGCGAGAAGCAGGGAGACGCCGACGCCCACGAGACGGTGCTGCTGCTGCAGCGATCGCTGTTCACGCCGCTGCGGCGCGATGACATGCGCAGGCTCGTCAATCGCATGGACGACATCCTGGACCTCATCCAGGACGTCGGCGAATGTACCGACCTCTACGACCTGCGCAAGGTGCCGCACGAGGCGCAGCAGCTCGCCGAACTCTCGCAGATGGCCTGCCGGCGCGTGCAGGACGCGGTCGCGCTGCTCGGCGACATGGGCGAGGCCCAGACCATCCTCAAGATCTGTCAGCAGATCGACCTGATCGAATCCGACAGCGACCGGGTGATGCGGTCCGCGATGTCCAAGCTCTTTCGCCACGAGAACGACATCCGCCACCTCGTCAAGATGAAGGCGATCTACGAGATGCTCGAGGCGATCAGCGACAAGTGCGAGGAAGTCGCGGACGTGATCGAGGGGCTGGTGCTGCGGCACGCGTGACGCGCCGCGACTGGCGGCTCGCGCGGTCGCGCCTCAGGCGATCAGTCCGGCGCGGCGCCGTCCTTCGTCGGTCTTGAGCGAGAAATCGGTGCCGCGCAGGTCGTCGGCCGCCTGCGTGCACAACCACGCGATCGCCCGTGCCGGCCAGCTCGGCGGCACGTGCACCGACGGATCGAGCCGGCTCACCGGATTGATGCCCGACGCCCGGATGTTCACCTGCATGTCGGTCGCGACGGTGCCCGGGCTCAGGCCGATCACGCGGATCCCGGCGGCCCGATACTCGACGTCGACGCAGCGCGTCAGCGACAGCACCGCGGCCTTCGTGGCGCAGTAGTGGCTCCAGCCCTCGAGTGCGCCGGTCGCCGCCCCCGAGCTCAGGTTGACGATCGTGCCCGCGCCCTGCTCGAGCATCGCCGGCAGCACCGCGCGAATGCCGTGATAGACGCCCTTGAGGTTGATGTCGACCGCCCGTCCCCACCCGCCCGGATCCGACTCGGCGAGCCGTGCGATCGGGTCGATCACGCCGGCGTTGTTGACGAGCACGTCGACCCGCCCGAAGGCCGCGCGGCAGCGCGCGACGGCCGACTGCACGTCGGCGAAGTCCGCCACGTCGCACGCCTGCGCCGACGCCTGCCCGCCGGTGTCGCGGATCGATGCGGCGACGGCGTCGATCTCTGACACGGTACGGGCGAGCAGCAGCACCGGCATCCCCTGGCGCGCGAGCTCGTGCGCCGTCGCCGCGCCGATGCCGCGGCTGGCACCGGTGACGATCGCCACCTTGCCCGCCAGTTCCGGGAAACGACCGCCGCCATCGGATTCGCGCGTGCTCGTCATGGCAACCTCGGGACGTGTCAGAGCTGCTGCAGCGCTCGCGCCGCGACCTCGATCGTCTGATCGATCTCGGCCTTCGTGTGCGCCGACGACAGGAAGAAGGCCTCGACCGGCGACGGCGGCAGGTACACCCCGCCGTCGAGCATCAGGTGGTAGAAGCGCTTGAACGCGTCGGTGTCCTGCGCGGTCGCCTCGGTGTAGTGGCTCGGCGGCGCGGCGCGGAAGTAGATCCCGCCCATGCCGCCGCAGCCGCGCGCCGACATCGGCACGCCGGCGCGCTGCGCCGCCGCGTTCAGCCCGTCGACCAGCGTGGTCATCGTCGCGCCGAGGCGCTCGAAGAAGCCCGGGCGCGAGATCAGTTCCAGCGTGACGAGGCCCGCCGCCATCGCGATCGGGTTGCCCGACAGCGTGCCGGCCTGGTAGACCGGTCCGAGCGGCGCCATCATGTCCATCACCAGTGCCGGACCGCCGATCGCGCCGACCGGCATCCCGCCACCGATCACCTTGCCGAAGGCCGACAGGTCGGGGCGCACGCCGGTGACGGCCTGCGCGCCGCCGAGCGCCACCCTGAACCCCGACATCACCTCGTCGAAGATGAGGATCGCGTGGTACTCGTCGCACAGGTCCCGCAAGCCCTCCAGGAATCCGGGGACGGGCATCACGAGGTTCATGTTGCCGGGAATCGGCTCGACCATCACGCACGCGATGTCGTCCGGAAACTGCTCGAACAGCGCCCTGACCGATGCCAGGTCGTTGAAGTTCGCGACGAGCGTGTGCTTCGCGAGATCGGCCGGGACGCCGGCCGAGGTCGGCGTGCCGAACGCGAGTGCGCCGCTGCCCGCCTTCACCAGCAGGCTGTCCGCGGTGCCGTGATAGCAGCCTTCGAACTTCAGGATCTTGTCGCGCTTCGTGTAGCCGCGCGCGAGCCGAAGCGCCGACATCGCCGCTTCGGTGCCGGAACTGGTGAAGCGCACCCGATCGACGTGAGGGAAGATCGCGCAGATCGCCTCGGCGAGTTCGGTCTCCATCACGTTCGGCGCCCCGTACGACAGGCCGCGAAGCGCCGCTTCCTGCACCGCCTTCACGACGCGCGGGTGCGAGTGGCCGACGATCATCGGGCCCCACGAGCCGAGGTAGTCGATGTAGCGCTTGCCCTCGACGTCCCAGACGTGCGCGCCCTCGGCGCGCGCGATGAAGCGCGGCGTGCCGCCGACCGCCCTGAACGCGCGAACCGCCGAGTTGACACCGCCGACGAGCACCCGGCGCGCGCGGTCGAACTGTTCCTGATTCGTGGTGACGCTCATGTCCTGGTGCTCATGGTCTGGTGCTCGTGTCGGAATGCTCGAGACGGGATGTCCGGATCGTGGTGTCGGGCCGCGCCTCGCGCCGGCCACGCGCTGCGTGCCGCGACGTGGCCGGCGCCGCTTCACGCCGCCCTCGCACCGGCGCGACGGCGACGCGGGCGCACCGGCCTCAGTCGTTCAGCTGCTTTGCGAAGAGCCGTGACGGGTCGGCGAAGGCCTTGAACTCGAGCGCATTGCCCGACGGATCGAGGAAGAACATCGTCGACTGCTCGCCGGCGAGCCCCTTGAATCGCACGTGAGGCTCGATCACGAAGCGGGTACCGGCCGCACGGAGCCGATCGGCGAGCGCTTGCCATTGCTCGAGCGACAGCACGACGCCGAAGTGACGCACCGGCACCTGGTCGCCGTCGACCTCGCTGGTCGCCCGGTGGCCGGCTTCACCGGGCGCGAGGTGCGCGACGATCTGGTGGCCGTACAGATCGAAATCGACCCAGTCGTCGGCGCTTCGCCCCTCGGGACACCCGAGCAGCTCACCGTAGAAGCGGCGCGCAGCCGCGAGGTCGTGGACCGGGAACGCCAGATGGAAAGGCTGGGAGACCGGGTAGTCGGCGGCTCGGGACATCGTTCGATTCACTCCGGGGACGGTTCATCGCGCGGCAGCCGCGCACGCGTCATTGGAACAGAAATTCCTTCACGCGGTCCTTCCAGCTGCGGGTCTGCGGGCTGTGGCGCGCATCGGCGAGGCTCTGGTCGAGCTCGCGCAGGATCTGCTTCTGCTTGTCGGTGAGCCGCACCGGCGTCTCGACCTGGATGTGCACGTAGAGGTCGCCCGGCACGCCCGACCGGACCCCCTTGATGCCCTTGCCCCTGAGCCTGAACACCTTGCCGTTCTGCACGCCCTCGGACAGTTCGATCTCGGCCTTGCCGCCGAGCGTCGGCACCTGGACCGTCCCGCCCAAAGCCGCGGTCGTGATGGCGATCGGGATCTCGCAGTGAAGATCGTCGCCGTCGCGCTTGAAGACCGGGTGCTCCGGTATCCGGATCTCGACGTACAGGTCGCCCGCCGGACCACCATTGACGCCCGGCTCACCGTTGCCGGCGGACCGGATGCGCATGCCGTCGTCGATGCCTGCCGGCACCTTGACCTGCAGCGTCTTGCTCTGCTTGACGCGTCCGGCGCCTTCACAGGCCTCGCACGGGTCCGCGACCGTCTTGCCGTTGCCGCGGCACGTCGGACACGTCTGCTGGACCGAGAAGAATCCCTGCTGGACCCGCACGACCCCCTGCCCGCCGCAGGTGCGACAGGTCTGGGGCTTGGTGCCGGGTTTCGCGCCGGTGCCGCTGCAGACCTCGCAGTTGTCCCAGGACGGGATGCGGATCTCGGTGTCGTAGCCGCTCGCCGCCTGCTCGAGCGTCACTTCCATCGCATAGCGGAGGTCGGCGCCGCGGTAGACGTTGCCGGCACCGCCGGAACGCGCGCCGCCGCCGCCGAAGATGTCGCCGAAGATGTCGCCGAACACGTCGGCGAACCCCCCGAAGCCACCTGCCTGCCCGCCACCGGCGGACTGATCCACGCCCGCATGACCGAAACGGTCGTAGGCCTGGCGCTTGGCGGCGTCGCTGAGGACCTCGTACGCCTCCTTCGCCTCCTTGAAGCTCTCCTCGGCCGCCTTGTCGCCCGGATTGCGGTCCGGGTGATGCTTCATCGCGAGCTTGCGATAGGCCTTCTTCAGGTCATCGTCGCTCGCGTTTCGCGACACACCGAGCACTTCGTAGAAATCACGCTTGGCCATTCGATTGCCACGCCTCCAGATACGTCAACGGGCAAGCGACCTGCGGGGCATTCGCCCGCAGGATCGCCTGCCCAGGGTCCGCTACGCGCGCCGGACTTCAGGCGTCGCGCTTGACCTCCTTGAACTCGGCGTCGACGACGTCCTCGGTCGCCTTCGCGCCGCCCGAGTCGGCATCCGCCGCACCAGCCGCGCCGCCCGCGCTCGCGGACGCCGCCTGCGACTCGGCGTAGACCTTCTCGCCGAGCTTCTGCGACGCCGCCATCATCGCCGCCACCGTCGAGTCGATCCGGTCCTTGTCGTCGCCCTTGAGCGCCTCGCGCACCTCGGCCATCGCGTCCTCGATCTTCTTCTTCTCGTCGGCGTCGACCTTGTCGCCGTGATCCTTCACCGACTTCTCGACCGAGTGGAGCATCGCGTCGCCGTTGTTGCGCGCCTGCGTGAGTTCGACGCGCTTGTGATCCTCGTCGGCGTGCGCCTCGGCGTCCTTCACCATCTTGTCGATCTCCGCCTCGGAGAGACCCGAATTGGCCTTGATCGTGATCTTGTTCTCCTTGCCGGTCGCCTTGTCCTTGGCCGACACGTGCAGGATGCCGTTGGCGTCGATGTCGAAGCCCACCTCGATCTGGGGCGTGCCACGGGCGGCGGGCGGAATGCCCTCGAGGTTGAACTCGCCGAGCAGCTTGTTGCCCGACGCGATCTCGCGCTCGCCCTGGAACACCTTGATCGTCACCGCCGGCTGGTTGTCGTCGGCCGTCGAGAAGACCTGGCTGAACTTGGTCGGGATCGTGGTGTTCTTCTGGATCATCTTGGTCATCACGCCGCCCAGCGTCTCGATGCCGAGCGACAGCGGCGTCACGTCGAGCAGCAGCACGTCCTTGCGATCACCCGACAGTACCGAGCCCTGGATCGCCGCGCCGACCGCCACCGCTTCGTCCGGGTTGACGTCCTTGCGCGGCTCCTTGCCGAAGAACTCCTTGACCTTCTCCTGCACCTTCGGCATGCGGGTCATGCCGCCGACGAGGATCACGTCGTCGATCTCCGACACCTTGACGCCCGCGTCCTTGATCGCGATCTTGCAGGGCTCGATCGTGCGATCGACGAGATCCTCGACCAGCGCCTCGAGCTTGGCGCGGGTGATCTTCATGTTCAGGTGCTCGGGCCCGGCCGATCCCATCGTCACGTACGGCAGGTTGATCTCCGTCTGCTGGCTGGACGAGAGCTCGATCTTCGCCTTCTCCGCCGCTTCCTTCAGGCGCTGCAGCGCGAGCACGTCCTTGCCGAGATCGACGCCGCGATCCTTCTTGAACTCCGCGATGATGTAGTCGATGATCTTCTGGTCGAAGTCCTCTCCGCCGAGGAAGGTGTCCCCGTTGGTGGACAGCACCTCGAACTGCTTCTCGCCGTCGACGTCGGCGATCTCGATGATCGACACGTCGAAGGTGCCCCCGCCGAGGTCGTAGACGGCGATCTTGCGATCCTTCGAATCCTTCTTGTCGAGGCCGAACGCGAGGGCGGCGGCGGTCGGCTCGTTGATGATCCGCTTGACCTCGAGGCCGGCGATGCGGCCCGCGTCCTTGGTCGCCTGGCGCTGGCTGTCGTTGAAGTAGGCCGGCACCGTGATCACCGCCTCGGTCACCTCGTGGCCGAGGTAGTCCTCGGCGGTCTTCTTCATCTTGCGCAGCACCTCGGCCGAGATCTGCGGCGGCGCCATCTTCTTGTCGCGCACGTTGACCCAGGCGTCGCCGTTGTCGGCCTTGACGATCGAGTACGGCATCAGCTTGATGTCCTTCTGGACCTCCTTCTCCTCGAACTTGCGGCCGATCAGCCGCTTGACCGCATACAGCGTGTTCTTGGGATTGGTCACGGCCTGGCGCTTGGCCGGCGCGCCGACCGTGATCTCGCCGTCTTCCATGTAGGCGACGATCGACGGCGTGGTGCGCGTACCTTCGGCATTCTCGATGACCTTCGGCTTGCCGCCTTCCAGGATCGCGACGCACGAATTCGTCGTGCCGAGGTCGATACCGATGATTTTGCTCATGACTGGGTTCCTTGGACTATTGGAAGCGCACCCCTCGCGGGCGCTGCTCGGACAATGGGTTGACGCTTATCTGGGGAACGACGGTGCGGGATTCAAGCGCACCCTGCATCGGGTGCCCGTCGAGCGGGCGTGCGACGAACTCAGCCCGACTGGCTGACCGTCACCAGCGCAGGCCGCAGGATCCGGTCGTTGATCTTGTATCCCTTCTGCAGCACGCTGACGACGTGGTTCGGCGCGACGTCCTTCGACGGCGCGACCGAGATCGCCTGGTGCTGGTGCGGGTCGAATTTCTGGTGCAGCGGGTCGATTTCCGTCAGGCGGTTCCGCTCGAAGGACTGGCTCAGCTGACGCAAGGTCGCCTCGACGCCCTCGCGCAGGCGTTCGATCGACGGAACGTCGACCTGCAGCGCGAGTTCGAGACTGTCCTTGACCGGCAGCAGGCTCTCGGCAAATGCCTCGATCGCGAACTTGTGCGCCTTGGAGACGTCTTCCTGCGCGCGCCGCCGCACGTTCTCCATTTCCGCCACCGCCCGAAGATGCTGCTCGTGGCTCTCGGTCGCCTTTCGCGTCGCCGCGTCCAGCGCCTGCTCGAGCTCGGCGATCCTGGCGGCGGCGTCCGCGCCGCCCTGCGGCTGAGCGTTGCCGGAAGCCGCGGGTGGCGCGGCGCGCGGCGGCGACGGGTCCGGGCTGCCGTTCACGCCGCCGCCCGATGCCGGCCTCGACTCCGGCGCCTGCGCAGGCGAAGCCGCGTGAGCGGTGCCCGGCTTGCGATGCCCGGCACCGGGGTCGCCGCCGGCCTGGCGAAGGTCGGAGAAATCATCGGGCGGATCTTCGGCATACATCGGGAGGTCTTCGCCGGCGCCACCGGCGCCCTGCATCGCGGGATTCGGCGCGGCCGGTGTGCTGAAATCCTTGGGATCTGTCATTCGGGTATGAAAATCGTTGTAAATTCAAATGCTTGGCGCATTGTAACCGGAGTATTGGGTCGGCTCGACCGAATTCAAGACGTCACACTCTCTTAATGACATGCGCGGCGAGGCTACGCCACAATCGCGTCTCGGCCGGTCGCAGTCAGCCAGGCGCCTCGTCCGGGCGGCAGCCGGTACTCGCCAGGAGAACGTACGATGGGATTGCTGTCATTCATCAAGGACGCCGGTGAGCGGCTGTTCGGCAAGGGCGACGCGAAGGCGGCGCAGGATGCCGCGAGCGCCGATCCCTCGCCCGACAAGATCGCCGCGGCGAACGATGCAGCGGCGAAGTCGATCGTCGACTACATCCGGGCAATGAACCTCGATGCCGAGGGGCTCGACGTCACCTTCGACGCCGCCGACAGTTCGGCCACCGTCGCCGGCGTCGCCGCCGACCAGGAGACGAAGGAGAAGATCCTGCTCTGCTGCGGCAACGTCGCCGGCGTGGGCAAGGTCAACGACCTGCTGACCGTCGCGGCACCGGCCGAAGAGGCCCGGTACTACACGGTCGTGAGCGGAGACACGCTCTCCAAGATCGCGAAGTCGCACTACGGCAATGCGAATGCCTACATGAAGATCTTCGAGGCCAACAAGCCGATGCTCACGCACCCGGACAAGATCTACCCCGGGCAGATGCTCCGCATCCCGCCGGCCGCCTGATTCGGCGGCGCTCGCTCAGTCCACCGCGCCGGCGGCCTTGGCCCGTTGCCGGCGCGCGTCGAGTTCGGCGTCGCGCGCGGCAGCCGACGGCCGGTCCAGGCGCTCGCAGGGCCAGCCGGCGAGGTGTCGCCGTGCAAGATCCGACAGCGCGCAGATGAAGGCCGGCGCGTCGTTCAGGCATGGCACGAACCGCATGCGCTTGCCGCCCGCCTTCATGAACGCCGCGCGCGCCTCGATGTCGATCTCCTCGAGCGTCTCGAGATTGTCCGCGACGAAGCCGGGGCAGACGACGTCGACCGAGCCGACCCCGGCCTTCGCGAGCGCGACGAGCGACGGCTCGGTGTACGGCTCCAGCCAGCGCGCTCGCCCGAGCCGCGACTGGAACGTCACGAGCCAGGCGTCCGGCGCGAGGCCGAGCCGCTCGGCGATGCGCCGGCCAGTGGCCAGGCACTCGCAGTGATAGGGGTCGCCGAGGTCGAGCGATCGCCGCGGCACGCCGTGGAAGCTCATCACCAGCCGGTCCGGCCGACCGTCCGCCTGCCAGACCGACTCGATCGCGCGGACCTGGGCGTCGAGCCATCCGGGGTGGTCGTGGAAGTTGCGCACGAACCGCAGTTCGGGCAGGTTTCGCCAGGTCGAGAGCTCGGCAGCGACGGCGTCGAAGACCGACGCGGTCGTCGATGCCGCGTACTGCGGGTACATCGGCAGCACCAGCAGCCGCGCGAGGTTGCGCGCCCGCAGCGCCTGCAGCGCGGCGCCCACCGAGGGATTGCCGTAGCGCATCGCGAGCGCGACCTCGACGTCCAGCCCCGCCTCGCCGAGCGAGCCCTTGAGCAACGCGCGCTGCCGCCTGGAGATCGTCATCAGCGGCGAGCCGTCGCGCGTCCATATCGCGCGATAGCGCTCCGCCGACTTCGCCGGACGGGTGTTCAGGATCACGCCGTTGAGCAGCGGCCACCACAGCAGCCGCGGAATCTCGACCACCCGCGGATCCGACAGGAACGACTTGAGATAACGTCGCACCGCCGCCTTCTCGGGCGCGTCCGGCGTGCCGAGCTGCACCATCAGCACGGCCGTGAGCGGCGGCGCGCGATGCGAGAAACCGACGGCCGGGCCGGAAGCCTGGGCGGAATTTGCCGGGGAACTCAATCGATTCGAAGCCCGGTCGAGCGGATCGGCTTCTCCCACCTCGCGAGCTCGATCTTCTGCGCCTTCGAGAGCTCGTCGCCGGTCGATCCGACGACCTCGTAGCCCAGCCCACCGAGCCGCTGCGCGACACCCGCCAGCTTGAGCGCCTTCGAGACCGACTGGTGCAGCTGCTTGGCCTTCGCGGACGCGAGACCGGCGGGGCCATAAAGCGCGAAGAAGGCTGCGACCTCCATGTCGACACCCTGCTCCTTGAGGGTCGGCACGTCGGGGACCTGCGGATCGCGCGCGGCGCCCGTCACCGCGACGATGCGCAGCACGCCTGCGCGATGCAGGTCCGCGACCTCCGAGACGACATCGAGCCGGTAGCCGATCCGTCCGCTGCGCAACGCCTGCTGGGCCGCCTCCGCCCCCTGGAATGGCACGTGCACGAGCGGAACGCCGGCTTTCTCGGCCAGCATGACGCCGAGGAAATGCGTGATCGAACCGGCGCCGGGCGAGCCGTAGGTGGCGTTCGCCGGATCGGACTTCGCCTTGACGATCATCTCCTTGACCGAGGACACGGCCGTCGACGGCCCCGACAGCAGGCCGAACTGGAAACGGGTGACGAGGCTGATCGGCGTGAAATCCCGCATCGGATCGTAGCCGAGCCGCCGGTAGACGAGCGGCGAGACGACCATCGGGCCGCTCGGCGTCAGCAGCAGCGTCTCGCCGTCCGGCGCGGCGTCGCGCACCGCGCCGATGGCCATGCGCCCGGCGTCGCCGACGAGGTTGCGGACCGCGACGCCGGAGAAGTCGGGCCGCATCGCGTCGGCGAGGGTATGGGCGAGGACGTCTGCGGAGCCGCCCGGCGGAAAGCCGACGACGATCTTCAACGGCGGGCGGACGGCGGCGGGCGCCTGCGCGCGTACGCGCCACGGGGCGGCGAGCCCCGCGACGATGGAGGCCATCGCGACGCACGCCGTGAGGCGCCTGCCGGGGACCTCAATGGGCATGCTGGACCAGATTGCGCCCGCTTTCCGCGTCGAATACGTGCGCACGGGCGAGATCGGGCTGCAGCACGATCGGGTCGCCCGAACGGCTCTTCACCCGGTCGTGCAGCACGACGATCATGTCGCTGCCGGCAAACTTGCAGGACACCTGGGTGTCGGCCCCCGTGGGTTCGACGACGTCGACGGTGCCGCGGATCGCATTCCCGCCGTCGCCGATCGACATGTGCTCGGGCCGGATGCCGAAGAGCACCGGCCTGCCTTCGCTGACCTGCATCGGCGGAGCGCCGGGGGCGGTGAGCGACAGGCGCTCGCCGCCCTGGAACTCGACGTGCCCGTCGCGGACGACGCCTTTCAGCAGGTTCATCGCGGGCGAACCGATGAAGCCCGCGACGAAGGTGTTGACCGGCCGGTCGTACAGGTCGAGCGGTGCACCGATCTGCTCGACCCGCCCGTCGCGCATCACGACGATGCGATCGGCCATCGTCATCGCCTCGATCTGGTCGTGGGTGACGTACACGGACGTGGTCTTGAGCCGCTGGTGCAGCGACTTGATCTCGGTGCGCATCGCGACGCGCAGTTTCGCGTCGAGGTTCGACAGCGGCTCGTCGAACAGGAATACCTGCGGCTTGCGGACGATCGCGCGGCCCATCGCGACCCGCTGGCGCTGGCCGCCCGACAGCTGCTTGGGATAGCGATCGAGGTAGTCGGTCAGGCCGAGGATCTGGGCGGCCTCGCCGACGCGGCGGTCGATCTCGTCCTTGGAGGTCTTGGCGAGCATCAGCGCGAACGCCATGTTCTCGCGGACCTTCATGTGCGGATAGAGCGCGTAGTTCTGGAACACCATCGCGATGTCGCGTTCCTTCGGGGGCACGGCATTGACGACCCGGGGCCCGATGCTGATCTCGCCGCCCGAGATCTCCTCCAGGCCCGCGATCATGCGCAGCAGCGTCGATTTCCCACATCCCGACGGCCCGACCAGCACGCAGAACTCGCCATCCTCGATATCGACGTCGACGCCGTGCACGACCTTGGTCGAGCCGTAGAACTTCTCTACCTTGCTGATGGTGACGGTTGCCACGCGGTGCCTCCTCGAGCGTGCCGATTCTGCCGGAGCGGGCCGGCGTCGGCGATGCCGCGATACTAACGAAATTCGCGCGCGAGCGCGCCGGGGGAATGTCCCGATGACCGCGCCGCCCGCGCTCGAGAAGCCCGCGCTCACGACACGGGTGCGGCGCGCACCGGCGCAGTCGCGGCGCGCACCGCCACGGGGCTCAGTGACCCGACGTGCCGTCGCGCCCGGGCTGGTGACTGAGCGCGCCGGTGACCAGCCGCGAGGTGATGTCGACGATCGGGATCATGCGGTCGTAGGCCATCCGCGTGGGCCCGATCACGCCGAGCGTGCCGACCACCTTGCCGTCGACCGCATACGGCGCCGTCACGACGGAGAGCTCTTCCATCGGCACGAGCTCGGACTCGCCGCCGATGTAGATCTGCACGCCCTGCGCCCGGGTCGACGCGTCGAGCAGCTGAAGCAGGTCGGTGCGCTTCTCGAAGAGTCCGAAGAGCTCGCGCAGCCGCTGCATGTTGTCGGCGAAATCGGGCAGGCCGACGAAGTTGCGTTCACCGGAGATCACCATCGATTCGGTGTCGTCGCTGGCCGCCTCGCTGCCGGCCTCGACCGCGCGCTGCATCAGCTGGGTGATGTCTTCGCGAATGCGGTTGATCTCGCCCTTGAGCCGCGTACGGACCTGATCGAACGCGAGGCCGGCGTAGTGCGCGTTGATGAAGTTGGCGGCCTCGATCAGCGTGGCAGCGCTGTAGTCGCGCTCGACCGAGAGGATACGGTTCTGCACGTCGCCCTCGGGGGACACGATGATCAGCAGGACCCGGCGCTCGGAGAGCCGGAGGAACTCGATCTGGCGGAAGGTCGCCGAGCGGCGCGGGCTCATCACCACGCCGGCGAAGTTCGACAGGCGCGACAGCAGGTTCGCCGCCCGCGAGATCACCCGGCGCGGTTCGTCGGTGTCGAACTCGCCGCGCAGCCGGGATGCCGCCTCGTGCTCGAAGGGCTGCACGGTGATCAGCGAATCGACGAAGAGCCGGTATCCCTGGGGAGTGGGAATGCGACCGGCCGAGGTGTGCGGGCTGGCGATCAGGCCGAGTTCTTCCAGGTCGGCCATGACGTTGCGGATCGTCGCGGGGGACAATTCGAGATGGGAGAAACGCGAAAGCGTCCGCGACCCGACTGGCTGGCCGTCGGCAATGTAGCGCTCGATCAGGGTCTTGAGCAGCAGTCTCGCTCTGTCGTCCATGGCCCGTTCATGATAGACGATGGGGCGCCGGTTCGCGCAGGGGCGGTATGGTCTAATCCGCCGCATGAGCGCCCGCTTCCAGACCATCGCCCTCTTCGGGCGGCCGAAGACCGAAGGCCTGCCCGCGATCCTGGAGCGCATCTCGCGCTGGCTCGGGCGCCGCGGCCTGACGGTGCTGGTGCAGTCGAACCTCAGCACCCGCAGCCTCCAGTCGCTCGGGCGGCGGGCCGACCTGGGCATCATCGTCGGGGGCGACGGAACGATGCTCGGCATCGCCCGCACGCTCGCGCCGCTCGGCCTGCCGGTCGTGGGCATCAATCTCGGTCGCCTGGGCTTCATCACCGACATCCCGTTCGCGCGCTGGCAGGAGGCGCTGACGGCGATCCTCGGCGGCGATTTCGAGATCGAGGACCGGGCGCTGATCGACACGACCGTGCGCCGCCGCGGCAAGCAGATCTTCCGCTCGCGGGCGCTCAACGACGTGTCGGTGAGCCGCTCGTCGCGCGCCGGCATGATCGAGATCGAGGTCAAGGTCGACGGCCTGTTCGTCTGCAACCAGCGCGCCGACGGGCTGATCGTCGCCACCCCCACCGGCTCGACCGCGTACTCGCTGTCGGCCAACGGCCCCATCCTGCACCCGAGCCTGCAGGGGCTGGTGATGGTGCCCGTCGCCCCGCAGGCGCTCTCGAACCGGCCGATCGTGCTGCCGGACCACGCCCAGATCGAACTCCGGATCATCGACGGGCGCAATCCGCGGATCAACTGCGACATGCAGTCGTTCGCCGAGCTGCAGGCCGACGACGTCATCGACCTACGGCGATCGGTCGATGCGAGCCGTTTCCTGCATCCGCCCGGCTACAGCTACTATGCGACGCTGCGCTCAAAGCTGAACTGGCACGAGATGCCGAGCCTCGCGCCGCGCAAGGCCTGAGCTCGCCGTCATCCCGCCGGCCCGCCGGCCGGGCCGCGCACCGACCGACGGCGCCGCGAGCGCACCGTCGACCCTCCGAGTGAGTAGGATGCTTCGATCACTGCGCCTGCGCGATTTCGTCATCGTCGAATCGGCCCGAATCGAGTTCGGTCCCGGCTTCTCCGTCCTCACCGGGGAGACCGGCGCCGGAAAGTCGATCCTGCTCGACGCGCTCGGTCTCGCGCTGGGCTCGCGCGCCGACGCGGCGATGGTGCGCGAAGGCGCGCCGCGCGCCGACATCTCGGCCGAGTTCGCCACCGACGCCGCGTTCGACGCCCGGCTGGCGGCGCTCGACCTGGCGGGCGATCCCGGCGCGCTGCTGATGCGCCGCATCATCGAAGCGGACGGGCGCAGCCGCGCGCTCGTGAACGGGCACCCGACCACCGTCACGCAGCTGCGCGAGATCGGGTCGTCGCTGGTCGACATCCATGGCCAGCACGAGAGCCAGTCGCTGATGCGCGCCGGCGCGCAACGCGAGCTTCTCGACCGCTACGGCGGCCTCGACCCGCAGACGCGCGCCGTCGCCGGCGCGTGGACCGACTGGCAGGAGAGCCTGCGCGCGCTCGACGCCGCCCGCGCCGGGAGCCGCGAACTCGCGCTGCGCATCGAGCGGCTCGAGGACGAGATCGCGGCGATCGACGAGCTGAAGCTCGCCGAGGGGGAGTGGGAAGCGCTCGAAGCCGAACAGAGCCGCCTCGCGCACGCGCGCGAACTGCTCGAAGGCGCCGGCCAGCTTTCCGAGGCGCTCGCGCGCGGCGACGACGCGCTCGCCGATTCGCTGCGCGGGCTGCAGTCGCGACTGCGCTCGCTCGCGGCGATCGACGCGTCGCTCGGCTCGCCGCTCGAGATGCTCGATTCGGCGCTCATCCAGATCGACGAGGCCGCGGGCGAACTGGCCTCGTACGCGCAGCGCGGCGACCTCGACCCCCACCGCCTGGCCGAGGTCGAGAACCGGGTCGCGGCGATCTTCGCCACCGCGCGCAAGCTGAGGCTCGCGCCGGACGAGCTGGTCGGTCATCTGGCGCGGGCGCGCGCCGAGTTCGAGGAGATCGGCGGCGGACGCGACCTCGACGCCCTCGAGCGTCGCGTCGCGGAACGCCACAAAGCGTACCAGGACCTCGCATCGGCACTCTCGAAGGCCCGGCGCAAGGTGGCCGACACCCTCGGCGCGCTGGTGTCGAGCGAGATCGACAGGCTCGGGATGGCCGGCGCGCGCTTCGTCGTGCGGATCGACACGATCGCCGCGACGTCCGGTGGAATCGATGCGGTCGAGTTCGGCATCGCCGCGCGATCCGGCGCGACGCCGCGCCCGATCGCGCGATTCGCGTCCGGCGGCGAACTGTCGCGGATCGGCCTGGCGATCGCGGTGCTGGCCGCTCGCGCCAACCCGGTGCCGACGCTGATCTTCGACGAAGCCGATGCAGGGATCGGCGGGACCGTCGCCGCCGTCGTCGGCGAACTGATGCAGCGGCTCGGCGCCGCCTGCCAGGTGCTCTGCGTCACCCACCTCGCGCAAGTCGCGAGTCGCGCCGACCACCACCTGCTGGTCGTCAAGGCCGACCCTGCGCAGAGCCGGGTGCAGGCGCTCGACGACGATTCGCGGATCGACGAGATCGCCCGCATGCTGGGCACGCGCAAGATGACCGAGGCCACGCGCGCGCACGCGAAGGAAGTGCTGGAGACGTCGCGACGCGGGGTCGCGCAGCGGACCCGCCCGCCGGCGGCATCGGGTACGCGCGGCGGCAGGTCGGCCGCGGCCGGCCTGACCGCCGCAGCCGGCCCGAGCGCCGAGACGCCCTCCCCCGAAGCCCGGCCCTCGGCCGCGCCGCCGCGCGTGCCGTCGCCCGGGCCTGCGGCAGCGCCTCGCGCGGGACGGAAGCCACGCCGCTGACGCGCAGCACCGTCACCCGGCCCGGTATCAGGCTTCGGTGCGCTGCACCTGGGCGTGCGCGGACAGCCGCTCCTCGCCTCCACCGAGCCGAACGCCGCGCACCGGCGACGCATCGCGATGGTCGAGCCCCACCGCGAGCTTGATCAGGCCGCCGTCCGGCGCGGTGCTGTCGCCGACCTGGAACGACACCCAGCGATGGCTGAGCCAGACCTCGGCCCACGCGCGACTCGCGACGGTGCCCAGGTCCTGCGTATAGCCGTAGCCGCTGACGTAGCGGGCGGGCAGACCGAGCGCGCGGCAGCAGGCGAGCAGCAGGTGGACGCGATCCTGGCCGACCCCGGCGCCGCGCCCGAGCACCTGCGCCGCGCTGGTGTCGGCATCGGTCGCGTCGGCCCGCCATCCGATGCGCTCGACGATCAGCGCGACCAGGTCGCTGACGCCGATCAACGGCCGGGTCGCGACCAGCCGGCGCAACGGATCGCACAACGCGAGGATCGCCGCGTCGGCCTCGGTCAGCGCAGTCTCGCGCAGGAATACGCGCGGATCGAGCGGGCCTGCCGGTTCGCCGTCGTCGGCCTCCGCGACCTCCACGGTTCCCGCGGCCCGGATCGCGATCGCGTCGTGCGGCGTCGACAGCGTCAGCAGGTGCGTGAGGTTGCCGAAGGTGTCGGTCATCTCGATGCCGGGCGCTGGCAGTTCGAGCTGCCAGTCGAGCACCTTCTGGCGCACGCTGTCGCACGGCGTGAGCCGGATGTACTGCGTGCTGCGCGCGACCGGCGCGGCGTAGCGGTACGAGGTCGCGTGATGGACGGACAGCTTCATTCGAGTTCGAGGTAGGCCCTTCGCAGGAGATCGCCGAGCTGACCGTTGCGCTGCAGGAAGTCGTCGAGGAAGGAGTCGAGACCGCGCGACAGGATCTCCTCGATGCTCGCATACTCGAGTTCGGCCTGGGCGGTCGCGGCGAGCCGGCGTGCCGCCCGCGCGTTCGCGCTCGGCAGCTTCGCGAGCAGTCGGACGATCTGGTCGAGGCAGAACCGCAGCGAGCGCGGCAGCGTCGGGTCGAGGACGAGCAGTTCGGCGACCCGTCGCGCGTCGACCGAATCGCTGTAGGTGTCGCGGTAGGACTCGAACGCGCTGACCGATCGCAGCAGCGCGCTGAGCCGGTAGAAGTCGGTGATCGAATCCAGCGGTGCCCGCGCCGGCTGCCCTGCCCTGGACTCGTCCTGCCGCTTCAGCGACAGGATGCGGGCGGTGTTGTCGGCGCGCTCGATGAAGGTGCCCAGCCGGATGAACTGGTACGGCTGGTCGCGGCGGATCGTCGCGAGCGTGACGCCGCGAAACAGGTGCGCCCGTTCCTTCACCCACTCGAAGAAAGCGTTGTCGGCCGGCTCGTTGCCCATGTGGCGCTTGGCGAGCAACTGCAGCCAGGTGTCGTTGACGTTCTCCCACATCTCGGTGGTGATCGCCGCGCGCACGGCACGGGCGTTCTCTCGACCGTACTGGAAGCAGTTGAAGATGCTCGACGCGTTGTCCCGGTTCCAGGCGACGAACGCCGCCACCGCCTCGGGCGTGCGCGGCAGGCCAGCCGCGTCGAAGGGCTCGAGCGTGCCGGTGATCACCAGCGGCTCGATCGCCGCGTCCGGGTCGCCGTTGGGGCCGGTCCCGGCGATCAGCGCGAGCGACTGGCCGACGTCGAGGAAGCGCGCGAGGTTCTCCGCGCGCTCGAGGTAGCGGCTCATCCAGTACAGGTTGGCGGCGACGCGCGAGAGCATCTCAGGCGTCCTCTTCCACGACCCAGGTGTCCTTCGTGCCGCCGCCCTGCGAGCTGTTGACGACCAGCGAGCCCTTTCGCAGCGCCACCCGCGTGAGCCCGCCCGGCACGATCTTCACCTCCCGGCCGGCGAGGACGAAGGGCCGCAGGTCGATGTGCCGGGGCGCGACCCCCTCGTCGACGAAGGTCGGGCAGGTCGACAGCGACAGGGTGGGCTGCGCGATGTAGTTCTGCGGGTGCGCGACGAGCACCTCGCGAAACGCGTCGATCTCCTCGCGCGAGCTGGTCGGCCCCACGAGCATGCCGTAGCCTCCGGCGCCGTGCACCTCCTTCACGACGAGTTCGCCGAGGTGCGCGAGCACGTAGTCGAGGTCTGCCTGCCTGCGGCACTGCCAAGTCGGCACGTTCTTGAGCAACGGCTCCTCGCCGAGATAGAAGCGGACCATCTCGGGCACGTACGGGTAGATCGACTTGTCGTCGGCCACGCCGGTGCCGATCGCATTCGAGATCACCACGTTGCCGAGCCGGTACGCCGCGAGCAGGCCCGGCACGCCGAGCAGCGAATCCGGGCGGAACGCGAGCGGGTCGAGGAAGACGTCGTCGAGCCGCCGGTAGATCACGTCGATGCGCTCCCGGCCGGACGTGGTGCGCATGTAGACGTAGCCTTCGTCGACGAACAGGTCGCGCCCCTCGACGAGTTCGACGCCCATCTGCTGCGCGAGGAACGCGTGCTCGAAGTACGCGCTGTTGTACTGGCCGGGCGTCAACAGGACCACGGTGGGATCGGCCACGTTCGACGCGGCCTTCAGCGTCTCGAGCAGCAGCCCGGGGTAGTGGTCGACCGGCCGCACGCGATGGCGCTGGAAGAGCTGAGGAAACAGCCGCATCATCATGTGCCGGTTCGACAGCATGTACGACACGCCGGAGGGCACGCGCAGGTTGTCCTCGAGCACGTACCAGTCGCCGTCGTTGTGCCGCACGAGATCGACGCCGACGATGTGCGCGTAGCTGTCGTGCGGGAGCTTCACGCCGACCATCGCGACCTGGTACTGCTGGTTCACGAAGATCTGCTCGGCCGGGATGAGCCCGGCCTTGAGGATGTCCTGGCGGTGGTAGATGTCGGCCAGGAAGCGGTTGATCGCGGTCACGCGCTGGATCAGACCCGCCTCCAGCCGCGCCCACTCGCCCGCGGTGATGATCCGCGGCACGACGTCCGACGGGATCAGCCGCTCGGTGCCGCTCTCGTCGCCGTATACGGAGAAGGTGATGCCGGTGCGCCGGAAGATCAGGTCGGCCTCGGCGCGCTTGCGCGCCATCGACTGCACCGTGTTCTCGGCGAGCCACTCGGCATAGCGCCGATAGTGGTCGCGCGCCTGCGCGGGCGCGGACAGCATCTCGTCGTAGCCGCCCTCCAGCGGCGGCAGCAGCGCGATGAAATCCCGGGCGATCGGATCAGTCATCGCGGCCGCACGGGCAAGACGGCGACGACGCGCATCGGCGGCTCAGGCGGCGCGATGGCGGCAGTTCGGCCGCACGCAGTTGCCGTAGAGCGCCAGCGAGTGATCCTGCAGCTCGAAGCCGTTCTTGGCGGCGACCTGCTGCTGGCGCTTCTCGATCTCGGCGTCGAAGAACTCCTCGACGCGGCCGCACTGCAGGCAGACCAGGTGGTCGTGGTGCCGCCCTTCGTCCAGCTCGAACACCGCCTTGCCCGATTCGAAGTTGCTGCGCTTCAGGATGCCGGCCTGCTCGAACTGCGTCAGCACGCGGTAGACCGTCGCGAGACCGACATCCTGGCCCTCTGCGAGCAGCTCGCGATAGACATCCTCGGCGCTCATGTGCCGGTTCTTCGACTGCTGGAAGATGTCGAGGATCTTCATCCTCGGCATCGTGGCCTTCAGCCCGGCATTCTTCAGGTCCGCCGATGTGGTCACGTCGGCCGTCTCCATGATAATGAAGGATCGCCTTTATCATACCCGTCCCGTCCATCGGATTCCGCCTCGCCGCCGCCCGCCATGCGCCCATCCCCGCTCCTCGTCCGGCGAGCCCTCGCCTTCCCATGCGCCGCCAGCCCGCCCCGCGCCGGTGCGCATCTCGCACCGCGGTGGATCGCCGCGGCGCTCGTCGCGCTCTCGCTGGGGGCGTGCACGAGCGCCGATCGCACGCGCAGCGGATTCCTCGAACCGTATCGGATCTCGATCCCGCAAGGCAACTACGTCAATCAGCAAATGCTGGACCAGGTCCGCACGGGCATGAGCCGGGACCAGGTCAGGCTGGCGCTGGGCTCGCCGCTGCTGACCGACGCGTTCCACCCCGAACGCTGGGACTACATCTTCCGGTTCCAGTACGCGAACGGCGAGACCCAACTGCGTCGGGTCACGATCCGGTTCCAGGAAGACCGCGTCAGCGCGATCAAGTCCGACCCGCTGCCGGCGCGCGACGACGCCAACGACCCGGCGCTGCCCGGCTACATCGGCAACGGAGGAAAGGCATGACCGTCGAGACCCCGCCGCGCCGCGTCGCGGTCGCCGGCGCGAGCGGCCGAATGGGTCGCATGCTCGTCGACGCACTCGCGACGGCAGGCGACCTGACGCTCGCCGGCGCGCTCGAGCGGACCGGCAGTCCGGCGATCGGCGAGGTCGTGGCGCGGCACGACGGCGGGATCGTGCGTATCGTCGACGACATCGACGCCACGCTCGCCGACGTCGACTTCCTGATCGACTTCACCCAGCCGGCGGGCACGCTCGCGCATCTCGACGCCTGCGTCCGGCACCGCGTGCGCCACGTCATCGGCACCACCGGCTTCGACGACGCCGGGCGCGCGCGCATCGCGGCCGCGGCGGCCTCGGTGCCGATCGTCTTCGCGCCGAACATGAGCACCGGCGTCAACGTCACGCTCAAGCTGATCGAGATGGCGACGCGTGCGCTCGCAGACGACTGCGACATCGAAGTCATCGAGGCGCACCACCGGATGAAGGTCGACGCGCCCTCGGGCACGGCGCTGAAGATCGGCGAGGTCATCGCCGCCGCGAAGGGTCGCGCGCTCTCCGACGTCGGCGTCTTCGCACGCCACGGCCACACCGGCGCGCGCGCGCCGGGCACCGTCGGATTCTCGGTGATCCGCGGCGGCGACATCGTCGGCGACCACACGGTGCTCTACGCCGGCATCGGCGAACGCATCGAGATCACGCACCGGTCATCGAGTCGCGAGACCTATGCCCAGGGTGCGTTGAAGGCGTGCCGGTTCCTCGCCGGCAAGCCGCCCGGCTGCTACGACATGTTCGACGTGCTCGGCCTGAAGTAGCCGGCCGCGGGCCCGCGAGCGCGGGCCCTTCCCGGCGCCTCGGCCCCGCGCGGCAACCGCGCGGGCGAACGCGCGTCAGTGCACGACCCAGTTGATCAGCGGCTTCCAGGTCGCCAGGTCGCGCTCGTCCTGCATCGAGGTCGCGTCGAACAGCGTGAGGCCGTGGGCCGCCAGCTGCACGTAGGCCTGCGTATCGCGCAGATACCCGGCGACCGTCAGGTCCATCTCGGCGATGAAGCGGGCGAGTTCCTCGGCCGCGCGGGTACGCGGATCGATCCGCACACCGACGATGCCGACGGTCTCGCGGAAACGGCGATCGTCGTTCATCGCACGCTTGAGTTCGCGAAGGAAGTCCGCGGTCGCCTGGATGTCGAACATCGACGGCTGCATCGGGACCAGGATCTTGTCGATCCCCGGCATCATCCGCACGAGTCGCTCGACCGTGAACTGCGCGGGCGTGTCGATCACCACGTGGGTCACGCCCTTCGGCGGCCGCGCCGCGCGGCCGCGCATCTCCCAGGTGTCGATGGTCGGCGCGCTGCCGGGGCGAAACCCCAGCCAGTTTCGCGACGACTGCTGGGAATCGAGATCGCCGAGCATCACCGGGCGGTTCGTCGCGGCGAAATAGCCGGCGAGGTTGGTGGCGACCGTGCTCTTGCCCACGCCGCCCTTCGGATTGACCACTGCGATCACCGGCATCGTTCGTTCCCCTGTTGTGCTGTAACGCGTCTGTCGACACGCGGCCGCGACCGCCTTGCGCGGCACCGCCGGACCGTACTGCAGAGGACTATAGCAACGGGGCTGGCGCCGAACGGGCGCGCGCGACGGCGCGACGGCGCGTTTCGCGGCGCTTCCAACACGACGTGTCGCGCTTTTCGCCATTGCGGGTCACGGCGCGGCCACGGCGCGCGGCGCGGCCGGCCTCAGTCGCGCGCGCCGAGGGCCGCGAGCACCGTGTCGATCGTCAACAGTTCCGGCAGCACGACCGGAACCTCGCCGGCGCGGGGGATCCACAGGTAGAGCGGGACGCCGTTGCGGCCGTGTCGCGCAAGTTCGCGCGTGATCGACGGATCGCGACGGGTCCAGTCCGCCCTGAGCAGCACCGCATGGCGCTGCGTGAACGCGTCGAGCACCGCGTCGCGCTCGAGCACGAGCTTCTTGTTCGCCTGGCAACTGATGCACCAGGCCGCGGTGAAGTCGACGAACACCGGCCTGCCGGCCGCGAGTGCCGCCTCGACCGCCGCGCTGGACCACGGCTGCCAACCGGCCGCCCGGGGCGCCGGCACGGCGGCGACCGTGCCGGCGGCACCTGTCCCCCCGGCGGCAAGGTCGACAGCCGCGCTGCGATCGACGGCGACGACCTGCCAGACGGCAAGCACCAGCGAGACCATCGCCAGCGCGAAGCGCCACGGCGCCGCACGCGGACCGAGGCCCCTGCCCCGGCGCTGCTGCCGGCCGAGCAGCCACCCGCCGAACGCGAGCGCGATCCCCGCGAGCAGCAGGTGCAGCACCCCGTCGGCACCGGCCTGGAGGGCTAGCACCCATACGAGCCAGGATGCGGTCGCCAGCATCGGGAAGCCCATCAGCTGCTTGAAGGTCTCGAGCCACGGACCCGGCCTGGGCAACCAGCGGATCAACGCCGGCACGAAGCCGAACAGCAGGTACGGCAGCGCCATGCCGACGCCGAGCGCGACGAAGATGGCGAGGGTCTGCGGCGCCGGCGACGTGAGGGTGAAGCCGACGGCGCTGCCCATGAACGGCGCGGTGCACGGCGTCGCGACGAGGACGGCGACGACACCGGTCCAGAAGTTGGACGCCGCGCCGTCGCCCGAGGTCTGGATCGTGGTCAGCGAGGTGCCGACCTCGAAGACGCCGAACAGGTTCAGGCCGATCATCAGGAACAGCAGCGCCATCGCCGACACGAACACCGGCGACTGCATCTGGAAGCCCCAGCCGACGACTTCGCCCGCCGCGCGCAGCGCGAGCAGCAGCGCGCCGAGCAGCAGGAACGAGAGGACGACGCCGGCGGAGAACGCCAGCGCCTGGCGGCGTGCGTGCCCCGGGCTGGCACCACCCCCGCCTGCGAACGACATGACCTTCAGCCCGATGACCGGGAACACGCAGGGCATCAGGTTGAGGAGCAGTCCGCCGAGCACGGCGCCGACCAGCGCGAACACGAGCGTGGTCGCCGTCCCGGACGCCTGGGCGGCACCCGTCGCCGCTGCCGGCGGGCGCGCCGCTCGCGGCGAATCGGCCTGCGCGATGACCTGCGAACCGACCTGTGACCCGAGCTGCGACCCGACCTTCGCGCCGGCGCTGCCACCTGCCGCGCCGAGCGTCGAACCGCCCGGCCCGCCACTGCCCGCCGCCGCGAGCAGGCCGCCGGCCTTCGCGCCGCCCGGCGCCTCGGCGGCGAGCGCGGCGACCGATATCGCGTCGCCGTAGAGCGGCGCCTGCGCCACGCGCGCCAGTCGCACCTCGAAAGGCTTGCCGTCGAGCACCAGCAGGCCGCCTGCCGGCGACGACGCCGCGTCGAACCCGGCGGCGCCGTCGACGAGCTCGGTGACCAGCACCGGTCGCGCGGGCGCCTCGCGAGACAGCGACAATGCCTGCGGCGCCGCCGGCCTGACGACGCCTTCGAAATAGGGGAAGAATTCGGCCGTGCCGACGTTGCGCGTCTCGTCGAGCATCAGGCCGAAACGCCCGTCGCCCTGCCACGCGCGTGCGCCGAGCGGCCGGCGCGCATCGGGCACCCGACTCGCGTGGCGATCGAAGGCCGCGGCGAAAGGACCAGGCTCGGCCGGCGCACCGGCGGCCCGCACCGGCAGGGTCAGCGCGAGCGACGCCTCCCCCGGAATGCAGACGTCCTTGCAGACGAGCCACTGGGCGAGAACCTGGAATCGTGCATTCGTCGGCGGGTGCGAAGCCGGCAGCGTCGTCTCGCGGGCGAGGATCACCTCGCCCTCGTAGCCGTAGTTCGCGAGCGGCCCCACTGCGATTCGCTCGGGCGCGGGCCATGCGATGTCGTCGAAGCGGGTGCCCTGCGGCCCGGTCGGGTCGAACTGCGTCGGCAGGCCGGAGTCGCCGGGGTTTCGCCAGTAGGTGTGCCAGTGCGGATCGTGCGCGAGCCTCAGACCCAGCCGGAAAGGCCGCCCCGGGACGATGGCGGCGACGTCGGCGACGAGTTCGGCCTCGAGGTTGTCGACCCGGACTGCGCCCGCGCGGGGCTGATCCTGAGCGTTCGCGGGCGACAGGCCGGCGAACCCGAGCGCCAGGGCCGCCGACAGCATCAAGGCGGCCGACAGCAGCAGCGCACGGCCCCCGGGCAGCCGGTGCCACGGCGCGCGTGACGCTCGGGTGTGCGGCCCGGAGGAAAGGGGGGGAATGCTTGCCATGCCCGATTTTACGCCGTCGCGCGACACGCCGCGCCTGCCACGCCTGCTCGCGGCGACCGTCGATCGGTTGTGGCGCCGGCCCGTCGCGACGCCCGCGTGCTCGCGGCTTGACCCCCAGGAGGCGAGTGCCTAACATCCCGTCGATGGAAGATCAACTGCGGGTCCTGGAGGAACGCGCCGCCAGGCTGGTAGCCATCGCGCGCAAGCTTTCCGAAGAAAACCACGCGCTACGCGCCCAGCTCGGCGCCGCGCAGACCACCCGCGAGCGGCTCGAGCAGCGCGTGATCGAAGCCCGCGCACGCGTCGAATCGGCGTTGTCCCGCCTGCCGATCAACGAAACCACCGAATCCTGAGCCCTCGCCCGATGGATCAACTCGAAGTCAGGATCCTCGACCGGGTCTTCAAGCTGCAGGTCCCCACCGAGGAGCGGCCGCGACTGATGGAAGCCGTACGGCTCGTCGACGGCAAGATGCGCGAGATCCGCGACAGCGGCAAGGCCAGCGGGCTGGACCGGATCGCGGTGAACGCCGCGCTGCAGTTGGCCTACGAGTTCCTCGGTCGCGACGCGCGGCCGGCGGCGCCGGTCCAGACCACCGGCACGATCCGTCGCATCACCGACGACATCGACGCCGAGATCAGGCGGCAGGAAAGCCTCTTCTGAGCGAACGCCACGTGTGAGCGAACGCCACGCGGCGGGCCGTTCGTCCGATCGAATGCCCACACCCGCCGCGATCGACGCTACAATCCGGCTTACCCTGCGGTGTTCGCTTAGGCCATACATCCTTGTTCCAATGCGAAGCATCAGGCAGAGGGGCCATGCCGGCTCCTGTTGTGATCGTCCCTCCGCGGATGAACCTGATGGAACGGCACTCTCTGCCGCCCTGAACTCGACGGTTCAGGATGCTGGCCGACCGGCACAGGCGGGGTTCCCCTTTTTCGCGCTCGCCAGCAGCCACGCGCCTGCTGCGATCATCGGCAGGCAGAGCAGCTGCCCCATCGTGAACGGCCCCAGCACCAGCCCGAGGAAATCGTCGGGCTCGCGGGCGAACTCGGCGAGAAACCTGAAGACGCCGTAGCCGACCAGGAACGCGCCGGAGACGGCGCCACGGCCGCGGGGATTCGCCGAATACCACCACAGCAGCACGAACAGCGCGAGGCCCTCGCCCGCCATCTGGTAGAGCTGTGACGGATGGCGCGGCAACGGGCCCGCCTTCGGGAACACCATCGCCCAGGGCACGTCGGTCACCCGCCCCCAGAGTTCCTCGTTGATGAAATTCGCGAAACGCACCGCGGCGATCCCGAGCGGCACCAGCGGCGCGACGAAATCCATCAGGTCGAGGAAGTGCATCCGATGCTTGCGCGCGAAGAAGGCGCAGGCGAGCAGCACGCCGATCAGGCCGCCGTGAAAGGACATCCCGCCCTTCCAGACGGCGAAGACCTCGAGCGGATGCGCGAGGTAGTCGCCCGGCTTGTAGAAGACGATGTAGCCGAGGCGGCCACCGAGAATGACGCCGAGCACGCCATAGAACAGCAGGTCCTCGAGATCCTTCGGCGCCAGGCCCGTGTGCCGCCCGTGGAAGCGCCGCTCGAGCCTGAAGCGCCCCAGCGCGTAGAACATCGCGAAGGCCACCAGGTACATCAGGCCGTACCAGCGGATCGCGAGCGGCCCCAGATGGACCAGGACGGGGTCCCACTGCGGGTGGGTCAGCATGCGGGGCTCGATGCCATGCCAGGATTTCCATGAAGGTGCAGTCGCGGGCCACGGCCATGCGTCCGGGCCGTTCGACAAGGCCCGGGGCCATCAACCGGCATCATGGCCCGGATCGTGCCCGGGACTCGATTCCCCGAATCACGGACGCGAATCACGGGCGCGAATCTCGAACGGGAATCTCGAACGGGAATCTCGAACGGGAATCTCGAACGTGACTCGCAGACGTGACTCGAGATCTCGAATCGAGACCGCGAACACCGCCTGCCGGGCGCGCGCGACGAAACCGTTAATATTACCGGCTTCCGCCTTTTGCCCACCCCCACCCGATCCGACATCCGTCGCGAGTACCGAGACATGAGCATCAATCGCCGCAGCCGCAACATCACCGAAGGCCCAGCGCGGGCGCCGAACCGGTCCATGTACTACGCGATGGGCTATCGCAAGGCGGATTTCGACAAGCCGATGATCGGCATCGCCAACGGCCACAGCACGATCACGCCGTGCAATTCGGGCCTGCAGCGACTCGCCGATGCAGCGATCGAGGCGGTCGCCAAGGCGGGGGGCAATCCGCAGGTCTTCGGCACGCCGACGATCTCGGACGGCATGTCGATGGGCACCGAAGGCATGAAGTACTCGCTGATCTCGCGCGAGGTGATCGCCGACTGCGTCGAGACCGCCGTGCAGGGCCAGTGGATGGATGGCGTGCTGGTGCTGGGCGGCTGCGACAAGAACATGCCGGGTGGCATGATGGGGATCGTGCGCAGCAACGTGCCGGCGATCTACGTGTACGGCGGCACGATCAAGCCCGGACGCTGGAAGGGACAGGACCTGAACATCGTGTCGGTGTTCGAGGCCGTCGGCGAGTTCAGCCGCGGCCGCATGTCGCAGGAAGATTTCGACGGCATCGAACAGCACGCGATCCCGGGTACCGGCTCGTGCGGCGGCATGTACACCGCGAACACGATGTCATCGTCGTTCGAGGCGCTCGGCATGAGCCTGCTCGGTTCGTCGACGATGGCCAACCCGGACGACGACAAGCTCGCGTCGGCGGCCGAATCGGCGCGCGTGCTGGTCGAGGCGGTGAAGCGTGACCTGAAGCCGCGCGACATCGTCACCCGCGAGTCGATCGAGAACGCGGTCACGCTGATCATGGCGACCGGCGGCTCGACGAACGCGGTGCTGCACTACCTCGCGATCGCCCACTCGGCCGAAGTGCCGTGGACGATCGACGACTTCGAGCGCATCCGCAGGCGCGTGCCGGTGTTGTGCGACCTGAAGCCTTCGGGTACCTACCTGGCGACCGACCTGCACGCGGCCGGCGGCATCCCGCAGGTGCTGAAGATCCTGCACGGGGCCGGCCTGCTGCACGGCGACTGCATGACGATCACCGGCCGCACGCTGGCGGAGGAACTCGACGCGTGGCCCGGCAAGCCGGTCGCCGGGCAGAAGGTGATCCGCGACATCGCCGATCCGATGTACGCGAGCGGCCACCTGGCGATCCTCAAGGGCAACCTCTCGCCGGAAGGCTGCGTCGCGAAGATCACCGGCCTGAAGAATCCGGCGATCACCGGGCCGGCGCGGGTGTTCGACGACGAGCAGAGTGCGCTGGCCGCGATCCTCGACGGCAAGATCGTCGCCGGCGACGTGATGGTACTTCGCTACCTGGGCCCGAAAGGCGCGCCGGGCATGCCGGAGATGCTGGCGCCGACCTCGGCGCTGATCGGCGCCGGGCTCGGCGAATCGGTCGGCCTGATCACCGACGGGCGCTTCTCCGGCGGCACCTGGGGAATGGTGGTGGGCCACGTGGCGCCGGAGGCGGCGGTCGGCGGTCCGATCGCGCTGATCCGCGAAGGCGACACGATCACGATCGACGCGCGCGAACTGAAGCTCGAACTGCAGATCGACGACGCCGAGATGGCGCGCCGCGCGGCGGCCTTCCGGCCGCCGGCACCGCGCTACACCCGGGGCGTGCTCGGCAAGTTCCACAGGCTGACCGGCAGCGCCAGTCGAGGCGCGGTGCTCGACGGAGACGCGTGACGCGGGGGCGCGCCGCAGGATCGCGGCGCGTGTCCGCTGCCGCCGGGCGGCGGCGCTCGTGGCCGGCGGGTCGCCGCTAGCGGGTCTTCTTCGGCACCTTGAACGCCGCGCCGACCCGCTCCTTCTGCTGCTTTTCCCAGTCGGCCATTTCCATCTGCCGCTTGTCGCGGCCGAACAGGCGCTCGAGCCCTTCGAACCAGACCAGCGCGACACCGAGCGGCGACAGCACCCACCACCACTCGAGGTTGGCGACCGGCCCGACCTCCAACCACTTCATCAGCACCAGCACGGTGCCCAGCCAGACGAACGGCATCGGCCTGCTCCTGTCTAACGGGTTCTATTCGGGACGCGACACTACGCTCCGGACATTACGCGCGTCTGCAAATGCCCACGAACGCATGCCGCCCGGCGGTCGGCGTCAACGCCTCGGCGGTGCCATCGTTAAACTCGCCGGATCGCACCAGAAGCCCCAGCGGGCAGCACACCCGCCGAATTGGAGCAGGACATCGTGACAACGCACCGACCGATTGCCTTCGTGGCGGTCCTGGCCTCCTCGATGATCGCGGGGCTTCCGAGCCGCCCCGCCCACGCCGACGAGGCGCTGGCGAAGGCCCGCATGTGCCTCGCGTGCCACGCGGTCGACCGGAAGGTCGGCATCGGTCCGGCGTTCAGGGACGTCGCGGCGAAGTACGCGAGCGACAAGAACGCGAAGGCGAAGCTCTCCGCGAAGATCCGCAACGGCAGCAGCGGCGTCTGGGGACGCGCGCCGATGCCGGCAAACCCGAAGGTCACCGAAGCCGAGGCGAACGCGCTGGCGGCCTGGGTGCTGTCGCGCTAGCGGCAGCCTCCCCCGCGCCGCCCACGGCGTCTCGCACTGCCCGACGAGGAACCCGGGGACGCCTCGCGGGCGTCGTGCGTGCCGGTGATCGCCCCCCGGCGACCGCCGGTCGAAACAGCGGCGCATCCGATCCGGTTCATCGGTAGATTTCGTTGCATCGAAGCAACGCAAGGGACCGGATCGCACCAGCTTCACGAAGGGTCTGCCCCAGCGTCCATCGTCGGACGGCACGAGCGCCCCTCGCGCAGCGAACCCACCCGACCCGAATCGATCGACCGTCGCGCACCTGGCCTGCCGGGTGCCCGAACGGCACCACGTTTTCCTCCCTGGCTGGTTTTGCCCCGGAATTCTCTTCCGGGGCTTTTTTTTGTGGTTTAGACTCGCGCAGCTTTTTCCGCTGCATCGTGTTACATCTGCACGTTCGCAGCTTCGATGCGCCGCGCGCGGCGACCAAGACCACGGATTGCGCCGGTCCACCGGCAGGAGAACCGCCCGGGATGAACCTCGACATCCTGCTGCAGCAGATCCTCAATGGCCTGGTGCTCGGCAGCGTATATGCGCTGGTGGCACTGGGCTACACCATGGTCTACGGGATCCTGCAGCTGATCAACTTCGCACACGGCGAAGTGCTGATGATCGGCGCGATGGTCGGCATGACGATGGTGACGGTGGTGCTCGCCGACTCCGGGCTGCCGGGCTGGGTGCAGTTGCTGATCGCGATCGCGTGTGCCATACCGGTCTGCGCGACCGTTTCCGTGCTGATGGAGCGACTCGCGTACCGGCCGCTTCGCAACGCGCCGAGGCTCAGCCCGCTGATCACCGCGATCGGACTGTCGATCGTGCTCCAGACGCTGGCGATGATCATCTGGACGCCGAATCCGCAGGTCTTCCCGGACCTGCTGTCGACAGACCCGGTGCACATCGGCGGCGCGATCCTCGCACCCAAGCAGATGCTGATCCTCGGCGTCGCCGCGACGATGATGGCCGGCCTGACGATCCTCGTGAACCGGACCAAGCTCGGGCGGGCGATGCGCGCCACTGCCGAGAATCCGCGCATCGCCGGCCTGATGGGCGTGAACGCGAACCTGGTGATCGCGGCGACCTTCGCGATCGGCGCGACGCTCGCGGCGGTGGCGGGCGTGCTGGTCGCGATGAACTACAACATCGTGCACTTCTCGATGGGCTTCATTCCCGGGCTGAAGGCCTTCACCGCCGCCGTGCTCGGCGGGATCGGCAACATCGCCGGCGCGATGGTCGGCGGCATGCTGCTGGGCATCATCGAGAGCCTCGGCGCCGGCTACATCGGCGATCTCACCGGCGGCTTTCTCGGCAGCCACTACCAGGACATCTTCGCATTCGCCGTCCTGATCGTCGTGCTGCTGTTCCGGCCGTCGGGGATCATGGGCGAGAGGGTGGCCGACCGTGCCTAGCGCCAGGGACAGGGGCTTCACGACACTGCTGCCCGGCTTTGCGCGCACCCAGCGCGGCGCCGTCGTCGCGACCGTACTCGTCGTCGTCGCGCTGATCCTGCTGCCGATCGTCGCGAGCACCTTCGGCAACTTCTGGGTGCGCCTGCTCGCGATGGCTTTGCTCTACGTGATGCTCGCGCTCGGGCTGAACATCGTCGTGGGCTTCGCCGGGCTGCTCGACCTGGGCTACGTCGCGTTCTATGCGGTCGGCGCGTACATGTATGCGCTCCTCGCATCGCCGCACCTGACCGACAACTTCCCGTGGATCGCGTCGCTGCTGCCGTCGGGGCTGCACACGCCGATCTGGCTGATCGTGCCGCTCGCGGCGGGGCTCGCCGCGTTCTTCGGCGTGCTCCTCGGTGCACCGGTGCTGAAACTGCGCGGCGACTACCTCGCGATCGTGACGCTGGGCTTCGGCGAGATCATCCGGATCTTCCTGAACAACCTCAACGCCCCGGTGAACATCACCAACGGCCCGCAGGGCATCGGCAGCATCGACCCGATCCGCGTCTGGGGGCACTCGCTGTCGCGCCCGATCGAGATCCTGGGCTACGAGTTCCAGTCGGTGCAGCTGTACTACTACCTGTTCCTCTTCCTCGCGCTCGTGATCGTGCTGGTCTGCGTCCGCCTGCAGGACTCGCGCATCGGGCGCGCGTGGATGGCCATTCGCGAAGACGAGATCGCCGCGAAGGCGATGGGCATCAATACCCGGAACGTGAAGCTGCTCGCGTTCGCGATGGGCGCGTCGTTCGGCGGGGTGTCCGGCGCGATGTTCGCGTCGTTCCAGGGCTTCATCTCGCCGGAGAGCTTCATCCTGATGGAGTCGATCGTCATCGTCGCGATGGTCGTGCTCGGCGGCATGGGCCACATCCCGGGCGTGATCGTCGGCGCGCTGCTGCTGTACGCGATTCCCGAGGCGCTGAGGATCTGGGCACGGCCCACGCAGGAGTTCCTGTTCGGACACGAGTACGTCGCACCCGAGGCGCTGCGCATGCTGCTGTTCGGGACGGCGATGGTGCTGATCATGCTGTATCGCCCGCACGGATTGTGGCCCGCGCCCAAGCACGGCGTCAGGCCGTCCGGCGACGGTGACGCGGGCGGCGGCACCCGCGCCGGTACCGGCGCCGTCACGACGATCGAGCGCGGCCGGATCGGCAGCCAGCGCGCCCCGTCGATCGAACCCGGCGTGAGCGGCGAGCCCACACGATGAGCGCGCCCTCGCCCACCACGATCGTCGCCTACGGCGAGCGCGATGCGAAGCCGCCGTCGGCGACCTCGACGCCGCCCCGGGGCCGGGACCCCGACGCCCGGGTGATGCTGGCGGTCCAGAACGTCAACAAGCGCTTCGGCGGCCTGCAGGCGCTGGCCGACGTCGGGCTCGAGATCCGCACCGGGCAGATCTACGGCCTGATCGGACCGAACGGCGCCGGCAAGACCACGTTCTTCAACGTGATCACGGGCCTGTACACCCCGGACTCCGGCAGCTTCGTGCTCGACGGCGCACCGTACGAGCCGACGGCGGTGCACCTGGTCGCGAAGGCCGGCATCGCACGCACCTTCCAGAACATACGCCTGTTCGGCGAGATGACCGCGATGGAGAACGTGATGGTCGGCCGCCACGTCCGCACGCGGACGGGAATCTGGGGGGCGATCCTCAAGAGCGCCGCCGAGCGCCGCGAGGAGGACGAGATCCGGTCGCGCGCGCTCGAACTGCTCGACTACGTCGGGGTCAGGCGCTTCGCCGACTACCAGGCGCGGACGCTTTCCTACGGCGACCAGCGCAGGCTCGAGATCGCGCGCGCGCTCGCGACCGATCCGAAGCTGCTGGCGCTCGACGAGCCTGCCGCCGGGATGAACGCGACCGAGAAGCTCGCGCTCAGGGAGCTGCTCAGCCACATCCGCGACGACGGTCGCACGATCCTGCTGATCGAGCACGACGTGAAGCTCGTGATGGGCCTTTGCGACCGCGTGACGGTGCTCGACTACGGCAAGCGCATCGCCGAAGGCGAACCCGCGGCGGTGCAGCGAGATCCCGCGGTGATCGAAGCCTACCTCGGAGGCGGACATGACTGACGCCGGCGCCGCAGCCGGGCAGACGGCAGCCGGCGGGGGCAGCGCCGCGCCCGCGAGGTCGACGGCAGCGGCGATGCTTCGCGTCAGCGACCTCAAGGTCGCCTATGGCGGCATCCAGGCGGTGAAGGGCATCGACCTGGAGGTGCACGAGGGCGAGCTCGTCACGCTGATCGGCGCCAACGGCGCGGGCAAGACCTCGACACTGAAGGCGATCACCGGACTGCTCGCGCCCCAGTCGGGCGACATCGCGTATCTCGGGCAGTCGATCGTCGGACGCCCCGGGCACACGCTGGTCGGCACCGGGCTCGCGATGGTGCCCGAGGGGCGCGGCGTCTTCGCGCGCATGACGATCGTCGAGAACCTGCAGATGGGCGCGTTCAGTCGCGCCGACGGCGACATCGCCGCCGACATCGACAGGATGTTCGGGATCTTTCCGCGCCTCAAGGAGCGCGCGACCCAGCTCGCCGGCACGATGTCCGGCGGCGAGCAGCAGATGCTCGCGATGGCGCGCGCGCTGATGAGCCGGCCCAGGCTGCTGCTGCTCGACGAACCGAGCATGGGGCTGTCGCCGATCATGGTCGACAAGATCTTCGAGGTGATCCGCGAGGTCTCGGGCAGCGGCATGACGATCCTGCTGGTCGAGCAGAACGCGAAGCTCGCGCTGCAGGCTGCGGACCGCGGCTACGTGATGGACTCGGGTCTCATCACGATGACCGAAGCCGCGTCGAAGATGCTCGACGACCCGCGGGTGCGTTCGGCGTATCTCGGCGAGTGAACGGCGCTCAGGCGCCGTTCACCGTGAGCATCACGGAATAGAGCGAGGTCGTCGCGCAGATGTAGAGGCGATTGCGCTTGGGCCCGCCGAACGCGACGTTCGCGACCACCTCCGGCACGAGCACCTTGCCCAGCAGTTCTCCCTCGGGCGAAAGGCAGTGGACCCCGTCGGCGGCCGACACCCACAACCTGCCGTCGGAATCGAGCCTGAAGCCGTCGAAGAGGCCGGCGGTGCATTCGGCGAAGACCGCGCCGCCGCCGAGCGTGCCGTCGGCGGCGACGTCGAACACCCTGAGGTGGCGCGGCCCGTCGTCGGCGTGGCTCGCCCCGGTGTCCGCGACGTAGAGGCGCGTCTCGTCGCGGGAGAACGCCAGGCCGTTGGGCTTGTCGAAATCGTCGGCGACGATAGCGACCGCTGCCGAGTCCGGGTCGAGTCGATACACGTGGTTGCCGCCGATCTCGCTGTCGGCCTTGTCGCCCTCGTAGTCCGACAGGATGCCGTAGGGCGGATCGGTGAACCACACCGACCCGTCCGACTTCACCACCACGTCGTTCGGACTGTTGAGGCGCCTGTCCCTGAAGTGCGAGGCGAGCGTGACGACGCGCCCGTCGTGTTCGGTCCTCGAGATGCGTCGACCGCCGTGCTCGCAGCTCACGAGGCGCCCCTGCCGATCGACGGTGTTGCCGTTCGAGTGGCCCGAGGGCTGACGGAAGACGCTGACGTGGCCGTCGCACTCGTCGTACCGGAGCATGCGGTCGTTGGGGATGTCCGACCAGACCAGATAGCGTCCGGCCGCGAAATACGCCGGTCCCTCGGCCCATCGGCATCCGCTCCACAGCTTCTCGACGTGAGCCGTGCCGTTGATGGCCGCCCGGAAGCGGCGGTCGTGGATCTCGTAGTCGGATGCAGCCATGCGGAGGTCTCCTGGAATGCGCGTGTCGTTCGAGGCTGGCGGCCCGCGGCCGGCGCGCCCGGATCCCTGTCGGATCGGCGTGCGCGACGCGGCGGCGCGACGCTTCCCTTCGCGCAACCGTCATGCAATCATTGGCGGCGACGCGTGTACAGAAAAATCATCGAGGCAGTCCGGAGACCGTTCGCGGCGCATCGGCCGTGGACACCGATACGACGATCGTCGCCCCGGCGATCGACAACAAGGGGGAATACCGTCATGAGCATCCGCATCCCGGTCGGCAAGGCACTCGCCTTGACCGCGTCGTCGTTCCTGGCTGCATCGCTGCTGTCCCCGAGCGCGGCGCGTGCTGCGGATCCCACGCCCAAGGTCGTCGCGGGCCCCGGCACCCTGCCCGCCTGCTTCGCGCCCGCGTCGAAGGATACCAAACACTTCCAGTGGCCGGCCAAGAAGGGTCCGTACCGGATCGCCGTCGCGAACGGGTTCGTCGGCAACACGTGGCGCATCCAGATGATCAAGACCGCGAAGGCCTTCGCCGAGCAGCCGGACATCAAGCCGCTGATCAAGGAGCTGAAGGTCGTCTCCACCGGCACCGACGTCGCGTCGCAGCTCGGCGCGATCGACAACTTCATCAACTCGGGCTACGACGCGATCGTGACGATCGCCGTCAACCCGACCTCGTTCGGCCCGGTGATCCGCCGCGCGAACAAGGCCGGCGTCGTGCTGGTGCCCTTCGACAACGTGCTCGACTCGGACCAGGTCCTGATGGTCAACGAGGACCAGACGGAGCTCGGCCGATTGATGGCCAAGTGGCTCATCAAGAACATCCCGGCACGGACCGGCAAGATCCTCGAGGTCCGCGGGCTGCCGGGCAACTCGGTCGATCGCGACCGCCACGACGGCTTTCGCAAGCTGATGGAAGCCGCCGGCAACAAGTTCGAGATCGTCGAGGTCGTCGGCAACTGGGACGACGGCACGGCGCAGAAGGTCACCGCGGACGCCATCGCGATCCACAAGAAGTTCGACGGCATCGCGGTGCAGGGCGGATCGACGGGCGTCGTGCGCGCGATGATCGATGCGAAGCATCCGTTCGTGCCGGTCGCGGGCGAGGCCGAGAACGGCTTCCGCAAGCTGTGCGACAAGCACTCGAAGGAGGGACTGCTGTGCGCATCGGGCGGGCAGTCTCCCGGCCTCGTCGCGATCGCGATGAAGGCGGGCCTCGAAGCACTGCAGGGCAAGGTGCTGCCGCAGATGATCGCGGTGCCCATCCCGTACGTCGAGCATCCCAACTTCAAGGCGGGCGAAAACTACTACCCCGAGCTGACCGACAACTTCTTCACGCCCAACGAGTTCCCGCCCTGCAACGTGAACATCACGGCGCGCGAGATCATGGGCAAGTCCGAGTCGAACAACTGAGCGCGGGCGGCCCGATGGCGGCTCCCGCAGCGCCCGGCGTCGCCTGATGCGCGAGGCGCCGCCGGCATCGCGCGACGGCGCGCCGATCGACGGCGCGCTGCTTCGCATGACCGGGATCACCAAGCGCTACGGTGGGGTGCGCGCGCTCGAGGACGCGTCCTTCTCCTGCGACCGCGGCAGGATCCACGCGATCCTCGGGGAGAACGGCGCCGGCAAGTCGACGCTGATCAAGATCATGGCGGGCGTCACCCGGCCGGACGCCGGCGAGATCCTGCTCGACGGCCGGCGCCAGCGCTTTGCCGGCCCGTGGGAGGCCAGCGATGCCGGCATCGTCTGCATCTTCCAGGAACTGTCGCTGATGCCCGACCTGAGTGTCGCCGACAACATCTGCATCGCCGCGCCCCCGCGCCGGTTCGGGCTGATCGATGCGGGGCGCCAGCGACGGATCGCCGAGGCCGCGCTCGCGAGGATCGGCGCGGACGACATCCACCCTCGCGCACGCGTCGCCGACCTGTCGCTGTCGCGACGACAGATCGTCGAGATCGCCAAGGCGCTGTCGCGCAATCCGAGCGTCCTGATCCTCGACGAAGCGACCTCGGCCTTGACCGCGGCCGACGTCGACAAGGTCCTCGGCATACTGGCGCGCCTTCGCACCGAAGGCATGGCGATCGTCTACATCTCGCACCGGATGAACGAGATCCGCAGCCTGGCCGACGACTGCACCGTATTCCGCAACGGCCGGACCGTCGGCCAGTTCGAGAACGGCACCCGGCGCGACGAGGAGGTCGTCGAGATGATGATCGGGCGCGAATACCGGCACGTGTTCCCGCCGAAGCCCGACGCGCCCATCGCGACCGACGCGCCGCCCGCGCTCGAGGTCCGCGACCTCGCGTGGGATGGACGGCTCAACGGCATCACGTTGTCGCTCGGCAAGGGAGAGATCGTCGGCCTGGGCGGCCTGGACGGCCAGGGCCAGCGCGAGCTGCTGCTGGCACTCTTCGGCGTGCTGATCGGCGTGACCGGCACGATCAGGATCGACGGCCGCGCCGTGACGCCCGGCAGTCCGCAGGCGGCCAAGGATCCGGCGATCGGGATGGCGATGATCCCGGAGGATCGCAAGACGGAGGGCCTGATGCTGGCGATGTCCGTTCGCGAGAACCTGACCGTCGCCGCGCTGGACTCGGTCAGCCGCGCCGGCATCGTGGACCGTCGCCTAGAATCGGAACGCATCGGCGGCATGATCGACGTGCTCAAGATCAAGGTCGGCAGCGTCGACCAGCCGGTCGGGTCGCTGTCGGGCGGCAACCAGCAGAAGGTCGTCATCGCCAAATGGCTGATGACCTCGCCGCGGATCATCCTGCTGAACGACCCGACCCGTGGCATCGACGTCGGCACCAAACAGGAGATCTATCAGTTGCTGCGCAGGCTCGCGGCGGGCGGCGCGTCGATCCTGTTCTACTCGACCGACTACGACGAACTCATCGGCTGCTGCGACCGCGTCGCGGTGCTGTACAACGGCGCGATCACGCGCGTGCTCTCGGGCACCGAGATCACCGAGCGCGCGCTCGTCGCGAGCGCGCTCAACCTGCCGCTCGACGCTCGAAGCGGGCAGGCGGCATGAGCGAGCGCGTGCCCCGCGAGCCGGTCGCGCCCTCCGCAGGCGATGCGCCGGTGCGCCCGAGCCTCGGCACGACGGCCGGCGAATGGTCGTACCGGCTCGCCGAGCACAAGGGCACGCTGCTCGCGCTCGTGGTGTTCGTGCTGATGTTCGGTCTCTATATCGCGAACCACTCCGCCGGGCTCACGCCGGGCGTCGCAACGACCGCGGCGAACAAGGCCGTGCTGCTCGCGCTCGTCGCGATGGCACAGACGCTGCCGGTGCTGACCGCCGGCCTCGACCTGTCGGTGGGCATGGTCTTCATCCTGGCCAACTGCCTCGCGTCGACGCTGGTGCACGGCAGTGCGTTCGAGGTCGCGCTCGGCATCGCCATCGTGCTGGCCACCGGGCTCGCCTGCGGGCTGCTGAACGGCTTGATCGTCGTGCACGGACGCCTGCAGCCGATCATCACGACGCTCGCGACCGGCGCGGTGTACTACGGCGTCGCGCTGAAGGTGCGGCCGTCACCGGGCGGCCAGGTCGACGAGGCGCTCGCCGACGCCCTCACCGGTACGCTGTTCGACACCGTGCCGACGATGCTGGTCGTGCTGCTCGTCGTCGTGCTGACCGTGTGGCTGCCCTACCGTCGCTCGGTGATCGGACGGGCCGCCTACGCGATCGGCTCGAACGAGGTCGCGGCCTACATGTCGGGGGTCGACGTCCGGCGCGCGAAACTCCTCGCGTACACGCTGGCCGGCTTCCTCTCCGCCCTCGCCGGATTGCTGCTGACCTTCGTCACGTATTCCGGCGAAGCCTCGTCGTCGCTCGGCGGCACCTACACCCTCAATTCGATCGCAGCGGTCGTCATCGGCGGCACCTCGCTGTTCGGCGGGGCCGGCAGCGCCGTCGGCTCGATCTTCGGCGCCTTCGTGCTGCGCACGATCGGAGACCTGCTGTTCGTCTTCGATCTTCCCGCGCTGTGGCAACCGCTGTTCCAGGGCATCGTGCTGCTGGCGGCGGTCAGCCTCGGCTCGCTCAGGCTGATCAAGGTCCGCAACCGGCTCGAGGTCTTCGGGTGAGCGTGCCGTCGGTCGACCCGTCGAACCTGCCTCGGGAACCCGATCGGCCCGCCGCGAGTCCATGGGCGAGGCGCCACGCGGCGGTGTCTCGCTGGATCGATCCTGCCGCGCTCGTCGTGTTCGGCTGCACGCTGCTGCTGCTGGCGGTCGGCAGCCTCTACTCGAGCAACTTCCTGTCGTCCGACTACCTGCTGCAGCAGCTGATGGTCGCGTCGTTCCTCGGGATCATCGCCTCGGGCGCGATGATCGTGATCCTGCTCGGCCACATCGACCTGTCGATCCCGTGGGTGGTCACCGTCGGCGGCATGATGTCGACGGCGATCAGCGGGTGGTTCGCGGACGGCCATCTCGCCGCGATACCGTTCGGCATCGCCTGCGGCGCGCTCTTCGGCGTCGTGAACGGCCTCGGCGTCGCGTACCTCAGGATCCCGTCGATGATCTTCACCCTCGGGACCAATGCCGTCGCCCAGGGCTTCATGGTGCTGCACACCGGGGGATTCGCGCCGCAGGATCACGCGACCGACGCGATGCACTACATCGCCACGCAGAGGCCGCTGCTGGGCATCCCGAACGCGCTGATCGTGTGGGCGATGGTCGGCGTGGTGCTGGTGTTCGTGCTCAATCGCACCACGCTCGGACGCCGGATCTACACGATCGGCAACCGCGAGCGTGCCGCCTACCTCTCCGGAATCGACACCCGGCGCGTGCTGGTCATCGCCTTCGCGATGTCGGGCGCGCTCGCCGCGCTGGCGGGCGTCCTGCTCGCCGGGTATTCGACGAAGGCCTACCAGGCGATGGGCGACGCGTATCTGCTGCCGGCGATCGCCGCCGTCGTGCTGGGCGGAACCAACATCCTCGGCGGCAAGGGCTCATATGCCGGTACCGTCGCCGGGGTGGTGCTGATCACCGTGCTGCAATCGATCCTGTCGGTGATGCAGATGCACGAGGCCTATCGCCAGATGATCTACGGCTCGGTGATCGTCGTGATGCTGCTTGCCTACGGCCGCGGCGCGCGCCACGGCCCCTGACCCGGCCCCTGACCCGGCCACTGACCCGGCGACCGACCCGGCCCGTCGCCGCCCCCCGGACCACCGAACGCGAGGAGTGCCCATGTCGTCGATCCTGCTGACCAACGCACGCATCTGGGACGCGAGGCCCGAATCGTCGCCCGACGCGCCGCCGCTCCCCGGCGAACTGCTCGTGGAGGGCAACCGCATCGCGGCACTCGCCCGCGCGGGCGAGCGGATCGACCGCAGTCGCGCCGAGCAGGTGATCGACTGCGCCGGCCAGTTCCTGATGCCGGGACTGGTCGAAGGCCACGCGCACCTCAGCTTCGTCGGCATCGCGCAGAACAAGGAGCTCGGCGAGATTCCGGTGGAGGAGCACCTGCTGCGAACCTGCCGCAACGCCACGCTCCTGCTCGACCATGGCTTCACCAGCGCGTACTCGGCCGCCTCGGCCAAGTTGCGCCTGGACGTCGTCGTGCGCAACGAGATCGAGGCGGGCCTGCTCGCCGGGCCACGGCTGAAGGCGGCCAGCCCCGAGATCACCGTCACCGCGGGGCTGGGCGACGAACGTCGCCTGCATCTCCACGCCGAGAGCTTCGGCATGATCGCCGACGGGCCGGACGAGATCCGGCGCGCCGTGCGCCTGTGCGCGCGCGAAGGCGTCGACACCATCAAGATCAACATCTCGGGCGACGATTTCGTGCCGCACGCGAAAGCCGCGGTGACCGCGATGTCGCACGCCGAGATCGCGGCGGCCGTCGAGACCGCGCACGATTTCGGCAAGCGGGTGTCGAGCCACTCGAGAGCGGCCGAGTCGGTCAAGCGCGCGGTTCGCCTGGGCGTCGACTGCATCTACCACTGCGAGTCGGCGGACGCCGAAGCGATCGACCTGCTCGAAGCCGCGAAGGATCGCATCTTCGTCGGTCCGGCGGTCGGCCTGCTGTACAACTGCGTGCACGACGCCGCGAGCTCGGGCATGTCGCCCGAAAGCGTCCGCATGCTGGGGCTGGATCGCGGGTTCGAGCGGACCTGCGAAACCTATCGGGAACTGCGCAAGCGCGGCGTACGCATCGTCGTCGGCGGCGACTACGGCTTCGCGATGACCCCGATGGGGCAGAATGCGCGCGACATCGGCCACTTCGTCCGATTCTTCGGTTTCACGCCGGGCGAAGCGCTGGTCGCCGCGACGCGGACCGGTGGCGAACTGATGGGCCATCCGGGCGAGATCGGTGTCCTGCAGGCGGGCGCCTTCGCCGACCTGCTGCTGGTCGACGGCGATCCCCTAGCCGACCCTTCGGTGCTGGTGGGGCCGACGCGCCTGAAGCTGATCATGAAGGACGGCAGGCTGCACAAGGACCCGCGCCGCCCGTAGCGGGGCGCGCGCCGGCCGGCGCGCCGTTCAGGGCGCCTCGGCCAGCACCGCGTGCGCACGCAGCAGCACCGGCCGATCGACCATCTTGCCGTCGACGGCGACCGCGCCGCCGCCCGCGGCCTCGGCCGCGTCGATCACCCGTCTCGCCCACGCGATTTCGTCGGGCGTGGACGCGAATCCCGCGTTGGTGGCTGCGACCTGGCGCGGGTGGATGCAGAGTTTCCCGCCGAAACCCAGCCGCCGGGCCCGCGCGATGTCGGTCGCGAGTGCGGTCGCATCGTCGATCGCGGTGCTGACACCGTCGAGCGGTGCGGCAATGCCGGCCAGCCGGGTGCGCAGCAGGATCTCGGTGCGCCACGGCGCGAGATCGTCTTCGGTCGCACCGCGCATGCCGAGATCGGCCTGGAAATCGATCGTGCCGAACGCGAGGCGCGACAGGCCCGGCGCGCCACAGAGCGACGCGAGCCGCGCGATGCCGAGCGCGGATTCGATCAGCGCGACGACCGGCGCGTGCACCGCGGCATCCGAGGCCCGGGCGGCCCCGAATGCCGCCCGTGTGGCGGCGATCTGCTCGGCCGACTCGGCCTTCGGCAGGATCGCCTGCGCGACCCGCGGGCGGCGCAGCAACGCGAGATCGTCGGCGAACCACTCGGTGTCGGCACCGTTGATGCGAACGACGATCGACGGCCCGGGCGTGTCGAGCCAGCGCGCGAGCGCGTCGCGCGCGGTCACCTTGTCGGCGGGACCGACGGCATCCTCGAGGTCGACGATCACCTGGTCGGCACCGGCGGAGAGCGCCTTGTCGAATCGGTCGGGGCGGCTGCCGGGGACGAAGAGCCAGGAACGGTATCGCGTCATGACGAAGTCGGATCTCGGGTTGCGGATGCGGCCGGAGCCCCTCAGAACGAGCGGGGAAGCCCCAGCACGTGCTCGGCGACGTAGGAGAGGATCAGGTTCGTCGAGATCGGCGCCACCTGGTACAGCCGCGTCTCGCGGAACTTGCGCTCGACGTCGTACTCGTGGGCGAAGCCGAAGCCGCCGTGGAACTGCAGGCATGCGTTCGCCGCCTCCCACGACGCCTTGGCCGCGAGCAGCTTCGCCATGTTGGCCTGCGCACCGCATGGCTTGCCCGCGTCGAACAGCTCGCAGGCCTTCCAGCGCATCAGGTTCGCCGCCTCGATCTCGATGTACGCCTCGGCGATCGGGAACTGCACGCCCTGGTTCTGGCCGATCGGCCGGCCGAAGACCTCGCGCTCGCTGACGTAGCGCGTCACGCGGTCGATGAACCAGTAGCCGTCGCCGATGCACTCGGCGGCGATCAGCGCGCGCTCGGCGTTGAGCCCGTCGAGGATGTATCGGAACCCCCTGCCCTCCTCGCCGATCAGGTTTTCGGCGGGGATCTCCAGGTTCTCGAAGAACAGCTCGTTGGTCTCGTGGTTGACCATGTTCGCGATCGGGCGCACCGTGAGGCCGTTGCCGATCGCCTGCTTCAGGTCGACGATGAAGATCGACATGCCCTCGCTCTTGCGCCGGACCTCGGCGAGCGGCGTGGTGCGCGCGAGCAGGATCATCAGGTCGGAGTGCTGGATGCGCGAGATCCAGACCTTCTGCCCGTTGATTCGCCAGCGGTCGCCGTCGCGTACCGCCGTGGTCTTGATCTTCGTCGTGTCGGTGCCGGTCGTCGGCTCGGTCACGCCCATCGACTGCAGTCGCAGTTCGCCGGTCGCGATCTTCGGCAGGTAGCGCTGCTTCTGCGCCGGCGAGCCGTGACGCAGCAGCGTGCCCATGTTGTACATCTGGCCGTGGCACGCGCCCGAGTTGCCGCCGGCGCGGTTGATCTCCTCCATGATCACCGAGGCTTCTGCCAGCCCGAGGCCGGACCCGCCGTACTCCTGCGGTATCAGCGCGGCCATCCAGCCCGCCTTCGTCAGCGCGTCGACGAAGGCCTCGGGGTAGCCGCGTGCGGCGTCGATCCCGCGGTGGTACTCGTCCGGAAAGTCGGCACACAGCGCGCGGACCGCGTCACGGATCTCCTGGTACTGGTCGGGCGCCTGTTCGATCATCGATGCATCCTCTTCATGCGTGGAAAACGGCGCGCGCGCGCATCGCGAGCGCACCGCGGTGATCGCGTGCCCACAGGTCGAAGGCGACGCGCGCGTCGCCGTCGACCGCCGCATCGACCGCGACCGGCTTGCCGCACACGGCGAACGGGTGGATGTCGAAGATCGGATTCGACGCGCGGAATTCGAACGAACGCATCGTCGCATCCGGTGCCTGCGAACGCGCCAGCTCGGCGAGCATCGTCGCGATCAGCGGGCCGTGGACGATCAGCCCCGGATAACCTTCGACGCCGGTGACGTAGCTGCGGTCGTAGTGGATGCGGTGGCCGTTGAAGGTCAGCGCCGAGTAGCGGAACAGCAGCACCGGATCGGGCTCGACGCGGCGGGAGAAAGTCTCGTCGGTCGGTGCGGCGGCGCCGGCAGGCACTGCCGCTGCGCCGGCCGCGGTGCCCGCCGTCGATCCCGACCCTTCGGGCGGCGTCGGGGGATTGTCGCGGTACACGATGTCGTGCTCCTCGCTCAGGCACGTCACGCCCCCGACGCGGAACTCGTGGCGCACGACCACGAACACCAGCGCGCCGCTCTTGCCGTGCTTGCGCTCCACCGACAGGATGCGAGAGTCGCGCACGACGTCGTCACCGACCCGCAGCGGCGCGTCGAAGCGCAGGCGGCCGCCCGCCCACATGCGCCTGGGCAGCGGCACCGGCGGCAGGAAGCCGCCACGCCGCGGATGGCCGTCCGTGCCGAGCTCGCTCGCGCGCGCGAGCGGCAGGAAGTAGAGCCAGTGCCAGAGCGGCGCGATCGCACCCGCCGCGAGCTTCGGCACCTCAGGCAGGTCGAGCGTCGCGGCCAGCGCAGCGAGCGGCGCGGGCGTGATGCGATCGACCCGCGACTCGCGTCGCCCGACCCAGTCCTCGAGTCGCGGCTCAGACACAACGGCCGCCGTCGACCGGGAACTCCACACCGGTGATGAACTCGGCGTCCTTGCTCGCGAGGAACACCGCGACGCGCGCAATGTCGATCGGCGTCGACATCCGTCCGAGCGGGATCGTCGACACGAACTGCGCGCGATTCTCCGGCGTGTCCGGCGCGCCCATGAACGCCTCGAGCAGGCCGGTCACGCCGATCACCGGGCAGATCGCGTTGCATCGGATGTTGTCGGGTCCGAGATCGACCGCGAGGGACTTGCTCATCAGGTTCACCGCGCCCTTGCTGCTGTTGTACCAGGTCAGCCCCGGGCGAGGCCGGATGCCGGCGGTCGAGCCGATGTTCAGGATGACACCGTCGCGCACCTTGCGCATCAGCGGCACGACCGCGTGCACCATCAGGAAGATCGACTTGACGTTGATCGCGTAGACCTTGTCGAAGGTCGCCTCGTCGACGTCGAGCAGCGGCTGTCTGCGGTGCGTCCAGCCGGCGTTGTTGACGACGACGTACGGCGTGCCGAACGTGGACACCGTCTGCGCGACCAGCGCGTCGATGTCGGCCTTCTTCGAGACGTCGCAGTGCACGGCGTGGCCACGTCCGCCGAGCGACTCGGCCACCGCCCTCGCACCGTCGAAGTCGATGTCGCCCAGCACGACCTTCGCACCCTCGGCCGCGTACTGGCGCGCGATCTCGGCGCCGAAGCCGCTGGCCGCACCGGTGACGATCGCCACCTTGTTCTCGAGTTTCATCGTTGGTTCTCCCCGGATCTCACGCGCCGTGGTACTGCACCACGGTCTTGATCACGCAGAACTCCTCGAGCGCGAGAAAGCCCTTCTCGCGCCCGTGGCCGCTCTTCTTCACGCCGCCGAAGGGCAGTTCGACCCCACCGCCGGCGCCGTAGGTGTTCAGGTACACCTGTCCGCACTTCAGGCCCTTCGCCATCCGGGTCTGGCGCGCGCCGTCTCGCGTCCAGACGCCCGCGATCAGCCCGTAGTCGGTCGCGTTCGCGAGCGCGAGCGCATCGGCCTCGTCGTCGAAGGGGATCACCGCGAGCACCGGGCCGAACACCTCGTCGCACGCGAGCGGATGATCGCGCGGCACGTCCCCGAACAGCGTCGGCGCGACGTAGTACCCGCCCTTCGGCACGCCGTCGGCGATGCGGCCCTGCGCGAGCATCCGGATGCCCGACGCCTTCGCGCGCTCGATGAAGCCCTCGACCCGTGCCTTCTGCTTCGCATTGATCAGCGGGCCGCAATCGCGGTCCATCTGCTGCGTGCCGGCGACCGACTGCGCGAACTGCGCGACGACCCGCTCGACGAAGCGCTCGTGGATCGATCGCTGGACCAGCAGCCGGCTGCCCGCCGAGCACGTCTGGCCGGCGTTCTGCGTGATCGCCTTCAGGATGAACGGCGTCGCGCGGTCGAGGTCGGCGTCCTCGAACACGATCTGCGGCGACTTGCCGCCGAGCTCCAGCACGCACTTGATGTGCCGCTCTGCCGCCGCCTTCTGCACGATCGTGCCCACCTCGGGCGATCCGGTGAACGACACGAAGTCGATGTCGCCATGCGCGATCAGCGCCGCCCCCGCCTCTTCGCCGAGGCCGGTCACGACGTTCAGCGCACCGGGCGGCAGGCCGGCCTCCCGCGCGATGTCGCAGAACGCGAGCGGCGTGAGGCACGCGTCCTCGGACGGCTTGAGCACCGGGGCATTGCCGGTCGCGAGCGCGGGCACGACCGAGCGGCCGAACATCTGTGCCGGGTAGTTCCACGGCAGGATGTGCGCGGTGACGCCATACGGCTCGCGCAGCACCACGACGTGGTAGTCGTTCATGTACGGGATCGCCTGGCCGTGGACCTTGTCGGCGCCGCCGGCGTAGAACTCGCAGTAGCGCGCCGCGACCTGGATGTCGTTGCGAGCCTGCGTGAGCGGCTTGCCGGTGTCCCGCGCCTCGAGCTGCGACAGTTCCTCGGCGCGCTCGAGGATCATCACGCTCATGCGGTGCAGAATGCGCCCGCGCTCGACCGCGGTCATCCTGCCCCAGTCGCCGTCGAGGGCCCGCCGTGCGGCGCCGACCGCCCGGTCGATGTCGGTGGCGGTGCCGCGCGCCAGGGTGTCGAAAGCCTCGCCGGTGCCGGGATCGATCACCGGCAGCGTCCTGCCGTCGCTCGCCGCCACCCATTCGCCGCCGATGAAATGCTGCTTCATGTCGTCATTGCTCCAGTTGGATCGGGTAGACGCCGGGCGACGGCCTAGGCCGCATCGGCCGCCGTCGTGAATGCGTCGGCGAAGAACTCCGCTTCCGGCAGGCCGCAGTCGCCGACGTACGCCTTGCGCGCCGAGTCGATGACGATCGGCGCGCCGCAGGCGTAGACCTGGTAGCCGGACAGATCGGGCAGATCCTCGAGCACCGCACGATGGACGAAGCCGGTCCGTCCGTGCCAGTCGTCTTCCGGCAGCGCATCCGAGACGACCGGCACGTAGCGAAATCCCTCGATCTCGCTCGCCCACTGCCTGCACAGCGCGTCCATGTAAAGATCGTGCGGGCGCCGGCCGCCCCAGTAGAGCGTCATCGGCCGCATCCGGCCGCCGCCGGACCGCGTGCGCTCCGCCTTCAGCCGCGCCTGTTCGACCAGCGCCTTGATCGGCGCGAAGCCGGTGCCGCTCGCGAGCAGCACGATCGGCTTGTCGGAATCCTCTCGCAGGAAGAAGGTGCCCAGCGGCCCTTCGAGCCGGAGGATGTCGCGGACCTTGAGCGCCGGCTCCGTCGCACCGAACAGCGCGTCGGTGAATCGGCCGCCGGGAATGTGGCGGACGTGGAGTTCGACGCCGTCGATCGTGTCCGGCGCGGCCGCCATCGAATAGCTGCGTCGGTTCCCGTCCTTCAGCAGCAGGTCGACGTACTGGCCGGCCAGGTACTGGAAGCGCTCGCTGCCCGGCAACTGCAGGCGCAGCAGCCTGACGTCGGGCGCGAGGTTCTCGATCGCCTGCACGCGGCACGGCAGCTTGCGGATCGGCACGTCGCCGACCGCGGTGACGACCCTCGCCTCGATCGTCAGGTCCGACGCCGCCAGGCTGCAGCACATCAGGCCGTAGCCCTGCGCCGCCTCGGCCGGCGTCAACGCATTCGCCTGATGCGCGCCCTGCACGGTCGTGCCGGACACGACGCGGCACTTGCACGAGCCGCAGGCGCCATTTCGACACCCATACGGCAGCACCAGGCCCTGCTTGAGCGCCGCCTCTAGAATGGGGGTTTCGCCATCGAGTTCGAAAGTCTTGCCAGAGGGCTGAAGGGTGACGGTGAAGGACATCGGTCGTTCCAGGGAGTCGTCTTGAAGGCCTCAGGGTCGATTATGTCAGTCCGGCGCCGACCTTCCCGGGCGCTGCCCCGACGCTTTCGCCGCCGGCGGCTGCTGATCGTCGGCTGCGGGGACGTCGGGCAGCGCGTCGCGCGGCTGCTCGACGGTCGCTGGCGCGTTTTCGGCATCGTTCGCAGCGAGGCGAGCGCGCAGCGCGTGCGCGAGGCTGGCGCCGTTGCGCTCGTCGCGCAGACCCCCGCCGCGCGGTCGAGGCGCAGGCTGGAAGGCCTCGCGCGCCACGCGCTCCACGCCGCGCCGCCGCCGACCGGATGCGCCGACGCCGACGGCCGCCCGATCGACCCGCTGACCCGTGCGTGGTGCGTCGCGTGGCGCAGGCCGGCGGGCGCGCGACGCGCCGACCCGATGCGCCGGATCGATCCGATGCGCCGGATCGTCTACGTCGGGACCACCGGCGTCTACGGCGACCGCGGGGGCCGCGAGACCGGCGAGGCGACGCCGGTCTCGCCGGCGACCGACCGGGCATGGCGCCGGGTCGACGCCGAGCGCACGCTTCGCGGCCGGCGTCGCGACGGCCGGCTCGGACGCGACGGTTCGGGTCGGTGGCAGGGTGCGTTCCCGGCCCCCGTTCCGCTACCCGCGTGCATCCTTCGCGTGCCGGGCATCTACGCGGCGAACCGCCTGCCGCTCGATCGCATCGCCCGTGCCACGCCGGTTCCGGCGGCGCCCGACGACGTCCACACGAACCACATCGAGGCCGGCGATCTCGCCCGGGCCGCCGTCGTCGCGATGCTGCGCGGGCGCAGCGGCCGCGTCTACAACGTCGTCGACGCGTCGGACCTGCGGGTCGGCGACTACATGGACCGGATCGCCGCGTGGGCCGGCCTCCCCCCCTGCCCGCGGCTTGCGCGCGCCGCCCTCGCGGAGCAGCTGTCGCCGATGGCCGCCAGCTTTCTCGCCGAGTCGCGGCGGCTGCTCGCGACCCGGCTGGCCCGGGAACTGCGCCTGCGACTCCGCTACCCGACGATCGACGTGTTCCTCGCCAGACACGCGCCGCCGGGGGTCGAACCCGGCGGCGGCTACGGTGCTGCTATCATTGAGGGCTCGCCTGCACGGGCGGGGAACGATTGAAGGGCATGCCGCTTTAGCTCAGTCGGTAGAGCAACCGCTTCGTAAGCGGTAGGTCATCTGTTCGAGTCAGATAAGCGGCACCACTTTCAATCGACGCCTTGCGACGTCTCGTTAAAGATGGCTCGACCCGGCGTACCAAGCGTTCGTCGATCGCTACTCCGGTTCGCGCAGCGGGGGCAGAAGCCGCTGAAGCATCGCAATCACGGCACCTTGACGCTTGACACCGAGCTTCTGGTAGATCGCCTGCAACTGTGCACGTACCGTGTTGACCGATACGCGGTGCGCCAGCGCGTAGTCAGCCGGCGATGAGCCCGTCGCCAACCCGAGCGCGAGCCGCGCTTCGGCCGGTGTCAGCGCGAAGACCTGTTCGAGCAGTCGCTGCTCGAACGAGCCGTCGAGTGCTCGGTCGCCGACGAGAATCAGCGCGACCGCCTGCGCCTGCGCCCTGAGGTGCGCGGACCGCTCGCTGAGCGGAACGATGGTGCACAGAACCGGGGCAGCAGAGTCCGAACCGAGCAACAAGGACGTGCCGGTCGATGCCGTCACCGCCGAGTGGATCGCCGAGCGCAGCTTCACGTCGTCATCGGCCTGGGGTGAACACAGGCGACCGGCCTTCAAGCTCAGCCGACTATTCGGGACGGCGGCGAGATCCTCCGCGGATCGGTTCATGTGCAGCGCACGCCCGTCCTGATCCGTCGTGAACATCGGGATCGAGAGCCGATCGAGCGCAGCTTCACGATGGGAAAGTTCGCCTGTCAGCTTCGCGATCCGCAGGTGCAGATTCGCGGCGCGAGTCAAGTGCGGGGTCAGTCTCCCGAGCGCCGCGAGCGTCGCGTCGTCGAACGGCTTCGAGCGAGGGCCCCGGCGCCGCGCGATCGCGAGCATCGCGTGGATGCCTGCTTCGTCGGCAAGGCGGGTGCCGCACATGTATCGGGCATTGACGATCGGAATGAAGTAGTCCTGATAAAACTCGCTGCGGGCGACGAACCGATCATCGCAAATTTGGTGACATGCCATCCACTGACCGGCCGGCAGGCTTAGCGCGTACTCCCGTCGCGGGTCGATCGCGCCATAGCGCTGCGCATAAAGCGCATCGGCGAACGCCGGGTCTGACGCGCCGCCCACATTCAGACTGAAGACGGGCGCCGCGCCGAATTCGTTCCAGAGCAGGATCTGCCCACCTTCGCTGTTGCAGAATCGCGCCACGCCTGCAATCGCATCTGCCCAGCGAGCGGGATCCAATGCGGCGTCGTAGATCAATCCGAGGGTATCCGAATCCATTGCGCTGGGCTTCTAGTGAGGCTCTGACGAGGTCTTGAGATGGCGCACTTCTCCAGACTAGCAGCGCTGCTCGCGCAGTACATAGTTCAAATGAACTATGTCACCTATGGGCGCGACGAGGCACGGTCGATGCCTTCGGAGCGAATCGCGCCCGCCGCCTTCAACCGGGCCCCTGCACCGCGCCCGGCCTAGCCGACCGGACCGTCCGTCGGTTCGTCTGTCGATTCGTCTGCTTCGGCCAAACTTGAGCCCCGTCCGTACCCGCGTGCACGCCACCGGTCGCATCAGGATCGTGTGCCCGGCCCCTCGCGCATATCGTGGGCGGCATGACATTCCGATGGCCCGATCCGGGCGGTCACCCCATTGCCGTTTGCGCGCGCGTTCGCGTCGCCTGGACGCAGGCAGCGACCGCTGCGCGCGGCCGCGCCGACGGCCCGCGCCGCGCGTGCCCGCGCGCCGGCACGGGGGGCTTCACGCTGATCGAGATGCTCGTCGCGCTGACGATCATCGCGATCCTGAGCACGCTGGCCGCGCCGAGCTTCACCCAGATGATGGCGGGCGCGGCGATCCGGTCGCTGTCGACGGATCTCGGATCGGACCTGAACTTCGCCCGCGCCGAAGCGGTGCGCACCGGCAGCCGCGTGAGCCTGTGCCCGCGCGCGACGGCAACCTCCTGCGGCACCGACTGGAACAACGGTTGGCTGGTGTTTCGGGACACGAACGGCGCGTCGGCCGGCACGATCGAGGCGGGTGACCAGATCCTCAGGGCGCGCGACGCGGTCGACGCCTCGCTCGCGCTGACCAAGGCGCCGGCGCCGAGCACGGTGACGTACATGCCCGCCGGCGCCGCGTTGAACGGCGTGATCGTGAGCTTCGCGATCCGCCACGCGTCGATCAAGGGCCGGGACCTGAGCATCTCGGCGATCGGCAGGCTCACGACGACGGTGCAGCCGTGAGATCGACCCGACCCCGCGCGCAGTCCGGCGGCTTCACGCTGCTCGAGGTGCTGGTCGCGATCGTGATCGTGTCGATCGGCATGCTCGGCGTCGCCGCGATGCAGCTGAGCACGCTGAAGACGGCGGACGGCTCGAAGTACCGCAGCGTGGCGCTGAACCTGGCGGCCGACATGGCGGACCGGATGCGCGCGAACCTCACGGGTTCGCTGGGCGCGACCAGCGTCGGCAACGGCTACAACCGCCCCCGCGCCGCCTACGGCGACCCGAGCTACACGACGCCGAACGCCGCGTGCCGCAGCCTCGGTTGCCAGCCCGACGAGATGGCGGTCGACGACCTGTCGACCTGGCAGGCGCGCATCAGCGAGAACCTGCCCGGCGGCATCGGCATCGTCTGCATCGACTCGGGGACGACCGGAAGCGCCCCGTCGTTCGACGGCACCACGATCACCTCGAACTGCGACGGTCTCGGCAGCATGTTCGCGGTGAAGATCCTCTGGCTCGACGACCGCACCGAACGCGGCAACACGACCGCCTCGCTCGCGGGCTACGGCTCGCTCGTATCACGCGTCGCACCGATGTTCTGAGCCATGGTCCCGTCAGCCCGCCAGCGCGCCTGCAGCAGCGGTTTCTCGATCGTCGAGTTGATGGTGTCGCTCGCGCTCTCCTCGTTCGTGATCCTCGCGGTCGTCGGCATCTACTCCGGCTCGCGCGAGTCGTATTCGACGCAGGACGAGATCAGCCGACTGCACGAGAACGTCCGCATCGGCGTCGGCCTGATCGAACGCACGCTGCGCCAGGGCAACTACAAGCGGATCCCGATCCTGCGCGACCAGAACCTGGTGCTGGTCCAGGCGTTCAGCTTCGCGCCGGTCGCGGGGACCGACGGTGGCGGCGCGGCATCGGACACGCTCGAACTGGTCTACAACGGCAACGACCAGCCGACTGTGCCGCCCAGCGCGGACGGCACGATCGTCGACTGCGTCGGCGAGGCGGTCGGGGCCGACGTGCAGTCGCGCAACCGCTTCAGCATCCAGTCGATCGCCGGGCGCCCGTGGCTGGGGTGCACCCGTCCGAACCATCCGACGAACACCGCATTCGTGCCGTTGATCCCCGACGTCGAGGCGATGCAGGTGCTCTACGGCACCTACTCCGACGAGAGCCGGACGGCGTCGAACTTCGTGCCGTGGAGTGCGGCGATCGACCCGATGCGCGTCGTGGCGATCAGGCTCCACCTGCTGTTTCGCAGCAGCGAGCCGATCGCACCCGCGCCGTCGAACAAGGTGTACACCCTCGCCGGCGAAGCCTACGGCCCGTACACCGACCGCTTCGTCAGGACCACCGTGGAGACGACCGTCGTGATCCGGTCGGCAGCGATGTGACGATGAACCGGACCGAAGGCGGCGCGCGCATCTTGGCGCGCATCCCGGCGCGCGAACGGGGCGCGGCACTGGTCATCTCGCTGATGCTGCTCGCGATCGTCATGGTGCTCGGCACCGCTGCCTGGCAGATGGGCACGCTCGAGGAGCGGATGGTCGGGCAGCAGCGCGACCGCGCGATCGCATTCGAGGCGGCCGAGGCCGCGCTGCGGGACGGCGAGCGCGACATCCTCGGCGTGTGCGCGACGAACGTGCCGAGCTGCGCCGCGCGTTCGCCGATGATCAACGGCGAAACCGGGTTCGGCGTCGGCGGCGCGCCGGGTACCTGTTCGAGCACCGGGCTGTGCATGCCGGTGCCCGGCGAGAAGCCGGACTACACGAACACCGTCGCGATCGCGGCGCTGCGCGCGACGACGAACCCGGCGTCGGTGCAATTCGGCACCTTCACCCGCCCCACGTCGGCGCAGTGGCAATTGAAGGCGCCGAACGGTACGGCGCCGCTGCCGCGCCAGCCGCGCTACGTGATCGAGGTCCTGTGCTTTCACGGCGGCGGCCAGGGCATGACCAGCAGCTTCGTCAACAGCTGCCCGAATCCGATCTACCGCGTCACCGCCATCGGCTGGGGCGCGCGTCAGGGCCAGCCGGGCGAGGCCACCGAAGTGATCCTGCAGTCGTACTTCTCCCTGGGGAACTGAGATGAACGCAAGGACCGACGCATTCGACGGCGTGTCGCGACAGGGGCCGTCGGCACGACCGACGACGCCCCTTCGCCGCGGCATCGCCGCGGCGGTGCTGTTCGCGACCACCTGGCAGCCGCTGCTGGTGCCGGCCTCGCACGCCGCGTTCTCGCCGCCGCTGATCAACCTGTTCGACACGCCGTTCCTCGTCGGCGAGCGGATCCCGCCGTACGTGATGCTCGCGGTCACCAAGGACCAGCAGCTGTTCAAGAAGGCCTACGACGACTTCAGCGACATCGACCGCGACGGCAGCACCGACACGACGTACAAGCACGCGATCGACTACTACGGCTACTTCGACAGCTACAAGTGCTACACCTATTCGGACGGCTCGCGCCGCTTCGAGCCGGCTGCGAACACGTCGACCAAGTACTGCCCTTCGGGGTCGTCGCAGTGGAGCGGAAACTTCCTGAACTGGGCGACGATGACCCGGATGGACGCGCTTCGAAAGGTGTTCTACGGCGGCCTGCGATCGCCGAACCGCAGCAACGGCGACGGCAGCGGCATCAGCGACGGCGACACGGCGAGCACCACGACCCTCGAGCGCGCCTACCTGCCCAACGACGCGCACTCGTTCACCAAGTACTACGACGCCAACGACCTGAACCAGCTCACGCCGTTCTCGAACGCGAGCATCGAGGTCGCGGCGACACCGATCGGCGGCAACGCGACGCAGCTCACGAACAGCCGCTCGATCGACAGCACCGACAAGCGCGTGCGGATCGCCAGCGGCACCGGCTTCGACAACGGCGACTGGGTGCAGCTCAACGGGCCGGGCGGCGCCTACGTGCGCGGCAAGGTCGCCGACAAGGCCAACGTCACCGGCGGCGTCAGCCTGCGGATCACGTCGATCAAGCCGTCGAGCATTCCTGAGACGCAGGCGGTCAACGTCTACCTGCCCGACGGCATGACGGCCGCGAACGCGATCTCCGCGACCGGCACGTGGACGCTGGTCAACGCCCAGGACCGCGGCATCACGATCTGCAACACGACCGACGGCGCGAACAGCGGCATCCAGGAGCAGTCGGAGAACAACACGAACCTGCCGCGGATGAAGGTCGCGCGCGGCAACTACACGCTCTGGAACGCGCAGGAACGCTGGCAGTGCCTATGGGACAACCAGTCCAGCGGCAACGACCCGACCTTCTCGGGGCTGCTGGCCTTCCCGTCCGCGCCCAGCCGCAGCAGCCGCGGGCTCGATTCGCCCGGAAAGGGCAGCGTCGCCGGCAAGGGCGACTACTTCGTCCGCGTCGAGGCGTGCCGCTCGTCGTTGCTCGGCACCGAGCGCTGCAAGACCTACCCGGCCGGCAACACGAAGCCGATCGGCATGCTGCAGGTGTTCGGCGAGACCGACCGCATCCGCTTCGGGCTGATGACCGGGTCGTACGCACGCAACCTGTCCGGCGGCGTGCTGCGCAAGAACGTGTCGCCGATCGACGACGAGATCAACAGCGCGACCGACGGCACCTTCAAGAACATCGGCGCCGACGGCGTGCCGGCGTCGGTCGCCCCCGGCGACCCGAACGGCGTGCTCGAGGGCGGATCGATCATCGCGACGCTCTCGAAGCTCAAGATCGTCGGCTATCGCTACGACGACGGCACCTACTTCAACAGCTCGGTCAACAACGACAACTGCCCGTACCAGCGCGAACTGAACACGAACGGCGAGTGCAAGAGCTGGGGCAACCCGATGTCGGAGATCTACTACGAAAGCCTGCGCTACTTCGCCGGCGCGACGTCGGCGACGCCGGCCTTCAACGCCAACGACAAGCCGTACATCGTCGGCCTCGCGACGGCGAAGTGGCCGACGACCTCGACCTCGGTGATCTCGCGCAAGAACTACTGCGCGCCGATCAACGTGCTGATGGTGAACGGCGCGGTCTCGACCAGCGAAGGCGACAACCAGATCCCGGTGCCGAGCTTCATGGACGGCTCGCCGGGCACGCCGAAGGCGCTGACCAACGCCGCCGGCGCGCTGCTCGGCTTGAGCGGCCTCTACTACTACGGCCACGCCGACGGCAGCGGATCGGGCAGCACCGGCTACAACATCTGCTCCGGCAAGAGCCTGACCGGGCTCGGTGAAGCGCTCGGCATCTGCCCCGAGGGCCCGACGCTCTCGGGCTCGTACCTGATGGCCGGGCTCGCCTACCACGCGCACACGAACAAGGTCCGCACCGACATCACGCTGCCGTCCAGCGCCGCCAAGCTGAAGCGCCCGGCGCTGCGCGTGTCGACCTACGGCATCTCGATCGCCGGCGGCATCCCGCGGATCCCGATCAAGTTCGAGGGCGAGACCGTGCCGCGCGTCGTGATCCAGCCGGCGTACCGGCTGGTGCAGGGCACCTTCGGCGGCGGCGGCGCGCTGGTCGACGCGCGCGTGATCCGGCAGGTCGAGACGCCGGACCGCGCGTACGGCCAGATCATGGTCAGCTGGGAGGACAGCGAGGCCGGCGGCGACTACGACATGGACGTCTGGGGGATCATCAACTACGAGATGTCGCTCGCGACCGGCACGATCGCGGTGACGACCGACACGATCGGTGCCGCGACCGCGAACCCGCAGGGCTTCGGCTACGTGATCAGCGGCACGCTGCAGGACGGCCTGCACTACCACAGCGGCATCATCGGCTTCGACTACAACGACCCGACGCCGCCACTGAGCGTCGTCTCGACGACGGCCGGCCGCGTGAACGCGTCCGGCGGGTGCAACAACTGCGAGGTCGGCGACGGGCCGACGACGGCGACCTACACGCTGTCGACGACGCCGCCGGCGAAGACGCTGCAGGATCCGCTCTACTACGCGTCGCTGCTCGGCGGCTTCGAGGACGCCAACGGCGACGGCGTGCCGGACGCCAGCGCGCCGGTGGCGGGCGTGTTCCAGCCCTCCGAGTTCGACAAGCGCAACAACTTCACCGGCACCGACCAGCCCGACGGCGTGCCCGACAACTTCTTCAAGGTCGACAATCCGCTGGGCCTGGAGCTGGGCCTCGAACGGACCTTCCAGCTGATCTCCGAGCAGTCCTCGCTCGCGACGCTGCAGTCCTCGTCGACGCGCATCGTCGCCGGTTCCGCGGTCTACCAGGCCAAGTTCAACAGCGGCGACTGGTCGGGCAGCCTCGAGGCCTTGCCGATCAGCAGCGACGGCACGATCGGCAACCCGACGTGGAACGCGGCGACCGCGAACCTGACCGCCGGGCTCGTCGATCACGACAACCGCAGGATCCTCACGATGAACAGCGCCACCCGCTCGCCGGTGGCATTCCGGTACTCGAACCTGTCGACGACGCAGAAGGCGGACCTCGACACCGTCGACGCCGCCGCACCCGACGGCCGGGGCGCCGATCGCCTCGCGTACCTGAGGGGGGACCCGTCGCTGGAAGGCGACGGCCTGATGCAGTTCCGGCGCCGCTCGGCGACCGTGCTCGGCGACATCGTCGACTCCAGCCCGGTGCACGTCGGCAAGCCCTCCGCCGGCATCGGCAGCGCGAGCTACCTCTCGTTCATCGCCGCGCAGTCGAGTCGCACGCCGATGCTCTACGTCGGCGCCAACGACGGGATGCTCCACGGCTTCGACGCGACCAACGGCCATGAAGTCTTCGCGTACGTGCCGACGAAGGCCTTCAAGAACCTCGCCGCGCTGACGGCGCAGGACTACATCCATCGCAACCTGGTGAACGGGCAGCTCGCGACCCAGGACGTCCAGGTCGGCGGCACGTGGCGCACCTACCTGGTCGGCGGGCTCGGCAGCGGCGGCCAGGGCGTGTTCGGGCTCGACGTGACCAATCCGGCGGGCGCGAGCGAGGCGAATCCGGGCGCGATCGTCAAGTGGGAGTTCACCGACGCCGACGACGACCGGCTCGGCTACGTGTTCGGCCACCCGCTGCTGCGCCAGCTCGAAGGCGGCGAGTGGGTCGCGATCTTCGGCTCGGGATACAACGCGACCCATCCCGACGACGCCTACAACACCTCGGGCAAGGCGTCGATCTTCGTGCTCAAGCTCAGCGGCCCGACCGGCAGCGGCGGGCAGTGGACGCGCAACAGCGACTACTGGCGCATCGACATCACCGGGAGCGACACCGGCACGTCGACCGGGCCGAACGGGCTGGGCGGCATCGCCAGCTACGACCTGGACGGCGACGGTCGAACCGACTACCTGTACGCGGGCGACCTGCTCGGCAACCTGTGGCGCGTCGACGTCCGCACGCTGACGTCGACCGCGACCGGCGCGCTGCAACGGGTCTTCGTCGCAACCGACGGCAGCGGTGCGCGGCAGCCGATCACCGCGGCCCCGGCGCTCGCCGTGGGACCGAACTTCGAAGGCGTGTTCGTCGTGCTGGGAACCGGCAAGATGCTCGAAACGAGCGACCTCGGCGGCACCGGCACCGTGTACCAGCAGCAGACGCTCTACGGCATCTGGGACAAGGATCCGAGCGTGTTCGGCGGCCTGGCGACGGTGACGAAGGCGTCGCTGATGCCGCAACGCGAAATCATCCGCGAAGGCAACGGCGCGTACGCGAACGGCAGCGTCGACAACGGGCAGATCGACTTCTCGCTCACGAGCGCCTACGTGCCGAACTACACCGACACCGCGCGCACGAACCTGGTCTACGGCAACACCAATCCGCTGTCGACCGGACCCACGTCGACAACCGCGCCGAACCAGCGCGGCTGGTACTTCGACGTGCCCGGCGGCACCGCCAGCGGCGAGCGCGCCATCTACCGCCCCGAGCTCGTCGGGCCGTTCGCGATCTTCGTCAACGCGATCCCGTCGGCGCTCGCGTGCGAAGGCGGCGGCGCCGAGGCCCAGTACGCGCTGGAGGCACTGACCGGCGGGCGCTCGGCATTCGGCGGATTCGATCGCGACGCCAACGGCAAGATCCAGGGCCGCAACGGCTCGATGATGGGCGACCAGTCGTCGTTCGGCCTGCCGCCGACCACGGCTGGAGGCTCGCCGCAGCAGTTCTTCGCGAGCAGGCGGGAGACGACCGGAGGCTTCGGCCAGATGACGATCATGAAGTCGGCCGGCAGCAACTCGCTCGGCGGCGGCACCTCCGCAGGCACCGCGGTCGACGCCTGCGCCGGCGGCGGGCTCGCGCCGATCGGTGCGCAGAGTTCGACCACCGGCCTGATCCTGACGCAACGCCTGCCGGGCGGGTGCATCGGACGCGTGCAGTGGCGCGAAGTGATCAGGCACTAGAGAACCCACCAACCAGGCGCTTTTCGACGATGATTCCAATCCAGCAATCCTGCGGTGCGTCCGGCCGGCGGCGCGCCACCCGCGGCGCCGTGCGCTCGTGCGGCGCTCGACGCCAGCGCGGCTTCACGCTGATCGAACTGATGATCACCGCCGCGGTGATCGGGATCCTCGCGTCGATCGCGTATCCGACCTATACCGCCCAGATCCGCAAGTCGCAGCGCGCCGAAGCCAAGGCCGCGCTGATGCGCGCCGCACTGCTGCTCGAGCGCAGCTTCACCCAGAACGCGGGCTATCCGGCGACCTCGGGCGACCTCGCGGTCCTCTACGGGGCGGCGACCGGCAGCCCGATCTACTCGAACCCGGACGGCCCGACCAGCGCCGCCAACTCGCGCTTCCGCATCGCGTACACGCCCGATGCCGCGCCCGCCCCCGGCATGCCGCCGCTCGGCTACGTGCTCGCGACGGTACCGCTCGGCACCGCGATGAACGACTCGGACTGCGCGCAGTTCCGCGTCAACCACCGGGGCGACAAGTCGGCCACCGACTCGTCGAGTGCGGACGCGAGCGCGAAATGCTGGCGCTGACCTGACGCCGACCGGCGTTCAGCCGCCGCCGGTCGGCGGCGCCGGACGCGCCAGTTCCCTGGGCAGCGGGAACGATACCGTCTCCACCGCCCCCTCGAGTGCACGCACCGATCGCACGCCGTGCGCCTTCAGCGCCGCGATCAGCGCCTGCACCAGCACTTCCGGCGCCGACGCACCGGCGCTGACGCCGACCCGACGCTTTCCCGCCAGCCAGCGCGGGTCGAGCTCCGCCGCCGAGCCGATCAGTCGCGCCTCGCAGCCCTGCTTCTGCGCGACCTCGCGCAGGCGATTGCTGTTGGAGCTCGACGGGCTGCCGACGATCAGCACGAGGTCGCATTGCGGCGCCATGAACTTGACCGCGTCCTGGCGATTCTGCGTCGCATAGCAGATGTCCTGCTTCTTCGGCTCCGCGATCGCCGGGTAGCGCGCCTTGAGCGCGGCGATGATCTCGCTGCAGTCGTCGACCGACAGCGTCGTCTGCGTCACGAACGCGAGCGGCGTGTCGACGTCGAGCGCGAGCGTCGCGACGTCGGCCACGTCCTCGACGAGGTGGATGCCGTCGTCGTACTGGCCCATGGTGCCCTCGACCTCGGGATGGCCGGCGTGGCCGATCATCACCACCTGGCGCCCGGCCCTGCGCATCCGCGCCACCTCGAGGTGGACCTTCGTGACCAGCGGGCAGGTCGCGTCGAACACCCGAAGGCCGCGCGCCTCGGCGGCTTCGCGCACGACGCGCGAAACCCCGTGCGCCGAGAAGATGACGACGGCATCCACCGGCACCTCGTCGAGCTCCTCGACGAACACCGCGCCCTTGCGGCGCAGGTCGGCGACGACGTGATCGTTGTGGACGATCTCGTGGCGAACGTAGATCGGCGCACCGTGGATCTCGAGCGCACGTTCGACGATCTCGATCGCGCGATCGACGCCGGCGCAGAATCCGCGAGGCTGGGCGAGAAGTGCTTCCATGTTCGATCCTGTGAATGCGGCCGGCACGCCGGGGCACCGGCGAACGGCGCGCGAAACCGCGTTGCCGGCCCATCCGGCCCCGACTCAGAGCACGCCGATGAGACGGACCTCGACGCGCAGCGCCCGGCCGGCGAGCGGGTGGTTGAAATCGATCGTCGCGTCGCCGGCATCCAGCGAGTGCACGGTGCCGGCGAGCCGCCTGCCGTCCGGGCCGAGCACCTCGAGCGTGTCGCCGGGCGAGAGCGTCTCGGCGGTCGCGCCGCCCGTGCCGTCGCCGGCACGCGCCAGCGCGGCGCGGGCGACCCGCTGCAGCAGTGCCGGGTTGCGCTCGCCGTAGGCCTCGCCCTCGGCGAGGTCGAACACCGCCTCGCGCCCTTCGGCGAGGCCGAGCAGCCGAGCTTCGATCGCGTCGGCCATCTGGCCTATTCCCAGCTGCAAGGTCGCCGGCTTACCGTCGAAGGTGTCGATCACCACCTGCCCGCCCGGCAGAAGCGAGATGCGGTAATGCAGCGTCAGATGCGAACCCGGCTCGACCCGCCGGGCAAGTGTGTCGGTCATGATGTCCCGATTGTAGAGGCGCGCGAGGCGCAGCCTGCGCGCGCACCCGCCGGCCTCAGGGGCTCCGGGACCGTGCTCGGCGGCATGCCGCTCGCCGACCGCCCGCGCGAGAAGCTGCTGCGTCACGGTACCGGTGCGCTCGGAGACGCCGAGCTGCTCGCGCTGCTGATCCGCTCGGGTACCGCACGGCACTCGGCGATCGACCTGGCGCGCCAGCTGCTGGAACGCCACGGCGCGCTGTCGGCGGTGCTGGCCAGCCCGCTCGAGCGGCTCGGCGCGCTGCCGGGGCTCGGCATCGCCAAGGCGGCGTCGCTCGTCGCCGCGATGGAACTCGCCCGCCGCGCCCAGTTCGAGGCGATCGATCGCCAGACGCTGCTCGACAAGCCACAGGCCGTGCGGCACTTTCTCGCGCTGCTGCTCGCCGGCCGCGACCAGGAGGCCTTCGTCGTCATGTTCCTCGACAGCCAGAACCGGCTGATCCGCTGCGACGAAATGTTCCACGGCACCCTGAACCAGACCGCGGTCTACCCGCGCGACATCGTGCGCCGCGCGCTCGACCTGCACTCCGCCGCGCTGATCCTCGCGCACAACCATCCTTCGGGCCTCGCCGAGCCGAGCCAGGCCGACGTCGTGCTGACCGGTTCGCTGAAGGCGGCGCTCGCGGCGGTCGGGGTCAGCGTGCTCGATCACCTCATCGTCGCCGGCGGCCACAGCTACTCCTTCGCCGAAAAGGGAAGGCTCTGATATACTTCCCGGTTTGGTCGCACGCACGTGCGCACCCCGAACCCGCAGCGCTAGAACACAGGTCGAGAACATGTCCAAGGTATGTCAGGTTACCGGTAAGGGGCCGATGGTCGGGAACAACGTCTCCCACGCGAACAACAAGACCAAGCGCCGGTTCATGCCGAACCTGCAGCTGCGTCGCCTGTGGGTCGAGAGCGAGAAACGCTACGTCCGGCTTCGCCTGACGACCGCAGGCCTGCGCAAGATCGACAAGGTGGGCATCGATGCGGTGCTGGCCGAGATGCGCACCCGCACGCAGCCCTGAGCCGACCACCCCGCTAGCCGAACCGAAGGAGCCTACCCATGCGCGACAAGATCAAGCTCGAATCCACCGCCGGCACCGGCCACTTCTACACCACCACCAAGAACAAGCGCACGATGCCGGAGAAGATGTCGATCAAGAAGTTCGACCCGGTGGCCCGCAAGCACGTGATCTACAAGGAAACGAAGATCAAGTAGGCGGCAGGCGGCGCCGCTGCGGCGCCCCGGCATCGAAAAGCCCCCGAGCATCGCTGCCGGGGGCTTTTTTCATCGGCCTGCGGGGACGGGGCCGGCAGGCGCCCGCGCCGCGCAGGCCCGGGCGGGATTCCGATGCGTCAGCCCGCGACCGGGCCGTAGCGACGCATGCGCAGGGCCACCTCCTGCAGGGCACGCACGCCGCTGGCCTCCGCGCGTGCGCACCATTGCTGCAGGTGCGCCAGCAGCTGGTCGGGCGTCAGCGTGCTGCGCTCCCAGGTCTTGATGAGCTCGTCGCGCATCTCGACCAGCTTCTGCAGCTTCTCGCTGGCGGCGAAGGCCTCGCCGAGGCGGGCACGGTGCGGCTCTGACAGCCGCGACCCATCGCTGCCGGCGGCGGCGAGGAGCTGGCGGCCGTGCACCAGATCGCGCCACTGCGCGCTTCCTGCCGCGCGCAGACGGCTGCTCTCCTCGCGCAGCGTGCGGCTGACGGCCTTGCCATACGCCTGCATCAGGTCGTAGCGATTGGCGATGACCGACTGAAGCGTCTGCTGGTCGACGACCGCACGGGCCGGCACGAAGGTGGGCGCCGGCGCCACCTTGCGGACGGTGGCGAGCCCGAGCATCTCCATGATCCGGATGTACATCCAGCCGATGTCGAACTCGTACCACTTCGACGAGAGCTTGGCGCTGCTGCCGAACGAATGGTGGTTGTTGTGCAGTTCCTCGCCGCCGATCAGGATGCCCCACGGCAGGAGGTTCGTGCTGGCGTCGGGGCAGTCGTAGTTGCGATAGCCCCAGAAGTGACCGAGGCCGTTGACGACGCCGGCGGCGAGCACCGGGATCCACAGCATCTGTACCGCGAACACGGTCAGGCCGATCGCACCGAACAGCGCGACGTCGACGGCGAGCGTGACGAAGACGCCGATGGTCGAGTGCTTCGTGTACAGGTGCCGCTCGATCCAGTCATCCGGGCAGCCGTGGCCGAACTTGTCGACCAGCGCCTTGTCGCGCGACGCGACGCGGTAGAGCTCGGCACCCTCCAGCAGCACCTTGCGGATCCCGAAGGTCTTCGGGCTGTGCGGATCGTCGGGCGTCTCGCAGCGCGCGTGGTGCTTGCGGTGGACCGCCGCCCACTCGCGCGTGACCATGCCGGTCATCAGCCACAGCCAGCCGCGGAAGAAGTGCGAGACCACCGGGTGCAGGTCCAGTGCCCGATGCGCCTGGCAACGGTGCAGGAACACCGTCACGCCCACGATGGTGACGTGGGTGGTCGCCAGCGTGAACAGCACGATCTGCCACCAGCTCCAGTTGAGCAGACCGCTGTCCAGGAACCCGAGGACGGACTGGACCAGAGGATGATCGATCAAGGCGTGACTCCTTTTGTAACCCGATGTGTAACCATGCGATTGTAGTGGCCATCGGCCTCCCGGAGCCATCGTCCGACGAAAAACCCGTCGGAATCGTCCCGCCCCGGAAGCCACTGCCCGTCAATTATATCGCGATCTAACTCGATGAGTGGTCGTTCGCGATATTTAGGGTCATTTTCGATGCCGAAAGAATCCAACTGAGCGACGTTTTCTTCGGCGAGCACGCTGCAGGTCGCATAAACGAGCATGCCGCCGGTCCGGACCAGCTTCGCCGCGGCCCGCAGGATCCGACGCTGCAGGGCGACATACCCCGCCACATCGGCCGGGGCAAGGCGCCACTTCAGGTCCGGATGCCGTCGCAGCGTACCCGTCCCGCTGCACGGCGCATCGACGAGCACGAGATCGGCTCGGCCGGCGTAGCGCGCGAGCCTGGCATCGTTCTCGTCGGCGATCCGGACCGGCAGCACGATCGTCGCGCCGGCCCGGGCAGCACGCTCGCGCAGCGCGGCCAGTCGCGCCTCGACCGGGTCGAAGGCGTAGACCTGACCGATATTGCGCATCCGCGACGCCATTGCAAGTGCCTTGCCGCCGGCGCCCGCGCAGAAGTCGACGACCACCTGCCCCTGGCGAGGGGCGCACAACGCCACCAGCCGCTGACTCGCCGCATCCTGCATCTCGAAGCCGCCGTGCGCCCACGCGTCGAGCGACTCGAGCGCCGGACGCCCCCTGACCCGAAGCCCGTTGGCGAGGCCGGCGATCGGCTCGACCGGGATCCCCTTCGCCTCGAGCGTCGCAACGAGCGCGCCCGGACGCGTGCGCAGCGGGTTGACGCGCAGGTCGATCGGCGCGGGCTCGAGCATCGCCAGCGCGAGCGCCTGCGCCTCGTGCGCATGCGACGCGACGAACGCGTCCCACAGCCAGTCGGGCAGGCTGTACCGGACCGGCGGCGGCAACACGCCGGTCACGCGCTCGACGCGGGCGATCAGGTCTGCGACGCGGGCCGCGTCGGCGGCGCCGGCGTCCGTTGCATCGCGTGCAGGTCCTGCGTCGATCACGGATTCCCGGGCGGCGAGCAGGGCCCGTGCCCCGTCGGCGCCGGGCCGCATCGCCTGCGCGAGTGCGTGGAACAGGCGTCGATGACGGAAAAGGTCGAAGACGGTGTCGGCGATGTGCAGCCGATCGCGTCGCCCGAACGCCGGGTGCTCGCCGAAGAATCGCCGAAGCGAGCGGTCCGCCGGCTCCGGGAAACCGGCCTGCACCGCGTCGAACGCCAGCGCGCATGTCTGCAAACGCGACGGTACCCGGGAAGGCGCGCGTGACGGCCGCGAGGACGCCCGGGTCGGCGACCCGGGCGGCGCCCTGCCCGTCCCAGCTGCCGCCCTAGCTGCCGACATCGCCCGCCGGCGGAACCAGCAGCGGATGCAACAGGAGCCGCTCGGCGCTGGCAGCGAGCCCGTCGAGCGTGGCCCGGCCGTCTGCGACGGTGACGCGCCCCTCGACCAGCCAGCCGAGCGCGCGCACGTACAGCGCGTGCTCGAGTTGAAGGACCCTTGCGGCGAGTGCAGCCTCGTCGTCGGACGGGAGCACCGGGACCACGGCCTGCGCGAGGATCGGGCCGTGGTCGAGACGCGCGGTGACGAGGTGGACGGACGCGCCGTGCAGCATCGCACCGTCGGCGATCGCCTGGCGGTGCGTGTGCAACCCGGGGTACGCCGGCAGCAGCGACGGATGGATGTTGACGATCCTGCCGTCGAATCGGTCGACGAAGGTCGGGCCCAGGATCCGCATGAAGCCGGCAAGCACGATCCAGTCGGGATCCAGGCTCGCGACGCGGTCGGCGAGCGCACCGTCGAAACCCGCGCGATCGCCGTAGGCCGTGTGGTCGATCGAGGCGGCGACGAGGCCCTGGGCACGCGCCCACTCGAGACCGGCCGCCTGCGGCCGGTTGGACACGACGCCGACGATGCCGGCCTTCAGGCGGCCATCGGCGCAGGCGGCCGCGATCGCCTGCAGGTTGGACCCGCGGCCCGAGATCAGCACGACGATACGGGCGGAGGCTCGCATGGGCGCCAATCTTATCAGCGCAGCCTCCGCCGACGGGGCGATGGCCCCCACTCCCTATAATCGCGGGCGTGAAAGTATTTCGTCGTCTTCCCCCGCCGCAGGCCCGCCTCGATTGCGCGCTCACCATCGGCAACTTCGACGGCGTGCATCTGGGCCATCAGGCGCTCGTCGGCCGGCTGGTCGCGCTGGCGCGGGCCGGCGGCCTCGCGAGTTGCGTGCTCACCTTCGAACCGCACCCACGCGAGTTCTTCGCCACCACGATGCCGGGTGCACGCCCGGCGCCCGCCAGGATCTCGACGCTTCGCGACAAGCTGTGCGCGCTGCGCGCGCTCGGCGTCGACCGGGTATGCGTGGCGCACTTCAACGCCGGGCTCGCCTCGATGCCGCCCGAGGCCTTCGCCCGCGAGGTCCTGCTCGAGGGCCTGCAGGCGCGGCGGCTGCTGGTCGGCGACGACTTCCGGTTCGGTGCCAGGCGTGCGGGGGATCTCGCACTGCTCGAGCGCACGGCGGCCGGGTACGGCGCGAGCGTCGAGGCGCTCGGCACGATCGCGGAAGACCCGGGCGGAGACCCGACCGGAGCGCCGACCGACGAGCCCGCCGGCGAGCCCGCGACCGACGCCGGCCCACGTCCCGGCATCGGCACGACGCCCGTGCCGCCGCCGGGCCGCATCTCGTCGTCGGCGGTGCGCGCCGCGCTCGAGCGCGGCGACTTCGATCGTGTGCACGCGCTGCTCGGCCGTCCGTACGCGTTGAGCGGGCGCGTCGTGCACGGTCGCAAGCTCGGACGCACGCTCGGGTTCCCGACGCTCAACCTGCGCTTCGCGCACGGCCGCCCGGCGCTGACCGGCATCTTCGTCGTCCGGGTGCGCGGCCTCGACGGCGACCCCGGACTGCCGGCACGCGACGGCGTCGCGAGCCTGGGCACGCGGCCGGCGGTCGAGTCGGACGGCCGTTACCTGCTCGAGGTGCACGTGCCGCGGTGGCAGGGCGACGCTTATGGCAAACTGCTCGAAGTCGAATTCGTGCACAAGCTGCGCAGCGAACGGCCCTTCGCGAGCCTCGAGGCGCTGACCGCACAGATTCACCTCGACGTGCAGCACGCGCACGCGCATTTCCAGGCTTCGTCCACCGCACCGGCATCCGTCGCGGACCGCCGGACGTGAGCGCGCCGGCGGACGCTTCGGGCGACGGGATCGTCGCGCAAGGTACCGTGCGGCTCGCGACCGGCGTCGGACGTGACCCGACCGCAGCGTCGAGGCGTCGCCGGCCGGTGCGGCTGCAGCGCTCGACACGGAGCCGGCCCGCCGCGCGGCAGGCGCCACGCATCACTCAACCCCTTCAAAGCGGATCGCAGCCCACACGATGGCCGACAAGAACGACGCGGTGAACTACCGCGACACCCTCAACCTGCCCGACACGCCGTTCCCGATGCGCGGCGACCTCGCCCGGCGCGAACCGGGCTGGGTGAAGGAATGGCAGGACAAGGGCATCTACAAGCGCATCCGTGCCGCCGCCGCCGGACGCCCGCTGTTCGTGCTTCACGACGGCCCGCCGTACGCGAACGGCGACATCCACATCGGGCACGCGGTCAACAAGATCCTGAAGGACCTGATCGTCAAGAGCCGCAACCTGATGGGCTTCGACGCGCGCTACGTGCCCGGATGGGACTGCCACGGCATGCCGATCGAGCACCAGATCGAGAAGCAGTTCGGCAAGAACCTGTCGACGCGCGAAGTCCAGGAGCGGTGCCGCGCGTACGCGGCCACCCAGGTCCAGCGCCAGCGCGTGGACTTCGAGCGGCTCGGCGTGCTCGGCGAATGGGACAGGCCCTACCTGACGATGGCGCCGAAGGTGGAGGCCGACGAGATCCGCACGCTCGCGAAGATCATGGCGGCGGGCTTCGTCTATCGCAGCCTGCGGCCGGTGAACTGGTGCTTCGACTGCGGCTCGGCGCTGGCCGAGGCCGAGGTCGAATACGCCGACAAGACGGACCTCGCGGTCGATGTCGGCTTCCCGTTCGCCGACCCCGCCGGCGTCGCGCGCGCCTTCGGCCTCGACGCGCTGCCGACCGAGCACGGCTTCGCGGTGATCTGGACGACGACCCCGTGGACCCTGCCGGCCAACCAGGCGCTGAACCTGCATCCGGAGATCGAGTACGCGCTGGTACGCACGACGCGCGCCGGCAGCGACACGCTGCTGATCCTCGCCCGAGAGCGGGTCGAGGCGCTGCTCGATCGCTACGGCCTGGCGGGCGAAACGCTCGCGACCTGCCGGGGCGCGGCGCTCGAGCACCTCGGCTTCCGTCACCCCTTCGAGGACCGGATCGCCCCGGTGTACCTCGGCGAATACGTGACGCTCGAGACCGGCACCGGCCTCGTGCACTCGTCGCCCGCGTACGGGGTCGAGGACTTCGCCTCGTGCAAACGCTACGGCATGACCGACGAGCAGATCCTGAACCCGGTGACCGGTGACGGACGCTACGACCCGGCGCTGCCGCGCTTCGGCGGCCAGTCGATCTGGGATGCGAACCCGGCCATCGTCGAGCTGATGCGCGCCAACGGCACGCTCTTCAAGGTCGAGAAGTTCACGCACAGCTACATGCACTGCTGGCGGCACCGCACGCCGGTGATCTACCGCGCGACCAGCCAGTGGTTCGTCGCGATGGACCGCCGGCCGGCGTCGGGCGCCCCGCTTCGCGAGCGCGCGCTCGCCGGCATCGACGCCACCGCCTTCTATCCCGCGCAGTCGAAGTCGCGCCTGCAGTCGATGGTGGCGAACCGACCCGACTGGACGCTGTCGCGCCAGCGCCAGTGGGGCGTGCCGATGCCCTTCTTCCTGCACAAGGTCACCGGCGAACTGCACCCTCGAACCCCGGAGCTGCTCGAGCAGATCGCGCAGCGCGTCGAGGCGGGCGGCATCGAGGCGTGGCAGTCGCTCGAGCCGTCGGCGCTGCTCGGCGCCGAGGCGGCCGACTACCTCAAGAGCCGCGACACGCTCGACGTCTGGTTCGACTCGGGCTCGACCCACGAGACGGTGCTGCGCGGTTCGCACGCGGACCAGTCGACCTTCCCGGCCGATCTCTACCTGGAGGGGACCGACCAGCACCGCGGCTGGTTCAATTCGTCGCTGCAGATCTCGTGCATGCTCAACGGCGTGCCGCCGTACCGCAGCCTGCTGACCCACGGCATGGTCGTCGACGGCCAGGGCCGGAAGATGAGCAAGTCGCTGGGCAACGGCGTCGAACCGCAGGACGTCGCGAAGCGGCTCGGCGCCGAGATCATCCGGCTGTGGGTCGCGAGCTCGGACTACGCCGGCGAGATCTCGATCTCGGACGAGATCCTCAAGCGCGTCGTCGAATCGTACCGGCGCATCCGCAACACGCTTCGCTTCCTGATGGCCAACGTGGCGGACTTCGACATCGCGCGCGACGCGGTGCCGGTGAGCCGGATGTTCGACATCGATCGCCACGCGCTGCTGATGACCGAGCGCATGCAGTGCCAGGTGCGCGACTGCTACGAACGCTACGAGTTCCACCCGATCGTGAACGCGCTGCAGCAGTTCTGCAGCGAGGACCTCGGCGCGTTCTATCTCGACATCCTCAAGGACCGGCTGTACACCTCGCGCCGGGACAGCCACGCGCGGCGCAGCGCGCAGACTGCGTTGTGGCACATCACCGATGCGCTGCTGAAGCTGATGGCGCCGATCCTGTCGTTCACCGCCGACGAGGCGTGGGCGGTCTTCGCGCCGGCCCGGCACGCCGCGCACGGCACGATCCAGGCGGAGGTCCTGCACACGTTCGAGCCGCTGTTCGACGCCGATCCGGACGGCGCGCAACGCGAGGCGCTGGAGGCGCGCTGGACGCACATCCGAGCGGCACGCGCCGAAGTGCAGAAGACGCTCGAATCGCTGCGCGAGGCGGGCACGATCGGTTCGTCGCTGCAGGCCGAGATCGAGATCGCCGCGAGCGGCGCGCGCCACGACGCGCTGGCGTTCCTGGGCGACGACCTGCGCTTCGCGATGATCACGTCGGCCGCGACGCTGACGCGCGCACCCGACGCCGAGCACGAGCGGGTCGACGCGCGGCCGAGCGCGCACCCGAAATGCGAGCGCTGCTGGCACCTGCGCGCCGACGTCGGCAGCGACCCGTCGAGACCCGGGCTGTGCGGACGGTGCGTCGCGAACCTGGACGGCGACGGCGAGGCGCGGGCGCATGCCTGACGCGCGTCCGGCCGCATCGCCAGGAGCGGCGCCGCGCGGCCACGCGCCGCGGTGGTTCGACGCGCGCGCCCGCGCGCTGCCGTTGTGGATCGGGATCGCCGTGCTCGTGGTCCTGCTCGACCAGGCGTCGAAGTACGCGATCCTCGCGCGCTTCGACGAAGGCGAGCAGTTGCCGGTGATACCCGGCTGGTTCAACCTGACGCTCTGGTACAACCCGGGCGCGGCGTTCAGCTTCCTGGCCGGCCACGACGGCTGGCAGCGGTGGTTCTTCACGGGCATCGCGCTCGTCGCGTCGGTCTTCATCCTGACACTGCTCGTGCGGCACTGGTACCAGGGGCTGTTCTGCGGCGCGCTCGCGCTGATCCTCGGGGGTGCGCTCGGCAACCTGGTCGACCGGCTGGAGCACGGCAAGGTCGTCGATTTCCTGCTGTTCTACCGGGGCGGCTGGTCCTTCCCCGCGTTCAACCTCGCCGACAGCGCGATCACGCTCGGCGCGGCGCTGCTGATTCTCGACGAACTGCTGCGCATGCGACGCAGCCGGCGCGAGGCGCGCGCCGACGATCCGTCCACGACCAACCAGGGAGCGAACCAGTGATCGCGGGCAATGACATTCTCGGGCGCGGCGAGGAACTCGCGGGTCGCTCGATCGTCCTCGGTGTCTCGGGCGGCATCGCCGCCTACAAGGCGGCGCAGCTCGTACGCGACCTGCAACGTGCCGGGGCGTCGGTTCGGGTGGTGATGACCGAATCCGCCTGCCGCTTCGTCGGGCCGGCGACCTTCCAGGCACTGTCCGGGCAGGCGGTCTTCGTCGACGCCTGGGACGACCGGATCGACAACGCGATGGCGCACATCGAGCTGACCCGCGGCGCCGACGCGATCCTGCTCGCGCCGGCCACCGCCGACCTGCTCGCGCGCCTTGCGCTCGGGCGAGCCGACGACCTGCTCACGACCCTCTGCCTCGCACGCGAGGTGCCGCTGCTGGTGGCGCCGGCGATGAACCGGCAGATGTGGGCGAACCCGGCCACGAAGCGCAACGTGCAGCGCCTGCGCGCGGACGGCGTGCAGGTGCTCGGGCCGGGCAGCGGCGACCAGGCCTGCGGCGAGGTCGGCGACGGCCGGATGCTCGAGCCGGCCGAGCTGGTGGAGGAGTTGACGGTCTACTTCGCACCGAAGCTGCTCGCCGGCAAGCGCATCCTGATGACCGCCGGCCCCACCTTCGAACCGATCGACCCGGTGCGCGGCATCACGAACCTGTCGTCCGGAAAGATGGGCTACGCGCTCGCGCGGGCGTGTCGCCACGCCGGCGCGCAGGTCACGATGGTGTCGGGTCCGACGGCGCTGCAACCGGCCGCCGGCGTCAAGTGCATCCAGGTCCAGACGGCACAGCAGATGATGGCGGCGGTCGACGCCGAGCTCGACCGCGCCGCGTCGTCGATCCGGATCGACTGCTTCATCGCGGTCGCGGCGGTCGCCGACTGGCGAATCGCCGAACCCTCCGGCGTCAAGCTGAAGAAGTCGGCGGGCGACGGCGCGCCGCCGTCGCTCGAACTCGTCGAGAATCCCGATATCCTGGCCGCCGTCGCCCGGCGTGCGATGGCGCCGTACTGCGTCGGCTTCGCCGCCGAGTCGCACGATCTCGCCACCCACGCGCAGGCCAAGCGCGAGAAGAAGGGCATCCCGCTGGTCGTGGGGAACATCGGCCCGCAGACCTTCGGCAAGGACGACAACGAGCTCGTGCTCTTCGAGGCGTCGGGCAGCACCTCGCTCGGACGCGCGAGCAAGCAGGCGCTGGCGCGCAGGCTGGTGCAGGAACTCGCGAGCCGCCTGCCTGACGGCGAGCGATGAACGACACCGCCCGCACGATGCGCGTCGCGCTCAAGGTCCTCGATCCGCGGATGCGCGATCGCGTGCCCTCGCCCGCCACGGCCGGCAGCGCCGGCCTCGACCTGAGTGCGTGCATCGACGCGCCGGTCTCGCTCGCGCCGGGCGACAGCACGCTGGTGCCGACCGGTTTCGCGATCCACATCGCCGACCCCAACTTCTGCGCGATGATCCTTCCGCGTTCGGGCCTGGGCCACAAGCACGGGATCGTGCTCGGTAACCTGGTGGGACTGATCGACGCGGACTACCAGGGCCCGCTGATGATCTCCTGCTGGAATCGCGGTACGGCGCCGTTCGTCATCGATCCGTTCGCCCGGATCGCCCAGCTGGTGATCGTGCCGGTCGTGCGCGCGGCCTTCGAGATCGTCGACGACTTCGCCGCGACGTCGCGCGGCAGCGGCGGCTTCGGCAGCACCGGGCGCTGAGGCTGGCAACCGCCCGACGCCCAGGCCGACGACGCCCAGGCCGACGACGCCCAGGCCGACGACGCCTAGGCCGACGACGCCTAGGCCGACGACGCACGGCCCGACGACGCACCGCCGCGACGACGCACCGCCGACCGACGCGGCGTCGGTCCCGGTGCCGCCGGTTCAGCGACGTTCGAAGCGGCGCTCGAACAGGTCGGCGTCGTCGAAGTGGCGACGGCCGATGAACGCGGTCGGCTGGCGACCGTACTGCCGCATCGCGCCCGGGCTCGAGATGCCGCTGGGCCACAGGATGAAGCGCTCGATGCGCTCGGTGCCGGGCACCAGGCCGTCGGGTCCGTAGACGCTTCGACTGCCGCCGCCGGGCAGCGGCAGCACCCGCAGGCGCTCGGCGTCGACGAGCCGGTACGGCGGATTCTCCGCCACCGGCTCGCCCCACCCCTCGCCCGGCAACCCGATGCCGATCAGCTGGTGGGCATGCGTGGTCAGGCGCAACGAGACCGGCCCGACCGGCATCGCGCCGTCGCGGCGCCGCACCCAGTCCTCGATCGGGCGGTCGATCGGCGTGAAGACCCATTCCTCGAGTTCGCTGCCTTCCGGTGGCGGCTTCGCGCGGAGCCGCGCGCTCGGGAAGAACAGGTGATAGCAGCCGCAGGGGTGGATCGTGTCGAAGAGCAGCGGCTGCCCGTCGTCGTCGAGCGTCACCCGCCACTGCAGTCCGTCGAGGCGGCCCGCCTCGAGTTCGCCGGCGACCGGCGGGCGCTCCGGGAACCAGATCGTGTAGACCAGTTGCGCGAGGACCTTGCGCTCGAAGCGCGTGAACGCGAGATGCCGATAGACGACCGGCTGCGACGGGTCGACATCGAGCCAGTAGCGGTCGGCCCCTGGCCACACCAGCCCGCGCAGGTCGATCCACTGCAGCGGCCCGAAGCGGTCGTGCTCGGCACTGGTGGCGATCTCGAAGGTCGGTGCGAACGCCGCGAACAGTCGCTCGCGGGCTTCGGCGTCGAGCGCGGGTATGCCGAGCGCGTCGCGCGGGGCGCCCGCCAGCAACTCGCCCGCGAGTGCGATCGCCGCGGCGGCATCGAGGCCGCCGTCCGCCTCGTCGGGCCTGGACTTCGATGCGGGGCGGTAGCGCTGGAAGACGACGCGCTCGCGATCGGCGGCGACGCGCTGGCGCGCGTACGAGGCACGGGTCTCGGCCTGCCAGCGGCGCACGCCGGCGGCCATCCCGATGCCCGTCAGCGAGTAGAGGCCGAAGCCGCGCGCTGCGGTGCTGTAGTCGTCTGGCACCGCCACCGTCTCGAGCAGGCGCTCGCGTCGCGCGGGCAGGCTGGCGTCTTCGCGCACCAGCAGGTCGCCGCAGGTGTCGACGCGGGCCTGCACCGCCGCCGCGTCGGTGCTGCCGAGCACCGGATAGTGGGCGTCCGGCAGGTTCGTCGACTCGATGCGGCGCGCCTCGCGATCGAGCGCGAGCATCCGGTCGATCCAGGCGGACATGCCACCCGACGAGCGTCCGGCGTCGGCCAGGTCACGCGAGAACGAGGCGGTGAAGCGGTCGGCCCGCAGGTACGGGAAATCCGGCACCCGCCACGCGGCGGCGTCGCCGACCCCGGCGACCTTCACCGTGCGGTCGAACTCGTCGAGGAAGGCGACGCAGTCGCGCGCCGCATCCGACAGCGCCGCCGGCTGCGATCGCGTCGTGCCGGACATCGAGCCGCAGGCGGCGAGCAGCATCGTGAGGAGGACCGCGCCGACGCCACGCGCGGCGCACGGCGGGCGCGGTGCGCGCTCGCCGCTGGCGCAGCCTCGTCGCGCGCGAACCGCGGCCGCGCGCGCGCCGGGCGTCGGGCGATCGCTCAAGCTGCCACCAGTTTCTCGAGCGCGCGCACGTCGGCGGCGAATGCGCGGATGCCCTCGGCGAGCTTCTCGGTGGCCATCGCATCCTCGTTCATCTCGAAGCGGAACTGGCTTTCGTCGAAGCGCACGCGCTCGATGTCGGTGCCGGCGGCCGCGTCGACGCCGAGCCGGCGCGGCACCGGCGCATCGCTCGCGGCGAGCTTCTCGAGCAGGTCCGGACTGATCGTGAGCAGGTCGCAGCCGGCGAGGCCGAGGATCTGGTCGACGTTTCGAAAGCTCGCGCCCATGACCTCGGTCTGATAGCCGAATCGCTTGTAGTACGCGTAGATGCGGCGAACCGACTGCACGCCGGGATCGTCGTCCTGCCCGTACTCGGCGCCGTCACGCTTGCGGTACCAGTCGTAGATGCGTCCGACGAACGGGCTGATCAGCTGAACCCCCGCATCGGCGCACGCGACCGCCTGCGGAAAGCCGAACAGCAGCGTGAGGTTGCAGTGGATCGACTCGCGCTCGAGCCGCTCCGCCGCGGCGATGCCTTCCCACGTCGACGCGATCTTGATCAGCACCCGCGAGCGGTCGACGCCCGCCGCCTCGTAGAGGCGCACCAGGTGCCTCGCCTTCGCGAGCGTCGCCTCGGTATCGAAGGACAGGCGCGCATCGACCTCGGTCGAGACCCGGCCCGGAATGATCTGCAGGATCCGCACGCCGAACGCGACGAGCAGGTGGTCGCAGATCTCGGGCACGCTGGCGGTCCGGTGACGATCGCGGACCTCGTCGAGCAGCACCGCGTAGTCGGGCATGCGGGTGGCCTTCAGGATCAACGTCGGATTGGTCGTCGCGTCCTGCGGCCTGAACGCCTTCATCGCATTGAAGTCGCCGGTGTCGGCGACGACTTTCGTCATCGCCCTCAGACGTTCGAGTGCATTGCTCATCGCTGGTCTCCGCCGGGCTGCTGCCCCGCCGTCGTTGCGTTCGCGCCCGCATCGGCGTCCTCGCGCTGCTGCATCTCGGCCTGCGCCCGGATCTGCGACAGCGTCTGCCCGACCGTCAGCGCCTCGGGGTCGATCATGATCTCGATCAACGCCGGCTGGCCGTTGCGGTTCGCCTCCAGCGCCGTCGCGAGCGCGTCGGCGAACTGCGCCGTGCGCTCGACGCGCACCCCGACGCACCCGTAGGCGCGCGCGAGTTCGTCGAACCGGGGATTCGACAGGGCGGTGCCGTGAACCCGCGCCGGATAGTGCCGTTCCTGGTGCATCCGGATCGTCCCGTACATGCCGTTGTTGAGCACGAGCACCGTGATGCCGACCGAGTACTGGCACGCCGTCGCAAGTTCCTGGCCCGTCATCAGGAAGTCGCCGTCGCCGGTGACGGCGATCACGACGCGATCCGGATGGCACAGCTTCGCGGCGACGGCCGAGGGCACCGCGTAGCCCATCGCGCCCGAGGTCGGCGCGAGCTGCGTCTTGTGCCCGCGGTGCCGGTAGAAGCGGTGCACCGGCGTCGCGAAATTGCCCGCGCCGTTGGTCAGGATCGCGTCCGGCGGCAGGCACCGGTCCAGCTCGAGCACGATCGCCGGGTAGTCGATCGCGCCCGGCTGCGGCGGCGGCTGGCGCCAGCGCTCGTAGTCGGCATGCGCGTCGGCGAGCCAGCGCGCGCGCGCCGAGGGCACCGTCGGTTGCGCCTGCGTGGCGGCGAGATCGTCCAGCGCCTGCGCCCACTCGACGTTGCCGGCGACGATCCCGACGGCCGGCGCGTACACGCGTCCGATCTCGTCGGGGTCGGGGTAGACGTGCACCAGCGGCTGGCGCGGCGTCGGCGCGTCGAGCAGCGTATAGCCGTTGGTCGTCATTTCGCCGAGCCTCGCGCCGACGACGATCAACGCGTCGGCCTCGCGCACGCGTGCCGCCAGCTTCGGATTCACGCCGATGCCCACCTCGCCCACGTAGAGCGGGTCGGCGTTGTCGAAGCTGTCCTGGAAGCGCCACGCACAGGCGACCGGGATCGCGTGCGCGGCGGCGAATCGGCGCACCGACTGGCGAGCGGCGTCGGTCCAGCGCGACCCGCCGAGCAGCAGCAGCGGTCTTTCGGCGCGTTCGAGCAACGCGAGCATCGGCGCGAGTTCGCGCGGGGACACGCCCGCCTGCGCCGGCCGGTAGCGCTTCGCGTCGGCCACCCGGACCCGCTCGACGAGCATGTCCTCGGGCAGCGCGATCACCACCGGCCCCGGGCGCCCCGAGGTCGCGACGTGAAACGCCTGCGACACCAGCTCGGGGATCCGGTCGGCGCGATCGATGCTCGCGACCCACTTCGCGACGCTGCCGAACATGCGCCGATAGTCGATCTCCTGGAAGGCCTCGCGATCGACGAAATCGGTGCCGACCTGCCCGACGAACAGGATCATCGGCGTCGAGTCCTGGCGGGCGGTGTGCACGCCGATCGCCGCGTTGGTGGCACCAGGACCCCGCGTGACGAAGCAGATGCCGGGGCCGTTGCCGAGCTTTCCCCACGCCTCGGCCATGTTCGACGCGCCGCCTTCGTGGCGGCAGACCGCGAGCGCCAGCGCGTCGCGCACGTCGTAGAGCGCGTCGAGCACCGCCAGGTAGCTCTCGCCCGGCACGCAGAACGCCTGCCGCACGCCGTGCACGAGCAACTGATCGACCAACACCTGCCCGCCGGTGCGCAACGCCTGCTCCCGACCGGTGGCCGTGCCGCACCCGGCGCCGGCGTCGGCCGACGGTGCCGTGGTCTTCCCGTCCTTCATCACTGACTCTCCCGCGATGTGTCCGCACCCGCGCCGCGCGGGCGCCCGCGCCCGCGCAGGTGCCCGCGCAGGTGCCCTCGCAGGCGATTGTCGCACCAGCGGGTGTCGCTTTGCGCGATGGCACAATAACGGAATCGGAGGCACACATGTCTGAAGTCAGCAAAGTGGTACTCGCCTATTCCGGCGGGCTGGACACCTCGGTCATCCTCAAGTGGCTGCAGGACGTCTATCGATGCGAGGTCGTGACGTTCACGGCCGACATCGGTCAGGGCGAGGAGGTCGAACCCGCCCGTGCGAAGGCGAAGGCCGCGGGCGTCGAGCGCATCTACATCGAGGACCTGCGCGAGGAGTTCGTCCGCGATTTCGTCTTCCCGATGTTCCGCGCGAACACCGTCTACGAAGGCGAGTACCTGCTGGGCACGTCGATCGCGAGGCCGCTGATCGCCAAGCGGCTGGTCGAGATCGCGAGGCTCGAGAAGGCCGACGCGATCTCGCACGGCGCGACCGGCAAGGGCAACGACCAGGTCCGCTTCGAACTCGGCGCGTATGCGCTGATGCCGGACGTGCGCGTGATCGCGCCCTGGCGCGAGTGGGATCTGCTCAGCCGCGACAAGCTGCTCGAGTACGCCGACTCGCACGGCATCCCGGTCGACTTCAAGAAGCGCAAGGGCGAGGCGCCGTTCTCGATGGACGCCAACCTGCTGCACATCTCGTACGAAGGCGGCGTGCTGGAGGATCCGGGCCGCCCGCCGCCGGAGAAGGGGATGTGGCGCCTGACCGTCGCGCCCGAGAAGGCGCCGGCCAGGGGTCAGGTGATCAGCCTCGAGTTCGAGCGCGGCGACGTCGTCGCGCTCGACGGCAAGCGGATGGCGCCGCACCTGCTGCTGGCCGAGCTCAACCGGCTCGGCGGCATGCACGGCGTGGGCCGCCTCGACCTCGTCGAGAACCGCTACGTGGGCATGAAATCGCGCGGCTGCTACGAGACGCCCGGCGGGACGATCCTGCTGCGTGCGCACCGGGCGATCGAGTCGATCACGCTCGATCGCGAGGTGGCGCACCTGAAGGACGACCTGATGCCGCGCTACGCCAGCCTGATCTACAACGGGTACTGGTGGTCCCCCGAAAGGCGGGCACTGCAACTGCTGATCGACCACACGCAGCAGGACGTCAGCGGCACCGTCGAGCTGAAGCTCTACAAGGGCAACGTCATCGTCACCGGCAGGCGCTCGGACAATTCCCTGTTCGACACCCGCATCGCGACCTTCGACGACGACGGCGGCGCCTACAACCAGGCCGACGCCGGCGGTTTCATCAAGCTGAACGCGCTTCGCATGCGCATCGCCGGCAATCTGGCGAAGGCCCGCGGCGCCGGCGGCAAGCGTCGGGCACGGGCCAAGCCCGCATCCTGAGGAGCCCGAAGATGCCTTCATTCGACGTCAAGTGCGAGGCCGACATGGTCGAGGTGCGCAATGCGCTCGACCAGGCCAACAAGGAAATCGCCAACCGCTTCGATTTCAAGGGCTCGGACGCGCGCATCGAGCTCGCGGACAAGGCGCTGACCGCGTTCGCCGACGACGACTTCAAGCTCGGGCAGGTGAAGGACGTGCTGCTCGGCAAGCTCGCGAAGCGCAATGTCGACGTCCGCTTTCTCGACGAAGGCAAGGTCGAGAAGATCGGCGGCGACAAGGTCAAGCAGCTCGTCACCGTGCGCCACGGCGTGCCCCAGGATGCCGGCAAGAAGATCGTCCGCCTGGTCAAGGACGCGAAGCTGAAGCTCACTGCGTCGATCCAGGGCGAGACCGTGCGCGTCGCCGGGGCCAAGCGCGACGACCTGCAGGCCGCGATGGCGCTGATCCGCAAGGAGATCGCCGACCTTCCGCTCGCCTTCGACAACTTCCGCGACTGAAGCGGGGGGTCGGATGTCCGAATCACCTCGTCACGACGGCATCGGCCGCGCGCCCGCCCTGCTGTCGGGCGCGCTCGCGCAGCCGGTCGACGGGTTCGCGCCGCTGCACTTCCGGCACGAACTGATCGGCGCGGTCAGCCCCCAGTGGCTCGCGCTGCTCGATCCGGCGCTGTTCGAGACGACGCCGCGGCCCGGATCGCCGCTGCCGTCGGTGCGCCTCAAGGGCGGCGACCGTCGCAGCGAAAGCGGCCCGATGCCGGTCGCCACGATCAACGCGCTGCTCGCGGCCTGGGCCGACTCGCTGAAGGCGAAGCAGCTTCTGCCGGGCTGGCGCGGCGAAGCGATCCACCTGTTCGGCGCGAACGAGGCCGCCCCGCTGTTCGCGATCGAGCGTGCGCTGCTGCGCCCGCTCGGCCTGCTGCTTCGCTCGGTGCAGGTCAACGTCTTCACGCTCGACAAGAAGCGCCTGAAGGTATGGGTCGCGCGCCGCTCGGCGAGCAAACCGGTCGATCCCGGCCTGTCCGACACGCTCGTCGGTGGCGGGATCGTCGGCGACGACTCGCCGCTCGAGACGATGACGCGCGAGGCGCAGGAAGAGGCCGGCATCGCGCGGGCGCTCGCCCGTCGCGCGGTCCCGGTCGGGGTGATCGACTCGACACGCGCGGTGCGCGAGGGCCCTGCGCTGCTGCTGCACCGCGAGCGCCTGATGCTCTACGACCTCCAGGTGCCCGCCGACTTCGCGCCGACGCCACTCGACGGCGAGGTGGCCGAGGCGACGCTGCTGGACGCCGACGCAGTGCTCGCGTCGATCGCCCGGGGCGGGTGGACGCGCGAGGGCGCGTGGGCGAGCGAAGACCTCGTGCGCCGCCAGGCGGCAGCGCACTGAGCCGGTCGCCGTGCCCGGCCGGGGGCCTTGCGCGCGGGCATCGAAACGCCCTCCGTTGCAAAGTCGTCGAATTCACATACTGTTACTATTTCGCCGGACCGTTGGTCGGCCGGGACACCGACGCCATGCGTGCGCTGCAATCCCTGGTGCACGTTCACGACACGCAACGACTCGCGTGCCTTTCAACAACGGCGCCACCGCCGCGCCGCCATCGGGCCGCATGTGATGGACTGAAATGCAACGGGTCCGCGCACTGGCTCGCATCGGCATGCCCTGAGCTGCAACACTCGAGCCACGCGCGCGCCAAAACCGGGCGGCGCGTTGCTTTGACACACCACCCGGGGCGCCCCGCGCCTGCGCCGGAACAACCCCGTAAGCCCGACGAACGGCCGAGCGCGACGACCGGCTTCGGCGCAAAATAAGGTCACGGACGCGATGCACCCGGTTGCTTCGTGGCTCCAGCAGAGCGCGCCGTTCAGTCTCCTAGTCTCCTCTCTTCAGGCCCCTCATCCTGGTTCCGCCAGGACAGGGGCTCTTTCTTTTCGGAGGCGATCAGCGGGTGGCGACGAGTCGCGGCGACGGTGCGTCGGCCGCGTTCGTGTCGCCGGGGGCGCCCGCGCGCGCGAGGTGCCCGCCGAACACGCGCCGGATCGACGCCTCGATGCCGGCCGCATCGAGTCCCTCGCGCGCGAGCAGCGTCGCGTGGTCGCCGTGATCGATGAAGCGGTCGGGCAACCCGAGATGCAGGAACGGCCGCCCCGTGCCCGCCAGGTACTCGGCGCACGCACTGCCGGCGCCCGCCATCACCACGTGTTCCTCGACCGTCACGAAGGCGTCGTGGTCGGCAGCGAGCGCGTCGAGCAAGCCGGTATCGAGCGGCTTGACGAAGCGCATGTTCACGACGGTCGCATCGAGCGCCTCGCCGGCGCGCTCGGCCGGCGCGACCATCGAGCCGAACGCGAGTATCGCGATCCGACGCCCTCGCCTGCGCACCTCGGCGCGCCCGATCTCGAGCGCCTTCATCTCCGCCTCGATCGCGACGCCGGGGCCCGTGCCGCGCGGGTAGCGCACCGCCGACGGCCCGTCGATCTGCATCGCGGTGAAGAGCATCTGGCGGCACTCGTTCTCGTCGGCCGGCGCCATCACGACGACGTTCGGCACGCAGCGCAGGTACGCGAAGTCGTAGATGCCCGCGTGCGTCGCACCGTCGGCACCGACGAGGCCCGAGCGGTCGAGCGCGAACACGACCGGCAGGTTCTGCAGCGCAACGTCGTGCAGGAACTGGTCGTAGCCGCGCTGCAGGAACGTCGAGTAAATCGCGACGACCGGCCGCATGCCTTCGCAGGCCAGCCCGGCCGCGAACGTCACGGCGTGCTGCTCGGCGATCCCGACGTCGAAATACCGCTCGGGGAAGCGCTTTTCGAACTCGACGAGCCCGGAGCCTTCGCGCATCGCGGGCGTGACGGCGACCAGCCGCGGTTCGCGCGCGCCCATGTCGCAGATCCAGTCGGAGAACACCTGCGTGTAGGTCGGCCGCGCCGGCTTGCCCGAGGCGCGGATGCCTTCGAGCGGGTCGAACTTGCCCGGCCCGTGGTAGAGGATCGGGTCGGCTTCGGCGAGCTTGTAGCCCTGCCCCTTCTTCGTGACCACGTGCAGGAAGACCGGGCCGTGCATCTCGCGCAGGTTCTGCAGCGTCGGCACCAGCGCGTCGAGGTCGTGGCCGTCGATCGGCCCGAAATAGTTGAACCCGAACTCCTCGAACAGCGTGGCGGGCACCAGCATGCCCTTCGCGTGCTCCTCGAAGCGGCGCGCGAGTTCGTACATCGGCGGCACGACCGAGAGCATCTGCCGCGCGACGTCGCGGGCACGCGAGACCGGCCGCGCCGACAGCACCCTGGCGAGATAGCGGTTGAGCGCACCGACGGCCGGCGAGATCGACATGTCGTTGTCGTTCAGGATCACCAGCAGGTCGACGTCGCGCGTGACGCCGGCGTTGTTCATCGCCTCGAACGCCATGCCGGCGCTCATCGCGCCGTCGCCGATGATCGCGACGTGGCGCCGCCGGTTCGGTCCGACCGACTCGCCCTTGCAGCGCGAGGCGACTGCCATGCCCAATGCGGCCGAGATCGACGTCGAGGAATGCGCGGTGCCGAAGGTGTCGTAGGTGCTCTCGCTCCTGCGCGGGAAGCCGGAGATCCCGCCGAGCTGGCGCAACGTCGCCATGCCGGCGCGCCGGCCGGTCAGGATCTTGTGCGGATACGACTGGTGCCCGACGTCCCACACCAGCCGATCGCGCGGCGTGTCGAACACGTGATGCAGCGCGATCGTCAGCTCGACCGTGCCCAGGTTCGACGACAGGTGGCCGCCGGTCCGGCTGACCGATTCGAGCACGAAGGCGCGAAGTTCGGCCGCGAGCGGCTTGAGGGACGCGCGGTCCAGGCGCCGTACGTCCGCAGGCGTGTCGATCGACTCGAGCAGCGAAGCGTGCCCGGGCGCGTGTCGTTCAGTCATCGGCTCGTTTCCCGTGTTTCACTAGCTGATTCGCGTGACGATGAGGTCGGCCAGCCCCGCGAGCCGGCCCGCGCGATCGCCGAAACCGTGCAGCGCGTCGCGCGCCTGCCCCGCGAGGCGCGCCGCGAGGTCCCGCGCGCCGTCCACGCCGAGCAGCGTGACGAAGGTCGGCTTGTCGTGCGCGGCATCCTTTCCGGCCGTCTTGCCCAGCGTGGCCGAATCGGACACCACGTCGAGCACGTCGTCGACGACCTGGAACGCCAGCCCGAGCGACTCGCCGTAGCGATCGATCGCGCGGACGGCGTCGGGGTCGGGCTCGCCGCCCGCCAGCAGCCCGAGGGTTGCGCTGACCGACAGCAGCGCGCCGGTCTTGAGCCGGTGCATCTGCTCGAGGGACGCGCGGTCGGGCAGCCGGCCCACCGCCGCGATGTCGATCGACTGGCCCCCGGCCATGCCACCGACGCCGGCGGCGGCGGCGAGCGCGACGACCATCCGCGCAGCAGGCACCGGCCCGCGAGCGCCCGTGCCGGCGCCGTCGGCCTCGCCGGCGGACGCGAGGCCGCGCGCGAGCACCTCGAACGCGAGCGCCTGCAGCGCGTCGCCGGCGAGCAGCGCCTGCGCCTCGCCGTAGACGCGATGGGTCGTCGGGCGCCCGCGTCGCAGGTCGTCGTCGTCCATGCACGGCAGGTCGTCGTGGATCAGCGAATAGGCGTGGATCATCTCGACGGCGCAAGCGCAGGCGTCGACCAGCGCGGCCGGCGGCTCGCCGAGCGCCGCCGCGGCGTGCACCAGCAACGGCCGGACGCGCTTGCCGCCGCCGAGCGCGGCATAGCGCATCGCATCGACGAGTACCGGCGCCGCGCCACCCGGTGCCGGCAGCGCCGCCTCGAGCGCGGCGTCGCAACGGCGGCCGGTGGACGCCATCCACGCCGCGAAGTCGGCCGACGCGCCGACGGCGTGCCGCGCGTCAGTCGTCGTCATCCGAGGCAGCGTCGAAGGGCTGAAGCAGGTCGGCCTCGAGAATCCGCACCTTCTGACCGACCACCGCGAGCGCGTCGCGGCAATACCGCACCAGCTCCGCACCCCGCTGATAGCCGGCGAGCGACGCGTCGAGCGGCATGCGCCCGGATTCCATCCGCTCCACCAGCGCTTCGAGTTCGGCCATTGCCGACTCGAAGGACTCGGGCACCGGCCCGGCCGGGGCCGGACCCACGCCGGCGGTGCCCGCGTCGCGCTGCGCGGGGTCGGAACCTGTCGCGTCCGGATTCGTCGATTGGGACCTGGCCATGCGCTTGATTCTAGACGAGCAGGCGCCATCTCCATCGCATCTGCACGCGGCGCGGACGAAGCGCCGGTACCCGTCCCGCGCAGCCCGACGCGCTCGCTGACACCCGCCTTTCGCCAGCAACCGTGACGCGACTCGGGGTGCCCGCGCCGGCATCGGGATTGCGGGTACACTCCCCCCTCCCTGCAGTCCGCAGGGGGTCTTTCCACGTATTCGGAGGGATTCGGGTCCATGTCGGACATCGGGCGTGAGGCGCATCTCCGGCCGTCGGCTGCACAGCTGCCGGTCGGTGCATATTTCGATCCCGCGCTCCACGAGCGGGAACTGCGGACGTTGTTCGACCGCGGCCCGGGTTACCGCGGGCATCGGCTGATGGTGCCCGAGCCGGGCGACTACCACGCATTGCCCGCCGAGCAGGAAGGCCGCGTACTGGTCAACACCGGTCGCAGCGGCGAGGATGCCGTTCAGCTGCTCTCGAACGTCTGCCGTCACCGGCAGGCGATCATGCTCAACGGCCGCGGCCATGCCGACAGCATCGTCTGCCCGCTACATCGCTGGACCTACGACCTCTCCGGACGGCTGCTCGGTGCGCCGCACTTCGATCGCCAGCCCTGCCTGAACCTCGAGCGCAGTCCGCTGCGCGAATGGCGCGGGCTGCTGTTCGAGGGGCCGTACGACATCGGCGCCGACCTGAACCGCATCGATTGCCTCGCGCAGATCGACTTCGACGGCTACGTGCTGGATCACGTCGAGATCCACGAGTGCGCGTACAACTGGAAGACCTTCATCGAGGTGTATCTCGAGGACTACCACGTCGAGCCCTTCCATCCAGGGCTCGGCCATTTCGTCACCTGCGACGATCTCAAGTGGCACTTCGGCGACTGGCATTCGGTCCAGACGGTCGGACTGCACCGCGCGCTGCAGCAGCCGGGGTCGCCGACGTACCGCCGCTGGCACGACGAACTGCTGCGATTCAGCGGCGGCACGCTGCCGCCGCAGGGAGCGATCTGGCTCACCTGCTTCCCGAACCTGATGGTCGAGTGGTATCCGCAGGTGCTCGTCGTGTCGACCCTGGTGCCGCGCGGACCCAGGCACACGACCAACATCGTCGAGTTCTATTACCCCGAGGAGGTCGCCTGGTTCGAGCGCGGCCTCGTCGAGGCGCAGCGCGCCGCGTACATGGAGACCGCGCTCGAGGACGACGAGATCGCGCTGCGGATGGACGCGGGGCGCGCCGCGCTGCTCGCGCAGCGTCGCTCCCAGGCCGGGCCCTACCAGAGCCCGATGGAAGACGGCATGCAGCACTTCCACGAATACCTGCGCCGCGAACTCGGCACGATCTGACGCCATCGAGGTACCCATGCGCTGGAACACCCTGATCACCGCCGAAGAACTCGCCGCGGCCATCGATCGCTGCGTCGTGGTCGACTGCCGGCACGACCTGCTCGACGCCGGCGCGGGCTTGCGGGCGTACGAGGAAGGCCACATCCCGTCGGCGCACTACCTGAACATGGATCGCGAGCTCTCGGGGCCGAAGTCGGGCCGCAACGGCCGCCATCCGATGCCCGACCGCGAGGCGCTGATCGACACCCTGCGCGCGATCGGCCTGTCCGACGATCGCCAGCTCGTCGCGTACGACGCGCAGGGCGGACAGATGGCCGGACGCTTGTGGTGCCTCGCGCGCTGGATCGGTCACGAAGCGGTCGCGGTGCTCGACGGCGACATGCGCGCGTGGCAGGCGGCCGGCTATCCGCTGGCGCAGGAGCACACGCCCAGGCCCGCGACGAAGGCCTCGCTGTCGACCGCCCGCCGGAGCCTGCTGCCGACGATCGACGTCCAGCAGTTGCAGCGCGGCATGGCCGCGTCCGAGCTTTTCGTGATCGATGCCCGCGCACCGGACCGCTACAGCGGCGCGATCGAACAGATCGATCCGGTCGCCGGCCACATCCCCGGCGCGCTGAACCGGTTCTATGGCCGCAACCTGAGGCCCGACGGCCGCTTCAAGCCGGCCGAGGCGCTGCAAGCCGAGTTCGCGACGCTGCTCGACGGCCGCGCGCCGGCGACGGTCGTGCACCAGTGCGGCTCCGGGGTCACTGCCTGCCTGAACCTGCTCGCGATGGAGCACGCCGGACTGTCGGGCTCCAGGCTGTATCCGGGTTCCTGGAGCGAGTGGATCGCCGATCCGGCGCGTCCGGTCGCGACCGGCGCCGGTTAGGCGGCCGTCGCGTTCGCGCGCGACCCTGGAGCGCGTCGCGGCGACCCGCCCTGCCCCGACCGCCTGCCCCGACCGCCTGCCCCGACCGCCTGCCCCGACCGCCTGCCCCGTACACCTGCCCCCGGCGCCTGCCCGGAGCACCGCGCCCAGGCGCTACCGCATCAGGCGCCCGATCGCCACCGCCGCCAGCAGATTGACACCGGCGAGCGCGCCGGTGACGACCCACGCGTGCGACCAGTCGCCTGCGGTGGACACGACCGCCGCGATCGCCGGCGGCGCGAGGAACTGGCCGATCGCCGATCCCTGCTGCATCAGCCCGGTCGTCGTCGAGACCGACTGCCGGTCGGGCGCGAAGCGGATCGTCAGCGAGAACAAGGTTCCCGGCACCATGCCGCCGCATGCCGAGAACAGCAGCACCGCGCCGTATCGGATCGCGAACGGCGCATCCGCGCCGAACACCACCCACCCGCACACGAACATCGTCGAGGACGTGACGACGAGCAGCGTTCGCGCGGCGACGCCACGATGCATCGCGAAGCCGGCGCCGGTGTTGCCGATGACGTTGACCGCGACGCCGAGCGCGGTCAGCAGGCCGGCGAGGCCCGGCGCGATGCCGGCCGAATCGTAGACGGTCGGCAGGAAGCCGAAGACGCCCATCCACTGACCGGCATAGGTCCCGAAGGACAGCGCGAGCAGCCACGGGCCGCGCGTCTTCGCGGTCCGGCCGACGAGGCTCGCCCAGCCCGGGGAGCTCGAACCCGCGACATCCGGCGGCACCGTGCGCACGATGAGCACGGACAGCGCGAGCGCGACCAGCGAGACGCCGACCCACAGCCCCTGCCATCCGACGACCGCGATCACCCACGGCGTCGCGAGCAGCGCGAGGGTCATGCCCGTCGGCATGTACGCGGCCCACAGACCCATGACCGCGCGCATGCGCGACGCGTCGACCAGCCGCGAGAGCAGCGCGGGACCCGGCAGCACCGTCGCCATGAAGCCGACGCTCTCGAGCGCCCGGCTCGCGAGCAGCAGACCCGCCCGGTCGGCCATCGCGCCGAGCAGGCCGCCGCAGGCGAGCAGCACCAGCCCGGTGACCATCACCCGGCGCTGGCCGAATCGATCGGCGAGCATGCCGCCGAGGATGCCGACCGACATCGACGTGGCCTGCAGCATCGAGATCGCGAGCCCGGCCTGCAACAGCGACATCTCGAAGGCCTCGGCGAGCCGCGGCAGCGCGACCGGCAGCTTGCCGACGTTCGCGCCGGCGACGATGCCGGCCCCCACGATCAGCGCGACGCGCCGATCAATGACCATGCGCGAGCATGCTCGACAGCGCGGCGACCGAGATCCCGGCCGCGAGCAGCAGCACCTGCAGCGCCGACTCGCGGCGACCGCGCTGGCGGTGCAGGCCCGGCACGAGATCGGCCAGCGCGATGTAGATCAGGCCGCTCGCGGCCAGCGCGATCACCAGCGGGACGAGCGCCTGCGTGCTGCTGAGGAACCACCACGCGGCGACGCCGCCGACGACGCTCGCGAGGCTGGAGACGACGTTGTACAGGAGCGCGCGCCGGCGCGACAACCCGGCGTTGACCAGCACGATGTAGTCGCCGATCTCCTGCGGGATCTCGTGCAGTGCGACCGCGACGGCGGTCGACCAGCCGAGCACCGGGTCGGCGATGAACGCGGCGGCGATCAGCACGCCGTCGGTGAAGTTGTGGAAGGAATCGCCGATGAGCACCAGCACCCCGCCCGGCCCGGCCTCGCGCTTGTCGTGCCCGTCGTGATGCGCATGGCCGTCGCCTTCGTGATGGTGGCTGTGGCGCATCAGGAAGCTCTTCTCGAGCAGGAAGAAGCCGACGAAACCCGCGAGCATCACCCAGCTCAGCAGATGCAGCGGCGCACCCGATTCGAAGGCCTCGGGCACCAGGTTGAGCACGGCGGTGCCGAGCATCATGCCGGTCGAGAAGCTGACCATCAGCGGGATCAGCCGGCTCTGCAGGCTGATCGTCAGCATCGCGGCAGCGACGACCGAGGCGGTACCCGACAGCAGGTTCGCCAGACAGATGAGGAAGAGCGTCAGGGGACTGGTTCCGGAATCGTGTAGCGGCGTCACGAGCGGATAATGCACGGCGCGCAGGCCCGGGATTCTAGACCAGCGCCGCGACGCGCCGGTGTGCGCGGCGTACGCCGCCACCGCGCGTCGACCGGACGCCGTCGTCGCGCGACCGACAGAGGAGCCATGCATGAGCAACGAGAACCTCCCGCGCCGCGGCGCCGCGGATCCGGACGCGAAGCGCCCCGACACCGGCGGGGCAGCGCCCGGCAGCGGCCGGGTGCTGATGATCACCGGCGCGAGTCGCGGGATCGGCGCCGCCTGCGCGCGGCGGGCCGCCGCACTCGGATGGGCGGTGTGCGTGAACTACGCGAGTCGGCGCGATGCGGCGGATGCGCTGGTGGCGCGGATCGGCGCCGACGGCGGCCGGGCGGTCGCGGTGCAGGCCGACGTCGGCGACGCGCGCGAGGTGGTGCGGCTGTTCGAGGCGTGCGACGCGGCGCTGGGGCGCGTCACCGACGTGATCAACAACGCCGGCATCGTGCAGCGCGCGCACCGCGTCGAGGACATCGACGCGGACGAGCTCGCGCGACTGCTGCAGGTGAACCTGTTCGGCGCGATCATCGTCGCGCGCGAGGCGGTCCGGCGCATGTCGACGCGCCGCGGCGGCACCGGTGGCGTGATCGTCAACGTGTCGTCGGCGGCAGCACGAATCGGCTCGGCGAACGACTACGTCGACTATGCGGCCGCGAAGGCGGCGATCGACACGCTGACGCTGGGCCTCGCGAGGGAGGTCGCGACCGAAGGCATTCGCGTGGTGGGGATCCGTCCGGGCATCATCGACACCGAGATCCACGCATCGACCGGGCAGCCCGGTCGACTCGAGCGCCTGAGCAGGGCGGTGCCGATCGGCCGCGCCGGCAGCGCCGACGAGATCGCCGAGGTCGCGATGTTCCTGCTGGGGCCGGGTGCGTCGTACGTCACCGGCACGACGGTCGACGTGACCGGCGGGCGTTGACGCCGTCGCGCGACGCGCCTGGTGCGCGCTCGCGCGCGGCTCAGCCCAGCAGCCTGACGAGCCACAGCGAGATCGACGGGAACCCGACGAGCAGCAGCGTGCGCACGATGTCGCTGGCGATGAACGGCAGCACGCCGCGGTACGTGTCCTTCATCGGCACGTCGCCGGCCATCGAGTTGATGATGAACAGATTGAGCCCCACCGGCGGCGTGATCAGGCCGACCTCGACGACGACCAGCACGAGGATGCCGAACCAGAGCGCGAACTCCTCCGGCGACAGGCCGAAGTCCAATGCCGACGCCATCGGATAGAAGATCGGGATGGTCAGCAGGATCATCGACAGCGAGTCCATCACGCAACCGAACGCGAGGTAGACGAGCAGGATCGCGGCCATCACCGTCCAGGGCGACAGGCCGAGGCTGCCGATCCACTGCGCGCCCGACTGCGGCAGTTGCGAGAGGGCGAGGAAGCTGTTGAACATGCCGGCGCCGATGACGATGAAGAAGATCATCGCCGACGCGCTCGCGGTGTCGAGGAAGCATCGCGCGAGCGTGCGCCAGTCGAGCGAGCGGCTGGCGAGCGCGATCACGCCGGTGCCGGCGGCGCCGATCGCCGCCGCCTCGGTCGGCGTGAACCAGCCGAAGTAGATCCCGCCGATCACGAGGAAGAACACCAGCAGCACCGGCCACGTCGACGCGAGCGCCGCGAGCCGCGTCGACAGGGGCGCGGCAGGCCGCGGCGCGCCCGCCGACGCGGGATCGAGACGCACGCTCGCCGCGATCGCGATCAGATAGCCGACCGCCGCGAGCAGCCCCGGCACGAACGCGGCGACGAACAGCTTGACGATGTTCTGCTCGGTGAGGATCGCGTAGATGACGAGCACGACCGACGGCGGGATCAGGATGCCGAGCGTGCCGCCGGCGGCGAGCGTGCCGGTCGCGAGTGTGCCCGAGTAGCCGTAGCGTCGCATCTCGGGCAGCGCCACCTGCCCCATCGTCGCCGCCGTGGCGAGCGACGAGCCGCAGATCGCGCCGAAGCCGGTGCACGCGCCGATCGCCGCCATCGCGACCCCGCCGCGTCGGTGCCCGACCCACGCCTCGGCCGCCGCGAACAGTGACCGCGACATGCCGCCTCGCCCGGCGAACTGCCCCATCAGCAGGAACAGCGGCACGATCGACAGCGAGTAGTTCGAGAAGGTCTCGTAGGTGATCGCGTTCATCTGCGAGAGGATCGGCGACCAGCGACCGGTCACGAGCCAGGCGCCCACCATGCCGACGCCGAGCATCGCCGCGCCGATCGGGATGCGAAGGAACACCAGCGCGAGCAGCACCGGGATCGACCACACGCCGAGCATCAGGTTGCTCATCAGAAGTCCAGCCCGCTCGGCCGCCGGCCGATGAAGTCGTTCGCGTCGCGCCAGACCGAGTGCAGGCACGCGAGCGCGAACACCGCCATCCCGGCGAGCGCGGCCGCGTAGCCCCACCACACGGGCATCTGCAGGATGAAGGTCGTCTCCTGCACCTTGACCTTGTCGAGCGTGCCGAGCCACAGCCGCCAGACGATGATCAGCGCGAGCACCGACAGCACCAGGTCGCCGGCGAACTGCGTGGCGACGCGGACCCGGTCCGAGGCCCGCATGAACAGGATGTCGACCGTCACGTGCCCCCGATTGACCTGGCACCACGGCATGAAGGCCGCCAGCGCGATCACGCAGCCGAACTGCACGAGCTCGTAGTCTCCCTCGACCGGCGAGAGGCCCCAGTCGATGCCGGCACGCCCGACGATGCTCGCGACGCTCATCGCGACGACCGCGAGCAGCGCGACGCCGCCGACGATCGCGAGTGCGCGGGCGAGCGCGGCCAGCCAGCGACCCGACGCCGCCTCGAGCCCCGGCGCGATCCCGCGGCGACGCGCGGACGCCGATGCGGTCGGCGCATCGGCCGATGTCGGTGAATCGGGCGGCATCGATCTCCCCTGGTGTGCTGCCCGGTCGGCGACGGCGCCCCGAGCGGGCGAGCGGTATTGTGGCAGGCTATGCGCACAGCGTCCCGTATCATCGATCGACGCCGAGGCCCGCCCGGCCACCTCCAGCCGAGACCCACGATGCACGCTCCCGCCACCCCGCCCCGCCCCGCGACCGGCACGGACCCGATCGCGCCCTTGAGGCGCTACGTCAGGGCGATGACCGACCTGGTCGCCAGCGAGCCCGACGAAGCGGCCCTGCTCGCCGCGGCGAGGCCGCTGCTCGCGACGCTGATCGGCGAGGACGGCTGGCTGGCGCCGGCGTTCGCCGAAGCCGGGCCCGACACCTACCGCCAGTACCTGCTGCACTGCGACCCGCTCGAGCGCTTCTCGGTCGTCAGCTTCGTCTGGGGACCCGGGCATCGCACGCCGATCCACGACCACACCGTGTGGGGGCTGGTCGGGGTGCTGCGAGGCGCCGAGCAGTGCGTCGAATACCGGTACGAAGACGGCAGGGTGACGCCGACCGGGCAGTCGCACCGGATGGACGCGGGCGCGATCGACGCGGTCTCGCCGACGATCGGCGACTGGCACGTCGTGTCGAACGCGCGCACCGACGGCCCCTCGGTCAGCATCCACGTGTACGGGGGCAACATCGGCGCGATCCGCCGTCACCGCGTCGACGACGCGACCGGCGAGGTGATCGCGTTCGTGTCGGGCTATTCGAGCCCGCAGGTGCCGAATCTCTGGGATCGCTCCAGGGGCTGACGCCGCTCGCCGGCCGGACGGCCGGCCCGCCCGCGCGCGCGGAGAAGCGGTCGAATCCCCCCGCTGTCCGGCGCATGGCGCCGGCATGCGGCGCGGGACAATCGGGACCGGTCGAACCTTTTCCCGAACGACACCCCGTGTCCAGCCAGAAACGCATCCGAGTCGAACAGGTCGTCGCCGGCATGTTCATCCAGCGCCTCGACGGTTCGTGGCTCAGCCATCCGTTCTGGCGCCGCAGCTTCCTGATCGAGAGCGCGAGCGACCTCGCGACCCTTCGCGACAGTGCGGTCACGCACGTGTGGATCGACGTCGCCAGGGGCGCGGACGTCGCCCACGACGCACGGGGCGGGGATGCGACCGGCGGCGCCGAGGCGCCCGCGTCGACCGCCGACGCGGGGGCGGCGCCACCGCCGTCCGACGCCATCGAGCCGCCGCTCGCCGACGCCCCGACCGGGCGGATCGACGACGTGATGACCGGCGACGGCGAGGAGGCGGTCGGCGCCGACGCGTCGGCGACGCCGCCGGCGGCCGCACCCGGCGGCGAACGCAGGCACCGCGCGCCGCGCGGCGCGAGCCGCCTGCCGGACGAGCGCGACTGGGAGCGCGCCCGCCAGATCCGCAACCAGGCACGCCGCGTCGTCGGCCAACTGTTCGAGCAGGCGCGGGCCGGCCAAGTTCCCGACACCGACGCCGCCAAGCCGGTGATCGACGAAGTGATCGACTCGGTCAGCAGCCAGCCCGGCACGCTGGTGTCGCTGTCGCGGCTCAAGCACAAGGACGACTACACGTTCATGCATTCGGTCGCGGTCTGCGCGCTGATGACCGCGCTCGGCATCGAGCTCGACCTCGACGACGCGCAGATCCACGAAGCGGCGACGGCGGGCCTGCTTCACGACGTCGGCAAGATGGCGGTCGACCACGACGTACTCAACAAGCCGGGCAAGCTGACCGACGCGGAGTTCGCCGAGATCAAGCGCCACACGACCGAGGGCCACCGCATCCTCATCGAGGCGGGCAACGCGTCCGAGATCGTGATGGACGTGGCGCGGCATCACCACGAACGCCTCGACGGCAAGGGCTATCCCGACCGCCTCTCGGGCGACGCGATCAGCCTGTACGCGCGCATGGGCACCGTCTGCGACGTCTACGACGCGATCAGTTCGGACCGGCCCTACAAGAAGGCGTGGGAGCCGTCGGTCGCGCTGCAGAACATGGCCAAGTGGGCGCCCGGCGCCTACGACCCGCTGGTGTTCCAGGCCTTCGTCCGCAGTCTCGGCGTGTATCCGAACGGCTCGCTGGTGAGCCTGACCTCCGGCCGGATCGCGGTCGTCGTCGAGCAGAACGAAGGGCACCTGCTGCTGCCGATGGTGCGCAGCTTCTACTCGACCAAGAGCGCGATGCCGATCGTGCCGGAACTGATCGACCTGTCGGCGCGCAACTGCCGCGAGAAGGTGACCGGCCGCGTCGACCCGGCGCAGTGGGGCTTCGGCGACCTGAAGCACCTGTGGATGCCGACGTGATCTCGCGAACAGCGCCACCGAAGCCCCCCGATTCCCGGCGCTGCACGCGCGTCCCTGTGCTTATGATCGATCGGGGTCGCCGAGTGCCGTTCGGCGCGACGATCGCGACCGAGAACGACAGAGACGCCCCGTGACGACCACCGCCATCGCCGAGCCCGCCTCGGGCACCCAGATCCAGCAGCGCAGTGCGGAGCTGCTCCGACTCACGATTCCGGTGATGTCGAAGCACGCGGCCGGCTTCGACCCGTTCTCCTACGCGATCTGGTACGACTACGTGTCCGGCGGGAACCCGAAGCTCAAGGCCGAGATCGATCGACTGATCGCGTCGATCGAGCGGTTGAACGCGACGCAGACCGAGGACCTGTACCGGCGACACGTCGTGGAGCGCGGCGAGGAATCGGTGCTGCAGGCACGCACGTCGCTGACCTCGGTGCTCGACCGGACGCAGGAGTCGATGCAGAGCGCGTCGACCGAGGCGGGCCAGTTCGGCACGAGCCTCTCCGTGTTCAGCGAGAAGGTCGTCGCGACCGACGACAAGCAGGGCGTGAGCTCGCTGGTGAAGGATCTCAGCGGCGAGGTCCAGCGGATGCGGCAGTCGCTGGAGGCGCTGTCCGCGCAGCTCGAGGAGAGTCGCGGCGACATCGACAAGCTGTCGAACGAGCTGCGCCGCGCGCGCGACAACTCGTATCTCGACCCGCTCACCGGCATCTCGAACCGGCGCGCGCTGGACGAGGCGCTCGCCGAGCAGTGCCTGCTCACGCTGACCAACGGCCAGCCGCTGTGCATCGTGATGGTCGACATCGACCACTTCAAGCGCGTGAACGACCGCGCCGGCCACATCGCCGGCGACCGGGTGATCCGCGTGATCGCGCAACACCTGCAGGCGTCGGTGAAGCGACAGGACGTCGTCGCGCGCTACGGCGGCGAGGAGTTCATGCTGATCCTGCCGGCGACACCGCTCGCCGGCGCGCTGACGCTGACCGAGCGGCTGCGCGCGGACATCGAGAAGACCAGTATCGCCACCGGGAGCGCGGCGCACCCGGCGCTCAAGGTCACGGTGTCGGCAGGCATCGCGCAGCAGCGCCTCGGCGAGACGCCCGAATCGCTGGTCGGCCGGGCGGACAAGGCGCTGTACGTCTCCAAGCAGTCCGGCCGCAACCGGGTCACGGTCGACCAGTAGCACCCCGCATACCGCACGCCGGCACCCGACCCGCATCGATGCGCTTCGTCGTTCGTCGCCCGCCATCGCGCGCCCGTCGGCGCGATCGTTCCGCTGTCGTTCCGGTGCGACGGCGTTGGCTTGTCGGCGCCCGCCCCCGGCGCCATCATGCGAATGCCGTGGAACGCGATCTCGATTCGAGCGTGTTCGCGCGGCCCCTACCCGCTGCCGACGCAGCCTCCGCTCGCCGCGGATCCTGCGTCCCGCGACAGGGCTGACGGATCTCCTCGTGCTCTCTTCTCTCTCGGGCGCTCCGGCCGAGCCGGTGTCGGCGAGCCCCGCCGCTGCAGACCGCGCTTCCTTCACGACGAACAATTTCGTCCTGGTGCGGCTGGTGGCGGCGCTGCTGGTTGCCGTCGCCCACGTTGCCGAACGCTTCCCGCTCTCCCTGGGCGCATTCGAAGCGGTGCTCGACGAGTTGCCCGGTGTCGCGATCTTCTTCGTGATCAGCGGATTCCTGGTGTCGGCGGCCTGGGAGCGCAGCCCTACCACGATCGACTTCTTCCGCAACCGCCTGCTGCGGATCCTGCCGGGGCTGTGGGTGTGCCTCGGCGCGACCACGATCGTCGCCGGCGCCTTCGGCGTGCAGATGGCCACGCCGCGGGCCGCGCTGTGGCTGCTGACGCAGGGCGTGGGCCTGATCCACACGCCATCCTGGCTCGCCGGCTTCGGCTACGGCTCCTACAACGGATCGCTGTGGACGCTGCCGATCGAACTGCAGTTCTACGTCGCGCTGCCGCTGCTCTACCGGGCGCTGTCGAAGGCCTCGGCGCCGACGTCGAGACTGCTGGTCATCTGGGTTCTCTTCACGGCATTCACGCTGGCCTGGCCGATCGACAGCGCACTCTTCGGCGGGCCGCACGAGACGCTGGCGCAGAAGCTGATGCGCTACGCCCTGCCGCTTCACGACTACCTGTTCCTCGCCGGCGTCTGCCTGCAGCGGCTACGGGTCGACCGCTCGCGCTGGATCCGCGGCAAGGGTCTTGCATGGCTTGCGCTCTACAGCGTGTGCGCGATCTCGTTCCCGCCGGGCAAGCTGGAGAGCATGGTCAAGTTGCTGCTGCTCGGCCTGACCTTCATCTCGCTCGCCTACACGACGCCGACGCTGTCGAACCGGCTGCTTCGCAACCACGACGTCTCGTACGGCATCTTCCTGTACCACGGCCTGCTGATCAACGTGTTCATCGAACTCGGCCGCAACCGCGACTGGTCTTACGGCCTCCTCTGCCTGGGCCTGTCGATGCTGCTCGGCCACCTCTCGCTGGTGCTGGTCGAGCAGCCGGCGGTGCGCCTGTGGCGCCGTCGGGCGAACGCGCGCCGCCAGGCGTCGGCAAGCATCGCCGCCGGCAACGCGGCCTGAGCGAAGGCGACGCGTCGGGCCGGGCGCGCGCCGCGGGTCGGTCGCGCCGGAACGGGCGGATCGCCGCTATCGAGAGGACGCCGCGCCGGGTGCGCCGCCCGGGGCGGAGGCGCTGCCAGCTGCCGTCGCCGGCGCGGCATCCGGCCAGCCGCCGGCGATCGCCCGGAACAGGTCGACCGACGCGTTGAGTCGCGCGAGCCGATTGCGCACGACCTCGATCTCGGCGGCGAAGTTGCTGCGCTGGGCATCGAGCAGTTCGAGGTAGCCGGTGTAGCCGGCGTCGTATCGGGCGGTCGCGAGTTCGACCGCGCGACGCGTCGCCCGCGCCCGCTCGCGCACGTCCGCTTCAGCCACCTGCGAAGCCGTCACCGACACCAGCGCGTTCGACACGTCCTGGAAGCCCGCCTCGATCGCGCCCTGGTAGCTGGCGACGAGCTGCGCGTACCGTGCCTGCGCCTGCGCTTCGCGTGCCGCCAGCGTGCCGGCGTTGAAGATCGGCACCGCCAGCCCGAACCCGAGGCTCCAGATGCGGTTTCCCGCATCCAGCAGCGTCGACAGCTCGGTGCTCTGCTGGCCGAGCGCGCCGGTCAGCGAGATCGACGGCAGCATCGCCGCGCGCGCGACGCCGATGCGGGCGTTGGCGGCGATGAGGTTCTCCTCGGCCTGGCGGACGTCGGGCCGGCGCAGCAGCGTGTCGGACGGCAGGCCCACCGGCGGCCTCGGCGGCACGCTCAGGCGCGACAGCGGATCGGCGTCGCGCGCCCTGAGCACGACCAGCCCCGGGTCACCGACGAGTCGAGCGAGCTGGTTCTGCGAGACTGCGCGCTGGCGCTGCAGTTCGCGCAGTTGCACCGCCGCATCCGCGCGAAGCGCCAGCGCCTGGTTCAGGTCGAGCTCCGAGCCGCTGCCGCCCGCCAGCCGCACCCGGAACAGCCGGACCTGCTCGAGCCGCGACTGCACGGTCTCGCGGGTGAGCGCGACCTGTTCGTCGAGCGCCGTGAGGTTGAAGTAGGCCTGCGACACGAGGCCCGCGAGCGTCAGGCGCACGACGTCGGCCGCGTGCCGGCTCGCGGTCGCCGACGCGAGCGCCGCCTCGCGGTTGCGCCTGACCCGCCCCCAGAAATCGATCTCGTAGGCCGCCGACACCGACACCGACGCACTGTTGCCGACGCGGAATCCGCCCGGCGCGAGCGGGCTCGCCGCCCGGCCACGGCCGGCGGACCCGGACGCACCCACGGCCGGGAACAAGCCGCCGCCGGCCTCGCGAAGCGCGGCATCGGCCTCCTCGATGCGCGCGATCGCCGCCTGCAGGTCGGTGTTGCGCGCGAGCGCGCGCTCGACCAGCGCGTCGAGCCTGGCGTCGCCGAAGCGGCGCCACCAGTCGGTCTCGACGGCGCCGCGCGACGCCGGTGCCGCGCCGGCGCTCGCGGCCGTGCCGTCACGCGCGGCCGACGCGTCGTCGCCGATCGCGCCACCGGCGAAACCACCGGGCAGCACCCGCACCGGGCGCTGGTAGTCCGGTCCGACCGTCGTGCAACCGGCGAGCACGGCCAGGCTCGCCGCGAGGACGGCCAGCGCGCCGCGTGCCGAAGCACACGCCGATGCACACGCCGATTCACGCAGCGATGCACGCAGCGTTGCACGCACCGAATCACGCACCGATGTCGTCGTCGACCTTCGCGCGACGCGCCTCGCCACCGCCGGCCGCGTCACGCCGGCCTCCCCGCGCCGCCGACCGCCGGCGCCTTCGCCGCACCCGGCCCGGGGTCCCGGCGGTGCCCCGGCCCGTGCCGGTGGTCGTCGGCCGCGTCGGCCGGCGCGTGGCGGTGTTCCGGGCGCGGCCTGCGCGCGAGCAGCGAGAAGAACAGCGGCACGAACACCGGCGCGACGAAGGTCGCGATGATCATTCCGCCGACGACCCCCGTGCCCATCGACTGGCGCGCCGCCGCGCCGGCACCAGTGGCGACCGCGAGCGGCAGCACGCCGAACACGAATGCGAGCGAGGTCATCACGATCGGACGGAACCTGAGCCGCGCCGCCTCGATCGCGGCGTCGGCCGCGCCGAGGCCGTTCTGCATCGCCTGCATCGCGAACTCGGCGATCAGGATCGCGTTCTTCGCGGCGAGCCCGATCAGCACGACGAGGCCGATCTGGAAGTAGATGTCGTTCTCCATGCCCCGCAGCAGCACCGCGCACAGTGCGCCGAGCAGCGCGAAGGGCACCGCGAGCAGCACCGCCAGCGGCACGCCCCAGCGCTCGTAGAGCGCCGCGAGGATCAGGTAGACCATGATCAGCGCGAAGCCGAACGCGAAGATCGACGCGTTGCCGGTGCGCTTCTCCTGGTAGGCCTGGCCGGTCCACTCGATGCTGTAGCCCTGCGGCAGCACCGCCCGGGCCACGCGCTCGACCGCGGCGATGCCCTCGCCCGAACTGTAGCCGGGCTTCGCGCTGCCGAGCACCTTGGCCGCCACGTAGCCGTTGAAGCGCTCGAGTTGCTCGGGCCCGACCACGCTCTTCACGGTGATCAGCGAAGCGAGCGGGATCATCTGCTGCGTGGACTGCGAGCGCACGTGGAGCCGGCCGAGATCCTGCGGGGTCGCGCGAAAGCGCGCGTCGGCCTGCATCGTGACCCGATAGGTCCGGCCCGACCGGTTGAAGTCGTTGATGTAGAGCGACCCCATCTGCGCCTGGAGCGCCGCGAACACGTCGTTCACCGGCACGCCGAGCGCGAGCGCCTTTTCGCGATCGACTTCGACCATCAGCTGCGGCACCTTCGGGCTGAAGAAGGTGCGAGGCTGGGGCGCGATCACCGGGTCCTTCCCAAGTGCGGCGATGAAGTCGTTCGTGACCTGCGCGAGCCGCTGCGGGTCGGCGTCGGTACGTCCCTGGACGTAGACCTCGAACCCGCCTGAGCTGCCGAGCCCCTGGATCGGGGGCGGATTGAACGCGAACGCGATGCCGTCCGGCAGCGTGAACCCCATCCCGCTGACCTGCTGCGCGAGCGAGATCGAGCTCTGCGTGCGCTGGCTCCACGGCACCATCGGGATGAAGATCGTCGCCGCGCTGCTCTTGTTGCCGCCGCCGATCAGGTCGAAGCCGTTGACGATCAGCATGTTCTCGATCGCCTTGTTGTCGACGAGGCGCCGGCGCAGCCCCTCGGTCGCCGCGCTTGTGCGCTCGAGGGTCGCGCCGTCGGGCAGCTGGACGGCGGAGATGATGAAGCCCTGGTCCTCGGGCGGCACGAAGCTGCCCGGGATCTTGTACAGCAGGAAGCCCGATCCGGCGATGACGGCCGCGAACAGCAGCAGCGAGACCAGCCGCCAGCCGATCGCGAGCCGCACCATCCGCACGAAGAACGCGGTGACCCACTCGAAGAAGCGGTTGAAGGGCCTGAACACCCGGTAGGTCCACGACTTCTCGTGCGCGTCGTGCCCGCCGGGCTCGAGCAGCAGCGCGGCGAGCGTCGGCGTCAGCGTCAGCGCGACGACGCCCGAGAGCACGACGGCGACGGTGACGGTGACGGCGAACTGACGGTACAGCTGCCCCGCGATGCCGCCGAGGAAGGCGACCGGGATGAACACCGCCGCCAGCGACAGGACGATGCCGACGATCGCGCCCTGCACCTCGCGCATGGCCTCGATCGCCGCGTCGAAGGGCTTCATCTTCTCCTCGCGCAGCAGCCGCTCGACGTTCTCGAGCACGACGATCGCGTCGTCGACGACGATGCCGATCGCGAGCACCATCGCGAACAGCGTCAGCGTGTTGATCGAGAAGCCGAACAGCCAGAGCCCGGCGAAGCTGCCGATCAGCGACACCGGCACCGCCAGCATCGGGATCAGCGTCGCGCGCCAGGTCTGCAGGAACACGAACACCACCAGCAGCACGATCAGCGCCGCCTCGGCGATCGTCTTGGAGACCTCCTCGATCGAGGCGGCGACGAATCGCGTCGTGTCGTAGGGAATCAGGTAGTCGACGCCCTCGGGAAAGCGCTCTCGCTTGAGCTCGCCCATCTTCGAGCGGACCGCGTCGGCGACGTCGAGCGCATTGGCGCCCGACTGCAGGAACACCGCGAGCGCGATCGACGGCCTGCCGTTGACCGAGTTGCTCGCGTCGTAGCTCTGCGCACCGAGCTCGATCCGCGCGACGTCCTTCAGCCGGAGCACGCCCTGCGGCCCGGTCGAGCGCAGGACGATGTCGCCGAACTGCTCGGCCTCGAGCAGCCGGCCGCGCGCGGTCACCGTGTACACGAGCGCCTGCCCGGGCAGCGCGGGCTCGGCGCCGATCTTGCCGGCGGCGAACTGCGCGTTCTGCGCCGACACCGCCTGCGCGATGTCGCCGGTCGTGATGCCCAGGCGCGCCATCTTGTCCGGGTCGAGCCACAGCCGCATCGAATAGTCGCGCGCGCCGAAGATCGTGACGTCGGCCACGCCCTGTAGCCGCTTGAGGTCCTCGACGACGTTGAGCGTCGCGTAGTTCGACAGGAACAGCGTGTCGTAGGCGCCGCTCGGCGAGTTCAGCGCGACCACGAGCAGGATGTTGGTCGAGCGCTTCGCGACGGTGACGCCGGTGCGTCGGACCTCGTCGGGCAGGCGCGGGGTCGCGAGCTGCACGCGGTTGTTGATGTTGAAGGTCGCCTCGTCGACGTTCGTACCGATCTCGAAGGTCGCGGTGATCGTCGTCTGACCGTTCGACGACGACGACGAATTGAAGTACAGCAGGTTCTCGACGCCGGAGAGCTGCTCCTCGATCGGCGCCGCGACCGTGCGCGCCAGCGTCTCGGCCGACGCGCCCGGGTAGATCGCGGTGATCGTGACCGTCGGCGGCGAGATCTGCGGGTACTGCGCGACCGGCAGGATCTGCATGCAGACCAGCCCGGCGAGCACGATGACGATCGACAGCACGGCGGCGAAGATCGGCCGCTCGATGAAGAAACGGGACATCCGGCGCTCCCTACGGCTTCGGCGGCGATCCGCCGGCCCTCGCGCCGGCACCGTCGGCGCCGTCGCCCCGCTGCCTCGGCGCGACCGGCGCGCCCGGGCGCAACTTCATCAGGTTGTCGACGATCACGCGGTCGCCGTCCTTCAGCCCGTCCTCGATCACCCAGTCGCGTCCGACCCATTCGGCGGCGGCAACCGGCGTCGACCGCGCCTTGCCGTCGTCGCCGACGACCCACACCGAGCGCCCCTTGTCCGACTGGCCCACCGCCTGCTGCGGCACCAGGTACGCCTGGCGGCCGTTGATCCGAAGGCGAAGCTGCACGAACTGTCCAGGCAGGATCGTGCGCGCGTCGTTCGCGAAGGACGCGCGCAGGCCGATCGTGCCGAGCCGCGGGTCGACCGTCGTCGCCGAGAAGTTGATGCGCCCCTGCCTGCCCACCGGCTCGCCGGTCGGGCCGAGCAGCAGCACGTCGACGTCGGTGCTCGACTGCAGCTGGCGCAGCTGCTGCTCGGTCAGCGCGAAGCGCACCCACACCGGGTCGGCCTGCACCAGCGTCGTCAGCTGGCCCTCGGTACCCGGCGTCACCAGGCTGCCCTCGGACTTCAGCGAGCGGCCGGTGACGCCGTCGATCGGCGCCTTCACCAGCGTGTACGACAGGTTCAGTTCTGCCTCCCGCACGCGCGCCTGCGCGGCCGCGCGGCTCGCGTCGGCATTGCGTGCCGCCGTCACCGCCGCGTCGTACTCGCGCTGGCTGATCGCCCGCTGCGCGGCGAGCGGCTTCAGCCGCGCCGCCTCGCGCCGGGCATCGTCGAAGCGCGACTGCTCCTGCGCGAGCGCCGCGCGCGCCTGCGCCAGCGCGATCTCGAAGGGTGCGCGCTCGATCTGGTAGAGCGGCTGCCCTTCCCGGACCGGCTGGCCCTCGTCGAACAGCTTCTTCTCGACGATGCCCGCGACGCGGGTGCGGACCTCGACCTCGCGCGAGCCTTCGGCCTGGCCTGCGACGTCGATCGACACCGGCACGGCCTGCCGGCTCGCGGTGATCACCGTCACCGGCATCGCGGGCGGCGGCCCGCCCGCACCGGGCTTGCCGCCGACGGCGCCGGCGGCGCTCGGCGCGCCGGCCTTTCCGTCCTGCCCGCTTCCCCCGTCGCAGCCGGCGAACGCGACGGCGACGCCGAGAAACACGAGCAGCGCGGCGGCCCGCGCCGGCCAGGGCCGTGCACGGCGCACCGGCGCATGCCGGGGACGGATGCAGACCGAGGGCGGGGGACAGGCCGTGGCCGAGGTGAAAGCCGAAGCCGGCGGCGCCATGGCCGCTGCCTCGCCGCGCGAGGCGGCGATCGATTCATCGTGCATGGGGATCCCTGAAGGCGCGCGAACGGCGGGCACACGGCCGGTCACGGGCTGACGATCTGGTCGAAAGGCAACTTAGCACGGATCGGGCAATGGGCGTCCGGCCAGACCACGCGCGCAACACTTGCAGGCGCCGCGGCACGCCGACCGCTCACCACCCTCCCCCAGTCGCACGCGCGAGCTGCACGCTCGCGAGCAGCTGGCGCGTGCGCAAGTCGACGAGACTGCGCCGCGCCGACAGCAGCGCAGCCTGCGCGGTGATCAGGTTCAGGATGCTGACCGTGCCGGCACGGTACTGGTTGGTCACCTGCTCCAGCGCCTCGCCCGCCGCCTGCACGGCGAGCTGCTGCACCGCCTCCTCGCGGGCGAGCAGGCGCAGCGACACCAGCGCGTCCTCGACTTCCTGGAAGCTGCCCAGCACCGTCTGGCGGTACGCGGCCGCGCTCGCGTCGAACGCCGCCTGCGCCTGCGCGACCTGCGCGCTGCGCTGGCCGCCGTCGAACAGCGTCTGCGCGAGCGCCGGCCCGATCGACCAGACGCGGTTGGGCAGCGAGAGCAGGTCGCCCAGCGTCGACCCGGCCGTGCCGGCCGACGCACCGAGCTGCAGCGACGGAAACAGCGCGGCGCGGGCGACGCCGATCTGCGCGTTGGCCGCGGCGGCGCGGCGCTCGGCGGCCGCGACGTCGGGGCGCCGCTCGAGCAGCTCCGACGGCAGGCCCACCGGGATCGACGGCAGCGACACGACACGGTCGGTCTCGGGAATCGACAGGCTGCTCGGCGAGCGCCCGAGCAGCACGGCGATCGCGTGCTCGAGCTGTGCGCGCTGGATGCCGACGTCGATCAGCTGCGCCTGGACGCTGCGCAGCTGCGTCTCGGCCTGCGTGACGTCCGATCGCGGCGCGACGCCGGCGTCGTAGCGGTTGCGGCTGACCAGCAGCGACTGCTCGTAGCCCTGCACCGTCGAGTCGAGCAGGCGACGCAGCGCGTCGGCCGAGCGCAGCTGTACGTAGGCCTGCACCAGCGCCGCCTGGATCGACAGCCGGACGCCCGCGAGGTCGGCCGCGCTGGCCGCGGCGAATGCCTCGTTGGCTTCGACGCTGCGCGCGATACGTCCCCAGAGGTCGATCTCCCACCCGAGGCTCAGCCCGCCGCGAAACGCGTTCTGCACCTGGCCGCCGCCGAACTGCGCGGCCACCGAGCGCGAGCGCGACGCCGACAGGTTCGCACCGACGACCGGCCGGCGTGCCGCGGCCGTCGCGTCGAGCAGCGCGAGCGACTGCCGGAGGCGCGCCTGGGCCGCCGCGATGTCCTGGTTGCCCGGCTCGATCGCCGCGGCGAGCGCATCCAGCGTCGGGTCCGCGTAGTGGCGCCACCACCCGGGCCCGGGGTCGGCGCCGGCATCCCGGCCCGCGCCCTCGCGTCCGTGGCGGGCGAGCTTCCAGCCGGGCGGTGCCGGCTCGACCGTGCCGCCCTCGAGTTGCCGGAACGCGCTCGGCTCGACGGTCGTCGGGCGGCGGTAGTCCGGGCCGACGCTGCCGCAGGCGGCGAGCATCAGCGCCGCCGCGACCGCGAGCGCGACCGCGAGCATCCGCGTCGCCGGCGCGCCCGGCGATTCGCGGCGACGCGTGGCGCCGTCGAAGCGGCGCGCGAACCAGCCGCCGAAGCGGTCGAGGTAGAGGTAGACGACCGGCGTCGTGTAGAGCGTGAGCAGCTGGCTGACCGCGAGTCCGCCGACGACCGCGATGCCCAGCGGCTGGCGCAGCTCGGCGCCGTCGCCGACGCCGACCGCGAGCGGCAGCGCGCCGAGCACCGCGGCGAGCGTCGTCATCAGGATCGGACGCAGCCGCACGAGGCACGCGCGGGTGATCGCGTCGCGCGCGTCGAGCCCGTCGCGGCGCTGCGCGACGAGCGCGAAGTCGATCATCATGATCGCGTTCTTCTTCACGATGCCGATCAACAGCACGACGGCGATCATCGCGATGATCGTGAATTCGGTCTTCGTCGCGAGCAGCGCGAGCAGCGCGCCGACCCCGGCCGACGGCAGGGTCGAGAGGATTGTCAACGGGTGCAGCAGGTTCTCGTAGAGCATGCCGAGCACGATGTAGATCGTCAGCAGCGCGGCGAGGATCAGGATCGGCTGGTTCGCGAGCGACTTCTGGAACAGGTTCGCCGTGCCGCCGAAGCCGCCGTGGATCGTGCGCGGCATGCCGATGCGCGCCATCGCGTCCTGGATCGCGGCGGTCGCCTCCGACAGCGCGACGCCGTCGGGCAGGTTGAACGAGATCGTCGACGCCGCGAACAGCCGGTCGTGGCTGACCGACAGCGGCGCAGTCACCGTCTCGAGCCGCGTCACCGCGGTCAGCGGGACGACTTCGCCGCGGGTGTTCACCAGGTTCAGCTCCGACAGCACGGCGGGACTCTGCGTCATCCGCGCGTCGGCTTCCATGACGACGCGGTACTGGTTTCGCGGGTTGTAGATCGTCGAGACCTGGCGCTGCCCGAACAGGTTGTTCAGCGTCGCGCCGATCAGGCGCTGGCTGACGCCGTATCGCGCCGCCGCGTCGCGGTCGATCACCAGCCGCGTCTGCACGCCCTTGTCCTCGGCGTCGGTGTTGACGTCGGCGATCTCGGGCAGCGCGCTCATCGCGAAGCGCAGCTTCGGCTCCCACACCCTCAGGTCCTCGACGCTCTCGGAGTACAGCGAATACTGGTACTGCGCGCCGCCGCTGCGCCCGCCGGCACGGAAGTCCTGCACCGGGTACAGGTAGAGCCGCGCGCCCGGCAGGTGCTCGAGCTTGACGCGCAGCCGGTCGATGACCTGGTCGGCCGTCTCGGTGCGCCCGGGCAGCGGCTTCAGCGACACGAAGAACATCGCGCGGTTGGTCTGGCGGTTGCCGGTGTAGCCGGTGACGCCCTCGACCGCGTGGTCCTGCTGCAGCAGATCGATGTAGGTCTTGAGCTTGCCCTCCATCGCCTGGAACGAACTCGCCTCGTCGCCGCGCAGGAACCCGATCAGCCGGCCGGTGTCCTGCCGCGGAACGAAGCCCTTCGGGATCACCATGTAGAGGTAGACGTTCAGGCCGATCGTCGCGGCGAGGATCACCATCATCCAGCGCGAGTGGCGCAGCGCCCAGCCCAGCGAGACCCGGTAGCGCTCGACGACCCGCGCGTACGCGCGGTCGACGCCGTGCGACAGCCGCGACGCCAGGCCCGTGGCCCGGGCGCCCGCACCGCGGCCAGCGGCGTGTCCGGCCGGGTGCCCCTGCCGCGGACGCCGCAGGAACGCCGCGCAGAGCATCGGCGTGGTCGTGAGCGACACCAGCAGCGAGATGCCGATCGCGGCGGCGAGCGTCACCGAGAACTCGCGCAGCACCCGGCCGACGATGCCGCCCATCGCGAGGATCGGGATGAACACGGCCACCAGCGACACGCTGATCGTGACCACGGTGAAGCCCACCTCCCGTACGCCGTCGATCGCGGCGCGCAGCGGCGACGCGCCGGCCTCGAGGTGGCGCGTGATGTTCTCGAGCACGACGACCGCGTCGTCGACGACGAAGCCGGTCGCCACCGTCAGCGCCATCAGCGACAGGTTGTCGAGCGAATAGCCGGCGAGGTACATGATCGCGAAGGTGCCGACCAGCGACACCGGCACGACGACCGCCGGGATCACCGTCGCGCGCAGGCTGCGCAGGAAGACGAACACGACCAGCACGACCAGCACGACCGCGATCACGAGCGTGCGCTGCGCCTCGACGAGCGACGCGCGGATGGTCGAGGTGCGCTCCATCGAGACCTCGAGGTCGATCGTCGCCGGGATCGACGCCTGCAGCACCGGCAGCAGCGCCGTCACGCGCTCGACGGTCTCGATGATGTTCGCGCCGGGCTGCTTGCGGATGATCAGCAGCACCGCCGGCTTGCCGTCGGCGTAGCCCGCGTTGCGCACGTCCTCGACCGAATCGACGACCTGGGCGATGTCCGAGAGGCGAACCGGCGCGCCGTTGCGGTAGGCGACGACGAGCGGCGCGTAGTCGGCGGCCTTCGTCGCCTGGTCGTTCGCGCCGATCTCCCACTGCCGATCGCGGCCGGCGTGCAGCGCACCCTTGGGCCGCAGCACGTTGTTCTGCTGGATCGTCTGGCGGACCGTCTCGGACCCGATCGCGAGCTTGTCCATCGCCTGCGGGTTCAGCTGCACCCGCACCGCCGGCAGCGAACTGCCGCCGAGGTCGACCTGCCCCACCCCCTCGATCTGCGCGATCCGCTGCGCGAGCACGGTCGACGCGAGGTCGTACATCCGCTCCCGCCCGACCACCGGCGAGGTCAGCTGCAGGATCATGATCGGCGCGTCGGCGGGGTTGTACTTGCGATACGTCGGCATGCTCGGCATGCCGCTGGGCAGCAGCCCGCGCGACGCGTTGATCGCCGCCTGCACCTCGCGCGCGGCGGCGTTGATGTCGCGCTCGAGTTCGAACTGCAGCGTCACCCGCGTCGATCCCGGCGTGCTCCACGAGGTGATCTCGGAGACCCCCGCGATCGCGCCGAGCGAGCGCTCGAGCGGCATCGCGACCGACGACGCCATGGTCTCGGGGTTCGCGCCCGGCAGGCTCGCCGACACCGAGATCGTCGGGAAGTCGACGGTCGGCAGCGGGGCGACCGGCAGCAGCCGCACCGCGAGCAGGCCGGCCAGCGCGATGCCGATCGTCAGCAGCGTCGTCGCCACCGGCCGGCGGATGAAGAACTCGTAGGCGGTCATCTCGCGCGGGCGGGACCGACGCCGGCCTCGGACGCACCGCGGCCGCCGCGAAGCCGGGTCGCGAGGCGGTCGAAGTACAGGTAGATCACCGGCGTGGTGAACAGCGTCAGCACCTGGCTGAGCAGCAGGCCGGCGACCATCGCGACGCCCAGCGGCTGGCGCATCTCCGAGCCGACGCCGCCGCCGAGCATCAGCGGCAGCGCGCCGAGCAGCGCCGCGAGCGTCGTCATCAGGATCGGCCGGAAGCGCAGCATGCACGCCTCGAAGATCGCGTCGCGCGCGCTCCTGCCCTCGCTGCGTTCGGCGTCGAGCGCGAAGTCGATCATCATGATCGCGTTCTTCTTGACGATGCCGATCAGCAGGATCAGCCCGATGATCGCGACGATGCCGAGTTCGTAGCCGCCGACGAGCAGCGCGAGCAGTGCGCCGACGCCGGCCGAGGGCAGCGTCGAGAGGATCGTCACCGGGTGAACGAAGCTCTCGTAGAGCACGCCGAGCACGATGTACATCGTGACGATCGCCGCGACGATCAGCAGCAGCATGTTCGTGAGCGACGCCTGGTACGCGAGCGCGGCACCCTGGAAGCTCGTCTGCATCGACTGCGGCAGGCCGATCTCCGACTCGACCCGCTCGATCGCTGCCACCGCGTCGCCGAGCGCGACGCCGGGGGCGAGGTTGAACGACACGGTCGTTGCGGGGAACTGGTCCTGGTGGCCGATCGACAGCGGCGTGAGCCGCTCGCTGAAGCGCGCCACCGACGCGAGCGGCACCTGCACCGGCACGCCGGCAGGACCGGTGCCGGAGATCCAGATGCGACTCAGGTCCTCGACCTGGTCCTGGTATTCGTCCTTGACCTCGAGCACGACCCGATAGAGGTTCGCCTGCGTGAAGATCGTCGAGATCTGGCGCTGGCCGAAGGCGTTGTAGAGCGCATTGTCGATCGCCGCCGTCGTGATGCCGAAGCGGCTCGCGTTCGCCCGGTCGATCTCGACGAAGGCCTGCAGGCCGCCGTCCTGCAGGTCTGCGGCGACGTCGGCGAGTTCGGGCCGGTCCCGCAGGCGATCGACCAGGCGCGGCACCCAGCGAGACAGGTTGTCGTAGTCGGCGTCGGTCAGCGTGAACTGGAACTGCGTGCGGCTGACGCGATCCTCGATCGTCAGGTCCTGCACCGGCTGCATGTACATCGAGATGCCGGGCACGCGCGCGAGCGCCGGCTGCAGGCGGCGGATCACCGCCGTCGCGTCGGGGCGACCGGCGTGCGGCTTCAGGTTGATCAGCATCCGGCCGGTGTTCAGCGTCGGATTGATGCCGTCGACGCCGATCACCGACGAGAGGCTCTCGACCGCCGGATCCTGCATCACCGCGTCGACGAGGCGCTGCTGGCGCTCGCTCATCGCCGCGAAGGACACCGTCTGCGGCGCCTCGGTGATGCCCTGGATCACGCCGGTGTCCTGCACAGGGAAGAAGCCCTTCGGGATCAGCAGGTACAGCAGCACCGACGCGACCAGCGTCGCGAGCGCGACCAGCAGGGTCGCGAACTGGTGCCGCAGCACGACGGTGAGCGCGCGGCCGTACTGCCGGACCATCCAGTCGTTCGCACGCGCGACGACGCCGCCGCCGTGCATCGACTCGCCGCGGCGCGGATTGCGCAGCAGGCGCGCGCACATCATCGGCGTGAGCGTCAGCGACACGAAGCCCGAGATCAGGATCGAGACCGCGAGGGTGATCGCGAACTCGCGGAACAGGCGCCCGACCACGTCGCCCATGAACAGCAGCGGGATCAGCACCGCGATCAGCGAGAAGGTCAGCGAGATGATCGTGAACGCGATCTGGCGCGAGCCGTCGAGCGCCGCCTGGAGCGGCTTCACGCCCTTCTCGATGTAGCGCGAGATGTTCTCGATCATCACGATCGCGTCGTCGACGACGAAGCCGGTCGCGACCGTCAGCGCCATCAGCGTCAGGTTGTTGATCGAGAAGCCGGCCAGGTACATGAAGCCGAAGGTTCCCACCAGCGACAACGGCACCGCGACCGACGGGATCAGCGTCGCGGCGAGCGAACGCAGGAAGAGGAAGATCACCATCACGACCAGCGCGATCGCCAGCATCAGTTCGAAGCGCACGTCGTTCACCGACGCCCGGATCGTCGTCGTGCGGTCGGCGAGCACGGCAAGCCGCACCGAGCCCGGCAGCGCCGCCTGCAGCGAGGGCAGCAGCGCCTTGACGCGCTCGACGGTGTCGATTACGTTCGCGCCGGGCTGGCGCTGCACGTTCAGGATCACCGCCGGCTCGACCAGCACGCGCTCGCCGCTGCGCGTCGCCGACCAGGCGGCGAGGTAGGGGTTCTCGGCGCCGTCGACGATGTCGGCGATCTCCTCGAGCCGGATCGGCGCGCCGTTGCGGAACGCGACGATCAGCTCGCGGTACTCGTCGACCGACTTGAGCTGGTCGTTGGCGTCGAGGCTGGACGCGCGCAGCGGGCCGTCGAAGCCGCCCTTGGCCTGGTTGACGTTCGCGCCGGTGATCGCGTTGCGGATGTCGTCCATCCCGATGCCGCGCGCGGCGAGCGCGCTCGGGTCGACCTGAACCCGCACCGCGGGCTTCTGGCCGCCGCCGATGCTCACCAGCCCGACGCCGCCGACCTGCGAGATCTTGGTCGCGATCCGGGTCGACACCAGGTCCTGGATCTTCGGCAGCGGCATCGTCGCCGACGAGATCGACAGCGTCAGCACCGGCACGTCGGCGGGGTTCACCTTGCTGTAGATCGGCGGCGACGGCAGGTCCGCCGGCAGGAAGCTCGACGCCGCGTTGATCGCGGCCTGCACCTGCTGCTCGGCGACGTCCAGCCTGAGCGCGAGCTCGAACTGGAGCGTGATCACCGACGCGCCCCCCGAACTGGTCGACGACATCTGCCGCAGGCCGGGCATCTGCCCGAGCTGGCGCTCGAGCGGCGCCGTCACCGACGAGGTCATCACCCGCGGGCTGGCGCCCGGGTAGAGCGTCGAGATCTGGATCGTCGGATAGTCGACCTGCGGCAACGCCGAGACCGGCAGCAGGCGGTAGGCGACGATGCCGGTCAGGATGATCGCGACCATCATCAGCGTCGTCGCGACCGGCCGCAGGATGAAGAGTCGCGACGGGTTCATCGGGCGGCGCCCGCGATCAGGACGCGGCCGCGCGCGCGGCGACGGCGCGCCCCGCAGGCGCGCCGCCCGCGGGCGCATCCGGCGCGGGCTGCGCCGGCGCGCGGGCCGCCGGCCCGCCACTCGCCGGCCCCCCGTTCGCCGGCCCCCCGTTCGCCGGCGCGCGCCCGCCCTGCTCGCGCATCACCGGCTCGACCAGCGCGCGTTCGCGCACGCGGTCGGCGCCGTCGATCACGACCCGGTCGCCCGCGGCGAGCCCTTCGCGCACGACGACCAGGTCTTCCTGGACGACGCCGAGCACGACCTTCCGGATCTCGATCCGGTTGCCCTTGCCGACCGCGAACACGTAGGTCCCGGCCGAGCTGCGCTGTACCGCGGCCGTCGGCATCACGAGCGCGCCTTCGATCGTGCGCACCCGCAGGCGCACGTTGACGAACTGGTTCGGGAACAGCGCCGAATCCGCGTTCGCGAACTCGGCCTTCAGCTTGATCGTGCCGGTGGCCGGATCGATCTGGTTGTCGAGCGTCGTGAGCCTGCCGACCGCGAGCTGGCGAAGGTTCGCGCGATCCCAGGCCTCGACCACCGGCGGCACCGGCCGCCGAAGGCTCGCCGCGACCTCGGCGATCTCGTCGGACGGCACCGAGAACACGACCGCGATCGGCTGCACCTCGTTGATGACGACGAGCCCGTTCGGGTCGGTCGCGCGGACCATGTTGCCGACGTCGACCTGGCGCAGCCCGGCGCGCCCGCCGACCGGCGCGGTGATCCGGGTGAAGCTGAGCTGGAGCTTCGCCGAGTCGACCTGGCTTTGCCCGGCCGCGATCGTCCCCTTCAGCTGGTTGACGAGCGCCTCCTGCGTGTCGACCTGCTGCTTCGCGATCGAATCCTGACGCAGCAGGCCGCGGTAGCGCTCGAGGTCCTTCTGCGCGTTCTGAAGCTGCGCCCGGTCGCGCGCGAGCTGTCCCTGGGCCTGGGCGAGCTGGACTTCGAAGGGGCGCGGGTCGATCTCGGCGAGCAGCTGTCCCTTCTGCACGACCTGTCCCTCGTCGAACGCGAGACGCACGAGCTGGCCGTCGACCCGCGGCCGGACGGTGACGGTGCTGCGGGCGGTGACCGTGCCCAGCGCGTTCAGGACGATGTCGACGTCCTCGTTGCGCAACGTCGACGCCAGCACCGGGATCGGGCGCTCCTCCTCGGGCCGGCCACGCCTGCCCGAGCGCCCCTGCGCGCCGCCGCCGCCGGCCGGTCTCGCGCCTGCCGGCGCGGCGCTGCCCGCCCGGGCCGCGGTGTCGGGCGGCGGCGCGAACCAGGTCTTCCACGCGAAGTAGCCGCCCGCCGCGAGGGCTGCGACGAGGAGCGACAGGAGTACGAGTCTGGATGGACGCATCGGGAAATGAACGGGCGGTGACCTGGGCCTGCGAGACCGCCGGCGGGCCACGGTTCGCCGAGGCTATCACCATTCGACGGGACGAACCGGGACGAGCGCCGCAGCGATGGTAAAGGCTGTGTAAAGCGGGCGGCAGCGGGCGCGAAGCGGGTGGCGTGAGGCGGGCCGTGTCTGACGGGCGACGCCGAGCGTGCATTCTCGACGCCGGCGCCCGCGGGCGTCGGATTCGACCCGCGGGCGAACGCGGGCAGCGCGCGTCAGTGGCCGGTCAGGCCGACCGCGACGGTGAAGGTCGCGAACGCGAGCGCGGTCGAGATCAGGATCAGTCCCGCGATCCGGTCGACGTCGCCGCCGTGGCGCTCGGTGAACAGGAATGCCGTACCGGCCGCCGGCAGCGCCGCGATGAGCGCGAGCACCGCCGAGGTCGTCGGGTCGAAGCCGAAGATCCGCGCGGCCATCACCCACATCAGGAGCGGGTGCAGGATCAGCTTGGTCGCGACGAGAATCCAGGTCTCGGTGCGCACCTTCGCACGCCGCGGCCGGTACAGCGAGACGCCGATGGAAAACAGCGCGACCGGGCCCGCCGCGGTACCGAGCAGCCGCAGGAATTCATCGATCGCGGTGGGGATCGGCAGCCTCAGGAGCGACACCACGAGACCGGCGAGGATCGCCCAGATCAGCGGGTTGCGCGACACGCCGAGCAGGCCCGCGAGCGCCGCGCTCTGTCCCGGTCCGGCCGCGTGGCGGGACGCGAACAGCAGGGCCAGCGGCATCAGCAGGATCAGGTCGGCGATGCCGGCCGACACGATCAGCCCGATCGACTCGGCGCCGAAGATCGCCGGCAGCAGCCCGAATCCCATGTAGCCCCAGTTCGGCCACGCGGCCGCGAGCCCGCCGAACGCGGCGTCGACCCAATTGTCGTGATTGCCGAGTCGCAGGCCCGCCACCGAGACGCAGAACACCAGCACGCCGACACCGGCGTACGCGAGGAACACGCGGGGGTTGACGACGTCCTCGACCTCGGCCCTGGCGACGAATCGGAACAGCATCGCCGGCAACGCGAACCAGAGGATGAAGCCGTTGAGCGCGGCGACCGCCTGGTCCGGCAGGCGCCTCGCGCGTGCGGCGAGCCAGCCGCACAGCACGAGCGCGAAGAACGGGATGGTGGTATTGGCGACCGAAAGCAAGCCCTCAGACGCCGTGGCGGCTGAACCAGGCGGTCGCCCGTTTCCAGCCGTCCTCGGCGGCTTCCTTCCGATAGCTGGGCCGGTAGTCGGCGTGGAACGCGTGCGGCGCATCCGGGTAGATCACGAACTCGGACGCCTGAGAGGCCGCGCCGCCGCCCGACAGGTGCAGCTTCATCTCGTCGATCGTGGTCACCGGGATGCCGGTGTCGGCGCCACCGTACAGGCCGAGGACCGGCGCGTGCAGCTTCTCGGCGACGTCGAAGGGGTGCGCCGGGTTCATCGCGTTCTTCGCCGAGGTCAGCCGCCCGTACCAGGCGACGCCGGCCTTGAGCGCCGGGTTGTGCGCGCTGTAGAGCCACACCACGCGACCGCCCCAACAGAAGCCGGTGATGCCCAGCCGGGCGGTGTCGCCGCCGTTCGCCTTCGCCCATGCGACCGACGCGTCGAGATCGCTCATCACCTGCGCGTCGGGCACCTTGGAGACGATGTCCTCGAAGAGCTTCGGGATCGCGGTGTACTTGCTCGGGTCGCCCTGCCTGAAGTACAGCTCGGGCGCGATCGCCAGGTAGCCGAGCTTCGCGAAGCGGCGCGCGGTGTCCTGGATGTACTCGTGCACGCCGAAGATCTCCTGGACGACCAGGATCGTCGGCAACCGGGTCTTGCCCGCCGGCATCGCGCGATACGCGGGGATCTCGCCGGCCGGCGTGGGCACCTTCACCATCCCGGCCGTCAGGCCTTCGGTGTCGGTCTTGATCACCTGCGCGAGCAGGTTCCCGACCGGCGCGACCGCGGCGGCGAAGCCGCCGGCGATCGAGCCGGCCATGAACCCGCGACGGGCGACCGGTGCGTGCGGCACCAGCGAATCCATTTCCTGCCTGACGGCACTGACGTTGTCGGTCACGGCGTGGTCTCCAAGTAGGGGAAAAGGGGAACGCCGGCCTGGCCGGCGCACCGGAATCTACTGCATCGGGCGCGATCCCCGGCGCATAACCCCCGATCCGGGCGGCGGCACGCGGGGGCCGCGACGCCCGCGCCGGTCAGCGCTCGGGCTCGACTCGCAGCCGCGTGCCGCCGGTCGGCACCGGCGTCATCGTGACCCTGTAGGCGACGAGCGTGCCGTGGCGATCGATGGTCCAGCGCTCGACCTTCGCATCGCCGGACGCCGCGAGGGCGTCGACCGCGCGCACGATCACCCCGGCGCCCGGATCGACACCCGACGCGGCCTCGTAGGCGGCGAGCGCCCGACGGATGTCGGCCTGCAGCGGCTCGTCGGCGACCGTGCGCGACGTCGCCGCGTCGAGCGGCACCGTCGCGCACCCGCCGGCCAGCAACGGTGTCGCCAGCGCCGCCGCGACCGCGGCGACCGGCCACCAGGCCCGGACCGGGCGGGCCGCCCGCTTCGATCGGTGCAGGCCGCCCGCGCCGTCGGTGCGGGTATCGGCGGCGCGCGCGCCGTTCGCCGGTCTTCGCGGGTTCAATGCGCCTCGTCCCAGTTCCTGCCGACGCCGACCTCGGCGATCAGCGGCACCGCCAGCGACGCGACCCCGGCCATCCGCTTCGGCAACTCGGTACGGATCCGCTCGAGTTCGCCCTCGGGCACCTCGAGCACCAGTTCGTCGTGCACCTGCATCACGAGCGCAGCACCGAGCTTCTCGTCGCGCAGCCAGCGCCAGACGTCGATCATCGCGAGCTTGATCAGGTCGGCCGCGGTGCCCTGCATCGGTGCATTGATCGCCGCCCGCTCGGCGCCGGCCCGCCGGGGACCGTTCGGCGAATTGATCTCGGCGAGCCAGAGCCGGCGGCCGAACACCGTCTCGACGTAGCCCTTCTGCTTCGCCTCGACGCGGGTGTTCTCCATGTAGCGCGCGACGCCCGGGTAGCGGTCGAAGTAGCGCTCGATCCAGCGCTTGGCGGCGTCGCGCTCGATGCCGAGGTTCGCCGCGAGCCCGAAAGCGCTCATCCCGTAGATCAGGCCGAAATTGATCACCTTCGCGTAGCGGCGCTGCTCGCTGTCGACCTGCTCGAGCGGCACGCCGAACACCTCGGCCGCGGTCGCGCGGTGCACGTCGATGCCCTGCGCGAACGCGTCGAGCAGCCCCCGGTCCTGCGAGATGTGCGCCATGATGCGCAGCTCGATCTGGGAGTAGTCGGCCGACACCAGCAGGTGGCCGGGTGGTGCGACGAAGGCCTCGCGGATGCGCCGGCCCTCGGCGGTGCGGATCGGGATGTTCTGAAGGTTGGGCTCGCTCGACGCGAGCCGCCCGGTGACCGCGACCGCCTGCGAGTAGGTGGTGTGCACGCGCCCGCTGCGCGGCAGGATCATCTTCGGCAGCTTGTCGCAGTAGGTGCTCTTGAGCTTGGCCAGGCCGCGCCACTGCAGCAGCGCCTTGGGCAGCGGAAAGTCCATCGAGAGCTTCTCCAGCACCTCCTCGTCGGTGGACGGCGCGCCGCTCGCCGTCTTCTTGACGACCGGCAGGCCGAGCTTGCCGAAGAGGATCTCGCCGAGCTGCTTCGGCGAGCCGAGGTTGAAGGGCTGCCCGGCGAGCGCGTGCACCTCGGCCTCCAGCCGCATCAGCTCGTGGCCGAGCGACGCCGACTGCTTCTCGAGCAGGCTCGCGTCGACCAGCACGCCGTGACGCTCCATCGCCTGCAGCACGAGTGCGGTCGGCAGTTCGAGGTCGCGATAGATGTGCAGCAGCGCGGGCTCGGCCTCGATGCGCGGGTAGAGGGTGCGATGCAGCTGCATCGTGACCTCGGCGTCCTCGGCCGCGTACTCGGTCGCGCGCTGCAGGTCGACCTGCTCGAAGCCGATCTGCTGCGCCCCCTTGCCGGCGACCTCCTCGAAGGTGATGGTGCGACGCTCGAGGTGGCGCGCGGCGAGCGCGTCCATGCCGTGGGTGCGGTGTGCCTCGAGCACGTAGGACTGCAGCATCGTGTCGTGCGCGATGCCGGCGAGCGCGATGCCGTGGTTCGCCAGCACGTGCATGTCGTACTTCAGGTTCTGTCCGACCTTCGGCTTCGCGGGATCCTCGAGCCAGGGCCTGAGTTGCGCGAGCACCGCGTCTCGATCGAGCTGGGCGGGCACGCCCGCGTAGCTGTGCGCGAGCGGCACGTAGCACGCGACCCAGGGTTCGGTCGACAGGCTCACGCCGACGATCTCGGCGCGCATCGGGTCGAGCGAGGTCGTCTCGGTGTCGAAGGAGACGAGCGGCGCGGCGTCGATGCGCTCGAGCCACTCGTCGAGCTTCGCCTGCGTGAGGACCAGCTCGTGGACCGGTGCCGGATGCGGCGCCCGCGCCGCCGGCCCGGCGGGGGCTTCACCGCCGGCGGCGCCGGAGCCGCCGGCGACCTGCGCCGGCCCCTGCCCCGTGCCCTGCCCCGTGCCCTGCCCCGTGCCCTGCACCGCCGCCCGCTCGGCCGCGTCGAGGGCGTCGCCGCGCGCCCGCACGGCGGCGTCGCGTGCCCCCGGCAGGTCGGCCTCGAGGCGGCGCGACAGCGTGCGAAGGCCCCAGCGGTCGAACAGCGCGCGAAGCTCGTCGACCTGCTCGTCGCGAAACGCGAGTTCGTCGATCGAGCCGACCCACTGCGAGAGGTCGCAGTCGCATCGCACGGTCACGAGCTTGCGTGCCGTGGGCAGCCAGTCGAGCGCGGCGCGCAGGTTCTCGCCGACCTTGCCCTTGATCTCGCCGGCGTGGGCGATCACCCCGTCGAGCGAACCGTACTCGCCGAGCCACTTGACGGCTGTCTTGGGGCCGACCTTGTCGACGCCGGGGACGTTGTCGACGGCGTCGCCGGTGAGCGCGAGGAAGTCGACGATGCGCTCGGGCGGCACGCCGAAGCGCGCGAGCACGCCGGCGGCATCGACCGCCTCCGGCGGCGAGCCGTCGCGCGTCATCGTGTTCACGAGCAGCGTGTCGTCGTCGACCAGCTGAGCGAGATCCTTGTCGCCGGTGGAGACGATCGTGCGCACCCCCGCCTTGGTCGCGAGCGCGCACAGCGTGCCGATGACGTCGTCGGCCTCGACGCCCGGCACCACCAGCAGCGGCCAGCCGAGCGCCTTCGACAGCGCGTGGATCGGTTCGATCTGGCTTCTCAGGTCCGGCGGGGTCTCGGCGCGGTTGGCCTTGTACTCGGGATACCAGTCGTCGCGGAAGGTCTTGCCGGGGGCGTCGAATACCACAGCGCCGAGCGTGGCGCCACCGTGCAGTCTGGTGTCTTCGCGAAGTCGTCGTAGCATCCCGACTACGCCGTGTATCGCGCCGGTCGGCTCGCCTTGCCTGTTGCGCAGGTCCGGCAGCGCATGGAAGGCTCGAAACAGATAGCTCGAACCATCAACCAGCAACAGGGTCTTTTCCGCCATGGTGACCAAGGTCAAGGTGCCGCAACTGCGGGCGATGTCATCGCCCGAACGATCGACGGCCATCAAGGCACGCGAGTCCTGGCACGTGCTGGGCATTATCTCAGAGTTCATCGAGGCGACCGAGACGCTGGCCGACGTCCGCCCGGCGGTCTCGATCTTCGGCAGCGCGCGCATCAGTCCGGGCGAGTTCTGGTACGACCAGACGGTCGTGCTCGCGCGCAAGCTCTCGGATGCCGGCTACGCGGTGATCTCCGGCGGCGGCCCCGGCATCATGGAGGCGGCGAACAAGGGCGCGCACGCGGGCCGGGCGCCGTCGATCGGCCTCAACATGCAACTGCCCAACGAGCAGCACGGCAACCCGTACCAAGATATCTCGCTGAACTTCCGGCACTTCTTCGCGCGCAAGGTCGCATTCGCCAAGTACGCGACCGCGTTCGTCGCGATGCCCGGCGGCTGGGGCACGCTCGACGAGCTGATGGAGGTGCTGACGCTGATCCAGACGCGCGTCGGGCGCAGGATCCCGGTGATCCTCATGGGCACGGCGTTCTGGGCCGGACTCCTCGACTGGTTCCGCGGCACGCTGATCCGCGAGGGCACGATCTCCGCCGCCGACATGGACCTGATCCGGGTGATCGACGACCCGGGCGAAGTGATCAACGCCATCTTCGACTTCTACCAGAAGCGCGGGTTCTACGCGACGACCGAGGAGCGCGACCTGAACCTGAACCTCTGATCGACGCGTCGCCCGCGCTTCGGGTACGCTCTTGCCCTCCATGGCCGTCTTCACCCCCGTCTCCGAACGGGATCTCACCCGTTGGCTCGACCTTCGCTTCGGCGTCGGCTCGCTCGTTCGCGTCGAGCCGATCGCGCAGGGCGTGGAGAACACCAACTACTTCGTCGACACGACGGCGGGCCGCTTCGTGCTGACGCTGGTCGAGCGCGTCGCCGAGTCCGCGATCGACTTCCACGTCGGGCTGATGGAACACCTCGCCGCAGCCGGCATCCGCTGCCCGGCGCCGGTGCCCGCCCGCGACGGCCGCCTGTGGGGACGGCTCAACGGCAAGCCGGCGACGCTCGTCACCCGGCTGGACGGACGGCCGTGCGCACACCCCGGCGCGGCCGAGGTCCGGGCGGTCGGCGCGCTGCTCGCCGACATGCACCTCGCCGCGGCGCACTTCGCGAGCCCCGCGCCGGCGAATCCGCGCGGCCTCGGCTGGTGGCCGGCCGCGGCACGCGACCTCGCGCCCCGCCTGTCGGCCGACGACGCCTCGCTGATGCACGACGAACTCGCCGTCCAGCTGGCGTTCGCCTCGGGCGACCGGGCTGCCGGCGCCGGCGCGCCGGCACTGCCGCGATCGGCGGTCCATGCGGACCTGTTCCGCGACAACGTCCTGTTCGACGACACCGGCGCGCCCGGCGCGATCGACTTCTGGTTCGCGTGCGACGAATCCTGGCTGTTCGACCTGGCGGTGACCTGCAACGACTGGTGCCTCGCCGACGGCGACGCCGGCCCGGGCGCCGACGGCGCGATCCTCGACGCCGTGCGGCTCCACGCGCTGATCGCCGGCTACGTCAGCCGCCGCCCGCTGGGCCCGGCCGAGGTCGACGCGTGGCCGACGATGCTCCGCGCCGCGGCGTTCCGGTTCTGGATGTCACGCCTTCACGACGCGCTGATGCCGCGCGAAGCCAGCCTGCTCGCGGCGAAGGATCCGGACGGCTTCAGGCAAATCCTGCTCGCGCATCGGGAGGCGGTGCCGCCGCTGCCCGCCGCGCCGCCGGCGCAGTCAGACGAACCCCACGGGAACACGCGATGCAGGTGAGACGAGTGCCCGCTGCCACCGGCTGGCAGTGGGTCATGGAAGGCTTCACGGTATTCGGCCGGAACCCCGGCGCGATCCTCGGCGCGGCCGTGCTGATGATCTTCGCGCTGCTGGTGAGTTCGATGCCGCCGCTGATCGGGTCGCTGCTGCCGCTGGTGATCTGGCCGGCGCTGGGCTACGGCTTCGCGCAGGTCAGCCGCAAGGTCCTCGACGGCCAGAAGCCGGCGCCGCTGACCCTGTTCACCGGCCTGCGGCCCAAGGCGAAGACGGTGTTCCAGGGGATGCTCGCGATCGGCTCGGTGAACGCGGCGGCGACGGCGCTCGCGTTGCTCGCGACGCTGCCGATCGACGGCGGTGCGCTGCTCGAGCAGTTGTCGCCGCGCGCCGCGGCGGACCAGGCCGAGCCCGGCATCGCGACCGCGTACGCCGGGCTGGTGTTCCTCGCGCTCTACTGCCCGCTGCAGCTCGCGCTCTGGTATTCGCCGCTGTTCGTCGGCATGGACGGCGTGCCGCCGGCGCGCGCGTTCTTCTACAGCGTCGTCGCCGTGTGGCGCAACAAGTTCGCGTTCTGCGTGTACTTCGGCGGCTGGCTGCTGGTCGCGATCGGACTGTCGATCCTCGCACGGCTCGTCGCGCTGGTGCTGCCGTCGGCGATCGCCGGCTTCGTGCTGGCGCCCGGGCTGCTGGTGGCGATGGTCGCGTTGTACTCGGGTTCGTTCTGGGCCACGTATCGCGACACGGTCGAGAAGGACGGCTATCCGTCTCGCCCGGCGGCGACGTAGTGCCGCCGCAGGCCGCGTCGCCGATCCCGCCCGGCGGGCGCGGGGGCGCCACGTCGCGCGGGGCACGACCCGCCGGCGCTCAGGCCGGATCGACGGGCTCGAGCCGGGCGACCGACAGCGCCAGCCACTTGGTGCCCTGACGCCCGAAGTTGATCTGAATGCGGGCGTCGGTGCCGCTGCCCTCGAGCCCGACGACGACGCCCTCGCCGAAGCGCGCGTGCCCGACGTTCTGGCCGATCCTGAATCGGCTGTCCCGCCCCGCCGCCAGCACCCTCGCCGGCATCGGCGCGAGCATCGGCGCGCGATCGGCCGCCGACAGCGACGGCCGACCGCCGGCATCGCGCGCGAAGCCGCGGCGCGACGGGCCGCCCTGGCCGAACCCGCCTCGCCCGCTGCCGCCCGCGTCGTGGTAGCCGTCCTGGCGCGACGAGCCCCAGCCGCCGATGCCCTGCTGCGGCGTCAGCCACTTCAGGTCGTCGGGCGGCAGTTCGGTCAGGAAGCGCGAGCGCAGGTTGTAGCGGGTCTGGCCGTGCAGCATCCGCGTCTGGGCGAACGACAGGTACAGCCGCCTGCGCGCACGGGTGATCGCGACGTACATCAGGCGCCGCTCCTCCTCGAGGCCGTCGCCGTCGGAGACGACCGAGTTCTCGTGCGGGAACAGGCCCTCCTCGATCCCGGTGATGAACACGGCGTCGAATTCCAGCCCCTTGGCGGCGTGGACCGTCATCAGCTGCACCGAGTCGACCCCGTCGCCGGCCTGGGCCTCGCCGGACTCGAGCGACGCATGCGCGAGGAAGCCCGCGAGCGGCGAGACCGGCAAGGTCTGCGCGGCCGCGACGCCGATCGCCGACGGCACCTGCGGCTCGACACCCTCGTCGGCCAGGAACGCCGCCGCCGCGTTCACGAGCTCGCGCAGGTTCTCGATGCGGTCCTGCCCTTCGCGTTCGTTCCGATAGTGCGCAATCAGGCCGCTGAGCTCGACGACGTGGTCGACCGCGTCGGTGAGCGGCAGCGACTGCGTGTCCTTGCGCAGGCGCTCGATCAGTGCGACGAACTGCCCGAGCTTCGCCGCCGCCGCGCCCTGCGCCTTCGACACCGTCCGGTACAGGCTCGCGCCGTCGCGTCGCGCCAGATCCTGCAGCTGCTCGATCGTGCGAGCGCCGATACCCCTGGCCGGGAAGTTCACGACCCTGAGGAACGCGGTGTCGTCGTCGGCGTTCTCGATGATGCGCAGGTACGCGAGCGCGTGCTTGACCTCGGCGCGTTCGAAGAAGCGCAGCCCGCCGTAGACCTTGTAGGGCACGCCGGCCGAGAACAGCGCGTGCTCGAGCACGCGGGACTGGGCGTTCGATCGGTACAGGATCGCGATCTCGCTGCGCAACGCGCCTTCGCCGATCAGGCTGCGGATCTCCTCGAGCAGCCACTGCGCCTCTTCCGCGTCGGTCATCGCCTCGTACACGCGCACCGGCTCGCCGACGCCGGCGTCGGTCCAGAGATCCTTGCCCAGGCGACGGCTGTTCTGGCGGATCAGGTGGTTCGCCGCATTGAGGATGTGCGCGTGCGAACGGTAGTTCTGCTCGAGCTTGATCAGGTTCTGTCGCGCGTACTCGCGCTCGAACGCCGCCATGTTCGCGACCTTCGCGCCGCGGAATGAATAGATCGACTGGTCGTCGTCGCCGACGGCGAACAGCCGCGTGTCGACGCCCGCCAGGAGCTTGAGCCACCGGTACTGGAGGTCGTTGGTGTCCTGGAACTCGTCGATCAGGATGTGGGCGAATCGCTGGCGGTAGTGCTGGCGCAGCGGCTCGTTGCGCTCGAGGAGCTCGTAGGATCGCAGCATGAGCTCCGCGAAATCGACGACGCCCTCGCGCTGGCACTGCACATCGTAGGCGCGGTAGAACTCGACGAGCCGCCGGGTGTGGTCGTCGACGATCTCGACGTCGTCCGGCCGACGACCTTCCTCCTTGTTGCCGCTGATGAAGTACTGGACGTTCTTCGGGGGGAACTTCTGGTCGTCGACGTTCAGGCCCTTGAGCAGCCGCTTGACTGCCGAGAGCTGGTCCTGCGTATCGAGGATCTGGAACGACTGCGGCAGCGCGGCGTCGCGGTGGTGCGCCCGCAGCATGCGGTTGCACAGGCCATGGAAGGTGCCGATCCACATGCCCCGGATGCTGACCGGCAGCATCGCCGCGAGCCGAACCTGCATCTCGCGCGCGGCCTTGTTCGTGAAGGTCACGGCGAGGATGCCTGCGGGGCTCACGCGCCCGGACGACACCAGCCACGCGATGCGCGTCGTGAGCACGCGGGTCTTGCCGCTGCCCGCGCCGGCGAGGATCAGCGCGTGTTCGTCGGGCAGGCTGACGGCGGCACGCTGCTGCGGATTCAGTTGGGCGAGCAGGTCTGGCATCGGATCATTCTAGCGCCGCGGGGAAGACCGGCCGCGCCCGGGACCCGTCAGCGCCGGTGCACCGTCCGTCCGTCCTCGTCGAAGAAGTGCAGATGCGCGGCATCGATGCCGAGGTCGACCCGGTCGCCGACCCGCGGCGCCGCGTCGGCGTCGACGCTCGCGAGGCACGCGTCGCCCGACGCGATGCCCACGTGCAGCAGGCACCCGGCGCCGGTGTACTCGCTGAACCGCACCTCGCCCGACAGCGTCGCCTCTGCGGGCGCGACGAGCCGCAGGTGCTCGGGCCGCAGCCCGACGCTGGCCGCGCCGGCCGGCGCACCGCCCGCCAGCGGCGCGAATCCCGGGCCGAGCGCGTGAAGCGGCAGCACGTTCATCCGCGGACTCCCGATGAACTGGGCGACGAAGACGTTGGCCGGACGCGCGTAGAGCTCGCGCGGACTGCCCACCTGCTCGATCCGGCCGTCGCGCAGCACGACGATCCTGTCGGCGAGGGTCATCGCCTCGATCTGGTCGTGGGTGACGTAGATCATCGTGTTCGAGAGGCGGCGGTGCAGTGCGGCGATCTCGCCGCGCATGTGCACCCGCAGTTCGGCATCCAGGTTCGACAGCGGCTCGTCGAACAGGAACACGTCCGGCTCGCCGACGATCGCCCTGCCGATCGCGACGCGCTGGCGCTGCCCGCCCGACAGCTCGCGCGGAAACCGCTCGAGCAACGGCTCGAGCTGCAGCGTCGCCGCCGCGCCGGCGACGCGGCGCGCGATCTCCGGCGCCTTCTCCTTGCGAACCTTGAGGCCGAAGGCGAGATTCTCGCGGACGGTGAGATGCGGGTAGAGCGCGTAGGACTGGAACACCATGGCCACCCCGCGCTTGGCGGGCTGCACGTCGTTCATCCGGCGGCCCCGGATGTGGAGGTCGCCGCCGGTGATGTCCTCGAGGCCGCAGATCATGCGCAGCAGCGTCGACTTGCCGCATCCCGACGGGCCGACCAGCACGACGAACTCGCCTTCGTCGACGACCAGGTCGACGCCCCGGATCACCTCGGTGCGGCCGAAGGCCTTGTGGACCTTGCTGAGCGACAGCGCCGTCATCGTCGATCGTGCTCGTTCATGCCTGCCGGTTCATCCGTGCCGCTTCGTTCGGGTTCGTTCATGGCTCGTCGTCGTGGCGTCGGCGTCAGCCCTTGACGCCCGACAGCGCGAAACTCTCGATGATCTGCCGCTGCGCGATCACGTAGACGACCAGGACGGGCACGACCGCGAGCGTCGTCGCGGCGAGTTGCAGGTGCCACAGCGGCAGGCCGTAGGCGTCGTTGAAGTTCGAGAGCGCGAGCGGCAGCGTGAAGCGTTCCATCGAGCTGATGAAGATCAGCGGCTCGAGGAACAGGTTCCAGGAGAACAGGAAGGTGATGATCGCGACGGCGGCGAGCGCCGGACGCGACATCGGCAGCGCGATGCGCCACCAGACGCCGACCGAACCGAGGCCGTCCATCCGGCCGGCCTCCTCCAGCTCGCGCGGCAGGGCCACGAAATACTGGCGCATCAGGAAGGTCGCCATCACGCCGTGCGGCCCGAAGACGGGCAGCAGGACGAGCGGCACGTGCGTGTCGATCAGGCCGAGCCAGCGCACGAGGAAGAAGTTCGGCACGATCGTCACTTCCTCGGGCACCATCAGCGCCGTGACCAGCAGCAGCATGAGCAGGCCCGCACCGGCGAATCGCATCCGCGCCAGCGCGTAGCCCGCGAGCGAAGACACGACGAGGGTGAGCGCCGTCACCAGGCAGGCGATGTAGATCGAGTTGAAGTACTGGCGCGCGAACGGCTGGTACTCGAACACCTCGACGAAGTTGCGCCAGCGCCAGACCGCCGGGATCAACGTGGGTTGACCGAAGATCTCGGTCGCGCCCTTGAAGGCCGACGACACCATCCACAGGAACGGAAACACGAAGGGGATCGCGACGCCCAGCAGCGCGAGCGTCCAGCAGGTACGCAGCAGCGTTCTCGTCCGGCCGGCGCCCGGCGTCATCGGGCCGCCCGCTGCCGCAGCATGACCTGCACCACCGTGAGGGCCAGGACCACGACGAACATGATCAGCGCCAGCGCACTGGCGTAGCCGATGTCGAAGAACGAGAACGCCTGCTGGTAGATGTAGAACGCGAGCACGAGCGTGCCGTTCTCGGGCCCGCCCCCGGTCATCAGGTAGATGTGGTCGAAGACCTTGAACGACCCGATCGTGGTGATGACCATGATGACCAGCGTCGTCGGCGCCAGCAGGGGCCAGGTCACCATGCGGAACACCTGCCAGCCGGAGGCGCCCTCCAGCCTCGCCGCCGCCTCGTAGTCACGGGGAATCGACTGCAGCGCCGCGATGTAGAGGATCATGTTGAGCCCCACCATCTTGACGACGCGCGTGCCGATCAGCGCCGCCATCGCCCAGCCGGGCTCGCGAAGCCAGTTGGGCCCCTCGATCCCGACGAGCGCGAGCAGCTCGTTGACTGCACCGCCCTTGTCCTGCAGCAGGAACTTCCAGACGATCGCCCACGCGACCGCCGAGGTGACGACCGGGGCGAAGAACACGACCCGCAGGAACACGACGCCGAAGAACCGGCGCGAGAGCGCCAGCGCGAGCACGAGCGCCAGCGTCATGTTGAGCGGCACCAGCCCAGCCGCGAACACCGCCGAATTGCGCACGACGAGCCAGAAGTCGGGGTTGTCGCCGAGCGCGTGCGCGTAGTTGGACAGTCCGACGAAGGTCGAGCGCTGGGTGAGCAGGTTCCATTCGAGCAGGCTGTAGACGACGACCGCGACCAGCGGGCCGAGGAAGAAGATCGAGAAGCCGACGACCGTGGGGCTGACGAACAGCCACGCCTCCAGCGCCTCGCGGCGACGCAGCGTCAGCAGCGACTTCATCGGCCGCACGGGCGTCGTCGGAAGCGGGGCCCGCGCCGGCGCATGCCCGGCACCGCGTTCAGAGCGCGCGCCGGATCGCCGCGCAGACGGCCTTCAGCGACGCCTCGACGTCGGCGCCCGCCGTCCAGAACGCGTCCATCCTCGGCTTCATCGCCGCGGTGATCTGCGGTGCGCGCACGTGGCTAGGCAGCACGACCCCGTTCTCGATCGCCGCGCTGACGTACGCCATCTGTTCTGGCGGGATCAACGCGTTCGCCTTGACGAAGGCGTCGCCGCCGAGCACCGACTTGCGTGCCGGCGGGAAGAACTGCGCGAGCGTCGCGACGTTGCGCTTGTTGGTCATGAACGCGGCGAATGCCGTGGCGAGGGCCTGCTGGTTGCCCTTCGCGAACACCACGACGCCCGCCTGCCCGATGACCGGCGCGCTGCCGGCCGGCCCGGTCGGCAGCGGCGCGATCCCCCACCGGAAGCCGGTCTCGGGCATCTTCGACGCCCGCGAGATCTGGTTGATCGTCATCGCCGCGCCGCCGGTGAAGAAGTCGCCCTGCTGCCCCGGCGGAACGATCGAGCGGTCCTTGAAGACCATCTCGTGCAGCACCTTCATCGCCGCGACGGCTTCGGGCTTCTCGAACCCGCACGATTTCCCCTGCCAGGCATCCCCGCCGTAGGCCCGGATCGGCGGCATGATCGCGTGCATGATGCGCGAGCCGTAGCCCTGGCCGTCCTTGAACTCGAACCCCCAGGTCCGGTCCCCGGAGAGCGCCTTGGCAGCCCGCCGGAACGCGTCCATGTCCCACGCGCCCTTCTTCGCGAGCGCCAGCGGATCCTCGAGGCCGGCCTTGTCGAACCGGTCCTTGTTGAAGTAGATCATGAACGGGGACGTCGAGAACGGCACGCCGTAGACCTTGTCGCCGTCGACCCAGAGCTTCATCGCCGGACGCGAGAAGTCGTCGAGCGCGAAGTCGGCGTCGGCGCGCAGTGCCGGACCGATGTCCGCGAGCACGCCGGCGTCGACGAACGCCGGCGCCGCGTCTTCCATCATCCAGCCGAGGTCGGGCGGATTGCCGCCGGCCAGCTGGAAGGTCAGCTTCTGCGTATAGTCGCCGGCCGGCATCGTCTCGAAGTTCACCGTGACGTCGGGGTGCAGCGCCTTGAAGTCCGCCGCGATGCCGTTGAGCATCTTCAGATGGGCCTGGTTGCCGGTCCAGACGGTGAAGCGCAAGGTCGCGGCGCCTGCCGAGCCGGCGCCTGCCGAAAGCGTCAGCGCCGTCGCGAGCGCGAGAAATCTCGTCGAGAATGCCATCTTCGTCTCCTGTTGATCGTGTCTCTTGCCTCAGTCGGACGTCGCGCGCGATCCGGTCGCGGGCAACGATCCCGGGGCGTCTCCGAGGCTCCAGCCGCCGTCGACCGGAATGTCGGCCCCGGTGATGTAGCCCGCTCCGTCCGAACAGAGCATCAGCACCGGCGCGAGGCAGTCGGACGGCTGCCCCTGCCTGCCCGCCGGAATCTTGGCGACGACGGCCTTGCGAAACGCGTCGTCAGCGTAGCGCGACGCGGTCCTGCGCATCTCGATCGCGCCCGGCGACACGACGTTCAGCGTGACGCCGTCGACGGCGACGTCGCGCGCGATCGCGCGGATCGCGACCAGTTGCGCGGCCTTCATCGCCGCGTAGACGACCGTCTCCGAGCGTGGCCGCTTCGCGAGGACGCTGCCGAGCGCGACGACGCGACCCCATCCGCGCGCGCGCATCGGCTCGAGCAGGATCCGCAGCAGGCACAGCAGCGACGCGAAGTTCGCGGCGACGTGTGCCGCGATCGCGTCGTCGTTGACCCGCTCCCAGGGGCCGCGCCGCTCGAGCGCGGCATTCGCGACGACGATGTCGATCGCTTCGCCGCCCGCCAGCGCGAACCGGGCGAGCCGCTCCGCGCCCGCGGCGTCGACGAAGTCGCTCGCGAAGCGCGACGCCCGCCGCCCGGCGCCCTCGATCTCGCCGGCCAGCGCGGCGGTGCGCGCGTGCTCGTCGGGGTCGTCGAGGTGGTGCAGCACCAGATCGGCGCCCTGCCGCGCCAGCCCCATCGCGATCGCCTCCCCGATGCCGCCGGCGGCGCCGGTGACGAGCGCGCGGCGGCCCAGCAGCGGCAGCACCTCAGGCACGCGCGCGCCGACGGGTCGGCCGCTGCGGCTCGACGTCGCGCGCGACCTCGAGCGATGCGATGTCGGCGGCCTGGTAGTGCGCCGCGATGCAGCGCGCCGCCTCGGATTCGTCGCCGGCGGCGACGGCGTCGTGGATCCTGCGGTGGCGCTCGATCGTCCCGAGCCAGTCTTGCTTCGTGCGGGAAGCGCGCTGCGCGAACAGCGCCGACACCCCCACCTGCACGGACTTCAGTCCCTCCATCTGCACCCGGATCATCGAATTGCGGGTCGCCAGCGCGAGGCCGAGGTGGAATGCGATGTCCGCATCGGTGAACGCGGCAGGTTTCAGGATCGCGCGCTCCATGTCGGCCACCGCGGCCGCCATCGCGGCCACGCCCTCGTCCGCGCGCCGACGCGCGGCGAGCCGGGCGATCCCGGTCTCGACCACCATCCGCATCTCGTTCGCCTCGCGCAGGTGCGTGAGGCTCGCCCGGACCGCGAAGCCGTAGAAGCGGTCGAGCGAGTCGCCGTTCAGCGCGCGGGCACGCGCGACCCTGCCCTGGCGCGTGGCGACGAGCCCTACGCCCGCCAGTTGCCGGAGCGCCTCGCGTGCGATCGGCTTGCTCACGCCGAACTCGCGCGCGATCTCGCCCTCCGACGGCAACGGGGCGTCCGGCTCGATGCGCCCGTCGAGCAGTGCGGCGGCGATCCGCTCGACGACGTCGTCCGCCAATCTCGAAGGCACGGTCCGCTCGCCGTCGAACACCGGGCGCATCGCGGATACTGCGGTCATCACACCCCCTCGGCAATCTCGCCGGCTTACGCTACCATGCACCCAAGAACTTAGCAACTAGGTTGCCAGGCGACGATCCGATGAAGCACGCTGCCCCTCCGGCGCCACACCCCGACCCCGGCCTGAGCCGCTTCGACCCGCTGCCGCGGATCATCGCGTTCGACGACTTCGATCGCGGGTTCTGCGGCTGGACGCAACTCGTCGGCAACTACGAGAACGACCTCGACGCGATGCTCCCGGGTTACGCGCAGCACCTGTCGCCGATGCTTTCGACGCTGGGCCACTGGGACGCCGGCTCGCACGGGGGCGTCGACGGCGACTACGCGCTCAAGGTCGCGACCCACGCCCGCGCGGGCGCGCGCAACGTCGCGATCAAGCGCCTGACCTTTCGCCGCGCGGGGCCGATCCGCATGGAGGCCTACGTGACCTTCAAGCCCGAGGCGACGGAACTCAGGCTTTCGGAGACCGACGTGCGGTCCTTCGGCTTTCTCTTCGACCTCCAGGTCGGCGACACGCACGGCGCCGGCGGCGAGCGCGTGATGCCGCACATGCGCTTCCTGAACGCCAGTGGCGGCGCGCACCTTCAGCAGTGGCAGTTCAAGCGCGAGACCGTGCCGATCGTGCCGATCGGCACCGACGGCAAGACCATCTCCCACGACCACCTCTCGCCCACGGGCTGGGAGGACCTGCCGGGCGGCGGGCAGCGCCTCTGCTACAACGAGATCCCGACGAAGGTGAACTGGCACTACCTGCGATTCGATTTCGATCTCGCGACGATGCGGTGCACGCACTTCTCGTGCAACGATCGCCGCTTCGACGTGACGTCGTACGACGCACTGCGCCTGCCGGCGATGCGCAACCTCTGGTGCATGCTGAACCTCGCGTTCTTCGTGGAGACCGACGTCGACAAGCGCGCGTTCCTGTACGTCGACTCGGTCTGCCTGTCGGCCGACCTCTGATCGGACAGACCCGCCCGATGCGCACCAGCACGACTGCCATCCTGGCCCGCAACGCGCACTGGAGCGGCCGCGTCGCCACCGAGCCCTACGAGGCGGGGTGGGCCAGCGAGGCGCTCGTCTTCGTGCGCGCGCTCAAGACCCCCACCCTCACGCACGGCGACGCCTTCGTCGAGATATCGCCGGACGGCATGCACTGGATCCGCGAGGGCTCGCGCTTCGCGCTGCCGCGGCGAAAGGACGAGGTGGGCTTCGTGCGCATCCGGCATTTCGGCAACTGGCTGCGGGTCGCGGCCGAGCTGCCCCAGGGCGCGGCGATCGTCGTGCTCGTCACCCTGCACCTGAAGAGCTGAGCGGAGCCACCGACGATGATCGAGCCTGCTGCGACCCGCATCGCGACGGTCCGCACCCACCCGCTTCGCGTGCGGCTCGACCAGGCGCAGCGCACGTCGATGGGCGACTGGTCGTCGCTCGAGATCGTCGTCGTCGAGATCACGACCGAGTCCGGCGAAACCGGCTTCGGCGAGTGCCTGGCGCGCAAGGGCTCGCCCGCCTACGCGAACTTCATCGATACCGTGCTCGCGCCGCTGCTGATCGGCGAGAACCTGCTCGATCGCAGGCGGCTATGGCAGCGGATGCGCGCGGTGCTCACCGGCCGCACCGGCGGCATGCTGATCGAGTCGATCGCCGGCATCGACATCGCCCTGTGGGACCTCGCCGGCAGGATCGCCGGCCTGCCGGTGCACCGACTGCTCGGGGGCGTCGGCCGCTCGCGGATTCCGGCCTACGCCTCGTCGATCAACTGGTCCGACGACGCGCGCGCCGAAGCCGAGATCGCGTCGGCGCGCGAGGCGGGCTTCCGGAGCATCAAGATCAAGATCGGGCAGCCGGCGCGCGCGGCGATCGAGCGGGCCCGGCTGGCGCGGCGGCTGGCGGGCGACGAGATCGAACTGAGCGTCGACGCGAACTGGGCCTTCGACGCCGACGACGCGATGCGCGTGGGCCGGGCGCTGGCGGCGCTCGACTTCGCGTGGTTCGAGGAACCGATCCGACCCGAGGACCGCGCCGGCTACCGGCGCCTGCGCGCCCAGCTGCCGATCCGCCTCGCCGCCGGCGAGAGCGACTTCTGCGCGCAGGACGCGCTGGCGATGCTCGAGGACCGATCGATCGGCCTGATCCAGCCTGACGTGGCGCGCGCGGGCGGCATCACGGAGACCTGGCGCATCGCCGAGCTCGCGGCCGCCTTCGACGTCGCGTATGCGCCGCACGTCGGATGGTCGGGCGCGATCTGCGTCGCGGCGAGCCTCCAGCTCGCCGCCGCCGCGCAGCGATGCGCGATCATCGAATGCATGGTGTTCCCCAACCCGCTGCGCGAGTCGCTGACGACACGGATCGTCGGGGATGCATCGCAGTTGGTCGATGGATCGCTGCCGATACCGGGCGGCGCCGGCCTGGGCATCGAGGTCGACCGGGACTTCCTCGCGGAACACCGCGCGCGCTGACCGGTCCGCACGCCACGGCGCGGCGCCCCCGCGCGGCGGATCACGCCACGGCGGTTCCGGACAGCAGCGCGCAGAACGACGCCAGGTCGACGTTGCCGCCGCTGACGATCACGCCGACCCTGCGCCCCCGCACCGGCAGGCGGCCGGAGAATGCGGCCGCGGCGCCGAGGCAACCGGTGGGTTCGACGATGAGCTTCATGCGCTCGGCGAAGAAGCGCATCGCGTCGATCAGCTCTCCGTCCGACACGGTCTGGATCTCGACGCCGAGCGAGCGGATCAGTTCGAAGGTGAGCCGCCCCGGGGCCTGCGTCTGGGCACCATCGGCGATCGTCTTGGGGACCGGGATCTTCACGATCTCGCCTTTCTCGAGCGACTGCTGCACGTCGTTGCCGGCCGCGGGCTCGACGCCGACGACGCGGCAGGCCGGCGCGCGCGCACGCGCGGCGAGCGCGCAACCGGACACCAGACCGCCGCCGCCGACGCAGACGAACAAGTAGTCGAGCGGGCCCACCTCGTCGAGGAGCTCGAGCGCCGCGGTGCCCTGCCCCGCGATGACGTCGGCGGCGTCGAAGGGCGGCACCAGCGTGAGGCCACGCTCGGCGGCGAGCGTCGCGCCGAGCGCTTCGCGGTCGACCGTGTACCGATCGTAGGTGACGATCTCGGCGCCGTAGCCGCGGGTGGCGGCGACCTTCATCGCGGGGGCGTCCTCGGGCATCACGATGGTGGTCGGGATCGACAGCAGGTTGCCGGCGAGCGCGATCGCCTGCGCGTGGTTGCCCGAGGAGAACGCGATCACGCCGGCCCTGCGCCGTGCGGCATCGAGGCTCGCGAGCGCGTTGTACGCGCCGCGGAACTTGAACGCACCGACGCGCTGCAGGTTCTCGCACTTGAAGAACACCTGCGCGCCGAGCCGGCGATCGATGGTCGAGGACCTGAGCACCGGCGTGCGGTGCGCGACGCCTTCGAGGCGCCTGGCGGCAGCGAGGACCGCGTCGAAATCGGGGAGCATGGTCGGCTTCATGGGCTTGAAAGCCCGATTGTCGCCCGATTCGCCGCGGACTCCCGTCCGTTCAGCGTCGGGTCACCAGTCGATCGTCGCGGTCAGCGCCTGCGCGGCATCGCGCATCGCGGGCAGGAAATCGGGCATCTCGATTCCCTTGAGCCGCTCGACCGGCGCCGACATCGCGAGTGCGCCGACGACCTTGTTGTCGTTGTTGCGCACCGGCACCGCCATGCAGGTGATGCCGGGCAGGAATTCCTCGTGGTCGAGCGCGTAGCCCTTGTCCTTGACCGAGGCGAGTTCAGCGTTGATGCGTGCCGGCTCGGTCAGCGTGTTGTGGGTGTGCGCGATCAGCGGTGCCTGCGTGAGGTAGCGCTCGCGGCCGCGCTTGGCCATGTGCGACAGGAAGATCTTGCCGCTCGCCGACGCATGCAGCGGCACCCGCGAGCCGGGGCCGAGATTGACCCGCACCGGCCAGTGCACCTCGATGCGGTCGAGGTATTGCGCGTACGCGCCCGCCGCGATCGAGAAGCTGCTGGTCTCGCCGATCTGCTCGACGAGTTCCTCCATGATCGCGTGGCGGGTTGCGCGCAGCGGCGAACTCATCAGCACCTGCCCGGCGAAGGAATTGATGCGATCGGCGAACGAATAGCGTTTGCTGTCGGGCTCGCGCGCCACCAGGCCGGCGTACTCGAGCGTGCCGAGGATCCTCAGCACCGTCGGCTTGGGCAGCTCGACCGACTGGGCGATCGCCGCCAGTTGCGGCGGCTCGTCGAAGCGCGACAACGTCTCGAGGATGCGGAACGCCCTGAGGATGGCGGACCCGGCGGGAACCGGGATCGAATCGACTTCCATGTCCATGATGCGTGCGGTAGACCCTGGCGACTGCGGGAAAGCGATTATGTGCAGGGCGTGCCGGCGCTGACAATGTCCGTACCATTGCGCAGGCCGCGATTGCTGCTGTGCAGCACCATGATTTTCGATCGATCAAGAGGGCGCAAAGCGCCTGAAACAGCGGGTTTCGCGAAATGTCCGTACGATTGAAAACGGCTGCAAACCCAGGCGCCGCAAGCGTCTCCGGCCGCGGGGCCGACACCCGCCGATGCCGCGCCGCGAACGGCGATCGATTCCTTCGAACGGGGGTATGTTTTTCGCGAAGCCGGCGCCGGAGGTCGACGGCGCGCCCCGCGTCAGGGCATCGAGATCGTGAACGCGAGCTGGCCCTTGTAGCTGCCGCCGGGCACTGCGCGCGTGTTCGCGAGCGAGAAGGTCCAGGTCGCCCGCTGGTCGGTCACGAGACCGCCGTACGCGATCGCCGCCACCGTCACCGAGCCACGACCGGCAGCGTCGATCGGCGGTGCCGGCAGCCCCGGGTTGTCGCTGCGGATCAGGATCTGGTCGAAGCCGATCGTGCCGCCGGCACCGTTCGACAGCCCTCCCGGCGCGCCGCCGGCGACGCTCAGCGTGATGCTGCCCTGGTTGCCGCGCACGACGACCTGCTGGCTGCCGCCGGCACTCGCGGCGATCGGCACGCCGCCGCCGGGCAGCAGCGCCTGCGCGGGTACTGCCCCCACGGAACCCGCCCCCACGGAACCCGCCCCCACGGAACCCGCGCCACCGGAACCCGCGACGGCGGCAACCGGCGCGGCCAGGTCGAATCGCACCTCGTCGACGACGGCACCCGGGCTGCCGATCTGCAGGAACACGAATTTCTCGACGACGAGCTCGAACGCGAGCGGCGCGCGCGCGACGTACGGCGCGGTCGAATCGAAGACCCAGATCGCGTACGCGTCGCGCCCGGCGAATGCGGCGGCGAGCCCGGCGGCGAACAGGCCGCGTGCGAGCGTGATCGTCGGCGCCGTCGGACCGGGGCGCCTGGCCGACGCGATCACTTCACTTCCTGCGCGACCTCGATGCCGCCCCCCGACCAGTCGAGCCGGCCGTCGAGCTTCACCGGCCACGCCAGCTCGGGCTGGTTGCGGCTGGTCATGCTCTCCATCGGCGTGAGCGGCAGCGTGCGCCGCTGACCGGGCATCAGCGGCAGCGTCGACACCGGGAACAGCAGCGCCTTGCCGCTCGCATCGACGCCCCGGAGCGCACCGTCGAGACGGCCGTGCGCATCGCCGGTATTGCGCACCACCACCGCCGGCACGCGGCGCCCGCGATCGTCGACGGCCGCGACGGCGTCGAGTTCGAGCTTCGGTTGCGCACCCTCGATCGCGACGTAGACGATGATGCCGAGCCGGCCCGACAGCGGAAGCTGGACCTGCGTCGCCGATGCGATGGACACCTGCTTCGAGTCGCTCCCCTCGACCATCAGCGCGAACCGGCACTCGCCGCGCGGGGCGTCGGCGGGCACGTGGACCTCGAAGCGGATCCTGCGCTTCTCGTTGGGCCGAAGCCGGACCGTCTTGCGTTCGAGGCGCAGCCACGGCCGGCAGCTGCCGGCCTGCAGCCCGGCGAAGAACTCGAGGCCCCGCTCCTCGCCGAGCGACCAGTCGGCGCTGCGCAGCAGGTACTCGGATTCGGTCGTGCCGACGTGCTGCAGCTCGATCGTGCGACTGAGCACCTGCCCTGCCTTCGCCTCGAGCTCGAAGCGCGACGGCGTCGCGGCCGCCGAGAAGCCGTCGGCGCGCGCCGCGGCCGGCGCCGTCGCAATCGCCAGCGCCGCCAGCGCGACCATTGCCCGCAGCGCGCGCGCGGGCGTCCCGCGACGCGGCGCCGATATCGTCTTCCTCATTTCACCTCCAGTTCGAATGCCGGCCTGAACCGGATCCTGCCATCGAAGAACCGGCTGTCGACGACGAGCGTGTAGCGCAGTCGCTCGAGCAGCATGTCGGTGTCGACGCGACCGACGAACACGGTGACGCGGTCGCCGGGGCGCGCGCGCCCGGACCTGAACGCGACGCCGTCGTCCCAGCGCACCGTCAGGCCCGTCGTCGACGCGAGCCCCTCGACGAGCGACGGCATCACGAAATCGATGCGGACCGTGCGCCCGCGCCACGCGCGCAGGTCGAAGCGGTGCTCGAGCGCCGGGATCGTCGCCGTCATCTCGTGGAACCGGGCGTCGTCGATCGCACCGCGCGAGAACGCGCCCGGCGCCATCGTCGCGATCGCCGGCTGGTCCTGCCAGCGCAGCGCGATGCGTTCGGTCCGCGGCGGCGCGAGGTCCGGTAGCGGCACCGCGGCGATGCCGGGGCGCGCGAGCGCGAGCGCCGCCAGCACGGCGGCGAGACTCGCCCCGGCGTGCGATACCGGCGCCCGGCGCCGCCTCATGGCATCGTGAGCGTGTACACGACCCGGCCGGTATAGCGTCCCGCCGGCACGATCGCGTCGTTCGCGTAGAAGAAGGTCTTGAACACGTAGACGTAGCGCGAGTTCGGAAAACTGTACAGCGGCTGGTTCGTCGAGCCGTCGAAACCGCCGTCGCCGATCTCGCCGCCCTGCGAGATCCACCGGAAGCGATTCATCGGGATCGTCGTGCTGCCGCAGGTCGCCGGCGTCGCGCAGACCAGCGGCTGTGACGAGTCGACGGTCCAGATGCCGATGCGCGAGTTGGCGCGCGGCGCGCGGATGCGGGCGTCGACCAGCGTCGCCGTGCGGCTGTTGTTCTCGAGGCCGGCGATCGGCGTGCCGTCGCCGACTCGTGCCCCGGGCACGCGGATATGGATCGTGTCGACGGTGGGGTTCGAGTACCCGGCGCCGACGTAGATCTCGGCCGCGCCGCTGCCGATGATCGTCGTCTCGGCGCGCGCGGCGACCGGCGCCGCGACGAGCAGCACCGACGCCGCGGCGAGGTTCGCCGGCGCGCGGGCGAACCGCCGCGCGGCGCGCGCGAAGGTGCTCGGGGAGCCGCGAGCGGGCCCGGTCATCGACCCGATCCCGGTGCGGACGTCGGCGCTTCGGCGAGCATCGGCGCAGTGTAGGCGAACGCGCGCGCGCGCCGACGCGCGACGTCGGATGGGCGTCGCGGACACGCCGCACCCGCTTCGTCACCCGCTTCGTCACCCGCTTCGTCACCCGCTTCGTCACCCGCTTCGTCGCACCGGCCCCGACAGGCACCGCCGTGCCTCAGGGCTGCGACGCGGTGTAGGTGACCGTCGTCGTGTAGTTGCCGGCCGGTGGCAGCGTCGTCGGGCTGTAGCGGAATCGCCAGTTCGCCCGAAGGTCGTTGGTGCCCGCGGCGCCGACCGTCCGCGCGGCGCACGCGAGCGACGCGCCGGGGTGCGCGAGCGTCGCGTTCGACGAGCTGACCTGGATCGCGGACAGCGGGATCGTCGCGGCGCCGGCGCTCAGCGGCGCACCGGCGCAGTCGAGCGAGACGCTGCCGTTGTTCGTCCAGACACGCACCGACACGTTGCCGTTGCTCGCGCCGTCGTCGTCGGCGCGTGCCGGTGCCCGCAGCGCGGGCGGCAGCGCGCCGCGATACGCGACGTCGTCGACCGGCAGCGTGTTCAGCGGTGCGGCGAGGCGCACGTCGAAGCGTACCGTGTTGACGTCGGCACCGGCCGAGCCGAGCCTGAAGTACAGCATCGCGGGGACCTGCACGTTGACGCCGAGCGACGCGCTCGCCTGCTGGGCGCCGGCAGCGGTCGTCGCACTGAGCGACGAGCGCGCCTGCGCATCCTGCGAAGCGATCGCCATCGCGCCGAGCAGCGCCGCGGCGATCGACAGCACACCCGCCCGCGCGACGCCGTCTCGCACGGCGTCGTTCCGGTCACGGCCCATCGTGTGATTCCTCCGTGCGGCCCGAGCAATGCTCGGCCTGCGCGCGCGGGCAGTGCGTCGTGCACGCCCGGGCGCCGACTCAGGGCTGCGTCGCGGTATACGTGACCGTGCCGGTGTAGGTGCCGGCCGCCGGCATCGCGCTCGGCGAATACGCGAAGCTCCAGGTGCCGCTGAACGCGCCGGCACCGCCGGCGGTGCCGACGTTCGTCGCGCCGCCAGTGCACCCGAGGTCGCCGCCGGGATGCGCCAGCGTGCCGGTGCTGGTCACCTTGAAATCGGTCTTCACCAGCGCCGCCGTGCCGGACGTGATCGCGCTCGACGCGCACGCGAGCGTCGCGGTGCCGGTGTTCGACCACAGCTGCGCGCTGACGATGCCCGCGCCGTTGCTGGCGTCGGTGTCGGTCACGCCGACCGTGCCGGGGCCGATCGGAACCGCGCCGGCGAAGGTCGCGTCGTTCATCGGCAACGCGCCCAGGCCGCTGCCGCCGACGACGAAGTTCACCGCGTCCACTGCGGTGCCGGCGCCGCCGACCCGCAGGTACAGGATCTTCGGCACGGTGACGTTGACCGTCAGCTTCGCGGTCGCGGTGATGCTGCCGCTGGCCGCCGCGCTCAGGCGGCTCTCGGCCTGCGCGAGCGACGATGCGGCTGCGAGGGCAGCGACGAGCACGAGGCGCTGGAACGCGTACTTCTGCATGATGAGGCTTCTCCGGATGGCGTATGCCGACTTGGGTGACTCGGAGTCTCGCGCCGCGTCGCGCCGAACTTGAGCCCCGCACGCCTTCCGGACCGTTGCACCCGACCAACGGTCGAACTGCCCGGCAAAACCCCGGCTATTCGCCGATCTTCGTCAGCGCGATGTCGAGCGAGACGGTCTCGCGCACGCGGACCTCGACCGACACCGGCGTGTCGCTCGCGACGCCCCACGGCAGGCGCACCGTCTCGGCGTCGACGAGGACGCGGCGCGAACCCGGCCCCGCGATCGGGAACGAGAAGCGGCCGGTGGCGTCGGTCCGCGCGACGAGCCCGTTGTCCAGCCGCAGCGAGACGTTCGCGACCGGGCGCTCGCCGGGCTGCCGCACGCCGTCGCCGTTCTCGTCCTGGAACACGATCCCTTCGATGCGCCCCGCCCCGCGACGCGTCGAGCCGGTCAGCGTCGCGTACGGGACGCCGCCGGCGTCCTGGTAGCCGAGCGTGAGCCAGATCGACCGGTCGCGCTGGCGCGTCGTCTGCACCGTCGCGAACAGCGGCTCGGCCGGGTTGGCGGTGACGCTGCCCTGGTTCAGGCCGCCGTCGACCGAGATCCGCCAGCGCCGGTCGATCCGATAGCCGACGCGCACCCCGCCGGCCCACGCATAGCTCTGGAGGTCGTTCGTGACGTCGCGCGAGTAGCGCAGATAGCTGTGCACCGTCCACCGCTCGGCCGGCTCGACGGCCCAGTTCGCGCCGGCGGTCGGGCGCCACCGACGCGTGCCGTCGGCGTCGCGCTGCAGGCCCACGCCGGCGAACCCGCCCAGGCTGGCGCGCGCGTCGAGGGTCAGGTCCGCGCTCCATTCGAGTTCGACGAGGTCGGACGCGTCGGCGGCCGATCGATTGCCGATCCACGACACCTGCCAGCGATCGGCGTAGTCGCGGATGCCGCGGCTGTAGTTCGCGGTGATCGACTGGCGGGTCACGCGGTACGCGAGGGTCGCGCCGTCGCCCGTCACGCCCGTCGCGGCGCCGCCCTGGCCGCCGGCGCCCCTCGGGGCGATCTCGCGCCACTGCGTCGCGACGCCGACCGAGCGGCCCAGCGCCGTCTTCACGCCGATCGACGCGCTCAGCGCGCGGTTCTCGAGCGACGGCGCGCCCTCGACCCACGCGCGATCGCGCGCCCAGTCGGCGCCCAGGCCCCAGAACTGCGAGGGATCGGCGTGATCGTGCCGGAGCGCGACGCCGTACTGGCCGCTCGACAGCAGGTTGCCGTACCAGCTCAGCCCGGGGTCGAAACGCCAGGCAGACCCGCTCCAGACCCCGAGCCCCTCGCGCCAGCGGGCGTCGGCGCTGTGCCCGAGCCGTCCGCCCTCGCCGGCCAGCAGCCGGTACTGCCATCGCCAGCGTGGGGTCGACGCGTCGACGCCGGGCGGCGGCCGGTCACGGCCGCCGACGGTGAACGCCGCGGCGAGCCCGTCGCCGCCGATCCCGGCGGGCTGGCCGGACGCGGACGTCCCCGGGTCGCGCGCGAGGTGCGACAGGTCGATCGACGCCCGCAGGCCGGCCTCGTTGCGCCAGTTCCAGCCGGCGCCGAGCGCGAGCCGCCCGGTACTGCTCCACCCCAGTCCCTGGCCGCCGTCGAGCCGCGCCGCCTCGCCGACGCCGACGTGGATCGCGCTGCGGGACGATTCGAGCGCCGTCGACGCGCCGGCGACCAGCGCGCCGGGCAACTGGAACCGGCTCAGGTAGTCGCCACCGGCCGGCGGCGGCAGCCGGATGACCCCAATCGCGTTCGACCAGGCGAGGTCGCCGGCAAGCGGCATCGCCTGCTGACGCAACTGGACGCGAAGCCGGCGGCGCGCGTCGGTGCCGCCGAAGACGGTGCCGGTGCCGCTGGACGACAGCAGCGCCGACCCCTCGAGCAGCCAGTCGCCGTGGTTCAGCGTCTCGCGCCGGTGCTGGAACGCGATGCCCGTCTCGGTCATCGAGCCGCCGGGCGAGCTGCCGTAGTGATAGCCCCTCGCCTCGACCGAGGTCGCCTCGAGCCCCGGCGTCTGCCGCTCGGCGACGGCCTCGGCTTCGTCGCGCGCCTCGATCGACGCCGGGCTGTCCGGGTCGATCAGCTGGTCGGTGTACGGCTGCGCGGGCGCGGTGCCCGGCGCCGAGCCCGGCTGCCCGACATCCACCGCCGTCGCGTCCTGCGCCAGCGCCGGCGCGTCCGCCCGCCCCGCCGACGCCGCGACCAGGCACCAGGCGAAGGCCCGCGCGAATCGGACACAGGTTGGACGGTGGCGCGCGTTTTCGCGATCTGGCGGCAATTTCGGACGAAAAAGGCCGGTTCCGGCGGTGGCAAGGCCACGTAGTGTCCGTTTCGCCGTCGCGGAATCCTTAAAATGCCGGTTTTCGTGTTGGAAAAACGATGGAAGAACGCTACGGCCCCGCCGACATAGAACGCGCCGCCCAGGACCACTGGGCCGCGACCGACGCCTGGAAAGTGAAGGAGCACGACCCCCGGTTTCCGAAAGGCAAGTACTACGCGTGCTCGATGCTGCCGTACCCAAGCGGTGTGCTGCACATGGGCCACGTTCGCAACTACACGATCAACGACGTCATGGCGCGGCACCTGCGCATGAACGGCTACAACGTGCTGATGCCGATGGGGTGGGACGCGTTCGGTCTTCCCGCCGAGAACGCGGCGATGAAGAACGGCATCGCGCCGGCGAAGTGGACCTGGGACAACATCGCCTACATGAAGCGGCAGATGCAGCCGCTCGGCCTCGCGATCGACTGGTCGCGCGAGATCGCGACCTGCAGCCCGGACTACTACAAGTGGAACCAGTGGCTGTTCCTGAAGATGCGCGAGAAGGGCATCGCGTACCGCAAGCTCGGCACCGTCAACTGGGACCCCGAAGACCAGACCGTGCTCGCGAACGAACAGGTGATCGACGGGCGCGGCTGGCGCAGCGGCGCGCTGGTCGAGAAGCGCGAGATCCCGATGTACTACCTGCGGATCACCGACTACGCGAACGAACTGCTCGACCAGGTCGAGCATCACCTCGAAGGCTGGCCCGAGCGCGTCCGGCTGATGCAGAGCAACTGGATCGGCAGGAGCGAGGGCGTGCGATTCGCGTTCCCGCACCGGATCGCGGGTGCGGGCGGCGAGCCGATCGGCGACGGACGGATGTACGTGTTCACGACCCGCGCCGACACGATCATGGGCGTGACCTTCGTCGCGGTCGCGCCCGAGCACCCGCTCGCCGAGCACGCCGCGGCGTCGAACCCGGCGGTCGCCGCCTTCTGCGAACGCGCGAAGGCCGGCAGCGTGATGGAAGCCGACATGGCGACGATGGAGAAGGAAGGCATCGCGACCGGGCTGAGCGTCACCCACCCGCTCACGCGCCAGCCGGTCGAGGTCTGGGTCGGCAACTACGTGCTGATGAGCTACGGCGACGGTGCGGTGATGGGCGTGCCGGCGCACGACGAGCGCGACTTCGCATTCGCGCTCAAGTACGGGCTGCCGATCCGGCAGGTGATCGCCGTCGACGGCGAGACCTTCGACGAGACCCGCTGGCAGCCGTGGTACGAGGACAAGCAGCGCGGCGCGTGCGTGAACTCGGGCAAGTACGACGGCCTCGGCCTGAAACGCGCGGTCGACGCGGTCGCGAAGGACCTCGCCGCGCTCGGTCTCGGCGAGAAGCGCACGCAGTGGCGCCTGCGCGACTGGGGCATCTCGCGCCAGCGCTACTGGGGCACGCCGATCCCGATCGTGCACTGCGAGCACTGCGGTGAGGTGCCGGTTCCCTACGAACAGCTGCCGGTGGTGCTGCCCGAGGACCTGGTGCCGGACGGCAGCGGCAACCCGCTGCTGAAGGACGAGCGCTTCCTGCACTGCGCCTGCCCGTCGTGCGGCAGGCCCGCCCGCCGCGAGACCGACACGATGGACACCTTCGTCGACTCGTCGTGGTACTTCATGCGCTACTGCTCGCCGGACAGCGGCGACGCGATGGTCGACGAGCGCGCCGCGTACTGGATGCCGATGGACCAGTACATCGGCGGCATCGAGCATGCGGTGCTCCACCTGCTGTACGCGCGCTTCTGGACCAAGGTCATGCGCGACGTCGGGCTCGCGAACTACGGCGAGCCCTTCACGCGCCTGCTCTGCCAGGGCATGGTGCTCAACCACATCTACCAGCGGCGTACGCCCAAGGGCGGCATCGAGTACTTCTGGCCCAGGGACGTCGAGAACGTGTACGGCGAGGACGGGCGCATCGTCGGCGCCAGGCTCAGGTCCGACGGCTCGGCGATCGAGTACGACGGCGTCGGCACGATGAGCAAGAGCAAGAACAACGGCGTCGACCCGCAGGCGCTGATCGACCGGTACGGCGCCGACACCGCCCGCCTGTTCGTGATGTTCGCGAGCCCGCCCGAGCAGACGCTCGAGTGGTCCGACGCGGGCGTCGAGGGCGCGAGCCGCTTCCTGCGCCGGTTGTGGGCCTGGTGCCACCAGGAGCACCGCAGCATCCGTGGCGCCGGCGACGCCGTCGACGCGACGGCGCTGTCCGGGGCCGCGAAGGACCTGCGCTTCGAGATCCACTCGATCCTGCGCCAGGCGAGCTACGACTACGAGCGCAGGCAGTACAACACCGTCGTGTCGGCGGCGATGAAGATGCTCAACGCGCTCGAGGCCTGCGGCCTCGCGCAGCCGGAAAAGGCGGACGCGGCCGCGCTTCGCGAGTGCGTCTCGATCCTCGTACGCTGCCTCTACCCGGTCGTGCCGCACGTCACGCACGCGCTGTGGGACGCGCTGGACCTCGGACGCGGCAAGGTCGACCTGATCGACGCGCCGTGGCCCGCGGTCGAGGCGTCCGCACTCGCGCGAGACGCGATCACGCTGGTGCTGCAGGTCAACGGCAAGACCCGCGGATCGATCGACGTGCCGGCGCAGGCCGACAAGGCGGCGATCGAGCGGATCGCGGTCGCCGCGCCGGAGGTCGTGCGCCAGGCCGACGGCAAGGCGCCCAGGCGGGTGATCGTCGTGCCGGGGCGGCTGGTGAATGTCGTCGTGTAGCCCCGCCGCCCGACGTGCCGGCCTGGCGATGCTGGGCGCCGCGGCGCTGCTCGTGCCGATCGCGGGCTGCGGCTTCCGCTTGCGCGGCGACACCGACCTGCACTTTCGCACGCTGCACTCGGGCTTTGCGCCCGGTTCGCCGGTCGGCGAGGCGTTCCGGCGGCAGGTCCAGCGAACGACGACGACCCGGCTGGTCGACAGGCCCGAGGATGCCCAGGTCCGGCTGCAGGTCCTGAGCGAATCGCGCGAGAAGGACATCGTCGCGTATTCGGCGGTCGGGCGCCCGCGCCAGTACGAGCTGCGCCTGCGGCTGCGGTTTCGCGCGCACGACGGCGAAGGGCGCGAGTTCATCGCGCCCAGCGAGATCGTGCTCAGGCGCGACATCGGCGCCGCCGACAACCAGCTGACCGCACGCGTCGACGAAGAAGCGCTGCTCTATCGCGACATGCAGGCCGACATGGTGCAGCAGCTGATCGGGCGGCTCGCGACGATCAGGCCGGAGACCGCCGGTCGATGACGCGGCTCGCCGACCCCGAGCAGCTCGGGCGCGCGCTCGAACGCGGGCTCGCGCCGGTCGCGTGGATCGCGGGCGACGAGACGCTGCTGGTCGTCGAGGCGGCGGATCTCGTGCGCGCACGCGCGCGCGCCCTCGGCTTCACCGATCGCGTCGTGCTCGAGGTCGGCCAGCAGGCCGACCTGTCGATGCTCGCCGGCGCGACGCGCTCGATGTCGCTGTTCGGCGAGCGGCGCCTGATCGAGCTTCGCGTCGCCGGCAAGCCCGCCGCCGCGTTCGGCGAGGCACTCGGTTCGCTGCTGCCATCGCCCGACGGCGACACGGCACTCCTGGTGACCAGCGGCAAGCTCGACAAGACGGTCAGCCAGTCCGCCTGGTTCGGCGCGATCGCGGGCGCCGGACTGGTGCTCGAGATCGCGCCGATCGAGCGCGAGCGGTTCGGGGCCTGGGTCGCGCAACGGCTCGCGCGCCAGCAGCAGCGCGCGAGCGACGCGGCGCTGCAGATGATCGTCGACCGGACCGAGGGCAACCCGCTCGCCGCGCACCAGGAGATCCAGCGCCTGGGCCTGCTGGCACCCGCCGGCGAGATCGGCGTCGATACCGTCGACGCGATCGTCGTCGACTCCGCGCGCTACGAGGTGTTCTCGCTCGTGGAGGTCGCGATGGCCGGCCAGACCGGCCGCGCGCTGCGCATGCTCGACGGGCTGAAGGCGGAGGACGCGCCGCTGCCGCTGCTGAGCTGGGCGCTCGCCGATGCGCTTCGCCGGCTGCTGAAGGCGCTGCAGGCGATGCAGGGCGGGCAGCGGATCGACGGCGCGCTTCGCACGGCCGGGATCTTCGGACGCCGCGAGGCCGCGAGCCGCCGGGCGCTGCAGCGCCTGGACGCGAAGACCACGCTGCGACTGCTGCGCGAGACGGCACGACTCGATAGAATCTCGAAGGGCGTCGGCGACAATGCGGTCGAAGCGACCGATCCCTGGTTCTTCGCCGAGCGGATCCTGATCGGCCTGTCCGGCGTCGAACCGCTGCCCGGCGCGTGAGCGCCCCCAGACCTGCATCCCAGGACCCCGTGCGATGAACGCTCCCGACCCCGCCCTTTCCGGCGCCGCCGACCTCGCCGCGCACGTCGACGCGCTCGGGCGCCGCGCGCGCGACGCGTCGCGGCTGCTCGCGCGGGCGTCGAGCGCGGCGAAGAACCAGGCGCTCGCGCGGATCGCGGCACGACTGCGCGACGCGTCGGCCGCCCTCGTCCGGGCCAATGCCGACGACCTCGCCGCCGCGCGCGACGCGGGCCACGATGCGGCCTTCGTCGACCGGCTGGCGCTGCACCCGGCCACGATCGAAGCGATGGCGACGGGGCTCGAGCAGATCGTCGCGCTCGCCGATCCGATCGGCGAGATCTCCGGCCTCGCCTACCGGCCCAGCGGCATCCAGGTCGGGCGCATGCGCGTGCCGCTGGGCGTGATCGGCATCGTCTACGAGTCCCGGCCGAACGTCACGATCGATGCCGCGGGCCTGTGCATCAAGTCGGGCAACGCGGCGGTGCTGCGCGGCGGCTCCGAGGCGTTCCACAGCAACCGGGCGCTGGCGGCGATCGTCGGCGAGGGGCTCGGCGACGCCGGGCTGCCGCCCGACGCGGTGCAGCTGGTCGGCACCACCGACCGCGCCGCGGTCGGCCACCTGATCGCGAGCCCCCAGTGGATCGACGTGATCATCCCGCGCGGCGGCAAGTCGCTGATCGAGCGGATCGCGCGCGAAGCCACCGTGCCGGTGATCAAGCACCTGGACGGCGTATGCCACGTCTACGTCGACGACGGCGCCGACACCGACATGGCGGTGCGCATCGCCGACAACGCGAAGACGCAGCGCTATTCGCCGTGCAACACGATGGAGACGCTGCTGCTGTCGCGGGCCGCGGCACCGCGGGTGCTGCCCCCGCTCGCCCGCATCCTCGTCGGCAAGGGCGTCGAGCTGCGCGGGGACGACGCCACCCGCGCACTGCTCGCACCGCTCGCGCTGCCGTGCGTGGCGGCGACCGAGGCCGACTGGCGCGCCGAATACCTCGCGCCGATCCTCTCGATCCGCATCGTCGACGGCATCGACGACGCGATCGACCACATCGCGCGCTTCGGCTCGCAGCACACCGACTCGATCGTCACCAACGACCATGCGAACGCGATGCGCTTCCTGCGCGAGGTGGATTCCGCGTCGGTGATGGTCAATGCGTCGACCCGCTTCGCCGACGGCTTCGAGTACGGCCTGGGCGCCGAGATCGGCATCTCGACCAACAAGCTGCACGCGCGCGGCCCGGTCGGCCTCGAGGGCCTGACCTCGCAGAAGTACGTCGTGTTCGGCTCCGGCCAGATCCGCGCCTGAGCGGCGGCGCGCATGCTCTATCCCTGGATCAAGACCTTCCACATCGTCTTCGTCACCAGCTGGTTCGCCGGGCTCTTCTACCTGCCGCGCATCTTCGTGAACCTCGCGATGGTCGCGCCGCATTCCAGCGCCGAGCGCGAGCGCCTGATCCTGATGGCGCGGCGCCTGTACCGCTTCATGCTGCCGCTCGCGGTCCTGGCGATCGTCGCGGGTGCGTGGATGTGGCTCGGCTACGGGGTCGGCCTGGGCACGGGGCCCGGCAACGGCTGGATGCACGCGAAGATCGCGCTGGTGCTGCTGCTGATCGGCTACCACCACGCGTGCGGCCGCATGCTGCGCACCTTCGAGACCGGCAGCAACCGGCGCGGCGACCGCTTCTATCGCTGGTTCAACGAGGCGCCGGTGCTGCTGCTGCTCGCGATCGTCGCGCTCGTCGTCGTCAAGCCCTTCTGAGCCCCTACCGACCCGCGAGGCCGTCATGAAGACCGTCACCTGCTACATGCACCCGGCGTCGCCGTGGGCCTACCTGGGCCACGAACGCTTCGCCGCGATCGCGGCGCGTCACGCGGCGACGATCGAGCTCTGCCCGATCGACCTCGGCGGCAGGGTGTTCCCGGTGTCCGGCGGGCTGCCGCTGCCCAAGCGTTCGCCGCAGCGCCGCGCGTATCGGCTCGTCGAGCTCAGGCGCTGGTCGGCGTGGCTGGGCGTGCCGCTCAAGCCCGAGCCGGCGCACTTTCCGGTCGACGGCACCGACGCGTCCCGGGTGATCGCGCTCGCCGGTCGCGACGCCGGCGCCGGTGCCGCGATGCGGCTGGCCGGGCTCGTGATGAAGGGCGTCTGGGCCGACGAGCTCGACATCGCCGACCACGCGACGCTGCGCGCGATGATCGACGCCTGCGGGCTCGACGGGCGCGCGCTGCTCGACGCGCGCCACGAGGCCGATCCGCTGATCGACGAGTACACGACGCGCGCGCTCGCCGACCAGGTCTTCGGCGTGCCGTGGTACGTCCACGCCGGCGAGCCGTTCTGGGGCCAGGACCGGCTCGATTTCCTCGACCGCGCGCTCGCGACCTGAACCCGTTGGCCGGGCTCACGTCACTCAGGAAGGCGGGCGCCGCGCCCGGCGCGGTCGGCGAAGGTACCCCCGAGGCACCCGCCGACCCGGCGCGGCGCGTCGCGCCACCCGCGGTCGGCGCCGACGCGCTCGCGCGCGCGCACCGCGCGACGGCCGGCAGGCTGCGCTTCTTCTGTCCCTGCCCGCGCGGGCTCGAATCCGTGCTGGCGCACGAACTGCGCGCGCTCGGTGCGCACGAGATCGACGAGACCGGCGGCGGCGTCGGCTTCGGCGGCACGATCACGCTCGCGTACCGCGCGAACCTGCACAGCCGCATCGCGAGCCGCGTGCTGCTCGAGATCGCCCGGCGCCCGTACCGGCGCGAGGCCGACCTCTACGCGCTGACGCACGAGCAGCGCTGGGAGAACCACTTCTCGGCCAGCCAGACGCTGCGGGTCGACACGACCGCGATCCGGTCGCCGCTGAAGAGCCTGAACTTCGCCAACCTCAGGGTCAAGGACGGCATCGTCGACCGCATGCGCGAGCGGACCGGCTCGCGGCCGTCGATCGACACCGACGCGCCCGACGTCCGCGTGTTCTCGTTCCTGACCGGGCGCGAGGCGACGCTGTACCTCGACCTGTCGGGCGAGCCGCTGTTCAAGCGCGGCTGGCGTGCGGGGCGCGAGCGCAAGGGCGAGGCGCCGATCAAGGAGAACCTGGCCGCCGGGCTGCTCGCGCTCGCGCGGTGGCAGCCGGGCACGCCGCTGCGCGACCTCTTCTGTGGCGCCGGCACGATCCCGATCGAGGCCGCGCAGATCGCCGCCGGGCGTGCGCCCGGCCTCGATCGCCGTTTCGCGATCGAGCGGCTCGCGCTGCACCGCGCCGCGCAGGCGCAGCGGGTCGAGGACGACGCGCGCGAGACGCTCGAGGCGGCGCGCGCCGACCTCCCCGCCCGGCTCGACGCCGCGCCGATCAGCGGGATCGACATCGACCCGGACGCGATCGCGATGTCGATCGCGAACCTGGATCGGGCCGGCCTGCCGCCGTGGGCGGTCCGCTTCGAGGTCGGCGACGCGCGAGAGGCGCCGCCGCCCGCCCACGCCGGCGGCACGGCCGGACTGGAGCTGTCGAACCCGCCCTACGGCGAGCGCGTCGAGATCGATACCGCCACCTGGCGCGCGGTCGGTGCGAACCTTCGCACGCACTACCGCGAGTGGCGCGCGTGCTTCATCACCGCCGACCGCGGTCTGCCCGGGCAGCTCGGCCTTCGCGAGCGACGCAAGACGCCCCTGTTCAATGGCGCGATCGAGTGCCGGCTGTTCGAGTTCGAGCTGTTCCCGCCCAAGCCCGCCGGATGATCCTACCTTCCGCTCCCGCGCCGATCAGCGTGGGCGTCCAGGCGATCCTGTGGGCGATGGCCTCCGGGATGCTGTTCTCGGTACTCAATGCCCTCATGCGGGCGATGACGCTCGAACTGCCGCCGCTTCAGGTGCTGAACCTGCGCTATACCGGTGGCGTCGTCGCGCTGATGCCGCTGGTGCTGGTCGTCGGGTGGCGACGCTTCCGGCCGGTCAACGTCGCCGGCCAGTTCTGGCGCGGCGCCGCGCACACCGGCGGCCTGTTGCTGTGGTTCTCGGCGCTGCCGCTGATCCCGCTGGCCGACACGACGGCGATCGGCTTCACCTCGCCGCTCTTCCTGATGCTCGGGGCGACGCTCTTCCTGAAGGAGCCGATGGTGTGGCAGCGCTGGGTCGCCGCGGTCGCCGGCTTCACCGGCGTGCTCGTGGTCGTCGGCCCGCGGCTGTCCGACGAGAACTGGCTGCCGTCGCTGATGATGCTCGCCTCGGCGGTGGTGTTCGCGGCGTCGTACCTGATCACGAAGGTGCTGACGCGCCACGATCGTCCCGACGTGATCGTGCTCTGGCAATCGCTGTCGATCGCGATCCTGACGCTACCGGTGTCGATCGTCCTGTGGCAGCCGCTCGAAGGCCATCAGTGGGCCATCTTCCTGCTCGGCGGCGCGATGGGCAGCGCCGGCCACTGGTGCCTCACCACCGCGCTCAAGCTCGCCGACGTGTCGGTGACGCAGCCGATCAAGTTCCTCGAGCTGGTGTGGGCGACGCTGCTCGGATGGTTCGTCTTCAGCGACCAGCCCGCCGCGACCACGCTGCTCGGCGGCGGCATCATCGTCGCGTCGACGCTGACGATCGCGCGCTGGGAAAGTCGGGAGCGGCGGCGCCAGGCCGCCGAGGCACGCGCGGCACGGGACAGGGCCGGCACCGGCACACCGCTCAGGCCGCCGTCGGACTGACCGGCAGCAGCGGGCGCCTGGCCAGCAGGAACAGCAGCGAACCGCCGGCGGCGACGGCCGCGATCAGGCTGAACCCGGTGCGGTAGTCGCCGGTGAGATCGGCGGTCGCGCCGGCGATCATCGGCCCGAAGATCTGCCCGAGTGCGGTCACGATCGCCGACAGCCCCAGGATCATCCCGATCGACCGACGCCCGAAGAAGTCGGCCCGGATCGCCTGCATGAACGGCCCGCGCAAGCCCCACGCCGTCCCGTGCAGCACCGCGAAGCCCACCAGCATCGCAGCGCCGCTCGCGAAGGTCAGCAGCAGCAGCCCCGCGGCATGCGACAGCATGCAGCAGGCGGCGACCCGCCGCTTGTCGAAGCGATCGCCGATCACGCTGCCGAGCAGCACGCCGACGACCTGCGAAAGCGTCATCATCGTGATGAAGAACGAGGCCTGCGCGACCGAATAGCCCAGGCTCTCGCGCATGTGCGAGATCGCGTGCACGTTGACCGCCGTCACCACCAGCAGCGCGACGCCGTGGCCCAGCGACAGCAGCCAGAACGCGCGGGTTCGCAGCGCCTGGCGCGCGGTGAACTCCAGTTGCTCGAACGCGCGGCCGACCGCCGCCACGCCCGCCTTCGCGCTCGCGGGCCTGCCCGGCACGTCGCCGTCGACGTGCTCGCCGAAATCCTCGGGTCGGCGCCGGAACACGCTCGCGAGCGGCAACCCGACGACGATCATCGCGAGCCCGGACGCCAGCGCCGTGGTGCGCCACCCGAAGGCCTGCATCGAGCCGGCGACGACCGGCACCGCGACCCCGCCGAGCGCGAGACCGAGACCGACCATCGACAGCGCCCTCGCCCGCTTGCGCTCGAACCACTGGATGATCGACACGTTCAGCGGAAAGAAGCCGCACATGCTCGAGCCCAGCGCGATCAGGATCACCGCGCCGTAGAACCCGGCGAGCGTGTCGATGCGGCTCAGCGTGATGAAGCCGGCGCCGAGCACCAGGACGCCGATCCGGATCAGGTTCTGCGCGCCGAAGCGATCGATCAGCCACCCGAGGAACGGGCCGACGACCGCGGCCTCGGTCGACTGCAGCGCGGCCGCGCCCGAAAGCGAGGTCTTGCTCCAGCCCTTCTCCTCCTCGAGCATCGTGAAGTAGGCGCCGAACGCCTGGTGCAGGATGCCCGCCTGCAGGAACTGGATGCCGGCTGCGGCGCCGACCATCTTCCAGCCGTGAAAGATCTTCATCGTGCGCCGAGCATATCGCACCCGCCGCGCGGGTCGGCCGGCACGGCGCGGGCCGCGGCGGGGCTCGTGTCGAAATCGCCGATTCCGAGCGGCGCCCCCGGCTCAGGCGCGCCCGCCGCGCCTGAGCCGACGCACCATCGGGCCCAGCAGCAGCGGCGCGAAGTACATCGGGATCTGCGCGAGGCCGGCGTATAGCGCGAAGGTCTCGCCGGCGGTGCCCGCGGTCGCCGCGAGCATCAGCCCCATGTTGCGGTTGCCCGAGAGCAGCGTCGCGCTGATCGCCTCGTCGACGCCCGTACGGCGCAGCAGCCAGTAGCCGGCGAGGTGCAGCAGCAGCGTCGCGACCCATGCCAGCAGGAGCAGGCCGCCGATGCGCAGCGGGTCGGCGAACAGCGCCGCGGTGACACCGTCCATCACCGCGATCGCGAACACGACGAGCAGCAGCACGTTCAGGCCGGCGAGCACCTGGTCGTTGCGCGCGAGGCGCGCCGGGCCGACGGTGCGTCGCAGGATCCACGCGACCAGGAACGGCGCGCCGACGACCACCGAGACCCGCAGGAAGAACGCGACGATCTCGACGCTGACGCCGCTCGCGGGCAGCAGCAGCGCGACGAGCGGCGTCAGCGTGAACGGCAGCAGCAGCGTCGCGAGGATCGAGCCGACGACGCACAGGGTCCCCTCGACACCGACGAACATCGCGAAGGCCGCCGCCGATCCGATCGGCGGTGCCGCGCCCTGGAGCACCAGCGCGAGCTGCATCGCCTCGGGCAGGCGCAGCGCCTCGGCCGCCAGCCAGACGAGCACCGGCGACAGCAGGAGCTGCCAGGCGACCAGCGTGCCGACCAGCGCAGGGCGCCGCGCGACCAGGCCGAAGCGATCCCAGTCGATGCGCACCAGCGCCGTCGCCAGCGTGCCGATCACGGCAGCGGTCAGGACCGGGCGCAGCTGCATCGCGAGCCAGGGCCAGGCGATGCCGACGAACACGCCGGCCGGCAGGGCCCACCGCGCCTGCCAGCCCAGCGACACGAGAAGATCGAGCATGCGCCATGGTCGCAGAATCCGGTGCCTGCCCACGGCGAGCCGGCGGCCGCGGGCGAGCCGGCTGTCGCTTCGTGGCACACTCCGGGCTGCGCGCGAACCCCGCTGCACGCTCCTCGAGGACCTGACGTCGATGCACTACGAAACCGCCAAGCGCAATCACGGCCTGCGCCACGACCCGTTCAAGGCGCTGGTGGTTCCCCGCCCGATCGGGTGGATCTCGACCGTCAGCCGAGACGGGGTGCTGAATCTCGCGCCGTACAGCTTCTTCAACGCCATCGCCGACAACCCGCAGATGGTGATGTTCTCGTCGGCCGGCACCAAGGATTCGCTGCGCAACATCCTCGACACCCGCCAGTTCACCTGCTCGATGGCGACCTGGGCGCTGCGCGAGCACATGAACGTCAGCTCGGCGCCGGTGGCGCCGGACGCGGACGAATTCGCGCTGGCCGGGCTCACGCCGGCGCCCTCGACCCTCGTCAAGGCACCGCGCGTCGCCGAGAGCCCTGCCGCGATCGAATGCGAGCTGTGGCAGACGATCGAGCTGCCGCAGGACGCGAAGCGGCCGCAGCTGTCGTACACGCTCGTGCTCGCGCGGGTGCTCGCGATCTACGTCGACGACGCCTTCATCCGCGACGGGCTGGTCGACACCGCCGCGATGCGGCCGCTCGCCCGCATGGGCTACATGGACTACGCCTTCGTCACGCCCGAGACCGCGTTCGTGATGAACCGCCCGCTGGTCGCCGAGGACGGCAGCGTGACCAGCCCGCCCGGCGTCTGGGACGGCGTCTATCGCTGACCCGCCTGCCTCCGCACCGTCGCCCGGCACCCGATGCAGCGTCCTTCCCGACCGGTCGTCCGCGACATCGTCCTGGTCGGTGGCGGCCACAGCCACGTCGTCGTCCTCAAGCGCTTCGGGATGAAGCCCGAGCCGGGCGTTCGCGTGACGCTCGTCTGCCGCGATACCCACACGCCGTATTCGGGCATGCTGCCCGGCTACATCGCCGGCCACTACGACTACGACGACGTCCACATCGACCTGCGGCGCCTGGCGAACTTCGCGCAGGCACGCTACGTCAACGACTCGGTGATCGGGCTCGACCGCGCCGGCAGGCGCGTGATCCTCGCGTCACGCCCCCCGATACCGTACGACCTCGTGTCGATCGACATCGGCTCGACGCCGCAGACCGGTGGCGTGCCGGGTGCCGACCTGCACGCGATTCCGGTCAAGCCGATCAACGGCTTCAACCGGCGCTGGCTCGCGCTGCTCGAACGGGTGCGCGGGCACGCCGGGCGCACCCGGATCGCGATCGTCGGCGCCGGCGCCGGTGGCGTCGAGCTGACGCTCGCGATGCAGTTCCGCCTGGGCAACGAACTCAGGGCGATGGGCCGTGATCCCGCGCTGCTCGAGTTCCACCTGCTGAGCGCGTCGGACCGGATCCTGCCGACGCACAATGCCCGGGTGCGCGCGGCCTTCGAGCGGGTGCTGTCGGCGCGCGGCGTGCGGCTGCACCGCAGCGCGCGGGTCGACACGGTGCACGAAGGCGGGCTTCGCACGAGCCGGGGAGACACGGTGCAGGCCGACGAAGTGGTCTGGGTCACGCAGGCCGGCGGTGCCGGGTGGCTGCGAGACACCGGCCTGAAGCTGGACACCGACGGCTTCATCGAGATCGGCGAGACGCTGCAGAGCGTGACCGACCCCGCCGTCTTCGCCGCCGGGGACATCGCCGAGATGGTCGGCCATCGCCGCGAGAAGGCCGGGGTGTTCGCCGTGCGCCAGGGCAAGCCGCTCGCCGACAACCTCCGGCGTGCGGTCCGTGGCGACCCGCTGCGGCGCTACGTGCCGCAGCGATGGTGGCTCGCGCTGATCAGCACCGGCGACCGGCACGCGATCGCGTCGCGCGCCGCCTTCGCGCTCGAGGGCGACTGGGTCTGGCGCTGGAAGGACTGGATCGACCGCCGCTTCATGCGCAGGTTCTCCGAATTCGAAGCGATGGCCGACGGCGCCGACGCGGCGGGCGCTTCCGGCGGCGGCGCGCTCGCGATCCCGCTGAGCGCCGACGAATCGCAGCAGGCGATCTCGGCGATCGCGATGCGCTGCGGTGGATGCGGCGCCAAGGTCGGGGCGACCGTACTCTCGCGCGCGCTCGGCTCGCTCGCGCCGGTCGCTCGCGACGACGTGCTGATCGGCCTGCACGCGCCGGACGACGCCGCCGTGGTCCGCGTGCCGCCCGGCAAGGCGATGGTCCACACCGTCGACTTCTTCCGCGCGTTCGTCGACGACCCGTGGATGTTCGGCCGCATCGCGGCGAACCACGCGCTGGGCGACATCTTCGCGATGGGTGGCGAGCCGCAGTCGGCGACCGCGATCGCGACCGTGCCGCCGGGCCTCGAATCGAAGGTCGAGGACCTGCTCTTCCAGATGATGTCCGGCGCGGTGGCCGTGCTGAACGACGCCGGCTGCGCGCTCGTCGGCGGCCACACCGGCGAAGGCAGCGAGCTCGCGCTCGGCTTCGCGATCAACGGCCTGATCGACGATCACCTGCAGGCGGTGATGCGCAAGGGCGGCATGAAGCCCGGCGACGCGCTGATCCTCACGAAGCCGATCGGCACCGGCACGCTGTTCGCGGCCGACGCCCGCCTGCAGGCGAAGGGCCGCTGGATCGACGCGGCGCTCGCGTCGATGGTCGTGTCGAATCGCGCCGCCGCCGAGTGTCTGGGCCGTTACGGCGCGACCGCGTGCACGGACCTCACCGGATTCGGGCTGCTCGGACATCTCGTCGAGATGACGCGGCCGTCGGCGGTCGACGCCGAGCTCGCGCTCGACGCGCTGCCGCTGCTCGACGGCGCGCTCGAGACCGCGCGCGCCGGCATCCTCAGTTCGCTGCAGCCGGCGAACGTGCGGCTGCGCCGCGCGATCCACGACCAGGCGCGGTGGGTCGCCGATCCGCGCTACGCGCTGCTCTTCGACCCGCAGACCGCCGGCGGACTGCTCGCGAGCGTGCCGGGCGATCGCGCCGACGCGTGCGTCGCCGAGCTCAGGTCGATCGGCTATCCGGCGACGGCCCGGATCGGCCGGGTGCTCGAGCAGGGCGACGCGCTCGAACCGATCCGGCTCGCCTGAGCCGATCGCGCATCAGCCGTCTGGCGCCGCCGCCGCGAGCGCGGCGAGCACCGCCGCACGGTACGGACGGCTGCACGGCACCTGCCGGCCGTCGCGCAGCACCAGCGCGCCGTCGCCGTGGCCGCGTGCCTCGACCCTCGCGACGTGCGCGACGCCGACTGCCGCCGAACGGTGGCAGCGCACGAAGCCCTCGCCCAGGTCCTCGAGCAGCCGCACGAGCGGGCGCCGCAGCAGCGGCGCGTGATTCGCGGTGTGCACGACGACGTAGTTGTCGGCCGCCTCGAGGTACGCGATCTCGGCGACCGCCACCACGTGGGTGCGCCCGCGATCGGGAACGAGCAGGTGCATCGGCCGCACACGCTCGGCCACCGACGGCTGCACCGCGAACCGCGTCCGGGCGGCGCTCGACGCGCCGGCATCGCGCCGCTCGGCGCCACGCGCACGAAGCCGTTCGATCGCCAGCGCGAGGCGCGCGGGGTCGATCGGCTTGAGCAGGTAGTCGATCGCGGCCGCGTCGAAGGCCCGAAGCGCGTAGCGTTCGTACGCGGTCACGAACACGACCGCCGGCGCCGGCTCCGGCAGCGAGGCCGCGACGTCCAGGCCGCTCGCGCCCGGCATCTGCACGTCGAGGAAGAGCACGTCCGGGGCGAGCTCGCCCACGCACGCGAGCGCCGTCGCGCCGTCGCGTGCCTCGCCGACCACCTGGACGTCGGCGAACGCGCCGAGCAGTCGCCGCAGGCGGTCGCGGGCCGGCGCCTCGTCGTCGACGATCAGCGCACGCACGGCAACTCGACGCGTGCCCGCACCCCGCGCACGCCCGGCGCACCCGCGTGTTCGAGCAGGAACGACGCCGTCGCGCCGTGGGTGTCGGCGAGACGGCGCTGCAGGTTCGACAGGCCGACGCCGAAGTGCACCACGTCGGGCAGTTCGCCCGCATCGTCCTCGACCTCCAGCCGCAGGCGCCCGCCCGCCAGGCCACATCGCACGACGATCGACGTCGGCGCGAGCCGACCCTCGACGCCGTGGCGAAACGCGTTCTCGACGAGCGGCTGCATCACCAGCGTGGGCACGCGCGCGCCGCGCACGGCAGCGTCGACCTCGAAGCGCACGCGCACCCTGTCCGCGAAACGCCGTCGCATGATGTCGACGTAGCTCTCGAGCAGCCCGAGTTCCTCGTCGAGCGTCGTCTCGGGCTGGCGGGCGAGATCGGTCGCGGCTCGCAGCAGTGCCGACAGCCGCACGAGCAGCGTGTCGGCGAGGTCCGGGTCGGCGTGGATCGTCGACGCGATGGTGTTGAGTGCATTGAACAGGAAGTGCGGTTCGAGCTGCTGCGTCAGCTGCAGCAGCTGCGCGCGCTGCGCGTGGCGCCGTTCGCGTTCGAGCTGTACCGCCGCGCGGCCGAGCGCGGCATGCGAGCGGATGCCGAAGATGATCGCCGCGAAGATCAGGTAGAAGAACAGGAACTTGATCGATTCCTCGCGAAACACCACGGTCCACGCATCGTGGCGATACGCCGTGCCGAGCAGCGCGTAGGCAGCGTGCCGTATCGCGTAGACCAGCGCGACGAAGCACGGTGCCGCGAGCGGGATCCAGACCAGACAGCGGGCGAACCACTGCCACGGACGGTCGAGCCACGCGTCGAGCCGCGCGAACCAGCGCCAGAGCAGCCACGCGAGCCCGCTCGCGACCGCGCACGCGCTCGCCTGCCAGAGCACCGGCTGCCACAGGTCGCCGTGGCCCGCACGGCGGTGGTCCTGGATCTCGAGCACGAGCATCAGCAGCCAGAAGATCGCCCAGGCCACGGCGAAGCCGGACCGATACGCGCGGCGCGCGCGTGCGTCGCCCGCGGTGGCGCCGTTCGTGGCACCGTTCGTGGCGCCGGGGTCCGGGACGGGGTCGACGCCGGGGTCGACCGCGCGCTGGATGCGGGCTTCGGTGGCGGGCGTCATGGTGCGGATCGGCAAGTGTACCGGGCGCGCATGCCGAAGGCCGGGTGCCGCGCGCACCACCGATCAGCCCTGCGCGAGCGGCGTGAAGCCGTCGCGCGACCAGCGCTCGCTGCCGACGCCGTGGTGCACGACGAACAGGCCCTGCGGGTCCACGCGATCCTTGACCGCAAGCAGCCGGCCGTAATGATCGCCCCAGAACGCCCGCTGCCAGTCCGGCTGGAAGTAGTCGCTCTCGGACAGGTACGCCCCGACCACCGGCACGCGCGCGCGCAGCGCGTCCAGGCACGCCTGCACCGCGCGCGCGTCTCGCCGCGCCGCCGCCGCGTCGGGCTCGTGTCCGGCCACCCCGGGGTACGCCGGCGGTCCTTTCGCCGCGCAGATCACCAGCGCGAACGCGTCGAGCACGGCCGGGTTCATCGCGCTCGCACGCGCCGCGTCGAGCACGGCACGCGAAGCGCCGGCGAGGCCCTTGTTCAGGTGCAGCGCGAAGCCGGCGTGTCGAGACGCCTCGAAGAGCGCGTCGGCGAGCGTCGCGCGCTGCGCGTGCCGCAACAGCGACGCCGGCAGCCAGCCCGACGCGTAGCCGTGCAGCACCTGCCCGACCTGTGCCTGGTCGCCGGGCCAGAACACGTTCGTGTCGGGCGCGCCCGGCCGGTCGTCGCGCGCGATGAAGCCGAAGCTGCGCTTCAGGAAGGTCGGCGCCCAGAAGTTCCGCGCCGACGTCGACACGACCCTGAACGGCGAGAATGCGGTCGAGAAGTCCTCGGGCGCGGCGTCGAGCGCCTCGAAGAACGGCGCCCACACCGCCTGTGCGTCGCCGCGGTCGATGCCCTGGAACACCATCGACACCCGCAGCGTGTTCGACGGCAGGAAGCGCAGCTGCTCGCCCCAGTGCGGCCCGACGAGCTGCGACGCGCAGAAGTCGATCGCGAGCCCGACGAGCCGGCGGAACGCCGCGTCCGACGCGGTCTTCACGGTGAAGTTCACCGCGCCGAAGCGCTCGGGCAACGGGTGCACGCGAAGCGTGACGCGCGTGACCACGCCGAAGCTGCCGCCGCCGCCCTTGAGCGCGCGGAAGAGCTCGGGATCGCTGCATGCGTTCACGGTGCGCACGCGTGCGTCCGCGGTCACGATCTCCGCCTCGAGGAGGCTGGCCGACGCCGTGCCGAAGGCCTTGGAGAAGCTGCCGAAGCCGCCGCTCAGCACCAGCCCCGCGACGCCGACCGTCATGCAGCCGCCCCCCTGCACGTAGCCGCCGCCGCGGGTCGTGACCGCATCGTAGACCTGCGACCAGATCGCGCCCGCGCCGACCGAGACCGCGCGCACCGGCGCCGCGACGCCCTCGCAGCCCTGCGGCACGAAGGCCTCGTGCATCCGGATCGCGTCCATCCGCCGAGTCCAGAGCAGCAGCGAATCGGGCGCGTTCGACCGGCCCTGGTAGCTGTGGCCGCCGCCCTTCACGACCAGCCTCAGGCGGTGCTCGCGCGCGAAGTCGACGGCCGCGACCACGTCGTCCCGGTTGCGCGCCGCGACGGCCCAGACGCTCGGCGACGAGGTCCACGCCCCGACCCACCCGAAGGTCTGCGTCAGCGCGACGTCGTCGCCGAGGAAATAGGGGTTCTGCGGCGATCGGAGCAGCGCGCGGCAGGTATCGCCCTCGGGGTGCGCCCGGCACGCGTCCCACGGTGTGTCCACCCGCACGAGCGCGTCGCCGACCCGGGCGCGCAGTCCGGCCCACAGGGCCGGCGACGGCCAGTCCGGATCCGACGGCCGGACACGAGGCAACCGCGCGGCGCCGGGCGGCTCGGCCGCCGACGCGTCCGCATGCGCCGTCCCGAGGCGCGCCGCCACGCCACCCAGCGGAAGCGCCGCCGCCCGCTTCAGCCACCGTCGGCGAATGTCGCGTCGATCCATCCCCTGCCCCTGTTCGGTTCGTGCCGCGCGTGCTGCCGCGGCGAGGATGCAAGCGTGCCCGCAGCCGAGCGCGAGCGCCATCGCGGCGGGGCGACCCGGACCGCACCCGGGACGACACCGCGCGACGCCAGCGGCCGGCGGCGCCGGGCGCGCCCCGGCGTTCACGCGCCGTCAGGTGCCCAGGTAGGCCTCGCGCACTCGCGGGTGGTCGCGCATCCGCTCGGTGGTATCGGCGAGGACCACGGCGCCGTTCTCGAGCAGGTATCCCCGACTCGCCACCGACAGCGCCATCGCCGCATTCTGCTCGACGAGCAGGATCGTCACGCCGAGTCGGTTGATGCCGGCGATGCGCTCGAACAGCTGTTCGACGATGATCGGGGCGAGCCCCAGCGAAGGCTCGTCGAGCAGCAGCAGCCGAGGACGGCCCATCAGCGCGCGGCCGACGGCGAGCATCTGCTGCTCGCCACCGGACATCGACCACGCGAGTTGCGCCCGGCGCTCCTTGAGTCTGGGAAACAGCGCGTAGACGCGGTCGACGTCGTCGACGATCGAATCGCCGCGACGGCGCCACGGTGTCGCGCCCAGTTCGAGGTTCTGCTCGACCGTCAGGCCCGGAAACACGCGCCGTCCCTCCGGCGAATGCGCGATCCCCAGGCGCACGATCTCCTCGGGACTCGTCGAGTCGATGCGGCGGCCCTCGAAGCGGATGCTGCCGGCCCGAAGCTTCAGCAGCCCCGACACGCTGCGCAGGCTCGTGCTCTTGCCCGCACCGTTCGACCCGATCAGCGTGACGATCTCGCCTTCGTCGACCCGGAACGACACCCCGCCTAGCGCGACGATCTCGCCATAGCAGACCTCGATCGATTCGACTTCAAGCATCGGGCTTCGCGCCGTGGCCGCGACCCAGGTACGCCGCGATGACCTCGGGCGAGCGCTGCACTTCGGCCGGCGTGCCCTCGGCGATCTTGCGACCGAAGTCGAACACGCTCACGCGGTCCGACACCCCCATCACCAGCTTGACGTTGTGCTCGACGAAGACGACGGTGATCCCGGCGTCGCGCACGGCCCGGATCGTCTGCATCAGCATCGCCGCCTCCTGCGGATTCATGCCGGCGGCCGGTTCGTCGAGCAGCAGCACGCGCGGGCGGGTCGCGATCGCGCGCGCGATCTCGAGCAGCCGCTGCTGTGCGTAGGCGAGCGACGCGGCCGGCCGGTCGGCGAGCGCCGCGAGACCGACGAAGTCCAGCGCCAGCAGCGCCTGCGCGCGAATCGCGTCTTCCTCGCGCCGGTGGCGCGGGGTCGCCAGCATCGCGTCGAGCACGCCCGTGCGCGCGCGGCAGCCGGCGCCGACCATCACGTTCTCCAGCACGCTCAGGCTGCGATAGAGCCTGATGTTCTGGAAGGTGCGCGACAGGCCCGCGACCGCGATCGCGTTCCCGCGCCGCCCGAGCATCTCCTGGCCCTCCAGCCGCACCGAGCCCGCCTGCGGCGTATAAGCCCCGGACAGCACGTTCAGGAACGTCGTCTTCCCGGAACCGTTGGGGCCGATCACCGCGTGCACGTGGCCGCGTTCGATCCGCAGGCTGACCCCGTCCAGGGCCACCAGCCCGCCGAAGCGCTGCGTGACGCTGCGCACGTCGAGGATCGGCACGGCGGCGTCGGTGCCGGCGGGCGGGATCGGTGGCGCGAACGAGGCCACGCCCGACGCCACACCCGTCGCCACGCTCGTCGCCGCGGCCGGTGCGCGGCTTGCCGGGTGGCCGGCGCCCGCGACACGCCCGGCGGCGACGCCCGGCGCCTCGCGCCCGACGCGTCCGACGCGCCCCAAGAGGCTCGCGATGCCCTCGGGCACGAACACGATCATCAGGATCACGCCCACGCCGTACAGCACCAGGTACCACTCCTTCATGAACCGGAGCGCCTCGGGAAGCGCCGTCAGCACCGCCGTGCCGATCACCGCACCGATCGCCGACCCGGTTCCGCCGATCACCAGCATCGTGAAGAACAGCACCGCCTGCGCGTTCGAGAAGAGATCCGGGCTCACGTAGTTCACGTAGCTCGCGTAGAGGCCGCCCGCCACGCCGGCGTAGACCGACGACAGCGCGAACGCGAGCATCTTGACCCGCACCGTGTCCACCCCGGCGACCTCCGCCGCGATCTCGGTGTCGCGCAGCGCGATCATCGATCGCCCGATCCGCGACGCGCGGACCCGAAGCGACAGCCACAGTGCGAGCGCGCACCACGCGAGCAGGAAGTAGTAGTGCTCGACGTTGCCCTGCAGCCGGTGGCCCGCGATCGACACGCCGGGCACCCCTCGAAGGCCCGAGGTCCCGCCGGTGACGGACTCCCAGTGGGTCAGCACGAGCTGGACGATCTCGCCGAAAGCGATCGTCGCCATCGCGAGGTAGTACGCGCGCAGCTTGAGTGTCGGGACACCGAGCAGCAGGCTGCACAGGCCCGTGACGAGCGCGGCCAGCGGCAGTGCCAGCCAGAACGACGCGCCGTGCAGCGTCGCCAGCGCCGTGACGTAGGCGCCGATTCCCCAGAACGCGGCCTGCCCGAAGTTGATCTGCCCGCAATACCCGGTGATGTAGTTGAGCCCGACGACCACGATCAGGCTGACGAGCCCGAGATTGATCAGCTGCAGCAGGTAGTTGCCCGGCAGCAGGTGCGGCAGCACCAGCAGGACGACGGCAGCGGCCGCACCCGCGCCGCGGGTTCGCAGCCCCGGCAGGCCGCCCGCGTGCGAGGCCGCCACGCCGGCCGCGTCGTCGGCGATCGTGGCCGCGGTGTCCTTCATACGCGCTCGCTCTGCCGCTCGCCGAACAGGCCCTGCGGGCGCACGAACAGGAATCCGACCATCAGCAGGAACGCGAAGACGTCCCGGAAGTTCGACGAGACGTAGCCCGCGGCAAGCGCCTCGACGACGCCGAGCGCGAGGCCGGCGATCACGGCACCGTACAGGTTGCCGAAGCCCCCGATCACGCTGACCACGAAGGCCTTCAGACCCAGCGGCCCGCCCATCGCCGGCTCGGCGAGAAAGAGCGGCGCGACCAGCAGGCCGCCGGCGCCCGCCAGCATCGCACCCAGCATGAACGCCACGGCGACCGTGTGCCGCACCCGGACGCCGACGAGCTGCGCCATCTCCATGTCCTGCGACGTGGCCTGCATCATCCGCCCGAAGCGCGTTCGCATCAGGAACCACCACTGCGCCGCCAGCAGCACGGCCGTCGTCGCGAAGACGAAGACGACGTGGCGTGAGACCACGAGGTCGCCGATTCGCCACTGCGCCCCGCCGAACGGCGACGGCACCGACTGCGGCAGCGGGCCGAAGACGATCAGCACCAGGTTCTCGAGCACGATCCCGGCGGCGATGGTCGTGAGGATCACGAGGTGGAAGGGCTTGCCGCGCAGCGGATACCACGCGACCAGCATGAACACCAGGCCGAGTACCGCCATCGCGGCGAAGGTGCCCACGTAGACGACACCGATCGGCAGGCCGAGCCCCGCCGACCCGGCGAGGCCCAGGAAGGCCCCGACCATCAGCAGCTGGCCCTGCGCGAAGTTGACGATGCGCACCGCGTTGAAGACCTGCAGCAGGCCGAGCGCGATCAGTGCGTAGATCGACCCCATCGCGAGGCCGTTGAGCAGCAGCTGGGCCATGGCTGGACGTACCGGCTTCGCCGGGCAGTGCCCGGCGTCAGTGGCCAGCCGCGCCGATCGTGCCGATCTGCGCGGTGACCTTGCCCTTGTTCCGGTAGATGCCCATCGTGTGCGCGAGCTCGCCGTCCTTGTCGGCGGTGTAGCGGATCATGAGCCCGGGCCAGTCCTTGATCGCGCGCAGCGCGTCGCGGATCCTGGCGGGCTCGCAGCCGACCTGGCCGATGACCGTGCTCACCATGAACATCGCGTCGCGATAGCCGACGGCGAAGTTGTCCGGGGGCACCTTCGTGTTCGCCAGCACCTCTTTCGCGAAGGCCTTCACCTTCGGATCGTCGCTCACCTGCGGCAGCATGCCCCCGATCGCGTACGCGCCGTCGGCCTCCTCGACGCTCAGGTTCGCGACCGTCGTCGCGGCGACCGTGCTCGGGTTGCCGATCACCGGCAGCTCGATGCCGAGCGCGCGGCGCTGCTTGAGCACGAGCGCGACGTCGCCCGGGCGCCCCCAGAGCAGGATGACGTCGGCACCGGACGCCTTGATCTTCGTGAGCTGGGCACTCATGTCCTTGTCGTTCAGGCCATAGCTCTCGACGGCCGCCGTCTTCACCTTCAGCCTTTCGAACGCGGCCTGCAGCCCCTTGGACGCACCGAGCCCGTAGTCGTCGGCAACGGCGAGGATCGCGGGCTTCTTCATGCCGAGCGTCTCGACGACATAGCGCGGGACCGCCTCGGCGAGTTGCCCGTCGTGCACGTGGATGCGCACCATCCACGGGTTGCCCTGCTTCATCAACTGCGCATTGGTACCGGCAACGAGGACCGGTGTACCGCCCTTCATGATCGCGTCGTTCTGCGTGAAGATGTGCGGACTGATCATCGACGAGAACACGACGACGGGCTTGCCGTCGAGCAGCCGGTTGAACGCATTGAGCGCATTCGGCGCCGACGCGGTCGAGTCCTCGACGGCCAGCTTGAACTGCTTGCCACCGACCCCGCCCGCCGCGTTGATCTCGCCGATCGCGTGTTCGACACCCAGCTTCGCCTGGATGCCGAGCAGCGCGATCCCGGAGGACAGCGGCGTCGTCAGCGCGACCGGTATCGGGTCGGGACACCCGGCAGCACCTTGGGCGTGCACGAGAGCGGGCATGAGGCAGGTTGCGGCCGCACCGACGAGGGCGCGCAGCGGCATGGCGGTCATCCAGGAACTCCTGTGGGTACGTTCGGTTTGCGTCGGGGCGGGGCGCGGCAGCGACATCCGGCCCGGACGCACCGGCGAGCCGCTAGCCCCGCTCCGTTCTCGACGGTAGCAATTTGCAGGCCAGCGACAGCAGCAGACGGTCACGGCCCCGCGCGGCGACCAGCGACAGGCCGACCGGACGACCGCCGAGTTCGGCGATCGGCAGGTTCACCTGCGGCAGGCCTGCGTGCCCTGCGATGCACAACAGGCCGAGCGCCCGGTTGCGCCACGCTTCGCGCGCGGCGACCGGCGTATCCAGGCGCGGCGCGGCGCCCGGCGTCGTCGGTATCACGAGCACGACCTCGGCCTCGAGCAACGCCTCCATCCGCGCGACGACGCGCGCGCGCTCGGCACCGGCCGCCGCGATCATCTCAGGCGTGATCGTCGACACCCAGGCGAAGCGCTCGCGGATGCCCGCACCGAACGACGGACCGAGACGCTCGAGCCACGCACGATGCGTCTGCCAGATCTGCGCGCCCTGGAGGACCCGAAACGACTGCATCCAGCGGTCGAGCCCGTCGACGCCGAGCTCGACGCGCTCGAGCGACGCGAAGCGTTCGGCGAGTGGCGCGAGCGCCGACGCGAGCCGCGCCGCGGCATCCGGGTCCGCGTGCGCGAAGGTGTCGCGCGCCTGCAGCAGCCTGATTCGTGCAGGGTCGACCGGCGCGCCGGTCGGGCTGTCCTCGAGCAGCGCGTCGCCGACGCGCTCGAGCACGGCCGCGTCGGTCGCGAACCAGCCCGCCGTGTCGTAGTCCGGCGCGAACGGGACCGCGCCGTCGAGCGACACCGCGCCGTGGCTCGGCCTGATGCCGAGGATGCCGCAGTAGGACGCCGGCACGCGCACCGAGCCGCCAGTGTCGCTGCCCAGTGCGAAGTCGACGAGCCCGGCGGCGACGGCGACGGCGGACCCGCTGGACGAACCGCCCGGCAGGCAGTCGGGGGCCTTCGGATTGACCGGCGTGCCGTAGTGGACGTTGATGCCGTCGAGGCTGTAGCAGAGTTCGTCGCACCGCGTCTTTCCGACGACGCTCGCACCGGCATCGAGCAGGCGCTGCACCGCGACCGCCGTCCGGTCCGCGGGCGGGTGCGTGTCGCGCCATATCGGATGCCCGAAGCCGGTGCGTCGACCTTCGATGTCGAACAGGTCCTTGACCCCGAAGCGCAGGCCCGCCAGCGGCCCGGCCGACGCACCGGCGAGCGCCACCGGCGTGTCGTCCTCGTCGCAGAACGCGCCCCAGGCGTGCGCGGATCGCGCCTCAGCCACGGCCCGGAATCCAGTCGGTCCCGGCGAGCGGTACGCCCGCCATCGCCGCGGCCTCGATCGTCAGCGCGACCAGGTCCTCGCGCTCGAGGTGGTGCACGTCCTGCTTGCCGCAGGCCCGCGCGATCGTCGTCAGTTCCATGTTCATCGTCGACAGGTAGTTCGCGACGCGCTTCGCGCCGCCGGCCGGCGAGACGCGCCGCTCGAGCACGGGATCCTGCGTCGTGACGCCGGTCGGACACAGCCCGGTGTGGCAATGATGGCATTCGCCGGGCCGGGTGCCCAGCTTCGCATACGCGTCGAGCGCGCTCAGGTGACGGCCGTCCTCGACGTAGGTGTCGGCGTTGCAGCCGAGCGCGATCAGCACGCCCTGCCCGACCGACACCGCGTCGGCGCCGAGCGCGAGCGCCTTCGCGACATCCGCGCCGGTGCGGATGCCGCCGGAGACGACGAGCTGGACCGTGCCCTTCATGTTCAGGTCCTCCAGCGCGTCGACCGCCTGGCGAACCGCGGCCAGCGTCGGGATGCCGACGTTCTCGATGAAGGTCGTCTGCGTCGCGGCGGTACCGCCCTGCATGCCGTCGACGACGACGACGTCCGCACCCGAGTGCACCGCCAGCTTGACGTCGTTGAACACGCGGGTCGCGCCGACCTTCACGAAGATCGGCAGTCGCCAGTCGGTGATCTCGCGCAGTTCGCCGAGCTTGATCGCGAGGTCGTCCGGACCCGTCCAGTCGGGGTGGCGCGCGGCCGAGCGCTGATCGACGCCTTCGGGCAGCGTGCGCATGCCGGCCACCCGCGCGTTGATCTTCTGACCGAGCAGCATGCCGCCGCCGCCGGGCTTGGCGCCCTGCCCGATCACGACCTCGATCGCGTCGGCGCGCCGCAGGTCCACCGGGTTGAAGCCGTAGCGCGACGGCAGGCACTGGTAGACGAGCGTTCGAGACGAATCCCGCTCCTCGCCCGTCATGCCACCGTCGCCGGTCGTGGTCGACGTTCCGACCGCGGTCGCCGCACGCCCCAGCGCCTCCTTGACGTTCGCCGACAGCGCGCCGAAGCTCATGCCGGCGATCGTGATCGGGATCTCGAGTTCGAGCGGACGCTTCGCGAATCGCGTGCCGAGCACCGTCCTGCTGCTGCAACGCTCGCGATAGCCCTCGAGCGGATAGCGCGACAGCGACGCGCCGAGGAACAGCAGGTCGTCGAAGTGCGGCAGCGCGCGCTTGGCACCGAGGCCCCGGATGTCGTAGAGGCCGGTCGCCGCGGCCTGCTGGATGTAGTCGATGATCGTGCGGTCGAAGGTCGCGCTCTGCATCCTCAGTACTCCTGACGCGCGTCGGCGTTCCAGTGGTAGAGCTGGCGCGCGGACGCGATGCGTCGGAACGACGCAGGGTCGTGCCGCAGCCCCGCGCGTCCCAGCAGCCCGGCGACCGCCTCCAGGTCGGCCTCGGACATCGGCTCGACGCGCGCGTCCGCGCCGAGCGAACGGACCTCACCGCGCACGTACACCACCGCCTCGTAGAGCGAGTCGCCGAGATTCGCGCCGGCGTCGCCGCACACGACGATCCGTCCGGCCTGTGCCATGAACGCGGAGAACGCGCCGACGTCGCCGCCGACGACGATGTCGGCGCCTTTCAGCGAGATGCCGCAGCGCAGTCCGGCATCGCCGGCAACGACGAGCAGGCCGCCGTGCGCGGACGCGCCTGCCGACACGCTCGCGAATCCCGCGACCCGGATCTCGCCCGACATCATGTTCTCGCCGACACCCGGACCCGCATTGCCGGCGATCGTGATCGATGCCCGCTGGTTCATGCCCCCGGCGTAGTAGCCTGCGTGCCCGTCGACCTCGACCGCGACCCGCGCGTCGACGCCGACGGCAATCGAATGCGCGCCGTCGGGATTGGTGACCAATACGCGCTCGACCCCCGCGAGATCGCCGTGGAGGAACTGGTTGAGCGCGCGGACACCGACGCTCGAGAGATCGAAGCAAGGCACCTCACCGCCTCGCCGAGACATCTGCGCCGGCGGCGCGTCGGGGTGGCGGATCATCGCCGCACGCTCCACGAGTAGACGTGCGCCGGCTTCGGCTCGAACAGCGACGCGTGCCTGATCCCAGGCAGGTGCGCGAGCGATCGGAACTCGGACGCGATCGCGACGTAATCGTCGGTCTCGGCGACGATCGCCGGCTTGCACGCGAAGGGGTCGCGCACCAGCGCGAGCTTGTCCCGGGTACCCATCAGGAAGGTGTAGAAGCCGTCGAACACGTCGAAGCCGCGCGCGATCGCGGCCTCGAGCGCATCGCCCTCGCGCATCCGCCACTCGAGGTAGCGGCACGCCGCCTCGGTGTCGCAGTCGCCGTCGAAGGCGATGCCGAGTGGCTCGAGCGCGCGACGCAACTGGTACGGATTGGACAGCGAACCGTTGTGGACCAGGCACCAGTCCAGACCCGCGGTGTAGGGGTGCGCGTTGTCGACGTTGACGGCCGACTCGGTCGCCATCCGCGTGTGGCCGACGAGGTGCGAGCCGGCGACCTCGCCGAGTCGATAGCGCGCGGCGATGTCGGCGGGAAGGCCGACGTCCTTGTAGAGGTCGATCGAGCGCCCGGCGGACAGCACCTTCAGTCGCGGCGCGTGATCGCTCAGCCACGCCCGCGCGGCCTCCGGCCGGGCGGTCGTGCCGAGGACCGCATGGTTGTGCGCGACGCGCAGCGTCGCCGACGCGTCGAGCGCGGCACGGAACGCGGCCCCGAGCGCCGGCCAATCGACGCGCGACGCCGGATGCGCCTCGCCCGAGTACAGCGAGAGCTTGATCGCGCCCTCCGTCACCGGCTCGGTGAACACCGCCATGCCCGCCGAATCGGGGCCGCGCTCGGTCATGCCGACCAGCATCGGCAGCATCCACTCGCCGAGCCGCTCGCGCATCCGCGGCTCCTTCACCAGCAATCCGACGATCCCGCACATCCTCGATCACCTCGACATGGTCCGCGAGCAGTCGCTCAGAAGAATTCCAGGTAGGACTTCAGTTCCCAGTCCGACACGTGCCGCATGTACTCCACCCACTCCATGCGCTTGAGGCGACAGAACTCGGGCCCCGCCGGGCCGAGCCCGCCGAGCACGACCGGGTCGCTCTCCAGCGCGGCGACCGCCTGGTCGAGACTCTGCGGCAGCAGACCGATGCCGGCATCGCGCAATTGCGCGTCGGTCCAGTCGTACAGGTTGACGTTGCGCGGCGAGCCCGGATCGAGCGCCCGCTCGACGCCGTCGAGGCCGGCGGCGATCACCGCCGCGGTCGCGAGGTACGGATTGCACGAGCCGTCGGGCAGGCGCAGCTCGAGCCTTCCCTTCGGCACGCGCACCATGCTCGAGCGGTTGTTGTCGCCGTAGGAGATGTAGGCCGGCGCCCAGGTCGCGCCGGTCAGCGAGCGCCCGACGACGAGGCGCTTGTACGAGTTGACCGTCGGCGCACAGACCGCCGCCAGCGCGGGCGCGTGCGCGAGCAGTCCGCCGAGGAAGTGGTACGCGAGCGGCGACAGGCCGAGCCCGCGGGCGTCGCCGGCGCCCTCGAACAGGTTGCGCTCGCCGTCGCTCAGCGACAGGTGCATGTGCATCCCGTTGCCCGGGCGGTTCGAGAACGGCTTCGGCATGAACGAACAGATCAGGCCGTGCTCGTTGGCGATCTCGCTCGCTGCCATCTTGAAGAAGACGAAGTGGTCGCAGGACCGCAGGCAATCGGTGTAGGTGTAGTTGATCTCGAACTGTCCGTTCGCGTCCTCGTGGTCGATCTGATAGACGTCGATCCCCACCGCGCGCAGCGAGTCCGACAGCTTCTCGAGTATGCCGCGCGTGCGCGAGAGCCCCTTGTAGTCGTAGCACGGCTTGGCGAGGGTGTCGCTCGCGTCGCAGGGCTCGATCGCGCCGTTCGGCGCTCTGCGCAGCAGCGAGAACTCGGGCTCGAGACCGGTGTGCAGCGTTAGGCCGCGTTCGGCGAGCCGGGCGACCTGGCGACGCAGCGTCACGCGGCTGTCGAAGGGCCAGGGCTCGCCGTCGACGTGTCCTTCGCAGACGATGCGCGCGAGGCCCGGCTGCCAGGGCACGAGCGAGAGGGTGTCGAGCGCGCCGACCGCCATGAAGTCGGGCCCGTGCGGCTCGATGCCGACCCCCCAGATCGCGAAGCCGGCGAACCCGGCGCCTTCGCCGAGTACCGACTTCAGGTGCGCCGTCGGCACGGCCTTCGCCTTCGCGACGCCGTGGATGTCGACGAACTGCGCCAGCACGAAGCCGACGCCGTTCTGCTCGAGATAGCGCTGCGCGTCGGCCAGGTCCGCGAGGCGCGGCGCGGGCACCAGCGCACCCGGCATCGCCGGGCCGCGTTCGACGACGACGTTCATCTGCGTGCTCCTGTGGTTCGACCTGGGCGCGCCGAGTGTAGCCGCTTGTTTCCTGTGATGCAATTCTCATGCACTACAATCAAGTGCAACCCGTGCCGCCTGCACGCGCCGCGCGCGCCGGCGCTTCTGTTCAAATCGGGTTCCGGCGTCGCCGCTCGCAAGGGGTTTGCGCATGCGGCGGCACCGCGAGGCGAGGCGAGAGGACGATGCGAAGCGGATCGACCAATACCTACGACGTGATCGTGATCGGCGCGGGCGTGATCGGCGCCTCGGTGGCCTTCCATCTGGGGCGGCTCGGCGCCGGACGCGTGCTGGTACTCGAACGCGACCAGATCGGCACCGGCACCACGTCGCAGTCCAGCGGCATCCTGCGCACCCACTACTCGGTGCCGCAGAACGTCGAACTCGCGCTGCGATCCTGGAAGGTGTTCAACGCGTTCAAGGCCAGCCTCGAAGACGACGAGGCGGAATGCGGGCTGGTACGGTGCGGCTACCTGATCGCCGCACCCGAAGGCGACAAGGCGTCGGCGCTGCGGGCGGTGCTCGACAGCCAGCGCGCCGCCGGCATCGCCGCGGAGGTCGTCGATCGCCGCGCCGCCGAGGCGCTGCTGCCGATCGCCTCCTTCGCGTCCGATGCACTGATCGGATTCGAACCCGAGGCCGGCTTCGCCGACGCGTGGCTCGTCACGACCAGCTTCGCGCGCGCCGCGCGGCGCCTCGGCGTGCAGTTCCGCGAGGGCGTCGACGTCCGATCGCTGCGCATCGCCGACGGCGTGGTGACCGGCGTCGACACGACGCAGGGTCGCTTCGAGGCCGGAACCGTCGTCAGCACGCAGAACATCTGGGCCCGCGACATCGAGCGATGGACCGGCATCGCCACGCCGGTGATCGCGGAACGCCACGTCGTGCTCGCGCTCGAGGGCCCGCGTCCCTACAGCCAGCGGATGCCGGTCTTCAAGGATCTCGCGTCCGAAGGGATGCTCTACTGCCGAAGCTACGGCGGCACCCAGATGCTGGTGAGCGAGGGCCTAGCGGGCGAGGTGCTCGATCCGCCGTCGAACGAACCGGGCGAGGTCACGCTCGACACCGTCGCGACGGTCGGCGCGCAGGTCGCCGCACGATTTCCGGCCTTCGACGACGCGGGGCTCGCCTCGTCCTGGACCGGCGTCTACGACGTGACACCCGACTGGAACCCGGTGCTCGGCCGGCTCGACGGCCTGGACGGCCTCGTCGTCGGCTACGGCTTCTCGGGCCACGGCTTCAAGCTCTCGCCGGCGGTCGGCTGCGTTCTGGCGCAGGCGGCGCTGGGGCTGCAGACCGACGTCTCGCTCGCGCCATATGCGCACTCGCGCTTCGGCGGCGGGACGCTGCTGCGGGGGCGCTACGGGGTCGGTGCCGTCTCCTGACGCCCGTCCGCGCCGCGGGCGCCGACGCGCCGGTGCCTGTCGGCCCGCGGGGGACGGCGGGTGTCCCGCCCCGGCCCTCGCCGGCCGGGCCTCAGCCGTCCCTCGCGCCGTACATGATCACCGTGACGAACCGGATCGGCACCTCGAGGATCCGCGCGGGCCCGTGGGGCACGTCGCCGCTGAAGGTCAGCGCATCGCCCGGGCCGAGCAGGTAGGTCGTGCGGCCGTGACGGTATTCGAGCTTTCCCTGGAGCATGTAGATGAACTCGGTGCCGCGGTGCTCGAAAGACGGAAACTCTTCGGACGCGTCGTCCATCGTGATCAGGAAGGGCTCGAACAGCTTCTGGGGGCCCTGGTCGTAGGACAGCAGCCGGTACGTGTGCCCTTTCGCGGTTCCCTTGCGCACGACCTCCATCCCCTCGCCCGCCCGCACCAGTCGCGCGACCCCGCCGGGGGCGTCGTAGTCCCGGAAGAGCGACGTGAACGGCACCCCGAGCGCGTTGGCGATGTTCACGAGCGACTCGAGACTCGCGCTCGCCTGCCCGGTCTCGATCTTCGAGAGCATGCCCACCGACAGGTTCGCGAGCAGCGCCACGTCGCTGATCGTGAGCCGGTTGCGCTGACGGTGCTCGCGAATCTTCGCGCCGACGTGGCGGTCGAGCGACTCGGTCGTCGCGCGTAGGCGCGCCGGGGCCGGCGCGGCCGCCCGCACGCGGCCCGGCCGCACGCCGGCGCGCGGCGCGGCGGGCACCGGGCCGGCCGCCGGTGCGCGCGCATCGCGCTCGCCGGCGGGCGCGGGTCGATCTGCGGACTTCGGGCGCTTGGGATTCATCGCGGTGCACCGGGCTCGGCCCGGATTGTAGCGATGGCCCCGGCAAGACCCGCGCGCCCGGCGGGACAGCGCGACGTGCCGTCCGGCGCCGGCGAATAACATCGGTCCACCGCAGGCCACCGACGGAGCGGCCGAACCGATGCGATACCGCACCACCCTGGCCGGCAACGGCTTCCAGTTCCCCGACCTGCGCACCGTGCTGGCGAAGGCCAGCCCGGATCGCAGCGGCGACCACCTCGCGGGCATCGCCGCCGGGTCGGCGCTCGAGCGCATGGCCGCGCGCCACGTGCTCGCCGACCTGCCGCTCGCGCACGTCCTGCAGGAGCCGGTCGTGCCCTACGAGTCGGACGACATCACGCGGCTCGTGCTCGACACGCACGACGCGGCCGCCTTCGCGCCGGTGCGCGCGCTCACCGTCGGGGGCTTTCGCAACTGGCTGCTCTCCGACGCGGCCGACGCCGACGCGCTGGCCCGGCTGGCGCCGGGCCTGACGCCGGAAATGGTCGCCGCGGTGAGCAAGCTGATGCGCAACCAGGACCTGATCCGCGTCGCGCGCAAGTGCCGTACGACGACCGCGTTCCGCGACACGATCGGCCTGCCGGGGCGCCTTTCGGTGCGACTGCAGCCGAACCACCCGTCCGACGACCCGCGCGGCATCGCCGCGTCGATCGTCGACGGCCTCCAGCTCGGCGCCGGCGACGCGGTGATCGGCATCAACCCGGCCTCGGACAGCCCGGCAGCCGTCGCGCGGCTGCTTCACCTGCTCGACGAGCTGATCGCGCGGCTCGAGATCCCGACGCAGTCGTGCGTGCTCACGCACGTGAGCACGACGCTGGCGCTGATCGAGGCACGGGTGCCGGTCGACCTCGTGTTCCAGTCGATCGGCGGCACCGAAGCGACCAACCGCAGCTTCGGCGTCAGCGTGTCGATGCTCGACGATGCGTATGCGGCGGCGCTCGCGCTCGGGCGCGGCACGGTCGGCGACAACCTCATGTACTTCGAGACCGGCCAGGGCAGCGCGCTCTCCGCCGGCGCTCACCACGGCGTCGACCAGCAGACCTGCGAGGTCCGCGCCTACGCGCTCGCGCGGCGCTACCGGCCGCTGCTCGTCAATTCGGTCGTCGGCTTCATCGGACCGGAGTACCTGTTCGACGGCAGGCAGATCGTTCGCGCCGGCCTGGAGGACCACTGCTGCGGCAAGCTGCTCGGGCTGCCGATGGGCTGCGACATCTGCCACACGAACCACGCCGAGGCCGACGCCGACGACATGGACACGCTGATGGTGGCGCTCGGCGCGGCCGGCCTGACGTTCCTGATGGGCGTGCCGGGGTCGGACGACGTCATGCTCGGCTACCAGAGCACGTCGTTCCACGACGCGCTGTTCCTGCGCGAGACGCTCGGCCTCGCCCGCGCGCCCGAGTTCGACGCCTGGCTCGCCCGCGTCGGGGTGTGCGACGACACCGGGCGCCTGATCGACGGCGGCACCGGCGCGCTGGCGGCGAAGATCGGCGCGCTGGCCGCGCTGCAGGCGCCGTGAAGCCGGACGCCCCGCGGGTCGCGCTGCCCGCCGCGCTGCCCGCCGCGGCCGCGCCCGACGGCGTGATCCTCCCCGCGGCCAATCCGTGGCGTGCAGCGACGCCGGCGCGCCTTGCGTTGGGCCGCGCAGGCGTCTCGGTACCGACCGACGAATCGCTGCACTTCGGGCTCGCGCACGCGCTCGCGCGCGACGCGGTTCACGCCGGCCTCGACGTCGACGCGCTCGACGCGGCGTTGCAGTCGCGCGGCTGGCGGACCGCCAGGGCGCGAAGCGAGGCGGGCGATCGCGCGACCTACCTGAGACGACCCGATCTGGGCCGCCGGCTGGCCGCGCTCGACCCGCCGCCGGACGGCGGCACCGGCACCGGCTCCGGCTCCGGCACCGACGCCACCGGCACCGGCGACAACACCGGCCCCGGCGCAGGCGCTTTCACGACACCGGCGCCGCACAGCGCCTGGACAGCGCCCGCGTGCGACCTGTGCTTCGTCGTCGCCGACGGGCTTTCGGCGCTCGCGGCGCAGCGCCACGCGGTGCCGCTGCTCGACGCGGTGCGCGGCATGCTCCCGACGACGCTGTCGATCGGGCCGGTCGTGATCGCGACCCAGGCACGCGTCGCGCTCGGCGACGACATCGGCGAGCGCCTGCGCGCCGGCATCGTCGCGGTGCTGATCGGCGAGCGGCCGGGGCTCAGCGCGCCCGACAGCCTCGGCGTCTACCTGACGCATGCGCCCAGGCGAGGCCGGACCGACGCCGAACGCAACTGCGTGTCGAACATCCGACCACAGGGACTGCGATACGAGGCGGCGGCGGCACGGCTGGCGTGGCTGATCGGCGCGGCGCGCAGCCTGGGCGTCAGCGGCGTGTCGCTCAAGGATCTCAGCGACGGCGACGCGCCCGACGCGATCGGCGCCGCAGGCGCGCAAGCCCCGGCAGACACGACGCCACGCGGGCGCGAGCCGCCGCCGCTGCGCGGCCGTTAGGCGGCGTCGAGCAGCACCGACAGGTGCTCGGAAAACGCGTGCGACGCGACCGGCAGCTGACGGCCGCGCAGCCGCGCGAGCACGAGTTCGCCCGCCGGGAAGCCGCGATCGACGACCTCGCGCGCAACGATCTCGCCGCCGTCGGTCACCGCGCCGATGCCGATCTGGAAGGACACCGTATGCGCGTGGTAGAGGCACCCGCGCAGGAACTCGAAGCTGTTGCTCTCGATCGCCGGCTTCAGCTCGATGGAACTGCGTGCGAGGAACGCGTCGAGCAGTTGGCGACTGCCGGCGGCGCGTGCGGGCAGCGCGACCGGAAACTCCACGCAGTCGCGCAGCCGCAGGCCCTCGCCGCCACGACGCGCGAGCGGATGGCTGCGGTGCATCATCGCCATCACCCGCTGGGGTACGCGCGCGATGCGCTGGACGTCGGCCTCGTGTCCCAGGTTGAAGACCAGCGCGAGGTCGGTGGCGAACACGCGCAGCGCGTCGAGCGCGTGGACGTGATCGCCGATCCCGATCTCGAACTGCACGAGCGGGTTGCGGCGACGGAACGCGGCGACCGCCTGCGGCATGAAGCTCGGGGCGAGCGCCTGGCTCGCGACCAGGCGCACGACGCCGCGCCGCAGGCCGCGCAGGTCCTCGATCTCCGAGCGCACCTTGTCGAGGTCGGCGGCGCGGCTGCGGACGTGGTGCACGAACAGTTCCCCGGCCGCGGTGAGCCGCATGCCGCGCGGCAGCCGCTCGAACAGCGGCACGCCGAGCTCGGCCTCGAGGTCCTGTATCCGCCGGTTGACCGCCGACGGCGCGACGTGCAGGCGCTCGGCCGCCTGGCGGATCGACCCCGCCCGCGCGACCTCGTCGAAATAGCGCAGGAAGCGAAGGTGATTCATCGGTGTCGACCCAGTCCTGTGTTGCCTTGACGGCAACGCAGCGTACGTCATTCGGTAGCGTTCGGCAACGCGTGCTGGCACACCGGCTGCATGTCCGTCGGGCATGCCAACCACTTTCGGTCCTGCCAGGCAGAATGCCTGGGCCCTGCACGGCGAGCGCATCAGCCTGGTGCGCGAATGCACCGTGCCGAACCCGGTCCGCATCGACGCGAGGCCGCAGCGCATCGAGTTCGACCTCGCGGCGAGCGCCCTCGTCGTCGTCGACATGCAGAACGACTTCTGCCACGCCGAAGGCTGGTTCGGCCAGAAGGGCATCGACGTCGGCCCGATGCGCAGGGCGATCGCGCCGATCGCACGATTGCTGCCCGCCTGGCGCGGCGCCGGGGGCACGACGGTGTGGCTCAACTGGGGCGTGCGGGCCGATCGACTGAACCTGAGTCCGCTGGTGCAGTTCAAGGGCAAGCGCGCCGCCGACGCGACGGGCTATGCCGAACGCTCGCCGATCGACCGCGGCCCGTCGCTGGTGCCGGGCACCTGGGGCGCCGAGGTCGTCGACGAACTGCCGCGCGAACCCGCCGACATCACGGTCCACAAGCACCGGCTCAGCGGCTTCTGGGACAACGAGCTCGACTCGATCCTGCGCCTTCGCCGGATCACGACGCTGTTCTTCGCGGGGGTCAACACCGATCGCTGCGTGTTCTCGACGCTCCAGGACGCGGGCTTCCTCGGCTACGACTGCATCCTGCTCGAGGACGCCTGCTCGACGCCGGCACCCGCGTACGTGAGCCGTGCGGTCCGCTACATCGTGCAGCAGCTGCACGGCTTCACCGCGCAGTCGAGCACACTGCTCGCGGCGCTGCCGGCGCTGCCGGCGCTGCCGGCACCGTCGCACGCCGCGACGCCGCCGGGCGCCCGGCCACGATCTCGCACCGCGGCGCGCGCAGCGTCCGCGTCCCGGAAGACCCGACCCACCCCAGAAGGAGCCACACCATGACCCCGCCCCGCCGTCGCGCCCTGCTGGCGCTCGGTCTCGCCACCGCGCTGCTCGCCGCCCTCCCCGTCGCCGCATCGGCACAGACGAAGATCAGGATGGTGCTGAACTGGAAGTACCAGGGCCCGCAGGCGTGGTTCTTCATGGCCCAGGACAAGGGCTACTTCAAGGCCGAGGGCCTGGACGTCGAGATCGACCAGGGTGAGGGCTCGTCGGCCTCGATCACGAAAGTCGCGACCGGTGCGTACCAGGCCGGCTTCGGCGACCTGAACGCGCTGATCGACCTCGCGGCCAAGCGGCCCGACGAGGCGCCGATCGCGGTCTACATGATCTACAACACGCCACCGTTCACCATCGTCGTCAAGCGCGACAGCCCGATCAGGACGCCGAAGGACCTGGTCGGCCGGACGATCGGCGGCCCGGCGAACGACGGCGCGCTGAAGCTGTTCCCGGCATTCGCGAAGGTGGCCGGCATCGACGCGTCGAAGGTGAACATCACCAACATGACGCCGAACCTGCGCGAGCAGATGCTGCTGCGCGGCCAGGTCGACGCGGTCTTCGGCTACGTGAACACGGTGTACTTCAGCGCGAAGCTGGTGGGCATCGATCCCGAGAAGGACCTGCGCTTCATCAACTACGGCGACTTCGGCATGGACCTGTATTCGAACGCGATCGTGTTCGCCCCGGGCTTCGTGAAGTCGAACCCGAAGGCGGTCGCCGGCTTCGTCAAGGCGGTGAACCGGGCGATCAACGAGACGATCGCCGACCCCGGGAAGGCGATGGACCACGTGATGACTCGCGAGCCGCTGCTCAAGCGCGACGTCGAGAAGGAACGACTGCTCGCCACGCTCAAGCAGGAGATGAGCCATCCCGAGATCGCGAAGATCGGCCGGGGCGACGTCGACCCTGCGCGACTCGACCGTGCGATCGCGCTCGTCGTGCAGGCCAACGGACTGCCGGCGAAGCCGCCGAGCGAGCGCGTGTTCGACCGACGCTTCCTGCCGCCCGCGAGCGAGCGGACGGTGGCGCCCTGAACGACGCGTCGCGACACGAGGGCCTGCGCAGATGGAGCTGAACCTGAAGGAGAAGGTGGTCGTGATCACCGGCCCCGCCAAGGGCATGGGGCGCGCGGTGAGCCTCGCGTTCGCCGCCGAGGGCGCGAGGCTCGCGCTCGCCGGCCGCGACACCGCGGCGATCGAGCCGGTCGCGGCCGCCGCGCGGGCGTCGGGCGTCGACGCGATCGTCGTCCCCTGCGACGTGACCGACGCCGGGCAGACCGAGGCACTCGCGGCCCGGACGCTCGCGGCGTTCGGGCGCATCGACGTGCTCGTCAACGTCGCTGGCGGATCGGGACCGATCGGCAAGCGCGGCGTCGACACGACGAGCGAGGAGTTCGACGAGATCGTGCAGCTGAACATGACCGGCTGCTTCAACACCTGCCGGGCGGTGCTGCCGACGATGATCGAGCGTCGATCCGGCAGGATCGTCAACGTCGGCGGCACCTTCGGGATGCGTGGACGCGCCGGGCGGCTCGCGTATTCGGCGTCCAAGTGGGGCCTGCGCGGCATCACGAAAAGCTTCGCGCTGGAGGCCGGCCCGTACAACGTCAACGTCAACTGCGTCGCGCCCGGCATGGTCGACGGCCCGCGCTTTCGCGAGAGGGTCTGTGCCGACATGGCGGCGCGGCTGGGCATCACCCTCGAGGAAGCGATGACCCGCCATGCGCAGGACTACGCGCTGCAGCGGGTGACGACCGACACCGACGTCGCCAACGCCTGCCTGTTCCTCGCGAGCGAGGTGTCGCGGCAGATCACCGGCGTCGACCTGCCGGTCGACGGCGGCTGGGCCGCATTGTGAACCGCCCCGTCGCACCGGCAGGGCACGATCGGAGGAGCGCCGAGTGAGCAAGGCAGATCTCATCATCCGCGGCGCGCAGGTCGTCTCCGCCGACGCGATCATCGCAGCGTCGGTGGCGATCGACGACGGCAAGATCGTCGCGCTCGGGCACGACGACCTGATGCCGGCGTCGCGCGCCGAGCTCGACGCGACCGGCCTGCACCTGCTTCCCGGCGCGATCGACAGCCACGTGCACTTCCGCGACCCCGGCTACCCGCACAAGGAGACCTGGAAGACGGGGTCGGCCGCGGCGGCCTGCGGTGGCGTGACGACGGTGTTCGACATGCCGAACACCAGCCCGCCGACCGCGACCGTCGCCGCGCTTGCGCTCAAGCAGCGCGCGGCGCTCGACTCGTACGTCGACTTCGGCATCCACGGCCTGCTCGGCGACGACACGATCGACCAGCTCGAGGCGCTGCTCGACGCCGGCGTCACCAGCTTCAAGGCCTTCGTCGGCAACACCTTCGGCAACCTGCCGGCGCCGAGCGACGGCGCGCTCCTCGAGGGCTTCGAGGTGCTGGCGCCACTGGGCATCCGCACGGTCGTGCACGCCGAGAACTCGTCGATCCTGTTCCGCCGCCAGCAGGCGATGGAGGCGGCCGGCCGGATCGACGCGCTCGCCCACCTCGCGTCGCGTCCGGCGATCTGCGAGATCGAGGCGATCGGGCGCGTCGTCGCCCTGGCCGAGTGGACCGGCGCGCGGATCCACATCGCGCACCACAGCGCCGCCGACTCGCTGTTCGTGCTGCGCGACGCGAAGCGCCGCGGCGTCGACGTGACGGTCGAGACCTGCCCGCAGTACCTGCTGCTCAACACCGACCAGATGTCGCGCCTGGGCGGTATCCTCCGGCTGAACCCGCCGATCCGCGAGCCGCGGCACAACCAGCCGCTGTGGGACGCGCTCGCCGAAGGCCTGATCGACATGATCGCGACCGACCACGCGCCGCACGCGCCCGAGGAGAAGCTGCGCGAGCGGATCTGGGCCTGCGACTGCGGCTTTCCGGGCGTGGAGACGCAGATGCCGGTGATGCTCACCGAGGTCAACCGTCAGCGCGCGAGCCTGATGGACTACGTGCGCTGGAGCGCGGTGAACCCGGCCCGCGCCTGGGGGCTGCAGGGCGTGAAGGGCGTGATCGCCCCGGGCGCCGACGCGGACATCGCGATCGTCGACATGAATCGCCGCGAACGCATCTCGCAGAAGTCGCTGCAGACGATCGGCAAGATCAGCCCCTGGCACGGCCGCGAGACCCTCGGCGCCCCGATCCACACGCTGGTGCGCGGGCGCTTCGTGATGCGCGATCGCAGGCTCGTCGCCGACGCGGCCGGATGGGGACGCTCGGTCAAGCCGATCCAGCGGATGCCCGCGCCGGCGCCACGCAACCAGCAGTTCGCGACGCGGGCGATCCTCGCATCGCCGCCGGGCGCGAAGCCGCACGCGCTGCCCGACGAGGACGTGCAGCGGTGAGCCGCGTGCAGTGCGTCGGCGTGCACCGCATCGCCTGCCGCGACCCCGCCGACCTCGGCGGCGTGCGCGCGATGGTCGAAGCCGGTGCGATCGACCCGGCCGAGATCGTCGCGGTGCTCGGCAAGACCGAGGGCAACGGCTGCGTGAACGACTTCACCCGCGACCTCGCGGCGCACGCATGGTGCACCTACCTCGCCGGCTGCCTGGGCTGCTCGCCGCAGGCGGTGGAGGCGCGCGTCGCGCTGGTGATGTCGGGCGGAACCGAGGGCGTGCTGAGCCCGCACTTCACGGTGTTCACGCGCCGCTGGGTCGACGCCGGCCTGCCCGGCCCCGCGGGCGACGACCTCGCCGGCGACCCGCCGACGAAGCGCCTCGTCGTCGGGATCTCGAGGACACGACCGCTGCTGCCGGAGGAACTCGGGCGTCGCGCGCAGATCGACGCGACCGCAGGCGCCGTGCGCGACGCGATGCGCGACGCCGGCATCGACACCTGCGCCGACGTGCACTTCGTCCAGGTCAAGTGCCCACTGCTCACGATCGAGCGGATCGCCGCCGCTCGCGCGCGCGCCACCGACACCGTGACGCGCGACGTCTACGCGTCGATGGCGTGGTCGCGCGCCGCTTCCTCGCTCGGTGTCGCGCTCGCGCTCGACGAGGTCGGCGGCCTGGCGGCCGACGCGCTCGAGCGGGCGGTGATGCGCGACTTCACGCTGCATTCGAACCGGGCGAGCGCGTCTGCCGGGATCGAGCTCGACGCGAACGTCGTCGTGGTCTTCGGCGAGGCGCGGGGCGCGCGATCGCCGTACCGGATCGCGCACACGGTGATGCGCGACGCGATCGACGCCGCCAGCGTGCGAAGGCTGCTCGCGACCGCGTTCGACCTCGACCCCGACGAGGCGCGCGACGCCGTCCGTCGGCGGCTCGTCAACCTCTTCGCGAAGGCCGAGGCCGATCCGGGCGGCACCGTCGCCGGCGCGCGCCACACGATGCTCGACGACTCCGACATCCACGCGACGCGGCACGCCCGCGCCGCGGCCGGCGCGGTGCTCGCGTCGGTCGTCGGCGACACGGCGCTGTACGTGTCGGGCGGCGCAGAGCATCAGGGCCCGCCCGGCGGCGGGCCGGTCGCGATGGTCCTGAGGACGGCGCCCCGATGAACGCGGCATCGTCCGCGGCATCGCTCGCGACGCCCGCGTCGGACGGGCTCGGGCTCGCGCATCGAGGCGGCGCGCCCGCCGAGTCCTTCGTCGAGCTCTCCGAGGTCGGCCTGCGCTACGGTGGCGGCACCGTCGCGCTCGAGCGCACGAGCCTGCGCCTCGGGCAAGGCGACTTCGTCGCGCTCGTCGGACCGTCCGGTTGCGGCAAGTCGACGATCCTCAAGCTGGTCGCCGGCCTGCTGCGCCCGACCACCGGCGCGGTGCTCGTCGACGGTCGCGAGGTCGACACCGCCGGCAGCCGCGCGCCGGGAGGCCCGGCGCGCACGCGCATCGGGCTCGCGTTCCAGAACCCGACGATGCTGCCGTGGCTGTCGATCCGCGAAAACGTGATGATCCCGCTCAAGATCGTCGAACCCTTCCGAAGCGAGTACCGCCGCAAGCGTGGCGGCGAGTTCGCCGATCGCGCGCAGGCGCTGCTCGACCAGGTGGGTCTTGCGGGCTTCGGCGACAAGCGCCCCTGGCAACTGTCGGGCGGCATGCTGCAGCGCGCGTCGCTGTGCCGGGCGCTGGTCCACGAGCCTCGCCTGCTGCTGCTCGACGAGCCCTTCGGCGCGCTCGACCAGTTCACGCGCGAGGAGCTGTGGTCGATCATGCAGGCACTGTGGACCGAGCAGCGGCCCACGGTGCTGCTGGTCACCCACGATCTGCGCGAGTCGGCGTATCTTGCGAACCGCATCTGCGTGATGAGCGCGCGCCCCGGGCGCATCCTCGAGGATCGGCCGGTGCCCTTCGCGCGACCGCGAACGCTCGAATCGAGCTACTCGCCGGACTTCGCGTCGCTGGTGCAGGCGCTTCGCATGCGAATCGCCGACGCACGCAGCCCCGTCGCGGACGCGACGTCGGCGAGGGCGGCGTGAGCGCGCGAACCGGCGCCTGGCGCCAGCGCGCGATGTCGCTCGCGGTGCTGCTCGGCTTCTTCGCGGTCTGGGAACTCGCGTGCCTGGCGGGCGGCGTGTCGGACCTGCTGCTGCCTCGTCCGAGCCGGATCGCGACCGTGCTCGTCGTCAAGATGCCGCTGCTGTGGCCTCACGCCGTCCAGACGCTGTACACCACCGTCGCGGGCTTCGCGCTCGGCGTGCTGATCGGCATCGCGGTCGGCGTCGTGATCGGCTCGTCGAAGCTCGCGTACGACGTCGCCTATCCGCTGCTGGTCGGCTTCTCGAGCATTCCGAAGGTGGCGGTCGTGCCGCTGTTCGTCGTGTGGTTCGGCGCCGGGACGGTGCCGGCGGTGCTCACATCGATGGTGATCAGCATCTTCCCGGTCGTCGTCAACGTCGCGACCGGGCTCGCGAACACGGAGCCCGAGCTCGAGGACGTGCTCAAGGTGCTCGGCGCCCGGCGGCGCGACATCCTGTGGAACGTGGGCCTGCCCCGCGCGCTGCCGTTCCTGTTCGCATCGTTGAAGATCGCGATCACCCTCGCGTTCGTCGGCACCGTGCTGTCGGAGACGGTCGCGGCGAACCGCGGGATCGGCAACGTGATGATGATCGCGAGCGGCAACTTCGACGTGACGATGGTCTTCGCCGGGCTCGTGCTGCTCGCGGTGATGGGCGTCGTGCTCTACGCGATCTCGTCATGGCTCGAGCGCCGCATGACCGGCTGGGCCCAGCGCAAGACCGACATCGTGATGGCCTGATCGACCGACGACGGAGAAGACTTTTGACACGCATCCGCATCACCGCCGGCGAGCATCGCTTCGTCGCGCAGACCCACCCCGACGCGCCGCAGACCGTCGCGGCCTTCCTCGGCCTGCTGCCGTACCGGCAGCGACTGATCCACGTGCGCTGGAGCGGCGAAGGCTGCTGGGTGCCGCTGGGCGACTTCAAGCTCGGCGTCGGCTTCGAGAACCACACGAGCCACCCGTCGGTCGGCGACGTGCTGTTCTACCCGGGCGGCTACAGCGAGACCGAGATCATCCTCGCCTACGGCGCGTGCAGCTTCTCGAGCCGGATGGGCCAGCTCGCCGGCAACCACTTCCTCACGATCGTCGAGGGCCGGGAAAGGCTTCGCGCGCTCGGCGAGGCGGTGCTCTGGAAGGGCGCGCACGACGTGTGCTTCGAAGCGATCGAATGAACCGGGGCCTTCGGCCCCGCCGCCGTGCCCGTGCGGCGCGCGCCCCGCTCGCCGCCGGTGCGCGCCGCACGCGCGCGAGCCGCCGGCGCACCACGCCGAGGCGCCCCGGCGGCCCGGCCGCCGAATCCGCTGCCTGGCGCGTGGCACGGGGATTGCAACCGGCGGGGGACCACCTCCCGATGCCCATGCAAGGAATCTCCCCGATGCGAACACCCCGCCGCTCGCTGCTCAAGGCCACCGTCACCGCAGGCGCCACCGTCGGCGCGATCGCCGCGGCGCCCTACGCCCGTGCACAGTCGAGCTTTCGCTGGAAGATGACGAGCGCGTACGGCAAGGGCGCACCGTTCTACATGGAAGGGCCCGGCAGCGCGACCGATCTCGCGAAGCGGATCGACGCGATGTCCGGCGGCCGGCTGAAGATCCAGGTCTACGGCGCCGGCGAACTGATCCCGGCGCTCGAGGGCTTCGACGCGGTTCGCGCCGGCACCGTCGAGATGAACCATGCGAACAGCTACTTCTGGACCGGCAAGACCTTCGCGGCCCAGTACTTCACCGCGGTGCCGTTCGGCCTGAACTTCCAGGGAATGAACGGCTGGCTATACGACGGCGGCGGGCTCGCGCTGTGGAACGAGGTCTACGCACCCTTCGGCATGATCGCGATGCCGGCCGGGAACACCGGCGTGCAGATGACCGGCTGGTTCAAGAAGCCGCTCGCGGGCATCGAAGACCTCAAGGGCCTGAAGATGCGCATCCCCGGGCTCGCCGGCAAGGTGTACGCGGCGCTCGGCGTCGACGTCAAGCTGCTGCCGGGAGGCGAGATCTTTCCCGCGCTCGAGCGCGGCGTGATCGACGCGGCCGAGTTCGTCGGCCCGTACCAGGATCGCAAGCTCGGCCTGCACAAGGCGGCGAAGCACTACTACACCACCGGCTGGCACGAACCCGCGACCGTCTCCGAACTGCTGATCAACAAGGCGGCCTGGGACAAGCTGCCGAAGGACCTGCAGGCGGTCGTCGAGAACGCGGCCGCCGCCTGCAACGTCATCAGCGAGGGCTGGTGCCAGCGCAACAACGCGGAGGCGATGCAGGACCTGGTCGCCAACCAGGGCGTGATCGCGAAGCCGCTGCCGGACGACGTCGTCGCACGCCTGCGCGAGGTGACGGCCCAGGTTCTCGCCGATGCCGCCGCGAAGGACCCGACGACGCGCAAGGTCCACGCCTCGTACACGGCGTTCATGAAGCAGTACGCGAACTGGGCCGGCTACAGCGAGTCGGTCTACCACGGCCGCATCCTCGCCGGCTGATCGCCTCGCCCGCCACGCGCAGCGCCCGGGGCGCGAGCGCCCTCACGCCCGGCCGCCCACTGCCGCGTCGACACCAGACACCGACCCGATGACGAACCCACCGGCGACCTCCGCCGCGGGCTCGCTCGCCGCGCGCATCGAGGCCTTCTCCGACGGCCTCGGCCGGGCGACCTCGTGGATCGCGCTCGCGATCGTCGTGCTGATGGCGACCAACGTGCTGCTGCGCTATGCGTTCGGCATCGGATCGGTATGGTCGCAGGAACTCGAGTGGCACCTTCTCGCCCCGCTGATCCTGTTCGGCATGACCTACGCCGAGCGCCATCGGGAACACGTGCGAGTCGACATCCTATACGCGCGCTATCCGCCCGGCGCGAGACTCGCCGTCGATCTCGTCGCCGACGCGCTCGGCATCGCGCTGTCGGTGCTGGTCGTCGTGCTGTCCTGGCACTACGTGGTGCAGGCCTGGGAGATCGGCGAAGGCTCGGCGGACCCGGGCGGCCTGCCGATGCGCTTCGCGCTCAAGGCCCTGATCCCGATCGGATTCGCGTGCTTCCTGATGCAGTGCGCGGCGCAGGCGGTCGCGCGCGTGCACGCCCATCGTGCGGCCCCGCATCGAGGCTCCCCGCATCGTGCGTGATCGCACCGTCACCGGCCTTCGCCCGCCGCGCGCGTCGTGAGCGGCGACGAGATCCTGTGCCTCGCGATGCTCGCGGGCTTCTTCGCACTGCTGATGGCCGGCGTGCCCGTCGGGATCACGCTCGCGACCACCGGCTTCGTGTTCGGCTGGCTCGGATTCGGAACCGGCCTGTTCAACCTGCTGCCGGCGCGGATCTACGGCATCGTCACCAACTACCAGTGGCTCGCGATCCCGCTCTTCGTCTTCATGGGCGTGATGCTGGAGAAGTCGCGCGTCGCGCAGGAGCTGATCGAGGTGATCGGCCACCTGGCCGGCGGACTGCGCGGCGGCATGGCACTCGGCATCATCCTGGTCGGGGTGCTGATGGGGGCGACCACCGGCATCGTCGGCGCGACGGTGGTCACGCTCGGGCTGCTGAGCCTGCCGGTGCTGCTGCGCCGCGGCTACGATCCGGCGCTGGCCTGCGGCGCGATCTGTGCCTCCGGCACGCTCGGGCAGATCATTCCGCCGAGCCTGGTGCTGATCCTGCTCGCCGACATCATGCAGTTGTCGGTCGGCACGCTGTTCGCGGCCGCGGTGCTCCCCGGCCTGCTGCTGTCGGCGCTCTACTGCGCGTATGTGCTGATCCTGGGCATCCTGCGCCCCGATCGGATGCCTGCGGTGCCCCTCGCCGAACGGCAGGCGGTATCGCGCACCGAACTGGGTCGGCGCTTCCTGCGCAGCGTGGTCCCGCCGGTCGCGCTGGTGTTCGCCGTCCTCGGCTCGATCATCGGCGGCGTCGCGGCGCCGACCGAAGCCGCGTCGATGGGCGGGATCGGCGCGATCGCGGTGACGGCGTTCGCCCGCCGGCTCACGCTGCCGGTACTGACGGACACGCTGCGCACGACGACGCGGATCAGCGCGATGGTGATGTTCATCCTGATCTGCGCGCAGGTGTTCGCGCTGGCGTTCCGCGGCCTGCACGGCGAGGACCTGATCCAGGACCTGTTCGCGTACCTGCCCGGCGGCGTCGGCTCGGACATCTTCTTCCTGATGGCGCTGATCTTCGTGCTCGGCTTCTTCATCGAGTGGATCGAGATCAGCTATATCGCCGTGCCGCTGTTCCTGCCGGTATTCGCCGCGCAGGGGGTCGACCCGGTCTGGCTCGCGATGCTGATCTGCGTGAACCTGCAGAGCTCGTTCCTCACGCCGCCCTTCGGCTGGGCGCTGTTCTTCCTGCGCGGCGTCGCGCCACCGTCGGTACGCACGATCGACCTGTATCGCGGCGTGGTTCCGTTCCTCGCGCTGCAGCTGGTCGCGATCGTCGCGATCTACGCGTTTCCGTCGATCGCCACCTGGCTGCCGAAGGCGATCGGCTGGTGAACGGCGGCGCCCGGGCGCTGCCGTCGATCGCAGCGGTCGACGACCCGAGGTGGCACGAAGACTGCTACGGAGATCGACGGACGCTGCCTTCGCAGCGCACGGAGACTTCGATGGACCGACGTCGCTTCGTTCGCAACACGACCCGCGGATCGCGATGAGCGCCGCGATCGATCCGTCGCCCACGGACGCGTCGCTCGAGCGCGTCGTCGACGCGCAGTGCGCACTGCTCGGCCTCGAACTGGCGCCGGCGCACCGCCCCGGCGTGCTGGTCTACACGCGACTCGTGGCGGCGATGGCGCCGCTGGTGATGGACTTTCCGCTGTCCAGCCGCACCGAGCCCGCCAACGTCTTCGTGCCGGTGAGTCCCGCGCGCCGGCGAGCCCCCGAGGACACGGGCACCGGCGCACCGTTGGCGGACGGCCCACGGTGACGACGACGGGCGCGGTCGCGCGCGTGAGGTCCAGCCTCGAGCGGATCGCGGCGACCGACACCACGGTGAACGCGTTCACCGCCGTGCTGGCCGAGCGTGCGCTCGCTCGCGCCGCGGCGATCGACGCCGCGGGCGACGCGCGCCCGCTCGCGGGCGTCCCGTTCGCGGTCAAGAACCTGTTCGACGTCGAAGGCCTGTCGACCCTCGCGGGATCGAAGATCGAGCGCGACGCGCCGGCCGCCACCGCGGACGCGTTCCTGATACGGCGCCTGGAGGCCGCCGGCGCGGTGCTGGTCGGCGCGCTGAACATGGACGAGTACGCCTACGGCTTCACGACCGAGAACTCGCACCACGGCCCGACGCGAAACCCGCACGATCCGACGCGCATCGCCGGCGGCTCCTCGGGCGGCTCGGCGGCCGCGGTCGCCGCCGGGCAGGTGCCGCTCGCGCTCGGCTCGGACACCAACGGCTCGATCCGGGTGCCCGCGTCGCTGTGCGGGGTCTATGGCCTGAAGCCGACCTTCGGCCGCCTCTCACGCCGCGGGACCTATCCGTTCGTCGCGAGCCTCGACCACCTCGGTCCCTTCGCCCGCTCGGTCGGCGATCTCGCGCGCGCCTACGACGCGCTCCAGGGCCTGGACCCGGGCGACCCGGCGCAGGCGCCGCGCGCGCCCGAGGCGACGGTGCCGCTGCTCTCGCGCGGCGTCGACGACCTGCGCATCGGCGTGCTCGGCGGCTGGTTCGCCGAGATGGCGCAACCGGCCGCACGGGCCGCGGTCGACGCGGTCGCGCGTGCGCTGTCGGTCGACCGCGAGGTGCAGTGGCCGGAGGTCGCGCGGGCGCGCGCCGCCGCGTTCATCATCACCAACGCCGAAGGCGCCGCGCTGCACCTGCCCGACCTCAAGCGGCGGGCCGACGATTTCGAGCCGCTGTCGCGCGACCGCTTTCTCGCCGGCGCGCTGCTGCCGGCGGCCTGGGTCCAGCAGGCACAGCGGCTGCGGCACTGGTTCGCCACGCGGGTCGCCGAGCAGTTCGAGACGGTCGACGTCGTGCTCGCGCCGGCCACGCCGTGCACCGCACCGACCATCGGCACCGAGTGGCTCGAGATCGGCGGGCAGCGCCTGCCGGCGCGCGCGAGCATGGGGCTGCTGACACAGCCGGTGTCCGCGATCGGCCTGCCGTCGCTGAGCGTGCCGGTGTGGGGCACGGACCCGGCCGCGCCGCACCTGCCGCTGGGCGTGCAGCTGATCGCGGCGCCGTGGCGCGAGGACGCGTGCCTTCGCGTCGCGCACGCGCTCGAGGCCACCGGCCTGACCCGCGCCCCGGTCGCCGCGATCGGCGACGCATCGCGCTGACGCACCAAGGCCCCGTCATGCAGATCAACCTCCCCGACGTCCACGCCGAGCTGGTCGCCGTGTTCGCGCGCTACGAGGATGCACTCGTGAACAACCGGGTCGACGTGCTCGACGAGTTGTTCTGGCCCAGCGCGCTCACGGTGCGCTACGGCGCCGGCGAGAACCTGGTCGGGATCGACGCGATCCGCGCGTTCCGCGCGGCGCGACCCGCGAAGGGACTCGCACGCACGCTGGCCAACACCGTGCTGACGACCTTCGGCCGAGACCTCGGCACGGCGATGACCGAATTCCATCGCGACGGGCAGGCACGCACCGGACGGCAGAGCCAGACCTGGGTGCGCATGCCCGAGGGCTGGCGCGTCGTCGCCGCGCACGTGAGCCTGATCGACGACGGGTGATCGAACGCGACCGGCAGCAGGCAGCAGGCAGCAACCGACGACTTCCAACGACGACACACCGAGAGGATGGAACACCGATGAGCACCGATCCGATCCACGACCAATCCGCGAGCCGCCGCCGCCTGCTGCGGAGCGCCGGCCTGCTGGCCGGCGCCGCGGCGCTGCCCGCCGGCATGCGCGCGGCCCACGCGCAGGCGCCGATCACCGTCGGCGTGATCTACGTCGGCCCGCGAGACGACTTCGGCTACAACCAGGCGCAGGCGCAGGCGGCGGCGCAGTTGAAGAAGATCGCCGGCGTCAGGCTCGTCGAGGAGGAGAACGTGCCCGAGACGCAGGCCGTGCAGAAGTCGATGCAGGGCATGATCTCGCAGGACGGCGCGACGCTGCTCTTTCCGACCTCCTTCGGCTACTTCGACCCGCACATGCTCGCGGTCGCCGCGAAGAACCCCAAGGTCCGCTTCGCGCACTGCGGCGGCCTGTGGACCGAAGGCAAGCACCCGGCGAACACCGGCAGCTTCTTCGGCTACATCGACGAGGCACAGTACCTGAACGGCGTCGTCGCCGGCCACACGTCGAAGAGCCGCAAGCTCGGCTTCGTCGCCGCGAAGCCGATCCCGCAGGTGCTGCGCAACATCAACGCCTACACGCTCGGTGCGCGGTCGGTCGATCCCGCGATCACGACGACCGTGATCTTCACCGGCGACTGGTCGATGGCGGTCAAGGAGGCCGAGGCGACGAACGGCCTCGCCGACCAGGGTGCCGACGTCATCACGATGCACGTCGACGGTCCGAAGGTCGTCGTCGAGACCGCCGCCAGGCGGGGCAAGATGGTCTGCGGCTACCACGCGAGCCAGGCGAGCCTCGCGCCGCAGGCCTACCTGACCGGCGCCGAGTGGAACTGGATCACCGCGTACACGCGCATCCTCGAGGCGGCACGCGGCGCGAAGCCGCATCCGAACTTCGTGCGCGGCGGCCTCAAGGAAGGCTTCGTGAAATCCTCGGACTACGGTCCGGCGGTCGGCGAAGCGGCACGAAAGCATGCCGACGAGGTGCGCGCGAAGATGATGGCCGGCACCTTCGACATCTTCGCCGGCGAGATGAAGGACAACACCGGCAAGGTCGTGATCCCGGCCGGCAAGGCCTTCAAGCAGACCGACATCGCGCTCGAGTCGATGAACTGGCTCGTCGAGGGCGTTGTCGGCAAGGTCGGCACCTGAGGAACGGACGTGGGCCGCTGGCACGACCCGCTCGAATCGCTGCTGCTGCCGATCCTCGCGCTCGGCTGCGGGTTGCTGCTGTTCGGCGTGTTCGTCGCGCTCGGCGGCCATTCGCCGGTCGAGGTCTGGCGGCTGCTCTACCTCGGCGCCTTCGGCGACGCGTTCTCGGTGCAAAACACCTTGCAGCGCGCCGCGCCGCTGATGCTCACGGCGCTGTGCGTCGCGCTGCCGGCGCGCGCGGGTCTGACGGTGATCGGCGGCGAAGGCGCGCTGGTGCTCGGCGGCCTCGCGGCGGCCGCGCTGCCCCTCGGGTTGCCGGTGCCGGGCGGCGCAGTCGGCAGCCTGTGCGTGCTGCTCGCGGCGGCACTCGCCGGTGCGGCGTGGATCGCGCTCGCCGGCGCGCTGCGCCAGTTCCGCGGCGTCAACGAGACGATCTCGAGCCTGCTGCTCGGCTATGTCGCGATCTCGCTGTTCAAGCACTGGGTCGAAGGCGCGCTGCGCGATCCGGCGAGTCTCAACAAGCCGTCGACGCCGCCGCTCGCCGAGTCGATCCGGATCGGCGCGATCGGCGACTTCGACGTGCACTGGGGCCTCGCGTGGGGCGTTGCCGCCTGTGTCGTCGCGGGCGTATGGCTCCTCGGGACGACGCACGGCTTCGCGACCCGCGTCGTCGGTGGCAACGGCCGCGCCGCGCGGCTCGTCGGGCTGCCGACCGACCGCCTCGTGATCACCGCCTGCGCGCTCGGCGGGGCCGCGGCGGGCGTCGCCGGCGGCATCGAGGTGGCCGCGGTCCACACCGCGGCCAACGCCTCGCTGATCGCAGGCTTCGGCTACACCGGCATCCTGGTGAGCTTCGTCGCCCGCCACCAGCCGTTCGCGATCGTCCCGGTCGCGATCCTCTTCGGCGGCTTTCTCGCGGCCGGGAGCCTGCTGCAGCGACGCATCGGCCTGCCCGACGCGTCGGTGCAGGTGCTGATGGGCCTGTGCTTCGTGCTGATCCTGGCGGCGGAGGCGCTGCGTGGCAGGCTCTTCGCCGCCCTCGCATCGCGCGGCGAGACGCCGGCACCCACCACCGATGGCGACGCCGGCACGCGGGCCGGTTCCGCCGCTTCGGCATCGACCGTGCCGGCATCGACGGTCCCGGCCGCGTCGGTGCCGGCCGCGTCGGTGCGGACGGACATCGCCGCGGCGGGGAGCCGGCCGTGAGCGCCGCCCAGTTCGCGGACCTGCTGCTCGCGGTGCTCGGCGGCGCGATCCGGGTCGGCACCCCGTTCCTGTTCGTCAGCCTGGGCGAGTGCCTGACCGAGAAGTCGGGGCGGATCAACCTGGGGCTCGAAGGCGTGCTGGTCTTCTCGGCGATGGCCGGGTTCGGCGTGTCGTGGCTGAGCGGGCTGTGGTGGCTCGGCGTGCTCGCCGCCGGCGCGAGCGGCGCGGCGGTCGCGCTGGTGCACGGCCTCGTGTGCTCGCTGCGCGGCGTCAACGACGTGGCGGCCGGCATCGCGATCATGGGACTCGGTGCCGGCCTCGCGTTCTACTTCGGCAAGGCGCTGATCCAGCCGCAGGCGCCGCAGATCCCGGCCATCGCGCTGGGCGCCTGGAGCGACAGCGGTGCGGTGGGCGCGGCGTTGTCGATCAGCGTGCTCTTCCCGGTCGGCGTCGCGCTCGCGTTCGCGATGCGGTGGGCACTGGCGAACACGCGTTGGGGACTGATGGTGCGGCTCGTCGGGGATTCGGCCGACGCCGCGCGCGCGCTCGGCAGCTCGGTCGCCGGCATCCGGATCGCCGCCACCACCGCCGGCGGCTTCATCGCCGGTCTCGGCGGCGCGTCGCTGTCGCTCTACTACCCGGGCAGCTGGAACGAGGGCCTGTCGAGCGGCCAGGGCCTGATCGCCGTCGCGCTGGTGATCTTCGCGCGCTGGCGCCCGCTGTACTGCCTCGGCGCGGCGCTGCTGTTCGGCGGTGCCGGCGCGATCGGTCCGGCGCTGCAATCGATCGGCGTCACCGGCGGCTACTACCTGTTCAACGCGATGCCGTACGCGCTGACGCTGCTGATCCTGATGCTCACCTGCTCGCCCCGCCGCACCATCCAGGGTGCGCCGATGGAGCTCACGGTGACGCGATGAGCACGGACGGCGACACGCGCGACCGGCGCCGGCACGACGGCAGGACGACGACCTCGGGCAACCACGGGAGGATCCGGACATGACCGGATTGGGCGGACTCAACAAATCGGCCGACGGCGTCGTCGTCGGGCTGGTCCAGCTGCAGCTGCCGGTCGTCGAGACGCCGGCGCAGCTCGCCGCACAGGCGGCGCGCATCTGCGAGATGGTCGGCAAGGCACGGCGCAACCTGTCGACGCTCGACCTCGTCGTCTTCCCCGAATACGCGCTGCACGGCCTGTCGATGAACACCGACGACGCGTTGATGGTGACACGCGACGGGCCGGAGGTCGCGTCGTTCCGGGCGGCGTGCGTCGAGCACCGCGTGTGGGGATGCTTCTCGATCATGGAGCGCAACCCGCACGGCAATCCGTACAACAGCGGCCTGATCATCGACGACACCGGCCGCGAGCGGCTGTACTACCGCAAGCTCCACCCGTGGGTGCCGGTCGAACCCTGGGAGCCGGGCGACCTGGGCGTGCCGGTCTGCGAAGGCCCCAACGGCTGCCGGCTCGCGCTGATCATCTGCCACGACGGCATGTTCCCCGAGATGGCGCGAGAGGCGGCGTACAAGGGCGCCGAGATCATCCTGCGCACGGCCGGGTACACCGCGCCGATCCGGCACGCCTGGCGCATCACCAACCAGGCGAACGCGTTCCAGAACCTCGCGCAGACCGCGAGCGTGTGCCTCGCCGGCAGCGACGGCAGCTTCGACTCGATGGGCGAAGGCATGTTCTGCCATCTCGACGGCACGGTGCTGGTACAGGGCGGCTCGCGGGTGGACGAGATCATCACCTGCGAGCTGCGCCCGGACCTCGTTCGAGAGGCGCGCGCCGGCTGGGGTGTCGAGAACAATCCGTACCAGCTCTACCACCGGGGCTACGTCGCGGTGAAGGGCGGCGCACAGGACTGTCCCTACACCTACATGCACGACATGGTGAACGGCCGCTACCGGCTGCCGTGGGACGCGAGCATCCGCGTGCGCGACGGCACCGGATGCGGGTTCGCGCCGCCCGAGCGCGAATACCGGCCGAAGGGATCGACGCGATGAGCACCGCGGCACCGGCCGGCGCGCGGGTCGCGAGCCGGCCGTACCACTGGCCCTTCGACGCAGACCTGCGCGCGAGCAACACCGCGCTGCTCGTCATCGACATGCAGACCGACTTCTGCGGCGTCGGCGGATACGTCGATCGCATGGGCTACGACCTGTCGCTGACGCGTGCGCCGATCGGGCCGATCGCACGGCTGCTCGACGCGTTCCGTCGCTGGGGCGGCACGATCGTGCACACCCGCGAAGGCCACCGACCCGACCTCGCCGACCTGCCCGCCAACAAGCGGTGGCGCAGCCGCCGCATCGGCGCGGACGGCGTCGGGATCGGCGACGCCGGCCCGTGCGGCCGTATCCTCGTGCGCGGCGAGCCCGGCTGGGAGCTGATCGCCGAGCTGGCGCCGGCGCCGGGCGAGGTCGTCGTCGACAAGCCGGGAAAGGGCGCGTTCTACGCGACCGACCTCGAACTCGTGCTGCGCACCGGCGGCGTCCGCAACCTCGTGCTGACCGGCATCACCACCGACGTGTGCGTGCACACGACGATGCGCGAGGCGAACGACCGCGGCTTCGAGTGCGTGCTGGTCGAGGACGCGTGCGGCGCCACCGACATCGACAACCACCGCGCCGCGATCCGGATGGTGCAGATGCAGGGCGGCGTCTTCGGCGCGGTCGCCACCTCGGCCGACATGCTCGCCGCCCTCCCCGGCGCCGGGCAGGATTGACGCGCGATGGCAGCGCTCGCCCTCGACACGCTCGACCTCACCAAGCGCTTCGGCGCCTTCACCGCGCTCGACCGCGTGTCGATCTCGGTCAGGCCGGGAACGGTGCACGCGCTGCTCGGCGAGAACGGCGCCGGCAAGAGCACGCTGGTCAAGTGCATCGTCGGCTTCCAGCCGCCCGACGCCGGCTCGGTGCTGATCGACGGTCGCGAGCGCGCGATCGACACGCCTGCCGTCGCGCGTGAGCTCGGCATCGGCATGGTGTACCAGCACTTCACCGTCGTGCCGGGGATGACCGTCGCCGAAAACCTGCTGATGGCCCGGGGCAGGCTTGCCGCGCGCATCCGCTGGAAGGCGGTGCGGGCTGAGCTCGACGCGTTCATCGCGTCCGCGCCGTTCAGGCTGGACCTGGACGCGACGCCGCTGCAGCTGTCGGCCGGCGAGAAGCAGAAGCTCGAGATCCTCAAGCAGTTGTTCCTCGGGCCGCGACTGCTGATCCTCGACGAGCCGACCTCGGTGCTCACGCCGCAGGAGGCCGACGAGGTCCTGGGGGCGCTGCGCGTGCGCGCGCACGCGGGCGAGTGCAGCGTGATCCTGATCACCCACAAGTTCCGCGAGGTCACCGACTATGCCGACGCGGTCACCGTGCTGCGCCGGGGCAGATGCGTGGGCAGCAGCGCCATCGCCGACACCGACGCGGCCGCGCTCGCGACGATGATGGTCGGAACCGAGCGCGCTCACGACGGCGACGCGGCGCCCGATCGCGCCCGCGACGACGGCCCGCCCGCGGGCACCGCCAGCGTGCTCAGCGTGCGCGGCCTGCGTGTCGCCGGCGACCGGGGCGGCGTCGCGGTCGACGGCGTCGACCTCGACGTGTGCGGCGGCGAGATCGTCGGCGTCGCCGGCGTCGCTGGCAATGGCCAGCGCGAATTGATGGAGGCGCTCGTCGGCCAGCGCGAGCGCGTCGCCGGCGACGTCCGCGTCGGTGGCGCACGCTTCGGCGCGAGCCGATCGCAGAATCGCGCAATGCGGGTGCGCGCGCTGCCCGAGGAGCCGCTGCGCAATGCCTGCGTGCCGGCGATGAGCATCGCCGACAACCTGTCGCTGCGCCGCTTCGACGAGAGCCCGTGGTCGCGCGCCGGCTGGCGCCGCCCGGGGCTGCTGCGCCGGCGCGCGCGCGAGCTGATCGCGCGCTTCGGCGTGCGCGCGCGCGGCGAGACCGCGCGCATCGACACGCTGTCGGGCGGCAACGTGCAGCGCGCGGTGCTCGCGCGCGAGTTGTCCGACGACGCGGCGCTGCTGCTGGTCAGCAACCCGGTGTTCGGCCTGGATTTCACCGCCGTGCGCGACATCCACCGCAGGCTGCGCGCCGCGCGCGACGCCGGTGCGGCGATCCTGATGGTGAGCGAGGACCTCGACGAACTGCTGCAGCTCGCCGATCGCCTCGTCGTGATGAGCGCCGGACGCATCGTCCACCGCTGCGACGCGCGTGGCGCCGACCGGTTCGCGATCGGCCGGACGATGGGGGGCGCGCACGCGACCCCGGCCGCGCCGGCAGCAGTCCCGGCCGAGGCGTCCGGGTCGTGATGCGCGTCGCCACCGTCCCTGCGCGCCCCTTCGGCTTCGCGCTGCCGATCCCCGGCACCGCGCTGCTGATGATCGACATGCAGCGCGACTTCATCGAGCCCGGCGGCTTCGGCGCATCGCTGGGCAACGACGTGTCGCTGCTCGACGCGGCCGTCGGGCCGGCGACGCGGTTGCTGCGCGCGTGGCGCGCGCTCGGCATGCCGGTGATCCACACGCGCGAGTCGCACGCGGCCGACCTGTCCGATTGCCCGCCGTCCAAGCGCGCGCGCGGTGCACCGCGACTGCGGATCGGCGACGACGGCCCGATGGGCCGCCTGCTCGTGCGCGGCGAACCCGGCTGCGACATCGTGCCGGCGCTCGCGCCGCTGCCCGGCGAGACCGTGATCGACAAGCCCGGCAAGGGCGCGTTCCACGCGACGGCACTGCAGGCGACGCTGCAGGCGCTGAGCGTCACCCACCTGGTCGTCGCCGGCGTGACGACCGAGGTCTGCGTCCAGACGACGATGCGAGAGGCGAACGACCGGGGCTACGACTGCCTGCTCGTCGACGAGGCGACCGCGAGCTACTTCCCGGCGTTCAAGGCCGCGACGATCGAGATGATCGTCGCGCAGGGCGGCATCGTCGGGTGGGTGGGCGGCCTGGACGACCTCCTCGCCGCGCTCGCGGCCGCCCGCCCTCCTCTACCCGCCACACCAGGACACCCCGGCCGATGAACGCACCCGAACCCCACGCGTCGAACGCCTGGCTCGCACGGATCGAGCCTCGCGACCCGGCGGGCGAACCGGCCGAAGCGGCCGACGGTCCCCTCGCCGGCCTGCGCTTCGCGGTCAAGGACAACATCAACGTCGCCGGCGTGCCGACCACCGCCGCCTGCGTCGGCTTCTCGCATCTGCCGCGGCAGGACGCGACCGTCGTCGCACGGCTGAAGGCCGCCGGCGCGATCGCGATCGGCAAGACGAACCTCGACCAGTTCGCCTGCGGGCTGAACGGCACGCGATCCCCCTACGGTGCGGTGCCCAACGCCTTCGACCCGGCGCTGATCAGCGGAGGCTCGAGTTCCGGCTCGGCCTACGTCGTCGCGACCGGCGAAGCCGACTTCTCGCTCGGCACCGACACCGCCGGCTCGGGTCGCGTGCCCGCGGCGCTGAACAACATCGTCGGGCTGAAGCCGACCCGCGGGCTGGTCAGCGCGAACGGCGTGGTGCCGGCCGCGCGCAGCGTCGACTGCGTGTCGATCTTCGCACCCACAGTCGGGCTCGCGTGCCGCGTGCTCGAAGCCGCGATCGGCTTCGACGCGGCCGATCCCTTCTCGCGCGAACTCGCGCTCGCCGACGTCCCGATCGCGCAGCGATTCCGTTTCGGCGTGCCCGACGACGTGCCCTTCTTCGGCGACACGCGGCAGGCCGCGGCGTGGAAGCGATCGGTCGAGCAGCTGCGCGAACTCGGCGGCACGCCGGTCGTGATCGACTACGCGCCGCTCGCGCGCGCCGGTGACCTGCTGTACGGCAGCGCGCTGCTCGCCGAGCGCCACGCCGCGATCCGCAGCTTCTTCGATGCCTGGCCCGGCGGGCTGATCGAGCCGGTGCGCGGCATCATCGCCGAGGGCAGCCGCTACGGCGGTGCCGACGTGTTCGACGCGCTGACCGAACTCGCCCGCCTCGCGCGCGACGCGCGCTCGCTGTGGCAGCGCATCGACGTGCTCGTCGTGCCGACCTGCCCCGGACACCTCTCGCAGGCGCAGCTGCTCGCCGACCCCGTCGCGCTGAATCGAAGGCTCGGGCACTACACCAGCTTCGTGAACCTGCTCGACATGGCGGCGATCGCGATACCGACCTGCCTGCGCGAGGACGGACTGCCGTTCGGGGTAAGCCTGATCGGGCCCGCGGGAAGCGACTGGCAGCTCGCCGGACTCGGGCAGCGCGTGCACCACGCCAGCGGGCTGTCGCAGGGGGCCGGCGGGCATCCGCTGCCGCCGCCGCAGCCGATCGCCGGCCTGTCGCAGCGCTCGCAGGTGCGCGTCGCAGTGGTCGGCGCGCATCTCTCGGGCATGCCGCTGAATGCGCAGCTGACCGAGCGCGGCGCGCGCCTCGTCGAGACGACGACCACCAGCGACGCCTATCGGCTGTACGCGCTCGCCGGCACCCGACCCGCCAAGCCCGGCCTGCTCAGGCTCGGCGCGCGCGGCGGCGCGCCGATCACGCTCGAGGTCTGGTCGATGCCCGCCAGCGCCTTCGGCGGCTTCGTCGCGCTGGTGCCGCCGCCGCTCGCGATCGGCTCGATCGAGCTCGCCGACGGGACCTGGGTGCAGGGCTTCGTGTGCGAGCCGTCCGGGCTCGAGGGCGCCGAGGACATCACGCACACCGGCGGCTGGCGCGCGTGGCTCGCAGGCAGCGGGCGCTGAACGCGGCGCGCGCTCAGGCGCTCAGACGGATCACGCTGCGCACCACCGGATAGACCTGGTTCTGCCAGCGCCTGCCGCTGAACACGCCGTAGTGGCCGACGTTGGGCTGCACGTAGTGCGTGCGCAGGTGCGGGCGGAGGCTGCGTGCGAGGTCGTGCGCGGCCAGCGTCTGGCCGATCGAGCAGATGTCGTCGCGCTCGCCCTCGACCGTGAGCAGCGCAGTGCGCCGGATCGCCGCCGGATCGACGCGGCGCCCGTCGAACATCAGCTCCCCCCTGGGCAGCGCATGGCGCTGGAACACCAGGTCGACGGTCTCCAGGTAGAAGTCGGCGGACAGGTCGGCGACCGCCAGGTACTCCTCGTAGAAGGTGCGCGTGGCTTCGGCCTTCTCGAATTCGTCGTCGAGCAGGTGGCGGTGGTAGGACCGGAGCGCGTCGACGTGCCGCTCGCGGTTCATGCTCATGAATGCCGAGAGCTGCACGAAGCCCGGGTACACCCGTCGGCCGCGCCCGGCGTGACGCCACGGCACCGTGCTGATCAGGTTGCGCGCGAACCAGGACAACGGTCGCTCGGTCGCGAGCCGGTTGACCACCGTCGGCGCGATCCGGCAGTCGATAGGACCGGCCATCAGCGTCAGGCTGGCCGGCGTCGCCGGGTGCCGATCCTCCGACATCACCGCGACCGCGGCCAGCGCCGACACGCACGGCTGGCACACTGCGAGCAGGTGCGCACGCGGCCCGATCGCGGCGAGGAAGTCGATCAGGTGCTGCGTGTATTCGTCCAGGCCGAAGCGGCCCGCCGACAGCGGGACGTCGCGCACGTTGCGCCAGTCGGTCACGTGGACGTCGTGATCCTCGAGCAGCGTGCGCACCGTGTCGCGCAGCAGCGTCGCGAAGTGCCCCGACATCGGTGCGACGACGAGCACCTTCGGCTGCTCGTCGGCGCCGGCCTTGCGGAATCGCCGCAGCTGCGCGAAGGGCGTCGCGAGCGTCACCTCCTCCGAGACCGGCACGAGCCGCCCGCCGACCTTCACCGCGTCGATGCGCCACGGCGGCCGTTCGTGCGTGACTTGCGCCAGCTCGATCAGCTTGCAGTCGGCGACCATCCGGCGCGTGGCCGCAGGCGCGATCTCGTCCATGCGATTGCCCAGCCACAGCGGAACCGCCAGGCTGGCGAAGGCCCTGGCCGGCACGGCGAGGTCGCTGCACGTCTGGAACAGGTCGTACATCATCGGCACCCTCCGATGGCTGCGTGGTGAGCGCGGGAATCGCACGCAATAAGCGCGCCAACGACGTGGCACATCGCTTGCATTGCACCGACTGCAGCCGACCGCACCGACCACCCGCCCACGGAGACGCCCGATGCCCGCCTCAGTCGCCACCCCGCCCAAGGCCCCGAGAAGCACGCGAACCCGGGCGTCGCCGGCGAAGGCGGCGACGGCGAGGCGCGCGCCGGCCGCCGGGACCGTGTCGGCACCACCAGGGTCCGGAACGACGCTCACGTTGAGCAGCAGGAACTATTCGTCGTGGTCGCTGCGCGGATGGCTGCTCGCGCGCTTCGCCGGGTTGCGCTTCGACGAGGTGATGGTGTCGCCGGACGACGCCGACGCGCGTCGCGAGTTGCTGCTGCTCAGTCCGTCGATCCGCGTGCCCTGCCTGCGTCACGACGGCGCGAAGGTCTGGAACACGCTCGCGATCGCGCAGTACCTGAACGAGATCAGGCCCGACGCCGGCCTGCTGCCGGCCGACCGGATCGAGCGCGCGCACTGCCTGTCGATCTGCGGCGAGATGAACGCCGGCTTCGCGAACCTCCGCTCGGCGCTGCCGATGAACCTGAAGGCGCGCTTCCCGGCGCACAAGGTCTGGAGTGGCGCGCTACCCGACATCGAGCGCATCGTCGAGATCTGGACCGACTGCCTCGATCGCTACGGCGGACCGTACCTGTTCGGCGCGACGCGCACGATGGCCGACGCGATGTTCGCGCCGGTCGCGACCCGCTTCCTCACCTACGACGTCGGGCTGCCCGCCGCGTGCGCCGGCTACTGCGCGACGGTCGTCGCGATGCCCGAGATGGTCGAGTGGATCGCCGCTGCCCGGCTCGAACCCGACGAGATCGAGGAACTCGACATGGACTTCTAGGAGCCCACCGCCCCGCCCGGCGCCGAAGGCCAAGGCGTCGGCTTCGGCACCTCGGCCACTCCGGGCACGTCGACCGACCTGAAGTCGGCCGGCCCGACGATCTCGAGGTACTCCATGTCGGGCGAGTAGTCGAACAGGTAGTGCACGATGCCGGGACGCTGGTGCACGCAGTCGCCGGCCTCGACCAGCGTCTCCTTGCCCTCGTACATGAAGCGCGCCCACCCCTTCGTCATGTAGACGATCTGGAACTCCGCCTCGTGACGGTGCCAGCCCGTGCCCTTGTCCGGCGCCGCGTTCGCCTTCACGAGGTGCGCGATCACGCGTCCGTGGGTCGCGCCGGCGACGCCGAGATCCCGGTACAGGAAGAAATCCCGCAGGCCGTCGCCCCGCCATTCGGTATCGGCGGGCTTGACGTGGGAGAACTCCGTGTTCGACTTGTCCGGCATGCGCGCTCCTGGTGAACGTGGGTTGACGCAGGAGGTCGAAGCAAGAGCCGTACCGAAAGACGCGCAGCCGGCCCAAGGCTCGGCGGCGACGGCCGCCACGATACCGTATGATCGCGGCGTCGCCCGCTCAACCCATCTGCCGGAGCCGCCATGGCCAACGAACACGACCTCGTGATCCGCCGCGCCACCATCGTCAACGCCGACGGCATCGTCAGCGGCGACGTCGCGGTCGACGCCGGCACGATCACCGCGATCGGCTCGGTCGGCGGCGCGGGGCGGCGGGAAATCGAGGGGTCGGGCCGCTACCTGATGCCGGGCGGCATCGACAGCCACGTGCACATCGAGCAGGTCTCGAGCTTCGGCATCATGTGCGCCGACGACTTCCACAGCGCGACCGTCTCCGCCGCCTTCGGCGGCACCACGACCACCATCTCCTTCGCGGCGCAGCACCGCGAGATGCTGATCCCGGACGTGCTCGCCGACTACCACGCCCGCGCGCGCGAGAAGGCGGTGATCGACTACGCGTTCCACCTGATCGTCGCGAACCCTTCGCAGCAGACGCTTCGCGACCATCTGCCGCAGGCGATCGGCGAGGGCTTGCGCTCGTTCAAGCTGTTCATGACCTACGACCGGATGCGCCTGACCGACGAGCAGATCCTCGACGTGCTGTCGGTCGCGCGCGCGCACGGCGCGCTGACGATGGTCCACGCCGAGAACCACGGCATGATCGGATGGCTCGCCGCGAAGATGGTCGCGGCCGGCAACACCGCGCCGCGCTACCACGCGATCAGCCACACCCGCGGTGCCGAGGCCGAGGCGATCAACCGCGTCATCGCGCTCGCCGCGCTCGTCGACGCACCGATCCTGATCGTGCACGTGTCCACGCCCGAAGGCATCGACGCGATCCGCCAGGCGCGCGCGCGCGGCCTGAAGGTCTTCGGCGAGACCTGTCCGCAGTACCTGTTCCTCACGGCGAAGGACATCGACCGCGCGGGGCTCGACGGCGCGATGTTCTGCTGCAGCCCGCCGCCGCGCGACGAGGCGGCGCAACTGGCGTGCTGGCAGGGCCTGCAGGACGGTTCGCTCGCGGTCTATTCGTCGGACCACGCACCGTATCGCTTCGACGCGAGCGGCAAGCTCCCGAAGGGCGAGAAGACCACCTTCAAGGACATCGCGAACGGTGTCCCAGGCCTCGAACTGCGCCTGCCGCTGCTGTTCACCGAAGGCGTCGGCACCGGCCGCCTGAGCCTCGAGGCCTTCGTCGAGCTCACCTCGACGAGCCACGCGCGGCTCTACGGCCTCGCACCGCGCAAGGGCGCGATCGCGGTCGGCGCCGACGCCGACCTCGCGCTGTGGAACCCGAACGCCAAGCGCACCGTCACCGCGTCGATGCTTCACGACGCGGTCGGCTACACCCCGTACGAAGGACGCGTGCTCACCGGCTGGCCCGAGATCGTCGTGTCGCGTGGCGAGGTGATCGTCGAGAACGGCGAGCTGCACGCGGCCCGCGGTCGCGGGCGCTATCTCGCACGCGAGCCGGCCGAATCGGCCCGGCCGGCCGGGCTGCAGGTGCCCGAGATCGCGCAACTCGATGCGTGGGGCACGCCGCTGCCACGCTGAACGAAACGGAGAACGTCGACATGAACACCCCCGCCTCCGGCGCCTCGCGGCGCCGCCTCGTGATCGCCTCCGCGCAGCTCGGTCCGGTGAACCTCGCCGACAGTCGCGAATCGGTCGTGCGCCGCCTCGTCGAGATGCTGCGCAGCGCCGCATCGCGCGGCGCGCGCTTCGTCGTGTTTCCGGAACTCGCGCTCACGACCTTCTTTCCTCGCTACTGGACCGAGGACATGGCCGAAGCCGACGAGCGCTTCTACGAACGCGAGATGCCGTCGCCGCGGACGCGACCGCTGTTCGACGAGGCGAAACGGCTCGGCGTCGGCTTCTACCTCGGCTACGCCGAACTCGCCACCGAAGCCGACGGCACGCACCGCTACAACACCGCGATCCTCGTCGCGCCCGACGGCCGCATCGTCGGCAAGTACCGGAAGGTCCACCTGCCCGGCCACGCGGACCACAAGCCGCAGGCGGCGTTCCAGCACCTCGAGAAGAAGTACTTCGAGGTCGGCAATCTCGGCTTTCCGGTCTACCGCTTCATGGACACGATCGCCGGCATGCTGATCTGCAACGACCGCCGGTGGCCCGAGGCGTTCCGGGTGCTCGGCCTGCAGGGCGCCGAGATCGTCACGCTCGGCTTCAACACGCCGACCGAGAACCTGCACTATCCGGAACCTCCGGCGCTGCGGGTGCACCATCACCTGATCATGGCGCAGTCGATGGCGTTCCAGAATGCCGTGTGGCTCGTCGAGACGGCGAAGTGCGGTTTCGAGGACGGCTTCCGGATGTTCGGCCACTCGGTGATCGTCGCGCCATCCGGCGAGATCGTCGCGAAGAGCGTGTCCGAGGAGGACGAGGTGATCGTGCACGACGCCGACCTGTCGCTCGGCGAGAACCTGCGCCGGACGATGTTCAACCTGGCGGCGCACCGCCGCCCGGAACACTACCGGCTGATCGTCGAGCGTACCGGCGTCGAGGTGACGCCGGCCAACGACTGAGGCCTGGCGCGACGGCGCGCGTCACGCGCGCCCGCGACGCACGCCTGCCACGCGCGCGCCGCTCACCAGCCGACGCGCACCCGCCCGATCGCCATCGCGACGGCTGCCTGCGTGGGCTCGACGACCGGTATGCCCACCTTCGCCTGAAGTCGATCGCGGTACGCCGCCATCCCGGCGCAGCCCATCACCAGCACGTCGGCGCCGTCCTGATCGCGCAGCGCGAAGGCCGTCTCGATCATCCGCCCGAGCGTTCGACCTTCGTCCGAGAGCTCGGTGACGCCGAGCCCGAGCGCCCGCTCGCCGGCGAGCCGGTCGGCGAGGCCCATCGCACCGACCGCGCGCAGGTGTCGTGGGATCGAGCGCTGCAGGATCGCGATCACGCCGACGCGCTGGCCGAGCGTCAGCGCCGTCAGCCAGCCGCACTCGGCGATCCCGAGCACCGGCTTGCGCGTCGCTTCGCGGCACGCGTACAGGCCGGGATCGCTGTAGCAGGCGATGACGAACGCGTCGACGTCCGCGTCGCGCGCGGTGACCGTCGCCACCAGCGGCGCGACCACCGATTCGACGTCGCGCTGCGATTCGATCCCGGGCGGGCCTTCGGCCGTCGTCGCGCATTCGATCGCCGGTCCGCCGGCCATCCGCAGCGGTTCGCACGCGCGATCGATGCCATCGGTCACGCGGGTCGTCGAGTTCGGGTTGATCACGAGGATTCGTTGCGGCACGGGCGCCTCCGGGCGCGTCTGGAGCTGCGCTAGTTTAGCGTGCCGGCCCCGCGGGGGCGCAACCGCCGTCGGGCAGCCCGGGCGTGCGAGCCGCGCGTGCGCGATCCGTGCGTCGCCGCCGAGCCCCCTCAGGACCGCGAGCTTCGGCCTGGCTCGGCGGGCTGCGGCGTGCGCCGGTCCGGCGTGCCGGCGCCGTGTCGCGCCTCGTCGGGCGGCTTCTGCCAGTCGCTCAGCGGGTGCATGACGGTCTGCGGGAAATCTCCCCCCTCGTCCTGTTCGCGATGCATGAGCGCACGCACGTGTCGCTGGTGCCAGCGCAGCACCGGGTCGCGGCGCTCGGCGCGGCGGCTCCACCAGACATACGCGCCGCCGGCGACCGTGCCGACGGCGACGACGACCAGCAGCGCGAGGAGGAAGAACGGAACGGGCATGCGGTTCCCTCCATCGGAACAGTCGCACCGGCACCTCGAACCGCACCGGCGCTGCCTGGCGACCATCATAGGCGATGTGTCCTACGATGGCGTGACCGGTGCGACTACAGATGTCATTCCGACGGCAGCGGCAGGTGTCGTTCCCGGGCGCGATGCTTGCGGCCCTGTTAGGCTAGGGCCGACGATCTGCGCCGGCGATCGCGGCCACCGCCGCCATAGCCGCGATACGGTTCCGGCACCGGCCGCAGACATGATGAATCTCTCGACCCTCGACGACACGCACGACCCCGCCGACCCGGCGACGGTGACGCCCCCGCTCGCCGCGTGTCCGCATCGGGCGCGCGCGGTGCGGGAGGTCTTGCGCCTTCGCACGCGCGCAGGGCCGCGCGGGTGACCGTGCGCGATCTCGTGCTCGTGCTCGGCGACCAGCTGACGCACGACAGTCCGGCCCTCGCGGGCATCGATCCGACGCAGGACGCGGTGCTGATGATCGAAGCACCGGGCGAGGCGACCCACGTCTGGAGCCACGTCGCACGGATCGCGCTGTTCCTCGCGGCGATGCGCCACTTCCGGGATGCGCTGCGCGCACGCGGCTTCACGGTGCACTACCTCGCGCTCGGCGACGTCGCCGAACCGACGCTCGCCGGCCGCCTGCACGACGTCCTGCGGCGCGAGCGGCCGCGAGCACTGCGGATGCTGGAGCCAGGCGAATGGCGGGTCGCCCGCGCGATCGAGTCGGCCGCGGCGAGCGCCGGCGTCGACCTGCTGATGCTCGACGACCCTCACTTCCTCTGCTCGCGCGCCGACTTCGCACGGTGGGCGGGGCCGGGACGACGCTCGCTTCGCATGGAACACTTCTACCGGGAGATGCGGCGCCGCCACCGTGTGCTGCTGGATGCGCACGGGCAGCCCGAAGGCGGGCGCTGGAACTTCGACGCCGACAACCGCAGCGCCTACCCACGCCAGGGTCCCGGGCCGATCCCGCCGCCGGCAGGCTTCGCGCCCGACGCGCTCACCCGGCAGGTGATCGACGAGGTTCGGGCGCGGTTCGGCTCGCACCCGGGTTCGCTGGACGCGTTCCGCTGGCCGGTGACGCGGGAACAGGCGCTCGAGGCGCTGTCGGTCTTCGTCGCGTCGCGCCTGCCGCACTTCGGCGAGCATCAGGACGCGATGTGGAGCGCGACGCCCTTCGGCTGGCACTCGCTGCTCTCCACCAGCCTGAATCTGCACCTGCTCGATCCGCGCGAGGTGATCGCCGCGGCCGAGGACGCGTACCGGCGGGCGGACGCGCCGCTCGCGAGTGTCGAGGGCTTCATCCGCCAGGTGCTCGGCTGGCGCGAGTTCATCCGCGGCGTCTACTGGCGCGACATGCCGGGGCTCGCGTCGGCGAACCACTACGGACACGCGCGGCCGCTGCCCGCGTGGTACTGGAACGGCCAGACCCGGATGGCGTGTCTTCGCGAGGCGATCGGGCAGACGCTGCGCCACGGCTACGCGCACCACATCCAGCGGCTGATGGTGACCGGCCTTTTCGCGCTGCTCGCCGAGGTCGATCCCCGCCGGGTCGCCGAGTGGTACCTCGCGATCTACGTCGACGCGGTCGAGTGGGTCGAGCTGCCCAACGTCGCGGGCATGGCGTTGTTCGCCGACGGCGGCCGCTTCACCAGCAAGCCTTACATCGCCTCCGGCGCGTACATCGACCGGATGAGCGATCACTGCCGCCACTGCCGGTACGCACCGAAGCCGTCGCGCGGCGCCGCGCCGGATCGTCCGGCGTGCCCGTTCACGACGCTGTACTGGTACTTCCTCGATCGACACGCGGTCGAACTCGCCGCGAACCCGCGAACCGCACTGATGGCGAAGCAGGTCGCGAGACTCGATCCGCGCGAGCGCAGCGCGATCCGGGAGCGGGCCGCGACGCTGCTCGCCGACATCGACGAGCTCTGACCTCGAGGACTTCTGCCCGGCCCGGCGCCGGCCCGGTGCCGGCCCGTGCGGCGACCGGCACGCAGCGGTTCGCTGCAGCGGCACGCAGCGGTCCGCTAGTGCACCTTCGCGTGGCGGTGCTCGAGGCGCGACAGCCACCTGACCGCAGGCCACAGCAGGGCCAGGTACAGCAGGCCGGCGGCGATCACCGGCGTCGCGTTGTAGGTGATCGACTGCGCCTGCCGTGCCGTGTACAGCAGCTCGGGCATCGCGACGACGCTCGCGAGCGAGGTGAGCTTGATCACCTCGAGCGTGTTGCCCACCAGGTCCGGAAGCACGTTGCGCACGGCCTGCGGCAGCACGACCGCACGCATCGCCTGCGCCTCGGTCAGCCCGGTCGACCGCGCCGCCTCGGCCTGCCCGGCCGGCACGCTCTCGATGCCCGCGCGGATCACCTCGCCGTAGTAGCTCGACGTGTTCAGCAGGAAGGCGATCGCGACCGATCCGACCGCGCCGGCGTCGATGCCGACGAAGGGCAGACCGAACGCGACGAACAGCAGCAGCACCAGCGGCGGGAACGCGCGGAAGAAGTCGGTGTAGACGACGCCCGCCCATCGCACCCAGCGCCGGCGCGCGGTGGAGACGAGCGCGAGCGCGAGGCCGCCCGCGAGCCCCAGCGGGATCACGACGGCGCACAGCTGCAGCGTGACCCACAGGCCGCGCAGCAGGATCGGCCACACCTGCGCGAGGATCTCCGGATTGAGGAAGTTGTCGACGACGGTCTTCACGCTAGCGCCGCCACGCGAAGCGGGTCTCGACCCAGCGACCGAACCACACGACCGGCAGGAACAGCACCAGATAGGCGATGGCGCCGAGGGTGAGCGGCGAGGGGTTGTACGAGAACGAATACCCGGCCTGCGCCTGGTAGAGGATTTCGCCCACCGCGACGACCGCACCGAGCGCGGTGCCCTTCGTGATCGCGATCGTCCGGTTCGTCAGCGGCGCGATCGTCATCCGGACGGCCTGCGGGAGCACGACGGCGCGCATCGCCTGCAGCGGCGTGAGCCCGGTACTGCGCGCCGCCTCGATCTGGCCCTTGGGCACCGCGAGGATCCCGGCACGGAAGATCTCCTCGGCGTACGCGGCGAGCACCATCGACAGCGCGAGCCAGGTCGACACGACGCCCGACAGGCGGATGCCGACGGCCGGCAGCGCGAAGTAGAGCACGATGATGATGACGAGCGGCGGCACTGCGCGCATCACGTCGACGAACACGACGATGAACACGTTGAGCACCCGCCATCGGCGCTCGCGCAGGATCGCCAGCACGAGCCCGGTGCTGATCCCGGTGGCGACGACGGCGAGCGCGAGCCAGACCGTGACGAGGAAGCCGTCGAGGATCTTCGGCGCGTACTGCGCCATGATCTGGAGGTTGAAGAAGTTGTCGGCGAGGTTCGCGATGCCCGCGGCCAAGCCGCCGGCAGTGCCTGTCGCCTCGATCGTCGCCATCGGCCTCGGAACCGCTCAGTGCGCGATCGTCGTGAGGAACTCGCGCACGCGCGGATGCGAGGCGGACTCGAAGAACCGCTGCGGCTCGCCCTCCTCGAGGATCGCGCCGCCGTCCATGAACACGACCCGGTCCGCGGCCTGTCGCGCGAAGCGCATCTCGTGGCTCACGACCAGCATCGTCATCCCGGTCTCGCGCAGCTCGCGCATCACCGCCAGCACGCTGCCGACGAGTTCGGGATCGAGCGCACTCGTCGGTTCGTCGAACAGCATCAGCACCGGCTCGAGCGCGAGCGCGCGCGCGATCGCGACGCGCTGCTGCTGGCCACCGGACAGTTGGCCGGGAAAGCTCGACGCCTTCTGCGACAGCCCGACCCGGGCGAGCGCGTCGCGCGCGAGCGCGTCGGCCTCGGCGCGCGGCTTGCGCAGCACCATGCGCAGCGCGAGCGACACGTTGCCGAGCGCGTCGAGGTGCGGATACAGGTTGAAGGACTGGAACACCATGCCGATGCGCCGGCGCACGGCGTTGATGTCGACCGAAGCGCCCATCAGGTCGACGCCTTCGATGCGGATCGAGCCGGCGCTGGGCTCCTCGAGGCGGTTGCAGCAGCGAAGCAGGGTCGACTTGCCGGAGCCGGACGGCCCGATCAGGAACACGAGTTCGCCGGCGTGCAGGTCGAGGTCGATTCCCTTGAGTACCTCGGTCGTTCCGAACTGCTTGCGCAGCCCCTGGACCTGGAGGATCGCCGCCCGCGTACCGGCGTCGCGCGCCCCGCCCTGCTCGAAGCCGCCCACCTCCGGCCTCACGTGCAGTTCGCCTTGCTCGGCGTGGGATCGTAGCCGTCCATGCCGGGGACGCCGTGGCCCGGGAACACCTTGACCGCGGCCTCTTCGGGCCCCGGCGTCAGGCCGAACCACTTCTGCGACAGCTTGGCCATCGTGCCGTCCTTCTTCAGGCACTCGATCGCGTCCTCGACCGCGTTGCGCAGCGCGGCGTCGTCCTTGCGGAATGCCGCGGCCCACACGAGACCCTCGTCGACCTTGAGCGTCGCGAGCTTGATCCGCGGCTTCGCCTTGAGCACCGCGTATGCCGACCCGGTATTGCCGGACATGCTCGCGTCGGCACGCCCGGACAGCACCGCCTGCACGGCGTCGGTGGCGGTCGGGAATGCGACCACCTCGAACCCGTACTTCGCCTTGTTGGTGTCGCCCCACTTCTCGTAGGCCGAGCCCTTGTTCACCGAGATCGTCTTGCCCTTGAGCTGCTCGAGGGTCGCGATGTCCGGCGCGTTGCCCGGCATCACGAACGAATAGTAGGTGTTCAGGTAACCCTCGGTGAACAGCAGGTTCTTCGCGCGTTCGGGCGTGGCGGTCGTCGGCGCGCCGACGAAGCTGATCTTGCCGGCGCTCATCGCGGGAATCAGGCCGGAGAACTCGCCGGCGAAGATCTCGATCTTGCGGCCCATCTTCTTGCCGATGGCCTCGATCAGGTCGATGTTGAAGCCTTCGACACCGCCGCCGATCTTCGGCATCGCGTGCGGCGCGAACGTGCCGTCGACCCCGGCGACGAGCTTGTCCTGCGCGAGCGCCGCACCGGCGGCAAGCGTCAGGCCGATCGGCAGCACCATCGAGCGGCAGAGCCGCGATACGTCGAACATGTCGTTTCCTCCTCAGGTGGATGGCAGAATAACCGATCAAGCAACGGGCGGGCCAGCCGGGACGCACCGGCCGTCGACGACGCCGAAGCGATCGCGCAGGCGGACGTAGTCGCCGGCGCCGAAGCGGCCGATCGGGCGGAAGCGGTCGTAGTCGACACGGCCACGCGCGACGTCGACGATGCCGTCGCGCGCGCTCAGCCAGACGATCCGCCCGAAGAACACGAAGCGGCTCGCCGACTCCATCGTCTCGGTGCGCACGCACTCGAACGCGATCGGGACTTCGGCGATCCGCGGCACGCCGACGACCCTGCCGGGTACCGCGGTGAATCCGGCGACCTCGAGCTCGCTGCGATCCGCCGGCAGCGTCGCCGCCGTCGCGTCCATCGCCGCGGCCGTCGCCTCGTCGACGATGTGCACGACGAACTCGTCGCGCGCGAGGATGTTGCGCGCGGTGTCCTTGAAGGCGCCGCCCTCGAGCTTGTTGACGCTGACCATCACCAGCGGCGGATCCTCGCCGACCATGTTGAAGACGCTGAACGGTGCCGCGTTCACCACGCCGTCGTCGCCGAGCGAGGTCACCAGCGCGACCGGCCTGGGCACGATCAGGTTCACCATGAGCTTGTAGCACTGCGCCGGTGTCAGCGTCCGGAAGTCGAGCTCGGTCATCGCGCACCCGCCATCGCGTCCAAGTGCGAGACGATCGCGCCCGGCGTGGTGAACCAGACGTCGCCGCGGTCGCGGGCACGCGCGAGGTGCTCGAGCGCGCGGCGCAGGTGCCGCAGCCGGTACGGCTGCCCCACGATGTACGGGTGCAACGCGATCCCCATCACCAGCGGCTGCTCGCGCGCCTGCATCCGCATCTCGTCGAACTGGTCGACGATCATCTGCGCGAAGTCCTTCGCGTCCATCTGCCTCGCGACGATCATCGGGATGTCGTTGAGCTCCTGCGGATACGGCACGGCCCAGATCGGCTCGCCGCTGCGCGTGCGCATCGGCAGCGGCTGGTCGTCGTGGCACCAGTTCAGCGTGTACCGGTAGCCGGTCTCCTGCAGCAGGTCGGGCGTGAGCGGCGATTCCGAGATCCACGGCGACAGCCAGCCACGCGGCGCGACCCCGGCCGACGCCTCGATCCGCGCCCGGCAGTGCGCGAGCAGCGCCTTCTCGGCCGCCTCGCCCAGTTCGCCCTGGCGCTCGGCGTTGCTGTGGCCGTGGCCGATCAGTTCGTCGCCTCGCGCGACGAAGGCCTCGACGAGCTCGGGGCAGTGCTCGCACAGCGCGGTGTTCAGCAGCACCGCCGCGGGCAGGTCGAGCTGCCCGAACAATGCGAGGCAGCGCCACGCCCCGACCCGGTTGCCGTATTCGCGCCAGCTGTGGTTCAGCACGTCGGGCGGCGGCGACGCCGGCCCGATGCAGGCGCCGAGCCCTTCGCCGAACGCGAAGTGCTCGACGTTGAGGCCCAGGTACACCGCGAGGCCGCGGCCGCTCGGCCACGCGTAGGGATCGCGCCGCGTGATCGGGCTGTAGTCGAATCTGTCGTGCGAGGGTAACCGGCCGAGGTAGCGCGCGCTCGCGCCGGCATTCGGGACGCCGTTCATCGACCGTGCCTCAAGCTGCCACCCCGTATCGGTGGCCCTGGACGGGCGCGATACCGGGCCACTCGCCGCGACGCGCGCCGAGGCCGTGCACGACTGGCTTCTCGCCGGTGCCGCCATTCACCGTCCCGGTGCACTCGATCCGCAACACGACCCGGCGAAGGCCCGCCGCGTCGAACGCCGCGCACTCCGATGGGTCATGCTTCGCGCGTTCGTCCATCCTCGATCCTCCGCTGCTCGACGCGTTCCAGGACGGCGATGGAAGCACGAGCCATGCCGCCCGGCAAGCCCTCGCCGCCTCGCCCGCCTCGCCGGCCATGTCGGTTGCGGCCGAATCTGGTACGCCCCATCTGGCACAGCCCTTGCGTTCGTCCGCGCATCGCGCCGCCGTGGCGCGTCCGATCGATCCCCTCAGCCGCCAGCCAGCCGCCACCATCCATGAGCAACCCCGTCCGAGGACGCCGCGGGATCGCGGTCGCGCCGCATGCACTCGCGTCGCAGTCCGCCATCGGCGTGCTGCGCGAAGGCGGCAACGCGATCGAGGCGATGGTCGCGGCAGCCGCGACCATCGCCGTCGTCTATCCGCACATGAACAGCATCGGCGGCGACGGCTTCTGGCTGATGTCGCTGGGCGGCCAGGGGCCTCGCGAGGTGCTCGGCGTCGAGGGCTGCGGCGCCGCCGCACGCGGCGTCTCGCGCGAACGTTACCCCGACGCCGCGGCGATCCCGTTCCGGGGGCCGTCCGCGGCGATCACCGTCGCGGGCACCATCAGCGCGTGGGCGCGCTGCATGCGGCTGTCGAGCGAACGGCTCGGCGGGCGAATGCCGCTGTCGCGCCTGCTCGCGGACGCGATCGACTACGCGACGAACGGCGCGCCGGTGACCGCGGGCCAGGCGCGCACGACCCACGCAAGGCGCGGCGAGCTCGCCGAGATCGCCGGCTTCGCGCCGGTCTTCATGCCCGACGGCGAGGTGCCGGCCGTCGGCACGCTGCTGCGCCAGCCAAGGCTCGCGGCGACGCTCGAGCGGCTCGCGCACGCCGGGTTGAACGACTTCTACGTCGGCGACCTGGCGGCGAGCATCGCGAACGACCTGCAGGCGCTCGGCAGTCCGCTGACGCGCGCCGACCTCGCCGAGCACCGCGCGGTCGATCGGCAACCGCTGTCGATCGCGCACTCGGCCGGACGCCTGTACAACATGCCGCCGCCGACGCAGGGCATGGTCTCGCTGATGATCCTCGGCATCATGGACCGCCTGCCGGCGTCCCGGACCGACCCGCTCGGCGCCGACTACGTGCACGCGGCCGTCGAGGCCACCAAGTGCGCGTTCCGCATCCGCGACGCGCACCTCACCGATCCGCGGCACATGCGGGTCGAGCCCGGCGAGTTCCTGTCGGGCGCCTCGCTCGAGCGCATGGCGGGAACGGTCGATCCGACGCTCGCCGCCGCGTGGGGGACCGGCAAGGGCCCCGGCGACACCGTGTGGCTCGGCGTGATCGACGGCGACGGAAATGCGGTGTCGATGATCCAGAGCGTGTACCACGAGTTCGGCTCGGGCATCGTGCTGCCGGCGAGCGGCGTCACCTGGCAGAACCGCGGTGCGTCGTTCTCGCTCGATGCCGCGCACATCAACGCGCTCGAGCCCGGCAAGAAGCCGTTCCACACGCTGAACCCGGCGCTCGCGCACCTGGCCGACGGGCGCACGATCGTCTACGGCAACATGGGCGGCGACGGCCAGCCGCAGACCCAGTCCGCGGTCTTCACGCGAACGGTCGTGCACGGCATGAACCCGCAGGATGCGATCGACGCGCCGCGCTGGCTGCTCGGCCGGACCTGGGGCCAGTCCTCGGACACCTTGAAGCTCGAGAGCCGCTTTCCGGCGGCGACGATCGAGCGGCTCGCCGCGATGGGGCACGCGGTCGAGGTCATCGACGCCTTCGACGAGGCCTGCGGCCATGCCGGCTGCGCGGTCGCGCGACCCGACGGCAGTCTCGAGGGCGCTGCCGATCCGCGTTCGGACGGCGCGGTCGCGGCGTTCTGACGGCGACATGCGGATCGCGGACCAGGCATCCAGGACCGATCCGGCCCGCCCGCCGGCGGTGGCCGACGACGGGTCGCTGGAACTGCTCGCGCTGACCAAGCGCTACGGCGACGTCGCCGCGGTCGACCGGATCGAACTGCGCATCCCGGCCGGCCGCTACGTCTGCCTGCTGGGTCCGTCGGGTTGCGGCAAGACCTCGACGCTGCGGATGATCGCCGGGCACGAGACGATCAGCGAAGGCCAGGTGAACCTCGGCGGCCGCTCGATCGGCGACCTGCCGCCGTCGCAGCGCGGCACCGCGATGATGTTCCAGAGCTATGCGCTGTTCCCCCACCTGTCGGTGCTCGAGAACGTCGCCTTCGGCCTGAAGATGCGCGGCGAGCCGCGCGTGCAACGCGACGCGAAGGCGCGCGATCTGCTCGCGATGGTCGACCTGTCGGCGATGGCCGACCGTCGTCCGGCACAGCTCTCCGGCGGCCAGCAGCAGCGCGTCGCGCTCGCCCGCGCGCTGATCACCGAGCCCCGGGTGCTGCTGCTCGACGAGCCGCTGTCCGCGCTCGACCCGTTCCTCCGGGTGCGCATGCGCGGCGAACTGAAGCGGTGGCAGCGCCGGCTCGGGTTCACCTTCATCCACGTCACGCACTCGCAGGACGAGGCGATGGCGCTCGCCGACACGATCGTGGTGATGAACCACGGCCGCATCGAGCAGTGCGCCGACCCGCGCACGCTCTACAACCGCCCGGCGACCGAGTTCGTCGCACGCTTCATCGGCGGCCACAACGTGATCGCGCGCGGCGCCGGTCGCGCCGTCGTGCGAACCGACCGTACGCGGATCGCGCCGCTGTGCGCGAACGATCCGCCGGCTGCCGACGCGATCGACGCCGAACTCACGACGATCGAATACCAGGGCACGCACGTCGCGATCGGCGCGCGCGCCGGCGACGAAGACCTGACGGTGCTGCTGCCCGAGTCGGCGTGGGCGGGCAACGCCCTCGAGCCGGGCGCGAGGGTGCGCCTGTCATGGGACGCCGCAGACCTGCATCCGCTCGACTGAAGCTTCGCTCTCACCACCCGTCCGAAGTCGTTCCCACCCAACCCCCGCATCGAGGAGCACCCGCATGACGCGAGACACCCGGCAAACCCCCTCCACCCTCCCCGCGCCCGCTGCCGCGTGCCAGCCACGCTCGCGCGCGCGGCGCGCCTGGCTCAAGGGCGGCGTCGCTGCCGGCGGAGCCGCGGCGTTTCCCTTCGTCCAGGCGCAGGAGAAGATCGTGCTGCGCTACCTGGGCACGGCGGTGAACCAGGACAAGGCGATCGCCGAACGCTTCAAGGCCGACACCGGCATCGAGATCCAGTACGTGCCGGTCACGACCGACGACGTCAGCAAGCGCGCGATCACCGCGCCGAACAGCTTCGACCTGCTCGACACCGAGTACTTCTCGCTGAAGAAGATCGTGCCCACCGGCAACATCAAGGGCATCGACGCGAAGCGGATCAAGAACGCCGACAAGATCACGCCGCTCTTCACCCGCGGCGAGGTCGCGGGCAAGAAGGTCGGCGACCAGGGAACCGCGCCGAAGAAGGTGATGTTCCTCGAGGCCGAGAAGTCGAAGGCCTTCTCGGCGTCGCCGACGCAGTACATGACGCTGATCCCGACGACGTACAACGCCGACACGCTGGGCATCCGCCCCGACCTCATCAAGCGTCCGATCGGGTCCTGGAAGGAATTGCTGAACCCCGAGTTCAAGGGCAAGGCCTCGATCCTGAACATCCCCTCGATCGGCATCATGGACGCCGCGATGGTCGTCGAGGCCTCGGGCATCCACAAGTACCCCGACAAGGGCAACATGACGAAGCCGGAGATCGACCTGACGATCAAGACGCTGATCGAGGCGAAGCGCGCCGGCCAGTTCCGCTCGCTGTGGAAGGACTTCAACGAGTCGGTGAACCTGATGGCCTCGGGCGAGGTGGTGATCCAGTCGATGTGGTCGCCCGCCGTCACGAAGGTGAGATCGCAGGGCATCGACTGCATCTACCAGCCGCTCGCCGAAGGCTACCGCGCGTGGGCCTCCGGCTTCGGGCTGCCGACGACGCTGTCGGGCAGGAAGCTCGACGGCGCCTACGAGTTCATCAACTGGTTCCTCGACGGCTGGGCAGGGGCCTACCTGAACCGCCAGGGGTACTACTCGGCCGTGCTCGAGACCGCGAAGGCGAAGATGGAGCCCTACGAGTGGGCCTACTGGATGGAGGGCAAGCCGGCCGAGAAGGACATCAAGGCGCCGGACGGATCGATGATCGAGAAGGCCGGCAAGGTGCGCGACGGCGGCTCCTACGAGCAGCGCATGGGTGGCATCGCCTGCTGGAACGCCGTGATGGACGAGAACAACTACATGGTGCAGAAGTGGAATGAGTTCGTCGCCGCCTAGCGCGACGGCCGGCGTGCACCGGGGTGCGCTGCCTGCCTGGTGGCAGGCGGCGCCATACGCGCTGGTGTTCGCGGTGTTCTTCGTCGTGCCGCTCGTGCTGATCGTCGTCGTGAGCTTCTGGGACTACAACGAATACGAGATGATCCCGTCGTTCACGCTCAAGGGCTACGCGCAGATCTTCGCCGGCTGCTCGGACACGAGCTACGGCTGCACGACCGTGCGCACCTACCTGTCGACGCTGAAGTTCTGCCTGATCGTCTGGGCGGCGACGCTCGCGATCGGCTTCACCGTCTCGTACTTCCTCGCGTTCCACGTGCGCACGCTCGCGATGCAGACGGCGCTTTTCCTGGTGTGCACGATCCCGTTCTGGACGTCCAACGTCATCCGGATGATCTCGTGGATCCCGCTGCTCGGGCGCAACGGCCTCGTCAACCAGTGGCTGGTCGGCGCCGGGATCGTCGACTCGCCGCTCGAGTGGCTGCTGTTCTCCGACTTCTCGGTGGTGCTCGCGTTCGTGCACCTGTACACGATGTTCATGATCGTGCCGATCTTCAACTCGATGATGCGCATCGACCGATCGCTGATCGAGGCCGCGCGCGACGCCGGCGCGAGCGGCTGGCAGACGCTCGTGAACGTCATCGTGCCGCTGAGCAGGACCGGCATCCTGATCGGCTCGATCTTCGTCGTGACGATCGTGATGGGCGACTTCGTGACGATCGGCGTGATGGGAGGACAGCAGATCGCGTCGGTCGGCAAGATCATCCAGACGCAGACCTCGGCGCTGCAGTTCCCGGTCGCGGCGGCGAACGCCGTGCTGCTGCTCGCGATCGTGATGATGATGATCGTCGCGCTGACCCGCGCGATCGACATCAGGCGGGAGCTCTGATGGCGGCGCAGAGTCTCTCGGGTCCGGCAGCCGACGGCCCCCGCGGTCGCACCTTCTGGCTGCTCGCCGCGTTCGTCGCGCTGTTCGTGCTCTTCCTCTACGGCCCGACGCTGACGATCCTCGTGCTCAGCCTTCAGGGCCCCGAGGGCGGCATGACCTTCCCGATGCGCGGCGTGTCGCTGCACTGGTACGAGAAGCTGATGGAGGGGATCGGCGTGATCGACATATGGGCCGCGTTCCGCCGGTCCGCCGCGCTGGGACTCGTCGTGATGGTGCTCACCGTGCTGCTCTCGCTGCTGGCCGGTCTCGCGTTCCGCAAGGGCTTCAGGGGCGCCGCGATCGTGTTCTTCGTGACCGTCGCCAGCCTGATCATGCCGTCGATCGTCGTGTCGCTGGGCATCGGGCTCGAATTCAGGCTGCTCGACCAGGCGGTCAAGTCGGTCGCGCAGGCCTTCGACCTCGTCGACCTGCAGGAGCGCTTCACGACGACGATGGGCCTGTACACGTCGGCGCTCGGTGCGCACCTGACCTGGACGCTGCCCTTCGGCCTGCTGATCATGTTCGCGATCTTCAACCGCTTCGACCACAGCGTCGAGGAGGCCGCGCGCGATCTCGGGGCGTCGCCGTGGCAGACGATCCGGCACGTCGTGCTGCCGCTGATCGCGCCGGCGCTCGTCGGGATCGGGCTGTTCGGCTTCACGTTGTCGTGGGACGAGATCGCGCGCACCGCGCAGGCGATCGGCGACGTCAACACGCTGCCGCTCGAACTCCAGGGGCTGACGACGACCGTGACGACGCCGGTCATCTACGCGCTCGGCACGCTGACGACGCTGGTGAGCTTCCTGGTGATCGGCGCGACGCTCGCGACCTGGCTCGCGCTCGGCAGGCGCCGCGCGCGCCGCGCGGGCGGCGCGTAGGCAGCGAGCGCACGGCGCCTGGGCGCCGTGCGCTCGCGCGCGGACCTCAGCCTCGAACCCAGGCGAGGGTGTCGTCGAGCGCCCTGCCGAAGCGCTCGAGCATCTCGCCGATCTCGGCCTCGGTGATGATCAGCGGCGGCGAGAACGCGATCGCGTCGCCGGCCAGGCCGCGCAGGATCAGACCGTGCGCCTGCGCCCGCGCGACCAGGTACGGCCCGACCCCTCGCTTCGGGTCGAAGGGCTTGCGTGCGGCGGGATCCTCGGCGAGCTCGACCGCGCCGATCAGGCCCAGCCCGCGCACCTCGCCGACGATCGGGTGGCCTTCGAAGCGCCGCAGCCCCTGCTGCAGCACCGGCGCCACCCTGCGCACGTGATCGAGGATGCGGTCGTCCTCGTAGATCCGGAGCGTCTCGAGCGCCATCGCGCAGGCGAGCGGGTGTCCGGAATAGGTGTAGCCGTGCGCGAACGGGCCGAGCGCCTTGCCGGCGTCGGCGACGGCCTCGTACATCGCCTGCGACACGTACAGCGCCGACAGGGGCACGTACGCCGAGGTCAGCGCCTTCGCGACGGTGATGAGGTCGGGCTTCATCCCGAAGACGGTCGACCCGAAGTACTCGCCGAGCCTTCCGAAGCCGCAGATCACTTCGTCGGCGATCAGCAGGATGTCGTGCGCCTTCAGCAGCTTCTGCACGCCCTCCCAGTAGCCGGGCGGCGGCACGATCACGCCGCCGGCGCCCTGCACCGGTTCGGCGATCATCGCCGCGATGGTCTCGGGGCCTTCGGTTACGATCTGCTGCTCGAGCGTCGCGAGCAGCCGCTGCGTGAACGCCTCGACCGACTCGCCTGGCCGAGCGAACTGGTAGTGGTACGGCGCGTCGATCCGCACGATGCCGGGCAGCGGCAGGTCGAACCCCTCGTGCATCGTCGGCAGGCCCGACATCGACGCCGCCGCGGCCGTCACGCCGTGATAGCCCTTGACGCGCGCGAGGATCTTCTTCTTGCCGGGCCGGCCACGTGCGTTGTTGTAGTAGCGCACGAGCTTCCACGCGGTGTCGTTCGCCTCGGACCCCGAATTCGCGAAGACCACGCGCCCCATCGGCACCGGCGCGAGCGCGATCAGCTTCGCGGCGAGCTCGGTGACGGGCCCGGGCACCTTGCCGGTGAACGAGTGGTAGTAGGGAAGCTCGAGCAGCTGCCGGTGTGCGGCGTCGGCGAGCCTTCGCTCGGAGAAGCCCAGCGACGCGCACCACAGCCCGGCCATGCCCTCCAGGTAGGCATTGCCCGCCTCGTCGAACACGCGCACGCCGTCGCCGCGCACGATCACCAGCGGCCCGTCGCGCTCGAGCTGGCGCAGGTTCGTGTACGGATGCAGGTGGTAGCTGACGTCCTTGCGGGCGCGCTCGGACAGGTCGGCGGGATGGTTCATCACTGGCTCCTGGGCGACGTCGGACACCCATTATCGCCGCTGATCGACCGTTCGAACCCGACGGCTGTGCCAGCGCGCGGGCGATGCGCCACCCTGGAGCCGTCCCGATCCCCCTGCGCCGCCCTCGCCCGCCCCGACCTCATGCTCAAGACGATCAATCCCGCGCCGGACGACGTGGCCGGCGACGCGCACGCGCCGACCGCCGCGACGCCGCCCGACGCCCTGCAGGCGGCATCGGCACCCGGCGGCGACCCCGTCGAGGACGACGCGAGCCCCGCACTCGCGGCGGCCGAAGCCTGGAAGATCCACCGTGGACTGCGCGACCTCGACCACGCGAACGCGCGGGTCGCGATGCTCGAGAACGCGAAGCGCCACTTCGCCGCGATCGTCCTGAACCGCGACCCCGCGCAGGCCTTGCTCGTCTGGCGCGACTGCATCGCGATCGACCCGTCCTTCGAACCCGGGCCGCAGGCCCGCGTACAGCTCGCGAGGATGGCCGTCGACGCCGGGGATCCGCGCTCCGCGATCGAGCTCATCAGCGGCTTCGACGCGCGGTTCCCCGGGCACCCTCGGGTGCCCGGCGCCTACGCGGTCGCATACGACGCGCTGAACGCCCTCGGCCTTGCCGAACGCGCCCGGCGCATCCGGGCCTCGCTGCTCGCCCGCTTTCCGGGTCATCCCGCCGCGCGGCGGCTGAGTCCCGACGCCGAATAGCGCCCGCCTCGAGCGCAGAGCGGGGAATCCCATGAGAAAGCACCACGCACCGCGGCCCGGCGAATCCGCCGGCGCGCCGACGGCCCGACTGCTGTCGATCCCAATCGGCGCCGGCGACGCCTTCCTGCTGCCCGTCCACGGCCTCATCGGCATGTGGTCCGGCAGGATATTCGTCGGTGCGCTCGTGCTGCTCGTCGCGGGCCTGCTCGGGCAGGCGTGCGCGATGGCGTTCGCCTGGGTGCATCAGGGTGCGGTCGTGAAGCTGGCCGGCAGCGCGATCCTTTCCATCGCCTTCTGGGCGGCGACGATGCCGCTGCTGCGCGCGACGTCGCGCGGCGAGGACTGCGGATGGCACCTCGACGCCGCCGAGCAGTCGCCCGCCGGCATCGCCTTCGGCCGGACCGCGCTGACCAGCGGCGCGTGGGCCGTCGGTGTCGCGCTGCTGCTCGCGTCGCTGCAGTGGCTGCACGAACTGGCGGCACGCCAGTCGCCGGTCTTCGCGGCGATCGTGTTCGTGCCGATCCTCCTGTTGACGCCGTCGGTACTGGGCATGCTGTCGATCGCGGCACTCGCGCGCAATGCGGTGGAATCGCGGCCGGCGCTGTCGAGCCTGCGCGAAGCCGGGCGCCGGATACCGTGGATGAACGCGCTGAAGGGCGGCACGCTCGCGATGGTGATCCCCGCGCTCGTCATGCTGGCCTGCGGCGTGATCCTGCTCTTCGCACTGCGGGGCGCGTTCGCCGGCCGCTCGCCCGACCTCCTCGGCGCCTTCGCGCTGACCGTCGTGCTCGCGCCGCTCGCGCTCGCCCAGGCCGCCGCGAAGCACCCGGTGCTCGCGTGCCTGATCGCCGTCGCGGTCGTCCTTCCGTTGCTGATGCTGTCGCTCGCAACGCTGCTGGCGTACGTCGACCGGACCCTCGAACGCGATGCCGACCCGGCGGGCGCAGGCGACGGCGCGACCGACCCGGACCCGGTGGCGCCGACGCGCTGGGTGCCGCTGTCGCTGCCCGACACGACGCCACCCGCCGACGCCGCCGCGCAGGCGTGGAAGGCGCACCGTGACCTGCGCGGCGTCGACGACGACGCGGCGCGCCAGGTGATGCTCGCCAATGCACGCGCACACCTCGCAGCGATCGTCTCGCATCGCACGGGCGACGAGGCGCTGCTGGTGTATCGCGACTGCGCTGCGGTCGAGCCCGGATTCGAGCCGGGGCCGGCGGCGCGGGTGGGACTCGCGCGCGCCGCGCTTGCGAATCGCCAGCCGGCACTCGCGCTGGACCTGATATCGGGCTTCGACAGGCGCTTCGGCGGACATCCGCAGGTGCCGGTCGCGTACGGGATCGCCCACGAGGCGCTGACGGCGACCGGCAGGCACGCGCTGGCCGACCGTGTGCTGGCGGCACTACGCCAGCGTCATCCGGATCACCCGCTGACCGTCCGGCTCGCCGGCGTCGCGCGCACCGCCGACTGATCGCCGCGACGCGTCCCGATGCCGCCCGTGCGCACCGGGCGCGCACCGGCACGGGCGCGCACGCCCGCTGCCGGCCTCGGCGATTCGTGCCAGAATCGAGCGCTCACCCCCCGATTCGACAGGAGAAACGACCTTGGACGTTCGCGCAGCCGTTGCCTACAAGGCGGGAGAACCGCTCGTCATCGAGACCGTGCAGCTGGACGGTCCCAAGGCCTTCGAAGTGATGGTCGAGATCAAGGCGAGCGGCGTGTGCCACACCGACGAGTTCACCCGTTCGGGCGCGGACCCGGAAGGCCTGTTCCCGGCAATCTTCGGGCACGAGGGCGCGGGCGTCGTCGTCGAGGTCGGCGCCGGCGTCACCTCGCTGAAGAAGGGAGACCACGTCATCCCGCTCTACACGCCCGAGTGCCGCCAGTGCAAGAGCTGCCTGTCGATGAAGACCAACCTGTGCACCGCGATCCGCGGCACGCAGGGCCAGGGCGTGATGCCCGACGGCACCAGCCGCTTCTCGATCGGCGGGCGCAAGGTCCACCACTACATGGGCTGCTCGACCTTCGCCAACTACACCGTGCTGCCGGAGATCGCGCTGGCGAAGATCCGCGAGGACGCGCCCTTCGACAAGGTCTGCTACATCGGCTGCGGCGTGACCACCGGAATCGGCGCGGTGATCAACACGGCCAAGGTCAAGCCGGGCGACAACGTCGTCGTGTTCGGCCTGGGCGGCATCGGGCTGAACGTCGTCCAGGGTGCGCGCCTCGCCGGCGCGGACATGATCGTGGGCGTCGACCTCAACGACCGGCGCAAGCCGCTCGCCGAGAAGTTCGGCATGACGCACTTCGTGAATCCGAAGGAGGTCGGCGGCGACCTCGTCGCGCACCTCGTCGAGCTGACGAAGGGCGGCGCGGACTACAGCTTCGAGTGCATCGGCAACGTCGACGTGATGCGCCAGGCGCTCGAGTGCACGCACCGGGGCTGGGGCACGTCGGTGATCATCGGCGTGGCCGGCGCCGGCAAGGAGATCAGCACCCGCCCGTTCCAGCTCGTCACCGGGCGCAACTGGCGCGGCACCGCGTTCGGCGGCGCGCGCGGACGAACCGACGTGCCGCGCATCGTCGACTGGTACATGGACGGCAAGATCGACATCGACAGCCTGATCACCCACGTGATGCCGATCGACGACATCAACAAGGCCTTCGACCTCATGCACGAAGGCGAATCGATCCGCAGCGTCGTCACCTTCTGACCATGACGCTCGAGACCGTCTCGTCGACCCGCTGCTTCGGTGGCGTGCAGTCGGTGCACAGGCACCGATCGACCGAGACCGGGACCGACATGCGCTTCGGCGTATTCATGCCGCCGCAGGCCGCGCACGAACCGGTTCCGGTGCTGTACTGGCTCAGCGGCCTGACCTGCACCGAGGAGAACTTCGTCGTCAAGGCGGGGGCGCAGCGCGTCGCCGCCGAGCTCGGGCTGGCGATCGTCACGCCGGACACCAGTCCGCGCGGACTGGGCTACCCCGGCGAGGACGACGCCTACGACTTCGGCAGCGGCGCCGGCTTCTACGTCGACGCGACCGAGGCACCCTGGAGGCGCGGCTACCGGATGCACGCGTACGTCACCGGCGAGCTGCCGGGGCTCGTCGCCGAGCATTTCCCGGTCGACGTCGCGCACACCGGGATCTTCGGGCATTCGATGGGCGGGCACGGCGCGCTCACGATCGCGCTGAAGCACCCGCAGCGCTTTCGAACCGTCTCGGCCTTCGCGCCGATCGCATCGCCGATGCGCTGCCCCTGGGGCGAGAAGGCGCTGGCGGGCTACCTAGGCGCCGATCGCGAGCGATGGCGCGAATACGACGCGTGCGCGCTCGTCTCGTCGCGCGGCTGGCGAGGCGGCCCGATCCTCGTCGACCAGGGCACCGCGGACCCCTTCCTCGACACGCAGCTCAAGCCGCAACTGCTCGCCGAGGCCTGCGAGGCGGCGGGCGTCGAGCTTCGCCTGAACCTTCGCGAAGGCTACGACCACAGCTACTTCTTCATCGCCAGCTTCATCGAGTCGCACCTGCGCTTCCACGCGACGCAGCTCGAGGCCTCGTCGGCCTGAGGCCTCATCGGGCGGGCGGCCCGTGGCCGGCAGCCTCGGCGTCGGCCTGCTCAACGAGGCGGTCGCGCCGCGCGAGCGCCGGAAAGCACTTCGCCCACACCGCCACGACGGCCAGCGTGCCGAGTGCGCCGAACACCACCGACCCCACCGGCCCGAGGATCGCGGCCGCAACGCCCGACTCGAATTCGCCGATCTGGTTCGACGCGCCGATGAAGACCGCGTTCACCGCGCTCACGCGCCCGCGCATCGCGTCCGGCGTGTCGAGCTGCACCAGCGACTGGCGGATCACGACGCTGATCATGTCGCTCGCGCCGACGACGACCAGCGCCGCGAGCGACAGCGGCAGCCACGTCGAGACGCCGAACACGAGCGTCGCCACGCCGAAGGCGGCGACGCCGGCGAGCATCGTGCGCCCCACCCGGCCGCGAAGCGGTCGGCGCGCGAGCCAGGTGGCCATCAGCAGCGCGCCGACCGCGGGTGCGGCACGCAGCAGCCCGAGGCCCTGGGGGCCGGTGTGCAGGATGTCCTTCGCGTAGATCGGCAGCAGCGCGGTGGCGCCGCCGAACAGCACGGCCACCATGTCGAGCGAGATCGCACCGAGCAGGACCGGCCGGCTGCGGATGAACGCGATGCCGCCGAACAGGTAGGCAGCGCTCATCCTGACCGCGCTGCCCGCCTCGCGGCGCTCGACGACCGGCAGCATCACCAGCGCCGACAGCGCGAACAGCAGCGCGGCCACGCCGTAGACCGCGGCCGCCCCACCGAGGTAGAGCGCGCCACCGAGTGCCGGTCCGGCGATCGTCGCCACCTGCTGCACGCTGCTCGCGGTCGCGATCGCGCGCGACAGCAGCATCCGGGGCACGAGTCGCGGCACGATCGCCTGGCCCGCAGGCATCTCGAATGCACGCGCGACGCCGATCACGAAGACTGCGGCGAACAGCGCCTCGCGACTCGACGCGCCGTGCAGCGCCGCCGCCGCGAGGCCGCCGCAGGCGAGCGCCTCGAGCGTGCGGAACACGATCAGGACGATGCGCCGGTCGACGCGATCGAGGACCGCGCCGCTGACGAACAGCAGGACCGGGCTCGGCGCGAACTGCACCAGGCCGACGAGGCCCAGGTCGAGCGGACTCCCGGTGAGCGCGTACATCTGCCACCCGACGGCGACGACCTGCATCTGCAGCGCGAGCGCCGCGAACGCGCGTCCGGCCAGGTGCAGCACGAAGCCGCGCTGCGAACGCAGTGCGCCCGCGCCGGCAGGCGTCGGCTGGTCGTCGATCGGCACGCCGCGCTCAGATACGCGAGAAGTACTCGCGCCGATCGAAGTCGAGCGGATCCTCGGCCGCTGCGCGGCGCGCGATCTCGCTGCGCTTGATGCGATCGAACCAGGCGACGACGCCGTCGCCCAGCCCCTCGCGCAGCACGCCGTCGTCGCGCAGCGCGTCGAGCGCGTCGGCCAACGTCGACGGCAGGCGCGCCCCCGCGGGATCGTACGGCGAGTCGCTCGCGCGCGGCGACACGAGCCCGCGCGCGATGCCGTCCAGCCCGGCGTACACCTGCGCGGCGACGTAGAGGTACGGGTTCGCCGCGGGCTCGCCGAGCCGGTTCTCGATGCGCGTCGAGGCGTCGCCGGTCTCGCCGATCACCCGCAGCATCGCGCCCCGGTTGTCTCGCCCCCAGACGATCGCGGTCGGCGCGAGCGCGTTCGGACGAAGCCGTGCGTAGCCGTTCGTCGTCGGCGTGCACAGCGCCGCGCTCGCGGGCGCATGCGCGAGCAGTCCGGCGAGCCAGGCGTCGCCGATCGGCGACAGCAGCTGGGCCGCGTCGGACCGGCCGGTGCCGGCGGCGGGTGCGTCGCGCCTGAACGCGTTCGAATCGTCGCGCAGCAACCGCAGCGAGTGGTGCAGGTGCCAGCCGCTCGCCATCACGTTCGGGAACGGCGGGCGGCACATGAAGCTCGCGTGGTATCCGGCGCGCCGCAGCGTCTGGCGCACCAGGTTCCGGAAGCGGACCATCGCGTCGGCGGCCTCGAGCGCGTCGCAGGGCTCGAACACCGCCTCGACCTGGCTCGGCCCGAGCTCGATCTCGAGCGAGGCGAGCCGCAGCCCGAGCGCGGCGGCGGTGTGGCGCACGATGCGCAAGGGCTCGTCGGCAAGGTCGGCCCACGCCTCGCCGAGCAGGCTGTAGCCCGGGTGGATCATCGACACCTTCGGCGGCAGCCCCGGCCACGCCGCCTGCTCCGGATCGAGCGAGGGCGACGCGTCGTCGATGCGGTAGATGTGGAACTCGACCTCGAGCCCGCAGTCGAGCGCGTAGCCCGCGCGCGCGAGCCGCTCGAGCGCCAGCACGAGGATCCGGCGCGTGTCGAGCTCGACCGGCGTGCGATCGGCGCGGTGCAGCTGCCCCTGCACCCACGCGGTGCCCGGGCTCCACGGCAACACCCTGAAGCTGGCCGGGTCCGCGAACAGCAGCAGGTTCGCCGCGCTGCCGAGCTGCCCGAAGCCCGGCACGCCGTCGAGGCCACCGCGCTCGAACACCTTCCAGGCGGTGCGATCGGAGGTGTCCTTGAGCAGCAGCGTGCTGACCATGCCGACGCCCGCCTGCATGGCCCGCAGCGACTCGTCCGCGCTCAGCGACTTGCAGTGCGTGACGCCGTGCAGGTCGCACCACGCGAAGCGGATCGTGTCGATCCGCTCATCGGCGAGGCGCCGTGCCCAGGCGTCGAGGTCGACGCCGGCCGCCGCGTTCATTCTCGGCCCCCCGCCCGCGCGCCGCGCGCCGCGCAGCGGCGCAGCCGATCGCACCCGCTCACGAGGACGCGCCTGCCGGCTCGAGCGTCGACGCGGCGCGCCAGGGCGCCGCGTCGCGCTTGCGCGCGACCGCATCTCGCCACCACGCGTCCGGATCCCGTGCCGGTGCGATGCCGTCGACGGTATCCGGACCGTGCAGCGATCGCGGGTCGAGCGACGGGTCGGCGATGCCGGGCGCCGGTCCGCCCTGGCGGACCGACTCGATCGCGGCGAGCAGCATCCTCCGGTTCGCGAGGATGACCTTGTCGGTGGTGCCCAGGTGCTCGCGCGTGCGATCCTGGATCGGGCCCATGCTCTCGACCGCCCACTGGTCGTGCACGTTGATGTCGTCCTCGCCCATGCCGAGGTAGGTGCGGGTCGCCTGCTCCTTCGGATCGAAGCCCCAGTCGTTGTGGCGACCCATCTTCGGCACGTAGTCGGGCAACTCGACGCCTCGCAGGCGCTGATCGCGCATCGTGCGCTTGTCCAGCGGCTCGGCGAAGCTCGTGAAGATCGCGTACCAGTACGTGTGCACGTCGTCGATCGGCACGTGCATCTGCGTGATCGTGATCGTCTCGGACAACGGGATCACGAAGGTCTGCGGAAAGATCGCGTTGGTGATCCGCACGTGCACGAGGCGCTCGTTCATCGGACGCAGCGTCTTGACCCGAAGCCCGAAGGGCATCGGCTCGAACGAGATCTCCGGACGCACGAACTCGCGCATGATGCGCGACATCGGCCAGCGCTCGCCGTCGACCTCACCGGCGCTCGCGCCTCGAAACTGCCTGCCGTAGCTCTGCTCCAGCGACGCGTCGCCGAAGAAGCGGTGCAGGAACGACGTGTGTGCAGGATCGATGCCGACCTCCACGCACTGCAGCCAGTTGGCACCCCACATGCCCTTGAACGCGAAGGTGTGCGACGGCGGCGCCTCGAAGCAGTCGAAGGCCGGGAACGGCGGCGCGACGGTGCCTTCGTCGCCGAGCCACGCGAACAGCACGCCGCTGCGCTCGACGACCGGGTAGCTGCGCTGGCGCACGCGTTCGCACAGCCGGCTTCCGGCCGGCTCGGCCGGCGTCTCGAGACAGCGGCCGTCGGCCGCGAACTTCCACCCGTGGAACGGACAGCGCAGGCCGTCGCCTTCCAGGCGGCCGAAGGACAGGTCGGCGCCGCGGTGCGGGCAGTCCCGATCGATCAGCCCGAAGCGGCCGGCGGCGTCGCGAAACAGCACGAGGTCCTGGCCGAGGATGCGCACGCGCTTGAGCGGCCGGTCGGCGCACGCCGGCTGCAGCGCCGGATCGAACTCGTCGAGCAGCGCGACCGGCTGCCAGTAGGCGCGCATCAGCGCGCCGCAGGGCGTGCCCGGGCCGACCCGGGTGATGAGCTCGTTGTGGTCCGCCCGCATGGTCGACTCCCGCTGCGCCGTTGACCGGCTGGAGGATCGACTTTACCTCACGCGCGCCGGCGCGCGCGATCAGACCATCTCGAGGTGCCCGATGCCGTCGTTGAGGTTGCGCGCCTTGCGCTTGGCGTTCAGCTTGATGTTCAGCCGGATGTCGTTGACCGAATCGGCGTTGCGAAGCGCGTCCTCGTAGCTGATCGTGCCGTCCTCGAACAGGTCGAAGAGGTGCTGGTCGAAGGTCTGCATGCCGAGCTCGCGCGACTTGCGCATGATCTCCTTGATCTCGTGCACGTCGCCCTTGAAGATCAGGTCCGAGATCAGCGGCGAGTTGATCATCACCTCGACCGCGGCGACCCGGCCCTTCTTGCCTTCGAGCGGCACGAGCCGCTGCGAAAGGATCGCCTTCAGGTTCAGCGACAGGTCCATCAGCAGCTGCTGGCGGCGCTCCTCGGGGAAGAAGTTGATGACCCGGTCCAGCGCCTGGTTCGCGCTGTTCGCGTGCAGCGTCGCGAGGCACAGGTGGCCGGTCTCGGCGAACGCGACCGCGTGTTCCATCGTCTCGCGGTCCCGGATCTCGCCGATCATGATCACGTCGGGCGCCTGGCGCAGCGTGTTCTTCAGCGCGATCTCCCAGCTCTCGGTGTCGACGCCGACCTCGCGGTGGGTGACGATGCACTTGTTGTGCTGGTGCACGTACTCGACCGGGTCCTCGATCGTCACGATGTGGCCGTGGCTGTTGCAGTTGCGGTAGCCGATCATCGAGGCGAGCGTCGTCGACTTGCCCGAGCCGGTCGCGCCGACCATGATGATCAGCCCGCGCTTGGTCATCGCCAGGTCGGCCATCACCGGCGGCAGGTTCAACTCGGCGAACTCGGGTATCTTGCTCTGGATCACCCGGCAGACGATGCCGGTACGACCCATCTGGGTGAAGGCGTTGACGCGGAAGCGCCCGATGCCGGACGGGCTGATCGCGAAGTTCAGTTCCTTCTTCGCCTCGAACTCGCCCGCCTGGCGGTCGTTCATCAGCGCGCGCGCGAGCTCGGTCGTGTGCTGCGCGGTCAGTGGCACGTTCGACACCGGCATCACCTTGCCGTCGACCTTGAATGCAGGCGGATACTCGGCGGTGATGAAGAGGTCGGAGCCGTTCTTCGACACCATCAGTCGAAGGAGGTCGTGCAGGAAGCGCGACGCCTGCTCGCGTTCGAGTTGTGCCGGGCGCTGGCCCTGGGCGATGCCGTGCGGCGCGCTGCTGGTGGTCGTGCTCATCGTCGTTCGCTCCTGGCGGTGGCCGCGTCGCTAGCCGGGGAAGTTCTCTTTCACCGCGGCGGCATTGCGCGCCTCGGCCATCGAGATCTTGTTGCTTCGCACGAGGTCGGTCAGGCACTGGTCGAGCGTCTGCATGCCGAGCGCGCCGCCGGTCTGGATCGCCGCGTTCATCTGCGCGACCTTCGCCTCGCGGATCAGGTTGCGGATCGCCGGCGTGCCGACCATGATCTCGTGCGCGGCGACGCGACCGTTCCCGTCCTTCGTCTTCAGCAGCGACTGCGAGATCACCGCCTTCAGCGACTCGGACAGCATCGCGCGGACCATCTCCTTCTCGGCCGCCGGGAACACGTCGACGATCCGGTCGATGGTCTTCGCGGCCGACGAGGTGTGCAGCGTGCCGAACACCAGGTGGCCCGTCTCGGCCGCCGACAGCGCCAGGCGGATCGTCTCGAGGTCACGGAGCTCGCCGACCAGGATCACGTCCGGATCCTCGCGCAGCGCGCTGCGCAGCGCGTTGTTGAAGGACAGCGTGTGCGGCCCGACCTCGCGCTGGTTGATCAGGCAGCGCTTGGAGTCGTGCACGAACTCGATCGGATCCTCGACGGTGAGGATGTGGCCGTAGTTGTTCTCGTTGATGTGGTTCACCATCGCCGCGAGCGTGGTCGACTTGCCCGAGCCGGTGGGGCCGGTCACCAGCACCAGGCCGCGCGGCTGGTTCGCGATCTCGACGAAGGACTTCGGGCAGTTCAGCTCCTCGAGCGTCAGGATCTTCGACGGAATCGTCCGCATCACGGCGCCGGCGCCGCGGTTCTGCACGAAGGCGTTGACCCGGAAGCGCGCGAGGCCAGGGATCGCGAACGAGAAGTCGCACTCGAGGTTCTCCTCGTACGCCTTGCGCTGCGAGTCGTTCATGATGTCGTAGATCAGCCCGTGGACGTCCTTGTGGTCCATCGCAGGCAGGTTGATCCGTCTGACGTCGCCGTGCACCCGGATCATCGGCGGCAGGCCGGCCGACAGGTGGAGGTCCGAGGCCTTGTTCTTGACCGAAAAGGCCAGCAGTTCTGCGATATCCATGTCTTGTCCTGTGCGCCCTGGTCGGCGCCGATGTCGACGAAGCGGGCTCGCTCCGGCTGGACGACGCCGATCGCCGTTCGGCGCACCCGGCCCCGGTCCGCAGGCACGGGGGTCGAACGACGTCCCGTTACAATTGCTGCTCCGATCTTAGGTGGCGCGGCGACGGCGACCGACGGTCAACAGGCAGAACGGCGGCGGCAGGCGATGAACGGCATCACGACGTTGGAAGCACGCTATCGGGCCGTGCAGCAGCGGCTGCGGCAGGCGGCGCTCGCGGCGGGTCGTGATCCGGGGCAGCTCCGACTGCTCGCCGTCTCGAAGACCTTCCCGCCCGACGCGGTGCGCGCGCTCGCCGCGCTCGGCCAGACGGCGTTCGGCGAGAACTACGTCCAGGAGGCCCAGGCCAAGATCGCCGCGCTGGAGGACCTGCCGGCGCTCGAATGGCATTTCATCGGCCCGATCCAGTCGAACAAGACCGGGGTGATCGCCCGATGCTTCGACTGGGTGCACTCGATCGAGCGCGAGGCGATCGCGGAGCGCCTGTCGCGTCAGCGGCTGGACGCCGGGCTCGCCCCGCTGCCGGTATGCATCCAGGTCAACGTCTCGGGCGAGGCGTCCAAGCACGGGTGCACGCCGCAGGACGCGCGGGCGCTGGCGCGGGCGGTCGGGGCGCTGCCCGGGCTGGCGCTCAGGGGGGTGATGGCGATCCCGGAGCCCACGCCCGATACCGAGGTGCTGCGGGCGCGCTTCGCCCAGGCGGCACGGGTGCTCGACGCGGTGCGCGCCGATGCAAGGGCGTCGGGAGCCGACGCAGGGCGGCTCGACACGCTGTCGATGGGCATGTCGGCGGACCTCGAGCCGGCGGTGGCCGAGGGCGCGACGATCGTCAGGGTCGGATCGGCGCTATTCGGCGCGCGACCGGCCCGGGCCTGAACCTCAGGCCATCGCCTTGATCGCGGCAGCCAGGCGGCTCTTGTGGCGGGCGGCGGCGTTCTTGTGCACGATGCGCTTGTCGGCGATCGAGTCGATCACCCGCTGGGACTTGCGGAACTGCTCGCTCGCGGCAGCCTTGTCGCCGGCGGCGACCGCCTTGCGGACCGACTTGATCGCGGTCCGCAGGCGCGAACGCAGACTGGTATTGTGGGCATTCTGCTTCGCGGCCTGGCGGGCTCGCTTGCGGGCTGACGCGATGTTGGCCATGTCGTCGGGGCTTCCTGGGTATCCGGAGGGTTTTGCACAGGGTTCCTGCGCCGAAAAGCCCTAAAGTATAGCGTGACCGCCGCCTCCCCGCCAAGCCGGCCGGCCGGGTCGCTTACCATCGCGGCACGATGAACCTGCTCAAAGCCGCGGCCACGGTCAGCGGGCTGACCTTCCTGTCGCGCATCACCGGCCTGGTGCGCGAGACGATGACCGCCAGCGTGTTCGGCGCCGGCCCGATGACCGACGCGTTCATCGTCGCGTTCCGCCTGCCGAACCTGCTGCGTCGGCTCTTCGCCGAGGGCGCGTTCTCGCAGGCCTTCGTGCCGATCCTCGCCGCCACCCGGGCCGAGGCCGAGCAGCGCAGCGGCGCCGACTCGGAAGCCGCACGCGCCGAGGAGCGCCGCGTGATCGACGCGGTCGCGACCGCCCTCTTCTGGATCCTGTTCGTCGTGTCGGTGCTGGGCGTCGTCGGCGCGCCGTGGCTCGTCTGGGTGATCGCGAGCGGACTGTCCCGCGACCCGGACGCCTTCACGATGGCGACCGTGATGACCCGGTGGATGTTTCCGTACATCCTGATGATGTCGCTGGTCGCGCTGGGCGCCGGCATCCTCAACACCTGGCAGCGCTTCGCCGTGCCTGCCGCGTCGCCGGTGCTGCTGAACCTGTGCTTCATCGGCGCCGCGCTGCTGCTGACGCCGTATTTCGATCCGCCGGTGTACGCGCTCGCCGCCGGCGTGCTGATGGGCGGCGTCGCGCAGGTGTCGGCCCAGGTCTGGGCGTTGTCGCGCATCGGGCTGCTGCCGCGGGTCGGCCTGCGGGCCTTCGCCGCGTGGCGCGAGCCCGCCGTGCGGCGCGTGCTGCAGATGATGGGGCCAGCGGTGCTCGCGGTGTCGGTCGCGCAGCTGAGCCTGATCATCAACACCCAGATCGCATCCCACCTGCGCTCGGGCAGCGTCAGCTGGATCAGCTTCGGCGACCGGCTGATGGAATTCCCGACGGCGATGCTCGGCGTCGCGCTCGGGACCGTGCTGCTGCCCAGCCTGACCCGGGCGAACACCGCCGGCGACGCCGACCGCTACAACGCGCTGCTCGACTGGGGCCTGCGGCTGGCGGCGGTGCTCGCGGTACCGGCGATGGTCGGGCTCGGCGTGCTCGCCGAGCCGATCACCGCGCTCGTGTTCCACTACGGCCGGTTCGACGCCACCGACGTCCAGATGACGGCGCGCGCCGTCGCCGCGTACTCGGTCGGCCTGTTCGGACTGATCGCCGTCAAGGTGCTCGCCCCCGCGTTCTACGCTCGGCTCGACATCCGCACGCCGGTCAAGATCGGCATCGCGGTGCTCGCGATCACGCAGGTGCTCAACCAGGTGTTCCTGCCCTTCCTCGCGCACGCCGGGCTCGCGCTCGCGATCTCGGTCGCCGCGTGGATCAACGCCGGCTGGCTCCTCGCCGGGCTGCGCCGGCGCGGCGTCTACGCGCCGCTCGCCGGCTGGCCGGCGTTCATCGCCCGGGTGCTGGTCGGCGCGCTGGCGATGGGCGCGATGCTGTGGTGGCTGCGCGCGCAGGCGGACTGGATCGCGCTCGGCGAGCGGCCGTTCGAGCGCGTCGCGCTCGCCGCCGGCATGATCGTCGCGGGCGCCGCGACCTACTTCGCCGCGCTGTTCGCCTGCGGCCTGAACCCGCTGCGGTTGCTGCGCGCGCCGGACGCGCCGTCGGCCCCGCAACGCACCCCCGCCACGTCGAAAGGAGCCCCTCCGCCATGACCGACCACGCCAGCGCCCCGCAGCCCCCCGCCGCCGCCCCGTCGCCTCGAACGCTCTTCGTCGGCGGCGGCAACATGGCGAGCGCGATGATCGCAGGCCTGCTCGCGGGCGGGATCGACGCCGCGACGATCCACGTGATCGAGCCGAACGCCGCAGTGCGCGACGCGCTGGTGGCGCGCCACCGCGTCGGCGCCGACCCCGAGCCGCCGCCGGCCGGGCGATTCGACGCGGTGGTGCTCGCGGTCAAGCCGCAGCAGGCAGCGATCGCGCTGAACGCCTGCAGGCCCTTGCTCGCGTCGAATCCCGACGCGGTGCTGATCAGCATCGCCGCCGGGCTGCGATGCGAGACGATCGCGCGCGAGAGCGGCGGACACCCGGTGATCGTCCGCGCGATGCCGAACACCCCGGCATTGATCGGCGAGGGCGCGACCGGCCTGTTCCTGCCCGCCGGCATCGGTGCGGGGCAGGCGGCGCTGGCACGCGCCGTCCTGCAGAGCACCGGCCTCGTCGTGCCGATCGCGCACGAAGGCCTGCTCGACGCCGTGACCGCGGTGAGCGGCAGCGGCCCGGCCTACGTGTTCCTGCTGATCGAATCGATGATCGAGGCGGCGATCGCGAACGGGCTCGACGCGGCGACCGCGCGCACCCTCGTGCTCGCGACCGTGCGGGGCGCGGCGCGCCTCGCGGAGGGGTCCGACGAATCGGCCGAGGTGCTGCGCAGGCGCGTGACCTCGCCGGGCGGCACGACCGCAGCGGCGATCGCGGTGATGGAGCGGGCCGGGCTGAAGGCGACGATCGGCGACGCGATCACCGCGGCGCGCGAGCGCGGCGAGGCACTCGGCCGGGGCTGAGCGGCGCGGCGCGCGCTCAGCGCTCGGGATCCAGCACGATCTCGACGCGCTTGTTGCGCTTGCCCTCGCTGCGGATCCGCGTGACCTTCACGCGGCCGATCTCGCCGATGTTCGCGACGTGCGTGCCGCCGCAGGGTTGCAGGTCGATGCCCTCGATCTTCAGCAGCCGTACCCGACCCGTCCCGCGTGGCGGCGACACGCTCATCGTTTTCACCAGCTCGGGCCTCGCGTCCAGCGCCTCGTCGGTGATCCACACCGTCTCGGTCGGCACCGCGCGCGCGATCAGCGCGTTCACGCCGTCGGTGATGCGCTGCGCGTCGAGCAGGCTCATGTCGATGTCGAAGTCGAGGCGGCCTTTGTCGGGCGCGATGTTGCCACCGGTGACCGGCGCGACCACCACGCAGGACAGCACGTGCAGGCAGGTGTGCAGCTTCATCATCGCGTAGCGGCGCTCCCAGTCGAGTGCGAGCGTGACCGTCTCGCCGACCTGCGGCGGCGACGCGCCCTCCTCCAGCCGGTGCGAGATCGCGTCCGGCGGATCGCCGGCCGCCGCATCGCCCTTGCGGGTATCGACGATGCGCAGCACGCGTCCGTCGGCGCAGCGCAGCGTGCCGCTGTCGCCGGCCTGTCCGCCGCCGGCCGGATAGAACACCGTGCGGTCGGTGTGGACGACGCCCTCGCGCACGCCGGTGACGGTGGCGGTGGTGGATTTCAGGTACGGCTGGTCGCGAAAGAGCGGCTCGGTCATCGAAGGGCTCCGGGGGCGGGGGGCGAGGGGCGGTGCGACGCGACGCTCAGCGCGAGGGCTGCAGCGTCGTCGCGTGCCCGAGGCCGGGTTCCGAGGCCCGCTCCGCCAGCATCCGCGCGCTGGGCCGAACGTCCATCATCATCTGGAACAGCCCCGCGACGACGCCGATGCCGACGGCCGATTTCCACGCCCAGTCGTAGGAGCCGAGCGAACTGTAGATCAGGCCGCCGCCCCAGGCGCCGAGGAAAGAGCCGATCTGGTGGGAAAAGAACGCGACGCCGGTGAGCGTCGCCATGAAACGCATGCCGAACAGGTGGATCACCAGCCCGTTGATCAGCGGGATCACCCCGAGCCAGAGCGACCCCATCGCGGCGGCGAACACGAGGGTCGTCGTCGGCGTCGGCGGCAGCGTGAAGTACGCAGCGATGAACACCGATCGGAGCATGTAGATGCCGCCGAGCAGGAAGCGCTTCGAGAACCGGGCGCCGAGCCACCCGAACGCGAACGAGCCCATGGCGTTGAACAGGCCGATCAGCGCGAGCGCGGTCGCGCCCACGGAGGGGTCGATGCCGCAGATGTCGAGGTACGCCGGCAGGTGCGTCGTGATGAACACCAGCTGCAGTCCGCAGACGAAGAACGCCAGCGCCATCACCACGTAGCCGCGGTGCGATGCCGCCTCGCGCAAGGCCTCGCCGACCGACTGGTCGGCGCGGTTCGGCGCAGCCTCGATCTCGATCTCGCCGGCACGCCCCGCAAGCAGCGCCGCCGGCAGCATGATCACCGTGAGCAGCAGGAACGCGATCATCGCCGACTGCCAGCCGCTCGAGACGATCAGGCCCTGCGCGAGCGGCGACGCGACGACCAGCCCGAGCGAGCCGACCGCGCCGACCGCGCCCATCGCGAAGGTGCGCCGGGCCGGCGACACGGTGCGCGAGGTCACGTTCATCGCGAGATTGGACGCGGTGCACGACAGCGCGAGGCCGACGCACAGGCCGGTGCCCAGCACGAACAGCGTCGCCGACGTCGCCATCAGCGACAGCAGGATGCCGCTCGCGTACGCGAAGACGCCGAACAGCGACACCACGCGCGGCCCCCGGCGGTCGACCATCGCGCCGAAGAACGGCTGCGTCAGGCCCCAGACGATGTTCTGCAGCGCGATCGCGAAGGAAAAGTCGGCCGCGGTGATGCCGATGTCCCGGATCATGTGCGGCTGGAACAGGCCCATGCTCTGGCGCATGCCCATCGCGAGCGTCAGCAGCATCGCCGCGCCGCCGAGGATCAGCCAGGACTGACGATCGGTGAGTTCGCTTCGCTTCATTCCCACATTCCCTTGATGCGTTCGCCGACGTGCACGACCGGCCGCGCCGGACCGCCCCTTCGCGCGGCGTCGCGAAGGCCGGCGACGCTGCCGCTGGCCGCGACGTGCCGGTCGAGCGTCGCGACCAGCGCCGGCGTCAGGAATCGGCTGCGTGCACCGTGCACGTGGCGGTCGCCGAGCCGCGCCTGCTGCGTCACGTAGTATCGCTGCGGCTCGATCAGGTGCAGCGTGTCGCGCGCCCGGGTGACGGCGACGTACAGCAGCCGGCGCTCTTCCTCGATGCCCGCGTCGCTGCCGGTCGAGAATTCGTTCGGAAAGTTGCCGTCGGCGACGTTCAGCACGTAGACCGCGTCCCACTCCTGTCCCTTGGCCGAGTGAACCGTCGACAGCACCAGGTAGTCTTCGTCGACCAGCGGCGTGCCGGCCAGGTCGCCGCCGGCCTGCGGCGGGTCCAGCGTGAGCTCTGTGAGGAAGCGCTCGCGGCTCGCGAACTGGCCCGAGACCGCCGCCATCATGTCGAGGTCGGCAGCGCGCACGAAGGCGTCGTCGAAGCGCGCCTCGAGCAGCGGCTGGTACCAGCGCCGCACGCGTTCGACCTGGCCCGCCCACTCGCCTGCGGGATCGGCGAGGGCCACCAGCAGTTCGACCAGCGACGCCCAGGCGTCGGCGGCGGCCGGCGGGGCGTCGAAGGCCCGCAGCGCGTCGAAGCGGTGGCCGCCCCCCGCCAGCAGGTCGATCGCGCGGCGCGCCAGCGCGGGGCCGATGCCGGGGAGCAGCTGCAGCGTTCGAAAGCCCGCGATCTCGTGGTAGGCGTTGTCGGCCCAGCGCAGGACCGCGAGCAGGTCCTTCACGTGCGCGGCTTCGAGGAACTTGAGCCCGCCGTACTTGACGAAGGGAATGTTGCGGCGCGCGAGCTCGACCTCGAGCAGGTCGCTGTGGTGGCTGCTGCGGAACAGCACCGCCTGGCGCCGCAGCGCGACGCCCGCCTCGCGCTGCCGGAGCACTTCCGCGACGACGTGGTCGGCCTGGCCGCGGTCGTCGAGCACCGTCACGAGCACCGGCTTCGCGCCGCCGCCGCGCTCGGCGCACAGCGTCTTCGGATACTGCCGCGTCGACTGCGCAATCAGGCAGTTGGCGGTATCGAGCACCGGCTGCACCGAGCGGTAGTTGATCTGCAGCGTGACCCGCGACGCCGGCGGGTCGAAGCGCGCCGGGAACGCCAGGATGTTGTCGACCTGCGCCGCCCTGAACGAATAGATCGACTGCGCGTCGTCGCCGACCACGGTCACGCCCCGGCCGTCGGGCTTGAGCGCGAGGACGATCTGCGCCTGCAGCGCGTTCGTGTCCTGGTATTCGTCGACGAGCACGTGGTCGAAGCGCGCGCCGATCTCCTCGGCGAAGGCCGCATCCTGCATCGCGCCGTGCCACCACAGCAGCAGGTCGTCGTAGTCGAGCACGTGCTGCGCCTGCTTGCGCTCGACGTACGTCCGGAACAGCGCCGTCAGATCGGCCTCGAAGCCGGCACACCACGGCCAGCCGTGCGCGAGCACCTCGGTCAGCGACAGGCCCGCGTTCACGCGGTACGAATAGATCGCGAGGCAGGTGTCCTTTCGCGGAAAGCGCCTGTCGCGCGTCGCGAGGCCCTGCTCCTCGCGGACGAGGTCGATCAGGTCGGCCGCGTCCGCGCGATCGAGGATGCCGAAACCCGGCTCGAGACCGACGCGTTCGGCGCACTCGCGCAGGATGCGCGCGCCGATCGCGTGGAAGGTACCGGCCCACGCGAGGCGCGTCGCGCTGCCGTTCGCGCCGCGAACGGCAGCGACGAGCCGCTCGGCACGCCGCGTCATGTCCGACGCGGCGCGGCGACTGAAGGTCAGCAGCAGCATTCGCTGCGGATCGGCGCCCTGCAACACCAGCCAGGCGACCCGGTGCGCGAGCGTCGACGTCTTGCCGGTGCCGGCACCGGCGATCACCAGCAGCGGCCGACACGGCCCCCTCGACGAGTCCCTGGAGTCGCCGTCTCGCGCGTCGAAGGTGACGGCGTGCCGCTGCTCGGGATTCAGGTGATCGAGCCAGTCGCAGACCAGGGCTTCGGACGTCATCCGGCGAGTGTATCCGCTCTTGCGACGGCGCCTCGCGCCGCTGGCGGCCGGCGGGCGCCTCGCAACGGGGCGACGCCGCGCCCGGTTCAGGCGCCGGCGTACAGTCCGGCGAGCACGCCGGCGAAGATCGCGGCGCCGAACCAGGTGTTGTGGTTGAAGGCCCGGAAGCAGGCGGCGGGATCGCGCCCGCGGATCAGGCGATGGTGGTGGTGCGCCACGCCGGCGGCGGCGACGATCCCGACCACGACGCCGGGCCACAAGCCTTCGAGCCAGGCGGCCAGCCCGATCAGCAGCAGCGCGAGCGCGTACGACGCCATCACCGCCGCGACGTCGAATCGCCCGAAGCTGATCGCCGACGTCCGGATGCCGATCTTCAGATCGTCCTCGCGGTCGACCATCGCGTATTCGGTGTCGTATGCGATGGTCCACGCGATGTTGCCGGCCAGCAGTACCCAGGCACTCGGCGGCACCGTCTCGCGGATCGCGGCGAACGCCATCGGGATCCCGAAGCCGAACGCGATGCCGAGGTAGGCCTGCGGGATCGAGAAGAAGCGCTTGAAGAACGGGTAGCTCGCGGCGAGCGCCGCGGCCACCACCGCGAGCGACCAGGTCAGCGGGCCGAACGGAAACACCAGCGGCAGCGCGAGCAGGCTGATCACCACGAACAGCATCACCGCCTCCCACGGACGGATCGCCCCCGCCGGCAGCGGCCGCTCGCGGGTGCGCGCGACGTGACCGTCGAAATGGCGGTCGGCCCAGTCGTTGATCGCGCAGCCGGCCGAGCGCATCATCAGCGTGCCGAGCGAGAACGCGAACAACGCGTAGGCGTCGGGCACCCCGCGCGCCGCGATGAAGAGCGCCCACAACGTGGGCCACAGCAACAGCAGCGTGCCGATCGGCCGATGCAGACGGAGCAGGCGCCAGTAGGCGCCGGCCCGAACCGCCCAGGCGGGCGCCGAGGCGTCGCTCATCGATCGCGTCGATCCGAGGCTCGCATCGGCCGATTCTACGGCTCGCGAACGCCCATCCGGCGTCGGATCGCACGGCGCGCGAAGTGGCCGCGGCAGCATCGCATGCGGCGCGATGCCGCGCGAGCATGCGGCTTGACTCGGCCGGGCCGCGGGTCGCGACCTGCCCCGAGCCAGCCCGAGGCGTTACTTCGACGCCTTCGCCTTGTCGCCCACGGCCTTCGCCGAGTCGGTCGCCTTGCCGGCGACCGCCTTGGCCTTGTCGGTCGCCACGGCCTTGCCCTTGTCGACCGCACCGCCCGCCGCGCTCTGTGCCTTGTCGCTCGCGGCCGACCTGGCCTTGTCGGCGGCACCTTTCGCGGCACCCGACGCAGCGTCCTTGGCGTTCGCGGCCGCGCTCGCCGCGGCAGCCGTGGGCTTCGCGCCGCCGGTCGCGGCCGACGCCGCACTGCGCGCACTCGACGCGCGACCGCCGCCGACGGTCAGGCCGCCCTCGGCGAACTTGCGCGAATTGTTCTCGCCGATGCCTTTCACCCGACTCTCGAGATCGGCCATGTCCTTGAAGCTGCCACCCTTCTTTCGCTCCTCGACGATGCGCGACGACAGTGTCGGGCCGATGCCCTTGATCGACTCGAGTTCCTGCTGGGTGGCGGTGTTCACGTCGAGCGCGAACGCCAGGTTCATCGACAGCAGCAGGCCAGCGAGCACGGCGAGTAGCTTGTTCATCGAAGGTTCTCCGGGGGGTGATCGGTCGGGACTGGGGCGAACGCGCGATGCGATAGCGCAATCGACGCGAACGGCAGAATAACGCCGAACGCAGACCGGCACGATCGCGATCGATTGCGGGATTGTGAAAGTCTGAAAGGCTCGTGATCGACGATAGCGCCCGATACGGCCCGGGCCGTACCGGCTCCGCCGATGTGACGCACGCCTCGCTCAGCCCGGGCCCGCCCCGTCGTCGCTGCGGCGCGGCGAATAGCTGTCCCAGCGATTGCAGCCCGGGCACTGCCAGTAGTACCGCCGGGCGCGGAAGCCGCAGACGCCGCAGACATAGCGCGAGAGGTCGTCGGACTGGCGCTTCAGCAGCGCCTGCATCGCCGCGCGATCGTCCTTGGCATGCCCGTCCGCCGCGGCGGCGGCCGGCGAACGCGCCGCCACCTCGTCGTCGATCTGCAGCAGCAGTTGCAGGCCGATCAGCGACGGATGCTCGGCGAGCTTCGGCCGCAACCACGCGATCGCCGCCGCCGGCGATTCGATCCGTTCGCGCGCCCGGGCCAGCTGCACGAGCACGTCCGGCGACGCGGCGGCATCGCGGACCGCTTCGACCGCGGCGATCGCCTTCACCAGGCCCGGCGTGCCCTGCTCGGCTTCGGCCCACGCGAGCCAGTCGGAAACGACCAGCGGCAGGTGCGTGGGGCTCGCGGCCACCAGGGTCTCGAGCAGGCCAAGCGCCGAGCGCCGGTCACCGCCGGCGGCGAACGCCTGCGCGAGCAGGATCTGCGGACGGGGATGTTCGAACATCGCGGCGCGCGCCAGTTCGGCGAGGTCCCGCGCCTGCGCCGGCTGCCCGGCGTCGAGTGCCGCCTGCGCCTGCTCGCAGCGCGCGTGCGCGATCACCCTCGCCTCGCCGCCGTGGTCCTGCGCGAGCGAGATCACTCTCGGCCAGTCGCGGGTCATCTGCGCGATCTCGAGACGCTGGCGGCCTGCGGCCGCCGCGTAGCTTGTGCCTTCGAGCTGGTTGAACGCGTCCTCGGCGCGGTCGATCAGTCCCGCCTTCAGGTAGTCCTGGCCGAGTTCGAAGAGCGCGTTCTCGCGCTCACCTTCGCGCAGGCCGCCGCGCTCGACCAGGTGGCGATGCACGCGGATCGCCCGGTCGGTCTCGCCGCGGCGACGGAACAGCGCACCGAGCGCGAAGTGCAGCTCGATCGTCTCGGGTTCGATCCGGACGACTTCGGCAAACGCGTCGACGGCCCTGTCGGGCTGGTCGTTCAGCAGGAAGTTCAGGCCCTTGAGGTAGGCATCCGGCCGATCGGCCGCGCGATTCGCCTCACGCCGCTCTAGGCTTCGGGTGAACCAGCCCAACGCGAAGGAGATCGGGATCGCGAGCAGCCACCAGAACTCGAACTCCATCGGGGATCGGACGCGCAGCCGGCCGGCGCTCGACGCGCGTCAGGGCGCCGGCAGGCGCGCCGCGCCGACGACGCCGGCACCCGATCCGGCAGGCGTGACCGACGCGCCCGGGATGCCGCTTCCCGCGTCTGGCTCGCGCAGCCGCTGCAGGCGGTCGAAGTCGCGCTTCGCGCGCGCGAGCTCGCGACGCTGGCGGTACAGCCGCGGCAGCAGCGTCACCAGGCCGAGCAGCAGCCCGAGCAGGAAGAACATCAGCAGGAACACGACCAGCGGCGCGGTCAGCGCGATGTCCTGCTGCCCGAAGAATCCCATCCTGACCGGATCGGTGTTGCCGAGCGCGAAGCCCAGCAGGACCAGGAAGATGGCGAGCTTGATGAACCAGGCGATCAGGCGCATGACGATGAGGCGGAGTCTGGGTTCGAGATCACGACGTCAGAGCGCGTGCAGCACCGCGTCGACGCTTTCCCGCAGTTGCTTGCCGGGCTTGAAATGGGGCACGCGCTTCTCCGGCACGAGCACCTGCTCGCCGGACTTGGGGTTGCGGCCCAGACGCGGCGGCCGGAACGACAGCGCGAAGCTGCCGAACCCCCGGATCTCGATCCGGTGGCCGTCTGCGAGCGCATTGGCCATCGCCTCGAGGATCGTTCGGACAGCGTACTCCGCATCCTTGGTGACGAGCTGCGGGTAGTGGTCGGCCAGCCGGGCGATCAGCTCCGACTTGGTCATCGTGCCGGGCGCGGACTGGTCGTCGAGATCGAGAAGGTCGGACATTCGATTCACGGCACACTCGGTGGCGGTGGCAACGGTCGGCCGGGGCGCCGGGCGAGCGATGCCCGGACGACCCCGTTGCGCCGGAGGCGGCGCGACGACTGCGCGCCGTACGGCATCGCGTGGATCAGCGATTGTCCTGGTTGTCGAGCTTGGCGCGCAGCAGGGCCCCGAGGTTCGTCGTCCCGCTGACCGCCGAGGTTTCGTTCATCTTCTGCAGCGCCTCCGCGGTGTCGGCCGTCTCCTTCGCCTTCAGCGACAGCGCGATCGAGCGGTTCTTGCGGTCGATGTTGATGATCATCGCCTCGATCTCGTCGCCTTCGTTCAGGTGCGTGCGGGCGTCCTCGACGCGGTCACGCGAGATCTCCGACGCGCGCAGGTAGCCTTCGACCTCGTTCTCGATGCTGATCGTCGCGCCGCGGGCATCGACCGCCGACACCTTGCCGGTGACCAGCATGCCCTTGTCCATCGTCGATGCGAAGTTGGTGAACGGATCGCCGTCGAGCTGCTTGATCCCGAGCGAGATGCGCTCGCGCTCGACGTCGATGCCCAGCACCGTCGCCGACACGTCGTCGCCCTTCTTGAAGTCGCGCACCGCCTCCTCGCCGCTCTTGTTCCACGAGAGGTCGGACAGGTGCACCAGGCCGTCGATGCCACCGGGCAACCCGATGAACACGCCGAAGTCGGTGATCGACTTGATCTGGCCGCTGACCTTGTCGCCGCGGCGGTGGTTCTCGCTGAACTCCTGCCAGGGATTCGAGCGGCACTGCTTCATGCCGAGCGAGATGCGGCGGCGGTCCTCGTCGATCTCGAGCACCATGACCTCGACCTCGTCGCCGAGCGCGACGACCTTGCCGGGATTGACGTTCTTGTTGGTCCAGTCCATCTCGGACACGTGCACCAGGCCCTCGATGCCCGGCTCGATCTCGACGAAGGCGCCGTAGTCGGTGATGTTGGTGACCTTGCCGAACATGCGCGTGCCCTGCGGATAACGCCGCCCGATGCCCACCCACGGATCCTCGCCCAGCTGCTTGATGCCGAGCGAAACCCGGTTCTTCTCCTGGTCGAACTTGAGGACCTTGGCCTTGATCTCCTGGCCCACCTGGAGCACCTCGGACGGGTGACGCACGCGGCGCCACGCCATGTCGGTGATGTGGAGCAGGCCGTCGATGCCGCCGAGGTCGACGAACGCGCCGTAGTCGGTGATGTTCTTGACGACGCCGTCGACGATCGCGCCTTCGGCGAGCGTCTCGAGCAGCTTCGCGCGCTCCTCGCCCTGCGACAGTTCGACGACCGCGCGCCGGCTCAGCACGACGTTGTTGCGGCGCCGGTCGAGCTTGATGACCTTGAACTCGAGCGTCTTGCCCTCGAAGGGCGTGGTGTCCTTGACCGGACGCGTGTCGATCAGCGAACCCGGCAGGAATGCGCGGATGCCGTTGGTCATGACGGTGAGCCCGCCCTTGACCTTGCCGGTGACCGTGCCTTCGACCAGGTCGCCGCTGTCGAGCGCCTGCTCGAGCTGCACCCAGGCGGCGAGCCGCTTCGCGCGATCGCGCGACAGGCGCGTCTCGCCGAAACCGTCCTCGAGCGCGTCGATGGCGACCGAGACGAAATCGCCGACGGCGACCTCGAGTTCGCCCCGGTCGGAGTAGAACTCCTCGACCGGCACATAGCTTTCGGATTTCAGCCCGGCATTGACGACGACGTAGTTGTGGTCGACGCGGATGACCTCGGCGGTGATGACCTCGCCCTGGCGCATCTCCTGGCGCCTGAGCGATTCCTCGAACAGGGCCGCGAAGCTCTCATCCTGGGCGGGGCTTTGGGAAACGACAGTACTCATTGGATTCCGTTGATGGGTGTCTCACCAGGCTTTGCGCCCGATGGTGTTGGGGAGATCCGCCCCTGCGCCCTGGCAGTCAGGATCGGGGGGACGGGACGTTCAAGCGCCGCCGCAAGCCGGCCGCCGCCGCCGGGACGTGCCCAGGCTACCGCGGATCGACCGTTCGCGCAGCCCAGGCCTTCAGCACCAGGTCGACGGTCTGGTCGATGTCGAGGGCGGTCGAATCGACCGTCACCGCGCCATCGGCCGGACGCAGCGGCGCAACCGCCCGCTGGGTGTCGCGGGCGTCACGCTCGCGCAGGACTTGCGAAAGCTCGTCAATGTTAGCCGAAAATCCCTTTTCGATCAACTGTTTATGCCGACGCTGAGCGCGCGACTCGACAGCGGCCGTCAGGAATACCTTCACGTCGGCGTCGGGAAAGATCACGGTGCCCATGTCGCGCCCGTCCGCGACCAGCCCGGGCTCGGCGCGAAAACCCCGCTGGGCGTCGACGAGCGCGCGCCGTACGGCCGGCACGACCGCGATCCGGGACGCGGTCGCCCCGATGCTTTCCTGCCGGATCGCGTCGGTGACCTCCGCCCCGTCGAGCCAGATGCGTTCGCCCTGGAACAGCGGGCGCAGGTCGCGGGCCAGCCGCGCCAGACGCGACTGGTCTTCGAGGTCGACCCCCGCACGCTGCGCCTGCAGCGCGACGAGGCGGTAGAGCGCGCCGCTGTCGAGGTAGTGGAAGCCGAGGCGCTCGGCCACCCGCGCCGCGATCGTGCCCTTGCCCGAGGCGGTCGGCCCGTCGATCGTCAGGACGGGCGCGCTCACTGGGATACCTTCGCGCTTCGCGCTGCGGTGCGAGCTTGCGGGGGGCGGCCCGGCGCTGCGCTCATGCCAGTGCGCTCATGGCCCGTTCGCGGCCGGCTCGACCCGCATCCCGACCGAGCGCGCGAGCGCGTCGAAGCCGGGGAACGAGGTCGCGACGTTCGCGGCGTCGCGCACCCGGATCGGCGCGGATGCGCGCAGCCCGGCGACGGCGAACGCCATCGCGATCCGGTGATCGCCGCACGAATCGACGTCGCCGCCGCCGAAGCAGTGTGCGCGCACGCCCCTGCCGTCGATGCGCATCCCGTCCTCGAGCACCGTCACCGGCATGCCGACCGCCGAAAAGCCCTCGGCCATCGCGACGATCCGGTCCGATTCCTTCACGCGCAGTTCCTCGGCGCCGCGCACGACCGTCTCGCCCTCGGCGCAGGCGGCGGCGACGAAGATCGCCGGGAATTCGTCGATCGCGAGCGGCACCCACTCGCGCGGCACCTCGATGCCGCGCAGCGCCGCACCGCGCACCCGCAGGTCGGCGACCGGCTCGCCGCCGACTTCGCGGACACCGGATTCGACGATGTCGGCGCCCATCGCACGGAGCACGTGGAGCACGCCGATCCGCGTCGGATTCATTCCCACGTGCCTGAGCAGCAGGTCCGAACCGGGCGTGATGCTCGCGGCGACGAGGAAGAAGGCGGCCGACGAGATGTCCGCCGGCACGTCGATCGCGCAGCCGCGCAGGCGCTGCCCGCCGTCGAGCGACGCGGCCGCGCCGTCGCGCAGCACCGTCACGCCGAACGCGCCGAGCATGCGCTCGGTGTGATCGCGCGTCGGCGCGGGCTCGACGACGCGGGTACGCCCCTCGGCCTGCAGCCCGGCGAGCAGGATCGACGACTTGACCTGCGCGCTCGCGACCGGCATCGCGTAGTCGATGCCGCGCAGCCGCCCCGGCGCTGCCCGCACGGTCAGCGGCGGGTGCCCGTCGACCGACTCGATGCGCGCCCCCATCGACGAGAGCGGATCGATGATCCGGCGCATCGGCCGCCGCGACAGGCTCGCGTCGCCGACGAGCGTCGCCGGCACGCCGGCACCGGCCAGCAGACCGGCGAGCAGCCGCATCGACGTGCCCGAGTTGCCGCAATCGAGCGGCCCCCGCGGCGGGCGCAGCCCGCCGGCGCCGACGCCCTGCACGCGGACCCGGCCGCCGTCGGGGCCGTCGATCGCGACGCCCATCGCGCGGAACGCGTCCATCGTCGCGATCGCGTCGGCGCCTTCGAGGAACCCCTGGATCGTCGTCGTGCCCTCCGCGATCGCGCCCAGCATGATGGAGCGATGCGATATCGACTTGTCGCCGGGCACCCGCAACTCACCGTTCACCGTCCCGCCGGGCGCGGTGACGAGGTGCAAAGTCATGACAAAGTTCCTTTCAGGCGGCCGGGCCGACCGTTAGTCTGCCGTCGGTGGGGTCATGCCCGCCGGTACCACGGCTCATCGCGGGAAAGACGAAATGTTCAACCGGATTCGACATCAAGGCAAATCAGACCCGACACCGGGCGCGGTGTCGGCGTTCGCCGCGAAAAACGCGACGACGGCCCCTCCGGACGGAAGGCCGACCGTCGCGAAGCCGCACCGGCTGCCGTCAATCGAGCACCTGAGCGACGCCGAGCGCGAACGCCTGAAGGCGCTGCCGCTCACCGCACGCTGGATGCCGCCTGGCGTGCAGAAGGTCCTGCTCGCGCTGCCGGAAACGGTCGTGCCGCGCGAGACCTGCGCGAAGCATCCGCTGATCGTCGAACGGCTGCTCGGCGCGTGGCGCGATCCCCGCGCCTTCCGCGCCGCGCTGCAGGGAATCACGATGGACGACCGGTCGCAGCGGCAGGGATTCCCGTTCCAGGTGGTGAACGAGCTGGGATTGCTCGGCGACTACTACGACCGCTTCGTGTTTCCCGAGAAGCGCGGCGCCTGGACGAACGTCGACCCCTACTAGCGCCTGCTCACGCCACGGACACCGCCGCGCCCGGGATCGCGGGCCGCGGCGTGCTATCTTCCGCGCACCGAATCGATACGCGGAGTGCACGAGCAATGAGCTTCACCATGACGGACGCGGGCCTGGGCATCGACGATACCGTCGAGGGTTCCGGCGCGCAGGCCAGGAAGGGCGACCACGTGACGGTCCACTACACGGGCTGGCTCTGGCAAGCCGACGCGTCGAGCCCGGACGGCGGTACCGCCGGCGCCAAGTTCGATTCGAGCAAGGATCGCGGCCAGCCTTTCGACTTCCCGCTCGGCGCCGGGCACGTGATCGCGGGCTGGGACCAGGGCGTCGCCGGCATGAAGGTCGGTGGCAGCCGCCGCCTGCTGATCCCGCCACAGATGGGCTACGGCGCGCGCGGGGCGGGTGGCGTGATCCCGCCGAACGCGACGCTGCTCTTCGAAGTCGAACTGCTCGGCACCTGACCGGACGGCTCGCACCGTCCATGTCTTCGAAGCAGGCCGACGCCCGGGAGCCCGCGCCCGCGGGCAACTTCATCCGCCAGGCGATCGACGCCGACCTCGCCCGCGAGGCCTTCGCGAACCGCGGCTGGGCCGGCCGGCCCGGCGTCGCGGCGCTGCACCGGGGCACGCATCCGGATCCGGCGGTGATCCGCACGCGCTTCCCGCCGGAGCCGAATGGGTACCTGCACATCGGGCACGCCAAGTCGATCTGCCTGAACTTCGGCATCGCGCGCGACTACGCCGGGCGCTGCCACATGCGCTTCGACGACACCAACCCGGCGAAGGAAGACCAGGAATTCGTCGACTCGATCCTCGATACGGTCCGCTGGCTCGGCTTCGACTGGGTGCATCCCGACGGCGAACAGGACCTGTTCTTCGCGAGCGACTACTTTGAGCAGTTGTACCAGTTCGCGCTGCACCTGATCGACGCCGGGCACGCGTACGTCGACTCCCAGTCGGCGGACGAGATCCGCGCCGGGCGCGGCACGCTCACCGAACCGGGCACCGACTCGCCCTACCGCGACCGACCGGTCGGCGAAAGCCTCGCGCTGTTTCGCGAGATGCGCGACGGCAGGCACGAGGACGGCAGCCACGTGCTGCGCGCGCGGATCGACATGCGTTCGCCGAACATCAACCTGCGCGACCCGGTGCTCTACCGGATCCGCAAGGTGCGGCATCACCGCACCGGCGACGCGTGGCCGATCTATCCGCTGTACGACTACGCGCACCCGCTGTCGGATGCGCTCGAGCGCATCACGCACTCGCTGTGCACGCTCGAGTTCGAGGACCACCGGCCGCTCTACGACTGGCTGCTCGCGCGGCTGGCCGACGTCGGCGACGTCGACGCGCCGCTGCCGCGGCAGATCGAGTTCGCGAGGCTCAACCTCACGTACACCATCACCAGCAAGCGCAAGCTGCGCGAGCTGATCGAGCGCGGCCACGTCGCCGGCTGGGACGACCCGCGCATGCCGACGATCGTCGGCATGCGCCGCCGCGGATACACGCCCGAGTCGATCCGGCTGTTCTGCGATCGGGCCGGCGTCTCGAAGGCGGCGCAGCTGATCGAGATGGCGGTGCTCGAGCAGACGGTTCGCGAGGACCTCGAGCCGCGTGCGCCGCGCGCGATGGTCGTGACCGACCCCATCCGCCTGACCATCGAGAACTTCGACGCGGCGACGCGCGAAGCCGCGTCGGCCCCTGTGCATCCGCAGGACGCCGCGCGCGGCGAGCGGCACTTCCACCTGACCCGTGAACTCCTCATCGAACGCGAGGACTTCGCGATCGACCCGCCGAAGGGATTCTTCCGGCTGTCGCCTACGCAGCGCGTGCGCCTGCGCTACGGTTACGTGATCGAATACCTTCGCCACGAGACCGACGCGAGCGGCGCGGTCACCGAGGTGGTCTGCAAGGTCCTCCCCGACACCCGCTCGGGCACGCCCGGCGCCGATTCGGTGAAGGTGAAGGGAAACATCCACTGGGTCTCGGCCGACGAGGCGATCGCCGTCGAGCTCCGGCTGTTCGAGCACCTGTTCACCGAGCGCGAGCCGGATGCCGGCGGGCGCGATCCGATCACGGTCCTGAACCCGTCGTCGCTACGCGTCGTGCGCGGATTCGCCGAGCCGTGGACCGGCGGGGTCGAAGCCGGCACGCAGCTGCAGTTCGAGCGCCAGGGGTGGTTCGTCGCCGATCGCGTCGATCACCGCCGCGATCGGCCGGTGTTCAACCGGATCACGACCCTCAAGGGAAGCGTCGCGAAGAAGTAGCGACGGCGCGGTCGCCGACGTAGGGATTCGAGCGCCGCTCGTCGCCGAAGGTCGACATCGGACCGTGCCCCGGCACGAACGCCACGTCGTCGCCGAGCGGCCACAGCTTCGCGGTGATCGACGACACCAGCGTCGCGGCGTCGCCGCGCGGGAAATCGGTGCGCCCGACCGAGCCCTTGAACAGTACGTCGCCGACGATCGCGAGCCGCGTCTCGCGCTGGAAGAACACGACGTGTCCGGGCGTGTGCCCCGGACAGTGGAGCACCTCGAACGCGAGTGCCCCGACCGTGACGGCGTCGCCGTCGTCGAGCCAGCGCGCGGGCTCGAACGCGCGCAGCACCGGAAAGCCGTGGCGCGCACCCTGCGCCGGCAACTGCTCGATCCAGAACGCGTCCTCGCGATGCGGGCCCTCGATCGGCACCGCATGGCGATCGGCGAACTCGGCCGCCTGCCCGCAGTGATCGAGGTGACCGTGCGTCACGAGCACCTTCTCAAGCACGAGCGAATGCGCGCGCAGCACCTCGTCGATCGCGTCGAGGTCGCCGCCCGGGTCGACGACCGCGGCCCGCGAGGTGGCGGTGCACCCGAGGACCGAGCAGTTCTGGGCGAACGGCGTGACCGGCAGCACGACGAGCGACAACGGCGCGTTCATCGCACGCCGGCCTTCGGCCACGCATTCGCGAGCAGGACATCCAGTGGGATCACGCGCAGCGCCGCCTCGTGCGTCGCCTCGAGCACCACCGGCGGGGCCATGCCGGCGTCGAGCGCGTCGAGCCAGCGACGCGCGCACAGGCACCAGCGATCGCCGGGCGACAGGCCGGCGAAGCGATACTGGGGCGCCGGCGTCGAGAGGTCGTTGCCCTGCTCGCGCGAGAACGCGAGGAAGGCCTCGGTCACGCGCGCGCAGACGGTGTGGTTGCCGATGTCGCTGTCGTCGGTGTTGCAGCAGCCGTCGCGGAAGTAGCCGGTGACCGGCGAGTACGAGCACGCGGCGAGCGGTCCGCCGAGCACGTTGCGCGCGCGCGCGAGATCGTGCGGTTCGTTCGCGCTGTCCGGCGCGCCGGCATCGCCGGGGTTGCGTGTGGGCATCGGATCGTCTTCCTCGTTGCAGGGGTCAGCGGTTGCGGCGATGGATCTGGTCGACCACGGTACCGTCGCTCTCCTCGAACCGGATGCGAAGCGGCATCCGGTCGGCGTCGGCCGACAGCCACACGTCGATGCGCGGGTCGTCTTGCCGCGCCTCGTTGCGCAGGCGCAGCGCGAGCGTCGGCACCGCTTCGCCGGCGATGTCGAGCGTCACCGGCCCGGCGCTGGTGACCGTGACGATGTCGACGCTCTTCATCGACGCGAGCGGCACCCGGAACGCGCCCCCGATCGCCGCCCGATCGGGCTCGCGACGAAGCATCCACGCCAGCTGGAAGAAGATCGACAGCCGGTCCTGGGTCGCCGGCGGGTACGGCACCGGCGCCGACGCCCCGGTACCGGTCATCGTCCGCGTCGCCGGGTCGAAATCGATCGCGCGCTCGGCTCGCTTGCCGCGCTTCTCGACGTAGCGCAGCGGCGTCAATCCGGTGGCGCCGAGTTCGCCGCGACTCGCCTGCCGAAGCTTGCCCGAGTAGACCAGCGCGACGATGCCGACCGCCTCGCCGTCGGTCGATGCGCGGTAGCGGCCGTCCTCCTCCTCGAAGCGATACGCGAGCGTGGCGACGCGAAGCGCCGAGCCGTACTCGCCGTAGTGCACGTCGAACCATCGCTCGAAGCGCGGCGCGATCGCCGGCCCGGCGGGCGTGGCCGGGCGCGCCAGCACAGGCGTCGCGCGCGAGACCGACGACGCGGCGGCGACCGCTGCGACGATGCCGTCGCGGCTGCAGTGCAGGAAGTCACGCCGTGCCCCGATACGCGCAGCGACGGTCGACGCGCCACGCGCGCGTGCCCCGCGGCCGACGCGCTTCGAGGATTCAGTAAACTTTGCAGCCAAAGGCGAATTCCTGCGTGGGTGATTCCCACCGGAGGGTCGACCCCTATACTATCGCAGGCACTCAACCCGATCGCACCCCAAGGCCGAGCAGCATTGAGAGTCAAGTTCTACAGCATCTGGAAGCTCGTGCCGGTTCCCGTGTTCACGCTGGAGAGCATGCCGGGCCGGCTCGTCGGGCTGTGCCTCGGCCCGATCGTGCTGGTGCGGGAAGATTACGCGCAGGACTGGCCGACGATCGTCCACGAACTCACGCACTGCCGCCAGTTCTGGCGCGGCTTCGCGCTGCTCCATCTGCTGCGCTACTACAGCAGCAGGCGATATCGCCTTCGCGCCGAGGTCGAGGCCTTCCGCGCCGAACTCGCAGTCTGCGATCCCGCCGAGCGGCGCCAGCGGCTCAAGGATTCCGCTCGCGCGCTCTCGAGCAGCTATTCGCTCGGTCTCGATTCGGATGCGTGCCTGCTGCTGCTGTCGAGCCGTCGGCCATTCGCGAGCGGGAGCTGGATGCGCAGCAGCGCGTCGCTGCCGATCGGCGACGCGCCGGCCGGGCTGCCCGCGCGTTCGTCGTCGACGCGGGCGGGCACGACCGCCCTGCCGGCCGGCTCGCGGCGTTCACGCCGCGTCAGAGACTGATCGGCGCGTTCGGCAGTTCGTTCCGATCGTCGGGCCCCGCCGGCATCGCATCGGCGAGCACCGCGTTCAATCGTCGTACCGCCTCGACCACCGCAGCCGGCGCGCGCGTCGCGTCGCCCGCATCGGCGGCGGCGCAACCGGCGACGATCAGGTCGCAGCACTGCCGCCACACCTCGCGCGGCACCCGCGCCTGGACGCCGCGGTCGGCGACGATCTCGACGGCGTGGTCGGCCCACAGCAGGTAGATCAGCACGCCGCTGTTTTCCTCGGTGTCCCAGATGCCGTGCTCGGCGAACACGGCCAGCGCCCGCTCCCGTGCGCGCAGGCCCCGCAGCAGTTCGAACAGGTCGAGGTCGGCCTCGAGCGCGAACCGGATCTCGCCGCGATGCACCGCTTCGCCCTCGGCGATCGCCGCCTCGACCGCCTCGAAGGCGGCGGCGTCGAAGATCCTCGCGAGCCGGCGCTCGGTCGACCAGCGATGACGCCACGCGCGTGCGATCGTCGACATCGGTGCCGGACGCGGCTCACCAGCCACCGGACGCCCCTCCCCCGCCGAAACCGCCGCCACCGCCACCGAAGCCACCACCGCCGAAGCCGCCGCCACCCCAGCTCCCGCCGCCGCGCCCGCCCCAGCCGCCGGGCAGGATCACCGGGCCGTCACCGTAGGTGCGCCTGCCGACGCGCCTGACGCGGCGTGCCGACGGCGCGACGACCATCACGGCGACGAACACGATCAGTCCCGCGCCGGCGGCGAGCAGCGCCGAGCCCAGCAGCGGCAGGCCGAGCACGCCGGCGCCGATGCCGCCGGCGAGCGCCCCGGGCAGCCGGCCGACGATCGACGACAGGATCGTCGCGCCGACGAACGCGAACAGCAGCAGCGGAACGATGCCGATCGCCTCGCCGCCCTGCTGACGATCGCCCGCGCGCGCGCCGGCGGCCGGGTCCCACGGCGGCGGGAGCGGCTCGCCGGCGATGCGCGCCTCGATGTCGGCGAGGCCGGCGTCCAGGCCCTCGGCATAGGCGCCACGGCGAAACGGCGGCGCGATCGATTCGGCGATGATCCTGCGCGCGATCGCGTCGGGCAGCGCGCCCTCGAGCCCGTAGCCGACCTCGAGCCGGATCCGTCGGTCGCGGACGGCGACGAGGATCAGCAGGCCGTCGTCGACCGCCTTGCCGTCGACCTTGCCGCGCCCGAGCTTCCAGGCCTCGGCCACGCGGATCGAATAGGCCTCGATCGACTCGGGCGCCGTCGTCTCGACGAGCAGGATCGCGACCTGCGCGCCCTTGCGCTGCTCGAGCTCGACCAGCCGCGCCTCCAGCGACCGCTTCTCGGCCGGACTCAGCATCCCGGTCTGGTCGGTGACGCGCGCGGTCAGCGCAGGCACGGCGAGCGGTGCCTGGGCATGCGCACTGCGCACCAGTGCCGCGCCGACGATCAGCAGCAGACACGCGGCCAGCACGCGCGCGGCAGGCAGGCACGCAGGCAACCGGACGCGGCCCACCCTGCGCCTACTTCGCCGGCGCGGGCCGGTCGAAGTCGACCGACGGCGGCCGCGAGATCGCCGCTTCGTTCTCGACGGTGAACTGCGGCTTGACGTCGTAGCCCATCGCCATCGCGGTGAGGTTCACCGGGAAGCGGCGCACGAGCACGTTGTAGGCGGCGACCGCGTCGATGTAGCGCCTGCGCGCGACGGTGATCCGGTTCTCGGTGCCTTCGAGCTGCGCCTGCAGGTCGCGGAAGTTCTGGTCCGACTTGAGCTGCGGGTAGTTCTCGGCGACGACGAGCAGCCGCGACAGCGCGGAGCCCATCTCGGCCTGCGCCGACTCGAACTGCCGCAACGCCTGCGGGTCGCCCGGGTCGACCCGGACCTGCCCGACCTTCGATCGCGCCTCGGTGACCCGGGTGAACACCTCGAGCTCCTGCTGGGCGTAGCCCTTGACCGTGTTGACGAGGTTGGGGATCAGGTCGGCGCGGCGCTGATACTGGTTGAGCACCTCGGCCCAGGCCTGGCCGGTCGCCTCGTCGCTCGACTGGATGTCGTTGTAGCCGCAGGCCGAGAGGCCGGCGAGCATCAGGCCGAGCAGCATCGCGCGCGCGCGTCGCAGCCACCCGGGCGCGGGCACCTTCGGCCGCGCCGGCGACACGGACCGTGGCCACACCTGCGCCGGCCGCCCGGCCCTGGCCGCTCGAAGGACATTGGCACTGCGCGCGAAGGTCGATGGCATGCTGTCCTGCTCCTGTCGAATCGGGGATGTTATGGGATTGTTCCACGCGTGCCGGCAGTTGCCCGTGTTGGCGATGCTGCTCGTCGGGGCGGCGGCGTCGATTCACGCGCGCGACCTGCAGGCCGATGTCGTGCAGGCCGATACCGTCGCACCCGTCGCGGGCGATCGTGCCTTCGAGCGCTACCGGGCCGGCGACGTCGCGCAGGCGATGCGCCTGTACCGTGCGCTCGCCGACGCGGGCGACCCGCTCGCCGCGTACAACGTCGCCGCGATCCGGCTGCGCGACGAGAGCGACGAGCCCGACCAGGCGACGGCGATCGCGCTGCTGCGCAGGAGCGCCGAAGCCGGCGTCGCGATCGCCCAGCACATGCTCGGCACGGTCTACGAGCGCGGCGAACTCGTCGAGCCCGACCAGGCCGAGGCGCTCGCGTGGTTCGAGCGCGCCGCGCGACAGGGCGTCGTCGATGCGCAGGTCGCCGCCGCGACCCAGCACTTCCTCGGCCGGGGCACGCCGAAGGACCTGGGCAAGGCGCTCGACTGGTATCGCGAGGCCGCGGGCGGCGGCGATGCGGCCGCCGCGTACATCGCGGGCTCGATGTACGAACACGGCGACGGTACCGACGTCGACCTGCGCGCCGCGTTCGAGTGGTATGCGGCGAGCGCGCGCCAGGGCGACGAGGTCGCGCGCCTCAAGGCGGCCGAAGTGGCCGAGCGGATCGCTCGATCGTCGCAGTGACGCGCCTGCACCGGCGAGACGCCCTCAGCGCGCGATACGACCCTGCCTGATCACGCGCCGCACCGGGCGATGCCCGAACCAGTACGCCAGTTCCGCCGGCTCGCGCGCGTCCCAGAACACGATGTTCGCCGACCGCCCGACCTCGAGCACGCCGTGCGTCTCCTGCAGTCCGAGCGCCAGTGCGGCGTGGCGGGTGATGCCGTCGAGCGCCTCGGCCACCGTCAGGCGGAACAGCGTGCACGCCATGCTCGCCATCAGCAGCAGGCTCAGGCAGGGCGACGAACCCGGGTTGTGATCGGTCGCGACGGCCATGGGCACGCCGGCCGCGCGCAGCGCGGCGATCGGCGGCACCTGCGTGTCGCGCAGCGTGTAGAACGCGCCCGGCAGCAGGACCGCGACCGTGCCGGCGGCGCGCATCGCGTCGATCCCCGCCTGCGACAGGTGCTCGACGTGGTCGCAGGACAGCGCGCGATATCGAGCCGCCAGCGCGGCACCGCCCATGTCCGACAGCTGCTCCGCGTGCAGCTTGACCGGAAGCCCGAGCGCGGCGGCCGCGTCGAACACTCGCTCGGTCTGCGCGATCGAGAACGCGATGCGCTCGCAGAACACGTCGACCGCGTCGACGAGTCCTTCGTCGGCGAGCGCAGGCAACATCTCCCTGCAGACGAGGTCGACGTAGGCGTCGCTGCGCCCCACGTATTCCGGCGGCAGCGCGTGCGCACCGAGGAAGGTCGCGCGGACCGTGACGCCGTGCGCGGCGCCGAGCCGTCGCGCGACGCGCAACTGCTTGCGTTCGTGCTCGAGCGCGAGCCCGTATCCCGACTTGATCTCGATCGCGCAGACGCCCTCGTCCAGCAGGCAGCGCAGGCGGCGCGACGCGTCGTCGAACAGCGCGTCCTCGCTCGACGCGCGCGTGTCGCGGACCGTCGACACGATGCCGCCGCCCGCGCGGGCGATCGCCTCGTAGCTCGCGCCGTCGAGCCGCATCGCGAACTCGGCGGCGCGGTGCCCGCCGTAGACGAGATGCGTATGGCAGTCGACGAGTCCGGCGGTGGCGAGCGCGGGGCGGCCGTCGAGGGCGACGTCGTGGTGCGCGCCCGCGCCGCGCGCCGCCTGCGCGAGCGGCGCCGGCAGCGAGGCGTGCGGACCGACCCAGTCGATGACGCCGTCGCGCACGTGGATCGCGGCGTCGACGGCCGGCATCGACGCCAGCCTCAGGCCTGTCCACAGCCCGTCGGCGCTGCGTGTCGTGCCGGGCGAGGCGCGCGCGTCATCCATGGCGCGGGGCGCTGGGGCAAGTCGTCGATCGGGTGGGCACGCGGCCACTCTAGGCGGCCGCTCGCGCCCTGTCAAACCGGCCCGCCGTCAGCAGGCGAGTCGGGCGAGTCAGCAGGCGAGTCGCGCGTGCTCGTCGTCGCCGTCGGCGGCCGGCAGCCGCTGGAAGCGGCCGAACGCGCCTTCCGGCGCGCCGAACTCGTCGAACTCCGGCGTCGTGAAGCGCGACGGCGCGACCGCGTCGGGCGCGGGTCCGTCGCCGTCGATCGCCCCGGCGGCTTCGGCCGTCGTGCGCGGCGCCGACGGCGAGCCCGTTCCAGCGCCATGCACGCCGCCCGGCTGCGACTCGGCAACCACCTTCGACTTCAACACCCCGAACAGGCTCATCGACCATCCCTTCGCGCACGCCATCACGGCGGCAATGGACGGACCTTAGCGCCGGGCGGCGTCGCGTCGATGACATCGGCATGGGCGCTGCGCCTGCCCGGTCGGCACCGTCCGACCGCCGGCGCCGGGCGTCGCGGGGTCGCGACACGCCGTCGGCGGCGCGCGCCGCCGCGCCCGACGCCGCGCTCAGCGTCGCGTGCCCGCGCGCAACCAGTGATCGCGCAGCACGCGAAGCCTCGTGTCGCGCGCAAGCGCGTGGCGCCGCCCGGCCGGCGTACGCTCGAGCGCGCGGTCGACGAGCGCCAGCATCGTCGCGAAGGCATTCGGCATCGGCACGTCGCACGGCGTGCCCGGCCCGACCAGCCCGGCGCCGCGCAGCAGGCGCCACGCCGACTTCAGCTCGGCCGGTGCGAGCGGGTCCTCGTCGAGCGGCAACGGCCGCCCGGCCCCCGGCAGGTCGTCGAATTCGCCGCGCGACTGCGCGTCCCGGATGCGGGATTCGATCAGGGGGTTCAAGGCGTCGAGCATCGCGCGGCCGATTCTAGCGGCGTGTTCCGATCGTCGTCACAATGGCCGCGCCGGGGATGCCGCGGGCAGCAACCCCGCCCCCCGGCAGGTCGTGCGCGGCGTATGCGTTCCACCGCCCGAGTCGGCCCGGGCGCGATCGTTGCCAGCGCGCCGGCCCTTCAACCCGTCTGCACCGGATCCCGCATGCGCCTTCGCCTCCGATACCCCCCACTCGCCGGCCTGCTCCCGCTCGCGCTCGGCGCCACCCTGCTCGCCGGCTGCGGCAGCGACGACGAGGACACCGCGGTGTCGAGCCAGCCGCCGGCAACGGCGCCGACACCGGCTCCCGCACCGGGCCCCGTGCCGACACCGACACCCGCACCAACGACCGCGACGCTGCTCGAGGCGACGCCGATCGGCGGCTGGACGGCCGCGGCGCTCGATGCCGACGTGGCCGCCAGTTCGGCGAAGGGTCTGACGCCGGCTTCGGCCTGCGACGTCGCGATCGAGCGGATCCGCTTTCGAACCCGCGGTCCGGCGGGCGAGGAGACGACGGCGAGCGGCGCGCTGCTCCTGCCGTCCGGCGCCGCCTGCCCGCCGCTGCAGCGCCTGGTGGCCTACACGCCCGGCACGAGCCTCGAGAAGACCAGCACGCTCGCCGATCCGGCGAGCTTCGAGACCCGGATGCTCGCGGCGCTGCTCGCCGGCCAGGGCTACACCGTCGTCGCGACCGACTATCTCGGCTACGGACAGTCCACCTTCCCCCGCCACCCCTACCTCGTCGCGGACAGCGAGGCGAGCACCAACCTGGACGCGATCCGCGCCGCCCGCGAGGTCGCGACACTGCGGGGCCTGCCGCTCGCCACCGGCGTGCTGCTGACCGGCTACTCGCAGGGCGGCCACGCCTCGATGGCGACGCAGCGACTGCTCGAACGCACGGCGGGGAGCGACGTGTCGATCGCGGCGGCGGGTCACATGTCGGGGCCGTACGACCTCGTCGGCTCGGTGGGTTCCGCGCTCGACGCGCTGCCGCTGGGCGACATCGGGTCGACCTACTACATCCCCTTCGCCGTCACCTCGTTCCAGCAGGTGTACGGCAACCTCTATGGCTCGCCGCAGGCGTATTTCCAGGCGCCGTTCGCCGCGACGATCGAGAACCTGCTCCCGGGCACGGCATCCGTGGCGGAGCTGATCGTCGAGCGCAAGCTGCCGCTGCTGCTCGAGAACCTGGTGACCGACACCTTCGTGCGCGATGCCCGCGACCCGTCGTCGGCCCTGCGGCAGGCACTCGCGCTGAATTCGCCGCTCGACTTCGCGCCGAAGGCGCCGACGCTGCTGTGCGGCGGCGCGCGCGACCCGGTCGTGAAGTTCGACAACACGCGCGCGGCCGCGGCCGCGTTCGCGGCGCGCGGTGCGACGGCGGCAGTGACGGTGGTCGACGTCGAGGAGGTGCCCGGCTTCGACGACGCGCTGCCGGACGCGCGGGTGCCTGCCGAGGTGCTGACGTCCTACCACGCACGCGACGTGCCGCCCCTGTGCCTGATCTCGGTGCGCGACCGGCTGTTCGCGCCGCTTGCCTCGACGTCGACGGCCACGCGCTGAGCCCGGCCCGGGAATGCCGCTTGCACGAGCGCGGGGACGCGGCGCGCGGCCGCACGAGGAGGCGACGGCGATGAACAGGGACATGTTGCGGATCGGCGTACCGGTGGCGATCGCGGTGGCGATCCTCTGCGCGATGACGCGGCCGGTCCACCCCAGGACGCCGGTCGCGGACAGCGTTCAGGCGAGGTCCGACGACGCCGCGCGCGGCATGGCGACGGGTGGCGTGGCAACGCGTGGCGAGTCCAGACCGCTGCAGGCGCTGCGCGCGAGCCGGCTTGCCGGGATCGACGTCGTCGACGGCGACGGCCGCGCCGCGGGCCGGATCGAGGACGTCGTCGTCGACGTCGATGCCGGGACGATCGCGCACGCGGTGCTGTCCTTCGACGGCGTCGAGGGCGTCGGCGACGCCCGCTTCGCGGTGCCGCTGCGTGCGATGCGGCTCGAGCCCGGGTCGGCGTCGTCGCCGCGCGCACGCGCGCGCGTCGACGTCACGCGCGAGCGCTTGGCGCGTGGCCGCGGCTTCGAGCCCGCGCGCGTGCCGCAATGGGATCCCTCGTACTTCGAGGCGCTCGATGCCCTCTGGGGCGTCGAACCCTTGCGCGCCGCCTCCCCGAAGCCCCGCTACATGATGGCGAGCGAGATCGTCGGCCTGCAGGTGACCGACGTGGACGGCGCCGACATCGGCGAGGTGCGCGACCTGGTGATGGACCTGGCACGTGCGCGCATGCACTACGCGCTGATCGATTTCGACGCGGCGTGGTCGTCGTCCGACAAGACCTTCGCGTTCAGGCCCGACGAGTTCAGCATCGGCGACGCGCGGCGGACGCTCCGCGTCAAGGTGGGCAAGGCGGCGCTGCAGACCGCCCCGGGCATCGACCGCGACGACATCGAATCGACCGACCTGTCCAAGCCGGCGTGGATCGGGCGCATCTCCGACGGGGGCGCTGGCGACAACGGCCGCCGTGCGACGCGCGGCGCCGCGTAGGCACCCGCGACGCACGAGGGCCCGATGACGACGTCCGGGGCCTGGCACGCGCTGGGGTGGGGTTCGCTGTCCGGCGGCGCGCTGCTCGTCGGCGCCGCGATCGGCTACTGGAGCAGCCTGTCCGCGCGCGTCGTCGCAGGCGTCATGTCCTTCGGCAGCGGCGTGCTGATCGCGGCGCTGTCGGTCGAGCTGATGGACGAGGCCTTCGCGCGTGGCGGACTCGTCGCCTCGTCGGCTGGCTTTCTCGGCGGCGCCGTCGTCTTCACGCTGGCGAACCTGGCGCTCGCGCACTTCGGCGGGCGGCATCGGAAGCGCTCCGGCGACCAGCAGGCGTCGTCGCATCGGCGCAGCGCGAACGCGGGCGCAGCGATCGCGATCGGTGCACTGGTCGACGGCGTTCCCGAGTCGGTGGCGATCGGCGTGAGCCTGCTCGCCGGCGCGGGCGTGAGCATCGTGACGGTCGCCGCGGTCTTCCTGTCGAACCTGCCCGAAGGCCTGTCCAGCGCCGCCGGCATGCGGCGTGCCGGGAAATCGCCGGCGTACGTGTTCGGCGTGTGGGGCGGCATCGCGCTGGCGTCGGGGCTCGCGTCGCTCGCCGGCTACCTGGTCTTCGGCGGTTTCCCACCGGAAGTGATCGCGATCGCCTACGCGACCGCGGCCGGCGCGATCCTCGCGATGCTGGCCGACACGATGATCCCCGAGGCCTTCGAGCACGCCCACGACTACGCAGGCCTGATCACCGTCGCCGGCTTCCTCGTCGCCTACGCGCTGGGCAAGGGCGCAGCGGCCTGAGCACGGCGGCCCGAGCACGGCGGCCCGCGCACGGCGCCCGGACCGCGACGGGGAAGTGCAGGCCCGGCGTGCCGGCCATCGCGTCAGCGCGTGAGGCGCCGCTCCAGGCGCTCGAAGAGTTCGCCCGTCTCGCCCTGCGCCTCGAGCGCGAACAGCAGCAGCGAGCGGCCGGTCACCTGGTAGCGATCGCCGGCCGTGAACACCGGCAGCGCGTCGCGCTTGGGCTGGTTCGTGTCGAGCAGGCAGGTCCACTGGTCCGGCCCCGGGATGTCCGGCAGGTCGAACTCGACCACGTCGTGATGCGCGTTGAAGATCAGCAGCAGCGTCGCGTCGGAGGCCGGCTTGCGGATGCCGCTGGTTCGCGCGCGCCCGTCGAGCACGACCCCGAAGCACCGCACCGACGGATCCTGCCACTGCTCGTCGCCCATGTCGGTGCCGGCCGGCGTCAGCCAGCGGACGTCGGCGACCTCGAGCTCGGCGTCGTAGCGCCCGTCGAGGAAGCGGCTGCGCCTGAGGATCGGCAGCGAGTGCCGAAGCCGGATCAGGATGCGCACGAACTCGGTCAGCGCCCGCCCCTCGTCGGAGCGGGCCGCGTCCCAGTCGACCCAGCTGATCTCGTTGTCCTGGCAGTAGGCGTTGTTGTTGCCCTGCTGCGTGCGGCCGAACTCGTCGCCGGCAAGCAGCATCGGGGTACCCTGGCTGAGCAACAGCGTCGCGAGCAGGTTGCGCTTCTGCCGCTCGCGAAGCTCGTTCACGGCGGGATCGTCGCTCGGCCCCTCGACGCCGCAGTTCCACGAGCGGTTGTCACCGTGGCCATCGCGATTGTCTTCGCCGTTGGCCTCGTTGTGCTTGTCGTTGTAGCTCACGAGGTCGTTGAGCGTGAAGCCGTCGTGCGCGCAGAGGAAGTTGACGCTCGACCACGGCTTGCGCCCGCGCCTGTCGAAGAGGTCGGCGGAGCCGGTGAGGCGCGTCGCTAGATCGGGCACCATCGCCTCGTCGCCTTTCCAGTAGGCGCGCACCTGGTCGCGGAACTTGTCGTTCCACTCGGCCCACCCCGGCGGGAACTGCCCGACCTGGTAGCCGCCGGGACCGCAGTCCCACGGCTCGGCAACGAGCTTCACGCTCGCGAGCAGCGGATCCTGCACGCAGCTGTCGAGGAAGCCGCACCCTTCGTCGAAGCCGTGGTCCTCGCGCCCCAGGATCGTCGCGAGGTCGAAGCGGAAGCCGTCGACGCCGACCTCTCCCGCCCAGTAGCGCAGGCTGTCGGTCACCAGCTGCAGGACCCTCGGCGTGGACAGGTTCAAGGTGTTGCCGGTGCCGGTGTCGTTGATGTAGTAGCGCCGTTCGTCCGGCATCAGCCGGTAGTACGACAGGTTGTCGATCCCGCGGAACGACAGCGTCGGGCCCAGCTCGCTGCCCTCGGCCGTGTGGTTGTAGACCACGTCCAGGATGACTTCCAGCCCGGCCTCGTGATACGCGTCGATCATGCGCCGCATCTCGCCGATCGACCCTTCCGAGAAATAGCGCGGATCGGCCGCGAAGAAGCCGATCGTGTTGTAGCCCCAGAAGTTCACCAGGCCGCGGTCGACGAGATAGCTGTCGTCGACGAAGGTGTGGATCGGCAGCAGTTCGACCGCGTTGACGCCCAGGCCGCGGATGTGCGCGATCACGCGCTCGTCGGCGAGGCCGGCGAAGGTGCCGCGGATCGCCTCCGGCAGATCGGGGTGGCGCATCGTGAAGCCGCGCACGTGCGTCTCGTAGAAGATGGTCCGGTCCCACGGCACGCGGTGGCGCGTCGGCAGCCGCGGTTCGCGCCGGTCCACGACGACGCACTTCGGCACGAATGGCGCGCTGTCCCGGGCGTCGAAGGACAGGTCCTTGTCGGGCGAGCCGAGCGTGTAGCCGAAGACCGCCGGGTCCCACGTCAGCCTGCCGACGTGGCGCCTCGCGTACGGGTCGAGCAGCAGCTTGTTCGGGTTGAAGCGATGCCCCGCATCGGGGGCATAGGGACCGTGGACGCGATAGCCGTACACGGTGCCCGCCTCGACGCCGTCGATGCGACCGTGCCAGATCTCGTCGGTCATCTCGGGCAACACGATCCGCTCGCGCTCGCGCGACCCGTCGGGACTGAACAGGCACACCTCGACCTTCGTCGCGTGCGCCGAGTAGAGCGCGAAATTGGTTCCTCCCTCCCCGACCGGCGTCGCGCCGAGCGGGAAAGGGATGCCTTCGTGCAAGCGATGTGCCATGGTGCCGCCGATGTGAGGGTCGGTCCGCCGCGCGCGGGCAGGACCGAAAAAAGCCGGGCATGATGCCCGGCTCGCGTGGATCGGTCGGGCGCCTACTTGTCGCCCTTCGCGCGCTCGGTCGAATCGGTCTCCCACATGTTCGTGGTGACGTCGATCGACTTGCCCATGCGGGTCTTGTCGTCCAGGTCGATCTGGACCTCGTAGCTATTGTCGCCCTTGACGATCTCGTACTCGACGTAGTCCTTCTCGCGATCGTTCACCGAGGTGATCTTGTAACCCATGTCTTCGATCTGCTTGCGATACGCGGCGGGGGCCTGGCCGGGCTTCATCGCCTTCTCGAGCCGATCCTTCTCGTCGTTCGCCGCCTTCATGTTTCGCCGGTCGCTGTACCGGCCCTCGGGGTCGGCGACCAACGCAGTATCCGACTGGTAGTTCGGATCCTTCATCATCCGCTTGGTATTCTCGGCGCGCCACATGTTGGTGGTCACGTCGACCTTGCTCGCCTTCGAGCCCTTGTCGTCGAAGTCGAGCTGCACCTCGTAGCTCTGGTCGCCCTTGACGACTTCGTACTCGAGGTAGTCCGGCTTGTCGCTGTTGATCGCCGCGATCCGGTATCCCTGCTGCTGCAGGATCTTCGCATAGTCCGCCCGGCCCTGCGCGCCCGACAGCGCCTGCTCGAGTCGTTCCTTGTTGTCGTCGCCGCCGGCGCCAGCGCCCATCGGCTGCGCGCCGCGCGCCGCGGTGCCGGTGCCGGCCGCGCCCGGGCGCATCGTGTCGCTGGCAGACGGGGCATTGGTCGAACGGTCGGGCCTTGCCGCCGGCGAGCCGGGCGACATCGGCGCCGCGGGCGCTGCCTGGTTCTGGTTCTGGGGTTGCGTCTGCGTCTGCGCGTAGCTCGCGCCGGCCAGCGTCAGGGCCGCCGCAGCGACCGGAATCATCAATGGTTTCATCATCGAAATCTGCTCCTGGAATGGGGGTGGTCGTGGGCCGGGCGGTTGCCGGCCGGTCCGCCCGTCCGTTGGCAAGCGGCGTTCCCGGTGCGATACACGCCGCGCCACCGCGCCGCCCCGCCATCACGAAGGCGGGACAGCGACACGGACGAGCAGCTTCGATCGCCGCGGGGCCGCAAATTGCTGTGCGTCGGACACCGCGGTGCGGGCGCCGGCCCCTCGCCGCTCGACGAAAGCGCCGGTCACCGTCGCCTTGTCCCCCAGCGAAGCCGGCGCACGATCCATGCGTTGCAAGGAGAGCGTCCCATGCCCCGTCACCCGCCCAGCGCCTCGAAGCACCCGGGCGTGCCCGGACGTTCCGCCCGGCAGCCGACCGAGATCCCGTCGCGCGGCTGGAAGCAGATCCTCAGGCGGGTCGTCGGCGAGTTCGGCGAAGACCAGGTGCTGCTGGTCGCCGCCGGCGTGACCTTCTACCTGTTGCTGGCGATGGTGCCCGCGCTGACCGCACTGGTGTCGGTGTACGGGCTCTTCGCCGACCCCGCCGACGTCGAGCGGCACCTGGCGTCGCTGCAGGGCTTCCTTCCGGGCGGGGCGCAGGAAGTCGTGGGCCAGCAGTTGAATCGACTCGTCGCGCAGTCCGGCGGCGGCCTCGGCTTCGCGCTGGCCGGGTCGCTGCTTCTCGCGCTGTGGAGCGCCAATGCCGGCACCAAGGCGCTCTTCACCGCGATGAACGTCGCCTACGACGAAGCCGAACACCGAGGCTTCGTCCGGCTGACGCTGATCACGATGGGCTTCACGATCGGCACCGGGATGCTGATGATCGCGTTGCTGGGCAGCGTGGTGCTCCTGCCGAATCTCGCGTCGCTGCTGAACCTGGGCGCGCTGGTCGACGGCGCCATCCGGCTGCTGAGCGCGGTCGTGCTGATCGCCGCGGGGCTGGCGATCCTCGCCGCCCTCTATCGGTGGGGCCCGAGCCGCGCCAGCGCGCGCTGGCGCTGGATCACCCCGGGCGCGATCGTCGCGCTGGTGGTCGCGGCGCTCGGTTCGACGGCGTTTTCCTGGTACGTGGGCAATTTCGGCTCGTACAACAGGACCTACGGGTCGCTCGGCGCGATCATCGGCTTCATGACGTGGATCTGGCTGATGGTCACCGTCGTGATCGGAGGCGCCGAACTCAATGCCGAGATGGAGCACCAGACGGCGCGAGACACCACGACCGGGCCCGAACAACCCATGGGCACCCGCGGCGCCCGGATGGCGGATACGTTGCCGAACGAGCGCGGGTGACGCGCGCCGCGCCGACAGCCGGCGGACTTGGGATTCGGGCACGCGACTTGCGGACGGGGTCGGACTGCACGTGTTTCACCCGTCTCACAGGATCCGCCTCATGGACACCCCACTCAAGGTCGCGATGCCGGAGCGTCATCGCGCCAACTCGCGCGCGAGTCTCTCGGTCCGCCGCGGCTTCATCCTCGTGGTCCTCGCCGCGATGCCGTTCTTCACGCAGCTGAAGACGCCGAACGCAGCCGACGCCGGCGGGCGGGCTATCGCCGCCGGCACGGACACCAGCCACGCCATGCCGGCCATCGTGATCCATCCGACGGAGCCGGACGCGCCGCGCAACGCCGCAGCGCGCGCGATGCGCGTTCCCCTGCGCTGAGTCAGCCGGCCTCGAGTCGCCCGAGCATCGACTCGACCCGCGCGCGACACGGCGCGCACACGGCGAACGCGACCCGTATCGAACGCTCGACGCGGCCGAGCATCCCCGCGCTCACCGCGTCGCAGACGTCGACCCACTGTCCTTCGATCTCGAAGTGGTTGCACAGGCTGCAGCACCTCACGGTCGCCGACCCGCGGAACACGTTCTGCTGGCGCACCGGCGGCCTGGGATCGGCCCACACCTGAGCGTTGGCGATCTCGATGTTCGCATTGCCCAAAGGCGTGAGCGTCATCCGCATCAGCCGACGTTCGGTCGGCGTGTCGCAACGATAGTCGAACGACAGCGGCTCGCCGCGCGAGCGCACGATGACGAACAACCGCCCGTAGATGTCGCGCAGCGTCGCGTCGCGGACGAACTCCCATAGCGAGCGACCGAGCACCGCGTCGCCGGCGAGGGTCGTCGCGCCCCCCTGCCGTGCGCTCGCTTCCCAGTTGCCGGACACCGCCTGCAGGCGATCGCCGGCGTCGAGGCGGTAGGAGAGCTCGCTCACGGCGCGGCGCCGTCGGAACGGTGGGCCGGCGCGCGGTGCGTGCGCTTCGCAGATGCCTCGCCGATCCGCTCCAGCAGGCGCGCGATGCTCGCGGGCTTGAGCAGCGTCGCATCGAATCCCACCTCGCGCGCCTGCGCCGGGTCGAGATCCCTGCCGCTGAGCGCCACCATGACGGCGCTGCCCATGCCGTCGAGCGATCGCAGCCGACGTGCGAGCTCGAGGCCGTCCATGTCCGGCAGTCCGAGATCGAGCAGGAGCACGTCCGGTGCGGTCTCCTCCGCGAGCCGCAGCGCCTGCGCGCCGGAATGCGCGACGCTCGATTCGAAGCCCTCGATCTCGAGCAGCGCTGCCGTGGCGCCCGCTGCGTCTTCGCTGTCGTCGACCACCAGCACCCGCCTGCGCGCGGCGACACCACCCGGCTCGCGGACCCGATCGCCGCCCGCCGGGGGGGTAGTCGTTCCCGACGCCGCCTCGCGCAGCAGCGACTCCAGCGTCAGCACCAGTCGGCGCCGGTCGACCGGTTTCGGCAGGTAGGCCGAACAGCCCGCCGCCAGGCAGCGCCCTTCGTCGCCCGCCATCGCCCCGGCGGTCAGCGCGACGATCGGCTGGCGATAGCCGGTGCGCCGAAGCTCGCGCGTCGCTTCGTAGCCGTCCATGTCGGGCATCTGCATGTCCATCACCACGGCATCGATCGCGTTGCCGGAGCGCGCACCCTCGTTCAGCACGCGCAGCGCCTCGCGCCCGCCGGAGGCGGTCTCGACCGTGCCGCCCGCCTCCTCCAGCAGGTGCTGCACGAGCAGCCTGATGTCGCGGCGATCGTCGACCACGAGCAGCGACGGGTGCGAACTGAAGCACGCGAAGGCGTTCTCCGAGCCCGGCGTGCGCGGCAGCGGATCGAAATCGACGCGGCCCAGCTTCAGGTGCTCCTCCCGGGTCACCGGAAGGTGCAGCTCGAAGACCGCGCCGTCGGGACCCGAGCTCGCCAGGCCGACCTCGCCGCCCAGTTCGGCCGCGAGCCGCTGGCTGATCGCGAGGCCCAGGCCCGTCCCCTCGTGCGCGCGGTTCGCGCTGCCCTCGGCCTGCGCGAAGGGCGTGAACAGCGTCGCGCGAAGCGGCGCGGGTATGCCGGGGCCGGTGTCGGCCACGCTGATGACGAAGCGGCTGCGCGGCAGCTCCGGCGCCTCGGCGCTCGCACCCGGGCTCGACATCGATGCAAGCCGCGCCGTCACCACGACCGATCCCTTGTCGGTGAACTTGATCGCGTTGCCGATCAGGTTCAGCAGGATCTGGCGGACCCGGAGCCGGTCGGTGCAGATCGACGCCGGGATCATCCCGTCGGCGGCGAGCTCGTAGCGCAGGCCCTTCTCCAGCGCGCGCGTCTTGAGCATCGCGAACGCCTCGCCCACCAGCAGGTCGACGTCCACCGGGGTCGGCGTGACCTGGAGCCGTCCCGCCTCGATCTTCGACAGGTCGAGGATGTCGTTGATGACGTCGAGCAGATGCGCGCTGTTGCGCTGGATGGCATTCACCGCGGCGATGTTGTCCGGATCGCGGATCGTGCCGCCCAGGATGTCGGCGTAGCCCAGCACCGCGGTCAGCGGCGTGCGGATCTCGTGGCTCATGTTCGCGAGGAAGTCGCTCTTCGCGCGGTTGGCGGCGTCGGCCGCCTCGCGCGCGGCGGCGAGCGAATGCTCGACGTGCTTCAGTGCGGTGACGTCGGTGGCCGCGAGGATGTACCCGCGCACGACGCCGCGCTCGATCCGGGGCACCAGGTCGACCTGGAACACGGCCGCGGCGTCGCCGTCGCCGGCTTCCGACTCGAAGCGCTGCGCCTCGCCCGTCGACGCGCGGGCGATGTACGTGTCGACCGGTGCCATGCGCGCCTGCGACAGCAGATCGCCGAGGCTGCGCCCCTTCGCCTCGTCGATGCTGCATCCGATCGCGTCCGCGAAGCACTGGTTCATCGTCTCGCAGCGCCCGTGGGTGTCGACCGTCACGACGCGCATCGGCAGCGCGTCGACGAGCTCCTGCAGGTCGCGCTGCGCCGCCTGGAGGGCGCTCAGCGCCGCCGCCGTCCGGTTGATGTTGACCAGCGTCACGACGACGCCGTCGCGTCCCGAGGGCCCGACGTTCGGCACGATGCGCAGCAGGTAGGTGTTCGCCGCACCATCGAGCACCTCGCGCTCGTCCTGGCGCCCGGTCCGCAGCACCCGCCGCGCGATCGCCGGCAGGTCGTCGATCGCGAGGCGCGGCTGGAAGATGTCGAGGCTGCGACCGACGTCCTGGCCGTCGAGGTTGAACAGCGAGCCGACGAAGGGCGTGTATCGCCGGATCCGCAGTTCCTCGCCCTCGAGGAACAGCGTGCCGATGTCGGTGCTGGTCAGGAGCACGTCCATGTCGCGATTCAGCGTGCGCAGCTCGTCGATCTTGCGCTGGTACTCGGCGTTGATCGTGTGCATCTCCTCGTTGACCGAGTTGAGCTCCTCGTTGCTCGCCTGCAGCTCCTCGTTCGTGGCCATCAGTTCCTCGTTGGCCGTCTGCAGTTCCTCGGCCCCGGTCTCGAGCTCGAGCGAGGTCGCCTGCGAGAAGGTGCGCGCGGCTTCCAGCTCGTCGCGCAGGCGGTCGATCAGCGGGCGGTCCTCGGGATCGTCCTCCGGCGGCGCCGTCTGCGCCAGCTGCGCCGGCCGGCGCCTGCCCTGCCTGAGCTGCTCGATCGACACCAGGAAGAAGGCCGTGGGCGCGCGCCTCGAACCGACGGCCTCGACGCGCAGCCGGAGCGCACGCGGCGGCTTCCCGGACAGCCGCACGCGCGCCTCGATCGCGCCGGCGTCGGGCTCGCGCGCCGCCTGCCGCAGCGCCGAGGCGACCGGTCCGCGCAGCGCCTCGTCGAGCACGTCCATCAGGTCCATCGTCACCCGCCCGGGGCCGACCCTGAGGTATCGGTGCGCGTCGCCGAACACCTGGACGACCATCCGCTCGCCGTCCACGAGCAGGCCTGCCGGCATGAAGCGCGCGAGCAGCGCGTCCTGGACCTCGAGCAGCGAGGCCTTCACCGGGCGGGTGCGCACCGGGAACGTGGCTGCCTGCGCCACGCCGACCGACGCGCTCGACACCGGCGCGGGCGCGGGATCGCGCCGCAACGGCCGGTCCAGGTCGAGGATCCTCGGCCGGACCGGGTCGGCGGTGCGGCGATAGAGCCTGAAGTGCTCGTCGAGCGGGTCGAACCACCCGTCGTCGTTCGACACGCCTTCGCTCGCGCCGAGCATCAGCGTGCCGCCCGGCTTGAGCCCGAACGCGAACCGCGAGATCGCCGTGCGCTGAGCGGTGGGCTCGAAGTAGATCAGCAGGTTGCGACAGGTCACCAGGTCGAGGTTGGTGAACGGGGCGTCGCGCAGCACGTCGTGCCGGGCGAAGGTGATCACCCGTCGAAGCGCCTCGGTCGCGACGTATCCGTCGCCCGCGGGTCGCCAGTACCGGTCGAGCCTCGTCGCGGACACGGGGCCGAGGCGATCCGGCGTGAAGAAGCCGCGCCCCGCGGTCGCCAGCGATTCGGGGTGCACGTCGGTCGCGAAGATGCGCAGGTCGATCCGCGCCCCGCTCGCCTCGATCGCGTCGAGCGTCAGCATCGCGAGGCTGAACGCTTCCTCGCCGGTGGCGCAACCGGCGACCCAGAACCGCAGGCTGCGCGGCGCCGGACCCGCCGGCGGATGCAGCACGGGCGCGAGCGCGATGCGCTCGAGCGCGGCGAAGCCGTCCGGATCGCGAAAGAAGGAGGTCACGTTGATCAGCAGGTCGCTGCACAGCGCGTCGAGTTCGCCGGGATCACGGTCGAGCAGCGCCCGATAGCGCTCGACGTCCTCGACGCCGGCGATCTGCACGCGCCGCGCGATCCGACGGTAGATCGTGCCGATCTTGTACGCGCGGAAATCGATGCCCTGCGCCTTCTCGACGCGCTGAAGGATCGCGTGCAACGCGTCGGGCGACCCCGCGCCCGGCTCGGACGCGGCGATCCGGCGCCGAAGATGCGCGGCGATCGCGGCGCCGATGTCCTCCGGTGTGCAGACCTCGTCGACGCGTCCGGTTCCGATGGCGGAATGCGGCATGCCGCTGAACTGCGCGGACGACTCGTCCTGCGCGATGACGAACGCGTCGGACTGCTTCGCCTCGACGATTCCCGCCGTGCCGTCGCTGCCGGTGCCGGACAGCACGACGAGGATCGGCGTGACGTCGCGGGCCGCCGCCAGCGAGCGGAAGAAGGTGTCGATCGGGAGCCGGCCGTGGCCCGCGTCTTCGGCCGCGAGCCGTCTGAGGCGCAGCGCGCCGTCGACATAGCGCATCTCGTGCGCCGGCGGCAGCAGGTACAGGGTATCGGGCTGGAGCGGCATGCCGTCCTCGGCGACCCGCACCGCGAGACGCGTGCGCCGACGCATGATGTCGTCCATGTACGACCGGTGGTGCGGCGACAGGTGCTGGATGAGCACGAATGCGGCATCCAGGCCCGCGGGCATGCACGCGAACGCGCGCTCGATCGCGTTCAGGCCGCCGGCCGACGCGCCGATCGCAATGACGGGCAGGGGAAGGGGTGCTTCGGTGGGCATGTACGATGGGGAAACCCGCAGCGCAGGCAAGCCGCGTGCCCGCGGGTACCGCACCGACCGCGGCCGGCTGATCCCGACCGCGGCGCGGGGTAGCGGCAGGGCGGACCGCGCCTCAGCCGGCCCCGGTGCGGCCGAGCAGGCTGCCGACCGTCGCGACGACCTCCATCGCGTCGACCGGCTTGGCCAGATGCGCGCTGAAGCCCGCACGCATCGCCCGCGTCCGGTCCTCGGCCCGTGCGAACGCCGTCACCGCGACGACCGGTAGACGGGCCCGGCCGCGCTCGCGCTCGCGCAGCGCCCGCACGAACGCGTACCCGTCCATCCCCGGCATGCCGACGTCGCAGAGCACCAGCATCGGGCTCGCCGCCGCGACCTGCGCCAGCGCATCGGTCGCGCTGGCGGCACAGGTCACGACCGCGCCGCAGGACTGGAGCATCGCCGCCATCATCTCGCGCGCATCGGGCTCGTCGTCGACCACCAGCACGGTCACGCCCCCGAGATCGGTCGGCGACGCCCGCCACGCAGGCGCCGACGGCCCCGCGTCGGCCGCCGTGCCGGACGCCGTCGGGGCGGGCGCGGCGGGCGCGGCCGCCTCCGTGGGCGCCGGCGCACGCGCAAGCATCAGCGGCAACTCGACGACGAAGGTCGACCCCTGATCACGGCCGGCGCTGCTCGCGCGCACCGTGCCACCGTGCAGCTCGACCAGGTGCTTGACGATCGACAGGCCCAGGCCCAGGCCGGCGCGCGAACGCGTCGTCGACGAATCGGCCTGCGAGAAGCGCTCGAACAGGCGGTCGGCGAATGCCGGCGGGATCCCCTCGCCGTCGTCGCTGACCGCGATCTCGACGTGCGACGCGACGCGCTCGAGCGTGACCTGCACGTGCCCGCCCTTCGGCGTGAACTTCACCGCGTTCGACAGCAGGTTCCAGACGACCTGCTGCAGGCGGTCCCGATCGCCCTTCACCGGGCCGGCCGCCGGATCCAGCGCGAGCTGAAGCCGGATGCCGCGAGCCCGCGCCGCCGGCATCACGGTGTCGACCGCCGCCTCGATCACGGCGATCGGGTCGAGCGTCGCCACGTCGAGCCTGACCCGTCCCGAGACGATCCGGCTGAGATCGAGCAGGTCGTCGACCAGCTGAGCCTGCGCCCGCGCGTTGCGGTGGATCGACCGTATCCCGGTGGCGATCTGTTCCGGCGTGACCTGCGGCTGCGAGAGCACCTGCGCCCAGCCCAGCACCGCGCTCAGCGGCGTGCGGAGCTCGTGCGACAGCGTCGCGAGAAAGTCGTCCTTGATCCGGCTCGTGCGCTCGGCGTCGAGGCGGGCGGCACGTTCGCTCTCGAGCAGCGCGTCGCGCTGCAGCTCGATCTTGCGCCGCTCGAGCACCTCGCGCGACAGGTCCGCCATCTTGCGGTTGAGCAGCGCGAAGCGCTCGGTCGACTCGTCCTTGAATCGGCAGCGCAGCAGGATCAGCGCCGCCTGCGATCCGCTGCGCGGGCGCACGACCATCCCGTCGCAACGCACGGCGAGCGCGTCGCCGACCGCACGCGCCCACCGGAACGCGCCCGGCACCATCTGGCGGCTCCGCGCGCAGCTCCGAAGGTACGCGGCGACCTTCTGCGCATCGTCGCGCACCAGCGATGCGAGCGACACCGCTTCGAGCGCGGCGTCGCCGTGGCCGGCCATGCGGACGAAGGCCCGGTTCGCGCAGGTGATGACGCCATCACCGTCGACGAGCAGCGCGGGCTCGGGCAGGTTGCGCACGAGCCTGACGATCTCGAGCGTCACACGGCCGCCGGCGGTGCATCGGCGAACCGCCGCTCAGGCACGCACATACTCGCGGCCGTCGATCGCGTCGACTTCGGCGCTCGGCCGCAGGTGGACGACGACGCGGCAGCGCGGCGCCCCCCGCGCGATCGTCTCCTGCAACTGCACCTTCGCGTAGCCGAGGTTGTCGGAGGCGATGCTGCCGAACACGTTGGACGTCATCATGCAGAGCGACGGACGACCGATCACCTTCTCGGCGAACGGACAACGGTCGTTGCCGAACACGATCCGTTCGTCGCTCTGCTCGATCACGTGGAACCCGCCCTGGATCCGCCGCTTCAGGTCGACGAGCACGCGCGCGACCTGCTCGCGATCGAGCGACTGCAAGCCGAGCGCGGCCTTGTAGTCGGCGCAGATCGCTTCCCCGACCTGCTGTCCCACCACGCTGACGAAGCCGGACGCCTCGTCGAGCCCGACGATGTCCTCTAGCGTGCCGGCGAGTTCGCGGATCAGCGTCCTGAGGAACACGTCGCGATCCAATCCGATGTCCGTCGTCTCGATGCTCATGTCGCCCCTCCACCCGCCATCGCTGCGGGCATTATGCCCTGGCCCCCGCGGCGTCCCCGATCGGCACCGCACTGCGAGCAGGTGCACTGCCGGCTCGACCCGACCGAGGCCGGCATCGGCTTCTCACGGCGCGGGCAGCCGTCGCAGTGCCTCTGCGAGCGTGCGGCGCGCCCGCTCGTACCCGAGCCACGGACGGTCACCGATGGCGAGCCGATCGGACACGTTGCGGATCGTCCAGTGCGCGCCGCCGCGCACCCGCTCGAGTTCGTCCCAGCCCACCGGCACCGACACGCCGATGCCCGGCCGCGCGCGCGCGGACCACGCCGCGACCGTCGTCGCGCCGCGCCGGTTTCGCAGCCAGTCGACGAAGATCCTGCCGATGCGGCGCTTCGGCCCGCTGACGGCGGTGAAACGCCCCGGGATCAGCGTCGCCAGATGCTCGGCGATGCGGCGCGCAGTCGCGGCGCACTCGTCCCAGCCGTGGCGGCGTTCGATCGGGACGACGACGTGCAGCCCTTTGCCCCCGCTCGTCTTCACGAACGCGACCAGGTCGAGCGCCTCCACCAGCGTGCGCACGAGCCCGGCCGCCTCGACCACCGACGCCCACGCGACACCCTCGCCCGGGTCGAGGTCGAGGACGATGCGATCCGGCGTCTCGATCGCGTCGCCGAGAGCGTTCCAGGTGTGGAACTCGACGACGTTGTATTGCGCGGCGGCCGCGATCGACGCTGCGTCCGGCAGCTCGATCAGCGGCGCGTGGCCCGGATCGCGTTCGCGCGGCAGAAGGCGTACGCCCGGGATCGGCGTGCCCACCAGGTGCTTCTGGAAGAACACCGCGCCGCCGATGCCGTGCGGCGCGCGCACGAGCGCCACCGGACGCCCGGCGAGATGGTCGCGCAGGTGAACGGCCGCGCGCGTGACGTACTCGACGAGCTCGCGCTTGTCGATGCCGCTCGACGCGTCGACCGGTCGATCCGGGTGCGTAATGCGCGGCGCGGCCGCCGCGCGCGGCGGCGGCGATCTGCTCGGCGACAACCCGCTCGGCGACGACCGGAGCGTCGGGTCGGGCGCGGCCGCACGCACGACCTCGGCCGGCTTCCGGTCGAGGCGCAGGCCCTTGAACACCGGGTGTCGGAGACGATCGCGCGCAGTCCAGCCGCTGAACGCGACCTCGGCGACCGCCTGCGGCGCCACCCAGCGGATGCCGGCCGGATGCGGACCGCCGACGCTCACCCGCGGGTCGGGGGCGTCGAGCGGCTTCAGCACGCGCGCGAGCGCGTCGAGGCTGCGCGCGTCGATGCCGCTGCCGACGTGCCCGACGTAGGTGAACCGCGGCCGGCCGCCGCCGGGTGCCCGGACGGCCAGCGCGAGCGCACCGATCGGCCCTCGGCTGCCCCGTCCCGGCGTGAAGCCGACGATGACGAAGGCCTGCCGCAGCCCGACCTTGAGCTTGATCCAGTCGGCGCTGCGCCCGCTCGCGTAGCCGCCGTCGCGCCGCTTGCCGATCAGGCCTTCCAGGCCGAGCCGCCGCGCCGCGTCCAGCATCGCGGCCGGGGGCCGGTCGAAGGGGACCGTCAGGTGCAGCACGCGCAAGTCCGGCAGACCACGCCACAGCGACTCGAGCCGGGCCCTGCGTTCGTGCCACGGCATCTCGCGCAGGTCCTCGCCGGCGAGCACCGGCAGGTCGAAGACGGTGTAGGCGAGTTCCCGGTCGGCCGCGGCGGCACCACGGGCTGCGGCGGGTCGTCCGGCAAGCGCGTGCTGCAGTGCGCCGAAGTCCGGCACCCCGTCGCGGTCGAAGACGACCAGCTCGCCGTCGAGCCAGCTCTCGGGCGGGAAGCGGCCGGCCAGTTGCGAGACGACCGCGCGCAGCCTCGTGCTCCAGTCCAGGCCATTGCGGGTGAAGCACCTGGGCTCGCCGGCGGCGTCGACGCGGGCGAGTATCCGGTACCCGTCCCACTTGGGCTCCCACACCCAGTCGGCCTCGTCGGGCGGCGCCGCTTCGCGCAGGCTCGCGAGCATCGGCGCGAGCGTCGGCGGAAACGGCGCGCGCGCTCCCCGTTCGGGCGACACCGTCGGCGCCGGCGAGACGTCCGCGGCGGCGCCCGCGCCGACCCGTGCGTGCGCGTCCTTCTCCTTGATCAGCAGCCAGTCGGGCCCGGCCCTCGACGGTGCACCCGCCGCCCGGGGCTTCGTCCGGATCAGCGACCAGCCGCCCCGAAGGCGCTCGCCGAGCAGCTCGAACTTCAGCCGGCCGTCGCGCAGGCCCGCCCGGGCGTCGCCGAGCGCACGCCAGGTGCCGCGATCCCAGATCGCGACCCGGCCGGCACCGTATTCGCCCTTCGCGATCTCGCCCTCGAAATCGGCGTATGCGAGCGGATGGTCCTCGGTCGGGACGGCGAGGCGCCGGACGGCCGGGTCCAGGCTCGGACCCTTCGGGATCGCCCAGCTCCTGAGGACGCCGTCGAGCTCGAGGCGGAAGTCGAAGTGCAGTCGCCTCGCCTCGTGGCGCTGGACGACGAAGCGCGCGCCGGGATCGGCGTCGGCGTCGCCGGCGGGCTCCGGTGTCCTGTCGAAGCGCCGTTTCGCGCGGTAGCGTGCAAGTGCATCGCCCGCCTCCCCGTCCGCCGGCGTGCCGCCACCCGATCCGATCGACGCGCCACGCGGACGCTGTCCCCGTGCCGGCACGGCGGTGCTCAGCCGGCCCGCCTGGCCGCACGCTTGCGCGACGCGCCCTTCGCGCCCGCCTTGCGCTTCGCCGCACCGCCCGCACCCCGCAGGCTGCGCTTGAGCAACTCGGTCAGATCGATGACCTCCGCTCCGGCGTCGGCCGCGCGTTCGGCGTCGGGCTGCTCGACCGATTCCACCTCGCCGGAGTCGGCCTTGGCTCGCACGAGCCGCATGATCTCGTCCTTGAACGAGTCCCTGAAGCGCTCGGCGTGCCAGGGCGCGGTCATGTCGTCGACGAGCTTGCGCGCCATCTCGAGTTCGGCGGGGCGCAGTCCGGCCGGCCCGGCGCCCGCCGGCGGCAGTGCCAACGCCTCCCACGAACGGATGTCCGCGCCCCACCTGAGCAGGTTCAGCACCATCGCCTGCCCGCTGGCCATCAGCACGGCGAGGTGCTGCCTGCTGCGGATCACCACCGTCGCGACGCCGACGCGATTCGACGCCAGCAGGGCCTCGCGCAGCAGCGCATAGACCTTGGCGCCGCGCTCGATCGGTGCGATGTAGTAGGGGCGCTCCAGGTAGATCAGCGGGATCTCGGTCGCGTCGACGAAGGCCTCGATGTCGATGGTGTGCGTGGCCTTCGGCAGCGCGGCCGCGATCTCGTCGGCGCTCAGCACGACGTAGCGCCCGTCCTCGATCTCGACGCCCTTGACGATGTCGCGCGCCGCGATCTCCTTGCCGGTCTTCTTGTTGATCCGCTTGTAGCCGACCGGATCCATGCTGCGGCGGTCGAGCCAGTCGAAGTCGACGCCCGACGCCGACGTCGCCGAGTAGAGCGCGACCGGGATGTGCACCAGGCCGAAGCTGATCGCGCCCTTCCACAGCGCGCGGGTCGACGGCTCAGCGCCCGCGTCGCCGTGCTGCGCATCGACCTCGCTAGCCATGCGCGACGCCCGGCGCATCGCACGCGGCGCCTGTCGCTCGGGTCGTTGCGTCGATCGGGTCGTCGCGCAGTGTCATCGCAGGGTTCCGTGGACGGTGCCCGCCACTGCAAGCGCCATTCCCGGCGCGGCGTACCGGCCTCAGCCCGCCAGCAGCGCGAGCAGCGATTCCAGGCTCACCGGCTTGACCAGGTGCGCGTCGAAGCCTGCCCGCGCGGAGATCTCGCGGTCGGTGGGCTGGCCCCAGCCGGTGAGCGCGATCAGGCGCACGGCAGCGAGCGTTTCGTCGGCCCGGATGCGGCGGGCGACCGCGTAGCCGTCCATCCCGGGCATGCCGATGTCCAGCAGGACGACGTCGAAACGCGAGGCGGCGAGCGCCTCGAGCGCGCGCGGGCCGTCGAAGGCGGTCGCGACCGGGAACCCGTGCGCCTCGAGCAGCATCGCCAGCGAGATCGCCGCGTCCTCGGTGTCGTCGACGACGAGGATCCGGGGACGCGACGCGGGCGGCGCCGACGGCGCCGGCACGCTTGCCGTGTCGTCGGCGGGGGTGTGCTCGCTGCGCGGGTCGGCGAGCGGCACCGAGACGACGAACTCGCTGCCCTGGCCGGCGCCGCCGCTGCGCAGTTCGAGGCGCCCGCCGTGCAGGTTCGCCAGCAGGCGGGACAACGACAGGCCGATGCCCAGCCCGGGCGGCCTCACCCCGCGATGCGCCTCGGCCTGCCCGAACATCTCGAACACCCGCTCCGCATCCTGCGGCGCGATCCCGACGCCGCTGTCGCTGACCCGCACCTGCGCCTCGGCCCCGGCGCGCTCGGCGCAGACGGCGATGCGCCCGCCGGCGGGCGTGAACTTGCAGGCGTTGCCCAGCAGATTGGCGAGGATCTGCATCAGGCGGACCCGGTCCGCCGTCACGCAGAGCACGCCGGCCGGCGTCCGGACGTCCAGCGACTGGCCGGCATCCTCGCAGGTCGACCGCACGGCCGCGACGGCATCGCGCAGCACCTCGCACAGGTCGAGCGCTTCGGGTCGCAGTTCGATGCGGCCGACCCCGATGCGCCCGATGTCCAGCAGATCGTCGATCAGGCCGACCATCTGGCCGACCTGTCGCTGGAGGACGCCGGCGACGTCGGCGACGCGCCGGCGCCCCCTGCTCTCGAGCCGGAGCACGTCGACCACGTTGCGGATCGGCGCGAGCGGGTTTCGCAGTTCGTGCGCCAGCGTCGCGATGAATTCGTCCTTGCGGCGGCTCGCTTCGACCCCCTCGTCGACGTCGAGCGTCATGAACACGACCTCGACCACCTCGCCGGACGGCGTGCGAACGGGAAAGCCGCGGGTCTCGATCCAGCGCGCATCGCCCGGGTCGGCGCGTCGCCCACCGACGTGACGACGCGGCGGGTGGACCGTCACCTCGCCGGCCAGGGTGCGCGCGACCAGGTCGGGCGCGTACGGCAGCCGGGCATCCACGCCGAGCGGGCCGCAGCGCGGCAGCGCCGCGGCACACACGCCGAAGCCCTGCTCGAAGGCGGGATTCACCGCGACCGTGACCCCGGCCGCATCGAGCACGTGCAGCATCGCCGGCGATTGCTCGAAGATCGCCCGGTAGCGGCGCTCGTCGTCGTCCGGCGCCGCGCCGTCGCGCCGCCGTTGCGCGAGCACCTGGCGGGTCGTCTCGGTGCAGATCACCAGCACGCCGCCGACGCCGGTCGGCGCCGACTCGTCCCGGATCGGCGCATAGCCGTAGGTCCAGTAGACCTCCTCGAGCACGCCATTCCTCAGGATCGGCACGAGCTGGTTCTCGTGCCAGGTGGGCTCTTCGCCCCGCATGGCCTGCTCGATCTGCGGACCGATGATCGCCCAGGTCTCGGGCCACGCGTCGCGCGCGCGCGCGCCGAGGATCGCCGGGTGCTTCTCCGGGCCGAGCGACGCGCGGTAGCCGTCGTTGTAGAAGCACAGGTGCGCCTCACCCCAGAAGATGAAGATCGGATGCCGCGTCGACAACGCCATCCGGACCGACGACTTCAGTGCCTCGGGCCAGTGCGCCGGCGCGCCGAGCGCCGTCGCATCCCAGTCGTGCGCGCGGATCAGCGCGCCCATCGTGCCGCCGCCGTCGAGGAACGCCGGATGCGCCCGGCCCGGGCCTTGCCGCCTGCTCACGCGTGCGACACGGTCGTCAAGCGCCTGGGGCCTTCACGGCGCCGGCGCGGCACGGTCGCCGGGCCCGGGAAACCAGCTGGTGTCGATGCGGTAGTGACGATCGGAAAAATCGGCGAAGCGGGTCAGCCGCTCGCTGTCCAGCCTGACGCGCCCGCGAACGGTGCGCTCGACGAGCCCCTGTGCTTCGAGCTCGCGAAACGTCCGATTCACGTGGACCTGCGACAGGCCGAGCGCGTCTCCGATCAGGGCCTGGCCGAGCGGGAGCTCGAACTCGTCGCCGACGGCTCGGTCGGTGATCCGCAACCGGCTGCGGATCTGGAGCAGGAAGAACCCGAGCCGGTTCGCCGCCTGCATCCGCGCGACGGCGCGCAGCCGATCGAAGACCACGACGTTGTCGAGCGCGACGAAGGAGAACAGCAGCGCGCCGATGCGCGGCACGCGCTCGAAGAGCACGTCGAGCGCGCGCTTCGGAAACGGACAGAGGACGAGGTCGGTCGCGGCGGTCAGCGTGACCGACGCCCGGTCGAAGACGATGTCGCGGGTGCCGACGACGTCGCCCGGGAACTGCAGGTCGAAGACCTGGCGCCTGCCGTCGCCGAGATGGGCGCAATGTGCGACCCAGCCACGCTTCACGACGAAGAGTTCCTGCACCGGTGCGCCTTCGCTTCGCACGACGTCGCCGGTGCGGTAGGGCCGTTCGACCTGCTCGAGCCGTCTGACCAATGCTTCCTCTTGCGACGTGAGGTTCAGGTAGTGGCTGAATTTGGAGACGAGACAACTCGATTGTGGCATCGGATCGATCATTCGCGATTAACCCAGGTTAAGGCTCGACGGCACCGTCGAGGTCGAGGATCCGCCCTTCGCCCGGCTCGAGCACGCCGGCCGCGCCATGCGACGCCGGATCGCGCGTGGACAGCAGGACCGGCGCGCGCGGCGACGGCGCCGGCGTCTCGCCGAAGTTGAGGACGACGAGCAGACGGCGGCCTGCGCAGCACCGTACGTAGTGAAGGCAGTCGCCGAGTGCCCCGACGCCCTCGATGCCGCCGCGGTGCAGCGCCGGCTCGCGGCGCCGCAGGCCCAGCAGCGCCCGGTACAGCGTGAGCATCGAGCCGGGATCGGCGCGCTGCTCGTCGACCGTCGACCCCGGCGTCACCGGTCCGACCGGCAACCACGGCCGGCCGTCGGTGAACCCGGCGCCCGCGTCGCGTGCCCAGCGCATCGGTGTTCGCTGCGGATCCCTGCCGAGCCCCTTGCCGGGCTCGCGCAGGCCGGCCGGATCGCGCCGCGCATCGGGCGCGATCGCGACGTCCACCATGCCGATCTCGTCGCCGTAGTAGATCGTCGGCGTGCCGCGCAGCGTAAGCAGCAGCATCGCGGCGAGGCGCGCCTGGCGCGCGCCGACGCGCGTCGCGATACGCGACTGGTCGTGGTTGCCGAGCACCCAGTTCGGCCACGCGCCCCCCGGCAGCGCGGCCTCGTATCGCAGGATCAGGTCCGCGATCGACGTTGCGGACCATTGCGTGCCGATCAGGTGGAAATTGAAGGGCAGCTGCACGCCGGCGCGGGCATCGGCGCCCACGCGGCCGTAGTAGCTCACGAGCCGCTCGATCGGCAGGTAGATCTCGCCGATCAGCAGCCGCGAGGCGAGCGGCGAGTCGAACGCCGCCACGGTCCGTCGCAGGCCGTCGACGATGTCCATGACCTCGGGCCGATCGGTCGTGTAGACGGGCAGCAGCGCGTGGTGCTCCGGCGCGTCCGGCGTCCACAGCGGGTTCGGCGGATTGTCGCGATACGCATCGTCCTTGATCAGGTGCCAGATCACGTCGACGCGGAAGCCGTCGACGCCGCGGCGCAGCCAGAAGCGCATCGCGTCGTGCATCGCGGCGCGCACCCGCGGGTTGCGCCAGTTCAGGTCCGGCTGCTGCGCGAGGAACGCGTGGTAGAACCACTGGCCCGTGCGCTCGTCCCTCGTCCAGGCGGACCCGCCGAACTGGCTGCGCCAGTTGTTCGGCGGGCCGCCGTCGGCTGCACCGTCGCGCCACAGATAGAAGTCGCGCATGTCGGCGTGCCGCGCGCTGCGGCTGTCGACGAACCAGGGGTGGCGATCCGAGGTGTGGTTCGGGACGAAGTCGAGCAGCAGCCGCATGCCGCGTGCATGCACGTCCGCCACCAGCGCGTCGAAGTCGTCCAGCGTGCCGAAGCCCGGGTCGATCGCGCAGTAGTCGGCGATGTCGTAGCCGAAGTCGGCCATCGGCGACGCGAAGATCGGCGACAGCCACAGCACGTCGACGCCGAGTGCCTCGAGATGATCGAGCCGGCGACGGATGCCGACGAGATCGCCGACGCCGTCGCCGTCGCTGTCCTGCAGCGATCGTACGTAGACCTCGTACACGACACCTTCGCGCCACCACGCATCCGGATCCGGCGCCGCGCCCGGCAGCGGCCGGAGTGCCTGCGCCCGCTCGGTCATCGACCGGCTCGCGCGAGACGGCGCGAGCGCGCCACCGGGGCATGTCGCTTGCCGGCGCAGCCGCGACCGCGACGGGCGGTCGGCCACATGGAACCGGCACGATGATCAACGACCTCTGGTACAAGAACGCGATCGTCTACTGCCTGTCCGTCGAGACCTTCATGGACGCCAACGGCGACGGCGTCGGCGACTTTCCGGGCCTGCTCAGGCGCCTGGACTACCTTCAGGGTCTCGGCGTCACCTGTCTGTGGCTGATGCCGTTCCAGCGCTCGCCGCAGCGCGACAACGGCTACGACGTCTCCGATCACTACAGCGTCGATCCGCGCTACGGCACCCTCGGCGACTTCGTCGAGTTCACCCACGGCGCGCACCAGCGCGGCATGCGCGTGCTGATCGATCTCGTCGTCAACCACACCTCGGACCAGCACCCGTGGTTCCAGGCCGCCCGAGCCGATCCGGCGTCGCCGTACCGCGACTGGTACGTCTGGTCCGAGGACCGGCCGGCCGACATCGAGGACGGCGTCGTGTTCCCAGGCGTCCAGAAGGCCGTGTGGAGCCGGGACGAGCGCGCGAAGGCGTGGTACTTCCACCGCTTCTACGCGTTCCAGCCCGACCTGAACACCGCGAACCCGAGGGTGCAGGCCGAGATCCTGAAGATCATGGGCTTCTGGACGCAGCTGGGCGTGTCCGGCTTCCGCATGGACGCGGTGCCCTTCGTGATCGCCGACAAGGGCGCCGACGCGCGCGCGGGTCGCGCCGACTACACGATGCTGCGGCGCTTCCGCGAACTGCTCCAGTGGCGCAAGGGCGACGCGATCATCCTCGGCGAGGCCAACATCGAGGCGCGCAAGACCCTCGCGTACTTCGGCGACGACGGCGACCGGCTGCACATGCTGTTCAATTTCCAGGTCAACCAGAACCTCTTCCTCGCGCTCGCGAGCGCCGACAGCCGCCCGCTCGCGAAGGCGATCGCCGCGACCCGCGACCACCCCGCCACCGCGCAGTGGGGGAACTTCCTTCGCAATCACGACGAACTCGATCTCGGGCGGCTCACCCCGCGCCAGCGCGAGCGCGTGTTCGCGGCGTTCGCGCCGCAGGCCTCGATGCAGCTCTACGACCGCGGGATCCGCCGGCGGCTCGCGCCGATGCTCGACAGCGACCGGCGCCGTCTCGAACTCGCCTACAGCCTGATGCTGACGCTGCCCGGCACGCCGGTGCTGCGCTACGGCGACGAGATCGCGATGGGCGACGACCTTCGCCTGCCGCAGCGCGAGTGCGCGCGCACGCCGATGCAGTGGTCGGACGAGCCGCATGGCGGCTTCACGACGGCAGACGAACCCGTCGTGCCGGTCATCGAGGACGGTCCCTACGGTTTCCGGCACCTGAACGTCGCCGAGCAGCGGCGCGATCCCGACTCGTTCCTGAACTGGTCGGAGCGGATGATCCGGATGCGCAAGGAAGTGCCCGAGATCGGCTGGGGCGCGCCGCGGGTCCTCGACTGCGGCGACGCGGCCGTGCTGATCCTGCGCTACGACTGGCGCAACAACGGCGTGCTGTTCCTGCACAACCTCGCCGGCAACGCGCGCGAGATCCGCTTCGTCATCGCCGACGGCGACGGCGATGGCGACGGCGTGCAGACGCTGCTGGTGAACCTGCTGTCCGATCATCACGCGCGCGGCGACGACGCCGGTGTCCATTGCGTGCTCCTCGAGCCCTACGGCTATCGCTGGTTCCGGATCGGCGGGCTCGACTACCTGCTGAAACGCACCGAGGTCTGATCAGCGCGCGGACCGCGCGCCACGCGATCCCGGCAGCAGGCCCAGCGCGGCGAGCGTGTGAACGTCGGGGGCGCCGTCGGCCGGCAGTCCCTGCTCGCGCTGGAACGCGCGCAGGCGCTCGACCGTCTGCCCGCCCCACGCGCCGTCGACGACGACCTTCTCGCCCGCCCTGCCCAGCGCCTGCTGCACCAGCCGGATCGCGGCGGGATCGAGCCCCGGATCCGCCGGTGCGCGGCCGGCGTCCGCATCTGCCTGCGTGCGGCCCGGCAGCAGCTTCAGCACCGTCAGCGTGCGGGGGTCGAGTTCGCCCGACGCCGCCATGCCGTGCGCACGCTGCAGGTCCGCGATCGCGCTCTCGGTCCGCTCGCCCCACGCCCCGTCCACCGGTCCCGCCTCGAATCCCTGTTCGCGCAGCGCGCGCTGGATCGCGACGATCGTCTCCCGACCCAGGTCGGCGGGCGATCGCGGCGCGCCGGTGGCCTGCCGGGCGGACGCGCCCGCGCCACCGGTCGGCGCAGCGTCCGCCGCATGGCCCGCGCCGTCGACGCCCAGCGCCGCGAGCGTGCGTTCGTCAGGCCGGCCGGTCGGCGCCAGCCCCCTGACCTTCTGGAATGCCCGGACTGCCGCCTCGGTCTTCGGGCCCCAGACCCCGTCGGTCGAGTCGACATCGTACCCGCCCTGCATCAGCGAATGCTGGAGCGAGCGGATCGTCGCGACCGGCAGGGCTGCCGCGTCCCCGGACCCGGTCGGCGGACTCGCGGCCGCCGGCCGGGCGATCGCGGCGCCGGCGCCCGCCATCGCGGCGGCGCCGAGCACGACCGCGGACGTCGTCGCGAGCACGCCGAGGAGCGCGACGCCTGCGAGCCGCAGGCGCTCGCTCGCCCAACGCCATCGCCGGCTGCGGCGGATGAGGGTGCGCGTCGACACGACGCGTGGCAGATCCCGTCCGAATGTCGATCCCATGGATGCCTCCCGTGCGCGCGCCAGCCGTCGCGTGGCGCGCGATGTCCCAAACGCCGGTTCCGCCGCGCGCCGCGCAGTTTCCGTGCCCGGGCGCGGATCCCGGTCGATGCGGCAGGCCGCGCGACGCCGCGGGGCGGCTTCGCGATTACCATCGCGCGAGGAACAGCCGATGGAGATCCGCAAGCAATGTCGACCCAGACCCGCCCCAAGGCCACCTTCGTGTGGAACGACCCCCTGCTGCTCGACGCGCAGCTCACCGAAGAAGAGCGCATGGTGCGAGACGCCGCCGCCGCCTATTGCCAGGAGAAGCTCGCGCCGCGCGTGCTGATGGCGTTCCGCGAGGAGAAGACCGACCCGTCGATCTTCCGCGAGATGGGCGCGCTGGGTCTGCTCGGTCCGACCATTCCCGAGGCCTACGGCGGCCCCGGGCTGAACTACGTCAGCTACGGCCTGATCGCGCGCGAGGTCGAGCGCGTCGACTCGGGCTACCGTTCGATGATGAGCGTGCAGAGCTCGCTGGTGATGCTGCCGATCTTCGAGTTCGGCACCGAGGCGCAGAAGCGCAAGTACCTGCCGGGGCTCGCCAGCGGCGAACTGATCGGGTGCTTCGGGCTGACCGAGCCGAACCACGGCAGCGATCCGGGTTCGATGGCGACCCGGGCGCGACCCGCCGACGGCGGCTACCTGCTCACCGGCGCCAAGATGTGGATCTCGAACTCGCCGATCGCGGACGTGTTCGTCGTGTGGGCGAAATGCCAGGGCGGCGATTTCGACGGCCGCATCAAGGGCTTCATCCTCGAGAAGGGGATGAAGGGCCTGAGCGCGCCCGCGATCCACGGCAAGGTCGGCCTGCGCGCGTCGATCACCGGCGAGATCGTCATGGACCAGGTCTTCGTGCCGGACGCGAACCTGCTACCCGGCGTCGAGGGGCTGAAGGGCCCCTTCACCTGCCTCAACAGCGCCCGCTACGGCATCGCCTGGGGAGCGCTCGGGGCCGCCGAGGACTGCTGGCACCGCGCGCGCCAGTACGTGATCGATCGCCACCAGTTCGGCCGCCCGCTCGCCGCGAACCAGCTGATCCAGAAGAAGCTGGCCGACATGCAGACCGAGATCTCGCTGGGCCTGCAGGGCTGCCTCAGGCTGGGCCGCATGAAGGAGGAAGGCAGCGCGTCGGTCGAGGTCACGTCGATCCTGAAGCGCAACTCGTGCGGCAAGGCGCTCGACGTCGCGCGACTGGCGCGCGACATGCTCGGCGGCAACGGCATCAGCGACGAATTCGGCGTGATCCGCCACATGGTGAACCTCGAGGTGGTCAACACCTACGAGGGTACCCACGACGTGCACGCGCTGATCCTGGGCCGCGCGCAGACGGGGATCCAGGCGTTCTCCTGAATCAGGGCGTCGGGTTGATGCGCACGATCTTCGCTTCGGACGGCACGCCGTTGGTGTCGAGCACGAAGATCATGTAGAACCCGGGCGGCGTCTCGTACGGGTTCGCCGGCAGCTGCAGGTTCAGCGTGTTGCCGGTGCGGGTGAACGCCAGTTCGATGAAGCGCTGCTCGAAGTTGAACGAGTGGGTGACCGAACCGGTCTTCACGATCGTCACCCGGCCGATGTTCGCCGCGTCGGGCGACGTGATCGAGATCGACGACGACGGGTTCGCGACGGTCGGCGCCGAGCCGATCGTCGGGCGCGCCGCCCAGCTGCCGTCGGCCTTGAACAGGTACGGCGGGTAGTAGACCTCGGCATTGCGGTTCAGTTGCGGTCCCGGCCAGCCGCCCGCCGCCGACAGCACGGTGCCGTTGGGCAGCAGCAGCGCGACCGAGTGGTACAGGCGCATCCGCTGCTGCGTCGGGCCGAGCGTCCAGGTGTTCGCGACCGGGTCGTAGATCTCCACGCCGTAGCCGATCTGCCCGGTGGTCCAGTTGACCTGGTCGTCGAGCACGTTGACTTCCGAGCCGCCCATCAGCACGACCTTGCCGTCGGGGAGCACCGTCGAGTTCGCCCAGTTGCGCTTCTGCGAGATCCGCGCGGCGTTGGTCAGTACCGGCGTCGCGCCGTTGATGTCGATGATCGTCGGCGTACGGCCGTCGTCGGCCCAGCCGCCCAGACCGCCGATCTGCAGGATCTTGCCCGGCCGGAACATCACGGCGGTCGACGTCCCGGTCCAGCCGTGGCGCCACTCGTCGTCGTACAGCACCTGCATGCTGCCGGCGCCGCCGTTCGCGAACGGGTCGATCTTGTACATCTGCTGGTGGTCGTAGCCGAAGACCTTGCCGTCCGGCGCGACGAAATTGCGCGGATAGTTGTTGTCGAACGCGGCGGTGTTGAAGCCCGTGAGCAGGCGGAACTGGCCGGTGACCGGGTTGCGGATCTCGCCATGGGTCGCGACCACCGGCGTGCCGCCGCCGAACACGCTGCGCCCGTCGGTGCCGCCCTGGATGTACATCTCGCCGTTGGGCAGCGTGATCGGCGTGCCGTACCAGCGCGGCTCGTTCATGTTGCCCGCCTTGGTCAGCACGTTCGTGCCGGGCGTGTACATGCTGATCTCGGTCGTGCCGATGTTCTCGTTCGCCTGGTTCGTGTCGTTCCAGTTGTCGCCGCCGTTGATCAGCAGCTGCCCGGTCGTCGGGATCAGGATCTGCGCGCTGCAGAACAGGTGGGTGTCGATGCCGGTGGGCAGCGTCAGGTGCGAACTGTACGCGTCGGGTCCGTTCAGCGTGCCGACCGGCGGCTGCCACACGTCGTAGAGGAACTGGAACGACCCGTCGGGCGTGCCGTCGTGGGTGCCGTAGCTCATCACCCGGCCGTCGGCGAGCAGCGCCATGTGCAGCGGCAGCACCGACTTGCCGCTGCCGTCGGTCCACTGCATCACCGTCGGCGACCAGGCGCCGACCGTCGCGCTGCCGCTCGCCGGCACCGCGCCGCCGGAGGTCGGCGGCGGCGCGACGTAGGGCGGGGGCTCGGTGCCGGTGCCGCCACCGCCGCCGTAGCTGCCCGAGGGCGGCGGCGAGGCGTTCGAGCCCGGATCGTTCCCACCGAGGATCGGCGCCCCCTCGACCGACTTGCCCGCGCTGCCACCGCCGCCGCTGCAGGCCGCGAGCAGCAGGGTCGCCGCGATCATCGTCACCGTGAGATTCGTCTTCTTCATCGCCGTTCCCCATCACCGAGTCGAAGTCCGCGCGCCTGGCGGCTTCATCCGGTGCCGGCCGCCGGATGCGGCGCTGCACCTGATGTCGATCAGTCTAGGAACGGTCGGTTTGGGACGCCGTGCGGTACGTCACGTCGGCACGACGAACGCTTCGCGCGAATTCACGAAGTCGGGCAATCTGCCCGGATCCGCCGTGACATTGTTCCTGCACCCTCGCGCCGATGATGAGTCGCATCGGGAAAACGGCGGAAGCGGCGTCGGCGGCAGCCGTCGCGGGAGCCCCGGGGAGCCGACGGTGGCGCGGCCGGACGCGGCCTGGATGCCGTCAGTCGGGGTCGGTGAAGCGCGGCGCCCGCTTCTCGAGGTTCGCCAGCACCGCCTCGCGCTGGTTGGCCGACCCGAGCAGCGCGATCTGCTCGTCGGACTCGGCCTGCAGGATCTCGGCCAGCGCGTGCGACTCGGCGAGGTTCAGCAGTCGCTTGGCGCCGCGGATCGCGTCCGGACTCCTGCCCGCGATGTCGCGCGCGAACGCCAGCGCGTCGGCGCGCGGATCGTCGCACACGCGTGTCGCGAAGCCGAGCTCGAGCGCCTCGCGCCCGGAGAACTGGCGCCCGCTCCAGGTCAGTTCGCGCACGACGTCGCTGCGCGCGAGCGCGCGCGCCAGCGCGATGCCGCCCATGTCCGGCACCAGTCCCCAGCGAATCTCCATGATCGACAGGCGCGCGTCGGGCGCGACGAACCGCAGGTCGGCGCCGAGCGCAAGCTGGAAGCCGCCGCCGAACGCGACCCCGTGTACTGCGGCGATCACCGGCACCGGCAGCAGGCGCCACACCAGAACCGCCTGCTGCGCGGCGTTCGCGGGCCCGTGCGTGCGCCGCCCGAGCCTCGTGCGATTGGTCTCGCGCGACGACATCGGGTCGTCGCTGCCGGCCATCGCCTGGAATCGGCCGCTGTCGAGTCCCGCGCAGAACGCCCTGCCCTCGCCCGACAGCACGACGGCGCGCAGGCCGCGCTGCGCACGCAGCCGCTCGCCGGTCGCGACCAGCGCCTCGAACATCGCGGCATCGAGCGCGTTCATCTTCTCGGGCCGGGACAGTCGGACGTCGGCGACCCCGTCGTGCACGTCGACCGAGATCCGCTTCGCGGGCTCGTCGGCGGCGGCGCCACCGAGGAGACCGGACGGTGGTGCAGCGCCTGTCATCGGCGGGTCTCCATCGCTGATTCCGGCAGCACGCCGGTGAATGCCGCGCCGGCGGTACCGACCGCCGCGGCCAGGAAGTCGACGGTCGACGGGCGACCCGGAAGCGACAGCGCCGCGGTGCGCGGCGCCGTGCGCGACACGACGCGCCCGCCGCGCATGACCCAGAGCCGGGTCGCGCGCAGCCGGATCGCCTCGACCGGGTCGCGTGCCTGCAGCAGCACCAGGTCAGCGCGGCAGCCCGGCGCCACGCCGTAGCCGTCGAGCCCCAGGATGCGCGCCGGTACCGAGGTCACGGCATCGAAGCAGGCCCGCATCGCGGCCTGCCCGTTCATCTGCGCGACGTGCAGGCCCATGTGCGCGACCTCGAGCATGTCGCCGCTGCCAAGCCCGTACCACGGATCCATCACGCAATCGTGACCGAACGCGACCGGGATCCCTGCGGCGATCAGCTCGGGCACGCGCGTCATGCCGCGACGCTTCGGATAGCCGTCGTGCCGCCCCTGGAGCGTGATGTTGATCAGCGGATTCGCGACGGCGGACACGCCCGCCTCGGCGATCAGCGGGATCAGCCTCGACACGTAGTAGTCGTCCATCGAGTGCATCGAGGTCAGGTGCGAGCCGGTCACCCGTCCGTGCAGGCCGAGCCGATGCGTCTCGAAGGCGAGCGTCTCGATGTGGCGCGACATCGGGTCGTCGGATTCGTCGCAGTGCATGTCGACTCGCAGGCCGCGTCGCGCCGCCTCCTCGCACAGCATCGCGATCGACCGTGCGCCTTCGGCCATCGTGCGCTCGAAGTGCGGGATGCCGCCGACGACGTCGACGCCCATGTCGAGCGCGCGACGCAGCAGTGCGGGCGCGTCCGGCGAGCGCAGCAGGCCGTCCTGCGGGAACGCGACGAGCTGCAGGTCGAGATACGGCTCGACGCGGCGCCGCACCTCGAGCAGGGCCTCGACCGCGAGCAGCCGCGGATCGCATACGTCGACGTGCGAGCGGATCGCGAGCACGCCGTTGGCCACCGCCCAGTCGCAATACGCGAGCGCACGCTCGACGATCGCCTGCACCGTCTGGGTCGGCTTGAGCTCGCCCCAGATCGCGATCCCCTCGAACAGCGTGCCGCTTTCGTTCAGCCGTGGCATGCCGAGCGAGCGCGCGGCGTCGAGGTGGAAGTGCGCGTCGACGAACGGGGCGCTGAGCAGCATCCCGCCGGCGTCCAGCGTCATCGCCGCCGCCGTGCCGCGCGCGCCGATGCCGGGCGCGACCTCGACGATGCGCCCGCCTTCGATCGCGACGTCGACGCCCGTCCGGCCGTCGGCGAGGCGTGCATCGGTGATCAGGCAGTCGAGCATGGCGAGCCGGATGGCGGCCGGGTATCCGTGGCGCGCGAGACGCCGCAACGTGGCTTCATTCGACGACGATGCCCGATGGATCGAAATCCGCCTTCGGATAGCGCAGGTCGAGCCTGTCGAGCGTGTCGACGAGGACGTTCATGATCGCGTAGTCGCGGTACCACTTGCGGTTCGCCGGTATCACGTACCACGGCGCGTGCGCGCGGTCGGTCTCGACGATCGCGTCGCGAAAGGCCAGCATGTAGGCGTCCCAGTGCTTTCGCTGCTCCAGGTCGTGCGCGTCGAACTTCCAGTGCTTGTCCGGATCGTCGAGCCGCGCCTGCAGGCGCTCCTTCTGCTCGTCGCGATCGATGTGCAGGTAGAACTTGAGGATCGTCGTGCCTTCGTCGGCGAGCAGCCGCTCGAAGTCGCGGATGTGGCCGTAGCGCCTGGACCAGACCTCGCGAGGCTGCAGATCGTTCACGCGCACGACGAGCACGTCCTCGTAGTGCGAGCGGTTGAAGATCGTGATTTCGCCGCGGGCCGGCGTGTGCGCATGCACCCGCCACAGATAGTCGTGCGCGAGCTCGACCGGCGTGGGCCGCTCGAAGCGGGCGACCTTCACGCCGAGCGGATTGACCCCGGAGAAGACCCGTCGGATCGCGCCGTCCTTGCCGCCGGTATCCATCGCCTGGAGCACGACGAGAAGGCGGTGCTGCCCGCCTGCGTGGAGCCGGCGCTGCAGGTCGATCAGCCGGTCGCGGAGTTGGTCGGTGCGCTCGCGCGCGCTGGATTCCTCGCCCTTGAAGCCGGGCGTCGCATTGCCGGAGAGCCGCTGCAGGACATCGGCGTCGGCGTGCGAATCCAGCTTCAGGAAGGTGTCAGCCATCGTCCGCGCCGCTCCTGAGCCTGAAACGCTGGATCTTTCCGGTGGCGGTCTTCGGCAGTTCGCCGACGAATTCGATCCAGCGCGGATACTTGTGCGGCGCCAGCTGGCGCCGGACGTGCGCCTGCAGTTCCGCCGCCAGCGGCTCGCCCGGCTCGACACCCTTCTTCAGCACGACGAAGGCCTTCGGCTTGACGAGCGCGTCGTCGTCGGCATGGCCGACGACGGCAGCCTCGAGCACGGCCTCGTGGGTGCCGAGCGCGGACTCGACCTCGAACGGCGACACGTACTGGCCGCTGACCTTCAGCATGTCGTCCGAGCGGCCGGCGTATGTGTAGAAGCCGTCGGCAGAGCGCACGTACTTGTCGCCGCTCTTCACCCATTCGCCCTGGAACGTCTCCTTCGATCGCTGGCGCTGGTTCCAGTACATCAGTGCACTGGACGGCCCGCGGATGTAGAGGTCGCCGATCTCGCCGTCGGCGACCTCGAGGCCTTCGTCGTCGAGCAGTCGCAGCCGGTAGCCGGGCACCGGCGAGCCGGTGGTGCCGTATCGCACGGCGCCGCTGCGGTTGGACAGGAAGATGTGCAGCATCTCGGTCGAGCCGATGCCGTCGAGCACGTCGGCACCGGCGCGCTCGGAGAAGCGCTTGCCGATCGCCTCGGGAAGCGCCTCGCCGGCGGACGCGCAGATCCGCAGCGCGAGCGCGTCGCGCGCGGGAAACGCCGGGTCGGCGAGCATCCCCGCGAACAGGGTCGGCACGCCGAAGAACACCGTGGGCTGCTCCGAGTCGGCGGCCGCGGGCAGCGCGCCCGTCAGTCGCTCGAACACCGCCTTCGGGGTCGGGCGCTCGGCCATCAGCACCGCGCTCGCGCCGACGGCCAGCGGGAAGGTCAGCGCATTGCCGAGCCCGTAAGCGAAGAAGAGCTTCGCCGCCGAGAACACGCGGTCGCGCTCGTGGATGCCGAGGATCGGCCGCGCGTACAGTTCGGCCGTCTGGATCAGGCTCGAATGGCAATGGATCGTGCCCTTGGGCTGGCCGGTCGACCCCGACGAATAGAGCCAGAAGCAGGGCTCGTCGGCCATGGTGTCGGCGGGTTCGAACTCGCCCTCGCCGGCGGCGAGGAGCGCATCGAAGTCGCCGCCGTCGGCGATCGGCGCCTCGGAGATCACGACCCGCGACAAGGTCTGGATCGACTGCAGCAATCCGTCGAACCCGGGGTACAGCGACCGCGACACGAACAGCGCGCGGGCGCGCGAATCGCGCAGCATGTAGTCGTAGTCGGCCGGGCGCAGCATCGTGTTGACGCAGACCGGCACGACGCCCGCCTTGATCGACCCGAGGAACGCGACGACCCAGTCGATCGAATCGAGCATGCAGATCATCACCCGGTCTTCGGCGCGTATGCCGATCGACGCGAGCCCGGACGCGAAGCGATTGACACGCGTCGCGAGCGCGTCGAAGCCGATCGCGCGCCGATCGTCGACGAAGGCGATCCGCTCGCCGCGACCGGCGCGCAGGTTCCGCTCGAGCAGGTCGTGCGCGGCGTTGTACTGCTTAGGCACCTCGATCACCTGCTCGCTCCCGCCGTTCGCCTCGGACGCCGACGCCATCACGCGTGGTCCAGTGCACGCGACCCGACGACCTCGGCACGGTCGGTGTGCCGCGTGCGGTAGTGCGGATCGGACGCGAAGCCCGCGCGCACCTGCCCGAGGATGCACGCGAGCGGCTGCTCGTAGCTGCCGTTCTCCAGCGTGACCCAGTGGTCGGCCGCGGCGAAACCGCTGTGCTCGTCGGTCTCGGCGCGCAACCACACGGTGACGCAGCGCTCGTGCAGCATCTGCAGCAGCTCGCTGCTGGCGACCGGCAGATCGCCGAGCGCGAGCACGCAGCGCCGATGCGAGGCCGTGAGGCGAAGCAGCGCCTTGCGTTCCGCATCACGGCAGTAGTCGCGGCCATAGCGCGCGAGCGCGTGGTCGAAGGTCTCGCCGAAATCGTTGCGCAACTCGTCCTCGACGCGCACGAACGGCACCGACAGGCGTTCGGCGAGCAGGCCGCCGATCGCGCGCGCCGCGTCGCGGCCGTCGTGCCGATGCGCGGCGAGCACCGCCACGCGCGTGGGTCGCGCCGAGAGTTGCTCGGCCGGCTCGGCGACGAGGCGCTGCAGGTCCACCCGCAACACCCGCGCGACGCGGCGGATCAGCAGGATCGAGATGTTGCCCTCGCCCGCCTCGAGCTGCGCGAGGTAGCGCTCCGACAGACCCGAGCGCTCCGCGAGCTGGCGGCGCGTCAGCGACACCGAGCGACGGCACTGACGGACGCGTCGACCGACCTCGACGAGATACTCGCGCTCGTCTTCCGGCTTGCCGGCGGTCTCGTTGGCCATGGTCACCTCCAGTCGATCCCGGGCAATATACCCCAAGCGCGGCCGCGTGCAGCACGCCTCGATGCGCTACTCGCCGCCACCGGACGCGCTGCGCGGCGAGCAGACCGCGTCGCCTGCCGGTGGTCGCCCACGCGGCGCGGGCGGTCGCCGCGCCGCTTGAAATCGTCGACGCCCGCATCCAGATCGAAACCATCGAAGCTCGCGCTCGCATCGGGCCGCGCGATCGACGCTCTGGAACCGCGATGACCACCTCCACCCTGATCGTGCCCTGCAGTGCCTGCGGCACGGGCAATCGACTCGCGAGCGCGAGGCTCGCCGATCGACCGACCTGCGGCCGTTGCGGTGCGCCGGTGTTCGCGGCGCGCCCGATCGTGCTCGACGCATCCAATTTCGACCGCCAGATCGGCGGCGACGTGCCGATCGTCGTCGACTTCTGGGCCGCGTGGTGCGGACCGTGCCGCGCGATGGCACCGGTGTTCGAGGCCGCGGCGAAGCGCCACGCGTCGGCGATGCGCTTCGGCAAGCTCGACGTCGACGCGGCGCAGGCGATCGCCGGCCGCTTCGCGATCCGCAGCATCCCGACGCTCGTCGTCTTCAAGGCAGGGCGCGAACTCGACAGGCGCAGCGGCGCGCTCGACGCCCGCTCGCTCGACGCCTGGGTCGCGGGACACGCCACCGTCGTCTGATCGCGCGACGGCACGACGCCTGCGCGTCGCGGCGTCGCGGCGTCGCGGCGTCGCGGCGCCGCGGCCGCGCGCGCGGCTCAGCGCGATGCGCGCTGCGGCGTGCGCGCCGATCCGGTCGCGGGCGCGGCCGGCACCGCCTGCGTCGCGGCAGCCGCGCGGCGCAGGCGATCGGCGATGCCCGCCCACGCCGGATCGGCCGCCCGAAGCGCGGCATCGATCGCCGCGGGCCGCTCGACGACGATGAGGCCGGCACCGAATGCGTCCAGCGCGCGCAGGCTCGCGTAGAGGGTGCGCTCCGCATCGACCACCGACTCGGGGCGCGCGATCCACAGCACCTGTTCGCCCGCCGGGCGGCGGGCACTCCATACGGCGACGCGGCCGTGCTCGCGCCGCGCCCGCGCGAGCGCCGAAGCCAGCGCCTCGGGCGCGACGACGACGAGCGGCGTGCGCGGCGCGTAGTGCGAGCGGTGACTCCCGGGAACGCGCGGCACGGCCGCGGCGGCCACTGCCGGATCGCCCGCGGTCGGTTCGCCCGCGGTCGGATCGAGCGTGTGCGGATCGACGCCCAGCACCGACCCGATCCGGTCCGCCGACAGGTGGCCGGGCCGCAGCACACGCGGCCGGTCGCCGCTGAGGTCGACGATCGTCGACTCGATCCCGATCGTCGCCGCGCCACCGTCGAGCACGATCGCGAGCGCGTCGCCGAGGTCGGCCCGCACGTGCGACGCCTGCGTCGGGCTCACGCGGCCGAAGCGGTTGGCCGACGGCGCCGCGAGACCCGCGATCCCGGCTGCGTGAAGGCGGCGCAGCAGCGCCTGCGCGACCGGGTGCGAAGGCACGCGCAGTCCGACGGTCGACTGGCCTGCGCACGCGTACGGGCTCGCGTCGTCTCGCCTCGGCAGCACGATCGTCAGCGGGCCTGGCCAGCAGGCGTCGGACAGCGCCTGGGCCGCGTCGTTCCACCGTCCCCAGCGCGCCGCCTCGATCCCGCTCGCGACGTGGACGATCAGCGGGTGGTCGGTCGGCCGGCCCTTGATCCGGTAGATCGACGCGACCGCCTCGCGATTGCCGGCGTCGGCGGCCAGGCCGTAGACGGTCTCGGTCGGCAGCCCGATCACCTCGCCGCGGCGGATCGCGGCGACGGCGTCGGCCAGCGCGGTGTCGTCGACGCCTTCGTCGCCGGTCACGCGCGGGCTGCTCCGCGTCGCGGGATCTCGATCACCGGCTGAGCCACCAGCGGTGCCAGCGACGCGACGTCGGCGAGCACCGCGTCGATCGTCGCGCCGAGCACCGTGAGGTGGCCCATCTTCCGCGCGCGGCGGGCGTCGTCCTTCCCGTAGAGGTGCAGCCGCGCGCGCGGGTTGGACAGGACGCGGGCCCAGTCGGGCTCCCGTCGGTCGGCGGGATCGGACGCTGCGCCCGGGTACCAGGCGTCGCCCAGGATGTTGAGCATCGCCGCCGGGCACAGCGAGTCGGTCGCGCCGAGCGGCAGCCCCGCGATCACCCGCACCTGCTGCTCGAACTGGCTCGTGACCGACGCATCGAGGCTGAAGTGCCCGGAGTTGTGGGGGCGCGGCGCGATCTCGTTGGCGAGCACGCGGCCGTCGGCGAGCACGAAGCACTCGAGGCAGAGCACGCCGGCGTAGTCGAGGCCTACGGCGATGCGCAGCGCCGCCTCGCGGGCGGCGTCGAGCACCGCCGGCCCGACCTGCGCCGGCACCACCGTCAGCGCGAGGATGCCGTCGAGGTGGACGTTCTGCGCGACCGGGTACACCGCGCTCGTGCCGTCCAGCGCACGCGCGAGCACGACCGAGACCTCCGCGGCGAGCGAGAGGCGTTGCTCGAGCACGCATTCGACGCCGCCGAAGGCCTGGAACGCCGCCTCGACCTCCGAAGGCGAGGCGACGCGCGCCTGGCCCTTGCCGTCGTAGCCGAGGCGGGCCGATTTCAGGATGCCGGGCAGCAGCGCGCGATCGACCGCCGCCGCCTCGGCGGGCGTGCGCACGGGTTGCCACGGCGCGACGTCGACACCGCAGGACGCGATGAACCGTTTCTCGGCGATCCGGTCCTGCGCGACCGACACGCTGGCGGCGCCGGGCGCGACGCGACAGCGCATCGCGAGCCACTCGAGCGCACCCGCGGGCACGTTTTCGAACTCGGTGGTCACTGCGGCGCACGACGACGCCATCTGCGCGAGCGCGTCGGCGTCGAGGTAGTCTGCGCGCAGGTGGCGCTCGGCGATGCGCCCGGCGGGGCTGTCCGCGGCCGGATCGAGCACGCACACGCGATAACCCATCTGCTGTGCCGCCATGCAGAACATGCGCCCCAGCTGACCGCCGCCCATGACCCCGAGCCACTCGCCGGGTCGCAGGACCGGGACTGCCGAAGGCGCCACCGCGTCGTCTGCCACCGCGTCGTCAGCCACCGGGCGGCAGCCGCATGTCGCGCGCAGCCGCGGTCTGCTTCGCGCGGAATGCGTCGAGCGCGCGTTGAAGCCCCGGGTCGGCGAGCGCGAGCATCGCCACCGCGAACAGCGCGGCATTGGCGGCACCGGCCTCGCCGATCGCGAAGGTCGCGACCGGCACGCCGCGCGGCATCTGCACGATCGAGAGCAGCGAGTCCTGCCCCTGCAGGTGGCGGCTGGGCACCGGCACCCCGAGCACCGGCACCGACGTCTTCGCGGCGAGCATGCCCGGCAGGTGCGCCGCGCCGCCGGCGCCGGCGATGATCGCGGCGAGCCCGCGATCGCGGGCGCTCGCCGCGTACGCGAAGAGGTCGTCGGGCATGCGGTGCGCCGACACGACGCGCGCCTCGTGCGCGACGTCGAAGTCCGCGAGGATCGCGACGGCGTGCTGCATCACCGCCCAGTCGCTGCTGCTGCCCATCACGACGCCGACGCGCGGCGACTCGCGGTTCGCCGGCACGTTCACGAAAATGCCCTGCCGGTGAGCTTCTCGAAGGCTTCGCGGTAGCGGGCGGTCGTCGCGCTGACGACCCGCGCCGGCAGCGCGGGGGCGGGCGCGCGCTTGTTCCACCCGGTCACGGTCTCGAGGTAGTCGCGCACGAACTGCTTGTCGAAGCTCGGCGGCGACACGCCGACCCGATACTGGTCCGCCGGCCAGAAGCGGGACGAATCGGGCGTCAGGACCTCGTCCATCAGGTGCACGCGGCCCTCGCCGTCCAGGCCGAACTCGAACTTGGTGTCGGCGATGATGATGCCGCGACCCGCCGCGTAGTCGCTCGCGCGCCGGTACAGCTCGAAGCTCGCACGCCGGATCTGCTCGGCGACCGGCGCCCCGCAACGCGCCACCATGTCGTCGAAGGTGATGTTCTCGTCGTGCTCGCCGGCGAGCGCCTTCGCGGCCGGCGTGAAGATCGGCTCTGGAAGCCGCTCGGCCTGCCTCAGCCCGGCGGGCAGCGCGACGCCCGATACCGAGCCGAGCCGCCCGTACTCGGCCCAGCCCGAACCCGCGAGGTAGCCCCGCACGACGGCCTCGACCATCACCGGCGTCAGCCGCTTGACGACCATCGAGCGCCCGATCACCTGCGGGATGTCGGCGGGCGACACGACGGCCTCCGGCGCGACGCCGGTGAGGTGATTCGGCACGACGTCGGCGAGGCGCTCGAACCAGAACAGCGCGAGGCTGTTGAGCACCCTGCCCTTGTCCGGGATCGGCTCGCCCATCACGACGTCGAACGCCGACAGGCGATCGGTCGTCACGATCAGCAGCCGGTCGTCGCCCAGCGCATAGTTGTCCCTGACCTTGCCGCGCCCCACGAGGGGCAGGGACTCGAGGTGGCTTTCCTGCATCGCTTGCATCGTCGTTCCGCTATTCGCCGCGCCGTCGGCTGGATCGGGCCGTCGCGCAGACCGACGCGAAGGCCCTCTTCATCGCTTCAACCAGGGCTTCAGCCACCCGAGGCCCGCGGAGGTCTCGCCGCGCGGACGGTACTCGCAGCCGATCCAGCCCGCGTAGCCGAGTTCGTCGAGCAACGCGAAGAGGTACGGGTAGTTCAGCTCGCCGAGGTCGGGCTCGTGCCGCTCCGGCACGCCGGCGATCTGCATGTGCCCGACGCCACCGATGTGGCTTCGGATCCGCATCGCGAGGTCTCCCTCGACGATCTGGCAATGATAGAGGTCCATCTGGACCTTCAGGTTCCGTGCGCCGACCTCGGCGACGATCTGGTGCGCATCGGCCTGGCGATTCAGGAAGAAGCCCGGGATGTCGCGCGTGTTGATCGGCTCGATCAGCAGCGTGATCCCGTGCGGCGCGCAACGCCGGGCGGCTTCGGCGAGATTCGCGACGTAGACCTCGCGCCGCGCACCGTGCTGCACCAGGCCTGCCATCGCGTGCAGGCGCGTGCACTTCAGTTCGAGCGCGTATTCGATCGCGAGGTCCACCCCGTCGAGGAATTCGCGCTCGCGCCCCGCGAGGCTCGCGAGGCCCCGCTCGCCACCGGCGAAGTTGCCGGGAACCGTGTTGAACAGCACCTGCGTCAGGCCGCTGGCCTCGAGACGGCGCCGGATCTGGGCGGCGGGGAATTCGTACGGGAACAGGAATTCGACCGCGCGGAAGCCGTCGGCCGCGGCTCGCCCGAAACGATCGAGGAACGGTACCTCGGCGTACATCATCGACAGGTTGGCGGCGAACTGGGGCATCGTCTGGTCCGGTTGGGGGATGCGCGCGGCTCAGCCGTGCAAAGCGACCGGCAGGCGCGAGAAGCCGCGAAAACGCACCCGCCGATCGCGCACCGGGTCGCCATGATGCACGATGCGCGGGTGGCGCGCGAGCAGCGCGCCGATCGCGATCCTCGCTTCGAGCCTCGCGACGTTCATGCCGGCGCACGCGTGATCGCCGTGGCCGAACGCGAGCTGGCGGTTCGGCCTGCGCCCGACGTCGAGCCGGTCGGGGTCGGCGAACTGCGCCGGATCGCGGTTGGCCGCGCCGATGCACAGGGTCACCAGCGTGCCGGCATCGAGCCGCTCGGCGCCGAGGTCGAGCGGGCCGACGAGCGCGCGGTTGTTGAGCTGCAGCGGGCTCTCGAAACGCAGCAGCTCCTCGATCGCCGACGGCAGCAGTCGTGGATTCGCGACCAGGCGGCGCTGTTCGTCCGGAAATCGCATCAGCGCATCGACCCCATTGCCGATCAGGTTCGCCGTCGTCTCGTGGCCCGCGTTCAGCAGGAAGATGCAATTGTGCACGAGTTGCGCCGCGCTCAGCCGTTCGCCGTCGACCTCGCCCTCGATCAGCCGCGTCAGCACGTCCTCGTCGGGGTCGAGCGGCTTCGCCCGGCGCTCGGCGATCAGGTCGTCCAGCCGGGCCGCGAAGTCGCTCACCGCACGGTGGCCGGCGGCGAGCATCGTCGCGTCCGGACGCGGCTCGAGCGCCGCGAGGATCGCGAGCGACCAGCCGCGAAGCGGCGCGCGGTCCTCGCGCGGAAACGCGAGCAGGTTGCCGATCACCTCGACCGGGATCGCCGAGGCGAAATGCTCGATCAGGTCGACCGCGCCGCCCGTCGCGGCGCCGGGCAGCGCATCGAGCAGCCCGTCGACCAGCAGGACGACGCCGCGCTCCATCCGCGCGATCGCCCGCTGGTTCAGCGCGCCGAGCAGCAGGCGTCGCACCCGCGTGTGCAACGGCGGATCGTTGAACACCAGGCTCGTGGTGTGATGCTCGAACAGTGGCGACCCCTGCCCGAAGCGGGGCGCGAACTCGCGGGTCTTGTCCGAGCTTGCGCAGGGGCTGCGATAGACGGTCGAGAGATCGTCGAAGCGCGTCAGGAAGACGCTGCCGTCGGGCATCCGGCGCACCGGCTCGGACTCGCGGAGCGCCCGGTACACCGGATACGGATCGTCGACGAAACCCGCCGGCGGGTCGCGCAGGTCGAAGTTCACCGCGTGCCCACGCCGGCTCGAAGGCGCCTGTGCAGCCCGCGCGGGTCCGAGCCCTGCCCCGCCGGTGCCTCAGACGACCGTCTGCTCGAGTTCACCCTTGCGGTAGCGCTCGGTCATCGTCGACAGCGACACCGCCTTGATCCTGCTGCCCTGGCCGGCACAGCCGAACTGCTGGTAGCGCTGCAGGCAGATCTGCTTCGCCGCCTCGCGCGCCGGCTTCAGGTACTCGCGCGGGTCGAACTTGGACGGATTCTCGACGAAGAACTTCCGGATCGCCGCCGTCATCGCGAGGCGGATGTCGGTGTCGATGTTGATCTTGCGCACGCCGTACTTGATCGCCTCCTGGATCTCCTCGACGGGCACGCCGTAGGTCTCCTTCATGTCGCCGCCGTACTTGCGGATCTCGGCGAGCAGGTCCTGCGGCACCGACGAAGAGCCGTGCATCACGAGGTGCGTGTTCGGCAGACGGCGATTGATCTCCTTGATCCGCGAGATCGCGAGGATGTCGCCGGTGGGCTTTCGCGAGAACTTGTAGGCGCCGTGGCTCGTGCCGATCGCGATCGCAAGGGCGTCGACCTGCGTGCGCCTGACGAAGTCCGCGGCCTGGTCGGGATCGGTGAGCAACTGCTCGCGCGTCATCGTGGAATCGGTGCCGTGGCCGTCTTCCTTGTCGCCCTTCATCGTCTCGAGCGAGCCGAGGCAGCCGAGCTCGCCCTCGACGGTCACGCCGACGGCGTGCGCCATGTCGACGACCTTACGGGTGACGTCGAGGTTGTAGTCGTAGCTCGCGATCGTCTTGCCGTCGGATTCGAGCGACCCGTCCATCATCACCGACGAGAAGCCGATGTCGATCGCGCCCTGGCAGATCGTCGGCGACTGGCCGTGGTCCTGGTGCATGACGATCGGCACCTTCGGATAGGTCTCGACCGCCGCCTCGATCAGGTGCTTCAGGAAATGCTCGCCGGCGTACTTTCGAGCGCCGGCCGACGCCTGCATGATCACCGGCGCGTCGAGCTCGCTCGCGGCGGCCATGATCGCCTGCACCTGCTCGAGGTTGTTGACGTTGAACGCGGGGATGCCGTAGGTGTTCTCGGCGGCGTGATCGAGCAGCTGACGCATGGCGACCAATGGCATGGCGACTCCGGAATCGGTGGGTGTCTGGTAAACCCTCATTATGCCCTCCGGGCCGCAGGTCGAGCGTGACGGATGCCCGCCGACGCCGGCACGGCGGCCCCGCCCAGGGGCCGCACGCGGCGCCGGCCGCAGCCGGAAAACCCCAGTCCGCGATCGGGTCATCGCGCAGGACGTTTGCGTCGGCCGGCGCCCGGCTCGACCCGGACGTGCCCGGATACCCGGGCCGGGTGACGCACCCGCAGGTCCTCAACCCGGTGATCGACGCGTTCCCGGGTCGGCTCGGCGCAGCGGTTGCGTCGGGCCGCGACGCGAGGTCGCGATCGGCGACTCGAACGCGCAGTAGGCCTTGCCCTCGGCAAGCGGCAAGTGGCTGCGGATCCAGCCCGCCGCCGCATCGTCATCCGCGTCGGGTTCGCCCGCGTCGAGCTGCGCGAGCCGCGCGCGCACCTGCGCGAGCGCCGGCGCGTCGCCGAGCGAATCGAACCACACGGTCGCCTCGCCCAGCGCCGCGCGCGCCTCGATCCGCTCGCCACGCGACGCGAGCAGGCGCGCGAGGTCGAGCAGGTCGTGACCCAGCGCGTGCGCGTAGTTGATCGCGCGGTCGATCGCGATCGCCGCCCGGAGCAGGCCGAGCGCGTCGTCGACGGCACCCGCGCACGCGCGGTGTCGTGCCAGCGCCTGCAGCGAACGCGCCTGCATCGTCCGCTCCCCCAGCCGCTCGCTGGTCCGGAGCGCGGCACGGTACTGGCGTTCGGCCATCGCATCCTCGCCCAGCTGCATCCACGCGCTCGCGCTGCCGAACTGCGACAGCACCTCGCCGGCGGCGCTCTTCACCGACCAGTGCAGATCGAGCGCCTGCTCGAACTCGCGCAGCGCCTGCCTCGGGCTGCCGAGGCCGCGATGGATCTCGGCGAGGTTGTGCAGCGCGCTCGCCTCGCCCGCCGTGTCGCCGAGGCGGCGGTGCAGCGCGAGCGCCTGCTGCGCGTAGCCGAGCGCCGCGCGCGGGTCGTCGGCCCGCCAGCACAGGAAGCCGAGCTCGCGCAGGCTCTCTGCCTCGCCGGGATGGTCGGCGGCGGCGCGGTACCTCGCGAGCGCCTCGTGCGCGCACTCGAGGCCTTCGTCGAAGCGATCGGCGTAGGCGCAGGCGCTCGCCTGACGCAGCAGCACCTGCGCGACCTGCGTCGGATCGTCCAGCGTCGCGGCGCAGGTCCGAGCCTGCGCGATCACGACCCACTGTTCGGCACGCCGTCCGAGTCGATCGAGCATCGACTCCTTCAGCAGCAAGACCTCGAGGAGATCGGGCGGGGGCAAGGCCGGCACGACGGCCAGCGCGCGATCGAGCAGGTCGAGCGCATGGCCGAAGGCGTGCACGCGGGCGGCGGCGCGCGCCGCCGCGACGAGCAGCGACGCCGGCGTCGTGTCCGTGCGTTCGTCGCCGAGCGCCTGCGGCACGCAAGGCGGTCCGCCGGTCGCCTCGTCGACGGGCCCGGGCACGCCGATCCCAGGCCGCAACGAACCGCCCGGCAGCGCGACGAGGCCGAGCCTGCGCCGGTTCTGCGCGTCGATCGCCTCGATGCTGATGCGCATCGCCGCCAGCCATTCGGCGAAGGCGTCGCACGCGTCGAAGCAGCGTCCTTCGAGCAGCGGCGCGCGGTGCGCAGCCGCCGCATCGCGCCAGGCGTCGCGGCCATGTTCGCGGACGCCGTCGAGGAAACGAAGCACGTCGACCGGCACGGCGGCGCCGCGTCGCCATTGCACGAGCTCGTTCGACACCGCGATCCGCTCGCGCAGCGCCCGCCCCCCGACCTGCCGCAGCCAGTGCAGCGACTGGCGCAGGTTGTGCCGCGCGGAGGACGGGCCGAGGTCGGGCCAGAACAGCGCGGCGAGGCGCGACCGGTCGTGCGGCCGATCGTGCTCGAGCACGAGGTAGCACAGCAGGCCGAGCGTCTTCAGCGATCGCGGCGCCACCGGCGACCCGTCGATCTCGATGACGCCCGGCCCGAAGAAGTGAAGCGCGACTGCCGTCATGGCGAGGCCTGGTTCATGTCGGGTGACGGCGCGGTGACGCCGATGCGCTACGCTGATTCTGCCGTTGCAGGCCCCGTCCTGCAATCCGGCGCCCGACCGACTCCCGAGGAGGCCACGATGAATCCCCCGCTTGCGACGTCCACCGTCTTCGGACGCCTGTCCAACGAACCGGGGCGCGCGCTCGTCAGCGTGCGCGGCCAGCACCTGGTCGTCGACTCGCCGCCCCCGCTCGGCGGGCCCAACGAAGCGGCCAATCCCGCCGAGCTGCTGCTCGCGGCGTTCGGCACCTGCTGCGTGTTCGTCTGCGAGCGCGCCGCGACCGAGATGGGCATCGCGCTGCACGCGATCGAGGTGACGGCGGCCGGCGACTTCGATCCTCGCGGCGTCTGCGGCGAAGCGTTCGACCCGCGCTTCCAGGCGTTCCGGATGCGCATCGCGATGCGCGGACCGGACGACGCGCAGCGCAAGGCGCTCGTGGACGCGTTCCGTTCGCGCTGTCCGGTCTACACGACGATGTCGCGCGCCGGCGCGCCGATCGAGATCACGATCGTCGAACTCGCGGTGACGCCTTCGTGACGCACGTCGGATCGAATCGACGCTCCACCATCCAGCGGAGGCACATCATGTACCAGCTCAAGTGCAGGGACGCCGGCTTCGACTGCCCCGGGGTCATCGAAGCCGACACGAAGGCCGACGTGCTGCGTCAGGCGGCAGAGCACGCGAAGCGCGTGCACCAGACCGACGTCGACCCGGCGATGGCGAAGCAGATCGAGTCACTGATCACGCAGGCGGGCGCGGCGCTGGCCTGACGGGTACGCCGGCGGCGGGTCGGGCTCACACCGTCTTCGTCTCGAACATGTGCATCTGCACGCCGGCCTGCGCGAAATTCGCGACGTCCGCGGCCGCCGCCTTGCCCTCGTCGGACGCGAATGCGGCGGCGATCGCGTCCATGGAGTCGAAACCCAGGGTCGCGATCAGATGGAACGGCGAAGGCCCCTGCGGCGTGCCGATCGGCGACGCGTTCACCTCGTAGCGCCGCAGGCCGGGGATTCTCTTGGCGAGCGGTACGTGCTTTCCGTAGTAGTAGGCGTCGAAGGCCGCGGGGTCGGCGGGCTTGTTGTACAGCACGAGCAGCGTTGCCATGGCGAAGGCTCCCGGTCGGACGCCGCCGGGTCGGATGGCCTGCTTCGGCCCCGGGCGCGCCGGCGGCGGCGCCGCGCCCGGCACGATCGTGAACCCGGCGGGCGGTGCGGTCAACATCCGAACGCACGAGGCGAATGCCAGGGGCGCCCGGGCCGGCGCCACGCCGCGCCGGCGTCCATCGCCACCGGCGCGTGCCCGAACCGGAACCCGCGTCAGTTCGACCTGTCGCTGCCCAGATAGCGGGTATCGAGTTCGATCTCCGCGAACACCGGACGACCGAGCATGCCACCCGGCGCGACCCGCTGCAGGTCGAAGGAGCGCACCGATTGGGGGCCGTCGAAGCGAAAGCCGAACTGCTGGCCGCCGCCGACGAAGCGCACCGTCTCGAACTGCTTGACGTGGACGTACCGGGTGTCGGGCCCGATCTGGACCGTGCGCTCGGCCTGCTGCGGCGAGACGACCTCGCCGAGGAAGCGGCTCGGGACCTGCATGTCGAAGCCGGCACAGCCGGCCAGCAAGCCCGACGCCACGATCGACGCGACGGTGACGAGCAGTCTCTTCATCATGATGGCACCCACGTTGGCGAGGGATCGGCCGGCGGTCGCGGAGGGTCGGGATGCGACGCGCGCCGGCGTGACGTCCGCGGGCCGACCGGCACCGCCCGGACGAACCGCCCGACTCCCGTTGCGGATTATGCGCTCAGGCACGACGGCCGTGTCGACGCCCCTGCGGGTCGCATCGCGCCGGCGATCCGTCCCGTGGTGCCAGGCCGGCCGGCAACGGACCACCACCGCTACAGGTGGTCTCCGATCCGGACCAGCTTCAGCGTGTTCGTGCCGCCGGACTTGCCGACCGGCTCCCCGCTGGTGATGAGCACCAGGTCGCCGCGTGCGAGGATGCCGTTCTCCATCATCACCCGCTCGGCCTCGGCGAGCATCGCGTTGGTGTCCTGGCGCAGGTTGGCATAGTCGATCGTGACCGGGTGCACCTCCCGGTACAGCGACATCCGACGGCGCGCCGACTGTTCGGGCGTCAGCGCGTACACCGGCACGCCGGAATCCAGCCGCGACATCCACAACGCGGTCGACCCGGACTGCGTCAGCGCCAGGATCGCCTTGACCTTCATGTGGTGCGCGGTGAACAGCGAGGCCATCGCGATCGACTGGTCGATGCGGGTGAAGGTGCGGTTCAGGAACTGGGCGTCGATCGGCATCGGGTTCGACAGGTCTGCCTCCTCGCAGATCCTGGCCATCGCGGCAACCGTCTCGACCGGGTACCGGCCCGACGCGGTCTCGGCCGACAGCATCACCGCGTCGGTGCCGTCGAGGACCGCGTTGGCGACGTCGGAGACTTCGGCGCGGGTCGGTACCGGCGACTCGATCATCGACTCCATCATCTGCGTCGCGGTGATCGCGATCTTGTTGTGTTCCTTGGCCATGCGGATCATGCGCTTCTGCAGCGCCGGCACCACGGCGTCGCCGACCTCGACCGCAAGGTCGCCGCGCGCCACCATGATGCCGTCGGAGGCCTTCAGGATCTCCTCGAGGTTGCCGATCGCCTCGAAGCGCTCGATCTTCGCGATCATCAGCGCCCGCCCGCCGGACGCGCGGGCGAGCTCGCGCGCCATGTACATGTCGGCCGCGTTCTTCGGGAACGACACCGCGATGAAGTCGGCCTTCGCGCCGACGGCGGTCTTGATGTCCTCCATGTCCTTGGCGGTCAGCGCCGGCGCCGACAGGCCGCCGCCCTGGCGGTTGATGCCCTTGCGGTTGGACAGCACGCCACCGATCAGCACGACGCACTCGATCGTCGAGTCGGTGACCCGTTCGACACGCATCGTCATGCGCCCGTCGTTGAGGAGCAGCGTGTCGCCCGCCTTCACGTCCTGGACCAGTTCCTTGTAGTCCAGCCCGACGCGGGTGTCGTCTCCGACCTCGCAGTCGTTGTCGAAGACGAAGCGGGCCCCCTCCTGCAGCGTCACCTTGCCCTCGGCGAACTTGCCGATGCGGATCTTCGGCCCCTGCAGGTCGGCGAGCACCCCGATCTCGCGCTTCAGGTCCCGCGAGATGTCGCGCACCGCCTCGATCGTGCGGACGTGCTCCTCGCTGGTGCCGTGCGAGAAGTTGACCCGGACCACGTTCACCCCGGCCTCGATCAGCCGCCGCAGCGCGGCGGGCTCGGACGACGAGGGACCGACGGTGGCGACGATCTTGGTGGCGCGGGGCGTATTCATCGATTTCCTTTCACGGGGCTTGCGCGGGTCCGAGGATTGTCCCGCAAATGCGGTGACGGGTCGATGGCATCCGGCCGAGGCAGGCGCTTGACCTGGATCAGCGTGCAGGCTGTCGTTCCGTGGCAACCTTGCGGTCGATGCCGCCGTACCCATCCGGGCGCCCGCGCCCGCCCCTTCAGGCTCCCGTGCCGCCGCCGACCGACCGGTTTAGAGCCCTCGACGACCCGGACGAGCTCGCCGAGGTCGCGAGGCTGCGCCCGGACGGCCGGCGCGAGTCGATCCTGCGCATCGACGGCGTGCACTGCGCCGCCTGCTCGATCGCGATCGAAGGCGCGCTGACGGACTGCGTCGACGAGGTCGAGGTGAACATCGGCAGCCGGCGCGCGCGGATCGCCTGGGAACCCGGCGCGCAGTCGCTGGCGGACGCGCTCAGGCGCATCGCGTCGCTCGGCTACGAACCGCGACCGGTGCCGCTCGACGCGCTCGACCAGGTCGACCCGCGCCGCCGGCGCAAGGTCCTGTGGCAGATGCTGGTCGCGCTGTTCTGCATGATGCAGGTGATGATGTACGCGGTCCCGCGCTACCTCGCGGGCGACGACATGCCGGCCGACATCCATCGGCTGCTGCTGTGGGGCGAAGCGATGCTCACCGTGCCGGTGCTGCTGTTCGCCGCGGGGCCGTTCTTCGCATCGGCCTGGCGCGACCTGCGCCGGCGGCGCATCGGGATGGACACGCCGGTCGCGCTCGGCATCGCGGTCACCTTCGGCGCGAGCCTGGCCGCCTTTCTCGGGGTCGGGTCCGACGCCGCCGCCGGCTACCCGGCGTACGTGTACTTCGATTCGGTGTCGATGTTCGTGGGGCTGCTGCTGGTGGCGCGATGGCTCGAGTCGCGCGCCCGGGAGCGCGCGTTCGGCGGGCTCGCCGACTCGCTCGCCCGCCTGCCGCAGCTGGTGACGCGGCTCGGGCGCGACGGCAGCCACGAGGCGGTGTCGCGCCGGCGCCTCGCGCGGGGCGACCGCATCCTCGTGCCCGTCGGCGCCGCGATCGGCGCCGACGGGCGGATCGCGAGCGGGCGCAGCAGCGTCGACGAGTCGCTGATCACCGGCGAGAGCCGCCCGCTGCCGCGCGAGCCCGGCGACCCGGTCGTCGGCGGCAGCCTGAACCTGACGCAGCCGATCGAGGTCGAGGTCACGGCGGTGGCGGGCGAATCGCGCCTGGCACAGCTGCACCAGCTAGTCGAGCGTGCGGCCGCCAGCAAGCCCACGCTGCTGCGCACGGCCGACGCCTTCGCCGGGCCGTTCCTGGTCGCCGTGCTGCTCGCTGCGGCGGCGACGTGGCTCGGTTGGCACTTCGTCGACCCGGTCCGCGCGCCCTGGATCGCGGCGTCGGTGCTGATCGTCACCTGCCCCTGCGCCTTCGCGCTCGCCGCGCCGTCGGCGCTGCTCGCGGCGATGGGGTCGCTCGCGCGCCAGGGGGTGCTGATCGAGCGCAGCGACACCCTCGAGACCCTCGCGAAGAGCGACACGGTCGTGTTCGACAAGACGGGCACGCTGACCAACGACAGGCTCGGCATCCACTGCGTCGCGCTGGACGGGCTGCAGGCCGACCGGGCGCTCGCGATCGCCGCGGCGCTCGAGCGGGCGTCGCTGCACCCGGTCGCACGCGCGATGGTCGACGCCGCCACGGCCGCGTCGCTCGTGCTGCCCGAGACGCGTTCGGCGTGCGAGATCGCCGGTGGCGGCGTCCGGGGCGACGTCCGCGGGGACGGGCGCTGGCTCGCCGCCAGCGTGCGGCCCGACGGCGACGCGATCGTCCTGCGGGTCGCCGCCACGGCGGGGGTGGCGCCGGCCGGCGCGACGTTCCGCCTCGACGAGACGCTTCGCCCGGATGCCCGCGAGGCGCTCGCGCACCTTCGGTCGCAGGCGCTGGCCTGCCGGATCGCGTCCGGCGATGCGCCCGATCGGGTCGCGCCCGTCGCCCTCGCCTGCGGCGTCGACGAACACGAGGCCGCGTGCACGCCCGAGCGCAAGCTCGCGCTGGTACGCGAGTTGCAGGCGGGCGGCGCGCGGGTGGTGATGGTGGGCGACGGCGTCAACGACGCCGCGGTGCTCGGCCAGGCGGACGCATCGGTGTCGTTCCTGCACGCGGCGCCGCTCGCCCAGCACCAGGCGGGCGTCCTGTTGCTGGGCGCGAGCCTGTCGAGCATTCCGCTCGCGGTCGATACCGCGCGGCGTGCGCTGCGCATCGTGCACCAGAGCCTGCAGTTCTCGATCGTCTACAACGCGATCGGCATCCCGCTCGCGATCGCGGGCCTGCTGCCCCCCTGGCTCGCCGGCCTCGGCATGGCGGCGAGTTCGCTGATCGTCGTCCTGAACGCACTGCGCGCGCAGGCGCGGGCACTGCGGCCCGCACCGCGGGCGGACGCCGCGCCGGCAGTCCCCGCGTCGGCTGCAGCCGCCTGAGCGGCCGCGGGACGGCCGACCATGGACATCCTGTTCACGCTGATCCCGCTGTCGATCGTGCTGGTGTTCGCGGTGCTCGCCGTGCTCGCGTGGGCGACGCACGCGGGGCAGTTCGAGGATCTCGACGCCGAAGGCCAGCGCATCCTCGAGGACGACGACAGCGTGCACGCCGACGGCACGCACGCCGACGCGCCCCCCGGCCAGGCGCGCAGCGATGCACCGCGCACCGGCGCGTCGGCGCCGCGCGACGCCGCAACCGGCAGCGGACGCGACGACGTACGCGACGACGATCGCGACGACGTCCGCGCACGACGCTAGCACCGCGCGGACCCCGATGGTCCGCTTGACCTGCATCAATGCAGCGCAACAACCTGCCCACGACAATCTCATGGTCTTCAATAGAGGAAGGTCATGGCACAGGCGCAAAGCGTTACCTACAACTACAAGGTCGTCAGGCAATTCGCCATCGCGACGATCATCTGGGGCGTGGTCGGCATGCTGGTCGGCGTGTGGATCGCCGCACAGCTCGCATTCCCCGAACTCAACTTCGGCATCTCGTGGCTGAGCTTCGGTCGCCTCAGGCCGCTGCACACGAATGCGGTGATCTTCGCGTTCGGCGGCTGCGCGTTGTTCGCCACCTGCTACTACGCGGTGCAGCGCACCTGCCAGACGCGGCTCTTCTCCGACGGCCTCGCGGCGTTCACGTTCTGGGGCTGGCAGCTGGTGATCGTCGCCGCCGCCGTGTCGCTGCCGCTGGGGTACACCCAGGCGAAGGAGTACGCGGAGCTCGAGTGGCCGATCGACATCCTGATCGCGCTGGTCTGGGTCGCGTTCGCCGTCGTGTTCTTCGGCACGCTCGTCAAGCGCAAGGTCAAGCACATCTACGTCGCGAACTGGTTCTACGGCGCGTTCATCCTGACGGTGGCGCTGCTGCACATCGTGAACAGTGCCGCGGTGCCGGCGGGCTTCATGAAGTCGTACTCGGCGTACGCCGGCGTGCAGGACGCGATGGTGCAGTGGTGGTACGGCCACAATGCGGTCGGCTTCTTCCTGACCGCGGGCTTCCTCGGCATGATGTACTACTACGTGCCGAAGCAGATCGGTCGCCCGATCTACTCGTACCGGCTGTCGATCGTGCACTTCTGGGCGCTGATCTTCACGTACATGTGGGCCGGCCCGCACCACCTGCACTTCACCGCGCTGCCCGACTGGGCGCAGTCGCTCGGCATGGTGTTCTCGCTGATCCTGCTCGCGCCGAGCTGGGGCGGCATGATCAACGGCATCATGACCCTCTCGGGCGTCTGGTACAAGCTGCGTGAAGACCCGATCCTGCGCTTCCTGATCGTCTCGCTGTCGTTCTACGGCATGTCGACCTTCGAAGGCCCGATGATGTCGATCAAGACGGTCAACGCGCTGAGCCACTACACCGACTGGACGATCGGCCACGTGCACTCGGGTGCGCTCGGCTGGGTCGGCCTGATCTCGATGGGCAGCCTGTACTACCTGGTGCCGCGCCTGTTCGGCCAGCAGAAGATGTACAGCAAGTCGCTGATCGAGGTGCACTTCTGGATCGCGACGATCGGCATCGTGCTCTATGCGGTCTCGATGTGGATCAGCGGCGTGATGCAGGGCCTGATGTGGCGCGCGATCGAGCCCGACGGCTCGCTCACCTACTCGTTCGTCGAGTCGGTCAAGGCCAGTTTCCCGTACTACGTGATCCGGCTGACCGGCGGCATCCTGTATCTCGCCGGCATGCTGATCATGGCGTACAACGTCTACAAGACGATCGCGGCCGGCAGGTCGGTCGACGATCCGGTCGCCGCACCGGCGATCGATGGCGGCCACGGCCAGGTCATCGGCCAGGCCCACGCGTGAACACTGGAGCACATTGAAATGGCGTTCTCTCACGAAAAGATCGAAACCAACCCGTGGCTGCTGATCGTGCTGGTGCTGCTGGTCGTGTCGGTCGGCGGGCTGGTGCAGATCGTCCCGCTGTTCTTCCAGAAGTCCACCACCGAGCCGATCCCGAACCTCAAGCCGTACAACGCGCTGCAGGTGGCGGGGCGCGACATCTACGTGCGCGAAGGCTGCTACAACTGCCACTCGCAGATGATCCGTCCGTTCCGGGCCGAGACGCTGCGCTACGGACCGTTCTCGACCGCCGGCGAGTTCGTGTACGACCACCCGTTCCAGTGGGGCAGCAAGCGCACCGGCCCCGACCTGGCGCGGGTCGGCGGCCGCTACAGCGACGAGTGGCACAAGATCCACCTCAACAATCCCCGCGACCTCGTGCCCGAGTCGAACATGCCGGCGTACCCGTGGCTCGAGAAGACGCCGGTCGACGCGTCGTCGATCAAGGCGCACATGACGGCGCTGCGCACCGTCGGCGTGCCCTATTCCGACGACGAGATCGCCAAGGCGCCCGAGTCGCTGAAGGGCAAGACCGAGGTCGACGCGCTGGTCTCGTACCTGCAGTGGATGGGCACTGCCGGCGGCACCCGATAGACACGAAGCGGTCTGGATCGCCTCACGCACGCCCCAACACCGAACCGAACCCGGACACCACGAATCATGGACATCAATACGGTCAGAGGGTTGATGACCCTCGCCTTCCTCGTCGCGTTCCTCGCGATCGTCTTCTATGCCTGGCGCGGCCGCAACAAGGCGCGCTTCGACGCCCACGCGCAGGCCATCATCGACGACCGGGAGGGTTGAATCATGAAAGCCGACTTCATCTCGGGCTTCTGGTCGAACTACATCCTGATCATCACCGTAGTCTCGATCGCGTTCTGCTTCTACATGATCGCGGCGAACAGCAAGAAGCCGCCGCAGACCAAGGACAACACCACCGGCCACGTGTGGGACGGCGACATCCGCGAGGCGAACAATCCGCTGCCGCGCTGGTGGGTCGGCCTGTTCCTGCTCACGCTGTTCTTCGGCATCGGCTACCTGATCTACTATCCGGGGCTGGGTGCGTTCGCAGGCGTCGGCAAGTGGGACTCGGTGGCGATGCACGAGGCGGAGAAGAAGGAACTGAACGACAGCATCGCACCGCTGTATGCCGGCTTCCTGTCGCGCAAGCCCGACGAACTCGTCGGTGATCCGAAGGCGATGGCGATCGGCGAGCGCCTGTTCCTGAACAACTGCTCGCAGTGCCACGGCTCGGACGCGCGCGGCAGCAAGGGCTTCCCCAACCTGACCGACAGCGACTGGCTCTACGGCGGCACCGCAGACGCGATCAAGACGACGATCGTCAACGGACGCAACGGCGTGATGCCGCCGATGGCGGCGGCGCTCGGCGGCGGCGAAGGCGTCGAACAGGTCGCGCAGTACGTGCTCAGCCTGTCGGGCACCGCCACCGACCCGGTCAAGGCGCAGCTCGGGCGCGAGAAATTCGCGGTCTGCGCGGCCTGCCACGGTGCCGACGGCAAGGGCAACCAGGCGATCGGCGCGCCGAACCTCACCGACCAGGTCTGGCTGCACGTCGCCGGGCTCAACGGAATCATCCAGCAGATCAACCAGGGCAAGACCAACCAGATGCCGCAGCACGGCACGCGGCTCACCGAAGGGCAGATCCACGTGCTCACCGGCTACGTGATGTCGCTGTCCCGGCCGGCCGCGAAGCAGGTCTCCCAGGCGACGCAATAACCCGCACGCAGACGCGGGATCCTGCGCCTCGGCGCGCCGCACCGGCGCGCCGAGGCGCCCTCCAGGCCGGTTCGCCGGCCTTTTCCGTTGTAGGCCGCGCCGTCGCAAGCCGGGTGGCCGGGGTTTGATCCTCGTCATCCGGCCGCGCGCCCGATTGCGGGATCATGCTGCATCGCGCACTTGCGCCTGCGCTTGGCATCAGGGATTCGACTTCAGTGAGCACTCCAGCGAGCAGCGGCGTCGACGCCGACGACAGCGGCGGCTTCTTCTCCAACTACGCCGCCCACGAAAAGATCTACGCACGCTCGGTCAGCGGCCGCTACGCGCGACTGCGCTGGGCGGCGGTGATCTTCACCCAGCTGCTGTTCTACGGCATCCCCTGGCTGCAGTGGAATGGCCGTCAGGCCGTGCTCTTCGACCTCGGCGCGCGCAAGTTCTACCTGTTCGGCGTCGTGCTGTGGCCGCAGGACTTCATCTTCCTCGCGGGCCTGCTCGTCATCGCGGCGCTCAGCCTTTTCTTCTTCACGGCGCTCGCCGGGCGCCTCTGGTGCGGCTACGCGTGCCCGCAGACGGTCTACACCGAACTCTTCATGTGGATCGAGCGCAAGACCGAAGGCGACCGCACCGCCCGCCAGAAGCTCGACCGTTCGCCGATGTCGGCGCGCAAGCTGCGCCTCAAGGCGGCGAAGCACCTCGGCTGGATCCTGCTCGCGCTGTGGACGGGCCTGACCTTCATCGGCTACTTCGCGCCGATCCGCCAGCTTGGCGTGGAGATCGCGACGCTGTCGCTCGGCCCGTGGCAATGGTTCTGGTGGCTGTTCTACAGCTTCGCGACCTGGGGCAACGCCGGCTTCATGCGCGAGCAGGTCTGCAAGTACATGTGTCCCTACGCCCGCTTCCAGGGCGCGATGTTCGACAAGGACACGCTGATCGTCACCTACGACCGCGACCGCGGCGAGCCCCGCGGTTCGCGCTCGCGCAAGGCCGACCCGGCGTCGCTGAACCTCGGCGCGTGCGTCGACTGCAACCTGTGCGTCCAGGTCTGCCCGACCGGCATCGACATCCGCAACGGCCTGCAGTACGAGTGCATCGGCTGCGCAGCCTGCATCGACGTGTGCAACGGCGTGATGGACAAGATGGGCTACGCGCGCGGCCTCGTCCGATACTCCACCGACTACGCGATCCACCACAAGCTCGACGACCGCTCGACGCTGAAGCGGGTGCTTCGCCCGCGCACGCTGATCTACGGCACGATCCTGTCGATCCTCGTGGTCACGCTGCTCACGTCGCTCGCGCTGCGAAACCCGATCAAGGTCGACGTGATCCGGGACCGTGGCGCGATCGCGCGCATCGCCGAGGGCGGCAAGCTCGAGAACACCTATCGCCTGCAGTTCATCAACGCGACCGAGGAGCCGGTGCGCCTGAAGGTCGAGGTGGCGGGGCTCGACGGCCTCACGCTCGAGGGCGCGGGTCTCTACGACGTGCCCGCCGCGTCGAATCGCCTCGCGCCGGCGAACGTGCGCCTCGTGCCGGGCGCGCTGAATTCCGGCTCGCACCCGTTCCAGTTCGTGATCTCCCGGGTCGACGCCGACGGCAACCCCGTCGACGGCACCCGCGTGATGCGCGAGAAGGGCGTGTTTCTCGTGCCCAGATGACCGACCGACAGGACAGACCAGGAGACGCCCCGCGATGGACAGTTCGACCACATTCCGCCCGGCCACGGCGTCGGCAGCCGCGGCGCCTGCAAGCGTGACGACGTCGCCCGGCGACGGCCGACGGCCCGCGTGGCGCGAGCCGCTCGTGTGGCTGGTCGCCGGCATTCCGGCGCTGACCGTCGTCGCCGGCGTCGCGACGCTGCTGATCGCGTCGCACGGCGCCGACGTGCAGGTCGGCGACCAGATCCGCAAGCACGGGCTCGCGGTCAGCAGGCTCATCGAACGGGACGACGCGGCACGCAGGCTCGGCGTTCACGCCACGCTGTCGATGTCGGCGTCGGGTGCGATGTCGGTGCGCATCGACGGCGACGCGTCCGCGCTGCCACCCGTGATCACGCTGCGGCTGCTCGATCCGGCACGCGCGAATGCCGACATGGCGGTGCGGCTGGCGCGCGAGCCCGGCGTCGCGAACCTGTATCGCGGCGAGGTCGACGCCGCGCTCGTCGGTGCCCGCGCCTGGCTCGCGTCGGTCGAGACCGAGCGATGGCGACTCGACCGCCGGGGTGTGACGACGATCGGCGTCGGTGCACCGATCGGCTTCGAGCCAAAGCCCTCGGCAGGCGCGCGCGACGGGAGCCGGCCATGACGCCACGCAGCACCAGGGACTGGATCGCGGTGCTGTGGCCCGCGTTCATCGCCGCGTGCCTCACGGAGATCGTCGTCTTCGGTTGCTTCGACCCGGCCGACTTCCATTTCTTCGGCAGCCAGGACCTCTGGTCCGCCCAGTCGGTGTATTCGATCGCCTTCTTCTGCTTCTGGCTGATCGCGGCGATCGCGACGCTCTCGACCTGGAACCTCGGGCGTTCCGCGCGCCAGATCAACGAGGGCACCGACGACGCGTCGGACCCTTCGGCGGCGAATCCGTGACGGCCGCCGCCCGCGCATGAACAGCCTGCCGCTGGTCGTCTCCGCCCTGGCGATGGGGATGGGCGGCAGCCTGCACTGCATCGCGATGTGCGGCGCGCTGCAGCGAAGCGCCACCGGCGCGCACGTGCTCCGCGCCGGCGGCGCCGCGGACGCCGGCGGGTCGCGCGGCGATCGACGCGGGTCGCGCGCGGCCTGGTTCCAGGCGGGCCGGATCCTCGGCTATGCGACGCTGGGCGCAGCGGCGGGATTCTCGGGCCAGTGGCTGCTGGACGCGGCCCGGTGGCAGCCGATGTTCCAGTCGACCTGGGCCGCGCTGAACGCACTGCTGCTGATCCTCGGGATCTCGATGCTCGCACTCGGCCGTCAACCCGACTGGCTCGACCGGATCGGCGCGGCAGCCTGGCAGCGCGTGCGCCCGGTCACCCGGCCGATCGTGTTCTCGCGTCCGGGTGCGGGCGAAGCCTGCGTCCCGCTGCCGGGCGCCGGCGGCGGCTTCGCGGCGCCGTCGGTGCGCGCACCGGTCGCGTCGCGACCGTCGGGTCCCTCCCGCACCGCGCTGGTGATGCGCGGCGCGGCGTGGGCAATGCTGCCCTGCGGCCTGCTCTATTCCGCGCTGGCGATGGCGCTGCTCGCGAGCGACCCGCTGCATGCGGCGCTGGTGATGACCGCGTTCGCGGCCGGCACGACGACCGGACTGGTGCTGTTCCAGTCGCTGATGTCCCGGCTACCCGCCCTCGCCGGACGCGGCAGCGCCGGCGTGCTGGCGAACCCCGCGTCGGCCGACCGACTCGCCTTCAGGCTCAACGGCGCGCTGCTCGCGACGATGGCGGGCGTCGCCCTCGTCGCCGCGATCGGCGGCCACGCGAACCCGTTCTGCGCGACCTGAGCCGGGTCGCAGGCGCGCCCCGAGGGAATCACCGGCGCGCCACCAAGGCGCGCCACCAAGGCGCTTGCAGGCGCGCCCGCCGACGCGCTCAGGCGCGGGGCGGCCCGCCTTGCACGGCGCTCAACAGACCCCCGCGAGCGTGCGCAGGCGGATCGGATCGACGATCGTCAGGTTCTTCTGGTCGACCGCGATGACGCCTTCCTGCTGCAGCCGCGATAGCGTGCGGCTGACCGTCTCCAGCTTGAGCCCCAGGTAGTTGCCGATCTCCTCGCGCGTCATGCGGAGCACGAAGGCCTTCGGCGAGAATCCGCGCTGCTGGAAACGCTGTGCGAGGTTGAGCAGGAACGCACTGACGCGCTCCTCGGCCTTCATCGTGCCCAGCAGCATCATCAGGCTCTGGTCCTTGACGATCTCGCGCGAGAACACGCGGTGCACGCGCTGCTGCAGCGGCGAGAAGTCGCGGCTGAGCGCCTCGAGTTCCGCGAACGGGATCACGCAGACCTCGGCGTCCTCCAGCGCGACGGCGTCGCTCTGGAACTTGCCGCCGTTGATCGCGTCGAAGCCGAGGATGTCGCCGGGCATCGGGAAACCGATGACCTGCTCCCGGCCGTCGTTCGAGATCAGGCGCGACTTGAAGAAGCCGAGCCTGATCGGATAGATCGCCTCGAAAGGATCGCCCGCCTGGTACAGGTGCTCGCCGCGGCGCACGCGACGACGCATGCTGACCATGCCGGCGAGTTGGTCGATCTCCTGGGCGTGGAGACCTTCGACGATGCAGAGATCGTGGAGGCCGCAGTCGGCGCAGCTGATGGCTTCCTTGTCCACGCGGCCGATCTCCTTGAGCGTCTGTACGAACGTGGGCGCGCGAGCGATCGGGGTGTCGGTCATGACTCTGGCTCCTGATGCCTCGTCGTGGGTTTGTCGAACCGGCCAGCGGCGCCCGGGGCGAAGGCGACTGGGTTTCCTTTGATATCTGTCAAAACGGAGCCGCGCGGCGCTGGCAAACTGCCCCAATGATACAGATGCCCCTACCGGATCTGATCCGGCGCTTCGATATCGCCGGACCTCGATACACCTCGTATCCGACCGCCGATCGCTTCGTCGAGGCCTTCGACGCCGAATCGCAGGCATTCTGGCTCGGCCAGGTCGGCTGCCAGGGCGTCGCGCAGCCGCTGTCGGTGTACGTCCACATCCCGTTCTGCCAGTCGGTCTGCTACTACTGCGCCTGCAACAAGATCGTCACCCGCCACCACGCCCAGGCGGCGGCCTACCGCGAACTGCTGGAAAGAGAGATCGATCTGAACCTGCGCGCGATCACCGCGCCCGGCCTCATCAGCCAGCTCCACCTCGGTGGCGGCACGCCGACCTTCATGGCCGACGAGGACATCGAGGCGCTGCTGCTCAGGCTCGCGACGCGCTTCGGCTTCACCGAGGACGCCGAGCGTTCGATCGAGGTGGATCCGAGAACCGTCGACCCTGCCCGCCTGAAGCACCTGGCCGAGATGGGATTCAATCGCATCAGCTTCGGCGTGCAGGATTTCGACCCTGACGTCCAGAAGGCGGTGCACCGCGTGCAGTCCACGGACGCCATCTTCGCGCTTGTCGAGGCATCGCGCAAGCTTCGCTTCCAGTCGGTCAACATCGACCTGATCTACGGCCTGCCGCTGCAGACGCCCGAATCCTTCGAGCGCACGCTCGACGACGTCGTCAGGCTGCGCGCCGATCGCATCGCGATGTACGGCTACGCGCACCTTCCCGACCGGTTCAAGCCGCAGCGACGCATCCACGTCGCCCAGCTCCCGCCGCCGGCGGACAAGCTCACGATGCAGCACCAGGCGATCTCGCGCCTCGCGCAGGCCGGCTACGTCCACATCGGGATGGACCACTTCGCGCTGCCCGACGACGGCCTCGCCGTCGCGCTGAAGCGCGGGATGCTCCACCGGAACTTCATGGGCTACACGACCCAGCCGGACCGCGACATGCTCGGGCTCGGCGTGTCCTCGATCGGCCGCATCGGCCCCACCTACGCGCAGAACCACCGCACGCTCGACGAGTACCGCGCAGCGATCGACGATTCGCGCCTGCCGATCGCGAGAGGCCTCGTGCTCAGCCACGACGATCTGATGCGCCGCTTCGCGATCATGTCGCTGATGTGCAATGGCCAGCTGAGCTTCGAGACGCTGCGCTTCAACTTCCTCGTCGACGCGAAGCTGCAGTTCGAGCGCGAGATCGAGGCGCTCGGCGAGTTCGAGCGCATGGGACTGCTCGAGGTGAGCGCCGACGGCGTGCAGGTCAACCGCATGGGACGCTTCTTCCTGCGTCCGATCGCGATGGTCTTCGACCGCTACGTCCGCGAGCAGCAGCAGCGCGCGCAGTTCTCCAGGGTGCTGTAGCCGGCCTGCCGCGGGATCGCTCCTTGCTTCCGGCCTCCTTTGCGAGGAGGCCTGCGATGCCCGATGTTCGTCACCCGAGGGCGCGACCCGGCGCCGACACGCGCGACGCCCGCGGTCCGGCGCCGCCGCACGCCGCGCTCGTCGCCCTCGCCGCGCTCGTGCTCGCGCTGCCGATCGTGGCGCCGTCCGCGCTCCTGGCGGCCGCCGCGGGAGGCGACGCGTCGCGCGCGGCGCGTGCTCCGGCAGCCCACGACGCCGGAGACCGCAATCGCGTCTCCGAGTGCGATCTTCGCCCCGGCACGCTGTGCATCTCCAGGAACCTGCGGTCGATCGAACTCGAGGGCGTCGACCTGAGCCGTGCGCAGTTGTCGATGAGCGACCTGACCGGCGCTTCGCTCGTCGGGGTCGTGTTCGACGATGCCAACCTGACGCGGATCGGCCTGCGGGAAGCGGTGCTGCGGGATGCGTCGTTCGCGCGGGCGGACCTTCGGAACGCCGATCTCGCGCGAGCCGACGCCACCGGCGCACGCTTCGACGACGCGACGCTGAACGACGCGACGATGGGCGGCACCGACCTGAGTGGCGCGTCGCTCGAACGGGCCGAACTGCGCAACACCGAGATGCGCGGCGCCATCCTCGCCGACGCCAGACTCGTCAACGCGCAGTTGACCGGCGCCGACCTTCGCGGCGCGGACCTTCGCGGCGCCGATCTCACCGGCGCGAACCTGCGGACCGCACGCCTCGAGGGCGCCGACCTGACCGGCGCGACGCTGGACGCCGCGCGTTTCGAGCACGCGCGGACCGACGGATGCACCGGTTGCCCGGCGAGCGACGCGACCGACGCGAGCGACGCGGCGGCGCCGGCTAGCGTGCGGCCGGCTGGTAGCGGCTCGCGAGCGAACGCTGGATCGTCCGCACCACGATGAACGCATCGCGCAGGTGCGAGCGCTCGAGGCCCGACAGCTCGCCCGGCGCGAGGAAGTTGTCCGGACGCGCGCCCGCCTCGACCTGCGCGGCCTGGTGGCGCAGCCGGATGCCGCCGATCGCCGCGTATGCGTCGAGCAGGTCCCGTGCGCCGGCGTCGCTGAGCACGCGGGCCTCGCGCCCCGCGGCGAGCCGGTCGTGGGTATTGACCGCCCCGATGCGCGCCGACAGCGCATAGACCCGGGCGATGTCGACGATCGGCACGATGCCCGCGTGCTTGAGGTCGATGCGGCCCTTGTGGGGGCCGGTGCGCTGGGTCGCGAGGCCGCCGAGCAGGCCGAGCGGCGGCCGGTGGGTCAGCGAGTTGCCGACCATGTGCGACACGAAGATGCTGTTGCGCGCGGCCCGGTCGAGCGACTCCGCCTGCAGCGCCTCGTGCAGCGAGGCGTCGCCGGCGATCACGCGAAGGTCGAACATCACGCTCGCGAGCATCTGCGCCATCGGCTCGGGGCTGTCGACCCAGTCCCGGAAGTAGCCGCGCCAGACGGCGAGCGGCTGGCGCCAGCGCGGCGTCGTCGCCATCATCTCGCCGGGGCAATACACGTAGCCGCAGGCATCCAGCCCGTCGCAGACGAAGCGCGCGAGCGCCGCGAACCACTCGCCGTGCTGCGCCGGGTCGTAGGCGTCCTCCAGGATCAGGCAGTTGTCCTGGTCGGACACCCCGCTCTGCTCCTGGCGTCCCTGAGAGCCGCACGCGAGCCAGGCGTAGCGCACCGGCGCCGGACCGAGTGCCGCGCCGGCAAGCGCGATCAGCCGCCGCGTCGCCGCGTCGGTGATGCTCGAGATCATCCGGCCGATCTGGTCGGGCGTCGCCCCGGAGCCGACGAGCTGCAGCAGCAGCCGCGGCACCTGCGCCACGACGGCGGCGATCGCGGCGGCATCCGCGCACTGCTGGATGTCGCCGACCATGAACAGCGCCGACGCGGTCTGCTGGCGCAGGAAGTTGGTGTTGGTGACGATGCCGACCAGCCGCCCGGCGTCCATCACCGGCAGGTGCCCGATGTTGCGCTGGGTCATCAGCAGCAGCGCATCGAAGGCGCTGGCCACCGGCGGCAGCGTGGCCGGGTCGTGCGTCATCAGTGTCGAGACCGGCGCATCGACCGAGCCGCCGACGGCGATCACCCGGTTGCACAGGTCGCGAAGCGTCAGGATCCCGACGAGCTTGCCCGTCGCGCACACGGGCAGGCAGGAGATGTGACGCTCGCGCATCAGGCGCGCCGCGTTGCGCACCGACTCGGTCGGCGCGATCGACAGCGGCTCCGGCGTCATCAGCGAACCGACCAGCATCGAGAGCAAGGGCTCGGTGCGTCCGGCGACATCAGTCATCGTCATCGTGGCGGGCGCGGCACACCGTGCGCCGCCCCTTCGTCGTCAGGGAACGCGACAGTGTAGAACAGGCGGTTGACGTCAGCCTGAGGCCGTGCGGGCCACGCTGCGCACGTGCACCGGCTCCGCAAAGACGACCCCGTCGGCGACGCGCGTCGCCCCGGGGTGGCGCATGCGGCCGGCCGTCGCTACGCGCGCGCCTGCAGCGCCTCGACGGCAGGCAGCGGCTTGCCTTCGAGAAACTCGAGGAAGGCGCCACCGCCGGTGGAGATGTATCCGATCCGGTCGGTGACGCCGAAGCGTGCGATCGCGGCGAGCGTGTCGCCGCCGCCGGCGATCGAGAACGCCGGCGACTCGGCGATCGCCTTCGCGAGCGCCTGCGTGCCCTTCGAGAACGCGTCGAACTCGAAGACGCCGACCGGACCGTTCCAGACGATGGTGCCGGCCTTCGCGATCACCGCGCCGAGCGCCTTCGCGGTCTGCGGTCCGATGTCGAGGATCATGTCGTCGGCGGCGACGTCGGTCGCGGCCTTCACCGTCGCCACCGCATCGGCGGAGAAAGCCTTCGCGCAGACCACGTCGGTCGGAATCGGCACGTCGGCACCGCGCGCCTTCATCGACGCGATGATGCGCCGGGCCTGCTCGACGAGGTCGGGCTCGGCGAGCGACTTGCCGATCGGCAGGCCGGCGGCGAGCATGAAGGTGTTGGCGATGCCGCCGCCGACGATCAGCTGGTCGACCCGCGCGGCGAGCGACTCGAGGATGCTGAGCTTCGTCGAGACCTTCGAGCCGGCGACGATCGCGACCAGCGGCTTCTTCGGCGCCCCGAGCGCGCGACCGAGCGCATCGAGTTCCTCGGCCAGCAGCGGCCCGGCGCAGGCCTGCTTCGCGAATCGCGCGATGCCGTGCGTCGTGGCCTCGGCGCGGTGCGCGGTGCCGAAGGCGTCGTTGACGTACACGTCGCAGAGCGACGCCATCCGTCGCGCGAGCGCCTCGTCGTCCTTCTTCTCGCCCTTGTTGACGCGGCAGTTCTCGAGCAGCACGACCTCGCCGGGCTGCACGAACACGCCGTCGCGAACCCAGTCGCTGATCAGCGACACCGGTCGACCCAGCAGCGCGCTCATGCGCGCCGCGACCGGCGCGAGGGTGTCCGAGGGCTTGAACGCGCCCTCGGTCGGTCGGCCCAGGTGCGACGTGACCATCACCGCCGCATTGCGCGCGAGGCAGAACTCGATCGCGGGGATCGACGCACGGATGCGGGTGTCGTCGGTGATCGCACCCGAGTCGTCCTGCGGCACGTTGAGATCGCTGCGGATGAACACGCGCTTGCCGACGACGTCGAGGTCGGCGAGCCGCTTGAACTTGAACGGGCTGGTCATGGGTGTCGCGTCCGGATCGAGGGAACAGGCTTCACTTCGCCTGCATCAGCGCCATCGTCGTGTCGAGCATGCGGTTCGAGAAGCCCCACTCGTTGTCGTACCAGCTCGACACCTTCACCAGCCTGCCCGACACCTTCGTGAGCGTCGCATCGTAGGTCGACGAGGCCGGGTCGTGGTTGAAGTCGACCGACACCAGCGGCGCAGTGCTGTAGCCGAGGATGCCCTTCAGCGGACCACTGTCGGCTGCGGCCTTCATGATCCGGTTCACCTCGTCGACCGTCGTGTCGCGCGACGCGATGAACGACAGGTCGACGATCGAGACGTTGATCGTCGGCACGCGCATCGAGTAGCCGTCGAGCCTGCCGTTGAGTTCCGGCAGCACCAGCCCGACCGCCTTGGCGGCGCCGGTGGTGGTCGGGATCATCGAGTGCGTCGCCGAGCGCGCGCGACGCAGGTCCTTGTGGAAGACGTCGGTCAGCACCTGGTCGTTGGTGTACGCGTGGATCGTCGTCATCAGGCCGTGCTCGATGCCGATCGCCTCGTGCAGCGGCTTGGCCAGCGGCGCGAGGCAGTTGGTGGTGCACGACGCGTTCGAGATCACCGTGTGCGAGGCCTTGAGCGTCTGGTGGTTGACGCCGAACACGATGGTCGCGTCGACGTCGTTGCCGCCGGGCGCCGAGATCACGACCTTCTTCGCACCGCCCTTCAGGTGCGCGCCGGCGGCCGCCTTGCTGGTGAAGAACCCCGTGCACTCGAGCACCACGTCGACCTTCTCGTCGCCCCAGGGCAGCTTGGCCGGATCGCGCTCGGCGAACACCTTGATCCGGTCGCCGTCGATCACCATCGCGTCGCCGTCGACCGCGACATTCGAGCCGAACTTGCCGTGGGCGGTGTCGTACCGGGTCAGGTGCGCGTTGGTCTCGGGGTCGCCCAGGTCGTTGATCGCGACGATCTGCAGGTCGTGCTTGCGCCCGCCCTCGTAGTGCGCCCGTAGCACGTTGCGGCCGATCCGTCCGTAGCCGTTGATCGCGACTCTGATGGTCATCGAAGGAACTCCATGGTGGGAAGTGAGGAAATCTACTTGAGGGCGGAACCGGTGCGATTGACCTGAATCAGCCGCGTTGCTCGAGCACGGCCTCGACCGTCGCGGCCACGTTGTCCGGGGTGATGCCGAAGAATTCGAACAGCGCCTTCGCCGGGGCCGATTCGCCGAAGCGATCGAGCCCGACGACGGCGTCGCAGCGGTATTTCCACCAGCAGTCGGTACTGCCGGCTTCGACCGCGATGCGCGGAAGATTGTCCGGCAGCAGCGCGCGCTTGTATGTGACATCCTGCGCATCGAACACCGTGGTCGACGGCACCGAGACGACCTTGACGGCGACCCCCTTCGCCGCGAGCAGGTCGGCGGCGGCGAGCGCGACACCGACCTCCGAGCCCGTCGCGAGGATCGCGGCCTTCGGGCGCGCCGGGTCGCGAACCGCCCAGGCGCCGCGCCGGATGCGCGCGATCGCGTCGGTCCCGCCGCCCAGGTGCGGCATCGCCTGGCGCGACAGCAGCAGGCTCGTCGGCCCGTCCTCGTGCTCGATCGCGCAGGCCCACGCAACCGCCGTCTCGAGGCCGTCGGCCGGCCGCCAGACCGTCATGTTCGGGATCAGTCGCAGGCTGGCGGCGTGCTCGATCGGCTGGTGGGTGGGACCGTCCTCGCCGAGCCCGATCGAATCGTGGGTGAACACGTAGACGACGCGCTGACGCATCAGCGCCGCCATGCGCAGCGCGTTGCGCGCGTAGTCGGAGAACACCAGGAAGGTGCCCCCGTAGGGGATGAAGCCGCCGTGCAGCGCCAGCCCGTTCATCAGTGCGCACATCCCGAACTCGCGCACGCCGAAGTTGACGTGGCGCCCACCGTTCAGCGCCGACGGCGAGTCGGGCGCGTGACGCAGCGCCACGACGCCCTTCCAGTCGGTGTTGTTGCTGCCAGTCAGGTCGGCCGAGCCGCCGAGCAGCTCCGGCAGCCGCGGGCCGATCGTGTCGAGTGCATTCGCCGACGCCTTGCGCGTCGCGATCGGCGCACCGGCCTCGCCGGCGATCGCGGCGCTCGCCGCGTCGCGTGCGATCGCCTCCCAGTCGCCCGGCAGCACGCCGCGCATCCGCCGCTCGTACTCGGCGGCGAGCGACGGGTACTGCGCCGCATAACCGCGGAACAGGTCCTCCCACTCGCCGCGTCGCTTCGCGCCCAGCGCGGTCGCGTCCCAGGCCGAATAGAGGTCGGCGGGGATCTCGAACGGCGGATGGCTCCAGTTGAGCGCCTTGCGGGTGCCGGCGATCTCGTCGGCGCCGAGCGGTTCGCCGTGCGCCTTCGACGTGCCCGCGCGCGTCGGTGCGCCCCTGCCGATCACCGTGCGGCAGCGGATGAAGGTCGGCGCGAAGCGAAGTCGCACGCCGGCGTTGGACGCATCGACGGGTGCGTGGCACGCAAAGCCTTCGGTCGCCCAGCGCCGCGCCTGGGCGATCGCGAGCGACACCGCCTGCGCGTCGTGGCCGTCGACCTCGTCGATGACGTTCCAGCCGTAGGCCTCGAATCGGCGCACCGTGTCGTCGGCGAACCAGGGGTCCACCTTGCCGTCGATCGAGATGCCGTTGTCGTCGTAGAGCACGATCAGGCGCGACAGGCGCAGCGCGCCGGCGAGCGAGCACGCCTCGTGCGACACACCCTCCATCAGGCAGCCGTCGCCGACGAACGCATAGGTGAAGTGATCGACGATCGGGAAGTCCGGGCGATTGAATTCGGTCGCCAGCTGCTTCTCGGCGAGCGCGAAGCCCACCGCGTTCGCGAGCCCCTGCCCGAGCGGCCCGGTCGTCGTCTCTATGCCGGGCACGAGCCCGTGCTCGGGGTGCCCGGCCGTGCGCGAATGCAGCTGCCGGAAGCGCCGCAGTTCGTCGATCGGAAGATCGTAGCCGCTCAGGTGCAGCAGCGCGTAGAGCAGCATCGACGCATGGCCGTTTGACAGCACGAAGCGATCGCGATCGAACCACGCCGGCTGCTGCGGATCGTGCTTGAGGTGGCCGGCCCACAGCGCGACGGCCATGTCCGCCATGCCCATCGGCGCACCGGGGTGGCCGGAGCGGGCCTGTTCGACGGAGTCCATCGCGAGGGCGCGAATGGCATCTGCCATCCGGGCCACCGTCTCGGGGGCAGGAAGGGTCATCGGTCGCTCGGGGCTGGTTCGAGGGGGAGGGGCGCGCGCTCGAAGGCCGACGCGCGCACGAGCCTTCGGCACCGAGCGTCGGCGGTTCTTCGCGTCGCCGATCATATCAGATGGCCTTTACGGCGCGACTGCAGGCTTCGTTATACTCCTTGGGCTATGCAAGGCCTACATCTGACAGCTGATCTGTACGGTTGCCAGTGTGATCCGGCACTACTTACCGATGCCGACCCCTTGACCGCGTTCTGCAGACGCGCGATCGGCGAGTCGGGCCTCACGGTCGTTGGCGAACAGTTCCACTCGTTCGATCCCGGCGGCGTCACCGGGGTGGTACTGTTGGCCGAATCGCACCTGGCGTTGCACACCTGGCCCGAGCTCGGTGGCGTGACCCTCGACGTCTACGTGTGCAACTTCAGCACCGACAACTCCGGCAAGGCCGAGGCGCTGCTCGAAAGCCTGATCGACGCGTTCGCCCCGCGCGACCGGCTGATCAATCGCATCGACCGCGGCGCCGTCGATGCGGCGAGTGCACCCGGACAGCTTGTGCTCGAGTGGCTCAACCCCGAGAGCGCGTTCGGCTTTCGCACGACGCGCGAACTCGAGTACCTCCGTTCGAAGCACCAGCGCATCGAGGTCCTCGAGACCGCGCAGTTCGGCAAGCTGTTCAGGCTCGACGGGCGCTACATGACCAGCGAGCGCGACGAGTTCTTCTACCACGAGACGATGGTGCACCCGGGCGCGCTCTCGCATCCCGCGCCGCGCCGCGCGCTGATTCTCGGCGGCGGCGACGGCGGCTCGCTCGAGGAGGTCCTGAAGCACCCGTCGATCGACCACGTGGACCTGGTCGAACTCGACGCCGAGGTGATCGCCGTCGCGAAGCGGCACTTCGCGTCGATCCATCGCGGCGCGTTCGACGACGCGCGGGTGAACGTGCGCATCGCCGACGGCGCCGCCTTCGTCGCCGAGTCGGCCGCCGCGAACGCACCGCGCTACGACCTGATCGTGCTCGACCTCACCGACCCCGACACCGTCGCCGCGAGCCTCTACACCGACGCGTTCTTCCGTGCGGCGGGCGAGCGGCTCGCGCCGCAGGGCGTGCTCTCGCTGCACACCGGGTCGCCGGTGTACGCGCCGACGCAGGTCAGGCGGCTGCTCGCGACGCTGCAGTCGGTGTTCCCGGTCGTGCGTCCCATCGGCCTGTTCGTGCCGCTGTACGGCAGCTACTGGTCGATCGCGCTGTGCTCGCGCGACCGGGACCCGGCGGCGATCGACCGCCGCTCGATCGAGGCCGCGCTCGCCGATCGAGGGATCTGCGACCTTCGCTACTACAACGCCGGCATCCATCACGCGCTGTTCGCGTTGCCGACCTTCTTCGCCGAGCTGCTGGTCCCGGCGCGCGAGGCCGACCCGGCCACGCGCGCGCGCGCCGCGCTGACCGGGTGACGCCGCGGCCGTGACGCCGCGCCTCCTGGTGCCGGGCGCCCTGTCGGGTGCCCGCGAGGGTGCAACGCTCGTGCTGGCACCGGACGCGGCGCACCACCTGCGCCGGGTGTTGCGCCGCCAGCCAGGCGACGCGGTCGTGCTGTTCGACGGCGAGGGCCTGTCGGCAGACGGCCGGATCCAGCACGACGCCGCGCCGGCGGCGTCGCGCTCGCGCGTGCCGCAGACCGCGATCCTCGTGCAGCGCGTGCACGCGCGCGAGCCCCTCCCCTCGCTCGCGATCGAACTCGCGCAGGGCATCAGCGCCGCCGACAAGATGGACTGGACGATCGAGAAGGCGGTCGAACTGGGTGCGAGCGCGATCGTGCCACTGCAGTGTGCGCGCAGCGTCGTTCGGCTCGATGCGCGCCGCGCCGACAACCGCATGCTCCACTGGCAGCGCCTGGCCGCTGCCGCCTGCGCACAGTGCGGGCGCAACCGGCTGCCGATGCTGGCACCGCCTGCCACCTTCGACGAGTGGATCGCGCGCGACGCCCCCCCCCATGAGGCGTCGGCGTCGCAGGCGACGCTCCGGATCCACCTGGACCCCCGGGGCGGCCGATCGGTGCCGGCGGCGCTGTCGATGCTCGCCGAGGCGCCGTCGCGCATCATCCTCGCGTGCGGCCCGGAAGGCGGCTTCGACCCGGAGGAAGCGCGGCTGCTGCAGGCGCACGGCTGGGCCGGACTCCGACTGGGCCCGCGCGTGCTGCGCACCGAAACCGCCGCGATGACAGCTATTGCAATGATTCAAGGGTGGCTGGGCGACCTTCGCTGAAGTACGATGCGCCCGTCGACCGGCCGTTGCGGCCGGTCAGTGGCTTTCATACTCAGGCGGGGAGGATCAGACGATGGGATTGCTCGATTCGGTGATGGGCGCGCTCGGCGGCGGCAAGGCGGACGGCGGTGGCGGCCAGGGAGACCTGGCCGGCATGCTGGGTTCGATGCTCGGCGGCGGCGGCCAGTCGAACCCGATTCTCTCGGCGGTGCTCGGCATGCTCGCCGGCGGTGGCAACGGCGGGGGCCTTCAGGACCTGATCGGCCGCTTCCAGCAGAACGGCCTCGGCGAGCAGGTGCAGTCGTGGATCGGCAGCGGCCAGAACCTGCCGATCTCCGCCGACCAGCTGCAGAACGTCCTGGGCAGCGAGCAGATCGGCGCGATCGCCGAAAAGCTCGGCATGTCCGCGCAGGAGACGTCGTCGCAGATGGCCGGGGTGCTGCCGGACATCCTCGACCGGCTCACGCCCGACGGCCAGCTGCCCAGTGGCGGGCTCGGCGACATCGGCTCGATGCTCCAGTCGATCCTGAAGGGTCGCTGATCGCGCGGCGGCGCGCCGTGCGACAGCGCAGCGCGGCCGGCGCCCCGACCGGGAACCCGCGCTAGTTCTTGCGCACCGAGTAGAACACCCTGAACGCGGTGTGCGTGTCGTAGAAGTGATCGGCGGCCTCGCGGAACACGTCGAGCAATGCCGCGCGGTCGTCCCGGTCGAAGCCCTTGCTGTCGGGCAGGTTCTCCAGGATCACGACGAAGCCGGGCTTGTCGGCCTCGCGATTGGGGTGCAGTTCCGTCAGGCAGTCGTAGAGCGCGTCCAGGTTGCGACCGAACCACGACGGCAGCGCGAGGTCCTCGCCGATCTTGCTCAGCACGGTCGCCTTGTCCCGGGCCTGCTGGCAATCGCTTCGCAGCAGCACCTGGTCGGCGCGCGCCGCGGCGCGTTCGAGTTCCGTACGGTCGTACGCGCCCAGCGGGAGCACCGCCTGCGGCGGGATGTTCGAGAACGCACTCATTCGTCGCCCGTCCTGATTCTGCGAAACGACGCGTAGTGGTCGTCGGTGTAGTAGTACTCGCCGGATCGCGCCGGGTCGCCACCCGCGACGATGCGCCGCGCGCCACGATTGCGCGCTCCGGGGGTCGGCACCGTGTACTCGGTGTAGTAGCCGCGCGCCCGCCGCGGCAACAGACGTTCCCGGTTGCCGAAGACCGTACCGTCCTTCGCATACGGGAACGGCCCGCCGGCGCGGATCAGCTGCAGCGTTCGGCGCGCCTGGACCGGCAGATCGGCGAGATCGACATGGCCGATGGCTGCAACCTGCTCACGCGATCCGGCGGTGTCGCGCGCCTGCGCGACGCCCGCCGCACTGCCCGGGAGCAGCAGCGGGACGAGCGAGAGCACGACCCCGAGCAACAGCGGCCACAGCCACGCGGCCGGCTGAGCCCTGGCGGTGCGTGCAGGCGGGGGCCGCGACCCCGTCGTTGAAGCGGACGTCAGCGCAGATCGATTCATGGCGCGCCCAGTCTACGTGACCCGATCTGCGCTGTGAAGCGCAAGCCGCCAGGCGAACGGGCGATCACCGCTGGGCGTTCACGTCGGTCGCTGCCCAGGCGGTCATGTTGACGATCCGGCGGACGGTCGCCGAAGGCGTGAGGATGTGGACCGCGCGGGCCGCTCCCAGCAGCACCGGCCCGATCGCCACGTTGTTGCCTGCCGCCGTCTTCAGCAGGTTGTACGCGATGTTCGCCGCATCGATTCCCGGCAGCACCAGCAGATTGGCCTCGCCCTCGAGCAGGCCGCGCGGCATCAGGTCGGCACGATACCCGGGGCTCAGCGCCGCATCGCCCTGCATCTCGCCGTCGACCTCGAGCCCGGGCGCCTGCTCGCGCAGGATCGCCAGCGTCCTGCGCATCTTCAGCGCCGAGGGCTGCGTCGACGAGCCGAAGCTCGAGTGCGACAGCAGCGCCACCTTCGGCGCGATGCCGAAGCGGCGAAGTTCCTCGGCGGCGAGGATCGTGATCTGGGCGAGCTGCGCGGCGTCGGGGTCGTAGTTGACGTGGGTGTCGACCAGCGTGACCTGCCGGTTCGGCAGCATCAGCGTGTTCATCGCGGCGTACACCGACACGCCTTCGCGCTTGCCGATCACCTGGTCGATGTACGGCAGGTGCATCGCGTGCGTGCCGTAGGTGCCGCAGAGCATCGCGTCGGCGTGACCCATGTGGAGCATCATCGCGCCGATCAGGGTCAGGCGGCGTCGCATCTCGATCTTCGCGAGCTGCACGGTCACGCCGTCGCGCTCGGCCATGCGGTGGTACTCCATCCAGTACGGGCGATACCGCTCGTCCTGCTCGGGATTGACGACCTCGAAATCGACGCCGGCGCGGATGCGAAGCCCGAAGCGTTCGATGCGCTTCTCGAGCACGGCCGGGCGCCCGATCAGGATCGGCTTCGCGAGCCCCTCGTCGACGACGATCTGCACCGCGCGCAGCACCCGCTCCTGCTCGCCTTCGCAGTAGACGATGCGACGGCTCTCGGCCTGCTTCACCGCCGCGAAGATCGGCTTCATGAAGTTGCCCGAGTGATAGACGAAGCGCTCGAGCTGCGCCTTGTACGCATCGAAGTCGTCGATCGGCCGCGTGGCGACGCCGGACGCCATCGCCGCCTTCGCGACCGCAGGCGCGATCGACATGATCAGCCGCGGGTCGAAGGGACGCGGGATCAGGTATTGCGGGCCGAAGGACGGCACCGACGCGCCGTAGGCGGCGGCGACGACCTCGCTCATCTCGGCGCGCGCGAGCTGGGCGATCGCCTTGACCGCCGCGATCTCCATCTCGCGGGTGATCGTCGTCGCACCGACGTCCAGCGCACCGCGGAAGATGAAGGGGAAGCACAGCACGTTGTTCACCTGGTTCGGATAGTCGCTGCGCCCGGTCGCGACGATCGCGTCGTCGCGCACCGCGTGCACGTCCTCCGGCAGGATCTCCGGGTGGGGATTCGCCAGCGCGAGCACCAGCGGTCTCGACGCCATCCTCGCGACCATCTCGCGCTTCAGGACGCCGCCGGCCGACAGGCCGAGGAAGATGTCGGCACCCTCGATCACGTCGGCGAGCCGCCGCGCATCGGTGTCCTGCGCGTACTGCGCCTTGTCCTCGTCCATCAGGACCTCGCGGCCCCGGTACACGACGCCCTCGATGTCGGTCACCCAGATGTTCGCGCGCGGCAGGCCCAGGTCGACCAGCAGCTGCAGGCACGCGAGCGCGGCGGCGCCGGCGCCGCTCACCACCAGCTTGCAATCGGCCATGCGCTTGCCGACGACCTCCAGGCCGTTGGTGATCGCGGCGGCGACGATGATCGCCGTGCCGTGCTGATCGTCGTGGAACACGGGGATCTTCAGCCGGTCGCGCAGCTTGCGCTCGATGTAGAAGCACTCGGGCGCCTTGATGTCCTCGAGATTGATCCCGCCGAAGGTCGGCTCGAGCGCGGCGATGACCTCGATCAGTCGATCGGGGTCGAGCTCGGCGAGTTCGAGATCGAACACGTCGATGCCGGCGAACTTCTTGAAGAGGACCGCCTTGCCTTCCATCACCGGCTTGGCCGCGAGCGGCCCGATGTTGCCCAGGCCGAGCACCGCGGTGCCGTTGGTGACCACGCCGACCAGGTTCGCACGGGCGGTGAACCGGGTCGCCGCGCCGGGATCGGCGACGATCTCCTCGCACGCGGCCGCGACGCCCGGCGAGTACGCGAGCGCCAGGTCTCGCTGGTTGATGAGCGACTTGGTGGGCGTGACCGAGATCTTGCCCGGCTGGCCGAGCTCGTGGTATTCGAGCGCGGCTTTTCGAAGTTGCGGATCCATCGTTCTGTACCCTCGGGTCGGTCGGCGAAACAGGTCGGCGAAGCAGGTCGTGAAAGCAGGTCGGGAAAGCGATGCGGCGTGGGGGATCGTGGCGGCCTCAAGTGCCCGGCTCCGCGAAGGTGTCCGGACCCGCGCTCAGGTCGGCGGCAGTGCCATCGCGAGAAGCTCCGCAGTATGCATCGGACGGCGATCGGCGCCGTCGCGTATCTGCTGGCGGCAGCTGGCACCGTCGGCGAGCACGATCGTATCCGCGTCGCAGGCGGCGAGCGCCGGGGTCGTCGCGAGTCCGGCCATGGCGCTCGCCGCGGCCCGATGCCGGGCGTCGTAACCGAAGCCGCCCGCCATGCCGCAGCAGCCGGGCGCCGCCGTCTCGACGGCCAGACCGGGCACCCAGCCCAGCACCAGGCGCGCGGCATCCACCAGGTCGAACGCCCGCTCGTGGCAGTGCGGGTGAAGCAGCACCCGAGCCGATGCCGCCGCGCGACCCGTTCGTGCGTCGTGACCCGCCGGCGCCACGAAGCGCGGCCGGTAGCGTGCCGCACGATGCTCGCGCACGAGGAACTCCTCGAACAGGAAGCTGCCGCGCGCGAGGCGTTCGACGAGCGAATCGAAGGGCGGGCCCAGGTCCAGCCATCGATACTCGTCGCGAAAACCCAGTACGCAGGCGGGCTCGCAACCGACGATCGGCACCCCGGCGTCGATCCAGCACGCGAGCGCGCGCAGGGTGCGCCGCGCCTCGGCGCGCGCGTGCTCGAGCTGCCCGGCCTGCAGGAAGGTCCGACCGCAGCACAGCGGGCGCGCCGGGCTCGCGTCGTCGGCCATCGGCCGCGCGATCTCGACCCGGTAGCCGCCGGCCCGCAGCACCCGCCGCGCGGCGTGCGCGATCGCGGGCTCGGCGCGATCGGTGAAGGTGTCGACCCACAGCACCACGGTCCGTCCGTCACCAGCGCCCGCGTCGACGTCGGCCGCGGCGGTCGCGCCGGACCGGCGTTGCTGCTCGTGGAACGAGTCCGCCCGCCAGTGCGGGACGCGCCGATCGCGCCGCAGGCCGAACACCCGCTCGACGACGATCGCCACCGGCGGCAGGCGCCGGGTCGCGAGCAGTGCGGCGATCAAAGGACGCCACCGGCGCCAACGGTGCAGCTGCAGCGGCAAGCTCGCGATCAGGCGATCGCGCACACCTGGATCGCGCCCCGCGAGCGCGGTCGCAAGGATCTTCATGCGGCTCACGTCGACACCGTTCGGGCAGGCGCTTCGGCACGCCTTGCACCCCACGCACAAGTCGAGCGCCGCGCGTACCGAAGGATCGGCGACGCCCGCCGCACCCAGGCGGCCGTCGAGTGCCGCGCGCAGCGTCGCGGCGCGACCGCGCGGACCGTCGCGTTCGGCGCGGGTGACGCGCAGGCTCGGACACATCGCCCCCGGATCCACCCGCCGGCAGGCGCCATTGCCGTCGCAGGCATCGGCCAGCTGCATCAGGACCGCGGCCTGCCCGCCACCGGCTCGCGGAGGCAGCGCGTGCAGTGCGGTCGGCCTCGGCGAGTGCGACGGCGACGGCGACGGCGACGGCGACGGCGACGGTATCGACGCTGGCGCCGGCGGATTCGCACGCGCCGGCCACGGTGACGTTCCCCGGTGCGCGGCGCCGCCACGACGCGCGCGCGGCTCGCGGTCGGCGCCGCGCACCACCTTGCCGGGATTGAGCAGCCCCGCGGGGTCGAAAATGTCCTTCACGGCCTCGAAGGTCGACCGCACCCGGGCGCCGTGCACGCGCTCGACCGCGTCGCGTCGCACTGCGTCGTCGCCGTGCTCGCTGACCGGCACGCCGCCGACGCGCTCGGCGATCGCCGCCACCGCCATCGCGAGCGACGCGCCGATCGCCCCGGCGTCGTCGACGTGCGCCGTACCGTCGCGCAGCGACGCGGTCAGCGTCGGCGCGCCGGAGGCGACCGCGCCCAGCCACGAGGGCGCGACGCCGACGCGCTCGCACGCCGCCTCCACCTGTGCCGCGTAGTCGTCGAGCGCGTCGAGCGGCACGCGCCAGGTTTCGAGCGCGGCCCCGTCGAGCGCGCCGGCCGCGCCGGACGACGGCGGGCGCAGACCGCGCCAGATCGCGTCGATCGCCGCAGGTTCGTCGGCCTCGCAGCGCACGCGCGAGGCCGGATCCGGCGCCGAGGTCGCCCCGGCGACGATGTCGCGCAAGCCCTCGAGCGCCTGCGCGAGATCGCGCGCCTGCGTCGCGTGCAGCTCCAGCATCAGCGACGCGTCGCCGAGCAGCGTCGCCGCGGCGGGGGCCGACGCGAGGATCGCGGGCATCGCGCGCATCGCGGCGCGCGCATCGTCGAAGCCCAGCCGCAGCAGGCGGCGATACGGCGGTATCGGCGTCAACGCGAAGCAGAGCCGCTCGAACCAGCACAGCGAGCCACGCGAGCCTGCGAGCAGGCGCGCGAGGTTCACGACGTCCTCGTCGGCCGCCGCGAGCGGCGCGCCGACGCCGCTGCGACCCTCGGGCGCGTCGCGCTGCCGTCCCGCGAGCAGCGTGTCGAGCCGGTACCCGCCGACGGCCGTGCTGGCGAGCGGCCGGCGGGCCAGCAGGCCGGCGCCGTCTCGCGAGACCCTGTCGAACACCGCCGACACCACGGCGGCCGCACGGCCTCCGGACAGCGGCACGCCGCCGTCGACACCGAAGCGCCCGAGCCGCTGCCGCGTGCCATCGGCCAGCAGCGCGTCGATCCAGTCGAGGTGTCGTCCGACGCTGCCCGCGCCCACGGTACGCGCCCCGATGGCGTCGCATGCGACCAGGCCGCCGATCGAGGCCTGTGCGTCGCCGAGCCCCTCGAGCGGGAGCCAGAGGCCATGCGGCGCAAGGAAGGCGTTGAGCGCCGCCAGCGTCAGCCCCGGCTGCACCACGACACGCCTCGCGCCGGCATCGAAGTCGACGATCGCATCCAGGTGGCGGCTCGCGTCGATCACGATCGATTCGCCCGCGCGCTGCGGCAGCGACTCGCCGCCGGTGGCGCACCCGCTGCCCCTCGGCACCACCGACACCCCGAGTTCGGCCGCCAGCTCGAGCGCCGCGACGACGTCGGTCTCGTGCTTCGGCGTCACCACCACCGCCGGCGGAATCCGCCACGGCGACGCGTCGCACGCGTAGCGCGCGCGGGTCGCCGCGTCGGCGTGTACCTGCCCGTCGAGCCGAAGGCGCAATCGCCGCACCAATCGCGCGACCACAGGCGCCGACGTCGCGAAGCGGGGCTGTTCTCTGAGCATGCGTCAATGCGTCGGATCGTGCGCCGGTCAAGCCGGCGGCGGGACGCGGATGATACAGTCGCTCATGGACTCGACCACGAACGCCCACGCCGCCCGCCCCGCCCCGGCGCCGGCGCTGCCGGCCCTCTCGAACAGGGTCGCGAGGATCGCACCCTTCGAGGTGATGGAACTCGTCAAGCGCGCCAACCGCCTGCAGGCGCAGGGCCGCCCGATCATCCACATGAGCATCGGCGAGCCCGACTTCTCCGCACCCGAGCCGGTGATCCGTCGCCTCGAGGAAGTCGCGCGCGGCGGTGGCCACGGCTACACGCCCGCCGTCGGCATCGAGGCGCTGCGCGAGGCGATCGCGGGCCACTATCAACGTCACTACGGCGTCGCCGTCGATCCCCGACGGATCGTCGTCACCGCAGGCGCGTCCGCGGCGCTGATGCTCGCCTGCGAAGCGCTGGTGAATCCCGGCGACGAGGTCCTGCTCACCGACCCGAGCTATCCGTGCAACCGACACTTCGTCGCCGCGGTCGACGGCGTGCCCAAGCTCGTTCCCGTCGGGCCCGGGACGCGGTTCCAGATGACGCCGGCGCTGCTGGCGGACAACTGGAGCGCCGCCACGAAGGGCACGCTGCTCGCGACGCCGGCGAACCCCACCGGCACGTCGATCCCTTTCGACGCGCTGGCGGGGATCGTCGCCGAGACCCGCGCAAGGGGCGGTTTCGCGATCGTCGACGAGATCTACCTCGACTTGTCCTACGGGCTCGCCGGCGACGCCGCGCCGGCGCGCACCGCGCTCGAACTCGGCGACGACGTGATCGTCACCAACAGCTTCTCGAAGTACTTCAACATGACCGGCTGGCGCCTGGGCTGGATGGTCGTGCCGGCGGGGTTGACGCCGGTATTCGAGAAGCTCGCGCAGAACCTCTTCATCTGCCCGTCCGCGCTCGCGCAGCAGGCGGCGCTCGCCTGCTTCTCGCCCGAAGCGGGAGAGATCTACGCGCAGCGCAAGGCCTCGTTCCGGGCGCGTCGCGACCGCTTCGTGCCGGCACTGAAGGCGCTGGGACTCGACGTGCCCGCGTATCCGGACGGCGCGTTCTACGCGTGGGTCGACTGCAGCTCGACCGGGATGGGCAGCACCGCCTTCGCCGACCGGCTGCTCGAGGAGGCCGACGTCTGCGTGGTGCCCGGCACCGACTTCGGTCGCCACGAGCGCGATCGGTACGTGCGCATGTCCTACGCGACCGGCGTCGACCAGCTCGACGAAGCGATCGAACGGATCGGTCGGTTCCTGCACACGCGCTGATCGGCGTACCCGGACCGGCGCGACACGCGCGCCGCCGATGCGCCGCAGACGACCGCCCGGCGCCGTTTGTCGACTTTCCCGTGCACTTCGTCACATCGGCGCCGGATCGCGTTTGAGGTGGATCAAGGTCTGGCGATTCGACGAAGCGCCGCGTGGGGCGTTGCGCTAGCCTATTCGTCGCAGCCCAACTCCTCTTGCAAGCGCCATCATGACCACCGTCTATTTCGATCGCAGGATCGCCGACGATCTGCGTCGCGCGAAACTCAACCACGAGGGCGACCTGTTCGCCTACTCGGCCAACAAGCACTCGCTCGCGCTGATCGAACTCGCCCGCGAACTGCTCTCCGACGCCTTCGGCGGCAAGGACCCGCGAACCGCGCAGTACCACTACCCCGTCGAAGCGTACGCGAAGATCCTCGCCGACGTGAAGCCGAAGTTCATCCACCACCCCGAATGCAAGAAGATCCTGCCCGCGCTGCTCGAGAGCCACGGCTGCGATCCCGACTTCACCTACTTCGACGTGCCGCGCATGCGCTCGTCGACCGCGCACGACTACCTGACGACCGGGATCGCGTACGCGTTCCACTCGCACCGCGACACCTGGTACTCGGCGCCGATGTGCCAGATCAACTGGTGGCTCCCGATCTACGAGGTCGACGACGACAACGCCCTCGCCTTCCACCCCGACTACTGGAAGAAGGCGGTCGCCAACAACTCCGAGGTGTTCAACTACCAGAGCTGGAACTCGAACAACCGCTTCAACGCGGTCCAGCATCTGAAGTCGGAGGACCGCCCGCACTCGATGCCGACCGAAGAAGTCAAGTGGGACCCGAGCATCGTCGTGATCGCGCCGCCGGGCGCGCCGCTGCTGTTCTCGGCCTCGCACCTGCACTCGTCGATCCCGAATGCGAGCGAGGAGACACGGTTTTCGATCGACTTCCGGGTGGTGAACCTGAAGGACCTGCGCGCGCTCGACGGTGCGCCCAACCTAGACTGCAAGTGCACCGGCTCGGCGATCGACGACTACCTGCGCTGCAGCGACCTCAGCCACCTGCCCCAGGACGTCCAGTCGATCTACCTGCCCGGCCACCCGCAGCCGATCCTGCGAGAGCCCGCGCTGGCCTGACGCCCGGCGGGCCGTTCGGGCCCGCACGCGCTCGCCCGGACCGCGGCCGTGCGACCGGAGGGCGAAAGACCGGATCAGGAACGCGGCGTGAACCGGCTGCCCGACATCACCTCGGCCGCTTCCGACGCGGCCCGGGCCGCCCGAACGTCGCGTTCGCGAGCGGCGATCAGGCCGCTGCGGATCACGCCTCGGAACTCCGTGCGCCGCGCCAGCACCTTGCGGGCGTAGCCGTGGTCGTGCGCGAGGTTTGCAGCGCCGACGTAGGCCTTGAGCGCGGACTGCACGCGGCCGTAGCGATCGAGGTAGTGCTTCAGGATCTGGATGCCGACCTGGATGTTGACCGCGGGATCGAAGACGGCACGCACGCCGCCGTGCGGCGCGAGCTTGTCCTTGTGCACGCGCGTGTGGACCTGCATCAGGCCCTCGGCGCCGGCACCGCTTCGCGCCCGCGGGTTGAAGCTCGATTCGGTCGCGATGATCGCGAGCACCAGCACGGGATCGAGCCCGTGCTGCCGGGCGCCGTCCCAGGCGAGCGACACGTAGCGCCGGACCTCCGCTTCGTCGACGCGCCAGGTGCGCGCGATGTGGGTGGCGATCGCCGTCTGTTCGACGCGCTGCCAGGGCAGCGCGTGCCGGTCGAGCTCGACCGGGCGGCGCTCGCGCACGACGGCGGCGCCGTCGTGTGGCGGCCCGGGCTGGCGGTGGAGCGTGGCCGGCGATCCGGATGGCGGTTCGAGCGGGATCCCGGCCGCCGGCAATTCAGCGGCGGGGAACTCGGCAGCCGGCGCAGCGGTGCCGACCCCGGGCCGGAGCGTGGCCAGATCGGGTACCGCCGGCGCCGCGATCGACGCGCCGGGCCGCACGGCCTGCTCGCCCACGCCCCGCGCGTAGGCCTGTGCATCGGTCGGCAGGCCGACCTGCGTCAGCGCGCCAGCGCCGGCCAGCGCACCGACGATCAGCGGTATGCGCAGCCGCCACGCGGAAGGTTGCAGATGATCCTCGATCGACATCGACATCGAAGACTCCTTTGACCGGCGGGACTCGGTCTGCATATCCCGCCGCGAGGGAAGCTGACGGCCGCCTGGCGCGGCGGCCACGAGAGCGCGGCCCGAAGGGCCGGTCGGCCGCGTCGCAGACGGACCGAGTGAAGATTCCGGGACCAGGATTCTGGCGTCCTGTCCAGCGGATTGTAGCAGCAGACCAACGGACGGATGCAACGACTTATTTCAGTTCGGCGGCCGGAAAGGCCCGACGCCCGAGCGTGCGACGCATCGGCCGTGCGAAACTGCCTCCATGTCCGCCCCCACGTATACCGACCTGCGCGACTTCACCGCGCAGCTCGAGCACCGCGGCCTCGCGATCCGGATCGCGGCCCCGGTGTCGCCGGTCCTCGAGATGACCGAAATCGCCGACCGCACGCTGCGGCGCGCCGGCCCGGCCCTGCTGTTCACCGACGTTCGCGACGGCGCGCGCCGATGGCCGCACGCGGTGCTCGCGAACCTATTCGGCACGCCCGAGCGGGTCGCGCTCGGCATGGGCCAGGATTCGGTCGCGCAGTTGCGCGAGGTCGGACGCCTGCTCGCCTACCTGAAGGAGCCCGATCCGCCGCGCGGGCTGCGCGACGCCTGGGACAAGTGGCCGGTGCTGCGCCAGGTGCTGAACATGGCGCCCAGGCGCATCGGCAACCCGCCGTGCCAGCAGGTCGTCGTCGAAGGCGACGACGTCGATCTCGGCGACCTGCCGATCCAGACCTGCTGGCCGGGCGACGTCGCGCCGCTGATCACCTGGGGGCTGGTGGTGACCCGCGGCCCGCACAAGGCGCGGCAGAACCTGGGCATCTACCGCCAGCAGGTGCTGGGACCGAAGCAGGTGATCATGCGCTGGCTGGCGCATCGCGGCGGCGCGCTCGACTTCCGCGACCACGCGGCGCAATCGCCCGGTGCGCCCTTCCCGATCGCCGTCGCGCTGGGCACCGACCCGGCGACGACGCTCGGCGCGGTCACGCCGGTGCCCGACAGTCTGTCCGAGTACCAGTTCGCCGGCCTGCTGCGCGGCACCCGCACCGAACTCGCGCAGTGCATCGGCTCGACGCTGCAGGTGCCGGCGACCGCCGAGATCGTGCTAGAGGGCGCGATCCGTCCCGACCCGGACGGCGCGCTGACGCTGGCGCACGCGCAACGCGCCGGCCACGCCGGGCCGCTGCCGCCGGGGGCACGCACCGGCTTCGAGATGGCGCTGGAGGGACCGTACGGCGACCACACCGGCTACTACAACGAGCAGGACTGGTTCCCGGTCTTCAGCATCGATCGGATCACGACCCGCCGCGACCCGATCTACCACTCGACCTATACCGGCAAGCCGCCCGACGAACCGGCGGTGCTGGGCGTGGCGCTGAACGAGGTGTTCGTCCCGCTGCTCCAGAAGCAGTTCACCGAGATCGTCGATTTCTACCTGCCGCCCGAGGGCTGCTCGTACCGGCTCGCGATCGTGTCGATCCGCAAGGCCTACCCCGGGCACGCGAAGCGGGTGATGTTCGGCGTCTGGAGCTTCCTGCGCCAGTTCATGTACACCAAGTTCATCATCGTCTGCGACGCCGACGTCGACGTCCGCGACTGGAAGGAAGTGGTGTGGGCGATGTCGACCCGCGTCGATCCGATCCGCGACTTCACGCTGGTCGATCGCACGCCGATCGATTACCTCGACTTCGCGTCGCCGGTCAGCGGGCTGGGATCGAAGGTCGGGATCGACGCGACCGACAAGTGGCCGGGCGAGACGACCCGCGAGTGGGGCCGGCCGATCGCGATGACGCCGGCGGTCAGGCAGCGCGTCGATTCGATCTGGCGAGATCTCGGGATCGACTGACGGGCGCCGGCGCACCGGCACGCCACCCAGCCGTTCAGCCGTTCTGGTAGACCCAGCGCAGCAGCGCGTCCTGCGCCTTGCCGGCACGCTCGGCCCGGGGGCCGTTGATCAGCAGCGTCACCGCGTACTTCAGGCCCGACGACGCGGTGACGTAGCCGGCGATCGCCTTCACGTGGTTGAGCGTGCCGGTCTTCACGAAGGCCTTCCCGGCGACCGGATCGCGACGCAGCCGCAATCGCATCGTGCCGTCGATCCCCACCTGGGGCAGCGAGGCCTCGAAGGTCGCGGCGGCGGGCCCGCGCGCCGCGTCGAGCAAGACCTCGGTCAGGTCGGACGCGCTGATGCGTTCCTCGCGCGACAGGCCCGATCCGTTTTCGAGGACCAGCGAGCGCATCGGGAGCTTCTTGGCGCCGTAGAACTGGCGGACGATCGATCGGCCGTGGTCGACGCTCGCCGGCTGGTGCACGATCTGCGCGCCCAGCTGCAGCATCAGCATCCGTGCCATCACGTTGTTGCTGAACTTGTTGACGTCGCGCACCACGTCGGCCAGCGTGCGCGGCGAATGCCACTGGTAGTAGGGCTCGCCCTTCCCGGCCCCGGGAACGATCCGGGTCGTGCCGTCGAGTCGGCCGCCGGCCGCCGTCCACGCGGCCTTGAAAAGGCCGTGCACGAACTGCCGGTGCGACAGCACCGACGCGTAGAAGTTCTGCTCGCCGCACGCGCCCACCACCGCGCCGACGAGCCGGATCACCGGCTTCGCCTCGGTGCCCGCCTCCTCGATGTGCACGCCATTGCCCTTGCGCCGGCAACGGCCGTTGAACACCTTCACCCGGTTCTCGATCGCGACGTCGGCGAGCGGCGGGTCGAGCGTGACCCGCCGTCTGCGCGGGTCGAGGATGAACCGCGTCGCCTTGAAGTTCACCAGTGCCGCGTAGGGGGCGACGTTGTAGGGCTGCGTGTCGCCGCCGTCGAAGGCCGGCGTCCGGTCGGCCGTCGCCTCGTACATCGAGTCGTCGATCAGCAGATCGCCCTTGATGTGCTCGAGACCGCCCGCACGCAGTTTCGAGACGATCTCGGTCAGGTCCTCGATCACGAGCTTCGGGTCGCCCCCACCCTTGATGACCAGGTCGCCGTACAGCGTGCCGTCCTCGACCCTGCCGTTCGTGTAGACGCTGGTGACCCAGCGATAGTCGACCCCGAGCAGGCCGATCGCCGCGTGCGTCGTCACGAGCTTCATCGTCGACGCCGGGTTGAAGGGCACGTCGGGGTTGTGATCGAGCGTCAGCCCCATGCTGCCGAGGGGCCGCACGACGAGCCCGTAGTCCTCGGCGCGGATGCCGGCTGCGGCGAGTGCGTCCTGGATCGATTCGGCGATGTCGTCCTGCGCGCTCGCCGCGCCCGGCGCGACGGCCACGCCGACGAAAACGAGGACGGCGACGGCGGCTGCGGCGGCGCAATGGCGCAGGCGCTTCGACTGCCCGATGGCGAGTGAACGCGGGGCCGCGGTGCTGGTCGAACGATGGCGCTGATGCATCGAGGAATTATTCCACGCACCCCCTCCGGTCGATGCCGCCGCGTCGCGTGGCGTCCATGCCGGGCGGACGGATGCGCCCTTCGGGCCGATCGGTGGAATCGGTCTCGCCGACGCCATCGGCGAGCCGGTCGCGCGACCGGAACGACCTGGAGCGACGCGCAACGACCCGGCGCCGCCGCAGGGCTCAGGCGAAGAAGAACAGCAGCGTCAGCGCGATCGACATCAGCACGACCAGGGCGAACATCGCCAGCGGGCCCTGCGGCGCGAACCAGCCGTGACCGCCGCCCGCGCGCGGGCGCAGCGTGCCGGGAAAGAAGAGGCCGAGGAACAGCAGCACCAGCGCACACACCAACGCCGCGCCCGACACGAAGCGGGTCGACGCGAGCGACGCGCCGGTCGCCGACTCGATCGCCGCGACGACGACCAGCGGCGTGCCGATCGTGGCGGCCTGGAACAGCGTGGAAGGCCGGAGGCGGGGTCGGGCGGGGCGGGTCGGCTGCATGGCGTGTCGGGGGTGTCGCGGGTGGGGTCGAGGCGTCGGGAACCGAAAATTCTACCGAGCCTCCGGCGTCGGGCCCACCGCCCCCGCGTTCCGGCGTGCGATCGTCGCCACGACCGCCGGCGACATCGGCAAAGCCCCCGACTTGAGTTTTGCGCCGTCCGGCCCTATCATTAGCACTCGCAGTCGACGAGTGCTAGCAGCAAGCTGCCGCAGCACGCCGCCGACCGCACCGCCGTCCGGAAGCACCGGCCGCATCCGCGGTCCGTGTCCCGGCCGAGCACCTACACAGAAACCTCACATCCAAGACCTTCAGGAGCAAACGCATGAAACTGCGGCCTTTGCACGATCGCGTGATCATCAAGCGCCTCGACAACGAGCGCAAGACCTCGTCCGGTATCGTGATCCCCGACAATGCCGCTGAAAAGCCCGACCAGGGCGAGGTTCTCGCCATCGGCGACGGCAAGGTCGGCGACGACGGCAAGGTGCGTCCCCTGGCCGTCAAGGTCGGTGACAAGGTCCTCTTCGGCAAGTACTCGGGCCAGACCGTCAAGGTCGACGGCGACGAACTGCTGGTGATGCGCGAAGAAGACATCATGGCCATCGTCCAGGGCTAGACCCGCACCGGGTCGTGTCCCTCGGGGCCAGCCCCCACCGACCGGGGTTCTTCGATGCGGAGAGTCCGGTCACGAACCCAACGACATTTCACTGAACACTCACCAGGAGTCACTCACTCATGGCAGCCAAGCAAGTCAATTTCGGCGACGACGCGCGCTCGAAGCTCGTCGAGGGCGTCAACATCCTCGCCAACGCGGTCAAGGTCACCCTCGGCCCGAAAGGCCGCAACGTCGTGCTCGAGCGCTCGTTCGGCGCGCCGACGATCACCAAGGACGGCGTCTCGGTCGCGAAGGAGATCGAGCTGAAGGACAAGCTCATGAACATGGGCGCGCAGATGGTCAAGGAAGTCGCTTCCAAGACCAGCGACAACGCCGGTGACGGCACCACGACCGCGACCGTGCTCGCGCAGGCGATCGTCCGCGAAGGCATGAAGTACGTGGCCGCCGGCATGAACCCGATGGACCTGAAGCGCGGCATCGACAAGGCCGTCGTCGGCCTGACCGCAGAGCTGAAGAAGATCAGCAAGCCCTGCACCACCAGCAAGGAGATCGCGCAGGTCGGCTCGATCTCGGCCAACAGCGATGCGGAGATCGGCAAGATCATCTCCGATGCGATGGAGAAGGTCGGCAAGGAAGGCGTCATCACCGTCGAGGACGGCAAGTCGCTGAACAACGAACTCGACGTCGTCGAGGGCATGCAGTTCGATCGCGGCTACCTGTCGCCGTACTTCATCAACAACCCGGACAAGCAGGTCGCCGTCCTGGAAGACCCGTTCGTGCTGCTGCACGACAAGAAGATCTCGAACATCCGTGACCTCCTCCCGGTGCTCGAGGCCGTCGCGAAGGCGGGCCGTCCGCTGCTGATCGTCGCCGAGGAAGTCGAGGGCGAGGCGCTGGCCACCCTGGTCGTCAACAACATCCGCGGCATCCTGAAGACCTGCGCCGTCAAGGCCCCCGGCTTCGGCGACCGTCGCAAGGCGATGCTGGAGGACATGGCGATCCTGACCGGCGGTGTCGTGATCGCCGAAGAGACCGGCATGACGCTCGAGAAGGCGACCATCGCCGAACTGGGCAGCGCCAAGCGCATTGAGATCGGCAAGGAGAACACCACGATCATCGACGGCGCCGGTGAAGCCAAGGCGATCGAGGCACGCGTCAAGGCGATCCGCGCGCAGATCGAGGAAGCGACCAGCGACTACGACCGCGAGAAGCTTCAGGAGCGTGTTGCCAAGCTGGCCGGCGGCGTCGCGGTGATCCGCGTCGGCGCGGCGACCGAAGTCGAGATGAAGGAGAAGAAGGCCCGCGTCGAAGACGCGCTGCACGCGACCCGTGCCGCCGTCGAGGAAGGCATCGTCGCCGGCGGCGGCGTCGCGTTCCTGCGCGCCCGCGCCGCAGCCAAGATCAAGGGTGACAACCCCGATCAGGAAGCCGGCGTGAAGATCGTGATGCGCGCGATCGAGGAGCCGCTTCGCCAGATCGTCTACAACGCCGGCGAGGAGCCGAGCGTCGTCGTCTCGAAGGTCATCGAGCAGAAGGGCAACAACGGCTACAACGCCGCGAACGGCGAGTACGGTGATCTCGTCGAGATGGGCGTGGTCGATCCGACCAAGGTCACGCGCATGGCGCTGCAGAACGCCGCGTCGATCGCCGGCCTGATGCTCACCACCGATGCGATGGTCGCCGAGGCGCCGGAAGACAAGCCGGCCGGCGGCGGCATGCCCGGCGGCATGGGCGGCATGGGTGGCATGGGCGGCATGGGCGGCATGGACATGTAAGTCCGCGCAGCCGTCCGGACCCGCCGACGAAGGCGGGCCGGATTGCAACGTCATGCCGAAGGGCGGGCCCGCAAGGGTCCGCCCTTCGTTCATCCAAGCCGGCGCGGCGGTGGAGGCCTGGCACCGCGGCCGAGCTTGCGGCTGGCGTAAGATCGCTGCTCCCGGCGCTCGGCGCAGCGTGTCGGCGCGCTCGTCGAGACGGCCACCCGTCCGGACCGGCGGGTCGGTGCGGACACTGCGCCGGATGCAGACACAGCAGAATTCGGAGCAATGCCATGAGCGACGACACGAACTACCGCCCGCCACGCGTGTGGACCTGGAACAAGCCCAATGGCGGTCAGTTCGCCAGCGTCAATCGACCGACCGCGGGCGCCACGCACGAGCACGCCCTGCCGGTCGGCAAGCACCCGCTGCAGCTGTACTCGCTCGCCACGCCGAACGGCGTCAAGGTGACGATCATGCTCGAGGAACTGCTCGCGCTCGGCATCGCCGGGGCCGAGTACGACGCGCACCTGATCCGCATCCGCGACGGCGAGCAGTTCGGCAGCGGCTTCGTCGCGCTGAACCCAAATTCGAAGATCCCCGTGCTCGCGGACCACTCGCAGTCGCCGCCGCTGCGCGTGTTCGAGTCCGGCTCTATCCTGCTCTACCTCGCCGACAAGCACCAGGCGCTGATCCCGCGCGACCTCGCCGCCCGCACCGAATGCCTGAACTGGCTGTTCTGGCAGATGGGCAGCGCGCCCTACCTCGGCGGCGGCTTCGGACACTTCTACCGATACGCGCCGTTCCCGATCGAGTACTGCATCGACCGGTTCACGATGGAGGTCAAGCGCCAGCTCGACGTGCTCGACCGGCACCTGGCGACACACGAGTACATGAGCCCAGCGGGCTACTCGATCGCCGACATCGCAATCTGGCCGTGGTACGGGCGACTCGCGCTGAACGTCGTCTACGAGGCGGCCGAGTTCATCGACGCCGCGTCCTACACGCACGTGATGCGCTGGGCCCGCGCGATCGACGCCCGTCCGGCGGTGCAGCGCGGGTGCATGGTCAACCGCGTCACCGGTCCCCTCGAGGGGCAGCTTCACGAGCGTCACGACGCGAGCGACTTCGACATGAGGACGCAGGACAAGCTCGGATCGTGAGCACGGTGCGACGCAGCGGCTCGACGCCGCCCGAAGACGGTGCGGTCGACGCACGCGTCGAGGCCGTGATCTGGGACTTCGGCGGCGTCATCACCTCGAGCCCCTTCGACGCGTTCGAACGCTTCGAACGCGAGCGCGGGCTGCCGCCCGGATTCCTGCGTCGGGTCAATGCGACCGACCCCCACGAGAACGCATGGGCACGGCTCGAGCGCGCGGAGATCGACCACGACGCCTTCGACGACGCCTTCGCGCGCGAGAGTCGCGCACAGGGCGCCGAGGTTCGCGGGCTCGACGTGCTCGCGCTGATCGCGGGCGAACTGCGCCCGGCGATGGTCGAGGCGCTGCGCCGCGTGTCCGCGCGACTGAAGACCGGCTGCATCACGAACAATTTCGTCGTCCCCGCCCACGCCGACACCGGCATCCCGTACCGTGTCGAGGTCATGGCCTGCTTCGACCACGTGATCGAAAGCGCGAAGACGGGGCTGCGCAAGCCCGACCCGCGCATCTACCGGATGATGGCCGACGCGCTCGGTGTCGACGCGCGTGCCTGCGTGTACCTCGACGACCTCGGCGTCAACCTCAAGCCGGCGCGCGAGATGGGCATGCGCACGATCAAGGTCGGCGACCCGGACGCGGCGATCGACGATCTGGAGCGGCTGGTCGGCTTCACGCTGCGCCCCGCCGCGGGCTGAACCGGGGCACCCGCGCTTCGGCGCGCGCCGAAACGTCCGGCGGCGGCCGGTGCTACCGTCGGGGCGACGGAGAGCGCATGATCACGACCAACCAGATCGCCCGGATCGGGCTCCTGATCGGCGAACCGGCGCGGACCGCGATGCTGGTGGCGCTGATGCACGGCCAGGCGCTGACTGCGGGCGAGCTCGCGCGCAGCGCCGGCGTCACGGCGTCGACGGCGAGCGAACACCTCGCGCAGCTCGTCGCAGCCGGCATGCTGACGCCTGCGCAGCAGGGGCGACACCGGTACTACCGGCTCGCGTCGCCCGAGGTCGCGCGGCTCCTCGAGCAGATGATGCAGCTCGCCGGCGCGACGCTGGCGCCGGTACCCAGGGTCGTGCCCGGACCGCGAGACGAGGCGATGCGCCGTGCCCGCACCTGCTTCGATCACCTCGCAGGACGGCTCGGCGTGGGCATCGCCGACGCGATGCAGTCGCGCGGCTTCGTCGAGCTCGGCGACGGGGCGGGTTCGGTCACGGTTGCAGGCTTCGCGCACCTCGCGCGCCACGGGATCCCGGTCGACGCCGAACCGACCCGGCTGGCGCGCAACCGGCCGCTGTGCCGACCGTGCCTGGACTGGAGCGAACGACGCCCGCATCTCGCCGGTACGCTCGGCGCGACGCTGTGCCGGCACTTCCTGCGCGAAGGCTGGGTGCGTCGCGTCGGCACGAGCCGCGCGCTCGCGATCACCCCGGCCGGCGACGAGGCGCTGTACGTGGTCTTCGGGATCCGGTCGGTGCCCTGACCGCCCGGCCGACGGGTGCCCCGTTCAGCACTCGGTCGTCGGATCGTGCACGCTGCGCGAATCCGCCGGCGCCTGCTCGCGACGGTGCAGGCCGTAGTCGCGGATCACCTCGACCACGCGGATCCGATAGTCCGCGAAGAGCCCGTCGCGCCCGGCACGCTGCGCGTCGCGGTGCCGGCCCGACGACCGCCAGGCCTGCACCGCGCCTTCGTCCCGGAAGAACGACAGCGACAGGATCTTGCCCGGGTTGCTCAAGCTCTGGAAGCGTTCGACCGACACGAAGCCGTCGATCTGCTCGAGCCGGGTGCGCAAGGTCGCCGCGCGGGCGAGATACGCCTCGCGACCGCCGTCGGCGGGCTCGACCTCGAAGATGACGCCGATCATCGCGACCCGCCGCGCGGCGCGGCCGCGAGCGGTCCGCAAGCCTGCTTCAGGAACAGGCGGTCCTCGCGCCGGATGAAGGCCTCCCGCCGGGCGAACGCGTAGTTCTCCCTGCCGATCGCATCGTCTGCGAGCCGCGCGCGGTAGGCTTCGTACGCGGCGAGACTCTCGACGTTGTACACGCCGTAGGCGATCGTGCTCGACCCCTCGTGCGGTGCGTAGTAGCCGACGAGGTCGGCGCCGCAGCGCGGGATCGCGCTGCCCCAGTTGCGCGCGTACTCGACGAACGCGTCGCGCCTGAAGGGGTCGATCTCGTAGCGGATGAAGCAGGTGATCATCGGACGCTCCTGTGGGTGGGGAAGGCGACCAGTATCGCGGTGGCGGCGCGCCGATGCTTCGGCGCGCGCCCAAGCGAGCCGCGGCCGGTGTGTGGTGCGCGCCTCGGATCGGCGCGCGCCGCGGGCTGTGTACCATCGGGCGTTGCATCGATCCCTCCGCCAGCCGTCCGACGCACGACGATCACCCGCCATGACCACCACCCCCTCCCCCCTTCCCCGCACCGCCGTCGTCGGCGCCGGCGGCGTCGGCTGCTACTTCGGCGCGATGCTCGCGAAAGCGGGCGCCGAGGTCACGCTGATCGGCCGCGCCGCGCCGATGGCGGCGATCGCCGCGAACGGGCTGCAGATCGTCGGAAAGACCAACGACCGCGTGCGGTCGATGGCCACCGCGACGGCGCTCGAGGCCGCGCGTGGCGCACGGCTGGTGCTGCTGTGCACGAAGACGACCGATACGGTCGCCACCGCGCAGGCGCTCGCATCGATCGTCGACGAGGACGCCGACATCGTCAGCCTGCAGAACGGCGTCGACAACGTCGAGCGCATCTTCGACGCGACCGGCCGGCGGGCGATCCCCGCCGCCGTCTACGTCGCGGTCGAGGTGAGCGCACCCGGCGTGCTCGCGCATCACGGTCGCGGCGACCTGGCGATCGGCGCCTTCCGCTTCGACCCGTCGCAGCCGACCGCCGACGCGCAGACCGAACGCGTCGCGCGGATCGCGGCCGCCTTCGAGTCGGCCGGCGTGCCGTGCCGCCAGAGCGCCGACATCCGCGTCGAGCTCTGGACCAAGCTCGTGATGAACTGCGCGGTGAACGCGATCTCGGCGCTCGGACAGGCGCCTTACGGCCGGATGGCCACCTATCCGGTGATCCGGGAGATGATCGCCGGACTCGCGAACGAGACGGTCGCCGTCGCCCGCGCGCACGGCATCCCGCTGCCCCCGGACGACTTCGTCGCCGCCGCCTTCAAGCTGATCGACTCGATGCCGGGGCAGTACGCGTCGACCACGCAGGACATCCGGCGCGGCAGGCCGACCGAGATCGACGCGCTGAACGGCCACGTCGCGGCGCTCGCCGAGCGCCACGGCGTCGACGCCCCGCTGAACCGATGGCTCGCCGCGCTGGTCAGGCTCAGGGAATCGGGCGCGGCGGACGGCCAGCCGGCGCACGCGGGCGCTGCGGATCCGGAGCCTCGCTGACCCATCCGGCGTCGTCGCTCGAGAGGGTGCGAAGAAAACTCACCAGGTCGGCGAACGCCCCCGGGGCCAGCGCCAGCGGTCGAAGGATGCGTTCGCCGTCCGCGTGGAGCCGTTCCTCGTCGAGCCGGTCGTAGTGCCGCACGACGGCCTCGAGCGAGGCGATGCTGCCGTCGTGCATGTACGGCGCGGTGTGCAACAGCTGTCGCAGGCCCGGCACGCGGAATTCGCCGAAGTGGCGATGTTCGCGGGCCAGGTGCCGCGTCGGGACGGCGCCGGGGTCTGACGCCCCGGCATCGTTGAACGGACCGAGCCGGTTCATGCGATCGCCGATCAGCGCGTCGAGGCCCGCATGCCGACCCGGATCGACGCCGCCGGGCACGAAAAACGGCACGCCGGTGTCGCCGAACTCGCCATTGCTGAACGCGGGCCCCGCGTGGCAGACGCTGCATCGCCCCTCGCCGATGAATATCCGCAGGCCGCGCTGCGCCGCGATCGGATAGGCGCCCGCCGCGGCGTCGTCGCCGCGGGCGAGCGCATCGCGGAACGCGTCGAAAGGCGTCGGCGGCGAGCTCAGCGTCGCCTGATACGCGGCGAGTGCCTTGGCGAGGTCGACGGCCAGCGCCTCGTCGTCGGCCGGCATCGGACGGCCGAACGCGGCCGCGTAGGCCGGCGCCCACGCCGGCGTTTCCCGGGCCCGCGCCGCGAGCGTTCCGATCGAGTGCCCCATCTCGCCCTCCGCGAGCAGCGGCGCGAGGCTCGCAGCCCACAGCGAGTCGTGCGAGCCGCCCCATCCGAACCATCGCCACCTCGCCACGTCGAGCAGCGCCGGCGTGTTGCGTATGCCCCGGGTGCGCCCGGCCGCCGTCGGCAGGCCGTCCTGGAACGCCTTCCGCGGCACGTGGCAGCTGGCGCACGACCGCGCGCGATCCGCCGAAAGGTCCGCGTCGAAGAACAGCGTCTTCCCGAACCGGATCGCCGACGGCCTGCCCTCGACACGGTTCGAGCGGTCGGGCCGCGGGTCGTGCGTCCACGGCCCGTGCGACAGGATCTGCGCGCGCTCGGTCGGCGTCCACGCCAGCGGCGCCTGCCCCCAGCCCGAGGGCGCGAAGGCGCTCAGCGCAAAGGCGAGCACGACTCGCCGAAGCCGGCGCCGCGCGGTGCTCACCGCAACGTCACGTCCTGCCGCAAGGTGCGGATGCGGTCGGGTTCGGCGGGCAGGCGCAGGTCGACGCGCAACGCCCAGCGTCCCGCCATGTGCCAGAGCAGCCCCTCGACGCGCCAGCGCCCGGCGCCTTGCGATTCGATGGCGGGACGGTAGTTCATGCCGTGCCGATGAGCCGGCATCGTGGCGTCGACGCGCAGCACCTGCGCGTCGTCCGGGCAGGTTCTGAGCAGGAGCACGAAGGGTTCGCCGACGACGATCCCCGCGGCTTCGACCTTCCACGCGAGCGAGACCGATTCGTGCATCAGGACGGCGCCGTCTTCCGGCAGCAACTCGCACGCCGCGTGCGCCGGCGCCGTCGAGGCGGCCGCCAGCAGCACCGCCATCGCGAAGCGGGTCGACGCCGCGCGCGACGTATCCCGCGACGCACCGCGCTTCGTCGGTGCGTGTCGATCGCGCCGCGGCTTCATCGGCGTCGCTACTTCGATCCGCCCCGATCGAAGCGATCGGAGAACAACGCCTCGCCGTTGCGATGCGCGATGCGCTCGGCCACGTCCGGCGGCAGGTCGGCCAGCCAGCGGCGCACGCCCTGCGCGTGCGGACCGACGTAGTACCAGCGCTCCGGCGTGAAGGTGTCGGTGCCGACGAGGAACCGGTCGGGAAAGGCAATGAACGCGGCACGCCACGCGGGATCGACCTTGTCCTCGATCGCGTGGTCGGTGCGAAACGCGAGGTCGCACCAGAGGTTCTCGTACCGTTGCAGCATCTGCACGACGCGCTCCGGCGAGTCGAAACCCGAGTGAGCCCACAGGATCCGGGCCGACGGATCCTGCCGGAACTGCCGCTCGATCGCGTCGGCATCCGAGTGAGAATGCAGGTAGAGGCCGTGTTCGCGCGCGAGTTGCACGACCCGACGCATCACCGGGAGATCGGCGTCGGCGCCGTAGACGTGGTATTCGCCGATCGCGACGTATCGATGCCGGGCCAGCCGCGACTCGAGATGCGCGATCACCGTCGGGTCGTGCAGCCAGGTGCCGATGTCGCCGCGAAGGCGATACGGGCGAAGGACCGGCAGCACCAGGTCGGGCGCGGCGTCGTACAGCCGCTGCGTTCCTTCGTCGCTGCTGCTCGAGACCATCGCGCGCTTCAGCCCGGCCTCGCGCATCAGCGCGATCGCCTTGTCCGGCGGGAGCCGTTCCCAGGCGTCGTGGCTGTAGTGCAGATGCGCGTCGAAGATCGGCAGCACCGGGTCGGCCGCGGCAGCGGGGCGCGGCGCACCGCCGGCGAGAGACAGCAGCACGAGCGTCGCAGCCGCCGACCGGGCGAGCGGTCGGCGCGCGATGTCTGGGAACGGAGCTTTCACCTGGAACCTCGTGTTCGAGTGACGGGCGCACCGCCGGCGCTCAGCCGGCGTCGAGTGCGGCCGTGAGGTCGTCGATCAGGTCGTCCACGTTCTCGAGCCCGATCGACGCCCGCAGCAGCCCCTGCGGCGTCGTGCTCTGTGGCCCCTCGATCGACGCCCGATGCTCGATCAGGCTCTCGACACCGCCGAGGCTGGTCGCGCGGGTGAAGATCGACAGCCGGGCGGCCACCTGCATCGCCGCCGCCTTGCCGCCGCTCACTTCGAAGGACAGCATACCGCCGAAGCCGGACATCTGGCGCCGGGCGAGCTGGTGGTAGGGGTTCGCCTCGAGGCCGGGGTAGTGCACGACGTCGACCCGCGGGTGCGCTTCCAGAAAGGCGGCGATCTTCTGCGCGCTCTCGCAATGCGCCCGCATGCGCAGCGCGAGCGTCGGCAGGCTGCGCATCACCAGCCAGCAGTCGAAGGGCGACGGCACGCCGCCACCGTAGAGCTGCGCAGCGCGAACGTCGGCGAAGTGCGCATCGTCCTCGCGGGCGATCACCGCGCCGCCCAGCACGTCGCTGCGGCCGCCGAGGTACTTTGTCGTGGCATGCATGACCATGTCGCAACCGAGCGCGAGCGGTCGCTGCAGCACCGGGCTCGCGAAGGTGTTGTCGGCGATCGCGCGCGCGGCGTGCCGGTGCGCGATGCCGGCGACGGCGGCGACGTCGACGCATCGCAGCAGCGGATTGGACGGCGTCTCGATCCAGACGATCCGCGTCGAGGGGGTCATCGCGGCTTCGACCGCGTCGAGGTCGGTCATGTCGACGAATCGGGTGGCGACCTGCCACTTTGCGTACAGATGGCGCAGCACGTTGGCCGTACCGTGATAGATGTCCGCTGGCGCGACGACGTGGTCGCCCGGCTTCAGGCCCTGGAAGATCGCGCTGACCGCGGCGAGACCCGACGCGAAGGCCGCGCAGGCGGCGCCGCCCTCGAGCGCGGCGAGCGCGGCCTCGAGGCCGTTGCGGTTCGGGTTGGCGTTGCGCGAATATAGGAAGCCGCGGGGATAGCCGCCGTCGGCGTCACGCTCGAAGGTCGTCGAGAGGTGGATCGGCTCGGTCACGGCACCGGTGCCCGCATCGACGCCGTGGCCGGCGTGCACCGCGAGCGTCTCGAAGCGCAGGCGCCGCATCGACGGACTCAGAGCGACTTCTTCAGCACGTTGGCGAGCTCGCCGATGATCCCGCGCCTGAACACCAGCACGCAGGCCACGAAGATCACGCCCTGGATCACGCTGACCCACTCGCCGAGTTGCGCCAGGTAGTTCTGCATCGTGACGATCACCGCCGCACCGACCACCGGGCCGAAGATCGTTCCCATGCCGCCGACGAGCGTCATCAGCACGACCTCACCCGACATGCTCCAGTGCACGTCGGTCAGCGACGCGAGCTGGAACACCAGCGCCTTGGTCCCGCCGGCGAGGCCGGCGAGGCCGGCCGACAGCACGAAGGCGCGGTGCTTGAACCGCGCCGCGTCGTAGCCGAGCGAGACGGCGCGCGGCTCGTTCTCGCGGATCGACTTCAGCACCTGGCCGAAAGGCGAGTGGATGATGCGGTACACGAGCAGGAAGCCCGCGAGGAACACGACCAGCACGAACACGTACATCGCGAGCGGCTGCGACAGGTCGACGAACCCGAGCAGCTGCCCGCGCGGCACCGCCTGGATGCCGTCCTCGCCGCCGGTGAACGGCGCCTGGAGGCTGAAGAAATACACCATCTGCGCGAGCGCTAGGGTGATCATCGCGAAGTAGATGCCCTGGCGGCGGATCGCGAGATGGCCGACGACCCAGCCGAGCACCGCCGCACTCGCGACCGCGAGCAGGATCGCGAGTTCGGGCGTCACCCCCCACACCTTCGCTGCGTGCGCCGACACGTACCCGGCGAAGCCGAAGAACATCGCGTGCCCGAACGACAGCAGGCCGCCGAAACCCAGCAGCAGGTTGAACGCGCAGGCGAAGAGCGCGAAGCACATCACCTTCATCATGAAGACCGGGTAGACCCCGACCGCCGGCGCGAGCGCGAACACGGCAACCATCACGACGAACACGAGCCGGTGCGTGCGCGCGGCCTCGCGGGCGCGCGCCTCGGGGCTCGCGGCGTCGTCGGCCCGGCGCGCGGCCGGCGCGTCGGTCGTGGCGGTGGCCGGCACGGCGGCCGGCGCGGCGGCGGTTCTGGATACGCTCATCGTGTGCGCGGTGCTCGCTGAAGGAATTGCATCACCACCCCCGCCCCGTTCACTTCTGCGTGCCGAACAGACCGGCGGGGCGGACCAGGAGCACCACCGCCATGATCACGAATATCACGGTCGCCGAAGCCTCGGGGTAGAAGACCTTGGTCAGGCCCTCGACGAGGCCCAGGCCGAAGCCCGAGAGGATCGCCCCCAGGATCGATCCCATGCCGCCGATGACCACCACCGCGAACACGACGATGATCAGGTCGGCGCCCATCTGCGGGCTGACCTGGTAGATCGGGGCGGCCATGACACCGGCGAGCGCGGCGAGCGCGACGCCGAAGCCGTAGGTCAGGGTCACCATCCGCGGCACGTTGATGCCGAAGGCCTGCACCAGCTGCGGATTCTCGGTCGCGGCGCGCAGGTAGCCGCCGAGCCGCGTGCGCTCGATGACGAACCAGGTACCCAGGCACACGACGAGTGACGCGACGATCACCCAGCCGCGATAGTTCGGCAGGAACATGAAGCCGAGGTTCGTGCCGCCGGCGAGTTGCGCCGGGATCGGGTACGGCAGGCCCGTCGAGCCGAACTGGTGCCGGAACGCCCCCTGGATGATCAGCGCGAGGCCGAAGGTGAGCAGCAGCCCGTACAGGTGGTCGAGCTTGTACAGGCGCGCGAGCAGCACCCGCTCGATCACCACGCCGGTGGCCCCGATGACGAGCGGCACCAGCACCAGTGCCCACCAGTAGTTGAGCCCCGTCCACTGGGTGAGCAGCAGCGCGCCGAACGCGCCGAGCATGTACTGCGCGCCGTGGGTGAAGTTGATGATGTTCAGCAGGCCGAAGATCACCGCGAGACCGAGCGAGAGCAGCGCGTAGAACGAGCCGTTGATGAGCCCGATCAGCAGCTGGCCCATGAAGGCCTGGATCGGAATGCCGAACACGTCCACGCGCGCGCTCCAGAAGGTGTCGCGTCGGCTACTTCACCAGCGGGCAGCCGCCCTGCTCGATCGGCCGGAACGCCTTGTCCGCGGGGATCGTCGACACGAGCTTGTAGTAGTCGTACGGCGCCTTCGACTCGCTCGGCTTCTTGACCTCGAACAGGTAGACCGGGTGGATCTTGCGGCCGTCCGGACGGATCTTGCCTTTGCCGAACAGCGGATCGTCGGTCGGCAGCTCCTTCATCTTGGCGACGACCTTCGTGCCGTCGTCGGTCTTCGCCGCGTCGACCGCCTTCAGGTAGTGGAGCACGGCACCGTAGACGCCGGCGTGGTCGGACGTTGGATACTTGCCGCCGTGCGCCGCCGCGAAGCGCTTGGACCACGCGCGCGTGCCGTCGTTGAGGTCCCAGTAGAACGCCTCGGTGATGTTCAGGCCCTGCGCGCGCTCGAGCCCGAGGCCGTGCACGTCGGAACTGAACACCAGCAGCCCGGCGAGCTTCTGGCCGCCCTTCGTGATGCCGAACTCGGCTGCCTGCTTGATCGAGTTGATCGTGTCGCCGCCGGCGTTCGCCAGCCCGATCACCTTCGCCCGCGAGCCCTGCGCCTGCAGCAGGAACGACGAGAAGTCCTGCGTGTTCAGCGGCACGCGCACCGCGCCGACCACCTTGCCGCCGGACGCCTTGACGACCTCCGAGGTGTCGCGCTCGAGCGCGTGGCCGAACGCGTAGTCGGCGGTGAGGAAGAACCAGGTGTCGCCGCCCGCCTTCACGACGGCGCTGCCGGTGCCGTTGGCGAGCATCCAGGTGTCGTAGAGCCAGTGCACCGTGTTCGGCGAGCACGCCTTGCCGGTCAGGTCGGAGGTCGCCGAGCCGGTGTTGAGCAGGACCTTGCCCTTGTCGCGCGTGATCTGGTTGACCGCGAGGCCGACCGAGGACGTCGGGACGTCGACGATCGCGTCGACGCCGTCGGCGTCGTACCACTTGCGCGCGATGCTCGAACCGACGTCGGGCTTGTTCTGGTGATCCGCCGACACGACCTCGACCTTCAGCTTGGAACCCGACTGCTTCAGGTAGTCCTCGACCGCCATCTTGGCGGCGATGACCGAGCCCGGACCGCCGATGTCGGAGTAGAGGCCGGACATGTCGTTCATCACGCCGATCTTGACGACGTCGCCGGACATCTGCGCCTGCGCGAGGCCGGCGCCGACGAGTCCGGCGGTCGCGATCAGGGTGGCCAGCAACCGGGGCTTGAATGCGCGTTTCATCGAGGGGTCTCCTTCGGAAGCGTTTGGCCGCGAACGGCGCGGCGGACGAGGAACGTGACGGGAAAGGGTGTGGAGTCTCAGACGCCGAGGTATTCGTGCAGCATGCTCATGCGGCCCTGCAGCTCGTGCGCGGCGAAGGTCTCGACGATCCGACCGTGCTCCATGATGTAGAAGCGGTCTGCGAGCGGCGCGGCGAAGCGGAAGTTCTGCTCGACCATCAGGATCGTGAAGCCGCGCTCGCGAAGCGCGCGTATCATCCGGGCGAGCGCCTGCACGATCACCGGCGCGAGGCCTTCGGAGATTTCGTCGAGCAGCAGGATCTTCGCGCCGGTGCGGAGGATGCGCGCGACCGCGAGCATCTGCTGCTCGCCGCCGGACAGCCGCCCGCCGGGGCTCGAGGCGCGCGACTTCAGGTTGGGGAACATCTCGTGGATGTCCTCGATGCTCATGCCGCCGTCGGCGATGCGCGGCGGCAGCAGCAGGTTCTCCTCGCAGCTCAGCGACGTGAGGATGCCGCGCTCCTCGGGGCAGTAGCCGAGGCCGAGCCGTGCGATGCGGTGCGGCGGCATCGACACCGTCTCGACGCCGTTCACCATGATCGAGCCGGTGCGCCGGCCGACCAGCCCGAGGATCGCGCGCAGCGTCGTGGTGCGGCCGGCGCCGTTGCGACCGAGCAGCGTAACGACCTCGCCGGGCTGCACGACCAGGCTCGTGCCGTGCAGGATGTGCGACTCGCCGTACCAGGTGTGGACGTCGACGAGCCGGATCGCGGCCGTGCCGGCCTCGTGGGCGGCATCGGGGCCGGGCATCGCGATCGCCTCAGCCATGGGCGCCCTCGAGTTCGACGTCGGCGCTGCCCATGTAGGCCTCGAGCACCTGCGGATTGCGCGAGACCTCGTCGTACGAGCCCTCGGCGATCACCTGGCCGAACTGCAGTACCGTGATGGTGTCGGCCAGATTGCCGATCACGCCCATGTTGTGCTCGACCATCAGCACCGTGCGGTCGGCGGCGACCTTGCGGATCAGCGCGGTGACGAGGTCGACGTCTTCGTGGCCCATTCCCTGCGTCGGTTCGTCGAGCAGCATCAGCTTGGGATCCATCGCGAGCGTCGTGGCGATCTCGAGCGCGCGCTTGCGGCCGTAGGGCAGTTCGACCGCCGGCAGGTTCGCGTAGTCCGCCAGCCCGACGGTCTCGAGGAGTTCGATGCACCGCGGATTCAGCTGGTCGAGCGTGCGCTCGGACTTCAGGAACGAGAACGCGGTGCCGAGCGACTGCTGCAGCCCGACCCGGACGTTCTCGAGCACCGACATGTGCGGAAAGGTCGACGAGATCTGGAACGAGCGCACGATGCCGCGCCGGGCAATCTGCGAGGGCTTGTCGCGGGTGATGTCGGCGCCCTCGAACAGGATGCTGCCGCGCGTGGGCTCGAGGAACTTCGTCAGCAGGTTGAAGCAGGTGGTCTTGCCGGCGCCGTTGGGGCCGATCAGCGCGTGGATGCTGCCGCGCTTCACCTTCAGGTTGACGTCGTCGACGGCGACGAAGCCCTTGAAGGCCTTCGCGAGGCCGCGCGTCTCCAGGATGATGTCGGGGTTCATTCGGATGTCGATGAGATCGGTCCACGACGGGACCCGCCCTGCCGGACGACGCAATTTAGCATGAGATCCGGCGGCCGAAGCGGGCGCCGCGCCGGGGGTTATCCCTTGGCCGGACGCGCTACTTCGCGAAGCCCATGCTGCGCGCGATCACCTCCTTCATGATCTCGTTGGTGCCGCCGTAGATCCGCGACACGCGTGCGTCGGCATAAGCCCGTGCGACGCCGTATTCCCACATGAAGCCGTAGCCGCCGTGCAGCTGCACGCACTCGTCGAGCACCTGCGCCTGGATCTCGGTACACGTGAGCTTGGCCATCGCGGCGGTCGGCGCGTCGAGCCCGCCCTGCAGCAGCGTCTCGATGCAGCGGTCGACGAACACCCGCGCCATCTGTACCTTCGCCTGCATCTCGGCCAGCTTGAAACGGGTGTTCTGGAAGCTCGACACCGGGGTGCCGAAGGCCTTGCGCTCGCGCACGTACTGCATCGTCTCGTCGATCGCGGCCTGCGCCGACGCGACCGCACCGATCGCGATCTGCATGCGTTCCCACGGCAACTCCTGCATCAGGTAGATGAAGCCCTGCCCTTCGCCGCCGAGGAGGTTGGCCGCCGGCACCTTCACCTCGTCGAAGAAGAGCTCCGAGGTGTCCTGCGCCTTCAGCCCGAGCTTCTTGAGCCGCCTGCCCCGCTCGAAGCCCGGCATGCCGCGCTCCACCAGGATCAGGCTGGTGCCCTTGGCACCCTTCGCCGGATCGGTCTTCGCGACGACGATCACCAGGTCGGCGTGCCAGCCGTTGGTGATGAAGGTCTTCTGGCCGCTGACGACGTAGTTGCCGTCGGCGTCCCTGCGCGCCTGCGTCTTCACCGCCTGCAGGTCCGAACCCGCACCGGGTTCGCTCATCGCGATCGCACCGATGATCTCGCCGCGCGCCATCCTCGGCAGCAGGCGCGCCTTCTGCTCGTCGGAGCCGTAGCGCAGCAGGTACGGCGCGACGATCTCCGAGTGCAGGCCGAAGCCGAGCCCGCTCGCGTGCGCACGCGCGTTCTCCTCCATCATCACCATGCTGAACACGCGATCGGCGTCGGCGCCCCCGTACTGCTCGGGCATGCTGGTGCACAGGAAGCCCGCCGCACCGGCCTTCAGCCAGACTTCGCGATCGACGTAGCCGCTCTCCTCCCACGCCGCGTGGTGCGGCAGGACCTCCTTTTCCAGGAACCTTCGGTAGGAATCCCGGAAGGCGTCGTGCGCTTCCGAGAAGAGCGGGCGTGTCAGCATGGCAGTCTCCGGTCGGACGGGGCGACGGTGTCGCGGCGGGCCTGCCGGACGCCGCCCGCATCGTCGACCTGAGCATAGCAGCGCCCGGCGACGCCACGATCGCCGGACCCGCATTCCGCGCGGCGGCGCCCGGTCAGCCGCGATCGGCCGCGTGCGCAGACGTGTCGACGTCCGGCGCTTCGTCGTCGCCGACGCGCCGGTGCGGCCGGTGCCGCTCGTCCAGATCGACGTCCTCGACCGCGTCGATGCGCCGCTCCATCTCGCCCGGCGTGATCGCGTCGTCGGTGCCGGTCGGGTCCTGGCGGTCGGCGCGACGCGGGCGGCTCACGTCCGCCACCGCGCCATCGGTCGCCTCGCCGTCGATCAGCGGGCGGTCGGCCGCGTCGGCCACATCGGCCGCGTCGGCCGATCTTGCATCGCGTGCGTTTCGCTGCATTCTGAAGCCTCCCTGGTGCGCCGGCGCTCGCGCGTCCGACGCGCCGGGCGCGCAATCTTCGTGCCTTCGCACGGACAGCGCTCAGGCGATCGCGCCGCCCGCGCGCAGCGCGTCGATCCGCGCGTCGTCGACGCCCCAGGCACGCAGCACCTCGATCGACCGCAGGCCCGCCGGCTCGGGTGCGGTCGGCGTCGCGCACACGGTGCGGCTGAAGCGCGGCGCCGGCGCCGGCTGCACGACGCCGTCGATCTCGACGAAGGTGCCGCGCGCGACGTTGTGCGGGTGCTTCGGCGCCTCGTCCCAGTCGAGCACCGGCGCGAAGCAGGCATCGCTGCCTTCGAGCAGCGCGCACCACTCGTCCCGCGTGCGGGTGCGCATGATCGCCGCGAGCTTCGCCTTCAGGTCGGGCCAGCGACGCCGGTCGAGGCGCTCGGCGAACGCCGGGTCGTCGATCCCGCAGCGCGCGAGCAGTTCGGCGTGGAACGGCTCCTCGAGCGCGCCGATCGACACGAAGCGGCCGTCGGCGCAGGCATACGTGTCGTAGTACGGCGCGCCGCCGTCGAGCAGGTTCGACTCGCGCGCGTTGGTCCACGCGCCGCGCGCCTTCATGCCGTACATCATCGCCGACAGCAGCGCCGCGCCGTCGGTCATCGCGCAGTCGACGACCTGTCCCTTGCCGGAAGCGCGCGCCTCGAGCACGCCGCAGACGAGGCCGAACGCGAGCATCATCGCGCCCCCGCCGAAGTCGCCGACGAGGTTCAGCGGCGGCGACGGCGGCACGCCCTGGCGCCCGATCGCGTGCAGCGCGCCGGTCAGCGCGATGTAGTTCAGGTCGTGGCCGGCGGCCTTCGCGAGCGGCCCGGTCTGGCCCCAGCCGGTCATTCGGCCGTAGACCAGGCACGGGCGCCGGGCGAGGCAGGTGTCGGGTCCGAGCCCCAGGCGCTCCATCACGCCCGGCCGAAAGCCCTCGATCAGCACGTCGGCCTGCGCGACCAGGTCGAGCACGGTGTCGACCGCGCCCGGGCGGCGCAGGTCGAGCGCGACGCACGGCCGGCCGCGCGCGGTGACGTCGAAGGCCGCCGCGCCGCGCGCCTGCGCCGACACGGGATCGCCGGCCTCCCCGGGCGCCGCCCCTTGGCCGGGGACGCCGCTCGTGGCGCGCGGACGGTCGATGCGAACGACGGTCGCGCCCATGTCGGCGAGCATCATCGCGCAGAACGGGCCGGGGCCCAGTCCGACCATCTCCACCACCTTCAGGCCTGCCAGCGGTCCCGCCATCCTCCGATCCTCCTCGCGTTCGTCGTCCGGGCGCCCGGCGCGCCCGCGCGCCGGACGGCCGGCAATCATGCCCGATGCCGACGGGAACCGGAAACCCCGCGAGGCCGACGCTGCGATAATGGCGAAACGGGGCCGCCGCGCCGGCCCCGCGGGCCGGCCGGCGTGCCGTCGCGCCGATCCACCGTCAACCAGGAATCCCCGCAATGAAACTCGACTCGAGCACGGCCGCGGTCGTCACCGGCGGCGCCTCAGGCCTGGGGGCAGCGACCGCGCGCCGGCTCGCGGCCAGCGGCGTCAGGGTCGCTGTGTTCGACCTCAACGCCGAGCTCGGCGAGGCACTCGCCAGGGAGATCGGCGGCACCTTCTGCAGGGTCGACGTCACCTCCGACGCCGACGTCGACGCGGGCTTCGCCGATGCGCGCGCGGCGCACGGCCAGGAGCGCATCCTCGTGAACTGCGCCGGCGTCGGCGGCTCGTTCAAGACCGCCGGGCGCGACAAGCGAAGCGGCGAGATCAGGCCGTACCCGATCGACAACTTCGTGCGGGTGATCGGCGTCAACCTGATCGGCACCTTCCGGTGCACGGTGAAGTCGGCCGCCGGCATGCTGACGCTCGAGCCGCTCGCCGACGGCGAGCGCGGCGCGATCGTGAACACCGCGTCGGTCGCCGCGCAGGACGGCCAGATGGGCCAGGCCGCGTACACGGCATCCAAGGCCGGCATCGTCGGCATGACGCTGCCGATCGCGCGCGACCTGATGAGCGAAGGCGTGCGGGTCAACACGATCCTTCCCGGCATCTTCGACACGCCGCTGATGAACGGCGCTCCGCCGCACGTCAAGGACGCATTGGCCGCGTCGGTCCCGTTCCCCAGGCGCATGGGCCAGCCGGCCGAGTACGCGCAGCTCGCCGAGTTCCTGATCACCAACGGGTACATGAACGGCGAGTCGGTGCGGATCGACGGCGCGATCCGGATGGCGCCGCGTTGAGCGCCAATCGCGGCGCCGACGCGGCGGCGACCGACACCTCGCGCGACGAGGCGCGCTTCGCGAAGCCGACGCTCGTCTACCCGTTCGACGCGCCGCCCGGCCCGGGTGCGGCGCGCGAGGTGGCGCCCGGCGTGCTGTGGATGCGCATGCCGCTGCCGATGACCCTCGACCACATCAACATCTGGGGCCTGGACGACGGCGACGGCTGGGCGATCGTCGACACCGGCATGCGCACCGAGGACACGATCCGGCACTGGCGCACGCTGTTCGCGGCGTCGACCGACGGTCGCTCGCTGTCGCGCGTCTTCGCGACGCACATGCACCCGGACCACGTCGGCCTCGCAGGCTGGCTGACACGCAAGTTCGACTGCAGGCTCTGGATGACCCGCGGCGAGTACCTGAACTGCCGGGTGCTGTGCTCGGACACCGGGCGCGAGGCGCCGCCCGATGCGCTGGCATTCCTGCGCCGCGCCGGGTGGGGCGGGCGCGCGATCGAGGCCTACCAGGCCCGCTTCGGCGGCTTCGGCAAGTTCATCCACGCGCTGCCCGACAGCTATCGGCGCCTGGTCGACGGCGAGACGATCCGGATCGGCGCGCACGACTGGCGGGTGATCGTCGGCACCGGCCATTCGCCCGAACACGCGTGCCTGCACTGCCCGGATCTCAAGCTGCTGATCTCGGGCGACCAGGTGCTGCCGCGGATTTCGTCGAACGTGTCGGTCCATCCGACCGAGCCGGACGCGAATCCGATGCGCGACTGGCTCGACTCGATCGCGAAGATCAGGCGCGAGGTGCCCGACGACGTGCTCGTGCTGCCGTCGCACAACGAGTGCTTCCGCGGGCTGCACGCGCGCCTGGACCATCTCGCGGCGAGCCAGCACCGCGCGCTCGACCGGCTCGCGCGCGCGCTCGCCACGCCCAGGCGCGCGGTCGACGTCTTCGGCGCACTGTTCGCCCGCCGGATCGACGACGAGGACACGAGCCTGTACGGCATGGCGACCGGCGAGAGCATCGCCTGCCTGAACTACCTCGTCGCCTGCGCACGCGCGCGGGTCGACGTCGACGCCGACGGCGTCGCCTGGTATGCCGCGGGCAGCCAGCCCGACGGGACACGGAGACACCTCGCATGACCGACGCACTGATCATCGACGCCTGCCGCACGCCGCGCGGCATCGGCAAGGCCGGCAAGGGCGCGCTCGCCGCGCTGCACCCGCAGCGCCTCGGCGCGACCGTGCTCGCAGCGCTCGCCGAACGCAACGACCTGCGGACCGCCGACGTCGACGACATCATCTGGGGCACCAGCACCCAGCGCGGCACGCAGAGCGGCGACCTCGGCCGCATGTCGGCGCTCGACGCCGGCTACGACGTCCGCGCGAGCGGCGTCACGCTCGATCGCTTCTGCGGATCGGGCATCACGACGGTCAACTTCGCCGCGACCTCGATCATGTCCGGCATGGAAGACCTGGTGATCGCCGGCGGCACCGAGATGATGTCGATGACGGCGACGCTGAAGGAAGCGCCGCCTCTGCTCGACCGCGACAACCTGCACCTGCGCGCGATGCACCCGCAGTCGCACCAGGGCGTGTGCGCAGACGCCGTCGCGACGCTCGAGGGGATCACCCGTGCCGACGTCGACGCGCTCGCGCTCGAGAGCCAGCGCCGGGCGGCGAACGCGATCGCGGGCGGCCACTTCGCGAAGAGCCTGGTGCCGGTTCGCGACGCCGACGGCCGGCTCGTGCTCGACCACGAGGAGTTCCCGCGCCCGCAGACGACCGCCGAGGCGCTCGCCGCGCTCAGGCCGTCGTTCGCGGCGATGGCCGACGTCGCGCTCGACGCGCAGGGCACGACCTTCCGGTCGCTGATCCTGCAGCAGTACCCGGAACTCGAGATCGCGTTCGTCCACCACGCCGGCAATTCGTCCGGCGTCGTCGACGGCGCCGCCGCACTGCTGCTCGCGTCGCCCGACTACGCGCGCCGGCACGGGATGAAGCCTCGCGCGCGCGTCGTCGCAGTCGCGAACGCCGGCGATTCGCCGACCTTGATGCTCAACGCGCCGGTGCCCGCGGCGCGCAAGGTGCTCGCGAAGGCGGGCCTGTCGATCGAGGACATCGACCTTTTCGAGATCAACGAGGCCTTCGCCGTGGTGGCGGAGAAGTTCATGCGGGACCTGAAGCTCGACCGCGACAGGGTCAACGTCAACGGCGGCGCGATCGCGCTGGGCCATCCGATCGGCGCCACCGGTGCGATCCTGATCGGCACGCTGCTCGACGAGCTCGAGCGACGCGACCTGCGACGCGGCCTGGCCACCATGTGCGCTGCCGGCGGCATGGCACCCGCGATCATCGTCGAGCGGCTCTGATCGCCCGCCACGCGCGCGCAGGGACGGCACGGTGTCGAACGTCTGCATCGGTTGCGGTGCCTGCTGCACCCGTTATCGCGTGGCCTTCCACTGGTCGGAGACCACCGCGTTCCCCGGCGGCGTCGTGCCGGTCGAATTGACCGAGCCGATCCGCCTTCACGAGGTCGCGATGCGAGGCACCTCGGCGCGCGAGCCGCACTGCATCGCGCTGGTCGGCACGCGCGGCACCGATCGTCGCTGCGGCATCCACGGCTCGCACCCGGGCGTGTGCCGCGAGGTCGCGCCGGGGTCGGACCAGTGCCATCGCGCGCGGATCGCCGACGGCCTCGCGCCGGTCGACGCGCAGCAGGTCCTGCTCGCGTACGCGGATCCGCTGCCGCCCGCGCTGCCGCTCGACGCCCCACCGCCACCGTCGCCACCGCAGGCCGCGGCCGCGGCGATCCGATGATCGACATCTCGAACCGGTCGATCGGCGACGTGTTCGCCGCGGCCGCGCTGCGCCATCCGGCACGCGACTGGCTGATCGCACCGGCCGATCCCGCCCGGGCCTGGCATCCGCAGGGCGTGTGCATCGGCTACGCGCGCGGCGCCGCGCTGGTCGAAAGCCTCGCGCGCGACCTGGCCGAGGCCGGCTACGGCCCCGGCCACCGCCTCGCGTTCCTGCTCGGCAACCGCCCCGAGATGCTGGTGCTGAAGCTTGCGTGCAATCGGGCGGGCGTCTGCTGGGTGCCGGTCAACCCCGACTATCGCGACGCCGAGATCGCGTGGCTGCTGCAGGACTCCGGCGCGTCGGCGGCATTCTGCACACGCGAGTACGAGACCGTGCTGCGTGCCGGCCTCGCGATGGCGGGGGTCGACGCGCCGATCGCCGTGCTCGACGACGATCCGTTCGCGCTGCACCCGAGTCCGGACGAGGGCCGCGCCCCGCGCACGGCGTCGTGGGTTCCGCCCGCGCGCGCGCCCGCGCCCACGGGCGCATCTCCGCCGCCGTCGTCACGCACGCGCGAAGGGCCCGTCGGCGCCGACACCGAGGCGAGCCTGCTCTACACCTCCGGCACGACCGGCCGACCGAAGGGCTGCATCCTGAGCCACGGCTACGAGCTCGAGGTCGGCGCCTGGTACGCGAGCCGCGGCGGGCGGATCGCGCTGCGCGAAGGCGTCGAGCGCGTCTACTGCCCGCTGCCGCTCTTTCACGTGAACGCGGGCATCCTGCTGGCATTCGGGATGATCGTCAGCGGCAACTGCCAGATCGTCGCCGAGCGCTTCAGCCGCAGTCGCTGGTGGGCCGAGATCCGCGCGACCCGCGCGAGCGCGATGCACTACCTGGGCATCGTCGTCGCGACGCTGATGAACGAGCCGCCGTCGCCAGACGACCGCGATCACGGGCTGCGCTGGGGCCTGGGGGCGGGCGTCGAGCCGTCGCTGCACGGCGCATTCGAACGCCGCTTCGGCTGCCCGCTGGTCGAGTTGTGGGGGATGACCGAGATGTGCCGCATCCTCGTCGACTGCCACGAGCCGCGCCGCATCGACACCCGCGCGATGGGCCGGCCGCAGCCCGGGCTCGAGGTGCGCGTCGTCGATCAGGCCGACCGCGAGGTCGCGCCGGGCGAGCGCGGCGAGTTGCTGGTGCGGCATTCGGCGGGGACACCGCGCAAGGGCGCGTTCTCGGGCTACCTGAACCTGCCCGACGCGACCGAGCACGCATGGCGCGGCGGCTGGTTCCACACCGGCGACACCGTGTTCCAGGAAGCCGACGGCATGGTCCACTTCGTCGACCGCAGCAAGAACATCATCCGGCGGGCCGGCGAGAACATCGCGGCGGCCGAAGTCGAGGCCTGTCTGCAGGCGCACCCCCGCGTCCAGCAGGTCGCGGTGCTCGCGATCGACGACGAGGTGCGCGACGAGGAAGTGATGGCCTGCGTGGTCCTGGCCGCCACGGATACGGATGCGGGCGAGGACGCCGGCGCCGCACTCGCGCGCGAGCTGTTCGATCACGCGTTCGCGAGGCTCGCGTATTTCAAGGCGCCGGGATGGATCGTCTTCCTGCCCGGATTGCCAGTCACCGGCACGCAGAAGATCGCCAAGCACCGGATCTTCGGCGAGGGCCAGGACCCGCGTCGCCTGGCGGGCGCGCACGATCTGCGGGCGCTGAAGCGGCGGCAACCGCGCTGAAGCGCCTCAGAGATTCGCGCCGTTCTCGCGGATCGTCTCGCGGTACCAGTCGAAGGACAGCTTCGGCGTGCGCTTCTGCGTCGCGTAGTCGACGTAGACGAGTCCGAAGCGCTCCCGATAGCCTTCGGCCCACTCGAAATTGTCGAGCAGGCTCCAGTAGAAATAGCCGCGCACGTCGACCCCGTCGCCCGCCGCGCGGCGCAGTTCGCGCAGGTACCGGCGCATGAAGTCGATGCGTTGCGGATCGTCGGCCCGGCCGTCGAGCGACACCCAGTCGGTCAGGCTCAGTCCGTTCTCGGTCACGTAGATCGGCAGGCCGTAGCGCTCGTGATACCAGCGCGGACCCCAGTACAGCGCCTGCGGCACCACGTCGAACACCCAGAAGGCGGTCCGTGGGTTGCCCTGCGGCGGCGGCAGGTTCTGCGGCTTGCCGTCCGGGCCTTCGCGCACGACGACGCCCTGGTAGGTGTTCATCGCGAAGAAGTCGAGCGGCTGCGCGATCACCTTCAGGTCGTCGGCGGGGTGCACCGGCACCTTGCCCGCGTACTCGGCGAGCTGCTGCTGCGGATACTCGCCCCTGTAGACGGGCTCGAGCAGCCAGCCGGCGAGTCCGCCGAAGGTCGCCTTGCGCGCGGCGGCGAGATCGGCTTCGCTCTCGGTCGCCGGAATCGCCGGCCACAGCGCGGCGACGTAGCCGATCTCGATCGGCTGGCGCGCGGCCGCACGCATCGCCTGTACCGCCTTGCCGTGCGCGAGCATCATGTGGTGCGAGATCTGCAGGATGTCGGCCCACTCCCGCTTCTCGCCCGGCGCGTGCGTGCCCAGGTGGTGCCCGAGGAAGATGTGGACCTCCGGCTCGTTGTGCGTGAACCAGTGCGTGACCCGGTCGGCGTAGCGCTCGACCGCCGCGCGCGCATAGTCGGCGAACCAGTCGGTCGATTCGCGCACCATCCAGCCGCCGCGCCGCTGCAGTGCCTGCGGGTAGTCCCAGTGGAACAGCGTGATCCACGGCGTGACGCCGGCGGCGAGCAGATCGTCGATCAGCCGGTCGTAGAACGCGAAGCCCTTCTCGTTGCGCCGGCCGGTACCCTCCGGAAAGAGCCGGGACCAGGCGAGCGAGAACCGGTACGCGCCCAGGCCGAGGCGCTGCATCAACGCGACGTCCTCGCGATGGCGGCGGTAGTGATCGCAGGCGATGTCGCCGGAGTGTCCGTCCTTGATCGCACCGGGCTGGCGGGTGAAGGTGTCCCAGACCGACTCGCCGCCTCCGTCGTGCGTCGGCGATCCCTCGATCTGGTACGAGGACGTGCCCGACCCCCAGACGAAGTCGGACCGGAACGCGGCATCCCGATCGCCTCGCCGGCCATCCGGTCGAAGGTTCGTGCGGCCATCGGAAGGCGCACCGGAGGAAGGGAGGTCGGCAGGAGTCGTGTCGGCCATTGGCGTGTCCGGTAAGGCTGCGAAATCGGCGCGGAGGCCGTTCCGCACGCATTGTGCGCCGTCCGGCGGAACCGCCCGCTGACGAGGAAACCACACGTTGCACGTCAACCACGCAATCCGACGCTGCCGGCGCTCGGGGTGCTACGCTGGTTTCAGCCAGGACGCCACATGCATCAAAACGTACGGGACAACCACACCACGATCGGCCGCCTTTCCGCTGAAAACGGCCGCCTCGGCCGTCTGGTGGTCGCGTTCTGGCGTGGCGAGCAACGCGCCCTCGCCTGGGCGCTGACCGTCGCACTGGTCGCGCTGACCGTTGCGCAAGTGTCGATCCCGGTGATGCTGAACTACTGGAGCCAGCAGCTGTTCGATGCGCTCGAGCAGCGCAATTTCGAGAGCCTGCTGCGGCAGTCGGGCATCGCCGTCCTGATCATCGCGGCCAACGTCGCGGTGATGACCTCGCACCTGTGGACCAAGCGGCGCCTGCAGGTGGCCTGGCGCACCAACCTCACCGATTCGCTGCTCGATCGCTGGACCGTCCACGGACGCGACTACCAGCTCGGCCGATCCGACACCGGCCTCGACAACCCGGACGGCCGCATCGCCGAGGACGTCCGGATCGCCACCGAGTACTCGGTCGACCTGGTGCACTCGCTGTTCTACTGCGTGCTGCTGCTGGCGAGCTTCGCCCAGATCCTCTGGGTCCTGTCCGGCCCGCCGGAGGTCGTCTTCGGCACCTGGCGGGTGACCTTGCCCGGCCACCTGGTCTGGATCGCATTGCTCTACGCCGGCGTCGGCGCCGTCGTCGCCACGCTGCTCGGGCAGCCGCTGACCCGCGCGGCGAGCCACCGGCAGAGCAAGGAAGCGGACTTCCGGTTCGGGCTGGGCCGGGCCCGCGAGGACATGCCGCCGCTCGCGATCGGCACCGTCGACCCGGCACGCCGCTCGAAGACCGCGCGCCTGTTCTCGGAGGCGACCGTCGCCTGGCGACGGCAGACCCAGGTCCTGATGCGCCTGGTGATGTTCTCGTCCACCTGGACCGTGCTGTCGCAGGCCGCGCCGATCCTGATCGCCGCGCCGCGCTACGTGACCGGCGCGATCACGCTCGGCGTGTTGATGCAGACCGCGCAGGCGTTCCAGCAGATGATCAACGCGCTGTCCTGGCCGATCGACAACATGCAGAAGCTCGCCGAGTGCCGCGCGTCCTTCGGTCGGGTGGCGAAGCTGCACGAGCGCCTCGTCGCTCTGTCGCGGGACGACACCCACCCTGCCCCCATCGTCGAGCCGGCGAAGCGCCCGACGAAAACCCCGGTGACAGTGCCATCGGCGGGGCCGGCACTGGCGCCGGCGAGGGGGCCGACCCTGGTGCCGGCGTTGGTGCCGTCGTCGACGCGTGGCGCGATTCAGCCCGCCGCGCCGGTACGCGTTCCGGCCGCCGCCGCGCGGCGCGCCTCGGCGACGTAGTCCGCATACCAGCGCGCCGAGGTCTTCGGCGTGCGGACCAGCGTCTTGAAGTCGACGTGGATCAGGCCGAAGGGGTTCGTGTAGCCCGATCCCCACTCGAAGCTGTCCAGCAGCGACCAGACGAAATACCCGCGGACGTCGGCACCCGCCTCGATCGCCGCCTGCATCGCGGCGGTGTAGGTCTTCAGGTACGCGACGCGCCTGGGATCGTGGACCGCGCCGCTCGCATCCGGCGCGTCCTGGCCACCGCAGCCGTTCTCGGTGACGTAGACCGGTAGCCGGTAGCGCCGGGTCAGCTCGATCAGCTCGTCGCGGAACGCGTCCGGGAAGATCGCCCACCCGATGTCCTCGCGCACGACGGCGTCGGCCGGCGCATCGCCCCAGGCGAATCCCCAGACGGTCGACGGATCGGCCTTCGCGAAGATCGGTCCGTAGTGGTTCAGTCCGATCCAGTCGATGCGCTGGCAGATCTGCGCCATGTCGCCGGCCCGGACCCACGGGTCGATCGCCTCGGCGAGCAGCGGCGGATACGTGGCGCGCAACTGTGGCTCGGGAAACGCGAGATTCCAGTGCGCATCGAGCATTTCGGCCGCGCCGCGGTCGGCCTCGCTCGGCGTCGCCGGACGCACCACCTGGCGATTGTGGATCGCGCCGATCGACGCGTCGCGCACCAGGTCGCGCAGCACGGCAACGCCCTGACCGTGCGCGAGGTTCAGGTGGTGGATCGCCCGCAGATTCGCGGTGCGGTCGGTCAGGCCGGGCGCGCACCAATCCATCGCGTAGCCGAACAACGTGAAGACGGAGAACTCGTTGAACGTCGCCCAGCGCCTGACCCGATCGCCGAGCCGCCGGGCGACCAGCGCGGCGTAGTCGGCGTACCACCCCGCGCTGTCGCGCGAGGTCCAGCCACCGAGGTTCTCCAACGCCTGCGGCAGGTCCCAGTGGTACAGGCAGGCCCAGGGTTCGACGCCGGCCTCCAGCAAGCGGTCGACCAGCCGGTCGTAGAACGCGAGACCCGCCTCGTTGACCTTGCCGCGCCCCTGCGGCAGCACGCGCGGCCAGGCGATAGAGAAGCGGTATGCGTCGACGCCGAGCGACTTGATCAGTGCGACGTCTTCCTCGTAGCGGTGGTAGTGGTCGCACGCGACTTCGCCGGTGCCGCCGTCGGCCACCTTTCCCGGCCTGGTGCAGCGCACGTCCCAGATGCTGGGGCCGCGGCCATCGACCGCGCTCGCACCCTCGACCTGGAACGCCGCGGTCGACACGCCCCATACGAAGTCGCGCGGCCACGCGAAGCGATCGCCGCGGGCGGTATCCGGTTCGACGGATCCGGAGGGTCGCCGCCCGCGCGTCCCGGTGCCGGCACGCGTCATCGCAGCGGCTGGCCGTATTGCGGATTCTGCGCAGGCGGCACCTGGCTTCGCGCCGGCACCGGTGCCGGTTGCTGCTGCGCGGGCATCGGCGCCGGCGCGGGCGCCGCCGCTTGATCGGGCTCGCCGACGAAGATCTCGACGCGCCGGTTCTTCGCGCGCCCCTGCGCGGTGGCATTGTCGGCGATCGGCTCGCGCTCTCCGCGCCCGTCGATCGCGATGCGCGCGATCGACACGCCGCGTGCCACGAGGTAGTCGCGCGCGCTCGCGGCGCGGTTGACCGACAGCGGGTCGTTGATCCGGTCGGTGCCGGTGTCGTCGGTGTGGCCGATGATGCGGATCCGCGTATCGGGGTGCTGTGTCAGCGTCTGGCCGAAGCGATCGAGCACCGGCTGGAAGTCGGGCTTGATCGCCGCCTTGCCCACGTCGAAGGAGATGTCGCTGGGGATCTCGAGCTTCAACTGGTTGTCGGGCGTCTGCGTCACCTCGATGCCGGTGCCCTGCGTCTGCTGCTGCAGTGCCCGCTTCTGCTGCTCCATGCGCTGCGACCACACGTAGCCGCCGATGGCGCCGGCGATGCCACCGATCACCGCGCCGGTGCGCGCGCTCTTGCCGCTGCCGGTGGCGCTGCCGATGGCCGCGCCGCCGAGGGTGCCCGCGACGGCGCCGATGCCGGTGCCGCGCTGCGTGTCGCTCATGTCCGCGCAGCCGGCGAGGCCGACGGCCGCCATCGAGACGGCGGTGATGGCGGCCACGGCGCGCGCGCGGACCGGCGTCGGACGAGGGAGTGTGCTTGCTCTGTTCATGGGCAGGATTCCTGGTGCGGTTCTCGGGCCGCTGGCCGGCCCCCGAGCATCGATTATCCCTCGCATCGCCCGGCGGGCAGGCGCCTTGCCGCCCTCGTAGAATGCAGTGTTACCGTCTGACATTGTTCAAGACAATTCCCCCCGCCAATCAGTTCCATAGCCAATCGGATCAGGACACGCGATGAGAAAGACCTACAACTTCAGCGCCGGACCCGCGGTGCTGCCCGAGGAAGTGCTCGCCCAGGCCGCCGAGGAGATGCTCGACTGGCACGGCAGCGGCCACTCGGTGATGGAGATGAGCCATCGCGGCAAGGAGTACATGTCGATACAGGCGCAGGCGGAGGCCGACCTTCGCGAGTTGATGGGCATTCCCGGCAACTACAAGGTGCTCTTCCTCCAGGGCGGAGCCACGCTGCAATTCGCGATCCTGCCGATCAACCTGCTCACCGAAGGCAAAACGGCGGACTACGTGAACACCGGCGAGTGGTCGAAGAAGGCGATCAAGGAGGCGAAGATGTTCGGCCGCGTCAACGTCGCGGCCAGCGCCGAGGATCGCCACTTCACCTACGTGCCGAAGCAGGCCGACTGGAAGCTGTCCGCCGATCCGGCGTACGTGCACGTGTGCATGAACGAGACGATCGGCGGCGTCGAGTTCCAGTGGACGCCCGATACCGGCTCGGTGCCGCTGGTCGCCGACATCTCCTCGAACTTCCTGTCCCGCCCGCTCGACATCAGCCGCTTCGGCGTGCTGTACGGCGGCGCGCAGAAGAACGTCGGCCCGTCGGGCCTCACGATGGTGATCGTGCGCGAGGACCTGCTCGGTCGCGCGAAGCCGGGAACGCCGACGCTGCTCGACCTGAAGCAGCAGGCCGACAACGACTCGATGATCAACACGCCGCCGACTTTCGCCGTCTACATCGCCGGGCTCGTGTTCCAGTGGCTCAAGCGCCAGGGCGGCATCGCCGGCATCGAGCGGAAGAACATCGAGAAGGCCGCGCTGCTCTACGACTACCTGGACGGCACCGACTTCTACACCAATCCGGTCGCAACGGAAGACCGGTCGCGGATGAACGTGCCGTTCACGCTGCCGGACCCGCGGCTCGACGACGCCTTCCTCGCCGGCGCCAAGGCGCGCGACATGATCCAGCTCAAGGGCCACCGCTCCGTCGGCGGCATGCGCGCGTCGATCTACAACGCGATGCCGATCGAGGGCGTGCGCGCACTGGTCGAGTACATGCGCGAGTTCGAGAAATCCCACGGCTGAACGGGCAGCGACGACACCATGGCCGAACGCAACCAGCGCACCACCGGGGACAGGTACCGCGTCCTCGTGCTCAACAACGTCGCCGCCACCGGGCTCGCGCGCCTGCCCGACGAGCGCTTCGAGACCGGCAACGCGATCGACGCCCCCGACGCGATCCTGCTTCGCTCGGCCGACCTCCACAAGGCGCCGATCGCGGCCAGCGTCAAGGCGATCGGGCGCGCCGGCGCCGGCACCAACAACATCCCGGTCGCCGACATGAGCCGGCGTGGCGTGCCGGTGTTCAACGCACCGGGTGCCAACGCGAACGCGGTCAAGGAACTGGTGCTGGCGGGCATGCTGCTCGCCGCGCGCAACATTCCGGGCGCGCTGGCCTTTGCCGCCGGCCTGGACCCGGCCGCGAAGGACCTCGAGAAGCAGGTCGAGGCCGGCAAGAAGGACTTCGCCGGATTCGAGATCGCCGGCAAGACGATCGGCGTCGTGGGGCTCGGGCGCATCGGCTGCCTGGTCGCCGACGCGGCGATCCGGCTCGGGATGCACGCGGTCGGCTTCGACCCCGACATCACCGTCGAGGCCGCGTGGAGCCTGCCGTCGCAGGTGCGGCGCGCGCCGTCGATCGAGGATCTCATGCGGCACAGCGACTTCGTGACGGTCCACGTCCCGCTGGTGCCGTCCACCCGCCACCTGATCGACGCCGGCAAGCTCGCCGCAGCCCGCCCCGGCACCGTGCTGCTCAACTTCTCGCGCGACGGCGTCGTCGACCTGAACGCCGTGCTCGCCTCGATCGAGACCGGACGGCTGTCCAGGTACGTCTGCGACTTCCCCGAGGCGGACACCATCGGTCATCCGCAGGTGATCGCGCTGCCGCACCTGGGCGCGTCGACGCGCGAGGCCGAGGAGAACTGCGCGATCATGGTGGCCGACCAGGTTCGAGACTACCTCGAGAACGGCAACATCCGCCACTCGGTCAACTTCCCCGAAACGGTGGTGCCGCGCGAATCCGCCTACCGGCTCGCGATCGCCAACGCCAACGTGCCGAACATGCTCGGGCAGATCTCCACCGCGATGGCGCAGGCCGGTCTCAACATCCACACGATGGTGAACCGATCGCGCGGCGACATGGCCTATACGCTGGTCGACGTCGACAGCGCCGTGCCGCCAGCGGTCGTCGACGCGATCGCTTCGATCGACGGGGTGCTGTCGGTGCGATACCTGTGCTGACCGCCGGCGGGCGAGATCGCCGGTGCGCGGGAAGTCCGCGATGATCGACCGGCCCGACGCGCGGGGTGCGCGTTGACCCCTTCTCCCGGCGCGCCCGAGCGCCTGCGCTTCAGCGGCAGCGGCAGCGAGTACTTCCGGATCTGGATCGTCAACCTCCTGCTGACCCTCGTCACGCTCGGCCTGTACTCGCCGTGGGCCAAGGTCCGACGACTCCGGTACTTCTACGGCAATACCTATCTCGGTGGCGCACCCTTCGACTTCCACGGCAGGCCGGCCCCGATCCTCGTGGGACGGGTGATCGCGCTGGTGCTGCTCTTCGTCTACGCGAATCCGGCGATCTTCTCCTGGCAGCTGTCGCTCGGCACCGCGCTGCTGATCGCCCTGCTGCTGCCAGTCCTGGTGCAGCGATCGCTGCGCTTCAGGCTTCGCAACACCAGCTGGCGAAACCTGCGCTTCGGCTTCCGGGGCACCGCGCTCCAGGCGTGGCGCGCGACGCTGCAACCGCTGATGGTCGCCGGCGCGCTGCTCGCGGCGCTGGCGCTGGCGGCCGCGCTGCTCGGTGCCCTGCGCAGCGTCGGCGTATCCGTGGGCCCGGGTCTCGAGGCGTCGGGCGCCGGTGTCGCGGCCCCGTACCTCGGCGCCGCGCTGATGCTCGCGCTCGTCGTGATCGCATTGCCGTTGATGACCGCCGCGGCGTACTGCGCGTACCGGCGATTCGCCGGCAACCACGCGAACTTCGGCTCGGCGCGCTTCGCGCTGACGCTGCGCCTCGCCAACGTCGCGAAGATCCACTTCGTCGCCGCGCTCTTCAACGGCCTGCTGCTCGCCGCGGTGCTCGCCGTCGTGGTGGTCGGTGCGCTGGGGGCCGACGCGTCGCGCAGCGCAGGCGTCGAGCAGACGGCGACGTGGCTGCGCGCCGCGCCGGCGATGCTCGTGCCGGCCGCGTATCTCGGATTCTGGGCGACGTCGGGCTACCTGACGAGCCGGCTACAGCGGCTCGTGTGGAACAACACCCGTCTGGACGGCCACCGTTTCGCGTGCGACCTGTCGGCGCGCCGCTTCGCGTGGCTGATGATCAGGAACCTGCTCCTCACGATCCTGACCGTGGGGCTGTACCGCCCCTTCGCCGCCGTGGCCAGGGCACGCATGCAGGTCGAGTCGGTCTCGTTCCTGCCGGACGGCGAGCTCGACGCGATCGTCGCGTCGGCGCAGCCCGACCCCCGGGCGATCGGCGAGGAAGTCGTCGACGCGCTCGACCTGGACCTGTCGTTCTGACCGGCGCGCCGCGCGTGAGCGAGCCGCTGGCCACCTGGTTCGACGGCCGTTCCGCGAAGGCGATCCGGTGCCGCGTCCGCTTCGAGGGCGAGTCGCTGTGCGTCGACGCGCTCGACGGCTCGCCGCTCGCGCGCGCGAAGGTCGAGGCGGTCGCGCTCGGCGCCCCCGGCCGCGCACCCACGCGCCGCATCGCGCTGCCCGATGGGAGCGCGCTCGAGGTCGACAACGTGCCCGGGCTCGCCGCCCTGCTCGCGGTCCACGGCCTGCGGCCGCGCGCCACCGAGCGCCTCGAGACGAGCTGGCGCGCGATCGGCGTCGCCCTGCTCGTCACCCTCGTGTTCACCGCAGGCGCATGGCGATTCGGCATCCCGTTCGCCGCGCGGCTCATCGCCGACCGCGTGCCGGCGACGTGGGAGGCGCGGCTCGGCGCCGCGTCGAACGCGATGCTCGACGCCCCCCCGTTCCGGCCGAGCGCCCTTCCCGACGCGCGGCGACGGCAGATCGATGCCCGGTTTCGCGAGCTCGTCGGCACCGCGCCCGGCGCTGCCGGGTACACGCTGACCTTCCGGCGTTTCGGCGGCGGGGCGAACGCCTTTGCGCTGCCCGGCGGCACCATCGTGCTGACCGACGAGCTAGTCGCGAAGGCGGCGAGTGCCGGCGGCGACGACGCGATCCTGGGCGTGCTCGCCCACGAGCTCGGCCACGTGCGCGAACGTCACGTGCTGCGCCACATCGTCGAGGCCTCGCTCGCCAGCGGCCTGCTCGGCGTGATCATCGGCGACTTCAGCTCGGTGCTCGCGATCGTGCCGGCCACGCTGCTGCGCCTGTCGTACAGCAGGGCGCACGAGACCAGCGCCGACCTGTTCGCGATCGACCTGCTGCGCGCGCGCGGCATCCCGACCGCCGCGATGGCCGACCTGCTCGAGGCGATGGCGACGCCCGGGCACGACCGCGCACCGGGCGCGGACGCGTCCTCCGCCGATCCTTCACCGGACGATGCCGGCCTGCTCTCGACGCATCCCGCGACCCGCGAGCGGATCGCCCGCCTTCGGGCCACCGCCGGATGACGCAGCCGGCCGCACGGCCGGTCACGGGGCCGGCCGCGCGCGGTCGCCCGCATCGACGCGCGCCGGCGGCGCCCGGTATCGCCTACACTTCCAACGCGACGCCGCGAGCCGCTCGGGCACGACCCGCCAGCGCTCGAGCCAACCCGACCCGAGGCACCGAAACCCGAGCCCGCGACGCCCGCGTCGCCGAACACATCGACCATCGAACGAACCCGAGGAGCCCGACGATGACCCACCGACCCGCACGCAGGGCGTTTCACCGCGCCGCCGCCGCCACGACCCTCGCGACCGGCGCCACGCTCGCCGCGCCCGCGTACGTGCGCGCGCAATCGAGGAAACTCAAGGTCGGCGTCGTGCTGCCGCAGTCCGGCTACCTCGCCAAGCTCGGGCAGTCCTGCCAGATGGGTGCCGACATCGCGCCCGGCATCCTGCGCGACATGCTCGGCGTCGAGATCGAGCTGATGAACACCGACTTCGAATCGAAGGTCGAGGAGGCGCGCTCCAGGAGCGAGAAGCTCATCAACGAAGGTGCGCAGGTGCTGGTCGGGCCCTTCGACTCCGGCGCGGCCGCCGCGATGGCGCAGGTCGCCGAGCAGCGAAAGGTGCCACTGGTCGTGAACATCGCCGCCGCGCCGCAGATCACCGAGCAGGGCTACCAGTACACCTTCCGCAACTTCCCGAGTGCGATCGACCTCACCCGCAACGGGCTCGCGCTGTTTCGCGACCTGTTCCAGGCGACCGGCACCGCGCCGCGCACCGCCGTGTTCATGCACGTCAACGACACCTTCGGCACCGCGTCCGCGAGGGCGATCGGCGCGATCCTGCCGAAGCTCGACTACCTGCCGTTCAAGGTCGTCGAGACGATCAGCTACGACCCGGCGGCGCGAGACCTCTCCGTCGAGGTCTCCAAGGCCAAGGCGACCGGCGCCGACCTCGTGATGCTCGTGTGCCGACTGAACGACGCGATCGCGCTGACGCGCGAGATGGTCAAGCAGCGCTACAACCCGATGGGCCTCGTCAGCCCCGGCTCGCCCGGCATGTACGAGCAGGCCTACTACACCACGCTGGGCAAGTACTCGGAATACGCGATCTCGAACGTCCCCTGGTACGACCCGAACGCCGCGATGACCCGCACCGTCGAGGCCGCGATGAAGAAGCAGTTTCCGAAGGAGCAGCTCCCGTTCCACGCGCTCAACGTCGGCTTCACCGTCGAAGCGATGCTCGTCGCAGCCGATGCCTTCAAGCGCGCCGGCAGCGGCGACGGACCGGCGCTCGCCGAGGCGCTGCGCAAGACCCACATCACCGATCACATGATGCTCGGCGGGCCGATCAAGTTCGACGCCAAGGGCCAGAACGGCGGCATCATCTCCGCGGCGATCCAGAACCGGGACCGGCGGCCCACCGTCGTGCTGCCGAAGGCAAGCGCGCAGAAGGCGCCGGTGTTCCCGATGCCGGAGTGGACGAAGCGCAGCTGAAGCGCCGCGCACCGACCCCCCAGGCGACCCGCGAATGGCCCCAGACGTCGTCGCGAACGTCCTGATCGGCGGGCTGCTCACCGGGCTCGTGTACGGCCTGATGGCACTCGGCCTCTCGGTCATCTACGGCGTCGTGCGCATCGTCAACTTCGCGCACGGCGAACTGATGACGCTCGCGATGTTCACGGCCGTCGTGGCCTTCGCGGCGGGCTCGATCGACCCGCTGTGGCTGATCGCGCCGATCGCGCTGCTGTTCTTCGGCATCGGCTACCTGCTGCAGCGCGGCCTGATCAACCGCGTCATCACCCGCCCCGAGCACACCCAGTTCCTGCTGCTGCTCGCGGTCGCGCTCGTCCTCGTCAACGGCCTGCTGGTCGCGTTCGGGCCCGACGCTCGGAACGTCCAGACCGACTACGCCTACGACTCGATCGAGATCGGGCCGCTGCTCGTCGACAAGGTGCGCGTCATCTGCGCCGGCGTGTCGCTCGCGACCTGCGCGCTCCTCTTCGCGATCTTCCGCTACACCGGCTTCGGCAAGGCGATCCGTGCCTGCGCCGACAACCTGCTGGGCGCGCAGGTCACCGGGCTCAACGTGCCGCACCTCTATGCGCTCACCTTCGGCCTGGGCACCGCCTGCGTCGGCGTCGCCGGCGTGCTGCTGCCGCTGATGAACGACGTCACGCCGATGGCCGGCCCCGGCTATACCCTGCTCGCGTTCGTCATCGTCATCATCGGCGGGCTGGGGTCGATGCCCGGCGCCCTCGCCGGCGGCATGCTGATCGGCGTCTCGGAAGCGGCCGCCGGCCTCATGTTCGCGCCATCGGCCAAGAGCATGCTCTCCTTCGCGCTGCTCGTCGCCGTGCTCGCGTTCCGCCCGCAGGGCCTGTTCGGCCGCGCCCGCCCATGAGTCTCCCGTCCGCTTCGCCGCGTCGCGGCGCGCTGCGCGCCCTCTGGCTCGAGGCACCGCCGCGCTCGCGCCTCGCGCTGCTGCTCTTCACCGTCGCGCTGATCGCGCTGCCGGCGATCGCCAACCGCCACGTGCTCTCGGTGATGGTGGTCGTGCTGTCGCTCGCCTACCTCGGTCAGGCGTGGAACATCATGATGGGCTTCTGCGGCCAGCTCTCGCTGGGCCACGCGCTCTACATCGGGCTGGGCGCCTACACCTCGGCCGCGCTCTACCAGAACCTCGACCTGAATCCCTGGCTCGGCATCGTCGCCGCGATCGCCGTCTGCGTCGCGGCCGCCTCCGCCATCGGCTGGCTCGCGTTCCGCTTCGGCATCTCGGGCACCTACTTCGCGCTGCTGACCATCGCCTTCGCCGAGTTCGCGCGGATCGGCTTCGACCACTTCGGTTGGGTCGGCGGCAGCGGGGGCCTGTTCCTGCGCGTCGTCGACGCCGACAGCGCCGACTGGGCCGAGCTTCGCGGCGGCCCGCTCATGTTCTACTTCCTCTCGCTCGCGCTGACCCTGATCGCCTTCGCGCTGAGCGCCTGGCTGCTGCGCAGCCGCACCGGCTACTACTTCCGCGCGATCCGCGACAACGAGGACGCCGCACGCGCCGCCGGCGTCGACACCTTCCGCTACAAGATGATCGCCGTGCAGATCTCCGGCGGCATGAGCGCACTCGGCGGCGTGCTCTACGCGTTCTTCTACAGCAACCTCTTTCCGGAACAGATCTTCAACATCGGCCGCTCGATCGAAGTGATCCTCGCGCCGATCATCGGCGGCATCGGCACGCTCTTCGGCCCGGTGCTCGGCGCGATGATCCTCACCGCGCTGTCCGAGTCGATCACCCAGGCGCTCGATGCGCTCGGATACGACATCCCGGGCGTCAAGCAGATCCTCTACGGCTTCGCGCTCGGGGCGACCATCCTGTTCCTGCCGCACGGCGTGTGGCCGTCGATCGCCCGGTCGCTCGGCCTGACCCGCCAGCGCCCGGCGCGGGCGGACCCCGGCCCGCCGGGCGCTGGCGGCGAATGATGCTGCGCGTCGACAACGTCTCGCGGTCGTTTCGCGGGCTCAAGGCCGTCACGAACGCCTCGATCGCCGTCGACCGCGGCGAGATCGTCGCGTTGATCGGACCCAACGGCGCCGGCAAGACGACGCTGTTCAACCTCATCGCCGGCGCACTGGCGCCCGACGAAGGCGCGATCACGCTCGACGGGCGCTCGCTGCTGGGCCTGCGCCCCGACCAGGTCTGCGCCGCAGGCATCGCGCGCACCTTCCAGATCGTCAAGCCCTTCGCCGACATGAGCGTGCGCGACAACGTCATGGTCGGCGGATTCCGCGGCACCTCGGACGTCGCGCTCGCGCGCACCCGCGCCGATGATTCGCTGCGCGCGCTCGGCATGTGGGCCCTGCGCGATCGGGACGCTGCGACGCTCACCTTGCCCGATCGAAAGCGGCTCGAAGTCGCCAGGGCGCTCGCGACGCAACCGCGCCTGCTGCTGCTCGACGAAGTCATGGCCGGGCTGCGGCCGACCGAGACCGACGAGATCGTCGCCTGCTTCCGCGCGCTCAACCAATCCCACGGCATCGCGATCCTGCTGATCGAACACGTGATGCGCGCGGTGATGGCGCTCGCGCAGCGGGTCCACGTCCTGCACCACGGGCGCATCATCGCCGCCGGTTCGCCGTCCGACGTGACGCGCGACCCCGCGGTGCTCGAGAGCTACCTCGGCGCCGAGACCATCGAATGAGCGGCACGCCTGCTCCGGCACCGGCAACGGCCCCGCAGCCGCCGCAGCCCCGACGCGCGCCGCTGCTGCAGGTCGAGCGTCTCGACGTCCACTACGGCGACGCCCAGGCGCTGCAAGGCGTCGACCTCCACGTCGACGAAGGCGAGATCGTCGCGATCGTCGGCGCCAACGGCGCCGGCAAGACCTCGCTAATCCGCGCGGTGTCGGGCATCCTCTCGCCGACGTCCGGCGCGATCCGCTTCGACCGACAGGAGATCGCCGGCTGGCCCAGCCACCGTGTCTGCAACCTCGGCCTCGCCCAGGTCGCGGAGGGCCGCCAGATCTTCCCCTCGCTCAGCGTCCGGGACAACCTGGACATCGGCGCGATGCTGCCGCGCGCCCGGGCGAGCGCAAGGTGCACGCTCGATCGCGTGCTGACCCTCTTTCCCCGCCTCGCGGAGCGCCGCGACCAGCACGCCGGCACCCTGTCGGGCGGCGAGCAGCAGATGCTCGCGATCGGTCGCTGCCTGATGGGGGCGCCGAGGCTCATCATGTTCGACGAGCCTTCGCTCGGCCTCGCGCCGGCCGTCGTCGCCGACGTGCTGCGCATCATCGACCAGCTCAACCGCGACGACGGCATGACGGTGCTGCTGGTCGAACAGAACGTCGCCGCATCGCTGCGCCTTGCCGCGCGCGCCTACGTCCTCGAGAACGGCGCGATCGTGCTCGAAGGGACCGGGCCCGACCTGCTGCGCCACCCGCGGGTACGCGCGGCATACCTCGGGCTCTAGCGCGTGTCGCCGTCGCGCCTGCTGCCGCATCCCACGACGACCATGACCAAGATCGACCTGAAGCGGGACCTGAAGCCGTTCTACCGGCCAACCATGGACGGGGTGAGCATCGTCGATGTGCCGCTCTTCAATTTCCTGATGATCGACGGCGAGGGAGATCCCAATGCCTCGACGGCCTATTCGCAGGCCGTCGAGGCATTGTTCTCGGTCTCGTACGCGGTGAAGTTCATGCTGAAGCGCCGCGCCGATCCGATCGACTACGTCGTGATGCCCCTGGAAGGCCTCTGGTGGGCCGAGGACATGTCGGTCTTCATCGATCCGGACAGGTCGCGATGGCACTGGACGATGATGATCATGCAACCCGATTTCGTCTCGGCCGAAGCGATGGAGCGCGCGACATCCGAAGTCGCGCGCAGGAAGGCACTGCCGGCCATCGAGCGCCTCCGTTTCGAGCCGTTCGCCGAGGGGCGGTGTGCGCAGATCGTGCACGTCGGACCCTTCTCGGAAGAAGGCCCGACCGTCCAGCGCTTGCACCGGTTCATCGCCGAGCGATCGACCCTCCGCGGCAAGCATCACGAGATCTACCTGTCGGACGTTCGCCGCGCCGATCCGAAGCGCTGGAAGACGATCATTCGTCAGCCGATGCAGTGATGCTGTCCCGTCGATCGAGCGGACGCCCGCCGCCGTGCCACGCGGGACGCGAGTCGCGACGCGCCCCGGCATCGTCCGCTGCCAGCCGTTCCTGCCGGTGAATCGCGCGACCGGTACGCGACTCGGGACGAGGACGTACGCGCCGGCTAACCGGATCGGATCAACGCGCCCGGTCGGCGCCGAGCAGCGCGATCCCTTGCTCGGCGGCCTCGACGACGGCCTCGCCCAGCCCGTTGTTCCTCGCGACCTCGGCGGCCATCCTGGCCAGGTCGAGCGGCGTCCGGCCGGCGTTGTTCCTGGTGTTCATCGCGAGCTTCCTGCGGTCTAGCCACGCGAGCTTGGCCAGCGCCGACGCGCCGTCGACGAGCCGGTTGGCGGCCAGGTGCACGAGCGAATTGCCATCGCCGTCGACGTAGTGCAGGTCCGCGCCCGACGCGGCGAGCGCGTCGCAGGCCCGTGCCTGCGAACACAGGGCCAACGCCGGACCGTACGGCCTCAGGTAGCCCTTCTCGACGATATCGGTGCGGGCGCCGTGTCGCAGCAGTAGCGCGATCGCATCGGCATCGTCACCGGCCGCGGCAAAGTTCAGCGGCGAGAGATTCGACAGCTGGAACAGGCTGTAGTCGACGATCCGGAAATTCGGATCCGCCCCGGCGCCCAGCAGCGCGGCCAGCGAGGCCAGCCGGTCGGCAGGCAGCGGACGCTGCACCGAGAAGGGCCCGCGGATGAAGAGGTTGAGCACCGGCACCGGGACGGACCCGACGAAGAACGCGTGGACCGCATCGTAGCTTTCGAACTGGCCGATGCTGCCGCCCATGCGCAGGTATTCGTCGACCTCGGCGGCCGTGATCGTTCCGTCCTGCATCTTCGCCGCGTGGGCAGCCAGGCTGGAGCGATTGAAGAGTGCGCTGAACCACGACCCTCTCTGCGGCCGCTTCACGTCGTCGCCCGCCCGAGCGGCGGCGCCGGGCAGCGGTGCCGCGAGGATCGCCTGCACGACGCGGCGGCGGCCTGCAGCCGGCGGGGAAAGGTCGATGCGGGGCGCCGCAGCCCGGCGTCGGGGAGGCACGGCATCGTTCGAACGAGAGCGCATTTCTGTGCAGGACCGCGGTCGCGATCGCGACCCGTCGACGGATCGCCCGCCCGGCAGTATAGAGTGGTCCCGGCCGGCGAACGCGGCCCGCGCGAACGCCGAGCACCGCAGGCGTTGCGATGCCGTCACGGCGACGCCATACTCTGCGCACGCGACGCTCACGCTTCACGACTCGACGCCATCACGATGTCCGCCACCCTGACGGCCCTGCTCGGCTTTCTGGCATGGACGCTGTTCCTGCTGGTCCTGATGGAAGGCATCCGGTCACGCCTGGTGCTGAGCCGCAAGGTCCCCGCCAACGGCTTCACCCCCGACAACGCCGGCCTGTCCCCGTTCATGCAGCGCCTCGCCAGGGCCCACGCGAACTGCCTCGAGGGCCTGCCGCTGTTCGGCGGGTATCTCGTCCTCGCCGCCGTGGCCGGCAAGACCGGCGTCACCGATCCGCTCGCCTACGTGCTGCTCGCTGCGCGCATCGTGCAGTCGCTGATCCACCTCGCGTCCGTCTCCCCGGTCGCCGTCACCGCGCGCTTCTCCGCCTTCGCCGTGCAGATGGGCATCGCCATCTACTGGACGTTCGCGTTGTTCGGCGCGTAGCCCGGGAAGGCGCCCGGGTCGGGTCGTACCGCGTCGTCCCGCGTGCTGCCAGGTCGTAGCAGGTGGGACCATGCCGTACCGGGCCGTGCCGAGCCTTGCGCGACGAACGTTCGCCGCGCTCGACGTCGTGGGGGCGCGGCGGCTCAGACGCGGATGTTCGCCGCCTTGATCACGTCGCCCCACTGCCTGCGATCCGCGTCGATCCGCCCGACGAACCGATCGGGCGTCGACGGCAGCGGGACGGCACCGAGCTCGCCGAGCCGCTTGCCGATCGCCGGTTCCTCGAGAACGGACCGGATCGCACCCGACAGCGTGGCCACGACCGGTTCGGGCATGCGCGCCGGCCCGACGATGCCGAACCAGTTGCTCAGGTTGAAGTCGGGCAGCCAGCGGCTGATCAGCGGGAGGTCCGGCAACGCCGGCGACACGCGATCGCCGGCGAATGCCAGACCCCTCAGCTTGCCCGCCTTCACCTGGCCGAGAAAGTCGGGCATGTTGCCGAGCAGCATGTGGACCCGCCCCGCCTGTACGTCGACGATCGCCTGCGCGCCGCCCTTGTAAGGCACGTGGACCATCTCGATGCCGGCCTTGCGGCCGAGGAGCTCGCCGGCCAGGTGCGGAAAGGAACCGATACCCGCCGACGCGTAGTTGAGCTTCCCGGGATTCGCCCTGCCGTAAGCGATCAGCTCGGGGATCGTCTTGAACGGCGCATCCGGCGACGCGACGAGCAGCGTGTGGATCCCGGCCATGCTGCCGATCGGCGTGAGGTCGGCGCGCGTGTCGATCGGCAGCGTCACGCCGGGCAGTTGCGGCGAGACGGTCAGCATGCTCATGGTCGCGAAGCCGATCGTGAGCCCGTCGGGCGCGGACCTCGACACGGCCTCGGCGGCGATGAAACCGTTGGCCCCCGGACGCGTCTCGACGACGACCGGCTGGCCCAGGATCGGGTGCAGTGCGTCGGCGAGCAGCCTGCACAGGATGTCTGCCGAGCCGCCCGCGGAGAAGCCGTTGATCAGCCGGATCGGCTTCGCCGGCTCCCATCGTCGCGCCTGGGCCCGGGCTGGAAGCGCCGCGCCGGCGGCCATTGCGCCGAGCGCAGTCAGGACGGACCGGCGTGCGAGGCTGTCGGCCGCTCGGGAATGATCGTGCATCGGGTGCTCCTTCGGACGTTCGCGGGTCGGCGGGTGGGACGGCGAGTCTAGCCCGTCGCGGCCCGGAACGGCACCCCCGCGGGCGCCTCGGCGCCGACGCGCGAGCGCCGTGTCGGCCCGGCATCGTGACGCCCGCGGACGGTGCATCCGCCGGCGCCCTGCGCCGCCGGCGCCGGTCTCAGGCGCGGAATCCGACGGGCCGCCGGCTTTCGAAGGGACGAATTTGTTCGCCGGCGGCAGGCCGTATAAGCTGCGGCGATGGACCCGACCAGACACGACGACGGGGCAGGCGCCGAGCGGCGCGCGGCCCGGGTCTCCTTTGTACGCCCTGCGCAACGACCGACCGGGCGCCCCGCGGGACCGCCGGCGGTGCCCGTCGTGCGCGTCGCCCCACCCGGCGGACGCGACCGATGAGGCGGATGTCGAGACGCACGTTCTGGCTGGCGTTCTGCATCGTGGCGGCAGCGGTCGGCGCGGGCGCCTACCGCTACGTCCCCGACATCCACGCCCCGGGCGACGGCCGGGTACGCGGCGAACCAGGGGCGGCGCGGGCCGCGACCTCGGCTGGCGGGCGGGCGGTCGTCGTCGAGATCGCGCCGGTGACGATCGACACCGTCGTCGAGGACCTGCGCGCCGTCGGCACCCTGCTGCCCGACGAATTCGTCGTGATCGTGCCCGAGATCGCCGGACGGCTCGCGCGGATCCAGTTCCGCGAAGGCCAGAAAGTGCAGGCCGGCGACGTGCTGGTCACGCTCGATGCCGAGATCCTGCGCGCCGAGCTCCAGAAGGCGCGCTCGGACCTCAACCTGGCGCAGGCCAACAACGACCGCGCCGCGACCCTCGCGCGCCAGGGCACCGGCACGCTGCGCGCGCGCGACGAGGCCTACGCGGCCTTCCTCGCGGCGCAGGCGAACGTCGCACTCGCGAAGACGCGGCTCGACAAGGCGACGATCGTCGCACCGCTCACCGGCATCGTCGGGCTGCGCCCGGTCAGCGTCGGTGCCTACGTGACGCCCGGCACCCCGATCGTCGAGCTCGCGAACGTCGACCCGCTGAAGGTCGATTTCCGCGTGCCGGAACTTCAGCTCCGCAACCTGCAGGTCGGCCAGCACGTCGTGATCACCGCGGACGCCGTCCCGACCCGGGTCTTCGACGGCAGGATCTATGCCATCGACCCGATCGTCGACGCCAACGGACGCGCGATCCGGCTGCGCGCCGAAGTGCCCAATCCGGACAGGGCGCTGTCGCCCGGCCTGTTCGTCCGCATCCGGATCATCGTCGAGCGCCGCCCCGACGCGATCCTGGTACCCGAGTCCGCCGTGGTCGCGCAGACCGGCCGCACCTTCGTGTACCGGCTCGTCGACGACCGCGTCGCGCAGGTCGAGGTCGTGCTCGGCCAGCGCCGTCCCGGCGCGGTCGAGGTGACGAGCGGGCTGGCGCCCGGCGACCGGGTCGTGATCGGCGGCCACCAGCGCCTGCGCGACGGCGCCCTGGTCGAGGTGGTGCCGGCGTCGCTCAAGGGTTCCTAGCGTGAGCTTCGCATCGTTCATCCGCCGGCCGGTGCTCTCGACGGTGATCAGCCTCCTGATCGTGCTGTGCGGCGCGGTCTCGTACGTCAGCCTCACCGTGCGCGAGTATCCGAACATCGACGAGCCGGTGGTGACGGTGCGCATCGAATACCCCGGCGCGTCGGCGGAGATCATCGAATCGCAGGTGACGCAGGTGCTGGAGCCCTCGATCGCCGGCATCGAGGGGATCGAGACCCTCACGTCGACCAGCCGATCGGAGGAGAGCCAGATCACGGTGCGCTTCCGCCTGCGCACCGATCCCGACGTCGCGGCGAGCGACGTGCGGGATCGGGTGGGACGGGTGCGCGGCCGCCTGCCGGTCGAGGTGCGCGAACCGGTGATCGCCAAGGTCGAGGCGGACGCGCAGTCGATCATCAACATCGCGCTGACCAGCGACCGGCTGCGCTCGATCGAGATCTCCGACTACGCGGACCGCTTCATGCGCGACCGGCTGCAGAACCTGCCGGGCGTGGCCGAGGTGCGCATCTTCGGCGAACGCCGCTACGCGATGCGCATCTGGATCGACCGCGAGCGGCTCGCCGCCTACGCGCTCACCGTCCAGGACGTCGAGAACGCGCTGCGAGAGCAGAACGTCGAGGTGCCGTCCGGGCGGATCGAGAGCGTCGATCGCGAGTTCAACGTGCTGTCGCGCACCGGCCTGTCGACCCCCGAGCAGTTCCGCGCGGTCGTCGTCAAGGACGTCCGCGGCTTCCCGGTGCTGATCAGCGACATCGCCCGCGTGGCGCTGGGCCCCGAGGACGAGCGCCGCACCAGTACCTTTCGCGGCCGCAATGCGATCATCATGGGCATCGTCAAGCAGGCGACGGCTAATCCGCTCGACGTCTCGCTCGCGCTCCGCGAGGTCCTGCCGCAGCTCGTACGCGACGTCCCGGAGGGCATGCACGTCGACATCGGCTACGACCGCTCGGTCTTCATCGAGGAGTCGATCGGCGAGGTCTACAAGACGATCGCCGAGGCGGTCGTGCTGGTGGTCATCGTCATCTTCCTGTTCCTGCGCAACGTCCGCGCGACCCTGATTCCGCTGGTCACGATCCCGGTGTCGCTGATCGGCGCATTCACGCTGATGTACGCGCTCGGCTTCTCGATAAACACCCTCACCCTGCTGGCGATGGTGCTCGCGATCGGCCTCGTCGTCGACGACGCGATCGTCGTGCTCGAGAACATCCACCGCCACATCGAAGGCGGCATGTCACCGACGCGCGCCGCGGTCGTCGGGATCGGCGAGCTGTCGGGCGCGGTCATCGCGATGACGCTGACCCTGGTGGCGGTGTACGCACCGGTGGCCTTTTCTCCGGGGCGCACGGGGCGGCTGTTCTCCGAGTTCGCGCTGACGCTGGCCGGCGCGGTGCTCGTCTCGGGCGTGGTCGCGCTGACGCTGAGCCCGATGATGTGCGCGAAGCTGATGCGCGCCCACGAGCGTCACGGCACGCTCTACCGCCTGCTCGAGTCCGGGCTCGATGCGATCAGCCGTGGGTACCACGACCTGCTGATCGTCACGTTGCGGTTCCGCCCGCTGGTGATCCTGATGCTGCTCGCGGTCGCCGGGGCCGGCGGCGTGCTGTTCGTGAACCTGAAGTCCGAGCTCGCCCCGATCGAGGATCGGGGCGTGCTGTTCACCCGCGGCCTCGCGCCGGAGGGCTCGACGATCGACTTCACCAGCCGCTACGGCGCGCAGATGGACGCGCTGCTCGCGTCGATACCCGAGGTCGATGCCTACTTCATCATCACCGGGTCGCGGGAGGTCACCGAACTGATCTCGTTCTCGCGCCTCAAGCCCTGGGGCGAGCGCAGCCGCACGCAGATGGAGATCGCCGCGGAACTGCAGCCGAAGCTCGCCCGGATCGCCGGCGTGCGCGCAACGGTCAACAATCCGGGCTCCTTCGGCGTCAGTCCCCGATCGCGACCGATCGAGTTCGTCGTCCAGACCTCGGACTCGTACGCCGCGCTCGACGACTACGTGAACCGGGTGCTTGCCGAAGCGAGGTCGTGGCCGGGGCTCGTCGGCGCGGACAGCGACCTGGTGCTCAACAAGCCGCAGATCGCGGTCGACATCGACCGCGAGCGGGTGGCCGACCTCGGCGTCGGCGTGCGTACTGTCGGCCAGACCCTCGAGACGCTGCTCGGCGGGCGGCGGGTGACCCGCTTCATCCAGAACGGAGAGCAGTACGAGGTCATCGTGCAGGTCGCGCCCGACGATCGCCGCACCGCCGCCGACCTGGACGACATCTACGTGCGCAATCGCAGCGGATCGATGATCCAGCTCTCGAACATCGTGCGCACCCAGGAGACGGTCGCGGCGAAGGAGCTCAATCGCTTCAACCAGCTCCGCGCCGCCACCATCTCCGCCAACCTCGCACCGGGCACGACGGTCGGCGAAGCCCTCGCCTTCCTCGAGTCCGCTGCCCAGCGGGTCCTGCCCGAGAGCGCGCGCTACGACTTCGCGGGTGCCAGCCGCGAGTTCAAGGCGTCGGGATCGAGCCTCTACTTCATCTTCGTGCTGGCGCTGCTGTTCATCTTCCTCGTGATGGCCGCGCAGTTCGAGAGCTTCATCGATCCCCTCGTCATCCTGTTCACCGTGCCCCTGTGCATGACCGGCGCGCTGCTCGCGATGACGCTGACCGGCGGGACGCTCAACATCTACAGCCAGATCGGGCTGGTGTCGCTGATCGGGCTCATCAGCAAGCACGGCATCCTCATCGTCAGTTTCGCCAACCGCCTGCAGGACGAAGGGCGATCGCGGCGCGATGCGGCGATCGAGGCGGCGTCGCTGCGGCTTCGCCCGATCCTCATGACCACCGGCGCGATGGTGTGCGGCGCGATTCCGCTCGCGGTCGCGAGCGGCGCCGGCGCGCAGAGCCTGCGAGCGATCGGGTGGGTGATCGTCGGCGGCATGACCTTCGGTACCGTGCTGACGCTGTTCGTGGTGCCGACGATCTACACGCTGATGGCGCGCGATCGCAGCGTCGACCGCGCTGCGGCGCACGCCGAGCCCCAGCCGGCGCGCTAGTGCCTGCGCCAGCTAGCGACGCCGCCGACGTCGCGATCGCGAGCCGGTCGGCGGGCTGTGGGATCATCCGCTCACCGCTCACCGCTCACCGCTCACCGCTCACCGCTCACCGGTCGTGATCACGATACACGATCCCGTTCCACGCTACGAGGTGCACATCCATGGCGACCGTCAAGCTGCCCGCCGATCCGGAGCGCGACCCGCGCGTCAAGGCCGTATTCGACGACATCCGCGCCACGCGCAAGACCGACTTCGTGAACAACCTGTGGCGCTCGCTCGCGTTCGATCCGGCGCTGCTCGAGCACACCTGGGCCGACGTCAAGCGCCTGATGGCGACGCCGACCCACCTCGACCCGCTGACCAAGGAGCTGATCTACGTCGCGGTCTCGATCGCGAACGCGTGCAGCTACTGCGTGCACTCGCACACGGCGGCGGCACGCGCGAAGGGCATGACCGACGCCCAGTACGCCGAACTGCTGTCGATCGTCGCACTGGCAGCACGGACGAACCACCTGGCCAACGGGCTGCAGCTGCCGCTGGACCCGGTGTTCGACGCGCAGGCGTGAATCGCGCTACCGGCGCCGACCGTCCACGGCCACGGCCACGGCCTCGGCGGGAACGCACCGCACGCTGCGTGACGGCCGAACTTCCTCGACATGGGACTCCTGCATGAACACCGATCCGATCATCGCCGAACTCGAGATCCTCGAGCAGCTCGTCGCGCTCGACGACATCCATCTGCTCGAGGCCGGCTGCGGCGCCGCCGGTCTGGCCCGCCGCCTGCTCGACCGCCATGCCGGTACGCGGGTGGTCGGCGTGGACGTCGACGAGCGCCAACTCGCGAAGAACCTCGCCGCGCCGACGCCCCGGCTGCACTTCGAGCGCGCGGGCGCACAGGACCTGCCCTTCGACGACGGCGCGTTCGACGGCGCGATGATGCTGAAGTCGCTTCACCACGTGCCGGTCGCGCTGATGGCGCAGGCGCTGGGCGAGATGGCGCGGGTGCTGAAGCCCGGCGGGTGGCTCTACGTGTCCGAACCCGTCTACGCCGGTGCGCTGAACGACGTGATCCGGCTCTACAACGACGAGGGCGAGGTCCGGGCGGCGGCGCAGGCGGCGCTCGATCGCGCCGTCGCGTCGGGGCACTGGACGCAGGCGGCGGAGCGCCGATTCGAGATACCCGTCCGCTTCGAGGATTTCGACGACTTCGAGCGCCGCATGATGCACCCCACGTTCACCGACCACCACCTCGACGATGCACTGGTCGAGAAGGTGCGCGCCGCGTTCTCGCCGCACCAGCGGCCAGACGGTGCGCGCTTCACCCGTCCGATGCACGTTCGCCTGCTTCGGCCGGCGGCGGGATCCCGTTAGACTGGGCGCCTCGCGGCCGATGAAGGCCCGCCCGAACCAGGAGACGCCATGATGAGTATCCACCCGCCGCCCCTCGCCCGCCAGGCTCGACGCCGCCGCGCCGCCGCCGCAGCCGGTGCCGCCGTGCTCGCGGCCGCCGCCACCTTGGCGCTGCCGGCTCGCGCGCTCGCGCAGGACGGGAACTGGCCATCGAAGCCGATCCGCGTCGTGCTGCCATTCCCCCCCGGCGGGCCGAGCGACATCGTGATGCGCGTTGCCGCCGAGCGGATGCAGTCGGCGCTGAAGACGACCATCGTCATCGAGAACAAGCCCGGTGCCGGCGGCAACATCGGTGCAGCCGACGTGGCCAGGGCCACGCCGGACGGCTACACCTGGCTCTGGGGTACCGACACGCTGACGACGGTCAACCCGCACGTGTACAAGAAGCAGCTGTTCAAGGTGTCCGACCTGATGCCGGTGACGATCGGCACCCGCTTCAGCCAGACGCTGGTCTGCAATCCGGCGCTCGGCGTGAAGACCCTCGCCGAGCTGGTCGCAAAGGCGAAGACCACGCCGCTGAGCTACGCGTCCGGAGGCGCGGGCGTGCCGGGCCACCTGTCGTCGGAACTGCTCAAGTCGATGGCCGGCTTCGACATGAACCACGTCCCGTACAAGGGCCCGGCGCCGGCCACGCTGGACGTGATCGCCAACGTGGTGCCCTGCGGCCTGCTCGCCGGTCCGACCGTCCTGCCGCACGTGCGAAGCGGCAAGCTGGTGGCACTCGCGGTCTCCGGCAGCGAGCGCTCGAAGACGCTGCCCGACGTGCCGACGATCGCCGAAGCCGGCGTCACCGGCTATTCCGCGGATTTCTCGCTGGTGCTCTATGCCCCGAGCGCGACGCCGATGCCGATCGTCGAGCGCTTTCGCGAAGCCTTCGTCTCGGCGCTCGCGGCCCCGGCGGTCGCCGAGCGCCTCGCCGCGACCGACCAGGTCGCCGTCGGCAGCACGCCTGCGCAGGCGGCCGCGCAGCTCGAGGCCGAGTCGCGCAAGTGGGGCGAGGTGGTGCGCCGGATCAAGCTCGGCTTCGACTGACGCCGGACAGGATCTTCAGCGTGGCGTCGTCGGGCGCGCCGCCGAAGAACCCGTCCAGCGCCGCATGGAACGGCGAACCGGGCTCCGCGACCTGGGCGAACAGCGTCGCGCACGAGTGGAACTTGCGCGCGTCGACCTCGCCCAGGATCGCGGCCGCCGGACGGCCCTGGTGGCGGTTCATCGCGTCGACGCAGGTGCGCAGGCGCGCGCCGAGCAAGGGGTGCGCGAGATAGGCGCTCGCTTCGTCCAGACCCGACAATGCGTATCGGCTCGACATCGCGCTGCTGCCGAGCCCTGCGAGCTGCGGCAGCACGAACCAGATCCAGTGCGTGCGCTTTCGCCCGGCCCGCAGTTCGGCGAGCGCGTTGTCGTAATCGGTACGTTGTGCCTTCACGAACCGGTCGAGGTCGAAGGGATCGTCGGACATCGGTTGCGCTCCCGCCCGCGTGGCCATTGGAAAGGAGAGGTTTCATGGAAGATACTGCAATGCAGCTGCGCTCGCTGATCAGGCCGGAAGGCGTGCTGGAACTCTCGCTCGTCGACGTACCGGTGCCACGGCCTGCCGCCGACGAGGTACTGGTGCGCATGGAAGCCGCGCCGATCAACCCGTCTGACATCGGCCTGCTGCTCGGACCCGCCGACCTCGGCACCGTGGAGACCGGCGGCACCGCCGACCGGCCGGTGCTGACCGCGCGCATCGCGCCGAAGGCGATGGCGTCGATCGCCGGTCGCGTCGGCGTGTCCCTGCCGGTCGGCATCGAAGGCGCCGGCACGGTCGTCGCGGCGGGCGCGGACGAGCGCGCGCAGGCGCTCACGGGCCGTCGGGTCGCCGCACCGGGAGGTTCGGCCTATTCGCAGTACCGATGCGTCCGCGTCGACGACCTCCTGGTGCTGCCGACGGATGCGAGCGCGGCCGACGGCGCCTCCTGCTTCGTCAATCCGCTGACGGCGCTCGGCATGGTCGAGACGATGCGACGCGAGGGCCACCGGGCGATCGTGCACACGGCGGCGGCGTCGAACCTCGGGCAGATGCTGAACCGGATCTGCCTCGAGGACGGCATCGGACTCGTGAACGTGGTGCGGCGCGAGGAGCAGGCGGCGCTGCTGCGCGACGCGGGCGCCACGCACGCCTGCGTCAGCAGTGACGACGCCTTTGCCGATGCACTCGACGATGCGATCGCGGCGACCGGTGCGACGATCGGCTTCGACGCGATCGGCGGCGGCACGATGGCGTGGCAGATCCTCTCCGCGATGGAGAGCGCCGCGCTTCGCGGGCAGCCGTCGACCTACAGCCGCTACGGCTCGGACGTGTTCAAGCAGGTCTACCTGTACGGCAGCCTCGAGCCCGGCCCGGTGACCCTGCGCCGCAATGTCGGCCACGCGTGGAGCATCGGCGGCTGGCTGCTGTTTCCGAGGCTCGCGCGCTTCGGCGTGGCGACGACGCAGCGCATGAAGGAACGGGTCGCGGCCGGGCTCAGGACGACCTTCAGGAGCCACTACGCGCAGCGCATCGCGCTCGCGCGCATGCTCGACCCCGGCGTCCTCGCCGACTTCAGCCGACGCGCGACCGGCACGAAGTTCCTGGTGGAGCCCAACGGCTGACGCGTCGGGATCCGCGTGCAGCGGCACGGCGCCTTCTGGTCGATCGCGAGCCGCGGCGACGGTGGGCGACGCGCGCTTGCCGGACGACGAGCACGGATGCACGCGATATTGCGCGCACGGCGCGAACCCGGGCGCGCACGCATGCAGGGCGCACCTCGTGCGCCGCGTGGTGCGATCGGTGACGATTGACGCGCGCCGCCTTGCCGCCGATCATCCCGGTGCCCCGCCAGGGTGCACCCTCGTCGCTTCGCCCCGTCGTGACGCGGTGCATTCGGCAGTGGCAGAGTTCTTGCATCTCGGTCGAGTCAACCGGCGCATGGAGGCCCCGTGCGCATCCACGTCATCGAGGGGATCGTCATGTTCAAGCGCTTCATCGCAGGGCTTGCCGTCGCCGCCGCGACGGTCACCGTCGCACAGGCGCAAGCGCCAATCACGCTGCGCATCCATTCGTTCTCGGCACCTCAGGCGCTCGACCAGACGCTGCACCTGAACCCCTGGGCCGAGAAGGTCGGCAAGGAATCCGGCGGACGCCTCAAGGTCGAGGTCTATCCCGGGATGCAGCTCGGCGGCAAGCCGGCGGACCTCGTGCAGCAACTGGAGGACGGTGTCGTCGACATGATCTGGACGGTTGCCGGATTCACGCCGGGACGGTTTCCGGGCCTGGAAGGCGTGGAGCTGCCCTTTCTCAATACCGGCCTGTCTGCGACGAACAGCCCCTACGTGATGGAGTTCGCCGAGAAGTGGCTGAAGGACAGCGAGTTCAAGGGCATCAAGATCATCGCCATCCACACGACCGACGCCGCGATCGTGCACACGGTCGCCAAGCCGATCCGTACGCTCGAGGACTGGAAGGGCCTGAAGATCCGCGTCGCCGGCCGGTTCATCGGCGAGACCGTCAAGGCCTTCGGGGGCACCCCGGTGGGGATCCCGCTGCCGGGCATCTACGAGGCGCTGTCGCGCGGCCAGGTCGACGGCATGCTGATCAACTGGGCGATCACGCAACCCTACCGCTTCTACGAAGTCACCAAGCACCACACGAACACGCCGATCTTCCAGGGCACGCTGCTCACGCTGATGAGTCAGCGCGCGTACGACAAGCTCCCGGCGGACCTGAAGAAGGTCGTCGACGCGAATTCGGGCATCGCCTACGCGAAGGCGATCGGCAAGATCTGGGACACGCAGACGCAACCGGCGATCGACGCGACGAAGAAGGCGGGCAACGAGGTGTTCGAGCTCGCGCCGGCGGAGAAGGCCCGCTGGCAGGCCGCAGCGAAGCCGGCGTACGACGCATGGATCGCCGAGATGAACCGGCAGGGCCGGCCCGGCCAGCAGATGTTCGACGACCTGATGGCGATCTCGGCCCGCTACGGCCGCCGCTGACGAATGGCCGAGCCGTCCGGCGCCGGCCCGGCGCGGCCGCGGGGCGCGATCGCGTCGATCGCCGAGGCCTTCGCCGCGCTCGGCGGCGTCGCGCTGCTCGGGGTGACGGGCGTGACGCTGGTGTCGGTCATCGGCGGCGCCGTCTTCGGCAAGCCGCTACTCGGCGACACGGAGATCGTCGAGTTGCTGATCGGCGCCGCCGTCGCGTGCTTCATGCCGTACTGCCAGGTTCGGGGTGCACACGTCGTCGTCGACTTCTTCACGATGAAGGCCTCTGCGCGGGTCAAGCACACGCTGGACGGCGTGATGCTGCTGATCGCCGCGATCGTCGTCGCGCTGCTGGCCGAGCGGCTCGTGCAGGGCACCATCGACCAGTACACCCGCGAGCGGGTCAGCATGTTCCTTCGCCTGCCGCAGTGGTGGGGCTACGCGGTCGCCGCCGCGGCGACGGTCGCGTGGGCCGTCGTGACGCTGCACGCAGCACTGCGAAGCCTCCTGCGCGGACGAAGACGCTGAGAGGCATCGACCGATGACGCCCTTCGAGATCGGACTCGCGATGTTCTTCGGCGCGCTCGTGCTGATCGCGTTGCGCATGCCGGTCGGCATCGCGATGCTGTTCTGCGGCGGCCTCGGCTACGCGGCGATCAACGGCTGGTCGCCGATGGTCGCGACGCTGAAGAGCCTGACCTTCAGCCGATTCGCCAACTACTCGCTGTCGGTCGTGCCGCTCTTCCTGCTGATGGGCGAGTTCGCCACGCGTGGCGGACTGAACACGGCGCTGTTCCGCGCGGCGCGCGCGTGGTTCGGCCACTGGCGCGGTGGGCTCGCGGTCGCGACGATCGGCGGCTGCGGCGCCTTCGGCGCGATCTGCGGCTCCTCGCTCGCGACGGCGGCAACCATGTCGCAGGTGGCCGGACCCGAAATGCGCAGGCACGGCTACTCGCCTGCACTGGCGACCGGCACGCTCGCGGCCGGCGGAACGCTCGGCATCCTGATCCCGCCTTCCGTCATCCTCGTGATCTACGCGGTGTACACCGAGCAGTCGATCGGCGCGCTGTTCGTCGCTGCAATCGTGCCGGGTCTGATGGCGATGATCGGCTACATGCTGGTCGTCAACGTGTACGCGCGGCTGGTTCCCGGCGCGGCCGCACGGGTCGAGCGCGCGTCGCGCGCCGAGCGGTGGGCCGCCACGCGCGCGGTCTGGCCGGCGGCGCTGGTGTTCCTGCTGGTCGTCGTCGGCATCTATCGCGGCTGGTTCTCGCCGACCGAGGCGGCTGCGATCGGCGTCGCGGCGGTACTCGTCATCGCGGTCGTGCTCGGCGGGATGCGGTGGCGGGGCTTCTACGAGAGCCTGCTCGCGACCGCGGAGACGAGCGCGCTGATGTACCTGGTGCTCCTCGGCGCCGAGCTCTTCAGCGCCGCGCTCGCGCTGAGCCAGATGCCGACGCAACTGTCACGCGAGGTCGGCGGGCTCGGACTGGCGCCGATCACGGTCGTCTGCGCGATCCTGGTCGTCTACCTGGTGCTCGGCTGCTTCATGGAATCGCTCGCGATGGTGCTGCTGACGCTGCCGGTCTTCATCCCGCTGATCCTGTCGCTCGACCTCGGGATGAGCCAGGCGCAGGTGCTGGTCTGGTTCGGCATCCTGGTGCTCGTCGCGGTCGAGCTCGGCATGATCAGCCCGCCGTTCGGACTGAATCTCTTCGTGATCAACGCGATGGCGAAGGACGTACCGATGGTCGAGACCTACCGCGGCGTGCTCGGCTATTGCGCGAGCGACATCGTTCGCCTCGCCCTGCTAGTGGCGTTTCCCGCGCTCGTGCTCTGGCTGCCCGGCGTACGCTGAGCGGGCGGCGGACCGGTCGGCGTCGGGGCCGCTTCGATCAGGACCTGGGGTGGACCGGCTCGAAGGCGGGCCGCACGCCCCAGCGACGCGCGATCTGCGCGTAGCCGCGGAAGTGGAAGTGCCCGTTGCGCGCGAGGATGCGTTCGCGGTTCGCGCGGTAGTACGCCGGGATCTCCCACCACGGCATTCGCGGGTGCAGGTGGTGCACCGCGTGCAGGTTGTTGTTCAGGAACAGCAGGCTCCAGAACGCGTTCGACTCGACGATCGCGGTCCGTTCCGCCGGCCGCGGGCCGTAGCGGTGCTCGATGAACGAGCGGACCCATCCCAGCCCGAACGCCGGCCACGCGATGCCGAACACGTACTGCCACCACGGCATCGCGCAGACGCCGCTGATGTAGACGAACAGCAGGCCGACGAGCAGCGCGTGCACGATCCAGTGGTGCACGTGCGACCGGTCGCCGGCGGCGATGCGCGCCGTCTCGCGCAAGACGAGCTTCTCGAGCCGCAGGACGGGTCCGATCACGACGCGCCCGAGCAGCGTCTGGTTCGCGCGCAGCACCGCGCGCCGCCACGCGGGCAACGCGTCCCAGTCGGCCGCACGCCAGTACACCGACTCCGTGTCGACGCCGGGTTCGGTCAGATGCGTGTTCCTGTGATGCGTGGTGTGCGCCTCGCGGTAGAGCGGGAACGGCAGCCACAGCCCGAGCGGCGGCATCACGACCGCGGTGCGCAGCCAGTCCGGCGCCGACCGGAACGCGTGGATCGCCTCGTGCTGCAGCGAGAAGTGCCAGGCGACGAGGTATGCCCCGATCGGGGTGACGATCCACCACGGCAGCCTCGCGTGCCCGGCGATCAGCGCCGCCCACGCGCCGTAGAGCACCAGGGCCACCAACCAGGTCGGCCCGTCGTGCGAGAGGAAGCGCGCCTTCATCGCATCCGATCGCGCGCGAAGACCGGCGCGAACTCCGGGGTTCGGTACGCGAGCAGCGACCGGTAGTGCGCGTCGGCGTCGGCGACGAACAGGTCGTGGGTGAGCGCGTGCACGAGCCGGGGCACCGCGAACTTGAGCGCGTTGATCGACGCGCCGCTCGGCCCGAAGCTCATCGTCGCGCCGAAGTCGAACAGGTGCACGTGTCGCAGGTGCGGCGCGGCGCCGGCCTCGCGTGCCTGCAGCTGCATGCCGCTGCCCAGGTACGGGTACCGCGCCAACCGCTCGTTGCGCTCGTCCTCGGGCGGCGAGTATCGGTCGGCCCAGGTCGCGACCGCCCTCGCGTGCGCCCCGAGCTCCGCGCGGCCGGCGACGTCCATCTCGAAGCCGGTTCCGCAGATCAGGAAGTCCGCGACGAAGCACCCGCGCGGCGTGTCGATCGCCACCGCGCCGTCGCGCACCTCGACCCCTTGCCACGGACTCGCGAGGTGAAGGTGGAAGCGGGCGTGGCGGGTGCATCGCTCCCAGGTCTCGGGCGGCAGCGCTTCGCGCAGCGTCAGCAGGTGGTTCATGAAGCGCCAGCGCGTGGCGTCGTCCAGCGAGCCGAAGTGGCGCAGGAATCCCGCGTACGAGATCGCCTTGTACGGCTGGACGCACTGCAGCTCGGCGCGCCTCACGAAGAGGCGCACGTCCGCGGCACCGGCCTCGAGCGCCGTCGCCGCATTGTCGAAGGCCGAGGCGCCCGCACCCAGCACCGCGACGCGCCTGCCTGCGAGCGCGGCGAAGTCGATCGGGTCGCCGGTGTGCGCGCGCCATCGGCCAGGCAAGGCCTCGACCTCGGGCGGCATCCACCAGCGCCCGGAACGTTCGATCCCCATCGCGAGCACGACCTTGCGCGCGAGCAGCACCCGCTCGGCCTGCCCCTCGCGCACGGTTGCGCGAAGCAGCGGGTCCGCGGAGGCGTCCTGGGGCTCCACGCGCAGGAGCGTCACTCCGTTGCGCACCGGCAGCGCCAGGGTGTCGCGCAGCCACAGCAGGTAGTCGTGCCAGTCTTCCTTCGCGATCTTCCCCAGCGCGTCGAAGCCGTCGGCGCCGTGCTGCGCCTCGTACCACGCCTGGAAGGTCAGCGCAGGCGTGCCGAGGTCGGGTCCGGTCACGGTCTTCCACGATCGCAGAGTCTTCATTCGCGCGTAGCTGCGCCACGGCCCTTCCGCACCGCGCGGCGCGGCATCGATCACGAGGATGTTCGTCACCCGCTCGCGCAGCAGCAGCGCCGCGGTCGACAGCCCGCCCTGGCCGGCGCCGACGATCAGCACGTCGAGTACCGGTGCCTCGCCGACGGTACGACGCGGCACCCACTCGGGCTCGGGATACTTCAGCAGCGCGCATTCAGCGCGCGCCCGCTCGGCCAGCGCGGCGAGTCCGATGCGGGACATGGCGAGAGGATCGTTGGCGTCGGCGGACATGCGCATTGCACTGACGCCGGTCCGGCGTCACGGCACAAGCTTAACGCATCGCCACGCCGGCACGGGCTACCGACCTACTTTCGCTTGCGCGAGTTCCGGGACGACCCGTGAACGACGACGCGGCTCGAGCCGCACGTGGTGCCGGCGTCGAGCCGTGGGCGTCGAGCCGTGGGCGCACCCGAACGGACCGGCGACCGAGGCGCGTCGATAGAATCCGCCGGATGCCGCCCATCGACTTCCTCGGCCTGCAGGCCTTCCTCGCGATCGCGAAGTGCGGCAGCTTCCAGCGTGCGGCGGGCGAGCTGCACCTGTCGCAGACGGCCGTCAGCCATCGGCTGCGCAAGCTCGAGCAGCTGCTCGACACGCGGCTGGTCGCGCGCACCTCGCGCGGCGTCACGCTCACCAGCGCCGGTCGCGACCTGCTGCCCAAGGCGCGCGACGCGGTGCACGCACTGCAGCTTGCGCTCGAGACGGCGCACGGGCACGGCGCGCTGGCGAGTCGCACGGTCGCGATCGCCTGCCTGCCGACGATCGCCGCATCGCAGCTCGGCCCGATCCTGGCCGCCTTCCGCCGAGCCGAACCGTCGATCGACGTCCGGGTCCACGACGTGTCGATCCGCGAGATCGAGGAGCTGGTGCGCTCGGGCCAGGCGGCATTCGGCGTGACCGTCGAGGCGCCGCGATCCCCGGGCCTCGTCGCCGAAGCAATCGCCGTCGAGCCCTTCGTCGTCGCGTGCCTGGCCGGGCACCGACTAGCCGGGCGTGACGCGATCGGCCTGCGGGACCTGCAGGACGAGCCGATGGTGCGCATCAGCCTTCCGGCCGGCAACAGCGCGGTCATCGACGAGGCGCTCGCGGCGCACGAGCCGCGCCTCGCCTGGCGCTACGAGGTGCAGCGCACGGCACTCGCGCTCGCGCTCGTGCGCGCCGGGCTTGGCCTGACGATCGTCCCGGCGCTGAGCATCGAAGCCGGCGACGCGGTGCTCGCGCGACCGCTCGGGCACCCGCGCATCGCGCGACGGCTGCTGATGATCACGCGCGAGGGTGCAGCGACCGAGGGGCCGGCGCAGGCGCTGCGCGAGCGATTCGTCTCGCGGCTCGCCGCCGCGGTCGCCGGGGGTGAGCCAGCTTCATGAGCAGCTGAAAACGATTCAGTTGTCGCGGCCCGGCGCCTTCGCTACGATCGCCCCGGGAGACAACCGAACCGGAGAAGACGATGGTCCGCTCGACAGCTGGCGGGATGATTTCGGGCAGGCGCCGGGCGCTGACGGCGCTCGGTGCCGCGCTCGCGCTCGGGGCTGCCGCGCCGGCGCCCGCCCAGGAAGCCTACCCTTCGCGGCCGATCCGCCTCGTCGTGCCCTTCGGCCCCGGCGGGCTCGCCGACATCACGATGCGCGCCGTCGGCAAGAAGCTCGGCGACCGGCTCGGGCAGCCGATCGTCGTCGAGAACAAGCCCGGCGCCGGCGGCGTCGTCGCCGCGACCGCCGTGCTGAACGCCGCGCCCGACGGGTACACGCTGATCGTGTTCTCGAACGGCACGACGATCGGCAAGTCGCTGATCAAGCTGCCTTACGACCTCGACCGGGACTTCGTGCCGATCTCGAGCGTCGCGTACTTCGACCTGATCCTGCTGGCGCGCCCGGACGGCCCGGTCTCGAGCGTGCAGACGCTGCTCGCCGAAGGCCGGAAGCGTCAGCTGACCTTCGCGACGATCACGCCGGGCAGCACGCAGAACCTGTCGGCCGAACTGTTCAAGTCGAGCGCCGGCGTCGATGCGGTCGTCGTGCCGTACAAGACCTCCCCCGACGTGCTCGGCGCCGTGGTCCGCGGCGAGGTCGACGTCGGTTTCGAGTCCTACGCCGCGCTGAAGGGGCCGGTCGACAGCGGGCTCGTGAAGGTGATCGCGTCCACCGGCCAGGCCCGCTCGCCGTCGCTGCCGTCGGTGCCCACCGTGACCGAGGCCGGCGTCGCCGGCTACGAGGTCTCCGGCTGGAACGCGCTCTATGCGCGCGCCGGCACGCCGCCGTCGGCGATCGCGCGCATCAACGAGCACCTCGCCGCGGTCCTGGCAATGCCCGACATCCAGCGGCAGCTGCGCTCGCTCGGCACCGAAGGCAAGCACCTGAGCCCGGCAGGCATGGACGCCCTCTTCAAGCGCGACACCGAGAAATGGGCGAACGTGATCCGCAAGGCCGGCATCAAGGCCCAGTGACCCGTGCGGACGCATCGTCGCCCCCTTCGAGCCAGCGAACACCGACCATGACCCCTCCCTCCCCGAGCGACACCCGCGGCCTGATCGTCGATTCGCACGCGCACGTCTTCAAGCTCGACATGCCGCTGGTGCCGAACCCGCGCCACAGCCCGAACTACTCGTTCACCGCGCGCCAGTACCTCGACGTGCTGGACGAGCACGGCGTGCGCTTCGCGGTGCTCGCCGCGGCGAGCCCCTGGGGCGACTGCAACGACTACATGATCGAGACGGTGCGCGCGCATCCGCGGCTGCGCGGCACGGTCATCCTGCAGCCGTCGGTCGAGCGCGCGATCCTCGACGCGATGCACGCTGACGGTATCGTCGGCGTCCGCCTTCCGTTCATCTCGATGCGCGAACCGCCCGACCTCGACACCTGGGACTGGCGCAAGTTCCTCTATCGATTGCGCGAGCTCGACTGGCACGTGCACCTGCACAGCGAGGGCGCGCGGCTGCCGCGCTACCTGCCGGCGCTGGAACGCTCGGGCGTCAAGATCGTCATCGACCACATCGGCCGCCCCGACCCGGCGACCGGCGTCGACGGCGAGGGATTCGCCGCGATGGTCGCGTCGGTGCAGCGTGGGCGCACCTGGGTGAAGATGTCCGGGGCCTACCGGGTGGGGCCGAAGGCGACGCACTACGCGCAGACGCTGATCGGCAAGGTCGGTTGCGATCGGCTGGTCTGGGGCAGCGACTGCCCCTTCGTCGGCGAGGAGGGGAAGGTGACGTACCGGCAGACGATGGACTGGCTGGTCGAGGCGATACCCGACGAAGCGCAGCGGCGCAGGGTGTTCGGCGAGAACGCGCTCGAGCTGTACTTCTCATGAACGCGGGCGTGCGTTTCCCATCGGCGGTCGCCTCGCGCCGGCGCCTGCTCGCGCGCGCCGGCGGGTTGCTGCTCGCCGCCGCGTCTTGCGGCAGCGTCCGCGCGGCGCTTCCCGACCGGCCGATCAGGCTCGTCGTGCCCTTCCCCGCGGGCGGTACCGTCGACCGCATCGCGCGCATGCTCGCGACCGGCATGGGCGCGTCGCTCGGCACCAACGTCATCGTCGAGAACGTGCCCGGTGCCGGCGGCACGCTGGCCACGACACGGGTCGCGAAGGCGACGCCGGACGGCCTGACGCTGCTCTTCACCACGCCCAATCACACGATCAACCCGGCGGTGATCGCGAATCTGCCCTTCGACACCACCAGGGACTTCGCCCCGGTGTCGCTGGTGTGCCAGATCCCCGAGCTGCTGGTTGCGAACGCCGCGCAGCCCTTCGGCGACTTCGCGGCCTTCGTCGAGCACGTGCGCCGGCACCCGGGCGAGCTGGCCCACGCGTCGGCCGGCAACGGCACGCTGCCGCACGTGACGATGGAGCTCCTGCTCCAGCGCCTGGGCCTGTCGATGATCCACGTGCCCTACAAGGGCGCGGCGCCGGCGATGAACGACCTGCTCGGCGGCCAGGTCGCGATCAAGATGGACACGATCGCGACCTCGTCCCAGCACATCCGCAGCGGCAGGCTCAAGCCGCTCGCGATCGCGAGCCTCGCGCGCTCGCCGCTGCTGCCCGACGTGCCCACGATCGCCGAGTCCGGCGTGCCCGGCTACACCGGCATCCTGTGGATGGGCGTGCTCGCGCCCGCCGGCACCCCGGCCGACACCGTCGAGCTGCTGAACCGGACGCTGACGAAGGTCGTGACCGACGCGCAGCTCCGGCAGCGCCTCGAGGCCGAGGGCGTGGAGATCGTCGCCGGGTCGCCGTCGGCGTTCGCGAGCCAGATCGCCACCGAGCTCGCGCAGTGGGCGCAGGTCGTGGCCAAGGCGGGCATCAAGGCCAACTGAGCGGCGAACGATGACAGCGTCGGACAGGTCGGACAGGTCGGACGCCGCGCAGGCGACGACACCCGCGGCGACGCCCCCGATGCCGCCGCGCACGCAGCCGCCAGACCCGGTGCACCGCAAGCCGGCATCGCACTGCCCGGCCGGCGCGATCGATTGCCACATCCACCTGTTCGGTCCGGCGAGTCGCTACCCCTTCGACCCCGGCAGCCGCTACGTGTCCGACGACGCGCTGCCCGAGACGAACGTCTCGCTGCAGGACGCGCTCGGGCTCGCCGGCGCGATCGTCGTGAGCGGCGGCGGCTACGGCCCGGACACCACGCACCTCGAGGCGGTGCTGCGACAGCACCCGGGTCGCTTCCGCGGCGTCGCGCTGCTGCCCGAAAACGTCACGCCGGCAGACATCGCGCGACTCGACCGGCTCGGGGTCCGCGGCGCGCGCTTCGTCAGCGCGGCCCACCGCGGAAACCTCCCGCGGCTGGATACGCGCGTCGCGTCGATGGTCGCGGACGTCGGCTGGCACGTGCAGTTCTACCCGGGCCGCGACGACCTGGTCGACCACGCCGACGCGCTGCTCGGGCTCCCGGTGCCGGTGGTGCTCGATCACTTCGCGTGCCTGCGCGCGAGCGCGGGCGTCGACCAGCCGGGCTTCGGGTGCCTGCGCCGCATGCTCGACAGCGGCCGGGTCTGGGTCAAGCTGTCCGGACCGATGCGCTGCAGCGATCTCGAGCCGCCCTACGCCGACGTCGCGCCGATCGCGCGCGCGCTGGCGCTGCATTCACCCGAACGGCTGCTGTGGGGATCGGACTGGCCGCACGTGAACATGAACGGGCGCACGATGCCGAACGACGCCGACCTGTTCGACCTGCTCGCCCAGTGGGTCCCGGACGACGCGACGCGTCGCCGCATCCTCGTCGACAACCCGCGCACGGTCTACGGCGCGTTCGCGCAACCGGACCGGCCGGCGCCCTGAGCCCCGGGCGAGGCGCGGGTTCCTGCGTCCTCGCGCACCCAAGCGCGCCCTCGCTCACCCCCGCGCGCCGAGCGCGCCGCGGCCGCTCAGATCTCGACCGGCAACGCCTCGAGCGCCGACCAGTCGTGGAACGAGCCGATGTAGTTGCGGACCCGCCGGAAGCCGGCGTAGCGAAGGCCCACGCAGACGTTCGCCGAACGCGCGCCGCGATGGCAGTACGGCACCAGTTCGTCGCCCTCGGGCACACCGCGCTCGCGGAGCAACTCGCGGATCCGCGCGGCCGATCGGTAACGCCCGCCGTGCAGGAACTCGGTCCATTCGATCCACACCGCGCCGGGCAGCCTGCCCCGGCGTTCGCAGCAGGCGGTGTCGTCCCGCCCTGCGTACTCGTTCGCATCCCGGACATCGATCAGCGTGCGCCCGGGCCGACCCAGCCCCTCGTGGATCTCGTCGGCGCCCACCGCCATCGATTCGCGCACCGCGGGGCGCCAGTCGGTCGGAACCGCCTCGACCGCGCCGCGCTCGAGCGCGCCGCCCGACGCCCGCCAGCCGTCGAGCCCGCCGTGCAGCATCCGCACGTTACGATGACCCAGGTACTCGAGGATCCACAGTTCGCGCGCGGCACGCATGCCGGTCTCGTCTTCGTAGACGATCACCGGGACCTCGGGCGAGACACCGATGCGCGCGAAACGCGCCGCGGCCTCGCGCCGGAACTCGGCCATGCCGGCAGGTCGCGAATCCGGCACGAAGAGGTCGTAGGTGGAGTGGAACACCGCGCCGGGGACGTGATCGGCAGCATGGGCCTGCGGGGTGCGGGCGTCGATCACGACGTGCCGCCGGCGACCCAGCTCGGCAGCCAGTTGCGCCGGCTCGACCAGGCATCCGTCATGGGTGGACGTGGTGTCGATCATGCCGTGCGCGCGGACGGCGGCGCGCCGCCATCGGAAACGAGGTGCAGCAGCGGCTCGCCGGCGAGCAGGCGCGCGGCGTTCTCGCCGACCCCCTTCGCGAGGCGCAGCACGCTCAGCGGGCTCCCCGAGCCGGCATAGTGCGGCGAGATGAGGACGTTCGGGCAATGCCAGAGGGCATCCTCCGGAGGCAGCGGCTCGGGGTCGGTGACGTCGAGCGCGGCGCCGCCGAGCCGACCGCTCTTCAGCGCGCGCTGCAGCGCCGCCGAGTCGACGATCGGCCCGCGGGCCACGTTGACGAGCAGCGCGCCGGGCCTGCAGGCGTCGAAGGCCGCGTCCGACAACAGCCCGGTCGTCTGCGGCGTCAGCGCGATCGCGACGACGATCGCGTCCGCCTGCCCTAGCGCCTCGTGCAGCGAGCCGAGCGGGAATGCCTCGTCGACGAGCGCCTCGCGCCGCGCGGCGCGCGACACGCTCACGATCCGCATGTCGAAGGCCCGCGCGCGCTTGGCGAGTTCGCGCCCGATGTGGCCGTACCCGACGATCGCCATCGTCGCGCCTTCCAGCGAGCGCGCGCGAGGTGCGACGAGGGTGCGATCGAAGGCGCGGCGCGGCATGACGCTCGTGACGAGATCCGGCACCCGCCGCGCCATCGCGAGCAGCAGCGCCATCGCGTGCTCGGCGACCGCCGGCGACACCCCGCCCGCCGCGTAGCTCACCGCGACGCCGGGCGGCCATCCGAGTTCCTCGTAGCCTTCGCGTCCCGCCGAGATGAAATGCATCCATCGCACGGTGTTCCGACTGGCGCGCAGCACCGCGAACACCTGCAGCGCCTCCTCCTGCGGGCCGTGCGGCAGCACGAGCCCGACCGCGCCGGGTAGCGCGGCGAGCGTCTCGTCCAGCGTCGTCGTGACCTGCACCCGAACGCCCGGCACGGCTTCGAGCGCCTCGGTGATCTGCTGGCGGGCGATCTGGAGCCTCGCCCAGAATACGATTCGGTTCGGGGTGCTCGTCATGGCGTGTCGGTCGTCCGGATTGGCGGTTGCGGGAGGCGGTGACGGTTCATCGGGTTCGCACCGGTCGCGCGCGCAGCGCGTCCTCGTCGATGTCCGAACCCCAACCGGGCCGCTCGGGCAGCAGCAGCTCGCCGTGCTCGACGACCGGCGGGTGCGTGAGGAAGTCCTGCGTCCAAGGCGCCTCGTCCACGCGCAGCTCCATGATGCGGAAGTTGGGTACCGCGGCGCTCAGGTGCGCGCTCATCAGGCTGCCCAGCGCGCCGACCGGGTTGTGCGGGGCGAAGGTCGTGCCGTATGCATCCGCGAACTGCGCGATCCGCGCCGACTGCCAGACGCCGTTCCACATCGGATCGACGATGGCCGTGTCCACCGATTGCATCTGCAGGTACGGACGGTACTCGGCAATGCCGTGCAGGCTCTCGAGCGATGCGATCGGCAGGCGCGTCGAGCGGCGGATGAGTGCCAGCGCCTCCGGATCGTCGTTGTCGAGTTCGAGCCAGGCGAGATCCAGGTGCTCCAATCGCCGCGCGATGCGAAGGTAGCCCTCGGTGCGCTGGCTGAAGCTCAGGTCGAGCATCAGGCCGACGTCCGGGCCCACCGCTTCGCGGTACGCGGTCATCTGGTCGACGATCTGGCCGAGCTGCCGGTCGTTCACCGACCTGTCGAGGAAGCCGGGCGCGATCCGGAACCCGCCGCTGAAGAAGCGTGGCCGGTCGCCGTCGAAGAACACCGGGTTGGTCTTCACCGCGCGATAGCCCTGCGCGACAGCGTCCTTCGCGACCGCGACGAGATCGTCGAGCGTGCGGATCGGCGGGCAGCCGAGCACCTCGGTGTAGAACCGGTCGCGCGGCGGCACCCGGTAGCTGCCGCAGTGGGTCCAGTACACCGGCAGGCGCTCGCGCAGCGCACCGCCGAGCAGCGTCGACACCGGAACGCCCAGCGCCTTGCCGGCGACGTCGAGGCAGGCATTCTCGATCGCCGCGATCGCCTGCTGCGCCAGCCCGCCGGCGGCGAGTCGCGTGGTGGCGAGCAGCGTCTCGCTCAGCCGCCCGACCTTCAGCGGGTCCATCCCCTTCGCGTGGGCGGCGAAGTCCTGGATCAGCGGGTCGATCCGCGCGCCGGAGAACTGGTCGTAGTACTCGGCCCAGCCGACGATTCCTTCGTCGGTCGTCAGCTTGAGATGCGAGCAGACGCGATAGCCGCCGTCGGCGTGGATGCTCTCCACCTTCACGATCTTCAATGCGTGCTCCTTCGGCCTCGGACTGCAGCCGGTCGGCCGGCTTCCAATCATAGTGGGATCGTGCGTTGCGCCGGAAGCGGCATCGCCGTCGCGCCGCCGGCGAAGGACCGTCGCGACGCGTGCGCGCGGCCGATCGGGCGAATTGCGGAACGCCGCCCGCCGACAGGTGCCCGGCACGCGGGCGCGGCGGGCGTGGCACACTGGACCGATCGCAACCCGCCGTGCAGGAGGCATCCGATGGCAGCAAGCTCACACGAATGGCGCGCCGACGCGCTCGTCTGGGGTGAAGGCCCCAGGATCTTCGACATCTTCCTCGAACCCACCTGCCCGTTCTCCGCGAAGGCCTTCGGCAAGCTCGACGACCTGCTCGCGCGCGCCGGCGAGGACCGCCTGACGATCCGGATCCGGCTGCAGTCGCAGCCCTGGCACCTGTTCTCCGGGATCGTCACCCGTGCGATCCTCGCCGCATCGACGAGGCCCGACGGCAGGCAGGCGGCGAAGCGGGTGATGGCCGCGGTCTTCGCCCACCGAGACGAATTCGAGTTCACCGACCACTGCACCGGACCGAACATGTCGACGACGCCCGACGCGCTGATCGCGCGCATCGAGTCGCTCAGCGGCGTGCCGATCGCAAACGCGTTTCGCATCGCAGATCTCGACCGCGAGATCAAGTGGCAGGCGAAGTACGCGCGCCAGAACGGGATCCACACGACGCCGACCTTCATGATCGACGGCCTCGTGCAGCCCGACATGAGCAGCGGCGACGCCGTCGACCAGTGGCTCGGCAAGCTCGCGCTGGATGGCGGCCGATGAAGCCGGTCATCACGCTCGTGACACTCGGCGTCGACGACCTGCCGCGTAGCGTGCGCTTCTACGGCGAGGGGCTCGGACTCCCGACCGCCGGCATCGTGGGCACCGAGTACGCGCACGGCGCCGTGGCCTTCTTCGAACTCGACGGGGGCCTCAAGCTCGCGCTGTGGCCGCGCGAGAGCCTCGCCGCCGACAGCGGCCTGCCGCTTCGACCGCCGAGCGCGACCGAGTTCTCGCTCGCGCACAACGTCGGCTCGCCCGCCGAGGTCGACGCCGTCATGCAGGAGGCGGCGCGCGCCGGCGCCACGATCGTCAAGGCCGCGCAACCGACGTTCTACGGCGGCTACGCCGGCTACTTCCAGGATCCGGACGGGCACCTGTGGGAGGTCGTCCACAACCCGCAATTCGCGGCGCCCGGCTGAGCTCGTCGCATTCCGCCCGGACGTGCGGGGCGAGACTAGAATCGGCCGCGTGCAGGCGCGGCTTGCATCGGGCCGTTCCGCCCCGTCCGCCCCCAGCCCAGCCCGGACATGCTTCGATGGCCTACGACGAATCGCTCGCGCATCGCATCCGGACGCTGCTGTCCGACGACGCCGCGGTCTCCGAGAAGAAGATGTTCGGCGGCCTTGCGTTCCTGCACCGCGGGCTGATGTTCGTCGGCGTGTCCGGCGACAAGCTGATGGCCCGCGTGGGCAAGCCCCAGTACCGCGACAGCCTCGCGCGTGCGCACGTTCGCGAGATGGACTTCACCGGGCGGCCGATGCAGGGCTACGTCTACGTCGAGCCGCCCGGCATCGCCACCGACCTCGAGCTCGGATTCTGGCTACAGCGTTGCAGGACCTTCGTCCAGACGCTGCCGCCACGGCCGCGCTAGAGGGTTCCGCGGGGCCGGTCCCGCGCCGTGCTTCCCGGCGGCGGCCCTGCCTAGCGCCGGCCCTCGCCGCCGACCCGCGCACTCGTACGCTCGACCTTCGTCGCGACCAGCGTGCGGCCTCCTTCGGCATCGGTGCCAGCAGCGCCTTCGACCTCGACGAACGCGCCGAGCGCGAGCTCGGGAAGCTCGCCGGCCGCCACGCCCGACGCGTCGACGTGCACGCCGTCGACGTCGAAGCGCGTTCCGGACGCGATCGCGGTCACCTGGCCGTACACAGTCTTGTGCCGGCCGTCCTGCAACGTGTCGTCGTCGCCCGAGGTACCGGCCGCGCGCACGACGACCTTCGACGCCTTCAGCACGACCCCGCCCGCACCGCGGGCGACCACGCCCTCGACGTCGACGCGCAGGCCCGCCTTCACGCCGAGTGCGGCAGGATCGACGAACGTCGCGGCGGAGGCATCGACGACGACGCCCTTGACGACGAAGTGCGTCGCATCGTCGACCGATGTCACCAGACCGTGCAGCTCGTTATCCGCGCGGCCCTCGCGTCGGCGTTCGTCGTCGCTGCGCAGGCGTGACGCGACCAGCACCTCGCCCTCGAAGCGGCCGAGCACGCGGATGCGTGCGCCGACCGGTGCCCTCGCCGCCGCACCCGGGATCCGGCTCGCGTCGACCTCGACCCCAGCGACCCGCATCCGTCCCCCGGCATCCGCGGCCGACTCGACGATGCCCTTGATCGCGACGACCCCGTCCGCGGCGAAACGCGTGGACGGCTTGTAGACCTGGATCCGGGTGGCATCGACGACGCCGGCGGCCGGCGCGAGCGCGGCACGCACCCGCACGACACTGCCTTCGGCGACCGTCGCACCGGACGGACGCAGCACCGCATCGGCGAAGCGCACCGTCAGCGCACCGATCCGGAAGGTCTTCGCGTCCGGGTCGACGTCGGCCGCCGCGCCGCTGACGAAGAACGCGGTGCCGATCGAGCGCTTCTCGATCAGCGTCGCCTGAACGACACCGCCGGGGTCGGCCGACCCATGCACTTCGACGGTGTCGCCGACGGCGAGATCGGCGAGCGCGCCGAAGCCTCTGAAGACCGTGTCGGCCGCGACCGTCACCCGCGTGCCCATCACCGTCAGCGATGCGCCCGCCACGTCGATCGCCTCGATCGCCCCGCGCAGTTCGGGCAGCACCGTGATGCGCGTCGCGTCGCCGACGCCGCCGTCGTCGTCGGCGGTGCCTTCGACCGACACACGCGTGCCCAGCGTCAGCCGATCGCGTCCGATGTCGGCGCCGTCCTCGTCGACGACGCGCGCGCTGCCGTCCCTGAAGCGCACGCCGTTGACGATCACCGAGCCGAAGCCGCTGACCGGGCCCTCGTAGACCGCCTTGACGACGCCTGCGGCTTCGGGCTGCGCGGTGGCGCCGGACGCGCCGTCGCCGCCGCCGCAGCCCTGCATCGCGACGGCGAGCGCGGCGGCGATCGCCAGGTGGCGCGGGTGCAGGATGCGCGCGCTCGGCATGCGCTGCGACGCGTCGGGGCTCGACTGCTGCGGTTCGGACATGGGCTGCTTCCTCGGAGGGCGGGACGCCGGTGCCGGCATCCACGAGTCGTCGTACACGGATCGCACTGTAGGGCCCACGCGTCGGTCGTGGCACGCCGCGCGGCAGCGGGCGGCGACCGTCGGTCGGCGTCAAACCCGTCCGTCGCGATCGACGCGCCGCTCGTCCGGTGCGCATTCGACGCGCGCTGCGCACCGGCGGCCACCCCGTGCGCGCCCTTCCCGGGGAACACCCGCGCAGCGACACCGCTCGCACGCGGCCACCGCCGCGAGAGGTGCCGACATGCACGGACCACTCGAGGATGCGGCGCGGCGAGGCGGCGCTGCGACGCGGATCAGCCTGGGTTCGGGGACGACGACCGACGACGACGTCGAGTGCAGCCAGGCGGCGATGCTGCGCGTCGCCGGCGGGACGTGCCGTCAGCGGGCGGGATAGCCCGCGCCAGCTTGCGACCCGAGCCGGTGCTCCATGAATCCGCCGTCGGGATAACCGGAACCGTCGTAGTTCCCGGCGTCGTCCCCGTCATCGTAGTCGAAGTCGTCGCCGAAGTCGTCGTCGAAGACGCTTCGGTGGCGCTGCGGCGAACGCGTCGCCGCGCGCGCGAGCATGAAGATCCCGGCGAGCACGCCCCCCGCGAGCAGCATCGACCCCACCGGCGCGACCCGCGCCTGGTTCACCACCATCTCGCCGACGTGCGGTCCGGCCAGTTCGATGCGACGGCGCGTCATCCGCGCACCGAGTTCGCCCAGCCGATCCTCCAGCAGCTGCTCGGCCCGAGGCAGCAGCACGGTCTCCTCGTCGGCGACGTGGTGCAGCACGTCGCGCATCAGCGCGTGGAACAGTTCGTCGTAGCGCGGATCCTCGGGCGCCGTCGCGTGCAGCCGGCCGATCAGCCGGCGCATCTCGTCGTGCTCCGGCTTCGAGCCGTCCAGCACGTCGCGCACGCTGGTCACGGCGCCCGCGTCGCCGTCGGTCGCCGCGGTGTTGGCGCCTGCGCCGATGCCCGCGCCCGCAAGCGCCGTCCCGGCACTCGCGTGTTCGTCGCTCGCGTCGCCGGCCGTCGACACGCGGTTCTCGGCCTCGCGCAGCGCCGGATAGAAGATCTCCTCCTCGAGCTGCGCGTGCACCTCGAGCGCCAGGCAGATCGTGTTGACGATGGCCCGCTTCTTCTGCGCCGGGATGTCCGGCCCGTACTTGTGCGCCGTGACCAGCACGTGCGAGTGGTCTGCCCTGATCATCGTGGTGATCGACGGTGAGAGGGCGCCGGTGATGGCGAAGGACGTCATGGCCTGCTCCTTGGAATGGGCCGGCATGGCGGCAACATGCATACCCGACGCGCGGCCGCCGCGTCGCCCCGCGCCGGCGCTGCCGCCGAGGGTCGCTTCGACGTATGCTCGAGACAAGAGCAGGCGGACACGCGCGGACCCCGAACGGAGGGACGACGGGATGAGACATTCGACGATGCCGAGGGCATTCGACGGCACCGGCAGGTGCGCGCGGGGGCCAGCTCCGGCGCGCGACGCATGCAGGCGCTGACGCGGCTCGAGGTCCGCACCCGCGGCCGCGGCCTGATCGAGCTCACGGATCGCGTGCGCGACTGGGTCGCGTCGACCGGGATCGCCAGCGGGCTGCTGACGGTGTTCGTGCAGCACACGTCGGCGAGCCTGCTCGTGCAGGAGAACGCCGATCCGGATGTGCAGGCCGATCTGGAGCGATTCCTGTCGCGGCTCGTGCGCGACGGCGATCCGATGTTCGTGCACGACGCCGAAGGACCCGACGACATGCCGGCGCACGTGCGCGCGGCGCTCACGCAGACGAGCGTCGGCATCCCCGTGGCCGCCGGGCAGCCGCTGCTCGGTACCTGGCAGGGCATCTACCTGTACGAGCACCGCCACGAGGGGCACGCGCGACGCGTGCTGCTTCACCTGTTCGGCGAGCCGGCGGCCTGAGGGCATCGCCGTCGGCGACGCAACGGACGCGCTCGTCGGCAGCGACCCACGCGCCGTGGGCATAGGGGTTGCCACCTCGATGGGGCGGATCGATTCGCATCGACGGTCCGCGAAACCCAAGCTGTCAAGGAGTGAATCAAATGGCCCTCAAGTCTCTCGACGACCTGTTTGTCCACGAACTATCGGACATCTACAACGCCGAGAAGCAGCTGACGAAGGCGCTGCCGCGACTGGCGCGCGCCGCCAGCAACCCGAAGCTGTCGCAGATCTTCGAATCGCACCTGCAGGAAACCACGGGACAGGTCGAGCGGATCGATCAGCTGGTCGACAAGCTGCAGCTCCGCATCAAGCGCGTGAAGTGCCACGCGATGGAAGGACTGATCGAGGAGGGCCGCGAGGTGATCGACGAGATCGCCCAGGGACCCGTGCTCGACGCGGCGCTGATCGCCTCGGCCCAGAAGGTCGAGCACTACGAGATCGCGAGCTACGGCACGTTGTGCGCGCTTGCGTCTCAGCTCGGCCACAAGGATGCGATCAAGCTGCTGAAGGCGACGCTGGACGAAGAGAAAGCCGCCGACCGCAAGCTCACCGAACTCGCCGAGTCGGACCAGAACGCGAAGGCCAAGGACGCGTAGGCCGCCTGAGGTCCGAGTCGATGCCGGAGCCGGCGATGCACGGTCCGTGGCGGCTGCCACGGGCCGACGTCCACGGGCGTGGGACGCGCGTACGCAGCCTCGCACGCCCGCTCCGAACCAGGAGATTCGAAGATGCATCCAGAATATCGACGGGGCGGCGAAGGCCCCTGGCACGGCAACGCGCAAGACGCGCGTGATCGGCGGCCCGACTCGGGCAGGCGACCGCCGGCGCGCGAACCCGGCGACGACTACCGCGGCTACGTCGAGCACGAGAGCGACGGCGCGTACGGCGAGATCGGGCGCGAGGCGATGGAGGCAGGTTCGCACGAGGGGCCGCTGCGCACCGGCGCGTCCCGCCGACGCCCGGGCCCGGATCCGGACGACGACTGGCAACAGTACGGCGACCTTCCGCGCGGGCCGGCGGGATGGCCCGGCCGGTTCCGCCAGACCTCGCGTGGACCGGGCCGGCCACTGCGATACGAAGGCTACGCCGACTACGGCACGCCGGGCGTCGCGTCGCGTTGGCGTGAAGACGACGCCACGCGCGGGGCCCGCGACCGCTGGCGCGACGATGGCGATCGCGACTGGTGGGACCGCACCCGCGACGAAGTGTCGTCGTGGTTCGGGGACGACGAGGCGCAGCGACGGCGTCGCGCCGACCACCGTGAAGACCACCGCGGCCGCGGGCCCCGCGGTTACCGCCGCTCCGACGCCCGCATCCTCGACGACGTGAACGACCGCCTCACCGACGATCCGCTGCTCGACGCATCGGACATCGAAGTCAGTGTCAGCAACGCCGAGGTGACACTGGGAGGCAGCGTCGTGGCGCGCCACGCGAAACGCCGTGCCGAGGACATCGCGGAATCGGTGTCGGGCGTGACGCACGTCCAGAACAACCTGCGGGTGGCCGGCACCAGCGCCGGCGCGCGCCGGTCCGAGGGTGTCGCGCCGAGCGGCGGCACCGGCGGCGGGCCGATAAGCTGAGGCGCGGCCTCCGTGCACGCGCCGCCGGGGCATGAAGCTTGCCCGGCAGGCGACGCAATCCCACGGAGGTCTCGATGCCCTGTTCCTGTCTGATCACCGGTGGCGCCGGCTTCATCGGCTCGCACCTGGCCGATCACCTGCTCGCCGAGGGTCACCGCGTACGCGTACTCGACAACCTGTGCCCCCAGGTTCACGGCGACGATGCCGTGCGGCCGGAGAGTCTCGACGATGCGGTCGAGCTGCAGGTCGGCGACGTGCGCGACCCGGCGGCGGTGAGACGCGCGCTTGCAGGCATCGACGCGGTATTCCACCTCGCGGCGGAAGTCGGCGTCGGGCAGAGCATGTACGAGATCGCGCGCTACACCGCGGTCAACAACCTGGGCACGGCCGTGCTGCTCGAGGCGCTGATCGAGCAGCCGCCCGCGCGCCTCGTGGTGGCGTCGAGCATGAGCGTCTACGGCGAGGGTCGCTACCGGACGCGCGCCGGCGAGAGCCGGCTCGTGGGCTCGCGACCGCTCGAGCAGTTGCGCGCGGGACGCTGGGAATGGCACGACGACGACGGCGAGGCCCTCGTCGCGCTACCGACGCCGGAGGACAAGCCGCCGGCGCTCGCGTCCGTCTAGGCGTTGTCGAAGTTCGACCAGGAACGCCTCTGCCTGATCGCCGGTCGGGCGTACGGCATCCCGACCGTCGCACTGCGCTTCTTCAACGCCTACGGACCGCGTCAGTCGCTGTCCAATCCCTACACCGGCGTGCTGGCGATCTTCGCGTCGCGCCTGCTGAACGGGAAGCGGCCGCTGGTGTACGAGGACGGCCTGCAGCGACGCGACTTCGTCAGCGTGCACGACGTCGTCGCCGCCTGCAGTCTCGCGCTGACACGCGACGAGGTGCGCGACGACGTGTTCAACGTCGGCAGCGGCGAAGCCCGCACGGTGCTCGAGATCGCCGCGCGCGTCGCCGACGCCGTGGGTCGCACCGATCTGCAACCGCAGGTCTCGGGCAAGTACCGGGTCGGCGACATCCGCCACTGCTTCGCGGACCTGACGAAGGCCGGAGCATCGCTCGGCTACGCGCCGAAGGTGCCGCTCGAACGCGGCATCGCCGAACTCGCCGGCTGGCTCGACGGGCGCGCGGCCGATGATCGGCTCGAGCGCGCCTCGGCGGAACTCACCGCGCGCGGTCTCACGGCATGAAGGCGAACGCGGAACCGGTACTGGTCACTGGGGGCGCGGGATTCATCGGATCGAACCTCGCGCATCGGCTCGCGTCGACGGGTCGGCGCGTGCGCATACTCGACAGCCTCGCGCGCAGCGGCGTCGAGGATAACGTCCGCTGGCTCAGGGAGTCCCACGACGGCCTCGTCGAGGTCGTGATCGACGACGTGCGGGACGCGAACGCGCTGGTGCGTGCGACGCGCGGCGTGTCCGCCGTGTTCCACCTGGCCGCGCAGGTCGCAGTCACCTCGAGCCTCGTCGACCCGACCAGCGACTTCGAGGTGAACGCGCGCGGCACCCTGAACGTGCTGGAGGCGGCCCGCTCTCAGCCGTCGCCGCCGGCGGTCTTCCTGACGTCGACGAACAAGGTGTACGGGGCGCTGGACGACCTGGACCTGCAGCTGCAGGGCGAACGCTACCTCCCCGCTCACGCGGCGACGCGACGCCACGGCATCGCCGAGAGCCGGCCGCTCGACTTCAACAGCCCGTACGGGTGCTCGAAGGGCGCGGCCGACCAGTACGTGCTCGACTACGCACGTTCCTTCGGCCTCGAGACCGCGGTGCTGCGCATGAGCTGCATCTACGGGCCCCGCCAGTTCGGCACCGAGGACCAGGGTTGGGTCGCGCACTTCCTGCTGCGCGCACTGCGCGGCGAGCCGATCACGATCTTCGGCGACGGCTGCCAGGTGCGAGACGTCCTGTACGTCGACGATCTCGTCGACGCCATGCAGCGGCTGCTCGCGCATCCGGCACGGTTCGCCGGACGCGCGTTCAACATCGGCGGGGGCCCGCAGAACGCGATCAGCCTGAACGACCTGCTCGCGCAGATCGGCGCGATGACCGGCTGCGTGCCCCGGACCCACTACGGGCCGCCGCGCACCGGCGACCAGCGCTATTACGTCAGCGACACCCGGGCCTTCCGCCGCGCGTGCGCGTGGCGGCCCCGGGTGCAAGCGCGCGACGGCGTCCAACGGCTGTACGAATGGCTGCGCACCCGCACGCCGGCGCGAACCGCGCACGGCGCGGCCCAGCGCCCTGCCGACCTCGCCGAGGTGACACGGTGAGCGCGCGCGGCGACACGCCGCCCCGGGCGGCGCGGATGCGGGCCGGGATCATCTTCGACGCCGGCAGGCTCGAGGTGCGCGAGGTGCCGCGACCGACACCGGCACCCGGCCAGCTGCTGATCCGGATCGAGGGTTGCGGCGTCTGCGCGTCGAGCGTGCCGCTGTGGGAAGGTCGGCCGTGGTTCGGCTATCCGACCGACGCCGGCGCGCCCGGCCACGAGGCCTGGGGCCGAGTCGCCGGCGTCGGCGCGGGCGTGCGTGGATTCGTCGAAGGCGATCGCGTCGCGGCGCTGACGTACCACGGGCACGCCGAGTTCGACCTCGCGAACGCCGACGACGCGATCGGACTGCCGGCGAGCCTGGACGACCGGGCGGTGCCCGGAGAGCCGCTCGGCTGCGCGATGAACATCTTCGAGCGCAGCGACATCCGGGCCGGCCAGACGGTCGCGATCGTCGGCATCGGCTTTCTCGGCGCGCTGCTGACCCAGCTCGCGGTCCGCGCCGGTGCGCGCGTGCTCGCGATCACCCGGCGACCCTTCGCGCAGGCGCTCGCCACACGGCTCGGCGCCAGCGAGAGCATGGGTCTGGATGCCGCCGAGGATCCGGTGGCGCGCGTGCGCGAGACGACCGGCGGGGCGGGCTGCGAACGCGTGATCGAGGCGGTGGGATTGCAGCACCCGCTCGACGTCGCCGCCCAGCTGACCGCCGAACGCGGGCGCCTCGTGATCGCGGGCTATCACCAGGACGGCCCCCGCCAGGTCGACATGCAGCAGTGGAACTGGCGCGGGATCGACGTGATCAACGCGCACGAGCGCGCGCCGGCGCGCTACCTCGACGGCATCCGGCGCGCGATCGCCGCGATGGCCGATGGCCGCCTGGACCCGTCGCCGCTGCTCACGCACCGCTTCCCGCTCGAGTCGCTGGGCACCGCGCTCGACATGACGCGCGAGCGGCCCGATGGCTTCGTCAAGGCGGTCGTCGAGCCATGAGCGAAGCGCCGGGCCGCCCCAAGCAAGCTCGCACCGCAGTGCGAAGCGCGAAGGTATCGCAGTGAGCGCGGGCGCGCGACCAAGGCTCGGCTTCCTCGGCGTCGGCTGGATCGGGCGCGCGAGGCTGGAAGCACTCGCCCGCGAGGATATCGCCGACGTCGTCGCGGTCGCCGACCCGGACGCCGCGTGCGCGCAGGCAGCGCTGCGCTGCGCGGCGCACGCGACGATCGCGCCCGACCTCGACGCGCTGCTCGCGCTGCCGCTCGACGGCGTCGTCGTCGCGACGCCGAGCGCGCTGCACGCGGCGCAGGTGCTTCGCGCGCTCGACGCCGGCCTCGCTGTGTTCTGCCAGAAGCCGCTCGGGCGCACCGCCGCGGAGGTGCGCCGGATCGGCGCCGCCGCGCGCGCCGCAGACCGGCTGGTCGGCGTCGACCTGAGCTACCGGCACACGGCGGGGATGCAGCGGATCCGGGAACTCGTCCGCGCCGGCGAGCTCGGCCGGATCTACGCGATCGACCTGGTCTTCCACAACGCGTATGGGCCCGACAAGCCCTGGTTCAGGGACATCGCGCGCGCCGGCGGCGGCTGCGTCATCGACCTCGGCATCCACCTGGCGGACCTGGCGCTCTGGGTGCTCGACTTTCCGCCGGTCGCGCGCGTCGGCACCCGACGCTATGCCGAGGGCCGGCTCCTCGCGCCCGGCGAGCAGGTCGTCGAGGACCACGCGATCGTGCAGCTCGAGCTCGCCGGCGACGTGACGGTGCGCCTCGCGTGCTCGTGGAACCTGTCGGCCGGGCAGGACGCGGTGATCGAGGCGCGCTTCGACGGCACCCGCGGCGCCGCGCAGTTCAGGAACGTCGACGGGTCGTTCTACGACTTCGTCGCGGAACGCCTCGACGGCACGCGCCGCATGACGATCGCGTCGCCGCCGGACGCCTGGGGCCCGCGCGCGCTCGTCGCGTGGGCCCGGACGCTGGCGCACCGGCCGCGCTTCGACGAGGGCTTCGCCGAGTTCGTCGCCGTCGCCCACGTGCTGGACCGGATCTATGGACGCTGAGCCCGGCAGGCTGCTGCTGACGACCGATACGGTCGGCGGCGTCTGGCACCACTCGATCGACCTCGCGCGTGCGCTGTCCCGCTTCGGCTGGCAGGTGAACCTCGCGTCGATGGGCCCGTTCCCCGGAATCGCGCAGCGCGCACAGGCGGCGTCGGTTCCCAGACTCGCGCTGCACGTGCGCTCGTGCCGGCTGGAATGGATGGATGCACCGTGGGCCGACGTCGACGCCGCGGGCGACTGGCTGCTCGCGCTGTCGGCCCGCCTTCGGCCCGACCTCGTGCACCTGAATCAGTTCGCGTTCGGCGCGCTGCCCTTCGGCGTGCCGGTGATGCTCGGTGCGCACTCGACGGTCACCTCGTGGTGGCGCGCGGTCAAGGGCGAGCAGGCACCGCCCGACTGGGACGCGTATCGTGGCGTGGTCGGCCGCGGGCTTCGCGGCGCGGACCTCGTCGCGGCACCCACGCGCGCGATGGCGCGCGAACTGCGTCGCGACTTCGCATTCGACGCGCCCCTCGAGGTGCTGCCGAACGCGCGCGACGCGGCGGACTTCCGCGCAGCAGCCAAGTCGCCGTTCGTGTTCGCAGCCGGCCGGATGTGGGACGAGGCGAAGAACCTGCGCGTGCTCGCGCGGGTCGCGCCGTGCGTCGACTGGCCGATCGTCGTCGCGGGCGCGTCGGCACAGCCGTCGAGCAACGCAGGCGACGATCGCGCCGACGCGTGCGTGCCCCTTTCGTCCGAAGGCACGTGCGACGGCCGTGCCGACGCCCGGGCGGGCCGCGCGCAGCTCGCGATGCTCGGCGAGCTCCCGATCCGCGCCGTCGCCGAACGGATGGGGCGCGCGGCGATCTTCGCGCACCCTGCACGCTACGAGCCCTTCGGCCTGTCGCTGCTCGAAGCGGGCCTGGCCGGCTGCGCGCTGGTGGCGGGCGACATCGCCAGCCTGCGGGAAGTCTGGGGCGACGCGGCGCTGTACGTCCACCCCACCGACGAACGCGGACTGGCCGACGCGCTGAACCGCCTGATCGCCGACGACGCGCTGCGCGAGCGGATGGGCCGGCGCGCGCGCTCGCGGGCGCTGACCTATTCGCCCGAACGCATGGCACGGGCGTATCTCGCCGCCTACCGGCGGCTGCGAGAACCTTCCACCGGAGTGCTTCGATGCGCGTCCTGATGTTCTACCACTCGCTGGTGTCCGACTGGAACCACGGCAATGCGCACTTCCTTCGCGGCATCGCGAGCGAGCTCGCCGCGCGCGGCCATCGCGTCGAGTGCTTCGAGCCGGTGGACGGCTGGAGCCGTCGGCACCTCGTCGCGGACCACGGGACGGCGCCCATCGCCGCTTTCGGCCGGGCGTATCCGGACCTCCTCGCACGCACCTACACGCCACCGGCGCCGGACCTCGACGCCGTCCTCGACGGCGCCGACCTGGTGATCGTGCACGAGTGGAATCCGCACGAGCTCGTGCGGCGCATCGGCGAGCACCACCGGGACAACGGCGGCTATCGGCTGTTCTTCCACGACACGCACCACCGTGCCGTGACCGACCCGAGCGGCATCGCCGCCTACGAGCTGCGGCACTACGACGGCGTGCTCGCGTTCGGCGAGGTGCTGCGCGACCTGTACCTGCGCCACGGCTGGGCGAAGGACGCGTGGACCTGGCACGAAGCGGCGGACACCCGTCTGTTCCGGCCGTTGCCGCGCACCACCGCCGACGGCGACCTGGTATGGATCGGCAACTGGGGCGACGACGAACGCGCCGAGGAGCTGTCGACGTTCCTGCTCGAGCCCGTTCGGGCACTCGGGCTGCGGGCGCGCGTACATGGCGTGCGTTATCCGGCCGACGCGCTGGCCCGCCTCGACGCGGCCGGCATCGCGTACGCGGGCTGGCTGCCCAACATCGAGGTGCCGGCGGTGTTCTCGCGCTTCGCGTGCACCGTCCACGTGCCGCGCCGACCCTATGCCCGGGCACTGCCCGGCATCCCGACGATCCGGATGTTCGAGGCGCTGGCGTGCGGGATTCCGCTCGCGTCGGCGCCGTGGGACGATGCCGAGGGCCTGTTCCGCCCCGGCACCGACTACCTCGTCGCGAACGACGGCGACGCGATGCGCCGCGCGATGCGTGCGCTCGTCTCGGACCCGGCGCTTGCAGCCGAGCTCGGGCGCAACGGGCTCGAGACGATCCGTCGCCGCCACACCTGTCGGCACCGCGTCGACGAACTGCTCGCGATCGCCGGCTTCGCGCCCGACGCCGGCGATGCGCACCGCGCACCGCGCGCCGACCTGGAGCCCGTGCGATGAGCACCGGACTCGACATCGCGATCTTCGGCTCCAGCCTCGTGTCGGCGTACTGGAACGGCGCCGCCACCTACTACCGCGGGATGGTGCGCGCACTGGCCGCGCGCGGCCACCGCATCCGCTTCTACGAACCCGACGCCTTCGATCGCCAGCGCCATCGAGACCTCGCGGATCCGCCGTGGGCGCGGGTGATCGTCTATCCGGGCGACGACGATGCCGCAGCGCTGGCCGCGCTGGCGTCCGCACTCGATGCCGACCTGCTGATCAAGACCAGCGGCGTCGGCGTGTACGACGCGCTGCTCGAGGACGCGGTCGCGGCGGCGCGCGGCCCCTCGCGGACCGTCGCGTTCTGGGACGTCGACGCGCCGGCGACGCTCGAACGGCTGCGCCGCGACCCGGCCGACCCGTTCCACCGCTGCGTGCCGCGATTCGATCTCGTCCTCACTTACGGCGGCGGCGCGCCGGTGGTGGCCTGCTACGAAAGCCTCGGCGCGAAGCGCTGCGTGCCGATCAACAACGCGCTCGACCCGACGACGCACTTTCCCGGCCGGGCCGACGCCCGCTTCGCCGCCGATCTCGGCTTCCTCGGCAACCGGCTTCCCGATCGCGAGGCGCGCGTCGAGTCGTTCTTCCTCGACGCAGCGGGTCGACTGCCGCAGCGCCGCTTCGTCCTCGGCGGCAACGGATGGTCGGACCGGGCGCTGCCGCCCAACGTCGTCGACGTCGGTCACGTCTACACCACCGAGCACAACGCGTTCAACGCGTCGTGCCGGGCAGTGCTCAGCATCAGTCGGGCGAGCATGGCGGCGTGCGGCTTCTCGCCGGCCACGCGGGTGTTCGAGGCGGCCGGCGCCGCAGCGTGCCTGATCACCGATGCATGGGAAGGCATCGAGCGCTTCCTCGAACCGGGGCGCGAGGTGCTCGTCGCGCACGACGGCGCCGAGGTCGCGTCGCTGCTCGAAGCGCTCGACGCCGATCGTGCCAGGCGCATCGGCGAAGCCGCGCTCGCGCGCGTGCTCGCCGAACACACCTACGCGCACCGTGCGGCCGAGTTCGACGCGGTGCTCGAGGGGTGCAGCGTGGAGGTGCACCGATGACGGGCGATCGCATGCGCATCGTCGTGCTCGGCCTCAGCCTGAGCTCGTCCTGGGGCAACGGCCACGCGACCACCTACCGCAGCCTGCTCGGTGCGCTGGCGGCACGCGGCCACGAGGTCGTCTTCCTCGAGCGCGACGTGTCGTGGTACGCGCAGCATCGGGATGCGCTCGGCCCGGACGCGCCCGCGCTGGCGCTGTACCGCTCGCGCGAGGAACTCGCCGACCGCTTCGCGTCGCTCGTGCGCGAAGCCGACGCGGTGATCGTCGGCTCGTACGTGCCCGAAGGCATCGAGGTCGCGGAATGGGTGTTCGCGACGGCCACCGGCGTCAGGGCCTTCTACGACATCGATACGCCGGTGACGCTGGCAAGACTGGCCGAGGGCGGAACGGAGTACCTGGCGACCGCGCAGATCCCGCGCTACGACCTGTACCTGTCGTTCAGCGGCGGGCCGACGCTGCAGACGCTCGAGACCCGCTACGGCGCGAGGTGTGCGCGGGTGCTGTACTGCGGGGTCGACCCCGACGCCTACTACCCCGACGGGCGCGTCGTTCGCTGGGACCTCGGCTACATGGGCACGTACAGCGACGACCGCCAGCCCGGCCTGCAGGCGCTGCTGATCGAGCCGGCATCCGCGTCGCGCGCCATGCAATTCGTCGTCGCCGGACCGCAGTATCCGGCGACGATCGCCTGGCCGCCGAACGTCGCACGCATCGAGCACCTCGCGCCCGGCGATCACCGCGCCTTCTACAACGCGCAACGCTTCACGTTGAACCTCACCCGCGCGGACATGGTGGCGGCGGGCTACTCGCCGAGCGTGAGACTCTTCGAGGCCGCCGCGTGCGCGACCCCGATCATCAGCGACCGCTGGCCGGGGCTCGAGACGCTGTTCGAGCCGGGGCTCGAGATCGTCGTCGCCCGCGACGGCGCCGACGTGCTGCGTGCGCTGCGGGACCCCGACGACGACGCGAGGCGCCGGCTCGGCGAGCGCGCGCGGCGCCGCGTCCTCGCCGCCCACACCTCGGCGCACCGGGCCGAGACGCTCGAAGGCCACCTGCGGCAGGCCGGGACGCGGCGCTCGGCGCGGGCGCGCCGCAGCGACGCACCGGAGACGGCCCGATGAAGCCGGACCGCGGCGACGCCGCCCGTTCCGCAACCCTCGCCGATCGCGCGGCCGCAGTCGCCGCGCTCGGCCCCTGGTTCCACAACATCGTGCTTCCGGACGGACTGCAGACCGCGCCCGACCACTTCCTCGGCAGCGACTTCCCGGCGTTCAAGTGGCGGCAGGTCGCCGTGGCGCTGCCGACGCGGCTGGATGGCTGGGAGGTGCTCGACGTCGGCTGCAACGCCGGTTACTACAGCTTCGAGCTCGCGCGACTGGGCGCGCGCGTGCACGGCGTCGACGTCGACCCGCGCTATCTCGCGCAGGCGCGCTGGGCCGCGCGCGAGCTCCGACTCGACGCCCGCGTGAGCTTCGAGCAGTGCGAGGTCTTCGACCTCGCGCGATCGAGCGAACGATACGACCTCGTGCTGTTCATGGGCGTCTTCTACCACCTGCGCTACCCGCTGCTGGCGCTCGACATCCTTGCCCGGCTCACACGACGGCAGATGGTGTTCCAGACGCTGACGATGCCGGGGATGGGCGTGCACGGCGCCGATCCGATCGCGCTGGGCCTGAACGAGCGAGACACGCTGCTCGACGAAGGCTGGCCGAAGATGGCGTTCTTCGAGACCGGGTTCGCCGGCGACCCGACGAACTGGTGGGCCCCGAATCACGCCGGCGTCGAGGCGATGCTGCGCTCGAGCGGCCTGCGGGTGATGGCACGGCCCGGTCACGAGATCTATCTGTGCGAACCCGATCCCGCGCAGGCGTGGCGACGCGAGCGCTTCGCGTCCCAGTGGGCGTCCGTCGTCGGCACGCGCGACGCCGGCAGCGCGCGTCCCGAAGGCGCGGAGCCGGACCGATGATCGAGGCGATCGAGTTCTGGAACGAGCCCAACAACCTCTCGCACTGGGACTTCAGGCTCGACCCCGAATGGTCGTGCTTCTCGCGCATGCTCGCAGACGCGACCCGTCGCAGCGCGGTGCTCGCGCCCGGCGTGCGGCGCGTGCTCGGCGGCATCTGTCCAATCGATCCCGTGTTCGTGTCCGGGCTCGCCGCGCGCGGCGCGCTCGACGACGTCGAGGTCGTCGGCGTGCACGGCTTCCCGATCGACTGGGACTGCTGGCCGATCGACGAGTGGCCGGACCGCATCGCCGAGGTCGAGGCGGTGACGCCGCTGCCGGTCTGGGTGACCGAGGTGGGCTGCTCCAGCATGGGTGCAGACGAGGTCCAGCGCTTCGGCCTGTCGCGCACGACGCAGCTGCTGCGCGATCGCGTCGAGCGGACCTACTGGTACAGCCTGCTGGACCTGCCCCGCGCGTGGCCACCGACGATCGCTGCTCACGAGCCGGCGCAAGGCAGCAACTATCACCGGCACTTCCACATGGGGCTGATCCGCGACGACGGCACGCCCAAGCCTGCCGTCGCGGCGTTCGATGCACGCATCGGCGTGTGCCAGTGGTTCCACTGGCACGATCCGAGACTGCCGCGTGCGATCGGCTGGCTGCACCGGCTCGGCTCGCCGCGGCTCCGGACCTGCATCAGCTGGGCCGACTGGCATCGCCCGCAGCGGCTGCGCTGGTTCGACCGGATGATGGACGCGGTATGGGCGTTCGACACGACGCTGATCCTGTGCTTCACGCCGCCGTCGCGCGGCATCGAGCCGAACGCGAGCAGCCCTCCACGGCGCGGCGAGGAGTTCGCCGCGTTCGCCGAGGAGATCATCCGGCGATACGTTCGCCTCGAAGGATGGTCGCCCTCGGTGGCGTCGCGACCGCGCGAGGATGCGGTCTGCGCGCTCGAAGCAGATCCGTCCCGATAGTCTCGTCGTGCGTGGCGTCGTCGGCCGGTTGCGATAGCAGCGCATCGAAGTACTCGATCGTCGCGCGCAGTCCCGTCTCGACCGCGACCGTCGGCCTCCAGCCGAGCAGTTCACGTGCGAGCGAGATGTCGGGGCGACGCTGCATCGGATCGTCCGCCGGCAGCGGCCCGTGCTCGATCCGGGACGAGGACCCCACGAGATCGACGATCCAGCGCGCCAGCGCGATCATCGTGACCTCGCAGGGATTGCCGAGGTTGACCGGCCCGACGACGCCGTCCGGCGATTCCATCAAGCGGCACAGCCCCTCGATGAGGTCGTCGACGTAGCACAGCGACCGGGTCTGAAGGCCATTTCCGTACACCGTCAGCGGCTCGCCGCGCAGCGCGCGCACGATGAAGTTCGACACGACCCGGCCGTCGTTCTCGTCCATCCTCGGCCCGAAGGTATTGAAGATGCGGGCGACCTTGATCGCAGTGCCGTGGACGCGGTGGTAGTCGAAGAACAGCGTCTCCGCGCAGCGCTTGCCTTCGTCGTAGCACGAGCGCGGACCGATCGGGTTCACGTTCCCCCAGTACTGCTCGGCCTGCGGCGAGCACGCCGGATTGCCGTAGACCTCGCTGGTCGACGCCTGGAGGATCCGGCATCCGAGCCGCTTCGCGAGCCCCAGCATGTTGATCGCGCCGTGAACCGAGGTCTTCGTCGTCTGCACCGGATCGTGCTGGTAGTGAACCGGCGACGCGGGGCACGCGAGGTTGTAGATCCGATCCACTTCGACGTAGAGCGGGTGCGTCACGTCGTGGCGCATGAACTCGAAGCGCGGATTCGCCCACAGGTGGTCGAGGTTGCGCTTCGAGCCCGTGAACAGGTTGTCCACGCACAGGACCTCGTGCCCCTGTGCCAACAGCCGGTCGCACAGGTGCGAGCCGAGGAAGCCGGCACCGCCGGTCACCAGGATTCGCTCGCGCTGCTCGTACACTCTCATCGGGCCTCCTTGCGTGCGGAGGCCTCAGCAAGCTGCGTTCCCAACCCGGATCGCAAGCGGCTGCGAATCGTACCCGGGCCGGCGGGCCGGCGCCTGGCGCTGCCCCGCACCGGCGCGACGCGCGTCAGGAACGCTCGCCGGCGATATCGCGCGCCATCTTCCGGTGTTCCTCGAGCACCTGTAGCGTGTCCTTCGCGAAGGCCTGCACGTCGGGGCTGCCGGACGACTTCGCCGCCTTCTCGAACGCGGCGACGTCCTTGTTGTGGTCCGCGACCATGTGGTCCATGTACGCGCGGTCGAAGGCCTTGCCCTGCTTCGATTCGAGGGTCTTCATCGTCGATTTCGCCTTCGAGTCCGGCGTGGACGGCAGCTTCATGTCGTGCGCGCGCGCGACGCGCGCGAGCGCCTCGTTGGCCTTGCCGTGGTCCTCGACCATGCGTTCGCCGAAGCGCCTGACGTCGTCGCGCTCGGCATTGCGCTGGGCGAGTTTGCCCATTTCGACCTCGGCGGCGCCGCCCTGTGCCGCCTTGGTCATGAACGCGCGATCGGCGGCACTCAGCTCGGCGGCCTCACGCCCGCCGCTGCCACGCGCGGGCGCAGTCGCCTGCGACGACTGGGAAGACTGCGAAGACGCCGCGCCGCCGCCCGGCGCGGTGTTTCCCTGCCCGGTGGTTCCCTGCGCGAGCGCGACAAACGGCGAAACGCACACGGCGGCGGCGAGCGCCAGCGAAGGTGCGATGCGCATCGGGCGACGGCACTGTGCCGGTCCGGCGATCCGGATCGAGGAGGTCATGGCATGCTCCGGTGGGTTGTCTGGATGTCGTTCCAGCGGCCCGCGGATGCGGGCCCCGAAGCCGGGCAACCCCCGTGCCCTCGGCACCCGACGCTTCAGTCGCGCGCGCCGTCGAACGCGATCCCGTCGGCGAACAGCGCGGCGAGTGCGTCGCCCTCGTACCCGATCCCCGCGAGGATCTCGCGGCTGTGCTGGCCGAGCAGAGGCGCCGGGCGGCGCATCGCGGTGAGATCGCCGGTCGACTTGATCGGCAGCCCGAGCGTCTTCATCCGGCCGATCGCCGGATGGTCGACCTCGACGACCATCCGGCGCGCCTCGATCTGCGGGTCGGCCAGCGCCTGGGCGTAGCCGTAGACCGGCCCTCCGGGCACGCCGGCGGCCTCGAGCCGATCGACCCAGTGCGCCGTCGGCGCTCCGGCGAACACCGACTCGATGTCGCGCTCGAGCGCGTCGACGTTGGCGAGGCGGTCCGCGGCCCTCGCGTAGCGCGCGTCGGCGAGCCACTGCGGACGCTCGCAGACCTTCGTGCAGAAATCGCGCCAGAGCTTGTCGCTGCTCGCACCGACGGTGACGTAGCCGTCCTGCGTGCGGTACGCCTGATAGGGCGCCGATCGACGATGCCGGGTCCCGGTCGCCGTCGGGATCTCGCCCGCGCCCGCCCACGCGCCGAACTCCCATATCGTCCACGCGAGCCCCGCCTCGAGCAGCGAGGTCTCCAGGTACTGGCCCTCGCCGCTGCGCAATCGGCCGATGTAGGCGCCGAGGATGCCGTAGGCCGAGGTCACGCCGCTCGCGATGTCGTTCATCGCGATGCCGACCTTCGCCGGCCGACCGCCGGGCGCGCCGGTCATCATCATGATGCCCGACATGCCCTGCGCGATGATGTCGAAGCCACCGCGCCTGCCGTAGGGCCCGGTCTGCCCGAAGCCCGACATCGACGCGTACACGAGGCCCGGGTTCGTCGGGCGCAGGCTGTCGTAATCGATTCCGAGCCGCCGCACGACGCCGGGCCGGAAGTTCTCGAGCACGATGTCGGCGCCGGCGGCGAGCTTCAGGAAGATCTCCTTGCCGCGCGGCGCCTTCAGGTCGAGCGCGAGGCTGCGCTTGTTCCGGTTCAGCACCGCGAAGCAGTACGACTCGCCGTTCACCTTCGGGTCGAAGCGGCGCGACGCGTCGCCGTCGGGGAAGCTCTCGATCTTGACGACGTCGGCGCCGAGGTCGCCCAGCACCGTCGCGCAGTACGGGCCCGCCATCACGTTGGTCAGGTCGATGACGCGTACGCCTTCCAGGGGTAACGCCATGGCGTCGGGTTCCTCGTGTTCGAGCGGCGCTGCCGCGGTTTCAGTCGATGACGGTGACCTGCGTGGTGTCGATCTCGGCGAACACCGCCTCGCCGACCTCGAACACCTCCTGCGGTCGCGCCGCGACCCGCAGGTCCTCAGGCAGCCCTTCGAGGCGCACCAGGTAGTCCCAGGATTCGCCGAGGTACGCGCGCTGACCGATGCGCGCCGCCACGCAGACGCGATCGTCCGCGGCCGGCGGCCGAGCACGATGCAGATGCACGCACTGCGGTCTCACCGACACGTCGACCCTTGGCTGCGGGCCGGCCGCGCCCGACAACGCGCCGGCCGGTATCGCGAACGCACCGAAGTCTATCGCATCGCCGTCGCGCACGCCCTGCAGGAAATTGGTACGGCCGATGAAGCCCGCGACGAAGCGCGTCTTCGGTCGTGCATACAGGTCGAAGGGCCTGTCAATCTGCTCGATGCGGCCCTTGTTCATCACGGCGATGCGGTCCGAGGTCACCATCGCCTCGGCCTGGTCGTGCGTGACGTAGACCATCGTGATGTCGAATTCGTCGTGCAGGCGCCTGATCTCGAATCGCATCTCCTCGCGCAGGTTCGCGTCCAGGTTCGACAGCGGTTCGTCGAGCAGCAGCACCGACGGCTCGACGACGATCGAGCGCGCGAGCGATACGCGCTGCTGCTGCCCGCCGCTGAGCTCGGCCGGATAGCGGTCGCGCAGCGCGCCGAGCTTGACGACGTCGAGGATGCGGTCGATGCGGCGCCTCGCCTCGTCCGGCTGCACCTTGCGGATCTTCAGGCCGAAGCCCACGTTCTCGGCGACCGTCATGTTCGGCCAGATCGCGTAGCTCTGGAAGATCATCGACATGTTGCGGCGCTCGGGCGGCAGGCTCGACGCAGCCGACGAGACGACCGCGCCATCGACTTCGATCGTGCCCGCGCTCGGCGACAGGAACCCGGCGATCATTCGCAAGGTGGTGGTCTTCCCGCAGCCGGACGGGCCCAGCAGCGACACGAGTTCGCCCTTGGCGAGCGTCAGGTCGAGGTTGTCGACCGCGACGTGATCGCCGAATCGGCGCGACAGGCCGCGAAGCACGAGCTTGCTCATGCAGCCGTTCTCCTGAGCATGAAGTCGCGCCCCATCAGCCGGAAGCCGATGAGGATCATCGCGACGGTGATGAACACGAGGATCAGGCCGATCGCGGCCAGCATCTCGAAGTTGCCTTCGTCGCTCTTGTCGAACAGCAGCACCGAGAGGACCTGCGTGTTGATCGAGTAGAGAAAGATCGCGGTGCTGAGCTCGCGCGTCGCCGGGATGAAGACCAGGATGAACGCGCCGGCGAGGCTGCGCTTGAGCAGCGGCATCACGACGCGCGAGATCGCGGTGAAGCGGCTGCCGCCGAGGATCCGCACCGCGTCCTCGAGCTCCGGATTGATGCTGCGGATCGCCGCCGAGCTGTTCGTGTACGCGATCGGCAGGAAGCGGGTCGCGAACGCGAGGATCAGGATCCACGGCGTGCCGTAGAGCAGGAACGGCGGATTCGAATAGGCGGCGTAGAAGCCGATCGCGAGCACGATGCCCGGGATGACGAACGGCGCCATCGTGAGGAAGGACAGCACCCCGCCGACGCGCCGCCCGACGAGTTCGCGGTTCACGACGTAGGCGATGCACAGCGCGAGCACGATCGCGATCAGCGATGCGGCGCCGGCGTAGGTGAAGGTGTTGATCGTCGCGTCGCGCGTGAGGTTGTTCTCGAAGACGGTGAAATAGAGATTGTCGAGCGTCAGGTTGTCGAGGCCGAAGCCCTGCCCCCAGGCGCGCGCGAGTGCGGCCTGGCAGATCACGACCATCGGCATGAAGAACGACAGCGTGCACACGAACAGGCAGTACGCGAGCATCGCCCAGCGCCAACGCCCGAGGGGCACCGGCCGCCGCTCGCCGCCCTTGCCGGTCAGCGCGACGTAGCCCTTGCGCCGCGTGATCCGGCGCTGCAGCCAGAACAGCAGGATCGTCACGCCGAGCAGCGGCATCGCGTACGCCGCCGCCACGCCGACGCGCGGCGGGAACTCGAAGAACTGCCACAGCTGGGTCGTCACGACGTGGAAGCGTCCGGGCAGCGCGAGCAGCGCGGGCGAACCGAACAGCGCGATCGCCTCGAGGAACACGAGGATGAACGCACCGAGAATCGCCGGCAACACCAGCGGCAGCGTGATCGACACGGTCGTGCGAAGGTTGCCGGCGCCGAGGATGTTCGCGGCATCCTCCATCTCCGAGGAGACCAGGTCGAGCGCGGACTTGGTGAACACGAACACGTACGGGAAGCTGTAGCACGCGACGACCAGCACCAGCCCGGGCATGCTGTAGACGTTGAACGGGCCGCCGTCGGCACCGGTCAGCGCGACGAAGGCGCGGTTGAGCCACCCGGCGTTGGGGCCGGCGAGCAGGATCCAGCCGACCGCCCCGAGGTACGGCGGGATGATGAAGGTGCCGAGGATCGACACCCAGATCAGCCCCTTGAACGGCATGTCGGTGCGCGACAGCGCCCAGGCCATCGGAACGCCGAACACCAGGCACAGGCTGGCAGCCGACACGCCGAGCAGCAGCGAGTTCCCGAGCGCCTGCAGGTGCCGACTGCGTCCGTACGCGCTCGCGTAGTTCGCGAGGGTGAACGCGCCCTCGCCGTCCTGGAAGCTGACGACGATCAGCCGCGCGAGCGGATTGACGACCAGCGACGCGAGTACCAGGATCGCGAGCAGCCAGACCCAGTACGACCGATCGAGGTGGCGCAGTCGCTGCACCGGGCGGCTCGCCGGTCAGACGCCGAAGGTGTCCCGGAACGCCTCCTTCACCTCGGGGATGCCCTTCGTGATCTCGGCTTCGGTCGGCCGCACGACCTTGACCTCCTCGAGCGGCTTCTGGCCTTCGCCGGGCTTGATGCCCTTGATCACCGAAAGCGAGTGGCTCTTGACCTGGGTCTCGGCCGCCTCGCGATCGAGCAGGAACTCGATGAACAGCTTGCCCGCATTGGGCGACGGCGCATTCGCCAGCACCGCGCTCGGCGACACCATCAGCAGCGAGCCGTCGGTCGGATAGACGACGGCGAGCGGATTGCCCTTGTCGCGGCTGAGCAGCGTCGTCGCCTCCGGCCCGGCCGCGACCCAGCGCTCCTTCGCATTGAGCATCGTCACCGTGTCGTTGACCGAGCGCCCGATCTGCGGCGCGTTCTTCTCGAGCTTCTCGAAGTAGTCCCACCCGTAGAGCTTGCGCATCAGCACGACCCAGGTGCCGACGTAGCCGCTGAACGCCGGGTGACCGATCGAGACCTTGTTCTTCCACTTCGGGTCGAGCAGGTCGGGCCAGTTCTTCGGCGCGTCCTTCTCCGACACCAGCGACGTGTTGTAGGTGATCAGCATCAGCGCGGCGGCGGTCACCGTGTAGTAGCCGTCCGGATCGCTGTACTCCTTCAGGGAATCGACGACCTTCGACGCGTTGTTGGGCTTGTACTTGAGCAGCGCGCCCGCCTTCCTGAGCGGCGGATAGTGGCTGACGTCGGTGCTGCTGAACACCGATGCGACCGGCACGCGCGACTTCATGTCCTGCTGCAGCCGCTGGTACGCGACCTGCGCGGTGGTCCGCACGAAGTTGCACTTGACGCCCGCGTACTTCTTCTCGAATGCGGCGCACAGGTTCGCCGCTTCCTCGGTGTTGTAGTGCGCGGTGTAGACCGTGAATTCCTTCTCCTGCTTCGCGGCCTCGTACAGCTTCGCCTCCCACGGCGCCATCTGCGCGCGGACCGGTGCGACCGCGACGAATGCCGCGCACAGCGACCCGAGCAGGAACGAGATTCGTGTAGTCATGTGCTGTCTCCTGTCTTGCAGGCCGGAACCCGTGCCGGTCCCTGTCGCCCGAGTGCCCCGGTGGATGCAGGGCCGGCAGCGAGGCGATCTGCCGGCCGGGTCGTCGAAGCGCGTCAGCGGCCCTTGAAGACCGGCTGACGCTTCTCCATGAACGCGCGCCTGCCCTCGACGTAATCCTCGCTGTCGAAGCACGCGGCGACGACGCGCTCGCACAATGCCTCGTCGCGCGACGATTCGTCGGCCAGGGACTCGCGTACGATCGTCTTGATCGATGCAACCGTCAAGGGCGCATTGGCGGCGATCGTCGCCGCCATCTCGTCGACGTAGCGCTGCAGGTCGGCGTCGGGCACCACCCGGTTGACGAGGCCCATCGCGTGGGCCTCGGCGGCCGAGAACTGCCGCGCGGTGTAGAAGATCTCCTTCGCGTACGCGGGGCCGACGACCTGCACGAGCTTGCGCACGCCGGCGAGTTCGTAGCCCAGCCCGAGGCGCGCCGCCGGCACGCCGAAGCGCGACGACTCGCCCGCGATGCGAAGGTCGCAGCTCAGCGCGACCGACACGCCGCCGCCGATGCAGAAGCCCTCGATCAGCGCGATCGTCGGCTTGCCGACGTGCTGCAGCGCGGCGGTCGCCGCGTCCGAGAGCACCCGATACGCTTCGGTCAGCTCGGGCGACGATCGCTGCTGCTCGAATTCCGAGATGTCGGCGCCCGACACGAAGGCCTTGCCGCCGGCGCCGCGCACCACGATCACGCGGATCTGCGGATCGGCCGCGAAGTCCTCGACGATCGCCTGGAGCGCGGTCCACATCTCGACCGACACCGCATTGCGGCGCGCGGGGTTGTTGAAGACGATCGTGCCGATCGCGCCGGACCTCGACGCGATCATCCGGTCGGTGCCGTACGGGGGCGAAGTACTCGCCTGCGGTGTCGTCATGCGTCGACTCTCCTCTTCACGGCGCCGGCGGGGCCTTCGGGACGGCGCAGCATCGTGGACCCCCGCTCCGCTCGAGCGCCCCCGCAGGATCGCACGAAACGCCGCGGTTGCCGAATGCGCCGCGTGTCATTCTTCGCGCATCGGCAGGCCCGGCGTCCGGCGCGGCGCGCCGGGGAGGTCGCGTGCCTGCGCCGCGATGCGCCTGCGTGGCGCTCGGACAGCTCGCCCGCGCCGCGACGAACCTATACTTGCGGCGCACACACCTCAGGAGGCATGCATGCCCGAACTCATCGTTCGACGCGACGGTCCGATCGGCCGGATCGTCTTCTCGAATCCCGCGAAGTACAACGCGATGACCGTCGGCATGTGGGAGGCGCTGCCGGGTGCGATCCAGGCCTTCGACGACGATCCCGAGGTACGGCTGGTCGTGCTGAGCGGCGACGGCGAGAAGGCGTTCGTGTCCGGCGCCGACATCTCCCAGTTCGAGTCGCAGCGCACCGACGCGGATGCCAAGGCGCACTACAACGCCGCCGTCGAGGCCGCGTACCTCGCCCCGGTCCGCTGCAGCAAGCCGGTGGTCGCCCGGATCCGAGGGGTGTGCATGGGCGGCGGACTCGGGCTCGCCGCCGCCTGCGACCTGCGCTTCTGCTCGGACGACGCCCGCTTCCGCATGCCCGCCGGACGGCTGGGCCTGGGATACGGCGTGACCGGGGTGCGGCGGTTCCTGAGCGTGCTGGGCGTGCAGAACACGCTCGACATCTTCCTGTCGGCCCGCATCTTCGATGCCGCCGATGCGCTGCGCATGGGCTTCGTGTCGAAGACCGCCGCCGGCGCCGACTTCGACCGCCTGGTCGACGACTGGTGCTCGGCCACCGCCGACAACGCGCCGCTCACACTGCGGGCGCTGAAACACACCGTCAACGCGCTGACGAGGGATCCGGACGAGCGCGACCTCGCATCGGTCGAGGCAGCGATCGCCGCGTGTTTTGCAAGCGACGACTATCGCGAAGGCGCGCGCGCCTTCCTCGAGAAGCGCAAGCCGGTCTTCTCGGGTCGCTGACCCGCCGACTCCCCGCTCCACCGGCCGGCAGGACAGCAGCGCGCCGACGCGCGGCCGGCTCGCGGCCGGCGCGTCGCTCAGCCGCGCGGCGGGCCGACCTCGACCTCGGCCTCGATCTCGACCGGAATGCCGAACGGCAGTTCGGCCATGCCGACCGCGCTGCGCGCGTGCGCACCGATCTCGGGGCCGAACAGATCGAGCACGAGATCCGAGAAGCCGTTGATCACCGCCGGGTGGCGATCGAAGCCCGGCGCCGACGCGACCATGCCGAACACCCGGACCCACGCGACGATCCGGTCGAGGTCACCGAGCTCGCGCTCGAGGCTGCCGAGGATCGACAGGGCTGTCAGGCGCGCGGCCTCGTAGCCTTGCTCGTCCGACACCTGCTGCCCGAGCTTGCCGAACGGACCCGCGACCGACCCGTCGCCCGATTGCGCGCTGTGACCACTGACGATCGCGCGCGACCCGATCACCCGCACGAAGCGGAACGGCAGCACCACGCCGGGCGGCGGCACGACCGGGGGCGGCAGCACCAGCCCGCGCGCTGCCAAGCGCGCCGCGATTCGTCCGGCCGTCATGCGGCGCGCGCCTCCGCTCAGGACGCCCGCTTGAGTTCGACCGGCCGAAGGTCGCCGGCCGCGGGGGGCTCGTCGCCGGCCTGCCTGTCGCCGTCGGGCGTCGACGCCGCTGCGGCGTGCGCAGACTGTGCCCCGCTCCAGCGCGCGAGCAGCGAGGCCTCAAGCGCCCGCGCCGCGTCGAGGTGCCGGACCTTCACGTGGCCGTAGCCGCGGATCTTGTCGGGAACGCTGGCGATCTCGACCGCGAGCGCGAGCCGCGCCGCGTCGAGCCCCTCGAGAAGGCGATCGATCGTCTTCTCGTACGCCTTGGGCAACGCGCGCTCGGTGCGCCGCTCCGCGGTGCGACCGAACGGGTCCAGCGGCGTGCCGCGCAGGAACCTGAAGCGCGCGAGCCAGCCGAAAGTGCGCAGCATCCCCGGTCCATAGCGCTTCTTCACCGGCAGGCCGGTCTTCGGGTCGACCTTGGCCGCGTGCGGCGGCGCCAGGTGGAACTCGAGCTTGTATTCACCGTCGAAGCGCGCCGCGATGCCGGCGTGGAACGCGGGATCGGTGTGCAGCCGCGCGACCTCGTACTCGTCCTTGTACGCGAGGAGCTTGAAGTAGTGGCGCGCGACGGCCTCGGTGAGCGCGAAGCGGCCGTCGGGGCCGGCGCGAAGCAGGTCGCTCTCGGCCTTGCGCACCCGGTCGACGAGGCGCCGGTAGCGCTTCGCGAGCCGCCGGCCCTGATATCCGACCAGGAATTCCGCGCGACGCTCGACCAGCGCATCGAGTTCCTTCGACGTCGCGGCCTGGCCGGGCCTGCGACGGAACGTGATCACCTGCGCGCCGTCGGCGAGCGGTGCCGCGTCCGGCCGTGCGACGCGCAGCGTCGCGGCGAGGTCGCGCGCCGCGCGGCGCCCCCACAGGAACGCGAGCTTGTTTCGCTCGACCTGCGTGCCGTTCAGCTCGATCGCCCGCTCGAGCGACTCGCGCGTCAGCGGCAGCCAGCCCTTCTGGTACGCGTAGCCCAGCAGCAGCGGATTGGCGTAGATCGCATCGCCCAGCAGGCTGACCGCGAGTTCGTTCGCCTCGACGAAGTCGATGTCCTCCTCGCCCGCCGCGTCGACGATGTTCTTGCGCAGCCCTTCGGATGGCAGGCTCCAGTCGGGATCGGCGAGAAAGTCCGAGGTCGGCGCGACCGTCGCGTTGACGACCCCACGCGTCACCCGCGGGCGCATCTTCGACAGCGCCTCGTTGCCGGCGGTGACGACGAGGTCGCCGCCGAGCACCAGCGCGGCCTCGCCGGTGACGATGCGCGTCGCGTGCAGTTGACCGGGGTCGGCCGCCATGCGCACGTGGGAGAACACCGCACCGCCCTTCTGCGCGAGCCCGGCCATGTCGAGCACCGACACGCCGCGGCCTTCGAGGTGCGCCGCCATCCCCAGCAGCTGCCCGATCGTGACGACCCCGGTGCCGCCGACGCCGGTGACGAGCACGTCGTAGCCGTGCCCGTCGAAGGACACGCCGGCGCACGGCACCGCGTCGTCGAGCTTGAGCAGGTGGGCCGGCAGTTCGTCCTGCACCCTGCCGGCCGCTTCGCTGCCCTTCGCCGCGCTCGCGCTGCCCTTCTTCAGTTCGCCGCCGACGACGGTGACGAAACTCGGGCAGAAGCCCTTCAGGCACGAGTAGTCCTTGTTGCAGGAGGACTGGTTGATGCGTCGCTTGCGTCCGAACTCGGTCTCGACCGGCTCGACCGACACACACGCCGACTGCACGCTGCAGTCGCCGCAGCCTTCGCAGACGAGCTCGTTGATCACGACACGCTTCGCCGGGTCGGGAAAGCCCGGCTTGCCGTCGACGATGCGCTTGCGCCGCCGGCGCTTCTCGCTGGCGCAGGTCTGGTCGTACACGAGTACCGTGCACCCCTGAAGCTCGCGCATCTGCTTCTGCACCCAGTCGAGGTGGTCGCGGTGGTGGATCTCGACACCGGCGAGCGCGCCCGGGTGCGCGGCGGCGAGCGCCTGCATGTCGGGCTCGTCGTACTTCTCGGGTTCGTCGGTGACGATCACGACCTTCTTCGCGCCCTCGGCCCTGACCTGCGCGACGATCGCCGGCACGGTGAGCTGGCCGTCGTGCGGCTGCCCGCCGGTCATCGCCACCGCGTCGTTGTAGAGCACCTTGTAGGTGATGTTGACGCCGGCGGCGACCGACGCGCGGATCGCGAGCAGGCCGGAGTGGAAGTAGGTGCCGTCGCCGATATTCGCGAACAGGTGCGTCTCGTCGACGAAGGGCGCCTGCCCGATCCACGGCGTGCCCTCGCCGCCCATCTGCGTGAAGGTGGCGGTGCGCCGCTCGGGCTTCCACAGCGCCATGAAGTGGCAGCCGATGCCGGCGAGCGCGCGAGATCCCTCGGGCACGCGCGTCGAGGTGTTGTGCGGGCAGCCGGAGCAGAAGGTCGGCGTGCGGTTGGCCTCGAGGTGCGGACGCGCGAGCATCTGCTCACGCGCCTCGAGCACCTGCAGCCGCTCCTCGATCCGGCGGCGGATGTCGGGCGGCAGCTCGCCGCCCAGGCGCGACGCGTACAGCCCCGGGTTGAGGAGCCTTGCGCCGATCGCGCGCGCGATCATCGCCGGCGTGAGTTCGCCGTAAGCGGGCAGCAGCCAGTTTCCCTGCGGCATCGACCACTCGCCGCCGCGCCCGTCCTTTTCGTCGAACTTGCCGTAGACGCGCGGGCGCCGGCCGTCGGGCAGGTTGTAGAGTTCCTCCTTCACCTGGTACTCGAGGATCTGGCGTTTCTCCTCGACGACCAGGATCTCGTCGAGGCCGTCGGCGAAAGCCTGGAGCGAGGTCGCCTCCAGCGGCCAGACGACGCCGCACTTGAACACCCGGATGCCGAGCCGGTCGCAGGCCTCGCGATCGAGCCCGATCTCGTCGAGCGCCTGCATCGTGTCGAGGTAGGCCTTGCCGGCGGTGACGATGCCGAACCACGCGCGAGACGAATCGACGACCACGCGGTTGAGCCGGTTCTCGCGGATGTAGGCGAGCGCCGCATACCACTTGTAGTTGAAGAGCCGCGCCTCCTGCGCCATCGGCGTGTCGGGCCAGCGGATGTTCAGGCCGTGCGGATCGCCGGGCGGCATCGCGAAGTCGGGGGGCAGCACGATGTCGACCCGGTCCGGATCGATCGACACCGATGCAGAAGCCTCGACGACCTCGGTGACCGCCTTCATCGCGATCCACAACCCCGAGTAGCGCGACATCGCGAAGCCGTGCAGCCCGAGGTCCAGATACTCCTGCACGCTCGCCGGGTAGAGCACCGGCAGCCCGCATGCCTTGAAGATGTGGTCCGACTGGTGCGGCAGCGTCGAGCTCTTCGCGCCGTGGTCGTCGCCCGCCAGCGCGAGCACGCCGCCGTGCGGCGAGGTGCCGGCGGCGTTCGCGTGCTTGAACACGTCGCCGCTGCGATCGACGCCGGGACCCTTGCCGTACCAGATCGAGAACACGCCGTCGACCTTCGGCTTCGGGGTGAGCCCGACCTGCTGCGTGCCCCAGACCGAGGTGGCGGCGATGTCTTCGTTGAGACCCGGCTGGAACACGATCTGGTGCTTCGCGAGGTGCTGCTTCGCCTTCCACAGCGCCTGGTCGAAGCCGCCCAGCGGCGAGCCGCGATAGCCCGAGATGAAGCCGGCGGTGTTCAGGCCGGCGAGACGGTCGCGCTCGCGCTGCAGCATCGGCAGGCGCACCAGGGCCTGGGTGCCCGACATGAACGCACGCCCGGCGGCGAGCGTGTATTTGTCGTCGAGGGTGACTTCCTTCAGCGCGCGCTCGAGGTGCTCTCGGGTGCGGGGGTCCAGGGGGGCGTTCATGGCGCTGCTCCGTCGTGGGCGTCGCGCGCCCGGTGCCGAATGGGGCGATTATGACGGCTTCGCCGGGCGTGGCGGATCCGGGCGCGCCGGCAGCACGGTCGCCGCGATCGCGATCAGGATCGAGACGAGCGCGGCGATGTCGCGCCAGCCGGGCCGTTCGCCGAGCGCGAGGACGCTGGTGAACACGCCGGTCACCGGGATCATCATCACCGACAGCGCGCTCACCAGCGGCGGCAGCTTCGACGCCAGCCGGAACCACACGATCTGGCCGATGCCGTAGGCGAGGAACGCGTTGTAGCTCAGCGCCATCCAGCCGGTGGCCGGGAACCAGCCGTGCCACTGGTCGCGCTCGAACGCCAGCGCGGCGAGCGCGCACACCAGCCCTGCCTGGACCATCATCCAGAAGGTCAGCACCAGGATCGGCGTCGGCGACCGGCGGCGGCGCAGCCAGTGCGTGCCCAGCGCCCAGCTGAAGGAGCCGCCGAGCATCATCAGCGCCGCCAGCGGGCTGCCCGCGACCGCGCTGAACTCCTGGCCGAGCAGCAACCCCGCGCCGAGCATCGCCGCGCACAGCGCGAAGATCAGTCGCCGGCCGTGGCGCTCGCCGTAGCACACCGAGCCGATCAGCGCCGCCCAGACCGGCAGCGTGTACGCGAGGATCGCGGTGCGTCCGGCGGGCAGCATCTGGATGACGATGATCGACACCATGTACCAGATCACCATGTTGAACGACCCCAGCAGCGCGGTCTCGCCCCACCAGCGGCGCGGCAGCACGAGGGACTCGCCCCGCCAGCGCGCGACCGCGGCGACGAAGAGCGCGCCGCCGAACAGCGACAGCGTCCGGAAGGTCATCGGTGGCATTGCCGCCACAGCCAGCTTCATCACCGGCCAGTTCATGCCCCACAGTAGCGTCAATACGCACAGCAAGAGCGCGTCGGTGCGGGACAGGGCGGAGGACATCTTGTACAGTCAGTCCGTTATGGGCACGAAAACCACGCACGCGGCGAGTGGATTCGCATTGTCGCTGACACGGCGCTGGTCGACGTCGGCATCGTTGTTGTGCGTCGGCATCGATCCCGATCCGGCCCGCATTCCGGAACACTTCGGCCGCGGGCCGAAGGCGCTGCTCGCGTTCTGCACCGCGGTCGTCGACGCGACCGCGGCGCACGCCTGCGCGTTCAAGCCGCAGATCGCGTACTTCGCCGCCGCCCGCGCCGAAGCCGAACTCGAGGCGCTGATCGCGTACATCCACGACGCGCACCCGGGCGTCCCGGTCATCCTCGATGCGAAACGCGGCGACATCGGCGCCACCGGCGCGCAATACGCGAGCGAGGCCTTCGAGCGCTATCGCGCCGACGCGGTGACGGTCAACCCGTACATGGGCTTCGACTCGGTCGAGCCGTTCCTCGCGTACCCGGGCCGGGGGGTGATCCTGCTGTGCCGCACCAGCAACCCCGGCGGCGACGACTTCCAGATGCTCGCCACCGGCGGCGAGCGGCTCTTCGAGCGCGTCGCGCGGCTCGCGGCGAGCGAATGGAATGCCGGCGGTCAGATCGGGCTCGTCGTCGGGGCGACCTACCCCGACGAGCTCGCAGTCGTCCGCCGGCTCGCGCCGACCGTGCCGCTACTGGTACCCGGCATCGGCGCGCAGGGTGGCGACGTCGACGCAACCGTCGCCGCCGGCCTCGACGCCGCCGGCGCGGGGCTCGCGATCAACTCGGCGCGCGCGATCCTCTACGCGAGCCGCGGCCGGGACTTCGCCGACGCCGCCGCACGCGCGGCCGCCGACACGCGGGCGGCGATCGACGCGGCGCGCACGCGCGTGCTCGCGGCGCGCGAGCACGCGTCGCCCGCCGCTGCGCCGTCGGGCCGGCCACCCTCGCCGACGTCCCCCACTCCATCCGCCACCAAGGGCACCCCATGAGAATCCTGATCGCCGAGGATGATTCGACCCTGACCGACGGGTTGTCGCGGGCACTGCGCAAGAGTGGCTACGCGGTGGACTGCGTCGACTCGGGCACGCGCGCGGACGCGGCGCTCGCGGCGCAGGACTACGACGCGGTGATCCTCGACCTCGGGCTGCCCGGCATCTCCGGCTTCGAGGTGCTGAAGCGGCTCAGGGGGCGTGCCGCCAAGGTGCCGGTGCTGATCCTCACCGCGGCGGATTCGGTCGAGCAGCGCGTCCGCGGCCTGGATCTGGGCGCGGACGACTTCATGGCCAAGCCGTTCTCGCTGTCCGAGCTGGAGGCGCGGGTTCGCGCCATCATCCGCCGGCACGCGGGCTCGGTCACACCGATGGTGACGATCGGCAACCTCAGCTTCGACCAGGCCGGTCGCGTGGCACGGGTCGGCGAGCGCAACGTGGAGCTGTCGGCCCGTGAGATCGGCCTGCTCGAGATCCTCATCCAGCGCTCGGGGCGGCTGGTCAGCAAGGAGCAGATCGTCGACCACCTCTGCGAGTGGGGCGAGGAAGTGAGCCACAACGCGATCGAAGTCTACGTGCACCGGCTTCGCAAGAAGATCGAGGAAAGCGACGTCGTGATCAGCACCGTGCGCGGGCTCGGCTACTGCCTGCAGCGGCCCGCCGACACCCGCGACGGCGGGTCCGCCGCCGCCGGCGCGGCGGCGGGTGCCCCGGCGGCGACGTCGCCCGGCGTCGCGCCGGGCAACGGCCCGAACGGCGCAGGGCCGAACGGCGCGGGGCCGAACGGCGCGCCCACCGGCCTTGCAGGCAGCGCGCCGCCGGGCCCGGCCGGCGGGCGCACGGCCTGATCGGCCCGACCGCGTTGGCGCGTTCGGACACCTTGCGCGAGGGGCGACCGCTCGTCAGGCCGCAGAGCCTGCGATCGATCTTCTCCGACCTCGTGCGCATGCACGAGACCCGCCCCGACACGGTCCCGCGGGTCGAGCGCCGACGCCGGCCGAGGCCGGACACCGACAACGAGCCCTACCAGCGTCGTTCGCTCTACGCCGAGATCCTCGACTTCATGTTCGCGCCGCTGGCGCTGCTGTGGCCGGTCTCCGTCGCGATCACCTTCATCGTCGCGCGCTCGCTCGCCGACGCGCCCTTCGACCGTGCGCTCGAGGAGCGCATGCGCACGCTGATCAACTACGTCGAGGTCACCCGAAGCTTCCAGCCACCCGGCGGCTTCAACGTGCCCTCGACGCTGTTTCCGTCGAGCTCCGAGGAGCCCAACGAATTCCAGATCGTCTCGTCGCGGGGCACGGTGCTCGCCGGCGCCGCCGCGCTGCCCCGGCCGCGCATCTACGACTTCCCCGAACTCGATCGCATCAAGCGCCGCACGGTCACCCATCGCGGCGAAGACTGGCGCGTCGCCTACGCGTACGTGCAGCCGACGCCGGGGCTCGAGGTCGACGGCGACGCGCCGCTGCTGCTGCAGGTCGCCGAGACGCTCGAGCAGCGCACCGCGCTCGCGAACGAGATCCTGCGCGGCATCATCGTGCCGCAGTTCCTGACGCTGCCGCTCGCGGTGTTCCTCGTCTGGTTCGGACTCGCGCGCGGCCTCAAGCCGCTCAAGGCGGTGCAGGAGCGCATCCGCAACCGCGCGACCGATGACTTCTCGCCGATCGACCCGCGCGGCGCCGCCGAGGAGATCGCGCCGCTGGTCACCGCGTTCAACGACCTGCTCGCGCGCCTCGAGAAGAACATCGATTCGCAGAAACGCTTCATCGGCGACGCAGCGCACCAGCTGAAGACGCCGCTCGCCGGCCTGCGGATGCAGGCCGAGCTCGCGCTGCAGGAATCCGAGCCGCACGAACTGCGAAGCCGGCTGCGGCTGATCGCGTCGAGCGCCGAACGCTCGGCGCACATGGTGTCGCAACTGCTCGCGCTCGCGCGGACCGAGAACCTGCGCGAAGCCGCGCCGTTCGCGACCATCGACCTGTGCGAACTCGCGCGCTCGGTCGTCGGCGAGTGGGTGCCGCAGTCGCTCGCGCGCGGCATCGACCTCGGCTTCGAGCAGGAGGTCGCGAAGGCGCCGATCGACGGCCACGAAGTCCTGCTGCGCGAACTGCTGAACAACCTGATCGACAACGCGCTGCGGCACGCCCCGGACGGTGCGGTCACCGTGCGCATCCGCACCGATCGCGACCAGGTCGTCCTCGACGTCGAGGACAACGGCTGCGGCATCGCGCCCGACGAACAGGGCCGCATCTTCGACCGCTTCTATCGCGTGCTCGGCAACACCACCGAAGGCAGCGGGCTCGGGCTCGCGATCGTCAAGGAGATCGCCGACCAGCACGGCGCGCGCCTGACGCTGACGAGCCCGCTGCCGGGGATCGCCGGCGGCACCCGGTTCTCGCTGGCGTTCGGCCCCGAGGCCGAGGACCCGGACGACCTGATCGACGAGGCGTGAGCCGCGCCGCGCGCCGTTGCCCGACCGGCGCCCGATCAGCTATACTCGCGGGCTGTGGCGAATTAGCTCAGTTGGTTAGAGCGACGGAATCATAATCCGCAGGTCCGGGGTTCGAGTCCCTGATTCGCCACCAACAAAATCAAAGGGTTAGGTCCGCTGGGCCTGACCCTTTTTCTTTGGCGCCCAGGCCGTGTAAGCAGCCGTGTAAGCACTTTTTGGCGGTCAGCCTGTCACTGACACGGGCGCAACCCTTGCCAAGCAAGTGGCGAATCGAATCAATGCCTATGCCAACCAGCTATCGTTGGCGATGATGAATTAGATATTGGCAATCGGATACGGGCGTCCGCCCACACGACAGGCTTCATTTCCCGTCGGTCGGTTCCCCCCATCCGGCGTGCAATTTCCGATGACAGCTAGTCGAAGATTCGGTAGATTCACAAGGCGCAGAGCCCAGGCCGCCCAAGAAGGCTATTCGCTAGCGTGACTGGTGTTCGGCGCGGAGGCCGAAAAGTCGAACTCTTGTTGGCCGCCGAAGCGCTCAACAATCTTGGCCTCGTAGACGCGAGGGTCGCCTCCAGACGACTCTGCCATTTCCAGCACACGTCCGATCTGCATCCGCAATGCGCGAGCGCCAATCTCGTTGAGGAACGAGAACAGGTAGCGCGATTGCTCCTTTCCGTTTGAGCGCAGCGCCCGGAGCAATTCAAGAAGCTTGCCGTTGCTGCGCGCGAGCGGTACGTAAATGTGGTTGCGAGTGAGGTGCATGAACTGCCAGGGCTTCCCGCGCGCTGGAAGCGGAATCTTGTACAGGCGCTGCCACGCGACATACAACTCGTTCGGGAACTCCTGCTCGTACTTCCTGGCCTCTTCTTGAACAAACGCCTTGAAGGCCTGGATGACCTCTTCCGTCTCCGGCTTGAATCCAGCCAGGGCATAGACCAGACCCGTGATGCCGGCGTTGGCGGACGCGCCGAGAATGATGTTGGCCTGCTTCACCACCTCGGCGTGTCGCGTCGGGTGCAGAGCCCCCTCTGCCGACGCTTTGACGATCAGCCTGCACAGCTCGGTGAGTAGCGTGACATCGTATCCGTAGGTCTTTGCCGGGCCCACCCCAAGTGATTGAAAGATAATGGGAGTTTCAAGCTTTTGCCGGAGTTCGAGACCAACGTAGGGAGCAACCCTTGCCCCGCTCAAGAAGCGTGTCAGCCGTCCGCCGCCGCCATCCGAGAACCCCAGCGCAGTCCCCAGGCCGCGCAAGCTGATTGCGGCCGACTTCGCCTTGTCGTTCAGCACATAGCACTCGATGTCTAGGCCGAACTCCTCTTTGAAGTTTCCCTTGTGAGTCGCCTTGAGTCCGTGACGCGCGAGTGCAGCCTGTTGAGCGATCTCTCGGCGCCTCTCAGGTGACAGGGCCGCCGCCCTAGCAGCACCGCCTTTGGCTCGACCATTGGGTTCCGTGGCATCGCTCATTGCAAGCATCCTTGAGAGTGAATGTGCTTGCATTGTGATGCAAGCATCGGCACAATGCAAGCACGCCAGAACAACGAGTGCTTGCATGAACCGCCTGACCACCCAAGACCGAGTGCGCATCCTGACCGTGCTGTCTGAGGGTATGGGCGTCAACGCGGCTTGCCGGGTCACCGGCGCCTCGAAGAACACGGTTCTGAAGCTCCTGGCCGAGCTGATGCCCTGCTGGCTGGTTGGCTTCCGCGACTTCGCCAGCACTGATGCATTCATCGAAGACCTGGCCGGCCGATTGGCGAACCGCGTGCAACTCACCACCGATGGATTCGGCGCCTACCCGGCTGCGGTCGAGCGCCACTTTGGCGCGGACGTGGACTATGTGCAGCGCTGAACAAGCACTACGCAGCCGGCCCCGCCGTGAAGGAAGCGAAGCGCCGCTACAGCCCCGCACAGTGCACCGGCTGCGATAAGGTGCCGAAGATCGGCATTCCGTTCCCGGAGCAGATCAGCACGTCACACGTCGAGCGGTCGAACCTGACGATGCGCATGAACATGCGCCGCTTCAAGCGCTTGACCAACGGATTCTCGAAGAAGATCGAGAACCACATGCACGCGATATCGTTCTTCTTCATGGTCTACAACTTCGTGAAGAAGCACGGCAACATCAAGACCACGCCGGCAATCGCGGCAGGCGTCGCGTCGTTTCAGTGGGCCATCGAAGACATCGTGATGATGGCCGACACTGTTACGTTTTCCGAATCAGAGTGAACCACTACCGACGGGCGGGAGCAGATAGGTCGTCGGGGCTGTCGTTGACTCCCGCGCCGGCTATTCCAAGGCAGCCGTCTGCTGTTCGCCGCGAGCCACCCGCTCATACCCGACACCGGCTTTCAGCCCATCACGCAGGCTGCCTGCCGCCGCGACCATGCCTGCCAACCACCGCCCCCACGAACGCCTGCAGCGCGACGTCCTGGCGCGCGGCCTGTAAAGCCTCGCGCTCGCACCGGATCGTCCAACGGCGCTCCGGTGCCACCGTCTCGACGACCGCCTCCTGCAGCGCCCCCTTGAGCCGCAGAACGGCGAGCGCGATCGCCTCCCGGCTCCCGCCGGCGATGCGATAGAGCGTGCCGTCTGAGCCCTTGCCGTCGAGGTCTGACCCGCAGACGGCGTCGAGGAGGCCGCTCACCATCGCGAGGCGCGCACGCACGTCGTCGAGATCGCGATACTTCGGGCGATCAAGGCGCGTCGCTTCGCGTTCCTGTCTTTCGTGGCGCGCCTCGGCATCGACGAAGTGGCGCACGCGCACCGTGCCGTCGGCTAGCCGATCCCACGCCCAGGTCGCGACTCCGGACGCCGCGCGCCCGATCCCGAGCCGCTGCCGCAGACCGCCGTGCTTGTTCACCAAGGCCCGAGGCAGGATCCCGCGGGCGAGCAGCGCTTCGGGCTCACCCACGTGCACGACGACAGAGCCCTCGATCTCGTCGACGCATTCGTACCGCGTCAGGCCCGATTCGATGAGCGTCTCCGCCATCGGGATCGGCTCATCCGCGATCACCAGGCGCAGCGTACCGTCACGCAACGCGATCAGGTCGGCGCCGATCGTGCCGACGAGACCAACGAAGGCGGGGCTGGTGAACTGGCAGAACCGAGGCCGTCGGCCCCGGGTTGGATAGGTCGAGCGGCGCGAATGCTTGCGAAGTTGCGCTGCGTCGAATTGTGCGTGCGTCCCGTCGAACCAGTGAGAGGCCGAGCCGGCGGCTGCGGTCGACTGGGTCATCGTCAGGCCAGCAGCGATCAGGCGCGAATTGCGATCGCGGACGTACCCGGGCAAGCCGAGTGCCTCAGGAGTTTCGGTCCGGCTCGAGGTGGTGGTGCTGGGGGTCGGGGTGGGGTGCATGGCGCGCTCTCCGTCGTGGTCGTGAGTGACGGCTGCCGACACCCGCCAAGATGGCGGCAGCCCGGACGGGTTGGCGGATCGGCGACCACGCGATGAGCGAGAACCGACAGGCCTTGCGGCCTCCCGCCCGGGCCACCATGGAGGGAGGCAACGGGCATGCAAAAGGCCGCGCCAATGCAGAACGCGGCCTTGATACCGCGTGGTCATTCCGGGCCGCCAAGCCCGAGCGTTCAATGGAACGCGGATCGATGATGCGACCTTTCCCGCGACGCGTCAACGACCGCGTCGCAGCAGCGGCACGTAGCGCATTGCGCCTGGCCAGTGCCCTACCTGTACGGCAGGGGCTTCGGCGGCTGGTCACGCCGGCTCGGCGATGGGCGCTTCTTCGCTGCGTTCGTGGCCATGGGAATCAGTCGCATTGAGCTTGCCCCCTTCAGTTGGCGGGTCGATGGTGCCGCGCTGTCATGTTGGTCGGTCTCGCGCCCGCGCAGCGGACCGGCGCGCCATGCCGGCTGCCAGGACTGCGACGGGCCGCGGGACCGTGCACTTCGATCGGAGCCGGTAGAGTGGTCGACGCAATTCGGGCAGCTCATCTCGAGAACGCCCCCCCGCGCCGCATCGACGCGAGAATCCTGGCCTCGGTCTGCGCCTGGCCGGCCTTCACGGCGGCGATCACCATGCCGCGGTCCGCGCCCTCGCCGACGCTGATGTTGTTCGTCACGTTCACCCGGTTGCCGCCGACGTACTGGTTCGGGACGATCACGCCGTCGGTCTTCGGCACGAAGAGTTCGGGCCCGCGTTCGCCGACCGGATAGGTGGTGCCAGCCGATACCGGCCCGCCGCCGGCCTTGCCAGATCCTTGCGTCGTGCCACCGGGCGAGATCCCGACGAAGAAGTCCAGGAACGGTTTCGTCAGGTTCTGCCGCACCAGCACCTTCGCCATGTCGATCGCGAGCCCGGTCAGCGCGTCGGACAGCCCTTTCGCGCCGAAGACCGCCTCTTCGAACGCGCTCGTGAACGTGAGACCGAGCTCGCGAGCAGAGTCGCGCGACTCCTTGAGCGAATCCGACAGATCATCCGTCTCGACGCGCGCGGCCTTCGTCAGCTCGGCCCACTCGAGCAGATCGCCCTTCCCCTGGCCTGACGAGTCGCCCTGGAAGAATCGCTCGTTGATGAGCTTCTGATCCTCGTTCTGCGCCGCGAATTTCGCCGTGCTGGTGTTCTTCAGCAGCCCGCCGAGCCGCTTGTTCGCCGCGGCCTGGCCGGCCTGATCGGTGTAAGCCTGCAGTTCCTCGGTCGTGAGCTTCAGCTGCAGGCGCTCGGCCTCGAGCTGCGCGATCCGCTTCGCGAGCGCGATCTCGCCCTTGTCGTAGTACTCGAGCTCGAGCTCCGACGACCGGAACTTGTCGAGCATCGCGTCCTGCAGCCGCTCGGTCGCCTGCGAGGCCTCGAGCGCCTTCTGGATCATCTTGTCCAGGACCTCGGTCGACGCCTTCCTGGCCTCGGCAACCGCCTTTTGCGCCTTCTCTTCGTCGTACAGGCTCGATGCGACCGCAAGCTGCGCCTTCGTCGCGCCGTCGCGCTTCAGGTCATCAAGCCCGGCTTCCTTCTCGCCTTTCGTCGCCTTCGTGACCTTGTCGCGCAGCTGGTTGATCCGCTCTTCAATCTTCGCGAAGGTGGACTTCGGCTGCTGCGCGAGCGCCGCGGCGACGAGTGCGTCGATCTCGGGCTTCGTCTTGCCAGCCTGGATGCCCAGGCTGCGGATCTGCGACACCAGCAGTTGCGCCTTGCGCTCGGCCGACGTGAACTTGTCGGCGAGCTTGCCGTACTCGCCCTGCGCCTCGCGCACCGCCGCCGAGGTTGCTGCCGCCTCCGCCTGGCGCAGCAGCGCGCGGTTGTCGGCCTCGCTTACCGTCTTCGGCACCCCTTCCGTGCGGCGCAGGCGAGCCTCGCCGAGCTTTTCCGGGGACCGTTGCAGTTCCCTGTTGAACCGAAGGTCCTTCTGGCTGAAAAGGACGTTCGGACTCGTCAGGATGTCCCTCAGGCCGCCGCGCTTCATCGTCTCGATCGTGACGTCGAGCTCGGTCAGGGCACTTGTGACCGAGTTGATCGATCCGACTGCCAGGTCGCTGAACACGCTGTCGGAAAGCGTCTGCTTCAGAAGCGTCCAGGCCGTCTCCACGCGGTTCACCGCCGCCTGCATGCCCTGCGAGGCCTTGTCGAACCCGCCGCCGAGCTCGGTCACCAACTGCTCGGCGAACTTCGGCAGGAAGTCCTGCGTGAGCACCGTGCCCTGCGCCAGCATGCTGTCGAGCTGCGACGTCGTCACGCCCATCGAACGCGCGGCGATGGCGAAGGCGCCGGGCAGCCGCTCGCCAAGCTGGCCGCGAAGTTCCTCGGCCTGCACTTTGCCCTTGCTGATCGACTGCGTCAGCGCGAGCAGGACACCGGACGTGTCCGCGGCCGACAGGCCCATCGCGGCGGTCGCCTTCGCCACCTTCGTGAAAATCTCGGTGGTCTGTGTGCCTTCCAGCGAAGTGCCGCGGGTCGCCGCCGAGAACTTCGCGTACTCCTGGGCCGCGCTCGAGAGGTTCAGGCCCAGGCCGACGGCGATGTCCTTGACCTTGGCCATCTCGCCCGCGACGTTCGCCTCGCCAACGCCAGCACGCAGCGTGTTCTGAAACCGCTCGAACTCGATCCGGGTGTCGACGAGGTTGCGAATGCCGCTGGCGACTGCGTCGAACGTGAACGCGCCGGCGGTGAGCTTGCCAAGCGTGCCAAGTTGCGCCTTGAACGCGTCGATCTCGCGCGTCAACGACCGGACGTTCGACTTCGCGCCCTCCGTCGCCGAGCGCGTCCGGTCCTCGGCGTTGATCAGGATGGTGGCGCGGTCTGAACCTCTGGCCATCGATACGCTCCTACTCAGTCGGGCGAGTGCTAAAGGGCGGTCGCGAGAGACGACGCGGACCGAAAGCGCACTCTTGGGTGGCAGAGGTCAATGAGCTGCGCCTCGCGCACCTCAGCGATCCCTGAATCATCCTGATCTGCCTGGGGCCCGCGATCACCCGCGCGCAGTTCGGCGGTGAAATTGCCGCTCATACCGGGCCGAACTCGGTATTGTCGTCAGCCCGGCACCAGACCTGGTTCGTGCTCGGGTTGTAGGCCGCCTGGCGAAGCACCTTGCCGTTGAACCAGTTCGCGTCGTTCTGCGCCGCCTTGATCAACGCCCGGCTCTGCGCCGACGGATTCAGGAACGTGTTGCCGGCATCGCCATCGGCCAGCGTCCGGTCGATGTAGCTGACGTGGAAGCTCGCGCCGTACATCGCCGAGTAGGCAATCGCGCGCTTGAGCGTCGTCGCGACCTGCGCCTCGCTGAAGTCGGTCGCCGGGCCCGGGTGCTCGTACCCGCATTCGCTCTGACCGAACGGCCGCGATGCGACACCGGTGCGGCCGAGCTCGGTCGCGAACTGCGCGCGCTTGGCCTTGTACGCGATGGCCTGCGTGCGCACGTTCTGCACCGCGTTGCCGTACATGTAGCTGTGCCAGGTATCCATGTCGATGACATCGATGCCCTTCTGTCCGCCTCCGGCGTCCGCCTTGAAGAAGGCCTCCATCCACCGCGCAGCGCTCGCGTCGTCCTCCCACCCGCAGCCGCAGAGCTTCACCGTCGACGGCAGCACGGCCTTGATCGCGCGGCCGAGCGTGGCGAGCTCGCGCGGCGTGCCGTAGAAGAAGATGTTTCCCGGCACGCTGCCAGAGAGCTCACGACCCGGCGAGCGTGCCGCTTCCGGGCCAGCGCCGTTGTTGAGCACCTGGCCGCCAAGGAACTCGTCCTGCGTAGGCGTCAAGTACTGATCACCGCCTGCGGCGCCGAAGTTCGGCTCGTTCCAAAGCTCAACGTATGGGAAGTCGGCCGACGTGAAGCCACCGCCGCCACTCGCTTCCGGCGTGAACACCCACTGCACGAAGTCGGCCGCGTCCTGGTTGTTCTGGGGCGGTGCGGCGCCGTTCGGGCAATTCGGCCAGATGGTTTGCGGCACCGATCGCTTCGCTGCCCACGCCGGCGACAGGCCGAAGGTCCAGATTCGCGTGCACCCCGGCGTCATGTCGACAAAGCGCCGCAGGCGCGCCTTAGCCGCCGCCCGGCCGTTGCCCTTGAACCCGGGCTCGAGCTGCGCCCAGGTAAAGTCGGCGCCGTAGAGCCCCTCGTCGGCGATGTCCCAGGTGCGCGCGACCTTGAAGGTGAAGCCCTGGCCGGGCGAGCCGGAATCGCGCGCGAGATTGAGGCTTCGGTGCCACCCGCTGAACCCCGCCGGCAGTGCGATCGGCGTGTCGCTCGCCGACAGCACCGTCGTATAGCCGCTTGGCGGCGTGCCGGGCACGAAGCTGCCGCCACTGCTCGCCGTCGTCAGGATCGGCGGCGGGTTGGCTCGCAGTTCTGCCTCGGACAAGGCGCCAGGGAAGAACGAACCGTTCTTCGTCACGGTCATGTTGACCGCGGCGAATCGCTGCCAGTTGTTCGTCACCCGCTTGCTGCGCGCGTGGAACGCCTCGCTGATGATCGACCCGCCGTTATACCAGTCGGCCGCCGCGTGGCCGTCGATCTTGACGTTCGCACGGTCGTCGGTGCCGCCAGGGTCGATCAGGCTCAGCTTCGCGTCGAAGCACACGCAGTAGATGACGCTCGTCGAGCCGGTCGAAGCGACACCACCGTCCGGAAACCCGTGCCAGATCGACTTCGCGGCGTCGACAATTCCGAGCTGGTTCGCCGGCTGCGCGATGCCGTCCGTCAGGCCGATCGGGTCGACGTCTCGCGTCGCGATGCCGTAGCTCGTGCGATCGAAGAAGTGGTTGCCGTACCACCCGGTCGGCCCGTTGCGCTGCAGGACGAGGTTCCACGTCGCGCCGTCGCGCCGGTAGACGCGGAAGTTGCGCAGGTCGAGGCGACTGTTCGGTGCCGACGCCGTCCAGGGCGTCACGTCCGGGTGCGGCGGGTAGAACTCGAACCAGGGGAAGAGCGAGTTCGCGCCGCCCGGATACCCGTCGAAGGTGTACCCGGCGAAGACGCGCGCGCCCCAGTTCGCGAGGTTGATCATCGCGCCGGGGTTCGTGTCGTTCGGCCCGGTCATCTCGTAGACCAGGTCCTCGATCGTGAAGGTCAGGTCCGTGCTTCCAGACCCACCCGGAGACGTCGGCATGCCCTCGCTCGTCACCGTGATCACGATCGGGCCGATCAGCAGGGTCTGCACGCCAGCGGCGAAGCTCGAGGCCACACGGATCGTGCCGGTGCTGACGCCGACGCTGCGCGCATAAGCGATGTGGCCTGCCGGGCTTCGAATGCGCCCCGACCAGGTGCCGGTGGCGATGTCGAGCGCCGATGGCGCGGTAAACGAGACGACGCCCGGCTCCCACCGCAGCGAATCGCCGACGACGGATGGCTGGCCGAACAGGTTGATCGAAATCGTCGCGCCGTTGCGCGTGAGCTCGAGCACGCAGGTGCCTGAAAACAGCGTGCGCAGCGTCGACAGGAAACCGGCGATCTTGTCCTGTAGCGAGAACCCGGCGAGCACGCCGGTGCGGATCGCAGTGAGTGCGTCTGCCGAGAATGTCCAGTCAGCCACCGCTGCCCTCGTGCGTTATGGTTGAGCGACCCACGTCGCACCCATCAGCGGCCCTCGTATCACCCTGACAGCCGAGCATGGCGCCCCAGCTTGATTGCTAACGGCGCCGCGTTTGGCTGGCCGCGAACGAGGCACTCGCGTGCGCATGAAACCGTTCGGCCGTCTGAAACGCTGCGCGTAGGCCGTTGCTGCCGAGGAGCGCGTGGCGGCACTCTTCCATCGAGAACGGTCGGGTACCCAGCTCGGCGAGCAGTTCGTCGGCGCTCTTCGCGCGCGGCGCGGCCGGCCGCGGGGGCGCGGACACGTTCGCGCCGTCACCATACGATTGGAGCAGGCCATCGAGGTAAGCCGAGGTGCGTGCACCAAACGCATCGGCCTGGCTCCGCCTATCTGTCGCGAACGCTTCGCTCGGCGCGACGACAGGCGCATTGGAGGCCCGCGGCGGTCGGCGCGGCGCGTGCGCAGCCGGGCCCGCGTAGGTGCCAGCAGCGATACGGCGCTTGATGTCTGCGATTTCGGCCATCGCGGCGTCGCCTTCGGCCGATCCGGTGCTTTGCACGCTCGCTGACGGTGCCGCGACGGCGGCAATTCGTCGGCGCATCGCACCTTCCGCCATTGCCGTGTCGAGCTGCATGCCGAGATACTCGTTCTCGACCGCTTGCGCCTTGCGGATCGCAGATTCGAGCCCGTCAGGTCCGAGCCTGACTTCCACGTCGTGTGCAACCATCCACGCTGGCATCTTCGAATCGCTCATTTCTTTGGCTCGCTGGGGATTGAACTGTCACCTCAGACGGTACTGGCTCGCCGTTGCAATAGGCTGACCTTTCGATTGCAACGGCCTGCAGAATCGTCGTGACCTGGCGCCACCGCAGCGTAGGGCTGGCGCCGCCGGCCCGCGCTGCGCGAATTGCGAACACAAGATTCGCGATGACCGGATCGGACGGTACGGTCGCGAGGTAGCCGTGCTTCACCGACATGCGGTTGAGCAGGGACGCAAGCGCGCGCGCCTTGTGGGCGACTGGAGCGGAGGCAAGGTGCGATGCAGCCTGGCGGATGAGCTCGTCTCGCTGCAGCCTGGCCCATTGCCGCGCGCCGACGGGAAGGCGCAACGCATGTTCGAGGCGGACGCGACCACCGGCCTGCAGGAAGGCTCGCCAGCGCGATTGCAGCCAAGCGCGATCGGCCTCAGGCGCGGCGTCGATTGCGCGCTGCAGCGCCCCCAACGGGTCAGGATGCAGGTCCACCGGCACCCTCCTCATCGGCGGCACCAAGATCAACTTTCAAGTCGTCGAGCCGCAGCGCCGCGACTCGGTTGCGAGCTCGATTGATCTCCTCGACGACCCAAGACAGCGTTTCAGTGGGGATGTCCGGCGCGCGGCGTCGAATTCCACCGGGAATTCCGTCGAAGATGCCTGCGACCTCGCTAGCGGCCTTCGCGAGTACTTCCTCGATCAGTGACACCGGCGCCAACTCGCGGCGCGTGATGCGGTTTTGCATTTCGAGCCGATCGGCCTGTTCCTTCGCCAGGCGAGCACGCTCGCTCGTCAGCCCAGCGTCGTTGTGGCCGGCGCGACCGGCGGCCTGCTCGCGGATGTGCGCGCAGTAGTCGAGCAGCCAGCGATCCAGCGTGGCGCCTTGCCGAAGGATCTCGCGCTCCACCAGGTCGCGCACTTTGCGCTCGCCTACGCCTACGAGCTCACCGAAAGTGGCGGTGGTAGCCGGGATGTTTAGCATGCCCAATCGGCACCCCCTTATGAATAGCCCATGACTACCAGACGGACGGGGCCTATCGGTCCCTCGTATGCCCAGGCCCTGGAAGGACCCGCCCAGTGACGGACACTCAGGGCAGGCCCCTGTAGGCAGATGCCGGCGGCGCTCCCCCCATCAACGTAGCGCGCATGGCCTCCTGGCTCACCGGCCTTCGGTCGAATCGGGTTCGCCATTGCCGCCGGCCCACCCGCCATCAGTGGCCGCCGCCGTCCTTCGACTTGCGAAAGCGCGCGGCATGGCGCCTTTCACCTACCTCGAACGGGGTCAGCAGCGCAGTAGCCGTCACGCGCAGGCCTTGTTGCGCATTGCCACCCTTGTCTGTCCATCGCCCTTGCTTGAGCTCCCCAGTCGCAGCGAGGCTGTCGCCGTGGCGGAGCGCGAGCAGCCTGGCGATAGTCGCGGCGTCGAACGACGACAGGCTGATCACAATCGACTGGCCGCCTGAGATCGTGCGCACAAGAGCCGTCACGACTGGTGTACCAGGAACCGCCTCGCGCAGGACGGGGTCAGCGAGCAACGTTCCACTGATAAGGGCGTGAATCATCGTCCGTTTCTCCTTGGCTCGGCCGTGCTCAGCCGAGGCTCGTCGTCTTCGAATGCGACGCAGGCCGCACCCTCATCAGCGGGCAGGTAGTGCAGGTGACCGGAGGCGATCAGCAGATCGTCACGGACAGCGCATCGCTCGACACCAGGGCCTGGGCGCCGCACGTGTGCGCACCGCTGGGCTTGCTCAATGCGATCGTCCGCGCCATACCCCGCTGAAGGTCTGGCACCTGAAGACGCACATAGATCCTCACTCTTCCATACCTCCACACCTTCCATAGGGAAAGTTGCGTGCGCGCGCGCCTGCGTGTGCGCGTGTGCGCACGCGCGCCCCTGTGCGCGGGCGAGAATCGAGGATGGAAGGTATGGAGGTATGGAAGACGCCCTATTCACGGGGCTCTCCAGGTTCCATACCCTTGCCACAGGGTATGGAGCAGGTATGGAACACCACGACTTTTCGGGTTCATATCGGCATGCCCCCATCTCTGTCGTCGGCGTTCGACTTTGTCTGCGCACTGCGCTGGTACTTCGTCCAGTCCGGCAGCTCGTACACGAACCGGACCACCCCATTGCGCCGCTCCCGGCGCTTGCACCCCAACTTCTTCAGGATCGTCCCGGCACGCGTCATGACGTCCCGCGTCATGCGTGCAGCGTCAAGCTTGAGCGCCTCGCTCAGCACGTCCACCAGCACGAACTCCGGCCTTGACAGGTTGTCGAGCCAGTCTTGGATCAGGTCCGCGAACGCGTCCTCGCGCTCGCGCTGCAGCTGCTGCGGATCGAACCACTCACGCTGCTCGTCCGGCGTCGGCCAGAACCGCTCGCCGGCTTGATAGGCCTCGTAGGCCTCCGCGAACAGGTCATCGCGGGCCCGTGCGAGCGCTTCGACGTCGATCTGACCAGTCACCTCGACCGGCCAGAATCGACGGCCTCCCGTGGGGTCCTGCTGCCACTGCCACTCATTCGTCGAGCCGGCGAACACGACCTGGCGCGGACACCGTATCTCGCGACGCGCGAACACCGGCCGGAACTCGTCGACCTGGCGCGCGAGGAACGACTTCTGGCGACTAGTCTCCGATCGTGCGAGCGAACCCATCTCGGCGAACTCGTGCAACCACTTGCCGCGGATCGCGCTCATGGCGTCCTTGTTCGACAGGTCGAGTTCGGTGTCGCTGAACCACTCACCGGCAAGCGCCTTGAGCGCGCTCGACTTGCGCCGGCCTTGTGCGCCCTCGAGCACGAGGCAGCTGTCGAACTTCACCCCTGGCTGCATCACGCGCGCAACCATGCCGATCAGGAACCAGCGTGCGACGCGTGCCGTGTATTCGGTGCGCTCGACCCCGAGGTAGTCCTCGAGCCAGGTGTCGATCCGCGACGTACGGTCCCACCGCAGGCCAGCCAGGTAGTCGCGCACCGGATGGAATGCGTTCTCCTGCGCGACAAGCTCGATGGCCTGGTCGACGATGCCAACGTCCGGCGTCATCGAGTACCGCGCGGTCAGCCAGATGATCGTGTGCCCGGTGTCGACGTCGTTCCACTCGCCAAGCCGCTCCGGGCGCCCAGGAAGCGCCCGCAGCTTCATCGTTCTCATTGAAAATGAGTCGAATCCGAAGACGCCCTGCCAAGCCGTATCGTGGGTCAGGATCAAAACCAGATTCGACAAGCAGCTCGTGATCAGATGTCGGCGAATCAGCAAGGCCTGGCGCCACTCCTGCCCCGCCCGCGCAGCCGATGTCGCCGAGGGCGCGCGCTGCAGATCGACGACGTCTGCACGCAGGATAGGCTTGCCGCCTCGGGGCGGCCTGGTGCGCGCAATGAACGCCGTCATGCGCTCGAGGTCCCATCCCTCGACGATCGCATCGGCCACGTCCCATCCGGACGGCACTGCGCCCGGGTCAGGAATCTCGACGATGGACACGGCCGCTTCGTGTTCCTGCAGCAGCGTCGCGATCTGTTCGGCGGCGACGATCCCCGGCTGCTGGTGTGCGGGCAGAATAACCAGTTGCGCCTTGTCCTGCTGCGCGTCGCAGTCGGGCCAGATCACCACCTGGCGGCCCTTGAGCGGCGACCAATCGACCTTGGCGACCGCCTTGCTGCCGCCCGGCCATGAAACGACCGCGAACAGGTCACCCAGCAACGAGTGCGCGGCCTGCGCACACTTCTCGCCCTCGACGATCAGCACCGGCAGCGTCGGCCGCTCCGCGAGCCAGTGCAGGCCGAACATCGGCCGCGGAATCGACCACTGCTGCCAGCGCCACTCGGTGGCACCGGTGCGGCCGTTGCGAGCCCAAACGAGCGGGATCAGATCCTTGCCCCCATCGGACGTGACGAAACGGCACACGTAGCCCAGCAGCGCGCCGCTGGCGTATCGGTAAGCCCATGACGTCTGGTACCGGCCACGGTGGCTGTGCGCGACCGGCGCGCGCGGCGCATCGTCGGGCACGGGTGTGATTGGCGTCCAATCGGTGCGGGCCTTCTTCTCGGCCTGCATCGAGACGATCTTTTCGGGCGGCTTGATCGACAGGATCTCGCCGAGATCCCGCGCCGCCTGGCCCTGGTCGCCGCCGGTGAACAGGTACGCGAACAGCGCAACCAAGTCGCCGCCACAGTCGCCCGTCGCGAAGTCAGACCACTGACCAGTCGCCAAATTGACCTTGAAGGACCCCCGCCTCGTGTCGCCCCGCATGGGGTTCAGTGCAGACCACTCTCGACCTTCGAGCCGGCCGTCTGGCAGCCAGCGTGGCACCAGGACATCGGCGTCCGCAAGAGCTGCGCGCGCGACGACCCGGATGTCGAGCGCGGTGATCACGAATTCCTCGGCCGACCGATGCCGGGACTTTTCTGTTGACTCGCGCGAGGGGACGGCTCGTGTGATCTCAGCACTACTCGTACGAGCAGTGGCGCGCAGGTATCAGGCGCCGCGGTCATGCGAAAAGCGCCCGGTCAGCGCATTCGAGAACCCGGCGAATGTCGAAGCGGTCGAGCGGAACCTCGCGCACGGCTTCGAGCATTCGGGCCGCGGCTTCGCGCGTGGCAAGCGCCTGCACCTGCGAGCGTCGTGAGCGCAGTTCCGCGTCGAGCTCGTCGCGCAGGCTCGCCAGTCGACGCGCTTCAATCTCGGCTTCGGTGAGCAACTTGCGACGCGCATCGAGCCGTGCGCGCTTCGATGACGCCTCTGTGTTCAGCTTCGCAAGCACCGCGTCGCTTGCAGTGAGCGCCTGGTCAACAACGTCCAGGTCGGCATCTGCGCAGGCACGCTCATCATTCGCCAGGCTCTCGGCAACCCGAGCAACGGTTAGCGCTTGCTCAGCAATCCGCACAATGACGGCTTCGCGTTCCCGCTCGGCATGCTCGAAGACGGCTCGGACGGGTTTCAGTTCGTCGATCTCACGATAGAGCGTCGCAAGGGTGTGCTCAACTGCCGACTGAACCGGCAAGGCCTTTACGAGAACGGCGCTCATGCCGATTCTCCCGCGAGCAAGCGATTGATCGCAGCAGCGGGCCAATGAAGCCGGCGGTTGACCCGTACCGGACGAAGCGGACCGGCTTCAAGACAGGCCCATTTGCGAAGTGTCTGCGGTCGCAGGTGCAGAGCGGCAGCGGCTTCCTCAGTGGTGAGCGTTACGCGCGGGACCTCGATCGGTGTAGCGACCGGCGCCGGCGCTCGCATCTCGCCGTTCTCTTGCAGCGCGGCGGCGAGCGCTGCCAGCGCGGTTGCGACTGGGGACTGAACTCCCGGTGCGCATTGATCGTGAATGGATGGCATTGTGACGACTCCGTGTTGATCGAAGCCGCCACCGTATCCGCCGGCTCGATACGAGTCGACGCTCGCGCGAATTGGCGCGATTTCACGCGATTTGCCGCGAGTCTCGCTGACGCCTTCGGGACAGTCGATGCGTCAAATTCGCCTTCGTCAGCACGCCGACTTTGCGAGTCGCCGCGTCGTTGAAGTGCAGCCCCCCAACCTCGCCGACCTCGCCTGTGAATGGCGCGCGTTCTTCCAGTGCCCACGCGTGCAGCGTCTGAAACACAGGGCCAGCACTGTCCGTACCGCAATGCTTGACCGCGGCCTCGATGACAACGGACAGTACGTCGTCGCGCCCATGTCTGTAGACGCGCCTTGGCGCGGATGCGCCTGGCGCACTAGGGAAACGAAACGACATATCAGGCATCGTCTCGAGCCAACGGTTCAGGTCAGGCGCAATGACCTCATGCCAGCCGGCCCATTCGCCAAATGCTCGATCAGCCGGCGGCGGCACTCGCAGCGCCGATCCCATTGTGTAAGCTGGAAGGTCGCCGCGACGAATCGCCTGCTCAACCGTCACCTGGGCACCTTCGAGCAAAGTGCGGCATGCGGATGCCAGACAGGCCGCAGCTTGCGCGACCGAATAGCGGCCGGCTGCATTCCGGCGTCGATTGAATTCCTCTTCTCGCTCACGGTTCTCTTCGTCTGAGCCGCGCGGCCAGCCCTTGTAGAGTAACGCGAGGCTCGCCGTCTCTGCGTCCTGGCCGGTTCCCCACCGCTTGGTTTCGCGGGCGATCACTGCACCACCCGCAAGTCGCGTGGGTCAGCGGCGGGCATGGTCAGTCCCGCCTTCTCGATCACCCATGCCTCGAACCGCTCGTGGTGAACGCGCAGCAGGTCGAGCGGCCGGACGGCATAGTGCTTCTCGACGGTCGCGCTTGGCTTGTGCCCCTGAATCTGCGCGACGACGCCTGTCGGAATGTCCAACCATTCGGACAGGCTGCGAAACGACCGGCGCAGGCCGTGCAGGGTCAAGCCGTCGAGGCCGGCGACCTTGCAGGCGTCGGTGTGCACGGATGTCGGATAGGCGACGTGCCCGTCGTCAATGACCAGGCTCGAAAACACCCACTGATTTCGGCGCGGCAAAGCGCCCAGCACGCTCCAGACGAAGGGGGTTAGCGGGATCATGCGCTCGCCGTCCACCTTGTCGCGGATGCGCAGGCTGCGCCAACGCTCGTCGATGTCGTCCCACTTCAGTGCAAGCATTTCGCTTGGCCGGCACCCTGCGAGCAGCAGCGCTTGAAAGTAAGCCGCGTGCACGGGGTTCGCAATTGCGCGCACTGCGCCGAACCACGCCGGCAACTGCTCCTTCAGCAACACGTCGCGCTTGGCCTTCGGCTTTCCGAGCGCCTTCTTCGCCTCGCCGTTCTTCGCCGGGTTCGCGCCGGCCAGCGCGGCGCGGTACTCGGGTTGCTGTGCGCACCACGTCATGAACGCTTCGAGCAGCCTCAGCGCCAACCTGGCCCGTGTCGGCCGCGTCCCCGCCTCGTGCTTGGCCCACGCCTTAATGGTGGCATCGTCGAGCGCCGCCAGCTTGCGAGCAAGCAGCGCGTGCAGCGGCCCAGCCTTCGTCAGGACGCCGCCGGCCGCCCCGCCCTTCACGCCGCGCCTCGGCTTCTCGCCGCCGGCCTGCGAAAGCTTCTGGTGATCGAGCAGGTGCCGTCCGCCCCATTCGGCCATTCTTGCCTTGAGGTATGCATCCCACGCATCGCGGGCGAGCACCGTGCGGGCCAGCTCGGCCTCGCGCCGGGATCGGGCGGCGGCGACGGTCTGCATGCGCTTCTCGCGCGAATCGGTGCCCTCGTCAGCATCGCGCAGGAACTCGCGCGCCTTTCGCCGTGCTTCGTCTATCGACCAGTCGGCAGGCTTGCCAATCGTGATCCTGACCGACTTTCCGTCAAGCCGGTGCTGGCATACGAACGCCTTCGCCCCGGCAGCGGTCGCGCGGAGCGCAAGTGCCCGCACGTCGGTATCCCACAGAAACGCCTGCTTCACGGACGGCGGGCACTTGAACGCCGCGATCCGCCCCGCCGTCAGTCTCTCCCTGGCCATGCTCGCCCCATCCCGTGTAAGCAGCCATGTAAGCAAATTTCTGCCCTATGGCGGAATATGCGTCAATGACTTACGGAGCGATTATACGACCTATCGTATTGATTTGAAGGGATTTTTAGGGAGTGTAAGCAAATCGCGTAAACACCAATCAACGGCTCTTTCGCGGAATCATAATCCGCAGGTCCGGGGTTCGAGTCCCTGATTCGCCACCACCCGTATCCGAAGGGCCAGGTCGACGTCGACCTGGCCCATTCTTGTATCCGGGACCGAAGCGCGCGGCGATTCGCCCCCCACCCGCGGCGCGCACGCATCAGCGCGCGAAGGCCTTCGCCCCGGCGACGCAGCTGACCGCGCCCAGCGTCACCGCCAGCATCGACCAGCTGACCGTCTCGCCGAGCAGGAGCGCCGCCAGCCCGAATCCCACGAAAGGCTGCAGCAACTGCAACTGGCCGACGGCGGCGATGCCGCCCTGCGCCAGCCCCCGGTACCAGAACACGAAGCCGATCAGCATGCTGAACAGCGACACGTACGCGAGGCCGAGCCAGGCCGGTGCGCCGACGTGCGCGAGCGACGTGGGCGCGGTGAACACTGCGCCGCCGAGCATCGCGGGCAGCGCCAGCGCGAGCGCCCAGCTGATCACCTGCCAGCCGCCCAGGCGGCGCGACAGTCGGGCCCCCTCGGCATAGCCGAGGCCGCAGACGACGACGGCGGCGAGCATCGCGAGATCCCCGTCGAGCGCCGCCGCGTCGAGGTCTCGCGCGGCGAAGCCGGATACGCACAGCGCGCCCAGCATCGCGAACAGCCAGAACGCCGCACGCGGCCGCTCGCCGCCGCGGATCACGCCGAAGATCGCGGTGCACAGCGGCAGCAGGCCGATGAAGACGATCGCGTGGGCCGACGGCAGTTGCCGGAGCGCAAGCGCGGTGAGCAGCGGGAACCCGACGACGACGCCGAGCGCGACGACGGCCAGTGACGAAAGGTCGGTGCGCGCGGGACGCGCCTGCCGCGTCGCGAGAAGGAGCGCGATCGCTGGCAGCGCAGCGAGAACCGCCCTGGCGCAGGTGAGGAAGACCGGATCGAAGTCGAGCACGGCGACCCGGGTCGCCGGCAGCGAGCCGGCGAAGATCAGCACGCCGATCGACCCGTTGAACCACGCACTGGTTGTCCTGCCCATCGTCCACCTCTCCGTCGTGGCGCCGCAGTACAGCACGATATCGTCCACACCACCATGCACAGTTCAATACAATACGAATGAACTGTACTGGTATTGGCTTCAGTACAGTTTCAACCGGAGCCGCACGAATGACGCAAGCCCGAACCCGCATCGACCAGGTGATGGACGCGGTCAGGTCGAGGATCGCGTCGCGTTCGATCCCGCCGGGCGCGCGCCTGCCGTCGGTGCGCGCGCAGGCGCGGGCGACCGGATTCTCGGTCTCCACCGTCGTGCAGGCCTACGAGCGGCTCGCGGCCGAAGGCCTGGTGATCGCGCGCAGGGGCGCGGGCTTCTATCTGGCGGGGCCGGTGGCACCGCTGGCCCTGTCCGAAATCGGTCCGCGCCGCGAGCGCGAGGTCGACCCGCTCTGGATCTCGCGCGAGGCGCTGGCGGCCGACGACGGGGTGCCGATGCCCGGGTGCGGCTGGCTCCCGCCCGACTGGATGTTCGAAGCCGGGATGCGCCGCGCGCTTCGCGCGATCGCCAGGGCCGATGCGTCGGTGCTGACGGGCTACGCGACACCGGCGGGGCTGCCCGCGCTGCGCGAGGTGCTCGCGCGGCGAATGGCGTCCTTCGGCATCGACGCGCCGCCGGGCCAGATCGTGCTGACCGAGTCCGGTACCCAGGCGATCGACCTGATCTGCCGCCTCCTGCTGGAACCCGGCGACACGGTGCTGGTCGACGACCCGTGCTACTTCAACTTCCACGCGCTGCTGCGCGCGCATCGCGCGAAGATCGTCGGCGTGCCTTTCACGCCCGAGGGGCCGGACCTCGGCGCGTTCGAGAAGGCGCTGCACGAGCATGCGCCGCGGCTCTACGTCACCAACGGCGGCATCCACAATCCCACCGGTGCGATCCTGTCGCCGGCCAGCGCGCACCGGCTGCTGAGGCTGGCCGACGATTCGAAGCTGGTCATCGTCGAGGACGACATCTTCGCCGACCTCGAGATCGTGCCGGCGGCCCGGCTGGCGGCGCTCGACGGGCTCTCGCGCGTCATCCACATCGGCAGCTTCTCGAAGACGCTGTCGGCGTCGCTGCGCTGCGGGTACGTCGCCGCGCGCGCGGACTGGATCGATGCACTCGTCGACCTGAAGATCGCGACCAGCTTCGGCGGCGGCCGGCTCGCCGCCGCGGTGCTGCTGGCGGCGCTCACCGACGGCGCGTATCGCAGGCACCTGGAGACACTGCGCGGGCGACTCGCCGGCGCGATGCAGCGTACGATCGCCAGGCTCGACGCCGTCGGCATCGTGCCGTGGACCGTGCCGAGGGCGGGCATGTTCGTGTGGGGACGGCTGCCGACGGGTGTCGATGCGACCGCGCTCGCGCGATCCTGCCTTCGCGAGGGCGTGGTTCTCGCACCGGGCAATGCGTTCAGCGAATCGCGCGACGCGGCGGGCTTCGTGCGCTTCAACGTCGCGCAGTGCGAAGACACACGCGTCTTCGAGGTGCTGCGGCGGGCGCTGTCCGCTTGAGCGCCCTGTCGACTAGCCCGTCGACGATGGGGCTGCCCGCCTCAATCACGCGCCAGCGCTTCGCGCGCATATCGTTCCAGGTCGTCGCTGACTGAAGGCCCGCGGCGACCGGGCTCAGATCCGACGCCCCTTCCCGATGAAGAGCACCGGCCCGGTCGGCCGGCCGGTCGGGGAGCCTGCCTCGGGTTCGAGCGAGATCTCGAAGAGCTGACCGTCCTCGAGCGCAGGCAGCGCAGCGCGCGGCACGAGGAGCGTGTTGCCGGCCGGGACGAGCCCGAGCGAGGTCGGCGCGTCCGCGCCCTGGGGTTTCGTCCACAGCTCCCAAGCGCGGCCAGCGGGCGGCTGGCCCGGCGGCGCGAGCGGCACGAGCCGCACCGGGCCGTCGGCGGCAGCCTGCACGAGCCATCCCGCGCTGCCGTCGCCGGCCTGCAGCGCGGCCACGTAGGCCGGTGGCACTGCGTCGGGTGCCGTCGCCTGCCGCACCAGCAGCACCGCCAGCAACAGCGACATCGCCATGCCGAGCGCACCGATCGCGCGCCACCAGCCGAGCCGCTGCCAGACGGGCGTACGCGCGCCGCGCGCGGGCCGGTCGCGCTCCGCCGCCCCCTCCTCCGCGCGCCGGGTCGACACCGGTCGGGCAGCCGCGGATGCGGTGGCGGTGCCGCCGGCCTCGCTCCCCCTGGGAAGTGCGAGCACCGCCGCATCGATGCGCTGCCAGAGTTGCCGCGAGGGCTCGACCGGGGTGGTGCGGCGCGCGATCGGCAGCAGCCGCTCCTGCCAGTACGCGACCATCGCGGCGAACTGCGCGTCGACGCTCATCCGCGCGATCACCGCGTCGGTCTCCTGCGGCGTGAGCGTGCCCAGCACGAACTCGCCGCTCGCGACCAGACGGTCTTCGGGATCGTCGAGGTTCATCGGCACGCCTCCGCCGCGCTCACGACAGGCACTCCCGAAGCGCGAGCAGTCCTCGGCGCACCCACGACTTGACGGTGCCCAGCGGCGCGCCGAGCGTGCGCGCGAGTTGCTCGTGGGTCAGTCCGTGCACGAAGGCGCCGACGATGCACTCGCGCTTGCGCTCGTCGAGCGCATCCAGGCAACGCTCCAGGTCGGCACCGTCGGCCGCGAACGGATCGGGCGCGTCGGCGGGCGCCGCGGCCTGCACGCGATCGGAGAGCGCCTCGATGTCCTCGGAGGCCAGCGTCGTCATCCGCGCATCCTTGCGCAGCGTTTCGAGCGCGCGGTGCCGTACCACGGTGTACAACCAGCCGCGACCCGAGCCACGCGCCGGGTCGAAAGTGCCCGCGGCCCGCCAGATCTGCACGAAGGCATCGTGCAGCACGTCCTCCGCCGCCTGACGGTCGCGCAGGAGTTTCATCGCGACCCCGAGCATCCAGCGCGATTCCTGCTGGTACAGCGCGCGCAGTGCGTAGCGTTCGCCGCGGGCGATGGCCAGCAGCACGTCGTCGTGGTCGAACCCGCTGGCGGGCGTGAGATCGGTCAAGGAGGTACCCCGTGGCCGGACCGGCTGCTTCCGGGTATGTTGTCGCACCGGTGGGCCTCATGGCAAGAACTATGCGCGGGACCGCGCCGCGGATGCGCGGCGGGCCGGCATCAGCCGAGCCAGCGCAGGAGCATCGGCACCAGCCAGATCGCCAGCGGCACGACGAGCACCTGCAGGCCGAGCGCGAGGCCGGCGTAGGCGCCCGCCTCGGCGTGGACCTGCATCGCGCGGGCGGTGCCGATGCCGTGCGCGGCGGTCCCGATCGCGAATCCGCGGATGCGCCAGTCGACGATGCCGAGCCGATCGAACAGCAGCTTGCCGGAGACGGCGCCGACGACGCCGGTGAGCACCGCGAACACCGCTGCGAGCGCCGGCTCGCCGCCCAGCTCGCCGGCGACGCCCATCGCGACCGGCGCGGTCACCGACTTGGGCGCCAACGAGAGCACCACCGACGCCGGCAGCCCCGCGATCCGGCCGAGCACGACGGCAGCCACCACCGCGGCGCCGCCGCCGGCGACCGCCGCGAGCAGGAGCACCGGCGCCTGCGCACGCAAGGCGTGGCGACGCTGCCACAGCGGCCAGGCGAGCGCAACCACCGCGGGCCCGAGCAGCACGTGCACGAACTGGGCGCCGGCGAAGTAGGTCGGGTAGGCGGTGCCGCTCAGCAGAAGCACGGCGCCGATCGCGACGACGGACCACAGCACTGGGCTCGCCCACGCCGGGCTCCCGAGCCGCGCGTACACGGCACTCGCGAGCACGTAGGCGAGCAAGGTCGCGGTGAGGCCGAACAGCGGCGTCGACGCGAGGTAGGTCCACAACTCGACGACCTCAGCCATCGGCGCCCTCTCCGACACCCACGCCGGCCGCCGGCTTCAGCGCGAGCTTCAGCACCATCGCGGTCGTCGCGAGGCCGACCCAGGTCGACAGCACCAGCACGACGAACAGCGCGAGCCCGTGCGCGGCGAGCACGTCGAGGTGGGTGACGACGCCGACGCCGATCGGCACGAAGAGCAGCGACAGGTGCGCGAGCAGCGCGTCGGCACCCGGCGCGACGACCCGGCGCACCGCCGGCCACTGCAGCAGTGGCAGCAGCAGCACCATGCCGATCACCGGCCCGGGCAGCGCCAGGTGCGCGAATCGGGCCACGGCCTCGCCCAGTGCCTGGAACAGCAGGAGCGCCGCGAGGCCTCGAAGCAGGTTCATCGTCGTTCTCCGGAAGGCCCGGCGCGCGCGGCGTGGCGCCGGCGCCGGGGGTGCGAGGCGGCTGTCGGGTGATGGAACGCGCCCACGACGAAGCGATGCGTGATGAGGCGCAAGGCGTTCCATCACCCGACAGCCTCCTAGGGTAACCCGCGACGGCGCGCGGCGACGCGGGCTCCGCGCAGTCTAGAATCGGCGTCTCGCCCTCGAGGAAGACGACGCCGACGTGAGCCCCTTCGCGTACCGACCCCTCGCCTGCCGGCCGTCCGGCAAGCGCCCTGCCGCCGTCGCCGCGGTGATTGCCCGGCTCGCCGTCGCCGCGGTGATTGCCCGGCTCGCCGCCGCCGCGGTCGCGCTGTTGCTGGTCAACCTGCTGCCGTCGGCGTTCACCGCGCTGACGGGGCTGTCCGGCGTCGAGGCGCGTGCGCAGGCGTCGAGTCGCGCGATCCCCGAGGCGGCGAACCTGGGCACGCTGAAGATCGGCAATTTCCCGCAGGCAACGCTGGACGGCGCCGCGGTGACGCTGGGCCCCGGCTTCAGGCTGTACGACCTGCTCAACCGCATCGTCGTGCCGGCGTCGATCTCGGGCACCCCGCTGGTGGTCGCCTACGTGCGCGGCGCGATCGGCGAGGTCGTCGAGGCGTGGCAGCTGAACGATGCCGAGCTGGCCGATCGCCAGCGGCTGATCGCCGCCCGAAAGGCGCGTGGCGCGAACTGAGCCGTGCGCGACGCGATGGCACCTTCACGGATCCGCTGAATCGATGGACGCCCGCGCACCGCGCAAGCTCTACCTTCGCAGCTTCGGCTGCCAGATGAACGAGTACGACAGCGGCCGCATGCGCGACCTGCTGGCGCAGGCCGAGGGCACCGTCCTGACCGACGACCCGGCCGACGCCGACATCGTGCTCTTCAACACCTGCTCGGTGCGCGAGAAGGCGCAGGAGAAGGTGTTCTCCGACCTCGGTCGGATGCGGCTGCTCAAGCGCGAGCGTCCGGACCTGCTGATCGGCGTCGGCGGTTGCGTCGCCAGCCAGGAGGGCGAGGCGATCGTCGCGCGGGCGCCGTACGTCGACGTCGTGTTCGGACCGCAGACGCTTCACCGGCTGCCGCAGCTCATCCGCCAGCGGCGCGAGACCGGGCGCGCGCAGGTCGACGTCTCGTTTCCCGAGATCGAGAAGTTCGACGCGCTCCCGCCGCCGCGCACCGAGGGCGGCGCAGCCTTCGTGTCGATCATGGAAGGCTGCAGCAAGTACTGCAGCTTCTGCGTCGTGCCCTACACCCGCGGCGAGGAGATCTCCCGCCCCTTCGACGACGTGCTCGTCGAGGTCGCGCGCCTTGCGGCCGGGGGCGTGAGCGAGGTGACGCTGCTCGGCCAGAACGTCAACGCGTACCTGGGCCGGGTCGACGGGCACGACGCGCCGGCGGACTTCGCGACGCTGCTCGACTACGTGCACGACCTCCCCGGGATCGAGCGCATCCGCTACACGACCTCCCACCCGCGCGAGTTCGGCGAGCGGCTGATCGACGCGCACCGGCGCCTGGACAAGCTCGCGCCGCAGGTGCACCTGCCGGTGCAGTCGGGCTCGGACCGGATCCTGTCGGCGATGAAGCGCGGCTACACCTCGCTCGAGTACCTGTCGATCGTCCGGCGCCTGCGCGCGGCGAAGCCGGGCATCTGCCTGTCGTCCGACTTCATCGTCGGCTATCCGGGCGAAACCGAAGCCGACTTCGAGATGACGCTCGCGCTCGTCGACAAGGTCGGCTTCGACCAGTCGTTCTGCTTCATCTACAGCCCCCGCCCCGGCACGCCCGCGGCCGACCTTCCCGACGACACCCCGCAGCAGACAAAGGTCGAGCGCCTGCAGCGGCTGCTCGCGAAGCTGCAGGCGAACACGGACGCCGTCGGCGCGTCGATGGTCGGACGCACCGAGCGCGTGCTCGTCGAGGGTCACGCCCGAAAGGACGCGCGCGAACTGTGCGCGCGTACCGCGAACAACCGCGTCGTCAATTTCGCCGCCCCCGCGCACCTGGTCGGGCGCATGGTCGAGGTCGAGATCGTCGAGGCGATGCCGCATTCGCTTCGCGGACGGCTGGTGCGCGCTTGAGCCCGGCCCTGTTCCTGTTCGCGGTCGGCACCTGCATCGGGCTCGCGACGCTCGGCGCGCGCGGCGTGGCGCACGCCGCGCCGCTGCTCGCGCAGGCGCCGTCCCCCGGTGTCGGCGCACAGCCGGCACGCGACGCGCAGCCGTCGGGCGCATCGGGCGGCGCCACGACCGATCCCGCGCTGCGCGAACTGCTCGAGGCCGCCCGTGCTCGGTTGCGCGCCGGCGATCCGCGCGGCGCCTACGCGCTGCTCGAGCCGCACACGAACCGACACGCCGGCAACGAGGACTTCGACTACCTGCTCGGCATCGCGGCGCTGGACAGCGGCGACCCGGGCCGGGCGACGATCGCGCTCGAGCGCGTGCTCGCGGTCAACCCGGGCAACACCCTCGCCCGTGCCGAGATCGCGCGCGCCTTCCTCGCGATGCAGGAGACCGACTCGGCGCGCCGCGAGTTCCAGACGGTCGCGCGAAGCGAACTGCCCGAGCAGGTTCGAAGCACCATCGATCGCTACCTCGCGATCCTCGCCGAGCCCGATGCGCGCGAGCGGCGCCGCTGGACCGCGTCGGTCGAACTCGGCCTGGGCTACGACGACAACGTCAACCTTGGGAGCAGCCTCGACCGCTGGGTGCTCGGCGACGGCCAGGCGCTCACGCCGCTCGCCGCCAGTCGTCCCCGCGAAAGCACCTTTCATTCGGTCGCCGGCCAGGTCCAGTACGTCGCGCCGCTGGACGGTCGCACCGACTGGACGGTCGGCGCCGCCGCCAGCCGCAGGATCAACCCCAGCCAGCACAATACCGATCTGGGGTCCGTCGAGGCGTCGGGCGGCTTGGTGACGACGCGCGAACGGGATCGCTACTCGGTGAGTGTCCAATTGCAGCAGCTCTGGCTCGACGATTCGAGGTTTCGCAGTGCCACCGGCGTTTCCGGCCAGTGGCAGCGCGAGCTCGACCGCCGCTCGCAGGCAGGTGTCTACGCGCAATGGTTCGCCCTTCGATTCCCGGACCAGGGCGCGCGCGATGCGAACCGCACCGTGCTCGGCGCCACCTACGTCCGCGGCCTCGACGACAAGGCGAACACCGTCCTGATCGGCAATGCCTACGTCGGCAAGGAGTCGGTCACCGGCAGCCTGGACGAACTGAGTTTCGGCCTGTTCGGTTTTCGCGCGGCCGCGAGCCGCCAGCTCGCGCCGAAGTGGCGCGGCTCGGCGAGCGTGTCGATCGAGAAGCGCCACCACGATGCCGCCGATTCGTTCTTCGGCCAGGTCCGCTCGGACACGCAGACCGAGATCCGGATCGGCGCCGAGCGCGAACTCGACAAGCACCTTTCGATCTCGCCCCAGATCAGCTACACGCGCAATGCGTCGAATCTGGGGCCCAACGATTTTTCCCGGACCCAGATCCAGCTGAGCGCGCGCTACCGGTTCTGAATCGGTGAGCGCGGTGCGCGCGGCATCTGGACGCGGCGCCGTTCGCGTGTCGACGACGTTCGCCCGACGACTCCTGCTCGGGCTCGCGATGTGCTTCGCGGCGCCGCTGCTCGCGCTGGCGAACGAAGGTCAGCTGCTGCTCGTCGTCGGCAACGTCACGATGGAGCGGGTGCGGGCGGGCGCAGCACCCGAGACCGTTCGCCCGTCCAGCGGCACGATGGTCGGGAGCGGCGACACGCTCGTCACCGGCTACGACGGGCGCGTCCAGATCCGCTTCACCGACGGCGCCCTCTTCTCGCTTCAGCCGCGTACGCGCTTTCGAATCGACGAGTACCGCTACGACGGCGAGCGGCAGCGGGGCTTCTTCGCGCTGATGCAGGGTGCGCTGCGCACGATCTCCGGCGCCGTCGGCAAGCGCGATCCCGACGACTTCAGGCTCACCACGCCGACCGCGTCGGTCGGCATCCGCGGCACGCAGTTCGTCGTCGAGGAAACCGTCTGCGATCCCGCCTGCTACCCGGGTCGGAGCGCGGGCCTGCGCGTCGCGGTGAACCAGGGGCGGGTCGTCGTCTTCAACGCGGCCGGCGAACTCGAGGTGTCGGCCGGCGGCGCCGCCTACGTCGCCGGGGAAAACGCCGTGCCGGTGCCCACCAGCGACCGGCCGCAGATGAGCACCGCACCCGCCCCGACGTCGCCTGGCGGGACGACGCGCGTCGCCGACGGCGGCGGTCCCGGCGGCAATCCCGGCGGCGGCCCCGGTAGCGGTCCCGACGGCGGCAGCCCGTCGAATGCCGGCGGCAGCGGCGATCGGATCGCGCTCGGCAGTGGCAACCTGTTCGCCCCGACACCCGCGCTCGCCGGCACGACCAAGGGCGCGGTGCGGCTGCCGTCGCAGGATCGGACCGGTGCAGGCTCGGTAGCGCCCACGCCCGGCCGCACGGCCCCGCCTGACCTCGACCCGACACCGGGCGCGTCGGCCGGCGCACCTGCTACGGCGCCAGCGCTGCAGCCGGTCGCCGCCGTATCCCCCGGCGAGGGCAATCCGGTCGGTCTGACGCTGCCGTCCGCGCCGGCCCCGAAGTCGGGCGTGCGGGCCGGCAGGATCGACGTCGTTGCCGCAGATCCCGCCGGGTCCCGCAGCAAGGCCGGCACCGAGGATGCCGCCGGCGGCGCCGATCGGGGCGGCCTCGCAGGCAGCGCGTCGCCCGGCGCGTCGGATCGCCCCAAGCGCCGGAACCCCTCGTCCGACGACGATCCTGCGGCGGCGCTGGCGGATCGCCTCGCCGACGTGGGGATGGACAACGCCTTCGGCGTCAACGAGCAGCGCACCAGCGACGGCATGCCGACCGCGCTGATCTCGCCGGACGGCTGTTCGCCGGGAGCGCCCTGCACCGCCACGCGACCACCAACCGACGACACCGACTGGAATGGCGGTGCCGGCGGTGGTTCGGCCAATGGCGGTGGCGGAGGCAACCCCGGCGGGGGTGGCGGCGGCGGCCGTGACGGCAGCGGTAGCGGTCGCGGCGCAGCCGACGGCGGTGACAGGTCGAGCGGCGGTGGCGATCGACGGGGCGAGGGCGACGTCGGCGGGGGTGGCGGCAACGGCGGGCGCGCGAGCGGCGGCCTCGACGAACGGGTGGGCGACGACGCGAACGATCGCAGCGGGGAAGGCGGCAGCGGACGCGGCACGCCTGGTGGACGCGGCAACGCTGGCGGTCCCGGCTCGCCTGGCGCGCCGGGCACCAACCCGCCGTCGGCGGGTCCGCCTGTTCTCGGCCTCCCCGGCCTCCCCGGCAACACGGCCCAGCCGACACCACCTCCCGGGCAACCGAGGCCCGTCGTACCCGGTCCGGGAATGCCGGGGCCGAGTGGCCCCGTCGCAAGCAACGATCCGCCAGGTCGCAGGCCGGGTGGCGAGGCGCCGACCGAGCCGCCGACCGAAGGACTGCCGGTCCGCGCGCCTGCGCCGTCGCCGGCCCCTGAGCCAGCCCTTGTGCCAGCCCCTGCACGCGCCCCTGGCCGCGCACCGTCCACCGGCGCACCGTCCGACCCGCCCGATGGCGGCGACGCGCCCGCCGGCGGGCCGGTCGCGGGATCACCGTCCGGAGACGCACCGATCGCCGAGGCGCCCGCGACACCTCCGGCCCCCCCGGGCCCGTCGAGGCCGGCCCCGGTTCCGCCCGGCCCTGCGGCCTCTGGCGGCTCGGGCCCCGGCCCGCTCACGCGAGACCCGGTCGCACCGAGTCCCGTCGAACCAACCCCAGGTGCACCGGTCCCTGTCGCACCGGTCCCTGTCGCGTCTGGCCCGGTCACGCCGCGCCCGGTGACACCCGGCCCGGTCGCACCCACCCCCGGACCGTTCGCAGGCGATGGCGGTCGCGCGACCGAGGGCCAACCCTCGTTCGATCCGATCCCAACCGATGGCGCGCCCGCCGCGGGCCCCGTCGCCGGCGGCGATCGAGTCGACCTGGTGCAGCGCGGCGGCGACGACGAAGGATCCGGCGACGCCGGGGACGGAGACACCGACGCGGCAGAAGACGACCTGGCGGGCGACGGTGCAGGCAGCGGCGCGGGCACCGGCGCGCAGCCCGGTGACGGCCTCGCACTCGGCGGCAGTCCGATCGGCGGCGGGACGCTCGGCGGCCCGTTGACGGGCGGGCCGATCGGCGGACCGTCCGCGGGCGTGGGCATCGGACCGATCGCGGGCTTGCCGGTCGGCTCGGGCAAGGTTCCCGTACCGGACGGCAGCCTGAACGAGGGTACCGGCGGCGGCAGTGGTGTCGACGGCGGTGGCTCCCAATCCGGCAGCGGCGGCTCCCAGTCGGGCGGCGGCGCCACGGACGGCGGATCTTCCGGCAACGGTTCTTCCGGCGGTGGTTCCTCGAATGGCGGCTCGTCCGATGGCGGCTCGTCGAGCGGCGGTTCCTCGGGGGGCGGATCCTCCGGCGGCGGCTCGACCGGCGACGGTTCGTCCGGCGGCGGCTCCTCCGGCGGTGGCTCCTCCGGCGGTGGCTCGTCCGGCGGGGGTTCCTCGGGCGGCGGGGGTTCCTCGGGCGGCGACTCATCGGGTGGCGGTACCGGTGGCGACGACGACGACGACGGCGGCGGTTCGACGCCGCCCGGCCGGATCCATCCCGGGTGGAACAGGGCGAGCCGCGTCCTGACGACCCTGCCCTCCACGCCGTGGGGCAACAATCTGCAGTTGCCCACCAGCGGGGCGCTCGTGAAACTCGACGACGAGATGCGCCTCGAGTCGATCGGGATCTGCCCGGGGGTGCTGTGCCTGTCGCGCGGAACGGCGCGCGTCGTCGAGACGGGTGGCGACCAGCACCTGCGCTGGGGTCGCTGGGTCGACGGGGTCGCGACGCTGACGGTCGCCGGCATCGAATCGGCGCGCAAGCTCGGCGTTCGCAACGGCATCCACTACCTGGTCGGCGCACCGACGGTGTCGATGCCGACGACCGGCGAGGCGAGCTACGCACTGACCGGCGCGACCGGCGCGACCTTCGCGAGCGGCACCCAGGAGACCGGCACGCTCAGCGGCGAAGCGCACGTGCATTTCGGGTCGGGCCTGACGACGCGCGTCGGGCTGGACGCGCGGGTGGATTTCTGCACCGGGGCGTCGTACCGGATGCAGAGCAACGGCGGCCTGACGAACGTCGATGCGACCAACCTGCGGATGACGACCGCGTCGACCTTCGCCGGAAACATCGCGGTCAGCAGCGGCAGCGCCGCGCAGGATCCGCTTGGCTGCACCTCGGGCAACTGCCGCGCCAACATCCAGGGCGGCTTCTTCGGCCCGGGCGCCGAGACGCTCGGCTTCTCGTATTCGATCGGCGCCGTGTCGGGCGGGACGACACCGCGGGGGGTCGACACCATGCCGTTCACCGGCGATACAATCAACGGCGTCGGCGCGATGCATCGTCGCGAGTGAGCCAGTCGGCGCCGGCGCTCGCTTCCGACAAACGCCGCCCGGGATTTCATTGCCAGGTCAGCCCGCACCTACCTCCAGCGTCTTCACCCCCGACGCCGACGACAACGTCCGGCTCGCCAATCTCTGCGGCCCGCTCGAGCGGAACCTCCGGCAGCTCGAGCAGCGCCTCGACGTGAAGATCACCCGCCACGGCGGCAGTTTCCAGATCGACGGCAAGTCGGCCGCGCGCAAGCGCGCCGTGCAGACGCTCGAGCGGCTCGAACAGCAGGCCGGCGAACCCATCTCGAGCGAGGAGATCGAACTGACCACGATCGGCACGACGACCGGCGCGGGTGCCGCCCCGCAGGACGGCAGCGACGACCCCGAGCACCCCGTGCTGCGCTTGCGCAAGACGACGCTGCAGGGTCGGACACCGAACCAGCACCTGTACCTGAAGCACATCCTCGCGCACGACATCAGCTTCGGGATCGGCCCGGCCGGCACCGGCAAGACCTGGCTGGCAGTCGCCTGCGCCGCCCTCGCGCTCGAGCAGGATGCGGTGCAGCGGATCGTGCTGACGCGTCCCGCGGTCGAGGCCGGCGAACGACTCGGCTTCCTGCCGGGCGACCTGGCGCAGAAGGTCGACCCGTACCTGCGCCCGCTCTACGACGCGCTGTACGACCTGATCGGCTTCGACCGGGTCGCGAAGCTGTTCGAGCGTCAGCTGATCGAGATCGCGCCGCTCGCCTACATGCGCGGACGGACGTTGAACCACTCGTTCATCATCCTCGACGAGGCGCAGAACACGACGCCGGAGCAGATGAAGATGTTCCTCACCCGCATCGGCTTCGGTTCGAAGGCGGTGGTGACGGGCGACATCACGCAGGTCGACCTGCCGCGAAACCAGGCCAGCGGCCTGGTCGAGGCGGCGCACGTGCTTGCCGGCATCAAGGGCATCGCGTTCACGCACTTCACCAGCCAGGACGTCGTCCGCCATCCGCTGGTCGCGCGCATCGTCGAAGCCTACGAGAAGCACCACCGGGACGACGGTGCGGGCTGAGTCGGGCGCGCGGCACGCGCTCTCGCTCGCGATCCAGATAGACGACGACGCCGGTGAGCTTCCGGCCGACCGCGCCCGGATCCGGCGGTGGGCCCGGGCCGCACTCGGGCACGACGCGAGGCTGCTCCTGCGCTTCGTCGGCCGCCGCGAGGCGCGGGCGCTGAACGCGCGCTACCGGCAACGCGACAAGCCGACCAACGTGCTGACCTTCTGCTACGCGCTCGCGCCGGTGGTCGAAGCCGACATCGTGATTTGCCTCGGGGTGGTGCGCGACGAGGCCGCGCGCGCGCGGATCCCGGTGGCCGAGCACCTCGCGCACCTCGTCGTGCACGGCGTGCTGCACGCACAGGGCCACGACCACGAGGACGACGACGCGGCCGAGCGTATGGAACGCCTGGAGGCACGAATCCTGCAGCGGTTCCGGATCGCCGATCCGTACCGCCCGGCGACGGCGCGCACGCCCCGGGAAGGTCTTTGATCCGGTGGTTCTTTCCGGTTATCCTCGACCCGTCGCCACTCCCACGCATCACATGAACGAACCGCCTTCGGGCAGCAGCAGCGGAACCCTCTTCGGACGGTTCACCGACTGGCTCGGCAGCGCCCCGGAGAACCGCCCGCAGTTGCTCAGGCTGCTGCGCCGCTCGCAGGAGCGCGACCTGATCGACGCCGAAGCGCTGTCGATGATCGAGGGCGTGATGCAGGTCGCCGAGCTGTCGGCGCGCGACATCATGGTGCCGCGCGCGCAGATGGACATCATCGACATCAACCTGCCGCTGCCCGAGATGCTCGACCTCGTGATCAAGACCGCGCATTCGCGCTTCCCGGTCGTCGAGGGCGAGCGCGACAACGTCATCGGGATCCTGCACGCGAAGGACATGCTGCGGGTGCATCGCGACGCGGATTTCGACCTGCGCGACCTGCTGCGGCCGTCGGTGTTCATTCCGGAGAGCAAGCGGCTGAACGTGCTGCTTCGCGATTTCCGCGTCAATCGCAATCACATCGCGATCGTCGTCGACGAGTACGGCGGTGTCGCGGGCCTGATCACGATCGAGGACGTGCTCGAGCAGATCGTCGGCGACATCGAGGACGAGTTCGATTTCGACGAGGAGAGCGACCACATCGTTCCGATCGAGGGCGGTGCGCACGGACCTCGCTACCGGGTACGCGCGATCGCGGACATCGAGCAGTTCAACACGCTCTTCGGCACGCACTTCGAGACCGACGACTTCGACACGATCGGCGGCCTCGTCACCGACCAGTTCGGGCGCGTGCCGCACCGGGGCGAATCGGTGGTGCTCGAGAACATCCGCTTCGAGGTGCTCCGCGCCGACGAGCGATCGCTGCAGTTGATGCTCGCCGAGCGCGTGCCGCCCGAGCCGTCGCCCGAAGCCGGTGACGAGACCGGCTGAGGCCGGCCGGCTCGCTCGCCCGCCCGCCCGCCCGCTGCTCGCGTCGGCGGCAGCGCTCGCGATCGGTGCCGCGCACGCGCTGAGCTTCGCGCCGATCGGCACGTGGTGGGCGCACCTTGCGGCGCTGTCGGCCTTCGCGCTGCTGCTGCGTCGCACGGGTGCGGCCGACGAAGCGCGGCGCACGCGCCGCGGCGTGCGCGCGGCGCTGCCGGGCTTCGCGTTCGGCATGGGCTGGTTCGTCGTCGGCGTCGGCTGGCTCTACATCAGCATGCACGTCTACGGGCTGATGCCGGGCGCGCTCGCGGCACTCGCGGTCGTCGTGTTCGCGGCCTATCTTTCGGTCTTCCCCGCGGCGGCGGCGTGGCTGTGCGCGCGGGCCGACGGCGGCGGGCCGGTGCGCTTCGCGTTCGCGTTCGCGAGCGCGCTCACGCTGGCCGAGTTCGCGCGCGGCTACTGGTTCACCGGCTTTCCCTGGCTCTCGATCGGCTACCCGCACGTCGATGGCCCGCTCGGCGGCTTCGCGCCGGTCGTCGGCGTCTACGGCGTCGGCTGGCTGGCCGCGCTGTGCGCAGGCCTCGTCGGCGCCTCGATCGCCGGCGACGGCGCGCCTTCGGGCATGCGCGCGCGCATCGGTCCGCTCGTCGGTCTCGCGCTGGTGTTCGCCGCCGGCGGCGCACTCGGCCTCGTCGACTGGTCGCGCCCGCACGGCGAACCGATCGCGGTTCGGCTGGTGCAGGGCAACGTGCCGCAGTCGATGAAATTCGACCCGTCGCGAACGCTGTCGGCGATGCAGGCGTACGTCGAGCAGATCGAGGCGAGCGAGCGGCTCGCGTCGCGGCCGTCGCTGGTGCTGCTGCCGGAAACGGCGTGGACGCAGCCGTGGGCGGCGACGCCGCCCGCGCTCGCGCGTCGCATCGAAGACTTCGTCGCGCGCACCGGCACCGCGGTCGCGATCGGCATGCCCCAGGTGCGTGAGGTCGCGCCGGCGCACGGCGCGCCTGCGCGCGTCGTCACCAACAGCGTGCTGCTGCTCTCGCCCGCCAGCGGCGGCGCCCGCGTCGAGACGCGGCAGTACGACAAGCACCACCTGGTGCCCTTCGGCGAGTTCGTGCCCTGGGGCTTTCGCTGGTTCGTCGACCTGATGCGAATCCCGCTCGGCGACTTCGACCGCGGCGCGCTCGGGCAGCCGCCCTTCGAGATCGCGGGGCAGCGAATCGCGCCGAACATCTGCTACGAGGATACCTACGGGGAGGAACTGATCCCCGCGCTGCAGGGCGGCGACGGCGCGACGATCCTTGCGAACGTCAGCAACATCGCGTGGTTCGGCGACTCGCACGCGGTGGGCCAGCACCTCCAGATCGCGCGCATGCGCTCGCTCGAACTCGCGCGCCCGACGATCCGCGCGACCAACACCGGCTCGACGGTGGTGATCGACCATCGCGGCATCGTGCGCTCGGCCCTCGCGCCGTTCACCCGGGGCGTGCTCGACGCGACCGTGGCCGGGCGGACCGGCCTGACGCCCTACGCCGGCACCGGCAACTGGCCGGCACTCGCGCTCGCGCTGGCGGGACTGGCCGCGGCGTCGGGCTTCGGGCGCCGCGGGCCGGCATCGTAGAATCTCGGGTTCGCACCGGGTTTCGAGTCATGCTGAGCTTCCAACAGATCATCCTCCGCCTCCAGGACTACTGGGACCGCCAGGGCTGCGCGCTGCTCCAGCCCTACGACATGGAAGTCGGCGCCGGCACCTTCCACACCGCGACCTTCCTGCGCTCGATCGGTCCCGAGCCGTGGCGCGCCGCGTACGTGCAGCCGTCGCGCCGCCCGAAGGACGGCCGCTACGGCGAGAACCCGAATCGCGGGCAGCACTACTACCAGTACCAGGTCGTGCTCAAGCCCTCTCCTCCCGACATCCTCGACCTGTACCTCGGCTCGCTCGCCGCGATCGGCCTGGACCCGAAGCACAACGACGTCCGCTTCGTCGAGGACGACTGGGAGTCGCCGACGCTCGGCGCGTGGGGGCTCGGCTGGGAGGTCTGGCTCAACGGCATGGAGGTCACCCAGTTCACGTATTTCCAGGAGGTCGGCTCGCTCGCCTGCGCGCCGATCACCGGCGAGATCACCTACGGGCTCGAGCGCCTCGCGATGTACGTGCAGGGCGTGCAGAGCATCTTCGATCTGCAGTGGGCACCGGGCGTCAGCTACGGCGACGTGTTCCACCAGAACGAAGTCGAGCAGTCGATCTACAACTTCGAGCAGTCGGACGCGGCGCTGCTGTTCCGCCACTTCGACGACCACGAACGCGAAGCCGCACGCCTGATCGACGCGAAGCTCGCGCTGCCCGCCTACGAGATGATCATGAAGTGCTCGCACGGCTTCAACCTGCTCGACGCGCGCGGCGCGATCTCGGTGACCGAGCGGGCCGCCTACATCGCGCGGGTTCGCAAGCTCGCGCGCGGCGTCGCGCAGGCGTATTACGACTCGCGCGAGCGGCTCGGCTTTCCGATGCTCGGCGCGAAGGCGTCCGCTGCCGGCTCGCCCGCCACGGCCGCGGCATGAGCGCGGCCACCACCGCCGCGCCGGCCGCGCCGCTGCTGGTCGAGATCCTCACCGAGGAACTTCCCCCACGGGCGCTCGAGCAACTGGGCAGGTCCTTCGGGGGCGCGATCGCCAAGGGGCTCGCCGAGGCCGGACTCGCCGACGACGGCACCCCGGCCGCCGCGCCGCGGATCTGGAGCACGCCCCGCCGCCTCGGCGTCACGGTGCCGTCGGTGCGCGACAGGGCGCCCGCCCGCGTCCAGCGCACCAAGGGCCCGTCGGTCTCGGTCGGCCTCGACGCCGCCGGCAAGCCGAGCGTCGCGCTGCTCAAGTGGGCGCTCAAGCAGGGCGTCGATCTCGAACGCGAGGGGCTCGGCGCGCTGACGCGCGAGGACGACGGCAGGCAGACCTGCTTCTTTCACGAGCGCACCGTCGAGGGCGCGACGCTCGCAGAATCGATCGAGTCGATCATCGCGAAGGCGATCGCGCAGTTGCCGATCCCGAAGCGGATGAACTACCAGCTCGCCGACGGCACGACGACCGTGAGCTTCGTGCGCCCTGCACACCGGCTGGTGGTGCTGCACGGAAGCGCCATCCTGCCGTGCACGGCGCTCGGCCTCGAGGCGGGCCGCGTCACCTCGGGGCATCGGTTCCTGGGCGACGCGCGCATCGAGATCGCGCACGCCGACGACTACGCGTCGCTGCTCCGGACCCGGGGCCGCGTCGTCCCCGCGTTCGACGAACGACGGCGCATGATCGACGAGGCGCTGGCGCGGGAGGCCGCCGCCCTCGACGCGCGCCTGGGCGCGAGCGACGAGGACGCGTCGAGGAACGCGGCGCTGCTCGACGAGGTGACCGCACTGGTCGAATGGCCCAAGGTCCTGGTCGGGCGCTTCGATGACGCATTCCTTGCGGTGCCCCCGGAATGCCTGATCCTCACGATGCGCACGAACCAGAAGTACTTTCCGCTGTTCCGTGCGGACGGGGCGCTGCTGCCGCGATTCCTGATCGTGTCGAACATGCCCATCGACGACACCTCGCGCATCGTCGACGGCAACGAGCGCGTCGTCAGGCCGCGGCTTGCCGACGCGCGCTTCTTCTACGAGCAGGACCGCAAGGCCCCGCTCGAGTCCCGCGTCGCCGAACTCGCGAAAGTGGTGTATCACGCGCGGCTCGGCTCGCAGGCCCAGCGCACCACCCGGGTCGAGGCGCTCGCCGCCCGCATCGCCGCGCGGCTGGGTGTCGATCCGGGCGATGCGACGCGCGCGGCCCGACTGGCGAAGGCCGACCTGCTCACCGGCATGGTCGGCGAGTTCCCGGAACTCCAGGGCATCATGGGGCGCTACTACGCGCGCCACGACGGCGAGCCCGCCGAGGTGGCGGACGCGATCGCCGAGCACTACCAGCCGCGCTTCGCCGGCGATGCGTTGCCGGTGACGGCAACCGGCACGGTGCTGGCGCTCGCCGACAAGCTCGAGACGCTCGCCGGCATCTGGGGCATCGGCGCGCTGCCCAGCGGCGACCGCGACCCCTTCGCGCTGCGCCGGCACGCGCTGGGCGTCGTGCGGCTGCTGTTCGAGAAGCGGCTGCCGCTCGCGCTGTCGTCGCTGCTCGCCGACGCCTTCGCCGGCCTCGCAGGCGTCGACGGCATCGACGCGGCCGCGTCGCTGCCGGGGCTCAACGGCTTCGTCGTCGAGCGACTCAGGGGCTATCTGCGCGAGCGCGGCTCGGACGCCGCGGACGTCGACGCGGTGCTCGCGGCCGGCGCCGACCGGCTCGACCTCGTCGAGCGTCGGCTGCAGGCGGTGCGCCGGTTCCGCGAGCTGCCCGAGGCCGACGCACTCGCCGCGGCCAACAAGCGGATCGCCAACATCCTGCGCAAGGCCGGCTCGACGGCCGAGCCGGACGGCGCCGACGCGGCGCCGTCGGATGCGCTCGGCAGGACGGTCGACGCCTCGCGCCTGGTGGACGCGGCCGAGATCCGGCTGCACGACGAACTCCTCGCACTGACCGCGCGGCTCGTCCCGCTCGTCGAACGCGAGGACCACGAGGCGACGCTGCTCGCGCTCGCGAGCCTGCGCGCGCCGGTCGACGACTTCTTCGAGAAGGTGATGGTGAACGCCGACGATCCGGCCGTGCGCGCCAACCGGCTCGCGCTGCTCGCCGCGCTGCACGCGCAGATGAATCGCGTCGCCGACCTGTCGCGACTGCATTCGTGAACACGCCGAGGCCCGCGCGCGCATGCCCCTGATCCTGCTAGACCGGGACGGCGTGATCCTTCGCAACGTCGAGGGCTACCTGAACCGTCCGGACGCCGTCGAATTCCTGCCCGGCAGCCTGGACGCGCTCGCGCGCCTCGCGCACGCCGGCTACCAGGTCGCGATCGTCACGAACCAGGCGGCGCTGTCGCGCGGCGTGCTCGAGATGTCGACCGTCAACGCGATCCATCAACGCATGGTGCGGCAGGTCGAGGCCGCCGGCGGCCGGATCGACGCGATCGCGATCTGCCCGCACGGGCCCGAACAGCGCTGCAATTGCAGGAAGCCGCAGCCCGGCCTGCTGAACGAGGTGCTCGAGCGCTTCAACGCCGGCGCTGCCGACACCCCGATGGTCGGCGACTCGCTGCACGACATCGAGGCCGGCATCGCCGCCGGCACGCGTACCTGGCTGGTGCGAAGCGGCAATGGCGAGACGACGCTCGCCGCCGGCCGGCTCGCCGACGGCGTGCAGGTCGCCGACGACCTCGCCGACGTCGTCACCCGCCTGCTCGCGCCGGCGGCGACGTCCTGACGGCGCGGCAGATGATCGCCGCGCTGCGCTCGCTCGCCTTCTACCTGGTCGAACTGGTGACGGTGATCCCGTGGGCGTTCGTCTGCCTCGCGTGCGCGCCGCTGCCGCAGCCGGTGCGCTACCGCGTCACGGTGCAGTGGCCGAAGGCGATGACCCACGCGCTGCGGCTGATCTGCGGCGTGCGGTGGGAAGTGAGGGGCATGGCGAACCTGCCGGACGAGCCGGTGGTGCTGCTGCCGAAGCACCAGTCCACCTGGGAGACCTACTTCCTGATCTGGGCGATGCCGCGCCAGCTGTGCTTCGTGTTCAAGCGCGAACTGCTGTACGTCCCCTTCTTCGGGTGGGGGATGGCGCTGCTCGACATGATCCACATCAACCGGGCGCAGGGCCGCAACGCCTTCGAATCGGTCGTCCGGCAGGGCAGCGAGAAGCTCGCGCAGGGGCGGTGGGTGATCATGTTCCCGGAGGGCACGCGCACGCCGCCAGGCACCCAGGGCCCGTACAAGAGCGGCGGCCCCCGGCTCGCGATTCGCACAGGCACCAAAGTGGTGCCTATCGCCCACAATGCGGGGCGGCTGTGGCCAAAGAAAGTATTTATCATTCACCCGGGCTTGATAACCGTTTCCATCGGCCCGCCGATCGAAAGTGCCGACAAGAGTCCGGAACGCCTGACATCCGAGGTGGAGGCCTGGATCGAGGCAGAAATGCGCGAGATCAGCCCCGGCGATTACGGTAATCTCTCGGCTTCTACGACCGAACGAGGGGAGCCCGCCTGACCGGTTCCCCGGCCTTCACTGGGGAACCCATGGCTTCCAGAGCCCGCCAGTCCCGCAAGATTCCGCTGCTGCGCTCGCAACCGCCGGTCGAGCAGCCGCGCATCACCGTCGTGCAGCGTGCCAACGGCCCCTGGCCGGTGGCCTACTCGCTTCGACGCTCCACGCGCAAGACGATCGGCTTCCAGATCGACGATCGCGGGCTGACGATCAGCGCGCCGCGCTGGGTGCCGATCCGGGAGATCGAGGCGGCGATCCAGGAGAAGAACCGCTGGATCGTCCAGAAGCAGGCCGAGTGGCGTGCGTTCGAGCGGGCTCGGGCCCGCAGCGCACCCCGCTACGCCGACGGCGGCCACATCCGGCTGCTCGGGCGCCGGGTCACGCTGCGCTGCAACCCCTACACCGACCGCTACAAGCGGACGCACTTCCTGCTCGCCGACGAGGAACTGTGGATCGCCGGGCCCGGCGTCGACGATGCCGCCTGGATCGAGGCGAAGGTCACCGGCTGGATCAAGCAGCAGGCCAGAGGCCTGTTCGAGGCGCGGCTGGCACCGTTCGCCGACCGGCTCGGGCGGCGCCCGACGCAGCTCGCGCTCTCGTCGGCGCGCTCGCGCTGGGGCAGCTGCAGCCGCGACGGCAAGATCCTGCTCAGCTGGCGGCTGATGCATTTCCCGATGCACATCATCGACTACGTGATCGCCCACGAGGTGGCGCACCTGAAGGAAATGAACCACGGCCCGCGCTTCTGGTCGACGCTCGAGCGCATCCACCCCGGCTTTCACGCGGCGCGCGACGAGCTGCACCGCTACCCGGACGGCCTGCTTCCCCCATGACCTCCCTGCACACCACCAGACTACCCCGATGAGACTGCTTCACACGATGCTCCGGGTCGGCGACCTGCAGAAGTCGATCGACTTCTACACCGGTGCGCTCGGCATGTCGCTGCTGCGCACCACCGAACGGCCCGAGCAGAAATACTCGCTCGCCTTCGTCGGCTTCGGTGCCGAACCCGAGCACGCGACGATCGAACTGACCTACAACCACGGCGTCGACCGCTACGAACAGGGTACCGCCTTCGGCCACATCGCGATCGCCGTGCCGAATGCCGCGCGGGCCTGCGAATCGATCCGCTCGAAGGGCGGGCGGATCACCCGCGAGGCCGGCCCGGTGAAAGGCGGCACGACGGTGATCGCGTTCGCAGAAGACCCCGACGGCTACAAGATCGAGCTGATCGAGCGCGAGGTCTGAGCGGCCGCGAGCGCGTTCGCCAGCGCGCACCAGGCGCCGACCGGCACCTGCTCGGCCCGGATCGTCGGGTCGTCCAGCGGCGACAGGCTCGCGTCGCGGCGCGCCATGTCGGCCAGGTCGGCGTCCGGGTGGTGTCGGGCGAGCCACGGCGCCAGCGTGTTGCGGAGCATCTTGCGTCGCTGCCCGAAAGCCGCGCCGAGCAGCGCGCCGAGCAGCGCCTGGTGGGCACACAGCGGCGCGACGCGCGGCAGCATCCGGATCACCGCCGACTCGACCTTCGGCGGTGGATCGAAGGCCGTCGGCGGCACGTCGAACAGTTCGACGACCTCGTAGACGTTCTGCAGCGCCACCGTCAGGCGGCCCATGTGCGGGCCTGGAGCCGCGACGATCCGCTGGACCACCTCGCGCTGGAGCATGAAGTGCTGGTCGCGGACACGCGACGCCCACTGCGCGAGATGCAGCAGCAGCGGGCTGGAGATGTTGTACGGCAGGTTGCCGACGATGCGCAGCGGGCGCTCGTCGCCCGGGGCGGACGCGAAGTCGAAGGCGAGCGCGTCGGCGCGGTGCAGCAGCACGCGTTCGCCGAATCGGGCCGACACGCGCCCGGCGAGGTCCCGGTCGATCTCGACCACCTCGAGCGCCACCGGCGCGCCGGGCGGCCCGGCCACGGCGAGCGCCTCGAGCAGCGGCGCGGTCAGCGCACCGGTGCCCGGCCCGATCTCGACCACCCGCTGGCCCGGGCGAGGGTCGATGGCACGCACGATCGCCTGCACCACCGACCGATCGACCAGGTAGTGCTGGCCGAAGCGCTTGCGCGCGATCGCGCCGTCGCGGGTGCGAACGGCGCCTGCCGGGCGGCTCAACCGTTCTCCAGCCGGTACTCGACGTAGGCACGCTCGCGCTGTTCGCGAAGCCACTGCTCGAATGCCTCGTCGGCCTTCTGGTCGCGAACGGCCTGGCGGGCGAGCGCGCGCAGCCGCTCGGGCGATGCCTGGTCCTTGCGACGCTCCAGCACCTGGACGAGGTGCACACCGAACTGCGAGCGCACCGGCGGACCGATCTCGCCGGGCGCGAGCGCGTTCATCGCCGCCTCGAACTCCGGCACCGTCTCGCCGGCGTACATCCAGCCCAGATCGCCGCCGTTCGCCGCGCTGCCGTCGATCGAGAACTGCCTGGCGAGCGACTCGAAGGATTCTCCGGCGGCGATACGGCGCCGGAACTCCTCGAGGCGGCGGGTGGACTCGGCGAGTTCGGTCGGCGAGGCCGCGGGCAGCAGGATGTGCCGCACGTGCGTCTGGTCGACGATCGCGCCGGTGGCAGCACCGCTGCGCTTGGCCAGCAGCTTGAGCACGTGGATGCCGGCCGGGCTTCGCACCGGATCGGCGACTTCGCCTTCGGCGAGCGGCGTCACCGCCTGGACGAACAGTTCGGGCAGCCGATCGGCACCGCGCCAACCGAGCGACCCGCCCTGCAGCGCATCCGGCGCGCTCGAATACTGGCGCGCGAGCGCATCGAAGGGCGCGCCGCCCCTCGCCTGCTCGGCGATCTGCCTGGCCTTCTCCATCTGTTCGGCGACCCTGGCCGGGTCGGCGCCTGCATCGAGCTTCAGGAGGATCTGGCCGACCTGGTATTCGGGCTGCGCGAGCGAACCCCGCTTCTGGAGCCACGCGTCGATCTCGGCCTCGGACACCGAGACCTTCGCGCGCGCCTCGCGATCGCGCAACCGCAGCGTCGTGATCTCGCTCGCGATCTGCTCGCGGTAGCCGTTGAAGCTGAGGCCGCGCTCGGCGAGTTGGGCCCGCATGCCCTGCAGCGAGACCCGGTTGCGCTGGGCGATGTCGGCGAGCGCGCGGTCGATCTCGGCCTCGGTCGGTCGCACGCCGGCTTCCTTGGCGTACTGCAGTTGCAGCCGGTCGACGATCAGCTGCTCGAGCACCTGCCGCTCGAGCACGTCGGCGCCTGGCGACACCTGCCGGCGCTCCTCGATCTGCTTCTCGATCAGCGCGACGCGCGCCTTCAGCTCGCTCTGCGTGATCGCCTCCTGGTTGACCACCGCGACGACGCGATCGATCAGGCGGCCCTCGTCGCCGGCGTTGGGCTGCTGCGCCGACGCGAGCGTCTGCTGGGCGAGCGCGCCGCCCGCGGCGCACCCGAGCACCACCGCGCAACCGATCGAACGTAGGATCGAACGCGCGGTCGGGCGCAGATCAGCTTTCATCATTCATAACCATAGAAGCGGCTCGGCGCCGGCGTGTTCTCCGGCACCCGGTAGCCGGGAATGTTGCGGACCAATATACCAAAGGGGTCGCTTCCCACCCGGCCAAGGCCGCGCAGGTCGAGCTGGACGAAGAATGCCGTGGTGAACTTGCCCTCGGCGGTGACGAAGCGTTGCACGACGAACCGGGTCGTGTAGCAGTCCTGCGCGTACTCGAGCCCGAGCAGGCCCTCGACCAGCCCGGGCTTGACGTCGACGACGTTGCCGGTGACCGGGTCGGTCTTCTCGGTGAGGAACGAGTAGTTGACCTTCGCGAGCGAGGACCAGCGTGGCGAGATCGGCCACTGCCAGGAGGTGCTCCACTGCGCGTACTCCTTCGACTGGAACTGCACCCCGAGGTTGAGCAGGCGGCGCTGCCCGCCGTCGCCGGGGGTCGAGTAGTCGGGCCAGTAGCGCCACGCCGCGCCGTAGCGCGGCACGCGCCCGCTGCGCAGCGCGTACTGCATCCCGGCGTCGAAGCCGTGGCCGCCGCCGAGGTCGCCGGACGCCGCGAGCAGCAGGTCGGAGCGGTTGTCGGTCCGCGGCTCGAGCCCCGGGATCGTCACCCGCTGCTGTTCGAAATAGAACCGCTGCGCGAGCGCGAGACGCAGCCGCTCGACGCCGGTCGAGGTATCGATGTAGCGCGTGAGCAGCGCGGCGGTCAGCTGGTTGACGTCGGCGATGCGATCCGCGCCGGTGTACGGGTTCTCGGTGAAGATCTGGGCGAAGTTGAAATCGGACGCGGCGCTGTCGAAGACCGGGATCCGCGTCTGCTCGCGATACGGGGTGTAGACGTAGAAGAGGCGCGGCTCGAGCGTCTGCGTCGTCTCGCGCCCGCCCCATCGGATCGGGCGGTCCATCACGATGCCCGAGTCGAGCGAGAAGGTCGGCAGTGCGCGCGACAGCGACTCGGGCCCGAAGGGGTTGCGTTCGAGCTGGTAGGTCGTCGCGTGCAGCGACGCCTTCGGCGTCACGAACCAGTAGCTTCCACGCACCGGGTAAGACACCTGCGGGTTGACGACCATGCGCAGGCCCTCGGCCGAGCCCGCCAGCGGGCGCGAGAACCACGTGAGGTCGTTGACCAGGCCGAGATCGAAGCCGCGGACGTCGCTGCGGTAGGTCGAGAGCCGCAGTTGCGGCAGCTTCTCGTACGGCGGCGCGAGGCGTGCCTCGAGGATGTTCTGGTAGGCGGTCGCGCGCGCGAGCACGTTCCACTGGCCGAAGTCGCGCGACAGGAACAGGTCCTGCGGCAACGATCGCTCGGAGGCATCGACGAGGGTGCGCGAGTAGTCGACGAAGTAGTTGTCGTCCGACACCCGCTTGACGTTCCAGCCGCCACCCCAGCCGCCGATGTCCGTGATCGCGTTGGCGGAACTCAGGAAGTAGCGGCTGTCGCCGGTCACGACGTCGTTGGGCACCCAATCGAGTCTGGCTTCGCCGCGCATCGGCCTGAAGAGGTAGCGCACGTCGGTGCTGATCTGCAGGCCGCGGCGGACCGAGAGCCGCGGCGCGATCACGGCGTCGTAGTTCGGCGCCAGGTTCAGGTAGTACGGCACCGAGACTTCGGGGCCGCTGCGCGAGGTGACCGACAGCGTCGGCGTCAGGAAGCCGCTCTGCCGATCCTCCCCGACGGGGAAGAAGAAGTACGGCAGCTTCACCAGCGTCGTGTCCTTGAGCACGAGCTTCGTGCCCTCGCCCCTGCCCTGCCCGGCCTCCTGGTCGATGTCGAGGCGGCGCGCCTCGATCCGCCAGTCCTCGTTGTCCGGGCGGCAGGTCGTGAAGTACGCATTGCTCAGGCCGAAGCGGCCTTGGCCCAGCAGCTCGATCTTCTGCGCGCTGCCGCGACCCGCACCGTTCGCGAGCTCGTAGCTCGGGGCGTCGATCACGCCGGTGCCGCTGTCGAGCTTGAGCGTCAGACCCGGCCCGCTGATCCGGTTGCCGTTCTGCTCGATGACGATCGAGCCGCTGGCCCGAGCCTCCTCGCGCGCCTCGTCGTAGGTGATCGAATCGGCGCGCAGGCTGGTGCCCGCGCGACGCAGCTGTGCATTGCCCTTCAGCTCGGTGATGGTGCCCTCGGGTCCCTGCCGCGTATCGAGGCGGTCGGCCTGCCCGTAGGTCGACGCCGGCGCCCCCGTCGAGGCGCTGCGCTTCAGGTCGAGCGTGGGGTCGAGCCGAAGGCGCAGCGGCTCGTCCGAGCGCGCCTCGTCGGCGACGGCGACCAGCAGCGCGACCACGAGCGCGAGGTGCGGCGGCGCGGGCAGCCGGAACGGAGACAGCCGGGGCGGCCGATGTGAAAAAGACACTGGAAACGGCGAAGGTGGGTCTTCTGGCGCCCGAACCCCCGCGGGTTTCGCGGGCTACGTCGGCAGGTTCATTATTATAGGTAGTGTGAACCGATCCCCCTCCTCCGGCCCCGCGGACGCAATCGCCGCCGACGCGCGACACGCCCTCGCGATGCGATGGCTCGAGACCGTCGACCCCTCGCTCGGCCTGCTCGCGCAGGACATGCGCCCCGCATCGAGCGACGCGAGCTTCAGGCGCTACTTCCGCGTTCCCACCCGCGACGGTGGCAGCTACGTGCTGATGGATGCACCACCCGACAAGGAGGACTGCCGTCCCTTCGTGCACGCCGCGGCGGTCATGTCCGGCGCGGGCCTGTGCGTGCCCGAGGTCGTGCGGCAGGATCTCGGCGCCGGCTTCCTGCTGCTGTCGGATCTCGGTGACATCACGTACCTGCACTCGCTCGACGCGCGCAGCGCGCCCGCGCTGTACGCCGATGCGTCGGCCGCGCTGGTACGCCTGCAGACCGCGAGCCGCCCGGGCGTGTTCCCCGCCTACGACCGCGAGCTGCTGCTGCGCGAGCTCACGCTGTTCCCCGACTGGTATCTCGGCCGCCACAAGCGCGTCACGCTCGACGACAGGGGCCGCGCGATCGTTCATCGCGCCTTCGAGACGATCATCGCGCGCACGCTCTCCCAGCCGGCGGTGTACGTCCACCGCGATTACCACTCGCGCAACCTGATGCACTTGCCGGACGCGCGCAATCCGGGCGTGCTCGACTTCCAGGACGCGGTCTGCGGGCCGATCACCTACGACCTCGTGTCGCTGCTCAGGGACGCGTACATCGCGTGGGAGGAACCGCAGGTGCTCGACTGGGCGATCCGCCACTGGGAGCGCGCGAGAAAGGCGGCGCTTCCGGTCGACGCCGACTTCTCGAACTTCTACACCGATTTCGAGTGGATGGGACTGCAGCGCCACCTGAAGGTGCTCGGCATCTTCGCGAGGCTGTGCCATCGCGACGGAAAGGCCCGCTACCTGGACGACCTGCCACGCGTGCTCGACTACACGCTGAAGGTCCTGCGTCGCTACAACGACCTCGCCGAACTCGCCGCGCTGCTCGAGGCGATCGAGGACCGGCAGCCGCGCACCGGCTACACCTTCTGATACCGGCGCGCGGCAACGACACATGAAGGTGATGCTGCTGGCCGCCGGGCGGGGCGAGCGGATGCGCCCGCTCACCGACACCTGCCCGAAGCCGCTGCTGATCGCCGGCGGCAAGCCGCTGATCGTGCACCACATCGAGCGCCTCGCCCGCGCCGGCCATCGCGAGATCGTCGTCAACCACGCGTGGCTGGGCGCGATGCTGGAGGCCGCGCTCGGTGACGGCTCGCGCCACGGCGTGTCGATCCGCTACTCGGCCGAACGCGAGGCGCTCGAGACCGCCGGCGGCATCGCGAAGGCGCTGCCGCTGCTGCGTGCGGACACGCCACCCGACGCAATCGACGCGCCCTTCCTCGTCGTCAGCGCCGACGTCTACACCGATTTCGACTTCGCCGCCGCCGAAGCGATCGCCGCGCGCATGGACGCGCGCTCGCTCAGGGCGTGGTGCGTGATGGTGGCGAACCCGCCGCATCACCCGCACGGCGATTTCCTGCTCGACGGTGAACTGCTCCGACTGCACGGCGCGGACGCGTCGCCGCGCGCGCGCGGCCTGACCTACGCCGGCATCGGCGTGTTCCGCCCCTCGCTCTTCGACGCGATCGTCCCCGGCACCCGGCATGCGCTTCGCCCGGTGCTCGAGCGCGAGATCACCGCCGCCCGCGTCGGCGGCGAATATCATTCCTCGCGATGGTTCGACATCGGCACGCCCGAACGACTCGCCGAACTCGACCGACTGCTGGCCCAACCCGGACCCACCCGATGACGACAGAAGCCTTCCTGCAGCGCCGTGCCCGACTCGCCGAACGGATGGCGGCAATGGGCGGCGGCGTCGCCGTGCTGTTCACCGCGCCCGAGGTGGCACGCAACCGCGACAGCGACTATCCGTACCGCCACGACAGCTACTTCCACTACCTGACCGCGTTCGGCGAACCCGAGGCCGCGCTGGTGATGGTGGTCGAGCCGGGCCGAGCGCGCGCGATCCTCTTTTGCCGCAGCAAGAACGAGGAACGCGAGATCTGGGACGGTTTCCGATTCGGTCCTGCCGCGGCACGCCGGCGCTTCGGCTTCGACGAAGCGTACCCGATCGACGAACTCGACGCGCGCATGCCGGCGCTGCTCGCGAACCGGCCGGCGATCTTCCACGCGCTCTCGGCCGACGAGGCGCTCGACGCACGGTTGCGCGCGTGGCTCGGCGCCGCCCGCGCGCAGGCCCGCGCGGGCGTGTCGGCGCCGGCGCGCGCGCACGACCTGCTCCACGTCCTCGACGAGATGCGCCTGATCAAGGACGCAGACGAGATCGCGACGATGAAGCATTCCGCGGCGATCGCCGCCGACGCGCACTGCCGTGCGATGCGGGCGACGCGGCCCGGCATGTACGAGTACGAGATCGAGGCCGAGATCCTGCACGAGTTCCATCGTCGCGGCGCGCCGTCGCCGGCGTACGGATCGATCGTCGCCGGCGGGGGCAACGCGTGCGTGCTGCACTATCGCGAGAATGACGCCAGGCTCAAGAGCGGCGATCTGTTGCTGATCGACGCGGGCTGCGAGTACCAGGGCTACGCGTCGGACATCACCCGCACGTTCCCCGTGAACGGCCGCTTCGGTGGCGCGCAGCGCGAACTTTACGAGATCGTGCTCGCCGCGCAGCGCGCGGCCGAACTCGCGACGCGTCCGGGCAAGCGCTTCGACGAGCCGCACGAGGCGGCGGTACGGGTCCTCGCGCAAGGCATGCTCGACTGCAAGCTGCTGCGCGGCAGCCTCGCCGGCGTGCTCGAGTCCGGCGCGTATCGCCGCTTCTACATGCACCGGACCGGCCACTGGCTCGGTCGCGACGTCCACGATTGCGGCGACTACCGCGAGGCCGGCGACGAGCGCGTCGCGCCGATCGCGCCGCCACGGCCGGCCAGGCCCGCGCGCGCGGCGGCGGCGGCGAAGGCTGCGCCGGCGCGCGCGCGGGCCGCGACGAAGCCGGCCGCGCCTGCGCCGCGCCCGTGGCGCAAGCTCGCCGCAGGCATGGTCGTGACGATCGAACCCGGCATCTACGTCCGCGCCGCCGACGACGTGCCCAAGGCCTATCACGACATCGGCATCCGCATCGAGGACGACGCGCTGCTCACCGCGCGCGGCTGCGAGCTGATCACCTCGGGCGTGCCGAAGGCGTGCGACGACATCGAGGCGCTGATGCGGGATGCCTGAAGCACCCCGCGACGCGCGGCCGCCGGTCGTCCGCATCGAAGGCGGCGGCCCGGTCGCGCTCGCGTTCGCGTCGTTCCTGATGCGTGCGGGCTTCGATGCCGCCGGCATCGACATCGATCTGCGTTCGCCCGACGCGGCAGCGCCTCGCGACGGCGGTCCGCGGCGCCACCTCGCGCTGTCCGAGGGTTCGTGCCAGTTGCTCGGCCGGATCTGCGCGTTGCCGGACGGGGGCCGCATCGAGGCGATCGACGTCACGCTGGCCGATCGTTCCGGCCTCACGACCATACGCGCCGGCGACTTCGGCCTCGATCGTCTCGGCCTCGTCGTGGGCTGGCCCGACCTCGTCGCGTCGCTTCGCGACGCGGTCGCGGCCCGCCTGCCGCCGCGATCGGCACGCATCGGCGACGCCGACCCGTGGGTCGTCGTCCACGCGGACGGTGCACCGCCCGGCGAAGGAACCGACACGCTCGACTTCGCGCAGAGCGCGCTGCTCGCCGAGGTCGCGACCGCGCCGCTCGGCGCGTCCGCGGCGGGCACGGCATTCGAGCGCTTCGACCGCAACGGCCCGCTCGCGCTGCTGCCGATCGGCACCGCACGAGACCGCTACTCCGTCGTGTGGTGCGACACCGCCGAGGCGTGCGAGCGCCGCGCCGCGCAGGCTGCCGTCGACGCGCAGGCGATCGAGCGACCGCTGGCCCACGCGTTCGGCGCGCGGCTCGGGCGACTGCGCCTCGATTCGCCGCTCGAGGTCGTGGCGCTGCGGCGCCGCCGACGGCGCATGCTCGCACGCGGCAACGCGGTCTGGATCGGCAATGCCGCGCAGACGCTGCATCCGGTTGCAGGCCAGGGGCTGAACCTCGGGCTTCGCGACGCGTTCGAGCTCGCGCGCGCGCTCGGCGACGCGGGCGCGAGTGCACGCGGGCGCACGCGGATCGGCGAGCCCGACGCGCTGCTGCGCCGGTTCGTCGCATCGCGTTCACGCGACCGCGCGACGACGATCGGACTCACCGATGCGCTCGCGCGCGGCTTCCGCTTTCCGTCGCTGCACGGCCTCGAGTCCGCTGCGCTCACGATGCTCGAGCTTGCACCTGCCTTGCGGCGTCCGCTCGCCGGCACGCTGCTGTTCGGCCGGCGCGCCTGATCGACCGCCGCGATCGCGCGCGGCCACGGGCCGGTTGCGCGGGCAGTGCTTTTCGCTAGAATTCGTTCCCCCCCCCGACGCCAGCCGTCGGCCGAATTCGATGCGGCATCCACCGGCCCGCCACGAACAGTGACCGACCCCCATCCACCGATCAGCTGCGCGCGCCCACCATGCTGACGATCGGCAGATACGCGATCACCGATCGCGCATGGGTCGCACCGATGGCGGGGGTCACCGACCGCCCGTTCAGGCAGTTGTGCAAGCGCCTCGGGGCGAGCTATGCGGTGTCGGAGATGGCCGCGTCCAACCCGCGCCTGTGGCACAGCGTGAAGACCGCGAGGCGCATCGACCACGAGGGCGAGGCCGAGCCCAAGGCCGTGCAGATCGCAGGTGCCGACCCGACGACGATGGCCGAGGCCGCGCGCTTCAACGTCGATCGCGGCGCGCAGATCATCGACATCAACATGGGCTGCCCGGCGAAGAAGGTGTGCAACGTCGCGGCGGGTTCCGCGCTGATGGGCGACGAAGCGCTCGCCATCCGGATCATCGAGGCGGTCGTCGGCGCGGTCGACGTCCCGGTGACGCTGAAGATGCGGACCGGCCCGAGCGTCACCGAGCGCAACGCGCCGCGGCTCGCGCGCGCGGCGCAGCAGGCCGGGGTCGCGATGGTCGCGGTGCACGCGCGCAGCCGGGCGTGCCGCTTCCACGGCACGGTCGACTGGAACGCGGTCGCCGACGTGCGCGAGGCGATCGACATCCCGCTCGTCGCCAACGGCGACATCGACTCGCCGGCGCGCGCGCGCGCGGTGCTCGACGCCACCGGCGCGGACGCGGTGATGATCGGACGCGCCGCGCAGGGCCGGCCGTGGATCTTCCGCGAGATCGACCACTACCTCGGCACCGGCGAGCTGCTGCCGGCTCCGCGACTGCAGGACATCGGCCGCTGGCTGCACGAGCATCTGCTTGATCATTATCGGTTCTACGGCGAACATGTCGGCGTGCGTACCGCGCGCAAGCACATCGGCTGGTACCTCGACGGGCTCGCCCGCGCCGCATCGGGCGACGCGCCTTCCGACGCCGTCGCAGACGAGCGCAGCGCCCAGGCTCGCGCTGCGCTTCGCGACGCGATCAACCGTATCGATTCGCCGGATGCGCAACTGGCGCTCGTCGATGCGTTTTTCGACAACATCGAGCAGGCAACCCAAGCCTGCCAAGTCATCGAAGGAGCGGTTCCATGACGTCCAGGCCACCCACGTTGCACGAAGCGGTCACCCGCAATCTCGAGCGCTACTTCCAGGACCTCGAAGGTACCAAGCCCGGGCTCATCTACGACATGGTGCTGTCGGCAGTCGAGAAGCCGATGCTCGAGGTCGTGATGAAGAAGGCAGAAGGAAACCAGCTTCGCGCGTCGGCGATGCTCGGCATCAACCGCAACACGCTGCGCAAGAAGCTCCAGGGTTACGGCATGCTCAACGGTCACGGCGAACACTGATGGCGGGTCAGGCTGTCGGAACGGGCGCGACCGGCGCCGCGGGCGATGCGCTCGCACGGCGCGCCCCAGTGAAGCGCGCGCTGATCAGCGTGTCGGACAAGACCGGCATCGTCGCGTTCGCGCAGGCGCTGCACGCGCTCGGCATCGAGCTCCTGTCGACCGGTGGCACCGCGGCCGCGCTCGCGAAGGCCGGCCTGCCCGTCGTCGAGGTCGCCGATCACACCGGCTTTCCGGAGATGCTCGACGGGCGGGTCAAGACCCTGCACCCGAAGGTCCACGGCGGGCTGCTCGCGCGCCGCGACCTCGCGTCGCACCGCGACGCGGCGCAGGCGCACGGCATCGGCATGATCGACATGCTGGTCGTCAACCTCTATCCGTTCAGGCAGACGGTCGCGAAACCCGACTGCACGTTCGGTGACGCGATCGAGAACATCGACATCGGCGGCCCGGCGATGCTGCGTGCCGCCGCGAAGAACCACGCCGCGGTCACCGTGCTGATCGATCCTGCCGACTACCCCGACGTGCTCGCGCAACTCGAGTCCCACGGCGGCGTCGACGGCGCGACCCGCCTGCGCCTCGCGACCAAGACCTACGCGCACACCGCCAGCTACGACGGCGCGATCGCCAACTGGCTGTCGGCGATCGTTCCGGGCGACGGCACCGCCGGCGACGGGACGACCGGAGACGCCTCGCCCGCCGACGCCGCGCCGGCCGACGACGAAGTGCCGACGCTCGAGGCGCACCCGCGCGTCCTCAGCCTTCAATTCGAGCGCGTGCAGCCGATGCGCTACGGCGAGAATCCGCACCAGTCGGCGGCGTTCTATCGAGAGGCCGATCCGCCCGCCGGCTCGCTCGCGAACTATCGCCAGCTGCAGGGCAAGGCCCTCTCGTACAACAACATCGCCGATGCCGACGCGGCCTGGGAGTGCGTCAAGCGCTTCGACGCCGCCGCCTGCGTGATCGTCAAGCACGCGAATCCCTGCGGCGTCGCGCAGGGCGCCGATCCGGGCGAAGCCTACGCACGCGCGTTCGAGACCGACAGCACATCCGCCTTCGGCGGCATCATCGCGTTCAACCGCGCGCTCGACGGCTCGACCGCCGAGGCCGTCTCGAAGCAGTTCGTCGAGGTGTTGATCGCGCCGGCCTACGACGAAGACGCGCGACGGGTGCTGAGCGCGAAGCAGAACGTGCGGCTGCTCGAGATCGCCATCGGGCACGCCAGCAATCGCATCGATCTCAAGCGTGTCGGTGGCGGCCTGCTGGTGCAATCGCCGGACGAGCACCGCCTCGATCCCGCCGCGCTGAAGGTCGTCACGCGCCGCGTGCCGACGCCGGCGCAGCTCTCGGACCTGCTGTTCGCGTGGCGGGTCGCGACCTTCGTGAAGTCGAACGCGATCGTGTTCTGCGGTGCCGGGCGCACGCTCGGCGTCGGCGCGGGCCAGATGAGCCGCGTCGATTCGGCGCGGATCGCGTCGATCAAGGCGGCCAACGCCGGCCTGTCGCTGCAAGGCTCCGTCGTCGCGTCGGACGCGTTCTTCCCGTTTCGCGACGGGCTCGACGTCGTCGTCGATGCCGGCGCCACCGCGGTGATCCAGCCAGGCGGGTCGGTGCGCGACGACGAAGTCATCGCCGCGGCCGACGAGCGCGACGTCGCGATGGTGCTGACCGGGATCCGCCATTTCCGCCACTGAGCGCGCGGCAGCCGTCGGCCGATCGGCCGCGGCCACGCGCGCCCCACCGGTCCGGATCATCGGGATCGACCCCGGCCTGCGCGTCACCGGGTTCGGCGTCGTCGAGCAGCGCGGCCGCGCGCTGCACTACCTCGGTAGCGGGGTGATCAGGAGCGGTGCGGGCTCGCTCGCCGATCGACTGCTGAAGATCCACCTGGGCATCGTCGACCTGGTGCGCGAGTACGAACCCACGGTCGCCGTCTGCGAGATCGTCTTCGTCAACGTGAATCCCCAGTCGACGCTGCTGCTCGGTCAGGCCCGGGGCGCCGCGATCGCGGCACTCGCGAGCCAGCGACTCGGCGTGCACGAGTACACCGCGCTGCAGGTCAAGCAGTCGGTCGTCGGCTACGGCCGCGCAACCAAGGCGCAGATGCAGTCGATGATGCAGCGCCTGCTCGCGCTGCCGGCCGAACCCTCGCCCGATGCAGCCGACGCGCTCGCGTGCGCGGTCTGCCACCTGCATTTCTCGATCGTCGCTGGCGCGATCGGCACGGCGGCCGGCGTCGGCGTCGCCGCCGGCTCGCGCCTCGCCGGCGCGACCGGCATGAGCGGTCGCGTGCGGCGCGGCCGGCTCGTCGGCTGACGACGCCGAGCGCCCTCCCCCGCGCCGCCGCCGGCGGGTGACCGAGGCATCGCCGGCGGGTGGCTGAGGCATACTTGCCGCATGATCGGACGCCTTGCCGGAACGCTGCTCGAGAAGAACCCGCCCGAGATCCTGCTCGACGTGAACGGGGTCGGCTACGAGCTGCAGGTGCCGATGAGCACCTTCTACGACCTGCCGGACACCGGCGGCAAGGCGGCGCTCTACACCCACCTGACGATCCGCGAGGACGCGCACCTGCTGTTCGGCTTCCTGCGCGAACGCGAACGCACGATGTTCCGCGAGCTCATCCGCGTGTCTGGCGTCGGCCCGCGCACCGCGCTCGCGGTGCTCTCGGGGATGAGCACGCAGGACCTGGTCGCGGCCGTGTCGGACCAGGAGGCGGCGCGGCTCACCCGCGTGCCCGGCATCGGCAAGAAGACCGCGGAGCGCCTGCTGCTCGAGCTCAAGGGCCGCCTCGCCCCCGAGATCGACGCGGCTGCCGGCACCGCGCGCCACGACGCCGCCGGGACCGACGTGCTCCGCGCGCTGGTCGCGCTCGGCTATTCCGAGAAGGAGTCGAGCCTCGTCGTCGGCAAGCTCGCCCTCGGCTCGAGCGTCGAGGACGGCATCAGGCAGGCGCTGAAGCTGCTCACCAAGACCCCCTGAGGACCCGATGGCCATCGAACACGATCGGCTGATCGCCGCACCCGCAGCCTCGCCCTCGGAGGAGATCGTCGAGCGTGCGCTGCGCCCGCGCCGGCTCGCCGACTACGTCGGCCAGCCCAAGGTCCGCGAGCAGCTCGACGTCTTCATCGCCGCGGCGCGCAAGCGGGCCGAGGCGCTCGACCACCTGCTGCTCTTCGGTCCGCCCGGGCTCGGCAAGACGACGCTCGCACACATCATCGCCGCCGAGATGGGCGTCGCGTTGCGCCAGACCTCCGGCCCGGTACTCGAGCGCCCGGGCGACCTGGCGGCGATCCTCACCAATCTCGAGAAGAACGACGTGCTGTTCATCGACGAGATCCACCGGCTGTCACCGGTGGTCGAGGAGATCCTCTACCCCGCGCTCGAGGACTTCCAGATCGACATCATGATCGGCGAAGGCCCGGCCGCGCGCTCGATCAAGCTCGACCTCGCGCCGTTCACGCTGGTCGGCGCGACCACGCGTGCCGGCATGCTGACGAACCCGCTGCGCGACCGATTCGGCATCGTGCAGCGGCTCGAGTTCTACGACGTCGCCGACCTCACCCGGATCGTGCTGCGCAGCGCCTCGCTGCTCGAGGCCCGCATCGACCCGGCCGGGGCGCGGGAGATCGCGCGCCGTTCGCGCGGCACGCCTCGCATCGCGAACCGGCTGCTGCGCCGCGTGCGCGACTATGCCGAGGTGCGCGCCGACGGCGCGATCACCGATGCGATCGCCGACGCCGCGCTGTCGATGCTCGACGTCGACGCGTCCGGCCTCGACATGATGGATCGCGCGCTGCTGCGCGCAGTGATCGAGCGTTTCGACGGGGGCCCGGTCGGACTGGACAACCTCGCCGCGGCGATCGGCGAGGAGCGCGAGACGATCGAGGACGTGATCGAACCGTACCTGATCCAGCAGGGACTGATCCAGCGCACGCCGCGCGGGCGCGTCGCGACCGCGTCGGCGTGGCGGCACTTCGGCCTCGCGGCGCCGCACGGTACGCGGCCGGCCGCGCAGGAGGACCTGCCCTTCGACGCCGAAGGCGGCGACGCGAGCGATGACCGATCCGGACGTCGCGCCTGACGACGCCGACGACGCGCGATGGATGAAGGCCTTCGCGGCCGGTGACGCGAAGGCCTTCGAATCGCTCTACGACAGGCACCGGACCTGGCTCTATCGCGTGATCCTGCGACAGGTACGCGACGAGACGCGGGCGCAGGAGATCTACCAGGAGGTGTGGCTGGCGGTGGTCCGGCAATCGGCGCAGTGGCGGCCGCAGGCCAGGTTCCGCACCTGGCTCTACACGATCGCGCGCTCGCGGATCATCGACGGCTGGCGAGGCCTCAAACCCGATTCGCCGCATCATCCGTTGAACAAGGTGTGGGACGAGGACGACGAACCCGCCGGTGCCGACGATCCGGCGTCGCTGCACGAGCGACGCGATCTCGACCGGCGGATCAGGCGCTCGCTCGCCGACATTCCCTTCGAACAGCGCGAGGTGTTCCTGCTCAATGTCGAGGGCGGCATGCCGCTTTCGGAGATCGCGACGATCGCCGGCTGCACGCTCGAGGCCGCCAAGAGCCGCCTTCGCTACGCGCGCGCGAAGCTCGCGGCCGCGCTACAGGACCTCAAGCCATGACCCTGCCGCCTTCGACGCCCCCGCCATCGTCACCCGTTCCCCCGCCGCGGTCGGACCCTTCGCGGCCGGCAGCATCCGGTGGCGGCCCGGACGCCGTCGCGCCGGCCGGAGCAGCGGAACCGCCGCGCATGGAGGACGACGCCGCGCAGGCGCTGATCGACGCGCGGGTCGACCGCGCCTTTCGCGACGTATCCGGCGAAGATCCGCCGCCCGGCATCGACCGCACGATCCTCGAAGCCGCCCGGATCCAGGCGACCATCAACCGGCAGCGCGCGGGCGCCGGCCAGGCGCAGCGTGCGAGCGCGGCGCCCGCGCGCCGCTGGCAGCGGCTGACCGGATGGACCGGCGCAGGCTCGCTCGCCGCGGCGCTCTTCGCCGGCGTCCTCGTCTGGCGCAGCGGACCCGAGCCGCTGCCCGAGCCGGTGCCCCCGCGCACCGCCGACGAGGCCGCCGTGCCCGCCCCCGCCCGACAGGCACCCGCGCAAGCGCAGGCACCCAGCTCCCCAGCGGCCCGCTCGTTCGAGTCGCGCGAGCGTCCCGGCGCGAGCGCGCAGATGGCCGATCGCCGGTCGGGCGCGGCCACGAGCGCGCCCGCCGGTCGCGAGTCGCGCGCGGCCGGCGACGCGGCCGCGAAGGCCGCCGCCGGGTCGGGCACGGCGGGCGCGAGTTCGGGCGCTGCTAATTCGGGCGCCGCTGGTTCGGGCGCCTCTGGTTCGGGCGCCGCCGATTCGGGCGCCGCCGATGCAGGTGCCGCCGAGTCCGGCCCCGCCGACACCGCCGACGCCTCGAACCGCCCCCCCGATCGGGCCCGGCCTTCGTCCGCGCATTCGGCAAGCGAGCGTGCCCGGACGCGCCAGGCCCTGGCGCCGCCGGCCGCCCCCAGGGCCGAGGCACCGCAGGCAGCCGCGGCCGACCCCGTAGGGGGCGAGGCCGATCGGCCCGAGACCGTCGCCGCGTGCATCGCCGCATTGCGGCGGCTGGTCGACGTCCACGGCAGCGAAGCTGCCGCAGCGGGTTCGCCCGACTACCGCCGGCTGCACGAGCGCTGCAGCGAACGCTTCCCCGGCGCCCGGTGGCCTTCGTCGCTGCCGCCCCCCGCCGCGCCGGCGCCACCCGGCACGCCTTCCCCGGCGCCGCCCGCGATCCAGCCGACGACCCGGCCCCCGAACTAGCGTCCGACCCGGCACCCGACGTAGCGCCTGCCCCGGCCGTCGCGGCGCCGATAACCCCTTCCGGCCGCCGCCCCGTTCAATCGTTCGCACGATTCGACACGAGGAGGTCGTCATCATGAAGTTCGCTTCCCTCGCCGCCGCCGCGGCGATCCTGCTCGCCGGCGCTGCGGGCCCCTGGTCGCAGGCCCGCGCGTTCTGCGGCTTCTACGTCGGCAAGGCCGACGGCCGGCTGTTCAACGAGGCCTCGCAGGTCATCATGGCGCGCGACGGCGACCGCACCGTGCTGTCGATGCAGAACGACTTCCGCGGCGACCTGTCGGCCTTCGCGCTCGTCGTGCCGGTGCCGCAGTTGCTCGAGCGCGATCAGATCCGCATCGGCGACGGTCGCCTCTTCGAGCGCATCGACGCCTGGTCGGCGCCGCGCCTGGTCGAGTATTTCGATCCCGATCCCTGCCGCGCCGAGACCCGCACGCGCCGGTTCGAGAAAGGCGCCGCCGGGGCGCCGCCCGCCGCGGCCGCCGAGGCCGCATCCGACGACGCGGCGCTCGGGGTGCGGGTCGAGGCACGCTACACCGTCGGCGAGTACGACATCGTGCTGCTGTCGGCGCAGCAGTCGCAGGGACTGGAAACCTGGCTGCGCACGAACGGCTACGCGATACCCGCGGGCGCCGCCGCGGCGCTCGTGCCGTACATCCGCCAGCAGATGCATTTCTTCGTGGCGAAGGTGAACCTCGCCGAGCAGGCAAAGACCGGTGCGGCGATGCTGCGCCCGCTGCAGTTCGCGTTCGAGAGCGAGAAGTTCATGCTGCCGCTCAGGCTCGGCATGCTGAACGCGGACGGTCCGCAGGATCTCGTCGTCTATGCGCTGACCCGCAGCGGACGCGTCGAATCGTCGAACTACCGCACCATCGAGGTGCCCGCGAACGTCGACCTGCCGGTGATCGTGCGCGCCGATTTCGGGCGCTTCTACAAGGCGATGTTCGAGCGTCGCGCCCGACAGGAGGCGTACCGCGTGGTGTTCACCGAACACGTGTGGGACATGAGCTGGTGCGACCCCTGCGCGGCGGATCCGCTGACTGTCGACGAGCTGCGCGCGGCGGGCGCCTTCTGGGTCGGCGAGCCGCCCGCGTCGGCACCGCAGCCGCGCCCCGGGTCGCCCCGGGCGCGTGTCGCGCCGGTCGGAGGACAGAAGGTCACGCTCACGCGGCTTCACCTGCGCTACACCCCCGAGTCCTTTCCCGAGGACCTGATGCTGCAGGTCACCGGTGATCGACGCAACTTCCAGTCTCGATACGTGCTGCGCCATCCATTCGAGGGGCCGCGCACCGCGTGCGCCGCAGCCGAGCCCTACTACCGTGGCGTCGACGAGCGCCGCGCGCGCGACGCGCGCACGCTCGCTTCGCTGACCGGCTGGTCGCTCGCGGAGATCGCCGCCGCGATGTCCTTGCCGCCGGCGCAGGCCGACCCCTGGTGGAGATCGCTGTGGCCGCGCTGAGCGCGGCGCGCGCCGCGCTGCAGGCCGCACGGGCGCATGCCGGTGCGATCGACCCGCGCGCGCTGCAGATCGCCTTCCTGTCGAGCTTCCTCGCGATCGGACTGGCGGACCGCGACTTTCCGCTCGAACCCGCGCAGCTCGTGCTCGGCGTCGGCGCGGCGCTCTGCACACAGCTCGCATGGATCAGGCACCTGCGACTCGACCGCACCGGCGTGGCGAGCGCATTGGTCAGCGCGCTGGGCATCGGCCTGCTCGTGCGCGCCGACAACCTGGTGGTTCATCCGCTGCTCGCGTGCATCGCGATCTCGTCGAAGTTCGTGCTGCGCCTCGAACGGCGCCATCTGTTCAATCCGGCGAACCTCGCCGCGGTGCTGGCCGCGACCGCCTTGCCCGGGGCATGGGTATCGAGCGGCCAATGGGGCCACGACGCGATGGTCGCCGCGTGGTTCGTGCTGCTCGGGTGCTGGGTCGCGTTGCGCTCGCGTCGACTCGACGGCGGCCTGCTCTTCCTCGGCTGCTGGACCACGCTGCTGGTCGCGCGCGCGGTCTGGCTCGGCCACGCGCCTGCGGTCGTGCTGCACCAGTTGACGAACGGCGCGCTGCTGCTGTTCGCGTTCTTCATGATCACCGATCCCCTGACGAGTCCGAGCCGCACGCTGCCGCGCCTGATCCACGCCGGCGCAGTCGCGCTGCTGGCCTTCGGATGGCAGTACCTGCTGTATCGACCCAATGGATTGCTGCTCGCGCTCTTCGCGCTCGCACCGTTCGTGGCCTGGCTCGAGCACCGCTGGCCCGGCGAGCGCTGGTCGTGGCGTGCGTGCACCCCGACCGCCGGCGCGCGCGCAGCGGCATTCGCCGGCCGGCCGGGCCCTCAGCCGAAAGAATCCGCCTCGACGGATGCCGACGGACTAAGCAGGCCGGTTAACATCGCGCGGTGATCAAGTTGCATACCAGTCGCGTGCGGGTCTACTACGAAGACACCGATGCCGGCGGCATCGTCTACTACGCGAACTACCTGCGCTTCTTCGAGCGCGCGCGTTCAGACTGGCTGCGTGCGCTCGGGGTCGATCAACGCAAGTTGTCCGAAAACGACGCTCTGGGCTTCGTCGTGCGCGATTGCACGATCAGGTTCGTCGCGCCGGCGCGACTCGACGATGAACTCGATATCCACGTCGCCATCGGATCGATCGATGCCGATCTGCGACGCGCGTCCATGCGCGTTTCGCAACGCGCGATGCTGGCCGAGCGGGTTTCGAACCATTCCGCGGGCAACGTGCGCGTCGCCTGCATCTCGACCGCGAGCGGCAAGCCGGCGCCCATACCGGACTGGATCCTCCATCGGATGATTCGCGCCAGCCCGTCGCCGGCCGCCGGCACGCGGCACGGCGCCCACGCAACCCCATCGCGGCCTCTCCCGGACGCCATCGACACGCCATGAACTCGAACGATCTCTCGATCCTGCACCTCGTGACCAACGCCAGCCTGCTGGTGCAATTGGTGATGGTGCTGCTGCTGCTCATCTCGCTGATGTCGTGGACCATCATCTTCCGCAAGTGGTTCGCGATCCGGTGGGCGAGGAGCGCGACGAACGCGTTCGAGAACGAGTTCTGGCGCGGCGCCGAGCTCAATTCGCTGTACCAGAACGTGTCGACCGCGAAAAAGGACGCCGGCCCGCTCGCGCGGATCTTCGAGGCCGGCATGAAGGAATTCAGGCGAGCGCGCCAGAAGAGCGGCGGCGACACCGGCGCGGTGCTCGAATCGTCGGGCCGTGCGATGCGCGCGTCGCTGCAGCGCGAGCTCGATGCGCTCGAATCCTCGCTCGCCTTCCTTGCATCCGCCGGTTCGGTGAGCCCGTACATCGGCCTGTTCGGCACCGTGTGGGGGATCATGAACGCGTTCAGGGGGCTGGCGAACGTCCAGCAGGCGACGCTCGCCGCCGTCGCGCCCGGCATCGCCGAGGCGCTGGTCGCGACGGCGATCGGCCTGTTCGCCGCCATTCCAGCCGTCGTCGCGTTCAACCGCTTCTCCTACGACATCGACCGGCTCACCAACCGCTTCGAGACCTTCACCGACGAGTTCTCGAACATCCTGCACCGGCACGCGCGCTAGGCGACGGAGGACGGCATGGCATCGGTCCAGGCACGCGGTCGATCCCGCGGCAAGCGCAAGCTGGTCAACGACATCAACGTCGTGCCGTACATCGACGTGATGATGGTGCTGCTGGTGATCTTCATGGTGACCGCGCCCTTCGTGCCCACCGGCACGATCGAACTGCCGCGCGTCGGCCAGACCAGCGCCACGCCCGAGCGCTTCATCGAGATCGAGATCCACGCCGACGGCAAGCTGATCGTCGAGACGCGCAAGTTCGAGCAGCAGCGGACCCTCGAGATCGCTCGAGAGGCGCTCGCCGAGACCGTCACGACGCTCGCCGGCGGCAACAACGACATCCCCGTCGTGCTCAGCGGAGACAAGGCGGTCGCGTACGAGGCGATCCTCGACGTGATGGATGAACTCCAGCGGCTCGGCCGGAAGCGTGTCGGGCTGATGGTCAAGACGCGCGCGCCTTGATGGCGGACGAGCCCCGCGAGCCCGCCGCGCGAGGCAGGCGTTTCCTGAACCGGCCGGCCCGCCCGCCGGGTCGGGGCGTGCTGCCGGTCATGCTCGCGTTGCTCGTGCACGTCGGGCTGCTCGGCATGCTGTTCGTCGGCGTGCGCTGGCAGAAGGCACCGACCGAAGTGATCCAGGCGGAACTCTGGACACCCGAAGACCTCGACGCCCCGCCGCCCGAGCCCACGCCGCCCCCGATCGCGCAGGCGCCGGCGCCAGCGCAAGTCGAGCCGCCGCCCCCTCCGCCGCCGCCGCCGCCCCCTCCGCCGCCGCCCCCTCCACCGCCGCCGCCGCCGCCACCACCGCCGCCGCCGCCGCCGCCGGTGGCTGCGGTCGAGCCACCGGTCGAGCCGCCGGACATCGCGATCGAGCAGGCGCGCAGGGCAGAAGAGGAACGGCTCGAGCGCGAGCGGCAGGCGCAGATCGCGGCGGCGCGTGCCGCCGAGGAGGAGCGCCTGCGCAAGGCCGAGGAGGCGCGGCTGGAGGCCGAGCGCCTGCGCAAGGCGGAAGAAGCACGACTGCTCGAGCAGGAACGGCTTCGGAAGGCCGAAGAGGCCCGCCGATTGCAGGAAGAGGCGGCCCGCAAGGCAGCCGAGGAACAGCGGCTCGCCGAGGAGCGAAGGGTCGCCGAGGAGCGCCGCCTGGAGGAGGAGCGCCAGGCCGCCGAGAGGCGCCGCCTCGAAGAGGAGCGACAGGCTGCCGAGAGGCGCCGTCTCGAGGAGGAACGCAAGGCTGCCGAGGAGCGCCGGCTGGAAGAGGAGCGGCGCGCCGCCGAGCGTCGTCGACTCGAACAGGAACGGCAGGCCGCCGCGAGGGCCGCAGCCGAGAAAGCTGCAGCCGAGAAAGCTGCAGCCGAGAAAGCCGCGGCAGAGAAGGCTGCCGCCGAAAAGGCCGCCGCCGAGCGTGCCGCGGCGGAGAAGGCGGCCGCCGAAAGGGCCGCGGCGGCGAAGGCCGCCGCAGAGAAAGCAGCCGCAGAAAAAGCCGCCGCCGAAAAAGCCGCCGCCGAACGGGCCGCGGCGGAGCGGCGCGCCGCGGAGAAGGCCGCGGCCGAACGGAAGGCGGCCGAGGAAAGGCGGCGCGAAGAGGAGGCGAAACGCAAGGCCGAAGAGGAGCGCAAGCGCAAGGAGGCCGAGCGCCGGCTCGCCGAGCAGCGGGCAGCCGACGCGCGCCGCCGTGCCCAGGTGGCCGATGCGCTGCTGAACCAGGCCGGCCAGGCGGGCGCGCCGGCGCGGGAAGGCTCGGCCACCGGCGGCGGCGCCAGCGGCGACAGCGGCTACAGCGGCCGCGTGGCGTCGGCGATCCGGCGCAACACGACGTACACCCAGGCGATTTCCGGCAACCCGCGCGCCGAGTTCCGCGTGCGACTGACACCGAACGGGAAGATCCAGGGCGTCGAACTGACCCGCAGCAGCGGGGTGCCGGCGTGGGATTCGGCCGCCGAACGCGCGATCCGCCGCACCGATCCCTTCCCCTGCCCGAGGGACAGGGCGTGCTCGCCCGAACTGATCATCACCAGCGGGCCGCGTGACTGATCATGGCGCGCACGGCGCCGATCGGCCACCCGCAGGCGCGGGGGTTGCGCCCCCCGCCCTCGTGCATGCGAAGCAAGGCATGTTCCGTTCCTAACGTGATTATAATAAAGCCATGAACAAGTTATTGTTCCGACTCGTTTTTTTTCTCTTCGCCGGTTTGCTCACCGCGGGATTGACAGGGTTCGTGCCCGAGAAGGCGCTGGCGCAGCCGACGCGCATCGACGTCAGCGGGATCGGCGCCAACCAGTTGCCGATCGCGGTTGCACGGTTCGCCGGCCAGTCCACGCAGGTCGACAAGGTCCTGTCGAGCGACCTGACGCGCAGCGCCGTGTTCCGGGTGATCCCGGTCGCGCGCGAGCTGTCCGAGACCGCGACGCTCGACCTGAACGCGTTTCGCAACGAGGGGGCGGATTCGGCGCTCGTCGGCTCGGTGCAGAAGCTGCCCGACGGCCGCTTCGACGTGCGCTACAAGCTGGTCGACACCGTCCGCCAGGTGGTGCTGCTGGACCGTTCGATTCCGGTCGCCGAAAGCGATCTGCGCCTGGCCGCGCATCGCGTCGCCGATGACGTCTACGAGCGCCTCACGGGCCTGAAGGGGGTGTTCTCGACCCGGATCGCGTTCGTGAGCAAGGACGGCAAGCGGTACCGGCTCAACATCGCGGACTGGGACGGCGAAAACGTCCAGACCGCGCTGAATTCCGGCGAGCCGATCATCTCGCCGGCCTGGTCTCCGGACGGCACCAGGCTGGCCTACGTGTCCTTCGAGTCGCGCAAGCCGGTGGTCTACGTGCATGCGCTCGCGACCGGCCAGCGCAAGGCGGTCGCGCAGTTCCGCGGCAGCAACAGCGCGCCGGCGTGGTCGCCGGACGGCACGCAGCTCGCGGTCACGCTCACCCGCGACGGCGGTTCGCAGATCTACCTGATCAGCGCCGACGGTGGCCAGTCGACCCGGCTGACCCAGTCGAGCGGCATCGACACCGAGCCCTTCTTCGCGCCGGACGGCAGCACGATCTACTTTACGTCCGATCGCGGCGGCTCGCCGCAGATCTACCGGATGCCGGCGGGCGGCGGCCCCGCGAGCCGCATCACCTTCGGCTCGAGCTATAACGTGTCGCCGCGCGTCAGCCCCGACGGCAAGCAGCTCGCGTACATCACCCGCCGCGAAGGCCGATTCTTCGTCGCGATCAAGGATCTCGCGTCCGGCACCGAGACGCTGCTGACCGACACCGGCCAGGAGGAGGCGCCGAGCTTCTCTCCGAACGGTCGATGGATCATGTATTCGACCGAGGGTCGCGGCGGCGACACCCTGGTGATCGTGACGACCGACGGCCGCGTGCGCCAACCCCTGCCCAAGGCCAGCGGCGACATCCGCGAACCGGCCTGGGGCCCCTATCCCAAATGACATTGGCCAATCGAAAGGAGCCAGCCAAATGATTTCGCAAGTCACCCGGTCCGCCCGCAGCCTCGCCGTGCTGCTCGTGCTCGGCCTCACCGGGCTCGCGGCCTGTACCTCGGTCGAACTCGACAAGAACGCCGCGAAGATCGAGAAACGCGACGGGGCCGGCGCGGCAGGGGGAAGCACGACGCGTGAGGCCGCCGGCGCGCAGTCGGGCGGCGTGTCCGATGTCGCACCGGTCGTGGTCGAGCAGAAGGATCCGCTCACCGACCCCGACAGCCCGCTCGCGAAGCGCAGCATCTATTTCCAGTACGACAGCTTCGTCGTGCAGCCCGATTTCCAGCCGGTCGTCGAGAACCACGCGCGCTTTCTCACCGAGAACAAGGGCCGGCGCGTGGTGATCGAGGGCAATACCGACGAGCGTGGAAGCCGTGAATACAATCTGGCGCTCGGTCAGAAGCGCGCCGACGCGGTGCGACGTGCGCTCGCCACGCTCGGCGTCGACGACGCGCAGATGGAGTCGATCAGCTTCGGCGAGGAAAAGCCGCGCGCGATCGGCACCGACGAAGCCTCGATGGCCGAGAACCGCCGCGCCGACCTCAACTATCGCTGAGACCATGCCTGCATCGTCCTGCCGCCCGTCCCGGCTTCCGAGCGCCTACCGGCAACGCGCCCTGCCGGGCGATGCGCCGGCGGTGGGAAGCGGCGGGCACCGGCTCGCGGCTCGCGCGTCCTCGCTCGCCTTCGCGGTCGCGGTCGCCGTCGTGGCCGCGGCCGCCACCTCGCCGGCGAGCGCGGCGCTCTTCGGCGACGACGAGGCACGCAAGGCGATCATCGATCTTCGCGCGCGGGTCGACGCGATGCAGCAGGACCTGGTGCGGCGGCTCGAGCAAGTGTCGCAGCGTCAGGGCGATCTCGAGGCGCGGATCGCCCGGCTCGAGCAGGGTCAGCGCGTCAACCTCGAGCAGCAGAACCAGATCGAGCTGCTGCGCCAGGAGGTCGCCCGCCTGCGTGGACAGGTCGAGGAGCAGCTCAACGCGCTCGACCAGACCCGGCGCCAGCAGAAGGAGCTGACCTCGCAGCTCGACTCGCGCCTGAAGCAGTTCGAACCGGTGCAGGTGACGATCGACGGCAAGAACGTCAGCGTCGAGCAGTCGGAGAAGCGGGCCTACGATGCCGCGCTCGAGCAGTTCCGGGCGAGCGACTTCAAGGCCGCGACCGCGTCGTTCCAGGCGTTCCAGAAGAGCTGGCCCGAAAGCGCCTACGCACCGCTCGCCGCGTACTGGGAAGGCGGCGCGCGCTATGCGAGCGGCGATTTCAAGGGCGCGATCGCCACGATGCGTGCGCTCGCGCAGCGCCACCCGGACAACCCGCGCGTGCCGGACGGGCTGCTGATCCTCGGCAACGCGCAGGCAGACGCGGGCGACCGCAAGGCGGCGCGCGAGACATTCAAGTCGATCGTCGATCGCTATCCCGATACCAGTGCCGCCGGCGGCGCCCGCGAGCGACTCGCCGCGATCAAGTGATTTGACCGCCTACCCCCATGATTGATAAACTCATGGGCTTCACTCAGGGTCGTTAGCTCAGCTGGTAGAGCAGCGGACTTTTAATCCGTTGGTCGCAGGTTCGAATCCCGCACGGCCTACCAACATGCAAGTCGCGTGCAAGAAGCTTGCAAAATGCGCGCGGATCGTACGCAAGAAGCCGCATACAAGAAGCACGCGAAACCCCCCAGGCACGAAGCGGTGGGATCGACACACCGGGTCCGATTCACCGGGGCCGATTCACCGGAACCGGCTTACCGGAACCGACAAGCCCGGAGCGCTTCGAGCCATGAACGCCAGGCGCTCGCGTGTGATCGCGTATCCGAGAATGTGGGCAAGCGTGGCGATCGTGGCGTATCCGGCGCGCCGTGAGCGGTGCACCGGCGGCAAAGCAGCGGCATAGATGGACGGGACGCCGATCGGGTCGCCGTCCATTTTTTCGGATGCGGATCGCAGCGGGCGAACGATGGCCGCTCGAGGATGACATCGCGATGACCGCGCCGCGCACCCGTACGGCCGGCGGCCCCGTCCGCTACTGCCGCGTCGTCGTCGATGCCGACGGAACCCGTACGTTGGCGCTCGGCGGCCGGTGGCGCCTCGACCACCTCGAGGCGATCCGGGTCGATCTCGACCGGCAGCTGCGAAAGCTCGATCGCGACGGCACCCTGTGCATCTGCGCGCGCGGACTGGAGGCGCTCGACACCGCCGGTGCGAACCTGCTCGTCGGTACCCTGCGCCGCGCGGGGCGCAGCCGCGAGCAGGTCCGAATCGACGGCCTGGACACGCGTCACCGCGGCCTCGTCGATCTCGTCTGGACGCGCGGCCCGTCCGCGTCGGCCCGGCTGCCGCGCGCGCCGGCGAGCGGCGTGGTCCGGCAGCTGGGTCGCGCGACCTATTCGATCGAGCCGCTGGTGCTGGGGCATGTCCGATACATGGGCTACGTCACCGCACTGCTCGCGGGACTCGTGCCGCATCCGTCCCGGCTGCGATGGCGCGAGTGCCTCGTGCAGTGCCGTCGCAGCGGACTCGACGCAATACCGGTCGTGATGCTGATCACGTTCCTGATCGGCATCGTCATCGCGTACCTGCTCGGCCTGCAGGCCGAGAAGTACGGCGCGAGCGTGTTCGTGATCGACGGCGTCGCGCTCGGGATGGTCCGCGAGTTCTCGCCGATGCTCACGGCGATGATCCTCGCCGGCCGCTCCGGCGCCTCGTTTACCGCGCAACTCGGGACGATGCGGCTGACCGAGGAAACCGACGCGATCCGCATGCTCGGGCTCTCAGCCGAGCAGGTGCTGGTGGTGCCGCGCGTGCTCGGGCTGATGATCACGATGCCGCTGCTGGTGTTCGTCGGCGACATCGCGGGCCTCGTCGGCGCAGCGGGCGTGTGCTCGTGGATGCTCGAACTGACCCCGGCGACCTTCGTCGACCGGCTGCACACCGAACTCGACTGGCGCCACTACGTCGTCGGCCTCGCGAAGGCGCCGGTGTTCGCGTTCGCGGTCTCGGTGATCGCCTGCCATTTCGGCATGACCGCGAACCGGGACACCAAGGCGATCGGCGAGGCGACGACCTCGACCGTCGTGCAGAGCATCGTCGCGGTGATCGTGCTCGACGCGCTGTTCGCCGTCGTGCTGCAGCTGATGGAGATCTGATGGCGCCACACGCGCGCGACGCCGTGATCGAGGTCGAGGGGCTTCGCACCCGCTTCGGCAACCAGGTCGTGCACGACGGGCTCGACTTCCGGATCGATCGCGGCGAACTCGTCGCGATCATCGGCGGCAGCGGCACCGGCAAGTCGGTATTGCTGCGCGCGATCGCGGGGCTGCAGCGGCCGAACGGCGGGCGCCTTCGGCTGTTCGGCGCCGACGTCTGGGCGCCCGGAACCGATCTCGATCCGGTCCGACGACGCATCGGCATGCTGTTCCAGGACGGCGCGCTGTTCTCGAGCCTGAGCGTCGCGCAGAACGTGGCGGTTCCGCTGCGCGAACATACCAGCCTTCCGGCCGACCTGATCGAGCAGGTCGTGCTGCTGCGCCTCGCGCTCGCTGGGCTCGACGAGCGTGCCGCGTCGAAGATGCCGAGCGAACTGTCCGGCGGGATGCGCAAGCGGGCCGGCATCGCGAGAGCGCTGGCGCTCGAGCCCGAGGTGCTCTTCCTCGACGAACCAACCTCCGGCCTCGACCCGGTCACCGCACGCGCGTTCGACGCGCTGATGCTGTCGCTGAACCGCGACCTGGGGCTCACGGTACTGCTGATCACGCACGACCTCGACACGCTGGCGTCGATCGCGTCGCGGATCATCGTGCTCGGCAACGGCAAGGTGATCGCCGACGGCACGCTCGAGGCCGTCAGGTCGAATGCCGACCCGTGGGTACAATCGTACTTCTCGACGCGCCCCACTCCCGCTGCATGACGCCGTCCCCCGCCTGACCGATGGAACCCGAAGGCCGCTACACGGTGATCGGGGTGCTGGTGCTGCTGCTTGCCGCGACGGCGACGGCCGCGCTGGTCTGGCTCACCGGCTACAACCGCGCGGCGCAGGCGACGTACACGATCTATTTCGAGCGGCAGTCGCTGCGCGGCCTGCAGGTGGGCGGCGACGTCAACATCCGCGGCCTGAAGGTCGGGCAGGTGCTCGGCTACGAAATCTCCCCGGCCAACGTCAATCGGGTCAAGGTCAACGTGCGGCTCGATGCGAACACGCCGATCGCCGAGAACACCAGCGCGATCATCGGCCGGAACCTCGTCACCGGCGTCGCGCGGGTCGACCTGGAAACGCCCAACCCGCCGGGCGAGCGCCTGTCGACTGTGCCGCGGGGAGAGACCTTCCCGGTGATCGACGAGGGTGCGTCCGAGTTCGACGTCATCACCGATGCGTTCAACCGCATCGCGGTCACCGGCGAGGCGGCCCTGAGCAACCTGAACTCGCTGCTCACCGACGAGAACCTCCGGGCATTCAACGAGACGATGGCGGCGACGCGCGACCTGATGACGGGCCTGTCGGACCGTCTCGCCGTCATCGACCGCGTCGGGCGCGACCTCGCCGGCACCGCCGATTCGCTGCAACGGGCGGGCACCCGCGTCGCGACGTCGATCGAGCGCACCTCCGGCGTACTGTCGAACAGCATCGAGCCGCTCGCCCGGCGCACGACCGGCACCCTCGCCGACGTGCAGGCGCTGCTCGGCGCGGCGCGCAAGACGCTCGCCGACGTCGGGCAGGCGGTCGGCGGGCTCGAGCGCGCATCCACGCAGGCCGCCGGCAAGGCGGCCGATGCGGCCGACATCGGCCTGCTCGAGTTCCGGGCGACGGCGCGCGAACTGCGAAGCGGCATCGAGAACCTGAGCCGTACGCTCGACCAGCTGCAGGACCCGAGATCCGCGCTCCTGGGCCCGGGCGAGGGCCAGCTCGGCCCCGGCGAGCGCAAGCGATGATCGCCCGCGCCGCGGCACTGGCCGCGGCCGCCGCGACGGCCGTCACGCTCGGCTCGGGTTGCACGCTGCTGCCCGAGAACCCGGGCCGCACCTGGTATCAGCTGCAGGACGCGAGCGTCGCGAAGCGGCACTCGGCAGCCTCGGCCACCGCCGACGCCGCGCCCGGCGAAGACGTCGCGCTCGCGCGGCGCACGCCGCCGGACGCCGCCCGCGCGCTCGTCGTCGGGCCGCTGCAGACCAACGCGCTGTACGGCGGCACCGGCATCGTCTACGGCCGCGACCCCGGCATCCGGTCGACCTACCAGTACGCGGTCTGGACCGAGGCCCCGGCGCGCAGGCTCATCGAACTGATCGACGCGCGCCTGAACGCGCGCGACCCGGTGCTGCGGCGCTTCGCGACCGTGACCACCGAATCGAGTGGCGTGAAGGCCGACTGGCTGCTCGGCGTCCGGGTGCTCGAGTTCTACCACGACACCACCGGGGACCCCGATCGTGCCGTCGTCGAGGTCGATGCCGAACTCGTCGACTGGCGGAGCAAGTCGCTGCTCGACCGCCGGCGCTTCCGCGTCGAGCGGCCGCTCTCGACCGAGGACGTCGACGGTGCGGTCGCGGCGCTCGGGACCGCCACCTCGACGCTGCTCGACCGGCTGACCGCATGGCTCGACGCGATCGCCGCGCGCGCCGGCCCCCGCTGAGCCCGACGACGGCGCCTCAGAGCGTGGCCGCGCCAATCTCGAGCAGTTCGCGAACGTGCTGCTCGACGCTGCGCGCGAGCGCCGGCAGGTCGTAGCCCCCTTCGAGCACCGAGACGATCCGCCCGTCGGCGCAACGATTGGCCAGCCCGACGATGCGACGGGTGACCCACGCATAGTCGCGGTCGGTCCAGCCGAGATTCGCCATGTCGTCGTCGCGATGCGCGTCGAAGCCCGCCGACACGAAGAGCATCTGCGGCGCGAAGCGCTCGAGCGCGGGCATCCAGACGTCGTCGACCGCTGCCCGCAGCGCGTCGCCGCCGCTGTATGCGGCCAGCGGCACGCTGACGATGTTCGAGCCGAGCGCGTCCTCGCCGCTGCCAGGATAGAGCCCGCGCTGGAAGGTCGAGACCATCAGTACCCGATCGTCGCCGGCGAGGATGTCCTCGCTGCCGTTGCCGTGGTGGACGTCGAAATCGACCAGTGCGACCCGCTGAAGGCCGAGCACGTCAAGCGCGTGGCGCACGCCGATCGCGACGTTGTTGAAGAAGCAGAACCCCATCGCCTGCGACCGGGTCGCGTGGTGACCCGGCGGGCGCACGTTGCAGAACGCGCGCCGACAGCGACCCGACGCGACGAGTTCGGTGGCGAGCACCGCGGCACCGGCCGCGTGCAGCGCCGCCTGCCAGGTATGCGGGTTCATCGCGGTGTCGGGGTCGACGCGCACGAGCCCGTGCACCGGCGCCGTCGCCTCGAGTTCGTCGATGTACAGCGCGGCGTGCGCGCGACCGATCTGCTCCAGCGTCGCGGGTACCGCGTCGCGCGCGTCCATCAGGTCCAGCAGTCCTGCCGCGAGCAGGCGATCGTTGATCGCCTTGACCCGGTCCGCACACTCCGGATGCCCCTCGCCCATGTCGTGAAGCACCGACGAGTCGTGCGTGATGTAGGCCGTCTGCATGTGTGTCTCCCGTCGCCGATTCTACGGACAAGCGCCGTGCCCGCAAGTCGCGCGGCGACCCGCTGGCGCGCGATGCTATGCTCGCCGGCATCGCCGAAACACACCGCACGGATCGCCATGCGCTACGAGCACCTCGAGTACGCCCTGGACGCCGGCATCGCCCGCGTCACGATCGACCGGCCAGGGTCCTTCAATGCGCTCCACCTCGCCGCGATGAAGGAACTGGCCGACGTCGCCAATCGCTGCGGCTCGGATCCGTCGGTTCGCGTCGTCGTGATCACCGGGCGCGGCGAGAAGGCCTTCTGTGCCGGCGGCGACGTCTCCGCATTCGCGGCCGACCCGTCGTCGGTGCCGGTGCTGCTCAAGGAGATGACCACCGTCTATCACGCCGCCATCTCGCGCTTCGCGTGGATGAACGCGCCGGTGATCGCCTCGATCAACGGCGTCGCTGCCGGCGCGGGGCTGTCGCTCGCCGCCGCCTGCGACATCGCGATCGCCGCCGACACCGCCCGCTTCACCAGCGCGTACACGGCGATCGGGCTGACCCCCGACGGCAGCTCGACCTGGTACCTGCCGCGCCTGGTCGGGCATCGCCGCGCGATGGAACTCATGCTCACCAACCGCACGCTGTCGGCCGCCGAGGCGCTCGAGTGGGGCCTGGTGAACGCCGTCGTGCCCGCCGCCGATCTGGCGTCGCGGGTCGATGCCATCGCCGGCACCCTCGCCGCCGGGCCGACGCTCGCACACGGCGGGATCAAGAAGCTGCTGCTGATGTCGAGCACCGACTCGCTCGAGTCGCAGATGGAGCGCGAGACCCGCTCGATCGCCGGCCTCAGCACCAGCGCCGACGGCCTCGAAGGCGTCAAGGCCTTCGTCGAGAAACGCAAGCCCGCGTTCCGGGGGCGCTGAAGCGGAGGCGGTGGCCGGGCGTGGCTGGCGCTGGCGCTGGCGCTGCGGCAAAGGCAGTGGCTGGTGATCGCGTTTCGTTGACAGCCGGGCAGGATTGCGGCGATACTCGAACGATGTCCGCATCCGGCCCCACCCGTTCGCCCTTCGCCTGCGCCGTGCGCGCGGAGCCGAACGCGCGCGTCGGGCTCGGATCCGCAGCCGCGCCGGCGCGCATCGCCGCCGCCCCGCGCCGGCTATCGCTGCCGCTGCTACTGCGCCTCCCGGCGCATACACACTAACCCCTCCCATTCCGTAGTCGTCCGCCGCCCATCCGATGGCCGGCGGGCGGAGCCTGTCCGTCTGCCCGAACGCCCCTGGAGAACCGCCATGCCGATGCCCGATCCCGCCGCCAAGTACCGTCCGTTCCCGCCGGTGCGCCTGCCCGATCGCACCTGGCCCGACCGCGTGATCACCGCAGCGCCGACCTGGTGCAGCGTCGACCTGCGCGACGGCAACCAGGCGCTGATCGAGCCGATGGACGCCGAGCGCAAGCTGCGGCTGTTCAATCACCTCGTGGCACTCGGCTACAAGGAGATCGAGGTCGGATTCCCGGCAGCCTCGCAGACCGATTTCGACTTCGTGCGCAAGCTCATCGAGGAAGACCTGATCCCCGACGACGTCACGGTGCAGGCGCTGGTCCAGGCGCGCGAGGAGTTGATCGCACGGACCTTCGAGTCCCTCGTCGGCGTCAAGCGGGCGATCGTGCACCTGTACAACTCGACCTCGACCGCCCAGCGGCGGGTCGTGTTCAACCTCGACCGCGACGGCGTCAAGCAGATCGCCGTGCAGGGCGCAAAGTGGGTGCTCGAGCACGCGCGCAGGCACCCGGGCCCGCAGTGGATCTTCGAGTATTCGCCCGAGAGCTTCACCGGCACCGAGCTCGACTACGCCGTCGAGGTCTGCGATGCCGTCGGCGACGTCTGGAAGCCGACCCCGGCCTCGAAGATGATCGTCAACCTGCCGGCGACGGTCGAGCACAGCACGCCGAACGTGTACGCCGACATGATCGAGTGGATGCACCGCAACCTGAAGCGGCGTGATTCGATCGTGCTGTCGGTGCATCCGCACAATGACCGGGGCTGCGGCGTCGCGGCCGCCGAACTCGCGGTGATGGCCGGGGCCGAACGGGTCGAGGGCTGCCTGTTCGGCAATGGCGAACGCACCGGCAACGTGTGCCTCGTCACGCTCGGGCTGAACCTCTATTCGCAGGGCATCGACCCGGGCATCGACTTCTCCGACATCAACGAGTCGATCCGCATCGCCGAATACGCGACGCAGCTGCCGGTGCATCCACGCCATCCCTACGCCGGCGAGCTGGTGTTCACCGCATTCTCCGGCTCGCACCAGGACGCGATCAAGAAGGGCCTGGCCGCGCGCCGAGCCGAAGGCGACGGCATCTGGGACGTACCCTACCTGCCGATCGATCCGGCCGACCTGGGGCGCACCTACGACGCGATCATCCGCGTCAACAGCCAGTCCGGCAAGGGCGGCGTCGCGTACCTGCTCGAACGCGATCACGGCCTCTCGCTGCCGAGGCTGCTGCAGGTCGAGTTCAGCCAGGTGATCCAGGCGATCACCGACGCGACCGGCAAGGAGCTCGATTCGCGCGCGATCCGCGCCGCCTTCGATCGGACCTACCTCGACGGCAACGGGCCGCTCGCGTGGCGAGACCACGAGCTCACGCACCCGCGCGGGCGCAGCGACCAGACCCGCATCGAGGCGACGATCGAGGCGGCGTCCGGCGCCGCGACGGCGGCAGGCGCGGGCGCGCCGGTCCGCGTCGTCGGCAACGGCAACGGGCCGGTCGACGCGCTGATGAGCGGTCTGCGCGAGCACTTCGGCATCGACGCGCACGTGATGAGCTACGCCGAGCACTCGATCTCGGCCGGCGAGGACGCGACGGCCGTCGCGTACGTGCAGATGCGCTTCGGCTGGGACCAGAGCGCCTACGGCGTGGGCATCGACGCGAACATCGTCACCGCGGCGCTGAAGGCGATCCTGTCGGCGGTGAACCGGGGCGTCGCGCTGGGCTATACCCGCCTCGCGACCGACCGGGACGCCGTCGCGGGAGCCGCCACCGTCGCCGCGGTGCGCTGAGGTCGCGCCGCGTCGAGGCGGCGCGTCGCCGACCTCGCGCGGCGCGGATCGGACATCGGTCCGGGCCGCCGGCGGTGTATTGCGGTGGGTGCGCGCGTTCTTTGGTAGTCTCTTTCTGCGGAATGGCCCGCGCAACTGAAAGGAGGTGATCCAATGTCTGGTCGCATATCGAGAAAAGCCGCCGATGTGGTCACGTTGCGGATCACCGGAGGCGCCGAGGCCTGAGCGAGCGCACGTCCGGCGCACACGCGCCGGATCGAGGCCCTTCGGGGCCCCTCGACCCACAGTGCGCCGTGCAGGCAATCGGCCTGCTCGGTAAACGAACCTCTCCGGACCGGCGCGCGTCGCCGGTCTTTTTTTGTTCGGGCCGGGCACGGTTCTGGCGCCCCAGGCCCCTGTCTCAGGCGGAGCGTGCCGGATGTTCGACTGGATCCTCGACGTGATGCACCAGGCAGGCTATGTCGGTGTCGCGCTGCTGATGCTGGCCGAGAACCTGTTCCCGCCGATTCCGTCCGAAGTCGTGATGCCGCTCGCGGGCTTCCTGGCGTCGCGAGGCGACCTCGACCCCTTCGGCGTGGTCGCCGCAGGCACCGCCGGTTCGATCGCGGGTGCCCTCCCCTGGTATTGGGCGGGACGGCGCTTCGGTCTCGAGCGGATGAAGCGGCTCGCCGCCCGCCACGGGCGCTGGCTGACGATCGCGCCTGCCGACGTCGACCACGCGAAGGCCTGGTTCGACCGCCATGGCCGGGCCAGCGTGCTCCTCGGGCGACTGGTGCCTGCCGTGCGAACGCTGATATCGGTGCCGGCCGGCATCGCGCCGATGCCGCTCGCGAGCTTTCTCACGTGGTCGACGATCGGCACGGCGATCTGGACCACGCTACTCGCGGCGGCCGGCTACCTGCTGCAGAGCCGCTACGACGCGGTGGCAGCCTGGCTGGATCCGGCGACGACCGCGATGCTGGCGTTCGCCGCGATCTGGTACCTCTATCGACTGCTGACCTTCGGCCGCCGCGCGCCTCACTGATCGAAGATGGCCTCGGGCAGCAGCGCGCTGACGGTGACGTTCGGGAGGTCGACCGCGTTGCTGATGCGCAGGTCGACCGCGAGCGAACAGATCACGTACGCCTGCTCACGACTGTAGCCGCGCTCGCCGAGCAGCGCGATCATCTCGAGCAGCGCGTTGCGGGCGGCGAGCGTGAGGTCCTCGCCCTCCTGGGTGCCGTCCTCGCGGATCGGCAGGCCGATCGTCGCGATGAAATTGCGCGGCGCCGCCCATTCCGGCGCCAGGAAGAATCCTGGGTGCGAGAAGCGCGGAAAGCGCGTCCGGCGGCGCAGCGCCTCGCCCGGAAGCACGCGAAGGCGGACGACCGCGCTCGCGCCCATCTCGATCGCGGTGATGCAGCACTCCGAATCGCCCTGCGCGTAGTGCGCGTCGCCGAGCGAGAACAGCGCGCCGTCGACGTTCACCGCGAGTTGCAGGCGTGCGCCGCGCGTGAGCTGCTTGATGTCGGCATTGCCGCCGTTCTCGCGCGGCGGCATCGTCCGCAGCCCGGTCCGAGCGATCGCCGGCGTCGACGGCACCGCGTCGACCGCGTCCGGCGGCAGCGCGATGCCGCCACGCCGCACCAGGTCCGCCTCGCGCGCGGTCCACTGTTCGAGCTGCAGGTGCGAGGGCGCGACCCCGACGGTCCCCATGAACAGCCCCTCGGGAATCCGCACGCGCGGGATCTGCGGGCTGCGCGCGAAACCGCCGTCGACGTGCCAGTGCGCGAGGAAGCTCGCGTCGAAGACCTCCCGCAGGAAACCGGCATTCGGCCGGATCACCGTCCAGCCATAGGGCTGCGGCACGAGGTCGACGAACTCGACGTCCAGGATGTCGCCGGGCTTCGCCCCCTTCACGTACACCGGCCCGGTCAGCGGATGGCCTGCCTTCTTGTCGTGCCGCGCGAGGTCCTCGAACGCCATGCCGGGCCGGATCTGGCCATCGGCGGCATCACGCGTCTCGAGCAGGATCTCCTCGCCGTCCGCGACCTCGACGATCGGCTCGATGTCGGGATGCCAGCGGTTGTGGCCGGTGCCCGGGTCGTCGCGCAGGCGCCGGTCGCGATGGATGGTGATGGATTTCAAGGCCATGCCTCCGTCAGGCGCGCACCCACCGGCGCGGAACCAGCATTCGCTCGGCGAGCAGCTTCGAGTCGGGATCGTCGCTGTCGAGCAGCCGCGCGCGCAGGCGCGCGAGCACGTCGCCGGCGATCGTCTGCCGGTAGTACCACTCGCCCAGCGCGTCGCTGTCCATCGTGCCCGGCTGCGCCAGCGCAGCCTCCTCGTAGTAGGCCCGCAGGTCGTCGCACGCGAGCTTGATCGTCGTCGCGAGCGAAGCGTCGCCGGCCGGGGCGGGTACCGGCCGATCGCCGAGCAGCGACACCAGGCGCGTGGCCGCCTCGACCGGCGTCGCGCCGGCGAGGCCGACCGTCGTCGCGCCGCGCCGGCGCGTCGCCAGTCCGTGCCAGGGCGCCAGTTGGGCCACCTCCTCGAGGAGCGCCGCCTCGAGCGCAGCGTGGGTGTCGCCCGCCGGCACGAGCCGACTGAAGGCGACGGGGCATGCGAGCGACGAGGCGTCGGCGTCGCCGCCAGGGTCGCCGGCGGCATCGGGCGGGGCGTCGCGCGGGAAGTCGGCCAGCACCGGCACGTCGTCGCGCGCGAGCAGCGCCAGTGCCGCGCGCAGCACCTCGGTCTGGAATGCCGCATCGTGCGCAACGCCGAGCGGCCGGCCGAGCATGAACGGCACCCACAGCGCGCGCGGCGGTCGCATCGCCTCGGTGTGTTCCCGCACCAGGCTGATCCCGGTCGTCGGGATGCCCTCGCGTTCGAGGTAGTGACTGACTGCGCTCACGGCGCAAGTGCAGTTCGGTCAGACCGGCAGCAGGACGACGGCGTCGACCGCGTCACGATGCAGCAGCGCGGCCAGCTCCCGCGCCTTCGGCTCGAAGCGCGTCGGCGGGAACGGCGCGCCCATGAACGCGTAGTGGACGTCGGCGACCGATCCGATCTCGCCGTCGGCCGCCATTTCCCGCAGCCGATCGAGCGGGAACACCAGGTTCGGGTCGCGCCGAAAGCCGCTGCGATCGAAGTTCACCGACACGTGGCTCATCAGCAGCTCGCCGACCGGCGTGTCGCCGGGAATCACGCGGTAGCCAGTGGCGCCGGCACCGTTGGCGAACGGCGGATCGTCCCGCGTGTGCAATCCGGCGGTACTGACGATCGCGACGCGCCGCCGGTGCAGCGGCGGCCCCTTCGCGACGGGCTGCTCGTCGAAACGCGGCGCCTTGTCGCGTAGCTGGAGCAGGTACGCGCGCTCCTGCTCGCTCAGGTCGGCCAGTCGTGCCATGCGGTGTCTCCGGGGTGGGCGCCCGGGATGGGCGCCAGGGCTCGCCGCCGGCGGCGGGTCCAGTGGAGCGGGTGATGGGAACAGCACCCGGTCGCTAACTCGTTTATTACGAACGTTTTTTCCGATCCAGGCGTCACGGAATGGACTCGATTGTGGACTCAAGTCTTCGGCCTGGTCAACGCAGGCCGTT
>JBFWSZ010000003.1:0-884607 GCA_050248115.1 Lautropia sp.
GATTCGAAAGGCTCACGTTGCCCCTCTGCACCGGAAGACAGTCGGCAATCGTCTCGTATTGGGATGGTGTAATTTCCATCCCAATATTCTATCCTAAGCAGGGGCTGTAGTGTTAACACGCCCTAGGGCAGGTCAAGGTACATACTGATCTCGAGAGGGTGCGAATCGTTGGGCAATCGGGGCGGGACCGACCCGAGCCGTACCTGCTCGCATTCGTCGAACATCCGGCTACCGGGTTGGCAGACTCGCTTGCCAGAAGTGAGGAGACCGATCCCGAGGCGTGGCTCGAGGAATGGCTCGACAGCGCGCAATCGCTTCTGGCGCACTCGCAACAGCACGCTAGCTCCACCGTTCTGGTCAACGCCGACGAGGTTCAGCGCCGGCCACGGCGCCTCGCGACATTGCTGCGGTCCAAGTGGGGAATTTACGTCGAGACTCCCGCGCGAATGGTGCACGGCGACATGCCTGACGCACTCGTACAGGCCCTAGCGACTGCATTCGTCGAAAGAGACCCGTCCCTGCTCGACATGGCGTCCGAACTCATCGCCAGTTGCGCGATCCTGCCGGGCACTCGACTCGATGTCGGCCGCGGATTCTCGGAATCCGCCGTCGACAGTGCGATCGCGGCCCGTCGGCTCACCGACTTGCTTGAGGTGGAGCGGAAGCTCGCTCAGGAGCGGCTCGAGCGGGAGGCCGAGCGAGACACACTATCTCGAGAGAGGCAGTGTGCAAGCGAGGAGAGCACTCGTCTGGCGACGACCGTACGCGAGCTTGCGTCGCAGCGGGAGGCACTGACGGCCCGCATCGATTCAGCTGAAGGCGATCTGATAGCTGCGAATTCGCAAGTCGACGAAGCGCGCAGGAAGCGAAAGGCGGTCGAGGAACGGCTCGAATCTCTCGAAGTTCAACTGCAGACGATGTCGCGAGAGCTAGACGAAGCGCGAACCGTCGCCGAGGATGCGGATCGGCGGCACGAGGAACAGCGCGCTTGTGCCACGCACGCGGAGCAGGCGCGGAGCCAACTGGTGCAGCAGTTGGAGACGGTCGAAAGGCGGCGCAGCGACTCGGAGCGAAAGCTGGCGGAAGCCGAGCGCAGACGAGAGGCACTCGAGCGCGAGGTGAAAAGCGCAAAGGAGATGGCAAGTATTGCCGGAGAAGACGCGAAGCTGCTGCTGCAGCGACTGCACCAGGCGCAGGAAGAACTGGAGAAGGCGCTACTTCGGCAGCGCGAAGCCGAAGACGCACTGACCACGGCGAAGGCCGGGGGCGGCTCGAAGAAGCTCGAGCAGGCACTTCGCGCTGCTCGCGAAGAGTGCGAACTGGCGATTCTCCAGTCGAACCAGCTTCAACAGGAGCTTCTTCGGATACACGACGAGAAGTCCAAACTGCTGCGCACATTGAGTGCTAGACCAGAATTCCCTGAATTCGACGTCGTCACGATAGGCTCCCTGGAGGTAGTCGGCAAGCGCGACACGCCGCCACACCGCGAACTATCGTTCTCGCTGCGCGACGTGAGAGTGGGTCAGCATGAAATTGCCGAGGTGCAGGTTCGGCTGGTCGAGCACTGGGGTCGCCCGGGCATGGCAATCTTTTCCCATGAGGGTGCTCCCGCGCCGATCAAGGCATGGCAGGAAAGTGGGCGCGAGGACGAGCGGCCGTACCTGCTTCTTGTACACGGAGAGGCATCGGCAGAAGCGGTGTTCGATGCGATGTGCACGCTCGATTGGCTGGTGGTCCAGGCGCTCGCGATGCGAATGCACCAGGTCTTGGCCGCGGGTGATGGCGAATTCGCCGACTCGTGGGCCCTGCTATCGCGGCGTCTGGTGTCGTCGCTTCGACAGCGCCCACCGCGACTGCGACACGACGGCGTGGTCGTGATGCCAATAGCGCTCGATTCGCCCGATGTTGCTCGGTGGGGGTTGGTATTGGAGCGTGCCAGCTATGGCGAGCGTGTGTGGAAGCGCCTTACCCTGCAATGGCGCCCCAGTGGGCCGAATCGCTCCCTCGAGTTGCTGCGGGACGAGGACGGCGGCCCGCCGTTGCTTGTCTGGCCGGCGGATGCGGATGGAATTCCGTTGCGAAGCCTTCGACTTCCGCTAGGTGAGGCGGTGGACTCGAGTGAGATGGTCCGGACCTGGGGCCTTGTGACAGAGGCCGACAAACACTTCGTTCAGGAGATTCTGACGCAGCTACCCCGTCTAGCGGAGGCAATCGAATCGCATCGTGGCGCTGGCTCAGGCGATATGGCCGGCAATCCCGAGCTCCGGCAGGCTGCAACTCTCGCGGCGCGCGATGCCCATGCCCTGCTATATCCTCCGCCTGCTGATTCAAACGCGCAGTCGAACGAAGGCAGGCGACTCCTGACGCGAATCGCAAGGCGACTGAGACCGGTTCCGCGCGCGTCCGACCAGTTGGCAGTCGCCGAAGCGCCTCGGCCTTGACGACGATGCTGGCGATCGACGCTCTGCTCCGTCAATCGGGTGACATCCAGCCCGATACAGTTCTGCATGTAGGGGCCGGGCGAGGTGGAATTCTCAAGCAGTATGCGAACCTCTCGCTGCCGAAGGTCGTGCTTGTGGAAGGGGATCCATCCAATGCGAGTTCGCTTCGGCGCGCGGCCCGGCCCTTTGCGTGGGCGCATGTCCTCGCACGCGCAGTGGCGGTCCAGGACGAACGAATCCCATGGAACCGCTACAACTTGTGCGCGCTCTGCGGCCCGTTGAGGCTAGACGAACTGACCATCACTTACCCGCGCCTGCACAAGGATTGCACCCTGTCGATCGAAGCCACGTCGCTCACCTCGTTGCTGCGTGAGACGGTGGACGTCAACGAAGGTGGGCGATCGGCGGTCCTGGTGCTGGACGTACCCGGACAAGAAGGACCGCTGCTGGAGTCACTTGGCGAAGAACTAAGCAGGCTGTCGTCGATCATCGTAAGACGCTGCGCATTGCCCATGTCAGGCTTGTCCACCTGGTCCAGGGTGCAAGGATGTATGCATGAGTTCGGCTTCGAGCTGATCGGGCACGAGGTCGAAGATGAGCCACTGTGGCCGGTGGCGGTATTCCGTCGCAACTCGCAAAAGTGCGAGTCGCGACAGTTGCGGGCCGACATCGACCTGCTTAGGCATCAATTGTCTCGGGTATCCGCTGAACTGGCGGATGCAACGGCGTCTGCAGAGAACGCCAGCTTGCTAGATCGACAGGCGCTCGGAGAGAAGGCAAGTGCGCTGCATGCGATGGAGGAGGTCGCTGCCCAGCGCGCGCTGGCGGTGCAGCAACTACTTGATGCACAAGAGGAGCACCGCGCTCTGATTGCGACGTTGACTGAGGGCAAGGTTGCAGCGGAACGGCGTGCCGCGGCGAGCGAGGCCTCGGTGATCGAACTGACGCGAACGAATGAGCAGCATGTAAGGGAAATCGACCTGCTCGAGCAAGCCGTCCATGCCCTGGAAGCGTCTTCAAGGGAGAGTGTGGAGTTGAAGATGCGACTCGACTCGCTTCGAGACGAGTACGAGTCCAAGCATTCGAGTTCGCTAAGGCTTGTCGAGTCGGCACAGACGAAGCTGGCTGCAGCGGAAAGGCGTGGCTCCGACTTGAGTGGGGCGCTTGATGCAGCGCGCAAGCGCGCTGATGGGCTCGAGACGGAGCTCCGCGGTGCCCAGGCGTCCCTGAATGTGCTCGTGCGCACCAGTGGTGTCAGCGAGACTGCCCTTCGCGACCTTCAGGACCGCTACGCAAGCCTACTTCTGGAGCACACGGAGGATCGGTCGATTGTCGAACAGCTCGCTGAGCGCCTCGAGACGGCTCGGCGACTGATGCGCTCCTTGCAGGATGTCGACGTTGCGACAAGTCGGGATACTCCGGCACGGAGCGACGCGTCGGAGGTCGCGAGATATCGAGCGGGAGCGAGGGACGAGCGAGGGTCGTGCGACGAGACGACACATGAGCGGATCGCTTCGTCCGTGCCGGGCGGTGGAACGACTTCATGAGCAGCCTCGTCGCACGCGATAGACAGATCGAGAGGGTGGCATCTGTACTCGACGATGCCGAGTCTCTCGTCGCGATGGCTCGTAGGAAGCGGAGTGGCTTGCGGGTCGATGCAGTCGGCGTAGCGCCATGCAAGCGTGATTGCCGTGCATCGTTGAGTATCGCTCGACGGGAGCCATTGCGGCTTATCCACTGCTTTGGGCAGGAGTGTGCACTCGTGATGGCGCGTCTCGTCCAGGCATGGCCGGGCGTACACCCCGTCATCACCTCATTGACACCGGAGGTGGTTACAAGGCTGGCATTGGCGCAGGCCGGCGACCTTTCTGATCCAGGATGCCGCCCTCGCCGAGACGGAAGCGCTACTGCGCCTGTCGATCCTTCGGCCAGCGCTGCGATTCGATGGGTGCTTGATCTGCATCGAGACGCGATCCTGAGAGGGCGAAGCCTCGTGCTGCTAAATGAGATTCGCGCGCGCACGGACGCGGACGAGGCGCGCCCGCTGCAGAGTGGGCACGATGATTCGACCTTGGAATCGCTGGACGTACGGCAGTTGCTGCTGGTCAGACACCCTGTCGATTGCTTCGCATCTGACAGTAAGGAGAGCCCCTCGCTTGCGTGTCAGGACTCGCCGGGCGACGTTGCGAAGCGCTGGCTTCAGCTTCTCGAGCTCCGTCCCGTGCAAACCCGAATCCGATTCGAGGATCTTCTATCGAGTCCGATGGGGGCATTGAGAGCTGTAGGGGATGTCCTCGAACTGCCTCGGTCGCTCGAGCCATCGCGATTTCACGACGCTATCGCGGATTTCCGCGCGGCCATGGGCATCGCGGATTTGGCTGCGCCTTCGGCCGATGCACAGGCCTCCCCTCGGGGGACCGTCAAGTCGAAATCGGTTGCCGATCTATGCGATCTCTTGGGCTACTCGTTCCTCCGCGAGACGTCGGAGGCCAGCGTCTCGACGCCTGGCTCGAAGAAGGAGCCGGTCGATGAGTCGGCGGCCAAACTGGCTTCCCCGTCCGATCACCCGATCGTCGAATTGAATCGTCAGGTCTCCAAACTCATTGGTGCGGTCGCCAAGCAGGAGGCCAGCCTCGCGCGGGTCTCAGAGCACTTGCATGTCGCGCTGAAGCGCGAACTGCTCAATGCCGTAAGGCAAATCGAAGCATACTCGAGCGTGCAGGCGGCATTCTCCGGTGGGGACCCACTTCCCGAAATGCACGGTTGGCCGATCAGTGCCGATCTCGCTGCGCTGCTCGTCGGACTGATTCGATCGAATGTCTACGATGCAGTCGTGGAATTTGGAAGTGGCACTTCAACGATCGTGATCGCGAAGATGCTGGCACGACTGCGGAATGGAGGCGGAAGTGTCCGATGCGTTGCTCAGGTGGCGTTTGAGCATCTCGAGGCATTTCGAGGGCAAACCTTAGGCCATCTCGATGCAGCTGGGCTGGGCGACGCCGTCGCCTTGCACAGCGCACCTCTCGTGCCTTTCAAGGGGCCGAGTGACGAGAGCTATGCCTTTTATGACTGCGAAGGAGCGCTCCGGGACGTTGCGGGTCGACTAGCGCGGCGTGGTGCTCGCGTTCTGGTGCTCGTCGATGGGCCACCAGCCGCGACGGGACCACGTGCACGCTATCCCGCACTGCATGCCGTCATGCGGGCATTCCCGGACTGCGCCCTCGATATCGTTCTCGACGACCACTTTAGAGAGGAAGAAAGGCAGATCGTGGACATGTGGCAAGAAGAGCTCGTTCGGCAGGGACGACAGTTCGAGAAGTCGGTCCGGATGCTTGAGAAGGAAGCAGTGATCATGCGTATCGCGCCGGCAAGCGGAGAGTGACGGTGGACAACATCACACTCGCGCTCGCCAATCGAATGTTCCGGGAGGGTCGATACGCGGAAGCGCGGCGAGCCTATCTCCAGTTGCGGCATGCCGCACCCCATCTCGAGTCGATCATCGAGGTGAACGAGGCGCTCATGTCACGCCACATGCCTGAGGCAAAATGCGGATCGAGCAAGCCTCAGGGCACGACTGTCAGGCAGATGTACGAGGAGATCGCCCGAAGCGTCGATGGTGCCACGCCTCACTTCACGAAGTCGGAGGCGCCGCTCGCGACCATTGTGCTGACCTCTCACAACACGGCCGATTACATAGAGGCGTGTCTGGAGTCACTTCTGTCACAGTCGTACCCGAACATCGAGATCCTGGTCGTTGACGATGCAAGCGAAGACCGAACGACGGAGATCGTGAGACGCATCGCGCGGGCAAATGGCTCGATCCGACTGCTTCAGCTGAACGCAAACCTCGGCACATACTTCGCGAAGAATCTAGGAGTGGCGAAGTCAAGAGGGGATGTGTTGTTCTTCCAGGACAGCGACGACATCTCTCATCCGTACCGAATAGCAATGCAGGTAGCGGCGCTGCTCGGTAAGGCCGATCACGTCGCCGTGCGATGCGCCTATAGTCGTTTCGATCCGTCGAGTGAGTTTGTCATCCCTGTCAATGGACTGATTAGCAAGCTCGGACTGATCACGCTCGGTGTGAAGCGCTCCGTCTTCAAGGAAATCGGATACTTCAACTGCTCGACGAAGGCATCGGACGACGAGTTCTATCAGCGGATCATCAGGGTCTACGGGAAGGAGAAGGTCAGTACGCTCAACCATGCGCTCTATTTCGCGACGACGCGCACCGACTCGTTGTTTGCCGACATGGTTACCGTGAAGGCTGATGGATCGATCGAGCAGCGAACCTCCTCGGAGAGGGCCGAATACCTTGAGGCGTTCACCAAGATTCACAAGGACACGGCCTCGTCCGGACTGCGTGCACGTTTCACGTTCCCCCGAATTCGTGATGCCGTCAAGGTAGCGCCCGGGATGAGCAAGCTCGCGAACCCCACGCTTCCGGTGATCGTCAACGTCTGCTCGATACCGAGGCGTGCGAGACAGCTTGAGCGTGCCCTGAGAAGCATTGCACCCCAATGCGACGAGATTCACTTGTACCTGGATGGATACGACGAGTCTCCTGCGTTCGTTCGAAGACTTGGCGTTCCGGTGACGGTATGCAGGTCTCAGGATCGTCCGGGGCTTCGCGATAACGGGAAGTTCATTAGGCTGGAGGAGCTCTGCCGCCAGTCCGAAGATGCATACTATTTCACACTCGATGACGACATCGAGTATCCGGTCGACTACGTGAACGCGCTTGTCAAGCGCCTCGGCGACTTCGAAGACGACGTCGTCGTCGGGGTGCACGGTGTCACGCTGAAGAGCCACCCTCGGGGATACTTTTCGGATCGACGAATTGTCTATGCGTTCGGACGATCGCTGGAACGTTCCACGCTCGTCAATGTGCTCGGAACCGGGACGATTGCCTTTCGCGCCGCTCGCTTCAAGGACTTTTCACTGAGTGCGTTTCGCACCGCGGGCATGGCAGATCTGTACTTCGCGGTCGATTGCGTCCGCCGGGGTTTGCCACAGATCTGCGTTGCGAGGCCGTCGGAGTGGCTCGTCGATCTTGGGGCCGGGCAGGAGGACTGTAGTCTGTACGAGGAGTTTCGATCGGAGGACAGCAAGCAATCCGCGTTGATCGGGACCGTGCGGGAGTGGGGTGTCTCGTTGATCCGGGATACGGTCCTGCGCGCCGTGGCCAGAAACCCGAGGCTTGCCGGGCGTTTCGATGCTGTCATGCCCATGGTGGGCTTTGGCGCGCTTTCCGCGCATGCCGCGCCTGCTCCGGAGTGTGAACCGGCGGGTGTGCGCTAGGGTGCTTCCAAATGTGTCGACGCGCATGGGCCGACGTGAAGTGACAACCGCCTTTCGAGCACGATGCTGACGCCTTTCGAGACTTACGCCCGCAACGCATTGGCTTTCCGGCTCGCGGCTGACTGATCGTGAGCGCCGACGCAGTGCCCACAATGAGGCCCAATACCATGATGAATCAGAATGCTCAGGGTCCGACGACCTATGTGTCCGCTGGTCCAAATTGCCACGTTGCGCATTGGCTGAAACTGACTGGCCTTCAGCCGGCTTCATACCCTTTCGATTGGCTTCTTTCTCATTCACACGAAGGGCTGTCGTACGTCCATCAGAACATATCGTCAGACTTCTCGATGTTTCTGAAGGACCTCGAGTGGAATGGTCGGGGTCATGTCGTGGCTCGGGCGTTCTCGCGAACTGAGCTCTTCCACCACAAGGCCTTGTTGTCCGAGCGCGAAGATGAACGTGCTGCGGAGCGAGCCAAGCTGATCGGGAGGGTTGCGCGGCTAAGGGAGGCGCTCTGCATAGGTGATGTCACCTTTGTCTACGGCTATCACCTCACGCCTGCTTCGGCGTCTGCAGGGGCCTTGAAGACCTTCGCACGCACTGTCGACGACTTCCTGCGTGACGTCTCCCAGGCGCGTCTGCTCGTTTACTTCATGAGTGATGACAGCGAGTCGACGATTCAGTGGGAAGGGCCGACCAGCGATCGTCTATCCGTAGCCTGGTATGTCCGGAACACGGTTGTGAGCCGCGTGTGGGGTGAGGCACCCGCGTTCATGGAAGGTTTGACGACTACGACCCGTGCCTGTGGGGTGGCGCTCCCGCAGACTTCAGCGTGATCTGAGCGACCGGGTCGTTCGCGACTGAGCACCCGGAGATGAAGAATGTGACGTTGTGGCCAGATGATCATCCGAGGGCCCAGTGATGCGCCGCTCGTTCGCTGCGCGCCGGCGCTGCAGGCGCTCGGCAGCCGCTTCTGGAAGGCAATGCGGGGCCAGCGCTGTCATCGGTCATATCCGGCGCCGGAAGGGCTAGGGACTGCAGGTGCGAGTCCTCGATGATCATGGCCTCGTGCTCGACCTTTCGAGCCGGATCCTGCTCGTGCCCGAGGGATCAGCGGGTCTAGTCGGTGTGATGTGAGGTTAAGCCTATGAACATGTTGGTGTCGGCCCGAACAGTCGCGTCCTTGGATGAACTGTACAGTGGCAGCGAACCCAGAGTCGTTCGGTGCGCATTGGTGGAAGGCGATTGGTTGTTCGATTACTTTCACTTTGGGAGGGGGCGTCGACGCCTATTGGTTCTGTTCCCGTCGGCGCTGGTTCGGGGAAAGCGGATCGTGCCGAGCTTTCATCGCTGGTCCTGGGCGCCGCAGTTCTCTGACGCCGACGTGCTGTGCGTCTCGGATCCGACGCTGCGACTTGACGAAGAGATCTTGGGGGGATGGTTTCAGGGTACAGCTGATGATTGGGTGATGCCGCGCGTTCTCAGACACATTCGACATCTGACGATCGGCGGCGAATATCGGGAGGTGGTCTTCTGCGGTTCGTCGCTCGGCGGCTTTGCCGCACTGCAGGCCGGTGTCCTAGCGCCTTCAGTGGGATTTACCTCCGAGGAGTGCCGGGTCGTGTCGGAGAACCCTCAGGTTTCGTTGCCTCGCTACATGTGGGGAGCGCACATGGCGAAGCTTGCTAGAGTGAGCTATGGGGTCGATTCGCTCGACCTCGTGGAGCCGCGGCATCTCGGTCGGCTTGATGTTGCGTTGTTGAGCGAGCAATGTGGTCATGTGCCGATCGGGGTCGTCGTGGTAAAGGAATCCGATGCTCACCACCATCAAGTTCATGTGAAGTACTTGCAGCAGGCGCTTGCAGAGCGTGCCGCCGAAAGGCTTCGAGTGGATGTCATTCCCGCGAGTCTGGATGCCTCAGGACATACACCACTCTCATTCAAGGAGCTGTCGACCCGCTTGGAGACCTTGTTTTGAGATCAGATTGGGTGTCGATCCCGTGGTACCGGGATGCTGCGGCCCCGTCGGATGCCGACGGTTCCCTTGCGACTGACGTCGGCTCCGTGCAACGATTGCATGCCGTCTGTCCATTGAGTCCACCGTCCATTAGGCTGCGGTGAACGGTCCACGAACCTCATTGGTCATCCGCCGCTACGATGATGGCCGATTCTCTGCATATTGGAACCATCGATGACGACCGTTGCTGTTCTTGGCCTTGGCTACGTCGGACTGCCGCTCGCGGTCGAGTTCGGCAGACGTATCGATACGATCGGCTACGATCTCTCGGCGGAGAAGATTGATCGGTTTCGCGTACACGTCGATCCGACAGGGGAGGTGACGCGGGAGCAGTTCGAAAGCGCGACCCATCTATCTTTTTCTCTGAATCCGGAAGCGCTGAAGCGAGCGGATTTCGTCGTCATCGCCGTACCGACGCCGGTCGATGGTGCGCATCAGCCCGACTTTGGACCACTGGTTTCCGCGAGTCGCACTGCCGGGGCGAACCTGAAGCAAGGTGCGGTGGTCGTGTATGAGTCCACCGTCTATCCCGGTGCAACCGAGGAAGTCTGCATTCCGGTTCTGGAGCAGGCGTCCGGCATGAAGTGGGGTCGAGACTTCTTCGTCGGCTACTCGCCCGAGCGCATCAATCCCGGCGATCACGAGCACACACTGACCCGAATCGTCAAGGTCGTCTCGGGCGATACGCCGGAGACGCTCGACAAGGTCGCGAAACTGTACAGTTCGATCATCGAGGCGGGTGTACACCGCGCAAGCAGCATCAAGGTGGCCGAGGCTGCCAAGGTGATCGAGAACACCCAGCGCGACCTGAACATCGCGTTGATGAACGAACTGTCGCTCATCTTCAACCGGATCGGTATCGATACGCTCGAGGTCCTTAAGGCGGCGGGTACCAAGTGGAACTTCCTGCCGTTCCGGCCGGGGCTCGTCGGTGGTCACTGCATCGGGGTGGATCCATACTACCTGACGCGCAAGGCGGAGATGCTCGGGTATCACCCACAGGTGATCCTCGCCGGGCGTCGGATCAACGACAACATGGGCAAGTTCGTCGCCGAACAGGTCGTCAAGCGGCTGGTGCAAGGTGCGCAGCCGGTGGCGAACCAGTCGGTGATCGTGCTGGGTCTCACCTTCAAGGAGGATGTCCCGGATCTGCGCAACTCCAAGGTGATCGACGTGATCCACGAACTGCAGTCCTTCGGGATGAACGTTCACGTTCATGATCCGATCGCCTCCGAGGAGGAGGCGATGCACGAGTACGGTGTGTCGCTCACCCGCTGGGAGGACCTGCCGGTTTCGAAGGCGATCGTCGCGGCGGTCAACCATCGCGCGTACCGCGACATGCCGCTCGATTCGCTGACCGCGAAGTTGGTACGCGGCGGCGTATTCGCGGACGTCAAGTCCGTCTTCGACCGCGGCGTGCTCGAGGATCGCGGTTACGCGGTGTGGCGCCTGTAGCGAGGCGCTTCACCGACGACGCATAGGCCGTTCCTTCGCGCGACGTTGACGACATGTCGCATCGAGTCCCCCGAGCGTTGGCAAGCGCTTTCGCGGCCTCGCGATGAGTCGGCCGCAGGCCCCGGTCCTGCGCGGCCCGCGGCCGCCGGCTCAAGCTGTGAGCGCATCGGGCGTGCCGCGTGCTCGTGCTGCCGAGCGCATGTCGTCGACGGCCGTGCCGGTATTGCCGGGCGCGTGGAAACTTTCGGGTGCGGTCGTCGCCTGGCCACACGGATGGCAGCGCCCGGCGCGGACCGAGGAGTGGTCCTTCGAGCAATATGCGTCTTGCGGGGCGCATCCGCACTTCGCGCAGGTCGTCGCGTTCCCCTGGGCTACGCTCGTCGACCTGCTGGACCGGGGGCACTTGGTCCGTGCCCGTCCGTTCCTCGACGCATTGGCGCTCGCACCCCCACTCGCCACGCTCGTTCGGGCCACCGTGTGTCAGCACGTCCGGGTCGAGCGTGTCCTGCCGATGCTGAAGTCGCTTCGGGTCACCGATCTTTTCTGGTCGCATGCGCGCAACGACCAGCCGGTGCTCGACGGCATTCGCGTCCATCCTTTTCCGCTCTATCCGGTTCGCGCGCTCGACCGGGCGAGCCCGATCGCGTTCGAGGCGACGCCGATCGGCGAACGCCGTCTCCTGTACAGCTTCGTCGGTGCCTACGCCCGGGAGGGCTACCTGTCGCCGGTGCGCGAGTGGATCTTCGACCTGCCGCAACGTCCCGATGCGCACGTCGTGCGGCGCGATCAATGGCACTACGAGACGATGGTCTACGGCGAGCAGATCGCGCTGCGCGAGACGCCGCCGGACCAGCGGGCAAGACTCGCGCGCGAGGGCGACGCGTTCGATGCGGTCCTGCTCGATTCGATCTTCAGCCTGTGCCCGTCGGGCTCGGGTCCCAACAGCATCCGCCTGTGGGAGTCGCTCGGGTTCGGTTGCATTCCGGTTCTGCTCGCCGACACGCTTCGGCTGCCGGGGTCGGCCGAGGAGTGGGACGCAGCGATCGTGCGCGTACCGGAGACCCGCGACGCGGTCGCCGCGCTTCCCGCACGACTGCAGGAGATTGCCGGCGATCCCGAACGCCTTCGGCGGATGCAGACCGCCGGGCGGCGACTGTGGGTTCGCTACGGCGAACGTGGACCTTCGACGGTGCTGGGCGTACTCGACGACCGTGGGTGGATTCGAGAGCGGTGCCGATCGGCAGATACCGCCTTTGCCGCGGCCTGAGGGCTCAGTTGACTTCGGTGACCCGCGGTTGCGCGGCTGGAGCCTCGCGCTGCGGCGTCGCATCTCGCGCGAGGAAGCGCGACGCGTAGCGCGCGGTGATCTGCCGGGTCTCGGCGTGCCCGGGCGTGTCGGTGCGTGTCGACATGCCCTCGGGGTTGTGGAAGTACGCGACGTGAGGGTCGTCGATCTTGTGAAAGACCTTGCCCGCGGCCAGGCAGCGTAGCCAGAACTCGTAGTCGCCGGCTGCCCGATAGCGGGTGTCGAACGCGCCGAGTTCGTCGTGCAGGGCCCGGCGCCACATCGGCGCATTGTGTGGCGGATTGAACGCGAGCAGCACCTCGGGCGTCACGATCGGAAGCGTGCTGCGGTAGCCCATCGTGGCGATGCGCTCGAAGCTCAAGCCGGGCGCCAGCGTGTAGTAGAAGTCCTGGTAGACGACGTCGACATCCGGAAGCGACTGCAACGTGGCCGCCTGCAGCGCGAGCGAGTCGTGCCGTCGAAGGTCGTCGAGATTCGTGTTGGTGAGGAACTCGCCGCGGGCCTCGTGCACGCCGATGTTCCAGGCCTCGTAGATGCCGACCCTGTCCGGCAGCCGCAGGTAGCGGATGTTGGGGAAGTCGGCCATGTACCGCCGGATCGTGCGGGCTTCGTCGTCGGGGGAGGCGGCATCGACGATGATCAGTTCGCACCAGTCGCGGAATGCCGCCTGCGAACTCAGGTTGTCCATGAACGCCTCGATGTACTGTCCCCCACGGTACAGGCTCGCGATCGCCGTCACCAGGCAACGCGGCCTGCCGCGCAGCGCGGGAGGGCTGTGCATCGGCCCTACGCGAGGCGTCCAGTCACCTTCGGCGAGCGCGCGCTGCCGCCGCGCCCAGTCGTCTTGGTCGACGGTCTGCCGCGTGCCCATGATCCAGCACCCGGATGCGCCCGGAATGGCGTGTCGCTCCGCGTCGCCGAGTCGTCGGAGCGCGAGTTCGGTGGCGGTGCGGTCCAGCGGGTGATTCCGCATCCGGGCGACCCACTCGGACAATTCCCGAGGGTGGATTCCACGGCCGACGACGCTGGAGAATGCGTCGACGAGGAACGCGAGATCCGATGCCGGTCCGTCGTCGTCCGCTGCGAGCTGCTCGCAGCGTGCCGCGACCTGCATCCTCAGGCCGGCGATGGACTTCGCCGCCCGAATGGCGCTCGCGGCGTCGGCCGCTTCGCGCCTCGCGCGCGCCAGCCTGCTCGCCAGCAGGGCGGCGGTGCGATAGGCCATCGAACCCGAGACCTCGACGACGGGCTGCGTCTCCTCGGCGAAGAGCTGCAACCGGAGCCGTTCGAGTTCCTCGCGATCGAGTCGCGGCAGCGCGAGCGTCGCGATCCGATCGCCGTCGGGCTCGGGCGGGTTGGTCACGGTCGCAGGTGGAGCACGGGCGAGCCGTTCTGCGAAAACCAGCAGACGTGCTCGCTGACGAGGTCGATTTCGAGTACCGCTTCGTCGATGTCCGCCGGGATGGGTACCTCGAGCAGGGTCGTCGACGACGCGCCCGGTGCGAGGTCGGCGGCGAGGAAGTGATGCCGATGATGGTCGGGGCGCACGCGGTTGCCGGCGCGGTCGAGCAGGTGCACGCCCAGGTTCACGCAGCCACGCGCGGCGCCCGAGCGGCGCCAGGTCCGGTCGGAGGGGTTGCGCACGTCGAGTCGGATCCGCATGCGCGCCGAGCCATCCGGCATCCGGGTGGATTCCGCCGACGCGACCCGCAGTTCGCCGACGAGGCCGTCCCGCGTCCGGCTGTCCGGCCGTTCCGGCGTGCCTCGAACCAGGTGCATGAAGGTCACGTCGCGGTTGTGGCTGGCGACGTGCGCGAGCAGCGTGGCGGTGGACTCGTCGTCGAGGCCCTGCGCCCGCATCGAGCGGAACGCTTCGTACCCTAGCCGCACGGGGGCTTCTGTCTGCAGCGAAAAGTAGACGTCGGTGAAGCCGGCCGCCTGTGCGGCGTCCCAGAGCGCCTCGATCACCACATCGTTCTCGATGACCTTGTGCTGCCGCATCTCGCGCTGGCTTTCCGCCGTGAGCGAGTGTCGCGGGCCGGGCTCCGAGAACGAGGCGATGCCGCCTTCGTCGAGCACGCGTGCCATCTCGCGCAGCGTCTGCTCGGGGTTCGCGACGTGGTGGAAGGCGTCGAAACAGAAGACCCGGTCGACGCTGCCGTCGGGCCGGTCGATCCTCACGCCGTCGTAGCGAAGGAAGGTGTGAGGGGGCTGGCGGCCGTACACTGGCTGCTCGCGGGCGAGGCGCGCGCCGAGGGCGAGCGCGCTGGCCGACACGTCCAGCGAGGTGACCGCCATGCCGAGCTGGTTCAGCAGGCGCCCGGCCCAGCAGCTTCCGGCGCCGAACTCCAAGACGCGATGGCCAGGGAGGTAGCGTCCGTCCTGCAGCAGCTTCGCGAAATTCGCGAGCTGGGCCGGACAGTCGTCTACGCTCGCGAAGGGCTTCGCGAGCTGGAAGGCGGGGTCGACGAGCGACGCGTAGTAGGCTTCGGCCGCGGCGAGCAGTTCTTCCTGCGTGAGCGACTTCATCAATGTCCTGACGTCGATCATCGCTCGCACACGTACAGTCGCCCGAACAGCGTGGGCTCGCAGTCGATCCGCCTGATCGAGAATCCCGCCTCCTCGAAGAGCTCGAACAGGAAGGCCTCGGTGAAGCCCAGTTCGAACCAGCGCTGCTGCCGGACGACGGCGACGACTTCGCTGTGCAGGCGCAGCCCCCACGGGTACGGGACCGCTGCGTAGGGCCTTTCGACGATCGGTTCGCCGCCGAGGATCACCCGGCCGCCCGGTTCGAGCAGGTTGGCGACGAGGCGGATCACGCGCCGGAAGTCGAGGCAGTGGTGAAAGCTCTCGTAGAACCAGACGAGCCGGTAGCGCTGGCCGGGTCGCGGGGCGTCGCCGAAGCGTCCCTCGAATGCGTGCAGCGGTACCCGGAACGACTCGGCCTGCGCACGGACGAAGCGGCAGAACGTCGGGGAGACGTCGACGGTATCGACGTTGACGCCGAGGCGGGCCAGTGCGAGCGCGGTCTGCCCGAATCCGGCGCCGTACTCGAGGGCCCAGTCGCCGGCGCGCAGGTTGCTGTGCTTGAGAAGCATGCCGGACGCGATGACGTGGTCCGATGCCGATGCGATCGCCGCCGCATCGCGCCTGGCGTAGAAGCCGGGCGTGCGTACCGGGTCGATCGCGCCCCAGTCGGCCTCCTTCTCGTCGCGCGCGACGTCGTAGTCGCGGTCGACGCCGGCCACCAGCCGCCAGAGGCGGTGCTGCTGTGCGTAGTAGGTGTCGTCGTGCGGGTCGAGATCGTGCCGAAACCAGGCAGGCAGTCTCAGATGCGCGTCGCGATAGGGCTCCCACGCGGTGCCTCGGGCACCGCCGGTCTCGAAGTAGGTGCGGCGTACCCGCTCGATGTCGTCGACGTCGAAGTAGACGCCCCGATCTTCGGCCCGTACCCGGCGCGGCAGTCGGCGCGCGAGCGCCCGAACGGCGCGACGCCCGAGACCGTCAGCGAGCGCCATCGCGGCGCGCCCGCACCCGGTCGTCGAGGAACGCGTGCCACTGCGGGAGGATGCGTTCGGGGGTGTACTGGAGCGAGGTGCGGGCCCCGGCCTCGACGAGCGCGGCTCTGCGCGGCGCCGCCTCGGGCGACAGCAGGCGGGCGAGCGACTGCTCGAGTTCGTCGACCGAATAGGGGTTGAAATACTCGGATGCATCGCCGTAGACGTCGCGGTGCACCTGGATGTCGGATGCCAGCACGACGCCGCCGCATCGCATGGCTTCGACGCCCGAGAAGTCGAAGCCTTCGTAGTAGCTCGGGCACACGACGCAGCGCGCGTGTCGATACAGCAGCCGCAGCTCCTGCGCCGGCACGTCTTCCAGCAGGTGCACGCCGCCGCGCCTGAGCCACGGCTTCAGGCGGCGCATGATCGGGTCGCTCTCCCACCCGATCGAGCCGACGAGCACCAGTTGCAGGTCGGGGTCTAGCGAGGTCCGCAGGCTTTCCCAGGCCGACAGCAGCGACAGGTGGTTCTTGCGGGGCTCGATCGTCGACACCATCAGCAGGTAGGGCGGCGCGTCGCCGGCCCGGCGGGGCAGCGCGACCTGACGCTTCGAGCCGGCGCCGAGCTCGGCCTCCAAGTTGGTGTTGCGCCGCGTGCGCAGGATCTCGGGAACCCGTGCCGGCGACGTCGCCTCGGGGAAGTAGTGGTGCGACACCATGTTGTGTATCGTGACCGACCGCGATTCCGCCTGCGGGAAGATCGCCACCAGGTCGCGACGGGTCGCGTCGGACACGCAGGCGAACCAGGCGCCGTCGCGCACGTTGCGGTCGAGCGCCTGGTAGTGCGAGGACTGGTGATAGCTCCGGTCGGCGATCGTGTGCGGCATCAGCAGCGGGATCGCGTCGTGATAGCGAACGACCATCTGCGTGTTCGGTGCGACGCGGCCGGGGTACGGAGTCTCCGCGATCATCACGTCGAAGTCGGTCGTGTCCAGCGTCGGGTAGACGGCACGTCCGAAGCGGCGGGTCGCGAGGCCCATCGAGTGCATGCCGGACCAGGACATGCGCGCGACGCGGTAGCCGGCGGACGTCACCAGATCGAAGTCCTGCGAGGGAAGCGTCTTGGCGAACATCGATCGCCAGACGAAGTCCTTGAAGTGCGTGCCCTCGAATCGCCCGAGCGGCACCTGTCGACCCATCACGGTGCCGGCTGCGACCCTTGCCGGCTCGAGCGCGGTCTGCACCGACTTGCGAAGCCGCTGGATCGGCGTCCTCGCCGGATTGTGCTGCAGCGAGACGACGACACGGGACAGGCGATCGAGCTTGCGGTGCTCGGGCATCGACGGGTCGACGCGGCCGGGAAGCAGCGGCTTCGGATGCGCCGGAAGGCCCTTCGACAGCATCCGGGTACTGCTCTGGATGAGGCCGTCGACGGTGCAGCCGTCGATCTTGGAGAGGCCGCGAAACAGCAGTCGCGCCTCCTGTGGGATGCCGGCGTGGCCATCGAACGCGGGACGCATCTCGAGCAGGATCTTCATCGGAACTCTCGTCAGTCGAAGACGACGGTCGGCATCGCGGGGCGCACCGACTCGTAGAAGGAATAGGCGTCGTCCAGGCGGTCGAAGGTATAGAGCCGGCCGTCGTGCAGCACGCAGGCGCTCTCGCAGTACAGCTTGATCACGTTGGGATCGTGCGAGACCAGGATGAACGCGCGGTCCTTGCGCTTCTGGAACAGTTCGACGTGGCAGCGGTGCCCGAACCGGGCGTCGCCGACCGCAAGGCCTTCGTCGATCAGGAAGCAGTCGAACTCGATCGCCATCGACAGCGCGAACGCGAGCCGCATCATCATGCCGCTCGAATAGCGTTCGACCGGTTCGCGCAGGTACAGGCCGAGTTCGGTGAACTCCTCGACGAACGGCAGCAATGGCTTCCAGTCGACGCCATAGACCCGGCACACGAACTTCAGGTTGTCCAGGCCGGTGAGGCGGGCCTGGAACGCGCCGGTGAACGCCAGCGGCCAGCTCACGCTCATCTCGCGGTGGATGCGGCCCGACGTCGGCTGCTCGGCGCCGCTCAGCAGGCGGATCAGCGTGCTCTTGCCGGCGCCGTTTCGCCCGAGGATGCCGAGGTTGCGACCGCGCTCGAGTCGGAAATTGACGTGGTCGAGCACGCGCCGACGGCCGCCGCGAACGCCGTAGTCCTTGCAGACGTCCTCGAGGCGGATCATTTCTCGCCCACGCGCCGGGCGCACGCGTGCATCGCGAGCAGCGCCGCCAGCGTGAGCACGAGGTTGCACACCGCCATGTAGCCCATGTCGTGGTGCGTTCGCACGACGTCGCCGAAGTAGCCCTCGCGGATCATCTCGACGCCGTGCACCATCGGCAGCAGCAGCACGAGGTCACGCGCGCCCGGCGGCAGCCAGTCGACCATGAACGCGGCGCCCGACAGCGGAAACAGCAGGTACGACAGCGGATGCCAGATCTTCTCGACGAGGTGGCTGAAGGTCGTGGCCGACCCGATCAGCAGCGCGAGCGCGCCACCGAACCACGCGAGCATCGCCCAGCCGGCGACGACGGTCAGCGCGTCGACCGGCAGCTCGATCGACTCGGTGGACACGAAGATCAGCGTCAGCACCGCAAACGAGCCCGTCGCGCCGCAGGCCTCGAGCAGGATCCGCGTGGCGAACACGTCGATCACGCGCACGTTGCGGTGGTAGAGCAGGTTGGCGTTGTCCCGGATGCCCCCGGCGCACCGGCTCACGGTGTTGCGCCACATCAGCACCGACGAATAGCCGGTGATTGCGAACGCGATGATCGGCAGGCTGGAACCGTGCTTGGCACCGGATGCGGACCAGAGTGCCGCGACGCCGAGGGTGAATACCATCGGCTCGGCGACGAGCCACAGGACCCCCAGGTTCTCGCGTCCGAAGCGCGTGATCATCTCGCGCAGCAGCAGCGCGCGGATCACGCGGCGCTGGATCGCGAACGACTGCAGGAGCGACGTACGGGTCGTCATCGCCGACGCTCAGTTCTCGGTGTGCTCGCGGACCCCGCCGAGGACGAGGCCGAGCACGCCCCAGGCGACCAGGCCGAGCACGAACACGGTGAAGACCGATCGGATCCGCCGCGGCTCGACCGCCTTGTCGGGCAGGTGCGGTTGCACGAGCCGCTCGAGGTAGAGCTGCTTGCGCTGCGCCTCGCTGCGCGCGGTATCGAGCGTGACCAGCGCGCTCGCGAGCTGCCGGTCGGCGAAGGCCTTCTCGAGCGTGAGCCGGTCGAAGTCGGGGGACTTGCCCACCAGTCCGCCGCTGCGGCCCAGCACCCGCGCGTTCTCGTCGCCGATCGCGCGCACGAGCGCGCTGACGCGCCGCTGGAGCGAACCGATCTGCGGATTGTCCGGTGACACCTGCCTGACCTGGTTCAACTGGGTCTCGGCGGCGAGCAGTTCCTCGCGCAGCTTCATGACGCCCTGCAGCTGGAACGCACCCTGGCGATCGGGATCGAGTACGCCGCGCTCCGCACGGAACGCCGACAGTGCCTCGGCGGCAGCCTTCGCACGAGTCTCGGCGAGCTTGACTTCGGTGTCCGCGACGTCGATCAGGTCGTGTCTCGCGCGGATGTTCATGTTGTTGACGAGCCGCTCGCCCATCTCGAGCAGCATGTTGTTGATCTGGAGCGCGCTCTTCGCATCGAAGCCGCGCACCTTGAGGATCGAGATGCCGGACACCGTGTCGTAGTCGATGTTGACCTGCTTCTGGTAGTAGCGGTGCAGCGCCTCGAAGCTGTCGTCCGGATCGATGCCGGGAAAGCGGTTCGCGAAGTCGACTTTCGGGTCGGAGAACCGCGCGCGGAAGCCGAGCTGTTCGTCGATCTGTCTCAGTGCGTCCCTGCTGCGGATGAAGTCGTGCACCGAGTAGGTGTCGTCCTGCGCCCGCGAGAACGCCGTTCCCTGAAGCAGCGCGCCGAGGCCCGACGCCGGGGGGCGCTGGGGGTTCCGCACCAGGAAGCGCGCCTCCGAGATGTAGACGTCGGAGGCGATCGCGCCATAGTAGAGTCCCGCCACCGCGGTCGGGATCACGACGCTCGCCAGGAAGAGCCCGTTGAGGCGACGGGCAAGCCGCTTGAGTCGGGACGGCTTGCGCTTCACCGCGGCGCGTGCATCCGGTTGCGCGGCGGATTGCAACTTGTACATGGTCTTGGCTGGCCTGGTCGTGGTGGGGGGCGACGTCGAACCCTCGGTCCGCATCGCCTCGAATGACGACAAGCCTACCAATACCTGTGATCGTGCCGGTCCGGCGGACTGGCCAAGGGCCTCGAGCGGGGCTTCCCGGTCGACGGATGGCGCGGTCGATTCAGTGTCCCGCAACAGTGTGTGCCGGTTGCGACGACCGGCGACGGCGCCGCGCCGTCGCGTGCGGGCACGCCCTCGGAGACGAGGGCCGGGGCGCGTCGGCTACAGCGCGCCGATCCTGACGATCCTCGCGACCGACGGCACGCCGTCCTCGTCGATCGCGAACACCATGTAGAACCCCGGCGTCGCCTGCGTCCTGAATCGCGGCGTCGTGAACCTGACCGAATCGCCGTCCGATTCGAAGTCGAGCGCCTGGAAGCGCTGGTCCGGGTTGAAGGAGTGGGTCGCCGAGCCCACACGGACCATCGAGACTCGCGTGATCGGCTTCTGCGAGCGGACGTCGATCGTGACGCGCTGGTTCCAGGTCGCGAAGGCCGGCGCCGACAGGATCTCCGGGCGTTCGGCCGGCAGCCCGCTTCCGTCACGGCGGTAGAGGTACGGCGGATAGTAGATTTCGGCGTTCAGGTTGCTGAGCGGGCCCGGCGCGCCGCCGCCGGCGATGACGACGGTCGCATCCGGCATCAGCAGCGCGTTGGAGTGGTAGAGCCGGGCGAGGGCGCCTTCAGCGCCGTTCTCCCAGGCGCCGGTGGCGGGATCCCAGAACGACACCTTCGACTCGACGCCGACGAGCTGGTTCTCCACGGCGGAGCCGCCGCTGACCATCACCTTGCCGTCGGGCAGCACGACGGCGGACGCGTGCTCGCGCAGGCTCGGGATGTCTTCGGTCGCGGCGAAGCTCGGCGTTGCGCCGTTCAGGTCGGCGACGATCACCTTGCGATCGTTGCGCACCGACAGGACCTTGCCCGGCGCGAACATGACCGACGGCAGCCGCTCGTTTCCTGCCGGCATCCGGGGAAGGTCGTGACGCGCGATCGTGCCGTCGCCGGTGGGCGAGAGCTCGTAGAAATCGCCCGCATAGGTGAGGATCGATACGGAACCCATCCCGTTGACGAAGGCCCGCGGGTAGTACCAGTTGCCCGAGCCGTAGGCGGCGTCGTTGCGCGCGGCCGGGAGCGGGCGCCAGCCGAGGCCGGGCGAATAGACTTCCGGCGTGGCGGCCGAGGTGCCGAGGGCGCCGGGCAACGACGAACTGCCTCCCATCACGACGATCTCGCCCGACGGCAGGGTCAGCATCGTCGGGTACCAGCGCCGCAGGCTCATCCGCGTCGCGTCCGACTTCAGCGTCGTGCCGCCGAAGACGTTGGTGTCCGGATTGGAATAGTTGCGGGTGCCGTCGACGGTGATGTCGCCGCCGGTGATCAACAGGCTGCCGGTCGACGGCAACAGGGTCTGCGCGCTGCAGAAGACGTCGGTGTTCGTCGTGTTCGGGAACAGCGTGTGGGCCTCGGGGCCGGTGCCCAGCGCGGGGTCCCAGATCGCGTAGTGCATGAGCCCGCTCTGGCGTCCGGCCGTGTCGGTGCCGTAATAGACGACGCGTCCATCCGGCATCAGCGCGACATGCACCGGGATCAGCTGCCACGGCGTGACCGGACCGAAGGCGCCGAGCGTGGCGCCTGTCGTCGAGGCGGGCACGGCCTGCGCGGAAAGCGCGGCGGACGGCGCGGCGACCGGCAGGTCGGGTGCCGGTGGCTCCGCAGTCGGCCCGGTAGCGGGCGCCGGCGGGTTCGTCGGCGCCGGGGCGGGTTGCGGCGGGAACGCGAAGTCCGGCACCGGGTACGGCGCCGGCGCCGGCGACGAAGCCGCCGGCGGCGTGCCCTTGGCCGCGTCCTGTCCCGGCGTCGACGCCTGCGCGAGGGTCGCCGACGCCTGGCCGGGGTCGTCGCCGCCGCCGCCCGAGCAGGCGGCGAGCACGAGCAGGGTACTCAGCAGCGCAACGCTCGCGCGGGCGGTACCGGGTACGGTCGGGGAGGCAGTGGTGGTCGGGGTGCGTCGGGTCATGTGGCGGATCGATGGCGTCTTTCGGGGTGCGCCCGGCGGCCTGAAGCCGACGAACGGTCGAGGGACGCATCGTCATGCAGGTGCCGACGGGCTCACAGGACGGATGTCACGCGTCGGCGGCGGATACAGCAGTGCCGGGCCCGGATGCACCGGACCGGTGACGGAATTCACGCGCGGTCGGGGGCACGCGCCGGGGCCTGGGCGACCGCGAGCGCAGCGCGCCAGGGTGTCGCCCGGGCTGACAGGTGGCATCTTGCGGGCGCCGGACGGTCGGTGTTCGTGAACTCCGTCCGGATCCGCCAGACGATCGATCGCAGGATCGCAGCCTCGCGGGCGGCACGGATGGCAGCCGCCCGATTGCCAATTCAGCATGAGGACGAGGCAATGTCGATTGCGCGAACGAAGCATCTCGCGGCGATGCTGATCGCCTGCGGCACGGGCTCCGCCTGGTCGCAGACGGGACTCCTGCCCGACGGGCAGACCGGACAGGCGCGTGCCGGGTCGTCGCCCTGGGCGTTTCAGGCGTCCGGGCTGATCACCCACTTCCGGGAAGCGCGTTGCACGGATTGCGAGCACCGCAGCACGGTTCCCGGTATCGGGCTTCAGCGCGACTTGAGGCGCTCGGACGCGTCGCTGCTCACCTACACGTTCTCGGGCGGGTTGCAGAGCGATTCGTTCGGGCGCAGCGGTGGCTACGTGGCGGCGGTCGCCAGCGTGCCGGTGGCCACCGACGCCTTCCTCGTCAAGCCCGGCCTGGGCGCGTTCGCGTTCTACCGGTACATGGACGAAGGCAGCGACCGGGTGGTGGTGCCGGCCGTCCTGCCGGTGCTGGCGCTCGAGAACCGGCGCTCCGGCATCGGCGCGACCTTGCTCGCCGCGCCGAACTTCACCTACGCGGGGACCGAGCGCTCGGGCTTCGTGTTCCTGCAGTTCACGTTCAGGCTCGGTCGCGACGGCTGAGCGACCGCGCCGCCGGCGGCCCGACGCGGCGCGGGCGTCGCCGCGCGCGGCCGCGTGGCGTCAGAGCTTCAGCCCGGTCCTGCGGATCACCGGCCCCCAGCGCTTCAGTTCGTCCTTCATGAACGCGGCGAACTGCGCCGGCGTGCTCGCGACCGGCAGCATGCCGACGTTCGCGAGCTTGGCCACCACGCCGGGGTCCTCGAGCGCTTCGCGCAGCTTGCCGCTGATGCGGTCGCGAAGGTCCGGCGCGATGCCGGACGGCGCGACGAAGCCCATCCACGCCGAGGCCTGCACGTCCGGCAGCCCGATCTCGCGGAAGGTGGGCAGGTCGCCCATCGGCGCGAAGCGCTCGGGCGTGGTCACCGCGAGTGCCTTGAGCTTGCCCGCCTTGATCTGAGGAAGCACCGCGGCCGGTGCGAGCGTCGCCATCTGCGTGTCGCCCTGCAGGATCGACAGCACTGCCTGGGGCGAGGACGGATAGACGATGTGGACCGCGAAGGTGCCGGTCTTGGCCTTGATCAGCTCCATCGCCAGGTGGGCGACCGTGCCGTTGCCGACCGACGCGTAGTTGTACTTGCCCGGGTTCTTCTTCATCAGGTCGAACAGTTCGCGCGCGCTGTCGACACCGAGGCTGCTCGACACGACGAGGACGGCGGGCTGGCTCACCGCCTGCGTCAGCGGCGTGAGGTCCTTGAAGGGGTCGTACGGCAGCGAGCGGTAGAGCACGGTGTTGTTGACCAGCGGGCCGGTGATCGACAGCCCGATCGTGTACCCGTCGGGCTCGGCGCGCGCGACCTGCGCGGTACCGATGTTGCCGCCTGCGCCGGGCTTGTTCTCGACGACGAATGCCTGGCCGAGCGCGCTTCCGAGGTGCTCGGCGACGAGCCGCGCGACGATGTCGGGCGTGGAGCCGGGCCCGAAGGGCACGATGATCCGGACGGTGCGCTTCGGCCACTCGGGCGACTGCGCGGCAGCCGGCGTGCCTCGTGCGGCGATGGCCAAGGCACCGGCGATCGCGCCGGCGCCATGCAGGACGCGCCGTCGCGTCGGCGCCGGCGTCGCTGCGGTTCCCTTCGTACCCGACTCGCGTGTCATGTCGATTGCTCCTTTGGTGGGTGCGGCGCGTCCGATTCCCGGCGGGCGGCACCCGACGGCGGCGCCAGGGTCCGCATGTCGTCGAAGTAGCGGCCTTCCTGCGCGATGAACGCCGCGACCATCGCGCGCCAGGTGGTGTCGACGACGTCCTCCAGGCCGTCGAAGCCGAGATCGGCTTCGCGGGCGAGTCGTCGGACGCGCGCGAAGACCTCGGCCTGGCGCTCGGGGGCCGACACCTGATGGCGATCGGCCTTGAAACGGGCAGCGTCCTTGACGTACATCGCGCGGCGCGCGATCAACGCGACGAGGTCGCGGTCGATCGCGTCGATCGCATCGCGCAGCGTCTGCAGGTCGCCGGCGAGCGGCCGGTACGCCGGGTCGGCGAATGCGCGCAGCGGCGCGCCCCGCGGATCGGGCTCGCGATCGTGGCCACGCCGGTCGTGAGGCTGCTCGCCCACGTCAGGCTTGCGGGACGACGAGGTCCGCGGTGCCCGGGCACACCCAGCGCGCGCTCTCGCGCGTCGAGTCGATGCAGCCACCGTCGCCCCAGGTGCCGGTGGGGTCGCGGTAGCGCTGCATCCGCGCCATGATCCGCGCGACGGCCTGCGGATCCTCGCTCGTCTCGGCGACGCGTGCCTCGACGATCGACTCGTCGATCGCCGGCTTGCCCTTCGCGTCGGTGACGACCGCGTGCCGCCAGTGGTAGAGCTCGATGCACTTGGCGTCGAAGGAGAAGGGCGCGTCGCGCTTCCAGAAGTTCGTGAAGAGGCCGCCGCCGAGATAGACGACCCACGAGCCCTCGTAGCCCTCGACGTCCGCCGACCCGGGGTCCGGGTTGCGGAACCAGACGCGATCGCCGGGCACGTAGTGGCCGGCCGGGAAAGGGTTGGCCTGGCTGCCGTACTCGCGCAGGAAGACGTCGTGGAACTGCCCGGACTGGATCGCCTTCCTGCGCCAGCGGGCGGTCAGGCGCTCGAGCAGCGCGGGGTTGGAGCGCTCGAGTTCCTGCGCGATGCCGAGCAGCATCACGTACTCGCTCGCGCGGTAGCAGGAGAACGAATAGCGTTGCCCGGTGCGCGCCGGCTGGGTGGCGGCCTGCAGCGCCGGGATCAACGCGGCACCTTCCTTCAGCGTGAAGCCGGTGGATTCGTCGTACTGCCAGTAGTCCCACGGGCGTTCGGCGGCCTCGGTGGTGAACGCGAGCGCGGTCTCACGGCCGGCGAGCGCGGTGTTCGACCGGATCCGCGCACCGGCGATCGCCTCGTCTGCGTTCGGGCAGGGGTAGGGAATCGGGCTCGCGAGCAGCGCGATCATCGTCTCGCGTGCGAGCGCCGCGCCGACCGCGTCTCTCGGGGTGCCGAGCCGCGCGTGCAGCCCGAGGGTGTCGTGGGCCGGCGTCAGCCGTTCGAAGGCGCCGGGGTTCAGCGCGAGCGAGATCGCGGGCGCGGGGCCGTGGCGAGTGGCGCGGCACTCGACCTCGTCGGCGAGCGAGAGCGTGGCGAGGTGCTCGAGCATCCGCCCGGCCTCGCGTTCGCGCGCCGCGTCGCTCGGCGCGGTGATCACGATGCCGGCAGGGTGCTCCGGCATCGTGTGTCGGATCGAATCGGCCACAGGGTCTCTCCGCAGGTCGTACGCTCGCTCGGCGTTGCGGGCGACGCGTCGGGCTTGGAACGCTCGTCTTCGGGTCGGGAGCTCTCGAGGGCTCCTTGGATGCCAATCATAAGCGATTGCGCCCGGCGGTCCCGGCCCGGCGTCGCGGTGGCGCGTAGGCTGGCCGGTCGCCGGACAGGCGGTGCGATGCCGCGGGTGGCCCGCAAGACGGGCCCGCCCGGCGTGGGGGGCACGCTATCATCTGCCGCGGCGGGCAGCGCGGGGGCGCCTCGCGTTCACCGAACCCTGGCAACCGGAGCGCGAACATGAGCATCAGGGACTTCATCAAGAAGCAGTTCATCGACGTCATCCAGTGGACCGAAGACGAGGATGGCACGCTGGCGTGGCGATTCCCGATGGAAGGCATGGAGATCCAGAACGGCGCCGCGCTGACCGTGCGCGAATCGCAGTTGGCGCTGTTCGTCGACGAGGGGCGGATCGCCGACCAGTTCGGCCCGGGCAACCACAGGCTCGCGACGAACACGCTTCCGGTGCTCACCTACCTGAAGAACTGGGACAAGCTGTTCGAGTCGCCGTTCAAGAGCGACGTGCACTTCTTCAGCACGCGCCTGCAACTCGATCGGAAGTGGGGTACGCCCCAGCCGATCACGATCCGCGACAAGGACTTCGGTGCGGTGCGCTTGCGCGCGTTCGGCAACTACGCGTTCCGCGTCGCCGATCCCAAGGCCCTGTTCACCGAGGTGTCCGGCACCCGGGGCACCTACACGGTCGACGACATCGACGGCCAGCTGCGCGGCATGGTGCTGCAGAACATGGCCGATTCGATCGCGCGCTCGGGCATCCCGTTCCTCGATCTCGCGGCAAACCAGATCGAGTTCGCGCGGGTGTTGCGCGATCAGCTCGCCCCGGCCTTCAGCGCGCTCGGGCTGTCGCTCGAGGGATTCACCGTGCAGAGCGTGTCGCTGCCGGAGGAACTGCAGAAGATCCTCGACCAGAAGATCGGCATGGGCATGATCGGCAACGACATGGGCAAGTTCCTGCAGTACCAGACCGGTCAGGCGATCCCCGAGATGGCGCGTGGCGGCGGTGGCGGTGGGATGGCCGGCGACGCGATCGGCCTCGGCGCCGGGCTTGCGGTCGGGCAGTCGATGGCCCAGACGCTGCAGCAGAGCCTTGCGAACGCTTCGGCTGCACCCGGCGCCGCGCCCCAGTCGGGCGCGGCGGGCGCCGCCGGCGCGGCGCCGGCGGGTGCGATGAAGCCCGAGGAGGTGACCGCGACCCTCGAGAAGCTGCACGAGCTGCAGACGAAGGGGATCCTGACGCTCGAGGAGTTCAACGCGAAGAAGGCCGAGCTGCTGAAGAAGCTGTTCTGACCGCCTCGCGTCTTGGAACGCCAGCTTTCCACGCTCTGCCCGGCCTGCGGCGCGCAGGTCGCGTTCCGCAGCGGCCACTCGACGATCGCGATCTGCGCTTACTGCACCAGCACGCTGCTGCGCGAGGGCGACGCGATCGAGAACCTCGGCCGGATGGCGGAGCTCTTCGACGACCACTCGCCGCTGCAGATCGGCGCGAGGGGCGTGTACGAGGGTGTCGCGTTCGCGCTGATCGGCAGGCTCCAGTACCGCTACGACGCCGGCACCTGGAACGAGTGGCGAATGCTGCTGGACGACGGGCGCGAGTGCTGGTTGTCCGAGGACAACGGCCAGTTCGTCGTCACCGCGCCCGTCGGTCCCCAGGCGGTGCCCGCCTTCGACGCGCTGGTGCCTGGCGGCACGGTCGCGCTCGCCGGGCGATCCTTCGTCGTCGCGTCGACCGCGAGCGCGACCGTCGTTGCCGGCGAGGGCGAGCTGCCGTTCCGGGTCGCCGGCGGCTATGCGGCGCCCGTCGCCGACCTGCGCGACGCCGACGGCCGATTCGCGACGCTCGACTACAGCGATTTCGTCGATGCGTCCGCGACACCGGGGACGGCAATGCTGTACGTCGGGCGCGGGGTCGGACTCGATGCGCTCGGCATGAGCGGCCTGCGGGACCGGCTCGAGCGCACCGTCGCCACCGAGCAGTTCGCGTGTCCGTCGTGCGGCTCGCCGGTGAAGCCGACGCTCGCGACGACGCAGTCGCTGACCTGCACGGCGTGTGCGAGCGTGATCGACCTGCACTCGGGCACCGGCGGGCGCTACGCGTTCGCGACGCAGGCGCGCCGCTACGAGCCGCGCCTGCCGATCGGCATGACCGGCCGCCTCGACGGGATCGAGTGGACGGTGACCGGGTTCCAGCGTCGCGAAGCCGTCGTCGACGACGAGCGCTTCCACTGGACCGAATACCTGCTGCATTCGCCGATGCACGGCTTTCGCTTCCTGGTCGAGGACAACGGGCATTGGTCCTTCGTCGAGAACCTGCAGGCGATGCCCACCGAGTCCCGTGGCCGCGGTGGGCGGCGGCAGGTCCGGCTCGACGGCACGATCTTCGCGCACTTCGCCGGCAACACCGCCCGCGTGACCTACGTCGAGGGCGAGTTCTACTGGCGCGTGCGCAAGGACGACGAGACGCGCAACGACGACTTCATCGCGCCCCCGCGCGTGCTGTCTCGCGAGCAGTCGGGCAGCGAGGTGAGCTGGAGCCTGGGACGGTATCTGACGCCCGACGCGCTGCGGGCGGCGTTCCCGCAGGCAAAGCCGATGCCGCGTCCCACCGGGATCGGCATGCTGCAGCCCGCGCCGCCGTCGCAGCGGGGGCGCTACCTGAAGATGACCGCGGCGGCGCTCGGCCTGCTGGTCGCGATGCAGGCCTGGTTCGTCGCGACGGGTTCGACCGAACGCGTGATCGCCGAGCAGGCGCTCGACTTCCGCGATACGCTGCCGGCCGACACGCTCATCGAGGTCAAGGGCACGCGCGACGCGAACCTGATCGTGCAGACCGAGGGTGCGATCTCGAACGACTGGTACGAGATCGACGTCGAACTCGCGTCGCGCGACCGACCCGGCGACGTTCGCACGGCGAGCCGCGAGGTCGCGTACTACCAGGGCCGGGATGCCGACGGCAGCTGGAGCGAGGGCTCGCCGCGCGAACGGGTGGTGTTCAAGGTACCGCCCGGGCGGTACCTGCTGCGCATCAGCGGACGCCGGAATCCGGGCTCGGTCGTACCCAACGGGGCGGTCTGGTCGGTCACGCAGACGACCCGCCCCGGGTGGACGCTGTTCTGGATCGGGCTCGGCGTGCTGTGGGTGTGGAACATGGTCGGCGTCGTCGGTGCGCCGGATCCCGAGCGCCTGCGCTGGCGCGACAGCGATCACGCCGGGCCGCCGCCCGGCTTCGGCAAGAAGACGGGCGGATGACGAGATCATGGGCAGATTCGTTCGTTTCCTGATCGTCAATGTCGTCGGCATCGGCCTGTTCGCCTGGGGCCAGAATTCGCTGTTCGACTGGGACGGCGTGCGCACCGCGTTCGGCGGCGGCGGCTACGGGGCACGCTCGGCCGGAGGCGCCCGAACCCACAAGTGAGGACGGGCGCGCGACGGGGCGGATGCCTCGCGCGGCCCGACCGCCAACCGAATCCGCTCTGGAGAATCGACATGGAATGGCTGAAACCCGGTGTGATCATCGCGACGGTGCTGTACTCGCTGATCGGCGTCGTCCTGTTCTGGCTGTCGTTCATCGTGATCGACAAGATCACCCCGTACGATCTGTGGGGCGAGCTGTGCGAGAAGAAGAACACGGCGGTCGCGATGGTGGTGGCGGCGATGTGCCTCGGCATCGCGATCATCGTCGCCGCCGCGATCCACTGAGCGTGTCCGCGACGGTGGTCTCGCGGTGAGCGCATCGGCCGACGCCGACTGGGCGAGCCCGTCGCGCGCCGGTACGCAGGTCGCACTGCTGGTATCGGTCTTCGTCGTCGCGGCCTGCGGCCTCGTCTACGAGCTGATCGCCGCGGCGGCGGCATCGTACCTGCTCGGCGATTCGGTACTGCAGTTCTCGACGGTGATCGGCACCTACCTGTTCGCGATGGGCGTGGGGTCGTGGCTGTCGCGACACCTGACGCGTCGGCTGCCGGACCACTTCGTGCGGATCGAACTGCTGGTGGCGGCGATCGGGGGTTTCATGCCCGCGCTGCTGTTCGTGCTGCACGCGTTCGCGCCCGACGGATTCCGGCTCGTGCTCTACGCGTTGATCTTCGTCATCGGGGTGCTCGTCGGCCTCGAGATCCCGCTGGTGATGCGGCTGCTCAAGCAGCACTACGCGCTCAAGGACCTCGTGTCGCAGGTGCTCACCTTCGACTACCTCGGCGCGCTCGCCGTGTCGCTCGCGTTCCCGATCGTGCTGGTGCCGTACCTGGGCATGATCCGCACCGGCCTGTTCTTCGGGATCGCCAACGCGCTGGTCGCGATCTGGGCGATCTGGCTGTTCCGGGACCGGCTCCTCGGGCCGGCCGCGCACGCGGCCGGGGCGCTCGCGCTGCTCGCGCTGCTCGGCGGCGGGTTCGCGAAAGCCGATGCGCTGACCGAACTCGCCGAGGAGGGCTTCTACCTGCACCGCATCGTGCACGCCGAATCGACGCCGTTCCAGCGAATCGTGATCACGCGCGGCAACGACGACCTGCGCCTCTACCTGAACCGCAATCTCCAGTTCTCGTCGCGCGACGAACACCGGTACCACGAGGCGCTGGTTCACCCGGTGCTGGCCGCGCACCCGGCGCCCAGGCAGGTACTGATCCTGGGCGGCGGCGACGGCCTCGCGGCCCGGGAGGTGCTGCGCCACCCCGGCGTCGAACGCGTGACGCTCGTCGACCTCGACCCACGGATGACCGAGCTGTTCTCGACGATGCCGATGCTGACCGCGCTGAACCAGGGCTCGCTGAGCGATCCGCGGCTCGATCGGGTGGTGGCGGATGCCTTCACCTGGCTCGAGCAGACCGATCGCATGTTCGACATCGCGATCGTCGACCTGCCCGATCCGAGCAGCTTCGCGCTCGGCAAGCTGTACACCAACACCTTCTACGCGCTGCTGGCGCGGCGGGTCGCCGCGAGCGGCTTCGCGGCGATCCAGACGACGTCCCCGCTCTATGCGCGCAAGAGCTTCTGGTCGGTCGTCGCGACGCTCGAATCGGCCGGATGGCAGGCGTGGCCCTACCATGCGACGGTGCCGAGCTTCGGCGTCTGGGGCTACGTGGCGGTCGGGCACCGCCCGTTCCCGATGCAGGCGGCGGTCGACCGACTCGCGAGCGGTCTGCTGACGGCGAAGGCGCCACTGCGTTTCCTCACGCCGGCGCTGCTGCCGACGCTCTTCGAGCTCCCGGCCGACATGCAGCGCGTGCCCGCGGAGGTCAACCGCCTTCACGACCAGTCGCTGGTGCACACCTACGAGCGCGAATGGGGCAGGGCGCCGGAGCACTGAACGCACGGCGCACCGGAGCCGCGCGGTCGCGGCGTCGCGCGCTGCTGCGCCGCGCGGCAACGATGCTGCTCGCCGCGCGCGGGCAGGGCGTGGGCCGTGCGCCGGGCAGGATCTCGATTGCCGCTGCCGCTGCAGTCGCCACCCCCGATACCTCTGCCACTGCGAGGCGTGCGGACCCGCCGCATCCGGCGGCAGTGCCGCCCGGCGGCTTCGCGCAGACCGACGAACTGGCCGGGCATCGATTGCGCGACGACGCGCCCCGCGTGCGCGGCGCGAGCCTCGCGGGCGCGCGGCGCTGCGCGGTGCTCGTGGTCGGCGCCGGGATCGCCGGCCTCGCGGCGGCGCGTGCGCTTCGACTGGCGGGCGTCGACGACGTGCGCGTCGTCGAACTCGCGGACGTTGCCGGCGGCAACAGCCGCGCCGCCACGCTCGGCGGGTTGCCGTGCCCCGGCGGGGCCCACTACCTGCCGCTGCCCGGCGAGCAGGCGCCCGAGATCGCGGCCTTCCTCGCCGAGATCGGCGTGCGCGACGCGAGCGGACGCTACGACGAGCGGATGCTGATCCACTCGCCGCAGGAGCGGCTGTTCATCCACGGCGTCTGGCAGGACGGCCTGCTGCCGACGGTCGCGCAGGACGCGAACACCTTCTCGCAGTACCGCCGCTTCGCGACGGAGATCGACGCGTTGCGCGCGACCGGCGGCTTCGCGATCCCGTCGTCGCGGGCGCGCCCGCTCGACGCGCTCACCCCGCTGCGCGCGGTGCGCTTCGACCGCTGGCTGCAGGGGCGGGGCTACACGTCGCCCGGCCTGCGCTGGTATCTCGACTATTGCTGCCGCGACGAGTACGGCGACGGTGCGCAGGTGGTGAGCGCATGGGCCGGGCTCCACTACTTCGCAAGCCGCCACGGTTTCGTGCTCCCGCCGGCGCTCGCCGCCGACCTGGCGGAACCCGCCGACGACCGAGACACGATGCTGACCTGGCCGCAGGGCAACGGCTGGCTGGTCGACCGGCTCGCGGCCCCGATCGGCGAGCGGCTCGCGCGCGGCCGTGCCGTCCATCACCTGTGGCGCGACCCGGCCACGAGCCGCTGGATCGCCGAGGTCGTGGCGACCGGCGACGGGAGGCGTGAACGCTGGGCGGCGCGGCGCGTGATCTGGGCGGCGCCACTGTTCGTCGCGGCGCGCGTCGTCGACGACCCCGGCCGGAGAACGCCGCAACTGGCGAGCGCCACGGCCTCGCTACAGCACGCGCCGTGGCTAGTCGCGAACGTGCTGGTCGATGCGCGATGGAAGCCGCGCGGCGGCGAACTCGCGTGGGACAACGTGTTCCACGCGAGTGCTTCGCTGGGCTACGTCGATGCGCGCCACCAGCGGGTCGACCGGCTCGGCGGCGACTGGTTGCTGACCTGGTACAAGGCGCTCGGCACGGGGGCAGGCGTTCGCGCCGCCCTCGCATCGAGCCGGTACCCCGAGATCGCCCGCGAGGTCGTCGACGACCTGTCGCGTGCGCACCCCGAGATCGGCCCGATGGTCCGGCGCATCGAAATCCACCGGTGGGGCCACGCGATGGCGGTGCCGACGCCCAAAGCGATGTCGCCGGCGGCTCTGCGCGCGCGATCCGCGCTGGGCGTCGGGTGCGACGGCCTGTGGTTCGCCCACGCCGATCTCGCCGGCTATTCGGTGTTCGAGGAGGCCTTCTGCAGCGGCCACGCGGCGGGCACCGCGGCAGCGGCATCCGACTGATCGGTGTTCGAGCCGCGAGCGCTGCCGCGCTGCGCCGCGATCGGGGGCCGTCGGCGTGACGGCAAGCCCCGACGCGACAGGCCCGGATACGCTCAGGCCGGGCGGCCCGCCGGACGCTCCGGGGCCTGGAAGTCGTCGGCGCCGGCGGCATCGCCGCCTTCGCGCTGGCGAAGGAAGGCCTCGAAATCGCGGCGGTCCGCGCTGCGCCGTTCGGCTTCCTTAAACGCCTCGAAGGCCTTGACGAGCTCGTCGAGCTTGTCCTGCTCGGCGCGCAGGCGTTCGCGCTCGCGCTCGAGGTACTCGGCGAGCATCGTGTTGTCGGGCTTCTTCGAGCGCATCGATCCGAATCCGGCGCCGGCGAACCCCTTGGGCGGCGCCTTCGCGATCTCGGCCGTCTTGCGGAACCACGGCCAGGCCTTGATCTGGTCGCGCCACAGCGCCCAGGCGAGCAGGGCGACGCCCGCCGGCCAGAACAGCACGAAGGCGACGACGATCGCGCCGATGTAGACGCCATCGGTGAGGTCGACGCCGCCGCGCGCGCGATTGGCGCAGCCGCGCCGCGCGGTGCTCTGGTTCAGGGATGAATCGACGGTCATGCTCGGGTCCTCCGAAACGGGGAGATTGACAGGATCGAGTCTGGCACGATGGGTGTCGCACCGCGCTGCAATCCCGAGGCGCGCGCGCGGATAACCTGGGTGCGCGCGCGGATAACGGTCGTGCACGCCTGCCGGTGGACAAGGGCCACGGCCGCAGGCGACTCGGCGTCCGCCGATCGTCGCGCGAGCGGTGGCGACCGGTGAGCGATCATCGGACCTGGCGTGCCGGAGACGCGACGGCGCGCGGCTTCCAGCGGGTGAGCCGCAGCGCATTGCCGAGCACGCAGATCGAACTCGCCGCCATCGCGGCGCCGGCGACGACCGGACTGAGCAGTCCGGCGGCCGCGAGCGGAATCCCGACGACGTTGTACGCGAAAGCCCAGAACAGGTTCTGGCGCAGGTTGGCGCGGGTCCGCCGGCCGATGTCGATCGCGCCGGGCACGAGCCGCGGGTCGCTTCGCATCAGCGTGACCGGCGCGGTCTGCATCGCGACGTCGCTGCCGTCGCCCATCGCGATGCCCAGGTCGGCGGTCGCGAGCGCGGGGGCGTCGTTGATCCCGTCGCCCACCATCGCGACCGCGCGGGCGGTGCCCCGATCGCCGCTGCCGGCGCGCGCGCGCTCGATCCACGCGACCTTGCCGTCGGGGAGGAGGCCGCCGATCGCGTCGCGCACGCCGAGCTTCTGCCCGATCATTCGCGCCGCCTGCGGGTTGTCGCCCGACAGGATCACGGTGTCGATGCCGGCCGCGTGGAGCATCCGGATCGCGTCGGCGGCCGTTTCGCGCGGCGTGTCGGCGAATGCGAGCAGGCCGAGCATCGTCGGTGCAGCCGACGCCGCGTCGGCGCCGTCGGCGCCCTCGCTCATCGCGATCCACGCGACCGTCATGCCGTCGCGCTGGCGTTCGGCGGCGAGGGGGGCGAGCGGCGTCGTGTCCACCGCTTCGCGGATCATCAGCTGTTCGCTGCCGATCACGATGCGCGAGGACTTCGCCGCGCCACCGCCGCCGGGGAGCTCGACGCGGCCTTCGACGCCGGCGCCGTTGATCGCGCGGATGCCGGTCGCCCGGAGTGGGGGGATCGACTGCGCCTGCGCGTGGCGCAGCACGGCGCCGGCGAGCGGATGCTCGCTGCCCGCCTGGATCGCGGCGGCGACCGCGACCAGTGCCAACGGGTCGACGCCCGGCGCGGGTTCGACGGCGCGCAGCGTCGGGTGGCCTTCGGTCAGCGTGCCGGTCTTGTCGAAGGCGACGACGCGCACGTCGTGCGCTGCCTCGAGCGCGGCCGGGTCGCGGATCAGGATGCCGGCGCGAGCGGCCGATCCGGTGCCGGCCATGATCGCGGCCGGCGTCGCCAGCCCGAGCGCGCAGGGGCAGGCGATGACCAGCACCGCGACCGCGTGGATCAGCGCCGCCTCGGTACCGACCCCACGCCACAGCCAGAACGCCAGCGTCGCCGCGGCGATCAGCAGCACGGCCGGCACGAACACGGCGGCGATCCGGTCGACGAGGCGCTGGATCGGCGGCTTCTTCGCCTGCGCGTCCTCGATGAGGCGCACGATCCGCGCCAACGTCGACTCGGTGCCGACCCGGGTGACCTCGACGATCAGGCGGCCCTCGCCGTTGATCGAGCCGCCGGTGACGGTGTCGCCTTCGTGGCGGGCGACGGGCATCGCCTCGCCGGTCAGCATCGATTCGTCCAGGCTGCTCGCGCCTTCGACGATCCGCGCGTCGGCCGGAACGCGTTCGCCGGGCCGGATCACCAGGCGGTCGGCGGTCGCGAGCGCGGCGATCGGCACGACGCTTTCGGTGTCGCCCGTGAGGCGGGTCGCGAACTCGGGTTGCAGCGACGAGAGCGCGTCGAGCGCGGCGAGCGTCCTGCGCTTGGCACGGTACTCGAGGTGCTTGCCGAGCAGCACGAGCGTGACGACCACCGCCGCGCTCTCGAAGTACAACGCGTGCGCACCCGCATCGCGACCGAGCCACAGCCAGGTCGACAGCGCCCAGGCGGCGGTCGTGCCGAGGACGACCAGCAGCTCCATGTTGCCGGTGGCCGCGCGGACCGCACTCCAGGCGGCGCGGTAGAAGCGCATCCCGCCGAGCAGCAGCACCGCGGTCGCGAGCGAGAACTGGAGGCCGGGTGGCGGCATCGCGTGCAGGCCGAAGGGTGCGAGCAGCATCGGCGCGACCAGCGGCAGCGAGAGCAGGCAGCAGATCGCCAGCACCTGGCGACCCGACAGCTCGATGCGACCGGGGTCGGCCGGCTCGCGGCGGGTCGCGCGCTGCGCCGGGCCGCCCGCGACCGCCGCCGTCGCGGCGGCGCCCGGTGCGACGGTGGCGGCCGCGGTGGCGACGGCAGCCGGGCCGCCGTCGGCGGCGGGGCTGCGATGCGCGTCGCGAGCGCGGCGGTCCAGCGGAGACGTCGGCGCGGCGTCGGCTGGCGGGGCAGCGGCGGTGGCCGGTGCGAATGCGCCGTGAAGGGTCGCGTCGTACCCGGCCTTGCGGACGGCGGCCAGCGCCCGTTCGACGAGCGCGCCGTCGTCGGCGGCGGTGCCCCCGTGCCAGGCGATCCGCGCGCGCTCGGTCGCAAGATTGACCGATGCGTCGTCGATGCCGGGGATCTTCTTCAGCGCGCGCTCGACGCGACCGACGCAGGACGCGCAGGTCATGCCGCCGACCTCGAGGTCGACGGTGCGCACCGACGAGCCCGGGCGCTCGCCCCGCGCCGGGTCGGCCTGGGCGACGGTCCCGGTCCCGGTGCCGGCGGCGGCGCAATCGGAAGCGGGGTCGGACGCGGGGTCAGACGCGGGGTCAGACGCGGGGTCAGACGCGGGGTCAGACGCGGGGTCGGAAGCGCCATCCGGCCGGCGCCGCGCATCGGGGAGCGCGCGCGTCGTCGCGCCGGCCGTCGACACGAGGTCGGCTTGCGCGACGTCGGCGCGCGCGATGTCGGCGCGCATGGTCGCCGGCTTCGCCGACGGCAGGTCGGACGCGGCAGACGCCGCAGTCGTACGGTACGCCTGCAATGGCTCGGCGGCGTCGAGACCGTCGGGGACGCGACGCCGGTCCGCGGTGCGGCGGCGATCGCCGGCGTGCATCCGCGGCTCAGCGTGCATCGGTTCCTCGGTGGGTCGGACGTCGTCCGCCGGAAGGGCGTCGGTCGTGTGGATCGGCTGTTCGGCCAGTCTGTGTGCGGGCATTTCGATTCAGAGTGTCAGGTTGAGGCCGTCGACGAGCATCGCCGGGCAGCGGATCGACCCGAGGTCGCGTGCGCCCCAGGTGTCGCCGCTCGGGATCAGATCGGGCGTGTCGGTGAGTGCCTCGAGTCGCGCGCCGAACAGGTCGAGCAGCGAATCGTCGAAGCGCATCGCGCCGATCGGCGCGAGGATGCGGCCGTGCTCGACGCGAAAGCAGGCGAAGCGGGTCATGCCGGTCATCCGGCACGCCGGTCGGTCGGAGTAGTTCAGGTACCAGAGGTTGCCGATGAGGATGCCGCTGTCGAGCGCGGCGAGCGCGCCGTCGACGGGCAGCGTGCCGCCGTCGAGCGAAAGCGAGTGCGGCGCCTCCGCGCCGTCGGCGTTCGCGCGCACCGCGTACTCGGCGGCCGAGCGCGGGGACACGAGTGCGTCGACGCTGCGCCCCCGCTCGATCAGCACCACCTCGTCGGGTCGAACGAAGCCGTCCATCGTGAACGCCGGCGCGGTGCCGCTGGCGGTGGCCTCCACCAGCCGCACCTGCGGCGACATGGTCGTCGTCCCGGCGGCGAGCCGCTGGAGCGAGCTGGTGCCGGTACGGCGGTCCTTCAGGCCGAACCCGCCCCACGCGAGTCCGCCGAGCAGTTCGGCCACCGCCGCGGGCGCGAGCAGCGCGCGGACCCGGCCCGGCTGCATCGGGTGGTTCGGTCGCGCGAGCGCGGCCAGCTGTTCACGCGACCGCGCGAAGCGGCGGGCGAACTCGGCTTCGTCCCAGCGGCGACCGGCGAAGGTCGTCTTGACGGCCTTGTCGCGCACCCCGGGATCGGCGTCGCTGTAGAGGCACCACTCGAGATGGAAGCTGGCCGCCCTGTGCCAGTTCCGCTGCCCGCGGCTGTCGGCGAACGCCCGCAGCGCGGGGCCCTGCGCATGGAAGCCGACGAGGTCGAGGGGCGGTGCCCCGGACACCGGGCGCGCGGCGGCGGCGATCGCGTCGAGCAGCGCCGCCGGCGCCGGCATCCCCGGCGCGCCCGCGCCGGGCGATGCCGGCGCGTCGTCGACGTCGTCCCTGCAGGTGTCGGTCACCGTGGACGGCAGCATCAGGTGCGGGTCGTCGGGGATCGACCCCAGCTCGCGGGCCAGTGCATCGCGCGCCTCGCACAGCTGCGCCGCGTCCTCGTCGGGCTGCCCGAGCAGATCGAGCGTGCAATCGATGCGTTTGCGGCCGCGCACCAGCGAGAGCGTTGCCTGACACTGCTCGACCGCCGTCGCCTGGCGCACGCGCGCGCGATTCAGTCGCACGAAGGTGGACGATTCGGCGGCGATCGCGAGCAGTACGCGATCGACGCCGGGCGGGGCGGCGCAGACCGACGCGGCGAGTGCCTCGAAGCGATCCCGGTCGATCATCGCCGTGCGGATCCGGGCGCGCCGGCGATACGGGTCGGCTTCACCGCGCGGCGCCGAACACGTCGACGTTCGTGAATCGGCAGGCGGGCGAGGCGTGCCCCACGCGGATCACCTGCATCGGCTCGCCCTTGCCGCAGTACGGCGTGCCGAGCGTCCGGACGGTGTCCAGGTCGCCGACCATCGCGAGCGAGCGCCAGAAGGTCGCCGACACGCCGCGATAGTTCGGGTTGCGCACGACCTCCGCGAGCCGCCCGTCGCGGATCATGCGTCCGTGCTCGCAGCCGAACTGGAACTTGTTGCGCGAGTCGTCGATGCTCCACGAGCAGTTGGTGCGCATCAGCACGCCGAGCCGGGTCGCGGCGATCATCGCGTCGAGGCTGCTGTTGCCCGGTTCGATGTTCAGGTTGCTCATCCGGTCGATCGGCGCGCGGTTCCAGCTGCACGCCCGCGTCGTCGCGATCGCGGTGCGGGCCGACGCCGGGAGTGCCGGTGCCTCGCGCGCGCTGCGGGCGATCGACAGCGCGCCGCCGAGCGGGCGCATCAGGATGCCCTTGTCGATCAGCAGCACCTTCGCCGACGGGGTGCCCTCGTCGTCGAAGCCGAAGCTCGCGTAGCCGGCGCGGTCGCTGGGATCGTGCGTGACCGTGAGCAGTTCGCTGCCGTATCGGTAGTGGCCGAACATCGACGGCGTCACGAAGCTGGTGCCGGCGAAATTGCGCTCGTCGCCCAGGATACGGTCGAGTTCGAGCGGGTGCCCGATGCTCTCGTGGATCTGCAGCATCATCTGGTCGGGCATCAGCACGACGTCCATCGTGCCGCTGGGGCAGTTCGGCGCGAGCGCGAGCTCGATCGCTTCGGACGCGACCCGTGCGCCTTCCGTCAGGAAGCCGCTGCGCGCGACGACCTCGTCGTCGCCCTGCTGGCAGAAGCCGTTGTACTGCCCGCCCAGCGTGCGCGTCTGCGTGATCGCTTCGGCGCCCGACCCTTCGCAGGCGACCGCCGTCAGGTTCGGCACGGTGAACCGGAAGCGCTGCATCGATTCGCGGCCGTCGCCGTCGAGGTACCAGTGGGCGGCGTCGGTCGTCGACAGCGACGCGTGCCAGTCGACGATGCGTGCGTCGATCGCGAGGCTGGCACAGGCGCGCATCACCAGATCGATACGCGTGGCGAGGTCCGCGCTCGCCGCGCCCACGCCCGGGCCGTCGTAGGTGGCGGCGCCACGCCGGTCGGCGGGCGCGCGCGCGAGTGCACGCGGATCGAAGAGCATGTGCGGCGCGGCCTGCCGAGCCAGGTCGCGCGCGCGGGCGAACGCGTCGCGAAGTCCCGAGTCACCGATGTCGGCGGTGGCCGCGTGCGCGAGCCCGCCGTCGATCGCGACGCTCACCATCGCGCCGCGTTCGCGCGAACGCGACGGTGCCTGCGCGACACCCTGGCGTGCCGTCAGGCGTTCGCTGGACTCGACGACGCATCGCACGGTCCAGCCATCGCAGTCGGGCGCTGCCGCCCGGGCGCGTCCGCGCAGGTCCGAAGGGTCGATCATCGCGTTATGGTAGCCTCTCGACGGCCGTGCGGCCGGCGGTGTCCGCGCCTTCGGTGTGCCTCGAGAGGTCTCAACATGCAGAAGCAGTTCCATGTCGTCGGAATGACCTGCCAGCACTGCGTCAAGGCGGTCACCCAGGCGGTTCGCGCGATCGATCCCTCGGCCAAGGTCGAGATCGACCTCAGGACCGGCCGCGTGTCGGTGGACAGCTCGGCCGAGCGCGAGGTGCTCGGCGCCGCGATCCGGGACGAAGGCTACACCGTCAACTAGCGCGCGAGTCGCCGCGCGAGCGCGTGCGTCGAGGCGTCCGCGACGCCGGTGCCCGCGTCGCTCGCGCCGGTGGCGAGCAGCGACTCCACCGAGCCGGCCATCACCTTGCCGTACTCGACGCCGAACTGGTCGAAGGCGTTGATGCCGAGCACGACGCTCGCCACGTAGGTCGCGTGCTCATACGCTGCGAGCAACGCGCCGAGCGACGCGGCGTCGATGCGCTCTAGCACGATCGTCGTGCTCGGGCGGTTGCCGGTGAACGCCTTGTGCCAGGTCTCGCCGGCGTCGTCGTCGGGCAGCGGCCGACCGAGCGCGAGCGCCGCGCTCTGCGCGAGGCAATTCGCGACCAGGATGCGGTGACGCTCGTCGCCACCGGGAATCCGCACGCCGGTGTCGTCGGGCTCGCGCGCGACGATGAAGTCGACCGGCACGACGTCGGGCCCCTGGTGCAGCTGCTGGAAGAACGAGTGCTGGGCGTTGGTGCCCGACACGCCCCAGATCACCGGCGCGGTCGGCCGGTCGATGCGCCTGCCGTCGATGCGCGCCGTCTTGCCGTTGCTCTCCATCACCAGTTGCTGCAGGAACGCGGGCAGCAGCCGCAGCCGCTCGGCGTAGGGAATCACGGCCTGTGATCCGAGGCCGTTCGCGTCGCGGTTCCAGACGGAGACGAGTCCGAGCCACACCGGGAGGTTTCGCGCGGCCGGCGCGTCGACGAAGTGGCGATCCATCGTCGCCGCGCCCGCGAGCAGCGCGTCGAAGTGCTCCGGCCCGAGCGCCGCGGCGATCGAGATGCCGACGGCCGACCACAGCGAGTACCGTCCGCCGACCCAGTCCCAGAACGCGAGCAGCAGATCGTCGCGGATGCCCCAGGCCTTCGCCGCCTGCGGGTTCGCGGACACGCCGATGAAGTGACGCGCGGCACCGGCCGGATCGGCGCCGCCGGCGTGCAGCCATCGGCGCGCGGCATCGGCGTTGGCGAGCGTCTCGCGGGTCGTGAAGGTCTTGGAGACCACGACGAATGCGGTGCGGGCAGGGTCGAGCCCGACCAGTGCGCGTCCGAGGTCGCCGGGGTCGACGTTGGCGACGAATCGCACGTCGAAGCCGTCGGCAGGCGCCAGCGCATCGACGACGAGGCGCGGGCCCAGGTCGGAGCCGCCGATGCCGATGCACACCAGATGCGCGATCGGATCGCCGCGGAAGCCGGCGACGCCGCCGCCGCGCAGGCGCTGCGCCAGCGCACGGATTTCGCCGCGCACGCGGCGCACCTCGCCCGCGATCGACGCCGACCCGCCGACGCCGCGAAGGGCAGGGTGCAGCGCCGGGCGCCGTTCGGTCGGATTGACGATCGCCCCGGCGAACAGCCGCTCGCGTGCCGACGCGAGGCCGGCCCTGTCGGCGAGCGCGAACAGTGCCTCGAGCGCGGGCTCGTCGACGCGCTGCTTGCTGAAGTCGGCGAGCAGGCCGCCGGCCTCGATCGTCATCCGCTCGACCCGCCCCGGCGCCGCCAGCAGATCACGCAGGTGCACTGCCTCGAGGCGCCGGGCGTGCCGGCCGAGTTCGCGCCAGGCGCCGGTCGGCGGGCGGTAGGCGGCGTCGCGCGACCCCTTGGCGCGGGACGGTCGGGAGGCGGGCGTGGGGTCGGTCATGAATGCGTCCGGCTTCGGCAGTGATCGGCACGAGGTGCCCGATGGTGCCACAGCCGATGCGCGGTCCGGCCGCGGACGCGCTGTCGGGGGCGATCCACCACGATGGTGCGCGCAAGCCGCCCGACGCCGGTGAAACCGCCTCAGTCGAGTGCCTAAAGCACTGAGATGGTGCGGTTCCGGCTCGGCGCCGGGTCGGACGACCCGGGCGCGGCGCATCCGTTCGTGCGTCGGGGTGGAACGGATTTTGCGTCGTTGCGGTGCAATTTTCCCCAAACTGCACCACTGCGAGGCTTCATGGATCCGATCAAGGCCGGTGTCGACACGCTGTTCATCCTGTTGGGCGCGATCATGGTGCTGGCGATGCACTCCGGATTCGCATTCCTGGAGCTCGGTACCGTACGCCGCAAGAACCAGGTCAACGCGCTGGTCAAGATCCTCGCCGATTTCTCGGTCTCGACGATCGTCTACTTCTTCGTGGGTTTCGCCGTCGCCTACGGCACCGGCTTCCTCACCGACGCCCGCTCGCTCGCCGACAAGAGCGGCTTCGAACTCGTCCGGTTCTTCTTCCTGCTGACCTTCGCCGCGGCAGTGCCGGCGATCATCTCCGGCGGGATCGCCGAGCGCGCACGCTTCTGGCCGCAGCTGATCGCGACCGCGGTGATCGTCGGCGTCTGCTACCCGTTCTTCGAGGGCATCGTCTGGAACCGGCACTTCGGCGTGCAGGACTGGCTGCTGGCACGCTTCGGCGCCGAACTGCACGATTTCGCGGGCTCGATCGTCGTGCACGCGATCGGTGGCTGGATCGCGCTGCCGGCGGTGGTGCTGCTGGGCGCGCGCCGCGGCCGCTACAACGGCGACGGGCGCATCGCCGCACACCCGCCGTCGAACATCCCGTTCCTCGCGCTGGGCGCGTGGATCCTGGCCGTCGGCTGGTTCGGCTTCAACGTGATGAGCGCGCAGACGATCGACAAGGTCAACGGGCTCGTCGCGATGAATTCGCTGATGGCGATGGCGGGCGGGACCTTCGCGGCGCTGATCGCCGGGCGCAACGATCCGGGCTTCGTATACAACGGCCCGCTCGCCGGGCTCGTCGCCGTCTGTGCCGGCAGCGACGTCATGCATCCGGTCGGCGCACTCGCGGTGGGCGCGATCGCCGGCGGCCTGTTCGTCTGGATGTTCACGCTGACGCAGAACCGGCTGAAGATCGACGACGTTCTCGGCGTGTGGCCGCTGCACGGCCTGTGCGGCGCGTGGGGCGGCATCGCCGCCGGCGTCTTCGGTTCGCCGGCGCTCGGTGGCCTGGGCGGTGTCGCGCTGATGCCGCAGGTGCTGGGGACCGCATTCGCGATCGCGTTCGCGCTGCTGTGCGGCATGCTCGTCTACGGGGCGCTGAAATGGACGATCGGCATCCGGCTCGACGCCGAAGAGGAATTCGACGGCGCCGACCTGTCGATCCACCGCATCTCGTCGACGGCCGAACGCGAGACCAGCTGGTGACCGTCGGCTATCCCGGACGGGCGGTGCGCTGCTTCAGCCAGGCGTGCCCGCTGACCAGCACGATGCCGGCGACGAGCAGCGTCGCGCCGCCGACGAACCCCGGCTCCAGCGGCTCGTCGAGCAGCAACACGCCGAGCACGACGCCCAGCATCGGCGTGATGAACGAGAACACCCCCAACTGGAACGCCAGGTAGCGGCGCAGCAGCCAGAACCACGCCAGGAAGCTCGCGAAGGTCACGATGACCGTCTGGAACCCGAGTCCTGCGAGCAGTCGCGGCGTCGGGTCGATCGCGGTCTGGCCGATCGCGACCGCGGCGCCGAACAGCAGCACGCTGGAGGTGACCAGCTGGTAGAGCAGGGTCCTGGTCGCGCTGAGCCGCGCGAGGCTCGTGTGACGCACGACGACGGTCGTCGAACCCCAGGCGCAGCCGGCGAGGAGCGCGAGCGCGTCGCCGAACAGCGTCCCGGGGCCGGGAGCGGCGTTGCCGGTGGGCGCGGCGCCGCTGCCGAGGAACGCGACCGCAATGCCGGCGAACGCGATCGCGATGCCCAGCCACTGCAGCGTGGCCAGGCGCTCGGTGCCCAGCAGATGCAGGCCGAGCGCGGCGAAGATCGGCGCCGTGTAGAGGAACACGATCAGGTGCGCGGCGTGCGTGAACTGCAGCCCGACGCCGGCGAGCAGGAACTCGATCGCGAACAGCAGGCCGCAGAAGAGCCCGGGACGCCAGGTGCCGTCGGCGAGGTTCAGCGGCTCGCCGCGCCATCGCATCAGCAGGCCGACGAGCAGTGCGGCGCCGCCCGAGCGCACGGCGATCTGCAGCACCGGCGCCATCTCCTGCGACGTGGCCTTCAGCACGATCTGCTGGCAGCTCCACGCGAGGCACAGCAGGAACATCAGCCCCGCGCCGGTCGCGTCGATCGGACGGCGTTCGCTCACCCGGTACGCCCGCCTCAGGCGGCCTTGCGCGCGTCCTGCTGCCGCAGGAAGTCGGCGAGGATCGACTCGGTGTGCGTGCGGCCGTTCTCGACGAGCGCCTCGGGCGTGCCCTGCGCGACGACCCGACCGCCGCCGACCCCGCCTTCCGGACCGAGGTCGACGATCCAGTCGGCCTCGGCCCAGATGTCCAGGTTGTGCTCGATGACGACCAGCGTGTTGCCGGCATCGACCAGCCGGTGCATCACGTGGATCAGCTTCTCGACGTCGGCCATGTGCAGGCCGACCGTCGGCTCGTCGAGCACGTAGAGCGTGCTGCTCGCGCCGGTGCGCGAACCGACGCGCGCCGCGAGCTTCGCCTGCCGGACCGGATCGGCGAGCTCGGTGAGCTCGCGCACCTTCGCAAGCTCGGTCACGAGCTTGATCCGCTGCGCCTCGCCGCCGGACAGCGTCGGGCTCTGCTGGCCCAGGGTCAGGTACCCGAGCCCCACGTCCTGCAGCAACTGCAGCGGGTGCGCGATCGCTCGGAACGGCGCGAAGTACTCGAGCGCCTCGTCGACGCTCATCGCGAGCACGTCGCCGACCGACCGGCCGTTGAGCTTCACCTGCTGGGTCTCGTGGTCGAAGCGCCGGCCGTCGCACACGTCGCAGACCAGCTTCACGTCGGGCAGGAAGCTCATCTCGATCGTGCGGATGCCCTGGCCGGCACAGGCCTCGCAGCGCCCGCCCGCGGTGTTGAACGAGAAGCGTCCGGCGTCGTAGCCCCGGATCCTCGCCTCGCTGGTATCGGCGAAGATCCGCCTGATCGCGTCCCAGAATCCCACGTAGGTCGCCGGACACGAGCGCGGCGTCTTGCCGATCGGCGTCTGGTCGACCTCGAGAACCCGGCCGATCGACGCGAAGCCGCTCACCGATTCGCAGTGCACCGGTGCCTTCGGCGACTTCTGACCGACCATGCCGGCCAGGTTCGCCAGCAGCACCTCGCGCGTGAAGGTCGACTTGCCCGAACCCGACACGCCGGTGACGACGGTCAGCCGGTTGAGCGGGAAGCGTGCCGATGCATCCTGCAGGTTGTGCAGGTTCGCACGGTGCACCGTGATCGCGGGTGTCTGCGCGTCGACCGCGCGTCGCGGGTGCAGCGGGTGGCGCAGCGGGTTCGCGAGGAAGCGGCCGGTGAGGCTCTCCGGATTCGCCATCAGCGCTGCCCGGGTGCCGGTGCCGATGATCGCGCCGCCGAGACGTCCGGCCCCCGGGCCGATGTCGATGACGTTGTCGGCTCGCGCGATCGTCTCCTCGTCGTGTTCGACGACCAGCAGCGTGTTGCCCTTGTCCCGCAGCGCCTCGAGGGTATCGAGCAGGATGCGGTTGTCGCGCGGGTGCAATCCGATCGTCGGCTCGTCGAGCACGTAGCAGACGCCCTGAAGATTCGAGCCGAGCTGCGCCGCGAGCCGGATGCGCTGCGCTTCGCCGCCGGACAGCGTCGGCGCCGATCGGTCGAGCGTCAGGTAGCCGAGGCCCACGTCGATCAGGAACCGGAGCCGCGCGCGGATCTCCGCGAGCACGTCGCGGGCGATGTCGGCGTCCCGGCCTTCGAAGCGCAACGCGTCGATCCGCGCGAGGCAATCACCGATCGAGCGCGCGGTCATCTGTGCGATCGACGCGTCGTCCAGCCGCACGTTCAGCGCGACCGGGTTCAGTCGTGCGCCATGGCAGGCCGGGCAGGGTTCGTCGCCGTAGGTGACGCCGGCGTCGGTCGCCCCCTCCATGCCCGGCGTCAGCTCGTCGACCTTGATTCGCCCGATCACCTCGAGTCCGGCGCCAAGACACGCGGTGCACCAGCCGTGCCTCGAGTTGAACGAGAACAGGCGCGGGTCCAGCTCGGGATAGCTGGTGCCGCAGTGGCTGCACGCGCGGCGCGTCGACATGATCGTCGTGTCGACCTTCGCGTCGAGGTCGGTCGTCATCGCCGACACGTCGTCGATCAGCATGACCACGCCCTTGCCGAGATCGAGCGCAGCGTGCAGGTGCCGGCGCAATTCGGCCTCGTTCTCCGGCGACACGACGAGGTCGGCCACCGGCAGTTCGATGTCGTGCTCGACGTAGCGGTCGATGCGCGGAAACGGGCTGGTCGGCAGGAAGCGTCCGTCGACCCGCAGGTGCGTGTGGCCCTTCGCCTTCGCCCACTTGGCCAGGTCGGTGTACAGGCCCTTGCGCGCCACGACCAGCGGCGCGAGCAGGCCGACGCGGCGACCGCGGTGCGCGCTCAGGATGCGCGAGACGATCGTGTCGAAGGTCTGGGGCGAGATCCGCGTGCCGTCCTTCGGGCAGTACTGCGTGCCGAGCTTCTGGTAGAGCAGGCGCAGGAAGTGGTACACCTCGGTGAGCGTCGCGACCGTGCTCTTGCGCCCGCCGCGGCTGGTGCGCTGCTCGATCGCGACGGTCGGCGGGATGCCGTAGATGCCGTCGACGTCGGGACGCGCCGCCGGCTGCACGAACTGGCGCGCGTACGCGTTGAGCGACTCGAGGTAGCGGCGCTGGCCTTCGCCGAAGATCACGTCGAACGCGAGCGTCGACTTGCCGCTGCCGGAGACGCCGGTCACGACAGACAGCTTGTTGCGCGGCACCTCGACGTCGACGTTCTTCAGGTTGTGCTCCCGGGCGCGGTGCACCAGGATCGCGTCGCGCGCGCGCTCGCGCAGTGCGGTCTGCAGCGGACGGCCGATCTCGATCGCGCCGGGCTCGGCGGCCCGAAGCGGGGCGGCCGGCATCGGGGTCGGCACCGCGGCCGGCAACGCGGTCGGCACGGCGCCGCCGGCGGTCGCGGCCTGATGCGCCTGCCGCTCGAGTTCGACGGCATACGCGAGCAGCGCCGCCCCGGTCGCCGAACGCGCGCAGGACTGGACGCCGGCGCAGGTGCCGGCGACGAGGACTTCGCCCCCGCCGTCGCCGCCCTCGGGTCCGAGGTCGATGATCCAGTCGGCGGCGCGGACGACGTCGAGATTGTGCTCGATGACGAGCAGCGAGTTGCCGGCGTCGAGCAGCTTGCGCAGCGCGCGCAGCAGCCGCGCGACGTCGTCGAAGTGCAGGCCGGTGGTCGGTTCGTCGAACATGAACAGCGTGCCCGCCTTCGCGGGGCGCCGGCTGCCGCGACCGGCGTCGGCGTGGCGGCCCGGCGCCTTGCCTGCGCGCTCGGCGGCGGCGGCCAGGAAGCCGGCGAGCTTCAGGCGCTGCGCCTCGCCGCCGGACAGCGTCGGTACCGGCTGGCCGAGTCGCAGGTAGTCGAGGCCGACGTCGGCGAGCGGCTCGAGCCGCTGCACGATCTCGCGATCGCGCGAGAAGAAGGCGATCGCCTCGTGCACCGTCATCTCGAGCACGTCGGCGACCGAACGCTGCACCCGCCGCGCGAGTGCGCCGTCGCCGTCGAAGCCGTCGATGCGGACCTCGAGGATCTCGGCCCGGAACCGGCGGCCGTCGCAATCCGGGCAGCGCAGGTAGACGTCGGAGAGGAACTGCATCTCGACGTGCTCGAAGCCGTTGCCGCCGCAGGCGGGGCAGCGCCCGTCGCCGGCATTGAAGCTGAAGGTGCCGGCGGTGTAGCTGCGCTCGCGTGCCATCGGTGCCGCCGCGAAGCGCTTGCGGATCGCGTCGAAGGCGCCGACGTAGCTGACGGGATTGCTCCGGGCGGTGCGCCCGATCGGGGTCTGGTCGACGAAGACCACGTCCTCGACCCAGTCGTCGCCGAGCAGTGCGTCGAACTCGCCCGGCGCCTCGGTCGGCTTGCCCTTCGCCTTCATCAATGCCGGCAGCAGCACGTCCTGCATCAGCGTCGACTTGCCGCTGCCGGACACGCCGGTGAGGCAGACCAGGCGGGTCAGCGGGATCTCGACGTCGATGTGCTTCAGGTTGTGCTGGCGCGCGCCCTGCAGCAGCAACCGCGGCGTGCCGGGCTCGACCGCGCGGGGTGCAGTACTCGAGACCCGGCGTCGCTGCGAGAGATAGTCGCCGGTGAGGGTCGCGGCCGACGACAGGTGGTGCGCCGGTCCGTCGAACACGATCTCGCCGCCGCGCTCGCCGGGCCCGGGACCGATGTCGATCACGCGGTCGGCTGCGAACATCACCAGCGGGTCGTGCTCGACGACGACGAGCGTGTTGCCGGCGTCCCGCAACCGGTGCATCACGCCGATGATGCGGCCCATGTCGCGCGGATGAAGACCGATCGACGGCTCGTCGAGCACGAACAGCGTGTTGACCAGCGAGGTGCCGAGCGCGGTCGTGAGGTTGATCCGCTGCACCTCGCCGCCCGACAGCGTGCGCGACTGCCGGTCGAGCGTCAGGTAGTGCAGGCCCACGTCGGCCAGGTACGACAGGCGCGCGCGGATCTCCGTCATCAGCAGGCCGGTCGCCTCGTCGAAGGCGGCCGGCAGCTCGAGCGTGTCGAAGAAGCCGGCGAGGCGCTCGAGCGGCAGCAGCATCACGTCGTGCAGGCACAGCCCGGGCATCGCCTGGAGCTGTGCCTCGCTCCACTCGACGTCGACCGGCCGGAAGCGGCGATAGCGTCCCGCAGCCGGCCGGACCTCGCCGTCCTGCGCGACCTCGGCTGCCGCGGGCTCGCGCGAGCCCAGCGCGGCCTCGGCGTTCGAGGCGCTGCCGACGCGCCACAGCAGCGCCTCCGGCTTGAGGCGCGCGCCGTGGCACGCGGTGCAGGGCGTGTAGGACCGGTACTTCGACAGCAGCACCCGGATGTGCATCTTGTATGCCTTGCTCTCGAGCCAGGCGAAGAATCGGTGGATGCCGTACCACTGGCGCTTCCAGTCGCCCGTCCAGTCGGGCGCGCCGTCGATCACCCACCGGCGGTCGCGTTCCGAGAGTGCCCGCCAGGGGGCGTCGAGGTCGATTCCCGCCTTGCGCCCGTAGCGCATCAGCTCGGTCTGGCACTCCTTGAAGCTCGCCGTCTGCCACGGCTTCACCGCGCCGTCGGCGAGCGATTTCGAGTGGTCCGGGATCACCAGGCCGAGGTCGACGCCGATCACCCGGCCGAAGCCGCGGCAGGCGTCGCACGCGCCGAGCGGCGAATTGAACGAGAACAGGCTCGGCACCGGCATCGTGTAGTCGATGCCGCAGTCGGCGCAGGAGAAGCTGTCCGAGAAGCGCCACGTCGCGAGCTCGCCGCCGGCGTCGTCGACGACGTGCACGGCGAGCCGCCCCTGGCCCCGGGCAAGCGCGGCCTCGATCGCCTCGGCGAGGCGCCGCGACTCGATCGCGCTCGCGCGGAAGCGGTCGACCATGACGTCCAGCACGACGTCGCGGCGAGCGCCGACTTCGCGGCGCGCGTGGATCCGCGTGTAGCCCTGCGCCTGCAGGAACTGCCCGACCTCGGCCTCGCCGAAGTTCGCCGGCACCGCGATCGCGAAGCTGACGACCAGGCGCGGATCGCCGCGCGCCGCCGCGCGCTGCCTGATCGCCTGCGCGATGTCGTGCGCGTGGTCGCGCCGGACCGGCTGCGCGCATCGGCGGCAGTGCAGCGTCGCCGCCCGGGCGAACAGCAGCTTCAGGTGGTCGTTCAGCTCGGTCATCGTGCCGACCGTCGATCGCGAGGTCCGGACCGGGTTCGTCTGGTCGATCGCGATCGCAGGCGGCACGCCGTCGATCCGGTCGACCTGCGGCTTGTCCATGCGGTCGAGGAACTGGCGCGCGTAGGTCGAGAAGGTCTCGACGTAGCGGCGCTGCCCTTCGGCGTACAGGGTGTCGAAGACGAGCGAGGACTTGCCGCTGCCCGACACGCCGGTGACGACCGCGAGCTGCCCGGTGGGGATGTCGAGGTCGAGGTGCTTCAGGTTGTTCTGGCGTGCCCCACGGATGCGGATCGGCGGGGTCGGGTGCGCCGGATCGGCAGGCGATCCTGCCGACTCGGCTGTCGGGCGCGAGTCGGCAGCACGCGGGTCGGCGGCGCGCGGTTCGTCGTCGCGCAGTTCGTCGTCGCGATCTTCTGACATCGGTCGGGCGCTCCAAGGCTAACCCGCGATGTTAAACGACCCGACGCGGCCGCCCCCGTCCGATATCCCCTGAAACGGCGTCCCGCGCGCTTCACTCGACCTTGCCGATGCCCTCGACCGCCTTGGCCATGGTCTTCACCTCGCTGTCGACGTAGGTGGCGAAGGCCTTCCGGTCCAGGTACTGGATCGGGGTGCCGGCGGTACCGATCGCACGCACGACCGCCGGGTCGGTCGCGGCCATCGCGGCGGCCTTCGCGAGCCGGCCGAGCACCGCGTCGGGAACGCCGGCCGGCGCGAACAAGCCGGACCACTGCGCGAACTGCACCGGCACGCCGAGTTCGGTGAGGCTGGGTACGTCGGGCAGCGCGGACAGCCGGCCGGTGCCCCAGTGCGCGAGCACCCGCACCCGTCCGGATTTCACGTGCGCGAGCACGGTCGCGGGCCCGGTCGACAGTGCGTCGACCTGACCACCGAGCAGACCGACGACCGCCGGGCCGCCGCCGCCGTAGGGCACGTGCAGCATCCGCGTGCCGGTCGACTGCTTGAGCATCTCCATCGGCACGTGCATCGTGCCGTAGTTGCCCGACGAGCCGAAGCTCACCGAGTCCGGCTTCTCGCGCACGTGCGCGATGAAGTCGGCGTAGGTCTTCCAGGGGCTGTCGGCCCGCACGGCGAGCACCGTCGGGTCGGCGGTGAAGCGGGCGATCGGCACGAGCTTGCCGATCTCGTACATCGGTGGGCGACCGAGCACCTTGTCGGCTGCCGGCAGGATCGCGATCGACGACAGTGCCATCAGGATCGTGTAGCCGTCGGGCTCCGCCTTCGACGCCGCGGCCATGCCGACGCCGCCGCCGGCGCCGGGCCGGTTCTCGACGACCACCGGTTGCCCGAGCGTTCGCGACAGCGACTCGGCGACCGGCCGGCCGACGGTGTCGGCGACGCCGCCGGGCGGGAACGGCACGATCATCCGGATCGCGCGCGTCGGCCACCGCTCCTCGGCGAACGCGGTGCTGCCGATGCCGGTGAGCACGGTGGCGGTGCCGAGGCCGAGGCCGGCGAGGCGCAGGAAGCGACGGCGTGCGCTCCAGCGCTCGCCATCGTGGCGGTCCTTCCAGGAACGGGTGGTGACCGGGGCACGCGTGGTCTTTCGCACTGTCTTCATCGCTGGCTCCATTCGTGTGGGGGTGGGGCGTCTGCGGACGCTCTTCGAACGCTTCAGCGAAAACGAGTCTAACCGAGGCGCTGCACGCGGTCGGCCGGCCGCGCGCGCGCGTCGTCGCGATCGCTACAATCCGTGACATCGATCGAACTCCCCGCAGAGGCATTCCGCATGACGACGAACCCTGCACCGCGCAGCGGCCTCGAACCGATCCAGACGCCCCGCGCGCCGGCTGCGATCGGGCCGTACTCGCAGGCGATCCGCGCCGGCAACCTGCTGTTCCTGTCCGGGCAGATCGCGCTCGATCCCGAAAGCGGGGAACTGGTCTCCGGCGGCTTCGAGGCGCAGGTCGAGCGCGCGCTGCAGAACATGAAGGCGGTCGTCGAGGCGGCGGGTGCCCGCCTCTCGGATTGCGCGAGGCTCACGCTGTACCTGACCGACCTGTCGAACTTCCCGCTGGCGAACGAGGCGATGAAGCGTCACTTCGATGCGCCGTATCCCGCGCGCTCGACCGTCGGGGTCGCGAGCCTGCCGAAGGGCGCGCAGTTCGAGATCGACGCCGTCGTCGTGCTCGATCGCGGCTAGGGCCTGCCCACGCCACGGACGCCACCGCGCCCCGTCCCGCCGACCGGCCGCCGGTGACTGTGGACGCGACCGACGCCCGATCGCAGGCCGCCGCGATCGATCCGAAGTACCGCAAGCTCGGGATCCGCAGCGAGGACGACCTGCTGCTGCACCTGCCGCTTCGCTACGAGGACGAGACGCGGCTCACGCCGATCGGCTCGCTTGCCGACGGGGAGGTCGCGCAGGTCGAGGGCGAGGTCGTGCGCAGCGAGAGCGCCACGCGCGGCCGGCGCTCGCTGGTCGCGGTGATCGCCGACGGGAGCGGCGAGATGACGCTGCGGTTCCTGCACTTCCTGCCGTGGCAGGTCGCGCAGCTCGCGCCGGGCAGGCGGGTGCGCGCGATCGGCGAAGCGCGGCACGGGCTGTTCGGCGCCGAGATGGTCCACCCGCGATACCGGATCGTCGCCGCCGACACGCCGTTGCCCAGTCGGCTCACGCCGGTCTACCCGAGCGCGGCCGGCATCGCGCAGCACCGACTGCGCCAGTCGATCCTGGATGCGCTGTCGATCTCCCGTTGGACCGATACCGTGCCGCGCGAGGTGGTCCGCGACGTCGGGCTCGAGGCGCTGCCGTCGATCCTCGACGCGTTGCGAGAGATCCACCGTCCGCCCGCCGGCACCTCGCTGTCGGCGCTGCTCGAGCGGCGTTCGCCTGCGGCCCGGCGGGTCGCGTTCGAGGAACTGCTCGCGCAGCAGTTGTCGCTTCGGCGCGCGCGGGCCGAACGCGCCGCGCGACCGGCCCGCGCGCTGCGCGACACCGGGCGGGTCGATGCGCTGATCGCGAGCCTGCCGTTCGCACTGACCGGCGCACAGCGGCGCGCGTGGTCCGAGATCAGCTCCGACCTCGCGCGCCGCCAGCCGATGAACCGGCTGCTGCAGGGCGACGTCGGCAGCGGCAAGACCATCGTGTCGGCGCTGGCGGCGCTCCAGGCGATCGGCTCGGGGTGCCAGGCTGCGCTGATGGCGCCCACCGAGATCCTCGCCCGCCAGCACGTCGAGAAGCTCTCGCCGTGGCTCGAATCGCAGGGCGTGCGCATCGGGTGGCTCGTCGGCTCGATGGCGCCGAAGGCGAAGCGGCGCACGAAGGAGGCGCTCGCCGCGCACGAGCTCGACCTGCTGGTGGGCACGCACGCGCTGATCGAGGACAGCGTCGTGTTCTCCAGGCTCGCGCTCGCGATCGTCGACGAGCAGCACCGCTTCGGCGTCGCGCAGCGCCTCGCGCTGCGCGAGCACGGTGCGCGCTCGGCGAATGGCGACGGCGAGGCGGCTGGTCGCGACGGGCGCGCCGGCGCCGGCGGCGCGCCGGCGCTGCCACACCAGCTGATGATGAGCGCGACGCCGATCCCGCGCACGCTCGCGATGACCGCCTACGCCGACCTCGACGTGTCGGTGATCGACGAGCTGCCGCCGGGTCGCAAGCCGGTGCTGACGAAACTGATCGCCGACAGCCGCCGCGACGAGGTCGTCGAACGCGTTCGGGTGGCCGTGGCGGACGGGCGCCAGGTGTACTGGGTCTGCCCGCTGATCGAGGAATCCGACACGCTGGACCTCGAGAATGCGGTCGCGACCTTCGAACGGCTCGCGGCCGAGCTGCAGGGGCTGCGCGTCGCGCTCGTGCACGGACGGCAGCCGGCGCAGGACAAGCACGCGACGATGCGCGCGTTCAAGGCCGGCGACGTCGACCTGCTGGTCTCGACGACCGTCATCGAGGTCGGCGTCGACGTGCCGAACGCGTCGCTGATGGTGATCGAGCATGCCGAGCGATTCGGCCTGTCGCAATTGCACCAGCTACGGGGGCGGATCGGCCGCGGCGCGCACAGCAGCGTATGCGTGCTGATGTACCGGCACCCGGCCGGACGCGTCGCGCGCGAGCGGCTGAAGACGATGTTCGAGACCGCCGACGGCTTCGAGATCGCGCAGCGCGACCTCGACCTGCGCGGGCCGGGAGACTTCCTCGGTGCGCGCCAGTCCGGGCTGCTGATGCTGCGTTTCGCCGACATCGCGCGCGATGCGGCGCTGGTCGACGCGGCACGGGCGGCCGCCGATGCGATGCTGCGCCGACACCCGGTCGCGGTCGATCGGCACCTGGCACGCTGGTTCGGCGGCCGCGAATCGTTCCTGCGCGCCTGAGTGATAGAATCCGTCTATGACCTTGACGGAATTGAAATACATCGTGGCGGTCGCGCGGGAGCGGCATTTCGGGCGGGCGGCCGAGGCCTGCTTCGTGAGCCAGCCGACGCTGTCGGTCGCGATCAAGAAGCTCGAGGACGAGCTCGGCGTGCAGCTCTTCGAGCGCGGCAGCACCGAGGTCAGCATCACGCCGGTCGGCGAACAGGTCGTCGAGCAGGCGCAGCGCGTGCTGGAGGAATCGTCGGCGATCAAGGAGATCGCGCGCCAGGGCAAGGACCCGCTGATCGGGCCGCTTCGCGTGGGCGTGATCCACACGATCGGCCCGTACCTGCTGCCGGCGCTGGTGCCGCAGATGATCGCGGTCGCGCCGCGCATGCCGCTGCTGCTCCAGGAGAACCTGACGGTCAAGCTCCTCGAGATGCTGCGGCTCGGGGACATCGACGTCGCGATCCTGGCCGAGCCGTTCCCCGACCACGGGTTCGTCACGCAGGCGGCCTACGACGAGCCCTTCGTCGTCGCCGTGTCGAACGGCCATCCGTGGTCGCGCCGCAAGCAGGTGCGCTCGACCGAACTGAAGGAGGAGACGATGCTGCTGCTCGGCGCGGGCCACTGCTTCAGGGACCAGGTGCTCGAGGTCTGTCCCGAGCTCTCGCGGTACTCGCAGGCGAGCGCGGGCATCCAGAAGACCTTCGAGGGATCGTCGCTGGAGACGATCCGCCACATGGTCGCGTCGGGAATCGGCGTGACCGTCCTGCCGTGGACCGCGATGCCGGGCGGGGTGCTGACAGACGGCCGGCACGAGGATGCGCTGCTGACCTACCTGCCGTTCGTCGCGCCGGCGCCGGTGCGGCGGGTGGTGCTGGCGTGGCGCAAGAGTTTCACCCGCACGGCCGCGATCGCGGTGCTGCGCCGCGCCGTGCTCGACATCGGACTGCCCGGCGTGACGCCGCTGGCCGATGCGAGACCGGTGTCACACTGAACAGGATGGGCCGATGATCGAATACAGGACCCTTGCGCAGACGGTCGGCGACACGCCGCTCGTACGGCTCGTGCGCGTCGTGCCGCAGGCGTGTGCCGCGCGCGGGATCGTCTTGCTCGGCAAGCTCGAGGGAAACAACCCTGCGGGGTCGGTGAAGGACCGCCCGGCACTGGCGATGATCGAGCGAGCCGAACAGCGCGGCGAGATCCGCCCCGGCGACACGCTGATCGAGGCGACCTCCGGCAACACCGGCATCGCGCTCGCGATGGCGGCGGCGATCAAGGGATACCGGATGGTGCTGGTCATGCCGGAGAACCAGTCGCTCGAACGCCGCCAGGCGATGAAGGCCTACGGTGCCGAACTGGTGCTGGTCGACCGGTCGTCGGGCATGGAGGGCGCGCGCGATCTCGCGCAGCGCATGCAGGCCGAAGGCCGGGGCAGGGTGCTCGACCAGTTCGCCAACGACGACAACTGGCGCTCGCACTACGAAGGCACCGGCCCCGAGATCTGGCGGGACACGCACGGCACGATCACGCATTTCGTGTCGGCGATGGGCACGACCGGCACGATCACCGGTGTCTCGCGCTACCTGAAGGAGCGTGACGAGCGGGTGCAGGTGATCGGTGCCGAACCCGTCGACGGCGCATCGATTCCCGGCATCCGCAAGTGGCCCGAGGAATACCGTCCGGCGATCCAGCGGCACGCGCGCATCGACCGCGTCGTCGGCGTCTCGCAACCTGCCGCCGAGGACATGGCGCGGCGGCTCGCGGTCGAAGAGGGCATCTTCTGCGGCATCTCGGCTGCCGGCGCGTGCACGATCGCGCTGGGGATCGCCGAGGCGTGGCGGCTCGAACATGCCGGGACCGCGAACCCGCCGCCCGCGACGATCGTCTTCGTCGTCTGCGATCGCGGCGACCGGTACCTGTCGACCGGCGTGTTTCCCGGTTGAGCACGGCGCGCGGCAACGGCGCGTCTGCACCGCCGGGCCCGCCGGCGCCGGCATCGGCGGCGGCGATTGCGGGGGCGCCGGCGCATCGCCCGATGCTGGGCATCGCGCTGATGGTGCTCGCGGTCTGCCTGTTCACGATCCAGGACACGATCGCGAAGTACCTGTCCGAGCGCTATCCGCCGTTGCTCGTGGTCTGGGCGCGCTATTTCTTCAATGTCGCGATCATGCTGGTGCTGCTCGGACCGGTGTTGCGCCGGCGGCTCGTCACGACGCGGCGGCCGCTGGTGCAGCTGGCGCGTGGCGCGGTGTTGTCGGCGTCGTCGATGTGCTTCTTCAGCGCCCTGCCGTGGATGAAGCTGGCCGACGCGTCGGCGGTGACCTTCCTCGGTCCGATGCTGGTGACCGTGTTCGCGGTGTTCGTGCTCAAGCACAGGGCGCCACCGGGCAGCTGGATCGCGCTCGTCGTGAGCTTCGCCGGGGTCCTGCTGGTGATCAAGCCCGGCGGAGACACCTTCTCGCCGGTCGCGCTGCTGCCGCTGCTGACCGCGCTGTGCTTCGCGGCCTACCAGCTGCTGACGAGCCGCTTGTCGGGCGTCGACGAGCCGGTTGCGACCTTGTTCCTCGGCGCGTTCACCGCGATGCTGGTGGTCACGCTCACGCTGCCCTGGACCTGGCGCGCGCCGGCTTCCGCGTTCGACCTGGGCCTGTTCGCGGCGACCGGCGCGATCGGCGCGGTCAGCCACTACGTCATCATCCGTGCGTTCGCGCTGGCGCCACCGGCGACGCTCGCGCCGTTCACGTACGCGCAGATCGTGATGGCGGTGATGCTCGGGTGGGTGGTGTTCGGCGATCTGCCCGACCTGTTGTCGTTCACCGGGATGGGGATGATCGCGACGACCGGGGTCGTGATGGCGCTGCGCCAGCGCAGGCGCTGACCCGTGAACGCGACTCAGTGGCGGTGCGGCAGCACCAGCCAGCAGGTGCGCTTCTCGACCGCGAGTCCGACCCTGGCCCCGTGGGGCAGGGTCAGGCACGGCTGCTCGTGTCCGAAGCGCAGGCCGGTGACGATCGGCGTTCGGACCTGGCGGCGCAGCCAGCGATAGACGGCGGCGAGGTCGAAGCCCCGGTCGTTCGGGACCGGGCGGATGCCGCTGAAGGTGCCGAAGACGATCGCCTTCTGGCGCGCGAGCACGCCCGCGTGCAGCAGTTGCGTGAGCATCCGCTCGATCCGGTACGGGTGCTCGTTGACGTCCTCGAGGAACAGGATGCCGCCCGATACCTTCGGGAACCACGGGGTGCCGAGCATCGCGCAGACCATCGTGAGATTGCCGCCCCACAGCACGCCTTCGGCTTCCAGCCCCGATGGCCCCTTGCAGTCGAAGCCGAGGACCTCGATCGTGCCGTCCATCGCATCGACGAAGGTCTCGAGCGTGGTGGGGTCGATGTCGGTGAAGCGTTCGGTGCCGAAGCTCGAGCCGAGACACGGACCGGCCCAGGTGACTGCCTTCTGCGTGGCGAGCATCGCGAGGTGGAAGGCGGTGAAGTCGGACAGGCCGACGAAGCGCTTTCCCGATCGTGCGAGCGCCCGGAAATCGAGGGTCGCGAGGTAGCGCGTCAGGCCGTAGCCTCCGCGGGTCGCCATCACGATCGACGCGTCGGACGCGAGTGCGCGGGCGAACCCACCCGCGCGTTGCGCATCGGTGCCGGCGAAGCGCTGGTACCGGCGCAGCGCGCTGCGGTCCAGCTGCACCGCGAAGCCGGCCCGGCCCAGGTGTTCGACCGCATGGCGGATCGCGTCGGGGTCCTCGACCGCGCCCGACGGAGAGATCGCGTAGATGGTGCGTGCGGGGTCGGGCTTGCCGATCAGCGTGCGCTGCACGGCGCCCCGGGCGGCCGGCATCGTCAGTTCGCGCGGGCCGTTCGCGCGCGGCGTGCGTCGATCGCCGCGGCGAGCTCGATCACCGACATCGCGTAGAAATACGAGCGGTTGTAGCGGGTGATCGCGTAGAAGTTGTTCGCGCCCAGCACGTAGCGCGTCGGGGCGTCGCCCTCGGGCAGGTCGACCAGCACGAGCTTCATTGCGTCGGGCACCGGTTCGGTCGGCCGGATGCCGCGCTCGGCGAGCTGCGCCGGCGTGAAGCTCGGCAGCGGACCCGCGTCGACGGTCGGACCGACGCCGGCCGGGTCGTCGATCGCGACGCCGAAGTGTGTCGGTTCGCCCTCGGCCCAGCCGTGCATCTTCAGGAAGCTCGCGACGCTGCCGATCGCGTCGGTTTCGCTCGCGCGCAGGTCGATGCGGCCGTCACGGTCGAAGTCGACGGCGAAGCGCCTGATGCTGCCGGGCATGAACTGCGGGATCCCGATCGCGCCGGCGTAGGATCCGCGCGGCTCGAGCGGCGACATCCCGTTCTCGCGCACGTAGAGCAGGAACTGCTCGAGTTCGGCGCGGAAGTACGCCGGTCGATTGGGCGAGTCGAAGGCCAGCGTCGCGAGGCTCTCGAGCACGCGGAAGTCGCCGGTGTGGCGCCCGTAGACGGTCTCGATCCCGATGATCGCGACGATGATGTCCGGCGGCACGCCGTAGAGGGCGCTCGCCAGACGCAGGCTCGCGTCGTTGCGCGCGCGGAACTCGACGCCGCGTTCGATGCGCACCGGTTCGATGAAGCGCGCGCGGTAGTCGCGCCACACCTTGCGCGCGGCGGCGGTGCGCGGCGGCGGATTCATCAACTGCAGCACCTTCTCCTGGCTGCGCGCCTGCGAAAAGCTGCGCAACAGCGCCGCGCGTTCGAAACCGTGCCGTGAGGCCATCTCGTCGACGAATGCGGCGATCTCGGCGCGTGCGCCGAAGCTGTCGACGGGTGTCGACGTCGACGCGACGGCCAGCGACGGTGCGGCGATCGCTGCCGCCGCTGCCGCGAGGCGTCGGGACGTCGGGCCGGCGAAGGGTGCGGCCAGCGCGAGCAGCGAACCGGTGAGGCACCGGCGCCGTCCGACCGGAAGGTTTGCTGTGCGCATCGGTTCCAGTGACATCGGGAAGATCAGGGCCTGAAGGCCTTCACGAGGTGGCGCAGCCGGTCGAGCGACTCGCGATCCTCGGACCCCCGATCGTACCGCACGCGGTTGTACGCCTCGACGATACCGCGCGCGCGCGCGCTGTCCGGCGGATCGAGCAGGTGCTCGATCCGGCCGTAGAAGCGGTTCGGCGTCTCGTACGGATGGCGCGCGAGTCCGAGCGCCGCGACGCGCTGGCAGAATTCGTCGAAGCAGCGCTCGGCCGGATCCTTCGGCATCTGCGGCCTCAGCGCGGCGAGCGCGACTGCGCCGATCACCAGCGCCATGAACCCGGCGACCGCGCCGGCGATCTCCCGCCAGTCGCCGAAGTCGATGCCGAGCCGGGCGAACAGCGACATCTGCCGGCCTCGATCGTAGGACAGCACCCACTGGTTCCACCCGTGCGCGATCGCGTCGAGGTTCAGCCGGAGGCGGTCGGTCCAGCGCTCGTCGGTCGCGTCGTCGCCGCTCCCTGCGAGCGCGCGAAGCGCACGGCTGCCGCGCTGGATGCGATCCGGCGCGACCACCGCCGTCGGATCGACGCGGCGCCACCCGACGCCGTCGAGCCAGACCTCGGCCCACGCGTGCGCGTCGGACTGCCGCACGATCCAGTAGTCGTCGCCGCGATTGTGCTCGGCGCCTTGGTATCCGGTCACGACCCGCGCCGGAATGCCCATCTGGCGCATCAGCACGACGAAGGCGTTGCTGAAGTGCTCGCAGAATCCCGCACGCGACCCGAAGAGGAAGTCGTCTACGCTGTCGCGCCCGAGGGTCGGCGGACTCAGCGTGTAGCTGAAGCCGCCCGCGCGCAGCCAGTCGAGCGCCTGCTCGACGCGCGCACGCGGCGCGGCGTCGCCGGCAGCCGCGGCGAGGGTGGCAGCGAGTTCGCGCGTCCTGGGATTGAAGCCGGGCGGCAGCGCCAGCCAGTTGCGCAGCGATTCCGCCGTCTCGTTCACGCCGATGCGCGCGTCGAGCCGGGCGCTCGCGTCGAAGCGGAAGCGCTCGATCAGCGGCCGGTCCGCGACGAGATCGTAGGTCGGCGTGATGCTGATCCGCCGGTCGTCGAGCTGCGGGATCGCGGTCGGCATCTCGAGCGTGATCAGCCAGCGGTGGTTCGCCGGCTCGACGGTCGCGCGGTACGACAGCGCCCTCGGCGCCGGCCCGCGCGGCGCGCCGGCGTGCGGCGGGTCGAGCGTCAGCTGCGGCGCGACCGACGGCGCGCGGTAGCGCGTGGCGCGCCACGTGCGGCCATCGAAATCACCGAAGGTGGGGCCGCGCCAGTACATCTGGCCGGCGGGCGGCGCGGCGCCGTCGAACTGCACCCGCATCACGACCGCGTCGCTCTGTGCCAGTTCGGAGAGATCGCCGGGGCTCATCGATTCCGACAAGCCGGTCTTGCCGGCCTGGGCGTCGCCGGGCAGGCCCCAAAGTGGCCCGCTCGCGCGCGGGAACAGCACGAACAGTGCCGCCGCGATCGGCAGCGCCTGCAGCAGCAGCACGCTCGCGTACCGGAAGCGGCGGCTGACGGGAATCTCCTGCTGGCGGAACTGCATCGTGAGCATCGACGCGACCAGCGTGAACAGCGCGGCGAGCGTCGCGGCCGCCATCCAGATGCCCTGCGAGTGGAAGTAGCCGGTGAGCAGCAGGAAGCAGCACAGGAAGATCACGACGAAGAGGTCGCGCCGCGCGCGCATCTCCATCAGCTTCAGCCCGAGGAACAGCACCAGCAGCGCGACGCCGGCCTCGCGCCCGAAGATCGACCGGTATTGCGCGAACACCGCGATCAGGATCGCCGCCGCGGCGAGCCAGCGCACCAGCGTGCCGGGCAGCGGCCGCCCGCTGAACAGGAGTCCGAGCCGCCATGCGAACAGCACGACGAAGCCGGCGGTGCACCACGGCGGCAGGAAGCCCATCTGCGGCAGCACCGACAGGAACACGGCACCCATCAGGAACAGCGTGTCGCGTCGATCGCGCTCCCATTCCGCGCCGAGCCGTCCACCGAGCGCGCGGAACGACCATCGCGACGCACGCGCCGCCATCGGCTTCACGGCTGCACCGCCATCGACTCGTGCCGCGCCGCCGCCGGGCGCACCTGGCGCCGCTCGTGCGCCACGAGGCCCCAGGTCGCGAGCGACTGCAGGCAGCGCGCGCGGTGCGCGGCTCCCTTGCCGGGTTCGATCATCACGCCCGGCAACGACACCGCGTAGTGCCGGTTGCTCGCGTCGGCCTGAAGCACCCATCGGGTGAGTCGGCTGAGGCGTTGCTCGTCGGACAGCGCCGCGGGCAGCAGCGCCCAGTCGAGCAGCAACTCGCCGCCGCCGCTGCCTTCGAAGGTCTTGGTCAGCGGCTCGTCGCTCGCCATGCGGGCCATCGCCTTCCACGCGAGCCGCCGCAGCGAATCGCCCTCGCGATACGGACGGATCGCGTCGAAATCGTCTTCGCCGGGCCCGCGCACCGACAGGTCACCTTCGGCCTGCACGCTCGGTGGCAGCGCGACCGCTGGCGTCTCGGCGGCGGGCCACACGAGGACCCGCGCGGCCGGCTGCCAGTAGCTCCACGCGCACCACAGACCCAGCGGGAACGTCGTCGAGACCCTGAGGCGCGGAATCGCGAGCCAGCCGCGCGCCGGCGCCGGCAGCGCGAGGCGGGCGATCGACTCGGCGGATTGCGCGACGTCGTGGATCGTCGGCTGCGCCGCGCCGGGCACGTCGATCTGGATCGCGTAGCGCATCGCGCGGCTGCGATTGAGCAGGGTCAGGCTGAACTCGGCGACCTCGCCGGCGTGCACCGGGTCGGCCCGGCCCGGGCGCAGCACGAGTCCCGCCAGGTTGCGGTAGGTGTGCAGCATCGACACCAGCCCGATCGCGACCAGCAGGAAGGTCAGCATGTAGCCGAGCGCGAGCGAGTAGTTGATCGCTGCGAGCAGCATCGTCGCCATCGCGCCGCCGAACAGCAGTCCGGCGCGCGACGGAAGGATGTAGATCACCCTCCGGTCCAGCCGGTGGTCGCCGATGATCGGCGCGCGGCGCTTGCCGATCGCGAGCGCGATCCGGTCGGCGAGCCGGTGCGCGCCGGTGTCCCGACGGGCGGTGTCGAAGAGGCGAGGCGAGGCGGCTCGCGTCATCGCCGGGGCGTGCGGCCTGCGCCTGCGCGCGGACGCGACCGACGCTGCCGGCTCACGGAACCGCGACCGCCTTGACGAGCTCCGCGACCATCTCGGCGCGTGCCCGATGCGAGATCGCCGCGCCGCGCGCGGGCTTGAGGCGGTGACCGGCGACCGGCGTGATCACCGCCTGCACGTCGTCCGGCAGCACGTGGTTGCGCCCGTCGAGCATCGCCCACGCGCGCGCCGCCTGCAGCAGCGCCAGCCCGGCGCGCGGGCTGAGGCCTTCGGAGAACAGCGGCGATCGGCGCGAATGCGTCAGCAGGTTCTGGACGTAATCGAGCAGCGGCGGCGCGGCCTTGACGTTGCGCACCGCGCCCTGCGCCGCGACGAGGTCCTCGGGACGCATCTGCGCGGTCATCGTCGCGATCTGCTCGCGGCGATCCCGCCCCTCCAGCAGCGCGCGTTCGGACTTGGGATCGGGGTAGCCGAGCTCGATGCACATCAGGAAACGGTCGAGCTGGCTCTCGGGCAGCGGAAAGGTGCCGACCTGGTCCTGCGGATTCTGCGTCGCCATCACGAAGAACGGTGACGGCAGCCGATGCGGGCGCCCCTCGACCGAGACCTGCCGCTCCTCCATCGCCTCGAGCAGCGCGCTCTGCGTCTTCGGCGACGCGCGGTTGATCTCGTCGGCGAGCAGCATCTGGGTGAACACCGGGCCGGGCATGAAGGTGAATTTCTCGGCGTCGCGGCGATAGATCGTCGCGCCGGTGATGTCGGCGGGCAGCAGGTCGTTGGTGAACTGCACGCGCTTGAAGTCGAGACCGAGCGCGGTGGCCAGCGCATGCGCCAGCGTGGTCTTGCCGACGCCGGGGAGGTCCTCGACGAGCAGGTGGCCGCGCGCGAGCAGGCATGCGAGCGCGAGCCGGATCTGCGGCTGCTTGCCGACGACGATGGCGCCGACCTGCGCGGCGACGTTCTGGATTCCCTGCAGCATGGAAGCGGACCCTCTTTCGACCCAGTGTAATCTAGCGTCACGACGCCAACCCGGATCGACCGATGACCGGTCGGGCGGGGTGTTGTGGGAGCGTTCGCGTCCGTTTGCGTGATTGCAACGTCGGGGGCGCCGGGACACGCCCGGCCGCTGCCGCAGACCGTCGATCGGAGATGGCCATGAAGACAGAAGGTACTGCCCGCGAGGGCTCCACGCACCGAGACGGCGTCACCGCGGACGGCGCGCCGACGACGGCCGCGTCGGTCGCCGAGGGCCCGCTCGAGCTCCACGTCGACGGCCCGATCGCGACCGTCTGGCTCTCGCGTCCGGCCGCGTACAACGCGTTGTCCGAGGCGATGCTCGACGCGCTCGCATCGGCCTTCGACGCGATCGCATCGCGCCAGGACATCCGCGTCGTCGTGCTCGCGGCGCGCGGGAAGGCCTTCTGCGCCGGCCACGACCTGCGCGAAATGCGCCGCGAGCCCTCGCACGCGTACTACCAGTCGCTGTTCGCGCGGTGCACGCGCGTGATGATGGCGATGCGCCGGCTGCCGCAACCGGTCATCGCGCGCGTCCAGGGAATCGCGACAGCGGCCGGATGCCAGCTGGTTGCGATGGCCGACCTCGCCGTCGCCAGCGAGGACGCGCGGCTCGCGGTGTCGGGCGTGAACCTCGGGCTGTTCTGTTCGACCCCCTCGGTTCCTCTGTCGCGCAACCTGCCGGCCAAGCGGGCCTTCGAGATGCTGATGACGGGCGAGTTCGTCGACGCGCGAACGGCTCGCGACCTCGGTCTGGTCAATCGTGTCGTGCCGGCGGCCGACCTGGACGCGCAGACGCTGGCACTCGCGCGGCGGATCGCGCAGCAGGCACCCGAGGCGGTTCGCGTCGGCAAGCGCCTCTTCTACCGGCAGCTGGAGATGGGTGTCGAGGCCGCCTACCAGCTCGCCGGGCAGACGATGGCCTGCAACATGATGGACGCCGACGCGCTGGCCGGTGTCCAGGCCTTCCTCGACAAGCAGCCGATGCCGTGGGCCGGCGACGCCGGGCAGCGCCGTTGACGAAGTTATAATCCCCGAGGTTTGCGAACGATCGTTCTTTTCCATCGATCGGACGCGGTGGCCCCGCATGCGATCGATGGGTCCGCCCATTGCCCGTCCAACAATCCTCCGACACAGGCCTTTTCATGAAAGCACTGGTACCCGTCAAGCGAGTCGTCGACTACAACGTCAAGGTCCGCGTCAAGAGCGACAAGAGCGGCGTGGACATCGCGAACGTCAAGATGTCGATGAACCCCTTCGACGAGATCGCGGTCGAGGAGGCGGTCCGGCTTCGCGAGAAGGGGGTCGTCACCGAGGTGATCGCGGTCTCGTGCGGCCTCGCCAACTGCCAGGAGACCCTGCGCACCGCGATGGCGATCGGCGCCGATCGCGCGATCCTCGTCGAGACCGACGCCGAGCTCCAGCCGCTTGCGGTCGCGAAGCTGCTGAAGGCGGTGCTCGACAAGGAGCAGGCGCAGATCGCGATCCTCGGCAAGCAGGCGATCGACGACGACGCCAATCAGACCGGCCAGATGCTCGCCGCGCTGGCCGACCTCGGCCAGGCGACCTTCGCGTCGAAGGTCGAGATCGCCGACGGCAAGGCGCGCGTGACGCGGGAGGTGGACGGCGGGCTGGAGACGATCGAGCTCGGCCTGCCGGTGGTGATCACGACCGACCTCCGGCTCAACGAGCCGCGCTACGTCACGCTGCCCAACATCATGAAGGCGAAGAAGAAGACGCTCGACGTGCTGAAGCCGGCCGACCTCGGCGTCGACCCGGCGCCGCGCATCCGCACGCTCAAGGTCGAGGAGCCCGCGGGGCGCGCCGCCGGCGTCAAGGTGCCCGACGTCGCGACGCTCGTGTCGAAGCTGAAGAACGAAGCCAAGGTGATCGGCTGAGCGCCCCGCGCGACGCGATCCGGAACCATCGATAGGAACCACCCCAGATGAGCATCCTCGTCATTGCAGAACACGACAACGGGTCGATCAAGCCCGCCACGCTGAACACCGTCGCGGCAGCGCAGAAGATCGGCGGCGCGGTCACCGTGCTGGTCGCCGGCCACGGCTGCGCCGAGGCGGGCAAGGCCGCCGCGGCGATCGACGGCGTGTCGAAGGTCGTCGTCGCCGACGCCACGCACCTCGGCGACCAGCTCGCCGAAAACGTCGCCGCGCAGATCCTGGCGGTCGCCGCCGGCCACACGCACATCCTCGCGCCGGCCACTGCCAACGGCAAGAACGTGCTGCCGCGGGTCGCGGCCCGGCTCGACGTCGCGCAGATCAGCGACATCGTCGGCGTCGTGTCGCCCGACACCTTCCAGCGGCCGATCTACGCCGGCAATGCGATCGCGACCGTGCAGACGGCCGACCCGGTCAAGGTGATCACCGTCCGCACGACTGCGTTCGACGCCGTCGCCTCGACCGGCGGCAGCGCAGCGCTCGAGACGGTCGACGCCGCTGCCGACGCCGGCCGCTCGCGCTTCGTCGGCCGCGAGGTCGCGAAGAGCGAACGCCCGGAGCTCACGGCGGCCAAGACGATCGTGTCGGGCGGGCGCGGCCTGGGCAGCGCCGAGAACTTCAAGTCGGTGCTCGAGCCGCTCGCCGACAAGCTCGGTGCGGCGATGGGCGCGTCCCGGGCGGCGGTCGACGCGGGCTACGCGCCGAACGACTGGCAGGTCGGGCAGACCGGCAAGATCGTCGCGCCGCAACTGTACGTCGCCGTCGGCATTTCCGGCGCGATCCAGCACCTCGCCGGGATGAAGGACAGCAAGGTGATCGCCGCGATCAACAAGGACGAAGAGTCGCCGATCTTCGGCGTCGCCGACTATGGGCTCGTCGCCGATCTGTTCACGGCGGTGCCCGAGATGGTCAAGGCGCTGTAAGGCGATGAGCTACGCCGCCCCGCTGAAGGACATGCGCTTCGTGCTGCGCGAACTCGCCGGGCTCGCCGACGTGGCGGCGCTGCCGGGTTTCGAGGACGCCGGGCCGGACACGGCCGACGCGATCCTCGCCGAGGCGGCGAAGTTCAATGCCGAGGTCGTCGCGCCGCTGAACCGTGACGGCGACCTCACGCCCTCGTCGGTGGCCGACGGGGTCGTGACGACGACCAAGGGCTTTGGCGAGGCGTTCCGGCAGTTCGCCGGCGGGGGCTGGCAGGGCTTGCAGCACCCGGCCGAGTTCGGCGGACAGGGACTGCCGAAGCTCATCTCGACGCCTTGCAACGAGATGCTCAACAGCGCGAACCTCTCGTTCGCGCTGTGCCCGCTGCTCACCGACGGCGCGATCGAGGCGCTGCTCACCGCCGGTTCGGATGCCCTGCGCCGCGGCTTCATCCCGCCGATGATCGAAGGCCGCTACACCGGCACGATGAACCTGACCGAGCCGCAGGCGGGTTCGGACCTGTCGCTCGTTCGCAGCCGCGCCGAGCCGCAGGCGGACGGCACGTACCGCGTCTTCGGGCAGAAGATCTACATCACCTTCGGCGAGCACGACATGGCCGAGAACATCGTCCACCTCGTGCTCGCGCGCATCCCCGGGGCTCCCGAGGGCGTCAAGGGAATCTCGCTGTTCCTGGTACCGAAGTTCCTCGTCGAGGACGGCCGCCCCGGCAGGCGCAACGACGTCTGGTGCGCGTCGATCGAGCACAAGCTGGGCATCAAGGCGAGCCCCACGGCCGTGCTGCTGTACGGACAGGACAAGGGCGAGGTCGGCGCCGGCGCGATCGGCTACCTGATCGGCGAGGAGAACCGCGGGCTCGAGTACATGTTCGTGATGATGAACGCGGCGCGGTTCGCGGTCGGGATGCAGGGCGTCGCCGTCGCCGAGCGCGCGTATCAGAAGGCCGTGCAGTATGCCCGCGAGCGGGTCCAGGGCCGCGCCGTCGAAGGGTCGGCCGGTGCGGTCGCGATCATCTCGCATCCGGACGTCCGGCGCATGCTGATGACGATGCGGGCGTTCACCGAAGCCGCGCGCGCGCTCGCGTACGTCGCCGCCGGTGCGCACGACATCGCCCACGCGTCGCCCGATCCCGACACCGCTTCGCACCATCGCGCCGTCTACGAGTTCCTGGTGCCGATCGTCAAGGGCTTCTCGACCGAGATGAGCCAGGAGGTGACCTCGCTCGGCGTGCAGGTACACGGCGGCATGGGCTACATCGAGGAGACCGGCGCAGCGCAGCTGCTGCGCGACGCGCGCATCCTCACGATCTACGAAGGCACCACGGCGATCCAGGCGAACGACCTGATCGGACGCAAGACGGTGCGCGATGGCGGTCGTACCGTCCGCAGCCTGATGTCGCAGGCGCGTCAGACGGTCGCGGCGCTCGAGGCCGTCGGCGGCGGCGCGTCGGCGGACGCGCTCGCGCCGCATGCGGAGGCGATCGCCGCACGCCTCGGCGCCGGGCTCGATGCACTCGAAGCCGCGGTCGCGTACCTCGTCGACACCGCGAAGGCCGACCCGCGCAGCGTCCACGCGGGCAGCGTGCCGTACCTGATGCTGTGCGGCACCGTGCTGGCAGGCTGGCAGATGGCGCGTGCCGCGCTCGCGGCGGCGTCGAGCCTCGCACAGCCCGGCGCGGACACCGCGTTCCTAGAGGCGAAGATCGCCACCGCGCGCTTCTACGGCGACCACATCCTGTCGCGCGCGCCTGGGATCGCCGGCAGCATCGTCGACGGCGCCGCAGGCGTGCTGGCGATGGCCGAGGACCGGTTCTAGCGTCGAGGCCCTCCGTCGCGGCTTGCGCTATCGCAACGACTGTATGAAAATACAGCATGCGCAGCCGCCTTCGCTCCACCGACCCGGCACTCGCCGGGCACGGCCCGCACCTGCGGGGCATTCCGGTCGTCGTGGCCGGCCGCGCGCAGACCGCCGCCAAGGGGCGCGGCACGCTGATCGAGATCGCCAGTCGCCACGACGGCGCGACCCGCGAGGGCGTCGACGACGACTGGGCGTCGAATGCGCACGCACCAGACGGTGTGCCGGCCGAGGGTGCGCCGGCTTGCGCCGACGCGACCGAGCTGCGCCTTGAGCACGCCCGGTCGATCGTCGCGCACAACGATTCGCCGGACATCCCCTTCGACTGGTCGGTCAATCCCTATCGCGGCTGCGAGCACGGTTGCATCTACTGCTATGCGCGACCCACGCACGGCTGGATCGGCCTGTCGCCGGGGCTCGATTTCGAGCGGATCATCGTTGCGAAGGAGAACGCGCCGGCGCTGCTCGCGCGGGCGCTCGCCAGGCCCGGCTGGCGTGGCGAGCCGATCAACATCGGTGCCGTCACCGATCCCTATCAGCCGGCCGAGCGGCGTCTGGGCCTGACCCGTGCGCTGCTCGAGGTCTGCAGCGCGCATTCGCAGCCGGTCACGATCGTCACCAAGTCGGCACTGGTCGAGCGAGACATCGACGTGCTGGCCGCACTCGCGACGCGACGGCTCGTCTGGGTGCTGATGACGGTGACCACGCTCGACCCCGCGCTCGCGCGGACACTGGAGCCGCGCGCGAGCGCACCGTGGCGGCGGATCCGCGCGATCCGGGCGCTCGCCGAGGCCGGCGTTCCGACCGGCGTATCGGTGGGGCCGGTGATCCCGTCGATCAACGACCACGAGCTCGAGCACGTCCTGGAAGCGGCCGCCGGCGCCGGCGCGACCTCGGCGCACTACACGATCATCCGCCTTCCCTGGGAGGTCGCGCCGCTGTTCGAGCAGTGGCTCTCGGACCACCTACCGCTGCGTGCATCGCGCGTGATGAACCTGATTCGCGAGATGCGCGACGGTCGCCGCAACGACCCGGCGTTCCACAGCCGCATGAAGGGAGAGGGCGTGTACGCAGACCTCATCGGCCAGCGCTTCCGGCTCGCCGCGAGGCGCAACAGCCTGGATCGGACACGCCCGCCGCTCGACAGCCACCGTTTCGCGGTGCCTGCGCCGCCGTCGGGGCCGTCCACGCCGACCGTGCCGTCCACACCGCCGGCGCGGTCGGTGCCGCCCGAAGCGTCCGCGACGGTGACGCAACTGTCGCTGTTCTGACGCCGCGTGCGCCGCCGCCGCGTGCCATCGGCCCGCAGCATCCGGCCGCGCCCGGGCCATTCCGCAGGTGCGTCAGGCATCCGGTGGCGGCAACTTCATCCTCTTTCTCAAGGAGCGCTTGTGAAGCGCGCCGACGAATGCGCTTCTGACGCGCGCTGCCGGTTGCGGCCCCTGCGACGCTGCTCAAGAATCCGATCAACGGCAGCGGGCGGGCGTCCGACGGTTGCCCACCCCGATCCAGGAGCAGCTATGGCAATGATCTCCATCCTTCGCAGTTCGCGGCTTCGCGTCGCCCTGGTCACGGCCCTCGTGTGCGGCGCCGGGCAGGCTTTCGCCGCCGGTTCGCTGACGGTCTTCGAGTCGCGGATGCCCGACGGGCGGGTCGTGCTGGGCGACAGCCCCGTCGCGGGCGCCAAGTCGGTGAAGATGCACAAGTACGAAGTGCCCGCCTCGCCATCGGCCCGGTCGGTGGCCGATTCCGAGCGCGAGTATTGGCGCCAGCAGGCCGAAGGTTTCGAGCGCCGGCAACGCGCCGAGGACGCAGCGCGCGCGCGCGCCCTGTCCCGGCCGATGCCCGCACCGTACGGCGCCGATCAACTCGCGTCGTTCGACGAGCAGCAGTGGCAGTACCCGCAGCCGGTCGCGGTCCTCGGCGGACAGCCCGCCCGGCCGCTGGTGCCGTTGCACCTCGTGCCGCGAACCTACACGTCCTCGCCCGGCGCGGTGAACGGCCGTGGCGCCGGCTTCATCGGAAGCGGATTCAGCACGGCGCGCTGACGCCGCGACCGCGCAAAACGAACTCCTTGGCTGGACCTGCCGGCACTCTCGGGTGCCGGCTTTTTTTTGGGCTTCGGCTTCGAGGAGAGGGATTCGCCCTATAATCGAGGGTTATCCCAATTCCCACTCAAGCAGGAAGAGACCCATGGTCGTCGTCAGACTGTCGCGCGGTGGCGCCAAGAAGCGTCCGTTCTACAACATCGTCGTCACCGACAAGCGCAACCGCCGTGACGGCAGCTTCATCGAGCGGCTGGGCTTCTACAACCCGGTCGCATCGGCGAGCGAGAAGCAGCCGCTGCGCGTGGATCTGCCGCGTGTCGAGCATTGGCGCAAGCAGGGCGCGCAGGTGTCGCCGTGCGTCGAGCGCCTGGTCCGCAGCTACGTGCGCAGCGGTGCCGGGCAGGCCGCGCCTGCCGCACAGCCTGCCGCAGCCTGATCAGGCGTCGCGCTGACGGCCAGGGCCGCGCCGTGAGGGACGGCACGACGCCCGACGCGTCGCCGGCCACCGGCGAGGCGAAGGCTGCAGCGCTCGACGTCGACGCCTGGGTCGACGTCGGCCGGATCGTCGGCGCCTTCGGGGTCAACGGGGCGCTGAAGGTCGAGCCCTTCGTCGAGCCGTCGGCGTCGGTATTGCTGACGGCTCGTCGCTGGCGGTTGCACAAGCGAGGCGGCGAGGACGCGCGCGAAGTCGACGTCGTCTCCGTCAAGCAGCAGTTCGATTCGCTGGTCGCGACGCTCGATCTCGGGTTCACCCGCGAAGACGCGATGCAGCTCAAGGGTCGGATGATCAGCGTGCGCCGCGGCGACTTCCCGACGCCGGCCGAGGGCGAGTACTACTGGTCGGACCTGGTCGGCTGCAGCGTGCACAACCAGGCGGGCCGGCTGCTCGGCGTGGTGTCGTCGATCGACGAACACGGCGCCGATCCGATCCTGAACCTCGGCAACAGGTTCCTGATCCCGTTCATCGATGCCTACGTCCTCGAGATCTCGCTCGACAGGCGCGACATCCGCGTCGACTGGTCGGAAGACTGGTCCTGATCGCGTTCACGATGGACTTCGAACTCATCACGCTGTTCCCCGAGCCGGTCGAGGCGATGGCGGCGGTCGGCGTCACCGGCCGCGCGCTCGCCGGCGATTCGCACCGCCTTCGCTGCTGGAATCCGCGCGACTTCGCCGAGGGCCGCTATCGACGTGTCGACGACCGTCCCTACGGTGGCGGGCCGGGCATGGTCATGCTGGCCGAACCGCTGCTGCGCACGCTGGCGGCGATCCGCGCGGATCGCGTCGCGCAGGCGAAGCCCGTCCTGCCGGTGATCCACCTGTCTCCACAGGGTACGCCGCTGGTGCAGGCGAGGCTGCCGGCGCTCGCGTCGCGACCCGGGGCGATCCTGCTGTGCGGGCGTTACGAAGCGATCGACCAGCGCTTTCTCGATGCGCACGTCGACGAGGAGATCTCGATCGGCGATTTCGTCGTGTCGGGCGGCGAGTTGCCCGCGCTGATGCTGATCGACGCGATCCTTCGGCTCGTGCCGGGCACGCTGAACGATCCGTTGTCGGCGCAACAGGAATCGTTCGCCGACGGTCTGCTCGACTGTCCGCACTACACGCGGCCCGAATCGCTCGACGGCGAAGCGGTGCCGCCGGTGCTGCTGTCCGGCGATCACGCGGCGATCGCGGCGTGGCGACGTTCTCGGGCGATCGCGACGACGGCGGCGCGTCGGCCCGATCTGTTCGAGGCGGCGGTGCGGGCGGGTCGGGTCGATTCGCCCGGCAAGGGCGGTGCAGGCCGACGCGGGTGACGCCGCGGATGTGGTTTCGCGGGAAACCGGCTATACTCTAATGTTCACCAGCATCCTCTGCCGGTCCGACAACCTCCGATAACAGGGACCCGTCACGATGCGCTTCGGAGCCAATCCATGAATCTCATCGCGCAGCTCGAGCAGGAAGAAATCGCTCGCCTCGGCAAATCGATCCCGGCATTCGCCCCCGGCGATACCGTATCGGTCGCCGTCAACGTCGTCGAAGGGACGCGAAAGCGCGTCCAGCTCTACGAAGGCGTCGTGATCGGTCGGCGCAACCGAGGCCTCAACAGCGCCTTCACGGTGCGCAAGATCTCGTCGGGCGAAGGCGTGGAGCGCACCTTCCAGCTGTATTCGCCGCTGATCGCGTCGATCGAAGTCAAGCGGCGCGGTGACGTGCGCCGCGCGAAGCTCTACTACCTGCGCGACCTGTCCGGCAAGAAGGCGCGCATCAAGGAGCGCCTCCCGGGCCGCAACGCCGGTGGCGCGTCGGCGGCGAAGGGCACTGCCGCGGTCGACCAGAGCCCGGTCGATGGCGCTTCGGACGCCACCGCCGAATGATCCCTCGGGTGTCGCGCCGCCGGCCGGTGGCGCGAACCCGATGCGCTTCCGGATCGAGGATCCCCAACGCCTGCCGGTCGTGCCCTTCGAGGGCGAACGCGGCCTGCCGCTCGTGTCGCAGGTCCTGGAGGCCGGCGCGCTGAGGCAGCGCTTCGCGCAACCGCCGAGATGGTCGCCGGAACTGTTCGGGGACCGGCCGGTCGATCCGGCGCAGGCGCTTCGGCCGGCGGCGGTCCTGATCGGCTTCCTGCCCCGCCCGGGCGGGGCAGGGCTGCTGCTGACGCGGCGCAGCGAGCAGCTCGTGTCGCACCGCGGCCAGATCGCCTTCCCGGGCGGGCGCGTCGACGCGTCCGATCCGTCGCCGATCGCCGCCGCGTTGCGCGAGGCGCACGAGGAGGTCGGCATTCCGCCCGACGACGTCGAGGTGCTGGGCACGCTCCCCGAGTACCTGACCGGCAGCGGCTACCGAATCACGCCCGTCGTCGGGCTGATCGAGCCGGCGCCGGTGCTGGCCGAGCTTGCGATCGAGCCGGCCGAAGTCGCCGAGGTCTTCGAGGTGCCTGCGCGGTTCCTGATGGATCCGGGCAACCACCAGCGGCGGATCGCGAGCTGGGTCGAGGGTGGCGTCACGACCTCGCGCAGCTTTCTCGCGATGCCCTGGCAGGCGGCGCTCGCGCCGGGCGTGCCGGAGTCCGAGCCGGGGCGCGAGTACTTCATCTGGGGGGCGACCGCTGCGATCCTGCGCAATCTGTACCGGTTCCTCGCGGCCTGAGCCGTCGATGAGGCCGCGGCGGTGAGCCTGCTCGCGTTCCTGCTGAGCCTGGTGCTGGAGCATTTCCGGCCGGTGCTGCCCGCCGGATCCCCCGACGCGGCCTGCAGCGAGCCGCCCGGTGCCGATCCTGCCGCGGGCTGGGCAAGCGACGCGGCCGGTGAAGGGGCGCCTCGACGGGCAGCCAGGCAGACGGGCAGTGGGGCAGCCGATGGGACGGCCGCGGAGGGCGCAGAGGCCGCGGAAGCGTCCGGCGGAGGGGCCGGCGACGGCTCGAGCGGCGGCGTACCCGGGCGGACGAAGGCGGGTGGTTCCCCGGCCGGTGGGGCGGGGGGCGTCGACGCGTCGGCCGCCGACGCGTCGCGCGGCACCCGCGCCGAGGTGCGCACGCGCGACGACGCGACCGACGACGAGGTCGATGCCGACCTCGACGATCTGCTCGCGCGCATGGCGGACGAGACGCCGGAGCCCGATCCCTTCGGTGAACTCCCGCCGGCGCCGCCGCTTCCGCTCGATCCGGACCTGGCCTCCCGCGCCCGCATGCAGGACGATCGCGCGGCCTTCGTGCCGACGTCGCACCCATGGTTCGCGCCGGTGTCGCGCCTCGTCGACTGGGCCACCCCCGAGGCGATCGACGAGACCGATGCGCCGCCGATGGGCTGGGGCGGATGGTGCATCGTCGTCGGGCTTCCGGCTGCGGCGGTGGTGACCGCGCAGTGGGTGTTGTCCGGTTTCGGCGCGCTCGGCGTGCTCGCGGTCCTGGCGCTGCACGTCTGGGTGCTGTGGCACGGCGTGCTCGCGGGGCGGCTTCGACGCCGGCTCGATCGATTGTTCGTGCTCGCCGGCACGCTCGACGACGATGCGCACGCCGCGCGGCAGGTCGCGGCGGTGGTGGGCCGTTGGGTGCCGCCATCGGGCGGCACCGCTGCGCCGGCGCGCGACGAACGCGAGATCGCCCGGCTGGCGTTGTCCTCGCCGTTGCTCGACGCGTATCGCGACGTCTTCGCGCCGTTGTTCTGGTATCTGCTGCTGCCGGGGGCGAGCGGGCCGGTGCTCACCTGGTGCGCGCGTGTCGCCGCCTCGCGCCGGGGCGGTGTCGCGTTCGCCGGGCTCCGCCTGCTCGACTGGCTGCCGCTGCGGCTCGCGGCCTTCGGCTTCGCGCTCGGCGGACGTTTCGACGACGCGGTCTTCGGCCTTCGCTCGTCGCACGCGGCGGCGGGGGCAGAGGTCGCGATCGATCACGCGAGCTTCGACGCGCGCCCCGACCCGGGCGCCGACCAGCGGCTGATGCTGTTGCCCGCCGCAGGCGGTGCGCTCGGCGTCGACATCCTCGACGAGGCGAGCAGGCAGCGCCTTCGCGCCGCGTCCGCGGACGTCGCGACCGACGCGGTCGAACCGACGCTCGCCCGCGTTGCGGCGGTGCGAGCGCTGCTGATGCGATGCGCCGGCGCGTGGGCCGCCATCGTCGTCGCCGGTTGGTGGCTGTGGTGACCGACCGCGCCGGCGTCGGGCCGCGGCCGCCTGCGCGCGTGTCGCCTCGTCGGCAGCGGCGTCAGTCGTCCACGATGGTGCCGAACAGTCGGTAGCGCAGCGCGTCGATGCTGCCGCAGGCGACGGCGGCACGGATCGCGCAGCCGGGCTCGTCACGATGGCGGCAGTCGTTGAATCGGCAGCTGCCCAGCAGCGGCGCGAATTCCGGCATCGCGTGCGCCTTCTCCCAGGTCGACAGGTGCGAGATCCCGAAGGCCTGGAAGCCCGGCGAATCGATGATCGTGCCGCCGCCGTCGAGCGGGAACACCCTCGAAAAGGTCGTCGTGTGCCTGCCGCTCGCGAGCGCGAGCGAGATCGCGGCGGTCCGCTGCTCGGCGTCGGGCACGAGCGCGTTGACCAGCGTCGACTTGCCCATGCCGCTCTGGCCGAGCAACAGCGTCCTGCGCCCGGCGAGCGCGGCGCGCAGCACCTCGACGCCGCGCGGCTGGGCGAGCAGCGACAGTTCGTCGACCGGCGTGCCGACGGCGCGCCACGCCGCGAGCCGCGGTGCGATCGCGCGGGTCGCATCGGCGAGGTCGATCTTGGTCACCGCCAGGCGCATCGGGATCCGCTCGGCGCTCAGTGCGAGCGCGACGTGCAGCAGCAGGCGTTCGTCGAATGCCGGATGACCGCTGACGACGACGATCGCCTGGTCGACGTTGGCGGCGATCGCCTTGGTGCGATAGGCGTCGCTGCGCCGGACGAGGTTGCGCCGCGGTGCCACCTGCTCGATCACCGCCTGGTCGGCGGATGCGCGGGCGAAGTGGACGCGATCGCCGACGACCACGTCGGCGTTGCGCCCGCGCGTGACGGCGGACACCACCGGGGCATCGGCGTCGTCCGGGCGTACCAGGAAGTTGCGGCCGTGAGCGGCGATCACTTCGCCTTGCGGCGCGTCGGGTCGCAAGGGCAGGGGCTCAGGCCGCGGACAGTCCGGCGCCGGTGCGCCGTCCGGCATCGGCCAGGCGTCGCAGGCGTCCCACGCGGATCGCCGCCGGCGGATGCGAGTCGTAGAACGCCGAGTGCAGCGGATCGGGGGTCAGCGTCGACGCATTGTCCTCGTACAGCTTGACCAGCGCGTCGGCAAGCCGCTGCGCGTCGGCGTGGTCGGCCGCGAAGGCGTCGGCCTCGAACTCGTCGCGCCGCGACAGCCAGGCCGTCAGCGGGCGCAGCCCGAAGCCGAAGACCGGCATCGCGAGGAAGAACAGGACCAGCGTGACACCGGGCGCATCGACGGCGGAGGCGGCACCGGACACGCCGAGCCCTTCGTAGAACCAGCGTTGAGTCGCGAGCCACCCCAGCAGCGCAAGCCCGGCGAGACTCGCCGCGAAGGACACGGCGACGCGGCGCGCGACGTGTCGCTTGCGGAAGTGGCCCAGTTCGTGGGCGAGCACCGCCTCGAGCTCGTCGACGTCGAGCCGCGCGAGCAGCGTGTCGAAGAACACGATGCGCTTGCCCTTGCCGAAGCCGGTGAAGTACGCATTGCCGTGGGCCGAGCGGCGGCTGCCGTCCATCACGAACAGGCCGTCGGACGAGAACCCGCAGCGCGCGAGCAGCGCCTCGACACGGGCGCGGACGGTTCCTGCCTCCAGCGGCGTGAACCGGTTGAACAGCGGCGCGATCCAGGTGGGGTAGACCACCAGCACCGCGACGTTGAACGCCGTCCAGACCGCCCACACCCAGAGCCACCAGCGTTCGCCGGCCTCGCGCATCAGCCACAGCACCGCGAGCAGGAGCGGCAGCCCCAGCACCACGCCGAGCGCGGTGCTCTTGAGCAGGTCGGCGACGAACAGCGAGACCGTCATCCGGTTGAAGCCGAAGCGCGCTTCCTGGACGAACTGGCGGTAGATCTCGAAGGGGAGCTCGAGCATGCTGCTCACCAGCACGACGCTCATGACGATGCCGGTCTGCGCGAGCAGCGGGGAGCCGGGCAGCCACTGCCCCCACGCCTCGATCAGCCATTGAAGGCCGCCGCCGAGCGTGAGGCCGAGCAGCAGCAGCGCGGATGCCAGCAGGTCGACGACGCCCAGGCGCAGCTTCGCGCGGGTATACGCGGCGGCACGCTGGTGGGACTGGAGCGGTATCCGATCCGCGAAGGCGGCCGGTACCGACGCCTGGTGCAGCGCGACGTGCCGGTACTGGCGGGCGGCGAGCCAGAGCCGCACGCCGATCGACGCGGCGAGGAACGCGATCAGCAATAGGCTGAAGTGCTGCGCTTGCATGGGTGGGTCCGGCGACGCATGCGACAATTAGAGCATGCAGGCCCAGGATCGATCACGAGAAGGCATGAACGCCGCAGGCCCGGACCGCTCGCGCGCGAGCCCGGTCGGCGGAGACGGCGAGCAGGCCGACGCCCGGCAGCCGGCGCGGGCGCCGGGGCCCGACGATTCGCGCCTCGTCTGGGTCGACATGGAGATGACCGGCCTGTCGCCGGACGTCGACCGGATCATCGAGATCGCGGTGGTCGTGACCGATGCGAACCTGGAGGTCCTGGCCGAAGGACCGGTCTTCGCGATCCATCAGCCCGACGACGTGCTGGACGCGATGGATACCTGGAACACCGCCACCCACGCGCGCTCGGGGCTGACGGCCCGGGTGCGCGCGTCGCGCGTGTCGGAGGCGCACGCACAGGCCCAGCTGCTCGATTTCCTCTCCGACTGGCTCGGCCCCGGCAAGTCGCCGATGTGCGGGAACTCGATCTGCCAGGACCGGCGTTTCATGGCGCGTCACATGCCCGAGCTCGAGGCCTGGTTCCACTATCGGAACCTCGACGTCAGCACGATCAAGGAGCTCTGCAAGCGCTGGGCGCCCGGGGTCGCGAAGTCCTTCGCCAAGCGCAGCGCGCACACCGCGCTGGCGGACATCATCGAGTCGATCGACGAACTGCGCCACTATCGCGCGCACTTCCTCCGTCCCGACGCGCATACAGGTATAGCTGCTCCCCGCGATTGACCGGCCGCTGGCCGCGCCAGACGGGGTCCCAGTGCTCGCCGAGCGCGTCCGCGTCGTGAGGCGATTCCTCCCGGTCCGACACCAGCAGCCAGCGGCACGCGCCCGGCTCGGGCGCCCGGATCGAGCCGTCGAGCGACGTCAGCCTGCGGAAGCGGGCGTTGGCGTAGTACGCGAACAGCGCGCGCTGACCGAGATCGAGCCCCTCGCCGATCACGCAGCTGCCGTCGGCGAGGAAGGGGGCGGCCTGCGCGGCGACGTCGCGGTAGCTCTTGCGGTAGTTCGCCGCGGGGAGCCACAGCGTCATCAACAGGAACCAGGCGAGCACGAGTCCGCCCGACGACAGCGCCATCGGTCGCCAGAACGGCCGCCGGCGCCGCGAGGTGCGCCAGATCACCAGCCGTACCCACGCTGCGGTCGCGGCGGCGCCCAGCATCAACTCGAGTATCGACAGACGGGCATCGTAGCCCGGCAGTGCCTGGCTCGCGCTGAGCGCCATTCGCGGCGGGACACCGGTCAGCGCGGCGAGCCAGTACGCCCAGACCACGAGACCCACGACCGAGAAGGTCGCGAGCGCGAACCAGTCGACCAGGCTCACCATGCTGCGGCTGATCGTCGGCAGCGACAGCGCCGCGAGGAACGCCATCGGCAGCACCAGCGGCAGCATCGAGCGTTCGGTCCCCTCGGGGTCGAGCAGTGCCAGCGCCCCGCACATCAGGATCAGGATCGACGGCACCGCGATCGGCGCCTCGAGCCGGTTCCCGCGCCATCGCCAGAGCGCCCAGCACACGAAGGGCCAGAGCGGCCAGAAGAACCACGGCGCATTGCGCAGGTAGTAGACGAGGCCCTCGCCGGTCGGCCCGCCGAGTCGCTGCCAGTTGCCCGCGATCCACACGTCGAGAAAACGGGCGAGATCGATGCGGGCCGGATCGGCGATCGCGAGCGGAAGGCCGAACAGCTTGCGGTCGCTCGCGAGCGAGCCCAGCAGCGCCGGCCAGGAAAGGCCGGTCGCGATCGCCGCGGGCAGCATGCCCGCGAGCATCCACGCGGACAACAGCCGATAGGGTCGGATCGCCAGCATGGCGATGAGCGCGCTCGCCAGCAGCACCCCCGCGAGCGCGATGCCCTGGGTCAGCAGCGTGGCACCGATCGCCACGCCGACCATCAGGCCGCCACTGCGGGGTCGGTCGAGCGCATGCGCGAGGCCGTACAGGTAGAGCGCGATCCAGGTGACCTGTGCCGCGTCGGCGGTCGTCTCGTGTACCCGTGCGATCAGCCCGAACGCCGCCAGGGTCGCGAGCAGCGTCGCGTCGGCGAGTGCCCGGCCGAAGTCGATCCGGCTCGCGGCGACGCCCATCGGGTCGTCCGGCTGGATCTCGGGACGGCGGCCGAACGCGTACGCGGCGTACCAGACCATCACGAAGGTCGCCGCCAGGCCCAGCGCGGCGACGCCGCGCACCGCGCTGTCGGCGGCGATTCCGAAGGGCAGCCCGAGTCCGGCGAGGCCGTGATTCAGCGCGTTCGCGAAGCGGATCCCGAGCGCTGCGAGCCAGAAGGGCAGCGGACCGTCGTCACCGACCATCACCCCCTGGATGTTCGGCAACAGCCAGTCGACGGTCGAACCGGTCGCCATCGTGTGGGCGACGCCGAACCCGGCGGCGTCGTCGGTGCGCCAGGGATCCCGGCCGAACAGGCCGGCGACGATGTAGATCGCGCACAGGAGCGGCAGCACCCAGCGAGGGATCCTGCCGGCGTCCTGCGGCGTGACGAGAAAGGGTTTCAAGCGTCGATCGGCCTTGCCGGCCCCGATCGCTGTCTGCCTGCCGCGACGGCGGGCGTTCCGGTGGGTCCGAGGCCGCCGGCATCAGGCGACCTCGGCAGCGCGCCGGGCTTCAGGCCTTGGTGCGCGCGAATTTCTGGCGGAACTTCTCGACGCGGCCGGTCTCGTTGATGCGCTGCTGCGCGCCGGTGTAGAACGGGTGCGATTCCGAGGTGATGTCGAGCTTGAACAGCGGGTACTCCTTGCCATCGTCCATCTTGACGGTCTCGCGGGTCGCGACCGTCGAACGGGTGATGAACTTGAAGCCGTTGGTCATGTCCTGGAACACGACGTCGCGATAGCCGGGGTGGATGCCTTCTTTCATGATCGGGTGAATGCCTTTTTCGTCAACCGGGGATTATAGCCCGAACCGGCGCCCGCAACGCTGCCGACGCGCGGGCAGGGTTGCGGGCGCGTCGGCAGGTGCTCATGCGCCCATGCCGTCGCCGCGCTTGTGCATCGTGCCGATCATCGCGGCAGAGCCGATGCCGGCGCCGAGGCCGCCTTGCGGCAGCGCATGGCCGGGATGCCACGACGGTGCCGGGACCGGGACCGGCACCGGGACCGAGGCGGCCGGCGCGCGAGGAGCCGGGACACGGATCCGGCGCGCGGGCAGCGCCGACAGCCCGGCGCAGACCAGCGCCGCTGCATAGGGAATCGCCTGCATCACCAGGATCGCGATCCACATCAGCGATTCGATGTGTTCCGGCTTGCGCCAGACGGCCATCGCGCCGGCGCAGGTCAGCAGGCCGATCAGCAGCAGCCCCTCCTCGCGGGCACCGCCCCACTCGCCGCCCGGCGGCCGGATCGTCAGCCAGCCGGCCCAGCGTGCCCGGGCGGTGCGTGTCCCGGTTGCCGACGCAGGGGGCGTCGACAGCGTCGTCGACAGGCTCTCCGTCGGGGGCGCCGGCAGCTCCGCCGTCGGCTGGCTGCCCTGTGAGGCCGGCTCGACCGCGCGTGTCGCAGACGACACCGCGCGGTGGGTGCCCTTGATGGTGATCTCGAACACGCTGGTGCGGTTCAGCAGGCCGGACCAGATTCCGCGGGCGATCCCGTGCGACAGCGCCATGCCGGCCAGTGCCGAACCCGCGACGTCGCCGATCGAGCAGCGCACCCGGCGCAGGTACAGCAGCGGGCCCATCAGCGTGCGGCCCGAGAAGAACACGAACAGCGGCAGCATGAACAGCATGATCGGCAGGCTGAACCACTGCGGCGCCGCGATCATCGCGATCGTCCACGCCATCGCCGCCAGCGCGAAGGCCAGGTGCAGCGCGTCGCCGATCCAGGACAGCCAACCGGCAACGAAGTGGAAGCGCTGCCCGCCGCTCAGGCGTCCGACCTGGTCCGCGCGCGGCATGAACAATGCGCGGAAGTGTCCCTTCAGGATCTGCATCGCGCCTTCGGCCCACCGGCGGCGCTGCTTCTTGAACGCATTGAAGGTATCGGGCGTCAGTCCGCGTCCCATCACCTCGTCGACGTAGACGGTGTCGAGCCCGGCCTTCATCAGGCGCAGTCCGAGTTCGGCGTCCTCGCAGATGCACCATTCGGACCAGTTGCCGTGCCCGCGCAGCGCGCTGGCGCGGACCAGCGTCATCGTGCCGTGCTGGATGATGGCGTTGCGCTCGTTTCGATGGTGCATGCCGATGCGGAAGAAGCCGTCGTACTCGTAGCTCATCATCTGGCGGAACAGGTGCGAGCGCCACCCCCGGTGCGCCTGCGGCGCCTGCACGACGGCGGTCTTCGGATCGGCGAAATGCCCCACCAGGTCACGCAGCCACCGCGACACGACCTTGTAGTCGGCGTCGACCACGCCGACGATCTCGGCTGCCGGGTCGGTCTGGGTCAATGCGAAGTTCAGCGCGCCGGCCTTGAACCCGGGCCAGCTCGGCAGGTGGAAGAACCGGAAGCGCTCGTCGAGGCCTGCCACGTAGGCCTCGACCGGCTTCCAGAGCGCCGGGTCCTTGGTGTTGTTGTCGATCACCAATACCTCGAAATTGCGGTAATCGAGGTTCTCGAGGCTGCGGATCGTCGCGATGACCATGTCCGGCTGCTCGTTGCAGCAGGCAAGGTGGATCGAGACCCGCGGCTGTACCGCGTCCGGCGGCAGCGCGCGCGACGCGAAGCGGCGCTTCAGGTTGCCCGGCCAGAAGATCTCCGCGAACTCGAACGCGTTGACCAGGAAGATCAGCGACATCATCGCCAGCGCCGGGATCAGCAACCCGACGAAGACCCAGTCGACGCCGCGCATGTAGTGGTCGAAGGGCAGCGCGACCAGCCACACGACGAGCGCGACGACCGCCTGCAGCGCGATCGCGAACGCGAGGCGGCTCGCGAAGCGCAGCCTCGCGAAGCGAAGCAGGAACGCGAAGACGAGCACCGCGCCGCCCGCCGACGCGATCGCGGCCTTGGTGCGCCAGTTCGGATCGGACTCGACCGGTCCGGTCAATGCGAACTTCGGTTCGCGCCCGGCATCGAGGATGCCCCAGTACGGGCCGACGCGTCCTTCGTTGTCGATCTTCCACGGCTGGTCGACCGACTCCATCAGGTAGTAGTCGAGCTTCATCTGGCGCGCACGGACCAGGAACTCCCGGATGAACTGCGCCTGGTGCGCCGGCGTCGCACGGGCGCCGTAGCGGCGATCGCCCTGGCTCGGCCAGCCGATCTCGCCGATCACGATCTTCTTGCTCGGGTAACGCTTGCGGAGTTGCGCCAGGCGTTCGAACGAATAGTCGAGCGCCTCCTGTACCGGCAGTCCTTCCCAGTACGGCAGCAGGTGGACGGTGATGAAATCGACGCTTCGGACCAGCTCGGGGTAGCGCAGCCACACGTGCCACGGCTCCGCCGTCGAGACCGGCTTGCGCGTACGGCGCCGGACCTCGCGGATGCGCGAGATGATCTCGTCGGTGGGCAGCAGCGCGTGCAGGATCGATTCGTTGCCGACGATCACGCGCTCGATGCTGGTGTGGCTGCGAACCGCACGCTCGATCGCGTCGATCTCGGCCTCGACGAAATCCTTCCTGGCGTCGAGCCACACGCCCGCGGTCAGCATCACGCCGTGCTTCTCGGCGAGCTCGACCACTTCCGGGAATTCGCTCGAGGTGTAGGTGCGCAAGCGGCGGGTCTTGCCCGACAGCAGTTCGATGTCGCGAGCGATCGACTCGGACGACGGGCGCTTGCCGGTGATCGGGCTGTCCCAGCGCCCGTACGCGCTGTACGCGAGTCCGCCGATGTCGCCGTCGAAGTCGATCGCGTCGATCGGCGGATGCGCGCGATCCCATACGAACAGGTTGCCGCTCGCGATCAGCAGCGCAAGCGCGATGGCGACGACGACCGACACGACGCGTGCAACACGCCTGCCGCCGGCATCCGACGACGTCGGTGGACGCGATGCGTCGAGGACGGATCCGGCGGAACGACTCGCTTCATTGATCACGGTGCAGCCCTGTGAAAAGTAGTGCTTCGACAAATCGGGTGTTGGCACATAGTGCGCAACACGCCGCTACAAATCGACGGCCGAAAAAGCCAATGGCCGCTTCAAAGAAGCGGCCATGGCGCAGAAACGGACGATCGACGGATCTCGCCGACCGTGAGCCGTGCTTCCAGAGAAAGAACCGCCACCGCGGCCTCGTGCGACCTGCACGTCGGCCGGCAGGGCCAAGACCCGCGAAGGGTGACCCGCCAGCACTCGTTCCCGATCCGACAGGCCGCATAATCGCCGCGGTGCCGCGACGGCGTCGCTGATCGCCGGAACCGCTGCGTTTCACGATCGTGCCGCGGGCCCGGCCACGCCGCGTCGACACCGATCCATACCGTGTCGCTGCCGACGCCTCGCATGTTTGCGGCACGTTGCCGGCCGCGGAAATCGACGCGCTTCGGATCGCCAGGAACATTTTAGGGAACGTGTTGGTACGAAGTCGTTAATGGGGTGTTACCAGTGAAAGAGCCGGCTACCGTTCTGCATCCTGTCGCGCGACGCCGCCGCACCGGCAGGGCAGTTTCCGTGCCCTCGCGTCATGCGACGACCCGCGTTGCGCGGAGCCGGGTCGTGGTGGCGCGTGCGCATCCGCGCACGCAACGGCACGAGGGAGCTCGCGCGGACATTCACAGGCGACGCGGTACGCGCCGTCGCACGCAAGGTCGCACGCAAGGTCGTACGCAACTTCGATGCCAGCACCGATGAGCGTCACCGTTTCCGATCGCGCGACGCGCGCGGCGCTTGCGTCGGTCGCGCTGCTCTTCATCGTGCTCGCCGTGGCCGCGTCCTTCGCGCGCGACGTGCCATTGCCGGATGGGCGGGATGCGCCGATCCAGTGTCTGTCGTACGCGCCGTATCGCCTCGACGGCGAGACGCCATTCGATCCGACGGCGCACGTGAGCCGCGAGCGACTGCGCGAGGATCTTTCGCGGCTCGCCACGCGGACCCGCTGCATTCGCACTTACTCGGTGCGGCAGGGCCTCGAGCAGGTGCCCGAGGTTGCGCGGGAATTGGGCATGCAGGTCCTGCTCGGCGCGTGGATCGGTGGTGATCGGGCGGAAAACGCGGAAGAACTCCGCATCGGCCTGTCGCTGACGCACGCGTACGCCGACACCGTCCGCGCGTTCGTGGTCGGCAACGAGGTGCTGCTGCGAAGGGAGCTTCCCGAAGCCGAACTGGCGGCATTGCTCGAGCGGGCGGCCCGCGAGAGCGCCGTGCCGGTCACCTATGCGGACGTCTGGGAGTTCTGGGCCGAGCATCCCGCGCTCGCGGCGCACGTGGCCTTCGTCACCGTGCACATCCTGCCGTACTGGGAGGACCACCCGGTCGCGATCGAGGAGGCCGTGCCGCACGTGGTGCGGATCGCCGAGCGGATGCGCGAGCGCTTCGTCGGCAAGGACATCCTGATCGGCGAGACCGGCTGGCCGAGCGCCGGCCGCACGCGCGACGGTGCGCGCCCCGGGCGCGTCGAGCAGGCGCGCTTCTTTCGCGAGTTCTCGATCGCGGCGCACGCGCACGGGCTGCGCTACAACTTCATCGAAGCCTTCGACCAGCCGTGGAAGCGCCGGCTGGAGGGCGCGATGGGGGGCGCCTGGGGCGTCTTCGACAGCCAGGCGCTGCCCAAGTTCCCCGCTACCGGACCGCTCGCGCCCGACCCGCTCGCGGTCCGGGCGCTCGTCGCGGCGGCGCTCGGCGCCGGCGCCGGGCTCGGATCGCTCGGCGCGTGGGTCGGCTGGCAGCGTCGCAGGGCCCTGCCGCGCGCCGTCGACGACGTGCCGGGCGCGTCCGGCGAGGCGCGGATCGCGTCGGTGCCGGCACGGCCAGCCGTCGCCGTCGTCGGCGTATTCGCCGTCGCCGGGCTGATCGGCGCCGCCGCGGTCGTCGACGCCGCCTATTTGCGGATCTGGATGCGGGACTGGTCCGAATGGCTCGCGGGCGTGTCGGTGTCGCTGGCAGGCCTCGGACTCGGCGTGCTGCTCGCATGCCGTCTGGCGGGGCGGGCGGCGATCCGGCCGGTCGCCGCCCCCGGCGACGTCGCCGATGTCCGATCGCGGCGCGTTGCCGAGGGCCTGGCGCTGGCCGTGCTGTTCGGCGTCGCCGTGATGCTGACGCTGCTCGCCTTCGATCCGCGCTATCGCGGCTTTCCGGCGGCGCTCTACGCGATGCCGACGGCGGCGGTGCTGCTGCTGAGGGTCGGCGGCTGGTTCGCGTTCGCCGATCGGCCCGAGACGCGCCTGCTGTTCTGCGTGGTACTGCTCGGCGGCGTCGCCGTGCTCTGGATCGAGGGCCCGGGCAACGCGCAGGCGATCGGCTTCGTCGTGCTCGCCTGGGTCTACGCGCTCGCGACCGCCGGCGTCGCGTGGGCGCGCGCGCGAATGCGAGCGAGCGTCACGGCGGAGAGCAGCGCGGCGACGGCAGCAGGATCCGCCGAGTAGAGCAGCAGGCCGGCGGCGCCGAGCAGGAGACCGATCCGGGCGAGTCTTTCGGCCAGCGCAGTCGCCGCGCGCGCCGCACCCCGCAGGTGGATCACGAAAGCCGCGGAAGCCGACAGCAGCGCGAACCAGCCGATCTCGCGGTGGCGAAACGGCAGCATGACGAGCGAGCGCGGCCCGCACCAGCCGTCCCACGGCGCCGCACCGCACGCGTGCCGGATCGCGACCGGCTCGACGACGGCGTAGCGCAGCAGCGCGCTCGCGCCCAGCACGATCAACAGTGCGACGAGATCGCGCCTCGACAGCATCGGTGTGCTCGGCGGACGACCGCGGCGACCGGTATCCTCAGCCGCCCTTGCTGCGCATCATGTCGAAGAACTCGCCGTTGTTCTTCGTCTGGCGCATCTTGTCGAGCAGGAATTCCATCGCCTGCAGTTCGTCCATGTCGTGCAGCAGACGGCGCAGGATCCAGACCTTCTGCAGCACCTCGGGCTTGAGCAGCAGTTCCTCGCGCCGCGTGCCGGAGCGGTTGATGTCGATCGCGGGGTAGACGCGCTTTTCCATCATCCGGCGATTCAGGTGGATCTCCATGTTGCCGGTGCCCTTGAACTCCTCGTAGATCACCTCGTCCATCCGGCTGCCGGTGTCGATGAGGGCGGTGGCGATGATCGTCAGCGAGCCGCCTTCCTCGATGTTGCGCGCGGCGCCGAAGAAGCGTTTGGGACGCTGGAGCGCGTTCGCGTCCACGCCGCCGGTCAGCACCTTGCCCGACGCCGGCACGACCGTGTTGTAGGCTCGCGCGAGGCGGGTGATCGAGTCGAGCAGGATGATCACGTCGCGCTTGTGCTCGATCAGCCGCTTGGCCTTCTCGCTGACCATCTCGGCGACCTGCACGTGGCGGGTCGCGGGCTCGTCGAAGGTCGACGAGACGACCTCGCCGCGCACCGAGCGCTGCATCTCGGTCACTTCCTCGGGGCGCTCGTCGATCAGCAGCACGATCAGCGTCGCATCGGGGTTGTTGGCGGTGATCGCGTGCGCGATGTGCTGCAGCATCACCGTCTTACCGCTCTTCGGCGGCGCGACGATCAGGCCGCGCTGGCCACGCCCGATCGGCGCGATGATGTCGATGATCCTGCCGGTGATGTTCTCCTCGCCCTTGATGTCGCGCTCGAGGCTCATCACCCGGTTCGGATGCAGCGGCGTGAGGTTCTCGAACAGGATCTTGTGCTTGGATGCCTCGGGCGGCTCGTCGTTGATCTTGTCGACCTTCACGAGCGCGAAGTAGCGTTCTCCGTCCTTCGGCGTGCGGACCTCGCCTTCGATCGTGTCGCCGGTGTGCAGGTTGAAGCGCCGAATCTGCGACGGCGAGATGTAGATGTCGTCCGGGCTCGCCAGATAGGAGGTCTCGGGCGTGCGAAGGAAGCCGAAGCCGTCGGGCAGCACCTCCAGCACCCCGTCGCCGAAGATCTGTTCGCCGGTGCGCGCCTTGCGCTTGAGGATCGCGAACATCAGTTCCTGCTTGCGCAGCCGGTTCGCGTTCTCGATGTCCAGGCCCACGGCCATTTCGATCAATTGCGAGACGTGCAGTGCCTTGAGCTCGGAGAGGTACATGGGATGGAGTTCTTCGATGGCGATGGGTGGGGGAGCGCGGCGCGGCGCAACTCGGAAGGCTGCCGATCGAGCCGGGCGTCGCGCGGCGCGACCCCGAGTCGGGGCGGCCGGCGCCCGGGGGCCGGCCGCCGCATCAGCGGGTGAGGGCAGGAATCGGCAACGCGTGGCCGCTCGGAAGGAACACGGTTCGAAGCAGGGCTGGAGAACGCTGGAGGACTATCAAGGGGATGGCGCGCGAAATCGGGAGGCGTCAGCGGCCGGGTGTGGAAGGGCCGGTGCGTCCTGATGCTGCAGCGCCGTTTCGGCCCGCGGCATCGCGTCGTGGGCGAGTGCGGGCGAAAGGCGACCGGCGCAAAGCTGCCGGCTCGAACTTCACTGTACTACGAAGCGCCGAACCTGTCCATCGGCGCGGCCTGCGGCGCCACACGCCTCGATACCGGATGGCGTCGGGCGGTGCCGGCGGGCGTCCGCGGCGCGCTGCGGCTGCGCGTGGCGACGAGGGAAAGTCTCCGCGTCGGGGCGATGGTCATGCGGCACCGCCGGCGCATCACCGGTGGTGCGTCAGGCCGGGCGCCGCGTCAGAGGTTGTTGTCGAGGAAGGCGGTCAGCTGGCTCTTCGACAACGCGCCGACCTTGGTCGCGACCACCGCGCCATTGCGGAACAGCATCAGCGTCGGGATGCCGCGGATGCCGTACTTGGACGCGATCTCCTGGTTCTCGTCGACGTTGACCTTGGCGATGTGCAACTTGTCGGCGTAGTCGCGCGAGACCTCCTCGAGGATCGGCGCGATCATCTTGCAAGGACCGCACCATTCGGCCCAGTAGTCGACGAGCACCGGCGCATCGGCCTTGAGGACGTCGGACTCGAACGATTCGTTGGAAACCTGCTTGATGCTCATGGGGCGTCTCTCCTGCGTGGGCAAAATAGTACCGCATGTGCGCGAGGCACCGCGCCGACCTCCGGCGGCGGCACCGGGTGCGGGTACCGGCGCCGGCGCCGGCGTGGCCGGTCGCCGGCGTGGTCGGCGTCGTCGCCTGGCCGGCGCACGGCAGGGGCCGCACTGATACAATGGCGTCGGACGGGCCTCCTCGCATTGCGGCTCGGTGAATCTGGTCAGGTCCGGAAGGAAGCAGCCACAGTCGATCACCGCGAGTGCCGAGGGTCAGGCTCGTCCCCCCCGGAATTCCCGCCATCGACGGTTGCCGGACGCGACCGCCGCCCCGGCCCCGTGCGGCACCGGCATTCGATGCGGCGCAGGCACGCAATCCGACGCGTCACCGGATGAACCAGTCGACCGGCACCTCCCCGCATCTCGTCCTTGCCCGCAAATGGCGCCCCCGCGACTTCGAGTCGCTGGTCGGTCAGGAGACCGTCGTCAGGGCGTTGCGCCACGCGCTCGACAGCGGGCGCCTGCACCACGCGTACCTGCTGACCGGCACGCGCGGCGTCGGCAAGACGACGATCGCCCGCATCATCGCCAAGGCGCTCAACTGCGAGACCGGGGTGACGTCGACGCCGTGCGGGCGCTGCGAGGCGTGCACCGGCATCGACGTCGGCCGCTTTACCGACTACATCGAGATGGACGCCGCGTCGAATCGCAAGGTCGAGGAAATGACGGCGGTGCTCGAGAGCGCGGCGTACGCGCCGGCGGTCGGGCGCTACAAGGTCTTCGTGATCGACGAAGTCCACATGCTGACGAATCACGCGTTCAACGCGATGCTCAAGACGCTCGAAGAGCCGCCGGCGCAGGTGGTCTTCGTACTGGCGACCACCGATCCGCAGAAGGTGCCGGTGACCGTGCTGTCCCGGTGCATGCAGTTCGGGCTGCGCAACATGAGCCCCGACGCGGTCAGCGGGCACCTCGAGAAGGTGCTGCTCGCCGAGGGCATCGCCTTCGAGCCCGAGGCGCTGCGCCTGCTCGGTCGCGCGTCGGCCGGCAGCATGCGCGACGCGCTGTCGCTGCTCGACCAGGCGATCGCCGTCGGCGGCGGCGCGGTCGCCGCGGCCGAGGTCCGGGAGATGCTCGGCGTCGTCGACGACGCGCTCGTCGCGAACCTGCTCACGCTGCTGGCCGACGCGGTCGACGCCGGCGCCGCCGACCCGCGAGCAGACGTTCCGGCCGCGAGCGATCCGGCCGCGAGCGATCCGGCGAGAGCCGCTGCTTCGCCCGCGCTCGAGCTGGTCTCGCTCGCCGACCGGATGGCGGTCGAGAATGCGCCCTTCGGGCAGGTGCTGATGTCGATGGCGGCCTGCCTGCAGCGGATCGCGGTCCTGCAGTTGCGACTGTCGCGACGCCGCGCGCGAGGCGAGGCAGGGTCGAGCACCGCGCCCGTCGGGATCGAGGGCGCGATGGGCGCGCTCGCGGCACGCCTCGACCCGGCCGACGTGCAGGCGTGGTACCAGATCCTCGTGCACGGCGTGCGCGACCTGCCGCTGGCACCCGACGGCCACGCCGGCTTCGTGATGACGCTGGTTCGGCTGCTGGCGTTTACCGGGGTCGATTCGGACGCGGGTCCGGACGCGGGTCGGGATGCGGGTCGGGATCCGGGGCCGGGCGCCGCCACTGCGCGGGACCGGCGCGCGAGTCCGGGCCCGGTACCGGGCACGGTACCGGGCCCGGCACCGGCGCCCGCGGCGCGGTCGGGCGGAATCGCTGCGGCCTCGGCGACCGGCGGGATCGACGCCGCGCGTGCGGCGGCGCGGGCACTCGCGCGCGGCGATGGCCCCGGCGCGCGCGGCGCGCCTCCGCGTGGACGTGACGGTGCGGCGGCCGTGCCGCGACCGGCGGACGGCGCCGCGGACGGGCCGGCGCCGGTGGCCGCGCGCGCGGCGCCGGTCGACCCGCCCGGGGGCGCTTCCGGACAGGCGGACGCGGGTGTCGCCTTCGACGGCGACTGGGCCGCGCTCGCGGCCAGCGTGCAGGCCGGCGGCACCGACCGCCAGCTGTTGCAGCAGTCCGAGCTCGTGAGCTTCGACGGCCGGGTGTTCCGCCTGCGGGTGCCCCTCGTACAATTCGCGCAGGCGCACATCGTCGCACGCGTCGCGGACGCGCTCGGCAGGCGCCTCGGCGCGGCGGTGCGCGTCGAAGTCGAAGTCGGACGCACCGGTTCCGCGACCGCTGCGGTGAACGCCGAGAAGGCTCGCGCGGCCCGCCAGGCGCAGGCACAGGACGCGATCGAGGCGGATCCCTTCGTGCGCGAACTCATCGACGGATTCGGTGCGACGATCGTGCCGGATTCCATCACCCCCGTAGACGGAGCAACGCCCTCATGATGAAGAACCAGTTGGCCGGCCTGATGAAGCAGGCCCAGCAGATGCAGGACAACCTCAAGAAGGCGCAGGAGCAGCTCGCCGGGGTCGAGGTCGAAGGGCAGTCGGGCGCGGGTCTCGTCAAGGTCACGATCACCTGCCGCAACGAGGTGCGCCGGATCGCGATCGATCCGAGCCTCGTCGGCGACGACAAGGACATGCTCGAGGATCTCGTCGTCGCGGCGGTCAACGACGCGCTGCGCCGCGCCGAGGCGACGTCGCAGGAGAAGATGGCGTCGCTGACCTCGGGCTTGCCGTTGCCGCCGGGATTCAAGCTTCCGTTCTGATCGCGGCGCTCGTCGCTTGTCGGCCTGCGGTCCAGGACGTCGCCGCCCTTGAAGGCCCCGCTGTCTTTCGACGCGCTGACGCGCGCGCTGAAGGCGCTGCCCGGCGTGGGCCCGCGCTCGGCGCAGCGTTTCGCATTCCATCTGCTGCAGCGTGACCGCGGCGCCGCGAAGGATCTCCTGCAGGCGCTCGGCGACGCGCTTGCGCGCGTGCGCCAGTGCGAGCGCTGCAACACGCTGACCGAGAGCGAGCTGTGCGAAACCTGCGCGTCCCCCAATCGCGATCCTGCGCAGCTGTGCATCGTCGAGTCGCCGGCCGAGCAGCAGGTGATCGAGCAGACGCTGGCCTACAAGGGCCTGTACTTCGTGCTGATGGGACGGCTGTCGCCGCTGGACGGCATCGGTCCGAAGGAGATCCATTTCGATCGCCTGCTCGAGCGCGTCGACGACGGCGTCGTGCGCGAAGTGGTGCTCGCGACGAACTTCACCCAGGAAGGCGAGGCCACCGCGCACTACCTCGCCGAGATGCTGCGGGCACGCGGCCTGTCGGTGAGCCGGCTGGCGCGCGGCGTGCCGCTGGGCGGCGAACTCGAATACGTCGACGCGGCGACCGTCGCCCAGGCGTTGCGCGATCGACGCCAGCTCTGACCGGTGCGCGCGCCGCCGGACGAACCCCGATGGAATCACGACGATGAACGAAGCGACCCGATCCGACCCCAATGCCGGCAGCGGCGACGCCGGCCGCACGCCGGCCGCCGGCGCGCACGGCCCGCTGACGGGCATCCGCGTCCTCGAACTCGGCCAGCTGATCGCCGGCCCCTTCGCAGCGCGGATGCTCGCCGACTTCGGCGCCGACGTCGTCAAGGTCGAGCCGCCGGATCGGGTCGACGCCGCCGGGCGTGCGGTCGACGGCGGCGACCCGCTGCGCAAGTGGCGGGTGCTCCATCCGCCCGGCCCGGAGGGCACGTCGCTGTGGTGGTCGGTCCAGGCGCGCAACAAGCGGTCGATCACGCTCGACCTGCGTTCGGCCGAAGGGCAGGCGGCGGTGCGCGAACTGGCGGCATCGGCGGACATCGTCATCGAGAACTTCAGGCCCGGCGCGCTCGAGCAGTGGGGACTGGGCTACGAGGACCTGCGCGCGCGCAATCGCGGCCTGATCCTCGTTCGCCTGTCGGGGTACGGCCAGGACGGGCCGTACCGTGACCGGCCCGGATTCGGGTCGATCGCCGAGGCGATGGGCGGCCTGCGCTACGTCACCGGATTCCCCGATCGGCCACCGGTGCGCATGAACCTGTCGATCGGCGATTCGATCGCCGCGCTGCACGCGGTGATCGGCGCGACGATGGCGCTTCACCATCGCCACCGGACGGGGGAAGGCCAGGTCGTCGACGTCGCGCTCTACGAAGCCGTCTTCAACATGATGGAGAGTTCGCTCACCGAATACAGCGCGACCGGCGTCGTGCGCGAGCGGACCGGTACCAACCTGACCGGCATCGTGCCGTCCAACACCTATCCGACGAGCGACAACGGTCACGTGGTGATCGGCGCGAACGGCGACTCGATCTTCAAGCGCCTGACGAAGGCGATGGGACGTCCGGACCTTCACGACGATCCGGCGTACGCGAACAACGCCGGTCGCGCAGCGCACGCCGCCTTCCTCGACGCGGCGATCGCCGACTGGACGCGGACGTTGACCCAGGCCGAGTGCCTGGTGCGGCTCGCCGCGGCAGACGTGCCCAGCGGCAAGATCTACAGCGTGGCCGACATGGTCGACGACCCGCAGTTCGCCGCGCGCGAGATGCTGCTGCCGCTGGAGATGCCCGACGGCGCGCGCTTCCTCCAGCCGGGCATCGTGCCGCGGATGTCCGCCACGCCGGGTCGGGTGCGCTGGCAGGGGCCGCCACTCGGTGCGCACAACGACGAGGTGCTCGGCGAACTTGGGTATGATCCCCAGGACCGGCCTGAAGCCGGCCGCTGAACGGCGCGAGCCCCGTTGCATCGGGTGCCCGAGCGCGCGGCGCACACGACACAGACTCACGAAGGAGACGAAGATGACCGCTGATACGCGCATTACGGCGTTCAGGACCGATGTCGCGCGCGACGCCCGCGCGACCCCCCGCACGAGGCGCGCGTTGCTGCTGGGCGGCCCGGCCGCGATCGGTGGTGCCGCGATCGTCGGCGCGTCGGTCGGGCCGTGGGTGCGCATCGCCCGCGCCGCCGGCAAGCCCGCGCTCGAGCAGCCGAGCCTGAAGCTCGCGGTCGGTGGCAAGGCGGCGCTCTATTACCTGCCACTGTCGATCGCCGAGCAGCGCGGCTATTTCCGCGACGAAGGGCTCGAGCTCGAGATCGTCGACTTCGCCGGCGGATCGAAGGCGCTGCAGGCGGTCGTCGGCGGATCGGCGGCGGTGGTGTCGGGCGCGTACGAGCACACGATCAACCTGCAGGCGCGCAAGCAGTACTTCACCGCATTCGTGGTGCAGGGCCGCGCGCCGCAGATCTCGATCGGCGTCGCGAAGGCGAAGGCGGGGTCGTTCAAGTCGGCCGCCGACCTGAAGGGCATGAAGATCGGCGTGTCGGCGCCGGGTTCGTCGACGCACCTGATGGCGACCTTCTTCATGGCGAAGGCCGGTCTCAAGCCCACCGACGCCGCGTTCATCGGCGTGGGCACCGGGCAGGGCGCGATCGCCGCCGTGCGGTCCGGCCAGATCGACGCGATCTCGAACACCGATCCGATCATGACGATGCTCGAGCGCGCCGACGGCCTGAAGGTCGTCGCGACCAGCCGCACCGACAAGGGCACCCGCGAAGTCTTCGGCGGACCGATGCCGGCGGCCTGCCTCTACGCGCCCGAGTCCTGGGTCAAGGCGAATCCGAACACCGCGCAGGCACTGGCGAACGCGATCGTCCGCGCCGATAAATGGCTGCAATCGGCGGGGCCGTCCGACATCGTGAAGACCGTGCCGGAGTCGTACCTGCTCGGCGATCGCGCGGTCTACCTCGCCGCGTTCGAGAACGTGCGCGGCGCATTCTCGCCCGATGGCCTGATGCCGGAAGGCGGTCCGCAGACGGCGTTGAAGATGCTCGCGTCGGCGAAGCCCGATCTCGCGAAGGCCGGCATCGACCTCGCCCGCACTTACACGAACGCGTTCGCGAGGAAGGCGGCGTCGCTGAAGGTATGACGGTCGCGCCGTACGTCGGGCCGCCGCGGCGATGAGCGCCGGTCCCGCGGCACCTGCGGTCTCGCTGCGCGACGTCGCCTGCACCTTCGTGTCGCGCGACGATCCCGCGCAGCGCTACACCGCGGTCAGCGCGGTGACGCTGTCGATCGCGCCGGGCGAGTTCGTCGCGGTGGTCGGGCCGACCGGCTGCGGCAAGAGCACGCTGCTCAACGTCGCGGCCGGGCTGCTCGCGCCGTCCAGCGGCGAGGTCCGGATCTTCGGCGAGGCGCTGACGGGCATCAACCGTCGCGCCGGCTACATGTTCCAGACCGAGGCGCTGATGCCGTGGCGCAGCGCGGCGTCGAACGTGATGGCCGGCCTCGAGTTCGCCGGCGTCGCTGCCGCCGAGGCGCGCGCGCGTGCCGAGGAGTGGCTCCGTCGCGTCGGGCTCGGCGGCTTCGGCGAGCGCTATCCGCACCAGCTGTCGGGCGGCATGCGCAAGCGTGTCGCGCTCGCGCAGACGCTGATCCTCGACCCGGACATCATCCTGATGGACGAGCCGTTCTCCGCGCTCGACATCCAGACGCGTCAGCTCATGGAGAACGAAGTGCTGGAACTGTGGGCGGCGCAGCGCAAGGCCGTGCTCTTCATCACGCACGATCTCGACGAGGCGATCGCGATGGCCGATCGCGTCGTGATCATGTCCGCCGGCCCCGCCTCGCGCCCGATCGGCGAGTTCGTGATCGACCTCGACCGCCCGCGCGACGTCGCCGAGATCCGGATGACGCCGCGCTTCGTCGAATTGCACGAGAGCATCTGGTCGGTGATGCGGGAGGAAGTGCTCAAGGGATACGAGCGGCAGAAGCGGGTGGCCGCGTGAACCGCTGGAGCCTGCGGGCGTGGCAGCTGGGGGTCGCCGTGCTGATCTTCGTCGCCTGGCACGTGTTGACGAGCCCGACCCTGCTGCCGCCGATCTACTTCGAGAACCCCGACCAGGCAGCGTTCTTCTTCGGGCGACCGCTCGAGATCTTCGCCCGCATCTGGGCGTGGTTCGCCAGCGGCGAGATCTATTCGCACCTCTGGGTCACGCTCTTCGAGACGCTGGTCGCGTTCGCGATCGGCACCGGGGCAGGGCTGGTGATCGGCATGTGGCTCGCGCTGTCGCCACGCGTCGCCGCGGTCTTCGACCCGTACATCAAGGCGATGAACTCGATGCCGCGGGTGATCCTCGCACCGATCTTCTCGGTGTGGTTCGGACTCGGCGTCTGGTCGAAGGTCGCGCTCGGCGTGACGCTGGTCTTCTTCATCGTGTTCTTCAACGTCTACCAGGGCGTTCGCGAAGTGAGCCCGACGGTGCTCGCGAGCGCGCGCATGCTCGGCGCGAGCCGGCGGCAGCTGCTGCGGCACGTGTACCTGCCGAGCGCGACGAGCTGGGTGTTCTCGAGCCTGCACACCTCGGTCGGACTCGCGTTCGTCGGCGCCGTCGTCGGCGAGTACCTGGGTTCGGCGAGCGGCGTCGGGTACCTGATCCTGCAGGCCGAGGGAACCTTCGACATCAACACCGTGTTCGCCGGCATCCTGGTGCTCACCGCTTTCGCGCTCGCACTCGACGCGGTCGTGGGCTGGGTCGAGCGCCGGCTGATGAAGTGGCAGCCACGCGCGGCCGAGACCGAGCGCCTGTAGCCGGCGCCCCGGCGGCGCCTCAGCTTCGTATGGCATAATCCCGGGGTTTGCCTGCAGCGACCGTTGGACAGGTCTGTCGAACGAAGCCGCCGAACGATGCCGAGGCGTGATTCCATGGAGCGGCGCCATGGCGTGATTCCTTGGGGTGATTCCTTGCGGTGACCCCGCCGACCCGTCCCGGCCGCCGGCAGGGCGCGGAAAAACCGGGAGCGCTGCGCCGATCTACTCGCTCCGGCCGAGTCCGGGCCCTTCGCCGGCCTCTCCGGTTCGCCGCTCGCGCCGGGCGCAGCGCCTGCCACATCAACCACCTTCCCGATGTCCCAACCCGCGTCAGCCTCCTCGATCCCAACCCCCGCCACCACGCCCGCGGCCGCACAGGGCGTCACCTTCGGTTCCGCCCTTCCGCCCGCGGTGCTGGCGCTGGCGGACGGTACCGTATTCCACGGACACTCGATCGGGGCCAGCGGCATCGCGACCGGCGAGATCGTGTTCAACACGGCGATGAGCGGCTACCAGGAGATCCTCAGCGACCCCAGCTACTGCCGGCAGCTCGTCACGCTGACCTACCCTCAGATCGGCAACTATGGCGTCAGCGACGAGGACATGGAGTCGGACCGGATCCACGCCGAGGCGTTGATCGTCAAGGCGCTGCCGGTCCAGGTGTCGAACTGGCGCAGCGGGGGGCGCACGCTGACCGACCTGCTCGTCGCGTCGAACCGGCCGGGGATCGCCGGTGTCGACACGCGCAAGCTCACGCGGCTGCTCAGGGAGAAGGGCGCGCAGGGCGCGTGCCTGATCGCCGGCGACCCGCTCGCGCAGGACATCGGGCGTGCCCTCGGCGAGGCGCGCGGTTTCGCCGGACTCGCCGGCATGGACCTCGCGAAGCACGTGTCGGTCGCGTCGCCGTACGAATGGCGCGAAGGCGGATGGACGCTCGGCGAAGGCTACCGCGACGCGGCCCGGCCGCCTGGCGCGCGGCGGTTCCGCGTCGTCGCCTACGATTTCGGCGTCAAGCGCAACATCCTCCGGATGCTCGCCGACCGTGGGTGCGACATCACCGTCGTGCCGGCGCAGACGTCTGCTGCCGAGGTGCTCGCGATGCGGCCCGACGGCGTGTTCCTCTCCAACGGTCCCGGCGATCCGGAGCCCTGCGACTACGCGATCGCCGCGACCCGCGCCTTCATCGACGCGTCGATCCCGACCTTCGGCATCTGCCTCGGCCACCAGCTGATGGCGCTGGCGTGCGGCGCGAGGACGATGAAGATGAAGTTCGGCCACCACGGCGCCAACCATCCGGTCAAGGACCTCGAGACCGGTCAGGTGCTGATCACCAGCCAGAACCACGGTTTCGCCGTCGACCCGGCGTCGCTCGGCGACGCCCTGAAGCTCACGCACGTGTCGCTGTTCGACGGCTCGATCCAGGGCCTCGCGCACGTGTCCAGGCCGGCGTTCTGCTTCCAGGGGCATCCGGAGGCGAGTCCCGGGCCGCACGACGTCTCGTACCTGTTCGACCGTTTCATCAGCATGATGGGCCAGCATGCCAAAGCGTAGCGATCTGAAGACCATCCTGATCATCGGCGCCGGCCCGATCGTCATCGGCCAGGCGTGCGAGTTCGACTATTCCGGCGCGCAGGCGTGCAAGGCGCTGCGCGAGGAAGGGTTCCGGGTCGTGCTCGTGAACAGCAATCCGGCGACGATCATGACCGACCCGGAGATGGCCGACGTCACCTACATCGAGCCGATCAACTGGCCGGTGCTCGAGCGCATCATCGAGCGCGAGAAGCCCGACGCGATTTTGCCGACGATGGGCGGGCAGACCGCGCTCAACTGCGCGCTCGACCTGCATCGGCACGGCGTGCTCGCCCGGCACGGTGTCGAGCTGATCGGCGCGCGGCCCGAGGCGATCGAGAAGGCCGAAGACCGGCAGAAGTTCAAGGAGGCGATGAACGCGATCGGGCTGGGATCGGCGCGTTCCGGCGTCGCGCATTCGCTCGACGAGGCGTGGGAGGTGCAGAAGGGCCTGGGCTTTCCGACGATCATCCGTCCGAGCTTCACGCTCGGCGGTACCGGCGGCGGCATCGCGTACAACGGCGAGGAGTTCGAGGAGATCTGCAAGCGCGGGCTCGAACTGTCGCCGACCAACGAGCTGCTGATCGAGGAGAGCCTGATCGGCTGGAAGGAGTTCGAGATGGAGGTCGTGCGCGATCGCGCCGACAACTGCATCATCGTCTGCTCGATCGAGAACCTCGATCCGATGGGAATCCACACCGGCGACTCGATCACCGTCGCGCCGGCGCAGACGCTGAGCGACAAGGAATACCAGATCATGCGCAACGCGTCGATCGCGATCCTGCGCGAGATCGGCGTCGACACCGGCGGCTCGAACGTCCAGTTCGCGATCCACCCGGAGACCGGGCGCATGATCGTGATCGAGATGAATCCGCGCGTCTCGCGTTCGTCGGCGCTCGCGTCGAAGGCGACCGGGTTCCCGATCGCGAAGATCGCCGCCAAGCTGGCGATCGGCTACACGCTGGACGAGCTCAAGAACGACATCACCGGCGGCGCGACGCCGGCGTCCTTCGAACCGACGATCGACTACGTCGTCACCAAGATCCCGCGCTTCGCGTTCGAGAAGTTCCCGCAGGCCGACAACCACCTGACGACGCAGATGAAGTCGGTCGGCGAGGTGATGGCGATCGGCCGCACGTTCCAGGAGAGCTTCCAGAAGGCGCTTCGAGGCCTGGAGACCGGCGTCGACGGCATGAACCAGATGACGACCGACCGCGAGGCGATCGAGGAGGAACTCGGCGAGCCGGGTTCGGAGCGCATCTGGTACGTCGGCGACGCGTTCGCGCAGGGCTTCTCGATCGACGAGGTGTTCAACCTCACGAAGATCGACCGGTGGTTCCTCGCGCAGATCAAGGAGATCGTCGACATCGAGCTCGCGCTCGACAAGATGACGATCGGCGACCTCGATCGCGAGGCGCTGCGCGCGCTCAAGCGCAAGGGGTTCTCAGACCGGCGCCTCGGCCGACTGCTGGAGACGACCGAGCACGAGATCCGCAAGCTGCGCCATTCGCTCGGCGTCAGGCCGGTGTACAAGCGGGTCGACACCTGCGCGGCCGAGTTCGCGTCGAGCACCGCCTACATGTACTCGACCTACGAGGACGAGTGCGAGGCGATGCCGACCGAGCGAAGGAAGGTCATCGTGCTCGGTGGCGGGCCGAACCGCATCGGGCAGGGGATCGAGTTCGACTACTGCTGCGTACACGCCTCCTTCGCGCTTCGCGAGGACGGGTTCGAGACCATCATGGTCAACTGCAACCCGGAGACGGTCTCGACCGACTACGACACCTCCGACCGCCTGTACTTCGAGCCGCTGACGCTGGAGGACGTGCTCGAGATCGTCGAACTCGAGAAGCCGATCGGCGTCATCGTGCAGTACGGCGGGCAGACGCCGCTGAAGCTCGCGAAGGCGCTCGAGGCCGCCGGCGTGCCGATCATCGGCACCTCGCCCGACTCGATCGACGTCGCCGAGGATCGCGAGCGGTTCCAGAAGCTGCTGCAGCGCCTGGACCTGCGCCAGCCGCCGAACCGGACGGCGCGCACCGAGGCCGAGGCGATCCAGCTCGCGCAGGAGATCGGTTATCCGCTGGTCGTTCGCCCGAGCTACGTGCTCGGCGGGCGCGCGATGGAAGTCGTGCACGAGCAGCGCGATCTCGAGCGCTACATGCGCGACGCGGTCAAGGTGAGCAACGATTCGCCGGTGCTGCTCGACCGATTCCTCAACGACGCGATCGAAGTCGACGTCGACTGCCTGGCCGACGGCGAGCGCGTGCTGATCGGCGGCGTGATGGAGCACATCGAGCAGGCGGGGGTGCACTCCGGCGACTCGGCCTGCTCGCTGCCGCCGTATTCGCTCGGCGACTCGCTGATCGCCGAGCTCAAGCGCCAGACGGCGCTGATGGCGCGCGCGTTGAAGGTGAAGGGATTGATGAACGTGCAGTTCGCGATCCAGATGGCGCCCGACGCGCCGGCACAGCTGCCCGGGCAGCGGCTCGAGCACGGCACGGTGTTCGTGCTCGAGGTCAACCCGCGGGCGTCGCGCACGGTCCCTTTCGTGTCGAAGGCGACCGGCATAGCGCTCGCCAAGGTCGCGGCACGCTGCATGGTCGGGATCACGCTGGACGAGCAGGGCGTGCTCAACGAAGTCACGCCGCCGTACTTCTCGGTGAAGGAGGCGGTGTTCCCCTTCGTCAAGTTCCCGGGCGTCGACACCATCCTCGGCCCGGAGATGAAGTCCACCGGCGAGGTGATGGGTGTCGGCCGCACCTTCGGCGAGGCCTTCGTCAAGTCGCAGATCGGCGCAGGCGTCAAGCTGCCGCGCGAGGGCACCGCCTTCATCTCCGTCAAGCATCCCGACCGGCCGCGCGCCGTGCGCCTCGCGCGGCAGCTGCACGAACTCGGCTTCAGGCTGATGGCGACGAAAGGCACGGCCGGCGCGATCGCCGCCGACGGCATTCCCGTCACGCCGGTCAACAAGGTGCAGGAAGGCAGGCCGCACATCGTCGACGCGCTGAAGAACGGCGAGATCCAGCTGGTCATCAACTCGGTCGAGGAGAAGCGCGGCGCGATCCAGGATTCGCGCGCGATCCGCACGACCGCGCTCGGCGCCCGCGTCACCTTCTACACGACGATCGCCGGCGCGCGCGCCGCAGTCGAGGGCATGCAGACGCTCGACGAGCTGACGGTCTACTCGCTGCAGGATCTGCATCGGGAACTGCTCAGCAGCGTCTGATCGCGTCGCCGGCGCCGTGCGCGCTGCACTGCAACGGGGAATGGAATTGGGCCGTTCCCCGGATTCGGGTGGTAGACTCGGTCCGTCTTAGAACCCAAGCCCCGGATATTTCCTGTCCGGGGTTTGTTTTTGTGGCGGATCCGAAATGAACACGATTCCTCTTACCGTTCGTGGCGCACAGCTGCTGAAGGACGAGCTTCAGCGACTCAAGCACACCGAGCGGCCGGCGGTGATCCAGGCGATCGCCGAGGCGCGCGCGCAGGGCGACCTGTCCGAGAACGCCGAGTACGAATCGGCCAAGGAACGCCAGGGCTTCATCGAGGGCCGCATCTCGGAGCTCGAGACCAAGCTCTCGGCGGCGCAGGTCATCGACCCGTCGACGCTGAACGCCGACGGTCGGGTCGTGTTCGGCGCCACCGTCGATCTCGAGGAGATCGAGTCCGGCGCGAAGGTGTGCTACCAGATCGTCGGCGACGACGAAGCCGACATCAAGCAGGGAAGGATCTCGATCTCGAGTCCGCTCGCGCGTGCGCTGATCGGGAAGTCGGCCGGTGACGTCGCGGATTTCCAGGCGCCCGGCGGCGAGCGCGAGTACGAGATTCTGAAGGTCCGCTACGAATAGCCGGCTGCCGTCGCCTCAGCCACGTTTCGGGGGGCGGGTGCGCGCGGGCGGCTTGCCGCGCACCGCGGTGCCGCGCACCGCGGGCGCACGGCGTTGCGACAGCCGCGTGCGCGGTGCCGGTGTCGGTGCCGGCCCTCGCGCCGGCTCGCGCGCGACGGATACGATGCCGGTGATCGAACCCTTGCGCAGCGCGACACGCGGCTTGGGCGACAGCGTGCCCAGTGCGCGGCTGCCGGCCGGCGGCCCGGCGGGCTGCCGCGTCGCGGTACCCGTCGTGCGCTTGGCCGGCGTCTGGCCGCCGGGCGGCCGGCCCGCCGGCACCCGGCCCGTGGCCGACTTGCCTGACGTTACCCGGCCCGTGGCCGATTTGCCTGCCGGCGCCCGCCCCTCCCGTGGCCGTCCCTCCGGTGGCCGCCGGGGCGGTTCCGCGTCGCGCCTTCGCGCGCTGCGCGGGGCCGGCATCGCCGGCGTGGCGGCTTCGTCGATCGGCGCCGGCCGGTACAGCACGAGGATCCGGCCGATGATCTGCACCGCGGCAGCGGACAGCCGCTCGGCGACGATCTCGGCGTCGCGCTCGCGGTCGGCGCGGTCGGCGCCGTCCAGCCGTACCTTGATCAGTTCGTGGTGCGCGAGCGCGCGGTCGATCTCCTGCAGGACCGGGTCGGACAGGCCGGCGCTGCCGAGCAGCACCACCGGCTTGAGCGCGTGCGCGCTCGCCTTCAGGCGCTTTCGTTCGGCGGCGGTGATCAGCAGGGTGGGCATCTCGCGAAGGCGCGTCGGCGGCGGCAGGTCGGTGAGGCCCGCTAGTATGGCGCATTCCCCAGGCAGGGCGCATCGACCCCGACCGATCCCGGCTGCCGGGGGGGCGCGATGAAGTCCCGCGTCGAGAAGGGCAAGCCCGCGATCGTCGAGCCCGCGAAGAAGAAGCCGCGCTTCACCAGCAACAAGGTGAACAAGGTGTGGCTGCACGAGCACCTGACCGATCCGTACGTGAAGCTCGCCCAGCAGCACGACTATCGGTCGCGGGCCGCATTCAAGCTCACCGGCATCGACGATCAGGATCGGCTGATCCGTCCCGGCATGACGGTGGTCGATCTCGGCAGCGCGCCGGGCAGCTGGTCGCAGGTGCTTCGCGAGCGGCTCGGACGCACGCCGGACGGGACCCTCGCCGGACGGATCGTCGCGCTCGACCTGCTGCCGATGGCGCCGATCGCCGACGTCGACTTCATCCAGGGGGATTTCCGCGAGGCCGACGTGCTGGCACGACTCGAGGCGCTGCTCGGCGGCGCCCGCGTGGACCTTGTGGTTTCCGACATGGCGCCCAACCTCAGTGGCGTCGGCGTCGCGGACATGGCGCGGATGCAGGACCTGGCCGAGCTCGCGCTGGCCTTCGCCGCCGATTGGCTCGCGCCCGAGGGCAGCCTGCTGATCAAGTGCTTTCACGGCAGCGGCTACAGCCAGCTCGTCCAGGCTTTCAAGCAGCAATTCGTATCGGTTCTGCCACGCAAGCCGAAGGCGTCGCGCGACCGGTCGGCGGAAACCTACCTTCTGGGCAGGCGACTGAAGCGTTCCGGCAGCCGGCGGCAAGGTCAACCCGACCGCTGACGGGGTTGGGCGTAGAATCGAAGCCGATAATCGGTCCCGAAACCGGGTCGGTTGTCAACCCGGGTCGAAAGGCAGGGCCGCCGGTCCACGCGTGAAGACGCCAGGCCATCAATCGAGGTGTAACAGGTGAACAACGCATTCTCCAAAGCAGCGATCTGGGTCGTCATCGCCCTGGTGCTGTTCACGGTGTTTCGGTCCTTCGAGACCCGGCAGACCCGCGCTGGCGACATCCCGTATTCGCAGTTCATGAAGGATGCCGAGGCCGGCCGGATCGAGAGCGTGCAGGTCGACGGCCGCACGCTGCGCGCGCGCACCCGGGAAGGCCAGCCGCTCACCGTCTACACGCCGCCAGGCAACGGCGACCTCTGGATGATCAGCGACCTGATGAAGTACGGCGTACAGGTCAACGCGCGGCCCGAGGAAGAGCAGTCGGTGCTGATGCAGATCTTCATCTCGTGGTTCCCGATGCTGCTGCTGATCGGCGTCTGGATCTTCTTCATGCGCCAGATGCAGGGCGGCGGGCGGGGCGGCGCGTTCTCGTTCGGCAAGAGTCGGGCGCGGCTGCTCGACGAGAGCAACAACTCGATCACCTTCGCCGACGTCGCCGGCTGCGACGAGGCCAAGGAAGAGGTGACCGAGCTCGTCGAGTTCCTGCGCGACCCCACCAAGTTCCAGAAGCTCGGCGGCCGGATCCCGCGCGGCGTGCTGATGGTCGGCTCGCCGGGTACCGGCAAGACGCTGCTCGCCAAGGCGATCGCCGGCGAGGCGAAGGTTCCGTTCTTCTCGATCTCGGGCTCCGATTTCGTCGAGATGTTCGTCGGCGTCGGCGCGGCGCGGGTCCGCGACATGTTCGAGAACGCGAAGAAGCACGCGCCGTGCATCGTGTTCATCGACGAGATCGACGCCGTCGGACGCCAGCGCGGCGCCGGTCTCGGCGGCGGCAACGACGAGCGCGAGCAGACGCTCAACCAGCTGCTGGTCGAGATGGACGGCTTCGAGACCGGGCAGGGGATCATCGTCATCGCCGCGACCAACCGGCCCGACGTGCTCGACCCGGCGCTGCTGCGCCCGGGCCGCTTCGACCGGCAGGTGGTCGTACCGTTGCCGGACATCCGCGGACGCGAGCAGATCCTGAACGTGCACATGCGCAAGGTGCCGATCGGCCCGGACGTCAAGGCCGACGTCCTCGCGCGGGGCACGCCCGGCATGTCGGGCGCGGATCTCGCGAACCTCGTGAACGAGGCGGCGCTGTTCGCCGCACGGCGCAGCGCGCGGCTCGTCGACATGATCGACTTCGAGAAGGCGAAGGACAAGATCCTGATGGGCTCGGAGCGTCGCTCGATCATCATGGACGACGAAGAGAAGAAGAGCACCGCGTACCACGAAGCCGGCCACGCGATCCTCGGCAAGCTGCTGCCCAAGTCCGACCCGGTGCACAAGGTCACGATCATCCCGCGGGGCCGCGCGCTCGGCGTCACGATGTCGCTGCCCGAGAAGGATCGCTACAGCTACGATCGCGGCTACATGCTGAGCAAGATCGCGATGCTCTTCGGCGGGCGCATCGCCGAGGAGGTGTTCATCGGCGAAATGACCACCGGCGCGTCGAACGACTTCGAGCGTGCGACGCAGATGGCGCGCGACATGGTCACCCGGTACGGGATGAGCGATCTCCTCGGGCCGATGGTCTATGCCGAGAACGAGGGCGAGGTCTTCCTCGGGCGTTCGATCACCAAGACCACGAACGTCTCCGAAGCGACGATGCAGAAGGTCGACCAGGAGATCCGCCGGATCATCGACGAGCAGTACACGCTCGCGCGCAAGCTGATCGAGGAGCACTCGGACAAGATGCACGCGATCGCGAAGGCGCTGCTCGAGTGGGAGACGATCGACTCCGACCAGCTCGACGATATCCTCGCCGGTCGTCCCCCGCGCCCCCCGAGGGACAGCAACCTGCCCTCGGGCGGCCCCGGCCCGACCCCGATCGCGCCGAGCGCACTGCCGACCCAGCCGACGGCGCCTCAGGCGAACTGATGTCGAGCCCGCTTTCGGGGCCGGCGGCGTGAGCGCCGACGAGCCGACCGACGGATCGAAAGGCGCCTGCGGGCGCCTTTCCATTTCCGGCGTCGACCGGCCGCCGTCGATGCCCGGCGGGTGGCGCTGCGGGCGGTTCGTGCTGTCGCTGTCGCGGCCGCTCGTGATGGGCGTGTTGAACGTCACGCCGGACTCCTTCTCCGACGGCGGCCTGCACGCCGATCCGGCGCGGGCGATCGACGCCGCCAGGCGGATGGTCGACGAGGGCGCGGACATCATCGACATCGGCGCGGAGTCGACGCGGCCCGGCGCCGAACCCGTGTCGCCGGACCGGGAGTGGGCGCGCCTCGAGCCGGTGCTCGACGGCCTTCGCGACCTGGGAAGGCCGCTGTCGGTCGACACCCGTCGTGCCGAGGTGATGCGGCGCGCGCTCGCCGCCGGCGTCGACATCGTCAACGATATCGAGGGCTTCGCCGATCCCGCGTCGGTCGCCGCGTTCGCCGCCGGCGGCGCCGGCGCGGTCATCATGCACATGCGCGGCGAACCGCAGACGATGCAGCAGGACCCCGTCTATCGGGACGTCGTGGCACAGGTGCGCCAGTTCCTGGGGACGCGCGCCGAAAACCTGATACAAAGTGGCGTGGACGCGTCGCGGATCTGCGTCGACCCGGGCTTCGGTTTCGGCAAGACGCTCGAGCACAACGTGGCACTGCTCGCGCGGCTCGATGCGCTTGCCGGTCTCGGCTTTCCGGTGCTCGCGGGCGTGTCGCGCAAGTCGATGATCGGCCAGCTGACCGGCCGGCCGCCGGGCGAGCGGCTCGTCGGCAGCGTCGCCGCCGCGCTCGTCGCGGTGGCGAACGGTGCGTCGGTCGTGCGGGTGCACGACGTCGCCTCGACGGTCGACGCGCTGGCCGTGTGGAATGCCGTTCGACGGGTGCGTGGCTGAGGCTTCGCGACGGCGACGGGCGCGCAGCAGCATGACAAGGGGATCTCTGATGGCACGCAAGTACTTCGGCACCGACGGTGTCAGGGGCCGGGTCGGCGAGAAGCCGATCACGCCCGAATTCGTCATGCACCTCGGCTATGCGGCCGGAAAGGTGCTCGCGCGGCGGCACGAAGGCGGGCGCGAACGCCCCGGGGTGCTGATCGGCAAGGACACCCGGATCTCCGGCTACATGCTCGAGGCCGCGCTGCAGGCGGGCTTCGCCGCGGCAGGGGTCGACATCTACCTGACCGGCCCGCTGCCCACCCCGGCGATCGCCTACCTGACGCGGGCGCTGCGGCTGTCCGCGGGCGTCGTGATCAGCGCGTCGCACAATCCCTTCGAGGACAACGGCATCAAGTTCTTCTCCGCCGACGGCAACAAGCTGCCGGACGACACCGAGGCGTCGATCGAGGCGATGCTCGAGGAGCCGATCCGTTGCGCCGCCGCCGACCGGCTCGGCCGCGCGACCCGCATCGAGGACGCCGCGGGACGCTACATCGAGTTCTGCAAGAGTTCGGTACCCACCCGGCTCGAGTTCAAGGGGCTGCGCGTCGTCGTCGACTGCGCGAACGGCGCCGCCTACCACACGGCACCGCACGTCTTTCACGAGCTCGGCGCCGAGGTCATCACGATCGGCAACGAGCCCGATGGGCTGAACATCAACGACAAGATCGGTGCGGTGCATCCCGAGGCGATGTCCGCTGCCGTGCGCAAGCACCGCGCCGACGTCGGCATCTCGCTCGACGGCGACGCCGACCGGATCATCATGTGCGACGCCGACGGCACGACCTACGATGGCGACCAGCTGCTGTACGTGATCGTCAACGACCGGCTGCGCAATGGGCCGGTCGCGGGCGTCGTCGGCACGCTGATGACCAACTACGGCTTCGAGCGCGCGATGGCCGAGCGCAAGGTGCCGTTCGCCCGTGCGAAGGTCGGCGACCGCTACGTGCTCGAGATGCTCCAGGAGAAGGGGTGGCTGTACGGTGGCGAGAATTCCGGTCACCTGCTCGCGCTCGACTGCCACACGACCGGCGACGGCACGATCAGCGCGCTGCAGGTGCTCGCGGCGATCCGGCGCAGCGGCCGCAGCCTCGCCGAGCTGACCAGCGAACTGAAGATGCTGCCGCAGAAGATGATCAACGTGCGGGTGGAGCGCGGCTTCGACTGGCAGCGCCATCCGGGCCTCGCGGCGAGCCGCGAGGCTGCCGAGAAGGCGCTGGGCGACGACGGCCGGGTGCTGATCCGCGCCTCGGGCACCGAGCCCGTGCTGCGCGTGATGGTCGAGGCGGTGTCGGAAGCGCAGGCCGAGTCGCTCGCACAGTCGATGGCCGATTCGCTACAATGACGGGCTCGGGGTGTAGCGTAGCCTGGTAGCGCGCCTGCTTTGGGAGCAGGATGTCGGGAGTTCGAATCTCTCCACCCCGACCAACGATTTCTCCCGGCCTTATACTCGTGGCCCCGAGCATCGATTGCCCGATGGTGGGCCGAACTGCCCGTAGCTCAGTTGGATAGAGCATCAGCCTTCTAAGCTGAGGGTCACAGGTTCGAATCCTGTCGGGCAGGCCAGCTTCGCCGGTGATCGGCGCGGCAGGTGTGTGTCAGCAGTGGTGGCTGTAGCTCAGCGGTAGAGTCCTGGATTGTGATTCCAGTTGTCGCGGGTTCGAATCCCGTCAGCCACCCCATCGCTCCGAAGGCGCGCCCCATCCGGTACCGTCGTGGCGCCGTCGATGGCGCCCGGCGCACCGGGCATGTACCCGGTGCTGCGCCGGGCACGTACCGGATCCGGGCGCTCAGCGCCGCTTCAGGTCGAATCGGTCGGCGTCCATCACCTTCGTCCACGCCTTGACGAAGTCCTCGACGAACTTGCGCTCGTTGCCCTGCTCGGCGTAGACCTCGGCGATCGCGCGCAGCTGCGAGTTCGACCCGAAGATCAGGTCGGTGCGGGTCGCGCGCCAGCGCTCGTCCCCGCTCGCGCGGTCGCTGCCGACGAAGACTTCGTCACCGCTCTTGTCGACGACCTTCCACGCGATGTCCATGTCGAGCAGGTTCACGAAGAAGTCGTTGCTCAAGGTGCCCGGGCGATCGGTGAGCACGCCGTGGGTGCTGCCGCCATGATTGGCGCCGAGCACGCGCAATCCGCCGACGAGCACGGTCATCTCGGGCGCGGTGAGGCCGAGCAGGTGCGCGCGGTCGAGCAGCATCTCCTCGGTCTTGACCCGCATGCGGCTCCCCAGGTAGTTGCGAAAGCCGTCGGCGCGCGGCTCGAGCGGCTCGAAGCTTGCGGCGTCGGTCATCGCGTCGGTCGCGTCGGTGCGCCCGGGCGAGAAGGGCACGCGAAGGTCGACGCCCGCGTCCTGGGCGGCCTTCTCGATCACCGCGGTGCCGCCGAGCACGATCAGGTCGGCGATCGACACCTTGCGCCCGGTGCGACGGGCGAAGTCGGCCCCGATGCCCTCGAGTCGCGCCAGCACGCCGGCGAGCGTGTCCGGCTCGTTCACCGCCCAGTCCTTCTGCGGCGCGAGGCGCACGCGCGCACCGTTGGCGCCGCCGCGATGGTCGGAGCGTCGATAGGTCGACGCCGAGGCCCACGCGGCCTTGACGAGATCTGCGGGGGCGATCCCGCTCGCGAGGATCGCGCGTTTCAGGTCGTCGACGTCGCCGGCGTCGATCGCCGGCGCGTCGGCCGCGGGAATCGGATCCTGCCAGATCAGGTCCTCGGCCGGTACGTCCGGGCCCAGGTAACGCACCTTCGGGCCCATGTCGCGGTGGCAGAGCTTGAACCACGCGCGCGCGAACGCGTCGGCGAACTGCTCGGGGTGGTCGCGGAAGCGCTCGGCGATCTTCCGGTACGCGGGATCGACCTTCAGTGCCATGTCGGCGGTGGTCATCATCGTCGGGACCTTCCGGGCCTTCACGTGGGCGTCGGGCGCCATGTCGGCGTCGGCCTGGTCGATCGGCTGCCACTGGAACGCGCCGGCAGGGCTCTTGACCAGCGCGTACTCGTAGTCGAGCAGCATGTGGAAATAGCCGCCGTCCCACGTCGTCGGGTGCGGCGTCCACGCGCCCTCGAGCCCGCTGGTGATCGTGTGCTCGCCGATGCCGCTCTCGTATCCGCTGGTCCAGCCGAGGCCCTGCATCGCGATGTCGGCACCTTCGGGCTCGGCGCCGAGCAGGCTCGCGTCGCCGGCGCCGTGGCACTTGCCGAAGGTGTGGCCGCCGGCGGTGAGCGCGACCGTCTCCTCGTCGTTCATCGCCATGCGCGCGAAGGTTTCGCGGATATCGCGGGCCGACAGCGCCGGGTCGGGTTTGCCGCCCGGGCCTTCCGGGTTGACGTAGATGAGGCCCATCTGGATCGCGGCCAGCGGGTTCTCGAGCGCCATCTCTTGGTCGGCGTCGATCCGGGTGGGGCCGAGCCACTGTTCCTCCGTTCCCCAGTAGACGTCGCGCTCCGGTTCGAAGACGTCCCTGCGACCGCCGCCGAAGCCGAACACCGGGCCGCCCATCGACTCGATCGCGACGTTGCCCGCGAGGATGAACAGGTCGGCCCAGCTGATGTGCTTGCCGTACTTGCGCTTGATCGGCCACAGCAGCCGTCGCGCCTTGTCGAGATTGGCGTTGTCGGGCCAGCTGTTGAGCGGGGCGAATCGCTGCTGGCCGGTGTTGGCGCCGCCGCGGCCATCGGCGGTGCGATAGGTGCCCGCGGAATGCCACGCCATGCGGATGAAGAACGGGCCGTAGTGTCCGTAGTCGGCCGGCCACCACGGCTTGCTGTCGGTCATCAGCGCGTGCAGGTCCCGCTTCAGCGCCGGGTAGTCGAGCGCCTCGAAGGCTTCGGCATAGTCGAAGTCGGCGCCCATCGGATCGGGCGACACGCCGCCCTGGTGCAGGATGTCGAGTTGCAGCGCGTCGGGCCACCAGTCGCGATTGGTCCTGCCGAGCAGCGAGCGGGCGCCGCCGCCCTGATGCGGGAACGGGCAGCCGCCCGCCCGGTCCGTCGTCTTCGTGTCCATCGAATTCGTCCTCCTGTGGCTTCTGTCCCGCGCGCACGGCGGTGCGCCGGGGCAGACCAAGGATGGACGGGTACCGCCGCTGCGTCCAATCGGATGTTCGCAACGAACCGATTGACGGACGCTATGCGCTGCGGTTGCGCACCGCGCTACAGCACCGCGTGCGTCGCGCCGCCGTCGACCAGCACCGATTCGCCGGTCATCCAGCCGCTGTCGTCGCTGGCGAGGAACAGCGCCGCCGAGGCGACGTCGCCGACCTCGCCGAGCCGTCCGAGCGGCGTTCGCGCGAGTCGCTTCGCGGCCATCGCGGGGTCGACGTTGATGCGCACGCCTTCGGTCTGGATCGATCCCGGGCAGACCGCATTGACCCGCACCCGTTGCGGACCGAGTTCGACCGCCGCAGCGCGCGTGAGGCCCAGCACGCCGGCCTTGACGCCGGCGTAGATCATCGCGTTCGGCATGCCCAGGAATGCCGCGGCGGACGCGATGTTGACGATCGAGCCGCCGCCGCCGCGCGCCATCACCGGCGCGGCGCACTGGATGCCCCAGACGACCGAGTCGAAGCCGGTGCCGGTCATGCGATGCAGCATCTCCGGCGTGAGTGCGTCGATCGGGCCGTAGCGCACCCAGATCGCGTTGCTCACCAGCACGTCGAGTCGTCCGTAGGTCGCGTCGAGCGCCGCCACCGCGTCCGCGAGCGTGGCGCGGTCGGCGACGTTGCCGGCGAACGCCTCGACGCGGCCACCCTGCGCACGCACCTGTTCGGCCGCCGCCTGCGCCCGCTCGGGCTTGAGGTCGAGCATGCCGACGACCGCGCCTTCGGCGGCGAAACGTTCGGCGATCGCGCGACCGATGCCCTGCGCCGCACCGGTCACGAGTGCCACCTTCCCGTCGAGTCGTCCGCTCATCCGTGTGTTCCCTCCGATTCAGAATCGACGCGCTGGCCACGACGGCGCCGGCGTCCTAGACTTGCGCCGACGCCAACAGCCATCGGACCCGACCCATGACCCAGGACACCGCCGTGCAGGCGCTGCTCGACCGCGAAGCGATCCGCGAATGCATCTTCCGCTACTGCCGCGGCATCGACCGCGCCGACGAAGCGTCGCTGCGCGCGAGCTACTGGCCAGACGCGACCGATCGCCACGGCCCGTACCAGGGCACCGCGGAGGCGTTCATCGACGCGGCGCTGCTCAAGCTGCGCACCGGTCCTCGCATGATCCACCACGTGGGCAACCTGTCGATCGAGCTGCGCGGGCTGCGCGCGGCGGTGGAGACTTATTTCCTCGCGTGGCAGCGCGACCGCCGGCCCGACGGCAGCGAGCACGAGACCTTTCTCGCGGGGCGCTACGTCGATCGCTTCGAGAAGCGCGGGGAGGAATGGCGGGTGGCGGCACGGGTCGTCGTCTACGACTGGGTGCAGCCGATGGGCGCAGCGCCCGACGCGCCGGAACGCGAACGCTTCGGTCCGCGCGTGCCGATCGGCGCGATGAAGCCCGACGATCCGTGGTACACGCTGCTGGCCGAACTCGATTGACGTCATCGGGCCTGCCACGCGGGCTGGGTCAGCGAAGGCATCAGCGTGTGCACGAGACCGCCGTCGACGACGAGATCGTGTCCGTGCACATAGGCCGCGTCCGGGCCCACGAGCATCGATAGCGCGGCCGCCATGTCTTCCGGCTGCGCGAGGCGCCGCAGCGGGATCTGCGCTTCCCGCGCTTCGCGCGCACCGGGGCGCTCGTAGGCGGGCGCGGTTCCCGGCGTGACGGTCAGGCCCGGCGAGAGGGCGTTGACCCGGATCCCGTCCGCGCCCCATTCGACCGCCATCTGTCGCATCAGCATGATCTGCGCGGCCTTGCTGGGGCTGTAGGCGGCCAGTGGCGGCGTCGCATGGGTGCCGGATACGCTGGTGGTGAGGACGAGGCAGCCGCGTGCCCGGGCGAGCATCGGGTGTGCCGCGCGCCCGAGCAGCCAGGCGGCGCGCACGTGCACCGCGAAGACACGATCCCAGTCGTCGATGCCGGCCTCGAGCAGCGAGGCGGGGCGCGCGAAGCCGGCGTTGCTGGCGACGCAGTCGAGCCCGCCGAAATCCTGCGCTGCGGCGACGATACGGGCTGGCTCCTCCGGGTCGGCCAGGTCGCCGGCACACGCGTGGACGACCGCGCCGCGGGCGCGAAGCGCAGTCGCGAGCGACGCGAGTTCGTCGGCGTGCTGGTCCGCGACGACCAGTCTCGCGGGTGCCTCCCGACGTGTCTCGGCGTCCTGCACGAGCCGCAGCGCGATCGCGCGCCCGATGCCGCGGGCCGCGCCGGTGACGATCGCCCGCATGGCGGGCCGGCGGATCGATGCCGGCGAGGGGCCGTCGCGCGGATCGACGGATTCGCGACGATCCTGGCTGCTCATCGGTTACGTCGAAGGCCGCCCCAGGGCACCTCCGGCAGTCCGCGCGCGCCGAGTCCGCGCACTTCCACGAGTGCGCCCGCCGCGCGGTCTTCGCTGCGCAGCAGGTTGCCGCTGTCGCTGATGCTGGTGACGTACAGCACGTCGAGCGACGGCCCGCCGAAGCACGGGCAGGTCGGGTAGGGCACCGGAAGTTCGAGCGTGCGCAGCAGCAGGCCCTCGGGCGAGTAGCACGCGATGCGCCGCGCCAGCACCAGCGCGACCCAGAGTCGGCCGTCGGCGTCGACCGTGGCGCCGTCGGGTCCGGACCCGTGCGCACGGGTATCGGCGAAGACGCGTTCGCCTGACAGGCTGCCATCGGGCGCATAGTGCCACGCACGGATGGTCCCGGCGAGGCTGTCCGCGAAGTACATCGTGCGCCCGTCGGGGCTGAAGCAGGTGGCGTTCGACACCGCGATGCCGTCGAGCAGCGTGTCGACGCTGCCGTCGATATCCAGGCGGTAGAGCCTCGCGTCGGGATCGCGCCGGTGCAGCACCATCGAGCCGCAGACGAAGCGGCCTTCACGGTCGGTGCGGCCGTCGTTCAGGCGCATCGGCGCCTTCGGATGCGACACCGGGGCAAGCTCGGACACGTGGCCGTCGTCGAGCGACAGCGTGGCGAAGCCGTCGGCCAGCGCCAGCAGCAGGTGCCCGGGGGAGGCCAGCGCGATCGATCCGACGTCCTGCGGTACCTGCCATCGACGCTCGGCGCCGTCCGCGTCAGGCGCGTCGAAGCGCCGCCGCTGCACCAGGCGACGACGGGTGTCCACCCAGTAGAGCGCCTGCTCGCGCGCGTCCCACACCGGGCTTTCGCCCAGCAGGTCGCGCGCAGCCAGCGGCAGGCGCGTCGCCGGGATCACTTCTTCACGAAGTCGCATCCGCTTTCGGCGATCGGGCGGAACACCGAGTCCGGGGCGAGTTCGCCGAGCACATCGTAGTAGTCGACCTTGTTCTTCACGTCCGCCGGCTTCTTGACCCGCACCGCATACACCGGCCGCATCGCCTGGCCATCCTCGCGGATGCGCACGTTCTTCGCGGTCATGTCGTCGATCGGGGTCGACTTCATCTTCGCCATCACGGCGGGGCCCGCGTCGGTGCCCGCAGCCTGGACGGCCTTGAGGTAGTGGGTCACCGCGCTGTAGACGCCCGCCATGATGTAGGTCGGCGGCTGGTTGTTGTAGCGCGGCATGAAGCGCTGCGCCCACGCGCGCGATTCGTCGGTCCGGTCCCAGTACCACGGGTTGGTGAAGGTGAGCCCCTGCGCGACGTCCTGGCCCATCGCCGCGACGCTGTTGATCGTCATGCCGAAGACCGACACCGCCTTGCCGCCGTCCGCGATCCTGAACTCGGCCGCCTGCTTGAGCGAGTTCGACAGGTCGAGGCCGGCATTGAGGATCACGATCGCCTCGGCGCCACTGCTCTGCGCCTGCAGCAGGTACGACGAGAAGTCCGTCGTGCCCAGCGGATGCTTGACCGAGCCCAGCACCTTGCCGCCGCCCGCTTCGATGAACTTGGTGGCCGCGGCCTGGAAGGCGGCGCCGAAGGCGTAGTCGACCGTGACGAAGAAGAAGCGCTTGACGCCCTGGTCGAGCAGCGTCTTCACCCCCGCCTTCGGCAGCGAATAGGTATCGACGAGGAACTGGATCGACATCGGCGAGCAGTTCTTCCCGGTCAGCAGGTCGGTGACCGTCCCGGCGATCAGGTAGGGCTTCTGCCGCTCCTTCATCAGCGACTGCACGCCGAGCGCGATCGACGACGCCGATCCGCCGACGATCGCATCGACCTTGTCGACGTCCACCCACTTGCGGGCCGCGTTCAGGCCGACGTCGGGCTTGTTCTGGTCGTCGACCACCAGCAGTTCGACGGCCTTCCCGTTGACCTTCCCGCCGAAGTCCTCGATCGCCATGCGGGCGGCGAGCACCGACCCCGGGCCGCCGTTGCCCGAATAGGGCCCGGCCATGTCGCCCATGATGCCGAGGCGGACGACGTCGTCCGAGATCTGCGCGCTGGCTGGGCCGACGAGCAGGCCGAGCAGCGCGGTGGCGGTCGCCGCCTGTACGGCGAGCGTCAGGGGATGGGTGCGGTGCATCGTCGGGTCTCCTGTCTGGGCGAATGAGGGGGCGGTGCCCCGAGGGCGTTCATCACCGGTGCCGACGCCCGCACGACACGCACGTCGCGTCGATTCTACCGGTCGATAAGTCAGCGACTGTATTGGCGCGGAGAGGCTTCTGTCAACACGCGGAATCAGGCGAAATTTAGGCTTCTGAACTGCAGAAGTTCGCGATAATCGCCGCAAATGGGCCCGTTTCGGGGTTCCTGGCGACGGGGCTCGGCCAAATTGACAAATTGACCGGTCGTTTAGTAAAGTCGGTGAATGACCGCCGCATTCTCCTCGACCGAGATCGACTACGACGCCTTTCGCCGCGAGGTCGAGCACGTTGCGCGGACCTGCTGCCCGGAGACGCTTCGCGAACGCGTTCGGCGCAACGCCAAGCTGGAACGCGAGGACTACGCGACCTGGCAGCGCATCCTTCACGCGCACGGCTGGGCTGCGCCGGGCTGGCCGAAAGCCTTCGGCGGCACGGGCTGGGACATGCGGCAGCGCTACCTGTTCGAGTCGGCGATGGCCGAGCACGACTGCCCGCCGCAGTTCCACCACGGACTCGGCCATATCGGGCCCGTGCTGCTGCATTTCGGCACGCCGGAGCAGCACGCCCGCTTCCTGCCCGGCATCCTCGACGGCAGCGTCTGGTGGTGCCAGGGCTACTCTGAGCCGGGTGCGGGGTCGGATCTCGCTTCGCTCAAGACGCGCGCGGTGCGCGACGGCGATCACTACGTCGTCACCGGGCAGAAGATGTGGACCTCGCATGCCCAGGAAGCCGACTGGATGTATGCGCTGGTGCGAACCAGTCAGGAGGCGCGACGGCAGGACGGCATCACGCTGCTGCTGATCCCGCTGTCGCTTCCCGGCATCCGCATCCGCCCGATCCGCACGATCGATGCGTGGCACCACGTCAACGAGGTCTTCCTCGACGAGGTCCGCGTACCGGTGGGCAATCGCCTGGGCGACGAGGGCGGCGGGTGGCGATGCGCCAAGTTCCTGCTCGATCGCGAGCGGCTCGCGCCCGGGATCGTGCTGCGCCTCGAGCAGCTGCTCCGACGGGTTGCCGCGCAGGTCGCGGCCGAGTCGGCGCGCGACCCCGACGGTGCAGGGTGGCAGGGCTTCGCCGAGCGACTGCTGCTGGCCGAGGCCGAGGTCAGGGCGGCGCGTGAAATGCTGCTGAGCGCGATCGACGAGGACATGAACGGGCGTCTGCGCGCGTCGAAGTCGTCGGCGCTGAAACTGCACTGCTCCGAACTCGCCCAGCGCATCATCGGCATCGCCTTCGATGCGATCGGCGCGCGTCGCGCCGCGCGTTTCCTGTCGCTGTCGGCCGACGGCGAGCCGAGGGTCGGCGACGACGAAGAGACGAACATGATCCACAACTACCTGTTCTACCGGTCCCGCACCATTGCCGGCGGCACCAGCGAAGTCCAGAAGAACGTGATCGCGCGCGAGCTGTTCGGAGCCTGACATGCCGTTCACCGCGGATCCCCTGTTTCCGGGCGACCTGTTCGACGCCGCCTCGCGCTTCGCGGCGAACGCCGTCACCGCGATCGACGACGCCGACGCGCGGCACGCCGTGTGGCGCCGGGCCGTCGAGATGGGCTGGACCGCGCTGCTGGTCGACGAAGCACGTGGGGGCGCCGGCGGTTCGCTCGCCGACCTGAGCGCGGTGGTCGAGGCATGCGCCCGCCACGCGCCCGGGCTGCCGCTGGTGCGACGCTGTGCGCAGGCGCCGTCGCTGCTGATGGCTGCCGGTACCGTGTCGGCGGATGCGGCGCTCCGTGCGCTCTGCGCCGGCGAGATCGACGTCGACGTCGGCGACGGGACCGCGCTCGCGCTGCTCGAGATGCCCGGCGGCGGGCTGCGGCTCGACGGTACGCTCGCCGGGCTCGACGCCGGCCTGCCGTGGAGCCACGCTCTCGTGGCCGCCGGCAATGCGCTGCTGATGCTGCCGCGGACGATCCTCCCCGACCCGCACGCGCGGTACGCCGGGATCGACGGCATGCGGTGCGCGGACGTGGCGCTGGACGGCTTGCTGCTGCCCGCGTCGTCGTTGCTGGTTCGCGGGCCTGCAGCGATCGCTGCGGTCGGCGTGGCGGACGATCTGGCGGCGCTCGTGACCGCCGTCGAGATGGGCGCCGCGCTGGGCGCGACCATCGAGCACTGCATCGCTCACCTGAGCGGCTGGACCCAGTTCGGCGTCGCGCTGTCCACCTTCCAGGTCCTGCGCCACCGTGTCGTGGACCTCTACGTGCAGTACGAGAGCGCCGGCGTGCTGTTGGCGCGACTGGTTCGCGAGGCAGTGTCGAAGGGTCGCCTCGCGAGCCGCGACGCGTCGTTGTGCAAGCTGTACCTCAACGAGGTCGCGCGGCGCGCTGCCGAGGCGTCGATCCAGTTGCACGGCGGCATGGGCATGACCGCGGAACTGCCGGCCTCGCGCCTGGTGCGCCGACTGCTGTGCGCGGCGTTCGAGGCGGGCGATCGCAAGTGGCATCTCGCACGCCTGGCCGCGACGTCGCCCGACATGCAATCCGCCCAGCCGGCCTGACGGAGCGCCGCGACGTGCATTCGCTTCATCCGTTCTTTCATCCGCGCTCGCTCGCCATCGTCGGCGCGTCCTCGGACCCCGAGCGAATCGGCGGGCGCCCGCTGCGATTCCTGATCGAGGGCGGCTTTGCCGGCGAACTCTATCCCGTCAATACCGCCGGGCATGCCGAACTGCAGGGTCGGCGCGCGTGGCGCAGCGTGCTCGATCTGCCCGAAGGGATCGACCACGCGATCGTCGCCGTGCCGCTGCCCGCGGTGGCCCAGGCCGTGGCCGATTGCGCCCGCCGTGGCGTGCGCGCGGTGCAGGTCTTCACCGCCGGTTTCGCCGAGGCCGGTGCCGAGGGCGCGGCGCTGCAACGGCAACTCGTGCAGACGGCACGTGCGAGCGGCATGCGCCTGATCGGCCCCAACGCGCTGGGGCTGATCAACCCCGCCACCGGCCTCTACGCGACGTTCTCGACCGCGCTCAACGGCCTGCGACCGGTGGCCGGCAGGATCGGGCTCGCGACGCAGAGCGGCGCGTTCGGGTCGGCGACCTACGGCGCCGCGGCATTGCGCGGGCTGGGGCTGTCCTGCGCGGTCGCGACCGGCAATGAGGCCGACGTCGACCTCGCGGAGTGCATCGACTACCTGTCCGAGGATGCCGGCACACGCGTCATCTGCACCGCCCTCGAAGCCTGTCGCGATGGCGCCGCGCTGCGCGCCGCGCTGCTCAAGGCGGCGGAGGCGGGCAAGCCGGTCGTCGCGATGAAGATCGGGCGTTCGGCGTTGGGCGCGGCCGCCGCCGCCACGCACACCGGCGGACTTGCCGGCAACGACGCGATCTACGACGCGGTGCTCGCCGAGTGCGGGGCGGTGCGTGCGGGCAGCATCGACGAGATGCTCGACATCGCCAGCTTCTGCGACGTCGCCGGCAGCCTGCCGGCCGGTCCCCGGGTCGGCGTCGTCACCGGATCCGGCGGCATCGGCGTGCTGATGGCCGACGAAGCCGAGGCGCTCGGCCTCGAGATGCCGCCGTTGCCCGAGCCGGCGCAGGCGGCGCTGCGCGCGGTCCTGCCGTTCGCGGTGCCGGCCAATCCGTACGACACGACGGCGCAGGTCACGTCGGTGCCGGGTGGAATCGAGCGGGTGGTGGGCGCGATGCTCGAGCAGGGCGCGTTCGATGTCGTGGTCGCGTACCTGGCGCATGCGGGTCTCTCGCCGCAGCGATTCGCCGGGACGGCGACGGGGCTGATCGAACTGAAGCGACGTCATCCGCAGCGCCAGCTGGTGGTGGTGATGCTCTCGGCGCCCGAGGTCGCACGCCGGCTGGGCGAGGCAGGCATCCCGGTCGTTGCCGACCCCAGCCGGGCGATGCGTGCGCTGGGCGCGGCGTGCACACTGCGCGCCCGGCGCGCAACGCTGCACCGGGTGCCGGTACCGGACGAGGTCGCGCGCGGCGCAGTGCCGCCGCTCGGCGCCGTCGGTACGGAGGCGCTGGCGAAGGCCTGCCTGGCTGCGGCCGGCATCGCGTCGCCGATCGAACGCGCGTGCGACAGTCGGGAGGCCGCGATGCGTGCCGCCGCCGAGATCGGCTTTCCGGTGGTGGCCAAGATCCTGTCCGCCGACATCACCCACAAGACCGAGGTCGGCGGCGTGATCCTGTCGCTCGCCGACGAGGCCGCGGTCGGCGCGGCCTACGACGAACTGATGCGTCGTGCAGCGGCGCATCGACCCGATGCGCGCCTGGAGGGCGTGCTGGTGGCGCCGATGATCCGCGGCGGTGTCGAGACGATCGCCGGCGTCGTCGTCGATCCGGTCTTCGGGCCGATGCTCATGTTCGGGCTCGGCGGCGTCGCGACCGAACTCTTTCGCGACGTCGCCTTCGCGTCGGCGCCGCTGTCGCCGGCCCGCGCGCAGGCGCTGATCGGCGGCACCCGCGCCGCCCGGCTGCTCGACGGCTGGCGCGGCGGCGCACCGCTGGATCGCGCGGCGCTGGCCGATGCGCTGACGAAGCTCTCCCGACTTGGTGCGGCGCATGCGCACGAACTGCAGGCGATCGACGTCAACCCGCTGCTCGTTCGCGAGCACGGGTGCGTCTGCCTCGACGCCGTGATCGTGCTGCGCGACTCGCCACCCACCTGAATTCGAACGAGGACCTTGCCGTGAGCAACTGGAACACCCTGATCGTCGACGTCAACGAACACGTGGCGCTCGTCACGCTCAACCGCCCGCCGGTGAACGCGCAGAACGCCGAGATGCGAGACGAGCTCACCGCGCTCTTCGACGAACTCGGCGACCGCGACGACGTCCGGGCGGTGGTGCTCACCGGCAGCGGCAAGGTGTTCTCGGCCGGTGCCGACATCCGGGAGCGCCCGAACCTGGGAGACAGCCCCGGCGCCTACGGTCGACACAACCGGCGGGTGCGGGAGACGCACAACGCGATCGCCGAGTGCGCGAAGCCGGTGATCGCCGCGGTGAACGGCGCAGCCCTGGGCGCCGGCTTCGGCCTCGTGATGGCCTCCGACATCTGGGTCGCGAGCGAGAAGGCGTACTTCTCGATGCCCGAGATCAACGTCGGCCTCGCCGGCGGCGTCTCGTACCTGCAGCGCATCTTCGGCCAGTCGCGCGCGCGTCGGATGTTCTTCACCGGCATGGAGGTGAGCGCCGCCGAGATGTACCGCCTCGGGCTGGTCGAGGCCTGCCTGCCGGAGGCCGAGCTGATGCCCTTCGCGATGGGCATCGCGCACGAGATCGCCGGCAAGTCGCCGATCGCGCTGCGCCTGGCCAAGGAGGCGGCGCGGATGACCGAGGTGATGCCGCTGCGCGATGCGTATCGCTACGAACAGGGCAACACCGTCGCGCTGTCGAAGACCGAGGATGCCCGCGAGGCGCAGCGCGCGTTCCTCGAGAAGCGCAAGCCGGTGTACAAGGGCCGATGAGCGAGCTGGCGGTGCCGGCTGCGTCGACGCCCGACGACGCGAGCCTGGCCGACGGGCGCGAGGCGCAACTGCTGGCGATCGCGAGGCGCCTGTTCGCGCAGAAGGGCTACGACGCGACCTCGCTGCGCGACATCGCCGAGGTCGCGCAGATCACCAAGGCGGCGCTGTACTACTACTTCCCGAACAAGGACGCGCTCTACGAGCGCGTCGTGATCGAATCGATGGACTCGCTGGTCGCCGAGGTGACGGCGGCCGTCGCACGGTCGCACACGCCGACCGAGAAGGTCCGCGCGTTCCTGCATGCATCGGCCGATTCGATGGAGAAGCGGCGCGACCAGTGGGTCGCGGGCTCGAACGCATTCTGGCAGGCCGGCGCCACCGGGCGCCGCGGCCTCGCGCTGCACCAGCGCGACGCGTACGAGAAGCTGCTTCGCGACTGCATCGAGGCCGGCATCGCGAGCGGCGAACTGCGGGCGGTGAACCCGGCGCTGGCCGGGCGCCTGCTGCTTTCGGGCCTCAACCAGATGTCGCGCTGGCACCGCCCCGGCGGACCGCTGACCGCGCGCGAGGTGATCGACCAGTACCTCGACATCGTGCTGCTGGGCCTGCTCAACCGGGCCGGCCCACCCCTCGTTCGGACAGGAGATTCGGATGACCGCTGACGCTGCAACCTCGACCGCCGCACAGGCTCGCCGGCTCGACGTGATCGTCGTCGGCGCGGGCTTCGGCGGCCTGTACGCCGTCTACAAGTTCCGCGAGATGGGATTGTCGCTCCAGGCCTTCGAGGCGGGCGGCGACGTCGGTGGCGTCTGGTACTGGAACCGCTATCCGGGCGCGCGTGTCGATCTGCCGAGCATCGACTACAGCTTCGGTTTCTCCCGCGAGGTCGAGCAGGAGTGGACCTGGTCGGAGTACTTCGCCGCGCAGCCCGAACTGATGCGCTATTTCGACTTCGTCGCGACGCGGCTCGACCTTCGCCGGCACTATCAGTTCGAGACCCGGGTCGATCGCGCCGAATGGGACGCGCGACGCGCGTGCTGGGTCGTCACCACCAGCCGCGGCGAGACCTTCGAGGCCACCTATTGCGTGATGGCGACCGGTCCGCTGTCGGTGCCCCGCGACCCCGACATCCCCGGTCTCGGGCGCTTCAAGGGCGAACTGTACCGGGCCGCGAAGTGGCCGCATCGGCCGGTGAGCTATGCCGGCAAGCGCGTCGGCGTGCTGGGCACCGGTTCGACCGGCATCCAGATCGTGCAGGAGATCGGCCCGAAGGCGGGCGAGCTCTTCGTGCTGCAGCGCACGCCGAGCTTCACGATGCCGATGCGAAACCATGCGCTCGCGCCGTCCTACGTCGCCGACGTGAAGCGGCACTATCCGGCACTGCGCGAGTCGGCGCGCAACAGCCCGGCGGGCGGGCTGCGGCCGGCGAGCACGCGCGCCTTCTTCAGCGTGTCGCCCGAGGAGCGGCTGAGCCTGATGGAAGACGCGTGGCGCCACGGCGGGCTTGCGATGCTCGGCACCTTCTCCGACCTGCTGTCGAACGATGACGCGAATGCGCAGGTGGCCGACTTCATCCGCGGCAAGATCGACGAGGTCGTCGACGATCCGGCGGTCGCCGAGAAGCTCAAGCCGCGTGGCTACCCGGTCTTCGCCCGTCGACCGTGCCTGGACACCAGCTACTACGAGACCTTCAACCTGCCGCACGTGCACCTGGTCGACCTGCTGTCGGATCCGATCGAGGAGATCACCGAGACCGGCGTGCGAACGGCGTCGCGCGAGATCGCGCTGGACATGCTGATCCTCGCCACCGGCTACGACGGCCTGACCGGCGCGTTGACCTCCTTCGACGTCGTCGGTCGCGACGGCCGCACGGTGAACGACAAGTGGCGCGACGGTGCCTGCTCTTATCTCGGCATGATGATGTCGGGCTTTCCCAACCTGTTCATGACGACCGGCCCCACCGGCCCGGCCGCGCTCGCCAACATCGTGCGCATCAGCGAGAACGACGTCGACTGGATCGCCGCGCTGATGGTCCACATGCGCGCGAACGGATCGGGCAGCGTCGAGCCCACCGCCGAGGCCGAGCACGAGTGGATGGAGGTCGTGCGCACGCTGGCGCAGCGCACGCTGCTCTCGAAGGCGAAGACCTGGTACGTCGGCGCCAACGTCAAGGACAAGGCGCAGGGGCTGACGCTGTTCACCGGCGGCTTTCCGAAATACCGCGAGTACTGCGCGGCGGCGGCGCGCGACGGCTATCGCGGTCTTGCGTTCGCGGCCTCGAAGGACGCGCTCGCCGCCTGACCGGGCCCCGGCTCGTCGCCGGGCGTGCCGGGCTGGTCGGCGACGACCCGGCCCGCGTCGACCTGCACGACCTGCTCGGCGAGGCAGCGCACGTCGTCGTCGTCGTGCGTGATCAGCAGCAGCGGCAGGTCGAGCGTGGTCTGCAGTTCCAGCAGTTCCTCTCGCAGCCGCTGGCGCAGCGGCTTGTCGAGCGCGGCGAAGGGTTCGTCGAGCAGCAGCGCCGCCGGGTCGATGACGAGCGCGCGCGCGAGCGCCGTGCGTTGGCGCTGGCCGCCCGAGATCTGGTCGGGGTAGTGGTCGGCGATCGCCCCGAGATGGAAGCGCTCGATCCACAGCTGTACCGCGTCGTCGCGCACCGAACGCGGCGGGTTGCGCCATCGGCGGCGGCGCGCAAACGCGATGTTCTGGCGGACCGTCAGGTGCGGGAACAACGCATAGTCCTGGAACACGTACGCGAGCCGGCGGTCCTGCGGCGACAGGCGGATGCCCTGTGCCGAGTCGTAGAGCGCGCGCCCGTCGACCGTCACGCGGCCGGCGTCGGGCGCGACGATGCCGGCGATCATGCGCAGCGCCATCGTCTTGCCCGCGCCCGACGGACCGAATAGCACGACACGCTTCGCGGCGCTGGCGAAGCGCAGGTCGACCGTGAAGCGGCTGCCGCCGTGACGCAGCAGCTTGCGCAGTGCGACGTCCCAGATCGCGGTCATCGTCGGCTCAGGTCCGCGACGGCACGCGGCCGGGCACCAGACGGCCGGCCGCGAGCAGGACGGCGATGCAGGTGATCGAGGTCACCGCGACCAGGAAGTTGGCGGTGTCGTCCTGACCGGCCTGCACCGCCTCGTAGACGGCGATCGACAGCGTCTGTGTCTTGCCGGCGATGCTGCCGGCCACCATCAGCGTCGCGCCGAACTCGCCGAGCGCGCGCGCGAACGACAGCAGCAACCCCGCGAGGATGCCGCGCCAGGCCAGCGGCAGCGATACCCTGAAGAACACGCCCGCCTCGCTGATGCCGAGCGTGCGCGCGGCGTCCTCGAGCTGCGGATCGACGGTCTCGAAGGCCGCGCGCGCCGCCTTGAACACGAGCGGAAACGACACGATCGTCGCCGCGATCACGGCGCCTTGCCAGGTGAAGACGAGGCGGATGCCGAAGGTGTGCAGCAGCCAGCCACCCAGTGGCCCGCTGGTGCCGATCAGCACCAGCAGGTAGTAGCCGAGCACCGTCGGCGGCATCACCATCGGCAGCGTCAGCGCCGCGTCGACGAGATCGCGACCCGGGAAGCGCCAGCGCGCCATCGCGAATCCGACGCCCACGCCCAGCACCAGGTTGATCGCGGTCGCCCAGCCGGCGACTTTCAGCGTCAGGGCCAGCGCGACCCAGGCCTGCTCCATCGCGTCGGCCCGATCGTGCGCTCAGGGCCTGGCGAAGTCGCGGCGCGCCAGCACGGCCTGCGCCGCCGGCGTGCCGAGGAAGGCGACGAAGCGCGCTGCCAGGTCGGCGTTCGCCGACGCCGCGATCGGGGCGACCGGGTAGCGGATCGGCTCGCCCGTCGGCACGGTGAGCGCGACCTTCACCTTGTCGCGCATGACCGCCGCATCGGTCGCGTAGACGAAGCCCGCGTCGACCTCGGCGCGGGCGACGTAGTCGAGGGCCTGGCGCACGTTGCTCGCGCCGATCATCTTGGGCTCGATCGCGGCCCAGAGCCCGGCCGCCTCGAGCACACGCCTGGCATAGCTGCCGACCGGCACGCTGGCCGGCAGGCCGATCGCGATGCGCGCGTAAGCCGGCCGGGAGAGGTCGGCAAGCGCCGCCGGCTGCTGCTTCGCGGCGGCGGGGACGATCACGACGAGCGCGTTGGCGGCGAAGTCGCGTCGCAGCGCCGGCGTGATCAGCTGCTGCGCCTGCGCCTGGTCCATGCGCTGCTGGTCGGCGCTGGCGAACACGTCGGCTGGCGCACCCTTCGCGATCTGCTGGAGCAGTGCGCCGGACGAGCCGAAGTTGAGCCGCACGGTCGTCCCCGGATGCTCGGCCTCGAACAGCGGCGCGATGTCCCTGAAGGCGTTCGTGAGGCTGGCCGCGGCCGATACCGTGAGGTCGACCGCGTGGGCGGCGGTGGCGAACAGCGCCGAGGCGGCGACGGCGAGCGCGAGCAGGGGGCGTGGGTTCATCGTGGCGGTCTCGGTCGTGTGATATTCAATGGAATATAGCGGATGACACGCTTCTTGCGGTGGCGCCGATGATAGCCCAGGCCTCGTTCGAGCGAGCATGAACGATATTCCACGGTGAACGGCATCGCATCGGTGCCGATCGAGCCCTGCTTTGCTCGGGATGCGATGTAACCAATGGAATACTACGAAAGTGTCCGCGCCGCGGCGCCGCCAGCCTTGCACGGTCGCGGTGCACCCAGGAGGCGATCGAGCACCGCCGGGTCGAAGCTGGCGTCGATCGCATCCGCGAGGCGCTCGAAGCTCGCCTGCGGTCCGGGCGGCGCGTCGCCGAACAGGGCGCGCAGCACGGCGTCGGACTCGAAGAGTCCGTGCGCGGTGATGCCGAGGACGTTGCCGTGCTGCCAGCCCGCGGCACCGTCGGCACTCGCGAGGACCGTGCGCGCGGTGCCGGTGCGGTCGGCGCCGTCGGTGCCCGGCGCGCGTGGCGACGTCCGCCCGTGACGGATCTCGTAGCCGGTGAACGCGATCGACGCGAGTCCGGCCCACGCGCCATCGGGCGCGTCGAACGCGAAGCGCGCCGGCCGCAGCCGCTTGTCCGGCTCGTAGCGGGTGTCGACGGGCAGCACGCCGAGCCCGTCGACGCACCCTGCGACGCCGTCGACGCCGGCCGGATCGTCGAGCCGGTGCCCGAGCATCTGCGCACCGGCGCAGATCCCGAGCAGCGGCAAGCCGGCACGGGCGTGGCGCAGGATCGCGCGATCGAGACCGCGCGCCCGCAGCCACGCCAGGTCGCCGCTGACCTGCTTGGAGCCGGGCAGGATCACCAGGCCCGCGCCCACGAGGTCCTGCGGGTGGCGCGCCCAGCGCAGGCGAACCGCCGGCAGGCGCGACAGCGCTTCGAACTCGTCGAGGTTGCTGATGCGCGGCGTCGCGACGATCACGACCTCGCCGGCGTCCCGGTCGGCGTGGACGCCGGGGTCGAAGCGGGCGCCATCGCGTCGCTGCTCGCCCGACCACGCATCCTCCTGCGCGAGGCCGTGGTCGTCGACCATCGGCACGACGGCGAGGGTCGGGACACCGGTCAGCGCCTGCAGCCGTGCCGGTCCGGGCGCGAGCAGCGCCGCGTCGCCGCGGAAGCGGTTCAGCACGAAGCCGGCCACCAGCGGGCGCAGGTCGGCCGGCAGCAGCTGCACGCTGCCGTACAGGTGGGCGAACGCGCCGCCGCGGTCGATGTCGGCGACGAGCAGGGCATGCACGGGTCCGCGCGCCATCGCCCAGCGCGCGACCTCGAGGTTGACGAAGTCGCCGGCCTGCAGGTTGATCTCGGCCGGCGACCCCGCGCCTTCGACGACGACCAGTTCATGGCGCGACGCCAGCCGCTCGAACGCCGCGCGTGCGGCCGGCGCGAGCAACGCGCTGCGCGCGCGCCACTCGACGGCCCCAAGCGCAGGCACGACGCGGCCATCGACGACGACCTGGCACCGGGTGTCGGTCTCCGGCTTGAGCAGCACCGGATTCATGTCGGGAACCGGCGCCGTCCCGGCCGCGAGCGCCTGCAGGTACTGCGCACTGCCGATCTCGCCGAAGCCCCCGTCGACCGTCGGCACGACGCGGGCGTTGTTGCTCATGTTCTGCGCCTTGTACGGCGCGACGTCGATGCCGCGGCGCGCCGCCGCCCGACACAGTGCCGTCGCGATCCAGCTCTTGCCGGCGCCGCTGGTGCAGCCCCAGACGACGAGCGTGCGGCTCACCGCCGCCGCGCGAGCGCCGGCATCGGCGCCGACGACCGGTGCCGCAGACGGCCGCTCAGCATGCGCCGACGACGCGCAGGTCGATCAGCCGCTCGATCTCGTCGGCGGACACGCCCGCCTCGCGCAGGATCTCACGGCTGTGCTCGCCGAGCGCGGGAGGCGGGCGCGGGCTCGCCGGCCCGTCCTCGGACGCCTTGAACGCCGCGCCGACGAGACGCACCGGACGGTCGACGCCGGTGGGCGGCGCGACCTCGACGATGACGTCGCGATGGGCGAGCTGCGGTTCCTCGAGCGCCTCCGCGATCGACGCGACGCGCGACACCGGCACGCCGCGTGCACCGAGCCGCCGGGTCCAGGCCACCGCAGAATCGCGCGCGAAGGCGTCGAGCAGGTGCGCGCGGAACGACGAGGCGTTCGCCTCGCGCGCGGCGGGCGTCGCGTAGCGCGGGTCGTCCATCAACGCGCCGACGCCGAGTTCGTCGCAGACGACCGCGACATGCGCCTGGCTCACCGCGGACATCAGCACCAGCCCGTCCCCGGTCTCGAAGCGGTCGGCCGCGGGGGACCGGGTGGCCGAGCTGTTGCCGACGAGGCCGCCCGGCATGCCGTCGACCAGGCACTGCGCGAACGCGCTCGCCTGCATCGTGATCGCCGCATCGAGCATCGCGACGTCGAGCGACTTGCCGCGGCCGGTGCGCTCGCGTCGCACGAGCGCCGACGCGACGGCGAATGCGGCCGACATGCCGGTCATCATGTCGACCGGAAAGTAGCCGGTGCGCATCGGTCCGGTCGCCGGGTCGCCGTTGTTCGCCATCATGCCGCTCGCGGCCTGGATCGCGCCGTCGAAGGCGGCGTCGCGGCTGCGTGGGCCCTCGTTGCCGTAACCGGAGATCGCACAGCAGACGATGCGCGGATTCAGCGCCTGCACCGTGTCGTGGTCCAGCCCGAGGCGATCGACGACGCCGGCGCGGAAGTTGTGGATCATCACGTCGGCCGACGCGACGAGTCGCAGCGCGATCGCCTTGCCGTCGGGGTGCTTCAGGTCGAGCGCGAGGCTGCGCTTGCCGAGGTTCAGCGTGAGGAAGGGCGACGCCATGCCGATCGTGCCGAGCGGGCTCGGCAGCATCCGGCCGCGCATCTGGTCGCCGCCGTCCACCGGCTCGACCTTGACGACGTCGGCCCCGCCGAGCGCGAGCTGCTGCGCCGCGAACGGGCCCGCGATCACCTGGCTGAAGTCGAGGACGCGAATGCCGGAGAAGTCCTGGGCCATGGATGTCGTCGGCGCGTGGGTGGGAACGCGATTCTATGGGCGCGAACGGACCGCGGCGGTACGTCGGCCTGCCGGGTCTCGAGGCGCCGCCGCCGCGCGCGCGGCACCGTGCCGTCGGAGGCGGCTCAGCGCACCAGCAGCACCGGCACCTTGCAGTGCGCGAGCACCCGGGTCGCGACCGACCCCATCACCAGATTGGCGAACGAGCCGTGTCCGTGCGAGCCCATCACCAGCAGATCGAAGCCGCCGCCGTCGGCACGGTTCGCGATCACGTCGCCCGCCGTGCCGTGCTCGATCACGTAGGTGGCGTTCAGGCCGTTCGTCCTGCAGAACGCGCGGATCGGACCCAGCGCCTCCTCGGCCTCCTCGGCGTAGTGCTTCGCGAGCCCGGCCTTGTCGAAGGCTGCTGCCGCGCGCACCGGCAGCTGCGGCACGACGTGCATGATCGTGTATTCGTGATGGGTGCCGAGGAAGGTCGGATGCGCGACCACGTACTCGAGCATCCGCTTCGTGTAGGGGCTGCCGTCGACCGATAGCAGGATCTTCATGGGACATGGCCTGATGGGGTGGGGCCGGGCAGGGCCGTGATGCCCGGCGCGTGGGCGCCGGGCCGCAGGCGCCGCGACAATAGGCAGCCATAATATCGGAAGGTGCAGCCATCGCGCCGACGCGGGATCGCCTGCACGTTCGCGATGGCCGCCCACCGACAGAGGAGAGCCCGATGATGGAGTCGACTCGCCCGGACGTTCCGGCGCCGCAGGCCCGTGGGCCCGGCGGTCCGGCGCCGCGCTGCGCCGCGCCCGACGCCGCCGTTGCGGACGGCGGCGCGCCGTCGCGCGAACCGGTCGACTACCAGTCGCTGGTGTTCGCCGATCGCGCGCACGCCGACGAATCGGCGGCGACGCCGGCGAGACACCCGGTCGTCGTCGTCGGCGCCGGCCCGGTCGGCATGACCCTCGCGATCGATCTCGCACGACAGGGCCTGTCGGTCGTGCTGCTCGACGACGACGACCGCCTGTCCAACGGTTCGCGCGCGATCTGCTTCGCCAAGCGAACGCTCGAGATCTGGGACCGCTTCGACTGTGGCGCACCGATGGTCGACAAGGGGGTGTCCTGGAACCTGGGCAAGGTCTGGTTCCGCGACGAGCAGGTGTACTCGTTCGACCTGCTCGCCGAGACGGGACACCGCCGCCCGGCCTTCATCAACCTGCAGCAGTACTACGCCGAAGGCTTTCTCGCGGACGCGATGGCGCGATACCCGTCGATCGACCTGCGATGGCGCAACCGGGTCGTCGACGTGCGGCCACGCGCCGACGCGGTCGAGGTCGAGGTCGAGACGCCGCGCGGCCGGCATCGGCTGCTCGCCGACTGGCTCGTCGCCTGCGACGGCGCGCGGTCGCCGGTCCGCAGGTCGATGGGGCTCGAGAGCCGCGGCCGCAGCTTTCGCGACCGCTTCCTGATCGCCGACGTGCGGATGAAGGCCGATTTCCCGCCCGAGCGATGGTTCTGGTTCGATCCGCCGTTCCACCCGAACCAGTCGGTGCTGCTGCATCGGCAACCCGACGACGTCTGGCGCATCGACTTCCAGCTCGGCTGGGACTGCGACCCCGAGCAGGAGAAGCGCCCCGAGCGCGTGCGCCCGCGGATCCAGGCGCTGCTGGGCCGCGACGTCGAGTTCGACTTCGAGTGGATCAGCGTCTACAGCTTCGCCTGCCTCCGGATGGAGCGCTTCGTGCACGGTCGCGTCGTCTTCGCCGGCGACAGTGCGCACGGGGTGTCGCCGTTCGGCGCGCGAGGTGCCAATTCGGGTATCCAGGACGTGGACAATCTCGGCTGGAAGCTCGGCCTGGTCGTGCGCGGCCTCGCGCCGGCTTCGCTGCTCGACACCTACGGCGCCGAGCGCGAGTGGGCGGCCGACGAGAACATCCGTCACTCCACGCGCGCGACCGACTTCATCACGCCCAAGAGCGAAGTCAGCCGCTGCTTCCGCGACGCGGTGCTGCTGCTCTCGCGCGAGCACCCGTTCGCGCGGACGCTGGTCAACAGCGGCCGGCTCTCGGTGCCCGCGGTGCTCGACGGATCGGTGCTGAACGCGCCGACGGACGAGGGCTTCGCGCGCGACGCGGCCCGCCCGGGCGCGAGCTGCTGCGACGCGCCGGTGCAGGTCGACGGGCGCGCCTGCTGGTTCCTAGACCTGCTCGGCGACCGCTTCGTCTGCGTGCATTTCGCCGAGGACGCGACGCGCGCCGGCGCGGCGTTCGACGCGATCCGGTCCCTCTCGGGCGCGTCGATCCCGGTCGACGCACTCGTCGTCGTGCCGGGTGGGGCCGGGACGGTGGGCGGGGCGGTGGGCGGGGCGCAGCCGCCGCCGCGCGACGCCGGCGACGGCGACGGCGCGAACGCCCGTCGTGCCCGCACCGTCGTCGACCGCGACGGACTGCTGCGGGCGCGCCTGGACGCGCGCCCGGGCACGACCTACCTCGTTCGCCCCGACCAGCACGTCGCGGCGCGCTGGCGGCGCCTCGATCCGCAGGCCGTCGCCGACGCGCTGCTGCGTGCGACCGGCACGACGCGCGAGGCACAGGCCGGCAAGGCGGTGACGGCATGACCCGGCCCTCGCTCGTCATCGATCCCAACCTGTCGGCGCCCGACGATTTCTACGAGCAGCTGATCGACATGCACCGCGACCTGAGCGCCGCCCAGAGCCAGACGGTCAATGCGAGCCTGATCCTGCTGCTGGCGAACCACATCGGCGACGCGTCGGTGCTCGCCGATGCGATGCGCCGCGCGCGCGCGCAGGTCGAAGCCGGGGCTGCGCCCACCGGCGAACGCGCCGCCGAACGCAGCGACGATCGCAGCGCCGTCGACGGCCCCGCCGCGGCGCACGCGGCGTCGCCCCCACCCACACCCGGAGGTCTCCGATGAACGACTCCACCGCGCACGATCGCGAGAGCCTGCAGTATCTGTCCGGCTTCGGCAACGAGTTCGCGAGCGAGGCGCTCGAGGGCGCGCTGCCGCGCGGCCGCAACTCGCCGCAGCGCTGCCCGTACGGGCTCTACGCCGAGCAGCTCTCGGGCACGGCGTTCACCGCGCCGCGCAGCGACAATCGCCGGACCTGGCTCTACCGGATCCGGCCGTCGGCGGTCCACCGCCCGTTCGCGCGGATCGACGACGGCCGCTGGGTGAACGACTTCGCGGGCATCGACACGCCGCCGAACCAGCTGCGCTGGAATCCGCTGCCGATCCCGTCCGCACCGACCGACTTCGTCGACGGGATCGTCACCTATGCCGGCAACGGCGACCCGCACACGCAGTCGGGCTTCGCGATCCACCTGTACGCGGCCAACGCGTCGATGCGCGACCGCCTGCTGTACGACGCCGACGGCGAGCTGCTGATCGTGCCGCAGCAGGGGCGTTTGCGCGTGCTCACCGAGCTGGGCGCCCTCGACGTCGAACCGCTCGAGATCGTCGTGGTCCCGCGCGGCGTGCGGTTCAGGGTCGAGTTGCCCGACGGCGACGCCCGCGGCTACGTCTGCGAGAACTACGGCGCGCCGCTGCGCCTGCCCGACCTCGGGCCGATCGGCTCGAACGGGCTCGCGAACCCTCGCGACTTCCTCGCGCCGGTCGCGCGCTACGAGGATCTCGACGCGCCGCACCGGCTGGTCGCGCGTTTCATGGGCCACCTGTGGTCGGCCGAACTCGGGCATTCGCCGCTCGACGTCGTCGCCTGGCACGGCTCGCACGTCCCGTACAAGTACGACCTGCGCCGGTTCAACGCGATCGGCTCGATCAGCTTCGATCATCCGGACCCGTCGATCTTCCTCGTGCTGCAGTCGCTGTCGGACACGCCCGGCGTCGACAACATCGATTTCGTGATCTTCCCGCCGCGCATCCTGGCGATGCAGGACACCTTCCGGCCACCCTGGTTCCATCGCAACGTCGCGAGCGAGTTCATGGGCCTGATCCACGGCCGCTACGACGCGAAGGCCGACGGCTTCACGCCGGGGGGCGCGAGCCTGCACAACTGCATGAGCGCGCACGGACCGGACGCCGGCACCTTCGAGAAGGCGTCCGCCGCCGACCTGTCGGTGCCCGACACGATCCGCGACACGATGGCGTTCATGTTCGAGACCCGCTGCGTGATCCGGCCCACCCGCGGCGCGCTCGGCTCGCCGCTGCTGCAGCCCGACTACCTCGAATGCTGGCAGGGGCTGCGCAAGCACTTCGACCCGTCCCGGCGCTAGCGCCCGGGCTCCCCGTTCCACGCAATGCACAGGTGATTCGATGGCAGACATCGCGGCCCTGAACGAAACCCACGATCCCTCGCTCGCGTGCTGGGTCGAGTCGGCACACGAGCCCCAGGGCGACTTCCCGATCCAGAACCTGCCGTTCGGCGTGTTCAAGCGGCGAGGATCGCTCGAGGCGTGGCGCGGCGGTGTCGCGATCGGCGACCAGGTCGTCGACCTCGCGGCCGCGCACGCCGCCGGGCTCTTCTCCGGCGAAGCCGCGCGCGCGGCGGCCGCGGCGTGCGCCCCGACGCTGAACGCGATGATGGCGCTCGGCCCGCAGGCGAACGCGGCGCTGCGCCTCGCGATCTCGCGCGGGCTGCGCCCCGACGCCCGCCAGCTGGGCAAGTGGCGCAACATGCTGATCCCGCAGTCGCAGGTCGAGCTCGCGCTGCCGATGGCCGTCGGCGATTACACCGACTTCTACACGTCGCTGCATCACGCGACCAACGTCGGGCGGCTGTTCCGGCCGGACGATCCGCTGCTGCCGAACTACAAGTGGGTGCCGATCGGCTATCACGGCCGCGCGTCCTCGATCGGTGTGTCCGGCACCGACTTCCACCGCCCGTGCGGACAGACCAGGGCGCCGGACGCGTCGGAGCCCGTGCTCGGCGCGTGCAGGCGGCTCGACTACGAGCTCGAACTCGGCATCGTCGTCGGCACCGGCAACCCGCAGGGCGACCCGATCGCGCTGGACGACGCCGAGGCGCACGTGTTCGGCCTGTGCCTGCTCAACGACTGGTCCGCGCGCGACATCCAGGCGTGGGAGTACCAGCCGCTCGGCCCGTTCCTGTCCAAGAGCTTCGCGACGACGATCTCGCCGTGGATCGTCACGCTCGAGGCGCTCGCCCCGTACCGCGTGGCCTTCGAGCGACCGGCCGGCGACCCGCAGCCGTTGCCGTACCTCGACGGCGCGGCGAACCGCGCCGGCGGCGCGCTCGACGTGCGCGTGCAGGCGCGCATCGAGACGCAGGCGATGAAGGCCGCCGGCGTCGGCGCGCACGTGCTGTCGGAGAGCAGCTACCGGCACGCGTACTGGACGATCGCGCAACTCGTCGCGCACCACAGCGTCAACGGGTGCAACCTCGCGCCCGGCGACCTGTTCGGCAGCGGTACCCTGTCTGGCCCGACACCCGCCGAGGCGGGTGCGCTGATCGAACTGACGATGGGCGGCAGGAACCCGATCGAACTGCCCGGCGGCGAGCGTCGAAGCTTCCTCGAGGACGGCGACACGGTGTCGCTGTACGCGTGGTGCGAACGGCCGGGCGCCGCGAGGATCGGCTTCGGCACGGCGACGGCGACGGTGCTGCCGGCGAAGCGGGTGGCTTGATCATCGGGCACCGTTCGCGGCGCGACGCGCGACCGCAGTCGCGCCGTCTCCGTTCCTTCGACCCCGGCATCGATGCGCGCTGACCGCAGCCGCCACGTGCGCGCGTTCGCCGTGCTGCTGGTCGCGGGTTCGTCGGGAGCCGCCTGGTCGGCCGACGGCGCCGTGGCGCCCGTCCCGCACGCACCGGCGCTCGAGGACTGCCTGCTCGAGGCGCTCGCGCGGGCGGCGCCGCAGGTGACGGTCGGTGAACTGCGCGCAGGGTGCGCTGGCGAGCCGGCGTCGAGGCATGCACGACCGGCTCGACCGGACGCGCCCGCCGACGCGGGCGATCCGGTCGGGTGGCGGGAACAGGCGGACCGGCGGGCGCGCTTCGGCCTGCTGCCGCACCGCCCGACCTATTTCCTGCCGATCTCCCACACCGGGGATCTCGCACCGCGCGATCCCGGCCTCGGGCAGGACGCGCAGACCGAGATCAAGTTCCAGCTCAGCTTCAAGCTGCCGCTGTTCGGGACGGCGGACCCGCGACGCGCGTCGTTCTTCGTCGGCTACACGCTGCAGGCGTGGTGGCAGGCCTACCAGTTCGACCGCTCGAACCCGTTTCGCGAGTACAACCACGAGCCCGAGTTCTTCTACTCGATGCCGCTCGAGCGCACGCTGGCGGGCTGGCGGCTCGCGCGGTTCGACGCGGGCTTCTCGCACCATTCGAACGGCAGCGAGGAAGGCGAATCGCGCAGCTGGAACCGCTTCTTCGTCGACCTTCGTGCCGAACGCGGCAACTGGTGGACGTCCGTTCGGCCGTGGTGGCGGATCCCGGAGGCGGTGTTCAAGGCCAACCGCGATTCGAAGGACGACAACGTCGACATCGGCAGCTACTACGGCTACGGCGAGTGGCGGCTCGGCTACGTCGCCGAGGACGGGGCGAGCGCGACCGCGCTGCTGCGCTGGAATCCGTCCAGCGGCAGGGGCGCGGTGCAGCTCGACCTCAGCACGCCGACCGGCTTCAACCCGCGCATCCGCTGGTACCTGCAGGGCTTCGCCGGATACGGCGAAAGCCTCGCGAACTACGACCGCGTGATCCGGCGCGCCAGCGTCGGCCTGATGTTCAGCGACTGGTACTGACGGTGGCCGCTTCCCGCGACACGGCAGACCTGCGCGGCATGTCCGCGGCCGAGGCCGTCCTCGCCGCGGCGCGTCTGCCCGGCGCCCGGCCCGGGCCCGGCGGGCGCCTGCAGGTCGACCTCGGGCGCGTGCTCGCGCTGGCGCTGCCGCTGTTCCTGAACGCCGGCATCCAGTCGATCCTGAACCTCACCGACACCTGGTTCGTCGGGCGGATCTCGACCTCGGCGATCGCCGCCGTCGCGGCCGTCCACTGGATCGTCGTCGGCATGATCCTGCTGCTCGGCGGGGTGGGCCTTGCCGTGCAGACCTTCGCCGCGCAGGCCCACGGGGCGGGCCGTCGACGTCGCGCGTCGTCCTACGCGTGGAACGGCGTCTGGGCGTCGCTCGTGCTGATGCCGGCGTTCCTGGCCATCGCGTGGGGCGGCACGCGGCTGCTGCCGGCGCTCGCGCTCGATGCCGACGTGACGCGGCTCGCGATCGACTACTGGGCGCCGCGCATGGGCGGCGGCGTGCTCGCGGTCCTGCTGTGGTCGACGCAGTCCTTCTTCAACGGCGTGTCGCGGGTGCGCACGACGCTGGCGATCAACGTCGTCGTCGCGCTCGCGAACGCGGTCTTCGACGAAGTGCTGATGTTCCGGCTCGGGCTCGGGATGGCCGGCGCGGCCTGGGCGACGAATCTCGCGCAGGCGCTCGGCGTCGCGATCGGCGTGTGGCTGCTGTGGGGCTCGCCGGCGGTGCGGGACCAGTTCGCCGCGCACCTGACCTGGCGGCCGCGGCCGCGGCTGATCCGACGGATGATCGTGATGGGCATCGGCATCGGCGCGATGATCGCGTTCGACCTGCTCGGGCTGGCGGTGTTCCAGATCCTGATGACCCGGGTGTCGGTGCTCGATGGCGCGGCGACGCAGGTGGTGATGATGCTGACCTCGATCGCGTACATGCCGGCCGTCGGGCTCGGGATGGCGGGCACCACCTTGGTCGGCCAGTCGATCGGCGCGGGGAGTCCGGCCTGGGCGCGGCACGTCGGCAACCGCGTGATCGCGCTGGCCGCCGCGTACATGGGCACGGTCGGCGTGCTGATCGCGCTGGCCGGCCCGCTCATCCTGCCGTGGTTCGCGATCGGCGAATCCGGCGCGGCGTCGCCGGGTGCGGACGCCGGCGGGGACGCGACGCTCGTCGCGCTCGGCTCGACGCTGCTGTGGGTCGCCGCCTGCTACCAGTTCTTCGACGGGCTGCAACTCGGCGCCGGCTTCTGCCTGCGCGGCGCGGGCGACACGCGCTTTCCGGCCCTCGCGCTGCTGCTGCTGTCGTGGCTGGTGTTCCTGCCGCTCGTGCACGTGCTCACCTTCGACGGCGGCGCCGGTCCGATCGCGGCGCTGCCGGGCATCGGCGCGGGCTCGGTCGGCGGCTGGTCGGCCGCGGTCGTCTACGTGACGCTGCTGGCGGTGGTGCTCGTCTCGCGCTGGCGCTCGGACCGGTGGACGCGCATCCGCGTGGGTTGAGTGCACTGCGGCCGATCAGCCTGCGCGCAGCTGCACGAGCTGCGCGACGGTGCGCTCCAGCGCCTCGACGCGCGCACGCAGCGCGGCGATCTCGGCGCTCAGCGGCTGCGTCGCCGCGTCGCCCGCGTGCCGGCGATGCGCGGGCGGCGAGTCGTCGGCGCCGGCCTCGGCGTCGCCCACCGCACCGGTCCACAATTGCGCCCACCGGCGCTCGCGCTCGCCCGGTCGGCGCTGCAGCTCCCGCACGAGCGCGCCGCCGGCTCGTTCGGCCATCTCGCGCAGGAAGCCCTCGACCGACGAGGTGTCGGCAAAGCGGTAGAGCCGCTCGCTGTTCATGCGCAGCTCGGCGGCGGTCTGCGGGCCGCGCAGGACCAGCGTCGCGAGCAGCGCGACCGCCGCACCCGGCATGTCGACGACACGCCGGATGTTCTGCTCGTAGCGCATCGTGCGGCTGCCGCTCGACTCGATGACGAGCGACAGCCCGCGCAACTCGTCGATCGCCTCGGCGATCTCGGCCTCGGTCGCGCTCATCAGCGGGTCACGGCTCGTCTTCTGGTTCACGCCGGCGCGCAGCGCGTTCAGCGACATCGGATAGGTGTCGGGCACCGTGTGCTGCTTCTCGTAGAGCACTGCGACGACGCGGGCCTGCAGCGGCGTGAGGATCGGGAACGACGCGCGCGGCGCCGTCGCGGCCTGCGGGCCGGCGGCGCCGGGCCTTGCGCCGTCGGTGTCGTCGGCGTCGTCGTGGGAGGTGGCGCTGTCCGGGTCGATGTGCATGAGGCTGGGTTGCTCGGTTGGGTCCGGGTGGCGAAGCGGGGATGCGTCGCGTCGGACGCGCGACGGGCCGCGGAAGGATGGCACGGCACGGCGGTCAGAACAGCGCCGCCGTCTGTGGTTGCGGGGTGTCGATGCCGCTCGCGCGCACCCCGATCAGCCGGATCGCGCGTGCCAGCTCGACCCTCGCCAGGCACGCGAGCGCGGCCTGCTCGATGTCGAGCGGCGCCGCCGTCGGCCGCGCGAGCGACAGGTCGCGCGTCACGGTGGTGAAGTCGCGAAAGCGGATCTTGATGCCGATCGTGCGGGCGAGGTGCCGGCCGGTGGCCAGATCGCCGGCCACCCGCTGCGACAGCTCGCCGAGCGCTTCCCGGATCTCGTCGTCGTGGCGTCCGGGCACGAGATCGCGCTCGAAGGTCGTCTCGCGGCTGCGCGAGCGGGGCTCGGACCCGAGCGACAGCGCGCGCTCGTCGATGCCTGCGGCAGCGCGCAGCAGCCAGCGGGCGTAGCGCAGCCCGAACGCGAGCTGCAGCGCATGCGGATCCGCGGTCGCGAGCGCGCCGATCGACCCGATGCCCATCTCGGCGAGCCGTCGTGCCGCCTTCGGCCCGATCCCGTTGATCCGGGCCGGCGCGAGCGGCATGATGCGCTCGGCGAACGCGCGCGCGTCGATCACCGTCAGGCCGTCGGGCTTGTCGAGGTCGGACGCGATCTTGGCGAGCAGCTTGTTGGGCGCGATCCCCACCGAGCAGCCAAGGCCCGTCGCCTCGCGGATCGCGTCCTTCAGGCGCCGGCCCAGCGTCGCGCTGTCCTCGCGCATCGCGCCGAGGTCGACGTAGACCTCGTCGATCCCGCGGTCCTCGATCCGGTCGGCGACCGTGGCGATCGCCGCCTTGAAGCGGCGCGACACGGCGCGGTACGCCGCGAAGTCGACCGGCAGGAACACGCACTGCGGGCACAGCTCGCGCGCCGTGCGCAGGGGCATGCCGGAGCGGATGCCGAAGGCGCGCGCGGCATAGGTGGCGGTCGTGACGACGCCGCGGCTTCGCGGATCGCCGCGCCCGCCGATCGCGACCGGAAGGCCGGCGAGATCCGGGCGGCGCAGCAGTTCCACCGACGCATAGAATGCGTCCATGTCGACGTGGGCGATGCGCCGCGCGCCGCCGCCTCCGTCCGATGCCGGGTCCGATGCCATGAACCATTATCCCGCAACGCAGGCGCTGCGCCGATTCGCGGCGGCGATCGTCGCCGCCGCCTGCGTCGTCGCGACGTGTGCGCGGCCCGCGCTCGCCGAGCGCCGCACGATCGTGCTCGACGCCGCGCAGCTCACGCGCGAGGCCGCGGCGCACTTTCCGCAGCGCAGCTGCCTGCTCGGCGCCGCCTGCGTGACGCTCAGCGACCCGCGGGTGGTGCTTCGCGACGCCGACGACCGCATCTTCGTCGTGGCCAGTGCGATGCCGGAGATGCCGGGCGCGGCGCTGCCCGAGGGCGTGGTCGAACTGGCCGGCGTGCCGCGCTACGACGCCGGGCGGGGCGCGTTCTTCCTCGACCGCGCGTCGATCACGCGCGCCGATTTCGCCGGGCTGCCGCCCGCGTACGCACGAATGGCCTCCCGCATCGTCGGCGAGCTGCTCGACGACTACCTGCGCTCGACACCGATCCACTCGCTCGACGAGCGCGACGCGCGTCAGTCGCTCGCGAAGCTGGTGCTGCGCGAGGTCAGGGTCCGCGACGGGCGGCTCGAACTGACGATCGGCGACGACGACTGAGCGCCTGCGGCGCGACCTCGGCCCGGGCCCGACGTCGCTCAGTCGCGGCGCGTCGGCGCGGCGGCGCCGAGCGCCCATGCACCGAGCGCGGCGGCGAGCACCATCGCCGCGACGAAGCCTTGCGGTGGCCACAACGCCATCGCGGCGCCCGCCACACCCGGCCCGGTCAGCGCGCCGACCTGGTAGCTCATCAGGAACGCGGCGTTTGCGACGCTCAGCTCGCCGGGCCGCACGCGCTGGCCGATGTGGGCGAGCGCGAGCGTGTAGAACCCGATCGCGATGCCGCCGATCAGGAACACCGCGGCGAGGCGCGGCGCGCCGCTCGGCGCCAGCGGCAGCGCCAGCACGACGACGCCGAAGGCGAACGCCGAGAAGAACATGACACGGTACGCCGACGCGCGGTCCGCCAGCCAGCCGATCGCCGGCTGCAGCGCCATGCCGCCGATCATGAAGACGCTCAGCAGCCGCAGCGCCTCGTGCTCGGGCGAGCCGGTCTGCAACGCGTACACCGGCAGCATCGCGAAGTGACCCATCTCGAGCAGGCCGCCGATCGCGCCGCCGAGCATCGCGGCCGGCGCCAGCCAGAAGGCGCCGAACACGCCGGTCTCGCCGCGCTCGGCCATCGCCGGCGCGAGCGATCGCGCGGCGAGGATCGGCAGCACCGCGAGCAGGATGCCCCCCGCGCCGATCGCGAAGGGTCGCCAGCCCGAGATGCCGGTCGCCTCGAGCACCAGCGGACCGGCGGCGAAGCCGCTGAACAGCGCGATCGAGTACAGCGCGAGCATCCGTCCGCGCGTCGCGTCGGTCGTCACCGTGTTGATCCAGGTCTCGCCGACGAGCCAGGGCAGGGCGAGTCCGGCACCCATCGCGAACCGGATCAGCAGCCACGCGTGGGGCGACGCGAGCAGCGGCATCAGCACGAAGCCGCCGGCGACGATCGCGCAACCGAGCGCCATCGCCGCCACCATGCCGATCCGCGCGACGAGCGCGGGAAAGAACGGCAGGCACAGCAGCACCCCCAGCGCCGGCGCGCTGCCGGCGAGGCCGGTCAGCCAGTCCGGCGCCCCCCACCGCTCGAAGCCGAGCGCCGTGATCGGGTAGCCGATGCCGTAGGAGACGCCGACGCCGACCGTCGAGACCATCACCGCGGCCAGGCTGAGCGCCCGGCCGCCCGGCTGCGCCGAGCTGTCCATCGAATGCGTCCTTTTCGCGATCGTCCGTCGTGGCCGGCGGGGCGATCGGTCCGCCCCGCCGCCGTTTCCTGCGATGATTCGACCATGAACCGGCGCCGAGTGCGGACCGGACCCCGACACCCAGGAGCCCATCGATGGACCTTTCGGATATCGCCCGGCGCATAGACCGCCAGTGGGACGACGACATCGTCCCGAGCCTCGTCGACTACGTGAGGGTGCCTGCGAAGTCGCCGGCCTTCGACGCGAGCTGGGCCGCTCACGGCGAGCTCGCCGGCGTCGTGCAGGCCGCGCAGCGCTGGGCCGAGTCGCGGCCGATCGACGGGCTCGCGCTCGAGATCGTCGCGCTGCCAGGCAGGACGCCGTGCCTGCTCTTCGATGCGCCCGCCACCGGCGGGCTCGGCTCGACGCGGACGGTGCTGTTCTACGGGCATCTCGACAAGCAGCCCGAGATGAGCGGCTGGCGCGAGGACCTCGGTCCTTACAAGCCGGTCATCGAGCGCGGCCGCCTGTACGGGCGCGGCAGCGCCGACGACGGCTATGCGCTGTACGCCGCGCTCGCGGCGATCCACGCGATCGACGCGCAGGGCACGCCGAGGCCGCGCTGCGTCGGCCTCATCGAGACCTGCGAGGAGTCGGGAAGCCCCGACCTGCCCGCGTACCTCGACGCGCTGAAGTCGCGACTGGGCGAGGTGCAGCTCGTCTGCGGTCTCGATTCGGGCTGCGGCAACTACGAGCAACTGTGGGTGACGACCTCGCTGCGCGGTCTCGCCGGCGGCACGCTGACGGTCGAGATCCTCGAGGAGGGCGTGCATTCGGGCCTCGCGAGCGGCATCGTGCCCTCGTCGTTCAGGATTGCGCGAAAGCTGCTGAACCGGCTTGACGACGTCGACACCGGCACCGTCGTCATCCCAGAGTTGTCGGCGCCGATTCCGGCCGAACGGGTCGAGCAGGCGAAGCGTGCCGGCGCGATCCTCGGCGAAGCGGTCTGGCGCCAGTTCCCGTGGGCCGGCTGCGATCACGGCCCGACCGCGCATCCCGGCGCGGCGCACGCGCATGCGATGCCGGTCACGACCGACCCGGTCGAGGCGATCCTGAACCGCACCTGGCGGCCGGCGCTCGCGGTGACCGGCGCGGCGCACCTGCCCGGCATCGCCGACGCCGGCAACGTGCTGCGCCCGAAGACCTCGCTGAAGCTGAGCATGCGGCTGCCGCCGACGGTCGACGCCGAGGCGGCGAGCGCGACGCTCAAGGCGATCCTCGAGCGCGACCCGCCGTATGGCGCGCGGGTCCGGTTCAGCGCCGAGCACGCGGCGAACGGCTGGCACGCGCCGCCGACGGCGCCGTGGCTGCTCGCCTCGCTCGAGGCCGCGTCGACGGCCGCGTTCGGCAAGCCCCTCGCGTGGATCGGCGAGGGCGGCACGATTCCGTTCATGGACATGCTCGGACGCCACTTCCCGCAGGCGCAGTTCATGATCACCGGCGTGCTCGGCCCGCACAGCAACGCGCACGGACCGAACGAGTTCCTCGACATCGGCTACGCGAAGCGGCTCACCGCGGCGGTGGCCGGGGTCGTCGCCTCGATGCCGTGACCGTTGCCGTGACCGGTTCTGGACGACCGGATGCCGGCGACCGCGGCCGTGCCTGAGGTCGCCGCGCCGGTCGCGGCGCTGCTCGGCGCGGTGCAGCGCGAGCGCGTGCTGACGGTCACGCTGAACCCGGCGCTCGACCTGAGCACCGGCGTCGACCGGGTGCGTCCGCGCGCCAAGCTTCGCTGCGACGCGCCGCGCCTGGAGCCGGGCGGCGGCGGGATCAACGTGTCGCGCGCGATGCGGATCCTCGGCGGCGAATCGACCGCCTTCGTCGCGCTCGGCGGCCCGACCGGCGCCCGCCTGCTCGAGGGGCTGCGCGAGGAGGGCATCGAGCCGCACGTGTGGGCCTGCGAGGGCGACACCAGGCTGTCGATCCACGTCGACGACCGCGCGGCGAGCGAGCAGTACCGCTTCGTGCTGCCGGGTCCGTCGCAGTCTGCGGCCGCCGGCGCCGCGCTGCTCGACGAGGTCGTCGCCTGCGCGCTCGGCGGCGGCTTCTCGATCGTCGTCGCGAGCGGCAGCATGCTGCCGGGCCTGCCGGTCGCGTGGTTCGCGACGCTGGCCGCGCGCATGCGCGACGCCGGTATCCGGCTGATCGTCGACACCTCCGGGCCGGCGCTGGCGGCGTGCTTCGCCGGCCGGCCGTGGCTCGTCAAGCCCGACAGTGCCGAATGGCGCGAACTGGTCGGTGCGCACGGGCCCGCGGCGTTGCCGGACGGGGCCGGCATGCCCGAGGCGATCGCCGACTGGCTGCTCGGCGACGGCCTCGTCGACGTCGTGATCCTCACGCTCGGCGCCGACGGTGCGCTGCTCGCGCACGACGGGCATCGATTGCGGATCCGCCCGCCGGAGGTCGTCGTGCGCAGCGCGGTCGGTGCCGGCGACAGCTTCATCGGCGCGCTGGTGCTTGGCCTCGCACGCGGCTGGCCACTGGACGAGGCGACCCGCTTCGGCGTCGTCGCCGCCGCGTCGGCGGTGACCACCGAGGCGAGCGAACTCTGCCGGCGCGAGCAGGTGGAGGCCTTCTTCGCGGCGGCGCCGCGCTGAGCGCGGCGCCGCCGCCTGCCGCTCGCGAACGGCGGCGTCTCGGGGTATGCTCGGCGCTCGATTTCCTTCCGGAGCACGTCGTGAGCCAGCCGATTCCTTCCCCTGGAGGCGACTACCGCTATGCGCCCGCCGCCTTCCAGTATTCGAACGCGGTCGTCGCCGCGCCGGGCTTCGCGCTCGAGCGGGCGCGCTTCCGTCGCCCGGTGCCGCTTCCCGACGCCTTCGCGGCGATCGAGGCGCACCTCGCGGCGCTGGACCGGCCGACGACCGCCTTCGCGCACTGCGAGCTGCGCATCGCCGCGCCGTTCACCGACCAGGGCTTCATCGACTTCAATCGCCAGTACGTGACGACGCTCGAGCGCTGGGGCCTGTACCGCGACGAGAAGAATCCCGTCGCGCGCACCAACGTCTGTCCGGCCTACGGCGCGCCGGCGGTGCCGTCGATGCACGCGTTCACCTATACCGTGCCGCTCGGCGCGCGGGGGCCTGGTGCCGCCAACGCGCCGCGCCCGAGTTTCGTGCTCTCGGGTGCGGGCGACGCGAAGGGCGGTGCCGCGCCGTACGCCGAGCGCGTCGTGCGCTACCAGGACACGTCGCCGGAGGCGCTGCGCGAGAAGGTGCTGTTCGTGATCGCCGAGATGGAACGCCGGCTCGCGAGCGTCGGCGCCGGATGGGCCGACGCCGTGTCGACGCAGGCCTACACGACGCAGAACATCGGCCACCTGGTCGGCGAGCTGCTGGCCGCGCGCGGTGCGATCGCGTCGGGGCTGGTGTGGCACTACGCGCGCCCGCCGGTACTCGGGCTCGAGTTCGAGATGGACGTTCGCGGCGACGTGCGCGAATCGATCCTCGATGCCTGAGGGCGCTCGCCTGCAGCCGCACGAACTCGAGGCGGTGCAGCAGCGTGTGCGCGAGGCCGCGTGGGCGCTCGCGAAGGCGGGGCTGGTGACGGCCTTCGGCCACTGCAGCAAGCGCATCTCGGCGCACGAGTTCATCGTCTGCGCCGCCCGCCCGATGGCGCTGATCAACGAGCGCGAACCCGGCACCGTCGTGCGCACCGACGCGCCGCTGCCCGACGGCGTGCTGGGCGAGGTGCGCCTGCATCAGGCGATCTATCGCGCGCGCCCCGACGTCCGCGCGATCTGCCGCTTCCTGTCGCCGCAGGTGATGTCGCTGGCGGCGATGGGCCTGACGCCGACGGCGCGACACGGCTTCTCGTCGTACTTCTACCCGCGGGTGCCGTTCTGGCCCGACCCGCAACTCGTGCGCAACGACGCGGCGGCCGCGGGCGTGGCCCGCACGCTCGGCGACGCGCCGGCGGTCGTCGTCGGGGTCAATGGCGCGGTGACGGCGGCCGATTCGATGCCGCGCGCGTTCGCGCTCGCGTGGTTCCTCGAGGATTCGGCGCGCGTCGAGCTCACGGTGCGCGCGGCCGGCGGCGCCGATCACGTGAGCTTCGCGACGCCCGAGGCCGCGCGCGAGCGCGCGACCTGGGAGGGGCGGATCGCCGAACGCGTCTGGGACTACTGGACCGACGGCGGGCGCCCCGAACACGCCCCGGGCTGGCGCTAGGGCTTGATCCGGCTGCTGAACGCGTTGGTGAACACGTCGTTCGCGACCAGCGCCTTCTCGGCGGTCTTGCCGGCAAAGGTGATGTCGATCGTCTTCTGCATCAGTTCGGGCTCGATCCACCCGAGGCCGTGCTTGGCCGAGCGCTCGGTGACGCACAGGTCGAGGATCTGGGGCATCGTCGCGAGCAGCGTGTTGCGATCGAGACCCGGCACCTGAGCGACCATCGCGTCGATCGCTGCCGCGGGGTCCTTCTTCGCGTCGCGCCAGCCCTTGTGCGTCGCCCTGAGGAAGCGCTCGATCAGCTTCGGGTTCTTCTCGATCGTCTCGGTGTTCACGAAGTAGGTGTGGCCGTAGATCGGCAGGCCGAAGTCGGCCCACAGCAGGTTGCCCACCTCGCCCTTGCCGAGCACCTTCTCCCAGATCGCATAGCTGGTGTAGAGGTCGAAGGAGCCGTCGACTTCGCCGGCCGCCACGATCGCCTGCTTGCCCTCGGGCTTGACGTTGACCATCGTGACCGACGCCGGGTCGATGCCGTTCTGGCGCGCGAACGCAGGCCAGAGCACGCGGTGCGAATCGGCAGGCGGCGCGGCGATCTTCTTGCCGACGAGGTCCTTCGGCGTCCGGATGTTCGCGCTCTTGCGGAAGAACACGTTGTTGCCCGCCTTGTCGTACACGACGGCGACCATCTTCAGGTTGGCACCCTTGCTGATCGCGGTGAGCACGGTCGGCGCGTCGGAGATGCCGACGTCGGACTGCTTGAGGTCGATCTTCTTCGCGCTGTCGGCGGAACCGCTGCCGCGCAGCACCGTCAGCTCGAGACCCTCCTCCTTGAAGTAGCCGTTCTTCATCGCCAGGTAGATCGGCGCGTGATCGGCGAGGTGGAACCAGTTCAGCTGCAGCTGGATCTTGTCGGCGGCGAGCGCCGGCGACGCGGGCGTCAGCGCGATCGCCGCTGCCAGCAGGGCGCCGGCGAGGAAGGCCGGGCCGGCGGGGCGCGTCGTGTATCGGGGCATGGCATGGTCTCCGTGGGTTCCGTTGTGGGTCGGCAGTCGCCGGGCTGCGCGGCTTGGCGACGTGTCCAGTCTATGTGCGCTTGCTCCACGGCGCAACGACGTTCTCGATCGCGACGACCAGCCCGTAGAGCACGAGCCCCAACGCGGAGATCAGCGTCAGCGACGCGAAGATCGACGCGGTCTCCATCGTGACGCCGCCGGTGATGATCAGCGAGCCGAGCCCACGCTCGGAGGCGACGAACTCGCCGACCAGCGCGCCGATCACGCTCATCGTCGCGTTGAGCTTGAGGCCGGTGAAGATGTGCGGAATGGCGTTCGGGAAGCGGATCTTGCGCAGCACCTGCCAGCGGCTCGCCCGCAGCGTGCGCACCAGGTCGAGCATCTCGGGCTCGGCGCTCGCGAGGCCGACGGCGGTGTTCACCACCATCGGAAAGAACGCGATCGTCGTGCCGATCACGATGTTCGGCCAGATCCCGTAGCCGAGCCACACGACGAAGAGCGGTGCGAGCGCGATCTTCGGGAGCGTGTTGAACAGCACCAGCACCGGCATCACCGTGCGCAGCATCAGGTCGTTCCAGACGATCACGACGGCGAGCGCGACGCCGAGCACCGCCGACAGCGCGAACGCGCCCAGCACCGCGTACAGCGTCGCGAGGAAGTTCGACGTCCACTGGTAATTGGCGTCGAACAGCTTGCCGACGGCGGCGCTGGGCGTCGGAAGGATGTATTCCTTGACGCCGAGCAGCACGACCGCGCCCTGCCACAGCAGCAACAGCGCGAGCATCGCGAGCACGCTGGGCAGGTAGTAGCCGAGCGCGCCCGCGAGCCGTGCGGCCGGTCCCGGCCCCGGCTCGGACGCCGGGCCGGCGGCCGAGCCGGGCGTCGCCTCCCGCGTCTGCTGCGCGCCGGCGCCTTGCGCGTCGCGCGACGCGGTCACGCCCGGGCCTTCCAGCCGTCGAGCGCCATCGGGCGCATCGTCGTCCAGTCGGGCATCGCGCCGCTGGCGTAGCCGGCGCAGGACAGCGAACCGATCGCGAGCATCCCTTCGCGGATCCGTACCCGGACCGCGCCGTGGCTGCGCTCGTACAGGTCCGGGTGGGCGTCCAGGAACGCGGCCTGTTCGGCTGCCGGCAGCGTCGCCATCCCGTCGACGTAGTGGTGGCCGTTTCGCTCGACGTGCGTGATCCCGAGCAGCGACACCAGCGCGAGGTCCTGCTGCAGCGCGAGTCCCGGCTGGATCGTCAGGTCCTCGGCGCTCATCAGGTACGCGTGCGACCGGCTGGCGGCCGCGTTCCAGCGCCGGCAGCGCGCCTGGTTGATCATCGACTTGTACAGCCCCTTGCACGTCTTCGAGGACACGCCGTCGTAGCCGAGGTCGCGGGCGCGCACGAAGGCGTCGAGCGCGTCGTCGGACTCGTCGATGATCACCGGCTTCTTCGCGGACAGCGCGCCGACGTCGCGCGAGAGCGCCGCGCTGCGCCGGATCGGCTGCTCGACGAAGACGATCGACTCGACCAGCCGGGCGAGGCGCCGGTCGCGCTGCATCCGGTCCCAGAGCGCGAGGACGCCGTCGACGTCGTCGTACTGCTCGTTGCCGTCCAGCGTCGCGTGGTAGGGGCCGTCGATCGTGTCGAGCACGGCGGCGATCGACGCGAGCCGTTCGATGTCCTCGTCGACCCGGCCGCCGACCTTGAGCTTGAACCATCGGTGGCCGTAGACCCGGACGACGTCCTCGAGCGTCTCCGGCAGGCCGTCGCCGACCGGCTCGCGCAGGTCGCCGGCGCGGATCGGGTCGACGAGGCCGACCGTGTGGCGCGCGGCGATCGACGTCGGCGGCCACGCGAGGGCGTGCCCGCCCGGCGACACGGGGCGGGCGAGCCCGGCGAGGAACGCGTCGGCGTCGAAGTCGGCGAGATCGGGGCACAAGGCCGTGGGCGCGAGACCGATGCGGTTCGACGCGACGACGCGGTGGAAGGGCTCGTCGAGCGCGCGGCACAGCGCGTCGACGATCGCGCGGTCGATCAGCGCCGGACCGAAGCCGGCGACGAGGCGATTGAGGCCGCGTTCGGCCGCGCGGTCGAACTGCACCGGGTAGTTGCGTTCGAAGTGCCCCCAGGCGGTGGCCGACCCGTGTCCGAGATAGCCGTCGCGCGCGATCGCGAGCGCGCAGCGCAGCTGGTCGAAGTTGTCGTCGTTGCTGAGCGACTGGTCCTTGTCGAACCACTTCGGCGCGAGCAGTTCGGCCGACGCGCCGACCGCGCTGCGGCCGTCGGCGAGGCCGATCCGCACGCGCGCGTAGGCCTGCGGCGCCGCGGTCAGCGTGACCACGCCGAAGCGAAACGGCATGCGCAACCGGACGTCGCGTTCGAACAGGTCGATCGACTCGACCGTCAATCCGGGTGCAGCCGCCATCGCGTCCTCACTCCATGCCGAGCAGCCGGTAGATCCGGCGGGTGTACGCGCCGAAGCGCTCCTGGGTCTTCATGTCGAGCGTTCTGGGATGCGGCAGGTCGATCTCGAAGTTGTCGGCCATGCGCGCCGGGCCGGCGGTGAACACCACGACGCGCGAGCCGAGGAACACCGCTTCCGAGATGCCGTGGGTGACGAACACGATCGTCTTTCCCGACTCCTTCCAGATGCGCAGCAGTTCCAGGTTCATCTTCTCGCGGGTGAGCGCGTCCAGTGCGCCGAAGGGTTCGTCCATCAGCACGAGCTTCGGGTCGTGCACGAGCGACCGCGCGATCGCCGCGCGCTGCTGCATGCCGCCGGAGAGCTCGTACGGGTACTTGTCTTCGCAGCCCTCCAGCCCGACCAGCGCGAGCAGGTCGCGCGCTCGCGCGCGGGCGGCGGCCATCGGCAGGCCGAGCAGCTCGGCCGGCAGCAGCACGTTGTCGAGGATCCGACGCCACTTCAGCAGCAGCGGCGCCTGGAACACCATGCCGATGTCCCGCGCCGGATCGAAGGGGTGCGCGGCATTGCCGATGCGGACGTCGCCGGCATCGTGCGGATGCAGGCCTGCGAGGATCTTCAGCAGCGTCGACTTGCCGCAGCCTGACGGGCCGACGAGCGACACCAGCTCGCCGGGCATCACGTCGAAGCTCGCGTCCGAGATCGCGAGGTGCGACTTGCGCCCGGTGCGATAGGTCTTGGTGACGCCCGACAGGTGGATGAACGGATCGGGCGCGTTCACAGTCGGGCGTCCTTGACGACCAGCAGCCGCTCGGCGAGCAGCACCAGCCCGTAGAGCGCCATGCCGATCAGCGTGATCAGGATCACCGCCATGAACATCGCCGGCGTGTCGAGCATCACCTGGACCTGCAGCATCAGGTAGCCCAGCCCCTGGTCGGAGCCGAGGAACTCGCCGACGATCGCGCCGGCGACCGCGAGGATCGCCGCGACCTTCATGCCGGCGAACACGTAGGGCAGCGACCCCGGCAGCTGGATCTTGGTGAACAGCTGCCAGCGATTGCCGCGCAGCGAGCGCACCAGGTCGAGGAGCTCGGGCTCGGTCTCGCGCAGGCCCTTCGCGGTGTTCAGCAGGATCGGGAAGACCGCGATCGAGAACGCCATCATCGTGTTCGGGAACACGCCGTACTTGAACCAGACGATGATCAGCGGCCCGAGCGCGACCTTCGGGATCATGTTCAGCGTGACCAGCAGCGGCAGCACCAGCGCCTCCAGCGTTCGTGACCAGGTGAAGGCGAGCGCGAGCGCGACGCCGACACCCAGCGCGAGGAAATACCCGCCGAAGATCTCGGCGGCGGTGACCAGCGCGTTGTCGAACCAGCCGTAGTCGCCGACGGCGAGGGAACCGAGGGTGTCGGCCGGCGACGGCATCACGAAGCGGGGGACGTCGCCGAGCTTCACGAACAGGTACCACGCGAGCAGCAGCGCGAGATGGGCGACGATCGCGAGCGCCCACCTCGCGGCGGGCGCGTCCAGGCGCGAGGACGTCATGACATCCAGCGCTCGAGATTCGCCGTCACGAAGTCGTCGTCGGAGAGGTCGTGGTGTTCGCGCAGCACCCGGTCGATCTCCGCGGCCTGCCCGGGGCCGAGCGCCTCGTGCGGGTCGAGGCACCAGGTTCCCTCGAGCAGCCCCTGGCGCCGGAGCACCTCGTGGCAGCCGGCGATGCAGCCGCCGAAGCCGTTCGCGACGTCGAAGAAGGCGCCGTTGCAGTCGGTGATGCGCGAATCGAGCGCGAGCAGGTCGGCATCGATGCGCAACGCGCCGCCGCCCTGCGGCGGCTCGAGCGCGGCGTGCACGCGGGCGAGCAGCTGCACCGCGGACCGGGTCCAGACGCTCCAGTGGCCCAGCAGGCCGCCGCGGATCGAGAGCCGGACGCGCGAGCCGTCCGGGCGCGAGACCTCGACCGGGCACGCGAGGTCGAGCAGGATGTGGTCGTCGTTGCCGGTGTAGAGGGCGATGCGCTGCTCGGCGCCGGCGGCGGCGACGCCGCGGATCGTCTCGAGCGTGCGGTAGCGGTCGAACGGCGCCATCTTGATCGCGACGACGTTGTCGATGGCCGCGAAGCGGCGCCAGAAATCGAAGGGCAGCGCGAGGCCGCCGACCGCCGTCTGCAGGTAGAAGCCGACCAGCGGCACGACCTCGGCGACCGCCTCGCAATGCGCGATCAGCGCGTCGATCGACTCGCCCTTCATCGCGGCGAGCGACAGCAGGCCGGCGTGATAGCCGTGCGCGACGGCGATGCGCGCCTCCTCGCACGCCTGCGCGGTACGTCCGGCGAGCCCGGCGATCATCACGAGCGGGCGATCGGTCCATGCACGCGCGGTCTCGGCGGCCAGCGCGAGCACCGGCTCGTACAGCCCGACGTCGCGGATCGCGAACTGGGTGGTGTGCACGCCGACGGCCAGTCCGCCGGCACCGGCGTCGACGTAGTAGCGCGTCAGCGCGCGCTGCCGCGTGCGGTCCAGGCGTCGCGACGCGTCGAGTGCGAGCGGGTGGGCGGGAATGACGGTGCCGCGGTACAGCGCGTCGCGGACCGCGACCGGGATGCCGGAGCGATGCAGGGACATGGAGTTGATGTAACCGGATGGTTAATTTACTCTAACCCACCAGCGGGCCAGCGTCAACGCGACGATGTCGGTCGACGCCGGTTCCGGGACAACGAAACAGGAGATGCCATGATCCACGCTTCGACCAACGATTCCGCGCCGAACGGCGCTCGCCGCGCGTCGCCGGCACGGCTGACCGCGCTCGCCGCATTCGGCGCGCTCGGCGCGCTCGGCGCCGCGATGCTGCTGCCTGCCGCGCCGGTTCACGCGGCGACCAAGCTCGACTTCGTGCTCAACTGGGTGCCGGGCGGCGACCACATCCCGTACTACTACGCGCGCAAGATGGGGTGGTACGAGAAGGAGGGCATCACGCTGAACATCGAGCCCGGCAAGGGCTCGGCGCTCGCGACGCAGCGCGTCGGCGCGGGTGCCAATCCGATCGGGCTCGCCGACATGGCCGGCGTGCTCGTCGCCAAGGGCAAGGGCGCCGACACCGTCGCGGTGTTCAACGTCTACGCGAACTCGCCGCAGGGGCTCTACTGGCTGAAGAGTTCGGGCATCAAGTCGGTCAAGGATCTCGCCGGCAAGAAGATCGGCAACCCGGCGGCGGACGGCGCGCGCGTGATGTGGCCGGCGCTCGCGAAGGCCAACGGGATGGACCCGAAATCGGTCACCTGGGTGAACATCGACGCGAACGCGAAGCTCGCCGGGCTGAAGTCGAAGGCGATCGATGCCACCACGTCCTTCTACAACATCCACCACATCTTCCAGCGCGAGCTCGGCGACGACATGGGCTTTCTCGCGTGGAGCGACGCGGGGCTGAATCCGTACGGCAACTCGATCATCGTCAACGCGAAGTACCTCGCCGCGAACAAGCCGGTCATCGACAAGTTCGTCAAGGTGACGCAGAAGGCGTTCGCCGCGTGCGTCGAGAAGCCCGAGCCGTGCGTGCAGGCGATGATCGACGACAACGGCGCGCTGAAGTTCGACAACGAACTGACGAACTGGTCGCTGGTCACCAAGCTGATGAGCGACAAGCACTCGCGGCAGACCGCGCTCGGCATCCTCGACGACGAGCGGATGAAGGCCGACTACGCGCTCGTCAAGGAGTACATCGGCATCGACAAGCCCTTCGACGTGAAGTCGGTCTACACCAACGAGTTCCTCGACCGGTCGATCAAGATGACGAAGTAGTGGCGACGTAGCGGGCACGGCGCACGCTGCGGGGCGCGCGCGCCGGCCGCGCGCGTGCCCGCCGCGTCAGCCGAGCTCCGGCCCGGCGGCGAGCACGACGGCACCCGCGTCGCCGGGCAGCGCGCGGCCGGCGCCGAGCAGCATCCGGCTAAACGGTCGCTCGATCGCGAAGCCGCGCGCCTCGAGCGCCGCCTGCAGCGGGCCCCGGTGATCCATCAGGTCGACGCAGCAGGCCGCGGGGATGTCGACCAGCGCCGCGTCGAGCAGCGCGAGCGCGGTCGCGTCGCGTGCGGCGACGAGAGGGCCGACCTGATGCATCGCGTGGCCGTCGCGCGCGAAGACGTAGCCCTCGAGGCCGGCATCGCCCTCGGCGAGCAGCGCACCCGACGGCATGCGTCCTGCGAGCGCGCGCAGGATGGCGCTGCGGTCGCCGCCGAACACGGTCGCGTCCAGTGCGCCGAGCGCCGGCCAGTCGCGTGCTTCGACGCGCCTGATGCGGCACGAGGGCGGGGGCGCGGACCCCTTTGCGGCGTGCTGGTCGTGCCCCTGCGGATGAACCGGTGCCGCGCGCCTGAAGCGCCGCAGCCCCAGCGCCGGCGTGAAGCCGGCGCGCCGATAGACCGGCTCGCCGGCGGGCGTCGCGTCGAGGATCGGCAGCGTGTCCCGCGCGTGCAGCCACTGCAGCGCGTGCGAGAGCAGCCGCGTCGCGAGCCCGTTGCCGCGCGCCTGCGGCAGCACCAGCACCATGCTGATCCACGCGAAGCCGCCGCCCGTCCCCCGGGCGGGACGTTCGAACGGCAGCACGACGGTCGACGCCGCGAGCGCGCTCGCGTCCGCGGTCTCGATGCCCCATCCGACCCCGCGTTCGAGCATCATCCGCCAGTCGTCGGCGGTCTGGTTCCAGCCGGCCGCCCTGGTCAGCGCGAGACACGCAGGGACGTCGGCGTCGCCGAGCGGCCGGGGCACGCGATCGCGTCCGTCGATCGAGGTGCCGGACGAGGTGGTCATCGGGGCGCGTCGCTCAGTACTTTCCGTCGCGGGTCGAGAAGTGCGTCGGCTTGCCGAGCGCCGGCATGTCGCGATCGATCCAGTCGGCGACCCAGTCGATCATCCGCCCGATCGGCACGCGCGGTGCACCGAAGCACCGCTGCGCCTCGCGCGTATCGACGAGCCACGCGGTCTTCGCCTCGGTGCCGGTGAGGACCGGCTCGCGCCCGAAGCGCTTGCCGAACTCGCCGGCGAGCCAGCGGATCGACGTGTGCGACGGGCCCGAGACGTTGATCGGCGAGGTCGGGGTGGTGCAGCGCGCGAGCGATCGAAGCGCCTGCTCGTTCGCGTCGCCCTGCCAGATCACGTCGGCGTAACCCATCGACAGGTCGAGCGGCGTGCCGTCGCGTACCGCGCGCGCGACGTCGTGCAGCACGCCGTAGCGCATGTCGATCGCGTAGGACAGTCGCACGGTGCGGCCCGGCGTGCCCCAGGCGCGCGAGCCGTACTCGAACATCCGTTCGCGTCCCACGCACGACGACGCGTAGTCGCCGGGTGGCGGCAGCGTCGGCATCGACTCGCCCGCGCCCGGCCCGTCGACGTCGACGAAGGGGTAGACGCACGCGGTCGAGAACGCGACGATGCGCGAGTTCCGCCAGTGCGAGGCGACCTGCATCGGGACGCCGACGTTCATCATCCACGTCAGCGACGCGTTGTCGGCGGCGCCGAACTTGTGCCCGGCCATGAAGACGACGTTCTTCACGCCGTCGGTCGCGGTCGGCAACCGGCGCAACGCGTCGGCGTCGAGCAGGTCGGCCGCGATGCACTCGACGCGCTGCGCCTCGAGCCGCGCCCGCAGCGCCGGATCCGAGAAGCGGGCGATGCCGATCACGCGCTTGTCCGGTGCCGCGCGTGCCGCCATCCGTGCCAGCGTCGGCCCCATCTTGCCGCCGACGCCGATCACGGCGATGTCACCGTCGAGCGTCGCCAGCGCGTCGACGAGCGCCTCGCTCGGCGCGGTCATGAAGTCCTCCAGCGCCTCGACGTCGGCGAAGCGGGCGGGCAGGTCGGCGGCGCTCACGCGCCTGCTCCCTCGAAGAGGTCGCGACCGCCGGCGAGCGCGCGCATCTTCGCATCGGCGATCGAGCGCTTGAGCATCCAGAACCCGCAATCCGGGTGGATGTAGCGCACGCGTCCCGCGCCGACGACGCGCTCGGCGCGCTCGATCGCGCGCGCGACGTCCTCGGCGGTCTCGACGTCGGTCTGCTTGATGTCGACCACGCCGAGTCCCAGCCCGATCTTCGGGTCGAGATCGCGGAACGCCTGCAGTTCATCGGGCGGCCGATGGGCGCACTCGAGCACGACGTGGTCGGCGTGCAGTGCGTTCAGGTAGCGCATCAGCTTGTCCCAGCTGCCCTTCTGGATCGTCTGGCCGCCGTAGTTTCCGAAGCACAGGTGGACGGCCGGCGTGCCCTTCACCGCGTCGAGCATCCGGTTAATCGCAGCCGCCGCCCACTCCCATTCCTCGGGATGACCGGGCAGGTTCGCCTCGTCGATCTGCACGATGTCCGCGTCGAGGTGCGCGATCTGCGCGGCGAGCGCGTCGGCGATCGCGTGGGTGAGCGCCGGCAGGTCGCCGTAGTGCCGGTCGATCAGCGTCTTGGCCAGCATGTGCGGGCCGGTGATCGTGAACTTGAAGGTGTGGCGCGCCATCGCCTTCGCGCGCATGCACGCGAGCGGCAGGTCGAGGCTGCCGTGGCCGATCGGGCCGACGACGGTACCCGGCGGGCGCGTGCGAAAGCGCATGCCGGCACTGCTGCGATACGCGACCAGGTCGTCGAACGAGAATCGCTGCGTGATGCCGTCCATCGGCTTCACGAAGTACTCGATCATGCCGTTCGTCTCGGGATGGTCGATGTCGAAGCGATACAGTTCGCCGTCGCAGACGACGTCGACCCCGGCCTGCTCCTGGATGCCGATCACGATGCGGGTCGCATCGAGCAGCGCCTGCTCCGACGGACTCGAGACGAGCCAGTCCGGCAGCGGATACGAGCCGACGACGGTGGTCTTGATGCGGGACATGGGGTTCTCCGTGCAAGCACCGGCAATTAACCAACTGGTGAGGGAGGCCGGCTCGGGCGATGGTATGTCGCGGCGTCCGTGGGTTCAAGCGGCGTCGTACGGGCCGCGTTGACGCTTCATGAAGTCGGTCGTACAGTACCGTCGACCGGAAGTTTTAACCAAAAAGTTAACTCGGAGCGCAAGACAATGGCCACCAGAAGACTCGGCATCGTGATGCACGGTGTCACCGGTCGAATGGGCATGAACCAGCACCTGATCCGATCGATCAAGGCGATCCGCGAAGCCGGCGGCGTGGCGCTGGCGAACGGCGACAGGGTGATGCCCGATCCGATCCTCGTCGGTCGCGGCGCGGAACGCATGGCGGCGCTCGCCAAGGCGCACGGCATCGAGCGCTCCGGGACCGATCTCGACGCCGCGCTCGCCGATCCGCGCGACACCGTGTTCTTCGACGCGGCGACGACGCAGATGCGCCCGGCGCTGATCCGCAAGGCGATCGCCGCCGGCAAGCACGTGTACTGCGAGAAGCCGAGCGCGACCAACCTCGCCGAGGCGCTCGAGATCTGGCGCGCGGCGACGGCGGCCGGCGTGAAGCACGGCGTCGTCCAGGACAAGCTGTGGCTGCCCGGCCTGCTCAAGCTGAAGATGCTGATCGACAGCGGCTATTTCGGCCGCATCCTGTCGGTGCGCGGCGAGTTCGGCTACTGGGTGTTCGAGGGCGACCTGCAGCCCGCGCAGCGCCCGTCGTGGAACTACCGCAAGGAAGACGGCGGCGGCATCATCCTCGACATGCTCTGCCACTGGCGGTACGTCGTCGACAACCTGTTCGGGAACGTGACCAGCGTCTCGTGCCTGGGCGCGACGCACATCCCCACGCGGTGGGGCGAAGACGGAAAACCCTACGCGGCCACCGCCGACGACGCCGCCTACGCCACCTTCCAGACCGCCGACGGCGTCATCGCCCACTTCAACAGCTCCTGGTGCGTTCGCGTGCGTCGCGACGACCTGCTGACGCTGCAGGTCGACGGCACCCACGGCTCGGCGGTCGCGACGCTGCGCGGATGCCGCACGCAGCCCCGCGTGAACACCCCGAAACCGGTGTGGAACCCCGACCTGCCGCAGCCGATCGATTTCTTCGCGGGCTGGCAGGAGGTGCCGGACACGGTCGTGTTCGACAATGCGTTCAGGGCACAGTGGGAGTGCTTCATCCGCCACGTCGAGGAAGACGCGCCGTTTCCGTGGGGCCTGCGCGAAGGCGCCAAGGGCGTGCAGCTGGTCGAGGCGGGCCTGCGCTCGTGGGCGGAACGGCGCTGGATCGACCTCGACGCGCTGCCGGAATGACCGCGTCGCGACCCCGGGCGCGGACCGGGTCGCAGGCTGGGTCGCGGGCCGGGTCGCGGGTTCGACCCGGCACGGGTCGATCGATGGGTCGATCCGGCGCCGCCTAACGGCACAGCCCGAGCACGCGCTCCTGCTGGCTGCAGGTCGCCGGGCGGCTGCGCGGCCCGGGGCCGGCTCCACCGGTCGCCGCCGATTGCCCGCACTGCGCGATCGGCCTGGAGGTTGCGCCGAAGTACTTCCAGCCGCGGCCCAGCGGCGGCAGCGAGAGTTCGACTTCCTTCCACTTCGGGTGCCCGTCGCGCTGCAGCGCGCCGAAGTTCCGGCACAGCGACTCGCCGAAACGGGTCATCGTCTCGAGCGTTGCCGGCTGCGTGTAGTTGTAGGTGACGAGGAAGGCCTTGACCGCGAGCGACGGCAGGTCGCCGTCGAGCAGGTTCGGATAGCTCGATGCCTTGACGCTCGCGTTGAAGTAGGTCTGGAGCGCGGCCTTGCCGGCGTCGGCGTCGGGGTCGAAGGCGAGCAGCTTGATCAGTTCGCGCGCCTCCGGCTTCATGTCCGCGAGCACCTTCGCCGGCTGCCCGGCGACGATCACGACGACGTCGACCGACTTGTCGGTGACGAGCTTCGAGAGCGCCTCCTCGTTCGACAGGTACGCGGTCCGGTCCTGCGGCAACTGCTTGCCGAACATCTGCCGGTATAGCGTCGTCGTGGTGAGCGCGGTGCCGCTGCCCAGCGGCCCCGCGCCGATGCGCTGGCCCTCGATCTGGTGGACGTAGTCGAAGGGCGCGTCGCGTCGCGCGACGAAGTAGATCTCCTCGTTGTACAGCGGCAGGATCACCCGCAGCGGCGTGATCAGCCCGCGTGCGTCCTGGTTGCCGCCGGCCGCCTGGTCGAGAAAGGCCTGGTAGACGTCCGACTGCACCAGCGCGAACTTGACCCCGGGCTCGAAGCGGAGTCGCCGCACGTTCTCGGCCGATCCCGCCGAGGGAAGGGCGTCGAGGCGGATGTCGGCCGCCGGCGCGACCAGCCGCCCGAGGTCCTTGCCGATCTGGATGTAGGTACCGCGTTCGGAGGCGGTGACGATCTTGTAGTCGATCGCCGACGCCGGCGCCGCGAATGCGGCGATCGCGATCGCGGCAAGGCTCAGGAGCGCGCCGCGCAGCCGGCGCTTGCCGGATCCGGCTCGTGACGAGGACGAGAGGGCCGTGGCGGGCGAACGGAGGGGCATGGCGGAGTCCAGGTTCATGGCGTCGGGTCGGCTGGCGTGCCGTTCAGCGCGGCAACTTGTCGCACAGGCTCAGCGCCTGCAGCGCCGGAGGGCAGGCGGGCGCTGCGGGGGGCGTCGGCGTGGCGGACGCGTCCGCGCCGGGCGCCTTCGCCGCGGGCGCAGCGGCTTGTGGGGCTTCGGTCACGGGTGCTTCGGTCACGGGCGCTTCGGCAGCGGGCGCTGCGGTCGAGGGTGCCCGGTTCGCCGACGGCACCGGGGTCGGTACGGCCTCGGCGGCGGGCCTAACGGGCGTCGACGTCGGGTCCGGCGACGGCGCGGGTCGTGCGGCCGCCGGCTTCGCGATCCGCTCGGCACCGCCACTGGCAACGCCACCGGTACCGGCACCGGCAGCGTTGCCGGCACCGAGGCTCGTGTCCTGAGCCTCGTCCGCGCCTTCGGTCTCGCGCGCGGCCGCCGACGAACCGGCGCGTGCGGCCGATGCCGGCGCCACGGGTCGCGCGTCGGGCGCGCCGGACGGCGGCGTGTCGGTGGGGGCCGGTTGCGCTGCCGCCGGCGTGACGCGACCGACGGTCGACGGCGGCGCCGCGCGTTCTCCGAAAAGGCCGGACAGCAGCACCGCGATGGCGGCGAACGCGACGACGACGAGTGCGGTCAGCACGATGCCGGGGCGAAGCCTGCGGCCGCCTGCCGGCACGGGTGGCTCGAGCGCGATGATCTGGCCGCGCGCGGGCGGCGCGATCGGCACGCCCGCGCGGGCGGCCGCGTGCACGACCGACGGGCCCGCGGCGCGCGCCGCGGTGTCGGCCGTACCCCGGTCGGCCGTCGCCGGGGGCGTCTTGCCGCCGGGTGGCGACGGGGCGCGGGGCGGCGGCATCACCAGTTCGCTTCGCGTCAGCGTGGCGGGCCCGTCGCCGTCGACGTCGCCGCCGACGTGGCGCTCGCGCAGGCTGGCCTTCTCGATCAGCCGGCGGGTCGCCTCGAGCGCTTCCTCGCTCACGCCGGCGGTGGCGTCCGGCGGCAGTCGGGTCGCGTCGCCCGCGCGTTGCAGCGGCAGGCCCGGCAAGGGATGCGGTTCGCCCTGGCGCGCGTCAAGCCGGCCTGGCGGCGCCACCGGCTGCCCGCGACCCGCGGCCCACGGGATGTCCAGGTCCATCACCGGGCGCGGCGCGAAGGCCGCGTTGCACGAAGGGCAGTGCGAGGCCTTCGCGACGGTGACGGCCCCGCAGCGCCGGCACGGCTTCAGGTGGAGCGCGGCGCCGCAATCGTTGCAGAAATTGGTGCCCACCGGATTCGGATGATCGCAGTAGGCACAGGCCTGAAAAAGCATGGTGTTACCCGGGTCGCTTCGGTGGGCGGCGACTTCGCCGGGAGCACGGGGCCCCTGTGGCGAAAGCGCCGACAACCGATAACTTACCCGATCAGGCCGTCGCCGCGCCGGACGCGATGAAGCGGTCCAGGAAGCTCGACGCGGACTCCCCCTGCTGGCCGAGGACGGTGAGCCGGCGGAAGGCGTGCGAGATCTTCATCTCCTCGGCCATGCCCATGCCGCCGTGCATCTGCACCGCTTCCTGGGCGACCTTGCGGGTCGCCCGCGCGACCAGCACGCGCGCGGCGGCGACCGACCGCTCGCGCGCCGCGGCGTCGACGAGGCCGGCACGCGCGGCGTCGACCCGCGAGCAGGCGAGGGCGCTCATCGAGCGGACCTGCTCGAGCTCGATGTAGAGGTCGACGATCCGGTGCTGCAGTACCTGGAAATTGCCGATCGCGACGCCGAACTGCTTGCGGGTCTTGAGGTACTCGAGCGTCGCCTCGCACGCGTAGTCGATCACGCCCATCGCCTCGGCGCAGACCAGCGCCGCGCTGAAGTCCAGTGCCTCGCGGATCGCCGCCGCCGCGTCGCCGGCGATCGGACCGCCGGCGCCGGCGCCGGCCGCGGGCAGCCGGACCGCGCGAAAGGACACGTCGGCGCTGCGGCGGCCGTCGAGCAGCCGGCTCGAACGCATCGTGATCCCCTCGGTGCGGGCCGGCACGAGGTAGACGGCGTCGTCGGTGCTGACGACGAGCCAGTCCGCCTCCGCCGCGCCTTCGACGTCGACCTTGGTGCCCGAGAGCGTCGTGCCCGCGCCGCCGCCGCTCGCACGCAGCGGGTCGTCGACGCCGACGTCGCCGCTGCCGTCGACGCGCGCCCACGCGAGGCGCGCGCTGCCCTGGCCGCAGGCCGCGAGGAGCTCGCGCTCGGCGGCGCGCGCCGGCGTCGCGTCGCCGGCTGTGGCCAGCCGGTCGAGCAGCACGCACGCGCTCAGGTGCGCGTTGACCGGTTCGACCGCCAGCGACCGCCCCAGCAGCGCCATCGGCTGCATCAGGTCGACCGCGCCGCCGCCGAAGCCGCCGGCGGCCTCGGACAGCGGAATCGACAGGATGCCGAGCTCGGCGAGCTGCTTCCACACGGCGGCACCGTGCACGCCCGGGTCGGCGATGATGCGCTTTCGCGCATCCATGTCGTAGTGCTGCGCCAGCATGCGCTCGAGCGAATCGGCCAGTTGGCGCTGCTCGTCGTTCAGTTCGAAATCCATCGTCTCGTCGCTCCGTTCAGAGACCAAGCATCATCTTGGCCATGATGTTGTGCTGGATCTCGTTGGACCCGGCGTAGATCGATGTCTTGCGGAAGTTGCAGTAGCGCTTGCCGAGCGATGCGGCGAAGGCGTCGAAGGACCGTTCGCGCCACTGCGCGGTGTCGGTCGGCGCGATGCGGTGCGCGAGCGGACCCGCGGCCTCCATCATCAGTTCGGTGAGTCGCTGCTGGATCTCGGTGCCCTTGATCTTGAGCAGCGACACCTCGGCGCCCGGCGGCTTGCCGCCGCGAAGCTGGTCGAGGTAGCGCAGGTTGGTCACCTCGAGCGCGATCAGGTCGATCTCGAGCTCGGCGATCGCGTCGGCGAAGCGCCGGTCCTCGATCACCGGCCTGCCGCCGCGCAGGCGGGTCGACGCGAATTTCCTCAGCGTGGCGAGCTCGCGCTTGGACGCGCCGACGCGGCCGGTGTTGAGCCTCTCGTGCCCGAGCAGGAACTTGGCGACGGTCCAGCCCTTGCCTTCCTCGTGTACCAGGTTCTCGGCCGGCACCTCGACGTTCTCGAAGAACACCTCGTTGACCTCGTGTCCGCCGTCCATCAGGATCAGCGGGCGTACCGTGATCCCCGGCGTCTTCATGTCGATCAACAGGAAGCTGATGCCTTCCTGGCGGATCTTCGTGCCGGTGTCGGTGCGGACCAGGCAGAAGATCCAGTCGGCGTACTGCCCCAGCGTCGTCCAGATCTTCTGGCCGTTGACGAGGTACTTGTCGCCGCGGCGTTCGGCGCGCGTCTTCAGCGACGCGAGGTCCGAGCCCGATCCCGGCTCCGAGTAGCCCTGGCACCAGAAGTCCTCGCCCTTGTAGATGCGCGGCAGGAAACGCTCCTTCTGCGCCTGCGTGCCGAAACGGATCAGCACCGGGCCGCACATCGACAGTCCGAAGGGCACGAGCGGCGGGGCGCCGGCGAGCCCGCACTCCTCCTCGAAGATGTACTTGCGTGCCGCGTCCCAGCCGGTGCCGCCCCATTCCTCGGGCCAGGCCGGGGCGACCCACCCCTTGGCGGCCAGGATGCGGTGCCAGCGGAGGATGTCCTCCCTGCCGAGTTCGCGGTAGTTGAGCACCTTCTCCGACAGCTCCGGCGGGATGTTCGCTGCCAGCCAGTCGCGCACCTCGGTGCGAAACGCCTCTTCGGCGGGGGAGTAGTTCAGGTCCATCGGCGTCGACTCCTCTTGGGGTGTTCAGTTGCCCGCGTACCAGCGCCGGGCGACGTCGAGGCAGGCCGCGACCGTGTCGAGCGGGTCGGCGTCGGTCGGCGTCAGCGCCTCGATGCAGGCGATCGGTGGCGGCACGCCCGCTCGCCCGGGCGCACGCGCACCGAGCGCGCGGCCCGCCACCTCGTGCCAGCGATTATCGCCTGCGAGCGGCGCGAGGTCGCGCTCGGCGAGCTGCACGTGTCCGACCAGGTGGCCGTGACGCAGGACGACCGCGTCCAGGTCCTCGCCGGCCAGTCCGGCGCAGCCGACGTCCAGCACCAGGCCGAATCCCGGCGAATCGACCGCGTCGACGAGCGCCGCCGCTTCGTCGTGGTCGACGAGGAAGTCGTTGCCGTACCCGGCGTGGATCGGTTCGACGCCGAGCTGCATGCCGCGCCCGGCGGCCAGCTCGGCGAGCGGCCGGAAGAAGGTCGCCGCGCGCGCGATCGCGTCGGCGAGCGACAGCTCGCGACGCTGGCGGTTCTGCCAGCTTCCGAAGACGAGCCGCGTCGCGCCGAGCCCGGCGCCGATCCCGATCATCCGCGCCAGATGCGCGTGCATGCCGGCGCGGGCGGCCTCGTCGCCGAACAGCGCGAGGCCGCTGGTTCCGTGCAGCAGCGACTGCATGCCGACGATCCGGATGCCTCGGGCCTTCCAGAACGTGCGGACCGCGGCGATCTCCTCGGGCGCCGGCGGCCGGTCCGCCGGGAAGTAGCGGGTCGGCGCGACGTCGATGCAGTCGATGCCGCGTCGGTTCAGCAGGCCGGCGACGCGAAGGTCGTGCGTTCGCGTCCAGAGCAGGTTCGATACGCCGATCTTCATCGCGCCAGCCGGTTCAGTCGAAATTGAAACGGCGAGCGAAGCCGAAGAACATCGACGGCTGCCAGGTCTGCGTGACCAGCGGGCTCGCCGCTGCCGGCCCGACGAGCTTCACGATCGCGAGGCGCGACACGAACACCCAGTCGGGCGAAGGCTCGTAGATGATGGTCGCCGAGCCGGCGAGCTCGCGCACCCCCGCCTTGGGTCGGTACAGCGGCAGGCCGCTCGCCTCGCGCTCGGCGGGACCGATGCCGTAGGAGTTGTCCATGCTCGAGCGGTTGGTGATGTTGAGGCCCGCGTCCAGCACCAGCGCCATCTTGCCGGGCAGCGACGTCGACAGCGCGCGCGTCCAGCCGATGCCGATCGGCAGTTCGACGCTGTTCTGCTTGCCGAGGACGTCGCCGACCAGCGTCGCGGTGAGCGTGACGTTGTCGTCGAAGTAGTAGCGCATCCGCAGGCGTCCGATGATCGTCGCCGGCAGCGGCTTGAGCCCGAGCGCGCGGTCTTCGTCGTTGACGCTTCGTCCCTTGTTGATCGACGCGCCGTAGCCGAACGCGAAGCGGTTGCGCCGCACCAGCGGTCCGGTCAGCCCGGTGCCACCCGAATTGCGGGTGTCGCCGACGGTGGCCGACGCTCGCGCGACGCTGGCGCTGCTGATCGTGTAGCCGCGCCAGGTGATCTGCGCGCCGAGCGACTGCGAGAAGCCGTACCGCGACGCGCCGGAATAGATCGGCCCGTAGTCGGCGATGATGCCGATCGCCGCCTGCGTCACCCGGTTGTCGGTACCGGGTTCGAGGCGTTCGAGGGCCTGGCGCTCGCGCGAGGCCGCCAGTCCCTCGGTCGCGCTGCGACCCTGGAGGTCCTCGGCCAGTGCCAGGCCGGATGCCGCGAGGGCGCCGGCTGCCACCAGGCATCGCGCGAGGCGCCGGCCGCCGCCACGGGCCGAGGTCGCCGCAATGCCGCGAGGCGTGTCGCGCGCCCGCCACCCCAGGCCGGTGCACGGCGGCCTCTCCGCAACGGCGACGCGGTACGAAGCAGGGCCGGCAGGAATGGGTGGCAACGCATTTGGACGACAATACCGGAACGTGCGGGAGGCGCGCATGCCGCATCATAACTGCGGCGCGCCGGTCCGCCGGACGCGCGCCGCTGCGCCTTCGAAACCGGTCTCAACCGACGTGCCCTGCCTTGGACCCTGACTCGCCACTGCAATCGGATGCCGCCGGACTGCGCGTGCTGCTGCTGGAGGACGATCCGGCGTGGCAGCACCTGGTCACGGTCGGGCTCGGCGAGCGAGGGATGGACGTGAACGTCCGCGACGACCTGGCGAAGGCGCTCGCCGATTTCGAGCGCATCGCACCCGACGCCGTGCTGGTCGACGACATCCTCCCCGACGCGGACGGATTCGAGGCCGTCGCCCGACTGCGCGAGCGCATCGGCGAGCGTCGCATCCCGATCGTGATGCTGTCCGGACGCGACGACGACTCGCTGATCGATCGCGCGTTCCAGGTCGGCGTCAACGATTTCTGCGTCAAGTCCCTGCAGTGGACGCTGCTCGCCGAGCGGCTGCTGCATCTCGCGCGCGCGGCGAAGGCCCAGGCGGCGCTCGCCGACAGCCGCGAGCAGCTCGACCGGGTCAGGGACATGGCGCAGGTCGCGCACGCGAGCGTCCGGGCGCTGCGCACGCAGGCGCTGACCGACCCGCTGACCGGCCTGTCGAGCCGCACCGGATTCCTGCAGCAGGGCGACGCGGCGCTGCGACGGCCGCGAAGCGGCCAGGGGTGTGCCGCGATCGTGCTCGTCAACGTCGATCGCTTCAAGCGGCTGAACGACTCGATGGGACAGCGCACTGGAGACCGGGTGCTCGTCGAGGTCGGCCAGCGTCTGCAGCACGCGTTCCGTAACCTGAGCGGCGGGAAGCTCGTCATCGGGCGGCTCGCGAGCGACGAGTTCGCGCTGATGTTCCCCGACCTGCCGTCGGAGGCGGCCGCCGAGAAGATCGCCGACATCGCGTTCGCGCACCTGCGCCACCCGTTGAGCTTCGACGGCCTCGACATGCTGCTGCGCTGCTCGATCGGTGTCGCGCTGTACCCGTTCCATGCGCGCAGCATCGAGGGCCTGCTCGCTAAGGCCGACGTCGCGCTGGGGATCGCCAAGCGCCGGGGCGGCAACGTCGCGGTCCTGTTCTCGCCCGAGTTCGGCAACGACCTGCGCGCGAGCTTCGACCTGGAGGCGGCGCTGCACGCGGCGGTCGACCGCAGCGAGCTGGTGCTCCATTACCAGCCGATCGTCGAGGCGCGGACCGGGCGGGTCGCCGGCGCCGAGGCGCTGATGCGCTGGGTACGCAACGGCCAGCTGCTGTCGCCGACCTCGTTCATCCCGCTCGCCGAGGAGAGCGGGCTGGTGTTCAGGATGGGCGAGTGGGCCGTGTCGGAGGCGCTGCAGCAGGTGCGTCGCTGGCAGCTGGCGGGTGTCGGGCTGACCAGCGTGTCGGTCAACATCAACGTGCGCCACCTCGGCCAGCCGTCGCTGGTCAGGGCGGTGACGCAGGCGCTCGAGGCGACCCAGCTCGCGCCGTCGACGCTCACGCTCGAGCTCACCGAGTCCGACGTCATGCAGGACATCGAGCCGGCGATCCTCGCGCTGCGCATGCTCAAGTCGATGGGCGTGCGGCTCGCGCTCGACGACTTCGGTACCGGCTACTCGTCGCTCGCCTACCTGACCGAACTGCCGCTCGATTGCCTGAAGATCGATCGCTCGTTCATCAGCGAGGTGCAGACGCACCCGCAGCGGCTGATGGTCGTGCGCGGCATCGTCGCGCTCAGCTCTGCGCTGGGATTCGCGACGGTCGCCGAAGGCGTCGAGAACCAGGACGACCTGTCGGCGTTGCAGAAGGCCGGTTGCCAGCTGGTGCAGGGGTACTACTACAGCAAGCCGCTCGCGGCCGCCGACTTCGCGGCGTGGTGGGGTCGGTCGCGCGCGCTGGCGCACGCGGCGCGACTGCCCGGCGCGAGCCTCGAGCCGATCCTCGTCTAGGATCGCACCGTACGCGGGCTCGCGCGGGCCCGTGCCGAATCCAGCACACACCAATCGGGAACGCGATGAACCACCCAGGCCAGCAGCATGCGTCGACGCCGGGCGCGCCGTCGCCCGCCGACCTCGCACGGGCCGATCGCCTCAAGCGCCTGGCGGCACGGGCGGCGATCGCACACCTTCGCCCGCACCGCATCGTCGGCGTCGGCTCGGGTTCGACCGTCGCGCACTTCATCGACGCGCTGGGCGAGCGTCGCACCGAGTTCCCGCGCGCGGTCTCGAGCTCGGAGCGGAGCGCCGCGTTGCTGCGCGAACGCGGCATCGAGGTCGTCGACCTGAACGACGCCGGTGCGATCGACGTCTACGTCGACGGCGCCGACGAGGTCGACCCGAACCTTGCGCTGATCAAGGGCGGCGGCGGCGCGCTGACGCGCGAGAAGATCATCGCCGAGGCGAGCCGCCTGTTCGTCTGCATCGTCGATGCGAGCAAGGAGGTCACGGTGCTCGGGCGATTTCCGCTGCCGGTCGAGGTGATCCCGATGGCGCGCGAACTGGTCGCGACGCGGCTCGCTCACCTGGACGCGACGCCGGTGCTCCGCGAGGGGTTCGTGACCGACAACGGCAACCAGATCCTGGATGCGAGCGGCCTCGAGATCGCCGACCCGGAACAGCTCGAGCGCGAGATCAACCAGTGGCCGGGCGTGGTCACGGTCGGCCTGTTCGCGCGTCGCCGCGCCGATCTGCTGCTGGTCGCGGCGGAGGACGGCGTGCGTTCCCGGACGGTGTCGCTCTGACGCCGGCGCCGTTCGCGCCTCAGCCCCCCGGCGGCACGTAGCCGGCGGGCTGCTCCGCGCCCTCGCCGAAGAAGTAGTTCTCGAGCTGCGTCGCGAGGTACTTGCGCGCACGCACGTCGGCGAGGTTCAGCCGGTTCTCGTTGACCAGCATCGTCTGGTGCTTGAGCCAGCCCTGCCAGGCCTCCTTGGAGACGTTCGTGTAGAGCTTCTTGCCGAGTTCGCCGGGGTACGGCGGGAAGTCGAGGCCTTCGGCCTCGCGGCCGAGCTTGATGCATTGGACGGTTCGTGCCATGGATCGGATTCCGGTGGGACTGGACGGAGGGGCTTTCGGCAGGGGGCCGGCCGTGGGGCGGCACCCCTAGAGATTCTTCAAGAGTACCTGCGATCGCCGCTGCATGTTGTAGAGCTTCTTGCGCGAGACGGGTAGATCGTCGACCGAGCCGAGCGTGAAGCCGCGCTTGAGGAACCAGTGCGCGGTGCGGGTCGTCAGCACGAAGAGGCGCTTGATCCCGATCGCGCGGGCGCGCTGCTCGATCCGCTGCAGCAGGCGTTCGCCGTCGCCCTGGCCCTGGGTCTGCGGATTGACTGCGAGACAGGCCATCTCCGCCATGCGCTCGTCGGGGAACGGATACAGTGCCGCGCAGCCGAAGATCACCCGGTCGTGCTCGATCACCGTGAAGTTGCCGGCCTCGGCCTCGATCAGCGCGCGATCGCGCTTGACCAGCGTGCCGTCGTCCTCGAGCGGCTGGATGATCGACAGGATCCCGCCGACGTCGTCGATGGTCGCTTCCCGGAGCGCCTCGAGCGTCTCCTCGACGATCATCGAGCCGACGCCGTCGTGCAGGAAGAACTCGAGCAGCACCGAGCCGTCCAGCGCGAAGGGCACGATGTGCGAGCGCGCGACGCCGCCTTCGCAGGCGCGCAGCGCGTGCTTCAGGTAGTGGCGGGTGATGTCGGGCAGATCGTTGCCCGACAGGATCCGCTTCGCGTCGTCCTCGGAGATCTCGGTCAGGATGTCGCCCGCGGCGTCGTGCACGCCGTCGATCTCGGTGACGTAGACGAGCTTGTCGGCGTCGAGCGCGATCGCGGTCGCCGCCGCGACGTCCTCCATCGTGAGGTTGAACGCCTCGCCGGTCGCCGAGTAGCCGATGTTCGACAGCAGCACGACCAGGCCGTTGTCGAGCGAACGCCGGATCTGCTGCGCGTCGACCTTGCGCACGAGTCCGCTGTACGCGTAGTCGACCCCGTCGACGATGCCGACCGGTCTCGCGAGCAGGAAGTTGCCCGACACGACGCGGATCGACGAATACGCCATCGGCGTGTTCGGCAGCCCCTGCGAGAACGCGGCTTCCATGTCGTGGCGGATCTCGCCGGCGGCTTCCTTCGCGCACTCGAGCGCGACCTGGTCGGTGATGCGCAGCGCGTTGTGGTAGCGGGGCTCCTGGCCGCGAAGGCGCAACTGCTCGTTGATCTGCGGCCTGCAGCCGTTGACCACGACGATGCGCATGCCCAGCGCCTGCAGCAGCGACAGGTCCTGTACCAGCGCGTTCAGGCGCTGCGCGACGACCAGTTCGCCGGGCACCGCGATCACGAAGGTCTTTCCCCTGAACGCGTGGATGTACGGCGCCACCTGGCGCAGCCAGGCGACGAACTGCTCGTTCGGCGTCTGGGTGCCGAGCAGCGCGCCGCTCGGGACGGGATCGTTCATGATGCGCCTTGTGAAAGGGGTGGCCGCCGCGCGGTCGGGGGCGGCGAGGGCGGGTGCGGGCGCGACATTATAATTTCACCGTGATGGTGGCCCCCGATCCGAAGCTCGCCGCGTCGATCGCGGCGCTGCCGGTCAGCGCGCGTGCAGACGACATCGTCGCCGCGATCCGTGCCAATCCGGTCGTGATCGTCTGCGGCGAAACCGGTTCGGGCAAGACCACCCAGCTGCCGAAGCTCTGCCTCGCCGCCGGCCGCGGCCGGCCCGATCCGGGCTCCGGGCGCGGCGGCATCGTCGGCCACACGCAGCCCCGACGGATCGCCGCCACCAGCGTCGCCGCCCGCATCGCCGAAGAGCTGGGCACGCCGCTCGGCACCGACGTCGGCTACCGGATCCGGTTCGGCGAGAAGATCGACGCGGCGACCCGGATCAAGCTGATGACCGACGGCATCCTGCTCGCCGAGAGCCAGTCGGATCCGCTTCTCTCGCGCTACGACACGATCATCGTCGACGAGGCGCACGAGCGCAGCCTGAACATCGACTTCCTGCTCGGCTACCTGAAGCGGCTCGTCGACGGCCCGCGGCGCGCCGACCTCAAGCTCGTGATCACCTCGGCGACGATCGACGCGCAGCGCTTCGCGGCGCATTTCTCGGTGCCGGCGCACGATGCCGGAACCCCGGGGGCGGCGAACGGCAGCGCGGCGGCCGGACCGGCGCCGATCATCGAGGTCTCGGGCCGGCTCCACCCCGTCGAGATCCGCTGGCGCCCGGTGGGCGACGACGCGCCCGGCGAGCGCGCCGACGCCGAGGACGAGACGTCGACGCCGGCGGCGATCGAGTCCGCGATCCGCGAGCTGTGGCGCGAGCGGCGTGGCGACGTCCTCGTCTTCCTTCCCGGCGAGCGCGAGATCCGCGACGTCGCCGCACACCTCGCGCGCCACGCGGGGGCGCTTCGCGACGCGGAAGTCCTGCCGCTGTACTCGCGGCTGTCCGCAGCCGACCAGCAGAAGGTGTTCGCGACCGGCTCGCGCGCGCGGATCGTGCTCGCGACCAACGTCGCCGAAACCTCGCTGACCGTGCCCGGCATCCGCTATGTCGTCGACACCGGTCTCGCGCGCGTCAAGCGCTATCGACTCCGCGGCAAGGTCGAGCAGCTGCTGGTGGAGCCGGTGTCGCAGGCGGCGGCGAACCAGCGCGCCGGCCGCTGCGGTCGCGTCGCCGACGGCGTCTGCATCCGGCTCTACGACGAGGCCGGCTTCGCCCGGCGGCCGCGCTACACCGATCCGGAGATCCTGCGCTCCTCGCTCGCCTCGGTGATCCTGCGCATGCACGCGCTCGGGCTCGCCGACGTCGAGGCGTTCCCGTTCCTCGATCCGCCGTCGCCGCGCGCGATCGCCGACGGCTACGCGCTGCTGCTCGAGCTCGGCGCGGTCGACGCGCGCCACGCGATCACGCGGCAGGGGCGCGAGCTCGCGCGCTTCCCGGTCGACCCGCGCACGGCGCGCATGCTGCTGGCCGCACGCGACGCCGGCTGCCTGCAGGACGTGCTGGTGATCGCGTCCGCGCTGTCGACGCAGGACCCGCGCGAGCGCCCGCCGGCGTTCGCGGCGGCGGCCGATCAGGCACACGCACGGTTCGCCGAGGCCGGGTCGGACTTTCTCGCGCTGATCCGGCTGTGGCGCTACTGGCAGCAGCAGCTCGCCGAGCGCGCGGCGCGCGGCGAATCGCACCGCGCGATGGCCGCCAGGCTCGCGCGCGAGTTCCTGTCGGTGCGGCGCCTGCGCGAACGGAGCGACGTCCACGCGCAACTGCACCGCATGCTGCGCGACCTGCGCTGGCTGCCCACGGGCGCGCCTGGCGGCGACGACGAAGACGCCGGCGGCGCCGGTGCGCCTGGCGACGCCCGTGCAGAAACGCCGGCGGCGCGGCCGGCCGACGCGCTCGCGCCGATCGGCGCGGCGCGGGCCGACGCCGTTCACGCCGCGCTGCTCGCCGGCCTGCTCGGCAACATCGGCCAGCGCGCGCCCCAGGCGCAGGAAGGCGGTCCGCCGGGCGCTGCCGTGTTCCTCGGCGCGCACCAGCAGAAGTTCCTGCTGCACCCGTCGAGCGCGCTCGCGCGGCGCCGTGGCGCAAGCGCCGGTGGCGCGGACGACCGCGCGGCTGGCGGCGAAGTCGTCGGGGGCAGCGGCGCGGGCGCCGCGGTCGAGGGACGGCGCACGCCCGGGGCGCGGCAGCCGGCGGCGACGGGCACTCCGGCGAAGACGCGCGAGCCGGAGCCGTCGCGGCGCTCGCGGTGGGTGATGGCGGCCGAACTCGTCGATACCGGCCGGCTGCTCGCGCGCACGGTGGCGCCGGTGCTGCCGGCGTGGATCGAGCAGGCCGGCGCGCACCTGATCGAGCGCAGCTGGTCCGACCCGCACTGGGACCGGCGCGGCGGGCGCACGATGGCGAACGAACGTGGCGTCGTCTATGGCCTGGTGCTGTACAGCGGGCGCCGGCGGCCGCTCGATCCGGTCGACCCGGTACTGGCACGGGAATTGATGATCCGCGAGGGGCTGGTGCCGAGCGAGTGGCCGGTCGATCGACCGTTCGTGCGTCACAACCGCGCCGTCGTCGCGGCGATCGAGAAGCTCGAGCACCGCAGCCGCCGGCCCGACCTGATGGTCGACGAGCAGGCGCTGTTCGAGTGGTTCGACCGGCGCGTGCCCGCCGAGGTCGCGACCGCGCGTGCGCTCGAGCGCTGGCTGGCGCAGGCCGGCGGCGACGAACGGCTGCAGTTCTCGCAAGACGCCCTGTTGCGGCGCGACGCCGAGGAACTGGGCGACGCGCGATTCCCGCACGCGCTGCGCATGAGCGGCGTCGATTTCGCCATCGAGTACCGCTTCGAACCCGGCGCGAGCGACGACGGTGCGACGCTCACCGTCCCCCTGTACGCGCTCAACCAGGTCGACGCCGCCCGCTGCGACTGGCTGGTGCCGGGGATGCTCGCGGCGAAGGTCGAGGTGCTGCTGCGTTCGCTCGCGCCGCGTCATCGTCGGCGCCTGCAGCCGATCGACGCCGCCGTGTCGGCGTTCGTCGACGCGCACGCCGAGGTGCCGTCGGGGCAGACGCTGCTCGGCGCGCTGATCCGTCACCTGCAGCGCGAGTTCGCGATGGTGTTGCGCGAAGGCGACTTCCGGCTCGAGACCGTTCCGGCGCACCTGTCGATGAACTTTCGTCTCGTCGACGAACACGGACGCCAGCTCGCGATGTCGCGCCGCCTCGCGGAGCTCAGGGCGAGCCACGGCGCGAAGGCGAGGGGCAGCTTCCAGGCCGCATTCGCACGGGTCGCCGAACGCGTGAACGCCGTTGCCACGCCGGACACCGCGGCGCCCGGCGATGCGCCCCGCGGCAACGTGACGGCGCAGGGGCCAGCGTCGGCGTCGGCGTCGGCGTCCGGGAGCGCGTCCGGGAGCGCGTCCGGGAGCGCGCCGCCGGCCCAGCGACGCGGCACGACCTGGGTCTTCGGCGACCTCGCCGACCTGATCGAGCTGCGCGACGCGGCCGGCCGGACGCTGATCGGCTACCCGGCGCTGGTGGATGTCGGCGACGCGGTCGAGTTGCAGGTTTTCGACGATCCCGCCGACGCCACCCGTCGGCATCGCCAGGGCGTCAGGCGGCTGGTGCTGCTGGCGCTGGCCGAACCGGTAAGATTCTTCGAACGCGAGCTGCGCAAGGATTCCCGCCTCGAGCTGGGCTTCTCGACCCTGCCGGGCCGGCAGTCCGAGGGCCTCTCGCAGCAGCTGCTGGCGGCGACGATCGCTCGGTGTTTCCTGGCCGACGGCGTGCCGACGGGGAAGGCCGCCTACGACGCGATGCTCGAGTCCGGGCGGCCCCGTTTCAACCTGACGGCGCAGGAGCTCCTGCGCCTTGCGCGTACGATCATCGAGGAATACGGCGCCGTGCGTCGAAAGCTGGGGTCGATCAAGGGATTCGCCGCCGTGTCCGAGGACGTCGAGTCGCAGCTGCTCGGCCTCTTTCCGGACGGATTCCTGTCGACGACGCCGCTCGACGCGCTCGCGAACCTCCCGCGCTACCTGAAGGCCGTCGTGATGCGGCTCGACCGGGTGCGCGAACAGCCCGATGCCGACGCGGCGCGGATGAACGAGATCAGGGCGCTCGCGGGCCGGTGGCAGCGGCGCCTGCGCGGCGCGCAGGGCGAGGCCGACGCCGAGCTCGAGGGCTTCCGCTGGCTGCTCGAGGAGCTGAGGGTATCGCTGTTCGCGCAGACGCTTCGTACCCCGTACCCGGTGTCGACCCGGCGGCTGGGCAAGGTGCTCGAAAGGCTCGAGGCTCGATGAGGCAAGGATCCGCTGGGGAGCGGCGACGATGATTCCTGACGATTTTCGGCATCCGGCGGCGGTGGCGGCTTCGTCCGCGTCCGTGCGGACCGTCGCCCGACCCGGGCGACGGCGCCTGTTCCAGGGCGCGCTGCCGCTCGCGGTCGTCCTCTCGCAGGCGGGCCGCGCGGCCGCACAGGCGCCACCGGCGCCGCAGCTTCCCAAGGTGATCGTGCTGAATTCGCGCGATGCGTCGGTCTCGCTGATCGACCAGGCGCTGTACAGGGAAGCGGGCAGGGTGGCCGTCGGCAAGGAGCCGCATCACCTGTACCCGACGCCCGACGGGCGCAGCCTCATCGTCGCGAGCTCGGCGTCCGACGAGCTCTTCTTCCTCGACCCGCTCGACGGGCGCGTGCAGTCGCGGATGCGCCAGATCGACGATCCCTACCAGCTCGCGTTCTCGCCCGACCAGCAGTGGTTCGTGACGGCCGCGCTCCGGCTCGACCGGGTCGACGTCTATCGATACCGGGACGGCGAAAAGCAGATCGCCGCCCGGATCCCGATGCCGAGCATGCCGAGCCACATCTGGTTCTCGGCCGACAACCGACACGTGTTCGTGACGCTGCAGGGCAGCCGCGAGATCGCCGCGATCGACGTCGAGCAGGGACGCGAAAGCTGGCGCCTCGAGGTCGGGCAGGAGCCTGCGGGCATCGTCGTGTCCCCGGACGACCAGCTGCTGTTCGTCGGCATCATGGGCGAGGACGGCGTCGAGGTCGTCGACTGGCGTGCCCGCCGGCGCGTGGCGCGGATCCGGACCGGAAACGGCGCGCACAACTTTCGCGGCGTCGGCGACGGACGCCACCTGCTGGTCAGCAATCGCGTCGCCGGCACGATCTCGGTGATCGACATGATCGAACGCAAGGTGGTCGACGAGGTACGCGCTGCCGGGGGGCCGGACTGCATGGAGATGGCCGCGGACGGCCGCACGCTGTGGGTGACGGCGCGCTGGACGAGGCAGGTGCTCGTGCTCGACCTGCCGTCGCGGTCGATCAGCCGCCGCATCCCGGTCGGCCGATCGCCTCACGGCGTCTACCTGCACAACCGTGCGCCGGTGATCTGAGCATGGATGCCGCGATCGGCCGGCGCGCCGGCACCGCGTCGCGCGGTGCGCCCGTCGGCGCCAGGCCGGCCGGGCCCCGCGATCGTGCGCGTGCGTCGCACGCGTGGCTCGCGCGCCTGGCACTCGCCGCCGCAGCCGTCTCGGCCGCGGGCGGCGTCGTCGCGGCCGGCGCCGTGCGCCCGCCCGAGGGCGCCGGCAACGGACCGGGCTGCAAGGGCACCGTCTACCTGACCTTCGACACCGGCAACATGCGTTTCGCCGAGGACATCGCCGACACGCTCGAGCGGCGCCGGATCCGGGCGACCTTCTTCCTCGCGAACGAGCGCACGACCCGCGCCGACCACGCGCTGTCCGACGCGCGCGCGGCGTTCTGGCGGCGCCTCGTCGCGGCGGGCCACGTGTTCGGCAGTCACACGCACGATCACGTCTATTTCCGGCGGGCGCCGGCCGCGCCGGACGGTGCGCCGCGGGTGCTCGCGAAGCCCCAGTTCGGCGCGCACGCCGGCGTGCAGCGCGCGTGGGATCCGGCGGCCGTCTGCACCGAGATCGAACGGGTCGACACCCGCTTCAGGGAGCTCACCGGGCAGCCGCTCAGCCGGCTGTGGCGGGTGCCCGGGGGCAGGGGGCCGCGCGCGGTGTTCGATGCGGCGTCGGCGTGCGGCTGGCAGCACGTCGGCTGGACCGACGCCGGCTTTCTCGGCGACGAACTGCCGTCCGATCGGCATCCGAACGCGCGGCTGCTCGCCGATTCGCTCGCGCGCATCGGCGACGGCGACGTGCTGATGGCGCACCTGGGCATCTGGAGCCGAAAGGATCCGTGGGCGCCGATGCTGGGGCCGCTGATCGACGGGCTGCTCGCCAGGGGCCTCTGCTTCGACACCGTCGACCGCCTCGCCGACCCGGCGCGCGTCGCCGCCTCGCGATGATCGCGTCGCTCGTCGCCACGTTGCAGGCCTGGCTGTTCGAAGGCGTGCTGCAGCCGCTGCTGTTCCATTTCGGGTTGATGTCGTATGCCGAAGACGTGTTCGACCTGAGCGAGTGGTTCGTGCTCGGTGGTATCGAGGTCGCCTGCCTCGTGGTGGTGCTCGGCGCGCTGGAGCGCCGATGGCCGGCAGAGCCGCTGGTCGATCGGGCTGCGGTGCGGGTCGACATCGTCTACACGCTGCTGCACCGGCTCGGCCTGTTCGCGTTCCTGGCCTTCGCGCTCGTCCGGCCGCTGGTGGACGCCGTCGAGGCGAGCCTGCGCCTGTGGGGCTTCAGCCGCCCGAACATCGACCAGCTCTGGCCCGGCGTGACCGACGTGCCGCTCGTGAGCTTCGTGATCTACCTGCTCGTCCTCGATTTCGCCGACTACTGGATCCATCGCGGGCAGCACCGGCTGCGGTGGTGGTGGGCGCTGCACGCGGTCCACCACAGCCAGCGCCAGATGACCTTCTGGTCGGATTCGCGCAACCACGTGCTCGACTCGCTGCTGCGCGACCTGGTGCTCGCGTCGCTGTCGATCTTCGTCGGTGTCGAGCCGGCGCAGTTCGTGCTGCTGGTGATCGCGGTGCGGGTGCTCGAGAGCCTGCAGCATGCGAACCTGCGGCTTCGCTTCGCCGCGCCGCTCGACCGCCTGCTGGTCAGCCCCAGTTTCCATCGGCTGCACCACGCGATCGGGACGGGGCACGAGGGCCGCGCGCACGGCGTGAATTTCGCGGTGATCTTCCCGTTCTGGGACCGCCTCTTCGGCACCGCCGACTTCCGGCCCGGCTTCGTGCCGACGGGGATACGCGACCAGCTCGAGGGCCGCGACTACGGGCGCGGCTTCTGGCGGCAGCAGTGGCGCGGGCTGTTGCGCCTGGGCGGGCGCGGCTGAGATACCGGCGCGTCCGGTGCCGGCCGCGGCGGCAAATCGGCGATCATCGCGGCTGCAACGAGCCCGCGTCAGGATGCCCATGACCTCCGAATCCCCATCGACCCCCCCGCCGGCAGCGCCCGTGCGCGGCTTCGGCGCGATCATCGTCGGCGACGAGATCCTGTCCGGAAAGCGCAAGGACAAGCATCTGGCGCAGCTGATCGGCCTGCTGTCCGAGCGCGGCCTCGCGCTGTCCTGGGCGCGTTACCTGGGCGACGACCGCGGGCAACTCGTCGCCGCGCTGCGCGAGAGCTTCGCCGGACAGGACGTCGTGTTCAGCTTCGGCGGCATCGGTGCCACGCCGGACGATCACACGCGCCAGGCGGCTGCGCTCGCGCTCGGGCGCGCGCTTCGACTCCACCCGCTGGCCGAGCAGCGCATCGCCGAGCGCTGCGTCGAGATGGCGGCGCAGGGGCGGGGCAGCGCCGACATGACGACGCCGGAGAACCGGCAGCGCCTTCGCATGGGCGAGTTCCCGGAGGGCGCGCGGATCATCGAGAACCCTTACAACCGGATCCCCGGCTTCTCTGTCGCCGACCACTGGTTCCTGCCGGGTTTCCCGGTGATGGCCTGGCCGATGGCGGCTGCCGTGCTGGACGGGACGTACCGTCATCTGCACCACCGCGCGCCGGTCGTCGACCGCTCGCTGCTGGTCCACGACGTGCCCGAGTCCCGGATCGCGCCGCTCATGGAGGCGGTCGGCGCCGCGGTGCCCGGCGTGCGTGTCTACAGCCTGCCGTCGGTCGGCGAGGACGGCTCGCGACCGCACATCGAACTGGGCATCAAGGGCAGCGCCGAGGCCGTCGACGCCGCCTGGCCGATGATCGAGAACGGGGTGAAGGCGCTGGTCGGTCCGAAAACGTAACGGTCCTGATACCTGGACGTGGCAGAAGGTTTCGTTTCGAGGAACAACGGTCAAATGGATGGGTTCTCGTCACGCCGGCCGACCCGATCCCGCCCCGGGCTTGATACAGTCCGGGGTTCACCCGATCCCCTCCGAACCCGCCATGCCTGAATCATCGGACCGGCCAGGCGCAGGCCCCCTGATCCTGCTCGTCGACGACGACCGCCTGGTGCTGATGACGCTCAGCCAGCAGTTGCAGGCGGCGGGATATCAGGTGATCGAGGCGGACAACGGCGACGACGCGATCCTGCTCGCGCGCCAGTATCGGCCGCGGCTCGCGTTGCTCGACATGCGCATGGACGGCAAGTCCGGCCTCGACGTCGCGCTGTACATGCGCGATTACGTCGGCACGCCGTTCCTGTTCCTGTCGGCGTTCGGCGACGACGCACTGGTCGACCGGGCGATGCGCGCGGGTGCGGTCGACTACCTGTTCAAGCCGATCGAGCCGACACGCATCATTCCCGCGATCGAGCGGGCGATCGAGCGTACCGCCGCGACCTGGGGCCAGGAGCCCGAGTGGCGCCCCGGCCGCATGACGCCGGATGCCGATTTCGAGGCGACCCGCCTGATCGCGATCGGCATGGTGATGGCGCGCTGCGGTCTCTCGCGCGAGCAGGCGGCATCGTGGATCGCGATCCGGACGGTGCAGGAAGCGATCTCCGAATCCGAGTGCGTGAACGCGATCGTCGAGGGGCGCATCACCTGCGAGCGCGACCTGCGCCGGGTCGACGGCGCGCGAGACGATCAGCCAGGCAACGTGAAGTAGAAGGTCGCCCCGCGGCCGACCGCGCCGTCGGCCCAGATCTCGCCGCCGTGGCGGCGAACGATGCGCCGCGCGATCGCGAGCCCGATGCCGGTGCCCGGATACTCGGACGCGCTGTGCAGCCGCTGGAACGGACCGAACAGCCGCTCCGCGAAGCGGTTGTCGAAGCCGGCGCCGTTGTCCTGGACGAACACGATCCGGCGTCCGTCGGCGTCGCGCCGCATGCCCACGCGAACCAGCGGCCGGTCGACCCGCGCGCTGAACTTCAGCGCGTTGGCGATCAGGTTCGTCAGCAGCACACGCATCATCTGCGGGTCGGCCTCGACGTGCATGCCGTCCTCGACCTCGATCCGCTCGCGACGCAGCGTCGACGCCGGCGGCGCTGCGGTGCCCGGCTCGCCGGGCAGCACGGTCGCATCGGCGGCCACGTCGCGCGCGAGCGCGCTCAGGTCGATCGGGATCGGCGAGAACGACTGCGCGCTGACCAGCGTCAGGTCGCGGAACGCGTCGATCATCCGGTTCATGCGTGCCGCCCCGTGCTGGATCCGCGACAGGTGCTCGCGCCCGAAGCGGTCGAGTTCGCCGGCGTGGTCCTCCGCGAGGATGCGGGCGAATCCGTCGATCGTGCGAAGCGGCGCGCGCAGGTCGTGCGACATCATCGAGCCGAGGGTGTTGAGTTCCTGCTCGAGCTTCGACAGGCGGTCGGACTTCTCGCGCAGGCTGCGCTGCGCGGACGCGAACTGCGAGGCGATCAGGCGCAACTGCTCGATCTCGGCCTCGAGCGGGTCGAGGTAGACGAGCGCTCGCGCATCGGTCGCCGACAGGCCGGCGACCGGTTCGACGCGCAGCACCACCGGCCGCGCCGCGCCGAATCGATCGAGTACCCGCGCACGGCAGCAATAGTGCTGCTGGCGGGTCAGCGCGTCGTGGATCCGCTCGTCGAAGTCGGGCTCGACGCCGACGGCCAGGCGATCGAGCGACAGCCCCGCCAGTTCGGCGCTGGAGCGCTCGACGAGCCGCTCGAGCGCCGGATTGCCGCCGGTGAGGCGCACCGTCCCCGCGTGCAGCACCACGTAGGCCAGCGGTTCGCGCAGCGAATTCAGCAGCCCCAGGCCGATCGACGCCTGCCTCGCGTGGCGCAGCATCGCGTCGCGCGGCGCGAGCAGCCGTCGCAACAGGCCCGTCAGCCGGCCTGCTGCGCGCCCGCCCGGTCCCTGCCGGGCGGCCGCGCCGGCGGGTCCGGATACGTCGAGCGAAGCGGGCTGCGGTCTTCGGGAGCGCTGCGGCCCCGACGCATGGTCCGGGATCAGGTGGTAGTTCGACATCGTTTCGAGAATCCGGGCGCCGCAGGAGCCGGCGTCGATACCGCGGCTCGACAGGCGGCAGTGTCGAATGTAGCGCCGACTGGCTGGCCGTCGGGTGTCCGCGACCCGAAATCCCGGGCGTGTCGTCGCGATAGAGACGTTTCGACGGCGCTATTCGATGAGTTTGTGACGAAGCGCGTAGGCGGCGATGTCGGCGGCACCGCCGACCGACAGCTTCTGCAGCACGCGCGATCGGTACACGCTGACGGTCTTCGGCGACAGCGACAGCCGCAGCGCGATCGCCGACAGGCGGGCGCCCTGCGCGATCGCCAGCATCACCTGCATCTCGCGCTCCGAGAGGGCCTCGTGGGCGAGCGCCGGCCGCGCGCCGCCGATCTCGGTGAGCAGCAGCTGCGACAGCTCGTCGGTGACGTAGCGCCTGCCGGCCGCGATGTCGCGGATCGCCTGGACGATGCGGGTCGGCTCGCAGGCCTTGTTCAGGTACCCCATCGCGCCCGCCTTCAGTGCCCGCAGGCCGTACTGCTCCTCGGCGTACTGCGACAGCACCAGCGTGCGGATCCGCGGATACTGGTCGGTCAGCGTGGCCAGCGCCTCGAGCCCGCTGCGCCCGGGCAGGTTGATGTCGAGGACGATCACGTCCGGCTCGGTCGAAGGCGACGTGTCGCGAAGCAGCGCGCGAAGGCCGCCGTAGTCGGTCGCCTCGCCGACGACGGCGATGCCCGCGCTGTCGGCCAGCAGTTCGCGCAGTCCGCGCAGGATCAGCGTGTGATCGTCGACGAGGACGACCTTGATCACGACGCGGCTCCGACCGGTGTGCGCACCGTCGCGTCCGACGGCATCGGCAGGCACAGGAAGAGGACGGTGCCGGCGCCGGGCGACGCCGAGACCTCGATCCACCCGCCGACGCGCTCGGCGCGCTCGCGCAGGCCCTTCAGCCCCCAGGAGTGGGCCTTGTGCAGGTCGGCGTCGGCGATGCCCCGGCCGTCGTCGACGACCTCGAGCGACAGGTGCTCGGCGTCGGCGTGGAGGTCGACGTCGACCCGCGTCGCGCCGGCGTGGCGCGACACGTTCGTCAGCGCTTCCTGCAGCGTGCGGAACACCGCGAGCGCGTGCGGCGCGTCGACGTCGATCGCCTCGACGTTGCTGCGGAACCGCACCCGCACGTCGCCGCGGCGGTCGAGGTCCTCGCAAAGCCAGCGAAGGCCGTCGATCAAGCCCTGGTCGAGCACCGGCGGGCGCAGGCGGCGCTGGAGCCGTTGCGCAGACCCCACGATGCCGAGCAGCGTGCGGGTGGACTGCGCCGCGCGGGCGGCGCTGGCCGCATCGCCGTGGCGGCCGATCCAGTCGAGATCGAGTCGCAGTGCCGTCAGCGCCGCGCCGATCTCGTCGTGCACCTCGCGCGCGATCTCGGCGCGCTCCGCATCGATCGCGGTGTCCAGGTGCGTCAGCAGTTCGCGCAGCGCGGTCTGGGAGGCCCGCAGCGCCTCGGCGATCCGCGCCTGCTCGCGCCGGGCCTGGGCGGCGGTGATCGCGTTCAGCAGCGACGGCACCAGGCGCGCGAGCCGGCCCTTGACCAGGTAGTCGTCGGCGCCGCGGCGCATCGCGCCGACCGCGACGTCCTCGCCGATCACGCCGGACACGATGATGAACGGGCACCAGGGCGACAGCGCGCGCACCTGCTCGAGCGCCTCCAGGCTGCTGTAGCCCGGCAGCTGGTGGTCGGAGATCACCGCGTCCCACCGTTCGCGCTCGAAGGCGCGCGCGACCCCTTCGGCGGACTCGACGCGAAGCGTCCGCGCGCTCAGCCCGTCGCGCCGCAGCGTGTGCACGAGCAGGTCGTAGTCGGACTCGGTGTCCTCGATCACGAGCAGTCGCAACCGTGGCGACGCGGGCGCGTCGACGGCGGGCGGGAACGCGATCCCAGGCTCGGGCGGCTGCATGGGCGAATTGTACGGATTTCGTCCCGGTGATCCGCAGGCCGCCCCAGGTCCATGCGACGCAGAATCGACATCGATCTCTGCCTCAGACCACGCGAAGGGATATCCATGCAGCCACCAGACGACGACACGACCACGACCGACGGTCTGGGCGCGGCGTCGACTGCCTCGGTGCTCGACGCGATGGAGGCGGTCGGCCTCGCGGACCAGCTGCTCATCGCCCGTACCGATCTCGAGCGCCTGGACGCGCTGGTCGACGATGCGGCGAGGGGCCTGCTGGGCGCGTTCTTCAGGGCCGAGCGCTGCCTCGCGAACCTGCCGGCCGACGCGCCGCCGCAGGCGCTCGAGGCGCGCGAGGCGGTCTCGAGCGCATTGACGGTGATGCAGTTCCCTGACATGGCCAGGCAGATCCTGACGCACGTGGTCGCGAGGCTCGAGGCGGTGACCGACCGGCTGGGGGCGCTCGCCGGCGACGAACCGACCGTCGCGCTCGTCGAGCGTGCGTGCCCGGTCGCCCAACGCGAAATGGATGCTGGCTCGGTGGAGCTCTTTTGAAGGTGGAGAAGACGACGATGATCTCGATACTCGCGGTGGACGATTCGCCCGCGCTGCGACAGATGGTGGGCTTCGTGCTGCGCAGCGCCGGCTTCGACGTGGTCGAGGCCGTCGACGGACAGGACGCGCTCGACAAGGTCGCGACGCGGACGGTCGATCTGGTGCTCACCGACCAGAACATGCCTCGCATCGACGGCCTGACGCTGGTCAAGCGCCTTCGCGCCGATCCCCGCTTCGCGAGGACGCCGATCCTGATGCTCACGACCGAATCGAGCGACGCGATGAAGCAGGCGGGCAAGGCGGCAGGCGCCACTGGCTGGCTGGTCAAGCCCTTCGATCCGCGTCGGCTGACCGAAGTGATCCACAAGGTGGTCGGCCAACCGGCCGCGTGAGTGACGACGATGCAGGAATCGACCGCGCCGGCAGGCCCGTCATCGGGCGACCTCGACCTCACGCAGTTCTACCAGATCTTCTTCGAGGAAGCGGGGGAGAACCTCGAGCAGATGGAAGCGCAGCTGCTCGCGCTGGACGTCGGCGAGCCCGAGGACGAACAGCTCAACGCGATTTTCCGTTGCGCGCACTCGATCAAGGGTGGCGCCGCGACCTTCGGCTTCCAGGATGTCGCGAGCCTCACCCACGTGATGGAGACGCTGCTCGACCGACTGCGCCGCCACGAGCTCGCGCTGCACCCGTCGATGGTCGACGTGCTGCTCGAGTCGGGCGACGCGCTGCGTTCGCTGCTCGGCCGCCACCAGGGCACGGTCGACACCGTGCCCGACCACGCACCGCTCGCGGCGCGGATCGCCGCGCTCGCAGAGCTGGCACCGTCGGCTGCGCCCGTCGCCGCCGCACCGCCGCCGCCGCTGCCGCCGGCGCAGTCCGCGGCCGCGGCGGCAGCCGCTCCCGCCGCCGAACGCAGCCTCGGCCTCGTCGTCGGTCCGGGCGCTTCGCCGGACGCGATCCGCGGGATGCTGTCCTTGTTCGACGAGATCGACGGGCTGGGTCGATGCGTGCCGCTCGACGCGGGCACGACACCGGCCGATGGAACCTACCGCTTCGAGCTCTCGACCCGCAGCAGCGATGCGGATCTGCTCGACCTGATGGCATTCCACCTGGATCGCGGTCTGGTCAAGTTCGAGGCGTCGCCGTCGCAGGCGGTCGCCGATGCCCCCGCTGCGCAGGCATCGGGCAACGACGCGGCCGACGGCAGCTACGGCTTCTTCGTCGACCTGCCGACCGCGCCGGTGCCGCCTGCGGCGTCGGGCGCCGACGTACCGGCGGCATCCGACGGCGATGATGGCGGCAGCTTCGCGCCGGCGCCCGGGCAGTCCACGGCCGGCGGGACCGCTGGCCAGGAGGCCCGGCACGCCGAATCGCCGTCAGCGCGTGCCGGCGCGGCGCGCGGCGCAGGCAGGCAGGACAAGCAGGGCGCCGACGCCGGCACGATCCGCGTCTCGGTCGACAAGGTCGACCAGCTGATCAACCTGGTCGGCGAACTGGTGATCACGCAGGCGATGCTCGAGCAGACCGGGCGCGCGCTCGATCCGGCGAAGCACCAGACGATGATCGGATCGCTCGCGGACCTGGAGCGCAGCACCCGCATGATGCAGGAAGCGGTGATGGCGATCCGCATGATCCCGATGGCGGTGGTCTTCAACCGCTTTCCGCGGATGCTGCGGGACCTGGCCGCGCGGCTCGACAAGAAGGTCGACTTCCAGACGCGGGGCGAGGCGACCGAGCTCGACAAGGGCGTGATCGAGAAGATCACCGATCCGCTGACGCACCTGGTGCGAAACGCCGTCGACCACGGCATCGAATCGCCGCAGGCACGGCGTGCCGCCGGCAAGCCGGAAGTCGGCACGCTCGTGCTCTCTGCCGAGCATCGCGGCGGCTCGATCCTGATCGAGGTGCGCGACGACGGCAAGGGCCTGTCGCGGGAGAAGCTGCTCGCGAAGGCGCGCGAGCGTGGGATGCCGGTGTCCGACGCCATGAGCGACACGGAGGTCTGGGGCCTGATCTTCGAGCCCGGCTTCTCGACGGCCGAGGTCGTCAGCGACGTGTCGGGACGCGGCGTCGGGATGGACGTCGTGCGCCGGAACATCCAGTCGCTCGGCGGCAGCGTCGAGGTCGACTCGGCACTCGGCGTCGGCACGCGCGTATCGGTGCGCCTGCCGCTCACGCTCGCGATCATGGACGGCATGTCGGTCGGTGTCGGCGACGAGATCTACATCGTGCCGCTGGGTGCGGTCATCGAATCGATCCAGCTCGACGAGGCCGCGTTGCAGTCGGTGGCGGGCATCGATCGCCTGATCCGGGTGCGCGACGAGTACCTGCCGCTGGTGGCGCTCGACGCGCTGTTCGGCGTGCGGCCCTCGCGATCGCTGCGCACCGCCGCGTCCGGAAGCGGCGTCGCGGGCGTGACGGGCGCCTCCGGCGAGACGGAGGCCGCGATCGTGCTGGTGGTCGAAGCCGAGGGCATGCGCTGCGCCGTGCTCGTCGATCGGCTCATCGGGCAACACCAGGTCGTCGTGAAGAACCTGGAGGCGAACTACCGCCGCGTCGACGGCATGGCCGGGGCGACGATCCTGGGCGACGGCCACGTCGCGCTGATCCTCGACATCGGCTGGCTCGTGCGGCGCGTGCGGAACTGACCGGCGCTCGCCGCCCGGCAGGCAACATCAACTGGCATCCATCAGTCAACAGCAGAGGTCGACAATGAACATGGTCGTGCAAGCAAAAGGCCACGGCGGCACCGAGTCGAGCGCGGCGGCACTCCCGAGCGAGTACCTGACCTTCAGGCTCGGCACCGAGGAGTACGGGATCGACATCCTGAAGGTCCAGGAGATCCGCGGCTACGAGAAGCCCACCCGCATCGCGAGCGCGCCGTCGTTCATCAAGGGCGTGGTGAACCTGCGCGGCGTGATCGTGCCGATCGTGGACCTGCGCATCAAGCTGGGGCTCGAGAAGGCCGACTACGACTCGTTCACCGTCGTGATCATCCTCAATGTCGGCAAGCGCGTCGTCGGCGTCGTCGTCGACTCGGTGTCCGACGTGATGGCGCTGACCGGCGAGCAGATCCGCGAGGCGCCCGAGATGAACTCGGTCGTCGAGGCGCAGCACATCCTCGGCCTCGGGACGGTCGGCGAGCGGATGCTCATCCTCGTCGACATCGAACAGATGGTCCTCGCGTCGGACATGGCGCTGGTGCAGGCATGAAGACCGCCGACCAGCGCCAGAGCGCCCGAGTCGGCGGCTCGCGCATGTCGATCCGCAACCGGCTCCGGCTGGTCGGCGCGACCGCGGCGGCAGGGGCCGCGATGCCCTTCGGCGTCTCGCTGCTCGGCCTGTCGGGCGTCTGGACGGGCGCGGCCGCGCTGCTGGCGGCCGCCACCGTCCTCCTCGTGTGCCAGCGGGTCGCCACCGACCTCACGCGGCGCGCCGCCGCGCTCGAGTCGGTCGTCGACGCGATGACGGCGGGCGCACTCGACGCGGCCGACGGATTCACCCGCGTCGAGCGGGCCGACGAGATCGGCCGGGTCTTCATGGCGCTCGGACGCATGTCCGAGGGCCTGGCGGTGACGGTCGAGCGGCTTCGGCGGACCGCCGGCGGCATCGGGCAGGCCGCCGCCGAGATCGCGCAGGGCAACAACGACCTCAGCTCGCGCACCGAGAACACCGCGAGCAGCCTGCAGCAGACCGCCTCGAGCATGGCACACCTGACCAGCACCGTCGGCTCGAACGCCGAGAGTGCTCGCCAGGCGAACCAGCTCGCGCTGAGCGCGAGCGCGGTCGCTGACCGGGGGCACAAGGTCGTCGGCCAGGTCGTCGAACGGATGCACGCGATCACCGAGAGCTCGCGTCGGATCGCCGAGATCATCGGCGTGATCGACGGCATCGCGTTCCAGACCAACATCCTCGCGCTGAACGCCGCGGTCGAGGCGGCGCGTGCCGGCGAGCAGGGGCGCGGATTCGCGGTCGTCGCCGGCGAAGTGCGCAGCCTCGCACAGCGTTCGGCGCAGGCCGCGCGCGAGATCAAGGCGCTGATCTCCGGGTCGGTCGAACAGGTCGAGTCAGGCAGCCAGCTGGTGCGTTCGGCCGGCGAGACGATGAACGAGATCATGGGATCGGTGAAGCGGGTCACCGACATCATCGGCGAGATCAGCTCGGCCAACGGCGAGCAGGACCAGGAGCTCGGGCAGATCAACGCATCGGTCGGCGAGCTCGACCGGATGACGCAGCAGAATGCGGCGCTCGTCGAGCAGAGCGCCGCGGCCGCCGAGAGCCTCAGCGAACAGGCGCGCGACATGATGGAGGCGATCGCCGTGTTCCGCGCGGGCGCGTCGCAGTCGCCACGCACCGCCGCCGGCGCGCCGGCTTCCGCGCCGGTACCGGCGGCTGCCGCCGTCGCGACACCCAGGCCCGAACGCGCGCCCGTCGCCAGGGCCGCGTCGCCCGCCGCTTCGGCGCGGGCGGCGACGAGCGCCGCGGCGCCGGCACCGCAGGCGCCGGCATCGCCCGCCCAGCCGACGGCGCGCGCGCCGACGGCGGCGCCGACACCGTCGGTCGCAGCCGTCCAGGCAACCGTCGTCGAGGCGCGACCCGCGCCGGCCGCGCCGACCGCACCGGCGCAGCAGGCGACGCGCGCGGCGGCGCGCACCCCGGCGCGGCCCGCGCCGGTCGGCGACGACGACTGGGAAACCTTCTGATGGCCAGACCCGGCGCATTCGCGGACGTCGAGGCGCCGGCGCTCTCCGACGACGACTTCGACCGGGTACGCCTGCTCATCCGGCGCTTCGCCGGCGTGGCGCTCGCCGATTCGAAGCGCAACATGGTGCAGTCCCGCCTCGCGAAGCGCGTGCGCGCACGCGAGTGCGCGTCGCTGCGTCAGTACCTGGACATCGTCGAGGACGATGGCGAGGAAGCGCAGCGCTTCATCAACGCGCTGACGACGCACCTGACCGCGTTCTTTCGCGAGAGCTACCATTTCCCGATCCTCGCCGACCATCTGGCGCGCGACCCCGCGTACGCGAACCCGTCGCGCAGGATCCGGATCTGGTGTGCCGCCGCGTCGACCGGCGAGGAACCCTGGTCGATCGCGATGACCGCGTCACGGGCGCTCGACCGACCCGAGCGCTTCGATCTGCTCGCGACCGACATCGACACCCAGTGCCTGGCGACCGCCGAGCGCGGCGTCTATCCGATCGACGCGATCGAGTCGGTCGAGCTCGAGGACCGGCGACGCTGGATGCTTCGCGGCACCGGGCAGAACGCGGGCTCGGTCCGGATCCGCCCCGAGCTCGGCCGTCACGTCCGCTTCGCCCGCTTCAACCTGATGGACCCGCAATGGCGCCACCCGGAGCCTTTCGACGTGGTGTTCTGCCGGAACGTGCTGATCTACTTCGACGGCCCGACCAAGGTCGAGGTGATGCGCAAGCTCCACGGCGCGATGCGGCCCGACGGGCTGCTCTTCATCGGGCACTCCGAGAGCTTCAACGACGCGGCGAACCTGTTCAGGCTCGAAGGCAAGACCGTCTACCGTCGTCTCGGGAGCGCCGCGTGACCGGCAGGCAGGACATCGCGATGGCCGACTTCACGGCGCGGCTCCAGAAGCTGCGTCCCGAGGCGGGCGAGGCGCGCTTCGTCTACTTCGAGCACGCGTTCGGCGTGCCCTCGGTGAAGGTGCTGCCGGGCGAGTTCTTCGTGTGGAACGAGGACATCGCGATCCAGACCGTCCTCGGTTCGTGCATCGCGGTGTGCCTGCACGACGCGGTCGCCGGCATCGGTGGCATGAACCACTTCCTGCTGCCCGACGACGGGCGCGAGCTGGCCGTCGCCCAGGCCGATTCGGCCCGCTACGGCGTGCACGCGATGGAACTGCTCGTGAACCGCATGATGAAGGGCGGGGCGGTGCGCAGCCGCCTGCAGGCGAAGGTGTTCGGCGGCGCTTCGGTGATCGCCGGGGCGACCCAGTTGAAGGTCGGCGACCGCAACGTCGAGTTCGTCGACCACTACCTCGCGACCGAACGGATCCCGGTCCTCGCGCGCGACGTGCTCGATCGCCACGCGCGGCGCGTCGTGTTCTTTCCCGCCAGCGGCAAGGCGATGGTCAAGCGCCTGCCCTCGACGGCGACCAGCGAAATCCGGGATCGCGAGGCCGATCTCACGAAACGGCGCACCGCACCGATGCCGGGTGGCACCGTGGAGCTCTTCTGATCATGAAAAAGACGACTGTCCTCGTCGTGGACGATTCGGCCCTGATCCGCAGCCTGCTGAGCGCGATGATCGACGCGCAGCCGGACCTCAAGTGCATCGGCGCGGCGAACGACCCGCTGATGGCCCGGGAGATGATCCGCAACCTGAACCCCGACGTGCTGACGCTCGACGTCGAGATGCCGAAGATGGACGGCATCGACTTCCTCGAGAAGCTGATGCGCCTTCGCCCGATGCCGGTCGTGATGGTGTCGACGCTCACCGAACGAGGCGCCGAGGTGACCCTTCGCGCGCTCGAGCTCGGTGCGGTCGACTTCGTCGCCAAGCCCAAGCTCGGCATCAGTACCGGCCTGCAGGAGCTCGGCGCCGAGATCTGCGAGAAGATCCGTGCCGCGGCGCGCGCGCGGATACGTCGGGCGCCGCCGCTCCCGGCGCAGCCCCGCGCGGCTCGCGCCGTCGGCACGCCGGCTCCGAGTGCGGTTGCCGCAGCCAGCGCGGGCGCCGGCGCAGCTCAGGGGGCGCAACCGCAGGCCGCGACCGGCAGCGCGTCCGACGAGAGCCGCCGAGCGCAGGGGCCGGCGGGCGCACCGAGGCTGCGCGGCACCGAGCGACTGGTCGCGATCGGCGCGTCGACCGGGGGAACCGAGGCGATCCGGGAGGTCCTCGTCCGGCTCGCGCCCGACTTCCCGGCGGTCGTGATCACGCAGCACATGCCGCCGGGCTTCACCGCGAGCTTCGCGAAGCGCCTCGACACGCTCTGCCAGGTCAGGGTCAAGGAGGCGGAGGACGGCGAACGGCTGCTGACCGGACACGCGTACATCGCACCGGGCGGCCGGCACCTGAGCGTGACGCGCAGCGGTGCGAACTACGTCGCGCGGCTGGACGACGGCGAACCGGTCAATCGCCACCGGCCGTCGGTCGAGCGGCTTTTCGACTCGGTCGCGAGTGCCGCGGGCCCCAACGTGATCGGTCTCATGCTCACGGGGATGGGGCGCGACGGCGCGCAGGCGATGAAGCGCATGCGCGACGCGGGCGCGTGGAACATCGCGCAGGACGAACGCACCTGCGTCGTGTTCGGCATGCCACGCGAGGCGATCGCGATGGACGCGGTCGACGAGGTGCTGCCGCTGCAGGAGATCGCCGCGGCGCTCGCTCGACGGATCGCCGCCACCGGCGGGGCGGGCACGCGGATCTAGCACCCGTTCGCGCGACGGGCGCCGCCGCGTGAGCAGGCCCGGGCTCGACCGCCCGCGGCGATGCGCGAGCGCGGCCGTCTCGCGCCGCCCGGCTACAGGCCCACGTGGCGCAGGATCTGCTCGTGTATGCGGCCGAGGGGCTGCGCGATCATCGGCAGCCCGACCGCGAGCAGCAGCAGGCCGGCGCCGATCGTGATCGGGAAGCCGATCGCGAAGACGTTGAGCTGCGGCGCGACCCGCGACATCACGCCGAGCGCGAGGTTCACGAACAGCAGCAGCGCCATGTAGGGCAGGGCGATCAGGATCCCGAGCTCGAACACCGTCGTCGCGATGCGGGCGAACGGGATCTGCGCGAGGAAGTTCGCGCTCGCTGCGCCGCCGGCGTCTGCGCCGATGCCGTGCAGCGTCGCGGCCAGCAGCAGCGCGGGTCCGTCGGCGGCGACGAACGCGGCGAGCGAGGCGGTCGACAGGAGCCGGCCCACCGCGTTGCCGGTCCCGCCGCCCGGGTCGAAGAAGCCGGCGAACGACAGGCCCATCTGCAGTCCGATCGTCTCGCCGGCGAGGTCGACCGCCGACAGCAGCATGCGGGCGACCAGCCCGATCGCCAGGCCCACCATCAGTTCGGTCGCGAGCAGCGCCCAGATGGCCGGGTCGTCGAAGCCCGGTGTCGGGCCCGGCACCAGCGGCGCGGCCAGCAGCGACAGCAGCAGCGCGAGGCCGACCCGGGCGCGCACCGGGAACGAACGCGCGGAGAGCACCGGCGCCGCGAAGAAGATGCCGATGATCCTGAAGAACGGCAGCAGCAGCGCCGCGAGCCAGCCGAGGATCTGCTGTTCGGTGATCAGCAGCATCGTGCGGCGGGCGGGGCCCGGCTCAGAGCCGGCCGGCGACCATGGCCGGGATCGACTCGAGCACGCGCGCGAGGTAGTCGGTCATCAGCGTCAGCATCCACGGACCGGCGACGACGACGATCAGGCACGAGACGACGAGCTTGGGCACGAAGGAGAGCGTCGCCTCGTTGATCTGGGTCAGCGCCTGGAAGATGCTGACGGCGAGGCCGACGACGAGCATCCCGACGAGCAGCGGCGCGCCGACGGTCAGCAGCACCTCGAGTCCCTGGCGGGACAGCTGCAGCACGGTTTCGGGTGTCATTCGGCGCGCCTCAGCCCGCGAAGCTCGAGACGAGCGAGCCGACCAGCAGGTTCCAGCCGTCCGCCAGCACGAAGAGCACGAGCTTGAACGGCAGCGCGACGAGCACGGGCGAGACCATCATCATGCCCAGCGACATCAGCACGCTCGCGCAGATCAGGTCGATCAGGATGAACGGGATGAAGACCATGAACCCGATCTGGAAGGCGGTCTTCAGTTCGCTGATGACGAAGGCGGGCACCAGCACGCGGAACGGCACCTTCTTCGGGTCGGTCGCCTGTTCGGAGTCGGCGGGCAGCCTGGCGATCCGCACGAACATCCCGAGGTCTGCCGCCCGCGTCTGCGCGAGCATGAATTCGCGCAGCGGATCGGCGCCGGCGGCGAGCGCGCCGTCGAAGTCGATGCGCTGCTCGGCGAAGGGCTGGTACGCGTCGCGGTACACCTTGTCCAGCGTCGGCGCCATGATGAAGGCGGTCATGAACAGTGCCATCCCGACGATCACCTGGTTCGGCGGCGCGGCCTGAAGCCCGAGCGCCTGGCGCACCAGCGAGAGCACGATGACGATTCGCGTGAAGCTGGTCATCAACAGCAGCACCGCCGGCAGGAACGAGAGCGCGGTGAAGGTCAGCAGCGTCTGGATCGGCACCGACCAGGTCGTGCCCGCGGCGCTCGTCGTCGACTGCAGGCTCAGCAGCGCCTGCGCGTGGACGTCGGCGGCGGGCGCGAGCAGCAGGCAGGTTGCGGCGACGATCGCGGCGGCGGGCCCCTGCCAACGACGCAGCACGTCGGCGAAGGCGCCCCGCGATGCGGGCACCGTCGCCGCGCCCGGCCCGCCGGCATCGGTGGCGGCGCTCGTGGCCGGGTCTTCGTCGAGCTCGCGCAGCAGCGAGATCGCGCCAGCCGTCACGCCGAGCACCAGCCACTTGCTGCCGACCCGGACGACGGCGACGCGCTCGCGCGGCCCCAGCGCGAGCGACGCGCCGAGTGCGAGGCCGCGTTGCGCGCGCGAAGGCAGGCGCGTCAGCCGGCTGACCGACCACAGCACGGCGGGAACCGCTGCGACGACGAGCAGCAGCACGGCGAACGAGGCGAGGGCGGAGTCCATGCGGTGACGATCCGTCCGTGCTAGGCGCGATTGAGCCGGCGCATGCGCTCGGCCGGGGTGACGATGTCGGTCAGCCGGATGCCGAACTTCTCGTTGACGACGACGACCTCGCCCTGTGCGATCAGGTAGCCGTTGATCAGCACGTCCATCGGCTCGCCCGCGAGCGCGTCGAGTTCGATCACCGATCCCTGCGACAACTGCAGGATGTTCTTGATCGAGATGCGGGTGCGACCGATCTCCACCGACAGCTGCACCGGGATGTCCATCACGCGCTCGATGTCGCCGATCGGCGCACCGTCGGCCGGGCTCAGCGCATCGAAGGCGTGCGGCCTCGCGACGCCGGAGGACGCGGACGCGATCGCCTGCGCCGGCGTCGCGACGCCGCCGGCGGGCTGGCCGCCGGCGCCCGCTTCCTCGAGCGCCGCCGCCCATTCATCGGCCATCGCGTCCTGGCTCTCGGTGGGTCGCTCGCTGCTCATGCCTTGGGTCCTGGTTTGAAGGGGGAAGGGGAGACGATTTCGTCGAGCCGTACCGCGTGGTGTCCGCCGGACAGGCCGTGGCGTCCTTCGAAGACCGGTACCTGGCCCACCATCACCCGGGCGCGCGGGAACATGTCGATCGAGACGATGTCTCCCGGCGAGAGGTTGATCAGCTCGCCGAGGGTGAGCCGCGTGGTGGCGATCTCGGCCACCAGCTCGACCTCGGTCGGCCGGATCTCCTGGCTGAGCACGGCCTGCCAGCTGTGGTCGCTCTTGCCGGAGCTGGCGTTGAGCGTGGAGAACAGCAGCTCGCGGATCGGCTCGAGCACCACGTACGGGATGCAGAACTGGATCGCGCCGCCGACGTCGCCCAGGTCGACGTCGAAGCGCGCGGTGACGACGATCTCGGTGGGGTTGGCGACGTTCGCGAACTGCGGCTGCATCTCGGAGCGGACGTGCTGGAGCGAGATCGGGTGCACGCCCTCCCACGCCTGCCGGTACTCGGTGCAGATCAGGTCGATGACGCGCTGGATGATGCGCTGCTCGGTCGGCGAGAATTCGCGGCCCTCGATGCGCGTCTGGATCTTCCCGCTGCCGCCGAACAGCAGGTCGATGATCCCGAACACCAGCCTCGGCTCGATGATCAGGAGCGCGTTGCCGTGCAGCGGGCTCACCTTCATCACGTTGATGCTGGTCGGGACCGCGAGTTCGTTGATGAACGCCGAGTACTTGCCCACGCCGATCGGTCCGACCGAGACCTCGGGATTGCGGCGCATGAAGTTGAAGATGCCGACCCGCAGGTTTCGTGCGAAGCGCTCGTGCATCAGCTCGAGCGTCGGCATGCGGCCGCGGACGATCCGCTCCTGGCGCGCCAGGTCGTAGGGACGTGGCCCGTCGCCCGGGTCGACCTGGCCGGCCTCCTCGGGCTGGTCGGGGCCGTCCAGCAGCGCGTCGATCTCGTCCTGGGAAAGGAACTGCTCAGCCATGCCGCGATCTCACTGGACGATGAACTGGCCGAAGTGCACGGCGACGATCGGGTTGGGCTCGGCGCGGCGCACGACGCGCTTCTTGCGCTTCTTCTTCGGCGGCTTCGCGTCCTTGCCTTCCTTGGCCTTCGAGGCCTTCGCCGGCTCCTCCGCGTCGTCCTCGGGCGGGTCCTCCTCGTCGTCGCCGTGGTCCTCCCAGCCGATCGCGTTGCCGGCGACGATCGCGATCCGCTCGGCGAGCCGCTCCTTGCCGGCCACCGTCAGGATCTCCTTCGACTCGAGCGAGGAAATCAGCATCAGCACGCCGTTGCGAACGATTGGCATGTTCTTGGTTAGCCGATCCTCGATCGCCTTCGATTCGAGCTCGACGACGACCGCGACCTGCGCCATCCGGTCGCCGCCGTCGTCGGCGAGGTTCACGGTGAACGGCTCGAGCGTCGTGAAGACGCGCTCGGCCGCCGGCTTCGGTGCGTGCACCGCTTCCTCCTCGGGCGCGTGCTTCGGGCGAAGGAACCACCAGGCGCCGGCGCCGGCGCCGCCGAGCAGCAACACCGCGGCGACGATGATCACCATCAGCTTGCTCTTGCCCTTCTTCGGGGCGCCGGCTTCGTCCTTCGCATCGGGTTTTGCTGACATGCGGGCTTCCTTCTCGCCATCGGGCGACTCGCGGTCCAGCAATGATTCTGCGACCGGCTTTAGCCGGTGAAAGCGCCGATCAGCGCGGCCAAACCCGCGCTGATCGGGTCAATGCGGGTCGGGGTCGGCGGGCGTCGGCATCGGACGGCCCGGCGCCGGCGATCAGGCGTAGAGGTCGACGCGTCGCGACCGGCCGTCGGCGGCAGGCTGCCGCGCGGCCCGCCACGCGCCGCCGCCGGCGTCGCCGGGCGCCGGCGCGGCGTCGCGCGGTGCGTTCGATTCAGGGCGCGTGGGCAGGTAGCCGTCGCGTCCGCGTCCCGTGGCGCCGTCGCCATCGCGCGATGCGGGCCCGCCGCCGTCCTGCGCGCTGCCGCCTGCGAGCGACAGGTCGTTCATCCGCAGCCCGTTGTCGGCCAGCGCGTGGCGAAGCGTCTCGATCGATTGCTCGATCGCGAGGCGGGTCTGCGGGTGCGACGCGTCGATCGCGACGCTGAGCCCGTCGTCGTCGAGGTTGAGCGCAATGCTGATCGGTCCGAGCGATTCCGGATCGAGCCGGATGCGGGCCTCGCGGGTTCCCGCGATCGCGAGCGACGTGATGCGACCGGCGAACTCGCTGCCGAAGGCCGCATCGCCCGGCGTCGACGCCATCGCCAGCGTCGGGAGCGGTGCGCCGCCGGGTGCGGCGGCGGCGACGCCGGCGCCGGTGGCGCCGACGGGGGACGCGAGAGCGGCGAGCGTGCCGGCGGCGTCGACGATCGCCGACGCGTCCGTGCCGGCGGCGATCGCCACATCGGCGGCTGCGAGATCGTCCTGCCTGGCGTCCGACGCGCCGCCGATCGCGGCCTTCGATCGCAGTGCCGGCGCCGCGATCTCGGCGAGTGCAACGCCGGCCGGCGACGGCGACGGCACGGCGCCCGCGGTGCGATCGCCGCCGATGCCCGGTGCGTCGGCGGTACGCGACGCGTCCGCGCCGCCGGGCTTCGATGCGCGCGACCTGCCGACGGGCTGCAGCCCGGCAGGAGACGCGTCGGCGCGCGCGGGCCGCGCCGACGACTGCGATGCGGGCTGCAGCGCGGCGAGCGAACCGGCCTGCAACGCCGCCTGCGACGTCGACGCGACGGCGGTGGGGCCGCCGTGCGTGCCTCCGCCGGTTGCGACCCCGCCAGCCGCGAGTTCCCCGGCCGAGCGTCCTCCGGCGGCAGGAGCCTGGGCGCCGGCGGCGCCGAGCGCCGTCGAAGGGATCGACGTGGCGCCGGCACCTGCGGCGCCGGTGGCCGTGCCGCTCGACGGGTCGGCCGGGACGCGCCGCGGCGCCGACAGGCCGGGCGCGGTCAGGTCCTTGCCGGTGCCGGACGGACAGTCCGACGGTTCCTGCGCGAGCGCGCCGCCGCTGTGCGGCGCCGGCGCCTGGTGGCGCGGCGGCCCGCCATCGCCGGCCATGGGGGTTGCGCCGACTGCGTCGGCCGTGCCGGCCGTGGCAGACGCCGGCAGGCCCGGATCCGACACGGCGCCGCCGGCGGACGGGGTTTCGGCAACGGCCGGGTCGGACCACGCGTCTCCGGGCGCCGTCGCAGGCGCGAGGCCCTCGGGCCACGCGCCCGGCGTCGTCGGCCGGTCGCGCGCGGCCCGCGAGTCGTCGTCGGCATCGTCACTGTCGCCCGACGCGGACTTTCGCTGGCGCGCCCGGTCGGCCGCGGGGGCCGCGGCGGTCGACCGATCGCCGGTCTCGGCCGCGCCCGGCGAGGAGTCGCCCGGATCGGCCATCAGCGACGCGAGGAGATCGCGCATCGACGCGCCGGCGGGTGCGTCTGCCCCGTGGTCCCGTGCGGCGGCGCTGCGGTGCTGGCGTTGTCCGGTCGGGCCGGAGGCGGGCGTCGGTGTCGACGTGACTGCTGCGGTCATGGTGTTCCTTCCTCCGTGCCTGTGCTTGCGCTCGTGCTGCCGGGCCGCCGCGCGGCAGCCTGCGCGACGCGCGCGTTGCTCCACTCGTCGAGCTCGCGCCGTTCGCGGCGCGACTGGCGCTCGAGCAGCGCCTGCGCGCGGCGTTCGATCAGTGCCTCGATCGCCTTGAGGCGGCGCTGCCTGTCGACGAGTGCCTCGCGTGCCTGACCCGCTTCCCGCGAACGGTCCTCGACCCTGCGCTGCTGCGCGTCGACCGCCTCGACCAGGCGGGCGGCGAACGCGGTCGCGTTGGCGAGCCCCGCACCGCTGCGCGCGAGCAGGCCCGCGGCCTCGCGCCGTCGCCGCGCGAGTTCGCCGGCGTAGTCTTCGAGCGTGCGCAAGGTCGTGACGGCGTTGCCGAGCGCGGCCTGCGAACGGCGGCTCGCGACGGCGGCCTCGTCGCGGCGTCGGGCGATCTGCTCGGCGGCGAGCGCGAGCGCCGTGCGCTGGCGGCGCCCGGTCGTGCTCACGGATTGGCCGCCAGCAGGCGCGAGAGGGCCTCGACCGACGCGTCGATCGTGGCCGACTCCCCGGTGTCCTGCTGCAGGAAGGCCTCGATCGCCGGCATCAGCGAGATCGCGGTGTCGGTGTCCGGGTCCGCGCCCGGCGCGTAGGCGCCGATGGTGATGAGTTCGCGGCTGCGCTGGTACCGGCTCCACAGCGCCTTGAGGCGCCGGGCCAGACGCTGGTGGTTGCCGTCGACGAGGTTCTGCATCACCCGCGAGATCGACTGCTCGACGTCGATCGCGGGGTAGTGCCCGGCGTCGGCGAGCGCGCGCGACAGCACGATGTGGCCGTCCAGGAACGAGCGCGCGGCGTCGGCGACCGGGTCCTGCATGTCGTCCCCCTCGCTGAGCACCGTGTAGAACGCGGTGATCGAACCGATGCCGCCCGGGCCGTTGCCGGTCCGTTCGACGAGCCCCGGCATCCGCGCGAACACCGACGCGGGGTAGCCCTTGGTCGCGGGCGCCTCGCCGATCGCGAGCGCGATCTCGCGCGCCGCCATCGCATAGCGCGTCAGCGAATCCATCAGCAGCAGCACGTGCATCCCCTGGTCGCGGAAGTGCTCGGCGATCGCGGTCGCATAGGTCGCGCCCTGCAGCCTGGCGATCGGCGGACTGTCGCTCGGCGCGGCGACGACGACCGAGCGCGCCCGGCCGGCATCGCCGAGGATGTCCTCGATGAACTCCTTGACTTCCCGGCCACGCTCGCCGATCAACCCGACGACGATCACGTCGGCGCTGGTGTATCGCGCCATCATGCCCATCAGCACGCTCTTGCCGACGCCGGCGCCGGCGAACAGGCCGAGTCGCTGGCCGCGGCCGACCGTCAGCAGCGCGTTGATCGCGCGCACGCCGGTGTCGAGCGGGGTGCGGATCGGCTCGCGATCCATCGCGTTGATCGGTCGCGCGGCGATCGGGCGCTGCGGCATCGGCGGCAGCGGGCCCAGTCGATCGAGCGGCGAGCCGTCTGCGTCGACCACGCGGCCCAGCAGCGCGTCGCCGATCGGCAGGTGGCGCTGGCGATCGCCGGCGCGCCGCCACGGGTGGCTGCGCGCGTCCAGGCGCGGGCGACGGATCGCGGGCTCGATCGCCCGCACCCGCGCGCCCGGCGCCAGCCCGCCGGTGTCGCCCGACGGCATGAGGAACAGGGCACCGTCGTCGAAGCCCACGACCTCGGCCTCGACCGCGTGCTCGCCGTGGCCCTGCAGCCTGCACAGGCTGCCGACCGGCAACCTGAGGCCGCGCGCCTCGAGCACGAGACCCGACGCGCGGCTCAGGCGGCCTTCGGGCACGAACGCGCGTGCGCTCTGCGCGAGCGCGAGGCAGTCGTCCCAGAAGGCGTCGAGGCGCTTCACGACGCATCGCCTCCAGCCGGATCCGCGACCGCGGGGGGCGCCGGCGCGGGCGCGCATGCGTCCGTCGCGAGCCCGAGTCCGGCGAGCAGGTTCGCGAGCCGCGTCTCCATCCGGGCGTCGACCGACGCGTCGTCGGCGAGCAGGTGGCACGAGCCGCGGGCGAGGGCGTCGTCGGGACGCAGCGTGATCCTGCGTCCCGGGAAGTGCTGATCGAGGTGCGGGCGCAACACCTCGATGTCGGTGGGCGAGGCGACGACCGTGAGCGTCCGGAAGTCGTCGACGAGGCAGGCGAGCGCTTCGTCGACGACCGCGACGATCGCCTGCGGATCGAGCGCGATCTGCCGACACGCGAGCCCGGCGCCGAGCCGCGTCGCGAGGATCAGCAGCCGGTCGGCCGACGCGACGCGAAGCCGTTCCAGTTCGGCGTCGAACGCCGCCAGCCGCCGGGCCCACTGCTCCGCCAGCGTCTCGCCGAGCGCGTGCTCGCGTGCCGCCTGCGCGGCGGCGGCGCGACGTTCACCCTCGGCGACGCCGCGCCGATGCGCGTCCTCGAGCGCGGCGCGATGCGCGGCTTCCCGGCGGCCGGCATCGTCGTCGCCGGCGGCGTCGGCGTCGGCATTCGCCAGGCCGGGGGAACGCGTGCGGTTGCCGAGTGCGGGTGGCAGCGGCGCGATCTCGACGCGACGCCACGCGCTTCCGGCCGGCAGCACCCGCCGTCCGCCGCCGGTCTCAGACGAATTCATCGCCGCCACCGCCGCCGATCGCGATCTGGCCCTCGTCGGCGAGTCGCCGGACCGCCTTCAGGATCTCCTTCTGCTCGGCCTCGACCTCGGAGAGCTTCACCGGGCCCTTCGACTCGAGGTCCTCGCGCAGGGTCTCGGCGGCCCGCTGGCTCATGTTCTTGAAGATCTTCTCGCGCAGCTCGGGATCCGCGCCCTTCAGCGCGACGATCAGCTGGTCGCTCTGCACCTCGCGCAGGATGAGCTGGATGCCCTTGTCGTCGATCTTGATCAGGTCGTCGAAGGTGAACATCTGGTCCTCGATCGCCTGCGCCAGGTCGGGGTCGATGTCGCGGATGCCGTCGAGGATCGCGCCCTCCGCCGACCCGCCGAGCATGTTGATGATCTCGGCGGCGGTCTTGCTGCCGCCGAGCCGGGCGCGCGAGATCTTGTCGCCGGTGGCGAGCAGCCGGGTCAGCGTGTCGTTCAGCTCCTTCAGCGCCACCGGCTGGATGCCGTCGAGCGTCGCGATCCGAAGCATGACGTCGGCCTTCAGCCGATCGCCGAAGTGTCCGAGCACCGCCGATGCCTGGTCGCGCTCGAGGTGCACGAGGACGGACGCGATGATCTGCGGGTGCTCGTTGCGGATCAGCTCGGCGACCGACTGGGCATCCATCCACTTGAGGCTCTCGATGCCGCTGGTGTCGCCGCCCTCGAGGATTCGGTCGAGGAGCATGCCGGCCTTGTCCTCGCCGAGCGCACGCGTCAGCACCTGCCGGACGTACGCTGCCGAGTCCTCCACCAGCATGCTGGTGCCGGCGGTGGCCGCCTTGAACTTGTCCAGTACCTCGATGACGTGCTCGTGGCTGGTCGATCGCGTCTTCGCCATGATCTCGCCCAGGCGCTGCACGTCCTTGGGCGCGAGGTGGCGGAACACTTCCGCGGCGGCTTCCTCGCCGAGGGCGAGCAGCAGCACGGCGCTGTCGAGGAGGCCCTCGTCTTCGCCCGCGCTCATTGCAGCAGCCTCACACGGCTCGCGCCGGAGCGCGACTCGCGCCGCGATGGTTGCGTCCCGATCCGCATCTCAGGCACCTTTCTGCCCGCCGACCCATTCGCGAACCACGTTCGCGACCGCGGCCGGATTCTGCCGTGCGAGCGTCAGGATCTCCTGCTGGCTCTGGCCGATCGCCGGCACGGCGGCGGCGGCCTGTGCGTCGTCGACGCCGTCGTCGTCGGCCCGGATCGCGCGATTCTCGTCGACGGCGGGCTCGGGCAATTCGAGCGGATCGTCGATGCTGGCCTTCAGCGCCGGCGGCGGCGTGGCAGGCTTGGACGCGCTCTTGAGCGCCGGCCGGATGAACATCATGAAGATCATCAGCGCGAGCAGCACGAAGCCCGCCTGCCGGCCCCAGTCGGCGGCGAGCGCGAGGTACTGCGGCTGCTGCCAGAACGGCAGGTCGGCGACCGGCGCTGCGCCTTCGGGGCGCGAGAACGGCGCGTTGACGACGTTGATCGAGTCGCCGCGATCCTTCGAGAAGCCGACGGCCTCGCGCACCAGCGAGCCGATGTCGGCGATCTCCTTCTCGCTCAGCGGCGAGCTGACCGGCTTGCCGTCGGCGCCGAGCGACTGGCGCTGGTTCACCAGCACCGCGATCGAAAGCCGCTTGATCGCGCCGCTCGGTGCGCGCGTCACGCGGATCGTCTTGTCGACCTCGTAGTTGGTCATCGACTCCTTGCGCGCGCTGCCTTCGGCGCCACCCGGCGCGGCGCCCTTGGCTGCGCGGGTGGCCTGTGCGACGCCGTTGATCGGCGCCTGCGCCTCCGCCGGCGGCTGGTTGGTGAGCGCGCCGGGAATCCCCTGCGCCGCGGTGCCCGGTGCGCGCTCGGTGGCCTCGATCGATTGCTGGCTGCGCACCGCCGCCGGCTCGCTTCCCTGGTTGGGGCGATAGATCTCGGCCGTCGACTCGGTCTGCGTGAAGTCGACGTCCGCGGAGACCTGGGTCCTGACGTTGCCGGCCCCGAGGATCGGTTCGAGCAGGTCCAGGATCTTGCGGTTCAGCGACGCCTCGAGCGTTCGCAGCTGGCCGGTCTGCATCGGGTCGAGCCCGGCGCCCATCGCGCCGTTGGCGTCGACGCTGGACAGCAGCGTGCCGTTCTGGTCGATGACGCTCACCTGCCGGGTGTCGAGTTCCGGCACCGACGACGCCACCAGGTGCACGATGCCCGCGACCTGCTGGCGATCGAGCGAGCGCCCGGCGCGCAGTGCGAGCACGACCGAGGCCGACGGCTTCTGCTGCTCGCGCAGGAAGCCGTTCTGCGGCGGCAGCGCGAGGTGCACGCGCGCCGATTCGACGGCCGCGAGCGACTGGATCGATCGCGTCAGCTCTCCCTCGAGGCCGCGCTGGAAGTTCAGCCGCTCCTGGAACTGGGTCGTGCCGAACTTCTGGTTCTCCAGCAGTTCGTAGCCGACGGTGCCGCCGCGCGGGAGCCCCTGCGACGCGAGCTTGAGCCGGGCGTCGTGGAGCTTCTGCGCCGGGACCTGGATCGCGCCGCCGCCGTCGGTGAAGCGGTAGGGTACGCCGAGCTGCTCCAGGCTCGCGATGATCGCGCCGCCGTCCTTGTCGCTCAGGTTGCCGTAGAGCACGCGCCAGTCGGGCTGCTGCGACCAGTACAGCGACGCCACGGCCACCGCCGACAGCGCCACCGCCCCGATGACGGCCTTGATGCGAAGGCCGATCGGGATCCGCGCGAGCTCGTCGCGCATCGTCGGTCGGGCGGGATCGGGGAGGGCGGGCGCCGTGGCTGAAGTGTCGCTCATTGCCCGACGATTATTCGGCAGCCCCGCGACATCGAATGCCGCAATTAACGGGTTGCAGCGACGCTATTTCGGGCTAGACGCCCGCGCGGCTCGCGTAGTATCTGTCTCGATGCGCAGACCCGCGCAGACGACCCAGGACAGACGTGGACGTTCGATTTCCGGCATCGGCCCTGAAGGCAGCCGCAGACGCGGCGGCCGCCGCGGCGCGCGCCTCCCGACCCGCGGCCGGCGCGTTGGCGCCGCCGGTCTCCGAGGCGCTCGGGCCGGCCGGTGTGGACGGCGGCGGCTTCTCGTCGGTGCTCCACGGCGCGCTCAAGGAGGCGAGCGCGCTACAGAACCAGTCGGGTCAGCTGCAGAAGGACTTCCAGGCCGGCGCCGACGGCGTGACGCTCGAGCAGACGATGGTCGCGATGCAGAAGGGGCAGATCGCGTTCCAGAGTGCGGTAACGGTGCGAAACCGGCTGGTGTCGGCCTATACCGACATCATGAACATGCAGGTGTGAGCGCGGCGCCAGGCCGTCAGCGCGCGAAGCGACGACTGCGCTTCTCGATGTCCATCACGTAGAGCTGGATGCGCCGCGCCGGGTCGGACGGCAGCCGATCGTATTCGCAGCACAACCGCACGCGGTCGTTCGGCTCGGGATTGTCGCTGCGGATCAATCGCAGGTCGCACGGGATCGCATCCAGGCCGACGGCCTCGATGCGGCTGTTTCGCCACACGGTGCCGGCGGGGGGCGGCTTGAGACCGTCCGGCAACCACACGGCGAGCCCGCCGACCGACAGGTCGATCATCGGGCAGCGCCATTCGCTGCGATCGGGTCGTCTGAGCACGACGACGGTCTCGTCCTGCAGCGGCGGGCGCACGCGGAAGGCGTTGCGCCGCTGGATGCGCCAGCCGGCGGCGGGCAGGTTCGCGACCAGCACCTTGGGGTCGGCGCCCTCGGCGCGGCGCACCCGGAACTGGTCGATGCGCAACTGGATCTTGACCGGGCCCGGCAGCCCGACGACGACCAGGTACGGCGCGGCGAGCAACGCCGCCTCGCGCTGGGGATCGGTGTTGAAGTCGAACTCGATCTCGTCGTCCTCGAGGGCGAGTACGCGCGTCACCACGAAATCCTCGGTGCTCTGTCCGGCGAACATCGAGATCAGGCCGCGTGCCTCGATCAGCTCGCGGACGAGCGATCGCACGCCGATCGCGCCGTCGACGCGGAATTCGTCGATCGCGGCATCGAAGGGCAGCGGCTGGAAGGTGGTGTGCAAGGGCGTGACCAAGTGCGTGACCCCCGGATTCTATTGCGACTGCCTCGGTCCGGCCATCATCTGGTCGAGCCCCAGTCGCCACGGCTGCGCCAGTTCGCGGATCCGCGCGTCGATCGCGAGGACGCGGGCGATCGCCTGCACGCGCAACGCCTCGCGGCGCGCCTCCTGCTCGACCGTCACGGCGGGTCGCCGGTCCCACGCGGCCTGAAGGCTCGACGCCAGCGCCGGCAACTGCTGTCGCAATCGCGCGACCCCCGCCCAGTCGCCGGCGCTCGCGCAGTGCAGCATCCGTTCGGCGATCGCGTGCGCCGCTTCGTACTGGGGCGGCAGTGCCTCGTCGACCAGCGTCTCGTACGCAGGCGGCATCGACTCAGGCCGCCTGCAGGCTGGCTGCCTGGGGTCGGATCGCCCGCCACGCGTCGCGCAGCTCGCCGATCAGCGTCGCGACCTCCGCATAGCGGCTGTCGCTGTTCTCGAGGTTCGCCATCACCAGCGTGCGCTCCATGTAGTCGTAGAGATCGTCCAGGTTGGCGGCGACGCTTCCCGCGCGCCGGTCGAGCGCCGCCTTCAGGCCTTCGTCGATGATGCGGATCGCCCGGGTCGTCGCCTCGCCCTTCTCGCCGATGCGTCCCTGCGCGAGTTCGCGCCGCGCGCGCGCGATCGCGTCGAGCGCGCCGTCGTAGAGCATCTCGACGAGGCGGTGCGGATCGGCGTCGACGATGCCGGTTTCGATCTGGAGGGCGCCGTAGCGCGCGGCGCCTGCTCTGGGGCTTGCAAACATGGAGGCTTTCTCGCTGGCTGCTGGACCACCGTGGTCCGACAGCCTTGATATCGGCCTGCGCCGGCGCTGCTTGAGTGCACGCGGATCGGCGGCGACCCGGGTGGCGCGCGCGAGCGCGAGCGCGCGACGGAGCCCGCGTGCCGCGAGCGGCTGGCGTACCTGCATCACGACGCGATCAGGGCAGCAGGCTGTTGATGCCAGCCAGCGCGTTGGTGATCTCCGACAGGTTCTTGTCGAGCGTGCTGTACTGCCGACGCAGCCGCGTCTCGATGTCGGTCAGCCGGCTCTCGAAGCGCGATTGCTTGTCCTCGATCACCTTCTTCTGCGTCGACAGCGAGTCGGTCGCGGTCTTGAGCGCACCGTCGGTGTCGAGGAAGCTGCCCAGGCGCTTCTCCATCGTGCGCAGCAGACCGGGGGCGTCGGTGGCGTCGCCGGAGAGGAGTGCGCGCAGCCGTTCCGGATCGGCGAGCAGCGGCGCGAACTTCTGCTCGTTCAGCGCGATCGTGCCGTCCTGCTTGATGTCGAAGCCGGCCTCGCCGAGCGAACGCGGCACGGCGAGCGAGGCGCCCGACGAGCCGCTTCCCCCGGTGCCGTTCGAGCTGTAGCTGGTGCCGAGCGTGCCGCCGGTCTCCTGCACCGACGCCGTGCCGATCGATCCGCCGCCGGTGCTGCCGGCACCGGCGCCGGACGCTGCGGCAGTCGCGCCGGTGGTGCCCGGCAGCGTCGCGCTCAGCAGCTGGCGCATCTGCGCCCGGATGCCGACCGCGATCGAATTGCCCTGCAGCGTGCCCGCCGTCTTGCTGCCCGCGTCGTACTTCGTCTGCTCGTTCAACAGGCCGGCGAGCGCGTTGTACTCGGTGACGAAGGCGTCGACCTTGGTCTTCAGCGCCTCCTGGTCGGTGGTGATCGCCACCTCGATCGGGGTGGCGCTCACCTTCCTCACGTCGAGCGTGAGCCCCTCGATCACGCTGTCGAGCCGGTTGCTGCCGGCGGACACCGCGAGCCCGTTGACGGTCAGCTCGGCATTGGACGCGAGCTGCGTGCGCTGCGTGCCGTTCGCGCCGCTCGCCGCCGTCGCCGACATCGCGAGCGCGCTCAGCCCCTGCGCGTCGGCGTCGTTGCCGTCGCTGTCGGTGACGCCGATCTCGAAGGCCTGGTTGCGGCCGGAATCACGGCTGGTCAGCACGAGGCGCTTGCCGGTGCCATCGTCGAGGATCGACGCCGACACGCCGGTGCCGGCGCCGTTGATCGCCGCCCGGATGTCGGCGAGCGTCGCATTCGGCGGGATGTTGATCGCGACCTCGGGCCGTGCGGCATCCGCGGTGAAGGTCGTGCCGGCGGCGTCGACCGAGCCCATGCGGATGTTCAGCATCCCGCCGCCGACGATCGTATCGCCGGAGGCGAAGCCGGCCGTCGCGACGCTCTGGCTCTGGGCGAGCTTCTGGACGGTGATGCTGTACTTGCCGGGCGCGGCACCCGCGCCACCAGTGGCCTTGATCACCGTGTCGTCGGCGCTGGCGGCGGTGACCGCCTTCCAGGTGTCGGTCTGCACCAGCGCCTTCGACGCGTCGCGCAAGCTCGACATCGCGCTCTGCAGCTTGCCCCACGCCGAGATCTTCGTGTCGATCCCCGAGATCTGCGTCTTGAACTTCGTCAGCGGCGCGCTCTCGACCTCCATCAGCGAGGTCACGATTGCGTTGACGTCGATCGCGCCACCGGAAATGCCGGATACGGCCATGAAGGCTCCTAGTCGGAATCGGTCGGAGGGCGCCGGTCAAGGTACCCCTGCCTTCAGATCGGCAGGCGGGCTGATGACTTGAGGGCCGGACTGCACCGGCCGACGTGCCGACGGACGGACGCCGCGACCTGCCGGGGACGGAGCCCCAGGGACCGCGCGAGGCCGGCGCGCGTCAGCCCTGGAGCAGCCGAAGGACCGTCTGCGGCGCCTGGTTGGCCTGCGCGAGCATCGCGGTGCCCGCCTGCTGCAGCACCTGCGCGCGCGTGAGCGCGGCGGTCTCGGCCGCGAAGTCGGCGTCCATGATCCGGCTGCGGGCCGCCGCCTGGTTCTCCGACGAGACCTGCAGGTTCGCGATCACCGCCTCGAAGCGGTTCTGCGCGGCGCCGTAGTCGGCGCGATTCGAGTTGACCACGTCGAGCAGCGTGTCGATCTTCCCGATCGCGTCCTGCGAATTGTCGAGCGTCTTCAGGTCGCTCGGCGGCGCGCCCGCGAAGCCAGGGCCGCCGGTGAGGTCGGTGACGGCACTGTCGGTCGACAGCTGGTTCGTCGTGATCGTGATCCGGTCGTCGACGGTGGTGTTCGCGCCCACCTGGAACACCAGGTCGCCGGCGTCGTCGGCGAGGATCTGCAGGCCGTTGAACTTGCTGCCCGAGATCGTGCGGTTGACCTCGGCCGACAGCTGCTGGAACTCGGCGTCGAGATTCAGCCGGTCGCTGTCGCCGTTGGTCGCGTTCGACGACTGCACCGCGAGTTCGCGCATGCGCTGGAGCATGTCGCCGATCTTGCCGAGCGCGCCCTCGGCCACCTGGGCGAGCGAGATGCCGTCGTTCGCGTTGCGGATCGCGACGTTCATGCCGCGCACCTGCGAATTCATGCGCTCGGAGATCGCCAGCCCCGCCGCATCGTCCTTCGCGCTGTTGACCCGAAGGCCCGATGACAGGCGCTGCATCGCGAGCGCCACCTGCGAATTCGTACCCGAAAGGTTGCGCTGTGCATTCAGCGAAACCAAGTTCGTGTTGATGATCTGTGCCATGGCTGGCTCCCGTACCCGATGGTTGATGGACGGGTTCCAGCTTAGCGAAGCGAGGAACGGCGCGATCGGCGGATGAACGGCCTAAAGTCGGGCGAATTCCGGCAGCGGCCGGCGCGGCGGCTCGGTCGGTTGGGCGTCGCGGTGCGCGCCGCCAATGCGAAAAGGCCACCGCGAGGGTGGCCTTTCCGGGTGACGCGAGCGTCGTGCGTCGCCGCCGGTCGGCGGCGACGGCGGGACCGGGATCAGCGAAGCAGCGACAGCACGTTGTTCGGGATCGAATTCGCCTGCGACAGCATCGCGGTGCCGGCCTGCTGGAGCACCTGCGCGCGGGTCAGCGACGCCGTCTCTGCGGCGAAGTCCGCGTCCATGATCCGGCTGCGCGCCGACGCCTGGTTCTCGGCCGACACCTGCAGCGTCGAGATCGCCGCCTCGAAGCGGTTCTGCACCGCACCGTACTTCGCGCGCTCGGTCGTCAGGTTGCCGATCAGCGTGTCGAGCGCGGTGATCTCGGCCACGGCCGTGGTGCCGTCGGTGCCGGTGATCGCGCCGAGCGCGTCGGGCTCGGTCGTCAGGTCGGTCGTGGTGACGGTGATCTGCTCGGCGGCGACGTCGGTCGCGCTGACCTGGAAGATCATGTCGCCCGCATCCGCGCCGATGATCGCCTTGTTGTTGAACTTGGTCGCACCGATCGTGCGGGTCATCTCTTCCTTCAGCGCCTGGTACTCGGCATCGAGGTTGGTGCGGTCGTCTTCGGTGTTGGTGGCGTTCGACGACTGCACTGCGAGCTCGCGCATGCGCTGCGCCATGTCGCCGAGCTTGCCCAGCGCGCCTTCGGCCGTCTGCGACAGCGAGATCGCGTCGTTGGCGTTGCGGATCGCGACGTTCATGCCGCGCACCTGGCTGTTCATCCGTTCTGCGATCGCGAGGCCGGCTGCGTCGTCCTTCGCGCTGTTCACGCGCAGACCGGTCGACAGTCGCTGGATGGACTGCGACAGCATCCCCTGCGTCGTCGTGAGGTTGCGTTGCGCATTCAACGACATCAGGTTCGTGTTGATGACTTGTGCCATGTTCGATGTTTCCTATTCCGGTTGTCCACATGGGTTCCGCCCGGGAACCCGGGTTCGGACACGGGGCAATCGTCCCGTTGAAGAGGTTATCGGCGGCCGGCACCGTCGCTTGAACCGCCAAAGCCCGCCGGTAGCGGCGGCACGGCCGTTCGTCACCCCCGGGCGCCTGCGCGCAACACCCGTGTGCGAAATCGCCACGCAGCGCGGGCGTCGGCGCAGCGGGCTTGCCGGGTGCGTGGACGGGCACGCGATCGCCCGTTGCAGGCATTCTTCCTACACGCGGTCGGAAGAAGCGGGTGCCGAATCAGGGTGTTCGTCGGATTCTGCGCGTCGGGCTCGGCGCGGAGGATGGCGGTATCGAGAACAGCAGGACATTCACCGACCATATGCAGGTCGCGTCCGACTCGAGGCACAGACCAATACCAAGAACCGAACCCATCCGCGAGGAAGCGATGCAAACCGAAGACAAGATGATGGCCGAGATCCGAGAGACGAATCTGGCCTACCTCATTCTGGCACAGTCCCTGATCCGCACCGACCGCGTACAGGCGCTCTATCGGCTCGGACTGTCCGAGGAGCTGGCAGACCTGATCGGCGCGCTGTCGCCCGCTCAGCTGCTGAAGATCGCGCAGTCGAACATGGTGATCTGCCGCTTCCGCTTCGACGACGCACTGATGTGGTCGCTGCTCGCCGACCACGGCGAGCACGGCGCGCAGCGCGAGGTCCGCTCCTCGGCCCGACTGCACGCGGCGATCCTGATGGCCGGCAACTATGCAGAGACGCTGACCCCGGAGGCTAGCCATGAGCGTGCGTAGTCTGCTCGCCGACAACCGGCAGATCCAGCGCGCGATCCGGCTGATCGAGCTCGGCGCCCGCCTGCAGATGCTCCAGGCGGAGACCGAACTGCCGTACGAGCGGCTGCTTCGCCTCTACAAGGAAGTGGCCGGGAAGTCGCCGTCGAAGGGGCAACTGCCGTTCTCGGCCGACTGGTTCATGACCTGGCAGCCGAACATCCACTCCTCGCTGTTCTACAACATCTACACCTACCTGACGAAGAGCTCGGCGCTCGACGACGCCGACGCGATCATCAAGGCCTACGAGCTCTACGCGAGCGAAGTCGAGGGCTACGGCGTCGCGCCGATGCTGTCGATCACCCGCGCCTGGCGACTCGTGCGCTTCGTCGACAGCGGACTCGTCACCGCGGTGAAGTGCTCGCGCTGCGGCGGCCAGTTCATCAATCATCCGTACGAGCTCGAGGCACGCTTCGTCTGCGGCCTGTGCGAGCCGCCGGCGAGGGCCGGCAAGGCCCGGAAGGCCGGCACGATCCACTGAAGACGCCCTGAACCGGCGCGCGGCGCGCCCGTCGGTGCCGCGACGCGCGCCGGTCCCCCGCCGATCGACCGTCCGGCGCCCTCGACAACCGGCCGTTCCGCCCGCGACGCCGATCGCTCAAGCACCGTGCGCCCCGGTCGAAATGTCAGGGAGCGTCGCCGACCGCATCTGCGGCGGCGCGCGGTTTCCGGCTTCCGGGGGGCAGGGTACGCATGTTCGTCATCATCGGTTACGTCGTCGTCGTCGGCTCGGTACTCGGCGGCTTCGCACTGGCGGGCGGCCACATGGGCGCGCTGATGCAGCCGCTCGAGCTGCTGATGATCGGCGGCGCTGCCGTCGGCGCGTTCATCATCGCGAATCCAGGCAAGGTGCTGAAGGCGACGATGGGCGCATTGCCCTCGGTGCTCAAGGGATCGAAGTACTCGAAGGCACGCTACATGAACCTGATGGCGATGCTCTACGACGTGCTGTCGAAGGCCCGCAAGGAGGGCCTGATGTCGATCGAGCGCGACGTCGAGGAGCCCGACCAGAGCCCTGTCTTCAGCAAGTACCCGGAGATCTCCGGCGACCACCACATCATGGAGTTCATCACCGACTACCTGCGGATGATGGTGTCGGGCAACCTGAACGCGCTCGAGATCGAGAACCTGATGGACAACGAGATCGACACGCATCACCACGAGGCGCTGGTGCCGTCGCACGCGATCCAGAACCTCGCGGACGGGCTGCCTGCCTTCGGCATCGTCGCGGCGGTCATGGGCGTGGTGCACACGATGGGGTCGGTCGGACAGCCCCCGGCGGTGCTCGGCGAGATGATCGCGCACGCGCTGGTCGGCACCTTCCTCGGGATCCTGCTCGCGTACGGATTCGTCGGGCCGCTCGCGAAGCTGATCGAGCAGAAGGTCGACGAGTCGAGCAAGGAGTTGCAGTGCATCAAGGTGACGCTGCTCGCGAGCATGCAGGGCTACGCGCCGGCGGTGTGCGTCGAGTTCGGGCGCAAGGTGCTGTACTCGACCGAGCGTCCCACCTTCGCCGAGCTCGAGGGTCACGTGAAGCAGAAGAAGGCCTGACCGGGGACTGACGCATGGCAGCCGACAAGAAGATCCAGCCGATCGTCGTCAAGCGCATCAAGAAGGCGGCGCACGGCCACCACGGCGGCGCCTGGAAGATCGCGTACGCGGACTTCGTGACCGCGATGATGGCGTTCTTCCTGCTGATGTGGCTGCTCGGCTCGACGACGCAGGGCGATCTGAAGGGCATCTCGGACTACTTCTCGTCGCCGCTGCAGATCGCGCTCTCGGGCGGCCGCGGTTCGGGCGACGCGACTTCGCTGATCCAGGGCGGCGGCACCGACCTGTCGCGCTCCTCCGGCCAGCGCAACCTCGACACCGCGTCGAGTCGCCGCCAGAAGAAGCTGAACATGAAGAGCGCGCGCGAGCAGCTGATCCGCGACGAGCGCGACCGCCTCGCGAAGCTGCGCGGCAGCATCGAGGAGATGATCCTGAAGATGCCCGGGCTCTCCGAGTTCAAGGACCAGATCCGGCTCGACCTGACGGCCGACGGGCTGTCGATCCAGATCGTGGACGCGCAGAGCCGCCCGATGTTCACCAGTGGCAGCGCGGTCGTCCAGCCGTACATGCGCGAGCTGCTGCGCAACATCGGCAAGCTCCTGAACGAGGTCGAGAACCCGGTCAGCCTCACCGGCCATACCGACGCCGCACTCTACAGCGGCGGAAACCGCGGCTACTCGAACTGGGAACTTTCCGCCGATCGCGCGAACGCGTCGCGGCGCGAGCTCGTCGCCGGGGGCCTGAAGGACGGCAAGGTGCTGCGCGTCACCGGCGTGGGGTCGGTGGTGCCCCTCGACGCGTCGCATCCGCTCGACCCGATGAACCGCCGGATCGCGATCGTCGTGCTGAACACGCTCGCGCAGGAGCGGATCCTGCGTGGCTCGGAGGTGAGCGCCGACGAGGAAGCCGAGGTGTCGAAGGCGATCGGGGCGTCCGGGCAGGCGAGCACCGGGTCGAAGGACGCGGGCGGTGCCGCCGAGGAGCCGAAGCCGGGTGATCGGCAGGCGAGCGCCGATGCCGGCAAGGATGGGGCCGGCAGTGCGAAGCCGGCAAGAGACACGAAATCGAGGAAGCAACATGAGTGACAAGGCCAACCTGAGATTCCTGATCGTCGACGACTTCTCCACGATGCGCAGGATCGTTCGAAACCTGCTCAAGGAGATCGGATTCGTCAACGCCGAGGAGGCGGAGGACGGCCAGGCGGGACTGTCGAAGGTGTCGCAGGGCGGGATCGACTTCGTGATCTCGGACATCAACATGCCGAACATGAACGGGTTCGAGCTGCTCGAGGCGATCCGCAAGTCCGAGGCGTCCAGGTCGATTCCCGTGCTGATGGTGACCGCCGAGGCGCGCAAGGAGGACATCGTCCGCGCGGCGCAGCTCGGCGCGTCCGGCTACATCGTGAAGCCGTTCACCAAGGCGACGCTTGAAGAGAAGCTCGGCAAGATCCTCGAGAAGATGACGCACGCCTGAGGGCGCTGCGTGGAGACGACCATGGAATCCCCTGTCTACCGCAACCTCGGCGAACTCACCCGTCGACTGCACGAGGTGCTCAACGAACTCGGCGCGCTGCCGAGCCTGCAGGCGGTCGCCGAGCAGATGCCCGACGCGCGGACGCGGCTCGGGCGCATCGCGGAGCTCACCGGCCAGTCGGCCGAGAAGGTGCTCGATGCGGTCGACGCGGCCCGCGCCGAGCAGGAGCGTCTCGCGGCGGCCGCCCGCCTCGCGCAGGCGCGGCCGACGGACGGCGGCGGCACGGCCGATGCGGCCAGGGGATACGACGAACTGGCGGCACTCGCGCTGCAGACGGCGGAGCGCACCGGTGCGTGCCTGACCGACATCATGATGGCGCAGGACTTTCACGACCTGACGACGCAGATCCTGCAGCGGGTGGTCGCCGTCGCGCAGGACGTCGAGTCGAACCTGCTCGCGATCCTGGTGTCCGCGGCACCGCCCGAGAAGCGCGAGCCCGCGACCGGCGCCCGCGCGCTGCAGGGACCGGCCGTCCCCGCGCTCGACGTCACCGGTCGGGTCGACGGCCAGCAGCAGGTCGACGACCTGCTCGAATCGCTGGGCTTCTAGGACGCATTTCGGCAGCGGTGCGCGGCGCGCCCCGCCGTTCGTCCGCCTGTCCGATCTGGCGCGAGCGCACCGGCTTCATCGTCGCTTGAGTTCGCAGCCCCGACCGAATAATGACCCGGATCGAGGTTCAGTCGGATTCGAGGAATGGCCGGTTCGGACGCCAGCAGCGAAGACAAGCAGTTACCAGCCACCGGCAAGCGCCTGGAGGAAGCGGCGCGCAAGGGAAACGTCCCGCATTCGCGCGAGGTCGGGCACGTGATGGTGCTCGGCTGTTCGATCGCCGCGCTGTCGGTCGCTGGCTCTGACCTCGGTGCGCAGATCACCGGCGTGTTGCGGAGCGCGCTTCGCTTCGACGCATCGGTGCGTGGCGCCGCCTTCGAGCTGCTGTCTCATCCGCTCGGCGCCGTGCAGCCGGTCGTCGCGCCGCTGGCGGTGGTCCTCGGGTCGGCCGTCGCGGGCGCGGCGATGGCGTCGGTGGTGCCCGGCGGCATCAACCTGGCGACCGAGGCGCTGAAGTTCGACGCCTCGCGCCTGAGCCCGATGGCCGGGCTGAAGCGGGTCTTCTCGGTCCGCGGCATGGTCGACCTGTCGAAGCTGATCGTGCTCGCGTTCGTGCTCGGTGCGGTGGCATTCTGGTTCGGCGCGACCTCGTTTCCGGAATTCGGCTCGCTGTCGCTGCGCGAGCTCCAGGGGTCGCTCGGCGACGCCGCCTCGCTGGTTCTCGGGGGCTTCGCGCTGCTGGTGATGGTGCTCGCCGGCGTCGCGATGTTCGACGTCCCGTTCCAGTGGTTTCGCCATCGCCAGGACCTGATGATGTCGCACGACGAGGTCAAGCGCGAGAACCGCGAGACCGAGGGCGACCCGATGCTCAAGGGGCGGATGCGCGCGCGCCAGCGGGACATCTCCCGCAATCGCATGCTCGCGGCGGTCGCCAGCGCCGACATCGTGCTGACCAACCCGACGCACTACGCGGTCGCGATCCGCTACGACGAGGCACAGGCGGGCGCCCCACGGGTGGTCGCGAAGGGCGTCGACCTGATCGCGGCACGCATCCAGGCGATCGCGCGCGAGGCCGGGGTGCCGGTGCTCGAGTCGCCGCCGCTCGCACGGGCGCTGTACGCGCACGTGCCGCTGGACGCGGAGATCCCTCGCGAGCTCTACACGGCGATCGCGCAGATCCTCGCGTACGTGTTCCAGCTGCGCCGCTGGGTGCCCGGGCGCGGCGCGGCGCCGCAGGCTCCGGTCGCGATCGAGGTGCCGCCGGGGCTCGATCCGGGCGCGTCGCCGCGGGACGGCGCTGACGGGGCGCGGGCATGACGCGGATCAGCACGAACGAATCCGGGCTCGTGCAGCTCAGGCTCGGTCCGGCATCGATCCCGATGCCGCCGCTGCGGGCGATCGCGGTGCCGATCCTCGCGGTCGTCGTGCTGTCGATGCTGCTCCTGCCGCTTCCCGCGCCGCTGCTGGACTTCCTGTTCACCTTCAACATCGCGCTGTCGCTGCTGGTGATGCTGGTGGCGGTGTACACGGTGAAGCCGCTCGAGTTCGCGGTGTTCCCGACGGTGCTGCTCGTGACGACGCTGATGCGCCTGTCGCTGAACGTCGCGTCGACGCGCGCGGTGCTGATGCACGGGCACACCGGCACCGACGCCGCGGGCAAGGTTATCGAGGCCTTCGCCAGCTTCCTGATCGGCGGCAACTTCGCCGTCGGCATCATCGTGTTCTCGATCCTGACGGTGATCAACTTCATCGTCGTCACCAAGGGCGCAGGACGCATCGCCGAGGTGTCGGCACGCTTCGCGCTCGACGCGATGCCGGGCAAGCAGATGGCGATCGACGCCGATCTCAACGCGGGGCAGATCGACCAGGCCGAGGCGCGGCGGCGACGCATGGACGTCGGCCGCGAAGCCGACTTCTACGGGTCGATGGACGGCGCGTCGAAGTTCGTCCGGGGCGATGCAATCGCCGGCATCCTGATCCTGCTGATCAACATCGTCGGCGGGCTGGTGATCGGCACGATGCAGCACTCGCTCTCGGTGGGCCAGGCGGCGAACAACTACGTGCTGCTCGCGATCGGCGACGCGCTGGTCGCGCAGGTGCCGGCGCTGGTCATCTCGATCGCCGCCGGCCTGATCGTCTCGCGCGTGTCGGACGAGGACGACATCGGCGGGCAGGTGATGAAGCAGCTGCTGAGCCTGCCGCGCGCGCTCGCGCTCGTCGCGGCGATCATCGCAATCCTGGGGCTCATTCCCGGCATGCCGCACCTCGCGTTCCTGTCGCTCGCCGCGCTGCTCGGCTGGTTCTCGCACTGGGTCGCGAAGCGCCAGGCGGTGCCGCCGCCGGCCGAGGCGCCGGCGGTCGTCGCCGACAACGGCGAGGCGAGCTGGGACGACGTGCAGCTGGTCGACGCGCTCGGCCTCGAGGTCGGCTATCGGCTCATCGCGCTGGTCGACAAGGAGAAGGGCGGCGACCTGCTCAGCCGCATCAAGGGCGTGAGGCGCAAGTTCGCGCAGGAGATCGGCTTCCTGCCGCCGGCGGTCCACATCCGCGACCAGCTCGACCTGAAGCCCTCGGTCTACCGGATCAGCCTGAAGGGCGTCGTCGTGGGGCAGGGCGAGGCGTTCCCCGGCCAGTGGATGGCGATCGACCCGGGCCAGGCGAGCGAGCCGCTCGCCGGACAGAAGACGACCGATCCGGCCTTCGGCCTGCCGGCGGTCTGGATCGGCACCGCACAGCGCGAGCATGCGCAGGCCTGCGGCTACACGGTCGTCGACGCCGCGACGGTGATCGCGACGCACCTGCATCACCTCATGCAGGTCCACGCGTGGCGCCTGCTCGGCAGGGCCGAAGTGCAGCAGCTGCTCGAGCATCTGTCGCGCCATGCGCCCAAGCTCGTCGAGGAGGTGGTGCCCAAGCTGGTGTCGCTGCCGGTGTTCCAGAAGGTGCTGCAGAACCTGCTCGAGGATTCGATCCACCTGCGCGACCTGCGCACGATCGTGGAGTCGCTGGCCGAGCACGCGTCGCGGACCCAGGACCCGGCCGAGCTCACCCGGGACGTGCGCGTCGCGTTGGCGCCAGCGCTGGTGCAGCAGATCTACGGTCACACGACCGACATGCCGGTGCTCGCGCTGGATCCGGCGCTCGAGGGACTGCTGCTGCAGTCGCTCACGCCCGGCGGCGGTGCGACGCTGGATCCGTCGATGGCCGAAATGATCGTCGCCGAGGTGGCCGCGGCGGCCGGCCGCCAGGAAGACCACGGGCAGCCGGCCGCACTGCTGGTGCCGGACCGCATCCGTGCGCAGGTCGCGGCGATGGTGCGCAAGGCGGCGCCGCGGCTGCGGGTGCTCGCGCACGCCGAGATTCCTGAAACCCATTCCATCCGCATCGGCCAGTTGATCGGGAGCAAAGCATGAACAGGATGACCTTCATCGGGCGTACGACGCGCGAGGCGATGCACGCCGCGCGTGCGCGCTTCGGCCCCGAGGTCGAGATCGTCGGCAGCCGGCAGGTGCCGCAGGGCGTCGAGCTGACGGCGCGGGTCGCGGCGCGCGCTGCACCGTCGGCGCTGCAGCAGGCGACGGCGGAGCGGCCGATGAGCACCGTGTCCTTCGAGGAGTTCGTGCGCAAGCGCCAGGATGCAGCCCGGCGCCCGGCGGTGCAGCCGGGCCGTACGGCGCAGTCGCCGGTGGCGGGGCTGCCGCTCGACGCCGCGCAGGACCCTGGGGCCGTTCGTGCGCACCATCGGGCCGTGGCGGGCGCCGCGCCCGCCGGGCTGCAGGGCCCCGCGGCCGGCACGCCGCGCGCGCACGACCCGGTCGCCGTCGGGCCGGCGCCGGAGACGGTGCCGGCTCGGCCGGCCGTCGCGCCGTCGACCGAAGCCGCGGCGCGCCGCGTTCCCGGGGACGCGAGCCAGGGGCTGGCGCTGATGCAGGAGCTCCAGTCGATCAAGCGCTTCATCGCCGGGCAGCTCGAGACCGTCAGGTGGTTCGACGCGACGCGCAGGCGCCCGTCGCAGCTGCGCGTGCTTCGCCGCTTGCTCGCGTGCGGCTTCTCGCCGATGCTCTCGCGTTCGCTGTGCGATCTGCTGCCGGTCGATTTCGACGACCCGCAGGCCGACCGCTGGCTCCAGCAGACGCTCGCGAGCACGCTCGGCGGATTCAACCGCGGGCCGGCAGAGGGCTCGATCTTCGACGCCGGCGGCGTCTTCGCGTTGACCGGACCGACCGGTGTCGGCAAGACGACCTCGGTCGCGAAGATCGCCGCACGCTACGCGCTGACGCACGGCGCGGCCGGCGTCGCACTGATCACCGCCGACGTCTACCGGATCGGCGCGCAGGATCAGCTGCGCTCCTTCGGTCGCCTGCTGGGCGTGCCGGTGCACGTCGCGCACGATCGGGCGGCGTTGTCGGACCTGCTCGGGCTGTTCGGCGATCGCAAGCTGGTGCTGATCGACACCGCCGGTCTGGGGCAGCGAGACGAACGGGTCTCGCAGCTGCTGTCGGCGCTGGACCTCGAGCCGATCCAGCGCGTCCTCGTGCTGAACGCGTCGATGCAGGCGGCCGGCCTGCAGGACGTCGTCGCCGGGTATCGGGCGCAGGCGGCGCGCGCGGTGCTGGTGTCCAAGACCGACGAGGCGGTGCAGCTCGGCCCGGTGGTCGACGCGCTGGTGCGCAATCGGCTCCCGCTCGCCGGGGTGTGCGACGGCCAGCGCGTGCCGGAAGACTTTCACGCGCCCGAGGTCGCGTCGCTGGTCGCGCGCGCGCTCGCCGGCGCGCCCGACGACGACGCCGACGCTGAGCTCGCCGCCGGCGAGCTGCGCCTGATCCTGGAGGGGGGCCATGTTTGAGCGTCGCGTCGACCAGGCCGACGGCCTGCGCCGCTTGTTCGGCCGGCGCGAGCGCGCGCTCCTGCCGGTCGGCGCGATGGTCGGTGAATCGGTCGCACGGCGGGCGGTCGACCACCTCGTCGAGCGCCTGCGTGTCGAGCAGCACGCCGCGGTGGCGGTCGAGCGGTTCGGCGACGCGACCGTCGGAGACCTGTTCTCGGCGATCGACGGACAGCGCGACAACGAGCGCATCGACCGCATCGTCGTGGTCGCGCCCGCTGCGCTCGTCGCGCAGGTCTTCGGGGCCGATCTCGACGCGATGCTGCTGATGCTCTCGAGCGAGCCACGCCGGCTCGACGCGCAGTACGCGGCGCTCAAGTCGCTGGTCGAGCGCCGGTCGATCCGTCGCTTCGGCATCGCGTTCGTCGATGGCGACGAGCGCCGCATCGTCCGTGCGCACAAGTGCCTGCAGGCGCTGGCGGGCCGGTTCCTCGGCGTCGACCTCGATCCGGTGCGCGGCTGGCGCTTCCCGCCGCGGATGGAGCGTTCGGGCTTCGAGCTGCCGATGGCGTGGGTCGAGCGCGCGGGGCGCGCGCCGGCGGTCAAGGCGGCCCAGCGCTACGACGCGATCGCGCGCGCCGTGGATTGCGCGACGGAGCCATGATGTACACACCGCTCGGAACCCTCGATCGCGACGCCACCATCCGCCAGTACGCGCCGATGGTGCGGCGGGTCGCATCGCAGCTGATCGCGCGCCTGCCTGCCAACGTCGACATCGACGACCTGATCCAGGCGGGCATGATCGGGCTGCTCGACGCGTCCACGCGATACGACAGCAGCCAGGGCGCGCAGTTCGAGACCTTCGCGATGCAGCGCGTTCGCGGCGCGATGCTCGACGAGCTTCGGGCGAGCGACTGGATGCCGCGTTCGGTGCGGCGCAACCAGCGCCGCATCGAGACGGCGATCCACGACCTGGAGCAGAGGCTGCAGCGCGCACCGACGGAATCCGAGATCGCGGCGCACCTGAAGCTGGGGCTCGAGCAGTACCAGCAGCTGCTGATCGATTCGAAGGGCGCCCAGCTGATGTACATCGACGACATCGGGCCCGAAGGCGGCGAGGAGGGCTACCTCGAGCGCAACGTGCCCGACACCGGGCCGCTGCCGCTCGAGCGGATCGGCGACGCGCGCTTCCGCAAGGCGCTCGCGGACGCGATCGCCCGGCTGCCCGAGCGCGAGAAGCTGGTGATGGGCCTGTACTACCAGGAAGGCCTCAACCTGAAGGAGATCGGGGCGGTGCTCGGCGTCACCGAGTCGAGGATCTCGCAGATGCACTCGCAGTCGGTGGCGCGGCTGCGCAGCCAGCTGCGCGACTGGGTCTGACGCGCGCGCTGCGAGGGGGCATCGATGCGTGCGCGCGTGGCTGCCGTATGATCGGTGGCCCGGTTCCGCTTCAGTCCTCTCCTCGATGGCCCGTCGATTCCTCGTTCCGGCACGCGCGCGCGCCGGCGGCGTGCTGGTCGCGCTCGCGATCTGCCGCCCGCCGGCCTTCGGCGCCGAGTCCGTCGCCGTCGATCCGGTAGCGGCCGACCCAGCAGCCGCCGACCCCGCAGCGGCCGATCCGGCCACCTCGGCGCCGGCGCCCGATCCGCGCCGCGCGTGCGAGTCGATCCCCGACGACCGGGAGCGGCTCGCCTGCTTCGACGGCAAGCCCGCCGTCGCGCGGTCGGTGCCGCCGCGCCCCAGCCTGTACGACGACGTCTGGGAGCTCGAGCCGCGCAACCAGCGCGGCGCCTTCCTGCTGCGTCCGCACCTGCCGAACTACCTGCTGCCGGCGCGCTACACCACCCGCGTGAGCGATCGGCCGGCGACGCCGTCGCCGGGCCACCGCGTCGACGCACCGCTGCCGATCGACGCGACCGAGGCGAAGTACCAGTTCAGCGTCAAGCTCAAGGCGTGGCAGAACGTGTTCGGCGACAACGGCAATCTGTGGCTCGCGTACACGCAGACCTCGAACTGGCAGGTGTACAACACCGACGCGTCGCGCGCGTTCCGCGAGACGAACTACCAGCCCGAGGCGATCCTGTCGTTCCGGACCGACGTCGACGTGCTCGGCTGGCGCTGGCGGCTGCTGAACCTTGGATTCGTGCACGAGTCCAACGGACGTTCGCTGCCGCTGTCGCGCAGCTGGAACCGCGTCTATGCGCAATTCGGGCTGGAGCTCGGCCGGTGGGCGCTGCAGCTGCGACCCTGGTGGCGGCTGCCGGAGGACGGCGTCGACGACGACAACCCGGACATCGAGGACTACCTGGGCAAGGGAGACCTCAGGCTGTCGCACATCCGCGAAGGGCACGTCTACTCGCTGCTCGGGCGCTACAGCTTCGCCGGTCATCGCGGCTACGTCGGCCTGGAATGGGCCTTTCCGATCTCGGGGCCGCTGAAGGGCTACCTGCAGGTGACCAGCGGCTACGGCGAGACGTTGATCGACTACAACCACTCACAGACGACGGTCGGCGTCGGGCTGCTGCTCGTGCCCTGGCAGTGACCAGGCGGCGGGGCCGTAGCGCGACGGGGCGCGTTCGCCGAAGAGGGTGTCGAGTGCGCGCTGGTTCGCCGCCCGCAGGCGGTTCAGCGCGACGCGGTTGCCGTCGAGCGCGGCACGCAGCGCGCGGCACTGCGACGCGGTGAGCGGCGCCCTCGCGGCGGATGCGCCGATCGGCTGCAGTGGGAGCAGGGTGTCGGCGAGCGCGCGGGCGATCGCCTCGAGTCGCTCGGCGCCGGCACACGCGTCGCCGCCATCGCGAGCCGGTTCGAGCAGCGCGTCGCGCTGCGCCGCGAGCAGCGTCGCGAGCCGTGCCGCCGGGTCGATGCCCGGGTTGGCGTCCGCGTCGGCGGCGCCACGGTTCATTTCGGTACGGAGACGATCGTCTCGAGCAGTTCGGCCGCTTCGTTGATCATCCGCTCGGCGACCTTGTGCACGTCGACGTGGAACTCGCCGGCGTCGACCTTCATGCGCAGCGCCTCGACCTTGTCGGCCCGGAAGCCGTCGTCCACCGAGGCGCCGGCGGCCGCGCCGATCGCACGGCTCGCCGCCGACAGGCGGACCGAATCGGTGTCGGTGCCACTGGACTTCGTCGTCGTCGCCGGGCCGGCCGTCCGTGGGCCGGCAGCCTGGGTGCCGCGATCCGTACGCGTGGCGAGCGCATCCACGGCACCCGGCGGCGGGGGGGGTACGGCATCGGACGGTCGGTCGATCTTCATGATGGCTCCTGACAGGGCCGGACGAATGGCCTGCCACTGAATTGTCGGCGCTTTCGCGGAAAGCTTTAGCGGCGATCAACGGGGGATCACGACGCCTGTTCCCTCGATCCTGCCATTCAGTATTCTGCCGGTTGGCGTGCGAACGCCGATGCGCTGGCCCTCGACGCCGCTCGCGAGCGCGGTGGCCATCACGCGGATCGAGAAGCCGGCGCCGCTCAGGGTCACCGGCACCGCGTCGCCCTGGCGCACCGTCGGCGTCTCGCGCAGATGATCGGCCTGCAGCGTACGACCGGCGGGCACCGGACGCAGCAGTTCCTTGCCCTGGAGCTCGGCGACGCCGGCGATCGGCGGACGCGGGGTGGCGGCCCAGTCCACTTCGCGCACGTCCACCGCGTCGGCGCCGACCGGCTCGCCCGGCACGAGGTTGCGCCGCGCGACCAGTCCGGGTCCCCAGGCCGAGACGACGACCGGTATCCAGGTCTTCCAGTGACCGCCCTCGACGCAGCGCAGGCCGACGTTCGCACGCCCCCACAGCCGCGTGTTCGGCGGCAGGAACGGCTCGGCGCGTTCGCACGCCGGCAGGTTCAGGCCCCGAGGCAGCCTGCCGACCTTCACCTCGACCCGGAGCGCCTTGCCGTCGGGCAACGTCACGCTGCGCGCGAGCCAGCGCTCGAGCGTCTGCAACGCCGGCATCGCGGCGGGTCCGGCCGTGGCGTCGGCCTGCGCAGGCCGCGTCGCCGGCGCGCCGACGGCGACGGGTGTCATCGTCGTCGCGCCGAGCGCCGTGGCCACGACGAGCGCCGCGGCCGGTCCGCTGCGTGGGCGGTGGCGCGGGCGGCGGCGCGGCGGCGGGCAGGCGGCGTGGGTCGTGGTCGCTTCCATGGGAACCGACTCTAAGGCAGCGGCCCGGCGAACTTGAGTCCGAGAAGCGGCAGGCAAGTGCGCCTCCTCTGCGGATCGGCCCGAAGCACGCTGCGGATAATCGGCAGCGTTGGCCGGAACTCGAGGCCTCGATCCGCCCAGGCCGACGAACGACGGCCGCGCAGTCACGAACGGAGGTGGGACCATGCTCGAACGAATGACCGATGCGCTCGACTTCCAGGGCAAGGCGCTTCAGTTGCGTGCGGATCGTCAGCAGGTGCTCGCGGCAAACATCGCGAACGCCGACACGCCCGACTTCAAGGCACGCGACGTCGACTTCCGCAAGGCGCTCGAGCGCGCGACCGGCAACACGGCCGGCACGGGCGCGCTCGGGCCGGCCGTGGTCGTCCGCACGAACGGCGGCCACCTGCCGGGGCTCGCGGGCGCCAGCGGTGCCGCCGGCGCCGCGCGCGAGTACACCACCGAGTCGCAGGCGTCGATCGACGGCAACACCGTCGATCTCAACCGCGAACGCGCGAACTTCGCCGACAACGCGATCCGCTACGAGGCGACGCTTCGCTTCATCAACAGCCGCGTGCGCACGATGCTCACGGCGATCCGCGGCGAATAGGGCAGGGGCACGACATGTCGCTACTGAACATCCTCCCGATCGCCGGCAGCGCCGTGTCGGCGCAGAGCCAGCGGCTGAACACCGTCGCGTCGAACCTGGCGAACGCCGACAGCGTGGCGGGCCCGGACGGCACCGCGTACAAGGCGCGACAGGTGGTGTTCAAGGCGCAGGCGGAGCAGCCGCGCAGCCTGCTCGACCGTGGCGCGAGCCTGTCGGGCACCGCCGGCGCGAGGGCGGCGGCGTCGCCGGGCGTCGACGTAGTCTCGGTCGTCGAGGACCCGTCGCCCGGCAGGCGCCTGTTCGATCCGAAGCACCCGCTGGCCGACGAAGAGGGCTACGTGACCCACAGCAACGTCAACGTCGTCGAGGAGATGGTCAACATGATCTCCGCGACGCGCTCCTACCAGAACAACATCGAGATGATGAACACCGCCCAGCAACTCGCGTCCAAGACGCTGCAGCTGGGCCTGTGAGGAGCGCCGCATGCAGATCAACATGAGCGGCAGCGGCGTGATGAGCTTTCCGTCGCCGCGCGAACCCGCGGTCCGTCCGGTGGCCGCGAGCCCGGCGTTCGCGAACGCGCTGTCGGGAGCGACGGCGAAGGCCGCGGCGACCGCGGCGCCGTCGATCGGCACCGCCGACTCGAACGCGGGCACGAACGCCGCCGGCGCGCGCACGACCGGCGCCGCGGCACCCGCGCCCGCCGGCGCCAATGCAGGCGCCAATGCAGGCGCCAATGCAGGCGCCAATGCAGGCGCCACGGCGGGCGCGACTGCCGGCGGATCGGCCGCGCCGTCGACCGACACCGCCGACGGCACCGAGGACCGATTCCTGAAGCTGCTCGTCGCGCAGCTGCGCAACCAGGATCCGCTCAATCCGATGGACAACGCCGCGGTGACGACGCAGCTCGCGCAGATCAACACCGTGCGCGGCATCGAGGACCTGAACACGAAGATGACCGCGTTCCTGGCCGCCGGCCAGCAGGGATCGGTGGTGTCCTCGGTCGGCCTGATGGGGCGCCGCGTCGTCGTGCCCGGCGACGGCTTCGACTACGACCCGGCCCGCAAGGACGCGGCCGGCGTGGCGCAGGCCGGTGCCCGCTTCGGTTTCGACGTCGGCTCGGACGCGACCGCCGTCGAGGTCCAGCTCCTCGACGCCAAGGGCAACGTGCTCGCGCGCCAGGCGATGAAGGACGTCCCGTCCGGACCGGTGACCTTCGCGTGGGACGGCAAGGACGCCGACGGCGCCGCGGTGCCCGCCGGACGGCTGTCGGTGAAGGTGACGGCGGCACAGGGCAACACGCCGCTCGAGGCGCGCGCGCTGGTGCCGGCGACGGTCGTCGGCGTCTCGCAGGCGAGCGGCGCGGCCGGCGGTGGTGCACTGATCGAACTCGAGGGCGGCGGCTCGGTGCCGGCGTCCGACGTCAAGATGATTCTGTAGTCCGGTATCCCAGGAGAACACGACATGGGTTTTCAGCAAGGTCTGGCAGGGTTGAACGCGGCGGCGCGCAATCTGGATGCGATCGGCAACAACGTGGCCAACGCGAACACCGTCGGCTTCAAGTCGAGCCGCGCCGAATTCGCCGACGTCTACGCGACCTCGCTCGGCGGCTCCCGGAGCACCGGGCTCGGCGTGGCGGTCGGCCAGCTCGCGCAGCAGTTCACGCAGGGCGACCTGACGACGTCGAACAACTCGCTCGACATGGCGATCAACGGGCGGGGCTTCTTCCGCTTCTCGCAGGACGGGATCACCACCTACAGCCGCAACGGCCAGATGCAGCTCGACAAGAACGGCTACATCGTCAACGCCCAGGGCGGGCGCCTCACCGGTTTCCCGGTCGACGCGAACGGGCGGATCAACGGCGGCGTGCCGCAGGAACTCAAGATGGACACCTCCGACATCCTGCCGCGGCAGACCTCGAGCGGCGAAATCTCGGTGAACCTCGCGTCGACCGAGCAGGTGTCGACCGTACCCTTCGACAGCACCAATCCGTCCAGCTACGCCAGCGCCACCTCGCTGTCGGTCTACGACTCGCTCGGGCGCGACCACTCGCTCGCGGTGTACTTCCGCAAGACGGCCGGCAACACCTGGGAGATCTACGGCACGACCGACGGCGCCGCGATGGGCGCGACGCCGCTGGGCACGCTCGGCTTCACGAGCGCGGGCGCCGTCGACCCGGCAACCTCGACGACGCCGTTGGTGATCAACGTTCCGGTCGGTGCCGACGCCGGTGGCGTGATCCCGGTGACCTTCGACCTGTCGCAGACGACCCAGTACGGCCAGCAGTTCTCGGTCGCCGAGCTCAAGCAGGACGGGTATTCGACCGGTCGCCTCTCGGGCTTCAACGTCGCCGACGACGGCACGATCCTCGCGCGCTACTCGAACGGGCAGACGCCGCCGCTGGGCAAGATCGCGATCGCGAACTTCATCAACCCGCAGGGGCTCGAGTCGCTCGGCGGCAACCAGTGGGCCGAGTCGATCGACTCGGGTGCGCCGATGGTCGGTTCGCCCGGCGCCGGCAGCCTGGGCACGCTCAAGAGCGGCGCGCTCGAGCAGTCCAACGTCGACCTGACCGCCGAGCTCGTGAACATGATCACCGCGCAGCGCGTGTACCAGGCGAATGCGCAGACGGTGAAGACGCAGGACCAGCTGCTGCAGACGATCGTGAACCTGCGATAGCGGGCGCACGCCGGAGCGATAGCGGCACGACCCAAGGGAGCCGGGCATGGACCGCATGATCTATCTGTCGATGAGCGGGGCGAAGGCGCTGATGCAGCGCCAGGACGCGCTCGCGCAGAACCTCGCGAACGCCGGCACCGACGGCTTTCGCGCCGACCTCAGCGCGTTCCGCGCCGTGCCGATCCGGCAGGCCGACGCGGCGACCACGCGCGTCTTCAGCCTCGAGGCGACGGCCGGCTTCGACGCGACGCCGGGTGCGATCCGCCAGACCGGCAGCGCGCTCGACATTGCGGTGCGCGGCGACGGCTGGATCGCCGTGCAGGGCGCCGACGGCAGCGAGGGGTACACGCGCGACGGCGGGCTCACGATCGACGCCGAAGGCACCCTGCGCACGAAGCGCGGCCAGGCCGTGATCGGCGACGGCGGCCCGATCACCGTGCCGCCGAACGCCCAGGTCACGATCGGCAGCGACGGCAGCGTCAGCACGAAGGTCGGCAGCCAGGCGGCGATTCCGGCCGGGCGGATCAAGCTGGTGAACCCGCCGGTCGAGACGCTCGTGAAGGGCGGCGACGGGCTCGTGCGGGTCAAGGGCGGCGGGGAGGCGGACGCCGACCCGGCGGTCCGGGTCGCGGACGGCGCCGTCGAGGGCAGCAACGTCAACGTCGTCGAGTCGATGGTCGGCATGATCGAGGTCTCGCGCCAGTTCGAGATGCAGATGAAGCTGATGCAGAACGCCGAGCAGAACGAACAACGCGCGGGCCAGTTGCTCGCGATCAAGGGATAGCGCCGCACGAACCGGCGCCGGCGCGCGCCGGCTGCGGGAACAGACGGGAGGGAAACGGCACATGATGAGATCACTGTGGATCGCGAAGACGGGTCTGGATGCGCAGCAGACGCAGATGGACACGATCACCCACAACCTCGCGAACGTCGGCACCAACGGCTACAAGCGCTCGCACGCGGTGTTCGAGGACCTGCTCTACCAGAACCTGCGCCAGGCGGGTGCGCAGTCGACGGCACAGACGCAGCTGCCGACCGGGCTGCAGCTCGGCACCGGCGTGCGTCCGGTCGCGACGAGCCGCAACTACACCCAGGGCAGCCTGCAGCAGACCAACAACACCTTCGACGTCGCGATCAGCGGCAATGGCTTCTTCCCGCTGACGATGCCCGACGGCACCATCGGCTACACCCGGGACGGTGCGTTCCACGTCGACGCGCAGGGGCAGATCGTCAGTTCCAACGGCATGCCGCTGAGTCCGCCGATCACCGTGCCGGCGAACGCGAGCAGCGTCACGATCGGGTCGGACGGCACGATCAGCGCGCTTGTCAGCGGGCAGCAGCAGCCCGCGGTGATCGGGCAGATCCAGATCGCGACCTTCATGAACCCGGCGGGCATGGATCCACGCGGCCAGAACGTCTACTTCGAGTCCGCCGCCAGCGGCACCGCGACGATCGGCGTGCCGGGGCAGAACGGTGCGGGAATGGTGCAGCAGGGCTACGTCGAGACATCGAACGTCAACGTCGTCGAGGAGCTGGTCGCGATGATCCAGACGCAGCGTGCGTACGAGATCAACTCGAAGGCGATCTCGACGACCGACCAGATGCTCGGCAGGATCTCGCAGCTATGAGGCCGATCGCGATCCGATGCGCGCTCGCGTCGCCGCGCATCCCGACCCGCGTCGACGCGCCGGTGCGCGCGGCGCTCGCCGAATGGGCCGTGTGGATCGGCCTCGTGCTGCTCGCGCTGTTCGCGTCGGGCTGCACGGTCATCGCGCCGCCGCCGGTCGAGGTCGAGCTGCCCAAGAGCAGCCGCAACGCGGCGATCGAGTCGGCGCCGCCGATGCAGGCGAACGGCGCGATCTTCCAGCCGGGCGCGCACCGCGGCCTGTTCGAGGACCGCCGCGCACGCAAGATGGGCGACCTGCTGACGATCTCGATCGAGGAGAAGACGAGCGCCAAGCAGAGCTCGACGAGCAGCGTCGACCGCAACGGCAAGGTCGCGGGTTCGCTGTCGGCGCTGCCCTTCAGCTCGGCCGGCGCGCTCGCCAAGCTGGGCGTCGGCGGCCAGTCGAGCAACAGCTTCGAGGGCAAGGGTCAGACCGACACCTCGAACCTGTTCACCGGCACGATCACCGTCACCGTCGTCGAGGTGCTGCCCAACGGCAACATGGTCGTCGCCGGCGAGAAGCAGGTCGGGATCAACCAGAACGTCGAGGTGCTGCGATTCGGCGGCATCGTCAATCCGACGACGATCCTGCCGAACAACTCGGTCAGTTCGACGCAGGTCGCCGACGCGCGGGTACAGGTGCGCACCAAGGGCGACATCGACAAGGCCCAGACGACCGGCTGGCTCAGCCGCTTCTTCCTGTCGTGGCTGCCGATCTGACGCCACCTCCGCAACGACACACGCCGGCCGGCGCGCAGGCAACACCCTCACAGGCAGTATCCAGATGAATTCGAGCAACGATCCGACCGCCCGCTCCGTGTCCGCCCGTATCGGGATCGCCCGCTTCGGGATCGCCCGCTTCGGGATCGCCCGGCGCGACGACGCGCGCCACGGGACGGCGCCGCGCTGGCTCGTGCCGGTGCTCGCGGGCCTCGCGGCCGCCGTGCTGCTGACGGCCTTCGGGACGCCGGCGCGTGCCGAACGCCTCAAGCAGATCGCCAGCATCCAGGGCGTGCGCACCAACCAGCTTCTCGGCTACGGCCTCGTCGTCGGCCTGGACGGCACCGGCGACCAGACCACGCAGGCGCCGTTCACCGCGCAGAGCATGCAGAGTCTGCTCTCGCAGCTCGGCATCCAGCTGCCGCCGGGCGTCACCCCGCAGCTGCGCAACGCGGCGGCAGTGATCGTCACCGCGCAGCTGCCGGCGTTCGCGCAGTCCGGGCAGCAGATCGACGTGACGGTCTCGTCGGTCGGCAACGCGAAGAGCCTGCGCGGCGGCACCCTGCTGCTCACGCCGCTCAAGGGGGCCGACGGCCAGGTCTACGCGATCGCGCAGGGCAACCTCGTCGTCGGCGGTGCCGGGGCGTCCTCGGGCAACACGAAGGTGCAGATCAACCACCTGAGCGCCGGCCGCGTCCCCGCGGGCGCCACCGTCGAGCGCACGGTCGCAAACGAACTGCTCGCGGCCGACACGATCCAGGTCGAGCTGAACGAGACCGACTTCGGCAATGTCCGCATGGTCACCGAGGCGATCAACCGGCGCATCGCCACGCTCGAAGGCGAGGGAGCGCGGCAGGCTCGCGCGCGCGACGCACGCGTGATCGAGGTGCCGCTGCCGGCCGACGCGTCCAGGCGCGTCGGCTTTCTCGGCGAGCTCGAGGCGCTCGAGGTCGCACTCGGCGCCCCGGTCGCGAAGGTCATCGTCAACGCCCGCACCGGCTCGGTGGTGATGAACCAGGCGGTCGTGCTGGCGCCGAGCGCGGTCGCGCACGGCAACCTGTCGGTCACGGTGTCGAGCACGCCGTCGGTCAGCCAGCCGGCGCCGTTCTCTCAAGGTTCGACGACCGTGACCGAAAAGGCAGACATCTCGATACGGCAGGAGGGTGGCGCGGTGATGCTGTTGCCGAACTCAGCGCGGCTCACCGACGTGGTCGGCGCACTCAATTCGCTCGGCGCGACGCCGCAGGACCTGATCGCCATCCTGCAGGCGCTGAAAGCCGCCGGCAGCCTGAAGGCCGAGCTGGAGATCATCTGATGATTCTGCCCCCGGCCAACGACGCACGCGCGCCCGAGGGGCTCGCGTTCGACGCGCGCACGCTCGACGCGCTGCGCCGGCGGGCGGGCGACGACCCGCAGGGCGCGGTGCGCGAGGCGGCAGGCCAGTTCGAGGCGCTGTTCATGCAGCAGCTGCTCAAGAGCATGCGCGCCGCCATCCCGAAGTCGGGGATGTTCGAAGGCCCCGGGCAGGAGACCTACACGGCGATGCTCGACGAGCAGCTCGCGCAGCGCATGGGCAGCCTGCCCGGCGGTCTGGCCGACGTGATCGCGAGGCAGATGTCGCGCGCGGGCGGGGCAGCTGCGGGCGGTGCCGAGGGCGGCCTGGCCGATGCGGCGGACCGACCCGCGATCACGCCGCTGACGCCGTCTTCGGCCGGCGGCCTTCCGGGCAACGAGGGCTCGCCGCCGTCGCGCGAGTCGGTTGCGGCGGGCGCAACGGTCACGCCGCCGGGGCCGACGCTGTCGGGCAGGCAGCTCGCGTTCGTCGAGCAGATGTGGCCGCACGCGAAGGACGCCGAAGCCCGATCGGGGGTGCCGGCGGCATTCGTCGTCGGCCAGGCGGCGCTCGAATCGGGCTGGGGGCGGCGCGACATCCGGGGCCCGCAGGGCGAGCCTTCGTACAACCTGTTCGGCATCAAGGCGACCGGCGGCTGGAGCGGCAGGTCGGTTCCGGTGATGACGACCGAGTACGTCGACGGGACGCCGCGAAAGGTGGTGGAGAAGTTCCGTGCCTACGACAGCTACGCCGACGCGTTCGCCGACTGGGCACGGCTGATGGCCGGCAGCGACCGCTACGCGAAGGTGCTCGAGGCCGACACCGCTGCCGATTTCGCGCAGCGCATCCAGCAGGCGGGCTACGCGACCGATCCGCGTTACGCGGACAAGCTGCAGCGGGTCATCGCGCAGGCCGAGTCCGCGGCCGGCTCGCTCGGGCCCGCCGGCGCCTCGCCGCTCACCGGGGAATAGACGATGGCAGGATTGCTCGGCATCGGCAAGAGCGGCCTCGAAGCGGCCCAGATCCAGCTCCAGGTCACCGGCAACAACATCGCCAACGTCAACACGCCGGGATACGTGCGGCGCGAAGCCGTCCTGGCCGACCGGCCGGGGCAGTACCTCGTGTCGGCGCAGGGCAGCATCGGCGGTGGTGTCGACGTCGTGGCGATCACCCGGCGCTACGACCGCTTTCTCGCGAAGGAAGTGACCGCGGGCACCGCGGCCGCCGGCGGGGACGCGGCGCGCGCCGACGCGCTCGAGGGGCTCGACAGCCTGCTCGCCGACACCGAGATCGGCATCGGGGCGGCGATCGACGACCTTCGCGGCGCGGTGGCCGACCTGGCGAACCAGCCGGCCGATCCGAGTGCACGCGAGGTCGTGCTTCGTCGCGCCGACACGCTCGCGGACCGCTTCCGCTCGACAGCGGCCGCGCTCTCGACGATGGCGAGCGACACCGATTCGCGGATCGCCGACGCGGTCGGCGTGGTCAACGGCAAGCTCGCGTCGATCGCCCGCATCAACCACGAGATCGCGTCGGGCGGCGGGCCGTCGGGGCCGTCGGCCGACCTCGCCGACCAGCGCGACCAGCTGATCGACGAGGTCGCCGGGACGCTGAAGGTGTCGGCGGTCGAGCAGGCCGACGGTTCGGTATCGCTGTTCGCCGTCGGCGGACAGACGCTGGTGCTAGGCGCGCACGCGTCGACGCTGGTCACGCAGGTCGATCCGGCCGACGCGTCGAGGCTCCAGGTCGCGGTGCGGCAGGGCGCGTCGGCCATCGCGCTCGAGCGCGATGCGCTGGGCAGCGGCGCACTCGCCGGCCTCGTCCGCTTCAGGGACGACGACCTCGTCGCGACGCGCGCCGCGCTCGACCGGCTCGCGGTCGGCGTGGCCGACGCGTACAACGCGCGGCAGGCTGCCGGTCTCGACGCGACGGGCGCTGCCGGTGCCGCGTTGTTCGACGCCACCGGTGCCGCCGACTTCCGCCGCGTGCTCGCCGACGGCGCCGGCCTCGCGAGCGCCGCGCCGGACGCGTTCGAGCCCGCGAGCGACAACCGGAATGCACTGGAGATGGTGAAGCTCGGCGACGCGAAACTCGTCGACGGCATGACCTTCACCGATGCCTTCGCGGCCATCCTGGGCGACGTCGGCGCGCGCACCGCGAACGCGCAGACGGCGAGTGCCACCTCGGCGCGCCTGCTCGCCGACGCGAAGGCGGCGTTCACCGCCAGCGCCGGCGTCAACCTCGACGAGGAGGCTGCCCGTCTGCTGCAGTACCAGCAGGCCTACCAGGCGAACGCGAAGGTCATCGCGACCGCCCAGACCCTGTTCGATTCGCTGCTGGCGGCGGTCGGCCGATAGCAGCCGGAGGAACGAGCGTGATCACCCGAATGTCGACGGCGACCGCCAACGAGCGCGCGATCGCGGCGATCAACGAACGCGGCGCGCGCATCGCGACGCTCCAGCAGCAGGTCTCCAGTGGGGTGAAGCTGCAACAGGCGAGCGACGATCCGCTCGGCGCCGCGCAGGCCGAGCGGCTGCGCTCGCGCGAGGCGGCGATCGCGGTCGAGCGGCGGATGATGGGCCACGCGAGCGGCATGTTGCGCCTGGCCGAGGGCACGATCGGCGGCGGCATCGACGTGATGCAGTCGGCGCGCGAACTGCTGATCCAGGCCGGCAACGGCACGCTGCTGCCGAGCGACCGCCAGAAGATCGGCGAGCAGCTGCAGGCGATGCGCGACCAGCTCTTCACGATCGCGAATACCGGCGACGGCACCGGCGGCTACGTGTTCGGCGCGCGCGGCACCGCGAGTGCGCCGTTCGCGCCGGCGTCCGATCCGCAGTTCCTCCCGGGCGACGGCACGCGGGCCACCGGCACGACGATGCCCTTCGACACGACCGTCGACGGCGGCGCGCTGTTTCTCGGCGACGGCACGGCGCGCGAGGGCGGGTCGATCTTCGTCGCGCTCGACCGCGCGATCGCGGTGCTCTCCGACCCGTCGCCGGACACGCGCGCGATCGCCGAGAACCGAACCGCGACGCTCGAGATGAGCGGCGCGACGCTCGACGCGACGCTCGCGCGCGCGGAGACCGCGCGTGCGGCCGTCGGGTCCCAGCTCGGCGCGATCGAGTCGCGCGACCGGCTGCTCGAGTCCGGTGAGATCGACGCCCAGGCGCGGCGCTCGGCGATCGTCGACACCGACTACGTCGCCGCCATATCCGAGCTCCAGAACGCGAGTACCGCCAACGAGGCCGCGATGAAGACCTACGCGCAGATCTCGAAGATGAACCTGTTCGACTACCTGTAGGTCGAGCGCCTCCCGAATGCATCCGCCATGACCGCCAGCCAGCCCCAGATCCTCGACTGCTTCTTCGGCTACGAGCCGATCATCGACAACAAGCGCAACGTGAGCGCGCTGCGCGTGCGCCTCGAGCCGCGCGGCAACAAGCGGCCGTCGATGTCGCAGCTGTACGCCGAATTCGCCCTCGGCTGGCCGCGGCACAGCAAGCCGATCCTGCTGTCGGCGCCGGACGCGACGCTGGACGACTCGATCCTCGAGTGCGAGCTGAATCCCGACATCTGGGTCGAGGTCCCGGCGCGGTCGACGGTGACCGCCGCCGACCACGCGCTGCTCGGCGCGATGCACGCGAAGGGTTTCGGCATGGCGATCGGCGGGCGCACGCCGGCGCCGCTGCCGGGCGCGCTGGTGCCGGCCTTCCGGATGTCGGTGATCCACGTGAGCGACGACCGGCGGCTGAAGAACGAGGCCGACAATGCCGAGGGCTTCAAGCGGTCGATCCCGTACGCGCAGGACGGCGTCACGTCGATCGAGCTGATGGAGAAGTGCTTCGCGAAGGGCGCCCAGTCGGTACTCGGCTGGCCGATGCAGGACGTGATGAGCCACCGCACGCGGGACAGCTCCGCACCCGACTACCTCGCGATCATGCAGCTGATCGGCATGGCCGACCGCGGCGAGGACCCGCCGAAGATGGAGGCCGTGATCCGTCGCGATCCGGCGATCGCCTATCGGCTGCTGCGCTACATCAATTCGGCCGGCTTCGGTCTGTCGGTCGAGGTGCAGTCGTTCCGCCACGCGATCATGATGCTGGGCTACAAGAAGCTCAAGCGATGGCTCGCGCTGCTGCTCGCGACCTCGAGCAAGGACGCGAACATGCGGCCGGTGATGCTCGCGTCGTTCCGTCGCGGCCTGTTCCTCGAGCACCTGCTCGGCGTCGACGACGAGACGACGCGCGACGAGGTCTTCATCCTCGGCGTCTTCTCGCTGCTCGACAAGTTGATGAAGAAGCCATTCGAAGAGCTGCTCGGCAATCTCGCGGTGCCCGAGCGCGTGTACGAGACGCTCGTGGAGAAGCGCGGGCAGTTCGTGCCCTACCTCGGCATCGTCGAGGCGATCGAGCAGGGGCCGGACCGAAAGCTCGGCGACCGGCTCGACGAATGCCTGATGACGCTCGCGGCCTGCAACGAGGCGGTGATGCGGGCACTGTCGGCGCCGGAACTGCACCAGGCCTGAAGCCATGAAAAAGCCCGCCTGAAGGCGGGCTCGGTTCGGGACGGGCCGGACGCGGCGCAGACCGCGCGACGCCGGCCGGGGTGCGGCGTCTTCAGGCCGCCTTGCGCGCCGGCTTCACCGCCTGGCGGGTGACGTTGGCGACGTTCGCCTCGGTCATCTCGACGACCTGCTTGCTCGCCTTGTTGACCTGGTCCCAGGTCGAATTGGCGGTGGTCATCGCCGATTTCATCATCGTCACCAGGCCCTCGCTGCCGGCGGGCGCGTTCTTGGCCATCGCGTCGACGGCGCTGAACATCTGGCGGTTCGCCTCGGTCATCTGCTTCTCGACGATGCGGCTGAGCTCCGAACCGGTCTGGCTCGCGATCTCGGCTACGTGCTTGGCGTATGCGTTGAGCTTGTCGCCGGCGGGCTGCGCCTGCTCGGCCAGCGTCTCGCCCAGCGCCTTCGGGTCGCGGGTCTCGAGGAAGGTCACGCCCTGTTCGACGCCTTCCTTGATCGAGGCCTTCGTGGCCTGCAGGTTGAGCTCGGCGAGCTTCTCCCAACCGGCGAGCGACGCCATCGCCATCTCCTGCATGGCTTCGAGGGATTGGCGGTGCATCGCGGTGAACTGCTCGGGAATGTTGTACATCGTGTGGTGCTCCGGATGGATAGAGGGGATGCGACGGGTTTGATAGGATGGCGGCGAAGCTGTCCGTGCCGACCGCGAGCCCTGCCCGGGCGCCGACCGGCGGGCTGCGGTTCAGCGCAGCCCGGACGACGTGGATTGCGCTGCCGTCGGGTCGGCGCACCCGCGCGGGGCGCCGATGTCGGCTTGTTGCAATGCACAAAGCGAGTGTAATTTTGCAGCGCACCAATGTCAAGCATCGCGACGCACCCGCGTCCGCTTCGGCCGAACCGGCGCCGGCGACACCCCGCGGCGCGTATCCGGCGCTCAGGCCGATCCAGACCCGGTGGATCGACAACGACGTCTACGGACACGTCAACAACGTCGTCTACTTCTCCTACTTCGACACGCTGGTCAACCTGCTGCTGATCGAAGGCGGTGCGCTCGACATCGCGCGTGGCGGCGTCATCGGGCTCGTCGTCGACAACGCCTGCCGCTATTTCGCGCCGGTCGCCTTTCCCGACCGTCTCACCGGCGGCGTCGGCGTCGAGCGGCTCGGCAACAGTTCGGTCGTGTACCGGCTCGGGCTGTTCCGCGACGACGAGGACGCGCCGGTCGCGCAGGGCCGCTTCGTGCACGTCTACGTCGACCGGGTCACGCGTCGGCCGGTGCCCTTGCCCGACGCGCTGCGCGCGTGCCTGTCGCCCCTGGTGCTTCCGGGCGGCTGAACCTCGCGCGCCGCCGCGGGGGGAGGCCGCCGCCGGCCGCGGCCCCGCGTTCACGTGAATTGTCGGTTTTTGTCATAAGCCCCTGTTCCGCCTGAGCAATATTGCTAGACTTCAGCCCTCTTCAAAGGGGGGTAACGGATGAGGGGTCTGCTTCTGGGGGCGGTGCTGGCCGCGATGTTTTCCGGCGCGCCTTCAGGCGGTCACGCGGCCTCTGTCCGCGATCCGGTTCACCGAACGGCGAAGGCGCAGGCCGCGAGCGCCGCGAAGTCGCCGAAGCGACGCGGCAGGGCGGTCAAGGCCGCGACCGCAGACGGCAGGGCGCGTGTCGTCGCCCGCGGCGTGCGGGTGCGTGAACCGAAGCCGGCCGCGAAGGCTTCGCCGGCCCGCCCGGCGGCCGCGTCGCGCGCCGATCGGCCGCTGGTGTTGAGGACTTCCGCCGCGGCCGGGGCGGCCATGGCGGGGGCCGTCGGGGCGGGGCGCGCGCAGGCGGGGTCGATCGGAGACGCGATCGGTCTGCACCGGGTCGCCGACCCGCTCGCGCTTCGTTCCGCCGTCGCGCTGGTGATCGACGCCGACTCGGCCGAGGTCCTCTATGCGAAGAACACCGAGTTCGTGCTGCCGATCGCGTCGCTGACGAAGCTGATGACGGCGATGGTCGTGCTCGACGCCGGCCAGTCGCTCGACGAGGTGATCGAGATCACCGAGGCCGACCGCGATCGGCTCCGTTCGAGTCGCTCGAGGCTGCCGATCGGCAGCGCGCTCACGCGGCGCGAGTTGCTGCAGCTCGCGCTGATGGCGTCCGAGAACCGGGCGGCGTCCGCGCTCGCACGCCGCTACCCGGGCGGCCTCCCGGCGTACCGGGTTGCCGCGAATCGCAAGGCACGGGAACTCGGCATGCGCGATTCCGTCTTCGCGGACGGGACCGGACTGTCGGCGTCGAACGTGTCGACCGCGCCCGACCTCGCGAAGATGGTGAAGGCGGCGAGCGGCTACCCGCTGATCGCGCGCTACTCGACGGCCAGCGAGGTCGCGGTGCGCCTGCCGCGGGGCCCGGCGCGCTTTCACACGACGAACCGGCTGGTCGGCAGTTCCGCCTGGGATCTCGACCTGCAGAAGACCGGCTACATCGACGAAGCCGGCAACTGCATGGTCCTGAAGGGCAGCGTCGACGAGCACTCGGTGATCATCGTGCTGCTCGATTCGTTCGGGCGCTATTCGCGGCTGGGCGACGCCGAGCGCATCCGCCGATGGCTCGGAAGCTGAGCCGGCCGACGACCGCCTAACGGGCCTCGTAGCCCAGTGCCGCCGAGATGCGGTTCGCCGTCTGGCACAACTGCTCGATCCAGCCGTCCTGCACGAAATCGGCCGGCGCCGAGATCGACAGCCCGGCGATCAGGTTGCCGGTGTCGTCGCGGATGCCGGCGGCGATGCAGCGCACGCCGAGTTCGAGCTCCTCGTTGTCGCGCGCATAGCCGCGCGCGCGCACCAGCGCGAGCTCGCGCTCGAGCAGCGACAGCTCGGTGATGCTGTTCCGGGTGTGGCCCGGCAGTCCGGTCCGCGTGACGTAGGCCTGCACCTGGCGGGCGTTGTCGGCGGCGAGCAGCAGCTTGCCGACGGAGGTCAGGTGCAGGGGCGCGCGTCCGCCGACCGCGCGCACGACCTGCATGCCGCTTCGCTCCGACACCGCGCGCTCGATGTAGACGATCTCGTCGCCCTGGCGGATCGACAGGTTCACCGGCTGGCCGGTCGCGCGGTGCAGTTCCCGCATCGGATCGAGCGCGGCGTCGCGCACGTTCAGCCGCGCCTTGACGAGGTTGCCCAGTTCGAGCAGGCGCATGCCGAGCTGGTAGGTCCCCGGCTCGACGCGATCGACGAATCGGGCCCAGACCAGATCGTTCAGGATGCGGTGCGCGGTCGACGGGTGCAGGCCGGTACGCCGCGACAGATCCTTCAGGCTGACCGGGTCCGGCTGGATCGCGAGTGCATCGAGCAGCCCGACCATCCGTTCGATGACCTGGATCGCGGTCTTGCCCGCGTCGACCCGCGAGCCCTTCCCAGCCGGAGGATGCTGTGGTTCTGCGTGTTGCATGGTGACTGCGAGCCCCTGAATGACTGCGGTTTATAGCACGGCGCGCCGCCCGCCGTCAGGCCCGGTGGAGGTGCCGGCGCTGGCGCACCGGTGTCGCCGGCGCGGCCGGCGACGCCGGCGTGGCGGGTGCAGCGGCTGCGGAAGCTGCGGAGGCTGCGGAGGCCAGGGCGGCCGCGGCGGGCGTGCCCGCGCGGGGAGCCGGCGACCCGTCGATCGGCGCGCCCCTGGCGCCGATGCCTTGGCGCATCGACGCGATCCTGCCGTGCGCGCCGCTCGCGGCGTAGTCGTTTGCGGCCATCGCGTCGGCGTCGGCGCGCGACGCCACGCCGTGCAGTACCAGGAAGTCGGCCGTTGCATCGACCAGCGCCTCGAACGCGATCGCGTGGCTTCGCCCGAAGCGCGCCGTGAGCGCGGCCGCGAGCCGCCGGAGCCGCTCGAAGGGCGAGTGCGGCGCGCCGGCGCCCGGGCCCGCGTCCTGCGGTGCCGGTCGACGCAGCAGCGCGTCGGCGAGACGCGGCATGCGGCCCGAATTGACGACGCGGTCGTGGAAGCGGGCGAGTTCGACGATCTCGTCGAGTTCGTGCGCCGTCATCGCGTCGGTCCGCAGCACCCGGTACGGCGGCGCGGCGTCGAAGTGCAGCGTACCGGCCGATTCGTGGCGGACGATCGGCGCGCCGCGCAGCCGCTTGAGCACGCCGATCTGGATCTCGTGCGGGTCGAGCGCGCACAACCGGTCGAAGCCGCGCCCGAACGAGGCCATCGACTCGCCGGGCAGGCCCGCGATCAGGTCGACGTGCAGATGTGCGTGCGTGCGCGCCCGCAGCCATGCGATGTTCGCCAGCGCCTTGACGTCGTCCTGCCGCCGCCCGATCGCGCGCTGCACCGCCGGGTCCAGCGTCTGGATGCCGATCTCGAACTGCAGCGTGCCCGGCGCGAACGCGGCGATCAGCGTGCGGAGCGCGTCGGGTAGGTGGTCGGGTACGAGCTCGAAATGGGCGAAGCAGGGGTCGTGCGGCGCGGCGCGGTTCGCGTCGAGGAAGAAGCGCAGCACGCGCTCGCCGGTCGCGGCGCGCAGGTTGAAGGTGCGATCGACGAAGCGGAAACGTCGCGCGCCGCGCGCGTGGAGCGCACGCAGCGCGTCGACGAAGGGGTCGAGCGGAAAGGGCCACGCGGTCCGGTCGAGCGCCGACAGGCAGAACTCGCACTTGAACGGGCAGCCGCGCGACGCCTCGACGTAGAGATGGCGGTGCGCGATGTCGTGCGCGTCGTAGAGCGCGTAGGGCAGCACCAGCGCACCGAGGTCCGCCGGCTGGTCGCCGGCGATCACGCGCGCGAGTGGCCGCGGGCCATCGAGCACGGCCTTCGCGAGGCGCGCGAACGCGAGGTCGCCGGGGCCCTGGATGACGTAGTCGAGCATCGAGCCCAGCGGCTGGCGATCGAGCTCGTGGCTCAGTTCGGGCCCGCCGCCGACGAGCACGACCTCGGGTGCGAGCGCGCGGATCCGCGACACCAGCGCGGTCGTCTTCCCGACGTTCCAGATGTACACGCCGAACCCGACGATGCGTGGCCCCCGCGGCGCCAGCCGCGCGAGGATCCGTGCGGCCATCGCATCGACGTCGCCGGCGATCACCAGTTCGACGATCGCGATGCGCTCGCGCAGCGCGCCGGCATTCGCCTTGAGGTAGCGCAGCCCGAGCGAGGCGTGCGCGTGGCGCGCGTTGATCGTCGCCAGCACGATCGGCTGCCGTGCACCGGATCGCGCTTCGGGGTCGGGGAGGCTGTCGGGGGGCATGGTGATCGGGTTATTCTAGGCGGCCCGCTTCGTCACCGACGTACCCGATGCCGACCGACCCGCCCAGCCAGCGCGATGCCCGCCCCGACGCGAACGCGTCCGCGTCCCGCGCGCAGCCCGACCATCCCGCGCCGCTGTCGCCGATCGAGTTGCGGGTCAACGCACTCGAGACGCTGCTGGTCTCGCGAGGCTTCGTCGAGCCCGCCGCGCTCGATGCGCTGATCGACACCTACGAGACGCGGATCGGCCCCCACAACGGGGCCCGCGTCGTCGCGCGAAGCTGGGTCGACCCCGCCTACCGCGCCCGGCTTCGCGAGGACGCCACCGCTGCGATCGCCGAGCTCGGCTATACCGGCCGCCAGGGCGAGCACATGCGGGCGCTGTTCTGCGAGGAGGGCGTCCACCACCTGGTCGTCTGCACGCTCTGCTCCTGCTATCCCTGGCCGGTGCTCGGCCTGCCGCCGGTCTGGTACAAGTCGCCGGCGTATCGCTCGCGCGCGGTCATCGACCCGCGGGGCGTGCTCGCGGCCTTCGGGCTGGTGCTGCCGGACACGACCCGGATCCAGGTCTGGGATTCGACCGCCGAGCTGCGCTATCTCGTCGTTCCGCGCCGGCCCGCCGGCACCGAGGGCTGGTCCGAATCCCGCCTCGCCGACCTGGTGACCCGCGACGCGATGATCGGCACCGGCGTCGCCCGCGAGCCGGGCGACGCGCCGACCGTCGCGTCGGGCGCGCCGTCGGGGGTGCCCGCGTGAACGGCCCGCAGGACCTGGGCGGCGCGCAGGGCTTCGGGCCGCTGCCGCTCGAGGCCGACGAGCCGGTCTTCCATCACCCCTGGGAGCGGCGCGCGTTCGCGCTGACGCTCGCGATGGGCGCGACCGGCGCGTGGAACATCGACATGTCGCGGGCGGCGCGCGAGTCGATCCCGCCGGCGCGCTACCTCTCGCTCGACTATTACGCGATCTGGTTCGAGGCGCTGCTCGCGCTGATGCACGAACGCGGCCTCGTCGACGCGAGTGCGCTCGGCCTGCCGGTGCCGCCCGCGCCGGCGTCGGCTCCCGCATCCGCCGCGCCCGCCACCCCGGCGCTGCGCGTGCTGGACGCCGCCCGCGTGCAGGCGGTCCTCGCCGCCGGCTCGCCGACCGCGCGTGCCGCCGATGCATCCGCCCCGTCGCCGCGATTCGTGCCCGGCCAGCGCGTCCGGGCACGCAGGATGAATCCGGCCGGGCACACGCGGCTGCCGCGCTACGTCCGCGGTTGCGTCGGCGTGATCGAGGCGTCGCACGGTGCGCACGTGTTTCCCGATCGCCATGCGATCGACGGGGTCGAGGCGCCGCAGCCGCTCTACACGGTGCGCTTCGCCGCGACGAGCCTGTGGGGCGACGACACCACCGCAGACGCAGTGCACGTCGACTGCTGGGAGTCCTACCTCGACGCGGCCGAATGAGCGCGCGCGCGCGTCCCGCCTTCGACGCGCCCTGGCAGGCGAGGATCTTCGTGCTGGTCGATGCGCTGAAGAACGCCGGCGTCATCGGGATTGCCGAGTGGTCCGACGCGCTGGGGCGCCGCCTCGCAGCGCTCCCGGTCGAGCCGCTCGCGCCGACGCAGTCGTCACCGCTGCAGGCGCCACTGCTTGCGCCATCGAACACGCCATCGAACACGCCATCGAACACGCCGACGGACGGGGTCGACGTGGCCGTCTGGGCGTGCTGGGTCGGCGCGCTCGAGGACCTGCTGATCGAGCGGCGGATCGCCGCGCCGCTGCAGCTGGCGAGCCTTCGCCAGGCGTGGGCGGTGGCGGCGGAAAAGACGCCGCACGGCGAGCCGATCGTGCTCGGGGCGCTCGCCTACCGCTGGGCAGGCCTGCCGGCACAGGCGGCGGGCAGGGGTGCCGCGTCGGCGGCCGGCGACACGCCCGGGCGCGACGCTAGCGCCCGGGCGCATTCGCCGACGAGCCCGGGGCCCGCGTAGATCAGGCCGGTGTACAGCTGCACCAGGTCGGCGCCGGCGTCGCGCTTGTCGAGCGCGTCGCGAGCACACATCACGCCGCCGACGCCGATGATCGGGTAGCGCGAGGGCAGCGCCTCGCGCAGCGCGCGGATCACGCGGGTCGACGCCTGCGTCACCGGTGCACCCGATAACCCGCCGGCCTCGTCGCCGTGAGGCAGCCCCGCCACCGCGGTTCGCGCCGTCGTCGTGTTGGTCGCGATCACGCCGTCGATCGAGAAGCGGGTAAGCGCGCCGACCAGGTGCGCGATCTGCGCGTCGTCCAGGTCGGGCGCGATCTTCACGAGCAGCGGCGGGCAGCCGTGCTCGGTGCGAAGCAGCTGCGCGCGATGCGCGTCGATGCGCCCGAGCAGGCCCGAGAGCTCGTCGCCGGACTGGAGCTGGCGCAGGTCGCGCGTGTTCGGCGACGAGATGTTCACCACCAGGTAGTCGGCGACCGGCGCTGCGCGCTGCAGGCCGATGACGTAGTCGTCGGCCGCGCGCTCGAGCGGCGTCGACAGGTTCTTGCCGATGTTGATGCCGATCACCGGGCTCGCGTCGCCGGCCGCTCGCAGTCGGACGCGGTCGCGCGCGAAGTTCGCGAGGAACCGGTCGAGGCCGACGTTGTTGAAGCCGAACCGGTTGATCAGCGCTTGCGCCGCCTCGAGCCGGAACAGCCGTGGACCGGGATTGCCCGGCTGGCCCTTCGGCGTGACCGTGCCCGCCTCGAGGAAGCCGAAGCCGAGCGCCGCCAGCGCGGGCAGGTGCGCCGCGTCCTTGTCGAGCCCTGCCGCGAGGCCGACGCGATTCGGGAACCGGAGCCCGAGCAGCGTCACCGGATCGGCGACCGGCGGGCCGGCGAGCCGACGCATCAGGCCGACCGCGTCCAGCCGGTCGAGCAGGCCCATCGTGAGCGCGTGCGCGCGCTCGGGGTCGAGTCTGAACAGCAGCGCGCGCGCGGCGGGCCAGGTGGCGCTCAGGAGCGGGTCCACTGTCCACCGACGAGTCGTTCGATCGGCGAGAAGCGTGCCTTGTACGCCATGCTCGCGCACTGCTCGATCCAGTAGCCGAGGTACAGGTTCGGCAGCTGCAGCCGGCGGCACTGGTCGATCTGCCACATCACGCTGTAGGTGCCGAGACTGGCGCCGGGCAGGTCGGGATCGAAGAAGGTGTAGACCGACGACAGGCCGTCGTCGAGGATGTCGATGATCGACACCATCACGAGGCGGCCGTCGGGCTGTCGGAACTCGACGAGCCGGGTGTTCACCTTGCTCTGGAGCAGGAACTGCGCGTACTGCTCGCGGCTGTCCTGGTCCATGCCGCCGCCGGCGTGCCGGGCGGACTGATAGCGCAGATAGAGGTCGTAGTGCTCGGGCACGAGCGTGAGCCGGGCGACGAGCGTGCGCAGATCGGCATGGTGCCTGGCGGCGCGGCGCTGGCTACGGTTCGGCGCGAACTCGGCGGCGGGAATGCGGACCGGCACGCACGCACGGCACCCGTCGCAGTGCGGGCGATACGTGAATACGCCGCTGCGGCGAAAGCCGGCGCGCACGAGGCCGCTGTAGACGTCGGCGTTGATCAGGTGGTTGGGCGTCGCGACCTGCGAGCGCGCCTGATTGCCCGGCAGGTAGCTGCACGGATACGGCGCAGTCGAGTAGAACTGCAGCGCCGAGAAGGGAAGTTCCTTCAGTTGCGTCACTTGACTCGTCCTTCACACGTCCGGCGACCCAAGCGGCCACTCGACCGTCAGTCGACGCCAGTCCGGAGCAGGTCTGCGCGCGAGATCCACGATGCGATCGAGGAATTCGACACGCGTGATGTCCCGTCCCCCGAGTGACGCGAGATGGCTGGTCGACTGCTGGCAGTCTATCATGGGCATGTCGAGCGACCGCAGCGTCGCGACGAGTGCGGCATACGCGCACTTGGAGCCGTCGGGCACGCGGGTGAACATCGACTCGCCGAAGAACATCCGGCCGATCGACACGCCGTACAGTCCGGCGATCAACGCACCGTCGGCGCGCACCTCGAACGAATGCGCGTGCCCCATCCGATGCAGGTCGACGTAGGCATCGACGATCGCGGGCGTGATCCAGGTGCCGTCCTGGCCCGGTCGCGGGTGCGAGGCGCAGGCCTGCATCACGGCCCGGAAATCCCGGTCGAGCGAAATCGTCCAGCCGCCGGGCCGCGCGATCTTCCTGAGCGTCTTGCGCAGCGAGCGACTGGGGCTGAACTCGGCGGTGAAGACCACCATGCGCGGATCGGGCGACCACCACAGCACCGGCTGGCCTGCCGAGTACCACGGGAAGATGCCCTTGCCGTAGGCCTCGAGCAGGCGTGGCGCCGACAGGTCGCGTCCGGCCGCGAGCAGCCCGTTGGGCTCGCGACGCGCACGCGTTGCCGGGGGCAGCGGCTGGTGCGGCTCGACCCACGTCAGCATCGGTGCGGCGCCTGCGTCCGGACGTCCGGCATTCCCCGGGGCGATCCGCTCTGTTCAGCCGGCCGGCTTCGGCGGCAGGCGGAACTCGCCGGTATGGAGCTCGTAGCGCCCGCGGGCCCGGTCGGCGACGAACCACCGCAGCGTCTGCGTCACCGTGCGGAACGCCAGCTCGTCCCACGGGATCGCATCCTCGTCGAAGAGCTTCGCCTCGAGGCTCTCCACGCCGGGATCGAGCGTCTCGCTGAGCATGCGGGCGCGATAGAACACGTGCACCTGCTCGGCGTTGATCACGTCGATCGCGGAATACAGCCCGTCGAGTTCGATCACCGCGCCCGCTTCCTCGGTGGTCTCGCGCGTCGCCCCCTCGGCCATGGTCTCGCCCAGTTCCATGAAGCCGGCGGGCAGCGTCCAGCGACCATAGCGCGGCTCGATCGCGCGCTTGCACAGCAGGATCCGATCTCCCCAGGTACAGACCGTGCCGACGACGATTCGGGGGTTCTGGTAGTGGATCGCCATGCAGCCCGGGCAGGTGTAGCGAGGCCGGTTGTCGCCATCGGGTACACGACGCTCGAGCGGATGCGCGCAATTCGGACAGAATTTCATCGTCGCGATCGTACGCGAAATCGCCTTTCGCCCCTAAGGCGGCCGCCGGTTTGCGCATGCTTGCCGTACGGGCTATACTCGACGCTTCAGACGCGGGGTGGAGCAGTCTGGCAGCTCGTCGGGCTCATAACCCGAAGGTCGCAGGTTCAAATCCTGCCCCCGCAACCATCGTTACCGGTCTCCCGCCGGCCTGCCACGTGCAGCCGGCACCGGTTCAGGATGGCGGCAGATCGCGTGTAGCCGATCCGCCGGTGGTACGAATGCGGCACGAAGAGACGGTGCAGCAAGGCGCCCATGGCGCACCCGGTCATCCTCTTCCCGGTTCGTCCTGATTCCGAACAGTCGGTTGCTGGCGATGCGCCTCGATGCATTGCCGTGAACGCGCGCAGGACGCGCGAGGTTGAAACCGCGACGAGATGAGAACCGAAGAAGTCAATCGCATCATCGAAGGTGCGTTGCTGTGCGCGAACAAGCCGCTGACCGTCGCCGACATCAGGATGCTGTTCGACGACGAATTCGAGATCTCGCTCGATGACGTCAGGGCGCTCCTCGAAGCACTTCGTGTCCAGTGGCAGGGCCGACCGGTCGAGCTCGTGTCGCTCGCGAGCGGTTGGCGGTTCCAGAGCGCGCCGGACATCGCGCGTTTCGTCGTCCGGCTGCAGCCCGAGAAGGCCCCGCGGTATTCGCGCGCCGTCATGGAGACGCTGGCGATCATCGCGTACCGCCAGCCGGTCACGCGCGGCGACATCGAGGAGATCCGGGGCGTCTCGGTGTCGAGCCAGATCGTCAAGACGCTCGAGGACCGCGGCTGGATCGATCAGGTCGGCGTCAAGGACGTGCCCGGCCGCCCCGCGCTGTTCGGCACGACCCGTCAGTTTCTCGACGATCTCGGCCTGCAGTCGCTCAAGGACCTGCCGCCGATCGAGTCCGTCGACCCGTCGGACGCGCTGGCTGCGCTCGGTGGGCCGCCGGATCCGGATGCGGCCGCCGTCGACACGACTGATGCCGAGGTCCCGGCCGGCACCGGCACTGCCGACGTCGCCGACCCGGTCGTGGATGCCGTGCGGGCCGCCGACGGGCCGGTGGCCGACGCGGCCGGAAAGGGCGACGCCGCCGATGGGGCCGAAGCGACCGAGCCGGCCGGAGCGGCAGAAGCGACGGATGTGGCCGAGTTGACCGATGTCGCCGAAGTGACGGATGTCGCCGAAGTGACCGATGTCGCTGTGGCCGTCGATGCCGTCCTGGTGGCCGATGTGGCTGAAGTGGCCGATGTGGCTGAAGTGGCCGATGGGGCTGGACCGTCGGGTGTGCCTGAGGTCGCCGACGTGAAGGCGCCGTCGGGCGCGGGCGAGTCGACCGGCGCCGACGCGTCGTCTGCGACGCCGCTGCCGCCGGAGGGCGAGGATCCGTCTGCGGCGCAGCGCGTGGCCGGGTCGCAGACGTCGACGTCGCAAGCGCCGATGGCCGAGGACGTGCAGGGCTGATCCGCCGCCGCTGCCGGCCCACCGAGGCGGTGACGGATCGGCGCCGACGCCGGCGCCCCACCTCGTGCTGCAGTGACCGAGGCGGGTACGCCGCGCGTCGCGATTCTTTGATTCACGTTCCACAGGGCGAAGGCCCACAGGGCACCACATGAGCAGCAACGACCTGAACGACGTACAGTCCGGTGGCGAGACGCCCGCTGTCGACGCCGACGCGCCCGTGCGGCGCGCGCCGGCCAGGCGCACGCGGCGCGTGGCGGCCGCAGTGCCGGTGGATGGCGATCCGGTGGCCGATCCGGCGTCAGACGCCGCCGGCGTCGGTGCCGCACCGTCCGCCAGGCAGCGATCGCGCCGCGCGGCCGTGGCATCGCGTCCCGTCGCGCCGGCACCTGACGATCGCGAGCGGGTCGATGCACCGTCGCAGGACGACGTGGGTCGCGCCGAGGCGAACGCGCCATCGCACACCCCGTCGAACGCGCCACCGCACACCCCATCGCCCACGCCATCGCACGCACCTCTGCACACGCCGGCCGTCTCGCCCGACGCGCTCGCCGGTGCCGCCGGGTCGCCGGTCCCCGATGCGGCGTCGCCGGCGTCGGCCATGTCCGGCGTCGGCGACGGGTCGGTGCAAGGCGGCGACGGAAGCGACATCGGGGAGGTCGGCGACGCGAGCGACGGCGATCCCCGGTCTCGGCATCGGCCCGGCCGCAGGCGCGGGCGACGCGGCGGCCGGCGTGGCGCCGGCGACACCGATGGCCTGGATGCCGGCGGTCGAACGGTCGACGACCTGCCGCACGAGGCGCCGGAATCGCATGAGCCGCTGCCCGAGGGCGAGCCGGTGCCGTTCCACGCGACCGGTGCGTGGCTGGGTCTCGAGGAAGCGGAGCCACCGGTCGAGGCGCGGGCGGCGGACGACGATTCCACCAAGCTGCACAAGATCCTCGCCGACGCCGGAATCGGTTCGCGACGGGAAATGGAGGCGCTGATCGAGGACGGTCGGGTGTCGGTCAACGGCCAGCCGGCGCACGTCGGTCAGCGCGTCGCGCCCACCGACCAGGTCAGGGTGAACGGCCGGCCGCTGCATCGGCGCAATGCGGCCGGCGCGCCGCGGGTGGTGATCTACCACAAGCCCGCGGGCGAGATCTGCACGAAAGACGACCCGGGCCGCCGTCCGCGCGTGTTCGAACAGTTGCCGCGGCTCAAGGGCGCGCGCTGGATATCCGTCGGTCGTCTCGACCTGAACAGCGAAGGGCTGCTGCTGTTCACCACCGCCGGCGACGTCGCGAACCGGCTGATGCATCCCCGCTACGGCTGGGAGCGCGAATACGCGGTGCGAGTCCTCGGGCGTGTCGACGACGAGACGAAGGCGCGCCTGCTGGCGGGGGTCGCGCTCGACGACGGGCCGGCGAGCCTGCTGTCGATCGACGACGTCGGTGGCGACGGCGCGAATCACTGGTATCGGGTCACGATCGCAGAAGGCCGCAATCGGGAGGTGCGCCGGATCTTCGACGCGGTCGGCCTGACGGTGTCGCGGCTCGTGCGGATTCGCTTCGGCCCGGTCGCCCTGCCGCCGCGCCTCGCCCGAGGCCGCAGCATCGAACTCGACGAGGCCGATGTCCGCAGCCTCGTGCGCATCGTGCGCGAGACCGCGTCGAAGGTCGACGGTTCCCGGCAGGCCGGTGGGCCGGCCGGTGGCGCGGGCGATGGCGCAACGGACGGCGCGACGCCGCCTCGTGGCGCTCGAGGCCGCAATCGGCGCGGCCGGGGGCTGCGCGAAGACCCGGGTTCGCGCCCCGACGGGTGGCCGAGTGGCGACGCCGGCGCCGAGGCGGCTGCCGCGTCGGCATCGGGTCGCGAGCCGTCTCGTCCAGACGACGAACCAGAGGGCACGGCGAGGCCGGCGGTGCCAAGGCCGGCGCCTCGCGCGCAGTTGCCGAGCTATGCCGGGCGGGCCTGGACCGCCGATCGATTCGAGCCGGATTACGACGACGAGGACATCGAGCACGACGACGAACGTGACGGCCAGCTCGCGATGATCAAGGACATCGACAAGTTCGCCGCCGCGCACGAGCGGGCCCGGCCGGTCGGTGCCGGCGTGAATCTCGAGGACGACGACTGGCAGCCGAAGAGCGAGACCGCGCACCTCGAGGGCATCACCCGCGCGGTCAAGAAGGACGTGCGCCAGTTGCGGTACGGGGGTGGGCTGCCGGCATTCGGCGCCGGTGCCGGCCAGCCGCGAGATCCGAACGCGCCGCGGCGCGGCAAGCGGCCGGGCGGAAAGTCGGCGAAGGGTGGCGGCTTTGCGAAGGGCGGCGGCAAGTTCGGCGGCAAGCCGGGGGGCGCCAAGCCGCAGTCGCGTCCGCCCGGGCCTCGCGGCCAGGGGGCGGAAGGCGGGGGCGGCCCCCCCGGGCAGGGCGCGCCACGGCCACCGGGCAGCGGGCGCAAGCGCCGCAGGAACCGGACACCGTAGCCCGACCGCACGCTCGCGGGCGCTTACGGTGGCCGCGCGCGGCGTCGTACGCTATAATCCCTGTGTTATGCGCGCTGGTAGCGCGCATCGGATAACGTGCATCGTCGAGAATGTCGGTGCGCAGGTCGGATGCGCGGGTCGATGCGCGGGTCGATGCGCGGCGCCGCTGCACGACGGCCGGGCGGTCGGCGAGCGGTTCGTGCCGTATGTCGGCAGGTGGCCGAAGCGTGTGGCCGGCGTGTGTGGCCGGACTGTGTAACCCGCAGGGCAATCCGCGCAGGAACGCGGCGTCTGGCATCTTGCGCGTGGCGGATGTCCCGGGCTCGCGTTCGATGGTTGGTCGTAGGTTTGCGCGGGGGGTGTGCCGATAGTCTCCTGACGTTTTCGCCTGACTCGGGCAGCGTGCCGTCGCTGCCGGTGGCTCGAGGATTCGTGCAAGGGCTGGAAGATGGGCGTGATGGCCCATTTTTTTTTCTCGGTCTTCCCCGACGCGGGTCGGTATGGGGGAATACGGAGTGCTCGGCAATCTGTCATCGATGATCGAACCCGTGCTGGGCTCGATGGGCTACGAACTCGTCGACGTCGAGTTCGGGGCCGGCGGGTTGCTGCGCGTGACGATCGACGTCGCGGTGCCGGAAGCGCCGGGGCAACGGGATGAAGGCGAACGGGCCGACGCCGCCTCGCCGGCTGCCGCGGGTGGCGGTCCGAGATCGATCCAGCTCGACGACTGCGAGCAGGTCAGTCGACAGTTGTCGCGGCTGTTCGCGGTCGAGGACGTCGACTACGACCGGCTCGAGGTGTCGTCGCCCGGGCTCGATCGCCCGTTGCGGCGCGAGACCGATTTCGTGCGGTTCAGCGGCGAGCAGGTGGCGCTGCGGTTGCGCCAGCCGGTCCAGGGGCGGCGCAGTTTCAGCGGCGTGCTGGTCGGTCGCGGCGATGCAGGCGGTGAATGGGTGCTGAACTGGTCCGACGAGCCGAAGGCCGGCGCGACCGGCAGGCAGGGGCGCAAGGCGCCCGCGAAGGCGGCGGGCAGGCGCGGCGCAGGTGCGGGGCGTGCGGCGGCGGCGAAGGGCGCGGCGGCGCGCCCGGCCGTCGGGGGTGGGGCGGATGCGGCGCCGGCAGGTGGTTCCGGCGAGCACCGGCTCGTGTTCACGCTCGATCAGGTAGAGAAGGCGAGACTGGTGCCGACGCTGGCGTTCCAGGGGAGAAAGTAGAGATGCAAGGTCGTGAGCTGTTGTTGATGGTCGATGCGCTGGCGCGCGAGAAGAGCGTGCCGCGCGACGTGGTGTTCGCCGCGCTCGAGAGCGCGCTCGCCTCGGCGACCAAGAAGCGTTACACCGACGAGGTCGACGTGCGCGTGGCGATCGATCGCGACGACGGCAGCTACGACAGCTTCAGGCGCTGGCTGGTCGTTCCCGATGGCGAACTCGAGGACCACGACCTGCAGATCATCCTCGGCGAGGCGGTCAAGCAGATCCCGGACATCCAGGTCGGCGACTACATCGAGGAAGAACTCGAGCCGGTCGAGTTCGGGCGGATCGGCGCGCAGGCGGCCAAGCAGGTGATCCTGCAGAAGATCCGCGATGCAGAGCGCGACCAGATCATCAACGACTTCCTCGAGCGCGGCGATTCGCTGCTGTCGGGCACGGTCAAGCGCATCGACCGCGAAGGCGCGGTGATCGAGTCCGGCCGCATCGAGGCCCGCCTTCCGCGCGACCAGATGATTCCCAAGGAGAACCTGCGCAACGGCGATCGCGTCCGCGCGTGGGTGTCGCGGATCAACCGTGAAGGCCGCGGGCCGCAGCTGTTCCTGTCGCGCACCGCGCCCGAGTTCATCATGAAGCTGTTCGAACTCGAGGTGCCGGAGATCGAGCAGGGCCTGCTGCAGATCAAGGCGGCGGCGCGGGATCCGGGCGTGCGCGCCAAGATCGCCGTGTTCACCAGCGACCGGCGCATCGATCCGATCGGTACCTGTGTCGGCGTGCGCGGCTCGCGCGTGCAGGCGGTCACGCAGGAGCTCGCCGGCGAGCGGGTCGACATCGTGCTGTGGTCCGACGATCCGGCGCAGTTCGTGATCGGTGCGCTCGCGCCGGCGAACGTGTCGTCGATCCTGGTCGACGAGGAGAAGCACGCGATGGACGTCGTCGTCGACGAGGACAACCTCGCGCTGGCGATCGGCACCGGGGGGCGCAACGTGCGCCTCGCGTCGGAGCTCACCGGCTGGCAGATCAACCTGATGTCGGCCGAGGAGAGCCAGGTCAAGCAGGAGGAGGAGCGAGCGGCGATCGTGCAGCTGTTCGTCGACAAGCTCGACGTCGACGAGGACGTCGCGAGCGTCCTGATCGACGAGGGCTTCACCGGGCTCGAGGAAATCGCGTACGTCCCGATCAACGAACTGCTCGAGATCGAGGCCTTCGACGAGGAGACGGTCAACGAGCTTCGCGACCGCGCGCGCAACGTGCTGCTGACCGAGGCGATCGCGACCGAGGAGAAGCTGAACACCACCGCCGAGGACCTGCTCAGCCTCGACGGCATGGATCGGGAGCTCGCCGCGAAGCTCGCCGACGCGAAGATCTTCTCGCGCGACGACCTCGCCGAACTCGCCGTCGACGAGCTCGTCGAGATCTCCCCGATGGACGAATCGCGTGCGAAGGCGCTGATCATGGGCGCGCGCGCCCACTGGTTCGCCGACGACGCCGACGCGACCGAGACGAACGAGCGCCAGAACCAGGGTGCCAGCGCCTGAGGGCGGGCAACCAGAAGCAACGGGATCAAGACCCGGGAAGGAAACGAATGCCCAGTATCAATGTCGAGACTTTTGCCGCCGAACTGAAGGTGCCCGCAGACGTGCTCCTCGAGCAGTTGCGTGCCGCCGGCGTTCAGAAGCGCAGCGCATCCGACGCGCTGTCGGAAGCCGACAAGGAGCAGTTGCTCAGCGCGCTGCGGGCGGCCCACGGGGGCGCCGAGGCGCGCAAGAAGAAGATCACGGTCGTGCGCAAGCAGACCTCCGAGATCAAGCAGGCCGACGCCACCGGCAAGGCCAGGACGATCCAGGTCGAGGTCCGCAAGAAGCGGACCTTCGTGCAGCGCGATCCGGGCGCCGAGGCGACCGTCGCGCCCGAGCCGGTCGAAGCGGAGGTGCCGACGCCGGCGCCGACGCCGGCGATCAATCCGAGCTCGGTGATCGACGAGGCGCAGCGTCGGCTTCGCGCCGAGGAGGACCGGCGCCACCAGGAACTGCTCGAGCGTCAGGCGCGCGAGCTGCGCGAGAAGACCGAGCGTCTCGAGCGCGACCAGGCGCGCGAGATCGAGGCGGCGGCCGAGGCCGAGCGCCGCGAACGGGCGTCGCGCGAGGAGCAGGAGCGTCTCGAGCGCGCGAAGGCCGACGGTACCGCGAAGGAGCAGAAGGCGGCGCAGGCCGCCGCCGATGCCGCCGCGAAGGCGGCCGAGGAGGCTGCGGCCGCCGCGAAGCAGGCACAGAAGGACGCCGAGGCGATGGCGGAGTCGCGCCGCCGCGCCGAGCAGGAGGTCGCGGCGATCAGCCGGCTGCTGTCGCAGAGCCGCAGGCCGCCGCCCCCGCCGCCCGCGCCGGTGCCGGCACCCGTGGCCGCGCCTGTCGCCGCCAAGCCCGGGGATCCGAACGCGCGCCGCTCGGGCACGCTGCACCGCACGCCCGGCGGCGAATCGCCGGCGCCCGCGGGCGCCGCCGATCCGTCGGGCCGCAAGCACGTGAAGAGCGAGAAGCTGTCGTCGACCTGGCAGGAAGAGGCCGCGAAGCGACGCCAGATCAAGACGCGCGGCGACGCCGGCGCGAATACCGGCTGGCGGGGCGCCCGCGGCCCGCGCCGTGGCAGCGATCGCGGCGCCGGTCGACACGGCGGCGCGTCGATGTCCTCGACGCCGGTCGAGGCGGTCGTCCGGGACGTCCACGTTCCCGAGACGATCACCGTCGCCGACCTCGCGCACAAGATGAGCGTGAAGGCGGCCGAGGTGATCAAGCACCTGATGAAGCTCGGGCAGATGGTCACGATCAACCAGGTGCTCGACCAGGAGACCGCGATGATCCTGGTCGAGGAGATGGGGCACAAGGCGACGGCCGCGAAGCTCGACGACCCGGAGGCGCTGCTCGAGGATCTCGGCATCGTCGCCGTCGACGCGCCGGCGCTGCCGCGTCCGCCGGTCGTGACGGTGATGGGCCACGTCGACCACGGCAAGACCTCGCTGCTCGACTACATCCGGCGCGCGAAGGTCGCTGCCGGCGAGGCCGGCGGCATCACGCAGCACATCGGTGCGTACCACGTCGAGACGCCGCGCGGCGTCGTGACCTTCCTCGATACGCCGGGCCATGCGGCGTTCACCGCGATGCGCGCGCGCGGCGCGAAGGCGACCGACATCGTGATCCTGGTGGTCGCCGCGGACGACGGCGTGATGCCGCAGACGCTCGAGGCGATCTCGCACTCGAAGGCGGCCGAGGTGCCGCTCGTCGTCGCGATCAACAAGGTCGACAAGCCCGAGGCGAACATCGAGCGCGTCAAGCAGGAGCTGGTCGCCAACGGCGTCGTGCCGGAGGAGTACGGTGGCGATTCGCCGTTCGTGCCGGTGTCGGCCAAGACCGGTGCCGGCATCGACGATCTGCTCGAGAACGTGCTGCTGCAGGCCGAGGTGCTCGACCTGCGCGCGCCGGTCGATTCGGCGGCGAAGGGGCTGGTGATCGAGGCGCGGCTCGACAAGGGCCGCGGCCCGGTCGCGACGGTACTGGTGCAGTCCGGCACGCTCAGGCGGGGCGACACGCTGCTCGTGGGCTCCACCTACGGCAAGGTGCGCGCGATGCTCGACGAGGCCGGCAAGCCGATCGAGAGCGCGGCACCGTCGATCCCGGTCGAGATCCAGGGCCTGAACGAGGTCCCGGCGGCCGGCGAGGAAGTGATCGTGTTGCCGGACGAGCGCAAGGCACGCGAGATCGCGCTGTTCCGCCAGGGCAAGTTCCGCGACGTGAAGCTCGCGCGCCAGCAGGCGAGCAAGCTCGAGAACATCTTCGACTCGATCGGCGAAGGCGAGGTCAAGATGCTGCCGCTGATCATCAAGGCGGACGTGCAGGGCTCGCAGGAGGCGCTGTCGCACGCGTTGCAGAAGCTCAGCAACGACGAGATCAAGGTCCAGATCGTGCACGGACAGGTCGGCGGCATCAACGAGAGCGACATCAACCTCGCGGTCGCCGCGAAGGCGGTCGTCATCGGCTTCAACGTCCGCGCCGACCAGGCTGCGCGCAAGATGGCCGAGGCCAACGGCATCGACATCCGCTACTACAACATCATCTACGACGCGGTCGACGAGGTGCGTGCCGCGATGGAGGGGATGCTGTCGCCCGAGAAGAAGGAGCAGGCGTTGGGCCTCGTCGAGATCCGGGAGGTGTTCCGCATCACCAAGGTCGGCGTCGTCGCGGGCTGCCGGGTCAACGAAGGTGTCGTGCGCCGCGATTCCGAGGTGCGCCTGCTGCGCGACTCGGTCGTCGTCTGGACCGGCAAGCTCGATTCGCTCAAGCGCTTCAAGGACGACGTGCGGGAGGTCAAGGAAGGCTTCGAGTGCGGTCTCTCGCTCGCCGGGTACAGCGATATCCAGGTCGGCGACCAGCTCGAGGTGTTCGAGGTCAAGGAAGTGGCGAGGACGCTCGATTCGGCCGCCACCACCTCCTGAGCGCGGGGGGCGGCGTGAGACGCAACCAGGGCTCGGCGGTGCCGGGCGGACGTGCGGTACGGGTTGCGGAGCAGCTTCACCACGAGCTCGCATCGATGATCCGCGCCGAGCTGAAGGATCCGCGGATCGGCATGGTCACGCTGACCTCGCTCGATCTCACGCCCGACTATGCGCACGCGACCGTATGGTTCTCGGTCCTGCCCGACGACGACGCGACGCTCGCCCGGACGCTGGCCGGCCTGCGCGCGTCGGCGGGCTGGCTACGCACGCAGCTCACCCGCCGGCTTCGGCTGCACACGACGCCCGAGCTGCGATTCGCGCACGATCGCTCGACCGAGCGCGGCATCGCGATGGGCAGGCTCATCGACGAGGCGAACGCCAGGCGGGCGGCCGACGACGTCCTCGACGACGCCTAAGTGAGGGTCGACGGACTGCTGTTGCTCGACAAGCCTGCGGGCCTGTCGTCGAACGCCGCGCTGCAGCGTGCGCGGCGCCTGTTCGACGCCTCGCGCGCCGGACACGGCGGCACGCTCGATCCGCTGGCGAGCGGCCTGCTGCCGGTGATGTTCGGGGAGGCGTGCAAGCTCGCCGAAGCCTCGCTTGCCGGCGACAAGGGCTATCTGGCGACGGTGCGCCTCGGCGTGCGCACGAGCACCGACGACCGCGAAGGCGAGGTGCTCGAGGTCCGCGAGCCGCTGCTCGACGGCAGGCCGATCGACCGCGCGGCGATCGACCGCGCGCTGGCGGCGTTCCGCGGTCCGATCGTGCAGGTCCCGCCGGTGTTCTCGGCGCTGAAGGTCGGCGGCGTGCCGATGTACAAGCGCGCGCGTCGCGGCGAGACGCTGGTGCCCGAGCCGCGCCGGGTGACGATCCACTCGCTCGAGATCGATGCGTGGCACAGTCCCGATCTCGTCGTTCGCATCCGCTGCAGCAAGGGCACCTACGTGCGTGCCCTCGCGCGTGATCTGGGTGTCGCACTGGGCTGCGGCGCGCACCTCGCCGAGCTCCGGCGCACCCGGGTAGGGCGCTTCGACCTCGACGCCGCGATCGGGCTCGATGCGCTGGGCGCGCTCGACCCGGCGGCGCGCGACGCCAGGCTCGTCACGCCGGCGTCGCTGGTCGACGGCTGGCCGCGCGTCGACCTCGATCCGGCGTCCGCGGCACGCTTCGTGCACGGTCAGGCCGTCCCGATCCCGGCCGCCAGCCTGCGCGAGGCCGCCGGTCGCCCCGACGCCGAGCCGCACCAGGACCCTGGCGCCGCGGTGCCGGACGGTGCGACGCGGCGCATCGCCGTCTTCGCCGCCGGCAGCCTGATCGGCCTCGCGGCGAACCCGCCGGCCCCGCTTTCCGACTCGGCCGCTGAACGCGCGTCCGCCACTGCCGGCAGCCCGACCTGCCTGCTCGTCCCTTCGAGAATCATCGCCGCATGAACAGCAACGCCCGCACACCGATCCGCAACATCGCCATCATCGCCCACGTCGACCACGGCAAGACGACGCTGGTCGACCAGTTGCTGCGCCAGTCCGGCACCTTCCGCGCCAACGAGAAGGTCGCCGAGCGGGTGATGGACTCGAACGACCTCGAGCGCGAGCGCGGCATCACGATCCTCGCGAAGAACTGCGCGGTCGAGTACGAGGGCACCCGGATCAACATCGTCGACACGCCGGGCCACGCCGACTTCGGCGGGGAGGTCGAGCGCGCACTGTCGATGGTCGACGGCGTGCTGCTGCTGGTCGACGCCGTCGACGGGCCGATGCCGCAGACCCGCTTCGTGACCCGCAAGGCGCTCGCGCTCGGCCTGCTGCCGATCGTCGTCGTCAACAAGATCGACCGGCCGGGCGCCCGGCCGGACTGGGTGGTCAGCCAGACCTTCGACCTGTTCGACCGGCTCGGCGCGACCGAGGAGCAACTCGACTTCGCGGTCGTGTACGCGTCCGCGCTCGCTGGCTATGCGGTCGACGCGTTGAAGGACGCCGAGGCGGCGTCGCGCACGCCGTCGATGCGCCCGCTGTTCGAGGCGATCCTCGCGCGGGTGCCCGCGCGTGCCGACGACCCGGACGGCCCGCTGCAGTTCCAGGTCTCGGCGCTCGACTATTCGAGCTACGTCGGGCGCATCGGCATCGGCCGGATCAACCGCGGCACCGTGAGAAGCGGCCAGGCGGTGGTGCTGGCGCACGGCGACGACGCGCCGGTGACCGCGAAGGTCGGCCAGGTCCTGCGCTTCTCGGGCCTGGAGCGGCTCATCGTCGAATCGGCGCAGGCCGGCGACATCGTCGCGATCAACGGCATCGCGCAGATCGACATCGGCACGACGATCTGCGAGCCCAGCGCGCCCGAGCCGCTGCCGCTGCTTCGCATCGACGAGCCGACGCTCACGATGGAGTTCCTCGTGAACACCTCGCCGCTCGCCGGGCGCGAGGGCAAGTACGTGACCAGTCGCCAGATCCGCGAGCGCCTCGAGCGCGAACTCGAGAGCAACGTCGCGCTCAGGGTCGAGTTCACCGCCGATTCCGATACCTTCATCGTGTCGGGGCGCGGGCAGCTGCACCTGACGATCCTGCTGGAGAACATGCGTCGCGAGGGCTACGAGCTGGCCGTCTCGCGTCCCAAGCCGCGCATCAGGATGGTCGACGGCGAGCGGCAGGAACCGTACGAACAGCTGACGATGGATCTCGAGGACGTGCACCAGGGCTCGGTGATGGAGCTGCTCGGGCGCTGTCGCGCCGAGCTCGAGAACATGGAGCCCGACGGCAAGGGCCGTGTCCGTCTCGACTACCGCGTGCCGGCGCGCGGCCTGATCGGCTTTCAGAGCGAATTCCTCAACATGACGCGCGGCACCGGCATCATGAGCCACGTCTTCGACAGCTACGGTCCGTGGGCCGGCGACATCGAGGGCCGCCGCCAGGGGGTGCTGATCTCGCAGGACGACGGCGGCGCGGTCGCCTATGCGCTGTGGAAGCTCCAGGAACGCGGCCGGATGTTCGTGAGCCCGAACGAGGCACTGTACGAGGGCATGATCATCGGCATCCACACCCGCGACAACGACCTCGTCGTCAACCCGATCCGCGAGAAGAAGCTCACGAATGTGCGCTCCTCGGGCAAGGACGACGCGATCGTGCTGGTGCCGCCGATCCAGCTCACGCTCGAGAAGGCGGTCGAGTTCATCGCCGACGACGAACTGGTCGAGATCACGCCGAAGAGCATTCGCCTGCGCAAGCGTTTCCTGAAGGAACACGAGCGCAAGCGTGCGTCGCGCGAGGCCTGAGCGAGGGCCGTGCGAGTCTGCCGCGCGGCCGGGCGCGGCGTCGCTCCTAAGCCGCGCGACTGCGGTTTCGACGTCTGATTCCGGCCTCCCGTTCTCCCTGGGCGCTCCCTGGGCGCGAGCAGGACGTTGGATCCGCGTTGAATCGCGGGCATTTCCGAAGGGATCATTCACTTTTTGGTGGTATCCGTACGGTGAATCGTGATTAAAATCGATTCCCGATCGAGGCCGTATTGGTGCTGTGCTGCTTAGGCTGCATCGAAAGTCGATTCGATCACCGGCGTGCGTGCCGTCCCGGCATCCACGAGTCGACAAAAACTTCGATTTGGACCACGAGAGAAGGAGTCCCCATGGCAACCGCCAAGAAGCCCGCCGCAAAGAAACCGGCCGCCAAGAAGGCCCCGGCCAGCAAGGCCGCCGCCAAGAAGCCCGCCGCCAAGAAGGCTCCCGCGAAGAAGCCGGCCGCCAAGAAGCCTGCCGCCAAGAAGGCCCCGGCCGCGAAGAAGCCGGTCGCCAAGAAGGCCGCTGCCAAGAAGCCTGCTGCGAAGCGCAAGCCGAACGCCGCGTTCATGGCCGCGCTCAAGCCGAGCGCGACGCTCGCCGCGGTGGTGGGCGACAAGCCGATGCCCCGCACCGAGATCACCAAGAAGCTCTGGGACTACATCAAGAAGCACAAGCTCCAGGACGCTGCCAACCGCCGCATGATCAACGCCGACGACAAGCTCAAGCCGATCTTCGGCAAGGCGCAGGTCTCGATGTTCGAAATGACCGCGCTGGTCAGCAAGCACATCAGCTGATCGGCGACGCGGCGGCGCCTGCGCGGCGCCGCCTCCGGCACGACAGACGGCCTCCAGGCCGTTTTTTTTTCGCCCGTCGCCGCCTGCGCCGCATGGCGCCGGAGCCGGCGGGCGTGTCGGCGGATCCGGCACCCCGGCCGATTTCCCGCGCTTGCAGGCACGCGTGCGCCGATTGACAATCGACTGCATGGAACCGAGCCCCGCCGCGTACCCCTTCGAGCTGATCGTCGTCGACCCCGTCAATCGCAACGCCAGCGTCGTGCCGCGGCCGAGCGGCGCCACGGTCGACGTTCGCTCCGGCATGCGATACGAACTGCAGGTCGACGGCGCGTCCCTGCCGGCAGACGCGCGAATCGTTCGCGATGGCGATTCGCTGCGGGTGTCGCTGGCCGACGGCCGCACGCTGCTGTTCGACGACTGGTGCCTGATCGACGGTGCGCGCCTCACCGGGCTCGGCGGCCGGACCGTCGTCGAGCGTGACGGCGGCGGCCGCGCCGACGTGATCGAGGTCCGGTCGGGCAGCTGCGAGCTGATCGCCGCGGGCGACATCCGGATCGGCGTGCTCGGCGCCCTCGACGGGGGCGTCGTCGGCGCCGTCGCCGCGCCACCGCCCGAAGGCGGCGTCACGCCCGCGGGTGCGGCGCCGCAGGCCGCCGGCACCGACACGCCGGTCGAGGCGCAGGCGGCGGGCGACGCCGGCGCCGGCTGGGGGTGGCTCGGTGGCGGCCTCGCGCTCCTCGCGGGGGTCGGGCTCGCCGGCGGCGGTGGTGGCGGGGACGCTGGGGGCGGTACGGCGGTGTCGGGCACGGACGCGCCACCGGCCGGCGATCCGCTCGTCGCGAACGGCGTTCGCATCGCCGCCTCGCCGGTCGGCGGCGGTGGCGCCGGCGCGGCCGTCGCACTGCGCGGGATCAGCGTCACCGAGGCGTCGGCCGACGGTCGCGCGGCGATCACGCTCATCGTGCCAGACGGCACGCTCGCCGTCGACCCGATCGACGGCGTGGCGGTCGCCGGCAACGGCAGCGAACGCCTGAGCCTGCAGGGCGATCTCGCCGCCGTCAACGCCGCGCTCCGGACGCTCGGCTACAGGGACGACGCCGCGTCGGTCGGCGACGTGGCGGTCACGATCCGCCAGGACGCCGGACCGAGTGCCGGCGGCACGAACACGCTGGTGCTGGGCTTCGACGACCGGGGCTACGGGACGCGCGGCGCCGACCGCATCGACGCGGGGCTCGGCAACGATCGCGTCGTCGGCGGCGGTGGCGGCGACACGATCTCGGGCGGCGCCGGCGACGACGTGCTGATCGGCGACTCGGCGACGATCCGCAACGGCTCGTTCGAGATCCACACCACCGCCTCGCCGTGGAGCGACGGCCTGAGCTACTTCATCTTCGGCGAGACCGCCGGCGGCGACGGCTACGATCGCGCGACGCTGAACGCGTTGCCGGGCTGGCGCAGCGGCGACGGGACCTTCGAGATCCAGAACGCCAACACCGGCAACACCGGCTTCGAAGGCACCTACTACCTCGACCTGCTGAACGACGGCGAGGGCGGCTTCACGACGGCGAACGACCTCGCGCAGTCGATCGACGTCGTCGCCGGCGAGACCGTCCGGGTCGTGTTCCTCGCCGCGCAGACTGCCCTCGTGGACGGCACGCTCGCCGGCGCGCGCATCACGGTCGACGGCGTCGAGCAGACCGTCACCGGCCCGGGCGGCGCCACCACCGCGCAGTTCCGCGAGTATTCGTTCAGCTTCGTGCCCGCGCGCAGCGGCGAAGTCGAACTGCGCTTCCAGAGCACCGGTTCGAGCGTCGATTTCGGCTACCCGTTCCTCGACGCCGTGCGCGTCGTGGCGCCCTCCGGCAACGATCGGCTCGACGGTGGCGACGGCGACGACGTGCTCATCGGCATGGGCGGCAACGACACCCTCACCGGCGGCCCCGGTCGCGACGCCTTCGCGTTCTCGGTCGCGCGCGGCAACGAGGGGCGCGACCGAATCGTCGATTTCGAGCTCGGGCGCGACGCGCTGTGGCTCACCGACCTCGTCGACCTGCCGCCGCTCGGCGTCGCGAATCCCGCGCTCGGGGCGTCGTCCGCGGCGGGCGTCGCCGATCTTCGGGCGAGCGGCGGCATCGACCAGCGCATCACCGGCTATGCGGAGAGCGGCGACACCGCGGTGCTCACGCTCGGCGTCGGCACGCAGATCACCGTCGTCGGCCTCGGTGGTCACGGCTACGCGATCGCCGAGACGGGGAGCCTTGCCGCCACGGTGCAGCGACTCGTCGACGACGACGTGCTCGTGCTGGGCAGTTAGGGGCTGTTCGCACGACGATCGTGGCCGCTCGGGCGCGCGCGCACGGCTGCGGCGGCGGCCTCGAGGTCCTGCCACGGCGGCTTGTCCGGCGCGAAGCGCCGGCGCATCCAGCCGACGAGCTCGGCCAGCTGCCGGTCGTCGTAGGCCGCGCCGAACGCGGGCATGAATCCGAGTGTCGGCCCGGCCGGATCGAGATGCCCCTCGAGGATCACCCGCAGCAGGTTGTCGGGCCTGCTCGAGTGAAGGTTGCTGTTCAGCGCGAGCGGCACGTTCACGCCGAGCAGCGACGGCCCGTCGCCGTCGTGGTGGCAGGCGCCGCACGCCGCGTCGAAGAAGCGCTGGCTGGTGCCGGCGATCGCGCCCGCTTGCTCGCGCGCCGCGGCGACGGTGCGCTCGGCCGCGGCAGCGCCCGTGTCGGCCCGTGCCCCGCTCGAGAGCGACGCGAGGTAGTGCGCCATCGCGCGGATGTCCTCGTCGGGCACCTCGCGCAGGCCGCGCACGATCGCCGCCATCGCGCCCGACGCGGGCCCGTGTTCGCTGCTGGCGCCGTGGCGCAGGTACGCGAAGAACGCAGCCTCGGTCCAAGGCACCGGCGCGTGCGATGCCGCGCTCAGCGCGGGCGCCTCCCAGCCGTCGACGATCGCGCCCGACAGGTATGCCGTACCGGTGCGCTCGGCACCCATCGCGTCGCGCGGCGTGTGGCAGGCGCCGCAGTGGCCCAGGCCGTCGACCAGGTAGGCGCCGCGCCGCCACTGCGGCGAGCGCACCGTATCCACGGGATCGACCCGTTCGCCCGGTTCCAGGTGCAGTGCGTTCCAGGCGGCCATCAGCGGACGAAGGCCGAAGGGAAAGGCGAGCCGGGTCTCGGGTGTCCGCGCGACCACCGGCGGGCGCGTCATCAGCCACGCGTACAGCGCACTCAGGTCGTCGTCGTCGATCCGGGTGAACGCGGTGTAGGGAAAGGCGGGGTAGAGGTGGCGTCCGTCGCGCGAGATGCCTTCGCGCATCGCGCGCTGGAAGGCGCTGAACGACCAGTTGCCGATGCCGGTCTGCGGATCGGGGCTCAGGTTGGTGCTGTAGACGACGCCGAAGGGCGTCGGGATCGGCAGGCCGCCGGCGAGCGGCTCGCCGCCCGGTGCGGTGTGGCAGCCGACGCAGTTGCCGAGCGCGGCCAGTCTCGCGCCGCGCTCGATCGCGGCCTGCGAATGGATAGACGGCCGGATGCCCGACACCGGCGCGATCGTCGGTCGCCAGCCGACGAGCGACAGCGCGATGCCGGCGAGCGCCGCGCCGAGTGCGCCGGCGCGTGCCCACCAGGCGGCGCGACGCGGCCAGGCGGCGCCGGCGGCCGCGCCCGGCGCCGACGTGGCGACCGGTGCTGACGCCGGCGCAACGCCGGCGGCGGCATCCGCGAGCTGCGGGCCGGCGCCCTGCGCCCCGCCGCTCGCCGCGGCGGGCAGCGCGGCGAGCGGCGCCAGCGCCGCGCGCACGACCTCGGCGGTGAACGGCGGTTCGCGAAAGCGCACGCCGGTCGCGTCGTAGATCGCATTCGCGATCGCGGCGGTACCGGGCACCGATGCCGATTCGCCCGCGCCCAGCGGCGGCTCGCCCTGGCGCGGGATCGTCACCACCTCGATCGGCGGAAGATCGGGAAAGCCCAGGATCGGGTAGCTGCCCCAGTCGCGGTCGACGACGAGCGAGCGCGCCGGGTCGACGTGCACCCGCTCGGCGAGTGCGCGGCTCGTCGTCTGCACGACGTTGCCGTGCACCTGGTGGCGGACCCCCGCCGGGTTCACCTCCTGACCGGCGTCGTGGCCGACGACGATCCGGGTGACCCGCACTTCCCCGGTACGGCGATCGACGTCGACGTCGGCGACCCACGCGGCCCAAGCTGCGCCGAAGCCCGGCCACTTGCTGTGGACGTAGCGGGCCCACGCGACGCCCTGTCCGTGCAGGATGTCGCCGCTCGCCGGCTTCTGCCGCGCGCGGTCGTGCTCGATCCATCCGGCACGCTCGGCGGTGGTGCGCAGCAGGTCGATCGCGCGCGGGTCCGACATGTGCCCCAGCCGGAAGCGCACCGGATCGACGCCTGCCGCGCTCGCGAGTTCGTCGACGAAGGACTCGTGCGCGAAGGAATTCGGCAACGCCGACACGCCGCGCAGCCAGGACGCGCGCAGGATCGGCGCCATGTCGTTGACGGTGACCCGCAGGTTCGGGACGTCGTAGGGCGGACGCGCGGTGCGGTCGCCCATCGCGTAGGAGCGCGCGATCGGCTCGATCGTGCGCGTGAGCAGCAGCGCCAGCGTCGGCGCGGCGTTGGACGGGTAGCTGCTCGTGAAGTCCCACGCGGTGATCGTGCCGGCGGCGTCGACCGCGCCGCGCACCTGCATCGCCTGCGCGGCGCCCTTCGGATCCCACAGGTTCTCCTGCGCGCGGCTGAGCTGGACGCGCACCGGCGCGCCCACGGCGCGCGACAGCAGTGCCGCGTCGGCGGTGACGTCGTCGGCGCCGTTGCGGCCGTAGCAGCCGGCCGCCTCCATCCGGACGACCTCGACGGCAGCGGGTTCGAGCTGCAGCAGCAGCGCGAGGTCGGCGCGCAGCGCGAACGGATTCTGCGTGCCCGACCACACGGTCAGCGCCGGGCGGGCATCGGCGCCGTGCCACTGCGCGACGGCGCAGGAAGGGCCGATCGACGCGTGCATCTGGTACGGCCAGACGTACTGGCGATCCAGGATGGCGCCGGCGTCGTCGGGCGCCGCGTCGCGCCCGGCCCCGAGCACGGCGTCGACGTCGCCTTCGTCGACCAGCCGCCGCGGGGTCGACGGGTTCGCGCGCAACGCCTGCGCGAGGTCGCCGAGCGGCGGCATCCGGGGGAAGTCCTTCCAGCGAACCGGCAGCTCGGCCGCCGCCTGCTCGGCGTGCTCCTCGCGCTCGGCGACGACGCCGACGAAATCGCGGATCGCGACGACCGCGCGCAAGCCCGGCACGTCGGCGATCGCGCGCTCGTCGACCGACTCGAGCGTGTTGCCGATGAAGTCCCCGTGATCGGCGCCGGCATACGGCGGGCGCACCACGCGACCGTGCAGCATGCCTGGCAGGCGCAGGTCGTGGACGAACACCAGTTCGCCACGCACCTTGGCCGGGATGTCGACGCGTGGCAGCGAACGGCCGACGACGCGGTGTTCGCCCACCGGCTTGAGCGGCGTCGCCGGGTCGAGCGCGAGCACGATCCGGCGCCCGTGCAGGAGTTCGGCGTACGAGGTCGTCGCCGCCGTGCCTTCGGCTCCCCGGCTCACGACACCGTCGGCGACGACGAGCGCCGCCGCCGGCGCACCCAGCACGGGTTCGGCGAGCGCGAGCAGCGCGGCGCGCGCCTGTGCGGCAGCCTGTCGCAGCGGCATCGAGTGGAGCTGGATCGACGCACTCGCGATCGTCGGCCCCTGGTTGGGCACGAGCGCCGTGTCGCCGAGCCGCATGTCGATCGCAGCCGGGTCGACGTCGAGTTCCTCGGCCACCATCTGCGCGAGCGCCGTGCGGATGCCGGTGCCCAGATCGACGTGACCGTTCAGCGCGATCACGCTGCCGTCGTCGCAGACCGCGAGCAGGACCTCGATGCCGTCGGCCGGGTCGGCGGCGACGACCGGGGGCTGTCCCGGCGCAGGCGGTGGCGCGGGCGGCGGGTCGCGGGTGACGAGCAGCACGCCGCGTGCCGAATGCAGCTCGGCCCGCGTGCGCAGCCGCCGGCCGTCCGGCGGCGCGCTCACGTCGTACCGTCCGCCATCAGCGCGGCGGCCCGCCGCACCGCATCGAGGATCTCGACGTGCGTGCCGCAGCGACACAGGTTCCCGGCGAGCGCCTCGCGCGCCTGCCGGTCGGTCGGTGCCGGGTTGCGCGCGAGCAGCGCGACGGTCGTCATCACCATGCCGTTCAGGCAGTAGCCGCACTGGGCGGCCTGCGCGTCGACGAAGGCCTGCTGCACCGGATGCAGCGCGTCGCCGTCGGCGAGGCCCTCGAGCGTCGTGATCGCGCGCTGGGCGACGCCGGCGAGCGGTATCACGCACGCGCGCGCGGCGATGCCGTCGACCAGCACGGTGCACGCGCCGCACTGGCCGAGGCCGCAGCCGTACTTCGGGCCGTTGAGCGCGAGCGCGTTGCGCAGCGCGTGCAGCAGCGTCGTGCGCGGCGATGCGTCGAGCACGTGCGCGACCCCGTTCACCGACAGCCGCACGCGCGGCGTCGGCAGGCAAGGGCGGCGCGTCGGCGACACGGTTCAGACGCTCAGGTAGGCGCGCCGGGTCGCGTCGTCGGCCGCGAGCTCGTCCATCCGCCCGGCGAAGCGGATCTGCCCCTTCTCGAGCACGTAGGCGCGGTCAGACACCAGTTCGGCGAAGTGCATGTTCTGCTCCGACAGCAGGATGCTCACGCCCTGCGCCTTCAGCTCGACGATCATCTGCGCCATCTGCTCGACGATGAGCGGCGCGACACCCTCGCTGGGCTCGTCGAGCAGCACGAGGAACGGATTGCCCATCAGCGTACGCGCGACGGTGAGCATCTGCTGCTCGCCGCCGCTCATGCTGCCGCCGGGCCGCGAGGGCATCGCGCCGAGATTCGGGAAGAGGGCGAACAGGCGCTGCGGCGTCCAGGCCGGCGCGGCCTCGCCGTCGGGCCAGCGGCGGCTGTGCTGGCGCCCGACCTCGAGGTTCTCGGTCACCGTCAGGTCGCTGAAGATGCGGCGGTCCTCGGGCACGTAGCCCAGGCCGGACGAGGCGATGTCGTGCGGCGCCCGGCGCGAAATGTCGCGGCCCATGAACGACACGTGTCCGTCGCGCCGGTCGATCATTCCCATGACCGCCTTCAGCGTCGTCGACTTTCCCGCGCCGTTTCGCCCCATCAGCGCGACGACCTCGCCGCGGCGCACCTGGAGATCGATCCCGAACAGGATCTGCGCCGCGCCGTACCAGGCGGCGAGGCCGCGCACGTCGAGCAGCGTCTCGGCGGCGTCGGCCCGGCTCATCGCGCGACGCCCTGCGCGACGGCCTGAGAGACGGCCTGCGAGACGGCCTGAGACGCCCGCGCCTTCTCGAAGGTACGGCCCGAGCCGAAGTAGACCTCCTGGACCTTCGGGTGCTCGCGGATCTCCGCCGGCCGGCCCTCGGCGATCAGCTGGCCGCGCGCGAGCACGATGCAGCGATCGGCGTAGGCGAAGACGACGTCCATGCTGTGCTCGGTGAACAGCACGCCGATCCCGCGCTCGCGCACCAGGTCGCGCGTCAGCGCCATCAGGTCGTTGCGCTCCTTCGGCCCCATCCCGGCCGTCGGCTCGTCCATCAGCAGCAGGCGCGGCGAGTTGGCCAGTGCGATCGCGAGCTCGACGCGCTTGACGTCGCCGTAGGCGAGCACGCTGCAGGGCCTGTCGGCCTGCTCCCGCATGCCGACGCGCTCGAGCAGCGCGAGCGCCTCGTCGCGCCGCACCGACGCGGCGTCGCGCCACATCGAGAACAGGCGCCGCTCGACCGAGATCAGCGCCATCTGCACGTTCTGGACGACCGTGAGCGACGCGAAGGTCGCCGCGATCTGGAAGGTGCGACCGACGCCGAGCCGCCAGATCTCGCGCGGTCGAAGCCCGACGAGCTCGCGCCCCGCGAGCCGGATCGAGCCGCTGTCCGCGCGCAGCTGGCCGTTGACCATGTTGAAGGTCGTCGACTTGCCGGCACCGTTCGGACCGATCAGCGCGAGCAGTTCGCCGGCGGCGAGTTCGAACGCGATCCCGTCCACCGCGCGCACGCCGCCGAACGCCCGCGCGAGGCCGCTGACCTCGAGCAGCGCGGGTGCGCCGCGCGGGTTCACGCGCGCCCCCTGCGCGTGCGCCAGCCGTCGAGCAGCTGGCGTGCGAAGCCGGCGATGCCCTGCGGGAACAGCAGCACGAGCAGCAGGATGATCGCGCCGAGCATCGCACGCCAGTACTCGGTGTTGCGCGCGACGGTGTCGTGCAGCCAGGTGAAGGTGAACGCGCCGACGATGCCGCCGACGACGGTCTGCACGCCGCCCAGCAGCACCATCACCAGCCCGTCGATCGAGCGTCCGACCGACAGCGTCTCCGGCGAGATGCTGCCCTTGGAGAACGCGAACAGCGCGCCGGCCAGTCCGCCGAACCCGCCGGCGACGACGAAGGCCACCCACTGCACGCGCTTGACGTCGATGCCGATCGCCTCGGCGCGCAGCGGCGAATCGCGCCCCGCCCGCATCGCCTGGCCGAAGGGCGAGTAGAGCGCGCGCCGCAGCAGCATCAGCGAGCCCGCGACGAGCGCGAGCGTCAGCAGGTAGTACGCGTTTCGATCGGCGAGCCAGGCGGCGGGCCACACGCCGGTGAGGCCGTTGCTGCCGCCGGTGAAGCCGTCCCACTGGTACACGATCGCCCACGCGATCTGGGCGAACGCGAGCGTCAGCATCGCGAGGTAGACGCCGGACAGGCGCACGCTGAACCAGCCGACGACCAGCGCGCCGGCGGCGGCGACCAGCGGGGCGGCGACGAGCGACAGCTCCATCGGCATCGCCGACGCGGCCAACAGCGCCGCACCGTATGCGCCGAGGCCGAAGTAGGCCGCGTGGCCGAACGAATGCATGCCGCCCGGGCCCATGATGAAGTGCAGGCTCGCCGCGAAGAGCGCCGCGACGAGCAGGTCGATCGTCAGCACCACGGTGTAGGGCGATTGCGAGCCGAAGACCGGCACCAGCGCGAGCGCGACGAGCACGATCGCGGCTGCGATCCTGAACGGGCGATCGACCGGCGCGAGCGGCGTGTCGACGGGCCCGGCGTGCCGGCTCGGCGCCTGTTCGCGTCCCATCAGGCCCCAGGGCCTCACCACCAGCACGACGGCCATCACCAGGAACTCGACGACCAGCGTGAGCTTGGAGAACGAGACCGGCACGCCGAACACGTCGACCAGCCCCAGCCAGATGCACACGGCCTTCAGTTCGGCGATCAGCAGCGCGGCGACGAAGGCGCCGGGTATCGATCCCATGCCGCCGACGACGACGACGACGAAGGCTGCGCCGATGATGTGCAGGTCGAGTTCGAGGTTCGCGGGCTCGCGCGGCAACTGAAGCGCGCCGCCGAGCGCGGCGAGCATCGCGCCGAGCGCGAAGACCGAGGTGAACAGCCACGCCTGGTCGACGCCGAGCGCGCCGACCATCTCGCGGTCCTGCGTGGCCGCGCGCACCAGCGTGCCCCAGCGGGTCTTCGTGAGCAGCAGCCAGAGCGACGCGAGCACCAGCGGCCCGACGACGATCAGCAGCAGGTCGTAGGCCGGGAACTGGCGCCCCAGGATCGACACGGCGCCCTCGAGGCCCGGCGCCCGCGGGCCCAGCAGCTCCTCCGGGCCCCAGAGCCAGAGCACCGCATCCTTGATCACCAGCACCAGTGCGAAGGTCGCGAGCAGCTGGAAGAGTTCGGGCGCCCGGTAGATCCGCCGCAGCAGCAGGATCTCGATCGCCGCGCCGAGCACGCCGACGCTGACCGCCGCGAGCGCGAGCGCCGCGTAGAAGCCGACCGCGCCCGACAGGCGCTCGGTCAGCGAGTACGCGACGTAGATGCCCACCATGTAGAACGAACCGTGGGCGAAATTGACGATGCGGGTGACGCCGAAGATCAGCGACAGCCCCGCCGCCACCAGGAACAGCGACGACGCGCCCGCGAGGCCGTTGAGCAGCTGGACGACGAAGCCGGACAACGTGCGCTACTCTGCCGGCCGCAGCTTCTTCGTCGCCTCGGGCGAGGGCAGCACCTTCGCGCCGTCGACGTAGCGGTAGTCGACCATCACGCCCTTGCCGTCCTGGTTCTTCGTGCGCCCGACGTACCCGCCCATCGTCGACTGGTGGTCTTCCGGCCGGTAGGCGATCTTCCCGAAGGGCGTGTCGACCTGGAGCCCGCGGAACGCGGCGATCAGCTTCTCGGTGTCGGTCGAGCCGGCCTTGGCGATACCGGCGGCAAGCGACTTGATCGCGCTGTAGCCGACGATCGAGCCCAGGCGCGGGTAGTCGTTGAACTTCTTGCGGTACGCGTCGAGGAAGGCCTTGTGCTCCGGGGTGTCGATGCCGTACCACGGGTAACCGGTCACCAGCCACCCGTTCGGCGCCTCGTTCTTCAACGGGTCGAGGTACTCGGGCTCGCCGGTCAGCAGGCTGACGACGTCGCGGTCCTTGAACAGGCCACGGGTATTGCCTTCGCGAACGAACTTCGAGAGGTCGGCGCCGAACAGGACGTTGAAGATCGCGTCGGGCTTCGCGTCGGCGAGCGCCTGCACCACGCTGCCGGCGTCGACCTTGCCCAGCGGCGTCGCCTGCTCCGCGACGAACTCGATGTCGGGTTGCGCCGCCTTCATCAGCTGCTTGAAGGTCGCCGCGGCCGACTGGCCGTACTCGTAGTTCGGGAACACCAGCGCCCAGCGCTTCTTCTTCATCGCGGTCGCTTCCGGCACGAGCATCGCGACCTGCATGTACGTCGACGGACGCAGCCTGAAGGTGTAGCGGTTGCCGTTCTCCCAGGTGATCTTGTCGGTCAGCGGCTCGGCCGCCAGGAAGAACACCTTCTTCTGCTTGGCGAAGTCGGTGAGCGCGAGGCCGATGTGCGACAGGAAGGTGCCGGTCAGCATGTCGACCCGCTCGCGCGACACCAGTTCCTCGGCGACCCGCACCGCGTCGCCGGGGTTGCCGTTGTCGTCGCGGCTGATCAGTTCGACCTTGCGCCCGCCGACGCCGCCCGCTGCATTGATCTGCTCGACCGCGAGTTCCATGCCCTTCTTGTACGGCTCGAGGAACGCGGGCTGCGCCTTGTAGCTGTTGACCTCGCCGATCCTGATCGGGTCGGCGGCAGCCGCCGGCGCGCTCGAGAGCGCCGCGACGCTCGCGAGACCGGCCAGGCCGGCGAGGGCCCGGAGGCCGTGCTTTGCAGGGCGGGTTCCTGCGGTGCGCTTGCCGAATGTCATGCTCACTCTCCTGTCGGAATTGGAACTGCGGTTGCGGTGGGTCGGATCGGGCGAGGCCGGCTGGTGCCGGTTAATGTAATCGCGCCTCGAGTCCGCGTTCTGGTCGGCGGTCCGGGCGCTCGGGGACGCGTCAACGCAGGCCGTCGACGCCTTTCGCGTCGCCGGCCGCCAGGCCGCCGATACGCGGCAGCGGACGGCCGCTGTCGGTGACGACGACCGCGACGACGATCTCGTTGGCGCGCGGCGCGTCGGGTACGCGCGCCTCCATCGCGTCGAAGTGGCTTCGAACGTAGGCGGCATCCTTGTGGCCGAGCGGCACGTCGATCGCCGTGCCCATCCCGCCCTGTTTCTTGCTCGAGGGCACCAGCGCGGCACCCTTCTCGACGGCCGCGCGCAGTGGCGCGCCGAGCTTCGGATGCAGGATCGCGGCGGCGTGCTCGAGTTCGCCGGCCTCGCCGACGATCGCGGCCTTTCCGTAGCTGTGCGCTGCGCCCGGCTCGATGCCTAGCGCGGCGACGCACCGACGCCCGAGCAGGCCGCCGAGTTCCTCGCCGATCGCGATCAGGTCGTCGAGCGACTCGACGTAGCGTCCGGCGCAGGGGTTGTCGATCACCGCCATCGCGAGCGCGCGACGCGTCGGCGGATCGATCGGGCGGCCCATCTCGATCAGTGTCTCGTCGACCTGTACGACGATCTTGCGAATGGTGACTTTCATCGGGTTGTCCGGGTGGGGGAGGGCATCGGGGTGCGACGCGGATCGGCATGCGATCCGGTCGGCGATCGCGGCTTGCAGCGCGCCGTCATGCCGCGATCGCGCGGCGCGCGCCGGCCCGTGTGTCGACGTGCCGCATACGGCGCTGGCAGACGAGGGTGCACTGCAGGATCAGCCCGGCATCGAGCAGCCGGCGTGCGCAGGCGAGGCCCGCCTCGAGCGCCGCGTCGACGCGCTCGGGCGCGAGCGGCGGTACGTCGACGGTCACGAGGCGCTCGCCGAGGTCGCTGTCGTCCTTCAGCGTGATCGCCGGTCGTCGGACGATCTTCGGATCGTCGACGTCGACCGCGTTGGCGACGATCGTCGCGGCGGCGTCGGCCTGTGCTGCGGTCCGCGCGAGCACCGTCACCGAGTCGGCGATCCCGAGCGAGAAACTGCGTCCGCGCCAGCCGCTGGTGGCGGCACCCCGGGCCGCCATCGCCGGGTCGACGGCGACGCGGCCGTCGACACGGAGGCCGCGGGGCGTCGCCGCCTCGCGAAGCCTCGCCTCGTCGAGTGCGGCGAGGTCCGAGAAAAGGCCGAGCCGCAGCGCCGGACTGCGCGGCGACGCGAACAGCCACGCGATGTCGCCGCCGTTGTTGACCCACGCGCGCTCGATGCCGGCGCGGCGATAGTGCTCGAGGATGTCCTGTGCGACGGCACCGGCGACCGCCGCCATCGGGGTGATCGTGTCGGCCGCGAACGGGCGGCACGCGAACCACATCGCCCGCGCGATCGACCCGCGCAGCGGACAGTCGTCGGCCCGCTGCAGTGGCGCCGCGCCCGATGCGCAGGCGACCCGCGCCGCGACCACCGGTGTGCGGAGCACGCGAAGTTCGCCGACCAGTTCGTCCAGCACCTGCTGGAATCGCGTCCATGCGGCCTCGTGCGAAGCCTCGAGCGCGTCGTCGGCACCGTCTGCACCGATCACCAGGTCGATCGGGCCGTGATGGAAGTGCCTTCGCCCTTCCGCAAGCCGTGCCTGGCGCGCGTGCATCGTGCTCAGCCGATCGACGGCGCGGCGCCGATCGGCCACGGGTTGCCCGGCGCGATCGCCTCGACCCGCCGGTGCGTCGGCGCGCCGTCGTCGTGCCACGGGCCGTGCCGCAGCACCGACTCGATGCGGCGGACGCTCTGCACGTGACCGCCCAGGGCGCGGAAGTCGGACTCGCGCATGCTGAACTCGAAGGGCGCGACGATCGCTGGCGTCGGGACCGTGCCGAAGCTGTTCAGCGGCATCCGCATCACGTCGACCATCACGGTGATGCCGCCGCCCGGCCACACCCACGCCGGGGCGCCGCCGCAGGTGACGTTCACCAGCGCCGCCTTGATCGCGCGGGTCAGCAGGACCGGATTGCCGGTGACGCCGGCCCTGAGGCTGCCACCGGCACCGGCCAGGAACATGACGGTGCACAGCGACGGCTCGCAGTTCTCGCCGATGCGCGCGACCACGTCCGTGAGCGGCGACGGCAAAGGCAGCGGCCTGGGCGTCAGCGTGTCGTCGAGCACGTACCAGGCGGCGTGCTCGCCGGTCGTCGAGGTCATCAGCAGTCGCAGGCCGGGCCACGCGACCGCGGGGTCCCAGCCGTCGACGATCGACAGCGGGTCGGCGAGGTCGGTGCCCCCCCAGCCGGTACCCGGGTTCGCGACCTGGAAGTAGCGACCGGGGGTCGACTTGCGGCCGCGCATGCGCACGCCCGAGGGGCGCATCGCCAGACAGCGTCCGGCCTGGTGCTCGGTCAGCACGCCGGTGATGTGGTCGTCGACGACGATGACCTCGTCCGCCTCGGCCTGGAACTGCTGCGCGAAGATCCCGATCGTCGCCGAGCCGCAGCCCACGCGCATGCGTCGCTCGCGTTCGCCGTTGACGACCGGAGCCTCGCCTGCCTGCACGATCAGTTGCGCGCCGGCGTCGATGCTCAGTTCGACGGCTTCGCGGTTGCCCAGCGCCTGCATCATGTCGACGGTGACGCGACCCTCCTTGCGGCTGCCGCCGGTGAGGTGGTGCACGCCGCCGAGCGAGAGCATCTGCGAGCCGTATTCGGCGGTGGTGACGTGGCCGACGACTTCGCCGCGGCATCGCACGTTCGCCTGTTCGGGACCGAGGTAGCGGTCGGTGTCGATCTTCACCTTCAGGCTGCAGTAGCTGAAGATGCCCTCGGTGACGACCGTCACCATGTCGACGCCGTCGACGCGCGAGCCGACGATGAAGGGCGCCGGCTTGTAGTCGGGATAGGTGGTGGAGGCGCCGACGCCGGTGACGAAGAGCGCGTCGGGGTCGGGTGCCGACGCGTCGGCGGCGGCGCCGGCCGCGTCGCCGTCCTCGCCGCTTCGCAGGAACGCGACGACATCCGCGTCCGGGCGCGCGAGCGTGCGTTGCAGCAGCAGCACCGGGTCGGTGCGCACCAGCACGCCGTCGACGTTCGCGTAGCGGTCGCAGGCACCGGTGCGACCGACGCTGATCTGGCACAGGACCGGGCACGCGTTGCACTCGACCTTGGTGGACGCCATGCGCTCGCTGCGCGGCGCCGCGCGCAGCCGCGCGAGCGCCGCCGACGGGTCGGCCTGCGCAGGCTCCCTGGCGGCCGACGATCCGGTCGACGATGCGGGCGACTCGGGTGCGTCGAGGCCGGGCAAACCGTCTGTCTTGGTGTGTTCGGTCATCGGGCTTGCGGCCATCGCGGCAGGTGCGCCGCGCCGCTTGCGGCGGCGCATCGCGCGGATGTAGCATTCACTGAACGATCATGTGGTGAACGCTCCATGGAACGGACTTTACTGTCTTCCATCGCCAAAGGCAACGCCACGGGAGAACGTGGCCGCGCGTAGCCCGCTCGCGCGCAAGGCTGGTGCGGTGCCGAAGCGTCCCGGTGCACGCGACGCGGGCGCGGCGCCCGTCGCCGGTGCGGCACGCAAGCGGCTTGCGTCGCGCGCCGCCGACCCGTCGGCGGACGCGGACCCGGACGCCGCGCGCAAGCCGGCCGCCCGCCTGAAGGCCGCCTCGCCGCGCCGCCCCGGCGTGCGCGCGATGTCCGCGCAGGCCACCCGCGACAACCTCCTTCGCGCCGCCACCCGCGTGTTCGCCCGCCACGGGCTGAGCGGGGCGAGCGTCGACATGATCTCGAGCGCGGCGAAGTCGTGGGACCGGATGATCTACTACTACTTCGGAAGCAAGGACGGGCTGTTCGTCGCGGTGCTCGAGGACACCTACCGCCGGTTCAACGAGGCCGAGGCGGCGCTGCGCCTGGACGACGAGCAACCGGTCGCGTCGCTGCTCGCCGTCGTCGAGTTCGTGATGGGCTACTACCGCCTGCATCCGGAGTTCGTCCGCCTGCTGAACAGCGAGAACCTGCACCGCGGCCGACACATCGCGCGGTCGCTGCGCAAGGGCGAGTATGCGTCGCCGGCGATCGCGATCGTCGATCGGGTGCTCGCGAGCGGTGTCGCGAAGGGCGTGTTCCGCAGCGGGCTCTCGGCGCGCGACGTCTACCTGCTGATCGCCTCCACCGGCTATTTCTACCAGTCGAACCGCTACACGCTCTCGGCGTTCCTCGGCGAGAACCTCGACGACCCGGCGGCCGTCGCCCACTGGGAATCGTTCGTCAAGTCGAGCGTGCTGCGGACCGTCTGCATCCAACCGCCGAACTGAAGGAGCCTGGCACATGGCCATCGAATCGACCGCAACGACGTCCGGGAAGGTCGTGATCCGCAACGTCGGGCTGCTCTTGTCCGGCGACATCGACCGGCCGATCCTCGATGCCGACACGATCGTCGTCGAGCAAGGGCTGATCGCGGCGGTCGGCAAGGCCGCCGACTGCGACACGTCGCGGGCCGACCGCGTGATCGACTGTCGCGGCACGGCGGTGTGCCCGGGCCTGATCGACTCGCACGTGCACCCGGTGTTCGGCGACTGGACGCCGCGACAGCATCAGCTCGGCTGGATCGAGTCGTGCATGCACGGCGGGGTCACGTCGATGGTGTCGGCCGGGGAGGTGCACCTGCCGGGGCGGCCGAAGGACATCGTCGGCCTGAAGGCGCTCGCGATCACCGCGCAGCGCGCCTTCGAGGGCATGCGCGCCGCGGGCGTCGGCGGTGGGGTCAAGGTGCTCGCGGGCGCGCCGGTGATCGAGCAGGGCATGCAGGAGCAGGATTTCGCCGATCTCGCCGCCGCCGGCGTCAACCTGCTCGGCGAGATCGGCCTGGGATCGGTGAAGGCGGGCGCCGAGGCACGGCAGATGGTGGCCTGGGCGCGCAAGCACGGCATCCGCAGCACGATCCATACCGGTGGCCCGTCGATACCCGGATCCGGGCTGATCGACGAGGACGTGGTGCTCGAGGCCGACGCCGACGTGATCGGCCACGTGAACGGCGGCCATACCTCGCTGGGATACAAGGCCGTGTGCAAGCTGTGCGAGCGGAGCACCCGCGCGCTCGAGATCGTGCACAACGGGAACGAACGGATCGCGATCCTCACCGCGCGCCACGCGATCGAGCTGAAGTGCCCTCATCGGGTGATCCTCGGCACCGACTCGCCCGCCGGCTCCGGTGTCCAGCCGCTGGGCATGCTGCGGCTGATCGCGTTGATCTCGTCGATGGCCGACGTGCCAGCCGAGATCGCGTTCGGGTTCGCGACCGGCAACGTGTCGCGCATGCGCGGGCTCGCGCAGGGGCTCGTCGAGGTCGGCCGCCCCGCGGACTTCGTCTTCCTCGATCGCGCGCAGCACACCGCGGCGAAGACGCTGCTAGAGAGCGTCGCGCTCGGCGATATCCCTGGCATAGGCATGGTGATGATCGACGGGGTCGTGCGTTGCCAGCGCAGCCGCAACACGCCGCCCGCCACGCAGGTGCCCGTGCTCGAGGCCTGAAGGCCCGCCGTTTGCAGGCGGGCGCAGGCAGTGCTACTGTCGATGCAGGCGTGCCCGATCCGAGGTCGTGCTGCCGTCGTACCAACACCGGCACAGGAGCCTCGCTGCAATGAAAAGGGCGTCTCTCTACAGCGGTTCGCGACGTCGCCGCGGGGTGGAACCCGCCGCACCGGCGTCCGCCTCGGCGGTCGAGTCGCGCGCGCTCGAGTCGCGCGCCGTCGGGTCTTCCGCCGACGCGCCGCCAGGCCCCGGGGCCGGCGCGTCGTCCGGGGGCGACGCCGGCGCGGCGCGGTCGCGTCGCGGCCAGACCGGCGCGGCGCCCGATCTCGCGCCCACCGGCGCAGGCACTGCGCAGGGCGCGTCACCGGGTGCGGCGCCTCGCGCCACGCGCCGGGCGCGACTGCGCAGCCTCGCGAGCCGCGTCGGCGTGCCGTTCGCGAGCGCGCTCGTCGCGGTGGCGCTCTGGAACGCGTTCGTCGGCGGCGGGGTGCCCGGGCAGCGCCCGATCACCCAGGAGGTGATCGACGCCGCGGTGCTGAACACGCTCGAGACGCAGTCGCTGCCGTCGGCGAGCGCGAGAGCCGCGCAGATCATCGCGCCGTCGGTCGTGCGGGTGCGCGCCTACGGCCCGGTCGAAGCCAAGGACAAGCCCGAGCGCGGCGAGAAAGGCAAGGCCAAGGCTGCCGCCGAGGAGGAGCAGAAGGGCGTCGGCACCGGCGTGATCATCAAGGACAACGGGCTGATCCTGTCGAACCTGCACGTGGTCGCGGGCGCGAAGCGGATCTCGATCGTGTTCGCCGACGGCAGCGAGTCCGATGCCACGCTCACCGGTGCCAGGCCGGAGCACGACCTGGCGGTATTGCAGCCCAAGACCCTGCCGGACGACATCCAGCCGGCGACGCTCCGCTCGACCGGCGACCTGCGCGAGGGCGACGGCGTCGTCGCGGTCGGCTTCCCCTTCGACATCGGCCCGTCGGTGAGCGCGGGCGTGATCTCCGGATTCAAGCGGGAGTACCGGTCGACCAGCGGCGAGCGGGTGCTGTCGAACCTGATCCAGTTCGACGCGGCGGCCAATCCGGGCAATTCCGGGGGGCCGCTGGTGACGCTCGAGGGCGAGGTCGTCGGCATCGTCACCGCGATCCTCAACCCGAACAACCAGCGCTCCTTCGTCGGCATCGCGTTCGCGGTCCCGATCGAGAACGCGGCGAGCGCCGCCGGCATCCCGCCGCATTGACCGCCTCGCCCGCCCGCACCGGCGATCGGCCCGCCGCCGATCGCCACGGAACCATCGACCATAGGACGCTCGCCTGATGAATCCCCAGCAAGTCGAAGAAGTGTCCGCGCTGATGCAGCGCGTGCTGTACGAGGTGAAGAAGGTCGTCGTCGGCCAGGATCATTTCCTCGAACGCGTGCTGGTCGCGATCCTCGCGCAGGGACACCTGCTGGTCGAGGGCGTGCCGGGCCTCGCGAAGACGCTGACCGTGAAGACGCTGGCGACCACGATCCGCGGCACCTTCAGGCGGATCCAGTTCACACCCGACCTCGTGCCGTCCGACCTCGTCGGCACCCGCATCTACAACCAGCGCACCGGCGATTTCTCGACGACGCTCGGACCGGTCTTCACCAACCTGCTGCTTGCCGACGAGATCAATCGGGCACCCGCCAAGGTGCAGAGCGCGCTGCTCGAGGTGATGCAGGAATACCAGGTGACGATCGCGGGCGAGACCCACAAGGTGCCGCGTCCGTTCCTGGTGATGGCGACGCAGAATCCGATCGAGACCGAAGGCACCTACCCGCTGCCCGAGGCGCAGGTCGACCGCTTCATGATGAAGGTGCTGGTCGGCTACCCGACCGAAGAGGAAGAGTTCGTGATCGTCGACCGCGTGACCGGCGTCGCACCGACGGTCGGCGCGGTCGCGACCACCGAGGAACTCGGCGCGCTGCAGGCGCAGTGCCGCAAGGCCTACGTCGATCCGTCGCTGATCCAGTACGCGGTGCGCGTCGTCGCCGCGACCCGCGACCCGGAGAAGTTCGGCATCCGGGACGTGCGCAAGTACCTCACCTTCGGCGCGAGCCCGCGCGCGTCGATCCACCTGATCGAGGGCGCCCGCGCCCTCGCGTTCCTGAGGGGGCGAAGCTACGTCTGGCCGGAAGACGTCGCCGACCTCGTGCCGGACGTGCTGCGGCACCGGCTGGTGCTTTCCTACGAGGCGTTGTCCGACGAGTTCGACGCCGACAAGCTGGTGCGCCGGATCATGCAGGCGCTGCCGGCGCCCGAGAAGCCGCTCGAGAGCCACGTGCAGGTCGGCTGAGCGCCATGTCCAGGATGGCCGAGAAGCTGCTCAGGCGGCTCGAGTTCACCGTGCTCAGGCGGCTCGACGGCCTGCTGCACGGCGACTACCGCACGCTGTTCCGCGGATACGGGCTCGACCTCGCCGACCTGCGCGAATACCAGTTCCACGACGACGTTCGCCACATCGACTGGAACGTGACGGCGCGGATGGACACGCCGTACGTGCGCGATTTCCACGAAGACCGCGAGATGAGCGCCTGGTTCCTGCTCGATCTGTCGGCGTCGGTCGACTTCGGCTCGGGCGAGGTCACCAAGCGGACCCTGTCGGTCGACTTCGTCACGGTGATGGCCCGCCTGCTCACCGGCCACGGCAACCGCGTCGGCGGCATCTTCTACAGCGACCGGATCGACCGCGTGCTGCCGGCGCGCGGCGGGCGCCGCCACGTGCTCGGCATGGTCGACGCCATGCTCGCGCCGCGCCTGGTCCGGGGATCCACGACGACCCGGCTCGAGGACCTGCTCGCGCAGGCGGCACGCATCATCCCGCGGCGCTCGGTCGTGTTCGTCGTGTCGGACTTCCTCAGCGAGCCGGGCTGGGCCGCCGCGATGCAGCGGCTGACCCACCGGCACGAGGTCGTCGGCGTGCGGCTGTACGATCCGCTCGAGCTCGCGCTGCCGGACCTCGGCATGGTGGTGATGCAGGACGCCGAGACCGGCGAGCAGCTCTTCGTCGACACCCACGACAAGGGTTTCCGGCGTCGCTTCGAGGTGCAGGCGCTGGCGCGGGAGAGCGCACTGCAGGATGCATTCGCCGAGGCCGGCATCGACGCCTTCGAACTCGCGACCGACGAGCCGATGGCCGATGCGGTGATCCGGTTCTCCGAACTGCGGAAGATGCGCGGGCGCCTGGGCGCCGGCGGCGTGCGCGGCGGGCGCGGTCCGGCGACGTCGCTGGCGACCGCGCCGGCGGCCGGGGGTTGAAGCCGTGAACCCGCAACTCGCCGCGGTCAAGGCGCAGCTTGCCGGCTGGCTGCCGGGCGGCGTCTCGTTCCAGTGGCCCACGCTGCTGTGGCTGCTCGCGCTCGTCCCGCTGTCGATGCTCGTCTACCTGCTGGTGCTTCGGGTCAAGCGGCGTCGGGCGCTCGCGTTCGGCTCGCTTGCGCTCGTGCGCGGCGCGGGTACCGTGCGGCGCTCGCGCATTCGACGCCACCTGCCGCCGCTGCTGATGCTGCTCGGCCTCGTCGCGATGATCACCGCGGTCGCGCGACCGACCGCCGTCGTGCTGATGCCGTTCAAGAACCAGACGATCGTCCTCGCGATGGACGCCTCGCTGTCGATGCGCGCCGGCGACGTCGAGCCGAGCCGGGTCGATGCGGCGCAGCAGGCGGCCAAGGCCTTCATCCGCGACCAGCCGTCCGACACGCGGATCGGCCTCGTGACCTTCGCGGCGACCGCGTCGGTCGTCCAGCCGCCGACGCTGAACCGCGAGGATGTCGTCGCCGCCATCGAACGCTACAAGCTGCAGAAGGGCACCGCGATCGGCAGCGCGATCCTCGTCGCGCTCGGCGTGCTGTTCCCGGACGAAGACTTCGACCTGCGCGCCGGCGGCCAGCGGGTGCGTCCGGGCGAGGCCAGGGTCGGGCCGGGCGGCGCCGAGCGCTCGCGTGCGGATCCGCTCGCCGGCGCCGATCGCAAGAAGCGCGAGCCGGTCGAGCCGGGTTCGCACGCGTCCGCGGTGATCGTGCTGCTGACCGACGGCCAGTCGACGGTGGGTCCGGAGCCGGCCGAGGCCGCGAAGGTTGCCGCCGAGTACGGCGTACGGGTCTACACGATCGGGGTCGGCACGCCTGCCGGCGAGGTGATCGAAGGCGAGGGGTGGAAGGTGCGGGTCAAGCTCGACGAGGCGGTGCTGAAGAACGTGTCGGCAACGACCAGGGGGGAGTACTTCCAGGCCGGCACCGGATCCGAACTGCGCCGCATCTACGAGGGGCTCAAGTCGCGATTCGTGCTCGAGAAGAAGCAGACCGAGGTCTCGTCGCTGCTGTCCGCGATCGCGGCGCTGCTGGTGCTGGCTTCCGCCGGCCTGTCGCTCGCCTGGAACAACCGCATCCTCTGAGCGGCGCCGCGCGCGTACCCGCCGGCGCGGCGCGTGCCGCGCGTCAGTCCTTGCCGAACAGGTCGTCGAGACGACGCTTCGCCTCCGCCTCGCCGGCCGTGGCACGCCCGCTCTCGAACGCGTATTCGTCGGCGATCCGGTCTTCCCAGAAGCTCGCCGGGTTCGGCGACGCGAAGAAGCGCCTGGCCACCTCCGCCGGCACGCTGCGATAGCGGATCCGGCGTCCGTCGTTGAAGTCGATCTCGAGCACGCTCTCGGACGGGTCGTAGGCGCCCGAGCGAAGCGTCGCGGTACGCAGCGGGCGGTGGGCTGGCATGGACATCCTGGGACGGGCTCCGGGGCTGAATCGGGTCTTGGCGACGCTGCATAATAGCGATGAAGTCGACACACCCGCCACCCGGATGGTCCCATGTCCCAGCGATTCGAGCCTCCGCCCCAGCCGTCGATCGTCGAGCAGGTGCGCGCGACCGTCGCCGGCGCCAGAGATCCCGAGGCCGAACTCGAGGAGGTCAGGCGTCTCGCCGAGCGTCACGCGGACCTGAACGCGATCGCCTTCGCCGACTGGACGCTCGCGGCCCGACGCGCCCGCGCGCTGAAGGCGCTCGATCCGGACGCCCTCGCTCGCCTTCGCCTCGCCGGCGTGCTCGTGTCGGTCAAGGACCTGTTCCAGGTCGAGGGGCTGCGGCTCGAGGCCGGCACCCGCGCGACGCTGCCGCCGCTGCCGGCCGAATCGGCGGTCGCGCAGCGGCTCGCCGCCGCCGGCGCGATCGTGTTCGCGAAGACCAACATGCACGAGATCGCGCTGGGCGCGACCGGCGAGAACCCATTCACCGGCGACGTGAAGAACCCGTGGGATCCGTCGCGCCAGGCAGGCGGCTCCTCGAGCGGGGCCGCGGTGGCCGTGGCCTGCGGCATCGGCGCCGCCGGCATCGGCAGCGACACCGGCGGGTCGGTCCGAATCCCGGCCGCCTTCTGCGGCATCGTCGGGTTCAAGCCGAGTTTCGGCGCCATCCCGCTAGACGGCGCGTTGCCGCTGTCCTGGACCTGCGACCATGCAGGGCCGCTGACGCGCACCGTCGCCGACGCCGCTGTCCTGTTCGAGGTGCTGTCGCGGCGCGCGACCACCCATGCCGGCGTGCCGCGGCGACCCCGTCTCGGCGTTCCGCACGACTGGCTGCGCGGCCGTCTCGAGCCGCGCGTGCGCGAGGCCTTCGAGCACGACCTGCGTCGGCTCGGCGGGATCGCCGAGGTCGTCGCCGCCGACGTCCCGTCGATGCCGCTCGCCTGGCGCTGCTACACGCCGATCGTGCGCGCAGAGGCGGCTTTCGTGCATCGCGACGCGCTCGCCGCCGGCGCTCGGGGCTTCTCCGACGGCGTGCTGGCACCGCTCGAGGCCGGCCGCCAGATCGGCGCCGGCGCGTATTTCGACGCGATGCAGGGGCGCGCCACCTTCTCCCGCGACCTCGACAGGGTGCTCGGCGGCATCGACGCCATGCTGCTGCCGAGCACCGCGATCCTGCCGCCGCCGCGGGGCCAGCAGGACGCGGTGGTCGAAGGCGGCACGATGAGCGTTCGCGAGGCGGTGCTGGGCCAGACGCTGCCGTTCTCCTTCGCCGGCGTGCCGACGCTCAGCCTGCCGGCCGGCTTCGTCGACGGCCTGCCGCGCGGCCTGCAACTCGTCGGCCGTCGCGATGGCGACGCGTCCTTGCTCGCGCTCGGCGGCTGGCTCGAGGGCGTCCTTACTTCGGCGCCATCCTGATCGCGCCGTCCAGGCGCACCGTCTCGCCGTTGAGCATCTGGTTCTCGATCATCGCGCGCGCGAGCTGCGCGTATTCGGCCGGCCTGCCCAGGCGCGGCGGGAAAGGCACCTGCCTGCCCAGCGAATCGCGCACTTCCTGACCCATCCCCATCAGCATCGGCGTCTCGAAGATGCCGGGCGCGATCGTCAGCACCCGGATCCCGTCGCGGGACAGGTCGCGCGCGATCGGCAGGGTCATCCCGACGATGCCGCCCTTGGACGCCGAATAGGCGGCCTGGCCGATCTGGCCGTCGAAGGCCGCGACCGACGCGGTGTTGATGATCACGCCACGCTCGTCGCCGGGCAGCGGTTCCTGCGTGCACATCGCCGCCGCGGCCAGCCGGATCATGTTGAAGGTGCCGATCAGGTTCACGCCGATCACCCGCGCGAACCGGTCGAGCGGATGCGGCCCGTCCTTGCCGACGGTCTTCGCGCCGATCACGATCCCGGCGCAGTTGACGAGGCCGCGCAACGGCCCAAGCCCGTGGGCTGCGGCGACCGCAGCCTGGCCGCTCGCCTCGTCGACGACGTCGCAGTGCACGTAGCGTGCGCTTGCGCCGGCCGGCGCGGCGGCGTCCAGCGCGGCCGCGTGTGCGCTGCCGGCTGCGTCGTTAAGGTCGGCGATGACGACCTTGCCACCTGCCTGCACCAGCATCGATGCGGTGGCACCGCCGAGACCGGAGGCGCCGCCGGTGACGATGAACACCTGCCCTTCGATCTGCATCGCGTCGTCTCCCTGGAACTTGCGGCGCCGCCGGCGGAACCGCCTCCGGCGCCAGGACCCGCGCCGCGGGCCGCGTTGCGCCGGCGGGGCGCGGGTGCCGGGCTCGCGCGGCGCGCGCCGGCTTCAGTCGACGGTGAACACGTCGACGCGGCGCGCTTCGCGTGCGTCGACGTCGCCGACCGTGACCTGCGGCTTGCGCAGCACGATCCGTTCTTCGGCGATGCCGGCGCCCGAGATGATGTCGCGGACCGCCTTCGCGCGCTGCTTCGCGAGTTCCGCGTTCGTCGCAGGGTCGCCCGACCGGTCGTGGTACCCGGACACCGCGAGCTTGACGTCGGGCCACGCCTTCGCGTGGGCGATCAGGCTCGAGAGCCGCTCGGACGCGTTGCCGACCGGCCTGGCGCTGCCGCTGTCGAAGTACAGGCTGACCAGCTGCTGGTGCGCCGACTGCGCTGCCGCGCCGGTGAGTGGCGCTGCCGTCGATGCGCCTGCGCCTGCACCTGCCCCTGCGCCGCCCGCGGCCGGCGCAGCCGATGCCGATGCCGATGCGGTTGCCGAGGGCGGCGGGGCGGCGGGCGCGTCGCCCTTCACCGCGCTGGCCGCATCGTTCAGTGTCGACCTGGCCGCGTCGACGGCGGCGTTCGTCGCCGACTTCGCCGATTCGACGGCCGCCGACGCGGCCGATTTCGCCGCCTCGGCCGCAGACTTGCCGGCGGCCTTGGCCGATTCGAGCGCCGACGCGGACGCGGAGCGTGCCGAGTCGACCGCTGCGGCGGCGGTGCTGCCGGCCTGCTCGACCGCGGTGCCGGTTGCCGATCTGGCGGCATCGACTGCGCTCGAGGTCGCGGCCTTCGCCGACTCAAGCGCATTCGATGCCGAGGATCGGGCAGCGTCGACGGCCCCTGCGGCCGACGCCTTCGCGGCCTCGACCGCGCTTGCCGCGCCTTCCTTCGCCGCCTTGGCGGCCTGAGCCGCGCTGTCCGTCGCGGCCTTGGCGGCGGACGCCGCCGCCGCGAGAGCGCCGGCCGCGGCGCCGGACGCAGCCTCGCCGCCGGCGGTCGCCGCCGGCGCGGCGGTTGCCGAGGCGGCCGGTGACGGCGTGGCCGCCGCCTGGGCGACCGGTGCCGCTGGCGCGGGTGTCGATGCCGCCGGCGCCGGCGCGGCAGCTTTCTCGGCGGTCGACGAGGCCGCTGCGGCCGCCGCCGCAGCCGGCGCGGCAGCGGCCGGAACCGTGGCAGCCGGAGCCGTGGCTGCCGGCGCGGCGGTGGTCGCCGCCGGCGCGCTGGCGGCCGGGAGCGTCGCCTGCGGCGTCGTCACCGCGGGCGGCGTCGCCGCCGGTGCGCCGACCGACGCCGGTGTGGCGGCCGGCGCGTGCGCGGCGGCCTTGACGTCGACGTTCGAGCCGCCGAGCAGGGGCACGAGCAGCAGCGCGACGATGTTGATGATCTTGATCAGCGGGTTGACGGCCGGCCCGGCGGTGTCCTTGTACGGATCGCCGACCGTGTCGCCGGTCACCGCGGCCTTGTGAGCCTCGCTGCCCTTGCCGCCGTGGTTGCCTTCCTCGATGTACTTCTTCGCGTTGTCCCAGGCGCCGCCGCCGGTGCACATCGAGATCGCGACGAACAGCCCGGTGACGATGGTCCCCATGAGCAGGCCGCCGAGCGCCTGCGCGCCGAGGAACAGGCCGACGAGGATCGGCACGACCACCGGCAGCAGCGACGGGATCATCATCTCCTTGATCGCGGCGCTGGTGAGCATGTCGACCGCGCGCCCGTACTCCGGCTTGCCGGTGCCTTCCATGATGCCCTTGATGTCGCGGAACTGGCGACGCACCTCGACGACGACCGCGCCGGCCGCGCGACCGACTGCCTCCATCGCCATCGCGCCGAACAGGAACGGGATCAGGCCGCCGATGAACAGGCCGACGATGACGTTCGGGTTCGACAGATCGAAGCTGATCGCGATGCCGCGGGCCTCGAGCGCGTGGGTGTAGTCGGCGAACAGCACGAGCGCGGCGAGGCCGGCCGAACCGATCGCGTAGCCCTTGGTGACCGCCTTGGTCGTGTTGCCGACCGCATCGAGCGGATCGGTGATCGCGCGCACGGACTCGGGCATCTCGGCCATCTCGGCGATGCCGCCGGCGTTGTCGGTGATCGGGCCGTAGGCGTCGAGCGCGACGATGATGCCGGCCATCGACAGCATCGACACCGCGGCGATCGCGATGCCGTAGAGTCCGGCGAGCTTGAACGACACCAGGATCGCGCCGCAGACCATCAGTACCGGCCACGCGGTCGACTTCATCGACACGGCGAGGCCGGCGATGATGTTCGTGCCGCTGCCGGTCTCGGACGCCTGCGCGACGTAGCGCACCGGCTTGAACTGCGTGCCGGTGTAGTACTCGGTGATCCAGACCAGCAGGCCGGTCAGCACGAGTCCGACGACCGCCGCGCCGTAGATCCGGACGGCGGCGCCGGTGCCGCCGAGGGCGTCACTCGGAATGAGCCACATGGTCAGCGGCAGGAACGCGACCAGCGCGATGCCGCCTGCCACGATGAGGCCGCGGTAGAGCGCGGACATGATGTTTTTGCCCGGTTGCATCTTGACGGCGCGCGCGCCGATGATCGACGCGATGATCGCGAAGCCGCCGAGCGCGAGCGGGTAGACCGCGGCGGCGATCGGCGCGTTGGTCAGCATCAGCGTGCCGAGCAGCATCGTCGCGATCAACGTGACCGCGTAGGTCTCGAAGAGGTCGGCGGCCATGCCGGCGCAGTCGCCGACGTTGTCGCCGACGTTGTCGGCGATCACCGCGGGGTTGCGCGGGTCGTCCTCCGGGATCCCGGCCTCGACCTTGCCGACGAGGTCGGCGCCGACGTCCGCACCCTTGGTGAAGATGCCGCCGCCGAGTCGGGCGAAGATCGAGATCAGCGACGAGCCGAAGGCCAGGCCGATCAGCGGCTTCAGGACGTCGTGCAGCACGACGCCGTCGAGCTTGCCAGGCACCAGGATGTAGAAGAAGCCGGCGACGCCGATCAGCCCGAGGCCGACGACGAGCATGCCGGTGATCGCGCCGCCCTTGAACGCGACGGCGAGCGCGTCGTCGAGGCCTCGAGTGGCGGCCTGCGCGGTGCGCACGTTCGCGCGTACCGAGACGTTCATGCCGATGAAGCCGGCGGCGCCCGAGAGGACGGCGCCGAGCGCGAATCCGACCGCCGTCGCAAGGCCGAGCCCGGGCACGAGCGCGATGACGACGAAGAGAATGACCCCGACGATCGCGATCGTGCGGTACTGGCGGTTCAGGTAGGCCTTCGCACCGGCCTGGATCGCGGCCGCGATCTCCTGCATTCTCGCGTTGCCGGCATCGAGGCTGGTGATCCACTGGCTGGACTTCCAGCCGTAGACGACCGCGCCGATGCCGCAGAGCAAAGCGAACCAGACTGCAACCGTCATGGCTCCTGACATGTTCGAACCTCCAGAGTGATTGTTCGGGCTAGTGGAAGGGGGGCAGCCGCCGGCGCGAGGTCGGCGGCAAAGTCTGTACGGCCGGCGGGCGACATGGCGCTGGCAAGGGCAGGGCGTTCGGGTGAGGCGGATGCAGGCTGTCGAGGTGTCCCGGTACGGCGATCGCTGCGCTTCATCGCGCCTCGTCGCCGAGCGCCGCGAACGCGCGGGTCCGGATCGTGTCGACCGACCCGGTACCGGCGATGCAGCGGTAGGCTGGCGCGCCGGCCTCGCCGCTGTTCGCCCAGGCCCGGTAGTAGTCGACCAGCGGGCGGGTCTGCGACTGGTAGACCGCGAGCCGGTTCCGCACGGTCTCCTCGCGATCGTCGTCGCGCTGGATCAGCGGCTCGCCGGTCTCGTCGTCCAGGCCGTCGCGCTTCGGGGGATTGAAGCGCAGGTGGTACGAGCGGCCGCTCGCGGGATGAACCCTGCGGCCGCTCATGCGCTCGACGATCTCGGCCTCGGGCACGTCGATTTCGAGGACGTAGTCGATCGCGACCCCGGCGTCCTTCAGCGCGTCGGCCTGCGGGATCGTGCGCGGGAAGCCGTCGAACAGGTAGCCCTGCGCGCAATCCGGCTGCTTCAGGCGCTCCTGGACGAGGCCGATGATGATGTCGTCGGAGACCAGCGCGCCCGAGTCCATGACCTTCTTCGCGGCGACGCCGAGCGGCGTGCCGGCCTTGACCGCTGCGCGGAGCATGTCGCCGGTCGAGATCTGCGGGATCGCGAAGCGCTCCTTGATGAAGTTGGCCTGGGTACCCTTGCCGGCACCGGGTGGTCCCAGCAGAATCAGTCGCATCGGTTCAATCGCATGTGGTCGGTCGTGGTGATCGGATCCGCCGACCGTGTCCGACGCAGGTGTCGGCACCGATCGTGTGGCGCGTCTTCTGCGCGTCGTCCGCGTCGATGCCCGTCAGGCGCAGGCCTGTCGGGTCGGAATGCCGAAGCGATTCGACGGAAGGCAGTAATTCGGCGGAAGGCAGGAGTTTGTCCGAATCCGATGGCAGGGTCAACGCGCGCACCCATCGGGTCAGGTTCGGGCAAGCCGGGCGCGCGCAGCCTGCAGGTCGGCTTCGGTGTCGATGCCGGCGGGTGGCGCCTGCTCGACGTCGACGACGCCGATCGCGTGGCCGTTGGCCAGCGCGCGCAGTTGCTCCAGCGCCTCGCAGGTCTCGAGCGGTGCGGCCTCGAGCGCCGCGTAGTCGCGCAGGAAGCCTGCGCGATACGCGTAGAGGCCGATGTGGCGCATCGGACGGAGGCCGCCGGGGAACGCGGGCAGCGCGACCGGGAGTTCACCCGGGAACGCCTTCAGCGCGTCGCGCGCGAACGGGATCGGCGCGCGCGAGAAGTAGAGCGCGCGACCGCGGCGGTCGACGACGACCTTCACGACGTTCGGATTGAGCCATTCCTCGAGCGTGTCGATCGCATGGGCGGCGGTCGCGATCGCGAGCGCGGGGTCGGCCGCGAGGCGCATCGCGACCGCCTCGAGCAGCGACGGCGCGATCTCCGGCTCGTCGCCCTGGAGGTTCACCACGACGTGCGCGTCGTCCAGCCCGAGCAGCGAAGCGGCCTCGGCGAGTCGATCGGTGCCCGACGGGTGGTCGCTGCGGGTGAGGATCGCCTCGTACCCGGCGTCTCGCACCGCCTGCGCGATCGCGGTCGTGTCGGTGGCGACGACGACCCGCCGCGCGCGCGAGCGCGACGCCTGCTCGGCGACGCGCACGATCATCGGCCGCCCGCCCAGGTCGGCCAGCGGCTTGCCGGGCAGGCGGGTCGACGCGAGCCGCGCCGGGATGAGGATCGTGAAGTCGTCGGTCGACGCGCCTGCGGTCACGCCTTGGCTTCCGTCAGCGGGCTCGCCTCGCTCTCGATCATCACCGGGATACCGTCGCGTACCGGAAACACGAGGCGGTCGGCGCGGCAGGTCAGCGTCTGGGCGGTGCGGTCGTACTGCAGCGGGCCCTTGCAGACGGGGCACACGAGGATGTCGAGCAGTCTGGTGTCCATCGGGGCGGTCCTCGGGGAGGGCGGGTTGGCAGGAGGCTGGCGCCGGACCGACCGCTCATTCGACGGCGGCCGGTGCACCGGTGCGCGCGGGTCGCAGGCGCCCGCAGAGCCATGTTAGCAGCGCGTCTTCGAGCACCGCGCGATGCTCGACGACGAGGCTGCGGGCCCGCAACGCCGCGTCGGCCCCATCGAACTTCACCGCATCCTTGCCGGTGAGGAGAATCCAGCGCGCGTCGAGCGCGTCGATGCTGGCGCGCGTGCGCGCGTCGAGGCGGGCGTGATCGCCCAGCGCGAGGCACTGCGAGGGCGCGAGCCCTGCCGCGCGGAGTGCGTCGAAGAATCGCTCGGGCCTCGCGATGCCGGCGACGGCCGCGAGCGCCTCGCCCCGGTGAGCCGCGGCGAATGCCTGCGGCGTCCAGCGTCGCGCACCGTCGAGACTGCGCAGGCCGGTGATCTCGGACGCTGCCCGCGAGGTGCGCCGGGCGACGACGCCGAGCGTCGCGCCCGGGTCTTCGGCCCCGTGGTTCAGCAGCACGAGGTCGACGCTGCCGATCCGGTCGACCGGTTCTCGAAGCGGGCCCGCCGGGATGCAGCGGCCGTTGCCGTGGCCGCGCGCGTCGATCACGACGATCTCGATGCAGCGCGCGAGACCGCGATGCTGCAGCCCGTCGTCGCTGACGACGACGTCGACACCGGGATGCGCTGCAAGCAGGCATCGCATCGCCGCGGCGCGGTCGCTGCCGGCCGCAACCGGCAGCCCGGACTCGCGCGCGAGCAGCAGCGCTTCGTCGCCGACCGTCTCGACCGGCGTGTCGAGCTCGACCAGGCGCGCGGTGCGCCGCGCGTCGCGCGTCGCGCGGTAGCCGCCGGCGAGCAGCCCCGGCGAGAAGCCGCGGGCGTGCAGCGCGCGAGCGAGTTCGAGCGCGATCGGCGTCTTGCCGGCGCCACCGACGACCAGGTTGCCGACGACGATCACCGGCACGCCTTCGCCGCATTCGATGCGCCGGATCCGGCGTCGACGCCGGCGCGCGACGGCCGCCACCAGCCACGACAGCGGAACCCCGAGCGGGGCGAGCGCGATCGCGGCGACGCGCCCGAGGCCACTGGCCTCCCCGAACCAGACCTGCAGCAGCCAGCGCTCGAGGCGGCGGCGCAGGCCCTCAGCGTCCAAGGCCGTGCCCGCGCGCCGGTTCAGCGAGCGCCGGCGGCGCTCGACTGTGCGGCGAAGGTGACCTTCGCCAGGCCCGCCAGCCGGGCAGCTTCCATCACGCTGACCACCGACTGGTGGCTCGCGCCGGCGTCGGCGACGATCACGACGGTCGGATCCTTGCGCCCGGCGGCGATGCGCCGCAGTTCGCCCGCGAAGCCGGCCGGGCTCGCGAAGGCGACCGGCTTGCGATCGACCGAATAGCGACCGTCGGCCGCGACCGCGATCACGATCTCGACCGGGCGCTGCGGCGTGCGGTCGGCATTCGCCGACGGCAGGTTGACCTGCAGTTCGCTGTAGCGGGTGAAGGTCGTCGTGACCATCAGGAAGATCAGGATCACGAGCAGCACGTCGATCAACGGGATGAAGTTGATCTCCGGATCCTCGCGCCGGATGTGGCGCCGGAAGTTCAACGCCGCGCTCCCTTCACCGAATCGACCAGCCGCAGCGACTGCTGCTCCATCTCGACGAGGAAGTCGTCGACGCGTGCCCGAAAGATCCGGTACGCGATCAGCGCCGGGATCGCGACCGCGATGCCGAGCGCCGTGTTGTACAGGGCCACCGAGATGCCGTACGCGAGTTGCGCGGTGTTGGTTCCCGCGGCGCCCTGGGCGCCGAAGATCTCGATCATGCCGATGACGGTGCCGAAGAGGCCGAGCAGCGGCGACACCGTCGCGAGCGTGCCCAGCGCCGGCAGGTACTTCTCGAGGCTGTGCGCGACGGCGCGTCCCGACTCCTCGAGCGCGTCCTTCATCATCTCGCGCGGTTCGAGGTCGTGGCGCAACCCGTTCGCGAGGACGCGGCCCAGCGGCGAAGACCGCTCGATCCGCTGGATCATCTCCGGCGTGATCTGGCGGTTGCGGTAGAGGGTGAGGATCTCCTCGAGCGTGCCGGCGGGCAGGATCTGCCGGCGGCGCAGCGACAGCGAACGTTCGACGATCAGCGCGGCGGTCGCGAACGACGCGACGATCAGGAACCAGATGGGCCAGCCGGCGGCCTGGACGATGGAAAGCAAGTGTGGGCTCCCGCGGATAGGAAGGGTCGGGCTGTGGACAACCTTGTGGACAGGTCGCGGGAATGCGCGTAATTACTCGGCGTCCGGCAAGGTTTCCAAGGGTTTCGCCGCAGCGCTTCCAACGCAGCTTAACCATATAATTCAAGAGTTTACCTCGTTTCCCGCCGAATCTTCACCAAGCCGGCGGGTTCTCAGCAGCCCACTTCCAGCATTGGTGCGCCTTGTGGATAGATTCGCCCCGGAAAGCCGCGATTTTCCTGGGTCCGAGCCGCCGGATCGAGCAACGGCGCGGCGGATCCTGACGGTCGGCGAGCTGAATCGCACGGTCGCCGGCGTCCTGCAGGGGACGATCGGCCGGGTGTGGGTCGGCGGCGAGATCTCCAGCTTCACGCGCGCGGCGAGCGGGCACTGCTACTTCACGCTCAAGGATGCAGGCGCGAGCGTGCGAGCCGTCATGTTCCGAGGCGTCGCGCGCACGATCGACTTCCAGCCGCGGGAAGGCATGCAGGTCGAGGTGTTCGCGTCGGCGGGCCTCTACGAGGCGCGCGGCGAGTTCCAGCTCGGCGTCGAGCGCATGCGCATCGCCGGCGACGGCGACCTGTATCGGCGATTCCTCGAACTCAAGGCCAGGCTGCAGGCCGAAGGGCTCTTCGACGCGGCGCGCAAGCGTGCGCTCCCCGATCGCATCGCGCGGGTCGGCGTCGTCAGCTCGCCCCGGGCGGCCGCGCTGCGCGACGTGCTGGCGACGCTCGCGAAGCGCTCGCCGCGCATCGAGGTCGTGTTGTATCCGGCGCTGGTGCAGGGCGTGCAGGCCCCCGGCGAACTGGTCGCGGCGATCGAGGCCGCGAACCGGCGCGCCGAGGTCGACGTGCTGCTGCTCGTGCGCGGTGGCGGCTCGCTCGAGGATCTCCTCGCGTTCAACGACGAACGCCTCGCGCGCTGCGTCGTCGCGAGCCGCCTGCCGGTCGTCTGCGGCGTCGGGCACGAGACCGACTTCAGCATCTGCGATTTCGTCGCCGACCTGCGGGCGCCGACCCCGACCGCGGCCGCGGTCGCGGTCAGCCGCGACCGGCGCGAAGACCTCGCGCGCGTCGGCGCGCTAGCACTCGGGCTCGCGCGCGCGGTCGAGCGCGGGTTGCTGGCGCGCGAGCAGGCGATCGACATCGCGGCCCGGCGCCTTCGCAGCCCGTCGCGCCAGCTCGACGACCGGCGCGATGCGCTCTCGCGGCTGCGGCGGCGACTGGCTGTCCGGATGAACCGCCAGCTCGACGAGGCCGCGCGCGATCTCGGGCGTGCCGGCACGCGGCTGCGTGCGCCCGCGCTGGGCGCATCCGGCGAGCGCCTCGCCTCGCTCGCCCAGCGGCTTTCGAGCGGCGCGAAGCGCGCGCTCGAGCAAGCGACGGTCGCGCTCGAGCATCGCGAGGCGGCGCTCGCGCTGATCGATCCGCGAAAGGTCGTGCTGCGCGGCTACGCGATCGTTCGCACGGCCGACGGCGACCTGGTGCGCGCGTCGGACGCGTTGCGCCCCGGTGCCGCGATCTCCGTCGAACTCGCCGCCGGGTCGGTCGACGCATCGGTGACGCGCGTGAATCCGCCGCAGCGCCCGGATCCGGCGCCCTGAACGGGCATCGCGTTCCACACCGCGCGCGAAGGCACGCGGCATGCCCCTTGCTGCCCTGCGGTGGAATCGGCCGCCGCACGCCGGAAGCTACAATCGCCCGGTCCTGGCGGCACCGCGATGGCCGATCGCTTCCCGAGCGAAGCGCCCCGTCCACGTCGCTTCGCCCGAGACTCTCCCCGCCAAAGCCGAACAAGAGGAATCGACCATGGAACACACCCTACCCGCACTGCCCTATGCGCTGGATGCGCTCGCGCCGCACATCTCCAAGGAGACGCTCGAGTTCCACCACGGCAAGCATCATCAGGCCTACGTCACGAACCTGAACAACCTGATCAAGGGCACCGAGTTCGAGAACATGTCGCTCGAGGACATCGTCAAGAAGTCCTCCGGCGGCATCTTCAACAACGCGGCGCAGGTGTGGAACCACACCTTCTACTGGAACAGCCTGTCGCCCAAGGGCGGCGGCGAGCCCACCGGCGCGCTGGCCGACGCGATCCGCAAGAAGTGGGGCGACTTCGCGTCGTTCAAGGATGCGTTCACGAAGTCGGCCGTCGGCAATTTCGGGTCCGGCTGGACCTGGCTCGTGAAGACCGCCAACGGCGTCGACATCGCGAACACCGGCAACGCGGGTTCGGTCCTCACCACCGCCGACAAGGCGCTGCTGACCTGCGACGTCTGGGAGCATGCCTACTACATCGACTACCGCAACCGTCGCCCCGACTACCTCGGCGGCTGGTGGTCGCTGGTCAACTGGGGCTTCGCGTCGAAGAACTTCGGCTAGGGCACTTGGTTTTGCTGCCCGTGCATGGTCGTCCGGCACGGGCAGATGCCTTGTCGCTCGCGTCGGTGTCGGATACACGCGTGCTGACTGCGCAGTAGCGGGGCACGGTCCGAAACGATGTGCCGGGTCTCGGAGGCGACACAATCCGGACAGTGCTTTGCTTCGCGACTATGCCCGAGGTAGATTCAGCTTCGAATGCAGTTGTCAACGCGTCGCGACGCCGTTTCCGCCTTGCCTAGGTCACCGGAGAACCGTTTATGGGCAATATCTTAGTAATGATCTTAGTCGGCTTCGTCGTAGGCCTCATTGCCCGGGCGTTGATGCCGGGTGATCAGAAGATGGGGGTCATTCTCACGACGCTCCTGGGCATTGCTGGCTCTGCTGTGGCGAATTGGTCGGGTGCTGCATTGGGCTGGTACAGGCCCGGCGCCTCCGCCGGCTGGATCGCGTCGATCGTCGGCGCGCTGATCGTCCTCTTCGTCTACGGACTGCTCTCGAAGAACAAGGGCTGACGGCCGTTGCAGTCGCGCCGGACGGCGTCGCCCGCGGCGGCGGCCCCGGCGCGCGGGCCGGTATCAGCGCCCGGCAGTCCCGAGCCCTTCGAGCCGGTCGCCCGGCGCGATTCCCTTCGCCGCGAACCAGCCCTGTTCCATCTCCAGCGCGTAGCGCACCGCCCTGCGGGGGCAGTGCGCGTCCTCGGTGAAGGGCTGCATGCGCTCGACGTTCACGATCCTGCCGTCGTCGGCGATGAACGCGATGCTCAGCGGCAGCGGGGTGTTCCTCATCCAGAAGCAATGCACGTCGGCCTGCTCGAACACGAAGAGCATGCCCTCGTTCTTGCCCAGGCGCTCGCGCATCATCAGGCCGCGCGCACGCGTCGCCGGCGAGTCGGCGACTTCCGCCCTGATGCGGTGGATGCCGGCGCTCAGGCTCATCATCGGCAGCGACGGCGCGTTCGTCGCCGCGGGTGCATCGCTGGTTCGACCGTCCTGCGCCTGTGCCTGCGACGCCAGCGCCGCGAGCGACAGCGCGACGCCGAGCAGCAGGCCGCGCACGGATCGGGTGCCCGACACCGGCAACGCGCGCGCGTGTCGGCTGCCACGGACGGTGGTCGACACCGGTGCCTGGGGAGGGCTTCGGAGGAATTCGGGTCGCATCGGTTCGCCTTTGCGCGCTACGGTTCGGATACGCCGGATGGTCGCATGTTCCCGGCCGAGTCGCCGGCGCGCCTGCCGGACGTGACGAGGGCGGCCGCCGGCCGCCCTCGCGTCATCGGATCCCGCCGGGCAGGGTGCCCGACGGTCCTGCCGGGGCGGGGCTCAGGCCGCCGCCGGCTTCGCCTTGCGTGCCTTCTTCATCGCCTTCTTCTTTCCTTTCGCGGCCTTCTTGGCCTTCTTCGGGGCGTCCGCGCCCTGGGTCACGGGCGCGAACGGTGCGGATGCCGGGGTTGCAGCGATGGCGGCACCGCTGGCAAACACAGCGGTCGCCAGTACTGCGATCAGCTTCTTCATGGTGGAACTTCATCCTGGAGGTTGGCGTTCGCGATCGGCGATCGCGACGGCGGTCAGGCGACCGCCGGGTGGTAGATTAACCTCCCGTCGCACCGCTGTCGCCACGGCCGTGCGCGCACCGCCCGCACGTTGCGCTTTGGCATAATGCGAGGCTCCTCCATCCAACCGCTCATCGCAGGCGCCGCATGTACAAGCACATCAAGGTCCCGTCCGCGGGCCAGAAGATCACCGTCAACAAGGACTTCTCGCTGAACGTGCCCGACGAGCCCGTGATCCCCTACATCGAGGGCGACGGCACCGGGCTCGACATCACGCCGGTGATGATCAAGGTGGTCGATGCTGCAGTCGCGAAGGCCTACGGCGGCAAGAAGAAGATCCACTGGATGGAGATCTACGCCGGCGAGAAGTCGACCAAGGTCTACGGGCCGGACGTCTGGCTGCCCGAGGAGACGCTCGCGGCGCTGAAGGAGTACGTCGTATCCATCAAGGGTCCGCTGACCACGCCGGTCGGTGGCGGCATCCGCTCGCTCAACGTCGCGCTGCGCCAGGAGCTCGACCTCTACGTCTGCCTGCGGCCGGTGCGCTACTTCACCGGCGTCCCGTCGCCGCTGAAGGAGCCGGAGAAGGTCGACATGGTGATCTTCCGCGAGAACTCCGAGGACATCTATGCCGGCATCGAGTTCGCGGCGGACGACCCCAAGGCGCAGAAGCTGATCCAGTTCCTGCAGACCGAGTTCGGCGTCAAGAAGATCCGCTTCCCGAACACCTCGGGCATCGGCATCAAGCCGGTGTCCAAGGAAGGCACCGAACGTCTCGTTCGCAAGGCCCTGCAATACACGATCGACAACGACAAGCCCAGCCTGACGATCGTCCACAAGGGCAACATCATGAAGTACACCGAGGGCGCGTTCCGCGACTGGGCGTACGGGCTCGCGCAGAGCGAGTTCGGCGCCAAGCCGATCGACGGCGGCCCGTGGTGCAGCTTCAAGAACCCGAAGACCGGCAAGACGATCACCGTCAAGGATTCGATCGCCGACGCCTTCCTGCAGCAGATCCTGCTTCGCCCGGCCGAGTACTCGGTGATCGCGACGCTGAACCTGAATGGCGACTACGTATCCGATGCGCTGGCAGCCCAGGTCGGCGGGATCGGCATCGCGCCGGGGGCCAACATGTCGGACTCGATCGCGTGCTTCGAGGCGACGCACGGCACCGCGCCCAAGTACGCCGGCAAGGACTACGTGAATCCGGGCTCGGAGATCCTGTCGGCCGAGATGATGCTGCGCCACATGGGCTGGACCGAGGCGGCCGACCTGGTCATCTCGTCGATGGAGAAGGCGATCGGCAGCAAGAAGGTCACCTACGACTTCGCGCGACTGATGCCGGGCGCCACGCAGGTGTCTTGCTCGGCATTCGGCCAGGTGATGATCGACCATATGTGACAGGGTCCCGGGGCGTCTCCGGACGTCCCGGACAGTCTCAACAGGAACCCCAGATCGTTGATTCGACTGGGGTTTTTGTCTTTCTGGGTCTCAGGCGGTTTCTTGACATCGCATCAGGACGGGGCCACATTTGGGGCCACAGGGGGCGGCCGTGGCCCCGTTTGGTGGCCCGAGATGCGACACATCAACTACGTCCTGAAGCCCGCGACGATCGACAACGCAAAGCCGAAGGACAAGCGCTACGACCTCACCGATGGCGGCGGCCTGGTGCTGGAGGTCATGCCGTCGGGCTCGAAGACCTGGCGCTTCAAGTACCACCTGAACGGCAAGCGCGAGAAGGTGACGATCGGCGCGTACCCGGCCTTCACCATCAAGCAGGCACGTGACCGACACGAGGAACTGCGCGCGCTGGTCGAGCGCGGCCAGAGCCCGGCCAAAGCCAAGCGAGTGCAATCGATCGAACAGAAGGCTGCTGACGCGCGCCGCCTGAGCTTCCGCAACTTCGCCCAGCGCTGGGTCGACGAGACCCTGTTCTATCGGTCCGGCGGCTACAGGGCCCAGACCGCGCGCTGGCTCGATGCCTACGTCTATCCAAGCATCGGCGACATGCAACTCGACGAGGTACAGCCTGGCGACGTGCTGGCCATCATCAAGGCGCGCGCCGACACCGCCGTGACGGCCGAGCGCATCCGCGTCATCGTGCAGCAGATCTACAACCATGCGATCCGCAACCTGCTGGTGACGACGAACCCGGCGCAGCCGCTGCGCGGCGCGATCGCGCGCGCTCCGGTCGAACATCATCGCCACCTGAGTGAGAAGGAACTGGGGGCCTTCTGGCGCAAGCTGGACGAGCAGGGCGCGCACACCACCACGATCGCCGCGACCAAGCTGTTGTTGCTGACGATGACCCGCAAGAGCGAACTGCTGCGTTCGAAGTGGCCCGAGTTCGACCTCGATGTCGCGCAGTGGGACATCCCCGCCGAGCGTATGAAGATGGGCAAGCCGCATCGCGTGTTCCTGTCGCGGCAGGCCGTCGAGATCCTGCGCCACGTACATGAACTAACAGGGCAAGGCGAGTACGTCTTCCCGTCGATCTTCCGCGGTAGCGTGCCGATGGGCGACGTGACGCTGAACCACTTCTTCAAGCGCATCGACTTCGGCGTGCCCGACTTCAGCCCGCACGGGACGCGCGGCACGGCGGCGACGCTGTTGCGCGAGCACGGCTTCGGCCGCGATGTCGTCGAACTGCTGCTGGCACATAGTGAGAAGAACGCCACCGTGGCGGCATACAGCCACATGGAGCTGGCAGCGGATCGGAAGAGGGCGCTGCAGTATCTGGCCGACCGCGTCGATGCGCTGGCTTCGGGCAGGAACGTGATTCCGTTGCGCGCAGCCTGAATCTGCACTTGATGTGAATGCCGGTCGACACGCGGCGGATTGAATCTGCCGGGTGTGATCTTCCAGCAGCTTGCTGTCTGCTGAGCATGGCCGACCGGTCATTGGCTGTCCCAAAGCCTACTCACGCAGTCGGCCATGAGCTGACTTTGAAGACAGGCCGCTTTCCGGCATCCACTCGGATGGGCTGTCAGGGGGGTCGTTGAAACGGCAATCAAGCGGCGTCGGGGACGACGACCACAGTCGACGGCGCTTGGCAACGGAGCGGCCGAATTCGCTGGCCTCGGCACATCCAGAGGCAAAGACTGCTAGACCCCTTCGCTCACATCAAGCTGGGGCGGCGCAGAGTTCGGACACTGAGAGCTCAGGCATTGACGCCAGGCTTCGCGCCAGGAGCGACGCACGAAGCGCATCGGCCGTAGAGGATGATTTCATGTTCCTCGAGCGTGAAGCCGGGCGGCACCAAGCCGCCCAGCGAGCCGACACACCCAACCATGTCGTAGACGCGACGGCACTCCCGGCACTGGAAGTGGTGGTGGTGGGCTTGCCCTGCGGTCTCGTAGCGCACCGGCTCGCCGGCCAGGGCCACTGGGCAGATGCTGCCCTCATCTGACAGCTTCTTCAGGGCCCGATAGACGGTCGCGATGCTGAGCGTGGGCACTTCGCTGCCGGCCAGGTCGAGAACTTCCTGAGGCAACAGAGGTCGCCCCGCCCGAGCGATGGCCGTCAAAACGGCAGCCCGCTGCGGCGTATGTCGTTCCATGGAGCAGATTGTCTTGCACTGGGCTGGGGGTCCGATCGGTCTGTATGATATTGCATTCTCATTAGCAGGCTTGCCGACCCCATGGCCCGTCTCCCCGTCACCGTGCTGTCCGGCTTCCTCGGTGCCGGCAAGACCACTCTGCTCAACCACGTTCTGGCCAACCGCGAGGGGCTGCGCGTGGCCGTCATCGTCAACGACATGAGCGAGGTCAACATCGACGCCTCGCTGGTGGACCGCCATGCCAGCAACGCCGGCGCCGCGCTGTCCCGCACCGACGAGAAGCTGGTGGAGATGAGCAACGGCTGCATCTGCTGCACGCTGCGCGAAGACCTGCTCGTCGAGGTGCGCAAGCTGGCCGCCGAGGGCCGCTTCGACCACCTGCTGATCGAGAGCACCGGCATTGGCGAGCCCATGCCGGTGGCCGCCACCTTCGATTTCACCGACGAAGACGGCGAGTCGCTCGGCGACGTGGCGCAGATCGACACCATGGTGACGGTGGTCGACGCCCACAACCTGCTGGCCGACTACACCAGCACCGACCTTCTGGCGCATCGCGGCCAGACCGCGGGCGACGGCGACGAGCGCACGCTGGCGGCCCTGCTGGCCGAACAGATCGAGTTCGCCGACGTCGTGGTCGTCAACAAGATAGACAAGGTCGACGCCGCGCGGCGCAATGAGGTCGCCGCGGTCGTGAAGGCACTCAACCCGGTGGCCAAGATCGTCTTCGCCGAGCATGGCCGCGTGCCGCTGAAAGAAGTGCTCGGCACCGGCCTCTTCGACATGGAGCGCGCCAGCCAGATGCCCGGCTGGGTGCGTGAGCTCGAAGGCAAGCACACGCCCGAGACCGAGGCCTACGGCATCGAGAGCTTCGTGCTGCGCAGCCACGAGCCGCTGCACCCGTGGCGCTTCTCCACCTTCATGGACCTGCCGCTGCCCGGCCTGCTGCGCGCCAAAGGCTACGTGTGGCTGGCCAGCCGGCCGGAGTGGGTGGTGAGCTACTCGCGCGCCGGCAACACCGCCACGCACGAGCCGGTGGGTCGCTGGTGGGCGGCGGCGCCGAGGAGCCGCTGGCCCGCAGCCGGCACGGCCGAGCGCCGCAGTATCGATGCGCGCTGGAAGGAGCCCTATGGCGACCGCCTCAACGAGGTGGTGTTCATCGGCCGCGGCATGGACCGTGCCGCCATCGAGCAGGCCTGGAAGGCCATGCACCTGAACTACACCGAAACCCGCAAGGGCCCACCCGGCGGCAAGGGCTTCAGCGGCTGGGCCGACCTGCCCGATCCCTTCCCGCAGTGGCAGCGCAGGGAGGTGGCGGCATGAAGACGCCCGTGATTCCCCAGACCTACGAGCAGTGGCACCACTGCATCACCGTGGAGTGCGGCATCCCCCTGACCCGCGCCTTCGCCGAAGAGCGCCTGGCCGTGTGGTCCAACCCGGCCGCCGACGAAACCCGCCGCTTCGAGCAGCGCTTCGGCGCCGCGCACCGCGAACGCGTGCGCCAGTGGTTCGCGCAGGCCCTCTCGAAGCTATGAAGGAGCACCGAATGCCCACCCCCGTCACCATCCTCACCGGCTTCCTGGGCAGCGGCAAGACCACGCTGCTCAACCGCATCCTCAAGGAGCACCACGGCCACCGCATCGCCGTGATCGAAAACGAGTTCGGCGAGGCAGGCATCGACAACGAACTGCTGGTGCAGGACAGCGACGAGCAGATCGTCGAGATGAACAACGGCTGCATCTGCTGCACCGTGCGCGGCGACCTGGTGCGCATCCTGGGTGAGCTTCAGGCCAAGAAAGCCGCCGGCCAGCTGCACTTCGACCGCGTGATCATCGAGACCACCGGCCTGGCGGACCCGGCGCCGGTGGCGCAGACCTTCTTCGTCGACGACGACATCTCACAGCAGTACCTGCTGGACGCCATCGTCACGATGGTCGATGCCAAGCATGCGCCGGCGCAACTGGACGAGCACCACGAGGCGCAGGAGCAGGTGGGATTCGCCGACCGCATCCTGATCACCAAGACCGACGTGGTGCAGCCGTACGATGTGGCCCAGCTGCGCCAGCGCCTGGTGAAGATGAACCCGCGCGCCAAGATCGGCGAGGCCCGCCACGGCCAGGCCAGCATCGACGACCTGCTGGACATCCGCGGCTTCAACCTCAATGCCATCCTCGAGATCGAGCCCGACTTCCTGACCGATGTCGAACACGAGCACGACGACGACGTCACCTCGTTCGTGTTCCGCGAGAGCCGGCCCTTGGACATGGCGCGCTTGGAGGACTTCCTCAGTGCCATCGTGCAGGTCTATGGCACGAAGCTGATGCGCTACAAGGGCGTACTCAACATCAAGGGCGTCGACCAGCGTGTGGTCGTCCAGGGCGTGCATATGCTGATGGGCTCGGATCTGGGCGCGGCCTGGAAGCCGGGCGAGAAGCGTGAGTCCAAGATGGTCTTCATCGGCCGCGACATGCCCAAGGACGTGGTGCTGGACGGGCTGGCGCAGTGTGCGGCCGGTGCGGCGTCCCGGTCATGACATCGACCGCCGACCCGGTGTCCGACGATCTGTCGGCGCAAGCGCAGTTCCTGCACGACGTCGTGGCACGCTGGCTTGCGCAGCCGGGCGTGACCATCGCCTGCGGTCGATGGGCCGACGGTGCGATCTCCGAGATCATTCCGCACGGCGCGGCTCATCTGCTGCCGTCTCTCTACGACGGCTGCTTCGCCGGCGTGCGCGAGTTGCGGCTCACCGGCCAACCCCACCACCTGCACATCGACTTCGGACGCGTCCACAAGCTGGCTTACGTGGTAGCCCCCAGCGTGTGTCTGGCCTTCAAACCATCGTTCGAACTGCGGCTGCTATCGGTCGGCCCCGGTGGTGCGCCCACGGACCTTCGGCGAGGTGACCTCGGTCGGTGCGCTGCTCAGGCTGCTATCGGTCGGCCCCGGTGGTGCGCCCACGGACCGCTGGCTGGTGTCGTTGATGCTGGAGTCGCCCTACATCGATGGCCAGCTCGACCCGGACGCCGCGCTGCGGTTCTTCCGGCAAGCGTGCGACGATGCCACTCGACGCCCCGACCTGGTGGAGCTGAACGTCGACCCGTCCGTAAGGGCCTCATCGATCGGCCCACAGGTCCTGACGGCCCTGTGCCAGGCCACCGGTTGCTCGGGCGACTGGGAACAGGCCCTGTCGGCATTGGCACCGGCGGCCGCGCCGAAACCCGGGCTCGACGAACCGCCGATGCTGCCGCTGCTCAGGGACGCCCTGGCCTTGCGCGACGCGTCGCTCGTGATCTTCCGCGACCGCACGCTGATCGAGTTCAAGACCGAACGCCTGGTCGGTGTCCACCGCTACGAGGAAGCGGGGCATGTCTCCTGGCAGATCGGCGACCAGCACGACCACCACTGCCACTTGTCGCTCGGCGTCGTCACACGCGTGCTGTTCTCGGCCGAGCCCGTCAGCTGCCAGGGCGGAGGCTTGAACTACACCGTCTGGTTCCTGAGCGCGAGTGCCTGCGGCAATCCGTATCGCCGGGACGGCTACTTCTCCATCGTGCTGAACCGCCCCTACAGCGGCAACGAGCCGCGGCTGGACGTGATCGCCCCGGTGCTGGCGCTGTACCGGCGTTTCCGGCACGAAGGCTGGGTGGCGGCGGACGACACCTTCCTGCGCGTGCTTCGAGAAGGCCCGCCCCCTCGCCGCCCGGCAACGATCACCGACCATGCCTCGGCTTAGCCGCGACGACGCCATCCGCGTGATCTTCGCGCTGCGCCGTCTGACGGAGCTCGACGTCGTCGCGGCTGACCATCTCGGGATCGCCCGGGTCCTGTCCCGCCTCTCGAACCGGACAAGCCTTCCCGATACCGACCCGAGCTCCCTGAACAACCACGGTGGTCCTGGCACCACTGCAGAGATCCATGTCGTTCCATCCTCGAACCTCCATCGAACAAGTCGAAGAAGGCCTTGAACTCGCCCCCAAGTTCGGCCCCGACGGCCTGCTGCCCTGCATCACCACCGACGCCTCCAGCGGCGAGGTGCTGATGCTCGGCTGGATGAACGCCGAGGCGCTGCAGCGCACGCTGGCCACGCGCGAAGCGCACTACTGGAGCCGCAGCCGCCAGGTGCTGTGGCACAAGGGCGGCACGAGCGGCCTGGTGCAGCACGTGGTGGAGCTGCGCATCGATGACGACCAGGACGCACTGTGGCTGCGCGTGCGCCTGCAGGCCGGGCCGCAGGCCGACCCCGCGAGCTGCCACGTCGGCTACCGGAGCTGCTTCTACCGCGCCGTGGACCCCGACACCGGTGCGCTGCGCTTCGTGGAAGACGGCAAGACCTTCGACCCGCGCATCGTCTACGGCGACGCGCCCAACCCGACGGTGCTGTGATGGGCGCGGCGGAGGTCCTGCACGTTGCGTCGCTCGTCTGCATCGGACGCAGTGCCGAGGGGCTGGCCGACATCGACCGGCCGGGCATCGAGCTGGCGGCCTGGCAGCGCGGCCCGGACCCGGCCTGGGCCGGCTGGCTGGCGGCGTTGCCGGCCGATGCGCTGCCGGCCTGTCGCCTGGAGGTCGCGCCGGACGATGCGGTCCATTCGTTGAACGCCCACTTTGACGTTTGTGGCATCCCCTGTGGTCAGCCCCGCGACGCGTTCGTGGCCGACATCGCCACCCTCGTCACCCGCTTCGCTGCGCTGGCCCGAACCCACACCGTGCGGCTGCGGCTGGACGCCATCACCGGCGACGCCTGCCGCCGCTGGCACCGCGACTGCGTGCCGCTGCGGCTGATCTGCACCTACCGCGGCCCGGGCACGCAATGGGTGCCGCCGGCCTGGGGCGCCGCCGTGATGGCCCGGCCCGACGACGATACGCCGCAGGCCATGGCCTTCGACACCGGTGACGTGGCGCTGTTCAAGGGATGTGGCTGGCCTGGTCAGGTGCACGACGGCGGCATCGTGCACCGCTCGCCCCGCATCGCCGGCACGGGCACCACCCGCCTGGTGCTGGTGCTGGATGCCGCCTGGCCCGCCACCCCGAAGGGCCGCGCATGAGCACCGAGATCCTCGTCTGCGTGCGCTGCCGCCCGCCCGAAGGGCCGCGCGACCAGCCGCGCACTGGGCCTGCGCCGCTCTGCACCAGGCCAGCAGCGACGGCTTCATGGCGCGAGAGGCAAGGCCCGAACGGCTTCGCGAAGGCATCCTGGCACGAATGCCGGCGCCCTTGACCAGCGCGTAAGCGGCAGCTTGGTCACCTCGAACACCGTGCCGCCGATGACGCTGCGCTGGTCTGGGACGAGGCCGTCGGGCCGGCGCGCGCCTGCCGGTCATCGCCAGCGGCACCGTCACCGATGCTTCAGGGCAAGCGCTCAGAGCAGGTCGCCCAGTGCCAGGATGGCAGCCATCAACCGTTGGTGGTTATGGCCGCTGCGGGCGTGCTGCTCGGCGGCGGAGGCATGCTCGCCCGCCGCAGGCGCCGGGGCATGCGCGGCGCCATGCGCCAGGGCTTCCTCGTGCCGTGCGATCTCGGCGCGGTGAGCCGCGATCTCGGCTTCGTGCGCGTACAGGTGGGCCTCCACGCGGCGGAGCATCGCCAGCGCCCGCATGTGGTCAGCGGTCCACTGCAGATGGTCCTGCTCGTGGCGCAGATGCTCGCTGTGGTCGTGGAGGCCCTGGCCGGCCAGTGGGGTCTCACTCATCGAGAAGCTCCTTGGGTGGGGGACGAAGTGGAGGAAGGCGGGCGACGCCGGACATCCGGCATCGCCGACGTGCGCCGCCGAAGGCGCCGCCCGAGCAGCACGGCAAGGTACACCGCTGCGCTGCCCAGCACAATGGTCGCGCCGGCGGGGGCATCGGTCTCGAACGCCAGTCCCAGGCCGAACACGATCTCTGCCGCGGCGATCGTGCCGGCCAGCGCCATCACGCGGCCGATCGAGCCCGAAAGCAGCAGCGCGGTGGCCGCCGGCAGTGTCAGCAGCGCCATCACCAGCACGAGGCCCACGGTCTGCACCAGCAGTACCACCGCCAGCGCCACGATGACGAGCACGCCGAGGTCGATCGCCAGCGTCGGAAGACCGCGCAGGCGCGCGAACTCCTCGTCGAAGGTCGTCGCCACGAGCGGGCGCCAGAACGCGACGACCGCCAGCAGCATGACCCCGTCGAGCCACGCCAGCGCGACCGCCTGCTCGCGCGAGACCATCAGCAGGTTGCCCAGCAGGTAGCTCATCAGGTCGGTGCTGTAGCCCGGTGTGCGTGCGATGGCGACGATGCCCACCGCCATGCCCACGGCCCACAGCGCGCCGATCAGCATGTCCTCGCGCTCGCCGCCGCGGCGCGCGATCCAGCCCACCAGCAGCGCGGCCAGCACGGCGGCAAGGGCCGCCCCCGCCAGCGGGTCGCGCCCCAGCCAGTGGGCCACGCCCATGCCGCCCAGCACCGCGTGCGCGATGCCGCCGGCCATGAACGTGATGCGCTTGACCACCACCAGCGTGCCGACGACGCCGCAGCCCACCGCCGCCAGCAGCCCGACGGCCAGCGCGATGCGCAGGAACTCATGGTCCAAAAGCGCCTGCAGGAAAGTCACGACGCGCGCTCCCCTGCCACCGCATCGACCGCATCGGCGTGGTCGACCAGACGAACGGGCATGCCGTACAGCCGCTCGAGCACGCCGGGCGCCAGCGGGAGTGCGGCGTGGCAGCTCAGCGTGCGGTTCAGGCACGCGATGCGGTCGACATGGCGAGACACCAGGCCGACGTCGTGCGACACGATCACGACGGCCATGCGCTCGCGCAGCCGCGCCAGCAGATCGAACAGGCCGTGCTCGGCGCGCGTGTCCACGTGCGCGGTCGGCTCGTCGAGCAGCAGCAGCGCCGGGTCGGTAGCCAGCGCACGCGCGATCAGCACGCGCTGCAGCTGCCCGCCTGACAGGCTTGCGATCGGGCGCCTCGCCAGGTCCTGCACCTCGGTGGCCGCCAGCGCCTGCACTGCCGCCGCGTGATCATCCGCGGTGAGCGGCCGCCACCAAGCGCGCCGCCCCAGCCGGCCGTGCAGCACGGTCTCGCGCACGCTGATCGGGAAGTCGCGCCGGAACGTGGCGAACTGCGGCACGTAGCCCACGCGCGGCCGCGCCTGCGCAGGGGGCCGCCCGAGCACGCGTACGGCGCCGTGGTCGGGCCGCAGCAGCCCCAGCGCGATCTTGACCAGCGTGCTCTTGCCGCTGCCGTTGGGGCCGATCAGCGCGACGATTTCGCCCTGCGCCACCTGCAGGCAGATGTCGCTGAGCACCGGCCGGTCGTCGTACCCGAAGTTGACGTGATCGAACTCCAGCGCGGCGGCGGCCATGGTCATCGCAGGGCGACGGCGAGTGCCCGAGCCACTTCGCGCGTGTTGGCGAGGAAGTCCTCGGCCAGCGGGTCGATGCTCACCACTTCGCCGCCGATGGCGCGCGCCACCTGCTCGGCCGCGCTGCGGCTGAACTGCTTCTGCACGAAGATCACGCGAATGCCGTCGGCCTTGGCCCGGTCGATGAGGCGGGCCAGCGCCTGCGGGCTGGGCTCCTTGCCCTCGACCTCGATCGGGATCTGCTCGAGGCCGTAGGCGCTGGCGAGGTAGCCCCAGGCCGGGTGGAACACCATGAAGCGGCGCTCGGTCTTGCCGGCCAGCAGGCGGCGCAACTCGGCGTCGAGTGCGTCGAGTTCCGCCGCATAGCGCGCGTAGCCGGCCTCGAAAAGTGCACGCTCGGCCGGGCGCAGGCGGATCAGCGCGTCGCGCACGGTGGCGGCCTGCCGCTTGACCAGCAGCGGGCTGGTCCAGATGTGCGGGTCCGGTGTCGACTTGCCGTGATCGGACGCACCCGACCCCGACTTTGCCCCGTGGTCCTGACCGCCCATCGGCTGCAGCTGGATGCCCTGCCGTGTGTCGACGATGTTCAGCTTCGGGTGCGTCTGCTCGATCTTCGGTACCCAGGTGGTCTCGAAGGGCACGCCGATGCGGAAGTAGACGGCGGCCCGTGCCAACGCGACCATCTGCTGAGGCGACGGATCGTACGTGGCCGGGCTCTGCCCCGGTTGCACGAGCACGTCGACCTTCACCGCGTCACCGCCGATGCGCTCGACGACCTGATTCTGCGGCAGGATGCTGACGAACGCCTGCACAGGCTCCGCCGCCCGCGCCGGTATGCCCGCCAAGGCCGTCAGCGCCAGCGAAGCGAGGGTGGTGGCGATCGTCCGGCGCGACGCACGGCCCGGGCAGCCATGGCGCACGTCGCCTCGAAGTGCAGAGTGGATACGCTTCATTCCGAACTCCCTTCTGGCTCAAGATATTGAGAACGCAATCTCATTATGGCCAGGCGACTTCGGTACCACTTGATACTGCTCAAGCTTGGGTATGGCCCCTGTGGCGACGACTTGCCTCGTCCAGGCGTCCAGGCGTCCGTGCGGCCATCGGCAGTCCTCCCGGACCGTCGACTGGCGGTCCGTCATCGCGAACGCTCGCATGGCGGCGCGCGCTGGGGCGCGCGCCGCGTGGCCCGGTCAGGAGCGTGTTCAGAAGGTCAACGTCTTCGTGTTGTCCTTGAAGAGGGCGCCTCCCACGAGGTCCGGGTTGCCCATCTTGAAACCGGGCAACAGATCGGACTCGGCGACGTCGAGCTGCTTCATGCAGTACTGGCAGACCAGCACCGTGGCGCCCTTGCTCATCAGATCGGCCAGCTCCTTCTGGCGCGCGGCGTGCTTGTCCGTGTGCTTCTTGGAGGCGAGGAAAATCCCACCTTCGTTCAGCCAGATCGTCACCGGGTGACCCCTGGACATCTGCAGGCCGGCGAAGTGCAGCACGTGGCCGACCCGATTGGCGCCGTCGCTCGACAGACCGATGAAGAGCGGGTCATTCGGTCCGGCGGTTGCCGAGGTGGCGGCGAACCCGAGGGCCATGGCAAACAGCACGGCAAGGCGGAGGAAGAACTTGTTCATGGTGAACTCCTGATGGAACCGTTGGGCCGCGGAACGTCGGCACAAGCATGGGTGGACGTCACGGCAGCGGGTGACGAGTCGCGCGCAGGGCGGCTGCCCTCACCTAAACGCTGCGTCAGCCGCGAGGCGCACAACCGGAGCGGATCGGCTAGTCAGGCGAGGGCGGCCCGCGCGACGGCGCGTGGGCCCATCCGCGCGAGAACTTCCTTGCCTCGGTGAACGCGGGTGCAATGCGCGCCGACACCAGCGCCATCACGCCAGCAGAAGGCGGCGCGGGCAATGCCGCGATGCCGAAGGCGCACAGCGCGCAACAAGACTGATGCTCGACGCCGTCTCGCGAGCCGGTCTCGCCCGAGTTGCCCTGCGACATCGGATTCGTTGCCGAACAGATCGGCGACGAGGGCCACGAACCTTGCCCAGGGCGGCTCAGCCGCGACAGCGTGGGCGCAGCGACGAGCGCCAGCACCGCCGCCAAGACAAGCCAGCCGGCAAACTGGCGTGCTCGCCGCAGTCGGTCCATGCAGGCATTCTAGGGTCCGGCCCGCACGTCGGCCTTGACTGAGCGCAATCGCGCGGTCGAGAGGGCTTTGGCGGGGAGACTGCCACGACGGCGTGGAAAGCGTGCCGTGTCATGTTCGGCACAGAAGCCCATCGTCATCGATGAAGTCATCGGCTGGACTCCGGAATCGACGCCATCACCTGGAGTGCGGCCGGCCGATGAGTGCCCTGCGCCGCTGGGCCTGCGAAAAGTGATCGTGGGGAAGTCCGACGGGCGGCTTCGAGGCGGCGAGATCTGGGCAGCCAATGTCACTTCGGGGTCGGTTTCGGGTGTTCGCCGCCTCGCAGTGATAGGCAGCTTTCAGCCTGAGCAGTCAGCCGGCTGGACTCGACGGCCGGCACGTCCCGATGACGACGGACGAAGCAGAGAAACTTGAAACCAACCGTGACGATGGCGGGACTTGCTGGCACATTCCGGGCGCATCTGAATCCGTGCGGGACAACGACCCGCAACAGCGCAACTCTTGACGGGTACTTCCTCGCCCCGGAAGGCAGCGGCACGATGCGTTCATGCGCCTGCCGTGGAACAAGTCCAAAGATGCTCAGCTCGATTTGCTCGACGCGGAGCCAAGCGCAACTGCGTCGCCGCAACTCGTAGCGGCTGAGCCGCAAGCCGTCGCACCGAACCGCGATGCAGCAGCGAAGGCACCCCCTACAGCCACGCCCATCGGCAACGACGGCAAGCCACTGTCCGTGCCCGTGTCGATGCTCTACGAGGACGCGCACAACCCGCGCACTGAGTTCCCTGAGGAGTCGATCGCCGAGCTCGCCGAGGACATCCGGCAGCGTGGCGTCCTGCAGCCGCTCGTCGTGCATCCTGCAGACAGCGATGGCCGGCACCAGGTTCACTTCGGCGCCAAGCGGCTGCGCGCAGCGATTCGCGCCGGGCTGCCTGAAGTTCCGGTCGTCGTCCGCGATCTGCCCGCAGATCGCTATTCACAGGTGGCCGAGAACCAGAAACGCCACGGACTGACGCCGCTCGAACTCGCGAGGTTCATCCGCGCGCAGGTCGACGCTGGAGATTCGAATGCGACCATCGCCAGGCAACTCGGCATGAACCTGACGGCGGTGGCGCACCACTTGTCGCTCCTGCACCTTCCGCCGGTGCTGGACGATGCGCTGAAGTCCGGCCGGTGCACGTCACCCCGTACGCTGCACGAACTCAGCAAGCTGCACGCCGACCGACCCGACCAGGTTCAAGCGCTGCTGGCCGGCGAGGCGGACATCACGCGCGCATCGGTGTCCGCCATCCGTTCCGCCGCCGACGAGCCCGTGCCGAACGAGACCACCGTGTCGCCACCCGACAGGTTGATCGCCCAAGCCCATGCGGCCTGCGATCGGCTGGAGCGCGCGCTGAGCCGCGTCAAGCCGCCCGATGCAAGCCCGACAGCGGCGCCCGCATTGATCGCCCTGAGGGGCCGGGTTGAAGTGATCGCCACACGCTGGCTGAAGGGGTCTGACCGTCAGACCCCTTCGCAGACCGAACGCTGAATCCATGGAGAGTGGAGTGAAGAGGATGAGAAAGGACAGATGGCAGGATAGGCGGCCCGCCAGTGAATGGATGCCATGCGGCATCCGGCGCGAGGTTCGACGTGGCTGGCACCTCGCGTGACCGCGTGACGATCGACCTGCGCGACATCGGCGATGCCGTCCGCGCCGCTGCGGCTGTTCGTGGCATGGGCGTCGCGCAGCTCGTCCGGCGAGCCTTGGTGATGAGCCTCGACCTCCGCGCCACGGCGGCGGTGGCGCCAACTGAGAAGGGGTCTGACGGTCAGACCCCGGACCTGGTACCGACCCGAGAGACCGCGAAGCTCACGCTGCGACTCTCCCGAGCCCATGCCGACGCACTGATGCTGAACGCCGGTGCGCTCGGCCTGTCCTACGGCGACTACGTCGGGCGGCTCGTCGCCAACAGCTCCCTGCCGCAACCCGTTGCCGAGCGCCGGGCCGATCGCGCGGCCCTGCTCGCATCCAACGACCGCATGGCCGCGCTGTCGACCGATCTCGTGGCTCTCGTCACTCTGCTGCGCCAGGCGAAGGTCGAGCAGGCGCGGCCTTACCGCGACCGACTCGAAACCGCCGACGCTGAGATCCGTCGCCACCTCGATCGAGCCTCGGCGCTGATCGACCGCCGGTGAGGAAAGGAGAGCTGCCATGCCCAGCACCATCGACGGCCTGCTCGTGCAATGGGGCGACCGGCTCTTCTACCCGTCGAACCGCATGAAGGCGTCGCGCACTCCAGTACTGAGCGACGCCGCGATCGGCCAGCGTGCCCAGGTCCTGCGGCAGCGCATCCGCGCGACGGTCGAACGCCGCGCGCCGCAAGTGATGGTCAAGGTCACCGGCGGCGGGCGTGGCATGGGTGCCATCGCGGCGCACCTTCGGTACATTTCCAAGGCAGGGCGGCTACAGATCGAAGATGACCGCGGCGCTGTGCGCGAGGGGAAGGAGGCCCTGCGCGCGATCGCCGATCAATGGCGGCTCGGTGGCACACGCATCCCCGAGGTCAGCGAACGCCGCGAGGCCTTCAACATCATGCTGTCGATGCCGATCGGCACCGATGCTCGCGTGGTGCGCCAGGCGGCACGCGAGTTCGCCAAGGCTGAACTGGCGAACCATCGCTACGTCATGGTCCTGCACACGCATCAGGCCAATCCGCACGTACACATCAGCGTTCGCGCGGAGGGGCGCGATGGCAAGCGCCTGAATCCCCGTAAGGAAGACCTGCACCGCTGGCGCGAGACCTTCGCCGAGAAGCTGCGCGACTGGGGCATCGAGGCCGAGGCCTCGTCGCAGGCCACCAGAGGCGTCACCCGACGCAGCCTGCGCGCCTGGGAGCGCCAGCCCGGTGCCGCCGTGCGAATTGGCAAGACGCGGGGCGCGCACAAGACCGGACCAGCAGCCCGCGCCACGCGCTCGGCAGCGCTCAAGGCCTGGGCCGAGGTCACCAAGGCGCTGGCAGCCTCGCCGGACCCAGCCGACCGCAAGCTCAGCAAGAGCATCGTCGCCTTCGTGATGCAGACGGAGGTCGCGCAGGCCGTGCAACGCATGCGCGCAGCGCAACGGCAGACGGAATTGCCGGGCATGGGCATGGACCGCGCGCGGAGCGCCCAACGGGTGTCGCCAGAGCCCAACCGCGGCCCGGACATGAGCCGCTGACCGGGACAAAGGCAATCACGTCCTCGCCGCCGGACGGGCTCGGGGGCAGGCCGCGGGAACAGCCGCCTGCCCGCGAGCCCGTGCGTAGGGCGCGCCTGGCCGCGTCCAGGGTCCGCTTCACCAGGCCTTGCCCGCCCTGGACCCGTCCATGCGCGCCGGCATTCCCGCCCGGTTCTGATGCGCGTAGGCTGCGCAGGAATCTGCAACTTCCGAGTGGGTCGCCTTTGGGTATCTCTGCGAGCGATGTGGTGCCGTTCACGCGGGCGCGCGCCAAGTTGTCCGAGCTGGCCGAGCAGGTCAAGGCCGGTGCCGAAAAGATCATCACCAAGAACGGCGAGAACTACGTTGCGCTCATCGACGCCGAGCGCCTGGACCACTACCACCGGCTGGAGCGCGAGCGCATCCACCTGCTGCTGATCGACGATGCGCGCCGCGGCCTCGAGCAGACATCGCGGCGGGACGGACGCAAGATGCCGACGCCGCCATCGGTGCACTTCAGGCGCAGCGGGCTAACGCGCCGACGGCTGGCGCTATTGGTAACTTGAAGGCCAGCGGGGCTGCACGCAAACGTAGCTGAGTCCATCGTCCACCCGGCACCACCGCGAGCAGTCGTTCGAGCGCTCTCGGCTGTCGGCCAGGCCGGCCCTTGAATATGGCTAGCTAGCCAGATACAATGCGTGCTCGGGTCACCCCAGGAGCCCCGCATGACCGAAGTCGCCCTGTACGAAGCCAAGAACCGCCTGTCCGAGCTGATCGAGCGCGTGCAGCGCGGCGAAGTCATCGCCATTACGCGCCGTGGCAAGGTGGTGGCGCAATTGGCCTTGCCCACGGAGCAAGACAGCGCCAGTGCCGCGCGCGACGCCGTGGCCGGCCTGCTGGCTGCGCGCCAGGGTGTGAGCCTTGGCCGGCTGAAGGCGCGCGGCCTCATCGCCGAGGGCCGGCGTTGAGTGTCGCCATAGTCGTGGACGCCTCCGTCAGCGCTGCCTGGTTCCTGCCCGACGAAGCCACGCCCTACACCGAGGCCGCCTTGCAGGCCACAGCCGTTGGCGAGGTCTGGGTGCCGGCGCTGTGGCTGCTGGAGATGGGCAACCTGATGCTCAGCGCCCAGCGGCGCCGGCGCATCACCGCGGCCAAGCGGCAGGAGTTGGTGGCGCATGCCCAGGCGCTTCGCCTGCGCGTCGACCGCGAACCGGTGGCGATGACCACGCTGGATGCGCTGGCCGCCCGCCATGGCCTCAGCGCCTACGACGCCGCCTATCTGGAACTCGCGTTGCGGCGCAACTTGCCCTTGGCCACGTTGGACGAAGCCCTGCAGAAGGCGATGGCCGCGGCGGGCGTCGCGCGCGCTGAATTCTGAGGACGCCGTGCCTCTGACCCCCGACCCGGTGCAATGCGCTCGAAGCTGGGTCAGCGAATGCGAATCAGTGGCAGGGTGTTGAACGGGGCCACGGATGGGGCCACGGGCATTTCCCGACGGTAAAGAAGCCGCATGAACACTGGCTCAGCCCCCGATTGGGAAGTGATGATCGAACATGTGATGCGGTTTCGGGACGCCCCGGCGCGTCCCTACCGCTTCGGTTGAAGCCCCGGTTCGTCGACACGACCGGGGCTTCGGCTTTCCTGGGCGTGTGGACGGGTGGCCGGTCCGAAGGGTGGGGTGGGGCGCCCCAGACCGCCGGCGCCGCTCGAATGAAAACGGGGGCAGTCGCCTTTCGGCGACTGCCCCCGGTTCACCGCGCGCCGATCAGGACGTGGCGCGGATATTCGAGGCCTGCTTGCCCTTCGGGCCCTGGACGACTTCGAACTCGACCTTTTGACCTTCTTTCAACGATTTGAAGCCTGCTGACTGGATCGAACTGAAGTGTGCGAACAGGTCTTCGCCGCCTCCGTCAGGTGTGATGAACCCGAAACCCTTGGAGTCGTTGAACCACTTTACCGTACCGGTTGCCATTCCCATTTCCTGAAAAAACAAGGCCTTGCTGTAGTTGTCCAGCATCAGGGCGCGGCAGGCCAAGTCAATTCCCCACCCATCGCGCGGATTCTTTGCCAAAGGATCTGGCAAGTCAAGGTATCCAAATGGAGTAGATGGCAACGCGAATCGACCGTCGGACCCACGCGATCGGCCATTCGCGAAGGCCCGTCGGCCACTCGATCCCCGGGCACTGTCGGCCGGTCGAATCGCGGTCATCATGGCGGTCGATGAATGCATCGGAACGTGACATCGGGCGACCAGCCTGCCCGTGCGGACGGCCGGCAGGCCGACTGCGGATCCGGCACGCGCGGGTGGGTTCGCCGCCTGCCCGACGCCGCTCGGCACGGACTTGCAAATGGCACCAGGGTGCTCCAGATGGCAATGGCGCGCGGCGACGCTCGTGCAGTTGCGGACAGGCCGCGATCGCGCGACGGCCGGGTGCGGCTCGGGATGTTGCCGATGCGGTTAAAGTGCACGCGTGCGCAGGGATAGGCGGTTGCGCCGTCCCGGCGACTCGCTAGAATGAACGAACACATGGCGACCCAGAACGACCCGTCCACGACCGTCGAGCGACAAGAGGTCAAGACCAAGCCTCCGCCGATGTATCAGGTCGTCCTGCTGAACGACGATTTCACCCCGATGGAGTTCGTCGTGACCGTCCTTCAGAAGTTTTTCGGCATGGGGCGCGAGAAGGCGACCCAGGTCATGCTGATGGTTCACCGGGAAGGGCGCGGGGTCTGTGGCTTGTTTCCCAAGGACATCGCGTCGACCAAGGTCGAGCAGGTTGGCAATTTTTCCCGGCAGCACCAGCATCCGCTGCAATGCGTGATGGAGGAAGCATGATCGCTCAAGAGTTGGAAGTCAGCCTGCACATGGCCTTCGTCGAGGCCCGGCAGCAGCGTCACGAATTCATCACGGTCGAGCACCTGCTGCTCGCGCTGCTCGACAATCCGTCGGCGGCCGAGGTGCTTCGCGCGTGCGTCGCGAACGTCGACGAACTCCGAAAGAGTCTCACCGGCTTCATCAAGGAGAACACGCCGGTCGTGCCCGGCAACGACGAGATCGACACGCAGCCCACGCTCGGGTTCCAGCGCGTGATCCAGCGCGCCATCATGCACGTGCAGTCGACGTCCAACGGCAAGAAGGAAGTGACCGGCGCCAACGTGCTGGTCGCGATCTTCGGCGAGAAGGACTCGCACGCCGTGTACTACCTGCACCAGCAGGGCATCACGCGGCTGGACGTCGTCAACTACATCTCGCACGGCATCGCGAAGACGCCGCAACCCAAGGACGCCGGCAAGGAAGAGCCGCCCGAGGGCACCGAGGAGCAGGGCGCGCAGAACCAGCAGGGCGCGCTCGAGCAGTTCACGACCAACCTCAACGCGTCGGCCAAGGACGGCCGCATCGATCCGCTGATCGGGCGCGAGAGCGAGGTCGAGCGCGTGATCCAGGTGCTGTGCCGCCGGCGCAAGAACAACCCGCTGCTCGTCGGCGAGGCCGGGGTCGGCAAGACCGCGATCGCCGAGGGGCTCGCGTGGCGCATCGTCCAGGGCGACGCGCCCGAGATCCTCGCCGAGGCGCAGGTCTACTCGCTCGACATGGGCGCGCTGCTCGCCGGCACGAAATACCGCGGCGACTTCGAACAGCGCCTGAAGGCGGTGCTCAAGCAGCTGAAGTCGAACAAGAACGCGATCCTCTTCATCGACGAGATCCACACGCTGATCGGCGCGGGCTCGGCGTCCGGCGGCACGCTGGATGCATCGAACCTGCTGAAGCCGGCACTGTCGTCGGGTCAGCTCAAGTGCATCGGCGCGACGACCTTCAACGAGTATCGCGGCATCTTCGAGAAGGACCACGCGCTGAGCCGCCGGTTCCAGAAGATCGACGTCGTCGAGCCGACGGTCGAGCAGACGATCCAGATCCTGCGGGGGCTGAAGAGCCGCTTCGAGGAGCACCACGGCATCAAGTACTCGACGTCGGCGCTGTCGGCCGCGGCCGAGCTGTCGGCCAAGTACATCAACGACCGCCACCTGCCCGACAAGGCGATCGACGTGATCGACGAGGCCGGTGCCGCGCAGCGCATCCTGCCCAAGTCGAAGCAGAAGAAGATCGTCGGCAAGAACGAGATCGAGGAGATCGTCTCGCGCATCGCCCGCATTCCGCCGGCGTCGGTGTCGAGCGACGACCGCAGCAAGCTCCAGTACCTCGAGCGCGACCTGAAGAACACGGTGTTCGGCCAGGACCCGGCGATCGAGGCGCTGGCGGCCGCGATCAAGATGTCGCGCTCGGGCCTGGGCAAGCCCGACAAGCCGATCGGCAGCTTCCTGTTCTCGGGCCCCACCGGCGTGGGCAAGACCGAGGTCGCGCGGCAGCTGGCGTTCACGCAGGGCATCGAGCTGATCCGCTTCGACATGTCCGAGTACATGGAACGGCACGCGGTGAGCCGGCTGATCGGCGCGCCACCCGGCTACGTCGGTTTCGACCAGGGCGGACTGCTGACCGAGGCGGTGACGAAGAAGCCGCATGCGGTGCTGCTGCTCGACGAGATCGAGAAGGCGCATCCGGACATCTTCAACATCCTGCTGCAGGTGATGGACCACGGCAGCCTGACCGACAACAACGGGCGCAAGGCGGACTTCCGCAACATCATCATCGTGATGACGACCAACGCCGGCGCGGCCGACCTGCAGAAGCGCTCGATCGGCTTCTCGGACAGCAAGCAGGCCGGCGACGAGATGGTCGAGATCAAGCGGATGTTCACGCCGGAGTTCCGCAACCGGCTCGACGCGGTCATCAGTTTCCGTGCGCTCGACGAGGAGATCATCCTTCGGGTGGTCGACAAGTTCCTGATGCAACTCGAAGAGCAGCTTCACGAGAAGAAGGTCGAGGCGATCTTCTCCGACAGGCTGCGCAAGCACCTGGGCAAGGCGGGCTTCGATCCGTTGATGGGCGCCCGGCCGATGCAGCGCCTGATCCAGGACCTGATCCGCAAGGCGCTCGCCGACGAACTGCTGTTCGGCAAGCTCGTCAGTGGCGGGAAGGTGACCGTGGACCTCGACGACAAGGATGAGGTGACGCTCAGCTACGCCGAAGGCTCGCCGCCGCCGCCATCCGAAGGCGAGGGCGAGGAGCAGAGCGAGATCGCGCAGGCCTGATCGCTGCCGGCGGGCGCCGTGCGGGCCTGTGGGCTACCGCCGGCGCAGGGCGCGGCAACGCGCCATCTGCGCCGGTGATCCGAGCGGCCGGGCAGCGGTCGCTCAGGACCGTGTGCAGGAGGCCAGCGGAATGTCGATGTAGAAACAGGCGCCCGCCGAGGCGCCTGTTTCGTTCCGTGCGTCGTCCGACCGGGCCGTCCCATCGGCCGGCTGGCCGGCGGCGGGCGCGGTCAGGCCGGCCCGCCCGCCGTGCAGTTCGGCGACCCGCTGCACGATCGCCAGACCGAGGCCCGAGCTGCCGCGCAGCCCGCGATGGCCGCTGCCCTGGAAGAAGCGCTCGAACACCTGCGGGCGATCGGCGTCGCTGACGCCGGGGCCGGTATCGGTGACGCTGACCCGGAACCCGGTGCGCGCCTGCGGACCCGTCCACGTGATCGGCGCGACCTCGATGCGGATGCGCCCGCCGTCGGGCGTGACCCGCAGCGCGTTGTCGATCAGGTTCGCGAGTGCGCGCTCCATCAGCCCGGCGTCGACCTCGGCGAGCGGCAAACCGTCCGGGTAGTCGACCTGCAACGCGATGCCGTGTTCCTCGGCCCGGATCTGGAAGCGGTGCACCAGGTCGTCGCAGAGTTCGTGCAGCGCGATCGGCTCGCACTCGAGGCGGACGTCGGGGCTGTCGAGCCTGGCGAGTTCGGCCAGGGCGTCGGTCAGCCGCCTCAGATGGAGCGCGTTGCCGAATGCGCTCTCGATGAATCGCCGCTGGTCCTGGTCCGCCATCGTCTCGCGCTTGAGCAGGACCGTCTCGAGCTGCCCGGCGAGTGCGGTCAGCGGCGTGCGCAGGTCGTGCGAGACGGAGGCGACCATCTCGCGGCGGCGCGTGTCGGTCTGGGCGACCCGATCGGACTCGTCCTTGAGGCGCATGAACGCCTCGCGGAACGACGACGCGAGGCGGCCCACCTCGTCGTCGCGGTCGGGGACCGGGAACGCGCTCGCGTCGATCGCGTTGGCGAAGCCCGCGCGCTGGATCCGCTCGACCTGACGCGTCAGCCGTGTCAGCGGCCGGGTCAGCAGCGCGATCACCGCCAGCGTGAGCGCCGCGCTGATCGTGAGCGTGAGGATGCCGACCTTGGCACCGGTACGCAGCGCGTAGGTCTTCACGAGCTCGGGGGTCTGGGTCACGAGATCGGCCGAGCGCGCGACCACGTAGAGCCAGCCGCCCTCGCCGTCGCCGCCGTCGAGCGGGCGCGCCGCGACGACGCACCTGGACCCCGGCATGTCCGGATCGTCGCCGAAGATCGGGCGCCCCGGGTCGGTGGATAGCGCCCGCCGCACCAGCGGCAGGTCGACGCGGTAGCGGCTCCAGTGCAGCCGTCCTTCGCCCGCGGTCGCGAGGATCTCGCCGTCGGCCGAGAGCAGGAACAGGCCCGTGTCCGGCGCGAGCAGCACGTAGCTGCGCAGCATTGCCGACAGCCCGCTCTTGTCGTTGCGATAGTCGGCGAGCAGGCTCGGGTGCATCTGCAGCACCCGTTCGGCGAACGCGTTCGCCTGGTGCGAGATGAGGTCGGCGTACAGGTTCCGCGCCGCGTTGATCATCACCAGGCTGAGGATCAGTGCGGTCGCGAGCCCCGAGACCGCGATCAGCACGAGGATCCTCGCGCGAAGGCTGATCATCCGCGCGCGGGCCCGGGTGCGCCGCAGCGATAGCCGGCACCGCGCACGGTCAGCACGTAGACCGGCGCCGCCGGATCCTTCTCGATCTTCGCGCGCAGCCGGTTGATGTGGGTGTTGACGTTGTGCTCGTACCCCTCGAAGGTCGTGCCCCAGACCGCGTCGAGCAGCTGCATCCGGCTGAACACGCGGCCCGGGTGCCGCGCCAGGTGAAGCAGCAGGTCGAACTCGCGAGCCGTCAATGCGACCGGGACGTCGTCGATGCGCACCTCGCGCGCCGCGGTGTCGATCGTCATCGCGCCCAGCACCAGGCGCTCGGCCGCCGCCTCCGGTGCCTGCTCGCGGATCTCGGCGCGACGCAGCAGCGCCTTGATTCGGGCCTGCAGTTCCGGGATCGAGAACGGCTTGGTGAGGTAGTCGTCGGCGCCCAGCTCGAGGCCCAGCACGCGGTCGATCTCGCTCGAGCGTGCGGTCAGCATCAGCACCGGCACCTGCTGACGGTGCATGCGCAGTTCGCGCACGATCGACATGCCGTCGAGTCCCGGCAGCATCACGTCGAGCACCACCAGCGCGTGTTCGCCGCGCCGTGCGCGTTCGAGGCCCTCGGCGCCGTCGTGCACGATGTCGACCCGGTGGCCGAGGTCGCGCACGTGCATCGCGACGAGTTCGGCAATGTCCTTCTGGTCCTCGATGACCAGGATCCGCTGTTCCACGATTCCACTCTCCGACAGGACGCGGGGCGCGACCCGCCCCGATCGTGCACGACCGGCCGCGGCGCGGCAGGGTGGCGCCTGCCGTTCGCGTCGGCTGCGACCGCACGAGCCGACATGATGCCAGCCGGCCCGCCGCGAAAGCGCGGGCGCGGCGTCCGAGACGAAAACGAGATCTGCACGTCATCGAAGGGTGACGCCCGACATCCAGACTGCCGGCAACAGAGGAGATGTCGATGACGGTTGCGCAGACTTTCGACGGGCCGGTTGCCGGGTGGGCGCCGGATGCGGCCGCGATCGGCGCGTTCACGGCGGACATGCGCCGCTTCGCGCGCCGGCGGATCCGAGATGCCGAACTCGCCGAGGATGCGGTGCAGGACGCGCTGCTGGCGGCGCTGGTGTCCTTCGACGGCTTCCACGGACACTCGACGCTGCGCACCTGGCTCTTCGGCATCCTTTCGCACAAGATCCAGGACACCTTCAGGCGCGAGGTCCGATACGTGCGCCGGCCCGCGTTCGAGGACGCCGACGACGATTCGGACGGTCCGAACGGCCGCGGTCCCTGGGCCGAACCGGCCGCGGCGCCCGCGGACGATCCGTTCGTGCGACTGGCGGCCACCCGGCTTCTCGACCGTCTCGCGAGCGAGGTCGACCAGCTTCCGTCGTCCCAGCGCGAAGTCTTCCTGAGGCAGGCGATCGACGACGAGCCGACCGGCGAGGTCTGCGAGGCGCTCGGCATCAGCGAGGCGAACTGCTGGGTCAGGCTGCACCGCGCGCGAAAGCAGTTGTCGTCGCGGCTGGCCGAGCACCGCTGAGCGGGCGCGCGGCGCACGCTGCTGTCGGCCGGCAATGATGCTGGCGCGCAACGCCTCGTTGCCACCGATCGGGGTTGCCGGACCTTGCATCCCGGCACGCTCCGGCGATCGTGCCGGCCCGCCGATGATCTGGACACGAAGTTTCCGAAGAGACCGAGATGTCCAGACGATTGATCGACGCCCTGTCGGCGGAAAAGCTGTTGCGCGACCTCGATGCCTGCGCTGGCGTGACGATGCGTCGCGTCCTGACCGATGCACGGGACCACGTGTGGTTGCTCGAGCGGATCCGCGCCGTCGACGTGCGCACCGACGTCGAGTTCCAGCGCCAGTTGTGCCGTCACGCCGGCATGCGCGGGAAACTGCGGATGCGTCGCGACGAGCTCTTCGCGCTGCTCGAGACCTTGCGCGACGCGGGCGAGTCCACCTATCCCGACCTGCTGATGAAGGTCAGCGAACTGACGGGGCAGGTCGAGAAGTCGGTGGCCTCGGAGATCCTCGCGCTGCTCGATCCGCAGCAGCCGACGATCGATCGGGAAGTCAGGGAACTGCTGCCGCGCTACGGCTTCTATCCGCTTCCGGAGTCGCCGCTGTTCGACGAGTGCGTCGCATACCATGCGTCGCTTCGCGACCTGATGGTCCAGCTCCTCGCGATGCCGGCCTTCGAACGTCTGGAGTCACGGCTCGACACCGCGCTCGGCCCCGCGGCGGCACGGCTGTCGAGCCTGCGCAAGCTGAACCTGCTGCTCTCGGGCTCGTTCCGCACGGTGGCGCTGATGCCGAACATGGACGCGGTTCGCAAGGCCCTGCCTCGGCGCGTCGACCTGACGGCAGACCCGGCCGCCGGCGGATCGGCGACCAGCACCGTCCGGCAGGGCGTTCGCCTGCATCTCTGCCGATAGCCTCCCCCCGGGGGGCGAAGCGGCGCCGATTCAGGTCGGCAGCCGACCGATCAGCAGGTACTCGAGCAGCGCCTTCTGAACGTGCAGGCGGTTCTCGGCTTCGTCCCAGACCACCGACTGCGGCCCGTCGATCACGCCCGCGGTGACCTCTTCGCCGCGGTGCGCCGGCAGGCAGTGCATGAACACCGCCGACGTGTCGGCAACCGCCATCATGTCCTCGTCGACCCGGAAATCGGCGAAGGCCTTGGCGCGTGCGTCGCCTTCGGCCTCGAAACCCATGCTGGTCCAGACGTCGGTGGTCACGAGGTGCGCGCCGCGGCACGCCTGCATCGGATCCGCGAACGAGGTGAAGTGCGCGTGGTCCTCGGCGGCGAGACGGTTCGCGTCGATCTCGTAGCCCGCGGGCGTCGACACGTGCACGTGAAAGCCCAGCAGCCGCGCGGCCTGGATCCAGGTGTAGCTCATGTTGTTCGCGTCGCCGACCCAGGCGACGGTCCTGCCCTGGATCGGTCCGCGCTGCTCGATGAACGTGAAGATGTCGGCGAGCACCTGGCACGGGTGGTACTCGTTGGTCAGACCGTTGATGACCGGTACGCGCGAGTGGGCGGCGAAGCGTTCGACGATGGTCTGCTCGAAGGTGCGGATCATGACGATGTCGCACATCCGCGAGATCACCTGCGCGGCGTCCTCGACGGGTTCGCCGCGCCCGAGCTGGGAATCGCGCGTGTTCAGGTAGATCGCGGCGCCGCCGAGCTGGTGCATGCCAGCCTCGAAGGACAGGCGCGTGCGCGTCGACGCCTTCTCGAAGATCATCACCAGCGTGCGGTCGGCCAGCGGATGCCAGGCCTGGTAGCGCTTGAAGCGGTCCTTGATGAAGGCCGCCCGCGAGAACACGTACTCGGTCTCGGCACGGGAGAAATCGTCGAACTGGAGGTAGTGTCTGACGGACATGTTGGCGCGGGTTCTTGCCGGATACATCAACGGGCGACCGCGGACGTTCGACGGTGCGGCGATTGTAGGGGATAGTGTTTATCATGATCGGATGCACAAAGTGGAGGTGTCCACGCCGGTGTCAGTCAGCGACGGCCCCGCCGCCGGGGCGACGGGCCCGCGCCGGCTGGTGATCCTCGGCGTCACGACCGAAGGCAAGCCGTTCCGGCCCAGCGACTGGGCGGAGCGACTCGCGGGCGCGATGTCGGCCTTCCGGCCCCGGCGCGCCGGCGCGCAGGACCACCTGACGTATTCGCCGTACGTCGTGCCGTCCGCGCGGGGCGGCATCAAGTGCGTGATCGTCGATCCGCGGCTCCAGGACATCGAACCGATGGCGTGGAAGTTCGTCATCAGCTTCGCTGCCGACAACGATCTCGTGACCGAGACGCCCTGACGATCGCGCCCAAAAGTTTCGAGCATTTTCTTGATAAATGCCGTAACGCGATGAACTAAAAAGCATTTCTTCACTCCCCCGGTTTGGATCGCACGCGCATGCTCGCTACAATCCGGGCCTGGTCGCGATATCCAGCCCGGCTTGAGTGCTGGCGCCGCGCCACAGCATCGGGGAGTGAATCCATTGACAGCGATCACCGACGTCGCCGGTTCCGGGGACGGCAGACCCTGCTACAGGGTCGCGACCTTCGGCCTGGCGAGCCGCTTCCAGCGCCTGCTCGACATCATCCTGCGTCACTCGCGGCACAACCCGATCCAGTACGTGCTCGCCGATCGCCCGGGGCCGGGTGAGTTCGACATCGCGCTCGTCGACCTGACCGCCAAGGGCGGTACCGAGATCGCGCGCACGCTGAAGGTCGTACCGCAGGCGCTGCCGGTCATCGGCGTGGGGCGCCGGGCGAGCCATGCACGCGGACCCGACGACCTGTTGTTCAAGAGCTTCAGTCTCGACGTCCTCGAGGTGCTGAACCGGGCAGCCGAGGCGATCGCGCTCCGGCACCGCACCCGCGAGATCTCGACGCGGCTGACGCAGCCCGCGGCCGAGACGCGCGTGCCGCCGGTGCACGGCAGGGCGCCCCGGGCGCTGGTGATCGACGCGAGCGCGTCGATCCGTTCGCAGGTCGCCGTCGCGATGCGGCAAATCGGCGTCGACGCGGAAGGGGTGGGCACGCTCGCGCAGGCGCGCGACGTGTTGTCGATGCGAAGCTACGAACTGGTGGTGATGGAGCTCGAGCATCCGGACGGCGACGGGCTCGAACTGCTCAGGCGCCTGCGTGGCGGTTCGAAGACCGGGCGCCGCCTGCCGGTGGTGATCCTGAGCCAGCGCACCGGCTGGTTCGACCTGGGCAAGGCCGCGCTCGCGGGCTGCAACGGCTTCCTGGGCAAGCCGGTCGCACTGAGCACGCTGCACGCGACGGCCCGGCGCCTGCTGCTGCAGACGGGGGCGAGGCCGGTTCGGAAGGCGGCCGCTGCACCGGCGCAGGCGCCGGCGCCGGCGCCGGCGACGGCTTCGCGGCCGTCCCGGGCCGACGAGGCACTCCCGGTGATGCCGGCGATCGGCGCGCGCGCCGCCTGAGGCAGCGCGCCGCCGGTCCGGCTCAGGCCTTGATCCGGCTCCGGTACTCGTTCGTCCGGGTATCGATCTCGATCTTGTCGCCGGTCTCGACGAACGCGGGAACCGGCAATTCGAATCCGGTGGGCTTGATCTTCGCCGGCTTCATCACCTTGCCCGAGGTGTCGCCGCGCACCGCGGGTTCGGTGTACTCGACCTCGCGCACGAGCATCGTCGGCAACTCGACCGAGATCGCGCGGCCCTCGTAGAACACCACTTCGCAGGGCATGCCGTCGTCGAGGTAGTTGAGCGCGTCGCCCATGCTTTCGGCCTCGATCTCGTACTGGTTGTAGTCGGCGTCCATGAACACGTACATCGGGTCGGCGAAGTACGAGTAGGTGACCTCCTTGCGATCGAGCATCAGGACGTCGAACTTCTCGTCGGCCTTGAACACCGGTTCGGCGGCCGAGCCGTTGAGCAGGTTCTTCAACTTCATCTTCACGACGGCCGAATTTCGGCCCGACTTGTTGTACTCGGCGCGCAGCACGACCATCGGATCCGTTCCGACCATGATCACGTTGCCGACGCGGACTTCCTGTGCGGTCTTCATGCGGTTTTCCTGGGTTGCCTGGGAATCGGGACAAAGCCTTGGATTATAGCGTCCGCCGCGCGATGGCGTCCGCGAACGCGACGAGACGAGGCGCCGCGCGGCGACGGCCGAGTTCGCCGCTCCACGCGAGCAGCCGCGCGCGTATCGGGTCCGGCCGTGCGAGGATGGTCTCGAGGAGCCCGGGGCCGCCGCGGTCGGGCGCGAAGGCGCTCGCGGGCAGCCCGTTCCAGGTCCTGTGCCACTCGCACAGACATTGCAGCGGATCGGGGAGGGCATTGGCGCCGTCGCCCAGGTCCGTGCCGACGCCCGCGCCGACGCCGGCCGGTGCGAGGCGTGCGAGGAAGGCATCGACCTTCGCGCGGCGCGTCTCGTCGGCTTGCGGATACGCCTGCCAGAGGAACGGGCGCGCGGCCCAGAGCGCGCGGATCCAGGAGTCTTCGCCGCGCACGAGATTCAGCTCGCACGACCACAGCAGCAGGTCGAAGTCGGACTGCGGCAGCATCGGAACGACGCTGACGCGCACGGTGGCGCCGCCATCCGGCGGGCGATCGAGGCCTGCGTCGGCGAGCCGGGCGCGCCAGCGCGCCCGCTCGCCGGCGACGTCGGTCGCCGGCACGACCAGGTGCACGCGCCCGAGCGACTCGGGCAGGCGCGACGCCTCGCCCAGCAGGCGATCGATCGGCGAGCAGGGATAGACGAAGACCGACAACGGTCGCTCGCGCGGCGCCAGGTCGACGCCGAGTGCAGCGAGAAAGCGCCGCCCGGCCGTCGGGTCGGACTGGAACGCGTCACGCCGCGAGAGCAGGTCGCGCTCGAGCGGCAGGCCGCCCGACGCCTCGGTGAAGCCCGGATAGAAGTAGTGTTCGAGCCGGCCGTCGGCGCGAGGCGAGGGGCTGCCGTGGAATTCGTCGATCCACGGCTCGGCCGACAGGTACTCGTAGTTGATCCGGACCGGCGCGCGCGCGGCCGCGGGCGCCTCGGCGTGGAATCCGCACACGATCACGTCGGGCGGGGGGGCCGGCGTCGCATCGAATGGGCGGATCTCGACCGCGTCGATGCGAGCGCCGTGGCAGGCACCCGGCAGCATCACCGCGAGTGCCCCCGGGTCGTCGATCATCAATCGCACCGAGCATCCCTCGTCGACGGCGAGCTGGCGCGCGAGGCGCCAGAGGATGCCCGCGTCGCCGAGGTTGTCGACGACCCGGCAGTAGAGATCCCAGCGCGGGGCCGCGTCCATCGGCGCCGCCCGCTCGGCGTTCAGAGCCGGCTCAGCCGGTCGATCGCCGCGTCGAGCGTGCGGTCGTGCTTGGCGAAGCAGAAGCGCGCGAGGCGCCGCTCTCGGGGACGGCTGTAGAACGCGGTCATCGGTATCGCCGCGACGCCGATCTCGGTGGCGAGCCAGCGTGCGAACTCGGCCTCGGTCGCGTCGCTGATCGCGCTGTAGTCGACCACCTGGAAATAGCTGCCTTCGCAGCGAAGCGGGCGAAGGCGGGTGCGGGACAGCCCCGCGAGGAAGCGGTCGCGCTTGGCCTGGTAGAAGGCGGGCAGCGTCAGGTACGGTGCAGGATCGGCCAGGTAACGCGCGATGCCGACCTGCGCCGGCGTATTGACGGTGAACACCACGAACTGGTGTGCCTTGCGGAACTCGGCGGTGAGCGTCGGCGGCGCGATGCAGTAGCCGACTTTCCAGCCGGTGACGTGGAAGGACTTGCCGAACGAGGAGATCACGAAGGCGCGGGCGGCAAGGTCCGGATGGCACGAGATCGAGCGGTGCGGCACGCCGTCGTAGACCATGTGTTCGTAGACCTCGTCCGACACGATCAGCAGCTTCGGGTGCGCGGCGACCAGTGCGCGAAGCGCATCGATATCGTCGGCGCCGAGGACGGTGCCACTCGGGTTGTGCGGCGAATTGAGCAGCAGCGCGCGCGTGCGGGGCGTGACCGCGGCACCGATCGCGTCCCAGGGCAGCCGGAAGTCTTCGGTCATCTGAACCGGCACCATCGTCCCGCCGGCCATCGCGATGTTGGGCGCGTAGCAGTCGTAGCAGGGCTCGGGCACGACGACTTCGTCTCCGGGGTGCACGATCGCCAGCATCGCCGTCAGCAGCGCCTGGGTGGCGCCCGCGGTAACGGTGACCTCGGTGTCGGGGTCCGGGCGGGCGCCGTACAGCGCGGCCACCTTGCCGGCGATCGCTTCGCGCAGGGCCGCGACGCCGGCCATCGGCGGGTACTGGTTGTGGCCCTCGGCCATCGCTGCCGACACCGCGCCGACCAGCGCCGGATCGCAGTCGAAATCGGGAAAGCCCTGGCCCAGGTTCACCGCACCGGTGCGCGCGGCGAGCGCCGACATCACGGTGAAGATCGTCGTGCCGACGCCGGGCAGGCGGCTCGCGACGGCAGGCGTCGTGGCCGCTGCACCGGGCGACGCACCCAGGGTCGGCGCGGTGTCGGCCGCACGATCAGGCATGGGCAGGGTGTCCGGAAGGGTGAGCGGAAGGGGGCCCGGAAACGGGTTCGGGAGGGCGTACGGAAGCGGGTTCGGAAGCGGGTTCGGATGCGGTCGCCGAACGGCCGTCGTCGAGCCAATTATAGAAGTCGGGCAGCCTGCCGATCCGCAGCGCGAAGCGCGCGGCCGCCGGCTTGCGGGCGGCGAGGAGTGCCCGGTCTCTCGACAGCAGCCAGTGCGCGCGCTGCGCGATTGCGAGGTCCAGGAACATCCGGTCGTCGGGGTCGGTGCACGCCACCGCGCAATCCGGCGCGATCGGCGACGCGTCGACGCGCGCATCCCATGCGTCCAGCACCTGCGCCTGCCGGGCTGCGTCCAGCGCGAACCGCGGGCGTGCGAGCACCGCCGCGAGCTCGGCACGCATCGGCCCGGTCGCCAGAACGAGCACGCGCGCGCCGGCGGCGTTCGCCAGCAGGGCGTCCAGGCGAGCGGCCGAGGGGTCGGCGAACACGAGCAGATCTAGCCAGAGATTCGTGTCGATCACCAGTCGCAGCGGAGCGCCGGGGACCGGACCGGGAAGCCGCGCGATCGCCCGATTCGCGCGGCCTTCCGGCGGGATTCGGGAACTCCCTATAATGCGACCCACCATGATGATCGTTCTCTCGCCCGCCAAGACGCTGGATTACAGCACGCCGGTGCCGGTCGACGACCACGAGCTCCCGCAGTTCCGCAAGGATGCGCTGGAGCTCGTCGCGCGCCTGCGGACCTTCGGGCCCGACGAGCTCGCGTCGCTGATGTCGATCAGCGCGCCGCTCGCACGCGAGAACGCCGACCGTTTCGACCGGTTTTCCTCGCGCTACACGCAGCGCAACTCGCGGCAGGCGCTGTTCGCGTTCAATGGCGACGTGTACGGCGGGCTGCAGGCGTATTCGCTGACGCCCGGTCAGATCGCGTTCGCGCAGAAGAGCGTGCGGATCCTGTCGGGCCTGTACGGGCTGCTGCGCCCGCTCGACCTGATCCAGCCGCATCGGCTCGAGATGGGCACCCGCCTGTCGAATGCGCGGGGCGCCGACCTCTACGAGTTCTGGGGTGCGAAGATCGCGCGCCAGCTCTCGCGCGAGCTCGCCGGGCGGCGGCACCCGGTGCTGATCAACCTGGCCTCCGAAGAATATTTTCGCAGCGTGGATGTCACCGAGCTCGATGCGCCGGTGCTGAAGATCGTGTTCGAGGAGAACCGGGGCGGCCAGTACAAGGTGATCAGCTTCATGGCCAAGCACGCGCGCGGACTCATGACCCGGTACGTGCTCGAGAACCGCCTTCAGAACCCGGAGCAGCTCAAGGAGTTCGCCGTCGAGGGATATCGCCACGTGCCCGAGGCATCCTCGCAGTGGCGCTGGGTGTTTCGCCGCGACCTCGACGAATAGCGGCCCGCCGCCCGGCGATCACCCGACTATCACCCGCCGATCACCCGACGATCACCCGACGATCACCCGACGATCGTCGGCTCGGGTTCGAGTCGGACGCCGAAGCGCTCGAGCACGGATTCCTGGATGCGACGCGCGAGCGCGATCACCTCGCGGCCGGTGCCGCCGCCGTGATTGACGAGCACCAGCGCGTGTTGCGCCGACACGCCGATCGCACCCTCGCGCGCGCCCTTCCAGCCGCAGGACTCGATCAGCCACGCGGCCGAGGCCTTGCGAAGCGCCGGGTCGGCGACCGGGTACAGCGGCAGGCCGGGATGCTCGGCCCGCAGCCGGTCGGCGCGATCGGCGTCGAGCACCGGATTCTTGAAGAAGCTGCCTGCGTTGCCCAGGCGAGCGGGGTCGGGCAGCTTGCGGCGGCGGATCGCTGCGACCGCGTCCGCCACCGCCGCCGGACCCGGCGCAGCCTCGGGTGTGCCGGCAGCCGCGCCGAGCTCGGCGCGCAGGTCGCCGTAGTCGATCCGCACGGCAGGGCGGCGCGAGAGCGCGAGCGCGACCGACCGGATCAGCCAGTGCGCGCCCTCGCCGCGCTTGAAGACGCTGTCCCGGTAGCCGAAGCCGCATTCGGCGCGCGTGAAGCGCCGCGCGTGGCCGCCGACGAGGTCGATCGCATCGACGGTCGCGATGCGCTCGGCGATCTCGAGGCCGTAGGCGCCGATGTTCTGCCACGGCGCGGCGCCCACGCTTCCCGGGATCGACACGAGGTTCTCGAGCCCGTAGAAGCCCTGAGCGATGCTCCAGCGAACGGTCGAATCCCAGTCCTCTCCGGCCTCGACCTCGACGACGACCCGGTCGCCGGCGTCCTCGACGACCCGCCGGCCGCGCGATCGCACGAGCACGACGGGGCCCGCCGGATCGCCGGCGAACACCACGTTGCTGCCGCCACCGAGCACGAGCGCCGGGCTCGTCGCGCCGGCCAGCGCGTCGAGCATCGGTGCCGTGTCCTCGCGCGATCCGTAGACCAGCACCTCGCGCGCCCTGGCCGCGACCCCGAAGCTGTTGAGCCGGCTCAGGTCGACGTCGCGCAGCCGGTTCATGTGTGGTGCAGGGGCGCGATCGACGTCGTCACGCGAACTCAGGACGGCAGATACGACAGCCGGACGTAGATCGGCGCGAAGGGCTCCGCCTGCGTGATCTCGAGCAGGTTCTCGCGCGCGAGCTCGAGCATCGCGACGAAGGTGACGACCGCGACCGGCACGCCGCGTGCCGGGTCGAAGAGGTCGGCGAACTCGGCGAAGCGTCGCTCCCTGAGCGAACGCAGGATGCCGGACATGTACTCGCGCACCGACAGTTCCTCGCGCCGGATCTGGTGGTGCTGTACCAGCTTCGCGCGCCGCAGCACGTCGGCCAGCGCGGCGCGCAGATCGAGCGGTGTGACCGACGGCAGGCGCACTTCGACCGTGTGATCGAGGAAGGCCTGCGCGTGGAGGAAGTCGCGGCCGGACTGCGGCATCGCGTCGAGTGTCCTGGCGCCGATCTTCATCCGTTCGTACTCGAGCAGGCGGCGGGCGAGTTCGGCACGCGGGTCTTCGACTTCCTCGCCGGTGTCCGCCTTCTTCACCGGCAGCAGCATGCGCGACTTGATGTCGATGAGCATCGCCGCCATCAGCAGGTACTCGGCCGCGAGCTCGAGGTTGTTGCCGCGGATCTCCTCGACGTAGGCGAGGTACTGCTGCGTCACCTGCGCCATCGGGATGTCGAGGATGTCGAAATTCTGCCGCCGGATCAGGTAGAGCAGCAGGTCGAGCGGGCCCTCGAAGGCGTCGAGCAGCACCTCGAGCGCGTCGGGCGGGATGTAAAGGTCGGTCGGGAGCGTCGTCAGCGGTTCGCCGTGGATCCGCGCGACGACCGGACGCGCTGCCGCGGCGTCCGGATCCGCGTCCGGGCCGGCAGGCGCGGCAGCAGCCTCGGGTTCGTTGCGCGCCGCGCGCGCGGCGGGTGGACGCTTGCCGATCGGTACGACCTCCGCGGTCATCCCCGGGTCTGGTACGGGTAGGCGTTCTGGGCGACCTTCGATTCCCGGTCGCGCTGCAGGCGGTTCATGTCGAGCGGATCGGCATCCCACCAGATCGCGCGGCCCTTGCGCTGATCGGCCTCGAGCTGCGGGCGCTCCTGCTTGAGACGGTTCAGGAACTTGGTGAAATCCGACTGGTACAGCGCCATGTCGACGGCATCCCGGGGGCGAGCGTTACGGAACTTGCTATTGTAGTCGAGCCGGCTTCCCGTCCCCGGGCAGGCCTCGTTGGAGAACGCACGCATGATCGAATCGAAGCGCACGACCCGTCTGTCGCGAGGGGCACGACCGCTCGCGCGGCTCGCGCTGGCGGCGGTGCTCGCGGCCGGCGCGGCCGGGCTCGCCGGCTGCGACTATTTCGCCGAGAAGAAGCTCAAGCCCGGCGTGCACGGCGAGGCCGACGTGCGCCAGTTGATGGGCACGCCCGACATGATCTGGGAGGAGGAGAACGGCGAACGCAAGTTCGAGTATCCGCGCGGCCCGATGGGTTCGCGGACCTACTTCGTGTACTTCGGCGCGGACGGCAAGTTCAAGGGGATGGAGCAGGCGCTCGTCGAGACGAATTTCGCGCGGCTCGCGCCCGGCATGAGTCGCGACGACGCCCGGCGCATCCTCGGCAGGCAGACCGAGGTGACGCCATACCCGCTGAAGAACGAGGAGGTGTGGAGCTGGCGCTACGAGGCCGAGGGCAACCAGACATTGTTCTTCAACGCCCATTTCGACCCTGCGACCGGCAGGATCGTGCGGATCACCCGCAACACCGACTGGCGTACGATGGGCAATTCCTGAGTGCCGCGCGCGCCGACGCGCGGGTAGGAGGCGACATGTCCCAGGACCGATCGTTCCGGCGCACCCACCTGGGCGACCACCGGTTGCATCCGGCGACGCAGATGGTGTCCTTCGGCTACGCGCCGTCGATGTCCGAGGGTGCGGTCAAGCCGCCGGTATTCCTCACGTCGACCTTCGCGTTCGAGTCGGCGCAGCAGGGGGCGGACTTCTTCGACGTCGCCGCCGGCCGCAAGCCGGCTCCTCGGGACGGGGGCGCGGGCGGGCTCGTCTACAGTCGCTTCAACCATCCGAACACCGAGATCGTCGAGGATCGCCTCGCGCTGGTCGACGGTGCGCAGGGCGCGCTGCTGACCGCGTCCGGCATGGCGGCGATCGCCGCGGTGCTGCTGACGCTGATGCGGCCGGGAGACAGCCTGGTCCACTATTCGCCGCTCTATGGCGGCACCGAGGGCCTGATCGCCCGCGCGCTGCGCGGCTGGGGCGTGCGCGCGACGCCGTTCCTCGACGGGACCAGCCCGACCGCGCTCGCCGCGGCGCTCGATCGCGCGCAGGCCTGCGGCCCGGTGCGCGTGGTGTACCTCGAGACGCCGGCGAATCCGACCAACGCAATGATCGATCTCGCGATGGCGCGGCAGGTCGTCGACGACTGGGCGGCGCGGGTGTCTGCCCGGCCACCGTCGGACGGGCGCTCCGGCCCGGCGCGTCCGGTCCTCGTCTGCGACAACACGCTGCTCGGGCCGGTGTTCCAGCAGCCGCTCGCGCTCGGGATCGACCTCTGCGTCTACTCGCTGACGAAGTACGTCGGCGGGCACAGCGACCTGATCGCCGGCGCGGTCACCGGTCCGCGCGAACTGGTCGACGCGGTGCGGCAGACCCGGGGCACCTTCGGCTTCCAGCTCGACCCGCATTCGTCGTGGATGCTGTCGCGCTCGATGGAGACGCTGTCGCTTCGCATGCACGAGGCGGCGCGCAGCGGCACGGTCGTGGCCGCCTGGCTCGCATCGAACGGGAACCTGCCGTGCAGGGTGCTCCATCCGGAACACCTGCCCGATCGCGCATCGAGGGCGCTGTACGAGCGCCAGTGCTCGGGCCCGGGCTCCACCTTCTCGTTCGTCGTCGACGGCGATCGGGCGCTGGCGTTCCGCATCCTCGACCGGCTGCGGCTGTTCAAGCTCGCGGTCAGTCTCGGCGGCACCGAGTCGCTCGCCTGCCACCCGGCGTCGACGACGCACTCCGGCATCGACGCCGCGACGCGCGCGCGCCTGGGCATCGACGAGGGCTTGATCCGGCTGTCGGTCGGGCTCGAGCACCCGGCCGATCTGGTCGAGGACCTGCGCCAGGCGTTCATCGGCGCGATCGGCTGAGCGCCGAGGGCGGCGGGGGCGGGGGCGCGTCGCCACTCGGCGTCGACTCCGGCTCGGGCGCCCGGGCGTGGGCGTCGACCAGCGCGTCGCGGAACGCCTGCGCGATGCGCTGTGGTGCCGGCGACCGGCGGTGGATGCAGCTGAACCGGCAGGGATATGCGAGCCGGCCGGGCGACACCGCCCGCATTCGTCCGGTCCGCACGAAGGCCTCGGCGTAGTGGTCGGGCAGGAAGCCGACGTAGGCGCCCGACAGCACCAGCGTCGCCACCGCCTCCTGGTCGGAGGCGCTCGCGGCGCGCTCGAGGCGGTGCGCGTGCGCGACGTCGAGGTTCGGCGAGTGGTACCCGAGGCCGGCGAGCGCCTGGCGCCGCAAGGCCTGCCAGCCGCGCGCGGCGTCGCGGCCGCCGAACCAGGGGTGGCCGCGCCCGGCGTACAGCTGCATCGTTTCGCCGAACAGCGGGTCGTAGGCCAGGCTGTCGCTGCGCCGGTGCTCGGGCACGATACCCAGGTCGTAGCGTCCGTCGATCACGCCGCGCTCGATCATCGCGATCGGCCCGACGTGCAGGTGCAGGACGACCTTCGGCGCGAGCGCGCGGAACGCGCCGATCGCCGCCGCGATACGGGCTTGCGGGTTGCTCGCCGTCTTCTCGAAGACGGCGACCTGCAGGTCGCCGACCATTCGGTTCTGGATGTCGTTCAGCTGGCCGCGGAACGACGCCGCGGCGCCCAGCAGGCGCTCGGTGGCGGCGTAGACCTGCGCACCCTCCGGCGTGAGCACGAAGCCGCCGCGCCCGCGCCGGCACAGCACCAGCCCGAGCCGGGTCTCGAGGTCCTTCACGTGTCGGCTGATCGTCGACATCGCGATGTTCAGTTCCAGCTCGGCGGCGGCCATGCCGCCGCAGTCGGCGACCGCCTTGAAGACCCGCAGCAGGCGCAGGTCCATGTCGCTGACCTGGCCGAGGATCGCCCGCGCCCTTGGTTGCATGATTCGTCAAGTGAGCCGTGATATCGTGGGCTTTCATTCAAGCACGAAGCGGTGCACGATGCCGGTCTCGCCCGCCGGGATCGCCCGGTTGCGCCCCCTCCCGACAGGAGCTATCGCGATGAAGATGAACGAACTGGCAGTCGACACGGCGCGCCTCGCCGACCCCCGCTGGCTCGATGCGCACTGGATGCCGTACACCGGCAACCGCGACTTCAAGGCGAACCCGCGGATGATCACCGGGGGCGAGGGGGCCTACTACACGACGCACGACGGGCGGCGGGTGTTCGACGGGCTCTCCGGGCTGTGGTGCACCGGGCTCGGCCACGGCCGGCGGGAGATCGCCGAGGCGATCGGCGCGCAGGCTGCCGCGCTCGACTACTCGCCGGCGTTCCAGTTCGGCCACCCGCTGTCCTTCGAGCTGGCCAACCGCATCGTCGAGCGCATGCCGGCCGGGCTGAACCGGGTGTTCTTCACCAATTCGGGCTCGGAAGCCGCCGACACCTCGCTGAAGATGGCGCGCGCATACTGGCGCATGAAGGGTCAGCCGGGCAAGACGCGCCTGATCGGGCGCGTCAAGGGCTATCACGGCGTCAATTTCGGCGGCATCTCGGTGGGCGGCATCGCCGCCAACCGCAAGCTCTTCGGGCAAGGGGTCGAGGCCGATCACCTGCCGCACACGCAGCCGGCCAACGGCAGCTATCACCGCGGCATGCCCGAGCACGGTGCCGAACTCGCGGACGACCTGCTGCAGCTCGTCGGCCTTCACGACGCCTCGAACATCGCCGCCGTCATCGTCGAGCCCTTCGCCGGGTCCGCCGGGGTGATCGTGCCGCCCAAGGGGTACCTGCAACGGCTGCGCGAGATCTGCACCGCGCACGGCATCCTGCTGATCTTCGACGAGGTCATCACCGGATTCGGCCGTACGGGCCACTGGACCGGCGCAGAGGCCTTCGGCGTCACGCCCGACATCATCAACATCGCCAAGCAGGTGACCAACGGCGTGCAGCCGCTCGGTGCGGTGATCGCGAAGCAGGAGATCCACGACACCTTCATGGCCGCCGGCGGTCCCGACTACATGATGGAGTTTCCGCACGGCTACACCTATTCGGCGCACCCGGTCGCCTGCGCGGCGGGGCTCGCCGCGCTCGACCTGCTCGAGCACGACAACGCGCTCGAGCGGGTGCGCGAGCTCGCGCCGGCCTTCGAGAACGCGGTGCACGGACTCGCCGGCGTCGGGCACGTCGCCGACATCCGCAACTACGGCCTCGCCGCGGGCATCACGATCGCGCCGTACCCAGGCGAACCCGCGCGGCGGCCCTACGAGATCGCGATGGCGATGTACCGCAAGGGCTTCTACGTGCGCTACGGCGCCGATACCATCCAGCTCGCGCCGCCTTTCGTCAGCACTCGCGCCGAGATCGACACGATGATCGATGCACTCGGCGAGACCCTGCGCGAACAGGCGGCCTGACATCACGCCCGCGCCCGTCTCCGGCGCTTCCACCCCAGGTCGCGATCGGCACTCGACGTACGCGGCGCGGGAAACCGGCCATCACAGCAGGCAGCGATACCCATGAGCAAAGACATCGAACACTTGATCGACGGCCGGCGGGTGGCCGGCGGCAGCCGCACGCACGCGGTCTACGACCCGGCCTTCGGCACCGTGTCCGCGCAGGTGCGGCTCGCCGACGAGGCGACCGTGGCGCGTGCGGTCGCATCCGCCGAGGCCGCGTTCCCGGCGTGGCGCAATACGCCGCCGCTCAAGCGCGCGCGCGTGATGTCGGCGTTCAAGTCGCTGCTCGAGGCCAATGCCGACCGGCTCTGTGCGCTGATCACCGCCGAGCACGGCAAGGTGCTCGCCGACAGTCTCGGCGAACTGCAGCGCGGCATCGAGAACGTCGAGTACGCGAGCTATGCCCCGGAGCTGCTGAAGGGCGAGCACAGCCGCAACGTCGGCCCCGGCATCGATTCCTGGAGCGAGTTCCAGGCGCTCGGCGTCACCGCCGGCATCACGCCTTTCAACTTCCCGGTGATGGTGCCGCTCTGGATGTGGCCGATGGCGGTCGCGTGCGGCAACTGCTTCGTGCTGAAGCCGTCGGAGCGCGATCCCTCCAGCGCGCTCGCGGTCGCCGAACTGGCGCTCGAGGCCGGCCTGCCGCCGGGCGTCCTCAACGTCGTGAACGGCGACAAGGAAGCCGTCGACGCGCTGTTGCACGATCCGCGGGTGAAGGCGGTGAGTTTCGTCGGCAGCACGCCGATCGCCGAGTACATCTACCGAACCGGCGCCGCGCAGGGCAAGCGCGTTCAGGCGCTCGGCGGCGCGAAGAACCACGCGGTGATCATGCCGGACGCCGACATCGCCAACGCGGTGTCGGCGCTGATGGGCGCGGCGTTCGGCTCATGCGGCGAACGCTGCATGGCCGTGCCGCTCGCGGTCTGCGTCGGCGACGACACCGCCGATCGCGTCGTCGCGGCGCTCCGCGCCGAGATCGCGAAGATGAAGGTGGGACCGGGTACCGATGCGTCGTCCGACATGGGGCCGCTGGTCACGAAGGCGCATTTCGAGAAGGTCTGCGGCTACGTCGAGCAGGGTGTCGCCGAGGGCGCGAAACTCGTCGTCGACGGTCGCGGGCTGAGGGTCGCGGGCCACGAGGACGGCTACTACCTCGGCGCGTGCCTGTTCGACGACGTCAGGCCCGGCATGGTCGTCCATCGCGAGGAGATCTTCGGGCCGGTACTGGGCGTCGTGCGCGTGCAGACGCTGCAGCAGGCGATGGACATGATCGACGCGCACGAGTACGGCAACGGAACCTGCATCTTCACGCGCGACGGCGAAGCGGCGCGCTACTTCACCGATCACGTCCAGATCGGCATGGTCGGTGTCAACGTGCCGCTGCCGGTGCCGGTCGCCTACCACTCGTTCGGCGGCTGGAAGCGCTCGCTGTTCGGCGATCTGAGCGCCTACGGGCCGGATGCGGTGCGCTTCTACACGCGACGCAAGACGATCACCCAGCGCTGGCCCTCGGCCGGGGTGCGCGAGGGCGCGGTCTACAGCTTCCCGTCGAACCGATAGCGGCGCGCGACGCCGGCTCGGCGCTGCCGCCGGCTCGGGCGCAGGCGAAGATGCAGGCGCGAATGAAGGCGCGAACGCAGGCGCCGGCTAGGCGCTGACCGACGCGAGCGCGTCGTCCAGCGAGTCGTACAGGTTCGCCTCGCCCAGGCGCTGCACGAAGCCGGATCGCCGCATCAGCGACAGCGGCTGCTCGGTCGCCTCGGCGATCACCAGGCGGCAGCCGTTGTCGACGATCGTCCGGTGCAGGGTCTCGAGCGCGTCCAGGCCGGTCGTGTCCAGGTTGATCACCCGGTTCATCTCGAGGATCACGACGTCGGCGATCGCCTCGCCGGGCCTGAGCAGGCCGTCGAGCTTCGCGACCGATCCGAAGAACAGCGAGCCGTAGAGCCGCCACGCGACGATCCGGCGGCCGTCGGGGCGGGTCGACACGTCGGCCGGCAGCCGAAGCGACTCGACGCGCGTCAGCGATGCCATCCTGAAGATGAAGAACAGGCACGCCATCACCAGCCCGACCTGTACCGCCACCGTCAGGTCGAAGACGACCGTCAGCAGGAAGGTCGACAGGAGGATCGTGCGGTAGTTGGCGCTGAACTGGCGGAGCGAGCGGAATGCCCGCCACTCGCCCATGTTCCACGCGACGTGGAGCAGGATCGCGGCCAGCACCGACATCGGGATGTAGCTCGCGAGCGGCGCGAGGATCAGCATGAAGGCGAGCAGCGACGCGGCGTGGATCATGCCGGCGATCGGGCTGCGCGCGCCGGCGCGAACGTTCGTCACGGTGCGGGCGATCGTACCGGTCGCCGCCACGCCGCCGAAGATCGGCGCGGCGAAGTTCGCGACCCCCTGCGCCATCAGCTCCTGGTTCGGGTCGTGCCGCTCGCCGGTCATGCCGTCGGCGATGCGCGCGCACAGCAGCGACTCCACCGCCCCGAGGAACGCGATCGACAGGATCGGCCCCAGCAGGCCCTGCGCCGAGGCCCAGTCGAAGGCGGGCAGGCTCGGCGCGGGCACCGCCGTCGGTATGCCGCCGAAACGGCTGCCGATGGTGTCGACGTCGAGCGCGAGCAGCCAGACCGCCAGCGTCGCCGCGATCAGCGCGACCAGCGGCGCTGGGACGACGGCCATCCGGGCCACGACGCGACGGGCCAGCGGAGCGGCCGCTTCCGGGCCCTGCGCGGTCGCGCGCGTCGCCATCGACGTCGTCGCCGCGTCGCCCGCCGGCACGTCCGCAGGCGGCGCGAGCCCCGCGCGGGCGTTGCGCTTGCGCCGCTCGAGCTGCGGCAGTGCCTTCGGCCACACGACGAGCAGCGCGAGCGACGCGAGCCCGAGTGCAACCGTCGGCCAGTGGACCCGTTCCAGCGCGCCGCCGATCACCGCCATCTGCGAGAAGAAGTTGGCCGGCATCCTGTCGATCGGCAGGCCCAGGAAGTCGCGGATCTGGGAGACCGCGATGATCACCGCGATGCCGTTGGTGAAGCCGATGACGATCGACACCGGCACGAAACGGATCAGCTGGCCGAGGCGCAGCGCACCCATCGCGAAGAGCACGACGCCGGCCATCATCGTCGCGAGCAGCAGGTTCGACAGGCCGTGCCGTTCGGCGATCGCGTAGAGGAGTGCGACGAAGGCGCCCGCCGGACCGCCGATCTGCACCCTGGAGCCGCCGAGCAGCGAGATCAGGAAGCCGCCGACGATCGCGGTGATCAGCCCCTGCTCGGGCTTGACGCCGCTGGCGATGCCGAAGGCCATCGCCAGCGGCAATGCGACGCACGCGACCGTGAGGCCGGCGCCCAGGTCGGCGGTGAAGTCGGCCCGTCGGTAGCCGACCAGCGAGTCGATCAGGCGCGGTCTGAAGGCGAGGCGCGCGCGAATCGCCGCGACCCTCGGATTCACCGTACGGGCATGCCGGGGGTTGCCCCGTCGTCCGGTCGCAGCAGGTAGAGACCGCCGCCGTCGTCGCCTGCGGCGAGCACCATGCCTTCGGACACGCCGAACTTCATCTGCCGGGGCGCCAGGTTCGCGACGACCACCGTCAGCCGGCCGGCCAGCGTCTCGGGCGCCACGTGGTTGGCGATGCCGGAGAACACCTGGCGTTCGCCCATGTCGCCCAGGTCGAGCCGTAGCCGCAGCAGCTTCTTGGAGCCCTCGACGCGGTCGGCGGACACGATGCGGGCGACCCGCAGGTCGACGCGCGCGAAGTCGTCGATGCCGATCGTCGCGCCCGCCGACACCCCGGCGGTCGCCGCGATCCCGGCTGGCGGCGAAGCGCCGGCGGTACTGCCGGGCTGGGCGGAGGCCGGCGCCGGCGGCGGCGCGTCGAACAGCGCGTCGAGCTGCTTCTGGTCGACGCGCTGCATCAGGTGGGCGTAGGCGCCGATCCGGTGACCCGCCGGCAGCGGGGTATCCAGGTCGCTCCAGCCGACGCCGTCGACGCCGAGGAAGTCGAAGGCCTTGGCGGCGGTCGCGGGCAGCACCGGCGACAGCAGCACGATCAGGTCGCGAAACGCGCGGATCGCGTCCGAGCAGACGCGGTGCAATCGGTCGGCCGACGCGGGGTCGCGGGCGAGTTCCCAGGGCTTCTCGTGGTCGACGAACTGGTTGACGACGTCGGCGAAGCCCATGATCTCGCGCATCGCACGCGAGAACTCGCGCGCCTCGTAGAGCGACGCGACCTGCGCTGCGCCCGGCCAGCCCGCTGCGAAGCGGGCGGCGGTGGTGGCGTCGGGCGCGGCGAGGCGTCCGTCGAAGCGCTTGACGAGGAAGCCGGCACAGCGGCTGGCGATGTTCACCAGCTTGCCGACCAGGTCGCTGTTCACGCGCGCGAGGAAGTCGGCGGCGCTGAAGTCGACGTCCTCCATGCGCGCGTTGAGCTTCGCGGCCAGGTAGTAGCGCATCCACTCCGGGTTCATGCCGAGTTCGAGGTAGCGCAGCGGCGACAGCCCGGTGCCGCGCGACTTCGACATCTTCTCGCCGTTGACCGTGAGGAACCCGTGGACGTGCACGCGGTCCGGTGCCTTGAAGCCCGAGAAGGCCAGCGTGGCCGGCCAGAACAGCGTGTGGAAGTAGATGATGTCCTTGCCGATGAAGTGCACCTGCTCGGTATCCGCGCCGGGGCGGACCATCGCTTCGAAGTCCAGGCCGCGCCTGGCGCAGTGCGCCTTCAGCGACGCAAGGTAGCCGATCGGTGCGTCGAGCCACACGTAGAAGTACTTGCCGGGCGCGTCGGGGATCTCGATGCCGAAGTACGGCGCGTCGCGCGAGATGTCCCAGTCCGACAGGGTCTTCACGCCGCCGTCGGCGGCCTCGCCGCCGTCGGGGGGCGCGCCGTCTTGGGCCTTCGGCGCGGCGCCGTCGCCGAGCCACTCGCGGGCCTTGTTGATCACCTCGGGCTGCAGGCGTGCCGGCGAGATCCAGTCGTCCAGGAACGCACGGCAGCGCGGGTCCGACAGCGCGAAGAAATAGTGCTCGGAGGAACGCAGCACCGGGCGCGCGCCGCTGATCGTCGAATAGGGCTCGATCAGCTCGGTCGGCGAATAGACGCTGCTGCAGACTTCGCAGGCGTCGCCGTACTGGTCCTTCGCGTGGCAGACGGGGCATTCGCCCTTGATGAAGCGATCCGGCAGGAACATCGACCTGACCGGGTCGAAGAACTGCTCGACCGGTCGCGTCGCGATCAGCCCGGCGTCGCGAAGCCGCAGGTAGATCCGCGTCACCAGTTCGGCGCTCTCCGGCGAATCGGTGCGGTGCCAGTGATCGAAGGCGATGTGGTAGCCGTCGAGGTATCGCGGTCGTTCCGCCGTGATCCGCGACACCAGCTCGCCGGGCGTGATGCCTTCGTCCTGCGCCCGCAGCATGATCGCCGCGCCGTGCGCGTCGTCGGCACACACGAAGTGGACCTCGTGGCCGCGCAGCCGCTGGAACCGCACCCAGATGTCGGCCTGGATGTACTCCATGATGTGCCCGACGTGGAACGACCCGTTCGCGTAGGGCAGCGCCGTGGTCACGAAAAGTCGCCGGCGCCTGCCGGTCTGTCCGGGGCTCGGCGTGGCAGCGACGGCGTTCGCCGGGGCGTCGCCCGCGCCGCGGGGGCTCGTGGGGTCGGTCATCGGAACTCGGGTTGCTGTCGCGGGCGCAGGGCAGGGGCTTCGCGTCGGGCCGGCGACGATGCCGCGCGCGTCGGGCGGTCGAGGCGCACCGGCGCGGCCCTGGATCCGCGCACCCCGGGCGTGCGTCGGCGACGCTTCGGATGCGAAGTGTAGCAAGCCCCGACCGACGGCTGCGGCCATGGCGACGCCAAGGTCGCGCTTCGTTGCGCATCCGGCGTCGATTAGACTGCGTGTCCCCAGCCGCGCACCGTCAAGCAGACCCACCCCACCATGAGCCAGACCGTCCAGAGCGTCACCGAGGCCCTTGCGACCATCATCGACCCGAACACCGGCAAGGACCTCGTCGCCGGCAAGTCGGCCCGCAACGTGCGCGTCGACGCGGGCCGGGTGGCGGTCGACGTCGAGCTCGGCTATCCCGCCAGGAGCCAGGTCGCGCCGATCCGCGCCGCCGTCGAGCAGTGCCTGGCGGCGCTGCCCGGCGTGACGCGGGCCGAGGTCAACGTCTACCAGAAGATCGTCGCGCACAGCGCGCAGCGCGGCGTCAAGCTGCTGCCGAACGTGCGCAACGTGATCGCGGTCGCGTCGGGCAAGGGCGGTGTCGGCAAGAGCACCACCGCGGTCAACCTCGCGCTCGCGCTGGCGGCCGAGGGCGCGTCCGTCGGCATGCTGGACGCCGACATCTACGGTCCGTCGCAGCCGATGATGCTCGGCATCACGGGCCGTCCGCAGACCAGCGACGGCAAGACGCTCGAGCCGATGGAGAACCACGGCATCCAGGCGATCTCGATCGGCTTCCTGATCGATACCGACACGCCGATGGTCTGGCGCGGTCCGATGGTGACGCAGGCGCTGGAGCAGCTGTTGCGCGACACCAACTGGCGCGACCTCGATTACCTGGTGGTCGACATGCCGCCGGGCACCGGCGACATCCACCTGACCTTGTCGCAGAAGATCCCGGTCACCGGCTCGGTGATCGTCACGACGCCGCAGGACATCGCGCTGCTCGACGCGAGGAAGGGCCTCAAGATGTTCGAGAAGGTCGGCATCCCGATCCTGGGCATCGTCGAGAACATGGCGATGCACGTGTGCTCGAACTGCGGCCACACCGAGCCGATCTTCGGGGTCGGCGGCGGCGAGAAGATCGCCGCGCAGTACGGCGTCGAATACCTCGGGGCGCTGCCGCTGGACATCCGCATCCGCGAGCAGGCCGATTCGGGCAACCCGACGGTCGCCGCCGATCCCGACGGCGAGCTCGCCGCCGTCTACCGGAAGATCGCGCGCCGCGTCGCGGTGAAGATCGCCGACCAGGCGCGCGACATGAGCCTCAAGTTCCCGTCGATCGTCGTGCAGAATACCTGAGTGCCGGACGGCGCCCGGTCGAGGCGTCGCGCCGGCGCGTCTGCACCGCGCGCGGGCAGTCCGCTGCGCGTCACTTCTCCTCTGCGGGACCCTCCGTGAGCATCAAGTCAGACAACTGGATCCGGCGAATGGCCGAAGCGCACGCCATGATCGAGCCCTTCGAGGCGCACCAGGTGCGCGAGGTCGACGGCCGGCGAGTCGTGTCCTACGGCACGTCGAGCTACGGCTACGACATCCGCTGTGCCGACGAGTTCAAGATCTTCACGAACATCAACAGCACGATCGTCGATCCGAAGCACTTCGACGAGAAGTCCTTCGTCGACTTCAAGGGCGAGGTCTGCATCATTCCGCCGAATTCCTTCGCGCTGGCGCGCACCGTCGAGTACTTCCGGATCCCGCGCAACGTGCTGACGATCTGTCTCGGCAAGTCGACGTACGCGCGCTGCGGCGTGATCGTGAACGTCACGCCCTTCGAGCCCGAGTGGGAGGGGTACGTGACGCTGGAGTTCTCGAACACGACGCCGCTGCCGGCGAAGATCTACGCCGGCGAGGGCTGCGCGCAGGTGCTGTTCTTCGAATCCGACGAGGTCTGCGAGACCTCGTACCGCGACCGCGGCGGCAAGTACCAGGGCCAGCTCGGCGTCACGCTGCCGCGGGCCTGAGCACCGCGCGCACGCGCCTTGCGCCGCCGGCCGGACGCGCCTTGTCGACCCGTCCCGTCGCGTTCGCGGTGCTCGCGCTCGGCGTGCTGGTGGCGAGCGGTGCGTCGATCCTGATCCGGTACGCGCAGGCCGAGGGCATCGGCTCGATCGCGATCGCCGCGTGGCGGCTCGCGTTCGCGTCGCTGTTCCTCGTGCCGCTGGTCGCGGCACGCTGCGCGGGCGAGGCGCGTCGGCTCGCGCGCCGCGACCTGCTCGTCGCGCTGGCTGCCGGACTCGCGCTCGCCGCGCACTTCGCCGCCTGGATCAGCTCGCTCGGCTACACCTCGGTCGCGTCGAGCGCCGCGCTGGTCTCGACCAATCCGATCTGGGTCGGGCTCGCGTCGGTCGTGTTCCTGGGGATGCGGCTGCCGCCGGCGACCGTCGGCGGCATCGTCCTCTGCGTCGCCGGCTGCCTGGCCATCGTGGTGGCGGACGGCTCGGCAGCAGGCGGCAACCGGAATCCGCTGCTGGGCAACGCGCTCGCGCTGGCCGGGGCACTGTGCGTCAGCACCTACCTGCTGATCGGACGCGGCCTCGCGTCGCGGGTGTCGCTGCTGCTCTACGTGGGCCTCGTCTACGGCCTGGCGGCGGTCGCGCTGCTGGCGGGCGCGTGGCTCGCCGGCCAACCCCTCGGCGGCTGGCCGGCGAGCGGGTGGCTGCTGCTGCTCGCGCTCGCCGTCGGCCCGCAGCTGCTCGGGCACACCGCCTTCAACTGGGCGCTGAGGCACCTCAGTCCGACCTTCGTCGCGCTGTCGATCCTGGGCGAGCCGGTGGGCTCCGCGATCCTCGCGGCGCTGCTGTTCGGCGAGGTGCCGGGGCCGTGGCAGCTGGCCGCGCTCCTGGTGCTGCTGGCCGGGATCGTGCTGGCGGCGCTCGGCGAGCGGAAACGGCTATAATCCCCGGCTTGTCCGCTTCGATGCGGGCAAGGCACGGCCCGCTCACCTGGCGGGACCGCAAGTTCAACGGCCGGGCGCGAGCCCCGTTGCAGGTGTCCGGATCCATGCCGTCGGTCGCGCCTCCTGGCGCGCGGCGCGCGGGTCCGGTGCGGCAATCGGGGCACCCGGCACCACCATACGGGTCCAGAAACATGAGCATCACCGCAAGCGACAAGGCGAAGGTCGTCGGCGAATACCAGCGCGCCGCGAACGATACCGGCTCCCCGGAGGTCCAGGTTGCACTCCTGACCACCCGCATCAACTACCTGACGGGTCACTTCAAGATCCACGCGAAGGACAACCACTCGCGTCGCGGCCTGCTGAAGATGGTCAGCCGCCGGCGCAAGCTGCTGGACTATCTCAAGGGGCGCAATCCCGACGCCTACAAGACGCTGATCGAGCGCCTGGGCCTGCGCAAGTGAGCGTGGCGCCCGCGCCCGCCTGACACTGCATTCCAAATGCCCGCTCCCGCGGGCATTTTCCGTTCTTGTGGCGAACCGCGCCGCCGACCGATGCGCGGGCTGATGAGGATAACGACACGATGTTCGACATAGCGAAGAAGACGTTCCAGTGGGGCCAGCACACCGTGACGCTGGAGACCGGCGAGATCGCCCGCCAGGCGAGCGGCGCGGTGCTGGTGACGGTCGAGGACACGATGGTGCTCGCGACCGTCGTCGCGCAGAAGAGCGCCAAGCCGGGACAGGCCTTCTTCCCGCTGACGGTCGACTACTTCGAGAAGTTCTATGCGGCCGGCCGCATCCCCGGCGGATTCTTCAAGCGAGAAGGCCGTCCGACCGAGAAGGAGACGTTGACCGCGCGGCTCACCGACCGCCCGATCCGCCCGTTGTTTCCCGAAGGCTTCATGAACGAGGTCCAGGTGGTCCTGACGGTGCTGTCCAGCAATCCCGAGATCGACGCCGACATCCCCGCGATGATCGGCGCGTCGGCCGCGCTGGCGATCTCCGGCGTCCCGTTCGCGGGTCCGATCGGTGCCGCCCGGGTCGGCTGGGTCGACGGGCAGTACCTGCTGAACCCCACCACGACGCAACTGAAGGACTCGAAGCTGAACCTCGTCGTTGCGGGTACCGCGCAGGCCGTGCTGATGGTCGAGTCCGAGGCCGACCAGCTCAGCGAGGACGTGATGCTCGGCGCCGTCGTCTACGGCCACGAGCAGATGCAGGTGGCGATCGAGGCGATCGAGGAACTGGTCGAGGTCGCCGGCAAGCCCGAGTGGGACTGGCAGGCGCCGGCCAAGAACGAGGCGCTGGTCGCGAAGGTCACCGAGATGGCGAAGCCGGCCTTCGAGCAGGCCTACGAGCTGCGGGTCAAGCAGGACCGCCAGCAGCGTCTCAAGGTGATCGAGGCCGACGTCCACGCGCGCCTCGCCGCCGAGGCCGAAGCGAGCGGCAACGGCTATCCGCGCGGCGAGGTCGACGACATCCTGTTCGACCTGCAGTACAAGATCGTCCGCGGGCAGGTGCTCTCGGGCAGGCCTCGCATCGACGGCCGCGATACCCGCACCGTCCGGCCGATCTCGATCCGCACCGGCGTGCTTCCCCGCGCGCACGGCAGCGCGCTGTTCACGCGCGGCGAGACGCAGGCGCTGGTCGTCGCGACGCTGGGCACCTCGCGCGACGAGCAGATCATCGACGCGATCACCGGCGAGTATCGTGAGCGCTTCATGATGCAGTACAACATGCCGCCCTTCGCGACGGGCGAGACGGGCCGCATGGGCACGCCCAAGCGCCGCGAAGTCGGGCACGGCCGGCTCGCCAAGCGGGCGATCACCGCGATGGTGCCGTCCGCCGAAGACTTCGCGTACTCGATCCGGCTGGTATCGGAGGTGACCGAGTCGAACGGATCGTCGTCGATGGCGTCCGTCTGTGGCGGCTGCCTCGCACTGATGGACGCCGGCGTGCCGGTCAAGGACCACGTCGCCGGCATCGCGATGGGCCTGATCAAGGAAGGCAACCGCTTCGCCGTGCTCTCGGACATCCTCGGCGACGAGGATCACCTCGGCGACATGGACTTCAAGGTCGCCGGCACCGCCAACGGCGTGACCGCGCTGCAGATGGACATCAAGATCCAGGGCATCACCAAGGAGATCATGCAGGTCGCGCTCGCGCAGGCGAGGGAAGGCCGCATGCACATCCTGGGCCACATGCAAAAGGCGATCCCGTCGGCACGCACCGAGCTGTCGGATTTCGCGCCGCGGATGTACCAGATGAAGATCAACCCCGAGCGGATCCGCGACGTGATCGGCAAGGGCGGCGCGACGATCCGCGCGATCACCGAGGAGACCGGTACTCAGATCGACATCCAGGATACCGGCCACATCACGATCGCCGCCGTCGACGCCGAAGCGGCGCGCCGTGCGCAGAAGCGCATCGAGGACCTGACCGCCGAGGTCGAGATGGGCCGGATCTATGCGGGTACCGTGCTGAAGATTCTCGAGTTCGGGGCGATCGTGCAGGTGCTGCCCGGGCGCGACGGCCTGCTGCACGTCTCGCAGATCGCCAACGAACGGGTCAACCGCGTCGAGGACTACGTGAAGGAAGGCCAGACGATCCGGGTCAAGGTCATCGAGGCCGACGACAAGGGCAGGCTGCGCCTGTCGATGAAGGCCGCGGCCGCCGAAGCCGGCGAGGCGCCGGCCGCCGGCGAAGCGGCGATCGGCTGACGCGTCGCGATCCCCGACGAACCCGCGCAGGTCGCGGGTTTTTTTTTCAGGCGCGCCAGCCGTTGCCGTCGGCGACGACGCTGCCGTCGGCGACGAGCTTGAGCGCGTGCGCGAGCAGCGAGCGCTGCGCGATGCCGTGAAGCGCGGTCGGCGTGTCGTCGTAGGCCAGTGTCACCAGCTGTTCGAGGCCTTCGCCGGGCAGGCGGCGGATCGCGTCGAGCACCTTCGACTCGCGCTTCAGGCGGTGGCGCGTCAGCTCGGCGATCGCGCGCGATGGCGACCCGATCACGTGCCCGTGCGCCGGCAGGATGAACGCGGCGTCGAGCGTGTCGAGGCGGGCGAGCGACGCGAGGTAGTCGCGCATGTCGCCATCCGGCGGTCCGACGATCGTCGTCGAGCCGTTCAGGATGTGGTCGCCGGAGAACAGCAGGCGGTCCTCCTCGACGAAGAAGCACACGTGGTTCGCGGCGTGGCCTGGCGTGTGCACGGCCCGGATCGTGACGCCGCCCGCCGCGAAGCGCGCGTCGTCGGCGATCGGTTCGTCGGGCACGAAGCGCGAGTGCTCGGCCGCGGTCGGTGCCGACGCCAGCCCGTGGATGCGTACCGCGACGCCAGCATCCGCGAGGCGACGCTGCAGCATGAACGCGCCGGGCGAGTGATCGGGGTGCGAGTGGGTGCACAGGATCAGCGAGAGCCGGTCGCCGACGTGCGCGTGCAGCCGCTCGATGTGGGCGTCGATCGGCGGTCCGGGATCGATCACGACGTAGCCCGACGCCGCATCGCCGATCACGTAGGTGTTGGTGCCGGGGCCGGTCATGCGGCCCGGATTCGGCGCCGTCAGTCGCCCGAGGTGACGCAGCAGCGGCACGACCCGCTCGCTCTGCCAGTCGAGATCGTGGACGATCTGGCCGTCGGGCGACACCAGCTCGAGCTCGCCGAACGCGGTCTCCTCCTCGGCGAATCGCACGACCTCGTTGCGGACGCGACCCGCCCGCGGGCTGGACATCCACGCCGGCGTCTCGTCGCCGCAGCGCGCCAGCAGTTCGGCGGCGGTTCGGCTCTGCGCCATGCGTCGCAGCGTGCGGATCGTCGGGAAGATCATCGGAAAATCGCCGGCCTCGTGCCGCGCGAGCGCCTGCGCCGGCGAGACCCAGACGGGCTCGAACTGCTCGCGGTCGTCGGCAACCGCCTGCTGCCCCGGCGGGATGCGCGCCATCAGGAAGCGCGCGTCGAAGCGTCGCGGCAGGTCGCGATCCGTGATCCAGTGCGCGAAGAAGCGAACTTCGTCGACGGCGAGCTTCAGGCCCTCGCGTCCGATCATCGCGAGGAAGTCCTGGTCTCGCGCGGCGGCGAGCCGCGCAACGCGATCCGGATCCACGAACGCATCGCCCGCGTCACGCGCGAGCAGCACGCCGAGCTCCTCGAAGGCCTCGCGGATCGCGGCCACCGCGAACGCGCGAAACGCCTGCGTCTGCGTCGCTCGCGGCGTCGACAGCTCGACCGCGCGCGGCGATCCGTCGGCGACGTCCAGCGCGCCGCCGGGAAACACGAACGCGCCGGGTGCGAAGCTCGCGCTCGGCGATCGGCGCGTCATCAGGACCTCGACGCCATCCGCGGCATCGCGAAGCAGCAGGATCGTCGCCGCGGGGCGCGGGGGTGCCGGCTCGCGCTGCGGGTGGAGGAGCGTCGCCGGGCGGACCATGTCAGCGCGCCCGTCCAGGCTCGAGTTCGAAGCGCGGCCCGTGTACCGCCACGAGTGCCGACGCGCGCGCGCGCACGGCCGGGTCCGACGCCTGGGCGATCCAGCCGGGCAGCGCGGCCGGCAGCGCCTTCACCGTGCCGAGGTCGTCGGGCGAGGCCAGCGTGCCGTCGGCCAGGCTTCTGAGGGCCTGCGAAAGCACCGCGAAGCGCAGCCGTTCGGCGACCGTCTCGTCCGCGGGCGGCTCGCCTCCCCGCGCGAAGGTCGCGAGACCCGGCCACAACGCGGGTTCGCCGTGCTCGGGGTAGTCGTAGAAGCCCGCCTTCGCGGCCCGGCCGGTGCGGCGAAAGCCGTGCGACATCTTCTCGAGCACGTAGACCGCGGATTCGGGCATGCGGCTGCCCGATGCCTTGAGCGCCTTGCGCTGGGCGCGCTTCGCGGCCGCGAGCGCCAGCGCGTCCATCGGCGCCGCGGCGGCCGGCCCCGGCCCGGGTGCAGGGCTGTGGCCGTGGTCGTGGCCATGAGCATGATCGTGGCCATGAGCGTGATCGTGGCCATGAGCGTGATCGTGGCCATGCGTGTGATCATGGCCGTGCCCGTGCCCGTGCCCGTGCCCGTGCCCGTGCCCGTGATCGTGCCCGTGATCGTGGCCGTGCGCATGGTCGTGACGATGTGCGTCCTCATGGCCGTGCGCGTGCGCGTGGCCCGCGTCGCCGAGTTCCGCGTGAAGCAGTGCGTCGAACCAGCTGATCGAGGCCTCGTCGGTCATGGCCAGCGGCCCGCGAGCGAACCCGAGCGACAGGGCCGCGGATTCGATCGTCGCGGGGGCGACACCGTCGCCGAGCAGGCTCATCGCCTCGATGGCGTAGGCCTGGAAGATGCGGCTCGAGAGGAAGTCGAAGGAGGGCACGGCTCGGGGTTCCACGGCTTGGTTGCGGGTTCAGCCCCGAGTGTAGCCGCTCGACGATGCGCTCAGCCCGACGCGCCCCGCCAACCGGGATGCCCCGGGGTCACGATCCCGCCGGCCGCCGTGGCCCGCGCGGCGTCGGCGCCGTTGCGACGCGACGCGTCGGGCGTCAAGTCGCCGCCGTCGCGAAGCATGCGACGCAGCGCTGCATCGGGGATCAGCTCCCCACAGCTTTCGGCGTGGCACAGGCGCATCGGGTCCATCGGTCGCCCGAGGGCGTAGCCCTGGCCGAAATCGACGCCGAGCTCGATGAGCGTGGCGATCGTCGCCGGCTCCTCGGCCCACTCCGCGACGCAGGTCTTGCCGAGCTGGTGCGCGAGGTCGGAGATCATCCGGGTGATCGCGTGATTGGCCGGGTTGCGGTCGATGTCGCGCACGAAGCTGCCGTCGATCTTGATGATGTCGGCGGCGATCTCGCGCAGGTACGTGAACGACGTGTACCCGGCGCCGAAATCGTCGAGCGCGATGCGCCCGCCCATCGAATGGACCCGTTCGGAGAAGCGGGCCATCGCGCTGCGGTCGGTCAGCGCGACGGTCTCGGTGATCTCGAAGCACAGCTTGTTCGTCAGCTTCGGGAACTCGGACATGATCGCGAACGCGTTGTCGACGAAGCGCGCGTCGTTCAACGACGCGCCGCTCATGTTGATCGTCGCGTAGTCGAGCCGGGCGGCGTGCTGGGGGTTGTCGCCGAGCCATTGCAGCGTTCGTGTCAGCACCCACCGATCGATCAGCGACATCTGGCCATTGCGCTCGGCGGCGGGAATGAACTTGCCCGGCGGGACGATCGAGCCGTCTTCGCCGCGCATGCGCACGAGAACCTCGTAGTTCAGGCGCTCGAACGCGGACCTGAGCGACACGATCGGCTGCATCTCGAGGAAGAAGCGCTGCGACTCGAGCCGGTCCTTGAGGCTCGCCTGCACCCGCAGCTCCTCCAGGTAACCGTGCAGCGCACGATCCTGCCCGGCGACCTGCACGATCCGGTTCCGACCGGCCGCCTTCGCGTCGGCACACGCGTGCGAGGTCGATGCGATCGCGTCGGCGACGCTCATCGACGCGTCCAGGCTGAGCACCCCGATGCTGCCGCTCAGGCTGAGCACGCGGTTGCCGACGTCGAAGCTGCGGCCGGAGACCTCGGCGTGGAGCTGGTTCGCCAGCGCCAGCGCCCGCGCGCCGTCGCAGTCGTAGAGCACGATCTTGAACGAGTCGCCGAGCCGCGCGAGCGCGTCGTCGCGCGGGATCCGGGCGGCGATCCGCTTGCCGAACTTCGCCAGCACCTCGTCGCCGACCATGTGGCCGTACAGGTCGTTCAGCGTCTTGAAGCGGTCGATGTCGATGTCGAGCATCGCGCACGGGATGCCCTTGGCGACCAGCGCGAGTGCACGCGCCACCGCGTCGTTCAGCCCGCGCTGGTTCAGTGCCTCGGTCAGCACGTCGTGATCGACCATGCGCGCGATGGTGGCTTCGGCCTTCGCGCGCGCGCTCACGTCCTGGATCGCGCCCTCGACGAGATCGCCGCGCTGGGTCAGGTCGACCTGGAACCAGCTGCCGTCGCGCGACTCGAGCCTCAGGTCCCTCAGCATCGACGCCTCGCCGCGGCGCAAGCGCTCGATGTGGGCGGCGAGATCCGGGCCGATCGGCAAGTCCGCGAGCCGGAGGTGTGCACCCGGGCCGAGCGCGTCGGGCGAACGCAGCCCGAACATCTCGGCAAGCGCCGGGTTGAAGGTCCGGATCGTGCCGCTACGATCGAGCGACAGCAGGCCGATCGGCATCGAGCGGTAGTGCTCCGTCAGCGCCCGGGCGTTCTCGATCGCCTCGGACTGCGCCTTGATCCTGCTCGAGCGTTCGAGGCGCATGCGCTCGGCCAGCGAGACGGCGACGAGCAAGGCGGCCGCCAGGCCGCAGGTCTGCATGTTGATCCACGCGGGCGCCGATCGGATCAGGCCTGCAGACAACGCGATTTCGGTCAACGGTCCGCTGAAGAAGCAGATCCAGGAGAAGGCATACCAGGCGCCGACCGACGACGGCGCGACGATCAGCGAGCGTACGACCTGTATGGCGAGCGTGACCATGCCGACGCCCGCGAGCGCCCAGTACGCCGGAAGGAATCGCGAGGACTCGACAAACGGCGACGCGGCCAGCATCAGCACGCATGCATAGGTCAATGCAGCGAGCAGCCGACCGACGCGCGACGATCGATCCTGCATGAAGAGCGTGCGGAACAGCAGGATCGTCAGCAGTGCCTGTGCAGCAAGTCCGGCTCGCACGACCGCATTTGACGCGGCCGCCGAGAATCCGAGGCCCAGCCATTCGGTGTCCCAGCCGCCGAGCGAGCCGACTAGCCGCAACGTGGTCACGAGCCAACCGGCGAAGACCAGGAATGCGAAGTCGCGGTTGAGCGCCGACAGCACGGCGCTGAAGAGCGACATCAGCAGGAACGCCCCGAAAAGGGCCGACCCCTGCCGCTCGAACAAGGTCGACGACTCCTGGAACGCATCGGCCGTCCACAGCGTCGCGGTCACGCGCGCGATGCGCTGCGGGTCCGCGATACCGACGATGCGTCCCCTGCCCGCGCCCAGCCCGGCGGGCAGCTGGACCGCCAGCCCGCGCTTGAGGGCTGCGGCCTTCAGCTCGGTCGCGGATTCGCCGCCGGGCAGCCCGTCCGGCAGCGGTGACAGCAGCCAGACCCTGAAGCGCCGGGCCCTGAGATTGGCGATCTCCATCACGGTGGGACCGTGCTCGCGCGCGATCGGATCCAGTGCCACCTCGAAGCGCACCGGTTCCTCACGGACCGTCGCCTGTCGCCCCGACGCGCCCGTGTCCACCGGCGGGAGGGATCCGTCGACGAAGCGACGTTCGAACTCGGCCGTGCCCGCGTCGAGCGGGCTGATCGTCACCTTGCGTTCAGGACCCAGCGGGCGGGACTCGGCGTCCGCGAGGAAACTCTGCCCCATAAGCAGCGCGAACACGAGCGACAACAGCGCGACCACTACGCCGGTGCGACTGTCGATGTTGAAGCGCCACGACCGCATGGCCAGTTGCGTTAACCACTGTTTCCGATAAGGAGTACAGGGTGACGCGCGCAGGGCACATGCGGCTGAAGTTCGGCGATTGACGGTCGGCTCGACTGGCCGGACGGCAAGCGCTCATCGATTCAATTGGTAAGTGGATGTAATCGCCTGGGCCGGCCGGGACTTTGAGTGCGTGCTCGAAGCCTCGATTTCGCTGCCGGCCCCGATCCGGGAATCGACCCAGGGCGCCATCGCACCTCGAAAGAGGTCGATGTCCGGATGGAACTCGTTGACGATGAAGCGGTAGAGCGGATGTTCGCGCTCCCGCCACGCCTGCTGGGTCGTCGTCACGTCGAGCGCCAGCAGCCGATGCTCGTGCCCAAGCAGGTCGAGCAGCACGGGGGTCGGCGCCGGATCGACGAATCCGAGATTCAGGTAGTCCTTCTGGAGCTGGCCGCGCGCGGCGATGACGATGTGCCGGATCTGGAGCGACAGCGCGGCGAGCCACGTTGCCTTGAACAGGCCTAGCTTCACGAGGCGACCACGCGCGCCGCTCGCGACGGCGAGACGTCTCACGTCGGCAAGATGGGAATGTCCGAACAGCGGCTGGAGGTCGATCTGCGATTCGATCTGGAGATTCCGCAGGCAGTTTGTCGAGAAGCGTGCGGTGCCGACGACGGATCGATCGCGCTTGTCCTTCGCGATGAACAGCAGATTGCCCGGTTCGCGGTCGGCGGGCTCGACGTCGCAGTCGAAGGTCTCGCCGAAATGACGGCGGTAGCTTTCGCGCCTGAGCGCGATCGCACCGGCGAGGTCGGCGGGGCTGCGTGCGAGGCCGATGGTGTATGGAAGGCTGGGCCAGCGTCCGCGCGAGTCGGTCTGCGACCGCGCGCCGGCATGCTCGATGGACCTCGCAGGAAACAGTTCGTCGACCAACCGGCCGAGTCCGAGCGCAGTCTGTCTGATGTCCATGCTTCACTTCTACCGCAATGCTGCTTTCAGCCGGTCGCCGCGCTTCGCTGCCTCTCGGCGAGCTTCAGGACCGGCGGCAGCCGGAGGATCTGGCGAATCTCCGGTGCGGCAATCAGTTCGTGCGGATGCGCAGCCGAGAGTACTGCGTCCGGCGCCAGGGGCGGACAGATCGCGTAGCCTTGCGCATAGTCTACTTTCATGCCCTTGAGCAGTCGCAGGATCTCGGGACTCTCCGCGGCTTCCGCGACACACCCCATGTTCAGCTCGTGCGCGAGTTCGATGATCATCCGCGTGATGCCGCGGCTCGGCGCGTCGCGCGCCATCAGCCGCACGAAGCCGCCGTCGATCTTGAGCAGATCCGCCGGAAGCTCGCGCAGGTAGTTGAACGACGTGTATCCCGCGCCGAAGTCGTCGAGCGCGACGAGCACGCCGCAGGCCTTGACCTTGTCGATCAGGCGTCGCATGTTGCCCAGGTCGTAGAGCGCCACGCTCTCGGTGATCTCGATGCACAGCCTGCGCGCGGCCTTCGAGCGTTCGCGCAGCAGCCCGAGCGCGCCGTCGACGAAGCGTTCGTCGTTGAGCGACGCACCGCTCAGGTTGAGATTGACGAACGCGAGCCGGTCCTGCGCTTCCGGATGCGCCTCGATCCAGCTGAGCACTTCCTCGAGCATCCAGCGGTCGATCGTGCTCATCAGCCCGTGGCGCTCGGCGGCCCGCACGACGCGGTAGGCCTCGATCGGCAGGCCGTCGTCGCCCACCATGCGCAGCAGCGCCTCGACGGCGACGCTCGCGCGCGCGTGCCGGATCGACGCGATCGGCTGCGCCTGCCAGGTCATGCGGTCGAAGGGCATCCGGTCGCGCAGCATGCCGACCAGGCGCGCTTCCTCGCGGTGCTCGCGCACCAGCGTGACGTTCGATTCGAAGGCGAGCAGCCGCGAGCCGCCGAGCTTCTTCGCGGCCGCGCAGCTGCGATCGGCGAAGCCGATGATCTCCATCGCCGACAGCGTGGGGTCGATCATCGTCAGGCCGATGCTGGCCTCGATGCTGAACGCCTTCTCCTCGTGGATGAAGGGCTGGCTGCGGAGTGCGGCCAGTACCGTGTCGCACACCGCGGTCGCGTCGGCCAGGCGCGTGCCGTGCAGGATCAGCACGAACTCGTCGCCGCCCATGCGCGCGATGCGGTGGGTGTCGCCGATCGCGACGCCCATCCTGACTGCCGAGTCGCGGAGCACCGCGTCGCCGGCAGCGTGGCCGAAGAGGTCGTTGATCAGCTTGAAGCGGTCGAAGTCGACGTACGCGACCGCCATCGGGACGCCGCGGCGCGCCTGCTCGAAGGCGGCGTCGAGTTCGCGCTCGAGGCCGCGCCGATTCAGCAGGCCGGTGAGCTGGTCGTGTTCGGCGAGGCGACGCGCCTGCGCCTCCTCGCGCTTGCGCAGGCCGATGTCCTCGATCGTGCCTTCGATCGCGTCGCCGTCGCGGGCGACGCGGACCCTGAACCACCGGTCCCCGCGCACGGACGAGCGCACACGCGTCTCGAGGTCGAGCGTCTCCTGTCCGATGCCGTCGCGCGTCTGCGCGGCGGGCGCGCGGGGCGTGCCGATCCGCGCCAGCGCTTCGTGCAGCGCCGCGAACGCGCCGCGGCCCATCAGCGCGTCCCAGTGAAGCGGCAACGCATCCGGCGGCGCGCCGTCGAGCTCGAAGAGCGCGTAGAACGCACGGTTGCAGTCGACCAGCTGACCGGCGGCGTCCAGGCTGAAGAGCCCCGCCGGCGCGAGATTGCGGTGCGCCTGCAGCCGGCGCGACTGCTCGAGCGCGCGTGCCTCGGCCGCCGCCCGCCGGCGACTCGTCACCAGGACGTCGGCGCCCAGCGCGGCGCCCAGCGCCAGGGCCCACGCCAGGTCGCCGCTCCTCAGGTTCAGCAGGTGCGGGCGAGCCGGGATCCAGCCGAAGAAGTACGCGCCTTCGGCGATCGCGCAGGCGAGCAGATAGCCGAGCGCGCCGAGGTAGAGCAGTGCGGGCGGCGTGCGGGTCGCCATCGCGATCCGCACGATCGCGAAGCACATCAGCGCGGCTGCAGGCAGCAGCAGCGCCGCGAAGCTCGGCAGCGCGAGGTGCGTCGGGAGCAATACCGCCGACACCAGCATCAGGGCGACGAGCGCGCGCATCGCGTCGAACGTGCGCGCCAGGTGCAGTCGCTCGATCGTCGGTCCGAAGATGCCGGTCACGAGCAGCAGCGCGAGCAGCGCCTTGATCGCGTGCACGTACGGCGCCAGCCGATGGCCGAGCAGCGCGTCGAATCCGTAGCCGATCCAGGTCCGCTCCAGGCCTGCGGTGAATGCGGCGCTGAGCATCGAGAAGGCGGCGAGCGCCGCGAACAGCAGGTAGTTGCGTTCACCGGTGATCGCGGCGATCAGCAGGCTGAGGCAGGCGAGCGTCAGCATCGCGCCGAGCAGCATGCCGCCGCGTCGCTCGCGCTCCTGCAGCAGGCCGGCGAGTTCGACGGCCGGCATGCGCACCACGTCGATCGCCGAGCGCGCCGAGGTCTCGACGCGAACCAGCAGCCGGGTGGCGAGTGCGGCGCTCCGGTCCATGGCGATCGCGAAGCCGCGCGTGGTCGCGACCACGCGGTCGGCGTCGGCGTTGCGGCGCGCGTCGGCGCGCGTCGCCTCGCCGATGAATCGCGGCGCCGGATCGGCCTCCCAGGCCTGCACGCGCGAGCCGAGGACCGTCCTCAATTCGACGACCGTTCCGCCCGTCTCCGAACGCTGCCGCGGATCGGCCTGCGCGTCGGCAGCGTCCGCGGGAACGTCGATCACCGCCCACGTCGGACGCCCGTCGCCGCCCGCGTGCAGCGTGCCGTGTTCCCGCGCGACCCGCGAGGGCGCCCCGGTTGCCTGCGTGTCGGCGTCGAGAGACGCGAGCACGGCGCGCGCGGTCGCATCCAGGTCGTCGCCGGCGGTTGCAGGCACGTCCGGCAATCGTTGCACCTCGAGCAGCCGGGCGAGCGGTCCATAGTCGGGCGTCGCCGTCAGCCGGTACGCGAGCACCAGGATCGCGAACAAGGTCAGCGCGATCAGCGCCGCGCGCAGCGCCGGCCCGGCGAGCGGCGGGTTCGACCGTGCCGGCCTCTCGTGTTCGCGATCGATCGTCGAAGGGTTCAAGGCGGCCTCCTCGTCATCCGGCGAGCGTGGTCGCGGCCGGCGTTCGCGTCGGCGGCGCGTCGTCCCGGTCGACCGCGCCGAGCGCCGCGCCGCCGGTGCCGCCAGTACCGCCAGTACCGCCAGTACCGCCCAATGGCTCGAAGGCCTCGGGCGCGCGCTTCAGCATGCGGCGCAGCAGCTTGTAGACGTCGGCGTCGAAGCCGGAGGTCCGACCGGTCGACGGGTCGTGGTTGCACCAGTGGTCGAAGAAGAGGTGCGTGCTCAGCCGGCGCGACGGATCGTGCTCGACGAAGCGCGCGGGTCCGGCGAAGGGCCACGCGACGACGCGGTGCGCGTCGAGCGCCGTCGCCAGCCGCGCGTGGTGGGCCGCGGCGCTTTCCTCGCCGCAGCACAGGCCCAGGCATCGTCCGACCTGTCGCGAGAAGCACGCCCGCTCGCCGCGCCACAGCCCGATCGCCTTGTCGCAGAGCCGGTGCTCGCGGCCCAGCGCGGACAGCGCGGCGCGCGCGCTCTGGCGCGACGAGAAGGGTCCGTACAGGGTAGGCGCGTCCAGCGGGAAGGTCTCTTGCTCGCTCGACCGCGCCGCCTGCGGCGCGATAGCGGGGCGCGCGAGCGAGCGGAGCCGCTCGGGCGATACCTCGGCGCCCGGCACGAAGCGGATCGACGACGCGCCCGATGCGTCGGTCGGCGGCGCGAGCTCCAGGAAACCGCTGCCGGCGCGCCGTCGCAGCGCGACGTTGTAGAGCGGCGCCAGCGTGCGGATCAGCTCGACCTCGCGCACCAGGGCGCCGAATTCGCCGGCGGTTTCCTCGAACGCGAGCGCGTGCGCCTCGAGCGCGAGGCGTGCGTCGCTGCCCAGTCGGCTGTCGGCGTGAAAGTGACTGAAGACGCGTTCGCGCAGGTTGATCGCCTTGCCGACGTAGAGCGGCATCGCGCCGAGCCCCCGGAACACGTACACGCCGGGCGCCTCCGGCAGTGCGTCGACCTGGCCTTCCGGCAGGTTAGCCGGCAACACCGTGCGCTTGAGCAGCAGCGCGAGCGCCGCTTCCAGCGGTTCGCGCGCACCGGCCAGCACGACGTCCCGGTAGAAATGCGCGATCAGCCGCGCGTCGCCCAGCGCGCGGTGCCGGTCCGCGCCGCCGAGCGCGTGGCGCTCGACGAGCGCGTCGAGCCCGTGCCGCGCGTGCTGCGGGAACAGGTGGCGCGACAGCCGCACGGTGCACAGCACGTCGGCGCCGAATCGTTCGCCGAGCCTGCGATACGCGCTCTTCAGGAAGCCGTAGTCGAAGCGGGCGTTGTGCGCGACGAAGGTGTGGCCCGCGAGCCGCTCGCGCACGCCGGCCGCGAGCGCGTCGAAGCGCGGTGCGTCGCGCACCATCGCCTGGGTGATGCCGGTGAGCGCCTGGATCTCCGGCGGGATCGCGATCCCGGGGTCGACGAGGCTCGACCACTCGTCGACGATCCGGCCCTCGGCCATGCGCACGATCCCGATCTCGGTGATCCGATCCCTCGTGCTGTTGCCGCCGGTGGTCTCGAGATCGACGAACGCGAGCCGCTCAGGCAACGACATAGGCACCCGCCGCGGTGGCGATGAGCAGGCCGGCGTCGTTGTGCAGCGCCATCTGCGTCGAGCCGACCCGCCCGCCCAGGCGGGTCACGCTGGCGCTCGCGATGAAGTGGGCGCCCAGCCCGGGACGCAGGTAGTCGACCCGAAGGTCGATCGTGCCCATGCGCGAGAAACGGGCCATGATCTGCTCGCTCGTCTCGTCGTTGAACTTCTCGCCGAGCGCGCACATCAGGCCGAGCGCGCCGGCGTTGTCCAGCGTCGCCGAGATCACGCCGCCGTGCAGTCGACCGTAGAGGAAGTGCCCGACGAACGCGGGCTGCATCGGGATGCGCAGGCGGGCGGCGCCTGGCGAACAGTCGAGCACCTCGACGCCGAGCGTGACGTTGAAGGTGATCGCTTCTTCGAAGAGCTGCTTGATCGCGGCGTCGAGCCGGGCCTGTTCGGCCGCGCTGCGACGCGGACCGGCGTGGTGCGCGGTCAATGCGGCGCGCGCCTGCGAGGGTACGCGCGGACTCGTCGCGAAAGGGTGGGCAAGGTCGTCCACATCGGGCTATTTTATCGGGCATCAGGAGGGAGTGCATCCATGAACCTGCCATCGCGCGTGAAGGCCATGCTGCTCGACCCCGTCGGCGCGTGGGCGCGCATCGACGAGGAGGATCCGCCGGTGTCCGCGGTCGCGACCGGCTGGCTGCTGCCGCTCGCGAGCCTGGGCGCGCTCGCCGGGCTGCTCGGGATGTGGCTTTTCGGCACCGGCGGCTTCGGTGTCACCGTGCGTTACGGGTTCGGCACCAGCCTGCGCTTCGCGCTGCAGGGGCTGGTCGTGCTGCTGCTGATGGTGTCGATCTCGGCCGCGATCGTGTCCGCGCTGGCGCCGGTGTTCGGTGGCATCCGCAGCTATCGCCGTGCGTTCGCCCTGGTGTCGTACGGCGCGGCCGGCGCGTTGGTCGGCAGCTTCGCGGCGATCGTCCCGATGCTGTCCTTCGTCGGGCTGATCGGCGCGCTCTATTCGCTCTACCTGATCTTCAAGGGCTTGCCGGTGATCATGAAGTCGGCACCGGGAAAGTCGGTGCCCTACCTGCTCGTGCTGTTCGTCGCCTCGATCGTCCTGTCGATGGTCATGGGCGCGATCGGCTGGCGCGGCGGCGCCGGCGTGGGGGCGGACGACGCGCAGGTGACGATCGCGACGCCGGGCGGCGAGATCCGCACGACGCAGTCGGGGATCGAGAAGGCCAGCCGCAAGATCGAGGAGGTGGCGCGCCGCCTCGAGTCGGGCGTGCGCGAGCCGGTGGAGGCCAATGCCGATCGCCAGCCGATTCCGGCGCAGACGCTCAAGTCGTGGCTGCCGGCCGAACTGGCGGGCCTCGCCCGCAAGCGATTCGAGGTCAGCGACGGCAGCGTCGTCGGCATCGGCGGCTCGACCGCGAGCGCCACCTACGGTTCCAGCGACCGGCGTATCGAGATCGAGGTGCTCGATGCAGGCGGCGCGTCCGGGCTGCTGAGCGCCTTCGCCGGCCTGCATACCGGGGAGAAGGAGACCGACACCACGGTCGAGCGCGCGCGCGAGGTCGGTCGGCGCCGGGTCATCGAGAAGCGCTTCAAGGACGGTTCGCGCGCCGAGTCGACGACGATCCTCGCGAACGGCGTGATGGTGAAGGCGGACGCACGCGGTTTCGACCTCGACGCGCTGACTGCGGTGCTCGAGGGCATGGACCTCGGGCGGCTCGAAGCCCGCTGAGCGCGTTCGCGCCTCAGGCGTGCGTCACGAGCGCGCGTCCCTGCGGCGTGTCCAGGTGGGCGATCGCGTTGATGCCGATGAGGTGCACCGCGTTCGTCCCGATCCGGAACTCGGCGACGCCGGTGTTGTACGCCTCGAGGTTCAGTGCGACGAACCCGGGGTCCGGCATGCCCAGGTGGCGCGCGAGGATCGCGGCGATCGCGCCACCGGAACTGACGATCAGCAGGTCGCCGTGCGGCGCGCGCGTCGCGGCGTCGCGAAGCCCGCGCCACGCCTGCTCGAAGGCCGCGTGGGCGTCGCGCTGGAACTCGCCGAAGCTGCGGTGGCCGCTGCGGGCACAGTCGCCGCGCGCCCAGCAGAGCAGGGCGTCGCGCAGCAGCCGGAAGTGCGCGCGCCGGGCGGCGGCGGGATCCGACAGCGACGCCGCGTCCGTCGCAGCGCCCGCGGGCGCGCCGCCGTGCGCCGCGTGCGCGAGCAACAGCGGGTGCGGGTCGTATTCGTCGAAGCCCGGGTGCGCCTGCACCGAAGGCGGCGCCTGCCCGTCCGCGCGCAACCCGTCGACGACGCCGGCGAGCGTTTCGCGCTGCCGGCGAAGCGTGCCGCACCACGCGTGCGCGAAGCCGATGCCGCGCGTTGCGAAGTACGTGCCGAGGCGACGCGCCTGCAGGTGACCGATCTCGCTGAGGCGGTCGTAGTCGGCGGCGCCGAACGAGGCCTGGGCGTGACGAACGAGGTACAGTGAGGGCATCGCGCGATTCTAGGGGCGATGCCGCCGCGCCGCGACGGCATCGGCGCGCGCGCCCCACGACCACAAGGTGTCCCGCATGGCCGACATCCTGGGCCTTGGCCTGTCCCACTATCCGCCGCTCAGTCTCCCGGACGATCGGATGTCGGGGATCCTGCGCTACACGCTCGAGGATCCCGCGATCCCTGCCGCGCAGAAGGATCCGGCCAACTGGCCGGATGCGATGCGTCGCGAATGGGCCGACGACGGCAGTGTCGCGGCGGCCGCGACGCACCGTGGCGCGATGGTCTCCGCGCTCGCCGCCGTGCGTCGCGCGCTCGACGCGTTCCAGCCGGACGCCGTGCTGATCTGGGGCGACGACCAGTACGAGAACTTTCGCGAGGACGTCGTGCCGGCGTTCACGGTGTGCGCGTACCCCGATCTCGATTTCGAGCCGTGGCGCCAGGCGCAGCGCTCGTCGATGGCCGAGGGCGGCAAGCCCAACGTCTGGAACGAGGGACCCGACAAGCGCTACCGCGTGCGTGGGCACCAGGCGCTGGGGCGCTACCTGGCCGGCGGGCTGATCGAAGCCGGCATCGACGTCGCGTACGCGTATCGGCCGCTGCATCACGAAGGCTTCGCGCACGCCTTCGGCAACGCGATCCTCTACCTCGACTACGCCCGTGCCGGCTGGCCCTGGCCGACGGTCACGGTGCCGATCAACTGCTACGGGCGCCGCGTGATCTCGTGCAAGGGCTTCCTGACGCGCTTCGACGACCCGGTCGAATTCGACCCGCCGTCACCGTCGCCTGCACGCTGCATGGCGCTCGGTGCCGAGACCGCGCGGCTGCTGCGGGCCTCGCCGTGGCGGGTCGCGGTGATCGCGTCGTCGAGCTGGTCGCACGCCTTCCTGTGCGACCAGACCTGGCGGTTGCGGCCGGATACCGTCGCCGATCGCGCGCTCTACGACGCGATGCTCGCCGGCGACTACGCGCGCTGGCGCGAGACGCCGCTCGCATCCTTCGAGAAGGCGGGCCAGCAGGAGGTGCTGAACTGGTGTCCGCTGCTCGGCGCGATGGAAACGATCGGGGCGCGCCTCGCGTGGAGCGAATTCGTCGAGACCGCGGTATTCAACTCGAACAAGGTGTTCGCGGTCTACGAGGCCGCGTGAGGATGTCCGCCGACCCTGCCCGTGGCGGGCGGGGTCGGCGGGCCGACGCGCCACCGGCGGCCGCCTGGCGACGAGCGCGTCGGCGCCTGCGCGACGCGACGTACTCAGCGCCTGCGCGACGCGAAGTACTCGTCGTAGCGGAACACCCAGTCCTTCGACGCCTGCGCCAGATGGCAGCTTCGGCACGCGGCGGCGGGCGGGCCGCCCGGGGTCGTGCCGTCGCTGCCGTAGGACGCGTAGACCCAGTCGCCGTTGCGCAGGGCCGGCGACACGAGTTCGCCGGCGCCCGCGCTCTTGCCCATCACGAAGATCGACGCGAGCGCGTCCTTCACCAGCCTGCCGTCGGGCGTGCGTCGCAGTGCGCCGTCGCCGGTTCGCTGCGCGGTCCAGATCTCCATCACCGACACCGTTCCGATCGGGAACGGATCGCCCTCGGCCGTCCGATGGGCGAGCGCATCGATGTAGATGTCCCTGATCTGTCCGCTGTCGGGCTTGTCGATGCCCACGAGGAACACCGGCCAGCGGCGGTAGTCCGCGGGCACCTTCAGTTCGCCGTCGCGCATTCGGGGTGCGACGGCGACGTCGTGCGTGCGAACCTGCGGCGCGATCGAACCGTCCATGCCGTGACCCGCGTCCGATGCGCCCGGCGCCCGCGCGCATCCGCCGGCCGCGGTCAGCGCGAGCAGTCCCGACGCAAGCCCCGCCAGCCACCGTGCATTCCGATTCCTCGAGTATCCGACCATCGTCCACCTCCGTCAGGCCGCAGCGCGGCGGTTGCGGGCAGGCGCGCCGCGTCGACGGCTGGATGTGGCGCGACTGCCCGTTCGATGCGGGACGCATCTGCCGGTACTACGCGCGATCGGACGGACTGGATGCGCCGCGACGACGGTGAAAGGCGACTCGCGCGCCGCGGGCGGGCGGTGGCGCCCCCGGCACGAATCGAACGTGCGACCCTCCCCTTAGGAGGGGGATGCTCTATCCACTGAGCTACGGAGGCGATGGGGTATTCTAACCGTCCCCCGAGCTTGCCCCGGCCGGCGCGTCGCGCCGCCATCGCACATGCAGACGATCTTCGTGCAGGACCTCTCCGTCGATGCGTTCATCGGTGTCGGCGCACACGAGAGGGCCGCGTTGCAGGTGCTCCGGGTGGACGTCGAGATCACGGTGCCGCACGAGCGCGCGCAGGCCTCGGACCGGATCCAGGACACGATCGACTATGCTGCCGTCGCCGCGCTGATCGGTACCGAGTGCGCGAGCCAGCGCTTCTCGCTGCTCGAGCGCCTGGCCGGGCACCTGTGCGACGCGCTGGAGGCGCGTTTCGGCGCGGCCGGCATCCGGCTCCGGATCGCGAAGACCGGGATCGTGCCGCGCGCCGCGCAGGTCGGCATCGTGGTCGAGCGCGGCAGGGCATCGCCCGCCGCGGCGACCGACTCGCGGAGCGCCGCGGCGTCCTGAAGCGACCGGCGCGCGCCGCCTACGGCGCGATGGTCACGAACTTGCTCTCGGGCCGGTCGTCGGACTTGTGGACCGTCGATACCGATTTCTTCATCGCCCACGGCCGCATCTGATGGTGGATCGGCACGTAGTGGTAGTTCTCGGCCGTCATGCGCAGCGCGTCGGCGAGCATCTTGTCTCGCTTGGCCGTGTCGGTCTCGACCTTCGCGGCGTCGATCAGCTCGTCGATCTTCGGGTTGCTGATCCGGCCGACGTTGTAGTTGCCGTCGGCGCCGCCGGTCTTGGTGCGCACCAGCGACTGCAGCGAGTACAGCGCATCGTAGGTCGCGACGCCCCACCCGAGCAGGTAGGCACTGGTATCGAGCTTCTCGAGCTTCGGAATGAACTGGGCGAAGGGCATCGCGTTCAGCCGCGTCTTCATGCCGATGCGCGCCCACATGCCCACCAGCGCCTGGCAGATTTCCTCGTCGTTGACGTAGCGGTTGTTCGGGCAGTCGAGCGTGAACTCGAAGCCGTCGGGATAGCCCGCCTCGGCCAGCAGCGCCTTGGCGGCCTTCAGGTCGACGGGCGCCCGGGTATCGAGCTCCTTGCTCCAGCCGTTCACGCCGGGCGCGACCATGATGTTCGCCGGGATCGAGAGCCCGCGCATCGTGGTGCGCCTGATCGCCTCGGCGTCGGTCGCGAGGTTCAGCGCCTTGCGTACGCGGACGTCCTTGAACGGATTCTTGCCCTGCACGCCCGAGTACTTGAGCTCGTCGGAGAACTGGTCGAGGCCGATGAAGATCGTGCGCACCTCCGGCCCGTCGAGCACCTTCAGCGCCGCGTTCTGGCGAAGCCGCGAGACGTCCTGGGTGGGCAGGTCGGTGACGAGGTCGACCTCGCCCGAGAGCAGCGCGGCGATGCGCGTCGCGTCCTGCTTGATCGGCGTGTAGATCACCTCGTCGACGTTGCCGGGCGTCTTGTCCCACCAGTCCTTGTTGCGCTCCATCACGATGCGCTGGTCGGGCGCCCACGACTTGATCACGTAGCTGCCGGTGCCGTTGGCGTTGCGCGAGGCGAAGTTCTCTTCCTTCGACTTCAGGTCGTGCGCCTTCTCGGCCTTGTTCTTCTGCGCCCAGATCTTGCTGACGATCTTGAAGTCGATGATGTTGCGAAGCAGGATCGGCACCGGCTTCTCGAGAATGAAGTCGACGGTGTGGTCGTCGACCTTGCGGATCTCCTTGATGCCGGTCGTGTAGATCGTCATCGACCCGCCGGAATTCTTGACGCGATCGAAGCTGAACAGCACGTCGTCGGCGGAGAAGGGCGAGCCGTCGTGGAACTTGACGTTCTTGCGCAGGTTGAAGCGCCACTCGGTCGGCGTCGTCTGCTTCCACGAGGTGGCGAGCGAGGGTTCGACCTTGTAGTCGCGGTCGTATCGCGTGAGCCCTTCGTACGCGTGCTGGAGGATGCCGTTCGTGGTGGCGTGGTTCTGCGAGTGCGGGTCGAGCGTGAGCACGTCGTTCTGCGCGGCCCACTTCAGCGTGACCGCCGACGCGGTGGCCGGGACGAGCGCAGCCGTGCCGAAGCAGGCCGCCGCGGCGAGCGCGAGGAGCGAGCGCTTCGCCCGGGCGGAGACCAGGTCGATGCGGTGCGTGGAATGCATGTCGAAGCCTCTCGATGAAACGGTGCGTGTGTCGGAATGTGAGCCTTTGCGGCCGGAATTTACCACCACGGCCTCCGTGCCACCATGGGTGCGGCGCCGATACTCGACGATCGCGTAACGCAGACCGTCCCGCGCCGTGTGCGGTTCCCGCCGGACCGTTTCCCAGGTCACCGGGTCGGGATCGTCGAACCACGCGTCGGCCTCGGGCGCGAGATCGACTTCGGTGACGATCATCCGCGTCGCGATCGCGCGCGCCTGCCGGTAGATCTCGGCGCCGCCGACGACGAAGAGCGGCTCGTCGGCGTGCGCGCTCGCGGCGTGGGCGTCGATCGCTTCGGTCAGGCCGGATTGCAGCAGCACGCCGTCTGGCAGCGGGGGCCTCCCGCGGCTCACGACGATCGTGCGGCGCCCCGGCAGCGGCCTGCCGATCGCGTCCCAGGTCTTGCGTCCCATCACGATCGTGTGGCCCATCGTCGTGCGCTTGAAGTGGGCGAGGTCTTCCGGCAGGTGCCACGGAAGCCGATTGCCCGATCCGATGGCGCCGTTGCGCCCGCGCGCGACGACGATCGTGACGCCCGGCGCCGGCTCAGACCGCAATGGGTGCCCGGATCGACGGGTGCGCGACGTAGCCGTCGAACGCGATGTCCTCGAACCGGTAGTCGAAGATCGACGCGGGCTTGCGCGCGAAGCGCAGTCGCGGCAGCGCAAACGGTTCGCGCGCGAGCTGCTCGCGCGCCTGATCGAGGTGGTTGGCGTAGAGATGGCAGTCGCCGCCGGTCCAGACGAAGTCCCCCGGTGCCAGGTTCGTCTGGTGCGCGACCATCTCGGTGAGCAGCGCGTACGACGCGATGTTGAACGGCACGCCGAGGAAGATGTCGGCGCTGCGCTGATAGAGCTGGCAGGAGAGCCTGCCGTCGGCGACGTAGAACTGGAAGAGCGCGTGGCACGGCGCCAGCGCCATCGCGTCCAGCTCGCCGACGTTCCACGCCGAAACGACCAGCCGGCGCGAGTCCGGCGTGCGGCGGATCGCGTCGACGACGCCGGCGATCTGGTCGATGTGGCGCCCGTCGGGCGTCGGCCACGCCCGCCACTGGCTGCCGTAGACCGGACCGAGCTCGCCGCGGTCGTCCGCCCACTCGTCCCAGATCGTCACGCCGTGTTCGCGCAGGTAGCCGACGTTGGTCGAGCCCTGCAGGAACCACAGGAGTTCGTGCACGATCGACTTCAGGTGAAGCCGCTTGGTGGTCACCAGCGGGAAGCCCTCGGCGAGCGGGAAGCGCATCTGCCAGCCGAACACCGAACGGGTGCCGGTGCCGGTACGGTCGGTCTTCTGCACGCCGTGCTCGAGCACGTGGCGCATCAGCGCGAGATAGGTCTTCATCGGCCTTCGTTCGTCCCGGAGCCGGCCCGCAGGCCACGAAAACAGGAGCGGGTCATCTGCTCGACGATCGCGTCGTCGCGCATCTCGCTGCCCGCCTTCAGGAAGTCGAGCGTCGGGTCGCAGGTGCGCGCGTAGAGCGTGAAGAGGATCAGCTGGTCGTCGAAGGACGGGTCGATGTCGCCGTCCGCCTTCGCCTGGACGATCAACTCGCCGATCCGCTCCGTCAGCGCCATCACCTCGTCGACGTAGGCGGCGTTGGCCATCAGGCTCTGCTGGAGCGCCTTGCTGGTGGAGGGCAGGTGCGGCACGCCGCCGTGCAGTCGCTGCTCGAGCGTCCAGCGCAGCAGTGCCTCGAGCCGCTCGATCGCCGGCGAGGACGGATCGAGTGCGTCCAGCGCCGCGCCGGTCTGGCGAAGCAGCCGCGTCATCACCGCCCCGGCCAGCGCTTCCTTGGATTCGAAGTGCTTGTAGAGGCTGCCCTTGGCGACGCCGACCTCGGCCGCGATGTCGTCCATCACCATCGCCTCGAAGCCCTTTTCGCCGAGCAGCCGGTTCGTCGCGTCGAGGATCGCCTCGCCGCGCAGTTCGAACTGTGTCTCGCGGAACGACTTGCGGGGGGCGGTGCGGGTGGTCATCGGTTCTTGCTGCTTCCGGGCAGGCGGGCATACCCGCCGATGCCGCTCGAGGCGCGGCCAGCGTGACCCTACGGTCAGATTATAGGCCGGCAGCCCGGCGCGGTCCGGCAGCCGTGGGCCGGCGGGTCGCCGTCGCTCAGCGCAGCCGCTGGAACGCCGGATTGCCCGGCGACATGTTGGGCCCGGCCACGAGCGGCCCGGTCTGGGCGCGTGGCTCGGGCAGCGTGCCGGTCGCCGCGCGCGGCGCGTTCTGCCCGGGCTGGGGGCCGGGCGCGGGCGACGGCGCGGCACCGACGTTGCGCGGGGCGGCGGGCGGGCCGGGGGGCGACGACCCGCCTGGTGCGGGTGACGGTGCGCCCGGCGCCGCGCCGGCCGGGGCTTGCGCGGGTGCCGCCGGCGGCGGCCCGGCCGGAACCGGCCGGTTCGGATCGCGCACCTGTCCGATCCCGCTCGAGAGCACGGCGAGCGAGCCGCGTGCGGGCGACTTGAGTTCGAGCCTGCGTCCGCGGCGATCGAGCACGACGGTCTCGATCCCGACCGACGCGACGGTGGTCGCGTCGTCGATCCGGTCGCCGACGGCGAACGCGGACGCCGGCTTGCCGTCGACCGACAGGATCGCGACGCCGCGTTCGCCCGATTCGGCGACGCCGAGGACGTCGATGTTGGTGACCGGCGGCGCCGCCGCGACCGCAGCACCGGGCACGCCGAACACCGCGGCTGCCGGCGTCAGGTTGACGTTGCTGCCGACATCCCCGATCGACCCGGACGGCGCGACCGCCACCGGCGGCGCGAGCAGGCGCGTCGCCCAGTAGGTGACGATGCCGGCGAGCGAGAGCAGCAGCAGCAGCGAGAGCAGACGGGCGAGGGTGACGGTACTTCGCATCGGCAGGATGCCGCTCGACGAGCCGCATGTTGGTCAAAACCAACTGCTATCATACGTGCTTGCCCAACTCTGCTCATTCTTTGCTTGAATAACGCGATGCAAAAAAACCAAGGCCGCACCAGGGCCCGTGGCTTCACCCTCATCGAACTGATGGTGGTGATCATGATCCTGGGCGTGCTTGCCGCGCTGGTGGTGCCCCGCGTGATGACGCGCCCCGACGAGGCGCGGGTGATCGCCGCCAAGCAGGACATCGCGCAGATCATGCAGCAGCTCAAGCTGTATCGGCTCGACAACTCCCGATACCCCACCACCGACCAGGGCCTTGCCGCGCTCGTGGCCCGGCCCGCCGCCGGCCCGCCGGCCGGCAACTGGAAGCAGTACCTCGACAAGCTGCCGAACGACCCCTGGGGCAAGCCCTACCAGTACATGAACCCGGGCATCCACGGCGAGGTCGACGTGTTCTCGTTCGGCGCCGACGGTCAGCCCGGGGGGGCGGGCACCGATGCCGATATCGGCAACTGGGCGCTCTGAGGCATTGCCGTTCCCGACGGCCCGACGCACGGCGGCCGTCGCGCGCAGGTCCGGTTTCACGCTGATCGAGCTGCTCGTCGCGCTGGTGATCGGCGCGATCATCGTGTCGCTCGTCGCCGTGTCGGGCGGTCCGAATCCGGCCAGGGCCTTCCGGCAGGAGGCCGAGCGGCTCGCGCAGTTGCTGAGCCTCGCGCGGGAGGAGGCGCAGGTGCGCGGCGCGCCGATCCGCTTCGTCAGCGACGCGAGCGAGTATCGCTTCGTGATCTTCAAGGACCGGCAGTGGCGCCCGCTCGAGGGCGACCAGCTGCTGCGCCCGCGCGCCTGGGAGGCGCCGACCCGCGTGGAACTGGTCCGCGCCGACGGGCTGGACGTGCTGGAGTTCGGGCGCGAGATGGTCGACCCGCCGTTCCGGGTGCGCCTGCGTCGCGAGGGGCTCGACGAGGAGATCGCGGCGAACGGGCTGGGCAGCTTCGATGTGCTCGACCAGCGCTGAGCGCGGCTTCACGCTGATCGAGGTGCTGGTGGCGCTGACGATCGTCGCGGTCGCGCTGATGGCGTCGATCCGGGCCGCAGGCTCGCTGACGGTCAGCGCGACCGAGCTTCGCAAGCGTACGCTCGCGCAGTGGAGCGCGGAGAACCACCTCGCGCAGATTCGAATCGAGCGTGGCCAGCTGCCGGCGATCGGCCGCCGCGCGTTCCAGTGCGACCAGGGCGATCTGCAGCTGCGCTGCGAGCAGGAGGTCCAGACGACCGCCAATCCCAACTTCAGGCGTGTGGACATCCGGGTCTTCGACGCGAGCGAACAGAACGGGCAGCGGCTGGCCCGGCTGATCGGTTTCGCGACGACGGTGCGATGACGTCCACCGGCGACACACATGCCCTGGCGGTCGGCGCAGACGATGCGCTCCGGTGTCGCGGCCGTCGCCGCGCGGGTGCGTGCGGATTCACGCTGCTCGAACTGCTGATCGCGATCGCGCTGATGGCGGTGCTCGCGCTGCTGAGCTGGCGCGGTCTCGACACGGTGCTGCAGACGCGCACCCGCCTCGAGACCGAGTCCGCCGAGCTGCGATCGCTGACGCTCGCGATGTCGCAGATGGAGGAGGACCTCGCCCACAGCACGCCGGTCCGGATGCTCGAGCTCGGGCAGCCGGAACTGCAGGTGCGCATCGCGGGCGAGGGCAATGCGCAGTCGCTCGAGATGCTGCGCGAGGTCGACCGCACCGGCATGCCGACGCGCATCCAGCGCGTCGTTTACGAGGTGCGCGGCGGCGTGCTGATGCGCGGCTTCGGCCAGTGGCAGGCAGCGGCGCTCGACAACACGCAGGGCAATGCGGTCGGCGCGCTGGTGTGGCAGCCGCTGCTCGGGCGCGTGCGCGAGATCCGGTTCCGCGGCTGGGTCGACAGCGGCACGGGTGCCACGACCGCGCTCGGCACGGCGGGCGGGACCGCGGGTCCTGCCCAGGGCGGTGGCGCCGGCACGGCCGGTCGCAACGGCGCGTGGCTCGACGCGCCGCTGCTGGTGCAGCGGCTCGAGCAGCTGCGGACGATGCAGGCCGCGAAGACGGCGGCACGGCGCGCCGCGCTCCTCGCCAGCCAGGGCGGCGTGGTCGGGCCGGCCGACGAGCAATCGGCACGCAATCAGCAGCTCGACCGGCGCGCCGCCGCGCGCGAGGCGCAGCGCCTCGCGCAGCAGCAGGCGCTCGACGCGACGATCGGCTTCGTCAACGGCATCGAGCTGACGCTGGTGCGCGACGACGGCCAGCAGTTCACCCGCATCTACTCGGTGGCCGACTAGCATGCGCCGCACGGACTGCCGCTTCGTCGATGCCGCTGCGGCTGCCGATGTCGCTGCCGATCCCGCTGTCGATCCCCCTGCCGTCGCCGTGCCGAGGCGCGAGCGCGGCGCGGCGATCATCACCGCGCTGCTGGTCGTCACGCTCGCCGCGGTGCTGGTGAACGCGCTGTTCTACCGGATGAACGTGTCGATCCGTTCGATCGAGAATCGCGCGTCGCTCGCGCAGACCCGCTGGGTCGAGCGTGCCGCGGTCGACTGGGCGCGCGTGGTGCTCGCGTCGGATCTTCGCACGACGACGGTCGACCACCCGATCGAGGTGTGGGCACAGCCGATCCCCGAGACGAAGCTCGACGCGACCGTGACCGGCGGCCAGCCGATCACCGACGATTCGCGCGACGCCTTTCTCGCCGGGCAGATCGTCGACGCGCAGGCGCGCTACAACGTCAACAACCTGGTCGACGCCGGCGGCCGGCCCGACAACCTCCAGCGCGCCGCGTTCCGCCGCCTGCTCGTCGGCCTCGGCCTGCCGGAGCAACTCGAGTCGGCGCTGGTGATTCGCCTGATGAATGCGCGCCCGACCGTCGTCGACAACCGGGTGGTGCCGGCGACGCTGCCGCCGCTGATGCGCCTCACCGATCTGTCGGACCTGCCCGGCTTCGACTCGGCGGCGCTCCAGAAGCTGCAGCCGCATGCGATCGTGCTGCCCGAGCCGAGCAAGATCAACCTGCACACCGCGTCGGCCGAGGTCATCGCGGCGGTGCTCGATATCTCGCTGGGCCAGGCGAAGCGCTTCGTGCGCAATCGGGAGACCAAGCCCTACGGCTCGGTCGACCTCGCGATCGACAGCGCCGGCGGGCAAAAGTCGCCGGAAATCAGACAGTTGGTCGACGTATCTACGAACTGGTTCATCATCGGCGGGCTCATCCGTTACGATCGGATCGAGTCCCTCACCGAGACATTGCTGCATCGCACCGGGAATCAGGCGTCCCAGTCGGTCAAGGTCGTATGGCAACACCGCAACTGAAACGAAACCAGGCGATCGTCTGGCTGCCGCCGCGCAGCGTCGGCGAGCGCGCGTTCGGCACCGAGCCGACGCTGCTCGTGCACGTCGGCGGCGAGCCGAACCCGCTCGCGCGCCGGGCCTCGCTCGACGCGCTCGGGCAGGTGCGGCAGGTGCGGCTCGTCGCCGACCCGCGCGACGTGAACCTGATCGAGGTGGTGGTGCCCCCGCTGGCCGGCGCCAAGCTCCGCCAGGCATTGCCGAACCTGGTGGAGGAGTACCTGCTGCAGGATCCGGCGAAGTGCCTGATCGTGCCGGGCCCGCTGACCGAGGGCGGCAAGCGGCTGATCGCGGTGATCGATCGCGACTGGGTCGAGTTCGTCGTCGGCGCCTTCGATCGGCGCAACATCCGGGTCGAGGCATGGTGGCCCGCGCAGCTGGTGCTGCCGCTGGCGCCGACCGACTGGTCGCTCGCCGCGCTTCACGGCGCGCTGACCTTGCGCACCGGCGCGCTGCACGGCATCGGCTGGCACGGCGGCGGCGACGCGCAGGCGCGCGCCGAGGCGGTCGTCGCGTTGCTCGAGACCGCCGGCGCGCGCGTCGAGGCGCCCGAGCAGCTGATCGCGTTCCTCGAGGACGAATCCTGGGAGGGGCCGGTGCGCCGCGGCGCGGCCCATCTGGGGATCGACGTCGAGTTCGCGCGTCTGCCGCTGCTGTCGGGCGCACCGATCGACCTGATGACCGGGCGCGCATCGGGCCTGAGCGCCGCGATTGCCCAGTTCGACTGGCGGATCTGGCGGCTGCCGGCGGCGCTCGGTGCCGCCTGCGTCGTGGCCGCGCTCGCCGGCCTGAATCTGCACTGGGCGATGCAGGCGAGCGAGAAGCGCGCGATCAGGAGTGCGATGAACGCGAAGTTCCGTGCGGCGTTTCCGGGCGTGCAGCAGATCGTCGATCCGGTGCTCCAGATGAAGCGCAACGTCGCGGTGCTGCGTGCGCAGAGCGGTCGCGCCGGGCCCGACGACTTCCTGCCGCTGCTCGCGAGCTTCTCGCAGGCGATCGGGCCGCAGGGGCAGCAAGGGCTCGCCGCGCTGGAGTTCCGCGACGGCAAGTTGAAGGTGCGGTTCAGCCAGGAGGCGGTTGCCCGGCCGGCGCTGCGCGAGGACCTGCGCAAGGCCAGTGCGCAGCGCGGCCTGCGGCTGCAGTTCGACAACGAACGCGATCCGACGGCCGTGGTGTCGGTGCAGAGCGGGTGAGGGCGGCGTGCTCGAGCAACTGATCGCCCGCTGGGCGGGCCTCACGAAGCGCGATCGGCGCATGGTGGTGTTCGCCGGTATGTTCCTGCTGGTGGTGCTCGGCTGGCTGCTCGCCTTCGAGCCTGCCTGGAAGGGCCGGCAGTCGCTGTCGCGCGAACTGCCGGTGCTGCGCAGCGATCTCGCGCAGATGGACCAGCTGGCCGCCGAGGCGCGCAGCGCATCCCGCACGGTGCAGGAAGCGAACGAGAGCGCGGCGCAGCTGCGCGGGCGCATCGAGCAGTCGCTCGAGGAGGCGGGCCTGACGCCGTCGCTGGCGCAGCTCGAGCTCTCCGGCGAACTGATCGAGGCGCGCTTCAGGCAGGCCGACTACGAGAAGTGGCTGTACTGGCTCGACGGGGCGCTGCGCGACACGCGCATGCGCGTCGTCGACCTGTCGCTGACGCGCGAGTCCGCCGGCATCGTCAGCGGCCGGCTCGCGCTCGAAGCGCCGCGGCGTGGCCAGTAGCAAGGGCACGGCTCGGGCGCGCGCATTCGCGGCGGTGCGCACCGGCGGCGTGCGGCGCGCCGCGGGGGCCGACCGGCGGCGCCCGGGCGTGCTCCGCACGCTGCTGATCGCGTCGCTGGTCGCGATCGTCGTCGTCGTGACCTTCGTGCTGACCGCGCCCGCGACGCTCGCCGACTGGGCGCTCGCGAAGGCGACCCACGGCATCGTGCGGCTGGCCGACGCGAGCGGCTCGATCTGGAACGGGTCCGGCCGGCTGGTGCTGGTCGACCTCGTCACCGAGCGCGCGCGCGACGAACGGGCGGCGAGCGAGCGTGGCCCCGCGGCGCTGGCCGGCGTCGTGATCCCCGGTACCGTGCGCTGGCAGGTCTCGCCGTGGCCGCTGCTCCTCGGTCGGCTACAGGCGCGGGCGAGCCACGAGAGCATGGGCACGCCGGTGCCGATCGGCGGCACGTTGCGCAGACTCGACATCGGCGCGGGGTCACTGCAGCTCCCGAGCATCGATTTCGGCCGGCTGGGCTCGCCGTGGAGTACCGTCAAGCCGACCGGGTCGCTCGCGGCGAACTGGCAGCCGCTGGTGATCGAGAACAACCAGTTCAAGGGAAAGGCGACACTGGAGTTGCGCGACATCGCGTCGTCGCTCACGCCGGTGCGTCCGCTCGGCGCGTACCGGATCCACGTCGACGCGTCCGGCGCGACGACGCAGGTGCGGATCGAGACGCTCCAGGGCCCGCTCAGGCTGAGCGGCGGCGGCGCGTTCACGCCGCGCACCGGCCTCAGGGCCACCGTGGCGGCCGAGGCCGAGCCGGCCGAGCGCCTGAGGCTACAGTCGTTGCTGGGTTTGCTGGGTCGACGGGATGGAACGCGTACAATCATCAAAATAGGAGCGTGAGTTTGCGTCGACTATCACGAATTGCTGCCAAGTCTTTGATTGTGCTGAGCGCACTCGGTGCGATGCCGGCGGTCGTGCTGACGGCCGAGCCGATCACGCTCAACTTCAAGGATGCGGACATCGATTCGGTCGTCGGCGCCTTCGGTCACCTGCTGAACCGGACCTTCGTGATCGATCCGCGGGTGCGCGGCAAGATCACGCTGGAGACGCCTCGGCCGGTCAACCGCGATCTCGCGTTCTCGCTGCTCAAGACGGTGCTGCGCCAGCAGGGCTTCGCGGTCATCGATGCGGGCAGCCTCGTGAAGATCGTGCCGGAGGCCGACGCGAAGCTGCAGTCGGGTCCGGTCGAGGCGGGCCGGGTGCCGTCGCGCACCGGCGACGAGATCGTCACGCAGATCTTCCAGCTGAGTCACGAGTCGGCGTCGAACATGATCCCGATCCTGCGCCCGCTGGTCTCGCCGAACAACACCATCACCGCGTTCCCGAACAACAACTCGCTCGTCATCACCGACTACGCGGCGAACCTGAACCGGCTCTCGCGCATCATCGCGAACCTGGACAACCCGCGCGCGGCCAACGACGTCGAGGTCGTCACCGTGCGCAACGCGATCGCGGCCGACATCGCCGTCGCGGTGTCGCGGCTGATCGACGAGACCTCCCGCGGCGGCGGTGCGCCGGGCGCCGCGGTCGACCCGGGGCAACGGGTGACGGTGCTCGCCGACCCTCGCACGAACACGGTGCTGCTGCGCACCAGCAGTGCGGCGAAGATGCAGCTCGCGAAGTCGCTCGTCGAGCGCCTCGACATGCCTGCCAACGAGGCGCAGGCGAACATGCGGGTGATCTACCTGCGCAACGCCGAGGCGGTGAAGCTGGTCGAGGTGCTTCGCGCGGTGCTGGCGGGCGACCAGGCCACCGGTGCCGGCGGGCTCGCCGGCGGGGCGGCACGCACGCTGTCGCAGCAGAACCAGCAGCTCGCGACGCTGCAGAACCCCGGCCAGCAGAACGCGCTGAGCCAGGCGACGCAGCCGCTACAGAACAACCAGCAGGGCCAGCAGGGTCCGGTGACGATCAACGCCGGTGGCGCGATCATCGCCGCGGACCCGGCGACCAACTCGCTGATCGTGACCGCGCCCGAGCCGGTGTACCGGAACATCCGTGCGGTCATCGACAAGCTGGACTCGCGCCGCGCGCAGGTCTACATCGAATCGCTGATCGTCGAGGTCAGTGCCGACAAGGCGGCCGAACTCGGCATCCAGTGGCAGTTCCTGAGCCCCAGCAGCAGCGGCGGCAACCAGGTCATCGGCGGCACCAACCTGCCGGCACGCGGTTCGGGCGGCAACATCATCGACGCGACGGCGAACATCCTGTCGCTCGGCACCGGGCTGAACATCGGGCTGGTGCGAAGCAGCAGCGTCATCGGCCAGGACGGGACCTCGACCGTCGTCAACCTGGGCCTGCTCGCGCGCGCCCTGGAGACGCATGCCGGCGCGAACGTCAAGGCCACGCCGAACCTGCTGACCCTCGACAACGAGGAAGCGCGGATCATCATCGGCCAGAACGTGCCGTTCATCACCGGCCAGTACACCGGCGTCGCCGGCACCGCGGTCGCGAATCCGTTCCAGACGATCGAGCGCAAGGACGTCGGCACGACGCTGCGGGTGCGGCCGCAGGTCTCGGAAGGCGGCGTCGTGAAGATGCAGATCTTCCAGGAGGTCTCGAACGTGCAGGACGCGTCGCTCGCGGCAGGCCTCGTCACCAGCCGGCGCGCGATCGAGTCCAACGTGCTGGTCGACGACGGCCAGGTCGTCGTGCTCGGCGGCCTGATCGAGGACCGGGTCGAGGGCAGCGAGAGCAAGGTGCCGATCCTCGGCGACATCCCGCTGCTCGGCAGGCTGTTCCGCTACGACACCCGGTCGCACCGGCGCACGAACCTGCTGGTGTTCCTCCGCCCGACGATCATCAAGGATCCGGCGGGGTCGTGGGACGTCACCGCCAACCGCTACGACTACATGAGGACGGTCAGCAGCGACGCGGCGCTGGCGCGCCGCTGGCCGCTGCCGCAATACGAGTCGCCGCCGGCCGAGCCGCTGCCGGCGCGGCCCGGCACGCCCGGGGCGCCGGTGCCGCCGCGCGAACCGGTCTCGATCGCACCCGGTGTCGGGGCGGTCCTCGAGCGACGCGGCGCGCCGGCGCAACCGCCGCTGCTGGACCTTCGCGAACGTGGCGATGCCGCCGGCGCGCGCACGCCACCGGCCGGCTCCGACGCCGGGCAGTCGCGCCAGCCGATCGCGCCGGTTGCCCCGCCGGCCGCGCCGCTGCTGCGTCAGCCGCAGTCCCAGTCGCAGCCGCAGCCGCAGATGCTGCAGCAGCCACCGCAGCAGATGCCGCAGCAGTCGCGGCTTCAGCGCGCGCCGGCGCCGTCGGCGCGGCCGCAGGCGGAGCCGGATGCATCGAGCTACGGCACCCCGCCCAGCGTCGTGCGGGCGATCCCGGTGATCCGCGGCAGCGCCGAGGCCGGCGGCTACCGCGCCTACCCGCCGAGCGCGCCCGACTCGCGGGACGGGTCACGGGTCGGGTCGCGGCCTGGTTCGGCGACGCCGACCCCCGAGGTCGAGCGCTTCGTCGCGCCGCGCGGCGAATAGCCGCGCCGGCCAGCACCCGGTCGAACGCCATGGCGACGCTTTCCCCCTCGCGCTTCGTACCCTACGGCTTCGCGCGCACGCACCAGCTGCTGGTCTCCGGGCTGGCCGGCGACTCGATGGAAGTGTGGATCGGCGAACGGACGCCGGTCGCCGCGCTCACCGAGCTGTCGCGCACGCTGCCGTACCGGCTGGTGCCGGTGCGCAAGGACCCGATGGAGCTCGCCGCGGCGATCTCGCGCGCCTACGCGCAGCAGGAAGGGTCGGCCGCATCGGTGGTCGACGAGGTCGCGGGCGACCTCGACCTGTCTCGCCTGATGCAGGACATCCCGAAGATCGAGGACCTGCTCGAGAGCGAGGACGACGCACCGATCATCCGGATGATCAACGCGCTGCTGACCCAGGCGTCGCGCGACAACGCGTCGGACATCCACATCGAGGCCTTCGAGTCGTACTCGATCGTGCGATTCCGGGTCGACGGTACGCTGCGCGACATCGTGCGCCCGCGTCGCGAGCTGCACGCGGCGCTGGTGTCGCGGATCAAGATCATGGCCAGCCTGGACATCGCCGAGAAGCGGTTGCCGCAGGACGGCAGGATCACGCTTCGCATCGGCGGGCGGCCGATGGACGTCAGGGTGTCGACGCTGCCGACGGGGCACGGCGAGCGCGTCGTGCTCCGCCTGCTCGACAAGGAGGCCGGTCGCCTCGACCTCGAGAAGCTCGGCATGGCACCGTCGACGCTCGCCGCGTTCGACAAGCTGGTGCGGCAGCCGCACGGCATCGTGCTCGTCACCGGCCCGACCGGCTCCGGCAAGACGACGACGCTCTACGCGGCGCTGTCGCGGCTGGACTCGAGCTCGACGAACATCCTGACCGTCGAGGACCCGATCGAGTACGACCTCGAGGGGATCGGCCAGACGCAGGTGAATCCGCGCATCGACATGAGCTTCGCGAAGGCGTTGCGATCGATCCTGCGCCAGGACCCGGACGTCATCATGATCGGCGAGATCCGCGACCTGGAGACGGCGCAGATCGCGGTGCAGTCGTCGCTGACCGGGCACCTGGTGCTCGCGACGCTGCACACCAACGATTCGGTCAGCGCGGTGACCCGGCTGATCGACATGGGCATCGAGCCGTTCCTGCTGTCGTCGAGCCTGCTGGGCATCGCGGCGCAGCGACTCGTGCGCCGCCTGTGTCCGCAGTGCCGCCAGCCCGACCCGCTGACGAAGGGGTGGCGCGCGATCGGCTGCCTCGCATGCAACAAGACCGGCTTCCAGGGACGCACCGGCATCTACGAACTCGTGACGATCAGCGACGAGCTGCGCGCGCTGGTGCATCGCGGGGCGAGCGAGGACGAGCTGCGCGAGGCGGCGCGCCGCAACGGGTTCCGCTCGATGCGGGAGGACGGCCAGCGCTGGGTGCAGGCCGGGGTCACCTCGCCGGACGAAGTGATCCGGGCCACGCGAGACTAGTGGCCGGGCACCGCCAGCGCGACAGCGCCCTGCGTTCGATGCACGCGCGCGCCGGCGTCCGTGACGCCGAGCCGGGGCGGGGCGGCTGATGCCCGCCTATCGCTTCGAGGCTGCGCAGCCCGACGGAAAGTTCGAGAAGGGCATCCTCGACGCCGACTCGGCGCGGCAGGCGCGCGCGATGATCCGCGAGCGCGGGCTGGTGCCGCTCGAACTGGTACCGGTCGAGAACCGCGAGGCGACCGGGTCGGTGGTGATCGGCGGGCGGCTGAAGGACGCCGATCTCGCGGTCTGCACCCGTCAGCTCGCGAGCCTCCTCACCGCGCGCCTGCCGCTCGAGCGCGCGCTCAACGCGGTCGTCGAGCAGGCCGACCACGCGCGCGTGCGAGACCGGTTCGCGGCGGTTCGCAGCGAAGTCGTCGGTGGCTCGACGCTGGTCCACGCGATGGGCAAGTTCCCGCGCGATTTCCCGGACACCTACCGGGCGCTGATCGGCGCCGGCGAACAGTCGGGCGACCTCGCGCGGGTGATGATGCGACTGGCCGACTACGTCGAGTCGCGCACCGCGCTCGTCTCGAAGGTCAAGCTCGCGTTCACGTACCCTGCGATCGTGACCTTCGTCGCGCTGGCGGTGATCGTCGCGCTGCTCACCTACGTGGTGCCGCAGATCGTCGGCGTCTTCAGCCAGACGAAGCAGAAGCTGCCGTTCCTGACGATCGCGCTGATCGAGGTGTCCGCGTTCATCCGCAGCTACGGCCTGGTGCTGCTCGCCGGCGTCGTCGCGCTCGTGGTCTCGTTCCGCTATTCGCTGCGCGCCCCGACGGCGAAGCTCGCGTTCCACCGCCGGCTGCTGAAGCTGCCGCTGTTCGGGCGCCTGATCCGCGGGGTCAACGCCGCCCGCTTCGCCTCGACGCTGGGCATCCTCGCCGGCAGTGGCGTGCCGCTGATCCGCGCGCTCGAGACGGGCGCGGCGACGATCACCAACGAGGCGATGAAGTCGAACGTGCTCGACGCGCTGTCGCGGGTGCGCGAGGGGGCGCCGCTCGCGCGCGCGCTCGGGGCAGGCAAGGAGTTTCCGCCGATGCTCGTGCACATGATCGCGAGCGGCGAGGCGACCGGCGAGCTGCCGGAGATGCTCGACCGCGCGGCGGAGACGCTGTCGAGCGAGGTCGAGCGGCGCACGCTCGCGCTCACGACGCTGCTCGAGCCGATGCTGATCCTCGTGATGGGGGCGATCGTGCTGATGATCGTGCTCGCGGTGCTGCTGCCGATCATCGAGATCAACCAGCTCGTGAAGTAGCACCGGGACGAGGTCGGCGATGGCGGGCGCGGGCGCGTGTGGACCGATTCCCGCTGGCCGCCGAGGGTTGAAATGCGGCCGGACGCGCCGATCTGTCAGGCTTCACCGATTCGACGTGTCCGGGAGGACGACGAGATGCTCTGGATGATTCGCTTGCGCAGGCTCTTCAGGACCGCGGGTCGCGAGGCCGTGGTGCTGTGGTACGCGTTTCGCCACCCCGGTACGCCGTTCGGGATCAAGGCCGGCGCGCTGATGATGCTGCTCTACCTGATCAGTCCCTTCGACCTGCTGCCGGACTTCGCGCTGCTCTTCGGCCTCGTCGACGACCTGGCGGTGTTCGCCGTCGGCATCCCGTTCCTCGTCGATCGCCTGCCGCCAGAGGTGCGCGCCGAGGCGACCAGCCGCGCCGAACGCCTGTTCACGCGCTTCGGGTGGGCGAGCAGGGCGGACCAGCGCTGACGCGTCGGCCGGGGCCGGGCCGCGTCGTCCGGCGCCTCCCGGTGACGACCGCCTGCCGATGACCGACGTGCACCAGGCCGACGACTGCGTGGCCGGCGACTGTGAGGCCGACGCGACGGTTCTGCGTGCGCCCGACGGCGCCGCGTTGTGGCACCGTCGCTGGTCGCCGGCCGCTGCCCCGAGCCGGCCCGACGCCGACCGCGTGCTGCTCGTGCACGGGCTGGGCGAGCACGGCGGTCGCTACGACGCGCTCGCTCGTGCGCTCGTCGCGTCGGGCCGCCGCGTCGACTGCATCGACCTGCGCGGCCACGGCCGATCCGACGGCGCCCGGGGTGCGCTCCCCGGGCCCCGGACGCTGTTCGAGGACCTCGCACTGCTGATCGACGCCGTGGACGGGGGCGCGCGACGCGTGCTCGTCGGCCACAGCCTCGGCGGCGCGATCGCGGCGCGATTCACGGCCGAGGGGTTGCGCGACGCCGGCGCGCGCGCCGCGTGGTACCGGCCGATCGACGCGCTCGCGCTGTCGTCGCCGGCACTCGACCCGGGGCTCTCCGGCGTGCGACGGTGGCTCGTGCATGTGCTGCGGCGCACGCTGCCGACGCTCGCGGTCGGCAACGGCCTCGATCCCTCGTGGGTGAGCAGCGATCCGGCCGTCGTCGCCGCGTATCGCGCCGACCCGCTGGTGCACGACCGGATCACGCCGATGCTCGCGGCGGTGATGCTCGATGCGGGGCAGGCGACGCTCGCCCGCGCGCCGCACTGGCAGGTGCCGACGCTGCTGATGTGGGCCGGTGCGGACCGATGCGTCCGTCCGCAGGGCAGCGAGCGCTTCGCCGCCTCGGCGCCGCAAGGCGTCGTGTCGCCGGTGTGCTGGCCCGGCATGGCGCACGAGATCTTCAACGAGCCCGCGCGCGACGCCGTGCTCGCGCGGCTGATCGCCTGGCTCGACGCGCCGCACGGCCAGGTTCGCGGTGACTGAACGACCGGCGACGCGTGGGCGCGCCACCCGTCTAGCGCCATCGCTTCGCGACGTCAATTGACACGCTGCGCGATCGACGCGATGCTCACTCGAGCCGATCCCCCGACCCGATTCTCCAGGAGACTCCGATGAGCCGTCCCCCGTTCCGAGCCGACCAGGTCGGCAGCCTGCTGCGCCCGGCGTGGCTGGCCGAGAATCGCGCGCGATGGCGTCGCGGCGACATCGACAGCGCGACGCTGCGCGACCTCGAGGACCGGGCGATCCGGGATTGCGTCTTCGCCCAGGAACGGATCGGCCTCGCCGCGGTCACCGACGGCGAGTTCCGCCGCGACTGGTGGCACCTCGATTTTCTGTCGGCGTTCGAGGGCGTCGAACTGCGCGACAACGCCGGCGAACGCTTCAAGGTCGACGACCGCCACGACGAGCAGCCCCCGATCGCCGTCGTCACCGACCGCATCCACTGCAGCAAGCCGATCATGGCCGAGGATTTCGGCTTCCTGGCGTCGGTGACGACACGCGTGCCGAAGATGACGATCCCGTCGCCGTCGATGCTGTACCTGCGAGGCGGCCGAAACGCCGTGTCGCGCGCGGCGTATCCGGACATCGACGCGTTCTGGGCCGACACCGCGCGTGCGTATCGCACGGCGATCGCGCACCTGGCTGACGCCGGGTGCCGCTACCTGCAGCTCGACGACGTGTCCTTCGCGTACCTGTGCGACGAGAAGGTCCGCAGCAACTGCCGCGACAACGGCGACGATCCGGACGCGCTGCCGGCGATCTTCGCGCGGGCGATCAACGAGGCGCTGCGCGACAGGCCGGCCGACATGACGGTGACGATGCACACCTGCCGCGGCAACTTCCGCAGCGCCTGGGTCGCGCAAGGCGGCTACGACCCGGTCGCGCAGGCGATGTTCACTGCGGACGTCGACGGCTTCTTCATGGAGTTCGACAGCGAGCGTGCCGGGGGCTTCGGTCCGCTGGTGCACGCGCCGCGCGGCAAGCGGATCGTGCTCGGGCTGGTGACGACCAAGGCCGGCGAGCTCGAGTCGGTCGATGCGTTGCGGCGCCGGATCGACGAGGCCGCGAAGATCGTGCCGCTCGAGGACCTCTGCCTGTCGCCGCAGTGCGGCTTCTCGAGCACGCATCACGGCAACGCGCTCACCGAGGACGAGCAGTGGCGCAAGCTCGAACGCGTGGTCGAGGTCGCGCGCGCGGTGTGGGGCGACGGCTGAGGCCGGTTCAGCCGAGCCCGAGGATCCGTCCGATCTCCGACAGGTAGCGGCCCGCCTGGAACGCGTCGCCGATCAGTTCGTCCGACAGGTGGTGCAGGCGCTCGCGCATGCCGTGCAGCCCGGTGTGGACCTCGTGATCGGCGCGATCGTCGGCATCCAGCACCACACGCAATCGGTCGAGCTCGGCGAGCAGCGTCTCGGTGCGTGCCGGGTCGAGGCCTGTCGTTCGCAGGTCGTGCTCGAGTGCGTCGAGCAGGCTTTTCGCTTCGTCGACATCGACGGGCTTCCGGGTGTCGGGCGTGTTCATCGGCGTCGTCCCTCCTGCGGTCGAGTGTACGCCCCGGCGCTGTCCGCCGGGCGCGGCGTCGCCGAATGCGTCGCGCATCGCCGCCAGCAGTTCGTCGAGCCGCTCGGCCGGCAGGTCGTCGATGCCGGCGGCGGTGGCGCGACCGCCGCCACCGAAACGCGCGGCGAACGCGGACGCGCCGACGCCGGCGCGTGGCGTGCAGCGCAGGCTGACGTCCAGCAGGCCCTTCCCATCGGGGGCGACGACCGCGGTGGCGCGGTGCGGTTCGGCCTCGCGCAACCGGTGCGCGACCAGGCCGCGGGCACGCCGGCCCGCCGGCGAGTCGGGCAGCAGCCGCACGATGCAGCCGGGGGTGTCGAGCAGCGGGCGCGCGTCGAGGCACGCGTGGAGGTCGTCGTCGATCATGCGCCCGAGATGCGCGAAGTCGCTGCGCGTACTCACCGGCAACGGATCGTCGACGCCGTCTAGGCTGCGATAGAGCGCCTCGGGCGGGATCGGCGCCGTGCCGGTGTCGGCAGCGTACGCGTTGTAGTTGATCGCCTCGCCGAGGCGGCGAAGCCGCCCGAGCGCGGCGTCGTCGAGTGCGGCGTCGGCCGGGAGCCGCCGCGCCAGGGCCGTCGCCGACACCGGCAGCCCGTCGCCGAACGCGGCGACGATCGCCCACCGGCGCCATCGGCCCGACAGCAGGCGATCGACGATGATCGCGGTGCACGCGTCCGGTGCGGTGTCGATCGACGCGTGCAGGCGGGCGTGTGAGGGGATCGCGCCGGGCTCGTGGTGGTCGTAGTAGTCGATCGACGCGCCGGCGGCGAGCAGGCGATCGAGCGCGGCACGGTTCCGCGCGAGGGAGACGTCGAGCACGCGCAGGCGGTCGCCCGCGCCGGCGTCGACGCGCGCGAGCAGCGCGATGTCGCGCTTCGCGCCGGTGACGAGTACGGTGTCGCGCGGGTCCGCGCGCTGCAGCTGGTGCAATGCGCAGATGCCGTCGGCATCGCCGTTGAAGACGTCGTGATCGGCCATCGGAGGCGCGTGTCCGCTCAGATCCGGATACGCCGATGGTAGCCGGTCAGCTCCAGATAGCCGACGCCGACTTCCGCCTGCCCCTCGTCGAGCACCCGGACCGCGCCCTCCCAGTAGACGTTGCCGGTCGTCGCGCGGCTGTCGATCTCCTGGTCCGGCATCAGCGGCTGCAGCGTGAGCGCCAGCGCCGGCGACGCGTCCGGCGATCGGAGCCGCAGCGCGAGCGCGACCGGATAGCGGGCGCCGGTCGTCGGCGATTGCCAGTACTGCAGCGCGCGCGCCGGCTCGGGAAGCAGCATTCGCGTGCTGCCGTCGGCTTCGCGCAGCGCCGCGTACGCGCGCAGCGGCGTCGTGCCCTTCTCCCGACGCACGACGAACCAGACGATCGAGCGGCCGTCGTGCAGGTTCAGTCCTGCCCAGTCCCATCCGGCGGCGTCGTCGGCCAGCAGCGTACTCGACCACTCGTGGTCGAACCACGCGACGCCCGACACCGGTCGCGTGCGGCCGTCGATCACGACGCTGCCGGTGGTCGCGAGCTGTGTGCGGCTGTAGTAGTGGCTGGCCTGCGACGGCAGCGGGCCCTTGCGCGAATACCCGTCCTCGCCCTGCAGCCAGGGCGTCGGGTGCGCGCTCGCGAGCGCGAGCGAGAACGCGAAGCCGCGACTCGCGACCCGCGCGCGGTAGCGATCGTCGGGATCGCGCGCGAGCGACCAGTCGCCGACGACGATGCGCGTGTCGCGTTCGTCGAGCACGACGCCGGCACCCCCGGCGTTGACGAGGCGCTCGGCGATCAGCGGCCGGCCGAGCGTCGGGTCCATCAGCGCGGCGTGGGCGGCGATCAGGTCGGTCGGTGCGAAGCGGCTGGGGTTGCCGCGCGGATAGCGCGTGCCGATCCGGAAAAAGGTCAACTGGAAGCCGAAGGGCCTCGACGTGGCGGTGTCTCGCAGCCAGCCGGTGAGGTACCACCATTCGATCCGGAAGCCGCGGTGCGCGCCGAAATCGCGGGGGAACGCGAGTCGGCGTCCGGCCTCGACGGCGTGGAACGGGGCTGGCTCGCCGGGGAACGGAAGCGCCGGCGGCGCCGTCGGCTGAGCCGGCGGTCGTGGCGTCGGTGGTGCCGCCGGTGCCGCGGCCGCGCGCGGTCGTGCGTGCGCGGCGAGCAGCGGCAGCGCGAGCAGGCGGCGGCGTGCCCGACCGGTCACCAGTCGCGCCGGATCGCGGCGATGGGTTGGCCCGAACTCGCGCTCCGGGTCGCGAGCATCGCCGTGAGGATCGCCGTCACGAGCAGCGCGAGTGCGCTCGGCGCGAGGATCGACCAGGGCAGCGCGATGTCCATCGTCCAGTGGAAGGACTGGGGGTTCACGCGTTCGATCAGGATCAGCGCGATCGCAAGGCCGATCGCGGCGCCCCACGCGAGCGCGATGGTGGTGCCGATCGCCGCTTCGATCGCGAGCTGCGCGATCAGCATCCGCCGGGACACGCCGAGGTGGCGCAGCATGCCGAACTCGCGCGTGCGCGTCAGCGACTGCGCGGCATAGGTGCTCGCGACGCCGAACAGACCGACGAGGATCGCCACCGCCTCGAGCACGTAGGTGATCGCGAAGCTGCGGTCGAAGATGTCGAGCGACACCCGGCGGATCTCGGCGGCGCTTCGCCACTCGGCCTGCGCAAGCATCGGCGCGAGGGCGCGCAGCCGCCCGATCAGCGCGCCTTCGCCGGCGGCCGGATCGCGCATCCAGATCGCGACGTCGGTGATCGCGTCGTCACCGCCCGCCCGCCGGTAGTCGTCGATCGAGATCGTGATCGCACCGGTCTGGCGTGCGTAGTCGCGCCAGACCCCGCGAACGTAGAGCTGCACCGGCGCGCCGCCGAGCGACAGGCGCCGGACGCTGCCCGGGGTGAAGCCGTGGCGGCTGACCATCGCCTCCGACACGAAGGCCTCGATCACGTCCTCGGCCGTGTCGGCACCGCGCCGCACGTAGGGCGGTGCCAGCGCGCCGGTCAGCGGCAGGGTGCCGGCGAGCCCGTCCGGACCGGGCTCGCGTGCGAGCAGCATCACCGGCGGGCGTTCCGGCTCGAGGCGCACCGGTGTCGCACGCATGAACGCGGCGCGGTCGACACCGTCGAGCGCGCGGATGCGTTGCTGCAGGGCCGGATCGATGTCGGCGCCGCTCGCCGGCAGTCGGGCGTAGACGTCGGCCGGCAGCACCTGGAGCAGCCATTCGTCGACCGAGTGCCGGAAGCTGGACACCATCACGATCATCGCCGAACTCAGCGCGAAGCTCGCGACGATGCCGGCCAGCGCGGTCGCCGCCGAGTCGGGGGCCTGGCGCTGGTGCCGGCTCGCGAGCCACCAGGCGGGCCGGGCGGCGAGCGACGCGGGCACGAGCCGGCCGAGGGCGCCGACGCCTGCGGCGATCACCGTCGGCACGACCGCGATGCCGGCGAAGAGCAGCGCGGCGATCGCCGCGTACGCGCCGATCGGCAAGCCCACGATCGGTGGCAGCGTCGCGAGTGCCAGCGCCAGCGCGAGCAGCGCGAGCCCGATCGCGACGCGCCGTCGCGACGCGCCGGCAGAGGGCAGCCGCGCGCCGGTACCGTTTCGCAGCACCCGCATTGCCGGCAGCCCGCGGGCGGCCAGCGCCGGTGCCGCGGCACCGAGCATTGCGGTCGCGACACCGAGCGCGGCGAAGCCGGCGATCGGCAGCAGGTCGAGCGCGAGGCCGGGCGTGCTGCGTTCGAAATAGCCGCCGCCGAGGTCGGCGCCGACGAACTGCAGCAGCGTCCACGCGAGTCCGATGCCGCCCGCGACGCCGAGCAGCGATCCGGCAACCCCGATCGCGAATGCCTGGCCGAGCAGTGCGCGGGTCGCGAGCGACGGCGGCGCGCCCAGCACGATCAGCAGCGAGAACGCCTGTTGCTGGCGCAGCGCCGCGAGCGACATCGCCGCGAACACGATGAAGCCGCCGGTGAGCAGCGCGACGAGCGCGAGCACGTTCAGGTTGACCCGGTAGGCCCGCGATAGGTTCGACATGCGCTGCGCCTCGTCGCCCGGCTCGACGACCTGCAGCGAGGCGGGAATCGCGCGCGCGAGCGCGGCGCGCACGCGCCGGCGATCGGCGCCGGCGTCGAGGCGAAGGTCGATGCGGTCGATGCGTCCCGGCAGTCCGAGCAGCCACTGCGCCGAACCGATGTCCATCACCGCGAGGGCTTCCTGCGATGCCCCGCCGAGGTCGCCGAGGACCCGCAGGCTGCGCGGCCCGTCCGGCGTGAGCACGGCGAGCGTCTCGCCGCCGACGTGCTGCCGTGCCGGCGCCGACAGGTAGATCGCGTCGGCCTCGAAGGCCGGCAGCGGCGAGTCGGCGAAGGGTCTGGGCAGCAGTTCGGGCGTGACGCGTGCCGCGGCGAAGGGATCGATCCCGATCAGGCGAAGCGTCGGCGGTGTCGCGCCGGCATCGCCGGGCTCCACGCCAGCGAGCCGCACGCGCCGGTCGAGCACCGGGCTCGCGGTCTCGACGCCGTCGACCTCGGCGACCGTATCGAGCCGCGCGTCGTCGATCGCGCCGCTGACGGCGACGACCTGCAAGTCCGCCTCGCCGTTGACGGCGCCGATCGCCTGCCGCAGCGAGCCCAGCGCGGACGCGTTGACGAGCTGGATCGCGAGCGCGAGCGCGACCCCGATCGCGACCGCCAGCACGCTGCTCAGCGCGCGGCCCGGCTGGCTGCGCCACTGCGCGCGCGCGAGCCAGCGCAGCAGCGTCCGGCCGTTCACGCGGCGATGTCCCGCTCGCGCACGTCGTCGTCCGCGTCGCGCGCGGCGGTGACGTCCTCGAGCCCCGCGGGGCCGAGCCTGAGGACGCGATCGGCGATCGACGCGGCCTGTGCCGAATGCGTGACCATCAGCAGCGACGCGCCCTGCGCCTCGCACTGCGCGGCGAGGATGCGCAGGGCGAGCGCCGCGGTCGACGGGTCGAGGTTGCCGGTGGGCTCGTCGGCGAGGATCAGCGGCGGGCGATGGATCAGCGCGCGGGCGAGCGCGACGCGTTGCTGTTCGCCGCCCGACAGTTCGGCGGGCAGCGCATCACCGCGCCCGGCCAGGCCGAGCGCGTCGAGCGAGGCGATCGCCTCCCGCCTGGCGTTCGGCTCGTCGCGCCCGACCAGCAGCAGCGGCAGCGCGACGTTCTGCCACAGCGTCAGGTGCGGCACCAGGTGGAAGGCCTGGAACACGAAGCCGACGTGCCGGCGGCGAAGCGCCGCGAGCGCAGCTTCGTCGCGCTCGTCGAGCGATTCGCCCATCAGCCGGATCCGTCCGGCGTCCGGCCGGTCGAGGCCCGCGGCCAGGTTCAGCAGCGTCGACTTGCCCGCCCCGGACTCGCCGACGAGCACCACGCGCTCGGCGGCCCGGATCGTCAGCGACACGTCGCGCAGCACCCAGCGGCCGGCGTCGAAGCGGCGTCCGACACCGTCGAACTCGAGCACGGGACGGCCGCCGTCGCCGGCGGTCGTGGCGTCGCTGCGGGTCGCACGCGCGGCCAGTGTCATCGTCGCCCCGCGCTCAGGCCATCAGACGCCGGCGCGCGACGTAGCTCAGTGCATCGACGAACAGCACCATCGCGAACATCGCGATCAGCACGCTCGCGGTCTCGCCCATCTGGAAGAGGCTCAGGTGGAAGTAGAGCATCTGGCCGAGCCCGCCGGCGCCGACCACGCCGAGCACGGCGGCGGCGCGGATGTTGTTCTCCCATCGGTAGAGCGTGTAGGAAAGCAGTTGCGGCATCGCCTGTGGAAGGGTGGCGTAGAACAGGATCGCGGTGCGGGGCGCGCCGTGCACGGCGAGCGCACGCGCGGGCGCCGGTGGCAGGTTCTCGAGCGTTTCGGCGAACAGGCGACCGAGCACGCCCGTCGTGTGCGCCGCCAGTGCCAGCGTGCCGGCGAGCGGACCGAGACCGGCGGCGATGAGCCACAGCGCCGCCCAGACCAGCTCCGGGATCGAGCGACCGACGTTCAAAACGAGGCGTGCGCCCGCACGCAGCATCGCCGCCGGCAGGCGACCGAGCCGCGAGGCGAGGCCGCCGGCGCCGTGCTCCGCCGGGGGACGCCAGGCGGCCGGAATCGCGAGCGCGAGGCCTGCGAGCACCGCAATCGCCGTGCCCAGCAGCGACATCGCGAAGGTTTCGACCGCGGCCTCGGCGACCCGCGCGAGGAACGCGGTCGACCCCTGCGGCGGGAAGAATCCGCGGACGAATTCGCCCATCTTCGACAACGCCGACGGCTCGAGGAACGCGCCGAACTGCAGCGACAGCGTGTGGAAGCCCGCCGCGGCGAGCAGCGCAAGCGTCGCCAGGATCGTCCAGCCGGCGCGGCGACCCGGCGGCCGCGCGTCGGCATGCCGCGGTGAATCGGCGTCCATCGCCTCGCGCGCGATCCGGCTCGCGAGGTCGGCACAGGCGACCAGCAGCATGAACACGACCAGCATCGTCGCGACCTCGCCGCCGGCCAGCATCTTCATCGACAGGTCCATCTGCTGGCCGAGGCCGCCGGCACCGACGAAGCCCATGATCACCGACGAGCGGATCGCGCACTCCCAGCGGAAGATCGTGTACGACACCAGTTCGGGCGCCGCCTGCGGCAGCGCGCCGTAAGCGAGCGCCTGGAGTCGCGTCGCGCCGTGGCGCAGCAGCGCGTCGGTCGGCGCGGGGTCGGTCGACTCGAGGATCTCGCCGTAGACCTTGCCGAGCATGCCCGCGAAGGTCAGCGCGATCGCGAACACGCCGGCGGTGGGGCCGAGCCCGACGACGCGCACGAAGAGCAGCGCCCACACCAGTTCGGGCACGCTGCGAAGGAAGACGAGCAGCCACCGGATCGCCTGGCGTGCCGCGAGCGGCCACCAGCCCATCGGGCGTCCGATCGCCGACTGGGACAGCCGCGCGCTCGAGGCGATCGTCAGCGGCACCGCGACGATCCAGCCCAGCAGCAGGCCGACGGTCGCGATCGCGATCGTCTGCCAGGTGGCCTCGAGCACCAGCGTCAGGAAATCGGGCGATGCGGCCGGCGGCACGAAGGTCGACAGGAACGCGCCGGCGGCGTCGAGACTCGACTCGGAGAACAGCACCCACGGCCGGAACTCGCTCGCGACCAGCAGCGGCCACGCGAGCACGAACGCGAGCAGCACCCAGGCCGAGCGCGCCGCGAGGGCAGGGTCGCGAAGGCGCTCGCGCGCCGGTGTCAGCGGCATGCGCCGACGCGCACCAGCGGCAGGTCGATCGCGTCGCCGTCGCTCGGCACCGGCGCGAACGCCGACGGATCGCCGCGGTAGAGGTCGTCGATCAGCCCGGCGTCGACCGCGTCGCGCTGCAGGTCGAAATAGCACCGGCCCTCGCGCAGGCCGAAGATGCGCGGAAACCACTTCAGCGCGAGGTCCACCTGGTGCAGGCTGCACACGAGGGTGGCGCCTTCCGCGCGCGCGAGCGAGGTCAGCGCGGCCATGGTCTGCTCGGCGAGCGTCGGGTCGAGCGCCGACAGCGGTTCGTCGACGAGCAGCAGTCGCGCGCCCGACACTCGCATCCGTGCGAGCGCCACGCGCTGGCGCTCGCCGCCCGACAGCCGGTCGACCCGCGACCAGAGCCGATCCTCTAGCGAGAAGGTCGCGAGCGCGTCGCGCGCGAGCGCCGTCTCGCGCGGGTGCCACAAGGACGCGAGCGCGCGTGCGATCGACCACTGCGGCACCCGTCCGGCGAGCACCGAGGTCACGACGCGCTGGCGCGGCGGCAGCGGCGGCGTCTGGGGTGCGAGGAAGAGCCGCGATCGGAGCGCGCGCAGCCGGCCCGGCGGCAGCGACCACGGGTCGGCGCCGTCGATCAGCACGCGGCCCGTGGTCGGGCGCAATGCCGCGGCGAGCACGGCGAGCAGGGTGGTCTTGCCGGCGCCGCTCGGCCCGATCAGCGCGACCTGCTCGCCCGACGCGAGCGCGATCGAGACCGCGTCGAGCGCATCCCGGCCGCCGAGTCGCACGCCGAGATCCGCGACCTCGAGCGTCGCGCCCACGCCGGACCCGGGCTGCACCGGCTTTATTTCAGCAGGCCGGCCGAGCGCGCGACGTTCTCGATGTCGCGGTAGTTCGCGGCGCGGGTGGGAATGAAGCGGACCGTGCGCTGCAGATCGAGGATGGCCTTGTCCTGCGGCCTGGCCGGGTCCAGGCCGAGGAAGGCCTGCGTCAGCTTCGCCTTCAGGTCGGCGGGCATGTCCTTGCGGACCGTCCAGTTGTAATCGAAGTAGCCGGGCGTCGTGAAGAACACCTTGACCTTCGCCGGATCGACCTTGCCGTCGGCCAGCATCTTCTGCCACACCGAGATGTTCAGCGCACCCGCGTCGACCTTGCCGCCGGCGACCGCCTGGACGGTGGCGTCGTGCGCGCCCGAGAAGGAGATCCGCTTCAGGTCCTTGTCGGGGTCGATGCCGGCCTGCAGCAGGAAGTGCCGCGGCATCAGGTGCCCGGAGGTCGAGGACGGCGAGCCGAACGCGAGCGTGCGGCCCTTCAGGTTCGCGAAGCCGGTGATGCCGCTGTCGGCCGGCGTGATGAACACCGACTTGAACTGTTCGTCCTCGGTGCGCTGCACGATCGGCTCGACCTGGTCGTTCGAGCGCAGCTTGGCCTGCACGAAGGTGAACCCGCCGAACCACGCGAGGTCGACCTTGCCGTTCGCGAGCGCCTCGACCGTCGCGGCGTAGTCGGTCACCGGCACGAACTGCACCTTCATGCCGAGCGCCTTCTCGAGGTGTTCGCCGAGCGGCTTGAACTTGCGCACCAGCTCGGTCGGGGACTCGTCGGGGATCGCCGTCACCCGAAAGACCTTGTCCGCGGCGTGCGTATCGACCGGCAGGCCGGCGATCGCCGCCGCGGCCGCGAGGCCGACGATCGCGCTGCCGCACAGCGCCGAGAATCGCCGACGCGCGACGGCGCCGGTGCCCGGGCGGGCGCGGGTCTTGCTGGGGCGCACGTGCTGCGCTGGCTGGCATGGCATGCGGGGCTTCTCCTCGGGGATGGTCATGCCCCGGCGGGCCGGGGCGGCGAACAGCCGATATGATAGGTGGAGTCGCCCAATCCGGGAGCCCGAGACGATCATGGCAGGACCGAGTTCGACCCGACAGCCCGCGCGCCCGCGCTTCTTCACCGACGTCGACGGCGACGGCGGCGGCACGGCAGCCGTCGGTGCGACGGATCCGGGGGCGAACGCGCGTGCGGAGATCGTCGCGGGCCTTGCGGCGCCCGGCATGCGCATCGCGCCCAAGTACTTCTACGACCCGCTGGGTTCGGCGCTGTTCACGGCGATCTGCCAGCTGGACGAGTACTACCCGACCCGCACCGAGGCGGCGATCATCGGCCAGGCGCTGCCCGAACTCGCGCGCTTGCTGCCGGCGGGCGCGACCCTGGTGGATCTGGGCGCGTGCGACTGTGCGAAGGGGCTGCGCCTGCTGCAGGCGATGCCTTTTGCCCAGTACGCGGCGGTCGACATCTCGGCCGACTTCCTCCGCGACGCGCTGCTCGACGTGCAGCGCGCGCTGCCCGGGCTCGACGTGCTCGGCATCGGCGCCGATTTCACCGACGGCCTGCGATTGCCGCCGGCGGTGCGAGACGCCGATCGCGTCTTCTTCTATCCGGGATCGAGCATCGGCAACTTCACGCCGCTCGCCGCGACGCGGCTGCTCAAGCAGTGGCGGGGGCTGTGCAGGGCGGACGGCAGACTGCTGATCGGCGTCGACCTCGTGAAGGACACCGCGACGCTCGAGGCGGCGTACGACGACGCGATCGGCGTGACGGCGGCGTTCAACCTGAACGTGCTGCGCCACGTGAACCGGCTCGCGGGCACCGACTTCGATCCGCGCCGCTGGCGCCACCGGGCGGTGTTCGACGCCGGCGCCTCGCGCATCGAGATGCACCTCGTCGCGACCGAGGACCAGCGCGTGAACTGGCCCGGCGGGGGGCGCGACGTGCGCGCCGGCGAGTCGATCCACACCGAGAACTCGTACAAGTACACCGTCGAGGGCTTCGGCCGGGTGCTGTCGTCCGCGGGCTGGCGGGTGACCCGCGCCTGGACCGACGACCGCGCGTGGTTCGCGTTGATCCTCGCCGAGCCGATCGAGACCCGCTGAGCCGCCGAGCCGTAGACCGCCGAGCCGCGCGCCGCGCGTCGCGGCGGGCACGGACCACGGCCACGCAGGCGCGGACTCAGGGTCGGCGCTTCAGCGCCGCCAGCGCGAGCGCCATCGCGCCTTCGGGCCGTTCAGCGGTCTCGCGCCCGTGGCCGCGCTGCCGCGAATCCGGCTGCACCGCGCCGCGCCGTCGCTCCCGATCCTGGCGCGGCGCACCCGCCGGCGCGCGGGGTGCCCCGCGGCCGCCCGTGCCCGGGGTGTCGCCGCTTCGCATCGTCAATACGATGCGCTGCCGCTTCGGGTCGACCTCGAGCACCTTCACCTTCACGACGTCGCCGGCCTTCACGACCGAATGCGGATCGGCGACGTAGTGGTTCGCGAGCGCGGAGATGTGCACGAGGCCGTCCTGGTGCACCCCGACGTCGACGAACGCGCCGAAGGCGGCGACGTTGGTGACGACACCCTCGAGCGCCATGCCGGGCTGCAGGTCGGTGATCTTCTCGACGCCGTCCCTGAACGTCGCGGTACGGAACGCCGGTCTGGGGTCGCGACCCGGCTTCTCGAGTTCCTTGAGGATGTCGACCACCGTCGGGATGCCGAAGCGGGCGTCGGCATACCGCGTCGGCTCGAGCGCCGCGATCACGTCGCGCCGGCCGATGACCTCGTGGATGCCCAGCGAGATGTCGGCGAGCATGCGTTCGACGAGCGGGTACGCCTCGGGGTGGACCGCCGACGCGTCGAGCGGGTTCGTGCCGTCGGGGATGCGCAGGAATCCCGCCGCCTGCTCGTACGCGCGCTCGCCCAGCCGCCTGACCTTCAGCAGGTCGGCGCGGGTCGCGAATGCGCCGTTCGTGTCGCGGTACGCGACGATGTGCTGCGCGAGGCTCTCGGACAGCCCCGCGATGCGCGCGAGCAGCGGGACGCTGGCGGTGTTGACGTCGACGCCGACGCCGTTGACGCAATCCTCGACGACATCGTCGAGCGACTTCGCCAGCCGCGACTGGCTGACGTCGTGCTGGTACTGGCCGACGCCGATCGCCTTGGGTTCGATCTTCACGAGTTCGGCGAGCGGGTCCTGCAGGCGGCGCGCGATCGACACCGCACCGCGCAGGCTCACGTCCAGGTCCGGAAACTCCCTGGCCGCGAGCGCCGAGGCCGAGTAGACCGACGCCCCGGCCTCCGAGACCGACACCCGCGTGAGCCGGATGTCGGGGTGGCGCGCGATCAGGTCGGCCACCAGCCGGTCGGTCTCGCGCGAACCGGTTCCGTTGCCGATCGCGACGAGCTCGACGCGATGCGCCTTCGCGAGCGCCGCGAGCGTCGCGATGGCGCCGTCGACGTCGTTTCGCGGCGGGTGCGGGTAGATCGTGTCGGTCGCGAGCAGCTTGCCGGTGGTGTCGACGATCGCGACCTTCACGCCGGTGCGAAGCCCCGGGTCGAGGCCCATCGTGCAACGCCGGCCGGCCGGCGCCGCGAGCAGCAGCGCCTTGAGGTTGCGGGCGAAGACCTGGATCGCGTCCGCGTCGGCGCGTTCCCGAAGCGCGGTCATCAGCTCGAGCTCGAGCTGCGGGCCGAGCTTCACCGTCCACGTCCAGCGCGCGGTGTCGGCGAGCCACTTGTCCGCGGCGCGGCCGTCCTCGCGGATGCCGGCGGCCTGTGCGATGCACCGCTCGCACCAGCCGCGGCCTTCGTTCGGCGGCGGGTCGTCGGGCAGTTCAATCGACAGTCGCAGCACCTGTTCGCGACGGCCCCTGAGCAACGCCAGCGCCCGGTGCGAGGGGATGCCGGCGAGCGCCTCGGTGTGGTCGAAGTAGTCGGCGAATTTCTCGCCCTCTGCTTCCTTGCCCGGCACCACCCGCGACACCAGCATCGCACGCCGCTGGAGTTCGTCGCGAAGCCGCCCGACGAGGTCGGCGTTCTCGGCGAAGCGCTCGATCAGGATCTGGCGCGCGCCGTCCAGCGCCGAGCGGCCGTCCGGCACGCCCGGGTTCTCGCCGTCCGGCGTCGAGAAGGCCGGCCTCAGGTACGCCTGCGCCGTCGCGTCCGGTTCGAGGGTCGGGTCCGCGAGCAGGCTGTCCGCAAGCGGGGCGAGCCCGGCCTCTCGCGCGATCTGTGCCTTGGTGCGGCGCTTCTTCCTGAATGGGGCGTACAGGTCCTCGAGCCGCTGCTTGGTGTCGGCCGCGTCGATCCGGGCTGCGAGCGCGGGGTCGAGCTTGCCCAGCTCGGCGATCGCGGCGACGATCGCGTCGCGGCGGTCGTCGAGTTCGCGCAGGTACACGAGTCGCTCGGCCAGCGCGCGAAGCTGCGTGTCGTCGAGCCCGTCGGTCGCTTCCTTGCGGTAGCGGGCGATGAAGGGCACGGTGGCGCCTTCGTCGAGCAGTGCGATGGTTGCACGAACCTGCCGGGGTTCGATCGAGAGTTCGTCGGCCAGTCGGCGGTCGAGCGGTGCGGGCATCCTGATCCTGGTGTGTTCGCGAAAGGGGGCCGAGAGTGCCTCATCGGTCGCGACATTTCAAGTCGCGCCGGGGCCCGTCAGTTCGGCCACGAGCGCGCGCACCGCGTCGCGCTCGCGCGACGCCTCGAAGCGAGGCGAGCGCGCGCGAACCTGCGCTCGAAGCTGCGCGAGGAAGGCGGGTTCGTCGCGGCAGCGCCGGATCAGTGCGGCCAGCGCGGCGGCGTCGCCCGGCTCGAAGTAGCCGGCGTAGTCGTCTCCGAGCATGCCGACCGAGCCGTCGATGCGCGACGCGAGCACCGGCACGTCGCTCATCGCCGCCTCGATGAGCACGTTCGCGCCGCCTTCGATGCGCGACGGCAGCAGCAGCAGGCGGGCCCGGCGGATGTGCTCGCGCGTCGCGCGGTGCGCGCGCGCGCCGAGCAGCACCAGCCTGGGGTCGCGCGCCGCGGCGTCGCGCAGCGCGTGCCCGAGCGCGTCGTCGGGCACCTGTCCGATCTGCATCAGCCGCCAGTCGGGCGCTTCGAGCAGCGACAGCGCCCGCACCGCCGTCATCGGGTCCTTCTCCGCACGGACGTGGCCGACCAGCAGCAGGTCGACGCTGCGCGTGCGGGCCGGCAGCGGGCCGAGACGGCTCGCCGACTGGTAGACGACGCGCGTGCGGGCCCGCAGTGCCTCGGGAAGCGCCTGCGGACCGCGTTCCTGCAGGCACACCAGCCGATCGGCGACGGCCAGCGACGCCTGCGCATCGGCGTCGTCGTGGATGTCGCGATACAGGTCGGTGCCGGTCAGCACCACCACGACCGGCCGGCCGGTTCGGTGAAACGCGGCGATGCTCTGCGCGGAGCGCCGCGCGTGCAGCGCGATCATCAGGTCGGCGTCGCCGCCGTCCCAGCGGATCGCGCAGTGGACGCGGCAGCGGGCCGCGAGGAAGCGCATCCAGCGCGACGCGGTGTGCCAGTTGCCGTTGTTCGCGCTGGCGAGTGCAGGCGTGATAATGGCGACGCTGGGGCGTGAATCCATCGGAGGCGGGTCGCGGATGAGAACGGGTACGAGGGCGAGCCTTGCGCGGGCGCTGCGCGAATGTCGCGAGGATACCCTGTCGCTGCTCGCCGACCTGGACGAGGCCCGGGCGGTCGTGCCGTATCGCCGGACCATCAATCCGCCGGTCTGGGAGCTCGGCCACGTCGGCTGGTTCCAGGAGCGCTGGTGCCTTCGCCGCGACGGGCGCGCGTCGATGCTCGCCGACGCCGATCGCTGGTACGACTCGAGCGCGGTCGCGCACCCGACGCGCTGGACGCTCGACCTGCCGCCGCTCGCGCCGACGCGCGCGTACCTGTCGCGGGTGCTCGAAGCCTCGCTCGCCGCGCTCGCGCTCGCCCCAGACGACGACCCCGGCCTCTATCACCACCGGCTCGCGCTGTTCCACGAACTGATGCACCAGGAGGCGTTCGTCTACACCTGGCAGAACCTCGATTACCCCGCGCCGCGGTGGCGCGGCGGCCGCACGCCGTGCAGGCCGTCGCCGCGTGACGAGGCGGCGGAGCTCGCGTTCGACGGCGGCGAGGCGACGCTGGGCAGCGTCGCAGGCGCGGGCTTCGTGTTCGACAACGAGAAGTGGCGCCACCCGGTACGCGTCGCGCCTTTCCGCATCGATCGCGCGCCGGTCACGAACGCCGCGTTCCTCGCATTCGTCGAGGACGGCGGCTACCTTCGGCGCGAGTGGTGGGACGAAGGCTACTGGCAGCAGCTGCAGTCGCAGGCCCGGCGCGCGCCGTTGCACTGGCACCGCGCGAACGGCGGGTGGACGCGCAGCTGGTTCGGCGACGCGGTGGCGCTGAACGGTGCGGAGGCGGTCGTGCAGGTGTCGGCCTTCGAGGCGCAGGCGTGGTGCCGCTGGGCCGGGCGGCGCCTGCCGACCGAGGCCGAGTGGGCATTCGCGGCGACGTGCTCGCCGGCGTTGCGCTGGGGCGACGAGGTCTGGGAGTGGACCGCGACGCCGTTCGAGCCCTTCGGCGGATTCGAACCCGACGCGTACGCCGACTATTCCGCACCCTGGTTCGGGACGCACCGCGTCGTGCGCGGCGGGTCGTTCGCGACGCCGCGCGCGCTGGTCGACGTGCGCTTTCGCAACTTCTTCGAGCCCGACCGCAACGATCCGTTCATCGGGTTCCGGTCGTGCGCGCTCGAGGCCTGACGCGACCGGGTACGGCCGCGGTGGTGCGCGTGCGACGGCGCTACTGCTCCATGCCGCCCATCGTCGTCGACAGTCCGCCGTCGACGTAGGTGATCTCCGCGGTGATCCCGCCGGCCAGGTCGGACAGCAGGAACGCCGCCACGTTGCCGACGTCGTCGATCGAGACGTTGCGCCCCAGGGGCGACTGCGTCGCCGAGAATTCGAGGATCTTGGACAGGTCCTTGATCCCCGACGCGGCGAGCGTCTTGATCGCGCCGGCCGAGATGCCGTTGACCCGCACGCCGCGCGGCCCCAGCGACTTCGCGAGGTAGCGCACCGCCGCCTCGAGCGAGGCCTTCGCGAGGCCCATCGTGTTGTAGTTCGGCAGGCTGCGCACCGCGCCGACGTAGGTCAGCGTGAGCATCGCCGCGTCGCGCCCCTGCATCATCGGCAGCGCGGCCTTCGCGACCGCGACGAAGCTGTAGGCCGAGATGTCGTGCGCGATCCGGAACGCCTCCCGGCTGGTGCCCTCCAGGAAGTCGCCGCCGATCGCCTCGCGCGGCGCGTACGCGACCGCGTGCACCAGGCCGTCGAGGCCGTCCCAGGTGGCGCCGAGCTCGGCGAACACCGCGTCGATCTGCGCGTCGTCGGCGACGTCGCACGGAAACACCAGCGACGAGCCGAACTCCGCCGCCATCTCGCTGACCCGCTCCCGGAAGCGGTCGTTCTGGTAGGTGAAGGCCAGTTCGGCGCCCTGCGCCCGGCAGCGGCGCGCGATGCCGTAGGCGATCGAGCGGTTCGACAGCAGGCCGAGGATCAGGATCCGGCGGCCCGACAGGAAGCCGGCCGGTGCCGGTGCGGGGTTCGTCGCGCGTGTGCTGGCGTCGTTCGTCAATTGGGTCGTCCTCGAGGCACCCGCCGGATCGCGGGTTGGCGCGGCGCTCGCGCCGGTGGTGGTCGCGCGGATTGTCGCACGAGCGCCGCGCGGCCCGTCGTGGCGGGCGGCGCGGCGCGCCGCCGCCGCGCGAGCCGTCGGCGCGCACCTGCATCGCCTAGAATCGAAGCCGATGAGCGCAGCCCCTGACAGCCAGCCGCCGCCGACCTGCGGGCGCGCCGCGCGTGCCGCTTCGCCGGCGATGCGGCGGGCGCCGGCGCTGCGTGCGGCGCTGCGTGCGGTGTCGCGTGCGGTGCTGCGGCTGCTGGTGCCGCCGTCGCTGGTGATGCTGGCGGCGTCGGCCGTGCTCGTGCCGGGCGCGGCGCATGCCGCCCACGCGATCGCCTGGGGCGCCACACCGAAGTATCCGCCCGGCTTCGCGCACTTCGACTACGTGAACCCGGATGCGCCGCGCACGGGCAGCGTCGATCGCGACGGGTTCGGCAGCTTCGACAAGCTGAACCCGTTCACGCTGCGCGGGATCGCGGCGGCCGGGCTCGGCGACCTGATGTTCGAGACGCTCGCCGAGCCCAGCTGGGACGAACCGATGTCGGCGTACGGGCTGCTCGCCGAGGACATCGACTTCGCGAAGGACGGCCTGTCGATCACCTTCCGCCTGCGGCCCGAGGCGCGCTTCAGCAACGGCGATCCGGTGACCGCCGCCGACGTCAGGCACTCGTTCGAGACGCTCACCGGGAAATATGCCCACCCGCGCTTCGCGCAGTACTTCGCCGACGTCGCCGCGGTCCGGGTGCTGGGCGAACGCGAGGTCCGGTTCGAGTTCCGGCAGCTGAACCACGAGCTGCACATGATCCTCGCGATGCAGCTGCCGATCTTCTCGGCGAAGTGGGGCGGCGGGGCGCGGTTCGACACCATCGTCCAGCAGCCGCCGCTCGCGAGCGGTCCTTACCGGATCGAGTCGGTCGACTTCGGCAAGACGATCAGCTATCTGCGCCGCGACGACTACTGGGGCTGGAAGCTGGCGGTGCGGGCGGGCGCGTTCAATTTCGAGCGCATCACCTACAAGTACTTCAAGGACGAGACCGCGCGGCTCGAGGGATTCAAGGCGGGCGAGTTCGACTGGATCTTCGAGAACTCGGCCAAGAACTGGGCCCGGGGCCACACCGGGCGCGCGTATCGGGACGGCGAGCTGATCAAGCGGCAGTTCGCGCATTCGAACGTGGCGGGCATGCAAGGCTTCGCGATGAACATGCGCCGCCCGCGCTTCAAGGACGTCCGGGTTCGCCGCGCGCTGGCGCTCGCCTTCGACTTCGAGTGGATGAACCGCCAGGTGTTCTTCAACCAGTACACCCGCACCGCGAGCTACTACGCGAACAGCGCGATGGCGGCGACCGGGCGCCCGGAGGGCACCGAGCGCGCGTTCCTCGACGCGGTCTTCAGGGCGGTCGGGGCGAAGGCGCCGGGCGCGGTGCCGGCCGAGCGCGTCGACACGCTGCTCGGCGAGGTGCCGATGCCGCCGGACACGAACCCGCCGGGTTCGCTGCGCGAGAACCTGCGCGAGGCGCTGCGGCTCCTCGGCGAGGCCGGCTGGAAGGTGGCCGACGACGGCTGGCTCCGGGACGGGCAGGGCAACGGCTTCGAGTTCGAGGTCCTCAGCTACTCGACCTCGCTCGAGCGCATCGCGGTGCCGTGGGTCCGCAATCTCGCGAAGCTGGGCATCCGGGTCAACCTGCGCACGACCGACCCCGCGCTCTACCAGAAGCGCCTCGACGAGTTCGACTTCGACGTCACGACCCACGTGTTCGGGGCGAGCCAGACGCCGGGCAACGAGCTGCTCGACATGTTCGTCAGCGCGTCGGCCGACCGCCCCGGCTCGAGCAACCTGCCGGGCATCAAGGACCCGGTGGTCGACGCGATCGTCGAGCAGCTGCTGCGCTCGAAGACCCGCGACGAACTCGTGATCAGGGCGCGCGCGCTCGATCGCGTGCTGCGCCACGGCTGGTACATGGTGCCGCACTTCCACTCGACGACGCATCGGGTCGCGTTTCGGCGCGCGCTCGCCTTCCCGACGACGCTGCCCGACTTCTATTCGGCCGACGCGTGGATGCTTCGATACTGGTGGAGACGATGAACCCGTCCGACACCCCCGGCCCGCGCCGCCGGCGCCACGCGACCGCGCCGCGCACGCAGCGATGACCCTCTACATCCTCAAGCGCATCGCGCTGATGATCCCGACGCTCTTCGGCATCCTGCTGGTGAGCTTCACGATCATCCAGTTCGTGCCGGGCGGGCCGGTCGACCAGTTGGTGCAGCAGCTGAGCGGCCGGGGGCAGCCCGGCGAGGTCGCGGTGTCGGCGCCCGGCTATCGCGGCGCGCAGGGCATCGAGCCCGAGCGGCTGGAGAAGATCAAGGCGCTCTACGGCTTCGACAAGCCCGCGCACGAGCGCTTCGTCGAGATGCTGAAGCGCTACGCGGTGTTCGACCTCGGCGAGAGCTACTTCTATCAGAAGTCGGTCTGGGGCCTGATCGTCGAGAAGCTGCCGGTCTCGATCAGCCTCGGACTCTGGAGCTTCCTGTTCGTGTACGGCGTGTCGATTCCGCTGGGGATCGCGAAGGCGGTGCGCGACGGCACGCGTTTCGACCTGTGGACCAGCACGCTGATCCTCGTCGGCTATGCGATCCCCGGCTTCGTCCTCGGGGTCGCGCTGCTCGTGCTGTTCGGCGGCGGCTCGTTCTTCGCGCTGTTCCCGCTGCGCGGGCTCACCTCCGACGGCTTCGACGAACTGAGCCTCGTCGGCAAGGTGCTCGACTACTTCTGGCACCTGGCGCTCCCGCTGACCTGCCTGACCGTCGGCAGCTTCGCCGTCACGACGCTGCTCACCAAGAACGTCTTCCTCGAGGAGATCGGCCGGCAGTACGTGCTGACCGCGCGCGCGAAGGGCCTTTCGGACAGGCTCGTCTTCTACAAGCACGTGTTCCGCAACGCGCTGATCCCGCTGGTGACCGCGTTTCCCGCGGCCTTCGTCGGCGCGTTCTTCACCGGATCGCTGCTGATCGAGACGCTGTTCTCGCTCGACGGGCTCGGCCTGCTGTCGTACGACGCGGTGATCAAGCGCGACTATCCCGTGGTGCTCGGCGCGCTCTACGTGTTCTCGCTGATCGGTCTTCTGACCAAGCTGGTGACCGACCTGGCGTACACCTGGGTCGACCCGCGCGTGAAGTTCAGCGCATGAGCGCAGCGCCGGGCCGCCCCAAGCAAGCTCGCACCGCAGCGCGAAGCGCGAAGGTATCCCTGTGAGCCGCGATCGCGCCGCCCGGGCCCCGGCCCCCGCCGCCGCTCGCCCGGCGTCCGCCGCACCCGCCTCGGTGTCGCCCGGGCGCCGCGCCTGGCTGCGCTTCAGGCGGCACCGCCGGGGCTATACGAGCCTGTGGATCTTCGGCGTCCTGTTCGTGCTCAGCTTGTGCGCCGAGGTACTGTCGAACGACCGGCCGATCGTCGCGCGATACGACGGCCAGTGGTTCGTGCCGGTGCTCGCCGACTACCCAGAGACCACCTTCGGCGGCGATTTCCGGACGGCGACCGACTACCTCGATCCGTTCATCGTCGCGCAGTTCGAGAAGCCCGGCAACTTCGCGCTCTGGCCGCCGAACCGCTACCGCTTCGACACGCTGAACTACTTCGCGCCGAGTCCGAATCCGGCGCCACCGTCGCCGGTCAACTGGTTCGGCACCGACGACCGCGGGCGCGACGTGCTCGCGCGGCTGGTCTACGGCTTCCGGATCTCGGTGCTGTTCGCGCTCGCGTTGACCGCGATCGGCATGGTGCTGGGCATCGCGGCCGGTGCGATCCAGGGCTACTTCGCCGGTCGCATCGACCTGACGATGCAACGCTTCATCGAGGTCTGGGCGTCGATTCCCGAGTTGTACCTGCTGCTGATCCTCGCCGCGGTGTTCGAGCCGTCGATCTGGATCCTGCTCGCGATCCTGTCGCTGTTCGGCTGGATGGGGCTGTCCGACTACGTGCGCGCGGAGTTCCTGCGCAACCGCGCGCTCGAGTACGTGACCGCGGCGCGCGCGCTGGGCCTGCCGAGCCGCACGATCATCGCGCGCCACGTGCTGCCGAACTCGCTGACGCCGGTGATCGCGTTCCTGCCGTTTCGAATGAGCGCCGCGATCGTCGCGCTGACGAGCCTGGATTTCCTCGGGCTCGGCGTGCCGCAGTCGACGCCGAGCCTGGGCGAGCTGCTCAGCCAGGGCAAGGCGAACCTCGACGCCTGGTGGATCTCGCTGCCGACCTTCGCCGTGCTGGTGGGCACCCTGCTGCTGCTGATCTTCATCGGCGAGGCCTTGCGCGATGCGCTCGACACCCGGCGATAGGGCCGAAGGCGGCGGCGCGCCGCTGCTGCGGGTCGAGGCGCTCAGCGTCGCGTTCCCGGTCGCCGGCGGATCGCGCGTGTCCGGCGACGCGGCCGCCGATTGGTCGGTCGTCGTCGACGGCGTGAGCTTCGCGATCGACCGCGGCGGTCGCTACGCGCTGGTCGGCGAATCCGGGTCGGGAAAGTCGATCACCGCGCAGACGCTGATGCGCCTTCATCCGCGCACCCGCGTCGGCGGTGCCGTGCGCTTCGAGGGCACCGACCTGCTCGCGGCGGGCGACGCGCACCTGCGCAGCGTGCGCGGCCGCGAGATCGCGATGATCTTCCAGGAGCCGATGGCCGCGCTCAACCCGCTCTATTCGATCGGCGAGCAGATCGCCGAGGTGCTGGTGGTGCACCGCGCGCTCGCGCGACGCGATGCGAAGGACGCGGCGGTCGAACTGCTCGACCGCTGCAGGGTCCGCGAGCCGCGCCGGCGCTACGACAGCTTTCCGCACCAGCTCTCCGGCGGGCAGCGCCAGCGCGCGATGATCGCGATGGCGCTCGCCTGCGATCCGAAGCTGGTGATCGCCGACGAACCGACGACCGCGCTCGACGTGACGGTCCAGGCGCAGATCATGGAGTTGCTCGCCGACCTGCAGCGCGAGCGCGGCATGGCGATCCTGCTGATCACGCACGACCTGCCGCTGGTGCGCTCGTTCGCGAGCGAGGTCGGCGTGATGCGCGCCGGACGCCTCGTCGAGGCCGGCAGCGTCGCGTCGGTGTTCGAGTCGCCGCAGGATGCCTATACCCGGCGGCTGCTCGATGCACGGCCGCGCCGCATGGTGACCGCGATGCTCGACGATGCAGCGGCGCCGCAGCCCCAGGCGCCGCAGCCGGCCTCGCTTGCCGCCGCGCCCGCGCGGGCGCCGTCGACGGCGGCCGACGCGTCGCCGACGGCGGTCGGCGACGGCGCGCGCGTGAGCGCGCGGGCCGTTCGCTGCGAGTTCGGCACCCGAGGCTGGCTCTCGCGGCGGCGCCCGTTCGTCGCGCTGGACGGGGTCGACCTGCGCATCGAGGCCGGCCGCACGCTGGGCGTCGTCGGCGAGTCGGGGTCGGGCAAGACGACGCTCGCGCTCGCGTTGCTCCGGCTATCGGAAGGGCGCTGCGGCGGCGAGATCGCGATCGACGGCGTGCGCATCGACGCGCTCTCGAATACGGCGCTGCGCCCGCTGAGGCGTCGGATGCAGATGGTGTTCCAGGATCCGTTCAACGCGCTGTCGCCCCGCCTGAGCATCGGCCGGATCATCGGCGAAGGGCTCGAACTGCACCGTCCCGAACTCGACGCAGCGGCGCGCGATGCCGAGGTGGCCCGGGTGATGCTCGAGGTCGGCCTGGATCCGGCGACGACCGGGCGATACCCGCACGAGTTCTCGGGCGGCCAGCGCCAGCGCATCGCGATCGCGCGCGCGCTGGTCCTGAAGCCTGCGGTGCTGCTGCTGGACGAGCCCACGTCGGCGCTGGACCTGTCGGTGCAGCAGCAGGTGCTGACGCTGCTGGTCGAGCTGCAGCGCAAGTACCGCCTGTCCTACCTGCTGATCACGCACGACCTGGCGGTCGTGCGCGCGATCGCGCACGAGGTGCTGGTGCTCAAGGACGGCAGGGTCGTCGAGTCGGGTCCCGTCGAGCAGGTCTTCACTGCACCGGCGGCCGACTACACGCGCGAGCTGCTCGGCGCGCTGCGCAAGCTCGAGCGCGCCTAGGGCCGCGCGGCGCGGGCCGGCGCGGGGGACGCGCTCCGCACCCGCCTGGCCGGTGCCCGCCGGCGGGTGTTCCGGCGTGCCTTGGGCTTCGTGCCGGTCTTCGCGGTCGGGCGGTCGATCGAGCCCTTGCGCTTGGTCGCGACCTTGCGCTTCACCGGCTGGGCGGCGGGCGCCGCGACCTGTCGCACCGGCGCCGACACCTTGATGAAGCCGCCGCCCTGCTGCGCGCGCACGAGCTCGCGCGTGCCGGTCTCGGTCACCAGCACGGTCTGCGTGTGGGCGCTGCGCACGAGCAGGCGGCTGCCGACCCGATACTGCTTCACCCCGGGATTGAACGCGGCGAGCTGCTTGGCCGTGAGACCGTAGCGGCGGGCGATCGTCGTCGCAGACTCCCGCTTTCGCACCGTGTGGTAGACCGGCGGAACCTGCACCTGCTGGTAGATCCGCGCGCCGGCAAAGCGCTCGACCCGCGATTCGTCCTCGACCGACCGGAACGGCGCGAGGATGCGCGTGCCCGCGAGCACCTTGACCGACGGGGCGATGCTGTTGGCGCGCCGCAGTTCGGCGACGCTGACGTTGCCTCTCGCGGCGACGCTTTCGAGCGAATCGCCGCCCTTCAGCGTGTACGGCTGCCAGGTCGCGAACACCTTCTCGTCCGCCTCGTGCCGCGCGATCGCTTCCATGAAGCCGTCGAGCTTGTCGGCGGGTATCTTGAGGACGTTGTTCTGGCTCGCCGCGATCACCGGACGGTTGTGCGCCGGGTTCAGCGCGACGAATTCCTCAACGCTCATGTCGGCGAACTGCGCCGCGAGCGCCAGGTCGATCGGCCGCGTCTTGTCGACGGTGACGAAGTAGGGCGCGTCGGGCAGCGCCGGCAGCGCGACGCCCAGCTGGTCGGCTTCGAGCAGGATCTGCTTGAGCGCGATCAGCTTCGGCACGTAGTGTCGTGTCTCGGTCGGCATGTTCAGGTGCAGGTAGTCGGTCGGCCTGCCGCGGGCGCGGTTCGTCCGGACCGCCCGCGCCACCGCGCCTTCGCCCCAGTTGTACGAGGCCAGCGCGAGGAACCAGTCGTTGCCGTGCATCTCGTAGATCTTCTGCAGGTAGTTCAGCGCCGCGTTCGTCGACTGCACGACGTCGCGTCGGTTGTCGACCCACCAGTTCTGCGACAGGTCGTACGCCTTGCCGGTCGACGGGATGAACTGCCACAGCCCCGCGGCCTGCGCCGAGGACAGTGCGACCGGATTCATCGCGCTCTCGACGAAGGGCAGCAGCGCGAGTTCGGTGGGCATCCCGCGGCGCTCGACCTCCTCGACGATGTAGTGCAGGTAGCGCGAGCCGCGAACGAACATGCGCTGCAGGTAGTCCGGCTGCGACAGGTAGAACCGCTTCTTCTGCGCGACCAGCGGCGTGTCGAGCGCCGGCATGCCGAAGCCGCGCCGGATCCGGTCCCACAGGTCGGTCTTGACGACGGGCGCCGGCTGGGCGGCGAGCAGCGCCTCGATCGTCTGCGGCTCCGCGGTCGACGGGCTCGCGATCTGCGGCAGCCCGGACGAGGCCGGCGCGTCGGCGGCGCCGGCCGGCGACGGCGACTGCGGCGCGGCCCCGGGCACGTTCCGTGTCACCGGTGCATCGGGCCGCGCGGGTTCGATCGCCGTCGGTGCGGACAGCGACGTGCACGCGCCGAGCACGGTCGCGCCCGCCAGCAGGATGCCGAGGCGGACCCACGGCCGGGTGCGAGGCTTCGTCCGTTCATTCAGATCAGGCGATTTATGCACAAAGTCCTCTAACCCGTTGTTTTTCCGGCTATTTCAACAAGAGTAGCGAATTTAACACAGTTTCCGCCAAGGTTTTCCGATCGTCGGCAGGGCGACGGCGGTGGACGGTGGCGCCGTGGTCGGGGGCTTCCTTGCCGCATCGCCGGCATCGGGCGAGAATGCGCCCATGGGATTGCCCGAACCAGTCGATCCGCCGGAAGACGGCACGCCGCCGGTCTCGCGGCCGGCCGCGCCGTCGCGCGCCACCGGCGGCGGGCTCGACCTCGTCGTGTCGGGCGGGCCGGCGGAGCCGGAGCGCCCCGACCGCGCCGCAGCGGCGGATGCCGCCAGCCGGGCCTGGGCGGACTGGGTCGATTCTCCGGCCGGGCGCCAGGTGCTCGAGTGGGAGCGGCAGCAGGTCGGGATCGCGGTCGGCGACATCTTCGGCTACTACGCGGTGCAGCTGGGCTTTCTCGGGCTCGACGCGCTCCAGAGCAACCGCATGCCGTCTCGCATCCGGGTCGGCACGCGGGCCGAACCCAGCGTCGACGGGCTGCCTGGCGCCGACCTGCTGGTCGAGGGCTACGACGACCTGCCGTTCGAGACCGGTTCCGTCGACCTGGTCGTGATCGCGCACCAGCTCGAATCCGCGGCGAATCCGCATCGCGTGCTTCGCGAGATCGACCGAATCCTTCGCCCCGAGGGCCGGTTGGTGGTGATCGGGCTGAACCCGATGTCGCTGTGGGGCGTGCATCGGCAGCTCGTCGGCCGGGGCGCGATCGGTGGGCGCGCGAACCGCTTCATGCCGCCCTCGCGCGCGCTCATCGGCGTGCCGCGCCTTCGAGACTGGCTCAAGCTGCTCGGCTTCGAGGTCGAGCCAGGCCTCTACGGCTGCCATGCGCCCGCCTGCCGGAGCGACCGTTGGACCGAACGCGTCCGCTTCCTCGATCGGGCCGGCGATCGCTGGTGGCCGATCCTGGGCGCGGTCTATCTGCTCACGTCGGTGAAGCGCGTGCACGGCATGCGCATCATCGGGCCGAGCTGGCGCAGGCGCGTCGGCAAGGCGCCTGCGCCAGCGGTGGTCGCGAGCGGCCGCAGCTTCAGGCGCCCGGGCGAGGAAGGTATATGTCGTCGCGAGTCAGCGGTAGTGCTGCCGCTGCGGCGCCGGACCTGACGCCGAGCAGCTGGTACAGGTTGATCCAGCTGCGCTCGAACCCCATCACGCACGCGGCGAGGTAGACCCGCCAGATCCGCAGCTTGCGCTCGTCGATCGTCGCGCTCAGCGCGGACCGCGCGTTCTCGAAGCGGGCCGACCAGTGTCTGCAGGTCATCGCGTAGTGCCGTCGCAGCGATTCGGCGTCGACGACCTCGAGCCCGGCGGCCGCCATCTCGCGGATCGCGAGCGAGACGTGCGGCAGTTCGCCGTCGGGGAACACGTAGCGCTCGATGAACTCGCTGACGCCTCGCCCGACGCTGCGACTGTCCGGATCGCTCGAAGTGATGCCGTGGTTCAGCACGACGCCGTCGTCGGCGAGCAGGTCGCGAAGGATCCGGAAGTACGCCTGGAGGTTCGCGAGGCCGACGTGCTCGAACATGCCCACCGAGGTGATCCGGTCGAAGGGGCCGTCGCGCACGTCGCGGTAGTCCTGCAGGCGGATCTCGACCTGCCCGGCGAGGCCGGCCGCACGCACGCGCTCGGTCGCGAGGTCGTGCTGGCGCTGGCTCAGCGTGATCCCGACCGCGCGCGCGCCGTGGTGCCGGGCCGCGTGGATGACGAGCGCGCCCCAGCCGCATCCGACGTCGAGCAGCCGGTGGCCGGGCGCGATCCGCAGCTTGCGCATGATCAGCTCGAGCTTGTCCGACTGCGCCTGCTCCAGCGATTCGGTGCCGGTGCGGAAGTACGCGCAGGAGTACACCATCGCCTCGTCGAGCCAGCGCGCGTAGAAGTCGTTCGAGACGTCGTAGTGGTACTGGATCGCGGACTGGTCGCTGCTCTTCGAATGCCTTCCCTTCCACGCGCGGGGCAGCGCGCCGCGGCGCGGCAGCGACGCGACGTTGCTGGCGATCGATTCGGCGACCTCGATGACGTCGCCGATCGGTCCGTCGACATCGAGCTGCCCGTCGACGTAGGCCTGTCCCAGGCGGCCGAGCGACGGGCGAAGCAGGTGCAGCGCGGCCGCCTGCGAGCGGACCTTCAGCACCACGCCGGGCTCTTCGCCGGCCTGCGCGCGGTGGCCGTTCCACAGTTCGATCGCGAAGGGCTTGAACGGCGCGCCGCCGCGTCGTGCCTCGAACCCGGCCACGAAGCGATCGAGGAAGCGCACGATCTGGCGTTCGAAGAGTTTCACGAAAGTTCGCTCCGTGGAAGCTGCCGTCCGATCGGTCGACCGATGCGTCGATTAAAATCCAAAGCCCGCGCGCTTACAAACAGGCGGGCCCGCCGCCGGCCGGCCGCCAGCCTCTCCAGGACCCCGATCATGCCTCTCGCGCCAAGCGACGTGCCTGCAACTGCCGCGACCCGCACCGGTGCGCCCGCGGCCCGCACCGACGCGCCCGCGCCCGGCGCCGCCGCCGCGCTGCCCGTCGTCACCGCGTTCACCGACGGCGCGTGCAAGGGCAATCCCGGGCCGGGCGGCTGGGGTGCCGTGCTGGTCTGGGGGGATCACGAGCGTGAACTCTTCGGCGGCGAGCGGCAGACGACGAACAATCGCATGGAACTGCAGGCGGTCATCGAGGCGCTGAAGGTGCTGAAGGTCCGCAGCAGGGTCGACGTCTACACCGATTCGCGCTACGTCCAGCAGGGGATCGCCGAATGGATCCACAACTGGAAGCGGCGCAACTGGCGCACCGCCGACGGCAAGCCGGTCAAGAACGTCGACCTGTGGCAGTCGCTGGATGCGGCGGCGGCCAGGCACCAGATGGCCTGGCATTGGGTGCGCGGGCACGACGGCCACGCCGGCAACGAGCGCGCCGACCGGCTGGCGAATCGCGGCGTCGAGATCGCGCTGGGGCGCGCCTGAAGGCGCCCGGGCCGGCCGCGCTCAGCGCGATCGCGCCTCGCGGCGGTATTCGTGGTGCGTGGTGTCGATCCACGACACCCGCGATTCGACCGGTCGATCGTTCAGCGTCCACGCGATCCGGTGCACCTCGAGCAGCGGTGCGCCGGGCTTCACGCCGAGCAGCGCCGCCACGTCCGCCGGCGCCGGCGTCGCGGCGAGCGTCTCCTCGATGCGCGTCACCGATATCCCGAAGCCGTATTCGTACAGGTGGTAGATCGTGTTGTCGCGCTGCGCGAGCCGCGCCCGTGTGAGACCCGGGAACGCGGCAGCCGCGACCCGGATGTCGTCGACCGCGACCGCCCGCCCGTCGAGCCACAGCGTGTTGCGGAACGCGAGCACCGGTGCGCGCGGCGCGATCCGCAGCGAGGCCGCCAGGCCTTCGTCGGCGCGCTCGCGACCGAAGGACTCGAGCCGGACCTCGTCGGGCCAGCGGCGGGTGCCGTCCCGGCCGATGAGGTTGAAGAACAGGAAGCGCATCGCCTCGCCGCGGTGGCTCGCGACGAAGGTGCCGCGCCCCTGCTGGCGCAGCAGGACGTTCTCGGCGACGAGCTCGTCGATGGCCTTGCGCAGCGTGCCGATCGACACCCCGAAGTGTTCGGCCAGCCTGGGCTCGGGCGGGATCGCTGCGCCCGGCTTCCAGTGCCCGGATCCGATCGCTTCGGTCAGCCGGCGCTTGACCTCCTTGTACAGGGGGCCGCGGGCGTGCAGCGAGATGTCTTCGGGTCGGTTCATGGCCAGGGCGCGTTCGCCGCGAATCCTCGCACGGGATTCCGGATTTGTCCAAGTGATCTGAATCATATGGTTGAATTTGGCGGCCCGCGGGAGTAGGATCCGCTCTCGCGCATCCCAGCCCATCCCGAGGAGATTCCCCATGATCCATGTAGTGCTTCACGACGCCAAGGACACGGTCGCGGTCGCGGTCGTCGAGGGCATCACGTCCGGAACCACGCTGAACGCCTGGATCATGGACGAGGACAAGACCATCTCGATCAAGGCGTCCCAGGACATCCCGATCGGCCACAAGGTCGCGCTCAAGGACATGGCGGTCGGCGACACGGTGCTCAAGTACGGCATCGACATCGGCAAGGTCGTCGCGCCGATCAAGGTCGGCGAGCACGCGCACGTCCACAACATCAAGACCAAGCGCTGGTAGCCCCCACACACCTCACGAGGAATCAACCATGTCCGTGATCGACAAGAACACCACCTTCTGGGGCTATCGCCGCGAGAACAAGCGCGTCGGCGTTCGCAACCACGTGATCATCCTGCCGCTCGACGACCTGTCGAACGCCGCCGCCGAGGCCGTCGCCGCGGCGATCAAGGGCACGATGGCGATCCCGCATCCCTACGGGCGCCTGCAGTTCGGTCCCGACCTCGACCTGCACTTCCAGACGCTGATCGGCACCGGCGCGAACCCGAACGTCGCCGCGGTCGTCGTGATCGGCATCGAGGACGGCTGGACCAAGCGCGTCGTGGACGGCATCGCGAAGACCGGCAAGCCCGTCGTCGGGTTCGGCATCGAGGGCCACGGCGACCACGAGACCATCATGCGTGCCTCGAAGGCGGCCAAGGAGTTCGTCCAGCACGCGACCGCGCTGCATCGCGTCGAGTGCCCGATCGAGGAGCTGTGGGTCTCCACCAAGTGCGGCGAGTCGGACACGACCTCGGGCTGCGGCTCGAACCCGACCGTCGGCAACGCCTTCGACAAGCTCCACCCGCTGGGCACGACGCTCGTCTTCGGCGAGACCAGCGAGATCACCGGCGGCGAGCACATCGTCGCGGCGCGCTGCAAGGACGACGCGGTGCGCGAGCGCTTCATGTTCATGTTCAACCGCTATCAGGACATGATCAATCGCTGGCGCACGACCGACCTGTCGGAGTCGCAGCCCACCAAGGGCAACATCGCCGGCGGCCTAACCACGATCGAGGAGAAGGCGCTGGGCAACATCCAGAAGATCGGCAAGAAGTGCACGGTCGACGGCGTGCTCGACAAGGCCGAGATCCCGACGCATCCCGGGCTGTGGTTCATGGACTCGTCGTCCGCCGCCGCCGAGATGGTCACGCTGTGCGCGGCCTCGGGCTACGTCGTCCACTTCTTCCCGACGGGCCAGGGCAACGTCATCGGCAATCCGATCCTGCCGGTGATCAAGCTGTGCGCGAACCCGCGCACCGTGCGCCTGATGAGCGAGCACATCGACGTCGACTGCTCGCCGCTGCTGCAGCGCGAGATGAACCTCGACCAGACCGGCGACAAGCTCCTCGAGTGCATGATGGCGACGATCAACGGACGCTGGACCGCCGCCGAGGCGCTCGGGCACCGCGAGTTCGTGCTGACGCGCATCCACGAATCGGCCTGATCCGGATGCGGGTTCTCGTCACCGAGTTCATGGACGAGGCGGCGGTGGCGTCGCTCGCGGCCCGCCGCGCCGACTTCACCGTCGACTACCGGCCGGCGCTGGTCGACGACCGCGCCGCGCTGCTCGCGCAGGTCGCCGACGCGGCGGCGCTCATCGTGCGCAACCGGACGCAGGTCGACGCGGCGCTGCTCGCGGAGGCACCCGCGCTGAAGGTGGTCGGGCGGCTGGGCGTCGGGCTCGACAACATCGACACGCAGGCCTGCGAACGCGCCGGCGTCGCGGTGTACCCGGCCACCGGCGCGAATGCGCTGGCGGTGGCCGAGTACGTGATCTTCTCGACGATGCTGCTGCTTCGCGGCTTGCTCGCGGCGACGCCGGCCGTCGCTGCCGGCGCCTGGCCGCGCGGGCCGCTGTCGAGCGGGCGCGAGGCCAGCGGCAAGACGCTCGGTCTCGTGGGCTTCGGCGGGATCGGCCGGCTGGTGGCGCAACGCGCGCGCGCGCTCGGGATGCGGGTCATCGCGACCGATCCGGCGCTGCCCGCCGATGCCGCGGCCTGGCAAGAGCACGGTGTCGCGCGCGTCGAGCTCGACGCGCTGGTCGGCGAGAGCGACGCGATCAGCCTGCACGTGCCGCTGGTCGAGTCGACCCGCGGCCTCTTCGGCGCCGATCGCATCGCACGCATGAAGCGCGGGGCGGTGCTCATCAACACCTCGCGCGGCGGCGTCGTCGACGAAGCCGCGCTGGCCGCGGCGCTTCGAGAGGCGCGCATCGGCGGCGCGGCGCTCGACGTGTTCGAGCGCGAACCGCTGCCGGCGGACAGCGTGCTGGCCGACGTGCCCAACCTGCTGCTGACGCCGCACGTCGCCGGCGTCACGCTCGAGTCGAACGAGCGCGTCAGCGCGATGATCGCCCGGCTCGTCGGCGACCACCTGGACGACGGAGCCAAGACATGACACTGATGACCCGGGAGGCGCTCGAGGCGCTGGTGAGCGATGCGCTACGGGGTGCCGGCGCGAGCGCGGCGATGGCGGCGTCGACCGCCGCCGCGCTGGTCGCGGCCGAGGCCGACGGGCTCGCGTCGCACGGGCTGGTGCGTGCGTCGCAGTACGCGGGGCACATCCGCAACGACCGCGTCGACGGTGCGGCCGTGCCGTCGATCGTCGCGCAGAAGCCCGCCGCGTGCCTCATCGACGCCGCTGACGGGCTCGCGTTCCCCGCGTGCGAACTGGCGGTCCGCGAGGCCATCGCGCGCGCGCGCGCCTGCGGCTGCGCGTTCGCCGGCGTCACCCGCAGCCACCACTTCGGGGTCGCGGCCTGGCACCTCGAGCCGGTGGCCGACGCCGGGATGGTCGGACTCGCGTTCGGCAATTCGCCGTCGGCGATGCCGGCGTGGGGAGGCAGGCGGGCGATCTTCGGCACCAACCCGATCGCCGCCGTGTTCCCGCGGCGCGCGGCGCCGCCGCTGGTGATCGACCTGTCGCTGTCCGAGGTCGCGCGCGGCAAGCTGCTCGTCGCTGCGAAGGCGGGCAAGCCGATTCCGCTCGGGTGGGCCGTCGACAGCGAAGGGCGCCCGACGACCGACCCGCAGGCCGGCATCGACGGCATGATGCTGCCGGCCGGGGGCGTGAAGGGCGCGATGCTCGCGATGGTCGTCGAACTGCTGTGCTGCGCGCTGACCGGCGCCAGCTTCGGCTTCGAGGCGGACTCGTTCCTCGTCGCCGAGGGCAACCGCCCCCGGATCGGCCAGGCCTTCATGGTGATCGATCCGGCGGCGCTCGCCGGCAGCGAGGTCTTCGCGGCGCGCGTCGAGACGCTGGTCGAGACGATGCTGCTCGACGACACGGTCCGGCTGCCGGGCGCACGGCGCCAGGCGCTTCGCGAGAAGGCGCTGTCGCAGGGGATCGAGGTGGCTCCGGCGATGATCGAGCAGCTTCGTGCGCTCGCCTGATTGACCCTCGCGCTCCCCGATCTCGCCGCCGTCGCGGCGATCGTGCTCTTCGCCTACGTCGTCGTCGGCACGACCGGCTTCGGCGCATCGATCACCGGGGTGCCGCTGCTCGTGCACCTGCTGCCGCTGCAGACGGTCGTCGCGATGATGGTGATCTTCGACCTGTGCGCCGGCATCGTGATCGGCGGGCGCAACCGCAGCGCGATCGACGCAGGTGAACTGCGGCGCCTGCTGCCGTGGGGCATGCTGGGCATCGCGCTGGGTGCGACGGTGCTCGTCAACGCGCCGGAACGCGCGCTGCTGCTCACGCTGGGCGTCGGCGTGCTCGTCTATGCCGGCTGGAGCCTGCTGGGCCGCCAGCCGAGCGGTCCGATCTCGGCCGGCTGGGCACCGCCGATCGGACTCGTCGGTGGCGTGTTCGGCGCGATGTTCGGCACCGGCGGGCCGGTCTACACGATCTACCTGTCGCGGCGCATCACCGGCAAGGCGGCGCTGCGCGCGACGATGATGACGATCGTGTTCCTGAGCGCGATCGCACGTTTCGTCGCGCTGGCGGTTGCCGGGCTGTACGCGCGGGCCGAACTGCTGACGCTGGTGCCGGTGCTGCTGCCCTGCGTATTCGGCGGGCTCTACCTCGGCAATGCGCTCCATCACCGGCTCGGCGCGAAGCAGGTGATGAACGTCGTGTGGGCGCTGCTGGTGACCAGCGGCGTCGGCCTCGTGCTGCGCGGCCTGGGCTGAGGCAGGCCAGCGCGATCGGCCGTCCGGCGCCGCCTTCAGGGCATGCGGATGACCGGTGCCGCCAGCCCCTCGATCATCACGTTGATGCACGCCGCGCGGCCCGACGCGCACGCCTCGCCGATCGCCGCGGCGAGCTGGCCGGGGTCGTCGACACGTGCGCCGAACGCGCCGAAGGCGCTCGCCACCGCGTCGTAGCGGGTCGGTGCCAGCTCGCAGCCGATCGTGCGCCGGGCGCCGTACGCGTTGAGCTGGATCTGATACTCGGCATTCCACCGCGCATCGTTGCCGACCAGCGCAACGAAGCGCGCGCCGCAGCGCACCGCGGTATCGAACTCGGCGATGTGAAAGCCGATGCTGCCGTCGCCCATCGCGGCGACGACGGGCGCGCCGGGCCGCGCCAGGCTCGCGGCGATCGCGAAGGGCACGCCGACACCGATCGCGCCGGCGGGTCCGTTGAAGACGAGGTTCGGCGCGTTCAGGCAGGCCTGCGCCCACTGGCCGAACTCGCCGCCGTCGCACACCAGGACAGAGTCCGGGTGCGAATCGAGCAGGGCCTGGAGCGCCCGGCAGGCTGCGGCGGGGTGCACGCGCGACGCGGCGCCGGCGGCGGCGCTGGCCCACGCCGGCGGACGCCACGCCACCGCGGCTTCGACCGTGTCGCGCCAATCGCCGGCGATCGACGGTGCGTCGGATACCGCCGCGAGGCTCGCGAGCGCCCCGCAGGCGTCGGCGTCGACCTGGATCTCGAGGCGCGCGCCCAGCAGCCGCTGGGCGCGGGTGCGCTCGAGCGCGTCCGGCTCGATCTGCATGAACGTGCACTGCGCATCGATCGCCGGCGCGTCGCCGAAGCGAAGCGTGAAGTCGACCCGCTTGCCGACGAGCAGGATGCAGTCGGCGCGCGCGAGCACCTGCGCGAACGCGCCGAGCGCCGGATCCGCCACGCCCCGCGGGCTCTGCATCGCCACGACCGGGATGCCGCACGCGCCGGCGAGCGCCCGCGCGGCGTCGCGATCGGCGCCGCGCGATGCGAAGGGCCCCGCGAGGATCAACGGGCGCTTCGCCGCGCGCAGGCGCGCGAGCAGGCGCCGCGCGTCGTGCGGCGTCGTCTCGCGAGCGGCCGGGAGCGCCGGGGCCGACGACGACGCAGCGGCGTGCGCCCGGGCCGTTGCGGTGCCCGCGCGGGCCTCGAGCACGTCGGACGGCAGGCTCAGGTGGACCGGGCCGGGCCGGCCGCTACGCGCGATCGCGACGGCGCGCGCGAAGTCGTCGGCGACGGCGTCGGCGCGCTCGCAGGTCCAGGATGCCTTCGCGACCGGCGCCGCGAGCTCGGCCTGGCGCATCTCCTGGAACGCGCCGTTGCCGAGCTGCGCGAGCGGCGCGTGGCCGGAGAGCAGCACCACCGGCGAATCGCTCATCGCCGCCGTGTACAGCGCCGACACCGCGTTCGCGTGCCCTGGCCCGCCGGTCACGAGCGCGACGCCGACCTCGCCGCTCAGGCGGGCCCAGGCGTCGGCCATGTGCACGGCGGCGGCCTCGTGCCGCGTGTGCACCAGCTGCAGATCCGAGCCGATCGTCGCGTCGAACACCGGCATGATGTGGTTGCCGGAGAGCGTGAACACGCGCCGCGCGCCGGTGGCCGTGATCGCGTCGACCAGCGCGTCGGCGCCGCGGGCGAGTCTTTCGTCGTTCATGTCGCTTCCTGGGTGAGCTCGGATTCGCGCAGCAGGCTCTGGCCGGGGCGCACGCGGCTGAACACCACCGGCTCGCGTCCGAGCACGATCCGACCGTCGACCTCGGTGACGACGGTGAAGCTCGATTCGTCGAGCGCATCGGTCTGCGGATGATCCTCGCGGAAGTGCGCGCCGCGTGAATCTTCGCGCGCCAGTGCCGCGACGGCGATCGCACGGCTGACCGACACGAGATTGCGCAGGTTCATCCAGTCGTGCCAGCTCGGATTGAACGCCCGGTCGCCGTCCGGCAGCCGGCAGTGCGAGAGCGCGTCGGCGAGCGTGTCGAGCGATGCGATGCCGCGTGCGAGCCCCTCGGCGGTGCGCAGGATGCCGACGTCGTTCCACATGGTCTCGTACAGCGCCTCGCGGATCTCGGTGAGGCCGGGTGCGGCCGGCCCGCCGCCCACCGCGACGGCCGAGGGCGCGGCGCTCGCGAAGGGCAGGGTGTGGCGTTCGACGCTCGCGCGGATCGCGTCCTCGTCGGGGTCGCGAAGGCGCGCGCCCGACTTCAGGCTCGCCGCCATCCGCTCGCCGGCGATGCCGCCGAACACGGTCGAGTTCGCGACGCCGTTACCGCCGAGCCGGTTCGCCCCGTGCACGCCGCCGGTGTCCTCGCCCGCGGCGAAGAGGCCCTCGAGCGCGGTCGTGCAGTCGTTGCGGAACACCACGCCGCCCATCATGTAGTGTGCGGTCGGCACCACCTCGACCAGACCGCCGGCGAGGTCGAAGCCGCAGTCGGCGCAGCGCTCGACCATGCCCTTGAACTGCCGCCTCACGTTGTCGGGGCCGAGATGGTGCATCTGGATGTACGCGCCCCCGTTGGGCGTCGTGCGGCCGGCACGCATCTCGGCGAAGATCGACCGCGAGACGATGTCGCGCGTCGCGCGCTCGGCGCGCGGATCGTAGCGCTCCATGAAGCGCTGGCGCTCGCCGTTGAGCAGCCAGCCGCCGGCGCCGCGCAGGCCTTCCTCCAGCACCGTGCCGGTCATTCGCGTCGCGCCGCCCGCGAGCAGGCCGGTCGGGTGGAACTGGACCATCTCCATGTCGCGCAGCGAGAGCCCCGCGCGCAGGGCCATCGCCAGCCCGTCGCAGGTCTTCTCGCCCGAGGGCGTGTGGTACTTGTACATGGTCGGGCCGCCGCCGGTCGCGAGCAGCACCGCCTTCGCCCGGACCATCACGAAGCGGCCGGACCGCATGTCGATCATCAGCACGCCCGCGACGCCGGTGCCGTCGGGCGTGCGGATCAGCTCGATCGCGCGGTGCTCCTCGAGCCGCCCGATCCCGCGCGCCCAGACCTGCTCGGCGAGCCGGTTGATGATCTCGATGCCGGTGAGGTCGCCCTTGTGGACCGTGCGGTCGAAGGTCTGCCCGGCGAAGGCCTTCTGGTGGATCGTGCCGTCGGGATTTCGGTCGAAGAAGCAGCCGAGCTCGTTCTCGAGCTCGTGGATGCGCTCGATCGCCTTCGTCACCAGCGTCCACGCGAGATCCTGGTCGGCGAGCCACTTGCTGCCTTCGATCGTGTCCATGAAGTGGCGTTCGATCGAATCGTCCTTCGCGAGCGCGACGTTGTACCCGCCCTGGACCATGCGGGTGCACCCGCTCTTGCCGAGCAGCCCCTTCACCGCGACCGTGATGCTGGCCGACGGTTCGGCCTGCTGTGCGTGCAGCGCGGCGAACAGGCCGGCGCCGCCGGATCCGAGGATCAGGACGTCGGTGTCGACGCGGTCGATGGCGTCGTCGCTCACGACGCGGCTCCCGCGACGCCGAGCCCTCTGAGCACCTCGGCGCGGCGCGCCGCGACGTCGCCGCGCACGGTGTCGTAGAGGCTCCCGCCGTGGCTGTCCATCGCGACCAGCAGCGGGCCGAAGTCGCGGATCCTGAAGCGCCACAGCGATTCCGGGTTCAGGTCGTCCAGGTCGACGTCCTCGATCGCCTCGATCCAGGTGGTCTCCAGCGCGGCGGTGCCGCCGACGATCGCGAGATACGCGCCGCCGAATTCGGCGAACGCGGCCTTGGAGTCGTCGCGAAGCCCGCCCTTGCCGATGATGATGCGCACCCCGTTGTGCTGCATCAGCGGGCGGGTGAAGCGCTCCATGCGGTCGGAGGTGGTCGTCCCGATGCAGACCGGCGCGTAGCCCGTCGGATGCGCGGCGTCCGGCGGCACCTTGCGCACGTTCGGCGCGGTGTGGATCACCGCGTGGCCGGCGAGGTCGAAGCGGGTCGTCCGGCCACGGTCGAACATGTGGATCTGCGTCGCGTCGCGGATGCCGAACAGCGTGCGCTGCAGCGTCACCGTGTCGTTGATCCGAAGCGCGCGGATCGCTGCTTCGCTCGCCGGCATCTCGAGTTCGTGATGGGCCATCGTGGGTTCCGTCGGGTGGGGCGTGGCGGGCTGCGCGCCCGATGCGCGGCGTCGATGCGCCGCTTCAGTATCCGTAGCGAAGGCCCGACGCGTCGAGCGTCGCGCGGGCGCGTCGCGCCGAGTGGCACTGCATGTTCACCGCGACCGGGTTCATCGTGATGTGCGTCGCCGCGACCTCGACGTGCACGGCGAAGGCCGTCGAGTCGCCGCCGAGTCCCTGCGGTCCGACGCCGAGCCGGTTCACCGCCTCGGACAGCTGCACCTCGAGCGTCGCGCCTTCCGCGTCGCCGCACCGGCTGCCGAGCGGCCTCGTCGCCGCGCGCTTGGCGAGCGCGACGCATAGGTCGGACGTGCCGCCGACGCCGACGCCGACGATCGTCGGCGGGCAGGTCTTGCCGCCGGCGGCGATCACGCAGTCGACGACGAAGGTGCGGATCGCGTCGACGCCTTCGGCCGGGATCGCCATCTTCAGGAACGAGTTGTTCTCGGACCCGCTCCCCTTGGGGATCATCTCGATCTCGAGAACGCCCATCGCGTCGACGAAGTCCAGGTGGATCACCGGGACCTCGATGCCGCAGGAGCTGTGCTCGTTGCGGCGGGTGATCGGATGCACGACCGACGACCTCAGCGGGTGCTCGCGCGTCGCGCGCTCGCAGCCACGACGGATCGCCGCCTTGAGCCCGACCCCGTCGAGGTCGAGCCCGCGCCCGATGAACACGTTGTAGATCGGGATGCCGGTGTCCTGGCAGAGCAGGTTGTCGGTGTCCTCGGCGACGCGGATGTTGGTCACCATCGTCGCGAGCACCTGCTTCGCGGTCGGCGCGCGTTCGCTCGCCTCGAGTCGTTCGAAGCCCTGCTTGATGTCGGGTGGAAGCGCCTTCAGCGCGCGGATGTACAGCTCGCGCGCCGCGGCCTCCACCTGCTCGAGATCGATCTTCATTCAGTTCGCCTTCAGCCCGCGGTTCTTCACGACCTTGGCCCAGCGCTGCGACTCCGCCTCGATCGCCGCGGCGAACTCGGCCGGCGTGTTGCCGACGCCTTCCATGCCGGCCGCGGTCAGGCGCTCCTTCAGCGCCGGCTTGCCGAGCACGGCGACGGTGGCCTCGTGGATGCGGGCGATGATCGGCGCCGGCGTGCCGGCGGGCACCATCAGGCCGAACCAGCTGGTGTTCTCGAAGCCCGGCAGGCCGCTCTCGGCGATCGTCGGCACGTCGGGCAGCAGCGGCGAGCGCTTCGCGCTGGTGACGCCCAGCGCCTTGAGGCGGCCGTTCGAGACGAAGGGCGCCGCGGCCGCGATGTTCCCGACCATGAACTGGATCGCGCCGCCGACGATGTCCGGATACGCCGGGCCCTCGCCCTTGTAGGGCACGTGCGTCGGCGCGATCCCGGCGGCGTCGACGAAGCTCTCGCCGGCCATGTGGACCTGGGTGCCGACGCCGGCGGAGCCGAAGTTGAACTTCTTGGGGTCGGCCTTCACCAGCGCGATCAGTTCCTTGACGTCCTTCGCAGGGATGTCCTTGTTCACGACGAGCACCTGAGGGCCGCTCGCGACGTTGGTCACCCCGATCAGGTCCTTCTTCGCGTCGAAGGGCATCTTCGCGTACATGTGCGGATTGACCGTCACGATGCTGCCCGAGACCATCAGGATCGTGTAGCCGTCCGGGGCCGCCTTCGCGACCGCGTCCGCGCCGATGTTGCCGCCGGCGCCCGCCTTGTTCTCGACGATCACCGACTGGTTGAGCGCGTCGGCGAGTTCCTTCGCGAGCGCGCGGGCGACGACGTCGGTCGAGCCGCCGGCCGCGAACGGCACGACGATACGGATCGGGCGTTCGGGCCAGGCCGCGGCGGCCGGGGTCGCGGTCGCACCGGCGGCGAGGCCGAGCGCGAGCGCGCCCAGGACGGTGGCGAGCGATTTTCTGCGGGTCTGGCGAACGGTCATCGATGTCTCCTACGGGTTGAGTGAATCCATGCGGCGCGCCTGCGTCGCGCTTGCCGACGCGGCCGGCGACGCGCCCGCCTGCGCGTCGATGCTATCCCAGCAGGGCCAGCGCGAACGCCAGTCCGGCGAGCAGCGACGCGGCGACGATGCCGGTCGCCCAGTTCTTGCGTGGCCCGGACCACGGCCGGAACTCGATCGCGAGGAGCCGGATGCCGCACGCCAGGTGCACGGTCAGCAGCACGACCAGCACCCACTCGCCGAGCTTGAAGGCCGGCATGTCGATCAGCGCGAGCGTCGCGTCGAGCGCCTGCGCACCGTTCAGCGCCGAGCCGAGCGTCAGGAAGTGGAGCGGCAGGAAGGCCGCGAGCGCGATGCCGGAGAGTCGGTGCGCCAGCGCGAGCACGAAGCCGGGGTGCCGGCGTGCGCGCGCATCGGCCCTTCGCACGACGGGTTGCACCGCCGCCATCACGTGCCCGCGGGCGAGAAGACCGCCCAGACCGCGCGCAGCCCGAGCACGAGCACGAGCGCGCCGAAGCCGAGCGCGAGCCCGCGGCTCGCGCGGCTCGACCAGCCGAGCCACTCCTGCGCGATGCGCTCGAGGCCGAGCGGCGCGTGGACTGCGACCGCGATCACGAAGACGAGGTAGAACCCGCCGAACAGGACGTTGCCCTTCGTGCGCGCGAGGATCTCGGCGGCACTCAATCCGCCGCGAACCGCGTACACCATCGTCGCCAGGTGGACGCACACGCAGGCCGCGAGCACCATCGCGCTGATGCGCTGCCAGTACCAGCGTCTGGCCTCGGCGGCGATCTCGCCCGCGTCGCGCGGCTCGGGCGCCTGGAAGGAGACGGGAAGGCTGGCCATCGCTACAGCGTCCCCCGCACCGCGGCGCGCGCGACCAGCCGCTTGAGGCCGGCGATGCCGGCCGTCGGCTCGATCGCCTTCGGGCAGCGCTCGTTGCACGACCCGTGGGTGTGGCACGCGTGGCAGCCGTCGTCGCCGGCGACCGCGCGAAGCCGGGCCGCCTGATCGGTGTCGCGCACGTCGTTGACCAGCGTCCACGCGCGGTTCAGCGCCGCCGGGCCCAGGTATCCGGGTCGCCAGGCGACGACGTCGCAGGACGCGTGGCAGACCCCGCAACCGATGCACTCGATGCCGGCGTTGGCCGCCATCCGCTCGGGCGAGTCCGGCGCGACCCGCTCGAAGGGGTCGTGTCGGGTCCTGGATCCGGAGAAGCGCCCCTTCGCGCGGGCCCAGCGGTCGAAGAACGCGCGCATGTCGGTCGCGAGGTCCTTGATCACCGGCAGGTTCGAGAGCGGCGCGATCTCGATCGGCGTACCCTCGGCGAGACCGGCCGAGACCTTCGAGACGTGGGTGCGGCAGGTCCACCGCGCGACCCCGTTCACGGTCATCGCGCAGGATCCGCACATGCCCACCCGGCACGAGAACCGGTACGCGAGCGAGGGTTCGCGCTCGCGCTGCACCCAGGTGACCACGTCGAGAATGGTCTGGCTGTCCTGTCTCGGGACCTGATAGTCGACGAAGCCGCCGCCATCGCGGCTGCGCCAGATCCTGACTGCGAGCGTGTTCGGCATCCGGCGATTCTGAGGGTTGCGCGACAAAAGGAACAGCGAGTTATTCTGCAGCCGAGGTAAAGTCGCACTTTGCCTCGACCGCCACCCGCCATGTCGTCGATCCGGACGCTCCGAACCTTCCTCGCCGTCGCCCGCCACGGGACCTTCGCCGCCGCCGGCGGTGAAGTCGGGCTGACCCCCGCCGCGGTGGGGCTGCGCGTGCGCGCGCTCGAGCAGGAGCTCGGCCGTGCGCTGTTCGACCGCGGCGCGCGCTCGGCGGTGCTCAACACCGCCGGCCGCGTGGCCGTGCCGCTCGTCGAGGAACTGGTCGCGCGATACGACCTGCTGGTGGCCGGCAAGGATGCGGGCGAACTCGCCGGCACCGTCGTCATGGGGGCGCTGGTGTCGGCGCTGATGGGCGCCTTCGCCGATGCCTTGTGGTCGATCCGCAACGAGTATCCCGCGCTCGACGTCAAGCTGTTCGCGGGACAGTCCGGCACCTTCGCCGACAAGGTGCTGCACGGCGAACTCGACGCGGCGATCGTCATGCGCTCGCCGCATCCGTGGCCGGCCAGCGTCGTCTGGACCCACCTGTACAGCGAGCCGATGGTGCTCGTCGTGCCGACCCGCGCGCACTTTCCGCTGCCGCAGGATGCGAGGTCGATCCTGCGCGAATGCCCGTTCATCCGCTTCGACCGCGAGACCTGGACCGGGCTGCTGGTGCGGCAGGTGCTGTCGAAGGTGGGTGTCGGCGTGCGCGACGGGATGGAGCTCAATTCGGTCGAGGCGATCGTCGCGACGGTGCGCCAGGGCTTCGGCGTCTCGATCGTGCCGCGTCTCGCCAACGTCGACTGGAAGCGCGACCGGGCGCTGCGGGTCCTGTCGATCCCGGGCGTCGCCGAGTCGCGCCACGTCGGGCTGCTCGAGCGGCGTCGCCACGCGCGTACCGCGTTCACCGCGGCGATCAAGCGCTACTTCGACGTCGGGTGACGCCGGGGGAAGGCCCGGCGAGTCCGCGCGCGTCTCCGGGTGTCCCCGGGTGACGGCCGCGCGACCGGCGTCGGTAGACTACCGATACCGCAAGACACAACCCCACGGAGACGAACGATGCGCACCTCACCGGTCCGAACGATGCCCATGCCGGCCACAGCCGATCCCGCGCGGTCGCGCGAACCCGCGTCGATGCGCCGTGCGCTCGCGACGCTCGTCCTCGCCGGCGCAGGCCTCGCATGCCTGCCGCAGGCGGGCGCGCAGACGGGGTCCGCGGCGCTGCTCGGCGGGCCGATCCGGATCGTCGTCGGCTACGCGCCCGGTGGCGCGACCGACCGGGCCGCGAGACTCGTCGCCGACGGCCTCAAGGACCGGCTCGGCGTGCCGGTGATCGTCGAGAACAAGACCGGCGCCGGCGGCAGGCTCGCTGCGCAGGCGGTCAAGGCGACGCCGGCGGACCAGAACGTGCTCATGATCGGCAACCCGGCCGTCAACGTCGTCGCGCCGATCGTGTTCAAGAACGTCGGCTACGACCAGTACAAGGACTTCGTGCCGGTCGCGCAGGTGACGAGCTACGACTTCGCCGTCGCGGTGGGCCCATCGGTGCCGGTCACCGACATTAACGGGCTCGTCGCGTGGCTGAAGGCGAACCCTGGGCAGGCCAACGTCGGCGTGCCGGCGACCGGCAGCCTGCCGCACTTCTTCGCGCTGATGCTGGGCGACAAGGCGGGCGTCAAGACGCAGGTGGTCGGCTATCGCGGGTCAGCGCCGCTCGCCACCGATCTGCTGGGCGGCACCGTGCCGGTCGCGGTCGACACGATGGACACGATGATCCCGATGCACGAGGCGGGCAAGCTGAAGATCCTCGCGATCGGCGGAGCGAATCGGTCGGCGTCGCTGCCGAAGGTGCCGACGCTGAAGGAGTCGGGCTTCGACGTCGTCGCCGACGGCTGGAACACGCTGTTCGCGCCGGCGTCGATGCCGTCGACGAAGGTCGATGCGATCGCCGAGGCGGTCCGTGCGCTGCTTGCCGAGCCGGCGACGCGAAAGCGCTTCGAGGATGCGCAGATGGTGCCGGTCTCGCTGTCCCGGGCGCAGACGGCCGCGAGCCTCGACGCCTACCGAAAGGTGTGGGAGCCGGTCGTCCGGGCCTCGGGCATCGAGCAATAGGCAGTCCGCCCCGCGCAGGGGCGGGCACCGTTCAGACCCAGTAGCCGATGCGGCCGTGGGTCTGGTGCAGTCGCGTCTCGTGGTCGCGGTCGACTGCGGCGCTCTCCCGGTATTCGGGGCTTTCGCGGACCTGCTCCCGATCGAGCGCGACCGAGACGGTTCGCGCGTTCCAGTCGATCGCGTCCAGCCAGCGCGTCGCGACGAGCACCTTGCGCCCGCCGGGCCACCAGTTGCGCGTGTCGATCACCAGGTAGTGGATCGTCCAGGCGTCGTCGCCGAACAGGAAGTCCTCGACGTGGCCGATGCTGCCGTCCTTCGCGTCGATCGAGTACCCGGTGACCTCGGCACTGCTGCGCAGGTGGCTGTCCGCCTGCTCGGCCGCGCGCGCGTCGGCCTGCGCGCTCGTGACCTGCGAATTGCGCACCTCGTCGCGCAATTCGCTGACGAAGGGCACATTGGGGTATGCCGCGGCACCCCAGACGCCTCCCATCCCCCAGTACACCGGGTACCCGTAGTAGCTCATCAGCGCCGACTCGTGCTGGCGCGAGATCGGCCGGTGCGTCGCGATGTCCGGGCTGCCCTTGATCTGCTCGCGGCTCAGCGTGACCGCGAGCGGCCCGGTGGCGGCGAGCGGCGTGCGAAACGAGTACGGGCTCAGCAGCACCTTTCGCCCGAACAGCCACGAGCCGGTCTCGACGACGACGTAGCGCACCGTCCAGGCGTCGTCGTCGAAGTAGAGTTCCTCGATCCGCCCGATCTCGCCGTCGGTGGCATCGATCGAATGGCCCTTGAGGTCCTGGATGCTTCTCAACATGGCGATTCCTCCGTTCGCGTTCGCGTCCGTGCCTGGGCGCGTCCTCTGGGGCGGCGCATCGATCGTGCCTGTCGCACCTCGTCGCTCGACCTGCCCGCGAACCGCCGGCACGCCGGACCGCCCGCGCGCGCCCTCGCATGGTCATGCAGCACGACGCCCACCGCAGGGCTACCATGAACCTCGACCGCCAACGGGGAGGATGCCGACTTGGGTCTGCAGCACGTCCGGGAGCCTGCTTGCGCGTATCGCAGCGCCGGCGCCGCCGATGCGCCTGTCGGACTGCGGCGGCGCGCCGCCCGGGGCTGCGCGCCCGTCGTCCGGACGGTGGCGGTGCTGCTGCTGATGATCGCGCTCGCGGCGGGTCTCGCCGGCAACGCCGCCCGCTGGGCGCATGCCGCGCCGCAGCAGGGTGCCGTCGCCGGCAACGCGGTCCTGCTGGCGCTCGACGGTCCCGTCGGCCCTGCGATCGCCGACCACATCGTCGGCGGGATCGCGAAGGCCGCCGACGACGGTGCGGCGGTGATCGTGCTGCGCATCGACACGCCCGGCGGGCTCGACACGTCGATGCGGGAGATCGTCCGCGCGATCCTCGCGTCGCCGGTACCGGTGCTGGGCTGGGTCGGCCCGGGCGGGGCGCGCGCGGCGAGTGCGGGCACCTTCATCCTGCTCGCGAGCCACGTCGCGGCGATGGCGCCGGGCACGAACCTCGGCGCCGCGACGCCGATCCCGCTCTTCGGCAAGGCGCCCGGTGCCCCGCGGGACGACGCGTCGCCAGGCGGCGGGCGCGAGACGCGCGGCGGCGCGCACGGTCGCGACGGGAGCCGGTCCGGCGCAGCCGACGATGCCGCGGACCCCGGCGGGTCGAAGGCGATCAACGATGCCGTCGCGTATGCACGGTCGCTCGCCCGACTGCGCGGGCGCAACGCCGACTGGGCCGAGCGCGCGGTTCGCGACGCCGCCAGCCTGCCGGCCGACGAGGCGCTGGCGGCCGGGGTCGTCGATCTCGTCGCGGCCGACGTCGCCGGACTGCTCGCCGAAGCCGACGGCCGCACGGTGCGCGCCGCGAACCGCGAGTTGCGCATCGCGTCCGCGTCGCGCCAGGTCGTCGAGTCGGCGCCGACGTGGAAGACGCGCGTGCTCGCCGCGATCGCCAACCCCAACGTCGCGCTGATCCTGATGATGGTGGGCGTCTACGGCCTGCTGCTCGAGTTCCTGAATCCCGGCGCACTGGTGCCCGGCACCGTCGGCGGGATCTCGCTGCTGCTGGGCCTGTACGCGATCGCGGTCCTGCCGCTGAACCTCGCCGGGGTCGCGCTGCTCGTGCTCGGCTTCGCGCTGCTGTTCGCCGAGGCCTTCGTGCCTTCGTTCGGCGTGCTCGGGATCGGCGGTGCGGCGGCCTTCGTGTTCGGCGCCTCGATCCTCGTCGACGGCGGCGGCGTGCCCGGCTTCGAGATCGCGTGGCCGCTGGCGGCCGGCGTCGCCGCGAGCGGCCTCCTGCTGGGCTTCGTCGTCGCGCGGCTGGCGGTCGGGTCGTTGAAGCATCCGGTCCGCGCCGGCGAGGGCGCGATGATCGGCGAGACGGGGCAGGTCATCGACTGGCAGGCGGATGCGGGCCACGTGTTCGTGCACGGCGAACGCTGGCGCGCGATCGCCGCGGTCGCCGGCGCGACGCCCGGCTTCGTGCACGGCGCGCAGGTGCGCGTCGTCGGGGTCGACGGCCTCACGCTGCGTGTCGAGCCCGCGCCCACGGCCCGCCCCGACGCCGCGGCGGATGCGACGATCCGGACGGTGCCACCGCGATGACGCGTCCGCCCATCCGATGCCCCAGACCAGGAGGTCAACCATGAACGCTTTCGTCTTCTTCGTGCCGGTGCTGATCGTGCTCGTCGTCCTGCTGGCCGCGTCGATCCGGATCATGCGCGAGTACGAGCGCGCGGTGATGTTCACGCTCGGGCGCTTCACCGGCGTCAAGGGCCCGGGCCTGATCCTGATGATTCCCTACGTGCAGCAGATGGTCCGCGTCGACCAGCGCACGCTCGTGCTCGACGTGCCGTCGCAGGACGTGATCTCCCGCGACAACGTCTCGGTGAAGGTCAACGCGGTGATCTACTTCAGGGTCGTCAATCCCGAGCACGCGGTGATCCAGGTCGAGAACTTCCAGGCGGCGACGAGCCAGCTCGCCCAGACCACGCTGCGCTCGGTGCTCGGCAAGCACGACCTCGACGAGATGCTCGGCGAGCGCGACAAGCTGAACGTCGACATCCAGGAGATCCTCGATCGCCAGACCGATGCGTGGGGCATCAAGGTCGCCAACGTCGAGATCAAGCACATCGACCTCGACGAGAGCATGATCCGGGTGATCGCACGCCAGGCCGAAGCCGAGCGCGACCGTCGCGCGAAGGTGATCAGCGCCGAGGGCGAACAGCAGGCGGCGCACAAGCTGCTCGAGGCCGCCGAAGTCCTCGCCGGACGGCCCGAGGCGATGCAGTTGCGCTATCTCGGCACGCTCGCGACCATCGGCCAGAACAGTTCGACGATCGTGTTCCCGTTCCCGACCGACCTGATGACCGGGCTCGCCCGCGCGGTCGATGCCGCGCGTGGCGCCGAGCGTGGCACGACGGGGGCGGCGGCATGAGTACGCGAAGCCCGGATGCGGGCGGCGCGTCCGGCACCGCGGCGCCGCGGTCGGTGCAAGGCGGGCCGCTGCGCCTGCACGTACCGGAGCCCAGCGGCCGCCCCGGCCGGGAGACCGACTTCTCCTACCTGCACGTGTCGCCGGCGGGCGCGGCGCGCCGCCCGCCGATCGACGTGTCGCCGGTCGCGACGCGCGACCTCGCCTACCTGCTGGTGCGAGTGCTCGACGACGCGGGTCGGGCGGTCGGGCCGTGGGATCCGAAGGCGTCGCCGGAACTGCTCAGGAAGGGGCTGCGCGCGATGCTGATGACGCGCCGCTTCGACGCGCGCATGCTGATCGCGCAGCGTCAGAAGAAGATCTCGTTCTACATGCAGTGCCTCGGCGAGGAGGCGGTCGCGACCGCACACGCGCTGGCGCTGAGGGAAGGCGACATGTGCTTCCCGACCTACCGGCAGCAGGGCCTGCTGATGGCGCGCGAGGTGCCGCTCGTGGACCTGATCTGCCAGCTGATGTCGAACGCGCGCGACCCGCTGAAGGGCCGGCAGCTGCCGGTCATGTATTCGGTCAGGCGCGCGGGCTTCTTCACGATCTCCGGCAACCTCGCGACCCAGTTCATCCAGGCGGTCGGCTGGGCGATGGCGAGCGCGATCAAGGGCGATACGAAGATCGCGTCGGCATGGATCGGCGACGGCGCGACCGCCGAGGCCGACTTCCACACCGCGCTGACCTTCGCCCACGTCTACCGGGCGCCGGTGATCCTGAACGTCGTCAACAACCAGTGGGCGATCTCGACCTTCCAGGCGATCGCCGGCGGCGAGCAGACGACCTTCGCCGCGCGTGGCGTCGGCTGCGGGATCGCGTCGCTTCGGGTCGACGGCAACGACTTCCTCGCCGTGCTGGCGGCGACCCGCTGGGCCGCGAAACGCGCGCGCTCGAACCTCGGGCCCACGCTCATCGAATGGGTCACGTACCGCGGCGGCCCGCACTCCACGTCCGACGACCCGTCGCGCTATCGCCCGGCCGACGATTGGTCGCACTTTCCGCTCGGCGATCCGATCGAGCGCCTGAAGCGACACCTGATCGCGATCGGCGAGTGGGACGAGGCGCGTCACGACGCGGCCGTCGCGCAGGTCGACGCCGAGATCGCCGCTGCGCAGAAGGAGGCCGAGCGCCACGGCACGCTCGGCAGCGGCCACGCGCCGAGCGCCGCCGACATGTTCGAGGACGTGTACAAGGACATGCCCGAGCACCTGAAGCGCCAGCGCGCGCAACTGGGGATCTGATCGATGAGCCGCATGACGATGATCCAGGCGCTGCGCAGCGCGATGGACGTGATGCTCGAGCGCGACCCCGACGTCGTCGTCTTCGGGCAGGACGTCGGCTATTTCGGCGGCGTGTTCCGCTGCACGGAGGGGCTGCAGCGCAAGTACGGCACCTCGCGCGTGTTCGATGCGCCGATCAGCGAGGGCGGCATCGTCGGCGCGGCGGTCGGCATGGGCGCGTACGGTCTGCGGCCGGTCGTCGAGATCCAGTTCGCCGACTATTTCTATCCGGCGTCCGACCAGATCGTGTCGGAAGCGGCGCGGCTTCGCTATCGCTCGGTCGGCGAGTTCACCGCGCCGATGGTGATCCGCATGCCGTGCGGCGGCGGGATCTACGGCGGCCAGACGCACAGCCAGAGCCCCGAGGCACTGTTCACCCACGTGTGCGGCCTGCGCACGGTGATGCCGTCGAACCCCTACGACGCGAAGGGACTGCTGATCGCGTCGATCGAGAACGACGACCCGGTGATCTTCCTCGAGCCGAAGCGGTTGTACAACGGGCCCTTCGACGGCCACCACGACCGGCCGGTCGTCGCGTGGAACAAGCACCCGCTGTCCGAGGTGCCGGACGGCCACTACACCGTGCCGCTCGATTCGGCGTCGGTGTTCCGCGAGGGGGCCGATCTCACCGTCGTCACCTACGGCACGATGGTCTTCGTCGCCGAGGCCGCCGCGGCGGAGACCGGCATCGACGCCGAGATCGTCGATCTGCGAACGCTGTGGCCGCTCGATCTCGAGACCGTCGTGCGGTCGGTCGCGAAGACGCGTCGCTGCGTGGTGCTGCACGAGGCGACCCGCACCTGCGGCTTCGGCGCCGAACTGGTCGCGCTGGTGCAGGAGCACTGCTTCTGGCACCTCGAGGCGCCGATCGAGCGCGTGACCGGCTGGGACACGCCGTATCCGCACGCGCAGGAGTGGGCGTACTTCCCGGGGCCTAAGCGGGTCGGCGAGGCGATGCGCCGGACGATGCAGGGCGGCACGCCAGCCGACGCGCTCGCGCTGCAACTCGGCGGCGCGGATCGCGCACGCGGCGCGCGGGGAGCGGCCTGATGGCGGCACACGTCGTCAAGATGCCGGACATCGGCGAAGGCATCGCCGAGGTCGAGATCGTCGCCTGGCACGTCGCGCAGGGCGACGCCGTCGCCGAAGACCAGGTCGTCGCCGAGGTGATGACCGACAAGGCGAGCGTCGAGATCCCGGCGCCGGTCGCGGGTCGCGTCGTCGCGCTCGGCGGCGGTGCGGGCGACGTGCTGGCGGTCGGCGCGCCGCTGCTGACGATCGAGGTCGGTACGGTGGGTGGTGCGGTCGGTGCGGGCGGCGGCGGTGCCGTTCCCGCCCCAACCGCCGACCGCGCCCGCGCGGCCCCGCCGGTCGCGGCGGTCGCGGCGGTCGCGACGCCGGTGCCGGTGCCGTCTGCCGGCGCGACCCCCCCGCCGTCGGCGACGTCGCGTCGCGCGACGCGAGACGCCTCGGGGCGGCCGCTCGCCCCGCCGTCGGTCCGGCAGCGCGCGTGGGATCTCGGCATCGACCTGCGGGTCGTGCGCGGCAGCGGCGAGGCGGGCGTGATCCGGCACGAGGATCTCGACGCCTGGATCGCCGCCGAGGCCGGCGGGCCACCCGATGCCGGCGAGCGGCACGATGCCGACGCGTCGTCGCGACGCCAGGCGCCGGGCGAGCGCGCCGACGCGATCGAGCGGGTGCCGGTGATCGGCCTGCGGCGCAGGATCGCCGAGCGCATGCAGGACGCGAAGCGGCGCATTCCCCACTTCAGCTACGTCGAGGAGATCGACGTCACCGAACTCGACGCGCTGCGGGCATCGCTGAACGCGCGCTGGGGCGCGTCGCACGGCCGCCTCACGGTGCTGCCGCTGCTGCTCCGGGCGATGGTGACGGCGATCGCGTCGCACCCCGCGGTCAACGCGCGCTTCGACGACGAGGCGGGCGTCGTCCACCGGCATCGTGCGGTGCACGCCGGCATCGCGACGCAGACGCCGGCGGGCCTGCTGGTGCCGGTGCTGCGCGACGTCCAGGCGCTCGACCCGTGGGCGGTGGCGGCCGGCATCGCGCGCCTCGCCGACGCGGCGCGCAGCGGCAAGGCCGCGCGCGCCGACCTCGGCGGCTCGACGATCACCGTCACCAGCCTCGGCGCGCTGGGGGGCATCGTCACGACGCCGGTGATCAATGCCCCCGAAGTCGCGATCGTCGGCGTGAACCGGATCGTCGAGCGTCCGGTGGTGCGCGGCGGCGCGGTCGTCGTGCGCAAGATGATGAACCTGTCGTCGTCCTTCGATCACCGCGTCGTCGACGGCATGGACGCCGCCCGCTTCGTGCAGTCGATCCGCGAACTGCTCGAGACGCCCGCGCTGCTGTTCGCGCCCGAGCCCGGGCAGGCGCGGCCGTGAGCGCGCGCGCGACCGGCCTGCTGGTCGTCGGCGGCGGACCCGGCGGCTACGTCGCGGCGATCCGTGCCGCGCAGCTCGGCGTGCCGACGACGCTGGTCGAGGCGGGGGCCGTCGGTGGCACCTGCCTCAACATCGGTTGCATCCCGTCGAAGGCGCTGATCCACGTGGCGAACCGCTTCGCCGATGCGGTGCGCGATGCATCCGGTGGCGATATCGGGATCGATCTCGCCGCGCCGCGCATCGACATCGTCCGCAGCGTGAAGTGGAAGGACGGCATCGTCGCACGGCTGACCGGCGGCGTCGCCGCGCTGCTCCGGCGCGCCGGCGTCGCGGTCGTCGCCGGGCACGCGCGGATCCTCGACGGCAAGCGCGTCGAGGTCACGCCGTCCGGCGGCGGCGAGCCGATGCGCATCGACTGCGAACACCTGCTGCTCGCGACCGGCTCCGGCGCGGTCGGGTTGCCTGGCATTCCGTTCGGCGGGCCGGTGATGTCGGCCACCGACGCGCTGAGTCCGTCGCGGCTGCCGACGCGGCTCGTCGTCGCGGGTGCGGGCTACATCGGCCTCGAGCTGGGGATCGCCTATCGCAAGCTCGGGGTCGACGTGGTCGTCGTGGAAATCGCCGATCGCATCCTGCCCGGCTACGACGCCGCGCTCGCGGCACCGGTCGCCGCGTCGATGCGCCGGCTCGGCATCGACCTGCGCCTCGGGTGCCGGATCGAATCGCTCGAGCCGGCAGTGCGCGGTACCGACGGCGCGGCCGGCGCGGCGGCGGCGCGCGGCGCCGTCGGGCACGGGATCGTCGGCGAGCCGGTGTCGATCGGCGTGCGCGACGCGACCGGCAGGCTCGACCGGATCGACGCCGAGCGGCTGCTGGTCGCGATCGGCAGGCGGGCGCGAAGCGACGGCATGAACCTCGAATCGCTGGGCCTCGCGATGCGGGGCCACGCGGTCGTGGTCGACGATCGCTGCGGGACGTCGATGCGCAACGTCTGGGCGATCGGCGACCTCACCGGCGAACCGATGCTGGCGCACCGCGCCATGGCGCAGGCCGAGGTGGTCGCCGAGAACGTGGCCGGAAGGCGCCGGCATTTCTGTCCGGCGGCGATCGCCGCCGTGTGCTTCACCGATCCGGAGGTCGTCAGCGTCGGCGCGTCGCCGGGCGATCCGGCTTCGCCGACCGCGCGTGACGACGCGCTTCTCGAGGGCCGTTTCCCGTTCTCGGCCAACGGGCGGGCGATGACGCTCGACAGCACCGAGGGCTTCGTGCGCGTCGTCGCGCGTCGCGCCGACCATCGGATCGTCGGCTGGCAGGCCGTCGGCGCCGGCGTGTCGGAACTCGCGGCGGCGTTCGCGCAGTCGATCGAGATGCATGCGCGGCTCGAGGACGTCGCTGCGACCATCCACCCGCATCCGACGCTCGGCGAGGCGGTCCAGGAGGCGGCCATGCGGGCACTGGGACGCGCGCTGCACGTCTGATCGTTCGACGCAGTCCCCGCCCGCCGCGGGCGTCGTCAACCGCTGCGGGTCGCGAGGAAGCGCTCGAGTCGCGCGACGCCTTCGAGCAACTGCGTCGCGGGCCGTGCGGTGCACCACCGCAACCAGCCTTCGCAGGTCTCGTCGAAGGCGATTCCCGGCGCGAGGCCCAGGCCGGCGTCTGCGACCAGGCGGCGCGCGAGCGCGAGGCTGTCGGGCTCGCCCGCGATCCGCAGCAGGCAGTACATCGCGCCGTCGGGCTCGGCGACCTCGACCCCGTCGAGCGTGCGCAGCGCGTCGACGAGCGCGCGCGTGCCGGTCTCGACCGACAGGGCGAAGCGGCGGATCGATGCCTCGCCGGCCTCGATCGCCGCGAGGCCGGCCTTCTGGACGAACACCGGCGCGCACGAGGTGTTGAATTCGACGAGCTTCTCGATCGACGGCATCAAGGCGCCAGGCGCGGTCAGCCAGCCGAGGCGCCAGCCGGTCATCTGCCAGGTCTTGGAGAACGTGTTGGCGACGATCACGGCATCGTCGGCGCTGCACGCGTCGAGGAACGAAGGTGCCCGGACGCGGCCGAACGCGAGCCGTTCGTAGGCTTCGTCGGAGAGGATCCAGATGCCCCGCGCCCGGCAATGCGCGGCGACCCGCGAGACGTCCTCGTCGGACATCGTCCACCCGGTGGGGTTGCCCGGCGAGTTCACGATCAGCAGCCGGGTATCGGACGTCAGTGCCGCGAACAAACGATCGAGGTCGAGTCGCCAGCGCCGCGTCCGCGGGTCGATGTGCAGCGCCACGCGCTCGACGCGCGCGCATGATCGTCGGCATCGCAGGCAGGTTGGGCCAGACCGGCGTCACGACGACGACGCGGTCACCCGGGGCGACGAGGGCTTGTACGGCGAGCATCAGTGCCGACACGCCCGAACTCGTGACCGCGATCCGCTCGGCGCCGATCGGCGGCGTGCCGGCGCGAAGCGCACTCGCATAGGCGGCGATCGACGCGCGCAGCGCCGGCAGGCCGAGGTTCGGCGCGTAGAAGGTGTCGCCAGTGTCGATCGACGCCTTCGCGGCGTCGCGGATCCCTGGCGCGGTGACCTCGGCCGGCTCGCCGAACCAGAACGCGAGGACGTCGTCGCGCCCCATCGCCGCGTTGGCGACCTCGCGAATGAGCGAGGCGGGGAGGGCGGCGATCGCGGGCGTCGCGGCGATCGCGTGTGTCGGCGGCGCCGATTCGTCGGCGGGCGTGGCGAGTGGGTGGGTCACGAGGCTTCGGGTGTGGGTGCGGGTGCAGCGCGCGCGGGGGCGAGCGCGCTGGCCGGCTGGGAGCCCGATCGATTGTAGACGTCGCCATCGCCACGCGAGGCGCGCCGCGCACGTGCGCGGGCCCTACAATTGCGGCATGAGACAGATCGCGCTGGACACCGAGACGACCGGCCTAGACGCCGCCACCGGCCATCGGATCATCGAGATCGGCTGCGTCGAGTTCGTCGATCGGCAGCTGACCCGCAACAACCTGCACTTCTACCTGAATCCTGAGCGCGAGATCGACGAGGGCGCGACGCGGGTGCACGGCATGACGCTCGACGACCTTCGCGACAAGCCGCTGTTCGCGCAGGTCGTCGACCCGTTCATCGCGTTCTGCCGGGGTGCGGAGGTGGTGATCCACAACGCGGCCTTCGACGTCGGCTTCCTCGATGCGGAACTCGCGCGCCTCGGGCGCGGCCGCTTTCGAGAGCATTGCGAGGGCGTCGTCGACACGCTCGCGATGGCGCGCGAAATGTTCCCCGGCAAGCGCAACAACCTCGACGCGCTGTGCGAACGCATGATGATCCCGAACCGGCACCGCACGCTGCACGGTGCGCTGCTCGACGCCGAACTGCTCGCCGAGGTCTACCTCGCGCTGACCCGCGGACAGGGCACCATCGACATCGGCATCGAAGCCGCCGACGGCGCGACACGTCCCGGCGCCGGACCGGCCGAGCCGTGGCCGCCCGCCGGCCTCGTGATGCGCGTCGCGAGCGAGGCGGAGCGCGCCGCGCACCGCGCGATGCTCGACGCGATGGCGAAGGAGAGCGGCAGGTCGGTGCTGTGGCCCTGATGCGTCGCGTGCACCTGCGCCGCGTTCACTCGATGCCGTGCAGGCGCGCCGCGCCGCGGCGTCCCGGGTAGGGCTCGCCCGCCACCCCGCGCGCGCGCCCCGCCGACGCCGACGCCGACGGCGACGCCGACGGCGGGCAGGTACCGTCGCCGAGCCACTGCAGCGCGGCCGCGATGCGTGCGTCGGCGACGTCGCCGAAGGGCAGCAGCGCATCCTGGCCGGTCGCGCACGCGGGTTCGAGGCCGTCGAAGTAGTCGCCGACGCCGTCGCGGTTGGTGGTCGCGAAGGTGACGAAGTTCGCGACCTTGTCGGCGATCGGCTGCGGGTTGAATCCGACCGGCTTGCCGCAGGTCGTCTCGCCGATCGTGACGGCCTCGCGAAACGGCCGCAGGCCGTTGACCAGGCTCTCCGACGCCGAGCAGGTCTGCGGGCTGGTGATGAACACGACCCGCTCGACGCCCGAGCGGCCGATCGACGGGAAGTCGATGCGCTGGTCGAGCGCGCGCTGTGCGTCGTTGTAGCGAAGTCGGACGAAGGGCTGGCCGGCCGCCGCCTCGGGCGCGAGCGTCGCCCCGACGTGCGCCGCGCTGCCGAGCAGGCCGCCGCCGTTCTCGCGCAGGTCGACGATCAGGTCGCGCACGCCTTCGGCGACGAGTGCCGCCAGGTGCTGGTCCCACTGGCGCTCGGTGGTGCCGATGAAGGTCGCGAGGTTGAGGTAGCCGACGCGCACGCGCGTGCCGTCGGCGCGCGCGGCGGCGTCGAGCACGCGGGCATCGAGCACCGACTGCACGTCGTACGCCGCCTTCGCGATCGTGACCGAGCGGGTCGCGCCGTTGCGCGCGACGCCGAGCGTGACCTCGACGCCCTCGACCTGCGGCCCGAAGGCGTCGCTCACCCGGCCCTCGCGCGCGAGCGCCCCCGCCGGCTCGCCGCCGATCGACACGATCGCATCGCCACGGGCGAGGCCGGCCGCGCCCGCCGGCGATTCCGGCTGCACCGCGCGCAGGCGAATCGTCTCGCCGTCGATCCGGTACGTGATGCCGATGCCCACCGCGCGCCCCTCGCCGTAGAACTGGTTGAAGCGGACGGCGTCCTCGATGAAGCTGTAGCGGTCGATCGGCCGGTAGCGCAGCGCCTCGAGCGCCGCCTGCGCCGTCGACGACGCGTCGATCGCGACCGTCGGCATGCGGTCGTTCCAGTAGTAGTAGCGCCGCATCAGCTCCTCGAGCTGCCGCGCCTCGCCGGTGCCGGTCAGCAGCGGCCCGAGCATCGCGTTGCGGTTCGACGTGTCGACGCCGCCGCCACAGCCGCCGAGCATCAGCGCGGCTGCCAACACCCACCCGCACGCGCGTGCCGAGCCGCCGCCGGAACCGTCCCGAACCGTCCGCATGGTCTACCTCGAACGCCGGACTTCCGGCCTTGCCGACGGCGCGGATTGTAGGACCGGATTCCGTTACACTGCCTTCATGACGACCAAAGAATTGCGCACGCCCCGGCGCGCCCGTGACCGCGCCGGACAGCTGTCGCCGGACGCGGAGAACCTCGTTGCGGCCGCGCTCGGCCTCGCGCATTCGGGCAGTCGCTCGGAAGACCGATTCTGGGAGCACCAGCTCGGCCGGCTCGTCGATCGCTCGCTCGATTCCACGCATTCGTCGGCGCTCATGACCGCGCTCGAGCGCCTCAACCAGACCGATGGCGAAGCATACGCGGCGCTGATCGAGTCGGTCGAGCATGCGGCGGAGACCGTCGAGATCGGCACGGCGCCGGGCGCGTCGACCGCGGGTGCGCGAGGCGCCGCCGTCGGCGAGCCGCGCTTCGGCCTGCTGCTGACCGCGCCGCTCGTCGTCTGGACCCGCTTCGCGATCCCGTCGGGTGCGATTCCACCGCAGGCGGCGGGCGAGCTCGCCGCGCTGTGGAAGGACCTGATCCTCGCGCCCGGCGTGTCGTTCCGGATGATCCCCTGGCTCTACAGCCTCGATCAGCTGCCGCGCGAGTTTCCCGAACTGCGTCGCCTCACCCGCAAGCTCACCACCGCGGCTGCGACCGACACCGAGCCGCGGGTCGACGTGAAGTCGATGCCCGAGAGCGCGGACATGCTTGCCGATCCGCGCTTCCTCGTGGCGGCGGTGTCGGTCCCCGACGCGCTGCAGCCGCTCTTTCGCTGGCAGGTGTCCGGCGGCGCCGGCCAGACGCGCGTGCAGTGCCTCGAGCAGTGGGTCTCGAACGCGCGCCCGGTGATCGAGCCGCTGCTGCCCGGGTGCGGCTTCGAGTGCCTGCTCCCGGATGCGTACCACATCAACCTGCGCGAATCGGACCGGCGGGTGCGGCCCTACGGCATCAAGGCGGCGGTGCACTCGCTCACGCATGCGATGGCGATCGAGCCCACCGGCATCCGCGCGACGATCGGGGCATTCGGAGACGACAGGATCGACGAATATCGCATCGGTCTGTCGGTCGGCGAAGACGAGGACGTGCTGCGCGGCGTCGTGTGGCCGCTGCTGGGTTCGGAGACCGAGTCGGACGAACCGTCACCGCTGGAGCGCATCCGCGAGGCGCTGCGCGAGGCGGGTGTCGAGAACGTCGAGGTCTGGCCCGAGGTCAACCAGCCCGAGTTCTGCGAGGACTGCGGCGCGCCACTCTATCCGGGCCCGAACGACGAGGTCGTGCACGTCGAGATGCCGGAAGAGCCGGGCACCGGCCCAAACCACTTCCACTGACGCGCGCGCTCGCCTCGCGGGCGAGCGCCGATGCGCGCCCGCGCCGATCAGGGCGCGAGCCGCTCCCTGATCCAGGCGCCAGTGCCGCCGGAGGCCGCACTGCGCCGGTAGCTCAGGCGGTCGTGCAGCCGCGAACGCCGGCCCTGCCAGAACTCCCACCGCTCGGGCTCGAGGCGATAGCCGCCCCAATGCGGCGGGCGCGGGGGATGCAGGCCGTACTTCAGCCCGAACTCGGCGGCCCTCGTCACCAGCGTGCCGCGACCGTCGATGACGCTGCTCTGGTTCGACGCCCAGGCACCGATCCGGGACGCGAGCGGACGGCTCTGGTAGTACGCGTCGCTCTGCGCATCGTCGACCTTCGAGACCCGGCCCTCGATGCGGACGACGCGCTCCATCTCGACCCAGTGGAACTGCAGCGCGGCGAACGGGTTCGACGCGAGCTCGCGGCCCTTGCGGCTCTCGAAGTTGGTGTACCAGACGAGCCCGCGATCGTCGTAGTCCTTCAGCAACACGATGCGCGTCGACGGCCTGCCGTCGGCGGCGACCGTCGCCAGCGTCATCGCGGTCGGTTCGGGGATGTCGACGCGGATCGCCTCGTCCAGCCAGCGGCCGAACTGCTCGATCGGTGCGTGTGCCGCGTCGTTCTCGTCGAGTTCGTCGCGATCGTACTGCTTGCGCATGTCGGCGAGCCGGTTCATCGAGACGTGTCCTGTTCGTCGTCGCGCGCCGCGCGCGCGGTCGCGAGCCGGTGAAGCCCGGCCGCGGCGGGGTTGTCGATGACGTGCGTGACGCGTCGGCCGAACCGCGCGAGCGCGAGCCGGTAGCGCTCGCACAGTGCGGGCTCGCCGATCACCACCAGCGGGCGTTCCGGCGACGCGTCGGCCGTCGCGCCGATGCCCGCCGAGCCGGCGAGCCTGCAACCCGACACGATCTCGTGGCCCACGAGCAGCCCCGAGAGCAGTTCTCGAAGGCTTGCGCCGGGCACCTGTCGCACCAGCCCGAGCGATCGCACGGCGAACAGCTGCCGCGCGAGGTCGCCGGGTTCGCTCGACCGCGCGAGGTCGATCCCGCGCAGGAAACCCTCGTCGGCGACGTAGCGCGTCGCCTGGGCAGCATCGGCGGGCGCGCCGGCCGCGGGCGTGTCGCCGAACAGGCGCCCGAGAATCGAGTGTGTCGCCAGCACCGCGAAGAGTTCGCCCGTCATGAAGGTCGAGAAGTCGGTGATCCGGCGCGCATCCACGCGGACCCACTTCGAATGCGTACCCGGCAGCACCAGCAGTGCGTCCGCCAGGTCGGGCAGGGCGGCAAGCGCGCCGACCACCTGGGTCTCCTCGCCGCGCATGACGTCGGGAAGCGAGGCGGGCGGATTCTTGCTCAGCCCGGGCACCAGGTGCAGCTGGCGACCCGCGCCGAGCGCGACCTCGCTGCCGCCTGCGGCGACTGCCGTCTCGTCGGCAGGCAACGCCAGATACGGCGTCTCGACCCAGCCCTGCGCACTGCCGACCATGCCGCAGGCGATCGCGCGCGCGCGCGGACAGTCGGCGAGCCAGTCGCCGGCGATGTCGTCCAGCGCCGTGCGAAAGCGCCCGAGCCGATCGTCCTGCGGCGCGTCCGCGGTCAGCGGCGGCAGGCTGAGGATTCCCCAGGGACGCTGCCGCGTCGCCAGCAGCTCGCCGTCGCTCGCGATGAGGAACGCGCGCAGGTTGCTCGTTCCCCAGTCGAGCCCGATCGTCGCGACCCGCTCGAGCGTCGCGGCGGGCAGGCCGGAACGGGTGACCGGCATCACGCGGCTCAGGCCGGCCTGATCAGCGCGTACAACTGGTCCTTGAGCCTGACGCGCTGCTGCTTCATCGATTCGAGCTGGTCGTGCCCGAGGTGCTCGAGACCCTGCTCCGCACGCACGATCGCCTTGTCGACGGCTTCGTATTCGTCGTTGAGCTTCACGAAATGCGCGTTGTCCTGCTTGAGCCGATGGATCTCGGCCTTGAACTCGGGAAAGTCTCGCGACAGCGGGTGATTGTCGACTAGTTGGGACATCGTCTGACGGTCTCCTGGAAGGCGCAACGGCCTGTTCGACTGAGGTTGGCAAGTGCGCGATGCCGCGTGGCGGCCCGGCCCCGGGGGCCGCGCGACCCCGATCGTACGGGTTCGGGCGCGGCGCCCGTGGATCGATTCTCGGCGACTGCCGGCCAAGCGTCTTGACAGGCGTCAATCACTGGGAAATCCGCGTGCCGACGTTGGCACTCGCATTGCATACTTAAGGTACTTCATCAACTGTTGCTGCCAAACCCCTCGACGACGAGCCGAGTGCGACGGACACAATTGGAAACGGGATAATTCCCTTGTTGGGCGACCTGCGGTGACCTAGGATTCGGGCTCGACGCAGCAAGCCGGGCCTGGCGTGGTCGACATCGCGTGGTGTTCCGGGCCGGCGCTGCGGGCGCCAACGGATCGGCGCAGGATCGCGATGGTGCCGGGATGGTGCCGGGGTGGTGGGCGGTGCAGGGTTCGAACCTGCGACCCCTGCCGTGTGAAGGCAGTGCTCTACCACTGAGCTAACCGCCCGGCCGACGCGCAGTCTAGCACGCGCCGGACCGCCGTCCGGCCGGGCGATCGAATGGGAGAACGAGTTGACCGTCGGGATGCTGATTGCCAGGCTGCGCCGCCTCGGGGTGCACTACCAGGGCCTGGAACTCGCGGACTTGCCGACCCGCATCGATGCGGACCTGCAGCGCTTCGACGCCGATACGCCGGTCGCGGGCTTCCTCGCGGAGCTCGGCGCCAGGTTGCGCGAGCACCCGGGTGCCGCCGAATCCGGCCGCGCCGCCGGCGCGCCGACGCAGATCCAGCTGACCCTCTGATCCTGTCGCGCCGCCCCTGCGCGCGGCGTCGCCGGCGGCGTGCGTGACGGGATCAGGCTCTAGAATGCGGGTTTGCGCCTCGAGCCAACCCGTCGATGACCGAATCACCTACCGGAACCGGGGTTCCGGCCAGCTCCGCCGATCACGCGATCGGCACGCCGACGACCTCCGCTGCGTTGCACGGCGCGGTCCGGACGCGTTTCGCGCCGAGCCCGACGGGCATGCTCCACATCGGCGGCGCGCGAACGGCACTTTACGCGTGGGCATTCGCGCGTCATCACGACGGCCGCTTCATCCTGCGCATCGAGGATACCGACGTCGAGCGTTCGACGCCGCAGGCGGTGCAGGCCATCATCGACGGCATGGCGTGGCTCGGACTCGATGCCGACGAAGGGCCGTACTTCCAGATGCAGCGCATGCCGCGCTACCGCGAGATCATCGACGCGATGCTCGCCGACGGGCGTGCGTACCACTGCTGGGCAACGCCGGCCGAGCTCGACGAGATGCGCGAGGCGCAGCGCGCGCGGGGCGACAAGCCCCGCTACGACGGCCGCTGGCGCCCCGAGCGCGCCGCCGGCCGGACGCCGCCGGCGGGCGTGCCGCCTGTGGTGCGGTTCCGCAACCCGGACGACGGCGTCGTCGGCTGGCACGATCTGGTCAAGGGCCCCATCGCGGTCGCCAACGCCGAGCTCGACGACCTGGTGATCGCCCGGGCAGACGGCACCCCGACCTACAACTTCTGCGTCGTCGTCGATGACATGGACATGCGGATCAGCCACGTGATCCGCGGCGACGACCACGTCAACAACACGCCGCGGCAGATCAACATCCTGCGCGCGCTCGGCGCCGACGTGCCGGTCTACGGCCACCTGCCGATGATCCACGGGCCGGACGGCCAGAAGCTCTCCAAGCGTCACGGCGCGCTGTCGGTACTCGAGTACGACGCGCTCGGCTACCTGCCGGAGGCCGTCCTCAACTATCTCGCGCGGCTGGGCTGGAGCCATGGCGACGACGAGATCTTCGACCGAGGGCAGATGGTCGCGTGGTTCGACGGCTCGCACCTGTCGCACTCGCCGTCTCAGCTCGATTTCGACAAGTTCAGGTGGGTGAACCAGCAGCACCTGAAGGCGATGTCCGACGCCGCGCTGGCCGAGCGCGTCCTTCCTCGGCTGCGGCGCGCCGTCGCCGCCGCCGCCGCCGCCGGAACCGGTGTCGCCGACATCACGGCCGATCCGCCGCCCGGCTTCGCGTCGATGATCGGCCTGCTGAAGGAGCGCGCCACCACCCTCGAGGCGCTGGCCGCGGACCTGCTGATGTTCGTTGCGCCGCCGGCGGCGCCGCGCGAGGCGCTCGACCGGCACCTGGTGCCGGCGGCGTGCGCGGCGCTCGGGCGGCTCGCCGACGCGCTGTCGGCGCTGCCCGCCGCCTCGTGGACGCGCGAGGCCATCGCGGCGTCCGTGAAGGGCGTGCTGGCCGACACCGGGCTGAAGATGCCCCAGCTCGCGATCCCGCTGCGCCTGGCGGTCTTCGGGCGCGAGCAGACGCCGTCGGTCGACGCGATGCTCGCGGCGCTGCCCCGCGACGTCGCGATCGCGCGTCTCGCCGCGGCGTCGGGCGGGCAGGCCGACGCACCGGTGGCCGGCACGGTCGCCTCGTCCGGCGGGGCCTAGCGATGGGCGCCAACACGCTCGGCCGGCTGTTCTGCGTCACGACGTTCGGCGAATCGCACGGGCCGGCGATCGGCTGCGTCGTCGACGGCTGCCCGCCCGGGCTCGCGCTCGATGCGACCGACATCCAGCCCGACCTCGACCGACGCCGTCCCGGCACCTCGCGCCACGTGACCCAGCGCGCCGAGCCCGACCAGGTCGAGATCCTGTCCGGGGTGTTCGACGGCGTCACGACCGGCACGCCGATCGGCCTGCTGATCCGCAACCAGGACGCGCGCAGCAAGGACTACGGGAACCTCGCGCGGACCTTCCGTCCCGGTCACGCCGACTACACCTACTTCCAGAAGTACGGCCTGCGCGACCACCGCGGCGGCGGCCGCTCGTCGGCGCGGCTGACCGCACCGGTCGTCGCTGCCGGCGCGATCGCGCGCAAGTTCCTCGCGCAGCGCGTCGGCCTGCAGGTCCGGGGATACCTTTCGCAGCTGGGCGACGTCGTCGTGCCGTTCCGGCACTGGGACGACGTCGCTGCCAACCCCTTCGGCGTCGCGGACCTGGGCGCCGTCGCGCGGCTCGAGGCGTACATGGATGCGTTGCGCAAGGCGGGCGATTCGTGCGGCGCACGGATCGACCTGGTCGCGACCGGCATGCCGGTCGGCCTGGGTGCCCCGCTGTTCGCGAAGCTCGAAGGTGACATCGCCGGCGCACTGATGGGGCTTAACGCGGTCAAGGGCGTGGAGATCGGGGCGGGCTTCGGCGCGATCGTCCAGCGCGGCAGCACGCACGGCGACGAGCTCACGCCGGCCGGCTTCGCGTCGAACCACGCCGGCGGCGTGCTCGGCGGGATCTCGACCGGGCAGGACCTGCGCGTGTCGATCGCGATCAAGCCCACGTCGAGCATCCGCCAGCCGCGGCGCTCGATCGACGTCGACGGCGCGCCGCTCGAGGTCGCGACGCACGGGCGTCACGACCCCTGCGTCGGCATCCGCGCGACGCCGATCGCCGAGGCGCTGGTGCTGCTGGTGCTGCTCGACCACTGGCTGCTGCATCGCGCGCAGTGCGGCGACGTCGACAGCGGCCTCGCGCCGATACCGCCCCACATCGACTGAAGGCGCCTCGCTGAGTTCGAGTTCCTCGCCTCGGGAGCCGGCGGCCAACGGCATCCGCTTCCTCTACGCGACCTGGTTCGCCTACGTCGGTGCCGGCGGTCCGTTCCTTCCGCTGCTGTATGCGCACTGGGGGCTGGGCATCGTGCAGATCGGGGCCGTGGCGTCGGTGTCGCAGGTGGTGCGGATCGCGACGCCGCCGCTCTGGGGGCTGGTCGCCGATCGCATCGGACAAGGCCGGCGGCTGCTGATCGCCGGGCCGCTGACGATGCTCGCGGTGCTGCTCGCGCTCTCGCAGGTGCCGCGCCTCGAGGCGGCCGATCGCTTCGTGCCGGTGCTGCTCCTGGTGTGCCTGCTGCAGGTGGCTGGCACGGGGGTGACACCGCTCACCGAAGCACTGGCGCTGCGGGTCGCCGGCGACGACAGCGGTCGCTACGGGCGGCTGCGCGTCTGGGGGTCGATCGGGTTCCTGCTGGCGGTGCTCGGCGCCGGACGGCTGATGGATCGTCACGGCCTGGACGCGCTGCCGATGGTCCTCGCGCTGATCCTCGCGCTGCTGGTGGCGGGCTGCGCGACGATGCCCGAGCGCGTGGCGACATCAGGCACGCGACGTGCACCGCTGGCCGCGACGCTGCTCGCGCGCGGCCCGCTCGCGCTGATCCTCTCCGGCTTCCTGATGCTGGCCTCGCACGGCGCGTTCTACGGCTACTTCTCGCTGTATCTGGACGGACTGGGCTACGCCGGCTCGACGATCGGCGCGCTGTGGGCGCTCGGCGTGCTCGCCGAGATCGTGCTGTTCCTCGTGCAGCGCAGCCTCTTCGCCCGCTTCGCGAGCGCGACGCTGCTCAGCGCGTCGATCGCGACTGCCTGCCTGCGATTCCTGCTGACGGCGGCGGCCGGCATCGGCGCGCTCGCGGGTTCGCCGCTCGGGCTCGTGCTGCTGGTGATCGCGCAGGCCCTGCACGCGATCACCTTCGGTCTGCACCACAGCGCGTCGCTGCGCCTGCTGCAGCGGATGTTCGCACCCGGGCAGATCGCGAGCGCGACCGCGATCGTGTCCGCGACGAGCTATGGCGCCGGCGGCGCGTTCGGCATGATGGTGGCCGGGCTCGTGTGGCAGGCACAGGGCGCCGCGGCGGCGTTCGCCGCGGCGGCGGTGTTCGCACTGGCGGGGGTGGCGGTTTGCGAGACGGCGCGGCGCCGTTTCTGGCAGGATGCCGGCAACCGGATCGAGGAGAAGGCGGCATGAGGACCCAGAACATCCATTGCGCGCGCGCCGTCCGGCGCTTCGGCGCGGTCGGACTTGCCGCGGCGATGGCCGCGTGCAGCAGCGTCCAGACGACGCAGCCCGGCGCCATCGGCATCACGCGCACCCAGCAGATGTCGCCGCTCGTGTCGGCGAGCGAACTCGAACGGGGCGCGGTGCAGGCCTACGCGCAGATCGTCGCGACCGAGCGCAAGGAGGGCGACCTGAACGCGGATCCGGCGATGACCGCCCGGGTGCGCGGCGTCGCGGCGCGCCTCATCCCCCAGGTGCCGGTCTTCCGCCCCGATGCGGCGAAGTGGAACTGGGAGGTCAACGTCATCAAGTCCGACGAGCTCAACGCGTGGTGCATGCCCGGCGGCAAGATCGCGTTCTACAGCGCGATCATCTCGCGGCTCAAGCTCACCGACGCCGAGATCGCGGCGATCATGGGCCACGAGATCGCGCACGCGCTGCGCGAGCACGCGCGCGAGCGGGCGTCCGAGCAGGCCACGTCGGGCCTGCTGATCGGTGTCGGCGCGGCGGTGCTCGGCGCCGGGCAGGCCGGCGCCGACCTGACCCAGATGGCCTACCAGTCGGTCTTCGGACTCAAGCACAGCCGGCTCCACGAGACCGAGGCCGACCGGATCGGCGTCGAACTCGCGGCACGCGCCGGCTACGATCCGCGTGCGGCGATCTCGCTCTGGGAGAAGATGAACGCGGCGGCCGGCGGCAAGTCGGGACCCGAGTTCCTGTCGACGCACCCCTCGCCAGAGAGCCGTATCGCCGACCTCCGCGTGTATGCGGCGAAGACGCTGCCGCTCTACCAGGCGGCGGCGAAGTAGGGCGTCGCGAGTCGCGTGAATTCATCATCAGGAATTCCCGCGCCGACGACCCGGCGCGCGGTGACGATGCCGCTCGAAAGGCGAGGCGTGCCGGGCTTCGCATGGCATAATTCCGACGCATGTCGCTCACCCCACGCACGCTCTACGACAAGCTCTGGCAGGCCCATGTCGTCCAGCAGGAATCGGACGGGACCTGCCTCCTCTACATCGACCGTCACCTGCTGCACGAGGTCACGAGCCCGCAGGCCTTCGAGGGCCTGAAGCAGGCGTCCCGAAAGCCCTGGCGGCTGCAGGCCAACCTCGCGGTCGTCGACCACAACGTGCCCACGACCGGTCGCGCGCTCGGGATCGAAGATCCGATCGCGCGGCTCCAGGTCGAGACGCTCGACGCCAACGCGCGTGACCACGGCATCACCTACTTCGACATCAACGACCGCCGTCAGGGCATCGTCCACGTCATCGGCCCCGAGCAGGGTGCGACACTCCCGGGCATGACCGTCGTCTGCGGCGATTCGCACACCAGCACGCACGGCGCCTTCGCGTGTCTCGCGTTCGGCATCGGCACCTCCGAGGTCGAGCACGTGCTCGCGACGCAGTCGCTGATGGCGCGCAAGATGCAGAACATGCTGGTCCGGATCGAGGGTCGATTGCCGGCGGGCGTCACGGCGAAGGACCTGGTGCTCGCGGTGATCGGCCGGATCGGCACCGCCGGCGGCACCGGCTGCGCGATCGAGTTCGCCGGGTCGGCGATCCGCGGATTGTCGATGGAAGGCCGCATGACGGTCTGCAACATGGCGATCGAGGCGGGCGCCCGATCCGGGATGATCGCGGTCGACGACGTCACGCTCCGGTACCTGAAGGGTCGCCCCATGGCGCCGACCGGCGCCGACTGGGATGCCGCCGTCACGTACTGGCGCACGCTGCGCAGCGACGAGGGCGCGCGCTTCGACCGCGTCGTCGACATCGACGCCGCATCGGTCGTGCCCCAGGTCACCTGGGGCACGTCGCCGGAGATGGTCGCCGGCATCGACGGGCGGGTGCCGGACCCCGAGCGGGAAAAGGACGCGGTTCGCCGCGAAGGCATCGAGCGCGCGTTGCAGTACATGGCGCTGAAGCCGAACCTGCCGATCACGGACATCCGGATCGACAAGGTCTTCATCGGTTCGTGCACGAACTCCCGCATCGAGGACCTGCGGCAGGCCGCCGCGATCGTCCGCGGCCGCCGCAAGGCGGCGTCGGTCAGCGTCGCGATGGTCGTGCCCGGATCGGGCCTGGTCAAGGCGCAGGCCGAGGCCGAGGGTCTGCACCGCATCTTCATCGAGTCGGGCTTCGAATGGCGCGAACCGGGCTGCTCGATGTGCCTCGCGATGAACGCCGACCGGCTCGAGCCCGGCGAGCGCTGCGCGTCGACGTCGAACCGCAATTTCGAGGGGCGCCAGGGCGACGGCGGGCGCACGCACCTGGTCAGTCCGGCGATGGCGGCGGCGGCCGGCGTCTTCGGCCACTTCGTCGACATCCGCAGGCTGGGGGCGCCATGAGGTCATTTACCGTCGAGACGGGCATCGTCGCGCCGATGAACCGTGCGAACGTCGATACCGACGCGATCATTCCGAAGCAGTTCCTGAAGTCGATCAAGCGCTCGGGCTTCGGGCCGAACCTGTTCGACGCCTGGCGCTATCTCGACCACGGCGAACCCGGCATGGATCCCGCCAGCCGCGTCCCGAATCCAGATTTCGTGCTGAACCAGCCGCGCTTCGCCGGCGCGTCGATCCTCGTCGCCCGGCGCAACTTCGGCTGCGGTTCTTCCCGGGAGCATGCGCCCTGGGCGCTCGAGGACTATGGCTTTCGCTGCGTGATCGCCCCGAGCTTCGCCGACATCTTCTTCAACAACTGCTTCAAGAACGGGCTGCTGCCGATCGTGCTGCCGGAGTCCAAGGTCGACCGGATCTTCGCCGACATCGATGCCTTCAACGGCTACCAGCTGGTGATCGACCTGCCGCAGCAGCTCGTGCGAACCACCGGCGGCGAGACGATCGACGCGTTCGAGATCAGCGAGTTCCGCAAATACTGCCTGCTCAACGGCTTCGACGAGATCGGCCTGACGCTGCGCCATGCCGATCGCATCCGCGAGTACGAGGCCAAGCGCTTCGTGGCCGAGCCTTGGCTCGATCGTGCGCGGTCGCCGGCGTCGGCCGGCCGAAGCTGAGGCCGGAGATCCCATGAAGATTGCTCTGCTCCCGGGCGACGGCATCGGCCCGGAGATCGTCGCGCAGGCGCGGCGCGTCATCGATGTGCTCGTGGCGGACGGCCTGCCGCTCGAAACCGAGGAGGCGGTGGTCGGTGGTGCGGCCTACGACGCCTTCGGCGACCCCCTGCCCGAAGGCACGATCGCCGTGTGCGAGCGCGCGCGCGCGATCCTGTTCGGCGCGGTCGGCGGGCCTCGCTACGACGCACTGCCGCGCGCGTCGCGGCCCGAGCAGGGGCTGCTGCGCCTGCGCAAGCACTTCGACCTGTTCGCGAACCTGCGGCCGGCGATGGTGTATCCCGAACTCGCGCACGCGTCGACGCTGCGTCCCGAGGTGGTCGCGGGCCTCGACATCCTGATCCTGCGCGAGCTCACCGGCGACATCTACTTCGGCCAGCCGCGCGGCATCCGGCGGACCGACGCCGGCGAGCGCGAAGGCTTCGACACCATGCGCTACACCGAAAGCGAGATCCGGCGGATCGCGCAGCGCGCATTCGAGACGGCGCGAAAGCGCAAACGCAGGGTGTGCTCGGTCGACAAGGCCAATGTGCTGGAAACCACGCAACTGTGGCGTGATGTCGTCATCGAGACGCATGCGGCGTATCCCGACGTGGATTTGACGCACATGTATGTCGACAATGCGGCCATGCAGCTCGTGCGCAATCCGACCCAGTTCGACGTGATCGTCACCGGCAACATGTTCGGCGACATCCTGTCGGACGAGGCGTCGATGCTGACCGGGTCGATCGGGATGCTGCCGTCGGCATCGCTGAACGCCGAGGGCTTCGGGATGTACGAGCCGATCCACGGCTCGGCGCCCGACATCGCCGGCACCGGTGCCGCGAATCCGCTCGCGACGATCCTGTCGCTCGGCATGATGCTGCGGTATTCGCTCGAGCAGCCGAAGGCGGCCGACCGCGTCGACGAGGCGGTGCGGCGGGTGCTGCGCGACGGCCTGCGCACGGCAGACATCGCCGCGCCCGGCGAGAAGGCGATCGGCTGCGAAGCGATGGGCGACGCCGTCGTCGCTGCGATGCGATGATCGTCGGGTTCGTCGGCTGGCGCGGCATGGTCGGTTCCGTGCTGATGCAGCGGATGCATGCCGAAGGCGATTTCGACGCGATTGCCCCCCGGTTCTTCAGTACGTCCAACGTGGGCGGCCCTGCGCCGCGCGGCGACCGGCCGCTGGCCGACGCGCACGACCTGTCGGCGCTCTCGGCCTGCGATGCGATCGTCACCTGCCAGGGCGGCGACTACACCACCAGGATTTTCCCCGCGCTTCGCGGCGCCGGCTGGCGGGGATTCTGGATCGACGCGGCGTCGACCCTGCGCATGAAGGACGACGCGGTCATCGTGCTGGATCCGGTCAATGCCGGCGTGATCGACGCGGCGCTGAAGGCCGGCGTGCGCAACTTCATCGGCGGCAACTGCACCGTGAGCCTGATGATGATGGCGATCGGCGGCCTGTTGCGCGAGCGCCTGGTCGAGTGGATCAGCGTGGTGACCTACCAGTCGGCCTCCGGTGCCGGGGCGCAGAACATGCGCGAGCTGGTCGGGCAGATGGGAGCGCTGCACGCCGCGGTCGCCCCCGAGCTGGCGGATCCCGCGTCGCCGATCCTCGAGATCGACCGGAAGGTTGCCGCGACGATGCGCGGCGACGGGTTCCCGATCGAGCAGTTCGGCGTGCCGCTCGCCGGCAGCCTCATCCCGTGGATCGACAAGGACATGGGTGACGGGACGTCGCGCGAGGAGTGGAAAGGCCAGGCGGAGCTGAACAAGATGCTCGGGCTCGCCGGCGACGACCGGATCCCGGTCGAGAGCGTCTGCGTGCGCATCGGTGCGATGCGCTGCCACAGCCAGGCGATGACGATCAAGCTGCGACGCGACCTGCCGCTGGAAGCGGTCGAGCGCATCGTCGCCTCGGGGAATGACTGGGTCAGGCTCGTGCCGAACCGGCGCGTCGCGAGTATCCGGGACCTGACGCCGACCGCGGTCACCGGGCGGCTGGACATCCCGATCGGCCGGCTCCGGAAGCTCGGGTTCGGCGGCGCGTACCTGAGTGCGTTCACCGTGGGCGACCAGTTGCTGTGGGGGGCGGCGGAGCCGCTGCGCCGAATGTTGAGGATTGTTGTCAAGGACACTACGTGCAAAGCTTAAGCTTGCCGTCCTAAGTGTCTGATGTAAAATCGAAAGTTATATAGAACGAGAGGTGGACGCGTGCCAACCCAGATTAGGACCAGCCAAGGAATGAGCAGGAAAGTCGATCGCAGCACCGTACCGGGGTCTTCGTCGACCAGCCCGAGACCGCTGATGCTGGCCGCTGCGGTCGGCTTCGCCATGCTGGCGTGGGGTGGCGCGTCGCACGCCGCCGGGCTCGGTCGCCTGACGGTACAGTCCGCGCTCGGACAGCCGCTGCAGGCCGAGGTCGAAGTGACGTCGGTCGGGGCGAACGAGGCAGGCACGCTGTCGGCGAAGCTCGCGTCGCCGGAGGCGTTCAAGGCGGCCGGGCTCCAGTTCAACAACTCGCTCGCCGGGCTTCAGATGGCGGTCGAGGAGCGAGGCGGCCGCTATTTCCTCAAGCTCAGTTCCCCGAACCCGCTGAACGAGCCCTTCGTCGACCTGATGGTCGAGCTCAACTGGGCGACCGGCAAGTTCGTGCGCGAGTACACCTTCCTGCTCGATCCGCCCGAGTTGCGCGCGTCGCGCCAGACCGTCGAGACCGGCGGCGCCGGCGCCGGCGCCGTTGCGTTGCCGAGCGTGTCGGCCAGCGGTGCCGCGCCGTCGTCGACGGCAGCGGCGGCCGCCCCGTCCCCGTCCCCGTCCCCGGCGGCGTCGGCGTCGCCGTCGGCCGGCGGCAGCAATACCGGCGAACCCCCGGGCCTGCGGGCATCGGCCGAGCCGGCGTCGCGCGACGCGATCCAACGCGGCGACGTCGTCGTCGGCAACCAGCCTTCGGCGCTGGCCCAGTCGCTGATCGCGCGGCGCGCCAGTGGCGAGGACATCGCCTCCGCTTCGTCGTCCGCAGCCGCACCGGCGGCCGCACCCGCGGCCCCCCGTACGCGTGCGGTCGCGGAGGCGCCGGCGGCGCCTGCGTCGAGCGGTGCGGCCTCCGCCGCGCCGGTCGACAGCGTCACGGTCGCGAAGGGCGATACCCTCGGCAAGATCGCTGCCAGGGTCAAGCCGGCGAACGCGTCGATCGAGCAGACGATCGTCGCGATCTACCAGGCGAACCAGTCGGCGTTCATCAACGGCAATCCGAACCTGATCCGCGAGGGGCAGACGCTGTCGATCCCCGGGGGTGGACAGATCGACGCCGTGGACCGGGCGGAAGCGCGTCGTCAGCTGCGAGTCGCGGCGCGCGATTTCCGCAGCTACAAGGAACGGCTCGCGTCCACTGCGCCGACGACCCCGGCCGCGGCCGGCGCGGCTCGCACGACCGCCAGCGGCTCGGTGACGGCGCGGGTCGAGGACGGCGCCGCGGCGAAGGCAGAGTCCGACCGGCTCGAGCTGTCCCGGTCCGTGACCGCCGGCGGCCGCCCGGGTGCGCTCGGTTCGCGTGACGCCGAGGCGCGGATCGCCCGCGAGGCGGCCCTGACCGAGGCGAACAGCCGCGTCGCCGAACTCGAGCGCAACGTGTCCGACCTGCGCAAGATGCTCGAGCTGAAGAACAAGTCGCTCGCCGATCTGCAGGCGCAGCTCGACGAGCAGCGCGCGCGTGGCGCCAGCGCGAGTGGCGCCGTCGGTACCGCGCCGTCGGCGGCTGCCGCTGCGCCCGCGGCGACCGAGACCACGGCGAGCGCGTCGCCGACGCAGCCTGCCCCCGATACGTCGGCAGCCGACCGGGCCGCTCAGGCGGCCAGGGCGGCGCAGGCGGCAGCCGCCACCGCCGCCTCGAAGGTCGCCGATGCGACGCCGCCGCCTGCCACTGCGCCGACTGCGGCAACGCCCGCTGGCAGCGCGCCGCCCGCCGGCGTCGATTCGACCCCGGCACCGACGCCCGCGACGGCGGCCGCACCGGCGCCGATGCCGGCGCCTGCAGCTCCCGCGCCGACCGCGACGGCGCCGATGCCGGCGCCCGACGCGGGCTTCCTCGACGGGCTGATGGACAACCCGATCGTGCTGCCGGCGCTCGGCGGGCTGGCGCTGCTCGGCGCTGGATGGGCCTGGTTCGCGCTGCGCCGACGCAAGGTCGAGAAGTTCGAGGACAGCCTCGTCGCCGCCGATGCGTTCACCGCGAACTCGCTGTTCGGCACGACCGGCGGCCAGAGCGTCGACACGATGACCGGTACCGGCGTCGCGACGCAGGTCACGACGATGAGCGAGGGCAGTCCGACCGAGGTCGATCCGATCGCCGAGGCCGACGTCTACATCGCGTACGGGCGCGAGGCGCAGGCCGAGGAGATCCTGAAGGAGGCGATGAAGCGCCAGCCCGAGCGTCAGGCGATCCGGCTGAAGCTGCTCGAGATCTATTCCGGGCGCAAGGACAACCAGGCCTTCGAATCGCTCGCTCGCGAGATGTACGACATGACCGGCGGGCAGAACGAGGAGTGGGCGAAGGTCGCCACGATGGGCAGCGCGCTGGATGCGTCGAACCCGTTGTATTCGAGCGGCAGCCACGCCGGCGGCGCCGGTGCGGCGGCTGCCGGTGCCGCTGCAGCGGGAGCCGCGGTCGCGGCGGCGGCGGTCAGCGCGCGTGGCCCGGACACGGTCGGTGGCAAGCTGCCGAACTTCGAGAACAGCCGCACCGTCGCACCGGCGTCGCGTGCGCGGGAGGGCGGTGCCGACGACCTGGATTTCGATCTCGACGACATCGGTCGTCCGGCCGCCGGCGAGTCCGCTGCGGCGAAGGCGCGCAAGGAGTTCGACGACGCGCTCGATTTCGCATCGTCGAAGTCCGGGCCGCCGTCGATGATGCCGAAGATGGACCTGCCGTCGCTCGATCTCGATGCACCCGAGTCGAGGCCTGCGAGCGCGCCGTCGAAGGCTACCCAGGCGGCGGACGATTTCGACCTCGACCTGCCGGCGCTCGAGAGCCTGACGACCCGCACCGGCCCGATGGAGACGATGACGGCGACGCGCGCGCAGGAGATGGACCTGTCGGCGATCGGTCTCGACCTCGAGCCCGCCACGCGATCCGGGCCGGCGACGCTGACCGGCGCCGGATCGGGGCAGTGGCAGGAGATGGCGAGCAAGCTCGATCTCGCGTCCGCCTACGGCGAGATCGGCGACAAGGAAGGCGCGCGCGAGCTGCTCCAGGAGGTCGTGCGGGGTGGCGATGCCGCCCAGCAGCAGAAGGCCAAGGACATGCTCGCCCGCATCTGATCTCGCGACGTTGGGCGGCAGTGCTTCGATCGGGGCCGGCGTCATGCCGGCCCCGTCGTCATTCGGAAGCTGGGTCTGCGGCGTCGCCTATGCCGGCACCGGCTTTTCGGGCTGGCAGACACAGCCCGCGACACGGGACGGCGCGCGTGCGATCCAGGACGTGCTCGAGGCCGCGCTGTCGCAGGTCGCCGGCGAGCGCGTGAAGACCCGATGCGCGGGCCGCACCGACGCCGGCGTGCACGCGCTCAACCAGGTCGTTCGATTCGAGACGGCGGCGCACCGGCCCGCGAGCGCGTGGACGCACGGCACGCGCACCGAGTTGCCCTCGTCGATCCGGATACGGTGGGCATTGGCGGCGCCGGTCGGCTTCGATCCCCGCTTCGACGCGCGCGAGCGTACCTATCACTACGTCTTCTCCGACGCACCGGTCGCGTCGCCGCTGTGGCTCGGGCGTTGCGGGCACAGCCGCCGTCCGCTCGACCTCGGCCGGCTCGAATCGGCGTCGCGGCATCTGCTGGGCACGCACGACTTCTCCGCGTTCCGTTCGAGCGAGTGTCAGGCGCGCAGCCCGGTGCGGACCGTCAACGACATCCGATGGCGTCGGGAGGGGCGATTCGTGCTGATGTCGATCTCCGCGAACGCCTTCCTGCACCACATGGTGCGAAACCTGGTCGGCTGCCTCGCGTACGTGGGTGATGGTCGCCGCGACGAGCGCTGGCTGCGCGACGTGCTCGCGGGCGGCGACAGGGCGCTGGCCGCGCCGACCTTCGACGCGGCAGGGTTGTATCTCGCGGGTGTCCGATATGATCCGGGGCTCGGACTGCCGACTGCAGCGCCGCCGCTCGAACTCGCCGGACTCGAATGACGCGAATGCAAGGTGAAGCGATCCACGCCGAGGCGCCGGCCGGGCTGCCGGACGCGGGGCCGTCCGAGCCCGCCGCCGAACGGGTGCGTCGGCGAACCCGGATCAAGTTCTGCGGCCTCGTGCGCGGCTGCGATGTCGATACCGCGGTCGCGCTGGGCGTCGATGCGATCGGCTTCGTGTTCTACCCGCCGAGCAGGCGCTGTCTCGACGAGCGGGACGCGGCGGCGCTGCGCCGGCGGCTGCCGTCCTTCGTCGCGGCCGTCGGGCTCTTCGTCGACGAGGCGGCGGGGCGCGTCGAAGCGGTCGCCGCGCGTGTCGGTCTGGACGTGATCCAGCTCCACGGCAACGAGCAGCCGGCCTACGCCGCGGCGTTCGGGCCTCGCGTGTGGCGTGCGCACCGGATCTCGCCGGGCTACGATCTCGCCCGCGAGACGGCGGCGTGGCGCGACGCCGAGTTCCACCTGCTCGACAGCGCATCGCCCGGTTTCGGCGGCAGCGGCCACGCGTTCGACTGGTCGCTGGCGCAGGCATCCGGACTGACCGGCCTGCGCACGCTCGTGGCCGGCGGCCTCGACGCCTCGAACGTCGGCGCCGCGATCGCGGCGCTGCGGCCTTTCGGCGTCGACACCGCTTCCGGGATCGAGGGCGCGACGCCTCGTTGCAAGGATCCCGATAGAATGGAGCGCTTCGTCGCGGCGGTACGCACGGCCGACGACGCCGAGCCCCGGGCGATCCGGTCGACACGGTCGCCCCGTTGACGCCAATGCGCGCGAGTCCCAGATGAAACCCGACGATCTTCCGTACGACCTGCCGGACGCCAGCGGCCATTTCGGACCCTATGGCGGCGTGTTCGTCGCCGAGACGCTGATGCACGCGCTCGGAGCCTTGCGCGACGCCTATGCGCGCTTCAAGGACGATCCCGAGTTCATCGCCGAGTTCCGTGACGAACTCGAGCACTTCGTCGGCCGGCCGAGCCCGATCTACCACGCGAAGCGCTGGTCGGCCCAGATGGGCGGCGCGCAGATCTACTTCAAGCGCGAAGACCTCAACCACACCGGCGCGCACAAGATCAACAACACGATCGGCCAGGCGCTGCTCGCGCGGCGCATGGGCAAGCAGCGCGTCATCGCCGAGACCGGTGCCGGCCAGCACGGCGTCGCGACCGCGACGGTCGCCGCCCGGTACGGCATGACGTGCGTCGTCTACATGGGCTCGACCGACGTCGCCCGCCAGGCGCAGAACGTCTATCGCATGAACCTGCTCGGCGCGACCGTCGTGCCGGTCGAATCCGGCTCCAAGACGCTGAAGGACGCGCTCAACGAGGCGATGCGCGACTGGGTCGCGAACGTCGACGATACCTTCTACATCATCGGCACCGTCGCGGGCCCGCACCCGTATCCGATGATGGTCCGGGATTTCCAGTCGGTGATCGGCGACGAGTGCAAGCTGCAGATGCCGCTGATCGCCAGGCGGCAGCCCGACTACGTCGTCGCCTGCGTGGGCGGCGGATCGAATGCGGCCGGGATCTTCCATCCGTACATCGGCGTGCCGGGCGTGCGTCTCGTCGGCGTCGAAGCGGGCGGGGACGGCGTCCACACCGGCCGGCACTCGGCCTCGCTGACCGCCGGATCGCCGGGCGTGCTTCACGGCAATCGCACCTACCTGATCCAGGACGAGGACGGCCAGATCCTCGACACCCACTCGGTGTCGGCCGGCCTCGACTACCCGGGCGTCGGGCCGGAGCACGCGTGGCTCAAGGATTCGGGCCGCGCGGAGTACGTCGTGGTCGACGACGACGAGGCGCTCGCCGCGTTCCACACCTGCTGCCGCATCGAGGGCATCATCCCGGCGCTCGAGTCGAGCCACGCGCTCGCGTACGCCGCGCGGCTCGCGGCGACGCTGCCGGCGGACCGCATCGTGCTCGTCAACCTGTCGGGGCGCGGCGACAAGGACATGCACACGGTCGCGCAGCGGGCCGGGCGGGCGCTCTGATCGTGTCGCGCATCGGTCCGGTCTTCGAGGCACTGCGCGCGCGGCGCCGCTGCGCGCTGATCCCCTACGTGACGACCGGCTTTCCGGCCGCCGGGCTGACCGTCGACATCATGCACGCGCTCGTCGATGGCGGCGCCGACGTGATCGAACTCGGCGTGCCGTTCTCGGACCCGATGGCCGACGGGCCGGTGATCCAGCGCGCGAACGACCGGGCACTGGCCGCGGGCATCGGCCTGAAGGACGTGCTCGCGAGCGTCGCCGCGTTCCGCGCGCGCGACGCGCGAACGCCCGTCGTGCTGATGGGCTACTGCAATCCGGTCGAGCGCATGGGACTCGAGACCTTCGCGGCGCGCGCCGCGGCGTCGGGCGTCGACGGCGTGCTGCTCGTCGACAGCCCGCCGGAGGAATCGGCCGGCTTCGCGGCGGCGATGCAGACGCACGGGCTCGACCCGATCTTCCTGCTCGCGCCCACCTCCGGTGCCGAGCGCATCCAGGCCGCGGGCAGGATCGCGCGCGGCTACGTGTACTACGTATCGCTCAAGGGCGTGACCGGCTCGGCCGCGATCGACACCGAGCAGGTCGCGCGGCAGGTGCCGTCGATCCGCGCGACGACCGGTCTGCCGGTCGGGGTGGGCTTCGGCATCCGCGACGGCGAGACCGCGGCCCGTGTCGCGGCGTTCGCCGACGCGGTCGTCGTCGGCACCCGGCTGATCCAGGTTCTCGACGACGGTGCGCCGGACGCCGCCGCCGCTCGCGCCGGTGCGTTCGTCGCGACGCTGCGCGCGGCGATCGACGCTGCCCCCCGTTCAGCCACCGGCACGCGCACCGACGGAGACGCGCCATGAGTTGGTTCGAGAAGATCCTGCCGCCGCGCATCAAGCGCAGCGAAGGCAAGGGCAAGTCGGTACCCGAGGGCCTGTGGATCAAGTGCCCCGCGTGCGATGCGGTGCTGTACTCGACCGACCTCGAGAACAACCTGAGCGTCTGCCCGAAGTGCGACCACCACATGAGGCTCAAGGCGAGGGCGCGCATCGACCGCCTGCTCGACGCCGAGCCGCGCGAGGAGATCGCCGGACAGATCGTGCCGCAGGACCCGCTCAAGTTCAAGGACAGCCGCAAGTACCCCGACCGCGTCACCGAGGCCACGACCGCTGCCGGCGAGAACGAGGCGCTGATCGTCGTCGCCGGCGCGATCCGGACGTTGCCGGCCGTCGTCGCGTGCTTCGAATTCGAGTTCATGGGCGGTTCGATGGGCTCGGTCGTCGGCGAGCGCTTCGCCCGCGGTGTCGACGCCGCGATCGAGCGGCGCGCGGCGTTCGTGTCGATCTCGGCGTCCGGCGGCGCGCGCATGCAGGAGGGCCTGCTGTCGCTGCTGCAGATGGCCAAGACCACCGCGTCGCTGACGCGCCTCGCGCAGGCGCGGATCCCCTACATATCGGTCCTGACCGATCCGACGATGGGCGGCGTCTCGGCGAGCTTCTGCTTTCTCGGCGACGTCGTGATGGCGGAGCCGGGCGCGCTGGTCGGCTTCGCCGGGCCGCGCGTCATCGAGCAGACGATGCAGCAGAAGCTGCCCGACGGCTTTCAGCGCGCCGAGTTCCTGCTCGAGAAGGGCGCGATCGACATGATCGTGCATCGGCGCGAGATGCGCGACGAGATCGCCGGCCTGATCGCGTTGCTGATGAAGCAGCCGGCGCTCGCCGAGGCGGCTTAGCCTCTTGACGCTCGACGACTGGCTCGATCGCATCGAGTCGCTTCACCCAAAGTCGATCGAACTCGGTCTCGATCGCGTCGCCGCGGTCGCGGCCCACCTGTCGATTCGCTGTGCACCGATCGTCTTCACGGTCGCCGGCACGAACGGCAAGGGATCGACCTGCGCGATGCTGGAATCGATCCTGCTGCGCGCCGGCTACCGGGTCGGCTGCTACACCTCGCCGCACCTGCTTCGCTTCAACGAGCGCGCGCGCGTGCTCGGGATGCCGGCCGACGACGCGGCGCTGGTCGAACACCTCGCGCGCGTCGAAGCCGCCCGCGTCGCGGCCGGCGGCACGGCGCTGACGTGGTTCGAGTTCACGACGCTCGCGATCCTGTCGCTGTTCACCCACGCCTCGCTCGACGTCGCCGTGCTCGAGGTCGGGCTCGGTGGGCGCCTCGACGCGGTGAACATCGTCGACGCCGACTGCGCGATCATCACGTCGATCGACATCGATCACCGCGACTGGCTCGGCGAGACGCGCGAGGCGATCGGGCTCGAGAAGGCGCACGTGATGCGACCCGGGCGCGCGGCGGTCTGCGCGGATCCGTCGCCGCCGGCGAGCCTGGTGGCGCACGCGGCGGCGATCGGCGCCGACCTTCGGCTGTTCGGGCGCGACTTCAACTATGCCGGCGACCGGCAGCAGTGGTCGTGGGGCGGCCGTTCTCAGCGACGCAACAGCCTGGCGTACCCGGCGCTTCGCGGCGCTAACCAGCTGCTCAACGCTTCCGGCGTGCTCGCTGCGCTCGAGGCGGTGCACGCGCGCCTGCCGGTGTTCGCGCAGGCGGTTCGGCAGGGGCTTGCCGCCGTCGAGCTGCCGGGGCGCTTCCAGATCGTCCCGGGTCGCCCGGCGATCGTGCTGGACGTCGCACACAATCCGCACGCCGCCGCGCACCTCGCGCGCAACCTCGACAACATGGGCTTCTACCCGCGCACCTGGGCCGTGCTCGGGATGCTGAAGGACAAGGACATCGACGGCGTCATCGCGGCGCTGGCGAAGACCGTCGATCACTGGATCGTCTGCGACCTCGAGGGGCCGCGCGCCGCGAGCGCGGCGCTGCTCGCCGGGCGACTCGCCGCACGGCTCGCGACGACGGGTGCGCAACCGGGCCCCGACGTTGTGCAGGTCGCGACACCCGGTGCCGGCTTGCGGCTCGCGCGAGAGCGCGCCGACGAGAATGATAGAATCGTCGTCTTCGGCTCGTTCCTTACCGTTGCCGATGCTTTTCGGGTTTTGAAGGCATGATCGCAGATGATGACCGCTGATGGCGCGTGATAACAGCCGCACTCAGGCCGACGCAGGTCTCGATCCCGCGCTTGCCCAGAAGAAGCGGGCCCGCCATCGGCTCGTCGGCGCCGTCGCGCTCTGCCTGCTCGCCGCGCTGCTGATCCCGCTGGTGCTCGAGGCCGAACCGAAGCAGCGGGTGCGCGAGGTTCCGATCGAGATCGCGGCTCGCGCCAGGCCGGTGGTGTCCAGCGCCGGCACGATGCCCGGCGTGCACGCGAGCGGCAGCATCGGCCCGCGCGCGCCCGCCGCAGATTCGCCTGCCGCGAACGCATCGACGCCGGCCGCATCCGGGTCCGCCCCCGCTTCGGCAGGCGCGGCGCGATCCGCGGTCGTCGAGGTCGACGACACCACCCGTCGCGCATCGCCCGCGGCGCGGGCCGCCGAGAAGGCTGCGCAGGAGCGCGCGGCGCGCGAGCAGCAGGCGCGGGCGCCGTCGAACGCCGCACGGCCGGATGCGCCTCGCTCCGACGCTAGGCATGCGGACAAGGCCGCGCCTGCCGCACCTGCCGCGGGGAGTGCGGCGGCTCAGGCGGCGCAGGCGGCGCGCGACAAGTCGGCACGAGAGCGTGCGGCCGCCGACAAGGCCGCGCAGGAACGGCTCTCCCGGGAGCGTGCTGCGGCGCGCGAGGCGGCGACCCGTTCCGCCGCGGCCGCGTCGTCCGAGAAGGCAACGCCGGCACCCCGGCCGACAGGCGATCCGCTCGCGAGCCTCATCGATCGCTCGTCCGCGCTGCCCCAGTCCGCGGCGGCGCGCGCCGACGCCGCCAGGCAGGCGAAGGAACACGCGCGGCGATACCTGATCCAGATCGGCGCCTACAGCAACATCGAAGGTGCACGCAGCGTGTCCAACCGGGTGATGGCTGCCGGCCTGCGGCCCTACCAGGAGACGATCCGCACCGACAAGGGCGAGGTGATCCGCGTGCGCGTCGGTCCGTTCCGCGATCGGGCGTCTGCCGAGGACGCGCAGAAGAGCCTCAAGGCCGCAGGGGTCGCGGCAGCCATCGTCGCGCTTTGAACGCCGTATCGCTGACCAGTTGGGATTGGCTGGTCATGCTGGCGGCGCTGATATCCGGCGGCTTCGGCGTCTGGAGCGGCGCCGTCAAGACGGTGTTCGGACTGGCCGCGTGGGTGTTCGGCGTGCTGGCCGCGCCCCTCGTCGGCGGCCTGCTGAGCAGCCGTTTCGACCTCGGCCAGCTGCCCGTCTGGGTGCTGTACGTGATCGCATTCCTCGCGACCTTCGTCGCCGTCCGCTTCGCGGGGTACCTCGTGCTCAAGGGCGTGCAGTCGGTCGGGCTGGGCGGGGTCGACAGGGTGTTCGGCGGCGTGCTCGGACTCGCACGCGCCGGCCTGCTGGTGCTGGTCGTCGCGGTGGTCGCGCACCGGCTCGGCTTCGCCCAGGCGCCGGCATGGCGCAACGCCATGAGCCTCCCGCTGTTGGATATCATGGTGCAGGTTGCCGAGCCGTGGCTGCCGGCGCGGCCGGCGCCGCAGCCCGACGGCAGGCCGGCGCGGCCCAATTCCCGGCCTGCGCCGAAGCCGCCATCGAAGTCCACGTCCGGCCGCAGGCCGGATTCGACGTCGCTCCGGCCGCTGGCGGCGGCCCGGACCTCGCCCGGCAACGGGTCTTGAATCGCATGCATGCGTGGCTGAGTGTCGCGCGGGCCGGACTGGACGACTAGGATGTGCGGAATTCTCGGGATCGTGGGCAAGGGCCCGGTCAATCAGATGCTCTACGACGGCCTGCTGCTGCTGCAGCATCGAGGCCAGGACGCTGCCGGCATCGCGACCTGCACCGGCCGCAAGTTCTCGATGCACAAGGGAAGCGGCCTCGTTCGCGACGTCTTCCGCACGCGGAACATGCGCGCGCTGCCGGGGGTCTCGGGCGTCGCGCACGTGCGATACCCGACGGCGGGGTCGGCCGGCGACGAGGAGGAGGCGCAGCCCTTCTACGTGAACGCGCCGTTCGGGCTCACGCTGGCGCACAACGGCAACCTCACCAACTCCGGCGCGCTGAAGGAGGAGATGTTCCGCAACGACCGGCGGCACATCAACACCGAGAGCGACTCCGAGGTGCTGCTGAACGTGCTCGCGCACGAACTGCAGTCGCACGCGCCGGGCATCTCCCTCGACCCGTCGACGATCTTCCGTGCGGTGACGGTGCTTCAGCAGCGCGTTCGCGGTGCCTATGCGTGCGTCGTCGAGATCGCCGGATACGGCGTGCTCGGGTTTCGTGACCCCCATGGCATCCGGCCGATCTGCTACGGCATCAGCGAGACCGACGCAGGCACCGAGTACCTGATCGCGTCCGAATCGGTCGCGCTCGAGGGACTGGGCTTTCGCTTCGTGCGCGACATCGCGCCCGGCGAAGCGGTCTTCATCGACCTCGACGGCAATTTCCACAGCCGCCAGTGCGCCTCCGACAGCACGCTCGATCCGTGCATCTTCGAGTACGTCTATTTCGCGCGCCCCGACTCGGTGATCGACGGCACCTCGGTCTACGACGCGCGGCTCAAGCTCGGCGAGGTCCTGTCGGGCAAGGTGCGCAGCGCGTGGCGGGCCGGCGACATCGACGTCGTGATGCCGATACCCGACACCTCGCGCCCGTCGGCGATGCAGCTCGCGATGAAGCTCGGGCTCGACTACCGCGAGGGCTTCATCAAGAACCGCTACGTCGGGCGGACCTTCATCATGCCCGGGCAGGCGGTGCGCCAGAAATCGGTGCGCCAGAAGCTCAACGCGATGAGCGTCGAGTTCCGCGGCCGCAACGTGCTGCTGGTCGACGACTCGATCGTGCGCGGCACCACGTCGCGCGAGATCGTGCAGATGGCGCGCGAGGCCGGCGCGAACAAGGTGTACTTCGCTTCCGCCGCGCCGCCGATCCGTTTCCCCAACGTGTACGGCATCGACATGCCCACGCGCGGCGAGCTGATTGCGCACGGACGCAGCGACGAAGAGATCCGGCTCGCGATCGGCGCCGACGCGCTGCTCTACCAGGACATCGACGCGATGAAGCAGGCCGTCGCCGAGGCCGGGCCGGTGGTCAGGCGTTTCGAGGCCTCGTGTTTCGACGGCCGCTACGTGACCGGCGACGTGACGCCCGAGTATCTCGACCTCATCGAGGCGGCGAGGCAGGTACCCCGCGCGCGCGCCGACCAGGATCGCAACCAGCTGAACCTCAGCTTTTCCGGCGTTCAGGACTGATCCTTCGCCCGAGCGGGCCCCATCACCCTTCGCCAGGAGATTCCCCACGATGTCCACGCCAGCGCCTGCCGGCCCGGCCCCCGCCCCGGAGCACGGCGAACCGCTGCAATTCGAGACCCGCGCGGTTCGCGAGGGTTTCGAGCGCTCGCAGTTCGGAGAGCACTGCGAGCCGGTATACCTGACCTCCAGCTTCGTGCACAGCAGCGCCGCGAACGCGGCCGCGAAGTTCGCGAACGAGATCGACGGCTACATCTATTCGCGCTTCCGCAACCCGACGGTCGGGCTGTTCCAGGACCGGCTCGCCGCGATGGAGGGCGCCGAGGCCTGCCGCGCGACCGCGACGGGGATGGCGGCGATCCAGGCGATGCTGATGAGCCTGACCGCCAGCGGCGACCACGTCGTCAGTTCGCGCGGGGTGTTCGGCACGACGATCCAGCTGTTCGCGCTGTTCGAACGCTACGGGGTCTCGACGACGTACGTGCCGCTGACCGAGCTCGGGGCGTGGGAAGCGGCGATCCGTCCGGGCAGCACGCGGATCTTCTTCGTCGAGACGCCGTCCAACCCGATGGCCGAGGTCGCCGACCTCGCCGGGCTGGCCGAGCTCGCGCATCGGCACGGGATCGCGCTCGTCGTCGACAACTGCTTCTGCACGCCGGCGCTCCAGCGCCCGATCGAGCACGGTGCCGACATCGTCATCCACTCGGCCACCAAGTACCTGGACGGGCAGGGCCGCGTGATGGGCGGCGCGGTGCTGGGCGGGCAGCGGTACGTCAGCGAACGGCTCGAGCCGGTGCTGCGCTATGGCGGGGCGGCGCTGTCGCCGTTCAACGCGTGGGTGATCGCCAAGGGGCTCGAGACGCTGTCGCTGCGGGTTCGCCAGCAGTCGGCGAACGCGCTCGAGGTCGCGCGCTGGCTGGAGGGGCGCCCCGAGGTCGCGCGCGTGCACTATCCGGGGCTCGAGAGCCATCCGCAGTACGCGCTCGCGATGCGCCAGCAGGAGGCCGGTGGCCCGGTGCTGTCCTTCGAACTCGCGGCGCCCGGCGCGTCCGAGGCGCGCGCCCGCGCATGGCGCGTCGTCGACGGCTGCCGGCTGTTGTCGATCACCGCGAATCTCGGCGACGTGAAGAGCACGATCACGCATCCGGCGAGCACGACCCACGGACGGATGAAGCCCGAGGCCCGCGAGGCCGCCGGCATCACCGAGGGCCTGCTGCGCATCGCCGTCGGGCTCGAGGCACCGGCGGACCTGTGCCGCGACCTGGCGCGCGGCATGGGTGGCTGACGCCCACGGCCGCGCCACCAGTCCCACGGCCGCGCCACCATGCCCACGGTCGCGCCACACGAGCAACCGCACCACGGAGCTGCCATGAACGCACCCGCTTCGCCTGATTTCGACGGTTTCGTCGCCAGGCTGCAGTGCCCGCTTTGCCACGCGCCTTTCGCGTTCCGCGAGCTGGGGGCGCGTTTCGGGCGCAACGGCATCCTGAGCTGCACCTGCAGCAAGTTCCCGGTGATCGAGGACGTGCCGATCCTGATGAAGGGTCCGGTCGGCATCATCTCGCACTGGAACGACGGCGCGATCCACCTGGGCCCCGACGCCGCCGAGCTGGTCGCGATGATGGAACGCGGTGCGAGCGAGGAGGCGCTGATCGCGTGCCTGCTCTTTCCGCGCCGCTACCCGCTGCAGTACCGACTGACCAGCGCGGGGCTGTGGCCCACCGCGCTCTCGAACAAGGTCGGGCTCGCGCAGACGCGCTCGGCGCTGAAGCACCTGCTCGCCCGACGCCCGCACGACCTGTACGCCGAGGACCTGTTCCGGTTCTTCTATTCGCGTCGCAGCGGCAACAATTCGTTCCTCAGCGAGTACTTCCTGAACCGCTTCGTGATGCCGCGCTATCTGTCGGCGATGTCGCTGGTGCAACGGCTGCCGGCTGCCGACAAGCCGGTGCTCGACATCGCCTGCGGTTACGGCCAGTTCGAGCACTTCCTGACGCGCCGCCAGAACGCGAGCCCCGCGATCGGCATCGACTTCAACTTCTACCAGGTGTGGGGGGCGAAGCAGTGGGTGGCACCCGATGCGCAGTTCGCGTGCTGCGACGTCAGCGTGCCGCTGCCGTTCCGTGACGACGCGTTCTCCGCCGTGCTGTGCTCGGACGCCTTCATGCTCTTTCCGGACAAGCCCCTGCTGCTGGCGCAGATCGAACGCGTGGCGCCGGGCCGTCCGGCGCTCTTCGCGCGCTGCGGCAACCTGGAGGTCGGGCCGCCGAATCCACCGGGCGGCGGCGAGATGACCCCGCAGGGCTATCTCGATTTCTTCGGTCGCGACCGGACGCGGCTGTTCTGCGATTCGGCTACCTGGAAGGACTACCTGATGCGGCGCAACCCGCTCGAGCAGGAGCCGCCGAGGATGGCGGATCTCCGGTGGGAGAAGTACCTGAGCTACCTGGTGAATCCGCAGGGCCTCGACGGTACGCCCGACGCGAACGGTAAGCTGCCGCACGGTGTGGGCAAGCTCGGCTTCAACCAGGTCCTGCGCGTCGTCGGCAACAGCGGCGCGACGATCGACACCGAGTTCATGTTCCGCACGATCTGGGGTGCGTACGAGGACGCGGACATGATCTGCTACACCCAGCGCTGGGGGAAGATCGACCGCGCGCAACTTCGCCGTGCGCTCGCCGATCCGGAGGGCGAGGACGCCCGCGAACTGATCGACCGATTCGTGCTCGTCGGCATGCCCGAGCGCTACCTGCGCGACAACACCTCGTCGCTGCTCGGCTGATCGATCGACGCGCCGGCCGCGGGCGGCGCGGCCGCGATCCACAACTCGATCGTGCCGGGCCGCGGCAGGGGTCTGTAGTCGCTGAAATCCCGGATCGCCGCGTCGGCCATGTCGAGCGAGCGCCGGGCGGCGCGCGCGGGTGCGCGGTCTCGGCCGAAGAAGACCCGGATGTTGTCGGTCGACACCGGCACCGGCACCGCGCGCACCTCGACCGCCGCGTCGGACGTCGCGGCGAGGCGTTCGGCCAGCGCCTGCGAACGCGCGGCTGCCGCGTCGTCGCCGGCGGCATGGTGAAACACGAAGCGCGTCGTCTCGATCCCCGCGGCGGTGGCCCCGACAGGGACATTCAGCGTGGACGCAGGCTGCGACGTCGGCAGTGACGTCGGCATGGGTGGCGGCGGCGACGGTCGCAGCGACGGTCGAAGGGGTGGTCGCATCGTCGGCCGCGGCGCCTCGTTCGCCCCGGCGGACACGGGTTCGATCGCGCCGACCGGCGGATCGGTGGCGGGCGTGCCCTGCGCGTCGACGCGGTCGGCGGTGTCGGGCGCGGTCGAGAAGAGTGTCGCGCCGTCGATGCCGGGCGGCGGGTCCTGCGACGCGTCCGGGCGTGCCAGGCGCCGGTCGAGCGCCTCGAGCATCGCCGCGTAGCGCGGCGCGCCGGCGTCGGCGCCGATGCGCAGCTGCACGCTCGCGAGCAGATCGGGCCGGGGCAACCACGCGTCGCGCCGTCCGATGTGGCCGAGCAGCCTGAGTTCGAGTCGTGCGTCCGACGCGTCGCGCCGCTGGCTCGCGTCGATCGCCGCGGCGAGCCAGCAGTCGGCCGGGTTCGAGCCGGGACGGATCGACGCCGGCGCAAGGGGCACGGCCAGTTCGAAGGCCATCATGTCCGCGGGCGTCAGGGTCAGGTAGCAGGTATGGCGCGACGACCTGCTGCCGGGCCTGCCGACTTCGAGTCTCAGGTGCGGCCACGCGCTGAACGCATAGCGCGCGTCGCTCGACGCGGGCAGCGCGATGTCGCCGAGCGACGAGCGCGTGCGCAGGCGCAGCACGAGTGGTTCGCCGTCCCGACGCATGTCGACCGGGTGCGCGCGCGCCTGCGCGAAGGCGCCGTCGCGCCGATCGGTCAGCACCATCTCGAGATTGCCGTCGAGCGCCCAGGCGATCGGCGCGTCGCCCGCGAACCGTTGCGGCGAATCGGCCGTGCGCGGCGACTGATCGCGTTCCGAGCCCGGCGCCGCGCAAGCCGCGAGGAGGGTGAGCAGGGCGACCGGGATCAGTGCGCGTAGCGGGGCGTCGATTCGCAAGGGGTTCATGCAGGCTCCTCGTGCGGGTAGGTCGTGCGGCGTGCGCGGTGGCTCCGGTGCGGGTGCACCACCGTCACGGCAGGCGCAGCGGCGCCGGTGTCGGCAGCGCCGGCGGTGTGGCGAAGACGCGCGTTCGCTGCGTTGCCGGCGGCGCGTCCCTGGCGGTTGCGGCGACCGGCACGATCGCGGCCGGCGCGACCACGGGCTTGTCGGGCGCTGCGGCGAGTTCGCTGCCCGGGGTGGGGTGCGGCAGCAAGCGGTGCGGCGCGGGGCGCGGTACGCGAGGCGCCGCCGGCACCGGCTGCAGCGCTGCTGCGCTCGCGGCCGGAGGCCGGGGCGGCGCGCCGGAGACCGTCGCGTCCGCCGTCGGCGTGCCGCGATCCGACGTCGGGGGCTGCATCGCAAACATCGCGCCCGTGGCGAGCGCGATGGCGAGGCGGTTCGCGTGCTTGGCGTTCATCGTCGATCCCTGGCTGGGTACTTGGCGCGGCATCTCGCGTGACGTCGGTCGACGATCACGCCCTTCTCGCTCGTGTTCCAGGTGCTATGGCGTCGGGGGCTCGATGGATGCAGCTGCGTGGCCGGGTGTCGAGAACGCGGCCGCGCCGTCCTCCGCTGAACGGTCGTGCGAATGAATCGGATGACGCGCGATGCGCGCGCCCCGCGCTGCGATCGCAGCGGAACTCAGCGGAAATTCCGGCTGCTCGTCGTGAGTCGGCCCAGCAGCGCGGAGTGATCGACGATGCGGCGTGCGAGCAGGTTCGTCACCTGTCCCCCGGTATGGACGTCGCGCTGCCAGATGCCGTAGACCGTGAGCAGCTGGCCCGCGAGCACCGCCTTTCGATGCCGCTCGAGCAGATCGGGCCAGACGATGACGTTGACGGCGCCGGTGTCGTCCTCGATCGTCAGGAACACGATGCCTTTCGCGGTCTCGGGTCGCTGCCGGTGGGTGACGATGCCGCTCGCGCGGGCGACGCTGCCGTCGGGGCGGGTGCGCAGGACCGATGCGGGTTCGATGCGGTAGCGATCGAGCCACGGACGCAGCAGCGAGAGCGGATGGCGTCCCATCGGGATGCCGATCGAGCGGTAGTCGGCCACCGTCTCCTCGGCCTCGCCCGGGCGCGGCAAGGCCACCGTCTCGTCGGCGATCGTGGTGGCGGCGAGCAGCCCCGGCAGCGCCTCGATGCCGCTGACCACCCACGCCGCCTCGGCACGGTGGCCGGCGATCGGCGCGAGCGCATTCGCCCGGGCGAGCAGTTGCAGTGCGTGCGCGTCGAGCGCCGCCGCGCGCGCGAGCGCGTCGACGTCGGGCACGCCGCGCGCGCCGAAGCCGATGCGCGCGGCGACGATGCGCTGCCCGACGGCCTCGGAAAGGCCCGCCACCCGATTCAGGCCGAGGCGCACCGCCGGTTGCGGCCGGTAGTCGACGCCGTCGGCGACGCACGGCGGGGTGTCGACGACCTCCTCGAGGGTGCACGCCCAGTCGCTGATCGTCACGTCGACCGCGCGCACGTCGATGCCGTGCTCGCGAGCGTCGCGCACGAGCTGCGCCGGCGCGTAGAAGCCCATCGGCTGCGAATTGAGCATGGCCGCGAGAAAGGCCGCGGGCTCGTGGCGCTTCAGCCAGCAGGACACGTAGACGAGCAGCGCGAAGCTCGCCGCGTGGCTTTCGGGGAAGCCGTATTCGGCGAAGCCCTCGATCTGGCGGAACAGCCGTTCGGCGAATTCGCGCTCGTAGCCGCGATCGAGCATGCCCTTGATCAGCTTCTCCTGGAAGACCGAGAGCCCGCCCTTGCGCTTCCACGCCGCCATCGAGCGGCGCAGCTGGTCTGCCTCCCCGGGCGCGAAGCCGGCCGCCATGATCGCGATCTGCATCACCTGCTCCTGGAAGATCGGGATGCCGAGCGTGCGCTCGAGCGCGGGCTTGATCTCGGCCTTCGGGTACTCGATGTCCTCGAGCCCCTGGCGACGGCGCAGGTACGGGTGCACCATCCCCCCCTGGATCGGCCCGGGCCGGACGATCGCGACCTCGACGACGAGGTCGTAGAAGCAGCGCGGCTGCAGGCGCGGCAGCATGCTCATCTGCGCGCGGGACTCGATCTGGAACACGCCCACGGTATCCGCGCGGCAGATCATCTCGTAGGTGTCCGGGTCCTCGGCCGGGATGTCCTGGAGCCTGAACGGTGCCGGCGGCACCGGCGTGCGGGCGCCGCCGGCACCGGTCGCCGCCGTCGGCAGCCGGCGCTGCGTGATCAGCTCGAGGCAGCGCCGGATCGCGGTCAGCATGCCGAGTGCGAGCACGTCGACCTTCAGGATGCCGAGCGCGTCGAGGTCGTCCTTGTCCCACTGGATGACGTTGCGATCCGCCATCGCCGCGTTCTCGATCGGCACCAGCCGGGCGAGCGAGTCGCGGGCGATCACGAAGCCGCCGGTGTGCTGCGACAGGTGCCGCGGGAAGGTCAGCAGCGTGGTCGCGAGCATGATCCAGTGCTGCACGACGCGCGAGTCGGGGTCGAAGCCCGCCTCGCGCAGCCGCTCGACGCGCACGGTCTTGCCGTCCCACCACTGGTGGCTGCGGGTGAACTGCTCGATGCGCTGCACGTCGATGCCGAGCGCGCGCCCGACGTCCTTGATCGCCGAACGCGTGCGGTAGCAGATCACGGTCGCCGTCAGCGCGGCGCGCCTGCGCCCGTACTTCGCGTACAGGTACTGGATCACCTCCTCGCGACGCTGGTGCTCGAAGTCGACGTCGATGTCGGGCGGCTCGTTGCGCTCGCGGCTGATGAAGCGCTCGAACAGCACGCTCATGCGCGACGGATCGACCTCGGTGATGCCGATGCAGTAGCACACCGCCGAGTTCGCGGCCGAGCCGCGGCCCTGGCACAGGATGCCGCGCTCGCGCGCGAAGCGCACGATGTCGGCGACGGTCAGGAAGTAGGGTTCGTATCGCAATTCGGCGATCAGCGCGAGCTCGTGCTCGATCGTGTGCGAGACGGCGGCCGGCAGGCCTTCGGGGTAGCGCTGTTGCGCGCCCTCGAGGGTCAGCGCGCGCAGCCAGCTCGCCGGCGTGTGGCCGGGCGGCACGATCTCCTCGGGGTATTCGTAGCGCAGCTCCTCGAGCGAGAAGTGGCAGTGCGCGGCGAGCTCGATCGTCTCTTCGAGCAGCGCGGGCGGATACAGTTGCGCGAGCCGCACGCGGCTGCGCAGGTGCTGCTCGGCGTTCGGCGCCAGCGCGAGGCCTGCGGCGTCGAGCGTCGTGTTCAGGCGGATCGCGGTCAGCGTGTCCTGCATCATCTTGCGCGAGCGCACGTGGAAGTGCACGTCGCCGGCCGCGACCATCGGCACGCCGCATGTGCCCGAGACGCGCGTGAGCCGTTCGAGCCACGCGGCATCGTTGCCGCTCGCGAGCATCTCGACCGCGAGCCAGCCCAGCGGCCCGAAGCATCGGTGCAGCCAGCGCGTGTCGGCCGCTATCGCGGCCTCGGTGGCGCCGCAGCGCGGCACCCACAGCGCGACGCAGTCGGCGAAGCCGGCGTCGAAGTCGGTGGCGAACAGCCGATACTCGCCCTTGCCGGCCCGGCAGCGGGCGGTCGTGATCAGCTCGGCCAGGTTGCCGTAGCCGTTGCGGTTGCGCGCGATCAGCACGAGCCGGCCGTCGTGCGGGGGATGTTCGCCTGCCGCCGCCGCTGCCTCCGTCGGGGGCGGGGTGAGGGTGAACTGCGCGCCGACCAGCACCGGAAAATCGCGCCCTCGCGCCTGAAGGTGCGCGCGCACGACCCCGGCGAGCGAGCATTCGTCGGTGATCGCGAGCGCCGAGTAGCCGAGTTCGAGCGCGCGATCGACCAGCTCCTCGGGGTGCGAGGCGCCGCGCAGGAAGCTGAAGTTGCTCAGGCAGTGGAGTTCGGCGTACGGCGGGATCATCCCGGATACTGTACGGATGAACAGCATTCGGCGCAATGCCCGGCGCGATCCCGGCGCCCGCGCCGCGCGCTTCGCTGCGCCGGCGTCGCCACGGCCGACGGCGCGCGCCGGCCGATCGCCCACGCTATGATCGGGCGATGTGCACCAACTACAAGCCGGCGAGCCGGGAGATCATCGCCAGGATCTTCGCGCTCGACGACGTCGACGCGCTGCCCGACTACCCGGACGAGGCCTGGCCAGGCTATCTCGCGCCCTTCGTCGACCGATCCGAACTCGGCCGCTTTCGCGCACGTGCCGGCAGCTTCGGGCTGGTTCCGTTCTGGGCCAGGGACGCGAAGATCGCGCGCCACACCTACAACGCGCGCAGCGAGACCGTCGCCGAGAAGCCCGCGTTTCGGCAGGCCTGGCAGCGTGGCCAGCGCTGCCTCGTGCCGATGCTGCGCTTCTTCGAGCCCGACTGGACGACCGGCAAGGCCGTGCGATGGCGGATCGAGCGCGCCGACGGAGAGCCCTTCGCGATCGCCGCGATCCACGATCGCTGGGTCGACCGCGCGAGCGGGCTCGCGTCGTCGAGCTTCAGCCTGCTGACCATCAACGCGGACGGCCACCCGGTCATGGGCCGCTTCCATCGCGAGGGCGACGAAAAGCGCAGCCTGGTGCCGATCGCGCCGGCCGATTGGTCGGCATGGCTCGACGACGAGCCCGAAGGCGCGGCCCGTCTGCTGCGGCCGATGGCGGCCGGCGACTTCACCGCGGCGCCCGATCCGCGTCCACCGGCCGCCCGCCGGCGGGTCGCACCCGCCGACGATTGATTGCGGGATCGAAGCTTGCGCGGGCGCGGCGGGCGCAGGGACGCCCCGCGGGAGGGACGATGAGCGAAGCACCACGCGCCATGAAGCGGCTGCGATGGCCGTTCGTGATGCTGGTCTGCAGGGACTGCGACGCGCGCAAGCGCGCGCCGAAGGCGCTGCGCGGCAAGCGCGTGGTGTCCGAGTTGAAGCGGGGGACGAAAGGCCTCGACCCGCGGCCGATGGTCGTGTCCGCGCGCTGCCTGAAGCTGTGCCCGAAGGGCGCGCTGGTGCTCGCCGTCGTCGGTGGTGCCGGTGACCCCGCCGGCAGCGGCGGTGGCGGCAGCGGCGTCGCGAGGCTCGCGCTGCTGCGCGCGCAGGCCGACGTCGACGCCGCGCTCGACGCGGCCCGCGCGGCGGGCGGGCAGCGCGCCCGCGTCGGACGTGCCGCCGTCGGGTGAGGGGCGACGCAGCCCCCGCGTGTCGACGCGACCGGGCGCCGACGCGCCCGTCGCGAGAACGCGCTAGACTTCGGGGCGCTGTCCAGACAACAGCCGCTTCGGCCTGTCATGTCGGGGTCATCTGCCCGTCACATCATGCCGAGGCACGCATCCGGGCAAACCGGATGAACACACCCGAGACGGAGAGATCATGAGAGCAAACCCCACGTCCACCGGCAGCGACCAGGCGAACGCGTCGCGTCGCGTCGCCATCGCCCGCCCGGCGCGCGTGCTCGTCGCGGCGTCGATCGCCGCCGCGTGCGCCGGTTTCACCGGGGCCGCCAGCGCGCAGACCGAGATCCAGTTCTGGCACGCGATGACCGGCGCGCTCGGCGAACGCGTCGGCGGCCTCGTCGACCGCTTCAACGCCTCGCAGAAGGACTACAAGGTCGTGGCGGTCTTCAAGGGCTCGTATCCCGAGACCCTCGCGGCGGCGATCGCGGCGGCCCGCGCCGGCAGCGCGCCGCACATCGTGCAGGTCTTCGAGGTCGGCACCGCGACGATGATGTCGGCGAAAGGGGCGATCAAGCCCGTCGGCGCGCTGATGAAGGAGGCCGGCGAGAAGTTCAGCGCATCGAGCTACGTGCCCGCGGTCGCCGGCTACTACACGACCAGCAAGGGCGAGATGCTGAGCCTTCCGTTCAACTCGTCGACGACCGTCTTCTACTACAACAAGGACGCGCTGAAGAAGGCCGGCGTCGACAAGGTGCCGGAGACCTGGACCGACGTCGCCGCCGCCGCGGCGAAGGTCAAGGCGTCGAACGCGGCGAGCTGCGGCTACACCACTGGCTGGCAGAGCTGGGTGCAGCTCGAGAACTTCTCGGCCTGGCACAACGCCGCGTTCGCGACCGGCAACAACGGCTTCGACAGCACCTCGCCGAAGCTGACCGTCGACACGCCGCTCAACCGGCGCCACATCGGCAACCTCGCGCAGTGGGCGAAGGACGGCCTGTTCACCTACGCCGGGCGCAAGAACGAGGCCGAAGCGAAGTTCTTCTCGGGCGACTGCGCGATGCTCACGTCGAGCTCGGCGGCCTACGCGAACATCAAGAAGAACGCGAAGTTCGACTTCGGCATCGGCAAGCTGCCGTACTACGCCGACGTGCCCGGCGCGCCGCAGAACACGATCATCGGCGGCGCGAGCCTCTGGGTGATGGCGGGCAAGCCGGCCGCGAGCTACAAGGGCGTCGCGAAGTTCTTCACCTTCCTGTCGCAGACCGACGTCCAGTCCGAGTGGCACCAGGCGACCGGCTACCTGCCGATCACCATGGCCGCCTACGACGCCACGAAGCAGTCGGGCTTCTACGAGAAGAACCCCGGCACCGACGTGTCGGTGCAGCAGATGATCGTGAAGACGACCGACAGGTCGCGCGGCATCCGGCTGGGCAACTTCGTGCAGATCCGCGACGTGATCGACCAGGAACTCGAGAACGTGTGGTCGGGCAAGCAGAGCGCCGCCGAAGGGCTGAAGAACATCGAGACCCGGGGCAACGAGCTCCTCGCCCGCTTCGCCCGGACCGCGAAGCAGTGACCCTGCGGGCGCCGTCGACGTCGCGCGGGTCGCCGCCGTACCGGGCGCGCTGACGGCGCCGGTCGCGATTGGAAAAGCGCGTCCGCTTCCCCGGCACGCGGCTGCCGCTGCTGCTGCTGTTGCCGCAGCTCGCGGTGGTCGCGGTGTTCTTCTACTGGCCGGCGATCCAGGCACTGTATCAGTCGGTCTTCATCGAGGACGCGTTCGGGCTGTCGAGCGAGTTCGTCGGGCTCGAGAACTTCACGCGGGTCCTCGGCAATCCCGACTACCTGAACTCGGTGTGGGTCAGCGTGCAGTTCGCGGTGCTCGTCACCGCGATCGGCCTGTCGACGAGCCTGGTGCTCGCCTACTTCGCCGACCGGGCGATCCGCGGGGCGATGCTGTTCCGCACGCTGCTGATCTGGCCGTACGCGGTCGCGCCTGCCATTGCCGGCGTGCTCTGGATGTTCATGTTCAATCCGTCGATCGGCATCCTGACCTGGTGGCTGAAGTCCGTCGGCGTCACCTGGAACCACCTGCTCGACGGCGGCCAGGCGATGCTGCTCGTGGTGCTCGCCGCGGTCTGGAAACAGGTCAGTTACAACTTCATCTTCTTTCTCGCCGGCCTGCAGTCGATTCCGAAGTCGATGATCGAGGCGGCGGCGATCGACGGCGCTGGGGCGTGGCGTACCTTCCGTTCGATCATCGTGCCGCTGCTCAGCCCGACCTTCTTCTTCCTGCTGGTCGTCAACGTCGTCTACGCGTTCTTCGAGACCTTCGCGATCATCGACGCGGTCACCGCCGGAGGGCCCGGCAAGGCGACCGAGATCCTCGTCTACAAGGTCTACGCCGACGGCTTCAAGGGGCTGGACGCCGGTAGTTCCGCGGCCCAGTCGGTGGTGCTGATGGCGCTCGTCGTCGCCCTGACCTTCGTGCAGTTCCGCTTCGTCGAGAAGAAGGTCCAGTATGTCTAGCAGACCGGCGCCGCATGGCTAGCGCCCACGCGCCGCGCGGCGCAGGCGGACGGGCGCTCGGCCATGGTTGAGCGTCGTGGCGTCCTCGACGCGATCACCTACGCCGTCCTGTGCCTCGGCGTCGTCGTTGTCTGCTTCCCGGTCTGGATCACGCTCGTCGCATCGACCCAGACCGCCGAGCAGGTGCAGGCCGCGCCGATGTCGCTGCTGCCCGGCACGCAGCTCGTCGAGAACTACCGCCAGGTGTTGACCTCGGGCGGCGGCGAGACCGCGCAGCCGGTCGCGATGATGCTGTTCAACAGCCTGGTGACCGCGCTTGCGATCGCGCTGGGCAAGATCGCGATCTCGCTGCTGTCGGCCTTCGCGCTCGTCTACTGGCGCTTCCCGTTCCGGCAGCTGGCGTTCTGGCTGATCTTCGTCACGCTGATGCTGCCGGTCGAGGTACGGATCATGCCGAGCTACCAAGTCGTCGCGAGCCTGCACCTGCTCGACACCTATGCCGGGCTGACGCTGCCGCTGATCGCGTCGGCGACGGCCACCTTCCTGTTCAGGCAGTTCTTCCTCACGGTGCCCGACGAGCTGACCGAGGCCGCCAAGATCGACGGTGCCGGCCCGATGCGCTACTTCTGGAGCGTGCTGCTGCCGCTGTCGCGCACCAACATCGCCGCGCTTTTCGTGATCCTGTTCATCTACGGCTGGAACCAGTACCTGTGGCCGCTGCTGGTCACGACGCAGGAATCGATGTACACGATCGTCATCGGGATCCGCAGGTTGATCTCGGGCGGCGACGCCAGCACCGACTGGAACCTCGTGATGGCGACCGCGATGCTCGCGATGCTGCCCCCGGTGCTGGTCGTCGTGTCGATGCAGAAGTGGTTCGTCAAGGGACTCGTGGAGCCGGACAAATGATCATGACCATGCGCCGCGGGCCGGTCGACTTCGACAACTGGCCCTATCCTCGCCGGTGCGCACACCGGGGCGCCGGGAAGCTCGCGCCCGAGAACACGCTGGCCGCGTTTCGCGTCGGCGCGCAGCACGGCTATCGGATGTTCGAGTTCGACGTCAAGGTCTCGGCCGACGGCGTGCCGTACCTGCTGCACGACGCGACGATGCCGCGCACCACCTCCGCGCGCGGCAAGGCTGCGGGGCTCGACTGGGCAGCGCTCTCGCGGATCGACGCGGGCGCGTGGCATTCGCCGGCCTGGGCCGGCGAGCCGATCCCCACGCTGGCTGCGATCGAGCGCTACCTGCAGGCGAACCGCTTCATGGCCGACATCGAGATCAAGCCGGTTCCCGGCACCGAGCGTCAGACCGGCGCCGCGATCGCCGCCCACTGCGCCCGCAGCTGGCTGGGGTCGACGGCACGCAAGGCGAACGCGACCGTCGCGCTGCTGACCTCGTTCTCGGCCGATGCGCTCGCGGCCGCGCACAAGGAAGAGCCGCGGCTGCCGCGCGGGCTGCTGCTCGACAAGTTGCCGGTCGACTGGCTCGATCGGGTCCGCGCCCACGACTGTGTCGCGCTCGCGACGAACCACGAGGCGCTGAGTGCGGACATCGTCGCGAAGGCGCACGCGAACCGCCTCCGCGTGGTGGCCTACACCGTCAACGACCTGCGGCGCGTGAACCTGCTCGATCGCTGGGGCGTCGATTGCATCGTGACCGACGCCGTGGATAAGATAGCTTTCACCGTCGACGGTCGGGCGCCCGTGTCCGGCGACGGATCACCCGGAGGGTCCCCGCGATGAACGTCATCAGTCACTCCTTCGCCGACGGGCAGTCGATCCCGATCGGCTTCGCCTTCGGCCGCGTCGACGCGTCGAGCCACGTCGCGCTGTCGGACAACCGGAACCCGCATCTCGAATGGAGCGACGTTCCCGAGGGCACCCGGTCCTTCGTCGTGATCTGCCACGACTACGACGTGCCGACCAGGCCCGACGACGTCAACCAGGAGGGGCGCGAGGTGCCGGCGTCGCTGCCGCGCACCGACTTCTTCCACTGGGTGCTCGTCGACGTGCCGGCCGCCGTGCGCGCCATTGCCGAAGGCGAGTATTCGCACCAGGTCACGCCCAAGGGCAAGAGCGGGCCCGACGCGAAGCAGGGCACGCGTCAGGGCGTCAACGACTACACGCAGTGGTTCGCCGCCGACCACGACATGCGCGGCGACTACTACGGCTACGACGGGCCGTGCCCCCCGTGGAACGACGCGATCGTGCACCACTACGTATTTACCGTGTACGCGCTCGATGTCGACCGGGTGCCGCTCGAAGGCCGCTTCGACGGTCGGCAGGTGCGCGACGCGATCGCGCCGCACACGCTGGGGTCGGCGGCGATCACCGGCACCTACACGCTGAATCCCCGGTTGCTCGCCTGACCGACGCGGGTCGGGCGAGGGCCGGCTCGCGCGGATCGGGCGTGTCGGCGGCGAGGCGTCATCCGAAGATGCCTTGCAGATACCACCGGTTCGGCGCGTCGTCGCGCGAGCCGGTGTCGCCGCTTCGATGGCTGGCTTCGCCGCCGCGCGTCCGGTAGATCCATACCCATTGCGACTGATCGCTCTCGGCGATGAAATAGTCGCGCTGCACCAGGTGGTCGTCCCACCAGCCGCCTTCGATGCGTTCCGGGCCGGCGAGCAGCTTCAGCGGGCCCTGCCACCAGGGGCGCTGCTGGCGCTCGGCGAGCGGCAGCGGATCGGGCAGCAGCCACAGCGGACGCGGGATGCATGCGACGAATCGCGCCGGCCCGGCGTCGCCGGGCTGCCCGGTGTCGTCGGTCGGCCGGGCGGTGCGAAGGACCGGCGCGGGCTTCGAGGCGTCGTCGAGCGGCTCGACGCGGTACGCGGCCTCGGGTCGGTGGTCTTCGGCAATCGCGATGCGCTGCACCTGGTCGTGACCCAGGCGTGCCTGCAGGCGCTCGATCAGGCGCCCGAGGCTCTCCTCGTTCGAGGCGGGCGCGGGAAACAGCCGGCCGGCGCTGCTCGGCCGTTCGACGACGTCGTCGCAGCGCAGGTGCAGTGCATGCACCGGCGAGGGGAGGGTGGTCGTTGCAAGGCGCTCGCGCAGCAGCCCGAGCATGCGATCGACGTCGTATGCAGGGCTGGTGAAGCGCGCCTCGATCCGGGTCGTACGAGGCCCGTGGCCGCGCCGGCCGCGATCGTGGCGGGCCTCCAGCACGAACATCCGGACGGCGGCGTGGCGGGCGGCGAGCCAGCCGCAGAGCACGAGCAGCAACCGTCGTGCCGCGAACGCCAGCGCCTGCGCGGTATCGACATCGGCGAGCAGCTCGAGCGTCGATGCGAAGACGGGCGGTGCCTCGAACCAGGGAAGCACCTCGGACTGGCGTCCGCACGCCATGTCCATCTCGAGCAGCACCGCCTTGCCGAAACGGCGCGAGAGCCCGGTGCGTGGCAGGCGGGCCAGCTCGCGAAAGCGCGCGAGCCCGATCGATTCGATGGTGGCGCGCCTGGCCTGCAGGCCGTCGAGCAGGCCCAGCGGCAGATCGGCCAGGCGCTGCTCGAGCTGGAGCGGCGTACGCGCGACCAGCCCGTCCTGCCAGCGCGCGAACAGCCAGCTGGCGGTGGCCGTAGGGGCGCACGCGATCCGCACGTCGAAGCCCAGCGCTGCCACCCCGGCTCGAAGGCGGGCCAGCAGCGCATCGAGCCCGCCGAACAGCCTCAGGCTCGCCTCGACGTCGAGCAGCAGGCCGCTCAGGTCGCTGTGCGCATCGGGTTCGCGCAGGCTGACGCGGGGGGTGAACTGCAGCGCCCAGCAGGCAATGCCGTGCAGCGCCTCGCGCTCGCGCAGGACGTCGCGCTCGCGCAGCAGGAGCGCTGGCGCCAGCGACAGCGCGGTGGCGCGCTTCTGGCCGGCGCTCACGCCTCGTGCGAGCGCCGCCGCGTTGGCGTGCAGGATCCGGTGCTGATCGACGATGGCCAGCGCCGATCCGTCCGCCGTGGCCGTGCCGCTCGCGATCATCGCATCGATCGTGGCGCCGCCCGTCGCGTCGCCCGTCGTGTCGCCCGTCGTCAAGCGCGTTCGCTCGAAGACGTCCAGCGGCATCTGCGGCAGATACAGGCCGATCCAGAGCATGGGGCACGTGCGCCGCGCTTCAGTGAGGGAGCGCGACGGGCAGGTGCGCGAGCGCGAGCCCGCGGGTCATGGCCTCGGTCTCGCGTGACGCTTCCGCGGAAACGCGCGTGTTGCGCAACTGCAGGCTGACCGGTGGCATCGGCAATGCGAGCAGCAGCGGATCGGCGACGAGGGGGCCGCGGCGCTTGAGCAGTTGCACCGACAGCATCTGCTGCGGGCGGGGCAGCAGCAGCAGCCGCAGCGGCGCCGGCGAGGACTCGAATTGCGCGGGCAGCGGTCGGAACAGGAACACCGGCCCGCGCGCGCCCTGCGCGGCAAGTTGCATGCGGCGCAGATGCTCGGGGCGCGTGCGTTCGTGCGGCAGCCAGGCGAGCAGCGCGCCGAAGCTGGTGCTCTTGAGGGTCTGCTCGACCGCCCACAGGCGATCGGCGGCATTGGGCGCCTGGATGACGATCAGGTAGTTCAGGTCGACGCCGAAGCTCGCCAGGGCCGGCGCATAGGGCACCAGCGGCGGCGCGAGCAGGATGACGATCTTGCGCTCGAGCGTCAGCTGGCGCAGCAACGGGATCAGCAGGCGAAGCTCGCCGACCCCGGCGTGCCGGGTGATCAGCTCGGTCAGCATGCCGATCGGCCAGCCCCCGCCGGGCAGTTCGGCATCGAGCGGGGCGAAGCGGCTGGGCAGCGCCCGCACACCGGCATGCGAGAGCTGATCGGCCTTCCAGAGACTGGCGGCGACGCCGGCCCCGAGGCTGGCCCGGGGATCGGCGGGCGGGACGGCTCGTGCGACCATGGTCAAAGCGATCCCGTCTTGCGGATCAGGCCGACGCCGATGCCTTCGATCGCGAACTCGTCGCTGCGGGTATCGACGACGATGGGCTCGAAATCGGGGTTCTCCGGCAGCAGCTCGATCAGGTTGCGCGATGCCTGGCGGCGCAGCCGCTTGACGGTGACCTCGCTGCCGACCCGGGCCACGACGATCTGTCCGTTGCGTGCCTCGCTGGTCTTGCGCACCGCGAGCAGGTCGCCGTCGAGGATGCCGGCATCGCGCATGCTCAGGCCGCGAACCTTGAGCAGGTAATCCGGGCGCGAGGTGAACAGTGCCGGATCGATCGCGAAGCTGGCTTCGACATGTTGCTCGGAGAGGATCGGGCTGCCCGCCGAGACCCGGCCGATCAGCGGCAGCGTGAGCGCGAGCTGCACCGCGCTGACCACCCGCTCGCCGGGAGGCTGGTCCGCCGGGTTCGCGAAGGCCGAGTGGCGCGATGCGCGAGCGGACGAGGCCTGGGGCGGGCCTGGCAGCAGTTTGAGGCGAATGCCGCGCGAGGCACCCGAGGTCAGTTCGATCACGCCCTTGCGGGCAAGTGCCTTCAGGTGGTCTTCGGCGGCGTTGGCCGAGCGGAAGCCGAGTTCGGCCGCGATCTCCGCGCGGGTGGGCGGGAACCCGGTGTTGGCGATGTGCTGGCGCACGAGATCGAGGATCTGTTGCTGTCGTGGGGTCAGTTCGCGCATGGCACCGCCTGCAGGAGGGTGGAGGAAGGAAAAGGGCGAGGTGAAAAAAGGGTGAGGTGAGGATCGGTGGGATGAAGCAACGGCGAAGACGAAACGGATGGTGCGTGGGATGGTGCGTGGGATGGTGCGACGGAAGGTGCGTCGGATGGAGAGGCGAGCAGCGAAGCGAAGGCCGGGGCGGCTGTGTTTTTGAACGGTATCTGTAATTCTATCCAGTATCCCGTCCGATTCAAGTATTTTTCTGACGCGGACTACCCGGAGCGATAAAAAGCGTTACACTGAATGCAACTACCCGTTGACAGAATGGCCGTCATCAGGGTCGGGATCGATCGATACGGGCGTTTGCCCACCCTCATGCGAGTGGCCAAAGTCCGCTCGAAGGCAGTAGACGCCGTGCAAGCCGAGTCAATGCAGCCTCGCCCGTCCCGCGTCGCCCCGTCCCTGCCGACGCCATCGGATCCCCGTGCCGGCGCATCCCGCGCCGCATCACCCAAGCATGCGTGCCGGCACCGTCCTGCGCACGCGGCCATGCATCGACGTTCCTGAGCATCACGGGATCGATTCATGCTGTGCAATTCGTCGCCATCCGTCGATCACCCGCGCAGTCACGGATGGGTCGAACGGTGTGCGTTCACCGCGTGCCTTCTGGAGCCCGGGCCAGGGCGGTTCGCCGAACGCAGTGTTGTTTTCTCCTTCTTGTCCGAGACTCCCGCATGTCCACCAAGATCTATGTAGGCAATCTGCCCTGGCGCGCCACCGACGCGCAACTCACGGAACTTTTTTCCGATCACGGCGAAGTGACCGATGCCCGTGTCGTCACCGACCGCGAGACCGGCCGTTCGCGCGGCTTCGCCTTCGTCACCATGAGCACCGCCGAAGCGGCCAAGGCCGCGATCGCGGCACTGAACGGCCATTCGCTCGAAGGCCGGGCGCTGGTCGTCAACGAAGCCAACGAGCAGGGTCGGCCCGGCGGTGGTGGCGGTGGCGGCGGTGCCAGACGTCCGATGGGCGGTGGTCCCGGCGGCGGTGGCGGGCGCGGCCCCTACGGCCCGCCGCGCGGGCCGCGCTGATCGTACGCCGCGCCCGCCGAGCCTGCCGACGGCAGGCCGGCGACGGCGCGGCCGATCCGGAGGGGATCGAAGGTCCGGGGGTGACGCGGCGGGTCGACCGCCGCCGTGTGCGCGCGTCGGGGCGCGTTTCCGACGCGCCGCGCGCAGGCGTCCGTGACGCGCGAACGGCGCTGGCGCCGGATCAGCCGATCAGGCGCGCGCCGGTCTTGGCCTGCAGTTCGGCCATCTCGACACCGGGGGCGCGCTCGACGACCTTCAGGCCGTGCGGGGTCACGTCCATCACGGCAAGATCCGTGATGATGCGGTCGACGACGCCGACGCCGGTGAGCGGCAGTTCGCACGCCGGCAGGATCTTGTGGACGTCGCCCTTGGCCACGTGCTCCATCAGCACGACGACCTGGCGCACGCCGGCGACCAGGTCCATCGCGCCGCCCATGCCCTTGATCATCTTGCCGGGGATCATCCAGTTCGCCAGGTCTCCCTTCTCGGACACCTGCATCGCCCCGAGGATCGCGATGTCGACGTGACCGCCGCGGATCATCGCGAACGAATCGGCCGAACTGAAGATCGACGAACCCGGCAGGGTCGTGACGGTCTGCTTTCCCGCGTTGATCGTGTCGGCGTCGACCTCGTCCTCGGTCGGGAACGGTCCGATCCCGAGCAGCCCGTTCTCGGACTGCAGCCAGACTTCGATGCCCGGGGGAACGTGGTTGGCGACCAGCGTCGGCAGTCCGATGCCGAGGTTCACGTAGTAGCCGTCGCGCAATTCAAGGGCGGCGCGTGCCGCCATCTCGTCTCTGGTCCATGCCATGGCTCGGGTGCTCTCGGTAAGGGGTTAGGACTTGCGCACCGTGCGCTGCTCGATCCGCTTCTCGGGATCCGGGTTGTGCACGATCCGCTGCACGAAGATGCCGGGGGTGTGGATCGAATCGGGGTCGAGTTCGCCGGTCGGTACCAGGTGCTCGACCTCGGCGATCGTGATGCGTCCGGCCATCGCGCACACCGGATTGAAATTGCGCGCGGTGCTGCGATAGACGAGGTTGCCGGCGTGATCGCCCTTCCACGCCTTGACCAGCGCGACGTCCGCGGTGAGGCTGTGCTCCAGCACGTACTGCTTGCCGCCGAACTCGCGCAGCTCCTTGCCCTCGGCGACGATCGTGCCGACGCCGGTGCGGGTGAAGAATGCCGGGATGCCGGCGCCGCCGGCACGCAGCTTCTCGGCGAGCGTTCCCTGAGGGGTGAACTCGAGTTCGAGCTCGCCGGCGAGGTACTGGCGCTCGAATTCCTTGTTCTCCCCGACGTAGCTCGAGATCATCTTCTTCACCTGGCGGGTCGCGAGCAGCAGCCCGAGCCCGAATCCGTCGACCCCGGCGTTGTTGCTGATGCAGGTGAGTCCCTGCACGCCGGAGTCGCGCAGTGCGGCGATCAGCGCCTCGGGAATGCCGCACAGGCCGAAACCGCCGACGGCGAGCACCTGGTTGTCGGCGACGACGCCGGCCAGCGCCTCGCTCGCAGTGGCATGGACTTTCTTCATCGACGCATCCTCGTTCGCAGTGATTGCTGGCGCTGCCGCGTCGGCAGTCGCCGGGTACCGACCGGCCGGACCGGGCCGTCGCGTTCGCGACCGGCAGTCTACATGCCGGAGTAGTTGGGCCCGCCGCCGCCTTCCGGCGTCACCCAGACGATGTTCTGCGTGGGATCCTTGATGTCGCAGGTCTTGCAGTGCACGCAGTTCTGGGCATTGATCTGGAGTTTCTGCCCGCCGCCGTCGGCCTCGACGTATTCGTAGACGCCGGCCGGGCAGTATCGGCCCTCGGGTCCGGCATAGGTCGCGAGGTTCACCCTGACCGGCACGGTCGGGTCCTTCAGCGTCAGGTGCGACGGCTGGTTCTCCTCGTGATTGGTGTTGGAGATGAACACCGAGGAGAGCTTGTCGAAGCTCAGCTTGCCGTCCGGCTTCGGGTAGGCGATCGGCTTGCACTGGGCGGCCGGGAGCAGGTATTCGTGGTCGGGCTTCGTCACGTGCATCGTGAACGGCGCCTTGCCCTTGAACAGCCACTGGTCGATCCCGACGAGCAGGGTGCCGGCGTACAGCCCCTTGCCCATCATCGCCTTGAAATTGCGCGCCTTGTGGAGTTCCTCCTTCAGCCACGAGCGCTCGAAGCGCTGGCCGTAGGCCTCGAGCGTGTCGGCCGACCGGTCGGCGGCGAGTGCCTCGAACGCCGCTTCGGCGGCGAGCATCCCCGACTTGATCGCGGCGTGGCTGCCCTTGATCCGCGACGCGTTCAGGAAGCCCGCGCCGCAGCCGAGCAGCGCGCCGCCGGGGAACGCCAGCTTCGGCAACGCGTTGATCCCCCCGGCCGTGATCGCGCGCGCGCCGTACGACAGCCGCCTGCCGCCCTCGAGGAACGCGCGGATCATCGGATGCGTCTTGTAGCGCTGGAACTCCTCGAAGGGCGCGAGCCAGGGGTTCGTGTAGTTGAGCCCGACGACGTAGCCGATCGCGACCTTGTTGTCGTCGAAGTGATAGAGGAACGAGCCGCCGTAGGTCCTGGAGTCGAGCGGCCAGCCGGCGGTGTGGACTACGAGCCCCCGGGTGAAGCGCGCGGGCTCGATCTCCCAGAGCTCCTTCAGGCCGATGCCGTAGCTCTGCGGATCCCGGCCGGCGTTCAGGTCGAAGCGGGCGATCAGCTGCTTCGACAGGCTGCCGCGCGACCCTTCGGCGAACAGCGTGTACTTGGCGTGCAGCGCCATGCCGGGCTGGAAGTTGCCGGTGGGCTCGCCGTCCTTGCCGACGCCCAGGTTGCCGGTCGCGACGCCCTTGACCGCGCCGTCGTCGTCGAACAGCACCTCGGCCGCCGCGAACCCCGGGTAGATCTCGACGCCGAGCGCCTCGGCCTGCGCGCCGAGCCACCGCGTGACGTTGGACAGGCTGACGATGTAGTTGCCGTGATTGCGGAAGCATCCGGGCAACAGCGCGTTCGGTGTCCGGTAGCCGCCGGTCTCGGTCAGGAAGAGGAACCGGTCCTCGGTGACCGGCGTGTTCAGCGGCGCTCCCTTCTCCTTCCAGTCGGGGATCAGTTCGTCGATCGCGATCGGATCCATGACGGCGCCCGACAGGATGTGCGCGCCGATCTCCGAGCCCTTCTCGAGCACGCAGACGCCGATCTCCCGGCCATGCTCGGCGGCCAGCTGCTTGAGGCGGATCGCCGCCGACAGGCCTGCCGGCCCCCCGCCGACGACGACCACGTCGAATTCCATTGAATCGCGTTCGATATCCATGCGTGCCGTGTCGTCCGTTGCTGTGACGCGCATTGCGCGCGCGTGCCGCTCCACCTGACGATCGCGCCGCTCGCGCGTGCGGCGGACCGGACCGGTGCCGGGACGCAGGTCCCGCGATCGTCGGTATTGTCGGCGAATTGTCGTGCGCCGCGCAAACCGGCGCGCGCGCGCCGGTGTGCCGGGCGGCGCACGCGCCGTGGCAGTCGGGTATCCTGCGCTGCCCGCAACCCACAGGACGACACCATGACGACTTCCTTCGACCTCAGCGGCAAGACCGTGCTCGTCACCGGCGCGTCGAGCGGGCTCGGCCGGCACTTCGCGACGGTGCTCGCCTCGAACGGCGCGCGCGTCGCGCTCGCGTCACGCCGCGTCGAGCGGCTCAAGGAAGTACGCGCCGAGATCGAGGCGGCCGGCGGCTCCGCGATGGTGGTGGCGCTCGACGTCACCGATCGCGCGTCGATCGACGCGGCGGTCATCCGGGTGGAGGCCGAGGCAGGGCCGATCGACGTGCTGGTGAACAACTCCGGCGTCAGCACGACGCAGCGCCTCGTCGACGTCGAGCCGGCGGACTTCGACTTCGTGATGGACACGAACCTGAAGGGCGCGTTCTTCGTCGCGCAGGCGGTCGGTCGACGGATGATCGAGCGCGCGCGCGCGGTGCAGCCGCCGGCGCCGCTGCCGTCGGCGCGGATCATCAACATCGCGTCGCTCGCCGGCCTCAAGGTGCTGTCGCGGATCGGCGTCTACGGGATGAGCAAGGCCGCGATGATCCACATGACCCGCTCGATGGCGCTGGAATGGGGGCGCTACAACATCAACGTCACCGCGATCTGCCCGGGCTACATCCGCACCGAACTGAACAGCGGGCACTGGGAGACCGAGGGCGGGCGCAAGCTGGTGCAGATGATGCCGCGGCGGCGCCTCGGCGAGCCCGCCGATCTGGACGGCGTGCTGCTGATGCTCGCGTCGGATCGCTCGGCATTCCTGAACGGCACCATCGTCTCCGCCGACGACGGGTTCGGTCTTTGACGGCGGTATAATCCCGGTTTCCGGATGAGCCGCCATGACCAAATATGTGTTTGTCACGGGTGGGGTCGTGTCCTCATTGGGCAAGGGGATCGCCGCCGCCTCGATGGCCGCGCTGCTCGAATCGCGCGGCGTCAAGGTCACCCTGCTGAAGCTGGATCCCTACATCAACGTCGATCCGGGCACGATGAGCCCGTTCCAGCACGGTGAGGTCTTCGTCACCGAGGACGGCGCCGAGACCGACCTGGACCTCGGCCACTACGAGCGCTTCGCGTCGACGCGCATGCGTCGCGCCAACAACTTCACCACCGGGCAGATCTACGACTCGGTGATCCGCAAGGAGCGCCGTGGCGAGTACCTGGGGCGCACCGTCCAGGTGATCCCGCACATCACCAACGAGATCCAGGCATTCATCGAGCGCGGCGCCGGCGTCGGCACGCCCGACGAGGCACAGGTCGCGATCGTCGAGATCGGTGGCACCGTCGGCGACATCGAGTCGCTGCCGTTCCTGGAAGCGGTGCGCCAGATGAGCCTGAAGCGCGGCCGCGGCAACTACTGCTTCGTGCACCTCACGCTGGTCCCGTTCATTCCGTCCGCCGGCGAACTCAAGACGAAGCCCACGCAGCATTCGGTCCAGAAGCTGCGCGAGATCGGCATCCAGGCCGACCTGCTGCTGTGCCGTGCCGATCGCCGGATCCCCGAAGACGAACGCGCGAAGATCTCGCTGTTCTCGAACATCCCGCTCGATTCGGTCATCTCGGTGTGGGATGCCGATTCGATCTACAAGATCCCGCGCATGCTCCACGAGCAGCAGGTCGACCAACTCCTCGTCGAGACGCTTCGCCTCGACGCACCGCCGGCCGACCTCAGCACCTGGGACCGCCTCGTCGACTGGCTCGAGCATCCCGAGCACACGGTGAGGATCGCGATGGTCGGCAAGTACGTCGATCTCACCGAGTCGTACAAGTCCCTCACCGAGGCGCTGATCCACGCCGGCATGCACACGCACGCCCGGATCGCGATCGAGTACATCGATTCGGAGCAGATCGAGCGCGACGGCACGGCGATGCTCGAGGGCTTCGACGCGATCCTCGTGCCCGGCGGGTTCGGCAAGCGCGGCGTCGAAGGCAAGATCGCCGCGATCCGGCACGCACGCGAGCACGGCATCCCGTACCTCGGCATCTGCCTGGGGATGCAGCTCGCGGTGATCGAGTTCGCGCGGCACGTGATGGGCCTCGCGCAGGCGAACAGCACCGAGTTCGATCCGGGCACCCCGGATCCGGTGGTCGGCCTCATCACCGAATGGACCGACAGCAGCGGCCGCATCGAGAAGCGAGACCAGAGCTCGGGGCTCGGCGGCACGATGCGGCTGGGCGCGCAGCGCTGCGCGGTCCAGCCGGACACCCTCGCCGCCAGCATCTACGGCGAGTCGGTGAACGAGCGGCACCGGCATCGCTATGAGGTCAACAACCATTACGTCGACGCGCTTCAGTCGGCGGGGCTGAAGGTCGTCGCCCGGACGCCGAACGAGGCGCTGTCGGAGATCGTCGAGCTGCCGCGAAGCGGGCGGCTCGCGCATCCGTGGTTCGTCGGGGTCCAGTTCCATCCGGAGTTCACCTCCACCCCGCGCGCCGGGCACCCGCTGTTCATCTCCTACCTGCGCGCCGCACTCGCGCGGGCTGCCGCCGCGCGCGGTCCGCTGGCGGACCGGCTGGTCGCATGAGGATCGCCGATCGCCGGGTCGGGCTCGACGCACCGCTGTTCCTGATCGCCGGGCCCTGCGCGATCGAGTCGCGCCAGCTCGCGATCGACACCGCGGGCCAACTGCGCGAGATCACCGCGGCGCTGGACCTGCCGTTCGTCTACAAGTCGTCGTTCGACAAGGCCAACCGCAGTTCGGGCAAGTCGTTCCGCGGCCCTGGCCTCGACGAAGGTCTGCGAATCCTCGACGACGTCAGGCGGGTAGTCGGGGTGCCGGTGCTCACCGACGTGCACGAGATCGGGCAGATCGGGCCGGTCGCCGCCGTCGCCGACGTGCTGCAGACCCCGGCCTTCCTGTGCCGCCAGACCGACTTCATCAACGCGGTGGCCGCGTGCGGCAAGCCGGTGAACCTGAAAAAGGGCCAGTTCCTCGCGCCCGGCGACATGCGCCAGGTCGTGCTGAAGGCGCGTGCGGCGGCCGAAGCCGCGGGCGTCGATCCCGACTGCATCATGGTGTGCGAGCGCGGCGCGAGCTTCGGCTACAACAACCTCGTGTCGGACATGCGCAGCCTCGCGATCATGCGCGAGACCGGCTGCCCGGTCGTGTTCGACGCCACCCACTCGGTGCAGCTGCCGGGCGGGCAGGGCGACCGATCGGGCGGGCAGCGCGAGTTCGTGCCGGTGCTCGCGCGGGCTGCGGTCGCCGCCGGCGTGTCGGGTCTCTTCATGGAGACGCACCCGGTGCCGGAGCAGGCGTTGTCCGACGGCCCGAACGCGTGGCCGCTCGGTCGCATGGCCGAACTGCTCGAGACGCTGGTCGCGATCGACGCCCTCGTCAAGCGCCACGGCTTCGCGGAGATCGGCGTCGATGCAGGGGCCGGAGCGGGCCGATGACGGCCTACGTGATCGCCGACGTCGAGGTCTCCGACCCGGCCAGGTACGCGCAATACACCGCATTGAGCCCCGCGGCGATCGCCGCGGCCGGCGGGGCGTTCATCGTGCGCGGTGGCAATCCGGCGACACTCGAGGGCGACTGGGCGCCGACCCCGATCGTCGTCGCACGCTTTGCAACCGTCGAGGCCGCCAAAGCGTTCTATGATTCTGCCCTGTACCGGGAGGCGCGCGCGAAGCGCGAGGGCGCGACCACCCGTTTCAACATGATCGTTGCGGAAGGCTACGAAGGCTGATGAGCACCATAGTCGACATCATCGGACGCGAGATCATCGACTCGCGCGGCAACCCCACCGTCGAGTGCGACGTGCTTCTCGAGTCCGGGGTGATGGGGCGGGCGGCGGTGCCGTCGGGCGCATCGACCGGATCGCGCGAGGCGATCGAGCTGCGGGACGGCGATCCGGGGCGCTACGGCGGCAAGGGCGTGCTCAAGGCGGTCGAGAACATCAACACCGAGATCAGCGAATCGATCATGGGGCTCGACGCCTCGGAACAGGCGTACGTCGACCGCACGCTGATCGAGCTCGACGGCACCGACAACAAGGGCAACCTCGGCGCCAACGCGATGCTCGCCGTGTCGATGGCGGTCGCCAAGGCCGCGGCGGACGAATCCGGGCTGCCGCTGTACCGCTATTTCGGCGGTTCGGGCCAGATGTCGCTGCCGGTGCCGATGATGAACGTGATCAACGGCGGCGCGCACGCGAACAACTCGCTGGACCTCCAGGAGTTCATGATCATCCCGATCGGCGCACCGACCTTCCGCGAGGCGGTGCGCTTCGGCGCCGAGACCTTCCAGGCGCTCAAGAAGCTGATCGACGAGGCCGGCATGTCGACGGCCGTCGGAGACGAGGGCGGTTTCGCGCCGTCGGTGCAGAACCACGAGGCGGCGATCCAGCTGATCCTGCGCGCGATCGAGAAGGCCGGCTATCGACCGGGCGAGGACATCGCGCTCGGCCTGGACTGCGCGAGCTCCGAGTTCCACAAGGACGGCAAGTACGTGCTCGCCGGCGAGAAGCTCTCGCTGACCGCGCCCGAATTCACCAAGCTGCTGAGCGACTGGTGCCAGAAGTACCCGATCATCTCGATCGAGGACGGCATGGCCGAGAACGACTGGGAGGGGTGGCGCCACCTGACGCAGCGCCTCGGCGCGAAGGTGCAACTGGTCGGCGACGATCTCTTCGTCACCAACACCGCGATCCTCCGGCAGGGGATCGAGCAGCAGGTCGCCAACTCGATCCTGATCAAGATCAACCAGATCGGCACGCTGACCGAGACCTTCGCCGCGATCGAGATGGCCAAGCGCCACAACTACACGTCGGTGGTGTCGCATCGCTCGGGCGAGACGGAAGACACGACGATCGCGGATATCGCGGTCGCGACCAACGCGCTTCAGATCAAGACCGGCTCGATGTCGCGCAGCGACCGGATCGCGAAGTACAACCAGCTGCTGCGCATCGAGGAAGACCTCGGCGACGTCGCCAGCTTCCCCGGACGCGACGCGTTCTTCAACATCCAGCGCGCACTGCGCTGATCGCGCCCGACCGCGACGAAGCGCGCCGGCAAGGAGCATCCGCGTGAAACTGCTCGGCCTGATCCTCGGCGCGCTTCTCGGCCTGATCCAGTATCCGCTGTGGATCGGGCCGGGAAGCTGGTTCCGGGTGTGGGAGCTCGACAGCCTGCTGACCGACCAGCAGGCCCGCAACGCCGGGCTGCGCCTGCGCAACGAAGGGCTCGAAGCCGAACTCGAGGACCTGCGCAACGGTCGGCTTGCGATCGAGGAGCGTGCGCGTTATTCGCTGGGCATGATCCGCGACGACGAGATCTTCGTGCAGCTTAACCCGGTCGCCGCAGGCGCTTCGGTGGGGCCGGCTGCTGCGCTCGCCGCGCCGGCGCCCGCGCCCGGCGCGGCAGGCACCGGATCCGGCCGGGCCGGCGCCACGCGCCCGGTACACCAGCCGTCTCGGGCGCCGAGCCCCCGCGTCGGAGCCGACCCGCGCCCCGGCGTCCTTACCGTCGGCGCGCCGCGCTAGCGCGGCCGTCGCGGGCCGGTCCGGCATCGTCGGCCGGCTGCTCGAACAGGTTGCGCGCCTCGACCGCGTCCAGGCTGTACTGCTCGGCGCAGAACTCGCAGCGCACGTCGATGGCGCCTTCGTCGCGAAGGATCGACTCGACCTCCTGGCGGCCCAGCATGCGAAGCATCGACGCGACCTTCTGCAGCGAGCACGAGCACTCGAAGCGCGGCGCCGGCCCCTCGAACACCTCGATGGGGCATTCCCAGAACAGGCGGCGAAGCACCTCCTCGATCGGCAGCTCGATCATCTCCCGGCGCGTCAGTGTCCGGGCCAGCGTGACGACGTGCTCCCAGCCCCGGCCGTCGTCGTCCGTCCCGTCGCCCCCGGCCAGCGTCTCGTCGGCGTCCGGCGCTTCGCCGTGGCCGGGCGAGGCGCCGCGGCCGCCGTCCGAGGGCATGCGCTGCAGCAGCAGCCCGAAGGCGAGTCCGTCATCGGCGGCGAGCCACAGGTGGGTCGCGACCTGCTCGCTGCGCTGCATGTAGTTCTCGAGCATCTCGGCGACCGTGTCGCCCTCGAAAGGCACGATGCCCTGGTACGGTGCCACCAGCGCCGTTCGCGACGCCGCGCCCTTGGCGGACGCGTCGCGCGCCGGCATCAGCGTGACCGCGAAACGCGCCTTGCCCACGTCGCCGATCAGGTCGATCAGCGAGGCGTCGGGCATGATCCGCGCGCCGTCGCGCAGCTTGACGGTGCTGCGCCACGCGCCGTCGTGCTCGCATTCCACGACGAACAGCGACACCGGGCCGCTGCCCTGGATCTGCATGACGAGCGACCCGTCGTACTTCAGCGACGACGACAACAGCAGCCCCGCGGCCGTCAGCTCGCCGAGGCGTTGCCGAAGGTTGGGGCTCAGCTCACGCCGCTCGTGCTGGCGATGCCGGCTCGCGACCGTCGACCAGGAGGCGTCGAGCCGCACGATCTGGCCTCGCACGCGGTAGCGAGGAAAGACGAATCGCAGCAGCCGGTCCACGCCCGCGACCCGCGCTCAGTCGCCGACGCCGGCTGCGTCGATCCGCACGAGCCCCTGGCGGAACTGCGCGGCGCGCGCGACGTACGATGCCGCGGACGCCGCCAGCCGGTCGATCTCCTCGGTGGTGAGCATGCGCGCGACCTTGGCCGGCGCGCCGATGATCATGCTGCCGTCGGGGAATTGCTTGCCCTCGGTGACGAGTGCGCCGGCGCCCACGAGGCAATGGCGGCCGATCCGGGCACCGTTCAGCACCACGGCCTGGATCCCGATCAGGGACTGGTCGCCGATCGTGCAACCGTGCAGCATCGCCTGGTGCCCGATCGTGACGCGCTCGCCGATCGCCAGCGGCCTGCCGGGGTCGACGTGCAGCACGGCATTCTCCTGCACGTTGCTGTCGCGACCGATCTCGATCGTGTCGTTGTCCGCGCGGATGGTGACGCCGAACCACACGCTGGCACCCGCCGCGAGGCCGACCGAGCCGATCACGGTGGCGCTGGGGGCGACCCACGCGGACGGGTCGATCCTTGGGGTGCGTTCGAGGAATCGATAGACTGGCATGGCAACGAGTGTAGCCCCAGTTGCCGATTCGCATCGTTTTGCGCACCGCGACGACCGGGGTTCAGGCGGGCGCCGGAGCGGGTGCTACAGTCGCCCGCATCGCGCGGCACCGGGTCTGCGCGTGCAAGGCCACGGCGCGTGCTGCGCGCCACCCACGGAAGCGAACGCGAAGGTGCCGTACCGACCGATCAGCGTCAGCGTCGAGCACGATCTGGAGGTGCGAGGCCTGCGATACCGGCTGCGCGAATGGCAGGTCGGTGCGACACCGGCGCCGCTGCTCGTGCTGCTGCACGGGTACATGGACGTGTCGGCCTCGTTCCAGTTCCTCGTCGATTGCCTGAGGCGCCGCTGGCGGGTCGTGTCCTTCGACTGGCGCGGCTTCGGCGCCAGCGAATCGGGTCGGGCCGACAGCTACTGGTTTCCCGACTACCTCGGCGATCTCGACGCCGTGCTCGACGCGCTGTCGCCGGCCGAGCCGGTGCGGCTCGTCGGCCACTCGATGGGCGGCAACATCGCGATGATCTACGCCGGTGTGCGGCCGCGGCGCGTCGCGGGGCTGGTCAACCTCGAGGGTTTCGGCCTGAAGACCGCGGGTCCGGCGCTTGCTCCCGCCCGGTATGCCGAATGGCTCGACTCGCTGCGCCGCCCGATGCGCCTTCGCGACTACCCGTCGCGCGACGCGGTGGCCGAGCGGCTGATGACGACCAACCCGCGCCTGCCGCTCGACAAGGCGCGCTTCCTCGCTGCGCACTGGGCGGCGCCCGATCCGAAGGGCCGCCAGGTCGTGCGTGCCGATCCCGCCCACCGGCGGGTGAACCCCGTACTCTACCGGCTCGACGAAGTACTTGCGTGCTGGCGCGCGATCGAGGCGCCGGTGCTCTGGGTTTCGTCCGATGCCGACGACGCCTCCCATCGCTTCACGCGAACCGCCGAATACCGTCAGCGCTTGACGGCGATCGCGCGTTTGACGGAGAAGGAAGTGGCCGACGCAGGACACATGCTGCATCACGACCAGCCCGCCGCCGTGGCGCGCCTCGTGGAGGAATTCTTCACCGATGAATGACCTTTCCCGCCCGTCGCTGCACCCCGATCCGTGCCGTCTCAACGTCGACCTGCACTGCCATTCGGTCGCGTCGGACGGCACCTTGGCGCCGGTCGAGGTCGTGCGGCGCGCGCACGCGAACGGCGTGCAGGCGCTCGCGCTGACCGACCACGACGACCTGGGCGGCCTCGACGCGGCCGCGGCCGAGGCGACGCGCCTCGGGCTCTGCTTCATCCCCGGCGTCGAGGTTTCGGTGACCTGGGCAGACGAGACGATTCACGTCGTCGGGCTTCGCATCGACCCGGCGGACCGGGCGCTGCGCGAAGGCCTTGCCGCGATCAGGGACGGCCGCGAAGAGCGTGCGCACCGGATGTCGACGTCGCTCGAGGCCGCCGGCATCGCGAACGCGCGTGCCGGCGCGATGCGCTACGTGGGCAATCCGGACCTGATCTCGCGCAGCCACTTCGCCCGATACATCGTCGAGGCCGGCTTCTGCAGCGAGGTCCGCGAGGTGTTCGCGCGCTACCTGACCCCCGGCAAGCCCGGCTACGTCGCGCACCGCTGGGCGACGCTCGCCACCGCGGTCGGCCTGATCCGGGGGGCCGGCGGCGTGGCGGTGCTCGCGCACCCGGCGCGCTACAGGCTCGGCGACACCGCGCGATGGGCCCTCGCCGAGGAGTTCCGCGAGGCCGGCGGCGCCGCGATCGAGGTACTGTCGGGCAGCCACACGAAGGCCGACTTCGAGCGCTTCGCCGACTGGTGCAAGACACTGTCGATGCCGGCTTCCCGCGGCTCCGACTTCCACGATCCCGACGAAAGCAACTACGATATCGGCGCGCTCCCGCCGATGCCCGACAGCCTGACGCCGGTCTGGTGGGACTGGCCCGAACTGCGCCACCTCGAGCCGGCATTCACCTGAACGGGCCCGACCCTTTCCGGGTCCGGGCTCCCTCCGGACATGCAACGAATCGCGATCCATCCGACGCATCCGCAGGCGCGCCTCGCCGCCACCGTCGCGAAGCTGCTCGACGCCGATGCGGTCGCCGTGCTGCCCACCGACGCGAGCTACGTGCTCGCGTGCTCGCCCGATTCGCGCAGCGCCGTCGACCGGATGCGCGCGATCCGGCAGCTCGACGACCGCCATCTGCTGACGCTGATCTGCCGCGACCTGTCCGAGCTCGCCAACTACGCGCAGGTCGACAACCGGCAGTTCCGCTTCCTCAAGGAGCGCACCCCGGGCGCCTACGTGTTCATCCTGCCGGCGACCCGCGAGGTGCCGCGCCGGCTCTGGCACCCGTCGCGCAAGACCCTCGGCCTTCGGGTGCCTGGCAATCCGGTGCTGCAGGCGCTGCTCGAGGCCTTCGGCCGCCCGCTGATCGCGACCAGCCTGGTGTTGCCGGGCGAGCGGGCACCGTTGTGCGACCCCGACGAGATCGTGCAGCGCCTGGGCAAGCAGGTCGACGTGTTCGTCGAGAGCGACTCGCCGTGCATCGAGCCGACGACGGTCATCGATCTCACCGGCGGCGACGTCGTCGTGGTGCGCGCGGGCAAGGGGCCCGTCGACAGACCGGGCTGAGTGCCGGCCGGCGCCCCGACCGGGGCTACAATCGGCCACCATGTTTCCAGACCGTATCGTTTCCGGCATGCGACCCACGGGGTCGCTGCATCTGGGCCACTACCACGGCGCGTTGAAGAACTGGGTCCGGCTGCAGAGCATCCACCCGTGCTACTTCTTCGTCGCCGACTGGCATGCGCTCACCACCCACTACGACACGCCCGAGATCATCGAGCAGAACGTGTGGGAGATGGTCACCGACTGGCTCGCCGCCGGGCTCGACCCGGCGCAGTCGACGATGTTCATCCAGTCGCGGGTGATCGAGCACGCCGAGCTGCACCTGCTGCTGTCGATGTGCACGCCGCTGGGCTGGCTCGAGCGCGTGCCCACGTACAAGGACCAGCAGGAGCGGCTCGCGGACCGCGACCTCTCGACCTACGGCTTTCTCGGCTACCCGCTGCTGCAGGCCGCCGACATCCTGATCTACCGGGCGTCGTGGGTGCCGGTCGGTGACGATCAGGTGCCGCACATCGAGATGACCCGCGAGGTCGCGAGGCGCTTCAACCACCTGTTCGGCGCGGAGCCCGGCTTCGAGGAGAAGGCGCAGGACGCGATCCGCAAGCTCGGAAGCAAGCGCGCGCGCATCTACTCGGAGCTGCGCACGCGCTTCCAGCAGGAGGGCGACGCGGACGCGCTCGAGCAGGCGCACGCGATGCTCGAGGACGCGCAGAACATCGGCCTCGCCGACCGCGAGCGGCTGTTCGGCTACCTCGAGGGCTCGCGCAAGCTGATCCTGTCCGAGCCGCAGGCGATGCTCACCGAGGCGTCGCGGGTGCCCGGCACCGACGGCCAGAAGATGAGCAAGAGCTACGGCAACGCGATCGGCATGCGCGAGGACCCCGCGTCGGTCACCCGGAAGATCCGCACCATGCCCACCGATCCGGCCCGGGTGCGGCGCACCGACAAGGGCGATCCCGATCGCTGCCCAGTGTGGCAGTTCCATCTCGTGTACTCGAACGACGACACGCGGCAGTGGGTGCGCACCGGCTGCACGACCGCCGGCATCGGCTGCCTCGACTGCAAGCAGCCGGTGATCGACGCGGTGATCGCCGAACAGCAGCCGTTTCGCGAGCGCGCGCAGCCCTACATCGACGATCCGACGCTGCTTCGCAACGTCATCGCCGACGGGTGCGACCGGGCGCGCAAGCTCGCCCAGGAGACGATGCGCGAAGTGCGCGACGCGATGGGCCTCGACTACGACTGATCGGGGCGGCGCGGCACCCGCGCCGCGAGCGTCAGCGCGCCCTGGCGGGCGCGGGCCGGTCGCCTTCGCTTCGGCGGGCCTCGGCCCTGGCGGCCTCCGACCGGCCCGCCTCCGGCTTGGCCGGCGGATTGCGTGAAGCCTCTTCGCGCGCGGCGGCGGGTCTCGCGCCGCGTGATCGGGGCGCGGCGCCGGACGCGGAGCCACCGTCCGGCTCGACCGAGAGCTTCGGTCCGCGCGCGTCGTGCATCTGGCGCAGCTTGGGCACGGTCTTGAGGAAGTCCTTCAGTTGCGCGAGCGGCAGCGGCTCGCAGACGAACGCGCCCTGGATCCGGTCGCATTCGAAGGAACGCAGCGCGCGCATCTCGGCGCCGCTCTCGACGCCTTCCGCGACCACCAGCAGGCCGAGCTTGCCGGCGAGCGTCATGATCGCCTGGACGATCGCCGCGTTGCCGCGGTCGGCGTGCAGGTCGCGCACGAAGGTGTGGTCGATCTTCAGGCCGCCGACCGGCAGGTTGCGAAGGTACGACAGCGACGCGTAGCCGGTGCCGAAGTTGTCGATGATCACCTGCACGCCGAGTCGGCGCAGTTCGCCGAGCAGCGCGACGGTCTTGCTGGAGTTGTCGATCAGCGCGTTCTCGGTGAGCTCCAGGCGCAGCAGCCGTGCCGGAAACTGCCGCTCGGTGAGCAGGCCGTTGAGCTGCGCGAGGAAACCCTCCTCGCCGAGCAGCCGCGGCGAGACGTTGACCGACACGCTCATCTCGTCCTTCTCGTCGAAGCCGAGTTCGATCCGGTCGTCGAGGGCGCGCCGGATCGCCCACAGGCCGATCTCGCGCATCAGGTTGTTCTGTTCGGCCGCCGGCAGGAAGGCCTCGGGCAGCATCAGCCCGCGGGTGGGGTGCCGCCAGCGGATCAGCCCTTCCATGCCGACGATCCGCTTCTCGCCGACCGCGAGCACCGGCTGGTAGTAGAGGTCGACCTCGTTGCGCTGGAGCGCGAGCGGCAGCTCGCTGGCGAGCTGCAGCTGGTCGCCGCGCTCGTCGGCCCGGTCGCTGGTGAAGAAGCGCACGTCGTTGCGCCCCTCGCTCTTGACCTGGTACATCGCGCTGTCGGCACACTTGATCAGGATCGTCGCGTCGGTGCCGTTGGCCGGGCTCAGCGCGACGCCGATGCTCGCCGACAGGAAGTAGGCGCGGTTCTGCAGGATGAAGGGCTTCTCGATCGCGTCCAGGATCTTGCGCGCCTGGCGCTCGACCTCGTCCTTGTCGTCCTTCTTGTCGAGCAGCAGGATGAATTCGTCGCCGCCGATCCGGCCGGCGACGTCGGCGGGCTCGATCGACTCGCGGAAGCGGCGTGCGACCTCGATCAGCACCTGATCGCCGACCTGGTGGCCGAGCGTGTCGTTGATCGGCTTGAAGCGGTCGAGGTCGACGTACAGCACGGCGGCCGGCTCGTTGTTCGACAGCCGCTGCTGCAGCTGCTCGGTGAGGAACACGCGGTTCGGCAGTCCGGTCAGCGGGTCGTGCATCGACGCGTGCAGCAGGCGCTTCTCGGCGGTCTTGCGCTGCAGGTACAGCGACATCGTGCGCGACAGGATCTCGGCGACCTGTGCGAGGAACGCGTCCGCGCGAAAGCCGCTCGGCGCGAAGAAGAGCAGCGCGCTCAGCACGTTCTTCTGCTCGTCGGAGATCGGCGCGAGGAACGCCGCCCTCATGCCGGTGACCTCGGCCTGGTAGCGCTCCGAGAATTCGAGGTGCTGGCTGACGTTGCGCATCCAGATCGCCTGGCCCTTCCAGGCCTTCGCCTCGACCGAATCCGCGCGCATCGGGATCTGCCGCGGCAGGTCGCCCAGCATCCGCGTGATCGCGGGCTGGCCCCAGCGCTCGCGCACCGTCAGCGACGTCGTGCCCGGGATCAGCGCCAGGTGTGCGCCGCCGGACCAGCCCATCATCCGCGACACCGCGATGATGATCGCGGCGACGACGCGCTCGGCCTCGTTGTGCTCGCGCATGACGGCGGCCATCTCGCCCTCGAGCTGCAGCAGCAGCTGCTGCTGCATCTCCTTCGTGACGTTGCGCCCGACGCCGCGGTAGCCGACGAAGCTGCCGTCGGCGGCGATGTTCGGGCGCCCCGAGATCGACACCGAGAACAGGTTGCCGTCCGGGTCGAGCAGGCTGTACTGGAAGTCCTCGAACTGGCGGTGGTTCTCCAGGTCGGCACCGAAGGCGTCCCAGTCGGCGCGCGGCAGGCCGATCAGGTTTCCCTGGTCGAAGCGCTTGCCAATGTCGCCCTTGACCCAGGCGCCCAGCTCGGCCACCACGCTCTCGGAGAGAAACGACAGCTTGTGCTCGGCGTCGGTTTCCCACACCCAGTCCGAACTGAGCTGGGTGAGGTCGCGGAACTTCGCCTCGCTGCCGGCGAGCTGCTGGGCCATCGCGCGCATCGCGGTGATGTCCTGCGCGATCCCGGCGAGGCGGACGACGTTGCCGTGCTCGTCGGCCTCCGGCCGGGCCACCGACCGGATCCAGATCTGCTCCTTGCCCTTCTTGACGTAGCGGTACTCGATGCGCACTTCCTGGCCACGCTTGACGCCGCGCCGGTGCGCCTGCTGCCAGCGCTGCTGGTCGTCCGGGTGGATGCAGATCGTGAAGGCGCGCGGGCTCGGCGCGCCGTGATCGGCCTCGATGCCGAACACGCGGAACGAGCCCTCGCTCCAGTAGAAGCGATCCTCGACGAGGTCGTAGACCCACGAGCCCATCACCGCGAGCCCCTCGGCGACGCCGTACTGCGCCTGCAGTTCCGACAGCCGCCGATTGATCGAGCGCTGCTCGCGCAGGTCTTCCGAGGTCTGCAGCAGGCCCCAGCCGAAGCCGGCGATCGCGATCAGCGCGATCGGCAGCGCGAACCAGAAATTGCGCGCGAGCGCGTCGGGGAACACGAAGCCGGCGACGAGCAGGATCAATGCGAGCGCGACCGGCAGCGCGAAGACCTTCAGTCCGCCCTTGCGCGCGCGCAGCTTGGCATAGGATTCGGAGATCGCTTGCAGTGTCACGCCGGCTTCGCTGGACAGATGTTGAACGACAGAAGGGTGCTTGGACTATGGACGATCGCCAACCATCGGCCTGGGTCGCGCGCTGGCTCGGCGAACCCCGCGGCAGCCGCCGACTGCTCGACCTCGCCTGCGGCAGCGGCCGCCATGTGCACCTCGCCCTGAACGCGGGCTTCGATGTCACGGCGGTCGATCGGAACACCGCTTCCCTGACCTTGCCAGAGGGTATGACCTGCACCGTCCTCGAGGTGGATCTGGAGAACGGGCGGTGGACGCTCCCCGCCGGACGGTTCGAAGTGGTGATTGTGACGCACTATCTATTCCGCCCGAGACTCGCGCTGACGGCCGGATTGGTCGAGCCGGGCGGGCGTCTGATCTACGAGACATTCGCCAGCGGCAACGCCGCGTACGGCAGGCCGTCGAACCCGGCCTTCCTGCTGCGCGAGGACGAGCTGTTCGACGCCTGCCGCCGCGCCGGGCTCTCGGTCGTCGCGTTCGAGCAGGGCTACGCCGCGCGGGGGCGCGGCGCGGTGCTGCAGCGGATCGTCGCCGCACGGCCGCCGCTCGGGACGGGGATGGCACTGCGCTAGAATGCCCGGTCCGATCAAGGGAGCCGAACGATGCAGAGCAACAGGGTCAGGGGCAGCATGGTGGCCATCGTCACGCCGATGCACGACGACGGCTCGCTCGACCTCGACGCCTATCGCGCGCTGATCGACTGGCACGTCGCCTCGGGCACCGCGGCGATCGTCGCCGTCGGCACCACCGGCGAATCGCCCACCGTGAACGTCGACGAGCACGTCGAGCTGGTCAGGGTCGCGGTCGAGCAATGCGCGGGGCGGATCCCGGTGATCGCCGGCACCGGCGCCAATTCGACGCGCGAAGCGATCGACCTGACGATCGAGGCGCGCAAGGCCGGCGCACAGGCGACGCTCCAGGTGGCGCCGTACTACAACCGGCCGTCGCAGGAAGGGCTCGTCAGGCACTTCTCGTCGATCGCCGACGACGGCGGCCTGCCGGTGATCCTGTACAACGTGCCCGGGCGCACCGTCGTCGACATCGCCAATGCGACGGTGCTGCGCCTGGCCGAGCACCCCGGGATCATCGGCCTGAAGGACGCGACCGGCGACATCGCCCGCGGCTCGGACCTGCTCGCGCGCCTGCCGCCCGCCTTCGGCGTCTGGAGCGGCAACGACGATTCGGCGCTCGCGCTGATGGCGATGGGCTCGCACGGCGTGATCTCGGTCACTGCCAACGTCGCGCCGGCCGGCGTCGCGAAGATGTGCGCTGCCGCGCTCGACGGCGACTTCCGGTCGGCGCTCGCGCTGCATCGCCAGCTGCTGCCGCTGCACCTCAATCTGTTCGTCGAGGCCAACCCGATCCCCGTCAAGTGGGCGCTGGCCCGCATGGGCCGGATCAAGGCCGGGATACGCCTGCCGCTGACACCGCTCGCGGCGGCGCATCACGGCGTTATCCTCGACGCGCTCAGGTCTTCCGGAGTCGAGATTTGACGTTCAAACCGCAAGGCGCCGTCGCGGTGCTCCTCGCGTGCGCCGCCTCGCTCGCCTCGTCGGCGTGCACCACGATCCAGGACGCGCTCGATCCGTCGAACATCGACTACCGCAGCGCGAACCGCGGCCCGGGGCTCGACGTGCCGCCGGACCTCGTCGGCCCGAAGGCCGACGACCGCTACGTGGTGCCCGACCGCGGCACCGGAAAGACCTACTCCGGCTATGCGAGCGAGCGCAAGGCGGCTGCGGACGTCGACAGTCGGCGCGGCGCGGGGGCCGACGTGCTGCCGGTGCGCGAAGGCGCACGGATCGAGCGCGACGGCCGGCTGCGCTGGCTCGTCGTCGACCGGCGCCCCGAACAGGTCTGGCCGCTGCTCGTCGAGTTCTGGAAGAGCGAGGGCTTCGAGCTGCCGGTCGATTCGCCGGCCACCGGGATGCTGGAGACCGACTGGAGCAAGCGACGCGAGAAGGCCGAGTCGAGCGGCATTCGCGGGCTGCTGTCGGCGGGGCTCGGTACCGCGTACTCCACCGCGGTCCAGGACCGCTTTCGCACGCGCGTCGAGCCCGGGCCCGATGGCGGCACCGAGATCGTGGTCAGCCACCAGGCGATGGAGGAGGTCGTCGACAGCAAGCTCGCCGACAGCACCATCTGGCAGCCTGCGCCGAGCCGGCCCGAGCTCGAACTCGAGTTCATGCGTCGCCTGATGCTGCGCCTGGGCACGCCGCAGGCCGAGGTCCAGCGCGAGGTCGCACGCGCCGAGGCACCGCGCCCGGCACGGGCGTCGATCGTGCCCGTGGCGGGCGGCGTCGACGCGATCACGATCCGCGAGGGCTTCGACCGGGCTTGGCGGGAACTCGGGCTGGTGATCGACCGCATCGGCTTCACCGTCGAGGACCGCGACCGCTCCAGGGGCACGTACTTCGTGCGCTACGTCGACCTCGACCGGCGCGATCCGCGACAGGGCACGATGTCGAGGCTGTTTTCCGGCGAGCGCAAGGACCTGAGCGGGCAGCGTTACCAGATCGTCGTGACGGGCGAGGGCGCGGGGTCGCGGGTGACCGTGCGCGGCGACGAAGGCAAGCCGCTCGAGCGCGACGAGGACCGGCGCGTCGCGAACCGCATCATCGCGCTGTTGCACGAACGCCTGCGCTAGCGCCGTACGCGCCGATGCGATTCGCCAGCCTGGGCAGCGGCAGCGAAGGCAATGCGCTGGTCGTCGAGCGCCACGCCGCGCCGACCACGGGGCGCGCGCGGTACATCCTCGTCGACTGCGGCTTCAGGGCGCGCGAGGCGGTTCGCCGGATCGAGCGGCTCGGCCTCGACCTGGCGGACCTGGAGGCGGTCCTCGTGACCCACGAGCACGGCGATCACGCCGGCGGCGCGTTCCAGCTCGCGAAGCTTGCCGAGGTGCCCGTCTGGCTCACCCATGGCACGATGCTCGGCGCCGTGCGCTGCGCGGGCTTCGACGAACGCCGCTGCCGTCTGCTCGAGCCCGACCGCCACCTGGCGATCGGCGCATTCGGGGTGCTGCCGTTCGCGGTCCCGCACGATGCGCGCGAACCGGTGCAGTTCGTCATCGACGACGGCAGCGCGCGGCTCGGGTTGCTCACCGACGTCGGCCGATCGACGCCGCACGTGGTGCAGACGCTGAGCGGCGTCGATGCGCTCGTGCTCGAGTGCAACCACGATCGCGGGATGCTCGAGGCCGGCCGGTATCCGCCGATGCTCAAGCGGCGCATCGGCGGCGACTACGGCCACCTCGAGAACCTCGACGCGGCGAGCATCCTGTCGTCGATCGGCCGGACGCGCCTGAAGACGGTCGTTGCGGCGCACCTGAGCCGCGAGAACAACCGGCCGGCGCTCGCGCAGCTCGCGCTGTCCTCGGTGCTGGGCTGCGCGCCGGCCGAGGTCACCGTCGCCGACCAGGACGAGGGCTGCGGCTGGCAGTCGATGCGGCCGATGTAGCGCGGCGTCGCCGCGAACGGACTACTTCTCGGGGCCGATGAGCCTGCGGGCCTCGGCGATCGCGCGGAGCGCCTCGTCCGCCGCGTGGCGTTCGGCGGCGGCGGCGGCCTCCGAGCCGCTCGCGTTCTGCTCGCCGCCCGCCGAGCGCGCGCGCTCGATCGCGTAGCTCGCCGCGGTCTTCGGCCCGGCGCGCGCGACCGGTGCGGCGTCCTGCTCGGTCAGCTCGCGTGCCGCGCGGACCGCCCGGTCGGCGGCCGTGCGCCGCGTCTCGACCGGTGTCTGCTCGCCGGCGGCGCCGCTCGAGGCCGCCTGCTGGCGGTCACGGATCTCGCGCGCGGCGGCGATGGCGCCGGCGGCGGTTTCGCGCACCGTCGCCGACCGCAGTTCGATGCCCGAAGGCGCGGGCGCGGGATCGTTCGCGCCGGCAGCGGGCCGCGCGGGCGCGGCCGACGGCGGCGGCGGCTCGCTGCACGCCGCCATCGCGAGCGTCGCGGCGATCGCGACCGCGGCGACGTGAAGCGGCGATGGCCGCGGCACGCGATCGACGGAGGGCGGCGTCGGTGTCATCGCGTCAGAGGCCCAAGGTCGTCGCCGCGAGGCATTCCTGCGACTCGGCCCACGACGCGTCGAATTTTCGGCGCCATGGCTCGGCCTCGGCGGGCATCGCGAACTGGACGCGGCCCCGGAACGCGTCGTGGTGCGCGCGGCGCAGCACGTGCGTCGTGTCGCCCAGCATCAGCCCTTCGTCCGAGGCGATCGACGCCGGCACCTGACGGATCGAGAGCGCCGCCGCGTGGCGCTTGCGCAGCGCGAGCAACCGCGGCGCATGCTTTTCGAGGAACTCGGTGTCGCGCACCAGGATGCGCACCGCGGCCTGCGGCGCGAGGAGGATTCGCTCGAGCTGCGCGACGGCCCCCGACTGCTCCAGCGACCAGTCGGACAGGTCGTGGTCCGAGATCGCGAGCGCATAGCGGGTGCGGCCGATCAGCTCGGCGACACACGCCTGGAACTCGCTCCTGAACCCGAAGAGACGCGCTTCACTTTCCTGCATGCTCGATCCACCCGGCCTTGAGCCACCCGCCCAGTGTGAGGGCTAGCCAGGGATCGGACACCGCGGCACCGACATCGACGGTCGCGAGCATCCGACGATCGGCGAGCCGCACGAGCGTCGGCCGCGACGCCGCCGGGGGGCTGACGTGCTCGCCGTTGATGAACACCCGGCCCGCCCGGTAGAGCATCCGGGTGCGGCGATCGAGCCGAATCGCCCGGGCGTCGAGCTGGCGCCGATCGTCGGCGTCGAACCAGACGTTCGGCTTGGGCTCGGTGAGCCAGCACCCCAGGAACTGCTCGACGTCCGCGGCGGCGGGCCGGAACGACCGCAGCCATCCCCCCAGCGTCGCCGCCATGTCGGCCGGCAGGCGCGCCGGATGGCGACTCGCCTCGCGCTGCCGGTCGCGATAGCGGGGCGACGGCACGCCGTCAGGCCTGTCGCGATCGCTCAGCCAGCCGTGGAAGGCCCTGAGCAGCTCGTCGCGCGAGGGCGAGCGAAAGCCGATCGAGCAGGTCATGCACACGCCGCGAGCGATCCCGTCGTGCGCCCAGCCCGGCGGAAGGTACAGCATGTCGCCGGGCGCCAGCGTCCAGGTCGACTCGACGTCGAAGTGCTCGATCTGGCGCAACGGCGTGCCGGAAACGGTCGTCGGGTTGCCGCCGGCATCGCAGCGGATGCCGCGCGGCGAGCCGACGCGCCACTCGCGCCGGCCGTGGACCTGCAGCAGGAACACGTCGTAGGCGTCGACGTGCGGGCCGACCCCGCCGGCGTCGCTCGCGACGCTCAGCATCAGGTCGTCGAGTCGCGCGTCCGGGATGAAGCGGAACCGGTCCATCAGCGCGCGCGCCTCGTCCAGGTGCGTGTCGAGCCCCTGCACGAGCAGCGTCCAGCCGGGGCGGGAGAGGGCGGGCAACCGGTCGAAGGGGCCGTGCGCGAGGCGCCAGGACGCGGGCTTCGAGCCGCGCCGGGCGGGTCCGGCCGCCGGACCATGCACGAGCCGCGACTCGACGTCGTCGGACGCCGCCAGCCGGCGAAGTGTCTGCATCGTCACGAACCCGTCGATGTCGGGTACCGCGTCCCGGATCAGCAGCGGCCTGCGCTGCCAGTGGCGCGCGAGGAAGGTGTCGACCGGGACGTCGCCCAGCGGGGGTGTCGGATGCGCCACGTTCGGCCTCAGAGGCTTCGGGTCGACACGAGGAAGGGACCGTCCGCGTCGTCGATCGCCTGCGGGTTCCAGCGGATCTGCACCCACGACGAGGCGAAGGGGAAGCCGAAGGACTCGACCCTGAGCAGGCGCGGCAGGCCGTGCGAGCGCGCGAGCAGGCGGTCGGCTCGGAAATGGTGCGTGTCGCCGTGCATCAGCAGCACCGGTCCGCCCCAGTCGCGCGCCGTCGCGACGACGACTTCGCGCATCGCGCGCCAGCCGTCGTCGTCGTCCTGCTCGAAGCGCATGTTCGCGTGCAGCGCGATCGCCAGACCGAGCGCGCCGCTGCGGCGCGCGAGTGCCGCGGTGTCGGTGAGCCAGCGCGCATTCGCCGCCTGGCGGACCCGCCATTCGGCGAGCGCGGCCGAACGCGGGATCTCGCCGCGACGCCTCAGCCCGTTGCCGCTGCCCACCACGTGCAGCGTGCAGAACTGGAGCGAGCCGATGCGCCAGCGCAGGTTCTCCGGCAGCGCGGCGCCGCCGTCGAAGCGCTTCGCCTGCCGCTCGAGCGGGCGTCGTCGCCGGCCGAGCGACACGTCGGTCGAGAAGACGTGGCGGCGCAGCCACTCGAGCCGATCGAGCCGATTGCCCGGCGCGAGCGGATCGGCGCCGGCGTGGCAGTCGGTCCACTCGTTGTCGCCGGGGGTGTAGAAGAGCGGGTGCGGCGCCGCGTCGAGCAGCGCGATGCGGGCGGCCAGCAGCGCGTCGGAGCAGGCTTCGGCGCTCGACTTGATGTCGCCGACGTGGATCAGGCACTGCAGGCCTTCGCGCGCGGTCGCCGCGAGCACCCGCTCGAAGCTCAGCGCATCGAGCGCGCCGTACGGCGAATCGCCGAGCAGCCCGAACCAGAAGGCGGCGTCGCCGTCGTCCGTGCCCGCCGTCGCAGCCGCGCGACCGGGTGCCGCGCCTGCCACCGCGCCTGCCACCGCGCCCGCTCCTGCGCCGGCGAGCACCGCGAGCGAGCGACACAGGCGACGTCGCGCCCGCATCGCGGCCGCCGCTCGCGTCAAGCCCCCTCCTCGAGGCGTCGCTGCCAGTCGAGGATCCGCTCGAGCGCCTGCCGCGCACTCAGGTCGTCGCCGTCGATCGCGCGCAGTTCGTCGATCAACCACTGTCCCGCGGGCACCGCGCCTCGCGCGCGCGCGCTCGACTCGGGCTCGTCGCCGCCTGCGTACTCGTCGTCGTGCCACGCGGGCATCGGCGGCGCACTGCCGAACAGATCGAGCTGCGGTTGCGCGCGGACCGCCGCCTGTTCGAGCGACTGCAGGATCGTGCGCGCGCGACGCACCAGCTTCGTCGGCAATCCCGCGAGTCGGGCGACCTGCAGGCCGTAGCTCTGGCTCGCGGGCCCGTCGCGCACCTCGTGCAGGAACACGATGCCGCCCGCGTGCTCGGCGGCCGCCAGGTGCAGGTTCGCCGCGTGGGGCGACTGGTCGGCGATCGTGGTGAGCTCGAAGTAGTGGGTCGCGAACAGCGTCATCGAACGGCAGTGCTCGAGCAGGTGCCAGGCGATCGCCTGCGCGAGCGCGAGTCCGTCGAAGGTCGAGGTGCCGCGCCCGATCTCGTCCATCAGGACCAGCGAGCGCTCGGTCGCGCGGTTGACGATCACCGCCGCCTCGGTCATCTCCACCATGAAGGTCGATCGCCCGCCCGCGAGGTCGTCCGAGGCACCGATCCGCGTGAAGATGCGGTCGATCGGTCCGATCTCGCAGGCCGTCGCCGGCACGAAGCTGCCGCACCAGGCCAGGATCGCGATCAGCGCGACCTGGCGCATGAACGTCGACTTGCCGCCCATGTTCGGCCCGGTGACCAGCAGCAGGCGCCGGTCGGCGTCGAGGTGGCAGTCGTTCGCGACGAAGCGTTCGACGACCCGCTCGACGACCGGATGGCGGCCGCCCTCGATGCGGATGCCGGGCTGCTCGCGCAGCGAAGGCCTGACCCAGCCCGACTGCTCCGCGACGATCGCGAACGCGAGGCACGCGTCCAGCTGCGCGAGCGCGGCGGCCATCCGCTGCATCGCCGGCACGTGCGGCCGGAGCGCGGCGAGCAGGTCGGCGTACAGCACCTTCTCGAGCGCGAGCGCGCGTTCCTTCGCGCTGAGCGCCTTGTCCTCGAAGGCCTTGAGCTCGGGCGTCATGTAGCGCTCGGCGTTCTTCAGCGTCTGGCGGCGGCGGTAGTCCGGTGGAATCCGGTCCGCGTGCGCGCGGCCGACCTCGATGAAGAATCCGTGCACGCCGTTGTAGCCGACCTTGAGCGTCGCGATCCCCGTGCGCGCCCGCTCGCGCGCCTCCATCTCGGCGAGCAGCGCATCGCAGTCGCGGTCGATCGCGCGCAGTTCGTCCAGCCGTGCGTCGAAGCCGTCGCGGAACACCTGGCCGTCCCGCAGCAGCGCAGGCGGCTCGTCGACGAGCGCGGCGGCGAGCGACGCGGCGATGGAGGGATCGATCCGGGCCGCCGGCTCGAGCGCCTCGAGCAGCACCGGCTGCGCGAACGAGCGCACGTGTTCCAGGCAGCGCGCGAGCACCGGCAGGCTTTCGCCGAGCGCAACGAGCTCGCGCGGCCGGACGCTCTCGAGCGCGATGCGCGCCGCGATGCGCTCGATGTCGGCCGCCTGGCCGAGCAGCGGGGTCAGCGTGCGCGCGAGTCGATGCTCGATCAGGCACGCGACGAGCTCCTGGCGGTGCGCGATCTCGGTCGCGTCCTGCAGCGGCGCGAGCAGCCACTGGCGCAGCAGCCGGCTGCCCGCAGCCGTCGCGCAGCGATCGACCCGCGCGAGCAGCGTCGCGCCGCGCTCGTCCTGCAGCGGGCGTACGAGCTCGAGGTTGCGGCGCGCCACCGGATCGATCTCGATCATCGCGTCGCGCCGGATCCGTCGGACCGGCTGCAGGTGCGCGAGCGTGCGCCCCAGCGTATGGCCGAGGTAGTCGAGCAGCGCGCCGATCGCGCCGACCGCGGCCTGCGCATCCGCGAGCTCGAGCGAGGCGAGGTCGTGGAGCCCGAGCGCCTCGCGCAGCAGCCGGTCGCCGTGCGCCGGATCGAAGTGCCAGTCGGGTCGCTCGATCATCGGCACGCGGCCCAGCTGCGCGAGCCGGGCGCGCACGCGCGCCGCCCAGCCGCCCGCCTGGCGCGCCGGCGTCTCGGCCAGGAGCACCTCCGCCGGCGAAAGCCGCTCGAGCTCGCCGTCGAGCTCGGTCGCGGCCACTTCGGTGAAGCAGCAGAGCCCGCTCGCCGCGACGATCCACACCAGCGCGAAGCGTGCGTCTGCGCCGCGTCCGGTGCCGGCGGGCGCGACCGCGAGCAGTGGACGGTCCTCCTTCTGCGGCAGCAGCGGTGCGTCGGTCAGCGTGCCCGGCGTGACGACGCGCACGACCTGGCGTTCGACCGGCCCCTTCGAGGTCGCCGGATCGCCGATCTGCTCGCATATCGCCACCGACTCGCCCAGCGCCACCAGTCGTCCCAGGTACTGCTCGACCGCGTGTACCGGCACGCCGGCCATCGCGATCGGCTCGCCGGCCGAGGTGCCGCGCCGGGTCAGCGTGATCGACAGGAGCTGCGCGGCGCGGCGCGCGTCGTCGTGGAACAGCTCGTAGAAGTCGCCCATCCGGTAGAAGAGCAGCGTGTCCGGATGGCCGGACTTGATGCGCAGGTACTGCTGCATCATCGGCGTGTGCCGGTCCGCAGCCTCCACCTTCGACGGCATCGACGGGCGTGGCGGGCGGTCAGCGGCCGGGGCGTGCGCCGCGCTTGGCCGGCGCGCGCGCCGGGCGAACCGCGCGCAGCGTCGGGTCGCGCGACGTGCCGGTGGCGACGCGCGTCGTCGGCGATGCGGCGGTGCGCTCCGTGGCGGCGGGCGCTGCGGACGCCGCTGCCGGCGCCGCGGCCTGCGGCCGGTGCGACTGGCCGGGCACCAGCAACGGAATCAGCGCGGAGAACACCTTCGGCGCACCGGCGAGCACCTGCTCGCTCTCGAGGTAGCTCGCGTTGCCGCTGAAATCACCGACGAGCCCGCCGGCTTCCGACACCAGCAGGCTGCCGGCCGCGACGTCCCATGGCTTGAGCCCGAGTTCGAAGAAGCCGTCGAAGCGGCCCGCCGCGGTGTACGCCATGTCGAGGGCCGCGGCGCCGGCACGGCGGATGCCCGCCGCTTTCTCCATCACCGGCTTGAGCATCGTCAGGTAATCGTCGATCTGCGCGATCATCCGGAACGGAAAGCCGGTGCCGATCAGCGATTCCTCGAGGCGCGTGCGCTTGCTCACGCGGATGCGCCGGTCGTTCAGGAACGCGCCTCGCCCACGCGACGCGGTGAAGAGTTCGTTGCGCACCGGGTCGTAGACCAGGCCCTGCGTGATCACGCCGCGCTCCATCAGCGCGATCGACACGCAGTAGTGCGGCACGCCGTGGATGAAGTTGGTGGTGCCGTCCAGTGGATCGATGATCCAGATGAAGTCGGCCTCCCTGAGTGCGCTCGCCTGCGCGCCCCGGCTGCCGCCGGTGCCGGGTCGGTGGCCGGACTCCTCCGCTAGAATGGCGTGCGAGGGATACGCCGCGAGCAGCGTGCCGATGATCGCTTCCTCGCTGGCCCTGTCGACTTCGGTCACGAAGTCGTTCCGCTCCTTGCGGGTGACGAGCATCGCCTCGGCGTCGAGGCTGGCGCGATTGATCAGGCGCCCGGCCTGGCGTGCGGCCTTGACCGCGGTATTGAGCATGGGGTGCATGGGAATGCATTGTAAGTTGAATCGACCGGCGGGCCGCCGGTGAACGTGCCCGGCGCGCTGCATCCGGCGTTGCCCGACGCGTTGCGCGAGCGCCTGCACGCGCATCGCATCGTGCTGGTGTCGCCGAGCCACCCCGGCAACATCGGCTCGGTCGCGCGGGCGATGCGCACGATGGGGCTGGTCGACCTGGTCGTCGTCGCGCCGCACGACCCAGATTTCATCGACCACCGTCAGGCGCTCGCGCTCGCGAGCGGTGCCGTCGAGTTGCTGCGCAGCGCGCGCACCGCGCCCTCGCTCGAGGCGGCGATCGCCGACTGCCAGATGGTGGTCGCCGTGAGCGCCGAGCCGCGTGAATTCGGCCCGGAACCGGCGATGCCCGGTGCCGTCGTCGAACACGCCCAGCAGGCGCTTCGAGCGCGTCGCGCGCAGCGCATCGCGTGGGTGTTCGGCACCGAGCGCAACGGCCTGTCGATCGACGAGGTGTCGTTGTGCACGCACCTCGCGACGATCCCGGCGGAGCCGGCGCACGCGTCGCTGAACCTGTCGCAGGCGGTGCAGATCATCGCGTTCGTGCTGCGCCAGTCGGTGCTGGGCGAACGCGAGGCCTTGCTCGGCCCCGTCACCGCGCACCTGAGGCACCCGCCCGGCGCGCCGCCGCCCCCTCCCGGCCCGAATCGGCTCGACCGGGGCGAGGCGCTCGCCGATCACGTGTCGCTCGAGCGCCTGTTCGAGCACCTCGAGCGCACGATGGTCGCGATCGGCTACCTCGATCCGGTGCACCCGAGAAAGATGATGGCGCGGCTGCGACGGATGCTGCTTCGGTCCGAGCCGGACAACGCCGACGTCGACCTGCTCCGCGGCATCTGCCGGGCGATCGAGCGCGGGCAGGCGCGATCGGCCGGGCTGTGATCCAATCACGGGCTGCACCGTAGCTGCGCGAGAACGCCCACCTGCCATGTTCGATCGACTCAAAAGCGACATCCGTACCGTCATGGAGCGCGATCCGGCCGCGCGCTCGACGCTCGAGGTGCTGCTGTGCTACCCCGGGATCCACGCGATCGCGCTTCATCGCGTGGCCCACGCGCTGTGGCACCGGCAGTGGCCCACGCTCGCGCGCTGCGTGTCGCATCTCGGGCGCATGCTCACCGGCATCGAGATCCACCCCGGCGCGACGATCGGCGATCGGGTGTTCATCGACCACGGATTCGGCGTCGTGATCGGCGAGACCTCGGAGGTCGGCGACGACTGCACGATCTACCAGGGCGTGACGCTCGGCGGCACGTCGCTCAACAAGGGCAAGCGGCACCCCACGCTCGAGGCCGGCGTCGTCGTCGGGGCCGGCGCGAAGGTGCTCGGCGGCTTCACCGTCGGCGCGGGCGCCCGGATCGGTTCGAATTCGGTCGTCACCAAGGCGGTGCCGGTCGGCGCCACCGCGGTCGGCATGCCGGCGCGCATCATCGAGGACGAGCGGGGCGCGCGGCGCGAGCAGCAGGCGGCGCGCATGGGCTTTTCCGCGTATGCGATCACGCAGGGGCTCGACGACCCGCTCGCCAAGGCGATCCACCAGCTGATCGATCACGTCTCCGACCAGGACTGCCGGATCCAGGCGCTGATGGCAGAGCTCGAGCGCCACGGCATGCAGGCGCCCGATCCCTGCGAACCGATCGACGCCGATCGCCTGAACAGGATGGTCGACTAGGGTCGGTTCTCGCGCCGCACTCAGAACGGCGACGTCTTTCCGAACACCGGCGCGCGCCGCTCGCGCAGGCTCGCGACGCCCTCCTTGACGTCGGGCCCGGCGAACCCCATGAATTCGACGGCGAGCGACGCGTCGAAGGTCGGGCCCATCATGCGCAGCCAGTTGTTCAGCGCGTACTTCGTCCACCGAACGGCCGTCTGAGACGACGTCGCCAGCCGCGTCGCGATCTGCAGCGCGGTCTCCCGCAGTTCGGAAGCGTCGACGCATCGGGCGACCAGTCCGATCCGCTCGGCCTCCTCGCCGGACACCGGCTCGCACAGCAACAGGTAGTACTTGGCCTTCGCCATGCCGCACAGCAGTGGCCAGATGATCGCGGCATGGTCGCCGGCAGCGACGCCCAGGCGGGTGTGCCCGTCGACGATCTTCGCGTCCTTCGCCGCGATCGGGATGTCCGCTAGCAGTCCCGCGACGAGGCCCGCGCCGACCGCCGGGCCGTGCATCGCCGAGACGATCGGCTTGTCGCAGTTGATCACGTTGTAGACGAGGTCCCGCGCCTCGCGCCAGACGCGCGAGCGCGCGTCGAAGTCGCGGGCCAGGTCCTCCACGAGCGAGAAATCGCCGCCCGCGGAGAATCCCTTGCCTTCGCCGCGAAGCACGACGGCGCGCACCTCGGGGTCGTCGCCGATGTCGCGCCAGACCCTGGCCAGTTCGCGGTGGCCGTCGTGATCGGCCGTCGCGAGGCGGCCCGGCCCGCCCATCACGACTTCGAGCACCGACTCGGGGTGTTCGACGAAGCTCAGGGTCCGGTAGTGTGCGAATCGTTCGATCATGGCTTGGCCGCGGGTGTGGAGGGGGGTGGTTCGGCAGCCGCCGCGCTCAGCGCGCCGCGGCCGGTTCGAGAAGCTGCGCCAGGCTGAGGGTCTCGCCTCGCGGCGGATCGACCGCCCAGTCGCTCAGCACCCGCCGCCAACGTGCGGTGCCGGCGGCCTGCCACCGGTGAAGGCCCGGGCGGTGCGTATGGCCGTGGATCATGCCGCTCGCGTCGAAGCGCGTCATCAGCGCGTCGATCGTCGCGGGGTCGAGGTCCGCCGTGGTCTCGGTCATCGCGCCGGCCTGGCGCTCGCGGCTCCGTGCACGCATCGCACGCGCCATCGCGAGACGCTCGGCGAGCGGGCGTGCGAGGAAGTCGCGCTGCCACGCCTCGCTTCTGCACAGCGCGCGCCACTGCTGGTAGGGCGCATCGCCGATGCACTCGGCGTCGCCGTGCGCCAGCACGATGCGCTCGCCGTCGACCTCGATCAGGCACGGGTCCGCGAGCAGCGTCGCGCCCTGCGCCGCCGCGGCATCCGCGCCGAGCAGGAAGTCGCGGTTGCCGTGCATCAGGCACACCCGCCAGCCCGCACCCGCCAGGCGGCCGAGCGCCCCAAAGAGCGCCCGCGCCGCGTCCGACGGATGATCGTCGCCGACCCAGTACTCGAACAGGTCGCCCAGCAGGAACAACGCCGGCGAAGCGGGACCGGGCGGCGCGGTGAAGCCGCCGGATCGGTCGCCGGCCGTGGCGGCGTGCAGCGCGTCGATCGACGCGAGCACGCGCGACGACAGCGCGTCGTCGTCGTCCTGCAGGTGCAGGTCCGACGCGAACCAGGCCGATGCCCGGCGATCGACGCGCAGGCTGGGGACTGGGCGGCTCAGTTCTGGACCCGGCTGACCGACTCGATCATCACCGGCTCGAGCGGGACGTCGCCGTGCATCCCCTGGCGACCGGTCTTGACCGCGGCGATCTTCTCGACCGTCTCGATACCCTTGACGACCTTGCCGAACACCGCATAGCCGTGCCCGTCGGGTTGCGGATAGTTGAGGCTGGCGTTGTCGGCGGTGTTGATGAAGAACTGGGAGGTCGCCGACTCGGGCACGTTGGTGCGCGCCATCGCGATCGCGCCCTTGTCGTTCTTCAGGCCGTTCTGCGACTCGAGCGGGATCGGCGGGCGGGTGTCCTTGCGGCTCAGGTCCTTCTTCATGCCGCCACCCTGGATCATGAAGTTGCCGATCACGCGGTGAAAGACCGTGTCGCTGTAGAAGCCGTCGTCCACGTACTTCAGGAAGTTGGCCACGGTCTTCGGTGCCTTCTGCGGGTACAGCTCGATCACGATGTCGCCGAGCGAGGTCTTCATCAGCACCTGCGGATTCGGCCCGGCGGCGTCGGCGTCCGGCGCTGCAGCGAGCAGCACCACCGACGCGATCGTCGCGAACAGGGTCGACGCGAGCGTCGGGCGCAGGCCGTGAGGGGTCGGGCCTGGGCGCAATGGGAATCGGGACATGGTCAGCTCCTTGGGATGAGATCGGGAAGTCGGGTGGGAGAGGGGGTCAGGGACGCGCCGGCGGCGGCGCCGCAGCCTGCAACCGTTCGATCGCCTCGAGCTTGCGCGCGGCGGACGTGCCGGCGCGCGGGGCCAGGCGTGCCGCCTCGCGATAGCTGCGCGCCGCGAGCTGCAGCTGGATGTCGCCGAGGTTCTCGTGTGCGAGCGCGTAGTCCGGCAGCGCGGCGATCGCCGCCTCGAGCGCGCTGCGTGCCGCCTCGAGCTTGCCCTGCGCCGCGAGCACGAACGCAAGGTTGTTGTGCGGCTCGGGCAGTTCGGGATACTCCTGCGTCAGGCCCCGGAACACGGCCTCGGCCTCTTCGGCACGTTTCAGGCCCGACAGCGCGAGGCCGCGCAGGAAGCGGAGCTGCGGGTCGGCCGGGAAGGTCTTGGACGCCTGGTCGACGATCTCGAGCGCCCGGGCCGGCTCGCCCGCCGCGAGGGCGTCCTGCGCGCGGGCCTGCGGCGTGGTTCGGGCCGGCGCGCCGCTGCCGGTGCGTGCGTCGCCGGCCCACGACTGCGCCAGCACCGCCCGCGCATCGAGGGCGCCGATCGCGAGCAGGCTTGCGATCGCGATCGGGAGCCAGGCGGCCCGGGACGGGCGCGTGCGGGAGGATGGGCGGGCGAAGGGCACGTTAAACTAGGCGCACGCGAGCCGGGGGATCCGGCCACCTGCGGGCCGGCAGGGGAAGCGAACCCGGATTCTACCGTCGCCGCACGCGCCCTCCGCCCGAACACCGCCCGGAACGCCTCCCGATGCTGAGCCTGCACAATACGATGACCCGCGCCAAGGAGCGCTTCGTGCCGCTCGTCCAGGGCAGGGTCGGGCTGTACGTCTGCGGCATCACCGTCTACGACTACTGCCACATCGGCCACGCCCGGATGCTGGTCGCCTTCGACGCGATCCAGCGATGGCTGCGCGCGAGCGGCTACGCGGTGACCTACGTGCGCAACATCACCGACATCGACGACAAGATCATCCGCCGGGCCGTCGAGCGCAACGAACCGATCTCCAGCGTGACCGCCACCTTCATCGCGGCGATGCACGAGGACGAGGCCGCGCTCGGCATCCAGCGTCCGGACCACGAGCCCCGCGCCACCGAGTACGTGCGCCAGATGATCGACATCGTCGGCCGGCTCCGGCAGAACGGCCTCGCCTACGCGACGCCCGACGGCGACATGCTGTTCCCGGTGCGCCGCTTTCCGAACTACGGCCGCCTGTCCGGCAAGTTGCTCGACGAGCAGCGGGCCGGCGAGCGCGTCGCGGTCGACCCGAACAAGCAGGACCCGGCCGACTTCGTGCTCTGGAAGGCCGCCAAGCCCGAGGAGCCCGCCGAGGTGAAGTGGCCGTCGCCGTACGGCACGGGCCGGCCGGGCTGGCACCTCGAATGCTCGGCCATGTCGATGGCGCTGCTCGGTGCGCCCTTCGACATCCACGGCGGCGGCATGGACCTGATCCCCACGCACCACGAGAACGAGATCGCGCAGAGCGACGGCATGCTGTACCCGGACGGCGCCTCGAGCTTCGTGCGCTACTGGCTGCACAACGGCTTCGTGAACCTGCGAGAGGAGAAGATGTCGAAATCGCTCGGCAACTTCCTCACGATCCGCGACTGCCTGGCCACCCACGACGGCGAGGTGCTCCGGTTCTTCCTGATGCGCGCGCACTATCGCAGCCCGATCGACTACGGCGATACGCTGGTCGACGATGCGCGCGAAGCGCTGCTGAGGCTCTACAACGCGATCGACCGGCCGGACGTCGCCGACGACGCCGGGCCGGTCGACTGGCAGGACCCCGAGGCCGCGCGATTCGCCGCGGCGATGGACGACGACTTCAACACGCCGGTCGCGATCGCCGTGCTCTTCGATCTCGCCAACCGCGCCAATCGCGACGACGACCCGGGTGCGCGCCGCCTGCTGCGTGGGCTCGCCGCCGTGCTCGGGCTGCTCGGGCGCGCCCCGGCCGAGGTGCGACGCTCGGGGTTGCGTGTCGTGCGGCGCGACGACGCGCTCGACGACGCCCGCATCGACGCGCTGATCGCCGAGCGCGCCGACGCCAAGAAGGCCCGCCGCTTCGCCGACGCCGACCGCATCCGCGCCGAGCTCGCCGATCGTGGCGTGGTGCTCGAGGATGGCCCGGGCGGCACGACCTGGCGACGTGGCTGAGTCCGTTTCCCCCGCCGTCATCCCGGCCGGCATCGCCGACGCGGGCGGCGGTACCGGTGGTGCTGCCCGCGGCACTGCAGGCGGCGCCGCAGGTCGCGCCGTCGGCGGCCCCGCGGGCGCCGCTGCAGGTGCCGTTTCCGATGCCGTGCCGGCGGGTCCCGTGTGGTGGGCCGAGGCGACCGACGCGCTGTGCCGCGCCGACCCGGTGCTCGCGAGGGTGATCGAGCCGTGGCGCCGCGAGCGGCTCGTCTCCCGCGGAGACCCCTTCCTGACGCTCGCCCGCTCGATCGTCGGCCAGCAGATCTCGGTGCGGGCCGCGCAGACGATCTGGGACCGTTTCGTGAAGGCCGCGCGCACGCCGACGCCCGCGCGGGTCGCCGGCATGCGCATCGCCACGCTCACCGGCTGCGGCCTGTCGGTGCGCAAGGCCGAGTACCTGAAGGATCTTGCGGTACATTTCCGGGAGGGAACGATCACGCCGGCCGCGTGGATCTCGCTCGACGACGAGGCCGTCATCGCCCAGCTGGTCGCGGTGCGCGGCATCGGCCGCTGGACCGCCGAGATGTTCCTGATCTTCAACCTGATGCGTCCCGACGTCTTCCCGCTCGACGACATCGGCCTGCTGAACGCGATGGCGAAGCACTTCAACGGGGGCGGGCGGCTCGATCGCCGCGCGGCCATGGAACGTTCCGAAGCCTGGGCCCCGTGGCGCACGGCGGCCTGCTGGTACCTGTGGCGCAGCCTCGATCCGTTGCCGGTCGAATATTGAGCACGATGAAAAACACCTATCTCGATTTCGAACAGCCCGTCGCGGAGCTCGAGGAGAAGATCGAACAGCTGCGCTACATGCAGAGCGAATCGGCGGTCGACATCGCCGAGGAGATCGACCGGCTCCGCCAGAAGTGCGACAAGCAGCTGCAGGAGATCTACGCGAAGCTCAACGCCTGGCAGATCGCGATGGTCGCGCGTCATCCGCAGCGTCCGTACACGCTCGACTACGCGAGCCTCGCGTTCACCGACTTCCACGAGCTGCACGGCGACCGCGGCTTCGCCGAGGATCCGGCGATCGTCGGCGGCCTCGCGCGCCTGAACGGCCAGTCGGTGATGCTCATCGGCCACCAGAAGGGGCGCGACGCGAAGGAGCGCATCCACCGCAATTTCGGCATGCCCCGTCCGGAGGGCTACCGCAAGGCGCTGCGGCTGATGAAGCTGGCCGAGAAGTTCGAGATCCCGGTGGTCACGCTGATCGACACGCCGGGCGCCTTCGCCGGCATCGGCGCAGAGGAACGCGGCCAGAGCGAGGCGATCGGGCGCAACCTCTTCGAGATGTCGCACCTTCGCGTGCCGATCGTCAGTTGCGTGATCGGCGAGGGCGGCTCGGGCGGCGCGCTCGCGCTGGGCGTGTGCGACGTCAACTTCATGCTCCAGTACTCGGTCTACTCGGTGATCTCCCCCGAAGGCTGCGCCGCGATCCTCTGGAAGAGTGCCGAGAAGGCGCCTGAGGCGGCCGAGACCCTCGGCATCACCTCGGCTCGCCTGAAGGCGCTCGAACTCGTCGACAAGGTCATCGACGAGCCGATCGGCGGTGCGCATCGCGATCACGCCCAGATGGCGGGATCGCTGAAGCGCCAGCTCGTCGACACCGTCCGCCAGCTCGCTGGGATCCGTACGCAGGAGCTGCTGTCGCGGCGCCAGACCCGGCTGATGGCGTATGGGCGCTTCAAGGAACCGACCGGCTGACGCGTCGCCGCCGGCGTCGCTGGATGACACCCCGACGGCGCCCGGCGCGGGGCCGGCGGCCGTCCTGGGCGCGGCGATCATCGACGCGCTCGCGTCCGTCGAACCCGGCGCGGCGTCCGGTGCGCCGATCGTCCTGGCGTGCTCGGGCGGTCGCGATTCGATGGCGCTGGTCGAGGCGGCCGTCGCCGTGCTGCCGCGCACGCGGCTCGTGCTCGCGCACGTGCACCACGGCCTCGTCGCGCAGGCCGACGACTGGCTCGAGCACTGCCGCGCCACCGCGACGAGGCACGCGATCGCGTTCCGGTATCGGCGGCTCGCCGGCGTGTCCGGGCGCAGCCGCTTCGACGGCCTCGGCCTCGAAGGCTGGGCGCGTCGGGAGCGCTATCGCGCGCTCGCCGACATCGCGCGCGCGTGCGGCGCCCCCGCGGTGCTCACGGCGCACCACCTGCAGGACCAGGCCGAGACCGTGCGCCTGCAGGCGCTTCGCGGCGCAGGCGCGCGCGGGCTCGCCGGCATGGTGGCTTCGCGTCCGATCGACGCCACCGGCGACGGACCGTTGTTGCTGAGGCCCTTCCTCGATCTCGAACCGTCCCGGCTGGCGGCGGTGATGGACGAGACCGGCGCGCGATGGGTCGACGATCCCAGCAACACCGACCCGCGGCGGGCGCGCACCGCCCAGCGCCGCGCGATCGAAGCCGCGCTCGCGAGCGGTCTCGACGTGTTCGCGGGCGTGCGGCGCCGACTCGCCGCGGCGCGCGACGAATGGGCGATCGAGGAGGCGGATGCGATCGCGGCGCTCGACGCCTGCCGGCTGCAGGGCGTCGGCCTCCAGGCCGGCGGCGTGCTCCTGCGGGACCGGCTGGCGGCGCTGCCGGCGGCGCGACAGGGCATCGTGATCCGCCAGTGGCTCGCGTCGGCGGGCTGCGCGATGCCGACGCGCGCCCGATTGCTGGCAGTGCGCGAGCAACTCGTCGGGTCCGCGGCGAGTCAGGCCCGCCTGCAGGTCTCGGGTCGCTGGATCGTCCGGTATCGCGACCGGATCGCGATCGTGGACGCGCTGCCCGCTGCGCTCCAGCCGCAGCCGCTGCCGTCCGGCGCGCGCGACGGCTGGATCGTCGAGATCGTGCACTGCGGCGAGGGGCGCCATGCCCGCGCCCGTTTCGTCGACGCCACCCGCGGCGCCCCGACCGGCGCGGGCGCCGACCGCGTATCACCGGCAGCCCGCGGCGGGGCGCCGACAGCGCCACAACCGGATCTCGTGCTCGTCGCTTGCCGCGCGGCCGACCGCCTGCGCCTCGCGCCGGGCGCGCCGTCGCGCAGCTGGAAGAACCTCTGCCAGGAGGCCGGCATCCCGGCGTGGCTGCGGCCCTGCCTGCCGGCGCTGCGGGACGCGCGCAGCGGTCGGCTCCGCTACGCGGCGCCGTTCGGCGTGCTCGCGTCGGACGACGCCGATCACGGGCGAGTCGCGCCGCCGCACGCGCTTCGGGTCCGCTGGGCGTGCCCGCCGCAGTGGCGGGTCTGGCTGTCGGGCGCGGACGGCGCTGCGCACCCGGCCACGGCTGCTGACCGCGCACCGCTATAATCGACGGTTTGCGTGCACGGCACCGCCGTGTCCGAATCACCTCGAGCGGGCAAGCCCCCTTCAGCCGAATGGCCCTGATCGTCCACAAATACGGCGGCACCTCGATGGGGTCCGTCGAGCGGATCCGCAACGTCGCCGCGCGCGTCGCCAAGTGGCGGCGTGCCGGTCACCAGATGGTCATCGTGCCGTCGGCCATGTCCGGCGAGACCAATCGGCTGCTCGGGCTCGCGCGCGACATCGTGCCGCAGCCCGACGGCCGCGAACTCGACATGATCGCGTCCACCGGCGAGCAGGTCTCGGTCGGACTGCTCGCGATCGCGCTCAAGGCGATCGGCGTCGACGCGATCAGTTTCACCGGCTGGCAGGTGCCGGTGAAGACCGACAGCGCGTACACCAAGGCGCGCATCGCGTCGATCGACGACGCCAGGGTCCGTGCCGAACTCGGTGCCGGACGGGTCGTCGTCGTCACCGGCTTCCAGGGCATCGACGACCTCGGCAACGTCACCACCCTCGGGCGGGGCGGCTCCGACACCTCCGCCGTCGCGATCGCGGCGGCGCTCGGGGCCGAGGAGTGCCTGATCTACACCGACGTCGACGGTGTCTACACGACCGATCCGCGCATCGTGCCCGAGGCGCGGCGCCTGCCGCGCATCACCTTCGAGGAGATGCTCGAGATGGCCAGCCTCGGCAGCAAGGTGCTGCAGATCCGCTCGGTCGAGTTCGCCGGCAAGTACCGCGTCAAGACCCGGGTGCTCTCGAGCCTCACGCCGCCCGACATCGCGCTCGACGAGGAAATGCAGTCCGGCACCCTCATCACCTTCGAAGAAGCATTCAGCAAGGAAGCCATGGAACAGGCCGTCGTATCCGGCATCGCCTTCCAGCGCGATGAAGCCAAGATCACCATCACCAACGTGCCCGACCGGCCGGGCGTCGCGTTCCGCATCCTCGGCCCGATCGCCGACGCGAACATCGACGTCGACATGATCGTGCAGAACCAGAGCGTCGACGGCAAGACCGATTTCTCGTTCACTGTCGCCCGCGGCGAGTACCAGGCCGCGCTCGACGTGCTGAACGACAAGGTCCGTCCCGACATCGGCGGCGGCGAGATCATCGGCGACCCCCGCATCGCGAAGGTGTCGATCGTCGGCATCGGCATGAAGAGCCACGCCGGCATCGCGAGCCGCATGTTCGAGACGCTGGCGAAGGAGGGGATCAACATCCAGATGATCTCCACCAGCGAGATCAAGACCTCGGTCGTCATCGAGGACAAGTACCTCGAACTCGCGGTGCGCGAACTGCACCGCGCGTTCGGACTGGATGCGAAGGCGGCCTGACGGGGTACAATGGCGGCCTGCCGCAGCGATGCGGCACCGGAGACGTGACCGAGAGGCCGAAGGTGCTCCCCTGCTAAGGGAGTATGTGCCAAAAGCGCATCATGGGTTCGAATCCCATCGTCTCCGCCAGAACCCGGCGATCTTCCCGCCGCGCCCTTAGGGCTGCCGAGTCCGCACCTCGGGGCGCCCATCTCGTGACCTCATCCGCATACCTATCCACGTCCGCCGGCGATTGCGGCCGCATGCGTGCCGGCGACGCGTCGCACCGTCCTTCAGCGGCGATGTCACCGTCCTGTCAAATTCGTGCGCTATGATTCGATCATTCTAGAAATATCGCATTGTTGGCCATCGCCTTGCCGGCGCGATGACGGCGTCGAACGGAGCATCCATGAAGGTCGGCATCAACGGGATGGGTCGCATCGGGCGGCTGGCGCTGCGCGCTGCAATGGGCGCGGCGGAGCGCCCGATGGACGACCCGCGCGCGAACAATCGGCTCGACGTGGTCCATCTGAACGAGTTGAAGGGCGGAGCAGGCGGCATTGCGCATCTGCTTCAGTTCGACAGCGTCCAGGGACGCTGGCGTACCGCCATCGACGCCGATGGCGACGAAGCCGTCCGGATCGGTGATCGTCGGCTCGGCTTCTCCTCGCATCCGACCGCGGAAGAGATCCCGTGGGGCGAGCTCGGCGTCGACCTGGTGCTCGAATGTACCGGCAAGTTCCTGACCCCGGAGTCCCTCCAGGGCCACATCGACCGGGGCGCGAAGCGCGTGATCGTCGCGGCACCGGTGAAGGTGGGCGACGTGCTCAACATCGTGGTCGGCGTGAATCACGACCAGTACGACCCGACCAGGCACCGCATCGTCACCGCGGCCTCTTGCACGACGAATTGCCTCGCGCCGGTCGTCAAGGTGATCCACGAGTCGCTTGGCATCCGGCACGGTCAGATCACGACGATCCACGATCCGACCAATACGAACCTGGTGGTGGATGCGCCGCACAAGGACCTGCGTCGAGCGCGCAGCGCGATGCTCAACCTGGCCCCCACGACCACCGGGAGCGCCACGGCCATCGCACTGATCTACCCGGAACTCCAGGGAAAGCTGAACGGACACGCGGTGCGTGCGCCGGTGCTCAACGCCTCCCTGACCGACTGCGTCTTCGAACTCGTGCGCGAGACCACGGCCGAGGAGGTGAACCGGCTCTTCGCCGCGGCCGCCGTCGGTTCGCTCGCGGGCATCCTCGGCTACGAGCGCAGGCCCCTCGTGAGCGCGGACTATGCACGCGACACGCGCAGTTCGATCGTCGACGCGCTTTCGACGATGGTCACCGACGGCACGATGCTCAAGGTCTATGCGTGGTACGACAACGAGATGGGCTATGCCTGCCGGATGGTCGACCTGGCGTGTCATCTCGAGCACCGAGGTCTCTGAGGGCACACGACGCATGAACGCCGGTACCCGCAACTATGCGATCGTCACCGCCGCCTACTGGGGGTTCACCCTCAGCGACGGCGCGTTGCGCATGCTGGTGCTGCTGCACTTCTATCGGCTCGGCTACTCGCCGTTCACGCTGGCGTTCCTTTTCCTTCTCTACGAAGCGATGGGGGTGCTGGCCAACCTGATCGGCGGCTGGTTGGCCACGCGCTACGGCATCGCGCGGATGCTGGCGGTCGGCCTCGCCACGCAGATCGCCGGCTTCCTGCTGCTGTCGGCAATGTCGCCGTCCTGGACCGTGGCGCTGTCCGTGGGCTGGGTGGTCGGCGCTCAGGGGATCTGCGGCGTCGCGAAGGACCTGACCAAGACGGCGAGCAAGTCGGCGATCAAGCTGACGGCCGGCGCGGCTTCCGGCCAGCTGTTCAGGTGGGTCGCCTTCTTCACCGGCAGCAAGAATGCGATGAAGGGTGTGGGCTTCTTCCTCGGTGGGGTCTTGCTGCAGGCGCTGGGCTTCCGTCAGGCATTGTGGGCGATGGCCGCGATGCTCGCGGTCGTGCTCGCGAGCGTCATCGTCTTCGTGCCGCCGTTGATGGGCAAGAGCAGGGCGTCGGCTTCGGCAAAGGAACTGTTCGCGAAGAACCGCGGCGTGAACCTGCTGGCGGCTGCGCGCGTGGCGCTGTTCGGCGCGCGCGATGTCTGGTTCGTCGTCGGTGTGCCCGTGTTTCTCTACGCCTCCGGCTGGACCTTCACGATGGTCGGCGGCTTCCTCGCGCTCTGGACCATCGGCTACGGCGCGGTGCAGGCCTTCGCGCCGGCGATCGTGCGACGAAGCGACGACGGTCTGAGCGCGGAAGTGCCCGCCGCGCGGCTGTGGTCGGCGCTGCTGGCAGTGGTGCCGATAGGCCTGGCGCTGTCGACGGCGCTGGAAGTGCCGCATCTGGAGTGGGTCGTCGTCGCCGGGCTTGGCCTGTTCGGCTTTGCGTTCGCCATCAACTCGTCGGTGCACTCCTACCTGATCCTGGCTTATGCCGGCTCCGAGAAGGCCGCCGAGGACGTCGGCTTCTACTATGCTGCGAATGCGCTCGGCCGCTTCTTCGGCACGTTGATGTCCGGTCTGCTCTACCAGTGGGGAGGCCTGCAGTTTTCGCTGATCGGCTCGGCGCTGATGCTCGCGGCGTGCTGGCTCGTCACGTTGGCATTGCCGTCGCGTCCAGTGCTCGACCCATCCTTGCCACCGGCATCCGGGCAGCCGGAGCCTGCGACCGTACCCGCTTCCGCGTCGGCGCGGGAGCCCCTGCCCGCGTCGCCGCGCAGGCTGTGATCATGAGGACCGTGACATGACGAGCACCCTTCGCGGCGGACGGCGCCGCGCAGTGATGGAGGAGCGAACTGCAGTCGCGTCGCTCTCGGCGCTCGCGCACGGCGTTCGGCTGCGCGTCTTTCGCGCCATCGTGGGCGCGGGCCCCCAGGGCCTCATCCCCGGCGACATCGCGGCGACGCTCGACGTACCCGCATCCACGCTCTCATTTCACCTGAAGGAGCTCGCGAACGCCGGCCTGGTGACCCAGGAGCGCGTGGGTCGCCACCTGATCTATCGGCCGTCCATCGAACACATGAACGCGCTGCTCGAGTACCTCACCGCCCACTGCTGCACGGGATCGTCCGTAGCGGACTGCGGCATGGCCGTCGCGCCGGGCCTCTCGCGCTGCTGAGCGGGCCTTCGCCGATCCGGTTCGACCCTCCAGGAGCGATTCATGAGCAGCAGGATCTTCAACGTACTCTTCGTCTGTACGCACAATGCCGGGCGCTCGATCATCGCCGAAGGCCTGTTGAACAGCCTCGGGGCAGGGCGCTTCAAGGCATTCTCGGCTGGCAGCCACCCGAGCGGCTCGGTGAGCCCATTCGCGCTCAGGACGATGCAAGCCATGCACCTTCCGATCGAAGGCTGTCGCAGCAAGGACTGGGCGGAATTCGCCGCGCCGGGCGCGCCTGCGCTCGACTTCGTGTTCACGGTATGCGACAGTGCCGCGGGCGAGGTGTGCCCCGTGTGGCCCGGCCAGCCGCTGACCGCTCACTGGGGCGTCCCCGACCCGGCTGTCTTCGAGGGAACCGCCGACCAGAAGAGCAAGGTCTACTGGGATACCGCCATGGTGCTGAAGCGTCGCATCGAGCTGATGCTCGCGCTGCCGCTTGCCTCGCTGGACAAGATGTCGTTGCTGCGCGAGATCCGGTCCATCGGGGCACGCTGAGACCCGATGTCGACCCTCGCCGCAACCACGCCGCCTCCGGCACCGCTGAGCGTCTTCGAACGCTATCTCACCGTCTGGGTCCTCGCCTGCATCGTCGTCGGGATCGGGCTGGGCCGGTGGCTGCCGGGCCCGTTCCATGCGATCGGCCGGATGGAGATCGCGCGGGTCAACCTGCCGGTCGGCGTACTGATCTGGGTGATGATCGTGCCGATGCTGCTGAAGGTCGACTTCACTGCGCTGCACCAGGTCGGGCGGCACTGGCGCGGCATCGGCGTCACCTTGTTCGTGAACTGGGCCGTCAAGCCGTTCTCGATGGCGCTGCTCGGCTGGCTGTTCATCCGGCACGTGTTCGCGCCGTACTTGCCCGCGGCGCAGCTCGACGGCTATGTCGCCGGGCTGATCCTGCTCGCTGCGGCGCCCTGTACGGCGATGGTGTTCGTGTGGAGCCGCCTGACCAACGGTCACGCGCTGTTCACGCTGAGCCAGGTCGCGCTCAACGACGCGATCATGGTGTTCGCGTTCGCGCCGATCGTCGCGCTGTTGCTGGGCCTGTCGTCGATCGCGGTGCCGTGGGATACGCTGCTGATGTCGGTCGCGCTGTACATCGTCGTGCCGGTCCTGATCGCGCAGGTCTGGCGCAAGACCTTGCTCGGACGCGGCCAGGATGCGCTCGAGGCCGCGCTCGCGAAGATCGGCCCGTGGTCGATCGGCGCGCTTCTCGCGACGCTGGTGCTGCTGTTCGCGTTCCAGGGCGAGGCGATCCTGGCCCAGCCGCTGGTGATCGCGATGCTCGCGGTACCGATCCTGATCCAGGTGTTCTTCAATTCGGCGCTGGCGTACTGGCTCAATCGCCGCGTCGGCGAGGCGCACAGCGTCGCGTGTCCGTCGGCGCTGATCGGGGCGAGCAATTTCTTCGAACTGGCGGTCGCGACGGCGGTCAGCCTGTTCGGCTTCGAATCGGGGGCGGCGCTGGCCTCCGTCGTCGGCGTGCTGATCGAGGTGCCGGTCATGCTGTTGGTCGTGCGTGTGGTCAACGCGAGCAAGGACTGGTACGAGCATGGGGCGCAACCGGCCCGAGGACGCTAGACTTGGCGGCATGAGCGACATCACCATCTTCCACAACCCGGCCTGCGGTACTTCGCGCAACGTGCTGGCGCTGATCCGCAACAGCGGTGTCGAGCCGACGATCGTCGAGTACCTGAAGACGCCGCCGGGTCGCACGCGACTGGTCGCGCTCATCGAGGCGATGCGCATGCCGGTCCGCGAACTGCTTCGCCGCAAGGGCACGCCCTACGACGAGCTGGGGCTCGACGACCCGGCGTGGACCGACAGTCAGCTGATCGACTTCATGGTCGAGCATCCGATCCTGATGAACCGGCCGATCGTCGAGACGCCGAAGGGAACGCGACTGTGCCGGCCGTCCGAGACCGTGCTGGATCTGCTCGCGTCTCCTCAACGCGGGGCGTTCCGCAAGGAGGACGGCGAGCCGGTCGTCGACGACGAAGGCCGCCGTGTCGCGCGTTGACGCGCGCGCAGACGAAGCGCTTCCGATCGTCGACTGGCAGCATTTCGACAAGCCGCATGGCGGGCGGCTCGATCCCGTCGGCCGCTCGGCGCACGCGCCGCGGATCCTGATGCGCTACGGCTCGCTGCGGGTACGCTCGTACAGCAGGCTGCCGACCCTCGAATGAAGGCTTCCCCGTACTACGAACGGGTGGTCGACGTGATGGAAGAACGCCTGAAATTCACCTTGCTCGTCCGCGATGTCGCACCGTATCTGGTCGACCGCTACAGCGAACGCCGGGAAGGCGTCGCGGCGCTGTCGGCTCGCGTCGACCAGCGCCGCGCCGTGTGAGACGGGGTCGTCCGTGCCTCATGCTTGAGCGATCGGTCGATCCGAGGACGGCCTCCCGCTTCGGCAATGCGGCAGTCCGCCGAGCGTGCGTCCCTGCGGTGCGTCCCGGCGTCACTTGCCGCCGATGACGGGCCGGCGCGTGTTCACGGTGGCGAGCCTGGGCACCGCGCAGACGCTGGCGTGGGCCTCGACCTACTACCTTCCGGCGATCCTCGCCGCGCCGATGGCGCACGACCTGGACACCTCGGTGCCGATCGTGTTCGCGGCCTTCAGCACCGCATTGATCGTTTCGGCGCTGGTCGGCCCCCGCGCCGGCGCGGTGATCGACCGCCTCGGCGGCAGGCCGCTGCTGATGACGACCAGCGTCGTCTTCGCGCTCGGCCTCACCGGGCTCGGCACGTCCCAAGGCGTCGTCGGGCTGTTCGCCGCCTGGGTGGTCCTCGGGATCGGCATGGGCAGCGGCCTGTACGAGGCCGCGTTCGCAACGCTCGTCCGCCTCGAAGGCAAGGGCGCTCGCACCAGCATCACCGGGATCACGTTGATCGCCGGCTTCGCGAGCACGGTGGGCTGGCCGCTCTCCGCTTACCTGGAAGACCACTTCGGTTGGCGCAATGCGTGCCTCGCCTGGGCGTCGCTGCATCTGCTGCTCGGGCTGCCGCTCAATGCAATGCTTCCGAAGGCCGCGAAGGCCTCGAGAGACGGCGCTGCGGCTCCTGCACCCGCCGCCGCACTGCCGGACCCTGCCGGCATGCCGTCGACGCGCGCCATGGTGATCCTCTCCTTCGTGTTCGCGACGACGTGGTTCATCTCGACGGCCATGGCGGCGCACCTGCCGCAACTGATGCTGGCGACGGGGGCGACGGCAGCCACGGCGATCGTCGTGGGCAGCCTGATCGGCCCTGCGCAGGTGGCGGCCCGGGTGCTCGAGTTCGGCTGGCTGCGCCGCGTTCACCCGTTGCTTTCCGCGCGGCTCGCCAGCGCGATGCATCCGCTCGGCGTCTGCGTGCTGCTCGTCGGGGGGCCCGCGTTCGCGCCCCTCTTCGGCGTGCTGCACGGTGCCGGCAACGGCATCCTCACGATCGCCAAGGGGACGCTGCCGCTGGTTCTCTTCGGCAACGTCGGCTACGGGGCACGCCAGGGCTGGCTGATGATGCCGGCGCGCGTGGCGCAGGCGTTGGCGCCGTTCGTCTTCGGCATCGTGCTCGAGCGGCTTCAGGCCGCGGCGCTGCTGGTCACCGCCGTCATGGGGCTGGCGGCACTCGTCGCGTTGCTGAGCCTGCGCGCGCGGCTGCCGGCCGCCGAGGTGAACGCGCACGCGATCGTCGCTGGACGCCCGCCCGGATGAGCCGGCTCGCCGCGCGCGAACGTGGCCAAGGTCGGCCGGCAATGCGAGCCGGGTGGCCGGCCCGGCGCGGGCGCAGGGTCAGCCGAAGGTGAAGGGCCGGACGAAGCTGGACGGCCGGCCGGCGCCGTCCTCTGCTCCGCGCGACCTCGGTCCTGCAGCGGATGGCCTGCGTTACCGACTCCCGACCGGATCCGCGAGCGAGCCACCGGTGGTGGTACCGCTCGGCAGCGCCCAGGCGCGAACGTAGTTCACCTCCATCGCGCTCGCCTCGGTCGTCGGCGTCGCCGCGGTCGGGGCGTTGAAGCCGCCCGGCCGGCCGGTACCGAGGCCCACGATGATGTACATCTGCTGGTTGAACTCGGTGGTGAAGATCTTCGGGCCGATCGGCGTGCCGTCGAAGTAGTAGGTGATGCCGTCGGGTTCCCACTTCATGCCGTACTTGTGGAAGCCTGCAGACAGGTCGATCCCGGGTCGCGTCTGGCTCAGCCGCTGGTGGGCGATCTGGCGATCGGCGGTGCTGTCCGCGTTGCTCATCCACACGGTCGCGCCGTAGTCGATCGGGTTCTTCGCGGCGTTGCCCCACGTCGGTTCACCGGCGTAGGCTTCCATGATGTCGAGTTCGGGTCGGGTGTCGTCGTTGTGCGCGTACAGCCAGAACGACGGCCACTGCCCGGCACCGGGAGGAAGCTTCGCCTCCATCTCGAACCACCCGTAGCGCTGCGAGAACCGGCCGTCGGTGTTCATGCAGCGGTTGTTGAACTCGAAGTTGCCGCTGGGGTCGCGCGGCGTCCACATCTTCAGCACGCCGTTCTCGATCTTCCAGTTGTCGAGCTCCTGCGTCGTCCAGTACCACAGCCGCGTGCTCCACTTGCCGGCGTCGAGCGCCGCATCCCATTCCTCGCGGAACGTGAGTTCGCCGAAGGTCCCCGCCGCGGCACCGGCCGGCGCGAGACTGCCGGCGGCAGGCGCAGCGGGCGCGGTGGCGACCGGCGCCGGCGCGGCTGCCGGTGTCGGCGAGGCCGACGGCGCCGGCGAGGCGGCGGGTGTCGGCGATGGCGCGGCTGCCGGGCTCGGCGAAGGTGCAGCGGCAGGTGTCGGCGAAGGTGCTGCGGCGGATGACGGCGAGGGCGAGGGCGCGGGCGACGGTGCGGCGGCAGGAGAAGGCGAGGGCACCGGCGTCGCGGATTCGGCCGGGTCGCTCGTCGAGCCCTGCGCGACCGGCGTGCTCGCCGGCGTCGCGCCGACGGCCGGACTGTCGATGCTTGCGACCGGCGCGCTCGATGCGCTCACACCGGACGACGGCGCGCCCGAAGACGAGGCCGTGGCTGTTCCCGATGCGGAAGAGGGCGCGACCGCGACCGGGGCCGAGGCGTCGCCCGACTGCATGCCGCGCCAGCTCGTGCGAAGCGCCAGGTTGCTGTCGGCCTCCTCGCCGGTCGGCGCAGCCTGTGCGGTCACCGCGCTGCCGGGGGCCTTGGTGCTGATCGCGTACAGCGTGCCCGGCGCGTCGCCGCGGCTCATCGCGCTCCCCGTGAGGCCGGTCGAGGTGTCGCCTGCATCCCCGGAGCCGCTTCCGCAGGCAGCGAGGGCCAGCAGGACTGCACTGGCGAGCGAGGCGCGTGAGAACGTGTTCTTCTGCATGGAAATCCCAGGATGTTGTGGCGCAATGCACACATCTTGGGTGAGAAAGCGCACGCTTCGCTGCCGTCGCGGGACTGGGCGGACGTTGGTGGCCGACGGGCGGCGCGTCGCGGTCGGCGCGCGGCCGAGGTGGCTCCCGGCTTAAGGTGACGGCAGCGCGCCGTCGGTACGCCGGGTCGCGCCATCGCCGGCGCGGAGGTCGCCGATCACGGCCCCGTGCGATCAGCGCCCGTATCGATGGTCGACCCTGTAGCGGGCGAGGACGTCGAGATCGACATCGACCCCGAGCCCGGGCGCCTCGCCGAGATCGACCTCGCCATCGGTGATCGAGGCCAGCGGTCCCTCGAGTTCGCTGCGCAGCGGATTGGGGTTCGAGTCGATCTCGAGCAGCCCGTCGCCGCCGCCCAGCGTGAGCAGGTGCGCCGACGCGAGCAGCCCGATGCCGCCGCCGAGGAAATGCGGGCAGTAGCGCCGGCCGGCGGACTCGATGCGCGAGACCAGCGGCGCGCAGCCCGATATGCCGCCCCATTTGGCGAGGTCGGGCTGGACCACGTCGAAGGCGCCCGCGCCCAGCGCGTCATCGAAGGCGGCGTCGCCGGCAACGTTCTCGCCACCTGCGAGCGGGATCGGCCCGTGCGAATGCAGCTGGAGCCATTCGCTCCACGGCCGGTCCGCGCGCAGCGGCTCCTCCAGCCACTCGAGATCGTACGGCTCGAGCAGCTTCAGCATTCGGATCGCCTCCGGCAGATCGTAGGCCTGGTTCGCGTCGACCATCAGCGTCGCCTGCGCGCCGAGCGCCGCGCGCAGCGCGTCGAGGTTGGCGAGGTCCCGCGGCTGCCCGAAGCCGATCTTCAGCTTGAATGCGCGATGGCCGGCCGCGCGCCGCTCGAGCGCTAGGCGCTCCGGCGCCGTGGGGTTGAGCCCGCTCGCATACACGCGGATGCGCGCGCTGCGCGCGCCGAGGAGCCGCCACAAGGGCAGGCCCGCGCGCCGCGCGACGAGGTCCCATGCAGCGGTGTCGATTGCCGCGATCGCCTGGGCGAAGGGGCCTGGCTCGCCGCTCTGGAGCGCCAGCACCTCGACGCTGGCGGCAAGGTGCCTGAACAGCGCCTGCGGGTCGTCGTACGCGCGCGCGCAGGCGATCGGCGCGAGCAGCGCCTCGACGAGCCGTGCGCGGTGCTCGGCCCCGACCTGCGGGAAGTTGCACCACGCCTCGCCCCAGCCGTGGCGACCGTCCTCGTCGGTGACGCGCACGAGCACCATCGGCCGGTCGGTCATCAGGCCGAACGAGGTCTGGACCGGCGCTTCGATCGGCGCCCGGAACACGAAGGCCTCGACGCGCGCAGGCCTCAACGCGCGTGCGGCGTCCCCTGCCGCTGCCGCCGCCGTCCCGGGTGCCGCCGCGCCGTCCCCGCTCATCGCAGGCAACCGGCGATGCGCGCGCGAAGCGTCAGCAGCGCGAGCACGGTATCGATCGTCGGCGTCGGTTGTTCGGTCAGCACGCCGAGTTCCTGGACGGCGCCGAGCAAGGCGTCGATCTCCATCGGGCGGCCCTTCTCGAGGTCCTGCAGCATCGAGGTCCGATGTGCGCCGACCGCCGCGCCGCCGTCGATCCGGCGCTCGACGTCGATGGGGAACACGACGCCGAGCGTCTCGGCGATGCGTTGCGCCTCGAGCATCATGCGGCGCGCGACCTCGCGCGTGCCCGGATCGGTGCACAGCACGTCGAGCGTCGCGAGCGTCAGCGCGCTGATCGGGTTGAACGACAGGTTTCCCCAGAGCTTGACCCAGATCTCGTCGCGGATCTTGGGACGCACCGGCGCCTTCAGGCCGGCCGACGCGAAGAGGCTGGAGATCGCCTGGACGCGGGCCGACTTCTCGCCGTTCGGTTCGCCGAGCGAGAACCGGTTGCCCTCGATGTGGCGGACGACGCCGGGACGCTCGACTTCGGCTGCCGGGTAGACGACGCAGCCGAGCACGCGCTGCGGCCCGATGCCGTTCCACTGCACGTCGCCCGGGTCGACGCTCGCGAGGCGGCGATCGCGCCAGGGCCCGTCGAGCCCGTGGAAGTACCACCACGGCACCCCGTTGACGCCCATCACGACCGTCGTCGACGCACCGAGCAGCGGCTGGAGCGCGGGCACGATCGCCGGCACCGAATGGGCCTTCAGCGTGATGACGACGACGTCCTGCACGCCGAGCGCGGCGGGATCGGCGGCCGCGCGCACCGGTACGCTGCGCGCGATGCCGTCCTCGATGAGCGTCAGGCCGTCGGCCTGCATCGCGGCGAGGTGCTCGCCGCGCGCGACCAGCGACACGTCGGCACCGGCGAGCGCGAGCCGCGCGCCGAGGAATCCGCCGATCGCGCCGGCGCCGTAGATGCAGATCCGCATCGTCAGCCGAGCCCGAGCCTGGCGGCGAGTCCGATGCGCTGGAGCTTGCCGGTCGCGCCCTTCGGGATCTCGTCGAGGATCACGATGCGGCGGGGCACCTTGAAGTCGGCGAGGCGGCCGGCGGCGAACGCGCGAAGCGCCTTCTCGTCCGCCTGCTCGCCTTCGCGCAGCACGACTGCCGCGCCGACTTCCTCGCCGAGCTTGTCGTGCGGAATGCCGAAGGTCACGACCTGCTGCACCGCCGGGTGATCCATCAGCACCTCGTCGACCTCGAGCGGACTGACCTTCTCGCCGCCGCGGTTGATGATCTCCTTCAGGCGCCCGGTGATGCGCAGGTAGCCCTGCTCGTCCTGCACGCCCTGGTCGCCGGTGCGGAACCAGCGATCCGGCCCGATCGTGAAGAAGGCGCCTTCGTTGGCCGTGGGGTTCGCCTCGTAGCCCGGCGTGACGTTGGGCCCGCAGATCACGACCTCGCCGGTCTCGCCGCGCGCGAGCAGCCGCGGCTCGAACTGTGCCGCGATGCGCACCTTCGGGCCCGCCTCGATGCCGACCGATCCCGGCTTGCGCTCGGCGGGCGGCAGCGGATTCGACGCCATCTGGTGCGTCGCCTCGGTCATGCCGTAGCTCTCGATCACCGGGGCCGAGAAGGTCTGCTCGAGCGCGAGCATGACCTGCGGCGGCAGCGAGGCGCTCGACGACCGGATGAAGCGAAGCCGGGCGCGCGCGACGGCGTCGCCGTTTCGCGCCGCGCGGGCGAGGATCGCCTGGTGCATCGTCGGCACCGCGGTGTACCAGGTCGGCCTGGCGTCGTCGAGCCAGCCGAAGAACTGCAGCGCGTTGAAGCCCGGCGTGCAGACGATCGACGCGCCCGACGCGAGCGAACTGAGCACCGCGGCGATCAGGCCGTGGATGTGGAACAGCGGCATGATGTTCAGGCAGCGGTCGGCGGGCGCGAGCGCGAGCGTCGCGCCGATGTGCGTGGCCGACGCGACGAGGTTTCGCTGCAGCAGCGGCACGATCTTGGGCCGCGACGTCGTGCCGGAGGTGTGCAGCACCAGTGCGACGTCGTCCGGGCCGGGCAGCGCGTCGGCGAAGCCCGCCGGCGCCGACGGCATCTCGCCGGCGTCGAGGCGAAACTCGCCGGCCGGCGCGCCGGCGGCGACGCGCAGCCGGATGACCGGGATCGAACGCGCACGTGCCGCCGCGAGCGCCGGCCCCTCGTAGCCCTCGGCGACGACGACCGCGCTGGCGCCGAGGTCCGACAGGTAGAAGTCGAACTCCTCCTCGCGGTACGCCGGGTTCAGCGGCGCGGTCACCGCGCTGCACGCGATCGCGATGAACGCGGCGGCCATCTCCGGGCCGTTGTCGAGCACGATCGCGACGCGGTGGCTCGGGCCGATGCCGACGCCGTGCAACGCGCGCGCCGTCGTCGCGCAGAGCGCGCGCAGACCGCCGTGGCCGAGCCAGGGACGGCCCGGCGCCCCGATCGCGGGGGCGTCTGCCGGGTGCGGTGCGAGCAATGCCGGGATCGTGCCGGCGGTGGGCGTTGCGTTCATCCAGGGGTCCAGTGTGGCGAGGGAGAAGCCGGTATCCTAAGGCATCGAACGCGTCCGGGCAGCGGCGGGGGCGACCGGCGCGCACGCCGGGGCCCGACGCGCGCCCCGGGTCAGGGCATGAAGCTGCCGCCGTTGACGTCGATCGTCGCGCCGGTCAGGTAACCGGCATCGTCCGATACCAGGAAGGCGACGGCCGCGGCGACCTCGTCCGGCCGCCCCATCCGCGCCGCAGGGATCGTCGCGGCGAGCGCGGCGTTGGTCGCCGGGTCGATCTCGCCGGTCATCTCGCTCTCGATCCGCCCCGGCGCGACGCAGTTGACCGTGACCCGGCGGTCGGCGAGTTCCGCGGCGAGCACGCGCGCGAGGGCGGTGAGCCCGGCCTTGCTGGCCTGGTAGTGCGCGGCAGGCACGACGGTCCGGGTTCGCGCCGCCTGGCTGGTGATCATCACGATCCGACCCCAGCCGTGTGCGCCGACTGCGGGTATGCACGCCCGGCTCAGCAGGAACGCGCCGCCGAGGTTGACGTCGATCACGCGGCGCCACTCGCTCGCCGGCATCGACTCGACCGGGCGCTTGCGCCCCTCGTGCTTCGGCGAAATGCCCGCATTGTTGACGAGGATCGACAGTCGGCGCCAGCGATCGCCGAGCGCCTGGGGCAACGCGGCGAGCGCGGCTTCGTCGGTGACGTCGACCCGCAGCGCGAGCGCGTCGACTCCCTCGCGTTCGCGCAGTGCAGCGGCGCTCGCGAGCACCGCCTCGTCGACGTCGACGAGCACGACCGGGTGGCCGATCACCCCGAGGCGCCGCGCGATCGCGAGGCCGAGGCCGCGTGCCGCGCCGCTGACGAGTGCGACGCGATCGCGCGCCGCGGCCGGCGATGCCGTCGACTTCGGCCCGCTCGCCTGCATCAGAGGTGGATCTGGCTGATGCTCGAGCCGCCGCAGACGAACAGCGTCTGCCCGGTCGTGTACGCCGCCGCCTGCGACAGGAAGTAGTCGACCGCGGCCGCGATCTCGGCGGGCTCGCCCATCCGCCGCATCGGCACCGCGGCGAGCATGCGGTCGCGGCGTGGATCGCCCGGCGGGTTGTTCTGCTCGAACATCTCGGTGGCGACCGGGCCGGGCGCGACGCAGTTGACGGTGACGCCGTCGCCGGCGAGTTCCAGCGCCCAGGATCGCGTGAGCCCGACCATTGCCGCCTTGGCCGCCGCATAGACGCTGCCCTCGAAGCGTCCGAGCAGCGAGCGGCTCGCGATGTTGACGATGCGGCCGCAGGCCTTGCCCATCGGGTCGCGCGCGGCCCGGATCGACGGCAGCAGCGCCTGGGTGCAGTCGATCGTCGCGCGGCAGTTGAGTCCGACGATGCGGTCGAAGGCCTCGTGGTCGATCGCGCCGAGCGCCTGCATCCGGTTCACGCCGGCATTGTTGACGAGCCCGCTGACGGCGTAGCGCGACGCGATGCCGTCGAGCGCGTGCAAGGTCGCGTCGGCGTCGGCGAGATCCGCCGTGACGAGCGGCGCCGGAAAGCCGGGGTCGTCGCGGCGCGCGATGCCGATCACCGGCTGGTCGCGGGCGAGCAGGTGGTCGACGATCGCGCGGCCGATGCCGCGGGTCGCGCCGGTGACGACGACGTGTTGCGGGGCGCTCACTGCGGCCGCTCCCCGGCGATGGTGATCCGGTGCATCTCGCGCCGATGGCCCTGGTAGTCGTTGCACGCGTAGTGCATCGTGCAGCGGTTGTCCCAGAACGCGACGGACCCCTTCGTCCATCGGAAGCGGCAGCAGAACTCGGGGCGGGTCGCGTGCGCGACCAGCTGGCCGAGCAGCGGCAGGCTCTCCTCGCGGCTCATGCCCTCGAAGGCCCAGGTGAAGGGGTAGTTCACGTAGAGCGCGAGCCGGCCTGATTCGTCGTGACGACGCACCACCGGGTGCATCGCCTCGATCTGCCGGCCGATGCGGTCCTCGCGCAACCGGGTCGAGCGCCCGGCGTTGCGCTCCTGCAGCCGCTCGGTGAGGAAGCGGTCCGAGTGCAGGGCGCGCATGCCCTGGAGCATCCGCTGCATCGGCGCCGGCAGGCTCTCGTAGACGACGCTCATGTTGGTCCACAGCGTGTCGCCGCCGCACGGCGGGATCTCGCGCGCGTAGAGGATCGAGCCGAGCGGCGGCGCCTCCATGTACGACATGTCGCTGTGCCAGGTGTCGCCGATGTTGTAGCGGTCGGTCGCCTCCTTCACGACCGGCATCACCTCCGGGTGCCCGGCGACGTGGTCGTAGACGGGGTTCGACACCAGCGTGCCGAACTGCGCGCCGAGCGCCTTCTGGCTGTCGGGGTCGAGGTGCTGGTCGCGGAAGAACAGCACGCCGCGCTCGGCGAGCAGTGAGCGCAGCGCGGCGACCGTGCCGGCCGGCAGCGGCCGCGAGAGGTCGAGCCCCGACACCTCGGCGCCGCAGTTCGACGTCAGGGGACTGACGTCGAGCGTGCGCAGGTCGGGACGTTCGGCGGTGGTGCTGCTCATGGAGCGGTCTCCTGGGTCGTTTGCCGCGCGCTCGGGCGGGCGCAGGCCGGTCGGCGCGGGGAGGATCGGCCCCCGCCTTGCGAGGATATCAAACGGGCGTGTCGTTTTTGATGCCGCCGCCGCGCCGATCGGCCGCGCCCGCGCGCCGGCTCTCGTCGAGTCGGCGCAGGAGATCGGCCATGATGATCCGGTAGAGCTCGTCCTTCAGCGCGTGGTCCTCGACGCCCGCATCGAGGCTCGGGTTGTCGTTGATCTCGATCACGACGACGCCGCGCGGCGTCTCCTTCAGATCGACGCCGTAGAAGCCGTCGCCGATCAGGTTCGCCGCCTTCAGCGCCGTCCTGACCACGATGGCGGGCGCGTCCTCGACGCGCATCGTCGCGAAGCCGCCTTCCTTCGGCGCCCCCTTGCCGGAGTAGTCGACGATCTGCCAGTGCTTCTTCGACATGAAGTACTGGCAGGCGTAGATCGCCTTGCGGTTGAGCACGCCGATGCGCCAGTCGAAGTCGGTCGGCAGGAACTCCTGCGCGAGGATCAGGTCGCTCTCCCTGAACAGGCGCTGCGCGGTCGACTGCACCTCGGCGGGCGTGTCTGCCTTGCTCACGCCGCGAGAGAACGATCCGTCGGGGATCTTGAGCACCACCGGGCACGGAATCCGGTGCTCGAGGTCGCGCAGGTTATCGCGACTCAGGATGACTGTCTTCGGGGTCGGGACGCGGTGGTTGCGCAGCAACTCGGCGAGGTAGACCTTGTTGGTGCACTTCAGGATCGAATCGGGGTCGTCGATCACGACCATGCCTTCGCTGTCGGCACGCTTGGCGAACTGGTAGGTGTAGTGGTCGATGCGCGTCGTCTCGCGGATGAACAGCGCGTCGTACTCGGCGAGGCGGGGATAATCCCGCCGCTCGATCAGTTCGGCGTCGATGCCGAGCGCCCGGGCCGCCCGGATGAAGTGCTGCAGCGCGCGGTGGTTGGACGGCGGCTGCGGATCCTTGGGGTTGTGCAGGATCGCGAGATCGTACTTCGCGGTGCTCGGCGCGCGTCGGCCACGCCACGGCTTGTTCAGGTAGCCCAGCATCGCGTCGAAGAAGGCCGACGCCTGCGTCGCGTCGAGCGCGTCGAGCGACATCGTGCGGATCGACGCAATGCGCCAGCGGTCCTGCCGCCGGAACTCGATGCGCAGCAGCGGCGCGCGGAACGCCACGAAGAGCCAGCGCCCGAGTTCCTGCATGTCGGGCACCGCCGTCTGGCCGAAGAGCAGCGTCAGTTCGAGCCCGGTGGCGCGCAGGGCGCCGGGGCCGGTCGGCGTGCCGGATGCAGCCGGGTCGGTGCGACGGTCGAGCAGCCTGTCGATCTGGTGGTCGAGGTCCTCGGTGTCGAGGCTGTAGATCGACTTTCGGGACAGGTCCTGGATCGTGCGGACCGTCGGCACCACCTTGTGGCGACGGGCCTCGGCGAGCAGCGACACGTAGTACCCGACCGACAGGTATCCGTAGCTGCGGCACAGGTTGATCACGCGCAGGGGCTGGCGTTCGACGGCGGGCGGACGCTCGATGTACTCGCGCGCGGTGACCACCGCGAGCTTCGGATAGTGCGGCTTCCAGTCGCTTTCCTTCTCGACGACGACGAGGTGTGAGGTCATGCCGCGCGCATCCCGATCCTGCGCTCGACGCTGCCGGGCAGCACCAGCAGCGTCGCCCTGACGCCGGCGCGCCCGTAGCGCGCCATCTTCTCGAAGCGGCGCCGCAGGATCGGCACGTCGATCGAGTCGAGTGCGGTCTCGTGGCGGGCCGCGTCGACGTAGGGGTCGTGGGCGTGGACGAAGTGCGCATCGAAGCCCGTGACGACCACCCAGTGCGGCACCCGTTCGCCGAGGATCGCGTAGGAGCTGACGAACACCAGCGGCACCGCACCGGCCTCGAACCGCGACTGCAGCGCGTCGAGCGACAGCGCCTGGTGCACCACCGGCACCTCGCGCTCGGCGAGTTCGTCCTCCATGTCCCGCTGGACGAGTCGCATCACCTCCTTCTTCTCCGCGCTGCGGACCGAATCGATGAGGAAGGTGCCATCGTCGCTCAGGTAGAGCTCGACCGGGAAGCCGCGGCGCGCGGCGGCCAGCGCGAGCCCGTGCGGCCCGCAACCGCCGTGCCCGGCCGTCATGAAGATCGTCGTCGCCTCGCGCCAGAGTCGCAGTTCGAGTCGGCGGTCCGGCACGATCGACGGGTCGAGGCTCGCCATCGCCATCATCAGTGCCGCGGGTCCGCAGGTGAAATCCAGCGTCTGGCGGTAGTAGGGCACGCGTGCGTCGGCCGGCGCCAGGTGCGGCGCGAGCGACTTCTGGTAGCGCAGCGCGCCCGCGCCGTCTTCGTAGTAGTCGTCGAAGTGCCCGAAACGGCGGTAGCCCAAGCGCTCGAACAGCGCGATCGACGCGGCGTTGTCGGTCCGGATCTCGAGCCGCAGGAAGGCGTGATCGGATTCGCGTGCGGCCGCCTCGCAGGCCTCGACGAGGGCCGCCCCGATCCCGCGCCCGCGCGCGCCCGCGTCGACCGCGATCGAATACAGGCGCGCCATCGACGTGCCCTGCCGGTAGAGCACAAGCGCGTAGCCGAGCAGCGCCGGTCGCGCCGGTCCGCCCGTCGCCTCGGTCACGACGACGGTGTCGGCGTGCGCCCTGGCGAGCAGGTAGCGGAACTGGCGCCGACTGATGCGATCGCCGGTGAAGCCCTGTTCCTCGAGCCGCATCAGGCTGTCGAGGTCCTCGAGCGTCGCAGGTCTGGTGATCATCGCCGCGCTATTCTACGCAGCCGCGGCCCGCCGGCGCGGTTCAACGGAGCACCGAACGATGCAGGACGAAACCCTCCCCGTCAGCCCCGCCAGCGAGCGGAACAAGGCGCCGATCCTCGCGGTGCTGCGCGAGTGGCTGCCGCGCGTCGGCACCGTGCTCGAGGTCGCGAGCGGCACCGGGCAGCATGCGGTGCACTTCGCCGCCGGCCTGCCGGGCATCGTGTGGCAACCGTCGGATCCGTCGCCCGACGCGCGGGCGGCGATCGAGGCGAGACGCGCCCGCGCGGGGCTGCCGAACCTGCGCGAGGCGATCGCGCTGGACGCGAGCGAACCCGACTCGCCCGCATGGCCCGCCGGACCCGTGGACGCCATCGTCTGCATCAACATGGCCCACATCTCGCCGTGGGCCGCGACGCTGGGCCTGCTTGCGCGCGGCGCGCGACTGCTGCCGGCGGCCGGGGTCCTCGTGCTCTACGGCCCGTGGCTGCAGCAGGACGTCCCCACCGCCCAAGGCAACCTCGCGTTCGACGCCGACCTGCGCGCACGCAACCCGCAATGGGGACTGCGCGACGTCGACGTGCTCGCCGACGCCGCATCACGCGACGGCTTCGACGCCGTCGCACGGATCCCGATGCCGGCCAACAACCTGTGCATCGTGCTCCGGCGCCGGGGCGAGGCGCCCGCCGCGACGCGGCGCTGGCGGGCGGGGCGCTGGGACGACGTGATCCGGCATGCGCAGGTCAACGAATCGGGCTGGCGCCGTGATCCGGCGGACGACGCGTCGGCGGGCGTCGCGCCCTGGGGCATCCATCAGCTCGATCCGGCGCCGTGGAACCGCCTGCGCGGGCCGGTCGCGGCGCGCGGACCCGCCAGCGGCCTGGTCGAGGTCGGGGGGCGGATCGTCTGCAGCTGGGGCGAGCCCGATCGCGCGGACTACACCTTCAGCGTCGCGAAGACCTACCTCGCGCTGCTCGCCGGCGTCGCGTCGCGCGACGGTCTGATGCCCGAGGTCGACGAACCGATCGTCGCCCGGGTGCCCGGCATCGGATTCGACGCCGGCCCCGCGCGCGAGACGACGTGGCGCCAGATGCTGCAGCAGACGAGCGAGTGGGCGGGCAGCTGCTTCGGCGTGCCGGACCAGGTCGATCGTTACCGGCGCGTCGGCTTCCAGCCGCCGCCGGCCGAGGGCGACGCGGTCGGCACCAAGGGCGACGCGCGGCCGCTGCGTGCGCCGGGCACGTTCTGGGAGTACAACGATGTCCGCATCAATCAGTTGTCGCTCGCGCTGATGCACCTGTTTCGTGAGCCGCTGCCCGAGGTCTTCGGCCGGGCGCTGATGCGCCCGGTCGGCGCCGGCGAAGACTGGTCGTGGGTCGGCTACGACGACAGCTTCACCGAGATCGACGGCCGTCGCGTGCAGAGCGTGCCGGGCGGTACCCACTGGGGCGGCGGCGTGCGCATCGCCGCGCGCGACCAGCTTAGGCTCGCCCGGATGCTGCTCGACGGCGGCCGCGCGCGGGGCACGCAGGTGCTGCCGGCCGAATGGATCCGGCAGATGCTCGAACCGTGCCCGATCGCCCCGTTCTACGGATACCTGAGTTGGCTGAATCGCGACCGTGTCGTGATGCCGTCGGCGTCTGCCGAGAGCTGGTTCGCGATCGGCGCGGGGTCGTCGATCGTCTGGCACGATCCCTCCAACGACCTGGTCGCGGTGTTCCGCTGGATCGAGTCGAGCGAGGTGGACGGCCTCGTCGCGCGGGTGCTCGCCGCGCTCGATGGTTGAATGAAATTCAACGTCGGGCGATTTACTTTCGCTTGAATTCATGGCCGCGCGGCGCTTCAATGCCGACGTGAACACGAGCGCACAGGCACCTGCCGCCGATCCGCCGCCGTCCCCGCTGCTGCGCCGCGAGGACGCACGGATGCTTCGCGGGGATGGCCGCTTCGTCGACGACATCCGCCTGCCCGGCATGCTGCACGCCCGCTTCGTGCGCTCGCCGCACGCGCGTGCGCTGATTCGCCGGGTCGACGTCACCGCGGCTGCGGCGGTGCCGGGCGTCGTCGCCGCCTTCACCGGTGCCGACTTCGCGGCCGTCCGCATGCCCTCGGTGAATCCACTGGTCGATGGCCTGGTGTTGCCGGAGCGGCATCCGATGGCGATCGGCGCCGTCGACTACCCCGGTCAGGCGCTCGCGCTGGTGCTCGCCGCCGACGCGGCCAGCGCCCGTCACGCCGCGTCGCTGGTGACGGTCGACGCGGCGCCCGTCGAGGCGATCGCCGACCCGGGCCCGGAGCGCGTCGACGCCGGCGAAGCTGCCGACGGTGGCGACGGTGGCGACGGTGGCGTCGTCGAGGCGGGCGTCGAGGGCCGGGCCGGCGACGGCGAGGGGGTCTTCGGCCTGTCCTTCGGCGCACCGCAGGCGCCGGACGATCCGGACACGGTCCGCGTCGGCTGCCGCCTGCGCCAGCCGCGGGTCGCCGCGGTGGCGCTCGAACCCCGGTCGATCGTCGTCGCGGTCGATCCTGCCGATCGGCGACTGACGGTGTGGATCCAGAGCCAGTCGCCGTCGCGCACCCGCACCGACATCGCCGCCGCGCTCGGCGTCGACGCCGAGCGCGTGCGGGTGATCGCGCCCGACGTCGGCGGTGCGTTCGGCGCCAAGGCCTCGGTGTTCCCGGACGACCTGCTGATCTGCGCCGCCGCGCACCGGCTCGGGCGGACGGTCAAGTGGACCGCGACCCGCTCGGAGGAGTTCGTCGCCGGCGTACACGGGCGCGGCGCGTCGCTGCGGGGCTCGCTAGCGCTCGCCCCCGACGGCGGGTTCCGATCGCTCGACGCGTCGCTGGCGTTTCCGCTGGGCGGCTGGCTGCCGTTCAGCGCCACCGTGCCGGCGCGCAATGCCGCCCGCATCCTGCCCGGGCCGTATCGCGTGGCGTCGGTGCACGTGCGCGCGCGCGGGTTCGCGTCGAGCGCACCGGCGGTCAACATCTATCGCGGCGCAGGCCGGCCCGAGGCCGCGATCCTGGTCGAGACGCTGGTCGATCGCGCCGCGCGTCGCCTGCGCATCGACCCGGTCGAGCTGCGCCGGCGCAACCTGCTGCGCGCGACCGACCTGCCGTGGCGCACGCCCACCGGCGAGACGCTCGATTCGGGCGACTACCTCGCGACCCTCGAACAGGCCTGCGATGCCTTCGGCTACGACGAGGCGCGAGATCGGCAGCGCAAGCGGCGCGCGTGCGGGGAGTGGGTCGGGATCGGCGTGGCGTGCTATGTCGAGCCCTGCGGACAGGGCTGGGAGAGCGCGCGCGTGACGGCGCGCGCCGACGGCCGCTTCGTCGTCGCGAGCGGCTCGAGCGCCCAGGGGCAGGGCCACGAGACGGTGTTCGCGCAAGTGGCAGCGGCGGCGCTCGGCTGCGATCCGGCGGCGATCGACGTGCTGCAGGCGGACACCCGCGACTGTCCGCCCGGCATCGGTGCGCTGGCCAGCCGGAGCATCGCGATCGGCGCGAGCGCGATCGACGTCGCGTGCCGCCGACTCGCCGCGCGCATCGCCGGCGGCGAGCGCGCGCGCGCCGACGCGCCGCTCGAGGCGTCGGTGGTGTACGAAGCGCGCGGCGAGGCCTGGAGTCACGGCTGCGTGATCGTGCAGTTGCGCCTGGAGGCCGGGACCGGCCGTCCCCGGGTCGAGGCGCTGGTCTGGGCCGACGACGCCGGGCACATCGTGAACCCCGTCCTCGCGCACGGGCAGCTCGTCGGCGGCCTCGCGCAGGGCGTCGGGCAGGCGCTGCTCGAGCGGCTGATGATCGACGAGCACGGCCAGCTGCTCACCGGCAGCCTGATGGATTACGCGCTGCCGCGCGCGACCGACGTGCCGGTGCCGACGATCGTCGGGCGGGCGACGCCGTCGCCGATGAACGCGCTCGGCGCGAAGGGCGTCGGCGAGGCCGGCTGCATCGGCGTGCCGGCGGCGATCCTGAACGCGGCGGCCGACGCGCTCGCCGCGCGACCGTCCGGTGCGCCCGACGACGACGAACTGCAGTTCCCCCTCACCCCCGAACGCCTGTGGCGCGCGATGAACGGAGATCGACGATGAAATACGCCAAAGCCGACGCGAAGGCCTATGCGAAGGCCCATTTCAAGGGTGTCTGGGCGGCGACGATGACGCCGTTCGTGCCCGGCTCGCTGGCCTTCGACGAGGACGGATTCCGCGCGAACCTTCGGCACTGGATCCGCACGCTCGGCCTCGGCGGGCTGTTCGTCAGCGGCAAGCAGGGCGAGGCGTTCTCAATGTCGGTCGAGGAGCGCAAGCGCAGCTTCGAGATCGCGGTGCAGGAGGCGCAGGGCCGCTGCGGGATCGTCACCTCGTGTTCGGACACGAACCTCTCGACCGTGCTCGAGCTCGCACGCCATTCGACCTCGATCGGCGCCGACTACGTCGTCGTGCACAGTCCGGTCCTGCACTTCGGCGCCGACACCGACGAGGTGATCTACGAGTACTACCGGTACCTCAGCGAGGCGCTCGACATCGGCATCGCGATGTGGAACCACCCCGACTGCGGCTACGAGATGACGCCGGCGCTGTGCGCGCGCATCGCGACGCTGCCGAACATCGTCGCGATCAAGTACAGCGTCGCCCGGCCGAAGTACGTCGAGCTCACCCGGCTCGCCGGCGACCTGATCCAGGTATCGACCGCGTCCGAGGACGAATGGTTCGACAACATGGTCGAGCTCGGCTGGACGCTGTACCTCTGCTCGACGCCGCCGTTCCTGCTGCAGACGCCGCGCGACCAGCGCATCAACGAGTACACGCGCCTCGCGCTCGCCGGCGAGATCGACGCGGCACGCAAGGTGCGCGACAGCCTCGAGCCCGCGCGACGCGCGTTTCGCGAGAGCCGGGCGCCGGGCAAGCCGCAGGCGCACAGCAAGTACTGGCTCGAGCTGCTGGGGCAGGTCGGTGGACCGGTGCGCCGGCCGATGCTCGAACTGACCGCCGAGGAGAAGGCCCGGGTGCGCGAGGCCTTCGCCGTGAGCGGGCTCGTGCGCTGACGCCGGCCGACGGCGGCGGACACGGCGACAGGCGACGGCCGATGGCTCGACTCCGCGTCAACGGCATCGAACGCACGTTCGACGCCGCGCCCTGCGCGACGCTCGTCGACGTGCTGCGCGACGCGCTCGGGCTCACCGGCACGCACGTCGGCTGCGACACCGCGCAATGCGGCGCCTGTACCGTGCTGCTGGGCACGCGGGCGGTGAAGGCCTGCAACGTGCTCGCCGCGCGCTGCGGCGCCGAAGACGTCCTGACCGTCGAAGGGCTCGCTCCCGGCCCCGACCGCTGGCACCCGATGCAGCTCGCGTTCTCCCGTCACGGCGCACTCCAGTGCGGCTTCTGCACGCCGGGCATGCTGATGCGCGCGGTCGCGATGGCATACGAGGGCGTGCCGCCCGAGCCGGCGGCGGTGCGCGAGGCGCTCGCCGGCAATCTCTGTCGCTGCACCGGCTATCACCCGATCGTCGCGGCGATCTGCGAGGGGCTGACGCAGATGGCATCGGTGCCGCACGCCGCCGGCGACGGATCATGAGCGCCCGGCTCGAGCGGCCCCGTCGCATCGACGAAGCGGTCGCGCTGCTCGCGGCCGATCCCTCGGCGCGTGCGATCGCCGGCGGCCAGAGCCTGCTGCCGGCGATCCGGCTCGAGCTCGCGACGCCCTCGATGCTCGTCGACCTCTCGGGCGTCGACGGCCTCGACACCGTCCGCGTCGATCGCGACGCGCTCGAGGTCGGCGCGATGTGCACCCACGCGCACATCGCCGCGAGCGCCCTGGTGCGGGCGCGGCTGCCGGGGCTCGCGAGGCTCGCAGGCGGAATCGCCGACGCACAGGTCAGGAACCTCGGCACGATCGGCGGGTCGCTCGCGAACAACGACCCCGCGGCCTGCCATCCCGCCGGCGTGCTCGCCTGCGACGCGACGGTCGTCACCGATCGCCGCGAGATCTCGTCCGACGCGTTCTTCGACGGCGTGTTCGCGACGACGCTCGCACCCGACGAACTGGTGGTCGCGGTTCGCTATCCGCTCGGGCGCGGGTTGCGCTATGCGAAGTTCGAACAGTCGGCGTCGCGCTTCGCGCTCGTCGGCGTCGCCGTCTCGTTCGCGGCCGATCGGCCGCCGCGCGTGGCGATCACCGGCTCGGGGCGCGGCGTGTTCCGCGCGAACGCACTCGAGACGCTGCTCGCGAAGGCGTGGACCGGCGCCGCCGCCGCGCACGAGTCGCCGTCGGTCGCCGCCGCGGCGGTCGCCGCCGCGCTGCCCGAAGCGGCCTTCGACGACGACCTGCACGCCAGCGCCGGCTATCGGGCCCACCTTGCGCACGTGCTCGCGATGCGACTGCTCGCGCGCGGCGAGGCCGCACCATGAAGCCGCCGCGCGTGCCCGGACGCAACGGGGCTCAGGTGCGCGGACGCAGGCGTGGCGGAAGGTCGCGCTCGACGTGGGCGAGCAGCGCCGCGGCGGCCGGCGTGGGCTCGCGCAGCCGATGCACGATCGCGCAGATCGCCCGCTCGACGCGCGGCCTCGCGAGCGGCAGCACGACGCAGCGTGCGGGTTCGGCGTCGCGCAGCGTGAATGCCGGGAGGACCGCGACGCCGAGTCCGGCGGCGACGAGCGCGAGCGCGGTCGACACCTGGTTGACCTGCGGCCCGGCTGCCGGTGCAAGCCCGATCGACGCGAGGGTCTGGCGCGTCAGCGCGCGGATGCCGCTTCCGGGCGTGAGCTCGACGAGGCGCTCGTCGCGCAGCGACCGCCACGTCGCCTGGCGCACGCGCGCGAGGCGGTGTCCCGGCGGCACCGCGAGCATCAACGCGTCGCGATGCAGTTCGATCGTCTCGAGTTCCGCGCGGGGCGCTTCCAGCGTGCCGATCGCAACGTCCGCGTCGCCGTCGATGACGCTCGACGCGAGACGCTCGGCCGGGATGTCGAGCAGATCCAGTTCGATGCCGGGCATCGCGCGCCTGAAGCCTGCGAGCGAGTCGGGCACGAGTCCCGCCGCGAGCCACGGGGTCGTCGCGACGACGACGCGTCCGCGGTCGCGCGCGAGCGTCTGCTCGACGAGCGCGAGCGCGTGCTGCAGGTCGGCGAGCACGCGGCGCACGTGCGGCAACAGCTCCGCGCCGAGCGCGGTGATGCCGAAGCGGCGCGCGCGTCGATTGAAGAGCGTCGCGCCGAGGCGCGATTCGAGCGTCTTGATCAGTACCGAGATCGCCGACGGTGTCAGGTGCAGGCGCTCGCCGGCCGCGGAGAAGCTGCTCGACTCCGCGACCGCGACGAAGGCGCGCAGCTGGCCCAGCGAAAGGCCGCCCAGGCCGGCACCGGCGCCCGCGACGGCGGCCGGTCGTCCGGCGCGCCGGGCATCAGCTTTCATCACGTGCTTTCATGGCGCGGCAATCCGACGGAAGGAGGGAGAACGACGATGACAGGATACGGACCACCACTGAACTTCCAGCGATGGATCGACGAACACGCGCACCTGCTCAGGCCGCCGGTGGGTAACCAGCAGGTCTGGGCCGACGCGGACTTCATCGTGACGGTCGTGGGCGGACCGAACCACCGCACCGACTTTCACGACGACCCGCTCGAGGAATTCTTCTATCAGTTCAAGGGCAACGCGTCGCTCGACACGATGGGCCCCGACGGCCCGGGCAGCATCGCCCTCGGCGAAGGCGACATCTTCCTGTTGCCGCCGCACGTGCGTCATTCGCCGCAGCGACCCGAGGCCGGCAGCCTGTGCCTCGTGATCGAGCGCAAGCGCCCGCCCGGCATGCTCGACGGCTTCGAATGGTACTGCCCCGCGTGCCATGCGCTCGTTCACCGGATCGAGGTGCAGCTGGCCAGCATCGTCGACGACCTGCCGCCGCTCTTCGAGCGCTTCTACGGCGACGAGCGCCTGCGCGTCTGCAGCGCCTGCGGCCACCTGCACCCGGGGCTTAGCCGGGCGCCGGCGTGAGCACGCGATGCGCGATGCCGCCCGGCCGGTCGGGCTATCGGGCGGCCCCGCCTCGCCGGCGCTCGATCGACAAGGTAAACCCGGATTGCAGCGTCACCGGCCCTCGCCGAAGATCATCGGTTATCTTTCCCCATCGCCATTGCATCGAGGAGACACGTCCATGACCCCATACCAGTCCAAGCGCATACCGGCCGACGCGCCCCGCCGTCGCGGCACGGCGCTGGCCGGCGCCGCGCTCGCGGCCGCGCTCGCCTTCCCGCTGGCGGCCGGTGCCGAGATCCGGATCGGCTTCATGGCCGAGCTTTCCGGGCCGCAGGGGCCACTCGGGCAGGACCAGTACGACGCGCTGATGATGGTCGTCGAGCGCAACGGCGGCAAGCTCGGCGGGCAGCCGGTCACCGTGCTCCGCGAGGACTCGCAGCTCAAGCCGCCGGTCGCCGTCCAGATCGCCGACAAGTTCATCGACAAGGAGAAGGTGCAGATCATCACCGGTGTCACCTTCTCCAACATCATGATGGCGGTGCACAAGCAGATCACCGACAAGAAGGTGTTCCTGATCGGCTCGAACGCCGGTCCCTCGCCGGTGGCCGGCGAGAAGTGCTCGCCGTACTTCTTCTCCACCTCCTGGGAGAACGGACAGCAGGCCGAGGTCGTCGGCAAGTACGCGGCCGACAAGGCCTACGGCAAGGTGGTCACGATCGCCCCGAACTACCAGGCGGGCAAGGATTTCGTCGCCGGCTTCAAGCGCCGCTACGGCAAGCCGACCAGCCTCGAACTGTGGCCGGCGCTGAACACGCAGGACTTCTCGGCCGAGATCGCCCAGATCGCCGCCGCGTCGCCGGACGCGATCTTCGCGTTCCTGCCGGGCGGCCTCGGGATCAACTTCGTCAAGCAGTTCAACCAGGCGGGCCTGATGAAGAAGATCCCGCTGCTGACCGCGTCGACCACCGACGGCATCGGGCTGCCCGCGATGGGCGACGCGGCGCTCGGCGTGATCGCCGGCACCTTCTGGGGGCCGGACACCAAGGGCAAGGCGAACGCCGATTTCGTCGCTGCCTTCGAGAAGAAGTACAACCGGATCCCGTCGCAGTACGCCGCGCAGTCCTACGAGGCCGCGCTGCTGCTCGATTCGGCGATCGCGAAGGTCGGTGGCCGGATCGACGACCACGAGGCGTTCCGCAAGGCGCTGCAGGCCGCCGACTACGACTCGATCCGCGGCAAGAGGATGGTGTTCAACAACAACCAGTTCCCGATCCAGGACTTCCACGTCTTCGAGGTCGTGAAGGACGCGAAGGGGCGCAACAACCTCAAGACCATCGCGACGCCGATGGTCGATGCGCAGGACGTGTACCACGACAAGTGCCCGCTGAAGAAGTAGATGCCGGCTGATCGGCCCGGCCCGTTGACACGCCGATGATGGCGGGCCTCGTCGTCACGCAGGTGCTCAATGGCCTGCAGTACGGCGTGCTGCTGTTCCTGCTCGCCGCCGGGTTGACGCTGATCTTCGGCATCATGGACTTCGTGAACCTGGCGCACGGCTCGCTCTACATGCTGGGTGCCTTCTTCACCGCGGCGGCACTCGGCGCCACCGGCTCGTTCCTGCTCGCGCTCGCGATCGCCGTGCCCGCCACGGTGGCGACCGGGGTGCTCGTCGATCGCGTCGTGCTGGCCGGACTCTATTCGCGTACGCACCTCGACCAGGTACTCGCGACCTTCGGCCTCGTGCTCTTCTTCAACGAACTGGTCGTGATCGTCTGGGGCAGCAGCCCGCTGTACGCCGAGGTGCCCGACGCGCTGTCGGGCACCGTGCAACTGTTCGGCTTCAACTACTCGTCGTATCGTTTCGCGATCATCGGCGTCGGCCTGGGTGTCGCCGTGTTCCTGTGGTGGCTGATCAATCGCACGCGCATCGGCATGCTGATCCGCGCGGGTGCGAGCAACGCGCCGATGGTGTCGGCACTCGGGGTGGACATCCGTCGACTGAACATGATGATCTTCGGCCTGGGCGCCGGCCTGGCCGGGCTGGCCGGCGCGATGATGGCGCCGATCTTCTCGGTCCAGTCCGGCATGGGCGATTCGGTGCTGATCCAGACCCTCGTCGTGATCATCGTCGGCGGCATCGGCTCGATCCGCGGCGCATTCCTCGCTGCGCTGATCATCGGCGTCGTCGACACGATCGGCAAGGTGTTCCTGCCGATCTGGATGGGCTCGCTCGTCAGCGGCAACGTCGCACAGGCCGCGGGCCCTGCCATTGCGTCGATGCTCGTCTATCTCCTGATGGCGATCGTGCTGGCGTTCAAGCCCGGCGGGCTGTTTCCGGTGCGGCGTGGCTGAGCACCGCGCGCCTGCCGTCGCGCCACCCGTCGCCGCCGGCGCCGACTCGCTGCTGCCGGAGGCGATCGGCTGGCGCGCGCCGCGCGCCTGGTTCGCACTGCTGCTGCTCGGGTTCCTCGCCGCGGTGCCAGCGTACGCGGCGCTGTTCGACGCCCCGTTCTACCTGACGCAGTACGGCCGGATCATGATCTATGCGATCGCGGCCAGCGCGCTCAACCTGCTGATCGGCTACACCGGGCTCGTCAGCTTCGGTCACGCGCTGTTCGTCGCGCTCGGCGCGTACGCGGTCGGCGTGCTCGACTTCCACGGGGTCGTCGGCGGCTGGATCCAGCTCTCGGTCGCGATCGCCGCGGCGCTGGTCGTCGCGCTGGCGACCGGGCTGGTCGTGCTGCGCACCCGCGGCATGGGCTTCATCATGATCACGCTGGCCTTCGCGCAGATGTTCTTCTTCCTCGGCATCTCGCTGAAGCAGTACGGCGGAGACGACGGCATCCGGCTCGCCGGCGCGGCGCGGCTCGCCCCCTTCGATCTCGCCGACGCCCGCACGCTCTACTACCTGATCTTCGCCACGCTCGTCGCGGTCCTGTTCCTCGGCTGGCGGCTGGTGCACTCGCGGCTGGGCCACGTGCTGCGCGGGATCCGCAGCAACGAGCGTCGCCTGCTCGCGCTCGGCTACCCGGTGCTTCGCTTCAAGCTGCTCGCGTGGGTGCTGTCGGCGATGGTCGCGGCCGTGGCCGGCTTCCTCCTCGCGCACCTCACTTCCTACGCATCGCCGAGCTACGCCGCCTGGAACCTCTCCGGCGAGCTGATCGTGATCGTGATGCTCGGCGGCATCGGCACCGTGCTCGGCCCGCTGGTCGGCGCACTGGTGCTGCTGCTGCTGGAGGAGTACCTCGCGACCTGGACCGTCCACTGGATGGCGCCGCTGGGTGTCGCGATCGTGCTGGTCGTGCTGCTCGCGCGCCAGGGCGTGTACGGCGCGCTGCACGCGTGGTCGACGAAGCGCGAGCGCGCCGACGCCGCGGCCAGGCGTGCACGGGCGACGCGATGATGCCGCAGGCCGGCGCCAGCCCCCGCGAGGCGGACGCGAAGCGTCGCGACCAGGCCAGGCCGACGGGCGCGGCGCTTCGCACCGAGGGACTCGTCAAGCGCTTCGGTGGCCTGCTCGCGACCGATCACGTCGACCTCGCACTCGAACCGGGGGAGCTCCACGCGCTGATCGGTCCGAACGGCGCGGGCAAGACCACGCTGGTCGGCCAGCTGTCCGGCGAGCTTCGTCCGGACGAGGGCCGGGTCTGGCTCGGCGAACGCGACGTGACCCGACTGCCGGTCGACGCGCGGGCCAGGCTCGGACTCGCGCGCTCCTACCAGATCACCCAGTTCTGCCCCGACTTCACGACGCTCGAGAACGTCGCGATGGCGTCGCTGCAGGGCGAGTTGCGGGCCGGTGGACACGCCGCCGGCGCCGGCGCGCTGGCCCGCTTCTTCGACCCGTGGTCGCCGCTGCGCCGGCAGACGGCGGCGCTCGAGCGGGCGCGTTCGGTCGTCGCGCGCGTCGGACTCGGTTCGCTCGTCGACGTGCCCGCGGGCGATCTGGGGCACGGCGAGCACCGCCAGCTCGAACTCGCGATGGCGCTCGCGCTCGAGCCCTCGGTGCTGCTGCTCGACGAACCGCTCGCCGGCATGAGCAGTGCCGAGTCCGATACGATGGTCGCATTGCTGCAGTCGCTGCGCGGCCGCTATCCGATCCTGCTGATCGAGCACGACATGAACGCGGTCTTCGCGCTCGCCGATCGCATCAGCGTGCTGGTGTACGGACGCGTGATCGCGAGCGGCACGCCACAGGCGATACGCGAGCACCCGGAAGTGCGCAGCGCGTATCTCGGCGACGAGGACATGATCGCGTGACGCCCGTGGCCGACCGATGAGCGAAGCACTGCTGCGGGTCGAAGGCCTGCTCGCCGGATACGGCTCGAGCCAGGTGCTGTTCGGCATCGACTTCTCGCTCGGTGCAGGCGAGGTGCTCACGCTTCTCGGTCGCAATGGCATGGGCAAGTCGACGACGATCAAGTGCCTCACCGGCATGCACCGCGCGTCCGGCGGGCGGATCGTGTTCGACGGCCGATCGGTCGAGGGCTGGCCGTCGCACCGGATCGCGCGGGCGGGTGTCGGCCTCGTGCCGGAAGGACGCCAGGTGTTTCCGACGTTGACGGTGCGGGAGAACCTCGTCGCGACGGCATCGCTTCGCAATGCCGGCAGCTCGCCGTGGACGCTCGATCGGGTATGGCGACTGTTTCCCCGGCTGCAGGAGCGGGCGTCGCAGCTGGCCTCCGGCCTGTCGGGCGGGGAGCAGCAGATGCTCGCGGTCGGTCGGGCGCTGATGACCAACCCGAAGCTGCTCGTGCTGGACGAGGCGACCGAAGGCCTCGCGCCGCTGATCCGCCTGGAGATCTGGAACTGCCTGCGCACCCTCAAGGCCGAGGGCCTGTCGATGATCGTCGTCGACAAGAACCTCAGGCCGCTGCTCGACCTCGCCGAGCGCCATGTGATCGTCGAGAAGGGCACCGTCGCCTGGCAGGGCAGCAGTGCCGCGCTGGCGGCAGCGCCCGAGGTCGTCGAACGCTACCTCGGCGTCTGAAGCCGGGCGCGCCTGCGCGCGCCGGCGACGCGCGCTTCAGCCGATCTTCGCCGGCAGCCTGGCCGGGCGTTGGCCGCCCGGCGACTGCGCCGCGCCGCGCCCGCCGGAGAAGCTGCCACCTCCCGCGCCGGCGCGGGCGCCGCGGCCGCCGCCGCCGCCGCCGTTGCGACCGGCTCCGCCGCGGCCGCCTTCGCCGCTGCGCTGGCCGCCTCGCGACGGTACGCCGCCGTGTTCGTGCGTGCGCCGCGGCTCGGGCGGCGCACCGGCGCGAGACGCGCCAAACGAGGCGTCCAGACCGGTGTAGCCCGCCACGTCGACGCGCTCGATCGGCCGCCGGATCAGGCGTTCGATCGCGGCGAGCAGCTTGATCTCCTCGCCGTCGACCAGCGACACCGCGGATCCCTCGCGGCCGGCGCGCCCGGTACGTCCGATCCGGTGCACGTAGTCCTCGGGCACGTTCGGCAGCTCGTAGTTGACGACGTGCGGGAGTTCGTCGATGTCCAGGCCGCGCGCGGCGATGTCGGTCGCAACCAGTACCGGCAGCGTGCCGTCCTTGAACTGGCCGAGCGCCCGGGTCCGCGCGCCCTGGCTCTTGTTGCCGTGGATCGCCATCGCCTCGATGCCGTCCTTGCCGAGCTGCTCGGCGAGCCGGTTCGCACCGTGCTTGGTCTTGGTGAACACCAGCACCTGCGTCCAGCGCTTCGAGCCGATCAGATACGACAGCAGCGCGCGCTTGCGGTCCTTCGCGACCAGGTGCACCGTCTGGTGCACCAGTTCGGAGGCCGTGTTGCGCGGCGCGACGTCGACCTCGGCCGGGTCGTTCAGCAGGCCGCGGGCGAGCTCCCGGATCTCCGGCGAGAAGGTCGCCGAGAACAGCAGGTTCTGGCGCTCGCGGGGCAGCAGCCGGATCACGCGCTTGATGTCGTGGATGAAGCCCATGTCGAGCATCCGGTCGGCTTCGTCGAGCACGAAGATCTCGACCGCCGACAGGTCCAGCGTGCGTTGGCCGGCGTGGTCGAGCAGTCGACCCGGCGTCGCGACGAGGATGTCGACCGGGCGGCGCAGCGCCTGGATCTGCGGGTTGATGTTGACGCCGCCGAAGATGACCAGCGATCGCACGCGAGAGTGCGCGCCGTAGCGGTCGACCGACTCGGCGACCTGTGCGGTCAGTTCGCGCGTCGGTGTCAGTACCAGCACGCGCGGCGCGCCGGGCTTTCGGGTGGCGAGCGGGCGTGTCGACAGCAGCTGCAGGATCGGCAGCGTGAAGCCTGCCGTCTTGCCCGTGCCGGTCTGCGCGGCCGCGAGCAGGTCGCGACCGGTCAGCACCATCGGGATCGCCTTCGCCTGGATCGGCGTGGGCGTGTCGTAGCCGGCGTCTGCGACGGCCTTGACGAGTTGTTCGGACAGGCCGAGGGCTGCGAACTTGTTCGCGGGAAGGGGAGTGTGCTCAGTCAATCGTGAAGCTCCAACGTTCGACCTGCGGCCCGCAGTACGGGCAGCATCCAATCCGGCCGACGAAGTGAAGGTTGTATCCGGCAGGGGGTGCTCGGATGTGGCCCGACCCGCGATGGCGGCGCAGCGTAGCGCCCTTGCTCGGTCTGGGCTCGATCCCGGCCGATTGGGGGATGCCGGGATCGCTCGATTGTATCGCAGCACGCGGCGTGCGGTTTCCGGCATGCCGCCGCTCGTCATCCCGGGCGTTGCGCTCATACCATCGGCGGTCGATCCGGAAACGGTAGAGGCGGACGCGTTTCGCGCCGCAACCCTGAGGAGAATGCGATGGAACTGGGATTGAAGGACAAGGTCGTCCTGATCACGGGTGGGAGCAAGGGCATCGGCCTGGCCTGCGCAGCCGGCTTCGCGCAGGAGGGCGCGCGACTCGCGCTGACTTCGCGCAGCGACGGCAACCTGAAGGCCGCGGCCGACGCGCTCGCGGCGGACGGCGCCGCTCCCTGGACCCGCGCGGCGGACATGGGCGACCCGGCCGCGGTCGAGGCGCTCGTCGAGGCCGCGGAGCGCGCGCTCGGTCCGATCGACGTGCTCGTGACCTCCGCCGGCGCGGCGCGGCGCATGCCGCCGGCCGAACTGACGCCGCAGGCGTTCCAGGACGCGATGCAGGCGAAGTACTTCTCGTACGTCTATCCGATGAACGCGGTGGTGAAGCGCATGGCCGGCCGTGGCCGCGGCGTGATCGTCAACGTCATCGGCGCCGGCGGCAAGGTCGCTTCGCCGACGCACCTGCCCGGCGGCGCGGCGAACGCGGCGCTGATGCTGGTGACGGCGGGCCTCGCGAATGCGTACGCGGGGCAGGGGGTGCGTGTGGTCGCGGTCAATCCGGGGCTCACGATGACCGAGCGCCTGCAGGAAGGAATGCGCGCCGACGCGCGGCTGCAGGGCATCGCCCCCGACGAGGCGATCGCTCGCGCGACTGCCCGGCTGCCGCTCGGCCGCATCGCCGAGCCGGCCGAGATTGCGAATGCGGTCGTGTTCCTCGCGTCGGACAAGGCGAGCTACGTGACCGGCGCGATCCTGTCGATGGACGGCGCGGTCACGCCGACCGTCTGCTGACCCGTCGTTCAGCGCAGCCGCACCGTCGCGAGCGGAATCGACGGCTGGTCCAGGCGCGCGGCGCGCACCGCGCCGTCGGCGACGCCGTATACGACGTCGTCGATGACCACCGATCGCCTGGGGTCGGTCGTGCGCCAGCCGTACTCGGCCGCCGGCACGCCGGGCACGCTCTGCCCGCGCAGGTCCGCCATGTCGAGCGTGCCCCGCAGTGCCAGGGGCGCGCTCGCTGACCGCGGCGAGACGTCGACGATCCGGATGCCGGACTCGTCGGCCGTGCCGTAGGCCGGGTAGGCGTAACTGCGCACCGGGATCGCCATCGTGCCGCCGTCGGCGGGATCCGGGGCCCCGAGCCACGTGAACGCGTGCGGGTCCCACAGCGCGTCGCTGTCGGTGAAGCTCTCGCCCAGCGCGAGCGTCGCCTGCTCGCGCGGCGAGCCCGGGTCGCTGACGTCGAACAGGCTCGCCTTGATGCGCCGGGGCCAGCCGCCGTCGTCGTAGCCGATGCCGAGCAGGTGCGTGTCGCCCACCGGTTGCAGCCAGGTCGAGAAGCCGGGAACCTTCAATTCGCCGAGCGCGAGCGGTCTCGCCGGGTCGGCGAGGTCGTAGACGAAGAACGGGTCGACGTTTCGAAAGGTCACGAAGTAGACGCGATCGCCGATGAAGCGCGCCGCGCGCAGGGTCTCGCCGCGCGCGATCGGCGCGCTGCGCCCGAGACTCTCGAGGCGTGCGCCGTCCTGCGCCGGGGTACGCCCCAGGCTCTCGAGCGTCGTCCAGGAGCCGCTCCGGTCGGACTGCATCGCGACCACGCGGATCACGCCGTCGGCGCGTTCGTCGATCGCGTAGTCGTCGAGCAGCAGGCCGGGGAAGCGACCCGACGCATCGTGATTCGGCACGCCCCGTGCGTCGAATGCGAAGCGGTGGACGATCGTGGCCGGGCTGCCGGCCGCGTCGCGATGCCACTGCGGGGTCGTGAGGATCACCGATCGCGCGGACACGTACAGGCCGCTGGCGTTCGCGAGCACGGTCTGGTGCGCGACGCTGCGCGTCGCGAGGTCGATCGTACTGACGCGAAGCCATCCGGGGCGTGTCGCGACGCCGGTCCGCGCGAAGCTTGCGCACTCGGCGGGCGTCGGCTCGCTCGCGGGCACCGTGGCAGCGCCGGGCGCGGCGGATGCCGGCGCGGCCAGCGGCGACAGCCAGAACGAAAGCGGCGCCGCGGCGATCAGCCGCGCGTTGGACGACTTCAACGCGTCGATCGACTCGGCGGCCGGGCTCGAGGCGTCGGGGTAGAACCGGACCCCGTCGGGCAGCCGAAGGTCCGACTGCGTCGCGACGTACAGCTTGTCGCCGATGCGACGTGCGCCGATCAGGCGCCCGGCGATCTCGACCGTCCAGCCGGTCGCGAGGGTGTCCGACCCGGCGTCGACGAGCCGCAGACGCACCCACGGTGGCGAAGCGGGGACGAAGCCGCAGCCGGACTCGACGCAGATCGGCGCCGTTCCCGTCGCTGCGGTCGACGCGACGCCCGCAGGTACCGGCGCCGCGTCGACCGCGGTCGCCGGCAGCGGCAACGGGGTCCCGTAGCCGCCGCCGGTACTCAGCGCCACCAGACGCGCGTCGTCGATCAGGAACAGCCCCGCCGCCGCCTCGCCGGCGGCCGACGCAGGCCACGCGACCTGCGCCTGCAGCGTCATCGCCGTGGCGGGCACGAGGCCGACGCGGCTGAGCACGAGCCGTCCGGCATCGCTTCGCAACGTGAAGAGCCGCCGGCCGTCGTTCTTGACCTGATCGGGTTCGTCGACGCCATCGGTGCGGACCGTGGTGCCGGAGAACCGGGCGCCGGCGGCGTCGGCTGCATTGCCGTCGGCCGCCGTACCGGGCGCCGACGGCGCCGGTGCCGCGACCGGCACCGGCGCGCCCATTACGGCTTCGCCGACGCCGGCGCCTGCGTCGAACTGCTCGCGCATCATCGATTCGGCGGCGCCTCGGACGTGCGCCGCCAGTTCGGTGCAGGCGGCGGGCCCGGAGAACGACTTCAGCGCCACCGCATCGGTCGGCTCGGGGTCGGCTTCGCCGCCGCCCGAGCAGGCCGCCAGCGCGCACAGCGCCAGCGCGACCAAGGTGCGTCGCGCCGGACCCGCCGTGTCGCCGGGAGCGGGCACCGGCGCCGCGACGTCCACGCCCTGCGCTTTCGCTTCAAGCTGCCTGCAGGTCGAATCCCTGTTGCGCATCGCCACGGCTCGCTCCTTTCGATCGATTGCCTCGCCGGTCCGGCGTGGACACAATGGGAAAATATCCCATTCATTGCCGAAAAGCAACGGGTGGGATAAAATCCCATTCATGGACGATTCCGGCGCGCCTTCGCCTTCGCCTTCCAGCCAGCCCCCGAACCGGCCCGCGCCGAGCGGCCGGCCGGCATCCTCCGATGGACCCACCGCCGGACCAGCCGTCGGACCCACCGCCGGCGAGGCGCTGGCGCAGGCGCTGCTCGAGCCGCTCGCCGCGCTCGCGCTGCGCGAGGGCATCCAGCTGCCCGCGCTGATCGACGGGCTCAAGATCGCACTGGTGCGCGAGGCGGTTCGCGCGACGCCGCCGGGCCGCGACGCGGCGGCGCGAACGTCCGGTGCCAGCGGCAGCGCCGTCACCGATTCGGGCATCGCGGTCATGACCGGCGTCCACCGCAAGGACGTCCGGCGCATCCGCACGAGCGCAGCGCCGACGGCTGCGCGCGGCGCCTCGGTCGCGATGCAGGTGTTCGCGCGCTGGCGCTCGGATCCACGCTACCTCACCGCGCGCGGCGCGCCGCGGCAACTCGCGCGCCAGCCGAGGGCGGACGACCCGCTCGCGCCGAGCTTCGAATCGCTCGCGCAGGCGGTCACCCGCGACGTCCATCCGCGCACGGTGCTCGGCGAACTGATGCGGCTGGGCATCGTCGAATCCCGGCCCGGAGATCGGCTGCGCCTGGCGCGCTCGGCCTTCGTGCCGGTGGGCGACGATCGGCAGATGGCCTCGCTGGCGGTCTCGAACCTGGCCGATCACGCGTCGGCGATCGTCGCGAACCTGGCCGCGAGCGGGCCGCGCTACCTGGAGCAGGCGATCTTCTCCGACGGGTTCTCGGCCGAATCGGCGCGGGTCTTCAACCAGCGCTCGCTGCAGGCCTGGCAGCAGGTCTTCGACACGATGATGCCGCTCGCACGCGCGCTGTTCGACGCCGACCGCCGATCGGGCGTCGAGCGGTCGCACCGGGTGCGCCTGGGAATGTACTCGTGGGTCGGCGAACCCGGGCCGGACATCGATCGCGCCGCGCCCGCCCGACGCCGCCGCGACGCGGATGGGGCGGGGCGGTGACGCGCGCGCGCCTCGCCGGCATCGCGGCCACCTGTCTGCTCGCCGCGGGCTTCGCGGCCTGCAGCGATCCGGGCAGCGGCGGCACCGGCGTGCCGGAGGCGGCGCTCACGCCGGGCGACGTCGTGTCGGGGCCCGCGCCGGCCGCGCCGGGCGTCGACGGCGCCTGTGCGGTGCCGCCGAACGCCGACGCCGGGGCCTTCGTCGGCACGATCGTCGCGCGCACGGGCGCCTGCCTGCAGGTCGACGAGCGGCGGGTCGACATCACGCGCGCGCGCATCGAGGGCGTGGACGGCGAGCCCGTGGGCGTCGACGCGCTGACGGTCGGCCGCCGCGTCAGCGTCTCGCCGTCGGCCGGCGACCCGTCCCGTGCGGAGTCGGTCCGGCTGCTGGCGCCTTGACCGGTCGTGCCGGTGGCGCCGGGCCCGCGCACGCCCGCGGTGCGCTTGGGCCTGTTCGCACTACGCGCGCGCCCGCGTGACTCGGCCAATGCCCGCCAGCAAGGCGCGAAGCGCAGCCATAGCCGCAGCTATGGCGAGCATTCGCAACGCGGCTGGCGCGCATTCGCCGAGATCACCCGAAGGGCCGGGGCGCCGCAGGCCGCAGGGCCGCGTTGCTCGCTCGTTGCGTGCGGCACGCACGCGGCCTCGCTCGCGCCTTGCCCTGCGGCCTGCGGCACCCCGGCGCGGGCACGAGCGTAGTGCGAACAGGCCCTAGTTGATCCGGATCTTCGCCGTCTCGACCACGGTCTTCCAGCGCGCCTGTTCCTCGGCGATGAAGGCCTGGTAGGCCTGCGACGAGCCCTCGCCCGGGGTCGCGTCGTCCTTCGCGAAGCGCTCGTTGACGGCCCTGGCCTTCAGCGCGTGTCCCGCCGCGGCGCTCAGCCGCGCGACGATCGGCGCCGGGGTGCCGGCGCGCACGTGGATGCCGTACCACTGCGTGGTCTGGAAGCCGGGGTAACCGAGCTCGGCGACCGTGGGCGTATCCGGCAGCGTCGGGATCCGCGTCGGGTTGCCGGTCGCGATGACCCGCAGCTTGCCGCTGCGGATGTGCGGCAGCAGCGCCGGCGTGCCGGCCGACGCGGTCTGCGTGCGACCGGCGAGCAGGTCGACCAGCTGCGGTCCGGTTCCCCGGTAGGCGATGTGCGCCAGGTCGATCTTGGTGACGAGCTTCAGGTATTCGTACGCCAGGTGGCCGGCGCTGCCGAAGCCCGCCGACCCGTAGTTGAGTTCGCCCGGCTTGCTGCGCGCGAGCGCGATGAACGCGTGGAAGTCCTTCGCCGGCACGTCGGCGTGGATCACGAACAGGTTCGGCACCCGGACCAGCAGCGCGACCGGCGAGAAGTCCTTGTTCACGTCGAATGACTGGGTACCCATCGCGTACGGATTGACCGCCATCGTGCCGATGTGCGTCAGGATCATCGTGTAGCCGTCCGCGTCGCTCTTCGCGGCCTCGGCCATCGCGATCGTGCCCGCGCCGCCGGCCTTGCTCTCGACGACGATGTTCTGCCCGAGGAAATCGCCCATCTCCTTCGACACCGTTCGCGCGACGATCTCGGACGTGCCACCCGGGGAGAACGGGATGATGAAGCGGATCGGTCGCGACGGGAACGCGTCCGCGGCGGCGCGTGCGCCGAGCCCGGCGGTGAGTCCGCCCGCCATCGTTGCAGCGAGAAAGGTCCTGCGTTGCATGTGCGTGTCTCCTTCAGGGGGGGCGGCGGCCCGGCACGATGCTCGGGCGCCGTGAGGCGCCGGGCTAGAACTGGTATCGACGAAGCCCGCCGTCGACCGGGATCACCGTGCCGGTGATGTAGGCCGCCCGCGGCGACGCGAGAAACGCGACCAGCGCGGCGAGTTCCTCCGCCTCGCCGTAGCGGCCGACCGGGATCTCGTGCTCCGACTGCCAGGCACGGTACTCGGGCGTGTAGTTGCGCAGGATCTGGTCGCTGATCACCCGTCCGGGCGGGATGCAGTTGACGGTGATGCCGTGACGCCCGACCTCGCGCGACAGGCCCTTCGCCCAGGAGTGGATCGCCGCCTTGGCGCAGAACGCGCCGTTCACGCCGTCGGGCTCGGACTTGCCGGTGATGTTGACGATGCGTCCCCAGCCCCGGGCGATCATCGCGTCGAGCAGCGCGTGCGTGAGCTGCCGGTGGCGCGTGAAGTTGAGCGTCAGTGCCTCGTCCCACGCCGTCTCGGTCGCGTCCAGTGTGAAAGGGCGGCTGCCGCCGGCATTGTTGACCAGGATGTCGACGGTCCCGAACGCGGCCAGCGCGGCCTTCGCGATCGACCCGACGTAGGTCTCGCCCATCGCGTCGCCGATCACGACGACCGGCCGCTCGCCCCCCTTGGCGACCACCTCGTCGCACACCGCGTCGAGCTGCTCGCGCCGTCGGCCCGTCACGCACAGCCGGACCCCCTCGGTTGCCAGTTCGAGCGCGATCGCGCGTCCGATGCCGCTGCTCGCGCCGGTGACGACGGCCGTCTTGCCGTCCAATCCGAGATCCATGGGTCGTTCGCTCCAGTGACTACAATCCGCCGGTCGAAGGCGTTGCGCGACGCCGATCGGCATCGCGCGGCGAATCGCGAATGTACACCTGCGCAGCCGACGCCTCCCCATGCGAATGCCCACCGTCTCCACCGGCCCAGCGCTGACGCTGCTGCTCGGCGTCTCGCAGCTCGTCTGCTGGGGCATCTCCTACTATCTCGTCGGCGTGTTCGGCGAGCGCATCGCCGACGACTTCGGCTGGGCGCGCACCGCGGTGCACGCGGGTTTCTCGCTCGCGCTGCTGGTGATGGGCCTGGGCTCGGGCTGGGCCGGTCGGCTGGTCGACCGCTTCGGCGGTCGCGGCGTGATGATGGCGGGTTCGGCGCTGCTCGCGCTCGCCTGCGTGCTGCTCGCGTCGAGCCGGGAAGCATGGGGCTTCTCGCTCGCGTGGGCGGTGATGGGCGTCGCGATGCGCCTGACGCTCTACGACGCCGCGTTCGCGACCCTCGTCAGGCTGCTCGGACCCGGGGCGCGCCGTCCGATCGCTCAGATCACGCTGCTCGGCGGCCTGGCGTCGACCGTGTTCTGGCCGGTGGGGCACGCGCTCGCCGAATCCATCGGCTGGCGCGGCGCGGTGTTCGTGTACGCGGCGATCGCGCTGGCGACCGTCGCGCTCCATGCCGTCATCCCCGCGATATCGCCCGCGCCCCAAACGCCGTCGCCGTTGCCGTCGCCGGCGCAGGCGACGGCGCCAACGCCCGCCGAGCCGCCTGCCGCGACCGCCCAGGACGCGCCGCCCCGCGTCGAGGTCGACCGGCTCGACGCCGCGCTCTTCGCCGCGATCTTCGCGATCGCCAGCTTCCTCAATGCGGCGATGTCGGCGCACATGATCGGCCTGCTCGCCGGGGTTGGCGTGTCTGCGGCGGCGGCGGTCTGGGTGTCGGCGCTCAGGGGCATCGGCCAGTCGCTCGCCCGCCTCGCCGAAGTGCTCTTCGGCGCGCGGGTCGAGCCGCTCAGCCTGAACCTCGGTGCCAGCGCGCTGCTCGTCGCCGGCTTCGTGATCGGGCCGCTCGGCCTGTGGAGCCTGCCCGCCGCGCTCGGCTTCGCGTTCTTCTACGGCGCGGGCAACGGGCTGCTGACGATCACGCGCGGCACGGTGCCGCTCGCGCTGTTCTCCGCGGCGGGCTACGGCGCCCGGGTCGGACGGCTGCTCGCGCCCGGCTTCTACCTGGCCGCCGGCGCGCCGCTCGTGTTCGCGTGGATCATGGACGGCGGCGGCGAGCGCGCGGCGCTCTGGTTCGCGTGCGCGATGGGCGTGCTCGTCGTCGTCGGCGCGGCGCTGCTTCGACGCCGGCACCGGCCGGCAGCCCCCGCCATCGCGGACCGGGTCCGATGAAGGACGCGCCGACGCCCCGTCGGCAGGCGGCGGCCGAGGGCGCGCTCGCGCCGCTGCGCGAACCGGTCTTCCGGATGCTCTGGCTGACCTGGCTCGCATCGCACGTCTGCATGTGGATGAACGACGTCGCCGCGGCCTGGCTGATGACCTCGCTGACGACCTCGCCGGTGCTGGTGGCGCTCGTGCAGACCGCGGCGACGCTGCCGGTGTTCCTGCTGGGCCTGCCCAGCGGCGCGCTCGCCGACATCGTCGACCGGCGGCGCTACTTCCTCCTCACGCAGGTGTGGGTCGCGGCGGTCGCGATCGCGAGCGGTGCGCTGGTGTTCCTCGACTTGATGGCGGCGCACTGGCTGCTCCTGCTGACCTTCGCCAACGGCATCGGGCTCGCGATGCGCTGGCCGGTGTTCTCGGCGATCGTGCCCGAGCTGGTGCCGCGCACCCAGCTGCCCGCCGCGCTCGGACTAAACGCGATCGCGATGAACACCTCGCGTATCGTCGGCCCGCTGCTCGCCGGCTCGATCATCGCCGGCGCCGGCATCGGCTACGTCTACGCACTGAACGCGGTCCTGTCGCTCGCCGCCGCGCTCGCGATCCTTCGGTGGAAGCGACAGCCGAAGGTCTCGGTGCTGCCGGCCGAGCGTTTCGTCGGCGCGGTACGCGCCGGCCTGCGCTACGTGCGCGAGTCGACCCGGTTGCGCCCGATCCTGCTGCGCACCAGCGTGTACTTCGTGCACTCGGTTGCGGCGATCGCCCTGTTGCCACTGCTCGCTCGCGACTTCGACGGCGAGAGCGCGACGATCTACACGGTCCTCATCGCGAGCCTGGGCTGCGGCGCGATCGTCGCGGTGTTCCTGATGCCGCGGCTTCGCAGGCGCTGGAACAGCGACACGATGGTGCGCGCGGGCAGCGTCTGCCAGTCGCTCGCGGTCCTCGCGCTCGCGCTGTCGCCGAACCTCGCCGTCGCCGTGCCGGTGATGATCGTGAACGGCCTCGCGTGGATCACCGTGGCGAATTCGCTGTCGGTCAGCGCGCAGCTCGCGCTCCCCGACTGGGTGCGCGCGCGCGCGATGTCGGTGTTCCAGGTGGTGATGATGGGCAGCAACGCCGTCGGCGCGCTGATCTGGGGCAAGCTCGCCGACCTGACCGACATCCACACGGCGCTGGCCGTCTCGGCGATCTCGGCGATGCTCCTGCTGGTCGCGACCTCGCGGGTGCACGTCGCGCCGCCCGCGGACGAGGAGGAGGCCAGCGCGCCGGTGACGCCGCCGTTCGCCCCGGACCTCGTCGATCCGGGCGCCGGGCCGGTGCTGACGATGATCGAGTACCGCGTCGACGCCGTCCACGTCGACACGTTCCTCGCGCTGATGGAGGATACGCGTCGAAGCAGGCTGCAGCAGGGTTCGCTCTCGTGGGAGCTCTTTCGCCGCGTCGACGACCCGCAGTGCTTCACCGAGACGATCGTCGACGAGACCTGGGCCGACCACCTCAGGCGCTTCGAGCGGATGACCGCTGCCGATCTCAGGCTGCGCGAGCGCCGTCGCGCGCTGCAGGTCGACGGCACTGCGCCACGGGTGGTCCGCTCGATCGGCCAACGGCTGCGTCACTGAGGACGTCGGCGCCGCGGCGTGGGCCAGGCGTGCCCCGCGACGGCGGTCAGAGTCGCGGCTGGATCACGATCGTGCCGCTGAACCGGCCATCGACCCGAAACACGCGGTACTCGTCGGCACCGATCCGGTACAGGCGATAGCAGTCCTCCTTGCCGTCGCGCACGTTTCGGTAGCGGGTGCAATAGCCGTTCTCGTTGAAGCGGATCCGCCCGTTGACGGCGCCGGTTTCCCAGAACAGTCGCACCGCGCCCTTGCCGTCGAGGATCGCATTGCCCTTCGCGCCCTGCGCCGTCGTCCAGCGGTAGCGCACCGGCCCGCCGAGCACCGCGCGCGCCTGCGCGCCGGAAAGCGCTTCGGCACCGGACCCGCGCGTTGCGTCCTCGGTCGGCGGCACCGGGCCCTGCGGTCCGGTCGACACGCTCGTGCAGGCGGCCAGCACGACGATCGCGGCGGCGACCGGTGCCCCGCGCCGCGCGCGTCGCCAACGCCACGTCGTCATCAGTCGGGCACGATCTCGAAGGCGACGAGAAAGCGCGACACCATGTTGTAGGCCGCGATCACCGCCACGAGTTCGACGACCTTCTGCTCGTTGCCGAGCGCGGCACGCACCGCGTCGAAGCTGGCCGGCGCGACCTGGATGTTGCGGGTCATCTCGATCGTCAGCTGGATGGTCGCGCGCTCGGCGGCGTCGAACACCGCCGCGTTCGAGACGGCCGCGTGCGGGTCGCGCAACGCATCGACCTGCGCCTGCGTTCCGCCTTCCTTCAGCAGCACCGGTGCATGGTGGAAGAACTCGTACTCGGCGCGGTTCAGCGTCGCGACCGCGCACATCGCGATCTCGCGCAGCCGGCCCGGCAGCGAGAGCGCCGTGCGGACCCGCCCGAGCATCTCGTTCCAGCCGGTCGCGAGCGGCGGGCTGTGCAGCAGGATACGGTCGAGCTCGGTCAGGTCACCGCCGCGACGCTTGCGGATCGCCGCGACGAGGTCCGGCGGGCCGGCGTTGTCGAGCGGGACGTAGGGAATGCGGGGCATGGAAGAGGTCTCCTGAAGTCGTCGGATCGCTGCGCCGGCAGCGTCGAACCCGGGTGCTTTCGCGGGGTTTCGGCGGCGCTCGCGCGGTGGCGGCCGATTATGCCTCGCCGCGACGACGCGCCGGCACGGCGCGTGCCGTTATCGGACGCGCGGCGACGCCGACAGGCGCGGCGATCGGCGACCTATCATCGGGTGGGAGCCGACGGCGCGAGGCCGGCACTCGGCGGACGAGGCCCGCATCGAAGGACGAGGTCGGCACAGGGAGGTCGAGGGTGGCGCATGAACGACGCGAGCGGGACATGAAGCGCGAGGGCGAAGACGGGCGCGGCGGTGCAACGGTTGCGGTCCGGGCCGCGAGGGTGTCGGTCGCCCTGGCGATCGGGGCACTCGCGGCCGCGTCGCCGGTGCTCGCAGCCGATTCCGGCCGTAGCGGTGTCGGCGGGCCGCACACGCGCGCGCCGCAGCACGATCCGACGCATTCGGTTGCAGGCGCACGAGCTTCGACAGATCGCGACGGGGCCGGTGCCGGCACCATCGCGATCTACGATTGCCGGGGGCGCAATCACGAAACCTACGCCCGGGTCTACGGGAGCTGCCAGCGCGGCACCTTCGCCGGTCCCGACGACACGACCGGCAGCGTCGCCTTCGGGCGCTGCGTGCCCGGCGGCGCCTTCGAGGCCGTCGACAGCGCGACCGCGCAGAAAGTCACGGGGCAGTGCGATTCGAAGCCGCGACCGGCAGCCGCCCGATAGCGGCGCGGCGACGCGGTGTAAACGGGCCTGGCGCGAGGGGCGTTCAAGGTCGACACGAGGAGGTCAGCACCATGCGGACACGCCCGCCGGTCCGATTGCACCACAGGCTACTGCCGGGCCTGCTCGTATGGCTGATGCAGGTCGTTCCGATCGCCGTGGCGCCGTCTGGCCAGGTGCGGGCGGCCACCGGGTTCGCGGCTGCGCCGGACACGGTGCTGTCGATCGGCGCCGTCGAGGCCCCGATCGAGGCCGCGATGGACCCGCCGTCGATCGCCGGCCGCATCGGCCTGCTGCAGGGGGCGGTCCAGCGATGGGACCTGCGTGAGAACGCGTGGCGCGATGCCTTGCTGAACGAGACGGTCGGTGCGAGGGGGGCGCTGCGCACGGGCCCGGACGGGCGTGCCGAGGCGAGTGTCGGCACGACGGCGTTTCGCCTCGATCGCCTGTCCGAGATCGCGTGGGATCGGATGGACGACGACCTGATCGCGCTCGACCTGGAGCGCGGCCGCCTCGTCGTCAGCACGCGGCGGGAGGATGCACGCCCGCCGCAGGGTGCCGCCTGGGGCGACGACCTCGACATCGCGACGGGCCGATCCGGCGCCATCGAGCCGATCCCGATCGAGGTGCGTGCCGGCGAGGCGATCGTGCGCCTTCCCGGAGCCGGCGCAACGCGGATCGAGCACGACGCCGAGCACCGTCTGGTCGTGTCGGTGCTTGCAGGCGAGGCGGTCGTCCTGCACGGTGGAAACCGCTCGCCGGTCCGGCTCGGCCAGATGCTGGCGGTCGACACCCGCGACGGCGCGGTACGCTCGGCCGGTGCCGTCGCGCCGACGGCGTTCGACGACTGGAGCCACGATCGCGATCGACGCGCCTCCGCACGCCCGAGCTATCGTTACGTGTCGCCGACGATGACCGGCGCCGACGTCCTCGACGACCACGGCCGATGGGACGTGAGCGACACCTGGGGCCCGGTCTGGTTTCCGACGGTCGTCGCCCCCGGGTGGGCGCCGTACCGTGACGGACGCTGGGTGTGGACGCCGGGCTGGGGCTGGACCTGGGTCGACGCGGCACCTTGGGGATTCGCCCCGTTCCACTACGGGCGATGGGTGACGATCGGCCCGCGCTGGGCGTGGGTGCCCGGGCGCTACGTTCGACGGCCGGTCTACGCGCCCGCGCTGGTGGGGTTCCATGGCCGCCACGACCTGGCTCGCGCCGGCGTCGCGCCGCGCGCCGGCTGGTTCCCCCTCGGGCCCCGCGACGCATGGCGCCCGCCTTACCGTCACACCCCGCGCTATGTCGAGGCAGTCAATCGAACGTACCGCCCGGTCGACCACGGGCGCCGGGTGCCGCCGGTCGCCGCACGGCCCCTGCCGGGCCGGCCGCCGCAGGTGATGCCGCCGGCGCCGCCTGCACGCACGCCTGCGTCCGCGCCCCGCGAGTGGCGCGCGCCGCGGCCGGATCCGCTGCTGCGCGCCGGTCCGCCGGCCGTCGCACCGGACGTTCGCGCGCCGCGAGGGCGGCCCGACGCGCTCGTGCAGCCGAGGCCCGCCCCTGCGACGACCCGGCCGCATCCGGCGCAGGTGCTGCGACGGCAGCCGCCCGTGGCGACGCCGCCGGCCGTGGTGGCGCCGCCGGCGGTGCATCGACGCGCGCCGCCCTCGCTCGATCGCCGGCCGGCGCGTGCGCCAGATCGCTCGTCGTGGCGCGGGGCGCGCCCCGACGCCCGCCTGCGCTGACTGCCGTCTCGATCGTTCGGGCGCGCCGACGCGGCTCAGCGCCGGTCGAAACGCAGCTTCATCAGGATCACCGCGCAGGCCAGTGCCAGCGTCACGAGGTTCGCGAGCACCACCGGCAGCGAGGCGGTCATCACGCCGTAGCAGAGCCACAGCGCGACACCGACCGTGAACGCGAGGTACATCGGCATCGAGATGTCCCTCGCCGATCGCGATCGCCAGATCTTGACGACCTGCGGCACGAAGGCGAAGGTCGTCAGGAACCCCGCGAGCAACCCGATCGAGTCGCTGCTCACGATGCGCTGCGGCGCCGGTGTCGCGCCGACGGCAGCGCCCGGGTGCCGGGGCGCGCGAAGTAGAACCACTCGCGTCCGGGCATCGCGTTCGGATTCGGGAAGACGATGTAGCCGTCGCCCGGCGCGGGTATCGCGCTGCCGTCGTGGCGCCAGGCCATCGGCTCGCCCGCGGCCAGGCGGTCGAAGGAGCGCCATTCGCGCGCGAGCCGGTCGCCCGGGTCCGCCCGGTCGATCACGTCGCAGAGCTCGATCAGCTCGATTTCGCGCTCGCCGCCGGCGGCGGCGGTCGTGCCGCCGTCGCCATCGCCGTCTCGCAATCCGAGCAGCCGCAGCGTGTTGTCGATCGCCCGCGCGGCCACCGACGGCGCCGCGGGGTCGGCGTGCTGGCCGCACTCGACGGTGACGGCATAGCCGCCGCGATGGCGCATGTACTCGGTCGTCCCGATCCCGTAGGCGACGCTGCCCGAGGCGCGCTTGACGACGCCCTTGGCATACGCGGGCAGCCAGCCATACACGAGCCGCGACGGCCCGGCGGCGAGCGCGAGCGCGGCCTCGGCGGCTTCGTGGGCGAAGGGCTCGAGTTCGCCGTCGTTGTCCTGGGGGCCGAGGAACACGAACGGTTCGCCCGGTGCGGAGAACGAATGCAGGTCGAGCAGCACCTCGTGTTCCGCGAGCAGCGGCGCGAGCTGGTTCGCGATCCGGTCCTCGGCCGTCTCCGGATAGACGCAGGGCCTGAAATCGCGGTTGAGGTTGCGATCGCCCTCGCGCCGTCCGGCGGCATACGCGACCGGGTTGGCGACCGGCACGAACGTGAGCGTGCCGCGCGCGAGTCGCCATTGCCCGTCGGAGAAGCGCGCGATCGCCTCGCGGATCGCGGTCGGGCCGCAGGTTTCGTTGCCGTGGACCGCGCCGGTCACGATCAGCCGAGGACCCGGTTGGAGCGAACGGTACTGGACGACGTCGATGGTGTGCATCCGGCGATGATACAAAGGAAGCACAGGCGCGCCGCACCGCGTGACGCCGAGGATCCGGTCGCCGACCGGCGGTGCGGCGGCGCTGTCGACCGGAACCGGGGCGCGGACGTTGCTGCTACGATGGACGAAGAGGACGGACGATGGAACACGCCGAGCGCAAACCGCCAATGAACGCATCGATGCCGCATCGCGCCGCTGCCGGCGGGTCGCGGTCGAGGCCTGCGCATTCCCGCATCGCCACCGGTGCCGTGCTGCTCGCGCTGGCGCTCTCGGCGTCCGGGTGCACGACGTTGATGAGCGCGCAGGTCACGACCTTCCATCGCGAAGACGGGCAACTGCTCGGCAAGCGATTCGACGTGCAGGCGAAGGAGGGGCAGGCGAGCGGGCTCGAGTTCGACGCCTACGCGCAGCAGGTACGCGCGGCGCTCGCCGCCGCAGGGCTCGTGCCGGCCGATGCGGCGTCGGCGCAGCTTCACGTGCGCATCGGCTACGGGGTCGACGAGCCGCGCGCCGTCGCGGTCGAGCGGCCGGTCTACGGCTATGCGCAGTTCGGGCCAGTGTGGTCCTGGCAGCCGTACTACGGCCCCGGTGGGGTGGTCCACTATGCGTGGGGACCCGGCTGGCCGGTGAGCTACGGCGTCGTCGGATCGACGTACGGGCAGTACCGGGTGTGGCGGCACCGGCTCGAGGTCGACATCACGGCGGCGTCGCCGGACGCGACCAGGCTCTACGAGGGCCGGGCCTCGACCCAGGCGCGCACCGATGCGTTGCCGACGCTGATGCCGGTGCTCGTGCATGCGCTGTTCAAGGACTTCCCCGGGCCCAACGGCGACACCCGCGTCGTCGACGTCGAGGTGCGCGAGGCCCGGCCACAGGCGAGGCCGGCGGCCCCGACCGCGGCTCCGCCGTCCGGTCAGTCCACAAGATCCCAGTAGCCGGGTATCGATTCGACCGGCACTGCCAGCGGCACGATGCCACCGACCGTCACGTGGAGCTCGCCGTTGATGTCGCGGATGCGATAGATGCGGTGCCGTCCGTCGCGCGTCGTCAGGCGCCAGATGCCCGGCCGCCCAGGCATCGCCACCAGGCCTTCGCTCGCCGCCTGGCGAAGCGCGGCCAGGCCATCGTCCTTCGGTGCGGGCAACCCGTGCCGTCTCAGGAACGCGTCCTTCAGGTGACGATACCGGTAGAAGATGAGGCTGCCCATGCGCCAAGGAAATCACAGCGGCCACGGGCGGGCAAGCGTTCGCCCGTCGAACGGCGGGTTTGAGCGGCGCGAGCAGGCGAATTGGAGACAGGTTCGGGTACCGGCCGCAACACGAGCACGGGCGCGGGAGAAGGCCGAATGCGAGGCAGACGGCCGCTGGCGAGGGCGCCGGCGCGGGGCCTCATCGGTAGTATGCTCCGGTGCGACTTGCGAAAAGCGCCCGACGACGCATCGGGTGCCTGACGGACCAACCAGGGAGTGGATCGAGATGCGCAATGCCTTGCCGGCCACGGCACGAGGTGCAGGAATTCGAGCGGCGACGACGGCGTCGCCGCGCAACATGCGGGTCGACGTACGGCACGCGGCCGCCGCCGCGCTGGCGGCGGGCTTCGCGTGGGGTGCGTGCGGCAGCGCGATCGCGCAACAGCAGCCGCTCAACCCCTTCGGCACGAGCGGCCCGACGCTTTCGCAGGGCTACGTCGGCCTGAGCCTCGGGCGCACGAAGTTCGATCCGGACTGCGCGCCGGGCTTCGGCTGCGACTCGGGCAACACCGGCTTCAAGATCAGCGCCGGCGCGATCAGCGAGGACGTGTTCGGCGCCGAGATCAGCTACGTCGACCTCGGCCGCGCGAACGTCGCCGGTGGGCGGCAGGATGCGAACGGCGTGAACTTCAGCGGCATCGCGACGCTGCCGTTCACCGATGCGCTGTCGGGGCACGTCAAGCTCGGCCTGACGCTCGGGCGCACCAGCACCTCGTCGTCGCTCGCGAGCGTGAGCACCGGCTCCAAGACCAGCCTGAGCTACAGCTACGGTCTCGGCGTCACCTTCGCGCTGACGCGCCAGTGGGCGGTCGTCGCCGAATACGAGCGCTATCGATTCAAGTTCACGAACGGCAGCCAGACGCTCGGCTTCACCTCGATCGGCGCGCGGTACCGGTTCTGATCGCCGGGGGCGGCGCGCCGCACGCGGCGCGGCGTCCTCAGCTCACCAGCGGCAACGCATCGATCCGGTAGTCGAGCGCGATCGAGCGCCCGGACACCGGGTCGCGAAGCTCGCCGCCGAAGCGGCTCGACGCGCGGATCGGCCCGATCGCCGGCAGCGTGCCGCAGAACATCGCCAGTCCGTCGCGAAGCGGCAGCCCGGTCGCCCGGAGCATGTCGTCGATCAGGCCCGGCAGCGGGCGGATGCGCGCGAGGGTGCCGCGCTGGTACGTCTCGGTCGCGCCGTCCTCGGCGATTCGCGCGACGAGTTCGAGCGCGTCGAGGCGGTCGCGAACGTCGTCGAAGCGCCACGCCACGCGGGCGATCGGCTTGGCGCACGCCTGCTTCGCGATCGCGATGCCGTTGCGTTCGGCATCCCGATCGGTGTGATCCGAGCCCAGCGTCAACCACCAGGCGCCGAGCGCGCGCAGCAGCACCGGTTCGATCTCGCCGGACGATCCGGCGCCGACGACCTGGATCGACGCCTGCTGCGTCGCGAGCGACGCGGCGACCCGGTAGAAGAGCGGCACCGCAGACGGGGCGGGAATGCCGATCGCGGCGAGTTCGGCGATGTGGTGCGCGATCGCATCGGCGTCGCGGCCGGTCCATCCGGCGACGACGAGCGTGTGCAATGCCAGCGACGTGTCGTGCGCGCCGGCGGCGTCGATCAGCGTCAGCGACAGGTTCATGCGTGGTGTCAACGCCAGAGCGAGGGAAGGAAGAGCGCGAGCGACGGGAACGCCGCGAGCAGCCCCATCATCGCGAGCAGCGCGAGCACGAAGGGCATCGCGCCGATCAGCACGTCGTTGAGCGAGCCGCCGTCGCGCACGTTCTGCACGACGAACAGGTTCAGTCCGACCGGGGGCGTGATCAGCGCGGTCTCGACGAGCAGGATCACCAGGATCCCGAACCACACCGGATCGAAGCCCAGCCCGGTCATCACCGGCGCGACCACCGGGATCGTCGTGATCATCAGCGACAGCGTCTCCATGAAGCAGCCGAGCACCAGGTAGAACACCACGACCGCGAGCAGCGTCGCGCCCGGCGACCACCCGAGCCCCTCGATGAATCCGGTCAGCGCGCCGGTCAGGCCGATCGAGGACATGATGAAGTTGAGGAAGTACGCGGCGACGACGATCAGCATGATCATCCCGCTCGAACGCATCGCGCTCTCGAGCGACTCGAAGAGCATCGTCCACGACAGCCGGCCGAACAGCGCCGCGAGCAGCAGCCCCGCGATCACGCCGAGCGATGCCGCCTCGGTCGGCGTCGCGACGCCGGCGTAGATCGAACCGACGACGACCGCGAAGACGAACAGCGGCGGCAGCAGGTGCACGAGCGACGAGAGGCGCGCGATCCACGTCGACGCGATCGCACGCCCCCCGAGCGCGGGACGCCAAAGGCAGGCGACGAGGATGACGCCCATGAACAGCAGCGTCAGCAGGATTCCGGGAACGATGCCGGCGAGGTAGAGGCGCGGCACCGAGGTGTTGGTGAGGACCGCGTAGACGATCATGTTGATCGACGGCGGGATCAGGATGCCGAGCGTGCCGCCGGCCGCCAGCGACCCGAGGAACAGGCGTTCGCCGTAGCCGAATCGACGCGCCTGCGGCAGCGCCACCGCGCCGACGGTCGCCGCTGTCGCCAGGCTCGATCCGGAGGTTGCCGAGAACACGGCGCAGGCGGCGACGTTGGAGTGCATCAGTCCGCCGGGCAGCCACGACAGCCACTGCGCGAGCGCGCCGTACATGCGCTCGGCGAAGCCCGCGCGCAGCAGGATCTCGCCGAGCAGGATGAACAGCGGCAGCGCGACCAGCAGGAAGTCGGTGCTGGCGTTCCAGGCGATCTCGCCGGCGGCGCCCGACAAAGGCAGGAAGCCGTAGAAGCGGTCCAGCAGCATGCCGAGCACGCCCATCGACGCCGCGACCGGGATCGACAGCCCGATCAGCGCGAGCAGCAGCGCGAGCGAGGTCGCGATCATGGCGTGCGCGCCCGGGGACCGGCGCCCACGTGCCGCACTTCGCTCGCCGCGTCGTCGAGCACGCTGCGCGCGCCCGCGACCCGGGCGACCGCGGCCCAGTCCCGGCGCACGATGCCCGCGAGTGCCAGGATCGACTGCCGCACGCAGGCCACGAGGAACATCACGATGCCGAGCCACCACAGCAGCTGCGGCACCCAGAGCACGACCGAGAGCGCCGAGTTCGAGCGCGCCGACAGCGTCCACGACGCCTCGACGACCGACCAGCCGAATCGCGCGAGCAGCAGCGCGAACGCACCGAGCGCGATCGCGGAGCACGCGTCGAGCGTGCGCGCGAGCGGCACCGGCAGCACACGGTAGAGCGCGTCGACGCGCACGTTCATGCGGTCGAGCGTCACGAAGGCGAACGACCAGGCCGAAGCGATCGCCAACGCGTAGCCCGAGAGCTCGTCGGCCCCGCCGGTCGTGACGTTGAAGAGCTTGCGCGCGACGACGTCGCCCGACACCAGCAGGGCGGCAGCGAGCATCAGCACGCCCCCGGCGCGCACCCCGTGCCGCGCGAGCCTCAAGGCTTGACGGCCTTCACCGACAGCACCTTGCCGATCGAGTCGTTGAAGGCGTCGACGCAGGCCGCCGAGCAGCGCGCCGCCCACTTCGGCAGCATCGTCTCCTCGACGACCCGCCTCACCAGCGCCCGGTCCGCGTCCGAGGGTTCGACGAGCGTCATGCTGCCCTTCCTGCCGATCGTGCAGCCGGCGTCGCCGACGTTGCACAGGTAGCCCTGCCGGGTGAAGTTGTCGGCGGCGTCCCAGACGGCCTTCTCGAGTCTCTTGAGTTCGGTGTCGATCAGCGTTCTGACCCGAGGGTCGAGGCCCTTCCAGAACTTGCCGTTCGCCGCGTACGCGATCTGGCCCCAGCTCAGCGGCGTGCGGTGAAGGTGCGTCGTGACCTCGTGCCAGTTCGCGAGGTTCCCCGAGATGGTGCCGGTGATGGCGCAGTCGATCGTCTTGTTCTGCAGTGCCGGCACCACCTCGCCGAAGCTCATCGTGACCGGGGTGCCGCCGAGTGCCGTGATGAATTCGGACTGGCTGCGGCCGGCCGCGCGGACCTTGCGCCCCTTGACGTCGGCCAGGCCGGTGAGCGCGCCATTGCAGTAGAGCACCTGGGCCGGATAGGTGCCGATGCCCAGCAACTCGACGCCGAACTTTTCGCGATACAGCTTCTCGAGCACGGGCCGGGCGGCGTCGGTGACCTTGCGCGCCGTCGCGACGTCAGGCAGCAGGCCGGCGATGTCGACGATCTCGTTGGCGGGATCATCCGCGGCGAGGTAGGCGATGACGGTCGCGCCGATCTGCACCACGCCCTGTCCCATCAGGCGCAGCACTTCGGGGCCCTTGAGGCCCATCTCGTTGAAGCCCTTGACGTCGGCGGTGATCGCGCCGTTCGACTTCGTCGGCAGCGTCTTCGTCCAGAACGGGACTTCGTACTCCTTGTACTGCGGCAGGCTCGAGATCGAGCCGATCACCTTGAGCTGCGTCTTCGGCAGGTCGGCGTCCCCGGCGGTCGCCACCGTGCAGACGCAGGCGAGCAGCGCCGCCGCCGCGACCTTGCGTGATCGGATGCCCGGCGGGGGTGCGTCGTTCTTCGCCTGAACGGCTTCGCGTCGATGCATGGCTGTCTCTCCTGGTCGGGTTGGCAATGTGTCGGGCGGCTCAGCCGAGGCCCAGTTCGGCGTTCAGCAGATCGGTGACGAGCATGTGGCCCGGCGCGTGCGTGATGCACAGCGGCGGGCGACTCGCCATCACGACCGCCTGCGGTGTCACGCCGCACGCCCAGAACACCGGCATCTCGCCCGGCCCCACCTCCACCGGATCGCCGAAGTCCGGCCTCGCGAGGTCGGTGATCCCGATCAGCGCCGGGTCACCGAGGTGCACCGGGGCGCCGTGCACCGATGCGTAGCGCGAGGTCACCTGTATCGCACGGATCGCGTCGGCCGCGCTCATCGGCCGCATCGAGACCACGAGCGGCCCGGCGAATCGGCCCGCCGGTACCGTCGGGCGATCGGTGACGTACATCGGTACGTTGGTGCCACAGGCCCAGTGGCGAAGCGGGATGCCGGCATCGGCGAGCGCATGCTCGAACGAGAACGAACATCCGATCGCGAAGGTGACGAGATCGTCGCGCCAGTGCGAGACGATGTCGCTCGACTCGCCGGCGAGCGAACCGTCGCGCCACACGCGGTACCTGGGTACGTCGGTCCGGATGTCGATGTCGAGGCCGAGCGACGGGAGCGTGGGGTCGCCGGGTTCGCCGACCGCGAGGATCGGGCAGGGCTTGGGGTTGCGCTGGCAGAAGCGCAGAAAGTCGTCGGCCAGCGATGCGGGCAGGATCACGATGTTCGCCTGCACCCGACCCGGCACCTGCGAGGCCGTCGGCGCCTGGAAGTGCCCGCTGCGCACCCGCCGCCTGAACGCGGCGGCAGCCCCGCCGGGTGCCGTTGCGGCCTGCGGCGCCGCCGCGTGCGGCGCAGCGGCCGAGGGTTGGACGGGATCGAGACCGGGAATGTGCGCGACGCTCATGGGGCGACAGTAACGCCGCCCCGGGCGTCACTCAATCGATTTTTTTCGCTGACCCCCGATCGATCGCGTCGATGCCTCGGCGTGGCGCCGCGCGAGGGCGAGCGCGGCGTCGACCCGCGAGTCGCCCGGATCGGGCCACCACGACGCGACGACCGGAAGGGTCGGAAGACGGACCCCCAGATCGACGGGATCGAAGTCGCGCAGGCCCGCCGCGACCGGCGACGGCAGCGTCGCGACGCCGCCGCTTCGGCGCGCGAGCTCGGTCATCGCCGAGATCGACGACGTGAAGTGCAGCCGCTGCGGCTGCACCCCGGCGCGCTCGAACTCGCGCAGCAGCGCGAGGGTCGGGAGCGCCTGTCGATGGAAGGTGATCATGGTGCAGGCAGCGAGGCGCGCGAGGCCGCGCTGGCGTCGACCGGCGACCGGAACGCGTCCCCGCGCCGCGACGAAGGCCAGCGCCATCGACGGGAATGCGCGGTTCAGGATCGCGCCGCCGGCCACCTCGCCGGTCGAGAAGCACAGGTCGACCGCTGCCCGGCGCAGGTGCTCGTGCAGCGCCGTGGTGGTGTCGATCGTCAGTTCGATCTTGGTAGACGGGGTGCCGCGCCCGAGCGCGTCGATGAACGGTGCCAGCCACGCGTGCAGCACCGACTCGTTCGCGCCGATGCGCAAGGTGCGGGCGTGCGTCGAGGCGGGGGCGAATGCGTCCCGGATGCGGCGCTGTTCCGCCAGCAGCGCCGCCGCGTGCGAGGCGAAGCGCTCGCCGGCGCCGGTCAGCACCATGCGCTGGCCACGCCGGTCGAAGAGCTTGTGGCCGAGCTCCGCCTCGAGCGTGGCGATGCGGCTGGACACCGCGCTCTGCGTGAGCGACAGCCGGGTGGCGGCGAGCGTCACGCTCTCAAGCGTCACGACCCAGTGGAAGGCTTCGACGAAGCGCAGGTTCATGACGTCGGTCCGATCGCGGGAATGACCGTCCGGTCCGCTGCGGCGGAGTCGCCGCAGTGGACGGTCGGTTAGGATAGCGGATCCCGAAGATACGCTGCGGAGCGAGGCGGCGCCAATGTCCAGGATCCAGTCGAAGATCAGCCCGGGCTCGGATGGATTCGAGGCCAACGCCGGCGCGATGCGCGCGCTCGTCGCCGACCTGCGCGAACAGGTCGCGCGCGTGCGCGAAGGCGGCGGCGAGAAGGCGCGCGCACGGCACGTGGCCCGCGGCAAGCTGCTGCCCCGCGACCGGGTCGAGCGGCTGCTCGACCCGGGCTCGCCGTTCCTCGAGATCGGGCAGCTCGCGGCGCATGGCATGTACGGTGGCGACGCCCCCGGCGCCGGCCTGATCACCGGGATCGGGCGCGTCAGCGGCGTCGAGTGCATGATCGTCGCGAACGACGCGACGGTGAAGGGCGGCACCTACTACCCGGTGACCGTCAAGAAGCACTTGCGTGCGCAGGAGATCGCCGGCGAGAACCGGCTGCCCTGCATCTACCTCGTCGATTCCGGTGGCGCGTTCCTGCCGCGCCAGGACGAGGTCTTCCCCGATCGCGATCACTTCGGGCGCATCTTCTACAACCAGGCCAATCTCTCGGCGGCCGGCATTGCGCAGATCGCCGTCGTCATGGGTTCGTGCACGGCCGGCGGCGCCTACGTCCCGGCGATGAGCGAGGAGACGGTGATCGTGCGCAATCAGGGCACGATCTTCCTCGGGGGGCCGCCGCTCGTGAAGGCGGCGACCGGCGAGATCGTCAGCGCCGAGGACCTCGGCGGGGGCGACGTCCATACCCGCCTGTCCGGCGTCGCCGATCACCTCGCCGACGACGACTCGCACGCACTGCACATCGTGCGAGGCATCGTCGCCAACCTGAACCTCCGCTCGGCGGCATCGTCGCGGTCGGGCGGCGTCGACGCAGCCTCGATCGAGCCGCCCGCCTACGACCCGGAGGAGATCTACGGCATCCTGCCGACCGACACGCGCAAGCCGTGGGACGTGCGCGAACTGATCGCCCGCATCGTCGACGGCTCGCGCTTCGACGAGTTCAAGACGCGCTACGGCCAGACTCTGGTCACCGGCTTCTCGCAGTTGCACGGGCGCACGGTGGGCCTCGTCGCCAACAACGGCATCCTGTTCGCCGAGAGCGCGCAGAAGGGCGCGCACTTCATCGAGCTGTGCTCGCAACGGAACATCCCGCTGGTGTTCCTTCAGAACATCACCGGGTTCATGGTCGGGCGCAAGGCCGAGACCGGCGGCATTGCGAAGGACGGTGCGAAGATGGTGACAGCGGTCGCGACGACCCGCGTGCCGAAGATCACGATGATCGTCGGCGGCAGCTTCGGCGCCGGCAACTACGGCATGTGCGGCCGCGCCTACGGTCCCCGCTTCCTTTGGATGTGGCCCAATGCCCGGATCTCGGTCATGGGCGGAGAGCAGGCCGCGAGCGTGCTCGCGACGGTGCGCCGCGAAGGCATCGAGGCGCGAGGCGAGCACTGGAGCGCCGAGGAAGAGGCCGCCTTCAAGGAGCCGATCCGCGCGCAATACGAACACCAGGGTCACCCGTACTACGCCAGCGCGCGACTCTGGGACGACGGCGTGATCGATCCCGCGCAGTCGCGGCGCGTGCTCGCGCTGTCGCTCGCGGTGGCGAGCAACGCGCCGCCCGAGCAGACGCGGTTCGGCCTGTTCCGGATGTAGCCCACGACCCGAGCACGCATGACGAAACCCCACCGTGACACGTCGACGCCCTTCGACAAGATCCTCATCGCGAATCGTGGCGAGATCGCCTGCCGCGTGATCCGGACCGCGCGCCGCCTCGGCGTTCGCACCGTTGCCGTGTATTCGGACGCCGATGCCGGCGCGCGTCACGTCGCCCTCGCGGACGAGGCGGTGCGGATCGGCCCCGCACCGGCGCGCGAGAGCTATCTCGACAGCGCAGCCATCATCTCGGCGGCACTTGCGACGGGCGCGGCGGCGATCCACCCGGGATACGGCTTCCTGTCGGAGAACGACGCATTCTGCGAGGCCTGCCGCGCCGCGGGCATCGTCTTCATCGGCCCGCCCGCGCAGGCGATTCGCGCAATGGGCCTGAAGTCCGCGTCCAAGCGCCTGATGGCGCAGGCGGGCGTGCCGCTGACCCCCGGCTACCATGGCGAGGACCAGGATCCGTCGCTGCTGGCGGACGAGGCGCGGCGTATCGGCTTCCCGGTGCTGATCAAGGCCAGCGCCGGCGGTGGCGGCAAGGGCATGCGCATCGTCGAGCGCGCGTCCGACTTCGCCGCCGCGCTCGATTCGTGCCGTCGCGAGGCCGCGTCGAGCTTCGGCGACGACGCCGTGCTGATCGAGAAGTACGTGCAGCGCCCCCGTCACGTCGAGATCCAGGTCTTCGCCGACACGCACGGGCGGTGCGTGCACCTGTTCGAGCGAGACTGCTCGGTGCAGCGCCGGCACCAGAAGGTGCTCGAGGAGGCGCCGGCACCGGGAATGACGCCCGAGAGGCGCGCCGCGATGGGACGTGCCGCGGTGGAGGCCGCGCTGGCGGTCGGGTACGTCGGCGCCGGCACGGTCGAGTTCATCGCCGACCAGCAGGGAAACTTCTGGTTCATGGAGATGAACACCCGGCTCCAGGTCGAGCACCCGGTCACCGAGATGATCACCGGCGTCGACCTCGTCGAATGGCAATTGCGCATCGCCGCCGGCGAGCCGCTGCCTCGCTCGCAGGAGGACCTGCAGATCGACGGACACGCGATCGAGGCCCGGATCTACGCGGAGGATCCGGCGGCCGGCTTCCTGCCGTCGAGCGGGCGGCTGCTGCGGCTGCGCCTGCCACCGGACGGCGAGGGCGTGCGGGTCGACAGCGGCGTCGACGAGGGCGACGCGATCACGCCGCACTACGACCCGATGATCGCGAAGCTGATCGCGCACGGCCGCGATCGTGCGACGGCGCTGGCCCGCCTGCGCGCAGCGCTCGACGCGATCGAGGTCGCAGGGGTCGCGAACAACGTCGCGTTCCTCGGCCGGCTCGTGTCGTCGCCGGCCTTCGTCGCGGCCGAACTCGACACCGGTCTGATCGAACGCGAAGGCGATCGCCTGGTACCGCAGCGGCCGGCGCCGCCGATCGAGGCGCTCGCGAGCGCGACCATCGCCGAACTCGACCGCGAACGCGTCGCGCGGCGGCCGGATCCGTCGCCGTGGGCGATCACCGACGGCTGGCGCGCCAACCACGCGTCGACACGCGAGATGCGATGGCGCGTCGGGAGCGACGAGTACACGGTCATCGTCCTTCACGAGCCCGAGACGGGCGCGCACGAATGGCGCCCGATGCTCGAGATCGACGGCAGCCGCGTGCCACTCTCGCTGTCACGCCTGCACGACGACGCGATCCAGGTTCGACTGGGCGACCGCCGCTGGCGTGCGGTCGTGTCGTCGAACGGCGAGCGGCGTCACGTGCTGCTCGGGCCCGAGCAGTGGGTGTTGACGCGGGTCGCGCCGCTGTCCGAGGGCGGCGACGACGCCGCCCACGTCGGCGGGCTCGTCGCGCCGATGCCGGGCAAGGTCATCGCACACGTCGCCCGTGCCGGCGCGAGGGTCGCCCGCGGCGACGCGCTGCTCGTCCTCGAGGCGATGAAGATGGAGCACACGATCAGCGCGCCTGCGGCGGGAACGCTGGTTGCATTCCGGCACTTGCCCGGTGCGCAGGTCGACGAAGGCGCGATGCTCGTCGACTTCACGCCGGACCGACGGCAATCGATCCTGGGAGCGTGAAATGGGCTGGTTTTCCAAGAAGGAAGAGGGCTTCTTCCTCGCGACGGTGGTACCCGAAGGGGGCGGTGCGAAGGTCGACGCGTATCTCGGCGTCGTCAACGGCGAGGCGATCATCGGTGCGAACATCTTCCGCGACTTGTTCTCCTCGATCCGCGACGTCGTCGGCGGCAGGGCGGGCGGCTACGAACGGGCGCTCGCCGGCGCCCGCGACGCCGCGCTCGACGACATGAAGGCCGCGGCGAAGGAACTGGGCGCCGACGGCATCGTCGGCATCGACTTCGACTACGAAGTGCTCGGCGAGAACAACGGCATGATGATGGTGAGCGTCAGCGGCACCGCCGTGAAGATGGGCTGAACGCGGCCCCGGCCGGATCCGGCGACGCAGCCGGGCCAGACTGGCGGCGTCGCGCGTCAGCAGGCGCCGGTCCCGACCGCCACGCCGGCACGCCGCTTTCCGCGCCTTCGCTGCACGAGCGTGCACTGCTCGCGCAGCTCGGCCAGCTCCTTCACGACGGCAAAAGGCAGCCCGTCGCGTCCCGGCTTGTCCTGGCGCGCGATGCGGTCGATCGCGTTCAGCAGCGCGGCCGGGTCGTCGATGAACGCCGCAAGCTGATTCACCAGGTGCGGCGCGTGGCGTCCGGTGGCCGTGAGGTCCGCCTTGCCGGCGAATCGCGCGATGAATCGCACGCCGATGTCGTCGATGTGTTCCGGCGTGCCGATCCCCTCGGACCGCCCCTCGTCCCCGGTCGATGCTCCGCTGCCGTCGATTCGGGCCGGCAGCCGGCCGGCGGCGGGATTGCGACCCAGTAGTACCCTCGCGTCCATCGTCTTCGCACCTCCACCGGCATCTTCGCGACGCGCCCACCGAACGGGTAGCGCCAGCCGACGGGCGGCGTCGGACGGGGCGCGACAGGCGTCGCCCGGCCGAAGGCGCGCCGTTGCCGCTCGCTCGCCCCGAGCCTATAGTTCACGGGTCGAGGCCTGACACCGCAAGGAGCTGCGCCATGGGTGATTCTCTCGAGCGCGCGGTAGCCTGGGACCTCTATCGCGTGATCCACAAGGCGATGCGCTTCGCGTTGTGCGGCGTGACGACCCTCGCGGGCAGCACCGACGCCGCCGACGACGGCGCGGTCGGTCGCCTCGTCGACGAATGGCGCGACGTGCGGCGCGTGCTGGCCGGCCACCACCGCAACGAGGACCGCTTCTGCGATCCGCTGATCGCGATCCACGCGCCGGACCTCGTCGCGTCGCTGGCAGCCGAACACGCGCTGGTGGACGCGCAACTCGCGCGGCTCGACCTGCAGGTGATCGCGATGACGGCCATGCCGAGCACGGCGCGCGATGCGGCGCTGCACCGCTTCCACCTCGACGCCGCCGACTTCACCGCGACCTACCTTCGCCACCTGCGCTTCGAGGAGGGCGAGGTGATGCCGGCGCTGAACCGGGCGATGGACGTCGACGCGCTGGCTCGCCTCACGCAGCGGATCCGGGCGAGCGTCGCGCCCTCCGACATGGTCGTGTTCTTTCGCTACATGGTGCCGTCGATGAACCTCGACGAGCGCGTCGACCTGCTCGGCGCGATGCTTCGTACCGTACCGTCGGACGTCTTCGAGCGCTTGCGGCGCGTCGCGCAGGATCGTCTGTCGGCGGCCGACTACGCCGTCGTCGCGCGGCGTGCCGGCTTCGACTGAAGGCGCGGCGCTCGGATCGGATTGCCGGGTGCCGTGGCATCCGCGAACGCTGGCCGCACCGGCCGGGAGCGGGAACGCCAATCACAAAGGGCCTACGTCTTTCGACGTAAGCCCTTGTTTTTCAACGAATTCAGTGGCGCGCCCGGCAGGATTCGAACCCACGACCCCTTGGTTCGTAGCCAGAAGGACTTGTGATCTCAACATGTTTGCTCCCAATGGATCCAGTTAGATATTCGTTGCTAGAACAGAGACTTAAGCGTACACTGAATTTGTCGGGGTTACACAAAGATCGCTGAACATTGCTCTTTTGAGTAACCCCGGCGTAACCCCGGTTGGCGGGGTTGCAGCCCGGAGGTGCGCGATGTCCACGCGGTTCAACTTCACGAAGGCGGCGATCGATGCGCTGCCACTGCCGGCCGCCGGGCAGCGGTCCACCTTCCACGACACGCACCCGCGCGCGAACGGCCTGCAGCTGCGGGTCACCTCGACCGGCGTGAGGACTTTCACCGTCCTGCGTCGGATCAGGGGCGGCGCACCGGCCCGGGTAACGATCGGGCGGTATCCCGGCGTGACGATCGAGCAGGCTCGGGTGAAGGCAGGGCAGGCCGGCAACGAGTACGCGACCGGCGTCGACCCGACCGGCTCGGCCCGTGAGCGCCGGCAGAGTCGAACCTTCGGGGAGCTGTGGGAGCTCTACCGCGACCGGCACCTGGTCCCGAAGAAGCGGCGCACGGTCGACGACCTGGTCGTCATGTTCGACCGCTTCCTCGGCGAAGTGCCCGACGAGCCGGCGAAGCCGCGCGGCGTGAAGCGCGGCAAGCCGAAGTGCGGGGTCGACTGGCGCCGGCGCAAGGCGCAGGACATCACGCAGGACGAAGTCGCCCGCCTGCACGAGCGGATCGGGAGGGAGGTCGGCGAGACGACCGCGAATCGCGTGCTCGAGCTCGTGCGAGCGATCTTCAACCGGACGATGCGCATGCGCCTGTATCCCGGCCCGAACCCGGCGGACGGCATCGACGAGTTCGGGGAGAAGTCGCGCACCCGGTACCTGCTCGGCGATGAGATCCCGGCGTTCTTCAAGGCGATCGAGGCCGAGCCGTCCCGCTGGGCTGCCGACTTCTTCCTGCTGGCGCTGTTGACCGGCGCGCGCAAGGGGAACGTGATGGCGATGCGCTTCTCCGACATCGACTTCGCTGAAGGGCGCTGGCATGTCCCTGGCGAGCTGTCGAAGAACGGCGAGCCGCTGGTCATCCCGCTGACGGCGCCGGCGGTGGAGATCATCGAGCGCAGGCGCGCCGAGATTCGTGCGGCGCGGGTGCAGGCAGAGGAGAAAGCTGCTGCCGGCGACACGCCGGAGGCGTCGCTGCCCGACCCCGACGGCTTCGTGTTCCCGAGCCGCAGCGCGTCCGGGCACATCACCAGCCCGAAACGGCAATGGGCAAGGTTGCTCGAGCGCGCCGGGCTGCAGGACGTGCGGATCCACGATCTGCGCCGCTCGCTGGGCTCGTGGATGGTCAACAGCGGCGCGTCGATGGCGATGATCGGCGCCGCCCTGGGCCACAAGGATGCGAAGTCGACGCGGGTCTATGCCCGACTCGCCGTCGATCCGGTGCGCGATGCGATGGAGAAGGCCGCGGCGAACATGCTGGGCAAGGCCAAGCAGGCAGGCGATCCCGCGAAGGTCGTCGAGCTCGAGGCCCGGCGCAAGGCTTAAACCGGACGCCCTGGCCGGTTTCCACCAGGGCAACGTCGGCCGAACCGGGCGATTCAGCGCCCGGCCGGCCTGGCCACAACTGACTGCAAGGAGTCGATCATGGTTGCTGCAAATTCTCTCACCCTCATCCGTCGCGAGGTCTTGCCGTTTCACGTCGTCAGCGACGACGTCTACACCGATACCGATCGCTCGTTCGCCGACCGCCCGGCGATCTTCTTGGATGCAGGCGCCGACCCGCGTGCGGTTGTCGACCTGGCACTGGCCGAAGCGACGCGGTTGGCCGACTTGGTGAACTTCGTCTCCGTGGCAGGCAGCGAAAGTGAGATCGAGCCGGCGCGGGTGGCGGGGCTGTTCGTCGACCCCGCGGAGCGGCTGCTGCAGTTGCTCAACCTGCTGCGCGATCGGATCGGCAGCGCTGACCAGGCGTGCGCGCGGGAGGCGGCATGAACGCACCGAACTTCGAAAGCTACCGGCTTCGCAAGGTAGGTGCGCTGATCGAAGGTGCGCTCAACGTCGCGCGGGCCGAGTCGAAGTTCCCGGACGCCGACCACGATCCAGTTGCGATCCTTCTCGAGGATGCCCTCGAGGGGCTCGAACACTGGATGCGCGAGAAGCTGCCGGAGTGCGCGCCGCCCGCTACGCTGCTGGACATCAAGAAGGGGAGGAAGGTATGAAGCAGTTCAAACTCAATGAGGCCGATCAGGCACGCTTCGACATCCAGCACGCGGTCGATGACGGCATGCGGTTCATCAAGGTCCTGCGCGGGCTGCGTCGGCAATGGCACGGCTCGCCGGCGGGACGAGTCGAGGCGATGGAGTTCGTCGGCAGGATCCGGGCGCTCGGACCGGAGGCGGCCGAATGCGCCGACGCGGTCGCGACGTACCTCGATCAGCCGCCTGGCCCGTACAAGGCGCATTGAGATGAGCGCGCGCAAGCCTTGGGCGGTGGTGACCTACGACAACCACGCCGAGCCCGGCGAGGACCGCCCGCTGCACGTCGGCGACTACGAAACGCTCGATGAGGCAGTCGCAGCCGCGAAGGCAGCCGTCGACCAGGCGCTGCGCGACGCCGGCAATGCGGTGACCGCAGAGGAGCGCGTCTCGATGTTCAAGCTCTACGGGGAGGAGCCGGTTGTCCGCGGGCCGGCGCCGTCCGGCTTCGACGCTCGGGCCTACGCTGAGATGCGTGCGCGCGAGCTTTTCCCGAGCTCTGGCGACAAGCGGTAGCATCGACCAGGTCGCGCCTACCCCGACGGGGGGAATCGCCGGTCACCCGCCGGCTTGGCGCGACCTCCCTCTCTCGGGTGCGCATGGGGATGCGCGGATGGCAACCGAGCCAGGCCGAATCGATGAAGATCCGGTCATCGCCTTTCACGAGGCCGTTCTTCGACAAGATCGTCGCGAACAGCTTGAAGCGGTAGCTCTCGCGCTGGAGAACGTGCGGAGCGGGCGGGCTTCGTCGCTTGATCCAGATATCGCGACGGCGCTGTGGCTGGATGTTCGGGAACTGATCGCCGGGCATCCCGCGCGTCTGCTATCGCCTGCAGAGGACGCGGTGGGCGGCACGCTCCCCATGCGCCCCATCCTGCGCGACCTCACCGGTCATGCAGCGACCTATCTCGCGTTGGCAGAGGCACATCGCATAGACGATCCCGCCCGCGTCCTGACAGTCATGGAGGCGTTCGCAGTCGCGCGAGCTACCGTGTTGGGTTGGAAGCGCGCAATCAGCAGCGCGGCACGAAGCCAGGCGATTGATGAGGCCGATGAGTGGGTCGCGCGCTGGCTGGAGAACCAGCCGGACGATACCGGGTTGCCGAAGGAAGCTCTTGAAGCACATGCCCGTCAAGCGTTCTCGCGAGCTCGGCAGGCACTGCTATCAGCAGCTGGACGGCTGTATGCAGTTGAAGGAGCGAGGTCGCAAAGCGCAGTGCGCGCTCGAGCCCGAAAGGTACGACCACCACCTGCGGCTGTATGACCGCATAGCGGGGTGCGGCAAGACCCCCCCTCTCGTCGCACCTTACACATATTGCTTCGCGTTTCTAGGATCTCCCCATGGCACCACGTCATGAGGAACAACGATGATCGAAACGCAAGCCCCGCAGCAAATCCCGCTCGACATGCTCACCGAAGGCCAGGCCGCGGCCTATCTCGGGTTGAGCCCGAAGACGCTGCCGGCCTGGCGGTGCACGAAGCGCGTCGCGCTGCCCTACGTGAAGATCGGCGCGGCCATTCGATACCGCAGAGCCGACCTCGACGCCTTCATCGCGGCGAACACCGTCGCGGCCTGAAACCGTTCCGACCGCTTCGTACCGGGCAAGAAAAAGCCCGGACGGGTGAGCGGCCGGGCTTCAAGGAAAACGACATGGCTGGAATGGTAATGGAGCGCCCGCTGCGGCGCTACAAGGCCGAGCGCGCATCGACCGCGTTCGCCGATTCCGTGCTCGAGCGCATTGCGCTTGCCGAGCACTTCTCGACTGACGCGACCGCGAGTGTGCGGGCAGAGATCCCCGGGCCCGACGTGGACGCGTTCGACCAGGCCGTCGGTGACTTCATTGCCGGTGAGCGAGTGGCGATACAAGTAGTCGACGCGGCGTCCGATCGGATTGGCGACGGGCGCGAGCTCGAGCGCTGCCTCGATTTCGCCTGCGCTGCGACTCCAGCCTGGCGCGCCGGGTTCGCACGTGCGCTTCAGAAGGCGCTCGAGGCGGCCAGTCGATGAGGAGGCAATTCGATCGAGCGCGCGTCGATGCGCTGGCGGTGCTCGCGTCGTGCGGCTTCAGTCTCGGCAAGGGCAAAGACGAGCGTCGCAGCAATTGCCCGGCATGCGATGGCGTCGATTGCTTCAGCTTCTCGATGCAGCGCGAAGTCGGGCAGTGCCTGCGCTGTGGTATCGCCGGCGACGCGATCGCACTGCGAATCGCGGTGACCGGGGAGAGGTTCATCGAGGTCGTCGACGCGATCGACGCATGGGCCGACAGTGATGGCATGGTCGCCGTGCGGCCACCCCGTCCGAGTCGGCCCGCCCCCGAACCCGTTGGCCTAGATCTCGACCTCCAGCGGAAGCAGGAGTCCGCCGCGCAGCTGTGGAGCCGCGGCGTACCGCTGGCCGGCACGGTTGGCGAGCGGTACCTGCTCGGTCGAGGGTGCTTGATGCCGCCGAACGATGGCGATCTGCGGTTCGTCGAGCGAGTGTCGCTGTTCGGGTTCGACGGCCCAGCGCTCGTCGGACGGATCACGCGGACATCGGACGTGACCGTCCGGCTCGGGGCTCACCTGACATGGCTGGAACCCGACGGGTCGGGTCGGCGTGAGCGACGGTATCTCGGCGCGAAGTCTGGTGGCGTCGTGCGCTTGTGGTCGGACGAGGCGGTGACGCTCAGCCTCGGGATCGCCGAAGGCCTCGAGACGGCATTGGCAGCCGCGCACGTATTCGCGCCGATGTGGGCGTGCCTGGACGCCGGGAACCTGGCTGAGGTTCCGGTGCTCGACGGGATCGAGGCCCTAACGGTCTTCGCTGACAACGACGAAAGCGGCACCGGCCAAGCGGCCGCACTTGCGTGCGCCGATCGCTGGCTCGATGCCGGCCGCGAGGTGCGTGTGCTGATGAGCGACACCGCGGGAAAAGACATTCTCGACGAGGTGGCAGCATGACCTTGCGACAAGCGAAGGTCGCCGATCTACGCGCGATGGTGGATTCAAAGCGGGGCGAGCGGCGCGTGCAGAGCGGGCAGGCCCAGGCCGCGCCCATGCCTTCCACGGTTGGCGGCGCTGCGCTTCTCGACCTGGCCAGCGTCGAGGTGCCATACGTGTGCAGGCCGTGGATCCCGCCGGGTGTGCTCATCGACGCCGGCCGACCCAAGATCGGCAAGACCAGCCGCGCGCGCCAGAAGGCGGTGCACGTCGCGACTGGGCGCGAGCTCTGGGGCAAGCCCTGCGTGAAGGCCGACGTGCTCTTTCTGAGCTTGGAAGAGGGCGACCGACTGATGGGGGCGAAGCTCAAGGCGGCGGGGTACAGCGCAACAGACCTTGCGCGCGTTTGCTTCGCGTTCGACTGGCCACGCGGAACCGCCGGCGCGGCTGCCCTCGATGACTTCGTCGACACGAACCCGGCCACCCGTTACGTCGTGATCGACAGCCTGACACGGTTCCGAGAAGCGCCGACGCGCGAGAAGCCGCAGTTCACGCAGGATTACGAGGCCATCTCCGCGCTCGGTGAGGTGGCGAAGCAGCGCCCAGGCCTCGCCATCGAGGTCATCCATCACACGACAAAGGCGCTGAACGGGTCCGATCCGATCTCCGAAATCAGCGGCACGTACGGGCTGAGCGCGGCGGCCGACTCGTTCGAGGTCCTGCGCAAGGAAGCGACCGACTACGTCGTCCATTGTGGTGGGCGGTACTGGGACGAACCCGACGACGCCTTCCGCATGGAGCGTGATGGCGGCCGCTGGAAGCTTGCCGGCGTGCACGACGGCGTGCATCTCACGCCGATGCAACTGGAGTACCTGCGAAGGGTCGTCGAACTCGGGACGGTGTCGAACAAGGGGCTCGCGACGCGCCTCGGCAAGGCCGAGTCGACCACGTCCGAGATCGTGCGCGAGCTGGAGGCGAAAGGCATGTTGCGCCGGACGGTCGACGGACTTCAGGCGACCGAGTCAGGGTCCCGGAGGGCGAGCTCGTGAGACCCGAATCAGTACCCCCACCGAATCTACCGAATAAGCCGAATCCCCCCGTGTTATCCGAAGTTTCCGAAGTATCCGAATTGGGAGGGGAAGGGCCGGGCAATTCGGAAACTTCGGGTGATTCGGGTAGCCCCCCCAGTTCGGACCGAGTCGGCAAGACGTGGCAGGACAACAAGAACAGGACCAAACGATGAACGAAAGGACGACGACGAACCCGCGTCGGCTCGGCAGGCAGGCAGACCTCGTGTCGAGACGCGCACCGATCGCTGCGCACCGCACAAGCGAAGTGGCCGTACGTACCCGCGGCGGGACACCTGGAGCCCGGCGGAGGGAAGTGCAACACGGCCTCGAGTGCCGTGCTGCGATTCTCGACGCGGAGCATCCCGAGCTCGCGGCGGATCTCGAGGACTTGTTCGGCCCGGCGACCCGACGCGAGGCGGCCGCGGCGATTGCGGAACGTCGGGCGTGCTTCGCTGGGCCGCTCTACGTCGCCGCGATCAAGCCGTATGGCGGGAAGCCGCTCAGCGTGAAAGTCATCCCGCCAAGCGACCTGGCGCGGGCCGTCTGCGCGATGGCGCTGGTGGGATTGGCACGCGTGCCAACCAGCGTTCGCGCGGACATCGAATGGCGCATCCAGCTCCCTGGTCCCGACCAGCAACGCGCACTTGCGATGGTGGACGCGCTTCGCGCCGAGTCGTATCTGAGGCCGAAGCAATGAACCGCGCCGAACGACGGGCGTCGGCGAAGCAGGGCCAGCTGGGCAGGGCCATCGCTCCCCCGGCCGGGCAGGTGGTGGTCTGCGCTGTGGTCGACCCGAGGCACCCAGGTGCCGGCGAGCTTCTTGTACGCCTGTTCGGCCGCCAGGAAGAGGCGCTGCGCCTCCTGGAAGCAACCCCGCGAAACGTGCGCGGCCCGCTTCTGTTCCTGGCCGGCTACCGATTGGCCGGGGTTCGCTCTGCCGTCGTGACGAGTGCCGATGGCGTTCTCGGCGATGCAGTTCACGCGGCCGTGGCAATGACGGGGCCGCGGACCGACGAGGCGCGTTGGCACGTCCTGGCCGACGACGCAACGACGGCACTCGTCGCTCAGGCGATCGCGAGCGCAACCGGGCTGGAGATCCTGCAATGACCTTGTTCTCGATCGCGAGACCGGCCAGGAGGGCCATGGAGGCGCATTCGAACGCCCGGACGGGGAGAAGGGCCACCGAGCGATTCCAGGCGCCTTCCCGGGCCTGTATCGCGGCCCTGGGCTGGACCGATGGCGGCGCCGCTGCCGCACAAGCATTCGCCTCGCGCGTGATCACGCAGCTGGCGCAACTTTCGAAGGAGAAGTTCGCATGAACGATGTCGTCGAAGTGGTCGACCAGGTGGTCGATCGATCGTGGAACGAACTGGCCGAGCGCGAGGAGCGAATCCAACGCGCATGGCGCAGCGCGTACATCGAGACCGGGATCGAGTTGCGTCATATCCGGGACCAGCGGTTGTATCGGGCGGCCAGGCCCCAGGCGATTGCTGGACGGTCATCCTTCACGTCGTGGGCGGAATACTGCGCGTCCCGGTGGGACTTCGACGACCGACGGGCGCGGGCATTGATCGAAGCTGCGTCGGTGGCTGAGCGGATCGGCGAATTTTCGCCTGTGCTTCCCGCTCGAGAGGCTCACGCGCGCGCGCTTTTACGGCTGGCGTCAGACGCCGACCGGGCCGCCTGCTGGCAGGCACTCGTCGACGAGCACGGCACCAGCATCACCGCGAAGGTCATCGAGGCCGCAGTCGACGAGCGCCTGGCTGCGCAAGCACCGGTCGACCATGCGCCGGTCGTCGAGCCAGACGACGCGCTGCCGGTCGATCCTGTGCCACCGGCGCCCGCGCCGGAAGCAGTGGCCGAGAGTGCGCTCATCCCCGCGAACTCGCTGACTGCTGCCGTGCCGTCGATCGAAGTGCCGGCTCCGTCTCCGGCGCCGGCCGCCAGTCCTGCCGACGTCGCTGCAGTTGCGATGTGGTGCTCGCTCTGCGATCTCGAACGAGCTGGATGCTTTCGAAGCACGCCGAGTCGGCTATTCCAACGGCTGGACGCTGAGCAACAGGCTGATGTGCGCCGCATCGCCGTTGAACTGGGCTGGTGGACGGCCGCCGTCTGCGACTTGTGACGAGATCGAACATGCTTGACCATGACCTTCTGCCGGCGATCAACACCGCGCCGCTGCCGGCGATCTACACCCGCGCCGTCGACGCGCTGACCGAGTGCTCTCGCATCGACGAGTGCCAGTCCTGGGCCGACAAGGCGCAGGCGATGGCGAGCTACGCGCGCCAGTCGAAGGACGACACGCTGCGCAAGATGGCCGACCGGATCCAGGCCCGCGCCATCCGGCGGTGCGGGGAATTGCTGAGCCAGGTCGAGCGGGCGAAGAACCAGCATGACGCTGAGGCGCGTGCACAGGAGGGCGACCTCCCGCGCACACGCACCGAAGTCGCCACCGAAGCCGGCCTGTCCGAGCACCAGCGCAAGACAGCGCTGCGCGTCGCTGCCGTCCCTGCCGAGCAATTCGAGCAGATGGTCGAGAGCGACGCGCCGCCGACCGTGACCGCGCTCGCGAAGATCGGCACGGTCGAGAAGAAGCCGCTCGTCGACCTGGGCGGCATCGATCCGGCGCACTTTGCGCGTGCGTCGTCGGCGATCGGGCAACTGCGCGAGTTCTCGGTGTTCTGCGGCAAGAACGATCCGGCCTTGATCGCTGGCGCGTGCCTGGCGCACGAGATCGCGGCCCTGCGCGGCTATGTCTCAACCATCGACGGCTGGCTGGATCGGTTCGTCGTCAACCTGTGACTCTGGAGAATCAACATGCCACTGAACATCCACCCGCAGTCCGTCAAGATGGCCGTATGGGCCGCGATCGAGGCGGCATCGGCCGGTAGCAAGCGCGCGGCCGGTCACACGGCGATCTCGAGCGCGATCGGCGCATCACCGAAGCTCGAGCTGTACAGCGCCGCCGGCGCGAAGATCGGCGAGTCGGCGGCCTACGGCGCGGCGCTGACGGTGCTGCCGAGCGGCAAGCTGCGCATCGATGCAACGTCGGTCACGATCACCGACGGCGAGACGCCGGCGACGTTCAGGATCGCGAAGGCCGACGGCTCGGCGTACCTGCACGGCGTGGTTGGCACCGACGCGATCCTGACGGTCGACAGTCCGTCTTCGCCCCCGCCGCCCCCGCCGCCGGCGGCCGCGCTGAACAGCGTCGACATCGTCGTGTCCGACATGACCGGCAACAACGACGGGGATTTCCAGGGCATCGCGAACGGCTCGAATCGCTTCCGGTGGCAGGACAACCCGAACCCGGCGCAGATCGCGATGGGCGCGTGGAAGGGCAGCGCCGGCCCGGACTGGTGGCGCGGCGGCGCGCCGAGCGAGATCGTCGACGGCGACTACTGGAACGGGATCACGGCGTGGAACATCCTGGCGAATGCAACCGGCCACACCGCGACGAACGCCGCCGTCGAGACTCGAAACTGGACACTGCGGTACAAGTCGATCGCGGACGGTCTGTGGAAGCTCCTTCGCACGACGCCGGGCGGGATCTACTACAAGTTCTCGAAGAGCCCGTTCGGCTCGATCAGCACCGCTGAGCGCCGGTTTCCGGCAAGCGGCTCGATCGTCGTCAAGTACCCGACTGGCGAGAACAACGTGATCCACGGCGAGTGGGACTACGCGAGCGGCAACCCGAAAGTCGACTGGTCGGCGCACGTTGCCGACGCAGGGGCGATCTTGGTCACGCACGAGAGCCGACTCGTCCTGTGGGACGAGGGCGGCACTGACGACCTGGACGCTGCCCGCATCGACATCCAGACCGGGTGCGACTTGGTGCCGGCGATCACCTACAACTTCTCGGTGAACCCGGGCGTGGGCCTGTCGCGCGGCAAGCGGGTGACGCGCGACTGGCAGGCGTTCAACTTCCTGACCATGAACAGCTCCGGCGTGCGGATCGACACGGTCGACACGTCGCGCTGCATCACCGAGGCGGCGTTCCGTGAGAACCCGCCGTCGTTCACCTGATCAAGGAGCGCCACCATGACCGCAGAGAGCCAGCAGCCCGACATCCTCGACACGTGGCGCCGCGAGGCAGAGGCGCACGTCGAGACGTGGCCGACCACGGAGGCCCAGTTCAGGCGCCAGGCGATGCAGTCGATTGAAGCCTGGTCGACCATCTTGCAGACCCATCTCAGCGGCATCGGGGCGCCCGGCTTTCGCATCGCCGAGCAGAATCTGCAGCAGGTGCATCGCGCGTTCGACATCCTGCGGCGAATCATCGAGACCTCGACCGTGATCGACGATCCCGAGGCGCGTCGCCGCGAGGCCCTGACGCACATCCGGTGCGTCACACGCCTCGATTCGTCGTTCGCTCGCGCGATGGAAGACATCGAGAACCCTGCCGACGATGTCGGCGACGTGAAGGAGTAGCGCCATGCCCCGCATGCCCGTCAGCAACGGCTACACGCCGGGCTTCGCCACGATTCAAGCGCCGACCGGGGGCATCCCGGGCAGTATCGGGGGGCCGAGCGCCGCGGGCGCGCTGGCTCGTGGCGCCGAGCAGATCGGCAACCTCGCCGTCGATTTCCGGGACACGCGCGATCGGGCGAACCAACAGCGTGACGACCTTGCCGCGCAGCAGGCCGAGACCGCTGCGCGCGAGCGCCAGCAGGCGATCGATGCGCAGCTGCGCGAGGACGCCGCCGAGAAGAAGCGAATCGGGCGCCTTCAGGCCGCCAACGCCTCGACGCTCTTCGAGCTCGACGCGAACCAGAAGACCGAGTCGCTTCGGGAGCAGCTGGCGACCGGCGCGCTCTCGAAGGATCAGTTCCTCGACCAGCAGAAACACGAGCTCGACAAACTGCAGGGCGAGTACCGCGCGAAGCTGGACCCGGCGTTCCATATGGACTTCGACCTCGCGACGGTCAAGCCGCAGCGCGCCGCGATGCTCGCCGGCTTCCGGGTGCTCAAGGACCACCAGCGCGACGAGGTCAAGGCCGAGATCAGCAAGTCGACGGAAGGGCTGATGCGGATGTCGATGCACAACCTCGACCGCGGGCTGAACTACGCCGAGCTGCTGTTCGCGCCCGACGGCGACGTCGCCAAGACGCTGGGCGTGGATGAAGCGCAGAAGCAGGGCCAGGCGTTCCGGGAGCAGGCCACGCACGCCTACTTCCAGAAGCAGGTCGTCGACCAGCGGTCGAACCCGCGGGCGCTATCCGCGCTCGAGAAGGCGATCAGTGCGAATGGCGACCTCGATCCGAAGCAGCAGACGGGGCTGATCGCATCGATCGAGTCGCGCCGCAGCGTGCTTGAGAACCAGGCGATCGCCGCGCAGGCTCGGCGCGAGCGGGCGCAGGAGTCGGCGTTCAAGGAGCTGCAGACGCTGACCGAGCAGGGCTTCCCGATCAAGCCCGGGGTGATCGAGCGCACGCTGTCGACCCTGAAGGGCTCGCCCATGGAAGGCGCGGCCGCCGACCTGATCAAGGGCTCGGTCGATACGGTGCGCATCACCGGCAAGCCGCTCGCCGAGCAGGAGCGCATCCTGCAGGAACTGCACGCACAGGCGCGGCGCGAGGGCGTCGACAAGGCCGAGCTCGCCCGCATCGGCCGACTCACCCAGGCGGTGAAGTCGACGGCCGCGGCCTACCGCGACGACCCGCTTCTCGCGGCGAACCAGCACGGGCAGATCGATGCGATCGCGCCGCTCAAGCTCGACAGCCTGCAGGACCTGGGCGCTTCCCTCAGCGAGCGGATGAGCCAGCTGCCGATCGTCGAGGCGATCACCGGCCGGCGGATCTCGCCGCTGCGCCCGGCGGAGGCCGCGTCGCTGGCCGACATGCTGCCGAAGCTGCCGATCCCGGACCAGGTCGCGATGATCGGGGCCATGCGCGAGGCGATCGGCAACGAGCGAATGCTCGCCGTCTCGAGCCAGCTGAAGTCGAAGAACGATGCGCTGGGCATCGTCGCGGCCTACGAGGCCGAGGGCCGCAAGACGAAGGACGGGATGCACCTGGGTGAGCTCTACCTGCGGGGCGCGCAGGCGATCAAGGACGGCACCTTCAAGGTCGACGAGCGCGCGCTGGTCGGGCAGCGCGCCGAACTCGCGGCGAAGATCGGCGACGCCTTCACGACGCCGGCGGCCAAGGACGCGGCGATCGACGCGACGCTCAAGACGCTGGCCGGGCTGAACGCTTCGGGCAAGTCGACATCGCCGGATGAGGCGCTGCGGATCGCGACGGGTGGGATCGGGGAGCTGAACGGCTCGAAGTTCCCGCTGCCCTACGGGTGGACGGAGGGCGAGGTGAAGCGCTCGATCGCGAGCGTCGATCCGCAGCACCTGGTCGGCGAGGCGCGCGGTCCGGGCCAGCTGTCGATCGCGGGCGAGAAGGTGAGCGAGGAGGACCTGGCGAAGCAGTTGCCGCGCGCGCAGCTGCGCAGTGCCGGGCAGGACCAGTACGCGGTGCTGATCGGCGGCAAGATGGTCATGAACAACGGCGTGCCGTTTCGCATGCGGCTGCCGGATCCGCCGGTCGATGGCGGCGCCTTCAACCTCGGGGAGTGGTTCCGTGTTCGATAGCCTGTACCAGACCGAGACCGACCGGGCGCTCGACTTCGAATCCAAGTCGCCGCGCCCCCAGCCGAAGGCCGAGCCGGGGGTCTTCGCAGGTGCAGGCTCGGCGCTCTTCACCGGCGCGGCACAGGGCGCGACGCAGTTCGGCGCCTCGGTGCTCGACGTACTCAACGAGTACGGCAAGGCCGCCGCGCTGCGCGAGGGCGGCGCCAAGGAGGACACGGTCGACAAGATGTTCACCGAGCAGCAGCCCGAGGCGAAGGCGCTGCGGGCGAAAGCGAAGTCGTGGGAGCCGGACCCGGAGACGACCGGCACCGCGGCGAAGGTGCTGCAGGGCCTGGGCAATGTGGGCGCGAAGATCGTCGGATCGGTCGCGCTGGGCGGGCCTACGGCGCCGGCGCTGCTGGGCGTATCCGAGGGGATCACCGAGGGCACGACGCTCGCTGACAAGGGCGTGGACGCCAGCACCGCGGCCAAGGCCGGGCTCGTGAAGGGCCTGACGACGGCTGCCGGTGCAGCGCTACCGATCGCTGGCAAGACGGTCGAGGCGACGGCAGGGCTAGTGCTCGCCGGCGGGCCGGCGATGTTCATGGCCGAGCGTCAGGCGATCGGCGAGATCCTGGGCGCTGCCGGGTACGAGCACCTGATGGCCGAGTACGATCCGCTCGACGTGACCGGGTTGACGATGAGCCTCGTCGCGCCGGCAGCCTTCGGTGCGGCCGCGCACGCGATGCGAGCGAGCACGAGTGCCAAGGCGGGCGCCGCGAAGACGATCGCGCCGTCCGAGGAGGCGGTCGACGCTGCGCGGGTGTCACTGCTCGAGGTGCACGAGGCGGGCCTGATGCGCGCGAAGGCCGAGGCCGAGGGCCGGCCGATGACGCTGGACGACCTCATCGCCGACGAGAAGGCGCGTGCCGACGTGCTCGCCCGCCTGGATGACGGCGAGCCGGTGCTCGCGCTGCGCCAGCCGGCGGGCGAGCCAGTGAATCCGGCCGCCCTCGCCGACGGAGCGGCAGGTGGTGCTGCGCTCGACGCCGCAATACCCGTAGGCGCGAGCGCTAAGGCCCCGTCCGTGCGCGCGAATGGCGCGGTCGACCCAACAGCCGATCCCGGGCTCGAGGCGCCTTCTGCGGCTCCTGCGCGCGCGCCGGACGGTGCGCCTGCGCCGGACGCTACCGGCGGCGCGCCGACCCGGGCCACCACCGAGTCGCCGGCGTTCGATCACCCGGACATCGCGATCGCGCGGCAGCGGGTGGCGGAGCGCGACTTCGAGATGCAGCTTGAGGACGGGTCGGTCGTGAAGGCGAGCGAGGCGCTGCTGCAGGCCGAGGAGCGCATCCGGCAAGGCGAGATCGATGCCGGCGCGTTTCGCGCGGCGGTGAACTGTTTCCTGGGGGCGTGATGAGAACGGAATGCATCGAGGCGGTGTCGAAGGCGGTCGGCCGGAAGATCAACCGCCAGGAAGCCGATGGCATCGAGCAGCGGATCCTGCGGATCATGGAGTCGCGCGCGCGCAAGGATCCGGAATGGATGGCGAAGACGCGCAGCGAGCAGCTGGGCGAGGCCGCTGATATCGCATCGCGCCAGCTCGTCGAGGAGGCAAAGGCGCGCGCGATCCGCACCGCGCAGAACGTGCAGCAGCAAGCCAGGCTGATCGGTGTCGTCGAGAAGGCGAAGGCCGACGGGACGAAGCAGGCCGGCGCGCTCTTCGACGAGATCGTCCGGGTCGAGAACTACGCCAAGGGCGTGCTGCGCGACTTCACCCGCCGGCTGACCGACCTGATCGACGCCGTGCACCCGAAGGCGTTCTACCGGCTGGCCGACGACGCGCGCATGGTCGAGGCGTTCGTGCGAGAGATGCACGGTGTCGATACCGGCTCGGTGATCGCGAAGAAGGCGGCGCAGGCGGTGACGACGGTCAACGAGCATCTGCGCGTGCGGGCGAACGCTGCCGGCGCCAACATCGGCAAGCTCGACTATTCGTACCTGCCGCTCAGCCACAACGAACAGGCAGCGCGCAAGGCCGGCGAAGCGAAGTGGATCGAGACGGCCGCCAAGTGGCTCGACCGGGACCGCTACCGCCAGGCCGACGGGCGCCGCATGAGCGACGAGCAGATCAAGGCGATGCTGCGCGAGATGTACGCGACGATCACCACCGGCGGCACGAACAAGATCGAGCCGGGGCAGTTCACCGGCACGGGCGGCCTCACGGCGAACCCGTACTCGAAGCACCGCGAGCTGCACCTGAAGGGGCCGGAGGGGTATCTCGCGTACATGGCCAACTTCGGCGACGCGTCGATCATCGGCGCGCAGATGCGCTACCTGCGCAGGATGAGCCGCGACATCGCGCTGGCCGAGCAGATGGGCCCGAACTGGCGGGGCAACTTCAAGGCCGCGCGCGACACGATCCTCAAGAACGGCGCGAGCACGCACGAAGCCGGCTGGGTCTTCGACGTCGAGACCTCGTTCGAGACCATGGTCGGCACCTACAGCCAGCCCAAGCACGCGACCTTCGCGCAGGTGAGCCAGGACATCCGGAACCTCGAGGTGTCGGCCAAGCTCGGCGGCGCGATCCTGTCGTCGATCAACGACGTCGGCACGCTGGTGCTCAACTCGATGTACCACCGGCTGCCGGTCCACCAGATCCCGCTCAACTTCATCCGCGCGATGGGCAAGGACGCCAAGGCGTTCGCGGAACAGGCCGGCATGATGGCCGACTCGATCGTCTCGGACATGGGCCGGTTCAGCGCCGAGCACCTGGGCAGCAACTGGAGCGCGAAGGCGGCGACGATGACGATGCGCCTGTCGTTCCTTGAGGCCTGGACCGATGCGACCAGGCGCGCCGCGTCGATCCCGATCATGGCCGCCTACAGCAAGCTCGCGAAGCAGGACTGGGGCGCGCTGCACGAGCTGGACCGGCTGCGTCTCGAGCGGGCCGGGTTCACGCCGGAAGACTGGAAGGTGCTGCGGGCGGCCACGCCCGAGAAGTGGCACGGCCAGGACATGGTGACGCCGGAATCGATCTATCGGATTAGCGACCCGGCGATCACGCAGGCGATGAAGGAGCGCGCGGCTGCCCGGTTCCTCGGGTATCTGGCGGACGAGGGCGAGTATTCGGTGCTCGCGCCGGACCTGCGCACGCGCACGATCGTGCAGATGGGCACGAACAAGGGCACGCTCGCCGGCGAGCTCGCCCGCCACACCATGCTCTTCAAGTCGTTTCCGATCTCGATGATCACCCGGACCTGGAGGCGCGTGCTCACCGATCCGACGGTCGACACGATGACCCGCTCGAAGATGTTCGCGATGCTGAGCGTCGGGCTCCTGCCGTTCGGCTACCTGTCGCTCGGATCCAAGGACATCGCGAAGGGCAAGGACCCGCAGCCGGTAGACGATCCGAAGACCTGGGCCGCCGCGTACATCCAGGCGGGCGGGCTCGGGATCATGGGCGACTTCCTGCTCAACGACGTGAACCGGTTCGGCAATAGCCTGATCGAGACCGCGGCCGGGCCGGTCGCCGGCGACGTGGCCGGGCTCTTCAAGGCGACGGTGGGCAACGTGCACCGCGCGGCCCGCGGCGAGACGACGCACACCGGTGCCGACCTGCTCAAGGTGGCGAAGGGCCTGATCCCGGTCGCCGGGTCGCTCTGGTACACCCGTGCGGCGATGGAGCGGCTGATGCTCAACGAGCTGCAGGAGACGATGAGCCCGGGCTACATCACCAGGATGAAGGCCCAGGCGGCCAAGGATCGGACCGGGTTCTGGTGGGAGCCGGGGCAAGCCGAACCGGCGCGGGCGCCGAATCTGACGCGGATGCTGCCCGAGGCGCCAAGCTGACCTACGGCATCGGCAAGTCCGAGGCGAACCGATGTGAGCAGTTGGCGCGGGTTCTCGTGCCGGCTCCCCGCCTCGCCAACGCGCAACCCGGCGCACGCAGGCCGCCGACATCCCTTCGGCTATTGCAGTGTCCGGACTGCTGAATCGTCAATCGGCCGGCGCCAACAGCGTCAGAAGATTATGACTTTAACACTAGATCATTGAGGCAAGATATTTCAATTGCTTCTTGTAGCGTGCGGCCGACGCATTCACTTGTAGCCTTCTTCCCTCTACGGTGTGGAACTTCCGAATCTGCAATTCGGTGATTGGGATGCGCTCGGCGCCGGATATACGGCCGGCGGAATGAAAATCATCGGTGATGACAAATGCGTTACTTAAAAAAAAGAGCAGGTGACATGAAAGTTCGCAGGCGCAGCAGGGCTGTATGCAAACTGCAGGCGACGCAGGCATGGTGATGCGTGCAGGTGCTACACGAAGGTGGAGCCTCTACCGGCTCTATCGACTGTGGCCAGGTACCGCCCGTCCCTGCCGAGCGCTTCGAGGAGATAGTCGAGATCGCCGCGCCGGCGGCGGTCCGTAGAATTCACCGACTGGTGGACCCTGCGGAGGAAAGGCCATCGTCGACTGGCTCAGGGTACTGGCGGACCTGCGCAAGCACGGCCGGATGAGCGTGAGCCACGTCGCCATGAAGACCGGCGTGGACCTGTCGACGCTCTACCGCACGCGCAGCCGCGGCGCGGATCTCTGGCACCGGGACGGCGTCAAGGTGCTCGCGCTGTGGTGCCGGATCACGGGGCGCGCCGAGACTGATGCCCCGCGCCGGGCGGTGCGTGATCCTTGGGCGTAGGGCGGCCCGGCGCGGCAAGCGCCCGCGGCGATCAGCTGATGGAGGCGATCGCCGAGGTCGAGATCACTTCGGCGGCACGCACCCGTATCCGAACCGCGGGTTCTGCACGTAGTAGAACTCGATCGCGCCGGCCGAGTCGAACCCGATGGTGTAGTCGCCGAACGAGCCCTCGGTGCCGACCGGCCCGGGCGCGGTGTACGCGATGCGCTGATCAGGCGGCTCGCCGACGAGCACGCCGAACGAGGTCGAGAAGTCGGGGATGCTCTCGAGCCAGCGCACCCGCGCCGGGTTGTAGATCACGAGCGCACCCGAGACGATCGTGAACCAGGCCGGCTTGTCGCCGTCGCACACGAGATATCCGGTATCCCGATCCGCAGGCCAAGCGACGCCACCTGCAGGCGCCGGGGATGGCGTTGGCGCGGCGGGCGGCTCCGGCATCGGGGCGGGCGGCGTGGCGGCTGGAGGCGTACCGACTGGCGCGGTCGGCGCTGGCGGTGCTGAAGCCGCAGGCGGCGAGGCCGGCGGTTCGGGCACAGGTGCCGGCGTCGACGCGACTGGTGACGGTGCAGGGGAAGGTGCAGGAGACGGCGAGGCCGCGGGCGGTGATGCCGGCGCGGCAGGCGCAGGCGCTTGGACCGGCTGGACCGTCGTCGCGGGCGCACTGGCCACCGGCGCCGGCGTGCTCGAGCTCGTGCTGGTCGGGTCATCGGATCCGCCGCCGCCGCATGCGGCCAAGACGAGCGAGGCGAGGAGCGCGGCCGCGGGCAGGGGCGTGCGGGCTTTCTTCATCGTCGGCTGGGGTTGCGTCTCGTTATCGGGGCCGCGCGCGCGCGTTTTGCACGCCGCAAGTGTTGCTGCCGAACGATGGAGTCTGCCTGCTCGCGCCGGCGATGTCTGTGGCGCCAGGGCCGACGCTGCAGGCGCCTCGCGTCCCGCGCAGCGTAACCCCGGCGTAACCCCGGGCACAAAAGAAAAGGGCTTACCCGAAGGTAAGCCCTTGATTTTATTGGCGCGCCCGGCAGGATTCGAACCCACGACCCCTTGGTTCGTAGCCAAGTACTCTATCCAACTGAGCTACGGGCGCGTCGGGCCGCATGGTACCACGGTTGCGAGCGAGCGGATGCCTGCAGCACCGGCGTGCCGGGCCCTCGGCGGCGCGGCGGTCTCGGTCGCCTGCCGCCTCAGCCCGCCGGCCGCTCGGCGTCCTGCGCGTTCAGGTACCGGCGCATCAGCTCGGCCATCGTGCGCACCTCGAACTTCTCCATGATGTTCGCGCGGTGCGCCTCGACGGTCTTGATGCTGATCGACAGGTCGTCGGCGATCTGCTTGTTGAGGCGCCCCTGGCCGATCAGGTGCACGACCTGACGCTCGCGGGGGGTGAGGCGCTCGAGCAGCTGCCGGTCGCGCTCGCGCTCGCCCTGTGCGACCCGCGACGCCTGTGCCTGCGCGAGCGCGTTGGCGACGACCCGGCAGAGCTTGCGGTCGTCGAAGGGCTTCTCGAGGAAGTCGATCGCGCCGAGCTTCATGCGTTCGACCGCCATCGGGACGTCGCCGTGGCCGGTCATGAAGATCAGCGGGATACGCTCGCCGCGGCGCAGCAGTTCGTCGTGCAGCTCGACGCCGCTCATGCCGTTCATGCGCACGTCGAGCACCAGGCAGGCCGGTGGCGCGGGGTCGAACGCGGCGAGGAAGGCCTCGGCACTGTTGAAGCTGCGCACGTCGAAGCCGTTGCCCTCGAGCAGCCAGCGCATCGAGTCGCAGACGGCTTCGTCGTCGTCGACGAGATAGACGAGTCGGGGCGTGTCGCGCGGGTCGGGGGAGGACGTGCTCGAAGGAATCGGATTCATCTGAAGATGGCAAACGGAAGAGGGGTTCAGGCGGCGACCGCGCTCGGGGCCGCTGCCGGCAGCACGAATCGGAAGACGCAGCCGCTGGGCTGGTTGGGCTCGACCCACAGGCGGCCGCCGTGCGATTCGACGATCGAGCGGCAGATGTTCAGGCCGATGCCCATGCCCTCGGCCTTGGTGGTGAAGAAGGGCTCGAAGAGGCGGCCTTGCATCTCCGCACTGAGGCCGGGGCCGAGGTCGGCGACCGCGAACTCGATCTGGCCGTCGCGGGCGAGGACCGACAGCACCAGTTCGCGCCTCGGCTGCTGGCGCATGGCCTCGACGCCGTTCTTCAGCAGGTTGATCAGCACCTGCTCGATCAGGATCGGATCGGCGTCGAGATCGGGAAGGTGGCGGTCGATTCGGGTGTGGATCGAGACCTGTTGGCGCTTCGCCGCGATCTCGGCCAGGCCGAGCGCGTCGGCGACGACCGCCTGCACGGCGATGCGGCGGCGCTCGGGCTCGCTGCGCTTGACGAACTCCCGGATGCGCCGGATCACCGCGGCCGCGCGCTGCGCCTGCCGCGCGGTCTTGTCCAGCGTCTCGATCACCTCGGGCGGCAGGCCCGATTCGCCGCGCTGGCGCTTGAGTCGCGACGCGAGTCCGAGCGTGTAGTTGCTGATCGCCGCCAGCGGCTGGTTCAGCTCGTGCGCGATCGACGACGCCATCTCGCCCATGGTGACGAGGCGGGAGGTCTGCTGCAGTTGTTCGACCTGCTGGTCCTGGGCCTCGCGGGCTTCGTGCTGCGCGCTGATGTCGTTGGCCACGACGAGCTGCACGGGCTGGCCATCGACCCAGCGGATGTTGCGCGCGCGGACCTCGAACCAGCGTTCGATCCGGGCGACGTAGACCTCCTGCTCGACCCAATCGTCGCCCGCGGGCTTGCCCGCCACCAGCGCCTGATGCCCGAGCGGCGTCGAGCCGAACAGGGTGCGGTACTGACGATTCGCGAACAGCAGGCCCAGGCCGGGCGCCGCCTGGTCGCGCCCGGGATCCGCGGCAGCGACGGCCGCCAGCGAAGGCACCGGGCTGGCGAGCGGCGAGACCGACACCGACGCCCCGAGTTCGTCGAGCACGGTGGTGAAGCGCTCGTGCGCGGCGGCGAGCTCGGCGCGAATCCGGTTCGGTTCGGTGATGTCGGTCACCGAGGTCATCCATCCGGCCTGCTCGCCGTGGTCGTCGATCAGCGGCGACACGTACATCCGCACGTCGAGCAGCCGGCCGTCCTTGCGGCGCACGCGGCTCTGGATGCCGGTGTCCGGTGCCTCGCCACCGACCGTCTGGCGGATCCAGCGATGGTTGAGCTCGAAGTCTTCCTCGGCCCAGTACGGGTACGGCGGATAGGTCCCGACGAGTTCCTCCTCGTCGAAGCCCACCATCCGGCAGAACGCGGGGTTCACGTAGGTGATGCGGCCGTCCTGGTCGATCACCCGCATCCCCGTGCTGATCGAATCCTCCATCGCCCGCCTGAACGCGGTCTCGGCCGCCAGCGCGTGCTCGGTCTGCTTGCGCCCGGTGATGTCGTGCGCGGCCGCGTAGAGGCGCGTGCGGCCGTCGTCGCCGCGGTCGACGCTGAACGACCAGCTCAGCCAGCGCCAGACATTGCGCTGCTTCACCCTGAACTCCAGCGTCGGAATGCGTTCGAAGGGCTTGGAGAACGCACGGTCCACGGCCGGCCTGTCGTCCGGATGGATCCGGTCGAAGAGCCTGGCGTTCGGCAGCGGCGGACCCAGGTAGTCTTCGAACGCGGGATTGCCTCGCACCACCGTGCCGTCGGTCTCGAGCACGCAGAGCACGTCCTGGCTGAACATGAACAGCCGGTCGCGCTCCGCCTCGAGGCGCAGTCGTGCACGGGCGCTTCGCCACAGCAGCGCCAACGTGATGATCGCGGCGAGCGACGCGCCGATCAGCCCGGCGAGGGTCAGCCGCTGCGCGAGGCTGCGCCCCTCGTCGAGCGCGACCGCCTGCAGCCGGATGCCGTGGCCGGGCGGCTCGAGCGGCAGGCCGTAAGACAGCTTCGCGTCGAGCAGCCGCCGTGTCGAGGTGCTCACCAGCGTGTTGCCGCCCGCGTCGACGATGTTCATCAGGTAGCGCGAACGGATCGACTCCGGCACGCCGTTCTGCAGTGAGCGCATCAGGCTGAAGCCGGTGACCAGCACGCCGAGCACCGCCTGGTCCTTGAGCACCGGCACGTGGAGCTCGATCACCACTTCGTTGCCCGGCACGACGAAGGGCGTCGAGAACTGCGGCCGCAGGCTCGACAGCGCCTGGTTGAACGCGAAATAGCCGGCCGAATCCTCGAAGCGGACGCCGCCCTCGCGATCGCGCGGCAGCGACGTGCCCCAGGCGGCGCTCGCCCACTGGACCCTGCGCGACGGTACCGCGAACGCCATGTAGAGCGCCTGCGGGTCGCGCGCGAAGAAATCGCGAGGCGAACTCTGGTCGATGACGCCGGCGCCGGCGGCGGCCACGAGCACCGGCCCTTCGGCGGCGAGGTGGTCGCGGGCCTCGGCCCAGTGCAGCCGCAGGCTCTGCTGCGCCCATTCGATGTCCCGGTACAGCGCCTGCTTGCGCTCGTGGCGCTCGAGATGTTCGACGTACCAGAGGAACGCGCCCATCAGGCCCAGGAAGAGCGCCATGCCGCCGAGGTGCGCGATGCCGAGGTAGCGCCAGGCGCGCCAGGCGTCCGGGTCGATCAGCCGCCGCGAGCCTGCCGTGCCGCCCATGCGACTGGCGGCCGGCGAAACGGGTCCGCCGGCGCTGGCGGCGCCGAAGGATGCCGCGGACTGCTGTCTGACGTGAGGCAAAAGCGCGCTTCCGGGGGGTGGGCGCGACCGTGCGCCCGCACGTCCTGATGGTAGAGCCTAAGGCATCGGGGCGCGCGAATGGCGGCGCGCACCCTCGCCGCGACACGCACCGGCCGGGCAGGGCGGCAAAGGACGTGTTATTTCATAATGCAAGATATAACGTCGTAGGATGAAAAATTTTCTTGTGTTTGCCGGGAGCGATTCCTAGAATCGGGCAAAGCCAGTCAAGATCAGGAGAAAGACATGTCCGCCGTGCCGCAGGGTCAGGTCGCAAGCGCAGCCAACGACCCGCTCGACCAGGATCCGATCGAGACCCGCGAATGGCTCGACGCCCTCGAGGCCGTGATCGCGCGGGAGGGCCCCGAGCGCGGCCATTTTCTCCTGGAGAGCCTGGTCGACCTCGCCCGCAGGCGGGGCGCGCACCTGCCGTTCTCCCCGACCACCGCATACGTCAACACGATACCGCCGCACCTCGAGGTCGCGTCGCCCGGCAACGCGGAGTACGAGGAGCGGATCCGCAGCTACGTGCGGTGGAACGCGATGGCGATGGTCGTGAAGGCCAACAAGCTCGACCCCGCCGACGGCGGCGATCTCGGCGGTCACATCGCGTCCTTCGCCTCGCTCGCGACGATGATCGGCGCGGGCATGAACCACTTCTGGCACGCGCCGCACGAGGGCCACGGGGGCGACCTGGTGTATTTCCAGGGGCACACCTCGCCCGGCATCTACGGGCGCGCGTACCTCGAGGGCCGGCTGACGGACGAACAGCTGCTGCACTTCCGCCGGGAGGCCGACGGCAAGGGGCTGTCCTCCTACCCGCACCCGAAGCTCATGCCGGACTTCTGGCAGTTCCCGACGGTGTCGATGGGGCTCGGCCCGTTGATGGCGATCTACCAGGCGCGCTTCCTGAAGTACCTGCACGCGCGCGGCATCGCCGATACCGCGAACCGCAAGGTCTGGGTGTTCTGCGGCGACGGCGAGATGGACGAGCCGGAGTCGCTCGGCGCGATCGGCATGGCCGCGCGCGAGAAGCTCGACAACCTGATCTTCGTCGTCAACTGCAACCTGCAGCGCCTCGACGGGCCGGTGCGGGGCAACGGCAAGATCATCCAGGAGCTGGAGGGCGACTTCCGCGGCTCGAACTGGAACGTGATCAAGCTGATCTGGGGCTCGTACTGGGATCCGCTGCTCGCGCGAGACACCGAGGGCATCCTGCGCAAGGTGATGGAAGACACCGTCGACGGCGAATACCAGGCGGCGAAGGCGAACGACGGCGCCTACGTGCGGGCGCACTTCTTCGGCAAGCATCCGAAGCTGCTCGAGATGGTGTCGCGCATGACCGACGAGGACATCTGGCGACTGAACCGCGGCGGCCACGATCCACACAAGGTATACGCGGCGTTCCTGTCCGCGGTCAACCACAAGGGCCAGCCGACGGTGATCCTCGCGAAGACCGTTAAGGGCTACGGGATGGGGCGCGCGGGCGAGGCCAAGAACCCGACGCACCAGCTCAAGAAGCTGGACAAGACGTCGATCCGCGAGTTCCGCGACCGCTTCAACATTCCGGTGCCCGACGACCAGCTCGAGGCGCTGCCGTTCTACAAGCCCGCGGACGACACGCCCGAGATGCAGTACATGCACGCACGGCGCAAGGCGCTGGGCGGCTACCTGCCGACCCGCAGGCGCGAGGCGGACGAGGTGCTCGAGGTGCCGGCACTGGAAGCGTTCCGGCCGGTGCTCGAGCCGACCGCCGAAGGACGCGAGATCTCGACGACGCAGGCCTTCGTGCGCCTGCTCACGCTGCTCACGCGGGACAAGTCGCTCGGCCCCAGGATCGTGCCGATCGTGCCGGACGAGGCCCGCACCTTCGGCATGGAGGGGATGTTCCGCCAGCTCGGCATCTATGCGCCCGAGGGCCAGAAGTACACGCCGGTCGACAAGGACCAGGTGATGTACTACCGCGAGGACAAGAAGGGGCAGATCCTCGAGGAAGGCATCAACGAGGCCGGCGCGTTCAGTTCGTGGATCGCGGCGGCGACCTCGTACTCGAGCAACAACCGCATCATGGTGCCGTTCTACATCTACTACTCGATGTTCGGCTTCCAGCGCGTCGGCGATCTCGCGTGGGCGGCCGGCGACATGCAGGCGCGCGGTTTCCTGCTCGGCGGCACCTCGGGTCGAACCACGCTCAACGGCGAGGGCCTGCAGCACGAGGACGGGCACAGCCACATCCTCAGCGCGACGATCCCCAACTGCGTGTCCTACGACCCGACCTTCGCGCACGAGCTCGCGGTGATCATCCAGGACGGCCTGCGGCGCATGGTGGGCGAGCAGGAGAACGTGTTCTATTACCTCACGGTGATGAACGAGAACTACGCGCACCCGGGCCTGACCCAGGGTGACGAGGCCGGCATCATCAAGGGGATGTATCGCCTGAAGGGCGCCGGCGACGAGGACGCGCGATCCTCGGGCAAGGCCGGCAAGGCCGGGGGCAAGGCCGCGAAGGGCGACTCGCGCCCCGAGGTGCAGCTCGCCGGCTGCGGCGTGATCCTGCGCGAGGTGATGCACGCGGCCGACCTGCTGCGCGACGACTGGGGCGTGAAGGCGAGTGTCTGGAGCGCGACGAGCTTCACCGAGCTGCGGCGCGAAGGGATGGACTGCGAGCGCTGGAACATGCTGCATCCGACGCAGGCACCGCGCGTGCCCTACGTGACCTCGCTGCTCGAAGGCACCAGCGGGCCGATCGTCGCGTCGACCGACTACATGAAGCTCTTCGCCGACCAGATCCGCCCGTTCGTGCCCGCCGGCAGGATCTACAAGGTGCTGGGCACGGACGGCTTCGGTCGCTCGGACTTCCGCACGCGTCTTCGCTCGCATTTCGAGGTCGATCGCTACTTCGTCGCCGTCGCGGCACTCTCCGCGCTGGCCCAGGAAGGCACGGTGCCCGCCGCACGGGTCGCCGAAGCCATCGCGAAGTACGGGCTCGATCCGGAGAAGGTCAACCCGGCGCGCGCCTGAGGCGCCGTCGCCCGGCCGGGGGAGCCACTCCCGGCCCCAACCCTTTGCGATTTCCAGTAGCCATGAGCGTGATCGACATCGTCGTGCCCGACATCGGCGACTTCGCCGAAGTCGAAGTCATCGAGATCCTGGTGAAGCCGGGCGACACCGTGTCCGCCGAGCAGAGCCTGATCACCGTCGAGTCCGACAAGGCCTCGATGGAGATCCCCAGCGCCGGCGAGGGCGTGATCGAGTCGCTGGCGATCAAGGTCGGCGACAAGGTGTCCAAGGGCACGGTGATCGGCAAGCTCGCGCCGGCGGCGGGACCACAGGACGGCCCATCCCCGCAGGCAGGTGCACCGGCGGCGGCGCCCGCACAGGCGTCCTCGCCGGCGTCGACGCCGCCGCGCGCGCCGGCCGCCTCGGCGCCGGCCGGCGGCGGTGGTGGCGAAGCGACGGCCTCGCTCGCGCCGGCGATCGCCGCTTCGCCGGCGCCGGCGCCGGCGCCTGCGTCCACGTCCTCGGGGCAACGCGAGCACCCTGTTCCCGCCGACATGCACGAGGGTGCGCTCGAGGTGAAGCCCCATGCGTCGCCGTCGGTGCGCAAGTTCGCCCGCGAACTCGGCGCCGACCTTGCGCGGATCGAGGGGTCGGGGCGCAAGGGCCGGATCACCGAAGACGACGTCAAGGCTTTCGTGAAGGCCGCGCTCGGCGGCAGTGGGGGCGGCATGGCCGCCACCGGTACCGGCACCGGCGGGGCGTCGGGCCAGGCACTGGGCCTGATCCCGTGGCCGAAGGTCGACTTCGAGAAATTCGGGCCGATCGAGACCAGGCCGCTCGCGCGCATCCGGAAGATCTCCGGCGCGAACCTGCACCGCAACTGGGTGATGATCCCACACGTCACCAACCACGACGACGCCGACATCACCGACCTCGAGGCGTTCCGGGTCGCGATCAATGCCGAGAATGCGAAGTCGGGGGTGAAGCTCACGATGCTCGCATTCCTGATCAAGGCCTGCGTCGCCGCGCTCAAGGCATTCCCCGAATTCAACGCATCGCTCGACGGAGAGTCCGTCGTCTACAAGCGGTACTTCCACATCGGGTTCGCCGCCGACACGCCGAACGGCCTGATGGTGCCGGTGATCCGCGACGCCGATCGCAAGGGGATCAACGAGATCGCGTCCGAGACCGCCGCGCTCGCCGCCAAGGCGCGCGACGGCAAGCTGTCGCCTGCGGAAATGCAGGGCGGCTGCTTCTCGATCTCGAGCCTGGGCGGCATCGGCGGCACCTACTTCACGCCGATCATCAACGCGCCGGAAGTCGCGATCCTCGGCGTGTGCCGTTCGGTCAAGCGCCCGGTGTGGAACGAGCAGCGCGAACAGTTCGAGCCGAGGTTGATCCTGCCGCTGTCGCTGTCCTGGGACCACCGCGTGATCGACGGTGCGGCGGCCGCGCGGTTCAACACCTTCCTCGCCCGGATCCTCGCAGACTACCGGCGCATCGTGCTCTAGCAAATGCGCGTCGCCTGAATGACAACCGTCGTCGTCGTTCGCAAGGAAGGCTCGATCGCGATCGCCTCGGATGCCCTCGTCACCTTCGGCGAGACCCGGCTCCCCGGCGCGTACGAGGCCAACGAGAAGATCATCAAGGTCGGCCGTTCGTACATCGGGCTGGCGGGAAGCACCGCGCACTTCGAGGTGATGCGACGCGTGCTCCAGTCGATGGAGAAGCCGCAGCTGCAGTCGCGCCACGAGGTGTTCGAGACCTTCCTGAAGGCGCACACGGTGCTCAAGGAACGCTACTTCCTGAACCCGAAGGAGGAAGAGGACGATCCCTACGAGTCTTCGCAGATCACCGGCCTGATCGCGAACCCTGCCGGGATCTTCGGTGTCTACTCCTATCGCGAAGTCTTCAGCTTCGAGCGCTTCTGGGCGATCGGATCGGGTCGCAGCTTCGCACTCGGCGCGATGTTCGCCGCGTACACGCAAAAGCGCACCGCGCGTGCGATCGCCGAGGCCGGCGTGCGGGCGGGCATCGAGTTCGACAAGAACAGCGGCGGCCCGATCCGCGTGCACACGATGCGGGCCGCCTGAGCCCGGACCGCATCCGACCCGACATCAACCACCGCCGCCCGGGGCTGAGCCCCGGCGACGCAACGAGCTTGGAGAGGCAGACATGGCCCGCATCCAGTTGACCGTTCCGGACATCGGCGATTTCGACGCAGTCGAAGTCATCGAGATCCTGGTGAAGCCGGGCGACACCATCTCCGCCGAACAGAGCCTGATCACCGTCGAATCGGACAAGGCGTCGATGGAGATTCCGGCCAGCAGCGGCGGCACGCTCGCGAGCCTCGCGCTGAAGATCGGCGACAAGGTGTCCAAGGGCACGGTGATCGGCGAACTCGACGCCGCCGACGCCGCCTCGCAAGCCCCGGCCGCACCGGCGCCGGCGGCTGCGGCGCCTGCCGCCTCCGCCTCCGCATCGCCTTCACCGTCGCCTTCCCCGTCGCCCGCGCCGGCAGCGTCGCGAGCCGCATCGCCGGCGCCGGCAGCCGCTGCGTCGAGTGCCCCGGGCGGCGACTTCGACTGCGACGTCGTCGTGATCGGCGGCGGGCCGGGCGGGTATTCGGCCGCGTTCCGCGCGGCCGACCTCGGCCGCTCGGTGATGCTCGTCGAGCGCTACCCGACGCTGGGTGGCGTGTGCCTGAACGTCGGCTGCATTCCGTCGAAGGCGCTGCTGCACGCGGCCGCGGTGATCGACGAGGCGCGCGCCTTCGCGGCACACGGGATCCGCTTCGGAGAACCTCGGGTCGATCTGGAGGCGTTGCGCGCCTGGAAGGAGTCGGTGGTCGGCAAGCTCACGGGCGGACTCGCGGCGATGGCGAAGGCGCGAAAGGTCGAGGTCGTGCGCGGCTACGCCCGCTTCGCCGACGCGCACTCGCTCGAGGTCGAGACGACCGAGGGCACGGGCCAGGCGCGAAGCGGCGGACGGCGGCGCATCCGCTTTCGCCAGGCGATCATCGCCGCCGGCAGCCAGGCGGTGCGCCTGCCGTTCCTGCCCGACGATCCCCGCATCGTCGACGCCACCGGCGCGCTGGCGCTCGCGACGAAGCCGGCGCGGATGCTCGTGGTCGGCGGCGGCATCATCGGGCTCGAGATGGGCACGGTCTACGCCGCGACGCTCGGCGCGCGGCTCGACGTCGTCGAGATGCTCGACGGGCTGATGGCCGGGGCCGATCGGGATCTGGTGAAGGTGTGGCTCAAGCACAATCCGGATCGCTTCGCGAGCGTGATGCTCGAGACCAGGATGACGAAGGCCGAGGCCGGGAAGCAGGGCATCAAGGTCTGGTTCGAGGGTCGCCAGGCACCGGCCGAGCCGCAGACCTACGATCTCGTGCTGTGCGCGGTGGGCCGTACGCCCAACGGCGCGAAGCTCGATGCCGACAAGGCCGGGGTCGCCGTCGACGCGCGCGGCTTCATCCCCGTCGATTCGCAGATGCGCACGAACGTCGCGCACGTGTTCGCGATCGGCGACGTCGTCGGCCAGCCGATGCTGGCGCACAAGGCGGTGCACGAGGGCCACGTCGCCGCCGAAGCCGCGAGCGGGCTGAAGCGCCACTTCGACGCGCGGGTGATCCCGTCGGTCGCCTACACCGATCCCGAGGTGGCCTGGGTCGGCATCACCGAGGACGAGGCGAAGGCCAAGGGGGTGAAGCTGGGCAGGGCGGTGTTCCCGTGGGCCGCGTCGGGCCGTGCCATCGCCAACGGGCGCGACGAAGGCTTCACGAAGCTGCTGTTCGACGAGAAGACGCACCGGATCGTCGGCGGCGCGATCGTCGGCACCCACGCGGGCGACATGATCGGCGAGATCGCCCTCGCGATCGAGATGGGCGCCGACGCCGCCGACATCGCGCACACGATCCATCCGCACCCGACGCTCGGTGAATCGATCGGCATGGCCGCCGAACTGTTCGAAGGCGTCTGCACCGACCTGCCGCCGCAGCGGCGACGGTAGGGCGGCGGGGCGATCAGCCTCGCGCCCAGTTCCGGATCGACATCAGCGCGCCGTCGTCGAGCGGCAGGCGCTCGAGCACGAAGCGCCCCGGCAGCTGGGGGTGGCACGCGAGCATCGTCAGCGTCGCGGCGATGCCCTCGGACGCCGCCTGCAGCTGCAGGACCGAGGACGGCGTCTCGCGGCCTTCGAGCACGGCCTCGGCGGCCCTGCCGGCGACGAGCCGGTCGATCGCGGCGGCGAACGTGACCAGGTCGGCTTCCTCGACGACGACCGCGACCTGGGTGAGGACCCCGCTGCCGCGCAGCCGCCACTGCAGGCCCAGCAGATCGCCGTGCTCGCTGGCGAGCTGCTGGCCGTGCACGAGCGCCGGATCGACGACCAGCTCGAGGATCGCGCCCGAGCCCTCGATCCTGATCGACCGCGGGGCGCGGTAGCGAACGCTTCGCTCGGTGTCTTCGCGCCACCCCGTCGTGGCGTCAGGAGTCGGGCTGGTGCCCACGCTTCTCGTCCTGCCAGGCGCGGCCCGCGCCGGGGTGCCTCGCGTCATCATCGTTCTGGTCCTCATCGACACCGCAAGCGGCTGGTTGCCCTGATGGTACCCCGCACCGATACCGGGTCCATCCTGCGTTCTGGTGGCCGGACGCCGAAGGCCCGGCGCCGCGCCTCTCAGCCAGCCAGGCGCGCGCGGTGGCGCTCGATCGCCCGCAGCACCGCTTCCGGGGCCGTGCCGCCGACGTGCGAACGCGCGCGCACCGAGCCGTCGATGCTGAGCACGTCGAAGACGTCGGCCTCGATCGCGCCGTGGAATCGCTGCAGTTCGGCCAGCGCGAGGTCCGCCAGGTCGAGCCCTCGGCCGGCCGCCTCGCGCACCGCGAGCGCGACGGCCTCGTGCGCGTCCCGAAACGGCACGCCCTTCCTCACCAGGTAGTCCGCAAGGTCGGTCGCGGTCGAGAAGCCCTCGGCCGCGGCCTGGCGCATCCGCGCGGCCCTGACCTCGATGCCGGCGACCATGTCCGCGAAGATCGCGAGGGTCGTGCGAAGCGTGTCGACGGTGTCGAACAGCGGCTCCTTGTCTTCCTGATTGTCCTTGTTGTAGGCGAGCGGCTGCGCCTTCATCAGCACCAGCAACGCAATCAGGTGCCCGAAGACGCGCCCGCTCTTGCCCCGCGCGAGTTCCGGCACGTCCGGGTTCTTTTTCTGCGGCATGATCGACGAGCCGGTGCAGAACCGGTCGGGCAGGTCGATGAAGCCGATACGGGGGCTCAACCACAGCACCAGTTCCTCGGACATGCGCGACACGTGCATCATGACCAGACTCGCCGCGGCGCAGAACTCGATCGCGAAGTCCCGGTCGGAGACCGCGTCGAGCGAGTTGTGGCACACCTCGTCGAAGTCGAGCAGCGCCCGAACGCGTTCCCGGTCGATCGGGTGGCTGGTGCCGGCCAGCGCGGCAGCGCCCAGCGGCAGGCGGTTGACGCGGCGCCTGCAATCAGCCATGCGCTCGGCATCCCGCGCGAACATCTCCACGTAGGCGAGCAGGTGGTGCCCGAAGGTCACCGGCTGCGCGACCTGCAGGTGCGTGAAGCCGGGCATCACCGTCGCGTGCTCGCGGGCGGCCACGTCGAGCAGTGCGCGCTGAAGGGCGTGCAGCAGCGCACCGATCGCGTCGATCTCCTCGCGAAGCCACAGGCGGATATCGGTCGCGACCTGGTCGTTGCGCGAGCGGCCGGTGTGAAGCCGCTTGCCGGCGTCGCCGATCAACTCGGTCAGCCGCTTCTCGATGTTCAGGTGGACGTCCTCGAGATCGACCGACCAGGCGAAGCGTCCCGCGTCGATCTCGTCCTGGATCTGCGTCATGCCCCGGCGGATCGACGCGAGGTCGTCGGCACTCAGCACGCCTGCTTCGGCGAGCATCGTCGCGTGCGCGATCGAACCGCGGATGTCGGCGCCGGCAAGGCGCCGATCGAAGCCGACCGACGCAGTGTAGCGCTTCACCAACTCGTCGACCGGCTCGGAGAACCGAGCCGACCACGCCTTGGCCTTGTTGCCGAACTGTTCTGACATAATCGATTCCCGATGGAGCCCAGCGCCACCGACGCCAAGACCGGCGAGTATAGAGAGTCGCCGCCCGCGCCGTCGGCCGCCAGGCCGGCGGCGGCGGCCGCCCGCCGCCAGACCGAGGGCGCGCCCGCACCGGTCATCCCCGACTGCTGCAACATCGGCGTCGCGCTGCGCGCGTTCATCGTGCTCAACGTCGCGGCAGCCGCCCTCGCGATCGTGCTCGCCGGTGCGCCGGCCGCGCTGTGGCCCCGGTTCCTGTCGATCGCGATGCTGCTCGAACCGGCGCTGCTGATGTCGCTGGGGCTGCTGTGCATCGCACGCCGCTGGAGCAACGGCCAGGCGCAGCGCGTGCAGTGGATCGTCGGTGTCGGCGTGCCGGCCGCGATCACCGCCCTGCTGGCGTTCTGGCTCGCGCCCTTCGCGCTGGGCTCGCCGACACCAACCCAGGCTGCGGGCTGGGCACTCACACGCGGCATCGGCGCAGCCTTCGTCGCGGCTGCGCTGTTGCAGCACTTCAGGCTTCGCGCGCGCGCCTATGCACCGTCGTTCAGCGAGGCGCGTCTGCAGGCGCTGCAGGCGCGCATCCGCCCGCACTTCCTGTTCAACAGCCTGAACACCGTGCTGGGCATGATCCGGTCGGACCCGAAGCGCGCCGAGCACACGCTCGAGAATCTCGCGGACCTGTTCAGGGTGTTCATGCGCGACGCCCGCGAGCTGGTGCCGCTCGACGACGAGGTCCTCACCTGCAAGCAGTATCTGGCGATCGAGCAGCTGCGCCTGTCGGGTCGGCTCAAGATCGCCTGGGACCTCGACGAGATGCCCGGCGACGCACTGCTGCCGTCGCTGCTGCTGCAGCCGCTGCTCGAGAACGCGGTGCATCACGGCATCGAACCCCGGGTCGACGAAGGGCTGCTCGAGATCCGCATTTCCAATCCCGGCGACCGCGTGCGGGTGGAGATCGACAATCCCGTTTCTGCAACACCGCCGACCCGTCCGGGCAACCAGATGGCGTTGTCCAACGTCCGAGAACGATTGATGCTGCTGTACGATATGGAGGCAGAGCTGAAGACCGCCGTCGAGGACGGCCGCTTCCGTCTTCACCTCGAGTTCCCCTACCGAAAAGAGAGAAGACGCCGAGATGTCAGACGCCACATCGATCCTGATCGTTGACGACGAACCGCCGGCGCGCGCGCGCCTGCGCGAGGTTCTCGCCGATCTGGCACCCGAGTTCCCGCATCGCATCGTCGGTGAGGCGGCCAATGCACCCGAAGCGCTCGCGCAGATCGAATCCCAGCGGCCCCAGATCGTCCTGATGGACGTCCAGATGCCCGGCATGACGGGCATCGAACTCGCGCGTCACATCTCCGCCCGCGCGGGCGAGGGTGACAGCGAAGACCCCAAGCCGATGCCGCTGATGATCTTCGTCACGGCCTTCGACGAATTCGCGGTCGACGCCTTCGAGGTCAACGCGCTCGACTACTTGCTCAAGCCCGTCCGGGCCCAGCGGCTGCTCGCCGCGCTCGTGCGCGCCCGCACGCTGCTGCCCTCGGAGCACCTCGACGCGGTCGACGCGCTGGTCAAGGCCACCAACACGCGCCGGCGCCACCTGTCGGTGCACGAGCGCGGCCGCGTGATCCTGGTACCGCTGGAGCAGGTCGTCTACCTCAAGGCCGAACTCAAGTACATCACCGTGCGCACCCGCGAGCGAGAGTTCCTGATCGAGGAGTCGCTGACCTCCCTCGAGGAGGAGTTCAACGACCGGTTCGTGCGCATCCACCGCAACGCGCTGGTGGCGCGGCCCGCGATCGCGGGCTTCGAGCGGGTGACGCCGACCGGCGAGGGCGAGGCCGGCGACCCGTACTGGCAGGTGGTGCTTCGCGACGTGCCCGACCGGCTGCCGGTCAGCCGTCGCCAATGGTCGATCGTCAAGGGCCTGGTGAGCTGACGCCGGTGGGCCCGCCCGCCGGTCGCCTGCGCATCGCCACCCGCGAGAGCCGCCTCGCGCTCTGGCAGGCGCATCACGTGCGTGATCGCCTGCTCGGCCTCGACGGGGCGCGTGCCGTCGACCTGCTCGGCATGACGACGCGCGGCGACCAGATCCTCGATCGACCGCTCGCCGAGATCGGCGGCAAGGGTCTGTTCACGAAGGAACTCGAGACCGCACTGCTCGACGGCAGGGCGGACCTCGCGGTTCACTCGCTGAAGGACGTGCCGATGGACCTGCCGGACGCGTTCGAGATCGCCGCCATCCTGGTACGCGAGGACCCGCGCGACGCGCTGGTCTCGCCGCGGCACGAGAGCCTCGACGCGCTGCCGACCGGCGCCGTCGTCGGCACGTCGAGCCTGCGTCGCGCAGCGCAGCTTCGCGCGCTGCGCCCGGATCTCGACGTGCAGCCGCTCAGGGGCAACCTCGACACCCGCCTCGCCAAGCTCGATGCCGGCGGCTACGACGCCATCGTCCTCGCGGCCGCCGGGCTCAAGCGGCTCGGCCTCGCCGCCAGGATCCGTGCACCGATTCCCGCCGACCGCATGCTGCCGTCGCCGGGTCAGGGGGCGCTCGCGCTCGAGATCCGGGCCGGCGACGTCGAGACCGGCCGTCAGCTGCAGCCACTCGACGACCGGGACACGCGGCTCGCGGTGCAGGCCGAGCGCGCCGTCTCCCGCATGCTCGGCGGCAACTGTCGCACGCCGCTGGGTGCGCACGCGGTCTTCGACACCGCCGGCGATCTGCGTCTGGACGGCATCCTGGCCGACGCCGGCGGCCGGCTCGCCCACGCGAGCGAGACCGCGCGGGTGGCGACCGACGCGGAGGCGATCGCGCTGGGCGAGCGCGTCGCCGCGCGCCTCGCGTCGGCGATCGGCTGAACCGCGTGTCGGCGCCGGCGGACGCCGCAGCCGCGGCGCCGATCGTCGTGCTCACCCAGGCCGCCGAGTCGGCGACCAGCCTTGCCGCGGACCTGGACGACGTGCTGCCCGCCGGCACGATCGCGTTCGCGCACTGGCCCCTGCTCGCCGTCGCGCCGACGGCGCTCGAGTCGGTCGCACCCACACTCGGGCGCCTGGCCACCTATCGCTGGCTGTTCCTGCCGAGCCCGACCGCGATCGAGATGATGGCGCTGCAGTTGCAGCGACTGGACATCGTGCTGCCCGAGGGGATCCGCATCGGGCTCACCGGTCCCGGCAGCCGCAGCACCTTCCTGCAACGGTTCGGAGACGGCGCCATCGTCACGCCGCTGCAGCCGCCCTACGATGCCACGCACCTGATCGACGTGATGGCGCGTGCCGATCCCCAGGGAAGGGGCCTGCCGGCGCTCGTCGCGGGACGCGGCGCGCGGCCCGGCTGGGTGGCGCGGCTCGCCGAGACGATGCGGCCGGTCGACGTCGTCGCGCTCTTCCACGCGCATGCCTGCCAGCCGCCGCCGGATGCGGAGGCGGCGCTGACGGCCTGGGTCGCGTCGGGGCGCGCGTTCTGCTGGGTCTGCGGGTCGCGGGGCCAGGTCGATTCGCTCGCGGCATGGATCGCAGCCCTCGGATCGGCCGCGTCGGCCGCGCGCGCCCGCGCCGCGCCGATGGAGGTGCCGCACCGTGACATCGCGCTGCACGCCGAGCGTGCGGGCTTCGAGCGCGTAGGGGTCTTCGAGGACAGGACGCATCTGGCGGGCAAGCTACAATCGTGGCCGAGACCGCACTCCCGTCCCCATCGAGGATCCGCAGACTTGGCTACCGAGCGCCCGTCAGACCCCGGAAAACCGTCCGCGGCAACGCCGCCGACGCCGCCGGCCGCGCCGGCGGACCAGACGCCGAAGGACCCTGGCGGCAGCACCGCGCCGCGCGTCGAGGGCGCGAAGGCCGAACCGGCCAAGACAGCGCCCCCTGCGAACCCGAAGGCGGGGGCCGGCGGCGCCGGCCAGGCGGCAAGCAGGCCTGCGGCGGCGAAGCCGTCCGCCGCGGATCCGCCTCCGGCCGTGGCCGCGAGCGCGCCGCCTCCCCCCCCGCCACCCCCGCCACCCCCGTCGACAGCGCGCGAGCCGCGCGGCGGCGGGGCGGGCTGGGTGTGGCCGGTACTGCTGCTGCTGCTGATCGCCGGCCTCGCGGTCGCCGGCTGGTGGACGATGCAGCAGCAGTTGCAGCGGGCCAGCATCGACAACGCGCGTCGCGTCGCCGAGGCCGAATCCCGTGCGAAGCAGCTCGAGGCGCAGATCAAGGCGATCCAGGATGCGCAGGGGCAGCTGGTTGCCCGCAGCGGCCGCCTCGAGGCGAAGATCAGCGAATCGTCCGAGCAGCAGGAGCAGCTGACCGCCCTGTACGACGACATCGCGAAGAGTCGCGGCGACGGCACGCTCGCCGAGGTCGAGCAGTCGGTCGTCGCCGCCGCGCAGCAGCTCCAGCTCAACGGCAACGTCAAGGCCGCGCTCATCGCGCTCGAGAATGCGCAGCGCCGGCTCGGCGACAGCGACCGGGCCGAGACGTCGATCGGCCTGCGCCGGCTCATCGCCCAGGACATCGAGCGCCTGAAGGCGCTGCCGGCGATCGACATCGCCGGCGCTGCCGGCAAGCTCGACGACGTGATCGCGCGGGTCGACAACCTGCCGCTGATGTCCGAGGTCTCGACGCCCGCCGAGGCGGGCGCCGCCTCGGGCGGGACGGCGGCCGGGCAGAAGGGCGCGAACGCGCCTGCCGGCGGTTCGGGTTCCGCGGCGCCGGCGGGTGGAGGCGCCCCGGCGGGCGCCGCGCCGGCACCGGCCGCCGACGGATCGCCGTCGGCCTTCGAGCGGATGTACGAAGCCGCGCGCCAGGCGGGCACGAGCGGGCTGGAGGCGGTGCGCGAGGAGTTCGGCAAGCTGGTGTCGATCCGCCGGATCGACAAGCCCGACACGATGCTGATGGCGCCCGACCAGCGCCGGATGGCGCGCGACAACCTGCGCCTGCAGTTGCTCAACGCGAGGATCAACCTGCTGAACCGCGAGCAGCCGCTGTTTCGCAAGGACCTGGATACCGCGATCGCCGGCATCGAGAAGTGGTTCGACACCGGTAGCGGGCAGGTCAAGCAGTCGATCTCCACGCTGCGCTCGCTGCAGGGGCAGCCGCTCACCATGCAGTACCCGGACCTGTCGGAGTCGCTGGGCGCGATCCGTTCGGCGAAGGCGGCCACCGAGAAGAAGCGCTGATGCTCCGCTCGGCGATCTGGCTCCTGTTCGCGTTCGCGGCGGCGGTGGTGCTCGCGCTCGTGCTGCGAATGAATCACGGCAACATCTCGATCCTCTGGCCTCCGTACCGGATCGAGTTGTCCACCAACATGGCACTGGTGCTGGCGATCGTCGGATTCTTCGTCCTGCACGTGCTGCTGATCGCGTTCGCCCGGATGCTCGCGCTGCCCGCGCGCGTGCGCCAGTTCCGGGAACGGCGCCGTCACGCGAAGGCCGGCCGCGCGCTGCAGGGCGCGGTGCTCGCGATGTACGAGGGCCGCTTCGACCGTGCCGAGAAGCTGGCGTCGGCGGCGACGCTCGACGGCATGGCGACCGGGGCCGCAGCGCTGATCGCAGCACGATCGGCCCACCGGCTGGGCGACTCGGCGCGCCGCGACGAGTGGCTCAGGCGTGCAGCCGACAGCAATCCCGGCCATGCGGCCGCACTGATGGCGCAGGCCGAGTTCGCGCTCGAAGACGAGCGTCCCGAGCGGGCACTCGACGCGGTCGACAAGATGAACGTGGGCGGCGCCCAGCAGCTGCTGGCGCTCGAGGCGTCGCTGGCCGCGTATCGCCAGTCGGGCCGCTGGGACCGGGTGATCGAGACGGTCCGCCTGCTCGCGAAGCGGGGCCGCATCGCCGAACCCGAGGCGCGTCGCATGCGTCTCGACGCCTACCAGCACCTGCTGGCCCCGTGCGGAAACGACGCGGTCCGCATTCGCGAGCTGTGGCGCTCGCTGCGCAGCGAGGAGCGCAAGTCCGCCGACCTCGCCGCGCCGACGGTCGTCGCGCTCGCCAACGCGGGCGCAGCCGACGATGCCCGCAAGATCGCGCTGGCCGTGCTCGACAAGACCTACGACGAGGCGACGGTCGAAGCCTACGCCTCGCTCGAGGCGCTCGCCTCGCGGATCCGCCTCGAACAGCTCGAGCGCTGGCGTACCCGGCACGGCGACCAGCCCAAGCTCCTCGAGATGCTCGGGCGCCTGTGCGCGAGCGAGCACCTGTGGGGCAAGGCCGAGACGTACCTGCTGCGTTCGCTCGAGGTCGGCGACACGATCTCGGCACGGGTGGCGCTCGCGCAGCTCTACGAATCGATCGGTCGTCCGGCGGATGCCTCGCGCCAGTTCCAGTTCGCTGCACGCATGGCGCTCGGCGAGCGTCCGGCGCTGCTGATGGCGCAGCAGGCACCCGACGGCGAGGCCGTCGATGGCGCGGTCGCGCCGGGCGGCCCGCCGGCCGGCGCCGCCGGCACCGAGGCGCCGGTCTCCACGCCGGTCGGCGCGCAACCGGTCGCGCCGGCGGGAACGACGCCTTCGGCCGCCACGCCGAGCGCGCAGTCGGCGCCCGTCGTCGCGTCCCAGGCGGTGCCGTCGCCCGCCGGCACCGGTACCGGCTCCGGTCGGCCCTGAATGTCCGGCGGCGCGCACCTGCGCTGCCGTCTCGATCGATGCTCGCCGCGCTCGCCCCCGCCCGCGCCGGTCGAGCCGTGCTTCCGGCGGCGGTAGACGAGCGTGACATGAATCTGGACAGGGTGGGCCCCGGCAAGAAACTGCCCGGCGAGTTCAACGTGATCATCGAGATCCCGATGAACGCGGATCCGATCAAGTACGAAGTCGACAAGGACACCGGGGCACTGTTCGTCGACCGGTTCATGATGACCGCGATGCACTATCCGTGCAATTACGGCTACATCCCGCACACGATCGCCGACGACGGCGATCCGGTCGACGTGCTGGTCGTCTCGCCGGTCCCGGTGACCGTCGGCGCGGTCGTGACCTGTCGCCCGCTGGGCATCCTGAAGATGGAGGACGAGGCCGGCGGCGACGCGAAACTGCTCGCGGTCCCGCTGGACAAGATCCTCCCGATCTACCGCCACTGGAAGAAGGCGAGCGACCTGGCGCCGGAGCGGCTCGCGCAGATCCAGCACTTCTTCGAGCACTACAAGGACCTCGAAGCCGGGAAGTGGGTGAAGGTGCTCGGCTGGGGCAGCCCCGAAGAGGCCGTGCTCGAGATCCAGGCCGGTATCGAGCGCTACCAGTCCGCGCGCAAGAAGCCGATGTTCTAGGCGGTGCCCGGACGGATCGGGTTGCGGTCCTCGAGTTCGTCCAGGTAGGCGTCGATGCCGCCTCGTTCGCGTACCAGGAATTCCGATACCGCATCGTTGAACGCCGGGTGGTCCAGCCAGTGCCAGGACCGGGTCGGCACCGGCAGGAAGCCGCGCGCCATCTTGTGCTCGCCCTGTGCGCCGCCCTCGAAGCGCCGGATGCCGCGCTCGATCGCCCACTCGATCGGCGCGTAGTAGCTCGCCTCGAAGTGCAGGCAGGGCACGTATTCGATCGCACCCCAGTACCGCCCGTAGATCGCGTGCTCGTCGCGAAACAGCAGGCTCGCCGCGATCGGTGACGACGCGTGCTCGCGCGTGCCCACGAAAAGCAGCAGGTGCTCGGGCATCGTCGCCGAGAGCGCCGAGAAGAAGGCGCGGCGCAGGTACGGCGTCGAGTGGTGTTGTTCGTAGGTGGTCTCGTAGCAGCGGTAGAAGAAGTCCCAGTCGGCTTCGGTGATGTCCGCGCCCTCGATGCAGCGCATGCGGATGCCTGCGTCGCGCACCTTGCGACGTTCGGCCAGGATCTTCTTGCGCTTGGGCTGCGTCAGCTGCGAGACGAAGTCGGCGAAATCGCGCCAGCCGGGGTTCTGCCAGTGGAACTGCACACCGTGTCGTTCGAGCAGCCCTGCCTCGCGCAGCGATGCCTCGCTGCCCGCTTCCGGAAACAGCAGGTGCAACGACGACCACTCGTTCGCCCGGGCGACCTCGAGCAGGCCGCGCACCAGCAATCGCCGCGAGAGATCGTCGCGCGCGAGCAGACGCGGGCCGGGCACCGGCGTGAAGGGCGCGGCGACCAGCCCCTTCGGGTAGTAGGACAGTCCGTGTCGACGGTAGGCGTCGGCCCAGGCCCAATCGAACACGTATTCGCCATACGAGTGCGACTTGCGATAGAGCGGGGCGGCCGCGATCGGCTCGCCGTGCCGCTCGAGCACCACGTGGGCCGGCCGCCAGCCGCTTCGCCCGCCGACCGACGCGCTGGTCTCCAGCGCGCGAAGGAAGCGCCAGTCGACGAACGGATGCCCGCCTGAAGGCTGGGCGGCGACGAGCGCGTTCCAGGTCGCCATGTCGATGCCCGACAGGTCCTGCAGCACGCGCATCGCGTACGCCGGATCACTGGCGCGCGGCACGGTCGGATCACGCTGGGAGTCGGTCATCGGTGGGAAACATGGGACGGCCGGCTGCGGCGTGTTTCTCGGGCAGGGGAAGGCGGGGGCCGATCCTCGACGCGACAGTACCCGAAGACGGCCCGTGATGCCTGCATGCCCGGTTCCGGGAAAGGGCTGCGCGTCGGGCGCGCGGTGCGTCTCGAATCGGGTAAATTGCCGGCTTGAGCCACATCGCAGGGAACCGGACCCACCGGCCCGAGGATCGACACATGAAGCGTATCACCGCCATCATCAAGCCATTCAAGCTCGACGAAGTCCGCGAGGCGCTGGCCGGGGTGGGCATCACCGGCCTCACCGTCACCGAGGTGAAGGGCTTCGGTCGCCAGAAGGGGCACACCGAACTCTATCGCGGTGCCGAGTACGTCGTCGACTTCCTGCCCAAGGTCAAGGTCGAGGTCGTCGTCGCCGAGAGCGCGGTCGAACCGGCGATCGACGCGATCGTCGCGGCGGCGAAGACCGGCAGGATCGGCGACGGCAAGATCTTCGTGACGCCCGTCGAGCAGGTGATCCGCATCCGGACCGGCGAGACCGGCGAGGCCGCGATCTAGCGCCGGCCGGCCTGCGCCGCCGCGTCGCGCCGGAACAGCCTGCGCGCGCCGGCCAGAAGCCATCGCATCAGCATCAGCGCGGCCAGCAGGAACACCGCGAGCAGGCCCAGGAACACCAGCGGCTGGCTCATCGCGAGCCAGCTCGCGGCCATCACCGAGGCGTCTTCCGCGAACGACAGCGCGACGTTGCTGAGTGGCTCCGGCGACGTGTTCGCGACGGCGCGCGTGCCGGCCTTCGAGAAATGGGTCGTCGCGGTGATGCTGCCACCGAGAATCGCGGCCGCGGTCGCGACCGCGAGCCCGGCGTCGCCGAAGGCCGCCGCCGCGAGCGTCGCGCCGGCCGGGATCCGGATGAACGTATGGACGGCGTCCCATGCGGTGTCCAGGAACGGCAGCTTGTCGGCGAACAGTTCGACGATCATCATGAAGCCCGCCGCCGCCAGCACCAGCGGGTGCGAGAGCACCGACAGGTGCGCCGGCAGCTGCCAGTAGCCGAGCGCGGACGCGAGCCCGAACACGAACACGACGAGGTACAGCCGGATCCCGGCGCCCCACGCGAGCGCCCCCGCCACGGCGAGCTCCGGCAGGTGTGCCTGAAGCAGCGTCGTCAGGTCGCCCATCCCGCCTCCCGGAATCCGCGTGTTCGTTCCACCGTCAGGGTCGCCCGCCCGGTCCGCCGCGTGCCGGCGCCGACAGCGGGACGTCCGGCGCGCGCATCAGCACGAGCAGGGCGCCGGCGCCGCCGGCGAACGGGGGCGCCTCGCAGAACGCCAGTACCGTGTCGCGCTGCGCGAGCCAGCGAACGACCTTGTCCTTGAGGACCGGCTTGCGGTCGACCGAGCCGAGCCCCTTGCCGTGGATGATCCGCACGCACCGAAGCCCGTCGCGCACGCACGCGGCCAGGAACTGGCCGACGGCCTCGCGCGCCTCGTCCGATCGCATGCCGTGCAGGTCGAGTGCACGCTGCATCGCCCAGTGGCCGCGGCGAAGCTTCTTGAGTGCATCGGCGCCGATGCCCGGCCGGCGGAACGAGAGGCGCTCGTCGACGTCGAGCAGGCGCTCGACGTCGATGTCGTCGGACAGCGACTCGGCCAGGGCCGCGATCTCGTCGCGGCGCGTCTGCTCGGGCAGCGGCGCGACCGGTGGCGGCGACCTGCGGACTCGACCCGTCGGCGCGAGCGGTTGCACGTCGGCGAGCGCGTCGCGGAACACCCGGGCCTCGCGTTCGCGCGCCTGCGCTTCGCGCTGCCGGCGCGCCTCGGCTTCGAGCCGTTGCGCCTCGCGGGTCTCGAGCGTGCGCTTCAGCGCGTCGAGCTCGTCGAAGCCGCGCAGGGTCGCCGGGACGGGCGGGGGCGGGCGCCTGGATCGCATCGGGGCGGCCGCTTCGCGCGTCTCGCGGGTCGGTTCGGCGCCACGGCTCCCTAGCCGTGCAGCGCTTCCAGGTAGCGTTGGGCGTCGAGCGCCGCCATGCATCCGGTGCCGGCGCTGGTAATCGCCTGGCGATACACGTGGTCCTGCACGTCGCCGGCGGCGAACACGCCCGGCACGCTGGTCTCGGTTGCCTGCCCGGCGAGGCCGCTGCGGGTGATCAGGTAGCCGCCCTTCATCTCGAGCTGACCCTCGAAGAGCGCCGTGTTCGGCGTGTGTCCGATCGCGATGAACACGCCGGTGAGCGGGAGGCGGCGGGTGCTCGCGTCGCGGGCATCGCGCAGTTGCACACCGGTCACGCCGGAATCGTCGCCGAGCACTTCGTCCAGCTGGCTGAACCACTGGACGTCCACCTTGCCGGTCTTCACCTTGTCCATCAGCTTGTCGATCATGATCGGTTCGGCGCGCAGCTTGTCGCGCCGATGCACGAGGGTGACCTTGCGCGCGATGTTGGACAGGTACAGCGCCTCCTCGACCGCGGTGTTTCCGCCGCCCACGACGGCGACGTCCTGGTTCCGGTAGAAGAATCCGTCGCAGGTGGCGCAGGCCGATACGCCCTTGCCCATGAACGCCGTCTCGCTCGGCAGGCCGAGGTAGCGCGCCGATGCGCCGGTGGCGATGATCAGCGCGTCGCAGGTGTAGTGGCCGGCGTCGCCTTCGAGGCGGAAGGGGCGCACCTGAAGATCGACCTTGTGGATGTGGTCGGTCACGATCTCGGTGTCGAAGCGGCGTGCGTGCGCCTCGAAGCGCGCCATCAGCGCGGGGCCCTGCACGCCGTCGACGTCGGCCGGCCAGTTGTCGACGTCGGTGGTCGTCATCAGCTGCCCGCCCTGCGCGATGCCGGTGACCAGCACCGGCTTCAGGTTGGCACGGGCCGCGTAGATCGCCGCCGTGTAGCCCGCGGGCCCCGAGCCCAGGATCAACAGGCCGACATGCCTGGAACTCACCGTCATCCTTCGTTCTCCCCGTGCGTGAACGCGTCTGGCCGCGTTGCAAAAATCTCAACGAAATCCGTGCTGAATCAGTGATTTAGACAAACAACCTGCGAGATGCGTTCGGATTGTCCCGCACCTGAGGCAAAATCTCCACAACGCTGCCGCCCGATCGACCGGACAGGTCGGTCGCTGCGGCTACCTTCGGAGATGGTCATGGCGCAAGACGAAAACAAGGCATTCCTGAAGCGGGTCCCGCTGTTCTCGGGCCTGACCGATTCGCAGATCGAGCGGCTTGCCGCCGGCAGTGTACGACGCAATTTTCCGAAGGGTCGCACCATCGTCGCCGAAGGCGAGCCCTCGCAGTCGCTGTACGTGCTGCTGTCGGGCCGTGCGAAGGTCCAGCGCTCGGACACCGAGGGCAAGGAGGTGATCCTCGCCGTGCTCGGGCCCGGCGAGTGCTTCGGCGAGATGAGCCTGATCGACGACGCCCCGCGCTCGGCCAGCGTGATCACGCTCGAGTCGTCCGACTTCATGTCGATCGCGAAGGAGAGTTTCAAGTCGATCCTCATGACGAGCCCGGAGATCTCGATGCGGATCATGCGTGGCCTGGTCAAGCGCCTGCGCGAGGCCGACAAGAAGATCGAGACGCTGGCGCTGCTCGACGTGTATGGCCGCGTCGCGCGCGTGCTGCTCGACTTCTCCGAGGAGGTGGGCTCCGACCGCATCGTCCGAAACAAGCTGCCGCGCCAGGAGATCGCCAAGATGATCGGCGCGTCGCGCGAGATGGTGTCGCGGGTGATGAAGGGCCTCGAGACCGAGGGCTACATCGTCGCGATGCCCGAGGGGCGGATCATGCTGCGCGAGAAGCTCAGCAACTACCTGAGCTGAAGCGGGCGTGGCACGCAATTCCGCCAGTGCCGCCATCGGCGGCGCAGCGCTGCACGAGGGCAGCAACTGGATCGCGCGGCGCGCTGCGCTGCCGGATCGCGCGCTGCGCCTGCTGCGCGAGGCGCGCTGGATGGCGCTCTGCTTTCTCGCGCTGTTCCTGTTCCTGATCCTCGTCAGCTACGATCCGCGCGATCCTGGCTGGTCGCATGCGGTGATGGCCAAGAGCGTCACCAACCTCGGCGGCAAGGTGGGTGCGTGGATCGCCGATTTCATGCTCTACATGTTCGGCATGACCTCGTACCTGTTCTCGGCCTTCCTGCTGATGCGGGTCGTCGCCGGCTACCTCGCGTTGCACCGCGAGCCGGTTGAGGATCCGGCCGAGCTGAACCGCTTCGCCTGGGAGCGCTGGGTCGGCTTCGTGATGCTCGTGCTCGGCTGCGCAGGCATCGAGAGCGCGCGCCTGTACACGATCGAGGCGACGATGCCGCTCGAGCCGGGCGGACTGCTCGGGCTGCTCGTCGCGCAGCCGGTGCACGAGTTGTTCGGCGCGATCGGCGGAACGCTCACGCTGCTGCTCCTGGTCGCGATCGGCTTCTCGGTCGCGAGCGGGATATCGTGGCTCGCGATCTTCGAGACGGTCGGCCGCGCGATCGAGGGATCGATCGCATGGATCGCGACACGCATCAGCGCGCGCGAGGACCGTCGCATCGGCGAGATCGCCGCGACCAGCCGCGAACAGTCGGTCGAGGTGCTGCGCCACATCATCGACGAGCCGCAGGCCGAGCCGCTGCGGATCTCGCGGCCGGTGCCCGTGCAGAAGTCGGAGAAGGCGCAACGAGAGCGCCAGGTCCCGCTGTTCAAGGACCTTCCCGCCGATTCGGAGTTGCCGCCGCTGAACCTGCTCGACCCGCCGCCGGACACCGTCGAGACCGTCTCCGAGGACACGCTCGAGTTCACCTCGCGGCTGATCGAGAAGAAGCTGTCGGACTTCGGCGTGTCGGCGAACGTCGTCGCCGCATACCCCGGGCCGGTGATCACGCGCTACGAGATCGAACCCGCGACCGGGGTCAAGGGCAGCCAGATCGTCAACCTCTCGAAGGATCTCGCCCGCGCGCTGTCGCTGACGTCGATACGGGTCGTCGAGACGATTCCCGGCAAGAACCTGATGGGGCTCGAACTGCCCAATCCGCGTCGGCAGGCGGTTCGCCTGTCGGAAATCGTCGGCTCCGAGGTCTACGCGAGCAGCAATTCGGCGGTGACGATGGCGCTTGGAAAGGACATCGCCGGCCATCCGGTCTGCGCCGACCTCGCGAAGATGCCGCACCTCCTCGTCGCCGGCACCACCGGCTCGGGCAAGTCGGTCGGCATCAACGCGATGCTGATCTCGCTGCTCTACAAGTCCGATCCGTCCGAGGTCAGGATGATCCTGATCGATCCGAAGATGCTCGAGATGAGCGTCTACGAGGGCATTCCGCACCTGCTCGCGCCGGTCGTCACCGACATGCGACAGGCCGGCAACGCGTTGAACTGGTGCGTCGGCGAGATGGAGCGGCGTTACCGGCTGATGAGCAAGCTGGGCGTGCGCAACCTCTCCGGGTACAACCAGAAGATCGCCGAGGCCGAGAAGCGCGAGGAACCGATTCCGAATCCGTTCTCGCTGACGCCGGACGCCCCCGAGCCGCTGACGCGACTCCCGCTGGTCGTCGTGGTGATCGACGAACTCGCCGACCTGATGATGGTGGTCGGCAAGAAGATCGAGGAGTTGATCGCGCGGCTCGCGCAGAAGGCCCGCGCCGCGGGCATCCACCTGATCCTCGCGACGCAGCGTCCGTCGGTCGACGTGATCACCGGCCTGATCAAGGCGAACATCCCGACCCGCATGGCGTTCCAGGTGTCCTCCAAGATCGACTCTCGGACGATCCTCGACCAGATGGGCGCCGAGAGCCTGCTGGGGCAGGGCGACATGCTCTACCAGCCGCCCGGCAGCCAGATCCCGCTGCGGGTACACGGCGCATACGTCGCCGACGACGAAGTCCACCGTGTCGTCTCCAACTGGAAGGAGCGCGGCGGCGAGCCGCAGTACATCGAGGGACTGCTCGAGGGCGGCGCGACCGAGGAGATCGATCCCGGCAGCGCCGTGGGCTTCGGCGGCCTCGCGCAGACGCTGAGCGAGGCCGGCGTCGACGGCGAGGGCGACCAGATGTACGACCAGGCGGTGGCGATCGTGCTGCAGCATCGGCGCGCCTCGATCTCGCTGGTGCAGCGTCACCTGCGGATCGGCTACAACCGTGCGGCGCGCCTGCTCGAGCAGATGGAGAAGTCCGGCCTGGTCTCGGCGATGGGCAACAACGGCAATCGCGACATCCTCGTGCCGGCAGGCGGCGGAAGCGCGGTGCAGGAAGACTAGGCCCTGCGGCACCCCGGCGCGGGTACGAGCGTAGTGCGAACAGGCCCTGGCGCGGCGCTCCGGTCGGTCTTGCGCATCGGACGAACCGGATCTCTGGTTCAATGTCGGCTGCACCCACGATGCCCGCCACCCTCATGACGCACGTCCCACGCTCCGGACCGCACCCGGCAGCCCCGCCCCGGCGGCGGCTGCTGACGGCGGCGATCGCCGCGCCGGTGGTCGTGTTGCCGGCCGCCTCGCGGTGGGGGCGGGCGCGCGCGGCGGACAGCGCCATCGCGCAGCTTCGGCGCTTTACCGACGACACGCATTCGGCCCGCGGGCGCTTCACGCAGCAGTTGCTCAGGCAGGGCGGTGCGGCCCGCGCGTCCAGCGGCGAATTCGCGTTCGCGCGCCCCGGGCGCTTCCGGTGGGAGATCCGCGAGCCCTACGAGCAGCTGATCGTCACCGACGGGCGCACGCTCTGGTTCTACGACAAGGACCTCGAGCAGGTGACGATCCGCGAGGCGAGCGAAACGATCGGCGCCACGCCCGCGGCGCTGCTGTTCGGCAGCGGCAGGCTCGATGCGGCGTTCACGCTGGCCGAGCAGGGCGAGCGCGACGGCCTCCAGTGGGTCGAGGCGGTCCCGCGTAAGCCCGACAGCGGGTTCGAGAAGATCGGGATCGGCCTGCGCGACGGCCTGCCGGCGGTGATGGAGGTGCGCGATTCGTTCGGGCAGGTCAACCGCTTCCGCTTCGAGGCGATCGAGCGCAATCCTGCGCTTGCACCCGACCGCTTCGACTTCACGCCGCCGCCCGGCGTGGACGTCATCCGGTAGCCGCCGGCGCGCGGCGATGCCGGACCTGTTCGACCCTCGGGGTTCGGCGCCCGGCGGCACGGCGGCAAGCAGCGCGGGCCCTGCGCCGGCACACCCGGTGCCGCTTGCCGAGGCGCTGCGCCCGCGCGTACTCGACGAGGTCATCGGCCAGTCGCACCTGATCGGGCCCGGCAAGCCGCTGCGGCTCGCGTTCGAGAGCGGCCGTGCCCACTCGATGATCCTGTGGGGCCCCCCGGGCGTGGGCAAGACGACGATCGCGCGCCTGACGGCGGCGGCGTTCGACTACGCGTTCATCGCGCTGTCGGCGGTGTTCTCCGGCGTGCGCGAGATTCGCGCGGCGATGCAGGCGGCCGAGACGAACCGTGCCGAAGGTCGACGGACGATCCTGTTCGTCGACGAGATCCACCGCTTCAACAAGAGCCAGCAGGACGGCCTGCTGCCCTACGTCGAATCGGGCCTCGTGACGCTCATCGGGGCGACGACCGAGAACCCGAGCTTCGAGGTCAATTCGGCGCTGCTCTCGCGCGCGCAGGTCCACGTGCTCTCGCCGCTCAGCGATGCCGAGCTGCGCACGCTCTTCGAGCGCGCGCGCGCGGCGGTGCTCGATGGCGTGACGGTCGAGCCGATCGCGGTCGACACGCTGATCGGCTACGCCGACGGCGACGCGCGCCGCCTGATCAACCTCGTCGAGCAGGCCGCCACCGCCGCCCGCGCCGCAGGGGCGGGGGTGATCGACGCGCGCTTCGTGCGCGAGTCGCTGTCGCTGAACGCGAGGCGCTTCGACAAGGGCGGCGACAACTTCTACGACCAGATCTCGGCGCTGCACAAGTCGGTCCGCGGCTCGGACCCGGACGCGTCGCTGTACTGGCTCGCGCGGATGCTCGACGGCGGCGCCGACCCCCGATACCTCGCGCGCCGCATCGTGCGCATGGCGTGGGAGGACATCGGCCTCGCCGACCCGCGCGCGATGCAGCTCGCCAACGATGCGGCCGCCACCTACGATCGGCTCGGCTCGCCCGAAGGCGAACTCGCGCTCGGCCAGGCGGTCGTCTACCTGTCCGTCGCGCCCAAGAGCAACGCCGGCTACCAGGCCTTCAACGCCGCGCGTGCATTCGTGCGCAACGACCGTTCGCGCGAGGTACCGGCCCACCTGCGCAACGCGCCGACGCAACTGATGAAGTCGCTCGGCCACGGGCACGCGTATCGCTACGCGCACGACGAGCCCGAGGCCTACGCCGCCGGCGAGACCTACCTCCCCGACGGCATCGACCGCCCGGGCTGGTATCGTCCGGTATCGCGCGGGCTCGAGGCGAAGATCGCCGACAAGCTCGCGCACCTGCGCGAACTCGACGCGCAGGCGCTCGCCGATCGGGGTGGCTCGGCCGGCGCGAAGGCACTGTCTAAGCGCGATTAGAATCGCGGCATGAGAACCGCAAGATGATCGACATCCAGCAACTGCGGCGCGACGCGGCCGGCGTCGCCGCGGCATTGAAGGCGCGCGGCTTCGCGTTCGACCTCGACGCCTTCGAGCGGCTGGAGGCGTCGCGCAAGGCGCTCCAGTCGCGCACCGAGGCAAACCAGGCGCGTCGCAACGCGCTGTCCAAGGCGATCGGGCAGGCAAAGGCGAAGGGCGAACCGGCGGACGCGGCGATGGCCGAGGTGCAGGCCGTAGCCGACGCGCTCGCCGCCGATGCCGCGGCGCTCGCCGACACGCAGGCGACGCTCGAGGCGATGCTGCTGGCGGTGCCGAACCTGCCGCACGATTCGGTGCCCCCGGGCAGGTCGAGCGACGACAACGTCGAGGTGCGCCGCTGGGGCCAACCCGCGCACTACGCGTTCGAGCCCGCCGACCACGTGTCGCTCGGCGCGCGCCTCGGCCTCGATTTCGACACGGCGGCCAAACTGTCAGGCGCACGGTTCGCGGTGATGAAGGGCCCGGTCGCGCGGCTGCACCGGGCGCTCGCGCAGCTGATGCTCGACCTGCACACGTCGCGCCACGGCTATACCGAGTGCTATACGCCGTACCTGGTGAACGCCGCCACGCTGCGGGGTACCGGCCAGCTGCCGAAGTTCGAGGACGACCTGTTCAAGGTGCGCAAGGGTGGTGCATCCGAAGACGACCCGGCGCTCTACCTGATCCCCACCAGCGAGGTCTCGCTGACCAACTTCTACCGCGACGCGATCGTCGAGGCCGCGCAGCTGCCGCTGCGACTCACCGCGCATACCCCGTGCTTCCGATCCGAGGCCGGCGCCTACGGCAAGGACACCCGCGGCATGATCCGCCAGCACCAGTTCGACAAGGTCGAGATGGTGCAGCTCACCGCGCCCGAGGCGTCCTACGATGCGCTGGAGTCGATGGTCGGCCACGCGGAGGCGGTGTTGCAGGCGCTGGAGCTGCCGTATCGGGTGATGGCGCTGTGCGCCGGCGACATGGGCTTCTCGGCGGCCAAGACCTACGACCTCGAGGTCTGGCTGCCCGGACAGCAGGCGTATCGCGAGATCTCGTCGGTCTCCAACTGCGAGGCGTTCCAGGCCCGGCGCCTTCAGGCGCGCTATCGTGCCGCCAACGGCAAGCCGGCGCTGCTGCACACGCTCAACGGCTCGGGCCTCGCCGTCGGGCGGACGCTGGTCGCCGTGCTCGAGAATCACCAGCGTGCCGACGGCTCGATCCGCGTGCCGCCGGCGCTGGCGCCGTACCTCGGGGGTGCCGATCACCTGGCCCCAAGCGGCAGCGCGGTCTTGTAGCGCACCCGCTTGAGCGCGAAGCTCGAGCGGATCTTCTCGATGCCCGGGATCGGCGTGAGCTGCTCGAGGATGAAGCGCTCGAGCGCGGCGATGTCCGCCAGCGCGACACGGATCAGGTAGTCGCTGTCGCCGGTCATCAGGTAGCACTCCATCACTTCGTCGTGTTCGGCGATCCGCGTCTCGAACTCGGCCAGCGAAGCCTTGTCCTGGGTCTTCAGGCTGATGCTGATGAACACGTTCAGGCCCAGGCCCAGTTCGGCCGGATTCGCGATCGCCACATAGCGCTCGATCACGCCGTTCGATTCGAGCGCCTTGACACGGGCGAGGCACGACGAGGGGCTCAGCCGGATGCGCCGGGCGAGCTCCACGTTCGAGATCGCGCCGTCGTGCTGGAGTTCGGCCAGGATGCGCAGATCGGTCTGGTCCAGGTGCATCGGTTGTCACCAGTCGTTCGTGCGGCATTTTACCGGCATCGACGAAGGAAATTCCGCAAGATCCGCCGACTGCGGCATTCGTCCGCAGCACATTCGGCGTCGTTCGTATTAGATTGACCGGCTCGATCACCGTTTCGCCGCCACCCGATGCAGACCGATTTCACCGCACGCGATCTCGCCGAGACCCAGGATGCTTCGCGCGCCGGCAACGACCCCGACCCGATCGAGACCGCCGAGTGGCGTGCGTCGCTGCTCGCGCTGATCGAGGCCGAAGGACCCGCGCGTGCGCGTTTCATGCTCGACGAGCTGGCGGCGCTGGCGCGCGCCAGGCGAATCGGCTGGTCGCCCGAGCTCACGACGCCCTACGTCAACACCATCGCCGTCGACGACCAGCAGCCGTTTCCGGGCGACCTCGCGCTCGAGGAGCGGCTCGCATCGCTGATGCGATGGAACGCGCTCGCGATGGTCGTGCGCGCGAACCTCGCACACGGTGAACTCGGCGGGCACATCGCCAGCTACGCCAGCGCGGCAGACCTCTTCGAAACCGGCTTCAACCACTTCTTTCGCGCCCGCGCCGAAGCGTCCGGCCCGCAGTCGGGGGCCGCGGCCGGCGATCTCGTGTTCTTCCAGCCGCACAGTGCACCCGGCGTGTACGCGCGTGCATTCCTCGAGGGCCGGTTGAGCGCAGACGACCTCGCGTACTACCGTCGCGAGATCGTCGCGACCCGCAGCGGCGCGCAGGGGCTGTCGAGCTATCCGCACCCGTTCCTGATGCCCGGGTTCTGGCAGTTTCCGACCGGCTCGATGGGGATCGGCCCGATCAGTTCGATCTACCACGCGCGTTTCATGCACTACCTGACCCACCGGCGGCTGCTCGACTGCGAGGGGCGCAAGGTCTGGGGCGTGTTCGGCGACGGCGAGATGGACGAGCCCGAGTCGATGAGCGCGCTCACACTCGCGGCGCGGGAGGGCCTTGACAACCTCGTCTGGGTCGTCAACTGCAATCTCCAACGGCTCGACGGACCGGTGCGCGGCAACGGACGCATCATCGACGAACTCGAGCGCCTCTTCTCCGGTGCCGGCTGGAACGTCGTCAAGCTCGTGTGGGGCAGCGACTGGGACGGCCTGTTCGCCCGCGATCTCGGCGGCGCACTGGTCCGCGCGTTCGCGCAGACGGTCGACGGGCAGATGCAGACCTTCGCGGCGAAGGACGGTCGCTTCAACCGCGAGACCTTCTTCGGGCAGAACGAGGCGCTCGCCCGTCTCGCGCAGGGCATGACCGACGAGCAGATCGACCGGCTCAAGCGCGGCGGCCACGACCTCGTCAAGATCCACGCCGCGTATGCGGCCGCCGCCGCGCACCGCGGCCAGCCGACCGTGATCCTCGCCCACACGAAGAAGGGCTACGGCATGGGCGACGCGGGCCAGGGCCGGATGACCACGCACAGCCAGAAGAAGTTCGGCGACGCCGAGCTGATCGCGTTCCGAAACCGCTTCGACCTGCCGCTCACTGATGACGAGGCGACCGGACTGGCGTTCTATCGGCCGGCGCCCGACAGCGCGGAGATGCGGTACCTGCACGCACGGCGCGCGGCGCTCGGTGGCGCGATGCCGGCGCGCAGGGCCGATTGCGCGCCGGTGCCGGCGCCGCCGATCGACAGCTATGCCCGCTTTGCGCTCGAGTCGGGTGGTCGCGAGATGAGCACCACCATGGCCTTCGTGCGCATGTTGAGTGCGCTGCTGAAGGACCCCACGCTCGGCCCACGGATCGTGCCGATCGTCGCCGACGAGGCGCGCACCTTCGGCATGGCGAACCTGTTCAAGCAGGTCGGCATCTATTCGAGCGTCGGGCAGCGCTATGCGCCCGAGGACATCGGTTCGGTGCTCAGCTATCGCGAGGCGCTCGACGGCCAGATCCTCGAGGAGGGCATCTCGGAGGCCGGTGCGCTGGCGAGCTGGACGGCCGCCGCGACCAGCTACAGCGTGCACGGGCTCGCGATGCTGCCGTTCTACATCTACTATTCGATGTTCGGCTTCCAGCGCGTCGGCGACCAGATCTGGGCGGCGGCCGACCAGCGCGCCCGCGGCTTTCTGCTCGGCGCGACCTCCGGTCGCACGACGCTCGGTGGCGAAGGCCTGCAGCACCAGGACGGCAGCAGCCACCTCGTCGCGGCGACGATCCCGAACTGCCGCGCGTGGGATCCGGCGAACGCCTGCGAACTCGCCGTCATCGTCGACGCCGGGATCCGCGAGATGATGGTCGAGCAGCGCGACGTCTTCTACTACGTGACGCTGATGAACGAGAACAGCGCGCAGCCGCCGCTGCCGGCGGGCGCGGCCGGCGCATTGCTGCGGGGCGGGTATCGCTTCGCGCGCTTCGATGCGCGATCAACGGCGCCAGGCGCCGGCGCCCGGATCGATGCCGCAGGTCCCGATGTCGCACGCGTCACGCTGCTCGGATCCGGCGCGATCTTCAACGAGGTGCTCGCCGCGGCGGCGCAGCTGGTCGACGCCGGCATCGGCGTGGACGTCTACAGCGTGACCAGCTGGAGCGAGCTCGCGCGCGACGGTCTCGCGTGGCAGGACGCCCGCCTCGGCATCGCGCGAAGCGACTGCGTGCTGCCGCCGATCCACGCGCCAGCCGCCGATGCGCCGGGAAGCGACCCGAGGCCGCGCGCGCCCGACGGTGTCGGCGCCGGCCGCGAGCCCTACGTCGCCGCGCTGCTCGCCGGGTCGCAGGGTCCGATCGTCGCGGCCACCGACTACGTTCGCGCGGTACCCGAGAGCATCCGCGCCTTCATCCCGCCGGGCCGCGCCTACCTGACGCTGGGCACCGACGGTTTCGGGCGCAGCGATACCCGCGCCGCGCTCAGGCAGCACTTCGGCGTCGACGCGGCGACGATCGCGCGGGCGGCGGTGTCGGTGCTCCGCAGCGACACCGAGCCCGGTTCCGCCGCATCGATGACCCGAAGCGGCCACGCCTGAGCGCCGCACTGGTTTTCAGGTGACCTAGAAGAAGGTCATCGTCTCGGCGAGCTGCTGGCCCTGCTCCTTCAGCCGCTCGGCCGCCGCCGCGGTCTCCTCGGCGAGCGCGGCGTTCTGCTGCGTCGCCTGATCGAGCTCGGTCACCGACTGGCCGACCTGGGCCACCCCTGCGCTCTGGTCGGCGCTCGCGGTCCTGATCCCGGACATCACGGCGGTCACCCGATCGATCGCCTGCACCACTTCCTGCATGGTGTTGCCGGCCTGGTCGACGAGCACGGGACCGGCCTCGACCCGCTCCACGGTGGTCGTGATCAGCCCCTTGATCTGGCGGGCCGCGTCGGCCGATCGCCGCGCGAGGCTGCGAACCTCGGACGCGACGACCGCGACGACCGTTCGACTTGCGCGGACGCCGAGCAGCGGACCGATGCGGGCCGACGGCGTTCGCGATCGCGCCGTCCACCGTATCGCGCACGTCCCGGCGACGGGTCATCGCGGTCGGGCCACAATTCGCTAGACTGACGGACCCGGCGATAGCCGCATCGTACCGCGTCGATGTCCGACGCAGCATCCTGATGGCCCCTTCCCCCGAAGCCCTGGCCTCGATCAGCCGGTATCTGTCGCGCAGGCGCAAGGCAATCCTGGCCGCCTGGCGCGAAGCCGTCGCCGACGATCCCAGGCTCGCCAGCGGCGCGACCATGTCGCGCCGGCAGCTGAACGACCACCTGCCCTCGGTGCTCGCCGAGTACGAGCAGCTGCTTCTCGCGCCGGGCGCGGCGCAACGGGGGGGCGATTCCGACGGCGGAGAAGTCGGCGCATCGGCGCACGGGCTGCACCGCTGGCAACAGGGCTTCGATCTGACTGAAGTCACCCGTGAACTCGGGCGGCTCAACGAGTGTGTCGTCGCGGCGCTCGATCAGTGCCCGGTCCAGGTCCCGGGAGTCGATCCCGCGTCGATGGCCGCCGCGCGCCTGCTATGGGCCAGGCATTTCGGCGTGTCGGTGAGTGCAAGCGCCTCGCAGTACTTCGAGGTGCGGCAACTGGAACTCTCGACCCACGTCGTCGAGCTCGAGGCCGCCCGCGATGCGCTTGCGGATCTGAATCGCCGACGCGTCGCGCTCTGGCAGCAGGCGGCACACGACCTGCGCGGCAACCTGGGGGTCGTGCGGACCGTCACCGAAGGCCTGTCCTCGCGCGATGCACCCGAGCATCTGCGCTCGGCCTTTCTCGAGCTGCTCGATCGGAACGTCAGCTCGCTGCATCGCCTGCTGGAGGACGTGACCGACCTGACGCGTCTACACAGCGGGCTCGAGCAGCGCGTGCCAAAGGCCATCGACGCCTCGGCGATCCTGCGCGACCTCTGCGAAAGCCTGGGACCCGTCGCCGATGGGCGCGGCCTGACATTGCGTTTCGATGGCGCGCCGAGTTTGCCGGTCGAGGGCGACGGGACCAAGATCCGGCGGATCGCGCAGAATCTGGTGCTCAACGCGCTCAAGTACACCGCAAACGGCGGAGTGATCGTCTCCTGCGATCGGGTCGACGACGATGACGCGCAGCGCTGGTTTTTCAGGATCGCCGACACCGGTCCGGGCTTCGACTGCGGCCCCGGCTCGAAGCTCGCCGCCGTGCTCGGCCTTGCGACCGGCATGTTCAGCGGCGCGGGCATGACCCCGGCGCGGATCGAATCGAGCGGCGAAGCGCTGGCGATCGGGTCGCTTGCGCAAGGCGGCCGGAGCGCCGCGGCAGGGGCGCATCCTGCAGGCGTCCATCAGGCGGGCGAGGGCATCGGGCTCTCGATCGTGAAGGCGCTCTGCGAATTGCTGGATGCCACGATCTCGCTGCAGACCAGGATCGGCGAGGGAACGGTCTTCACGATCGAGCTTCCGCGCTCGTACGAGCAGCCTTGAGCGGGACGCAACGGCGCGGCGCTGCCGTTGCGCCCGCCAGGCGTCAGCCAATGCGCACCGGCACGAAGATCTTGTCGCCGTTGCGCTCGATCAGCAACGCGATCGATTTGTCCGCTTTCGCCACGAGTGCCCGCACCTGCTCGACGGTCTTGACGGAGGTGCCGTTGACCGCGAGCAGCACGTCGCCCGGTTGAACGCCGGCGAGTTCGGCCTTTCCGCCGACGCCTTCGATCAGCAGTCCGTCGGCGATATGCGCCTGTTGCCTCTCCTGGGGCTCCAGCGGACGCAGTGCCAGACCAAGCTTGGACTTGTCGAGCGCAGCGTCACTGCCCGCGCGCTTTGCTTCCTTGTCGTCGAGGTTGGCGAGCCTGGCGCTCAGATCCTGCGCCTTTCCATCGCGCCAGACGCCGAGCCGGACCTGCGTGCCCGGCATCGCCTCGCCGATGATCGCCGGCAGGTCGCCCGAGGTCACGATCTTCGTGCCGTCGACACTTTGGATCACGTCGCCGGATTTCAGGCCCGCCTTTGCACCCGGCCCGCCCGGGTCGACGTTCGACACCAGTGCGCCCGCGGGGCTGGGAAGCCCGAAGGAGTCCGCCAGGGTCTGGTTGACCTCCTGGATCACCACGCCGAGTCGCGCGTGCGTCGCCTTGCCGTGCTCGACGATCTGCTGCTCGACGCGCATCGCGAGTTCGATCGGAATCGAGAACGACACGCCCTGGTAGCCGCCGCTTCGGCTGTAGATCTGCGAATTGATGCCGATGACCTCGCCGCGGGTGTTGAACAGCGGGCCGCCGGAGTTGCCCGGGTTCACGGCGACGTCGGTCTGGATGAACGGCACGAAGCTGTCGTCCGGAAGCGATCGGTGCTTCGCGCTGACGACGCCGGCGGTGACCGTGTTCTCGAAGCCGAAGGGCGAACCGATCGCGAGCACCCACTCGCCGACCTTCAGGTCCTTGGCCTTGCCCAGCGGTACGGTCGGAAGGTTCTTCGCGGCGATTCGCAGCACCGCGATATCGGTGCGCTTGTCGAAGCCGAGCACCTTGGCGGCGAATTCGCGGCGGTCGGTGAGCTTGACGATCACTTCCTTTGCACCGCGCACCACGTGCGCGTTGGTGAGGATCAAGCCGTCGCTGCTGACAATGAAACCCGAGCCGAGTCCTCGAACGGTCTGCTGCTCGGGTGCACGGCCGCCGCCTTGACCGGGCATGTTCGGACCCTGGAAGTGCCGGAAGAATTGATAGAAGGGATCGTCGGGGTCCAGACCCGGGATGCCGCCCTGCGCGCTCGCGGGGTCCGCCTCCTCGTCACTGGCGGACCGCGTGCTCGTGACACTGATGTTCACGACGGCCGGCCCGAAGCGGTCGACGATGCGGGTGAAGTCCGGTGCCTCGATCGTGCCCGTTGCGAACGGTGCCGGTGCGTTGGACGACGTCGCGGCGTCGAGCCCGGCAGACTGTGTCGCATCGGCCGGGGCCGCATGGGCGGTGCGCGTCTGGAGCGCCGTTGCGCCGGCGCTACCGATGATCCCGGCTGCGATCAGTCCGACGACGACGCGCGACTGGCGCCTGGTGGTTCTACACATGTCGTTTGCTCCTGATGGTTGGTTGCAAGTACATGAGAGGGACTTTCGACCCCTTGTCTTAGGACCGGCTTAAAGGCTGGACGGCATCGGATTTCGGATGAAACGGTGAGCCTCTGCGTCGCGGTACCGGCGTCGGTCGACGCGACGGGCAGGGGACACGCGCCAGGGACGTTGTCCGAGTCGCTGGGATCGCGTAGCGGTCGAGGCTTCAGAAGACCGCGTGATCGCCGCGCTCGTTCTCGACTTCGCCCCGCGCGAGACGTGCATAGTGCTCGAACAGCGTCTCGGTGCCGGTCGAAGGCGTCGCATCGGCGTCGTAGCGGTTCGTCGCCGGGTCGAGCACCAGCATCGATTCGGTCGCGTAGTAGCGACCGATCCGTGCGAGTTCGGCCTTTGCGCCGAGGGCAGGCGAGAAGCGGCCGGCAGCACCTAGCACGCCCGCGATCGTATCGAGCAAGGCGACTGGAACCTGTCGGAAGCGGGGCTTGCGGTCGAACAGCCGAAACAGGTATTCGCCCTGCTCGCGCGGGGTGATCGCGTTGCCGGGCCCACCGATCGGCAGCACGCGATCGTGACGGCCGACGTCATCGATGCAGTCGGCGATGTAGGCGGCGAGATCGGCGTCACTGATCGGCTTGCATGCGGTCAGCCGACCGTCTCCGAAGACCAGGTAGGGCTTGCCGTTGCGAACGCGCTCGACCTGGCCGGACAGCGACTTGAAGAATGCGGTCGGCCGCACGATCGAGTAGACCAGCCCCGACTCGACGAGCGCCTGCTCGAACGCTCGCTTGGCGTGCTGGAATGCGAGCATCGGCTTCTGCACGCAGATCGCCGATAGCAGCACGACCTGCCGGACGCCCGCGCGCCGTGCCGCGGCGAGCGCGTGGACGTGCGCCTGATGGTCGATCGCCCAGGCATCGGACGGCACGCCGGTGCGCGACGCGAGGCAGGAGACGAGCACATCGAAGGCTTCGGCGGCGAAGGCGTCGCGCTCGAGCGACGCGGGGCTGAGCACGTCGCCGACGCGCACCGTCGTGCCGGGCAGCAGCAGCTCGAGGCCGCCGCGCGAACGCGCGTCGCCGGGTGCACGTCGCGGCCGGACGAAGCAGACGACGTCATGGCCGCGCCGGACGAGCGCGCGCACGGTCGCGCGCCCGATCGTGCCTGTCGCACCGAGCACCATGACCCGTCGGCACCGTGGCGAGCGCCGGCCGTGCGTCGACCCGGGCGAGGCGGGCCGGTCCGAGGGCATCGACGGTTCGGCAGGCATGGCGTCGCACGAGGTGCGGCACTACATCGGCCGCACGCGCTGCCGATGGTTGCCGACGTTGTCGCCCTGGATGCGCGGCGAGCGAGTGCCGCTGACTTCATCCACCTTGCGATCGGCCTCGTCGCCGCTCAGGGCCAACACCTCGACGGCGGTTTCGCGTTCGAACGCATGCGACTTGTCGGTATTGCGATAGTGGCGGTACATCGCCCAATAGAAGCCCGCGGCGCTGGCCGGGCCCAGTGCCAGCAGGACGAGGATCCCGTCGTTGTCCATGTCAGCGTGAGATGATCCAGAGTACCAGCCCCTCGACCACCGTGCCGATCGCGAGTGCGACGAGCACGAGTTTCCACTGCTGCACAGGCACGCTGCCCATGGTTTCGCCCGTCCGCCCGTTGACCGCGACGTAGTGCAGCAAGCCGCCGCGCGACCCCGGCTGGTGCCAGGCGTAGAGCCACACCGGCAGGTACATCGACACCCAGCGCGTTCCCTTGAGGTCGATGCGCTCTTGCTCCCAGCGCACGCCTCGGCCGAAACGCTGCACCGAGGGCTGCATCCTGGCGCGTGCGATGGAGAGCATCTGGTCGTGCAGCCGCGGCATCAGGTGCTGCACGTCCCGGTCGCGCTTCTCCGAGCTGTAGCCCACCAGGTAGGACGCGTTCCACTTGACCGCGTTCTTGGTGTCGAAGGGCAGGATGGTGTTGATGACGTTGTGGGTGTTGGTGCGGGTGTCGAGGTTGCCGCGCCTGGCGCTGGATTCGAGCGTGAGATCGTCCACCGTGAAGTCGACATGGCGCTGCACGCGCCAGATGTCGGCGTCGTAGTAGGTCTGCTTGTCCTTGCCCTGGCCCCGTGTATAGCGGCGCGTCTCGATCTCGCCGAAACCCGCCGCGTCGGCGTTGCCGCGCGCGTCCACGACCATGTACGGCAGGAAGACCCCCGCCACGTTCTCGGGGGTGAACTCGTCCTTGAAGGCCTTGAGCGCAAACAGCCCGCGCTTGTTCACGAACTGGCGGATGCGTGCTACCGCGTCGTCCTTGCCGATGTGAAAGGGCAGCACCGCGTCCGGCACCGCGCCGTTGTCGATCTGCTCGTTCACGCCGAGCACATGCCGGCACCAGTGGCAGCGTGCGGTCATGGCCGTTTCGGTATTGATCACCACCTCGGCCCCGCAGCCGCTGCACTTGTAGCTGCGCAGGCTCGTCGCGTCGGCAACGATGTCGCGTGCGCCGGACGCGATCTGCGTGCCCCGGAGATCGGCGACACCTTCGCCCAGGCCGAACGCCTCCTCGACCCGGGCAGCCGCCCATTCGTGCCGGCAGTACACGCAGATCAGCCTGTCGGACCCCGGCCGCTGCCGCACCTCGGTCGAACCGCACCGGGGGCATCGGTTCAGTCCGTCACGAAGTTCCGTGGCCGAGGTATCGATCGAGGCAGGATCGGGCGCCAGCAGTTCGTCTCGGATCGGCCGGGGCAGCTCATCCGGGTCGATCGGGTGCTGCCCCGGCTCGGGTGGCACGTCCCGCGGCGAGCCCGGCCCGGTGGGCAGGCGCGGCGAATCAGGCGTCTCGGGCATCTGCGGCATCGGCGGCATCGGCGGCGTCTGGGGCATCCAGGGAGTCTGCGGTGGCTGGGGCGCCACGCGGTGCGCCTGCCGCTACAGCCCCAGAACCTTGGCCTTGAGCGCGTCGTAGTCGGCCTGCGTGATGAGGCCGCCGTCGAGCATCTGCTTGGCCTTCGTCAGCCGCGCCATCGGGTCGTCGGACGCCGGCGCCGCTGCGGCTTGCGGTGCGGGCACGGGAGCCGGCGCGGGACCCACCGGCTGCTGCAAGCCCGTCAGTCCGCCCAGGCCGCCGGTGGCGACGCCCATGCCCACGAGGCCGCCGACGCCGGCGTTCTCGCCGGCCGACTGGATGCCCGCCGCCACCGACGCCTGCAGGTTGGAATTGCCTCGCGCGCCGGCGAGCGCGTCGGCACGCTGCACCGTCTTGAGAATCTCGCGGCTCTGGGCGTCGTATTCGATGGCCACGATGGCGGTCTTGACGATGACCAGCCCGCGGTCGGTCTTCCAGTGGTAGGCGCGTTCGACCGCATCGGACAGGCTGCTGGCAAACCCGATGGCGTCCTGCTGGATGCGGGTGATGCGGTTGCCCTTGGCCGGATCGTTGGTGTAGAGGCTGAAGGCCGGCGCCAGCGAGCTGACGACTTCGTTGAACAGCTGGCTGGCCGCGGCGTTGTCCAGATCGGTGAAGTCGAACACGCGGCCCGACTGCAGGTAGCTGGCAGGCACGAAGCCCTTGACGAAGCGGATCGGATCCACGATCTGCAGCGTGTAGCTGCCGCGCGTGATCGCGCCGACCTGCGCGTTCAGATAGCCGTCGTCCCAGTAGATCTCGGACTGGGTTCCGAAGCGGTTGTCCGGCAACTCCTTGAGCGACACGAAGAACGCCGCCTGCTGCGCAGCGGGCTGGCCGCCGAACTTGAAGCGCTCCCAGCTCTGGCGCACGAGCGTGTCGAACAGCCCGCCGCCGCTGAAGATCGAACTGGACTGCAGGTCGTTCGAATTCCATTCGTACGCGCCGGCCTCGGCGACGAAGGCGGTGATCGCGCCTTCCTGCATCAGCAGCAGGCCGTAGCCTTCGGGCACGACGATCCGCGAGCCGTTGGTGATGATGTTCGAGGAAGCGCGGGTGTTGGAGCCACGTCCCGCGTTGGTGCCACGCGGTACCGCCGCGAACAGCGCGGCCGTCGACGGCAGCCCGTCGGGCACGGTGTAGAAGTCCTTCCACTGGTCGGCGAGCGTTCCGCCGATCGATCCGACCGCTGCCTGAACGAGACCCATGATGCGCTCCCTTTGCGAGTGTATGGCGGGGTGTTGCGGCGCCCGTGCGGGGCAGGCTTGCAGCGATCATAGCCGACTGGTCGAGCGCAGCCGCACTGACCGCGTCGGCGTTCTCGATGTAGCTCGGATGTCCTGCGTCGACCAGCAGGCTGACCGGTGGGCCGCCCATCCTTGCGGCGATCTCGCTTAGTTCGTGCGGTGTCCGGTGCGAAGCAGAGGGGGGGTCTGCGTCAGAGGCCGAGATAGGCCTGGCGGATGCGCGGGTCGTCGGCGATCCCGTCGGCCGGCCCCTGCGCGGCGATGCGGCCGTTCTCCACGACGTAGGCGTACCGCGATGCGTCGAGCGCCCTGCGGACGTCCTGCTCGGCGAGCAGCAGCGTCAATCCGTCTTCGGTCATGCGGCGGACCAGCTGGAAGATCTCGTGCGACATCAGCGGCGAGAGGCCGAGCGTGGGCTCGTCCAGCAGCATGAGCCTGGGCTGCGCCATCAGCCCGCGACCGATCGCGAGCATCTGCTGCTCGCCGCCGGACAGCGTCGACGCCGCCTGGTTCTCGCGTTCGAGCAGCCGCGGAAAGACGTGATAGACGTGCGCGAGGCTTCGCTGCCAGTCGCGCCGCGCGCGCGGATTGATGCCGCCGAGGCGCAGGTTCTCGCGAACGCTGAGGCTCGGAAACACCAGTCGACCCTCTGGCACGAGGACCAGGCCGGCGAGCACGCGGCGGTTGCACGGCGAGCGCGAGATGTCTTCGCCGAGGAACCTCAGGCGTCCCCGCACGACCGGCAGCAGGCCCGCCAGGGTCTTCATCAGCGTCGTCTTGCCCGCGCCGTTGGCCCCCAGCAGCGCCGTCACGCCGCCGGCGCGAACGTCGATCGTGAGGCCGTGCAGGATCTGCGTGGCGCCGTAGCCGCCGACCAGATCGTCGATCTCGAGCATCGGCGCGCCGCTCAAGCGTGCCCCCCGAAATACACCCGGAGCACCTGCTCGTTGCCGCCGATCTCCTGCGGTGTCCCCTCGGCGATGACCTGCCCGAGGTGGAGCACGACGATGCTGCTGCACAGTTCCATCAGCGCGCGCATTACGTGCTCGATCACCAGCAGCGTGAGGCCACGCGCGGCCTGCAGGCGGCGCAGCATCTGCAGCATCTGCGCGACCTCGGTAGGGGTCAGTCCGGCCATCACTTCGTCGAGCAGCAGCAGCCGCGCGCCGGACGCGACCGCGCGGGCGATCTCGAGCCGCTTCTGCCCGGAGAGCGTCAGCGTCGACGCCGGCTGGTCGGCCATCGCCGCCAGGCCCATCTCCTCGAGCACGCCGCGCGATGCACGATCGGCGTCGTCGGCCCGGCGATGCTGCGCCTTGCCGAACATCGCCGCGGTCCGCAGGTTCTCAAGCACCGTCAGCGCCGGGAACGGCCTCACGATCTGGAAGGTGCGCGCGACGCCGAGGCGGCAGACCTGGTCCGGTCGCAGCCCCTTGAGCGAGCGACCGTCGAAGCGGATCTCGCCGCTCGACGGTTGCGTATTGCCGGCGATCAGGCTGAACAGCGTCGTCTTGCCCGCGCCGTTCGCGCCCATCACCCCGACGATCCGATCGGCCTCGACCTCGAACGACACGTCGGACAGCGCGGTGAGCCCACCGTATCGCTTGCCGAGCCCGCGAACCGACAGGAGCGCGCTCACGGCGTGGCGCCTTCGGAGCCGGCGGCGGCCCGGCGCTTCACGCGGCTGCGCGACAGGCCCATCAAGCCGTCCGGCACGAGCAGCACGAACACGATCAGGATCGCGCCGAGGATGATCATGTAGAGCAGCGGCGCGTGGGCCCACAACAGCTCCGAGACCAGCGCCAGGAAGATCACGCCGAGCAACGGGCCCTTGGCGTTGTCGCCACCGCCCAGGAGCGCCATCGCGATCACCGTCACCGAGAGCATCGGGTCGAAGACCTGCCCAACGACGAAATAGGTCGAGCGCAGTGCCATCACCGCGCCGACCATGCCCGGAATCGCCGCCGACAGCACGAATGCGATCAGCTTGTAGCGCACGACGGGCACGCCGAGCGTCTCGGCGGCGAGTTCGTCCTCGCGCAGCGATCGCAGGCCGTGGCCGAAGCGAGAGCCGCTGACCCAGGTCAGCAACGCGACCGCGGCGATCGCAAGGGCGAACATCGCGAAGTAGACGACCACCAGGTCGGGCGTGCCGAACAGGATCCGCGCTGCGTTGCCGCTGGCGGCCTCGACGGCCAGGATGACGTACTTGACCAGTTCGGCGAGCCCGAAGGTCAGGATCACGAAATAGGGGCCGCGGACCCGGAGCACCGGCAGTCCCACGACGGCGGCGAAGGCCGCGGCGAGCACGCCCGCCGCGGGGATCGCGAGCGTCAACGGCCACTGCTGCCAGGTCACCACCACCAGGTAGGCCCCGAGGCCGTAGAACACGACATGGCCGAGCGATACGTAGCCGGTCATCTTGGACAGCACGCACCAGCTCTGGGTGAGCGCGAGCCACATCAGCACCGTCAGGCCGATGCCGATCACGTAGTCGTTGGCGACGAAGGGCAACGCCAGCAGCGACAGCACGCTGATCGCCCAGGCGGCGGACCACCAGCGGTTGGAAAAGAGTTCCTTCATCGCGAGACGGCGTCAGTGGCGCGCGGCGCGCTGTGCGAACAGGCCGTTCGGAAACAGCAGCAGTGCCGCGACGAAGGTGCCGTACAACAGGACCGAGCGCAGGTTGGCCGAGGTCAGCGCGACACCGTAGGTCTCGATCACGCCCAGCAGCAGCGCGGCCAGCAAGCCCGCCTTCACGTTGCCCAGCCCGCCGAGGATGATCACGATGAATCCGGCGATCGTGAACGGAAAGCCGGAGAACGGCGAGAACTGCTCGAGCATCGAGATCAGTGCGCCGGCGAGGGCAGCGCTGCCGAATCCGATTGTGAAGCTCGCCCACTGCACCCGATCGACGTCGACGCCGACGATGTACGCCGCTTCGCGACGCTCGATGACCGCGCGCATCGCGAGGCCCGCGACGCTGCGGCTCAGGAACCAGGCCACCGCGATGCAGGCGCTGCCGGCGACGAGCAGCGCGGCGAGCCGGTTCCCGGTCATCGAGACGTTGCCCACCCGCAGCACCGTGTCGAAGTACGCGTACGCCCGGTTGTTGGGCGTGAACGCGAGCGCGGTCGCGTTCTGCACGATGATCGAGAGACCGAAGAAGAGCAGCAGCGAGTTGCCCTCGAGCCGGCCCGCCGTGGCGGGCGTGACGCCGTCGAGCAGTCGCCTGAAGACGCCGCGATAGAGCGCGTAGCCGAGCAGTCCGCCCGCCGCCGCCACCAGCGGCGCGGACAGCAGCGGCGACACGCCCAGCAGCGTGAACGCCCAGAACGCGGCGTACGCGCCCAGCATCACCACGTCGCCGTGCGCGACGTTCAGCATGCGCATCGTGCCGTACACCAGGTTCAGCCCGAGCGCGATCAGCGCGTAGACCGAACCGGTGACGAGTGCCGCGAAGAGCAGCTGGCCGGAGAGCAGGATGTCGAGCAGCTGCACGCGCCGATCACCAGCCCTTCTTCGCCTCGTACTTGGCGGTCGCGATGGCGGCGGGCCAGATCAGCTGCAGCTTGCCCTTCTGGTACTGCACGAACGCGGTCGGCGTGATCGTGTTCTGGACGCCGTCGAACTTGACCTTGCCGTTGATGGTGTCGAAGGTCTCGCTGCTGACCATCGAGCGGATCTTCTCCTTGTCGAGCCCGTTCTTCGCGACCGCCGTCTCGAGGATCTGAAGCGACATCCACGCGAGCGCCGAGTTCAGGAAGTCCGGGTCTTCGCCGAACTTCTTCACGTAGTCGTCGTAGAACGCCTGCGAGCCCTTCCAGTCGGCGCGGGGCGCCCAGTGCGCGATCGTCACGACGCCTTCGGCCGATGCCGCACCGACGGCTTTCGGGAAGAACGCGTCGCTCGGGCCGATCGCGACGAACTGGAACGGGGACGCGAGGCCCAGCTCCTTGGCCTGCTTCGCGTACAGCACCGAGTCGCCCGGGTAGGCGAGCGCCAGCACCGCGTCGACATTGGCCTGCTTGACCTGCGTCAGCGTCGAGGTCATGTCCTTGATGTCGGGCGGATACTCGGTCGAGACCTTGATCTCGATGCCGGCCTTCTTCAGCTCCGGCTCGAGGAAGGTCTTGATCTCCTTGGTGAACGGCAGCACGTTCGCGAGCACCGCCACCGACTTGACGTTCTGCGTCTTCAGCATCGCGGTGAGTTCGGCGCCGATGCGATCGGGGATCGCGGCGGTGGGGAACCAGATGTAGCCCGGCTTGACCTTTCGCAGCGCCACCGACGCGGCGGTGTTGCCGATCAGCGGGAACTTGTACTTCTCCAGCACCGGCGCGATCGAGATGTGGAACGGCGTGCCCCAGGGCGCGAGCAGCAGGTCGACCTTGTCGTCGGTGATCAGCTTCTCGTAGATGCGAACCGCCTGCTCGGGCTTGGACTGGTCGTCGTAGATCACGAACTCGACCTTGCGCTTCTTGCCGCCGACGTCCATGCCGCCACGCGCGTTCACCTGCTCGCGCCAGAGCTCGTAGGTGTTGAGCTGCGACGGCGTCGCGTTCGCGAGCATGCCGGTGCGCGCCATCGAGAACCCGAGGCGCAGCGGCTTGTCGCCCTGGGCCGACGCCGGCCCGGCTGCGGTCGCGAGGGCCGCCGCCGCGATGCCCGCGAGCACCGTCCGGCGCGGGGTTGCTGTGTGCTTCATCTGACTTCTCCGGTTGGGGGGTCGAACTGCTGGGTTGACACGGGGCCGGCGGCCTGCATCCACGCGGCGGCACGCGCCGGCCAGCCGCGCGCCGGATCGCCGCAGGCCAGGCTCGCCTCGAAGTGATCGCAGCCGTCGAGGATGTCGACCTGCACCGGCACGCCCGCCGCGCGCAGCGCGCCAACCATCTCGCCGGCCTGCGCGACCAGATGCGGAAAATCCCGGCTGCCGTGGGTCACGAGGAACGGCGCACACGCGTGCGGCTGCAACTGCGCGAGCGGCGAGGCCGCGATCTCCACGGTGCCGTCACCGGGCGGCCCCAGGAATCGCGGGCGCGTCGCCATGCCGCTGTCCGCGCCGAACCGGTAGACGCCCGACACCGGCAGGCACCCTCGCAACGCGTCGGGCGCGAGGCCGCGCCGGCTGCGCCATCCGGCGCTGACGGCGAGCAGCGCGGCGTAATGGCCACCGGCGGAGTGCCCGCCGACGAAGACGCGCGATGCATCGGCGCCGTGACGCGGGATGTTCCGCACGACCCAGGCCACCGCGTCGGCGCAGTCGTCGAATCCGGTCGGAAAGACGTGCTGCGGCGCCAGCCGATAGCCTGCGCTGACGAAGGTGACGCCCTGCGCGGTCAGCGCCGGCGCCATGAAGTACATCCATTCCCTGAAGCCGCTCGTCCAGCCGCCGCCGTGGAAGAACACCAGCACGTCGCCGTTCGGCGCGGGCGGTTCGAAGACCGTCAGCCCCTGGTACGGGTCCTGGCCGTACTGCGCGTCGATGCCGCTCACGCCTTCACCGAGCGACAGCACCTGCCGATGGTAGGCCTGGCCGAGCGGCGACAGCGGCTCCTGCGGCGGATAGCGATCGAGTCTCACGGCGCCGACCCCTGCGCCAGCAGGCCGTTCAGCACCCGCTCCGCGGACAACGGCAAGCGGTCCAGGCGCACGCCGACCGCGTCGGCGATGCCGTTGGCGATGGCCGCGGCCACGCCGTTGATCCCGAGTTCGCCGACGCTCTTCGCGCCGAAGGGCCCGCTGGGCTCGTCGGACTCGATCAGGTAGGCGCGCAGCGTGCCGGGCAGTTCGGCGAAGGTCGGGATCTTGTAGTCCATCAGGCTCGGGTTGGCGAGCCGCGGGCCGTCCCACACCATCTCCTCGGTCAGCGCGAAGCCCATGCCCTGCACGAACGCACCCTCGACCTGTCCGCGGGCCATTGCCGGATTGATCGCCCTGCCGATGTCGCAGGCGGACCAGGCACGTGGCACCTCGACCTTGCCGGTGAGCAGGTCGACCTCGACCTCGACGACCGTCGCGCAGAAGCTGAAGACGCCGATCTGGGGGAAGGGCAGCCCGACCGCGACCGCCCGCTTGGGATCCACCGTCTTCTGGTCGAACACCCAGCTGTGGGCGCCGAGGATCGGGCCGCCAGCAGCCCAGTGGGCGCGGCCCGAGATCGCGCCGAAGCTGACGCTGCGCTGCGCGACGCCCTTGATCGCGACCTTGCCGCCGGCGACCAGTTCGAGATCCTCCACGGGACACTCGAGCATTTCGCTCGCATGCGCCTTGAGCTTGCGCTCGACCTCGGCCGCGGCGGCGACGACCGAGCGGCCGGTCACGAAGGTCACGCGGCTCGCCGTCGTTCCCCAGTTGTACGGCGAGCCGTCGGTGTCGGGACTGGCGATCGCGACGCGGTCGATCGGCAGCTTCAGCGCCTGTGCGCAGATCTGGGTGAGCGCGGTGTTGCTGCCCTGGCCGATGTCGACCGCGCCGGTATTGAGCAGCACGCTGCCGTCCTCGAGCACGCGTACGACGGCCCCCGACGCGAGCAACCCGCTGATGTGCGCCGACAGCGCCACGCCGACGCCGCGCCTGCGATCGGGAGCGCTGCCTTCGCGAGATGGCCCTGCCGCGCGCGCCGCGTTCCAGCCGGACTCGCGCTCGACGGTGTCGATGCACTCGGCGAGTCCGTTGGACAGGATCGCCTGCCCGCCGAACCAGCAGCTGCCGTCGCGCTTCATGTTGTGCCGACGCAGGGCGATCGGGTCCATCGCCAGGCGTTGCGCGATCTCGTCGATCTGCTGCTCGGACGCGAAGGTCACCTGCGGCACACCGAAGCCCCGGAACGCGCCGAAGCGCATCCGGTTCGTGTAGGCCACGCGGCCTTCGGCGTGCACGTGCGGGATCTCGTAGGGCCCGCAGTTCATCAGCAGTGCGTAGCCGAGCACGCCCGGGCTGTCGTCACCGTACGCGCCGCCATCGAGCAGCAGTTCGGTCTCGCGCGCAACCAGCGTGCCGTCGCGCCTGGCTCCGGTCTTCATGCGGATCCGGACCGGGTGGCGCGCCCGCACGGTCTCGAAATCCTCCTCGCGGCTCAGGATCAGCTTGACGGTACGCCGTGCCTTCATGGCCAGCAGCACCACCACGGGCTGTACGTGCGCCTCCATCTTGTTGCCGAAGCCCGCGCCGATCAGCGGCGTCTGACATCGAAGCCGCGTCATCGACAGGCCGAGCGACTCGCAGACGTTGGCCTGCACCCGGAACACCGACTGGTTCGCCGACCACAAGGTGACCCGCCCTGCGGCATCGATCTCGGCGAGTGCGCCACAGGGCTCGAGCGACAGGTGCGCCTGGGCCTGCGTCTGGTAGGTGCCTTCGACGACGACGTCGCACTCGGCCCAGGCCCGGTCGACGTCGCCCTCGCGAAACGACGTGCGCGAGCACAGGTTGCCCTGCGTGCCGGCGTCGAACACCTTGTCGTAGCCGGCGGCGTCGTCGTGCACGAGCGGTGCGTCGGGTTGCAGCGCGGCGGCCGGATCCAGCACCGCGGGCAGCACCTCGTAGTCGATCCGGATCAGGCGCGCGGCGCGGCGCGCGATGGCCTCGGTGTCGGCCGCCACGGCGGCGACGATCTCGCCGACGTAGCGCACCTTGCCCTTGGCGAGCGCCGGTTCGTCCTTGATGAAAGCGCCCATTCGCCAGGCGGCATCGACGTCGTCCCCGGTGACGATCGCGCGTACGCCGGGCAGCGCGCGCGCGGCGGCCAGGTCGTAGCCGAGGATGCGGGCGTGGGCGTGGGGGCTCTGCGCGATCGCCCCGTGCAGCATGCCGGGCCGGTACAGGTCGGCGATGTACTGCGCGCGGCCGGTGAGCTTCTGCCCGCTCTCCAGCTGCTCGATAGGGGCGCCCACGGTGTCGTCCGGCGCGGGTGCCGGCAACGGCGTCGCGGTCGTCATGGCGTTCCGGCCTCCTGCCGAAGGGCCGCTGCCGCGGCCTGGACGGCGGCGACGATCCGCGCGTAGCCGGTGCATCGGCACAGATTGCCGGACAGCGCGGCACGCACCGTCGGTTCGTCGGGCGCCGGCTCGCGTCGCAGCAGCGCGTCGGCGCTGAGCAGCATGCCGCTGGTGCAGAACCCGCACTGGAGCGCGCCGGCCTGCGCGAAGGCCCTCTGCAGCGCCTGCATGCGGGGCTGGTCGTTCAGGCCCTCGAGCGTGCGCACCTCGGCGCCTTCGCAGTGGTGCGCGAGGCTCAGGCACGCACGCATCGGCTGCTCGTCGATCGAGACCGTGCACGCCCCGCACACGCCCTGGTTGCAGCCGCGCTTGGCGGCGGTGAGCTGCAGCCGGTCGCGAAGCACCGTCAGCAGCGTGTCGTGCAGCGTCGCGACGACCGGCACCGCCTCGCCGTTCACGTGCAGCGTCACCGCGGACGCGAGTTCGCTCACGCCGGCGCTCCCGCGGCCGCCCGAACCGCCTGCACCGCCCGCGACAGCAGGCGGGGGATCAGCAGCCGACGGTAGTCGGCACTGCCGCGAACGTCGTCGAGCGGATCGGCGAGCGCGACGAGCAGGGTACCGGCGCTGCGCACGTCGTCGTCGGTGCAGCCGCCGGACAGCACCCGGTCGACCGCGTCGTCCGACAGCGGCGTCGGGCCGCAGGCGCCGACCGAGACCCGGATCCGCCCGTCGGCATGGCGGCACGCGGCCACCGAGGCCGTCGCGTAGTCGCCGGCCACCCTGGCGTGCTTCACGTACACCCCGACGTCGCCTGCGCCCGGAGGCGGCAACAGCACGGCGGTGACCAGCTCGCCCGGCTCGAGTGCGGTGACGTACCAGTCGACGAAGAATGACCGCGCCGGCACCAGCCTGCTGCCGCCCGTGCCGGTGATCTCGATCTGCGCGCCGGCTGCGACGAGCGCCGGCGGATAGTCGAGCCCGGGATCGGCGAACGCGATCGAGCCGCCGATGGTGCCCATGTTGCGCACCGTCGCGTTGGCGATCTGCGCCGCTGCCCGACGGACCACGCCGGCGGCACCGGCGAGGAGCGGGCTCGACGCGGTGTCGCGATGCCGGGTGAATGCGCCGATGCGGATGCGCCCGTCCGGCATCGTCGACAGCCCCTGGATTTCGGGTATGCCGGCGAGGCTCACCAGCGCCTTCGGTTCCAGCACGCGCGCGTTCATCATCGCCACGAGCGTCGCGCCACCCGCGAGCGGCCGTGCGTCGGGGTCCTGCGCGAGCAGCGCGACGGCCTCCGCCACCGTGCGCGGGCGATAGAGTCCCTGCAGCGCGGCCATGTCAGCGCCCCGTCCCCGAGGGCGCGGCGGCACGATCGCCGGCGACGCCACCCTCGAGCGCCTCGAGCTTCAGCCTGAGGTTCTCGGCGAAGGACTCGCCCATCCGGTGTGCCGTCTTCTTCATCATGCCGAGCGCGAAGCGTCCGAGACGTCCGGTGACCGAGACCTCGGAGCGGTAGGTCAGCAGCGTGCCCTCTGGCGACGCGGCGAGCGCGATGTGGCTTTCGGCATTCAGGTTGCTGGCCTGTCCGCCCTCTTCACCACGGGTGACCGCCCAGACGTTGTGGTCGTCCCGCCGCGTGATCTGCACCTGCAGGTCGAAGCGGGCCCTGATTCCCGCGATCGCCAGCACGACCACCGCGCGGTAGCGGTCGTCGTCGATCGCTTCCAGCGCCTCGCAGCCCGGCAGGCAGGACGCCATCAGCCGTGCGTCGAACAGGTGCCGCATCAACGCATGCGGCGGCGCGCCGACGGCGAACTGCCCGTCGATCAGCATCCGGTCGAACCCGTCGAGTACCCGAACGGCGACATGTCGGCGTGGGCCCGGGCTAGCGCGCCACGCGCGGGACGATCATCTTGGGGTCGACGATACGCCCCTCGTCGACGACGACACGGCCGTCGAGCGCGATCGTGCAGTGGCGCATCGGCACGTCGTAGTGGCCACGCGTCGTGCGCTTGCCGCCGCCCTGACTGTTCGGCCCGGTCGAGAACAGGAAGTTGCCTGGAAAGCTGCGTGCCGACGCGCGACTGTGCTCCGGCGCGTCGCCGTAGAGCGCGATCGAATCCCAGCGGCACTGCGGGTTGAGGCCCCAGCCGAGGTGCGAGACCGCGTAGGGATCACGGTCGTCGTCGCCGGTCTTCCCCTCGGCCAGCCAGTCGCGCATCAGCATCGCGTCGAGCCCGCCGTCGATCTTCGTGACGTGCCCCTCGCGAACCTCGAGGTGGATCGGGTCCTGCACGTATCGGCAGTAGGGCAGGATCACGATGTCGCCCGGCATGATCACGACGGTGCCGTTCGCACTGCCTTCGTCCGGAAACGTGTGGAGCAGGCCGACGCCCCAGTGGTCGAAGCGCCCCGGCTCGTCGGCCATGCCGTACTGGCTCATCACCGGATACTCGCCGCGGCGGAATGCGAGGTCGGTCCCCGCCTTGCTCGTGACGCGCACCTCGGTGGTCTTCTCGTAGAGCGAATGCGCGTACTTCACCGCTTCCTTCAGCCCCGGCGGCGACTGGAGCTGGTAGAGGTCGTCCGGGGTGTCGATGATCATCTGGACGCGCACGCCCTTGCCCATCACCTCGCGGAGCCACTTCGCGAACAGCGGCACGTGGAAGATCAGCACCATGTCCACGACCGAGAGTGCCTCGAGCGTGCCCTTGCACTGCCCGATCGTGGGCACGCCGACCTTCGTCCAGCCGGGGATCGCGTTGACGCACATCTCGTAGATGTCGACCCCCATGTCCTCGGCGGCGGCAAAGGCCGACGCGATGTAGTCGCGCCGGGTGCCGAGGTCGCTGACGATCGCCACCGTCTGGCCGGGGCCGAGCCTGCACAGCTCGAACTGCTTTCGGAACAGCGAGGTCAGCTTGCCCGGGTTGACCTCCTGGGTGCGGATTGCAGCGTGCATCGGATGCGCTTCCGTGGTTCGATGGATCGGGGGAGAGCCGGATCCCGGCCGACTTTATGGATCGACCGACGCTTTGTCAACAGCGAATACCATTCTCTTTTAGAGGCGCCTGCGAGGCACGCGACGCCGGATCCGCACCACCATCGGCACAAGGGGCGCTACGCATGGTGCAACGCAAGAAGGCGGGCGTGCGGGATGCCATTCTCGACGCGGCGTTCCGACTCTTCAGCGAGCAGGGATACAGCGAGACCGCGATCCCGGCGATCGCGCGCGAGGCGGGCTACTCGACGGCGAACGTCTACGTGTACTTCGACTCGAAGATCGACATCCTCTTCACGCTGTACACGCCCTGGCTCGAGGAGCGCCTAGACCGGCTCGAACGAACGCTGCGCAGGATCAGGACGCCACGCGAACGCCTCAGGCGGCTGCTGCTCGCGCTCTGGTGCGACCTGCCTCGCGAGAGCAACGGCTTCGCGAACAACGTGATGCAGGCGGTCTCGACGAGCAGCGGCAACGGCGACTACAGCCCGAGGCTGCGCCAACACTTCCAGGACCGGATCGGCGGATGGATCGGGGACTGCCTGGACGTGTCGGCACGCGAGGGCGAGATGCTCGCGACGGTCGTCCTCATGGCCTTCGACGGCTTCGCGATGAACGTGCGACTCGCGCACGGCGTGACCTGCGACGCCGAGATCGCGCGCGTCATCGCCGGCCTGCTCGCCGCATCGCGCCCCGCCGACGCGCCCGCCGGGCGGCCGCGACCGGCGGCAGGCGGTGGCGGTCGCGCCGTGTCGCGCCGGCCGCCGCGCGCCTAGGCCTGCGCGTAGGCCGCCTCGAAGGCCTCGCGCAGCGCCTGCAGTCGCCGGTCCTCGACGTCGCTGCGCCTGCACAGCAGCGCGATCTGGCGCGTCGGGACCGATCCGCCGAAGGGCACCTCGCGTACGGCATAGCACGCGCGCAGCGAGACGCGGGGGCGCGGAATGACCGACACGCCCAGGCCCTGGGACACCATCGCGACGATGGCCTCGGTCGACGCGACCTCGAACGCGTGGCGCACGCCCGGGCACAGCCTGCGCACGTGCTGGGCCGCGATCCGCCCGCCGGTCAACGCGACGTCGTAGCGGATCCACGGCAGCGTCTGGAGCAACTGGCGGGCCGACCTGCCTTCGGTGTCGACCGGCGCGACCAGGACGAAGGGCTCGGTCGCCAGGTCGTGCCAGTGCAGCCGCGTCGATCCGCCGCGCTTGGGCCGGATCACGACGGCGACGTCGATCCGGCCGGCGCTGACCGCGTGCTGCAGCGGCGCCGACACGTCCAGCGTCAGTCGAAGCCTGAGCGCCGGATGCGCCACGCGCAACAGGCGCATCGCGACCGGCAGTGCCGACGTCTGCACGGTCGGGATCGCGCCGAGCTGGAGCGTGCCCGAGATCGCACGCTCGCGCGGGCGGCGAAAGCCGTCGATCGTCGCGAGTGCGCCGGCCAGCCCCTCGGCGAGCTGCCGTGCGAAGGGCGTGACGCGCATCGTGCGACCCGAGCGGTCGAACAGCGGGCGACCGAAATATTCCTCGACGTGCTTCATCTGCAGGCTGACCGCGCTCGGCGTGAGCCCGACCTCGTCCGCCGCCGCCGTGAAGCTCTCGTTGCGAAGCACCGAGCACAGGGTGGCGAGCGTCTCGACTTTCATGAGCTTTCCTCAAGACAGCTTTGGCGAAAGATTGCTTTTCCTCAGCCTAGCACGTTGCTTAAGATTGCCGGCGGGCGAACGCTCCGATCCCTCACACGCCACGACCAGCCGCGCATGAATCCGGAACCCTCGACGCACTGGACCCCCGCGCGCGACTTCGTCGGCTACGGTGCGCGCAGGCCGCATCCCCGCTGGCCGCGCGACGCGCGCGTCGCGTTGCAGATCGCGATCAACTACGAGGAAGGATCCGAGTACAACAACGCCGACGGCGACGGCCGGACCGAGCTCGGGCTCGCCGAGACACCGGGCGGCCGGGTGCCTGCCGGTCGGCGCGACCTCGCGTTCGAGACGATGTACGAATACGGCAGCAGGGTCGGGTTCTGGCGGCTGATGCGGCTGCTGCAGGCGCGCGGCCTGCCGGCGACGGTCTTCGGCTGTGCGCTGGCGCTCGAGCGCAACCCCGAGGCCGTGGCGGCGATCGTCGCGAGCGGATTCGACCTCTGCTGCCATGGCTACCGCTGGGAGGAGCACTTCCGGCTCGACGCCGACGAAGAGCGCGCGCGGATCGCGCAGGCGGTCGCGCTGATCGAGCGCCTCACGGGCAGCGCCCCGCAGGGTTGGTATTGCCGCTTCGGCCCCAGCGAGAACACCCGCAGGCTGCTCGTCGAGCACGGCGGCTTCCTGTACGACGCCGACGCCTACAACGACGAGCTGCCGTACTGGGTCGACGTCGACGGCCGCTGGCACCTGGTGGTGCCGTATTCGATGGACGCGAACGACGGCAAGTTCGCGTCGCCATCGGGCTTCGCCGCGCCCGCCGACTTCACCGACTACCTCGTCGAGACTTTCGACGAGCTGTACCGCGAAGGCGCCCACGCGCCGGCGCTGATGTCGGTCGGCCTTCACGCGCGCATCACCGGCCGCCCGGCCAGGGCGCGCGCCTTCGCGCGCTTCCTCGACCACGTGCGTGCGCACGACAGGGTCTGGGTGTGCCGGCGGATCGACGTCGCGCGGCACTGGCGCGAACACCATCCGGCGCCCTCCCGCGATGCCTGACGCCGGACGCTCACACGACGCCGGCGTACGAGCGTCGCCGGACGGCTCGGCCGCCGCGCCGGGCCGCCCGCGGATCCGGCTGCCGCGCAGCAAGCTGTTCGTGCCGGCGAACCGGCCCGAACGGATGCTGAAGGCGATGGCGCTGGATGCCGACGCGTTGAGCCTGGACCTGGAAGACGCGGTGCCGGCGGCCGCGAAGGCGTCGGCACGGGCGGCGCTCGCGACCTTCCTTCGCGAAAACCGGCCGGCCCAGCAGGTCTGGGTGCGGGTGAACGGACGCGACAGCGGCGCGCTCGTCGCCGACGTGCTGGCGCTCGCCGACCTCGACGTCGACGTCGTCAACGTGCCGAAGGCCGAGAGCGCCCGGGACGTGCACCTCGTCGAATCGCTGATCGAGCACCTTGGCGCCATCGGGCGATGCGCGGGCGCGTTCGCGATCGTGCCGACGATCGAGACCGCCGCAGGCCTGCGGTGCGCCCACGAGATCGCGTCGGCGTCACCGCGGGTGGTGGCCCTGCAGCTGGGCGCGGGCGACCTCCGGAAATCGACCGGCATCGCGCCGAGCGTCGACGCACTGCGCACCGTTCGCGTCATGCTGAGTCTCGCCGCGGCGGAGGCGGGCGTGCATGCCCTCGACAGCGCGTACACCGACATCGCCAGCCCGGCGGGCTTCCGTGCCGACGCGACCGACGCACGCACGCTCGGCTTTCGCGGCAAGAGCTGCATCCACCCCTCGCAGATCGCCGATGCCAATCGCATCTTCGCGCCGACGGCCGACGAGATCGACGAGGCGAGGGCGGTCGTCGAGGCCTTCGACGAGGCGCTCTCGCGAGGCATCGGCGCGATCCAGGTGCGCGGCAAGCTGGTCGACGGCCCGATCGTCGACGAGGCGAGGCGCGTGCTCGCACTGGCCGACGAAGGGAAGCGAAACCGATGACGACGACGATGCCCTGGGCCGATTACCTGGGCGAGCGCGAGCGCGAGGTCCTCGCCCGCGGCCGGTTCCAGCGACGCATGGGCTTCGGCGAGCGGCCGGCTGTGGTGGCGATCGATTGCCAGCGGTACATGGTCGGCGAGCGCGGGCGCGATGGCGCCGCCGCGAAGCCCGGCGCCGCGCCCGATGCCGGCAGCGCGTACCCGTCGTCGTGCGGCGCCACCGGATGGCTGGCGGTGGATCGGATCGGCCAGCTGCTAGCGTCGGCTCGACGTCATTCGGTGCCGGTGTTCCTCACGCGCTTCGCGCTGGCACCCGATGGATCCGACATCGGCGTCTACGCCCGCAAGCGCGCCTTCCTCGACCGCCCCGACTGGTGCCTCGAGGGCACACCGGGCGCCGAACTGCTGCCCGAGGTCGGGCCGCGCCCTGGCGACACCGTCATCGTCAAGAAGAAGCCGAGCGCCTTCTTCGGCACGCCGCTACTCGCGTACCTGCTCGACCGGCGCATCGACACCGTCGTCGTCGTCGGCGGCGCGACGAGCAACTGCGTACGCGCGACGGTATTCGATGCCGCGTCGTACAACCTGCGCGCGATGGTGCCCCACGACGCGGTCTTCGACCGCCTGCCGGTCTCGCACGCCATCAGCCTCTTCGACATGGACCGGCAATTCGCCGACGTCGTCACGACCGACGACGTCGTCTCGCACTTCGAGACACTCGCCGACACGACCAAAGGAGATCGACCATGAGCACTGCCTGCTTCGACGCCCCGGCCCGCGGACCGGTACCGCACGCCTTGCCCGACGATGGCCCCACGACCTCGATGCGCCGCCGTCGGATGTCCGCGCGCCTTGCATTCGCAGTCGCCGCAGGCCTCGTGTCGCTGCAGGCGGGCACCGCCGGGGCCCAGGAGACCTGGCGCATCGGCGCGCTGTACCCGGTGTCCGGCAGCCTCGCGCTCCTGGGCAACGAGAACCTCGCCGGCGCCAGGATCGCCGTCGACCTGATCAACGAGCGCGGTGGCGTCGCCGGCCGGAAGGTCGAGCTCGTCACCGGCGACGCGTCGACGCCGGACAAGGCGCAGTCCGAAGCCGAGCGCCTGTCGTCGCTCGAGGGCCTCAAGGTGATCACCGGCACGTACTCGAGCGGGCTCTCGTTCGCGGCGAGCCAGGTCGTCGAGCGTCGCGGCGGCATCTACTGGGAGACCGGAGGCATCGCCGACGGGCTCACCAAGCGCGGCTTCAAGGGCTACTTCCGCGTGCCGTTCACCGCGTCGTCCAACGGCGAGCTCGCGGCGACCGTCGCGAAGGAGGTGCTTGCGAGCGGGCTCGGCAAGGAACCGAAGGACCTGAAGGTGATGGTCGTTCACGAGGACTCGGACTACGGCACCTCGGTCGCGTCGGCGGCGGAGTCGAAGGCCAAGGCACTCGGGTTCAACGTGCCGGCGCGCATGCCGTACAAGGCGTCGACCCCCGACCTCGCACCGCTCGTGCTCAGGATGAAGGCCGATGCGCCGGACATCGTGATCGCGTCCTCGTACGCGAACGACGCACTCCTCATCCAGCGCCAGATGAAGCAGCTCGGCGTCAACGTCAAGGGCTTCATCGGAACCGGCGGCATCTACGGCCTCCCGAGCTTCGCCGAGGGCCTGGGCAAGGCGGTCAATGGCATCATCGACACCGAAGGCTCGGCCAGCATCGCCGGATCGGCGCTCACCGCCGACTCGGCGGCCCTTCTCGCAGACTTCAAGAAGCGCTTCCAGGCGGCCAACGGCAAGCCGCCGTCCTACGTCGGGACCCAGGGCTTCGTCGGCACCTGGCTGCTCCTCGACCAGGTGTTGCGCAAGGCCGGCTCTCTCGAGCCCGAGAAGATCCGCGCCGCGGCGCTGGCGCTCGACGTACCGGCGGGCGGCACGCCGCTCGGCTGGGGGGTGCGCTTCGCCGGGGAGGGCCACGCGATGCAGGGCCAGAACCTGCGGGCGTTCCCGGTCGCGCAGCAGTGGCAGGACGGCAAGCCCGTCGTGATCGCGCCGGCGGGGGTGAAGACGGCCGCGCCGATCCTGATCCCGCTGCCGGCCTGGGACAAGCGTTGATCCTCGTCGCGAACCCTGCGACCACGCCGCGCCGCCCCGACCCGTGCTGGCCGTCCTTCCGCAACTGATCGTCAGCGGCATCCTGATCGGCGGCGTCTACGCGCTCATGTCGATCGGGCTGACGCTGATCTTCGGCGTGCTGCGCGTGGTGAACTTCGCGCAGGGCGAGTTCATCATGCTCGCGATGTTCGGCTCCTTCTGGATGCATCACCTGTGGGGCGTCGACCCGTACCTGTCCGCGCTGCTGATCGCGCCGCTGATCTTCCTGCTCGGGCTGTTGACTGAGCGGATCGTGATCCAGCGCATCCTGAGCGCGCCGCATGCGATGCAGATCTTTGCGACCTTCGGGCTGTCGGTGATCCTCCAGAACCTCGCGCTGACCTTCTTCGGGCCCGACTACCGCTCGGTGAGCACGGCCTACACTTCGCTGTCGTACAGCATCGGCGGCATCTCGGTCTCGGCGACCGCGCTCTTCGCGTTCGTGACCGCGCTGGCGATGGCGGCGCTGCTGATCGGGTTCCTGAACCACACGCGCGACGGCAGGGCACTGCGCGCGATGGTGCAGAACCGCTACGCCGCCGGACTGATGGGCGTGAACACCGCCCGCCTGAACCGGATCGCGTTCGGCGCAGGCGTCGGTTGCGCGGCGGTCGCGGGCTGCATCCTGACGCCGATGTACTACACCTTTCCCACCGTCGGCGTCGACCTGATCATCATCGCATTCGTCGTCGTGGTACTCGGGGGCATGGGCAGCGTCGCCGGCGCGATGATCGGCGGGCTGATCATCGGCATCACGCAGACGCTCACCGGCTTCTTCGTGTCGGTGGAACTGAAGGACGTGATCGCGCTGTTCCTCTTCATCCTGATCCTGCTGGTCCGCCCGCAGGGTCTGTTCGGCCGTGCGGGCACCGAAGACATCGGGATGAAGTAGCGGTGCTGAACGACTACTACCTGAACATCGTCGTGATGACGTTCCTCTGGGCCGCGCTCAGCGGTGCGTGGAACCTGATGGCCGGCTACGGTGGCCTCGTGTCGCTCGGGCACTCGGCCTTCTTCGGGATCGGCGCCTACGCGACGGCCGTCCTCTACACCAAGTTCGGCGTATCGCCGTGGCTCGGACTGCCGGCGGGCATGGCGATCGCGACCGCGGTCGGCGTCGCGATCAGCTGGCCGTGCTTCAGGCTCAAGGGCGCGTTCTTCTCGCTCGCCACGCTCGTGTTCCCGATCGCGCTGGAGATCCTGGCGAACAACTGGACCGACCTCACGCGAGGCTCGAGCGGCATCGCACTGCCGTTCAGGCCCGGCCTGGGCAACTTCATCTTCGAGTCGCGCTGGGCCTACCTGCTGGCGGCCTTCCTGCTGATGCTCCTCGTCTACGGCATCACGCGATGGCTGCATCGCGGGCGGCTCGGCCTGTACCTGATCGCCGTGCGCGACGACCAGGGCGCCGCCGAGAGCATGGGCGTGCGGCCGGTCAGGGTGAAGCTGCAGGTGACGATGATCAGCGCGGCACTCACCGCGATGGGCGGGTTTCTGTATGCGCAGTACGTGCTCTTCCTCGACCCGCCCAGCGCGTTCTCGATCAACGTGTCGGTCCAGATCGCGCTGCTCAGCATCATCGGCGGGCTGGGCACGCCGCTGGGGCCGATCGTCGGATCGCTGCTGATGACGCCGCTCGACGGCGTGCTGAGCCAGTTCCTCGGTGGCGGGCCGCGATTGCTGATCTACGGCGCGGTGCTGCTCTCGGTCGTGCTGATCGCGCCGAAGGGCGTGCTCGGCACCTGGCGAGAACGGAGCCGACGCCGATGAACCCGCATCCTGCGCCGATCATGTCGATCGACACGCTGACGCGGCGCTTCGGCGGCCTCGTTGCGGTGAACCAGGTGAGCTTCGACGTGTCGCCCGGCGAGATCGTCGGGCTGATCGGTCCGAACGGGGCGGGCAAGACCACGCTCTTCGACATCATCTCCGGCCACCTTCACGCGAACGAAGGATCGGTCCGCTTCGAAGGCCGCGACATCACGCGTGCCGGGGCGCCGCAATGCGCTGCGCTCGGCATCGGCCGGACCTTCCAGATCGTCAAGCCGCTGACGAGCCTGACCGTGCACGAGAACGTGATGGTCGGCGCGCTGCTTCGCAATCCGCGGCGCGACGCCGCCAGGCTCGCGCGCACGATCGTCGAGCGCGTCGGCATGGGCGCGCTCATCGACCGGACCGCCGGGAGCCTCACGCTCGAGTCGCGCAAGCGGCTCGAACTCGCGAGGGCGCTGTCGATCGGCCCCAAGCTGCTGCTGCTGGACGAGATTCTCGCCGGCCTGAACGCGAGCGAGGTCAATGCGAGCCTCGCACTGATCCGCGGGTTCGCGCGCGACGACGGACTCGCGGTCATCATGATCGAGCACATCCTGCACGCGGTGATGTCGCTCGCCGACCGCGTCGTCGTCCTCGACCATGGCCAGAAGATCGCCGACGACGTGCCGCAGCGCGTCGTGCACGACCCGAAGGTGATCGCGGCCTACCTCGGCACGAGCGACCCATGAGCCTCGCCGTACAGGGCCTGGTCGCCGGCTACGGCGACATCACCGTCCTCGATGGCGTCGGGTTCGAGGTCGCACCGACGCAGATCGTCGCACTGCTCGGCGCCAACGGGGCCGGCAAGACGACGGCGCTCAACGCGATCTCCGGACTGCAGACCGACGTGCGCGCCGGCTCGATCTCGCTCGACGGCACCGACATCAGCCGGATGTCCGCGCACGACCGGGTCGAGGCCGGCATCGCGCACGTGCCGCAGGGCCGGCAGCTGTTCCCGTTCATGAGCGTGCGCGAGAACCTCGACATGGGCGCGTACCCGCGCCGCTCGCACCGACGTTACAGGGATACGCTCGACTGGGTGTTCGGCATCTTCCCGTTGCTGTCCGAGCGGCTCGAGCAGCGCGCCGGATCGCTGTCGGGCGGCGAGCAGCAGATGTGCGCGATCGCCCGCGGCCTGATGTCGCAGCCGCGCTATCTCCTGCTCGACGAACCCTCGCTCGGCCTGGCGCCGATCGTCGTCCGGCAGGTGATGACGGTGATCTCGGCGATCGCGCAGCGCGACATCGGCATCCTGCTCGTCGAGCAGAACGTCGCCCACGCACTGAAGATCTCCGGGCACGCGTACGTGCTGGAACATGGCCGCATCGGACTCGACGGCGCCGCGGCGGACCTCGCGGCGGACGATCGGGTCCGAAAGGCGTATCTCGGACTGTAGGAGGCCGCATGGATCTCGAACTGGAAGGGAAGGTCGCGCTGGTGACCGGCGCGAGCGCCGGGCTCGGGCGCGCGATCGCGGCGACGCTCGCCGCCGAAGGGTGCCGGCTCGCGATCACCGCGCGACGCGGCCATCTGCTCGAGTCGCTCGCGACCGAGATCGCCGCCGCCGGCTCGCCGCGACCGCTCGTCCTCGTCGACGACGTCACAGACGTGGAGGCGCCGTCGCGCCTGCGACGCCAGGTGCTCGCCGCGTACGGGCGGGTCGACATCCTGGTCAACAACGCCGGCGGCTCGCGGCCCTTCGACGGCCTCGGCACCCGGGCGCAGTGGGAGGACGCGATGACGCTGAACTTCCACGCCGGGCGCGAACTCGCGCACGCGCTCGTCGACGACATGCGCGCGCAGCGCTTCGGCCGGATCATCAACCTCACCGGGAGCGATGAACCGGTCGCGATCAACGGCGGGGTTCCGCCCAACGGCGCCGTCCACATCTGGGCCAAGGCGCTGTCGCGGGTGGTGGCCGCCGACGGTGTGACCGTCAATTCGATCCCGCCCGGACGCATCCATTCCGAACAGGTCGACCTGCGACTGCTGCCCACGCCGCAGGCCCAGCGTGACTGGGTCGCTGCCAACTGTCCGGCAGGGTACATCGGCGAGCCGAAGGACCTCGCGGTACTCGTCGCCTTCCTCGCGTCCCCGCTGGCACGCTACATCACCGGCCAGGTGATCTACGTCGACGGCGGCGCACGGCGGGCCTCGCACTGATGGCGCCGCAGCAAGGCCCGCTCGCCGGGGTCAAGGTCCTCGACCTCAGCGCGTACATCGCGGGGCCCTACGGGTGCACGCTGCTGGCCGACCAGGGCGCGGACGTCGTCAAGGTCGAGTCGCCCGGCGGCGACAACCTGCGGCACTATCCGTCGACGCTCCCGTCCGAAAGCCGTGCGTTCCTCGGCGTCAATCGCGGCAAGCGCGCGATCGTGCTCGACCTCAAGCACGAGGACGGCATCGCCGTCCTGTTGCGGCTCGTGTCGCGTGCCGACGTGTTCGTGCACAACTTCCGGCCTTCGGTGCCGCCGCGCCTGGGCATCGACTACGAACGCCTGAAGGCGACGAACCCCCGGCTCATCTACTGTGCGCTCTCCGGCTATGGGGATACCGGGCCCCTGAAGGACAAGGCCGGATACGACCAGGTGCTGCAGACGCTCACCGGCATCTGCGCGCTGCAGGGGGCGCATCGCGGCGCACCCGAGATCGTGTACGGGTCCGTCGTCGACTACTACGCCGCGTCGATGCTCGCCGCCGGCGTCGCGTCCGCGCTCTACCAGCGCGAGCGCACCGGCGCCGGCCAGGAGATCGGCGTGTCGCTGCTGCGAAGCGCGCTCGCGATGCAGTCCGCGCGCATGGTGTGGGCCGATTCGGAGGCCAGGGACGTCGGCCGCGACATGCGCTCGGGCGGCATCACCGGCCTGCACCCGACGCGCGAGGGCTGGATCTACATCTCGGCCAACACGCCGCACTTCTGGCGCGCGCTTTGCGACAGGACCGGCATGCCGGATCTCGCCGACGACGCGCGATACGACACCGTGCGCAAGCGCGCCGAACACGCGGCCCAGCTCGTCGACAGGCTTCGGGCGCAACTCGCGCTGCGGACCGCGCTCGAATGGGAGGCCGTGTTCGGCGAGGACGTTCCCTGCGCGGCTGCCCGAACGATCGAGGACATGTTCGACCATCCGCAGGTCGCGAGCCAGGGCCTCGTCGCCCGGTATCGACATCCGACGGTCGGAGACTATCGCGGTTTCGCGCACCCGATCGCGTTCGGCTCGGGCGCGCCGACGCCGCTGCGCGCTGCGCCCGCATTCGGCCAGGACACCGATGAGATCCTGCGCGAGCTCGGCTGGAGCCAGGCGCAGGCGGCCGACATGCGCGCGAGGGGCGGGGTGGCGTAGGGAGCGGCGGCTGGTCCGGGCGACGAGCAATGGTGCGCTACGAGATGGAGCGGCGCCGTACTCGGCGCCTCGAGCGTAGACCCGCGATCCGGCGTCACGCGCCTGGGCGATACGCCCAAGGCCTGCGCGTTCGGTCGGCGCTGCGGAACGCGTCTATCCGCGCGGACTGCGACAGCGTGTAGCCGACCTCGTCCTGGCCGGCGAGCAGCATCTCGCGCAACCGCGCGGGGGCGGTGAACGGCAGCACGCGCCCCTCGGGCGAGGCGACCGTTTGCGCCTGCAGGTCCACGGTCACCGGCTTCGTGCCACCGTGCCGCTCGACCTCGTCGGCAAGCGTCTGCACCTGTGCGTCCGGCAACTCGACGGGCAGCAGGCCGTTGCGAAAGCTGTTGTTGTAGAAGATGCCGCCGAAGCTCGGCGCGATCACCGCACGAAAGCCGCGATCGCGCAGCGCCTTCGGCGCCCCTTCGCGCGACGAGCCGCAGCCGAAGTTGCGACCTGCGATCAGGATCTCGGCACGGTCGTACGGTGCGCGGTTGAGTACGAAAGCAGGGTCGGGGGAGCCGTCGGGGCGGCGCCGCCAGTCGGCGAAAAGGCCCTCGCCGATGCCGTCGTCCGAGGTGCGGACGAGAAACCGGGCCGGGATGATCTGGTCGGTGTCGATGTTGATGCGCACCATCGGTGCGGCGATCGCTTCGATGCGGATGAACTGCTCCACGTTCCGTTTCCTCCGTGAGATGTCGATCAGGCGCCACCGGGTGCATACACCCAGGGCCGCCGCCGCCGGTCCCGCTCGCGATAGGCGGAGATCTCGTCGCTACGCGCAAGCGTGGCGCCGACCTCGTCCAGGCCCTCGAGCAGCATCCTGCGCAGCGCCGGCGGCGAGCGGAACGTGAACGTGGTGCCATCGGGTGCAGTGACGGTCTGCGCGTCCAGGTCGACCTCGACCTCGGCTCGACCGCCTGCAGCCTCCATTTGCGCGGCTAGCTCGCGGACCTGCCCGATCGGCAGCTCGATCGGCAGCAGCCCGTTGCGGAAGCAGTTGCCGAAGAAGATGCCGCCGAAGCTCGGCGCGATCACCGCCCTGAAGCCGAAGCCGCGGAGCGCCTTGGGTGCGGGCTCGCGCGACGAGCCGCAGCCGAAGTTGCGGTCGGCCAGCAGGATCGTGCCGCGCGACCACGGCTCGCGGTTCAAGATGAAGTCCGGATTCGGCGCGTGGGTCGCGAGGTCGAGATAGCGCTGGTTTGCGAAGAGTCCGGTGCCCCAGCGCGCATAGCTCTCGTCGGTCGAGCGCATGATCTCCGGGCCGGGGATGATCTGGTCCGTGTCGATGTTGATCTGCAGCAGCGGCACCGCGATGCCACGGACCCGTAGGAAAGGTTCCACGATCGCGTACTCCGTTCAATCGGCGAAGCGGCGCGCATCGGCGATGCGCCCCTCGATCGCCGAGGCGGCCACCGTCGCCGGGCTGGCGAGGTGCGTGCGCGTACGCGGCCCCTGCCGGCCCTCGAAATTGCGGTTCGTCGTGCTGATCACCCGCATGTCGGCGAGCCGGTCGTTGCCCATATGCCCGCACATCGAGCAGCCCGATTCGTGCCACTCGAAGCCGGCGTCCGTGAACACCTGGTCCAGGCCCTCGGCCTCGGCCTGGCGCTTGACCTCGGTGGAGCCGGGCACGCAGATCGCGGTGACGCCGGCGGCGACCTTGCGCCCGCGCAGCACCTGCGCGGCGATGCGCAGGTCGGAGATGCGCGCGTTGGTGCACGAGCCGATGTAGGCCGCGTCGATCGGGATGCCGGCGAGCGGCGTGCCGGGGGCGAGCTTCACGTATTCGAGCGCGCGCTCGAGCAGCTGCCGTGCGCCCGGGTCCTCGATCGCGGCAGGGTCGGGCACGCTCGCGTCCACGCCCGCGACCTGCTGCGGGCTCGTGCCCCAGGTGACCTGCGGACGGATCCGGGAGCAGTCGACGGTGACCTCGGCGTCGAACATCGCGCCGGGGTCCGAGGGCAGGGTGCGCCAGTAGGCGACGGCCGCATCCCACGCCTCGCCCTTGGGCGAGAATTCGCGCCCGCGCAGGTACTCGATCGTCGTCTCGTCTGGCGGCACGAACCCGAACCTCGCCTGGAACTCGATCGCCATGTTGCAGATCGTCAGGCGCCCCTCGATCGGCATGTCGCGGATCACCGGGCCGGCGAACTCGACCGCGTAGCCGATGCCGCCGTTGGCGCCGATCTGCCCGATCAGCGCGAGGATCAGGTCCTTCGGGTAGACACCCGCCGGCGGCGTGCCCTCGAAGCTGACCCGCATCGTCTTCGGCTTGACCTGCGCGAGCGTCTGCGTCGCGAGCACGTGCTCGCCCTCGGTCGAACCGATGCCCCAGGCGAGCGCGCCGACGCCGCCGACCGTGCAGGTGTGGCTGTCGCCGCAGACCAGCGTCAGCCCCGGCAGCGCGATGCCGCGCTCGGGCGACACCACGTGCACGATCCCCTGCCGCGGGTCGCCGACGTCGAAGAAGGTGAAGCCGTGACGGGCAGACCCGCTACGGGTCGCCTCGATCATCGCGGTGCCGGCCTTCGCGTGGCTCTGATTGCGGGTGCGTCCGGGCGCCGAGTCGATCACGTGGTCGATCACCGTGAAGACCAGCTCGGGCGACGCCGCGGCCCGGCCCGACTGCTCGAGCTGCCGAATCGCGACGCTGCCGCTCATCTCGTGCAGGAAGAGCCGGTCGATCTGCAGCAGTGCCGCGTCGTCGCCGAGGTCCGCGATCACGTGGTCACGCCAGACCTTCTCGAAAAATGTCGTCGGTGTGCTCATGGTGTTCCTCCTTCAGTTCCGTCGTGCGCGGATCGTGCGTGCGGTCGCCGTGGAGCGGTCCGGCCCACGCACCTTTCGACGTATCGCCTCCGCCCGTCCGGTTCGGACGCGAAGCGCCGATCGAACGACCGGCAGCGCGCTCACTCGCCGTCCAGGCCCTGCGCCAGGCCGCCCAGGAAACGACGCTCGAGCTCGAAGACTTCGGGAAATCCGGCCAGCGCCTGGACCTCCTTGAAGTCGGTGACCGGCGCGCCCCGCCCGCCGACGCGTCCGTTCGCCTTGACGGCGGCGAGCGCGTCGCGCATGCCGCGGATCGCGGCGCCGAACAGCGTGCCCGGCAGGCTGACCCGAGCGACGCCGATCGCCTGCATCTCGTCGAACGTGAACTCGGCCGGCGACTTGCCGCCCTCGACGACGTTGATCGCCACCGGTCCGCGGATGTGCTCGACCGCCTGCTTCGTGAGGTTCTTCGAGGTCATGCCGTCGATGAAGATCATCGTCGCGCCTGCTTCGAGGTACGCGTTGCCACGTCGGATCACCTCGTCGATGCCGCCGATCGCGAGCGCGTCGGTGCGCGCATTGATCACGAAGTCGGGGTCGGCACGCGCCTCGGCGCACGCGCGCACCTTCGCCACCGCCTCGTCGATCGGAACGATCGTCTTGCCCTCGAGGTGCCCGCAGCGCTTCGGCATGTGCTGATCCTCGATGTTCACGCCGGCGCACCCGGCGCGCTCGAACGCCCGCACCGCGTACCACGCGCTGACCGCGTTGCCGAAGCCGGTGTCGCCGTCGGCCATCACCGGGATGTCGACCGCGTCGGCGATGCGTTGAGAGATCGCCACCATCTCGTTCATCGACAGAAAGCCGTAGTCGGGCAGGCCGAGGTGGACAGCCGACATCCCGAAGCCGGTGCACTGGATCGCCTGGAAACCGGCCTCCTGGACCAGTTTCGCACTGACCGGGTCGAATGCACCGGGCATCACCAGCAGCTCGGGGGCGAGGATCAGCTGCTTGAGCCGGGTCGTCTTGCGCATCGCGAGCGTCGTCGTCATCGGAGTCTCCGTGGCATCGTCAAGGGTCGGCTGGCTCAGTATGCCCAGGGACGGCGTACCCGGTCCCGCTCGCGCCAGGAATCGATCTGAGCGGCGCGCGACAGCGTCAGGTCGATCTCGTCGACGCCCTGCAGCAGCATCTGCCGGAGCACCGGCGGCGATTCGAACGCGAAGCGGGTACGGTCCGGCGCAGTGACGGTCTGTGCCTCGAGGTCGACCTCGACCTCGGCGTCGCCACCTGCAGCCTGCATCTGCGCGGCCAGCAATCGCACCTGCTCGATCGGCAACTCGACCGGCAGCAGCCCGTTGCGGAAGCAGTTGCCGAAGAAGATGCCGCCGAAGCTCGGCGCGATCACCGCACGAAAGCCGAACGCGCGCAGTGCGCGCGGCGCGGACTCGCGCGACGAGCCGCAACCGAAGTTGCGGTCGGCCAGCAGGATCGTGCCGCGCGACCACGGTGGCTGGTTGAGGATGAAATCGGGGTTCGGCGTGCGGTCGCCGACGTAGCGCAGGTTCGAGAACAGGCTCGCCGCGTAGCCCTCGCGGTGCACGCGGATCAGTTCGCGTCCGGGCGTGATCTGGTCGGTGTCGATGTTGATCCTCAGCATCGGCACCGCGATGCCCCGGGTCTTCGTGAAGCGCTCCACGTCAGGCGCCTCCCAGGAAACGTCCGGCGTCCGTGATACGCCCCTCGATCGCCGAGGCAGCGACCGTCGCCGGGCTGGCGAGGTGCGTGCGCGTACGCGGCCCCTGCCGGCCCTCGAAGTTGCGGTTCGTCGTGCTGATCACGCGGCGGTCGGCGAACTGGCCGCGCCCGCCGTTTCCGCACATGCCACATCCCGATTCGTGCCACTCGAAGCCGGCGTCCGTGAACACCTGGTCCAGGCCCTCAGCCTCGGCCTGGCGCTTGACCTCGGTGGAGCCGGGCACGCAGATCGCGGTGACGCCGGCGGCGACCTTGCGCCCGCGCAGCACCTGCGCGGCGATGCGCAGGTCGGAGATGCGCGCGTTGGTGCACGAGCCGATGTAGGCCGCGTCGATCGGGATGCCGGCGAGCGGCGTGCCGGGGGCGAGCTTCACGTATTCGAGCGCGCGCTCGAGCAGCTGCCGTGCGCCCGGGTCCTCGATCGCGGCAGGGTCGGGCACGCTCGCGTCCACGCCCGCGACCTGCTGCGGGCTCGTGCCCCAGGTGACCTGCGGACGGATCCGGGAGCAGTCGACGGTGACCTCGGCGTCGAACATCGCGCCGGGGTCCGAGGGCAGGGTGCGCCAGTAGGCGACGGCCGCATCCCACGCCTCGCCCTTGGGCGAGAATTCGCGCCCGCGCAGGTACTCGATCGTCGTCTCGTCTGGCGGCACGAACCCGAACCTCGCCTGGAACTCGATCGCCATGTTGCAGATCGTCAGGCGCCCCTCGATCGGCATGTCGCGGATCACCGGGCCGGCGAACTCGACCGCGTAGCCGATGCCGCCGTTGGCGCCGATCTGCCCGATCAGCGCGAGGATCAGGTCCTTCGGGTAGATACCCGCCGGCGGCGTGCCCTCGAAGTTGACCCGCATCGTCTTCGGCTTGACCTGCGCGAGCGTCTGCGTCGCGAGGACGTGCTCGCACTCGGTCGAGCCGATACCCCAGGCGAGCGCGCCGATGCCACCGACCGTGCAGGTGTGGCTGTCGCCGCAGACCAGCGTCAGCCCCGGCAGCGCGATGCCGCGCTCGGGCGACACCACGTGCACGATCCCCTGCCGCGGGTCGTCGGCGTCGAAGAATCGGATGCCGTGGCGCCTGGTCTGCTCGCGGGTACCGACGATGAAATCGAGTCCGTCGCCCGCGCGCGTGTCGTTCGGTCCGCGGCCGGGCTGCGTCGAGATCACGTGGTCGATCACTGCGTAGACCTGCGCGCGGCTCGCCGCCGCGCGTCCCGATCGGGACAGCGCCTCGAGCGCGGGACCGCCGCTCATCTCGTGCAGGAAGAGCCGGTCGATCTGCAGCAGCCCGGTGTCGCCACCGAGTTCGGCGATCACGTGGTCGCACCACACCTTCTCGAAGAACGTCGTCCCGGTGCCCATCGTCTCGCTCCCCCGTCTTCTCGTGGCCGGCCTTCAGGCGCCGGGCTCGTCCAGGTCGATACCCAGTCGCTCGAGTTCCTCGAGGCTCTGCAGCCGCAGCCGCGCGACGTGCCGGCGCATCAGGATCTCGGCGCACTCGGCGTCGCGGAATTCGATCGCCTCGAGGATGCGGCGGTGATCGTTCCACGAGGACTCGCCGCCGACCCGCAGCCAGCGGCAGCGCATCCGCCACAGCTTGTGCAGGTGATAGTGATTCTCGCCGAGCATGCGCGCAAGCCCCTCGTTGTGCGAGCCGCGCACGATGTGCATGTGGAAGTCGCTGCGGAAACCGCGCGAGCGCGCCGCCGACACCTCCTGGTCGTATACCAGGCGAAGCTCCGCGCGCTCGTCCGGCGACATGTTCCGCGCGGCGAGCCGCGCCGCGAGCCCTTCGAGCGCCTCGCGGACCTCGTATGCGGCGAGCACCTCGCGCGGCGTATGCGCGGCGACGCGGGCGCCCAGGTTCGGCGTGCAATGCACCAGCCGACGTTCCTCGAGCCGACGGATCGCCTCGCGCAGCGGGCCCCGACTCACGCCGAGCGCGCGAGCGAGTTCGGGCTCGCTCAGTTTGGCGCCCGGGGGCAGCACGCCGCTGGTGATGTCCTCGATGACACGCTCGAATACGCGTTGAACCTCGCCGCCGGCTCGTCTGGCGGGCGGATCGAAGCGGATGGACGGTGTCGCTGTGTCGATCATCGGGGCATCGCTCGGTCAGGGGCATCGTAGGGCGGTAGCCGAAAAGGTGTCAACACCTGCGAGAGACAGGTACGCTCCCGCGGATTCAGAAGCGGGTCATCGACGCGGAAGTGTTGACACATCGGCACCGGCGACAGAATACTCGGCGCTCGACGAGCATGGGCCGCTGCTGGCGGCACCTGCACCCAACCAGGAGGAGACGACATGGCCGGATGGAAAGGCATGGCGCGGCGCTTTCGGGAGATGCTCGACAGCGGGCGACCTTTCGTGCAGCCGGGCGTGTTCAACGCGCAGTCCGCACTGATCGCGCAGGCGGCCGGCTTCCAGACGGTAGGCCTTTCGGGCTACTCGCTGTCGGCCACGATGATCGGCAAGCCAGACGTCGGTCTCACCACGATGACCGAGGTGGTCCAGATGACCGGCTACGTCTGCGACGCGATCGACATCCCCGTCATGGCGGACGCCGACACCGGCTACGGCAACGCCATCAACGCGATGCGCACCGTCGAGCAGCTGATCAAGGCCGGAGTCGGTGGCCTCTTCATGGAAGACCAGGTCGCGCCCAAGCGCTGCGGCCACGTCTCGGGCAAGCGCGTGATCCCGATGGACGAGGCGGTCGGCAAGTACCGTGCAGCGGTCCGCGTGCGCGACGAGCTCGATCGCGACGTGGTGCTGGTCGCACGCTGCGATGCGCGTGGCGTCGCGGGCGGCAGCGTCGAGGAGACGATCCGGCGCGGCAAGGCGTACATGGACGCCGGCATGGACGTGTTCTTTCCCGAGGGCCTGGTGTCGCAGGGCGAGCTCGAGCGGGTCGCGCGAGAGGTCGGCGCGCCGCTCCTCTACAACCGTACCGGGGTATCGCCGAACCTGAGTGTCGACGAGATGGCGCAGCTGCGCGTGTTCCTGATCGCGAACGCCGGCGGCGCGATGCGTGCCGCGGCGCGCGCGATGTGGGACTACCTGCACGGCTTCGCGCGCGAGGACGCCGCCTGGGACGAGCGCGTCGCGCAGGAGATGGCCGGCCACCCCACGGCCGACCTGCACCAGTTCGTCGGATTTCCCGCGATCCGGCGGCTCGAGGACGAGTTCCTGCCCCGCGAGGAACTCGACGCGAAGTATGACGGTTCGCTCGGCTTCCGGCCCTGACGGCGACGCGCGCGTGACCGGACCACCTGCCGGCACCGACGGCGAGCAGCCGGTGATCGAGGTCCGGGACCTGCGCAAATGGTATCCGGTGCGACAGGGCGCGCTCCAGACGCTGCTCGGGCGAGCGCCGCAGTACCTGAAGGCGGTCGATGGCGTGTCGTTCACGCTGCGCGCAGGCGAAGTGCTCGGCGTCGCAGGCGAGTCCGGCTGCGGCAAGTCGACCACCGGCATGACGACGGTGAGACTCCACCGTCCGACCTCGGGCGAGATCCGGTTCGAGGGGCGCGCGCTGGGCGCGGACACGAGCGCAGCCGAGTTGCGCGCGTTCCGACGCAAGGCGCAGATCGTGTTCCAGAACCCCTACGAGTCGCTGAATCCGCGATTCACCGTGGCCGACAGCGTGCTCGAGCCGCTGAAGATCCACTTTCCCGACGACATCGAGCGCCAGCAGCGGATGCTGGTCGCCGCGATGGAGCGCGCCGGGCTGATGCCGGTGCACGCGTACCTCGACCGCTTCCCGCACCAGCTATCGGGCGGACAACTGCAGCGCATCGCGATCGCGCGCGCGATCGCCGTCGAGCCCAGCTTCCTGGTGGCCGACGAGCCGGTGTCGATGCTCGACGTGTCGATCCGCGCGGGAATCCTGAACCTGTTCAGGCACTTCTCGATCGAACTGCGGATGGCGATCCTGTACATCTCGCACGACCTGTCGACGATGCGGCACGTGTGCAGCCACGTCGCGATCATGTACCTCGGGCGGATCGTGGAGATCGGCCCGGCAGCTCATGTGCTCGACGCGCCGCGCCACCCGTACGCCCAAGCGCTGATGGCCGCCGCGCCGGTGATGGGTGCACGTACCCGCGAGCGCATCGAGCTCGGCGGCGCCATACCCGATCCGTCGGACATGCCCCCGGGCTGCCGCTTCCATCCGCGCTGTCCGCAGGCGGTCGACACGTGTCGCGGCGTCGAGCCGGTCCTCGCCCCGGTGGGCGAGGGCCGCTCAGTCGCCTGCCACCGCGTGCCGGGCGTCGGCGAGGCGGTGCTCCACCCGATGCCGCAGGTGGCCCGCGCCTGCGCAACCTTCTAGGAGACGACCATGAGACTGCGTGACCCGGTGATCAAGGGCAAGGCGAGCACCGCCTTTCGCAGGATGCTCGTCGAGGGCCCGCTTCCCGTCATCGGCATCTGGGGCGCGACCGCGCACCACGCGCAGCTCGTCGAGTCGACCGGGTTCGCATTCTTCGGGCTGTCCGGCTCCAATGTGTCGACGCACCTGCTCGGCCTGCCCGACGCAGGGCTGCTGACGCTGACGGAGCTCGCCGAGGCGACGCGCCGTGTCTGCCAGGCGGTGACGATCCCGGTGTGCGTCGACTGCGACACCGGCTTCGGCAACGCGATCAATGTCGTGCGCACGGTCGAGGAGATCATCCGTGCCGGCGCCGCCTCGCTCTTCATCGAGGACCAGGTCTCGCCCAAGCGTTGTGGCTTCGTCAAGGGCAAGGAGCTGATCCCACTCGACGAGGCGGTCGGCAAGTACCGCGCCGCCTGCGACGTCCGCGATCGACTCGACCCCGACTTCGTGATCATGGCCCGCACCGATGCGCGCGGCGCGGTCGGCGGCGGCATGGAGGAGGTGATGCGGCGCGCTGGTGCGTATCTCGAGGCCGGCGTCGACGTGCTGTACGTCGAGGCGCTGCAGTCGCGCGAGGAGATCCGCGCGGTGCGCGACGCGTTCCCAAACGCGCTGCTGAAAGTCACCACCTACGCGATCGACCCGCCGCTGACCACCGCCGAGATGCGCGAGTTCCGGCTGTGCACCGGTGGCATGCACATCACGCGCGTCGGCGCGATCGCGATGCACGACTTCCTGACCCGCTACCGCGAGGGTGGCGACGACGTGTTCAACGCCTACAACGCCGAGCACCGCGGCCACCCGCTGGCCGGCTTCGGCATCTTCGACCTGACCGGCTTCCCGCAGGTCGAGGCACTCGAGCGCCGATACCTGCCTGCCGAACGGATGGCGCGATACGACCAGTCGATCGGTGTCTACGATCCCCGCACCGGCCAGGCCGGCGCCCCCGCCGCCGAGGCACCCGGCAAGAAGAAGGCCGCCTGAAGGAAGGCCGCCTGGACCGACCCGAGCCGGGCGCCGACCCGGCAACCCGAAGACTACGAGGAGATACGATGACCGCTCACGACAACGGAATCGGCCAGCCCGTCGATCGCCGCAGCCTCCTGAAACTGCTCGCCGCCGCCGGCTCCGGCGCGGCCGTCGGCGGCCTGCACTGGAACGTCGCTGCGCAGGGCGCGCCTGCGTTCGAGCTCGCCGACCCGAAGTACCGCCGCGCCTACGAGGGCTTCAAGGGCTACTACTTCCAGGACGCGGAGTGGGTCAAGCAGACCGTGCCCCGGTTGACCTGGCCCAAGGAGGGCGACAAGGTCCCCGAGCTGCAGCTCATCATGCCGAACAACAATCCCGACTGGCTCGACGCGTGGCGCAAGTGGGCCAAGGACGGCGAGAAGATCGGGCTGCGCTACAACATCCAGCAGCTGTCGCCAGCACGCTGGCTCGAGGAAATCAACGGCCATCGGCATGGGGACGTCGAACTGCACCCGTCGATCCTGCGTCCCGAGCGCGTCGATCCGTCCGAGTGGCTCGTGTCGCGCGCGTACGGGCCCGACCGCCGCAACTACGGCGAGTGGGTCAACAAGGAATACGACGCGCTGATCGAGAAGCAGACCGCCGAAGGCGATCCGGCGAAACGGCTCGAATACGTCAAGCAGGCGCAGAAGGTGCTGGCCGAGGACTTGTACGTCAACGTGTTCGGCTGGGGCCCATCGATCATCGAGGCCTACAACGCCGCCGGCTGGGACGACTTCGCAAAGACAACAGGCTTCGGCGTCGCCAACTTTAACGCGTTCCACGGCTTCCTGAAGGCAAAGCCGAAGGCGGGCGGCAAGTCGCAGATGCGCGTCGGCATGACTGCGCTGCTCGAGACGACCAACATCATCGCCGCGTCGAACAACATGCGCTCGATCGGCCGGATGATCTACGACCGGCTCGCGTACTTCGACGAGAACCTGAAGGTGATCCCCTGGGCGCTGTCGTCGTGGACGCGCATCGACGATCGCACCTGGGACATCGTGCTGCGCCCCGGCATGGAGTTCCACGACGGCAAGCCGGTGACCGTCGACGACCTGAAGTTCACATTCGACTTCATGATGAAGTACGAACGCGGCATCTTCTGGACCGCGAACCGGTTCCTGGAGAGCGTCGAGATCACCGACGCCGGAAAGGGCGTGATCCGCACGAAGTTCAAGCAGCCCTACGGGCAATTCGAGAGCTACTTCCTGATGCTCAACGTGATCCTGCCGAAGCACATCTGGCAGAACATCATGACAGAGCAGGGGGTCGGCGACGATCCGAGGCGGCTGCGGATCGACAAGCCGATCGGCAGCGGGCCGTTTCGCTTCGGGCGCTACCGCAAGGATACCGAGCTGCAGCTGGTGGCCAACAAGAAGCACTTCGCGCGACCGGCGGTCGACGAGATCTGGGTGGTCGTCGCGCCTTCGCTCGATGGACTTATGGGACGGCTCGAGAGCCAGCAGATCGACGTCATCGAGTCGAGCGACATCTCGCTCACGCCGAGCCAGGCCACGCAGCTTGGCAAGCAGAAGCATGTGAAGATCGAGCGCTCGAAGGACATCAACTGGTTCCACGGCGTGGTCCGGGCGTCGTGGCTACCGTGGCGCGACTACCAGTTCCGCCTCGCGTGGCAGCACTCGATCGACCGCGAGTTCCTCGTCAAGGTGCCGTGGGAGGGGTCCGGCCGCGTGCCGGCCTCGAACACCTTCCTGGTCGAGGGCAATCCGTGGCACAACCCCGACCTGCCGAAACCGCCCGGCTTCGACCTCGCGAAGGCGCGCCAGATCCTCGAGGCGGCTGGGTACACCTGGGCGAGCGACGGACGCCTGATGTATCCGTCGCCCGGCAACGAAGGATTCCGCAAGCGCGTGACACAGGTCACGAAGGACGGCTACACCTGGGGCGGCCTCAAGATGCTCGCGTCGAGCTGAATCGGGGGAGGGCGACGCGATGGCCGGGTTCCGCCGGTACCTGATTCGAAGGCTGCTGCTGCTCGGCTTCGTGCTGTGGTGCATCCTGACGATCATGTTCGCCCTCTTCCAGCTGCTGCCGGGCGACCCGACGTCGATGTTCGTCGACGCGAACTTTTCCCAGGAGATGATCGAGCGCCAGAAGCGGCTTTGGGGACTGACCGACCCGGTGTGGCTGCAGTACCTTCGCTATCTTCGGAACATGCTGAGCTTCGACTTCGGCCAGTCGTTCTTCCAGAACGACCCGGTGCGCGAGATCATGGTCGACAAGATGGTCAACACGACGCTGATGATCGTGCCCGCGCTGATCATCTCGGTGGTGCTCGGCACGCTCGTCGGCGCGGTCGCCGGATGGCGCCGCGGGAGCGCATTCGAGCGCATCACCGTCGGAACCTCGTTGTTCCTGCACTCGGCGCCGTCCTTCGTCGTCGGCATCCTCGCGCTGATGGTGTTTTCCTACCAGCTGCAGTGGTTGCCACCGGGCGGCATGGTGTCGCTCGGCGGGCCCGAGGGCGCGTGGGAAATGCTGGTCTCTCGCGACTACTGGACGCACCTGGCGCTGCCGTGCCTGGTGCTGGTGAGCCGCGAGATCACCGGGCCGATCCTGCTGCTGCGCTCGTCGATGCTCGAGGTCAAGGGCAGCGACTTTCTCGATATCCTCAGGGCCAAGGGGCTACACGAGCGCGGCATCGTCGTGCACGCGACGCGCAACGCGCTGCTGCCGCTGATCACCTACATCGCGGTGATGACGGCGATGCTGTTCCAGGGGCAGGTGCTGCTCGAGATCATCTTCTCGTGGCCCGGCGTCGGGCGCGAACTCGTGCAGGCGCTCAACGATCTCGACTACCCGGTCGCGCAGGCGGCCCTCTACGTGATGGCCCTGGTGACGCTGCTGCTGAACCTGCTCGCCGACCTGCTGTACGGCGTGATCGACCCACGCGTGACCTACGAGTAGGACGTGACGAAAGTGACGAGGATGGCAGGAGCGCGAGACGGCATCGGGGAGGCGGCCGACCGTGCGCCGCCGGTGCGTGCGGTCGGCCCCTGGCGCGCGGCCCTGGCGCAGGGGCGCACGACGCTGCAGGTGCTCGCCGCCGACCGCTCGGCGACGGCCGGAATGGTCGTGCTGGGGGTGTTCGTGCTCGTGGCGCTGCTCGCGCCGTGGATCGCGCCGTACGGGCCGTTCGAGGTCACTTACGGTGCCGACGGGGTCGTCGCGCGCCTGTCGCCGCCTTCGCTGGCGAACCTGTTCGGCACGACCAACCAGGGCATGGACGTGTTCAGCCAGCTGGTGTGGGGCACGCGCATCGCGCTGGTGGTGGGGCTGGTGTCGGCGATCGGCAGCGTCATCATCGGCACGCTGATCGGACTCGTGGCCGGCTACTTCGGGGGCAGGACCGACGACGTGCTGATGCGGATGACCGACGTCGCGTTCGGCATCCCCTTCCTGCCGTTCGCCATGGTGGTGATCTCGATCTCGCGGCCGAGCCTGCCGCTGATCATCGTGCTGGTGATCTTTTTCCTGTGGCGAACCACTGCGCGCGTGATCCGCTCGCAGGTGCTGTCGCTCAAGGAGCGGCCGTTCGTGTGGGCGGCACGCGCCGCCGGCGCCTCCGACCTGAAGATCCTGTTTCGCCACATCGCGCCGAACGCGCTGCCGCTGAGCTTCCTGTACATGGCGATCGGCGTGCAGACGGCCGTGATGCTCGAGGCAGGCCTGTCCTTCCTCGGCTTCGGCGACCCGCAGGTACAGAGCTGGGGGATCATGCTCAACGCCGCCTTCCGCGCGGGCGCGATGCGCAGCGCCTGGTGGTGGGTGCTGCCGCCGGGCCTCGCGCTGTCGGCCTTCGTGATGGCGATCTTCATGATCACCCGCGCCTACGAGGAAGTGCTCAACCCGCGGTTGCGAAAGGCCTGAGCCGATGGCTGCGGTGCTCGAGCTGAAGGACCTGAGGATCTGCTACCGGACGGCCGGCGGCGAGGCGCGGGCCGTCGACGGCGTGTCCTTGTCGGTCGATGCCGGCGAGTACCTCGGGCTGGTCGGCGAATCGGGGTGCGGCAAGTCGACGATCGCAAAGGCGATCCTGGGGATCCTGCCGCAGAACGCACGCGTCACCAGTGGCTCGATTCGCTATCGCGATCGCGAATTGGTCGGGCTCACGCCGGCGCGGATGCGGGAGCTGCGCTGGAAGGAGATCGCGCTGGTGCCTCAGAGCGCGATGAACGGCTTCGATCCGGTGTACACCGTCGAAGCCCAGCTCGACGAGGCGATCGTCGCGCACGCGTCGATGCCCAGGCAGACGCGGGCGGCGCGCCTCGAGGCACTGTTCGAGATGGTTGGGCTCGATGCGCGTCGGCTGAAGGATTACCCGCACCAGTTCTCGGGCGGCATGCGCCAGCGCGCGATGATCGCGATGGCGATGGTGCTCGACCCGGGGCTGGTGGTCGCCGACGAGCCCACCACCGGCCTGGACGTCATCGTGCAGGACCAGATCCTGCAGCGGATCCGCCGGATCCACGTCGAGCAGCGCAAGACGATGCTGCTGATCACGCACGACATGGCGGTGGTCGCCGAGAACTGCGACCGGATCGTCGTGATGTACGCAGGCCAGGTGATGGAAGCCGGCCGCGACGCGGTGTTCCGCGAGCCCTTCCACCCGTACACGCTGGCGCTGTGCAACGCGTTTCCCGACCTGGACGACCGCGACCGCGAGCTGATCTCGATCCCCGGCGTGCCGCCGAGCCTCGTCGACCCGCCCCCGGGCTGCCGCTTCGCGCCGCGTTGCCCGTTCGCGACCGATCTATGCCGGACCGATGCGCCGCCGCTGGTGGCGGTCGGGCCCGACCACGTCGCGGCCTGTCACTACGTCGAACGGGTCGCCGAGTTCCGGCGGCTTTCGCGCGACCCGGCTACCTGGCGCGAGCGTAGCGCCGCCACCTGACCGGACACACCGTCAAGCGAGGAAACTCCCGATGTCCACCAAACCCAAGTTGCGCGAGCTCATCCGTGCCGGCAAGTTCATCGTCGCGCCCGGCGTCTACGACATGATTTCGGCGCGTGTCGCCGATCGCATGGGTTTCGACGCGTTGTACATGACTGGCTACGGCGTGACCGCGTCGTATCTCGGCCTTCCGGACGCAGGCCTTGCCACCTACACCGACATGCTGAACCGCGCGGGCACGATCGCCGGTGGCACCGACACGCCGCTGATCGCGGATGCCGACACGGGCTACGGCGGGCTGCTCAACGTGCGGCATACGGTCCGCGGCTACGAGGCTGCCGGCGTGCAGGGCATCCAGATCGAGGACCAGGAGGCGCCGAAGAAGTGCGGCCACACACCGGGGCGCCGCGTCGTGCCGATCGAGGAAATGGTGCTCAAGGTCAAGGTCGCGGTCGATTCGCGCCGCAGCGAGGACACGCTGATCATCGCGCGGACCGACGCCCGCACCGCGCACGGCATCGACGAGGCGATTGATCGCGCGGCTGCATACGTCGAGGCGGGCGCGGACGTGGCCTTCGTCGAGTCGCCGGAGTCGCTCGAGGAGATCGAGCAGGTCGGCCGCGCGATCTCCGCACCGAAACTCGCGAACATGGTGCCCGGCGGGCGCACGCCCGTGGTGCCGGCCGAGACGCTGAAGTCGATGGGCTTCAGCATCGCGATCTACCCGGGGATCGGCTTCTCGGCCGCGGCCGAGGCCTGCAGGCGCGCGTACGCACACCTGCAGCGCCACGGCAGTTCCGAGGGTCTCGAGGTGCCCACCTGGGGCAGCGACGGTGCGGACTCGATGCACGAACTGATGGGCTTTCCGGACGTCTGGGCGTTCGAGAAGCGCTGGGCGGCTTCAGGCGGATCCGACCCAAGCTGATCGTCGCGCGCGTGAGGCGGACGCGCAGCGCCATCCGTGACGATCAGGTGCCACGCGGCCTGCGCGCAAGCTTCGAGTCGCATGCGCCAGGCACCCGGGTCGGCCAGGCGAATGATCTCCTCGATTGGAGCACGAGTACCGACAGGTCGCACGACTGCGACGCCCCGGCGGAGGTCATCGAACGCCTCGTCGGATTGCGTGGTCCTACGTCCCTTCACCGCGAACGAACCGCTCGAGCACCGTGCGCGTGATGCGCGTCGTGAAGAAGTCGTTGCGCTTCAGGCCCATCACCCATTCGCAGGTGCCGGCGGTGACCACCTCCCCCTTGCCGCGGGGCATGTGAACCATCATGCCGGAGCCGTAGCGGACCTGGTCGAGCGAGGCCTTGTCCTGGTTGCCGCAGATCCGCTGCGCTGCGCTGCGCAGGTCCTGCTCGCCGAGGTAGTAGCGGTGCCCCTCGATCGGGAACATCGCCTCTCCCTTCATCGCCGGTGCCATCGCCAGAATCGTGACGGTCGCCGGCGCACCGTCCTCGCCGGTCGGGTAGGGCAGACCCTTGCGGAAGGTGTAGTCGAGACCATCGAGTTCGTACGAGAAGATGTTCGCCTGGGCACCGAAGATGTCGCCATAGCCGAGCTGCGTGCCCTCGAATACCCAGTGGTCCGGACGGTAGACGGTGAAGCCCTTGGCGCCGCGCGGCGCGAACCCGCCCCATCCGGCGTATACCCCCTGCGAACCGTTGACGCCGACGGTCGTCGCGCCGGGCCACCCGATCGACTTGCTCTCCCAGTTGCCGGCGAGCAGGTGGCGATCGGCGGTGTCGCGGACAGGATCGGCGATGTCGGCCGTCGCCTTGTAGCAGACCTGGCGCGTGCCGTTCTCCTCGAGCCGGACCTGCCACATGAAATTGCCGCCGAAACGCGCCAGGCGACCGCCGTCGTCTACGAAGCGCTCGATGTGGGTGCGCATCGCGTGGCTCCAGTACTCGTCGTGCCCGACGATGACGACGGCGTGGTATCGCGCCAGGATCTCGGGCCGATAGTGCAGATCGGTCTGGGTGATCATGTCGAAGCCGATGCCTTCGTGTTCGGCCCATCGCACGAAGTGGCGGTCGTACTGCGCCCATCCGGCCGCGGCGTAGAAGTAGCCGAAGCCGTGGCCCCACGCCCAGTCCTTCGGGTGATAGCGCGGCGCCGACAGGGGGTCGGGCACCGGCTCGGCGCAGATGCGCGGCGCGCCCTCGGGCAGCCACACCATCCCCCGCGTCCACGGGCGCAGGAAGCTGAGCACCGGCGAGAAACCGTTGCCGTCGTCTCCGTCGATGCCGATGTAGCTGTTCGCACCGCCCCAGTCGTTGTAGGCCATCCATGTCGATGTCGGCAGGATCATCAGAAGCTTGGCCGACTGGGTCGACGGCGTCGGGCGCACGACGAAGAAGTGGTGTTGCACGAAGCGTCCGCCGTCGGGTCGAAGGCAGCTCGACACGACCTTGTAGAAGCCCGAGCGCGCTTCGGCAGGAATCTTCCATCCGAGGCTCGTCGGCCAGCGGCAGCCGGCCTTGTACGCATCCTTCGGTGCCGGATGAAACTCGCCTGGCAGATCGCCACGGGTGAAGACTGTTTCCGGCTCGAGGCCGTCGCGCACGATGTCGAGACGCCAGGTCTTCGCGTGCGTGCTGCTGTGAAAGGCGACCGTGTCGCCGGGTTCGTACGAGATCGCGTCTGTGTAGGTGTGGACCTCGGGCCAGCCCGGATCTTCCCTGGGTGCGTCGTACCAGCGCCGATCTCCCCAACCGCCGTCCGCGTGCATCGGGCCGATGCTCGGTGGCCCGACGTTGATTGCATGTCGGGTGCGCGGATCGTCGGCGACACGCTGGCCGAAGTGGTTGGTCGCTGCCGACTTGGGCTTGTCGCCGCCCCCGGCGCTCGCGTTCGCCGACGCGCGCGCCGCGTCCGCGTCGCCCTTCGATTTCCTCGTCATCGCCTCGGCCTCGTCGTCGATGTCTGTCGTGTGGTTCAGGCGACCGGCGCGGCCGGAACGCCCGCGATGGTCGGGAAGCGTTCGATCGGTCGCCAGTCGCCGTCGTGGAGATGGCACGCGACGTGTCGTCCGGGTGCGACTTCGCGCAATGCCGGCAACTCGGTACGGCAGCGATCGAAGACCTGCGGACAGCGCGGCGCGAGCGGGCAGCCCGGTGGCCGATTCAGCAGGCTCGGCACCTCCCCCCGAATCGGCGGCGGGCGTACGCCGCCGTTGGGGCGCGGGATCGCAGCGAGCAGCGCCTTCGTGTACGGATGAAGCGGCTCGCCGTAGAGCGCGCGCTTGTCCGCCAGTTCCACGATCTGGCCGGCGTAGAGCACGGCCACCCGATGCGCGACGGCGCGCACGACGGCCAGGTCGTGCGCGATGAACAGGTACGACAGGCCGAGCCGATCCTGCAGGTCGAGTAGCAGGTTGATCACCTGCGCCTGCATCGACACGTCGAGCGACGCGACCGGTTCGTCGCAGACGACGAAAGCCGGATCGAGCGCGAGCGCCCGTGCGATGACGATGCGCTGGCGCTGCCCGCCGGAGAACTCGTGCGGATAGCGGTTAGCGAAATCCGCCGACAGCCCGACCAGTTCGAGGAGCTCCGCGATGCGGTCGGTTCGGTCGCGGCGCGAGTAGCCGCCCTTCACGTCGATCGGTTCGGCTACCAGATCGGCGATGCGCATGCGCGGATTCATGGCGGCGTGCGGATCCTGAAAGACGAACTGGATCCGATGCCTGATGCGTGCGAGCGCCCTTGCGCCGTCGTGGCCGGTGATCGTTTCGCCGAACAGATCGATCCGGCCCTCGGTCGCCGGCAGCAGTCCGACCAGCATCCGCCCGATCGTCGACTTTCCCGAGCCCGATTCGCCGACGAGGCCGAGCGTCTCGCCGGCGAACGCGTCGAAGCCGATCCGGTCGACGGCGCGCAGCGTCTGACGCGCGTGTCCGCGTCGTCCGACGACGAAGTGTCGGCTCAGGTCGCGTACGCGCACGATCGGCTCGCCGTGCGTGCGTGCGGTGGCTTGCTGTGTTGCGGGTGTCGTCATCGAGAAGGCCCATCCCGAGGCGCGTCTGCAGGCGCGCGCGTCGGCAATGGCGTCTGCACTCGCGCGTCGCCCTGCGAGCGCTCGGCGCCGATCGCAGCCAAACGCACCGGGCAGCGGATCGCGTGGTCGGGCGTCAGTCGCGAGAGGCTGGGCCTCTTCGCGGCGCACGGTGCCTCGGCAAACCCGCAGCGCGGCTCGAAGCTGCATCCGGGAGGGCGGCGGCCCGGATCGGGTATCCGGCCGCGGATCGCGTGCAGTCGTCGCACGTCTTCGTCGGCCGACGGTATGGCGCGAAGCAGGCCCTCGGTGTACGGATGCGCCGGCCGCTCGAAGATCCTTGGGGCCGGCGCGTCCTCGACGATCTCGCCCGCATACATGACGATCACCCGCTCGGCGAACTCGGCCACCAGCGCGAGGTCGTGCGAGATCAGGATCACGGACATGCCGATCTCGTCGCGCAGCTCGCGCAGCAGTTCCAGGATCTGCGCCTGGACCGTCACGTCGAGCGCGGTCGTCGGCTCGTCGGCGATCAGCAGGCGTGGTCGGCAGGCGATCGCCATCGCGATCATCACCCGCTGCCGCATGCCGCCCGACAACTGATGCGGATAGTCCGAGACCCGTTGTCTTGCGTCCGGGATGCGGACCATGTCGAGCAGCTGGGTCGCGCGCGCGCGTGCCGACTCGACGTCCATCCCCTGGTGGATGCGCAGCGTCTCGCCGATCTGCTCGCCTACGCTCAGCACCGGGTTGAGCGAATGCATCGGATCCTGGAAGATCATCGCGATGTCGCGCCCCCGCACCGCGCACATCCGGCGCTCGGAAAGCGCGAGCAGATCCTGACCGTCGAAGCGGACGGTGCCCGACACGCGGGTCGTGCGAGGCGCGTGCAGGCCGAGGATCGACAGCGCGCAGACCGACTTGCCGGAGCCGCTTTCGCCGACGATCCCGAGCGATGCATTCGCCGCGAGCGAGAACCCGACGCCGTCGACCGCGCGGATCCAGCCCTGGTCGACCCGGAAGTCGACGGTGAGGTCGTTCACCTCGAGCATCGCCTACGCGTCGACCTTCAGGCGCGGATCGAGCACGTCGCGCAGCCCGTCGCCGAGCAGGTTCATGCCGAGCGCGGACACGCTGATCGCGATGCCGGGAAAGAGCATGATCCACCATGCCTCGACCGAATAGTCGCGGCCCTCGGCGATGATGTTGCCCCACGACGGATGCGGCGGCGGCGGACCGATGCCGAGGAAGCTCAGCGCGGCCTCCGCGAGGATCGCGTACGCGAAGACGAAGGTCAGCGCGACGAGAAGCGGCGCCATGCAGTTCGGCAGGATGTGCCGGAAGATGATCCGCACCGACCCGGCGCCGCTGACCCGCGCCGCGTCGACGTAGTCGAGCTCGCGGATCACCAGCGCGGCGGCACGCACGATCCTCGTCATGCGCGGCAGGTACGCCGAACCAAGCGCGATGATCACGCTCGACAGTTGCGGGCCGAGCGCTGCGTTGATGCCGATCGCGAGCAGGATCGCGGGAAAGGCGAGCAGCGCGTCCATGATCCGCATAATGATCCCGTCGAGCCGCCGGAACCACGCCGACGCCATCCCGATGATCGCACCACCAACCGCCGCCAGCAGCGCGGAGACGAAGCCGATCCAAAGCGAGATCCGCGCGCCGTAGAGCACGCGGGTGAAGATGTCGCGCCCGAAGTTGTCGGTGCCGAAAGGGTAGGCCGCCGACGGCGGCGCGAAGCGGTTGCGCAGCGACATGCCGTTGGGCTCGCCGTCGGTCAGCAGCGGGGCGGCGAGGGCGAGGGCGAGGACCGCCACGACGAGGACCGCGCCGATGCGAAACGAGCGGTGCCGCCAGAGCCGGTACAACATGGCGGCTCGACGGGAGGGCGTCACGGTCAGCGACGCGTCGACCGAGGCACCCGGCAGGGCGCCATCAGTCATAGCGCACCCGAGGGTCGACCCGTGCATAGATCAGGTCGATCACGATGTTGATGAAGACGAACGCGAAGCCGAGCAGCAGCAGCGTGCCCTGCACGACCGGGTAATCGCGCGCCATGATCGCCTGCACCAGCAGCCGGCCGATGCCGGGCATCGCGAAAATCTGCTCGATTACCACCGATCCGCCGATCAACAGGCTCAGGATGTAGCCCGACACCGTCACCACCTGCATCAGCGTGTTGCGAAACGCGTGCTTGACGATCGTCATGCGGGGCGAAACGCCCTTCGCGCGCGCGGTGCGGATGTAGTCCTGGTCGAGCACCTCGAGCATCGCAGAGCGCGTCATCCGCGCGAGAAAGCCGATCTGGAACAGCGCGAGCACCACTGCCGGCTGGATCAGCGAAGCGAGCCAGCCGAGCGGGTCGTCGGCCAGCGGCACGTAGCCCGCCGACGGCAGCCAGCCGAGCGTGACCGAGAACACGATGACCGACAGGATCGCGATCCAGAAGTTCGGGACCGACACGCCGACGAGCGCGAGCACCATCACCGCGCTGTCGATCCAGGTATCGCGCCATACGGCCGCGACGACGCCGAGGACGATGCCCGCGGGTACCGTGACGATGAACGCGATCACGGCGAGCGACAGGGTCACCGGCAGCCGTTCCAGGACCGCCTCGGCGACCGGCTGGTTGAGCATCAGCGATCGGCCGAAATCTCCGTGCATCAGATTGGTGATCCACAGCAGGAGCTGCGTCGCGACCGGCTGGTCGAGGCCGAGGTCGCGGCGGATCTGGTCGATCGCCGCCTGGTCGGCCATGTCGCCGGCGATGATCGTCGCCGGATCGCCGGGCAGCATCTGCATCAGCAGGAACGTGAACACGGCCACGACGAACATGACCGGGATCGCCTGCGCGACGCGCCACGCAACGAGCCTAGGCACGTTTCACCGCGGTCTCTGCGACCAGTCCCGCATCAGGCGCTCAGGGTTCGAGCCACTTGTCCCAGAAGAGATTGATGTAGTAGGGATCCGATCCCTTGAGCTTGACCGACTTCGCCCGATTCGAGCCGCGGTCGGACACCTTGATCATGTACGCGCCGTCGAGCACTTCGGCCTCGATGTCCTTCCACGCCGCGACCCGGTCCTCGAGCTTGAGCGACGTGTTGAACTTCGCGTAGGCCGCATCGAGCTTCGCGTTGTCCTTCACGTGCGGGAAGTTGTAGATCATCGTCTGCCACTGCTGGGGACCGAGCAGCGGGTTGGAGCAGAAGCTCGTGCTCGACAGGTTCCACCCGCCCTTGCCCGACTGCAGGTTCGACGCGTTCGTCGTCCAGTCGGTGATGTCGACCTTGACTTTCATGCCGATCGCCTTCAACTGCTCGGCGACGACGAGCATCGCATCGCGCATGTACGGGTAGTTGGTGTTCGACTGGACCAGCACCGTCTCGCCCTTGTACCCGGCTTCGGCCAGCAGCTTCTTCGCACCCTTGGCGTCTCCCTGGTCGTACCAGCCCGCGTTCGCGTCGCCGACGAAGTAGGCGCCTCCCGGGTACATCATCGAGAAGTTCTTCTTGGTCGCTTCGCCGCTCGCGAGGATCAGGTCGTCGACGTCGATCGCGGTGCGGATCGCCTGGCGGATCTTCCGATTGTCGGTCGGTGGCTGCTGCGAATGCACGATCACGTACTGCTGGCAGAACGGAAACACGGTGAAGGTCTCGACGCCCTTGACGCCTTCGAGCCGCTTCTGCAAGGCAACCGACAGCGAAGTCGTGATGTGCGCCTCGCCGGTCTGCATCGCCGCGACGCGCGCGTTGCCCTCGGTCAGGAAGTTGTAGCGCACCGCATCGACGTGGACGGTCTTCTTGCCGACGTAGCCGTCGGGCCCGCTGGAATCGGAGCGTGCCGCGTAGTCGCGGTACTTCTCGATGATCAGGTGGCTGTCCTTCACCCACTCCCCGAGCTTGAACGGCCCGGTGCCGATCACCTTGATGCCGCGCGCCGGCGCATCCTTCTGGGAAGCGGGCAGTATCGACAGCGGGTAGACCGGGGTCTTCAGGCGGTCGACGAAGATCGCGTCCGGCTTCGTGAGTTCGATGACGAAGGTGTGCGCGTCGGGCGTGCGGTATTCCTTCACGTCGGCGAGCGCGGACTTTCCCGGGCTGACCTTCGCATAGCGCTCGAAGGTCGCCTTCACGTCGGCGGAGGTCATCTCCTGGCCGTCATGGAACTTCACGCCCTTGCGCAGCGGGAAGGTGAAGGTCTTCGCGTCGTCCGAAATCTCGATCCGCTCGGCGAGCATCGGCTTCGCATCGAACTTGCCGTCCATCGACACGAGGCCTTCGAACACGTGCGCGATGACCTCCAGTTCGACGAGGCTCGCGGCCATCTGCGGATCGAGCTGCCCCGGGCCGGAGTTGTTCGCATAGATGATCGTGCCGCCTTGCTTCGGCGTCTGCGCCTGCGTCGATCCAATGGGCCCTGCGGCGAACACGGCTGCCAGCAATGCGCTGCCGAGGGTCCTGTGGAATCTGCGATCGTTCATGGCTGTCACCTCCTTGGCTCCTGCGGTTCGATTCGAAGCGCCCTCCGGCGTGGCCGGCGGTCGCGACGGATATTGGGAATCGGCGTTCACATCGGGTCGGCGTTCATTCGTCGCGGGTCATCCAGGGGCCGGCTCGATCAGCGTGACGAAACGCGCGGCGGCGTCGACCGCCGCTGCGCTGAAATGCATCGGAACCATTTCGCCGGTCGCCCAGAGCGGATTCTGGTCACCGTGGTGCTGGTGGCCTGCCGCACCCGCCACCCCGTGAAAGACGATCCAGCGGCTGTTGTCCCAATCATCCAGGTCGAAGACGTAGCGCGCGATCGGGCCGTAGACCGAGTGTGTGCCGCTTGCCGGATAGGCACCGGTCGCGCACACGCAGTCGCCGTCGCCGCCGGTCGGTGTCGACCCGGGCGCCGCGATCGCGTCGGCGTCGGGAAACAGGTGCGCGAGCGGGTGCGCGAACGTCGGTCGGTGCGCTTCGCCCCAGGGGCGGGGCGCAGGGCCGGCGGCGACCTTTCGCACTGACTCGGCGATCACGCTCTGCCAGCTGCGCCCGGCGAGCAGCGTCGTGTCGCCGGTGCGCAGCAGTTCCGGCAGCGTCCACCACAGGTGGTTCAGCGCCGGGATTCCCGGCGCAGGCGCGGCCGCCGGGTGCCCGGACGCCTTCCCGAGGCCGGAGCAGGTCGCCAGTATCCTCGTCATTTCCTGGCGGACTAGGTAGTAGATCGTCGGCGCCGTCAGCCCCGGGTCCATTCGCCCGTCCCACGAACGAAGGCCATCGAGCAACTCCGATCCGTCGGTGCAGCCGGCTCGAAGGAGGTGGCCTGTGATCTCGCGTGCACGTGCACTGTCGGTATCGCGCAGAATGTCGTGCATGTCTGCCGCAGTCAGCCGATCGATCCGCGCAATGCGCTCGGCGATGCGGGCGGCGCGGGTGTCAGGGTGGCAGTCGGTCACGAGATACTCGGCGTCGGCGTCGGCGTCGGTGTCGGCGACCAGCCGGTTGTTGGCGGTGACGACGAAGCCCCGTTCCGGATCGACGACGCGCGGCATCCGGTCGAACGGGATCATCCCGCGCCATTCGTGGGTACCGCTCCAGCCCGGTACGGGCAGCCATCCGTTCACGCGATCGCGGCGCGGCACCTTCGCACGAACCAGCACGCCGATGCGGCCGTCCCGGTCCGCGCCGACCAGATTGTGATCGATCACGCCCCAGTCGCGACAGGTGTCGTAGAACGCATCGAGCGTACGCGACTCGAGCATGGGGAGCAGGCAGTCCAGCGAGCGGTCGACGTCGAATAACTGGACCGACTTCAGCGTGAGCGCCGACCCCTCGCGCGGGTCGCCGGCGATGACCGGTCCGTGCCCGGTCTCGTAGACGAGGAATGCCTCGCTGGCTTCACCGCGGACGTCGACCCGCTCCTCACGGACCCGCGTCTCGGCCGTCGTGCCACCGACCACGTGGCGCCTGCCTTCGGACGAGAAGCGTTCGACGTAGAGATCGTGAATGTCGGCGAACGCGTGCGTGACGCACCACGCGACGTGTTCGGTGTGACAGAAGTGAGGAAAGGCCGGCACGCCCGGAACCGACAGGCCGATCGCATCGAACTCGGGCCCGCTCAGGTGGATCTGGAGGTACATGCTGGGCAGTTCGTACTGCCGGTGCGGGTCGCCGGCGACGAGCGGCTTGCCGCTGCGCGTGCGCTTGCCGCTGACCGCCCAGTTGTTGGATCCCGCAACCGTGGCGTCCGGCGCGGCGAATCCGCTCAGTGCCTCGATCGCCTCACGCAGATCGTGCAGGCTCGCCGTCGATCGTGTGTCGGCCGCGCCCTGTGGCGCGACAAGTGCTTCAGCGCCGCCGCCCGACTCGTAGCGCAGCAATGGCACGGCGTCGGGCCCGATCGTGCCGAGCGCTGCTGCACGCCAGAGCTTGAACCAGACCGAGCCCATCAGTATTCCGCGCTGGCGCATCACGGCGACGCAAAACCACGGCTCCCATCGCATCGGGTGCGTGTCGAGCAAGCGGTACTCGGGGGCGGAACCGCCGGCTGCGACCCAGGCGTTGACGCCCTCGGCGTAGCGCTCGAGCATTCGACGGGTCGACGGCCTCAGCGCATCGAAATCGCGCCGCGCGGCTCGCTCGCAGCCCAATTGCCGGGCAAGCCGATCGGCCGCGACCGCGGATGGTCCGGCCCATTCGGCGAACCGCCCGACGGCCCGCCGCCAGGCCGCCTCCATCTGCCAGATCCGATCCTGCGCATGAACGAAGCCGTTCAACAGGAACAGGTCGTCGGTTGTCGCGGCCCGGACATGGGCGATGCCCCATGCGTCGCGGGAGATGGACGCCGCCGACTGCAGGCCTGCGACGGTCGTCTTCGCCACCGGCACCTTCGTGAGCGTTCGAGCCGTTGCCGTGTCGAGCATGTTGCCTCGAGATCCGATATATCGGGTTTCGCGTCACCCGGATTCGGATATATCGTATCGAAGGTGGGGCCCGTGCGCCAGCACGGCAGACCGAACTACGGGTTATTCCGTGTGCCGCCGCGCGATTCAGCCGGCCTCGCGGCGCCTCTCTCAGGTCCGTCGCCGGGTGAGCGCTGCCGCGCGCGGGCCTCGGACGTGGTTCTTCGCGGCCGTGCCCATAGCCTTCGGCGGCGCTGCCTCCGATTGCGTCGCGGCAAGATGGCGGCGCAGGTTGTTGCCGCCCTCCATCAGGTCCATCCGGATCGCCTCGCGAAGCGAGTACGAGTCGCCTGCACGCAGTGCGTCGAGCACGTTCAAGTGCTGATGCCGATCGGCGTACGAGGGCGAGGCGTTCGGGTAGAGCTCGCTCAGCAGCGGGCCGATACGGATCCACAGGCCTTCGAGCACGCCGGTCAGCGCTGCCATGCCCGAGCGAGAATACAGGCCGAAGTGGAAGTCGAAGTTCGCCTGCAGCGCCGTGGGCCAGTCGCTCGCCGCTTCGGCCGCGATCAGCATGTCGTGGGTCCGGGCGAGTTCTTCGATCACGACCTCGTCGATGTGCGGCAGCGCGCGCTCTGCCGCCATCGGCTCGAGCATCATCCGGATGTCGCGAATCTCGGTGTACTCCTGGAGGCTCGGGCGCCGCACGCGGATGTAGTAGCGCGGCTTGATCTCGATCGCACCTTCGTGCGCGAGCTGGAACAGTGCTTCTCGGACCGGCGTCTCGGACGTGCCCATCGTACGCGCCAGCTCGCGCACCTTGAGGCGCTGCAGCGGGAGCAGCTCCGCGCGCATCAGTGCCTTTCGAAGCCGCTCGTACACCTGTTCCGAAAGCGAAGCGTCCGCCGCAGGCGAGGCCTGGGACGCCGAAGGCGGTGCGGATTTCCCCGCCGATCGCGCCATCGCGTCCATCTCAGTCGAGCGCCGAGCGTCGCCGGGCAAGTTCCGCGAAGGCGCCGTCGGTCGCATCGAGCGCGTGGTCGATCTCGGCGAAGGTGTGCGCGGTGCCGAGGAACATGTTGTGGCGGTGGTGCATGTAGACGCCGCGCGCCAGCGCAAGGCGGCAGAACGCCTCGCCCAGCCGATCGTCAACGTCTCCGACGAACTGCATCAGCGGCATCGCCGGCGGGCCCGATTGGATCACCTCGAAGCCGTGGCGCGTCGCCTGCTCGTCGAGCCCGTCGCGCAGCCGCCGGCCTGCCGCGCGCATCACCATCGGGCCGTCGACCCGATGCAGCTCGCGGAGCGTCGCCACCGCGGCGGCCATCGGCGCCCCGCCGTACCAGAACGATCCGGTCGTGAAGACCCGTGTGGCCGCGTCGCGAAACGCGTCGCGACCGACGACTGCCGCGAGCGGATGGCCGTTGGCGATCGCCTTCGAATACGCGCAGAGGTCGGGGCGCACGCCATGACGCTCCCACGAACCGCCCAGGTGCAGCCGGAAGCCGGCACGGACGTCGTCGAGCACGAGCGCTGCTCCGGTGCGATCGCAATGGGCGCGCACCGCGGCGGCGAAATCGGCCGAAGGGTCGTCGAGCCGCTTGCCGAGGTCGTGGCGAAATGCCGAGACGAGCACGGCGGCGAGGTCGGTTCCGGCCTGCGCCACGGCTGCGGCGAGCGACTCGAGGTCGTTGTAGTCGTACGCGATCAGGTGTGTCCGGTCTTCCGCGGTGACGCCGGCGACCGATGGCGAACACCAGGGCAAGGCGCCGTGATAGGCCCCCCTCGCTACGAGGATCTTGCGTCGACCGGTCGCGGCGCGCGCGAGCGTCACGCAGATGGTGGTCGCGTCCGCGCCGTTCTTCTGGAACAGCGCCCAGTCAGCCATCGGAATGGTGTCGACGAGCAGTTCGGCGAGTTCGACCGCATGGGCGGTCGGGCCGTTCAGGCAATCGCCGGTTGCCCATTGCCGCTGCACCGCCGCTTCGACCGCAGGATGCCGGTGCCCGAGGACGATCGGACCCCACGCGCACATGAAGTCGATGTACTCGCGGCCATCGACGTCGACGACGCGCGCGCCACGCCCACCCGCGAAGAATTGCGGGTAACCCGCAGGCACCGCTGCGGCACGCTGGTGCCCCCACATGCCACCCGGAATGACCGTGGTTGCCCGCTCGCGCAGTCCCCTGTCGATCGGACCCAACTCGATAGTCTCGCCCACCGGATTGCCCCAGTCACGAAAGTCGGCGCACCCACAGGTGCCGTTTCGGACCTATGATATATCAAGCTCCGGCGAGGACGTCGGCCGGGTACGCCGGCCTGCCCGTCGATCTCCGAGGGCCTGACGCACACGAACGCGAAGCCGCATACGGCGTCGCGAGTCTCCGCGGCGTCGGATATATCATCAGCGAAACATGCGAACCGCGGCCATTACACAAGCCGCACGGAGGGGGGATGACCGAAGCGCGAACGATCGACCAGTCGGCTCTCGAAGATCGGGCGCGGTTCATCCGCAAGGAGACCGTTCGCCTCGCCCGCATCGCGGGTGCCGGACACTACTCGTCCACGTTCTCCTGCGCCGAGATCCTGGCCGCGCTCTACTATGCGCACCTGCGGATCGACCCTGCGAATCCGGGATGGGAAGCGCGCGATCGCTTCGTCATGTCCAAGGGGCACGCGGCAATCGGGCTGTACCCGGTCCTCGCCGACCTCGGTTATTTCGACCCGGCGGAGCTCGACACCTACGCGCAACTCGGTTCGAAGTTCGGCGATCACCCCGACATGAAAAAGATCGCCGGCATCGACTTCTCGTCCGGCTCGCTGGGCCACGGCTTGTCGGTGGGCGTCGGCATGGCACTGGCCGGGCGCGCGACGGATCGCGACTATCGGACTTACGTGATGCTGGGCGATGGCGAGCTGTGCGAAGGGCAGGTCTGGGAGGCGATGATGGCAGCGGGACACTTCCGCTTAGGCCACCTCGTCGCGATCGTCGATCGCAACGGGCTGAGCATCGACGGCCCGACCGAAGACGTGATGGCGATCGAACCGCTTCCCGAGCGCCTCGCCGCCTTCGGCTGGCAGGTCCGGCGCATCGACGGTCACAGCCTCCCGGCGATCCTCGACGCGTTCCGGAAGCTGCCCGAGGGCACGACCGGAAGCCCACAGGCGATCGTCTGCGACACGATCAAGGGGCGTGGCGTGAAGCGCATGGAGATGTCGCTCGACTGGCACGTGGGCAATCTCGCGGGTGAGGATTTCGACGACGTCCTCGCCGAACTCGACACCGGGCGCGAGCCGGTGACCTCGGGAGTAGCACGATGACGACGCAGATGCAGCATGAGTCGGAGATCTTCCGCGGCACGACCACCGGGCGCACGAGCTTCAAGGACGCGCGCTCCGTGCGTGGCACGCCTGCCGCAAGGATGCCCGCTTTCATCCTCGGCGAGGAGCTGGCCGAATTGGCGCGGAAGGACCCCCGCATCGTCGTCGCGACGGCCGACCTCGCATCGGCGAACCGCACCGGCGACTTTCGCGACGAGCATCCGCGGCGATTCTTCAACTTCGGCATTGCCGAGAAGAACATGATCACGGCTGCCGCCGGCATGGCCTCCTGCGGGCTGATTCCGTACGTGGCGACCTTCGCGAGCTTTTGCGCGATCCTCGCCGCCGAGCAGATCCGCACCGACTGCGCATACACCCGCATGCCGGTGCGTATCGTCGGCACCCATTCGGGCATGTCGATGGGCTTCTACGGGACCTCGCACCACGCGCTCGAGGACCTGGCGATGATGCGCTCGATGGCCGATCTCACCGTCGTCTGCGCGACCGACGCCAACCATCTTCGCGCGGTCCTTCGCAAGTCGCTCGACCATCCTGGGGCAATGTACATCCGGCTGGGCCGGGGTCGCGATCCCGTCGTGTACGAACAGGTACCCGAACTGCAGTTCGGCAAGGCGATCCGTCTGCACGAAGGCTCGGACCTCACGATCGTCGCGACCGGCAGCCAGGTCCGTGCCTCGCTCGATGCCGCGATCAGCATGCGCGGGCGCGGCGTGTCGGTGCGGGTCCTCGACATGCATACGGTCAGCGACGTGGACCGCCAAGAGATCGCTTCTGCGTCCCGGGAAACCGGTGCGATCCTGACGGTAGAGGAACACAACCTGACCGGCGGGCTGGGGTCTGCAGTGGCCGAGGTCCTGCTCGAGTTGCCGCGGGTGCCGTTCAAGAAGCACGGCGTACCCGACCGGTACGTCGAGATCGGTCCGCCAGCGGCCCTGTACGCAAAGTATCAACTGGATACAGCGGGGATCGAGCAGGTGGCGATGGCGTTGCTGAAAACGGCCTAGTACCGCGAGGGGCCGGCCGTCGAAGATCTGCACGGCGGTCTCGAGATCGGAATGCAGGCCGACGGGGGCCTCGTCGTCGAGAAGGTTCGCATGAACGCGCGAGCCAGCCCGCTACCACGATAAACCGGGATCGAGCGCGAAGGCGACGCATATGAAATCGATGGGGCCTGGACCGGCCGCCGATCGCGTCGACCCCTGCGTTGAGCCGGCTGCGAATCGGCGACTGTAGAGCGCCCTGACTCATCTCGGCAGGCAGGTGGCCCCGAGCTGGAAGCTGAGGCGACCGTTCTGGACTGCCTTCGTCAGACGGCCGGCAGTGATTGTGTATACCGGCTTGTTGATCGCCGAGCCGTCGTTTGACGCGATGACGGTGACCTCGTCCGGAGCATGCCCGCTGGTGGCGTAGCTGGTCGGGCCGCGCACCAGCACCCCATCGGCGTCGGTCGTCACGGGTGAACTTGCCTCCATCGAAAGGGAGGCGTACGGAAAGACCGCGGTGTCGACGACAACCCTCGGATACGAGATCCTGCTTTCGAGCATGTCGAGCGGGTTGACCGGCGCGAGCTTGACCTCGCTGACCAGGTAGATCGTCTGTGGAGTAAGTCCCTGGACCCCGCCGTTGGCGGCACCGCATCGCGGGTAGCCGTCTTGGGTGGTGCCGTGATACCCGCGGCCGATGATCGCGCCGGCACTGTTCACCGTGAACCAAGCTTGTCGGCCGTCCGTCGTCGGGCCGCTGAAGGTCGCGCCGTTCTCGTGCTGCTGCGTCGTGACGTCGACGTCTCGAGGATCATCAGCTGCTCGAATTCGCTTGTGGGGTGAACCGCAGCACGCCGCCGTGGCAGTTGATCGTCCAAGGGCGATTCCAGTCCATCGTCGTGCCCTGCGCGCACTCCGTGCCGGCGGTCGGATACCCGCTGGACAGGGAGGTGCCTGCGGGCGGAGCCGAGCCAGACGGTTCAGGTCGACGAGCTTGGCGAGGCGCTGATCATCGTCGGGTGGGCCGCGGACCGCGTCACCGATCGCCGCAAGGCGCGGCGTCATGGACAGGTCCATCGGATCGCGCACGACCAGGAAGGCAGGTCGGAAAGGGCGCCGGGCGGGACATGGCGGCTGCTCCGAAAGCGGCTGCGCACCGTCTTACGGTCGGCGGGTCCATTGATGGGTTCTACTCGACCCGTCCGGAAAGCCAGCAAATGCGCGGGTGTTGGCGGAGAGGGTGGGATTCGAACCCACGGTACGGTTACCCGTACGCCTGATTTCGAGTCAGGTACATTCGACCACTCTGCCACCTCTCCGATCGAAGCCCAGCTGGTCAAGCCGCGCATTATAGCGGGTTGTGTCGCCGGCCCGGCGGCAGGCGTGTCGGGATTTGGCGACTAGCGTTGCCTGCCCGATCGCGGCGGCGATCCGGGCCCCTCGATGGCGTTTCGCGGATCGTGCCACGGCGTGTGCGTTTGGTCCTCCCGGCGCGCGATCGCGTGCGCCAGAATGGCGCCTCTGCATCCCGCCCGGACACGATCGTGCAACACACGCTCACCACCGAACGCCAGCCGAAGGTCGCCACTTCCACATTCCTGCGGCGTCTGCGCGATCGGCTGTTCTCGCCTGCGCACGTGCCACTAAGCGCCACCGACGACATGTCGTCGGCGCCCAGGGCCGAACCGTACATGACGAGCCTGGACGACGATTCCTTCGATACGGTCTGGTTCGCCGACGCGAGCGATCCGCACATCGCCGATCACACGGTCGCGCGTCCCGCGGCGGCGGCCCGGTCTGGCGAGCGGACGCTTCAGGCCGCGTGAGCGGCCGACGCGCAGTAAACCTGCACGTCAGCGCTCGGGCGCGCGGTACTCGAGGCGAAGCAGCTTGCGATTCTCCCGCGACATCCGCGCGGGCGTGAAGCCGATGATCTTCGCGATGCGCATCAGCAGACGCTGCAGGCGCCCCGGCCTGCTCGCCCGCCAGACCGGACGGGCGACGGCGAGCGCGCGACTCGAACTGGCGGGCGCGCCCGCCGTACCGGCGCCGGCGCCTGTCGCGTTCGAGGGGCTTGCCGCCGCGAACGCCATCGCGGCCGGCCCGTCGAAGCTGCTGCGCAATACCTCGGCGTCGCGGGAGCCCGGCACCGCCTGAGCCATCGCTGCACGCTGGGCGTCACGCTCCTGCATGAACATGCGGTCGAGTTCGTCCTGCACGATCTGGTGCCTGGCGCGCCAGGCGATCTGCCACGCGGTCCGGTACGAGCATCCGCTGAGCGCCAGCCGGGCGGCGATCCGGGGCGCGCCGAATCCGCCGGACGCCAGGACCAGCGCGACACGCTCGAAGCCTTCGATCGCCATTCGGCGCGCGGTGTCGTCGAGGCCATCGTAGCCGTCGACGGCATCGATCGGTCCGTAGCACGGCTTCCACGACCCGCCGATCCCGAGTTCGGCATCGTAGGCCTGGCGGAGCGCTGGATAGCGCAGCACCTTGTAGGCCGCGGTCAGTTGCTGGAAGCGGGCGATGTTCTGCGGGGTATTTCCGGCCCGGTCCGGGTGACAGGCCTGAGCCGCCTGCCGGTAGGCCACTCGGATCTGTTCCGGCGTCGCCTCCTGCGCGACGCCCAGAACCTGATAGTGATCGAGGTGATCCATCGCATCCGGCTCGTGAGGGCTAGAACTTCGTTCGAGAAAGGCGAGGGGCGAAGCGGACGGTCCCGATACAGCAATCGCCATGCCGACATCCGGTCGGGAGAGTACACCAGCCGCCAAGGGTTCCGACAGCCCACCGCGCGCGCATCCGCCAGGTAGGCGCGCCCCGCACGGTCTGAACCGTGCAGCGCGCCGATCGCGCCGGCACGCTCCTGAGGAATCACCTCAGGAGCGCGTCGCATCGAAAGGCGGCGGCGGTTTGTCTCGTGCCGCCTGTTCTGATTCAATCGTTGCCTCAAAAAGCGGCAGGCACGCCGCCCGCGACCCGCCTTTTGGCCCTTCGAGCGCCACTTTGGTCACAGTCGTCGGGCAAGGCCGGGCCTACTATCGGATCAGGATCGCCATCGGTCCATCCGGCTGCGAGACGGACGACGCCACGACGCGTGGGCCGCCGGTGTGCAGCATCGACAGAGCAGTGGGCGAGCGGGGTGTCTGAGGCCATGAGTAGCGAATTGTTCGATCGCGTTCGACGGGATGCCGGCGAGCGCCTGATGGCTGCCGTCGAGGCGCTGCTGCCCCACGTGGCGAAGGACCTGGCGTCGGCCGCCGACCGATCCGAGGACGACGCGGCGCGGCGGGCCCTCGCGAATGCCGCGGCGCTGCTCGAGGGCGATCGAGACGCCCGTGCCGAGCGGGCCGTGGCGGTGTTCGACGAACTGCACGCGAAGGCGCTGCAGGACGGTCGCTTCGATGCCGGCTCGGACGAGGGCTCGCACGGCAGCGTCGGCGCGGGCGGATTCGGCACCCTGTCAGAAGCGGAATTGAGCGAGCAGGTCATCGCGCAGGACCTGGCCGCGGCCGCGCGCGACTCGATCGAGGAAGACTACCCGTACAAGGCCTATCTCGACCGGCTGGGCGCGCTGCTCGGCGAGCCCGTCGACGACGACGACGGCTCGGCGCTGAGTGCCAAGGGGCTGGCGATGGCGATCGCCGCGACGCTTCGCCCGTTCACCTGGGATCCGCTCGTGCGCGACCCGCTGACCGCTGCCGTACTGCGACACGCGGCACGACCGCTGCGACGGATCGTCGCATCGATCGACGAGCAGTTGATCGAATCCGGGCTGGTCGGCACGAGGGGTGCCTCGGACGGGGTCGTCGCGAAGAAGCGCAGCGCTGGTCTCGCGTCGGGCGCCGAGGTCGCGTCGACTGCCGGGGTCGCGCCGCGCGCGTCGACGCCGGTGCGACGCGCGGTGAGTTCGACCGCCAGCGTGGCGGTCGCCGGCGGCGTCGAGGCTGGCAACGGCGGCAAGCCGGCTTCGCAACGCGCATCGACGCAGGCCTCGGAGGCGCGGGCCCCGGCCGACCAAGCGACACAGCCCAGGCCGCGAGGAACGACCGATGTCGCACTCGCCCCGGCGGCGAGGTCTGCGCCAGAGGGCGCACCGGCGCCCGCGGCCGTCGGCGCCGAGGTCGTTTCCCGCACCGTCGACGACCTGATCCAGGGAGCCCGCAGCGCCGCGGTCCTCGGACGCCACCCGATCGCGGGCAAGGCGCGTGCGGTCGGCGGCATCCGGCAGGCGCGCCTGCTGCCGTCGATCGAATCGATCGAGAAGGACGCGATCGCCTATGCGCACCAGGCGGGGGTGGCGCCGTTCAGTGCGGCGGCCCGCCGCAGCTTCTTCCAGCAACTCCGCAGCCAGATGCGCGACGCGCAGGTCGAATCCGCGCAACTCGTCGTCGTCGATCTGGTCGCCGCGATGTTCGACTACGCGAGCGACGACGCGCGCATTCCCGATCCGGTCAAGCCGCTGCTCTGGCGGCTGCAGTTGCCGACGGTCACGCTCGCGTGCCTCGACCCGGGCTACCTGTCGGAAGACGATCGCTCGATGCGCAGCCTGGTGGAGCACGTCGCGGCGATCTCGATCGCGTATCCGGAGGAGGTCGCCCGCGAGAGCGAACTGCACAAGCGGCTGCAGACCCTGGTGCGGGCAGCCGAGGTCGTCGCCCACGCGTTCCAGGTACGTAGCCGGGTGCTGTCGGATCGGGTCGACATCGAGTACCAGCGCGCGACCTACGGGATGGGGCAACTGGTGTCGCGCGTCAGCCGCGAACGCCGGGAGCTCGACGCGACGGCCGGCCGCCGCAATCGACGCGATTATCGCAAGCGCCCGTCGCGCGAGCGCGAGATGCAGGTGACGCAGTTGATCGACGGGCTCATCTCGCAGCGCCTCGAGGGCCGCAAGGTGCCCGACTCGGTGCGCGAGTTCCTGAAGGACGTCTGGGTGCGCCACCTGCGAACTGCCGTGCTGCGCGACGGCGAGGAGAGTCCCGGCTTCAAGGTCGCGCTGTCGGTGGTCGACGACCTGCTGTGGACGATCGACGGCGCCGGCCATCGGCGCAGTCGCAGCGAACTGGCCGACAAGATCCCGACGATCCTCGGCGTGCTCACGCAGGGCATCGCCGACATCGGCGCCAAGGCGGACGACTACCGCCCGTTCTTCGACGAGATGTTCCTGATCCATCTGCGCCGCATGCAGAAGCGCCGCTCCGGAAAACCGACGCCTGCCGGCCTCGACGACGTCGCCAGCCGACCGTCCTCGGTGCCGGCATCGGACGGCGCCGCCGAGACTCGCCGGCCCGGCGAAGCGGCCGACGCGCAGACGATTCCGCGTCTCGACGACAGCATCGAGATGATCGACCTCGACGCGCCTCGCTCGTCGCGGGCCGGCATCCCGGCGAAGAGTCTCGGCGCACGTGCCGCCGCGCAGGCGGCAGGCGCCCCCCCTTCCGGCGAGGCCGCTTCGGTCGAATCGTCCGGTTCGAGCGAGGTGTCTGCGACGGCCGCGACAGCGGCAGCGACGCCTGCCGCGGCGGCAGGCGCGGTGGCGGCAACGGCGGCTGCCGAGCCCGCCGAGGCGCCGCCGGCAGCCTCATCGGCGCCGGCAGACGACGCCGAGCGGCAAGCGAGGGCGCAAACGGAATCCGAGAACCGGCTGCGCAAGCTTCTCGACGAGACGTCGCTGGACGACGCGCCGGCGAAGCCCGTGCGACAGAAGCTCGCCGCCGGCGAGTTCGAACGCGACCTGAAGGTGGGTGACTGGCTCGAACTGGTGACCAGTACCCGGAAAGTGATCCTCGCCAAGGTCGCGTGGATCAACGAACGGCGCTCGGTGGTGCTGCTGCTGCAACACCCGGATCGGCTGATCCTGTCGCGTCATCTCAGTGCGCTGGCCGATCGGGCGACGCGCGGCAGGGCCTTCCGCGTCCGCTGAAGAATCGCCGTGGGTTAGAATCACCGGTTTGCTATACTGCGGGCAGCAGGCGCGTAGCTCAGTTGGTTAGAGCACCACCTTGACATGGTGGGGGTCGTTGGTTCGAATCCAATCGCGCCTACCAGAAACCCTGGTAGAACCCCGGTTCGGCGCACGTGCCGGCCGTCACCGCAGCGGATCCCGGCCCACGTTCGCGCAGCCGCAGGTCCTTGCCGCGTTCGGCAGCCGCCATGCAGCGCTGATTCCGTCGGCACCCGACATCGTCTTTCAGGCGGATTCTTCAGCTTGCACTTCCTTTCGCGCCTCGGCGCCAGTACCTGCCCGGCAGCTTCGATCGCAGACCCGGTCCGGCCACGGGGCCGGAGCGCTCTCGTCGCAGACCCGCTTCCATGCCGCTGATCACGCTGCCCGACGGCTCGCAGCGACGCTACGAACAGCCCGTCACCGTGCAGGAGGTCGCGGCGAGCATCGGCTCGGGCCTCGCGAAGGCGGCGCTCGCCGGGCGAATCGATGGCCGCCTCGTCGATCTCTCGGAGCCGGTGACACGGGATGCGTCGGTGCAGATCATCACCGACCGAGACCCCGATGGCCTCGAGGTCCTGCGACACTCGACCGCGCACTTGCTCGCCTACGCGGTGAAGGACCTGTTCCCCACCGCGCAGGTCACGATCGGGCCGGTGATCGAGAACGGCTTCTTCTACGACTTCTCGTACGAGCGTCCGTTCACGCCCGAGGACCTCGTCGCGATCGAGGCGCGGATGCGCGAGATCGCCCGGCGCGACGAACCGGTCGTGCGCGAGGTCTGGGCCCGCGACGACGCCGTGGCCTTCTTCGAATCGATCGGCGAGAAGTACAAGGCCGAGATCATCGCGTCGATCCCGGCAGACGAACCGATCGGCCTGTACCGCGAGGGCGGTTTCGTCGACCTCTGCCGCGGACCGCACGTCCCGTCGACCGGCAGGCTCAAGGTCTTCAAGCTGATGAAGCTCGCCGGCGCGTACTGGCGTGGCGATTCGAAGAACGAGATGCTGCAGCGGATCTACGGCACCGCCTGGGCGAGGAAGGAAGACCAGGACGCGTACCTGCACATGCTCGAGGAAGCCGAGCGGCGCGATCACCGACGCCTGGGCAAGGAACTCGACCTCTTTCACCTGCAGGACAACGCCCCCGGCCTCGTGTTCTGGCACCCGCGCGGCTGGGCGCTCTGGCAGCAGGTCGAGCAGTACATGCGCGCGATCTATCGCGACAACGGCTACCAGGAGATCCGCTGCCCGCAGATCCTCGATCGCAGCCTGTGGGAGCGTTCGGGCCACTGGGGCAACTACAAAGAGAACATGTTCACCACGTCGTCGGAGAACCGCGACTACGCGGTCAAGCCGATGAACTGTCCGGGGCACATCCAGGTCTACAACTCGGCCCTTCGAAGCTATCGCGACCTGCCGCTGCGCTACGGAGAGTTCGGCGCGTGCCACCGCAACGAGCCCTCGGGTGCGCTGCACGGGATCATGCGCGTGCGTGGTTTCGTCCAGGACGACGGGCACATCTTCTGCACCGAATCGCAGATCCTGCCCGAGTGCGTGGCATATACCACGCTGCTTCAGAAGGTCTACCGTGACTTCGGCTTCGACGAGATCCTCTACAAGGTCGCGACGCGTCCTGCGCAGCGCGTGGGCTCGGACGAGATCTGGGACAAGGCCGAGCGTGCGCTGATGCAGAGTCTCGAGCAGGCCGGGTGCGCGTACCAGGTGTCGGCGGGAGAGGGCGCGTTCTACGGTCCGAAGATCGAGTACACGCTCAAGGACGCGATCGGCCGCCAGTGGCAACTCGGCACGATGCAGGTCGACTTCAACATGCCGGGCGCGCTCGGTGCGGAGTTCGTCGACTCGGACAACATGCGCAAGACGCCGGTGATGCTGCACCGGGCGATCGTCGGATCCTTCGAGCGATTCATCGGTCTGCTGCTCGAACACCACGCAGGCGCGTTGCCCGCGTGGCTGGCGCCGGTGCAGGCGGTCGTCCTGTCGATCGCCGAGCCGCAGGCCGCGTATGCCGCCAGCGTCGGCGAAGCCCTGAAGAAACAAGGATTTAGGGTCGAAACCGATTTGCGGGGCGACAAGATCGGATTTAAGATCCGCGAGCACAGCCTGCAGAAGATCCCGTACCTGCTCGTGGTCGGCGAGAAGGAGCGCCTTGCCTCGCAGGTGGCGGTTCGCGGCCGCGGTGCCCGGGATCTCGGCGTGATGACGATCGATGCGTTCGCAGCGCACCTGAAGGCCGAGGTCGACGGAAAAGGGCTGGTGCCCGCCGCCGCGACGGCCGAGCACGCTTGAGCATTCCGGCGCGTACCCGCGACGTGCGCGCCGATCCAGACGGCACCGGATTCGATCGATCCAGGCGAGTCGTCATCTGTGAATCGGAGAACTGAGCATCGCTACTGAACGCACCCACCGCATCAACGGTGAGATCACCGCCCCGGAGATTCGCCTGTCCGGTGTCGAGAACGAACCGCTGGGCATCGTCCGCCTCGGCGAAGCGCGGCGGCTGGCCGAAGAGGCGGACGTCGATCTGGTCGAGATCGCCCCCACGGCGAACCCGCCGGTCTGCCGACTGATGGATTACGGCAAGTTCCGGTACCAGGAGCAGAAGCGCCAGCACGACGCGAAGCAGAAGCAGAAGATCGTCCAGATCAAGGAGGTGAAGTTCCGCCCCGCGACCGACGACGGCGACTATTCGATCAAGCTTCGCAACTTGCTGCGCTTCCTGGACGAGGGCGACAAGGTCAAGGTGACGCTTCGATTCCGCGGCCGCGAGATGGCGCACCAGGAATTCGGTATCCGCTTGCTCGAGCGCCTGAGGGGCGACATCGACGAGGCGGCCGTCGTCGAGTCGATGCCGCGACTCGAAGGGCGCCAGATGGTCATGATGGTTGCGCCCAAGAAAAAGAAGTAGTTATAATCAAAGGCTTAGCTTTTCGAACGCCGAGCGGGTCTGCGAAGCGTTCGCCCGGGAATATGTTTGTTGGCCCGCCGGCGAACCACCTTGACTACGGCGCGAAAGCAGGTTCTTGCGGCAGCCGCGCGGCACGTGTGCGCGTGGCGGGTGAGGGCAGGGTCCGCAGGGGCCGTGCATCCCGCCCGTTGGCGCCGCGGGACCGACGTCCCAGAGCAGAGTCGAAACATGCCCAAGATGAAGACCAAGAAGAGCGCTGCGAAGCGCTTTCGCGTCAGGCCGGGTGGTACCGTCAAGCGCGGTCAGGCCTACAAGCGCCACATCCTCACCAAGAAGACCACCAAGAACAAGCGCCACCTGCGTGGGGCGGTGCAGGTTCACGATGCCGACGTGAACAGCATTCGCGCGATGATGCCTTTCGCCTGACCGGCCTCGCCGCAACCCGCACCGAACGCCGGTCGGCGTCGGCCCCGCTTCGGCGCCGTGCATCGAGCATGAGCCGATGCCGCAAGCCGACCCGTGCGCCATCCACGGCGCAGCCGGAAACCGCACACACGCAGGAGTCACAACATGCCAAGAGTCAAGCGAGGCGTCACGGCGCACGCCCGTCACAAGAAGGTCATCGATCAGGCCAAGGGCTATCGCGGCCGCCGCGGCAACGTCTATCGGATCGCCAAGCAGGCGGTCATGCGCGCCGGTCAGTACGCGTACCGCGACCGCCGCAATCGCAAGCGCGTGTTCCGCTCGCTCTGGATCGCCCGCATCAATGCCGCCGTTCGGGAGCACGGGCTGACCTACAGCGTATTCATCGCTGCGCTCGACAAGGCCGGCATCGCGCTCGACCGCAAGGTGCTGTCCGACCTGGCGATCAACGACAAGGGCGGCTTCGCGGCGATCGTCGAGCAGGTCCGCGGTCACGTCCCGGCGACGGCGGGTGCCGGATCCGCGCCGGCACGCGCGGGTGGCGACGCGGCCGTCGCGGCCTGATCACCGGCACCAGCACTGGCACCAACGCCCGGCGCGTGGGTGCCGGTGCATCGGCGAATCCGCGATGAGTCCAGAATCCCCGGCGCCGCAGTCCGGTGCCACCGCCCCTGTGGCGCCTGACCTCGATGCGTTGCTGACGGACGCCCGTGCGCTGATCGGCCAGGCTCGCGACGATGCGTCGCTCGCGGATGCCAAGGCGCGCTACCTCGGGCGCAATGGCGAACTGACCGCGCTGCTCAAGGCAATGGCCGCGCTCTCGGGGCCGGAGAAAGCCGCGCGCGGCCAGTCGCTGAACCGTGCGAAGCAGCAACTCGAGTCGCTCGTCGAGGCGCGCGCACAGGCGCTGCGCGACGCCGCGCTCGAGCGACGGCTCGCGTCCGAGCGCATCGACGTCACGCTGCCCGGCCGCGGAACAGGCACCGGCAGCCTGCACCCGATCACGCTCACGATCGAGCGCATCGAGCGGATCTTCCGTTCGATCGGTTTCGACGTGGCCGACGGCCCCGAGATCGAACAGGACTACTTCAATTTCACGGCACTGAACATGCCGGCGGACCACCCGGCGCGCTCGATGCACGATACGTTCTACGTCGAGTCGCCGGCGCAGGGTGGGGCGCGAGCGGCGGGTGGAGCGCCGTCGGGCGGCAGCGGCGCCGCCGGACAGCCGCTGGTGTTGCGCACCCACACCAGCCCGATGCAGATCCGGTACGCGCGCTCGCATCGCCCGCCGATCAAGGTGATCGCGCCCGGCAAGACCTACCGCATCGATTCGGACGCGACGCACTCGCCGATGTTCCATCAGTTCGAGGGCATGTGGATCGACGAGCACGTGAGCTTCGCCGACCTGAAGAGCGTGTACACCGACTTCCTGCATCGCTTCTTCGAGCGCGAGGACATCGACGTCCGGTTCCGGCCGTCGTACTTCCCGTTCACCGAGCCCTCGGCCGAGATCGACATGCGATTCGGCGACGGGCCGCTGAAGGGACGGTGGATCGAGATCTCCGGCTCCGGCCAGGTCCACCCGAACGTGGTTCGCAATATCGGGCTCGACCCGGAGCGCTACATCGGGTTCGCGTTCGGCTCGGGCATCGAGCGACTCGCGATGCTGCGCTACGGCGTCGACGACCTGCGTCTGTTCTTCGAGAACGACCTGCGCTTCCTGCGTCAGTTCGCCTGACACCGCCGCGCCCGCGTTGCGAGTACCCCGATGAAATTCGCCGAGTCCTGGCTTCGAGCCTACTGCAACCCCCCGCTCGACGCGGCCGGGATCGAACACCTGCTGACGATGGGCGGGCTCGAGGTCGAGTCCTGCCTGCCGGTCGCGCCCCCCTTCGATCAGGTCGTGCTGGCGAGGGTCGTGTCGGTCGAGCCGCACCCGGATGCCGATCGGCTCACGGTCTGCCGCGTCGACACCGGTGACGCCGACGCGCCGCGCACCGTCGTCTGCGGCGCGCCGAACGTCCGGGCCGGGCTCTGGACCGCGTGCGCGCTGCCGGGCGCGAGGCTGCCCGGCGGCCTGACGATCGGCAGCAGCGCCATGCGTGGCGTCGTCAGCGACGGGATGCTGTGCTCGTCGAAGGAACTCGGCATTGCCGACGACCACGCCGGCATTCTCGATCTCGAGGCGTCGGTGGACGCCGCGCGTCGAGTCGCCGGCGCCGACATCCGTGCGGTGCTCGGGCTCGACGACAAGGTCTTCGAGCTCAAGGTCACGCCGAACCTCGCGCACTGCATGTCGATCACCGGCGTCGCGCGCGAACTCGCCGCACTCAGCCGTACGCCCTGGCAACCACCACGCGAGGCGAGCCTGCCGGCGGCCCTCGAGGATCGCCTGCCGGTCCGGATCGACGCGCCGGCGCTCTGCGGGCGATTCTCCGGGCGCATCGTGCGTGGGGTCGACGCCAGGGCGCCGACGCCCGCCTGGATGCGCGAGCGGCTCGAGCGTGCCGGTCAGCGATCGATCTCGGCACTGGTCGACGTCTCGAACTACGTGATGCTCGAGCTGGGCCGGCCGACCCACGTGTTCGATCTCGGCAAGATCTACGGCGGCCTCACGGTCCGCTGGGGCCGGGACGGCGAATCGCTCGAGTTGCTCAACGGCCAGCGCATCGACCTCGCGCCGCTCGACGGATCGCCGGTCGGGGTGATCGCCGACGAGCGCCAGGTCGAGAGCCTGGCCGGGATCATGGGCGGGGAGGCCACCGCCGTCTCGCTCGACACCACGGATATCTACGTCGAGGCGGCGTTCTGGTGGCCGCACGCGATCGCCGGGCGGGCGCGGCGCTACAACTTCTCGACCGACGCAGCGCAGCGCTTCGAGCGCGGCGTCGACGCATCGACGACGGTGGCGCACGTCGACTATCTCAGCGCGTTGATCGTGTCGATCTGCGGCGGCAGGGCCGGGCCGATCGACGACCAGGTGACCGGGCTTCCGTCGCGCGATCCGATCACGCTGCGCCTGGCCAGGGCTCGCAAGGTCTCGGGGCTCGACCTCGGACTGGACGACTGCGTCGATGCGCTCGAACGGCTCGAGCTTTCGCCGAAGGTCGTTCCCGACGACGATCCAACGACTGGACCGCGCATCGTCGTCGTGCCACCCGCACGTCGCTTCGACCTCGCGATCGAGGAAGACCTGATCGAGGAAGTCGTGCGCATGCACGGTTTCGAACGGATCGCCACCCGCGCGCCCCTCGCACCGTCGTCGATGCTCGCCGCGCCGGAGGGACGGCACGCCGTCGTCTCGATCAAGCGCCGCTGGGCCGAGCGCGACTATCAGGAGGTGATCAACTTCAGCTTCGTCGCGCGCGACGAGGATGCCCGCCTCGGCGTCGGCGCACCTGCGCTGGCCGTGCTGAACCCAATCGCCGCCAACCTGGACGTGATGCGGCGCTCGTTGTGGCCGGGGCTGCTCTCGAACCTCGTGCACAACCTGAATCGCAAGGCGTCGCGGGTCCGAATCTTCGAGGTCGGGCGCGCGTACCTTCGCGAGCCCGACGCACCCGACGCCGCGCTCGAGGTCGCCGGCATTCGGCAGCCGCTCCGCGTCGCGGCGCTCGCCTACGGACCGGTATTCGACGAGCAGTGGGGCGCGGATCGCCGACGCGTCGACTTCTTCGATCTCAAGGGCGACATCGAAGCGATTCACCGCGACCACCCGCTGACGGTCTCGCCCGAACCGCATCCTGCGCTGCACCCGGGCCAGTCCGCGCGCGTCGGTCTGGCCGACGGCACACCGATCGGCTGGATCGGCGCGCTGCATCCGGCGTTGGTGGCCGATGCAGGCCTCGATCATCCCGTCATCGTCTGCGAGCTCGACCTCGAGCCGCTGCTCGTTCGCCCGCCCCCCTCGGTGTCGCGCGAGAGCCGCTTTCCGCCTGCGCTCCGGGATCTGGCGATCGTCGTCGCCGACACCCTCCTCGCCGGCCGGATCCTCGACGAGCTGCGCGTTTTCTGCGCAGGCGAAAGAACAACGGCTTGTGTCGTAAACGTCAAGCTGTTCGACGAATATCGCGGTAAGGGTTTGGAAAATAAGGAGAAAAGTCTTGCCTTCCGATTCCGGATGCAAGATACTGAGCGGACCCTCAGCGATGCGGACGTCGATGCAGCGATGAGCAGCATCATGGATTTCCTGGCTCGGCGCTTCGATGCGCGACAGCGGGCGCAGGCGTAGGAACCCCGATACAGAGTGACGACTGCGGTCTTCGACGCGGATGGATCAAGACGGGATTGAGCAGCAGGAAGACGACGACGTACCCATGCGGATCGGTGTCGCGCTCGCATCGTCGCCACTGCGCGCAGCCACTTCGTCGACCCCTTCGTCGACCACACCATCCTCTACCGCCGGCCCGATGGGCGCGACCGGCGAAGCCATCACGGATCCGTCGCGCACAGGCCCGGGACGCATCCCGGTCGGCCGTCCCGGCATGACGCTCACCAAAGCCGAGCTCGCGGAAATGCTGTTCGAGCAGGTCGGGCTCAACAAGCGCGAAGCCAAGGACATGGTCGAGACCTTCTTCGACGAGATCGGTGCCGCGCTGATCCGGGGCGAGAGCGTCAAGTTGTCGGGCTTCGGCAATTTCCTGCTGCGCGACAAGCCCCAGCGCCCGGGGCGGAATCCGAAGACCGGCGAAGCCATTCCGATCTCGGCACGCCGGGTCGTGACCTTCCACGCCTCCCAGAAGCTCAAGGCGCAGATCGACGCCCGCCCGGCGCGTGGCGGGTCGCTCGATCCGGCCGAACCCAAGACGACTGCATGACCACGGCGCCCGGCAAGGTCGACGCCAAGGTCGTGCTGCCGCCAATCCCGGCCAAGCGCTATTTCACGATCGGCGAGGTCAGCGAGCTCTGCGGCGTCAAGCCGCACGTGCTGCGCTACTGGGAGCAGGAGTTCACGCAACTGCGGCCGATGAAGCGCCGCGGGAATCGTCGCTACTACCAGCACCACGAGGTGCTGCTCGTGCGCCGGATCCGCGAACTGCTGTACGACCACGGCTTCACGATCAGCGGCGCGCGCAATCGCCTGGCGGAAACGGTCCAGGGCGGTCGCAAGAAGGAGGCCGAGCTCGTGCAGCCGGTCGATCGGATCCGCGAAGTGCGGCAGTCGGACATCGACGCGATCCGCGCGGACCTGATCGCGGCGCTCGACAGTCTGCGCGACGCGGGCGTGTGAGCCGTCGCAGCGGCGGCGAGTCACCGGCCACGGGGGCGTGAAGGTCCCGTCCGGCTTCACCGAAGATGCAGACTCCACGCCTGCCCGAGACGGCAACCCCACACCCACCCGAGACGGGTGCGAAGCGTTATATACTTCGATGCTTCGGGGCGTAGCGCAGCCTGGTAGCGCACTTGCATGGGGTGCAAGGGGTCGCGAGTTCGAATCCCGCCGTCCCGACCAGTGAAATCAAAGGGTTACGATCGAAAGGTCGTAACCCTTTGGCCTTTCTGGCGTTTCACGTTCGGAACCACGTTCGGAAATCGCGGATGGTAGGCACAAGGCCATGATGCTGACTGCCGGAGTGTCCGGGACGCACCGAACGCCGAACCCTGAATGCGCACCGAGGTGCAGACGGTAGAACAACGGGTTGGGCGTCACAGAACTGGTCGCGCAACAGAGTGCAGGCAATGGCATCAATGATGATGTTCCACGTTCCGGACGATCCCAGTCTTCTGGCCGCGTTCGGCGAAGTTGCTCTGCGGCATGAGCATCTCAGCCATGTCTTGCGTATGACAGTCAAGACATTTGCGCACGTAGGAGTGAACGAAGCGCTTGATGCCACGGCATTCGAGAGCGCTTCGATGCTTCGCGAACGCGTTCGCAAACTAGCGAAACAGCGGCTTGGCGAGGGCCAAGCACTCGTGAAGGTTCAAGCACTTGTAGAGCGCTGTCGTCGCGCGACGGAGAAGCGGAATGAATACGTGCACAGTGTTTGGGCGCAAGAACTCGATGGCGAGGCCAAGCGCCGCGACAGTAACCACGGTTGGCTTCCAATCCCAACCATTCCGCAACTACGTGCGCTTAGCCAGGAAATCCTAACCCTCACGCAAGAGCTCAATCACGCTCGCCTTGAGGGCTTCATCTTCGAGGCACTGTCGGGGCGCACGCAGTGACGCCCAACCTTTCGCTCCACCTGACGTGCGCCAGCCGAATTCTCCGAGTGCCACCCGCAGGTGAACTCAAATGTTCATCGCGAACATCGGCGCACACCTGGCGGGCATTCCGGCGGTGCAGGTCGATGCGAAGTGTGATCCGCGCCGCCGTACAGCCCCGGTAGCGCTTTCACCAGTAGCGGGGTGGCCATGGAGCCGTCGTTGGACATCGAGGGGCCTTCCTGCGCCTCGTAGACGCTTCGGCGCCAGTGAACGACTGGTTGAACCGCGATCGTTCGTGCACGGCCTCGACGCCCACGCCCTGGTCGCGGGTCGGGGAGCGCTGCCGCAGGCACCGGCAGGGCGGGACTGCGATCAGCCGAACACGGTATCTGCAGCCTCGACAACCTCGATCTGGTCGGGCTCGCTGATCGGCATCAAGTTCCGGCGCTGGACCCACCTGCGGCCCAGCCAGGTGGCCTCGCACATGTGCGCCACCCCGTCGCCGACCGAACCATCAGGCGCCTGCCACAGGCCGCCCATGGCGCCCGAGATCGCGGTCAGCACGCGCCCGTTCAGGTCGGCGAGGGCGGGGGGCATACGGACGACAACGCAGATCGTGCCGGGCGTGATCTCGCTCATCGTGTTCTCCTTGGCGGGGGCTGGCGTCGTGGTGCGCCGGCTCGCCTGAGGGTAGCCCGGAAGCCTGTTAAGTGCCCTGCGCTATCGGTGCGCGTGCAACACGATCGTGAAGGTGCGGGTCGCGCGATGGAGGATGGGGCCACCACCACCCGCTGTCGCGGTTGCTTTGGAGAGCCTCGTGACTCACGACTAAAGCGAGGTCCGACTACCCGCGTACGCGGCCCCGCCGGCCGGGGTAGAAGTCAGCGCGCGCGAGTCGACGGGAAAGCGCAGTCGAGCCGCGTCATCAGCGCGTCGGAGACCGCGGCCTCGCGCAGGCGGATCTGCTCCCACAAGCGGCGGATGGCGCATTTCATGAGGACGAACATCGCTTCGCGCTCGGCGGGGTCGGCAGGCGAGCGGGCGTAGGCCGCGTCGAGCGCTCGGGCCAACGTCGCAGCGCGGCCGCGGTGGCGCGCGAGCGCTTGAGCCCTCGTCATTGGCACGGTCGGCTTCAGAGCTTCCTCGGCGTGCAGGTACGCGTCACGGTGCCGCTGCTCGGCGCGGCGTTCGACGTGCCGGACTTCGCGCAGCAAAGCCTTGAGGGCATCGAGCTCGCGAACCACCTGCGCCGGGTCCGCCGGCGTCGGTTGATCGACGAGCGCGAACGCGGCGACCAGCGGCTCCGCGAACGCGTTGGCAAGCGCGGTCATTGGCCCGGCTCCGCCCGGGCGCGTGCGATGCGCTCGGCGACCTCGAGATCCCGTAGAAAGGCCTCGACCGCTGCGGGGCCGCGGTCGGCGATGTGGTCAGGCACTCGGCCAGCGCCACGTCGCGGTACCGGCTTCGGCGCCTCGTCGCGCGACGGGCCACGGCGCCGGATCTCGGCCAGCGCGGCGCGCATCGTGGCGACGTCGGATGCGTATTGAGCCGGATCGGTCGCCGGCGGTCGTTCGGCGATCGCGAATGCGTTTTCGAGAAGTTTGGTCATAACGATTCCTCCTGGTTGGTCAATCTTCGAAGCCGGCCGCGCCGGCAAGCAGCCCGGCTGCTTCGCGCCGATCGTTCAGGTCGTCCAGGTTCTCGCGAAGGGCCGTCAGCGCACCGTGCGCTGCAGCGCGCACACGCCGTTGCCGATCGAGTTCGAGCAGTGAACGAGCTTCGTGTCGAACCGCCTCGATGCCCGACTGAATCGACCCGTCGACGGCGGGGGCGCGGCGTTCGATCGCGGCGCGACCTGCGACCAGGCGCGCGATCCGGTCATCGGCCGCGCGCACGGCCCGGTCTAGGCCAGCGACGGCCTTGCCGTCGGCAACTGCTTCACCGACCGTGACCTGGGCTGCTTCGCGCTCGTTCCGGGCTGCGGCGAGCTCGGCGTCGATCGCTTCGAGCCGCGCTCGATGTTCGGCCAGCACCGCATCCTGGGCCGCCTCGCGCTCGCGAAGTTCACGCATGCGCTCACGAAGCGCTTCGAGTTGCGCCGGCGCCTCGAGTCGGGAAACCGCTACTGCGCGATCTCTGCGAAGACGACCTGTGGATCCGTTGCTGTCGTTCCCCTCATTGACCGCGATGACACGGGCGATCTCGATGTCGATCGCTTCGACAAGCCGTTCGTCATCGAAATTTCGCTCGGGCAGGTGGTCGTACGTGCCGATCGGCTTCATCGCGAACCCTCCGCGAGCGCGGCGATCGCGGCCATCAGCGTGCCGTGCTGCCACAGGACGCGCCGGCCGATGCGAATCGGTTCGGGCAGGACGCGCTGTCGGACTAGGTTGCGGACGCCTGACGGACTGATTCGCAGAATATCGGCAGCGCTCTGCAGGTCGTGCAGATGCTCATCGGTGTACTCGCCGGGCGGTCGGGTATGAAAGGTCGTCACCACGGATTGGGCTCCTATGGGATGTCGGAGGACCCAAGTTTCCGGATGAATGTGTCGCAGCAATAGACCAAGGTGCGACACTCGATCTCATCGAGCGTCAACAGGTGCTAAGCACCGTCGCCATCACCTCGGGCAGACCCGCCGGTGATGTGCACCTCGCCCACGTCGAGCGCCACGGCGGCCTGCGTGCGGCTGCCGCCATGAGCATGATCCAGTCGGAGAACCTGAACGGACAGGACCTATACCGCTGCCTCAAGGACGCGCTCGAGCGTCTCCCATCACTTCCGGCGAGCCGGATCGACAAGCTGCTGCCGCCTCGTTGGGCGCAGGCGCATCCGCTCCACTGACACGCCGCAGCCGATCGGGCGAGATGGCTTTCCCGAACGCAAACCTCAAAACGAGCCAAAACGGGCACCTGCTAGCCCACGTCGCGCGCCACGAAGACGTTACGGGCAGTCAACGTCAAGCGACGGCTACCTTCAAGTTTCCCGACGATCTTGTCCGATGAAACGCAGCCCGACGCCAGGTTCGGTGGCGATGTATCGCGGCGCGGCCGCATCGTCGCCCAGCTTGTGCCTGAGCTTGCCGAGGAGGATGCGCAGGTAGTGCGTATCCTCCTCATGTGTGGGGCCCCATAGTTCCCGCAGCAGCTGAGGCTGCGTGACGACCCGTCCGGCGTGCTTGAGCAGCAGCGTCAGCAGCGCGAACTCCTTGCGTGATAGCGACACCGGCTCACCCGCCAGATGCACTTCTCTGCGAACCATATCGATCCGCAGCCGCCCATCGTCGAAGGCCTTCTGCATCTCGCCTCCGGCGGCGCGCTGCCGCAGCAGCACGCGGATGCGCGCCATCAACTCCTGCACGCCGAAGGGTTTGGTCAGGTAGTCGTTGGCGCCGGCATCGAGAAGCGCCACCTTCTGCGCTTCATCGGCGCGGACGGTGAGCACGATCACCGGCACGGACGACCAGTCGCGCAGTTCCCGCAGTACCTCCAAGCCGTCGCGGTCGGGTAGGCCCAGGTCGAGAATCACCAGGTCGGGCTGCCGCGCCGACGCGGCCGCGAGACCTTCGGCGCCGCTGCCTGCAAGCGACGTCTGGTAGCCCTGCGCGCGCAGACCGATGTCCAGGAAGCGGCGGATCTGCGGTTCGTCGTCCACCACCAGCACCACGGGCGGCGGCCCGTGCGGAGTCTCAATGGCGCTCATCTGCGGAAGTATCGCGTTCGTCGCCCGGCGTGGCCCACGGTAGGCTGATGCGGATGGTGGTGCCGACGCCCGCCGGGCCCGACAGCGCCTCGATGCCGCCCATGTGGGCGCCTACGATCGCCTGAACGATCGCCAGGCCCAGGCCGCTGCCATGGCGGCCACGGTCGCCGCGCTCGACGCTGTAGAACATGTCGAAGATGCGCCGCCGCTCCTCGGATGGGATGCCGGGGCCGCGGTCCGAGACGTCCAAGCGCAGCCGCTCGCCCTCGCGGCGCACCCGAATCTGGATCGACTCTCCCGGCGGCGAGAACTTCTCGGCGTTCTCCAGCACGTTGAAGATCGCCTGCTCGATCAGCGCGGGATGCACCTCGATTGGAGGCAGGCCGGCCGGGATGTCGAGCTCGAAGCGCACGCTGGGACAGTAGCGTTGCAGGCGGCTGGCCGCGGAGCCCACCAGCTCGTCGACGCCGATCCAGTCGCGCGTCAAGGTCAGGCCGTGCTGGCCCAGACGCGTCATGTCCAGCAGGTTCTGGATATAGCGGTCCAGACGGTGCCCTTCCTGGCGGATGGTCGCCAGCAGGCTGGCACGGTCCTCGGCGGGCATCGAATCGGCATACTCCGCGAGCGAATCCGACGCGCCGATCATCGATGCCAGTGGCGAGCGCAGGTCGTGCGAGACCGAGGACAGCAGCGCCGAACGCAGACGCTCGGTCTCCTCGCTGACGCGGGCATCCTCCAGGTCCGCGACCAGCCGCGCACGCAGCACGGCCTGGCCGATGTCCTCGACCATCGCTTCGGCCAGCCGGTGCTGCTCGAAGCCCAGCCGCGAGACGCCAGCGGGGAAACTCAGGCCGACCACGCCCACCGCCGAGCCCTCGGACAGAACGGGCAGGAACCACCACGACGACTTGCCGAGCGTGTCGGTGAAGCGCCCGGCGGGTCGACCGTGCTGGCGGCACCAAAGGGCCGCCGCCCGGTCCTTGTCGCCCAGGTCGTCGCCCAAGGCCTGGTCGAGGTTCTCCGGGGCGCCCAGCCCGATGCGCACGTCGGCACCGAGCGCGGTCTGCAGAACCTTGCCCGCCACTTGTTGCACCTGGCCGCTGTCGGCGGCGCTGGCCAGCTGGCGGCCGAGGGTCTGCAACGCGGTGGCATGCGAGTTGGCCGCTCTCAGGGCCATCACCTGGCTTCGCAGTCGCGATGCCAGGCGCCCAGCGACCAGGGCCGTGACCAGGAAGATGGAGACCGTGGCCACACCCGGAAACGCACCGATGTAGAACGTGTAGCGAGGCTCTATGAAGAAGAAGTTGTAGCCGAGGAAGCAGAGCAGGGCCGTGACCATGCTCGCAGTCAGGCGGGTGCGTGCCGCCACCAGCAGCACGGCGACGATGAAGACCATCGACAGGTCAGTCAAGGCCAGGAAGCGCTCGGCTAATGAGGCCGTCGCCACCGCGGCTGCGCTGGCCAGCGCGGCCAGCAGCAGCTCGACGCTGCTACCCGCGCGCAGGCGCCAGCGCCGCCAGCCGCGCGCCTGCGCCGCGGTGCGCGGGGTGCTGACGATGGTCAGCTCGTACTGGTCGCCGCGGGTGAGCAGCTGCTGCGTGATCGTTCGATTGAACAGGCGCGCGATCGGCCGCTCCCGGGTCCGGCCAACCACCAGCGCCGAGACCCCGCGCGCGGCGGCTTCGTCCAGCAGCGCGCCGACCACGTCGTCGCCGTGCAGGGTCGCCGTCTCGCCGCCCAGCCGCCGCGCCAGCGCGAAGGCCTTGTCCAGCTCCAGCAGTCGCGACTGCTCGGGGCCGTCGGACGCCTGCCCCTTCGTCGCCACGGCGGATACCGCCCGCGCCGAGGCACTAGCCGTCTCGACCGTGACCACCGACCAGCGGGCGCTGCGCCGCTCGGCGATGCGCCGGCCAACGCGCACGAGGTACTCCGACGAGCCGCGGCCGTCGATGGCCACCATTACGTGCGGCCGCAGCGCCGGCCCGGACAGGCCGCGGGCGGCCTGGTTCTCGCGCAGGTCGGCGTCGACGTGCCCGGCCACCGTCTGCATCGCCAGTTCGCGGAGGGCCTGCAGGTTGCCCACCGAGAAGAAGGCCTGCAGCGCCTGCGCGGCCTGCTCGGGCAGGTAGACCTTGCCCTGCTGCAGACGCTCGATGAGCTCGCGCGGCGGCAGGTCGACCAGCCGCACGTCGCGCAGGCGTTCGAAGACGACATCGGGCACCGTCTCGCTCACCCGCACGCCGGTGATGCGGTGAACGACGTCGTTGAGGCTTTCCAGGTGCTGGATGTTGATCGTGGTGTAGACGTCGATGCCCGCGTCCAGCAACTCCATCACGTCCTGCCAGCGCTGCTGATGCCGGCTGCCCGGCACGTTGCGGTGGGCCAGCTCGTCGACCAGTGCCACCTGCGGCGCGCGCTTGAGCAGCGCGTCGAGGTCCATCTCCTCGAGGCGACGGCCGCGGTATTCCACCCTCCGCAGCGGCTGCACCTCCAGCCCCTGCAGCAACGCGAGGGTCTCGCTGCGCCCGTGGGTCTCGACCACGCCGACCACCACGTCCTGGCCCTGCCGCTGCAGCTCGCGGGCGCGCTGCAGCATGGCGTAGGTCTTGCCGACACCCGGTGCGGGGCCCAGGAACACCGTCAGGCGGCCTGTGCCTTCGCGGCGCAGGGCGCCCACGAGGGCATCGGCCTGGGCCGCGCGGTCGTCGCTCATCGCGTGCTTCTGCGCCGCGGCGGCTTATGGCCCGGCCCGCAGGCGGTCGAGCGCGAGGTTGAGCTCGAGCACGTTCACACGCGGCGCCCCCAGCAGGCCGAAGGTCGGCCGCTCAGTGTGGGTGCGCACGAGGGCTGCGACGGTGTCCTCGGAAAGGCCGCGGGCACGGGCCACGCGGGCCACCTGCAGCTGCGCCGACGGCGGGCTAAGGTGGGGATCGATGCCGCTGCCCGACTGAGTGACGAGGTCACTGGGAACGGCCGGCACCGGAACACCGTTGTCGCCGGCCCGCTGCTGCCGGGTCGCCTGCAGGCGTAGCTGCAGCTCGGGGTTCAAACGGGCCTGGTTGCTGCCCGCGAGGTTCATGGGGTCGTAGCCGGCCGCGGACGGGCGCGGGTGGAAGTAGCGCGCATCGGCGAAAGGCTGGGCGACGAGTGCCGAGCCGATCACCCGGCCGTCGCGCTCGATCAGGCTGCCGTCGGCCTGGGCCGGGAACAGCAGCCAACCGAGGCCCATGCCCAGCAGCGCGTAGCCCAGGCCCAGCAGCGCCATCGACACCACGGCCAGCGCGATCGCGCCCCGCCAGGCGCCGCCGTCGTTGATGCCGGCCGGCGGCGGACTGCCGGCGATCGTGGAGGTGTTGGTCATCATGCGTTCCTTGCTCACAGTCCCATCAGGTTACCGATCAGCAGGTCCAGGGCCTTGATCGCCACGAACGGCAGCAGCACGCCGCCACCGCCCCACACCAGCATGTTCCGCCGCAGCAGCGCGGTGGCGCCGGTCGGCTTGAAGCGCACACCGCGCAGCGCCAGCGGGATCAGTGCCGGGATGATCAGCGCATTGAACACCAGCGCCGACAGCACTGCGCTGGTCGGGCTGGCGAGTTGCATCACGTTGAGCTGGCCGAATGCCGGCATCGCCGGCGAGAACAGCGCGGGCAGGATCGCGAAGTACTTCGACACGTCGTTGGCCAGCGAGAAGGTCGTGAGCGCGCCGCGTGTGATCAGCTGCTGCTTGCCAATCTCGACGACCTGCAGCAGCTTGGCGGGGTCGGAGTCCAGGTCCACCATGTTGCCAGCCTCCTTGGCGGCCTGGGTGCCCGAGTTCATCGCCAGGCCGACGTCGGCCTGCGCCAGCGCCGGCGCGTCGTTCGTGCCGTCGCCCACCATGGCCACCAGCCGGCCGCTGGCCTGTTCGGCGCGGATGCGCGCCAGCTTGTCCTCAGGGCGGGCCTCGGCGATGTAGTCGTCGACGCCGGCGTCCGCGGCGATGGCCGCGGCGGTGAGCGGGTTGTCGCCGGTGATCATCACGGTGTGCACGCCCATCGCCCGCAGCTGCGCGAAGCGCTCCTTGATGCCGTGCTTGACCACGTCCGAGAGCTCCACCACGCCCAGCACATGGCGTCCTTCGGCCACCACCAGCGGTGTCGCGCCCTTCCTGGCCACCTGCTGCACCCGCGCCGACAGTTCCGCCGCCTGCGCGGGGTCGGGCGTGCCCACATGCTGCACGATCGCGTCCGCCGCGCCCTTGCGGATGACGCGTTCGCCGAGGTTCACGCCCGACATGCGCGATTGGGCGGTGAAGGGCACGAAGTGCGCGCCTTCGGGCTCGACCAGCACCTCGCCCTGCTCGCGGGCCAGGCGCACGATGGACTTGCCCTCGGGTGTCGGGTCGGCCAGCGAGGCCAGCATCGCCGCCTGGCGCAGCTGCTCGGGGTCGACGCCGCTCAGCGGATGGAACGCGGTTGCCTGGCGGTCGCCGTGGGTGATGGTGCCGGTCTTGTCGAGCAACAGCACGTCGACGTCGCCCGCCACCTCCACCGCCTTGCCCGACTTGGCCAGCACGTTGGCCCGCAGCGCGCGGTTCATGCCGGCGATGCCGATCGCCGGCAGCAGGCCACCGATGGTGGTCGGGATCAGGCACACGAGCAGCGCGACCAGCAGCACGCCGTTGACCTGCACGCCGACGAAGCGGGCGATGAAGGGCAGCGTCAGCACCACGACCAGGAAGGTCAGCGTCATCACCGCCAGCAGCAGGCCGAGCGCGACCTCGTTGGGCGTGCGCTGGCGCACCGAGCCTTCGACGAGCCCGATCATGCGGTCCAGGAAGGTGTGGCCGGGCTCCGCTGTGACGCGCACGACGATGCGGTCCGTCAGCACCTTGGTGCCGCCGATCACGCCCGAACGGTCGGTGCCGGCCTCTCGCAGCACCGGTGCGGATTCGCCGGTGACCGCCGCCTCGTTGATGGTCGCCAGGCCTTCGACGATCTCGCCGTCGGCCGGGATCATCTCGCCCTCGCCGACCACGACGAGGTCGCCGGCACGCAGCTCGGTGGCGGCCACCTGCGTCTCGACGCGCTCGGCGTCGAGGCGGCGGGCGACCATGTCCTGGCGGGCGCGGCGCAGCGACGCGGCCTGACCGCGGCCGCGCGCCTCGGCCACCGCCTCGGCGAAGTTGGCGAACAGCACGGTGACCAGCAGGATCAGCGTCACGGCTGTGCCGAAGCCGGCGACGGCATGGCCGCCGATCGTCAGGCCCGCGGTCAGCAGCGTGCCCAGCCAGACCACCGCCATCACGGGGTTCTTCACCGCATGCTGCGGCGCGAGCTTGGCGACCGACTGGACGAGTGCGGCGGGCCAGTCGGTGCCGGCGGTGTCCGGCCGACCGCTGCGCCGGGTAGCCGAAGGGGGGGTTGTCGTCTTCATAAGTGGGACCTCAGGGCGCCGACAGCGAGAGGTGCTCGGCCACGGGGCCCAGCACCAGCACCGGCATGAACTGCAGCAGCGTCAGGATCACGATCACGCCGACCAGCGTGAGCGCAAAGGTCGGGGTTTCGACCTGCAGGCTGCCGGACCCTTCGGGTGCGCGGCGCTTGGCGGCCAGCATGGCGGCCACCGCCAGCGGCAGCACCAGCGCCGGGTAACGACCCAGCGCCAGCAGCAGCACGCAGCTGAGGTTCCACCAGAGCGTGTTGTCACCCAGTCCCTCGAAGCCGGAGCCGTTGTTGGCGAAGGCCGAGGTGTACTCGTAGAAGACTTGGCTGATGCCGTGGAAGCCGGGGTTGGAGTTGGCCGTCAGCGACGGCACGACCAGCGATATCGCGGTGAAGCCCAGCAGCAGCAGCGGCTGCAGCAGCACCAGGGCACCCAGCAGTTTCACTTCGGGCGCCTCGATCTTGCGGCCGAACAGCTCGGGCGTGCGGCCCGTCATCAGGCCGGCCAGGAAGACGCCGATCATCAGGTAGGCCAGCCACTGCTGCAGGCCACTGCCGATGCCGCCCCAGATGCCGTTGATCAGCATGTTGACGATAGGCACCAGGCCGGTCAGCGGCGCCAGCGAGTCGTGCATGGCATTGACCGAGCCGTTGGAGGTCTGCGTGGTGAGCGCTGCCCACAGGGCCGACGGTGCGGCGCCGAAGCGCACCTCCTTGCCTTCCATCAGCGCCAGCGAGGTGCTGCTAGGCGAGTAGGCTTCCGACCAGACCGCGAAGCCGGCCGACACCAGCGACATCAGCAGCATCGAGCCGACAACCAGCCCCGCGAAGCGCTGGCGCCCGGTGAACGGCCCCACCATGAAAGCGATGGACACGGGAATCAGGATGATCGCCAGCGACTGCAGCAGGTTCGACAGCGGCGTCGGGTTCTCCAGCGGCACCGAGCTGTTGGGCCCGTACCAGCCACCGCCGTTGGTGCCGAGCTGCTTGACCGCCACCATCGGCGACACCGGCCCGAGCGGGATCTTCTGCGTGTGCGGCTCGGGCTTTGCGTCTAGCGTCGTGACGGTGGGACCGCCGTCCAGCGTGGCCGGCACGCCCTGGCTGGTGAGCGCCACCGACCAGACCAGCAACAGCGGCAGGAAGAAGCGGAAGGTGGGGCGGATCACGTCGGCCCAGTAGTTGCCGACATCCACGGCCTCGTCGGCGCGACGCGTCGTGGGGTTACGGCCGCCGAACAAACCGCGCAGCGTGGCGGCAACGAGCGCCAGGCCCATCATCGGGGTGACCACCTGCAGCGCCACGATGGCCGCCATGTGAGACAGGTAAGACAGCTGCGCCTGTCCCGAGTAGTGCTGCTGGTTGGTGTTCGTCAGAAACGACACCATCGTGTGCAGCGCCAGGTCCCAGCTCATGCCCGGCGCACCGTTCGGGTTCAGCGGCATCGAGCCCTGCGTCATCAGCAGCAACCACACCGGCAGTGCGAGGACGAGGTTGCTGAGCAGGAAGGCCCGCGCGTAGCCGCGCCAGGTCATGCCGCGCGCGGGATCGGTGCCGAGCAGCCGGTACAGCGGCCGCTCGATCCAGCCGAAGACGGCGTCCCCGCGCATCGGCTCGCCGCGCATCACGGCAGCGAGGTAGCGGCCGAGCGGCCAGCCCAGCAGCAGCGCCATCACGAAGACCAGAACGAACTCATTCATCTCGACCTCCCGGAAACACGCCTGCAGCGAAGCTCACCGATGCGGCCACCGCGGCGCGCACGCGCCAGCACGTCGCGAGCCGCTGGGACGCGTCTGCGCGTGCGCCAGCCTCGGAGTCCAGGCACCTCGTAGCCAGACATTGATGGTGGTCGGCCCGACGCCACGACACGACGAGTCGCCGGCTGGTACCGCGCTGGCGGGCAGGGGACACCACCGGGTGGTGCCACCTTCTTGGTGCTTTTTGCATCGCTCACGCTTCGGCAGGCAGGATCGCCAAGGCCTACAGTGTCGGTCGATGCCGCGTAAAGATGCCATGCCGCACGGTGCCCGCCGCGCAAAGACTGCGTAAATGCGGCTGGCGGGTCGGGTGATCGTCGAGCTACGGTCCATGTCGCCAAGAGACAGGCGCGCCACGGAAGACCGGGGCAGTCCGCACGGCCGTCGGGGCCGTTGTTTGCGGACACTTTGCGGAGACGAGATCCTGGACGGGATACGGTGGCGACCAGATGATCGAGCCTGCAAACAGGATGCGAACGCTGTGTTGCCGCCTGGGCCTTCACGTCCGGGGACGCTTCTGCGCCCACTGCGGCAAGCGCCTAAACGAGCAGGCGCCAAGGCGATTCCGAGTCCGCGAACGGTCGACAGGTCGCACGGTTGCCGAGGTTTCAGCCTTCGACGAGGAACACGCGTTGGCGCTGTGCCGGCGGCGCTTTCATCCTGACAATCTGGTCGCCGCTGCTGACGAATCACTCTCGCGCTAGCCTGCGAATGCGGCGGCGCGAATGGGGCGCTCCCCTGACGTCCACGTACCGAACCCAATCCGCATCACCCATTCTGCGTTCGCCCTCGCCACAACGTTCCTGATCGCCATGTTCGTAGGCGCTGCGCGGCTCGAGCTGCCGGTGGTGCGGGCGGAAGGCGTCGGAGCACCAATCGCGTGACCACGTTCACCGCTACCGCCGCGATGAGAGCTGGCACGATGAGTGCATCTGTGCGCGCAAGAAACCCGCGGCCGGTGTCTCGACGGTGCAGCCGGTAACGAAGCTTCATCTGGTCAGTCCACGCACGTTGAGCAGGCGCCTGCTCACCCGCGACGCGCTTCCAATCTGCGAAGGATTCGTAGAGCGTTCTCGACGGTTCCCAGGCGTTGGCGATTTCGATGCACTGATCGGCGACCCACTGCCCGATGTCGTCCTGCTCTTCGGCGTACTCCCGAGACGCCTCGCATACTGCGCCCGGAATGGGAAGTCCGTCTCGCGCCCACTTCGCGGCGCCGGTGATCGCCCTGGCAAGGATGCCAGGGAACTCGGCCTGCATCTTCGTCGGCAGCAGCGGGTCGCACCTTGTACCGGAGAACTGCTGGGTGAACGGGATCAGCACAATGCGCCTGCGCATCGCCGCGTCACCTCCGAACATCCGTGGCTGGCAATTCCAGAGCACAAGGCGCTTGTGCGTCAGGGGGAACTCGAAGAAGTCGGATCGCATGAATCCAGCGCGCAGCATCGAGTCGACGGTCAACGACTTCAGGCGGGCTTTATCCCACCGGGCGTGCTTCGGAACTTCCGACGAGACGGCCGGGCGAACTCCCTGCAATTGCGCGAGCTCGGTCGGGTGTCCTGGGTTCTTCTGAACGATCAGCATCTCGACGGGCAGCACGATAGCGTAGGTACCTGCGATCGCGCGCAGCACGCCTTCAAGAACGTTCTCTCCGTTCGCGCCGACACCGTACATGAAGAAGATCTTCTGCTCGCGGCGATTCCCGGTCAGGCCGTACCCCATGAGTCGCTGCAGGAACGCGACCATCTCGATATCGTTGTCGAAGATCTCTGCGAGGAACCGATCGAAGGCTGGCGTCTTCATCTGGAAGTCAGGCGCGACGCCGGTGACCTTGGTGTACAAATCCCCCGACGATAGAGGTTGGCCCCTCTCTAGCTGGAAGGCACCGGCCGGCGTGTTGAGGACCATCGGGTTACGGTCCCATGCATCGACGGGCGTCACGATTCCGTGCTCATCACGCGCGAGGGTCACGATGCCGTTCACGGTCTTCGAGCTCGCGATTACACGCGCCGATTTCCCGACCCTCGTGGCTGCGTCAACAGCTACTTATTTCGCCACCGTGAACCGGGTGAGCTGCTCGTCGCGCGACCAGTGGGCGCCACAGTTCGCCATCCAGTCCATGCCCGGCGACCAACGTAAGCGTTCCTGCGCTCGCGTGCCGAACTCTGCGGCGAGCGCGATCTCGCTCGCCTGCGGTGCCGCGTCGTATGCAGAAAGCGGATTACGCCAGCCGTGTCATTGCGCTTCGAGCACGGCTCGCCAGCCTGTACGGGTCGGTCGGAAGCCTTCCCAGCGATCAGGATCATTGTCTGGGTCGAATGCCGTAGAGGTCGCCGACCAGCGCAGCCAGAGGTCTCGCGCGCGGTCGTCGTCGTCGGTGGTGCGGAGCGCGTGGCTCATGTTGACCCATCTGCCGCGATCGTCAGCGTTCAACGAGAACAGCGCGTCCTCGAGGTCAGCACACTGATCTTCGGTGAGCGCCTCGGGCACTAAGTCGCGGTCGTCGCCGGAAGTGGCTGCCCCCCGCGTTCGCGCACGGCGCTGGGCGTGCTCGTCCAGACCGAGGCGCTCGACCAGAACATCTACCGGGTACGGTGGCATGTCCGGTCGGCACTCGCGCAGTTCGGTGCGCACCGGCTCGCCCTTCCGGTGGACGAAGCCAGGGAGCCGCAGGACGCGCGGCAAGTCGATCACCAAGGGATCACCCCCGAAGCGCGCCGCAGGGGCCCTTTGAAGGCCTGAGAGCCGGTCCAGCGGGCAGTCGCTGACCTTCCAGTAGACGTGCCACCTGCCAGAGCTCGACTCGACCACGATGTCCGGCGTGACGGCAGCGGCGAGCACTGGCTCGATCGGCGCGCCGTCGAGGTCGAGCGCCAGTGCGCGTACCGCGATGATGTTCTCTGCCTTGCGCCCAGCGCCGTCCGTCGTGTTCACTGCGACAAAGATGCCGGCACGGGCGGCGTTCAGCTTACCGAGCCGGGCAGCTTGCTGATCCAGCATGCCGTGAAGGACTCGTGCGTGCGAGGTGCCCGAAGGCTCCTTCTCGCTCTTCGGATCCCAGTACGTCTGGAACGTCACTGGTTCGCCCTGTGCGAGGCAGTGGAGAAAGCGTCGTGTTTGGTCCAGTTCGATGTCAGACACCGACCCGGTGCCGGCTATACATACTGTCGATTTGGTCAGTATCATGCGTGTTCCTGATGAGTTGCGTCTGCGCCTGCCGGCTACCCCGCCGGCGGGCGTTTTCTTTCAGTGGGCCGCGAACATGACGGCGAGCGCCAGCGCTGCCGCGAGCAGGTCCGGCTGGCTGCAGGCGACGGCGACCCAGATCTGTGCGGCCATGGGCGGGGTTCCTTCCGCTGAGCCAGCGCGAACGCAGGCAACTCGGCGGGAACGTGGCGCTTCATCCGCGGGCCCAGCCACAACGGTGGCGGGAAGTCGGGCCGACGCTGGAGCGCCATGAACGCCCCCAGGCCAACGTTCAGCAGCCGTGCACCTTCCGGGTCCGTGACGAATGCCGATTGCGCGCCCTGCGCGCGGCCTTCCTTGATTCGAAGACACGACTCGCGCTTCGGCGAGGCCGTCGTGTCTTCGACGTGGCCTCGGCGGGCCGGTGTTGATTGAGGCATGAAAGTGGTCCGGTCGTTGCGACAGGACCGATTCCATCCGCTTTAAGCCTCACGAGGAACGCTTTGCACGGAATCACCGGATTCCATGCAAAGCGTTGCGCTACTCGGGGTCAGGCAAGAAAGCGCCGAGTTTCGAGCCCCAGACCGTGGCGTCTTCGGCCTGAATTCGCTCTTGCTCGTTGAAGAGCTTGCGCGCGTGACGAGCCTGAAAGGGGTAGGGCGGTCGTGCATCAGCGAGAGCCGTTCGGATTGCCGCGTCGATCGACAGACCTCGCTAGCGCATCGCGGCGGTCACCGCACGCCACAGCCGGGCACGTTGGGCGAGCACCCGCCGCTGCGTTGCCACCTTCTTGCCCGTCGTCGCGATCGGCGCCCCGTTGATCGTGCCCACAAAAAGGGTGTCGAGGCTGTGCGGCCCTTCAGGGGACCAGAACTGCCGCAGTTTCGCCTCGACCGCATCCGCAGCCCACTCGGGGAGCGGAACGCGCTCCTTGCCTGCGTAGTGGACTGCCAGGAGTAGGCGAAGTGCTCCCCGGCCTCGAAAGCCCGACGGTAACGCTCGAGCGTCAGGTGAACGTACTTCAGGCCGTCACGCAACTCGGGCACTACGATCTGCTCGGCGAACGCTTCCCACGATGATTCGAGCCGCTGCAGGTATGGCAAGCCGACGACGTCTGCGGCGGTGCTCTTCTTCACGTAGCAACGACTCGCAGGCCAGCGCCGGTGATCTCCGCCAGCTTCGCGCCCCACCGTAAGAACGCATCGCCGCGCTCGTCGAGGAGCTCGTCGACCTGATACGTCGCAACGATGCCCTGCGGGCGATGGTTGAGGCAGCGCTCGATCACGTCGGACGACACCCGCAGTTCCCGGCGCATTGGCGTTGCCATCGTGCGCCGCAGGTCGTGCGGGCGCCACAGGCCACGCGGAAGGACCAGAGAGCCGGTCGCCTTCGACCGGCCCGGCAACGGCGCAGCGCGCTGGCGATCGGTGATCTGCTTCGTCAGTTGCTTCTCGCTGACCGGCGTCGGGTCGGCGCCCGGCGCGGTCCGGCCGGGCATCAGGAAAGGCGACCCGTCGGCCAGCCGGACCAGCGCTCGCACTTGCATCAGGGCGAAGGGCGAAAGGTGGATCAGATGCTCGTCACCGTTCTTCGTCTTCGGCAGGTACCAGGTCGCCGAATGCAGGTCGACGTGCTCGATGCGCGCGCCAGCCAGTTCCCCGGCACGTACGCCTGTCGCCAGGATCAGCCACACAGCGCGCTGCGCCCGCTCGGGCAGGCCCGAGGCAGGGAGAAGGTCGCGCAACAACTCGATCTCCTCGACGCTGAGCGTGCGGTCGCGCGGCTTCTCCTTGCCGCCGGCGTCCGCCTTACTGATCTTCGCCGTCGGATCGCGATCAGTCAGTTCGCGCACCTCGCACCAGCGGTTGAACTGGCGAATCGTCGCGAGCACCACGTTCGCCATGCAACGCCGGCCGTCGGCGAGCAGCCGGTCGATCAGGGCCATGATCTGGCCCTGCGTCAGCGCCCGCAGCGGGATGGTGCCGACGTAGGGGGAGACGTGCCGGCGGAAGAGCGATCGCGCGCCGCGTTGCGCGCGCTTTTCGCGTCGGCCAACGTGAAGGGGCGAGACCGGCCATCCGCTGCCGTGGAGGGCTCGCCCAACGTCCCGAGTGCCATCGCGCCGTGCCGGAACACGCCGGCGTCGTCCTTCACCTTGAAATGGAATTCCGCGATCTTCGCGCCTCTCGGGTGGTTCCTGCTGGGTGCGAGCAGCCGGATCCGGAGCCCCCCGCCATCGGAGAGGTACGGGCCGTCGCGCTCGAGCGTGGCATTGCGGACCTTTGCATCGGACAGCGTGTTCTCGGCCATTGCCGACCCCTTGCATCAGGTTTCACGTTCGGAAACACGTTCGGAAATCGCAGACCGTGGCGTTGTCATCTAACAACGCCTAACATTCCACTGTACTCTAAGTACCTGATTGCAAAGAATATGGTCGCTCAAGAGCCGCAGCCGACGGGGGCAATTTCTTGCAGGGGGTGCAAGGGGTCGCGAGGTCGAATCCCGCCGTCCCGACCAATGGAAACGAGGGGTTAGATCCGAGCGGGTCTAACCCCTCCGCGCTCGAGGCCGCCGCTTCACGACCCGATGAGCTTCAACAACGCGCCGGGGTCGATCGGCTTGATCAGGTGGTGATCGAAGCCTGCGTCGCGAGACCGGCGGCGATCGTCGTCCTGTCCCCATCCCGTGACGGCAATCACCTTGATTCGCTCGCCCCACGGGCACGCGCGAAGCCGACGGCATGCGTCGTGACCGTCGAGGCCCGGCAGGCCGATGTCGAGCAGCACCACGTCGGGTCGCAGGCGCTCGGCCAACTCGAGTCCCTGTCGCGCGTCGTAGGCGACCTGCGCCACGTGGCCCGCGAGCTCGAGCAGCATGCCCAGGCTGTCGGCCGCGTCGCGGTTGTCGTCGACGACCAGCACGCGCCGCCGGGCATCGGGCGGCGCAGCGTCGACGGCCGCGTCGATGTCGGCATCGGGCGATCGGGCAATCACCGGAAGGTGGACGACGAAGGTCGATCCGCGGCCGGGTCCCTCGCTCTTCGCCTCGATACTGCCACCGTGCTTCTCGATGAGCCGCTTCGCCAGGTTCAGCCCGATGCCCAGTCCGCCTTGTGCCTTGTCGAGCGCACCGTCGACTTGCGCGAACATGTCGAAGATGCGGGTCAGCGCGTCGGCGGGGATGCCGATCCCGGTATCGTGCACGCGAACGATCGCGACTTCGCCCTGCCGCTCTACGTCGAGCCGGATCCGGCCGCCGGGCTCGGTGTACTTGGCCGCGTTGTTCAGCAGGTTCGCGAAGACCTGCGACAGCCGCGCGAGGTCCCCGTCGATGTCGATCGCCTCGGCCGGGAGGTCGACGACGAGCGACTGCGCCCTCGCGTCGACGAGCGGTCGGGCGGCGTCGACGGCGTCGCGCACCGCGTCCGCGAGCGCCATCCTGGACTTCTGCAGGACGATCCGCCCACCGGCGATGCGGGAGATGTCCATCAGGTCGTCGATCAGGCGCGTCATCTGCGCGACCTGGCGCTCCAGCATCGCGCGGGAACGTTCGATCGTCTCGCGATCGGCGCCGGCGCGCTTCATGACCTCCAGCCCGGCCCGGATCGGCGCGAGGGGATTGCGCAGCTCGTGCGCGAGCGTCGCCAGGAACTCGTCCTTTCTGCGGTCGGCCTCGCGCAACTGTGCCTCCACCTCCTTGCGCCCGGTGATCTCGAGCGCTGCGCAGTTCACCCCGGTGATCCGGCCGTCGGTGTCGCGGTCGGGCTGCACGAGCAGGTCGTAGTAGTGGTGCCTGCCCTCGTGCGGCACGCACACCTCCTCGCGCTGCGGCAGGCCGGTCTGCATCGCACGCCGCTTGACGGACTCGACCTCGGCCATGGCGCCGGCGTGCGGAAACAGCTCGTCGCCACGCCTGCCGACGACGTCGTCGACGGTGAAACCGAGCTGCGGGTTGTGGATCCAGGTGTAGCGCAGATCCCGATCCTGGTGAAACAGGACGATCTGCGAAGCGGCCAGCGCCGTCTCCAGGCGGGCGCGCGCGACGCGCAGCGATTCCTCGTAGCGCTGCCGCTCGGAGAGATCGTAGAAGTGGCAGATCACCCCGGGCCTGCCGTCGGGCAGGATCACCCGCTCGATCTTCCAGTCGTACGACTCGGTCGCCTCGATGTCGGCGCGGGTCTCGACGGTGCTCGGGGCGTGGTAGGGCTCGCCGGTCGCGAGCGTGTGGCGGAAGCGCCCGAGGGCTTCGCCCACGAAGGGCTCCGGCCACAGGATGCGCAGCACGTCGTCGAAGTTGCGTCCGAGCAGCGGTTGCACGTTGGCGAAGATCCTGCGCGCGCCGGCGCTGACCATCGCCAGCCGGAAGTCGGCATCGACCGCATAGACGCCGAACGGTGACTGCTCGACGAGCTGTCGGAAGCTGTCGCCGGCGACCCGCAGTGCGTTCTCGGCGTGCTTGCGCGCGGTGACGTCGACCGAGAACGCCAGCACGCCGTAGATGTCGCCGGCCGCCGAGCGCAGCGGCACCCCTCGCGACTCGAACACGCGGCCGGCGATCTCGTGCTCGTAGGTGAAGGGCTCGCCCTCGAGCGTCCGCCGATAGCGCGCGCTGTAGTCTGCGGCAGTGTCGGGATCGAGTGCGTCGAAGACGGTTCTGCCTTCGAAGTCGGACGGCTTCATGCCGAGGTCGCTAAGTGCTTCGCCCCGGGCCAGCAGGTAGCGAAGGTCGCGATCGACGACGAAGGCCGCGCCGCCGGGCAGGTTGGACACCACCGCCTGAAGGCGCGCCTCGCTGGGTGGCAAGCCCAGGTCGCCGTGAGCGTGCCCGCCGACGCGGGTGCCCTTGGCGACCGGCCGCGCCTCCTCGGCGTGCTCGTGCGCCGGCAGCCCGGTCGCGAGCAGGATCGTCGTCGGTTCGCCGGCCTGCGCGCACGCGTCGAGGGTCAGGCGCGTCGCGACCAGGACACCATCGTCTCGTCGAAGGCGCAGCGCGCGCTGGCTCGCCCCCGATCCGACCTGCCGGCACAGCAGATCGAAGGCCTCGCGATCGTCCGCGGCGACGAAGGTCGCGAAGCGTGCACCGACGAGCCGGCCAGGTGGCAGTCCGAGCAGCGCCTCGAGCTGCCGGTTGCAGAATGCGATGGTCCCGTCCGGGCGCAGCGTCGCCGCCCCCTGCTGCATCCGATCGACGAACAGCCGCATCGGCGGGTCATCGGCATCGACGCCACTGCTCGCCGGCGCGTCACGCGCCCCGGCACCGGCGGGCACGCCGCGGATCGCCTGCTCGGCCAGGTCCAGCCGACGGCGCAGTTCGGCATTCTCCGCCCGGAGTGCCTCGATCATCATTGCATCCGCGTTCGGCACCAGTGCGCACGACGATGTGCAACCGCCGCCCGGCCACGGATTCAGCGGATCGCATGGCTGAGTCCTGAGGCGGACCAGAGTCGAAATTCTAGGCGACGAGCGCATTCGTCGACAAGCCGACAGCCTGTCGGTCGCGTGCGTCGCGGCCGACGGGAAGCTCGCGAGGCCGCCGGCGTCTAATCGATCTTGGCGCCGACCTGCCTGACGATCCCGGCAATCGACGCGACCTCGCGCTCCAGGAACTTGCCGAGTGCCTGCGGCGTGCTGGTGACCGCGTCGGTGCCGAATCCGAAGAACTTCTGCCGGACTTCCGGCATCGCCATGATGCGGACGATCTCGGCATTGAGCCGCTCGACGATCGGCTGCGGCGTACCCGCCGGCGCCAGCACCGCTTGCCAGGTCGATACGTCGAACCCCGGCAATCCGCTCTCCGCGACGGTCGGCAGGTCCGGCAGCGTCTCCGAACGCTTGGCGGTCGTCACCGCCAGCGCGCGCAGGCGGCCGCTGCGCACGTGCTGCATCACGTCCGACGCATTCGCGAACATCACCTGCGCGACGCCGCCGAGCAGGTCCTGCACGGCCGGCGGCCCGCCCTTGTAGTGGACGGTGGTCCACTCGATGCCCGCCTTGAGCCGGAACATCTCGCCCGACAGGCGCGTGAGCGTCGCCGCCCCCGGCGATGCCATGTTGAGCTTGCCCGGGTTGGCCTTCGCATGAGCGATCAGCTCGGCCGCGTTCATGGCCGGGACCGACGGGTGGACGACGACGACGATCGGCACGGTCGCAACCATCGAGATCGGCGCGAAGTCCTTGGTGGGGCTCCACGACAGGTTCGGAAAGAACGCTGGACTCGTCGCGAAGGAAGTGGCCGCCATCAGCAGCGTGTTGCCGTCCGGCGCGGCACGCGCGACGAGTTCCGCACCGATGTTGCCGCTCGCGCCCGGCTTGTTCTCGACGATCACCGGCTGGCCCAGCGATTGGCCGAGCTTCTCGGCGATCGTTCGCGCCGCCAGGTCGGTCGAGCCGCCCGGCGGGAACGCGACGACGAGCCGGATCGGCTTGTCGGGCCAGTCGGCGGCGCCGGCGACCGATGGCACGAGCGCCACCATCGCGGCAGCCGCAGCGACCGCCGCACCCGCCAGGATGGAGGAAAGGGTCCGGGTTGCAGGTACGAAACGCTTCACGATGGATCCTCCTGTCATTCGGCGCGGATGCCGCCGATCCGGGCGACGCGCGCCCATTGCTCGAACTCGGTCGTCAGGAACGCGCCGAACTGCGCCGGCGTGCCTGCGACGATCTGCATGCCCATGCCCTCGAGGCGTTCCCTGATCGTGGGTTCCGCGAGCGCATCGCGCCAGGCCGCGGCGATCGTCGCGACGATCGCGGCAGGCGTCGCGGCCGGCACCAGCACCCCCTGCCAGACCGCCGTGTCGATGCCCGACACGATCGTCTCGTCGACCGTCGGCACGTCCGGCAGCAGCGCGCTGCGATCACGCGTGGTGACGGCGAGCGCACGCAGTCGTCCCGCCTTGACCAGCGGCACCGCCTCGACGACGTTCATGATCATGCTCTCGACCTCACCGCCCACGACGGCCTGTCCGGCGGGCGCGCCGCCCTTGTAGGGCACGTGGACGACGTCGATGCCGGTCGCCTGCTTGATCAGTTCGTAGGTCATCCGCTGGCCGGTCGCCGCACCGGGCGACGCATAGTTCAGCTTGTTCGGGTTCGCCTTCGCGTACGCGATGAACGCGCGGGCCGAGTCCGCCGGCACCTTCGGATTCACCACGAGCACGTTGGCGATCGTCGACACCAGTGTCACCGGCTGAAGGTCTCGCGCCGGATCGTAGGCGAGCTTGTCGAAGGTCGCCGCGCTGATCGGCAGCGCCGTCGTGCCCAGCAGCATCACGTGCCCGTCCGGTGCGGCCCGCGCGACCGCCTCGGCACCGATGTTGGCGGCAGCGCCCGGCCGGTTCTCGACGAGTACCGTCTGCTTCCATCGTGCCGACAGTTCCGCCGCGACGACGCGAGCCGTGATGTCGGTCGAACCGCCCGGCGGGAACGGGACGACGATGCGCACCGGCTTCGACGGGAACGACGGGGCGGAGGCAGGCACCGACGATTGCGCGCGGACGACACCCGAGCCCGCGCCGGCGACGACGAGGGCAAGCAAGAAACGCGGGAGCGCGGCGCGCCATGCATGTGCTGCGAATCTCATCGTGCCGCTCCCGGTCGCCGTGCGGTGCTCATGTCGGCAGTACGCCGTCGAGCGCGAGGGCTGCGACCTTCGCCTCGTCGATCTCGATGCCGAGTCCCGGGCCGGTCGGCACGAAGGCCGTCTGCCGCTCGATGGGGAAGGGCGTCCTGAGGTAGTCGTCCGCGATGAATTGCGGCCCGTTGAGATCGACCGGATCGCTCATCCCGTAGGCGGCGAACAGGTGCACCGACGCGGCGAAGCCGATCGGCGCGTCCTGCAGGCCCGAGCCGATCAGCTTCAGCCCCGCGTTCAGCGCGAGATCGCACATCTGGCGCGCGTAATGGATACCGCCGACCTTCGACACCTTGATCGCCAGACACTCGACCGCCTCGCGGCGGATCAGTTCGACGACGAACGGGATGCCGATCGCGGCCTCGTCGAGCCCGATCGTCATCGAGGTCGCCGACAGCAGCTTCTTCATCGCGTAGACTTCGCTCATCGGCACCGGCTGCTCGAAGAGGGTCAGGCCGAGCCGCTCGAAGCCGCGTGCCATCCGGATCGCCTCGTCGAGCGTGTAGCCCTGGTTCGCGTCGGCCCACACGTACGCGTCGGGCGCCGCCGCCACGACGGCCTCGACGATCGCGAGGTCGAGCGCCTTGTCGTGCCCGACCTTGACCTTGAAGCCCTCGAAGCCCTCGGCGAGCGCGCGTGTCGTGATCCCGGCGGCTTCGTCGGGCGTCGCCGCCGAGACCAGCCGCGCGAGGCGCACGCGGTCGAGCCGCTTCGCGCCGAGCCAGCTCTGCAGCGGTATGCCGAGGCGGCGGCAGATCAGGTCGTGCAGCGCGACGTCCATCGCGCACTTGGCGATCGGCTGGCCCGGATCGAGCCCCGGCGCGAGCTCGGTGTTCATCCGCGCGTGCGCGCCTGCGATGTCGAACAGGTCGTGGCCGATCAGCGCCGGCGCGAGATAGGTGCGGATCGTCGTCGCGCAGGATTCCACCGTTTCGGCCGACCACCGCCGGCTCGGGCCGGCCTCGCCCCAGCCGACGTTGCCGGCGTCGTCGGTCATCTTCACCAGCACGTTGCGCTTGCCTTCCGCGATGGTGCGCGACGGCCCGCGCGGCAGGGTCAGCACGGCCTTCGTGGGCATGCGCACAGCGAAGACCTCGATGCGTTCGATCCTGGACATCCGTACCTCGGCGGCGAAGCGCTCAGCGATGATTGATGAAGACCGGGCTGACCCAGGCCATGTGGCCGTTCTTCTGTCGGACCCGCAGATAGACGTGGCTGCGCGTGGTGGGCACCGGCAGCACGACGCGGTCCTCGAGCGCCGACGCTGCCATGGGCACGACCCGGTGCCACTGCCACGCCTCCTTCGGAAACGGCCCGGTGAAATGGTGCGAGGAACCGTCGAGCAGCCGACCGAGCGTCGTCTCGGTGCGCATCGCCACCGGCGCATCCATGTCGATCGCCAGGATCGCGTCGGCGCGCCCGGCCACCTCGAGGACGACGCTCTGGTTCGGATTCTCCCGGTAGGCGTTCTGCCGGGCGGTGTACGAACGGACCGTCAGCCGATGACCGTCGGCGGCGGCGACGAAGCGATGGCGACGCTGCTCGTCGAAGGGCATGCTCTGAAGGCACGGGAAGTGGCGAAGGAGCCGCGCGCCCGACAGCGAGACCTCGAAACCCCAGTCGGTCACGCGGTCCAGGGCAAGCGCGCCCCATGGCCCCCAGCCCCACTCGAGGCGCAGTTGAACCGGCTGTGCCAGCGCCTCGGCGGCAACGCCCGACATGCTCGGGAAACTGCGGTGCACGACGAGGCCGTCCTGGATCACCTCGACGACGTCGAGTTCGTCGCGGCCACTGACGCGGTAGGCGACCTCGACCGCATTGCCCGCCTCGATGCAGGCGCCCATCGGCGCGCCATCGACGCTGAATGCAACCTCGATCCGGTCTCCGGTCAGCGCGTAGACGCGGCGCGAGCGGATCGCCTCGAGGATCCGTTCGCGCGACAGGTCCTCGCAGAGCGCCGCCATCAGTCCCTCGCCCCAGGCGCCCGGAAAGCCCGCGTGGTCGTCGGAAGAGCCGACGAAGCCGAATCGCAGGCCACGCGCGAGTGCCGCGCGCACGGTGTTCGCCGTCTCGCGCCCACCCATCGAGTGGGTGTGGTAGGTGAACGGTCCGCGATCGTCCTCCGCGTTGCCGTGCTCGGAGAACACCTCGACCACCGGCGTGCAGCACTCGTCGAACCGGTCCCAGTCGACACCGCGGTGACCGCTCGGATACGCGAGATGATGCGGGATCATCAGCGCACGTTCTTCCATGCAGAAGGCGCGCAGCGCATCGAGGTCGTGGGCATAGTGGATCGGACGATGATCCTGGGGGAAGACGACGCATTGGTCGCCGAACCGCGACGAGTGCCACTCGAAACCGAGGAATGCGCAGAACGCGCCGTCGCGGTTCGCATCGGCGATCACTCGCTGGACGCGAGGCCAGGTCTCGCGGAGCCGCGCGAAGCCCCTGGCCCAGTGCTGCTCGCGCCCGCCTTCCATCGGCACCATGTCGTGCCAGCTGGAATGGCCGGTGAATGCGAAGAAGTCGAGGTGCGTGCGGGCGATGTCCACGGATCGCTCGATCGAGCCGACACCGTAGCCGTGCGCGTTGTGGTTGTGGATGTCCCCGTAGAAGATCGACCAGCTCATTCAATTAACCTTCTGGTTAATTCGCGGTTCACTATAGCAACGGCGGAGAAAGCGCGTCAACCGCGGCAGTGCGCGCCGCGCGGGGCAACGCTCGCGCCGCACGGCGCCCACCCATTGACATTCAATGGATTCAGTACCATATTCTCTCCATAACTGGAGCGACTCATGTCAGCGGTACTTTCCTATCCCCGGACCCGCTACGGCCCCTCCGCGATCGTCGACCTGTCCGACCCGCGCGAGCGCGAGCGACTCGGCCCGGCCGCGGCGCGCGGCTTCCTGAAGATCGTCGAGCACTGGCACGTCCGCGACGAGGACGCGCGCCGGCTGCTCGGCAACATGTCGAACGGCGCGTTCTACGAACTCAAGAAGCATCCCGAGCGGCTGACCGACGAGGATCGGCTGCGGCGCGCGTCGTTGCTCATCGGGATATTCAAGGCGCTGAACGTCCTGTACGACGAATCGCTCGCCGATCGCTGGATGCAGCTGCCCAACACCAATCGCCTCTTCGGCGGCCGTACGCCGCTTGCCTACCTGCTCGAGGGCGGACTGCCCGCCTTCGTCGCACTGCGCCGCCTGCTCGACGCGCGGCGCGGCGGCGCATGAGCCGTCGGGCCGGCGAATGAAGCGTCCTCCCGTCTCAGCGCTGCGTCGTCGCGATACGCACCGCCTGATCCCGTCGAAGTACCTCGAGGCCGGCGACAGCGTGCTGGTGCGTCTGGCCGACGACGATGCCGATCTCGCGGCACTGTTCGAGCTCGACCAGGCGAGCAACGAGCGCGTGCTGGCGGAGAACGCGCTGCTGCCCGGCATCGGACCCGAGGAACTCGTCTTCGGCGTGCCCTGGTGGCGCACCGTCAATGCAGCGTTCTGCCACGCGCATCCGCTCGGCAGCCGCTTCAACGGCCCCGATCGGGGCGCGTGGTACGCCGGGTTCGAGCTCCGCACCGCGCAGGCCGAGGTCGCGTGGCACAAGTCCGTCGAACTCGCCGAGGTGAACTGTTTCGAGCAGAGCCTGACCTGGGACGACCTGCTCGCCGACTTCTCCGGCGACTTCCATGATCTTCGCGAGGTCGCCGATGTCGAGGAGTGCCTCGATCCGACCTCGTACGTCGCCTCGCAGGCACTCGCCGAGCAATTGTTCGACGAAGGATCGGCCGGCATCGTCTATCCGAGCGTCAGACGTCCGGGCGGCACCTGCATCGCATGCTTTCGACCGGTGCTGGTGCAGCACGTCCGACGCCACGCCCGCTATCGCTTCACCTGGAGCGGGAAGCCCATGCCGGTCATCAGGCGGGAGCCACACGACGCCTAGCGTGAGCACGCACGTCGCCGACCGATCGGCGGCTTGCGCTAGCGCCCCGGCTTCAGCGACGCAACGAACACCTCGGCGCGCTCGAGTTCCTTGGCAAGGAAGCGCTCGAAATCGAGGGTGTCGAGGTACGCCGTCTCGGCCCCCAGCGCCGTGATCCGCGCCTTCACCTCCGGCTCCTCGACTGCGGCGCGCAACGCTGCCGACAACCGCGCGACCACCGCGGGCGGCGTGCCTGCCGGCGCGTGGAAGCCGAACCAGCTCACCGACGTGGCTTCCGGGTAGCCGAGTTCGGCCATCGTCGGTACGTCCGGCAGCAGGGACGAGCGCCGCTCGCCGGTGTTGGCCAGCGCGACGAGCTTGCCGTCCTTGACGAGCCGGGTCACCACGTTGATCGGCGACACCGAGACCGCGAGCGTTCCCGCGAGAAGGTCGGGGATGAAGCTCACGCCGCCCTTGTAGGCTACGTCGAGCAGCTCGATACCGGTCACCCGCGCGAAGGACTCCCTGGCCACGGCCTGCGACGAACCGAAGCCGGTGACCGGCGTCGTCAGGCCGGGATTCGCCTTCGCGTGCGCGATGAACTCGGCGAAGCTCGTGTGCCCCGACGACGCGGGCACGACGACGAGGCTGGCCGACTGTCCGACACGGGCGATCGGAACGAAGCTGTCCCGGCTCCAGCCGATCTTGCTGTCGACGACCGGATTGATCACCGTCGCGCTGGAGCTCGCGAGCAGCGTGTAGCCGTCGGGTGCGGCCTGCGCGGCGATGCTCGGACCGATGTTGGCGTTCGCACCGGGCCGATTCAGCACGACGATCGACTGTCCGAGCTGTTTCGCCGCCTGTTCGAGCACGATGCGCCCGATCACGTCGACCGCACCGCCGGCAGCATAAGGCACGACGACCTGAATCGTCCGGGTCGGAAAGTTCCCGGAGGCCTGCGCCGCGCCTGCGACGAGGCTGCAGCACAGCATCGCGCTGGCCCACCATCCACGGGTCTCGAACATGGATGTGCCCCTCAGCAGGCGTCGAGCGGTGCGACGAATCGGACGCCGGGCACGCAGATGCCGTTCGGCCTGCCGTTGCCGAGTGCGCCGAGCCGGCCCAGCAGCGACGGGGGAAGCTCGGGCCCGTCCTCGCAGGCGAGCCAGAGCCTGAGCAGGTGGCGACGCCGTGCCAGGTCGGGCCAATCCTCGTACGCCGTGCGCGAGTGGAAGATCGAGTGGTTGCACAGCAGTTGCACATCGCCGGGGTCGAAGCGCATGTCCAGGTGGATCGACGGGTCGGCAGCGAGCGCATCCAGGTGATCGAGCGCCTCGACCTGCTCGGGCGTGATCCGCGGGACCTCGGGCATTGCCTGCGCCTTGTTGATCGCGCTGCGCACGTAGGACGCGATCATCCGACCACCATAGGGTACGAAGATGGGATTCGAACTGTACGGCTTTCGATCGGCAGGCACCTCGCCCCAGCGGGTTCGATGGAACTCACCGAGCAGCGTGCGCGCATGATCGGGGCGGCGCGCAACCAGTTCGTTCCAGACCGTCGTCGAACTCGCGATGGACGACAATCCGCCCGACTTGGATGTCCGCAGGCACAGCAGCCCGACGATGTCGGACGAGTCGGTGTGGTAGTTGAGGCGGACCGCCGTCTGATAGCCGCGAACCTCCGGGTCCGCGTAGTCCAGGCCGAGATTCGTCACATGCCCCAGCACGTGGCCCTTGCCGTTCTGCGACACCGGTTCGCCGAGATGCAGTCCGAGCGCCCAGTAGGCGATGGCCGACTGGCGCATGGAATAGCGATCGACGGGAATCCCCCGGAAGATCTGGAAACCGCGTCCGTGAAGTACGGCCTGCCGCGCGTCGGCGAGCCGGGCGCGGAGTCCGGGAAGCGCCAGATCGTCGCGAGTCAGCTCGAGGATGTCGCGGCCGCTGGCGTCCGCCCGTCGTACCGAGCGGTCGATTTCGGCCAGCTCGTCGGACGTGAATTCGTGGATCCAGTCCGTCCGGCGCGCCATGTCCGGCCCGTACCAAGCCTGGGCATTGGCGAAGACGGGAAGTGCCGCAGGGTCGGCCACCTCCTGCGTCGCTTGCGTCTCGATCATCGGTCTGCACTCCTCATCGGCAGCGTCATTGCGGGCTCGCGCCCGACAGCGAAAAAGCCTTCGCCCACTGAGCGATCTCGGCCTCCACGCGTTCGCGGGTGCCAGAGGGCGTCGAATCGCTGATCGGGGTGATGCCGAGCGACGCCAGCTTCGTGCGGATCGCCGGATCGCGCAGGGTCTCGTTGATGGCGGCATTGAGCCTGTTCACGACCGCGGCGGGCGTGCCCTTGGGCGCCATGACGACATTCCAGGTACCGACCTCCAGCGGCAGGCCCGACTCGGCAAAGGTCGGTACGTCCGGCGCGGCGGCCAGCCTCGTGCGGCTCATCACCGCGATCGCGTTGATCTTGCCGCTGCGCGCCATCTCCCGCCCGACGCCGACCGAAGCGCCCATGAAGTGAACGTGGCCGGCGACGGTATCCACGAGTGCCGGACCGGTGCCCTTGTACGGCACGTGGGTCGCCTTGACGTCGGCCGCATTCTTGAACAGTTCGACGCCCAGGTGGCTCGTGCTGCTGCCCGCTGCACCGTAGGAGTACTTCGAGGGCTCCGCCTTCAGCTTGGCGATGAAGTCGCCGAGCGTGTTCGGCATCGACGGGTGCGCATAGAGCACGAGCGGAACCACGCCGACGAACGCGACCGGCTCGAAGCTCTTGACGGGGTCGTACGGCAGCTTTCGAAATACCGACACGTTCAACGCGTGCGTGGCCGCCGTACCGAAGATCAGCGTATACCCATCCGGTGTGCTGTTGGCGACCGCTTCGGAGGCGATGATGCCGGTCGCGCCGGGCTTGTTCTCGACGACGATCGGCTGCCCGAGCGCCGCCCCGAGCCGGTCCGAGATCGCGCGACAGAAGATGTCCGTCTCGCCGCCCGGCGCGAACGGAATCACGATGCGGACCGGTCGCTCGGGGTACGCGGCCAGCGCGACGGACGTCGCGTGGAATGCCAGCAGCGACGCGGTGACGAGGAAGCCGGCCGCAGCCTGCAGGCGGCTTCTTCGCCGGTCGATTCTCGATTCGGTCATGCCGTCTCCTCCGATGGTGGTGATGCCGCCTGGGCGCCGCTGCGCGCCGACGCGTGCCTGCGTCTCAGTGCGCGAGCTCGGCCTCGATCTCCGAGTGATCGAAGACCGGCGCCCGTGGCGTCTTCTGCCACGCGATCATGTCGGCATTGCGGTCGGCGAACGCGGCCGGAAGGCTCGAGAACCGCGGTGTGCGCAGCCACAGTCGGAGCAGGTGGCGCTTGCGCGAAGCCTCCGGCCAGTCTTCATAGTCGTTGCGGCTGTGCAGCACGTCATAGTTGCAGAGGAACTGCATGTCGCCCGGCTCGAAGCGCATGTCCAGGTAGTAGGCGGGATCGTTGCACAGCGCATCCATCAGGTCCAGCGCCTCGGTCTGTGCCTTGCTGAGGCGCGGCACCTCGGGAAACCGCTGCGCCGACTCGATGAAGGTGCGGTTGTAGCGCACGAAGAGGCGGCCTTCGTGATGGTTGAAGCAGGGCGTGACGTACCAGGGCTTCTGCCCCTCGCTCTCCTCGCCGCGTCGGTCGACGCAGAACGGTTCGCACATGACCGCCCACAGGTCGGGGCGGGTCGTGAGGAACGCGTTGTGCAGCGCCGGCGAGCTGACGATCCGCGACTCGCCGCCCGACTTCGCGCTTCGCAGGCACAGCAGCCCGACGACGTCGGTCGAATCGTTGTGGAAGGGCAGCCGCATGCGCGTCTGGTAGCCGCGTGCGCGCATGTCCTTCTTCCAGTCCGCGCCGAGGTCGCGCACGTGCCCGAGCACGTCGCCCTGTGCGTTCTGCGCGAACGCCGGGCCCATCTGCGCGCCGATGCCCCAGTAGATCATCGCGGCGTCCGCCGACGAGTAGCGTTCGATCGGAAGCCCCTTGAGCAGCACGAATCCCGGGCCTGTCTCGATGAGGTCGAGCATCCGACGAATCTTCGGCGCGAGCGCGGGTATCGAGAAGGCATTCCGGTCGACGTCATGGATCGCCAGGCCCGCGCGCCTGACGTCGGCCAGCGCACGATCGAGCGCCGCGATGTCGGCGTCGTCGAGACGGACGATCCAATCGTCTCGATCGGCCATGTCCGGGCCACGCCAGACCGAGGGACCGGTACAGGGTTCGGGTTTCACTTGCATGGCGGGGATGGCCATCCTTCCAGTCGACGTTGACGGGCAGCGCGCAAGCGCTGTTGCACCCTCGCAAGCCTACACGCTCGACTGTCGAATGTCGACATTAGTGCGGCAACAGGCGGGGTCGCCCCCTGCCGCGGACATCAGGTGCTCCGATGTACCCGCCGCTTCCGGGCGCCCGGCTTCGGCACGGTCGATCGCTGCTCGTCGTCGAGCGCAGCCAGCACGGCGTCCCTGTTCTCCGTGGCCAGCTGTCGCTGCAGCGATTCGGCGAGATCGGCTTCTCCGGCGCCCAGTGCGCCGAATACCCGGCGCCAGTTCCGCAGCGACCGCTCCCTGCGGGCTTCGCTCGAGAGGCCGAGCCTGGCGTAGCGTCCGATCTGCTCGGCGAACGAGCGGAGCATCGCCTCGAGTCGCGGATTGCCGGAAGCCGCCGCCAGCTCGAGCGTGATCTCGGCACTCGCCGTGGCGTAGGCGGCGGCGTCGTTCCTCGAGTGCTCCAGCCGTGAGCGATATTGCGCGAGCTTTTGCCGAAGCGTCGCGTCCATGCGCAGCGCGACCTGCCGCGCGACGAGTCCGACGAGCACCGCACGGATGTCGAACAGTTGCACGACCTCCTCGTGCGACATCGCGGTCACCCGCGCCCCGCGCTGCGGGGTGATCCTGACCAGGCCACGCGTCTCGAGCATCCGCAGCGCCTCGCGCAACGGCGAACGGCTCACCGACAGCGCCTCGGCCAGCGCCACTTCGCTGAGCCGCTCGCCGGGTGCGTAACGGCCTTCGACGATCGCGCGCGCGAGCGACGACGCGATCTGCGCCGACAGCGTTCGCTCGAGCGTGCCGTCGAGTGCTGGAGGGGGGGTCTTCAGGATCTGCTCCGTTGGCACCGATCGGGCGATTGTCGCAGCACTTCAGGCACGCGCTGCGGCGCCCCGCGCTCGCGAACCGGGCCAGCGACTCAGCTCGCCGGGGAACGGCGCCGCCTCCTGCCGGGGGCCGGACTCGGCGGCTCGGGCGCCTTCGCGCCGCTGGGCCGCCAGGTGGAGCCATGCGCCCTGAGGTAGTCGCGGATCAGTTGCCGTACGACCTGCGAGGGCGTCACGTCCTGCTCAGCGCACAGCCGCTCGAACGCCTTCTTCTTGGCCGGGTCGACGAGGACGGTGAGCCGGGCGGTCTTCAGTTCCATCGCGCTTCCATCATGGCATTGCATTATAATGAAATACGCGCTCGACACACATTCGACGCCATGTTCCGGACACCGCCGCGCCGCGGTCGTGTCCGCTTTCCCGGGGACTCACCGACATGAAGGCGACGGCGTGATCGCACTGCTCGAGGCGAAGCGCGCCGGCCTCTACGCGCGCCAGTACTGGTTGCCGAACATCGTGGCCGGCGTGATCGTCGGCGTGGTCGCGCTGCCGCTGTCGATGGCATTCGCGATCGCGTCGGGGGCCCGACCGGAGCAAGGGCTCTATACCGCGATCGTCGGCGGCGGGCTGGTGACGCTCTTCGGCGGCAGTCGCCTGCAGATCGCGGGCCCCACCGGCGCGTTCATCGCGATCCTGGCAGGGGTCACCGCGAAATACGGCATCGCCGGCCTGCAGGTGGCCACATTGATGGCCGGCGTGATCCTGCTGTTGATGGGCCTCGCTCGCATGGGAGGCGTGATCAAGTTCATTCCGGCTCCGGTGATCGTCGGCTTCACCGCCGGCATCGGGGTGATCATCTTCGTCGGGCAGTGGCGCGATTTCCTCGGCCTGCCGAAGGTCGAGGGAGAGCACTTCCACGAGAAGCTCTGGCACCTGATCCAGGTGCTGCCGCAGGTTCATCCGGCCACCGCGGCCATCGCGACACTCAGCCTGCTGCTGGTGATCCATTCCCCCCGCGTGCCTGGGCTGAAGCGGGTACCGGGCCCGCTGGTCGCGATGGTCGTGGCCACGGCGCTGCAGTCCGTGCTTCACCTGCCGGGCGTGGCCACGATCGGCAGCGCCTTCGGCGGGATTCCCGTCGGCCTGCCGACGTTCGCGCTGCCCGACCTGTCGGTCCCTCAACTGATCACGCTCATCGGCCCCGCGTTCACGATCGCGATGCTCGGCGCGATCGAGTCGCTGCTGTCGGCCGTGGTGGCCGACGGCATGGCGGGTACCCGACACGACTCCAACCAGGAACTGGTCGGGCAGGGCATTGCCAACATCGCCGCGCCGCTCTTCGGCGGCTTCGCGGCCACCGGCGCCATCGCCCGCACGGCCACCAACATCCGAAACGGCGCCAACAGTCCGCTGGCCGGCATCACCCATGCAGGCACGCTGGTCGCGGTGCTGCTGCTCCTGGCACCGCTGGCATCGAGCATCCCGCTGGCTGCGTTGTCCGCCATCCTGTTCGTCGTCGCCTGGAACATGAGCGAGGCGAAGCACTTCGCGCACATCCTGAAGACGGCACCGGGCGCGGACCGGGCGATCCTGCTGATCACCTTCGGCCTGACGGTCTTCGCCGACCTGGTCGTCGCGGTCAACGTGGGCGTGATCCTGGCCATCCTGCAGTTCCTGCGACGCATGGCGGAGGTCGTCGAGACGCAACCGGTCGACGCGAAGGCGCTACAGGCCGAACTGGCCGAGCACGGCATCGAACGCCTCCCGAACGGGGTCCTGGTGTACGAGATCGCGGGTCCGCTGTTCTTCGGCGCGGTGGAGAACTTCGAACGAGCGCTGTTGCAGACCCGCACCGACCCGCGCACGCTGATCATCCGGCTGCGGGGCGTGCCGTTCATGGACATCACCGGCATCCAGATGCTGGAGGAAGTCATCGGAAAGCTGCGTGGCCGCGGCGTCAGGGTCCTCCTGTGCGAAGCCAACCCGCGCGTGCTCGCGAAGCTGCGGAAGGCGCGCGTGATCGACGAGCAGCGCCCCGGCAGCTACGGCGAACGCGTGGTAGACGCACTCCGGCTCGCGTCGCCCGAGGCCGACCTCGTCTCGCCGGCGTCGGCGGCGGCCTGACTGGCTCGCCGCGCGGCGTTTCGCCCTGACCGGGGGCGGCGATCCGTCCCGGCGCACTGCATGCCGACCGCATCTGCAGCAGCCGCCACGCGTTCAGCGGCAGCAGCAGCAGATGCAGCACCAGCACCGGCAAGGCGTGCGCGGCGATTGCGTACGCGATGAACAGCACGTTGCTCGCGATCGCCACGCCGCGCAGCCGGCGCATCGACCGGACGTAGAACGCCACCAGCACGAGACTTGCCGCCGCATAACCGAGGACGTCGGTCCATTGACTCGTTCGGAGAAGGCTTTCGAACATGGCGAGCGCACCCAAGGGGCGTCGACCGGGAGGGCCCGTCGACGCATCGACCCATGGGTGGGCTCGGCGGGCCGATGCGTTCAATCGGCGCGCGGGAACGGTCGCGGCGCGGCCGTTCGTATGCCCAGCGCGACGAACGCGCGATGACGCGGATCGTCCGCGAGGTGGCGGTGCATCGGTTGGCGCGCATGGCATGCGACGCAGAGAACCTGCAGGTTCTCCGGGCGGCAGTCGTTCCTGCGACCGTTGCGGTGATGGACGTCCAGGTACTGCTTCAAAGGGCCGTCCAGCACCATCGCGCAGGCGCTGCACCGATAGCCTGCCCGCGCCCGCATCCTCGCGCTGATCGCCGGCCAGTCCGACGGATAGTCGTTGAGCGGATCGGTATCGGCGCGCGACCCCGGCGCTTGAACGAGCAGGTCTCGCGGATACTTCGCGAAGTAGGACTTGAGTTCGAATGCGTCGACGCGACGTCTTCGCTCGTCCGAGCGCATCGATCCCGAGAAGCCGTTCCAACCGACGTGCGCCAGGCAGAACTGGCATACCGCCAGCGCGACGAGACGGGGTGTACCGACGCCGAGATGGACGACGAATCGGCCGTCGTCCCGATTGGCGACGACGTAGCGCTCGATGCGGTTGGCGCTTCGCATCTCCTTGAGCTTCCTGCACTCGGCGAGGTGATAGCGGGGAAGGGACGGCGCACCGGCCGCTGTCGATACGTCACGAATGTAGACGAGCACGCGATGGCCTCGGTACGCGAGCGTGCCGTCGGCCAGCGTCTCGAGACTGTGCAGGTCGACGTCGACGCCGTCGCCGGCGAGGTCCTTCCCGAGGTCCGGGGGCGGCAGCGTCGTGGGTCGGACATAGGCGTCGACGAGATCGGCGCCCATACGCCGACGCAACTCGTCGAGCGGCACGGCGAAGCGGTGGCAGTCGAGCTTCATGTTCCGTTGGCGCCGATCGACTTGACGATCCGGCCGATGCGCTCGTCCGCGTTCGTCACGATCCGGAACTCGACGCGCTGGTTCAGCGCGGCACTGCCTGCGAGAGCCTGACCACCGTCGGTGACCGGTCGTGACGAGGACAGGCCGTTGGCCGTCAGCCGCTCGACCAGCCACGGCTCGCGGCCCTGCACCTTCGGCAGCGAGAACAGGAACTCGAGCGTCGACCGCGTTCGCTCCTGGGAGAGGCGCATGTTCTGGAAGTAGGCATTGCGCGCGTCCGGCGCACCGGCCCAGAACGCGCTCGTGTGCCCTTCGATCCGGATTTCGGTGATCGTCGCGCGGAACTTGTCCGAATAGAGCAGGTCGATATAGCGGGGAAAGAAGTCTGCAAGTTGCTGCCTGAACCGCGGCTGGAGCGTCGCCGAGCCGGTCGCGAACAGGGCGGTCGGGTCGTTGAACCGGATCGTCATGTCGCCGAGGATCGTCGCGTTCCACTGCTGCAGGTCCTTCGCGAACTCCCTTTGCAGCGCGCGCAACATCTCGTCCTTCGTATCGACGTACTCTCGCACGACGAGCGTGGTGGTCTGCTCGACACGGAGCATGAATGCCGCCGTCAGCAGCATGAAGACCATCATCAGCCCGGTCATCAGATCCGCGAGCGGAATCCAGTGCGACTGGTTGCTCGATTGCTCGTCCACGGCGAGATCAGCCGACGCGCTCGGCGATCGCGACGACTTCGCGCAGTCGTACGGTGAGCGGCTCGTAGTCGCGCACGAACTTCTCGGAAAGTGATGCGAGCTGCCGACCCATGATCTCGAGGCTCCGGTTCAGCTCCTCCTGCATGCCCTGGTCGAGCGTCTCGACGCCCCGGCGCATCAGTTCGCCGGACTTGGTGAGGTTCGCGAGCACATCGTCCCCGGTGCGCCGGGCCGTATCGGCCAGCAGCGCCTGGAGTTCGGCCTGCGCGGCCTGCAATCGTGCACCCAGGTTCCGTGTCGCGGCTTCCATCTCCGCACCGGTCCGGGTCGTGCTCGCGTTCATCGTGTCGACGAGCCCGTCGACGCCGACGCGGATTGCCGCAAGCATCTGGTCGAACTTCGCCGAGAACTCCGGGGTGACGCTGCGCATCTGCGACAGCACCTCCACCATGGATTGCTGCGCGGACAGCATCAGGTCGTACTCGCGTTCGACGGTCAGCACGAGGCTCTCGAGCTTCTCCGCCGATGTCACGAAGCCTTCGGACTGAACGACCATCCGCCCGAGGTTGGATGACGCCTCGGACAGCGAAGCGGAGACGGCGGCGTTGGTCCGCTGCAATTGCTCCAGTTCGGTCCGATACTGCGCCTGCCACACGACCAGCTTCTCGACGGCCTGGTTCAGCTGCCGGAAGTTGTCGCCGAACTGCTCGGTGATCTTCGCGTTGAAGTCGGCGATGACCACCCGCAGCGCGTCGATCAGCGCCTGGCTGCCGTCTTTTGCCATCCGCTTCGCGAAGGTGTCGAAGGACACGCGTAGCGCCCCGAGTTGATCGGCCTGATCCTGTCGCATCATCTTCAGCTGCGACAGCAGCGATCCCTCCGCGTCGCCCGACAGGCTTCGCTGCAGCGACTGGAGACTCGTCACGACGTCGTCGAGCGTCGCGCCCTTGGGCGCGCCGGCCCCGAGATTGATCGGCTTGCGCTGGAACTGGTGCCTGAAGCGGATGACCAGTGCGCCGCCGACGCCGCTCACCGAGGCCCAGAATGCCGTCTTGACGCCGTCGAGAAGCTGGGGAACGCTGGCGCTGACGTTGGACGCATCGAAATCCAGCAGCGCCATCGCGATGCCGAGAAAGCATCCGAAGATGCCGACCGTCGTGAGGATCTCGGGTCCGTGAACGACGGCGAAGCGGTCGAACCGCCAGACGAAGTAGAACGTCAGCAGGATGTTGAAGGCGATGAAGACCGACGTGTGTCCGTCGCCCAGCACCGCCATCCAGCGCCCCTGCGCGTGCGCCGCCGCGGCCGTTCCCATCAGCGACAGCCCAAGAGCAACCCGGTTCATCGTCGACACTCCGCCTGGATCCCGCGCGGAGTCTTCCCTACGCCGCGCTCGTCGTGGGGCTCGATCGGCGCGAGCGGGAGGAGGGTGCGGACCAACGGACGATCCGCGCCCCTGCCGGATCGGCGCGCGGATCGCCTCCCACGCACGGTCCGGTGCCGCGCCTCCTCCGATCCGTGCGGGCGGCCCGCCCTGCGCGGAACCGGTCAGCTCAGCTCGGTGCCGGCGAGCGGGCCCGTGAGGAAGCGATTCGGCTTCAGGAAGAACGCGATCACCAGCGCCCCGTCGGGCGACCGTGCGACATGGCGATTGCCGCGCGGTCGCCACACGAAGTCGCCAGCGCTGGCAGTGCCTTCGGCATCGACCAGGCTGCCCTCGAGGACGTAGGTCTGCTCGATCTCGACGTGTTCGTGCAACGGCAGCTCGCTGCCCGGCGCCCAACGGAACAGCGCCGTCAGGAGGCCGGTCTGCGGGTCTTCGAGCAGCACCTTCATGTCGATGCCCGGACACGGTGTCGGCTTCCAGGGCAATGACGCGACGTCGAGGTAGCGGGAATCGAGCGGGCCGAGCGAAGCCTCGTCGGCGAAGAAGGGCGTGGTGGCGGTCATGGGCATGTCCTCGTGTGGGGCTCGTCCGGTCGGCGGGCCGCGCCCGCGCCCCCGACCGGCCGCACGAACCTCGTTCAGCCGACGGGCGTGAGCCAGCCTCGCGAATCCTCGCACATGCCGCGCACCGTGTCAGCGTAGCGTGCCTGGAGCATCCGGGTCACCGGACCCGGTTCGCCGCCGCCGACCGGCAGCCGGTCGATCGAGACGACCGGCGAGATCTCCTGCCCCGTACCGCACAGGAAGGCCTCCTCGGCGAGATACAGTTCGCTGCGGTCGACGTCGCGCTCGATCACCGCCTGGCCGGTCTGCGCCTGGTGGAGCGTGAGGATCGTGTCGCGGGTGATGCTCTCCAGGATGTTGCTCGAGGACGAAGGCGTGATCAACCGGCCGTCGCGCACCATGAAGAAGCACGCGATCGGCGCCTCCGACACCTTTCCCGCCGGTGTCAGCATCAGCGCACCGTCGTAGCCGTCCGCCTGCGCCTGCAGGTGCGCGAGCCGCGCATTGTGGTAGTTGGCGGTCGCCTTGATCCGCGGCGGGCTGGCATTGTCGGCAAGCCGGCTCCACGAACTGACGCCGACGTGCATGCCGCGCTCCGCGTAGCGGGGCTTGTCTCGCGGCACCGCCGCGGCGGTGTAGCCGACGGGCCCCCGGGTCGCCATCAGGCCGATGCCCTTGATGTAGACGAGAAGGCGGATGTAGACGTCGTCATCGGGCCGGTTGGCGGCGATCAGCTCGGCCAGCTTCGACTTCAGCGAACCGAGGTCGAGCGTGTCCTCGAAGCGCATGACCTTCATGCCGGCCTTCAGGCGCCTGAGGTGATCGTCGAGCCGAAACAGCGCGTACCCACCGGTGACGGGATTTCGATAGGCCCGAAGGCCCTCGAACACGGTGGTCGCGTACGCGACCGCCAGCGACAGCGGATGCACCGACGCCTCGGCGAAGGGGATCAGTTCGCCGTCGACCAGGATGACTTCGGGCGTCCACATCGTCAGCCCCTGAGCGCGCGAAGTTGTCCCGGGTAGCCCGATGGATCGACCCGTACGTCGATCAGCGAGGGGCCGTCGTGTGCGAGCGCCTTGGACAGCGCCCGCGCGTACGCATCACCGTCGCGCGCGTGGAGGCCGAGGCCGCCGAAGGCGTTCATCGCCGCAGCGAAGTCGTGCCGGTCCCACCGTACGCCGAGTGGCGCCAGCGCGCGTTGCTGCTGCTTGATATCGATCAGCGAGAGCGCCCCGTCGTTGAACACGATCACGACGATGTTCGCGCGCTGCTCGACCGCGGTCGCGAGTTCGCCGAGGCACATCAGCAGCCCGCCGTCGCCGGTGAACGCGATCGTCTTCCGGTCGGAGTCGTGCAGCGCCGACGCGATCGCGGCGGGAAGCGCGAAGCCCATCGTCGCCAGGCCGTTCGAGATCAGCAGGTCGCGAGGCGCGTCGCATGGCCAGAACGTGGTGGCGGAGAACATGTGCGCGCCGGCATCGACGGTCACGCGCGGGCGTTGCGAGAACCCCTTGCACGCGTCGGCGGCCAGCGTCACGACGCGTTGCGCCCCGAGCGCGCATCCGTCGCCGGCGCCGGGGGGCTCGGGATACGCGAGGCTGTCGCGAAAGCCGTCGCGCAGCGCGCCGATGCGTGTGGTGTCCCAGGCAGCGGTGCGCACAGTGCCGACCAGCGCCTCGAGGCTCGCGCGCAGGTCGCCGTGGACTGCGTGCGTCGGTTCGACGTAGCGGAGCGCGTGGCGCCGCCAGCCGATCTCGAGCACGGGCAGCGCGTGCGGCCAGGGCTGGAGGATGAATTCGACCGGATCGGCGCCCAGCAGCACGATCAGGTCTGCCTCGCGGACGATCGCCGTCTCGGCTGCACCACCGGTGTAGATGCCGGCGAAATACGGCGAGTCGTCCGCGATCACGCCTTTCGCCTTGTAGGTGACCAGCGCCGCGCACGCCAGCGCGTCGATCCAGCGCCGAGCCAGCGCCGCGACCCCGGGATCACAGCATTCCAGGCCGACGACGACGACCGGACGCCTCGCATTCGCCACCATCTCGGCCGCCCGCGAGAGCGCGCGGGCATCGACGCCGGCGGCGTCCCCGGCACGATCGCCGGACCGGCGTGTCGCCGCCGGGTCGGTGCCAGCCGTCGCCAGCGGCGCACGGGCCGCGGCCGCGGTCAGTTCCACGTGCACCGGCCCGCGCACCGGCGCGAGTGCCGCCGCGACCAACGCGTCGATCCGGTGTCGGGTCGGACGATCGGCGAACGTCGCATGCCCCTTGACGAGCGGCGCGAACAGCGCCTGCTGATCGAACCACTGATGGCTCACGTAGGCGCGGTGCGCCGGTGCGAAGCCATCGGTGACGATCGCGATCGGCGCACGGTCGAGCGCGGCGTGGGCCACGCCGTTGGTGGCGTTCGCCGTGCCCGGCCCCTTGGTGGTGATCGCGACGCCGATCGCACCGTCGAGTTCGGCCGTCGCCGCGGCCATCATCGCCGCCGCGCCCTCGTGCCTGGCGAGCACGAAGCGCATCCCGACCCGCTCGGCCGACGCGATCAGGTCCAGGCTGCTGCCCCCTCCGGGCACGCCGAACATGCGCCGCGTGCCGGTGGCTGCGAAGGCATCGATCAGCGCATCCGAGACACTCGGCACCACTTCGGGTCGTTCGATCATGAGGTCGTCCTCCGGGAAACCGCGCCGCTGCGGCGCGGGTCGCGTGTCGGTCGGAGCATGACACAGCCGGCGTACCCGCGCGCCCTCGACGGACCGATTTCGGACCGGACGACGAGGCAGGCAGACGTCACCCGGGCTATGATCGGCCCGACGGGGCGCGGCAGGCAGGGAGGCAGGGAGACCGACGATGGCATCGATCGACGCATTGCGCACGGGCATCATCTGGCAACGGCTGTCGGGGTTCATCGACGAGGCGGCCCAAGTCTTCCTGAGGACCTCGTTCTCTTCGGTGGTGCGGGACAACTGGGACATGGCGCTGGGCCTGCTCGACGCCCGGGGAAGGCAGATCGTGCAGTCGTCCAGGAGCGTGCCGTCGTTCATCGGAACGATGCCGCGCACGCTGGCGGCGATGCGCGAGGCGGTGGACTTCGCGACACTCGAGCCGGGCGACGTGCTGATCTCCAACGATCCCTGGCACGGCACCGGTCACCTCAACGACATCACGATGGTGCGGCCCGTGTTCCGGGCAGGCGTGCTGACCGCCTTCATCGGCTCGACCTTCCACAGCGTGGACATCGGCGGGGCACCGTCGGTGACGGCGAAGGACTCGTTCGAGGAGGGGCTGACGATCCCGATCTGCAAGCTGGTCGAGCGCGGCGTCGAGAACCCGGTGGTGGTCGCGTTCCTGCGACAGAACCTGCGCGCACCCGACGAGACGCTCGGTGACATCCGCGCGCAGCTCGTCGCCTACGATCAGGCGGCAGGTCGCCTGATCGCACTGCTCGACTCCGAAGGACTGGTGTCGCTCGACACCTTCGTCGACGACATCCTCGCCCGCTCCGAGGCGAGCATGCGCGGCGCGATCGAGGCGTTGCCCGAAGGCCGCTACGAGGACGAGATCCGCCTGGACGGATTCGACGAGCCGCTGCTGATCCGGTGCGCGGTCACGATCGTCGGCGGGACGATCCACGTCGACTACGCCGGCACCTCGGCCCAGGTGCCGCACCCGGTCAATTCGGTGCTCAACTACACGCAGGCGTACACGAACTACGCGTTCAAGTGCCTGCTCGACCCCGCGTCGCCGAACAACGACGGCAGCTTCAGACCGATCACCATCGACGCCCCGGCGGGCTCGCTGCTCAACCCGCATCGCCCGGCGCCGGTCTGGGCGCGGCACCTCAGCGGCCACTACCTGCCGCCGGTGGTATTCGGCGCGATGTCGAAGGTGCTGCCGGAGCGCGTGATCGCCGACTGCGGGTCGCCGCTGTGGAACGTCTACTTCCAGGGCCGGCAGCCCGACGGCCGTCGCTTCGTCAAGATGTTCTTCATGAACGGTGGACACGGCGCGAGCGCGCGCCACGACGGGGCCGCGTGTCTGTCGTTCCCGTCGAACGTCGCCACCGTGTCGATCGAGCGCTTCGAGACCTCGGTGCCGATCCTGATCCGGGAGAAGCGCCTGATTCCCGGATCGGGCGGAGCGGGGCAGTTCCACGGCGGTTGCGGCCAGCGCATCAGCTTCGAGATCGTCGGTGACGCGCCGGTGACGATGACGATCCGGCACGAACGCGTGAAGGAGCCGCCGCGCGGCCTGCTCGGGGGGCACGCCGGCGCACCCGGGCGTGACTACCTGAACGACCGACCGATCGCGGCGAAGGGCCGCTACGAGCTCCAGCCCGGCGACGTCGCGACCTTCGACACGCCGGGCGGCGGCGGCTTCGGGCCGGCGAGCCGGCGAGACGCCGACGCGGACGCGGACACGAGCGCCGGGGTTGCCGCACGCGCGGCGACGGCCGCCGTCTCAGCGACATGAGCGCAGCGCCGGGCCGCCCCAAGCAAGCTCGCACCGCAGCGCGAAGCGCGGAGGTATCCCGGTGACCGGGCGATACCGCATCGGCATCGACATCGGCGGCACGTTCACCGATTTCGTGCTGCTGGACACGTCGACCGGCACGATGGTCAACGAGAAGCTGCTGACGACACCCGACGACCCGTCGCGTGCGGTGCTCGCCGGGCTCGCGCGCCTCGTGCGCGACAACGCGATCGTGCCGGAGGCGATCGCTCAGGTGATCCACGGCACGACGCTCGTCGCCAATGCGCTGATCGAACGCAAGGGCGTGCGCACGGCACTGGTGACGACCGCCGGCTTCGCCGACGTGCTCGAGGTGGGACTCGAGTGGCGCTACGACACCTACGATCTCGGCCTCGAGCGCCCGACGCCGCTCGCGCCGCGTTCGCTGTGCTTCGAGGTCGACGAGCGCGTCGGGCCCGACGGCTCGGTGCTCGAGCCGCTCACGCCGGCCGCGATCGATGCGCTGATCGAGTCGGTTCGCGAATCGGGCGTCCAGGCGGTCGGCATCTGCCTGCTGCACGCGTGGCGCGACGGCTCGCACGAGGCGATGCTCGCGAAGGCGCTCGCCCGACGCCTGCCCGAGGTGATCGCCTGCACCTCGAGCGACGTCGTGCCGGAGATCGGCGAGTACGAGCGGATGTCGACGACGCTGGCGAACGCGTACGTGCTGCCGATCTTCGACCGCTATCTGAACGGCATCGTGTCGGGGATGCGCGAGAGCGGCATCGCCCGGCCGCTGACGATGATGCTGTCCGACGGCGGCACCGTGCACCAGGAGACCGCAGTCCGCCACCCGGTCCGGCTCGTGCAGTCCGGGCCGGCCGGTGGCGTACAGGCGACGACGACCATCGGCGGGGGCGCCGGGTATCGCGACCTGCTCTGCTTCGACATGGGAGGCACGACGGCGAAGGCGTGCCTGATCGACGACGGCGAGCCGCTTCGCACCCACGATTTCGAGGTCGCGCGGGTCTTCCGGTTCAGGAAGGGCAGCGGCCTGCCGCTTCGCATCCCGGTCATCGACATGATCGAGATCGGCGCCGGCGGAGGATCGATCGCAACGATCGACCGGCTGGGATTGCTGCAGATCGGCCCCGAGAGCACCAGCGCCGACCCCGGGCCTGCCTGCTACGGACGCGGCGGGCGCTTCGCGACGGTCACCGACGCCGACCTGGTGCTGGGCTATCTCGGCATCGACAGCTTCCTCGGCGGCGACATGCACCTGGACCTGGCGGCCGCGCGTGCCGCGATCGACGAGCACGTCGCGCGGCCGCTCGGCCTGACGATCGAGGCGGCAGCCTGGGGGATCCACGATCGGGTCAACGAGAACATGGCGCGCGCAGCGGCGATCCACGCGCTCGAGAAGGCGCGACGCATCGAGGACTACGTGATGATCCCGATCGGCGGCGCCGGCCCGGTGCACGCCGCCCAGGTCGCGGCCAAGCTCGGCCTGTCTCGGGTCGTGTGCCCGCCGGGCGCAGGGGTCGCGTCGGCATTCGGATTCCTCGCCTCGCCCACGTCGTTCACGCTGTCGCGGGGCCGCGTCGAACGGCTCGACGCGTTCGACGCGCGCGCGGCGCTCGCGACGCTCGATGAACTCGAGGCGGAAGGCCGCCGGTCGCTCGCGCTCGCCGGCGTACCTGCCGCGGAGGTCGACGTCCGCGTGGCCGCGGCGATGCGATATGCGGGGCAGGGCTACGAGATCGACGTGCCGATCGCGCGCGATGCGATCGGTCGCGGCGACACCGAGGCGATTCGGCGCGCATTCGAATCGACCTACCGACAGCAGTTCGGGCGCATCGAGGCCGACATGGCGCCCGAGATCGTGTCCTGGCGATTGGTCGCATCGGGACCGAGGCCGATGGCGGGCTGCGGTGGCGCGCCGGCGCGCGGTCCCGGCGCAGGCTGCGACGACGTGGCGCGCACGTCGGACACCGCCGCCGCGCGCCCGGCGCCGTCGGGCTCGCGGCCGGCACGTTTCGGCGGCGATGCGGCACCGCGCGCCACACCCGTCTTCGATCGCTCGGGCTTCGCGCCCGGCATGGCGATCGTGGGACCGGCGCTCGTCGAGGAGCGCGAATCGACGGTCGTCGTCCCGCCCGGCGCGCGCGTGCACTGCGACGACGCCGGCAATCTCCACATCGAACTCGCCGCCGCCGGCGCTGCAGGCCGCGACGCGTCGTGACGCGTCGACCGAGCAGGCCGACAGACACCCAATCCGGAATCCGCGATGACGTCGACCGAACCGAATCCCCCGCCCGACGCACACGAACCGCCGATCACCCGGACGCTGTCCCCCGAGGGCATGGCGGCGCTGGACGCGGTGCGCGCACGGCGCGGCTATACGCTGCCCTACCATCGGCTCTTCGCCGCTCACGCCCCCGCGCTGCTCTCCGGGTACGACGCCTTCTACGATGCGCTGACGCTGGCACCACGCGTCCTGTCGCCGGCCGAGCGAGAGACGGTCTGGGCGTGCCTACTCGCCGCAGCGCGGGAGGTGCACGGCTTCATCCACCTGAAGCGCGCCCGCGCCGCCGGCCTGGACGAGGCGACACTCGGCGCAGCGGTCGCGATCGCGGCGGTGACCGAGAGCTTCCCGGTGCTGGCCTTCTCCGGCGAACACTGGGCGCACTGGACCGAGCCGGGGCTGCTCGAGCGACGGTACCGGGCACTGTTCGCCGCCGCGTCGGAAGGCGTCGATCCGGCCCTCGCGCATCTGGCGGCGGTCGCCGCGATGGGGGCGCATCGACACGCCGCCGGGCTGTCGCTGCACCTGCGCGCAGCCTTCGATGCCGGGGCACGCGCCGACCAGGTCTGCGAGGCGCTCAGCTACCTGCTGATCCCCTGCGGCGGCAACGCGCTGATCGACGCCGTCGCCGTCTGGGAAGACGGCGCGGCGAACGGGACGCTGCCGGCGCCGTACTGACGCTCAGTGGATGTCCGCCGAGGTGCGGATCGCCTCGCGCAGCTTCGCGATGTCGAAGCCGGGCGCACGCGCCTGCTCGAGCAGCACCGCCTCGCGCCGCACCAGCAGGTCGACCGCCTGCGGGATCTGCGCGAGCACGTCGCGCGGCACGACGACGGCGCCGTGCCGGTCGGCATGGACGATGTCGCCGTCGGCGACGGCCATGCCGAAGACGTTGACGTCGCAACCGAAGTCGACAACGTGAGCATGCGCGTGGCTTGGACCCACCTTGCCGGCGAGCAACTGGAAACCGGGCGCGCACTGGTCGAGGTCCCGGATCGATCCGTTGGTGACGACGCCGAGGCAGCCGAGCCCCTGGTGGATCGCGGTGTTCACCTCGCCCCACATCGCACCGAACCCTGGGTGCGGATCGAGATCCTGGACGACACTCACCGTCGGCAGCCGTGCGTCGGCGACGTACTCGTAGTACGCGATGCGATGCGCAGCCGACTGCTCGGGCGTGCGCGTCGACGGCGCGACGGCGCGCAGCGTCGCGGTCTTCGCGATGCCGACCATCGGCGGATACTCGGGTCCGCGGCAGTATAGGTGCTCGACGGTGAAGCCGACGGCGCGCCGGTGCGGCGCGACCAGCTCGAGCGCGTTGCAGATCGTGGGGGTGTCCCACTGGCGAAGACGCGCCAGCGCGTCGTGGTCGATCGAGGTCATCCGAGCAGCTCCGTGAAGGTTGTGGAACGTGGGCGCACGGTCATCGACGGGCCCCTGCGGAAACCGCGGCATCATAGCCGCCCTGGCCGTCGAGCGCCGCCCACGCCTCGAAGTCGGCCGACGCGGCCACCTCCCCGTTCCTGATCATCTCCAGCCACACCGCGGCCGCGTCGACGAAGTTGGGTACGCTTCCCGGGAACATCATGATCGTGAGCGCCTCGGCGAGTTCGCGCTCCGGCACGCCGGTGTCGAGCGCCGCGGCGATCGACCAGCGCAGCAGCGTCCGACGCCCCTTCGCGGCCTGGACCGCGCAGCACGCGAGCCAGCACAGGCGGGGCGGCAGTGGCGCGGCGGCCCGCTCGATCGACTCGCGGTAGACGGCGCGCGGATCGAAGCCGGGCAGGTGCGCGAGCCAGTGCGTCGCGACGAAGTCGAAGCCCGACGCGCCGATGGCGGCCGCGGCCACGCGCCCGATCGCCGCGAACTCCTGCATGGTTCCGCCGGCATCGATGTACTTGCGGATGTGGTGAGTCGCAATCGCCTCGTCGGTCGCGATGAGCACGGCCAGCCAGACGGTCTCGCGGTCGTGGTCGTCGAGCAGCTTGCGGCTGAGCGCGAGTGCCGTGTAGGCGGCATCGTAGCCATCGAGCACCTCCTGCGACAACAGCGCCATCAGCCCGTGGTGCGGGAGCAGGAATCCGCGCTTTTCCCTGACGGCGGCGAGGCGCCTCGTGATCTCGTTTCGGTCGGTTTCCGGCATGGTCTCGCGTGGTGGAATGGTTGCCCGAGAATGGGTCGCATGCAATCATGCACCTCAAACAGCGGACCAGGCAACGCGGTGCATCGCGCCCGCGCCGGAGTCCGGAACGATCGTGAACTTTCATCCCGGAGGTCAGGCATGGGCAAGACAATCGACGTTCGTCGTTCGCGGCGCGAGATCGTCAAGGTCACCGGCGCGCTCGGTGGCATGGCGGCGCTGCAGGGATTCGGATCGGTCATCGGCGTCGGCCTCGCCCCCGCGATGGCCGCCGACCTGAAGATCACCTCGCTGCGCTCGACGTCGCGTTCGTGGCTGTGGGCCGCCGAAGACTACGCGATCGGCGGCAAGACGTTCGACAAGGCCGGCCTCACGGTGGCGATGGCGGCGACCGAGCGCGGTGTCAACCACGACGCGCTGCTCGGCGGCGCGGCGGACATCCTGCTCGGCGCGCCGCAGCAGAACATGCGCGTGCAGATCCTCGGCAAGTCGGTCGTGATCATTGCCGGGATGGTCAACAAGTTCGCGAGCAACGTCGTCGTGCGCAAGGACATCGCCGACAAGGCCGGCGTCACCGAGGCCTCGCCGATCGATCGCAAGGTCGCGCTGCTCAAGGGCCTCAAGCTCGGCACGACCGGGCCCGGCGGCGGCCCCGACCAGCTGCTGCGCCACTTCCTGCGCCTGGGCGGGCTCGACCCGAATCGCGATGCGTCGCTCGTGCCGGTGCGCGGCGGCACCGCCATGGTGGCGGCGATGCAGCAGAAGCAGATCGACGGCTTTTGCCTGTCGTCGCCGACCTCCGACCAGGCCGTCGAGAAGGCCGGGGCGACCTACCTGTTCAACATGGCGAACGACCCGCCGCCTGACCTGGCCGATTTCCTGTACATCGCGGCGAGCATCGGCACCGACACCGCCCAGAAGAAGCCGGACGCGCTGACGGCGTACTGCAAGGGCATCGCGCTCGCGCTGAAGGTGATCGACGAGGACAAGGCGACGTTCAAGACCTGGGCGCGCGGCTGGTTCGCCGCCATGGACGATGCGCTGTTCGAGACCTCCTTCCGCAACAACGTCAACATCTACATGAAGACCCCGATGCCGACACGCGCGCAGTTCGACATCAACCTCAAGTTCATGAACGACTCGCTGGTCGAGGCGGGCCAGAAGCCGGCGCCGGCCGACTACTCCTTCGAGAAGGCCTTCGACCTGCGATTCGTGAAGCAGGCCCTTGCCTGAGGTCGAGGCCGGCTTGCCGGACACGGACGTTCAGGGGCGTCGCGACGCGACGCACGCAGGCGAGGCAGGCGGCATCCAGATAGAGGGCGTCTCGAAGCTGTTCGTGCGTCGAGGGCGCGAGGTCGTCGCGCTCGACCAGTTCGGGCTGCGCGTCGCCGAGGGCGAGTTCGTCGCCTTCGTGGGTCCGTCGGGCTGCGGCAAGTCGACGCTGCTCAACATGATCGCCGGCATCCTCGAACCCAGCGCCGGGCGGATCGTGCACGACGGCCGGCAGGTTCGCGGCCCGAACCGCGCGGTCGGCTACATGACACAGGTCGACAGCCTGCTGCCGTGGCGCACGACCGAGCAGAACGTACGGCTGCCGCTCGAGCTGCGCGGCGTGCGCGACGCGGACGCGCGGCACCGCTGCGAAGAGCTGCTCGGGCTGGTCAACCTCAAGGGCTTCGCGAAGCACTTTCCGAACGAGCTGTCGGGCGGGATGCGCAAGCGCGTCGCGCTCGCCCAGGTGCTCGCCTACGATCCGCGCACGCTGCTGATGGACGAGCCCTTCGGCGCGCTCGATGCCCAGCTGAAGCTCGTGATGCAGAAGGAGCTGCTCGACATCTGGGACCGCAGCCGCAAGACGGTCGTGTTCGTCACCCACGACCTGAGCGAGGCGATCGCGCTCGCCGACCGCGTCGTGGTGTTCACCGGCAGGCCGGGACGCATCAAGCTCGAGGAGCGTATCGACCTGCCGCGCCCGCGCGACGTCTTCAAGGACCGGTTCACGCCGGCGTTCCAGGCAATATACGAGCGCATCTGGCAGGCCCTGGAACCCGAGATCCGCAAGGGAGAGGAACTGTGAACTCATTCGATGCCGCCGAGTCGCATCCCGACCGGATCGGCAACGCCGTCGCCGACGAGGAGATCAAGGTCGTCCGCGCGCGGCGCTTCCAGCGGATCGCCCAACTGGCGGTCGGGATCCTGTTCTTCGGCTTCTGGCAGCTCGCCTCCGGTCCGCTGGTCGATCCGTTCTTCGTCAGCTCGCCGAGCGCCGTGCTGTCGCGGCTCGGTGGCTGGATCGCCGACGGCGAGATCTTCATGCACCTGGGCATCACGCTGTACGCCACCGTGCTCGGCTTCGTGATCGGGTCGATCCTCGGATTCGTCGCCGGCTTCGTGTTCGGTCGCTACGAGACGATCGGCGGCATCTTCGACCCGTTCATCACCGCGATCTACTGCCTGCCGAAGATCGCGCTCGCGCCGCTCTTCATCATGTGGTTCGGTATCGGGATCGAGTCCAAGGTTGCGATGAGCGCGGTCATCGTGTTCTTCCTGGTATTCCTCAACACCTATTCCGGCGTGCGCGACGTCAACCCGATCCACATCCACGGCGTGCGGATCATGGGGGCGAACGAATGGCAGCTGCTCAGGACGGTGATCGCGCCATCGGCCGCGGCGTGGGTGCTCACCGGTCTGAAGGTTTCGGTCCCGTATGCACTGATCGGTGCGGTCGTCGGCGAGTTCATGTCGTCGAATCGCGGAATCGGATTCATGATCGCGCAATCGTCGGCGCTCTTCGACACGGCGGGCGTGTTCGCCGGCCTGCTGATCCTCGCCGTCGTCGGGGGGCTCACCAACGCCGGGCTCAAGCGGCTGGAACGGCACCTGCTTCGCTGGCGCGGCTGACGATGAACCGGATGATGGCTCGGCTTCGCGACGGCGATCTCGCGCTGGGGCTGAGCGTGCGCCTGGCGCACGCGCCCAACGTCGCCGCGATCGCCCGCACCTGCGGATACCACTGGCTGTTCATCGACCTGGAGCACGGCCCCATGGCCTTCGACACGGCATGCGCCGTCGCGACCGCCGCGCTCGAGGCCGGCGTCACGCCGGTGTTCCGGGTGCCGGGCCACGATCCCGCCGACGCGAATCGCGCACTGACGAACGGCGCGCTCGGCATCATCTACCCCCACGTCGACACGCCGCAGCAGGCACTCGCCTGCGCCCGGACGGCGCGATTCGCACCGGCAGGCATCCGCGGCGTGCCGGCGATCTTTCCGCAGATGGGCTACGACAAGCCTCGGCTCGCCGACGCGATCCGGGTGCTGAACGCCGAGACCAGCGTGATCGTGATGATCGAATCGCGCGAGGCCGTCGAGAACGCCGATCGCATCGCCGCGCAACCAGGCGTCGACGCGCTGTTCGTCGGCGCGTCGGACCTGTCGGTCGAGATGGGCGTGCCGGGCGAGTACCGCGACCCCGCACTTCGCGAGGCGCTGTCGCACGTCGCCGACTGCGCGCTGCGCCACGGGCGAATCGCCGGACTCGGGGGCATCGGCGACGACGAGGTACTCGCGGCGCTGGTCGGCCAGGGCTACAGGATGCTGCTCGCCGGCAACGACCTCGATTTCTTCATGCGCGCAGCGACGCAGCGTGCAGCCGCGCTGCGCGCGATGCACCCGGCGCCGGCGGAAGGCGGCTGAAGGGTCGCGGTCCGCGGAAGGGCGATCTCAGCGATCGGCCAGCAGGGCGTCGTCGAAGATCGCGACCGCCCGGGTCCAGCCGGCGGAGGCGCCGCGGATCTTGTGCGGGAAGCAGCTGATGATGAAGCCGGTGGCCGGTAGCGACTCGAGGTTGTGCATCTTCTCGATGTGGCAATAGCCGATGTCCCGGCCCGCCTTGTGCCCTTCCCAGATCAGCGACGCGTCGCCGGTCTCGCCGTACTTCGCCGCGGTGTGCACGAACGGTGCGTCCCAGCTCCAGGCATCGGTGCCGGTCAGTCGCACACCGCGCTCGAGCAGGTACATCGTCGCGTCGTACCCCATGCCGGCGCCGGCACTCACGTAGTCGTCGTGCCCGTAGCGTGAGCCGGCGCGGGTGTTGACCACGACGATCTCGAGCGGACTGATCCGGTGGCCGATGCGCGCGAGTTCGGCCTCCACATCCGCCGCCGTGACGACGTAGCCGTCGTCGAAGTGCCGGAAGTCGAGCTTCACACCGGGCTGGAAGCACCATTCGAGCGGCACCGCGTCGATCGCGATCGACGGCTTGCGCTCGCCCAGCGCCTGGTCCATCGTCGAGTGGAAGTGGTAGGGCGCGTCCAGGTGCGTGCCGTTGTGGGTGCTCAGCTGCACCATCTCGACGGCCCACCCCTCGCCGTCGGGCAGGTCCTCGCGCTTCAGGCCCGGAAAGAAGCCGGCAATCTGCTCGACCGTGTGTTCGTGCGTGAAATACTGGATCTTCGGCGCGAAGGCCGGCGGGTCGGAAATGACGTCGTTCTCGAGGTAGATCGACAGGTCGACGAACTTGCGTGGCATCGGGGTCTCCGTGGCTGTCTGTCGGACGCGCAGTGCCACATGCTATCCCCGGCGGACCGCTCGCGCGCCGGTTGCCGGCTGCCCGACGCATCGTGCCGGTGCGGCCTGCGCAATGGGCGTGTACGCGAACGCCCTCAGGCGCGCTCGCGCCGGCGAAGCAGCCTTGCGCCGACGAAGGTGATCGCGAGCGTCGGCAACGCCGCGCCCGCCTGCGGCGCCCACGTGCCGATCAGGTGGTAGCAGGCGATGCCTGCGAGCCACAGCGTCGCCTCGGGCCACGCGATGCGCCGCCTCGCGTCGGCGACGAGCGCGGGCGCGGCGCTCGCATTGCCGGCCAATGCGCCGAGGATCACGCCGTAGAGGGGCACGAACACCGAACTGAGCATCAGCAGGAACGGCTCGAGGCTGTGCATCGGCAGCACCAGCGCCATCAGCGCGCAGCCGGCAGCGAGCGCGAGGCCCCATCGGCGCACGCTCCAGCGCGGCAGCAGGCTGTGGGTGCTGACTGCGCCGGAATGCGCATCGCCGTAGGCGTTGTCGAGCTCGTCGAGCAGGATCAGGCCGAGCGCCACCAGCCCGCCCTGCGCGAGCAGCAGCGCGGTGACCAGTTCGGTGCCGGGCTCGACCGTGCTGGCGACCAGCACCCCGAGCGCGTAGCACCAGATGTTGGCCGCCGCGTAGCCGAGCCAGGTACCGCTCATCGTCGTGCTGCCGAGCCTGCCGTGACGCGCGTAGTCGGCGACCAGCGGCAGCCACGACACCGGCATGGCGATGACGAGGTCCATCGCCGACAGCAGTCCCATGCCGCCGGTGCCGGGACGCGACAGGAACGCGTCGATCCCGCCCGCCTGCAGCCGGCCGAGGAATTGCCAGCTCAGCCAGAGCAGCGACGCGATCACCAGTGGCAGCCCGAAGCGGCTGACGAAGCGACGCACGAGGCCGAGCATCGAGCCCGCCATCAGCGCGGTCAGCACGGCGCCCCATGCCAGCGTCGTCGCGACGACGCCGCCGATGCCCTTCAGGTCGACGCCCAGCGCCTGGCCGAGGATCGCGGCCGTTCCGTCGCGCATGACGACCAGCTCGAAGGTCGTCCATCCGATCAGCTGCACGATGTTGAGCAGCACCGGAAGCCTCGCGAACGCGCCTCCGTAGACCGCGTGCATCAGGCCAGCGCTCGACAGGCCGCTCTCGCAGCCGAGTCGCGCCGTCCAGGCCAGCAGGCCCGCGCCGATCAGCGACCCGAGCACGATCGCGGTCATCGCGTCACGGGTGCCGACCGCGGGCACCAGGTATGCCCCGATCTGCATCACCAGAAGCCCGGTGCCGAGGCTGAACCACAGCGCCGCGTGCTCGTGGAAATGGAACACGCGATCGACCGCGGCGACCGGCGTCAGCGCGTGGTTGAACGGACCCGGAAAGGACGTCGATGACGCGGGCGCGCCAGGGGAATCGGTTGCCATCACTGCTCCAACATCATGCAGGCGCAGGAGGGCGATGCCGATGCCTGCACCCGGCGACGCACGTTCGGCGTCGCCGCGGAGCGGCCCTGGCTGCTTCCCTGCGCGAGGATTACCTCAATCAGGTTCGAAGGGACTTTCTCAGTCACGCGAACCGGCCGGCGATCGCTTGGATCGCGGGCAGGTCCGCACGACACCCCCAGCGTTGGCGTCGCGACTGGCGACGCGTCGCGCAGTATACCCGGCCGTTCGCCGCTGTCCGCGGCGGGGTCATGCCCTAGGCGTCCTCGATGAGGATCGCCCTGAAGTCGTTGACGTTGGTCAGCGTGGGACCCGTCACGACCGAGTCGCCGAGACGCTCGAACAGGGCGTGCGCATCGTTGTCGGCGAGGCTGGCCTTCGGCCTCAGCCCGTGCGCCCACGCGCGGGCGATCGTGTCCGGTCCGATGATCGCGCCGGCGATCTCCTCCTGGCCGTCGACGCCGTCGGTGTCGCCCGCGAGCGCGTGCACGCGCGGATGTCCGTCCAGCGCGATCGCGAGCGACAGCAGGCACTCGACGTTTCGTCCGCCACGACCCCGTCCCCTGACCGTCACGGTCGTCTCGCCGCCGGACAGCAGCACGCACGGCGTCTCGAAGGGCTGGCCACGCCCGGCCACCTGCAGCGCGATCCCGCCCAGCACCTTGCCGACGTCTCGCGCCTCGCCTTCGATCGCGTCGCCGAGCACGTGCGCCGCGTAGCCGGCGGCACGTGCCTCGCGGGCCGCCGCCTCGAGCGCCATCTGCGGCGTCGCGACGAGCGCGAAGCGCGCGCGCGCGAGCCGCGGGTCGTCGGGCTTGATCGATTCGCCGCGGCCGCTTCGCAGGATCTCGAGAGCAGCCGGGGGCAGCGCGATGGCGTAGCGCGCGACGATGTCGAGGGCGTCGGCGCAGGTCGTGGGGTCGCCGACCGTCGGACCCGACGCGATGTCGATCGGGCGGTCGCCCGGCACGTCCGAGATCGCGAGCGTCAGCACCGCCGCCGGATGGCAGGCGGCCGCGAGTCTTCCGCCCTTGATCGCCGACAGGTGGCGGCGGAGGACGTTCATGTCGCCGATGCCGGCACCGCAGGCGAGCAGCGCGCGGTTCATCGCCTGCTCGTCGGCGAGCGACAGTCCCGCGAGCGGCAACGGCAACAGCGCCGAGCCGCCACCGGAGATCAGGCAGACGACGAGGTCGTCCTCGCCGAGGTCTTCGACCAACGCGAGCATGCGACGCGCGGCGGCGAGGCCCGCCTCGTCCGGCACCGGATGCGCGGCCTCGACGATCTCGATGCGATCGCACTTCACCGCGTAGCCGTAGCGCGTCACGACGAGCCCTTCGAGCGGGCCGGTCCATTCGCGCTCGAGGGCCTGCGCCATCGCGGCCGACGCCTTTCCCGCACCGACGACGACGAGGCGTCCGCGCGGCGGCGCCGGCAGGTGAGGGCGGATGCACCGCGAGGATTGCGCCGACGCGATCGCCGCATCGAAGAGCCGACGCAGCAGCAGCGCCTGCGACGATGCGGGTGGGCGCGGTGCGGCGGGCGCATCGGCCGGCCGATCGCCGCCGGTGATGCCGGATGCGGGCACGCTCACTGCGGATCTCCTGTCGTTGCGGAAGCACCGTGCCCGGCGGCACGGCCGCGGCAATCGTACTGCACGCGCGCCGGCGCGACTTCGGTTCGACCCGGACAGTCGCCCCCTTGCGGGAAAACCATACTCGTCGCCGAATCTGGCGCCCGACCGGGCGCCGGTTCAGGCACAGGAGAAGGTCCGCTGGGGCATTCCGATGTCGATCGGCTCGAGCCTCACCGCACTCGACGACGCGATGCCGTGGGTGTCGCAGCAGTTGCCGACGATCTCCGGCGGCTCGGTGGCGTCGAAGATCTTTGAACCGGGCATCTACCGGAAGCTCGGCGCCTCGGTGACGATGCCGCCCGGCGGCAAGCGCTTCCAGGCGCTCGAGAAGGGCGTGCTCGACGCCACCGAGTTATCGCTGCCCACCGTCGACCAGCAACTCGGCTTCGACGAGGTCACGAAGCACTACTATCTGCCCGGCTGTCACCACCCGTCGACCAACCAGTTCCGCTACGTGAACCTGCCGATCTCGAACAAGCTCAAGCCACAGACCCAGGCACGGATCGAAACCACCTGCACGGCCGCCGTCATCATGGCGCTCGCCGAGGCGTCGACGAAGGACCCGGTGTTCAAGAAGGTCGACGAGAGCATGGCCGCGTCGTGCGTCGCGTTTCCGGCGATCATCACGGGGTTGCCGGGCAAGATGTACGGAGCAGGCTGAACCATGAATGCACGACAAGCACCCGAACCCGACCCGACGACCGAGGCCGCGCGCCGCGCGGAGGTCGTCTCGGCGCTCGCGCACGCGCTGCCGCGACACGCGATCCTGTCGCGACGCGAGGACACCACCCCGTACGAGTGCGACGGCCTCACCGCATACCGCGCGCTGCCGCTGGCGGTGGTGCTGCCGGAGACCGAGGCACAGGTCGCCGAGGTCCTGAAGATCTGTCATCGCCTGGGCGTGCCGGTCGTCGCCCGTGGCGCCGGGACCGGGCTTTCCGGCGGTGCGATGCCGCACCCGATGGGGGTGACCCTCGCACTCGCGAAATTCAACCGCATCGTGTCGATCGATCCGGTGGCCTGCACCGCGGTCGTGCAGTGCGGCGTGCGCAATCTCGCGATCAGCGAGGCGGCCGCACCGCACGGACTCTACTACGCGCCCGACCCGTCGAGCCAGATCGCCTGCACGATCGGTGGCAACGTGGCCGAGAATTCCGGCGGGGTGCACTGCCTCAAGTACGGGCTCACGCTGCACAACGTGCTCAAGGTCCGCGGCTTCACCGTCGACGGCGAGCCGGTCAGCTTCGGCGGCGACGCGCTCGACGCGCCCGGCCTGGACCTGCTGCCGATCGTCGTCGGCAGCGAAGGCATGCTCGCGGTCACGACCGAGGTCACCGTGAAGCTGCTGCCGCGCCCCCGGCTCGCACGCTGCCTCATGGCCAGCTTCGCCGACATTGAGTCGGCGGGCAGGGCGGTGGCCGGCGTCATCGGCGCCGGCATCATCCCGGCGGGGCTCGAACTGATGGACCAGCGGATGACGGCCGCGGTCGAGGACTTCGTCCACGCCGGCTACGACCTGGACGCGGCGGCGATCCTGCTGTGCGAGAGCGACGGTACGCCCGAGGAGGTCGACGAGGAGATCGCGCGGATGAAGTCCGTGCTGAGCGCCTGCGGCGCGACCCGGCTCGAACTCAGTCGCGACGAAGCCCAGCGTTTGCGGTTCTGGAGCGGACGCAAGAACGCGTTCCCCGCGTCGGGGCGGATCAGCCCCGACTACATGTGCATGGACTCGACGATCCCGCGTCACCGCCTGGCCGACATGCTGCGCAGGATCGAGGAGATGGAGTCGAAGTACGCGCTTCGCTGCGTCAACGTCTTCCATGCAGGCGACGGCAACCTGCATCCGCTGATCCTCTTCGACGCGAACCGACCGGAGGAACTGCAGCGGGCGGAAGCCTTCGGCGCAGACATCCTCGAGACCAGCGTCCACCTCGGTGGCACCGTCACCGGCGAACACGGGGTCGGCGTCGAGAAGCTGTCGTCGATGTGCGTGCAGTTCGCGCCCGTCGAGCGCGAGCAGATGTTCGCGATCAAGCGCGCGTTCGATCCCGCCGAGCTGCTGAATCCGGGCAAGGTGATCCCGACGCTTCACCGGTGCGCCGAGCACGGCCGGATGACGGTGCGCCGGGGCCTGCTACCCTTTCCCGAACTGCCGAGGTTCTGAGGATGGTCGACGCGATCGCACCGGAGGATCCCGCGCTCGTGCGCATCGTCGACCGGGTCCGTGCCGCGGGCGCCGAGACCGACGCCGACGGGCGTGGCAGCGCGTTGCAGATCTGCGGCGGTGACACCAAGCGCTTCTACGGTGGCGCGATCGTCGGCGAGCCGCTGTCCACGCGCGAGCTTGCGGGCATCAGCAGCCACGAGCCGACCGAGCTGGTCGTGACCGCGCGCGCCGGTACGCTGTTGTCGGACCTCGAGGCGACGCTCGCCGAGGCGGGCCAGTGCCTGCCGTTCGAACCGCCGCGCTTCGCGCCCGGCGGCACGGTCGGCGGCATGGTCGCGGCGGGCCTCGCCGGTCCGGCGCGGGCGAGCGCCGGCTCGCTTCGCGACTACGTGCTGGGCGCGACGCTGCTCAACGGCCGGGCCGAGGTGCTGAGCTTCGGCGGCCAGGTGATGAAGAACGTCGCGGGTTACGACGTGTCGCGACTGCTGCCCGGTTCGCTCGGGATCCTCGGCGTGGTGCTCGAGGTGTCGCTGAAGGTGCTGCCGATCGCGCAGGCCACGGCGACGCTGGCCTTCGAGGCCGACGAGGTCGGTTCGCTCGCAATGCTCGACGGCTGGCGCCGCGAACCGCTGCCGATCGCCGCGAGCAGCTGGCACGAGGGCAGACTGGCCGTCCGTCTGGCGGGCGCCGCTGCCGCGGTCGAAGCGGCGACGAAGCGGCTCGGTGGCGCCGTCGTCGATCCGCGCGAGGCCGCCGCCTGGTGGCTCGCGTTGCGCGACCAGACGCACCGGTTCTTCGAGATCGCACCGCACGCCGCCGCCGGCTCCGCCGACGCGTCGCAGATCCGGCTGTGGAGGCTTTCGCTGCCCCCGGGCGCAGGCCCGTTGCCCGACACCGCGCCTCGCGGCGACCGACTCCTCGAGTGGGGCGGTGCACAGCGCTGGCTGCGCACCGACGCCCCGCCACACGCGGTGCAGGCCCTGGCCGCCGCGCTTCGCGGCCACGCGAGCTGCCACCGCTCGCCGACCCGGCTCGCGGACCCGTTCACACGGCCGTCGGCGACGCTGATGCGGGTGCACCGCAACCTGAAGGCGGCGTTCGATCCGGCCTGCCTCTTCAATCGCGGCCGGCTGTACGCCGACCTCTGAGCGTTGCGATGGAAACCCACCTGAGTCCCGAATTCGCCGACACGCGCGCGGGCCGCGAGGCCGAAGCGATCCTCCGTAGCTGCGTGCACTGCGGGTTCTGCACGGCAACGTGTCCGACCTACCAGCTGCTGGGCGACGAACTCGACGGCCCCCGCGGACGGATCTACCTGATCAAGCAGGTGCTCGAAGGCGCGCCGGCGAGCCGCAGCACCCAGCAGCACCTCGATCGCTGCCTGACCTGCCGCAATTGCGAGACCACGTGCCCGAGCGGCGTCGCCTATGGCAGGCTCGTCGACATCGGCCGCGAGGTGGTCGAGCAGCGGGTCGAGCGCCCGATGCTCGAACGCGCGGCGCGCTGGATGCTGCGCGAGGGCCTCACCTCGCCGGCGTTCGCGCCGGCGCTGAACCTGGGACGCGCGTTGCGCCCGCTGCTGCCGGGCGTGCTGGCGCAGAAGGTGCCGCCCCGCGAAGCCGCCGGCGCGTGGCCGGATGCCGTGCACGCCCGGAAGGTGCTGATGCTCGCCGGCTGCGTGCAGCCCGCGATGATGCCGAACGTCAATGCGGCGACCGCCCGCGTGCTCGACGCGGCCGGCATCCAGGCGGTCGTCGCCCCGCAGGCCGGTTGCTGTGGCGCGATCCGCGCCCACCTCGCCGACGGCGAGCGCGCGCGCGACGACATGCGGCGCAACGTCGACGCGTGGTGGCCGTGGATCGACGACGGGCGTGTCGATGCGATCGTGATCAACGCGTCGGGTTGCAGCGTGACCGTCAAGGACTATGGCCACGCGCTCGCGGACGATCCGGCCTACGCCGAGCGCGCGGCGCGGGTCGCGTCGCTCGCCCGCGACCTCGCCGAGATGCTCGACACCCTCGTGCCGGCCCTGCGCGGCCGCGTGGCGCCGCCGGCCGCGCCGATCGCATTCCATCCGCCGTGCACGCTCCAGCACGGACAGCAGATCCGGGGCGTCGTCGAGTCCGGCCTGCGTGAACTGGGCTTCGACCTGCGCATCCCGACCCAGGATGCCCACCTGTGCTGTGGCTCGGCCGGTACCTATTCGGTGCTGCAGCCCGAACTCGCCGGTCGGCTGCGCGACCGCAAGCTCGAACACCTCGGCGCGCTGGCGCCGGCGGCGATCGTGTCGGCGAACATCGGCTGCATCCAGCACCTGCGAAGCGGTACCCGGACCCCCGTGCGCCATTGGATCGAACTGCTCGACGACGCGATCACCGCCGGCGCGCCAATGCCCATCCCGTCGACTTGAGGTCGGCATCCGCGCGCGAGGCGGCATCGGTAATATCGCGTCTCCAGCCGAGCCATGGAGCGAACCGATGAGCCGCTACACCCGATCGCAGGACCGCATCGCCGCGCTGACGCCGGAGCAGTATGCCGTCACGCAGCGCAACGCGACCGAACGTCCCGGCAGCGGGGCCTATCTCGACAACAAGGCGCCGGGCATCTACGTCGACATCGTGTCGGGCGAGCCGCTATTCGCGTCGGCCGACAAGTACGAGTCCGGCTGCGGATGGCCGAGCTTCACGCGTCCGCTCGAGCCGGCGCACGTGAAGGAGCTGAGCGACGTCAGCCACGGCATGATCCGCACCGAGGTTCGCTCGACGCACGGCGACAGCCACCTGGGCCACGTCTTCCCCGACGGTCCGCGCGACCGCGGCGGCCTGCGCTACTGCATCAATTCGGCGTCGCTGCGTTTCGTGCCGAGGGAGCGGATGCAGGAAGAAGGCTACGGCGAGTACCTCGACCAGGTCGAGGCCGACCACACGGAGCGCTGAACATGGGTACCGAAAAGGCCGTCCTCGCCGGCGGGTGCTTCTGGGGCATGCAGGAACTGATCCGCAAGCTGCCCGGCGTGGTCTCGACGCGGGTCGGCTACAGCGGCGGCGACGTGCCCAATGCGACCTACCGCAACCATGGCTCGCACGCCGAGGCGATCGAGATCGTCTTCGACCCCGCGAAGACCGATTACCGCCGCCTGCTCGAGTTCTTCTTCCAGATCCACGACCCGACGACGCCGAACCGCCAGGGCAACGACCGCGGGCCGTCCTACCGGTCGGCGATCTTCGTCGACTCGCCCGAGCAGCGGCGCGTCGCGCTCGAGACGATCCGCGACGTCGAGGCCTCGGGGCGCTGGCCGGGCAAGGTCGTCACCGAAGTCGCCGACCTGGGCCCGTTCTGGGAGGCCGAGCCCGAGCACCAGGACTATCTCCAGCGCATCCCGCACGGCTACACCTGCCATTTCGTCCGCCCCGACTGGACGCTGCCCAGACGCGCCGACGCCGCCTGAACGCGGGCGGCGTGCGGTCGGCGACACGCCGACCGCCGCCCGGCGACGATGCGGCGCCGGGCGGCGCCGCTTGCTGTAAGCTTGGCCCCTCTCGCCGGACCAAGCCTCATGAACACCAAGAAAATCGGCCTGCTCGGGCTGGTCGTGGTTCTCGTCGTCGGCTTCTTCGCGCTCGGCCTGGATCGGTACTTCACGCTCGCCGAGATCAAGGCCAGGCAGGCGTCGCTGACCGCATGGGTCGGCGACAACCCGCTCGCTGCCGGCGGCAGCTTCTTCGCGGCCTACGTGCTGATGGCGGCGCTCTCGCTGCCCGGCGCGCTCCTGCTGACGCTGCTCGGCGGCGCGGTCTTCGGGCTCTTCTACGGCACGCTGCTCGTGTCCTTCGCGTCGAGCCTCGGCGCGACGCTGGCATTCCTCGGCACACGCTACCTGTTCCGCGACGCGATCGGCGCGCGGCTGCGCAGGCGCTTTCCCCAGCGCTACGATGCTATCGAGGCCGGCGTGAGACGCGAGGGGGCCTTCTACCTGTTCGCGATGCGGCTGGTGCCGGTGTTCCCGTTCTGGGCGGTGAACCTGCTGATGGGGCTGAGCAGCCTCCCGGCACGCACCTTCTACTGGGTCAGCCAGCTCGGTATGCTCGCCGGCACGATCGTCTACGTCAATGCCGGCACGCAGCTCGCGCAGATCGAGTCGCTCAAGGGCCTGGTCTCGCTGCCACTCATCCTCTCCTTCGTCGCGCTCGCCGTGCTGCCGCTGGTCGCCAGGCGCGTGCTCGACGCGATGAAGGCCCGAAAAGTCTACGCCGGCTGGAAGAAGCCGATGAGCTTCGACCGCAACCTGATCGTCATCGGCGCGGGCAGTGGCGGGCTCGTGGCCTCGCTGATCGCGGCAACGGTGAAGGCGCAGGTGACGCTGGTGGAGAAGCACCGGATGGGCGGCGACTGCCTGAACACCGGTTGCGTACCCTCCAAGGCGCTGCTCAAGACCGCCAAGCTGATGGCGCTCGCGCGCGACAGCAGGGTCTACGGCATCGAACGCATGGACGCCACGCTCGACTTCGCCGCGGCGATGCAGCGCGTGCAGCACGTCGTGTCCAAGGTCGAGCCGCATGATTCGGTCGAGCGGTATCGCGGGCTCGGGGTCGACGTGGTCGAAGGCGAGGCGAAGCTGGTGTCTCCCTGGGAGGTCGAGATCCAGCCGCGCGACGGTGGTGCGCCCAAGCGGCTCGCCGCGCGCAGCATCGTGCTCGCCACCGGTGCAAGGCCGCTGGTGCCGCCGATCCCCGGCATCGAGGACACCGGCTACCTGACGTCCGACACCGTGTGGGCGCGGCGCGAGCCGATGGGCCGGCTCCTGGTGCTCGGCGGCGGCCCGATCGGCTGCGAACTCGCGCTCGCGTTCTCCCGACTCGGCGCGCGGGTCACGCAGGTCGAGATGGCCCCGCACCTGCTCGGACGCGAGGACCCCGAGGTCGCCGAACTGATCGAGAAGCGCTTCGCCGACGAAGGCGTCGTGGTCAAGCTGGGCCACAAGGCACTCCGCTTCGAGCGCAGCGGTGCCGAGCGCACGCTGGTCGCCGAGGCGCAGGGCGGCGAGGTGCGCATCGTCTTCGACACGCTGCTCCTCGCGCTCGGCCGGGTCGCCAACGTCTCGGGTTTCGGCCTGGAGGCGCTGGGGGTCGAACTGACCCCGCGCAAGACCGTCGCGGTCGACGAGTTCCTGCAGACCCGTTTCCCGAACATCTTCGCCGTCGGCGACGTCGCGGGCCCGTACCAGTTCACCCACACGGCGGCGCACATGGCCTACTACGCGGCCGTCAACGCGCTCTTCGGCAGCTTCAGGCGCAGCAAGGTCGACTACTCGGTCATCCCCTGGTGCACGTTCACCGACCCCGAGGTCGCGCGCGTCGGCCTGAACGAGACCGACGCGAAGGCAGCGGGCATCGCCTACGAGGTGACGCGCTATGGGATCGACGATCTCGACCGCGCGATCGCCGACGACGTCGACCACGGCTTCGTCAAGGTCCTCACGGTGCCCGGGAAGGATCGCATCCTGGGCGTCACGATCGTCGGCGAACACGCGGGCGACCTGATCGCGGAATACGTGCTGGCGATGCGCCAGGGCCTCGGGCTGAACCGGATCATGGGCACCATCCACATCTATCCGACGCTCGCCGAGGCGAACAAGTACGCCGCTGGCGAGTGGAAGAAGGCGCACAAGCCCGAGAAGCTGCTCGAGTGGGTCGGCCGCTTCCACCGCTGGCGCCTCAACTGACGGCGCGTCGTCGCGCGCCGCCGTTCACTGCGAGACCATCATGTCGCCTCACCACATCAGCAACCCGACCGGCAGCGACCCCGCGCGTCGACGCGTCGGGCGCGCGCTCGCGCGCGCATCGGCCGCGACGATCCTCGCCAGGGTCTTTCCGACGGTGCTGCTCGGCGCCGTCGCGGTGTCGGCGGTCGACGACGCGAACGCGCAGGGCAAGGACGCGTCGTTCGACCACGGCTACGAACGCTTCGACGCGCTGCTGCGCAAGCACGTCGCCTGGAACGCCGCCGGTACGGCGAGCGCCGTCGACTACGCCGGCCTCGCGCGCGAACGCGCGGCGCTGAAGCAGGTCCTCGACGCGTTCTCCGCCGTGAGCATGCAGCAGTACCAGGGCTTCAGCCGCGACCAGCGGCTCGCGTTCCTGATCAACGCGTACAACGCGTTCACGCTCGAACTGATCCTGACGAAGTATCCGGACCTCGCGTCGATCAAGGACCTGGGCTCGCTGTTCCGCTCGCCGTGGAAGCAGCGCTTCTTCACGCTGCTTGGCGAAGCGCGCACGCTCGACTGGATCGAACACGACATGATCCGCAAGCCCGGCGCATTCGACGAGCCGCGCATCCACTTCGTGGTCAACTGCGCCTCGATCGGCTGTCCGGCGTTGCGCCCGCAGGCGGTGAAGGCGAGCGAGCTCGAGCGGCAACTCGAGGACAGCACGCGCCGATTCCTCGGCGACCGCAGCCGCAACCGCCTCGAGGACGGCAAGCTCCGCGTGTCCAAGATCTTCGACTGGTACGGCGACGACTTCCGCAAGGGCCATCGTGGGATCGCCAGCCTGCCAGCCTTCTTCGGCCTGCACGCGAAGTCGCTCGCCGACGACGCGGCCGGGCAGGCCGCGATCCGCGGCGGCAAGGTGCCGATCGAGTTCCTCGACTACGACTGGTCGCTGAACCGCCGCTGAACCGTCGCCGAACGACGGTGCGAAGCGCGACGCACGCGACGTCGAGGCCGCGCCGGTGAGCGCCGGACGGCCCGTGCAGGAGCCGGCCGACCCCCGACAGCGGATCGGGGTCGTGTTGCCGATCCTGGACGAGGCGCCCCGGGTCGCCGCTGCGATCCGGCGGGCGCACGCGATGGCGGGTCAGGTCGTCGTCGTCGACGGGGGGAGCCGCGACGACAGCCTCTCGCTCGCGCAGGCCGCCGCACCGCGTGCGATCGCGATCGCCGCGCCACGCGGACGGGCCAGCCAGATGAACGCCGGCGCGCGGCGCTGCGGCGGCGACATCCTGGTCTTCCTGCACGCCGACGTCGAACCACCCGCCGACGCCGCGCGCGCGATCGTCGACGCCGTCGACCGAGGCGCCCGCTGGGGGCGATTCGACGTGCGGCTCGTGCCGTCGACACCGCTGCTGCGCCTCGTCTCGGCGATGATGAACCGTCGATCGCGGCTGACCGGCATCGCGACCGGCGACCAGGTGATGTTCGTCACCCGCGCCGCGTTCGACGCGGTCGGCGGCTTCCCCGCGCTCGAGCTGATGGAGGACATCGAGTTGTCGACGAGGCTCAGGCGCAGCGCCGGTCGGCCCGCGTGCCTTCCCGGACCGGTGCACGTCGACGCCAGACGCTGGCATCGCGACGGCGTGCTGCGCACGATCGTGTCGATGTGGTGGATCCGGCTGCTGTACTGGCTCGGCGCCGATCACCGCGCGCTGCGCGACCGCTACTACGGGACCCGCACCTGCCGATCGGGGCGGCGATGAACGGGACGCTCATCGTGTTCGGCCGCTGGCCGACGATGCACCGGGTCAAGACCCGCCTCGCGCGCACCGTCGGCGCGGCGCGCGCGCTGGCGGTGTATCGGGGCCTTCTGGTCGCGACCCTCGTCGCCGGCGATGGCTGCCGGTCGGCGCGACGGCGCGTGTTCGACGTCGACGGCCCGGTCGGGCCGCCGCGCGACGCGCACGCCGTCGACGCCGTCGATGCCACCGACGCGGTCCAAGCCACCGACGAGGCCGAAACCGCCGATGCAGCCGACGCGGCGCTCGACCGCCTGCTGCGCGCGCATCGGTGGCAGGTGCGCGAACAGGTCGGCGAGGGGCTCGGCGAGCGGATGCGACGGAGCCTGAGCCGCGCGGCCGCCGAGGCAGCACGCGAGTTCGGATGCGCGGCGCCTGCGGCGACGCCCGCGCGGCGCGAGGCTGTCCCCGTCGGTCCGGCGTTGCCGGTGGTGCTCGTCGGAACCGACGGCGCGGCGATCGACGCCGCGTATCTGGACGCCGCGTTCGCCGCGCTGGTGCGGCACGAGGTCGTGCTCGGCCCGACCGCGGACGGAGGCTACCTGCTGATCGGCACCCGAGTCGAGTTGCCACACACGGTCTTCGAGCAGCACTGGAGCACGGATGCGGTGCTCGACGGCACGCGCGCGGCACTGCGCCGGGCGTCGATCCCGTGGACCGAACTGCCGACGGTGTTCGACATCGACACCGAGGAGGACCTCGTTCACGCGTCGCGCGCAACGCCGCCGGACCGCGCCACCTGAGGCACTCGCGTCGCGCCGGCGACGCGCGCCACGCTCAGGCCGGATCGGCGAGCCGCCTGTCTGCGCCTGCAACTGGCTCGCCGAACAGCCTGCCGATCGGGACGGGCTTGCCGAAGAAATCGCCCTGCAGGTGCGCGACGCCCATGCCGCGCAGGCGATCGCAGATCTCGCCGTTGTGCACGTGCTCGGCGACGGTGCGAAGCTGCAGTCGCGCCGCGACGCGGATCGTCGACATCACGATCTCCTCGTCGATCGGATTGGTGATCATGTTCCGGATGAACGAGCCGTCGATCTTCAGGTAATCGAGCGGGAAGCGCTTCAGGTACTCGAAGGTCGCGAGGCCGGTGCCGAAGTCGTCGAGCGCGATGCCGAAACCCTGCTGCTTCAGGTCGTCGACGAGGCGCGACGCCGCCGCCGGATTGCGGATCGCCTCGCTCTCGGTGATCTCGAACACGATGCGGTTCGCCGGGATGCCGTGGCGCGCGCGCTGCTCCCGGATGAACTCGGCGATGCTGCCGTCGCTCATCGTCGTGCCAGAGAGATTGATCGAACACTTCCAGGTCGCGTCGAGCGCAGCCGGATTCGCCGCGAGCCACGTGAACGCGAGCCGCACGACGGCACGGTCCAGCGGGATCGACATCTGCGCCGTCGCCGCCAGTGTCAGGAACTCGGGCGGCTGGATCAGGTTGCCGTCTGGATCGATCAGCCGGGTCAACACCTCGTACGAGCGCTTGCCCTCGGGCGCGTCCGGATCGACCACCGGCTGCGCGAAGAGTTCGATGCGGTCGTCGCGGATCGCCTCGCGGATGTGCTCGATCTTGCCCTGGTGCGCGCGGCGCGCGTCGATCGTCATCTGCGACAGCGGCTCGACGAAGAGTCGGGGATCGCGGACGCTCGCCGCGATGCTGGTCGCATCGGCGAGCGCCGACAGGCAGTCTTCGCTGGTGATGACCGTATGGCTGTCGAGCAGCAGGCCGCCGGCACAGCACTGGAGCCGGAGGCTGCCGTGCTCGGTCTGGAAGAGCTGGCCGTTGAGCTGCGAATACAGCTCGCGCGCCGCCGCCCGGACCAGTGCCACGGTGTCGGCGCCGGTGACCAGCACGTAGCGGCCCGGCGCGATCCGCGCGCCGAATCGCGCGTCGGTCTGCCGGCGAAGCAGATCGGCGCAGGCCTGCTCGAGCTGGATCGCCTCGATCGTGCCGCACAGGTCGGCGATCGCGTCGAAGTTGGTGAGCGACAGCCCGATCAGGCCCGCGTTTCGTCGCCCGGGCGCGGCGAGCGCGTCGCTGATCTCGGCGAGCAGGCCGCGATCGTTGAGCAACCCGGTGGTCGGATCCTGCCGAGACTGCTGCGCCACCCGATCGATCGCGACGAGCCGATCGGCGATCGCCGCGTGCAGCAGCATCGTCAGGCAGGCGGCCGCCAGCACCAGCAGCGACGTGTCGAGCAGCGTGGCACCCGGCGCGACTTCAGGCAGGTGCCACGCCCGGGCCGCCAGCATCGGCAGCGCGACCATCAACAGCGTCGGCGCGAGCGAACGCGCGCCGGCGCGGGCCGCCGCCCAGGCGAGCAGCGGGAACACGGCGAACACGAGCAGCCATGCGTGGCGAAGTTCGCCGGCGCGCGCGAGCAGGTGCGACGCGACCGCGACCGCGACCGCGAGCAGCACGGTCGGGACGTCGAACCACGGCCAGCGCGAACCCGACGCAGCGGCGGCACCGAGACTCTCGCCGGCGCCGCCGCGCTCCGCCGCGGCCGTCGGATGCGCGCCCGGGCGCGCTGCGGCACCCGGCGGCGGTACCGGATCGGCCGCGGTCAGCAGCACCGGTGCGACCAGCACCAGCCCGAGCGCGTCGCCGATCCAGGCCGAGACGAGCGCACGAGGGAACGCATTGCCCAGCGGCTCCGCGACCTGCCAGGCCAGCCAACCGGCGTGCACCAGCGCATCGAAGGGCGCCACCAGCAGCAGCACGGCCGCGAGGAAGCGCGTCACCGCGGGAAGACGATGATCGATCGGCTGCCACACCACCAGACGACGCAGCACCAGAAGGCCGAGCACCGGACCGGCGAGGCTCGCCGCCGCGGCCATCGCCGCGAAGGCGTGATCGCCGGTCGCGAGCACGCCCCATAGCGCGGCGCCCGCCGCCGCAGGCACCGCCCAGACGACGCCGTGCCGCCAACCGAACGCGAAGGCGACCGCCGACGCCGGCCAGACAAAGAACGCCCCCGGGGCGCCGGCGCCCACCGCCTGCGCCAGCAGGCAGGCGAGCGTCGAAAGGGCGACGGCCGTCGCGAAGCGCGTCAGCACGTCCATCCTGCCCGTCCGACACCACGGTGAGGCATCGTGCCACCGCCGGGGCGGCGACGCGGCATGCGGGCGGGCGTCGGGGCGGACGGCATCAGGCCGCCATCAACTCGCGCAGGACGAACGGCAGGATGCCGCCGTGCAGGTAGTAGTCGACCTCGATCGGCGTGTCGATTCGCGACAGCAGCACGACCTCGTCGACGGCACCGCCGTCGCGGCGGATGCGCATCGTGATGTCCTGCTGGGGTTGCAGCGACGCCGGCACGTCGACGTCGATCAGCTCGGTGCCGTCGAGCCCGAGCGAGGTCCAGCTGTCCTCGCCCTTGAACTGCAGCGGCAGCACGCCCATGCCCACGAGGTTGGAGCGGTGGATCCGCTCGAAACTTCGCGCGACCACCGCCTTCACGCCGAGCAGCTGCGTCCCCTTGGCCGCCCAGTCGCGCGAACTGCCGGTACCGTACTCCTCGCCGGCGAACACCACCGTACCGACACCGGCGGCGATGTAGCGCATCGCGGCGTCGTAGATCGACATCTTCTCGCCGTCCGGCTGGTACAGCGTCAGCCCGCCTTCCTCGCGGGCGCCGTCGGCGCCCTTCGGCAGCATCAGGTTGCGGATGCGCACGTTCGCGAACGTGCCGCGCATCATCACCTCGTGGTTGCCGCGGCGAGCGCCGTAGCTGTTGAAGTCGACCTTCTGGACGCCGTGCGCCACGAGATAACGGCCGGCGGGCGAGCTCTCCTTGATCGATCCGGCCGGCGAGATGTGGTCGGTCGTGATCGAGTCGCCGAAGAGCCCCAGGATCCGTGCGCCGCGAATGGTTCCGGGCGCCTGCGGCGTCATGCCGAAGGCATCGAAGAACGGCGGCTCGGCGATGTAGGTCGACTCGGGCCAGTCGTAGACCTGGCCTGTCGCGGCGGGGATCGAGTTCCAGAGCTTGTGGTCCTTCGTCGGATTCGCGTAGAGGCGCCTGAAGGTCTGCGGATCCATCGCCTCGTTGATCAGCGCGTGGATCTCGTCGCTGCTCGGCCAGATGTCCCCGATGTAGACGTCGCGGCCCCTGCGATCCTTGCCCAGCGGCTCGGTCATCAGGTCGACCCGCATGTTCCCGGCGATCGCGTACGCGACCACCAGGGGAGGGGAGGCCAGGAAGTTCGCACGCAGGTTGGGGTGGATGCGCGCCTCGAAGTTCCGGTTGCCCGAAAGCACCGCCGCGCAGACGAGGTCGTTGTCCTGGATCGCCTTGTTGAACTCGGGGCGCAGGTCGCCGGCGTTGCCGATGCAGGTCGTGCAGCCGTATGCCGCGACGTCGAAGCCGAGCTTCTCGAGCGCCGGAAGCAGCTTCGTCTTGCGCAGGTAGTCGGTGACGACGCGCGAACCCGGCGCGAGCGAGGTCTTGACGTTCGGCGCCACCTTGAGTCCGCGCTCGACCGCCTTCTTCGCGAGCAGCCCGGCCGCAAGCATCACGCTCGGATTGGAGGTGTTCGTGCACGAGGTGATCGCGGCGATCAACACGTCGCCGTGATGCAGTGTCGCGCCCGGTCCGGCGGGATACGCTCGATCGATGTCGGCCGCCGGGTGATCGAAGCCGTTCTGCGCCGCCGGCTTGCTGAACAGCTCGCCGAAGGTCTGCTGCACGGCGCCGATCTCGATCCGGTCCTGCGGCCGCTTCGGTCCGGCGAGCGAAGGCGCGACCGTCGCGAGATCGAGCTCTACGAGCTTGGTGTAGGCGATGGTGCCGGCCTTCGGCACCCCGAAAAGGCCCTGGGCCCTGAAATAGGACTCGAAGGCGTCGATCTCCTCGTCGGTCCGTCCGGTGCCGCGAAAATACTCGACCGTCCGCCGGTCGACGGGGAAAAAGCCCATCGTCGCGCCGTATTCCGGTGCCATGTTCCCGATCGTGGCGCGGTCGGGCAGCGACAGCGACTCGGTACCGGTGCCGCAGAATTCGACGAACTTCCCGACGACCTTCTCGCGACGCAGCATCTCGGTGATCGCGAGCACCAGGTCGGTCGCGGTCACGCCCTCGCGCAGCCGGCCGACCAGGTTCACGCCGACGACGTCCGGGGTCAGCATGTACACCGGCTGGCCCAGCATCGCCGCCTCGGCCTCGATGCCGCCGACCCCCCAGCCGACGACGCCGATGCCGTTGATCATCGTCGTGTGGCTGTCGGTACCGACCAGGGTGTCCGGATAGTAGAGCGGGGCCTTCGACGCGTCCTCGCCCGCGCGGCGGTGAACGCCACGTGCGAGGTACTCGAGATTGACCTGGTGCACGATGCCGATTCCCGGCGGCACGACCTTGAAGGTGTCGAACGCCTGCATGCCCCACTTCATGAACTGGTAGCGCTCCCGGTTGCGGCTGAACTCCAGCTTCATGTTCAGGTCGAGCGCGTCCCTCGTGCCGTAGTGGTCGATCATCACCGAGTGGTCGACGACGAGATCGACCGGCACGAGCGGCTCGATCCGCTTCGGGTCGCGCCCGAGCCGCCCGGCGACGCTGCGCATCGCGGCGAGATCCGCCAGCAGCGGCACGCCGGTGAAATCCTGCAACACCACCCGGGCGACGATGAACGGGATCTCGTCGACTCGGCGCGCGTTCGGCGCCCAGTTCGCGAGTTGCTCGACGTGCGACTCGGTGAGCTTCTTCCCGTCGCAGTTGCGCAGCACCGACTCGAGCACGATCCGGATCGACACCGGCAGGCGATTGATGTTCGGGAAGCGCTTCGCCAGCGCCGCAAGCGAATGCAGCCGCCCCTTCGCGCCGGACTTGAGCCTGAAGGACTTGAGGGTGTCGAAGGGATCGCTCGTCATGTGGATGTCCTCGCTGCGCTGGCGGGCACGGCAATCGGAGCGGGCGTCGGCGACGCGCGCGGCCTCAGGGCCGCGGGCCCTTGCCGGCTTGCCCGCCCGCGCCGCGGCCCGGCGATGCCGCCTTGCCAGCCTCTGGTTTCAGGGTGCCGTCGGTCATGTTCAGCGTGCCCATTCCGGGCACTTCGAGATCGCCGGCACGCTGTCCGGGCGCGCAGGGACCGAGATAGCGGCCGCTGACCGAATCCTTGTCCTCGCGCTTGCCGTTGGCGAGCGGCGGCGAATAGAACACGAGTGTATCGATTCGGTATTCCGAGAGGAAATCGCCGCTCGCGACCGACTGGCTGATCACCGTCGTGCGATTGTCGCGGCACACGGTCTCGGCGATCCAGGTGATGCCCACCCGCTTGAAGCCGCCGATCGTGCACGAGCCCTTCTCGCCGGCGACCCGATCCAGGTGGCGTTCGGGCCGGTCGGTCTCTTCACCGACGCAGAAGCGGGTCGGCGGCATGCCGACGTTGTCGTTGGCGGTGCTCCGGATCTCCCACAAACCGGGCCTGCGCCGCGGGTGGCCCAGCGCGTAGCCGGCGCCGCCCGGCGCCTGCGCGAGCACGGTCGGCGACGCGCCCGCCGCGTGGCCGGGGCCGAAGGCTCCCGCCGCGAGCATCGCGACGAGCGCGGCCCACCGCACCGTCGGCAAGCGGCCGGCGCGGCGAACCGCGGGCAGGAGGAGCGTCGAAGCAGGCATCGCCCAAAGCTACACGATTTGGCGCCGCGGCGCGGGCGATCGACCCCAGGAACAACAACGGCGACCGGCCGCTGGGCGGGTCGCCGTCGGGCTCGGGTCCGGACGACTGGGGGCGTCGGGGCCCGGCAGGGTCGGAAGGGCGGCCTACTTGGCCGCGACGCGTCCGGCCTGCTGCGGGTGGATGCAGTTGTCGACCATGCGCTGCCCGGTCTTCTGGTTCATCAGCATCGTCTTGCTGCCGATCTGGATCAGCAGCGCCTCGTTGCGGACGTCCTCGAGGCGGACGGCCCCGGTCGGCGAGATCACCGGACGCATCAGCCAGCGCTTCTTGCCATGGGCGAGGTCGACGTAGCCCGGATACTGCTGGTTCGGCGTGACGCTGATGGACTGGTTGAACTCGCAGTTGCTCCGACCCAGGTAGACGACCCGCGAGGCGGCCATCTGGCTTTCGTCGGCAGCCGCGACCTGCTGGGCGGCCGGTGCCTTCTTCTTGGCGGACTGGGCGGCGACGTCGGTCGACGCGCCGAACGCGACGACCCCGGCCAGCAGCGCGGCCGCGAGGGCCGACCCGTTGAACGACCTGATCATGAGGGAAACTCCTTCGGTGTCGGGTCCGCGGGGTCGCGACCCGGTTGGTATCGGAAGCATCGGAACGGAACGCTGCGCCTGGTCCGGCGTCGGGTGTCGACCATCTTAGCGTCGGCCCGGTGCAGCGAGAAGCGTCACCGCGTGCCGGACGTGCGAACGGCCACAAACGGCGTTCCGACGGTGTCCCGCTTCAACCGAAAAGGTGCTTGACCCCGTCCCTCTCTTCGTCGAGTTCCTTCAGTGTAAGGTTCATCCGCTCCCGGCTGAAGTCGTCGATCGCGAGACCGTCGACGAGCGTGTAGTTGCCGCCACTGCAGGTGACGGGGAACCCGTACATCGTGTCCTTCGGGATGCCGTACTGGCCGTCGGACGCGAGGCCCATCGTGACCCACCGCCCGTTCGTGCCGAGCGCCCAGTCGCGCATGTGGTCGATTGCGGCGTTGGCCGCGGACGCGGCCGACGACAGGCCCCGCGCCTCGATGATCGCGCCGCCGCGCTTGCCGACGGTGGGAATGAAGGTGTCCCGGTTCCAGGCTTCGTCGCCGATCAGGTCCTTCACCGGCTTGCCGTCGATCGTCGCGAACCGGTAGTCGGGGTACATTGTGGGCGAGTGGTTGCCCCAGACGACCATCTTCTCGATCGACTCGACCGGCTTGCCGGTCTTCGCGGCGAGTTGCGACAGCGCGCGGTTGTGATCGAGGCGCAGCATGGCCGTGAAGTTGCGCCTCGGCAGGTCGGGCGCCGACTTCATCGCGATCCAGGCATTGGTGTTCGCCGGGTTGCCGACGACGAGAATGCGGCAGTCGCGGCTCGCGTGGTCGTTCAGCGCCTTGCCCTGCACGGTGAAGATCGCACCGTTCGCCTCCAAGAGGTCCTTTCGTTCCATTCCCTTGCTGCGGGGGCGAGCGCCGACCAGCAGCGCGTAGTCGGCGTCCTTGAACGCGACAGTCGGGTCGTCGGTGACGACGACGCCGGCGAGCAGCGGAAACGCGCAATCGTCGAGCTCCATCACGACGCCCTTCACCGCGGCCAGCGCCGGCGTGATGTCGAGCAACTGCAGGATCACCGGCTGGTCCTTGCCGAGCATGTCCCCGTTGGCGATGCGAAACAGCAGGGAGTAGCCGATCTGGCCGGCGGCGCCGGTGACGGCGACGCGCTTCGGAGCTTTCATGAGCTTGTTTTCCTCGACGATTCAGGCGTTTGGAAGGCGGCCGATTCTACCGATCAAAGCGATTTGTTGCACCGTACAAAATGCGTGACAATACGAGGGTTTTGCGAACCAGAAACACATCGAGAGGATGATCCGGGGCATGGCCGAATCGACGCAATCGGGAGGCGCCGCAGCATCGGGCGCCGGGCAGGGCGGCGTCGCCGCCAGTGGAACCGCCACCACGACGGCCTCGGCGGCTGGCGGCGGGACCGGCAGCGGCGATCCGGCCGCCGAGGCCCGGCGTCCCGCAGCCTACCGCCGACCGAGCGCCGACCGTCGGCCGCGCGCGGTCGAACGAAACCTCGATCTCGAACAGCTGCTCAAGTACCGGCTCCCGACGGCCGGCATCGTGTCGATCCTGCACCGGATCAGCGGCGCGCTGCTGTTCCTCGTAGGGATCCCGTTCGTGCTGTACCTGTTCCAGAAGAGCATCACCTCGGAACTCAGCTTCATCACCTACCGGAACGTCGTCGGCTCGATTCCCGGAAAGCTCGTGCTGATCGTCCTGGTCTGGGCCTTCCTGCACCACCTGATCGCCGGATTCCGCTACCTGGCGCTCGACCTGCACATCGGCATCGAGAAGGACAGGGCGGCCTTCTCGTCGAAGATCGTGCTGGCCGCCACGGGGGCGCTGACGCTGATCTGCGCGATCGGCCTGCTGTTCCTCTGAGGCGTCGCCGACCCCGCCGGCACCGACCGATCGCGACCATCGTGCGTGGTGCCGATCGCTTCCGTGTCGCGGGGCCTGCGGCCGCCGCGCCGGGTGGCGCAGCGCGACGCGACCCCTGCGCTGGCCGGCGGCAGGCGCCCATCGAATTCGATCATCCCCCCTTCGAACCGGAGTCCTGACCCATGAGCAACAAACGTGTCGTCACCGGCGCCCACTACGGGCTGCGCGACTGGATCGGCCAGCGCGTGACGGCAGTCATCCTGGCGCTCTACACGCTGCTGCTGCTGTTCATGGTGGCGACGTCGCCGACGCTCGACTACGGGACCTGGGCCGGGCTCTTCGTGTCGCCGTTCATGAAGATCGCGACGCTGCTCGCCGCCTTTGCCCTCATGTATCACGCGTGGATCGGAACCCGCGACATCTACATGGACTACATTCAAAACGCCGGTTTGCGCCTCGGACTGCAGGTCGTCACGATCGTGCTGCTCGTCGGTTACGCGCTCTGGACCGTGATCATCCTCTGGAGAGTCTGACGTGGACATTCTGAACAACCTCGCGAACAACCTGCCGCGGCGCAAGTACGACGCGGTAATCGTCGGGGCGGGGGGCGCGGGCATGCGATGCTCGCTGCAGCTGGCCGAGGCCGGCTACCAGGTCGCGGTGCTCTCCAAGGTGTTTCCGACCCGCTCGCACACCGTCGCCGCGCAGGGCGGCATCGGCGCGTCGCTCGGCAACATGAGCGAAGACAACTGGTACTGGCACATGTTCGACACCGTCAAGGGTTCGGACTACCTCGGCGACCAGGACGCGATCGAGTTCATGTGCAAGATGGCGCCGCAGGTGGTCTACGAGCTCGAGCACTTCGGGATGCCCTTCGACCGCAACGCGGACGGCACGATCTACCAGCGCCCGTTCGGCGGTCACACCGCCAACCTCGGCGAGAAGCCCGTGCAGCGCGCCTGCGCCGCCGCCGACCGTACCGGCCACGCGCTGCTGCACACGCTCTACCAGCGCAACGTGCGCGCGCGCACGCAGTTCTTCGTCGAGTGGATGGCACTCGACCTGGTCCGCGACGCCGACGGCGACGTCGTCGGCGTCGTCGCGCTGGAGATGGAAACCGGGGACATCATGATCCTCGAGGCCAAGGTCACGGTGCTCGCAACCGGCGGCGCGGGTCGCATCTGGGCGGCGTCGACCAACGCGTACATCAACACCGGCGACGGGATGGGGATGGCGGCACGCGCCGGCATTCCGCTCGAGGACATGGAGTTCTGGCAGTTCCACCCGACCGGCGTGGCGAACGCCGGCGTGCTGATCACCGAAGGCGTGCGCGGCGAGGGCGGGATCCTGCTCAACAAGGACGGCGAGCGCTTCATGGAGCGCTACGCGCCCACGCTCAAGGATCTCGCGCCGCGCGACTTCGTCTCGCGCTCGATGGACCAGGAGATCAAGGAGGGGCGCGGCTGCGGCCCGGACGGCGACTACGTGCTGCTCAAGCTCGATCACCTCGGCGCCGAGAAGATCGTCAAGAAGCTGCCGTCGATCCGCGAGATCGCGATCAAGTTCGCCAACGTCGACCCGATCCGCGACCCGATCCCGGTCGTCCCGACGATCCACTACCAGATGGGCGGCATCCCGACCAATTTCCACGGACAGGTCGTCGCGCCCAACCGCGGCAATCCCAACGAAGTGGTCAACGGCCTGTACGCGATCGGCGAATGTGCCTGCGTGTCGGTGCACGGGGCGAACCGGCTTGGCACGAATTCGCTGCTCGACCTGGTGGTGTTCGGTCGCGCGGCCGGCAACCACATCGTGGCCGCCGGCTTCCAGCGCGCCGCGCACAAGCCGCTGCCGGACGACGCGGGCGACGCGTCGCTCGCGCGGGTCGCCAGGCTCGACGGCTCCACGTCGGGCGAGCGCACGCAGGACGTCGCGAACGACATCCGCAAGTCGATGCAGCTGCACTGCGGCGTCTTCCGCACCTCGGATCTGCTGAGCGAAGGCGTGACGCAGATCCTGAAGCTCGCCGAGCGCGCCGAGAACGTCCACCTGAAGGACAAGTCGCAGGTGTTCAACACGGCGCGCGTCGAAGCGCTCGAGCTCGCGAACCTCGTCGAGACGGCGAAGGCGACGATCATCTCCGCCGAAGCGAGGAAGGAGAGCCGCGGCGCGCACGCGCACCGCGATTTTCCCGATCGCGACGACACGACCTGGATGCGCCACACGCTCTTCTATTCGGAAGGCAACCGCCTCGACTACAAGCCCGTGAACCTCAAGCCGCTGACCGTCGAGACCTTCAAGCCCAAGGCGCGGACCTTCTGAACGGCGCGGTGCCGCCGCCCGCCACCCGCGCCGGCGCCCGCTCGCCCGGCCCGCCGGCAATGCAATGAACGAGCAACAGGATCAGTCGATGACGACCGCCACCCGCAAAGTGAAGTTCTCGATCTACCGCTTCGATCCCGACAAGGACGCGAAGCCCTACATGCAGGACCTCGAAGTCGAACTGCAGCCCAACGACAAGATGCTGCTCGACGCGCTGATGCGCATCAAGAGCGATTTCGACGATTCGGTCGCGTACCGCCGTTCCTGCCGCGAAGGCGTCTGCGGCTCCGACGCGATGAACATCAACGGCAAGAACGGCCTCGCGTGCATCACGAACCTGCGCGAGCTCGCGGAGCCGATCGTGCTTCGGCCGCTGCCCGGCCTGCCGGTGATCCGCGACCTGATCGTGGACATGACGCAGTTCTTCAAGCAGTACGACTCGATCAAGCCGTACCTGATCAACGACACGCCGCCGCCTGAGAAGGAGCGGCTGCAGTCGCCGGCGGCCCGCGAGGAGCTCGACGGCCTCTACGAGTGCATCCTGTGCGCCTGCTGTTCGACCTCGTGCCCGTCGTTCTGGTGGAACCCCGACAAGTTCGTGGGGCCGGCCGGCTTGCTCCAGGCTTACCGCTTCATCGCCGACACCCGGGACCAAGCGACCGGCGAGCGCCTGGACAATCTCGAGGATCCGTACCGGCTGTTCCGCTGTCATACCATCATGAACTGCGTCGACGTCTGCCCGAAGGGCTTGAACCCGACGAAGGCAATCGGCAAGATCAAGGATATGATGGTCCGCCGGACCGTCTGACGTGCCGATGCTGCCGGCGGAGCGGATCAGGCGCCTGCGCTGGCGCGCGCGGCGCGGCCTGCTCGAGAACGACATCGTGCTCACGAAGTACCTCGATTCGCTCGGCGACTCGGTCAGCGACGCGCAGGCGAGGGGCCTCGACATCCTGCTCGACCTGACCGATCGCGAGTTGCTCGACCTGATCCTCTCGCGGCACGAGCCCGCCGGAGAGGCCGCGGCGGCCGATGCCCGGGCCGTTCTCGACACCCTACGAACCATCTGAATCTCAACGGGAAACGCTGATGTCCAACACACCTGCATCCAAAGCCACACTCTCCTTCGCGGACGGCACGCCTGCCGTGGAGATGCCGGTCTACAAGGGGACGACGGGCCCGGACGTGATCGACATCCGCAAGCTGTACGGCCAGTCGGGCAAGTTCACCTTCGACCCGGGATTCATGAGCACGGCCGCGTGCGAGTCGAGGATCACCTACATCGACGGCGACAAGGGCGAGCTGCTGTACCGCGGCTACCCGATCGAGCAGCTCGCGGTCAGCTGCGATTACCTGCAGACCTGCTACCTGCTGCTGTACGGCGAGCTGCCGACGCCCGAGCAGGCGACCGACTTCGAGTACCGGGTCACGCACCACACGATGATCCACGAGCAGATGAACCGCTTCTTCGCCGGCTTCCGGCGCGACGCGCACCCGATGGCGATCCTGGTGGGGTGCGTCGGCGCGCTGTCGGCGTTCTATCACGACTCGCTCGACATCAACAATCCGGAACACCGCTTCATCTCGGCGATCCGCCTGATCGCGAAGATGCCCACGCTGGTGGCGATGGCGTACAAGTACTCGATCGGCCAGCCGACCATGTACCCGCGCAACAACATCTCGTACACCGCGAACCTGATGCACATGATGTTCGGCACGCCGTGCGAGGAGTACAAGCCGAACGACGTGCTGGTGCGCGCGCTCGATCGCATCCTGATCCTGCACGCCGATCACGAGCAGAACGCGTCGACCTCCACGGTGCGGCTCGCCGGCTCTTCGGGCGCCAACCCCTTCGCATGCATTGCAGCGGGCATCGCGACCCTCTGGGGGCCGGCGCACGGCGGCGCCAACGAGGCTGCGCTGCTGATGCTCAACGACATCCAGCAGCAGGGCGGCGTCGCGAAGGTCGGCGAATTCATCAAGAAGGTCAAGGACAAGGACAGCGGCGTGAAGCTGATGGGCTTCGGGCACCGCGTCTACAAGAACTACGACCCTCGAGCCAAGCTGATGCAGGAAACGACGCGTGAAGTGCTCGACGCGCTCGGCCTTCACGACGACCCCCTGTTCAAGCTCGCGATGGCGCTCGAGAAGATCGCGCTCGAGGACCAGTACTTCGTCGACCGCAAGCTCTACCCGAACGTCGACTTCTATTCCGGGATCGTGCAAAAGGCCATGGGCCTGCCGACCAGCATGTTCACCTGCATCTTCGCACTCGCCCGCACCGTGGGCTGGATCGCGCAGTGGAACGAGATGATCGGAGACCCGGATCAGAAGATCGGCCGGCCGCGCCAACTCTACAACGGCGCGACCCGACGCGACGTGAAGATGCCGGCCAACCCGGCCTGATTCCGCCGGGCCGCAAGGCCCGGCCCGGGCTCGCGCCGCCGCCGTGCCGGCCGTCCCCGCCACGACGCCGCGCGTCGGATCTGGCGTCGGCAGTTTTCCCTCATTCGCGCGTCGATCACCGCCCTCCACGAGAGGGCGGTGTTACAATTTTCTCAACCGAAGGTGATTCGAAGACGGGCACCGCCCCGGCGCTCGGCAGCACGTTCTGCCGCACGCGTCGGGCCCTGCCACCGACGAGGCACCGGACGCCGCAGGAGCATGCGAATACCGCCTGCCCTGTGTCCTGTACCGACCGGGAAGCCCGGTGGCACACGCGGTCCACATCGTCGCACCAGACGACCTTGTCCTGCATCTCCGCCGCCAGCCCCCCGCCGTGACAGGCCTCTTCATCGAGACTCCCGTCATGCAAGGTGGTGCGACATGCTGAAATCCTTCCGGTCCAATTCCTACCTGTTCGGTGGCAACGCCCCGTACGTCGAGGAGCTCTACGAGCGCTACCTCGAGAATCCCGGCGCCGTGCCCGACAACTGGCGTGCCTACTTCGACGCGATGCAGGCGGTGCCTGCGGCGGACGGGTCCTCGGACAGCCGCGACGTCGCCCACGCGCCGATCGTCCGGTCGTTCGCCGAGCGCGCGCGAGAGGGCAAGCTGCAGCCGCAGCAGATGGGCGGCGACATCTCCACCGCGCGCAAGCAGGTCTACGTGCAGCAGCTGGTCGCCGCGTACCGCTCGCTCGGATCGCGGTACGCCGACCTGGACCCGCTCAAGCGCCAGGAGCGGCCGGTGATTCCAGAACTCGAACCGCAGTTCTACGATTTCACCGACGGCGATCACGCGAACGTCTACTCGGCGGCGAACACCTTCTTCGGCTACGAGAGCGCGAGGCTGCGCGACATCCTTCAGAGCCTGCGCGAGACCTACTGCGGCACGATCGGCGTCGAATTCATGCACATCGCCGACCCGGCGGTGAAGCGCTGGGTGCAGGAGCGCCTCGAATCGACGCTGAGCCGACCCAACTTCGGCCCCGAGAAGAAGAAGCACATCCTCGACAGGCTGACGGCGGCCGAGGGCCTCGAGCGCTACCTGCACACCAAGTACGTCGGCCAGAAGCGCTTCTCGCTCGAGGGCGGCGAGAGCTTCATCGCCGCGATGGACGAACTCGTCCAGCAGGGCGGCGCCGCCGGCATCCAGGAGATCGTGATCGGCGTTGCGCACCGCGGACGGCTGAACGTACTCGTCAACGTGCTGGGCAAGATGCCCAAGGACCTGTTCGCCGAGTTCGAAGGCAAGCACGGCGACGAACTGCCCAGCGGCGACGTCAAGTACCACCAGGGCTTCTCCAGCGACATCTCCACCCCGGGCGGTCCGGTGCACCTGTCGCTCGCGTTCAATCCGTCGCATCTCGAGATCGTGAACCCGGTCGTCGAGGGATCCGCCAAGGCGCGGCAGGTTCGCAGGGGCGACAAGGACGGCTCGCAGGTGATGAGCGTCCTCGTGCACGGCGACGCCGCCTTCGCGGGGCAGGGCGTCGTGATGGAGACGCTGAATCTCACCGAGACGCGGGGCTACGGCACGCGCGGCACGGTGCACATCGTCATCAACAACCAGATCGGCTTCACGACCTCCGACGCGCGCGATTCGCGTTCCACCCTGTACTGCACCGACGTCGTCAAGATGATCGAGGCGCCGGTCTTCCACGTGAACGGCGACGATCCGGAAGCCGTGGTCTTCGCGACCCGGCTCGCGCTCGAGTACCGGATGACCTTCCGCAAGGACGTCGTCGTCGACATCGTGTGCTTCCGCAAGCTCGGCCACAACGAGCAGGACACGCCGAGCGTCACCCAGCCGCTGATGTACAAGCGGATCGCGCAGCACCCCGGCACGCGCAAGCTGTACGCCGACAAGCTCGAGGTGCAGGGCGTCGTGCCGCCGGGCTACGGCGACGAGCAGGTCGACGCGTTCCGCAAGGCGATGGACGAGGGCAAGCACAGCAACGATCCGGTCATCACGAACTACAAGAGCAAGTTCGCGGTCGACTGGCTTCCGTTCCTGAACCGCAAGTGGACCGACGCCGTCGACACCGGCGTGCCGATGGCGGAGCTCAAGCGGCTGGGCGAACGGATCACACAGGTCCCGGAGGGCTTCAAGCTGCACCCGCTGGTCCAGAAGGTCATCGGCGATCGTCGTTCGATGGCCAACGGCGAGCAGCCGCTCGACTGGGGCATGGGCGAGCACCTCGCGTTCGCGTCGCTGTGCGCGTCGGGCTACGCGGTGCGCCTGTCCGGCCAGGACTCCGGGCGGGGCACGTTCTCGCATCGTCACGCGGTGCTGCACGACCAGAACCGCGAGAAGTGGGACCAGGGAAGCTACATTCCGCTGCAGTTCGTCGCGGACAACCAGGGTCAGTTCATCGTGATCGACTCGGTGCTGAGCGAGGAGGCGGTGCTCGCGTTCGAGTACGGCTACTCGACCGCGGAGCCGAACGCGCTGGTGATCTGGGAGGCGCAGTTCGGCGACTTCGTCAACGGCGCCCAGGTCGTGATCGACCAGTTCATCTCTTCGGGTGAAACCAAGTGGGGCCGGGCCTGCGGGCTGACGCTGATGCTGCCGCACGGCTACGAGGGGCAGGGGCCCGAGCACTCGTCGGCGCGGCCCGAACGGTTCCTGCAGCTCTGCGCGGAGAACAACATGCAGGTCTGCCAGCCGACGACCCCAGCGCAGATCTTCCACGTGCTGCGCCGGCAGATGATCCGGCTGTTCCGCAAGCCGCTGATCCTCCTGACGCCGAAGTCGCTGCTTCGAAACAAGGACGCCGTGTCGAACCTCGACGAACTCGCCGACGGCCGATTCCACACCGTGCTCGGCGACGACGCCGTCGAGCCGAAGGACGTCAAGCGCATCGTCTTCTGCTCGGGCAAGGTCTACTACGACCTGCTCGCCGAGCGCCGCGCGCGCGAGATCGACGACATCGCGCTGGTGCGGCTCGAACAGCTCTATCCGTTCCCGCACAAGGCCTTCGAGGCCGAGGTCAAGCGCTATCCGGGCGCGACGCAGGTCGTCTGGTGCCAGGACGAGCCGCAGAACCAGGGCTACTGGTTCTTCGTGCAGCATCACATCGAGGAGGCGCTGAAGGCCGGCCAGAAGCTCGCGTACGCCGGCCGCCCCCCGTCGGCGTCGCCGGCGGTCGGCTACTACGACAAGCACTACGCCCAGCAGAAGGACCTGCTGGAGGCCGCGCTGGGCTCCGCCCGCGCGAAGGCCCGCAAGGCCGGCTGAAGACTCTCCCGAACCCCCGAGAACAACATGGCAATGATCGAAGTGAAGGTCCCGCAACTGAGCGAATCGGTCGCGGAGGCCACGCTGCTGCAGTGGCACAAGAAGGTCGGCGAGGCGGTTGCCCGCGACGAGAACCTGATCGACATCGAGACCGACAAGGTCGTCCTCGAACTGCCCGCCCCACAGGCGGGCGTGATCGCCGAACTCAGGAAGGGCGACGGGGCGACCGTCGTCGCCGGCGAGGTCATCGCCGTGCTGGACACCGATGCGACCGCGGGCGCGTCGAGCACGGCGTCGTCCGGCGCGGCCGCGAGCGCCGCGTCGGCGTCGGCGTCGGCGTCGGCCGCATCGGCAACGCCACCGGCCGCCGCGCAGGCGGCGGCGAGCGCATCGAAGCACGCCGCGACGGCGATGCCCGCCGCGGCGAAGCTGATGGCCGAGAAGGGGCTGTCGGCGTCGGAGGTGCCGGGCACGGGGCGTGACGGACGCATCACCAAGGGCGACGTGCTCGCCGCAGGCACCGCGCCGCGCACGCCGGCGGCAGGAGCCGCCACCGCCGCCGCAGCGCTGTCGGGCACCGCCGGCATTCCCACCGGCGTGCCGACGACCGCGCTGCCGGACGTGAAGGCGCCGGTCGACGCGGAGGACCTCCTCGCCGGAAGGCCCGAGCAGCGCGTGCCGATGTCCCGTCTGCGCCAGCGCGTCGCCGAACGACTGCTGCAGTCGCAGGCCACCAACGCCATCCTGACCACCTTCAACGAAGTCGACATGTCGCCGGTGATGGGCCTGCGCAAGAAGTACCAGGATCGCTTCGAGAAGGAGCACGGCGTCCGCCTGGGCTTCATGAGCTTCTTCGTGAAGGCGGCGGTGCACGCGCTCAAGAAGTATCCGGTCGTCAACGGCTCGATCGACGGCACCGACATCGTGTACCACGGCTACTTCGACATCGGCGTGGCGGTCGGATCGCCGCGCGGCCTGGTCGTGCCGGTGGTCCGGAACGCCGACCAGCTGGGCTTTCATCAGGTCGAGAAGACGATCACCGACTTCGGCAAGCGCGCGCAGGAAGGCAAGCTCGGCCTAGAGGAACTCACCGGCGGCACCTTCTCGATCAGCAATGGCGGCGTGTTCGGCTCGATGCTCTCGACGCCGATCATCAATCCGCCGCAATCGGCGATCCTCGGGGTGCACGCCACCAAGGACCGCGCGGTGGTCGAGAACGGCCAGATCGTCGTGAGGCCGATGAACTACCTCGCGCTCTCCTACGATCACCGGATCATCGACGGCCGCGAGGCGGTGCTCTTCCTCGTCGCGATCAAGGAAGCGCTCGAGGACCCGGCCCGCCTGCTCCTTGACCTCTGAGGACCCCACCGACATGAGTCAACGCTTCGACATCGTCGTCATCGGTTCGGGCCCTGGCGGCTACATCGCGGCGGTGCGCGCCGCCCAGCTCGGCCACAAGGTCGCCTGCATCGAGTCCTGGAAGACGCCGGCGGGCGAGCCCTCGCTCGGCGGCACCTGCCTGAACGTCGGCTGCATCCCGTCCAAGGCGCTGCTCGCCTCGAGCGAGGAGTTCGAGAAAGTCTCGCACCACCTCGCCGAGCACGGCATCGTCGTCGGCACGCCGAAGGTCGACGTTCCCAGGATGGTGGCGCGCAAGGCGGCCGTGGTCACCAAGATGACCAAGGGCGTCGAGTACCTGTTCCGCAAGAACAAGATCACCTGGATCAAGGGCCACGCGCGCTTCGCGTCGCGCGATGCCGACGGCGTGACGATCGACGTCCACGCCGACGCCGCGTCGGCGATCGCCGGCGGCACCGCCGTCGAGCAGGTGATCGGCGGGCAGGTGATCGTCGCGACCGGATCGAAGGCGCGCCATCTTCCCGGCATCGAGGTCGACAACCGGATCGTCTGCGACAACGAAGGCGCATTGTCCTTCGATGCCGTCCCGAAGCGGCTCGCGGTCATCGGCGCCGGCGTGATCGGGCTCGAACTCGGCTCGGTCTGGCGTCGGCTCGGTGCCGAGGTGACCGTCCTGGAGGCGATGCCCACCTTCCTCGGCGCGTGCGACGGCGCGGTCGCGAAGGAGGCGGCCAAGCTGTTCGCCAGGCAGGGGCTTGCGATCGAGCTCGGCGTGACGATCGGCGCGGTTTCCGTCGGCAAGAAGGGCGGCGTCAAGGTCGAATACAAGGCCGCCGCCGGCGACGCGAAGACCGTCGACGCCGACCGGCTGATCGTCTCGGTCGGTCGGGTACCCAACACGGACGGACTCGGGCTCGAGGCGATCGGGCTCGCCGTCGACGAGCGCGGCTTCATCCCGGTGGACGCGCACTGCGCGACTGCGGTGCCCGGCGTGTGGGCGATCGGCGACGTCGTGCGCGGCCCGATGCTCGCGCACAAGGCCGAGGACGAGGGCGTGCTCGTCGCCGAGACGATCAGCGGGCAGAAGCCGCACATCGACTACAACACGATTCCCTGGGTCATCTACACGGCGCCCGAGATCGCCTGGGTCGGCAGGAACGAGGCGCAGCTCAAGGCCGAAGGCCGCGAGTTCCGCACCGGCCAGTTCCCGTTCACGGCGAACGGGCGCGCCGTCGGCATGGGCGAGACCGACGGATTCGTCAAGTTCATCGCCGATGCGAAGACCGACGAGATCCTCGGCGTGCACATCGTCGGCGCCGGCGCGTCCGACCTGATCGCCGAGGCCGCGGTCGCGATGGAGTTCAAGGCGTCCAGCGAGGACATCGCGCGGATCTGCCACCCGCACCCCTCGTTGTCCGAGGTGATGCGAGAGGCCGCGCTCGCGGTCGACAAGCGGGCGCTGAACATCTGACGCTGCCATCGGGGACATCCACCTGAACGCGAGAGACCCTTCGGCGGCTGCGCCGGCGTCGGTAGCAACCTCGCCGCAGGCGCGATACGAGCAGCTGCTCGCCGCGCGCGGCCATCGTGCCGACGACGCACAGCGCCTGGCGATCGGCAAGCTGCAGCAGCTCGCCGACGCGCTTCGCGACTACCGGCCCTCGTCGTCGCGCGCCCCGGCCGCCGCCTCGCTCGGCGAGCGCATCGCGGCACGCGCGAGGCGGCGCATCGGCAGCCTGTTCGGCGGATCGCGGCCCGCGCCGCGCGGCGTCTGGATGCACGGCGGCGTCGGCCGCGGCAAGAGCTTCCTGATGGACTGCTTCTTCGAGACGGTCGCTGTCGAGCGCAAGACGCGCATCCACTTCCACGAATTCATGCGCGGCATCCACCGGGAGCTGCGCGAGTTGCGCAGCGTGGCCGATCCGCTGGACGAAGTCGCGCGCCGCGTCGCGATGCGGCACTGGTTGATCTGCTTCGACGAGTTCCACCTGTCGGACATCGCCGACGCGATGATCCTCGAGCGGCTGCTCGACGGGCTGTTCGCGCACGGCGTCGTGTTCGTCATGACGAGCAACTACCGGCCGGACGACCTCTATCCGGGGGGCCTGCACCGCGACCGCGTGCTGCCCGCCATCGAGCTGCTGAAGTCGCGGCTCGACGTCGTCGCGGTCGACGCCGGCACCGACTACCGCCGCCTCGCGCTACAGTCGGTCGATACCTACCTGACGCCGCTCGACGCGGCGGCGGACGCGAAGATGAAGGCCGCGTTCGAGCGAATCGCCGAGTCGGCCGACGAGGATCCCGCGCTCGAGATCGAGAACCGCCGGGTGCGGGCACTGCGGCGCGCAGGCGGCGTCGTCTGGTTCGATTTCGAGACCTTGTGCGAGGGGCCGAGGTCGCAGAACGACTACCTGGAGCTCGCGACCCAGTTCCACACGGTCCTGCTGTCGGGCGTGCCGCGCATGGACGCCCGCATGGCGTCGGCAGCGCGCCGCTTCACCTGGCTCGTCGACGTGCTGTACGACCAGCGGGTCAAGCTCGTCATGTCGGCCCAGGTCGGCCCGGCGGAGCTCTACCCCCATGGCCCGATGGCGCACGAGTTCGCACGCACCGCGAGCAGGCTCGCCGAGATGCAGTCGAGCGAATATCTCGATGCGCCGCGGCGGGGCGTCGCCGAGCGCATCACCTGAACCTGCGGTCGAGCCGTCCGGCCGATGGTCGAACGCCCGCGCGCCGGGTAGGCTGACGCCGCAGGCCTCGGCAACGTGCCGACGGGGGAAGCCGATTGAACTCGCAGCCAAGGGTCACTATCATCGCGGATTGGCCTTCGCCCGAGGCGAGGGCGCCGTCCACCTCCAGGGACCAGGAAAGCACCCGTGTCGATGTCTCCCCGCAGCCCCGATACGCTCAAGCTCAGGATCGCCGAGCTGCAGCTCGAGCACCGCGGGCTCGATCAGATGATCGAGCGGATGACCGCCCAGAGCGACGTCGAGCCGCTGCAGCTTCGCCGCCTGAAGAAGCGCAAGCTGCAGATCAAGGACACGATCGTGCTGCTGCAGATGCAGCTCACGCCCGACGTACCGGCTTGAACCTGCAGGCCGTGGCCGAGGCGCGCGAGTCCGACGCACTCGAAGCGAGCGTCGCGGGCATCTTCGGCGAGACCGGCGCGCTGGCCGCGAACCGGCCGGGCTTCAGCCAGCGGGAATCGCAGCGCGAGCTCGCGATCGCGGTCGCGCGCGCGATCCAGACCGACGGGTGCCTGATCGCCGAGGCCGGCACCGGCACCGGCAAGACCTTCAGCTACCTCGTGCCGGTCCTGCTGTCCGGGCGCAAGGTCATCGTGTCCACCGGAACCCGCCAGCTGCAGGACCAGCTCTTCCAGCGCGACCTGGTCGAGCTTCGCGGGTGGCTCGGCGTTGGGATCGAGATCGCGATCCTCAAGGGGAGGGCGAACTATGTCTGTCCCTTCCACCTGCAGCGCAACCGGGCCGACGGGCGATTCGCAGACCGGAGCATCCCGGCGAAGCTGCGTCAGATCGAGCAGTTCGCCCGAACCGATCCGGTCGGCGACAAGGCCGCCTGCGGCCATCTCGCCGAAGACGATCCGGCCTGGCAACTCGCGACCTCCACCCGGGACAACTGCCTCGGACAGGATTGCCCGGAACTTCGCCAGTGCCCGCTGATGCGGGCGCGGCAGCGGGCCCAGAAGGCCGACCTGCTGGTGATCAACCACCACCTGTTCTGCGCCGACATGGCGCTGAAGGACGAATCGATCGGCGATTTCCTGCCCGAGGCGCAGGTGTTCGTCTTCGACGAGGCGCACCAACTGCCCGACACGGCCACCGACTTCTTCGGCGAGTCGCTGTCCACCCGCCAGCTCGTCGAGCTGGCGCGCGATACGCTGAAGGCCGGGCTGCTCGACGCGGCCGACGGCGCGGACTGGCGCGCGCTGTCGGGCAGCATCGAGCAGGAAGCGCGGGCGCTGCGGCTGGTCTTCGGTCGCGACGCGACCCGTCACGGGCACGAACAGCTGCGCGAGCTGCGCGCCGAGGACGGGTCGGACCTGGCCGGCGTGGTCGCCCGCATCGCCGCGCGGATGGACGTCGCGGCGCAGACGCTCGCCGCCCAGCAGGAGCGCTCGGCCGAGATCGAGCGCTGTGCGGTGCGCGCGGGCGAGATGGCCGCGCGCGCGCGGCGCTGGATCACCCAGTTCGAGGCGATCGGATCGGCCCCTGCGAGCACGCCACCGGATTCGCCGGCCGTCGTCTGGGCGCAGGTGTCGGCGCACCACGCGGCGCTTCGCCTGACGCCGCTGTCGGTCGCCCGATATTTCGCGCAGCAGCGCACCCGCCTCGGCGGCGCGTGGATCTTCGTGTCGGCCACGCTCGCGGTCGACGGTGCGCTGGGCCACTTCGCGGCCTCCGTCGGCCTGCCGCAGGCGACCCAGCTGGTCCTGCCGAGCCCCTTCGACTACCAGCGGCAGTCCGCGTTGTGGCTCGCAGACGCGGTCGGCCCACCATCCGCTCCCGACTTTCCCGAGCGCATCGCCCGCCGCGTGTGGCCGCTGATCCGCTCGAACCGCGGCCGTGCATTCGTGCTGTGCACGACCCTTCGAGCCGTCCGGATGATCGGGCAGACCTTGCGCGAATGCGCCGGTGCCGCGCCCGATCCGATCGAGGTGCTCGTTCAGACCGAAGCGTCGCGCACCGAGCTGCTCGAGCGCTTCCGACGTGCGCAGCACGACGGTGCCGGCGCGGTGCTCGTCGGCGCGGCGAGCTTCTGGGAAGGCGTCGACGTCGCAGGTGACGGGCTGTCGTTGGTCGTCATCGACAAGCTCCCGTTCGCCCCGCCGGACGATCCGGTTGTCGCCGCGCGCTCGAAGGCGATCGAGGCCGGCGGCGGCAACGCCTTCGCCGACCTGTCGCTGCCGACGGCCGCGCTCGCGCTCAAGCAGGGCGCGGGACGGCTCATCCGTTCGGAGCGCGACCGGGGCCTGCTCGTCATCGGAGACGAGCGCATGCGGACGAAAGGCTACGGACGCCGCCTGCTGGCGAGCCTGCCGCCCTACCGCCGGGTCGCATCGCTCGAGGACGCCACCGCCTTTCTCCCGGCCCCCTCGCCGCGCGTGCCGACCTGACGGCCTCGCGTGGCGACGCTTGGGGTCGCCCATTCGCGGCGGCAATGCACTTCAGTGGTGCGGATCCGCGCATGCAGGGCGTTGCGCACCAGCCCGACTCGTCGCCGCGCGGGATCGGCCGTCGGCACGGTCGCTGCCGGCAGCGGGCCGTGGATCAGGACGCGGAGAAGCGCGCGCTTCGCGCCTGGCAGATCGAACGCGCGATCAGGTCCTTCAGTTCGCGACGCTCGCTCGCCATCACCTGGCGGGCGTAGGCCGCACCGAGCTGGAACACCGCGGCGTCCAGCTGCTGCCACAGACGCTGGGGAGCAGCCGCCGGCTCGACGGCGATCCGCTCGGCGAGCGTGTCGGCGATGTAGGTCGTGTCGCGCTCCCCGCGAATGTCGAAGCGCTCGCAGACCGTGCGCGCGATCTCGATGAAGAGGGCGCGGCGATCCTGGGGATCGACGCGATCGGCGGCGGGTGCGGGACGGGCTTCGATGGTCATGGTGCGGCTCCTCGGGACGCTGATCCAGCATGGGTGCCGGTGCGCTCATGCGCCTGAGTCGCGCCTTTCGACGCGGAAGGTTCAAGCGGCGCGATCGCGCGCTGCGGCTGAAGCTCCTTCAGCAAGTCGCGTGCCACGCGCTGCCGCCGCGACCGCCGTGTCAGCGACTCGCGGTCTTCGCCGGCAGGAAGCGGCTCTTCGGAAAGCTCCGCTCGAGCACACGCCAGGTATCGTCTCTCAGGTCGTCGAGCCCGAGCCTGTCGTACGATTCGGCCATCAGCTGCAACGCGTCCTCGAGTGCCGGCGTATTGCGGTAGGCGTCGACGACGCCCTGCGCCCGATTGAGCGCCGCCACGTACGCCCCTCGGCTGAAGTAGTAGCGCGCGATGTTGACCTCTCCCGAGGCCATGTTGTTCACCAGGTACTTCATCCGATCGATCGCGTCGGCGGCGTATCGGCTCTCGGGAAAGCGCGTGACGACCTGCCGATACGCGTCGTAGGATTCGCGCGCGGCCTGCAGGTCGCGCTCGGACAGGTCCTGGCCGGCGAAGCGGGCGAGCAGACCCTCGCGCGAATTGAAGTTGATCGTGCCCTTCAGGTAGAGCGCGTAGTCGAGCTTCTCGTGCGTGGGGTGAAGGCGGATGAAGCGGTCGACCGTCGCCAGTGCCTCGGCGCGCTCGCCTTCCTTGTAGAGCGCCCACGCCATGTCCAGCTGCGCCTGCTGCGCATACCGGCCGAACGGGTATCGCGACTCGAGGCGCTGCAGCGACTTGACCGCCGCATCCCAGGCGCCGGCGTCGAGCGACCCCCGGGCGTCGGCATACAATTGATCGGCGGTCCAGTTGGCCGTCGGGTCGTAATTTGGGTTCCATCCGCACGCCGCGAGGCCCATCGCCAGCACGGCGCTGGCGATTGCGCGGATCGGGCGGCGACTCGCCGCGTCGACACGCCCGGCACCAGTGCACAAAGTCATCGAGGCATCCGTCCAGTGTGACCGACGATTATAACGGCGCAGCAGGCGCCATCGCCGCGGGCGGCGAATCGGAGGTGCCGGTCGAACCGATGCGGATCGACGCCGCGGCCGGTGCGGGCGAGCGCCTCGACCGGTTTCTCGCCCTCGCGCTGAGACCGCACGGCGCGCCCTCGCGCACGCGCATCCAGCGCTGGATCGCCGCTGGCGCGGTCCTCGTCGATGGCAGGCCGCGACTCGCCGACACCCGTCTCAGCGGCGCCGAGGAGATCGACGTCGAGCCCAGGCCACTGGAGGTCGAACGCGCGTTCCAGGCGCAGGCGGTCGAATTCGACGTCCTGCACGCCGACGCCGACCTGATCGTCGTCGACAAGCCCGCCGGCCTGGTCACCCATCCCGCGCCGGGGCACTGGCAGGGCACGCTGATGAACGGGTTGCTGCACCGATTCCCCGAGACGGCCCGCCTGCCGCGCGCCGGCATCGTCCACCGGCTGGACAGGGAGACGAGCGGCGTGCTCGTCGCCGCGCGCAGCGAACGGGCGTTCGCGTCGCTGACGCGGCAACTGGCCGACCGTACGCTCGGCCGGGTGTACGCGGCCGTCGTCGAGAACACCCGCAACCGCCTGCCGGTCGCAGGCTCGATCGACACACCGATCGGCCGCGACCCGCGGAACCGGCTTCGCATGGCGGTCCGCGCCGATGGCGGCGGCAAGCACGCACGCACCGACTGGGTCCGGATCGCCGACGGCGGGCGGCACGCGCTGCTCGCCTGCCGGCTCCACAGCGGACGCACGCATCAGATCCGGGTCCATCTGCAGTCGATCGGCCACCCGCTCGCCGCCGACCCGGTCTACGGCGGTACGCCGGTCGGCGACTTCCGCCGCCAGGCGCTCCACGCGTGGCGGCTTTCGCTCGCCGGCCTACCCGACGATTCGCCCCGCGAACCGTGGCTGCCGCGGCAGCCAGGCGTCTTCGACTGCCCGCTGCCGGCCGACTTCGTCGCGCTGCTCGAGGCACTCTCGATCGCGCGCCCGTCGGGTCCGCCTCCGTTCCCGCCCATCGGCGCCGGCGTCGATGAATGAGACCGGCTCGCCACGCCCGGCTGCGGTCATGCCGATCGCGTGGGCCGGCTCGGCGGAGGCAGACCGGAGTCCCGTCCGCGGATTCTTCACGCTGCGAGAAGGGGGCGTCAGTGCCGGCCCGCACGGCGCCCTCGACGGACGCCGGGGCCTGAACCTCGGTGCCGCCTGCGGCGACGACCCGGATGCCGTCGCGGCCAACCGCGCCCGGGTCGTGGCGGCGATCGGCTGCCCGGTCCGATGGCTGCGACAGGTGCACGGCGCCGACGTTCACGATGCCGACGCCCGAACAGACGGTGGGTCGGCCGCATGCGACGCGCGTGCGACGCCGGCGTCGCCGTGCCGGGATGCGGGCGACGCCGAACCCCGCGCCGACGCCGCGTTCACGACGCGCACCGACCTCGCACTCGCGATCCAGGTCGCCGACTGCCTGCCGGTGGTCGTCGCGGCGCAGGACGGCTCGATCGTCGGCGTCGCGCACGCCGGCTGGCGCGGCCTCGCCGGTGGCGTCCTCGAGGCGCTCGTCGGGCGCATGCGCGCGCGACGGCCCGGCGCGGAACTCGCCGCCTGGCTCGGTCCGAGGATCGGCCCCGGCGCCTTCGAGGTCGGCGCGGACGTGCTCGACGCCTTCGTGTCGTCGAACGCGCAGGCGCGCGCGGCCTTCACCGACGCCGCGCGCGCCGGCAAGTGGTATTGCGACCTCGGCATGCTCGCGACCGGGCAGCTGCGCCGGCTCGGCATCGACCGCACGATCGACACCCGGGCCTGTACCTTCGCCGACGCCACGCGCTTCTGGAGCTTCCGGCGCGACCGCGCGTGCGGCCGGATGGCAGCGATCGTCGCGCTGCGTGCGCCGGCGGCCCGCCCGGCGCCGCGCATGCGGCCGCGCACGCCGCCGGTTTGACGGTGCCCGACCCGCAGCGCAAAATCGGCACGGGAGGCAACGACGCCATGGCTGCACGGGTAGACAAGCAAGCAAGCGCGGACGGTGGCGGCGACGCCAGCACCGGCGCGACCGGGAGGGCAGTCGCTGCCGCCGGTTCGCCGAAGGCCGGGAAGTCGAAGTCGGCGAAGTCGGCGAAGTCGGCAAAATCGTCGAAGTCCGCGAAGCCGGCGAAGGTCGCGAAGCAGCCCTCGGCCGAGAATGGATCGAAGGCGTCGAAGCCCCGGAAGCAATCCTCGCCGCGCGCCGGCGAGCCGCCGAAGCACGATCGGAACGCGCGCGACGCGGCAGCCGCCGGCACGGCGGTGGGCAGCGATGCCGGCGACGGCGCGAAGGCGCGGCGCGCGGCGCACGCCGGCGGCGACGATGCTTCGGCGGCGGCGGCCCGGCCGCTCGCCGCCGGGTGGGAGATCGACCCGGCGCGCCTCGCGGCCCTGCAGCAGGCCTATGCGCGCGAGGCTGGCGCGATGTGGGAGGAGATGCAGAAGGGCGCGGCACCGGCGGTCGACGACAAGCGCTTCGGATCGGCGCAGTGGCAGCAGCAGCCGCAGTTCGGCTGGCAGGCTGCGTGGTACCTGATGAATGCCGAGTACCTTAAACGCACCGCCGAGTTGATCGACACCGATCGCAAGACGCGCGAGCGCATCCGCTTCTTCACCCAGCAGTGGATCGATGCGTGCTCGCCGGCAAACTTTCTCGCGACCAACCCCGACGCGCAGGCCGAACTGATCGGCAGCGGCGGCGAGAGCCTGCGCCTGGGCATCGAGAATCTCGTCGGCGACCTCAAGCAGGGACGCATGTCGCAGACCGACCTGCAGGCCTTCGAGGTCGGACGCAACGTCGGCACTTCGCCGGGCGAGGTGGTGTACGAGAACGAACTGGTGCAGTTGCTGCAGTACGCACCGTCGACGGCCACCGTCGCGTCGCGCCCGCTGCTGATGGTGCCGCCGTGCATCAACAAGTTCTACATCCTCGACCTGCAGCCCGAGAACTCCTTCATCGGCCACGCGGTGGCGCAGGGCAACACCGTGTTCGTAGTCTCGTGGCGCAACGTCAAGGCGCCCCAGGGCCATCTGGGCTGGGACGACTACCTGCGCCTCGGCGTCGTCGAACCGATCCGCGTCGTGCGCGAGATCTGCGGCGTCGACACGATCAACGCGCTGGGCTTCTGCGTCGGCGGCACGATCATCAGCGCGGCGCTCGCCGCGCTCGCCGCGCGCGGGGAACGGCCGGTCGCGTCGTTGACGCTCCTCACGACGCTGCTCGATTTCGAGGAGCCGGGCACGCTCGGCGTCTTCATCGACGAGATGCAGGTCGCGATGCGCGAACAGCAGCTCGCCCGCGGCGGCATCCTGTCGGGCCGCGAGCTCGCGACGACCTTCTCGTTCCTCAGGCCGAACGACCTGGTCTGGAACTACGTCGTGTCCAACTACCTGAAGGGACAGTCGCCGCCGCCGTTCGACCTGCTGTTCTGGAATGCCGACAGCACGAACCTCGCGGGACCGATGTTCTGCTGGTACCTGCGCCACACGTACCTGCAGAACGAGCTTCGCATCCCGGGCCGCCTGCAGTCGCTGGGCGAGCCGGTCGACCTCACGCGGATCGGCGTGCCGACCTACGTGCTCGCCACGCGGGAGGATCACATCGTGCCGTGGCCCGCCGCGTACGCGTCCGCGCAGACGCTCGGCGGCGACCCGCGCTTCGTGCTCGGCGCGAGCGGGCACATCGCCGGCGTGATCAACCCGGCCAGGAAGAACAAGCGCAGCTTCTGGACCGGGCCGCCGTTGCAGGGACTCTCGCGCGACGAGTGGCTCGAGCGCGCGGTCGAGCACCCCGGCAGCTGGTGGAACGACTGGTCCGCGTGGCTCGCCCGGCACGAGGACGGCCGGATTCCGGCGCGCACCCGGCTCGGCGACGATCGCCACGCCCCGATCGAACCCGCACCGGGGCGCTACGTCAAGGAGCCGGCCGACTGACCTGCGCGCGCACCGGTCGCGACCGGCCCGGGTGCGCGAGGAAGCGTCGCTGATCCAGGACAATACCGAGGGAAACCGAGTGGCAGACAATCGGACGGCAGTCGCGTACGCTAGCCACGGTCGGCGTCGAGCCACCGCGACGATCGGCACCGCCGCGCGCATGCACCGACCAGCGGAGGCCTTCGGGCCTGAACAACGGAGACATTCATGGCAAGCAAGATTGCATACGTGACGGGCGGGATGGGCGGTATCGGGACGGTCATCTGCCAGCGGCTGCACAGGGATGGGTACACGGTGGTCGCCGGCTGCGGCCCCAGCCGAGACTACGACAAGTGGCTGAACGAGCAGAAGGCTGCCGGCTACACCTTCCACGCGTCGGTCGGCAACGTCGGCGACTGGAACTCGACCAAGGAAGCCTTCGACAAGGTCCGTGAGACGCACGGCAATCCCGACATCCTCGTGAACAACGCGGGCATCACCCGCGACGGGCTGTTCCGCAAGATGTCGGTCGACGACTGGCGCGCCGTGATCGACACCAACCTGAACTCGATGTTCAACGTCACCCGGCAGGTCATCGACGGCATGCTGGAGAAGGGCTGGGGCCGGATCATCAACATCTCGTCGGTCAACGGCCAGAAGGGCCAGTTCGGCCAGACCAACTACTCGACCGCCAAGGCGGGACTGCACGGCTTCACGATGGCCCTCGCGCAGGAGGTCGCAAGCAAGGGCGTGACGGTGAACACGGTGTCGCCCGGCTACATCGCAACCGACATGGTCAAGGCGGTTCGCCAGGACGTGCTCGACAAGATCATCGCGACGATCCCGGTCAAGCGACTCGGCGAGCCGAACGAAATCGCGTCGATCGTCGCCTGGCTTTGCACCGACGACGCGGGCTTCGCGACCGGCGCCGACTTCTCCCTGAACGGCGGCCTCCATATGGGATGATGGGTCCAGGCCGGGGCCGGTAGCCCGGCCCCCGGCGAGTGCAACCCATCCTACGGACCGACGATTCCATGGCATCGACCTCACGGCTGATCAAGAAGTACCCGAACCGCCGGCTCTACGACACCCAGACCAGCGCCTACATCACGCTCGCCGACGTCAAGCAGCTCGTGCTCGATTCCGAGGACTTCAAGGTCGTCGATGCGAAGACGCAGGCAGACCTCACCCGGAGCATCCTGCTTCAGATCATCCTCGAGGAGGAGGCGGGCGGGGCGCCGCTGTTCTCGTCCGAGACCCTCGGGCACATGATCCGCTTCTACGGGCACTCGATGCAGGGCATGATGGGCTCCTACATGGAGAAGACCCTTCAGGCCTTCGTCGAGGTGCAGGGTCGCATGCAGGAGCAGTCGAAGTCGCTGATGGACGGGCGCGGCGTGCCGAGCCCCGAGATGTGGACCCAGTTCATGCAGGTCCAGACGCCGATGATGCAGAACATGATGAGCAACTACATCGAGCAGAGCAAGAACATGTTCTTCCAGATGCAGGAGCAGATGCAGCAGCAGGCGCGCAACGTCTTCCAGAACTTTCCGGCCGGGTTTCCGGGCTCGGTCAGCGCCCGACCCGACGATCCCGGGAAGGACCGCGGCTAGCGCCGATCCGCGCGCGCAGCGACGCCGTCACCGAGCGACGCCGTCACCGAGCAGCGCCGGTCCGTCGGATCCGGCCGCCCTGAGCGCACCACCCCCGGGTGCGCGGTCCGGTTAGCATTCGGGATGCCTGAAAACGACATCAAGTCACTCCGCCGACCCGGGGCGCCGCGACGCCGCAAGCGCGACGCATCGTCCCGGCCCGCAACCCGCTCGGCGGGCGCCGCCCATCCTTCCCCGGCCGTCGGCTTCGTGTCGCTCGGCTGCCCCAAGGCGCTGGTCGACGCCGAGCGGATCGTGACGCAGCTGCGGGCGGAGGGCTATTCGATCGCGCCCGGCTACCAGCAGGCCGACCTCGTCGTCGTGAACACCTGCGGCTTCATCGACGATGCCGTGCAGGAGAGCCTGGACGCGATCGGCGAGGCGCTGCACGAGAACGGCAAGGTGATCGTCACCGGCTGCCTCGGGGCCCGCAAGACCGAGGGCGGTGGCGGACTGGTCCGCGAGATGCACCCGTCGGTGCTCGCCGTCACCGGCCCGCACGCGCTCGCCGAGGTGATGGACCACGTCCATCGCCACCTGCCCCGGCCGCACGATCCCTTCACCGACCTCGTGCCGCCGGCGGGCGTCAAGCTCACGCCCTCGCACTACGCGTACCTGAAGATCTCCGAAGGGTGCAATCACCGGTGCAGCTTCTGCATCATCCCGGCGATGCGCGGCGATCTCGTCAGCCGGCCGATCGGCGAGGTGGTGCGCGAGGCGAGGCAACTGCTCGAGTCCGGCGTCAGGGAACTGCTGGTGATCTCGCAGGACACCAGCGCCTACGGCGTCGACCTCAAGTACCGGACCGACTTCGTCGACGGGCGCCCGGTGCGCACGCGGATGGTCGAACTCTGCGAGGAGCTCGGGCGCGTCGCCGCCGAACACGATGCCTGGGTGCGGCTGCACTACGTGTACCCGTACCCGAGCGTCGACGCGGTGCTGCCGCTGATGAACGAGGGGCGGATCCTGCCGTATCTCGACGTGCCGTTCCAGCACAGCGACCCGGCCGTGCTGCGCGCGATGAAGCGTCCGGCCTCGGGCGAGCGCAACATCGAGCGCATCCAGGCTTGGCGCGATGCCTGCCCCGACCTCACGATCCGCAGCACGTTCATCGCCGGCTTCCCCGGCGAGACCGAGGCGCAGTTCCAGCACCTGCTCGACTTCCTCGCGCAGGCGCGGCTCGACCGGGTGGGCTGCTTCGCCTACTCGCCGGTGGAGGGCGCGAGCGCGAACGCGCTGGACGGCGCACTGCCCGACGCCGTGCGCGAGGAACGACGCGAGCGACTGATGGCGCTGCAGGCCGGGATCAGCGCCGAGCGCCTGCAACGCTTCGTCGGGCGCACGATGAAGGTGCTGATCGACGCCGAGGCGCGCGACCCCGGCGGCAGCCCGTGCTTCCTGGGACGCAGCGTGGCCGATGCACCCGAGATCGACGGGATGGTGGTCGTCGCCCCGCACGCGTCGCTGAAGGTCGGCGCGTTCGCGATGGTCGCGATCGAATCGGCCGACGAGCACGACCTGCACGGACGGGCGGCCGTCTCGACGCGCTAGGCGACGAACAGGTTCAGCAACGCGTCGAGGCCGCCGCTGCCCAGTGCGACGTGGGCCTGCGCACGCACCACCGGCTTCGCGCGCCACGCAACCGACAGGCCGGCGATCGACATCATCCGCAGGTCGTTCGCGCCGTCGCCGACGACGATCGCCTGCGTCGGCCCGATGCCGAGCGCTGCGCATCGACGCAGCAGTTCGTCGTGCTTGAAAGCGGCGTCGACCACCGGGCCGACGACGCGCCCGCTCAGCGTCCCGTCGACGATCTCCAGCCGGTTGGCCCGGGCGTGGTCCAGGCCGAGGCGTTCGCGCAGCGCGTCGGTGAAGAAGGTGAAGCCGCCGGACACGAGCAGCGTCGCCAGGCCGGCGGCCTTCGCGCGGGCGATCAAGGTCCCGGCACCGGGCGTCAGCCGGACCCGATCGTCCAGCACCGACTGAAGCGCGGTGGCGGGGACGCCGCGAAGACACGCGACGCGGCGCCTGAGGCTTTCGGCGAAATCGGCGATCTCGCCGCGCATCGTCGCCTCGGTGATCGCCGAGACCTCGGCCCTGCGACCGGCGAAGTCGGCGATCTCGTCGATGCACTCGACGGTGATCAGTGTCGAGTCCATGTCGAAGGCGATGAGCCGGAAGTCCTCGAGCCGCAGGTCGGCCGCGACGAGGTCGGCGTCGACGCCGAGTGCGGCGCCGAGTTCGCGCACGCGCGCGATCGTCGGCGAACCGGGCGAGAGGCCGTCCCAGGTCGCGAGGTCGGCCGCACGCCGATCGGGCATGCGGCCGACCTCGGCTGCGAAGCACCCGATCGCGGCATCGGCGAGCCGCGGATGCTGGACGACGAGCCGCATCAGCGCGACGGCTCGGTCGACGACGCCGCACGCATCCGTTCGGCCGCGCGACGCGCCTTGCGCGACAGCGCCGCGCCGGCCGGGGTGCCGCCGGCACCACCGGCCGCTGCCGTCGGGCCGCCGGCTGGATGCCTTCCTCCCGCGACCTCGGGCGCGATGGCGGATGGCGACGAGTCGGCGGGCTGCAGCAGCATCAGCATGTCGCGCACCTTGTTCGCCCGCACGAGCGGGTCGGCCTCGGCCATGCGCACGCGCAGCCGATCCTGTCCGCCGAAGCTGGTGTCCTTTCGGCTCTGCGCGAACCGCAGGATCGTCTCGGCGCCGGTGAGCGGATGGCTGGAGAACTGCAGCGACACCTGCTCGGGGGTCGCATCGACCTTCACGAGACCGATCGCCTGCGCGAGCAGTCGCAACCGGTGCGTGTCCACCAGCAGTCGTGCCGGCTCCGGCAGCTTGCCGAAGCGATCGACCAGTTCCTCGCGCAGCAGCGTGAGCTCGTCCTGCGTCGAGCAGCTCGCGAGGCGCTTGTAGAGGATCAGGCGCTCGTGGACGTCGCCGCAGTAGTCCTGCGGCAGCAGCGCCGGCGCGTGCAGGTTGATCTCGGGCATTCGCCCCTCCGGGGCGGACAGGTCGGGTTCGACGCCGAGCTTCAGTGCCTTCACCGTCGTCTGCAGCATGCTCGAATAGAGGTCGAATCCGACCTCCTGCATCGCCCCCGATTGCGAGTCGCCGAGCACCTCGCCGGCCCCCCGGATCTCGAGGTCGTGCATCGACAGGTAGAACCCCGCACCCAGGTCCTCCATCGACTGGATCGCGTCGAGGCGTCGCTGCGCGTCCTTCGTCAGGGCATCTTCGCCCGGCGTCAGCAGGTACGCGTAGGCCTGGTGGTGCGAGCGGCCGACACGCCCGCGCAGCTGGTGCAGCTGCGCGAGCCCGAAGCGGTCGGCGCGATGCATGACGATGGTGTTCGCGGTCGGGATGTCGATGCCGGTCTCGATGATCGTCGTGCACAGCAGCACGTTGAAGCGCTGCTGGTGGAAATCGCGCATCACCGACTCGAGTTCGCGCTCGGGCATCTGGCCGTGCGCGACACGGATCCGCGCCTCCGGCACGAGCGTCTCGAGTTCGCGTCGGCGGTTCTCGATCGTCTGCACCTCGTTGTGCAGGAAGTACACCTGCCCGCCACGCTTGAGCTCGCGCAGCAGCGCCTCCCGGATCGTGCCCGCGGTCTCGGCGCGCACGAAGGTCTTGATCGACAGCCGCTTCTGCGGCGCGGTCGCGATCACCGAGAAGTCGCGGATCCCTTCCAGGCTCATCGCCAGCGTGCGCGGGATCGGGGTCGCGGTGAGCGTGAGGATGTCGACCTCGGCACGCAGTGCCTTGAGCGCCTCCTTCTGACGCACGCCGAACCGGTGCTCCTCGTCGATGATCACGAGCCCGAGATCCTTGAACGAGACGTCCTTGCTCAGCAGCTTGTGGGTGCCGATCACGATGTCGACCTTCCCCTTCGCGAGCTCGTCGACGATCGCCCGTGACTCCTTCGCGCTCTTGAAGCGCGAGAGCTCGGCGATGCGGATCGGCCAGCTCGCGAAGCGATCGCTGAAGGTCTGGAAGTGCTGTTCCGCGAGCAGCGTCGTGGGCGTGAGCACGGCCACCTGGCGCCCGCCCGCGGCCGCGACGAACGCCGCCCGGAGCGCGACCTCGGTCTTTCCGAACCCGACGTCGCCGCACACCAGCCGGTCCATCGGCCGTGTCGATACCAGATCCTGCACGACGGCGTGGATCGCCGCGAGCTGGTCGGCGGTTTCCTCGAAGCCGAAGCTCTCGGCGAAGGCCTCGTAGTCCGAGGCCTTGAAGACGAACGCGTGGCCAGGCCGGGCCGCACGCTTCGCGTACAACTCGAGCAGCTCGGCCGCGGTGTCGCGCGCCCGGGCCGCAGCCTTGCGGCGCGCCTTCTCCCACTGGCCCGAGCCGAGCACGTGCAGCGGTGCCGCTTCCGCGGCGGCACCGGTATAGCGCCCGATCAGGTGAAGCTGGGCCACCGGCACGTACAGTGCGGCGTCGTTGGCGTAGACGAGATGCAGGAACTCGGTCGTACCCTCGCCGAGATCGAGATTCACCAGTCCCTGGTAGCGACCGATGCCGTGTTGCGAGTGGACGACCGCGTCGCCGGGCTTGAGCTCGGAGAGGTCGCGGATCAGGTTGTCGACCTGCGTCGCCTGCCCGCGCCGACGCGCGGTTCGCGCGAAGCCGGGGAAGAGCTCCGCCTCGGTAAGCACGAGCAGTTCGCCGGGCACCTGGAACCCGGCATGGACGGGTCCGACGCCGAGCATCGCCGGCGCGTCGGACGCGACGAACGACGCCCAGTCCTGGAAGGACGGCAGCGTCAGGCCGTGTTCGCCGAAGAGCTCGCTCAGCGTCTGTTGGCGACCTGCCGTCTCGGTCACGATCGCGCACCGCATCGTGCCGCCGATCCTCGCGGCATCGAGCACCGAGCGCAACGCGTCGAGCGGGTCGGCGTGGCGTCGATTGATCGCGACCGCCGGCACCGCGACCGCGATCTGGCGCCGCGGCGTCGCCGCGCCGTCGCTCGAGGCGGGCGCGCGACCCGACCCGCGGTCCTCGCCGGCGCGGGTCGCATTGACCGAGATGCGATCGAAGCGGCGCGCGTGCGCGAAGAAGGATTCTGCGTCGAGGAAGAGCTCGTCCGGCGTCAACGCCGGGCGCTCGGGATCCGCGCCGAGGAATCGGTAGCGCTGCTGCGCGTCCTCCCGAAAGGCGCGCAACTGGCCGTCGATGTCGCCGTGCAGTACCAGCCGACTGCCTTCGGGCAGATAGTCGAACAGGGTCGCGGTGGACTCGTGAAAGAGCGGCAGGTAGTACTCGATGCCGTTGCTGGCGATGCCGTTGCCGACGTCTCGATAGACGGTTGCGCGGCTCGGATCGCCATCGAAGCGTTCGCGCCAGCGACCGCGAAACGACGCGCGGGCAGCCTCGTCCAGGGGGAACTCGCGCCCGGGAAGCAGGTGCACCCGATCGACCGGATAGACGCTGCGCTGTGAATCCGGGTCGAAGGTGCGCAGCGACTCGATCTCGTCGCCGAACAGGTCGATGCGATAGGGCAGCGCCGACCCCATCGGGAACAGATCGATGAGGCCGCCGCGCACGCAGTACTCGCCGGGCCCGACCACCTGACTGACGAAGGTGTAGCCGGCGAGCGTCAGCTGCGCGCGCAGTGCCTTTTCGTCGAGGCGCTGGCCCTTGTGGAACTCGAAGGTCCGTGCGGCGATGTAGGCGGCCGGCGCGAGCCGGTGCAGTGCGGTGCTCGCAGCGACGACGAGCACGTCGATCGAGCGGCGCTGCAGCGCGTTGAGCGCGGCGAGTCGTTCGCTGACCAGGTCCTGGTGCGGCGACAGGTGATCGTACGGAAGGATCTCCCAGTCGGGAAGGACCGCGATCGCGAGCTCGGGCGCGAACCACGCGAGCTCCTGCGCGAGGCGCGCGGCATCGTGCGCCTGCGCGCATACAATCGCGTGCACGGGGCGGCCGCCGTCGCGACGCGCGGTCTTCGCGTGCTCGAGGATTCGCGGCGCGAGCGTCCACGCGTCGGAGGACCCGTGGGCCGGCGGCAGTCGATCGTGGTGTGCGGCGCGCGACGGCGCGGCAGGGGGCGGGGTTTGAGTCAAGTCGATCCGGATCGTTGATCGTGAATTTTAGCGGGAGTGCAGCGACGGCGGCCAACGGCCCGGTCGGCCTCGCGGATGCCGGTCCCCAGACGGCGACGACGCGGCCGGCGGACCACGTCGTGCTAATTCCTGCCGGCGGGTCCGGCAGCCGGATCGGCTCGCCAACGCCGAAGCAGTACCTCGAGCTGCAGGGGCGCACGGTGCTCGAGTGCACGACGCAGGTGTTCGTCGAACAGGACTGGATCGAACGTGTCCTGATCGTCGTGCAGCCGGACGACGCGTGGGCGCAGCGACTGGTGAGGCTCGAGCATCCGAAGATCACGATCCTTCGCGAGGCGGGCGCGACGCGGCGCGACACCGTGCTCAACGGGCTGGCCGCTGCCGCGCGCCTGTCGCTGCTGCAGCCCCACGACTGGATCTACGTGCACGATGCCGCGCGCCCCGGGCTCGACGCGGCATCGCTGCAGCGACTCGCGGCAAGCCTCGACGACGAGCGCTGCGGCGCCCTCCTGTGCCTGCCGGTGACCGACACGGTGAAGCGCGTCGATCCGATCGCGTCCGACTTCGCGAACGCGCGCCTGCGCAGCGCCGGCACGGTCGACCGTTCGCGCCTGTGGCTCGCGCAGACGCCTCAGGTCTTCCGGGCGGGTCCGCTGAGGCGCGCGCTCGAACAGCACCCGTCGGTCACGGACGAGGCGAGTGCGATCGAGGCCGAAGGCGGACGGCCGCGCCTGATCACAGGCACCCGCCTGAACCAGAAGATCACCACCGTCGAGGACCTGATCATCATGCGGGTGCTGCTCGATCACACCGCGCGCGCGCAGGCGGGCCGGTGAGCGCGGCGCCCGCATTCCGGATCGGGCAGGGCTTCGACATCCACGCGCTGGTGCCGGGAAGGGTGCTGCGGGTCGGCGGCGTCGACATCGCCCATCCGACCGGGCTGCTCGGTCATTCGGATGCCGACGTGCTGCTGCATGCGATCACCGACGCGATTCTCGGCGCCGCCGGGCTCGGCGACATCGGACAGTGGTTTCCCGACACCGATCCGGCACACGCGGGCGCCGACAGCGCGAGTCTCCTCGCCCGCGTCGTCGGCGCCGTGCGCGAGAAGGGCTGGTCGATCGGGAACGTCGACGCGACGATCCTGGCGCAGGCGCCGAAGATGGCGCCGCACCTGCCGGCGATGCGATCACGGATCGCCCAGGTGCTCGCCTGCGATGCCGACGCGGTGAACCTCAAGGCCAAGACCGCCGAGCGGCTCGGTTTCGTCGGCCGCGAGGAGGGCATCGCGGCCGAGGCGGTGGTCCTGCTGCTGCGATCGGCGGCGGGCGACTGAGCACCGGGTCGGCAGGTCGACCGGGGCCCGGGCAGCGACCCGGTCAAGACGCGCCCTCGACGCCGCCCGAGGGTCGATGCCGACGCCGCGCGTAGCCGTAACGGACCCTAGCGCAGGTCTGCCGCGAGCGCAGCCACGACGGCCGGTTCGAGCGGCGTGCCACCGAGTCTGCACGCCGGGTGGTCGACGCCGACCGACACCGCGACACCGTACTTCATCGCCGCCGCCATCTCGTCGTCGAGGTCCCACCGTAGGAAGTGCACCGCCGACGTCTTCTCGTCGTTCTCGCGTTCCAGGTCCTCGTCGGCGATCGGCCAGACCTTGTCGCAACCCTCGACCTGCAGCCAGACGCGGCGCTCGACACCCTTGAGTTCGGCGAGCGCGCGTCGACGCTCCTCGACCTCCGGATATTCGATCAGCATCGTCGCCTTGAGGTTGCGACCGTCGGGCACCAGCGGACCGTATGCGTCGATCTCGTGGCGAATGCCGTCCTCCTCGAAGATCCGCTCGATGCGCAGCATTTCCTGGATCTGATAGCGAACGGTCAATTCGTCCTCGAACAGCAGCGTGATGTGGTCGCCCGCATGCACGGTGCGATTGCGCTTGTGCGCGAGAACCTTGCGCCTGAATTCGGCGCGCGCCTTCGAATAGGCCTCGAGCGTCATCAGCGATTCGGGGGTGATCGTCGTCATCGGCGGTACTCCTGTATCGTGCCGCGCCTGCTCACGCGGCGTTCGTCAATCCATAGGCCCGTGCGAGCAGCGACAGCGGGTGGGCGATCGTCGCATCCGTCCTGCCTGCGAGACCTTCCTCGATGTGGTGCGCCGCGAGCTGGCAATCGGAGGCCACGAACGCGGGTTCGCCGTCCGGATGCTCCGCCATCTGGCGAAACACCGGCCGGCCGATCTTCAGTGCCGTCTCGTGGAACTCGGTCTTCACGCCCCAGGTTCCGGCGTGACCCGAACAACGCTCGATCGTGTGGACGCTGGTGCCGGGTATCGACTCGAGCAACTCCCGCGTCTTCTGGCCGACGTTCTGGACGCGCAGGTGGCATGCGACGTGATACGAGACGCGCCCGAGCCCGTTCTTGAAGTCGGTCTGCAGCAGGCCGTCCTTTCGCCGCGCAACCAGATACTCGAAGGGGTCGAACATCGCGTCGCGCACCGCGGCCACCTCGGCGTCGTCGGGGAACATCAGCGGCAGTTCCTGCTTGAACATCAGCGCGCACGACGGAATCGGCGCGAGGATCGCGTAGCCGTCGCGCGCCAGCGCCGCCAGCTTCGGGATGTTCTTCTCCTTCAGCTCGCGCACCGAATCGAGATCGCCGAGCTCGAGCTTCGGCATGCCGCAGCAGGCCTCCTTCTCGACGAGGGTCCATGGAATGGCGTTGTGCTCGAGCACGCGCACGAGGTCGTGACCGATTCCCGGCTCGTTGTAGTTGACGTAGCAGGTCGAGAAGATCGCGACCTTGCCGGGCGTGCTGGCGCCGTTCCTCACCGGATGCGAGGCATCGGGCTTCGCCGTCTTCCGGAACTGGGCCGACGAGAACGCCGGCAGCCAGGCGTCCTTGTGCACGCCCGCCTTGTGCAGGAGCGACCGGGCGGCCGGCATCGTGTTGACCTTGTTGACGACCTGCACGACCACCGGAATCCCGGCGAGCTTGCCGTTGCGGTCGGTCGAGGACAGTGCCACGTCACGCAACCGGGTCGGCGTACCCTTCTTGAACTGGATCGCCTTCGCACGCAGCATCAGGTGCGGGAAATCGAGGTTCCACGGGTGCGGCGGCACGTACGGACACTTCGTCATGTAGCACACGTCGCACAGGTAGCACTGGTCGACGACCTTCCAGTAGTCGTCCTTCTTGACCCCGTCGACCTCGAGCGTCGGACTTTCGTCGACCAGATCGAACAGGACCGGAAAGGCGTTGCACAGGCTGACGCAGCGCCGGCAGCCATGGCAGATGTCGAACACCCGCTCCATCTCCGCGAGGGCGGCGCCTTCGTCGTAGAAGCCGGGCTTGTCCCAGCCGAGCGGATGCCGGGTCGGCGCTTCGAGCGACCCTTCTCGAACGGTCATCGGTCGTACTCCAGGTTCAGATGTGAAAACGGCGGGCGTCGCGCGTCGAACACGCGCGGCCCGCCGCAGATCACCGGTCGGTGCTCAGGCGAGCGACTCGAGCGCTTTGGCGAACTTGTTGGCGTGCGAACGCTCGGCCTTCGCCAGCGTCTCGAACCAGTCGGCGATCTCGTCGAAGCCTTCCTCGCGAGCCGACTTGGCCATGCCGGGATACATGTCGGTGTACTCGTGCGTCTCGCCGGCCACCGCGGCCTTGAGGTTCGACGACGAATTGCCGATCGGCAGGTCGGTTGCCGGGTCGCCGACTTCGGCGAGGTAGTCGAGGTGGCCGTGCGCGTGACCGGTCTCGCCCTCGGCGGTCGAGCGGAACAGCGAAGCGACTTCGGTATGGCCTTCCACGTCCGCCTTGTTCGCGAAGTAGAGATAGCGCCGGTTCGCCTGGCTCTCGCCGGCGAAGGCTTCCTTCAGGTTGGCGTGGGTTTTCGTGCCCTTCAGTTTAGGCATGGCGTGCTCCTTGTGTGCGACGTTCTTGCCGGCCGGCGGCGTCGGCGCCGCCGGGCAGACCACGATCTAACGGGTCAAGACGATTATATTTGCGGTCTTCCGTCGCGGACCAATTGAGCTTTGCGATCCCGGTGATTGGGCATGCCTATGACGGCGCCGCGCGTCCCGCTCGAACGGCGCGTGCGCCGGATCGGACCGCTCAACCGAATCGTTCGCGCGCGCCGGGCTGGAGCCTGCGCTCGGGGGATCGCATCGCACGCACGACCGCCTGGTCGAGCAGCACCACGCTCGCCATCAGGCCGCCGCCGGGCGCGTTGTCCAGCCTGAGCTCTCCACCCGCACGCCGCGCGAGCCGCGCGACCACCGCCAGGCCGAGCCCGGTGCCGCCGACACCCGCGCGAGAGGGATCGAGCCGCGCGAAGGGTCGCGTCAGGCGACCGATCGCCTCGGCCGGTACGCCCGGCCCGTGGTCTCGCACCACCAGGTGCACCTCTTGCCCGCGACGCCGTCCGATGACCTCGACCCGCGCGGGCTCATCGGCGTGGTGGCCGTACTTGATGGCATTCTCGAGGAGATTGCCGAGGATCCGCTGGAGCATCGTCTCGTCGCCCTGCCACGCGAGCCCCGCCTCGATGCGAGGCAGCAGCAACAGGCGCCCGTCCTCGATCTCGCGCGCGTAGGTGCGCTGCAACTGCGCGAGCGAATGCGCGATCCCGATGCGCTCGATCGCGTGGCCGACCGGTCTCGCGTACTCGATGAACTGCCGCACGATGCCGTCGATGCGCTCGATCTCCTCGTTCATCGACTGCTTCGTGTCTTCGCCGATCCGGGTCAGCTCGATCTCGAGGCCCAGCCGAGCGAGCGGCGTGCGGATATCGTGCGAGATGCCCGCGAGCACGACCGCGCGGTCGTCCTCCATCGCCTGGAGGTCGCCGGCGAGGCGATTGAAGCGGCGATTGAGCTCGGAGATCTCGGTCGGTCCGATCTCGGGGAGCCTGCGTGCATGCTCGCCGCGGCTGAGCCGGTCGATCGACGACGCGAGATTCGCGAGCGGGCGGTTCACCAGGCGACTGATCAGCAGCGCGCCGATCGTCGTCAGCAGGATGCCGATCGCGCTCGCCTGCAGCCAGTTGTCGCCGAGTTGGCGCTCGAGTCGTCGGGGATCCGCGATGAGCCAGTACTGGTCGCCCTCGATATCGAAGCTGATCCACAGCGCCTTCTCGCCGTTGACCTTGCTCGCGACCAGCGTCTGCGGACCGAGCAATTCCTTGAGCTTGGCCTCGATCAGCTGCCCGACGACCCGGTCGGGCCACGGCTCGATCTCGTCCTGCGGCTCGAGCGGGAACACCCGCACGCGCTCATTGCGGGCCAGGTCCTGGAGCAGTTCGCGGCGTCGGTCGCCGGCCGCGCTGATCAGGCCGGCGCGCGTCAGGTTCACGATCGACGCGATCTCCCACGCGAAGCGCGCCGTCTGCGGTTCGCGCTCGAAGACGCGATAGAGCTGATACCAGGCGAGCTGGCTGACGGCGATCAGCAGGCCGATCAGTGCGAAGGTCCGCCAGAAGAGGCTGAGTCGGAGCCGCACCGTACCGCCGGGACCGCGCGCGTCACTCGGGCACGAAGACGTAGCCCACGCCCCATACCGTCTGGATGTACCGCGGATTCTGGGGGTCGGGCTCGATCAGCTTGCGCAGTCGGGAGATCTGTACGTCCAGGCTGCGGTCGAAGGCGCCGTACTCGCGGCCGCGCGCGAGCAGCATCAGCTTCTCGCGCGACAGTGGCACCTTCGGGTGCCGAACGAGAACCTTCAGCACCGAGAATTCGCCGGTGGTGAGGTTGACGCGCTGTCCGTCGCGCGTGAGCGCCCGCGTCGACATGTCGAAGCTGAACGGGCCGAAGGCGACGGTGGCGGCCTCCTGTGCGGGCGCGCCGGGTGCTTCCGGCTGCCCCTGGCGGCGCAGCACCGCATGGATGCGCGCGACGAGCTCGCGAGGGTTGAACGGCTTGGCGAGGTAGTCGTCCGCGCCCATCTCGAGGCCGACGATGCGGTCGACGTCGTCGCCCTTCGCGGTGAGCATGATGATCGGCGTGCGGTCGTTGCTCGCACGCAGCCGCCTGATCACCGACAGCCCGTCCTCGCCGGGCATCATCTGGTCGAGGATGACCAGATCGAAGGCGTCACGCTGCATCAGGCGATTCATGGCGAGCGAGTCCTGCGCGAGCGCGACCTCGAACTGCTGCTCCGTCAGGTAACGGTTGAGCAATTCGCGCAGCTTCGCGTCGTCGTCCACGACCAGCAGTTTTCGTTGGCTTCGGTTCATCGTCGTCCGTACACGTCGCTTCGATGATACCCAACGCGGGCCGCCGCCGCGCGTTGCGCTTCGGCGGGCGCCCCGCGTCGGGGCCGGCATCGACCCCCTCCGACGCCGCGGGTGCGGCGGCCCCGCACGGCGCGGCGACGCACGCCACGCCAGCGCTCGCCGGCCGTGGCCGCGCCCCCGGCGGACGTCGACCGTGCTCGCCCGCCCGTCGGCCGATGCACCTCGGGATTACCCGCTGTTACAGCACTTACCCCCACGGCATTCCGGCCGTGTCGCGGCGACGGCCTAAAATGCTGCCATGGGACGTCAACGAACCCCGATCGCAACGAGCCGTGCCGGTCTCGGCAGCGCGTCGATCGTCGCGCTGGTACTCGCGTGGCCCGTCGCCGCACAGGCGAGACAGGACGGTGGCGCGTCGGCGGGCGGCGCCGGGTCCAGGTCGGCACAGGTCCAGGAGATGCGCCTCCAGATGCGCGAGTATCGCAAGAGCTGGCTGCTGCCTCGCCCGGCGGCGGTCGGCACCGACGGCATGCCCGCGTCGATGCTTCCCTCCCGTCCGGCACGCACCCGCCTGAGCGATTCCGAGCGCGACCTGCTGCGTCGGGAATTGCGCGATCTGCGGATCAAGCCCGCGCCCTGAAGGGCACCGGCGCACGGCCGCCGGCGGGCACCTGCGGTGCGCCGACGCAGGCGAGCGCGGGCCCCACCGGTCGCAGCGCGTGGGCGCTGCAATAGAATCGGGCGGTGATGCCGCCCTCAGCGCCCTCGACTCCGCAATCCTGGCTTGCCGTGTCGGTGCAGTCGTCGACGTGCTCCGTGGCGCTAGGCGACGCAAGCGGTGCCCGCGCCGTTGCCACGCTCGACGACGCGTCGAATTCGCCGGGGCGCGCGGTCGCGGGGGTCGCCGGCCAGCGGTCGAAGCATGCGCTCAGGCTGATCGACGAGGTCCTGCGCGAGGCCGACGTGTCGCCGGCTGCGCTGCACGGGCACTGCATCGCGATCGGTCCCGGCGCGTTCACCGCCTTGCGCGTCGGCGTCTCGCTCGTGCAGGGCCTCGCGCTGGCGCACCACAAGCCGGTCCTCGGCGTCGTGTCGCACGCCGCGCTCGCCGTCGACGCCTGCCGACGCATCGCGCGTCGCCCCGATGGCGCGTGCGCCCCCGGCGCCGGCCCCGAGCGCGGACGCGTTGCGGCGCAGGATGCGCGGATCGTCCTCACCGCGATCGACGCCCGGATGAACGAGTGCTATTTCGCCGCCTGGTGGTCGGCGGGCACGCCCACGGCCGAAGCCGCGCCACCGCGGCCGCTGATGCTGCTCGCGCCGGTCGTGGGCACGGCGTCGCAGGCGGTATCGGCGTTTTCCCGGCTGCTCGACGTTTGGCTGGCGGACGGCGACGAGCAGCCCACGTGGCTGGCGGCCGGCGACGCCTTCGATGCACACGACGTGCTTCGCGACTGGGCCGAGCGCGCGCGCGGGCCCGGTGCAGTCACCGTCGAACGCGTCGAATCGGCTGCGCCCAGCGCGGTCGGCGTGCTCGGCGCGGCCCTCGGTCACGCCGCGCGGCCGCCACGCCTGCGGGCGGCAGCGCCCGGCGACGAGCCGCTTCGGCTGAGTGGCGGCGGCACGCTGCGGTCGCTTCGCGACGATCCGCCGGTGCGATGCGACGCCGCCGGCCTGCAGCCGCTCTACGTGCGCGACAAGGTCGCACTCGACATCGCCGAGCAGGGCGCCCTCGCCGCCGCGCGAAGGCAGGCGCCGGTCGCCCGGCAAGCCTGACGCGATGAAGGACACCGCCATGCCGGCACGCCCCGGCGTGCCAGCGCCGTCGAGGCCGGTCGCACCGACGCCGCGCCCGATGACGCACGCCGACCTCGATCGGGTGATCGCGACCGAGGTCGAGATCTACCCGTTTCCGTGGAGCCGCGCGAATTTCGACGATTCGCTCGTCGCCGGGCATGAAGGCTGGCTCGTCGAGGCACCGACCGACGATGCCGCGCAGGCGGCTCCCGACGATGCCGCACGGGCGGCTCAGCTCGTCGGATACGCCATGCTCATGTGGGCGCTCGACGAAGTGCACCTCCTCAACCTCAGCATCGCTGCGCGATGGCAGGGGCGGGGCCGGGGGCGGTCCCTCCTCGAGTGGCTGTGCGCGCACACCGCGGCGCGCGGCGCCGCATCGATGCTGCTCGAGGTCAGGCCGTCGAATCCCCCGGCGCTGCGGCTCTACGAATCGGCCGGCTTCGACCGCATCGGCCTTCGGCGCGGCTACTACCCGTCGTTCGACGGCAGGCGCGAGGACGCGATCGTGATGCGGCGACTGCTGCCGTTCCCCGCGCGCCGCGGCGCTTCGGGCGAGGGGCCTGCGTGAGGCCGGCGGCTCGCAGGGCGTGGGCGCTGCTGGAACTCGGCCCGGCGTGGCAGTTGCGCGACTCGGGCCTCGGGGTTCGCCAGCCGGCCGACGCAAGGGCCGGCATCAGGCCGCCCAGGGGGTCCAACGAGGCCGTCGAGTCAGGCACCGTGCCAGACGGCGAGCCGCACGCCGGGCTGCCCGCCGCACCGACGTGCGCGAGCGACTTCGATCCCGCGGCGAGCGACGCGGCCGCGCCGACCCTAGCACCGGATTCCGCTCCGGATTCCGCTCCGGATTCCGCTCCGGGCTTCGAACCGCCCCCCGCGCCGGCGTCCCGGTCGACGCCCGGACACGCGCCGTCGGTCGATGCCGCCGACCCGGCGCAGGCACCGGACGCGCGCGATGCCCTCGAGTCGCTGCGCGCGCGCGTCGCGGCGTGCACGGCGTGTCCGCTGGCCAGGCAGCGACACCAGACGGTGTTCGGCACGGGGATGGCGAATGCGGCGTGCATGATCATCGGCGAGGCGCCCGGCGCCGAGGAAGACCAGCGCGGAGAGCCCTTCGTCGGTCAGGCTGGACGCCTGCTCGACCGCATGCTAGCGGCCATCGGGCTCGATCGGGGCGCCGACGTGTACATCGCCAACGTGGTGAAGTGCCGCCCCCCCGGGAATCGCAATCCGACCGCCACCGAGGTTGCCGCGTGCGCCGGCTTCCTCGCGCGCCAGGTCGAACTGGTGCGGCCGCGGGTCGTGCTGCTGCTGGGCCGGTTCGCGATCCAGTCGATGCTGCAGACCGACGCCAGCGTCGGCAGTCTTCGCGGCCGGGTGCACCGCATCCGTGCCGCCGACCGGACGATTCCGGCGGTCGTCTCCTACCATCCGGCCTATCTGCTGCGCAATCTGCCGGAGAAGCGAAAGAGCTGGGACGACCTGCTGCTGCTGTCGGACCTGCTCGAACGCGGCAGCGCAGACGACGCGACGCCTCGGGGATGACGCCGCCGCACCGGCGCGAAACGATGCCCGACGCCTTGCCCGACGCCTTGCCCGACGCCGTGCCCGATGCAGCGACCTTGCGGGCGCTGCGATGGATCCTCTGCGAGGCGCGTCTCGACGGCCCGACGCTCGCCGCGCGGGTCGGCTTCGACCTGCCGGCGCTGCAGCTCGAGGCACACGAGCGCGCGGAGTTCGCGGCGTGGGATGCCGCCGCACCGGCCGGCGTCGCGCCGGCCGACGCGCCGATCGACGACCGCTGGCGGCTCGGCCTGCACGTCGAGCGCCTGGTCGCGCTCTGGGTGTGCGCATCACGGCACGCCGAACTGCTCGCGTCGAACTGGCTGCTGCGCCGCGACGCGCGAACCGTCGGCGAGGCCGACCTGCTGGTGCGTCGCGGCCATGGCACCGCGGCAGCGACGGCGGCTGCCGAAGCCGACGGCGACGGCGACGGCAGCACGCGCTTCGAACACTGGGAAGTAGCATTCAAGATCTACCTGGCGATCGCGCCCGGGCACGACCTCGGGCTCGACCTGCGCGACACGCTGGCGGGCAAGTGCCGTCACCTGCGTGATCGCCAGCTCGCCCTCACGTGCGATCCGGGGTTCGCGGCGGCATGGCGCGCGAGTGTCGGCGCGCGGGCACCTGGCGCGGCGCTTGCGCCCGCCGCCGGCTGGCATGCCCGGACGATCCTGTCGGGCTGGCTGTTCGCACCGCTCGCGCGCGTGTGCGACGGGTCGCGCGAAGCACCGGACCGCCGCCGGCCGCCGGCGACGACCGTGACTAAACCGCCCCACGGGTGGCTCGTCGCCGATATGGCGGGCCTGGACGCGGCCGAGGCGCTCGGGCGCTCGCTGGGCGTGGGCGGCTGGACCGTGCTCGGCCGGCGCGAGTGGTTGATGCCGGTGCAACTGGATCCCGGCGCAGACGTCGCGCGTGCCGAGCGCGGCGTCTTCGGCACGCTCGCCGGACTCGCCGTGGCGCACCCGATGCGGCCGGCGATGATCGCGGGCCTGGGCGCCGCGCCGGGCGGGGGAATGACCGAGTTGCTGCGACTCGTCGCGGTCAGTCAGCGGTGGGCCGACGCGGCATCGTCGGGCTCCTCGCCGATCAGCGCCTCGGCATCGTAGATCCGCTGGTTGCGCCGGTGCAGCGCGATCACCATCAGCATCGTCACCGCGACCGTCGTGCCGAACAGCACGATGATCGTGTTGATCCGAAGGTCCATCGCCAGCAGCAGCGCGTACACGCCGAGCATGAACAGGATGTTGAGGTTCTCGTTGAAGTTCTGCACCGCGATCGAGTGGCCTGCGCTCATCAGCACGTAGCCCCTGTGCTGCAGCAGCGCGTTCATCGGTACGACGAAGAACCCTGCCAGCGCGCCGATCACGACGAGCATGACCCACGCGACCGGCTGTGCATGCACGAGCGTCATCAGCGGCACGACGACGCCCATCGCGACGCCGCACCCGAGCACGCGCAACGACCGCTTGAGCGGCACGATGCCCGCCGCCGCGACCGCGCCGCCGGCGACCCCGACCGCGACGATCCCCTGGAGCAGCGCGGCCTGGTCGAGCCGCAGCGACAACTGCACCTGCGCCCACTTCAATACGATGAACTGGAGCGTCGCGCCGGCCCCCCAGAACAGCGTGGTCACCGCGAGCGACACCTGGCCGAGCTTGTCCCGCCACAGCGCGACGTGGCAGCGCCTGAAGTCGGCGAGCAGCTTCAGCGGATTGAGCGGCTGGCTCGGATAGCGGATGCCGGTGTCCGGGATGCGCAGGTTCACCGCACCGGCGGCCAGGTAGAGCAGCGCGATGACGGCGATCGCCGCTTCGGCCGGCGTGTCGATCCCGGTGTCGACGAGCGGCACGTCCCACGACAGCAGGTGCGGCGCGACGCGCGGGCTGATCAGCGCGCCGCCGAGCAGCGTGCCCAGCACGATCGAGAGCACCGTCGTGCCTTCGATCCATCCGTTGGCCGCGACCAGCCGGTCCGCCGGCAGCAATTCGATCAGGATCCCGTACTTGGCGGGGGAGTACGCGGCCGCACCGAATCCGACGACCGCATACGCGAGCAGCGGATGCACGGTCCAGAAGAGCATCACGCATCCGACGAACTTGATGCCGTTCGTGATCAGCATCACCCGGCCCTTCGGTCGCGAGTCGGCGAAGGCGCCGACGAAGGGCGCCAGCACGACGTAGGAGATCACGAAGCACAGCTTGAGCAGCGGCGCCATCCACTCGGCCGCCCGCATCTCGAGCAGCAGGGCCATCGCGGCGATCAGCAGGGCGTTGTCGGCCAGCGACGACAGGAATTGCGCCCCCATGATCGTGTAAAAGCCGCGCTTCATCCTGCCATCGCCTGCCGTCGGGGCATGTTCGCCGGTGGGGCGAGGTTATACCACGAAGGTCCGGCGCCGCCGCGGCGCGGCGCGCGCGTGCGACGGGTGCGTCCGTCGGCGGTGCCGGCGCGTCGCGGCATCGCGCTATAGTCGCGACCATGCCGAGACGAACGACAGCCACCGTCCACCTGGACGCGCTTGCCCACAACCTGCGGCGCGTGCGCGCATTGGCGCCGACGGCACGCGTGTGGGCGGTGGTCAAGGCCAACGCCTACGGCCATGGACTGGGGCAGGCCGCGGGCGCGTTCGCCGACGCGGACGGCCTGGCACTGCTCGAATGGGACGCCGCGCTCGCACTTCGCGGCGGCGGCGAGACGCGCCCGCTGCTGATGCTCGAGGGTGCGTTCGATGCCGCGCAGGTGGGGCTCGCGCTGGCGCACGACCTGTCGCTGGTGGTGCATCACGAGGCGCAGGTCGACTGGATCGAGCACGCACCGATCGCGGCGCGAGACCGCGCAACGAGGCCGATCGACGTCTGGCTGAAGATCGACACCGGCATGAGCCGGCTCGGCGTGCCGCCGGCGCAGGCGCGGTCGCTGCACCAGCGCCTGCGCGCCTGCGCAGCGGTCCGCTCGGTCGGGCTGATGACCCACTTCGCCGACGCCGACCGGCCGGGCGGCGCCGAACCCGCGCTCGCCCGCTTCCACGACGCCACCGCCGGGCTGCCGGGGGATCGTAGCCTCGCGAATTCGGCCGCGACCATCGACCTGCCGTCGACGCATCGCGACTGGATCCGTCCGGGCGTGATGCTGTACGGCGCGAGCCCGTTCGACGCGCGCAGCGCCGCCTCGCTCGGCCTGCGGCCGGCGCAGACGCTGTCGGCCGCGCTGATCTCGACGCGCTCGCTGGCACGCGGGGACTGCGTGGGATATGGCGCGACCTTCGTCGCCCCGGCGCCGATGCGCATCGGCATCGTCGACTGCGGCTACGCCGACGGCTATCCTCGCCATGCGCCGACAGGCACGCCGGTCGCGATCGAGGGCGTGCGCAGCAGGATCGTCGGGCGCGTGTCGATGGACATGCTCGCGGTCGATCTCGATCCGGTGCCCGGCGCCGGGATCGGCAGCGAGGTGGAGCTGTGGGGCGCGCAGGTGCCCGTCGACGAGGTCGCGAAGGCGGCCGGCACGATCGGCTACGAACTGCTGTGCGCGGTCGCGCCGCGGGTGCGCCGCGCCTGGATCGACCGGGCCGGCGGGTGAAGGCGTCCTCGACGAGGAAGGGCGGGGCGCGCACGCAGTTCGTGTGCCGCGATTGCGGCGCGGTCAGCGTCCGCTGGCAGGGCCAGTGCCCGGGCTGCGGCGAGTGGAACACGCTCGACGAGGTCCAGGTCGAGCGGGGCGGACCGAGCCGATTCGACGCGCTCGTCGCGCCCTCGGCGCTCGCGCTGCTGTCGGACGTGCCGGCCGAGTCGGTGCCGCGCTGGCCCACGGGTCTGGGCGAGTTCGACCGCGTGCTCGGCGGCGGCCTCGTGCCCGGCTCGGTGGTGCTGATCGGCGGCGATCCCGGGATCGGCAAGTCGACGCTGCTGCTGCAGGCGCTGGCGCGGATGGCGGAAGACCGCCAGGTGATGTACGTGACCGGAGAGGAAAGCCTCGGGCAGGTCGCCGTGCGTGCGCAGCGCCTGGGCGTCGAGGGCGCCAGGGTACCGATGCTCACCGAGATCGCGCTCGAGCGCATCGCGGATGCGATCCTCGACGCGAAGCCGGCGGTCGTCGTGATCGACTCGATCCAGACGCTGTACACCGAGCAACTGCAGTCCGCGCCGGGCTCGGTCGCGCAGGTGCGCGACTGTGCGGCGCGGCTCACCCGTCTCGCCAAGCAGCACGGCGTCTCGATCGTGATGATCGGACACGTCACCAAGGAAGGCGCGCTCGCGGGGCCTCGCGTGCTCGAGCACATGGTCGACACCGTGCTCTATTTCGAGGGCGACAATCACTCGACCTTCCGGCTGGTGCGCGCGATCAAGAACCGCTTCGGCGCGGTCAACGAGCTGGGTGTCTTCGCGATGACGGATCGCGGCCTGCGTACCGTGTCGAATCCTTCCGCGCTGTTCCTGTCCGGCCACGACGAGCAGGTGCCGGGCGCGTGCGTGCTCGTCACGCAGGAGGGCACGCGGCCGCTGCTGGTCGAGGTGCAGGCGCTCGTCGACGACTCCCACTCGGCGCAGCCGCGCCGCCTGTCGGTGGGGCTGGACGCGTCTCGGCTCGCGCTGCTGCTCGCGGTGCTGCATCGACACGCCGGCATCGTGCACCACGACCAGGACGTGTTCATCAACGCCGTCGGCGGCGTGCGGATCACCGAGCCGGCGGCGGACCTCGCCGTCGTGCTCGCGATCCTCTCGTCGCTGAAGAACCGCGCGCTGCCCAAGGGACTCGCCGTGTTCGGCGAGATCGGTCTGACCGGCGAGATCCGTCCGTCGCCGCGTGGCCAGGAGCGGCTGCGCGAAGCCGTCAAGCTCGGTTTCGGCAGGGTGATCGCGCCGCGCGCGAATGCGCCGAAGAAACCGATCGAGGGGCTGGAGGTGATCGCCGTCGACCGGATCGATCAGGCGATCGCCGCAGTCTGGTGAGCCGTGCCGGCGGCGAGCCGCGCCGCGGCGCTTCGCCCGCTGCGCAACGCCGCCTCGAGGGTCGCCGGATAGTCCCGATGCTGGTAGTCGCCGGCCAGCACGACGCCCGGCAGGCCCGCGATGTCGTGCCCGATCCGCGGCCGGTCGGGCGTGCAGGCGAAGGTCGCGCGCTTCTCGTGCAGTACCTTCGACGCGTGCGGCGCCGGCAGCGCGAGCTGTTCGTGCACTTGCGCACCGATCGCGTCGGCGAGCGTGTCGGCGGGCATCGCGCTCGCCAGGCGGCTGTCGCTGATCACGACCGCCCCGATGCGCCAGCCGGCCGGGGCCGACCGCCTGAAGAACCACTGGCCGTGCCACCCGCTCGACGCAATGTCCTCGAGCATCGTCGCGACCGGCAGCGCATCGAAGCGCCGCCAGGGCGCCGCCGCCGTGCCGCTGCCGGTCGGCGCGTCGCGCCATCCGAGGTAGACCGTCGTGATCGGGCGATGGCCGAAACGGCGCAATGCCGCCGCGACCGGCGCCGCCGGCGGCAGCCCGTCGAGCAGGCGCGCGGCCGCGGCCGGCGGCGTCGCGATCACGACCGCGTCGGTCTCGATCGCCGCCTCGGCGGGATATCCGCTGCGGTGCAGCCGCAGGGCGCCCCGATCGCCCGGCTCGCGGGTGATCCGAGCGATCGCGTGGCCCGGACTCCACTGCGCGCCGTGGGCGAGCAGCCAGCGCAGCACCGGGTCGACGAACACCGCGCCTAGGCTCGCGTCCGGCAACAGGAAATCGCTGGCGCCCGGCTCGCCGGCAACGCTGTCGCGAAGCACGCGCAGGAAGGTCGCGGCGCAAGCCTCGGCCGGTGCGGTGTTCAGCGCGCTCAGCACGAGCGGCCGCCAGATCCGCTCGACCAGTTCGGCGGGCTGCGCCGTATCCCGCCACCACCGTTCGACGGTGAGGCCGGCGACGGCGCGCGCGCGTCGCTCGCCGGCCAGCCGGAGCCCGGCGAGCACCCGCAGCAGCGCGAGCCGCGAACGCCAGCCGAGGCCGGCGGCGCGGAGCACGCCGCCGAGATCGGCGCTGCGCAGCGCCAGCCCTCCGGTGGACAGCAACTGCATCGGCGAGCGCACGAGCGACGGTGCGCCGCCGGCCGGCGCATCGACGAACGCGAGCAGCGCGAGCAGTTCGGCATACGCGCCGATCATCAGGTGCTGGCCGTTGTCGAGTTCGACTGCTTCGCCGTGCCCCCAGTCGACCGTCAGCGAGCGCGCCCTGCCGCCCGCGCGCGGCGCGGCGTCGAGCAGGCGCACGTCATGGCCGTCGGCCCGAAGCCGCACCGCGGCCGACAGACCGGCCCAGCCGGCGCCGACGACCGCGACCTTCACCCGACGATCGGCACGCCGCCGGACACCCAGGTCTTCCACGCGAGCCAGAACTTGCGGACCGGCGTCAGCGAGGTGCGCTGCGACACGACCTTGAACCCGTCGCGCTCGATCTCCGCGAGCAGCGCGAGGTAGATCGACGCCATGATCAGGCCCGGGCGCTGCGCCCGGATGTCCACCGGCGGCAGCAGCGCGAAGGCATCCCGATACGCGGCTCTCGCGCGCTCGACCTGCGTGCGCATCAGCGCACGGAAGGGCTCGCCCTCCTGGAGCTCGGCGCGCGCCGCGAGCAGCGACGGCACCCCGACGCCGTGGCGCTGCAGGTCGTCGAGCGGCAGGTAGATGCGGCCGTTGCGGGCGTCCTCGCCGACGTCGCGGATGATGTTGGTCAGCTGGAATGCGAGCCCGAGGCGGTCGGCGTATTCGAGGGTGCGCGGGTCCTGGTAGCCGAAGATCGACGCGGCGAGTTCGCCGACGACGCCGGCGACGCGGCGGCAGTAGAGGCGGAGCGCGACCTCGTCGGGGTAGCGGTCCTGGTTGAGATCCATCTGCATGCCGTCGACGATCTCGAACAACTGCTCTCGCCCGATTCGAAACACCGGGACGTGCGGCGCCAGCGCGAGCAGCACCGGGTGGCTCGGCCGGCCGTCGTAGAGCTGCGCGATCTCGCCGCGCCACCAGGCGAGCTTCGTGGCGGCCAGCGACTTGTCGGCGATCTCGTCGACGACGTCGTCGACCTCCCGGCACAGCGCGTAGAGTGCGGTGATCGCGCGACGGCGCTCGGGCGGCAGGAAGAGGAAGCTGTAGTAGAAGCTGGAGCCGCTCCCGGCGGCCCGGTTCTGGCAGTACTCGTCGGGCGTCATCGCCTGGCCCGCCACGCGATCGACGCCTCGGCCTTCGGGTCGGCCACCTCGGCCGCGTCGCCCACCGCACCGACGGTGCGGGCGGCGCCGGCACGCGGGCGCAGCGCAAGGCGCAACAGCGCCGGCGCGTCGCGCCAGCCGAGCACCGGCCGCGCGCGCGAGACGTCGTGGTCCTGCCGGGCGATCCGCTCGAGGATCCGCAGTCCGCCCGCGATGATGAAGCGCAGCTCCAGACCGAGGCGCACCGGCACGCGACCGACCAGATCCGCGCCGGCGAGCATCTGCGCGCGTGCGCGCGCGGCCTCGATCCGGATCGCCTCGCGCACCGGCGGGGCGAGGCCGGGGCCGGCCAGCGCCGCGTCGAGCGACGCGGGGTCGACACCGGCACGCGCGAGCGTCGCCAGCGGGAGGTACACCCGTCCCTTGTCCCGGTCGATCGTCACGTCCTGCAGGAAATTGATCCGCTGCAGCGCGCTGCAGATCGCGTCGGCGCGAGCGACGTTGTCCGGGGTGGCGGCACCGAACAGCTCGAGCATCAGCCGACCGACCGGATTGGCCGAGCGGTCGCAGTACGCCTGCACCGATGCGGGGTCGGGGTACCGGGTCACCCGCAGGTCCTGCCTGAACGCGTCGAGCAGGTGATGCAGGTGCACCCACCCGAGCGAATGCGCCTGCATCGGCGCGCGCAGCGCATCGACGACCGGCGTGCCGCTGGCGCGACCCGCCTGGGCGACCCGCAGTGCGTCGTCGAGCGCGTGCAGCGTGAGATCGCGCGTCGCCACGTCGGCGTCACCCTCGTCGGCGATGTCGTCGGCATGCCGCGCGAAGCGGTAGATCGCGACGACCGCCCCGCGCAGCCGCCTCGGCACGAGGATCGACGCGACCGGGAAGTTCTCGGCGTGCCCGACCGCGTGCCAGGCGCGGGCCGGCGCAGGACCGGGTCCGGGGCCGGGTCCGGCAGGCGCGACCTCGCGCGGCCTGGCTGTCGATGGGTTCATGAGCGGCGGTCCATGGCGGGCGGATTGTAGAGGCAGCGCACCTCGGCGACTCGCACGCCGGCGCGCGTCGCGGGCTTTCGGCGCGCCGCGGTGGCGAAGCGGCGTTCGGATAGAATCCTGCGCACGGGGTATCTGTGGTGTCGCGCGCGGGCGGGCCGGTCGTATGGTCGCCGACGCCGGTGCCGCAAGAGCGGCTGTGGCGGAATTGGTAGACGCACCAGGTTTAGGTCCTGGCGCCGCAAGGTGTGAAGGTTCGAGTCCTTTCGGCCGCACCAGCATTCGTCGCGAGGTGCGACCCCGTGGCCGGCGATGGCGGGGAACGTGCGCTTCCCGCCTGCATCGGTACGCGACGACGCTGCGGCAGGATCCGGCTTCGGCCGCCCCACGCGCCGCCCGGTTGCCTGTCGCGGACGTTTCGGCAGGCATGCCGATCCGGGCGGGGGCGGTGCGACGGCACGGCGCCCGGTCCGCGCGGCTCGTCGGGCCGGGCGCTGCTTCTGCGACCGGCCCCTTTTTCCCGGTGAGCCCTCGGCGGCTCACCGACCCGACACTCTCAACGGAATCACGTACGGATGGCATCCCAGCTTGAAACCATGGCCGGCCTCGAGCGCAGGCTGACCCTCTCGGTCTCCCCGGCCGACATCGCCCGCCTCGTCGATCAGCGACTGAAATCGCTCAGCCGCACCGTTCGCATGCCCGGGTTCAGGCCGGGCAAGGTGCCGATGCGGATGATTGCGCAATCCTACGGCGCGCAGGTCCAGAGCGAGGTGCTCGGCGATGCCGTGTCCAAGGCCTTCAGCGACGCCGTCGCCGAACACAAGCTGCGGGTGGCGGGGCAGCCGAAGATCGAGCTCGGCGGCGGCGCCGCCGCCGGCGACGGATCGGCGCCCGGCGACGCCGGCGCGGCGGCCGCACCGACCGGCGACGCAGGCACCGATCAAGGCGCGACCGACGGCGCACCGGCGTTCGTCGCGACCTTCGAGGTCTATCCGGACGTGTCGCTGAAGGACCCGGCGGGCGAGACCGTCGAGCGCTTCGCCTGCGAGGTCGGCGACGCCGACCTCGAGAAGACCATCGAGATCCTTCGCAAGCAGCGCACGCGCTGGAATCCGATCGAGCGCTCGGCCGCCGACGGCGACCGGTTGACCATCGACTTCGTCGGCAAGCTCGACGGCGTCGCGTTCGAGGGCGGCTCGGCCGAAGGCTTCACGATGATCCTCGGCGAAGGGCGCATGCTGCCCGATTTCGAGACCGGCCTGCGCGGCGCCACGCCCGGCGCGCCGGTGACCTTCGACGTCCGCTTCCCCGACGACTACAGCGCGAAGGAACTCGCCGGCAAGCAGGCGAACTTCGAGGTCAAGGTGACGAAGCTCGAGGCGCCGGAGGTGCCCGAGCTGAACGAGGACTTCGCGCGCGAGATGGGCGTCGAGAACGGCGACATCGGGAAGTTCCGCGCCGACGTCCGCGCGAACCTCGAGCGCGAGGTCGCGCAGCGCCTGAAGGCGCGCACCAAGAACGCGGTGATGGACACGGTGGCGAAGCTCGCCGACATCGAGCTGCCGAAGGCGCTGACCGAGCAGGAGAGCCAGGTGCTCGCCGAGCGCATGAAGGAAGACCTGAAGTCGCGCGGCGTCGACGTCGCGAACGTGCCGGTACCGCCCGACGCGTTCAAGGATCGGGCCGAGCAGCGCGTGCGCCTCGGGCTCATCGTCGCGGAGATCGTCAAGGAGCACAAGCTCGCCGCCAAGCCCGACCAGATCCGCAAGCAGATCGAGGAGTTCTCGCAGACCTACGAGAACCCGGGCGAGGTCATCCGTTGGTATTACAGCGACCGAAACCGGCTGGCCGAGGTCGAGGCGCTGGTTGTCGAGCAGAATGTGGTCGATTGGGTCCTGTCGAAGGCGACGGTGACCGAGACCGTGCTCGGCTTCGATGAGCTGATGAAGAACTAGCACCGACCCGTGCGCGATCGCGGCACGGGACCAACCGACCGAATGTTCGACTGAGGACTACGAATGACTTTCAACAGCATCGTCGAGGACATGGTGAACGCGCACCTCGCGTCGCGCGCGCCGCAGGGCCTGGGCATGGTTCCGATCGTGATCGAGCAGAGCGGGCGCGGCGAACGCGCCTACGACATCTACTCGCGCCTCCTGCGCGAGCGGGTGATCTTCCTGGTGGGGCCGGTGATGGACGCCACGGCGAACCTGGTCGTCGCCCAGATGCTGTTCCTCGAGAGCGAGAACCCCGACAAGGACATCAGCTTCTACATCAACTCGCCCGGCGGATCGGTGTCGGCCGGGCTCTCGGTGTTCGACACGATGGAGTTCATCAAGCCCGACATCTCCACGCTGTGCATGGGCATCGCGGCGAGCATGGGTTCGTTCCTGCTGTGCGCCGGCGCGAAGGGAAAGCGCTACGCGCTGCCCAACTCCCGGGTGATGATCCACCAGCCATCGGGCGGCGCGCAGGGGCAGGCGAGCGACATCGAGATCCAGGCCAAGGAGATCCTCTACCTGCGCGAGCGACTCAACCGGATCTACGCCGACAAGACCGGCCAGAGCATCGAGCAGATCCAGAAGGACACCGACCGCGACCGGTTCCTGTCCGCGGAAGATGCGGTAAGCTACGGCCTGATCGACAAGGTGCTGAGCACGCGGGAAAGCGCGGCCGTCAAGAGCTGAACAGGACCCTCGCCTGATCGAGTACTGATCGGGTGGCGAGCGGTTCGCCACTCACCACGGAGAGCGCGACGGATGTCGGACAAGAAGGGATCGAGCGAGAAACTGCTGTACTGCTCGTTTTGCGGCAAGAGCCAGCACGAAGTGCGTAAGCTCATCGCCGGCCCGTCGGTGTTCATCTGCGACGAATGCATCGAGCTGTGCAATGACATCATCCGTGACGAGGCGCAGGCCGAGCCCGCGTCGACGGCCCGTGCCGGATTGCCCACGCCCGCCGAGATCGCCGCGATCCTCGATCAGTACGTGATCGGCCAGACCCGCGCGAAGCGGATCCTGTCGGTGGCCGTCTACAACCACTACAAGCGGCTGCGCCACAAGGGCAAGAAGGACGACGTCGAGCTCTCCAAGAGCAACATCCTGCTCGTCGGCCCCACCGGATCGGGCAAGACGCTGCTCGCGCAGACGCTCGCGAGGCTGCTGAACGTGCCCTTCGTGATCGCGGACGCAACGACGCTGACCGAGGCGGGCTACGTCGGCGAGGACGTCGAGAACATCATCCAGAAGCTGCTCCAGAACTGCAACTACGAGGTCGAGAAGGCGCAGAATGGCATCGTGTACATCGACGAGATCGACAAGATCTCGCGCAAGTCCGACAACCCTTCGATCACGCGCGACGTCTCCGGCGAGGGCGTGCAGCAGGCACTGCTCAAGCTGATCGAAGGCACGGTCGCGTCGGTGCCGCCGCAGGGCGGGCGCAAGCACCCGAACCAGGATTTCGTGCAGATCGACACGACGAACATCCTGTTCATCTGCGGCGGCGCCTTCGACGGCCTCGAGAAGGTCATCCGCGATCGATCCGAGCGCTCGGGCATCGGCTTCGGCGCATCGGTCAAGGGTCAGTCCGAGCGCTCGCTGTCGGACCTGTTCAAGGACGTCGAACCCGACGACCTGATCAAGTTCGGCCTGATCCCCGAGCTCGTCGGACGACTGCCGGTCGTCGCGAGCCTCGACGAGCTCGACGAACGCGCGCTGGTGCAGATCCTTACCGAGCCGAAGAACGCGCTGGTCAAGCAGTACCAGAAGCTGTTCTCGATGGAGGGCGCCGACCTGGAGATCAGGCCCGGCGCACTGAACGCGATCGCGCGCAAGGCGCTCAAGCGCAAGGCGGGCGCACGCGGGCTGCGCTCGATCCTCGAGCAGGCGCTGCTCGACACGATGTACGAGCTGCCGAGCCTGCGGGGGGCCGAGAAGGTCGTCATCGAGGAATCGGCGATCGAGGGCGAGGGCAATCCGATGATCGTCTACGCCGAGAAGCCGAGGGTTGCGGGCAGCAAGTAGATCGCCCCGTCCGGCGCGTGCGGAACAACGCGCCGGCATGCCGTTCGCCGGGCACGCGCGACCGGCGATCCAGCGGTCGATTATCCGGGGGCAAGGGCAGGGTTTCATCGGATCGATCGCACTTGCCAACGGGTATGCTTGCTTCTGACATGACGGCCCCATATGAAGACCAAGGCCCCGTTCCGCCGGTCGTGCCCGAACGGGTCCGATCCGACGGACGGCACCCGCTGACGGACGCCGGGCGTCCAATGCCCCGCCACGGCGGCTGAGCGAGCCCAGCCCCGACCTCCCTGCCGAGCAACGAACCGCCACGCCCATGACGACACACGCTTCCCAGAACCTTCCCCTGCTGCCACTGCGCGACGTCGTGGTCTTCCCTCACATGGTGATCCCGCTCTTCGTCGGCCGCCCGAAGTCGATCAAGGCGCTGGAAGCCGCGATGGAAGCGGGCAAGAGCATCATGCTCGTCGCGCAGAAGAACGGGTCGGAGGACGACCCGAGCGCGGCCGACATCTACACGATCGGCTGCGTGTCGAACATCCTGCAGCTGCTCAAGCTGCCGGACGGCACCGTCAAGGTGCTGATCGAGGGCGCCGAGCGCGCGCGGATCGCCCGCATCGACGCCGGCCCGGAGCATTTCACCTGCGACCTCGAGCCGATCGCCTCCGACGACACCGAGAGCCCGGAGTCCGAGGCGCTGCGCCGGGCGATCCTGGCGCAGTTCGACCAGTACGTGAAGCTGAACAAGAAGGTGCCGCCCGAGATCCTGACGTCGCTCAACGGCATCGACGACGCCGGACGCCTCGCCGACACCATCGCCGCGCACCTGCCGATCCGCATCGAGCAGAAGCAGGCCGTGCTGGAGACGCTCGCGGTCTCGCAGCGGCTCGAGAAGCTGCTCGCGCAGATCGAGAACGAACTCGACATCCTGCAGGTCGAGAAGCGCATCCGCGGCCGCGTGAAGCGGCAGATGGAGAAGAGCCAGCGCGAGTACTACCTGAACGAGCAGGTCAAGGCGATCCAGAAGGAGCTCGGCGAGGGCGAGGACGGCGCGGACTTCGAGGAACTCGAGAAGAAGATCAAGGCGGCCCGCATGCCGGCGGAGGCCCGCAAGAAGGCCGACGCCGAGTTCCGCAAGCTGCGGCTGATGTCGCCGATGTCCGCCGAAGCCACCGTCGTTCGCAACTTCATCGACGTGCTGATCAACCTGCCGTGGAAGAAGAAGAGCAAGATCAACAACGATCTCGCGAACGCGGAAGGCGTGCTCAACGAGGACCACTTCGGCCTCGAGAAGGTCAAGGAACGGATCCTGGAATATCTCGCGGTCCAGCAGCGTGTCGACAAGGTCAAGGCGCCGATCCTGTGCCTCGTGGGGCCGCCCGGGGTCGGCAAGACCTCGCTCGGGCAGTCGATCGCCCGCGCGACCAACCGCAAGTTCATCCGCATGGCGCTCGGCGGCGTGCGTGACGAGGCCGAGATCCGCGGCCACCGCCGCACCTACATCGGTTCGATGCCCGGGAAGATCCTGCAGAACCTGTCGAAGGTCGGCGTGCGGAATCCGCTGTTCCTGCTCGACGAGGTCGACAAGATGGGCATGGATTTCCGCGGCGATCCGTCGAGCGCGCTGCTCGAGGTGCTCGACCCGGAGCAGAACCACACCTTCGTCGATCACTACGTCGAGGTCGACTACGACCTGTCGGACGTGATGTTCGTCGCGACCGCGAATTCGCTGAACATTCCGCCGGCGCTGCTCGACCGGATGGAGGTCATCCGGCTCGCGGGCTACACCGAGGACGAGAAGGTCTCGATCGCGGTCAGGTACCTGCTGCCCAAGCAGATCAAGAACAACGGCCTGAAGCCGACCGAGATCTCGGTCAGCGAACCGGCGATCCGCGACATCGTGCGCTACTACACGCGCGAGGCGGGTGTCCGCTCGCTCGAACGCGACCTGTCGAAGATCTGCCGCAAGATCGTCAAGACACTGCTGCTGAAGAAGTCGGAGACCAAGGTCGCGGTCACGCCGAAGAACCTCGACAAGTTCCTGGGTGTGCGGCGCTACACGTTCGGAATCGCCGAGAAGGAGAACCAGGTCGGGCAGGTCACCGGGCTTGCGTGGACCGAAGTCGGCGGCGAACTGCTGACGATCGAGGCGGTCGCGGTGCCTGGCAAGGGCAAGACCACCTCCACCGGCAAGCTCGGCGACGTGATGCAGGAATCGATCAAGGCTGCGATGACCGTCGTGCGCCGCCGCGCCGCAAGGCTCGGCATCGCCGCCAACTTCCACGAGAAGTTCGACATCCACGTGCACGTGCCCGAAGGCGCGACGCCGAAGGACGGACCCAGCGCCGGCATCGCGATGACGACCGCGCTGGTCAGCGTGCTGACCGGCATCCCGGTGCGCGCCGATGTGGCGATGACCGGCGAGATCACGTTGCGTGGCGAGGTGCTGCCGATCGGTGGCCTCAAGGAGAAGCTGCTCGCAGCGCTGCGCGGCGGCATCAAGACCGTGCTGATCCCCGAGGAGAACGTCAAGGATCTCGCCGACATCCCCGACATCGTCAAGAACAAGCTCGAGATCGAACCGGTCAAGTGGATCGACCGGGTGTTCGAGCTCGCGCTCGAGCGAGAGCCTCAGCCGCTGGACGATGACGAGGCCGGCGTGGGTCAGCCGAAATCGCAGCCGCCGGGCGCGTCGCCTGGCGAGGTCGTCGCGCACTGAGCCGTCGGGCCCGCGGGGCCGGCCAGACGATCGATTTCTCGGGTCGGTCCGACGGGTCGGTTCGACGAGTCGGTTCGACGGAACGGCGCGCCGCGCGCCGGCACCCCCGCGTTCACGCGGCCGTGCACGACGCGCATCAGACGCTGGCTCAAGGCGCGGAAAACCTGTTATACTGCCTGGCTGTTGGCTGGTGCCGGATCGACAGAGCGGGTGCTTAGCTCAGTTGGTAGAGCGGCGCCCTTACAAGGCGTAGGTCGGGAGTTCGAGCCTCTCAGCACCCACCACCGCCAACAGACAGCAGGACAGTTGCAAGCGCACTGGAGCGGTAGTTCAGTTGGTTAGAATACCGGCCTGTCACGCCGGGGGTCGCGGGTTCGAGTCCCGTCCGCTCCGCCAGCATGCGCAATGCAGCGCGCCGATGCGCCTCACGATCGCCCGGTCCACGGGCGGCAGCGTCGGCCTTCCCGATCCTCATCCTTGTGGCACGGCGCGTCGCGTGCGGTTGCCTGCCTCGCGAATGCCGGCCGCTGCCTGAGTACACTCTGGCCATTGCGCCGCGCGCATGCCCGTCGAACGATCGGACCGCCGATCGCGACACGCACGCCGCCGCCACGCCCGAAGGAGACGTCCACGATGTTCGATACCGTCCGAAACCACCAGCGCATCCTGCTCGGCTTCGTGCTGCTGCTGATCTTCCCGGCGTTCGTGTTCTTCGGCCTTTCGGGATACGACCGGATGATGGGACCGGGCAACGACGTCGCGACCGTCGCCGGCGAGAAGATCTCCCGCCAGTCGCTCGACGCCGCGCACCGCGCGCAGATGGAGAACATGCGCCAGATGCTCGGCGGCCAGCTCGACGTGCGCATGTTCGACACGCCGCAGGCGCGTGCGCAGACGCTCGAGCAACTGATCACGCAGCAGGCGCTGCTGGCCGAGGCGCGTCGGCGCGGCGTCACCGTCGCCGACGCCGAGGTCCAGAAGGCGATCCTCGCGATTCCCGGTCTCGTCGGCGCCGACGGCAAGTTCGACTTCGAACGGTACAAGACGCTTCTCGCGCAGGAGAACGTGTCGCCGGCGGCTTTCGAGGCGCAGAAGAAGCAGGAACTCGCACTGCAGACGCTCGGCAACGCGATCCAGTCCTCGGTGATCGTGCCCACGGCCGTGACCGATCGCCTGTACGCGCTGCAGGAAGAGCGCCGCAGCATGCGGGTGCTGACGATCGACCCAAAGGACTTCGAGAAGGGGATCGTGCCGACCGACGCCCAGATCGAGGCGGCCTTCAAGGCGAATGCCGCGCGCTTCGAGGTGCCCGAGCAAGTCGACGTCGAGTACCTGATGCTCGACCGGAACGCGCTCGAGGCCGAGGTCGCGGTCAGCGAGGACGCGCTGCGCCAGTACTACGAGCAGAACAAGGGCCGCTTCGTCGAGCCGCCACAGCGACGTGCGAGCCACATCCTCGTGAAGGCCGAGGGCGACGCAGCCGCCAAGGAGGCGGCGCGTGCGAAGGCGACGGCGCTGCTCGAGAAGGTGAAGGCGTCACCCGACGCGTTCGCCGATGTCGCCAAGGCCAGTTCGGAAGATCCCGGGTCGGCCTCGCAGGGCGGCGACCTGGGCTATTTCGCGCGTGACATGATGGTCGCGCCTTTCGCCGACGCGGCCTTCTCGATGAAGGAAGGCGAGACCAGCGGGCTCGTCGAGAGCGAGTTCGGCTTCCACATCATCCGGGTGACCGGCGTGAAGGAGGGTGGAAGCAAGCCGTTCGCCGAGGTTCGCCCTGAGATCGAGAAGGCGTTTCGCGCGCAGGAGGCGGCCCGGAAGTTCTCAGAACTCGCGGCCGCCTTCACCAACACCGTCTACGAGCAGTCCGATTCGCTCGACCCGGCGGCGAAGAAGTTCGGCCTCGGGACGGTGACGGTCGACGGATTCACCCGCACCCAGGCACCGGGAGCCGACAAGCCGGACCCCAAGGCGGCACCGCTGCGCAACGAGCGTGTGGTCGACGCACTGTTCGGCGAGGAGGCACTCAAGAAGGGGCGCAATACCGAGGCGATCGAGGTCGAACCCGGGCGGCTCGTGTCCGCGCGCGTGAAGGCGCATCGCCCCGCGCACGCCGAGACCCTCGACGCGGTCAGGGATCGCGTCAAGGCGCTCGTGGTCGCCGACGAGGCGCGGCGACTCGCCCGCGAGAAGGGCGAATCGCTGCTGGCCCGGTACCGCGCCGGCGAACTGAGCTCGCTCGAGGGCTTCGCGCCGCCGGTCACGGCCACGCGAAGCGGGCGCAGCGGCGTCGACGGCGGGCTGCTCGCCGAGGCGTTCAGGCTGCCGACGGACAAGCTGCCATCCTTTGCCGGCCACGCCGATCCCGCCGGGAGCTACCGCATCGCCCGGCTCGAGCGCGTCGAGGGGCCGGACGAGAGCGCCGCCCAGCGCAAGTCGCTCTACCGGCAGCAGGCCGAACGCGCCCATGCGCAGGCTGCCGCGTCGGCGTACGTCGCCGCCGTGCTCGCCCGCACCAAGATCACGCGCGAGCCGCTGGCGCAGGCGCAGGCGCAATAGCGTCGGGCGGAGCCGCGATCAGGCGGCCGAGACCTCGCACGGCTGCCTCGAACGCGTCGTCCGACGCGCCGTCCAGCGCGAGCTGCGGCGCGGCGTCGATGCCGACATAGTTGCGTCGCATCGACCGGAAATACGCCGGATCGTAGTGCTGTGCCAGCAGCGCTGCGACGAGGCCATCCCAGTCGCCGCGTTCGACGTGTCCGCGCCAGGCCTTCACGCGCCCGTCGGCGTGGAGCGGCTCGAGGCGGTCGAGCTGCGCCAGCAATGGCGCCGGATCCTCCTCGAAATGGCGGTACTCGTCGCGAAGCAGGGCGATTCGCGTCGCCGTCGACGTCTCGATCCGGATGCAGCGTGCGGCGCGCATCGCGCCGATCACCGGATCCGGCAGGTGCAGGCGCCCGATCTTGCGACTCTCCGACTCGACCAGCACCGGCCGCGCCGGATCGATGGCCCGCAGCGCACGCCACAGGCGGCTCTCGAAGGCCTTCTGGCTCGGCTGCGGCACGTCCGGCCGAGCACCGAGCACCGAGCCCCGGTGGTTCGCCAGCGCCTCCAGGTCGAGCACCTGGTGGCCGGCGTCGGCAGCCAGTTGCAGCAGCCGGGTCTTTCCGACGCCCGTCGGCCCGGCCAGGACCACCAGGTGCAGCGTCGGCGCTAGACGCGCGGTATCGGCGATGACCCGTTGCCGAAAGCCCCGGTACCCGCCCTCCAGCAGCGAGACCTTCCAGCCGATTCGCGCCAGCACGGTCGCGAGCGACCAGGATCGACTGCCGCCGCGCCAGCAATACACGATCGGCGACCAGTCCTTCGGCTTGCCCGCCAGCGGCCCCTCGAGCATCGCCGAGATCCGCCGGCCGACCCGGGCAGCGCCGTCGCGATTCGCCGCGAAGGAACCCTGTTCGCGATCGAGGGTGCCGACGAGCGCGCGCTCGGCGTCGTCCAGCACCGGCAGATTCACCGCCCCGGGCAGGTGGTCTTCGGCGTACTCGGACGGACTGCGCACATCGATGATGTCACGCTGCTGCAGCGCGGGATCGTCGACGAAAGCGTCGATCGACAGCGGAAAGGGTGCCTTCATGCGCGCAGTCTAAGCGAAAGTCGACGCGCCGCCGGGCGGCGCCGGCACAGCCGGCACGCGCGCGCCGTAGAATGGGCGCACGATGGCCATGAAAGTCTTCGATCTCGCCTGCGATGCCGACCATCGCTTCGAAGGTTGGTTCGCATCGGCCGGCGCGTTCGACGACCAGTCCGGGCGCGGCCTGATCGAGTGCCCCGTCTGCGGCAGTCGCACGGTACGCAAGCTGCTGAGCGCGCCGCGACTGAACCTGAGGACCGACCCCGCGGCAGCGGCGCGGGACGCCGCACGCCCCGACGGCGACGGCGAGTCGTCCTCCGGTCGCGCACCGCTGCGGGACGGCGCGTCGCCGTCCGGTGCGCCGGTGAATTCGTCCGGCGCTCCGTCGGCGTCCGGCTCGCCGTCGCCGCAGGACGTCGCGCTGTTCCAGAAGCGAATGCTGCAGTTCGCCAGGCGACTGATCGAGTCGACCGAGGACGTCGGGCCGCGCTTCGCCGAAGAAGCGCGCAGGATCCACTACGCCGAGGCCCCGGAGCGGGCGATCCGGGGACAGGCAACGCCCCAGGAGGCTGAGGCCCTGCGCGACGAGGGCATCGAGGTATTCTCGCTCCCGCTCCCCGCCGCGCTCAAGGGTCCGGTGCAGTGAGCGGGGCCCCGTTGCGCATTTTCACCGACGACGCGCTTCGCGGCCTTCTCGGGCGCGAACTGACGTGTCCGTCGCGCCTTCGCGTGGACCAATCGCGCATCGATCGCTTCGCCGACGCGATCGACGATCCGCAATGGATCCACGTCGACGTGCCGCGAGCGCGCCGGGAGTCGCCGTTCGGCACGACCGTCGCCCACGGCTTCCTGACGCTGTCGCTGCTGACCTGGTTCATCGAGCGCACGCTCGTGTTCGAGGGCGGCAGGATGGGCCTCAACTACGGCCTGGACAAGGTTCGCTTCATCCGCCCGGTGCCGTGCGACACCGAACTCGCGGCGCGCCTCACGCTCGCGTCGCTGCAGACGCCCGACTGGGGCCGCCACATGACCTGGGACGTCGTGATCAGCGACGCCGCCGACGCGCAGGCCGGCTGGGTCAAGCCGGTGCTGGCCGCTCGCTGGCTGACACGCTGGTACCGGTGACGCCTCAGGCGCCTGCGCGCTGCGCGAGCGTCCACGCGATGCGCGCGAGCGGCTTGGCGCGGCGTCCGGCGTCGAGCCCGCCGGCGCTCGCGGCGGTCCCGTCGACGACCCGCTTCATGATGCCCTGCAGGATCGCCGCGAGCCGGAACGCGTTGTACGCGAGGTAGAAGTCCCAGTGCTCGATGCCGGCGCGGCCGGTGCGCTCGCAGTAGCGGGCGATGTACTCGGACTCCGTCGGGATGCCGAGGGCGGCGTGGTCGAAGCCCGCGATGCCGCGGAACTGCTCCGCGGGGATGTGGTACGACATCGCGTGATACGCGAAGTCGGCCAGCGGGTGGCCGAGCGTCGAGAGCTCCCAGTCGAGCACGGCTACGACCCTGGGTGCGTCGTGCGCGAACACCATGTTGTCGAGCCGGTAGTCGCCGTGGACGATGCAGGTCTCGTCGCCCGCGGGAACGTGCGCCGGCAGCCACTCGATCAATCGGTTCATCTCGGGAATCGGTTCGGTCTCGCTCGCGAGATACTGCTTGCTCCACCGCGCGATCTGGCGCGCGAGGTAGTTGCCGGGGCGGCCGTAGCCCTCGAGTCCGACCGCACGGTAGTCGACCCGATGCAGCGCCGCGATCACCCGGTTCATCTCGTCGTAGATCGCGCTTCGCTCGGCCTTGTCGCAGTCCGGCAGCGACTGCTGCCAGAAGATGCGGCCGTCGACGTGCTCCATCACGTAGAACGCGCGGCCGATCACGCCTTCGTCCTCGCACAGGCCGTACACGCGGGCGACCGGGACCTCGGAGCCGTGCAGCGCGGCGAGCACGCGGTATTCGCGCTCGATCGCGTGCGCCGAGGGCAACAGCTTCGCCACCGGTCCCGGTTTCGCGCGCATCACGTAGCTGCGCGAGGGGGTGATCAGCCTGAAGGTCGGATTCGACTGGCCGCCCTTGAACTGCTCGACGCGCAGCGGCCCCTGGTAGGCGTCAACGTTCGCCTCGAGCCAGCGCGACAGCGCGTCGACGTCGAAGCGGTGTCGCGGCGCGACCGGGCCGCTGCCCTGGGTTTCTTCTTCAGCCATGACGGGTCCCGAAGGCGAGGGCGCGACGGCGCGCCGATCGTTGGCGATGAACCCGGTTCCGCGTCACCGGATCAATCCGCGAGCGACAGCGGCAGGCCGAGCTGAGCGCGCCTGCGCAGCCAGCCGCCGGGACGGTAACGGGGATCGCCGGTGGTCTCGAAGACGGCGCCGAGGATCTCGAGGATGCGGACCGGGCCCAGCTCGTCTCCCATCGCCAGCGGGCCGAGTGGATACCCGAGTCCGAGGCGCACGGCGAGGTCGATGTCGGCCGGCGACGCGATGCGCTGCTGCGCGATCTCGGTGCCGATCGACACGATCATCGCGATGATCCGCTGCGCGACGAATCCGGTGCTGTCGCGAAGCATGCTGACGGCGACGCCGTCGCGCGCGAACAGGGCGGCGGCCGCGTCGCGACGCCTCGCGTCGGTCGCGACGGTGGGCATCAGCACGCGGCGGGCGCACCCGGACGCGCCGGGATCGAACAGCGTGTCGATCGCGATCGTCCTGGATGCCGGCAGGCCGTGGCGCGCACAGTATCCGCTCGCATCGATGCCGAGCGGCGCGATCAGCACGAAGCCGTCGTCGCCGAGGGCGTCGGCATCGTCGACGACGCGCGCGCCGAGTCGCTCGAGCAGCGCCCGCAATGCCTGCGCCGACGGCGACGGGGCAAGCTGCACCGCGATGTCCCGCGGCGCGGGCGCAGCGGTGCGGCGAGCCGCGTCGGCGTCGGCGTCGGGTGCGCGGGGTGCGGCGGCGGCGCGGGCGAGAGACGGCGCGATTCGCTCGGTCGCCGCGTCGCGGTAGTCGTAGAACCCTTCGCCGGACTTGCGCCCGTACAGCCCCGCCGCGGCGCGCTGCGCCGCCAGGACCGACGGCGAGAATCGCGGCTCCTCGTAGAACTGGCGATAGATCGACTCCATCACCGGCTGCGAGACGTCGAGCCCGGTGAGGTCGAGCAGTTCGAAAGGACCCAGGCGGAACGCGCCGGTGGTGAAGCGCACCTGCTCGCGCATGATCCGGTCGACCGTCTCGAAGGAGGCGACGCCTTCGCCGACGAGCCGCAGCGCCTCGGTACCGTAGCCCCTGCCGGCGTGGTTGATCAGGAAGCCGGGCGTGTCGGCGGCGACGACCGGCGCGTGGCCGGTTTCCCGCACGATCCCGGCGAGGCGCTCGACGACCGCCGACCGCGTGCGCGCGCCGCCGATCACCTCGACCACCCGCATCAGCGGCACCGGGTTGAAGAAGTGCAGGCCGGCGATGCGCTCGGGACGGAGCGCCCCGGCGGCGATCGCGGTGATCGACAGCGACGAGGTGTTGCTCGCGAGGATCGCGTCCGGGCCGACGATCGCCTCGAGTCGCTGGAACAGCTCGCGCTTGACGTCGAGTCGCTCGACGATCGCCTCGACGACGAGGTCGGCGTCGTGCAGCGCCTCGAGCGAATCGACCGCGACGAGGCGCGCCACGCTCGCCGAGCGGGTCTCGGGGTCGAGACGGCCCTTCTGCTCGAGCGAGCGCCATACGTCGCCGATACGCGCGATGGCCTTGGCGGCAGCACCGGGCGCGGCGTCGTGCAGACGCACCCGCATGCCGTGCTGCGCGAACAGCTGCGCGATGCCCTGGCCCATCACGCCGGCACCGACGACGGCCGTCTCGAGTACGCCGAGCCTGGGCGGCGCGGGGCTTCTGATCGCGGTCTTCATCCGGGGATTATCACCCGTTTTCGCGCTGTGGCCCGTCGCGCCGCAGCCGCTCGAGCGCGTCGTGCCGCTCGAGCCATTCGTCCTCGAGCTGCGCGATCTCGCCCGCGAGGTAGGCCCGTTCGCGCGCCGCCTCCGCCGCAGCGTCCGGATCGTCGTATGCATCGCTCGCGCTCAGGCGCTCGTCGAGCAGCCGCGCCGTCGCCTGATGCCTGGCAAGCAGCGAATCGATCCGGCGGATCCGGTCCTCGAGCGGACGCGCCAGCGCCGCCAGCCCGGCACGCTGACGCGCCCGCTCGCGGCGATCGGGTTCGCGCGCGGCCCGCGGCTCGGCGCTCGCAGTAGCGCGTGCCTCGTTCGCCTGGGGCCGGTGCTTCGCGGCGGTCGCGGTCGCGGGCGTCGGTGTGGGCGCCGGTGCGAGCGGGGCGCGGGCGGCCGGGGTGCCGGCGGCGGCCCCCGCATTGCGAGACTGCTGGAGCCAGCTCGCATAGTCGTCGAGGTCTCCGTCGAAGGGCACCAGCCGCCCCTCGTCGATCAGCCGGAATTCGTCGACCGTCGCCCTCAGCAGGTAACGGTCGTGCGACACCAGCACCAGCGCGCCCTCGAAGTCGGCGAGCGCGTCGGCCAGCGCGTCGCGGGTGGATGCGTCGAGGTGATTGGTCGGTTCGTCCAGCACCAGGAAGCCGGGACGCTGCCACGCGAGCAGCGCGAGGCCCAGGCGCGCCTTCTCGCCACCCGACATCGGGCCGACGGGCCTGAGCGCGTCGTCGCCGCCGAAGCCGAACTGGCCGAGCCAGCCGCGCAGCACCTGTTCGCGCGCGCCGGGCGCGGCCCGGCTCAGGTGCTGCAACGCCGATTCGTTCGCGCGCAGGTCGTCGATGTGCTGTTGCGCGAGATAGCCGACCTTCAACCCCTGTGCGCGCACGACCTCGCCGCCGAGGGCCGGAAGCATCCCGAGCAAGGTGCGGATCAGCGTCGTCTTGCCGGCCCCGTTGCGGCCGAGGATGCCGATCCGGGCGCCGCGGCGCACCGTGAGGCCCGGCACCCGGACGACCTCCTGCGCGTAACCGCAACGCAGCTCGCGCGCATCGATCAGCGGATCCGGGCCTTCGGGCGGGCTCTCGAAGGAGAACTCGATTCCGCGCGTCGCACGCAGCGGCGCGATCTGCTCGATGCGTTCGAGCGCCTTCAGCCTGCTCTGCGCCTGTCGGGCCTTGGTCGCCTTGGCGCGGAAGCGCTCGACGAACGCGCTCAGGTGCTCGATGCGCGTCTGCTGCGCGCGCCGCTCGCGCTCGCGCTGCATCGCCTGTTCGGCGCGGATCGATTCGCACGCGGTGTAGCCGCCGGCGTAGCGCCGCAGCGATCCGTCCTCGATCGATAGGCACGCGTCGACGACACGGTCCAGGAAATCCCTGTCGTGCGAAACGATCAGCTGCGTCGCAGGGTGGCGGCCGAGCTGGCGCTCCAGCCAGAGCACGGCATCGAGGTCGAGGTGGTTGGTCGGTTCGTCGAGCAGCAGCAGGTCGCTCGGTCCCATCAGGACGCAGGCGAGGTTCAGGCGCATCTTCCAGCCGCCCGACAGCCGGGACACCGGTTCGCGCATCAGCGCGTCCGAGAAGCCCAGACCCGCGAGCAGTTCGGAGGCGCGCGCGTTCGCGGAAGGCCCGTCGGCGACGATCCAGGCATCGTAGGCGGCGGCGAGCGCCGCGCCGTCGTCGGTCGGCGCCTGCGCCTCGGCGGCCTCGACCTGCGCCTCGGCCGCGAGCAGGGCGGCGTCGGCGTTCATCACGTAGCGCACCGCCGGTAGGTCGGACGATGGCACCTGCTGGCTGAGCCAGCCGACGCGCATCGGCGAACACTCGACCGAGCCCGCCTCCGGGGCCAGTTCTCCGCGAAGCAGCGCAATCAGCGAGCTCTTGCCGCTGCCGTTCGGACCGATCAGCGCGATGCGTTCGCCGGCACTGACGAGAAGCGACGCGTGACTGAACAGGGGCTTGCCGGCGCGCGCCAGCGTCAGATCTGAAAAGCGTATCACCCGCGAATGGTAGCGCCTGCCGTGCCGAGCGCCTCGGCCGTGATGGCGGCGATCTGGCGTTCGCCGGCCGCCACCGCCACCCATTCGTGACGCAGGTCGGGAAACCGGCGCTCGAACGCGTCGGCCTCGTGGCCCATCTCGAGCACGAGCAGCCCGTCGGCGGCGAGATGCGCGGGCGCGCCGCGCAGGATGCGCTCGATCATCGCCATGCCGTCCTCGCCACCGGCGAGCGCCGCCGGCGGTTCGGCGCGGTATTCCGGCGGCAGTCGCGCCATCGAATCGGCATTGACGTAGGGCGGATTGCAGAGGATCAGGTCGAAACGTTCGCCCTCGAGCGTGTCGAAGCAGTCGCCCTGCACGAGCGCGATCCGCTCGCCGAGCGAATGCAGCGCGACGTTCTCGGCCGCGAGCGACAACGCGTCGAACGAGAGGTCGCTCGCGACGATCCGCGCGTCGCGGTACACGTGCGCCGCGGCGATCGCGATCGAGCCGCCGCCGGTGCACAGGTCCAGGATCGACGCGGGTTCGCGTTCCTCGTCGAACCAGGCGGAGAGCCCGCCGCTCGCCATCGCCTCGACGATCGGCGAGCGCGGCACCAGCGCACGCGAATCGCACCGGAAGCGAAAGCCGCAGAGCCAGGCTTCGCCGAGCAGGTACGCGAGCGGCACCCGGTCCTCGCAGCGCCGCCGGATCAGCCGCAGCACGGCCGCGATCTCCCGGCGCAGCAAGCTCGCGTCGGCGAAGGTCGCATGCTGGTCGACCGGCAGCGACAGCGCCGCGCTCACGAGCCAGGTGGCCTCGTCGACGGGATTGTCGGTGCCGTGGCCGTAGTCGATGCCCGCCTCGGCAAAGCGCGTCACCGCGAAGCGGACCAGGTCGCGCGGGGTCGACAGGCGGGCGAGCGCGTCGGCGTCCTCGCGCCGACGTGCCCCGGGCGTTCGCGTCACTGTCGTACGGTCACGAGGCGCCGGCCTGCCGGCCATCGCCATCGGCATCGGCATCGGCATCGCCGCCACCGTCGCCTGCGCTCGCGCGCACCGCCTCGGCGAGCCGCTCGGCCGAAAATCCGAGCAGGAGATCGTCGCCGACCTCGAGCACCGGTCGCTTGACCAGCGTGGGGTTCGCGAGCATGAGCTCGATCGCGCTGGCCTGGTCGACGACGGCGCGGCGTGCCGGTTCGGGGATCGATCGCCACGACTGCCCGCGCTTGTTCAGCAGCGACGTCCACGGCAGGTGCTTGCACCAGCGCGACAGCGCGTCGTGCGACAGCCCGTCGACACGGTAGTCGTGGAAGCGGTGGGCGATGCCGTGTTCGCGCAGCCACGCCAGGGTCTTCCTGACCTGGTCGCAATTCGCGATGCCGTAGACGGTGATGCGGGCCATCAGATGTTGAGCAGGAATTCGGAGTAAGACGCCTGCTTGCCATCCTGCGGCGCCGGCGCCGCGGCAGGCGGCGGGGTCGGCGCGCCGCCCTTGGTGGCGCCCGAGGCGCTGTCGAACTCGGTGAGCAAGCCTGGCACGCTCGATGGACGGCCGGTCGCCGCCGGCGCCGGGTGAGTCCCGCCGCCCCCCTGGCCGGCCCGCGAAGGCTGGCCTGCCGCCGCCGCGCCCCTTGCGGCGTCGCCGTGACCGTCGTCGTCGCCGAGCAGCGTGCGCGACAGGTCGAATGCCGCAGGCATCGGCGCCTGCTCCTCCTCGCGGGTCGCGGTCCGGTTCTCGAGCAGCCACAGCAGGTTGGTCGGCGAGTCGCTGTTCGCGAGCGCGTCCTCCTTGCCGATCCGGTTGTTCACCAGGAGGTCGATCAGCGCCTGCTCGAAGGTCTGCGCGCCGGGCGTCATGCTGTTGACCATCGCGTCTCGGATCTCCGACAGGCGTCCCTGCTCGATCAGTTCGGCGATCAGGTTGGTATTGAGCAGGACCTCGACCGCCGGCACCCGGCCACCGCCGATCGACTTGATCAGTCGCTGCGAGACCACCGCCTTCAGCGTCGTCGAGAGGTCGGACAGCAGCACGCGCCGGTTCTCGGGCGAGTAGAAGCTGACGATCCGGTTCAGCGCGTGGCTCGCATTGTTCGCGTGCAGCGTCGCGAGCACGAGGTGTCCCGACTGCGCGTAGGCGATCGCGGCGCTCATGGTGTCGGTGTCGCGGATCTCGCCGATCAGGATGCAGTCGGGCGCCTGGCGCAGCGCGTTCTTGAGCGCGGTCTTCAGGCTGGCGGTGTCGGTGCCGATCTGGCGCTGATTGACGATCGACTTCTTGTTCCGGAAGGTGAACTCGATCGGATCCTCGAGCGTGAGGATGTGGCCCGTCTTGTGCTCGTTGCGATAGTCGATCAGCGAGGCGAGGGTGGTGGTCTTGCCCGACCCGGTCGCGCCGACGACGAGGATCAGGCCGCGCTTCTGCATGATCAGGTCGCGCAGGACCTCGGGCAGTTCCAGCGATTCGAAGGCCGGCACGTCGCCCGGGATGTACCGGATCACCGCAGCGGTCGATCCGCGCTGGCGAAACACCGAGAAGCGGAAGCTTCCGACCCCGCGCAATCCGTAGCCGACGTTCAGTTCCTGTTCGTCCTCGTAGGTCTCCCACTGCCGATCGGTGATCACCTCGCGCAGCAGCAGTTCGACCCCTTCGGGGTCGAGGCGGTTCTGGTTGATCGGCACCGTGATGCCGTTGAGCTTGATCTGCACCGGCGAACCGACCGCGAGGAACAGGTCCGAGGCCTTCTTCTGGGCCATCAGTTCCAGCAATCGATCCATCGCCATGACGTTTTCGCTCCCCAGGCCGCGCCACCCTCGCGCCGCTTCGCAGACTTTCGTTGCGTCGAGACAGACCGCGCCTGCCTCGACTCGTTGTCTCAGGCCCCCCTGAGCAGGTCGTTGATCGCGGTCTTCGCCCGGGTCTGGGCGTCGACGCGCTTCACGATGACCGCGCAGTAGAGACTGACCTTGCCGTCGGCCGAAGGCAGGCTTCCCGGCACGACGACCGAACCGGACGGCACCCGGCCGTACAGCACCTTCCCCGACTCCCGATCGTAGATCTTCGTCGATTGCCCGATGAAGACGCCCATCGAGAGCACCGAATTCTCCTCGACGATCACGCCTTCGACGACTTCCGAGCGCGCGCCGATGAAGCAGTTGTCCTCGATGATCGTCGGATTCGCCTGGAGCGGCTCGAGCACGCCGCCGATGCCGACTCCGCCGGACAAGTGCACGTTCCTGCCGATCTGCGCGCACGACCCGACCGTCGCCCAGGTGTCCACCATGGTTCCTTCGTCCACGTACGCCCCGATATTGACGAAGGACGGCATCAGCACCACGTTGCGCCCGATGAACGACCCGCGACGGGCGACCGCAGGCGGCACCACGCGGTAGCCACCGGCGCCGAACTGCGCGGCGTTCATCGCGGCGAACTTGGTCTCGACCTTGTCGAAGAACTGCAGGTCGGTCGCACCCATCACCCGGTTGTCGGCCAGTCGGAACGACAGCAGCACGGCCTTCTTGATCCACTGATGGACGGTCCACCGCGAGGCGCCGTCGGTCGTTGCCGCGGCCTCGCGGGTCGCCACGCGCAACTGGCCGGTGTCCAGTCCGGCGAGCACCGAGTCCACCGCTTCGCGGACGTCGGCAGGCGCGTTGCCCGGACTGATCGCCGCGCGGTCCTCCCAGGCGGCTTCGATGGTCTTTTCGCGGGAATCGGTCATGGGGTAGCGGTCTCCGGACGAGGTGGATGCCGGCGGGAAGTACCCGACGGCGAAGAAAGGGGCGATGCACCCGTCGCCTGCAGGGGGCGGGGCGGGGCGGGCCACGACGCGGCCCGAACCGGGCCAGGCGGGCGGACACGGGATCGCCCGCGCCCGCCGGTTCAGCCGGCGCTTCCGGTCAGCAGGTGCCGAATGCGTCGGGCGCCGTCGACGCAGGACGCGAGATCGTCGACCAGCGCGATCCGGACGCGCCCGGCGCCCGGATTGGCCCCCGACGCCGCTCGACCGAGATAGCTGCCCGGCACGACGAGGCAATTATATTGGGCCCTCAGGCGGTGGGTGAAAGCAGGATCGTCGCCGTCCGGAATGGCGAGCCACAGATAGAAGCCCGCCGACGGGCGCTCGATCGCCACCGCCGGCGACAGGACGTCGATCACCGCGTCGAACTTCTCCCGGTAGCGGCGCCGATTGTCGACCACGTGTGCCTCGTCACCCCAGGCCGCGATCGACGCGGCCTGGAAGACCGGACTCATCGCGCTGCCGTGATAGGTGCGATAGCGCAGGAAGGCCGCGATCAGCGCACGGTCGCCGGCGACGAATCCCGAGCGCATCCCAGGCAGGTTGCTGCGTTTGGACAGGCTCGAGAAGACGATCAGCCGACGCCGGTCGTCTCGACCGAGCAGGCGGCAGGCCTCGAGTCCACCGAGCGGCGGCGAGGCTTCGTCGAAGTGGATCTCGGAATAGCACTCGTCGGAGGCGATCGCGAAACCGAAACGGTCGGAGAGGTCGAACAGCAGCGACCAGTCGGACAGCGGCATCACCGAGCCGGTGGGATTGCCCGGCGAGCACACGTAGACCATCGAGGTCTCGCGCCAGACGGCGTCGGGCACCGACGCCCAGTCGCACAGGAACCCGCGCTCGGGGCGCTGGTCGACCAGGTGCACACGGGCGCCCGCGAGAATCGCCGCGCCTTCGTAGATCTGGTAGAACGGATTCGGCGAGACGACGACCGGGCGCTTCGCGGGATCGACGACGACCTGCGCGAGCGCGAACAGCGCTTCGCGCGACCCGAGGATCGGAAGCACCTCCTGCATCGGATCGAGCCTCGCGCCGAAGCGACGCTCGATCCAGCCCGCGATCGCCTCGCGCAGCGCGACCGAACCGCGGGTCGGCGGATACGCCGACAGCCCATCGAGCGATGCGACGATCGCGTCGCGCACCAGTTGCGGCGACGGGTGCTTCGGCTCGCCGATCGAAAGATCGACGAAGCGTTCGCAGGACATCGCACCGTCCCGCCCCAGCGACGCGGCTGCGGCCTTCGGGTCGATGTCCGCGAGCAGCGCGGACAGGCGCTCGAACGGGTACGGCTGCAGCAGCGACAGTCTGGGATTCAAGCCCGCACGCTCGAGGAGGTCGCGAAGCCGTCGAGTTCGACGCGCGGCTGCGGCTTCCATCCACGCTTGCGGTGCTCGGCGACGACGTTGGTGAAGATGCCGCCACGCACGTACCACTTCGCGGTCAGGCGAAGGAATCGCGGCTTGAGCCGGGCCGCGAGCGTGTCGACGATCTCGTTGGTGACCGCTTCGTGGAACACGCCGCGATCGCGAAACGACCAGAGATACAGCTTGAGCGCCTTCAGTTCGATGTTATGCCGGTCCGGGATGTAGTCGATGACCAGCGTCGCGAAATCAGGCTGGTTGGTGAGCGGGCACAGGCACGTGAACTCCGGACATTCGATGTGAATCAGGTAGTCGCGCTGCGGAGCCGGATTCGGGAAGACGTCGAGTTCGGTCGAGGCTGATCGCGGTTGCGGTGATCTGGGCATATGAGCATGTCGCCGGGTACTTCCGGGGCCGCTTCGAGGCCCTGCGCATTCCAGGCCGGCCGGGTTAACTTGGTATTATACGGCCCACTGACACAGAGGGATGATCGAGCCAGTGCGCCTCAAGCAGGTCAAGCTTTCGGGCTTCAAGTCCTTTTGCGATCCCACCACCTTCGAGCTTCCGGGCCAGCTCGTCGGCGTCGTCGGCCCGAACGGCTGCGGCAAGTCGAACATCATCGACGCGACGCGCTGGGTGCTCGGCGAATCGCGCGCCACCGAGCTGCGCGGCGAATCGATGCAGGACGTGATCTTCAACGGCGCGGCCGAGCGCAAGCCGGCGCAGCGCGCGAGCGTGGAGCTGGTGTTCGACAACGCGCTCGGGCGCGTTGCCGGTGCGTGGAGCGGCTACGCCGAGATCTCGGTCAAGCGGGTGCTGACGCGCGACGGCCAGTCGACGTACATGATCAACAACCAGGTCGTGCGCCGCAAGGACGTGCACGACATCTTCCTCGGCACCGGGCTCGGTCCGCGCGCGTACGCGATCATCGGGCAGGGAACGATCTCCCGCCTGATCGAGGCCAAGCCCGAGGAGCTTCGGGTCTTCCTCGAGGAGGCGGCGGGCGTCTCCAAGTACAAGGAGCGGCGGCGCGAGACCGAGAGCCGCCTCGCCGACACGCGGGAGAATCTCACCCGGGTCGAGGACATCCTGCGCGAGTTGAACGCGCAGATCGAACGGCTCGAGCAGCAGGCGGAGGTCGCCGGTCGATTCCGGTCGCTCGAGCAGGAGCGCAACAGCAAGCAGCAGCAGTTGTGGTTCATCCGCCGTCGCGATGCACGCGCCGAGCAGGAGAAGGTGCTCGCCGAGTCCTCGCGGCTGGCGCTGGAGATCGAAGGCCTCGCCACCGCACTCACGACGGCGCAGACCCGCATCGTGCAGGCGCGCGAGGCGATGACTGCCGCGAGCGACGAGGTCGACCGGCGCCAGGCGCGCTTCTACGAGGTCAACAGCCGGATCAGCGCGCTCGAGACCCAGATCCGCTTCGTCGCGCAGGCGCGCGAGCGCATCGATGCGCGGCTCGTCGAACTCGCCGGCCGGATCGCGCACGCGCAGTCGCTGTCCGGTGCGGGCACCGACCAGCTCGACACGCTGCTCGCCGAGGGCGAGCACGCCCGGACCCGCGCCGCGCAGGCCGAAGCCGCCGTCGAGGAACTTCGCGCGAGACGAGACGACGCGGGCGTCGTGCACGAGGCCGCGCGCGAGGCGCTGCAGGAGGCGCAGCGCCGCCACGCCGAGGCCCAGCAGCAGCGCCACCAGAGCAGCGCGCGGCACCAGGCGCTCGGCGAGACCCTGTCCGACCTGCGGCGTCGGCGCGAACGACTGGCCGGTGAACTCGACACGCTGCAGGACGTCCCGGCGGATCGCCTCGAGCACCTGCGGCACGCGCTGGAGGCCGCGCGTGCGGACGAAGCGCGGCTGGGCCGCGAGCAGGAGTCGCTCGAGGCAGCTGCCGCGACGGCGGAGGCCGCGCGCGCGCCGGCGCGCACGACGCTGCAGGCCGCGCTCGAGAAGGCATCCGCGATCGACGCGAGGATCAGCGTCCTCGAGTCGCTGCAGCAGCGCATGCACAGCGAGGAGAAGGTCAAGCCCTGGCTGTCGCGACACGGCATCGGCAGCGATGTCGAGCGCGTATGGCAGCGCATCAAGATCGAACCCGGCTGGGAGATCGCCGTCGAGGCCGCGCTTCGCGAACGCGTGCACAGCCTCGAGGTCGCGCACCCCGACGCGCTCGCCGGCATGCTGCGCGACCAGCCACCCGGCAAGCTCGGCCTGTTCGTGCACAGCGAGCAGCGGATCCCGGACGCGACGCCGAGCGGCCCGCTCGTGCCGCTCGCCCGGATGGTCCGCTGTGCCGACCGGTCGCTCGCCGCGCTGATCGACGAATGGCTCAATGGATGCTTCGCCGCCGACACCATCGAGCAGGCGTTCGCCACCCGCGCGGACCTTCCGCGCGGGGGCCGATTCCTGGTGAAGGCGGGCCACGCGATCGGACGGCACGACGTGTCGCTGTTCGCGCTGGACGCGGACGACGACGGCGTGCTCGCGCGCCAGCAGGAGCTCTTCAACCTGCAGCGAGAGCAGCGTGCGCAGAAGCTGCTCGCCGACGAGGCGCGCCTGCAGAGCGAGCATGCGGATCGCGATGCCACCGCCCTTCAGGCGCGGCTACGTCAGGTCCGCGAGGCGCACGCCCACGCGCTGCGTCACGCATCGAGCGCGACGGTCGACTTCGAGCGCCTGTCGCAGACGGCAGCGCAGCGCAGCGCCGCGCGCGATCGGCTGCAGGCGGAAATCGCCGAGGTCAGCCGGCAGCACGAGCAGGCCGTCGAGGCGAACGAGGCGCTCGAAGCGCGTCTGGACGAGCTCGACGATACGGTAGGGCAGGCGCTGGAGGCGAGCGAGGCGGCCGCCGACACGCACGCCGACGCGGAGCGCGAGCTGGCCGCAGTGCGTGAGGCGCTGCAGGGCGCGGAGCTCGCGCTCCAGCAGGCGAACTTCGAAGTCCGCAGCGGCGACCAGCAGGTCGAAGCGTTGAAGGCGCGGATCGTGCAGGCCGACGAGAGCCTTCGGCAGTCGCTCGCCGAGCAGACCACGCTCGCCGCCGAGCAGGCGACGCTCGACGACACGGCAGTGAAGGCCGAGCTCGAGCACGTGCTGGACGAGCGGCGAAGCGCCGAGGCGCGGCTCGCCGAGGCGCGCAGCCACGCCGACGAGCTCGCCGCCGAGCTGCGCGCGCTGGAGGAGCGACGCCTCGGCCTGGAGCGCGACCAGCAGCCGCTGCGCGGGCGGATCGGCGAACTCCAGCTGAAGGAACAGGCGGCACGCCTCGCCGCCGAGCAGATGGACCAGTCGCTTGCAGACGTGCAGGCCGACGACGAAGCCGTGCAGGCCGCGATCGCAGAGACCGCCCTCGGCCTTGGCTCGGCGCCGCGACCGTCGTGGCTGCAGGCGGAGCTGGTCCGGCTCGCGCAGGCGATCGCCGCGATCGGACCGGTCAACCTCGCCGCGCTCGACGAGCTCGGCAGCGCGAGCGAGCGCAAGGCCTTCCTCGACACGCAGTCCTCGGATCTCGCCGAGGCGATGGCGACGCTCGAGAACGCGATCCGCACGATCGACCAGGAGAGCAGGGCGGTCCTCAAGGAGACCTACGACGCGGTGAACCGGCAGTTCGGCACGCTGTTCCCGATGTTGTTCGGCGGCGGCGAGGCGCGGCTCGTGCTCACCGGCGAGGAAATCCTCGATGCCGGCATCCAGGTCGTCGCGCAGCCCCCCGGCAAGAAGAACGCGTCGATCCACCTGCTGTCGGGCGGCGAGAAGGCCCTGACGGCGATCGCGTTGGTGTTCGCGATCTTCAAGCTCAATCCCGCGCCGTTCTGCCTGCTCGACGAGGTCGACGCGCCGCTGGACGACGCCAATACCGAGCGCTACTGCGAGATGGTACGGTCGATGTCGGGCGAGACCCAGTTCGTCTTCATCTCGCACAACAAGATCGCGATGGAAATGGCCGAGCAACTGATCGGCGTCACGATGCAGGAGCGGGGCGTGTCGCGCCTCGTCGCCGTCGACCTGACCTCGGCGGCCGAACTGGCACAAGCAGCATGAGTACCCTGAACGTCAGCGTGATCGCGCTCGTCGCCGTCGTCGTCGCGATGGTGATGCTGTTCAACTTCTGGCAGAGCCGTGTGAATCGCCGCGCTGCGGAGCGTCTGTTCCGCCAGCAGAGCGGCATCATCGAGGAGCGCGCCGGCATCGCGCGACGCAGGCAGGAGAGTTTCGAGCGCGGCATGGAACCCGAGCACGGCCTGGACGGCGGCGAGCTCGACGCACTCTACGCCGACGACGCCTTCGAGCCGCGGCTCGACCCCGACGATGGCCCCGGATGGAGTCCCGCGCCCGCCAAGTCGGCACCGTCGCCGCTGCCCCGTGCGCGCGAAGCGTCGCACGCGCCGATGCCGCAATCGATGCCGCAATCGATGCCACCGCAGATGACGCAGCCCGTGGCGCAACCCGTGGCGCAACCCGTACCGCGATCCACGCCGCAACCGGTGCCGGAGTCCGTTCCGCAGGGCGCCGGGAGGCACCCGCCGGCGCTCGACCGATTTGCCGACGATCTTCGCCGCATCACCGAGCGGATGCCGCGGGTGCTGCCGGAGTCGGAAGGCGCAGGCTCGCCGCGCGGCGCGCAGGCGATGCCGACGCGCCGAACGCAGGTTCCCGAGGACGATCGAGAGGCGCCGGCACCGCACGCGCAGCTTGCGCCGGCGTGGACGCCGGCTTCGCGCGACGGCGAGACCGGGCACGCCGCCGCCTCGCCGGCGTACACGCTCGTCGACACCCCCGGCGGCATGACGGTCGGTCGCGATCGCGACGCGGCCGAGTCGCCGCCTTCGGCACACACGCGTCGTCCGCCGGCGCCGCCGATGCACGGCACGGATGCGGGCGCGAGGCCGCACGCGGCGCCATCGCCCGGCGACACCGCATCGCCGTCGGCGCCATCGACGGCTGCCGCGTCGACGCAGACGACGGCGCCGACGCCGACGACGCGTCAGGCCCCAGGCGTCATCGGCGTGACGGTACCCGACGGTGCAGCCGACCGAGGAAGGACGTCCGACGGAGCGGTGCCGGGCAGCGCGGCGCCTGCCGGCGCGGCGGATGGGCTCGCCGACCCCGCCGTCGCGACCGGCGACGAGCGCACGGCGCAACCCGCCGAACACGAACACCCTCGCGACGCGTTCCTGCACGCCGTGCTGCTGCCGCCGTCCCCGGTCAACACCGACCGGCTGATCGCGTTGATGTCGTCGCTCCGTCACGTCGGCTCGAAGCCGGTGCGGATCGAGGTCGACGGAGGCGACGGCCGCTTCGCGCCGCTGGTGGCTGGAGGCCTCGCCGCGCGGATCCGCTGCGCAGCGCTGCTTGCGAACCGCCAGGGTCCGTTGAATGCGGTCGAACTGTCCGACTTCGTCGCGGCGCTCGTCGGATTCGCCGAGCAGCTGGGCGCCCGTTTCGAGCAGCCGGACATGGGTGAGGTGCTGATGCGTGCGCGCCGGCTCGATTCGCTGGCCGCCGATCTCGACACCCAGGTCGAGCTGACGGTCGAGGCGCCCGGTCCGGTCGGCGCGTCACAGCTGGCCACGATCGGCAAGAGCCTCGGCCTGTACGAACGGGGCGGTGGACGGTTCGCTTGCCTGACCGAGGAAGGACAGACGCTCTACACCATGAGCGCGACGCCGGGCGCCGATCAGATCCTGTTCGTGCTCGACGTGCCCAGGGTCGACCGCGCCGCCGACCCCTGGCCGGCGATGGTTCGCTGCGCAGGCGACTGCGCGAGGCTCGTCGGCGGTCGCCTCGTCGACAGCCAGGCCCGAGGCCTGTCCGTCGGCATGATCGAAGCCGTCGGCCGCCAGCTCGACGAGCGCTTCGCGCAACTCGAGGCCGCCGGCCTCAAGGCCGGCTCCGATGTCTCGCTCCTCATCTTCAACTGAGCAGCCTTCGGACGAAGCGCGGCGCCGGGCCATCACGCTGCGCGCGCAGATTGAGGCGCACAACCGCGCCTACTACCTCGACGACGCGCCGACGGTCAGTGACGCCGAGTACGACGCGCTGATGCGCGAGCTCGAGGCGCTCGAGGCCGCGCAACCGGCGCTCGCCGATCCGGATTCCCCGACGCAGCGCGTCGGCGCCACGCCCCGCGACGCGCTACGTACGGTCATCCATCGTCAGCCGATGCGCTCGCTCGCGAACGCATTCGCGCGCGACGAGGTCGAGGCCTTCGACCGGAGGATTCGCGAGCGGCTCGCGGCCACCGCCGCCGGCGCCGCGGACGCGCCGTCGCACGAGACGCCGATCGCCTATTGCGCGACGCCGAAGTTCGACGGGCTGGCCGCCACGCTGCGATACGAATCGGGGCGCCTCGTGCTCGGCGCGACCCGCGGCGACGGCGAGGTCGGCGAGGACGTGACCCCGAACCTGCGCACGATCCGGAACCTGCCGCTCGTGCTCGACGGCGACCCGCCGCCCGCGCTCGAAGTGCGTGGCGAGGTGCTGATGTTCCGGCGCGACTTCGAGCGGATGAACGCCGCGCAGGAGGCCGACGGCGAGAAGCGCTTCGTGAACCCGCGCAACGCGGCGGCCGGCAGCCTGCGGCAGCTCGACGCGCGGATCACCGCGCGCCGGCCGCTCGCTTTCTTCGCCTACGGCCTGGGCGAGGTCGTCGGCACCCCGTCGCCGCCGGACTCGCTGTTCGCGCTGCTCGAGTGGCTCGCGGGCTTCGGGCTGCCGGTGGCGCCGCTGCGCGAACGGCTCGAGGGCGTCGACGGACTGCTCGGCTACTTCGACCGGATCGGCGCCGTGCGAACGGGACTGCCCTACGACATCGACGGTGTCGTCTACCAGGTCGACCGGCGCGACTGGCACGCGCGGATCGGCCACGTCGCGCGTGCGCCCCGCTTCGCGCTCGCGCACAAGTACCCGGCGCAGGAACAGCACACGCGGCTGCTCGACATCGATGTCCAGGTCGGACGGACCGGCGTGCTCACGCCGGTCGCGCGGCTGGAACCGGTATTCGTCGGCGGCGTCACGGTGAGCAACGCGACCCTCCACAACGAGGACGAGATCGCGCGCAAGGATCTGATGATCGGCGACACCGTCGTCGTTCGCCGGGCGGGCGACGTCATCCCCGAGGTCGTCGGGCCGGTGCCGGCACTTCGCCCTCCCGACGCCCGCGCCTTCCGGATGCCGGCGGCGTGCCCGGTCTGCGGCTCGGCGGTCGAGCGGCCGGAAGGCGAGACCGCATGGCGCTGCGTCGCCGGCCTGACCTGCGCCGCACAGCGCAGGCAGGCGCTGCTGCACTTCGCACAGCGCCGGGCGATGGACATCGACGGCCTCGGCGAGAAGATCGTCGAGCAGCTGCTGGCGCGCGGCCTGCTGCGCGAGCCGGCGGACCTGTACCGGCTCGAGGCCGTGCAGCTGACCGGCCTGGACCGGATGGGCGAGAAGTCCGCCGCCAAGCTCGTCGCGGCGATCGACGCGTCGCGGCGTCGGCCGCTCTCCCGCCTGCTGTACGGGCTCGGGATCCGGCACGTCGGCGAGGAGGTCGCGCGCGTGCTCGCGGCGCGCTTCGGCTCGATCGACGCCTTCGTGTCGGCGGACTGGACCACGCTGCTCGCCGAGAAGGAGGCGATCCAGAAGGAGAACGCGCGCCGGCGGCCCAAGGGCGAGGCACTGCTGGCGGTACCGCTGGAGGGCGTGGGCCCCGAGATCATCGCGAGCATTTCCCGATTTCTTGCAGAACCTCACAATATCGAGGCAATCCGGCAACTGCAGGCGCGTGGAATCGTGCCTTCGGCGCCGGTGGAGACGGTGTTACCGTCGCCTGACGCCGAAGGCACGACAATCGCCGAGGGCGACGCGGCCGTCGGAGGCACGCCGATTGCGGGCGAGGACGCAAGCGGCGGCGCTTTCGCGGGGCTGACGATCGTCGTCACCGGCACGATGGAGCGGGGTTCGAGGCAGGAGATCGAGGCGTTGATCCGCCGCCACGGTGGCAAGGCGTCGGGCTCGGTGTCGGCCAGGACGGCCTTCGTCGTCGCCGGCGCCTCGGCAGGCTCCAAGGCACAGAAGGCACGCAGCATGGGCGTCGAGGTCATCGACGAGGACGCGTTTTTCAGGAAGATCGAAACATGGAAGTGAAGGTACGCAAGGCAGTGTTCCCCGTCGCGGGGCTCGGCACGCGGTTCCTGCCGGCCACCAAGGCGCAACCAAAGGAGATGCTGCCGGTCGTCGACAAGCCGCTGATCCAGTACGCGGTCGAGGAGGCCGCGGCCGCCGGCATCACCGAGATGATCTTCATCACCGGGCGCGGCAAGCGCAGCATCGAGGATCACTTCGACAAGGCCTACGAGCTCGAGGCGGAATTGCACGCGCGCGGCAAGAAGGCGCTGCTCGAGGCGGTGAAGGAAGCGGTGCCGAGCGGCATCAACTGCGTCTACATCCGCCAGGCCGAGCCGCTCGGGCTGGGCCACGCCGTGCTGTGCGCCCGCCAGGTCGTCGGCAACGAACCCTTCGCGATCCTGCTGGCCGACGACCTGATGCAGCCCGGCGACAGCGGCGTGCCGGTGCTCCGCCAGATGGTCGAGCTGCACCAGCGCCAGCACGCGAGCGTCCTCGCGGTTCAGGAGGTCTCGCGAGAGGAGACGAGCTCGTACGGCATCGTGTCGAGCACGCCGTGGGGCGATCGCGCGAGCCGGATCACCGGTATGGTCGAGAAACCGAAGCCCGCCGACGCGCCGTCGACGCTCGCCGTCGTCGGACGCTACCTGCTGAGCCCGCGCATCTTCGAGCACCTGGCCAACGTCAAGCCCGGTGCCGGCGGCGAGATCCAGCTCACCGACGCACTGGCGCAGCTGATCCACGAGCAGCCGGTGCTCGCCTACGCGTTCGACGGCAGGCGCTACGACTGTGGCTCCAAGCTCGGCTATCTGCAGGCGACGGTCGAGCTCGGCCTGCGCCACGAGGAAGTCGGCCCTGGCTTCCGGGCGTTCCTGAAGCAGCTGGACATCGGCGAATGACGTCGGGGTCGACCGGCACCACGCCTTCGCTCGCGATCATCGGCGGCAGCGGGCTCGCGCACCTCGTCGGCCTCGAGTCGATCCGCCGCGAGGTCGTGCGCACCCCCTGGGGCACCCCGTCGTGCGCGCTCAGCCACGGACGACTGGGCGGCACGCCGATCGTGTTCCTCGCACGGCACGGCTACGGCCACACGATCGCACCGCACGACATCAACTACCGCGCGAACCTCTGGGCGCTGCGCGAGGTGGGCGTCACCGGCATCCTGTCGGTCGCGACCGTCGGCGGCATCCGGGCGGACATGGGGCCGGGCGTGCTGGTCGTGCCCGACCAGATCATCGACTACACCACCGGTCGTGCATCGAGCTACTACAGCGGGCCCGACCAGCCGGTCGTGCACGTCGACCTCACCTGGCCCTACGATGGCGCGATGCGCCGACGGCTGCTCGAAGCCGCCGCGGCAGCCGGCGAAACGGTCGTCGACGGCGGCTGCTACGGCTGTACCCAGGGACCCCGGCTCGAGACCGCCGCCGAGATCCGGCGCCTCGAGCGCGACGGCTGCGACCTGGTCGGCATGACCGGCATGCCCGAGGCGACGCTGGCGCGCGAGCTCGAGATCCCGTACGCGACCCTCGCCGTCGTCGCGAATCATGCGGCGGGCAAGGGCGACGCAACCGACGCGGTCGCGCTCGACGCGATCGCGTCGGTGCTCGACGCGACGATGGGCCGGGTCGTCGACATCCTCGCCAAGGCGGTGCGCCAGCCCGGCTGATGCGCGCCGGGCGAGGGCGTGCGGCGCCGCCGCGCGCTCGCCGGCCCTAGAGGGTCGCCAGCAGCTCCCGCTCGAGCGCGAGGCGACGCTTCTCCTGTGCGAGCGCCTTGCTCTCGACGGTGAACATGTCCTCGACCCGCTCGCCGAGGGTCGTGACCCGGGCGCCGCTCAGGTTCACGCCGTTCTGCGCGAGCACCCGCGCGATGTCGTAGAGCAGCCCGGTGCGATCGGTCGCCGTCACCGACAGGTGATAGCGCGTCGCGCCCTCGTCCGGCCTGAGGTCGACTTTCGGCGGCAGCGGAAACGCGCGCGAGCGTCGCGACTGGCGTGCCACCGGCGCCGGGCGCAGGTCGTCGAGCTGCTGGTCGCGCGCGAGAAGCTCCGACAGCTCGACCTCGACGAGTCGAAGCACGTCCCGGTACCGCAGGTGCTGCGCGGGATCCACCACCATGAAGCTGTCGAGCGCGTGCCCCGACCGCGTCGTGTGTACGCGCGCGTCGAGGATCGACAGGTTCTTGCGATCGAAGTAGTGGCAGATGCGGGCGAAGAGGCCGGGCTGGTCCGGCGCGTACACGACGACCTCGAAGCCTTCGCCGAGCGGACTCATGCGCGTGCGGACGACCGCCTCGCCGGTCGGGGCGGCGTGGAGCACGCGGGTGTGCCAGGCGATGTCGCCGGGTTCGTGGCGCAGGAAGTAGCCGATGTCCAGGCTCTCCCAGAAGCGCTGGTAGCTCGCCCGGTCGATCCCGTCGAGCAGCAGCAGCCGCGCGGCCTCGCTGCGCCGGAAGTCCATCCGTTCGCTCGGCGCGAGCCGGTTGCCCGCCAGGTGGGCGAGCGTCGCCTTGAACAGGTCCTCGAGCAGCTTGCCCTTCCAGGCGTTCCAGACCTTGGCGCTGGTGCCGCGGATGTCTGCGACGGTGAGCAGGTACAGCGCGACGAGGCGGCGCTCGGTGCCCACGAGTGCCGCGAACTCCTGGATGACGGCCGGATCGCTCAGGTCGCGCTTCTGCGCGGTCATCGACATCCGCAGGTGGTGCAGCACGAGGAACTCGGCCAGCGCGCTGTCTTCCTGCCCGATGCCGTGCTGAAGGCAGAAGCGGGCGACGTCGCGCTGCCCGAGCACCGAATGGTCGCCGCCGCGGCCCTTGGCGATGTCGTGGAACAGCGCGGCGACGATCAGGATCCACGGCCGTTCGAAGTCGGCGGCGAGCTGGCTGCACAGCGGGTACTCGTGCGCGTGCTCGGCCAGCATGAAGCGCCGAAGGTTCCGGACCACCATCAGGATGTGCTGGTCGACCGTGTAGACGTGGAACAGGTCGTGCTGCATCCGCCCGACGATGCGACGGAACGCGGGCAGGTAGCGCCCGAGCACCGACCACTTGTTCATCCTGCGCAGCTCGTGGGTGACGCCGCGCGGCGCCTGGAGCAGCGTCATGAACGCCGCTCGGTTCACCGGATCGGCGCGAAACCGTGCGTCGATCCGGAACCGGGCGTGCCAGATCGCGCGCAGCGTCCGGGCGGTCATTCCCGACAGGCCGGAATGGCCGGCGATCAGGTTGAACGCACGCAGGATCAGGCGCGGCTCGCGATCGAAGGCATCCGGCTCGCGAAGGTCCAGCAGGTCGTCGACGCGATCGAAGGCGTCGTCGATGCGCACCGCCTCGCCCGGCGGACGATCGAGTACACGCTGCTCGATCACCAGCAGCAACAGCGTCGTGAGCTGCGTGATCATCTTCGCGGCGAGGTAGTAGCGCTGCATCAGCGCCTCGGACAGCGCCCTGGAGCCACTGGCCTTGAGCCCCATCGCCTGCGCGATCGCGGGCTGGAGGTCGAACACCAGCCGGTCCTCGCGACGCCCCGAGACGATGTGGAGCCACGCGCGCACCTTCTTCAGGAACTGCTCGTGGCGACGCAACTGGCTCGCCTCGAGCGGCTCGATCACGCCGCTCTCGACGAGCGCGCGCCAGTGCTCGCCGAGGCCCGCCGCACGCGCGACCCAGGCGATGACCTGCAGGTCTCGAAGCGCGCCCGGGCTTTCCTTGCAGTTCGGCTCCAGACTGTACGGGGTGTCCTCGTACTTCTGGTGCCGCTGGCGCATCTCCAGCAGTTTCTCGCGATAGAACGCCGCCGGCGACAGGACGCCGTCGAGCGCCGCGTCGAGCGCGTCGCGCAGCGCCTTGGCGCCCGCGATGCCGCGTCGTTCGGTCAGGCTCGTCATCACGGTGATGTCGGCGCGTGCCTGCTCGACGCACTGTCGCGGGGTGCGCACGCTGTGGCCGATTTCCAGGCCGATGTCCCAGCAGCAGCCGATGAAGCGCTCGGCGCGGCCCGCGCCCTCGGCGTCGGGCCCTTCGGCGATCAGCAGCAGCAGGTCGACGTCCGACGCCGGCTGCAGTTCGCCGCGACCGTAGCCGCCGACGGCGAGCAGCGCCCAGTCCGCCGGCATCCTGCAGGCGCGCCAGAGCTTCTGCAGCACGTGGTCGGTGTCCCTGGCGAGGCCGCGCAGCAGCAGCGAGACGTTCTGGTCGGCGCGAAAGCGCGCGATGCGGGCCTCGCGCGCGGCCTTCAGCTCTGCCCGCAGCGCCGCCGGTGGCGCATCGTCGGCCTGCGCACCGCCGGTCCGCGCGGGGTCGTCGACGACGCTGCTCAAGCCGGCCTCAGGCCGTCGCTTCGAGGACCGCGGGCCTGGCCGGCGTGCCCTCCGAGAGCGTCAGGACTTCGTAGCCGGCCTCGGTGACGACGACGGTGTGCTCCCACTGGGCGGAGAGGCTGTGGTCGCGGGTGACGATCGTCCAGCCGTCGGGCAGTTCGCGCACCTCGCGCCGGCCGGCGTTGACCATCGGCTCGACGGTGAAGATCATGCCGGGCCTGAGCGGCTCGCCGGTACCGGGGCGGCCATAGTGGAGCACCTGCGGCTCCTCGTGGAACCGGCGCCCGATGCCGTGGCCGCAGAATTCACGCACGATCGAGAAGCCCAGCCCTTCCGCGTGGCGCTGGATCGCGTGCCCGATGTCGCCGAGCGTGGCCCCGGGCCGGATACGGTCGATGCCCAGCCACATGCACTCGTAGGCGACGTCCGACAGCCGGCGCGCCGCGACCGACGGCGTGCCGACGTGGAACATCCGGCTGGTGTCGCCGTGCCAGCCGTCCTTGATGACGGTGACGTCGATGTTGAGCACGTCGCCGTTCTTCAGGATCCGGTCACCCGGGATGCCGTGGCAGACCTGGTGGTTGATCGACGTGCAGATCGACTTCGGGAACGGCCTGTAGCCGGGCGGCGCGTAGTTCAGCGGCGCGGGGATGGTCTGCTGCACGTCGACCATGTAGGCGTGGCACAGGCGATCGAGTTCGCCGGTGGTCACGCCGGCGCGGACGTGGGGCGTGATGAAGTCGAGGACCTCGCTCGCGAGCCTGCCCGCGACGCGCATCGCTGCGATTTCCTCGGCTGACTTGATCGATATGCTCATCTGCTGGGATTCCTCAGGGTCGTGCGGGAGCCGGGCACCCGCCACGGCGGGCTTCGCCGCCGGCCGCCGGGCCGGGGCGGCCGCCGCCGCGGGCCCGAGACCGCCGTCGGGACGTCGGCAAATCGGGGGCGGAGGACGGACGGGAAGGTCGACCCGCAAATTCTTGTTATCATTATAGGTTATCCCGTTTCACCAATCCGCTTCGGGCACCAGGCGCACGGCAGGCGTCGGCCGCAACACGGTCGGCGTCCGCCTTCGCCGGACCCGGTTGCCGGGCGCATGCAGTGCCGGTGCGTCGCTGGCTTCCCAGGCGGCCCGACCAGGGTGCCCGCACCCGGTCCGCTTCGCCCCCGGCCGTTCGGCCGGCGGCGGCGCGGCCGGCGGGTAGGGTCGGGCCTCCGCCCGGAGTATCTCGACGATCCCGTCGACAACCCTCGGAGATTCACTGCAATGAGCGTCACGATCAGGCAAATGCTGGAAGCCGGTGTCCATTTCGGCCACCAGACCCGCTTCTGGAACCCCCGCATGGCCCCGTTCATCTTCGGCCATCGCAACAAGATCCACATCATCAACCTCGAGAAGACGCTGGTGCAGTACCAGGACGCGATGAAGTTCGTGCGTCAGCTCGCGGCGAACCGGGGCACGATCATGTTCGTCGGCACCAAGCGCCAGGCCCGCGAGATCGTCGCCGAAGAGGCGATGCGCGCCGGCATGCCGTACGTCGACGAGCGCTGGCTGGGCGGCATGATGACCAACTTCAAGACCGTCAAGACCTCGATCAAGCGCCTGAAGGACATGGATCAGGCGGCCGAAGAGGGCGCGACCGAACGGATGTCGAAGAAGGAAGGACTGATGTTCGCCCGCGAGCGCGAGAAACTCCAGAAGAGCCTCGGCGGCATCAAGGAACTCGCGGGCCTGCCGGACGCGCTGTTCGTGATCGACGTCGGCTATCACCGGATCGCGATCACCGAGGCGAAGAAACTCGGCATCCCGATCATCGCCGTCGTCGACACCAACCACTCTCCGGAGGGGATCGACTACGTCATTCCGGGCAACGACGACTCGGGCCGGGCGGTCCGGCTCTACGCACGCGGGGTCGCCGACGCGATCCTCGAGGGCAAGAGCGCGGCGCTGCAGGAGATCGTCAAGGGCGCGGACGAGGACGAATACGTCGAGGTCGAGTCAGCCTGACCCCGCCGCACCCGGCCTGCCGCCCGCCCGCGCGACGCGCCGGGATGCGGCAGGCCCAGCCGGCCGTCGCCGCGTGGCGGCGTGCTCGGCGGGCCGGCTCCGGCCCCGCCGACGCCCCGACGACGCACCGGGCGGCCGCCCAACCGAACCAGCACTGAGGAATAGTCGAATGGCCGAAATCACCGCGGCAATGGTCAAGGAACTGCGCGAGAAGACCGACGCGCCGATGATGGAATGCAAGAAGGCGCTGACCGAGGCGAAGGGCGACCTCGATCGCGCCGAAGAGATCCTTCGCGTCAAGCTCGGCAACAAGGCGAGCAAGGCCGCGTCGCGCGTCGCCGCCGAAGGCGTCGTCGGCATCCACCTGTCCGACGACCGTCGGCTGGCGGCGATGGTCGAGGTCAACTGCGAGACCGACTTCGTCGCGAAGAACGACGACTTCCTCGCATTCGCCGCGGCACTCGCCCGCCTCGTCGCCGACCAGGCGCCCGCCGACGTCGCCGCGCTGTCGGCGCTGCAGATCGACGGCAAGCCGGTCGAGGCGGTGCGTACCGCGCTCGTCGGCAAGATCGGCGAGAACCTGTCGATCCGCCGCTTCGTGCGGCGCGACGCGAAGGCGTCGGGCGGCGCGATCTCGAGCTACGTGCACGGCGGCGCGAAGATCGGCGTGCTGGTCGAACTCGTCGGTGGCGACGAAGCGCTCGCGAAGGACCTGGCGATGCACGTCGCCGCGAACAAGCCGGTCGCGCTGTCGCGCGACGAGGTGTCGCCCGAGCTGATCGAGAAGGAGCGCTCGATCGCGTCGCAGAAGGCGGCCGAATCCGGCAAGCCGGCCGAGATCGTCGCGAAGATGGTGGAGGGCACCGTGCAGAAGTTCCTGAAGGAGGTCACGCTGCTCGGGCAGCCCTTCGTGAAGGATGACAAGATGCTGGTCGAGCAGCTGCTCAAGACCCGGAGCGCGAAGGTCGCGGGCTTCACGCTGTACGTCGTCGGCGAGGGCATCGAGAAGAAGCAGAGCGACTTCGCCGCGGAAGTCGCGGCGCAGGTCGCCGCCGCCCGCTGAAGCCGCGCCGATGAGCAGCGACAGCGACCCCCCGACGCCGCGGGCCGCCGCCGGCGCCGCCGCGCCGAGGCCCGCCTACCGGAGGGTGCTGCTGAAGTTGTCCGGCGAAGCGCTGATGGGCGACGACAGCTACGGCATCAATCGCGAGACGATCGACCGGATGTGCCGCGAGATCGTCGCCGTCAGCCGCCTCGGCGTCGAGATCGCGATCGTGATCGGCGGGGGCAACATCTTTCGCGGCGTGGCTCCCGGCGCAGCCGGGATGGATCGCGCCACTGCCGACTACATGGGCATGCTCGCGACGGTCATGAACGGGCTCGCGCTGCAGGACGCGTTCCGCCGCCAGGGCGCCGAGGCGCGCGTGCAGTCGGCGCTGGGCATCGAGCAGATCGTCGAGCCCTACGTCCGGCCGAAGGCGCTGCGCTACCTCGAGGAAGGCAAGATCGTCATCTTCGCGGGCGGCACCGGCAATCCGTTCTTCACGACCGACACCGCGGCGGCGCTGCGGGGGGCCGAGATCGACGCCGAGATCATCCTGAAGGCGACGAAGGTCGACGGCGTCTACACGGCCGATCCGATGAAGGACAAGACCGCGACGCGCTACCAGCAGATCAGCTTCGACGAGGCGATCGGCCGCGACCTGAAGGTCATGGACGCAACGGCCTTCGCGCTGTGTCGTGACCAGCGACTGCCGGTCAAGGTATTGTCGATCTTCAAGGAAGGCGCGCTCGGGCGCGCCGTCATGGGCGAGGACGAGGGCACGCTGGTGCATGCCTGACACGCCCCTCCGGTGCCGATCGGCCCGGAAGCGCGCGGCAGGGCGCCAACGCAACGAACTGGGCAACACATCTCGGAGAACATCATGTCGACAGCGGACATCCGGCAGAATGCCGAACAGAAGATGCAGCGATCGATAGAGTCGCTCAAGGGCAGCCTCGCGAAGTTGCGGACCGGCAGGCCGCACGTGGGTATCCTCGACCACGTGACGGTCGAGTACTACGGCAGCCAGGTCCCGATCAACCAGGTCGCGAACGTGACGCTGGTCGACGCGCGCACGATCGGCGTATCGGTCTGGGAGAAGAAGATGGCGCAGGCGGTCGAGAAGGCGATCCGCGAATCGGATCTGGGGCTGAATCCGGCGTCGATGGGCGAACTGATCCGGGTACCGATGCCCCCGCTGTCCGAGGAGCGCCGCCGCGACCTGACGAAGGTCGTGCGCAGCGAAGGCGAGCATGCGAAGGTGTCGATCCGCAACCTGCGGCGCGACGCGAACGCCGAGATCAAGGAATTGCTCAAGGCCAAGGAGATCTCGGAAGACGACGATCGGCGCGCCCAGGAAGAGATCCAGCGCCTCACCGACCGGTTCATCGCCGAGATCGACCGGATGCTGGCCGCGAAGGAACAGGAGATCATGACCGTCTGAGCCTGCCAGCCGCCGGATCGCTTCGTTCCGCAGCCCGCCGCCGACCGGTCCTCCCGGATTCTCCACGCCCGCGAACCCGCCTCGATGACCTTTTCCAGCTCGACCCAGACGATCCCCGCCGCGCGTGCGATCCCGCGCCACATCGCGATCATCCTCGACGGCAACGGGCGCTGGGCGACCGAGCGGCACCTGCCACGCACGGCCGGGCATCGAAAGGGCGTCGATGCGGTCCGCTCCACGGTCGAGCTGTGCGGCCGCCTCGGCGTCGAGTACCTGACGCTGTTCGCGTTCAGTTCCGAGAACTGGCGCCGCCCGGCCGAGGAGGTCTCGCTGCTGATGCGCCTGTTCATCTCGGCATTGCAGCGCGAGGTCGCGCAGTTGCACGGCAACGGCGTGCGCCTGCGCATCGTCGGCGACCGTTCGCGCTTCGACCAGCGGCTGCAGGACGCGATCGCGTCGGCCGAGCAGCGCACCGCGCGCAACGACGGGATGGTGCTGACGATCGCCGCGAACTACGGCGGTCGCTGGGACCTGCTCCAGGCGGCGACCGCGGTCGCGAGGGAGCGGGCCGCCCGCGGCGAGGATCCGCTCGCGCCGGTGATGGAGGAAGAACTCGCGCGGCACCTGTCGATGGCCTACGCGCCGGAGCCCGACCTCTTCATCCGGACCGGCGGCGAGCAGCGGATCAGCAACTTCCTGATCTGGCAGCTCGCGTACACCGAGCTCTACTTCTGCGAATGCTACTGGCCCGCCTTCGACGCGCGCACGCTGGGGCAGGCGATCGCGTGGTATCGCCAGCGCGAGCGGCGCTTCGGACGCACCAGTGCCCAGCTGGCCGACAGCGCTGCGCGCACCGCCGCCTGAGCGCGCGTCGTCCCCTGAGCTCGCGTCACCGCCGGTGCGCAGGCGTCGCGTCGCGCCGGCGGTCGGCTGAACGATGCTGAGACAGCGTGTCATCACCGCGCTGGTGCTGCTCTTCGCCGTGCTCGGCGCGCTGTTCCTCGCGCCGCCGTGGGGCTGGGGCCTGCTGTCGCTCGCCGGCCTGGTCGCCGCGACGCTCGAGTGGATGCGCCTGCTCGCGGGCGGGGCCCGCGTGCCGGCCGTCGCGATCGGGGTCGCGGTTGCATGCGGCGCGTGGCTGATGTGGCGCGAGGCCGGCGGCGTACCCGGCGCCTGGCTCGGCTGGCTGATCGCAGCCGACCTGCTGCTCTGGATCGGCGTGGCCGTGCCGGCCGTGCTCGGCGCCCGGCCCCCGCGCAGCGGGCTGGCATGGGTGCGCATCGGGTTCGCGGCGCTGGCGCTCTTCTCGCTGTGGGTCGCGCTCTACGAGCTGCGCGTGATCCACCCGGCGATGCTGCTGTCGACGATGGCCGTCGTGTGGGCCGCCGACATCGGTGCGTACTTCGTCGGCCGTGCCTTCGGTCGCCACAAGCTCGCGCCCCGGGTGAGCCCCGGAAAATCGTGGGAGGGCGCGCTCGGGGGTCTGGGCTTCGTGCTGGCGTGTGCGCTCGTCGTCGCGCTCGCGTGGCCGTCGCCGTCGATCCTGCCGGGCTGGCTCGCGCTCCGGGTGGGCACGCCCGCGATGCTTGGCTGGATGGTCGTCCTCGTCGCGCTGTCGGTGGTCGGCGACCTGTTCGAGTCGCTGCTCAAGCGGCGGCGTGGCGTGAAGGACAGCGGATCGCTCTTTCCCGGTCACGGAGGCATACTCGACCGCATCGACGCGCTGGTGCCGACGGTGCCGGCATGCCTGCTGCTGACGATCATGTACGCATGACGAGACCCGCAAGATGAGCCTGCAGACCGTTTCCGTCCTGGGCGCCACCGGCTCGATCGGCGCGAGCACGCTCGACGTCGTCGCCCGGCATCCGGATCGCTACCGGGTGCACACGCTGAGCGCGAACGGCAGCGTCGACCGGCTCGCCGAGCTTGCGGCGCGGCACCGCCCGGAGGTCGTCGCGATCGCCGATCCCGCGCACGCGCCGGCCCTTCGGTCCAGGCTGCGCGCGGCGGGCGTCGACGCGAGGCTCGCCGTCGGCGCCGACGAGCTGGTGGCCGCCGCCGGCGCCGAGGTCGACCTGCTGATGGCGGCGATCGTCGGTGCGGCCGGCCTCGCGCCGACCTTGAAGGCCGCCGGCAGCGCCCGCACCTTGTTGCTGGCGAACAAGGAGTCGATCGTCATGGCCGGCCGCTTGTTCCTCGACAGCTGCCGGCGGTCGCGCGTGCGCCTGCTGCCGATCGACAGTGAGCATAATGCGTTGTTCCAGTGCCTGCCCCGCCAGCACGGCGACACCGGCGCCGAAGCCGGCGCGGTCAGCCGGCTGGTGCTCACCGCCTCGGGCGGCCCGTTTCGCGAGCGCGCGATCGACACGCTCGCGTCGGTGACGCCGGACGAGGCCTGCGCGCACCCGAACTGGGCGATGGGGCGAAAGATCTCGGTGGATTCAGCGACGATGATGAACAAGGGCCTCGAGCTGATCGAGGCCCACTACCTCTTCGACATGCCGCGCGAACGTCTCGACGTGCTGATCCACCCCCAGAGCATCGTCCATTCGCTGGTCGAATACGTCGACGGCTCGATGCTCGCGCAGCTGGGCAATCCGGACATGCGCATCCCGATCGCCCATGCGCTCGGCTTCCCGCAGCGCATCCCCAGCGGCGCCTCGATGCTCGACCTGGCGGCGATCGGCCGCCTGGATTTCGCCGCCCCCGACGAGGCGCGCTTTCCGTGCCTCGCGCTCGCCCGTGAGGCGCTGGCACGCGAAGGCGGCGCGCCCTGCGTCCTGAACGCCGCGAACGAGGTCGCCGTCGACCACTTCCTCGAAGGCCGGATACGATTCACCGACATCGCCGCGGTCAACGCCGCGGTGCTCGATCACCTGGGCGGCACTGCCGCACCGAACACGCTCGACGAAGCGCTCGAGCTCGACGCGGCCGCCCGCACGGCCGCGCGCGCGCGGGTCGATAGGATCCTCCGATGACCACCCTGATCGCCTTCCTGTTCGCCCTCGGCATCCTCGTCTTCATCCACGAGCTCGGCCACTACAGCGTCGCGCGCTGGTGCGGCGTCAAGGTGCTGCGCTTCTCGATCGGATTCGGCAAGCCGATCGCGACGTGGCGGGTGGGGCCGGACCGCACCGAATGGAGCCTGTCGCCGATCCCGCTCGGCGGCTACGTGAAGATGCTGGACGAACGCGAAGACGCCGCGATCGACCCGGCGGAGCTGCCACGCGCGTTCAGCCGCCAGTCGCTGGCGAAGCGGTCGGCGATCGTCATCGCGGGGCCGCTCGCGAACTTCCTGCTCGCGATCGCGCTCTACGGTGTGCTCGGGATGGCGGGCATCGAGGAGCCGGCGCCGGTCCTCGGCAAGCCGGTCGCCGGAACGCAGGCCGCCTTCGCCGGCGTGGCCGACGGCGACAAGGTGCTCGCGGTCGACGGCCGCGCGATCCAGACCTGGAACGAGATGCGGCTCGCGATGATCGACGGGATCGTCGAGCGCCGCCCGATCGAGCTCAGGGTGCAGCGCGACGGCGGGCAGCGCACCGTCCGCCTGGACACGCGCGACCTGCCCGAAGGCGAACTCGAGCGCGACTTCACCCGCACGCTCGGTGTCGAGCTCGGCGGCGGGGTGATCGTCGTGGGCAGCGTGCTCGACGACAGCGCCGCGCAGGCAGCGGGGCTGAAGTCGGGGGACGAGATCGTCGCGGTGGACGGTGCGCCGGTCGGGCGCAGTCGCGAGCTGATCGAGACGATCCGCCGGCACCCGGACCAGGCGCTTCGCTTCACGGTGCGGCGCGAGGGCGCCGAGATCACGCTGCCGATCACGCCGCGCGGGGAAACCGAGCGCGCACCGCCCGCCCGCGACGGCACCCACGGCGGCGAACTGCAGGTGGGCAAGATCGGCGCGGCACTGCAGCAGCGGGTCGGCATGGTGGCGGTCGAGCTCGGACCGATCGATGCGCTCGTGCACGGCGCGAAGAAGACCTGGGACATGTCGATCTTCTCGCTGCGCATGATGGGCAAGATGATCGTCGGGGACCTGTCCTGGAAGAACCTTTCGGGCCCGGTCGCGATCGCCGACTTCGCAGGGCAGTCGGCCAAGATCGGCTGGTTCGCGTACGTGGCCTTCCTCGCGCTGATCAGCGTGAGCCTGGGCGTGCTCAACCTGCTGCCGGTCCCGGTGCTCGACGGGGGCCATTTGGTATATTACGCACTCGAAGCAATCAAGGGCAGGCCGCTCTCGGAGCGGTTCATGGAAGTGACCCAGAAGCTGGGGCTCGCCATGGTCGCCGGTCTGATGATCGTCGCACTGTTCAACGACCTGAGTCGCCTTCTCGGCTAGCCGCTGCGCATGCTCTCGCCAGCTCGTGGCTGCTGCCCGGGCCGGCGAGAAGACCAATGCAATGCCTGCGGCCTGCGGCCGGCAGGCGCCAGGGAAGTCAGCATCGTCTCCTTCATCAATCGCTCGCGCCCGTTCGTGGCGCTGGGGCTGGCCCTGTTCATGGCGCTTGCGACCGGGCTCCGGGCCGGGGGCGCGCTCGCTTTCGAACCCTTCGTCGTCAAGGACATCCGCGTCGAAGGACTCCAGCGCACCGAGCCCGGCACGGTGTTCGGCTACCTGCCGATCCGCGTCGGCGACCGCGTCACCGAGGCATCGACGGCCGATGCCGTCAAGGCGCTGTTCAATACCGGATTCTTCAAGGACGTGCGGCTGGCCGTCGAGGGCGACGTGCTGATCGTCCAGGTCGACGAGCGTCCTGCAATCGCCTCGCTCGACATCTCGGGCTCCAAGGAGTTCGAGGTCGAGGCGCTGAAGAAGGCACTTCGCGACATCGGCCTAGCCGAGGCGCGCATCTTCGACCGGGCGTTGCTCGACAGGGCGGAGCAGGAGATCAGGCGACAGTACCTCTCGCGCAGCAAGTACTCGGTCAAGATCACCTCCACGGTCACGCCGCTCGAACGCAACCGGGTCGGCATCGCGATGGCGATCGACGAAGGCGGCGACGCGCGGATCGCGCAGATCCGGATCGTCGGCAACAAGGCGTTCACCGAGGCCGAGCTGCTCGACCAGCTCCGGCTCACGACGCCGACCTGGCTCAGCTGGTACACCCGCACCGATCAGTACGCGCGCGAGAAGCTCGCCGGCGACCTCGAGACGCTGCGGTCCTACTACCTGAACCGCGGCTTTCTCGAATTCGCGGTCGAGTCCACCCAGGTGTCGATCGACCCCGAACGCGAAGGCGTCTACGTGACGATCGCGGTCAAGGAGGGCGAGCCCTACACGGTCACCGGCGTGAAGCTCGGCGGCAACACGCTCGGGCGCGACGCGCTGCTGCTGCCCCTGGTGACGCTTCGGGAAGGCAGGACCTTTTCGGGCGAGGCGCTCAGCGACAGCACCAAGGCGATCACCGACAGCCTGGGGGCGATCGGCTATGCGTTCGCCAACGTCACGCCGGTGCCCGAGATCGACCGCGACAAGCGCACGGTGTCGTATACGCTGAACGTCGATCCCGGCCGCCGCGCGTACGTCCGCCGGATCAACATCGCGGGCAACCAGCGCACGCGCGACGAAGTGATCCGGCGCGAGCTTCGGCAGTTCGAGGGCGCGTGGTTCGATGCCGACAAGATCCGCCTGTCGCGCGACCGCATCGAGCGGCTCGGCTTCTTCCAGGGCGTGACGATCGCGACCGAGCCGGTCGCCGGCACGCCGGACCAGGTCGACCTCAAGGTCAACGTGATCGAGCGCGCGACCGGCAATTTTCTGCTCGGATTCGGCTTCTCGAGCACCGAGAAGTTCCTCGTCACCGCGTCGGTCAACGAGCCCAACTTCCTCGGCACCGGCAACAACCTCGGCTTCGAGGTCAACACCGGCCAGACCCAGCGCAGCGCGGCGCTGAACTTCACCCAGCCCTACTGGACGCCGGACGGCGTCAGCCGGTCGTTCGAGCTCTACTCGCGCACCTTCAACGCCGCGACCGTGGGGCTCGGCGACTACCGACTGCGCGCCACCGGCGCCGGCGTCCGCTTCGGGGTGCCCTATACCGAGTACGACCGGCTGATCTTCGGCGCCTTGTGGGAGGAGAACCGCATCCTGCCGGGCACCGGGCTGCTGCCCGGCCGATACCAGGACCACATCGCGGAATTCGGCGAGCGCAGCGCCGCCTGGCTCGGCGTCCTCGGCTGGATTCGTGATTCGCGCGACAGTTCCCTGACCCCGACCCGCGGCCGGCTGCAGCGCTTCAACGTCGAATTCACGTTTCCGGGGCAGGACCTCCGGTACTACAAGGCCACCTACAACCACCAGTGGTACATGCCGCTGACCAAGGACTACACCTTGGCGCTGAACGGCTCGCTCGGCTTCGGCGAGGGGATCGGCGGACGCAGCTATCCGGTCTTCAAGAACTTCTACGCCGGCGGCATCGGCTCGGTGCGCGGCTTCGGCCCGAACTCGCTCGGCCCGCGCGACCGCGTCGACAATCTCCCGGTCGGCGGCAACGCCACCATCGGCCTGTCGGCCGAGTTCCTGTTCCCGCTGCCCGGCACCGGCAACGACCGCTCGATCCGCACCTTCCTGTTCACCGACGCCGGCAACGTCTACGACAACACGATCGACGCCGGGTCGCTGCGCTACTCGGCGGGCGTGGGCCTCAACTGGCTGAGCCCGATCGGCCCGCTCAAGCTGTCGATCGGCTTCCCGATCAACCCGCGCGACGGCGACCGGACCCAGCGCGTGCAGTTCCAGATCGGCACCGGTTTCTAGCGCATCGGGTACGGCCCGTCGCGGCGCGCCTGCGGCCGATGAGAGGGTGCCACTCGGACCCGGATCGGCGAAGGCGCGGGACGTCTGTCCACCTGTGTCAGAATTCCCGGATCCCCGAGACGCATAGCACCTTCGTGCGAGAGAGCAGCATGACCCAATCCAATCCCACGATCGTCCGTTCCACCATCCGCGCCGGCACGCGCACGGCCGCCGGTCTGCGCGCCGCGGCCGCCGCCGTCGCGATGGGCGCCGCGCTGGCCGCGGCGCTCGCCTCGTCCCCCGCCGCGGCGCAGGGTGCGCCCGCGCTCAAGATCGGCTTCGTCCGGACCGAGACGGTCCTGCGCGAATCCAATCTCGCCAAGGCCGCGCAGCAGAAGATCGAGCGCGACTTCTCCAGGCGCGACAAGGAACTCGCGGACATGGCGGCGCGGCTGAAGAGCATGACCGACAAGTTCGACAAGGACGCGGCGGTGATGAGCGAGAGCGACCGCGGCCGCCGCCAGCGCGAGCTCGCCGAGATCGACAAGGACTTCCAGCGCAAGCAGCGCGAGTTCCGCGAGGACCTGAACCAGCGCCGCAACGAGGAACTCGCGACGGTGCTCGAGAAGGCGAACGCGACGATCCGAAAGTTCGCCGAGCAGGAGAAGTTCGACCTGATCCTGCAGGAGGCCGTGCACGTCAGTGCGCGCATCGACATCACCGACAAGATCGTCAAGGCGCTGAACGCCGGCAATTGAGCAACCGTCCCCTCTCTGCATGCATCGTGACCTCGACCCCCCCCTGACCCCGGGGGCGATCGTCGAGCGGCTCGGCGGACGCCTGATCGGCGATGCCGAACGCCCGATCCGACGTCTCGCGAGTCTTCGACGCGCGGACCGGGACAGCATCGGGTTCCTGGTTCGCGCGCGGGAACGCGACGCGGCGCTCGCGAGCGAGGCGTCGGTGTGCATCGTGTCCGAGGCGCTGTCGGCGGGCCTGGCCGAGCGCATGACGCTGATCGTCGTCGACGACCCCTACCTGTATTACGCCCGGCTGGCGGCGTGGATCGACGAAACGCTGAACCCGCGCGGCGCGCACGGCGTCGATCCGCGCGCGGTCGTCGACCCCAGCGCCCGGATCTCGCCGGCGTGCCGCATCGACGCAGGCGCGGTGATCGGTGCGCGTGCCGAGATCGCGCAGGGCGCCTGGATCGGCGCGCAGGCACACGTCGGTGCCGACAGCCGGGTCGGCGAGGCGAGCCGGCTGCATCCGGGGGCCAGGGTGCTGGACGGATGCGTCGTCGGCAGCCGCGTGATCATCCATGCGGGCACGGTCGTCGGCGCCGACGGATTCGGCTTCGCGCCGCACGCCGGCCGGTGGCACAAGATCGCGCAGATCGGCGGCGTCGTGATCGGCGACGACGTCGAGATCGGCGCGAACTGCTGCATCGACCGCGGCGCGCTCGACGACACCGTGATCGAGCGCGGCTGCAAGCTCGACAATCTCATCCAGATCGCACACGGCGTGCGCATCGGCGAGGACACCGTGATCGCCGCCTGCGCGGGCGTCGCCGGCAGTGCGGTGATCGGCAAGCGGTGCCAGATCGGTGGCGCCGCCGGCATCGCCGGCCACATCACGATCTGCGACGACACGATCGTCTCGACGATGACGCTGATCTCGCGCTCGATCACGACGCCCGGCTTCTACAGCGGCATCTTCCCGTCGATGGACAATCGGGAATGGGAGAAGGCCGCCGTCGTCGTCCGCCACCTTCCGGACCTTCGTCGCCGTCTTCGCGCGCTCGAGGCGCGCATCGACGTCGAGGATCCCGGCAGCCGACCACCCGGATAGGCTGATCGCGCCGACCCGCCCCTCCCCGAACCCGGATCCGACCGAACGCGGTCGCCCGCCTGGAAGCGCAGATGAGCAAGGACGAGACAGACAAGAGCCAGACCGTTGCAGTGGCCCCGTCGGCGGTGATCGACGTCAACGAGATCCTGCGCTACCTGCCGCACCGCTATCCGTTTCTGCTGATCGACCGGGTGCTCGAACTCGAACGCGACGCGCGCATCGTCGCGCTCAAGAACGTCACGATCAACGAGCCCTTCTTCGTCGGCCACTTTCCGCACCTGCCGGTCATGCCGGGCGTGCTGGTCGTCGAGGCGATGGCGCAGGCGGCCGGCATCCTGTCGTTCGCCACGATGGGCCGGCACTCGGACACCGACTCGGTCTACTACTTCGCCGGCATCGACGAGGCCCGCTTCAAGAAGCCGGTCGTGCCCGGCGACCAGTTGCGGCTCGATGTCAGGATCCTGCGCAAATCGCGGCTGCTGTGGAAGTTCGACGGCCGCGCGCTCGTCGACGGCAAGCTGGTGGCCGAGGCTCGGCTGATGTGCGCACTGCGCGACATCGAGAAGAAGCCGGGAGGCTGAACGCATGGCACCGCCCGAACGGATCCATCCGACGGCGCTCGTCGATCCCGGCGCCGAGCTCGCCGACGACGTCCGCGTCGGCGCGCACGCGATGATCGGCGCCGACTGCGTCATCGGCGCCGGCTGCGTCATCGGGCCGCACGCGATCGTCGAAGGCCCGTGCCGGATCGGACGCGACAACCGCATCCACTCGTTCGCGGTCGTCGGGGGTGCGCCGCAGGACAAGAAGTACGCCGGCGAGCCGACCGCGCTGGAGATCGGCGATCGCAACACGATCCGCGAGTACGTCACGATCAATCGCGGCACGGTCCAGGACGTCGGCGTCACCCGTCTCGGCGACGACAACTGGATCATGGCCTACGTGCACATCGCGCACGACTGCCAGCTCGGCTCGCACGTCACGATCGCGAATACCGTCAATCTCGCCGGCCACGTCGTCGTCGAGGACTGGGCGACGCTCGGCGGCTACACGGGGGTGCACCAGTTCTGCAAGATCGGCGCGCACGTGATGACCGGCATCGCGTCGGTGGTGGTGCAGGACGTGCCGACCTACGTGCTCGCCGCCGGCAACGGCGCCTCCGCGCGGGGCATCAACGCCGAAGGCCTCAAGCGGCGCGGCTTCGACGCCGACGACCTCGCGCTGATCAAGCGGGCGTACCGCATCCTCTATCGCAGCGAGCTGCGCCTGGAGGACGCGAAGGCGCGGCTCGCCGACCTGGCTGCCGAGGGCGACGCCGCGCGGCGATGCATCGGCCCGCTGCTGCGCTTCCTCGACGGCGTGACCCGCGGCATCGTCCGCTAGGAGGCCGTCGTGCGAGGCGGACGCGGTGGCCGTGTCGGCATGGTCGCCGGCGAGGCGTCGGGCGACCTGCTCGCCGCCGAGATCCTGAAGGCGCTGAACGGCGCCGGTGGCGGCGCGCCGGATGTCGACGCGCCGCAGACGGCCGGCATCGGCGGCGAGCGCATGGTCGCCTCGGGCTTCGACGCCTGGTGGGGATCCGAGCAGCTCGCGGTCCACGGCTACGCCGAGGCGCTGAAGGTGCTGCCGAAGCTGCTGCTGATCCGACGCCGCCTCGGAAGCCGCCTGCTCGACTGGCCGGCCGACGCGTTCGTCGGCATCGACGCGCCGGACTTCAACCTCGGTCTCGAGACGAGGCTGCGGCGCGCGGGCGTGCGTACGCTGCACTTCGTCAGTCCGTCGATCTGGGCGTGGCGACGCGAACGCATCGGGCGCATCCGCGAAGCGGTCGACCAGATGCTGCTCGTGTTCCCGTTCGAGGAGGCGATCTACCGCGACGCGGGCGTCCCGGCTCGCTACTGCGGCCACCCGCTCGCCGACCGGATCCCGCTGCAGCCCGATCGCGACGCCGCGCGCAGGGCGCTCGGCGTCGACCCGGCGGCGACGGTGATCGCGGTGCTGCCCGGCAGCCGCCGGAGCGAGATCGCGCGGCTCGCGCCGCCGTTCATCGAGACGATCGCGCGGCTCGCCGGCCGGCGCCCGAGCTGGGTGTTCCTGGTGCCTGCAGCCGGCGCGACGCGCTTCGCCGAACTGCGTCGGCTGCTCGCGCAGGCCGCGCCGGATGCGGACGTGAGGCTGCTGCTCGGCCATTCGCACGACGCGCTCGCGGCCTGCGACGCGACGCTGATCGCGAGCGGCACCGCGACGCTCGAGGCGATGCTCTACAAGCGCCCGATGGTGATCGCGTACAGACTCGGCGATCTCGACTACCGGCGCATGAAGCGACAGGCCTATCTGCCCTGGGCCGGCCTGCCGAACATCCTGTTCAGGGACTTCGTCGTACCCGAATTCATCCAGGACGCGGTGCAGCCGGAGGCGATGGCGCAAGCACTGATGAGCGCGGTCGAGGACCGCACCGCCGCCGACCGGCTCGCCGAACGCTTCGCCGAGCAGCACCACGCGTTGCGGCGAGACTGCGCACGCCAGGTTGCCGACGCGGTGCGCGAGGCGGTCGACGGCGCGCGGCGCAAGGCAGCCTGATGCACGCGATGCGCGAGGCGCCGGCACGGCCGATCCACTGCGGCGTCGACGAGGCGGGCAGGGGGCCGCTCGCGGGTCCGGTGCACGCGGCTGCGGTGATCCTCGATCCGCGCCGCCCGATCGCCGGCCTTCGCGACTCGAAGCAGCTCGGCGCGCTGCAGCGCGCCCGGCTCGCCGACGCGATCCGCCGCGACGCGATCGCCTGGTGCATCGCGAGCGCCAGCGTCGAGGAGATCGACCGGCTCAACATCCTGCAGGCGACGCTGCTCGCGATGCAGCGCGCGGTCGCCGGCCTCGGCACCACGCCGCAGGTCGCCCGCATCGACGGCAACCGCGCCCCCGGCCTCGCGTGTCGCGTCGAGCTGATCGTCGGCGGCGATGCGTCCGATCCGTCGATCTCGGCGGCGTCGATCCTGGCGAAGACCGAGCGCGACGCGCTGATGCACGCGCTCGATCGCGACTTTCCCGCCTACGGCTTCGCGCGACACAAGGGCTACGGCACGCGCGAGCACCTCGATGCGCTGCACCGGCACGGACCCTGCATCCACCACCGCCGCAGCTTCGCGCCGGTCGCGCAGCGCTCGCTGTGGCCGTGATGCCGCAAGCACCCGTACCGGCCGGACCGGTCGTCGCGTCACCGTACAACCCGCGGCTTCGCGCGGTACGCGAGCTGCTGCGCAGCGCCCGCGCGCGCCGCGAACGCGCGAGTTCGGTGCTCGAAGGGATCCATCTGGTCCAGGCGTGGATCGATCACGGCTCGTCGGTCGACGAGCTGGTGCTCGGCGAGGCGTCTCTCACGCTGGCCCCGGTACAGGCGCTGCTCGCGCGCGGTGCGCGATCGATTCGTCGGGTGCTGCTGCTGGACGACCGGCTCTTCGAGCAGCTCGGCACGATGCCGTCGGCCGCCCCGGTGCTGGCGGTCGTGACGACACCGTCGCCGACGCTGCCGACGCGCCTGGACGGCGACGCGCTGCTGCTCGATCGGGTGCAGGACCCGGGCAACGTCGGCGCGATCATCCGCAGCGCGGCCGCCGCCGGCGTCGGGCACCTGCTGACGACGCCGCAGACCGCCTGGTGCTGGTCACCGAAGGTGCTGCGTGCCGCGATGGGCGGGCACTTCGCGCTGTCGATCCACGAATCGGTCCCGTGGGACGCCGTGCGCGCGCTGGCGAACGCGAGCGGCCTGCCGCTGGCGGCGACGGTGCTGCGCGACGGGCGTCCGATCCACGACGCCGACCTGCGACCGCGGTGCCTGTGGGTCTTCGGCAACGAAGGCGCGGGCGTCGATCCGACCATGCTCGCGACCCGAGACTGGCGCCTGACGATCGAGCACGGCACCGGAGTCGAGTCGCTGAACGTCGCGGCGGCGGCCGCGATCTGCCTGTTCGAGCAGCGGCGGCAGCGGCGCCACACCGATCCGCGCCTGCCGACTCAGGCCTGATCGATCTGGATCACCGTCAGGATCGTCGTCGCAATCTCCTCGATCGACTTCGTGGTCGACGACAGCATCGCGATGCCTTCGCGGCGCATCATCGCCTCGGCCGCCGCGACCTCGGCGCGACAGCTCTCGATCGACGCGTAGCGGCTTCCGGGCCGCCGTTCGGTGCGGACCTCGTGCAGGCGCGCCGGGCTGATCGTCAGGCCGAAGAGCTTGTCGCGATACTGGTAGAGCACCTCGGGCAGCTTTCGCCGATCGAAGTCCTCCGGGATCAGCGGGTAGTTCGCCGCCTTGATGCCGTGCTGCATCGCGAGGTACAGGCTCGTCGGCGTCTTGCCGCTACGCGACACACCGATCAGGATCACGTCGGCCTTCGCGAGGTCGGCGTGCAGCTGGCCGTCGTCGTGCGCGAGCGAGAAGTTGATCGCCTCGATGCGCGCACCGTACTTGTCGGCACTCTCGATGCGGTGGAAGCGGCCGATGCTGTGGCTCGACTTGACGTGAAACTCGGCCTCGAGTGGCTCGACGAAGGTCGCGATCAGGTCCATGAACAGCGCGTTCGCGGTCCGGACGATGTCGTTGATGCGGGTGTTGACCAGCGTCGAGAAGATGATCGCGCGTCGCCCGTCCTGCATCGCCTGCTGGTTGATGCGGCTGACCGCGTCCCTGGCCTTCGCCTCGTCGTCGATGAACGGCAGGCGGACGCGGCGGATCTTCAGGTCCTCGAACTGGCTGAGCACCGAGTAGCCGAAGGTCTCGGCGGTGATGCCGGTGCCGTCGGACACGAAGAACGCGGTGCAGGTGGCGGCGGGCGTGCCGGCCCCGGTGATCGGTCTGTTCATGGGTCGCGGCGGTCCATGGGGGAATTGTCACGGTCGAAGAAGATGACACTCGGTAGAATAGTCGAGTCGCACCGAGGGGTTCATCGGCCGGAAGCCCGACCCGTCCCGTCGTTGCCGATGCGTTGAAGCCGGGCGATGGCCCGGCCGGGGTCTCGTCCCGGCCGCCGAGCATGCCATGCCGCCGTCCCCCGCCTTCAGCCCATCCGCCGCGGCGGCGCGAGCGTGTCCGGGGCCATGCTGTGGTGCAGCATCACCCCGGACGGCCGGTGGCGAGCGCCGCAGGTCCCGGCCGGACGCCGGCCGGCCGCCGCCCGAGGGGCCCGATTTCCAACCACCATGATCCCACCCACCCACCATGAATCCACTCGACGGCCGCTATGTCGTTCCGTTCGAGGCCTTGCGCATGACCGACGTCGATGTCGTCGGCGGCAAGAACGCCTCGCTCGGGGAAATGATCAGTCAACTTTCGAAAGCCGGTGTCAAGGTGCCCGGCGGTTTCGCGACGACCGCGCAGGCGTTTCGCGACTTCCTCGCGCATAACCGCCTGACCGAGCGCATTGCAGGCCGGCTCGAAGGCCTCAACACCGAGGACGTCAAGGCGCTCGCCGCGGCCGGCGCGGAGATCCGTCGCTGGGTCGTCGACGCCGAACTGCCGCCGCGGCTCGAGGCGGACATCCGCACCCACTACGGCACGCTGATCGCGTCGTCCTCGAGCGAGATCTCGGTGGCGGTGCGCTCGAGCGCGACCGCGGAAGACCTGCCCGACGCCTCGTTCGCCGGGCAGCAGGAGACCTTCCTTAACGTGGTCGGCATCGACGCGGTGCTCGAACGGGTGCGTGAGGTCTTCGCCTCGCTGTACAACGACCGCGCGATCTCCTACCGGGTCCACCAGGGCTTCGCCCACGAGGGGGTCGCGCTGTCGGCCGGCATCCAGCGGATGTGCCGCAGCGACCTCGGCGCGGCCGGCGTGATGTTCACCCTCGACACCGAGTCCGGTTTTCGGGACGTCGTCTTCATCACCAGCGCCTACGGCCTCGGCGAGACGGTGGTGCAGGGCGCGGTCAACCCGGACGAGTTCTACGTGCACAAGCCGATGCTCGAGGCGGGGCGCTTCCCGATCATCCGGCGCCAGCTCGGCTCCAAGCTGATCAAGATGGAATTCGCCGATGGCGGCGAAGCCGGGCCCGCCTCGAGCGTCGGGCGCTCGGTACGCACCGTCGACACGCCCGTCGCGCAGCGCGCGCGCTTCTCGCTGTCCGACGACGACGTCGTCGAGCTCTCGCGCTACGCGCTGACGATCGAGAAGCACTACGGGCGCCCGATGGACATCGAATGGGGCAAGGACGGCCGCGACGGCGGGCTGTTCATCCTGCAGGCACGGCCTGAGACGGTGAAGTCGCGCGACGGCGAGGGGCGACAGCAGCGCTTCGCGCTCAAGGGAAGCTCGGACGTGCTCGCGAGCGGGCGCGCGATCGGCCAACGCATCGGTGCTGGGCCGGTGCGGATCGTCGGCGACACGTCCGAGATGGAGCGCGTGCAGCCGGGTGACGTGCTCGTGACCGACATGACCGACCCGAACTGGGAGCCGGTGATGAAGCGGGCGTCGGCGATCGTGACCAATCGCGGCGGGCGCACCTGCCACGCGGCGATCATCGCCCGCGAACTCGGCATCCCCGCGGTGGTCGGCTGCGGCGACGCGACCGACCGGCTCACCGACGGCGCGCTGGTGACCGTGTCGTGCGCGCAGGGCGACACCGGCTACATCTACGACGGCATGCTCGAGACCGAGATCACCGAGGTCGAGAACGGCACGATGCCGCCGGTGCCCGTGAAGGTGATGATGAACGTGGGCAACCCGCAGCTCGCCTTCGATTTCGCGCAGCTGCCCAACGACGGGGTCGGGCTCGCACGGCTCGAGTTCATCATCAACAACAACATCGGCATCCACCCCAAGGCCATCCTCGACTATCCGGCGGTCGACGCGGAACTCAAGAAGGCGGTCGAGAGCGTCGCCCGCGGCTACACGAGCCCGCGCGCGTTCTACGTCGAGAAGCTCGCCGAGGGCGTCGCGACGATCGCCGCCGCATTCTGGCCGCGGAAGGTCATCGTGCGGCTGTCCGACTTCAAGAGCAACGAGTACCGAAAGCTGATCGGCGGCTCTCGATACGAGCCCGAGGAGGAGAACCCGATGCTGGGCTTCCGCGGCGCGTCCCGCTACATCGCGCCGGGCTTTCGCGACTGCTTCGAGCTCGAGTGCGAGGCGATGAAGCGGGTACGCGACCTGATGGGGCTCACCAACGTCGAGCTGATGGTGCCGTTCGTTCGCACGCTCGCCGAGGCGAAGCAGGTCGTCGAACTGCTGGCCGCCAACGGCCTGTCGCGCGGCACGGTAGCGCCGGGCGCGGCACCGGACACGGCGCTGCGGGTGATCATGATGTGCGAGCTGCCGTCGAACGCGATCCTCGCCGAGCGCTTCCTCGAGCACTTCGACGGGTTCTCGATCGGTTCCAACGACCTGACCCAGCTCACGCTGGGCCTGGACCGTGACTCGGGCCTCGTCGCCGAGGGCTTCGACGAGCGCGACCCGGCGGTGATGGCGCTGCTCGAGAAGTCGATCGAGGCCTGCAGGGCGGCGGGGAAGTACATCGGCATCTGCGGCCAGGGCCCGAGCGACCACCCCGACCTGGCCGAGTGGCTGATGGCGCGCGGCATCTCGTCGATCTCGCTGAACCCCGACACGGTCGTGCCGACCTGGCAGCGGCTCGGCGGCGCCGGGCAGGCCTGAGCGCGCGGCGCACGGGCGGACCTGCGAAAGGAAAAGGGGCCTCGCGGCCCCTTTTTTTGGTGGCGCGGCGGCGACTGCGCCGCGCGCGAGCCGATCCTGCGCCCGCCTACTTGACTACCGCGAGCTTGTCGCGCTTGCCGCCCTTGTAGGTGTAGAGCGTCAGCGTGCCTTCCTTGATGTCACCCTTGTCGTCGAACGCGATCGGGCCGGTGACGCCCTGGTAGTTGGTCTTCGCGATCATCGGCCCGAACTTCTTGGGGTCGGTGGAGTCTGCCGCCTTCATCGCCTCGACCATGACCATGGTCGCGTCGTAGACGTACGGGGCGTAGATCTGGACGTCGGCGCCCATCTCCTTCTTGAAGCGCTCGCGCCAGGCCGCCATCTTCGCTTCGCCTTCCTTGGTGACGCCACCGGCCTCGGCGCAGACGACCTGGTTGTCGCTCATCGAATCGCCGGCGAGCTCGGCGAGCTTCGGCGAGCAGATGCCGTCGCCACCCATGAACTTGACGTTCATGCCGAGCTGCTTGAGCTGACGCAGCATCGGACCCGCGACCGCGTCCATGCCGCCGAAGAACACGACTTCGGGGCTCGCGCCCTTGAGCTTGGTCAGGATCGCGTTGAAGTCGGTCGCCTTGTCGTTCGTGAATTCGCGCCCGACGATCGTGGCCCCTGCCGCCTTCGCCGCCTTCTGGAACTCGTCGGCGACGCCCTGGCCGTACGCGGTACGGTCGTCGACGACGGCGATCTTCTTCGCCTTCAGCTCGTTGACCGCGTAGCGGCCGAGCGTGCCGCCGAGCTGGCCGTCGTTCGCGACGACGCGAAACGCGGTCTTGTAGCCCTGCTGCGTGTATTTGGGGTTCGTCGCCGACGGCGAGATCTGCGGAATGCCGGCGTCGTGATAGATGCGCGACGCGGGGATCGTCGTGCCGGAATTCAGGTGGCCGATGACGCCGGCGACCTTCGCGTCGACGAGCTTCTGCGCGGCGGCGGTGCCCTGTTTCGGATCGGCCGCGTCGTCTTCGCCCATCAGCTCGAACTTGACACTCTTGCCGCCGATCTTCAGGTTCATCTTGTTCAGGTCGGCGATCGCCATCTTGCCGCCGAGCTCGTTGTCCTTGCCCAGGTGCGCGATCGCGCCAGTCAGCGGGCCGACGTGGCCGATCTTCACGACCGTCTGTGCCGAGGCGGTGCCCGCGATCGACGCGATCGCGGCGCCGAGCGCCGCCACCAGTACCTTGCTCTTCATTGCCATGGGGTTCTCCAGGAAGGGTTGAGTCGACGAGCCGCAGCCCGCGGGGACCGATGGCCGCGCCACGACTGCCGCTACTGGCGGTCGATGCTAGCCGGATTATGGAGTGCCAGCAATTTGGGGACATTCCCTGACGGGTCACCCGGCGAGCGCGCGGTGTCATCCCCCGGCCACGCGCCGCGCGCGCCGGGATCGCGGCACCGCGCGGACCCAGGCACAATGCCGGCTGCGACGGATGGGGCGGATGGCCCGGAGACGAGCGTCGATGTCGGTTCAGGCAATCTGGTGGCTGCTGGCGATCGCGCTGGGCGCGATCGAGCTCTTCACGGGCAGCTTCTACCTGCTGGTGCTGGCGCTGGGCGCCGCCGCCGCCGCGGTCGCCGCGATGGCCGGCGGCTCGCTCGCGCTGCAGCTGCTCGCGGCCGCCGTCGTCAGCGCCGGCGGCGCGGCCGTGGTCCGCAGGCTGCGCCCGCCGTCGGACCGCTCGGCCGCCGCCCGCAGCCAGGACCTGAACCTGGACATCGGCGAGCATCTCGTCGTCGAACACTGGGACGCGCAGCGCCGCGCGCGCGTCAGCCACCGCGGCACCGGCTGGGACGTCGAGCTGCTGCCCGGCGAGCCCGCCGACGCCAGACGCTACGTCGTGCGCGAAGTCAGCGGCAATCGACTTCGCCTGGCCGCCGCCGGCCCCGACTGACGCGCCGCCCGGCGTCGCCGGGCGCGCCCCGACCCCTCAGCACGCACCCAGTCCCCCAGGAGCCCCCGTCATGATCATCGAAGCAAGCGTCATCGCGCTCGCCGTCCTCGTGCTGGCAGTGATCTTCGCGATCAAGACGCTGAAGATCGTGCCGCAGCAGCACGCCTGGGTGATCGAGCGCCTGGGCAAGTTCGATCGCACGCTGACGCCCGGGCTGAACGTGATCATCCCGTTCGTCGACAAGGTCGCGTACCGCCACATCCTGAAGGAGATCCCGCTCGACGTGCCGAGCCAGGTCTGCATCACCCGGGACAACACGCAGCTGACGGTCGACGGCGTGCTCTATTTCCAGGTGACCGACCCGATGCGCGCGTCGTACGGCTCGAGCAACTACGTGGCCGCGATCACGCAGCTCGCGCAGACCACGCTTCGTTCGGTGATCGGCCGGATGGAGCTGGACAAGACCTTCGAGGAACGCGACGTGATCAACGCCAGCGTCGTCGCGGTGCTCGACGAGGCCGCGTCGGCCTGGGGCGTGAAGGTGCTGCGGTACGAGATCAAGGACCTGACCCCGCCGGCGGAGATCCTTCGCGCGATGCAGGCGCAGATCACCGCCGAGCGCGAGAAGCGCGCGGTGATCGCGACGTCCGAGGGCAAGCGCCAGGAGCAGATCAACCTCGCGACCGGCGAGCGCGAGGCGGCGATCCAGCGCAGCGAAGGCGAGCGCCAGGCCGAGATCAACCGGGCTCAGGGCGAGGCGGCCGCGATCGCCGCGATCGCCGACGCCACCTCGAGGGCGATCGAGCGGGTCGCCGCCGCGGCCAACCAGCCGGGCGGCCTCGAGGCCGTCAACCTCCGCGTCGCCGATCGCTACATCGACGCGTTCGCGAACCTGGCGCGCACCAACAACACGCTGATCCTGCCGTCGAACCTCGGCGACCTGTCGAGCCTCGTCGCCGGCGCGATGACGGTGGTGCAGAAGGCGGGCGGCCAGCCACCGTTGCCGGTGGAGGTGCGGGGGCCGTCGCCACGATAACGGCGCCGGCCGCTACCGGTTCTTCAGCTTCATCAGCTGCGCCTTCTCGCGCTTCCAGTCCTTCTCGCGCTCGACCGCGCGCTTGTCGTACTGCTTCTTGCCCTTCGCGAGGCCCAGCGCGAGCTTGACGCGACCGCGGGTGTAGTGGAGGTCCAGCGGCACCAGCGAGTAACCGGCGCGCTCGACCTTGCCGATCAGCTTGTCGATCTCGGCGGCGTGCAGGAGCAGCTTGCGGGTGCGGGTGGGATCCGGCTTCACGTGCGTAGACGCGGCGAGAAGCGGCGTGATGTGGGCGCCGATCAGGAAAAGTTCCGCGGCCCGTACAATCACGTACGCTTCGCCGATCTGCGCGCGACCCGCGCGGACCGCCTTGACTTCCCACCCTTCGAGGACGATCCCGGCCTCGATCCTTTCCTCGATGAAATACTCGAATCCGGCTTTTCGGTTCTCGGTGATCGACGACATCGGATGCGCAGCGGCCGGCCGGAAGGGCGTTCGATTCTATCCGATGGGTCGCGACGCGACCCGCCGCTGATGCCGACCGTCCGCAAGTCCGCGCTGGTGCCGTTTTCCGCCGAGGCGATGTTCGACCTCGTCGAACGGGTCGAGCACTACCCCGAGTTCCTCCCTTGGTGCGGCGGCGCCTCGGTGCTCGAGCGCTCCGACAGCTCGCAGGTCGCCACCGTCACGATCGCCTTCAAGGGCATCCGCCAGTCGTTCACCACCGTCAACACGCTCGCACGGCCGCACCGCATCGGCGTCGCGCTGCGCGACGGCCCCTTCAGCCGCCTCGACGGCGAATGGTCGTTCAAGCCGCTCCGCGAGGACGCGTGCCGGATCGATTTCTCGCTCGACTACGAGATGCGCAGCGGGCTGCTCGCGAAGCTGCTGGGACCGGTCTTCGGCCACATCGCGCAGACGATGGTCGACGCGTTCGTGTCGCGCGCGGAGGCGCTCGCCGGTGGCAGGCCCGCCTGATCGGCGCGACGGGGCGCGCCGGGTGATGGTCGAGATCGTCGTGCAGACCGACGAAGGGCTGCTTCGGCAGGCGCTGCGCGTCGAGGTCGGGTCTTCGATCAGGGCGGTGCTGGCGTCGGCCGGACACCCGGAGGTCGTCGCGCGGATCGAGGCGAGTCGCGGCGGCCTGGCGCGGCACGGCCGGCGGGCGCGGCTCGACGACGCGATCGATCAGCCGACCCGAATCGAGGCGATGTTGCCGATCACGGCGGACGCGAAGGCGTGGCGCCACCGACGGGTGGCCGAGCGACGCGCGCGGGGCCGGCTCAGCAGCGTCCGGCGAGATCCTTCCTGAGCGCGTTCATCCGCTCGCCGCGCTCGTCGTCCGACAGGACATCTCGCTGCCCGTCCGCACGGATCCGCGTGAGCGGGATACCGCTCTCGAGCTGGCGAAGGTTCGACCGGGCGTCGTCGCAGGCCTTCGCCGTCTTCGCCTTCTCGATGCCTTCCTCGGCCTTCTTTCGCTCGGCGTCCGCGCGTTCCTGCATGCGCTTGCGAAACGCGAGCTCGCGATCGGCGACCGAGGCCACCTTCGGCCTCGCGGCGTCGGGCGCCGACGGCGCGGCCGACGCCGCACCGTTCGCCGCCGTTTGCGGCTTCGGCCGCCGCAGCACCTTCGACGGATCGGTTCCCGGCGGGGGCGGCAGGTCCGAATAGACCATCTGGCCGGCGGGGTCCACCCACTGGTACTGAGCGTGCGCCGGCCCGGCGTTCAGCACCACCGCGACGAGCGCGGCGGCGAGTCCCGCTGCTGCCGGGCGGGAGTGGGCACGGCGAGACCGTGCGCAGCGCAGGTGGTCGAGGGTCATGCATCGATTTTCCCCCGCACCGGCCGGCGGCGACGCTGCCCCCCCGACGGGCGGACGCACGCGAGCCGCGAACGGCGCCGGCGCGGCTCGCTATAATGCGCCTTTGCGGACAGGGATCCCCATGCAGCTGGCCAGAAAGGCGCTGACCTTCGACGACGTCCTGCTCGTCCCCGCGTACTCCGAGATCCTTCCGCGGGACACCTCGCTCAAGACCCGGATCTCCCGCTCGATCGCGCTCAACATCCCGCTCGTCTCGGCCGCGATGGACACGGTGACCGAGAGTCGCCTCGCGATCACGATGGCGCAGGAAGGCGGCATCGGCATCATCCACAAGAACCTGACGCCCGCGCAGCAGGCCGCCGAGGTCGCGAAAGTCAAGCGATTCGAGTCCGGCATCGTCGCAGACCCGATCACGATCTCGCCGCAGATGTCGGTGCGCGACGTGATCGCGATGACGCGACAGCACCGCATCTCCGGGTTGCCGGTGGTCGAGGGACGGCGGGTCGTCGGCATCGTCACCAACCGCGACCTGCGCTTCGAGTCGAACCTCGACCAGCCCGTCAGCGCGATCATGACCCCACGCGAGCGATTGATCACCGTGCGCGAAGGTGCGGGGCTCGACGAAGCGCAGGCGCTGATGCACCGTCACCGGCTCGAGCGCGTGCTCGTCGTCAACGCCGAGTTCGAGCTTCGCGGGCTGATGACGGTCAAGGACATCCTGAAGGCGACCGAGCACCCGAACGCCGCCAAGGACGCGTCGGGCAAGCTGCGCGTCGGCGCCGCGGTCAGCACCGGCGGCGACAGCGACGAGCGCATCGAGCGGCTCGTCGCCGCGGGGGCGGACCTGCTCGTCGTCGACACCGCGCACGGGCATTCGAAGGGCGTGATCGAGAAGGTCGCGGCGATCAAGCGGCGCTACGGCGCCGTCGACGTCGTCGCCGGCAACGTCGCCACCGCGAAGGCCGCGCGCGCGCTCGCCGACGCGGGCGCGGATGCGGTGAAGGTCGGCATCGGCCCCGGCTCGATCTGCACGACCCGCATCGTCGCCGGCGTGGGCGTACCGCAGATCACCGCGATCAGCGACGTCGCGACCGCGCTCGCCGGCAGCGGCGTGCCGGTGATCGGCGACGGCGGCATCCGCTACTCCGGCGACGTCGCGAAGGCGCTCGCCGCCGGCGCATCGTGCGTGATGCTCGGCTCGCTGTTCGCCGGCACCGAAGAGGCACCGGGCGAGGTCGTGCTCTACCAGGGGCGCTCGTACAAGAGCTATCGCGGCATGGGCTCGCTCGGCGCGATGCAGGAAGGCGCCGCCGACCGCTATTTCCAGGACGCGTCGAGTGCCGCCGAGAAGATGGTGCCCGAAGGGATCGAGGGCAGGGTGCCGTACAAGGGGTCGCTGTCGTCGATCGTCTACCAGCTGTGCGGCGGGGTGCGCGCGAGCATGGGTTACTGCGGCTGCGACTCGATCGAAAGACTGCACGCCGAGGCGCAGTTCGTCGAGATCAGCAGCGCCGGCATCCGCGAGTCGCACGTGCACGACGTGCAGATCGTGAAGGAAGCGCCCAACTACCAGGTCGAGTGACCGGCGCCGCCGCGCCGCGTTGCAGACACTGCGCTGCCCGCCCCTACGGGCCATTTCACTGCGGACACCGCCCGTGCATCACCAACGCATCCTGATCCTCGACTTCGGTTCCCAGCTCACGCAGCTGATCGCCCGCCGCGTTCGCGAGGCGCGCGTCTACTGCGAGATCCATCCCTGCGACATGCCCGCGGATGCGATTCGCGCGTTCGCGCCCAGCGGCGTGATCCTCTCCGGCAGCCACGCGTCCACCTACGACGGCGACATGAGCGCGCCGTCGATCGTGTTCGAGCTCGGGGTGCCGGTACTCGGCATCTGCTACGGCATGCAGGCGATGGCCGCACAGCTCGGCGGCAAGGTCGAATACTCGACGCATCGCGAATTCGGCTACGCGCAGGTTCGGGCGCGCGGCCACACCGCACTGCTCGACGGCATCCAGGACCACACCAACGCCGAGGGCCACGGGCTGCTCGACGTCTGGATGAGCCACGGCGACAACGTCACCGCGCTGCCGGCCGGCTTCAAGCTGATGGCCTCGACCGACAGCTGCCCGATCGCCGGCATGGCCGATGAGGAACGACGCTTCTACGGCGTGCAGTTCCATCTCGAGGTCACGCACACGCATCGGGGGCGCGACATCCTGCGGCGCTTCGTGCGCGAGATCTGCGGCTGTGCCGGCGACTGGACCATGCCGGGCTTCGTCGACGAGGCCGTCGCGTCGATTCGCCGCCAGGTCGGTACCGATCGCGTGATCCTCGGCCTGTCGGGCGGCGTCGATTCCTCGGTGGCCGCCGCGCTGATCCACAAGGCGATCGGCGAGCAGCTCACCTGCGTCTTCGTGGACCACGGGCTGCTCAGGAAGGGCGAGGCCGCGCAGGTGCAGGCGACGTTCGCGAAGAACCTCGGCGTGAAGGTCGTGTTCGTCGACGCGAGCGACCGGTTCCTCGGGGAACTTGCCGGGGTCACCGACCCGGAGAGGAAGCGCAAGATCATCGGGGCCGAGTTCGTCACCGTGTTCCAGGCCGAATCGGAGAAGCTGACCGACGCCGCCTGGCTCGCGCAAGGGACGATCTACCCGGACGTCATCGAGTCGGCCGGCAGCAAGACCAAGAAGGCGACGACGATCAAGTCGCACCACAACGTCGGCGGTCTGCCCGAGCGCATGAAGCTGAAACTGCTCGAGCCGTTGCGCGAACTCTTCAAGGACGAAGTGCGCGAACTCGGCGTGGCACTCGGGCTGCCGCACGACATGGTCTATCGGCATCCGTTCCCGGGACCGGGGCTGGGGGTGCGCATCCTGGGCGAAGTGAAGCGGGAGTACGCCGACCTGCTGCGCGAGGCAGACGCGATCTTCATCGACGAATTGCGCACGACGACGGCGAGCGCGAAGGACGTCGCGGCCGGCATCGCGACCGACGCCGATGTCGGACGAACCTGGTACGACCTGACCTCGCAGGCCTTCGCCGTGTTCCTGCCGGTACGCTCGGTCGGTGTGATGGGCGACGGGCGGACCTATGAGTTCGTCGTCGCGCTGAGGGCAGTACAGACGCAGGATTTCATGACGGCGCACTGGGCGCGGTTGCCGCACGACCTGCTGGCGAGGCTGTCGAGCCGGATCATCAACGAGGTCAGAGGGTTGAACCGGGTCGTGTACGACATCTCGGGGAAGCCGCCGGCGACGATCGAGTGGGAATGAATTTAGGTCCTTCGGGGACTATCGCCAGCTATCGAAAAACTGACGTAACGTGTTGATTTAAAAGGAAATACGTCACGGCAACTATCGGTGGCTATCGCCGGCCAGCAAAACGGGTTGACGGTAGAGCTGACGGTAAGAACCGCAGGTCTGATTAAGACCCTCCCGTTTACTATTGAGACCAAACCGGTCTTTGACGGTAAAACACTCCCCTGGAAAGCTTGTTTCATGCGGCTTTCCGGCCATCGACGGGTCTCCTGACCCCTGACGGTAAAAGCCGTCACGAAACAGGAGGAAAACCTCGATGCTTACCGACACAGCACTGCGCAACCTAAAGCCTAAGTCCTTGACTTATAAGGCTTCTGACCGGGATGGGATGTACGTGACGGTATCGCCCGCCGGTACCGTCACCTTTCGCTACGATTACCGTCTCAACGGGCGCCGTGAGACCCTGACCATCGGCCGCTATGGCGCCGGTGGCATCTCCCTGGCTATGGCCCGCGAAAAGCTGCTCGACGCCAAGAAGGCTGTCGCTGATGGCCGTTCCCCGGCACTGGAGAAGCAGCGCGAGAAGCGCCGGCTGACTGCAGCCAAGAGCTTCGGCGATGTAGCGCTCAAGTGGCTGGCGGACGCCAAGATGGCCGACAGCACGCGCGCGATGCGCAAGCATGTCGTGGACCGCGACATCCTGCCTGTATTCAAGAGCCGGCTGCTCAATGAAATCACCGCCGATGACCTGCGGGCCTTGTGCAACAAGGTGAAGGCGCGCGGGGCTCCTGCCACTGCGGTGCATGTCCGCGACATCGTCAAGCAGGTCTATGCCTTTGCCATCCTGCATGGGGAGAGGGTGGACAACCCGGCCAACGACGTGGCGGCCGCCTCGATCGCCACCTTCGTGCCGAAGGACCGGGCGCTGTCGCCGGCCGAGATCCGCTTGGCGTTCCACCAGTTGGAGTCCATCGCGACCTACCCGACGATCCGCCTGGCGCTGCGCATGGTTCTGCTGACCTTGGTGCGCAAGAGCGAACTGATCGAGGCAACCTGGAGCGAGATCGACTTCGAGCACGCGACCTGGACGATTCCGAAGCAACGCATGAAAGGGCGCAACCCTCACGTGGTTTATCTGTCCCGGCAGGCCCTGGACATCCTGGTGGCGCTGCACACCTGCGCGGCGGGCTCGAAGTTCGTGCTGCCCTCGCGCTATGAGCCGACCCGTTGCATGTCGCATGCGACCTTGAACCGGGTGACCCAGCTCATCGTGTCGCGGGCCCAGGCCGCAGGCCTGCCGCTGGAGCCGTTCACGGTGCATGACCTGCGCCGCACCGGCTCGACGCTGCTCAACGAGGTGGGCTTCAACGGCGACTGGATCGAGAAGTGCCTGGCACACGAGGAAGGTCGCTCCTCGCGCTCGATCTACAACAAGGCCGAGTACGCCGAGCAGCGGCGCCACATGTTGCAGGAGTGGGCCGACATGGTCGATGCCTGGATCGACGGGCGCACCCATGTGCCGAAGCTGCTGCCGGAGAACATCGCGGTCCCCGTGCTCAGTGCGGTGTTGTGAAGCGAGGGCCGGATGATGACCCCATCAAGACTCTCTGTTGGCGGCCAGTGCAAGGTTTGCACACAGGAAGAGAAGATCACTCTGAGTGATCTTTTTCAGCTCTTATCAAACTTCTCGGCCTTGGCGAAGGTTTATAGATCTGCTATTTTGCGCACTATGGATGCTCAAAATTCAGGAAAACTGAACCGTTTGCTGGCCGAACTGGGCGATACGCGCCTGGTTTCCAGCCGCTGGCTACGGGCGCACGGCTACTCCAACAGCCTTGTGGCGCGCTACATGGGCAGCGGCTGGCTGGTGTCGCCAGCGCGTGGCGTCTACATGCGCAGGGGCGGGCGGCTGCAATGGGATGGAGTGGTCCGCAGCCTACAGGTCGGCGAGGGCATACCGCTGCACGTCGGAGGGCGCTTCGCACTCGGCCTGCAGGGCCACGAGCACTACCTGCGCCTGGGCGATGCGGGGACGATCACGCTGTATGGGCCACAGCAGCCGCCCGGCTGGGTGAGCAAGCTGTCTCTGGAGCAGCGCTTCGCGTACGAGGGCAAGGGTCCGCTCGATCTCCCGGCCGTGCCCGTCACTGCGGAAGTTTCAGAGAAGGCGTTGTCGGAAGCGGGCCTAACTTGGCATTCAGCGGCGCCCGGGACCGATGCCCTGGTCTGCTCGACGCCCGAGCGGGCCATGCTGGAACTGTGCGACAGCGTATCGGATGCGGCAGGGGTGTACGAGGCCGATGCGCTGATGCAGGCCATGACCACGCTGCGGCCGCAGCGAGTCGGCCTGCTGTTGCGTCACTGTCGCAGCATCAAGGCAAAGCGGCTGTTCCTGGCCCTGGCCGAGCGCCATCGGCATGCGTGGCTGTCGCACGTGCCCTTGGAGGGCGTCGATCTGGGCCGTGGCAAGCGCGCGTTGGTGCCCGGCGGACGCCTGCATCCGACCTACCAGATCACCTTGCCGGGAGACCTCGATGAGCACCTGGCTTGACCATTGGGACGGGCGCTACACGGACAGGGTGCGGCTGCTGGTCGAGATCCTGCCTGTATTGGCCTCGGAGCCGGGTTTTGCACTCAAGGGCGGCACGGCCATCAACCTGTTCGAACACGATCTGCCACGCCTGTCGGTGGACATCGATCTGGCCTGGTTGCCGGTGCATGACTATGCCGAAGATGCGAAGCTCATCGCCGAAGCACTCGGGCGGTTGGCCGATGCGTTGCGCGCCCGGCCTCTGAAGTTGCAGGTGCAGACCTCGGCGGGTGAGGGCGGAGCGATCAATCGCTTGGTGGCCAGCCGCGGCCGTGCGCGCGTGCAGATCGAGACGACGCCGGTCATGCGAGGCACGGTGCACCCGGTGCGTACCATGGTCGTGAGGCCACGGGTGGAGGAAGCCTTCGGCTTTGCCGAGGTGCAGGTGCTGGCGTTCGCCGACCTCTATGCCGGCAAGCTGGCGGCTGCGCTGTCGCGGCAGCACCCGCGTGATCTCTTCGACGTCGGCCTGCTGCTGGAAGATGAACGAGCAGATGCGGGTCTCTGGCGAACCTTTCTCGTGTACCTGACGTGCAGTCCGAAGCCGGCCTGGGAAATGCTGGCACCGCGCGTGCCGGCGGATTTCGAGGTCACCTTCGAGGCCCACTTCAAGGGGATGACATCTGAGCCTATCAGCGTGGCTGCCTTGCTGGAAAGCCGCGAGCGCCTGTTGGCGCGCGTAGTGCATTGGCTGGATGGGCCGTCGCGAGCATTTCTGCAATCCGTCGAGGATGAGAAGCCGGATTTCAGTTTGATCGGATTGGCCCATGCGGCCGAGTTGCCGGGTGTGCGGCGCAAGCTGCACAACCTGGCGCAGCGCACGACCGCCAAGCGTGCAGCAGATCGTCAGCAGCTTGACGACACGCTGGCGCGGATCGCCGGTGCTAGATGACGAAGGAGGCTGACGCGATGGTTCACGATTTCATACTGATCTATGCGCTGGACTCGGGCGTGGGGTCGCCGGAGGATGTCCTTCGCCAAGTGGCGAGCAGCGACTGCGCCGATGCCACGGTCGGCCGGGGACGGCCGGGTCATGTCGGTCTGGCTTTCAGCAGGGAGGCGAGCGACCGCGATGCTGCGGTCAAGCTTGCAACGGCGCAGATGGCACAGGCGCTGCCCGGGGCGGTACTGGTCCGGGTGGATGCCGCGTAGCCGCTGCAGCCATTTGATGGTGACGTCATCATCGAACGGGGCGGTGAAGGCGTAGCCTCACGTCCGGTCCGCTGGACGAGTGGGTCCTCGCTGATCGAGAGGCTTGCTTGCGGTCTTCGATCCAGGTTTCGACTTCTTCCAGGTCCCAGACGACGCAGCGGGCGGTGAGACGGAAGCGGCGTGGGAATTCGCCGCGCTGTTCCAGCTCGTAGATCGTCGTCTCGGCCAGGGGCACGATCTGGTGCAGCTCGTGGCGGCGGATGGTGCGGCGGAAAGGCAAGGGCGCCTTTGCCGGCCAGGAAAGCATCTTTGAGCGCGCCGGCGTAGCCATCCCGCGTTCGACCCAGGCGCAGTGGGTCGGCGCCTGCGGTGTGCAGCTGCAGCCGATCGTCGATGCACTCAGGGTGGCGATGTTCGGTAGCGCCGTGCTTCATGCGGACGAGACGCCAGTCGCCATGCTGGTACCAGGCAAGGGCAAGACGCATCAGGCGTACATCTGGACCTACGGCACGACGCAGTATGACCCGCTGAAGGCGGTGATCTACGACTTCGCCGAGAGCCGAGCGGGCGCGAACGCCCGCAGGTTCCTCGAGGGGTGGTCGGGCACGCTGGTGTGCGACAACTTCTCTGGGTACAAAGCGCTGTTCGGCAAGAGCGTGAAAGAAGCCGGGTGCCTTGCCCACGCGCGTCGCAAGTTCAATGACCTGTGGGTGAACGCAAAGAGCCCGCTCGCGCAAGAGGCGCTGGATCTGTTCCGGTTGCTCTACGACGTAGAGCGCCTCGGGCAGACGCTGAATGCCGAGGATCGACTTCGATTGCGGCAACTCAAGGCCAAGCCAATCGCTGACGTGCTGCACGAGTGGCTGGTGCTGCAGCGACAGCGCGCGACCGATGGAACGGCGCTTGCGAAGGCGATCGACTACAGCCTCAATCGCTGGAAGCCACTGACGCACTACCTCGATGACGGGGCGGTGCCGGTGGACAACAACTGGGTTGAGAACCGAATCCGCCCGATTGCCCTCGGGAGAGCGAACTGGCTGTTCGCTGGCTCGCTTCGCGGCGGCCAGCGCGCGGCTGCCGCGATGAGCCTGATCCAGTCGGCGAAACTGAACGGGCTCGACCCATACCGCTACCTGAAGGACGTGCTCGAGCGGCTCCCGTCACACCCGGCGAGCCGAATCGACGAACTGTTGCCCCATCGCTGGGCGCAGGCGCACCCGCTCCACTAACACGCCGCAGACGGTCGGACAAGATGGTTTGCCCGGACGTTTGCATAGGAGCGAGCGATAAGCAGGGAACTGTTGCCTGGTTGGAAGCTGAGATTGGATTGCTCGCCTCGCTACCTGATCGGCTGCAAGAGCTTAAAGCGCAACGGGCTGGGCTCTCCAAGGAAATCCATGCATTGATTCGAAGCATGGTTGACGAGTTTCAGCGGCTCTATCAGCCTGTTCAGGCATTTGTAAGGTCGGCCGGCCAGATGCACATGAACCTTCCTCTGGAGTTCCATGTCCGCATTGAGGAGGCCGGCTTCTTGGACCTGTTCCTTGCAAAACTCAATCGCCAGGTACGAGGAACGTTCTCCGGCATCGACGAGAGCAACCAGTTGCTTCGGCGCATGCTGCAGGAGGCGAGTTTCGCCGAGCCGGACGTAAGCGATCAAACCGCGACGTACTTCCAGGCATGATGTCCACCGGCTACTTTGCGCACTCGACGAACGAGGAAGCGAGGCGGGGCGATGGGTGCGGAGAAGAATGCCAGAGCGCGCAAGCACCGAG
>JBFWSZ010000004.1:0-701165 GCA_050248115.1 Lautropia sp.
CCGGCTGTAGATGGATCGCAGTGGACCGCGGCAGAACGTCAAAGAGAGGAAAAGTCCTTGTGTGGCAACGACTTGCAGACTCTCTTGGACTTCTGCGGAAGTCCGCAGAATGATGCAGTGGAGCGGGCGATGGGAATCGAACCCACGTTCCGAGCTTGGGAAGCTAGTGTCTTGCCATTAGACGACGCCCGCGGCTCCCGGGACGACGCGCTTCGCGCCGCCCGTTCGCGCATTCTACGCGTTGCGCCGCCGGACGACCGACGCGCGGGCGCAGTCTTCGGAAACGTGGCGTGCGTGGCGCTTCTACAATCCTGCCATGCAGATTCTCCTGAACGGCAAGCCGCGCGAGGTCGACGACGCGGAGACGGTGGGCACGCTGGTCGCGCGGCTCGGCTACGCCGGCAAGCGCATCGCCGTCGAACGCAACGGCGAGATCGTGCCGCGATCCCGTCACGACGAGACGCGTCTCGCCGCCGACGATCGCGTCGAGATCGTCGTCGCCGTCGGCGGCGGATGAACGGGCCGCCGGCGCCGTCGTCCGCGACCGGCGCGCCGTCGCCAGCCCCCCGACACACCCACACCCACCGATGGGATCCGCGATGACCGCATCGAGCCATACCCCACTCCCCGTACATGCAGACGAGCCGCTGGTCATCGGCACCCGCCGCTTCGCCTCGCGCCTGCTGGTCGGCACCGGCAAGTACCGCGACTTCGAGCAGACCGCGCAGGCGATCGCGGCGAGCGGCGCCGAGATCGTCACCGTCGCGATCCGGCGCAGCAACATCGGCCAGGACCCCGGCGAACCGAACCTGCTCGACGCGGTGCCGCCGTCGCGCTACACGCTGCTGCCCAACACCGCCGGTTGCTACAGCGCCGACGACGCGGTTCGCACGCTGCGCCTTGGCCGCGAACTGCTCGACGGCCACGACCTGGTGAAGCTCGAGGTGCTCGGCGACGCGAAGACGCTGTTCCCGAACATGCCCGAGACCTTGCGGGCCGCGGAGACGCTGGTGCGCGACGGCTTCCAGGTGATGGTCTACTGCAGCGACGACCCGATCCAGGCGAAGCTGCTCGAGTCGATCGGCTGCGTCGCCGTGATGCCGCTCGCGTCGCTGATCGGCTCGGGCATGGGCATCCTCAATCCGTGGAACCTGCGGCTCATCCTGGAGCAGGCGACGGTGCCGGTGATCGTCGATGCCGGGGTGGGTACCGCCAGCGACGCGAGCATCGCGATGGAGCTCGGATGCGCGGGCGTGCTGATGAACACCGCGATCGCGGCGGCGCGCGACCCGCTGCGCATGGCCCACGCGATGAAGCTCGGCGTGCAGGCCGGCCGCGAGGCCTTCCTCGCCGGACGCATGCCGCGCAAGGCCTACGTGGGCGCCCCGTCCTCGCCGACCGAAGGGCTCATCGACCCGACCCGCTGACGCCGGGATGCCGACCTCCGCGCCGCCGCTGGACGCCCACGCGCCCGCCACCGCCGCGGCGCAACCCGATGCGCCCGCCCCGACCGACGCGCGAGCCGATACGGCGGCGGCAGCGCACCGCGCGCCGCGCAGCTACGTGCTCAGGCGCTCGCACTTCTCGCCCGCCCAGCGCGAGGCGCACGCCCGCCTGATGCCGCGCTTCGGCATCCCGTTCCAGGCGTCGCCGATCGACATCGACGCGATCTTCGGGCGCCGTGCGCCAACGGTCCTCGAGATCGGTTTCGGCATGGGCGACACCACGGCACGGATCGCGGCCGCCCGCCCCGACTGGAACTTCATCGGTGTGGAAGTGCACACGCCGGGTGTCGGTGCACTGCTCAAGCAGATCGACGCGCTGCATCTGACCAACCTGAGGCTCATCGAGCACGACGTCCAGCCCGTCCTCGCGCACATGCTGGTGCCGGGAAGCCTGACGGGCGTGCACGTCTTCTTCCCCGATCCCTGGCCCAAGGCGCGACACCACAAGCGCAGGCTGGTTAATCAACAATTCCTTACCAAAATATTCGATGTAATTACAGAACCGGGCTACCTGCACTGCGCCACCGACTGGCCCGACTACGCCGCGGCGATCGAGGCGGCGATGCGGGCATCGGCGTTCGATCGCGTCCACGACCGTGCCAGCGCGTCGGCGGACGCCGGTTCTCCTTTTGCATCAATGATCAACCAGAGACCGCTCACGAAGTTCGAGAAGCGCGGAATCGGCCTCGGCCACCCGATCGTCGACCTGCTCGCGGTACGTACGGCGCGCTGAGGCCCGCCGCCGCCGGCCGCGCCGGCGTCGAAACACGGCGTTGCAAGCGTGGGCGAATTGCATCGATTCCGTTGCAGGCGGCGCAGCGCTGTCAGGAAGTCTTGCATCCGCTTGTCACGATGGTTGCCCGGCGCTGGGGAATCGCGAAGAATTCGCGGATGCGCCAGACGAAACTGCCCGACCTACGCGATACGCGCTTTGCCGTTTCAGGCGCGACCGGCTTCATCGGCCGCCATCTCGTGTCCCTGCTGCACGACCGTGGTGCGGAGGTCGTGATGCTGCGCCGGCCCGGCAGCCCCACCGTGCCCTTCGCACCGGTCCGCTCGCACGTGATCGATTTCTCCGACCAACGCGCCTGCGCCGCTGCGCTTCGCCGCCTGCAGCCGACGCACATCGTGCACCTGGCGGGCTTCGCGAACAGCGATCGTTCGGTGGAGGCGATCTCGCGCTCGCTCGACGTCAACCTCATCGCGGGCGTTCACTTCGTGCTCGGCGCGATGGATGCCGTTCCGGATGCGCGCGTCGTCGTGTCCGGTACGCTCGAGACCTCGAACCCCTGGGAGGGCGCGATCGAGGTCGGCTCGCCCTACGGCATCAGCAAGGTGATGCTCGAAGTGCTGACGGGAAGCCTCGGGCGCCTGTACGGTGCGAACCTGCTCAATGCGAAGATCGGCATGGTCTACGGGCCCGACGATCCCAACGAGAAGCGGCTCGTCCCCACGGTCGTGCGTGCGCTGCTTCGCGGCGAGTCGCCGATGCTCTCGAGCGGGACGCGGCGCTGCGATTTCGTCTACGTCGGCGACGTCGCCGAGGCGCTGATGCGGGCGTCGCTCGCCGAGCGCGTCGACGTGCCGAGCGTGGACATCGGTACCGGCGTGCTCACGAGCATCCGCGACATGACCGGCCTGATCTGCAAGGCCGTCGGCGGTGCGCGCGCGCCGACCTACTCGGGCGTGCTCGATCGCCCCAACGAACAGGAGCGCGCCGCGAACATCGCTGCGACGCAGGCGGCGATCGGCTGGTCGCCCACCGTCTCGCTGACCGACGGCATCGCGCGTACGGTCCAATGGCACCAGCGGCTGTACGCGAGCAAGGTCAGCGAGACGCCCGCCTTCGCGAGCGGAGTCCAGTCCCGGCCGGCGATCTGAGCGACGCGTCCGCCGCCGGCAGTCGCAAGGGACTGCTGCGCCTCATTCCGTTCCTCGCACCGTATCGCGGGCGCCTCGTGCTCGCGTCGGGCTTCCTGCTGCTCGCCGCAGCAGCCTCGCTCGCGATCCCGGTCACGCTGCGCGAGCTCATCGACTCGGGGCTGGCGGCGAGCGACGCCGATCGCCTGCTCATCGTGCGCGATCATTTCCTCGCGCTGCTGGGCGTCGCGATCGCGCTGGCCACGTTCACCTCGCTGCGCTTCTACCTGGTGAGCTGGATCGGCGAGCGCATCACCACCGATCTTCGCCAGGCCGTATACACGAACGTCCTCGCGCAGCGCCCGGCGTTCTTCGAGACGCTGCAGACCGGCGAGGTGCTGTCCCGGCTGACCGGCGACACGACGCTCGTGCAGACCGTGATCGGGTCGAGCGCCTCGATGGGCCTGCGCAGCCTGATCACGGTGATCGGCGGCGTCGCGATGCTGGCGTCGATTCGTCCCGCACTCGTGCTCACCGTCGGGCTCGTGCTGCTGGGCTTCGTCCTCCCGCTGGTGCTGATCGGGCGGCGCGTGCGTCGGCTCTCGCGTGCCAGCCAGGATCGGCTTGCCGACGCGAGCGCGGTGGCGGCCGAGGTCATCAACGCGATACCCGTCGTGCAGAGTTTCGGGCAGGAGGCGCGCGAGGCGGCGCGCTTCGCCGCCGCGACCGAGCGCGGCTTCGAGACGGCGATCCGCCGGACGCGGGTGCGCGCGCTGATGACGGCGCTCGCGATCGCGGCGGTGTTCGGCGCGAACCTCTACGGGCTCTACGTCGGTGTGCAGGCGGTGCTCGCCGGCCAGCTATCGGCCGGCACGCTCGGACAGATCGCGCTGCTGATCGGCATGATCGCGTCGTCGGCCGCGGTGCTCGCCGAGGTCTGGGGTGACCTGCTGCGCGCGGCCGGCGCGGTCGAGCGCCTGGTCGAACTGCTCGCCGCGCACGACGCCGATGGCGCGCCCACGGACCCGCACGCCGCGCGGCAGCCGTCCGAGCCGTCGACGGCGGCACGCCGACCGGCCGTGCCCAGGATCGTGTTCGAGTCGGTCTCGTTCGCCTATCCGTCACGGCCCGAGCAGCGGGTGCTCAGCGACATCGACCTGGTGATCGAGCCCGGTTCGACCGTCGCGCTGGTCGGCGCGTCCGGCGCCGGCAAGACGACGCTGTTCCAGTTGCTGCAGCGATTCCACGAGATCGATCGCGGGCGCATCCTGATCGATTCGCGCGATACCGCGACGATGCCGCTCGACGAACTGCGCCGGTCGATCGCGATCGTGCCGCAAGACCCGGTGGTGTTCTCCGGCACGGCCGCCTACAACATCCGCTACGCGCGTCCCAACGCGTCCGACGACGCGGTGCGCGACGCAGCCCGACGCGCGTTCGCCGACGAATTCCTGACGCGGCTGCCGGACGGCTACGAGACCTTTCTCGGGGAGCGCGGCGTGCGGCTGTCGGGCGGCCAGCGACAGCGCATCGCGATCGCCCGCGCGATTCTCGCCGACCGCCCGATCCTGCTGCTCGACGAGGCGACCAGCGCGCTCGACGCGCAGTCCGAGCGGATGGTGCAGCAGGCGCTCGACGCGGCGCGGCGGGATCGCACGACGCTGGTGATCGCGCACCGCCTCGCGACGGTGCAGTCGGCGGATGCGATCGTCGTGATGGAGGCCGGCCGGATCGTCGCGAGCGGCACGCACGCGTCGCTGCTCGAGGCGGGTGGACTCTATGCGACGCTCGCGCGAATGCAGTTCAGCGCGGCGCCAGTGGCGGCCGGCTGAAACCGCGCGGCGCGGCGCGCCCGCACCGCGCGATCAGGGGCTCCAGTCGACGACGCCGGTGTATGCCGTCAACAGGACCAGCGCACCGAACACGATCCGGTACCACGCGAACGCGACGAAGCTGTGGGTCGCGACGAAGCGGATCAGCCAGTGCACGCAGGCGAGCGCGCTGAAGAACGCCGCGATCAGCCCGACCGCGAACAGCGGGACGTCGCCCACGCCGAGCAGGTCGCGGTACTTCCACGTGTCGTAGACGCCTGCGCCGATCAGCGTCGGGATCGCGACGAAGAACGAGAACTCGGTCGCCGCGGTGCGCGAGAGGCCGAGCAGCATCCCGCCGATGATCATCGAGCCGCTGCGACTGGTGCCGGGCACCAGCGCGAAGGCCTGCGCGAGGCCGAGCTTGATCGCGTCGGCCGTGCGGATCTGATCGACGTCGGTGATGCGCGGCACCAGCACCTTGCGCTTCGCGAGGTACTCGACGAGGAAGATCACGAGGCCGCCGACGATGAACGCGATCGCGACCGGTACCGGGTGGAACAGGTATGCCTTGATGCCCTTCGAGAACAGCAGGCCGAGGACTGCCGCAGGGATGAACGCGATCACGACGTTGATCGCGAAGCGCGTGGCCACCGGCTCGGTGAACATGCCGCCGAGCGTGCGCTTGATCCGTTCGCGGTAGTACCAGATCACCGAGAACATCGCGCCGGTCTGGATCGCGACGTCGAACAGCTTCGCCTTGTCGCCGGTCCAGCCGAGCAACGCGCCGGCGAGGATCAGGTGACCGGTGCTCGAGATCGGCAGGAATTCGGTCAGGCCCTCGACGATGCCGAGGATGAGCGCCTTCACGAGCAGGGGCAGGCCGAACAGGAATTCCATGTACGTGTCTCAGGGCCGCTGCCGGCCCCACCAGTGGTGGAAGTGGTGGACCGGCCCGTGGCCGGTCGCGTGGCGGGAGATCGAAAGCGAATCGGCGGCGGCGATCGCGAGGCCGAGATAGCGCTTCGCGTCGGCGACCGCGTCCGGCACCGAGGCGCGCTGCGGGGCCAGCGCCGCGATCGCTGCGCTCAGCGTGCAGCCGGTGCCGTGCGTGTGCCGCGTCGCGACGCGCGTCGCACCCAGCTCGATCATGCGGTCCCCGTCGTGAAGCAGGTCGATCGGGTCGCCATCGAGGTGCCCCCCCTTCACCAGCACCCAGCGATCGCCGTCGTCGGCCATCAGGCGGCGCAGCTTCTCCGCCGCACGGCGCATTTCGGCCACGGTCTCGGGCGGTCGCGCCGCGAGCAGCACGCCCGCTTCGGGCAGGTTCGGCGTGAGCACCGTCGCGAGCGGCAGCACCGCTTCGCGAAGCATCGAGATCGCGGCCGACTCGAGCAGGTGGTCGCCGCTCTTGGCGACCATCACCGGATCGAGCACCAGGTGCACGAGTTCGCCGGCTCCGATCGGCGCGGCGAGGCCTTCGGCCACCGCAACCGCGATCGGCGCCGTGCCGAGCATGCCGATCTTGCCCGAGACGATCGCGATGTCGGCGAACAGCGTGTCGAGCTGCTGGCGCACGAATGCGGGCTCGACGCCGGCGATACCGGTCACCGCCTGCGTGTTCTGCGCCGTCAGCGCGCAGACGACGCCACACCCGTATGCGCCGAGCGCCGAGAATGCCTTCAGGTCGGCGAAGATGCCGGCGCCGCCGGATGGATCGACACCGGCGATCGACAGCACCTTGGGTGCGACGCCGGTGCGGTGCGTCCCGCCTTCGGATCGATTCGTGCTCACTGGTGTACCCTCCCGCCGTCCCTACGGGCCGTCGCCTCCCCGAGGGAGGGCGAGCGCGCCTTGGGGCGGCCCGGCGGCGCGCTCATGCCTGTCCGCTCCAGCTCGATCCGTCGATGCCCACCGTAGGCTCGCCGATGCGTGCACCGCCGATCGGGTCGCGCAACTCGGCGCGGTCGATGCGCAGGCGCCGCCCGGTCTGGCGCCCTTCGATCCATCGCCGGTAGGTCGCGAGCAGCCACGCCTGCAGCCAGGCCGGCGCGCGTCGGCGCGCGAGCCAGGCGAGCCACGGCGTCGGGTGACGGTGCCCGGCGAGGTTCAGCGCGTGCCCCGCGTCGAGGATCGCCTCGACCGTGCCCGGCTGGCCCTGTCGCCCCACCCATCCCCGGCGCTGCCGGTCGTCGCGACGGTTCGCGCCGAGCGACAGCGTGATCAGCGCCAGGCCGCCGGCGGCGCGCGCGATCGGATCGGGCACGACGTCGGCGAAGGCATCGTCCGCCGCATTCCGGATGCTCACCGCGCCGGCACGCCCGGCGAGCACCGCAGGATCGCCCCCGCCGGCGGGGTCGCCATCGGAGGGCGTCGCAGCGGGCGTCGCGTCGGGCGTCGCGTCGGGCGTCGCAGCGGCGGTCGCAGCGGGCATCGCGAGTGGCATCGCGACGGACACCGTCGCAGGTGCCGCGACGGGCGTTGCGACATGCGGCAGCGTCGCCGGCGAAGGCGACGGCTCGTCGAAACGCAGCGCGTGGATGCCGTGATCGCCGAGCATCGCGTGGATCGCGGCCAGATGCGCACGGCCCGGCGCGGCGATCAGCACCGCACGCCGCGCGTCACGCAGTTCGGCCACGCGCGACACCAGCGCGTGCCGCTGCGCGGCCGCGTCGGGCTCGATGCGCCAGCCGAGATCGCGCTGGAACGACGGATAGATCGACTTCACCGCGACCACGTCGACGCCGTAGAGCCGGGCGATCTCGCGACGCGACTCGACCACCGTCGCCGACACGCCGGCGAGACGCCAGTAGCGCTTGAAGAAGCTGCGCGTGCTCAGCCGCTGGACGCGGCCGACGGCATCCGGCGCCAGCTGCACCGTGCGCTCCGCCCGGTCGAGCATCAGCACGTCGGCATCGTCGACCAGCGCCGAGCACAGCCCCCGGATCTGCACCTGCTCCGCGACCGGCACGCCGGCTGCCTGGGCCCCGCTGTGCAGGTCGCCAGCGGCTGGCCCGCCCGCGACGTGCCCGCTCGCGACGTGCCCGCCCGCGACGTGCCCGCTCGCGACGTGCCCGCCCGCGGCGTGCTCGCCCACGACCTGCCGACCGGCATCGACGGCGGGGCGGCGCTGCTCGGCGAGCCGCCGCCCCGCCAGCGAGCAGTCGAGCAGGTAGTCGCCCATCATCGTCGCAGGACTGGCATAGCAGATGTCGGCGCGATATTGTTCGCCGCGTTCGGCAGGCGTCACGTGCGCCGGGACCGTCGCCGCCGACAGGCCTAGCGCGCGGTACATCGGCTGCAGCAGCGCGAGATCGCGTGCTGCACGGGCGTCGCTCGCGACCAGGACGTGCACCGGCACGCCGGCCAGCGAGCGAACGACCGCCGCGATCGCGAGCGCGAGCGTCTTGCCCTCGCCGCGCGGCAGTTCGGCGACGCGCTCGTCGAGCATCAGCGCGGCGGCGGTGAGCTGCGGGAGATGAGGCCTGAGGCCGAGGCAGCGCTGCGCCGCGGTGGCGGCGAGCGCGAGGGAGTCGATCTTCGCAAGCACCGGGCTCGGGCCGGTCGCGAGTTCGCGTCGCGCCATCGACGCGAGCACCTCGAGCGACAGCCTGCTGCTCTCGATCGCGAACACCCGGTTGGCCGCGAGGCGGGCGACCGACGCGGCCTGCCGCCCGCCCGGCCCCGACAGCCGGGCGCGCCACGCCAGGCGCGTCGAGCGTCGCTCGGCGAGCCCGCGCTCGGGCCGAGGGCCCCACACGGCGCCGGGACACGGCGCCTCGGGAATGCGCCCGAACAGGGAATCGGCCGCGAGCGCGGCCACACGGAGCAACGTCATCCGCAATGGTAGGAACAGAGTTCGACGCGACGCATGCGAAGCGGGTATGCGCGAGCGAAAATACAACGTTCGGCCCCGGCGCGTGGCGCCCGACGCGCGAATCGCGGCCGCGCCGACACAAAGCACCCGCCGGGCGCTGCGTCGACGCCACAATGCGGCGGACGCGGCGATACCATGCGGGCCGGGCGCGACGAGGTCGGGCGGACGTTCGGCCTCGCGACACCCGACGCGATCACGGGGGAGCGCACTTGAACTTCGAGAAAGTCGTCTTCGGATTCTTCACCATCTTCGCCTGTACGCTGAACTTCGGCTTCTTCATCGGCGAGATGGACCGCCCCGACATGCACCATCCGGGCGAGCTCTTCGCGGCGATCGTCGTGAACTTGATCGCGCTCGCGATCAAGTTCGGCGACCGTACGCAACTCGGCGCCACCCACCTCGCGACGTCGCTGGTGGCGTGCCTGCAGCTGCTGGCCGCGTCGATGGTGTGGCTCTGGCACGTGCAGATCGGCGGCGAGCCGATGAACGGCGAGACGATGGCCTTCATCGTGTCGGTCTCCGGCGGCGCGCTGCTCGCCAACCTGGTGTCGATCACGCTGCTGATCGGCGAGACGCTGCGCCAGTCCCGGTAATGCGCGCCGACGCGCCTTCGGCGACGCGAGCCCGCGCGGCGGTGCGGCCGCGGCGCGAGCCGGGCGCGGGCACATGAGCGACGTCGTCTACATCATCCTGCGGCGCCTGCGGGTGCCGATCGTGATCCTGATCGTCGTCTACGCGATCTCGGTCGGCGGGCTCGCGCTGATGCCCGGCACCGATCCGCAGGGCAACCCGTGGCGCCTGGGCTTCTTCCACGCGTTCTACGTGATGAGCTACACGGCGACGACGATCGGCTTCGGCGAGGTGCCCTACCCGTTCTCCGACGCGCAGCGCGCCTGGCTGATCCTGTCGATCTACCTGTCGGTGATCGGGTGGGCGTATGCGCTCGGCACGATCTTCTCGCTGACCGGCGACGTCACCTTCCAGAAGACCGTCGCGCGCGCCGTGCTGCGATGGCGCACGTCGACGCTCGGCGAACCCTTCTACATCATCTGCGGCTGCGGCCAGAGCGGCATCGCGCTCGCGCACGCGCTCGACCGGATGGGCTTCAGGCTCGTGCTCATCGAGAGTCGTGCCGAGCGCGCGGCCCAGGTGCAGATCCGCGACTTCGGCACGCCCGCGCTCGTGCTCGAGGCCGATGCCCGGCTGCCGGACGTCCTGGAAGACGCCGGCGTGCGCTCGCCCGAGTGCCGCGGCCTGATCGCGCTGACGAGCGCGTGCGCGACCAACCAGAGCATCGCGATTGGTGCCAAGGTGCTGCACAAGGACCTCCAGGTGATCGCGCGGGTGAAGGATTCGGTCGCGCAGAACAACCTGCTCGCCTTCGGCGACGTGACGATCATCAATCCGTTCCAGACCTTCGCGACGAACGCGGCGCTCGACGTCACAGCGCCCGAGGTGCTTCGCCTCGAGGACTGGCTGACCGATCCACCCGGTTCGCCGATCCCGGTGCGCGTCAACATCCCGAAGGGACCGTGGGTCATCCTCGGTTTCGGCCGCTTCGGCCAGGCGCTGTCGCAGCAACTCGACGACCTCGGCATCGAGTGGCGCGCGATCGACCCGAACCCGCACCTCACGCGCGAGGCGCGCGTGCTGCCGGGCGACAACACCGAATCGGCGCTGCGCGCGGCACGGCTCGCGCGCGCGGCGGTGTTCGTCGCCGGTACCGACGACGACAGCGTCAACCTCGGCATGGTGACGCTCGCGCGGCGCCTGAATCCGAGCTTGTTCATCGTGATCCGGCAGAACCAGGCAGCCGACCGGGTGCTGATCGACTCCGCGCGTGCGAACCTGCGCTTCGTGCAGTCCGAGCTCCTCGTGCGCGAGTGCCTGCAGGTCCTGAAGGACCCGCTGCTCGGCCGCTTCATCATGCTGATCCGAAGCGGCTCCGGCGCGCAGGCGAGCCGGGTGATCGAGGCGATCATGCGCTGCGTCGGCAACCGCGCGCCGACGACCTGGACGTTCCACTGCAACGTGATGGCGCCGGGGCTGTTCGGCACCTTCCTGCGCCACCCGGACCAACTCCCGCGCATCGGAAGCCTGCTGCGGGACCCGGCCGATCCTCAGCGGCGCATGCAGGCGGTACCGCTGCTGCTGGTGCACCGCGATTCGACGATCGTGCTGCCCGACGAACGGACGATCCTGCGCGCTGGCGATCGGGTGCTGTTCGCCGGACGCCGCCGCGAACGGGCGGCGCAGGCGCGCTACCTGAACGAGCCCGACCTGCTCGAGACGATCCGCACCGGCCGGTTCACGCATCGCAGCGCGGTGTTCCGCTGGTGGCACCGGCGTCGCGCGCAGCGCGCCGGCCGCGCGTCGGGAGGCGCACCCGACGCCGCCGCGCCGGCCGCCGCCCCGCGCGCGCCGGGGACGGCGGCCGGCGGCCAGTCGCCCGGACCCCGCGCGTGACGCCCGCCGCCGCCGGTTGACCCCGGATGTCGCCGGGAGTATATTAATGACTAACAAGTCATTAACAGCGTTCGCACGGCAGGCCGGATCTGGCACGTGCCTGCCACCCCCACCTCGCCGCATCCGGCGACGCCCCCACGCATGAGCCGCTCCGCACAATCCGCCAAACGATCGACCGCCGCGTTGCAGCCCGCCGGCGAGGATCCGGCGGCCGAGCGCGGCCCGCGTTGGACACGGCGCAAGGAGAGCCGTCCGAGCGAACTGCTGGACGCCGCGCTCGCGGTATTCGTCGAGCGCGGGTTCGCCGCCACGCGCCTGGAGGACGTCGCTGCCCACGCGGGGGTGTCCAAAGGCACGCTGTACCTGTACTACGCGAACAAGGAGGAACTGTTCAAGGCCGTCGTCCGGCAGAACATCGTGTCGCTGATCGAGCAATATCGCGCGTCGATCGCGCAGTCCACGCGCCCGGCGAGCGAGTTGCTCCACGATTTCGTCCACGCGTGGTGGCAAGGCTTCGGCGACACGCCGCTGGCGGGCATCGCGAAACTGTGCATCGGCGAGGCCGGCAATTTTCCGGAAGTCGCGCGCTTCCTGCACGAGGAGGTGATCGGCCCGCAGGAGGCCCTGCTGATGGGCATCATCGACCGCGGGATCGCGTCCGCCGAGTGGCGTGCGGTCGACGTCCACTCGATGGCGCACCAGATCATGGCGCCGCTGGTGCTCAAGGCGATCTGGCGCCGCTCGATCGAACCCTGTTGCAGCGCCGCCGCCAGCCTCGATCCCGAGCGCTTTATCGTTCATCATCTCGAGTCGACGCTGCGCGCGCTCGCCCCCGATCGGCCCGATCCGGGGCGACCTGTTCCCGGTCAAGTGCCCGAAGGCTGAGCACGGATAGACTTCACGGCGCGGCGCGCGTTTCGCGGAACTCGGGCATAGGGCTGCGCCAAGCCCAGCCACCCCGCCTGCGACGCGATGCAGCACGAGCGGCACCCACGGCACGACCGACACGCGTACCCGAATCCCGTTCCCGAAACCCGTTCCCGAAACCCCAACCCCTCCCCTTCGCCCCCAACCCGTCACGACGCCCCGGCAGACCGAGCATGGATGTAGAAACCGCCCGCTTCAACATGATCGAGCAGCAGATTCGCCCCTGGAACGTGCTGGACCAGGACGTGCTGGACGCGCTGATGGCGCTGCGCCGCGAGGAGTTCGTCGCGCCGGCGTTCCGCGGACTTGCGTTCGCCGACGTCGAGATCCCGATCAGCCCCGGGGGCGAGGCGAGCGGCGAATCGATGTTCACGCCGAAGGTCGAGGCGCGGCTGCTGCAGGCGCTCGCGCCGCGCAAGCACGAGACCGCGCTCGAGATCGGCACCGGCTCGGGCTACGGCACGGCGCTGCTCAGCCTGAAGACGCGCGAGGTGATCACCTACGAGATCGACGCGCGGATCTTCGAGTTCGCCAACCAGAACCTGCAGCGGGCCGGCATCGTCAACGTCAGCCTGCATTCGAGCGACGGCGCGAAGATCGCCGGCAGCCAGCGCTACGACATCGTCGTGCTCTCGGGATCGGTGCAGCACGTGCCACAGGCGTGGCTCGAGCGTCTTGCCGTCGGCGGCCGGATGGCGGCGATCGTCGGCGACGCGCCGGCGATGAAGGCGCTGCTGATCCTGCGCGAGGACGAGCGTCGCTGGCGCACGACCGAACTCTTCGAGACCAGCTGCAAGCGGCTCGCCGGCTTCCCGGCACGCGAGCCGTTCCGCTTCTGAGCCAGGCGATGCGCGAGATCAGTTGCAGCGAACTGGCTGCGTGGCGTGCGGATCCGGGCCGGATCGCACCGGTCGTCGTCGACGTGCGCGAGGCATGGGAACTCGCGCGCGCGCGGCTCGACGACGTGGTGCACATCCCGATGAACGCGATCCCGTCCTCGCTCGAGCGCCTCGATCCCGACGCGCCGACGGTCTGCGTGTGCCATCACGGCGCGCGCAGCATGCACGTCGCGCATTTCCTCGAACGCAACGGATTTTCCGATGTGTTCAATCTCACCGGCGGCATCGATGCGTGGGCGGTGTCCCACGATCCCTCCGTCGGTCGCTACTGAACCGCCGGCGCGCCCAGACCCGGCATGCCGGCAACCGGACCCCACCCGATGAATCGCACCTCGATCCCGACCGCGACGGCGGCTTCACCCGCCGTCCGGCGACGCCCGTCTCGCACGCGCACTGCCCTGGGCGTGGCGCTGGCGCTCGGCCTCGGCTGCTCCCAGGCCGCGTACGCACTCGACCTGTCGGAGGCCTACGTCGCGGCACGCCAGTTCGACGCCCAGGTCGCGAGCGCGCGACTGAACCTGCAGGCGATCAGCGAGCGCGTGCCCCAGGCGCGCGCCGGGCTCCGGCCGTCGGTCGGCGCCAGCACGTCGGTGAACACCGGGCGCGTCGACACCAACGTCACCGACTGGACGAGCTACGACAACGTGCAGGGCGGCCTGAGCCTCAGCGTGCCGCTCTATCGGCCCGGCAACGGCGTCGCGATCGACCAGGCGCAGATCGGCGTCCGGCTCGCGGAGACGCAGCTCGCGCAGGCCGAGCAGGACCTGCTGACGCGGGTCGCGCAGGCCTACTTCGACGTCCTCGCCGCGCAGGATGCGCTCGAGGTGGCGCAGGCGCAGCGGCGCGCGATCGCCGAACAGTTCGAGGCGGCGCGGCGCAACTTCGAAGTCGGCACCGCCACCATCACCGACCAGCAGGAAGCGCAGGCTCGGCTCGACCTGAACGACGCGCAGCTCGCCGCCGCGCGCAACGACCTGACGGTCCGGCGTGCCGCGCTGCGCACGCTCACCGGCGTGCCGGCCGAGGCGCTCGAGACCCTCGATCGCACGGCGGCACTGCCGGCGCCGGCCGACGCGCGCATCGAATACTGGACCGATCTCGCGCGCGCCGGCAACTACGCCGTGCTGCAGGCGCAGCTCGCCTCGCAGCTCGCGGCGGCCGACATCCAGCGCGCCAAGTACGCGAAGTACCCCGTCGTCGATCTCGTGTCCCAGGCCGGCCTCGTGCAGGGCAGCACGGCAACCGGCTCCCCGCTCGTCGACCGCTCCAAGCAGCTGTCGGCGGGCATCCAGCTGAGCGTACCCCTGTACGCCGGCGGCGCGCTCGACGCCCGCGAGCGCGAGGCGGTCGCCGCGCAGCGCCGTGCCGAGATGGATCTCGAGAACGCGCGGCGCTCCGCCGAGCAGGCGACCCGCCAGGTCTTCCTCGGCCTGGTGTCCAGTCTCGAGCAGGCTCGCGCGCTCGAGGCCGCCGAGCGCTCGAGCCGCCTGGCGCTCGAATCGAACCTGCTCGGCTACCAGGTCGGCGTGCGGATCAACGTCGACGTGCTGAACGCGCAGCAGCAGCTGTTCTCGACCCGCCGCGACCTCTCCCGCGCGCGCTACGACGTGCTCGTCAACTCGCTTCGACTGCAGGCCGCGACCGGCCGACTCGGCGCCGAAGACGTGACGCGGGTCAACGCGCTGCTGTCGCCGCCATCTGCGGGGTCCGCGTTGCCCACGCCCAGCGCACCGCCCCCGCCGATCCTGCCGAGCCGACGCGGCGACGCGGTCACCAAGCCGGTCGCACCCGGGGCACGGCAGCGTCCCGCGCCGGCACGTTAGCGCGCCGGCGCCGCGCGCCAGCCTGCGCCGCGGGAACCGCGGAACGCGCGGGACGGTCGCGCGGGTCCCGCGGGCGCTCAGCTCAGCCGGGGTGGCGCTGCGTCGCGGCGCCGACGGTCGGCTGCCGCTGAGGCGGCGTGTCGGCGGCGCGTGCGCGGGGTGAGCCGGCGGTCGATCCTGCGGTCGATCCCGCGGCCGAACCGGCGGCCGAACCGGCGGCCGAACTCGCGGCAGACCCGATGGTGGAACCGGTGGCCGGTCCGGCGGACGATGCCGTAGCCTGCGGCCCACCGGCCGGACGCGGCACGAGCAAGCGCATCACCGCAGCGACCGTCTTCGCGCTCGCGCCGCGATGCGCCTGCGCGAAGGCCACCGCCTTGCGCGACATGTCGGCGCGCAGCGCGTCGTTGCCGGCGATCTTCAGCGCCATCGCGACGGCAGCGTCGGTGTCGGCGACCTGCTTCGCCGACCCCGCGGCGATCGCCTCGGCACCCGCCTCGGCGAAGTTGAAGATCGACGGGCCGAGCACCACCGGACAGCCCATCGCGTTCGCCTCGATCAGGTTCTGCGACCCGAAGGGCAGCAGCGAGCCGCCCATGATCGCGACGTCGGCGAGCGCGTACCACTGCTGCATCTCGCCCATCGAATCGCCGAGCAGGATCGCGCAGTCGGCCAGCGCGCCGGGCTGGGTGGCGTTCTCGTCGATCTCGCTGCGGCGCGCGCGATTCGGCGCCGCGACGTAGTCGGCGAGCATCGCGCCGACCGCGTCGAAGCGCTGCGGATGCCGGGGCACGATCACCAGCAGCGGCAGATCGCGGACGTCCTGCAGCGGCGCGTCGGGCCGCAGGTTGCCCTTGAGCACCTGCAGGCTCCAGCGCTCGAGGATCAGGCGCTCCTCGCCGTCACGCGTGCTGGCGGCGACGACGACCTTGCGCGGGCCGACGAACTTGCGCCAGTGCATGCCGACCGCGAGGGCGACGCGCGAGACCTCCTGGTCGAACTTCATGTTGCCGCTGACGAGATCGGCACGCCGGCCCAGACGCGCGATGCGCTCGGCGTCGGCCTGCGTCTGCGCCGCGACGACGTCCAGCGCGGCGAATGCCGGCGAGATCACGCGCCGGAACCGCAGCGCCTTGCGGAGCGAGCGCGCCGACAGCCTCGCATTCACGAGCGCCATCGGGATGCCGCGTGCCTTGGCGGCCGCCACCAGGTTCGGCCAGACCTCGGTCTCCATGATCAGGCCGCACACCGGATTCCAGCGGTCCAGGAAGCGCTCGACCGCGAAGGGCACGTCGTACGGCAGGTAGCACTGCTCGAGCCGATCGCCGAGCGTGCGCCCGAGCTCGAGCGCGCCCGTCTCCCGACCCGTCGGGGTCATGTGGGTGAGCAGGAATCGCATGTCGGGAAAGCGCTGCGCGAAGTCGCGGATCATCGGCACCGCCGCACGCGTCTCGCCGACCGATACCGCGTGGATCCACACCGGCCGCGACCCCGTGCGCGGCGTCGCGCGGCCGACGCGCTCGCCCCAGTGCCGCCGATACGCCGGCTGCCGCAGGCTGCGCCAGAACAGGTGCGCGAACGCGAGGCCGAGCGCAGGCCGCCACGCCATCGAGTAGAGCTTTCTCGCGTCCGGCATGATTCGATGCGACCGTCCTGGGGATCGGATGCTGCTGACCGGGTCGTACCGCCGCCGGCCGGCCGCCTAGAAGGGCAGCTTCACCGACGGATCGATCGAGAGGATCGCGCTGCGGAACCCCTGCTGGATGCGCGCGAGCGCCTGCGGCGTGTCCGCCTCGAAGCGCAGCACGACGACCGGCGTGGTGTTCGACGCCCGCGCGAGGCCGAAGCCGTCCGGATACTCGGCGCGCACGCCGTCGATCGTGTTGATCTCGGTCGCGCCGGCGATGTCGCCCTGCTTCTGCAGCGCCTCGATCAGCCGGAAGTTCGCGCCCTCGGCCAGCTTCAGGTGCAGTTCGGGCGTGGTCGGAGAATCGGGCAGCGCCTCGAGCACCGCGCTCGGATCGCGCTCGCGCGAGAGGATCTCGAGCAGTCGCGCGGCGGTGTAGCAGCCATCGTCGAAACCGTACCAGCGGTCGTTGAAGAACACGTGCCCGCTCATCTCGCCGGCGAGCGGCGCCTTCGTTTCCTTGAGCTTCGCCTTGATCAGCGAGTGCCCGGTGCGCCACATCAGCGGCACGCCCCCGTGCTGCCGGATCCACGGCGCAAGGTTGCGGGTGCACTTGACATCGTAGATCACCTGCGCGCCCGGCCGCGTCGAGAGCACGTCCTTCGCGTACAGCATCAGCTGGCGATCGGGGAAGACGATCTCACCGCTCCGGGTGACCACGCCGAGCCGGTCTCCGTCGCCGTCGAAGGCAAGGCCGAGTTCGCAGTCGTGCGCCTTCACCGCGGCGATCAGGTCCTGCAGGTTCTCGGGGTGCGCCGGATCGGGATGATGATTGGGGAAATTGCCGTCGACGTCGCAGTACAGTTCGACCAGCTCGCATCCGATCGACTTCAGCAGACGCGGCGCGACCGCACCGGCGACGCCGTTGCCGGCATCGATCGCGATCTTCATCGGGCGGGCGAGCTTCACGTCGCCGACCACCTTCGCGAGGTACTCCGAGAGCACGTCGCGCTGCGTGACGCGGCCGGCGGTTGCCGCCTTCAGCGCGGCGAGCCCCTCGGGCGCGGCGATCCGGGTGCCGATGCTGGTGATGTCGTCACCGTAGAGCGTGACGCCGCCGAGCATCATCTTGAGCCCGTTGTATTCCGGCGGGTTATGGCTTCCGGTGACCGCGACACCCGAGCCCGAGCCGGTCAGCACGGTCGCGAAATACACCAGCGGCGTCGGCACCATGCCGATGTCGATCACGTCGCAACCGGCCTCGGTGATGCCGGACGACAGCGCGGCCGCGAGGCGCGGCCCCGACAGGCGCCCGTCGCGCCCGACGACGATGCTCGCGATGCCGGCGGCCTTCGCGCGCGCGCCGAGCACCAGCCCGATCGAGCGGACGGCCGACTCGGTCAGCGTGTCGTCGACGATGCCACGGATATCGTAGGCCTTGAAGATGCCGGCTGCGATCGGGGGCGTGGAGGTCATGGCTTCTCGGGGAGGCGGGTCGGCGCCGTGGCGGGTGTTGGCGGGAGCGGGCGAGCGTCGGCAGGAGCGGATTCGGGCATGCACCGAAGCGGTCATAGAATAACGCAGCGCCCGCGATGCCCGTGCCGCGCGCCGACCCGACGGTTGCAAAACGACCGCCATCGGCAGGGATCGCCGGCCTCGCGCCACCGCGCGGATCGCGCGGTCCGCTACGACCGATCCCCCGGATCCCGCCACCGGATTCCGTGCCACGCCAGCCCTCCTCCGACCCGACGCCGTCCCCGGTCATCCCGCACGACCTCGCGCGGGGCCGCACCGCGGCGGCGGGCATCGACGCGCCGATCGTCGTGACCGGCGCGAGCGGCTTCATCGGCCGGCATCTCGTGCAGCGTCTGCTGGCCGCCGGTTGCGCGGTACGCGCGGTGTCGCGAACGCCGGCCGCGGCGTCGGACACCGACACCGCGCCGGCGACGCCGGCGAACGCGCCCGCGTTGCATCGGGTCGCGTCGCCGTCGGCCGACGCGACGGTCGACGAATGGCGCGAGGTGGTGTCGGGCGCGCTCGCCGTCGTCCACCTCGCCGGCCTCGCGCACCGTCCGCTCGACGCCGATGCGAACGATCGCGCGACCCGCCGCGCCGCGCTTCGCGAGCTGCGCCGGGTCAACGTGGTGGCCGCGCACCGGCTCGCGCGCGCCGCGCAGGCCGCCGGGGTGCGCGACTTCATCTTCGTCAGCTCGATCAAGGCGATCGCCGAGCGCAGCGACGGCTCGGCGCTCGACGAATCGACACCGCCGCGACCGGAGGACTGCTACGGCCTGGCCAAGCTCGCCGCCGAGCGCAAGCTCGCGCGGATCGCGTCGCGCCGGGGCGACGGCCCGACGCCGCCGATGCGCATCTGCGTGCTTCGCCCGCCGCTCGTGTACGGACCTGGCGTCAAGGGCAATTTCGCGCAACTGCAGCGCGCGATCGACGCCGGCTGGCCGCTGCCGCTCGCCGGGATCGACAACCGGCGCAGCCTGCTGCACGTCGGCAACCTGGTCGACGCGATGATGCGCATCCTCGCCCGGCCGGACGCGCCCGGCGGCGTCTACCACCTGTGCGATCCTGAGCCGATGGCGACCCCCGCCCTCGTCGCGTCGATCGCGCGCGCCGGCGGACGTCGCGCGCGCCTGTTCGGCTGCCCGCCCGCGCTGCTTCGCGCAATCGCCCGTGCGACCGGCCGTGACGCGCAGTTCGAGCGCCTGAGCGGCTCGCTGGTGCTCGACGACCGAGCGTTCCGCAAGTGCTTCGACTGGACGCCGCGGCGATCGACCGACGAGGCGCTCGCCGCGGACGCCCGGTCACCGGGATCGCACGACGCAACCGGTGGACGCGCCGCATGAGCGCGCCGCCGGGCCGCCCCAAGGTGCGCTCGCCCTCCCTCGGGGAGGCGACGGCCCGCAGGGACGGCGGGAGGGTACACCAGTGAGCGCGCCGCCGGGCCGCCCCAAGGTGCGCTCGCCCTCCCTCGGGGAGGCGACGGCCCGTAGGGACGGCGGGAGGGTACACCAGTGAGCGCAGCGGTGCTGGCGCCGGAGGCGGCCTCGCAGTGGGGTGCCGTGCTTGCGGCGGCCGCCGTTGCAGCCGTGCTCGGCTGGCTCGGCGCGCGCGTCGTCGTCGCCGTCGCGCGACGCGTCGGCCTGCAGGACGTGCCCAACGCCCGCTCGTCGCACACCGTCCCGACGCCGCGCGGCGGCGGGGTGGGGATCGTCGTCGGCGCGATCGGCGGCACCCTCGCCCATGCGCTCTTCGGCGCGGCCGGCGGCACCTTCGGCATGCCCGCCTGGCTCGGCATCGCGGCGGCGGGCGCACTCGCGATGGTCGGGCTCGCGGACGACGTCGCCGACCTGTCGCGCCGCTGGCGCTTCGTCGCGCAGGCGCTGGCCGCCACCGCGGTGCTGCTCGCGGCAGCGACGCCGATGGGTCCCGACGCGCCGGGTGCGATGCAGGCCGGCAACTTGCTGTGGCCACCGTCGTTCACGCTGGTAGCCGGACTGGTGCTGCTCGTGGGAGCGCTATGGTGGATCAATCTCTTCAACTTCATGGACGGGATCGACGGGATCGCCGCGATGCAGGCGATCTTCATGCTCGCGACCGGCGTCGCCGCGGCGATCGCCGGCGGCACCGGCCCGCTCGACGTCGCCGAGGTCTACGCGATCGCGCTGCTCGCGGCGACGCTCGGCTTCGCCGGTCCGAACTGGGCGCCGGCAAGGGTCTTCATGGGCGACGTCGGCAGTCTCTTTCTCGGCGTTTCGATCCTTTTCGTGGGGATGCACGGCGTTACGCGCGGATACGCAACGCCGTGGTTCTGGGCAATCGTTGCAGGCATGTTCGTGTCCGATGCCACGGCGACGCTGCTGAAGCGGTTCCTGCGCGGCGACGCTGTGACCCACGCGCATCGCAGCCATCTCTATCAGCGGCTCGCGCGCCGATGGGGCAGTCACGCCCGGGTCACACTTGTATACTTGGCCGTCAACGTGTCATGGTTTCTGCCCCTGTCGCTGCTCGCGCTCCAATTTCCGGCCTGGGGACCGGGAATCGCGGCGATGGCCTGGCTGCCGGTCATGGGTGTCTGCTGGGCCCTGGGTGCCGGCGAGCCCGACGACCCGCCGGGAACGAACAATAAAGCGAGCTGATGAACCGACTCCTGAACGCCAATCCCCGCAGTTTCGTCGCGATCGCCCACGACCTCGTCGTCGCGGCGCTGGTCTGGACCTTCACCTTCTCGCTGCGCTGGAACTTCGACCTCACGCCGGGCACGCAGCTGATCCTGCTCCAGACGCTGCCGGCCGTGCTCGCGGTGCAGGCGGGCTGCTTCGTGTACTTCGGGCTGTACCGCGGCATCTGGCGCTATGCGTCCGTCCACGACCTCAAGCTGATCGCGATGGCGGTCGGCGTCTCCGCGCTGATCATCCCGATCCTGCTGCTGCTGTGGCGCAACGGGCTCGGCGTGCCGCGCTCGCTGTACTTCCTGAATCCGCTGCTGCTGGTGCTGTTCATGAGCGCGGGCCGGCTGCTGTACCGCTGGTGGAAGGAGAAGGTCGGCGCGAGGCGCCGCCCGCACGTCGTGCCGCAGCCGGTGATCCTGCTGGGCGCCGGCAGCGCGGCGCTCAGCCTGATCGACGAACTGAATCGGAGCCAGTCGTGGTTCGTCGTCGGCCTGCTCGACGACAACCGTCGCAAGTTCGGCCGCCAGATCGCCGGCAAGCGCGTGCTGGGCACCTGGGACCAGCTCGAGAAGATCGCGCACGACAGCAATTGCCAGAACGCGATCCTGGCGGTCGGCCGCGCCGACCACGCGTTGCGCCAGCGGGTCTTCGACCTGTGCGAGCGCGCCCACATCAACCTGCTGGTGATCCCGGACCTGCACGAGCTGATGAGCGGCAAGGTCAAGGTCTCGCAGATCCGCCACGTCGAGGTCGACGACCTGCTCGGCCGCGACCCGGTCCAGCTCGATTCGAGCGGGCTGCGCCACCTGCTCGAAGGCAAGTCGGTGCTGGTCACCGGTGCCGGCGGGTCGATCGGTTCGGAACTGTGCCGCCAGATCGCGAACTTCCGCCCGACGCGGCTCGTCCTGTTCGAGCTCAACGAGTACGCGCTCTACCAGATCACCGAGCAGCTCCGGCACGCGTTCCCGGGGCTGGCGACGGTGCCGATCGTCGGCGACGTCAAGGACGAGCGGCGGCTGATCGAGGTCTTCGTGCGCTACGCCCCGTCGGTCGTCTACCACGCGGCCGCGTACAAGCACGTCCCGATCCTCGAGCAGGACAACACCTGGCAGGCCGTGCGCAATAATTCGCTCGGCTCCCGCGTGCTGGCCGACGTCTCCGCGCGCTTCGAGGTCGAGAAGTTCGTCTACGTGTCGACCGACAAGGCGGTGAACCCGACGAGTGTGATGGGCGCGTCCAAGCGGCTCGCCGAGATGGCGCTGCAGTTCCGCTACCGCCTCCACGGCCTGCCGGTCGTGATCGTGCGCTTCGGCAACGTGCTCGGCTCCAGCGGCAGCGTGATCCCGCGCTTTCGCGAGCAGATCGACCGCGGTGGCCCGGTCACGGTCACGCACCCGGACATCACGCGGTACTTCATGTCGATCACCGAGGCGACCCAGCTCGTGCTGCAGGCCGGCCTGATGGGCCGGGGCGGCGAGATCTTCGTGCTCGACATGGGCGAGCCGATCCGCATCGCCGACCTGGCCCAGACGATGATCCGGCTGTCCGGCTTCTCCGACAACGAGATCGCGATCGAGTACACCGGCCTGCGCCCGGGCGAGAAGCTGTTCGAGGAACTGCTCGCCGACAACGAGAAGACGCTGCCGACGCCGCACGCGAAGCTGCGGGTCGCCCGCGCGGTCGAGCCCGCCGGCATCGCGTGGGACGGGCAGGTCGGCGAGTGGCTCGCGTCGGCCGGCCCGTACCGCGACGAGGAGGTCCGTGCGACGCTCGCGCAGTGGGTGCCCGAGTACAAGCCCGCGCCGGGCCCCGACTACGAGCTGATCAAGCGGCGCGCGGCGCCGATCGCTGCCGCCCCTGCCGCCCCTGCCGCCCCCGCTACGACCGCCATCACCACGGCCATCACCACCGCCGCGGGCACTGGCACGGACGCGAAGCCGCAGGCGCCGGTCGTCGCGATCGAGGTGCCGGCGATGCCCGTCATGATCGACGATCCGTTGACGCTCGCGCGCGCCACGCGGACCGCGCTCGCACGCGGCGACGCCAGCCCCGGATGAGCGTCGCAGGGTGACGCTGGCCATCGGCGATCTGCAGGGCTGTCGCCGGCCGCTGGAGCAGTTGCTCGCCCGGGCAGACACCGAGCCCGCCGAGGCGCTGTGGTTCGCCGGCGATCTGGTGAATCGTGGCCCCGACTCGCTCGGCTGCCTGCTGCACGTGCGCGCGCTCGGCGCGCGCGCCCGCGCGGTGCTCGGCAATCACGACCTCCACCTGCTCGCGATCGCCTGCGGCGTGCGTCGCCCTAAGGCCGGCGACACCGTCGACACGATCCTGCGGCACCCCGAGCGCCGCGCGCTGCTCGACTGGCTGCGCAATCGGCCACTGGCGGTGCTGTCGGGCGACTTCCTGATGGTCCACGCCGGACTCGATCCGGGCTGGGACACGGCGCGCACGATGGCGCTCGCCGCGGAGGTCGAGGCCGTCCTGCGCGGCCCGCACTGGGGCGACTTCCTGTCGGTGATGTACGGCGACACCCCCAGCCGCTGGGACGAATCGCTCAGCGGCGACGCCCGACTGCGCGTGATCGTCAACATCCTGACGCGCGCGCGCTTCATGAGCCCCGAACGCCATCTCGACCTGCAGGCCAAGGGCTCCGCCGCGTCGCCGCCGCCCGGCCGCGTCGCCTGGTTCGACATGCCGAACCGGCGCACGGCGAACCGGACCGTCGTGTTCGGCCACTGGTCGACCCTGGGCCTCCTGCGCCGCCCAGGCCTCGTGGGACTGGACAGCGGCTGCGTGTGGGGCAACGCGCTGTCGGCGGTCAGGCTGGAAGACGGCGAAGTGTTCCAGCAGGCGTGTCCTCGAGCGGCAGACCCAGCCGGCGACTGAGCGCGAGCCGCGCGGCCGAGGCGAGCTCCTGGCGGGTGCGCCCCCCGACCGCCAGCGTCTCGACCAGGCTCACCTCGACCCGCAGGCCCGACGCGCCTGTGATCCGCCACAGGCTGCCGATGAAAGTCTGCTCGCCGATGTACTCGGTCTCGGCCGACGGCATGCCGGCGGCATCGCGGTATCGAAGCCCGACCACCAGCACCTCGGCATTCTCCTGCCGAGCCGCCTCCAGTAGGTTGCCGTAGAACGGCAGCAGGCGCCGACCGTCGGAGGTCGTGGCCTCCGGGAACACGGCGACCGGATAGCCGGTGCGGATGCGTTCGCGCAGTTGCAGGATCGCCTCGTGCACCGCGTGGCGCCTGGCACGCTCGATGAACACGGTGCCGGCGAACGCCACCAGGAGGCCGAGCACCGGCCAGCGCCGGATCTCGGCCTTGGCGACGAAGGCCGCCGGCGCGACCGCATCGATCGCGAAGATGTCCAGCCACGACACGTGGTTCGCGACGATCATCCGGCCGGGCGCCAGGCCGGCGAGTCGCGCGTCGGCCTCGAGCGAGAGCCCGCACGCGCCGAGCAGCGCGCGCGACCACAGCCGGATGGCCGTGCGCCGGCGTCGGCTCGACAGCAGCGGGAACACGACGAGTTCGGTCAGGATGCCCCCGACCAGCAGGCCGACGAGCAGCGGCAGCCGCCACAGCCGCGCGATCGCCCGAGAGGCGCTCGCACGATCTGCCGGCACGCGGGCGGACATCGAGCGCCGGCTGATCGCGCTCAGGCCCGCTCGTGCACGAGTCGGCCGGCGACGACGGTCGCGCGCACGCGACCGACGAGTTCGCGACCGAGGTACGGCGTGTTGCGGCCCTGGCTGCACAGGCTGCCCCGGTCGACGACCCACGGCTCGTCCGGATCGAACAGGCACAGGTCGGCAGCGGCGCCGACGGCGACGCCGGCGAAGTCGGCTCCGGATCCGGCCGGGCCGGCAAGGCCGTCGGCGCGCGCCGTGTCGGCCGATGGCACCGTGCCCGGAAGCGCCGCCGCGCGAGACGGGCCGATGATGGCGGCCGGCGCGCGCGTCAGCAGGTCGATCACGCGCGACAGCGCGATGCCCTCCTGCGCCGCCCACCCGAGCGCGAGCGGCAGCAGCAGCTCGAGCCCGCTGACGCCGGGCTCGGCCTCGCCGAACGGCAGGTGCTTCGCGTCGTCGTCGACCGGCGTATGGTCGGAGCAGATCGCGTCGACGGTACCGTCGCGCAGGCCGGCGCGGATCGCGTCGCGATCGCGCTGCCCGCGAAACGGCGGGTCGACGCGGTGCAGGCCGTCGAACCAGCCGATGTCGACGTCGGTCAGGTGCAGGTGATGGACCGCGACGTCGCAGGTGATCGGCAGCCCCTCGCGACGCGCGGCACGCACGAGCTCGATGCCGGCGGCCGACGACAGCCGGCACAGGTGCACGCGGCAGCCGCTCGTGCGAACGAGTTCGAAGATCGTGTGCAGCGCGACCGTCTCGCTGATCACCGGCACGCTCGGCAGCCCGAGACGCGTCGCGACCGGTCCGCTGTGCGCGACACCGCCGCGCCCCAGATGCGGGTCTAGCGGGTGCAGCCAGACGGTGAAGCCGAAGGTGGCGGCGTACTGCATCGCCCGCAGCAGCACCTGCGTGTCGACGACCGGCGAGTGCGCCTGCGAGAACCCGACGCAACCCGCCTCGGTCAGCTCGGCCATCTCGACGATGCGCTCGCCCGCCAGGCCCAGCGTCAGCGCGCCCAGCGGATAGAGCCTCGCGAGCGCCAGGCCGCGCGCGCGGTGCTTGAGCATCTCGACCAGCCCGGGCTCGTCGAGCGCGGGGTCGGTGTCGGGCGGGCACACGAGCGAGGTGACGCCGCCGGCGACCGCGGCCCGCATCTCGGATTCGAGGCTCGCACGATACTCGTTGCCGGGCTCGCGCAGGTGCGCCGAGAGATCGATCAGGCCGGCGGTGGCCACGAGCCCCTTCGCGTCGATGCGGCGATCGGCGGCGAAACCCTCGGGCGCGGCGCCGATCGCCGCGATCCTGCCGTCGGCCAGGTGCAGGTCGACGACGCGATCGGTGTCGGTGAGCGGATCGACGACCCGGGCGCCGACGATCGACAGCCGCGGCGTGGCGAGCCGGCTCACGACGCGGCCACCATGCTCATCACCGCCATGCGCACCGCGATGCCGAAGGTCACCTGCTTGAGGATCACCGACTGCACGCCGTCGGCCACCGAGGACTCGATCTCGATGCCGCGGTTCATCGGCCCCGGGTGCATGACGATCGCGTCGGGCTTCGCCACCGCGAGCTTCTCGGCGGTCAGGCCGTAGTGCTTGAAGTACTCCTGCGCGCTGGGCAGCAGCGCGCCGCGCATCCGCTCGTTCTGAAGGCGCAGCATGATCACGACGTCGACGTCCTTCAGCCCCCGCTTCATGTCGTGATGCACCGACACGCCCATCCGCTCGAGCCCGGCCGGCAGCAGGGTCTGCGGCCCGATCGCGCGTACGTCAGGCACGCCGAGCGTGGTCAGCGCGTGGATGTCGGATCTCGCGACCCTCGAGTGGAGGATGTCGCCGACGATCGCCACGCTCAGGCGGTTGAAGTCGCCCTTGAAGTGGCGGATCGTGTACATGTCGAGCAGTCCCTGCGTCGGATGCTCGTGGCGCCCGTCGCCGGCGTTGATCACGTGCAGGTCGTCGCGCACGTGCTGCGCGATCAGGAAGGGTGCGCCGCTCTGCGAGTGGCGCACGACGAAGATGTCGGCCGCCATCGCCGCCAGGTTGTCGATGGTGTCGAGCAGCGACTCGCCCTTGGATGCCGACGAGGTATTGATGTTCAGGTTGACGATGTCCGCCGACAGCCGCGTCGCGGCGATCTCGAAGGTCGTCCGCGTGCGGGTCGAGTTCTCGAAGAAGAGGTTGAACACCGAGCGCCCGCGCAGCAGCGGCACCTTCTTCACCTCGCGATCCGACACGTTGAGGAACGACGCCGCGTTGTCGAGGATCCGGTGCACCAGCTCCCGAGGCAGCCCGTCGAGCGTGAGCAGGTGACGAAGCTTCCCGTCGGCGGTGAGCTGCGGGTGGCGGCCGGTCATCGCGCCCGCCTCGTCGTGCGGCGCGTCGTCGCAACGGCGCTCATGGTGCGGGCCTCGTCATTCACCGTCGTCGATCCGAAGCGCGAGCCGGCCCGAGGTTTCCTGGCTGAGCACGTAGCGCGCCGGCGCCGCGAGCGGCAGCACGCCGCCGACGTGTTCGGCCTGGAACGGGAGCTCGCGACCGCCGCGATCGATCAGCACCGCGAGCTCGATGCGTCGCGGCCGACCGTAGTCGAATATCTCGTTGATCGCCGCGCGGATCGTGCGACCGGTGTAGAGGATGTCGTCGACCAGCAGGATGTGCGCGTCGTCGACCGGGAAGGCGATCTCGGTCGCACGGATCGTCGTCGGCAATCCGCGTTCGCCGTAGTCGTCGCGGTGGAACGCGCTCGACAGCGAACCGAGGTCGGCCGGCAAGCCCAGGTCGCGGTGAAGCCGCTCGGCGATCCACGCGCCGCCGGTCTGCACGCCGATCAGCGCGAGGCGGCCGCGCGCCTCGCCGGCGAGCGACGCCCGCACGCGCTCGAGCAGCGTGCGGTACAGCGCTTCGGCGTCGAGCGTGCGCATCACGTCCCCGAGGCACCGATCGCGCTCACCGGCGCGCACGCGTCGCGCCCGGTCGCGAGGAACTGATCGAGCACCACAGCGGCCGCGTACGAGTCGTCGCCGTCCTGGATCCGGGCCTGTAGCCGGTTCGCGTCCCGGTCCTCGCGCATCCGGCTGCGCGCCTCGAGCGTGCTGTAGCGCTCGTCGACCAGATGCACCGTCAGGCGGAAGCGGCCTTCGAGCCTGCGGGCGAACTTCTCGGCCGCGAGGGTGGCGGGCTGGCTGCTGCCGTCCGGGCGCAGCGGCCGGCCGACGACGAGCAGGTCGGGCTTCCACTGCCCGAGCAGGGCCTCGATCTCGGCGAAGGTGCGATCGACGCCGGCCACCTTCACGATCGACAGCGGGCGTGCGCGGCCGGTCAGCGTGTTGCCGATCGCGACGCCGATCCGCTGGCTGCCGTGGTCGAAGCAGAGCACCGTGCGAGGCGGGTTCATGCGTGCCCGGCCTGCGGCGAGAGCAGCGCCGGATCGATCCCCAGGCGCCGGTACGCGTGGTTGAAGCGCTCGGCGACCGGCGTGTCGAAGAGCAGTTCGGGATCCGCCGGCATCGTCATCCAGGCGTTCTGGCCGATCTCGGCCTCGAGCTGCCCAGGCCCCCAGCCGGCGTAGCCGAGCGTCACCAGCAGCCGCGCCGGTCCGCGCCCGTCGGCAACCGCCTCGAGCACGTCGCGCGAGGTCGTCAGCGCGATGTCCTCGCCGATCTTCACGGTGGCGTTCCAGTTTCCCACCGGCTGGTGCAGCACGAAGCCGCGATCGCCCTGCACCGGGCCGCCGAAGAACACCGGCTGCGACGGGCCGGGCGGCGCGGTGCGCGCGTCGTCGGGCGGTTCGCCGTCGCGCTCGATGCGCGACAGCAGGGTCGCCAGCGTCATCGAGGTGGGCTTGTTCACGACGAGGCCGAGCGCGCCCTTCTCGCTGTGCTCGGCGACGAACACGATCGCGCCGGAGAAGTTGGGATCCGCCATGCCGGGCATCGCCAGCAGGAAGTGGTTGCTCAGGTCGATACTGGCGGCGGATTCAGGCACGTCGGGCATTGTAATGGGTCGCGCGCGCCGCCGCGCACCCCGCCGAATCGGCCCGCGCGGCGCCGGGTCGCCCGGACGGGTCGTGCGCATTTCGGGGATCATCGCGGCATGGCTCCGCTCCGATCGGCCCTGGTCTGGTTCCGCCGCGACCTGCGCATCCACGACAACGCGACGCTCGCTCTCGCGCTCGAATCGGTCCGTCGCGTGCACTGCGTGTTCGTGTACGACCGCGAGATCCTCGACGAACTGCCGTCGCGCGCGGATCGCCGGGTCGAGTTCATCGTCGGCTGCGTCGATGCGCTGCGCGCCGCGCTCGCCGCGTCCGGCGGCCACCTGATCACCCTGCACGCGCACGCGAGCCGGGCGATCCCTTCGCTCGCCGGACAGCTCGACGTCGACGCGGTGTTCTGCGGACGCGACGACGAGCCGGCTGCGATCCGCCGGGATCACGCGGTCGGCGAAGCGCTCCAGGCCCAGGGGCGGCGCCTGCTGTACGCGAAGGACAACGTCGTGTTCGAGCGCGACGAAGTGCTCACCGGCGCCGGCCGCCCGTTCAGCGTCTTCACGCCCTACAAGCGCGCGTGGCTCGCGCGGCTGACGCGCGAGGACGTCGCCGAACGACGCGTCGTCGCCGGCGGCGCGAACGGCGTGCTCGCGCCCGCGCAGCCCACGGCGACGCAGTACCCCGCCGACGCCGGCGCCGATCGGGCGCATACCCTCGCCTCGCTCGGCTTCGAGCGGACCAACCTCGGGCAGCTGGCCATCGAACCCGGCGAAGCCGGCGCGAAGGCGTGCCTGGACGCGTTCGCCGACCGGATCCGCGAGTACGACGAGCAGCGCGACTACCCGGCTGCGCGCGGCACCTCGCTGCTGTCGGTGCACCTTCGATTCGGCACGGTGTCGGTGCGCGAGGCCTGCCGCTTCGCGATCGCGCACGGCGCGCTGCGCGATCCCGGCTTCGGCGCCGCGACCTGGCTGTCGGAACTGATCTGGCGCGATTTCTACGCCCAGATCCTGTACCACCACCCACGCGTCGTCCACCACGCGTTCAAGCCCGAGTACGAGGCGGTCGCTTGGGTGCGCGACGACGCCCGCTTCGCCGCCTGGTGCGAGGCGCGCACCGGCTACCCGATCGTCGACGCCGCGATGTGCCAGATCAACCGCACCGGCTTCATGCACAACCGGCTTCGCATGATCGTCGCGTCGTTCCTCACGAAGGACCTCGGCATCGACTGGCGCGAGGGCGAGCGCTACTTCGCGGCGCACCTCAACGACTACGACCAGTCGGCGAACAACGGCGGCTGGCAGTGGGCCGCGAGCACCGGCTGCGACGCCCAACCGTACTTCAGGATCTTCAATCCGGTGACGCAGTCCAGGCGATTCGACCCGCGCGGCGACTTCATCCGCAGGTACCTGCCCGCGCTCGCGGCGCTGGACGACGACGCGGTGCACGCGCCGTGGCTCGCGTCGCCGGTCTCGCTCGCGGCTGCCGGCGTGGTGCTGGGACGCGACTACCCGGCGCCGATCGTCGACCACGCGCGCGCGCGCGTCGAGACGCTGGCGCGTTTCAAGGCGGCGGTGGCCACGGCGCGCGACTGAGCGCGTCGCGTGCGACGCCCACCGCGCCGGGTGGCGCGGGAACGCAGGTTCAGGACGACGCCACCGCGCGCTTCGCGGCGACGAAATCGGCCACGTGGCGCAGCAGTTCGTCCTCGGGATACGGCTTGCCGAGGAACACGTCGACGCCCAGCGACATCGCGTGGTTGCGATGCTTGTCGGCGGTTCGCGACGTGATCATGATGATCGGCGTCGCGGCGAGGCGCGCGGTGGCGCGGACGTTCTTCGTCAGGTCGAAGCCGTCCATGCGCGGCATCTCGATGTCGACCAGCATCACGTCGGGTACCGTGTCCTGAAGCAGGCGCAGCGCGTCGACGCCGTCCTTCGCGAGCAGCACGGTGTAGCCCTCGCGAACCAGCAGCCGCTGCGTGACCTTGCGCACCGTCACCGAATCGTCGACGACCATCACCGTCGCGGCGCTCGGAATCTCGGTCGCCGAGAAATGGGCGGTGTCGCCGTGACCCGCCTGCGCCGACGGACGCGCCGCGCTGAGCAGCACCGGATTCAGGATCAGCACGATCTCGCCATTGCCGAGCACCGTCGCCCCCGCGATGCCGGTCATCCGCGACAACTGCGGGCCGACGTTCTTCACGACGACTTCCTGGTTCGGCACCACCGAATCGACGTGCAGCGCGATGCGCGAGGGCCCGCTGCGCAGCACGATGACCGGCGACAGGCGCTGCGCGAGCGGCCTCGCGTTCGGCAACTCGAGCAGGCTTCCCAGGTAGAACAGCGGCAACTGCTCGCCGGCGTACTCGATGCTGTGCGCGTCGTAGGCCGCGGCGAGTTCCTCGGGCTTGACCTGCATGATCCGCTCGACCAGCGCCGCCTGGCACGCGAAGCGCGCCTTGCCGGCGCCGAGCAGCACGATCTGGCTGACCGCGAGCGAGACCGGCAGGTGGATCACGATGCGCGTGCCGGCGCCCGCCTTGGACTCGATGTCGATGCGACCGCCGATGCTGCTGACCTCGGCCCGCACGACGTCCATGCCGACGCCGCGTCCCGCCACCGCGGTGACCACCTGCGCGGTCGAGAAGCCGGGTGCGAAGATCAGCTGCGCGAGTTCGCGTTCGGTCGGCACCTTGCCCTTCGCGATCAGCCCGCGCTCGCGGCCGCGCTGCTCGATGCGCTTGTAGTCGAGCCCCGCGCCGTCGTCGGTGAAGGTGAGGATCACCTCGTTGCCTTCCTGCTTCACCGCGACGCCCACTTCGCCGGTCTCGGCCTTGCCGGCCGCGACACGCGCCTCGCGCGATTCGATGCCGTGCGCCACCGAGTTGCGCAGCATGTGCTCGATCGGCGCTGCCATGCGTTCGAGCACGCCTCGGTCGATCTCGGCGTTGCCGCCGCCGATCTCGAGCGTCACCCGCTTGTCGCAATCCTTCGCCGCCTGCCGTACCACCCGGTAGAGCCGATCGGCGATCGTCGAGAACTGGACCATCCGCACGCGCATCAGGTTCTGCTGCAGGCTTCGCGCCACCTGGTTCTGGCGCGAGAGGTCCTGCGTCGCCGCCTCCAGCGCGCGCACCGCGTTCTGGTGGACCGTCGCGACGTCGTTGACCGACTCGGCCAGCATGCGCGTCAGTTCCTGGAAGCGGGTGTAGCGGTCGAATTCGAGCGGATCGAAATCCTCGCGGGCGTCGCGGGCCTGCGCGTTCCGGGTCTGGATCTGCGTGTCGGCCTGGATCTCGATCTCGCGAAGCTGCGAACGCAGCCGATTGACGTTCTCCGCCAGCTCGGCCATCGACTGGCGCATCGTGCCGATCTCGTTGTCCAGCCGCGCGCGCGCGACCGCGACCTCGCCCGACTCGCTGACCATCCGGTCGAGCAGGTCGGCGCGCACGCGGATCAACTGCTGCGGCGCCGCCGTGCCCGGCGCCGGCGTCGTCCCCACCGGCTCGCCGGTTGCGGCGACGGGCACGGCAGCGACGGGGTCGCTCGTGCCGGCCGCGACCGGCTGCGCCGTCGCCGGCGCGACGCTCGCGCCCGCTGCGGCGGCCTCGGGCGTGGCCGACGCCTCGGCGGCCTTCGCCTTGGCCGCCTTCGACGTCGCCTTGGCGGCCGGCGCCTTGCGCGCGCGCTTCGGCCCCGACGCCGCCTTCACGGGCGTCGCCGGCGCCGCCTCGGCCGGATGCTTCAAGGCCTCGTAGCTCGCCATCACCTGGTCGTGGCACGCGAGCAGCTCGTCGACGAGCGCCGCGTCGATCGATGCGCTCGCGAGCGCGTCCTCGACGCGGGTCTCCATTTCGTGGACCATCTGACCGAGCCGCATCGCGCCGGCCATCCGGGCGCTGCCCTTGACGGTGTGCGCGAGCCGCATCAGCGCGTGCGGCGCGTCGGCGCCTTTGGGGTCGGCGTGCCAGCGGCGCAGCTCGCCGTCCATCGCCGGCAGCAGCTCGTCGGCCTCCTCGAAGAAGACCGAGCCCAGATCGGCGTCGAGTTCGTCGAGCAATCCCTCGTACGGGTCGTCGCTCTCGGTCTCGAGCAATGCCGACGACGCCCCCGCGAGCGGTGGCAGCGCCGTCGTCAGCTGCGGTGCCCGTGCCTGCGATTCGACCGCGTCGATCGCCTCCTGCGACGCGTCGTCGATCGCCTGCGCCTGCAGGTCGTCGACCGATCCGTCCTCGCTGTCGGGCGCGTCGGCCGCGGCGTCCTCGCCGTCGCCGGTCGCGGTGTCCGACACGGCGTCGAGCGCAATGGCGTCGACCGGGGTCACGTCGACCGCGGCCACGGCGACCGGCGCCACATCCACCGGGGCCACATCGACCGGAGCCACGTCGATCGGGGCCACATCGACCGGAGCCACATCGTCCGGCGCCACGTCGATCGGGGCCGCATCGATCGGCACCTCGACCGCGACCGCACCGACGGCGTCCTCGGGCAGCCCCGCCGCCTGCGGCGCCGGCGTGTCGGCCGACGCGCGGCGCGATGCGATCTCGGCCCACTGCCGCGCGAGCGCGTCCAGGTCGGCCTCGACGTCGACGTCGGCCTGCGGCTCCTGACGGTTCTCGAACGCGACGAGCATGTGCCCGATCGTCTTCACCGCCGCCCCGATCCGAGCCTGTTCGGCCGACGGCATCGCGACGCCCGACTCGGCATGGTCGAGCAGGATGCGTTCGGCGGGTGCGGCCAGCGCGCGCACCGGCTCGAGGCCGACGTGCCGCGCGGTGCCGACGAGCGAGTGAAGCGCGCGCACCAGCACCTGCGGCGCCGCCTCGCCCGGCGCATCGCGCCACGCGCCGAGCGCCGAGCTCATCGTCGCGCGGAGCGTCCGCGCCTCGGCCACGAAGACATCGAACAGCGGGCGCGCGAGCGTGCGCGTCCCGACCACGACGTCGGCATCCTGCGTCGACGGGTCCGGCCGAGCGGCTGCGGCAGGCGCCTCCACCGTCTCGGGCTGCCGGGCCGGCGATTCCGGGACCGTCGCGGCGACCGGCGCACTCGCGGCGACCGGCGCACTCGCAGCGACCGACGCGCTCGCAGCGGCCGGCGACTGTGCGGCACCCGGTCGCGGCGCGGCGTCCTTCGCCGGCGCGACCGTCGTGGCCCCCGCGACCGTCGTGGCCCCCGCGGCCGGCGTGGCCTCCACGCCGCTGAGCCGCTCGCACCGGCCGATCAGTTCGTCGGCGTGCTCGACCGCGGCCGGATCGTCCTGCAGCCGGGCGACCCAGCGGCCGAACAGGCCATGTCCTTCCTCGATGAGCGCGAGCAGTTCCGGCGTCGCAGGGCGCTCGTCGGCGAGCCACTTGTTCATCACCTGCTCGAACGCCCAGCCGGCGGCGCCGAACGCGTCGAGCCCGACCATGCGGCTCGAGCCCTTGAGCGTGTGGAACGAGCGCCGGATCGTGGTCAGCACGCCCTGGTCGGACGGCGCCTCGCGGCTCGCGCCGATACCGACCGCGATCGCCTCGAGCACTTCCTCGGCTTCGAGCAGGAAGATCTCGAGCAGTTCGCCTTCGCCGTCGTCGTCCGCGGCGCCCGCCGCCGGCGACGCGCTGCCCGTCGCACCGGCAGTGCCCTCGGCCGCTGCCGCGCCGGCACTCGTCGCGCCTCTGGACGGGTCGGCTGCGACAGACGCCGAGACCGGTGCGGCGACGCCGGCGAGCGAAGCCAGCTTCGCGCTCGCCTTCGCGATCAGCGTGGCATCGCCGGTGTCCGCCGAGATCGCCTCCAGCATCGCGCGCGCATCGATCGCGTCGCGCTTGAGCTGGGCATCGTCGACCAGCATCGCGTCGCGCTCGAGCGCCGCGAGACAGCGCTGCAGGTTCGAATGGACGTCCGGCGAGCGCGGCGCGGCCTCGAGCAGCGCGAGCCACGGGCGGATCGCATCGCGTTCTGCGGCGATGCGCGATTCGGTCGAGCCGGCGTCGGCCTCGCCGATCGCGTCGTCCAGCTCGGCGGCGGCGAGCGCGGCGTCCTCGTCGACCGGGCGCGCGACCGCACGGCGTTCGCCGACGCGACCGCGCAGCTCCCGTCGCTCGGCGTCGAAGCGGAACTCGGGTCCCTGCCCTTCGGGCTGGAGCAGCGATTCGACGAAGAAGCCGAGCGCGCTCAGGTTCGCGGCGATGCGCTGGTGATCGGCCTCGCTCGCGCCGCCGCGACCGTCGACGATGCACTGCACGTCCTCGTCCAGCGCGACGCAGGCAGCGGCCGCGTCGTCGTGGCCGAGCGCGCGGAACACGCCGATCGACTGCGCGAACAGCGGCTTGAGCTGCGCGAGCGCGCCACTCGCGGCGGGCGTGCGAAAGTACGCGTCCAGCGCCTGTTCGCACTGTCGCAGGATCGCGGTGAGCTCGGCGACGAACGCCGACGTCGTCATCCGCTCGGACGCCTTGCGCGACACCTCGGTGAGCCACGCCGGCGTGTCGGCCTCGCGCGAACCGGTGCCATCGGCCGACGCCCGCAGCATCGCGTCGAGCCGCTCGCCGAGCTGTCGCGCGCGCAGGTCGAAATCGGCATCGGTGCGCAGCCCGGTATCGAGCGCTTCCTCAGCGAACAGCACCGCGGTCGCGACTTCGAGTCCGATCGGATCGTCCGCCGCGGGCGGCGTCGCGGCGACGTCGCCGACCGCATGCAACGCATCGCCGAGCACGACGATGCCCGGCCAGGGCAGGCTGCCGAGCGCGGCTCGCAGCGTCGCGACCGCCTCCTGCCACGCGCCCAGCGCATCCGCCGATCCCTGCACGAAGGATTCCCACGCCCGCCGCGCCGCGACGATCGACTCGCGCGCCGCACCCAGCGCCGCCGGATCGGTGAGCCCGTAGCGCGGACGGTCGAAGTCGCGCGGCACGGCGCCGGCGAGACGGTAGTGGCGCTTGACCTCGGTCGCGAGCCGCGATCCGTCGCCGGCGCGCGCAGCCTGGAACAGCAGGTCCTTGAGCATCCGGTCCGCGACCGGATCGCCGTTCTCGAGCGTGCGCCGCGCCTGCAGGTTCACCCGCGCGACCAGCCGCTTGACGTGCATGTCGACCGGCAGCGCGCGATGCTTGACCGCGTCGAGCACCGCGAGCGAGAGCCACAGGAACGCCCGCGCCGAGCGACCGACGTTCGCGCCCTGCAGCCGCCCGAGTGCGGCGTGCATCGTGTCGATCGCGCCGGGCACGTCGTGACCGCGCAGGAACCCGAGCAGCCCGCGCTCGAACTCGCCGCGCGCGCGCGCGGCGAGGATGCCGATGTCGGCCTTGACGTCGGTCGCATCGGCCGCCATCACGTGCGCCGGCGGCTGGATGCCCAGGTCGGGGAAGAACAGGTCGGCAGGATCGACGCGCTCGGCCGAGCGCGCCTCGAGCAGCGCCTTGTACTCGTTCCACAGCACGACCGCCGGCAGGTTGGAGCCGCTCTGGAGGTCCTCGAGATATTCGACGACGGCGTTCAGTGCGCGCGCGATGTGCAGCGCCGCCTCGGCGTCGAGGTCGAACTCGCCCTGCGAGGCGCGCTCGAGCAGGAACTCGGCCTCCTGCGTGACGACCGAAACGCCGGGAATCTCCGCCATCTGCAGCGCACCGTGCGCCTGGTGCAGGTGAAGCCGCGCCTCCTTCAGGTGCTTGTCCGAACCCGCGAGCGCGTCGACCGCCGACAGCGTGCCGGCGGCGCCCGCCGCGTGTCGCGTCGCGACGTGTGCGTCGATTGCCTCGCAGGCCTTCGCGAGCGATTGCCGGATCTCCGGCAGGCACCACGACAACGCGACGACGTCGATATCCATCTCAGCCCACCCTGAAGCGCGAGACCGAGTTCTTCAACTCGCGCGCGAGTTCGGACAGCGCGAGGATCGAACCGGCGGTCTGCTGGGTCCCTTCGCTCGTCTGCTCCGTCACCAGCAGGATGCGCTGGATGCTCTGCGCCACGAGCTCGGCCGACTCGGCCTGGTCCTCGGTGGTCCGCGAAATGTCCATGATCAGGTCGGCGAGCTCGCGCGAGACCTGCCCGATGCCGCCGAGCGCGGTGCCGGCCTCGTCCGACAGCCGCGCGCCCTCGACGACACCCTGCGTGCTGCGTTCCATCGCCGCGACCGCATCGTGCGTGTCGGTCTGGATCGCCTTGACGAGCGCGGAGATCTGCCGCGTCGCCGCGGCGCTGCGCTCGGCGAGACGCTGAACCTCCTCGGCAACGACGGTGAAGCCGCGCCCGGCCTCGCCCGCCGACGCGGCCTGGATCGCCGCGTTCAGGCTGAGCACGTTGGTCTGCTCGGTGATGTCCGAGATCAGTTCGATGATCTCGCCGATCTCCTGGCTCGACTCGCCCAGGCGCTTGATGCGCTTGGCGGTCTCCTGGATCTGGTCGCGGATGCCGTTCATGCCGGCGATCGCGTTCTGCACCGCTTCGCGGCCGGTGTCCGCCGCCGACAGCGACTGCCTCGCGACGCTCGCGGACTGCGCGGCCGACAGCGACACCTGCTTGATCTGCGCCGCCATCGCGAGCACCGACTCCCCCGTCGAACGGATCTCGCGGCTCTGCTGGTCGCTGGCGGCCTGCAGGCCCGACGCGGTGACCTGCGCGCGATCCGAGGCCTCGGCGACCGCCGCGGCGGTGCGGTTGATCCGCCCCACCAGGTCGCGCAGTTCCTCGACGGTGTAATTGACCGAATCGGCGATCGCGCCGGTGATGTCGTCCGAGACCGTCGCCTGCACCGTCAGGTCGCCGTCGGCGACTTCCTGCAGCTCGTTCATCAGCCGCAGGATCGCCGCCTGGTTGAGGTCGTTGATGCGCTTGGCGTCGCCCTCGAGGCGCTCGGCCTGCGCGCGCTGCTGCTGCGCCTCGAGCGCCTTGCGCCAGGTCTCGTCGTAGTAGGCCTTGCCGAGCAGCAGGAAGCCGAGCACCGCGGCGAGCGCCGACGCGAGGATCGCGGTCAGGTTGCTCTTCTGCCGGTCGTTGAACGACAGCGCCGCCTGTCGCACGACGTTGATCGTGTCCGACAACTGCTCGCCGCGCACGAACAGCCGGTTCGCGAGTTCGCGACCGGCCTCGGTCGAGGTCAGTGCGGCGCGCCCCTGCGACGCGAGCACCTTCGCGACGTCCGGCTCGATGTCGTTCCACAGCCGTTCGATCCGCCTCGCGACCGATGCGTGCGGCTCGCTCAGCCGGTCGACGGTCTCGCCCTGGATAGGGCCGCCGCCCAGCATCAGCGAGATCGCTCCCGCGATCGCCTGCGAACTGTCGCGGACCTGTGCGAAGGCGGTGTCGTTGCCCTGGACCGCGACCGCGGCGGCCTTCGCAAAGCGCTGCGACTCGATCATCGCACCGTTGACGACCTCGGCCTGCAGGCTCGCGATCCGGCTGCCGCGGATCTCGATCGTGCCGAAATACACGACCAGCGACACCGCGATCACGATCGCCGACAACAGGATGTTGACCTGTCGTGCAAGCGGCTGGCGGCCGAGCCACGGCACCGAGAAGCCGGGTTCCAACCCGTGCTGCTTGCCCTTCGCGCCGCCGCTCTTGCGCGTGAGTGCAGCGGCGGCGGCGGCCAGGTCGGTCTCGCGCGCCGACGCGTCGTCGGGCGTGGCGTCGCCGACGCGTTCGGCCCGGTCGCGCGCGCGACGGCCTTCGCTCTTTCGACGTCCGCGCACCGGCGTTTCGTCGTTCGTGCCGGCGGCATCGCCTCGGCCGACGACGGTGGGGTCGAAGTCGCCGGCGGTGCGCACCGAGGTGTCCTCGAACAGGCCCTCGGTCAGGTCGTCGATGATCGCGGTGTCGGGGTCGAGGTCCTTGCCCGCCGTTGAGGGCATCGCGACGGTCGGCAGCTTGAAGGCCATCGCGAGTCCTTCAGCCGCGCAGGTCGTTGCGTGCGACCGACAGGAACGCCGGGTCGCGGATCAGCCTGGACAGGCTCAGTTCGCGCCATCGCTGGCCTTCCGCGTCGATGTGGCAGGGTCCGAGCCACGGCCGGCCGACGAGGTCGGCGAACTGCGAGGCCGCGGCCTCGCCGGCTGCGCCCGGCGCCGGCAGCGGCTTCATCGACGCGGTGTTCCGCAGCCCGAGCATGCGGCTGACGACGATCGTCACGTTGAAGTCGAGCGCCGGCGTCAACGCGAGGATCCGCGATTCCTTTCCGGTCTCGGTCGCGAGGCCCAGCGCGAAGCGGCGCAGGTCCACGACGGTGAACAGCGAGCCGCGCAGGTTCGTGATGCCGTGCAGCCAGTCGCGCGTCAGCGGCACCGGCACGATCACCGGCGGCAGCGGCACGATCTCGCCCGCCTCCGACAGGTCGATCAGCAGGCGCTCGGGGCCGATCGCGATGCCCAGCCGGGCCGCCGATGCCGCCGTGCGGGCGATCGCCGCGCCGCCCTGCTCGCCGTCCGGCGCTGGCTTGGAACCGACGGCCTTCGCGTGGCCCTGCTTCTCGACGGTCGACGACGACATCGGCATGCGCTCCTCAGGCCAGCTTGGCGATCTTGGTGAGCAGGTCGGGGATGTCCACCGGCTTGACCACGTAGTCCCGCGCGCCCTGCCGCAGGCCCCAGACCTTGTCGCTCTCGGCCGACTTGCTGGTGCACAGGATCACCGGGATGTTCTGGGTGGCGGGGTCGCGATTGATCGCGCGGGTCGCCTGGTACCCGCTCATGCCGGGCATCACCACGTCCATCACGACGAGCGCCGGCCGCTCGGCGCGCGCCTTCGCGACCGCTTCGTCGCCGCTCTCGGCGGTGACCACCGTGTAGCCGCGCTTGGACAGCAGATCCGACAGGAAGAAGCGCTCGGTCGCCGAATCGTCGACGACGAGGATCTTGCACCCGGGCAGCGTCCCCGGCTTCGGTACCGCCTTCTGCCCCGGCTTCGACGCCGGGTCGTCCGCGGTCCTGGCGCGCTCGATCGCGCGGGCCCTCAGGTCGGCGGCGAGCAGCGCATCGCACCCGTCGTCGCCTCCGGTCGTCGCGGTCTCGGCGCCTTGCTTGATGCTCGTCACCATGGCCGCGCTAGACCGCCATCCCGACGGTGCCGAGGCGGGTGTTGTGCTCGGCGACGCACTTCAGCAGCGTGTCCTTGGTGAACGGCTTGGTCAGGTACTCCTGCGAGCCGACGAGGCGGCCGCGCGCGCGGTCGAACAGGCCGTCCTTGCTCGAGAGCATCACTACCGGGATGTCGCTGAATCGCCGGCTCTTCTTGATCAGCGCGCAGGTCTGGTAGCCGTCGAGCTTGGGCATCAGCACGTCGCAGAAGACGATGTCGGGCACGTGGTCCGAGATCTTGGCGAGCGCATCGAAGCCGTCCTCGGCCAGGATCACCTCGCACTTCGCCTGCTTCAGGAAGATCTCGGCACTGCGCCGGATCGTGTTGCTGTCATCGATCACCATGACCTTAAGGCCGGCGATCGCCTCCAATTCGCTCATGACTGTCCATCCTCACCTGACGGGAGTGTACCTACCGTGGCTGGATCGGTCAAAGAAGTTCATTGAAAATGAAGCACTTACGACCTAAATCTCAACCACTTCGAAATCTTCCTTGCGAGCCCCGCATTCCGGACACGTCCAGTTCATCGGAATCGCCTCGAAGCGGGTGCCCGGCGCGATCCCTTCATCCGGCAACCCGGCCTCCTCGTCGTAGATCCAGCCACAGATCAGGCACATCCACGTCTTGAAAGGCGCGACGTCGCTCATGAAGAACTCCTCGTCATTAGAATGAAAGAGCGGGGATCTTACCCGCGGCGACCGACGAGCCATCGACGGGAGCGGATCGATGGTGGGGCGGGTGCCGAAGCCTTCCTTGCCGCGCCGGGAGAGCTGGCCGGCGCACGCGCATCGGAGAGGGCGATGAGGCAGGACGATCGGGTAGCAGGCGTCGTGGCGGCGAGTACCGGCGCGCGCGACCGGCGCGTGTTCCGCGGCCTGTACCCGGTCACCCCCGACCAGCCGGACACGCAGCGCCTGGCCGCCGACGCCGAACGCGTGCTGGGCGCCGGTGCCCGACTGCTGCAGTACCGCAACAAGCGCGCCGACCGCGCGCTGCGGCGTGAGCAGATCCTCGCGCTGCTCGCGCTGTGCGATCGCCACGACGCGCTGCTGGTGGTGAACGACGACTGGGAACTCGCAATCGAGCTCGGCGCGGACGCGTTCCACCTGGGCCGGGACGACGCGGACGTGCGGGTCGCGCGCAGGGAAGCGGGCCCGGCGCCGCTGATCGGCGTGTCCTGCTACGCGAGCGTCGACCGTGCGCGTGCCGCCGCCCCGTACGCCGACTATCTCGCGTTCGGAAGCCTGTTCGCGTCCCCCACCAAGCCCGCCGCGCCGTCGGCGGCGCTGTCGGTGCTCGGGCAGGCGCGCGAGCTCGGCCTGCCGATCGTCGGCATCGGCGGCATCACCCCGGCCAATGCGCGCGCCGCGTTCGACGCCGGCGCCGACGCCGTCGCGGTGATCTCGGCCGTCTTCGACGCGCCGTCGCCGGTCGACGCGGTGCATGCGTTCCTGCAGATCGCCCGCGAGGCCGGCCGCGCATCCTGATGCAGGCGCTCTCGTACACGCCCTTCGAGAAGCTGTCGGTCGCGCGCCCCGTCGACCGCATCCGCCACATCGCGTCGCGCTGCGCCGACAAGGTCGTGCTCGATCTCGGCGCGATGGACGAGACCGCGTTCGCCGCCAAGCGCGGCCGCGGCACCTGGCTGCACGAGGAGATCGCGCGCGGCGCCGCCCGCGTCCAGGGCATCGACAGTTCGCCGGCCGTGCCCGAATCCGGCACGGTCACCGCACCGAATGCCCGCATCGACCGTGTCGCGTTCGACGCGCTCGACGACTTCCTGGCGGCCAACGCGCTGCGCCCCGAGGTGGTCGTCGCCGGCGAACTGATCGAGCACCTCGACAACGCGCTCGGATTCTTCGCGACGCTGCGTTCGATCGCGCCGCTTCGCGGCGCGACCCTGCTCGTGTCGACGCCCAACGCGACCGCGATCCACAACACGCTGGTCGGACTCGTCGGCCGGGAGTCGACGCACGTCGATCATCTCGCGATCCACTCGTACAAGACGCTGAACACGCTGTTGCGGCGCTCCGGATTCGACGACTGGACGATCACGCCGTACCGTTCGCACTTCGTCGAACTGCTCGCGAGGACGCGGGGTGCGACGCACGCCGGCGTGCGGTTCGGGCAGTCGGTGATCAACGCCGCCGAATACTGCTTTCCGCTGCTCAGCTTCGGCTACGTCGTGCAGACGCGGCTCTGAGGCCGAGGGCTCGCGCGACGTACCCGCGCGGCGCCGCGCGCGGCTCAGCCCGACTGGCCGCTGAGGATGAGGACGCCCGCGGTGATCAGCCCGATCGCGAGCAGCTGCGCCAGGTTCAATCGCTCGCCGTGCAGCATCCACGCCAGCAGCGTGACCGAGGCGTAGAAGAACGCTCCCGACAGCGCCACCGCGACGCCCATCTTCTCGCGCGACAGGATCACCATCCACATCAGGTAGCCGGACACCTGCAGCGCGAGCGACGCGTAGACCAGCGGCGACGTCGCCGCGAAGGCGACCAGCCGCGACAGCCCCGCGCCGTCGGTCACCGCGCCGAGCGGCATCAGCGCACGCTTGAGCAGCAGCTGGCTCGCCACGGTGTTGGCCGTCACGACGACGATCAGCCACACGCTAGCGCTCATCGGGCGGTGCGCGATGCGCTCGGGCGCAGCGCGTAGAGCACGGCGTAGTTGGGCGGGTCGACGTCGTGCAGCCGCGTCGCCAGGCGCTCGCACGGCCCCAGCGTCTCGCGCACCAGCCGGTCGAGCGCCCGCTGCCCGATCGGGTCGACGTCGCGATCGCCGGTCAGGTAGCGGTCGGACCACAGCCCGAGCAACGCGCGCGGGCTGCCGGGCTCGACGTCCTTGACGAGCAGCAACAGCCCGGGGCGGCGCGCCGACAACGCAGCGATCGTGGCGAAGACCTCGCGCCTGGGCGCCGGCGCGAGGTGGTGCACGACGTCGCTCATCAGGATGACGTCGTGATCGAAGCCGTGGCGCTCGACGTAGCCGGCCAGTGTCAGTCCCGGGTGGACGTCGACCTTCGACCGCCACGCGGCGTCGATCCACTGGCCCGCCGAGGCCGACGGATCGACCAGCGTGATCCGCAGGTCGGGACGACGCGCCAGCAGGAAGTTCAGCGGAAAGCCGTCTCCGCCGCCGCAGTCGAGCACCCGCGCGCCGGCGGGCAGGCACGGCGCGATCGCGTCCGCGACGGCGTCCAGGTCGACGAAGATCGCCCGGTACGCGTCGCCCACCACCCGGGCCAGCGTCGGGCCGAGCACGCGGCGAATCGCCCTGCCGGGCGAGAACGCGGGCTTGCGCGCGGCGATGCCGGCCGAGGTCGAGCCCGGCATCACGTTCGGTTCCCGTGGTAGGAGAGACGATACATCGCGAGGACGATGTGCGCCGCGGGTCCGGGCCAGAACCGCCGGAACATCCGGCGGTCCTCGTCCAGTCGCCGGCGGTCGACGATGCTGGCGCTCGTCTCGGTGCCGGGATGCACGCGGTGCGCCACCAGCGGCTGGCGCACGAGCGCGAACGCACCCGGCCCCTCGGCCAGGCGATCCCACGCGTCCCAGTCGAGGTTGACCGTGAACGCGTCCGAGAACCTGAAGTCGGGAATCGCACGGCGATTGAAAGTCACGCTCGGGCAGCTGATCGGATTGCCCAGCCGGAGCAGACGCTTCCTCGACGCGACGTCGCGCAGCACCGTCGACGCACCGAACGCGCGACGCACCAGCGCGCGCTTGATGCGCACGTTCAGGTTCGCAGGCCTCGGCCCGTGAGGGCCGTATTCGGCGTGGTCGGTGAAGGCGATCGACGCGTCCGGGTTCGCGCGGATGGCGGACACGACCGCGTCGCCGTAGCCCGGCGCGTAGACGTCGTCCTGGTGGGCCACCGTGACCAGGTCGGCGGCGGGTGCCTCGAGGGCGAAGTTCCAGTCCGACGCGATGCCGCCGCGATGCGGATTGATCTTCAGCGCGATGCCGTGCAGGCGCGCCGCCGCCGCGATGTGCGCGTTCGGCGTCGAGGTGCACAGCACGATCGACGAACCGCTCGTCTGCGCGCGCAGCGAGGCGATGCACTCGTGCAGGTACGGCGACTCGCCGTACGCGGGGATCGCGAACGCGTGCCTCATCTCAACCTCGACGCCGCCCGCGCGAGCCATCGGCGGCGTACTGCAGCAAGCGCATGAAGAAGGCACCGGCGACGATCTCGATCGCGCTCACGGCGAGCGTCAGCGAGAGCACGATCGGGCGCAGCATCTCGCCGGGGCGCATCGCCGAGAATCCGGTGTCGCTCCAGGCGCCGGCCGCGTGCAGCGCCAACCCGGCCGCCGCCACGAGCATCGGGATCGCGACGACCAGCACGCTCTCGAGGCGGAACGCGTCGAACAGCCTGGCCGCCGGACCCGAATCCGGCAACAGGCCGCTGCTGATGCCCGCGCATCTCGCCAGCAACGCGACGACGCACAACTGCACGCCGATCAGCGCGCTGGCGGCGCCGAAGACCATCGTGTGGATGTCGAAGCCGATCGCGCCGACGCGCAACGCCCCCGGATAGAGCACCAGCTGCGTCGCCCACCCGGCGATCAGGAAGACGAGGCCGGGATAGAGGAAGAGCCAGCGCGGCGAGAGCGCGAGCAGGAATCGCAGGTGCCGCCAGCCGTCGCGCCAGCTTCGCAGGTGCGGCGCACGGTCGCGGCCGTCCTTGACCAGCGTCGTGGGCACCTCGCAGATCCGCAAGCGCCGCAGCGCGGCCTTCACGACCAGTTCGCTCGCGAACTCCATCCCCGGCTCCGACAGCGCGAGCGAGCGGATGGCGTCGCGACGGAACGCGCGCAACCCGCAGTGGAAGTCGCCGATCGGCACGCGGAACAGCACGCGGCCGATCAGGCTGAGCACCGGGTTGCCCAGGTAGCGATGCAGCGCAGGCATCGCGCCGGCACCGATCCCGCCCTCGAAGCGGTTTCCCATCACGAGGTCGTAGCCCTCTCGCAGGCGTGCGACGAAGGGGCCGAGGGTGCCGAAGTCGTAGCTGTCGTCCGCATCGCCCATCGCGACGTAGCGCCCGCGTGCCGCGTCGATGCCGGCGATCAGCGCGTTGCCGTAGCCGCGCGACGAGACCGCGACCACCCGCGCGCCGCAACGCCGGGCGATCTCGACCGATCCATCGGTCGAGCCGTTGTCCGCGACCAGGACCTCGCCGTTGATGCCCGACGCGTCGAGGAAGGCGCGCGCCTTCCCGATGCAGGCGGCGAGGGTCCGCGCCTCGTTCAGGCAGGGCATCAGGATCGTCATCTCGCACGTGCTCGCGCGCGCCGCCGCAGCGGGGACGGGCAGCGCCGGCGCCGGCGCGCCGTCGTCCGGCGACGCGTCGCGGCGAGGCCCGTCGCGTCGCCGATCGGCGGTCGCGCCGGCAGCGCGTTCGATCAAACCGACCATGCCATCGATCATCCGCAGCGTTCCGATCTCGAGGGCGCGCGTCGCGCGCCGTGGATGCTCACTGTATGACCCGACGCAGCGACGGCGGGCGGCCACCGACGAAGGGCGCCTGCAGACCGACCGGCATCGCCCGGCTGCATCGGGCGCCCAACATCGCGGGTCGCGGGTCGCGGGCCGCGGGCGGCGCGGCGCGGTGTCGGCGCCGCGCGCTCAGCGCCAGGGCGAGGCTTCGACGATCGCGACGACCTCGGCCGATTGCGCGTCGATCAGTACCGCCGCATCCGCCTGCCGACCGCGGGCCGGCAGGAAGCGCACCGTGTCCGCCGCACGCCCCGCGCTGGCCAGCGCGGCGTCGATCCGCGCCGACGAAGCCGGGTCGATCGTGCGAAGGCGCTCGAGCGGCAGCGCGCGCGACAGCGCCTGTTCGCGCTGGCTCTGGTACGGCGCGTACAGGTCGGGGAAGTGCTGGACGTCCCGGCCCCCCGCCACCGACTCGAGCATGATGGCCTCGCGACGCGCAGCGTCCGACGGCATCGTCACGGCCACGACCCGTGGCCCGAACCAGTCGATCCGCGCCTGCGGATTCGACGCGCCCGCCCGCAGGTCCTCCGGCTCCAGGTCCGCCCTCGCGACCAGCTCGAAGCGGTCCTTGACGAAAGCCAGGTACAGCGGGCGGCCGGCATCGAGCGTGTGCAGGCCGTACGCCAGCGCCGATAGCTGGAGCACCGCGATCATCGCGAGGTCGAACGGAAGGCTCTTCTTCGCGCGATTGAAGACGACGAAGGTCAGCACCGGCCCGAGCGTGCAGTCGACGGCCAGCAGCAGCAGCAGGATCTCGCCGACGCCGGACACGCGATCGAGCGGCGCCCGGTACCAGTAGCCGTAGACCAGCAGCAGCACCGCCGCGGCGACCGACAAGCTGATCAGCAGGTGCACGCCGGACGCACGGAGGCGATCGCCGAACCCCGACGGGGTGCTCGCGCGCGCAGGGGCCTCGGTGGAATCGATCGCAAGCTCGCCGGTCCGCATGTGCATCTCCTGGTCATGGATCCCGATCGGAAATTTTCCGAACTGCCGCCTCGGGGCCGCAAGCGTGTCGGCGCCCGGCGGCGGCGATCCGTGCACGAACGGCGGACGGCGCGGCCCGTGCGCGACGTCGACCCTGCCGCGTCGGACCGCGCTTGCGTCAGCGCGCCCCTGGCGCCGCGGGCTGCGCGCGCGGCGGGTCGATCCGGCATTCGATCGCGGGCGCGCCCGTCTGCCAGTCGGCGATCCGGCCGGCATCGTGCAGGGCGCCGCCCCTGAAGACGTCCTGGTGGACGATCCGGTCCCCGGTTGCCCAGAGCCGCACGTCGGTGTTCGCGTAGAGGCGCGACCACGACGCGCCGGTCGGCACCGTGACGCTGCGCCGCGGCTGGAACACCCGCGGACACGCATCCTCGATCCGATCGAAGGCGCGTTCGAGCGCTGCCGGCGCGATGCCGGCGGCGGCCGCGCCGACGGCACCGGCGATCGCCCGGCACGCGAGGTAGCGCGACGCCTCTAGCGAGACGCCCGGCGCGCCCGCGTCGCCTGCACCGGCGGCTGGCGCAGCTGCGGCCGCGTCGGCCCCCCGGCGGAAATCGATCGTCTCGCAATCACCGTCGTCGACGCGCAGGCCGAAGCGGCCGATGCGTCGATCGATGTCGGCGAACACGCCGTCCGCGCGCAGCGCGTGAAGCGGCGCCCTGCGAACGCCGACCAGGACGCGCAGCGCCGCTGCCCGCCGATCGATCATCCCGGCGACCCGATCGCCGCCGGGGCTCGCCGGCGCGATCGCGTTGAAGCCACCGATGTTGACCATGCCGGACCCGGGCGCGAGGAAGGGCAGAAGGAAGCCCGGCGCCTGCACGTCGGCGACGATGTAGAGGTACGGCGTCCTTGACAGCGGCTCGGGCACCGACACCGGATACCACGGCCCGTCCCAGCTGCGGCCGGCGAGTCGCGCGTCCACCGCGGCGCCCGACTGCACCGCCTGCGCGCCGAGCAGGACCGCGAACGCGATCGCCAGCGACGGCCCGTGCAGCCACGACGCCCGCGCGATGAAGCCGAGCAGCAGGACGCTCGCGACCATGCGCATCGGAATGAAGTAGCGCGAGTTGCCCGAGCCGGTCAGCCAGAGCACCCACGCGACCGCGAGGGCCAGGCCGAGGGCCACGAAGATCCGATCGCCAGTCGCGATCGGCAATCGAATCCGGAATCGACGCCGGCGATCCGGGCTCGCATCACGCGCCGCGCGCGACAGCGCGACGATCCCCGTGACCGCGGCGAGCGTCAGGAGCAGCGCGAAGCGCGCGTCCGGCGCAATGCCCTCCACGTGCACGCCCGATCGCGGCAGCGCCATTTCGAAGGGCCGGACGGCGAACTCGAGCAGCGACTGCGGGACGAAGCGCCGGTGCACCAGCACCTCGGTCGTGAAATCGGGCGATGCGAACCACTGGTTCAACAACGGGAAGAACGGGTTGCCGTGGTGCCGCCACAGCTGCCATCCCCACCATCCGGCGGCAGCGCCGAAGCCGAGCACACCGCCGGCGGCGGTCACGGCGAGTCGGCGGATCCGCGCCACCGGCGACCCGTCGATCGCCGCGGCGAGCACCGCAACGCCCACGGCCACCACGAAATTCGACAGCTTCAGCCCCGTCGCCAGTCCGGCGAGCACACCACCGAGGAGTAGCAGGGCCTGCGAGTTGCGCGCGGTCGCGTGCGCACAGGCGAGCAGGCCCGCGAGCGCAAGCGTCGCCGTCGTCGCGTCGGCGTAGCTCGTCCCGAGCACCTGCAGGAAGACCGGGTCGAGCATGCACGAGGCCATCGCCGCGAGCGCGATCGCCTGCGCGCGGCGCGGGCCGCTACCCTGCCCCACGACGAGCGCGAGCTCGTAGGACAGGATCGGATTCAGCGCGTGTACGAGCGCGAGCGTGCAGGCGATCGCAGCCGATGGCCAGCCGGCCATCACCATCCGGTAGAACGGCAGCTCCGGATACGGATTGAAGTAGGCCTGGAAGCCGACCGCGGCGAAATCGCGTTCGAAGCGGTCGTGGGCGGCGCTGAAGCCCTGGTACAGGTGGTGGTTCACCGCGTCCCAGGGCAGGTCCTTGCCGGCGTAGAGCGTCCAGCCGAGGGACGCGAGCAGCGCCGACACGTAGGCGATCAGTCGCCAGTACGCACGCGCGTCGCCCAGGGATCGCGCGCCGGCACCGGGGCCTGCGCGCACCGGCGCGGCGGCGATCGACGCGTGCATGCCGTGCCGACGCGCCTCAGGTGCGGCACTCGGCCGGCACGAGCCGGCTCGACAAGGTGCCCTTCACGCCGATCGCCGCCGCGGGCGACGACGCCGACACGCAGGTCCAGGTGACGATGCCGGTGGACGGGATCGCCGTCGCGCTGGCCGTGCCACCGCTGAACAGCGTGCCACCGCTGCGCGACCCGTCGATCGGGTTGAGCACCAGCGTCTTGCCGCCACCGTCGATCGCGGCGCTGTAGGTGATCGTGATGTAGCCGGCCGCCTGGTTGATCGTGATGCCGGCGACGGTCGGCGTGGCGCCGACCGGCAACCACCCCGACGCGTACGGCGTGCCGTTCATCGCGTTCTCGACCACAGCGACCTTCGCCGAACTGGCGAGCGCCAGGCCTTCGGAAACCTTCGCGCGCACCGTGTAGTCCTGGTACTGGGGAAGCGCGATCGCCGCGAGGATGCCGACGATCGCGACGACGATCATCAGCTCGATCAGGGTGAAGCCTTTCTGGTGCCGCATGATGTTCCGATTGACGCTTGGGTGAGGCGCTCGCGCATGCGCTGCGCGTGCTTCGAATCGTGCCGCTTCTGGTCGCAGGCCGCCGCGAGCGGCGGTCGGACGTGAAAAGACCGCCTCGCGGCGGTCCTTTCGACGTCACATCGACGTGATCAGGTACGGCACTCCGCCGAGACGTACTTGCTGTTGAGCGTGCCCTTGACGCCCAGCACGCCCGCCGGCGACGACGCCGACGTGCAGGTCCAGCTCACCGATCCCGCGCTCGGGATCGTCGTCGCCGTCGCGGTACCGCCGGAGAACAGCGCGCCCCCGGTCTTGCTGCCGTTGATCGGGTTCAGCACGACGGTCTTGCCGCCGCCGTCGATCGACGCACCGTAGGTGATCGTGATGTAGCCGGCGGCCTGGTTGATCGTGACGCTCGCCACGTTGTTGGTCGACGCCGGCGCGAGCCAGCCCGACGCATACGGCGCACCGTTGGACGCGTTCTCGGTGACGGCGGCCTTCGCCGACGACGCCAGCGACAGGCCCTCGGTCACCTTCGCACGCACCGTGTAGTCCTGGTACGCGGGAATCGCAACCGCCGCGAGAATGCCGATGATCGCGACCACGATCATCAGTTCGATCAGGGTGAAGCCCTTCTGCATCTTGTTCATGGCCATCTTGTGCTCCTTCGAAAGCAGACTAGATTTGAAAACCGGTGCCGTTCTCGGGGGCACCGTCGAGACTACGAGCCTCCTGATGCATCGACCGTTCCAGCCGACCCCGGCGGCGCCTCCGGGCCGACGGAAGGCGGCCGACCGTGCCGCAGGCCCTCGACGCGCCGTTTGCGGCACCGTCGCGAACCGCCGTCGCGCCGTCGTTGCCGCCCACCAGCGTCAGGATGTGACGCGCAGCGTAAGTCGGCGGACGGCGCGCGACGGTCTACGGCGGTCGACGATCCCGTTTCGCGCGGACGAAAGGAAAAAGCCGCCCGCAGGCGGCTTTCGGATCGAAGGCGAGACGCGATCAGTTGCGGCACTCCGCCGAGACGTACTTGCTGTTGAGCGTGCCCTTGACGCCCAGCACGCCCGCCGGCGACGCAGCCGACGTGCACGTCCAGCTCACCGAACCCGCGCTCGGGATCGTCGTCGCCGTCGCGGTACCGCCGGAGAACAGCGCGCCGGTCGTCTTGCTGCCGTTGATCGGGTTCAGGATGACGGTCTTGCCGCCGCCGTCGATCGACGCACCGTAGGTGATCGTGATGTAGCCGGCGGCCTGGTTGATCGCGACGCTCGCCACGTTGTTGGTCGACGCCGGCGCGAGCCAGCCCGATGCGTACGGCGCACCGTTGGACGCGTTCTCGGTGACGGCGGCCTTCGCCGACGACGCCAGCGACAGGCCCTCGGTCACCTTCGCACGCACCGTGTAGTCCTGGTACGCGGGGATCGCGACCGCCGCGAGAATGCCGATGATCGCGACCACGATCATCAGTTCGATCAGGGTGAAGCCCTTCTGCATCTTGTTCATTGCCATCGTGTGCTCCTGTGGGGGTGGGACTGCATCGAGTCGACCCCCCACTCGCAGTGGGATCGTCGCAGCGATGACCGCATGCATGCAGCCCTCGTTCCAGCCGGAACCGGCGGCGGCGTGCGCCCGACGAACGGGCGATCGCGTCGACTGCGTGTCCTGCGGGGTGACCGATCACGGCACCTCAAACGAAAAGACCGCCTCGCGGCGGTCCTTTCGACGTCACATCGACGTGATCAGGTACGGCACTCCGCCGACACGTACTTGCTGTTGAGCGTGCCCTTGACGCCCAGCACGCCCGCCGGCGACGCGGCCGACGTGCAGGTCCAGCTCACCGAACCCGCGCTCGGGATCGTCGTCGCCGTCGCGGTACCGCCGGAGAACAGCGCACCCGCAGTCTTGCTGCCGTCGATCGGGTTCAGCACGACGGTCTTGCCGCCGCCGTCGATCGACGCGCCGTAGGTGATCGTGATGTAGCCGGCGGCCTGGTTGATCGCGACGCTCGCCACGTTGTTGGTCGACGCCGGCGCGAGCCAGCCCGACGCGTACGGCGCGCCGTTGGACGCGTTCTCGGTGACGGCCGCCTTCGCCGACGACGCCAGCGACAGGCCCTCGGTCACCTTAGCACGCACCGTGTAGTCCTGGTACGCGGGGATCGCGACCGCCGCGAGAATGCCGATGATCGCAACCACGATCATCAGTTCGATCAGGGTGAAACCCTTCTGCACACGCTTCAGCATCATGATTGTTGGCTCCTTTGAAGCCTGGTATTTGCAAGTGGCGCGGAGATCGAGCCACCGGTCTTCTTCGACACCGTCCTCAATGCCGCCTCCGTGCCAGCCTGCACCGGCGGCGCGCGCGGGCCGACGGACGGCGCGGCGCTCGCACGCCTGTAACGGCCGTTACGCGGCTTGACAGCACCTGACAATCCAGCGAGGTCGGAGGTGACGATTCCCGTCACTGCTGCCGCGTTCGGTCACCCCGCGACATCGCGATCCGGACACGAAAGTGAAGTGACCCAGGGGTCCCGACCCGCCGGTGGCGGTATCGGCACCGCCGATCAGACGACGATCCGGTCGCCCGACTGCAGGATCTGCGGCGAGAACCGCCCGGCCCAGGCCGCGATCTCCTGCGCGATCAGCGCGCGGTCCGACGGCTTCAGGTGCGTGACGAGCACCTTCGGCTCGATGCGCAGGTTCTCGAGTTCGGCGCCGAGTTGCACCGGATACAGGTGCTTCGCGGTGATCGCGAGATCCTGCTCCTTGTTCGAGAACGCGTTCTCGATGATCAGGTACTTCAGGTCGCGGATGCCGTTCACCGTGCGCCAGAACTCCGGGTTCGGCCACGTGTCGCCGGAGTACACGATCGAGCCCGCGTCGCACGACAGGTGAAAGCCGAGCGCCGGCACCGTGTGATTGGCGGCGATCGCCCGGATGCGGCGCGCACCGACCTTCTCGACGCCGCCGACGGTGATCGGCTCGAAGCGCATCCACGGCCGTTCGTAGTGGGGGATCTCGGTGAAGTCCGGCCAGATCACCCAGTTGAAGACGTGCGTCTTCAACGCGGCGATCGTCTCGGCGAGCGCATGTACCACCAGCGGTGTCCGGCGCATCGCGCCGACCGAATCGACCATCAGCGGCAGCGCGCAGATGTGATCGAGGTGCGAGTGCGACAGGAACACGTGGTCGATCTTCGCGAGCGCCTCGACGCTCAGGTCCTCGACGCCGGTGCCGGCGTCGATCAGCACGTCGTCGTCGAGCAGGAACGACGTCGTCCTGGCGCGCGCGCCCCGCGGCAGGTTGCCCCCGCCGATGCCGCCGCTGCAACCGAGGACGGTGAGTTCCACGCCGCGCTCAGGCGGTGGTCTCGAGCGCGCGCTCGCTCGCCTTCGCGACCAGCACGCGGGGGCTGAACACGCGGACCCGTTCATTGCGCCCCGGCACGTCGGTCTCGCCGAGCGCGTCGAGCTCGGTGCGGGTCACGCCGCGCGCGGTCGTCTCGCCGACGAGGATCGGCAGCTGGAAGCGCTTGGTCAGCGCCTCGAAGCGGGCGGCGAGATTGACTGCGTCGCCGATCGCCGTGTATGTCCTGCGCAGCGACGACCCCATGTCGCCGACCCTCGCGGTGCCCGAATTGATCCCGATGCCGATCGCGAGCGGCGGCCAGCCGCGCTGCGCGAACTCCTCGTTGAGTGCCGCGACCGCGCGCAGCATCTCCATCGCCGCGTCGAGCGCGTGGTCCTCCTGCTGCGGGTCGTCGATCGGCGCGCCCCAGAACGCCATGATCGCGTCGCCCATGTACTTGTCGACCGTTCCCTCGTGCCGGTGCACCACCTCGGTCATGCGGGTCAGGAAGCGGTTCAGGTACTCGCGCAGTGCCTGCGGATCCATCGATTCGGCGATCCGCGTGAAGCCACGCACGTCGGCGAACAGGATCGTCAGGCTCTTGTTCTGGCTCTCGATCGGGTACGCCTTGGGACGGCGCGCCATGCGCCGCACCAGCTCCGGCGACACGTACTGCCCGAACAGCTCGATCACCGCGCGTCGCGCCTTGCCCTCGACGAAGTGCCCGATCGCCAGGTTGAGCGTCGCGATCGTCATCACCAGCGCGAGCGTCGCAGCCACCGGCAGCACCCAGCCCAGGCCCGCCCAGGCGACGAAGTTCAGCGCGTACAGCGCGATCAGCGACGCGACCGTCACGGCAGCGATCGCAGGCGCGGTGAGCGTCGGCAACCAGATCGCGAGCAGCACGCCGGTCGCGAGCGTGAGCACCGCGGTCGCAACCTGGCCGTGCCACGGCTTGACGTCGATACCGCCGTTCATCGCACCTGCGATCAGCGTCGCATGCAGTTCGACGCCGGGCGTGTTCGCCAGCACCGGCGTCGCCCGTCGATCGCTGATGCCCTGCGCCGACGAACCGACCAGCACGATCTTTCCCCTGAAGATGCCGGGATCCACTTCGCCGCGCAGCACGTCGGTCGCCGACACGTAGCGGAAGCGCTTCGCCGCCGGTCCCGCGGCGCCGGCGAAGGGCACGCGCGCGCTCAGGTTCTCGGCGATCGGGATCGACGCGCCGCCGACCTTCAGCGCGTGCGCGTTCAGCGACACCGGTGCGCCGTCGGCCCAGGTCCGCAGCACAGACACGACCAGCGACTCGTACAGCTGGCCGCGGTGCGCAGACAGCAGCGGCAAGGACCGCACGACGCCATCCGGGTCGACGACCGCGTTGTAGAAGCCGCTCGAATGCGCGACCTCGACCAGCATCGGCATGTTCGCGCCGTAGCCGTCCCAGGTGTACGCACGCAGGCCCTGGTCGACCAGCGCGCTGACCGGCAACAGCGGCGGCGGCAGCTCGCCGATTCGCCGCCCGCCCTCGTCGCTCGAGAAGTAGTAGCCCAGCACCACCGGGCGATTGCGGATCGCCTCGGCGAAGGCTTCGTCCTCGCCGGGCAACGGCTCGGCGAACACCAGGTCGAAGGCCATCACCTTCGCGCCGCCCTGGTCGACGATGCGCTCGACCAGGTCGGCGAGCTTCAGCCGCGGCCACGTCCACCGGCCTTCCCTCGCGAGACTCTTCTCGTCGATGTCGACGATCAGCACGTCGGCGTTCGAGACCGGCGTCTGCCACTTCGCGCGCTGGTCCTGCATCAGCCGGTCCATCGCGTCGAACGCGCCGATCGGCACGTAGCCGAGCAGGTGGAACCACGCGAGCAGGCTCATCAGGATGCCCGCGACCACCGACCACACCCGGAACGAGCGCAGCATCCGCTGGAGGTTCGCCTGCCAGTTCATGCGCGGCGACTCACCCGAAGGAGAACTGGATGATCGTGCCGGCGAGCTCGATCAGGTCGTCGTCGCGCAGCGGATGGGCGGCCAGGCCGATGGACTCGCCGTTGACCAGCGGATACGCCAGGCCTTCCATGTGGGTCAGACACCAGCCGCCCTGACGCCGTCCGACGACCGCGACCTGCCCCATCGCGTTGCGGATGCTCACGATCGGACGGTCGATGCGCAGTTCGCGTCCCGCGTCGTCGCCGCCGAGCCAGCGCAGCGTCGCCGTTCGAGGGACCGGCTGCTCGATCGCGTCGCCGTGCGCGTGCAAAGTGGACGGCGGATAGCCGCGCCCCCCGCCGCTCGCGCCCTCCGGCGCACCGCCGAACGGCGAACCGGGGATGCCGGCTGCCGCACCACCGTGGATGCCGCCTGCCGCATCGCCGGGCGCGCCGCGCCGCGGACCTTCGTGCGCATCGCCGGGCGCGCCGCGCGCGGGCTCGCCTCCCGGGGCCGCTGGCCCCGTCGCGCCAGGCAGCGTGGCGCCGGGCAGCGTGGCGCCGGGCAGCGAGGCGCCGGGTAGCGATGCACCGGGCATCCAGGCGCTCGTGCGCACGCCGTCGCGATTGGTCGCGGACTGCCGGTGGTCGAACAGCCAGGACGCGACGCCCGGCAGCGCTTCGCTGCGGTATTCGAGGCGATAGATGCCGACGTCGATCGAATCGCCGTCGCTCAGGTCGTGCTGCATCACCGGCCGGCCGTTGACGAGCGTGCCGTTGCGGCTCTTCAGGTCGTGGATGATCGACACGCCGTCGATCGTGTGGATGATCGCGTGCTCGCCCGAGACCGTCAGGTCGTCGAGCAGCAGGTCGTTGTAGGGTCGCCGCCCGATCGCCAGTCGCCGGCGGTCGATCAGGATCTCGCGCAGCGCGCGCCCGGCGGCGAACAGCAGCAGGCGGCCGATCCGGGCGTCACGCGCTTGCATCGTCCGTTCCGGGCGCGCTCAGTGCGCCCGCTTCCCCGACGCGCCACCGGTGCCGGGCATGCGCGCCGGAAGCCCGGCACGCGCGACCACCGCGGTGATGTTGTCAGCGCCACCCGCCTGGAGTGCGCCGCCGATCAGCGCCCTGGCCTGCGCACCCGGGCCGGCGTCCGCCTGCGCGAGCAGCAGGGCTTCGATCGCGGTGTCGTCGACCGGATCGGTCAGGCCGTCGGAACACAGCAGCAGGGTGTCGCCCTCGCGCCAGTCGAGCGTCTGGGCGTCGGCCTGCACCGCGTCCTCGACCCCGAGCGCGCGGGTCAGGATGCCGCGCGCGGCGAACTCGCGCACCTCGTGTTCACTGAGGCGCCCGGCGTCGACGATCTGCTGGCCGATCGAATGGTCGCGTGTCAGGCGGCTGAGCCGCGCGTCGCGCAGCAGGTATGCACGCGAATCGCCGACGTGCGCGAGGTGCACGCGACGCTCGGCGACGATCGCGCAGATCACCGTCGTACCCATGCCGAGGCACTCGGGGTTGGCCATCGCGAAGTCGCGGATCTCGTCGTTGGCCGCCGCAATCGCGCGAGCCAGCGCCTCGCCGGGTTCCATGCCGAGCGCGAGCAGGTCCTGCACCAGTTGACAGACGGTCTGCACCGCGAGTTCGGCGGCGACCTCGCCCGCCCGGTAGCCGCCCATGCCGTCGGCGACGACGAGCAGGCCGCTGTCGGGTGCGACCTGCCACCGATCTTCGTTGTGCGGCCGCTCCGAGCCGATGTCGGACAGCGCGGCGTACTGGACGATCGGCGCGGCGCTGCCACCGCGGCCCGCGCCTGCCGCGGCCTCGGGCGTCGACGCTTGCGCGTCGCCCTGCGTGCGGGTGCTCGGACCGGTCGAAGCGCTCGGGGCGGGCGAAGCCGCGCGGGGCAGACGGGGATCAGACATGGCACGCAATCTAACGTTGCCATGCCCCCCGGGGGAGGAACTGCATCATGAACGGCCGGCACCCGCGGCCGGGCGGTGCCGCGGCGGGATGCCGCCCTTGCGGTGCCGTTCGCCGGCGCGCCGAGCGCCCCGAATCAGCTCACCGCGGCTGCGTCGCCAGCGGGCGGCGACGCAGCGCGCTCGAGCACCCGGCGCGCCGTCCAGCGCGCTGCCGGGCGCGCTGGCTCAGATCACCGACTGCACCAGTCGTCCCATCTCCGACGGGTCCTTCGTCGTGCGGATGCCGCAGGCTTCCATGATCTCGAGCTTGGCCTGCGCGGTATCGTCGCCACCCGAGATCAACGCGCCGGCGTGGCCCATCCGCTTGCCGGCCGGCGCCGTCACGCCTGCGATGAAGCCGACGACCGGCTTCTTCATGTTGTCCTTGATCCAGCGTGCGGCGTTCACTTCGTCGGGCCCGCCGATTTCGCCGATCATGATCACGGCGTCGGTGTCGGGATCGTCGTTGAACAGCTGCAGGATGTCGATGTGCTTGAGCCCGTTGATCGGGTCCCCGCCGATGCCGACGGCCGACGACTGCCCGAGTCCGAGTTCGGTGACCTGTGCGACGGCCTCGTAGGTCAGCGTTCCCGAGCGCGACACGATGCCGATACGCCCCTTCCGGTGGATGTGCCCCGGCATGATGCCGATCTTGATCTCGTCGGGCGTGATCAGCCCCGGGCAATTCGGCCCGAGCAGCAGCGTCTTGCGATTTTCCTTCCGCATGCGGTCGCGCACGACCATCATGTCGCGCACCGGTATGCCTTCGGTAATGCAGATGACGAGATCGAGGTCGGCCTGCACCGCCTCCCAGATCGCCTCGGCAGCGCCCGCCGGCGGCACGTAGATCACCGACACGTTGGCACCCGTCTTGTCTCGGGCCTCCTTCACCGACGCGTGGATCGGGATGCCTTCGAAATCCTCGCCGGCGCGCTTGGGATTGACGCCAGCGACGAAGCACGTCTTGCCCAGCGCGTACTCACGGCACATGCGCGTGTGGAACTGGCCGGTCTTGCCGGTGATGCCCTGGGTCATCACGCGGGTGTTCTTGTTGATGAGGATCGACATGGGATTCGCGTCCTGGGATCTTGGTGTGGGTGAGCCTGGCGTACCGATGGAACGCGGCTGCCTCAGGCGGCCTCGCCGGCCGCGGCTTCGACGACCTTGCGGGCGGCTTCGCCCATGGTGTCGGCGGCGATGATCGGCAGGCCCGATTCGGCGAGCATCTTCTTGCCGAGGTCCTCGTTGGTGCCCTTCATGCGCACCACCAGCGGGACCTTGAGGCTCACCGCCTTGCTGGCCGCGATCACGCCTTCGGCGATGGTGTCGCAGCGCATGATGCCGCCGAAGATGTTCACGAGGATCGCCTTCAGCCCCGGATTGCGCAGCATCAGCTTGAACGCCTCGGTCACCTTCTCCGCGGTCGCGCCGCCGCCGACGTCGAGGAAGTTGGCCGGCTCGCCGCCGAACAGCTTGATCGTGTCCATCGTGGCCATCGCGAGGCCGGCACCGTTCACCAGGCAGCCGATGTTGCCGTCGAGCTGGATGTACGCGAGATCGAACTTCGAGGCCTCGACTTCGGCCGGATCCTCTTCGTCGAGATCGCGCATCTCGACGATGTCGGGATGGCGAAACAGCGCGTTCGAGTCGAAGTTGAACTTCGCGTCGAGCGCGATCACCTCGCCCTTGCCGGTGAGGATCAACGGGTTGATCTCGGCGAGCGACGCGTCGGTCTCGAAGAACGCCTTGTACAAGCCCTGCAGGACCTGGCGCGCGGCGCCGACGCTGGCCTCGGGCACGCCGATCTTTCGCGAGAGATCGTCGGCTTCGGCGTCGGTCAGGCCGGCCTGCACGTCGCAGAACACCTTGTGCAGCTTCTCGGGCGTCTTGGCGGCGACCTCCTCGATGTCCATTCCGCCCTCGCTCGACGCCATCACGACGATCTTCTGGCTCAGGCGGTCGAGCACGACGCCGACATACAACTCCTTGCGGATGTCCGCGCCCTCCTCGATCAGCAGCCGTCGAACCTGCTGGCCCTGCGGACCGGTCTGGTGCGTGACCAGCTGCATGCCGAGGATCGCCTTCGCCTGCGTGCGCACCTCGTCGATCGATTTCGCGAGCTTGACGCCACCGCCCTTGCCGCGACCGCCGGCGTGGATCTGCGCCTTCACCACCCACACCGGGCCGCCGAGCTGTTCGGCAGCCTTGACCGCCTCGTCGACGCTGAAACACGGAATGCCGCGCGGCACGCGCACGCCATGGCGTTTCAGGATTTCCTTGCCCTGGTACTCGTGGATTTTCATGGGGTTTCCTGCGGCGAATGATCGTGCGGCACTGGGGGGCCGAAGACGGATGCCCGGGCTGCCGGCGCTGTACGCCAGCGCTCGACCGGGGCCGTTATCCTATCACAGCGACCCCTCGCATGTTGCATCGCAACAACGTGGCGGACTGCCCGCGGACCGGTCAATCGACGGCCGCGTCGTCTGGCCAGGCGTCTTCGTCCGCGTGCCATGTACACGCGCGGCTTTCGTCCGGCGCATCGCCGGGCGCCTGTGCCGCACGCCGCCATACGTCGCGCACCACCTGGGGCGCGAACCCGCGCTGCAGCAGGAAGCGCAACTGCCGCGCCTTCTGCTGCGGCGAATCCGGCAGTTGCCCGAAGCGGCGCGACCACAACGCGTAGGCCAGCTGGGGCTCGCTCGCCTTCAGCCTCGCCAGCAGTGGCGCGGACACCCCGCGCTCGACACCCGCCTCGTCCAGCCTGCGGGCGATGCGGGCCACCCCTTGCCTGGCGGCAGCGCCTCGGACCAGCACTTCCGTATAGCGCCTGTCCGAGAGCAGGGCCTTCGCCTCGAGTTCGTCCAGCAGCGCCTCGAGGACTGCTTCGTCTTCGGTTTCCGACGCCAGCTTGCGGCGCAGCTCCGCCCTGCTGTGCTCGCGCCGTGCCAGGTGCCGGATCGCCCGGGTCTTGAGCGTCGCAGGCTTCGCAGCCGGCGCCCGCGCCCCGCGCGGCTGCCGCGTGAGCGGAGGCATCGCTTCACCGGCTCGTCGCGGCCGGACCCGACCGCATCACGCGGCCTTCTCGCCCTTGTCCGCCTTGTCGGCCTTTTCGCTCCTGCCGCCCTCGATGACCTTCAGGCCGCGGGTTGCGACGCCGAAATGCTCGCGCACCTTGTTCTCGATCTCGAGCGCCAGATCGGCCTTCTCTCGCAGGAACTCGCGCGCATTGTCCTTGCCCTGGCCGATCCGCTCGCCCTGGTAGCTGTACCAGGCGCCGCTCTTGTCGACGACATTGGCGCTCGAGCCGAGATCGAGGATCTCGCCCTCGCGCGAGGTGCCTTCGCCGTAGAGGATGTCGAACTCGGCACTCTTGAACGGCGGCGCGACCTTGTTCTTCACGACCTTGACCCGGGTCTCGTTGCCGATGACCTCGTCGCCTTTCTTGATCGAGCCGGTTCGCCGGATGTCCAGCCGCACCGATGCATAGAACTTGAGCGCATTGCCGCCGGTGGTGGTCTCGGGGCTGCCGAACATCACCCCGATCTTCATGCGGATCTGGTTGATGAAGATCACCAGCGTGTTGGTGCGCTGGATGGTGCCGGTGAGCTTGCGCAGTGCCTGGCTCATCAGCCGCGCCTGCAGGCCGGGCAGCGAATCGCCCATCTCGCCTTCGATTTCCGCACGCGGCGTCAGGGCCGCGACCGAGTCGACGACGATCAGATCGACCGAGCCGGAGCGCACCAGCGCATCGACGATCTCGAGCGCCTGCTCGCCGGTGTCGGGCTGCGAAATCAGCAGATCCGGAAGGTGCACGCCGAGCTTGGAGGCGTACTGGACGTCGAGCGCGTGCTCCGCGTCGATGAATGCACAGGTGCCGCCGAGCTTCTGCATCTCGGCGATCACCTGCAGCGTGAGCGTGGTCTTGCCGGACGACTCCGGGCCGTAGATCTCGACGACGCGCCCGCGCGGCAAGCCACCGACGCCCAGCGCGATGTCGAGCCCCAGCGAGCCGGTGGACACGACGTCGATGTCACGGGTGACCTCGCCGTCGGCGAGGCGCATTACCGAGCCCTTGCCGAACTGCTTCTCGATCTGGGCGAGGGCGGCCGAGAGGGCCTTGGCCTTGTCGCCGCGGGATTTGCCGATGTCTTCCATGATGTGCTGGCTCCTGGCCGGAAGTGGTGGGTTGGCGTTCGATGCGCACTGACCCCATTGTCCCACATAAATACTGTACAAACAATCAGTCCAGATCACCTAGGCCACCTGCCCGAGGGGACCGCCGTCGCGGCTCAGCCCGCCGGCGGCCGGTCGCGCAGCGCCCGCTCGACCCGCGCGATGCCCTGGGCCAGCGCGAACGCACCTGCCTGCAGGCGCACGGCGCGCCGGTCGCCGTCGAAATGCGCGGTCTCGACCTCGATCAGCGCGTCGCCGACGCCACCGGGCAGCGCCAGCCCGAAGCCGAAGCAGACCGTGCCGACCGGCTTGCCGGGCGACGCCCCGCCCGGCCCGGCGATGCCGGTGACCGACAGCACCAGCGCGGCGCGCGAATGGCGCAGCGCCCCGATCGCCATCTCCCGCGCGACCGCCTCGCTGACCGCGCCGTGCGCGTCCAGCGTCGTCGAGCGAACCCCCAGCAGGTCGATCTTCGCCTCGTTGGAGTAGGTGACGAATCCGCGGTCGAACCACTCGCTCGAGCCGGCGGTCTCGGTCAGCGCCTGGGCGAGCAGCCCGCCGGTGCACGACTCGGCCGTCGCGATCAGCCCGCCGATCGCCTGCATCCGCCGGCCGACGCTGGCCGCGAGTCGTTCGAGTGCCGAAGGATCGTCGGTCATGCCAGCCACCACAGTGCAAAGGGGATACCCGCGTACGCCGCCGCCGCGAGGTCGTCGAGCATCACGCCCCACGCGGTCTTCATCGTGCGATCGATGCGGCCCACCGGGGGCGGCTTCACGACGTCGAAGAAGCGGAACAGCAGGAACGCGAGCAACTGGGCGACGAAGGCCTGGGGCGCGACGCACAGCAGCAGCCAGAACGCCACGATCTCGTCCCACACGATCGCGCCGTGATCGGGCACGCCGAGATCGCCGGCGGTGCGCCGCACCGCCCAGGCACCGAGCGGAAGCCCGGCGAGCGCGAGCGCCGCCATGACCGGCAGCCCGACGACCGGCACCAGCAGCGAGAAGCTGATCCACGCGAACAGCGTGCCGAAGGTGCCGGGCGCGACGCGCGCGAGCCCGCTGCCGAAGCCCAGCGCGATCCACCTCGACAGCCGCGGCCGCATGAACGCGAAGCTCGGACGGGGGCGACGCACCCGCCCGTCCTCGCTCACCAGATCGGTCACGTCGTCGAAGTCGGTCGTCATCGTCATCTGAAGTGGTCGAAGCCGTTCGGCTGCCAGCGACGCGTGGCGCCGTCGGACCCCACGAGGAGGATACCAAGATCCCCGGAGACGGTGCCGATGCGCACCGGCGCCGGCGTGCCTTCGGGGCGGAGCGCCGCGACCGTCTCCCGGTCGGCCGGGTCGGCGGCGAACAGCAGCTCGTAGTCGTCGCCGCCGTCGAGCGCGAAGCGGATCGCGTCGTCGGCATCGGGTGCCGGGCCGGCGCTGGCGCCGGCGTCGGCCGGCGCCTCTGCGTGCGAGGGCGCGACCGGCGCGGCGCCACCGAGCGCCGGCGCGAGCGGCACCCGCGCGCGCTCGATCCGCGCGCCGCTGCAGCCGGACGCGACGAGCACGTGCGTCAGGTCGCCGGCGAGCCCGTCCGAGATGTCGATCGCGGCCTTGGCGAGACCCCGGAGCGCGCGGGCGAGCGCGAGACGCGGTTCGGGCCAGTCGAGGCAGCGTGCCGCGTCGGCAGGCACCGGCGAACCCGCCGCGCGGCGGGCGACCGCGAGCGCCGCACCGCCCAGCGGCCCGCTGACCCAGAGGTCGTCGCCGACGCGCGCACCGCTGCGCCTGAACGCCTGCGCCGCCGGCACCTGCCCGAACACGGTGACCGACAGGCACAGCGGCCCGCGCGTGGTGTCGCCGCCGACCAGCGGGCAGCGCGCGCGCGCCGCGAGCGCGAACAGCCCGTCGCAGAACGCGCGCAGCCAGTCGTCATCGACGACCGGCAGCGCGATCGACAGCGTGAAGCCGAGCGGCTCCGCCCCCATCGCGGCGAGGTCCGACAGGTTCACCGCCAGCGTCTTGTGCCCGACCGACGCCGGATCGGTGCCGGCGAAGAAGTGCCGGCCCTCGACGAGCATGTCGCTCGAGACCGCGAGCACCTGCCCCGCTTCGGGGGCGGCGAGCAGCGCGCAATCGTCGCCGATGCCCAGCAGCACCCGCGCGTCGGCGGTGCGCCGCGCGGCGAAGTGCCGTCGGATCAGGTCGAATTCACCCTTGCCGGCGTCCGTCACGTCGCAGGTCCGTCGGCCCGGGTCGCGGAACCGTCCGCGGCAGCGGAACCGTCCGCGGCAGCGGTCCGGCGCACCCTGCGCCGAGGCGCCGCCTCAGCCGCCGCCATCGCCCGCTCAGCGACGCCCGGCAGGCACTTCGGCCGGCCGCAACGCGCCGGCGAGCCGGTCGAGCACGCCGTTGACGTACTTGTAGCCGTCGGTGCCGCCGAAGTCCTTCGCGAGTTCGACCGCCTCGTTGATCACGACGCGGTACGGAATCTCGTGCATCTCGAGCATCTCGTAGCAGCCGACCATGAGGATCGCGTGCTCGACCGGGCTGAGCAGCGCGATCGACCGGTCGAGGTGCGGTGCGAGCGCGCCGTCGATGTCTGCGGCGCGCCGGATCGCACCGCCGAGCAGCGTCTCGAAATGGCCGCGGTCCGCGCGCGCGAATCCCGGCGTGGTCTCGATGTGCGCCTGCACCGCGCCGACGTCGCCGCGCGAGAGCAGCCACTGGTACAGCCCCTGCATCGCGAACTCGCGCGAGCGTCGCCTCGCGCTGCGGTTCGGGCTGCGGTTCGAGCCGCGATCGCCCGGCTGCTTCGACTGGGATGCGGGCTCAGCCATCGGCGTCGTCAACCGCGAGGTCGTCGATCATGCCGCCGAGGTTCGCCATCTCGACCGCGACGCGCGCCGCCTCGGCCCCCTTCTCGCGGGCGCGCGCGTGCGCCTGCTCGTCGGTGTACGCGGTGAGGATCGCGTTCGCGACGGGGATGCCGAGGTCGAGCGCGACACGCGTCACGCCGGCGGCGCTCTCGTTGCACACGACCTCGAAGTGATAGGTGTCGCCCTTCACCACGCACCCGAGCGCGATCAGCGCATCGAACTCGCCAGAGCGCCCGAGGTGCATCAGCGCCAACGGAATCTCGAGCGCGCCGGGCACGCTGGCGACCAGCACGTCGCCGTCAGCGACGCCCAGCCGCGCGAGTTCGGCGACGCAGCTCTCGCGCAACGCGTCGCACACCGGCGCGTTGAAGCGCGACTGCACGACGCCGATGCGAAGCTCGGCGCCATCGTGTTCGCCGACGATCATGTCCACGCTCATCGCTTCTCTTCCTCGAATCCGATCACTTCGAGATCGAAGCCGGTCATGCTCGGCATCCGCCGTGGCTTCGACAACAGGCGCATGCGGCGCACGCCCAGGTCCTTGAGGATCTGCGCGCCGACGCCGTAGGTGCGCAGGTCGACCTTCGCCGCACGCGCCTGCGCGGCCTGCGCCGCCGCCGCGGCCGCGGTGCCCGATGCCCCGTCCTCGGCGGGCCGCGCACCGTCGCCATCCGGGCGAAGCGCGCCGGCTCGTGCGAGCAGCGCCTGCGCCGACTCGGCGCAGTTCAGCAGGATCAGCACGCCGTGGCCGTGCTCGACGATGCGACGCATCGAGGCGTCGATCGACCACGAGTGGCTCTGGTCACCGACGAGCAGCAGGTCGAGCATCGACAGCGGCTCGTGCACCCGCACCAGTGCCTCGACGTCACCGTCGACCGTGCCGTGCACGAGCGCGAGATGCGGGTGGCCGCCGGGCTTGTCGCGATACGCGACGAGGTCGAAGCTGCCGTGATGGGTACGCACCGCGGTGCGCTGGAGTCGCTCGACGAGGCTCTCGGTCGAACTCCGATGCTGGATCAGGTCCGCGATGGTGCCGATCCTGAGGCCGTGCCGCTCGCCGAACTCGACCAGGTCCGGCAGCCGCGCCATCGTGCCGTCGTCCTTCATGATCTCGCAGATCACCGCCGCCGGCGTGAGCCCCGCGAGCAGGCCGAGGTCGCAGCCGGCCTCGGTGTGGCCGGCCCGCATGAGCACGCCGCCGTCGCGCGCCATGACCGGGAACACGTGGCCCGGCTGCACCAGGTCTTCCGGCCGGCTGTCCGGCGCGACCGCGACCTGCACCGTGCGCGCGCGGTCGGCCGCCGAGATGCCGGTGGTCACGCCTTCGGCGGCCTCGATCGACAACGTGAAATTGGTGCCGGTGCGCGCACCGTTGATCGGCGTCATCAGCGGCAGGCGCAGCTCGCGGCAGCGTGCCTCGGTCAGCGTGAGGCAGATCAGTCCGCGTGCATGCCGCGCCATGAAGTTGATCGCCTCGGGGGTGACGAAGTCCGCGGCGAGCACCAGGTCGCCCTCGTTCTCGCGATCCTCCTCGTCGATGAGGATCACCATCTTCCCCGCCTTGAAGTCGGCGAGGATCTCGGCAGTCGTTGCCAGGGTCATCGGTTTCCTTGCTCGAGGCCGCGCGCCACGTGCAGGCGCTCGATGTAGCGGGCCATGGTGTCGACTTCGACGTTGACCGCGTCGCCGACGCGCAGCCGATGCAGCGTCGTCTCGCGGATCGTGTGCGGAATGAGGTTGATCGAGACGACGCAGCCGGTCGCGTCGTCTCGGACCTCGTTGACGGTCAGGCTCACGCCGTTCACGGCGACCGATCCCTTGTACGCGAAGTAGCGCGCGAGCGAGCGCGGCGCGCGGACCTCGAACAGCCAGCTCTCGCCGCGCGCCTCGAGCGTCGCCACCTCGGCCGTGCCGTCGACGTGCCCGCTGACCAGATGACCGCCGAGCCGATCCGCGAGGCGAAGCGCCTTCTCGAGGTTGACCGGGCCGGGCGCGTCCAGGCCGACGGTGTGCTCGAGGCTCTCGCGGGAGACGTCGACCTCGAAGCGGCCGCGATCGATCGCGACGACGGTCATGCACGCGCCCTGGATCGCGATCGAGTCGCCGATGGCGACGTCGGCGAGGTCGAGCGCGCCGGCGTCGACCGACAGGCGCACCCCGGCTGCGTCGCCGATCGCGGCGACCGAGCGGATCTCGCCGATCGCGGCGACTATGCCGGTGAACATCTTTCCCCTCCCCGGGTCGGCGCCGTCATCGGTCGATCCACGGGCCGGACACCGGCCGCTCGCCGCCGCGCCGCGCGTCCGGCGGCAGCGTGCGCGCGCGCAGGCGGAGGTCGTCGCCGACGCGCTCGACGTCGAGCCAGCGCATCGCGATCCGCGCGTCGAGGCTCTGCACGCCCGTGAGCCCGAACATCGGCTGGCCGGCGCCGATCAGCGACGGCGCGATGTAGAGGAGCAGTTCGTCGATGCAGCCGTCGGCCATCAGCGAGCCGTTGAGCTTGTAGCCCGCCTCGACGTGCACTTCGTTGAACTGGCGGCGGCCGAGGTCGAGCAGCGCGGCCCGCAGGTCGACCTTGCCGTTGGCATCGGGCAGCGACACCAGCTCGCATCCGGCATCGACGAGGCGCGCCCTGCGATCGCCGTGCACCGCGGCGTCGCCCAGCGCATGGAACACGATCGTGCCGGGCGTGCGCAGCAGTTCGGCGGCCGGGTTCACCTCGAGCCTCGAGTCGATCAGCACGCGGACCGGCTGGCGCGCGGTCTCGACGTGGCGCACCGTCATCGCCGGATTGTCGGCCTTGACGGTGCCGATGCCGGTGAGGATCGCGCAGGCGCGCGCACGCCAGCGATGCCCGTCGACGCGCGCGGCCTCGCCGGTGATCCACTGGCTGCGGCCGTCGGCGAGCCCGGTCTGGCCGTCGATCGTGGCGGCGACCTTCATCCGCATCCACGGCCGCTTGCGGGTCATGCGGCTGACGAAGCCCGGGTTCAGCTCGACCGCCTCGAGGTTCATCAGGCCGCAGCGCACGTCGATGCCGGCCGCGCGCAGCGCCGCGAGCCCGTTGCCGTTGACCAGCGGGTTCGGGTCTTCCATGGCCGCGATCACGCGCCCCACCCCGGCGTCGATCAGCATGTCGGTGCACGGCGGCGTGCGGCCGTGATGGCTGCACGGCTCGAGCGTCACGTAGACGGTCGCGCCGCGCGCGCGTCCGCCGGCCTGCGCGAGCGCGAGCACCTCGGCATGCGGTTCGCCGGCGTAGCGATGCCAGCCTTCGCCGACGACGGTGTCGCCGGCGACGATCACGCAGCCCACGCGCGGGTTCGGCGCCGTCGTGTTCAGGCCGTTGGCCGCGATCGTGATCGCGTGGCTCATGTGGCGGCGATCGGCGTCGGTATACATCAGCGTTGCCGTCCCTGTCCGCCGGCCTTCCTGGCGGCCGGCGCGGCCCGCGCCGCGCGTGCACCCGGCTTCATCGCCTTGATCGCGTCGGCGAACGCGTCGATGTCCTCGAACTTTCGGTAGACCGACGCGAAGCGGATGTACGCGACCTCGTCGAGCCGCTTGAGCTCCTCCATGACCAGCTCGCCGATGCGCGCGCTGTCGACTTCCTTGCTGCCGATCTTGAACAGGCGGCCCTCGATCTTGTCGACCGATTCCTCGAAGTCCTCCATCGACACCGGCCGCTTGCGGAGCGCGAGCCGCATCGACGCCTCGACCTTGCCGCGGTCGTAGTCGACCCGCACGCCCTTGCTCTTGACGACGGCGGGCATCTGCAGCTCGACGCGCTCGTAGGTCGTGAACCGGCGTTCGCACCGCGGGCACCGCCTGCGCCGCCGGATGCTGTCGCCCGAATCGGAGGTGCGCGTCTCCATCACCTGGGTGTCGTCGTGGCTGCAGAAAGGACAATGCATCGCCGATTATCGCATCCGCGCCGACCGGGCCTCCCGGCGGCCGCGCGCGTCAATCCCCGTACACCGGGAAGCGGGCGGTCAGCGCGTCGACCTTCGCGCGCACGCGGGCGAGATGCGCGTCGTCCGAGGGCCTGTCCAGCACGTCCGCGACCAGTTCGCCGACCAGCACCGCCTCGTCGCGCCCGAAGCCTCGCGTCGTCATCGCCGGCGTGCCCAGCCGCACGCCGCTGGTGACGAAGGGCTTCTCGGGATCGTTGGGGATCGCGTTCTTGTTGACGGTGATGTGCGCCTTGCCGAGCGCCTCCTCGGCGAGCTTGCCGGTGATCTTCTTCGCGCGCAGGTCGACCAGCATCACGTGCGACTCGGTGCGCCCGGACACGATGCGCAGCCCGCGGGCGACGAGCGTCTCGGCCAGCGCGACCGCGTTCTCCAGGACCTGCTGCTGATAGGCCTTGAACGACGGCTGAAGCGCCTCCTGGAAGGCGACCGCCTTCGCGGCGATCACGTGCATCAGCGGCCCGCCCTGCAGGCCCGGGAAGATCGCGGAGTTGATCGCCTTCTCGTTCTCCGGGTTCATCAGGATCAGGCCGCCACGCGGCCCGCGAAGGCTCTTGTGGGTCGTGGACGTGACGACGTCGGCGATGCCGATCGGCGACGGATACACACCGGCGGCGACCAGCCCGGCGTAGTGCGCCATGTCGACCATGAAGGTGGCGCCGGTGTCCTTCGCAACCCGCGCGAAGCGCGCCCAGTCGATGCGCAGCGAATACGCCGACGCGCCGGCGATGATGATGCGCGGCCGGTGCTGGTGCGCGAGACGTTCCATCGCGTCGTAGTCGATCTCCTCGGCCTCGGTCAGGCCGTAGGACACGACGTCGAACCACTTGCCCGACATGTTGACCGGCGAGCCGTGCGTCAGGTGCCCGCCCATCGCGAGCGACATCCCGAGGATCCGGTCGCCAGGCTTGGCCATCGCCATCAGCACCGCCTGGTTCGCCTGGGAACCGGAATTCGGCTGCACGTTGGCCGCGTACGCCCCGAACAGGCGCTTCGCACGATCGATCGCGAGCGCCTCGGCGACGTCGACGAACTCGCAGCCGCCGTAGTAGCGCTTGCCGGGATAGCCTTCGGCGTACTTGTTCGTGAGCTGGGTTCCCTGCGCCTGCATCACCGCCGGGCTCGCGTAGTTCTCGGACGCGATCAGTTCGATATGCGCTTCCTGGCGCCCGTTCTCCTGCTCGATCGCGCGCCACAGCTCGGGGTCGGTCGTGGCGATCGTCCTGGATCGGTCGAACATCGGGGATGGCTCCTGTGGCCGCGGAAAACCGACGATTCTATCGAAAGCGGCGCCAGCCGATCCCGGGAGGCCCGCGCCCGCCTGCCGCCCGCCTGCAGCCTACCCGCAGCAGGCAGGCGTGCAGCCGGCGGTGCGAGCCGCCGCGCGTCAGGGCAGTTCGTCGCGTCCGTCCGCGAGGTGCGTGTCGATGCCCCAGCGCCCCAGCACGAACGCGCCGGCACCACCGCCCGAATCCGGTCGCGAGGTCGCCGCGTCGTGCGATTCGCGCACGAAGATCTCGTTGATCGCCGCGTTCAGCAGCACGAAGTCGCGCGGACTCGCCAGGTCGCGACCGGCGGCGAGGCGGTAGGCGCAGTCGAGCACGCCGCCGTGCGACACGACGACCACCGTCTCGCCCGCGTGACGCGCCGCGATCGCGCGCAGCGCCTGCGCGGTGCGCAGCGCGAGTTGCTCGAGCGATTCGCCGCCGTGCGCATCGAAGGCGGGGTCGCGCGCGATCAGCCGCGCGTGATCCGCCGGATGCTCGCGCGCGATGTCCTCGAAGCGCGTGCCCTGGAATCGCCCCCAGTGCCGTTCGCGAAGCGCCGCGTCCGGGATCACCGCGACGCCCACCTCCGCGCCGATCGCCTCGGCGGTGCGCCAGGCCCGCAGCAGGTCGCTCGAGTGGATCGCCGCCACCGGCTCGGCCGCGAGCCGCCTCGCGACCGCGCGGGCCTGCCGTTCGCCGACGGCGTTCAGGTCGATGTCCGTCTGTCCCTGGATCCGGCGCAGCGCGTTCCAGCCGGTCTCGCCGTGCCGGACCAGCAGCAGGCGCGTCTCGCTCACGCGAGCGTCACCCGGGCGAAGCGTCGCTTGCCGACCTGCACGACGTACACGCCGGGCTCGAGCCTGAGCGCCCGGTCCGACACCGCCGCGCCATCGATCCGCACGCCGCCCTGCTCGATCATCCGAACCGCCTCGGTCGAACTCGGCACCAGCCCCGCCGCCTTCAGCAACGCGGTGATGGCTAGCGGCGCGCCGTCGAGCGTCAGCGCCGGGATCTCCGCCGGCACGCCGCCCCGCGCGCGCAGCTCGAAGTCGGCCAGCGCCGCCTGCGCAGCCTGCGCGTCGTGGAACCGCGCGACGATCTCCGTCGCCAGCATCACCTTCGCGTCGCGCGGATTGCGGCCCTGCGCGCACTGCACGCGCAGCGCCTCGACTTCGGCCTGCGGACGCATCGACAGCAGCAGGAAATACTTCCACATCAGCTCGTCGGAGATCGACATCAGCTTGCCGAACATCGTGTTCGCCGGCTCGGTGATGCCGACGTAGTTGCCCTTGCTCTTGGACATCTTCTCGACGCCGTCGAGTCCCTCGAGCAGCGGCATCGTCAGGATGCACTGCGGCTCCTGGCCGTACTCGCGCTGCAGTTCGCGCCCCACCAGCAGATTGAACTTCTGGTCGGTGCCGCCGAGCTCCAGGTCCGACTTCAAGGCCACCGAGTCGTATCCCTGCATCAGCGGATACAGCAGTTCGTGGACCGAGATCGGCAACCCGCCGCGGTAGCGCCGGGTGAAGTCGTCGCGCTCGAGCATCCGCGCGAGCGTGTAGCGCGCCGCCAGCTCGATCATTCCCCGCGCGCCGAGCGGATCGCTCCACTCCGAGTTGTAGCGGATCTCGGTGCGCTCCCGATCGAGCACCAGGCTCGCCTGCCGGAAGTACGTCGCCGCGTTCGCCTCGATCGCGTCGCGCGTCAGCGGCGGGCGCGTCGCGTTGCGTCCGGACGGGTCGCCGATCATCGCGGTGAAGTCGCCGATCAGGAAGATCACCGTATGGCCCAGGTCCTGAAGCTGGCGCATCTTGTTCAGCACCACCGTGTGGCCCAGGTGCAGGTCCGGGGCGGTCGGATCGAGCCCCAGCTTGATGCGCAGCGGCACGCCGTCACGGGCGTGTCGGCAAAGCTTGCACACGAAGTCTTCCTCGACGAGCAGTTCGTCGCACCCCCGACGCGCGACCTGCAATGCCTGACGGACGGACTCTGGAAGCGGCTCGGTGGTGGTCATCGCGGAGCAAAAGTGTGAGATTGTTCAGTTACAAATCGTTGCCGACAATGCGAGTCTGAGGCCAAGTTACAATCTGATCGGCATGTCCGGTTGCAGCACGGCCGCCACGCTCCGTCGCATTCGGGGCGGCAGGCGGTCCGGCGATGGCGCCACGCGGTCGAAACGACCGTGGCATTTCCGCGGAAGGGGGTCTCAACCCGGGTCCCAACCCTGCCCCCGCGGAACGATCGCGAAGGCCTCGGGGGCCGGTTGTTGCAGCATCGTCGGCGCGGCGCCTGCCGCTCGGCACGGGATTTGCCAGGCGGCGTTTCAACCGGGCCTGCGCCGGCGTCGCCGTGATTCTAGTCGACAGTGTCCGTGCATTCGGTCGCGTCGCCTGCCCTCGCAACCACGACGACAGCAGAAACAACGACACGATGCAGACATCGACCGGACGACGACTCGCCTCAGCCCTGGCCGCCGCACTCTCCGTGGCGACGATCACCGCATTCGCGGTCGCCCCGCTGACGCAGGAGCCGATACCGGCGCGTCTGCGCATCATCGAACCGGTCGCGCTCAAACCCGCGCGCTTCGACGCCGAAGGCACCTTCCATCGCCAGGCGGTGATCCAGCGCGGCGAAACGCTCGGCAGCCTGCTGAACCGGCTGGGCGACCAGGACGGCGAACTCTTCGATTTCATCCGCACCGACAAGACCGCGCGCCGGCTGCTGATGCTGCAGTCCGGCCTGACCGTCCGGGCCGAGGTCGACGGCAACGACCGCATCAGCCATCTCAGCTACCCGATGCCCGACGGCTTCGGCGAAGACGATTCACCGGCGAGGCTCGAGATCGTGCGCACGCCGGACGGCACCTGGCAGGCACGGGTCGACCGCATGATGCTCGACCGCGTGATCGAGACCCGTCACGCAGTCATCAAGACCTCGCTGTTCGCCGCGACCGACGCCGCCGGCATCCCGGATGCGATCGCGATGCGGATTCCCGACGTCTTCGGCTCGGACCTGGATTTCCATCGCGACGTCCGCAAGGGCGACACCCTTCGCATCGTCTACGAGATGCTGCACGACCCCGACAGCAACGCCGACGGGAAGGCCGGGCGGATCCTCGCCGTCGAGTACGCGAGCCGCAGGCAGAAGCTCGAGGCGGTCTGGTTCGAGCGCGCCGACGGCGAGGGCGAGTACTACACCTTCGCCGGCAAGCGCCTGAAGAGCTCGTTCCTGCGCTCGCCGATGGAGTTCACGCGCATCAGCTCGGGCTTCTCGGTCGGACGCCGCCATCCGGTGTTCCGCGACTGGCGCGCGCATCGTGGCGTCGACTACGCCGCCCCGATCAACACCAAGGTGCGCAGCATCGGCGACGGCGTCGTCGAGTTCGCCGGCGTCCAGCGCGGCTACGGGCGGGTCGTGATCATCCGCCACGACGCACGGCACCAGACGCTCTACGCGCACCTGAACCGCTTCGCGCCCGGCCTGTCCACCGGCGACAAGGTCGAGAAGGGCGACGTGATCGGCGGGGTCGGCCGCACCGGCTGGGCCACCGGGCCGCACCTGCACTTCGAGTTCCACGTCCGGGGCCAGCAGGTCGACCCGACCCAGGTGATCCCGCCGCCGCCCGCGCCGCTCGATGCCGGCGAGCAGCGTCGCTTCGAACGCTACGTCGCGGCCTACGTGCGACGCCTCGACGAAGGCGCACCGGCGCAGCTCGCGACCTTCGAGTAAGCTCGATCGGCGGGCGCCGGAGCGATCGGCCCGACGCCCGGGTACGAGACCGGTCCCCTCCCCCGCGCCCCCCGCGCGCGCCAACCGCGCGGTCGCGCCCAAGTCGAGCACCCCATGCTGTACACCATCGGCCTGATGTCCGGCACCAGCATCGACGCCGTCGACGGCGTGCTGGTCGGCTTCGGGGGCACGCAGCCGTCGCCCCGCACGCTCGCATTCGCGTCGCTGCCGATGCCGCCGGCGCTTCGCGACGCGCTCGAGCGGCTCCAGTCGCCGTTCGCGGGCGAACTCGACGCCGCGGCGCTCGCCGGCGTCGCGCTGAGCCGCCTCTATGCGCAGGTCGTGCGCGAGCTCCTTCGCCACGCCCGCCTGCGCGCGGGCGACGTGGCGGCGATCGGCGCACACGGCCAGACCGTCCGCCATCGGCCCGAAGCCGGGTACACGATGCAGCTGCTGAACGGCGCCGCGCTGGCGGAGGCGTGCGGCATCGACGTGGTCTGCGACCTGCGCAGCGCGGACGTCGCCGCCGGCGGCCAGGGCGCGCCGCTGGTGCCAGCCTTTCACGCCGAAGTGTTCGGCGCGCCCGGCGTGCGCCGCGCGATCGTCAACGTCGGCGGCATCGCGAACGTCAGCCTGCTCGACGGCGCCGGTGGGGTCCGCGGATTCGACACCGGCCCCGGCAACACCCTCATGGACGGCTGGTGCCGACGCCACACCGGCAACGGCTACGACGAGGACGGCCGCTGGGCCGCGCAGGGTTCGGTCGACGCGGCGTTGCTCGGCCACCTGCTCTCGGACCCGTATTTCGCGCTGCCGGCGCCGAAGAGCACCGGCCGCGACCACTTCAACCTCGCGTGGCTCGACGCGCGGCTAGACGCGATGGCACACCCTGCTCGCCCTGTGCGTCCCGAGGACGTCCAGGCGACGCTCCTCGCGCTGACCGCGGACACGATCGTCGCCGCCGTGGCGGCGGCGGACCCGTCGGCCGTCTACCTGTGTGGCGGCGGGACCCGCAATGCCGCGCTGGTGGCGGCGATCCGCGCCCGCCTCGCCGATGCGTCGGCCCGATGCAGTCTGCAGGGAACCGATTCGCTGGGCATCGACCCGCAGGCGGTCGAGGCGAGCGCGTTCGCTTGGCTCGCGATGCGCCACCTCGGCGACGCGCCGGGCAATCTGCCGTCGGTCACCGGGGCACGGGGCACACGGGTACTCGGCGCGCGGTACCGTGCGTCGGCACGCCCTTCGACAGCCTGAATCGGACGCGGTGCGGCGCCCGCGGCGACGCCGATCGGGACACGCCCCGCGGGCGACCGCCCGCGCGCGTTCAGCCGGCGGAGAACGAGGAGCCGCAGCCGCAGGTGGTGGTGGCGTTCGGGTTCTTGATCACGAACTGCGCGCCCTGGAGATCGTCCTTGTAGTCGATCTCGGCCCCGACGAGGTACTGATAGCTCATCGCATCGATCAGCAGCGTCACCCCGTTCTTCTGCATCTGGGTGTCGTCCTCGTTCACCTCTTCGTCGAAGGTGAAGCCGTACTGGAAGCCCGAGCAACCGCCCCCCTGCACGAAGACGCGAAGCTTCAGTTCGCTGTTGCCCTCCTCGTCGATCAGCTGCTTCACCTTGTCGGCGGCGCTGTCGGTGAAGACGAGGGGAGCGGGCATCTCGGCGAGGTCGACGGACTCGGCTACGGCGTTCATTGCGGATCTTCCTGGAGACGGTTGGATCAATTCCGACAAGGATAGTCGAGAACGATTCGACGCGGCGCGCAGACCCTGTCAGACCCAGGGTTGTCGCCGCCGACGCGCGGATCCGATGCCCGCAGCGTGGAGATGGCCGGAACGGCACACGGCCCGGATCGGCGCGCGCTCAGGCGCCTCGGCGGGTGGCGGCGATCTTCAGCACGCCCTCGTCGCCGTCGATTGCGGCGAGGCTGCCGACGACGCAGGCGCCGTGGTGGATCTGCAGGTCGCGGTAGCGGAGTTGCCCGTCGACGACGGCTCCCGGCAAAACCTCGAGTCGCCGCTCCGCGTGGATCGTGCCCGCCAGCCTGCCGGCCACGACGATCGTCTCGACGCACGCGCCGCCGGCGACCACGCCGTTCGGTCCGACCCGCAGCTCACTGCCGGACAGCGGCGACGCACGCACCGGGCCGACGACGGTGCCATCGACCAGTAGGTGCCCGGAGAAGGTCAGGCTTCCGTCGACGATCGTACCGGCGCCGACCTGCGTGCTGCCGGTGGGCAGGCGCGCCGCGCCCGACGCCACGCGCCGATCTCGATCAGCGCTTGGAGAACTGCTTGCGACGGCGTGCCTTGTGGAAGCCCACCTTCTTGCGCTCGACTTCGCGCGCGTCGCGCGTGACCAGGCCGGCGGCCGACAGCGTCGGCTTGAGCTCGGCGTTCAGGTCGATCAGCGCACGGGTGATGCCGTGGCGCACCGCGCCCGCCTGGCCCGACTCGCCGCCGCCGTGCACGTTCACCCGGATGTCCAGCGCATTCGCCATGTCGGCGAGCACCAGCGGCTGGCGCACGATCATGCGGCCGGACTCGCGCGAGAAGTACTGGCCGATGTCCTTGCCGTTGACGACGATCTTGCCGGTGCCGCGCTTGATGAACACCCGCGCGACCGACGTCTTGCGCCGCCCGGTTCCGTAGTTGTAGTCACCGATCATGGGTTCAGGCTCCGGATGCTTGGGGCTTAGAGGTCGAGGGGCTTCGGCTGCTGCGCGGCGTGCGGATGGTCCGCGTCGCCATAGACCTTGAGCTTCTTGATCATCGCGTAGCCGAGCGGTCCCTTGGGCAGCATCCCCTTGACGGCCTTCTCGAGCGCACGGCCAGGAAAGCGGGCCTGCATCTTGTCGAAATTGGTTTCCCGGATACCGCCCGGATAGCCGGTGTGCCGGTAATAGGTCTTGTCGAGCCCCTTGTTGCCGGTGACCCGGATCTGCGACGCGTTGACGACGACGACGAAATCACCGGTGTCGACGTGGGGCGTGAACTCGGGCTTGTGCTTGCCGCGAAGGCGCGACGCGATCTCGGCGGCCAGCCTGCCGAGGACCTTGTCGGCCCCGTCGACGAGGAGCCAGTCACGCCGCACTTCGTGCGGCTTGGCGGAATACGTTTTCATCTGGGAACCCTTCGAGCGGCGCGCGATCCCGGGACCTCGGCGTGGCCTGCCGTCGCGACGCCGACGGCAGGTTCCACCTGCAACCGCGCCCGTGGCGAAGCCGACATGACCGGACGGGCGGACATTCGGGATCAGCTAAGCCGGCTAGTATAGCCGTCAGGATCCCGCGAAGTCAAAATGCGTGCCGCATGGCGCGTTCCGAACCCCGGGACGCAGGCGCGAGGCGCCCGGAGCCGGCAAAAAAAAAACCCAGGCCGAGCCTGGGTTTCGAATCCACCAAAGGAGGAGGGTGGAGGAGACAACGGTGGGCTGCAGCAGCAGCCGATGACCAGATATTACCCAAAAGACTTGTGCCATGCAACAACCATCGGCGAATGCGTGTACCGATTGGTCTGCTGCCCACGCAGGGGCCGAAGAATCCTTGCAAGCCATTGATTGCAATGAATAAACCTCAACCAAGCGAGACGTTGCCTCATTGCAACACCTCGATCTGGCGGCGCAATGCGCGGAAAATCGGGTTCCATTTCCGCATCTTTCGTGCAATGCGACAATGCCCGTGGCGCGAGAGTTCACGATTCGAAACGCGGATCGGTAGCCGACATTGCGCCGGCCGGTGCACTGGTATGCTCGCGTCGCCTGCTGCACCTTCGTGCCGCGGAGATTGCAGATCCGGGTCCGTTCGGCCATGTGCCGTCGCCGACCCTCACACCTACAGGAAAGCGCGATGAAGACGACCGTGCGCTGGGTCGGGGACGGCACGATGCAGTTCGTCGCCAGGACGGGCAGCGGCCACCTCCTGACGATGGATGGCGCGCCCGACGGCGGCGGCGAGAATCTCGCGCCTCGCCCGATGGAACTCGTGCTCGCGGGCACCGGCGGCTGCACCGCCTACGACGTCGTCGTGATCCTGCGCAAGAGCGGACAGGCGGTCAGCGGCTGCGAAGTCGCGCTGCGGGCCGAACGCGCGGAGACCGACCCGAAGGTGTTCACCAGCATCCTGTTCCACTTCACCGTCCGCGGGCGCAGGCTGAAGCCCAACATCGTCGAGCGCGCGATCCGGCTGTCGCACGACAAGTACTGTTCGGCGTCGGCGATGCTCGCGTCGACGGCGAAGCTGTCGCTGAGCTGGGAGATCGTCGACGACGCGCCCGAGCCCGAGCCGGCCGCTCCGGCAGATCCGGCCGTACGCTGAAGCCGCGCGCCTCCAGCCGAAACCGCTCGCCCCTCCCCGCCCCTTCCCGATCGCGCCCGCTCGCCCCCGCCGACGCTGCTCGCCTTCGGGCACCCGCCGGGGGCGGCCGCGACCGCGACGCGCGCGCGGCCGTCAGTAGCGGTAGGCAGTCGTGGTCATCACGCGCGCCATCGCCCGCATCAGCGCGCGCACCGGACGCGGCGGCAGACGGCCGCCACGCGCGAGCGCGCCGGTCGCGTGACGCGCTTCGTCGGCCTTCATGCGCGCGACGATCGCCCGCGAGCGGCGGTCGCCCGCCGGCAGTCGCTCGAGGTGCCCGTCGAGGTGCGCCTCGACCTGACGCTCGGTCTCGGCCATGAAGCCGAGCGACGCACGATCGCCGGCCAGCCCCGCGACGAAACCGATGCCGCTGGCCCCGGCGTGCCAGAGCGGCACGAGGCGCGACGGGCGACTGCGCAGCTCGCCGAGCCGGGCCGCCGTCCAGCGAAGGTGTTCGAGTTCCTCGGCGGCGGCGTCGGCCAGGTACGCCGCCAGCGCAGGGTCGTCGGTCGCGGCGGCCTGGCTCCGGTACAGCGCCTGCGCACAGACTTCGCCGACGTGATTGACCCGCATCAGCCCGGCCGCGTGCGCGCGCTGCGCCTCGGCAAGCGGCACCGACGCGTCGTCGGGCGGGAAGCCGGACGCGTCGTCTGCGGGCATTCGCGCGTCCGCGGGCGGCGCGATGGCGACCGCGCAGAAATGGCCGATCGCGCCGAGGCCCCTGTCAAGCCGGCTGCTGCGCCTGAAAAAAATATTTTTGCCGCGCGCGCCGCCCGGCGCAGCGCCATTGCCGGCCGCATCGACCGTGTTCTGCATCGCCTGTTCCTCGTCAACCACAGTTCCACACCTCTCGTGCATTCTACGAAGATCGCTCATCCCGATGATTTGAATGCCTTTGCCGCCGGGACCCGTTTCGCGAAGGGTCCGAGCGCGCGACTGTCGTTTACGCGAGGCTTTCTCGACGACCGGCCAACGTGGCTGGACAGGCGTTCCGGGAACGCTGTCAAGGCCGTTGTGATCTTGCAACAACAGCGTCGTTTTATCGTCGGGCGACAGAGCGACCGCTTTGCCCTGTGACGGAATTTGTAGACAATACTTTCAACTTCCTTCCGAGCCTTCTCGGGGAGTTTCGGTGACGCGCCAAGCAACGGTCGTAACCGAGTGAAATCCAGAAACTTAGGAGATTGATCAATGAAAAAATCGCTTCTCGCCCTGGCCGTTGCGGCAGCGCTGCCGGCATTTGCCCAGGCGCAGACCAACGTCTCGCTGTACGGTAGCCTGGACATGTCGCTGGAGTCGGTCAACGGTGACGCCAACGGTGGAAACAGCGACCTGAAGGTCACCGACGGCGTGTGGAGCCAGTCGCGTCTCGGCTTCAAGGGCAGTGAAGACCTGGGTGGCGGCCTGAAGGGCATCTTCCAGATGGAGCACCGCTTCCGTCCGGACACCGGCGCGCAGACCAGTGGCACGTCGTTCTGGCAGGGTCAATCCTGGGTCGGCCTCGGCGGCGGCTTCGGTGAGATCAAGCTGGGCCGGATGTACACCCCGGTGTTCCAAGCGCTGCTCCCTGGCGACATGACCGGCTACAGCTGGTACAACAACCAGGTCGGGCTCGGCGGCACCCGCGTTCGCTTCGGCAACGAGATCGAGTACAAGTCGCCGAGCCTCGGCGGCTTCACGATCTACGGCGCGTATTCGGCCAGCGGCGGCCTCGCGCAGGCTGCGAATGCCGGCACGGGCTCGCCCGCCGTGTCCGACACCTCCCAGGAGCCGGCCGGCACCTCGTCGGATGCCACGAAGATCGGTGACGCCATCGGTGTCGCCGGTGTCGGCGCCTTCGGCCCGGTCAAGTTCGGTATCGGCTACCACAGCATCAAGGACGGCTTCGTCGGCGCCACCGGCACCCGCAAGGAACTCGGCGCGTCGGTCGGCGGCAAGATCGGTCCGGTCGGCATCGGCCTGACCTACGCGACGGTCGATCCCTCGGGCAACAACGACAAGACCAAGGCCTTCGGCGCGACCGCCAGCATGGGCTTCGGTGCCGGCACGGTGTACGTGTCGTTCACCAAGACCAACCCGGACGGCGACAACAACAACAGCACCGGCCTGGGCCTGACCTACTCGCACGGCCTGAGCAAGCGCACCTTCGCGTACGCGTCGCTGGACATGAACACGGTCGAGCAAGGCGCCGGTCAGGACGACCTGAAGCCGCGCGCGATCGCGCTGGGCGTGCGTCACTTCTTCTGATCTCCAGACGCAACTCTCTGCAGGCGAAACGCCGGGGCGACCCGGCGTTTTTTTTGTGCCACCGCCGGATGCTTCAACCGGGAACTGTTCAGCCTTAAACTGTCGGCATGGCTCACCGACCCAGCCTGCAGGCCGGCACCATCCCGAGCGGACCGTCCGTCTCGCTCGACGCACGCCCGGACCATGAGTCCCGCCTCGCGCAGGACGACCACGGCGCGCTGCGGCTGTGGCTCCGGCTGCTAACCTGCACCAGCCTGATCGAGAAGACGATCAGGCGGCGCCTGCAGCGTGACTTCGCGTCGACCTTGCCCCGCTTCGACCTGCTCGCGCAGCTCGAGCGCGAGGACGGCCTGCGGATGAGTGAACTGTCGCAGCGCCTGATGGTCACCGGTGGCAACGTCACCGGCATCGCCGACCAGCTCGAGCGCGAGGACTGGATCCGTCGCGAGCCGGTCAGCGGCGACCGACGCGCGACGCGGCTGCGCCTGACCGCCGACGGGCGCGCGCGCTTCGACGCGATGGCCGTCGAACATGAGCGCTGGGTCGAGGCGATGATGGGTGCGCTGACCCGGGAGGAGCAGGCAGACCTGCGCCGCCTGCTCGGCAAGCTCAAGCAGCACCTGAACCGGCACGCCGGCGACGAATGACGCGCTGACCCCGCACGCCTGCAACCGCGCCCCCGGAGGCTTGAACGCATGACCCCCAGTGCCCACGTCGATACCTTCGCCCGCGACAACCTGCCGCCGCCGGACCAGTGGCCGGTGTTCCTGCCGGGCGTCCCCGCCCTGCCCTACCCCGCACGGATGAATGCGACGGTCGAACTGCTCGACCGGCAGGTCCGCCAGGGTCATGCCGACGCGATCGCGCTGCGGACCGACGACGCGCACTGCACCTACGCACAGCTGCTCGACCGGGTGGACCGTATCGCGCACGTGCTGCGCGAAGACCTCGGCCTCGTGCCCGGCAACCGGGTGCTGCTGCGATCGGCGAACAATCCGATGATGGCAGCGTCGCTGCTCGCGGTGATGAAAGCGGGCCTGGTCGCCGTGCCGACGATGCCGCTGCTTCGCGCGCGCGAACTCGCGACGATCATCGAGAAGGCGCGGGTCGACGCCGCGCTGTGCGACATCCGACTGATCGACGACCTGCGCGACGCCTGGCACCGCACCGCGAGCACGGAGAGCAACGGGGGCGCCGGCACCCCGGCGCGCGGCGCCGGCCGCGCGGCCGGCGAGCGCGCGCGGCGCCTGCTGGCGTTCAATCACGGCGACGCGGACGGGCCCGCCGCCGGCTCCCTCGACGCGCGCTGCCTGCAGGCGAAGGCGGGTTTCGACGCGTGCGAGGTCGCCGCGGACGACGTCGCGCTGATCGCCTTCACCTCCGGCACCACCGGCCAGCCGAAGGGGACCATGCACTTCCACCGCGACGTCGTCGCGATGTGCGACCTGTTCCCGCGCTCGATCCTGAAGTGCGATGCGAGCGACGTCTTCTGCGGCACGCCACCGCTCGCGTTCACCTTCGGGCTCGGCGGGATGCTGTGCTTTCCGCTGAGGGTCGGCGCCTCGGTCGTGCTCACCGAGCGTGCGACGCCGGAGAGCCTCCTCGCGACGATCGCGCGCCACCGCGCGACGACGCTGTTCACCGCGCCGACCTTCTACCGCCAGATGGCCCTGCACGCGAAGGCGCACGACCTGCGCTCGCTTCGCAAGTGCGTGTCGGCGGGCGAGGCGCTGCCCGACGCGATCCGCAGCGCCTGGCGCGAGGCGAGCGGCATCGAGATGATCGACGGCATCGGCTCGACGGAGATGATCCACATCTTCGTGTCCGCGGCGCCGGAAGACTTTCGCCGCGGCGCGATCGGCCGGCCGGTGCCCGGCTACGAGGCGAGGATCGTCGACGAGCAGATGAACCCGCTGCCCGTCGGGCAGACCGGCCTGCTCGCGGTGCGCGGCCCGACCGGCTGCCGCTACCTCGCCGACGACCGCCAGCGACGCTACGTCCGCGACGGCTGGAACCTGCCGGGCGACTCGTTCCGGATGGACGAGGACGGCTACTTCTATTTCCAGGCGCGCGCCGACGACATGATCGTGTCGGCGGGCTACAACATCGCCGGACCCGAGGTCGAGGAGGCGATGCTGGAGCATCCGGCCGTCGCCGAGTGCGCGGTGGTGGGGCTGCCCGACGACGCGCGCGGACAGGTGGTGACGGCCTTCGTGGTGCTGAAGCCAGGCGTCGACGCCGACGACGCCCTCGCCGCACGCCTGCAGGATCACGTCAAGGCGACGATCGCGCCGTACAAGTACCCGCGCACGGTGCGCTTCGTGCCGAGCCTGCCGCGCACCGAGACCGGCAAGCTCCAGCGCTTCAGGCTGAAGCAGGACGCGGTCTGACTGCCGCGCGGGATCGTCCCGCGCGCCGCTCAGGCCGCCTTCTGCCCGGTGCCCGACCCGGACGGGTTCGGGTCGTCGCGCAGCACGCGCCGCAGGATCTTGCCGACGTTCGTCTTCGGCAGTTCGGTGCGGAACTCGACGTGCTTGGGCTTCTTGTAGCCGGTGAGGTTCTTCGCGCAGTACTCGAGCAGGTCGCGCTCGGTCAATGCCTGGTCGCGCCTGACGACGAAGAGCTTGACCGCCTCGCCGGACTTCTCGTCGGGCACGCCGACGACGGCGCACTCGAGCACGCCGGGGTGGCTCGCGACGACCTCCTCGATCTCGTTCGGATAGACGTTGAAGCCGGACACGAGGATCATGTCCTTCTTGCGATCGACGATCTTGACGTAGCCGCGTTCGTCCATCACCCCGACGTCGCCGGACTTGAAGAAGCCGTCGGGCGTCATGACCTTGGCCGTCTCGTCGGGGCGCTGCCAGTAGCCGATCATCACCTGCGGCCCGCGGATCGCGATCTCGCCGGGTTGGCCGAGCGGCACCGGCTTGCCGTCGTCGTCGAGGATCGCGATGTCGGTCGAGGGCAGCGGCAGCCCGATCGTGCCCGAGTACTCGGTCGTGTCGGTCGGGTTGCAGGTGGCCGACGGCGAGGTCTCCGAGAGGCCGTAGCCCTCGCAGATCGGGCAACCGGTGAGCTCGAGCCACTTCTTCGCGACCGCCGACTGCACCGCCATGCCGCCGCCGTTGGACACGCGAAGGCCGGAGAAGTCGAGCTGCCTGAACCCGGGGTCGTTGGCGAGCGCGTTGTACAGCGTGTTGACCGCCGGGAACAGGTTCATCCGGTGCGGCTTGAGCGCGGCGACGGTGGCCGGGATGTCGCGCGGGTTCGGGATCAGCACGAGCACGCTGCCGGTGCGCATGCCGAGCAGGTAGCAGACCGTCAGCGCGAAGATGTGATAGAGCGGCAGTGCGCACACGACCGTGAGCTGATCCGGCAGCGGCGGCCGGCCTTCGGCCTCGAGCGCCGGCTGCATCCACGCCTCGGACTGCAGGACGTTCGCGACGACGTTCCGGTGGCTCAGCGTCGCCCCCTTCGACACGCCGGTCGTGCCGCCGGTGTACTGGAGGAACGCGGGGTCGGCGAGCGTCGCTTCCGAGGGCTTGAGCGCGGCGCCGTCCGCGTCGCGCAGCGCGCGCCTGAACGGCACGGCATCCGGCAGCGAGTACGCCGGCACCATCTTCTTGACGCGCCGCACGACCAGGTTGACGACCGCGCCCTTCGGAAAGCCGAGCAGATCGCCCATCGACGTGACGACGACGTGCTTGACCGAGGTCCGGCCGATCACCTGCTGCAGCGTCGCGGCGAAGTTCTCGAGGATCACGATCGCCTGCGCGCCCGAGTCCTTCAGCTGGTGCTCGAGCTCGCGCGGGGTGTACAGCGGGTTCACGTTGACGACCACGCAGCCCGCACGCAGCACCGCGGCGATGGCCACCGGGTACTGCAGGACGTTGGGCATCATCAGCGCGACGCGCGTGCCCGGAAGCAGGCCCCTGGCCTGGAACCAGGCGCCGAGCCGGCGCGACATCGCGTCGAGGTCCGCATAGCTGAGCGACCTGCCCATGCAGACCGCGGCGGGTCGCGATGCGAACTGCTTCATCGCGGTATCGAGCAGGGCGACGATCGACGAGAACTGGTCCGCGTCGATGTCCGCCGGCACACCGGTCGGATAGTGCTTCAGCCAGAAGCGGTCCATGAGCGTCGTCCCCTCTGTGTGTCTCTCGCTGTTCGTCGTCAGTGCTGCTGCATGGTAGCGAGTTCGGTCTGGCGCTGCAGCAGCGCCCCTCGCTCGGCCACGTCCATCTTCGCCAGGCGCGCGACCTCCGCGTGGAACCGGCCGAAGTCACCGTGCTGCTGCGCGAAGATCGCCTCGAAGGCCGGCACCCAGCGCGTGTACGACGCGATCGCGCCGAGATGCGCGTTGCCCAGCGGCTGGTCGAACCAGCGGTCGTAGCCGCGATAGCCGCCCCAGCGCCCGTCGCGCAACGCCCGGTAGCCGGCGCGCAGCGCCTCGAAGGTCTCGCGCTTGCGGCGGCGCTTGTCCTCGTCGGTGCCGGGCCCGGCGTAGATCGCGCGCAGCGTGTCGCGATGGCGCTCGAGCAGCGCGAGGAAATCGGCACGGCGCGACAGGTACCGCGCCCAGGCGTCGCGGGCGGCGGCATCGCCGTGCGCCTCGAGCCAGCGCGCGACGCCGAGGCGCTCGACCGCGGTCGCATAGGATTCGTTGAAGGTCGTGTCGCCCTTGGCGTACACGACCTGGTGCGCGAGTTCATGGAACAGCAGGCGCGCGAGTTCGGCGTCGGGGTATCGGATGAAGGTCGACAGCAGCGGGTCGTCGAACCAGCCCAGCGTCGAATACGCCGGCACGCCGGCGACCTGCACGTCGTGGCCCCGCCGCGCGAGATCGGCGGCGAAGTCGCGCGCCGCCTGCTCGCTGTAGTAGCCGCGGTACTTCACGCACCCGGCGACCGGGAAGCACCACTGCTCGAGCTCGAGCGACAGTTCGGGCGCGGCGACGACGTTCCAGATCACGAAGGGCCGGTCGAGCGCCGCGTAACGCCGGTAGCTGCCGTTGTCGGGCAGGTCGAGCGCGTCGACCGCGAAGCGCCGTATCCGCTGCGCGACCTCGAGCCGGCCGCGCAGCGCGGGGTCGGTTGCCGGATCGGCGATCAGCGCGGCTGCCGGTTCGGCCTTTCGCAGCAGCGCCCAGTGCCCCGCGACCGATTGCCAGTAGTAGCCGAGTCCTTCGCCGGCCGACTGGCAGCCCCACAGCAGCACCGCCACGCCGAGCAGCGTCGCGCGCGCGACGACGCGGCGCAGGCGGGGAGGACGCGGTTCGGGCGGGTCTGGCAGCGGCATCGTGGCTTCGGTCGGTCCGGCGGCGGCCGGGTCGGCCGGCCGCGCAGGCGTGATTGTGCCCGCTCGCGCCGCATTTCCCGCTTCGGCGCGCGGGTCGGCCGGTGCGTCGGGCCGGGAGGACGATGCTAAGCTTGCGGGCTGCCCATCAGACGCGCCCCCCGGCGGAGAACGATCATGCAACTGGCCGAAGGCATCCTCGACATCCAGGCGGAGATCCAGGCGATCCGGCGCGACCTCCACGCGCACCCGGAGCTGCGCTACGAAGAGCATCGCACCGCGCGGATCGTCGCCGACTGCCTCGAGCGCTGGGGCTATGCGGTCACCCAGGGCATCGGCGGCACCGGCCTCGTCGGCACGCTGAAGCGGGGCCGCTCGACGCGTTCGCTGGGCCTGCGCGCCGACATGGACGCGCTGCCGGTGCAGGAGAGCAACCGCTTCGAGCACGCGTCCCGGCATCCGGGGAAGATGCACGCGTGCGGACACGACGGGCACACCGCGATGCTCCTCGCCGCCGCGCGCCACATCGCCGCGCACACCGCGTTCGACGGCACGCTCCACCTGATCTTCCAGCCTGCCGAGGAAGGTGGCGCCGGCGCGAAGCGGATGATCGCCGAAGGCCTCTTCGAGCGTTTCCCGTGCGACGAGGTCTACGGCATGCACAACTGGCCCGGCATGGCGGTCGGCCAGTTCGGCCTCACCGCCGGACCGATGATGGCGTCGAGCAACGAGTTCCACGTCACCATCGAGGGCCGCAGCGCGCACGCGGCGCTGCCGCACAACGGCGTCGACCCGGTGCTGGTCGCCACCCACCTGGTGCAGGCGCTGCAGTCGATCCTCACGCGCAACAAGAAGCCGATCGACGCGGCGGTGCTGTCGGTCACCCAGATCAGCGCCGGCGAGGCGATCAACGTGATCCCCGACCGCGCCACCATCCACGGCACGGTACGCACCTTCTCGATCGAGGTGCTCGACCTGATCGAGACGCGCATGCGCGCGCTCGTCGAGCAACTGCCGCCGGCCTTCGGCGCCACCGGCTCGCTCGAGTTCGTCCGCAACTACCCGCCGACGATCAACCACCCGGCGCAGACGGCCTACGCGCTCGCGATCGCGCAGGACATCGTCGGCGAGGCCAACGTCGTGCACCCGATCGAGCCGACGATGGGGGCCGAGGACTTCTCGTTCATGCTGCTCGAGCGCCCGGGCTGCTACCTGTTCGTCGGCAACGGCACGGGCGGGCACCGCGCCGAGGGGCACGGCCTGGGGCCGTGCATGCTGCACAACTCCAGCTACGACTTCAACGACGAGCTGATCCCGATCGGCGCCACGTTCTGGACCCGGCTCGTCGAGCGCTTCCTGGCGCCCGCCTGAGGCGCGCCGACGATCGCCCGGCTGTCTCGCCCGCTCGCGTCCCGCGCGCCCGCCCGCTCCCGCTCCCCTTCAAGCGATGCTCGCCTTCGTCATCCGCCGCCTGCTCCAGGCGGCTGCCGTGATGCTCGTGGTCGCCTTCATCGCGTTCTCGCTGTTCCAGTACGTCGGCGACCCGGTGCTGAACATGCTCGGCCAGGACGCGACGCCCGAACAGCGCACGCAACTGCGATCGGACCTCGGCCTCGACCGGCCGTTTCCGGTCCAGTTCGCGAGCTTCGTCGGCAACGCGGTGCGCGGCGACTTCGGGCTGTCGTACCGGCAGGGCCGGAAGGTCTCGGCGCTGCTGCGCGAACGGCTGCCCGCGACGCTCGAGCTCTCGCTGGTCGCGGCCGCGCTCGCGCTCGTCGTCGGGGTGCCGATGGGCGTGTACACCGCGCTGAAACGCCGCAGCATGCTGTCGAACGTGTTCCTGACGGTGTCCCTCGTCGGCGTCTCGCTGCCGACCTTCCTGATCGGCATCCTGCTGATCCTGTTCTTCGCGGTGCTGCTCGGCTGGCTGCCGTCCTATGGGCGCGGCGAGACGGTCGACCTCGGATGGTGGTCCAGCGGCCTGCTGACCCGCGACGGCTGGTCGCACCTGATCCTGCCGTCGATCACGCTCGGCCTGTTCCAGATGACGCTGATCATGCGGCTGGTACGCGCCGAGATGCTCGAGGTACTGCGCACCGACTACATCAAGTTCGCGAGGGCACGCGGGCTGAGCGACCGTCGCATCCATTTCGGCCACGCGCTGAAGAACACGCTGGTGCCGGTGATCACGATCGCCGGCCTGCAGCTCGGATCGATCATCGCGTTCGCGATCATCACCGAGCAGGTGTTCCAGTGGCCGGGCATGGGCCTGCTGTTCATCCAGTCGATCCAGTCGGCCGACATCCCGATCATGGCCGCCTACCTGTGTCTGATCGCGCTGATCTTCGTCGTGATCAACCTGCTGGTCGACCTGCTCTACTTCGTCGTCGACCCGAGGCTTCGGGTCGAGCGCGCGAGCAGCACGCACTGATGCCCCACCCGCCTCCGACACCCGCGCACCGATGACCTCGACCTATCTCGCCGCACACCCCGCGCTCGCGGCGCTGCGCGGCTGGCACGCCGAACTGACCGCGATCCGCCACGAGCTGCACGCTGAGCCCGAGCTCGGCTTCGAGGAGACGCTGACCTCGGCGCTCGTCTGCCGCCAGCTCGAGCGCTACGGCGTCGACGAGATCCACCGGGGGATCGGCCGCACCGGCGTCGTCGGCGTGATTCGAGGCGGCGCCGCGCGCAGCGCCGGGGCCGCCGGCGCGCAGGCGCCGAGCGTCGGGCTGCGCGCCGACATGGACGCGCTGCCGATGCACGAGGAGAACGGCTTCGCGCATCGCTCGCGGCACCCCGGGCGGATGCACGGGTGCGGCCACGACGGCCACACGACGATGCTGCTCGGCGCCGCCCGCTATCTCGCCGCGCACCGCGACTTCGACGGCGTCGTGAACCTGATCTTCCAGCCGGGCGAGGAAGGCTTCGCCGGCGCCAAGGCGATGATCGACGACGGGTTGTTCGAGCGCTTCCCGTGCGACCGGATCTTCGCGATGCACAACTGGCCGGGGCTCGCGCCGGGCAAGCTCGCGGTTCGCGCCGGCGCGGTGATGGCCGCGGCCGACAAGGTCACGATCCGGATCACCGGCCGCGGCGGACACGGCGCGCACGCCTACCTGTCGGTCGACCCGGTGGTGGTGGCGGCGCACATCGTCACCGGCGCGCAGAGCATCGTGTCGCGCAACGTCGGCCCGCTCGATGCCGCGGTCGTGAGCCTGTGCTCGATCGAGTCGGGCACGCCCGGCGCGTTCAGCGTGATACCGGACTCTGCGACGATCACCGGTACCGTGCGATCGTTCGCCACCCAGGTCCAGGACCTGGTCGAGGCGCGGCTGCGCGAGCTGTGCGGCCACATCGGCGCGGCCTTCGGTGCGCGGGTCGAAGTCGCGTACGAGCGGCTCTATCCGGCGACGGTGAACGATGCGCAGGCAGCCGCCTTCGGTGCCGGAGTCGCGCGCCGCCTGGTCGGCGACGCCGACTTCATCGGCGACCTGCCGCCCAGCATGGGCGCGGAGGATTTCTCGTTCATGCTGCAGGTGCGCCCCGGCGCGTACTTCCGCATCGGCCAGGGCGGCGCCGAGCGCGGCTGCTTCCTGCACAACACCCGCTACGACTTCAACGACGCGATCCTGCCACTGGGCAGCGCGCTGTTCGTCCGGCTCGCCGAGGAGGCGCTGGCGTGCCGCTGAACGGACCCGGGCCGATCGCGCGCGCGCTGGACAGCGACCTCTTCCACAGCTTCCGGTCGACGCCCGTCGCGGTGCTGTCGGCTCTCGTCGCGCTCGGCATCACGCTTGGTGCGCTGGGCGCGCCGTGGATCGCACCCTTCGACCCGTTCGACCCGACCTCGCTCGACCTGAACAACGCGCTGATCCCGCCGCTCGGCGCGCAGGGTGCGAACCCGTCCTACCCGCTGGGCACCGACGACCAGGGGCGGGACATCCTGTCGACTATCCTGTACGGCTCGCGCATCTCGCTCGGCGTCGGCGTGGCGTCGGTGCTGCTCGCGATGGTGATCGGGGTCGTCCTCGGCCTCGTCGCCGGGTTCGCGGGCGGACGGCTCGACGCGTTCATCATGCGCGTGGCCGACGTCCAGTTGTCGTTCCCGTCGATCCTGATCGCGCTGCTGATCAACGGCGTGGCGCGCGCGGTCCTGCCGATGAACGCCGACATCGACGCGCTGGCGCTCGCGGTGCTCGTCGTCTCGATCACGCTCGCCAACTGGGTCAACTACGCCCGCACCGTGCGCGGCTCGGCGATGGTCGAGAAGAACAAGGAGTACGTGCTGGCGGCACGCGTCACCGGCGTGTCGACGCTGCGCATCATGTTCTCGCACGTGCTGCCCAACGTCACCGGACCGCTGCTGGTGATCGCGACGATCAACGTCGCGACGGCGATCATCACCGAGGCGACGCTGTCGTTCCTCGGCGTCGGCGTCCCGCCGACCCGGCCGTCGCTCGGCACGATGATCAATACCGGCAACAACTTCCTGTATTCGGGCGAGTGGTGGCTGGTGGTGTTTCCCGGCATCGCGCTGGTGCTGCTGTGCATGTCGGTCAACCTGCTGGGCGACTGGCTGCGCGACGCGCTCAATCCGAGGCTGCGGTGAACCGGGGCGAAGACGCCACGCCGCTGCTCGAGATCGACCGGCTGCGCGTCGAGTTCGCGACGCGCAGAGGCACGCTCACCGCGATCGACGACGTCTCGCTGACGATCGCTGCGGGCGAGGTGCTGGGCGTCGTCGGCGAATCGGGCGCCGGCAAGTCGCTGACCGGCGCCGCGGTCATCGGCCTGCTCGAGCCGCCCGGTCGCGTCGCCGGCGGGAGCATCCGCCTCGACGGCAAGCGCATCGACGACCTGCCGCCGAGCGAGATGCGGCGCATCCGCGGACGGCGGATCGGCGCGATCTTCCAGGACCCGCTGACCTCGCTGAACCCGCTGTACACGGTGGGTCGCCAGCTCGTCGAGACGATACGCACGCACCTGCCGCTCGACGGTGCGGCCGCGCGCCGGCGGGCGATCGAGCTGCTGGACGCGACCGGCATCCCGGCCGCGGGCCAGCGCATCGACCACTACCCGCACCAGTTCTCCGGCGGGATGCGGCAGCGCGTCGTGATCGCGCTCGCGCTCGCGGCCGAGCCGCAGCTGATCATCGCCGACGAGCCGACGACCGCGCTCGACGTCTCGATCCAGGCGCAGATCATCACGCTGATCAAGCAGCTGTGTCGCCAGCACGGCACCGCGGTGATGCTGATCACCCACGACATGGGCGTGATCGCCGAGACCGCCGACCGCGTCGCGGTGATGTATGCCGGCCGGATCGCAGAGATCGGTCCGGTCGACGACGTGATCCACCGGCCGCGACACCCGTACACCGAAGGCCTGATGGGCGCGATCCCGTCGCTGGTCGACAGCCGCGAGCGGCTCACGCAGATCGACGGCGCGATGCCGCGCCTGAACGCGATCCCGCCGGGCTGCGCATTCAACCCGCGCTGTCCCGGTGCGATGCCGATCTGCGGCCAGCAGCGCCCGGAACTCGTCGACACCGGCGCGACGCGCGCCGCCTGCTGGCTGCACGCGGAGCCGCGTACATGAGGCAGGATCCCGAGTCGACGGACGTACAGGCGCCCGCGGTGCGCGCACCGCTGGTCGAGGTGGCCGATCTCGCCAGGCACTTCGACGTCTCGCCTCCGTGGCTCGACCGGGTGCTCGGCGGGCGCGGCCGCACACTGCTGCACGCGGTCGACGGCGTCGATTTCACGATCGCGCACGGCGAGACGCTGGCGCTCGTCGGCGAGTCGGGCTGCGGCAAGTCGACCGTCGCGCGGCTGCTCGTCGGCCTGTACCGTCCCTCGCGCGGCGTGGTGCGATTCGACGGCCACGACCTTCAGACCGCGGCGCCCGCCGATCGCGAACGCCTCAGAAGCCGCATGCAGATGATCTTCCAGGATCCGTACGCGAGCCTGAACCCGCGCTGGCGGATCCACGACATCATCGCCGAGCCGATGCGCACGCACCGCACGCTCGAAGGCCGGGATGCACTCCACGCGAGGGTCGGCGAGCTGCTCGCGCAGGTCGGCCTGAGCCCGGCCGACGCGTCGAAGTACCCGCACCAGTTCTCCGGTGGGCAGCGCCAGCGGCTGTCGATCGCGCGTGCGCTGTCGGCGCGGCCGGAATTCCTCGTCTGCGACGAGCCCACGTCGGCGCTCGACGTCTCGGTGCAAGCCCAGGTGCTGAACCTGATGCGGGACCTGCAGCGCAGCTTCGGCCTCACGTACCTGTTCATCTCGCACAACCTCGCGGTCGTGCACCACGTCGCCGACCGCGTCGGCGTGATGTACCTGGGACGCATCGTCGAAACGGCGCGTCGCGACGCGCTGTTCGGCGCGCCTCGCCATCCGTACACCCGGATGCTGCTCGATGCGATTCCGGACACGGCGCACACGGGTCGCGAGCGCACGCCGGTCGCCGGCGAGGTGCCGAACCCCCTCGATCCGCCGAAGGGCTGTAGCTTCCATCCGCGCTGCCCGCTCGCCGATGCGCGATGCCGCAGCGAGCGGCCGCTGCTCGCGCCGACGGCGGACGGGTCGATCGTCGCCTGCCACGCGGTCCAGGAAGGTCGCGACGGCGCCTTCCGGTCGGTGCGACGGACGCCGCAGCCGGGCGCCTGAGCACGCGACGATGAGCGGCCCGCGCGTCGAGTCCGGGTTCGATGCCGCATTCCAGGCCGTGCTTGCGGCGCCGGCACTTCGCTACGGCGTGCTCGCCGCGATCGGGCTGATGCTGCTCGTGCTGCTGGTCGCGAGGCGTCGGCGCGCGCCGGCGTTCCGGGTTCGCCCTCGACCGCTGATGACCGACAACGAGATCGAGTTCCACCGTCGCCTCGAGGCGGCGGTACCCGAGTGGCGCGTGATGGCGCAGGTCTCGATGGGTGCGCTGATCGAGCCGGACATCAAGGGCGGCTCCGGCCACTACCTGTCGATCCGGGCACGCTACGCGCAGAAGGTCGTCGACTACGTGGTGCTCGACGAGGCGCTGTCGGTGGTCGCATTGGTCGAACTCGACGACCGCACCCACGTCGCCGCGCGTGATGCCGAGCGCGACGCGATCACCGCGGCCGCCGGCTACCGCACGCTCCGTTACCAGAGCCGCGCCAAGCCGGACAGCGCGCAGATCAGGCGCGACCTGCGCTCGGCATGATCGCGGCCTGATCGCGGCCTGCGCCAGGCATGGGCCAGGCACGAGGCCTGCACGAGCCCGGCCGACCCTCGGCATGAGTCCGACAGGCCCCCGGGGCCACCGACCTCAGCGCAGATCGAGCGCCAGCGACTCCTTGATCTCCTCCATCACGATGTAGCTGCGCGACTCGCGCGCGCCCGGCAGCGTCAGCAGCACGTCGCCGAGCAGGCGCCGGTACGCATTCATCTCCGGGATCCGGGCCTTGATCAGGTAGTCGAAATCGCCCGACACCAGGTGGCATTCCATGATCCCCGGCAACTTGCGCACTTCCTGCTTGAACGCCTCGAAGATCGCCCCCGACTTGGCCGACAGCTTGATCTCGACGAAGACCAGCAGGTGCTGTCCGAAGGCCTGCGGATCGAGCCGCGCGTGGTAACCCATGATGACGCCGTCGCGTTCGAGACGGCGCACCCGCTCCGTGCAAGGCGTCACCGACAGCCCGACGGCGTCCGACAGCGCCTTCATCGACATCCGGCCGTCGTCCTGCAGCAGGCGCGCGATGTGGCGATCGATGCGGTCCATTCGTGAATTATCGCACATCGAACTACAAGTCCTAGAAATTGGAGGCGATTCGACTTTCATAACTGATTATCCAGTTCTATTCACTTTCCATCGTCACACATTTGGTTTTATCGACTTCCCGTCATCGCTACACTGTTCGCTGTCCTGGCCATCGACCCGATGGCGGGCACGGGATCGGCTCGTCGGACGCACGAATCGCATCCTGGATCACAGGGTCCTCGAAGGATCGAAGCCATGCGTGTGTTGATTCTCGGTTCCGGCGTGATCGGCGTGACCACCGCCTGGTACCTCGCGAACGCCGGCGCCGACGTGACGGTCGTCGACCGCCAGCCCGACGTCGCGCTCGAGACCAGTCACGCGAATGCCGGGCAGATCTCGCCCGGCTACTCGACGCCGTGGGCAGCCCCCGGCATTCCGCTCAAGGCGCTGCGGTGGATGTTCGAGCGGCACGCGCCGCTCGCGATCCGGCTCGACGGCAGCCTGTTCCAGCTGCAGTGGCTCGCCGCGATGCTCGCGAACTGCAGCGCACGACGGTATGCGGTCAACAAGGAGCGCATGCTGCGCCTGGCCACCTACAGCCGTGCCTGTCTGCAGCGGCTGCGCGACGAGACCGGCATCGCCTACGAAGGTCGCCAGCTCGGCACGACGCAGGTGTTTCGCAAGCCGTCGCAGATGGCCGGACTCGACAAGGACCTCGACGTGCTGCGCGCGATGGACATCGCGCACGAGGTGCTCGACCCCGCCGGGCTGCGCGCCGTCGAGCCGGGGCTGGACGTGGCAGGCGCCGGCATCGTCGGCGCGCTACGCCTTCCCGGCGACGAGACCGGCGACTGCAACCTGTTCACCCGGGCGCTGGCGCGAAAGGCGGCCGAGATCGGCGTGCGGTTCCTGCACGGCCACGAGGTCGATCGGCTCGAACGCACCCGCGGCCGGGTGCGCGGTGCCTGGGTGCGCGCGAGCGGCACGGGTCCGGATGCCGGGCGCGACGGCCTTCGCATGCTCGAGGCGGACGAAGTCGTCGTCGCGATGGCGAGCTACTCGCGCGCGCTCCTGCGCGACGCCGGCATCCGCGTGCCGGTCTACCCGCTCAAGGGCTACTCGCTGACGGTGCCGATCGCCAGCCGGTCGCGCGCGCCGGTGTCAACGGTGATGGACGAGACCTACAAGATTGCCGTCACGCGCTTCGACGATCGCATCCGCGTGGGCGGCATGGCGGAGGTCGCCGGCTTCGACCTGCGCCTGGACGCGCGACGCCGGCAGACCCTCGAGATGGTCGCGAACAGCCTGTTCCCCGGTGCCGGACACCTCGATGCGGCGTCCTTCTGGACGGGGCTGCGGCCGATGACCCCGGACGGCACGCCGATCGTCGGTCGTGCGCCGCTGGCGGGCCTGTGGATCAACACCGGACACGGCACGCTCGGCTGGACGATGGCGTGCGGCTCCGGGCGACTGCTCGCCGATCAGATCACCGGACGCGACCCGGAGATCTCGGCCAGGGGCCTCGGCCTGGATCGCGACGAGGGCCGCGCCAACCCCAAGCTCGGGCATCTGGGCGCCCGTCCCAGCAACCGGCCCGCCTGAGGTGGGTCGCCGGGCGAGTCGCTCGCCCGCCGCGTCGGCGACGCCGGTCGCGTCGCGGCCCGGTCAGCGCGCGTTGCCGGTCATCCGGTCGAGCCAGCGACGCAGCGAATGCCGATGGCGGTTGCGGGAATCCTGCCAGCTGACCGTGGACGCCTCGCCGTCCTGCGAGGCGTAGTGCCCATCGTGCTCGCCGAGCGATACCGAGAGCTTCTGGCCGTGCGCCCGCCAGGCGAGGTGCCACGCGAGCTGGTACGGACACCGCTGGGCGATCAATCGGGACGCGATGCGAGGCGCGGTCGCATCCCGGCTCGCGAGCTCCAGCGCGATCGATTCGAAGCCGGCGAGCGCATCGGCGTCGACACCACCCATCGCCTCCGCCGGCGGCGAGCGATCGTCGTACCAGGCGTGTCGAGATGCGTTGCCGAGGCCGAGTTCGACGTCGTATTCGCGACGCGCGCGGGGATCGCGCAGCACCTTGTAGGCGATCGTCAGTTCCTTGAACAGCGCCTCGGCCTGCGGATCGCCCTGGAACCGGTCCGGGTGGCAATGCTGCACGGCTCGCCGGTACGCGACGCGGATTCGTTCGAGCGATGCGGTCTCGTCGACACCGAGCCGCTCGTAGTGACTGCCGGGCAAGACGCCAGCCATGGTTTCGCGCTTCATTCGCTCAGGGAATCCGTCGCATCAGGTTAGCAGAGGCAGCATGCGCGGGCGAGCGCGCGCCGGCCGGACGTGTCTCAGTCACCACGCTTTCCACGCAGCAACTGGCCGATCGCCCGGATGCCGAAGAGGGTATTGGTGACGAGATAGCGCCGCCAGAGCCGGCGCGGCTCGCTGGCGAGCCGGTGCAGCCACTCGAAGCCGTGATCGCGCATCCACGCGGGCGCGCGCGCCAGCGTCCCGGCGTGATAGTCGAATGCGGCACCGACGCCGATCATCACGGCCGGTATCCGCCCGCGGTGCGCGTGCATCCAGCGTTCCTGCTTCGGGCATCCGAGACTGACGAAGACCACGCCGGCGCCCGAACGCTCGATCGTCGCGACCAGCGCGGCATCCTCCGCCTCGGTCATCGGACGGAACGGCGGGCTGATCGCGCCGGCGATCTTCAGGCCGGCGAAGCGGGCCTGGAGTCGGTCCTGCAGTCGGCTGAGCACCGCCTCGGTGTTGCCGTAGAGGAAGATCGACGTGCCGGTACGGCGCGCGTGCTCGCAGTAGCGAAGCATCAGGTCCGGCCCGTTGATCCGCGCCTGGGTCGGGTGGCCGAGCCGGCGCAGCATCCACGCGACCGGCATGCCGTCGGCCGTGGCCATGTCGGCGAGTTCGAGGGCTTCGGCGAACGCGGGATCCTGCCGCGCGGTCACGACCGAATGGCTGTTGCAGATCGCGACCGTGCGCGAACTCCGCAGGCGCGCCCACGCATCGATCCGCGAGACCGCGAGGTCCCAGTCGAGGACGTCGATCCGCACGCCCTGGACCGAGACGCGCTCGCGCCGCCGCTCCCGGGCCGGGTCTAGCGCGGAGACCGTGGCGTCACCCGAGCGCCGCTCGGCCGCGTACGCCGACTGGCGCCCCGGCGGCGTGACCCCGGCGTCCGCCGCGGCGCCGTCCGGTGCCGCCGGCCGACGCGCGCCATCCTTCCGACCGGAGTCGGGCGGCGCGGTGCCTGCGTCTTTCATCATCGGGTCGGAAGCGGGCATCGGGGGTCTGTCGGAGGCGGGTTGGCTCGGGCGTGGACCGGCAGGGAAGTATTGTCTCAGCAGTGGCGGCGCGGATTGCCGGATGTCACGCTCGGGCGGACGAGACGCACCGGCGCGTTGCCGCCACCACACCCGGCCGCCGCCCGTCTGCCAATGGCCTTGGGACGGTCGGCTGTCGTGAATACTATAGACCTCAACCCGGCGCGCGCTGCGCCAGACGGCCGAACGGTAGACGGAGAACGAGGAAAGCGATGACGAAGCGAGCGTTGATCACCGGGATCACCGGTCAGGACGGGGCCTACCTGGCCGAGATGATGCTGGACAAAGGTTACGAGGTGCATGGCGTGAAGCGCCGTTCGTCGCTGTTCAACACGGATCGCATCGACCACCTGTACCAGGATCCGCACGACCGGGGCCGCCGGATGATCCTGCACTACGGTGACCTGACCGATTCCACCAATCTCATCCGCATCATCCAGGAAGTCCAGCCCGACGAGATCTACAACCTCGCGGCCCAGAGCCACGTCGCCGTGTCCTTCGAGACGCCGGAATACACCGCCAATTCCGACGCGATCGGCACGCTGCGGATCCTGGAAGCGATCCGCATCCTGAAGCTCGAGAAGAAGACCCGCTTCTATCAGGCGTCGACCTCCGAACTCTACGGCAAGGTGCAGGAGATCCCGCAGAAGGAGACGACCCCCTTCTACCCGCGCTCGCCGTACGCGGTCGCGAAGCTCTACGCGTACTGGATCACCGTCAATTATCGCGAAGCCTACGGCATCTACGGCTGCAACGGCATCCTCTTCAACCATGAGTCGCCGCTTCGCGGCGAAACCTTCGTGACCCGCAAGATCACGCGGGCGCTCGCGCGCATCAAGCTGGGCCTGCAGGACAAGCTGTTCCTCGGCAACATGGACTCGAAGCGCGACTGGGGTCACGCCCGCGACTACGTCGAGATGCAGTGGCTCATCCTGCAGCAGCCCGAGCCCGAGGACTACGTGATCGCGACCGGCGTACAGTACTCCGTCCGGGAGTTCGTCACGGTCGCTGCCGCGAAGCTCGGTCTCGACGTCAGCTGGAAAGGCCAGGGTGTCGACGAGAAGGGCTACGACCAGAACGGCCGGTGCATCGTCGAAGTCGATCCGCGCTACTTCCGCCCGACCGAAGTCGAGACCCTGCTCGGCGATGCGAGCAAGGCACGCGAGAAGCTGGGCTGGACCGCCAAGACGAGTTTCGAGCAACTGGTCGACGAGATGGTCAGCGAGGACCTGAAGTCGGCGCAGCGCGACGACCTGGTCAAGAAGCACGGGTTCAAGGCCTTCGATCACTTCGAGTGAGCGCTTCACCAACGGCCCCGCGCGGCACCGTCGACGCCGCGGGCCTTCGAGGCATGGACATCCAGCACATGGACAAATCAGCACGCATCTTCGTCGCGGGGCATCGGGGCCTCGTCGGCTCGGCGCTGGTGAAGGCGCTACGCGCGGGCGGGTGGCAGAACCTGCTGCTGCGCGCCTCGGCCGACCTCGACCTGCGCGATGCGCAGGCCACCGAGGCATTCTTCGCCGATCACCAGCCGCAGTACGTCTTTCTCGCCGCGGCGAAGGTCGGTGGCATCGTCGCCAACGCGCGCTATCCGGTCGAGTTCCTGTCGGACAACCTCGCGATCCAGAACAACGTCATCAACGCCGCGTGGCGCCACCGGGTGAGACGCCTGCTGTTCCTCGGATCGTCGTGCATCTATCCGAAGCTCGCGCCGCAGCCGTTGCGGGAGGACATGCTGCTGACCGGCCCGCTCGAGCACACCAATCGCGCGTACGCGCTCGCGAAGATCGCCGGCGTCGAGCTGTGCTGGAGCTACAACCGCCAGTACGGCGCGCACTTCCTCGGCGCGATGCCGACGAACCTGTACGGCCCCGGCGACAACTACCACCCCGAGAATTCACACGTGATTCCCGGGCTGCTGCGCAAGTTCCACGAAGCCAAGGCCTCGAACGCGCCTTCGGTGCAGGTCTGGGGCAGCGGCACGCCCCGGCGCGAATTCCTGCTGTCCGACGAGATGGCCGACGCCTGCCTGCACCTGATGAACCTGCCCGACGCGCGCTTCGTGCCGCTGCTGGGTGCGGACGAGATGCGGACCGGCGAGTTCCGCCCGCCACTGGTGAACATCGGCGTGGGCACCGACGTCACGATCGCCGAACTCGCGCAGATGATCCGCGACACCGTCGGCTATACCGGCGAGATCGTGTTCGACCCGTCCAAACCCGACGGCACGCCCCGCAAGCTGATGGATGTCGGCCTGCTCGAGAGCCTGGGCTGGAAGGCGAAGACCAGCCTGCGCGACGGCCTGGCGCTCGCGTACGCCGATTTCAGGACGGCGACGGCGCCGGCCAGCCGGTAGGCCGGCCGCGTCGGCGGGTTCAGCGCTTCGGGCGGGCGCGCAGCGCCGTCTCGCAGGAGTCGACGAAGCGCTGCGCGACGTTGTCGGGCGAGATCTTCATCGCCGCCTCGCGCGCGCGTTCGCCCATCTCCGGCAGCCGCTCGTCGGGGGTATCGAAGAACCGGCCGATCGCCCGGCCCATGTCTTCCGTTCGGCGCGGGTCGAACAGCCAGCCGTTGACGTTCTCGTCGATCAGTTCGACCGCCGCCTGCCCCAGCGTGCTGCCGAGCACCGGCAGCCCCGCCATCATCGCCTCGTTGACGACCAGCCCCCAGGTGTCGCCGAGCGTCGGCAGCACGAAGCAGTCGGCCGCCTCGTAGACCTTGCCGAGTTCGGTGTACGGGATCGCGCCCGGCATGTTCAGCGTCAGGTTCGCCGGCCGCGGCACCGCGCGGATCGACGCGACCCGGTCGCCGTCGCCCGCGAGCGTCAGCTCGGCACGCAGTTCCGGCCGCGTCGACAGATAGGCGCCCAGCTGGGCGATGAAGGCCTCGATGCCTTTGAGTTCGATGAGCCGGCCGACGTACAGCAGCCGGCGCACGCCATCGCGCCGCCACAGCGGCCTGACGGCGCCGAAGATGCCGACGTCGGTCGCGAACGGGAGGCGGTCGATCCGGCTTGCGGGGTAGCCGAGCCCCTGGATGTACCGACTGCCGCTGTCGCCGTTGACGGCGACGCGGTCGGTGACGCCGAGGATCGCCCGGCGCAGCAGCGAGCGGCCGAATCCGCGTCCGCGCTCGGTCTCCTCCGACAGATCGGCGTGGATCACCATCGGGCGACGATACGCGACCTTCCAGGCGCAGGCCATCACCGTGCGCAGGCCGAACTCGTGGGCGTGGATCACGTCCGGATCGATCCGGCGCAATTCGGCCACGACCCCCCTGGGCACGTGCACGGTATAGGTCTCGACGAAGCCGTTCGGGTGCCGGCGCTTTCGCGGCAGCAGCAGGCTGGGCAGGATCCGGACGTCGAGCCCCGCATCGTGCAGCTTCGGATCGGACAGGTCCGACGACAGCACCAGCGTCAGGTGGTCGACCTTTCGCGCCAGCGCGACGAACGTCGATATCCGGTACGAGGTGATGTAGTGGGTGAGGACGGCGAGTTTCATTTCAGGCTAGATTGCCCATGTCGAATTATCCCCGAAGACGATCCAGACCCGGCCGTCCTGTAGCACGCCTGCCTCGCGGATCGTCTTGCCGGCCAGGCGTCGATGCGCCTCGTCGATCGCTGCAGCGGTGACCGGATTCCGGTCCGGATAGCCCAGGTTCTCGCTGTCGTGCGCATAGAGCGCCGCGACCTGGTTGCCGTAGGCCGCGCTCAGCGCCAGCCATCGACGGATCAGCTGCGCCTGGACCTCGGCCGATTGCGTCCGGCCCCAGCCGTCGCCCATCCCGATTTCCGTGTTCCAGGTCTGCCATTGCGGCTTGCCCAGGGCGGCGAGCGTCTTCAACGCGCTCTCCTGGTTGTCCATCAGGTCGTCCATCCCGGTGTTGTAGCCGTAGAAGTGGAAGGCGAAGCCGTCTGCCCAGTCCTTGCCGACGCCGCCGGCGCCGTCGGGCGCATTGCCGTACGCCAGGTTGTCCTTCCACACGACCGGCGCGGTATACCACTCGACGAATGCCGGCCACAGCACCTTGATGCCCGGGTCCGCCGCCTTCGCCGCGCGGTACACGCTGCGTCCGAGGGCCGCGAGGTCCGACGCCGAATCGCGCCAGTAGACGTAGCCCTCGAAGTTCGGCTCGTTCCAGATCTCGATCAGCTGGATCCTGCGGGTCGGACCGGCGTTGTAGCGCCGGACCAGCGCGTCGACGAAGCGGCTCACGCAGCCCAGGTCGCGCGGCCGGCTGTCCCCGCCGGGCTGGTGATACGGATCCTTGACGCGGGTATCGCTGGCGCACCAGGCCGGTGTGCCGTAGACCGTGTAGATCAGGCGCTTGCCCGCCGCATGGTTGGTCTCGACCCAGCGGTCCATCCGGGTCCAGTCGTACACACCGTCCGCGGTGTTGATCGCATACCAGAGCAGCCCCAGGCTGCTGTCGTCACCGAAATAGTTGTGGCTGCGCGCCGTGCCATAGCCGTAGCTGGGAGTCGCCGAGGCGCCGGGCCAGCGGTGCGTGTGAAGGCCGACGAACGCCGCCGGCACCGCAACCGGTGCGCGCATCGGCACCTTGCGCCGGTACGGAACCGGCGGCGCGGTCGGCGGTTCGCTCGTGGTGACCCGCGCTGCCGACACCTCGTCGTGGACCGAAGCCGCGCGGGCGTCGACGCCGGACGTACCCGCGTCGACCGACGCACCCGGGCCGCCCGAAGCGTCGGCGGCGTCGGTCGACCCCGAGCCGCCGCTGCAGGCAGCGAGGACGGTCGCGAAGACGAACGCCGACAGCGCGCGCCTCGCGTGAATCCACCGATGTGACACGTTCCCGATCCCCGACCCATGCATTGCCTGATCGGAGCACTATAGGAAGCGTGACCGCGCCCCCCCACCGTCAAGGTCACCAGCGGGCGGTGGCCGGGGGTGGACGGTCGCCCGGCAGTCGGCTACGCAACCACCTTTCGCCACTCGCGGATCCGGGCGCCCCAGCGCACCGGCATCAGATAGAACGCGACCAGCCCGCACCATCGCGCCATGCGGGCACGAAGCAGCGGGTGCAGCAGCAGCGGGAGCACCGGCCGCCGGCGACCGTCGTCGATCGCGCGCAGCACCAGGTGCTCGTAGTGCGTGGCGAGGTACTGCTCGACGCCGGCGCGCTTGGCCGGCGGGATCTCACCGCCGACGTAGCGGCCTTCCATGCGCCTGATGAACGGCGGGACGAGGTCATCGAGTCGACCGTGGCTGAGACGGCCGACCTGCGCAGCATCGCGATAGACGGCGAGCGGCTGCGGGCTGAAGGCCATCGACGTGTGCTCTGCCGCCAGGAAGAACATGTCGAGGTCTTCGCCGAGGTGCTCGCCCTCGGGAAACCTCAGGCCATGGGAGACGATCAGCGAGCGGCTCAGCGCGATGGATCCGGTGAAGCAGAGGTGGCCGCGGGCCATCGCGCCATGGAAGTCGTCGATGCGCACCGCATCCGCGCCGAGATCCCACCGCCCCTTCGGCGCCCAGCGCGTGCCCTGGTCGTCGACCACGTCGTAGAAAGTCCCGAGCATGGCGCAATCGGGGAACCGGTTCGCCAGATCGGCGAGGGTCGCGACATACCCCGGCCGCCAGTAGTCGTCGGCGTCGAGAAACGCGATCCACTTGAAGCGCGCGAGTGCGATGCCGCGATTGCGCGCCCGAGAGACACCGCCGTTGGCCTGGCGCACCAGCCGCACGCGGCTGTCGGCGATGCCGGCGACGATCGCGGCGCCGTCGTCGGTCGAGCCGTCGTCGACGACGATGACCTCGCGGACGTGCACGCGGTCAGCGAGGGCGGACGCCAGCGCGGCACGAACGTAGGGCGCCTTGTTGTACAGCGGGACGACGACCGAAAAGCGGGGAGAGTCGGACATGGATCGAAACCGGAAGAGCAGGCGGACGCACGATACGGGCGTTGCGGAACCGCGACAAGAGAAAAAGCGAGCGAATTGTCGCGGCGGGGCGGGTGGCAAAGATTGCCTTGCGTATCAAAGCGCGCAAGATGTGCCTAAACCGACGGCACGGCGTCATCTGCCGCTGCAAGTGGCATGCCCTCCGACGCGCCGAAGGCCGACTCGCGTCGCTGTCCGGCGTCCATGTCCGGCGTCCATGTCCGGCGTCGCGCTGCTGCGCGGCTTGGCGGCGTTGCGGTCCGCGTCGCCGAACGGCGTTCAGCGCCGATAGGCCCCGGGCAACGGCCCCGCGCCGGCGCTCGCGGCCTCCGATCCGCCTTGCCCCTGCGGCTCGCCCGACGCTTCCGGCCCTTCAGACCCGGCCGACGCTGCCGGCTCGCCCGGCCCAGCCGGCCCACCCGTCGCGAGCCGTCCGTGGCCGTAGCCCTCGGTCAGCCGCCAGCGCGTCATGCCCTCGAGCCTGCCGACGACGGTCGCGAGGGCGAAGAACGCGCCGGACAGCGGCTTCGCGCTCGCGACGCCCTTGAGCAGCGGCGCGACCAGGCCGCGCGCGATCACCGCTGCCGCCAGCCGGTGCTTCGCGTACATTGCGCCCACGCCCCGCTCGCGCCGGCGTCGGTTCGCCAGCGCCGCCCGCGTCAACGCCGGCACCGCGGTGTCGTAGTGGTGGTGCACGCGGGCCGACGGCAGGTGCTCGAGCACCAGGCCGGCATCCAGCAGCCGCACGACCAGGTCGGTCTCCTCGCCGGCGCCGTAGTACCGGCCGACGCCGAATCGCGGGTCGAAACCGTCGATTCCGCGAAGGGCGGTGGTGTCGATGAACAGGCTGATCGAGCTCGCGTCGCCGCTGCGAAAGCGCCGGAACGCGTCGACGTCCAGCCGGTGCGCAGGACGCGGGCCGCCCGGCTCGGTCTCGACCCACCGGATCACCCACCCCGCGACGTCGTCGTGCGCGCTGCAGGCGCGGGCAACCTGCTCGAGGCAATCCGGCTCGTACCAGCAATCGTCGTCGGGAAACGCCACCACGCGCCCGCGCGCGCGCGCGATGCCGAGATTGCGTGCAGCGGACAGGTTCGGCTTCGCCAGCCGGCAGTGGTCGACGACGATGCCGTCCGCAGCCAGGTCGGCGAGCAGCGGCACGACCCGGTCGTCCGGATTCTGGTCGACGACGATCAACTCGAAGTCTCGGCAGGTCTGCTGGCGCAGCGACGCCAGCATCGGCACGAGCACGTCCGAGCGCCCGTAGGTCGCGAGCACCAGCGAGAACGCGGGGGTCGGCGCGGCGTTGCTCATGCGCGCAATACCCCCCCGTCCTCGAAGGACAGCCACATCGATTCGTCCTTCAGCAGCGCGGCCGCCCTGAGGCGCCGGCTGCGCAGGCCGTTGCGCATCTCGCCGATCGCCTTGCCCAGCGCCGGGTTCGCCGCCGGATCGCCCAGCGTCTTCACCAGCGAGTGCTTGTAGAGGTAGATGCCGCTGTAGCGCATCGCGGCGGTGATCATGCACCACCGACGGATCGTCAGCGCCTTGCGCTCGATCGACGGCGAGTCCTCGGTCCAGTGGCCGGGGCTCTCGACGCCGCACTCGGTCAGGTAGCGTGGCATGGTCGACGGGTAACCGGCCTTCTCGAAGCGCGCCTCGTAGTCCGCGAGCTCCCCGATCAGCTTGTTCGGGTCGTTCGCATAGGTATACGAGTGGACCGACAACGCCTGCAGATGATCCATGCCGCGCCCGCCCGCGCCGTCCGGCGCCGCCGAGAACCGCAGCATCGAGTTCTTCAGCGAGCGCATCTGCGACTGGCCTTCCCAGGCGCAACCCATGAGGCGCACGCCGGGCGGCAGGACCCGTCGTACCGCGCGTCCCATCGCGGCCAGATCGGCGGCGGTGCCCGAGAAGAACGGGGGTTTGGGCGCGGTGGGAAGCCAGCGATCGACCAGCGGATCGGTGCCGGTGTAGTTCATGTTGGGCTCGTTCCACAGCTCGACGAAGTGGATCGTGCCCGGGAAGCGCGCGAGCAGCGCCTTGATGAATGCCGCCGCCACGGCAGGATCCTTCGGCGGCGAGCCGCCGCCCGGAAGGTACGGATAGGGCCAGGGTTCGTCCGGGTACTTCTGGTGGAACACCGGGCATCCGAACAAGACCCAGATCCGGGTCTTGCCGGGGTGCGCCGCGATCCAGCGCTCGACGCCGCGCCAGTCGTACTTCCCCGGCGCGCGCTCGATCCGGGACCACTGGGTCGCCGGAAAGCCCTCCGCGTCGCCGACGTCGTGCGAGCGGATCGCATCGTACGGATAGTCGGGCGCAGGCGTCGGGCCGCCGAGACCGTGGTCCGAGTGCAGGCCGAGGAAGTCGGCCGGGATGTCGAACGGCGGGTCGGTCGGCTTGATCAGCCATTGCTCGGCCGGCACCGGCGTCTTCGCCGGCGGCTCGCAGCCGACGAGCAGCGAAGCGCCCGCGGCCAGTGCCGCGCGCGCCGACGTGCCGGCAAAGCGTCGTCTCGCGGACGCCGATGGCGGCGCCCCGGCGGCCGGCCCGCCGCCGTCGACGGGTGCGGCTGGGATGTCCGGATCCGGCACGACCGCCCGGACCACGCCGCCGCCGCGCGCCGGTCGATCCCGCGGGCGTTGGCAGGCTGCGTCGTTGGCTCGCTTGTTCACAGGCAGAATGTACCGGCAGGCACGCGGCGCGCGGCGCGCGCCGATGCAAATCCAACACCCCGAATGACGCCCGTCGGTCGGAAGGCGCGATCAGCACGCCCGGCCGCCGCCGATCGGCCCGACATCATTACACTGCGCTCATGGACCAACTCGTCACCGCGGTACCGTGGCTCATCGCCAGCGTCGTCGTCCTGGCGGCGATCGTGTTCGGGCTCGGCTTCGCGCTCCACTTCCAGACCCGGATGCCGCAGCTCGCGCTGCCGCTGATCGGCCTGGTGATGACCGTCGTGCCGCCGGTCGGCATCGTGATGGTCGGGCGCAATCTCTCGCTGAAGAACCTCGACTTCTACCAGCAGGTCGACCCGGGCGGCGTCGCGGCCTGGGTGCTGCGCGGATCGACCGCCGCGATGATCGCGCTCGCGCTCTCGATCATCCTCGTGCAACTGCTCGACCGGTCCGAACGCTCGCCGAGCGGGCGCGCGCTGTTCTTCGGGTTCATGGCCTTCTTCCTGACGAACACCGGGTTGAACGCTGCGTTCGGCACGCTGCCCGGGATCACCGCACAGCATTTCTACAGCCTCCTGCTGTTCGCCGCGATCTTCCTCGTCCGCGAACGGGGCTACGCGTCCTTCCTGACCGCGATCAAGTGGGGGCTGCTGTTCCTGATGGTCGGCAGTTTCGTGTTCATCCCGCTGCAGCCGGCGCTGGTGATGCAGACGAACACGCCCGAGATCCGCCTGCCCTTCGTCAGTTTCCGCTTCTGGGGCATCGGCTCCGGCCCCAACAGCATCGGCCCGATCGCGCTGGTGCAGATCCTGTTGACGCTGCACATCCCGTTCCGCTCGCGGCTCGTCCAGTGGCTCAGCCTCCTGAGCTCGGCCGGCGTGCTCCTGCTCGCACAATCGCAGACCTCGTGGATGTGCGCCGCCGTGATCCTGCCACCGTTCGTCGTGTATCGCTGGCTGACCGACGAGACCAAGGGTGCCGGACGCCGCTTCTCGCCGCTGCTCGCCGGCGGCGCGCTGTTGATCGGCGCGGCGTTCGCGCTCGCCGGCGCCAGCTTCTTCGTCGACTGGCTCGAGGTCTGGGATACGCTGGCGAGCTTCGCCGGGCTCGGCAACGACGGTCTGTCGAACAAGTCGCTCAGCGGGCGGGGGGCGATCTGGGTCGTCGCGCTCGACACCTTCCGCGAGAACCCGCTGTTCGGCTACGGCCTGACGGCATGGGACACGACCTTCCGCGCGAAGATCAACATGCCTTTCGCGTTCCACGCGCACAACCAGCTGATGCACTCCCTGAGCGTCGGCGGCCTGCTCGGCGCGCTCGGCTTCATCGTGTACTTCGGGACGCTCGCCTACTTCTCGATCAAGCTCGCCCGGTTCACCCGGGGCCTGGCCCCTGCGATCCTCGTGCTGATGACGATCCGCTCGATCACCGAGGTGCCGTTCGAACTCGGCACGGTGCTCGTCAGCGACTTCGTCACCCAGATCTCGCTCTTCAGCCTGCTCGCCGGCTCGCTGGGCCTGATCGCGGCCAAGGCGCGTGCACCGGCGCGGACGCGATCGCTTCGTGCCGCGGTGCTCGACCGCCCGGAGGCCGCGGCCTGGATCGGCGCCGCCGCCGGGTCGCGTCCGGTGGCAACCGCCGGCGCCTGGACAGGCGCGGCTGCCGCCACTGCCACCGCCGCTTCACCCGGCGCGGCCGGCGGCTGGGCCGATACGCCGACGCGGGTCACGGCCACCGTCGCGCCGCACGCCGATGCGCCGGCGCGCGGGACGGCATCGGCGGAACCCGAAGACCCGCCGATGCCGGCGGTGTTCCGGTCGAGGGGACGAACCCCCCCGAGCTTCGACGAAAGGATCGAGCCCCGGCTCGAGTGAGGGCGCGAGCCTTCGGGCGAACGGCAGCGCCTTCAGGCGAACAGCATCGCCTTCAGGCGAAAAGCAGCGCGACGACGCGTCGGCCCTTGCCGGCGGGCACGCGGTCGGACAGGCGAACGAACAGTTCGAGCACCTCGCCCGACAGCAGGCCTCTCACCGCACGAAGCATGGCGACGAACGCGACGCCGCTGACCGCGACCACGATCAGCAGGCGCAGCAGATCGATCGGCACGACCGACGCGAGCCCGTGGTCCGTCAGCCAGGCTGCGAGCATCACGCCCGCCGACACGACCAGACCCGGGCGCAGCAGCGACAGCCATTCGATCGGGCGCATGCCGATAGCGTTCAGCGTCGCCTGCACGATCACGCCGGCGCGGAGATAGAAGAGGCCGCAGACCGCCCAGCTGAGCAGCGCCAGCGAGCCCAGGTGCGATACCGCGACGAGCACCACCAGCCAGACGATCGCGATCGGGATCTGGATCCTGAATTCCTTCGTCGTGTTGCCCGACGTCCAGAGGATCGGCGTCGCCATGCCCATCAGCAGCAGCGCCGGCATCGCGACCGCCAGCGGCGCGAGCACCACCTCGCCGCCGACCCACTTGTGGCCGTATACCGCATGCATGAAGGTCGGCGCAACCACCGCCACCGTGAAGAAGACCGGCATGACCGCCAGCCCCACGATGCCCGACATCGTCCGCAGGCCGGACTGAAGCTTCTCGGTGCTGTCCTGCACGCGCGCGCTGGCCGAGTACAGCACCGACTGCAGCAGGCTGAGCGCCTGGATCGTCGGCGCACTGATGAAGTTGTGAACCGTCGAATACAGGCCCGCCGACGTCATCGACATCGTGCGGCCGACGACCAGTCGATCGACGCTGTTCATCACCCAGTTCACCAGATTGGTGGCGAAGACCGTGCCGCCGAAGCGGATCAGTTCCATCGCCGCCGGCTGCCAGAACAGCGGCCTGACCGGATGGCGACGCTTCAGGAAGCAGATCAGCGCCTGGATGAACATCTGGGTGAGGAAGGCCGCGATCAGCGACTCGACGCCGAAGCCGAGCAGCGCCATCGGTATGCCGACGACGAGGAAGCCGACCGCGTAGCTGATCGCCGCGGCGAGGTTCAGCGTCTTGAAGTCGAGTTCGCGTCGCAACAGCGTCGATGCCGCCGAACCGAGCGCGCCGATCACGCAGGTGAGGCTCAGCCATTGCACGACGTCGACGAGGCGCTGGTCGTCGTAGAAGCGTGCGATCGCCGGCGCCGCGACGAACAGCACGACCGTGATCAGCAGGCCGAGCACCATCTGCCAGGTGAAGACGAAGCGGATGTCCTCGTCGGACACCACCTTTCGCTGGATCAGGCCGTAGGCGAGGCCGACGTCGGCGAAGAAGGAGCTGAAGAAGATCACGACCAGGCCCATTGCGAACAGGCCGAACTGCTCCGGGCCGAGGATCCGCGCGAGCACGATCTGCGCGACGATCTGCAGGCCGATGCGCATGAACGCACCGACCGTCCCCCACAGTACCGCCGAGATGCTGCGATGCTTCAGGTTGCTCGCGTCGCTGCCCCCGGTGCGAAGGTCTTCCGCGGCGGCACCGTCCTGAGCCACCGCCGGGTCAAGCCTTGACGAGGACCGAACCGATCAGGGCGGCCCCCATGGGCTCGAGCTTGCGGGTCAGCTTCTCGACCGATCGATAGAGTGTCTGGTGCTCGCGCGCCACCAGGACGTAGCCGCGCGCGATGCTCGCGATCAGCGCGGCGTCCGGCCCCTCGGACGCTGGCGGCGTGTCGAGGATCACCACGTCGAAGCCGTTGCGGAACACGTCCAGCACGTACGGGAAGTTGTCGCGCTCGAGCAGGTCGCTCGGATTGTGCGAGACCGGCCCGGACGGCAGCACCGCCAGCGACTCCATGCCCTTCACGACGGTGATCGAGTCGCTCGGCGAGGTCTCCAGGCTCAGCAGCGTCGACAGGCCGACGTTGTTCTCGATGCCGAACATCTGATGGATCCGCCCCCCGCGCAGGTCGGCATCGACCAGCAGCGTACGCGCCCCGATCTGCGCGAAGGTCACCGCGAGGTTGACCGCGGTGAAGGTCTTGCCGGTCGACGGATCCTGGCTGAGCACCGCGAGCGCGCGGCACGCCTGTCCCCGGTTGATCCACCGGGCCTTCACCTGGCTGCGCAGCACGCGGATGTCGTCGAGCATCGGATGCGAGGCATCGAAGGCCGCGACGACTTCCTGCCCGACGCGACTCGTGCGCGGCAGCAGCGGATTCGCCGGCAGCGGCGCCAGTGCCTTGCCCTGCCCCAGGGCGACCAGGTCGGTCTTCATCGACCCGCCGCGCACGCCGCGCGCATTGCCGTAGCGGTCGGTGTCGTCGCCGGCGCTCATCGGGACATCGTCGTCCGAGCCGTGGAGCCTCGCACTGACGACGCCCTCCTCGCGCGCCGCGGCAGCGGCCGTCGCAGTCGCCAGCGTCGCCTTCGCCGATGCCATCGCCTGCGCGTGGACCTCGTCTTCCGACTGTGCCGTCCGCACGCTCGGCGTGTACTCGAGCGCCGGGGCCGACTGCTTGATCTCGTGCATCAGCCGCGGCGCGATCGACCGCACCGTACCGAGCACCTCGCCCCGCGTCGCGCGCTCCAGGTCCTCGATTCCGCGGATCTTGCCGTTGAGGAACTCGAGCATGAAGATCATGCCCAGGCCCAGCAGCGTCGACAGGACCGCGGCCACCAGCGTGTTCAATGGCAGGTTCGGGCTCGAGGGCAGGATCGGACGCGTCGCCGCGGCGACCAGCCGCACGCTGCTCTGGGTGACCTCGCTCTTCAGGCTCTCCTGCGCTAGCTTCTGCCGGATCGTCTCGTAGGCGCGCTGCGCACTCTCGACGTCGCGCTTGAGCACGTCGATCTCGTCACGGCTGCCCTTGACCGCGAGCACCTTCTTGCGCTGGGCCTCGTACGCCGCCTTCAGCTCGGCCGCACGCTGCCGATTGATCTCGTTGGCGCGCCCCAGGCTGCCGACGACGCGCCGCGTCTCGGAAGCGATCGTCGTTCGAAGCGTCGCCGCCTCCTCGCGCATGCGCAGCATCTCGGGATGATTCGGGCCCAGGCTCGCGCCCTGCTGGCTCATCCGCGCCTCGAGCCGCGAGAGCTCCGACTTCATGCCCTGGATCAGCTGGTTCTGCAGCACCTCGGGCATGTTGTCGGCGCTGCCGCGCGACACCGACTGCCGGCCGCGGCTCTCGATCAGCTGCGCCTCGACCTCGGTGAGCTGCTTGGCGATGTCGCCCAGCCGGGCGTTCTCGACGTCGAAACGCTCGTCGCTCGACGTGATCCCCTTGGACTGCTGGAAATCGGTGAGCTTCTTCTGCGCGGTCTCGAGCTCGAGCCGCGCCTTGGCCGACTGCTCCTCGAAGAAGGTCACCGCGTCCCGCGCCGGACCGACCAGCATCGCGACGTTGGTCTCCATGTACGCACGGGTGAAGGCATTGACGATCTTCGTCGCCCATTCGGGATCACGATCGTCGAAGGACACGTCGATCAGGTTCGAATCGCGCGACGGCCGCGTCTTGAGCCGCTTGAGCAGGCTGTCGGCCATCGCCGAGCGCGGATCGCGTCGCGGCGCGTCCGGCTCCACGTCGCGCGCCGGCTCCGGCATCGGGCGCTCGAGCAGATTCAACCTGTCCACCACCTTCAGCGCGACCTGCTCGCTCTTGAGGATGTCCAGCTGCGTCGCGACGAAGGCCGGGATCTGCTCCGTCGGCAGGACCGCACCGCCGACGGGATCCGCCAGCTTCGGGTCGACGATCAGCCGGGCCGTCGCCGTATACATCTTCGGACGGACCAGGGACCACGCGAGCGCCGTGCTGACGAAGATCGCGAAACAGGCGGCCAGCAACCACCACCGCCCGCGCAGGATTCCGAAAAACTGTTGAAAGCTCATGGCGTCGTGTCTGTCAAAAGGAAAGCGGCCCGGAAGGGACGAGGGCAGGATGCGAAAGCTGGAAACGGGAACAGGGCGCTGCCGGGAAGGATGCATCGCCTCGCGACGGCACGCAATACGGTCATCTCGCCAGATCCGTCGGAGGGGGCGGTGACAGCGGCATCCTGAACTTCAGTGCGTTATAGAGACGCCGCGCGGTGGAATACGACGCGGCCAGCGAACCGTGGCGAAAGCGCGTCGCCCATCCGCTGACTTCCTCGACGCTCGCACCATCGACGCAGACGCGGTGCAGACGTGCATTGGACGACCACGCCCCGTTGAATCCGGGCGTGACCGAGAATTGTAGATGAAGGCCCCTCGCCGAGGCGGCTCGTCGCATCGCGGCAGTGCCGTAGCCCCAGGGCCAGGCGACCGAGGTCGGCGAGTACCCGATCTTCTCGCGCAGCACCGCGCACGCTTCGTCCAGGTCCTGGCCGATCAGCGCCTCCTGTTCGGCAGGCGTGCCGGCGAAACCGCGCATCTCGCGATGCCGATGCGTATGCGTCTGCACCGACAGCCGTCCACCCGCCTGCCACGCAAGAAGCTCGGCCCAACGGATGGGGATCAGCGCCTCCTCGGCCTGCGGCGTGTCGCCGATCACCGGCTCCTCGGCGGCCGAACGCACCGGCCCGTCTGCCACCACGCTGGTGATCGCGAACATCACCGCGGGCACCGACAGTGAATCGAGTACTGCACGCGCGTGGAACCACGTGTCGGCGTGGCCGTCGTCGAAGGTCACCAGCGCGGTACGCGCCCGCGACGCGAAGCGCGAGCGGGCGTGCTCGACGAACTCGTCGTGGGACAGCATCGCATAGCCGGCCTCCCGCAGCACCTCCAGGTGGCGCGCGAAGACCTGCGGGGACGTCGAGAACAACGTCCGCGTCGGCGACACGTGGTGATAGCAGAGAACCAGGTTCATCGAATCGGCTCGTGGCGGTCTTCAACCGGCGGGCTGTCGCGCGCCGATCCGTTCCAGGATACGGGCCCGCACGGGTGCGTCGGGATCGTCCGGGAACTTGCGTGCAAAGTACTTGCCGGACGACGCGAGCCAGTCTAAATCATCCAACCGCAACCACTCCGGCCGTGCACCGACGAACGGACTGACGATGTGATTGGTCGGTCCCACCCGCAGGCCCGAGCGCCGGAACACCGTGCTGAACAGCATCTCGCCCGAGCAGAAGTAGGGCTTGAAGCGCGCCACCGTCGCCGGATCCCGCAAGGCCTCCAGCAGCACCTCGCAACCCCTCCGACTCGCGCCGAACCACATCCCGCCGACATGGACCGGGCCTCGGACGTCGTTCACGAGCGACCGTGGCAGGCTGCGCCGGGCACGCACGTACAGGTGCGTCAATGCCTGCATCGCCCGGGCTTCGAGGGGAAGCCGCCCCTCGGCGTTGCGCGGAAGGTCGAGCGGAAGCGACAGGCCTGCACGATTGGTCGTCGCGTACGACGCGCCGAAGAAGGCTTCGCGAGCCCGCCAGAGCGCCCGATACGGAATCGAGCCTTCGCGGGCGAACGCGCGATACGCGAAGGTCATGAAGGCCAGTTCGTCGTCGTCGAGCGCGATCGTGTCGTTGTGGAAATCGGCGTCGTCCTGCCGCACCCACGCCTCGAACTCGGCGATCGGGCGGATCGGCAGGTCGACCGGGCTGAGCAGCTGGAAGTAGTCGAACGACAGATGCTTCAGCGCGTGCTCGAGCGTACGCTCGATCGCGACGGTCAAACCCCAGTCGGCCCAACCGGTACGGACGAAATCCTCGACGAACACGAGATTCGGTGCCTCTACCGAGAACTCGGGCTGCTGCGAAAAATCATGATGAACGACGATCGCGTGGCCGTCGAGCGCAGTCGCGAGCTGAGCCAGCGTACCGGCCTGGTGCACTGCCGACTGGATACCGAACACGATTCGGGGCCGCATCATCATCTACTCTTGCCAATTCGCCTGCTGAAGCCTGAAGCGCTTCGCGCGCCCGGCGTGCCGACCCGTCACGTTGAACACATCCCCCGCCAGCGAGCAGTGTACGGGCAGGTGGAATGTCGTCAGTGAAGTCGATCACCTGGCGCAACAATCCGCCAGCTGCGAATCGACTCCGCGAATCCGCGCGGCGCGTCACGCCAACCCGAAGGCCCGCTGAATGGGTCGCCAGCAGCACGCCAAGGGTTCACCCCGCATCCCGCGCACCCCGCACCGGGCCTCACACACGAGGCTTGAAAAACGCGGAAAGGTGGACGCGAAGGAGGAGGAACAATCGGACGCAAAGTGGAAACAGAAGCGGACGCAGAAGCGGAAGTAAGAGCGGACGCGATATCGGACGAAAAATGCGGACGAACGAAAATGACAAAACCCCCGTGCATCGCTGCACGGGGGTTTTGCTTTTTGCTTGCCTGACGATGTCCTACTTTCACGGACGAATGCCCACTATCATCGGCGCTAAGGCGTTTCACGGTCCTGTTCGGGATGGGAAGGAGTGGTTCCACCTCGCTATGGTCATCAGGCATAACTTGCCGGCAACGCCTCCACGGAAACGAATATCCCCGCAGCCACGTCACCCGATTCAATAGCTTGTCGACATGTGATTGCTGGTCGCCCGGCTCAACAAGCCTTGGCCAACCGACAGGCAGCGATCTGGATCCGCCGGGCAGAGCGCCCGAGGAAACCACGCACACCCGCACCATTGCATCCGATCCATTGACGGACGATTGCAACGTCATGCGTAAATTTATAGGGTCAAGCCTCACGGGCAATTAGTACCGGTTAGCTTCACGCATTACTGCGCTTCCACACCCGGCCTATCAACGTCCTGGTCTTGAACGACCCTTGAGGGGGATCGAGTCCCCAGGGAGATCTCATCTTCAGGCGAGTTTCACGCTTAGATGCTTTCAGCGTTTATCTCTTCCGCACATAGCTACCCTGCAATGCCACTGGCGTGACAACAGGTACACCAGAGGTGCGTCCACTCCGGTCCTCTCGTACTAGGAGCAGCCCCCGTCAAATCTCCAACGCCCACAGCAGATAGGGACCAAACTGTCTCACGACGTTTTAAACCCAGCTCACGTACCTCTTTAAATGGCGAACAGCCATACCCTTGGGACCGGCTACAGCCCCAGGATGAGATGAGCCGACATCGAGGTGCCAAACACCGCCGTCGATATGAACTCTTGGGCGGTATCAGCCTGTTATCCCCAGAGTACCTTTTATCCGTTGAGCGATGGCCCTTCCATACAGAACCACCGGATCACTATGTCCTGCTTTCGCACCTGCTCGACTTGTCAGTCTCGCAGTTAAGCACGCTTTTGCCATTGCACTTTAGGCACGATGTCCGACCGTACCAAGCGTACCTTCGAACTCCTCCGTTACACTTTGGGAGGAGACCGCCCCAGTCAAACTGCCTACCATGCACTGTCCCCAACCCGGATAACGGGCCAAGGTTAGAACCGCAAACAAACCAGGGTGGTATTTCAAGGTTGGCTCCACCGAAACTAGCGTCCCGGCTTCAAAGCCTCCCACCTATCCTACACAGATCGGTTCACAGTCCAATGCAAAGCTACAGTAAAGGTTCATGGGGTCTTTCCGTCTAGCTGCGGGTAGATTGCATCATCACAAACATTTCAACTTCGCTGAGTCTCGGGAGGAGACAGTGTGGCCATCGTTACGCCATTCGTGCAGGTCGGAACTTACCCGACAAGGAATTTCGCTACCTTAGGACCGTTATAGTTACGGCCGCCGTTTACCGGGGCTTCGATCAAGAGCTTGCACCCCATCACTTAACCTTCCGGCACCGGGCAGGCGTCACACCCTATACGTCCACTTTCGTGTTTGCAGAGTGCTGTGTTTTTAATAAACAGTCGCAGCCACCTATTTTTTGCAACCCCTTTGCCCTCGTGTTGTTCACACTCAAGCTACCAGGGCACACCTTCTTCCGAAGTTACGGTGTCAATTTGCCGAGTTCCTTCTCCCGAGTTCTCTCAAGCGCCTGAGAATACTCATCTCGCGCACCAGTGTTGGTTTGCGGTACGGTCGTTTCTAGCTGAAGCTTAGAGGCTTTTCCTGGAACCACTTCCAATTGCTTCGCGAACAAGTTCGCTCGTCCCAACTCCTCGGCATACGCCCAGCGGATTTGCCTACTGGACACCTACAAGTCAGGAACCGGGACATCCAACACCCGGACAATCTTCCACGATCCGTCCCCCCATCGCACTAGAAATCGGTGCTGGAATATTAACCAGCTTCCCATCGATTACGGCTTTCGCCCTCACCTTAGGGGCCGACTCACCCTACGCCGATGAACGTTGCGTAGGAAACCTTGCGCTTACGGCGAGCGGGCTTTTCACCCGCTTTAACGCTACTCATGTCAGCATTCGCACTTCCGATACCTCCAGCGCCCTTTACAAGACACCTTCACAGGCTTACGGAACGCTCCCCTACCATGTGCGCAGAACGCACATCCTAAGCTTCGGTGCATGGCTTAGCCCCGTTACATCTTCCGCGCAGGACGACTCGATCAGTGAGCTATTACGCTTTCTTTAAATGATGGCTGCTTCTAAGCCAACATCCTGACTGTTTTAGCCTTCCCACTTCGTTTCCCACTTAGCCATGCTTTGGGACCTTAGCTGTAGGTCTGGGTTGTTTCCCTCTTGCCACCGGACGTTAGCACCCGATGACTGTCTGCCGTACTCATACTTCCAGGTATTCGGAGTTTGCTATGGCGTGATAAGCCGCGATGGCCCCCACAACCATTACAGTGCTCTACCCCCTGGAGCAATATACGACGCACTACCTAAATAGTTTTCGGGGAGAACCAGCTATTTCCGAGTTTGATTAGCCTTTCACCCCTATCCACAGCTCATCCGCTACTTTTGCAACAGTAGTCGGTTCGGACCTCCAGATGGTGTTACCCATCCTTCATCCTGGCCATGGATAGATCACTCGGTTTCGGGTCTACGCCCAGCGACTGAAGCGCCCTATTCGGACTCGGTTTCCCTGCGCCTTCCCTATACGGTTAAGCTTGCCACTGAACGTAAGTCGCTGACCCATTATACAAAAGGTACGCCGTCACACCCATCTAGAGTGCTCCGACTGTTTGTATGCATGCGGTTTCAGGATCTATTTCACTCCCCTCCCGGGGTTCTTTTCGCCTTTCCTTCACAGTACTAGTTCACTATCGGTCGATTACGAGTATTTAGCCTTGGAGGATGGTCCCCCCATATTCAGACAGGATTTCACGTGTCCCGCCCTACTTTTCGTGCGCTCAGTACCACCGATCTGTTTTCGCGTAAGGGGCTATCACCCTCTATGGCCGGCCTTTCCATACCGTTCCGCTAACAAATCGACTATCACGCACAGGCTGTTCCGATTTCGCTCGCCACTACTTTCGGAATCTCGGTTGATTTCTTTTCCTGCAGCTACTTAGATGTTTCAGTTCGCTGCGTTCGCCTCGTTGGCCTATGTATTCAGCCAACGATACCCTTGCGGGTGGGTTTCCCCATTCGGAAATCTGCGGATCAAAGCTTGTTTGCCAGCTCCCCGCAGCATATCGCAGGCTACTACGTCCTTCATCGCCTGTAATCGCCAAGGCATCCACCACATGCACTTATTCACTTGACCCTATAAGTTTACGGACTCGGACATGTATCGAGTCAGGGTACAAGTGTGCGTTAAATTCGCCGCCTCTCAGTTACTCAAGAACTTTGTTGAGATTTGGTCGACGCAATCACATGCCATACCAGCTACGGTATGGCAATTGTCGACTTACTATTGAATTGTTAAAGAACAGCCGATTGCTCGAAATCTCGAACCGGAAGCCGACTGGAAACAGTCGACTTGCGGTTCGATTCGATAAGTCCAGCAGCGCTGCCGGTCACGACCGGCGTGCGGGGCCCCGAGGGGCCCAAATGGATCCGATGAAGCTGTCTGTCACGAACGCCAAACTGGTGGAGGTGAACGGGATCGAACCGATGACCCCCTGCTTGCAAAGCAGGTGCTCTCCCAGCTGAGCTACACCCCCGAGACCTCGTCGTTCTGCATGTCGAGCGGCGTACTTCCGTGGCCGCCCCGAATGCACGGGGACTGGAAGCGAGAGCACCTGGGCGTCACGAGGAACCGCGACGGTTCTTCGGTGGTGGGTCTGGATGGATTCGAACCATCGACCCCCGCCTTATCAAGACGGTGCTCTAACCAACTGAGCTACAGACCCTCGGGCCCGCGCGCCTGCGCGAACGGGACATCGAGACCCATGGCGTTGTTTCGTACGCTGAAGGCTTGACGCTGCCACGAAACCGCAACGAAACCTGCTCAACATGACAGCCGATAAGTGTGGACGCCTGAATCGTGGCGCTGCGACTCTGAAAGGAGGTGATCCAGCCGCACCTTCCGATACGGCTACCTTGTTACGACTTCACCCCAGTCATGAGCCCTACCGTGGTAAGCGCCCTCCTTGCGGTTAAGCTACCTACTTCTGGTAAAACCCACTCCCATGGTGTGACGGGCGGTGTGTACAAGACCCGGGAACGTATTCACCGCGACATGCTGATCCGCGATTACTAGCGATTCCGACTTCATGCAGTCGAGTTGCAGACTGCAATCCGGACTACGATCGGTTTTCTGGGATTGGCTCCCCCTCGCGGGTTGGCGACCCTCTGTACCGACCATTGTATGACGTGTGAAGCCCTACACATAAGGGCCATGAGGACTTGACGTCATCCCCACCTTCCTCCGGTTTGTCACCGGCAGTCTCATTAGAGTGCCCTTGCGTAGCAACTAATGATAAGGGTTGCGCTCGTTGCGGGACTTAACCCAACATCTCACGACACGAGCTGACGACGGCCATGCAGCACCTGTGTCCAGGTTCTCTTTCGAGCACCAAGCCATCTCTGGCAAGTTCCTGGCATGTCAAGGGTAGGTAAGGTTTTTCGCGTTGCATCGAATTAAACCACATCATCCACCGCTTGTGCGGGTCCCCGTCAATTCCTTTGAGTTTCAACCTTGCGGCCGTACTCCCCAGGCGGTCAACTTCACGCGTTAGCTTCGTTACTGAGTCAGAAGAGACCCAACAACCAGTTGACATCGTTTAGGGCGTGGACTACCAGGGTATCTAATCCTGTTTGCTCCCCACGCTTTCGTGCATGAGCGTCAGTGCAGGCCCAGGGGATTGCCTTCGCCATCGGTGTTCCTCCGCATATCTACGCATTTCACTGCTACACGCGGAATTCCATCCCCCTCTGCCGCACTCCAGCCTTGCAGTCACAAGCGCAATTCCCAGGTTAAGCCCGGGGATTTCACGCCTGTCTTACAAAACCGCCTGCGCACGCTTTACGCCCAGTAATTCCGATTAACGCTTGCACCCTACGTATTACCGCGGCTGCTGGCACGTAGTTAGCCGGTGCTTATTCTTACGGTACCGTCATGAGCCCCAGGTATTAACCAGAGCCTTTTCGTTCCGTACAAAAGCAGTTTACAACCCGAAGGCCTTCTTCCTGCACGCGGCATTGCTGGATCAGGCTTGCGCCCATTGTCCAAAATTCCCCACTGCTGCCTCCCGTAGGAGTCTGGGCCGTGTCTCAGTCCCAGTGTGGCTGGTCGTCCTCTCAGACCAGCTACAGATCGTCGCCTTGGTAAGCCTTTACCTCACCAACAAGCTAATCTGCCATCGGCCGCTCCAATAGCGCGAGGTCTTGCGATCCCCCGCTTTCACCCGTAGGTCGTATGCGGTATTAATCCGGCTTTCGCCGAGCTATCCCCCACAACTGGGCACGTTCCGATGTATTACTCACCCGTTCGCCACTCGTCGCCAGGGTTGCCCCCGCGTTACCGTTCGACTTGCATGTGTAAAGCATGCCGCCAGCGTTCAATCTGAGCCAGGATCAAACTCTTCAGTTGAATTGCTTGATCGTATGGCAACTTACTTATGCCCGACGACATCGGCCGCGCACGCCTTTTGGCAGCGCCGCTTCCGTATACGGGCCAGGTAAGTCGCAAGCTCTCAACAAATTGACTTGGTATAAATCATTTGTGTGAGCGTCAATGGATAGTTCTTGAGCGGTACTGTCCCTGCACCCGGCGATGGGGAGAGGCCGTTAAGCCTCGCGCCGCACCACCTGACGGTGTTGTTCGACCGACCGTCGGTTTTTCGGGTTGACACCCGAGGCCCCGCCTGTCAATCTGGGATCAGCCCTGAGCGCTCGTATCCAAACGCCCACACTTATCGGCTGCTGGTTTTTAAAGATCGCGCTGACTTGTCATCAGCAGAGAAGCGAGATTATGGGGATCTTTTTGGGGGCTGTCAAACCGGGCTGAAGAATTTTTCGCTCGGCGGGGTCGATCGGCGGCGCTGCCGCGCGTCGCCGGCACCAGCCGATTCGGACTGTCCCGCTGCGGATGCCCGATTGGCGCGGCTTGCAGACTGAGCGCCCACTTCGCCTTCGTCCTCGCATCGCGCCCTCGACGCGCCGAAAAATTTTTTTCGCACCCGCCGTTTTCGGCACTGGATCGAGCCCCGACGCCTCCGTTTCGCGCCGATTCGGCCGCTCGAACATGGTGGCGCCGCCGATCCGGAGACCGCGAACCGGCGACGGCGGTTCGGCGACGGCTGTCCGGGCGCCACGGACGTTGCATACGCCGCGCCGACCGCCAACGTCGTTACCGAGATCACCCCCCGGCGCGATCTCGCCGATACGATGCCCCCCCCTCCGGCTCAGTCCCTGTTGAAGTCGGGCTTGCGCTTCTCCAGGAACGCCGCCATCCCTTCCTGCTGGTTTCTCGTGCCGAACAGGGCGTGGAACGCGCGGCGCTCGAACAGCAGCCCCTCGGACAGCGGCGTTTCCCATGCGCGGTTCACCGCTTCCTTCGCCAGCATGACCGCCTCGAGCGGCATCGCGGCCAGCGACTGCGCGATCTCCAGCGCCGTCTCCACCGTCTGGGCCGCCGGCACGACGCGGGACACGAGCCCGCAGCGTTCGGCTTCGGCGGCATCGATTCGCCTGGCCGTGAGGATCATGTCCATGGCCTTCGCCTTGCCGATCGCTCGCGGCAGCCGCTGCGTGCCCCCTGCCCCGGGAATCACGCCCAGGGTGATCTCGGGCTGGCCGAAGCGTGCGGTGTCGCCCGCCACGATGATGTCGCACATCATCGCCACTTCGCAGCCGCCGCCGAGCGCGAAGCCGTTGACGGCGGCGACCACGGGTTTGCGCACCCGGCGGAGCGTTTCCCAGTTGCGCGAGATGTACTCGCCGCGGAACACGTCGGTGAACGTGAAGGCCTTCATCGCCTCGATGTCCGCGCCCGCAGCGAAGGCCTTGTCCGAACCGGTCAGCACGATGGCCCCTACGGCCGTGTCTGCGTCGAACGCGAGCAGCGCACTGCCGAGTTCGTCCATCAGTCGATCGTTCAGGGCATTGAGCTGCTTCGGGCGATTGAGCCGGATCAGCCCGGCGCGTCCGATGGTATCGGTGAGAATGGTGTCGTACATGGTGGCGTCGTTCCTCGCGTCTGGCCTTCGTTCCCGGCTTCGCGCAGCGCGGCGTTCGCCGGCGGCACGCCCGGGCCGGTGGTCCCGGCACGACCAGTATCGCACCGCGCCGCCGCCGCTCGAGCGCGCGTCGACGCGTGCTAGCGGGCGACCGGGCGCGGCGACGCGGATCTGGCGCGACGCATAATGCGCGGATGAACGCAGAAGACGCCCCGGACGCAGGAGGAGAGCGCAGTCGGGCTTCGGCCGACCGACCTGCCGCCGCAGGCTCGTTGCCGGCCGGATCCGGCGCACCGACGTCCTCGTCGCCGACATCCTCGTCGCCGACGTCTTCGGGCCCGGGATCGGCTTCGGGCCCCGGATCAGCTTCGGGGCCCGGCTCGGCAGGAGTGCGCTGCGTCGGGATGCTGCTCGCCGCCGGCCGCGGCAGCCGGTTCGACCCGAGCGGACGCCGCTCCAAGCTCGAGCAGACGCTCGATGGCGTCCCGGTGGCGGCGCGTGCGCTGCAATCGCTCTCGACGGCCTGCGACCGGGTCGTCGTGGTCGTGCGCGACGAGGAGGGGCCGCTTGCACGCGCGCTGAGGCGACCGGAGACGATCCTGGCGGTGGTCGACGGCCCGCAGGGAATGGGCTACAGCATCGCCGCCGGCGCCCGCACGATCCGAGCCGCGTTCCCGGACGCGCTGTGCGTGCTGCTGATGCCGGCGGACATGCCCGGCGTCTCGCCGGCGACCGTGCAGCTCGTCGCCGGCTCGTGCGCCGACGCGTCCGGGCCGATCGTCGTGCCGACGCACGAGGGTGTCGACGGCCATCCGGTCGGCTTCCCCGCCGGCCTGCTCGCCGAACTCGCCGCCTGCAGCGGCGACGTCGGGGCTCGCCGGCTGCTGTCGACCCACCCGGTGACGCGCATTCCGGTCGCGGATGCGGGTGTCGTGCGCGACATCGATCGACCGTCCGACCTCGACCGCTGGAACCTGAGCTGATGGAACGCATCCACTATCGCATCCGCCCGATCGACCCGCACGCGCACCTGTTCGAGGTGACGCTGCGAATCGCCGACGCTCCAGCCGACGCCGTCGTCATCGGCCTGCCGGCCTGGATCCCGGGCAGCTACATGATCCGCGACTTCTCGCGCCACGTCGAGGCACTGGTCGCGTCGCAGCGCGGCAGCGAGCCGCGGGTGCGCAAGCTCGACAAGTCGCACTGGCGCATCGAAGGCCATCGCGCGCGATCGTCGCTGACCGTGCGCTACCGCGTGTACGCCTGGGACCTGTCGGTTCGCGCGGCGCACCTGGATGCGACCCACGGCTTCTTCAACGGCACCAGCGTCTTCGTGTTCGTCGCCGGCCGCGAGCGCGAGCCGGTGAGCGTCGACATCGAACGACCGGCCGGTGCGCGCTTCGCGCGCTGGCGCGTCGCGACGACGCTGCCGCCCGCAGCCGGCAAGGCGGGCGCGGCGCTGTGGGGCTTCGGACGCTATCGTACGTCGGACTACGACGAACTCGTCGATCATCCGGTCGAGATGGGCGAATTCCGCACCGAGGGCTTCGACGTCGGCGGATGCCGGCACGAGATCGTGCTGACCGGCGCAGGCGGGCGCGTCGACCTGGAGCGCGTCGCCCGCGATCTGGCGCCGGTGTGCGCGGCGCAGATCGCACTCTTCGAACCGACGCGCAAGCGTGCGCCGGTCTCGCGCTACCTGTTCCTGACGATGGCGACGCCGGACGGCTACGGCGGGCTCGAGCACCGTGCGAGCACGGCGCTGATCTGCACGCACGACGACCTGCCGTGGCCGGGCATGCGCGACGCGACCGACGGATACCGAGGCTTTCTCGGCCTCGCGAGCCACGAGTACTTCCACACGTGGCACGTCAAGCGGATCAAGCCGGCGGTGTTCGACCCCTACGACCTCGGGCGCGAGTCGCACACCTCGCTGCTCTGGATCTTCGAGGGCTTCACCTCGTACTACGACGACCTGATGCTGCGCCGCGCCGGCGTCGTCGACGACGCGGCGTACCTGAAGCTGCTGGGCAAGGCGATCGACCGCGTGCTGGCCGGACCCGGCCGGCTGCTGCAGAGCACCGCCGAGTCGAGCTTCGACGCGTGGACGAAGTACTACCGCCAGGACGAGAACTCGCCCAACAGCATCGTCAGCTACTACGTCAAAGGTTCGCTGGTCGCGTTGTGCCTCGACCTCGAGATCCGCGCGAAGACGCGGTCGCGCCGCTCGCTCGACGACGTGATGCGCCTGATGTGGCAGCGCTGGGGGCGGGACTTCTATTCGTCGCGGGCCGGCGCGGCACACGGCCTGGGCGAGGACGCGTTCGCCGCGGTGCTGAAGGACGCGACCGGGCTCGACCTGCGCGACGAGATTGCCGCCTGGGCCTATGGCGTGGACGACCTGCCGATCGCGCGCCTCGTCGCCCCCTTCGGCATCGCGTTCGAGCCGGTGCCCGCCGGCGGAGCGGACGGCGGGGCGGGATCGGCCGACCCGCGCGGCGCCAAGGCGGTGACGCGCCGGGCGGGCGCACGCCGCGCCGCGACGCCGGCGGCCGCCGGCGCGTCGATCGGCGCACGAACCGGCGCGCGCGATGGGGCGGTGGCGATCGTGTCGGCCGATCGCGACGGCCCGGCCGCACGCGCGGGACTGTCCGCCGGCGACCTGGTGATCGCGATCGACGGCATGCGCTGCACCGAAGCCTCGCTGAAGACGGCGCTGGCCCGGGCGCGGCCGGGCGACCGGATGACGATGCACGCGTTCCGTCGCCATGCGCTGATGCGGTTCGACCTGAGCCTGGCAGCGCCGCGCGTCGAGCACGTGCTCAGGGTGACCGGGCCCAGCGCGTTGCGCCGGCACTGGCTAGAAGAGCGGGCGCCGGGCCGGGGCGCCGCCTGAAGGACCGGGGCGCCGCCTGAAGGGCGCGCGGCGCGAACCGCCTCAGCCGGCCCGGCGGCGGCGGTGCCTCACGGCACGCAGCAACGCCAGCGCGAGCCCGCCGACGGCCAGCGCCGCGAGCAGGCTGCCTTCGACCTGCATGACCTCGCGCAGGATTGCGGTGGCGGCCTCGCCGAACACCCAGCCGATCGCGACGAAGCCGATGGCCCATGCTGCCGTGCCGACCAGGCTGAGCGCGAAGAAGCGCGTCGTCGACACCGTCGAGCCGCCGATCAGGATCGGACCGGCGGTTCGCAACCCGTAGGCGAAGCGCACGCCGATGATCGACAGGTTCGGGTATCGGTCGATCAGGCGGTGGATTCGACGCGCCTGCCGCCCGATCGCCGGGAATCGGGTCGCCATCGCTGCGCCGTGACGCCGCCCGAGCCAGAAGAGCACCATCTCGATCGAGAACGAGACGGTGGTCGCGATCAGAATCACCGCGCGCCAGTCGAGGTAGCCCCGCCAGGCGGCGAAGCCGGCGAGGACCAGTGCGGTCTCTCCCTCGATCGTGCATCCGAGGACGAGCAGCCAGTAGCCGTGGGTTTCGATGAGGGTCGGGAGATCCATCCGGGCCGTATTGTGCCCGCAGTCGCCGCGGCGCGCCGGCATCCCCCCGGCGCGCCCGACCGCGTGTCGTATTCGACGCGGCCGGCCGTCCGGCCGCCCGGGCCCGGGTGATCAGGCGATCAGGGCCCGCAGCGCGGCGCCGGGGTCCGGCGCCCGCATGAAGGCCTCGCCGATCAGGTAGGCGCGCACGCCGGCGGCGCGGAGCCGGGCGACGTCCGCCGGGACGAGGATGCCGCTCTCGCCGACGAGGAGCCGGTCGGGTGGCACGGCGGCGGCGAGTTCGATCGTGGTGCCGAGATCGACGCTGAAATCGTGGAGGTTTCGGTTGTTGACCCCGATCAGGCCGGTGCGAAGCCGAAGCGCCCGGTCGAGTTCGGCGCGGTCGTGGACTTCGACCAGCACGTCGAGGCCGCAGTCGATCGCGCAGGCCTCGAGCTCGGCCATCCGGGCGTCGTCGAGCGCCGCGGCGATCAGCAGGATGCAGTCGGCGCCGATCGCGGCGGCCTCGAGCACCTGCCACGGATCGATCATGAAGTCCTTGCGGATGACCGGGAGGCTGCAGGCGGCGCGAGCGGCCTGCAACGCCTCGATCGACCCCTGGAAGAAGTCGCGGTCGGTGAGCACCGACAGGCAGGCCGCGCCGCCGGCCTCGTAGGCGCGCGCGATCGCGGCCGGATCGAAGGGATCGCGCAGCACGCCCTTGCTCGGGCTCGCCTTCTTGATCTCGGCGATGACGGCGGTGCCGGCAGCGTCGTCGGTCCTGCCCGCGGTGCGCGCGCGCAGTGCGGACGCGAAGCCGCGCGGCCGATCGGCGCGCGACCGGGCGTCGGCACGCGACTGCATCTCGGCCATCGGCACGGCGGCGATGCCGGCGGCGACCTCGTCGCGCTTGACGGCGACGATGCGCTCGAGGACGGTGGGGAGCACGTGGGTCATCCGACGCGGCTCCTCAACCCGCGAGCGCGCGGGTGGCACTGACGAACTCGTCCAGCTTCGCCCGCGCCGCCCCCGAGCGGATCGCCTCGCGTGCGAGCCCGATGCCCTCCGCGATCGATCCGGCACGGTTGGCGGCATAGAGCGCCGCGCCCGAATTGAAGATCACGATGTCCCGGGGCGCGCCTTCGCGGTTCTCGAGCGCCTCGAGCAGCATCGCCTTCGACTCCGCGGCGTCGGCCACCTTCAGCGTGCGATTCGACATCATCGCCATGCCGAAGTCCTCGGGGTGGATCTCGTACTCGTCGATCTGCCCGTCCTTCAACTCGCCGACCAGCGTCGCGGCACCGAGCGAGACCTCGTCCATCCCGTCCTTGCCGTGCACGACCAGCACGTGGTTCGCGCCGAGCAGCTGCATCACGCGGACCTGGATACCCACCAGGTCAGGATGGAACACGCCCATCAGCGTGTTCGGCGCCTGCGCCGGATTGGTCAGCGGCCCGAGGATGTTGAAGATCGTGCGGATGCCGAGTTCCTTCCGGATCGCGGCGACGTTCTTCATCGCGGGGTGATGGTTCGGCGCGAACATGAACCCGATGCCGGTGCGATCGATGCACTCGGCGACCTGCGCAGGGCTCAGCGTGATGCACGCGCCGAGCGCCTCGAGCACGTCGGCGGCGCCCGATTTCGACGACACGCTGCGATTGCCGTGCTTGGCGACCGTGGCGCCGGCGCTCGCGGCGACGAACATCGACGCCGTCGAAATGTTGAAGGTGTGCGAGCCGTCGCCACCGGTGCCGACGATGTCGACGAAGTGCGGGCTCGGCGGGCATTCGACCTTGTGCGCGAACTCGCGCATCACCTGCGCCGCCGCGGTGATCTCGCCGATCGACTCCTTCTTGACGCGCAGCCCCATCAGCAGCGCGGTCGCCATCACCGGGCTCATCTCGCCGGCCATCAGCATGCGCATCAGCTTGAGCATCTCGTCGTGGAAGATCTCGCGGTGCTCGACCGTGCGCTGGATCGCTTCCTGGGGAGTGATGGACATGGTCAGGTGCCTAGAAAGTTGGAAAGGATGGCGTGGCCGTGCTCGCTCTCGATCGACTCGGGATGGAACTGGACGCCGTGCACGGCCAGCGTCCGGTGCCGCACGCCCATGATCTCGCCGTCGGCCGTGCGCGCGCTGACCGCCAGGCACGCGGGAAGGCTCGCCGCCTCGATCGCCAGCGAATGGTAGCGAACCACGCGGAATCGCCCCGGCAGGCCGGCGAAGACGCCCTGCCCGTCGTGCTCGATCTCGTCGGTCTTGCCGTGCATCACGCGTGCGGCCTTCACGACGCGCCCGCCGAAGGCCTGGCCGATCGCCTGGTGGCCGAGGCACACGCCGAGCATCGGGATCGTGCCGGCGAAGGCGCGGATCGCGGCGAGCGTGACGCCTGCCTGGTCGGGCGCGCAGGGGCCGGGCGACAGCACGATGTGGCTCGGCGCGAGCGCCCGGATGCCGTCGACGTCGATCCGGTCGTTGCGGACGGTCTGCACCGTCGCGCCGAGCTCGCCGAAGTACTGCACCAGGTTGTAGGTGAAGGAGTCGTAGTTGTCGATCATCAGCAGCACGGCGCGCCTCCTAATCGCCACGCGACAGGCCGGCTTCGACCATCTCGGCCGCCCGCAGCACCGCGCGCGCCTTCGCCTCGGTCTCCTTCCACTCGCCTTCGGGGGTCGAGTCGAAAACGACGCCGGCAGCAGCCTGCACGTTGAGCATGCCGTCCTTCAGGATGCCGGTCCGGATCGCGATCGCCACGTCCATCTCGCCCGAGTAGCTCAGGTAGCCGCAGGCGCCGCCGTAGATGCCGCGCCGGGTGGGCTCGAGCGCCTCGATCAGCTCCATCGCGCGCACCTTCGGCGCGCCCGAGAGCGTCCCCGCCGGGAAGGTCGCCTTCAGCACGTCGATCGCATCGAGGTCGGCGTCGAGTTCGCCCTCGACGTTCGAGACGATGTGCATCACGTGCGAGTAGCGTTCGATCGACATCTGCTCGGTCACCCTGACGCTGCCGGTCTTCGCGATGCGGCCGATGTCGTTGCGCGCGAGGTCGATGAGCATCAGGTGCTCGGCGCGCTCCTTCGGATCGGCGAGCAGCTCGGCGGCGAGTGCCTCGTCCTCGGCGGGCGTCATCCCGCGCTTGCGCGTTCCGGCGAGCGGCCTGACCGTGATCCGTCGCGACGGTGCCTGGTCCTGGCGCACGAGGATCTCGGGCGATGCGCCGACGACGTGGAAGTCGCCGAAGTCGTAGTAGTACATGTACGGCGAGGGATTGATCGACCGCAGCGCGCGATAGAGGGACAGCGGGGAATGCGCGAAGGGCTTGCGCAGCATCTGCCCGATCTGCACCTGCATCAGGTCGCCGTCGACGATGTACTGCTTCGCGCGCTCGACCGTCCTCAGGTAGTCGTCGCGCGCGAAGGGTCGCTCGATCGGCTGCTCGACGGGATGCTCGCCGGTCCGCCGGCGCGCGTCGGATACGTCGTCCGCCGGGGCGACGACCGGCCGGTCGAGGCGCTGGCGCAGCTCGCGCAGCCGCTGGCGCGCGCGCGCCAGCGCCTCCGGCTCCGACGGATCGGCGTAGACGAGCAGGTACAGCGTGCTGGTGACGTTGTCGATGATCGCGAGTTCGTCGACCAGCAACAGCAGCAGGTCGGGCACGCCGACCGGATCGGGCTTGTCGATGCGCCCGATCCGCGGCTCGATGAAGCGCACCAGGTCGTAGCCGAAGCAGCCGGCGAGGCCGCCGCAGAAGCGGGGCAATCCCGGACGCATCATCGGCCGGTAGCGGGCGCGGAACGCGCGAACGAAGTCGAGCGGGTCGCCGCTCGCCCGCTCGACTATTACGCCGTCGCGGGCGATCTCGATGCGCTCGCCCCATGCGCGCAGTACCGTGCGCGACGGCAGCCCGATGAACGAGTAGCGCCCGAAACGCTCGCCACCGACGACCGATTCGAGGAAGAACGAATTGGCGCGATCCGCCGCGTCGGTGAGTTTCAGGTAGAGCCCCAGCGGCGTGTCGAGGTCGGCCAGCGCCTCGGCGAGCAGCGGGATGCGGTTGTAGCCCTGGGCGGCAAGCGCCCGGAATTCGAGTTCGGTCATGCGTGGCGGTCCATGGTGTCCGCGGTCGCGATGCGGCCCGCGGTCGGCGGGCGGCACGAATCGGCGGCAACTGACGGGGAGCGGCGACCTGGGGACCCGCGCGCGCTTGCGCGCTGCGGGCTCAGGCGCCGGCGGTGGTGCGAAAAACCGTCAGCACCGGCGCCAGCGGCCGTCGCGCCAGCAGCGATCGCGCCACGCGCCGCCGTCGGCGGACCCCTGCGGCGCCGGCTCGGCAACGCCCGATGCGCCGATAAAGGATGCGCCCGCACGCGAACCGGCGCGCGCCGGGCGCAGACGGCGCAGCTGGCGGACGGCTTCAGGAATCGGGGCGGATGCGCGCATGATGGGCTTCGATCGCTCGGGCGAACTCGAGCAGCGATCCGACTATACCATCGGACGGCAGCGTGTCGACCGACCTGCCTTCGTTGTAGCCGTACGGCACCAGCACGATCGTCATGCCCGCGGCGCGCGCGGCGAGCGCGTCGTTGACCGAGTCGCCGACCGCCGCGACGCTGACCGGTGCGAGGCCGAAGCGCCGGCAGGCCTCGAGCAGCTGGCCCGGGTCGGGCTTCTTCGTGGGCAGCGAATCACCGCCGATGCAGAAGTCGAAGTACTCGAGCATCGAGGCGCGGGCGAGCAGCGGTTCGACGAACTCGGCCGGCTTGTTGGTGACGCAGGCCAGCGCGATCCGTTGCCGGCGCAGCGACGCGAGTCCGTCGAGCACACCGTCGAAGGCGCGTGCGTGGCGACCGTTGACGTCCCGATAGTTCGCGTAGAAGCGCGTTCGGCCCCGCGCGAAATCGGCCTCGCCCGACACCCCCGCCGCGTCGAGTGTCCTTCGCACCAGCACCTCGGCGCCCTTGCCGACGAAGGTGCGGATCAGCGACTCGGGCAAGGCGTCGTGGCCCAGATCGACGAGCATCGCATTCGCGGCGGCGGCCAGGTCGGGAATCGTGTCGAGCAGCGTGCCGTCGAGGTCGATGCAGGCGGCCTCGATGCGTGACGCGGGAAAGACCGGTGCGCGGAGCATGGCGATCAGGCGCCCGCGAGCGCTTCGCGAAGTCGCGCGATCACGCCCGCGTAGCCGCCTTGCGGATCGGGCGAGCCGAAGATCGCCGACCCGGCGACGAAGGTGTCGGCACCCGCCGCGGCGATGCGCGCGATGTTCTCGACCTTGACGCCGCCGTCGACCTCGAGCGCGACCCGTCGCCCGCCGGCCGCGACGAGCGCGTCGATCCGCGCGCGCGCCGCCGCGATCTTGGGCAATGCCGACGCGATGAACGACTGGCCGCCGAAACCCGGATTGACCGACATCAGCAGCAGCATGTCGATGCCGTCGAGGGTGTGGTCGAGCCATGACAGCGGGCTCGCGGGATTCAGCACGAGGCCGCACTGGCAGCCACGGTCGCGGATCAGTTGCAGCGTGCGGTCCGGATGACGAGAGGCTTCCGGATGAAAGGTGACGATGTTCGCGCCGGCGTCCGCGAATGCGGCGGCGAGCGCATCGACCGGCTCGACCATCAGGTGCACGTCGATCGGCAACGACACGTACGGGCGGATCGCCGAGAGCACGAGCGGACCGACCGTGAGGTTCGGCACGTAGTGGTTGTCCATCACGTCCAGGTGCAGCAGATCGGCGCCGGCGGCCTCGATCGCCTGGACCTCGTCCTTGAGACGTGCGAAGTCGGCGGACAGCAGGCTCGGCGCGATGCGAAATGACATGGATCGGGTTCCGGTCTGGCGGTCTGGATGCGCGGGCCAGCCTATAGAATGGCCCGATCGACGAAGCATTGTAGACATTGCAGGAACCCGAGCCGTGAGCCAGCCAACCAAGTACGCGGTGGACATCGCCGTCGAGACCCAGTACCTCGCCGACCAGTCGAGCCCCGGCGACGGAATCTACACCTTCGCATACACCGTCACCGTCACCAACCGGGGCAACATCCCGACGCAGCTGATCAGCCGCCACTGGCTCATCGAGGACGACAGCGGCCTGCTCAAGGAGGTCAAGGGGCTGGGCGTCGTCGGCCACCAGCCGCTGCTCAAGGCGGGCGAGAGCTTCCAGTACACCAGCGGCAGCCAGATCGCGACCCCGGGCGGGCGGATGCGCGGCAGCTACTTCTTCGTGGCCGAGGACGGCGAGCGCTTCGACGCGGAGATTCCCGCGTTCGAACTGGCGCTGCCACGGGTGCTGCATTGACGGGGGCCGCCGGGCAGGCGGCACGACGCGCTACTTCTTGCCGCGCATCGTCCAGAAGATGAACGCGGCGACCAGCGCGATGGCGATGAGCACGTTCAGGTAGATGACCCACATCGGCGACGTCCTGGCGAGGTACGCGGCATTATGCCTGCTCGTCCTCGCCGGCTGCACGAGCGTCGAGCGCGCGCCGCCGGCACCGTCGCGGGCGCCGGTGCCGCTCGCGCAGCTCGCCGGCTTCGCGGACGACGACCTCGCCGGTGTCGCGACGGCACTCGGCCAGCAGTGCGCGATGCGCACGCCCCCGCCGGGCTGGGGGCAGACCTGCGCCGATCTGGCCGAGAACGGCGCCGACCTGCGTCGCTGGCTCGGCGAGCGCTTCGTCGCGGTGCCGCTGCTCGACGATGCGAATCCGCAGGGTCTGGTCACCGGCTATTTCGAGCCGCTGATATCGGCCAGCCTCGCGCGTGAATCGGCCGCGCAGGTGCCGATCTACGGCACGCCCCCCGACCTGCTCGTCGTCGACCTCGCCGAGGTGGCGCCGCAGTTGAAGGGGCTGCGGCTGCGCGGCCGGCTCGAGGGCCGACGCGTCGTGCCCTACCCCGACCGCGCGCGCGCCGGCCGATCGGCCCTGCCCGCGCCCGTGCTCGCGTGGGCCGACGATCCGGTCGAGTTGTTCTTCGTCGAGATCCAGGGATCGGGACGCGTTCGGCTGCGAGACGGCAGCCTGCTTCGCATCGGCTACGCCGACCAGAACGGGCACCCGTACAGGGCGATCGGCAGGACGCTGATCGAGCGCGGCGCGATGCGCCGCGAGGACGTCACCGCCCCGGCGATCAAGGCGTGGCTCAAGGCGAATCCCGGCGAAGCCGCGGCCGTGATGAACGGCAACCCGAGCCAGGTGTTCTTCCGCGAATTGCCGGCCCCGCCGCGCGCGGACCTCGGCCCGCCGGGTTCCCTCGGCGTCGCGCTGACGCCGCTGCGCTCGATCGCGGTCGATCGCGCGCAGATCCCGCTCGGCTCGCTGGTCTGGCTGGACACGACCGACCCGCTGACGGGCGCGCCGCTGCGGCGGCTGATGGTCGCGCAGGACACCGGGGGCGCGATCCGCGGCCGACAACGTGCCGACGTGTTCTGGGGCTTCGGTGCCACCGCCGAGCAGGCAGCCGGCGCGATGAAGGCGCCGGGGCGCTTCTGGGTGCTGACGCCGCGCGCGGGCGGCGACGCACCACCGGCCGCCGCGTCGGCGGCGCGTTGACGCTCAGCCGTTCTGCTTCAGCATCGCCTCGAGTTGCTCGACCGAGATGCCACCTGGGATCCGCTTGCCGTTCGCGAAGAACATCGTCGGCGTGCCGGTGATCCGCAGCTTGCGCCCCACCTCCTGGATACGGGCGATCGGCGTCTCGCAGCTTCCGTCGTTCGCGGGCACCTTGCCGGCGATCATCATCTCGTTCCACGCCGAGACCTTGTCGGGGGCGCACAGCGCCTTGCGCGACTTCACGTCGGAATCGGCGGCGAGGATCGGATACGGGAACGTGTAGACCGTGATGTCCTTCACGTTGACCAGGTCGCGCCTGAATTTCTTGCAGTAGGTACAGTTGGGGTCCTCGAACACCGCGAGCACCCGGCTGCCGTTGCCGTTGACCTGCTTGATCGCCGCGTCGAACGGCAGGTCCTTGCGGAAATCGATGCGCATCACCTCGTCGATGCGCGCCTGCGTGAGGTTCGCGTTCTTCTTGAGGTCGATCATCTGGCCCTCGACGAACGCGTATTCTCCGCGTGCGTCGACGTAGATCAGGTCGGTGCCGATGCGGACCTCGTACATGTTCGCGAGCGGCGTCGCGCTGATGTCGTCGACCGGGTAGCGTCCCTTGAGCCATTGCTCGACCGACGCCCGGATCGCGATCTTCGGGTCCACCTGGGCGTGCGCCGGCACGAGCGCGGATGCGGCCAGCGCGAGCAGCGCGAAGACACCTGCCGTCGCGAGGGCGGCGAGGCGGGTCGTGTCGAGCTTCCAGATCATGGGTGTCCTTTCGGCCCTGGAGCCGGTTCGTTCGTCGATCGTCGCGATCAGCTTACTGCATGATCGATCATTCGTCGCCGGATCCAGCCATTGCTTGCAACGATTCGCCAACCGAGGTCCCGCAGCCCGGCCAGCGGCGCCCGCGAGCCGACGGACGCCGGCCCGAACGCGAATCCGAGCGCGTCGAGCGAGGCCTGCATCAGCGCCACCGGCTCTGCGCGGGCGCGCTCGTAGCGGCGCAGCGTCAGGCGGTCGGCGGCGATCGGGGTCTTGCGCCCCGGCGCGGCGTCGCCGCCGACCACCGACGCCAGCGTCGCGACGTCGCCGAAGCCGAGGTTCATTCCCTGGCCCGCCATCGGGTGGACGGCGTGCGCCGCATCGCCGACCAGCACGAGCGCCGGGGCGATCACGGTCTTGCAGCGGATCGAGCGCAGCGGCCAGCCGGTCGGCGGGGTGATCACGCGCAGTCGCCCGAACGCAGGTCCTGCGACCTGCGCGACACGGGCGGCCAGGTCGGGGTCGTCGACGAGCGCCTGCGCGGCCTCGGTCGGCAACGACCAGACCATGCTGAATCGCCCGAGCACGGGCCCTTCCCGCGATCCGCCGCCGGTCTCGTCCGCCTGCGCGACGGCCGCCGGCGCGGCGAACGCGGCGTCGGGCACGGCCAGCGGGAGCATCGCCAGCACGCCGTCGTCGCAGAACCACTGCGACGCGCAGTCGCGCGTCGGCGCGTCCGTTTCGAAATTCGCGACGACCGCCGTCTGGCGGTGGTCGACGAGCCGGTGCGCGATCCCGGCCATGTCGCGGATCGGCGACCCGGCGCCGTCGGCACCGACGACGAGCCGCGCCTGCAGCCTGCGGCCGTCGTCGAGCGTCACGCTCGCCGCCACCGACCCGCGCGCGTCCGGTGCGGGCAGGCCGAGTTCGACCACCCGTGCGTCGATCAGGGTGACGCCGGACCGACCGATCGCCGCGCCCAGGCCGGCCTCGATCTCGCGGTTCTCGACGATCCACGCGAGCGCCTCGACGTGTGCACGATAGGCGTCCAGGTGCACCTCGGGCAGCGACGCCAGCGCGCGCGCGCGCCCCGGCATCCAGGCGTGCGCCGCACGGTTGTGCAGGCGCATGTCGTAGACCGGCGCGACTCGACCCTGGTCGATGCCGGACCATGCGCCGAGGCGCTCGAGGAGCCGGCGGCTCGCAGGCGACAGCGCGAAGACGCGCGAATCCCACGCGTGGCCCGGCGCCGACGGCGGCTCCGGGCCCACGAGCGCAATCTTGCGGCCGGCTCCGGCGAGCGCGAGCGCGGCCGCCGCGCCGATCGCGCCCCGCCCCACGACGATCACATCGAACCTGCTCATGGATCCAGTATAGAGGCGTGCCGGCGACGCGGCTGTTTGGCCCCTGGTCAATCGGCTATACTGCGCGGCTTGCGGCCAAGTAGCTCAGTTGGTAGAGCAGCGGACTGAAAATCCGCGTGTCGGTGGTTCGATTCCGCCCTTGGCCACCAGATTTGCGTGAGCGCCAGCGAACGAAAGTCCAGCCAAGGGCGCTTCGCCCTTGGCCACCCCCTCTTGCTTTAGCCCCACGACGCTCCCGGCGCGCTGGACATCAGCTGCTCGGGAGATGCTCGTCGCCCAGGACGTCTCGGCTCGTTCCACGGGATCCCGCGTCCGCCGCCGACGCCGATCGTTCGGTGCCTGCACCGCACGCGCATCGCGCCGACCTGGGCACCGCCCAGCGTGTCCTCACGGTGCGGCCCGCAGGCGGCTCTGACGTGGAACGGCCAATGATCTAGGCTTTTATTTACCCTGGCAATATTGACGCCGTTATTAAACCCGGGTAAATTTCCGTCATGCATGCACCCTCGACGGACGCCATCATGACGAACGAAGCCTTGTCGCCCACGTACACCGCCTTCGAGGACGGGCGTCGCCTTCACGCCGGCCCCTTGCACGAGATCGCCGTGGCCGTATTGCGAGCGCAATTGACGCGGCCGGACAGCCAGTCGCTGGTGTTCAGCGATGCCGACGGCCGGTCCGTCGACCTGGATCTTCGTGGCGGCGAACAAGCCGTCGTGGACCGGTACGCCACAGCTGCGACGACCCAGGCACCCAGGGGGCGGGGTCGACCGCGGCTCGGGGTGATCGGGCGGGAGGTGACCTTGCTGCCGGAGCACTGGGACTGGCTGGCCGCGCAACCGGGCGGCGCCTCCGTGGCCTTGCGCAGGCTCGTGCACGAAGCGCGACGCGGCGGCGGTGAGCGCGAGCGGGCGCGCGAAGCACGCGACCGCGCGTATCACGCCATGTCCACGCTCGCCGGCGACCTTGCCGGGTTCGAGGAAGCATCGCGAGCGCTGTTCGCCGGCGACCACGAGCGACTGGTCGGGCAGATGGCCGGATGGCCGCAGGACGTGCAGGCCTACGTGTTGCGGCTCGCCGAATCCACCCCCGGCTGAGTTGCTTCGGCTGAGTTGCTTCGGCTGAGTTGCTTCGGCTGAGTTCCCGGCGATCGACGGGGCTCGCCGGGGCGATCTCCACCACGCACGCGATCGGTGCGGACCGGCTCGTCAGGCTGCGGGCGATCGTGGCGACCAGCCGGCATACGCCGCCGGTCGTGAACGATGAAAGGAAAGTCGGGACCCAAGGCCGGGAGGACGACACGCCACCCGCCGTTACGCCGGACCGGGTGCGTCGTCGCGTGCCAGCGGACGGCACGTGGATTCACCGGTCCGGCACGGGATTGCCGATAGTATTCCGGCCTCGGGCCGGCCGCAGCGGCCGGCCCGGCACCCGCACGACACCCCGATCCCGCTGATTCGAAGCCCTCTCCCGGAACGACATGGAAAAACTACTGGCAGGCGTCGGTTCGCTGCTCTACGGCATGCGGTTCTCGATGCTCTTCTTCTACGTCGGGCTGGTGCTGATCATCATCGGCATCCTCGGCAAGTTCATCGTCGAGACCTACAAGCTGATGAACACCCTGCTCTTCGGCGACCTGGCGAAGATCGACCTGATCATCAAGGTGCTCGAGCTGGTGGACATGACGATGGTCGCTCAGCTGGTCTGGGTGGTGGCGCTGGCCGGCGTCTCGCTCTTCGTGACCACGGGCCACTTCGATTCGAGGGAGATGAGGAAGCCCGACTGGCTGGACCACGTCAACACCTACAACCTGAAACTGAAGCTGGCGTTCGCGATCATCTCGATCTCGGGCGTGCATGCACTGAAGACCTACCTCAGCGGCGACCTGAGCGTGGAGAACGTCCGGATCGTCGCCGTCGTCGCGCTGATCCACTTCACCTTCGTGCTGTCCGCGATCGGCATCTCCTTCGCCGAGCGGCTGACGCGGGACAAGCACTGACGCGCGGCCGGCGCCAACGGGACCGCACACCGAACTGGTATGCTCCCGGGGTCACTGGGGAGTAGCCGCTCTTCGTCACGAAGAGGCCTGCATCAACACGCTTGACCGATCGGTCATGGTGCAGGCGGTCCCGCGCTTGGCAAGACCTTTGACCACGATGCCTCCAGCCAGGCCGGCGAGGCGTCGTGGTCGATCGTCCCTCGTCCGGCCCGGAAACTCGCATGGAATCGCTCCTCGTATCCACCGGTGTCGTCGCCCTCGCCGAGATCGGCGACAAGACCCAGCTCCTGGCGTTCGTCCTCGCCGCGCGTTTCAAGAAGCCGGTGCCGATCATCCTCGGCATCCTGTCGGCGACGATCGTCAACCACGGGCTCGCCGGTGCCCTCGGCGCCTGGATCACCACGACCGTCAGCCCCGACGTGCTGCGCTGGGTCCTGGGACTCTCGTTCCTCGGCATGGCGGTCTGGACGATGATCCCCGACACGATCGACGATTCGGACACCGACGCGGCGCGCAGGTTCGGCGTGTTCGGCGCGACGCTGGTCACCTTCTTCCTCGCCGAGATGGGCGACAAGACGCAGATCGCGACGGTCGCGATGGCCGCGCACTTCTCGGCGCCGCTGCTGGTCGTGATCGGCACCACGCTGGGCATGCTGATCGCCGACGTACCGGCGGTGTTCGTCGGCGAGAAGCTGGCGACGCGGATCCCGATGAAGACGGTGCACGCGGTCGCCGCGGCGATCTTTGCGCTGCTGGGGGTGGCGACGCTGCTCGGCGCCGGCTCGTCGTTCGGCTTCTAGCGGCGACGCGCCGCGCGCCTCGCGGCGGCCGAAGCGCCGGTCGGAAGCGGACGGTCGGAAGCTGACGGTCTGAAACGGGCGCGGCCGCCTGGATCGGCGGCCGCGTCGACGTTCGGCGGAGGCGCCGCGGCGCCTCCCTGTCGCGTCGTCCTCAGATCAGAGGCCCGCTCTCCTGCACCTGGGCGTCGATCGGGCGCTCGATCCAGCCCGTCGCCACCGTGTCCTGCGCGGCGGCGGGTACGGTGCTCGCGGGCGCGGCGGACGCCTGGGCGAGGACGTCGTCGGTCGGCGCGGCGAGCACTTCCTCCACCGGCGGCTCGACGATCCTGCCGGTCCGCACCCAGACGTCGACCATCGCGCGCTGCTCGCCGGAGTCGGTCGTGTACTCCGAGACCAGTCCGAGCTGGTTGCCGTTGTCGGTCGCCGTCCCGACCTGGGTGTGCAGCGAGAGGCTCGAGACGCCCGCCGCCGAGAGGCCGCGCAGTTCGCCGGCGTCGGTCACGCCGTCTCCGTTGGCGTCGACCCAGACCTGCAGCTTCGCGAAGCCGGCGTCGCCCGCGTCGACCTTGCCGTCGTGGTTCGCGTCGAGTTCGGCGAGTGCGGCGAAACCGTTGCCGGCACGCCGACCGTTCTCGAGCAGCGTGCCACCGCCGAAGAGCTCGCCGCCATTGTCGATCCGGCCGTTGCCGTCGCGGTCCATCACCAGCAATCCGTCGCCCGACCCGACCCAGCCCACCTGATGCACGACACCGGTATTGTTGATGTCGAAGTGCACCCCATGCGACACCGACAGCGTGTTGATGCCGTTGCCGTCCAGGTCGAGCATGATCGGCGTCGCGACGAACATCGAGTCGATCTGCGCGGCGCTCATCGCGCCGATGTCGTCGGTCGCGAAGGCAAGCACCTGCTCCATCGACATCTTCTCGATGTCGGCGGTCTCGAGCCCGGCGATCTGCGCGGTGGTGAACGCGACGATCTGCGCGGTGGTCAGCGCCTGCACCTGCTTCACCGTCAGCGCGGTGACGTCGCCGACCTCGAGCGCAGCGAACTGCGCCGTCGTCAGCGAAGCCACCTGGTCGGTCGTCAGCGCCGCGACGTGATCGGTCCCGAGCGCGACGATGTCGGCCGTCTCGATCGCCGCGATCTGCGCGGTGCTGAACGAGACCAGCTGCTTGACGCCGAGCGACGCGACCTGCGAGGTCGTCAGCGCGACGATGTCGTTGGTGCCGAAGGCCGCGAGCTGCGGCGCGTCGAGCGCCGCGAAGTCGGCGGTCTCGATCGCCGCGATCTGCGCGGTCGTCAGCGCGCCGATGTGATCGGTGCTCAGGCCGTCGACCTGCGCGCTGGTGAGCGACACGATCTGGCTGGTGGTCAGCGCGGCGATTCCGGCGGTGCCCATGCCCGCCAGCTGCTTGGCGCTGATCGCGCCGAGGTCGTCGGTCGTCAGGTTGGACACCTGCGCGGTCGTCAGCGCACCGATCTGCGCGGTCGTCAGCGCGGTGAACTGCGCCGTCGTCAGCGCATTGAGGTCCGCGGTGGTGAGACCGGCGATCTGGGCGGTGGTGAGCGCGGCAACCTGCTTGACGGTGAAGCTCGCCATCTGGTCGCTGCCCAGCGCCGCGAGCTGCGCGGTCGACAGCGACTGCACCCCCTCGATCTTCAGCGCCCCGATCGCGCCGGTGCTCAGCGCGGCCATGTCTGCGGTCTCGAGCGCCGAGACCTGCGCGGTGCTCAGTGCAGCGACCTGCGCGGTCGACAGGATCGAGGCCTGCGCGGTCGTGAGCGCGGCGATCGTGGCCGTCTCGAAGGCGGCGATCTGCTTGACCGTGAACGCCGAGACGTCGTCGGTCGTCATGGCGGCGACCTGCGCGGTGGTCAGCGCACCGATCTGCGCGCTCGAGAGCGCGCCGATCTGCACCGAGTCGAAGGCGTTGAGGTCGTCGGTCGCGAGGCCGGCGATCTGTCCCGTCGTCAGCGCGGCGATCTGCTTGACGCTCAGGGTGCCGATCTGGCTCGAGTTGAACGCGCCGAGCTGCGCGGTCGTCAGCGCCTCGATCTGCTCGGGCTTGAGGACGGCGATCTGGTCGGTCGTCAGGCCGGCGATGTCGGCCGTCTGGATCGCGGCGACCTGCGCCGCACTCAGGTTCGCGACCGCCTTCGCGCTGATCGCGCCGAGCTGGCTGCTCGTCAGCGCGACGATGTCGTCGGTGCCGAGCGCGGTCACCTGCTTGTCGCTCAGCACGGCGACGTCGTCGGTCGCGAGTGCGTTGACCTGTGCGGTCGTCAGCGCGGCGACCTGGTCGGTCGTGAGCGTCGCGACCTGTTCGGTCGTGAGCGCGACGACGTGGGCGGTGGTCAGCGCGGCGACCTGCGACGCGCCGAGCGCGAGCACCTGCTTCTTGGTGATCGCCGCGACGTCGTCGGTCGTCATGTTCGCGATCTGCGCCGTCGTCAGCGACGAGACCTGCGCATTGGTGAGCGACGCGACCTGCGTGCTCGTCATCGCGTTCAGGTCGGCGGTCGACAGGCTGGCGATCTGGTCGGTGCCGAGCGCGACGACCTGGGCCGTCGTCAGCGCGGCGATCTGGCTCGAGTCGATCGAACCCAGCTGCGCGGTGGTCAGCGCGCCGATCGACTTCGCCGAGATGGCGGTGATCGAAGCGGTGCCCAGCGCCACGAGGTCACGCGTCTCGATCGCGGCGAGCTGGTCGGTGGCGAGCTTCGAGATCTGCTCCGTCGTCAATGCGGCGAACTGCGCGGTCGTCAGCGCGACGATCGCCGCGGTGCTCATGCCCTGCAACTGCTTGACGCTGATCGCCGCGATGTCGCCGGTCTCGATCGCGCCGATCTGCGCGCTGTCGAGCGCGGCGAGCTGGCTGGTGGCCAGCGCCGCGATCTGCTCCGAGCCGAGGCCGGCCATCTGGGCGGTCGTCAGCGAGTCGATCGTGGCCGTCGACAGTGCCGCCACCTGCTTGGCGCTCAGGGCGGCGAGGTCGGCCGTCTCGAAAGCGGCCACCTGGGCCGAGGTCAGGCCCGCCAGGTCGGCGACGTTGACGACCGGCATCTGCGCCGTCGAGAGCGCGGCGATCTGGCCGGTGGAGAAGGCCGCCCAGTCCTCGGTCGACAGCCCCGCGATGGTGGTGGTCGACAGCGCGGCGATCTGCGCGGTGGTCAGATTGGAGATGATCGATGCCATGTTCGTTTTCCTCGGCTGGCGTGTGGCGCTGACGATCTGGGCTCGATCAGCGAGTTCCTGTTGGACGTTCGTGTCGTCCGTTGCAATGGCGGGCAGTGACCGCCCGGGTCCTTGCCTCTCCCCCAGCCTTTCGGTGGCGGACAGGTGTTCTTGAGCCTGGGGGCGCGACGGTAGCCACGGACCGATCCCCGGCGGCCGAGCGGGCGCTCCCGGTGGCGTGCGCCATCGTCGCGAAGGCGTGGGAAGCCGGACTCAGTCACGCCACTTCTCCAGGTAGTCGCGGTAGCCCTGACGCCAGGCGTCGCTGCCGAAGGCCCCACCGCTCTGGTGGGTGACGCCGATCGGCCAGGTCCCCAGGCGCAGGCGCCGTGCGCGCGCCGTGCGGCAGAAGTCGAGGTCATAGAAGTGGAAGCGGAATCGCGGATCGAAGCGGCAATCCGCCCGCAGCAACGTGTCGACGCGGGCGGCGAGCAGCACGCCGTCGAGCAGCTCGCAGGCCGCGGGTACCGGTCCGAAGTCGCCGGGGCGGCCCAGCGCGTGGCGGCCGTGCGCGACGCGCCCGCTGAGGTTGGCGCGATCGTCCCAGCGCAGGTCGGCATCGACGAAGGCCCAGCCCGGCTGGCCCGGCACGCGGCGGCGGTTTCCGGCGAGGCCGAGCACGTCGAAAACCTCGAGGCCCTCGAGCACGCGCTGCACGAAGAAGTGATCGTCGAGCCAGACGTCGTCGTGCACGAACACGACGGCGCCGTCCGCATTGCCGGCCGTGATCACCTGGTTGTAGACCTCCGGCAGGCCGTGCGTGTTCTCGTACGCGATCCACGGCACGAGACGCACGTCGTCGGCGAAGCGGCGCAGCGACAGGCCGAGCGCACCCTCGGCCCAGAAGGCCTCGCGCGTGCGGCGGGTCGCGCTGACGACGTGCACCTTCATGCGCTTCGCCCCCTCATCTCGCCGCGGCGCCCGGCGGCGCGGAAGGCCTCAGCCAGTCGTCGATGCCGGCGCCGAGCGAGCGCAGCAGCGCGTTCGCCTGCTGGCGGTCGTGCTGCGCATCGACCTGCGCGATGCGAAGGCCGAAGTGATCGCGTTCGGCGCTCATCACGTCGAACAGCGAACGACGCCCGAGCTTGCGCCATTGCAGCAGCGTCGCCTCGCGCACGCGCGCGCTGCTCTGGAGGATCTCCTCGAGCGCGTCGATGTCGCGCGCGAGCGCACCGGCCTGGTCGTGCACGTCGGCGACGCGTGACACGCGCGCCTCGGTCGCGTCGGCGAGCTGCAGCCGCGCCGCCTTGCCGCGTTGCGCAGCGGCCTCGGCCGCACGGGCGAGGCCCGGTTCGAACAGCGGCACGACGAGGTTGAGGCCCACCTGCCACGACGTCGTCTCGGTGGCGCCCGCGGTGCGCGTGCCGTCGAGCGCGAGGTCGACGCGGGCCTTTCCGGAGGCGGCGATCGCGCGCGCCTGCGCGTCGGCCGCGTCGGCCTGCGCGCCGAGCTGCCGCAACGCGGTCGATCCGCCCGCCGCGGCGACGAGTTCGTCCAGCGGCGGCGTGGTGCCGAGCACGGTGCCGAGCCCCTGCACCGCCGGCGTAGCCCCCCCGGTGAAGCGCGCGAGCCGGATCTCGACCTGGCGGCGGGACGCGGCGCTGCGCGAGCGCGTGAGTTCGGCCTCCTGCAGGGTCTTGCGCGCCTGGTCGAGTTCGCTGCGACGCCCGGGGTCGGCCGTGACGGCGCGCTCGAGCACGCTCACCAGGCACTGCATGCGCGCGACCTGCTGCTGCGAGACCTGCGCACGCTGCTCGTAGCGATCGAGATCGAGCACGAGCGACAGCGTCTGAAGCGCGACCTGCTCCTGCGCGTCGAGTTGCGCGAGGCGCGCGGCCTCGGCGAGCTTGCCTCGCCAGTTCACCGTCTCCGCGGTCCGTCCGGCGTCGTAGACCGGCACGCTCAGGTTGATCCCGCCGCGCGCGATGCCGCCGCGATACTGCTCGCGCGACTCGAAGCTGCTGGCCGCGTGCGCGACACCCGCCGTCAGCGCGGCGCGCGGCAGCCGCGCCGCGCGCGCCTCCTCGACGTCGAGCGCGGCGGCCTGCGCGAGCAGGCGTGCGGCGCCGACCGCCTGGCTGTGCGCGAGCGCCTGCCCGATCACGTCGCGAAGCAGCGCGCGCGCGCGCGCGTCGGTGCCGGTCGCGCCCTGCGGTACCGGCACGCCGGCATCGGGCGCCGGACGTGCGCCGGCCTCGATGCAGCCGACCCGCGCGTGCGCGCCGGCCGCGAACGCGAGCAGCGACACGGCGATCGCCGTGCCCCACGCGCGACAGCGACGGCGACGCGCGGACGCGCGGCGCACGACGACGGGAACCGCAACGGGGGCGGCGGCGTCATTGCTCACGGAATGCATCCCTCGACTTGAGCAGAGGCCGCAGCAGGAAGCTCAGCACCGAGCGGTCGCTCGTCGAGACCTCGACCGTGCCGGTCATGCCGGGCCGAACCGGCAGCGGTTCGCCGTGAAAGCGCAGCGTCGACTCGTCGGCGCGGATCCGCGCGCGATACCAGGTCTTGTCGCCGGCGACGGCGGCGTCGCCATCGCCCAGCGCATCTGGGCTGATGTACTCGACCGTGCCGCTCAGGCCCCCGTAGGTGTTGTACTCGTAGGCGGAGAGCTTGACCTTCGCGACCTGGCCCTCGCGGACGAAGCCGATGTCGGCGGGCCGGATGCGCGCCTCGACGAGCACCCGTCCGCCGAGCGGCACGATCTCCATGATCGGGCTGCCCGGCGCGACGACGCCCCCGACGGTCGCGACGCGGATGTTCTTCACGAGCCCGCGCACCGGCGAGCGCAGATCGGTGCGCCGCAGTACGTCGTCGCGGACGACGAGCTGTTCGTCGAGCGCGGCCAGTTCGGCGCGCGCGCGGGTCAGCTCGCCGCTCGCCTCCTGGCGGAAGCGGTTGACCCGCTCCTGGCGCTGCAGCTCGAGCTCGCTCACCTGCCGGCGCAGGCGCATCAGCTCGACCTGCGACATCATGCCGTCGGCCGACATCTTGCGCGCGACCGCCAGCTCGTCCTCGAGCAGCCTGCGGCTCTTCGCGGTCGACGCGAGCGCGTCCTGCAACTGTCGCTGGCGGGCGGCGTAGGCGTCGGTCTCGCTGCGCACGACCGCCGGTTCGTCATCGAGCTCGGCCGGGAAAGCGGGTTCGACACCGTCGACCTCGGCCTGCAGCCTGGCGATCGATCCCAGCAGCGCCATCCGGCGCACCCTCGCCTCGCCCTGCATCGCGGCGACGCGGGTCGGGTCGAGCTGGGCGAGCAACTGCCCCTGCTCGACCTCCATGCCCTCGCGCACGTGCAGTTCGCGCAGGATGCCGCCTTCGAGGCTCGCGATGCTCTGCTCGCGCCCGTCCGGCACGACGCGCCCGTCGGCCCGCGTGACCACGTCGACCTGCGCGATCGACGCCCAGCCGATCACGACGACCACGAAGGCGAGCATCAGGTAGAGCGACAGGTGCACGCCCGGCAGGCGCTCGACGAGCTGCGCCGCGCGCAGGCTCGACATCAGCGCCTGCTCGTCGCGCGTCGGCGTGGGCGTCGGCGTGGGCGTGGCACGAGGTGCCTGCGCCGCGGGGGTCGAGTCGTCGGCCGTCATGCTAGTGGACCTGCTGTGGCGTGGACACCGCGACCGCGCGCGCGGCGACCGCCGGCGGCACGGACATCGGCGCCGCCACGGGCGTCGACGCGGCCGGCGTCGCGCCATCGGCGCCGGACCCGTCCTGCGTGCCGGTCGGCTCCGGCGTGCGAGCGGACGCCGGCGCAGGCACCTGCGCCCCGCCGCGCCGGGCCGCGAGCGCGGCCATCACCTGGCGTCGCGGGCCGTCGAGCACGACCCGACCGCCCTCGATCAGCGTCACGCGGTGCGCGAGCTCCAGCACGGCGGGCCGGTGGGTGACCATCACGAGCGTGCAGTCTCCCGCGGCCTCGCGCAGCCGTTGGAGGAAGGCGAGTTCGGACTGCGCGTCCATCGAGCTGGTCGGCTCGTCCATCAGCAGGATGCGCGGCCGCGTGACGAGTGCGCGCGCGAGCGCGACGAGCTGGCGCTGCCCGCCGGACAGCATCGCCCCCATCTCGCCGACGGGCATCTCCCAGCCCTGCGGATGAGAGGCGACGAGCCGATCGAGGCCGGTCAGCGTGGCCACCTCGGTCAACCGACCGGCGTCGGCGGCGGCGCGGCCCATCAGCACGTTCTCGCGGAGCGTGCCCTTGAACAGTCTTGGCTCCTGCGACACGAAGCCGACGTGGCGCCGGAAGTCCGCCGGGTCGAGCTGGCGCAGGTCCATCCCGTCGACCTCGACGAAACCCTCGACCGGCCGGTACAGGCCTGCCAGCAGGCGCAGCACCGTCGACTTCCCGCTGCCGATGCGCCCCAGGATCACGACGCGCTCGCCGGCGGCGAACTGCAGGTTCAGGTTGCGCAGCACGTGCGGCGGTTCGTCCTCGCCGTTCCCGGGATAGGCGAAGCCGACGTCCCGAAGGCCGATCCGCCCGCTGACCAGCGGCTGGCTCACGTAACGCCGATGGACCTCGCGCTCCTGCGGCAGCGCCATCACGCGCTCGAGCGCCTGAAGCGCCGCCCGCGCGCCCTGGTAGCGCGAGGCGAGCGCCACCACGCTCGACAGCGGCGCGATCGCGCGCGCGCCGAACATCACGCAGGCGATCATCGCGCCCGGCGACAGCACCTTGTCGTCGATCAGGTAGACGCCCCAGACGAGGATCAGCAAGGTGACGAACTGCTGCGACACCGCCGACACGTTGCTGGTGAAGCTGGACACGCGCCTCGCGCGGATCGATGCCTCGGCGGCGGCCCCGGCCGCCGATTCGAACCGCCGCAGGAACCGCCCCTGGGCACCGGTGGTCTTGAGGTCCTCGAGGCCTTCGAGCGCCTCGACCATCAGGCCCTGCAGGTCCGCGTGCCGTGCGTGGGTCGCGTGCATCGACCGGCGCAGCGTGCGCTGCATCGCCAGCGCGAGCCCGACCAGCGCCGGCACGGCGGCGACGAGGATCCACCCGATCGAGCCGCCGACCGCGAAGGTCATGCCGATGAACAACACGATGAAGGGCAGGTCGGTGAAGGCCGCCATCGTCGCGGACGCGAAGAAGTCGCGCACCGTCTCGATCTGCGCGACGTGGTGCGAATGGGCCCCCGCCGATTCCGGCCGGTGCTCCATGCGCAGGCCGAGCGTGTGGCGAAACAGCAGGCTGCCGATGATCAGGTCGCACTTCTTGCCGGCCGAGTCGATCAGGTGGCTGCGCAACTGGCGCGCGAGCAGATCGAACACGACGGCGATGAAGCCGCCGGTCGCCAGCGCCCACAACGTCGTGAACGCCTGGTGCGGGATCACCTTGTCGAACACGACCGACGTGACGAGACCGGTCGCCAGCATCAGCACGTTGCTCAGCAGCGCGGCGACCATCGTCGAGCGGTAGTACGGGACGAAGCGGCGCATCGTGCCCCAGAGCCAGTGGCCACCGGCGTCCGACAGTCCGGCGTCGGTGCCGGCGCCGGTACCCGTGCGGGCACCCGCATCGTCGCCTGCGGCCAGCATCGGGGTCGCCGCGATCGACCAGCCGGTGTACCGGGCCTGGAGCGCCGCGGCCGGCACCTGCCGGCTCGCCGCCAGGCCGTCCTCGCCGGCGCCCGGCAGCACGACCTCGTAGCCCGGCTCGGATCCGACGGCGTCGACGCGGCGCAGCAGCACGCAGGCGTCGCCGCCCTCGAGCAGCAGTACGACCGGCAGCAGCAGCGGGTGGATCGCATCGAGCGGGCGCTCGATCGTCGCCGCGCGAAAGCCGGCGTCGCGCAGCGCGCGCACCGCGTGGTCCGGCGGCAGCGGCGTCGGCAGGCCGATGCCGTCGAACAGCGACGCGACCGAGCGCTCGCAGCCGTGGTGCGCGGCCAGCCACGCGATCGACGCGGCGAGCGCGCCGTCGCTCACTGCAGCGTCCCCGTGCCGGCGAACGCGATGCCGGTGCCGGCCGGCGACGCGCCGGCCGGCAGGCGGCGCTCGTGCTCGAGGACGAGACGCTCGAAGCCGTCCTCGATGTCGCGCACCAGCGCAGGCACGTCGAACAGCCGCGAGCGGCGGCCCTCGTCCTCGAGATAACGGCGGTAGCTGCGCACGCGCTGCGGATGGCGTCCGAGCGCGATCGCCATCCGCTCGTACTCGTCCGGGGTCGTCGTGATCAGGTCCGGCAGCCCGACGTTCGTCAGCAGGCTGCCGGCCATGCGGGAGATATAGCTGCGCCCGGACCGGGTCAGGATCGGCAGCCCCATCCACAGCGCATCGCTCGCCGTCGCGCCGGCGTTGTACGGGAAGGTGTCGAGGAAGAGGTCCGCGAGACGGAAGCGCGCGAGGTACTCCGGCGGCGCGACCCGCGGCGCGAACACCAGCCGCTCGCGGGCGACGCCGAAGCGCTCGGCGCAGGCGAGCATGTTCTCCTGCGCCCACGGGTTGTCGGCCAGCAGCCAGAGCACGCTCCCGGGCACCGCCGCGAGCACGCGCATCCAGCTCTCGAACACCGGCTGCGAGAACTTGTGGTTGTTGTTGAACGAGCAGTAGACGAACGCGTCCGGCGGCAGCCCGTAGGCGTCGCGCGGGGGCGTCTCGGCGATCGGTCGTGCGCGATCGCAGACCTGGTAGCAGTGCGGCACGCGCATCGGGCGCTCGGTGCAGAAGCGCTCGAGCTCGGGCGGCATCACGTACGGGTCCGCGATCATGTGGTCGACGCCCGGCACCGCGGAGGTCGCCGGCAGCCCCAGGTAGCCGACCTGCACCGGCGCAGGCCGGTGCGCGAGGATCATCGGCCGCGCGCCGCTGCTCAGTCCGTGCAGGTCGACGAGCACGTCGATCCCCGCGTCGGCGATCAGGCGCGCGGCAGCGGTGTCGTCGAGCGTGCCGATCCGGACGTGGCGGTCGAGCGCGCCGACGAGACGCGCGCGCAGCGCCGAACCGTCCTCGCGGCTGAAGCAGAAGCCGACGACCTCGAAGCGCGCGCGGTCGTGCAGCTCGAGCAGCTCGGGAATCAGCAGGCCCATCGCGTGCATGCACAGGTCGCCCGACAGGTAGCCGATGCGGATCCGCTCGCCGGGCGCGCGCGCGCGCGGTCGCCACAGCGGCGCCTGCCCGCGCGCGGCCGGGTACTTGTCGCCGACGAAGCGGTACGCGGCCAGCAGCTGCAACGCCGGATCGTCGGAGGCGCTCAGCATCGCGAGCGCCGACGTCGCCATCAGCAGCTGGTTCTCGCTCACGCGTCCGACCGGCTGGTAGACCGGCCACTTGCACTGCTTCTGGCGGATGTGGACGTAGTGCTGGATCACGTCCGGCTGGGCCGGGTCGAGCGACAGGCTCTCCACCATCGCCGCCTCGGCCTGGTCGTAGCGGCGCAGCGTCTCGAGCAGGCGTGCGCTGTTGTTGATCGCGTGCAGGCGATGCACCGGCGCCAGCGGCTCGCGCGCGCGCACCTGCGCCCACTGCGCGAGTGCGGCGTCCGGCTCGCCGAGGTGCTCGAGCTGGTGGCCCAGGTTGAGGCGCGCCTCGACGAAGCCCGGCGCGAGCGCGAGCGCCTGCCGGTAGATCTCGGCCGCCTCGGCGTGGCGCCCGGACGCGCCGAGCAGGGTGCCGCAGTTGAAGCACGCGAGGTGCCGGTGGTACGGATCGCCCACGGCGATCCAGTCGCGATAGACCTGCACCGCGTCGTCGAGCCGGCCTGCGCGCTGCAGCCGATCGGCCGCCTGGATGGTCTCGGTGATCGTCGCGGCGTCGCGACGCGCGTCGGGTGCAACGGGCAGCGGGCGGGACTGCTGGGCTGGCGCGGGCGCGGCCGTGGAGGCGCTTGTCATCGACAACTTCGGCGATAGGTTGAGTGTCGTTCATCGTAGGCGGCACGCCGTGCGTCGGGTCCGCGGAACAGCCGAACAATTGCCGCGCAATTGCGCGTGACGCGGCCGGGCGGCGCTTACCATGGTGGCCGCCATCACCGGAGAGCCCGCCACGTGCCGTCACGAATCCGCCTGCCGCACGCGTTCGACCTCGCAGCGACGCCAGGCGTGCCGAGCGCGCCGAGCGTGGCGCACGCGCCGTCCTTGCGACCGCCGGTCGACCCCGGACGCGCGCCGCGTCGCTGACCCGCCATGCTCGCTGGCACGCTCTTCGCGCTGGCCGCCGGCGCGATGTGGGGCATCGTGTTCGTCGGCCCGCTGCTGCTCCCCGAGTACCCGCCGGCGATGCTGTCGGTCGGCCGCTACCTGGCGTTCGGGCTGATCGCGCTGCCGATCGCGTGGTTCGACCGGAAGGCGCTCGCGCGGCTCGCACGCCGTGACTGGATCGAAGCGCTTCGCCTGTCGGCGATCGGCAACCTGCTCTACTACCTGTGCCTCGCAAGCGCGATCCAGCGCGCGGGCGCACCGCTGCCGACGATGCTCATCGGCACGCTGCCGGTGGTGATCGCGATCGCCTCCAACCTGCGCGACGGCGCGCGCGACGGCCGACTCGCGTGGACCACGCTGCTGCCCTCGCTGCTGCTCATCGCGTCGGGCATCGCCTGCGTCAACAGCGTCGAGTCGGCGCGCCTGCCGACCGACGGGCACGGTGACGCCGGCCGCTATCTCGCCGGCGTGCTCTTCGCACTCGGCGCGGTCGCCTGCTGGACCTGGTACCCGCTACGAAACGCGGACTGGCTGCGCCTGCACCCCGAACGCAGTCCGCGCACCTGGGCGACCGCGCAGGGACTCGCGACGCTTCCGCTCGCCGCGCTCGGCTACGCGGCGCTCTGGGTCGCGCAGGCGGCAGGCATCGCCGGCATCGGGCACGACGCCGCCACCGGCGGGGCGGCGCTGCTGCCCTTCGGACCGCGGCCCGGCGCATTCCTGGGCCTGATGTTCGCGATCGGCCTGTTCGCGTCATGGCTCGGCACGCTGTGCTGGAACGAGGCGAGCCAGCGCCTGCCGACGACGATCGCCGGGCAGCTGATCGTGTTCGAGACGCTGGCCGCCCTCGCCTACGCGTTCGTGCTGCGCGGCGAATGGCCATCGCCGCTCGCCGGCGCCGGCGTCGCGCTGCTCGTCGCCGGCGTCGTGCTCGCCGTCGGCGTGGGGCGCCGGGCCGGCTGATTCGACCTCAGTCGACCTTGATGCCGGTGTCCTTCACCACCTGACCCCACCGTTCCGACTCGGCCTGGAGCAATGCCTGCATCCGGGCGGGATCGGAAGGCGCGGCGCTCACGCCCGCCTCGTCGAAGGCCGCGAGCACCGCCTCGTCGGCGAGCACCTTGTTCAGCTCGGTCGAGAGTCGCTCGACGATCGCCGCCGGCGTCGCGGCCGGCGCGAGCAGCGCGAGCCACGGCGAGGCGTCGAAGCCCGCGAGGCCCGCCTCCTGCATCGTCGGCACGTCGGGAAGCTGCGACGCCCGTGTCGCGGAGGTCACGGCCAGCGCCCGCACACGACCCGATCGGATGTGGGGCAAGGCATTCGTGATGCCGGCGAAGCTGCTCTCGACGATGCCCGCGATCACGTCCTGCATCGCCTGCGCGCTGCCTCGAAACGGGATGTGGCGGATCGGCGCCTGCGCGGTCTTCGCGAACAGCGCCCCGATCAGGTGCTGGGTGCTGCCGTTGCCGGACGACGCGAAGTGGTACTTGTCCGGCTGGGCGCGGGCGGCCGCCACGTACTCCGCGACGTTCTTCGGCGCAAAGCCCGGCGTGACGACCAGCACGTACGGCGCCTCGACGACCCGGCCGATCGCGACGAAGTCCTTCAGCGGATCGTACGGAACCGACTTGTACAGCCTCGGGCTGATCACGTGCGTGGTCGAAACCAGCGCCAGCGTGTAGCCGTCCGGCGCCGCCTTCGCGACACCGTCGGTGCCGATCGTCGAGCCGGCCCCCGGCTTGTTCTCGACGACGACCGGCTGGCCCAGCCGCTCGCCGAGCGAATGGCCGACGATGCGGGCGACGACGTCGGTGAAGCCGCCCGGCGAAAACGGCACGACGAGGCGGATCGGACGGCGCGGCCAGTCGTCCTGCGCGGCGAAGGACGGCGCGGCGACCGTCGCGACGAGCGCGCCGGTCGCCATCCCGTGCAGCAGCCGCCTGCGGGTGGCGCCCGCATTGCCGACGGTGCAAAGCCGGTTGAGCTTCTTCATGGGTACGTCTCCTCGTCGCCGCGCGGTCGATGCCGCCGGGGCAGATCAGGCCCGGTACACGGGCGCCGGTTGGGTGAAGAACGCGTGCAGCAGGTGATAGACCATCAGGTAGTTCTTCTGCTGGAAGCTCGCGTGCGAGATGCCGGGCATCACGACGAACTGCTTGTCCATGTTCGGCAGCGCCGCGTAGAACGCGATCAGGTCCTCGATCGACGCGATGCCGTCGTACTCGCCGCGCAGCACCTGCACCGGCACGTCGAGCCGCTTCGGGTCGATCAGCGGCAGTCGCGAGCACATGTCGACGTAGGTGCCGGTCGGCATCGAATCATCGAGCGTGAGGATCGCGTCGGCGAAGGCCTCGATCGTCGCGTCGTCGGCGGTGCCCGGGTGATCGCGATCGAAGATCGAGTGCACGAACGCGCGATCGATCGGGCGCCGGTTGCGAGCCTTGAAGTCGGCAAGCTTCTTCTTGCGCTCGGCCAGCGTAGGGCTGCCGTCGCCGGTCCAGACGAAGGCGTCGAGGGATAGCCGCGCGACGCGCTCGGGATGGCGCTGCGCGAAGAGCGCCGCCTTCAGCGCGCCCGACGAGATCCCGTACATCAGGAAGCGCTTCTCGCCGGTGACCCGCATCAGGTAGTCGGTGCCCGCGACCAGGTCGTCGGCACCGTTGGCGATGTCGGAATTGATCGCCCGGTCCTTGCCCGAGCGGCCGTACCCCTCGTTGTCCATGCACCAGGTGTCGAATCCCCGCTCGGCGAACCAGTCCATGACCGACGAATACGGGCGCCCGGGCACCGCCAGATCGAAGGTCGGCTGCGACGCCATCGACGACCCGTGCACGAAGACGATCGTGCCGCGCTTCGGCGTGCCTGCGGCGGGCGCCTTGTTCCAGAGGAAGAGCCGCACGTCGCCCTTCGTCGTCCAGTGCTCGGTGCCACCGGACCAGCTCACCTTCGACCCGTTCTTCGCCTGCATCGCCCTCTCCTGTCGTTGCCGCGGAATCTAGCATCGAACCGTCGTGTCGCGGCGCCGGCGCCGGCACCGATCGTCCGCGGGCATCGGAATCGCTACACTTTACGGAATCGCGCACCGAGCACGCCCGACGCCGCCGGGCACCCGGGCGCGTCGACGGACGGACAGCCTGCATGAGCACTGGCGGGGCGCACCACGACCACGAAGACGATCCGGGGCACCGGCACGATGCGCCGGGCCCGCACGGGCATCGGCCGTCGCCGCCGCCGTCTCATTCGCCCGGGAAGGCGCGCCCACACGCGCACGGCCACGGCCACCACCACCATGGTGTCGGCGACCCCGCCACCGGAGACTGGCGCCTGTGGGCGGCGGTCGGCGTCAACGGGCTCCTGACGCTGGTGCAGCTGGTCGGCGGCATCGTCTCCGGCAGCCTGTCGCTGATCGCCGATGCCGTCCACAACCTGTCCGACGCGGTGTCGCTGGTGATCGCCTTCGTCGCCCGCAGGATCGCCCGTCGTCCGTCGGACGCGACGATGACCTTCGGCTACATGCGCATCGAGATCGTCGCCGCGCTGATCAACTACACGACGCTGATCGTGATCGGCGCCTACCTCGTGTTCGAGGCGGCGATGCGCTTCGTCGAGCCGCGTCCGGTCGACGGCTGGACCGTCGTGATCATCGCGGGCGTCGCCCTGGCGGTCGACCTCGCGACCGCGCTGCTGACCTGGACGCTCTCCAAGGAGAGCGTGAACATCCGCGCCGCCTTCCTGCACAACGTCGCCGATGCGCTGGGCTCGGTCGGCGTCATCGTCGCGGGCACGCTGATCCTGCTGTTCGACTGGCGTTTCGTCGACCCGCTCGTGACCCTGCTGATCGCCGGCTACATCCTGTGGATGTCCTTCGCCGAGATCGGCCGCGTGATCAGGATGCTGATGCTCGGCACGCCGCCCGAGATGGACGCGGGCCACGTCGTCGACCGCATCCGGGGAATCGAGGGGGTCGACGACGTGCATCACGCGCACCTCTGGCAGCTCGACGAGCGACACAACGCGGTCGACGCGCACGTCGTGATCGTCGACGGCGCCTGGCACGAGGCCGACGCGATCAAGGCGCGGGTCAAGTCGATGCTGGCCACCGAGTTCGACATTGCCCACAGCACCCTCGAACTCGAGTGCTCGGCCCACCGCTGCACCGGAGCCCCCGCGGTCGGCTGACGCGGACCTGCCTTGACCTTGCTCAAGGTGGGCCGGCCACCGAGGTTCAGAATCACCCTCGACGCGCTGCGCGCCTTTGAAACGAGGGGAATGACCATGAGCCTTGCCACGATCCTGCTCCACCTGGACGCGTCCCCGCACAGCGCGGCCCGCATCGAGCTCGCCGCGTCGATCGCCCGAAGCCAGCAGGCGCATCTCGTCGGGCTCGCCGCGTCGACGAGCGCCCACCTGCCGCTCGGCTACGGTTCGCGCACCACCGGCCCGATCGCGAACCAGATCCGCGAGGCGCTGAAGACCGAGGCGCGGGCGGCCTGCGAGTTCTTCGAGCGCGAGCTCGGCCGCTACGACGCGATCTCCCACGAATCGCGCCTCGTCGACGACGACCCGGTCACCGCCACGATGCAGAGCGCGCGCTACAGCGACCTGGTGATCGTCGGCCAGACCGATCGCAGCGACGAGGCGACCCGGACCGAGGACGACTTCGTCGAGCGCGTGCTGGTCGCGACCGGCCGCCCGACGCTGATCGTGCCGCACTCGGGTCGATTCGCCTCCTGCGGCAAGAACGTGATGATCGCGTGGGATGCGAGCCGCACCGCGGCGCGCGCCGTCAGCGACGCGATGCCGCTGCTCACGCGCGCGGCGAACGTCGAGGTCGTGGTCGTCAACCCGAACGAACTGCCCGGCGCGCACGGCGCCGAGCCCGGCGCGGACGTCGCGCTCTGGCTGTCGCGCCACGGCGTGAAGGTCACCGTCCACCAGGACGTCTCGAAGATCGACATCGGCAACACGCTGCTCTCGCGCGCCGCCGACCGCGGCGCGGACCTGCTCGTGATGGGCGGGTACGGTCACTCGAAATTCCGCGAGCTGATCATGGGCGGGGCGACTCGTTCTATACTTTCGCAGATGACGCTGCCGGTCCTGATGTCGCACTAGCGCCGCGTCCTCTCCCGATGCCGATCGGCTTTCGTCGATCGGCATCGTCGCGTCCGCCGCCCGGACCGCCCGGGATCCGGACGAAGCCAACCAAACGTAAACGATGTCGGCAGCGCGCGCGTCCGCCGTGAAAGGTCTGGGATAATCCGTCTCGACACCGCTCGCTCGCCGCGGCCGGCGTCGTTGCCGTTTCAGACGTCCGGCCGCACGCGGCATGCCGCGCTCACGGGCCGGGCGTCCAGTCGTCCACCCCTGTTGCACGATGGGCGTGCGCAGCGGAGCGGCGCCGACGCGCGGAGGCTCAGCCGTCCGCGCTGCGCCGTCCGTTCGCATCCCGGCATCACCGTCCCTGCGCGCCGGTCACCGCGCGCCGCCTCGAAACCGACTCTTTTCGGATCGCCGCCTACATGAACAGTGTCATCAAGCTCGAACGCCGCGACGCCGCCAGCGTCCCGATGCAGGAAGCCTCGCTCGATATCTGGGACAAGAAATATCGCCTGCAGACCAAGGACGGTCGCCCGGTGGACGCCACCATCGACGACACCTACAAGCGCGTCGCGCGCGCGCTCGCCGACGTCGAGCCCGTGGCCGTCCGCGCACACTGGTACGAGCGCTTCCTGTGGGCGCTGCGCCGCGGCGCGATCCCGGCCGGGCGGATCATCGCGAACGCCGGCGCGCTCGAGCACAAGCCGGCGACCTCGACGATCAACTGCACGGTCTCGGGCACGATCGGCGACTCGATGGACGACATCCTCGGCAAGGTGCACGAGGCGGGCCTGACGCTGAAGGCCGGCTGCGGCATCGGCTACGAGTTCTCGACGCTGCGCCCGCGCGGTGCGTACGTGTCGGGCGCGGGCGCCTACACCTCCGGCCCGCTGTCGTTCATGGACATCTACGACAAGATGTGCTTCACCGTGTCGTCGGCCGGCGGCCGCCGCGGCGCGCAGATGGCCACCTTCGACATCGGGCACCCGGACGCGATGGAATTCATCCGGGCCAAGCGCGAGAACGGGCGGCTGCGCCAGTTCAACCTGTCGCTGCTCATCACCGACGAGTTCATCCGCGCGGTTCGCGAGGACCTGCCCTGGCACCTCGCCTACCCGCTGCTGCGCAAGGAGTTCGACCCGGAGCGCCACGACATCTCCGACGAGTCGGCGTACGTGTGGCGCGAATGGCCGCTGCCCGAGGGCCCCGACTCGGCGGCCGCGGCCGATCCGGCCGCGAGCCCCTACCTCACCGACGAGACCGGGCTCGTGTGCTGCCGGATCTACAAGACCGTGCCGGCCCGGCGGATGTGGGACTCGATCATGGCGTCGACCTACGATTTCGCCGAACCCGGCTTCATCCTGATCGACCGCGTCAACGAGATGAACAACAACTGGTGGTGCGAGAACATCCGCGCGACCAACCCTTGCGTCACCGCCGACACCTGGGTCCAGACCGATCGCGGACCGCGGCAGGTCGGCGAGTTGGTCGGCCGGCCATTCGTCGCTCGGGTCGACGGCGCCGACCATTCGAGCGGTGCCGAAGGTTTCTTCCTTACCGCAACCAAGCCGGTGGTGCGGATCTCGACGCGCGAAGGCCATTCGCTGCGCCTGACGGCAGACCATCGCGTGCGTCGGGTGGCGTCGCTCACCCGGTTCTCGATGCGCACCGAGTGGTGCGCTGCCGGCGAATTGTCCGCCGGCGACCAGGTGCTGCTGCAGAATCACCGGCCGTGCGTCGAATGGGCAGGTGCGCACGGTGCGGACGAAGGCTATCTGATCGGCCTGCTGATCGGTGACGGTACGCTGCAGGAAGGCCGTGCGGTGCTGTCGACATCGGTGGGGCGCGCGGTCGCGAACGGCGATCCCGGCCATTCGGGCCCTTCGGGCGTGATGGCAGCGGCGATCGACGCGACCCGTGCGCTCCATCACGGCGCAGACTTCACCGGCTGGCACAGGATTGCCGACCGCGGTGCACACTGCGACGAGTATCGACTGCACTCGAGCGCCCTTGCCGGGCTCGCGCGGGACCTCGGGATCACACCGGGGCGAAAGGCGATCACGCCTGCGATCGAGCGCGCTTCGAGCGCGTTCTATCGCGGGCTGCTTCGCGGGCTGTTCGACGCCGACGGCAGCGTCCAGGGCAGCCAGGCGAAAGGCGTCTCGATCCGTCTGTCGCAGTCCGACGCACCATTGCTCGAGGCGGTGCAGCGGATGCTGCTGAGGCTGGGCATCGCCTCGTCGATCTACCGCAATCGACGCCCCGCCGGGCACGCGTCGCTGCCCGATGGCCGTGGGGGTGTCGCCGACTACCCGACCAGGTCGCAGCATGAACTGGTCATCGCCGCCGACAACGTCGTGCAGTACGCGGCGCTGATCGGCTTCTCCGACGGCGACAAGGCGGCACGGCTCGAGCGACTGCTCGGGGCCTACCGTCGTGCATCGAACCGCGAGCGCTTCGTCGCGACCGTCGAGTCGGTCGCAGACGCAGGTGCCGAAGCCGTCTACGACGTGCAGATTCCGGGCATCAACGAGTTCGATGCGAACGGTCTGCACGCACACAACTGTGGCGAACAGCCGCTGCCGCCGTACGGGTCCTGCCTGCTGGGCTCGGTGAATCTCACCCGCTTCGTGCGCGATCCGTTCACCCGCAATGCCTCGTTCGACTGGAACGAGTATCGCGAGGTCGTCCGCGTGTTCACCCGGATGCTCGACGACGTCGTCGAGGTGAACGGCCTGCCGCTCGCGCAGCAACGTGCCGAGCTGATGCGAAAGCGCCGGCACGGCATGGGCTTTCTCGGGCTGGGCAGCACGCTGGCCTGCCTGGGCATGCGCTACGGCTCGCCGGAATCGGTCGCGTTCACCGAGGACGTGTCGCGCGAGATGGCGATCGCCGGCTGGGAAGCCGCGCTCGAGCTCGCGCAGGAGAAAGGGCCCGCGCCGATCATGGACGAACTGTTCACCGTCACGCCGGCGATGCTCCGCAAGCGCCCGGAGATGTCGGCCGACGGCATCCGCGTCGGCGACAAGGTGCCGGGACGCATCCTGCACGCACGCTACAGCCGGTACATGCAGCGTCTGGCCGAGGCGTCGCCGGCGCTGGTCGACAAGCTGGCCGAGCGCGGCGCGCGGTTCACCCACCACTCGTCGATCGCGCCGACCGGCACGATCTCGCTGTCGCTCGCGAACAATGCGAGCAACGGGATCGAACCCTCGTTCGCCCACCACTACTTCCGCAACGTGATCCGCGAGGGGCGCAAGTCGAAGGAGAAGGTCGACGTGTTCTCGTTCGAGCTGCTCGCGTACCGAGAACTGGTGAACCCGCGGGCGATGCCGGGCGGACCCGCGGCGCAGGACGCCGCCGCCGGCGGCGCCGCCCCGGATGCCCGGGCGGGCGATCGGCTTCCCGACTACTTCACCGTGGCGGACGACGTCACGCCGCGCCAGCACGTCGACATCCAGGCCGCCGCGCAGAAGTGGGTCGACTCGTCGATCTCCAAGACCGCGAACGTGCCGACCGACTACGCGTACGAATCGTTCAAGGACATCTACCTGTATGCGCACGAGAACGGCCTGAAAGGCTGCACGACCTTCCGCTTCAATCCGGAGGCCTTCCAGGGCGTGCTGGTCAAGGAAGAGGACCTGAAGAACACGACCTACGTGTTCACGCTGGAGGACGGCACCGAGATCTCCGCGCGCGGCGACCAGGAGATCGAATACGATGGCGAGACCCATACGGCGGCGAATCTATTCGACGCCATCAAGGAAGGCTACTACGGGAAGTTCTGAGCGATGAACCCTGCCATCAAGATCGACCGGAAGATCGTTGCCTACCGGGTCGAGAAGCCCGAGGACAAGACCGCCGCGGCCGGTGCCGGTACCGGGGCGACGGTGCACCCGATCGGCGCCGCCGCCGACCCCCATCACCACCCGGTCGCGCCGGGCGTGGTGCGGATGACCGAGGAGGTGCAGCGTCCCGAGGTGCTGATCGGCTCGACCTACAAGATCAAGACGCCGGTGTCCGACCACGCGATGTACGTGACGATCAACGACATCGTGCTCAACGAGGGCACGGTGCACGAGCAGCGCCGTCCGTTCGAGATCTTCATCAACTCGAAGAACCTCGACCACTTCCAGTGGATCGTCGCGCTGACCCGGATCATGTCGGCGGTGTTCCGCAAGGGCGGCGACGTCACCTTCCTCGTCGACGAACTGAAGGCGGTGTTCGACCCGCGCGGCGGCTACTGGCAGAAAGGGGGGCGATTCATGCCCTCGATCATCGCCGAGCTGGGCCACATCATCGAGCGCCACCTGCAGTCGATCGGCCTGCTGGAGAAGACCGAGCTCGACGAACACCAGAAGCGACTGATCGCCGAGAAGCGGGCCGAGTTCGAGGCGCGCAGTGCCGTCACGGGGCTCGTGTCGGAGGGTTCGCTCGCAGCGCCGCTCGATGCCGATTCGCCGTTCCCGGTCGGCGCGCAGCTGTGTTCCAAGTGCAATACGGCCGCCGCGGTCATGATGGACGGCTGCATGACCTGCCTGAACTGCGGCGAGTCGAAGTGCAACTGAGCACCGGTCCACGGGTCCGGAGCCCGGCCTCGGGCGGCGACCGCGCCTGAGTGGCCGGCGCGGGGGCCGGACACGCGCGATCGCGCCCGGATCCCGCCTGGCCGGCCCACCGAATGTTCGAGATCCACTTCGCGAACCGCATCGAGGCGCTGACGGACCAGCTCGTCGGGCGGCTGGGCGCGGCCCGACGCGACGCGTCGATCGCTGCGCCGTTCGTCGAGGACCAGGTGGTCGTGCCGAGCGCCGCGATCGAGCGGCACCTGACGCTGTCGATCGCAGGCGGCCACGGGATCTGCGCGAACGTCCGCTTTTCGTACCTCGCACGATGGCTCTGGCAGCGGATCGGCGCGCTGGTGCCGGGCGTCGCCGCCGAGTCGCCGTACGATGCCCGGGTGATGGCGTGGCGGGTGTACGTGGCCTTCGGCGACGAGCACTGGATCGCCGGGCACCAGCGGCTGGCCGCATGGCTCGCCGACGCCGATCCGGCGATGCGACTCGCGCTCGCGACGCGCGTCGCCATGCTGCTCGAACAGATGATCGTCTACCGGCCGGACTGGCTCGCCGCGTGGGCCGAGGGCCGCCGTGCGCCGATCGGACATCCGAGTGCGTCGGCGATGGCCGACGAGGCCTGGCAGGCCGCGCTGTGGCGCCGCGTGGTCGACGCCGTCGGCCAGGCCGTCAGCGACCCCGTCGCCGACTTCAGGCGCGCGCTTCGGCAGGCGGGTGCAGGCGACGGCGACGCCGCGGCATTGCCCGATGCCGTGCACGTGTTCTGCCTGCCGGCGATCCCGCCGCTCCACCTGGACCTGCTGCACGCGCTGAGCCGACGGGTGGACGTGCACGTCTATGCGCTGAATCCGTGTCGCGAGTACTGGTTCGACACGGTCGACCGGCGCCGACTCGCGTGGCTCGCGGCGAGCGGCCGCGCCGAGCATCGCGAGGAGGGCCACCGACTCCTCGCCGGGTGGGGTCGCCAGGCCCAGGCGCAGCTGTCGCTGCTCGTCGATGCGGTCGGCGAGACCGTCGTCGACGACGCCGACTTCGTCGCGTGCGAACGCCCGACGCTGCTCGGCCGGCTGCAGGACTCGATCCTCGCGCTGGCCGATCTCGAGCCCGGCAGCGCGGGCGCCGTCGCCGACGACGACAGCATCGAGATCCACGTGTGCCACTCGCCGACCCGCGAGATCGAGGTGCTGCACGACCGGCTGCTCGCGTGCTTCTCGGCACCCGACGCACCGATGCCCGGCGACATCCTCGTCGTGACGCCGGACATCGACGCCGCGGCGCCGTTGATCCACGCGGTCTTCGGCACCGCCCCCGCCGATCGACGCATCCCGTACGCGATCACGGGCCTCGCCCCGAGCGCGGTCAACCCGGCGGCGCGCGCGCTGCTCGACCTGCTCGCGCTGGCCGACTCCCGCTTCACCGCATCGGCGGTGTTCGGCCTGCTGCAGCAGCCGATGGTCGCGCGCCGTTTCGGGCTGGACACCGATGCACTCGAACTGGCGCGCGCGTGGCTGCAGTCGGCAGGCGTGCACTGGGCGCTCGACGCGACGCACCGCGAGCAGTGCGACATGCCGGGGAGCGGCAGGCACAGCTTCGCCGACGGACTGGACCGCCTGTACCTCGGCTATGCGCTGCCGTCCGGCTTCGGCGCACCGTTCGCCGGCCGGATGCCGGTCGGCGACGCCGAGGGTGCCGACGCGTCGACGCTGGGCGCGATCTCGCACGTCGTCGACTCGCTGTCGACGCTGCAGCGCACGCTCGCGAGACCCTTGCCGGCGCGTGAATGGGCCGCACGCCTCGTCGACACGCTGGCGGACTTCATCGCGACGGACGTCGACGCGCTCGACGACCTGCGCGAAGTGCAGGACGCCGTCGCCGACTGGGCGTCGACGATCGAACGCAGCGGCATCGGCGGCACGTTGCCGCTCGCCGTCGTGCGCGCGTCGCTCGACGCCGGCCTCGCGGCGCAGGCGCGCGGCGGCGTGCCGAGCGGTGCCGTCACCTTCGCGTCGATGAGCAGCCTGCGGAACCTGCCGTTCCGCCAGGTCTGCGCGATCGGACTGAACGACGGCGCATTCCCCGGCAGCACCCCCGTGGACGAGCTCGACCTGATCGCGCTCGCACCCCGCCCGGGCGACCGGCAGCGGCGCGTCGACGAGCGCAACGTGTTCCTCGACCTGATCCTGGCCGCGCGGGAGAGGCTCTACCTGAGTCACGTCGGCCGCAACCTGCGCGACAACGCGCGCCTGCCACCGTCGGTGCTGGTGAGCGAACTGCTCGAGTATCTGGCCCCGGCGATCGCCGGGCCCGGCGCCGACGCGACCGAACTCGCCGCGGCACGCGCCCGACTCGTCGTCGAGCACCCGCTGCAGCCCTTCTCCGAGCAGGCATTCAGGCACGACGCCGATCCGCGCGTCAGGAGCTTCAACCGCGAGTACGCCGCCGCACTGAAGTCGAGCCTCGCCGCCGCTTCGGCGCCGGCGCCGTTCTCGGCCCCCGCCCCGGACATCGACGACGATCCCGGGCACGCGGCCGACGCCGTCGACGACGACCCTCGGGACGACCTCGACGACGACGCGCAGGACGCGCGCGGCACGAGCGTGTTCTTCACCGACGCACTGCCCGACCCGGGCGCGGCGTGGCGCGACCTGTCGGCCGAACGGCTCGCGCGCTTCTTTCGAAACCCTTCGCGCTTCCTGATCGAGCAGCGGCTCTCGCTCGCGCTGCCGCGCGAAGAAGACGAATGGCTCGACGACGAACCGCTGGTGGCCACGGCCCGTGCCCGCGCCAGGCTCGCCGCACGGCTGGTGCCGCACGCGCTCGCCGGCGCCCCGCGCGAGGCGGTCGCCGCCCTCGCGCGCGCCGGTACCGAGCTGCCGTCGGGCGTCTTCGGCGAGCGGATGCTGGCGCGCGAGCTGGACGGCATCGACGAATTCGCGCAGCGCGCGCGCGACACGCTGCGCGCACCGTGCGTCGCGCCGCACACGGCGACGCTGGCGATCGTGGCCGACGGCCGGACGTGGCGGTTGTCGGCCGGCTTCGCCGACCTCCGCGCCGACGGGCTCGTCCGCCATCGGTACGGCAACGCCCGCGCACGCGATTTTCTCGACGCCTGGATCTCGCACCTGGTGCTGAACGCGGCGCCGCCGCCGGGCGTCGCGCCGCGTACCTGCGTCCACCTGCGGGACGGCGACGTACGGCTGCGGCCGGTGGCGGACCCCCGCGGCGTTCTCGCGACGCTGCTCGGCCTCTACGACCAGGGGCTGCGCGCACCGCTGCCGTTCTTCCCGAGGGCGGCGTGGGCCCTCGTCCGGAAGAAGGACAACCTGGCGCTCGCCAAGCGCGAGTGGATGGGGTCGATGCGCGGCTTCGCCGAGCGCGAAGACGTCGCGCACCGCCTCGCGTGGCGCGGCCGGCCCGACCCGCTCGAACACCGGCTCGAGGCCTTCGTGCACCTCGCGCACGAGGTCTTCGACCCGCTCCTCGAGCACCTCGAGGGCGACGCGCCGTGAGCGCATCGATCGAATCGAGCGGCGCCGGCGCCGCGCGGGCAGGCGTCACCACCGGTCCGCCAGCGCTCGACGTCTTCGATTGCCCGCTCGAGGGCAGCATGCTGATCGAGGCCTCCGCCGGCACCGGCAAGACCTGGCACATCTGCGGCCTGTACCTGCGCCTGCTGCTCGAGCGCGGTCTCGACGTGCGGCGGATCCTGGTCGTGACCTTCACCCACGCGGCGACCGCCGAACTGCGCGACCGCATCCGCCAGCGCCTGCTCGACACGCTCGCCGCCGTGCGTGCCCCCGAGACCTGCACCGACCCGTTCGCGACCGAGCTGGTCGAGCGGCTGCTTCGCCGGCACGGCGCATCGGCCGACACGCTGCGCGCCCGCCTCGACCTCGCGCTGGCGAGCTTCGACGAGGCGGCGATCTTCACGATCCACGGGTTTTGCCACCGCGCGCTGTCGGAGACGCCGTTCACCGCCCGCATGCCGCTCGCGACGCAGGCGATCCAGGACGACGGCGAGCTGCTGCTCGCGGCGGTCAACGACTTCTGGCGGCGGCGCATCGCCGGCGACGCGCTCGACCCGGCGCTCGCCGCCTGGCTCGTCGCGAAGCAGGATACGCCCGAATCCTGCGCGACGCTCCTCGCGCGCCACCTGCGCAAGCCGGCCGCGCGCGCGCGCTGGCCGCGCGGCCTCGAGGCGGGCGCGACCACCGCGGGCACGATCGACACGTCGGCGCTGCGCGCCGCGCACGCGCTCGCGCGCGGCCTGTGGCACGGCGAGCGCGAACGGATCGTCGACTGCGTGCTCGACGCGCGCGGCGCGCTCAACGGCACCACCTACAAGCCCGACTCGATCGAGGCCGCCGCAGGCGAGTGGGACGCGCTGCTGCACGACGCGGACGCGATCGCCGCGCTCGAGGCGCCGCCGACGAAGCGACTGCTCGCGCAAGACCCCAAGAAGGCCGCGAAGGCGACGCTCCTCGAGACGCGGACGATCGTCGCGCGCGCGAACCGGCCGAAGCCGGGGGGCCCGGCGCTGCCGAGCCACGCGTTCTTCGCGGCGGCCCAGGCGCTGATCGACGCGATCCGGGCGACGGGAACGGCCCTCGCGCTCGCGCGCCTCGCATTGATCCGCGACATGCTCGACGAGGCCGGTCGCGCGCTGCGCGAGGCCAAGCGCCGCACCGGCGTCGTCACCTTCGACGACATGCTGCGCAACCTGCACGAGCGCCTGGTCGATCCATCGGGGCGGCAGGCCGAATCGCTCGTCGACGCGCTGCGGGAACGCTACCCGGCTGCGCTGATCGACGAATTCCAGGACACCGACCCGCTGCAGTTCGCGATCTTCGAGCGGCTCTACGGCGGCACCCCGCTGCCGTGCTTCTTCGTCGGCGACCCCAAGCAGGCGATCTACAGCTTCCGCAATGCGGACCTGCACACCTACATGCGTGCCCGCACCCGCGCGCGCGGCGAGTTCACGCTGCGCGCGAACCAGCGATCGAGCCAGTCGCTGCTGCGCGCGCTGAACGCGCTCTTCGCGAGAAACCCGAAGGCGTTCATGGTGCCCGGGCTCGACTACCGGGAGGTCGGCTTCGGCGAGAAGCCCCGCAGGCCGCTCGCCGACGCGAGCGTGCCCGCGGGCGCGCCCGGTGCCGCCGCGCTGCAGATCTGGGCACTGCCCGGCGCCGACGGCGATCCCGGCACGATGCTGCACAAGCGGCAGGCGATGGACGCCGCCGCCGCCGCGACCGCCGCCGAGATCGCGCGACTCCTCGAGGCGGCGGCGCGCGGCGAGATCCGCATCGGGGCGGCCGCACTACGCGCCGGCGACGTCGCGGTGCTCGTTCGTCGCCACGCGGACGGCGCGCTGATGCGCGACGCGCTCGCGAGGCTCGGGATCGACAGCGTCGAACTATCGCAGGCGAGCGTGTTCACGAGCGTCGACGCGGCGGATCTCGAACGCGTGCTCGCGGCGATCCTCGAGCCGACCCGCGACCCGCTGCTGCGCAGCGCGCTCGGCACCGATGCGATGGGCTTGGACGCCGCCGCGCTCGACGCGCTCGCGGCCGACGAGGCGGGGCTGCCGGCGATCGTCGGGCGCTTCGGCGGCTACCGCGAACGATGGCTGCGCAACGGCATCGGCACGATGCTGCGCGACTGGCTGGCGCGCGAGCGCGTGACCGAGCGCATGCTCGCGCGCGCCGACGGCCGCCGCCGGCTCACCAACCTGCTGCACCTGACCGAGGCGCTTCACCGGGCGTGCGCGACGCACCCGGCACCCGACGCACTGATGCGCTGGTTCAGGGCGCAGCGCCGCGCGAGGCGTGCGGACGACGACGCGCAGCTGCGACTCGACTCGGACCAGGATCTCGTGCAGATCGTGACGATCCACAAGTCCAAGGGCCTCGAATACCCGATCGTCTTCTGCCCGTTCGCGTGGAGCGGGTCCCGCGGATCGGCGGGCGGACCGACCGACGGCGTCGAGTACCACGACGACGATGGTGCGTGCGTGATCGACTGGTGCAAGGGATTCGACGGCGAGTTCGACGACGCCGACGTCGACGCGCGTCGGCGCCTCGAGGAGAGCGCCGAGTCGCTGCGCCTGGCCTACGTCGCGCTGACCCGAGCGGTGCACCGCTGCATCGTCGTCGCCGGCTGCTACCGCACCGGTCCGGCGACCCGCCCCTCCGACAAGGAGGGCCGCCGCAGCCTGCTCAACTGGCTCGTCGCCGGCGCCGACGTCGATCCGCCGGCGTGGCACGGCCACGAACCGCCGGTGGCGGCGATCGGCGACGCCTGGCGCGCGTTCGCCGCCGCCGCGGCGCCCGACGTCTCGCTCGCGCCGCTGCCCGCGCCGCGCGTCGACCCGATGGCGCCGGCGCGCATTGCGGCGGACGCGCTCGACGCGCTCCCCGCGCCCGCCCGCCTTCCCGCCGGATGGTGGATCGGCAGCTACAGCGCGCTCGCGTGGGGCGCGGCGCACGAGCGCGCGATCGCCGACCACGACGCGCGCGCGCCCGGCACCGAACCCACGCCGCCGACCCCGGCGGAACAGGCGCAACGGACGGGACAGGCGGTCGACGTTGCCGAGGACGACGTCCTGAACTTCGCGCGCGGGGCGATCGCCGGCGAGTGCGTGCACGCGGTCTTCGAGACCGCCGACTTCGCCGACCGCGCCGCCTGGCCGGGCGCGATCGCGGCAGCGCTCGACAGGCACCGGCCCGACGGCGACCGGCGCCTGCACGCGCGCCGCCTCGAGCGCATGCTCGGCGACGTGCTGTCGACCCCGCTGCCGGTCGGTACCCGCCGTCCACTCGTGCTCGCGACGCTGCCGCGCGACCGGCGCATCGCCGAGTTCGCGTTCCACCTGCCGTCACGCCGGCTACGCGACGACACGCTCAACGAGACGCTCGCGCGGCTCGGCTATCGGGTGCCGACGCTGGGCTTCGGACGCCTGGACGGCTATCTCAAGGGCTTCGTCGACCTGGTGTTCGAGCACGACGGCCGGTTCTTCCTGCTCGACTGGAAATCGAACCACCTCGGCACGAGGGTCGCCGACTACGCGCGCGCCTCGCTCGAGGTGGCGATGCACGCCAACGGATATCACCTGCAGTACCTGCTGTACAGCGTCGCGCTCGATCGATGGCTGCGCCACCGGCTGCCCGGCTACCTGCCGCAGGCGCACTTCGGCGGCGTGCTCTACCTGTTCGTGCGCGGCGTGCGCCCCGGCTGGCAGGACGCCGACGGGCAACCTGCAGGCCACTTCTTCGCACGCCCCGACGACGCGACCGTCGACACGCTGTCGACACTGCTCGAGGGCCGCGAATGAACACGCCCGAACAGCGCCAGGCCGACGCCTTCGCGGCGCGGATCGAGGCCTGGTCGCTCGCCGAGGGCGCGAGCACGAACGACGCACGCGCGGCGGCGAACGCCGCGCGCGAACTCGGCCTCGCGCAGGCGAACGGCCACGTCTGCATCGCGCTCGCCGACCTCGAGATCACGACGCGCCGCGAGACGCTGATCGCGTCACGGGTCGTCGGCACGCCCGGCGCCACCGGCGCGATGCCGCTGATCCTGGACGACGGCGACCGGCTGTACCTGCACCGCTACTTCGACCACGAGCGTCGGCTCGCCCGGCGGCTGATGCGGGCGCTCGCGCAGCCGGTGGCGCTCGACGCGGCAACCGTCGAGCGACTGCGCGCGCGCCTGCAAGCGCTGTTCGCATCGAACGCGGCCGCGTCCGGGGGCGATCCCGACTGGCAGCGACTCGCCGCCGCGCTCGCGCTTCGCAGCCGGCTCGCGATCATCAGCGGCGGACCCGGCACCGGAAAGACGACGACGGTCGTCAACCTGCTCGCCTGCCTGATCGAGCACGACGCCGACTGCCGCATCGCGCTCGCCGCGCCGACCGGCAAGGCCGCGGCGCGGATGACCGAGGCGATCCGCCAGCGCGCGGCGCACCTGCCCGAGGCGCTGCGCACGCGGCTGCCGGGCAGCGCGTCGACCGTGCACCGGCTGCTCGGCTTCAGGCCCTTCGACGGAGGCTTCTCGCACGGCGCGTCCAACCCGTTGCCGATCGACGCGCTGGTCGTCGACGAAGCGTCGATGCTCGACCTCGCGCTCGCGACGCGACTGCTCGAGGCGGTGCCCGATGCCGCCCGCATCGTGATGCTCGGCGACAAGGACCAGCTGGCGGCGGTCGAGTCCGGGGCGGTGTTCGCCGAGCTCGGCGCCGACCCCACGCTGGGCGAGGGCTGCATCGGCGACCTCTCGCGGCTCGCGGCGACCGAGGCCCACCGCATCGTCGCGCCGCCGCCCCGCCAGGCGAGCGCGCTGCGCGATGCGGTCGTCTGGCTCAGCCGCAGCTTCCGCTTCGCCGGCGACTCCGGCATCGGCAGGCTCGCGAGCCTGGTCAACGCGGGCGACGACGCGGCGGCGATCGCGCGCCTTCGCGCAGGCGACGACGACGGCGTGCGGTGGATCGACGACGACGCCGCGCCGTTGCCGCCCGCGGCGATCGACCGCATGCGCGAGGGCTTCGAGGTCTTCGCCGCCGCCGTCGATCGCGACCCGCAGGATCGCGAAGCGATCATGCTGGCCTTCGCGCGGTATCGCGTGCTGTGCGCCGTGCGAGACGGCGCGCGCGGCGTGGACGCGGTCAACGCCGAGATCGCGAGGCACCTTCGCGAACGGCTCGCGCGCCACGCGCGAGACGGCCTGTCGCCCTGGTTTCCCGGCAGGCCGGTGATCGTGCTGCGCAACGATCACGTGCTCCGTCTCTTCAACGGCGACGTCGGCATCGCGCTGCCCGACCCGGCGGGCGTGCCGATGGTCCACTTCCCCGATCCGGCCGGCGGCCTGCGTGCGATCGCGCCGGTGCGCCTGCCCGCGCACGAGACCGCGTTCGCCATGACCGTGCACAAGGCGCAGGGGTCCGAGTTCGACGACGTGCTGGTCGTGCTGCCGGCGCAGCGCAGCCGCGTGCTGACGCGCGAGCTGCTCTACACGGCCGTCACCCGCGCCCGGTCCCGGGTGACGCTCTGTGCGCCCGGACACGTGCTGGCGACCGCAATCGCGACGTCGACGCGACGGCGCTCCGGATTGCTCGCGCGGCTGCGCGAACACGCCTGCGACGACCCCCGCCGCGGCGCCGGCGCAAACACGACCGAGGACTGAGCGATGCAACTGACCTTCATCGGCTGCGGCGACGCCTTCGGCAGCGGCGCGCGGCTCAATACCTGCTTCCACGTCACCGGCGGCGGGACGAACTTCCTGATCGACTGCGGCGCGTCCTCGCTGATCGGGCTCAAGGCCAGGGGCGTCGCGCGCAACGACATCCGCGCGATCTTCGTCACGCACTTCCACGCCGACCATTTCGGCGGAATCCCGTTCTTCATGCTGGACGCGCAGTTCTTCTCGAAGCGCAGCACGCCGCTGGCGATCGTCGGGCCGCCGGGCCTGGCGGGATGGTACGAGCGCGTGATGGAGACGGCGTTCCCGGGGTCGTCGAGGACGACACCGGCGTTCGAGCTGTCGCTGGTCGAGCTCGCACCGCTGGTGCCGACGACGGTCGCCGACGTGTCGGTCACCGCGTACCAGGCCGTCCACGGCAACCCCGGCGGACCGTTCCACGCGCTGCGCCTCGAGGCCGGGCAGCGCACGATCGCCTACACCGGCGACACCGAATGGACCGACCAGCTGATCCCGGCCGCCCGCGGCGCGGACCTGTTCGTTGCTGAGGCCTACTTCCACCACAAGAAGGTCAGGCTGCACCTGGACCTCGCGACGCTGGTCGAGAAGCTTCCGCTGATCGCGCCCAAGCGCCTCGTGCTCACGCACATGAGCGACGACATGCTCGCGCGTCTGCACGACCTGCCCTTCGAGACCGCGCACGACGGCCTCGTCGTGCACTTCTGACGCGGCGAGACCCGCGGCTACTGCGGCACGCTGACGAACGCGATCCGCGTCAGGCCCGCGCGCGCGGCGTCGGCGATCGTCTCGGCGACCCGCTCGTACGCGACCTCGCGATCGGCCCTCAGATGGATCACCGGCTGGGGCTGCGCGTCGCGCAGTGCCGCGAAGCGCGCCGCCGCCGTCTCGCGCGTCACCGGCTCGCCGTCGATGAAGCGATTTCCCTGCGCGTCGATCGCGACGTCGATGCGGACCGGGAACGCGTCGGCGGCCGCGCTCGCACGCGGCAGCGACAACGCGACCGAGTGCGTCATCAGCGGCGCGGTGATCATGAAGATCACGAGCAGCACGAGCATCACGTCGATCAGCGGCACCATGTTGATCTCCGCCAGCGGCGCGCCTCGCCCGTGCGGACCGCCCGCGAGCGGATCGCCGTCCTCCGGACCGCCGAATGCCATGTCAGACCTCCCTGCGGCCGGCGTCGGCCGCCGACGACGCCGCGAACGCGCGCAGCGACGTCCCCATCGTCAGCAGCGCCAGCAGCTCGTGCGCGAACGAGTCGAGGCGGGCGGCGCGCACGCGGTTGCCGCGGACGAACGCGTTGTACGCGATCACCGCCGGGATCGCGACCAGCAGGCCGATGCCGGTCATCACCAGCGCCTCGCCGACGGGTCCGGCCACGCGCTCGAGGCTCGCCGAGCCGCTTCGACCGATCGCCGTCAACGCGCGGTAGACGCTCCAGACCGTACCGAACAGGCCGACGAAGGGTGCGGTCGCGCCGATCGTCGCGAGGCTGGTCAGTCCGCTCTCCCTGCGCGCCGCCTCCTCGTCGAGCAGCTTGCGGATCGTCCGTGTCAGGAAGGCGTTGGGCGAGCCCGCGAGTTCGAGCCGCTGGGCGCCGAGTTCGGCGTGCATGCGCCGCGCCTCGAGCGCGGCGTGCGCGACGCGCCCGAAGGCCTCGTCTGGCGCGCGCGCGGCGAAGCCCGCGTGCACCTCGTCGACCGACGCGGCGGCCCGGAAGCGCTGCAGGAAACGGGCGCTGCGGCCCGCGATCGGCGCGCCGGCCATCAGGCGCCACAGGATCAGTGTCCAGGACCAGATCGACATCGTCGCGAGCGCGACGAGCACCGCGACGCCGACGGCGTCGAGCTGGGCGAGGAAGGCCGCGGGGCCCATCGACGGATCGGTCTGCATGCGATGCGCTTCTACTCGAGTCTGAACGTGAACGGGACGACGGCGGTCGCGGCGCGCGGCCGCCCCGCGTCGACGTACGGCCGGAATCGGCTCCGACGCAGCGCGGCGATCGCGGCCTCGTCGAGCGCCGGGAAGCCGGAACTGCGCTCGACGACGATCTCGCCGGGCACGCCGCGGACGTCGATCAGCACGCGCAAGCGTACCTGACCCTGTTCGCCCCGGCGTTGCGAAGACCGCGGATAGGCCGGTTGCGGGCGCTCGAGATACGCGAGCGCGGTATCGGAGACCTCCGCCGGCGCGACGCTCGGTGCATTCGCGGTTGCGGGTGCGGGTGCGGGTGCGGGTGCCACGTCGGGTGCGGGCGCCGCGGGCGCCGGCCCGGGCAGCGCATCCGGCGCAGACGGTGGCGGATCCGGCACCGGCGTCGGCACCGGCGCCGGCTCGGGTTCCGGCCTCGGCGGCGGTGTCGGTACGGGCTTGGGTGGCGGCTTGGGTGGCGGCTTGGGCGGTGGCTTCGGTGTCGGCTTCGGCGGCTTCGGCGGAACCGGTACCGGCGCGGGTTCGGGTGGCCGTGCAGGCGGTGGTGGTGGCGGTGGCGGTGGCGGTGGTGGCGGTGGTGGCGGTGGTGGTGGTGGTGGTGGTGGTGGTGGTGGTGGTGGTGGTGGTGGTGGTGGTGGCGGTGGTGGTGGTGGTGGCGGTGGTGGCGGTGGTGACGGTGGCGGCGGCGGTGGCGGTGGCGGTGGTGGCGGCGGTGGCGAGGGTGCCGGCGGCGGCGACGGCACCTGCGATGCCGCCCGAACCGGGTCGGGTGCCACCACCGGCGCCGGCGCGGTGCGCGTCGGCACGCCACCCGCGCGCCGCGTCCCGGTCGCGGGACCCGGTTGCCGCACGAGCGCGACATCGATCAGCGCGATCGGCTCGGCCGGAGGCGCCGGCTTCCAGGCGCGAAGCACGAACCACGCGCCGAACGCGTGCAAAGCGACCGCGATCGCGAGTGCACCCGCCTTCAGCACCGGCGAATCGACCACCGAAAGGTGCGGACGATCACGCGGCGGCGCACGGCCGGGCACCCGCGCTGGCGTCGCGCAGGGCGCTCACTCGACATCGCGTCGACCGGATCACCGATCCCCATCTCGCAATGGTAGTCTGCGCGACGCGACTCGCGTATCGGCTGCATCGGCCGGCGCGTCGGGCGTCGCCCGAACCCTCGGCACGGCCCCGGGGTCTCGATTTGAAGCGAGCGCGGCATTCGATTAGATTCGCAGTTCCGCTGCGGTTTGCGTGCGCACGTCCAGGCGATACGCACCGGGCCGGACCGAGCCAGCGTCCGGTGCTTCGCAGGCAGCCCTGCACCATCCCATCGCACCCCAAGGAGGAAGACATGCACAAGACCGTCAAGATGACGGTGAACGGCAAGGCGGCATCGGCATCGATCGATCCGCGCACGCTGCTCGTTCAACTGATCAGGGAAGACCTCGGGCTCACCGGCACGCACATCGGTTGCGACACCGCCCAGTGCGGCGCGTGCACCGTGCATCTCGACGGACGTGCGGTCAAGGCCTGCTCGATGCTCGCGGTGCAGGCGGAAGGCGCCACCGTCACGACGATCGAAGGCCTCGCGCCGGCCGACGGCACGTTGCATCCGATGCAGGAGGCGTTTCGCGACTGCCACGCGCTGCAGTGCGGCTTCTGCACGCCCGGGATGGTGATGGCATCGGTCAAGCTGCTCGAGCAGACGCCGAACCCGACGGACGAACAGATCCGCGAGGGGCTCGAAGGCAACATCTGCCGCTGCACCGGCTATCACAACATCGTGCGCGCGGTCCGGCAGGCGGCCGAGGGCAAGTCGACGCAGGGGGCACGGGCATGACCGACCTGTCCAACTCCCCGATCGGCAAGTCGCTCGCGAGGCGCGAGGATCACCGCTTCCTCACCGGCGCCGGCCAGTACACCGACGACGTGGTGCTGCCGCGCCAGACCTTCTGCTATTTCGTGCGCTCGCCGCACGCGCACGCGCGCATCCGCTCGATCGACGCGTCCGCGACGAAGGCCTCGCCCGGCTTCGTCGCGCTGTTCACCGGCGAGGACCTCGCCGAGGCGAAGGTCGGCGGACTGCCCTGCGGCTGGCTGATCCACAGCAAGGACGGCTCGCCGATGAAGGAGCCGCCGCACCCGGTGCTCGCGCAGGGCAAGGCGCGCCACGTCGGCGACGCGGTCGCGATGATCGTCGCCGAGACCTACCTGCAGGCGCGCGACGCCGGCGAGGCGCTGGTCGTCGACTACGAGGTGCTGCCCGCCGTCACCGACGCCGCGAAGGCCGACGGCGCGCAGGCCGTCGTGCACGACGACGTGCCGAACAACGTGTGCTACGACTGGGGCCACGGCGACAAGGCCGCGACCGACGCGGCGTTCGCGAAGGCGAAGCACGTCACCACGCTCTCGTTCCGCAACAACCGGCTGATCCCGAACGCGATGGAACCGCGCGCGGCGAACGCGTCGTGGAGCCGGCACGACGACAGCTACACGCTGTACGTCGCGAACCAGAACCCGCACGTCGAGCGCCTGCTCATGTGCGCGTTCGTGCTGGGGCTGCCCGAGTCGAAGGTTCGCGTGATCGCGCCCGACGTCGGCGGCGGCTTCGGCTCGAAGATCTTCCTCTACCCGGAGGAGACTGCGCTGGTGTGGGCGTCGAAGAAGGTCGGCCGCCCGATCAAGTGGACCGCCGAGCGCGGTGAATCCTTCCTCACCGACGCGCACGGGCGCGACCACGTCACGACCGCCGAACTCGCGATGGACGAACGCGGCGAGTTCCTCGGGATGCGCGTGAAGACGACCGCGAACATGGGCGCGTACCTGTCGACCTTCGCGTCCTCGGTCCCGACGATCCTGTACGCGACGCTGCTCGCCGGGCAGTACCGCACGCCGGCGATCTACGCCGAGGTCAAGGCGGTCTTCACCAACACCGCGCCGGTCGACGCCTACCGCGGCGCAGGGCGACCGGAGGCGACCTACGTCGTCGAGCGCCTGGTCGAACAGGCCGCGCGCGAGATGAAGATCGATCCGGCCGAAATCCGCCGACGGAACTTCATCACCGCGTTCCCGTATGCCACGCCGGTCGGCCTCACCTACGACATCGGCGACTACGCGGCGACGCTGAACAAGGCGATCGAACTCGCCGACGTCGCCGGGTTCCCCGCGAGGAAGGCGCAGGCGGCCCGCGAGGGCAAGCTGCGCGGGCTCGGGTACTCCTGCTACATCGAGGCCTGCGGGCTCGCGCCGTCGAACATCGCCGGTGCGCTCGGTGCGCGCGCCGGCCTCTTCGAGGCGGGCGAGGTCCGGGTCCACCCGACCGGCACCGTCACCGTGTTCACCGGTTCGCACAGCCACGGCCAGGGTCACGAGACCACCTTCGCGCAGGTGGTCGCCGGGCAGCTCGGCATCCCGATCGAGAACGTCGAGATCGTCCACGGCGACACCGGACGCGTGCCCTTCGGCATGGGCACCTACGGCAGTCGCTCGCTGTCGGTCGGCGGCACCGCGATCGTGAAGGCGGTCGACAAGATCATCGCCAAGGGCAAGAAGATCGCGGCGCACCTGCTCGAGGCGTCGGACACCGACATCACCTTCGAGAACGGCGAGTTCAAGGTCGCCGGCACCGACAAGAAGGTGCCGTTCGCGCAGGTGTCGCTGACGGCCTACGTGCCGCACAACTACCCGCTCGACAAGCTCGAGCCCGGCCTGAACGAGAACGCCTTCTACGATCCGACGAACTTCACCTACCCGGCGGGCTCGTACATCTGCGAGGTCGAGGTCGACCGCGATACCGGACGGACCCGGATCGTGCAGTTCGTCGCCGTCGACGACTTCGGCAACGTCGTCAACCCGATGATCGTCGAGGGCCAGGTCCACGGCGGCCTCGCGCAGGGGATCGGCCAGGCGCTGCTCGAGGGCGCGTCCTACGACCCGGAGAGCGGCCAGCTGCTGACCGGCTCGTACATGGACTACGCGATGCCGCGCGCCGACGACCTGCCCTCGTTCAAGGTCGACACCTGCGTGACGGCGTGCACCCACAACCCGCTCGGGGTCAAGGGCTGCGGCGAGGCCGGCGCGATCGGCTCGCCGCCGGCATTCATCAACGCGCTCACCGATGCGATCGGCGTCACCGACATCGCGATGCCGGCGACACCCGAACGGGTGTGGCGCGCGATGCAGAAGGCCGCCTGAGCCGCCGCGCTCCGAACACTCCGAGACACCCGAACCCAAGAGAGCCACCGACCATGTATGCATTCGACTACCACCGGCCCGGCAGCACCGCCGACGCCGCCAGGCTGTGCACCGGCGAATCCCGCTACCTCGCGGGCGGCCAGAGCCTCGTCCAATCGATGCGGCTTCGACTCGCGTCGGCCGAGAACCTGATCGACCTCGGGTCGATCGGCGAACTGAAGGGCATCGAGAGCGACGGCAAGACCGTGCGGATCGGCGCGATGACGACGCACGCCGAGGTCGCTGCGTCGAAGGACGTGCAGAAGGCGCTGCCGGCGCTCGCCGAACTCGCCGGCGGCATCGGCGACATGATGGTGCGCAACGCCGGCACCATCGGCGGGTCGCTCGCCAACGCCGACCCCGCGGCCTGCTACCCGGCCGCGGTGCTGGGCCTGAACGCGACGATCCACACCGCGAAGCGCACCATCGCCGCCGACGACTTCTTCAAGGGCCTGTACGAGACCGCGCTCGAACCCGGCGAGCTGATCACCGCGGTCAGCTTCCCGGTCGCGAAGAAGGCCGCGTACGTCAAGTACAAGCAGCCTGCGTCGCGCTTCGCGCTGGTGGGCGTGATGGTCGCGCAGACCGACGGCGGCGTGCGGGTCGCGGTGACCGGCGCGAAGGCGACGGCGTTCCGCGTGCCCGAACTCGAGAAGGCCCTCGCCGCCGATTTCGCCGAGACGGCGATCGCCAACGCGAAGCTCGCGTCCGACGGCATGAACGCGGACCTGCACGCCTCGGCCGAGTACCGTGCGGCGATGATCGTCGTGATGGCCCGTCGCGCCGTCGCCGCAGCGAACGCCAGACGTTGAGCGCACCCGACGCCGCGTCGCTGCAGACGGTCGACGACGTCCTCGAGGCGCTCGCCGCACGCGGGTACCTCGCGGACCGGACGCTCGCGACATCGGTCCTGCTCGCGATCCGCCTCGGCCGGCCGCTGCTGCTCGAGGGCGAGGCCGGCGTGGGCAAGACCGAGCTCGCGAAGGTGCTCTCGCAGGTACTCGATACCGAGCTGATCCGCCTGCAGTGCTACGAGGGGCTGGACATCTCGCAGGCCGCGTACGAGTGGAACATCGCGCGGCAGATGCTCGAGATCCGGATCGCGGAGGCGACCGGCGCCGCGAGCCGGGGCGACGCGTTCGCGCGTTCGCTCTACCGCCGCGAACTGCTGATCGAGCGCCCGCTGTTGCGCTCGCTGACCGGGGCGCGCGCGCCGGTGCTGCTGATCGACGAACTCGACCGGGCAGACGAACCCTTCGAGGCCTTCCTGCTCGAGATCCTGTCGGATTTCCAGATCACCGTGCCGGAACTCGGGCCGATCCGCGCGCAGCATCCGCCGGTCGTGATCCTCACCTCCAACCGGACCCGCGAGATCCACGACGCGCTGAAGCGACGCTGCCTCTATGCGTGGGTCGACTACCCCGACGCGGCGCGCGAGCTCGCGATCGTGCGCGAGAAGGTGCCGGGCGCGAACGAACGGCTCGCCGTGCAGGTCGTCGAGTTCGTGCAGCAGATGCGCCGCCTCGATCTCTTCAAGGCCGCCGGCATCGCCGAGACGATCGACTGGACGAACGCGCTCGTCGCGCTGAACGCGATCGAACTCGACCCGGCGAGCATCAACGACACGCTCGGGGTGCTGCTCAAGTACCAGGACGACATCGCGCGCATGCAGAACGGCGACATCGGCCAGATCCTCGAGACGCTGCGCGCGAAGCAGCTGCTCGCGTGACGCGGCCGACGCCGACCGCCCGCGCCCGTCGGGCATGACCGCCGCCCGCATCGCCGACAACGTCGTGCACTTCGCGCGGGTGCTGCGCGCGGCCGGCCTGCCGGTCGGCACCGACCGCATCGGCGGCGCGATCGCCGCGCTCGAGATCGTCGGGCTGCGGCGCCGCGAGGACGTGCACGCTGCGCTCGCGTCGGTGCTGCTCGACCGGCACGAGCAGCGGCCGGTGTTCGACGCCGCCTTCGACGCGTTCTGGCGCGACCCGAAGCTGCTCGAGCGGCTGATGTACATGGCGCTGCCGAAGGTCGACGGCCGCGGCCTTCGAGAGGAGGACGCCGCGCGCCCGCGCCGGGTCGACGAGGCGCTGCGCGCCGGTGCCGCGCCGCCTGCGCCGCAGCGCCCGGGGCGGCCCGACGAGGACGAGGCGAGCTTCGACGCCGCGATGACCTTCTCCGATCGCGAGCGGCTGCAGCAGGCGGACTTCGCGTCGATGAGCGCCGAGGAGTTCGCGGCCGCCCGACGGATCGCCCGCGAGATCGAGTTGCCGCTGCGCCCGATCCCCACGCGTCGCCACGCGCCGAGCGCACGCGGACGCATCGACATGCGACGCAGCCTGCGGCAGGCGCTGCGCACGCCGGACTCGATCGCGCTCGCCCGCAGCGCCGCGCGGCGCAAGCCGCCGCCGCTGGTGATCCTGCTCGACATCTCGGGCTCGATGGAGACCTACACCCGGATGTTCCTGAACTTCGCGCACGGCCTGATGCAGCGCATGCCGCGGGTCCACGTGCTGGTCTTCGGCACCCGGCTCACCGACATCACCCGCTGCCTGCGGCATCGCGACGCCGACGTCGCGCTGGTGCGTGCCGACCGTGCGGTCAGCGACTGGCGCGGCGGCACGCGCATCGCGTCGAGCCTCGCGCAGTTCAACAAGCGCTGGGCGCGCCGACTGCTGACCGGCAACGCCGCGATGATGCTCGTGAGCGACGGGCTTGACCGCGACGACAACGGCGAACTCGACCGCGAAGCCGCCCGGCTCGCCCGGTTCAGCCACCAGTTCGTCTGGTTGAACCCGCTGCTGCGCTTCGAGGGCTTCGAACCCCGCGCCGCCGGCATCCGCGCGATACTCCCGCATGTGGACCGCTTCCTGCCGATGCACAACCTGCAGAGCCTGGCCGACCTCGCCCGGGCGCTGGGCGCACCCGGCGGCACGCCAGCCATCACACCGACGAGAGGATGACAGACCGATGAAACTCCAGGGCGAACGAACGATCCCGGCCAACGTCGAGCAGACCTGGACCGCGCTGAACGACCCGCAGACGCTGAAGGCCTGCATCAAGGGCTGCGAATCGATCGAGATCACCGGAGAGAACCAGTTCCTCGCGGTCGTCGCCGTTCGCATCGGCCCGGTCAACGCGAAGTTCAAGGGCAAGCTCGACCTCACCGACGTCGTGCCGATGTCCTCGTATCGGATCAATTTCGAGGGCCAGGGCGGCATCGCCGGCTTCGGCAAGGGCTCGGCCGACGTGAAGCTCAGCGAGGCGACGCAGCCAGCGCCCGCGACGCTGCTCGCCTACGAGGCGAACGCGCAGGTCGGCGGCAAGATCGCCCAGATCGGCTCGCGCCTGGTCGATTCGGCCGCGTCCAAGATCGCTGCCGACTTCTTCACCGCGTTCGAGGCCCACATGGCCACGATCTCGTCCGCGGGCCCGGCCGACGACGACGCGACGCCGGCCTGAACGCCGTCGGTCGACGCACCCGCCCCCCTTTCCACCCGCCCGCTTTCCGTCCCCCCTTCCACGCCGTTCCACCCCGCCACCCCGGCAACGGAGCACGATCATGGACAGCCTCGACCGACAGGTTCTGCAACAGGCCCGCGACTGGGTCGCCGAGGGTCGCAAGGCCTGGCTGGTGACGGTCATCGAGACCTGGGGATCCGCCCCACGCCCGCCCGGCGCGCTGCTCGCGCTGCGCGACGACGGACTCGTCGTCGGTTCGGTCTCCGGTGGCTGCGTCGAGGACGACCTGATCGAGCGGGTGCGGACCGGCGAGCGCGTCGACAAGCCCTCGCTGATCCACTACGGCGTGAGCCGCGACGAAGCGGCGCGTTTCGGGCTGCCCTGCGGCGGCAACCTGCGGCTGGTGCAGGAGCCGCTGCGCGACACCGGCTGGATCGACCGCATCCTCGAGCGCACCGCGAAGCACGGGCTGGTGGCGCGCTCGCTCGACATCGACACCGGCGAGTCTTCGGTCGGCGACGCGGCGCGCGGCGACGCCTTCTCGTTCGACGGCCGCACGATGCGCGCCGTGTTCGGTCCGCGCTGGCGAATGCTGATCGTCGGCGCCGGCCAGTTGAGCCGGGTGCTCGCGCAGATGGCGCAGGCGCTCGACTTCGAGATCGTCTGCTGCGATCCGCGCGAGGAGTACCACCTCACCTGGGACGTGCCCGGCACCCACTTCACCCGCGAGATGCCGGACGACGTCGTGCTTCAGCTCGGGCTCGACGCCCACAGCGCCGTCGTCGCCGTCACCCACGACCCGAAGCTCGACGACCTGGTGCTGCTGGAGGCGCTTCGCTCGCCGGCCTTCTACATCGGTGCGCTCGGCTCGCGCGGCAACACCGCGAAGCGCCGCGAGCGGCTCGCGATGTTCGACCTCGGTCCGCAGGAGATCGCGCGGCTGCACGGCCCGATCGGCCTGAACATCGGCAGCCGCACGCCGGCCGAGATCGCGGTGTCGATCCTCGCGGAGATCATCGCCGTCAGGAACGGCGTCGAGCTGCTGCAGAAGAAGCCCGACCAGGCCGGCGCACCGACCTGCGCCGCCTGAGCCTCAGCTGCCTGCGACGCCTTCGCCGCGACGGATCGCCTGGTAGAGCCTCAGGCTCCTGACCGCGTGGCGCGCGAGGTGCTCGAGCCGCACGATCGGGCTTCGATCGGCGTGCTGCAGGCGCACCCGCAGGCATTCGCTGTGGCTCGCCCACGGATTGGCGGTCGAGATGCTCGCACCGTGGAACCGGAACGCCGCCAGGTAGTCGGCGACCTGGATCGGCGCCGATTCGCGTGCGAGCCGCAACCACAGGTCGTAGTCCATCGCATACTTCAGCGTCGGCGAGAAGCCGCCGCTCGCCAGGAAGAAGTCGCGGCGGATGAAGGTCGACGGGTGCGGCACGATGTTGCGGCTCACCAGCGCGCGCCAGCTGAACGGCGCGAGCGGGTGGCGGTTCTCCTCGATGCGGCCGTCGATGATCGACGCGCAGCGTCCGTAGACCCATTTCGCGCCCGGGTTGTCGTCGAACGCACGCGCGACGCGCGCAAGTGCCCCGTCACCCAGGTACATGTCGTCCGAGTGCAGGTGCGCGATCACGTCGCCGGTCGCGGCCTCGACCCCGGCGTTCATCGCCCGCGCGATCCCGCCGCCGACGTTGCGCAGCAGTTTCACGTCGCCCGGCACCCGCTCGAGCCGCTCCAGCGTGCCGTCGGTCGAGCCCCCGTCGACGAACACGCGCTCGACCGTGACGCCGCGCTGCGCGTCGACCGATCCGATCGATTCGGCGATCCAGGGTTCGCTGTTCCAGGTGCAGGTGACGATGGAGAATTTCACGCGGGGGTTCCGGTCGGGGTCGGGGTCGGGCAATTGCGGGCGTCGCCGCGATGCGCGCGCGGCTGTCGCGCGCGCACGCCGGCGCGCAGTCGACGTGGGTGGAGCCGCGGTGTCAGGCGGGCAGCGGCGTCGATTGCCAGGACACCATCTGCCAGCCCGCCGCCCGCCTGGCCCACACCTGCAGGTAGCGGCTGGTGAACCGCTTGTGCTTCGTCTTCTCGACGATCACGTCGATGTCGATGTCGCCGTTGACCAGCACCACGTCGCCGAGCACGCGGAAATCGCGCCGCAGCACCTTCAGCGACTGGTAGTCGTAGTAGCCGTTGCCGAGCCGCTCGAGGTACTTCGCCTTGTCCTCGTCGGCGCCGGAGCCGTGGACGTAGCGTAGGTCGTCGCCGATGATCCGCTCGAGGGCGCTCCGGTCGGCGGCGAGGGTCGCCGCGCTGCGTTCGGCATCGAGCGCCTCGATCGCCCCGATGATGTGGTCGTGTCCGTCTCCGGCCATGGTTGCCTGCTCCATTGATCGCGCACCGGCGACGCCCCACGCGCCGCGGCCGCCTCGTCGCGCCCGGCGGGTGCCGGGGCGGCGAGGCCGAATCGTACCGCTTTCGCCCCCCGTCCGGGGGACGCTCATCGACCGCCCGGCAGCGATCGGTCGCCGGGCGCTGCGCGCGCGCCTATCGTCTCGCCGATGCCCGTCGCCACCGCCGCCTCCCCGTCGATCGCCACGCTTGGTGCACTGCTGCTGCTGCTGGCCGCGGCGGCGCTCTTCTACCTGGCCGGCCAGCAACAGGCACGACGCTCGTTCCGGCACTGGGGACTCGGATGCCTGGTCGCGGCGACCGGCCTGGCGACCATCGGTTTCGCCCGCCTCGCCGGCGTCGGCGGCCATCCCGTGATGCTCGCGCTCGCCGACCTGATCGTCGGCGCCTCCTTCGTGCTCCAGGCGCAGGCGATGGCGCCGAGCAGCCGCGCGGGCAACCGCCTCGTCCGCACCGCCATCGCGTTCAACGTCGCCCACCTGCTGGCGGTGACGCAGTTCCTCTGGCTGGACCCGGACCCGACGCTGCGTCCGGTCGCCACCCAGCTGGTCGGCGCAGCCGGGCTCGCGCTCGGCGCGGTGATGGTCTGGCGCCCGCAGCGGCGCGAATCCGCCGCGTTCAACCTGCTCGCGTGCGGCACCTGGGTCGCGATGGCCGCGCTGCTGCTCGCGCACGCGTCGCTCGGCCTGTGGCACGAGGCCTCGCCGGGCGCCGAGTTGTCCGAACTGCTCGCGACGCTGGGGCTGCTCGCGTTCGTGCTGCTGCCGATGGCCGACATCGTGCACTCGTACCGGCACCTGACCGAACAGCTGTCACGATCGGCGCTGCTCGACCCGCTAACCCAGCTGCACAACCGGCGCGGCCTCGTCGAGGCGTGGGGCGTGCTCGAGGCCCGCGCGCGGCGCGGCGACGAGGGCTGGCACGTCGGTGTCATCCTGCTCGACATCGACGGCTTCAGGGCGCTCAACGAGGTGCATGGGCAGGCGACCGGCGACGCGATCCTGCAGCTCGCCGCCGAAGCGATGCGCCAGACCGCCCGCCGCTACGACATCGTCTGCCGCTTCGGCGGCGACGAATTCTGCATGCTGCTGCCCGGCGTGACGATTCGCCAGTGCCAGGTGATCACCGAGCGCGTGCGGCTCAAGTTCCACCAGATGGTGCGCGAGCGGACCGGCATCGAGACCAGCCTGTCGGCGGGCGTGACCGTCACCGACGCCGGCACGACGAGCGTCGAGAAGGCGACCGACGTCGCCGACCACATGCTCTACGCGGCCAAGCGCGAAGGCCGCGACCGCTCCCGCATCGATCCGGACGCGGTGCGGGTGATCTCGGGGCTCAAGCCGCTGCAGCAGACCGGGAAGCAGGACGAATTCGGCTTCCCGCTCGTGTAGCCACGGGGCGGGCAGGCGCGCGCGCGGCATCGCGCCCCCCGTTCAGGCGCCGAGCGCCTCGTCGATGGCCGACAGGCTGTCCCAGGCGGTTTCGGTACCCGCTTCGATCAGTCGCCGCGTGCTCGCGTTGTGGAGGTCGGCACGGCGCAGCCACGCGGCGTGAAGCCCCGCGCGCCGCGCGCCGCCGACGTCCAGCTCGATGTCGTCGCCGACGTGCAGCGTGGTCTGCGGCGTCGCGCCGCCCGCTTCGCAGGCGGCCTCGAACATGCGGGCATCGGGCTTGGCCACCCCGATCTCGTGTGCACTGATGCAGGCACTGAAGAGGTCGGCCAGCCCGACCCGCGAGACGTCGGCATTGCCGTTCGTCACCGCGACCAGCCGCCAGCGCGACGCCCAGCGCGCCAATACCGGGCGCACGTCCGGGTAGAGCGTCACCTGCTGGCGTGCCGCGAGGAACACCTCGAAGGCCGCGTCGGCGAGCGCGGGATCCTCGCCGCAGCCGACGATCGCACGGCGCAGACCCTCGTGACGGAGCCAGTTCATGTCGTGGGCGCGCTCGGGATGCGCCTCGAGCAGCGCGAGACGCATGTCGCGCAGCACCGGCCGCGCGCAACGGCGCGCCGTCTGCGGCGCGTGCTCGGCGAGCCACGCCTCGAGCCGGGCCTCGGCCGCGACGAGCGTCGGCAGCACCGGCCACAGCGTGTCGTCCAGGTCGAGGGTGATCGCGCGGAGGGTGCCGGCTGCAGGAATCATCGGGACTGGCTCTCTCGTCGACGGGGCTGGCGGATGGGGGTAGGCGGATCGAGCGCCCGAGGATACGTCAAAGGCCGCGTCCGCGGCGTCGCGAAATCCCCGGCGCACGCCGGCGAGCACGGCCGCTGCGCGAGCGGGCACAATACGGCCTGCGCGGCCTGCGGGCGCGCACCGTTCCACGCACGGCGCGCCGCCGTGTCAGCCGCCGCCCGTCCCAGCCCAATCCGACCGTGCAGACGACCCCGCTCCTGTTTCCGATCATCGGCCTCCTGATCACCGCCGGCGCCGCGCTGGTCATCGTCTGGAAGGGCCTGATCGTCCCCGCGCTGCTGGGACTGCTCGTGTACGCCTGGTCGTGCCTGCTCGCCGACCGGATGAGCGGCGTCAGGCCCGGCAGCCCGCCCCCCGCCAACACGCCGAGGGCGACGCTCGCCGGCGCGTCGCGGTGGCCCGCGGTGCTCTCTGGCACGGTCGTCGGCGTGCTGGTGATCGTCGCCTTCGTGCTGCTGACCTTCTGGACGGTCCGGCTCGCGTCGACCGAAGACCTGCGGGTCTTCCTGCTGCGCATCGAGGGCTCGCTCGACGTGCTCCGCACCTCGCTGCCCGACTGGCTCGCGGTCAACATCCCGGAAGACCTCGCACAGCTCAAGACGCAGCTGTTCGCGCTGCTTCGCAGCAAGGCGAGCGCGCTGGGCAGCTTCGGCGGCTCGGTGGTGCACACGATCATCGAGGGCCTGTTCGCGATCCTCGTCGGCTCGCTCGCGGCGGTCGCGACCTGGCAGCCCGGCCGGCTGCTGTCCGACCGCCTGTTCATCGCGCGCCTGCTGCTGGTGCTCGAGCGGGTCGTGATCGCACAGCTGCGCATCGCCGCCTTCAACGCGACGATGACCGCGGTCTACCTGTTCGTGATCCTCCCGTGGTTCGGCTTCGTGCTGCCGTTTCGCGGCCTGCTGTGCCTGTTCACGCTGATCACCGGAATCCTGCCGGTGCTGGGCAACCTGCTCGCGAACACCGTGCTCGCGCTGATCTCGTTCGCCGTGTCGCCCTGGCTCGCGATCGCGTCGCTGGTCTACCTGATCGCGATCCACAAGACCGAGTACTTCATCAACGCCCGCACCGTCGGCTCGAAGGTCCAGGTCGCGTCGTGGGAGATCCTCGCGGCGATGCTGACCGGCGAGGCGATCTTCGGCGTGCCGGGCCTGGTCACCGCGCCGCTGCTCTACCCGTTCTTCAAGCGCGAGATCCAGCGGATCTGGCCGCGGATGAACGCGCTGGCCGCGCCGGCCGTGCCGGGCGTGGTGCGCGAGCTGCCGCACCACCGCGCCGAGCGGCCGGCGGCCCCGCAGGACGACACCGACGCGCCCGCGTCCGCCACCGCCGCAACGCCCGGCGCACGCGCGCACCAGGACGGCCGCGCCGCCTGAGCGGGGCCCGAGCGGGGCCCGAGCGCCACCCGAACGCCGCCAGACAGAGGCCCGCGCGCCGCCCGGCAGGGACTCAGTCGGGCAGGAAGTATCCGTCGAAGCCCAGCGCCGGCTCGAAGCGCCCATTGCGCCAGAACAGGCGCGAAGGCCCGCGCATCACGCGGGTGCGCACCGTATGCCGCTCGTCGCCCGGGTAAACCATGACCCGGCCCTGCTCGCCCTCGAAGGACTGCGGCTCGATCAGGTACGGCAACCGGCCCGCCGCCTCCTCCAGCGCGTGCTGCGGGTGGTCGAAGTGCGCAAGGTGGGCCAGGCTCATGATCTGCGGCGGCGCGAGGCCGACGCTGCCCGCCCAGTAGCGCGCCAGCGCGTCGCGCGGGTCGAGCCAGACGCTTTCGACCGCCTCGTGATCGTCGTGCACCGCCAGCTCGCCCTCGGGCAGCAGCGCCAGGAAGAACCGTGTGTCGAAGCGCTTGCGCATCAGCGAGGGCGTGCGCGGCGTGATCCATCGCGACCAGGGCTGCAACGCCCGCAGGTCGATGCGCACGCCCGCCTCTTCTCGGGTCTCGCGCGCGGCGGCGGCGAACAGCGCCATCGCAGCCGTCTCGGACAGCGCCGCCTCGCCGAGGCGGCGGTGGCACTCGAGTGCGGTCGGAGCGTCGGCCTGCGGCGCGGCGTCGTGCGCGTCGACCTTGCCGCCGGGGAAGACGAACATGCCGCCGAGCACGTCGGAACGATCGTGCCGGCGAAGCATCAGGACCTCGAGCCCGCCGCGCCCGCCCGCGCGCAGCAGCAGCACCGATGCCGCGTCGCGCGGCGGGGTATCGACGACCTCCCGATTCAGTTCGATGGCCAACGTCGTTCTCCGGTGATCCGGCGGGCCGCGCCGCCGCGTCGGCATCGTACACTGGGCGCCCCCGGCCATACGGCCCACGACCCGACGAGGAGAGTCCCATGTCCAACGAGAACTGGCGTTTCGAAACGCGCGCCGTGCATGCCGGCTATTCGCCCGACCCGACGACCCGCGCCGTCGCGACGCCGATCTACCAGACCGTCGCCTACGCGTTCGACGACACCCAGCACGGCGCCGACCTCTTCGACCTGAAGGTGGCCGGGAACATCTACACCCGGATCATGAACCCGACGCAGGGGATGCTCGAGGCGCGCATCGCGTCGCTCGAGGGCGGCATCGCCGCGCTGGCGGTGGCCTCGGGCCAGACCGCGATCACCTACGCGATCCAGACGATCGCCGAGGCCGGCGACAACATCGTATCCGCAGCGACGCTGTACGGCGGCACCTACAACCTGTTCGCCCACACGTTCCCGCAGTTCGGCCTGAGCGTGCGCTTCGCGGACTACGCGAAGCCGGAGACCTTCGAGCAGCAGATCGACGCGCGCACGCGGGCGATCTACTGCGAATCGATCGGCAACCCGCTGGGCAACGTCACCGACATCGCCGCGCTCGCCGCCATCGCGCACCGCCACGGCATCCCGCTGATCGTCGACAACACCGTGCCCTCGCCGTACCTGTGCCGACCGATCGAGCACGGTGCCGACATCGTCGTCCATTCGCTGACCAAGTACGTCGCGGGCCACGGCACCAGCGTCGCCGGCGCGATCGTCGATTCGGGCAAGTTCCCGTGGGCCGAGCACAAGGACCGCTTCCGCCGCCTCAACGAGCCGGATGTCAGCTATCACGGCGTCGTCTACACCGAAGCGCTGGGTCCGGCCGCATTCATCGGCCGTGCGCGCGTCGTGCCGCTGCGCAACACCGGCGCGGCGATCTCGCCGTTCAATGCGTTCCTGGTGATGCAGGGTGCCGAGACACTGCCGCTGCGAATGGACCGGATCTGCGACAACACGATGGCGATCGCCGAGCACCTGAAGGGGCATCCGAAGGTGTCGTGGGTGCGCTATGCCGGCCTGCCGGATCACCCGGACCACGCACTCGCGAAGAAGTACATGGGCGGACGCGCGTCGGGCATCATGAGCTTCGGCGTGAAGGGCGGCAAGGACGGCGCGGTGAAGGCCGGCGCCCGATTCCAGGACGCGCTCAAGCTGATCACCCGGCTCGTGAACATCGGCGACTGCAAGACGCTCGCGTGCCATCCGGCGACGACGACGCACCGCCAGCTGAATCCCGAGGAGATGAAGAAGGCCGGCGTCAGCGAAGACATGGTCCGGCTGTCGATCGGCATCGAGCACATCGACGACCTGCGCGCCGACATCGACCAGGCGCTCGCAGCGACCTGAGCCGCGCGGCGGCGCGAGGCGTTGCCTACGGGTCGCGCGCCTCGATGCCGCCCAGCAGCAGACCCGACAGCGCCGCGCTCACCTGCTCGGGCGGCGGGACCGTCGCGCCGGGCAGTCCCACGCGCTGCCCGGCGTACAGCAACGCGAGCCCGTGCACCAGGCTCCACGCCGCCAGCGCCAGCATCGCGGCGTCGCCGCGCCGGAACTCGCCGCCGCGCTGGCCGTCCTCGATCGCGCCGCGCAGCACCGCATAGGCGGCCATCGCCGCGTCGTCGAGCGGCGGGTGTTCCCCGGGCCGGCCGATCTGGCCGCCGAACATCAGCTGCAGCAACTCGGCGTGCGCGACGCCGAAGGCGACGTACGCCTGTCCGGCCGCGATCAGCCTCGCCGCGCCCGGCCGGTGGCCGGGCACCGGTGCCGCGCGCCGCATGTCGGCCGTCAGCTGGCGGAACCCGCGCTCGGCCAGCGCCGCCAGGAGATCCGCCTTGCTCGGGAAGTGCCGGTATGCGGCGCTGTGACTCACGCCCGCCGACCGGGAGACCTCGCGAAGGCTCAGCGCGTGCGGACCGACACACGCGAGCGACCGTGCACCCACCTCGAGCAGCGCGCGACGCAGGTCGCCGTGGTGATAGCTGCGGGCCGGTAAGGAGTCGGGATCTCGACGCTCGTCCATCCGGGAAGTATCCGTCATCTTGACAATGGAAAAATCGGCGCATACGATCATGTTTCCACTGACAACATGGAGTCGCCGCATGCATCTCCCTTTCCAGCGCACTGGGCGTGCCGCCCTCGTCGCCCTCGTGTCGTTCGGCCTGCTGGCGTCGGGTTGCGCGTTCATGGCGGACCTGACCGCGCCACGCAAGGCAGTGCCGCCCGAGCGGACCACGGCGGCGCTCGACGCGGACGCGCAGTTCTGGAGCACGCTCCACGGTGGCCGATACGATCGGATCGACGCGACGGTCAGGGCGCTCCAGCTCGCCTATTTGGCGGCCCCCGGCGATGCGGTCACCGCCTCGCACATCGGCTTCATGCGCGCCTGGCAGGCGAGCGAGGCCGCGCGCGCGCCCTCCCCGGACCCGGCCACCACCGACCAGATCGCCCTCGCGCGACGCTACTTCGCCGAGGCGCATTCGCTCGCACCCGACGAAGCCCGAATCCACGGCTTCCTCGCCGGGATGACGCTCGCGGAAGGCACCATCCACCAGGACGAGCGCCTCACCCGCAAGGGCTACTACCAGCTGCGCAGGGCGATCGACGCCTGGCCCGAGTTCAACCTGTTCACCGGCGGCTACGTGATGAGCCGGCTCGCGGCCGGCAGCGAGCGCTTCGTCGAAGGCCTGGCGTGGCAGTGGCGGACCCTCGACTTGTGCGCGGGCGAGAAGGTCGACCGCGCGCACCCCGACTATGCGCGCTACCTCACGCGATACACCACCACCGGCCCGCAGCGCGTGTGCTGGAACGGCTGGATCGCGCCGCACAACGTCGAAGGCTTCTTCCTGAACATGGGCGACATGCTGGTCAAGGCGGGCGACTGGCAGACGGCGCTCAGGATCTACGCGAACGCGAAGACCTCGCCCGACTACGCGCGCTGGCCGTATCGGGACGTGCTCGAGCGACGCATCGCGAACGCCCGCGACAACGTCGCCCGCTTCAATGCGCCCGAACCGGCACCGGATGCCACCGACCACCGGATCCTAATCCAGAGCCCCTTCGCGTGCATGGCCTGCCACCAGAAGTCCGGCGCCACGCCGAACTGACGCCCGCGCACCCAGCCCAAGTCGGTCCGCCGCAACGACGCAATGCGGGTTAGGATGGCGCCGGCGATCGAGTCGCACGGAGTCGAGCGATGCGCGGAACCGATGGGATGCCGGCCTCCTGGTCCACGAACGGCAGCTGCCGCGAGCGCCCGGCGCGCCATTCGAGGCGCGTCGAGGCGCGACGAGTCCTGCGCCTCGCCGCACGGCGGGCCCTGCCCGCATCGATCGCGGCGACGGTGCTGTACGCGTGCGCAGCCGACGAGCGCGACCGGTTCGCCCGCGGGCTCCGTGACTTCGGAAGCAAGGTGTCCGAGGCCGTCGCACCGGCCGCCAGCGCCGTCGCCGCAGCCGCCACGCCGGCGGCGAAGTCGGCGGCCTCCGCCGCCCATGCGGCGGCGGACCGGATGCGCACCTACCTGGCCGAGAAGGACACGCTCAGGCAGTTCAAGGATGCCGGCACGCACGCCGAAGCGTCGCTGCTGGCGCTGCTGCGAACGCGCAGTACCGCCACCCAGGCAGCCGACGACCGTTCACGCGCGGCGAGCGCGGCGGTGCCCTCGCCGGCGAGCGCGACGGTGCCCTCGCCGGCGAGCGCGGTCGAGCCCGCGCGAACCGAGGGTGCAGCGCCTGCCGATACCGCGTGGCGCTGGCCGCTCGACGCCGGCATCATCACGTCGAAGTTCGGCTCGCGCTGGGGCCGGCGGCACCGCGGCATCGACATCGCGGCCCACGTCGGCGAACCGGTCTACGCGATGGCCGACGGCGAAGTCATCTACGCCGACGACAAGATGCGGGGCTACGGCAATCTCGTCGTCCTGCGGCATGCGGGGGAGATCAGTTCGCTCTATGCGCACAACAGCGCGTTGAAGGTGAAGCCGGGCCAGGCCGTCGGCAGGGGCACGCTGATCGCGCTTCTCGGCAGTACCGGACGCTCGACCGGCCCGCACGTCCACGTCGAGATCCGCCGCGGCACCGAGGCGCTGGATCCGACGACCGTGCTGCCGGCGACCACGCTGCCGTACGCGTTCGTCGACGCGACGATCCTGCACGCGCACGCCGACCCCGGGCTCCCCGGGCCCCATGGGGACGACGGCGACGCGGTCGACGCCGCGGCCCCCGAGCGCGGCGAGCCCGCCGAAGCGGCGTTGCTGGCCCTGCTCGGCGCGCTGCGCACCACCGACCGCGCCGCGCCGGTCGCACCCCGCTGACACGCCCGCGCCCCGTGCGCACCGCGGCGGCGCCGCCGCGTCGGGCGACACCGGGACATTCGGTGGACTTGACACCGACGAGCGGTCGATCTCGACCGACTGAACGGTCCGAACGTGAAACATTGTTCCTGAACACCGGACGGCCCGGTGCGTACGGGAGCAATGGCTTCGATGACGCGATCCCCCGAGAACCGGCACCCGCCTCGCCATCCTCGCGCAGCGTCGATGGCGGCGATGGCGCTGGCGATGAGCGTGTGTCTCGGGAGCTGCGGCGGTGGCGGTGGCGGCGGCGGTGGCCAGCCGAGGCTCGTGTCGTCCGACGGCGCGGCGGCGCCGTCGGCACCCGACGGCCCGTCTGCCGCCAAGTCGCTCGAGTCGCGGCTGATCGTCGGCTACCAGGGCTGGTTCGGCTGCCCGGCTGACGGACCCGGTGCGCCGCGGTGGCGGCACTGGTTCGACGGGCCCGCCGGCGAACCCTCGACGCTGACGGTCGACATGCTGCCGGACGTCACCGGACTGCCGGCGTCGGCGTTGTGCGAGACGCCGCTGCGGCGCGCCGACGCCAGCCCGGTGATGGTCTATTCGTCGCAGTCGGCCGAGGTGATCGACCGGCATTTCGCGTGGATGGCCGAACACGGCATCGACGGCGCGGCCGTGCAACGATTCGTCGGCCCGCTCGGCGACCCCATCGAGCGCGAGCGCAGCGACCGCATCCTCGCCGGCGTGCGCGACGCCGCGCAGCGCCACGGGCGGGTCTTCTACGTGACCTACGACGTCAGCGGGGCGAGCGCGGCGTCGGTGTACGACGACCTGCGGTCCGACTGGCGGCACCTGAGCACGACGCTGAGGATCACGGACAGTCCCGCGTACCTGCGGCACGAGGACGCCCCGCTGCTCCAGCTGTGGGGCTTCGGCTTCACCGACCGCCCCGGCGATCCGGAACGGGTGCTCGCGCTGATGAAGGACCTGCGAGGCGCCGCGGGCGATCGCGCCGGTGCCGTGCTGATCGGCGGCGTCCCCTCGCAGTGGCGAACGCTGTCGGGCGACGCGAAGGCGGACGCGACGTGGTCGGGGGTCTATCGCGCCTACGACGTGCTCAGCCCCTGGGCGGTCGGTCGCTACGCCGACCGTGCATCCGACCAGCACTTCGTTCGCAACGTCGTCGAAGGCGACCTCGCCGAGACCCGGCGCCTCGGGATCGGCTACCTTCCGGTCGTGTTCCCCGGGTTCTCGTGGGCCAACCTGATGACCGTTCGCGGACACCTCGACCAGGCGCTGCCGAATCGGATCCCGCGGCGCTGCGGCGATTTTCTCTGGGAGCAGGGCAGGAGCCGGATCGCCGCCGGGTCGCGCAGCCTGTTCGTCGCGATGTTCGACGAGGTCGACGAAGGGACCGCCATCATGCCGGTCGAGACCCGCACCGCGCGACTGCCGGCCTCCACCGGCCTGATCGCGCTCGACGCGGACGGCTGCGAGCTCCCGTCCGACTGGTACCTGCGCGTCACCGGCCAGCTCGCGGCGCACGTCCGCCGCGGCGCCCAGCTCCCGGACTCGCTCTCGGCCGTCCTGAGCCGCTGAGGCCCGGGCGCCACCGGGACCGACCGCGCCGCACACGCGCCGGGCGTTGGGCGTACCGCTTCAGCGATCCCCGAGATACCCCGGCGCGCCGCCGCGCTCGAGATCGCAGACCAGGTCGCGCAGCAGGCCGTCGTGCAGCCCGTAGACCCAGGCGTGGATGCTGAGCGCCCTGCCGCGCTTCCACGCCGCCTGCACGATCGGCGTGCGCGCGAGGCTGTCGACCTGGGCGCGGGTGCTCAGCTCGCACAGTCGGTCGAGCCGCTCCTGCGCGTCGGGGAGCGCATCGAGCTCGGCACGGGCCTGGTCCGCGACGTCCCTCACCGGCTGGAGCCAGTGGTCGACGACACCGTGGCGACGGCCGTCGATCGCCGCGCGCACGCCGCCGCAGCCGTGATGGCCGCAGACGATGACGTGCTTCACCTCGAGCACGTCGACCGCGAACTCGAGCACCGACAGCAGGTTGATGTCGGCGCGGTGCACGAGGTTGGCGACGTTGCGATGCACGAACACCTCGCCGGGCTGCAGGCCGGTGATGACGTTCGCCGGCACGCGGCTGTCCGAGCACCCGATCCACAGGTATTCCGGGCGCTGCAGTGCCGCGAGCCGTGCGAAGTAGCGCGGATCATCGCGCTGCCGGGCCTCGGCCCACCGACGGTTGTGCACGAACAGGTCAGCGAGCATCGTGTTCCCCGCGTGGTGTTGCCGGATCCTGCGCACGCGGCACCGCGCGCCGTGCCGCCATCCGGGCCGACAGCAGGCGACGGTGCGCCGCATCGAGCCGGATGCGTGCGAGCGGCAGCACGATCGCGTTCTCGAGCATCAGGTGGCGCCGCTCGGCGCCGGAGAAGCCCGCGATCTCGCGCGACGCATCGGCGTCCAGGCCCGGGCCCGGCTCGTCGCGCTCGAGCAGCGCCTCGAGCAGCGACACGACCCGCCGGCCGATCGACGCGTCGCGCGCGTGGTCGGCCGTCAGCGAGTCGAGCAGCGCGTCGATCGCATCCTCGGCAGCGGCGAGCGATCGCAGCATCGGGAACAGATCGTCCTGCTCGTCGCGCACGTGCAGCGCGAAGTCGCCGCGGAAGTACGCGACGGCCGTGCGGATCTCGGCGCGTCGACGCCTGCCGTCGTTCGCGACGGCGTCGAGGAGCTGGCAGAGGCATCGCTGGCGGAAGTGCTCCTCGGCCAGGTACTCGAGCGGATCGGCGAGCAGTGCGGGGGCCGGCGTGCGCGCGAGCGTCCGGACCGCGTTCTCGAGCGCATCCCGCCCGGCGCCCGGCGGCGTCGGCACGCCGGCGGTCCGGCGGACGGTCCGAGCGTCCGGGGCACGCATGGCCGCGACCTCGACCTCAGGCGCCGGGCGCCGTCGTCGGCGCCTCGAGGTCGACGCCGTCGAGCCGCGCGCGACCGGCCAACTGCTCGAGGTAGTCGCGAAGCGCGGTCGCGAAGCGCTGGCGCGTCAGCGCCTGTTCGATCGCGCGCCGGACCGCCTCGAAGGGCTGCAGTTCACCGGGAACCCGCGCCAGCACCTCGACGACGTGCAGCCCGAAGCGGCTGTGGACGAGTCGCGCGAGCACGCCGACTTCGGCGGAGCCGAACAGCGCCGCCGCGAACTCCGGCGCGCAGTCCGCGCGCTCGAGCCAGCCGAGCGCGCCGCCGTGCGCGCCGCTCGGGCAGTTGGAACACGCGAGCGCCGCGGCCGCGAAGCGCTCGTCGACCGCATCGCCGCTGGCCCGGAGCTCGAGCAGCGTGGCCTCGGCCCTGGCCCGCAGCGCCGTGACGTCGACGCCCGGCGTCACGGCGAACAGCACGTGGCGCGCGAGCACCCGCTCGCCGACCGTGAAGTCGGCGGCGTGGCTCGCGTGGTACCGGCGGCATGCCGCCTCGTCGGGCGCGACCTGCGCCACCCGCTTCTCGAGCAGCGCCTCGATCGCGTCGCTCGCCGCCTCGGTGCCGACGCCGCCGACCGGTACCGGATCGTCGCTCGCGAGCAGTCCCTCGCGCATCGCTTCCTGGCGCAGCAGTTCGGTGCACGCGCGCTGGCGCAGCTCGGCGGCGTCGGGCGTCTCGCCCGGGCCGGCGAGGGCGACCCCGTTGACGCGCGGCACCTGATCGGGGCCCGCGTCGGGCCGCATGTCCGGCTCGACCCCCTGCTCGATTGCCGGCTCGAATGCCGGCCCGAATGCCGGCTCGAATGTCGGCTCGATTGCCGGCGCCGGGTCGCGTCGCCGCGTCAATTCGCGTGCATCCATCGCCGTCACCTCCCGCGCCCGGCGGTCGCGATGCCGGGCTCGTCGCCGATCGCCGGCGCGGCCGGCGTCGCCTGGGTGGCCGACGCGCGCGGTGCGCCCGCTGCGCCGCGCGTCGCCGGGTAGCCGGGCAGGTTGAGCCGCCGCGACCGGACGACCTGGTACGGCCGCAGCACGTAGGCCAGCGTGCCGAAGCCGCTCCACACGTGCACGAGCCGGCTGAACGGGAACAGCAGGAAGATCGTCATGCCTAGCACCAAGTGGACCTTGTATGGCCAGTTCAGCGCGACGAGCCCTGCCGCGTCGGGCCGGAACGTGACGATGCGCTGTGCCCAGTCGGCGAGCGCCATCATCGCGCCGCCGTCGGCGTGCGACATCGAATACGGCAGCGTGACCAGGCCGATCACGAGTTGCAGCCAGAGGATCAGCAGGATCGCCAGGTCGGTGCGGTGGCTGGTGAGTCGGATACGCGGGTCGAACATGCGCCGGTGCAGCAGCAGCGTCAACCCGACGAAGCACAGCAGGCCGGCGAAGCCGCCCGACCAGATCGCGAGCAGCTGCTTGTTCTGCGGCGTGATGAAGTGCTGGTAGATCGCGTGCGGCGTGAGCAGGCCGACGAAGTGCCCGAAGAACAGGAACAGGATCCCGACGTGGAACAGGTTGCTGCCCCAGCGCAGCTGGCCCGCGCGCAGCAGCTGCGATGAGTCGCTCTTCCAGGTGTACTGGTCGCGATCGAAGCGCGCGAGGCTCCCCATCAGGAACACCGCCAGGCAGATGTAGGGATAGACGCTGAAGAAGAAGTCGTGCATGTCAGTTCCTCGTTGCAATGCCGTGGTCGGGGGCGCGCCGCCGGTGGATCCGGATCGGCTGCCCCGTCGCCGCGTACCCGGGGGCCGGCGCGACCGCCCCCGGCGCGGCCTGTCCGTGGGCCGAGCAGCCGTCGAAGGCCGCCGGTTCGGCCCAGCTCGCGTCCAGGTCCTCGTCGGCCTCGACGCCGACCGCCTCCGCGCGCTCGCCGGCGAGGTCGAGCAGCGCGCCGAGCACGGCCGCGTAGGGGCTCTCGCGCCTGACGAGCGCGCTGAAGATCGCGCGCACGATGTGCGCGATCTCGCCGAGGAACGCGACCGCCTCCGGCTGCGGCTGCGTCGACGCGTACTGGAGCACCACCGGCAGGTAGTCGGGCAACTCGCCGTCGGCGAGGAGCAGGCCGGCCGCCTCGTAGGTGCGGACCAGGTCGATCATCGCCGGCCCGCGATCGCGCGAGTCGCCGTGCACGTGCTCGAACAGGTGCAGCGAGGTCGCGCGGCCGCGATCGAAGGTCTCGACGTAGGCCATCTCGTTGTCGATCGCGCGCTGTGCGGCGCGCGTGTCGGCGATCGGCGATCCGTCGGGCCTGCTCCGCCCGCCGGCGAGGCGCTCGATCAGCTTGTCGATCCCGGCGAGGCGCGCCGCGCCGAGCGCGGCTTCGTCGTGGAGCGCCTGGCGCAGCTCGGGCAGGTGCGCCATGAGCGTGCGATCCGGGTAGCCGAGCAGGTGCGCGAGCGCCCTGAGCGTCACCGTCATCGCCGACGGCTGCCGCCGCGGTTCGTCGCGCGTCGCAACGCGCTCGAGCGGTCTCATGCCTGCACCTCCACCTTGATCGGGATCGTCCGCTTCTTCTCGCTGCCGAAGAGGCTGGTCTCGCCGACCCCCTCGGAGCATCCGTTGCCGAAGCTGAAGCCGCAGCCGCCGCGCACGTTGAACGCGTTCTCCGCATACTCGCGGTGCGTCGTCGGGATCACGAAGCGATCCTCGTAGTTCGCGATCGCCATCGTCCGGTACATGTCCTCGACCGTCGTCTCGTCGAGCCCGACCTGCTCGATCGCTGCGCGGTTCGGCACGCCGTCGACGTGCTTGCCGCGCTGGTAGGCCCGCATCGCCAGCATCCGCTCGAGCGCGCGCACGACCGGCGCGGTGTCACCCGCGGTCAGCAGGTTCGCGAGGTACCTGACCGGGATCCGCAGCTGGCCGACGTCGGGGATCTCGCCATTGCCGCCGACGTGGCCCGCGTTCGCGGCCGAGGTGATCGGCGAGAGCGGCGGCACGTACCAGACCATCGGCAGCGTGCGGTACTCCGGGTGCAGCGGCAGCGCGACCTTCCAGTCGACCGCCATCTTGTAGACCGGGCTGCTGCGCGCGGCCGCGAGCCAGGCCTCGGGGATGCCGTCCGCCCGCGCCTGCTCGATCACCCTGGGGTCGTGGGGATCGAGGAAGATGTCGAGCTGCGCGTGGTACAGGTCCTTGTCGCGCTCGACGCTGGCGGCAGCCTCGATCCGATCGGCGTCGTACAGCAGCACGCCGAGGTAGCGGATGCGACCGACGCAGGTCTCCGAGCACACCGTCGGCTGCCCCGCCTCGATCCGCGGATAGCAGAAGATGCACTTCTCGGCCTTGCCGCTCTTCCAGTTGTAGTAGATCTTCTTGTACGGGCAGCCGGACACGCACATCCGCCAGCCCCGGCACTTGTCCTGGTCGATCAGCACGATGCCGTCCTCCTCGCGCTTGTAGATGCTGCCGCTGGGGCAGGACGCGACGCAGGTGGGGTTCAGGCAGTGCTCGCACAGGCGCGGCAGGTACATCATGAAGGTGTTCTCGAACTGCCCGTAGATGTCCTTCTGGACCTGCTCGAAGTTCGCGTCCTTGCTGCGCTTTGCGAACTCGCCGCCCAGGATCTCCTCCCAGTTCGGGCCCCACTCGATCTTCTCCATGCGCTGGCCGGTGATCAGCGAACGCGGCCTCGCGGTCGGCGCCGCCTTCATCTCCGGCGCGCCGTGCAGGTGCTCGTAGTCGTAGGTGAACGGCTCGTAGTAGTCGTCGATCTGCGGCAGGTTCGGATTCGCGAAGATCCGCATCAGCAGCTTCCACTTGCCGCCCTGGCGGGGTTCGATCGCGCCGTCGGCGCGCCTGACCCAGCCGCCGTTCCACCTGCGCTGGTTCTCCCACTCCTTCGGGTAGCCGATGCCGGGCTTCGTCTCGACGTTGTTGAACCATGCGTATTCGACGCCCGGCCTGCTGGTCCAGACGTTCTTGCAGGTCACGCTGCAGGTGTGGCAACCGATGCACTTGTCGAGGTTGAGCACCATGCCGATCTGGGCACGCACTTTCACGGGTTTTCTCCTTGTGACTGGAAGGCTGGCGCGAGATGATCGTCACGCGGGGTGTCCAGCCAGTCGACCTTGCTCATCTTCCGCACGACGACGAACTCGTCGCGATTGGTGCCGATCGTGCCGTAGTAGTTGAAGCCGTAGCTCAGCTGCGCGTAGCCGCCGATCATGTGCGTGGGCTTGAGCACGATGCGGGTGACCGAGTTGTGGATCCCGCCGCGCGCGCCGGTGATCTGCGAACCGGGCGTGTTGATGATCTTCTCCTGCGCGTGGTACATCATGACCATGCCGGGGTTCACCCGCTGGCTCACGACCGCCCGGGCCGCGATCGCGCCGTTGACGTTGAACAGTTCGACCCAGTCGTTGTCGACGATGCCCGCCCGCTTCGCGTCGTCCTCCGACAGCCAGACCACCGGGCCGCCGCGGTTCAGCGTCAGCATGATCAGGTTGTCGGTATAGGTGCTGTGGATGCCCCACTTCTGGTGCGGCGTGATGAAGTTCAGCAGGATCTCCGGATTGCCGTTCCCACGCGCGTTGTGGATCTGGCCGGTGGCCTTCAGGTCGACCGGCGGCCGGTAGGTCGACAGCGCCTCGCCGAAGGCGATCATCCACGGGTGATCCTGGTAGAACTGCTGGCGACCGGTGAGCGTGCGCCACGGGATCAGCTCGTGCACGTTCGTGTAGCCGGCGTTGTAGCTGACGGTCTCGCTCTCGATCCCGCTCCAGGTCGGGCTCGAGATGATCTTTCGCGGCTGCGCCTGGATGTCGCGAAAGCGGATCTTCTCGTCCTCGCGATGCAGTGCGAGGTGCGCGTGCTCGCGACCGGTCGCCTTGCCCAGCGCCGCCCACGCCTTGACGGCGACGTGGCCGTTGGTCTCGGGCGCGAGCTGCAGCACGACCTCGCACGCGTCGATGTCGGACTCGATGCTCGGCATGCCCTTCGTCACGCCCTCCTCGCGCACGACCCCGTTGAGCTCGCCGAGCTGCGCGACCTCGGTCTCGGTGTTCCACGCGATCCCCTTGCCGCCGTTGCCGGCCTTGGCCATCAGCGGGCCGAGCGCGGTGAAGCGCTTGTACACGTTCGGGTAGTCGCGTTCGACGACCGCGATCTGCGGCGCGGTCTTGCCGGGAATCAGCTCGCACTGGCCCCGCTTCCACTCCCTGACCTCGAAGGGCTGCGCGAGCTCGGCCGGCGTATCGTGCATCAGCGGCGTGAGCACGACCTCCTTCTCGACGCCGAGGTGCCCCACGCAGACCTCGCTGAACGCCTTGGCGAAGCCCTTGTAGATGTCCCAGTCGCTCCTCGCCTGCCACACCGGATCGACCGCGGTCGACAGCGGGTGGATGAACGGATGCATGTCGCTGGTGTTCAGGTCGTTCTTCTCGTACCAGCTCGCGGTCGGCAGCACGATGTCGCTGTACAGGCAGGTGGTGCTCATCCTGAAGTCCAGCGTCACCAGCAGGTCGAGCTTGCCCTCGGGCGCCGCGTCGTGCCAGACCACCTCGCTCGGCTTCGCGTCGTCCGCGCCCAGGTCCTTGCCCTGCACGCCGTTGTCGGTGCCCAGCAGGTGCTTCAGGAAGTACTCGTGACCCTTGCCGCTCGAGCCCAGCAGGTTCGATCGCCAGACGAACAGGTTGCGCGGCCAGTTCTGCGGCGCATCCGGATCCTCGCAGCTCATCTCGAGGCTGCCGTCCTTCAGCGCCTTGACGACGTAGTCCTTCGGCGCCATGCCCGCGGCGGCGGCATCCTTGACCACCTGGATCGGGTTCGTCTTCAGTTGCGGCGCGCTCGGCAGCCACCCCATGCGCTCGGCGCGCACGTTGTAGTCGATCATGGCGCCGGCGTACGCCGCCTTGTCGGCCAGCGGGGACACGATCTCCGAGAGATCGAGCTTCTCGTAGCGCCACTGGTCGGTGTGCGCGTAGAAGAAGCTGGTGCTGTTCTGCTGGCGCGGCGGGCGGATCCAGTCGAGCGCGAACGCGAGCGGCAACCAGCCCGTCTGCGGGCGCAGCTTCTCCTGGCCGACGTAGTGCGCCCACCCGCCGCCGCTCTTGCCGATGCAGCCGCACATCATCAGCAGGTTCACGACGCCGCGGTAGTTCATGTCGGCGTGGTACCAGTGGTTCATCGCGGCGCCGATGATCACCATCGACCTGCCCTCGGTCCGGTGCGCGTTCGCGGCGAACTCGCGCGCGACCCCGATGATCTGCGCGGCCGGCACGCCGGTCACCTTCTCGGCCCAGGCCGGCGTGTACGGCGCGTCGTCCTCGTACGAGGCCGCGCCCGAGCCGAGCCCGCGATCGATGCCGTACTGCGCCACCTGCAGGTCGAAGACCGTCGCGACGAGCACCTGCTCGCCGCCGCCGTCCGCGGCGCCGGCGTTGCCGCCCGCGCGCAGCTTCAGCCGCACCGCCGGCACCCGGACCCGATTCACGTCGCCGGCCTGCGCGTTGGCCGTGAAGTGCGGCGTCTCGATGCCGCCGAAGTACGGCAGTCCGACGTCGACGATCTCGTGCGCCTGCTCGCCGTCCTCCAGCACCGACAGCTTGAGCCTGACCCTTGCATCGTGGCGCGCCTCCCGGTCCTCGAGATTCCAGTGCGCGGCATCGCGCCTGCCTTCGGGGCCCCAGCGAAAGCCGATCGAGCCGTTGGGCAGCACCGCGCGGCCGTCGGTGTCGAAGGCGACCGTCTTCCATTCGGCGTTGTTGTCCTGCCCGAGCCTGCCGTCGAAGTCGCTCGCGCGCACGTAGCGGTCGGGCACCAGCGTCGTGCTGCCGTCGGCCAGCGTGTGCTCACGCAGGCGCACGAGCAGCGGCAGGTCGGTGAATCGCCGGGCGTAGTCGTCGAAGTACGGGCTGCGGGTCCTGAAGTAGAACTCGTTGAGCGCGACGTGACCCATCGCCATCGCGATCGCCGCGTCGGTGCCCTGCTTCGGATGCATCCAGACGTCGGCGAGCTTCGCGACCTCGCTGTAGTCCGGCGTCACCGCGACGGTCTTCGCGCCCTTGTAGCGGACCTCGGTAAAGAAGTGCGCGTCGGGGGTGCGGGTCTGGGGGACGTTGGACCCCCACGCGATGATGTAGGTGCTGTTGTACCAGTCCGCCGACTCGGGCACGTCGGTCTGCTCGCCCCACACCTGCGGGCTCGCCGGCGGCAGGTCGCAGTACCAGTCGTAGAAGCTCATGCACACCCCGCCGATCAGGCTCAGGTAGCGCGAGCCCGCGGCGTAGCTGATCATGCTCATCGCAGGGATCGGCGAAAAGCCGATGACGCGGTCCGGGCCGTGGCGCTTGATCGTGTAGACGTTGGCCGCCGCGATCAGCTCGTTGACCTCCTCCCAGCTGCTGCGCACGAAGCCGCCCATGCCGCGAACCTGCTGGTAGTCGCGTCGAGCCGCATCGTCCTCGACGATCGACGCCCACGCGTCGACCGGGGTCGGGCTGACCGCGAGCGCCGCGCGCCAGCGCCGGATCAGGCGCCCGCGCACCATCGGATACTTGACCCGGTTCGCGCTGTACAGGTACCACGAGTAGCTGGCGCCGCGCGCACAGCCGCGGGGCTCGTGGTTCGGCATGTCCCAGCGGGTGCGGGGATAGTCGGTCTGCTGCGTCTCCCAGGTGACGATGCCCCCCTTGACGTAGATCTTCCAGGAACACGAACCGGTGCAGTTCACGCCGTGCGTGCTGCGCACGATCTTGTCGTGCGCCCACCGGTTGCGGTAGGCGTCCTCCCAGGTTCGGTCTTCGCCGGTGGCGATGCCGTGACCGCCGGAGAAGGACTCGGTTGGCAGCCTGAAATGCGTCAGGCGATCGAGAAAGTGACTCATCGGGAAAAACTCCTTGGATTGGGGCGCCGCGCGCGCGGCGCCCTCGATGCGTGTCGCCGGATCAGGCCGCGGTGCGCGCCGCCTCGGCGCCGGCCTGTCCGTACGCGTCGCCGTCCGGCGATGCCGGCACCGGCGCCTGAGCGACGGCTCCGCCTCGCTCGATCGCGTGGAGCAGCCCGCCGCGGCGCGTGTACACGAACCAGGTGATCAGCGCGCAGCTGACGTAGAACGCGAGGAAGCACCACAGCGCGGCCTCCGGACCGCCGGTCGCCGCGATCGAGCTGCCGTAGGACTTCGGGATGAAGAAGGCGCCGTAGGCCGCGACCGCCGACGTGAAGCCGATGATCGCCGCCGACTCCTTCTCCGCCTGGCGGATGCGGTCCGGGCCGGCGAGCTGGGGCATCAGCCGGTCGACTTCCCTGCGCATGATCACCGGGATCATCTGGAAGGTCGACGCGTTGCCCACACCGGTCGCGAAGAACAGCACCATGAACATCGCGAAGAAGCCCCAGAACGCGCCCGGCTGCGCCTTGATGCCCAGGAAGAACAGCACGCCGCCGACGCCGACGATCATCAGCAGGAAGTTCCAGAAGGTGACCCGACCGCCGCCGTACCGGTCCGACACCCAGCCGGTCGCGGCACGCGACAGCGCCCCGACCAGCGGCCCCAGGAAGATGAAGGGCAGCGAGTTCACCTCGGGGAACTGCGTCTTCGCGAGCAGCGGGAAGCCCGCCGAGTAGCCGATGAACGAGCCGAAGGTGCCGGTGTAGAGCCAGCACATGATCCAGTTGTGCCTGCGGCTGAAGATCACCGACTGCTCGGCGAACGACGCCTTCGCCGACGCGATGTCGTTCATGCCGAACCACGACGCGAGCGTCGCCACGATCAGGAACGGCACCCACACGAAGCCGGCATTCTGGATCCACAGGCTCGAGCCGTCGGCGATCTTCACCGGCTCGCCGCCGATCGTGCCGAACACGCCGGCGGTGATCACCAGCGGCACGAGGAACTGCATGACGCTGACGCCGAGGTTGCCCAGGCCGGCATTCAGCGCGAGCGCGTTGCCCTTCTCCTTCTTCGGGAAGAAGAACGAAATGTTCGACATCGACGACGCGAAGTTGCCGCCGCCCAGGCCGCACAGCAGCGCGAGGACGAGGAAGATCAGGTAGGGCGTCTGCGGGTTCTGCACCGCGTAGCCGATGCCGAAGGCCGGTATCAGCAGCGACGCGGTCGAGATCGTCGTCCACAGGCGCCCACCGAAGATCGGCACCATGAACGAATAGAAGATCCGCAGCGTCGCGCCCGACAGGCCCGGCAGCGCGGCGAGCCAGAACAGCTGGTCGGTCGTGTACTTGAACCCGATCGCAGGCAGCTTCGCGACGACGACGCTCCAGACCATCCAGATCGAGAAGGCGAGCAGCAGCGCCGGAATCGAGATCCACAGATTGCGCTGCGCGATGCGCCGGCCCTGCTGCTGCCAGAACTGCGCATCGTCCGGACGCCAGTCCTCGATCGTGTGGCCCGACAGCGCGCCCTTGTGCCCGGCACCGTGGATCGGCTGCATCTCGGGCAGTTCGGGCAGCGCCTCGGCCGCGGCGACGCTCATCGCCTTGCGCTCCATCGCACGGATCGAGAAGTGCATCCAGAGCATCGACACCGTCACGATCGCGAACAGCAGCATGAACGAGCTCGTCCACACCCCGGTCACGTCGAGCAGCACGCCGAAGACGAGCGGCAGCACGAAGCCGCCGAGCCCGCCGACCAGCCCCACGATGCCGCCGACCGCGCCGACGTTGTTCGGGTAGTAGACCGGAATGTGCTTGTAGACCGCCGCCTTGCCGAGCGACATGAAGAAGCCGAGCACGAAGATCGCGACCATGAACGGGATCAGGCCCATGCTGGTGGCGAAGGTGATGTCGCCCTTGATGCCGTGGATCACGTAGCTCGTGTTCGGATACGACAGCATGAAGGTCATCAGCATGCCGACGCCGAAGGTCCAGTACATGATCGAGCGCGCGCCGAACCGATCGGACAGGTGGCCGCCGTAGGCGCGGAAGATCGACGCCGGGATCGAGTAGAACGCCGCGATCATGCCGGCGGTGCGGATGTCCAGCCCGTACACGCCGATGAGGTAGCGCGGCAGCCAAAGCGACAGCGCGACGAAGCCGCCGAACACGAAGAAGTAGTAGATCGAGAAGCGCCACACCTGCAGGTTCTTCAGCGGGGCCATCTGCTCGAGGATGCCGGCGGGCCTGCGGCCCGTCGCGCGACGCGCCTTGAGGTCCGGATCGTCCTCGGTCGTGAACCAGAACACGACCGCGGTCACGAGCAGCGCGAGCGCCCAGACCTTCGCGACCATCGTCCAGCCGAACGACACCATCACGAAGGGCGCGACGAACTTCGTCACCGCGGCACCGACGTTGCCGACGCCGAATATCCCGAGCGCAGTGCCCTGCTTCTCCCGCGGATACCACTTCGACACGTACGCGACGCCGACCGCGAACGATCCGCCGGCCAGGCCCACGCCCAGCGCGGCGACGAGCATCGTCGCGTAGGTCGTCTCGGTCGACAGCAGCCAGGTCGCCGCGGCGGCGAAGATCATCGTCAGCACGTAGACGATCCGCCCGCCGTACTGGTCGGTCCAGATGCCGAGGAAGATCCGCGACAGCGAACCGGTGAGGATCGGCGTGCCGACGAGAAGTCCGAATTCGGTGTCGCTGAGGCCGAGGTCCTTCTTGATCTGTACGCCGATGATCGAAAAGATCGTCCAGACGGCAAAGCAGATCGTGAAGGCGAAGGTACTCATGCCGAGTACCCGGTTCTGAGTCGCGGGCGTGACGCCCGGGGGTAGCGCCGGCGAGCCGCCGCCCCCCCGGGGCGCGGTGCCGCTTCCTGTCGTGGTCTGCACGGTTCGTGCCCCTTTTTCGTCGAGTTTCCGGTCGTCGCGGGCCTTCGAAAGCGGCCCGGCGGCGACAAGCATCGACGGCGCGAGGAATGATTCCCTTGACATGCATCAAAGGCGGCACGCGCGGTCGACGAAACAAGACCGGCCGTGAAAAACGTCTGTGCCGACGGTTGCGCCGATCAACCGTCACGCAGGGACGCGAGGGTTGCGATCCCCTATTCGATCAATTACATTCTTGATGGAAATCAAGCATCAAACCCTGCTGGACCGACGGTGCGCGCAGCTGACCTACCCGAGATCCGGGGCCTCCCGCTCTTCGAGAGCATGGCCGCATCGAGCTTCGACACGATGATGCTGGCGGCCTACTTCCAGATCTTCCCGCCGCAGGTCGAGTTGATCCGCGAGGGCGATCCCGCAGACTTCCTCTACATCGTCGTCGACGGCTGCGTCGAGCTCTTCGCGCGATCGAACAACCGCGAGGCGACCTTCGGCATGGTGCTCGCCAACGGCACCTTCATCCTCGCGGCGGTGCTCAAGGACGCGGCCTACCTGATGTCCGCGCGTACCAGTACGCGCTCACGGGTGCTGATGATCCCGGCGGAGAGCGTTCGGCAGGCTTTCGAGGAGGACGCGGCCTTCGCGCGCGCGATCGTCGTCGAGCAGGCCAACGGCTACCGTTCGGTGATCAAGGAGCTCAAGGCGCTCAAGCTGCGCACGGCCGTCGAGCGACTCGCGAACCGGCTGCTGCGCTTGCACGCCGAACAGGGCGGCACCGGCGATCTGACGCTGCCGCACGACAAGCGCACGCTCGCGGCACTGCTCGCGATGACACCCGAGAACCTGTCGCGGGCCTTCAATACGCTGAAGCCCTATGGCGTCGAGGTCGACGGCCCGCGCGTGCGGCTCACCGACCTCCGGTCGCTGGCCGTGCTCGCGAAACCCAACCCGCTGATCGACGACCAGGCGACCTGATCTGGCGACCTGATCTGGCGAGCCGATCGGGCGAGCCGATCAGGCGCCGCCGTCGGGCGCGAGCGCGCGCACCAGCAGCACCGGCACCGGCGCCTGACGCAGGATCTGCTCCGCGTCGCTGCCCATCAGCGCGCGTCCGACGCCGCGACGCCCGTGCGTGCCCAGCACGATCAGGTCGGCATCCCACGCCCTGGCCTGCGCGATCGTGAGGTCGCTGATGCGCCCGTCGATGGTCGAGGCCATCACGGTCTCGGCGCCGATCCCGCTCGCCTCGGCCCGCAGCTTCGCCTCCTCGAGGATGCGCTCGCCGCCCTTTCGGATCTCCGGGATCATGCCCGCGCCGATCGCGGCGGCACCGCCGAAGCCGTCGACGCCGGCCGTGTAGACGAATTCGTCGATCGCGTGGAAGAGGCAGATGCGCCCGCCGGTGAGGCCGGCGAGCTTGATCGCTTCGTCGAGCCCGCGGGTCGAGGTGGGGCTGCCGTCGACGGGAACCAGGATCTTTTCGTACATGCTTGCGCCTCCAGCGGGTCTCGTGATCTTGCGTCGAGGATAACCGGTGCGGCACGAGCCGCATTGACGCCGCTCAAGGCACGACGTGCGCCAGCGGCGTACGCGCGCCGACGGCACGCCTGCGACTGCGTGCCGTCGGCGGCGCTTCAGCGTTCGATCGTCAGCGCGACGCCCATGCCGCCGCCGATGCACAGCGACGCGATGCCCTTCTTCGCGTCGCGCCGCTTCATCTCGTGCAGCAGCGTGACCAGGATGCGGCACCCGGACGCGCCGATCGGATGCCCGATCGCGATCGCCCCGCCGTTGACGTTGACCTTGCTGGTGTCCCAGCCCATCTCCTTGTGCACCGCGCAGGCCTGCGCCGCGAAGGCCTCGTTGATCTCGAGCAGGTCCAGGTCGGCGGGCTTCCAGCCCGCGCGCTCGAGCGCGCGCTTCGCGGCCGGCACGGGCCCCATGCCCATGATGCTCGGGTCGAGACCGGCGCTCGCGTAGCTCGCGATGCGGCCCAGCGGCTCGAGCCCCAGCTTCTCGGCGGTCTTGGCCGCCATCACGACGACGCCTGCAGCCCCGTCGTTCAGCCCCGACGCGTTGCCAGCCGTCACGCTGCCCGCCTTGTCGAAGGCCGGGCGCAGCCCCGCGAGCGCCTCGGCGCTGGTCCGGCGGTTGATGTATTCGTCGGCTGCGAACACGATCGGGTCGCCCTTGCGCTGCGGGATCTCGAAGGGCACGATCTCGTCCTTGAACCTGCCGGCGTCCTGCGCGGCGGCGGCCTTCTGCTGGCTCGCGAGCGCGAGCGCGTCCTGCTCGGCGCGACCGATGCCGTACTGCTTGGCGACGTTCTCGGCGGTGATGCCCATGTGGTACTGGTTGTAGACGTCCCACAGCCCGTCGACGATCATCGTGTCGACCATCTTCCAGTCGCCCATGCGCTGGCCGTCGCGCGAGTGCGGCAGCACGTGCGGCGCGGTGCTCATGCTCTCCTGGCCGCCGGCGATGACGATGTTGCTGTCGCCGTCGCGGATCGCCTGTGCGGCGAGCATCACCGCCTTGAGGCCCGAACCGCAGACCTTGTTGATCGTCATCGCCGGCACCGCGTGCGGCAGGCCCGCGCCGATCACCGCCTGGCGCGCCGGATTCTGGCCGCACCCGGCCTGCAGCACCTGCCCGAGGATGACCTCGTCGACCTGCGCGCCCTCGAGCTTCGCGCGAGCGAGCAACGCCTTGAGCACCGCCGCGCCGAGCGCGGTCGCGGGCGTGGCGGCGAGCGCGCCGCCGAATTTTCCGACTGCCGTGCGGGCGGCGGCAACGATCACGATATCGCTCATGTGGGGCTCCAGGTTGGATTGACGTCGCAGCTTGCATGATATGCGACCGTGCGTCCGGCGAGACGGTGGCGCGACGGTAGCGCGGCGGCGGCACCGGACGGGACCCGAGGACTTGTCGCGCATCAATGCGTCGTTCGCGAAAGCCGCGTTCAATGTCGGCGGATCCCGATCGAGGTACCGCCGCATGAGCGAATCGACCCGCGTCGACGCCGTCGTCGTCGGCGCCGGCACCGCCGGCCTGAAGGCATTCACCGAGCTGCGCCGACGCGGCCTGTCGACGCTGCTCGTCGATCACGGCCCGCTGGGCACGACCTGCGCGCGCGTCGGCTGCATGCCGTCGAAGGCGGTACTGCACGCTGGGCGCCAGTGGGCCGACCTTCGAGCGCTCGCGGGCGGCGCGCAACTGCCGCCGCCGGTGCACGGCCCCGACGCGCTGTGGCGCCACGCCCGACGCACGCGGGACCGGCTCGCCGCCGACACGGTCGAGCTCACGAAGCGGGTCGCCGGCGACGCGCTGGTGATGGGCTCGGCACGCTTCACCGGACCCGACACGCTCGATGTCGACGGTCGCGCGATCCGCGCCGGCGCCTTCGTCGTCGCGACCGGCTCGCGGCCGGTCGTGCCGCCTGCGCTGCAGCTACCGCGCGAGCGGCTGCTCACCACCGACACCCTGTTCGAGCTCGAGACGCTTCCGGCGCGGGTCGGCATCCTGGGCCTGGGGGCGATCGGCCTCGAGATCGGGCTTGCGCTGTCGCGCCTCGGCGTGCGGGTCGTCGCAGGCGACCTGAAGCCGCTGCCCGCCGGCATCGCCGACCCCGAGGTCGGTGCGCGGGCGATCGCGCGCTTCGCCACCGAGCTGACGATGTGGCTCGGCCGACCGGTCGAGGCCGGGCTCGCCGGCAACGCCATCGAGATGCGCAGCGGCGACGATCGCGCCGAGGTCGACGTCGTGATCGCGGCGCTGGGCCGACGGCCCGAGCTCGCGGCGCTCGACCTGCGCGCGGCGGGCGTGGCGCTGGATCCGCAGGGGCGACCCGCGCCGGACCCGCGCAGCCTGCGGGTCGGCACGTCGCGCGTCTTTCTCGCGGGCGACGCGAGCAACCTGCGCCCGCTGATGCACGAAGCGTCCGACGAGGGCGCGATCGCCGCCGCGGCCGCGGCGCAGTCGCTCGACGGCGAGATCGACGTGGCCGCACTGCCGTCGCGACGCACCCCGCTCGCGATCGTGTTCAGCGATCCGGACGTCGCCTCGGTGGGCCGCGGGTGGAACGACCTCGACCCCGACCGGACGATCGTGGGCACTGCGCTCGGGACGGCCAACGGCCGTTCGCGGGTCATCGGCGAGACCGGGAACCTGCTGCGCGTGTACGCGTCGCGTCGCAGCGGCCGACTGCTGGGCGCGAGCCTGGTGTGCAGCCACGGCGAACACCTCGCGCACCTGATCGCCTGGGCGATCCAGCGTCGCGAGACGGTCGATGCGCTGCTGGAGATGCCGTTCTACCACCCGAGCATCGAGGAGATGCTGCAGAGCGCGCTGAAGGATGCCGCGCGGCGCCGGGCGGGTCGCTGAGGGCCCCCCGCCCGTCGCGGCACGACGCTCAACCCTGCCGGCTCTCGGTCATCTGGCCGCAGTACATCGCGAGCTTCTCCGGGAGCTGCTCGGGGCAGACGCCGCACAGGCGGTTGCCGGGTACCGCGTAGTCGATGAACTTCGGGTAGGGTAGATCGAGCGTCGACATCAGGTGCCGGAAGTCCTCGAGCGTACGGCCGCCGCCCAGGCGCGGATTGCGCTTGCGCTCCTGCGCGATCGTCGACACCCGCCGGTCGCTGTAGTCGTGCGCCGGATAGACCAGCGTATCGTCCGGAAGCGAGAACAGCTTGCCGGTGACGCTGCGGTAGAGCGTGTCGGCATCACCGCCCTGGAAATCGGTTCGACCGCACCCGTCGATCAGCAGCGCGTCGCCGGTGAACACGCGATCGCCCGCGCGATACGCGAAGTGCCCGGCGGTGTGACCCGGCGTGTGGATCGGATCGATCCGCAGGCTGCCGACCTCGAACGGCGTTCCCTCGTCGAGCGCGGCGTCGGCGCACGCGAGCCGGTCGTGCGCCGGCGCGGCGATCATCGATCCGACCCGGTTCTTCAGTTCGAGCGCGGCCGTGATGTGATCGGCGTGGATGTGCGTGTCCAGCGTCCACGCGAGCGTGAGGCCGAGCGCATCGATCGCGGCCAGGTCGCGGTCGACCGTGACGATCACCGGGTCGATCAGCAGCGCGCGACCGGTATCCTCGCAACCGAGCAGGTACGTGTAGGTGCTGGAGAGCGGTTCGAACAGTTGGCGGAAGATCATCGGTCGTGCCTCCGTGCGCCGTATCCGTGGCGATCCGTCGACTATACCCCGCGGCGACGGGCGGCGGCGCTCACGTCGTACCGACCGGCGCGCGCCTGCGCACGAGCGGCACGACCGCGGGCGACGCGCCTGCGTCGCGCGGCGCCGGCCCGACCGGCCTGCGACGCCCCGGCGCTGCGCCCGCGATATCGGCAAGCGTCGACCCGTCGAGCACCTCGAACCAGGCCTGCATCGCCTGCCCGAGCAGCCCCTTGAGGCGGCACGACGGCGTCAGGTTGCAGGTGTTGGTGCCGCGCTCGAAGCACTCGACCAGCCGGAAATCGGTCTCGGCGTTGCGCACGATGTCGCCGATCCGGATGTCGGCCGGCGCCTTGAGCAGGCGAAGTCCACCGCCGCGTCCACGAAGCGTCTCGAGCACCCGCTGCCTGGCGAGATCGTTGACGATCTTCATCAGGTGGTTGCGCGACAACCGCAACCGATCGGAGAGTTCCGCGATCGTCACCAGACGCTCGGGATTCGCCGCGCAGTACATCAGCACCCGCAGGCTGTAGTCGGTGTATTCGGCGAGTCTCATCGTTCGTCCGGACGCGGTGGGAACTGCATGTCGTACTGCTGGAAGGCCGACGCCCGCGCATCGGCACGACGGGCGGGTGCGTCGTGCCGATGCGATCGGGGCGGCACGCGAGGCAGCTCAGGGCACGCCCAGCGTAGTCGCCCGCCGGCCTCGGCATCTTGACATCGATCAACCGCCGCTGTGAAGATGCATGTATTATACATCTATTACCGACCACCCTCCGATGCCGGGCACGACGATGAAGCCAGCCATAGCACCGATTGCCGCCTCGACCACACCGGGCGGCCGGCGCCCGGTCGGATGGCCGGTGCTCCGGCTGGGGTTCCGACCCTTCTATCTCGGCGCGAGCGTCTTCGCCGTGATCGCGATCCCGTACTGGATCGCGATGTACCTGGGCGGCATTCCGGCGACCCTGGCGGTCGCGCCGCTGCCATGGCACGCGCACGAGATGCTCTTCGGATTCGCCGTGGCGGTGATCGTCGGCTTCCTGCTGACGGCGGGCAAGGCCTGGACCGGGCTGGACACGCCGCGCGGCGCGCGGCTCGGCGCCCTTTTCGCCACCTGGCTCGCGGCCCGGCTCGCCGCCGTGGTCGCGCCTTATACCGTCTACGCGATCCTGGACCTGCTGCTGCTGCCGGTGGGGGCGATGGTGCTGCTGGACGTGCTGGTGCGGGCGCGCAACCGGCGCAACTTTGCGCTGGCCGGCATCCTGCTGCTGCTGGCGCTTGCGAACCTGTGCTTCCACCTCGCGATGCTCGGCGTCGTCGACGTGCCGCCGATGCAGGCGCTCCACGCCGGACTCGCGCTCGTCGTGACGATCGAATGCGTGATCGCCGGCCGCGTCGTGCCCGCCTTCACCCGAAGCGCCACGCCGGGCCTGGCGATCGAATCGGATCCGCGGCTCGAGCGCGCGACGCTCGCGCTGACGGTGGTGGCGCTCGCCTGCTGGGTCCTGCCGTCGCCGCCCGCGATCGGCGCGGCGTCGCTCGGCGCCGCCGCGCTCGCGCACGCGTTTCGCCAGTGGCGGTGGAAGCCCTGGGTCACGCGCGACCGGCCGATCCTGTGGATCCTCCACGCCTCGTACGCCTGGCTGCCGCTCGGCTTCCTGCTGCTCGCCTTCGCGCAGGCAGGGCTGATCCCCGCGTCTGCGGGCGTGCACGCACTGGCCGTCGGCGCGACCGGCGGCCTGATCATCGGGATGCTCACGCGCACCGCGCGCGGCCACACCGGCCGTGCGCTGAAGGCGTCCAGGCCGGAGGTGATCGCCTATGCGCTGGTGATGCTCGCCGCGCTGCTGAGGGTGCTGCTGCCGCTGGTCGCACCGCAGTGGCTCGTGTGGTCGCTGATCGGGTCCGCGACCGCCTGGGCGACCGCCTTCGCGCTGTACGCGGTGGTGTTCGCCCCGTGGCTGACCACGACCCGCGCGGACGGAAAGGACGGCTGACGGCCACCGAGGACACCCCGGGCGCATTCGCGCCATCGCCCTTCCCTTGACCTGAATCAAGCTTCCTGCTTCTGACCGACGATCTTTAAGATGTACAGCATATATATCTTTTAAGATCCCTTCACGACGGCGACGTCGTACAACGCAACTCCGCATCAATGGAACATCGAATGAACACCAACAACAGGCTGTGGCGCTGGCTAGGCCTCATCTTCGTGCTGTCCTTCGGCGCGCTCGGGTATCTCGGCTGGGAGATCTACCTGAGCGCACCACCGATCCCGAACACCGTCGTCGCGACCGACGGCAAGACCGTCTTCACCGGCGAACAGATCCGTCGTGGCCAGCAGGCGTGGCTCGCGGCCGGTGGCCAGCAGTCCGGCAGCGTCTGGGGGCACGGCGGCTACGTCGCCCCCGACTGGTCGGCCGACTGGCTGCACCGCGAGGCGACCTCGCTCGCGGCGCTGCACGCACGCGAGCGGAGCCGTTCCTCGGACGCGGATGGCAGCGGCACCGGCGAACGACGCGATGCGACGACCGAGGCCGATCGTGCCGCGATCCAGGCGAAGGTGCGCGAGGAGATGCGCCGCAACACCTGGGACCAGGCGCGCGACACCGTGACGGTGACGACGCTGCGCGCGCAGGCGATCCGCGAGGTCGCGACCCACTACGAGGCACTGTTCGGCACCGATCCGGCGCTCGCCTCGCTTCGCGGCCAGTACGCGATGACCGACGGGATGGTGCCGGCGCAGGCCGATCGCGAAGCGCTGGCCGCGTTCTTCTTCTGGTCGGCCTGGGCCGCGTCGACGGATCGTCCCGGCGAGACCGGTCTTTCCTACACCAGCAACTGGCCGCACGAGCCGCTGGTCGGCAACGTGATGACGACCTCCGCCGCGATGTGGTCGATGGCGAGCATCATCCTGCTCCTCGCCGGCGTCGCCGCGATGCTCTGGCTGCACGGGCGCGGCCCGCACGAGGAGCCGGCGCGCCCGCCGGCCGCCGACCCGCTGCTGGGCGCGAAGCCGACGCCGTCGATGCTCGCGACCCGCAAGTACTTCTTCGTCGTCATCGCGCTGATGCTGCTGCAGATCGCGATGGGCGTCGTCACCGCGCACTACGCGGTCGAGGGCCAGTCCTTCTTCGGACTCCCGCTGGCGCAGGTCCTTCCGTACGTCGTCAGCCGGACCGTCCACACGCAGATCGGGATCTTCTGGATCGCCACCGCCTGGCTCGCGACCGGGCTGTACGTCGCGCCGTTGCTGTCGGGGCGCGAGCCCAGGCTGCAGAAACTCGGCGTCGACGTGCTGTTCTGGGCGCTCGTCTTCGTCGTGCTCGGCTCGACGGTCACCGGCTGGCTCGGCACCCTTCAGCACCGTGGCGTCGACTTCTCGTTCTGGATCGGCAACCAGGGGCTCGAGTTCACCAGCATGGGCCGCGTCTGGCAGCTGCTGCTGTTCGCCGGACTGCTGTTCTGGGTGTTCCTGCTCGGTCGCGCACTGTGGCCCGCGCTGAGGCGTCCGTCCGAGACCCGCGGGCTCATCGCGATGGTGTTCCTGTCGGCGACCTGCATCGGCGGCTTCTATGCAACCTCGCTGACCTGGGGCCAGCACACGCACTACTCGATGATCGAGTACTGGCGCTGGTGGCTCGTGCACCTGTGGGTCGAAGGCTTCTTCGAGGTCTTCGCGACGGCGGTGGTCGCGCTGATCTTCACGAACCTGGGCCTGATCCGCGCCGCGAGCGCGAACCGCGCGATCGTCGCCGAGACCATCGTGTTCCTGTTCGGCGGCATCCTCGGCACGCTCCACCACCTGTACTGGACCGGCACGCCTACCTCGGTGATCGCGGTCGGTGCGGTGTTCTCCGCGCTCGAGGTCGTCCCGCTGACGCTGATCGGCCTCGAGGCCGCGCAGACCTGGCGGCGTTCACGCGACACGCAGTGGCTCGGTGCCTACAAGTGGCCGATCCTCGCGTTCGTCGCCGTCGGCTTCTGGAACACCGTCGGTGCCGGCCTGCTCGGCTTCGCGATCAACCCGCCGGCCTCGTTGTACTACGTGCAGGGGCTCAACATGACGGCCGCCCACGGCCACGCGGCGCTGTTCGGCGTGTACGGCATGCTCGGCATCGGCCTGATGCTGTTCTGCCTGCGCGGCCTGTACGAGCGTTCGCTGCACGCCGACGGCCTGCTGAAACCGGCCTTCTGGTCGCTGAACGCGGGGCTCGCGATGATGGTGTTCATGTCGCTGCTGCCTGCGGGCATCTACCAGGCCTGGGCAAGCATCTCGCACGGGCTCTGGTACGCACGCTCGCCCGAGATCATCCACTCCGGCGTGATCGAGACGCTGGTCTGGCTGCGTGTGCCCGGCGACATCGTGTTCGCGACCGGCAGCGTACTGCTGGCGCTCTACGCGTGGCGCCTGATCAGGCCCGCGTCGCCGCGGCGCGCGCCGGTGGCGTCGATGCCGGTCCTGCCGGCGCGCTACGCGCCGCCGGCGACGTCCGAATCGCCCGCCGGAGGCCCGCGATGACGCGCCAGCCCTATCCGTACGAGGGGTCGCCCGCGCTGCGATCGGCGATCGACGCGGCGCTGCGCAGCGTGGTCGACCCCGAGGTCGCGCTGAACATCGTCGACGTCGGCCTCGTGTACGGCGTCACCGCCGACGCGTCGCCCGCCGCCGGGTCGCCCACGGGCGACTCGACCGCCGGCGGGCCGCGCGTCGGCGTGCGCCTCACGATGACCTCGGCGGCGTGTCCGGTCGCCGACGTGATCGTCGACGACATCGAGCTCGCGCTCGAGACGGCGCTGCCGGCCGGCAGCACCGTCGACATCCGGCTGGTCTGGGAGCCGCCCTGGACGCCGGAACGGATGAGCGAGCGCGCCCGTTCGTTCATGGGCTGGTAGCCCGATGCGCGCGCTGCTCGCGGCGATGCTGGCGGCCTGCCTGGCCACGGGCGTCACAGGCGGGTTGATGCGCGCCGGCGTGGACCTGCAGCCGCTCGTGTCCTGGCGGTGGGCGGGCGCGGCGATCGCGAACCACGCGTTCCTGATGGTCTGCGCCTTCCTCGGCACCGTGGTCGCGATCGAACGCGCGGTCGCGCTCAGGCGACGCCTCGCATTCGTCGCGCCACTGCTGTCGGCCGGCGCGGGCCTCGCGACGCTCGCGGGCCAGCCGGATGCCGGCGCCTGGCTCTCGGTGCTCGCCGCCATCGTGTTCATCGCCGCCAACGTCGCGATCGTGCGCCGGCAGCCCGCGCCCCATACGGCACTCCTGCTCGCAGGCGCCTGTGCCTGGCTCGCCGGCAACCTGCTGCACGCGCTCGGCACGGCCGCCGAGGCCGCGATCGCGCTGTGGTTCGCGTTCCTGATCCTGACCATCGCGGCCGAACGCCTCGAGATGACGAGACTGCTGCCGCGCCGGGCCGGCGCGACACCCTCGCTCGTCTGCCTCGTGGCAGGCATCCTCGCCGGCGCGGCGCTGTCGGCGGTCGCACCCGGACCCGCGGGTGCGACCTTCGGACTGTCGATCGCGGGCCTGGCGTTCTGGCTGCTTCGCCACGACATCGCACGCCGCACGATCGCGACGAAGGGCCTGAGCCGGTTCATGGCCGCCAGCCTGCTGCTCGGCTACCTCTGGCTCGCGGTCGGCGGCGCGGCCTGGTGCGCCACCGCTGCCGGCGTGCCGCTGCGCGACGTCGCCCTGCATGCGCTGGGGCTGGGCTTCGTGTTCAGCATGATCTTCGCGCACGCGCCGGTGATCCTGCCCGCGGTCGCCCGCGTGAAGCTGCTGTACGGCGCCTGGTTCTGGCTACCGCTCGCGGTGCTGCACGGCTCGCTGCTGGTGCGATTCCTCGGCGCGCGACTCGAGCCCGCGCTGCTCGCAGCCGGCGCGTCCACCAACGCCGTCGCGATCGGCCTCTTCCTGCTCACCGCGGCCGGCGCAGCAGTCGCCTGGCGACGGCGACGGCGCTGAGCCGATCGGGCGCCGAGCCGATCCGGCGCACCAACCCGGGCACGATCGATGCCCTGCGGGCCCACGCGCACGCGCGCGAGGTCGCCACCGGGCACGGACCGACAGTGAACGCAGACGATTGGCAGATGATGATGCGGCTCGTGATCGCCCTCGTCGCGGGCGCGATCATCGGCTACGAGCGGACGTACCACGCGCGGCCGGCCGGCTTCAGGACGCACGCGCTGGTGTGCATGGCGTCGAGCCTGCTGATGCTGGTCACCGTCTACGAATCCCACTGGGTGACCGCGAGCCCGGACTCGGTCCGTCTCGATCCGACCCGCATGGCGCAGGGCATCATGACCGGCATCGGCTTCCTGGGCGCCGGCGTGATCTTTCGCGAAGGCCTGTCGGTGCGCGGCCTGACGACGGCGGCGTCGATCTGGGTCACGGCGGCGATCGGCGTGCTCGCGGGAATCGGCTTCTACTTCCCGCTGGTGATCGCGGTGCTGCTGACGATCGGCGTGCTGTCGGCCTTCCGCTGGATCGAGAGCCGGATGCCGAGCCAGGCCTACTATCACGTCGACGTGCAGTTCGAACGCAGCACGACGCTGTCGGAGAAGGCGCTGCGCGCGATGATCGAGAGCCACGGGTTCAGCATCGCGAATTTCAGCTACCGCCTCGACGACGAAGGCCGGGTGCGCCGGCACAGCATGGTCCTGCGCACGACCGACCAGGCCGGCGCGTCGACCTTGTCGGATGCGCTCGTCGACGTGCACGGCGTGCGCGCGTTCCGCATCTCCCCCACCGGCGACTGAGCGTCGCCGCGCGGGCTGCACGGCGACGGCGGACCCGCGATCAGGGCCGGTCTGCGGTAGGTTCGGCCGGCGCGATGCGCGGCCACGTCGCGCGCTCGATCCGGTAACGCGTGCCCGCCTCGCGCCAGCGGCCGGCCTCCGACCACAGCGCCATGAATCGATCGATCGAGTCGACTCGGATGCCGCCGATCGCGCTCAGGCCGCGGGCGAAGAGCGCGTCGGGCAGGCAGCCCGCCGTCGGTCCGATCATGCAGACACGCTCGGCGGCGGCGGTGATGTCGAGCAGCCGGTCCAGCGTGCCGTTCAGCAGCGTCGTGCCGGTGAGCAGCACCTTGGTGCAGCCACGCAGCGCAACCGGGTCCAGGCTCACCGCCAGTCCGGGTCCGCTTCTGGCCAGGTACCGCGGATCGAGCTCGATCACCGTCAGCTCCGCGCCCGCCGCGCGGATCGGCTCGACGAGCCGGCCGAACCAGCCGACCATCCCGACCCGGTCGCCCGGCTCGATCGCGAGCATCTGCAGCGTATCCGGGCTCGGCAGCAGCAGGTCGGCGCGTTCGCGCAGCACGACCTGGCTGATCGCGTTGATCGCCGCCAGCCCCAGCGAACGCTGCCACCCCGCGGGCTGCGCGTACAGTGCCGCGATCTGCACGGCGGGAAGACCGGCCAGGTCGAGGTGCGGGCGTTCGCGCAGCAGGCCCTCGAGCGCGCCGTCGATCGCGGTGTAGGTCATCCCGACGGTGCCGTCGTCGAGCACGAGCGCGGCGAAGTGATTGCAGATGCGCCACGGCCCGGCCGGATTCGTCGCATCGACGGGCTCGGGCGGCGGCAGCTCGAATCGTCGGACCGGCGGCAGGGACCTGGTCGACGCGACCTGCGCGATCGATTCGAACAGCGCCGCCGCGACCGTCACGGCGCGGTCCGCGACGACCGACCGTCACCCGGGCGACGATCCGACGGCGACTGCACGCCTGCCTCGGTCACGATGACGTCCATCGGCACGTCGCCGGGCTGCGGCCGGATGGTGTCCATGCGCGACAGCTCGTAGCCGACGCCGATCGCGAGCGGCCGCGGATGCATCGCGGCGAGCGTGCGGTCGTAGAAGCCGCCGCCGTAGCCGAGCCGGTAGCCGGCGGCGTCGAAGCCGACCGGCGGGATCAGCAGCGCCTGCGGCACGACGAGATCGGTGGCGTCGGGGATCGGGATCCCCCAGACGCCGGTCGTCATCGGCGCACCGGGCCACCACGCCCGGAACTGCAGCGGCGCGTCCTTCCGCACGACCACCGGGAGCGCGATCCGGGCGCCCTGGCGACGCCACTCGCGTGCCGCGTGGCGCGGATCGAACTCGGCCTTGAACGGCCAGTAGCAACCGATCACCAGGCCGCGCACCATCGGGCCGCGCAACATCGGAAGGCCGTCGAGCAGGTGCGCCGTGATCGCGCGTGTCCAGAGACGCCGCTGCGACAGCGGCACGGCGATTCGCCGTGCGAGCAGTTCGGCCCGCTTCGCCTGGCGCCATTCGCGCACTTCGGGGGACTGGATCATGGCTGCGGCCACCTCGCCGCCTCGCGGTGCTGCATGGTGGCGTCGATGATAGTCGACCGGGTCGCCGCCGGGCGCGCCGCGTCAGAGAATCTCGGCGTACCCCGCCTCCGGCACGACGACGCTGCCGCCGATCGTGGCGCGCAGGCGATCGGCCAGCGCCGACGCCGCCTGCGCCTCGCCGTGAACGACGAAGGTGCGTTGCGGCCTGCGGCGAATCGCACCGGCCCACGCGAGCAGCGCCGGCTGGTCGGCGTGCGCCGAGAACCCGCCGAGCGTGTGGATCGATGCGCGAACGGCGATCTCGTCGCCGAAGATGCCCACGCGCTTCGCGCCGTCGACCAGGCGCCGCCCGAGCGTGCCCGCCGCCTGGAAGCCGGTGATCAACACCGCGCACTCGCGCCGCCCGAGGTTCTGGCGCAGGTGGTGCTTGACACGCCCGGCGTTGCACATGCCGCTCGCCGAGATGATCAGCGCGCCCGAGCGGATCTGGTTCAGCGCCATCGACTCCTCGACGCTCGACACGAACCGCAGCGACGGCAGACCCACCCCCTTCGCGTGCCAGTCTGCGAGCGCCTTCGCCTCCTCGTCGAAAAGCGCGAAATGCCGCGCGGTGATCGCGGTCGCCGCGGTCGCCATCGGCGAGTCGACGAAGATGTCGATGCGCGGCAGCCGGCCGATGCTGGTCAGGTGGTGCAGGTGATAGAGGATCTCCTGCGTGCGTCCGACGGCGAACGCGGGCACGATCACGTTGCCATGGCGCACCCGGAACGTGTCGTCGACGATGCCGACGAGTTCATCGAGCGTCGCGTTCGTGTCCTTGTGCGCGCGGTCGCCGTAGGTCGATTCGATCACCAGCACGTCGGCCCCGTCGATCACCGCCGGATCGCGCAGGATCGGCCGCCCGGGCTGTCCGAGGTCGCCCGACATCACCAGCCTGAGCGTGCGCCCGGCCTCGCTCAGATCGATCTCGAGGATCGCCGAACCGAGGATGTGCCCGGCGTCGCGAAAGACGCAGCGCACCGCCGGGTGCGGGCGGATCGCCTCGTCGTACGCGACGGGGCTCAGCAGGCCGAGGCACGCGTTCGCATCCTCCACCGTATACAGGGGCGGGATCGACGAGGCGCGGTGTGATCGGTGCCCCGCGCCCTCGCCCGCAGCCTTGCGCGGGGAGGTGTCCGGATCGGCATGCGCATCGGGCGGCCGGCGCCGGTGCCGGGCACGCCACTGCGCATCCGCCACCTGGATGTGCGCACTGTCGGGCAGCATCACCGCCAGCAGGTCGGCAGTGGCGGCGGTCGTGTAGATCGGCCCCTCGAACCCGGCCCGCAGCAGCTTGGGCAACAGGCCGCTGTGATCGATGTGGGCGTGCGTGAGCAGCACGAAGTCGAGCGTGCGCGCGTCGAACCCGAACGGACGCCGGTTGCGCACGGGCGCATCGCGACCTCCCTGCACCATGCCGCAGTCGACGAGAAATCGGGCGTCGCCGGCTTCGATCAGGTAGCAGGATCCGGTGACCTCCCGGGCTGCGCCGTGAAACGTGATCTTCATCGTGTCGACGCGCTCCGGTCATTCTCGGCGTATTCGGCGGCGGATCGCCGCCATGAGGCAAGCATACTTCGGCCCCGCCGCGAAGAACGTCGGCGTGGACATCGATCCGCGCGAGCGGGCGACGCCGCTTCGCGCGACGGGCTGAAGCGCCGCCGGTCCGTCACGCGAGGCGCCTCAGCCAGCGCGACTTGAGTCCGGTGTACGGCGGGTAGCGCAGCGGCAACTCCATGCGCTCCGATTTCGCGAGCACGCTCTTCGCGTGGCTGAACGCGAGAAAGCCCGCGTGCCCGTGGTACGAGCCCATGCCGCTCGCGCCGACGCCGCCGAACGGAAGGTCCGGCACCGCGAGGTGCAGCACGACGTCGTTGACGCAGACGCCCCCCGAACTGGTACCCGCGACGACCCGCTCGCGGATCGCGTCGTCCTTCGTGAACAGGTAGAGCGCGAGCGGCTTGTCGCGCGCATTGACGAAGCGCATCGCGTCGTCGATCGTCGACACGGCGACGAGCGGCAGGATCGGCCCGAAGATCTCCTCCTGCATCGCCGGTGCATCCGGCGCGACACCGGTCAGCACGGTCGGCGCGATGTACCGCTCGCCGCGATCGCTCGCGCCGCCGATCACCGCCTTGCCGCTCGCGAGCAGCGCCACCAGCCGATCGAAGTGCCGCTCGTTGACGATGCGCGCGTAGTCGGGGCTCGCCCGGGGGTCGGTGCCGTAGAAGTCGCGGATCACCGATTCGAGCCTGGGCACGAGTTCGTCGATCACCCGCGGATGCGCGAGCACGTAGTCCGGTGCGACGCAGGTCTGCCCGGCGTTGAGGTACTTGCCCCACGCGATCCGGCGCGCCGCGACGGCCAGATCGGCGTCGTCGGCCACGATGCACGGGCTCTTGCCGCCGAGTTCCAGCGTCACCGGCGTCAGGTGCTCGGCCGCCGCGCGCATCACGATGCGACCGACGTGGCCACTGCCCGTGTAGAACACGTGGTCGAAGCGATGATCGAGCAAGTCGGTCGCGACGTCGGCGCCGCCTTCGACGACCGCGAAGGTGGCGGGGTCCAGATACGCCGGAACGAGGTCGGCGAGCAGCGCCGAGGTCCGCGGCGTCAGCTCGGAAGGCTTGAGCAGTGCGCAGTTGCCGGCCGCGACCGCCCCGACGAGCGGCCCGACCTGCAGCAGGAACGGGTAGTTCCACGGCGCGATGATCAGCACGACGCCGAGGGGCTCGTGCACGATCGAGCTGCCGCCCGGCTGGTTCGAGATCGGCGTCGCCACCTTGCGCGGCCTGGCCCAGCGCTTCAGGTGCTTCAGCGCGTGGTCGACGTCCGACAACGTCGACGCAATCTCGGTCAGCCAGGTCTCGAACGCGCACTTGCCGAAGTCCGCCTTCAGCGCGTCGGCGATGCGCGCCTCGTTCTCGATGCATAGCGCCTTCAGCCGCTCGAGCTGTGCGAGACGCCAGCGGATCGGCCGGGTCGTGCCGGCGTCGAACGCGGCGCGCAGCCGGGCGACGGTGTCGGGAATGGTCGATTCGCGCAAGGGCGAGGCCTCCGTGTCGGCGCCGCCACGCGCGCGCGTGACCGACGCCCGGCGCCGTGACGATGCGACGATTGTCGCGCAGTCGCTGCGTCGCGGTACGCCGGCGAAGTCGCCGGCGCGCCGATGGCTGGCCATATCGTCAATATCAATGTACACATTCGGTGTACATCTCTGTTGACATATCGCAAATCCGCTCCGGCCCGCGGGCGCTACGCTCGCCTCCTGACTCCACCGAACAGGGCCCACGATGCGCATCCTGCTGCTGCACCCCAACTACCACTCGGGCGGCGCGGAGATCGCCGGCAACTGGCCGCCGGCGTGGGTCGCTTACCTGACCGGCTACCTCAAGGCGAGCGGCTACGACGACGTCCATTTCGTCGACGCGATGACGCACCACCTCGAGGAGGCGCAGGTGCGCGCGCGGATCGTCGAGCTGCAGCCCGACATCGTCGGCTGCACGGCGATCACGCCGGCGATCTACAAGGCCGAGCGGTTGCTGCAGATCGCCAAGGAGGTGAACCCCGCCGTCGTGACCGTGCTCGGCGGCATCCACGGCACGTTCATGTACCCGCAGGTGCTGAAGGAGGCACCATGGATCGACGCGATCGTGCGCGGTGAAGGCGAACAGGTCTTCCTGAACCTGGTTCGAGCGGTCGAGGACGGATCCTTCGCGACCGACCGCGGCGCGGTCCGCGGCATCGCCTATGCCGACGGGACCGGCAAGGTCGTCGCGTCGCCGGCCGAGCCGCCGATCGAGGACCTGGACCGCATCGCGCCCGACTGGTCGATCCTCGACTGGGACAAGTACATCTACATCCCGATGAACCGCCGGGTCGCGATCCCGAACCTCGCCCGCGGCTGCCCGTTCACCTGCAGTTTCTGCAGCCAGTGGAAGTTCTGGCGCGACTACCGCATTCGGGACCCGAAGAAGGTCGTCGACGAGATCGAGACCCTGGTCAGGGACCACGCCGTCGGCTTCTTCATCCTGGCCGACGAGGAGCCGACGATCCACCGCAAGAAGTTCATCCAGTTCTGCGAGGAGCTGATCGCGCGTGACCTCGGGGTGCTGTGGGGCATCAATACCCGCGTCACCGACATCCTGCGCGACGAGAAACTCCTGCCGATGTTCCGCCGGGCGGGGCTGATCCACGTGTCGCTCGGCACCGAGGCCGCGGCCCAGCTGAAGCTCGACCGGTTCAACAAGGAAACCACCATCCAGCAGAACAAGAAGGCGATCCAGCTGCTCAAGGAGGCGGGCATCGTCACCGAGGCGCAATTCATCGTGGGCCTGGAGAACGAGACCGCGGAGACGCTCGAGGAAACCTACCGGATGGCGCGCGACTGGAACCCGGACATGGCCAACTGGGCGATGTACACGCCCTGGCCGTTCTCCGACCTGTTCCGGGAGCTGGGCGACAAGGTCGAGGTGTTCGACTTCGAGAAGTACAACTTCGTGACGCCGATCATGAAGCCCGATGCGATAGACCGCGGCGAGCTGCTCGACCGCGTGATGCGCAACTACCGTCGCTTCTTCATGAACAAGGCGTTCCTCCAGTACCCGTTCACGAAGGGCCGGCAGCGCCGCAGGTATCTGATGGGCTGCCTGAAGGCCTTCGCCAAGAGCGGCTTCGAACGCAAGTTCTACGACCTCGGCAGGGTCGGCTACTGGGGCCCGCAGACGCGGGGCAAGGTCCGCTTCGGCTTCGACCGGAATCGCCGGATCGACGCCGACACCGCGCAGGCGCTCGGACGGGTCGACGATGGCTGGGTGACGATGCACGGGCCGAAGATCGAGCACCGCCGCCGCAAGGGCGAGGAGACCTTCGAGATCGCCAGGGCGGCGATGGCCTGCGGCGGCGGCACCGAGCAGCTCGACGGGCAGGAGGCCGAACGGGCGTGAGCGCGACGACCGCGGACGCCGGCCGGCATCGGATCGGGCCGAACGCCATCACGCGGGTGGCCGAGGCGCTCGATCGCTCGGCAGGTCACGCGCTCACCTCGGCACTCTTCGCCCGGGCCGGACTCACCGCGCACCTCGCGCGCCCGCCGACGACGATGGTCGACGAGGCCGACGCGTGCCGGCTGCACGGCCTGCTGCGCAGCGAACTCGGCGACCGGGCCGGCGCCGCCATCGCGCGCGAGGCCGGATCGGCCACGGCCGACTACCTGCTCGCGCACCGCATTCCGCCGCTGTTCCAGCGGCTGCTGAAGCGGTTGCCGGCTGCGCTCGCGAGCCGGTTGCTGCTGTTCGCGATCGCCCGGCACGCGTGGACCTTTGCCGGCAGCGGTCGCTTCGACGCCCGGGCGGGCATGCCGGTGCTGCTGTCGATCCGCGGCAACCCGCTGTGCCGCGGCCAGCACGGCGACCACCCGGTGTGCGACTACTACGCGGCGACCTTCGAGCGGCTGTTCCGCGTCCTGGTCGACCCCGACACGCGCGTGACCGAGATCGCGTGCGAGGCCTGCGGCGGCGACGCCTGCCGCTTCGCGTTGCACTGGTAGCGTACGGACCCGCGCCCGGTCGGCCGAGCGGCGATGCCGGCTGGCCGGCGAATCGCTCGCCGTGGCGATCGCCGGCGATGCGCGCCGTCGGCGACGACGCGCCGGACCCTCAGGCGGCGATCGGCATCGCGCGCTCGACCGGCACTGCGCGCGCTTGGCCGGCCGGGACCGCGACCGACGGCCGCACGGGCGCCCGGGCGACCGGCGACCGGGCGAAGCCGTCGAGTGCGCGCAGCGCCTCGACGTCGAGAAGCCGGATCGACCGGCGGTCGACGGCGATGAGGCCGCCGCGTGCGAACGCGGAGAAGGTGCGGCTGACGGTCTCGAGTTGCAGGCTCAGGTAGCTGCCGATGTCTCGACGCGTCATCCGCAGTTCGAACGCCCGATCGGAGAAGCCGAGCGACTTCATCCGCTGCCCGTGCTCGACGAGGAAATGCGCGACGCGCGCCTCGGCCGACGGCATCGACAGCGTCGCGACCATCGTCTGTTCGCGCACCAGCTCGCCGGCGATGAGGCGCAGCAGCGAGCGGGCGATCTCGGGATGCTCGTGGCCGATCCGCGCGATCCGGTTCATCGGCAGCACGACGACGTCGCAGTCGGTCAGCGCGACTACGCCGGTGGGGTGACGGTCGGCGCTCAAGCCGTCGGCGCCGATCAGGTCGCCCCTGATCGGAAAGGCCGTCACCTGCTCGGCGCCGGACGCACCGATCAGCGATGCCTTCATGAAGCCGGCGTTGAGCACGTACAGCGATTCGAAGGGCTGCCCCGCGCAGACGAGGTGGACGCCCGCTCGGACCCGACGATGCGGGAATGCCGGCTCGGGCCGGGTATCCGCGGTGGGCTCCGCGATCTTGAGCAGGCGACACAACTCGACGAGGCTCGACGACGTGATCGGCATGGTTGCTGGCTCCTGGCTGCGCGTCGCGATCCGTGGCGGGACCCGGACCGGGCGACGCCGGCATGCCGCGAGTATCCGGCGCGCCCGATCGTCCGCGCCATCGGCGGCGGACGATTCGGCGATCGGAATCGGCGCAACGCCGTGGTAGGACGATTCCTACACGCGCTCCTCGGGCGACGGTGCGCCGTCGCCTGCGGCCCGTTCACGCGCGAGCGCGAGGACCGCGTCCCGCAATGCCTCGAACTCGAGCGACTTGTCGAAGTAGCCGCGCGCACCGGCACCCAGGTAGCGATCGCGGACCGGCGGCGAGACGTCGTTGCTGAAGACGAGCACCACCGACCCGGCGAGGCGGTGCCGAACGTGGCGAAGTACCGGCCATCCGTCGCCATCTCCCAGGTTCACGTCGAGCACGACGAGATCGGGCACGAGCGCGTCGATCGCGACGATCGCCGTCGCCGCCTCGGCCAGCACGCCTGCGATCTCGACGCCCGGCAGTGCGCCCAGCGCCACCGCGATGCGCTCGCGGATCACCGCCGAATCGTCGACGACGACGACCCTGAGACATCTCACGCCCGGCGGGGGCGCCGGTGCCGGATCGATCGGCGGGTCGGGTCGCATGGTCTTCGCGTCGCGGTTGCCGTCATTGGAATCCATTGGCGTCCCCGCCCGATTGAGCCAGGTCAACGAGCCGGCGAAGATGGCGCCTGCAGCGGCATCTCGGCCGAGACACGCGTGCCGCCACCCGGCTCGGCGCCCACCGAGAAGCTGCCGCCGAGCGCGTGAACGCGCTCGCGCATGCCGACGAGTCCGAAGGCGTCCTTTCGCCTTCGCCCGCGCTGGGGCATGCCTTCGCCGTCGTCGACGACGACCAGGCGGACCCTGCCCTCCGAGCAGCGAAGCCGCACCGACGCGTTGCGCGCACGCGCGTGACGCACGACGTTGTTCAGCGACTCCTGCGCGATCCGGTACAGCGCGAGACTCAGGGTCGCACCGACCGCGTCGCAATCACCGTCGACCGCGACGCGGCAACGCAGGCCCTCGCGCCCGTCGAACTCCTCGGCGAGCCGCTGCAATGCCGCCGGCAGTCCGCCGTCGTCGAACGCCGGGGGGCGCAGGTCGGCGATCAGGCGACGCGAGGACCGGACCGCGGCGCTCGAGATGCGGTCGAGGCTCGCGAGCAACTCGGCCGCACCCGGCACCGGCTGCCGCCCGCCCGCGTCGTCTGAACCGCGCCGGGCATCGGCGAGGCCGGCCTGCAGCGCGGCGATGTCCATGCGCATGGCCGCGAGCATCTGGCCGAGATCGTCGTGCAGTTCGCGTGCCAGGTGCCCGCGCTCGTCCTCGCGCACGTTGAGCAGCTGCGCCGAGAGCGCGCGGAGATCCTCGTACGATTCGCGCAGCGCCCGCTCGGTCTGCAGCTCGACGCTCGCGTCGCGCAGGATGACGGTATACAGGTGCTCGCCATTCGACTCGACGTGCGAGATCGACGCCTGCGCCGGAAAGACGGTGCCGTCGGCGCGCAATGCGGTGACGGTCCGCAGGCGCGCGTCGGGCGGCCGGCCGTCGTGCGCGTCGACGCTGCCGATCTCGCGGCTCGCCGCTCCCGACTCGCCGAACGCGCGCATCCAGCCCTCGTGCCTCGCGCGCACCTCCGGTGGCATGAAACGATCGATCGGCCCGCCCAACACCTCGGCGGCGCTGCAACCGAACATCCGTTCTGCCGCGCGATTGAACACGCGGATCCGGAAATCGGCGTCGACGGTGATGATCGCGCTGATCGCCGAGTCGATGATCGCGTCGAGCTGGCGCTGGCGGTACTGCACCGCGCGCGACGTCAGGCGCAGTGCCTCGTATGGGATCCGGATCCCGCGCACCAGCACGATCCGATACAGGATCATGGCGCCGGCGAGGTTGTAGAGATGGCCGAGCACGAAGCCCGAATCGCCTGCGTGACCATAGCCGGCCAGGCACAGCTGGCCCATCGCCAGGACGGCACTGGCCGCGAACCGTCCGCGCGCGATCAGCCCGTCGATCGGCGCGAGCGGGAGGGCCGCCTTCGACGCGAACCAGGTGTGTGCGGCGACCGCGAAGCCGAGCGCGGCGAGCGCGATCTCGGCGCCGATCTTCGCGGCGGTCGGTCCGGTGCCGGCGACGTGGAGCACCGGCATCGCGTCCGGATGCGCGAGCGCGATCCAGCACACCGCCGCCGCGAGCGCGACCGCACCCGCCAGCAGCCGCCGCGCCGCGCCGGTGCCGATGACGGTCGACGCGTCCATCAGGCTCACGGTCAGCAGCCCGCCGAAGGTGAAGCAGCGCGCGAAGAGCCAGAGCCAGAGGGATTCGATGGGCGCGTGCGGTACCGGCACCCACGCCGATCCGGGTGTCGCTAGCACGTGCAGCAGGTCCAGGCCCGCCGCGCACACGAACGCCACCGCGAGCACGGTCGGGCGCGCCGGGCGATGCACGCCGTGGGCGTTCCAGGCAATGACCGCCACCGTCGCGAAGCAGACGATGGTTGCCATCTCGAGCAGCGCATGCGCCCACGGACCGGCGCCGAACCAGGCGCGGCCGGTCGTGGGGTCGAGCCAATACAGGAGGCACGCGAAGCCCAGCAGCAGCGCGGCGCCGAGCACGAGCCGCCCCTGCCAGTCGTTGCGCACGTGCGCGCCGCCGGCCTGGATCCAGGCCGGCGATTCGAGATCGATCCCGTCGACCGGCGCGGCGTCGCCGGGCCGTGCCGACGCTGGCAGCTGCATGGGCGCCCCCGGCCTCGGATGTCGGGGGGTCGGGTCGCCTGGAGTCGCCCGCCGCCCACGTTCGCGCGGCCATTGTAGCGGGGGCCCGCACCGGATCGTCGCCTATCGAACCAGGATCCGCTCCTGGCGCGACCCGACCTTCTTCGGCAGGGTCAGCGACAGGATGCCATCCTGGTACTTCGCGACCGATGCGGCCTGGTCGACATCGGTGCCGAGCGTGAACGAACGGCTGACGAAGCCGTAGTTCCGCTCCGAGTGGAGCACGCGCCCGCCCTTCTTCTCCTCGGTGTCGCTCTTCACCTCGGCACTGATCGACACCACGTTCCCGTTGACGTCGACCGTGATGTCCTCCTTCCTGACGCCGGGGATCTCGGCCTTCACGTTGTAGTCCTTGTCGGTCTCGTCGACCTCGAGCCTGATCTGCGGGCTCTCGACAGGCTCCCATCGCCACGGGCGCATGAATCCGCGCATCGTGTCGTCGAACGGATCGGCACCGAACAGGTTGGGCAGAAGCGATTTTCGTGACATGTCGATCTCCTGTGATCGTTGACGCAGGTTGTGCAGCCTCGGCGCGGCACGCACGTGAACGCGTCGGCCAACGCCGGCCACATCCGCAGTCTAGGGATGCCGCGGCCAGCCGGATTGCGTCGGATCAATCGACGCCCGCGTCTGCCGCGCCGGCGCTGCGTCGGCCGACCGCCACCCGCGGCGGCCGCGTCCCGACCATTGATCCGGCACAACGCCGGCGCCACCTGCCGCGCTAGGATGGGTTCGGCGCGGCGCCCGCCCGCGCCGAACGGCACACCATCCATCCGCCAGGGAATCAGCATGGACTCCGACCCGGACATCGGGACCGACATCGACGCGGTGCCTGCGTGCGATCCGACGATCGGCGCGACGACGATCGGCACCAGGACTGTCCTGGACGCCGCATCGGTGCGTGGCTGACGCGGCCGGCCCCGGTCCGGGCACCGAGAAGCCGGCCGGCCCGATGTCGATCGCACCCGTCGCCGCGACACCCGAGCCGGCTTGCCCGCCGGCTGCGGGGCTGCAGGCGTACTGGAGCCTGTCCGCGTCGCAGCTGATGCACGCACTCGCGTCGTCGGCCGACGGACTCGACGGTGCGGAGGCCGACCGCCGCCTGGCGGCGTTCGGCCCGAACACGCTTGAGCATGGGCGCGAGCAGGGAACGCTGCGGCTCGCGCTGCGCCAGATCGAGAGCCCGCTCGTGCTGATCCTGATCTTCGGCGGCATCGCATCGGGTTCGCTCGGCGAATGGCTCAACGCCGCGATCATCCTGGTCGTCGTCGCCGGCAGTTCGCTGCTCGGCTTCCTGCAGGCGTCGCGCGCATCCAGTGCAATCGCGCGGTTGCGCCAGCGCCTCGCGCTCAAGGTCCGTGCGCGGCGCGACGGGAGGATCTGCACGGTGGACGCCCGAGACCTGGTGGTCGGCGACGTGATCGAACTCGCCGCCGGCAACCTGGTGCCCGCCGACGGAATTGTCCTGACCGCGAAGGACTTCCTGGTCACCGAGGCGAGCCTGACCGGCGAGTCGTTCCCGGTCGAGAAAGTCCCCGGGGTGATCGAGCCGGACGCACCGATCGCCGCCAGAACCAATGCCGTCTGGCTCGGGACTGCGGTACGCAGCGGCACTGCAGGCGTCCTGATCGTCCGGACCGGGCGCCAGACCGTGTTCGGCGATGTCGCCGCCCGCATGCGCGTGCGCCGGCCGGAGACGGCATTCGAGATCGGCATGCATCGCTTCGGCATGCTGCTGGTGCGGATCATGGTCGTGATGGTGATCTTCGTGCTGACGATGAACCAGTGGCTCGGCCGACCGACCGTCGAATCGCTGCTGTTCGCGGTCGCGCTCGCGGTGGGACTGTCGCCGGAACTGTTGCCGGCGATCGTCAGCGTCACGCTGTCGGCCGGCGCGCGACGCATGGCGAACCGTGGCGTGATCGTCCGGCACCTGGACGCGATCGAGAACCTGGGCACGATCGACGTGCTCTGCACCGACAAGACCGGCACGCTGACCGAAGGGGTGATGACGCTCGCAGCCGCGGTGTCTCCCGACGGCGTGGCATCGCCGCAGGTGCTGCGCCTCGCGTACCTGAACGCGGCCTTCGAGACCGGCATCGACAATCCCCTGGACGCCGCACTCGTCGCGGCGGGCGAAGCGGCCGGCCTGCACACCGGCGACATGCGAAAGGTCGACGAGATCCCCTACGACTTCATCCGCAGGCGGCTGACGATCGTCGTCAGCGCGGCGCTCTGCAGGCGCCACCTCCTCATCACCAAGGGCGCCGTCGATGCGGTGCTGGGAATCTGCTCGCGGCGTACCGTCGGCGCAACTCAGGAGGCGCTCGACGACGCCGGACGCGAAAGCCTGCGCGCGTGGGCCGCCGCGCAGGGTCGGCAAGGCTTCAGGCTGCTCGCGGTCGCCACGCGGGAAGTGCCGATGCGCCCCGGCGCCGGCGGGTGGACGCGCACCGACGAAGCGGACCTCTGCCTGCAGGGCTTCCTGCAATTCCTCGATCCGCCGAAGCGCGACGCCGAGGCGACCCTCGGGGCACTGGCCGCGCGCGGGATCCGGACCTGCATCGTCACCGGCGACGATCGCCACGTCGGTGCGCATCTCGCGCGCCGCGTCGGCCTCGACGCGGACGCGATGCTCACCGGCGCCCAGGTCGGCGCGATGAGCCAGGAATCGCTCTGTCACCTCGCGCCACGGACCGCGCTCTTCGTCGAGATCGACCCGCAGCAGAAGGAGCGCATCGTGCGCGCGCTGCAGCACGCCGGGCACTCGGTCGGCTACCTGGGCGACGGCATCAACGACGCCCCGGCACTGCACGCCGCCGACGTCGGCATCTCGGTGGAGGGCGCCACCGATGTCGCGCGCGAGAGCGCGGACGTCGTGTTGCTGCGCCACGACCTCGCCGTGCTCTGCCAGGGGGTCGACGAGGGACGCCGCACCTTCGTCAATACGCTGAAATACGTCTCGATCACCGCCAGCGCGAACTTCGGCAACATGGTGAGCATGGCGCTCGCGACGCCGCTGCTGCCGTTCCTGCCGCTGGCGGCGCGCCAGATCCTGCTGGTCAACTTCCTCACCGACCTGCCGTCGATGCTGATCGCCGGCGACCGCGTCGACGAGGACCGGCTGCTGGCCGCACAGCGCTGGGACCTGCCGACGCTGCAGCGCTACATGATCGTGTTCGGCCTCACCGGAACGGTCTTCGATCTGGCGGGATTCTGGCTGCTGCTGGCCGTCTTCGAAGCGCCGGAGACGCTGTTCCAGAGCGCCTGGTTCGTCGCGTCGACATCGACGGAACTGCTGGTCGTCCTGGTGCTTCGCACGCGCCTGGCCTGCTGGCGAAGCGCGCCGAGCACCGCGCTGCTGTCGGCGACGCTCGCGGTCGCGGTGGTCGGCATCGCGCTGCCGTACATCGCACCGGTCGCCGCGCCCTTCGGCATGGTCGCGCTGCCACCGACGATACTCGGCGCCGTCCTCGCGCTGTCGCTCGCCTACGTCGGCGTCACCGAGGCGCTGAAACGCCGCTGGTTCAGCTGATCCACCCGCCGCGCCTGGGGCCCTCGCCCAGGCGCCGCTCGACCTCCAGCACGTCGCGGGTCGTCCTGAGGATCGTGTCCGGCGTCACGCTGATCGCGTCGATCGACTGCTCGACCAGCCAGCGGGCGAACTCGGGATAGTCGGACGGGGCCTGGCCGCAGATGCCGACGTGTCGCTCGTTGCGCTTCGCACCGGCAATCGTCTGGCGGATCGCTTCCTTCACGCCTTCGTCGCGCTCGTCGAAATCGAAGGCGACGATCTCCGAGTCGCGATCGACGCCCAGCACGAGCTGCGTCAGGTCGTTCGAGCCGATCGAGAAGCCGTCGAAGAGTTCGGCGAACGCGTCGATCTGGATCACGTTGTTCGGGATCTCGCACATCACGTAGATCTCGAGGCCGTTCTCGCCGCGTCGCAGCCCGTGCGCCGCCATCGCCGCGAGCACGCGGCCGGCCTCGTCGACGCGACGGCAGAACGGAATCATCAGCCTGACGTTCGACAGGCCCATGTCGTCGCGAACGCGGCGCATCGCGGCGCACTCGAGCGCGAAGCCTTCGGCGTACGCGGGGTGCGCGTAGCGCGAGGCGCCGCGAAAGCCGATCATCGGGTTCGCCTCCGCGGGCTCGAACCAGCGGCCGCCGAGCAGGCTCGCGTATTCGTTCGTCTTGAAGTCCGACATCCGGACGATGACCGGCTTCGGGTGGAATGCCGCGGCGATGGTGCCCACGCCCTCGGCGAGCTCGCGCACGAAGTAGTCGGCCGGCGTCTCGTGCCCGCGCGCGAGCCTCGCGATCTCGCGTCGCACCGCCTCGTCGTCTATCCGCTCGGGGTGCACCGCCGCCATCGGATGCACCCGGATGTGCTCGGCGACGATGAACTCCATCCGCGCGAGGCCCACGCCGTCGTTGGGCAGGAACGAGGTCTGGAACGCGATGTCGGGATTCGCGAGGTTGACCATCAGCTGCGTTCGCGGGCGCGGCATCGCCGACACGTCGGTCCGGGTACGGGTCACCGCCGGCGTGCCCAGATAGACGCGCCCCTCGTTGCCCTCGGCGCACGAGACGGTGACGGCGTCGCCGGTGTGCAACAGGCTGGTCGCGTCGTCGCAACCGACGACCGCCAGGATCCCGAGCTCGCGCGCGACGATCGCGGCGTGGCAGGTTCGCCCGCCGCGATTCGTGACGATCGCCGACGCGCGCTTCATCACGGTCCCCCAGTCCGGCATCGTGGTGTCGGCGACGAGGACGTCGCCGGGCTCGAAGCGGTTCAGCTGCGAGCGGTCGGTGATCACCCGCACCGTTCCGCTGGCGACGCCGCCGCCGACGGCACGGCCGGTGACGATCGGCGCCGGCGCAGCGTCGATCCGGTACTCGTCGACGACGTCCGGCTTCGCGCGCGACGCGACGGTCTCCGGGCGCGCCTGCACGATGTAGAGATGCCCGTCCAGGCCGTCCTTCGCCCACTCGATGTCCATCGGCATCGGCCGCCCGGCCTTGGCGCTGTAGTGCTCCTCGATCAGGATCGCGGCGTCGGCGAGCGCCAGCACGTCGGCGTCGGCGAGGCAATAGCGCTCGCGATCGGCCTTCGACGTCGGCATGTTGCGGGTCGTCTCGCGGCCCGCGGCCTGCGCGTACACCATCCGGACCTCCTTGCCGCCCAGCCGCCGGCGCAACACCACGCGCTTCCCGGCGCGAAAGGTCGGCTTGAAGACGGTGAACTCGTCCGGGTCGACGGTGCCCTGGACGACGTTCTCGCCGAGTCCCCACGCCCCGGTCGTGAACACGACGTCGCGGAACCCGGTCTCGGTGTCGAGCGAGAAGGTCACGCCGCTCGCCGCGAGGTCCGAACGCACCATCTTCATCACGCCGACCGACAGGTAGACCTTGAAGTGGTCGAAGCCGTTGTCGATCCGGTAGCGTATCGCCCGATCGTTGAACAGGCTGGCGAAACACTGGCGGACCGCGTCGAGCAGCCGGGTCTCGCCGGCGATGTTCAGGAAGCTCTCGTGCTGCCCGGCGAAGCTCGCCGTCGGCAGGTCCTCGGCGGTCGCCGAACTGCGTACCGCGAGCGTCAGCGCGTCGCCGTACTCGTCGCGCAGCCGCGCATGCGCCTGCCGGATTCCGGCGACCAGCTCATCGGGCAGCGGCGCCGCCTGGACGATCTCGCGCGCCATCGCGGCGCGACGTGCCAGGTCGTCGACGTCCGACGGATCGAGCCCGTCGAGCGCCGCGCGCAGCTTCGGCCACGCCCCCGAGCGATCGAGCACGTGGCGGTAGGCCTGCGCGGTGATCGCGAAGCCGTTGGGCACGCGCAGGCCGCGCGCGCCGAGTTCCCTGACCATCTCGCCGAGCGACGCGTTCTTGCCGCCGACGATCGCGACGTCGTCGACGCCGAGCGTCGAGAACCATCTGATGTAGGGCGACACCGGCGCGTCGGCCGGGTGCGGTGGCGGGGGGTTCAGCATGCGGTCCTCCTGGGCGTCCATGGTGCGACCCGGCGGTCGCGCCGTAGCCGACGGGTCCTCGTGCGAGCCGGCGGAATCGGCCACCATCGCCGGCCGAACCGACCTACAATGAAACGATGATCAACGTTCTGATCGCCGATGATCACGAGTTGATCCGCGAGGGCCTCAAGCGGATTCTCAGGGACTGCGCCGACATGCGCCTCGTCGGCGAAGCCCACGACGGCACCCAGGTGCTCGAGGCGATGCGCGCCGATGCGCCCGACGTGCTCCTGCTCGACCTGTCGATGCCGGGCCCCAGCGGCTTCGACCTCCTTCGCCGCATCGCCGCGCTGGGCACGCGCACCGCCGTGCTGGTGCTGTCGATGCACGCCGAGGAGCACTACGCGGTGCGCGCGATCAGGGCCGGCGCGGCCGGCTACCTCGGCAAGGAAAGCGCGGCCGCCCAGCTGATCGAGGCGATCCGGCGCGTCGCCGCCGGCCGGCGATACATCAGCCCGGCGGTCGCCGAACAGCTCGCGTCCGGCATCGGCGGCCCCGCGTCCGACGCACCGGCCCACGGCCGGCTCTCGGCCCGCGAGTTCGAGATCTTCGAGCGCCTGGTGGCCGGCGCCAGCGTCACCGACATCGCGACGCAGCTGAACCTGAGCGTCAAGACCGTCAGCACCCACAAGGCGAGGATCCTGGCCAAGCTCGATGTCGAAACGCTGGTGGATGCCGTGCATTACGCAGTCCGGAACGGGCTCTGCCCGGCCGACCGCCCGCTGTCGACCTGAGGGACCGGGCGACTGTAGGCCGCCGCCGGGCGGCACGCGTTGACCCCGCTCAACATCGATGACGCGGCCGGCGCGGCCGGGCCGTCGCGACGCGACCGCCGCGCGCAGCCTTGATCTCGCGCAATGTCGCGCGGCGCGGGTGGCTCAACATCGTGGCATCACGCGATCGATGCGGACACGACAGGAGCGCAAGCGCGATGCAAGCCCCGGCCCCGGACCTGCCGACCTTCTATCGGCGCCAGTTCGACTGCTCGGTCGCCGTCGCCCACGCGCTGCTGGACGGCACCGGCCGGGTCGAACGGCTGCTGCTCGAGACGGCCCGCGCGGAGATCGACGGCAGCGTCGAGTTCATGAAGTCGCTCGGCAAGGTCGACGAAGCGGGCGGTCTGGCCGGCGTGCAGGCGGGCCTCCTGCGCGACGGGCCGTCGAGCCTGGTGCACCTGCAGAGCGAATTGATGCAGATCGCGCAGGACACGCAGCAGGCGATCGCGCAGTCGATCGAGGTGCTCGAACTGGGCGACGACGCGTCGGGCGTCGATGCGATCGGTCCGTGGCTGAGCGCCCTGGCCGGCGTCGGCGCGGAGGCGACCGGTGACGCCGGCGCCGCCGAGCGCGGCCCCGGGGCCCCGCCCGGCCCGATCCAGGGGCTCATCGCGCTGTGGCACAACCAGATGCGTGCGACGATCCGCGCCTTCGGTCCGCAACGCCAGGCGCAACGACAACCGCAACGCCAGCCGCAGCCGCAGCGCCAGCCACGGCGCCAGTCGCCGCAGCGAACGCGGCGGCGCGTGCGGCAGCGGATGCCCGAGCCGGCGCGGAACCGGTCGGGCGCCTAAGCGTCGCGTCCGCCCCGCAACGACGCGAGGCGCTCGCGGACCGGCAGCAGCGCCGCATCGAGCGCCGCCGCGTCGCGCGACGCCGAGTTGTCGAAGCGCACGCCGAGGGCACGTTCGTCGTCCGTCAGCGGCTCGGCCGTCGCGTGCTGCCGCGCGAGCACCTGCTCGTCGGCCTCCGACGGATCGGCTCCCGCATCCAGCCGCTGCCGGATACGCGCCCGCATGACGTCGGCGTCCGCCTGCACGTCGACGATCGCGAAGCCGGCGCCGGTCGACGCCGCGAGCGCGGCGAAGCGGCGGCGATCGTCGCGGCGCTGGAAGGTCGCGTCGACGAGCACGTCGAATCCGGCCTCGATCACCTGCGTCGCCTTCGCGGCGAGCGCCGCATAGGTTGCCTGCGACTGCGCCGGACCATAGGCCCCCTCGCCCGGCGCCGAGCGGGTGCTCGCGAGCGGCGGCAGGCCGAGCAGGCGTTTGCGCTCGACGTCCGAGCGCAGCCGGATCAGCGGCAATCGGGCGACGAGTCGTTCGGCCACGCGGGACTTGCCGCTGCCGGACAGGCCGTGCAGGATCGCCAGCAACGGGCGCGCCGGCCGTAGGACCGTGTCGGCCACCGCCAGGTAGTCGTCGACCGAGGGACGCGTCGGACGCGCGGCGCGAGCACCCGGTACACGCCCCGCCGAAGCCGACAGCAGCGCGACGCGCGCCCGGACCAGCGCCCGGTACGCGACGTACAGTCGCAGCACCCGCAGGCCGGCATGGTCCCCGCTCGACGCCAGGTACCGGTCGAGCAGGCGGAACGCGAGGTCTTGTCGCCCCCAGGCGAGCAGGTCGGCGACGGTGAACGCGAGATCGGCGACGACGTCGATCTGCCTGAGCAGCGGATCGAACTCCAGGCAGTCGAAGACCGCGACCGATCCCTCGAAGCGGCAGATGTTCGCGAGATGCAGGTCGGCGTGACACTCGCGCACGAAACCCTGTGCGCGGCGCGCCTCGAGCACCACCTGCGCCGCGTCGAGCACGCTGCCCAGGTTCGCGCGTATCCGCGCCAGCCGCCCGTCGTCGCCGTGCGCTGCCGCGACCCCGTCGAGCGCCTGCAGGGTCTGGCGGCGCACGAGCGCGGGCGTGCCGGCCTGCGGCTCGATCGCCGTCAACGCCGCCGCGTGCAGGGCGGCGACGTGTGCGGCGAGCGCATCGATCGCGTCGTCGTCGAGGCGGCCGTCGGCGATCATGTTGCCGAAGATGTCGCGCTGGGAGAAGCGCTTCATCCGCACCGCGTACTCGATCGGCGCCTGCGGCCCGGACGCGACGACTGCCGACGCGTCCGGGTCAGCGCCGGCTGCGACGCCCGGCGCTGGCGGCGGCGGCAGCCCGAGGCGCGGCGCGTCGACGGTGCCGACGATCGGCACCACGGCGAGGTAGAGCGCCGGCGAGTAGCGGCGGTTGAGCCTCAGCTCCTCCTCGCAGGCGAGGCGGCGCCGTTCGAGCGTCGAGAAGTCGACGAAGTCGAACGCGACCGGCTTCTTCACCTTCCACGCGTCGTCTCCGGCCAGCACGACCCAGCTCAGGTGCGTCTCGAGGATCGCGGGGCCGTCGCCGGCCGCCGGCGTGCCGGCGAGCGAGCGTGCCAGCGCGTCGACCAGCGACGCCCGCTCGGCGATCCGCTCGTTCGGCGTGGTGTCCTTCGGCGCCATGGGGTCTGCCTCCTCGCCACCGATCCGGCCGGGCCGCTTCACTCGCCGCGCCCGACCACCCGAACGCCGTCGGCGACCTCGCTCGACGGATAGACGATCACCTGGCGGCCGGGTGCCGGCCCTTCGCGGATCCACGCCATGCCCGTGCCGCGTGCCCCGACGTCGACCGGCACCCGCCGTGCCCGATCACCGTCGACGACGAACACCGCGTGCCGCGGCGCGGCGTCGCCATCGGCAACGCCACCGGCCGGCAGGCCCTCGCTCGCCTCCTGCGGCAACGGGAACACCGCGCTCACCGGCACCATCGGCACGTCGCGCTCGTCGATGCGGACGATCCTCACGCCGACCCGGAATCCATCGCCGAGCGCCTGCCAGCGGTCGTACGGGCTCGTCAGCTCGATCAGCACCCGCACGCGCTGCTCCTCGACGCCCAGCGCCGACACCTTGGTGAAGGCCGCGGGTTCGACGCGGGCGACCCGGCCGTCGAGCGTGCCGCTGCCGCCCCAGCGCTCGATGATCACCCTGCTGCCCGGCTTCGCCGCGAGTGCGTCGGTCGTCAGCAACTCGGCGACGATCTCGAGCGCGCGCGTGTCGCCGACTTCGAGCAGCGGCGCGCCGAGCGCGACCGTGCCTGCGCTCGTCTGCAGCACCCGCAGGACCTGGCCCTCGATCGGCGAGCGGATCGCGAAGGTGCGGTCGACGGGTGCAACCGGCGCGACCGGCGTCTCGCGCACCGCGCCGAGCGCCGCGCGCGCCTGCGCCAGCTCGTAGCTCGCGACGGTGCGGTCGGCGGTCGCGGAGTCGACCTCGCGCTGTGCGGCGCGCACCGCGAGCAGGTCGGTCTCGAGCTTGGCCGGTGCGATGAAGCCCTGCTGCGCGAGCTGCTCGCTGCGCCGCCATTCGCTGCGCGCCTGCTCGAGCGCGACGCGCGCGCGCGCGATCCGCGCCTCGGCGCGCTCGACGTTGGCCCGCGCGCTCTCGATGCGGGCCTGCTGCTCGCCGACGGTGCGATCGTCGAGCATGCTCGGCAGCACCGGCGTCAGCGTCGCGACGACCTGTCCGGCGGCGATCGGATCGCCCTCGCGCAGCGTGACGCGCGAGAGCTGCCCCGCGAGCGGCGCCGAGACCAGGTAGCGATCGACGAGGCGGGTCTTGCCGTCCTCGTCGATGGTCGCGACGAAATGGCCGCGCGTCACCGCCGCGGTCTCGACCGGCACCGGCTTCGGCGAGAAGGCCCACGCCAGCGCGAGTCCGATCGAGACGATCGCACCCGCACCGTAGATCGCCGTCCTTGGCAGCATCGTCACTCCCTCGTCTTCAGCGCGCCGATGAGGTCGAGCCGGTCGACCCGGCGGCGCACGATCAGCGCGCTCGCGACCCCCGAGACCATCACCGCGATCGCCGACCACGCATAGGTGCGCGCGCCGATCACGACCGGAAACAGGAACTGGTCGGACTTCAGCAGCACCGCGATCAGGTGCACCAGCCCGAATCCCGCCAGCATCCCGATCGGAATCGCGACCGCGATGCCGATCGCCATCTCGCCCAGCAGGAGCGCCGAGACCTCCGCACGGGTGAAGCCGAGCACCCGCAGGCTGGCGAGCTCCCAGGTACGCTCCGAGAGCGCGATGCGCGCGTTGTTGTAGACGACGCCGACGGCGATCACGCTCGCGAACGCGGTGAGGATGCCGCTGATCAGCCGGATGTTGCGCGCGCTGACCTCCTGCATGTTCCGCAGCAGCGTCGCCTTGCTGAACGCGCCGACGATCCGCGGCATCCGCTTGATCGCGTCGAGCACCGCCGACTCGCGCCCGCGCTCGACCGCCAGCGCGTACTGCGACGCGAGGTCGCCTTCGTCGAGCGCGCGGTTCAGCGCCCCGCGCTCGATGTACGCGTTCAGCCCCATCATCTCGCGCACGGTCGCGACCAGCGGCAGCGACAGCGTGCGGATCCTGCCCTGCAGCACCTCGACCTCGAGCAGGTCGCCGACCTTCGCGCCGAGCCGATCGGCCAGCCTGTCGGTGAGCACCAGCCCGTCCGCGCGCGGCATCGCCGGGCGGCCGTCGACGTCGATGATTCGGCGCAGCTCGGGCGAGGCAGCGTACCCCTGCACGACGCCCCGCCGCTCGAGATGCCCGTGCACGAAGCGCACCGGCACGTCGCGCCCCGCCTCGACCGCCAGCACGCCGGGAATCCGCGCCAGATCGTGTCGCGCCCGGTCGTCGACCACCTCGACCATCCAGACGATCACGTCGCTTCGCATCGCGACGTTGAACGCCGAATCGACGATGTGGTCGATCGCGTCGCGAAAGAAGTTGCCCATCACGACGATCGCGACCGCCGCCGCGACCCCGCCGATCGACAGCAGCGTGCGCAGCTTGCGGCGCTCCATGTTCCGCAGGATCATCCTCAACGCCGGCCCGATGCGGACCAGGCCGGCGCGCTCGAGCAGCGTCCTGCGATAGTGCCCGGGCGCCGGCGGCCGCATCGCCTCGGCAGGCGCCAGCGACACCGTCGCGAGTATCGCGTTCAGCGTGCCCAGCACGGCCGTCGCGACGGTGATGCCGATCGACACGACCAGCAGCCACGGCGCGATCCGGTGCGAGAAGCTCGGGAAGTGGAAGGACTCGGCGTACAGCGCGGTGAGCCCGGTGCCGAGCCGGTCGCCGAGCAGCACACCGAGCGCGAGGCCGATCACGACGATCGACAGCACCAGCTTCAGGTAGTGCGCCGCGATCGTGCGGTTCCGGTAGCCGAGCGCCTTCAGCGCGGCGATCTGTTCGCGCTGGGTCGCGACCAGGCGCGACACGACGACGTTCAGCAGGAACGCGGCGACCGCCAGGAAGATCGACGGCAGGACCGTGCCGATGACCTGCTGGCTCCGGATCTCGTCGTGAAGGGTCGCGTGCGAGGTCTGGTCGGCCCGCCCGTGCGCCTCCCGCCCGCCGTACGGCGAAAGCGCGCGCGCGAGTCGGTCGACGACGGCGACCTCCGACGCGCCCGGCGCGAGCTTGACGGCGACCTGGTTGAATGCGCCCTCCATGTCGTAGGCCGCGCCGAGCACGTCGCGCGCCATCCAGAACACGCCGAAGCTGCGCTGGTCCGGCGAACCGCCGAGTCCGGCGAACACGAACTCCGGGGACAGGGCGGTGCCGGCGATCTCGAGCGTGCGCCGCTTGCCGTTGATCAGCGCGCCGACCCGGTCGCCCGGCTCGAGCCTGCGCGCCGCCGCGAACGCCGGATTCACCAGCACCGGGATCGCACCGCCGGTCGCCATCGTTCCGTCGTCGGGTGCGCGCCCCCGGTTCACGGTCACCCGGTTCATTCGCGGCTCGTGCCGCCAGTCGATGCCGATGAGCCGGCCGATGATCGGGTCGTCGACGCCGTCGAGGTCGATGCGCACGATCTCCTCGAGCGTCGTCTGCACGTCGGCGATTCCCGGGATCTGCGCGAGCGTCGACTGCAGCGCGTTGGGCGCGCGCTTGACGGCGGCGAAGACGTCGGCGAAGCGGGCTTCGGCGTAGAAGCGCTGCTGCGCGTCCTCGAGCGAGCCGACCGCCGACAGCGTCGTGATGAAGCCGCCGATCCCGCTCGCGACGACCAGCGCGATCGTCAGCGCCTGGCTCCAGATCAGGCGCAGGTCGCGCAGCAGCTTGCGGTCGAGCGCCTTCATCGCGTCACGCCTCGCCTCACCACGACAGCTCCGACGGCGATCGCTTCACCGCATTGCGCTCGATCCGCTGGACCCGACCGTCGCCGAGATGGATGACGCGGTCGGCCATTGCCGCGATCGCGGCGTTGTGCGTGATCACGATCGTGGTCGTGCCCAGCGACGCGTTGATCTTCTCGATCACCTCCAGCACGAGCTTGCCGGTCTGGTAGTCGAGCGCGCCGGTCGGCTCGTCGCACAGGAGGATGTCCGGGCGCTTGACGATCGCACGGGCGATCGCGACGCGCTGCTGCTCGCCGCCGGACAGCTGCGCCGGGAAGTGATCGCGCCGCGGCGTGAGCCCGACCATGTCGATCGCCTCGTCGATCGGCATCGGGTCGGTCGCGATGTCGGTGACCAGCGCGACGTTCTCGCGCACCGTCAGGCTCGGGATCAGGTTGTAGAACTGGAACACGAAGCCGACGTGCTCGCGCCTGAACGACGTGAGCCTGGCATCGCCGGCGTCGCTGAGCCGCTCGCGGCCGAAGTCGACGGTGCCGCCGGTCGGCACGTCGAGCCCGCCGAGGATGTTCAGCAGCGTCGACTTGCCGCTGCCAGACGCCCCGAGCAGCACGATGAACTCGCCGCGCACGATGTCGAGATCGACCTGCCTCAGCGCGTGGACTTCGACTTCGCCGGTCCGGTAGACCTTCGACAGGCCGCGCACGCGGAACACCGTCGGCGGTGCCGGGGTCGGCGGTACGCCGCCATCGCCGATCGCATCGTTCGCTGTCATGTCTGCACAAAGACCCAGTGTAGCGAGGGCCACCCGCGATGCCTTGAGACGGATCAAGTGCGACGGAGGCAACCGGTGCGATCCTACGGGGATGTGGAATCCGACGCCACGCCCGCGCGCCGCGGTGCGCGCTGCAGTGTGCGCGGCGCTGCTCGCGTTCGCGCCGTTCGGCGCGGCGCGCGCGACCGATGCGTCCGCCGTCGCGCCCGGCATCGACGCGCGATGGTTCGACCGCGGACGGCCGACGGCGGCCGCGTGGGAGGCTTCGGCCGCGCTGCTGCGGGCCGACCGCGACGGCCTCGAGCCGGCCGATTACGCTGCCCTCGCGCTGGCGCGGGCGCTCTCGCAGGCGTCGCTCGAGCCCGTCGACGACACGAGGGCACTCGAGATCGGCGCGACACTCGGCGACGCGCTGCTTCGCTTCGTCGGCGACCTGCGTGCCGGACGCGTCGTCCCGCAGCGCGTACACAGCGATTTCGCGCCGGTCGACCACGCGCCCCTCGACCGCACGGGCTGGGTGCACGACGCGCAGGTGCCCGGCCGGCTCGCCGGGATGATCGACGCCGCGACGCCCCCGATCCCGCAGTACCGCAGGATGCGGGAGGCACTGGCCCGCTACCGGGCACTGCTCGATGGCGCGCCCGACCATCCGGCGTGGGCGGCGCCGCTGCCGCCGCTGCGCGGCGCGCTCGAGCCCGGCACCGAGTGGAGCGGGCTGCCGATGCTCGCCCGCCGGCTCTCCGCCCTCGGCGACCTCGGGCCGGACGCCCTCTCCCGATGGGCCGGCACGGCGAGCACGCCGGGCGCCGGCGCGTACGGCGGCGCGCTGGCCGACGCCGTGAAGTCCTTTCAGCGGCGCCACGGCCTGCAGATCGACGGCATCGTCGGCAACGCGACCCTCGAGCGACTGGCGGTGTCGCCGGCGCGCCGCATACGGCAGATCGAACTCGCGCTCGAGCGCCTGCGCTGGACACCGGTCGCGCAGGCGCGCCGGATGATCGCGATCAACGTGCCGGAGTTCGTGCTGCGCGCCTACGAGGTCGACGCGGACCGATTCGTGCTGCGCGCGCGGATGAAGGTCATCGTGGGGCAGGCGCTCGACAGGCGCACGCCGCTGTTCGACGAGGCCATGCGCAGCATCGAGTTCAGTCCCTACTGGAACGTTCCGGCGTCGATCGCCCGCGACGAGATCCTGCCGAGGCTTCGGCGCGATCCCGGATACCTCGCGCGCGAGGGCTTCGAGTTCGTGGCACCGGACGGGCGCATCGACACGTCGGTGAACGCGGCGACGCTCGCGGCGCTGCAGGCCGGCCTGACGCGCATCCGGCAGCGCCCCGGCCCGCGCAACGCGCTCGGCGACGTCAAGTTCGTGTTCCCGAACGCGTCGAACATCTACCTGCATCACACGCCGTCGACGGGGCTCTTCGCGCGTGAACGGCGCGACTTCAGCCACGGCTGCATCCGGGTCGAGCACCCGGTCGCGCTCGCCAGGTTCGCGCTCGGCGACATGCCCGGATGGCGCGACGAGCGGATCATCGGCGCGATGGCGGCCGGCCATCCCTCGACGGTGCGGCTCGCCGAGCCGATACCGGTGCTGATCGCCTACGGGACGGCGCTGACCGTCGACGGCGAACTGCGCTTCTTCGACGACATCTACGGTCAGGACCCGGTCCTCGACGCCGCGCTGCGCGAGGTATCGGCGAGCCGGCAGCGCGTGCGGGAGCATCCGCCATGACGAACACCCCCCGGCGCCGGTGGCTTCGCGCCGGCGCGGCCCACGCCGCCGGCGTCGCCGCTTCGGCGGCCTTGCCCACGATCGTGCTGCCCGCTCGCGCCGCCGCCGCGCCGCGGGCCGAGCGCAGGCTCTCGCTCGTGCACACGCACACGCGCGAACGCATCGACCTCGTCTACGCGATCGGGCAGCGGCGGCTCCCGGACGCGATCGCGGCGCTGAACCGATTCCTGCGCGACCACTACACCGGCGAGGTCGGTGCGATCGATCCGGCGGTGCTGGACCTGCTGGCCGCGCTGGGTCACGGTTTCGCGACGCGCCGCCCTTTCGAGATCGTCTCCGCCTACAGGACCGCGGCGACCAACGAGCGCTTGCGCCGCGTCGGCTCGGGCGGCGTCGCGAGGCGGAGCCTGCACATGCAGGGGCGCGCTGTCGACGTTCGCCTGCCGGGCATCGCGCTGACCGATCTGCGCGACGCCGCCCGCGCGCTGAAGCGCGGCGGCGTGGGCTTCTATCCGGGCAGCGGCTTCGTGCACGTCGACACCGGGCGCGTGCGCACCTGGCAGGCGGAAGCGCCGGCGGGGCCGGCGCCACCCGCGACGCGGGTTGCTTGATCGAGGACAACATGCGCGAGCCCGATCGCGCGACACTCGTCCAGAGAGCGATCCGCTCGCGCAACCGGAGACCGCACATGCCACCGACGTCCGCTGCATCGACCGCGAAGAAGTCCCATGCCAGACCACGAAGGGCCGCCTCGCAGACGGCGCCGGTGACGCCGGCGCCGACCTCCGCGGCCCCGGACCGACCGATCGACACCCCCGCCGACGTCGCGCCGGGCGGCGATGCCGGCTCGCGCGACGAGATGATCCGGCAGGCCGCCTACTCGTTCTACGAGCAGCGCGGCTGTGTCGACGGCTACGACCTCGAGGACTGGCTGAACGCCGAGGCGGTGGTCACCCAGCGACTCGCGCTCGACGGCCCCGACCGCTCGCCACGCGACGATCGCGTCGCCGAGTAGCCCGGCAACGGCGCACCGCGCACGGAGGCTCCATGTTCAAGCACCTCATCGTTCCCATCGACCTCTCGCACGAGGATCCGGCGAGGCACGCGCTCGCCGTCGCGAGGCAGAACCTCGCACCCGGCGGCAGGCTCACGCTGCTGCACGTCGTCGCGCCGCTTCCGGCCTTCGTCGTCGCCGAGATGGGTACGACGCTGCCGGCGAACGTCGACGAGCGGGCGCGCGGCGAGCTGGCGGCGCTGGCCGAGCGGCACGGCCTGCCCGCCGGAACCGAGCTTCGAATCGAGCACGGCAGCGCGGCGCGTGCGATCCTCGACGCGGTCGACGACCCCGACGGGCAGGCGATCGTCATGAGCTCGCACAACCCGAAGTTCGGCGACTTCCTCATCGGTTCCGTCGCGGCGCAGGTCGTCAAGCACGCCCGCTGCTCGGTCTTCGTCGTGCGCCACCGCGCCTGAGGACGCCGCGCCCGCATCGGCGGGTCTGCAGGGGCCATTCGCCTCAGTTCGCGCGATCGCCGCGCGACGAATCGTCGTCTACTCGGGTCTGACCGGGCCGACAGGCCCCCCGCCCCGGACCCCACGCCCATGAACGCCACGCCGAGCATCGCGCGCCGCCCGCCCGCCTCGCCTGACGTCTCGTCGCCCGAATCTGCGCCCGAATCTGCGCCCGGATCTGCGCCCGGATCTGCGCCCGGATCTGCGCCCCCCTCTGCGCCCGGCTCGCCGGCGCCGGTCCACCTGTACCACATCGCGTATTCCGAGGCGACGATGGCGGCCGAGGAGGGATTCTCCGTGCTCGACAACCTCGCGAACGAGCGTCCCGACTGGTACGAAGTCTGGCCGATCCGGAAGTGGCTGCACGGCCATGCACTCGACGAACGCGCGTACTACGGCTTCTTCTCGCCGAAGTTCCGGCGCAAGACCGGACTGGGCAGTGCGGACGTGCTCGGGCTGATCCGGGACGATCGAGCCGCGAGCGACGCCTATCTCTTCTGCGCGCAGCCCGATGTCGGCATGTTCTTCCGCAACGTCTACGAGGGCGGCGGCGTCGCGTATCCCGGCATCGACCACACCGCGACACAGTTCTTCGCGCGGATCGGGTACCCGGCGGACCTCTCGACGCTGGTGATGGATTCGTCGCAGATCGTGTTCAGCAACTACGTCGTCGCGCGCCCCTCGTACTGGCGCGCCTGGCTGTCGATCGTGGACCTGCTGCTCCACTGGGGCGAGTGCGGCGGCGACGACCCGCTGACGCGCGGCCTGAACACGCCGACGACCTATGGCGACGGCGTGCACCGCAAGGTGTTCGTCGCGGAGGGAATCGCGTCGATGCTGTGCGCATCGGGCGTGTTCAGGACCTGCGCCTGGGACCCGTTCGCGATGCCGTGGTTCTCGGCATTCAGCCGCTTCCGTCAGCAGGCGATCGCCGCCGACGCGCTGAAGAAGGCGTACCGCCAGACCCTGCGACCCGCGTACCTCGACGCGTTCTACCAGATCCAGCGCGAGGTGCTCGCGCACTTCGGCCGCTGACGCGGCAGCGATCGCCGCCGCGGGGACGCGGCCCCGTGACGCGGGTCGACACCCGTGCGTCGCCGGGACGCGGTCAGTGCGGGCGAAGCTGGAACATGTACTGGAACGGCCGCGCGTCGCGTTCGGCCTGGTCGGCGTCGAGGCCGCTGGCCGTCGCGAAGGCCCTCACCGCGCCCAGCGCCTGCGCCTCGGCGGGCGACGCGATGATGCGCGTCTTGCCCTGCGCGACCTGCCAGCCGGTCTGCGCGAACATCTCGAGCAGCGTCTGCCGCGTGAACCACCGGATGTGCGTGCGATCCATCAGGCCCTGGTCCTCGTAGCGGAAATTGCCGGACGCGAGCCGCCACTGGACGCTCCAGTGCTGCGCGTTCGGGATGCAGATCAGCATCGAACCCGCGGCATCGATCCGCGCGCGCACGCGCCTCATCACCGACCACGGGTCGCGCAGATGCTCCAGGCAGTCGCCGAACACCCAGCAGTCGCTCGGGAACAGCGACGCGAAGGCCGCGTCGTCCATCGTCTCGACGTCGGCGGCGAGCGCGCGCGTGCAGTGCGCGCTGGCCACCGCCGCATAGTCGGGATCGATGTCGATGCCGATGACCTCGGCTTGCGGATGCTCGGCGCGATACGCCTTGGCGAGCGAGCCCTGCATGCAGCCGACGTCGACGATCCGGCGGGTCTCCGGCGGGATCATCGCCATCAGGTCGGGATTGATCAGGTCGTGGGCGGGCGTCTGTTTCATCTCGGCTTCCAGGGGACGGGGCGTGCGGTCCGCGTTCGACAGTTGACCCCGAATCACCCCCACGCGAAACGCGGAACAGCGGGGTTTTCGTCACCGTCGCGTCGCAGGCGTCGACCGTCCGGCGCCCGGCACAGCCCAATCCGCGGGCCTGCGGCGCGGATCAGCCGGGCACGTCCGGATCGGATCGGGTCGACAGGTCGATCAGTCGATGCGGCGAGAGCGACACGGCGCAGTCGCGACCGGTGGCGACGATCGTCGACCCGGGCAGCGTCGTCCCGATCAGTCGAAGCAGGCGCGCGGCCTCGTCAGGTCCGAGTTCGCTGGTCGCCTCGCGCATGAAGATCCAGGCCGGCTTCAGCACCAGGACCTGGGCGATGGCCAGGCGCTGCCGGTCCGGTCCGGACAGGCGCTCGGACCAGTTGGCGGATTCGTCGAGTCGCGAACTCAGGTGCGCGAGGCCGACCGCGCGCAGGGCAGCCGAGAGTTCGACGTCGGGGGCTGCCGGCGGCGGCGGGCGGTCCGTCGTCGGCGACACGTGCAGCAGCGCCTCGCGCAGCGTCGCGACGCCGTGACGGGGTCGTCGCGGGACGAAATGCACGGCGGCACCCCTCGGCAGCCGGATCGAACCGCTGCCCCACGGCCAGAGACCGGCGACCGCACGGAACAGGTTCAGCGCGACGGGCGGATCCGCCTGCAGCACGACCCGCTCGCCCGCGCCGATCGATGCGCTGAAATGCTGGACGAGGCAGTTGCCGTCCGGCGTGGACAGGCTGAGATCGTCGATGTCGAGCGAGCCCTCGTCGCCGGTGGTGACGACGATCGCCTCGTGATCGGCGCGGCCGCGCGTCGCCCGCAGTTGCAGCAACGATTCGTGCAGGTGCGAGACGCGTGCGATCGACGCGCGGCACTCGGCGAGCTTCTGCATGTTGTCGATCGGCCACGCGAGCGCGGCGATCACCTGCTGGAACGCCTGCGCGGTCTGCATGAGCACGCCCAGCGTGATCGCGCCCGCCATGTACCGGGGCGCCGCAACCAGCACCGGAACCGCCTGCGTCATCACGGACCAGCTCGACGAGAACATGAACAGGTGCGCGAGCGCCCGGGTCTGGGCGCGCCAGGCCCCGACCAGCCCGTCGAACAGCCGCGCGAGATGGCGTCGCTCCGCCGCCTCGGCCGATCGCAGGGCAATCGTCAGCGCCCGCTCGCGCACCCGGACCAGCCCCACCCGGAAATCCGCCTCCTTGTCCTGGCGCCGATTGGCCGCGCGGACCAGCGGCCGTCCGAGCAGCGTCGCAATGCCGGCACCGGCGCCCGCATACAGGAACGCGATCCACACCAGGTGTCCGGGCAGGTACAGCGTCCAGTCGCCGATGCCGATCTCCGGTGGCCCCGACAGCACCCACAGAATCTGCGTGAAGCTCACCAGCAGCAGCACGCAGTAGAGCAGCGAGTGCGCGAGGTCGACCGTGAACTCGGTCGCGATCCGGATGTCCTCGGCGATCCGGCCGTCGGGATTGTCGTGCGGGCCCGGCATCCGGCTCAGCTGGTCGTAGCGGCCGTCGGCGACCCATTCGCGCAGCAGCCGATCGGTCAGCTCGGAACGCCAGTCGATCTGCAGGCGGCGGCGCACCGCCAGGTGCGCCGTCATCACGCTCAGGCTGGCGACGACGATCAGCGCCGCCACGCCGACCTGGCGCAGCAGTTGCGGAACGTCGCGCTGCTCGATCGCGTCGAACAGGCGCTGGCTCCAGACGTTCAGCGCGATCGGGATCGCGACCTGGGCCAGCGTCAGCATCACCAGCGCGAACGCAAGCGCCCACGCGACGCGACGCCGCGGCCCCGTCCAGAAGCCGAAGGCGAGTGCCGGCGGCCGTCGCGCGTGCCCGGGTCCTTCGGCTGTCGTCATGGGGTCTTCGAGCGGTTGAGGGGGCGGGGTCGACCGGGGCCGAGGGCCGTATCATCGTCGCGCCGCTGGTATGGAACCATGCGCACGATCAACCGGGGGACTCCCATGCCCACATCTTTCGCTTCGATCCGCGCGCGGGGCGCGCGCAGCCTGGCACCGGCGCCGATCGCACTGCTTGCGCTCGTCGCGCTGATCGCGGGCGGTTGCGCGACCGAGTCCTCGCGCGTGCTCGAGGTCGCGAAGACCGGGGCGGCCGCCACGCCCTTCGCCGGCGAGAAGGTCGCGGTGTCGATCGGCCGCTTCGACAATCGGTCCGACTACCTGCGCGGCATCTTCACCGACGGGGCCGACCGGCTCGGGTCGCAGGCGAGGACGCTGCTCGCGTCGCACCTCCAGCAGTCCGGGCGCTTCAGCGTGCTCGACCGCGACAACCTGGCCGAGACGAAGCAGGAAGCGCAGATCCTCGCGAAGCCGCAGGCGCTCAAGGGCGGCAGCTACGTCGTGACCGGCGACATCTCCGCCTTCGGCCGCAAGGAGGTCGGCGACCGGCAGCTCTTCGGCATCCTCGGCCGCGGCCGGACGCAGATCGCCTATGCGAAGGTCACGTTGAACGTCGTCGACACGCTCAGTTCGGAAATCGCGTTCTCGGCGGGCGGCGCCGGCGAGTACGAACTGTCGAACCGCGAGGTCGTCGGCTTCGGCGGCACGGCCGGCTACGACGCGACGCTGAACGCGAAGGTGCTCGACCTCGCGCTTCGCGAGGCGGTCGACCGGCTGGTCGCCGGACTCGCCGCCGGCCAGTGGGGGCCGCCGGGTGCCCGGCAGCAGCGCTGACCCACGCACGACGCGTGCGGGGACGGCGCGGGCCGTACCCGTCGCGATCCTCGCGACGGCGCTCGTCGCGCTTGCCGGCTGCGCGGCGACGCCGGACCGGCCGCGCGTCGACTGGGGGTCGTACCAGCGGGCGCTCTACGCGTACCTTCGGGGCGACACGAGCACGCCGGCCGAGCAACTGGCGGCGCTCCAGGCACAGGCCGCTCGCGACGAAGCGGCCGGGGCCGCGCTCGCGCCCGGCTTTCGCGCGCACCTCGCGCTCCTCCAGCTGCAGCTCGGGCGCGCCGACGAGGCCAGGCGCCTGATCGAGGCCGAGAAGGCCGCGTTCCCGGAATCGGCCCGGTACATGGACTTCGTCCTCGGCACCGTCGGCGGCCGCTGATGCGAAGCCGCCGCATCCGATCCGCCGCCGCCGGCCTGGTCGCAGTGCTGCTCGGCGCCTGCGCGGCGCCGGCCCCGCGCGACCTCACGGCGTTCCGGCAGAGCCGCCCGGCGTCGATGCTGGTGTTGCCGCCGGTGAACGAATCGCCCGAGCTGCACGCCTCGGATGCCGTGCTGGCGACGGCCACCGCGCCGCTGGCCGACGCCGGCTATTACGTGTTTCCGGTCGCGATGGTGCGCGACACCTTCAGGCGGAACGGGCTGACGGTGCCGAACGACATCCACGCGCTGCCGATCGCGAGATTGCGCGAGATCTTCGGCGCCGACGCGGCCGTGTACCTGCGCGTCACAGACTACGGCACGCGCTGGTTCGTGATCGGCAGCGAGACGCGCGTCGCGATCGAGGCCAGGATCGTCGACCTGCGCGACGGCGCGCTGCTGTGGGAGGGCGAGGCGAGCGCGTCGTCGGGCGAGAACGGCGCTGCCGGCGGTGGCGGCCTGGCGGGGCTGCTGGTCAGGGGCATCGTCGAGCAGATCGCCGGCACCGTCTCCGACGCCGGCTACGACTACGCTGCGGTGGCGAACCGTCGCCTGCTGGGCGCGGGTCGCCACGACGGCATCCTCCCGGGACCGCGCGCGCCGGCATCGCAGCCGCACTGAGCGGCGGCGATGCCGCCGACGCGCCTACCGGGTTCGCAGCGAGCCGATGCGATAGGTCGGCAGCAGCCGGTCGGCGTACGGCGAATGCGGCCGCCCCTTCGTCTTGGTCCGGTACGCGACGCTCGCTTCCTTGCCGCACCAGGGCAGGAAGACCGCGGGATCGGACGGATGCTGCGCGACGTACGGCGTGAAGTCGTAGACCTGCGCGTCGATGATCATCCAGCAATCGTCGCGCGACGCGTGCGCCGCGACCTCGTCGGCCGTGAAGCGCGCGTCGGCCGATGCGGGCGCGCCGGGCGTGACCGCGCGCGACTCGCGCCCGTCGGGCAGCAGCACGCCCGCCGCCCAGAAGCCGGCGACGGCAAGCCAGAACACGATCGTCGAGGCGAGATAGAGTCTGCGCATCATCATCTGAAGTCGAAGCGTTCGTCGTGGATCGAATCCGGCGCGTGCCCCAGCCGCTGCAGGCTCGCCCTCACGGCCTTCACCAGGCCGGGCGGACCGCAGATCCGGACACGCCTGTCGGCGAGCCCGCTCACCCCCGACAGGATCGCGGCGACGTCCGGCACCCGGTCGCCGCAGGCGCTCGCGATCAGGTCGAGCGACGGATCCGCGGCCGCGCGCTCGCGCAGTTCGCTCAGGTAGGCGGCGTCGGCGTCGTCGCGGAACAGGTAGACCAGCGTCGTCGGGTGCGGGCGCGCGGCCTCGCGGATCGCGGCGACGAAGGGCGCGATGCCGATGCCGCCGGCGATCCACAGTTCCGGTCCCGCATCGCGGTCGTCGAGGAAGCGGCCGAACGGTCCCTGCAGCCGCGCAGCCACGCCGGGGCGCAACGACTGGATGCGCCGGGTCCACGGGCCCAGCGCCTTGATGCCGACCGACAGCGCGCCACCCGGTCCGATCGCGGTGACGCTGAACGGATGGAATTCGCGGGCGCCCGGGTCGTGGCGCGCGTCGGCCAGCGCGAGCAGCACGAACTGCCCGGGCACGACGCTGGCCGCCCCTTCGCCGGCGCCCGCGGCGGCGCAGGGCGCCACTGTCACCTCGATCACCTCGGCGGCCTGCTTCGCCACCTGCGTGACCCGGTATGCGCGCGCGCTGACGCCCCGGTCGGTCACCAGCAGCCGCCAGACCAGCGCCAGCACGGCGATCGCGACGAGGCCAGACACGACCGCCGCCTCGCCCAGCAGCACGAACACGTGCGCGAGCCCCAGGACGACGCCGAGCGCCGTCAGGTAGTGGAACGCCAGCCAGCGTCGGTAGCCGATGCTGCGGCTGAACGCGCGCGCGAGCCCGAGCATCAGCGCGCCCAGCCCGCCCCAGCCGAGCCACACCGGCCAGCTCTGCGCCCAGGGTGCGATCGCCGCCCACGCCGAGCGCGGCGACTCGGCCCACCCCGCGACGGCCAGCGCCAACGGGTGCGCCAGCAGCAGCACGTACGCGACGACACCGCTGCGATGATGCCAGCGATACATCGTGTCCAGGCCCCCCATCCACCGTGCCCAGCGCGGCTCGCGCACCATCAGCGCGAGGCTGCCGACGAGCAGGCCGGTGCCCGCCCACGCGGCGACGATCGACGACGCGCGCCAGCGCGCGAGCTCCCCCGGCCAGGCCCACCAGACGCTCGCGAGCGCCACCAGGGCGAGCCAGGCCGGCGCCGCCAGCGCGCGCAGGCGGGTGCCCGGCGAGGCCCGCGTCGGTGTCATTCCAGCAGCCCCTGCGCCTTCAGGCGGTCGCAGACCGACTCGGCGGCAGGCGTCAGCGTCTTGCCCGCCTCGCGAGCCCGCTGCGCCATCAGCGCGTGGTGCGCGGCGAGGTACGCACGGCACGCCTCGAGCGATCGCAGGCTTCGCAGCCGGCGCTGGTGCTCGATGCGTTCGTCCGGCGTCATGAACTGCCATCCGACCACGTTGCGCTCGTTCGCCCGCCAGGGCCCCGCCGTCGCGGGCGCTGCCGCGAGGCACAGCAGCGCGAGCGTCGCGAGCCCGAGGACCCGTTTCGCGCGCCGGCCGCTCACCGCACCGCTCCGGTACCGGGCGTCAGCATGCGTCGCACGACGACGCGCACGCGAGCACTGCCGCGCCGCTGATCCGGCCAGCGCGCAGGTCGTCTAGCGCCCGATCGGCGTCGGCGAGTGGATAGCGGCGCGTACGCACCTGAAGCGCGACGGCGTCGGCGACCCGCATGAACGCGTCACCGTCCGCACGGGTGAGGTTCGCGACCGAGACGATGCGCCGTTCCCCCCACAGCCTGGCGTACGGGAAGCCGGGAATGTCGCTCATGTGGATGCCGGCACACACGACGATGCCGCCTGGCCGCACGTCGCGAAGCGCGCCGGGCACGAGCGCGCCGTCGGGCGCGAACAGCAATGCCGCGTCGAGCGGCAACGGCGCCGGCGCGTCCGACGGCCCCGCCCAGACCGCGCCGAGGTCGAGCGCGAGTTGCCGCGCGTCGTCGTCACCGCGCCGTGTGAACGCGAACACCTCGCGCCCCTGATGCACGGCCACCTGTGCGATCAGGTGCGCCGCCGCGCCGAAGCCATAGAGCCCGACGCGCGGCGGACGTCGCCCCGGCACGGCGTCGGCATTCTCGAGCGACTCGCGACCCGACGCCTCGTCGCGCGCGAGTCCGGCCATCGCGTAGGCGCGGTAGCCGATCAGTCCGGCACACAGCAGCGGTGCAGCCTGCTCGTCGCCGTAGCGTGCAGGCAGCCTGAACACGAATCGGGCGTCGGCCACGGCCTGCTCGGCATATCCGCCGTCGATCTGCCAACCGGTGAAGCGTGCCTGCTCGCACAGGTTCTCGCGACCTGCACGGCAGTGCTCGCACCGACCGCAGGTCCAGCCGAGCCACGGCACGCCGACGCGATCGCCGAGCGCGAATCCGGCGACGCCGGCGCCCAGCCGCGTGATCCGGCCGACGATCTCGTGTCCGGGGACGATCGGGTGCCCGGGGTGCTTCAGGTCGCCGTCGACCAGATGCAGGTCGGTGCGGCAGACGCCGCAGGCCGATACCGCGATGCGGACCTGCCCCGCGCCGGGCGTCGGAAGCTCGTCGTGCCAGACCGGCCGCAGCGGCTTGCCGACCTCCTCGAACTGCATCGCGCGCCATCGCAGCGTCACGCATTTCCCCTTCGGCCGAGGGACGCGTCGACCTTCGCTACACTCGACCGACATCCATCGACGGGAGCCATGCCATGTACGGATTTACCACCACCCTGACCGACACGAGCTTCGAGCAGGCATTGTCGCGCACGCTCGACGCGCTGAAGGCCGAAGGCTTCGGCGTGCTGAGCGAGATCGACGTGCAGAAGGCGATGAAGGACAAGCTCGGCGTCGACATGCCCGGATACCGGATCCTCGGCGCGTGCAACCCGCCACTCGCGCACCGGGCCCTGCAGGCCGAACCCGACATCGGCCTGCTGCTGCCGTGCAACGTGATCGTGCGAGAGGAAGTGCCCGGCCGTGTCGTCGTGGGCTTCCTCGATCCCCAGGTGATGGTGAAACTCGTCGACAAGGACGGCGTCAGGCAGGTGGCCGACGACGCCGAGCAGCGGCTGCGTCGTGCCTGCGACAGCCTCGGGGGACGCGTCGGCGTCCAGTGAGCCCGCGGGCACCTCGCGAGGTTTGCCCGCGCTAGCGGCGACCATCGTCGGACCGATCCACGTCGGCGTCGCGGCGCTCGTGCGTCGGATGCAGGCTGTCGGCGATCCCCTCGAGCACCCCGGATGCGAGTCGCGCCATCGTCGACGCCGTGGTCGTCGCCGACTTCACCCCGGCGCGCAGTCCCGCCCTGCCCGCGCCGGCCAGTTGCACCACCAGGTCCGCCATGCTCTCCCTGATCTGCGCGCCGACCGCGGTGCCGCTGTTGCGCGCGTGCTCGGCGAGCCCGTCGAGAATCTGGTGGACCTGGTCCCGACCGCCACGCGCGGCGTCTCGCAGCGTATCGACGAACAGCTGCTCGAGCGTCTGGACGTCCTTCAGCGTCTGCTTCAGCGCCGGACCCGAGAGCGTTTCGCCCCGCCCCACCGCTTCCTGCAGCGCGAGCCGGGTCGCCTCGGCAGCCCGCGACAGCGCCTCGTCCAGGCCCGACATCGCGTTGCCGAGCGCCTCGCGCACGTCGGGACCCCGATCGGCGGCGCCCAGGCGCGCGCCGGAGACGACGCTTCGGGCGACGCGGCGGATCGCCGGCACGTCGAGCTCGCGGCGCGTCAGTGCGCTCAGCGTGATCCGGCGCACCGCCTCCTTGACGTCCTCGCCGCCGGCGACCGCCTGGCGGACTTCGTCCTCGAGCGCCGGGTCCGGCTCCGGGCCGTCCACCGGCGACGGGTCGTCACGGTGCGCTGCTGGATGATGGTCGCGATTCATGGCATTACTCCCGTGCCGGTGGGTTTCGTATCGGCCGACCGCAGCAGGGACACGACCTGCGCGTCGTCGAGCTGGGTGAAGTCCTCGTAGTGCAGGCCGATCGCGTGCAATGGCGCTGGCGTCGCAAGGCACACGACGTCGTCTAGCTCGCCGCGTAGCTGGTCGAGCGTGTCGGCTGCAGCGACGCCGGTCGCGAGCACCACCCGCGACGGGCCGCGCCGACGCAGCGCGCGCAGCGCAGCGCGGACGCTGGCACCGGTCGCGATGCCGTCGTCGACGACGATGGCTGTCGTGCCCGCCAGCGGCAACGGCGCCCGACCGCCGAGGTACACCGCGCGTCGCCGTGCGATCTCGGCGAGTTCGCGGCGTTCGGCCGCCTGCAGCTGCGCATCGCTCATGCCGCACGCGGACTGAACGTCCCGGTTCACCACGAGCGCAGGCGGCTCGCCCTCGACGACCGCGCCGACCGCGAGCTCGGGCTGGTCCGGTGCGCCGATCTTGCGAACGAGCAACAGGTCGATCGGCGCGCCGAGCGCACGTGCGATCTCGACGCCGATCGGTACGCCGCCGCGCGGCAACGCCAGCACGACCGGCCGAGGCAGTGCCATCGCCCGCAGGCGATCGGCGAGCTGGCGACCGACCTCGGTCCGATTGCGGTGGACAAGCATGTATCCATCCTACGGCAGGCCGGTGCGCGGGGATCTGATCCCGCTCAAGCCCCGCGCGAGCGCGCTTGTCCCAGGTCAAGCGGCGCAGCGCGCGCCGCGCTACGATCCTGCCGATGAAAGACGCTGGACACATCGGCGTTGCCGGCGCCGCTAGCCCCGGCGAGGCCGCGCCTGCGGACCCCGCGACCGTCTACGCACGCCTCGGCGGCGACGCGGCGGTTCGCAGGCTCGTGCATCGCTTCTATGCGCTGATGGACGAGCTGCCCGAGGCGTGGGACGTGCGCAAGCTGCACCCGGCGTCGCTCGAGGGCAGCGAGCAGAAGCTCTACAAGTACCTGAGCGGCTGGTTTGGCGGACCGCCGCTCTACGTGCGGGAGAACGGCCATCCGCGGCTGCGGTGGCGTCACCTGCCGTGGGCGATCGGGGCGCACGAGCGCGACCAGTGGCTGATGTGCATGCACGCGGCGCTGCGCGAGCAGGTCGACGACCCGGCGCTTCGCGACGCCATCGGCAAGGCCTTCGACGACCTGGCCGATCACATGGTCAACCGTCGCGACCCCGGGGCGCACGACGCCGCGCCCTGAGCGGCGCGGCGTGGCGCTCAGGCAGGCGCGCCGATCGCGACGCTGCTGCGGCGGATCGTGTGCTTGCCCGCCTGCTTGCCGACGTACATCGCGGCATCGGCGAGCTTGAGCAGCGCCGCCGCCGCGCGGCCGTCGTTCGGCGAGATCGAAAGGCCGATCGTCACCCCGACGCTGCAGCGCTCGCCGTCGACGAGGAATGGCGGGTCGATCGCGGCGAGCAGCTTGCGGCCGATCGCCTGTGCCTCGTCGCCATTGCGCAGCCCACCGGCGACGACGACGAATTCGTCGCCGCCCAGCCGTGCGACCACGTCGCTCTGACGGAGCTGCCGCTTGAGACGCGCGGCGACCTCGACGAGCAGCGCATCGCCCGATTCGTGCCCGAACCGGTCGTTGACGGCCTTGAACCCGTCGAGGTCGAGCATGAAGACGGCCGCGACGCGCCCCGGCGCCGCGTCCTCGAGCATGGCCTCCAGCGCCTGCATCAGGCCGCGCCGGTTGCGCAGCCCGGTCAGCGAATCGGTCTGGGCCAGCGAGACCCATGCGGCGCGCTCCTGCTCGGTGCGCTCGGCGTTCCTGCGCAGCGCCTCGATGTGCAGGCCGAGGACCTGCAGCCAGGCGAGCATCTCGACGAGCGTGCCCCACTGGAACATCTGCTGCGTCCACGCGTTTGCCGGCAACAGGCCGCGCAGCAGCGCCGCCATCGTCAGCGCGCCGACCGTGTAGCTGCTCCACCCGATCAGCATGAAGATGCCCGCGCGTTCGCCACGCCGCGCGAGGTGCCACGCCGCGGGGAGCGCGAGCATCGGGAGCATCGGCCCGAGCGCCGTCGCGGCGACCTGCGTGCGGTGATAGTCGAGCACGCCCACGATCGACAGCACGAAGGCCAGCACCGACGCGCCGGACACGGCGATCAGGCCCCGGTGCAGCCAGGGTCGTTCGGCCGCCGTCTCGGCGGCCCGGGCGACGAAGAGCCCGCCCGCCGGGATCGCCACCAGCACCGACAGCGGCGCGAGCTTGGCGACCAGCGTCGTCGTCTCGTGCCAGAGATACTGCTGGCCGATGCCGAAGAACACGAGGAAGAAGGTGGTCGAACCGACCAGCATCACCGCGTACAGGCCGAACAGCGCATTGCGCAGCGTGAGCCAGTGCGCGACGCTGTAGGCCAGCAGCGCGAGCGCGATGCCGATCATCACGCCCTGACGCATCTGCATCGCCGCCTCGCGCGAGTGGTAGCGGGCGGGCTTGCTCAGGCGGATCGGCAGCACCATGCTCGTGCTCGTTCGCACGCGCAGGAAGATGTCGTATCGCGCGGGCGGCGCGAGCGCCAGTTCGATCGCGTGCGTGCGGCTCGCCATCGGCCGTCGCCCGTACGCGAGCTCGCTCCCCAGGCGCCGCTCGAGCACGACCTTCCCGCCGCTCACCAGGTAGACGTCGGCCCGCTGCAGCGTCGGATAGTCGATGTCCAGGATCCAGCGACCGTCACCGGTCGCGACCTGCACCGGAACGTGCAGCCAGATCGTCTCGGGCCGGGGCCCGAGGTTGTCGACTGGGGTCCGCGGCGCCTCGAAGTCGCCGAGGCGGCGTTGCGCGTCGTCGATATCCATCGCGTGTGCCGGATCGGCCATCACGCGGATCGCCGGCCACGCCGGCACTTCGGCGCGTGCGTCGTCGAGCACGATCGCCGGCTGCGCCCGGGCCGCTTGCGGCACGAACGCCTGCAGAAGCGCGATCAGGAAGACGAATGGCAGCAGGAACCGGAGAGGCGGCATCGCAGGGCATCACCGGACAGGGTCCGAGGTCGGGCACGTTCGAGCACCCGACGGGATTGCCGGGCCTTCAGGTGTTTTCGGCGCCTGTATGCGGTGCTGTAGCCCGGCGCCTACCGCTCGTCGTCGCAGACGGGCGATCCGGCATGCGGCACGGCGGGATCCGCCGCCGTTTCCGCGCGCAGACCCGGACCGAGGCTGGCCTCGAACCCGGCGACGACGTCGAGCATCTCGGCGGTGATCCGCTCCTGCCGGCGATGCCTGTAGTCGGCCTTCAGCCCGGCGTGCTTCTCGGCGAGCATCTTCTGCGCGGCCTGCATCGCGGCGAGCCTCGCGGCGTTCTCGGCGGCGAAGGACTCGGCGCACGCGCCGAACAGCAGCACGAAGATGTACTGGCGGACGATCGCCGCGAGCAGCGGCTCGGCGGCCATCGTGTGCATCGGCGCGGTCCGGCCCGGCCACGGACCGGCCGCCCTCACGATCGCGCGCAGGTCGAGCGGCAGGAGATCCTGCAGGCGCGTCTCGATGCGCGCCGGCCCTTCGAGACGGTTGTGCAGGACGCGGACGCGGCCGACACCGTCCGCGCGCCATCGCTCGAGGTGCCCCAGCAGCAGTTGCACCGTATCCGGGATCCGCTCGGCCGATCCCGGCACGGGCAGCACGACCTCGGCCGCGACCCCCAGATCCTCGAGCCCGCGCTCGACGCGCAGCCCGACCGCGAGCGTGCGGATCGGCACGACTCGACCCGCCCTCGGTTCGCCGACGAGGGTCGACGCCCGCGCGAGAAGGTCGGCGTTGAAGCGCCCGCACAGGCCATGGTCGGAACCGAACACGAGCAGGCCCGCGAGCGTCGCCTCGTGCCCGGTGCCGCCGTCACGTCGATGGCGCGGCGCCTGCGCACCGCCCGGCGCCGGTGCCGGTGCAGGCACCGGCCAGACCCGCGGATCCAGCACGCCGGCGAGCGACCACTCGACGGTGCGCCGGTAGAGGCGCACCGCGTGCACGGCCCGCTCGCTGTGGCGGATGTTGACCTGGGCGAGCGCCTTCATCGTGCCGACGACGGCGTCGAGCTGTTCGACGATGCCGATGCGCCGACCGAGCGCCTCGAGACTTTCCATCAGCGCGGCTCGGCCGTACCGGGTGTCGGCGCCGGCGCCGTTGCGCGACCGTCCGCCGTCGGCGGCATCGCCGCGCGGCAGACACCGGCGACCCAGGCCGCCAGGCGATCCCACTGCGCTTCGTCCAGCCGCTCGCCCGCCTCGATCGCCGCGGCGACGTCGCCGACGGCCTCGCGCGCTTCGTCGGCGCACAACGCGTGTCCGATCGCCTCGACCACGGACGCGATCCGTTCGGGCGCGAACGCGTCGAGCCTGCCGCACGACAGCGCGTGCAGCACCGCGACCTGCGCAGACTGCGGCATCGGGTCGTGCTCGGCCTGCTTCAGCACCTCGCGCACGCGCCGGCCGCGCTCGATCGTGCGCTTCGTCGCGTCGTCCAGGCGGGACGCGAAGCGCGCGAACGACTCGACCTCCTCGAACTGCGCGTACGCGAGCCGCAGCGGACCCGCGACGGCCCGCAGCGCCGGGATCTGGGTCTTGCCGCCGGTGCGCGAGACCGAGCGCCCCACGTCGACCGGCGGGAGCACGCCCCGGTTCATCAGGTCCGGCGACAGGAAGAGCTGGCCGTCGGTGATCGAGATCAGGTTGGTCGGTATGTAGGCCGACACGTCCTGCGCCTGCGTCTCGGCGATCGGCAACGCCGTCAGCGAACCACCGCCCGCTTGGGCCGCCAGGCGGGTCGCGCGCTCGAGCAGGCGGGCGTGCAGGTAGAAGACGTCGCCGGGATACGCCTCGCGCCCGGGGGGCCGGCGCAGCAGCAGCGAGAGCTCGCGGTACGCGCGCGCGTGGCGCGTCAGGTCGTCGTAGACGACGAGGACGTCGCGCCCCCGTCGCATGAAGTGCTCGGCGACCGAGGTCGCCGCGAACGGCGTCAGGTATTTCAGCCCCGGCGGGTCCTGGTCCGACGCGACCATCACGACGGTGTAGGCGAGCGCGCCGCTCTCGCGAAGCGTGTCGACGACGCGCGCGATCGCGCTGCCGCGCTGTCCGATCGCGCAGTAGACGCACAACACGCCGCGCCCGCGCTGGTTCAGGATCGTGTCGATGGCGAGCGTCGTCTTGCCGGTCTGGCGATCGCCGAGGATCAGTTCGCGCTGCCCTCGCCCGATCGGCACCAGCGCGTCGACGACGCGGATCCCGGTCTGCAGCGGCACGACGACCGGCGCGCGGTCCAGGATCGCCGGCGCATCGACCTCGACGGCACGGCGCTCGAGCGTCTGCACGGACCCGAGCGCATCGAGCGGCGCGCCCCGCGCGTCCAGCACCCGGCCGAGCAGCCCCTCGCCCACCGGGACGTCGGCGATGCGTCCGGTACGTCTCGCGAGCGAGCCGGCGGTCAGGATGTCTTCGGTGCCGAGCAGCAGCACGCCGACGTCGTCGGGAAGCAGGTCCACCGCGAGCCCCTCGATGCCGTGGTCGAAGCGCACGACCTCCTCGTTGCGCAATCCGGCGAGGCCGCGGACGCGCGCGATCCCGCCGCCCACGCGCATCACCTCGCCGACCGGCTCGGCGACGAGCGGCCCGGTGGCACGCGCCTGGAGGCCGTCGAACGCGGCGCGGGTGGCGCGCGCGAGGGTGTCGCCCGCCATCGCGCCGCCCGGCGTCGTGCCGCCCGGCGTCGTGCCGCTCGTCGTCGTGCCGCCCGTCGTCGCGGGGCCGGCCGCGAAGGATCGGTCGCTCGTCACGCCGGCGGCCGCGTGTCGCCGGGTGCGCTCGCGCCCGGCAGCACGACGGCGTCGAGCCGCTCGCGGATGCGCGCGCGGGCCGCGTCGAGCACCTCGGCCGCCGCCCAGCCGACGCGAACGCCCGGTGCGCGAAGCTCGGCGCCGAGCAGCAGCGCCGGCTGGTGCACGAACGAGAGCCGCGCGTCGGCGCCGATGCGCGCGGCGATCGCCGCCTGCCAGCGCGCCTCGCGCACCGCGTCGCCCGCGACCGGCGCGGCCGTCGCGACGACGACGTCGGCGGCGCCGGCGAGCCGTGCGCCGAGCGCCGGATCGAGCGCGTCGAGCGCGGCGACGAATCGCGCCGACGCGCGCGCGTCCAGGTCGGCATCGGCGATCATCGCGACGCAGCGCCCGGCCGCCTCGACGATCGCGCCGGCGAGATCGTCGCGAAGCCGCTCGTCGAAGGCCTCGCGCTCGCGCACGACCGACTCGCGCCAGCGCCTTGCCGCGTCGTCGACCGCGGTCCGCGCGTCCTCGAGCAACTGCTCGCGCCGTGCCAGGACGTCGCGCTCGAGCGCCGCCGTGCGCATCGTGCGCTCCCGCTCGAAGTCGGCCTCGCGCTCGCGCAGCGCGCGCGCGCGCCGGTCCGTCGCCGCCTCGGATGCCGCCACCGCCTCCAGCCGCTTCGCGATGCCGGCCTGCCGCGCGGCCATCGCCGCGAGCACCGGCCGGTAGAGGAATCGCCGGAGCAACCACACGAGGACGAGGAAGTTGACGACCTGCGCCGCGACGGTGAGCCAGTCTATCCGCATGCGAGTCGCCGCCGGTGTCGCATCGTGGAGCGCCGTGCCATCGGACTAGGGCACGCCGCGTTCGACGATGAAGTTCCAGAACGGGTTCGCGAACACGAGGATCATCGCGAGCACGAAGCAGTAGATCGCCGTCGACTCGATCATCGCCAGCCCCACGAAGAGCGTGCGGGTGATCGTGCCGGATTCGTCCGGCTGCTGCGCGATCGAGGCGAGCGCCTGCGACACCGCCCTCGCCTCCCCGATCGCGGGTCCGATCGATCCGATCGCGAGCGTCAGTCCGGCGGTGACGATCGACGCGACGGCGACGAGCGAGAGACTATCCATTCGAGGACCCCCTGGTGGACGCCGCGGCGGACGCGATGTAGACCATCGCGAGCACGGCGAAGATGTAGGCCTGCACCATGCCGGTGAGCAGGCCGAAGAGCTGCATCACGACCGGAAACAGGAACGGGGTCAGCGCGAGCAGGATGCCCGCCATCACCGCGCCGCTCATCATGTTGCCGTACAGGCGCACGGCGAGCGCGAGCGTTCGCGACACTTCGCCGATCAGGTTGAACGGCAGCATCAGCGCGCTCGGCTGCAGATACCCGCGCAGCCACGCGCGCAGCCCGCGTTGCGCGATCGTGAACAGCGGCACCGCGAACGCGACGCACAGCGCGAGCGCGGTCGTCGTCGACAGCGACGCAGTCGGCGCACGCCACCCGGGCACGACGGCGAGCAGGTTCGACGCGGCGACGAACAGGAACAGCGTGCCGACGAAGGGCAGATAGCGACCGGGCGCCTGCCGGCTGACGGCGAGCACCTGCGCCTCGATGCCCGACACCAGCACCTCGAGCAGGTTCTGCATCGGCGACATCGTGGCGTCGGTCGACAGGCGGCGGGTCACGAGCATCGACCCCACGGCCAGCACCGCCATCACGATCCACGTGAACGCGATCGTCGCGTTCAGCGCGAACCACGGCGTCTGCAGGACGACGAGCGCGTCGGGATCGAAGTCGTTCACGGACGTGGTCCCGTCGGTCGCGCCTCTTGCGGGCGGTGCCGCGGCGCGCGGACCGGCGTCGCCGCACGGGCACGGATCGCTTGACGCCGGGCGACGACGAAGCCGGCCAGCGCACCTGCGAGCGCAGGCAGCCCGCCGAGCTTCGCGACGACGAGGAAGCCGGCCGCCGCGAGCGCCATCCGCGCGATGAGTCCCGCGGCCATCATCAGCGCCGGCCGCTTCGCGTCGGGCAGACGCGCGACGTCGCGCGCGAGCAGGCCGAAGTAGGCCGCGCCGATCGCGGCGCCGGCGATCGTGCCGGCGATCGCCGCCATGGCGTACCCGGCGTATTCGGCGTACTCGGCGTATGCGGCGCCGATCATGCGCCGGCCCCCCCGTCGTCGTCGGGCGTGCCCGCCTCCGCGTGCAGCCAGTACCACGCGTTCGCACACCCGAGCACGACGCCCGCGACCAGCAGCGTCAGCGTCCACGACACCGCCGAGTCGGCGGCGTGGTCGATCCAGCCGCCGATCGCGACGCCCAGCAGCGTCGGGACGGCGACCGACCAGCCGACGAGCCCCATCACGCCGAGCGACCCCAGCACCGGCGGCGCGCCGCGGCTGCGCGCGCGCTTCATCCGTCGCGCCTGGCGAGAGACGCTGCGGCGCAGCTCATCGGACATCGTGCACCTGCTCCAGGTCGAGAAAGCCCCGCAGCGCGCTCGCCTCGAGCCGCGCGAGCGCGCTGCGTGCGCGCCGCGCCTCGTCGTCCAGCGCAGCCAGCCGGGCGTCGAGCGCCTCGCGCAGGTCGTCGACGTCGTGCCCGAGCACCGCGTGCGCGACCGACACCAGCACGTCCGGACCGACCTTCACCAGCAGGCCTTCGTCGGCGGCGATGAAGTGCTCGACGCCGTCGACATCGGTCGCGACGGCGATGCCGGGCACCAGCGCAGCGACGACATCCGCGTGGCGCGGCAACAGGCAGAACGAGCCATCGGCTCCGCGCGCCACGAGCTTCACGACCGGTCGGTCGAAGAGTTCCCCGGTCGGGACCATCAGCCGCAGCCTCACGTCGCCGCCCCCGCCGGCGCGGGCTCGGCCCCGGCCGACCGGCCCGCTCCCCGCGGACCGTCGACGGGCAGTCCCTCGTCGACCTTGCCGATCATGTAGAACGACTGCTCGGCACGCGCGTCGAACTCGCCGTCGAGGATCCGCGCGCAACCGTCGATCGTGTCGGCCAGGTCGACCGCGACGCCGGCGCTGCCGGTGAACTGGCCGGTGGTGAAGAAGGGCTGCGTGAGAAAGCGCTCGAGCCGGCGCGCGTGGGCGACGGTGCGCTGGTCGGCGCGCGAGAGTTCCTCGAGCCCGAGCATCGAGATGATGTCCCGGAGCGCTTCGTACTCGGCGAGCACCTGGCGCACCGCGAGCGCGGTCGCATGGTGGCGCCGGCCGACGATCGCCGGCGTCAGCATCTTCGAGCCCGACTGCAGCGGGTCGATCGCAGGATAGAGCCCCTGGCTCGCGCGCTTTCGCGACAGCACGATCGAGGCCGACAGATGCCCGAAGATGTGCGTCGCCGACGGGTCGGTGAGATCGTCGGCGGGCACGTACACCGCCTGCACCGAGGTGATCGCCGCGTGCACGGAGGTCGCGATGCGCTCCTCGAGCGCGGCGAGTTCGCTCGCGAGCGTCGGCTGGTAGCCGACGCGCGACGGGATCCGCCCCATCAGCGTCGAGACCTCCGCACCCGCCTGCACGAAGCGGAACACGTTGTCGATCAGCAGCAGCACGTCCCGGTGCGCGACGTCGCGGAAGTACTCGGCGATGCTCAGCGCCGAGTGGCCGACCGTGAAGCGCGCACCCGGCGGCTCGTTCATCTGGCCGAAGACCAGCACCGTCTCGTCCAGCACGCCGGCCTCGCGCATCTCGCGGTACAGTTCCTCGGCCTCGCGGCTGCGCTCGCCGATACCGCAGAAGAGGCTGACGCCGTGATGCCGCCCGCTGGTGTTGTGGATCAACTCGGTGATCAGCACCGTCTTGCCGACGCCGGCGCCGCCGAACAGGCCGGCCTTGCCGCCGCGCTCCATCGGCGCGAGCAGATCGATCGCCTTGATGCCGGTCTCGAGGATCGTGCGCCCCGCGACGCGCTCGACGAGCGCGAGGGGCGCGCGATGCACCGGCCACCGCACGCCGACCTCGGGCCCGTCGTCGATCGGCGCCCCGCCGTCCTCCGGCTCGCCGAGCAGGTTCACCATGCGGCCGAGCAGGGCGTCGCCTACCGGGACCGACAACGGGGCGCCGGTGTCGATCACCGCGTCGCCGAGCGCGAGCCCGCGCGTCGGCGCGAGCGCGATGCACCGCACGATCCCCGGCGAGACGTGTTCGCGCACCTCGAGCACCACGCGCCCGCCGTCGCCGGTGCGCAGCGCGCGGTGGCGATGCGGGATCGGCTCGATCGCGACGTCGACGACGTTCGAACGGATGGCGGTGATTCGGCCGGACATCGGGCGATGCTAGCGGGCGCACGCGCACCCGACGCTGACCGAAATCAACGTTGCAGGCCGAACGACCTCGCCGACGCCGGCGCGCGCGCGGCCGACCCGGGTACGACCCGGACCCGACTCGAGCCCGATCCGGGTCCGAGCCTAGTCCGGCCCGACGTCGACGACCTCGGCCAGCGGCCGCCTGGCCGACGCGTGCGACTCGCCGAGCGGTTGCCCGAGGCGCAGCAGCAGTTGCGCACGGCCCCGGGTGCCGAGCAGACGATGAAGTCGCTCGCGCAATGCCGGCACGACGATCGGCTGGTTCAGGAACGACGCCTGGAGCCCGTCGCTGCATGCGGTCAGCAGCACCCGCTCGAGCGCCTGGCCGGCGAGCAGCCAGTGCTCCGGCCCGTCGCCGTCGGTGCCGACGACGACGAGCAATGGCGACGCATCGACGAGCTGCCGGTCGCGGGCGGCGACGCCGCCGCCGAGGTCGAAGGTCCGCACGACCGCCTGGGCGATCGGCGCGCCGAGCCCCGGTATCGCGATGCCCTGGCGCTCGCGTCGCGGGTGCAGCCAGGACGCCTGCTCCCGGCGCCAGGAGGCATCGGCCCACAGCGTCGCATCGCCTTCCGCGATCAGCTCGCCGGCCTGGCGGCGCAGGTCGAGCGACTGCGGCGAGGCGCCGATCACCGCGAGCCACGCCTGCTCCGCGCTCGCCGCGTCGACGAGCCGGCGCGTCTGCTCCGGCGGCACCGCGGCGTCGGCGAAGCGCCCCCGATGCGTGCGCCGCTTCGCGATCGCCGGATGCAGCGCCGCGAGGTCCTCCGGGACGATGCCGCTCGAGCCCAGCTCGATCGTCGCCATCAGGTCCGGCGCCGCGGAGTCCGGCAGCAGGCGCACGCGTATCGGCACGCAGGCGTGGGCGGCGGCGACGCGCAGGTTGAACAGCGCGCAACCGCAGCCGATCGTCATCTCGCGGTCGTCGGGATCGTTCACCGCCAGCGCGCAGGTGCGGTCCGCGTTCAGGTCGATGCCGCCGTCGCGGATGCGGAAGTACCACGGCTGCGCGTTGTAGCTCGACGGCGCGAGGATCGCGTCCTGCAGCAGTCCGATCGCGATCTCGCGGCTGAGGCCCAGTTGACTCGGTGGCATCGGATTTCCTCCCGCGGGTGCGGACATGCCCGCGACAGCCGCCATGGTGGCCGGAGACGGGCCGGCGGTCCTTGAGGCGGCTCAACTCGGATGATCGGCCCCGATCGACCGGTCGGTATCGGGATTCGCCCGCGCATCCGCCGCCCTGCAGGATCGACCCGGTGCGCCCGATAAGCTGGGGATGGCGTCCGTTCCCGCTCCGACCCGCGCGGCGCCGGCCCGCCTCAGACACGGTGTACCGATGCATGCATTGAAGAACGTCCTCCGATCCACGACCCGCCGGGCCACGGGCACGATCGGACGGCTCGGTGCCACGGCCGCGCTGTCGGCCAGCCTCGCGCTCGGCGCCGCGCTGTCGCTCCACGCCGCGCCCTGCGGGGCCGCGGAAGCGGTCGTCGTGATCGTGAACCCCGCGAATCCGAACCCGGTCGAGCGCAGCTTCATCGTCGGCGTCTACACCGGCGCGATCAAGGGTTGGCCCGACGGCTCGCCGGTGTTCGCGCTCGACCAGCACGAGAACACCGAGGCGAGGAAGACCTTCGGCGACACGATCCTTGGCAAGAGCCAGGCGAACCTGCGCGCGATCTGGTCGCAGAACATCTTCACCGGCAGGGGCTTTCCGCCGAAGCTGGCGGCGCCGGACGACGAGATGAAGCGCATCGTCGCCAGCAACCGCCACGCCATCGGCTACATCCTCGAGTCGAAGGTCGACGGTACGGTGAAGGTCGTGAAGTGAGGCGAGACCACGCCCGCTTCGTCTCGCTGGTGCACGTGTTCGCCGGGTCGATCGCGATCGTGATCGCGCTGGCCGGGCCGATCGGGTACTACGTCGTGTCGAGAAACGCCTACGAACGCGAGACCGCGATCGCAGCCCGGTTGCACGCGGCCTTCGTGAACCAGGCGATCTACACGACCGAATCCGACTGGCGCCTGCAGATCTCGGGGCTGATCGACGCGGACCTCGCGCCGACCGACCTGCCCGAGACGCGCGCGATCATCGACGACTACGGCCTGACGCTCACGTCCGCGGGTGCGCAGGACATCGCGCATTCGATTTCGCGGCAGGCGGTGCTCGTCAACAACGGCACCGAGGTGGGGGCGGTCGTCGTCTCGCGCAGCCTCGGACCCCTGCTGGTGCGCACCGGCATCGTCTCGGTGCTGTCGATCATGCTCGGCGGAGCGGTCTTCGGCCTCGCGGCGGCGCTGCCGTTGCGCTCGCTCAGGCGCACGATGGACGCGCTGAAGCAGAGCGAGGCGAAGGGACGGCGGGCGGCCGAGGCACAGCTGCAGATCGTGTTCGAGAACGCGATCGAGGGCATCCTGATGTTCGAGCTGCCGGCGTCGGTGACCTCGTGCAATCCGGCGGCCGCGCGCATGTTCGGCCTGGCGCCCGACGCCGTGCCGACCGTGCCGCTCACTGCGCTGATGCGCCCGCAGGGCCCGCGGGGCCGCGAGCGGCGTCACGGGCCGCCGCGTCCCGGCCAGCCCGACGATGCGCCGACGGACCCGGCCGATCCGTTTCCGGTCGGGCGCATCGAGACGGTCGCGATGCGTCCCGACGGCAGCACCTTCCCGATCGACGTCGCGATCAGCGAGTCGCGATCGGGCGGCCAGCACTCGCGCATCGCGATCGTGCGCGATATCACCGAACGCAAGCAGGCGGAGGCACGGCTGTCGTACCTGGCGAACTTCGACAGCCTGACCGGCCTGCCGAACCGGGTCCAGTTCCGCGAGCGCACGGCGCGCGCAATGCGGCGCGCCGATCGTGAAGGCATCGCGCTCGACCTGATGTTCCTCGACCTCGACCGCTTCAAGACGATCAACGACAGCCTCGGCCACGACGTCGGCGACCGGCTGCTGCAGCAGGTCGGACAGGTGCTGCAACGCTGCGTGGGCGTCGCGACGCAGGCGACGCAGGCGACGACACCGACCACCCCCGTGATCGCCCGGCTCGGCGGCGACGAGTTCACCGTGCTGCTCGAGAACTCGGCGGGCCAGCGAGCCGTCGAGCGCATCGCGCGGGCGATCCTCGACGCGCTCTCCGATCCCTTCATCGTCGGCAAGCACGAACTCTACATCTCGGCGAGCATCGGGATCGCGCGCTACCCGCAGAAGCATTGCGACCTCGACGGGCTGCTGAAGCAGGCCGACATCGCGATGTACCACTCGAAGGCGCTCGGCCGCAATACCTACCGGTTCTACAACCAGGCGCTCGACACGGCGGCGAGCGAGCGGCTCGAACTCGAGACGAGGCTTCGACACGCGCTCGAACGCGACGAGTTCAGCCTGCAGTACCAGCCCAAGGCGGATCTCGCGACCGGCGTCGTGTCCGGCGTCGAGGCACTGCTGCGGTGGACGCCGGCCGACCGGGCGCCGGTCGGGCCCGATCGCTTCATCCCGATCCTGGAGGACACCGGCCTGATCGTGCCGGTCGGCGCCTGGGTCCTGCGCGAAGCCTGCGAACAGATGATGCGATGGCGCCGCGACGGTCTCGCGCCGATCAACCTCGCGGTGAACCTGTCGGCGCGCCAGTTCCGCCAGCAGGACCTGATCGAGACCATCGCCACCTCGCTCGCCGACACCGGCTTCGAGGCCGAGCGGCTGGAGATCGAACTGACCGAGAGCATGCTGGTCGAGCACATCGAGGAAGTCGTGCGCATCATGGCACGTCTCGGCGCGATGGGCGTCAGCGTCGCGATCGACGACTTCGGCACCGGACACTCGTCGCTGAGCTACCTGAAGCGATTCGACCTCGACACGCTGAAGGTGGATCGCTCCTTCGTGCAGGACACGCCGCACGACGCCGAGGACAACGCGATCACCATCGCCGTCATCGCGCTGGCGCACGGCCTGGGCCTGCGGGCCGTCGCCGAGGGCGTGGAGAACGACGAACAGGCCGACTTCCTGCGCGCGCAGGGCTGCGACGAGATCCAGGGATACCTGCTGAGCCGTCCGCTGTCGCCGGCGGACTTCGGCGCGTGGTTCAGGCAGCACCAGCGCCGCCCGGCGATCGGCAGTCGGGCGGCGGCGCCGTCGCATCGCGACGCCGCCGCGGCGGGGCGGGTACCCGCGCGCCCCGCGACCGTCGAGCCGGACGCCTGACACCGCCTTTTCTCCCGGCGGGTTGTTCCCGCTCAATACCGCGAACCGTCCTGCGGGCTAGGCTATGCGCAAGGCAAGCCGGACTCCGCCAATGGAATTCAAGGACTACTACACGGTGCTCGGCGTCGCTCGCGACGCGAGCGGCGACGACATCAAGCGCGCATACCGCAAGCTCGCGCGCCGCTACCACCCCGACGTCAGCAAGGAGCCCGACGCCGAAGCGAAGTTCAAGGAACTCGGCGAGGCCTGGGAGGTCCTGAAGGATCCCGAGAAGCGCGCCGCCTACGACGCGCTGGGCCGAGACTGCCGGGCCGGCGAGCCCTTCAGTCCGCCCCCGGACTGGGACGCGGGTTTCGAGTTCAGCGGCGGCCCGGCCGGTGCCGGCGACGCCGCCGGCCACAGCGACTTCTTCGAGGCGCTGTTCGGCCACCTGCGGGCGCAGCAGGCCAGGCAGCGGCGTGCGACGCCGGAGGATGGCGGCTGGTCGCGCGGCGCCGGCACCGGCGCGGCGACGGGGCGACTGCGCGGATCCGACCACCACGCGCGCATCATGATCGCGCTCGAGGACGCGTACCGGGGTGCCACCCGGACGATCACGCTGCGCGCGCCGTCCCTCGACGCCGACGGGCGCGTGTCGCTGAACGAGCGCAGCGTCGAGGTGACGATTCCCAAGGGCGTGCGCGAGGGGCAGCACCTGCGACTCGCCGGCCAGGGCAGCGCTGGCTTCGGCGGTGCGCCGAGCGGCGACCTGTACCTGGAGATCGGGTTCGAACCGCATCGCCGGTTCCGCGTCGACGGCCGCGACGTCAGCATCGACCTGCCGATCGCGCCGTGGGAAGCGGCACTCGGTGCGCAGGTTCAGGTGCCGACGCCCAATGGGCCGGTCCGGCTGTCGATCCCGCCCGGCTCGGGCAGCGGCCGCAGGCTGCGCATGCGCGGGCTCGGCATTCCGGGCCAGCCGCCGGGCGATTTCCACGCGGTGCTCAGGATCGTCGTGCCGCCGGCGCGCGACGAATCCGCACGCACGGCCTGGCGCGCACTCGAGCGATCGCTGGCATTCGATCCACGCGAGGGGGTCGACGCATGAACGACACGACGCGATTCGTGATGGTCGACAGGCCCGACGGCTTCGATCTGACGCTGGCCGAACTGACGGCGAGCCTCGGCGCCGAGCGGGCGACGATCGTCGAGTTGACCGAGGTCGGCATCCTCGAGCCGGTCGGCGCAAGCGTCGACGAGTGGCGCTTCGCCGCGCAGGACCTGCGCCGCTGCCGCATCGCGCTGCGGCTGGTCGCCGACCTCGGCGTCAACGCGGCGGGCGCGGCGCTCGCGCTCGACCTGCTGGCGCGGATCGACGAACTCGAGCGACGGATCGATCCCGAGCGATGAGCGTGCCGTCCGCCGTCGGTCCGCCGGACGACGCGAGCATCCCGGACCGCACCGCACGCGCGCGGCTCGGGCGCGTCGCCGCCGTGCGCGGCGCCGTCGTCGACGTCGACTTCCCGGACTGCCGCTCGGACGACGCGGCCGGCCCCGGCAGCGACACCGCCCCGTGCGCAACGGCGCAGCGTCCGCCCGCCGCGCTGCCCGCGATCGACACGGCGCTGCTGGTCGACTGGGACCGGCCCGATCCGCTCGTCCTCGAGGTCCACGGCCACGTCGGCGCGACGACGGTGCGCGCGATCGCGCTGCAGGCGACCGCGGGGCTGGCGCGCGGCACGCCGGTGCGCGCGAGCGGCCAGCCGGTCACGGTGCCGGTCGGCGACGCGGTGCTCGGCCGTCTGCTCGACGTCTGCGGTACGCTGCGCGACCGGGGTCCCGCGCTCGCGGCCGACACGCCACGCCGCGGCATCCATCACGCGCCGCCCGCGCTCGACGAGGGCGACACGTCGAGCGGCGTGTTCGAGACCGGCATCAAGGTGATCGACCTGCTCGCGCCGCTCGCGCAGGGCGGCCGGGCGGCGATGTTCGGCGGCGCCGGGGTCGGCAAGACCGTGCTCGTGATGGAGCTGATCCACGCGATGGTCGAGAAGTACCGCGGCATATCGGTGTTCGCCGGGGTCGGCGAACGCTCGCGCGAAGGCCACGAACTCCTGCACGACATGCGGGATTCGGGCGTCCTGGCCCGCACCGTGCTCGTCTACGGCCAGATGAGCGAGCCGCCCGGTGCCCGCTGGCGCGTGCCGCTGGCCGCGCTGACGATCGCGGAGGACTTCCGCGACCGCAGGCACCGCAACGTGCTGCTGCTGATGGACAACGTCTTCCGCTTCGTGCAGGCCGGTGCGGAGGTGTCGGGCCTGCTCGGTCGCCTGCCGTCCCGCGTCGGCTACCAGCCGACCCTCGCGAGCGAGGTCGCGGCACTGCAGGAGCGGATCGCGTCGGTCGCCGGCGCGGCGGTCACCGCGATCCAGGCGGTCTACGTGCCGGCCGACGATTTCACCGATCCCGCGGTGACGACGATCTCCAGCCACATGGACAGCACGATCATGCTCAGCCGCGAGCTCGCCGCCGAGGGCTTCTACCCGGCGGTCGACACGCTCGGATCGACCTCGGTGCTTCTCGATCCGCTCGTCGTCGGCGACGAGCACTACCGGCTCGCCGAGCGGGCGCGCGAGACGCTCGCCCGCTTCAAGGACCTGCAGGACATCATCGCGCTGCTCGGCGTCGAGGAACTCGGCGCGGCCGACCGCCTCGTCGTCGGGCGCGCCCGCAGGCTGCAACGCTTCCTGAGCCAGCCCTTCGCCGTCACCGAAGCGTTCACCGGCACACCCGGTCGCAGCGTGGCCCGCGCCGACACGCTCGCCGGCGTGCGCGCGATCCTCGACGGCGAGACCGACGACTGGTCCGAGGCGTCGCTCTACATGATCGGCACGCTCGAGGAAGCGCGCGCGAGGCAGGCGGTGGCGCGGCGATGAAGCTGCGCATCGTGACCCCGCTGACGGTCGTCGTCGACGAGGGCGGCGTCACCGCGCTGCGCGCCGAGGACGCGAGCGGCAGCTTCGGCATCCTCGCCGGCCACGCCGACTTCCTGACGAGCCTCGCGATATCGGTCGTGCAGTGGACCGATCGCTCCGGTCGGCGACGTCACTGCGCGGTGCGACGCGGCGTGCTGACCGTCAGCCGCGGCAGCGAGATCGCGATCGCGACCCGCGAGGCGGTGACCGGCGGCGATCTCGCGACGCTGGATCGGCAGGTGCTGAAGCGCTTCCGCGACGAACTCGACGCCGAGCGCCGCGAACGCATCGAGAGCACCCGGCTGCACCTGGACGCGATCCGGCGCGTCATGCAGCATCTGCGGCCGGCGCGCGCCGGTGCGGGCCGCTTCGAATGAGCCGGCACGACCGCGATCCGGCCGCGCCCGAGCACAAGCGCGAGCCCGAGCCCGAGCCCGGCGCCGCCGCCGCCGGCGACGCGCACGAGCGCGACGCGCTGGTACGCGGCGTGAGGCTTCGCGACGCCCGCGAGCGGCGGGGGCGGCACGAAGGCGAACCCTCGGTCGGTGCGCGGCTCGCGCAGATCGGCGTGCTCGGCTGGATCGTCGTGACCCCGACGCTGCTCGGCATCGTCGCCGGGCGCTGGCTCGACGCCCGCTTCGGCTCCGGGCTGTTCTGGACGGGCCCGCTGCTGCTCGTCGGCATCGCGCTCGGCAGCTGGTCGGCGTGGCGCTGGGCCCGTACGAGCCTGCGCGAGGGGCGCCGCGGCGACGGCGACACCCTCCCCCCGCACGCCGGCGGCCCCGGCGACGCTGCCGAACCGGCCGACCGATGAAATCCCCGCTCGATGCCCACGTGCTCCTGTACCTCGGCCCCGTGCCGATCACGACGGTCGTCGTCGTGACCGCGGCGATCGTCGCACTGCTCTCGCTGGCCGGCTTCGTCGCCGGCCGCCGGTTCGCGCGCGACCCGAGCCGCACGCCGTCGCGCACGCAGGCCGCGCTCGAACTCGTCGTCGAGGCGGTCGACACGCAGATCCGCCACACGATGCGCGTCGAGCCGGCGCCCTACCGCGGCTTCGTCGGCACGCTGTTCGTCTTCGTCCTCGTCTCGAACTGGGCGTCGCTCGCGCCCGGCGTCGAGCCGCCGACCGCGCGCCTCGAGACCGATGCGGCGCTGGCACTGATCGTGTTCTTCGCGGTGGCGGTGTTCGGCGTGCGCGCCGGTGGATGGCGCGGGTACCTCGCGACCTTCGCGACGCCGAGCCCGATCATGATCCCGCTCAACTTCGTCGAGAGCCTGACGCGGACCTTCTCGCTGCTCGTGCGGCTGTTCGGCAACGTGATGAGCGGCGTGTTCGTGATCGGCATCGTGCTCTCGCTGGCGGGCCTGCTCGTGCCGATCCCGCTGATGGCGCTGGACCTGCTGACCGGCGCCGTGCAGGCGTACATCTTCGCGATCCTCGCGATGGTGTTCATCGCCGGCGCGATCGGCGACGACGGCGCCGCGAATCCCGTACCCCCCGCCCCTCCATCCGACAGGAATCCCCGATGAACTGGCTCGCCTTCGCAAGCATCGTCTCCGCGGCGGTCGCCGTCTCGTTCGGCGCGATCGGCCCGGCGATCGCCGAAGGACGCGCGGTCGCAGCGGCGATGGACGCGCTCGCCCGGCAACCCGAGGCCTCCGGCACGATCTCGCGCACGCTCTTCGTCGGCCTCGCGATGATCGAGACGATGGCGATCTATTGCCTGGTGATCGCGCTGCTGCTGCTGTTCGCGAACCCGCTGCTGACCTGAGCCGGGCCGATGACGATCGACTGGTGGACGCTCGGCATCCAGGCCGTCAACGTCCTCGTCCTCATCGGGTTGCTCGGGCGGTTCTTCTGGCGCCCGCTCTCGGCGATGATCGACGCGCGCCGCGATGCGGTCCGCGCGCAGCTCGAAGCGGTACGCCGCGATCGCGAGGCGGCCGGCGCCGAACGGGAGCGCGCGGCGGCCGATCGCGCCGCGCTCGCCGCCGCGCGCGACGCCGCGCTCGTGCAGGCACGCGCGGAGGCGGCGCGCGAGAAGGCGATGCTGATCGGCGCGGCGCAGGCCGAGGCCGACGCCCTGGTCGGCGCCGCCGCCGGACGCATCGACGCCGAGCGCGAGGCGGCGACGGCAACGATGCAGCACCAGGCGGTGTCGCTCGCGATCGACGTCGCGCGGCGCCTTGCCGGCCGGCTCGACGGCGCCGTGGTCCACGCGGCCTTCCTGCAGTGGCTGGTCGACGCGATCGCCGGCCTGCCGAAGGAAACGAGGGCTGCGGTCGTCACCGAGGACATGGTGCTCGAGGCGATCGCCGCGACCCCGCTCGGCGACGAAGGCGAGGCCCTCTGCCGGGATCGCGTCGCGCGCGCCTTCGGCGGGCCGGTGCGTCTGGTGTTCAGGACCGACCCGGCGCTGGTCGCCGGGCTCGAACTCCGTGGACCGCACTTCGTCGTGGCGAACAGCTGGCGCGCCGACCTGGAGGCGATCCGCCGGAGCCTGGGCGGGTGAACGCGCCGCCGACGCCGGGATGCGGCGGCGCGTCGTGGTCCGAACGCGCACGGGCGCGCATCGACGCCGCGACGCTGGGTGCACGCGCCGAGGCGATCGGCCGTGTCGAGGCGGTCGCCGACGGCATCGCGACCGTCTCGGGGCTGCCCGACGCGAAGCTCGACGAACTGCTGCGGTTCTCCGGCGGCCAGTTCGGCTTCGCGCAGGTGCTCGAGCGCGCGCACATCGGATGCGTGGTGTTCGACGACGTCGATGCGATCCGGGTCGGCGACGTCGTCCGGTGCACCGGCGACGTGGTCAGGGTGCCGGTGGGCCCGGCGCTGCTCGGTCGCGTCGTCGACCCGCTGGGGCGTGCACAGGACGGCAAGGGCCCGATACGCGCCGAGCGGATCGACCCGGTCGACCGGCCGGCGCCGGAGATCGTCGATCGTGAGCGCGTGACCGAGCCGGTGCAGACCGGCACCACCGTCGTCGACACGCTGTTCGCCCTCGGACGCGGGCAGCGCGAGCTGATCGTCGGCGACCGCGCGACCGGCAAGACGACGATCGGCATCGACGCGATCATCGCGCAGAAGGCCAGCGACGTGGTCTGCGTCTACGTCGCGATCGGCCAGCGGACCTCGAGCGTGCGGCGCGCGATCGACGCGATCCGGACCTTCGGCAACCCGGAGCGGTGCGTCGTGGTCGTCGCCGGCGCATCGCGTTCTCCCGGGCTGCAATGGATCGCGCCCTTCGCCGGCTTCACGATCGCCGAGTACTTCCGCGACGCCGGCGGGCACGCGCTCGTCGTCGTCGACGACCTCAGCAAGCACGCAGCGAGTCACCGGGAGATCGCGCTGCTGACGCGCCAGTCGCCCGGCCGCGAAGCCTACCCTGGCGACGTCTTCCACGTTCACGCCCGGCTGCTCGAGCGCGCGGCGAAGCTCTCGGACGCGCTCGGTGGCGGTTCGCTGACCGCACTGCCGATCGCCGAGACCGACGCCGGCAATCTCAGCGCGTACATCCCGACGAACCTGATCTCGATCACCGACGGGCAGATCGTGCTCGACGCCCGGCTCTTCCACGAGGGCGTCAAGCCGGCAGTCGACGTGGGCACCAGTGTCAGCAGGGTCGGCGGCAAGACGCAGGCGAAGGCGCTGCGAGACGCGGCGAAGTCGCTGCGACTCGCGTACGCGCAGTTCCTCGAACTCGAGACCTTCACCCGCTTCGGCGGAATGCCCGACGCGCGGGTCCGCGATCAGTTGACCCGCGGCGCACGCATCCGCGCGGTGCTGATGCAGGCGCAGCACGCCCCGCTGCGCCTCGCCGACGAAGTCGCGCTGGTGCACGCGGTGCAGCACGGGCTGCTCGACGCGCTGACGCTCGAGCAGGTCGCCGCGTTCAGGCATGCACTGCCGGCGCGACTGGACCGCGACGTGCCCGGCGTCGTTGACACGATCCGGGCCTCCGGCACGCTCGACGACGCCGGCGTCGAGACGCTGGTCGCGACCCTGCGCGGGCTCGTCCGCACGGTCGGGCCCGACGCGCGATCGGCGCCGACGCGATGAGCGCGCACCTCGCCGACCTGTCGACCCGCATCGCCGGGGTGCGCCAGCTCGGCGCCGTCGTGAACGCGATGCGCGGCATCGCGTCGGGGCGCGCGCGCCGGGCACGCGAGCAGCTTCGCGCGGTCGACGTGCACGAAGCGACCGTCGTCTCGGCGATCGGTGCGTCGCTGTCCGCCACGCCGGCGCCGACGGCACCGGGGCCGGCCGCGCCTGCACCGCCGCAGCGGCCCGGCGCGACGCGAAGCGCGGTCGTCGCGTTCTGCGCGGAACAGGGCTTCGCCGGCGCGTTCAGCGAACGCGTGCTCGACGCGCTCCGGCCGCGGCCCGGCGACGGCGCGTCGCGTCTGCTGATCGTCGGCAGCCGCGGCGTCGAGCTCGCCGCCGCGCGCGGGCTGGCGGTGCACTGGAGCAGCCCGATGCCCTCGCACTCGAACGGGATCGTGCGCCTGGCCGACCGGGTCGCCGACGCCCTGTACCGACTGCTGGGGTCTGACGACCCCGAGCGCATCGACGTCGCGTTCACCGTGCTGCCGGCGGGTGCGGCGCCGGTCGTCGAACGGCAGCACCTGTACCCGCTCGACCTCGACGCGCTGGAGCGACGCACCGCGTCGCTGCGGCGCGAAGGCGCCGGCGGCGCACCGCTCACGACGCTCGCACCGTCGCGACTGCTCGCCGCACTCACCGAGGACTACGTGTTCGCCCGGCTCTGCCACGCCGCGCTGCACGCGTTCGCCGCCGAGAACGAGGCGCGGATGCAGACGATGGCGGCCGCGCACCGGCAGATCGAGCGCCGGCTCGCGGCGCTCGAGGCACGGCAGCGCCGCGTTCGCCAGGACGCGATCACCGAGGAGATCGTCGAGCTCGCGGCCGGCGAGGCGGCGAGCCGGCAACGACGCGACGACGCGCCTCGCGCGGGGAGATCGCGGGGTGCGGCGCCCGAGCCTGCGACAATCGCCGGATGCAAGCCATCCTTGTCTTGAACGCGGGCTCGTCGAGCATCAAGTTCGCCGCGTACGAGCACGCGGCGCCGACCCGCGAGCCGGTGCTGCTCGCGAGGGGTCGCATCGCGAAGGCCGGCCTCGAGACCGAGATGCTCGTCAGGCGCGCGGACGGGGAGGTGCTCGAGCAGTCGCGCGCGCCCGGCGGGGCCCGCTTCGACCACGACCGTGCGATGGCCCGGCTCTTCGACTGGCTGGCGGCGCACCGCGTCGGCCTCGTGCTCGCGGCGATCGGGCATCGGGTGGTGCACGGCGGCAGCCGCTACCGCGCACCGGTTCGCGTCGACGACGCGGTGTTGAGCGACCTGGACGCGCTCGCGCCGCTGGCGCCGCTGCACCAGCCGCACAACCTCGCGCCGATCAGGCACCTTCGCGCGCGGCTTCCGGACGTGCCGCAGGTCGCGTGCTTCGATACCGCGTTCCACGCGACGCAACCCGCGGTCGCAACGCGCATCGCGCTGCCGCGCGAGGTCACCGACGCCGGCGTACGCCGCTACGGCTTCCACGGCCTGTCCTACGAGTACATCGCGAGCCGGCTGCCGGCGGTCCTCGGCGACGCCGCCTGCGGAAGGGTCGTCGTCGCGCACCTCGGCAACGGCGCGAGCCTGTGCGCGATGCGCGACGGCCGCAGCGTCGGCTCGAGCATGGGCTTCTCGGCGCTGGACGGTCTGGTGATGGGCACCCGCAGCGGCGCGCTGGATCCGGGCGTCGTGCTCTACCTGATCGAACAGCGCGGCATGAGCGCCGCCGAGGTCGGCACGATGCTGTACGAACGCTCCGGCCTGCTGGGCGTCTCGGGCATCGGCAGCGACATGCGGGTGCTGCTCGCGAGCGCCGATGCGCATGCGAAGGAGGCGGTCGAGTTGTTCGTCTACCGGCTGGTCGGCGAGATCGGCCGCTCGATCGCGACGATGGGCGGAATCGATTCGCTGGTGTTCACCGCCGGCATCGGGGAGAACTCGGCCGAGATCCGGACCCGGGTATGCGCGTCGTTCGACTGGTGCGGCGTCGCGATCGACCCCGACGCCAACGCGCGCAACGCATCGACGATCCACGCGGCGGGCAGCCGCGTGCGGGTCGCCGTCGTGCCGACCGACGAAGAACGGATGATCGCGATCCACACGGCGCGCTGCTGCGCCTGAGCGCCGCTACTTCTGATGGACGTAGGTGCCGGGCGCGTCGCAGATCGGCGCGAAGCCCATCTCGGGCGCGCCCATCGCCGGCGGCGCGACGGCCTCGCCCGACCGCGTGGCGAGCCATCCGGCCCATGCCTCCCACCACGACCCCTCGACGCGCGGGGCACTCGCGACCCATTCGTCGGGACCGACGAAGGGGTCGTCCTGCGCGCGCGTCATCATCTGGTAGGCACGGCGCGGATGGCCGGGTTCCGACACGATGCCGGCGTTATGCCCGCCGCTGGTCAGCACGAACGTGACCTCGGTGTCGGTGAGGTGGCGGATCTTGTACGCCGAGCGCCACGGCGCGACGTGGTCGGTGACCGTGCCGACCGCGAAGATCGGCGCGCGGATGTCGGTGAGCGAGATGGTCCTGCCGTCGACGGTGAACCGGCCTTCGGCGAGGTCGTTGTCGAGGAACAGGTGTCGCAGGTACTCGGCGTGCATCCGGTACGGCATGCGGGTGCCGTCGGCGTTCCATGCCATCAGGTCGTTCATCGGCGCACGCTCGCCCATCAGGTATTCGCGCAGGTGACGCGACCAGATCAGGTCGTTCGAGCGCAGCAGCTGGAACGAGCCCGCCATCTGGGTGGAGTCGAGGTAGCCCTGTTCCCACATCATGTCCTCGAGGAAGGTCAGCTGGCTCTCGTTGATGAAGAGGGTCAGTTCGCCCGCTTCGGTGAAGTCGGCCTGAGCGGCGAGCAGGCTGATCGAGCGCAGCCGCTCGTCGCGGTCGCGCGCCATCGCCGCCGCGGCGATCGCGAGCAGCGTACCGCCCAGACAGTAGCCGACCGCGTGCACCTTCTGCCGGGGCACGACGACGCCGATGGCGTCGAGGGCGGCCATCACGCCGAGCCTGCGGTAGTCGTCCATCCCGAGTTCCCGATCCTCCGGCCCCGGGTTCAGCCATGAGATCATGAACACCGTATGGCCCCGGCCCACCAGGTAGCGCACCATCGAGTTCCGAGGCGACAGGTCGAGGATGTAGTACTTCATGATCCACGCCGGCACGATCAGGATCGGCTCGGGCCTGACCTCGCCGGTCTGCGGCGCGTACTGGATCAGTTCGACGAGCCGGTTGCGGTAGACGACCTTTCCCGGCGTGAGCGCGAGGTCCCGCCCGACGTCGAAGCCGTCGCCGGCGGGTGCGGGCGCGCCGGTGGCGAGCCGCTCGAGATCCTCGACGACATGGCCGAAGCCGCGCACGAGGTTCATGCCGCCCTCGCGGATCGTGCGCTCGAGGACCTCGGGGTTGGTCGCGACGAAGTTCGACGGCGCGAAGGTGTCGAGGATCTGGCGCGAGCCGAACGCCAGCGCGTGCTCGTGCTGGGGCGTCACGCCGCGCACGCCGGTGGTCGCGTTGTGCCACCACTGCTGCTGCTGCAGGAAGCCCTGGACCATCAGGTTGAAGGGCCAGCGCTGCCACGCCTCGCCCGCGAAGCGCCGGTCCTGCGGCAGCGGCTCGATGCAGTGGGCGGCGCCGGCCCTGGCGTCGCCGCCCGCGAGCGCGCAATCGCGTGCGTAGTGCGCGAAGCGCACCCATTTCCTCGCCGCCTTCCCGGCGAGCTGCCAGCGCTTTCCGGGCGACGCCGCCAGGTGCAGCGCCCAGTCGCTGTAGGCGGCCAGCAGTGCCGACGGCGCGAGCCCGCCGGTGAAGCGCGCGATCGATGCGTGCAACGCGCGGTCGAACACGTCGGCCATCGCCGTCTGCGCGTAGGAATCGCGCGAAGGCGCGCGATCCGCGGCCCCGGATGCCACCTTCGGCACCACCCGGGCGGGACGGCGCCCCGCCGCGACGGGTGCCGCCGCCGGGCGATCCACCCCGTCCGAATCCTCGATGCCGACCTTGCCCACCTCGCCTCCCGCGCCGTGTCGCCGATGTCGCCAAGTCTGCCATCGAACGCTCGCCGCTCGATTGACCGGGCTCAATGCCGGCCGCGCCGGCGCGGCTATAGTGGGTCGGGAACGGCCGGATTCCCCGCTGGGACGGACTCGAGGAACGCACCATGACGAAGCACGCCTGCAACCAGATCGCCGATGTCTGCACCCGCCACGTCGTCACCGTTCGCCGCGACACCCCGGTCGACGACTGCGCGAAGCTCATGCACGATCGCCACGTCGGCGCGCTCGTCGTCGTCGACGAGAGCCTGCTGCACAAGCAGCCGGTCGGCGTGATCACCGACCGCGATCTCGCGATCGAGATCCTCGCGTTCGGCGTCGACCCGAAGCTCGTGCTCGCCGAGGACGTGATGCTGCAGCCGGTCGCGACGGTCGCGCGCACCGCCAGCGTCGGCGAAGCGATCGGGATCATGCGCGAGCACGGCGTGCGGCGCCTGCCGGTCACCGACGAACACGGCGCGCTGTGCGGCATCGTCAGCGCCGACGACCTGTGGGCGACGCTGTCGGCCCAGATCGAGACGCTCGTCGCGGTGATCCGCAAGAGCGAGGCACGCGAGCGCCAGTCGCGCAACGCGCGCGCGAACCGGCCCGACTGAGCCAGCGGCCCCTCCGGCCGCGGCGCCGCGCAATCGAGGGTATCTCCTAGGCCAGCCGGCGGCACCACGCCGCGACGGCCCCCTAGAATCCCGATACTCGCCGAGCGTCCGGTCCGGAGGCCCCCTTGAACGCCCTTCTTTCGCTGTCACGTCTCGTCGACGCGCTGAGTCGCGCGGTCGGCAAGCTATGCTGGTGGCTGGTCCTCGCGGCGGTGCTGATCAGCGCGGGCAACGCCATCGTGCGCAAGGTGTTCGATACCAGCTCGAACGCCTGGCTCGAGATCCAGTGGTACCTGTTCGCCGCCGTCTTCCTGCTGGCGGCGGGCTACACGATGCTGAACAACGAACACGTGCGCATCGACGTCATCACGTCGCGGCTCGGCGCCCGGGCCCGCACCTGGATCGAGATCCTCGGGCTCGTGCTGTTCGTGATGCCCTTCGTGGTGATCGTCACGGCGCTCGCGTGGCCGCTGGTGATCCAGGCGTTCGAGACCGGCGAGATGTCCTCCAACGCCGGCGGGCTGATCCGCTGGCCCGTCTTCGCGCTGCTGCCGATCGGATTCGCGCTGCTCGGCCTGCAGGCGCTGTCCGAACTGATCAAGCGGGTCGCGTTCCTCAAGGGGGTGGGCCCGGACCCGGCGGCCCGGGTCGAGGACCGCAGCGCCGAGGTCGAGCTCGCCGCCGCGATCCAGCGCGAACGCGACGCCGCCGAGGCCGCCAGGGCCGCCTCCGGAGCGACGCCTCGATGACCGAATTCCTCCTTCACAACATGGCGCCGGTGATGTTCGGCGCGCTCGTCGTGTTCCTGCTGATCGGCTTTCCGGTCGCGTTCAGCCTCGCCGCCTGCGGGCTCGCATTCGGATTCCTGAGCATCGAACTCGGCCTGCTGCCGCCGGCGCTGATGCAGGCGTTGCCGCTGCGCATCTTCGGCATCATGCAGAACGACACGCTGCTGGCGATCCCGTTCTTCACGCTGATGGGCCTGATCCTCGAGCGCAGCGGCATGGCCGAAGACCTGCTCGACACCATCGGGCAGCTGTTCGGACCGATCCGTGGCGGCCTCGCGGTCGCGGTGATCCTGGTCGGCGCGATGCTCGCGGCCACCACCGGCGTCGTCGCGGCGTCGGTGATCTCGATGGGCCTGATCTCGCTGCCGATCATGCTTCGCTACGGCTACGACCGGCGGGTCGCGAGCGGCGCGATCGCGGCATCCGGCACGCTCGCGCAGATCATCCCGCCCTCGCTCGTGCTGATCGTCATCGCCGACCAGCTCGGGCGCAGCGTCGGTGACATGTACAAGGGCGCGTTCATCCCCGGGTTCGTGCTCACCGGCCTGTATCTCGGGTACGTCGGGCTGATCGCCGTCGTCCGGCCGTCGTGGGTGCCGGCGCTCCCGAAGGAAGCGCGCACGTTCCGGGAACCCGACGGCGCGAGCGGGCTTCGCTCGCTGCTGGTGCTGACCGGACTGACGGTCGCAATCGCGCTGCTGTACGAGGCGCACTACGACGACGTCGCGCGCTGGACGAATCCGGCACACGAAAGCGCGCCGACCGACGAGAAGGTCGTCGTCACGATGGCCGCGGGGGTCTTCTTCGCCTTCGTCGTCGCGTCGATCAACCGCCTGCTCCGCATCGGCCTGCTGTCGCGGCTGGCCGAGCGCGTGACCTTCGTGCTGATTCCCCCGCTGCTGCTGATCTTCCTCGTGCTCGGCACGATCTTCCTCGGCATCGCGACGCCGACCGAAGGCGGTGCGATGGGCGCGCTGGGCGCGCTGGTGATGGCGATCAGCCGGCGGCGTCTCGACCTCGCACTGCTCAAGCAGGCACTGAACACCACGGTCAAGCTCTCGTGCTTCGTGCTGTTCATCCTGATCGGTTCGACGACCTTCAACCTGGTCTTCCAGGGGGTCGACGGCAACCGGTGGGTCGAGCACCTGCTGACGAACCTGCCGGGCGGTCAGGTCGGCTTCCTGATCATCGTGAACGTGCTGGTGTTCATCCTGGCCTTCTTCCTGGACTTCTTCGAGCTCGCGTTCATCATCGTGCCGCTGCTCGGGCCGGTCGCCGACAAGCTCGGCATCGACCTGATCTGGTTCGGCGTGCTGCTCGCGGTGAACATGCAGACCTCCTTCATGCACCCGCCGTTCGGCTTCGCGCTCTTCTATCTGCGCAGCGTGGCGCCGGTCGGCGAGTACCTCGACAAGCCCACCGGCAGACGGATCGCCGGGGTCACGACCGGGCAGATCTACGCGGGGGCGGTCCCGTTCGTCTGCATCCAGATCCTGATGGTCGCGTTGGTCATCATGTTCCCGCAGCTGGTCACCGGCGGGCTCGACAAGGACGCGGTGATCGACCTGGACAAGATCAAGCTCGAGGCGCCGGCGGATCCGACCACCAGCGAAGGCGAGAGTCAGGAAGACATGAACGCGGTGCTGCGCGCGCTGCAGCAGGAACAGCAGGGCAAGTAGGTCGTCCGACCTTGAAGGACGGCCCGTGACCCCGGGCCGGACCCATGAAAAAAGCCCGCTTCGCGGGCTTTTTCGATCCGGGCAGAGACGCGCGATCAGAGCTTCTGGCGCTGCATGAACGAGTCGAAGTTGTTCTCGGCGAAACGGAACCACAGGTTCGAATCGCGACGGAAGGCCGCGTAGCTCGGATAGATCTTCTTCCACTGCGGATTCTTCTGGTTCAGCTCCTCGAAGACTTCCATCGCGGCCTTGAACGACGCGTCCATCACGTCCTTCGGGAACGCGTGCAGCTGCACCCCGGAGCCGACCAGCTGCTTGAGCGCCGCCGGGTTCTTCGCGTCGTAGCGCGCGAGCATCACGACGTTCGCCTTGGCCGCCGCCGCGTCGACGATCGCCTTGTACTCGTTCGACAGCGCGTCGTAGGCCTTGGTGTTGATGTACACGCTCAGGTTCGGGCCGCCTTCCCACCAGCCCGGGTAGTAGTAGTGCTTCGCGACCTTCGCGAAGCCGAGCTTCTGGTCGTCGTACGGGCCGACCCACTCGGCCGCGTCGATCGTGCCCTTCTCCAGCGCCTGGTAGATCTCGCCGCCCGGGATGTTCTGCGGCACGACGCCCAGCTTCGTCAGCACCCGGCCGCCGAAGCCGCCGACGCGGAACTTCAGGCCCTTCATGTCGGCGAGGCCCTTGATCTCCTTGCGATACCAGCCGCCCATCTGCGCACCGGTGTTGCCCGCCGGGAAGTTGACGATGTTGTAGCCCTTGTAGAACTCGCGCAGCAGCTTCATGCCGTCGGCCTCGTAGAGCCAGGCATTCATCGCGCGCGCGTTCAGCCCGAACGGGATCGCGCAGTCGAGCGCGAAGGTCTCGTCCTTGCCGAAGAAGTAGTACGGCGCGGTGTGCGCGCATTCGACCGTGCCGTTCTGCACGCCGTCGACGACGCCGAACGCCGGCATCAGTTCGCCGCCCTGGTGGACGCTGATCTCGAACTTGCCGCCGGTCATCGCCTTGACCGATTCGGCGAAGGTCTCGGCGCCGCCGAAGATCGTGTCGAGCGCCTTCGGGAAGCTCGACGCCAGGCGCCAGCGGATGTTGGCTTGCGCGTGAACCGCGGGCGCGACGCCTGCGGTCAGGATGCCGGCCATCCCGGCGTTTCTGACAAACGATCGACGTTGCATCTCAGTGATCTCCTCAAGTTTTCTGGCCCACCGCGCTCGCGCGGACACGACCGGCATGGCGCGAAGCGCGATCCGTGTCCGATTGTATGCACGGCGAATCGGCCGCCATCGCGCGCGCAGGCTAGGGAATACCCGCGCCGTCGGCGAACGACGGCAGCCTTTACCCGCGCGGGCGCGGGTCGGGTCGCCGGGCAGCGCGCCTTCCACCCGCGCCGCCGCGAGCCTTCAGTCGGCGTTGCGCCTGCCCGGATTCACGACCGGGGCGACCTCGGCACGTGTCAGCCTCCGGCCGCGCGTGATCAGGTGCACCTCGGGCAGCATGCGGCGCAGTTCGTGACGCGCCTTGAACACGAACCACGCGAGGATCACGAACTCGATCGACGTCCAGACGGGCTGCCAGCCGACGATCGAGCCGATGCCGATCGAGATCAGGCCGAAGAAGAGCAGACGGGTCGTGCTGACGAAGTCGTCGTTGTACTCGGTGCCCGTCGCGCGATAGGTGTAGTACGGCACCCAGCGCGCGAGCGCGTGCGCCATCAGCGCCGCCGCACCGATCGGCGTGACGGGAACGACCGCGACGAACGACATCGACCGCAGCACCTGCAGCCCGGCGAAGAACCAGATGCGGGTCATCTTGTCGAGCCGGTTGTAGAGCCTGAACCAGAGGAACGTGACCACCAGCACGGCGGACCAGACGAGGAAGTCGGTCACGGCAGGCGCATCGGGCCATCGCAGCAGCAGCAGCGCCAGCGCGCCGGCGACGCCGGCCCACATCCACGGCTGCAGGGTCGGGAACGACACGCGGCGCTCGAAGAACTCGGCCGACAGCTTCGGGTCCCGTTCGTAGCGCGCGCCGACCTGGTCGTTGTCGACGTAGCCGCACTCGTAGATCGCCCAGAACGACAGCGACAGCAGCGCGAGACCCGCGACGTGCAGGATCGACTCCGACGCGAACACCAGGCTCGCGAGCACCCAGATCGAGAACTCGTCGCTGACGATGCTCCGGTAGATGAAATTGACGTTCGGCCGCTTCACCCGCGAGATGTAGAGGCCGGGCAGGTACAGGTCCTGGAACGCCGGGTGGAACCGCGCGCCCGGCCAGGTCACCCGCATCGGCACCGCACACGCCTGCAGCAGTGGCTTGTCGTCGAGGGAGTCGGTGACGACGAGGGCGTCCCGCACGGCCGCCTCGCCCAGGCGCGCGGCGACGACGCCGTGCTTGCCGGCCCGACGGTCGGCGAAGGTATGCCACCGCATCGCGATCAGCGGGATGCCCGACAGACCCATCGCCGCGACGAGCGGCCGGACGATCGGTCGGAAACCCAATGTAACGATTGTCGTCGGGCCGCGACGCGCGAGCAGCGCCTCGACGAGCCGGACGTTGGCCGCCGTCGTGCCCAGACGGCGCGCGGCGCGGCGCCACGTCAGGATGCTCCAGGGCATCAGCACCAGCAGCACGCCGACGCGCCATGCGTCCCGGGCCGCATCGCCGCCCCGCCAGCGCCACGGCGCGATGCGCTCGAGCACGCGGATCAGCAGGAAGGCGAGCGGCCCGGGCCAGGCAGCGCCCACGAAATCCTCGGTCGAGTTCCGCAGGTACAGCGTCTCGTCCAGATCGACGAGCGCAGGTCCTTCGTGGACCCGCAGCGCGCGGATCGCGGCTTCCGGATCCGCATCGAAGCGGTTCGACGACATCTGACTCACCCCCACTCACTGGCCACCTCGAACCCGGTCCGGATGGCGCCCGACCCACAACGGAAACGGCCGCGGCTGCACGACCCGCGTGCGAGCGACACGGAACCGAAGCACGGCCACGTCGACCGACGAGGTGCGAATCGTACGGGTTGAGGCGGTCCGGGGGAAGCCCTCGTCCGGTCGTGGGTCAGTCGGCGTGAAGGGCGCGGTGGAGCGACGCGATCGGCAGGTCCGCTTCGCCGAGCAGCGCGTCGACCAGCGCGTCGGCACCCCGAAGGGTGCACGCACCCTCGGCATTGCGGCGGAACTTGTCGACGACGCGGGCCGCCTCCGGCGGCCGATCGGCGCTGCCGTCGACCTGCGCGACGTCGACGACGAGCTCGCGTCCGTCGGCCAGGCGCGCGCGCAGGCGGGCCGGAAAGCGGGCCGGAAAGCCGCTGTCTGGCATCGGCCGCCACGTCATCCGGGCCGCGAGCCGGGTCGCGTCCGCGTCGACCGGTGAACCGGCGAAGTCCTGGATCTCGAGCGTGCGCCCCAGCAGCCGCCGGGCGACGCAGTAGGGCAGGCTGTGCTTGGCCTCGTTGCGGCTCGCCGGCGTGCGCTTGCGGTCCCAGGGCTCACAGATGATCGCGGCCTCGCCGTCGGGCACTTCGCACTCGATCGACACGATCGACGCGACGTCGGGCACCCGGGCTCGAAGGCCGTCGGCGCACTCGAGAAACGGGTGGATGTAGTGGCAGCACGGATGGAACTTGAACGCCGCCTGCTCGAGCAGCCAGGTGCCGCCCAGGCCGTCGAGCAGCGACGCGAGCGCCTCGCCAGCCTGCGGCGCGTCGGCGTGCGTGCGAAACACGCCGAAGCGGCCCTCGAGCACGGTCGCCGGACCGGTCATCCCCGCCATCGCGAGTTCGGCGGCCATCAGGCCGCTGTGCGCGGCCCAGCCCGGATGCATCGCCTTGACGCTCGAGCCGTCGCTGAGGAATTCGAAGATGCCGCCCGCCTGGCTGCCCGCGATGCCGATCGCGGCGACGGCCTGCCCGCGGCTCGCCCCCTGCGCGATCGCGCCGAGCAGGGCCGCGACCAGCGTGCCGCCGACCGAAGTCACCTGGAAGCCGCGTTGCTGGAACGCGCCGGGCGCGGCGAGGCCGATCCGCACGAGCACCTCCCATCCGATCGTGACGAGCCGAACGAACGCGTGCGTGCCCAGTGCGTGCTGCTGAGCGGCGGCGAGTGCCGCCGGCACGACCACCGCGCTGCCGTGCACGATCGACGCCATGTGCGTGTCGTCGTATTCGAGCGAGTGGATCAGCGTGCCGTTGCCCAGCGCCGCCACCGGCGCCGACACCGCCGCCCGGCTCCCGAGCAGGGTGCAGCACGCGTTGCCCGCAGCGCCGAGCGTCGCGAGCCGATCGATCAGGCCGCGATTCACCGACAGCCGCGACGCGCCCAGCCCGACCCCGATCGCGTCGAGCGCGTGCAGCCGCGCGAGCGCTCGAACCGGCGCCGGTACGTCGTCGAGGCGACAGTCGGTCGCGAAGTCGACGATCCTGCGGGCGAGCGGCTCGCTCATGGCCGCGACGCGCCCGGCCCGCCGGCGATCTCGCGCGCAGCCGCGCGACCGGCGAGGTAGCCGATGCCCACCGCGGTCAGCAGCCCGTTGCCCGACGCGTAACCCCCCGCCCCGCTGCGCCCGCTGATCCCGCCGGCGGCGCCACCGCCGGCGAACAGGTTGGGAATCGCGCGGCCGTCGGCGCGCAGCACGCGGCCCTCGTCGTCGATCGCGAGCCCGCCCTGCGTGTGGAACAGGCCCGGCGTCACCCGCACGATGTAGAGCGGCAATGCCAGCGGCGCGATGCCGAACGCGGTGCGGCCCGCCTCGTCGGGCGCACCGCCGGAGGCGGCCTGCGCATAGCGCTCGAGCGTGCGCTCGAGCGCGGCCTGCGGCAGGCCGACGTGCGCGGCGAGCGCGGCGACCGATTCGGCGCGGCGGATGCCGCCGTGCTCGACCAGTTCGACGAACTCCGCTTCCTTGGCGGCGATCGCGCGGATCCGGTCGTCGAAGATCGCGTACACCGGCGTTTCCTGCGCGAGCACGTGACGCGCGAACGCCGAATAGCCGAGGCCCTCGTCGCCGAACCGGCGTCCGTCGGCGTTGACGAGGATGCCGCCCTTCTCGATCGTCGTCCACGACAGCAGCGCCCCGTGCGGATAGGTGACCGCGCCGTAGCCCTGGTACGCCGCCATGTTCGCGAGGCCGGCGCCGAGCGCCTCGCCCCAGCGCACCGCATCGCCGGTGCTGCCGCGCGCGCCGAAGTACTCGGCGCCGGCGATCTCCGGGCAGAAGCGCCGAACCAGTTCCCGGTCGCCCGCGAATCCGTTGCACGCGAGGATGAGCTTGCGCGCGCCGATCCGGCTCGACGCGACGCGCGCCTTGCCGTCGCCATCGCCGCCGCCGGCGTCACCGACCTCGACGCCGACGATCCCGTCGTCGGCCGACCCGACCAGCGTGCGGACGGGGTTGTTGACCGCGATCGGGATGCCCCGGCGCGCGACCGCGGCGAGCAGGTCGTCGAGCAGGTCCTGCCCGCGCCTGGACACCGGCGCGTGCAGTCGCGGCACGGTGTGGCCGACGTGGCAGTAGTCGGTGATCAGGCTGATCCGTGCGCCGACCACGTCGACCAGCCATTCGCACAACGGCGCGGACAACGCGACCATTCGCCGCGTCAGCGCCGGCAGGTCCTGCTCGCCGGCGATGCGCTGCAGGTCCGCCGCGAGCACCGCCGGCGAATCGTCGATGCCCGCCTCGCGCTGGAAACGGCTGCCGGCGCCGGGGATCGAACCGGTGCTCAGCGCCGTGTTGCCGCCGGGTCGGTCGAGCTTCTCGAGCACCGCGACCTGCACGCCCTCGTCGTGCGCGGCGATCGCCGCCGCGAGCCCGCAGCCGCCGGCCCCGACGACCAGCACGTCGACCTCGGTGTCCCAGTCACCGCCGGCACCGACCACCACGCGCGCGCTCATCGCGTCGCACGCGCCGGTTCGGCGGCGCCCGAGGCGGTCGCCCCGGCCGGCGCGAAGAAGCGGTCGACCCGCGCGAGCCACGGATCGGCCAGCGGCGGGGGTTCGCCCTCGCACGATCGATGCAGCGCCGCCATGTCCGGCGCGAGCCCGGGCATCGTCGTGCCGGCGAGCGAGGCGATCTTCGCCCACAAGGTCGATTCCTCGAACGGCCGGTCGGGCCCGCCCTGCGCGCTCGGGCACTCGGCGAGGTGCTCGCGGCCGTCCCGCATGCGCACGCGGATCCGGGCAGGCCGATCCTCCGGCCACGGGCGCTCCGGCAGGAACGGCCTGAGTTCGATGCGGGCGCGAAGCGCGGCGATGCGCGCGTCGGCGATCGACGCCGTGTCGAACGACGCGGGTCCGCCATCGCCGTGCACCAGCGTGGCCGCGACCGCGTGCGGCATCGAAAACTTGGCACCCAGCGACGTGGCCGGCGCAAAATTATCCAGCCCGATGCCGAGCCGGTGCGTCTCGACGACGATCGCCTCGATGCCGTCGCCGCCCTTGAGCGCCGGCGCGTCGGCGAGCAGGCGCTGTGTCGCCTCGATCGCCGAATGCGCGTACTGGCAGCACGCGTTGACCTTGTGATAGCCGGACGCGACCGCCCAGTCGGTGCCGAGCCCGCGGGTCAGCGCCTGCGCGTCGGGCGTCGCGCCGAGCGCGACCGCGTAGACGTCGTTCGGCGTGCCGGGCAGCCCGCTGATCCCGAGCTCCGCCCACTCGATCGCCTGGAAGCCGTTCGCGATGCCCGCGGCGGCCCACGCATTGCGGATCAGCGCGCCCTTGACCGCCTGGTTGAACGGCCCGACCGCGCCGAGCGTCGCCGCGCTCGACAGCGCCGCGGCGAGCAGCGGCGCCGGCAGGCGCCGCGCGAGGCCGATCGCCGCGACGACGCCGACGACGTTGAAGAGCGCATGCGGGTGCAGCTTCAGCACCGGGAACTGCCAGGCGCTCGCAAAACGCGCCGTGATCTCGTAGGCGAGCACGCCCGCGCGCAGCGTGTCGGCGGTCGACAGGCGCTCGCCCTCGGCGATCGCGAGCAGCGTCGGCAGCGTGTAGAGGCCTGCGTGGCAGACGGCCTTCCGGTACCCTTCGTCGAGTTCGTTCCAGCTCGCGGCGAGCGCATTGCCGAGCGCAGCGTCGGCGACCGCCAGCCGCGGGCGCGCTTCGCGCATCAGCGACGCGACGCCCGCGCCGCCTGCCGCGCTCGCGGGCCCTGCACGCTCGAGCAGCCGCGCGTGCGCGCGGGCCACCTCGGGCTCGTGCTGCGCCGACACCATCGCCGCGAGGTCGTCGGCGATGATCAGCGCCATGCGGCGCAGCGCGTGCGGCGCGATGTCGGCATACGACTGGCCGACGGCCCAGTCGACCAGGGTGGTGAACGCCCTCGCGGTCTCGTCGTTCAGAACAGGTTCCACAGGCTCTCCTTGGCGAGCAGACGGATCGTGCGGGCGCACCCTGGATCGTGCATCAGGCCGGAGATCCACGGGTTCTCGGCGACGGTCGGCTCGGGTTCTCCCGGGTTCGGGGGATGCTCAGCTGCCGATGCCGCGAAGCCGCTCGAGCACCTGCTCGGTCGTCGCGACGTCGGCATATTTCTCGGACATGTCGAACAGATTCACCGCGTGGGACACGCGGCTGCGGTCGTAGACCGCATCCTGCGGCACGACGACCCTGAAGTTCAGCGAGAACGCGTCGACGACGCTGCCGCGCACGCATCCGCTGGTGGTGCAGCCGGTCACCACCAGCGTGTCGGCCTGCAGGTCGATCAGGTGGCTCGCGAGCGCGGTTCCGAAGAACGCGCTCGGGTGCTTCTTCGGCAGCAGGATGTCGCCTTCCTGCGGTGCCACCTGCTCGGCGAAGTCGTAGCCGTGCGCGGCGACGCCCATGATCGCCGGCACCTTCGACGCGAGCCGTCCGCCGTCGGTCTTCGCCTTCGGCGCGACGTGCGGGTACAGCACCGGCCACTTGCGCGCGCGAAACTCGGCGAGCAGCAGCGCGATGCGTTCCATCGCGTGCCAGCCGACCTCGCCGCAACTGGTGGGAAACTCCTCGATCGCCTGCCAGAACGGCATCGGCCGCGTGCCGACCGTCCGGTTCTGGACGTCGATGATCAGCAGCGCCGGCCGCACGCCGATGCCGCCGGGACGCCCGAAGCCGGCGGCCCGGTACGCGCGCTGCTCCTCGTCGCTGATGATGCCGTCCCAGGGCCTGCCCGTCTGTTCGCTCATGTCGATTCCTCCGTTATCGGCCGGCTCGCGACCGGCCGCGTCATGCGCCGTGGCCCGCGGGGCCGCCGTGCCGGATCGACGCTGCGCCCGGCGATCGCGCGATGTACCGCCCGTGGCCGGGCGCGCCGACGATCCTGCCCTCGTCCATCACCACCTCGCCGCGCACGATCGTGCGCACCGGCCAGCCGCGAAGCTCGCGCCCCTCGTAGAGGCTGTAGTCGGAATACGAGCCGAGCTCGGCGGCGTCGACGACGCGCCGCCGCTCCAGGTCGACCAGCGTCAGGTCGGCGTCCGCGCCGACGTCGAGCGTGCCCTTGGCCGGCAGCAGGTTGAAGATGTCCGCCGGCGCGCGGGTGAGGACCTCGACGATGCGGCGAAGGCTCAGGCGCCCCTTGTGGTAGCCCTCGTCGAGCAGCACCGGCAGGATCGTCGCGGTGCCGGGAAAGCCCTGCGACGCGAGCCACAGCGGCCGCTCCTTGGTCGCACGCTTGCGCGGCACGTGGTCGGATGCGACGACGTCGATCGAGCCATCGCGCAGCCCCTCCCACATCGCCTCGACGTCGTCGGCGCTGCGAAACGGCGGATTCGCCTTGCCGAGGCTGCCGATGTCCGCGTCCTCGTCGTGCGTCAGGTAGTGCGGGCAGGTCTCGACGTACACCCGGTCGTAGCGGGCGCGCCAGCGACGCACCTCGTCGAGCGCCATCCGGGTGCTCAGGTGCGGGATGTAGATCTGCGCGCCGAGGTGCTCGGCGAAGACCATCGCGCGCACGCAGCTCTCGGCCTCGGTGAAGGCCGGCTTCGACGCCGACCAGTCCTTCAGCGTGTCGCGACCCTCGGCCTGGAAGCGCCGTCGGATGCGGTTGACGAGCTCGATGTTCTCGGTGTGGCACACCACCGTCACGCCGCCGACCCGCGCCGCCTCCTCGAGCAGCGCGTACAGGTAGCCGTCGTCGGTGCCGTCGAGCCCGAGATAGCGCCCTTCCTCGCCCTTGAAGTTCATGAAGTACTTGAACGAGGTCACCCCGTAGGACCGGACGTAGTCCTCGAGTTCGCGGATGTGCAGTTCGTTGGCGGTGCTGAAGTGAAAGGCGTAGTCGACGTGTGCGCGCGTGCGGGCGTATTCCTGCTCGCGCACGTAGACGTCGGTGTAGGCCTCGTTGTTCAGGAAATAGCCCAGCACCGTCGTGAAGCCGCCCTGCGCCGCGTACACGGTCTCGGTCTGGTACTCGGTGATCTTCTCGCCGAAGCCGAAGTGGATGTGCGCATCGATCAGCCCGGGAAACACGTGCAGGCCGTCGGCGCGCATCGTCGGCATGCCTTCGGCGACCGGCGTACCCGGCGCCAGGCGGCCGGCGATCCGGCCGTCGACCACCAGCAGGTCGAGCGGCTCCGCGTCACAGTTCCGATCGACGAGCGTCGCGCCTCGCAACACGAAATCAGCGGCCATCGAGGGTCTCCGGTTGGGTTAGGTCGGGGCGAGGCCCAGGACGGTGCGTACCTGCGCGAGATCGAGCGGCGAGATCGACGCCTCCCGGATCCTGAGCGCGAGCAGACTCTCCCGCAGCCAGTCCTCCGCCAGGCCCTCGCCGATGCAGACCAGGCGCGAGCGCGGATCGTCGTCCGGCCAGCGCGACAGGTGCTGCGGCGGATGGAAATGCTTGCCGACCGTCTGCAGCAGGACCTGCGGCACCCGCTCGTCGAGCCGCAGCAGCGCCTTGCAACGCAGCAGGCGATCGCCGTAGCGGTGCGACACCAGGCGCCACCACGCCGCGATGCCCGCCCAGGTGGTCGGACCGTCGAAGCTCAGGCTCACCGCGCGCACCTCGTCGTCGTGGATCGGCGCGACCGGCCGCATCGGCACGCCGGCCGGTCGCGAAGCCGCCGTGGCGCCGCCGGCCCCCCGGGCCGCGGGACCGCCGCCGAACAGGCTTCGCACCATCCGCAGCTCGCGCTCGCCGCCCGCGGCATCCCCGCGTTGCGTGAAGACCGCCGCGGCACCGGACCCCGCTTCGGAACGGACGACGCGCGCGAACGGATTCAGCGCGTGCAGGCGCTGCAGCAGCGCCGCCTGCGCCGCGTCGTCGGCGACATCGGTCTTGGTGAGCACCACGCACTCCGCGAGCGCGGCCTGCACGACCGACTCGCGCCGCCGGTCGAGCTGCGCGGATCCGTCGACGGCATCGACCGTCGCGACGATCTGGTCGAGGACGAAGCGCTCGGCCATCAGCCGGTCGCCGAGGAACTGATGCAGGATCGGGCGCGGATCGGCGAGGCCGGTGGTCTCGACGACGATGCGCGCGAGCGGCGCACCGAGCGCCGGCGCGCGCTGCTGCAGGTCGAGCAGCGTGTCGCGCAGCGTGCCGCTCATCGAGCAGCACAGGCAGCCGGACTCGAGCAGGAAGACGTTGTCCGACACCTCGCCGAGCACGATCTGGTCGAGCCCGATCGAGCCGATCTCGTTGACGACGACCGCGGTTCCGCGCGACGCCGGCGAACGGAGGAAGGCGTTGAGCAGCGTGGTCTTCCCGCTGCCCAGGTAGCCGGTCAGCAGGTCGCAGGCGATGCGCGCGGTATCGGTCATGGCTTCGTCGACGGCTTCGACCGATGTCCGGGACCGGCCGATACGTGGCATCGACCGACGCTTGTTACGCTGGCCGATACTTCATTGCGCCCATAGTAACAAGTTCCGGCGCGAAGTCGAGTGCCGGAATCGGCTATCGTTCCGGGATCCCGGCAGGCCCGTGCCGGCATGCACTGGAGACGGACCCGTGGCGACGGCACCCGAGGCGAGGAAGCAGAATTCTGTCGAGGCGATCAAGGTCGCGATCCGGATCCTCGACGAACTCGCGCTCGCCGGGCGCGCGATGCGGGTCACCGAACTCGCCGACGCGCTCGGCGAGACCAAGCCACGGATCCACCGGCACCTGTCGACGCTGCGCGAGATGGGCATCATCGAGCAGGACCTGGCGACCGAGCACTACCGCCTCGGCTGGCGGCTGTTCCAGCTCGGCGAGGCGGCCGGCTCGCAGTTCGACCTGCGCGACAGGGCCGAGCCCTTCCTGATCCGCCTTCGCAATGCCTCCAAGCAGACCGCGGTGCTCGCGGTGCCGGTCAACGCGCAACCGGTGGTGATCGCCACCGCGGACAGCATCGACGCGCGCATCTGCATCAGCGTCAAGCCCGGAAACCGTCCGCTGCCGCACTGTTCGGCGCTGGGCCGGCTGGTGCTCGCGTATTCGCCGGCCGCCGCGCAGGAGAAGCTGCTCGCCGGACGGCTCGTCGCCGAGACGCCCCGGTCGATGACCGACCGGCAGGCGATCCGCGCCCGGCTCGCCGACATCGTTCAACGGGGCTACGAGTGCTCCGACAGCGAGATGATGCTGGGCATCTGCACGATCGTCGCGCCGATCTTTCGCGACGGCTCGGTCCTCGCCGGCGCGATCGGCATCGTCGGCTCGGTGCAGCACGTGCCGAATCCGCCCGATCGCCAACAGGTCGCGCTGCTCAAGCGCGTAGCCGCCGAACTGTCCGCGCAACTGGACTCGCCGGTGCGCTCGCCCTCGGCGAAGGCTCAGTCCATGTACTCGTCGTAGTAGCGGGTCGCGAAGCCGTCGAGACGCTGCCACGGCGCAGCAACCGCTACACCGGCGTCGGGCTGCAGCGTGACCACGACCGAGCGCCGCACGCTGCCGTCGTCGCGCCGCGACTCCACCTGAAGCGCCATCTGCAGCGCGTCCGACCAGCGCACGCGGTGGTGCCAGCCGGCGGCCCGCTCGCTGCGCCATGCCTCGCCGGGCGAGCCGTCGGCTTCCGGCGCGAGCGATGCGGCGATGGCCGGCGGGATCAGCGAGGCGGCGGCGTCGAAGCGGCCATCGAAGCCGACGCTCGTGAATTCCGCGCGCGGCACGGCGACGACGACCCGGTGGACGCGATCGACCAGCCGCAGCACGATCGAACCATCGGGCGCCTTCGTGATCCAGTGCGCCGACGTCTGGGCATCGAGGTGGCGATGCCCGCGATGGCCGGCAGACTCGTCGTGCCCGTGCCCGGGGCCTGCCGCCGAAACGACCGCGGGCAGGACGCGCTCGATCCAGACCTCGTCGCCGCGGCGAACGCGCCGCTCCGCCCAGCGATCGATGCGCGTGACGCCCGAGGCGAGGACCTGCGTCACCTCGTGCGTCACGATCGCGTCGACGTCGGGAAGCGCCGCGCCTTGCGGCGCCTGCTGCACCGCCCGCACGGCCGGCGCGTCGCCGGCGGTCGAGGCGGCGCTCGCCGCGGTCGCCGCCGCCGCCGCCGTCACGGCGACGGCGGCGACGACGACGCGTACGGATCGTGCACCCGGCTTCACCGTCAGTACCCCGCCGCCGACCTGACCAGGTCGAATACCCGCGTGTTGTCGATCGTGCCCTTGAACACCTTCGCGCCGCTGCCTTCGGCGAAGAGCATCACGTCGCCGCCGCCGTGCGTCTCGGAGCCGGGTGACCCGCGCCGGATCGCCACCTCCTGCAGGTAGTCGTTGCCCGTCACGACGAGCGGGTCGACGCTCGTGCGCGTATCGACGCGGTTCGAGCCGTTGCCGAACACCAGCGTCGTGTAGCTCGCGCCGTTGGCGTCGGTGTTCAGCGCCCCCGTCGTGTAGTTGACGCTCGGGCCGAGGACGTCGGTGCCGCGCTTGCCGTAGCCGTTGAAGGCCATCGTGTGGTCGTGGTCGGCGGTGACGACGATCAGCGTCTCCTTCAAGTCCGGATCGAAGCGCTTGACCGCGACCAGTGCGGCCTCGATCGCGTCGTCGAAGGCCTTCGACTCGGCGAGCGCGCGCGCCGCGTTGGTGCCGTGCAGCGCATGGTCGATGCGCCCGCCCTCGACCATCAGGAAGAAGCCCTTCGGGTTGGTCGACAGGATCTCGAGCGACTTCGTCGTCATCTGTGCGATGCTCGGCTCCTTGGCCGGGTCCCGATCGAGCTCGTAGGACATGTGTCCCTCGGACGACGCGAAGTCGTACAGGCCGATGAGCCTCGAACCCGCCGCGACCGGCGCCGCGTCGAGCGTCGCGAGGTCGTTCGAGAAGCGGTATCCCTTCGCCTGCAGCTCGGCGACGAGATCGCGACCGTCGGGACGCCCGCGCGGCCTCGCGGCCGCGTCGTACGGCCGCCAGTACTGGCTGATGCCGCCGAACAGCACGTCGACGCCGTCGCCGAGGCGTTCGTTGTAGCCCTCGCCGCCGGGCACCGCCTGCCGCGCGATCGCGTACTCGGCGTCGCGATGACAGACGTGCGCGAAGGTGGCGGCCGGCGTCGCGTGGGTCAGCCGCGCCGTCGTCACGACGCCGGTCGCCTTGCCCAGCCGCTTCGCGTGCTCGAGCAGGGTCGTCGACGGGTGGCCGTTGCCCTGCGCCGGGCAATTGTCGACCGCGTTCGACACCTTGGTCGCGGCGTCGGTGCCGGGCCTGTAGGGGATCGCGACGGTATCGGCGTCCATCGAGATGACGTCGTTGCGTTGCTTGACCCCGGTCATGTACGCCGCCATCGACGGCGCGCTGTCGGTCGTCTGCGCATCGAGCGAGTAGGTCTTGACGCGCGCGGTGCGGCTCATCCCGTCCATCGCCAGCGAGCCCTCCTCCTTCACGTACTTGAGCCGGGTCGCGGTCGTCGTGACCGGTCCCATGCCGTCGCCGAGGAAGAAGATCACGTTCTTCGCTTCGCCGGCGGCGAGCGCGGGGCCGGCGACGAGCGCGAGCGCGGCGATCAGGATGCCGCGCCCGAGGTCGGCGCGGCGCTGTGGATTCGACGCCGCGGCGAGGGCCAGCGTGCGTGCAAGGTCGTGTGTGCGGTGAAGCGTCATGGTGTCACTCCGGAAGAGGATGAACGAGGCCGGCGGACTCGACGCCGCCTGCGCGGTCGGTGCGTGCGGCGCTCAGAGGCCGACGGCGTTGCGGACCAGCGAATAGACGTCGGTGTTGTCGATGACGCCGTGGAAGGCCTCCGCCCCGCGACCCGCGGCGCCGAGGAAGACGTCGGCGCCGCCGTGCGTCTCGCCCCCCGGGCCCGTCGGCACGACCGACTCCTGGTGGTAGTCCTTCGCCGAGACGATCGCATCGGTCAGGTCGGTCATCGCGCTGCGCGGTCCGGCGATGCGGTTCTCGCCGGTACCGAACACGAGCGTCGTGAACGGCTTGCCGTCGGCGTCGAGCGCCGGCGTCTCCGGCTTGGCGTAGTCCCGCATCAGCCCGAGGATGCCCGGGTTGTCGTGGGTGGTCCGGCCGGCGAGCGCGGCGTAGCCGTTCATCACCATCGTGTGGTCGTGATCGGCGGTCACGACGATCAGCGTGCGCTCGAGCGTCGGGTCGGTCTCACGAACCTTCGCGATCGCGGCCTTGACGGCGTCGTCGAAGGCCTTGCCCTCCGCGAGCGCGCGCGCCGCGTTGGTGCTGTGCAGCGCGTGGTCGATGCGCCCGCCTTCCACCATCAGGAAATAGCCGTTCGGATTGTGCTTCAACAGATCGATCGCCTTGCGCGTCATGTCGGCGAGGCTCGGCTCGTAGGCCGCATCCCGGTCGAGCTCGTACGACATGTGGCCTTCGGCCTTCGCAAAGTCGAACAGCGCGATCGCGCGTGTACCCGGTTCGTCGGGCACGGCGGCCAGCGACGCCGCGTCGTTCGCATACCAGTACCCTTGCTGCTTGAGCTCGGTGACGAGGTCGCGCCCGTCGGGCCGGCCGGCCTTGTTCGACGCCGCGTCGTACGGGCGCCAGTACTGGCTGATCCCGCCGATCAACACGTCGACGCCGTTGCCCAGTGCCGGGTTGAAGCCTTCGCCGTGCGGCACCGCCTGGCGGGCGATCTCGTACTCGGCGTTGCGGTGACAGGTGTGCGCGAAGGTCGCGGCCGGCGTCGCGTGCGTGAGCCGAGCGGTCGTGACGACGCCGGTCGCGCGGCCCCTCGCGATCGCGTGCTCGAGCAGCGTCGTCGACGGCTTTCCGTTGCCGGCCGGGCACTTGTCGATCGCACTGGACACGCCGGTGACCGGATCCTTGGCGGGCGGAACGGCGATCGTGTCGGCATCCATCGACAGCACCTCGTTCCGGGTCTTGACCCCCGTCATGTACGCGGCCATCGACGGCGCGCTGTCGGTGACCTGCGCGTCGAGCGAATAGGTCTTGACGAAGGCGGTCTCCGGCAGCGCGTCGATCTCGAGCGAGCCGGACTCGCCTTGCGCATAGATGCGCGTCGCGGTCATCGGCACGATGCCGTAGCCGTCGCCGAGGAAGAAGATGACGTTGATCGCATGCTCGTTCGTCGCCGCGGAGACGCTGGTCTTGCCGGCGGCGGCCGAGCCACCGGACGGGACACGTCGGTGACGCCGGCACCCTGCACGCGCGCGGCGGCGCGTGTCGCCGCACCGGGTGCGCAGCCGGCGGCGTTATGCTTCGCAATGGCACGCCGATCCGCTACGCGCCATCCCCACCCGCCGACTCGAGGAACCGCCTTCCCATGCTCGCATCGCACGACCGCTACGACTACTCCGCGATCACCACCCGCCCCGACTACGAGTGGCCCGGCGGCAAGCGCCTCGCCGTGCACCTGAGCCTGAACGTCGAGCACTTCGCGTTCGGCGAAGGGCTGGGCAACGACTACGCGGTGCCGCACCCGGCGCCGAACCAGCGAAGCTACGCGTGGCGCGACTACGGCAACCGCGTCGGCGCGTGGCGCCTGCTCGAGCTCGCGCAGGCGCACGACCTGCCGTACGCGCTGCTCACGAACACCGAGCTTTACGACTACTGCCCCGAGATGGTCCGCGCGTTCAGCGAGCGCGGCGACGAGATCGTCGGGCACGGACGCACCAACAGCGAACGCCAGGCCGACATGGACGAAGCCGAGGAGCGCGCGTGCATCGGCGAGGCGGCCGCGGCGATCGAGCGCCACGAAGGCAGGCGGCCCGCAGGCTGGCTCGCGCCCTACATCTCGCAGACCGTGCGCTCGCCCGACCTGCTCAAGGAAGCCGGCTTTCGCTACATGATGGACTGGCCGCTCGACGACCAGCCCGTGTGGTTCCGCACCGCGCACGGCCCGATCCTGTCGGTGCCGTACGCGCACGACCTCAACGACTCGTTCGAGTGCGTGTCGCGCCGCACCCCGTCGCAGCTCTACTGCGAGGCGCTGATCGACCAGTTCGACGAGATGCTCGAGGAGTCGCGCCGCCGCCCGCTGGTGATGCCGATCGTGCTGCACAGCTTCATCCTCGGCCAGCCGTACCGGCTGCGGCACTTCCGGCGCGTGATCGAGCACATCTGCCGGCACCGCGACCGGATCTGGCTCACCCGCCCCGGCGCGATCTGCGACTACATCGAGACGCTGCCGGCGGGCATCGTGCCCGGCAGCCGGTGAGCGCAGCCGACGCACCCGGCGCCGACGCGCCGAACCGGCTGGACGCCGCCGAGGCGGCGCGGCTGATCCGCGCCGGCCGGCTCGGCGCGCGCGAACTCGTCGAGGCCTGCCTCGCCCGCATCGACGCGCGCGACGACGCGGTGCGCGCGTGGGTCGCGATCGACGCCGAGCGCGCGCTGCGCGACGCCGACGCCGCCGACCGCGCGCTTCGCGAAGGGCCGGCGCAGGCGCTCGGCGCGCTGCACGGCGTGCCGATCGGCGTCAAGGACATCATCGACACCGCCGACCTGCCCACCGGCTACGGCTCCGACATCTACCGAGGCCACCGGCCCCGTGCCGACGCCGCGTGCGTCGCGCTCGCGCGCGCCGCCGGCGCGATCGTGCTCGGCAAGACCGCGACCGCCGAGTTCGCCAGCGTGCACCCGCCGGCGACACGCAATCCGGCGAACCTCGCGTACGGGCCGGGCGGTTCGTCCAGCGGCTCGGCCGCGGCGGTGGCCGACCACATGGTGCCGCTCGCGTTCGGCACGCAGACGGCGGGCTCGACGATCCGGCCGGCGGCCTTCTGCGGCGTCGTCGGCTTCAAGCCGAGCTTCGGCCTGGTCAATCGTGCGGGGCTGAAGTTCTCGGCCGAATCGCTCGACACGATCGGCCTCTTCGGGCGCAGCGTCGACGACGTCGCGCTGTTCGCGCACGCGGTGTCCGGACTGCCGGTGCCGCCGGGCGGCTCCTCGGGCATCGGTACCGACGCGACCGACGCGAAGGCCTCGCCCGCAAGGCGTTGGCGCGTCGGCGTGTGCCGTACACCGTACTGGTCGCAGGCGCAGGCCGCTGCGCGCGACGCGGTAAGTGCGGCCGCGAACGCGCTGTCGAACGCCGGCGCCACGCTCGTCGACGTCGAGCTGCCGTCGGCGCTCGACGCCGCGTGGGATGCGCACGCGATCCTGATCCGCTACGAAGCGGCCGTCGCGATGACCTGGGAGACGCGCCACCACCGGGCGTCGTACAGTCCCGCGTTCGCCGCACGCATCGACGAAGGGCTCGCGATTCCCCACGAGCGGTATCGGCAGGCGCTGGCGACCGCGGCCGACTGCCGCCGGCTGTACGAACAGGTGCTCGACGTGGACGCGCTGCTGACCTTGAGCGCACCCGGCGAGGCGCCGCACGGCATCTCGCACACCGGCGACTCGGTGTTCAACCGCAGCTGGACGCTGCTCGGCGTGCCGTGCGTGCATCTGCCGACGGGTGCAGGCGCCGCGGGCCTGCCGATCGGGGTGCAGGTCGTCGGCCGGTTCGGCTGCGACGGCGCGCTGCTCGACGGCGCGCGATGGATCGAGGCGGTGATCGCCGTTCGCTAGCCTTCGTTCGGGTACAGCGGCGCGCCGGACCGATCGACGTGGCGCCGCCGCGTCACGGCCTCTGCCGGCACGCCAGCCGCGTGGCGCGACTCAGGGCCGCATGCCGCGCGCGAGGCAGCCGTCGATCCGGTCGATCACCGGCTCGAGGTCGGCGACGCTGTCGATCACGAAATGGGCACCCGCCCGTGTCAACTGGCGACTCGCGGCGGCGCGGCGCGCACCGCGTTCGTCCTCGCTCAGCGCGGCCAGCTCGTCGCGCGACAGCCCGGCCGCATTGCCCGACAAGGCGACGCCGACCGTCCAGCAGCCGGCGGCCAGCCCTTCGGCGATGCCGGCCTCGGTGTCGTCGATCTTCACCACGGCCGCCGCCGGCCAGACGTCGAGGTCGATGAAGCACTGGTACATCATCATCGGGCCGGGACGGCCCGAGCGAAGGTCGCCGGCGCAGACGAGGGTGTCGGGTGCGAGGCCGGCCTGCCGCGCGACCGGCAGCAGGCGCTCCATGATCTGCCGGGTGTAGCCGGTGGTCGAGCCGATCCTCAGGCCGCGGGTGCGCAACCGGTCGAGCGCTTCGGGCGCGCCGGGGATCACGTCGGCGAAGTCGGTCACCACCGAGGCGTTCAATGGCACGAACACCTCGAACACCCGGTCGACGTCCCGATCGGTGGCGGGGGTCCCGTGCGCGGCGAGCCAGCGCGGCGCGATGTCCGGGTGCGTGAGCAGCGCCTTGATGTGGTCCCACTTCGGCAGGCCCATCGGCCGGCGCGCCTCGGCCACCGTGATCGCCACCTGGAACTGGCTCATCACCTTCACGAAGGCCCCCATCGGCGCCCGCGATCCGTGATCCACCAGCGTGCCGGCCCAGTCGAATACCGCCGCTTTCAGTTGCATGCATTTGCCTCTTCGGAGAAATGGCCGGCAGCGCACGCCGCGCGTCAGCCGATCGTCATCAGGCTCGCGTTGCCGCCGGCCGCGGCGGTGTTGATGCTCAGCGAGCGCTCGGTCAGCAGTCGTGCGAGCGGCACCGCGTCGTCGCCCGGCTGCATCGACGCGAGGCCGACGATCGGGCCCGGTCGCGCGGCGAGCTGCTGCTGTACGTCGAGCACGCGTTCGGCACAACCGTGCAGCAGCACCGCGTGCAGGTGCACGGCGTCGCTCGTCCAGTCCTGCGCCAGCGAGACGCGGTCACGCACCGCGTGCGGCAATCGATCGAACAGCGCACGCGAGGTGGCGGGCCAGACGGCGCGCGCGCCGACGGCGAGCACCGCGGCGAGCTGCACGAGGCGGTCGCCGTCCGCGTCGGCCAGGCACAGCACGGCGGCGCGCGGTTGCACCGAATAGAGATCGGCTTCGCCGGTGGGCCCGGCGAGCAGGTGCCACGCGCGCGACGGCGCGTGGGATGCCAGGCGCTCGCACGCCTGCACCAGTCGCGCCTCGCCGCGCGACTGCGCCCATCCGCGCAGCGCGTCCATCGCCGCCCTGCGCTCCACGTCTTCGGCGGGGGGTGCCCACCCGCGCACCGGCGGCTGCGCCCGAGGGCCCGCGGCCGCGATCACGCGCGCGGCCGATCCCGCCGGGCACGCCGCGAGCAGGCGAAGCAGGTACAGCGGCCCGCCGGCCTTGGGTCCGGTACCCGACAGGCCCTCGCCGCCGAAGGGCTGGACGCCGACGACGGCGCCGACGATGTTGCGGTTCGCGTAGAGGTTGCCGGCGTGCGCCGCGTGCACCACCCGCGCGAGCGTCTCGTCGATGCGGGTGTGCACGCCGAAGGTCAGCCCGTAGCCGGTGGCGTTGATGCGTTCGAGCAGGTCCGGCAGCGCGCCGCGCTCGTAGCGCAGCACGTGCAGCACCGGGCCGAAGACCTCGCGCGCCAGTTCGGCGACGTCGTCGATCTCGATCACCGCCGGCGGCACGAAGCTGCCGCGGCCGACGGCCTCGGCGTCGACCGTGGCCGGCCGCGTCACCCGGCGGCCGCGCGCGCGCATGTCGGCGATGTGGCGCTCGATGCCCTGCCGCGCGTCGGCGTCGATCACCGGGCCCACGTCGACCGCCAGGCGGCGCGGGTCACCGACCCGCAGTTCGCGGACCGCATCCTTCAGCATCGCGATCAGCCGCTCGGCGCCGTCGTCCTGCACGCACAGCACCCGCAGCGCCGAGCAGCGCTGCCCGGCGCTGTCGAACGCGGAGACGACGACGTCGCCGACGACCTGCTCGGCCAGCGCGGAGGAATCGACCACCATCGCGTTCTGGCCGCCGGTCTCGGCGACCAGCGGCACCGGCCCGCCGCCCGGACCCAGCCGCCCCGCGAGCGTGCGCTGCAACAGCCGCGCGACCTCGGTGGAGCCGGTGAACACGACCCCTTGCACGCGGGCGTCGGCGACCAGCGCGGCGCCGACGGTCTCGCCGTCACCCGGCAGCATCTGCAACGCCGCGCGCGGCACGCCTGCCGCCCACAGCGCGCGCACGGCCGCGGCCGCGACCAGCGGCGTCTGCTCGGCCGGCTTGGCCAGCACCACGTTGCCCGCGGCGAGCGCCGCGGCGACCTGTCCGGTGAAGATCGCGAGCGGAAAATTCCACGGGCTGATGCAGGCGACCGGACCGAGGGGGACGTGGCCTGGCTCGGCGAGGTGCTCGCGCGCCTGCACGGCGTAGTAGCGCAGGAAGTCCACCGCCTCGCGCACTTCGGACACCGCATTCGCGCAGGTCTTCCCGGCTTCGCGAACCAGCAGCGGGATCAGCGCGAGGCAGTCGGCCTCGAGCCGGTCCGCGGCCGCGTCGAGCAACGCCGCGCGCGCGGCGGGCGTCGTCTGCGCCCATCCCGGCGCCGCGTGGACGGCGCACGCCAGCGCGGCCTCGACGTCGGCGACCGTGGCCTCGCGCACCGTCCCGACGACGTCGCCTCGATCCGCTGGGTTGCGCACCGGGCGGGCCGCCGCCGCGGCCGGCCCCGGCGCGTCGGTACCGAGCAACGCCTCGGCATGCCACGCCGTCGCCGCAGCCCCGGCCATCCGCGCCGACAGCGACGCGAGCACCGCCTCGTTCGCGAGGTCGACGCCGCGCGAGTTGACGCGTGCCGGGCCGTACAGCGCGCGGGGCAGCGGGATCGCCGGGTGCGGCAGCCCGATCGCACCTTCCCTCGCCGCCATCGCACACACCTTGCGCACCGGATCCTCGACCAGTTCGGCCAGCGGCACCGTGTCGTCGGCGATCCGGTTGACGAAGGACGTGTTCGCGCCGTTCTCGAGCAGCCGCCGCACCAGGTACGCCAGCAGCGTCTCGTGCGTGCCCACCGGCGCGTAGATCCGGCACGCGCGGCCGAGCCCGCCGTCGGCCACCGCGCCGACGACCTGCGCATACAGCGGCTCGCCCATCCCGTGAAGGCACTGGAACTCGTAGGCGTCGTCGCGTTCCGGGCAGCCCGCCGCCAGCGCGTGCACGGCCGCCAGCGTGTGCGCGTTGTGCGTCGCGAACTGCGGGTACACCGCGTCCGGCGCCGCCAGCAGGCGGCGGGCGCAGGCGATGTAGGCGACGTCGGTGTAGGCCTTGCGCGTGTAGACCGGATAGCCGTCGAGGCCGTCGATCTGCGCGCGCTTGATCTCGCTGTCCCAGTAGGCTCCCTTCACCAGTCGCACCATCAGCCGGTGGCCGCTGCGCCGTGCCAGGTCGACGAGGAAGTTGACCACCGCCGGGCAGCGCTTCTGGTAGGCCTGGACGACGAAGCCGATGCCGTTCCAGCCGGCGAGCGCCGGTTCGAAGCACAGCCGCTCGAGCAGGTCGAGCGACAGCTCGAGGCGATCCGATTCCTCGGCGTCGACGTTCAGGCCGATGTCGTGCTGGTGCGCCAGCTGCGCGAGATGGAAGAGCCGCGGGTACAGTTCGGTCGTCACGCGCTCGACCTGGGCCCTGGCATAGCGAGGGTGCAGCGCCGACAGCTTCACCGAAATGCCCGGGCCGGCGTAGACGCCCCGGCCCGCCGCGGCACCACCGATGGCATCGATCGCGTGCTCGTACGCCGCCAGGTAGGCCTGCGCGTCGCGGGCGGTCATCGCCGCCTCGCCGAGCATGTCGTACGAATGGCGGAAGCCTTCGGCCTCGCGCTCGCGCGCGTTCGCCAGCGCCTCCTCGATGGTCTCGCCGGTGACGAACTGCTCGCCCATCAGCCGCATCGCCATGTCGACGCCCCTGCGCACCAGCGGCTCGCCGCCGCGCGACACGACCTTGCGAAGCGCGGCGCTCAGGCCCGCATCGCTGTGTGTCGCCACCAGCTTGCCCGTCACGAGCAATCCCCAGGTGGCGGCATTGACGAACAGCGACGGGCTGTGCCCGAGGTGCGCCTGCCAGTTGCCGGTCCCGATCTTGTCGCGGATCAGCGCGTCGCGCGTATCGGCATCGGGAATGCGCAGCAGCGCCTCGGCCAGGCACATCAGCGCGACGCCCTCCTGCGAGCTGAGGGCGAACTCCTGAAGCAGGCCCTGCACCAGGCCGGCACGCCCGCCGTCGCGTGCACGCGCGCGCAGCTTGCCGGTGATGCGCCGCGCCAGGGCCTCGGCGGCGTCCGCCTGCGCGCTGTCGAGCCGCGCCTCGTCGACCAGCGCCGGCACCAGCGACGTCTCCGCTCGGCGCGTGGCATCGCTGATCGCCGTACGCAGCCGCGAGGCGGCGAGCAGCGGGGTCAGGACGGGGGGAGTCACGGTCTCGGGTGCATCGGCTCGACGTACGGCGGCACGCGGCGAATCGCAGGCAATCGCCTGCCGCGGTACTGCCGATTCTAGGCGTGTTGTGCGCGCGGGATCGTGACGGCGCCACCGGCGGTCGCCCGGCCTGCGTCGGCACCGACGTCGGAATCCGGCTGCGCGCACATTCGAAGCATCCCGAACAGGTCCCTGGGATCCGCGGCGTGCGGCACCAGTTCGACGACGTCGCCGATGCCGAGCTCGGCTGCGGCGTCGCGAACGAAGCCCAGCGCCGAGAAGTCCTCGAGCGCGAAGCCGACCGAATCGAATACGGTGACTTGGCCGGGGGCGGACCGGCCCGGCTTCTCGCCGGCCATCACGCGCCAGAGCTCGGTGACCGCGAAGTCGGCCGGCATCTGCTGGATCTCGCCTTCGATGCGGGTCTGCGGCTCGAACTCGACGAACACGGCGCCGGCCTCGAGCACGCCGCGGTGCAGTTCGGTCTTGCCGGGGCAATCGCCGCCGACGGCATTGAAGTGCATGCCCGGCTCGACCATGTCGGGTGTGACGATCGTCGCCAGCCGCTTGTCGGCGGTCGCCGTCGTGACGATGTCGGCGCCGCGGACCGCTTGCGCGACGCTGGCACAGCACCTGACCGAGATTCCCTGACCGTCGAGGTTGGCGGCGAGCTTCGCGCTCGCGCCGGCATCGACGTCGAAGATCCGCAGGTCGCGAATGCCGAGCAGGTCGCGGAACGCGATCGCCTGGAACTCGCTCTGCGCGCCGTTGCCGATCAGCGCCATGCTGCGGCTGCCCGGGCGCGCGAGCCACCGTGCGGCGACCGCCGACGTGGCCGCTGTCCGGATCGCGGTGACCAGGGTCAGTTCCGACAGCAGGCGAGGCGCGCCGGTGTCGAGGTCGGCGAGCACGCCGAAGGCCATCACGGTGGGCAGCCCGTCGCGCGTGTTCTTCGGATGGCCGTTGACGTACTTGAAGGCGAAGGTCTGCGCGTCTGCGATCGGCATCAGCTCGATCACGCCGTCGTCGGCGTGACAGGCCACGCGGGAGGACTTGTCGAAGCGGTTCCAGCGAAGGAAATCGCGCTCGATCCGGCCGGCGACGTCGGTGATGCAGGCCGACAGCCCCTTGCGCTGCACGATACGGATCATGTCGGGCACGCCGACGTAGACGGTCGCTGGAGGGGTTGTCGTGGCGTCCATCACGGGCTCCTCGGTCGATGCACGAGTGTGGCGCGCATCCGCGGCAGTCGAAAGCCCGCGAAACGCCAGCGATCCGGACGCGTCGTGGCAGAACGGCAGCCCGCGTTGCGCAGATCGCCGACCTCGGCCCGGTGCGCGCCGCTGCGCGACGCCGCCCACCCTCAGCCGGACTGCTGCTGCCGGCGCCGGCGCGTCTCCCAGCCCTTGCGGGCGGCGGCCGAACGTTGCTCGGGCGAGCCCGACCTGCGGGCCCGCCCGCCGCGCGCCGAGGCGTCGTGGTTGCCGGCGCTGCCTCGGCCCGAGCCGGACTTGTTGCCGCCGCCCGATTCCTTGTTGACCGTGGCCCAGGCGCGGCGGGCCGCCTCGCCTTCGCTCGTGCCGCGGGCCTCGTAGCTTTCCTCGATGTGCGCGGCCTTCCGCTTCTGCTTGTCGGTGTATGCGCGCTTGTCGCCTCTGGGCATGACGCACTCCTTTCAGGGTTCACCAGCCGCGGGGCAAGTGCCGTTCCCTCGCGCCTGCGGCGACAGGGGCCCGCGCGGCAGCCCGGCCCGACGGTCGGCGCCGAGGGCGGCCTCGGCGCGTCAGCGGTAGCTCGTCAGCAGGATGCTGGTCTCGGTGTTGGCGATGCCCTTGATCAGGCGGATCCGCTCGAGGACCGTCGACAGTTCGCCCATGCTGCCCGCGCGCAGCTCGGCCAGCAGGTCCCAGCGGCCGTTGGTGTCGTGAAGCGCCTCGACACCCGGTTCGCCGAGCAGGCCGGCGATCACCGCGCGCGTCTGGTTGCCGTCGACCCGCACGCCCATCCAGGCGCGGATCTGCCCGGGTTCTGCGTCCGGGCGCAGCCGCACCGCGTAGCCGACGATCACCTGCGCATCCTCGAGCTTGCGCAGTCGGTTGGACACCGTCCCGCGCGAGACGCCGAGCCGGGCCGCGATCGTGGCGACGGACATGCGCGCATCCTGACGCAGCAGCGCGATCAACTGGCGGTCGGTGTCGTCCATCGGCAGCGTGCGTCGGGGCAAAACGATCGAGGTACGACGGCGCGCCCGGTCAGGTCACCGGGCGTCGCGCATCGGGCAGGTCGGATTGTGCCGTGCGCACGTCGATCCTGCCCAGGGGAAGCGACGGCCGAACACCCGGCAGGCGCATCGGCCCCGGAGTCGCGCCGGGCGTCGGATAATGACCGCCCTTGCACGCCGTCTCGCGACCCTCGAAGGCAGCCGCCATGAACGATCCGCTTCCGCGCGTCACCTACGCCAACACCGGCGTCGACCTGAGTGCGCTTCACGACCACCTCGACGACGTGTTGCCGGGCTTCAAGTCGCGGACCTTCGGCCGGCACTGGCCGAACCTCATCGGCGGTGCACCCGACGAGACCGGCAGCCGCTACCAGGTCATCACGCCGATCGACGGCCGCACGCCGATCGGCAGCTTCATGCAGGCGAGCCCCGCGGCGGTCGACCGCGCGGTGCGCGTCGCCGCCGACGCGTTCCCGGCGTGGGCATCGACCCCGTGGCAGACGCGGCTCGCGCGCATCGAGCGGTGGGGCGGGGAACTCGAGGCGATCAAGTACGACCTTGCACTGGCCGTGCTCGAGGAAGTCGGCAAGAGCCGCGCCGAATCGGTCGGCGAAGTCGAGGAGTGCCTCGACATGATCCGCTACTACTGCTCGGAGATGCGCCGCAACGACGGCTTCGTCGTCCCGATGAAGCGCGCGTTCGCACGCGAGGAGACCGTCGACCTGCTCCGGCCTCACGGCGTCTTCGGGGTGATATCGCCGTTCAACTTCCCGCTCGCACTGTCGGTCGGCATGCTCACCGGCGCGCTGCTGACCGGAAACACCGTCGTGTTCAAGCCGGCGCGCGGCTGCGCGCTCGGTGCGCAGCTGCTGGTGCGCTCGCTCGCGAAGGCCGGCGTCGGCGCCGAGGCGAACCTCGTCGCCGGTGACGATTCGGTGGGGCGTGCGATCGTCGCGCACCCGATGCTCGCCGGGATCGCGTTCACCGGCTCGCACGAGGCCGGCATGGCGATCTTCAGGGCGATGAACGGGGGCGCGTTCGCGCGGCCGGTCATCGCCGAGATGGGCGGAAAGAATCCCGCCTACGTGTCGCGGCACGCGGACCTCGACGTCGCGGCCGAGGGCGTCGCACGCTCGGCCTTCGGGCTGCAGGGCCAGAAGTGCAGCGCGTGTTCGGTCGCCTACGTCGACGCTGCCGTGAAGGACGCGTTCCTCGAACGGCTGATCGGCTTCACCGACACGCTCGTGATCGGCAACCCCGAGCATCGCTCGGTGTTCCTGGGGCCGCTCTACGACGAGGCGGCGGACGTGCGCCACGCGGCGTCGGTCGACACGGCGAGGCGCGACGGTGCGGTGCGCTACGGCGGCGGGCGCGTCGAGCCGGCCGACGTGGGCGGCGGCTTCTACCGACAGCCGGCGATCGTCGAAGTGCCGCCCGGGCATCGACTCACGAAGGACGAACTGTTCATCCCGTTCCTGGCCGTCTGCGGCTACGACGCGCTGGGCGACGCGATCCGTCATGGCAACGACGTTCCCTACGGCCTCACCGCCGGCATCTACACCGCCGACGACGGCGAGCTCGAGCGCTTCCTCGCGAGCGCGCAGGCCGGCGCGCTGTACGCGAACCGCCGCAGCGGCGCGACCACCGGCGCCTGGCCCGGCATCCAGAGCTTCTGCGGCTGGAAGGGTTCCGGCGTCAGCCAGAAGGGCGGGCTCGGCCCGCACTACCTGCAACAGTTCATGCGAGAGCAGAGTCACACGCTGATGCGCTGACCGGCGGGCAAGCGCAGCCACCGATGAAGCCGAGCAACCGGTGAAGCGCAGCGGCCGATGAAGCGCAGCGGCCGGTGCCTCGCTGCGCCGGCCGCTGCCTCGGTAGAAAAGCTGCCCGGAACCCGGTCCGGGCGGGGTGCCTTCGCGGCTCGCCGATCGCTTCGATCGTCGTGCCCTCAGGCAGTTGAACATGAGTCGCGCCGACGCCGCGAAAGGTTCAATCGGCCCGGATCGATCGCGCGTGCCGGGTCGATCATCCACCCCACGACGCCGCCACCCGCAGGCGAAGCGTGACCCAGTCGACCGGGTCGACTCCCGCGCCGCGCTGGTGGCCGAGCTCCAGGCCGATCGTCACCCGCCGCGCGAGCGGCTCGTGCCATGCGAGCGCGATCCGCGATACCGGTTCGGCGCCGGCGAGCCCCGCCTGTTGCGCGAGTCGGGTCGCACCGACGCCGGCGATCGTGTGCGCGAGCACGAGACGCTCGAGGCGCGCGGCGATCTCGCGCCCGCCGCCGGGCCGCCAGCTCGCCTCGACCCAGCCGCCGTGCGCGAGGCCGCGGTAGTCGCCGGTCGCGTCGCTCGAATACAGCACGCCGGTCTCGTGCCGCGCCAGCGCCGCACCGGAAAGCGCCCACGCGTCGGCGGGCGAGCGCCAGTACACGCTGGCGGCGAACACGCGACTGCGACCGTCGAGGCAGACGAGGTTCTGCTGCGACACCGCGCAGTCCGGTACCGAATGCGTATGGCCGAAGCTGCCATTTCGAACCTGCGGCGAGCCGCGCCCCTGCGGGCTCGCCTGCGCGACGAACAGCGATGCGCCGCTGCGCGCGTCACCGAGATCGATTCGCAGCGACGGCGCGACCCGGTCGTTCGGACTGCCCGGAAACCGGTCGCCGCGCCACAGGCCGATGCCGACCACCAGCGGACGGTGGCGCGACTGCCAGTCGAGCCCGGCGCCCTGCTCCAGCCAGCCGTGGCCGACCGCCGCTTCCTTCGCCAGTGCGAGCCGCGAGAAGGCATCGAAGTGGCCCGAGCGGTCGACGACGGCGCCCATCGGCACGACGACGCGTCCCGCGACGATCCGCCAGCGCTGCGCAGCCTGCTCGACGCGGCCGGCGACCGCGGCGCGCTCGACGTGCGCCGGATCGTCGCCGTGTCGCGATGCCTCGAACTCGGCACGCCACTGCGGGGACAGGCGCAGTCCGGCATCGACCGATACCGCTTCGAGCACCGGGTCGCCGCGCCGGTCGCGATGCACGGCACCGTCCTGCAGCAGCGCGCCGATGCGAGCCGTCGGCCAGGGGCCGCTCGCGCCGGTCAGTACGCCAGCCGCCGACACGCCGATCGACCAGGCCGACGCAGGCACGCGGACGTCACCGTGCGAAGGGTCTCGCGAAGGATCCTCCGGACCGTCGTGCACGTGGCCGGGCCGCTCCGCGCCATCGTGGGCGAGGACCGCGTTCGTCGCAAGCAGCAAGGCGACACCGACGATGGCGTAGCGGCACGCCGCGAGCGGTAGCCGGCGTCGGATCGTCGGGGCCTTCACTGCGACGCCCTCTTCACCGGTACCGCGTCCGGGTCGCCACTGCCCGAAGCGGCGAACGGATCCGCGAAGCGCGGATCGACGAGCAGCGTCTCGTCGGTCAGGCTTCCGAGGAACGCGACGATGTCGGCCTTGTCCTGCGCGCTCAGCTCGATGCGACCGACCAGCACGCTGCGAAACGGATTGCGCCGCCCGTCGCCTGCCAGCGGCCCCGATGCGATGACCCGCCCGCCTGCCGCATAGAAGTCGAGCACGCCGTCGAGGGTCGCGATCGAGCCGTCGTGCATGTACGGCGCAGTGACCGCGACGTTGCGCAGGGACGCGGCGCGAAACCGTCCCATGTCGGTCGGCACGCCGGTGATCTCGAGCAGGCCGCGATTCGGGAACGGAAAGCCGCCGGCGCCGTCGATGTCGTACAGGCCGGTGTTGTGGAACGGCGTCTCGACGAGCCGGCTCGCCGCGTGCCGCACCTGGTCGTTCAGGTTGAAGCTCGTGTGGCAGTGGAAGCACTCGGCCTTCTCGCTGTTGAACAGGTCGAGACCGCGCAACTCCGATGCCGTCAGGGTGCCCTCGCCGCGCTGGTAGCGATCGAAGCGGCTGTCGGCCGCGACGATCGAGCGCTGGAACGCCGCGATCGCCTTGATCACGGCGGACCAGCTCACCGGCTGCGCGTCGCCGGGGAAGGCGGCGCGGAACCGGTCGCCGTAGGCGCCGCCGATCCGGTCGAGCACCGCGTCCTTGTTGCCGTCGTTCAGCCCCATCTCGACTGGGTTGTCGCCGAACAGCGGCACGGTCATCTGCCGCTCGAGCGAGTCGAGCGCCGGATTGGCCCAGATCAGCGTCGGCGAGTACGCGACGTTCGCAAGCGGCTGGGCGTTTCGCGGATGCGCGTCGCCGGTCGAGCCGATCGACGTGACCCGCCCATCGGTGAACGCGAGCGCCTGCCGGTGGCAACTGCCGCAGGACTGGGTGCCGTTGGCCGACAGGCGTCGATCGTAGAAGAGGAATCGCCCGAGTTCGACCTTGGCGACCGACATCGGGTTGTCATCCGGCACCGCCGGGACCGGCAGGCCGGGCGGGAGCCGCCACACCCAGTCCCCGCTCGCCGCCGCGATCTCGGTGACGTTCGTGCCGCCGCCGCCACAGCCGCCCGCGAGGCCGGCGATCGCGAGCCCCGTCGCCGCGAGCGCGGCGACGAACGCTGGCGCCCGCATCGCGCTACTTCGCGATCGCGCGGAAGATGCCCGAGCCGTGCTCCGAGTCGGCCAGCGCCTTGAAGACGCCACCGACCACGTTGCCGCTCGCGGCATCGATGCCGCATTCGGGGTCGGTCGGTCCGGACATGCAGCCGGCCGGCCCGCCGCGGTTCTCGTCGATGCGGTTGTTCGCGAAGAGCTTCTGCAGGTCGACGCTGATCCGCTGCGTCGTCGGGTCGAACGCGTGCAGGTGGAACGGCTTCTGGTTCGGCGACGTGCAGGTGTAGCCGGCCGCGTTGGTACCGGTGCAGCCGGTTGCGCCCAGGTGAAGCAGGAACTGGTCGATCGTGCCGGTCTGCGCGCCGCTGGCGTCGTAGACGTTCACGCCGCCGGTGTACGTGCCGGCCGTCGCCGGGTTCTCCGGGCTGATCTCGATCTTCGCGTGCTTGCGCCCGCCCTGCCAGTTCCAGGCCATCGCCTGGATGTTCAGCGGCGCCTTCGCCGTCGCGAAGTCGCTGTGGTTCAGCGCCTCCGGCACGCCGAGCGTCATGCCGATGCCGGTATAGGTGCCTTCGGGCACCGTGCCGCTGATCGAAACGTGCTTGGCCGCGGTCAGCGACTCGCCGTTCGTGCAGTTGCCGTCTTCCAGGTCGACCAGCGCGACGCTGTTCGAGCCCTCGGTCAACTGCCAGTCGTCGGCATCGAGCGTCACCGGTGTCTCGGCGTCGTTCGCGCCGAGCAGGTGCACGTTGGACACGTAGAAGCGCAGGTCGGTGAGGCGCGCGCGCGCCGCAGTCGTGCCGAGCCCTTCGAGCGTGCTGGCGCAATCGACAGGGGTCGTACCGACCGTTGCGACGAACTCGATGGAGACGCGCTTCGTCGCCACCGGTGCCGGTGCGGGTGCAGCGGGGTCGTCGCTGCCGCCGCAGGCGCCGAGCACGGCGCCGGTCGACAGCAGGCACAGCAGACGGGATGCGTTCGTGACGCTCGCGCGCCGGGTCGATCGAATGGATTTCATGGGTGTTCTCCGCAAATCGGGCGCGCGCCGACCGCGCCGTCGTCGGCGTCGGTCGATGAGGTCGCGTACCCGCGATGGATCGGGTCAGGCGTCCGCATCCGGTCCGTCGATCCCTGCGGGCGAAGACCACCGACGATCGCCTGCCTCGCGCGCATCCGCGCGCGGGGTCAGGAGTCGAGGCGGCATGCCAACCGGCCGGAACGAGGCGTCCGGCGGTGCAGGTTCAGTCGGGCAGGCGCGGCAGCGCCGGGTTCGCCGCGTTCAGGCGGCAGACTGGGCCACGTGCGCGGGCGGACCGCGCGGCTGCGCAGTACGCCACGCGTGGCGCTTGACGCCTTCGCGGAGGAAGGCCTTCGGTACGAGGCGCGGCGCCTCGGGCAGCCGAAGCGACGCAACTGCGACGACCGGCATGAAGGGGTGGTGCGCCAGCGTGCAATACGGGCAGTCGTCGGTCGCCACGACGGGCTGCGGCGCATCCGCGCCTCCCGATTCGCCGATCGACGCCGCAGTGCGCGTCCCGGCCAGCGCAAGCAGTGGCGACACCCCGGCGCGCGACGTGCAGAGCTCTGCCATCAGCGCGGCCTCGTCCGCGTACAGGACCCGCGATACGGTTGGCGCGACGTTCGCGAAAGCCACGCCGACGATCGCCAGCCAGCCGAGCAGGGCGGGCAGGCATCGACGGAATGATCGCGAGAGGGTCACGAAGGCGTGGCGAGTGATGGACAAGGCGCGCGAGGTCGTTCCAGCAACGCCGGAACGCACGACAGTACCGCACGGCGCGCACGCGCTGCAGGCGTGCCGAGCCGGCACAGTATATCGGCAGCCGGCGAACGCGACGAAGCGCGACGATCCGACGCAACAACCTCATCGCCCGTCTCGCCTGTCTTCCGACGGTGTCGCGTGGCGACGCTCGAGCACGTCTTCGCCGTGAAGGACTCGTTCCTCGAACGGCTGATATGGCAACGACGCGCCCTCATTGCACCGGCCCCGGTCCCGGTACAGAATCCGACGCCGTCGCCGATGAGCGCGACGAACCCAGGGGAGGGATCGACATGCACGAGCAGCATCCGGATGACACCTATCTCGGCCGGCCCGCGCGCCGCAGCCTGCTTCGGGCCGGAAGCGGCTCGATCGCGATGCTCGCGGCCGGCGGCCTCTTCGGCACCCGCGTCGCGCGCGCGAAGCCGCTCGCGTCGGCTGCCGACGTGCCGGTGGTCGACCGGCTCGCGGTCCGGGTCGTCACCGACTCGTACCACCACGCCTTCGAGCCGAGCCGGGCCGTGGGCGCGGTCCAGGTCCAGCGCCTGGGCTTCGCGGTGTCGCCCCGCACGCCGCCGAGCCGCACGCTGCAGAACGAGTGGGGACTCGCGCTGCACCTGGAGTCGGCGCGCGGCGAAGAGACGCGACAGGTGCTGGTCGACTTCGCGTACACGCCGGAGACGTTGCTGAACAACCTGATGCTCGCCGGCATCGACGCGGCGAAGCTCGACGCGATGGCGCTGAGCCACGGCCACTACGATCACTTCGGCGGCATGGTCGGCTTCCTGAAGGCGAACAAGGGCAGGCTCAAGCCCGGCCTGCCCTTCTACCTCGGCGGCGAAGAGTGCTACTGCACGCGCGAGCTGAACGTGCCCGGCGACGCCGGCAACTTCGGCGCGCTCGACCGCGACGCGATCAAGGACGCGGGGCTGACGATCGTGTTCGCCGAGAAGCCGTCGATCCTCGCCGACCACGGCGTGACCACCGGCTGGATCCCGCGAGAATCCTTCGAGAAGGTGCTCTCGCCGACGCGCATGAGCGTCGGGATGAACGGCGCCCTGGGCTGCGCACCGGAAAGCCTGCCGCAGGCCAAGCGCGCGATCACGATGGCGCCCGACGACTTCGAGCACGAGCAGGCGACGGTGTATCACGTGAGGAACCGCGGCCTGGTGATCATGACCTCCTGCGGCCACCGCGGCATCGTCAACTCGGTGCGAACCGCGGTCAAGGTCACCGGTGTCGAGAAGGTGCACGCGGTCCTCGGCGGCTTTCACCTCGCGCCGCACCCGCCGGCGTACCTGCGCCAGACGCTCGACGAACTCCGGGCGTTCAAGCCGGACGTCCTCGTTCCGATGCACTGCTCCGGCGAGGCCTTCACCGCGCTCGTGCAGCGCGAGATGCCGGATCAGTTCATCCGCTCGTCGACCGGCACCCGCTTCGTGTTCTCGGCGTGAGCATCGCCGTCGAGCCGATCGGATTCGTCGAGGCGTCGCGCCGGCACGCCGAGGACGACTTCTGGGGAGGCGAACGTTCGTGCATCGTCCTCGCCGACCACTACGGCGAGGACGCGCTCGAAGGCCTCGCCGGCTTCTCGCACGTCGAGGTGCTGTTCCACTTCCACGCGGTCGATGCGGCAAGGATCGTGACGGGTGCCCGCCACCCCCGAAACAACCCGGCGTGGCCTGCCGTCGGCATCTTCGCGCAGCGCGGCAAGAACCGGCCGAACCGGATCGGGTCGACGATCTGCCGGGTGATCGGCGTGGAGGGCCGCCGGCTGAACGTCGCCGAACTCGATGCGATCGACGCGACGCCGGTGCTCGACCTCAAGCCGGTGATGGCCGAGTTCCTGCCGCGCGAGGCGGTCGTGCAGCCGGCGTGGTCGCACGCGCTGATGCGCGACTACTGGGCTAGGCGCTGAGCTGCAGCAGCGCGCGTCAATCGCTGCCCGGCGTCGCGTGCCGCCGCTCGAGCGCGTCGTAGAAGTCCTTGCGCACCAGTCTCTGGCGATCGTCGAAGCTCGCGATGCCGGGCGTGCGCTCGTCGACCATGCCGTCGGCCTTCAGCCGGCCGAGCGCCGCCTGCATGCCGGCGACGGCAGCCTGCAGCGCGACGTTCGCATAGAGCACCATGCCCACGCGCATCGCGCGCGCTTCGTCGAGCGTGATCGTCGGGGTCTTGCCGCCGATCACCAGGTTCAGCACTTGCGGCACGTCGACGTGGCGCATCACGCGCGCGATCTCGTCGCGGCTCGTCGGCGCCTCGACGAACACGACGTCGGCGCCGGCCTCGGCGAAGGCCTGCGCACGCCACAGCGCCTCGTCGATGCCGAGCACGGCGCGTGCATCGGTGCGCGCGATGACCTGGAAGGCCGGATCGCGCTTCGCCTCCACCGCCGCGCGCACGCGCTCGACCGCCTCGCCGCGCGACACCACCTCCTTGCCGGCGAAGTGCCCGCACTTCTTCGGCGCGAGCTGGTCCTCGAGCTGAATCCCGCTCGCGCCGGCCTGCTCGAGCGAGCGAACCGCGTGGTGCACGTTCACCGCGTTGCCGAAACCGGTGTCGGCGTCGACGATGATCGGCAGCGTCACCGCCTGCCGGATCGCGAAGGTGTGCGCGACGACCTCGGCCAGGCCGGTGAAGCCGAGATCCGGCATGCCGAGCCAGGTGTTCGAGACGCCAGCGCCCGTCAGGTACACGGCCTCGAAGCCGAGGTCTTCGATCACGCGCGCGGCGAGCGCGTTCGCGGCGCCGGGCACGACCAGCGCGCGGCGCTCGCCGAGCATGCGCGCGAGGCGACGGTGGGTAGTTTCGGGTTCGGTCATGGGTGCGGTCTCCGGCGGGGTCGCGACGATCGCGCCCGGTGCACCGATCATACCGTCGGCGCGGCGACGGTCCGTTTCGATTCGACGCCGCGGGCCGCTTCGACCGACGCCGACGATCGGATCCGCCTGCGGCCGGCCTGCCATTTGCCTGCGCAACACGCTTGCGCGATCATCGGCTGCCCGGCGCTCACGGGCGCAACGGAGCGACAGATGCACGATCGAGCAAGACGCCGGCTCGCGTTGTCGGCGACGACGCTGGCACTGACGGCGGGCACGCTGCCCGCACGCCTGCTCGCGCAGGACAAGGGCCCGCCGTTGCCGCCGGTCGGGGCGCCGCTCGTGCTGCCGCCGGTGCCGATGCTCGACGGTACGCGCTTCGATCCCGCCGGCGCCGACGGCCGGATCCTCGTCGTGTACTGGTGGGCGAGCTGGTGCCCGTTCTGCGCGCAGCAGAGCCCGGAGATGGACAAGCTCTGGCGCGCACGCGGGAAGCAGGGGCTGATGATGCTGGGACTGTCGATCGACAAGAAGCCGCAGGCGGCGATCGACTACCTGAAGCGCAAGGGCTATGTGTTCCCCTCGGGCTGGGTCGACGCCGACGTGGCCCGTGCGCTGCCCAAGCCCAAGGGGTTGCCGGTCACGATCGTGCGCGGCCGCGATGGGCGGATCATCCAGGCCGAGCAGGGCCAGATGTTCCCCGAGGACGTCGAACTGATGGGCCGCTGGCTCGACGCCTGAGGCGCTGGGCCGGGTACCCCGGCACCTGAGCACGCCTGGGCCGGAACACGCCTGGGCCGGGCCAGGTCTGGATAGGGACAGGTCTGGGCAAGGAACCTTCTCGGCAGGACTCTGCTCAGCCGGGGAACATCTCCCGCAGCCGGAGCTTCCAGAACTTGCCGGTGGCGGTGCGCGGCAGTGCCTCGATGAACTCGAAGCGCTCGGGCAGCTGCCACTTCGCGAAGTCGTGCGCGAGCAGATGCTCGCGCAGCGCGTCCGGGGTGACGGACCGACCGGGCTTGAGCACGACGCAGCCGAGCGGGCGCTCGCTCCACTTCGGATCGGGCACCGCGATCACCGCCGCTTCGGCAACGTCCGGGTGCGCCATCAGCGCGTTCTCCATGTCGACCGAACTGATCCATTCGCCGCCGGACTTGATCAGGTCCTTGGTGCGGTCGGTGATCCGCACGAAGCCGAGGCGATCGACGGTCGCGACGTCGCCGGTGCGCAGCCAGCCGTCCGCGGTGAACTTGTCCTCGGCAGGCTCGACGCCGTGATAGCAACCGGTGATGTAGGGCCCGCGGACCTGGATCTCGCCCATCGCCTCGCCATTCCACGGCGCGTCCTCGCCGTCCTCGCCGCGAATGCGCAGGTCGACGAGCGGCACCGGCACGCCGGCCATCGCGGCGCGTCGGTACCGCTCGTCGATCGGCGCGTCGCGCAACTCGGCCTTCGGATAGGAGATCGTCGCGATCGGCGATGTCTCGGTCATGCCCCAGCCCTGCTGCAGCCAGATGCCGTGCTGGTCGAAGGCCCGGATCAGCGACTCGGGCACCGCTGCGCCGCCGACCAGCGAGCGCATGCCGCGCGGCAGCCGCCAGCGGCCGTGCTGCGGATGCGTCGGCTGCTGCGCCGCCTCGTAGGCCTGGATCAGGCCCATCCAGATCGTCGGCACGCCGAGCGACAGCGTCGGGGGCTCGGCGGTCATCAGGTCGAGCAGGTCTTCCGGGTGCAGGTGGGGCCCGGGGAACACGAGGCCGACGCCCATCATCACCGCGCCGTAGGGTGCGCCCCAGCAGTTCGCGTGGAACATCGGCGTCACCGGCATCAGCACGTCGGTACCCTTGAGGCCCCAGTAATCGCCGAGGCAGCCGACGAGCGTGTGCAGCACCGTCGAGCGGTGCGAATAGACGACGCCCTTCGGGCGCCCGGTCGTGCCCGACGTGTAGCACATGGCGATCGGATCGGTCTCGGCATGCGGGGCGTAGGCGAAGGCATCGCCGTCGGCAGCGGCCAGCAGCGCCTCGTAGTCGAGCAGGCCGTCCGGCACCTTGCCGCCGCCGAACGGAAACACGATCACGTGCTCGAAACGATGGAGGTGCCTGAACTGCTCGTAGAGCGGCAGCAGCACGTCGTCGACCACCAGCACGCGATCCTGCGCATCGGCGGCGATCCAGCCGATCTCGGCCGGCGCGAGGCGAAGGTTCAGCGTGTGCATCACCGCGCCGGCCGCCGGAATGCCGAAGTAGCACTCGAGGTGCGCGTGGTGGTTCCAGCACAGCGTCGCGACCCGGTCGCCCTTGCCGACGCCCAGGTCGGCGAGCGCCGCGGCGAGCGCCCGGGTGCGTCGGTACCACTCGCCGTAGGAATGGCGCACGCAGGACTTGTCCGGCAGGCGCGACACGATCTCGCTGGACGGGAACAGCCGCCCTGCCCGCTCGAGGAACCCGTTGATCGACATCGGTACATCCATCATCGTGCTCTGCATGCCTGTCTCCGTGGTCTGGGTCGCCGATCGATCGACGCACGGCCGCATTCTCGCGCGAAGCCCCGATGGGCGCGAGCGCCACGCCCGCGCCCGCGTCCGCGCGATGGGACGGGCACCCGAAGGATCGGTGCGGGCGCGGCGTGGTGCTGCGTGGTGCTGCGTGGTGCCGGCTTGGTGCCGGCTTGGTGCCGCTTGGCGCCGCCGGCGTGGTGCCGGCGGATCAGGCGGCCGGCGCGGCGGCGCGCGGCAGCGCCGGGGCGTACGCCTCGGTCGGGCCGCGACGCGCATCGTCCGGCGCCTGCGCGTCGGCGAGTTCGACGCGGTCGCGTCCGCCGGCCTTGGCACGGTAGAGCGCACCGTCGGCCCGGCGGAGCACGTCGTCGAGCGACGCATCGGCATCGAGCGCCCCGGACCGCGCCGCGCCGATCGACGCGGTCATCCCGATCGGCATGCCGTCGACCCGGATCGTCGTGCCGGCGATCGCGCGGCGCAGCGCTTCGGCGCGCGCCAGCAACGATTCGGACGAGGTGTCGGCGGTCAGCACGAGGAACTCCTCGCCGCCATAGCGCCCGAAGCGCTCGGACGGGCGGAGGCCGGTCGCGAGGATCCTCACCAGTTCGCGCAGCACGGCGTCGCCGCCGTGATGGCCATGGCGATCGTTGATCGACTTGAAGTGGTCGACGTCGATCATCATCACGCCGTAGCCTCGGCCGGTCGCCGCGGCGAAGGCCGCCGCCTCCTCGCAACGCTCGGTGATCCAGCGACGGTTCGGTGCGCCGGTCAGCGCGTCGCGGTTCGCGAGCGAGTGCAGTTGTGCCTCGATCCCGAGCAGGTACTGCGTGAGCGCCGAGAACTGGTGCGACACCAGCGGCGCGACGACGAGCGGCACGGCGATCGACACGACGATCCCGCTCCAGAACATCCAGCCCTGGAAGCCGGCCAGCGTCTGAACGAGCGCCGTCGTGAGGACCGACGCGACGATCGAGGCGGCGGTCACGATCACCGCCATGCCCTTCGAGCCCGCCAGCAGGAAGAGGCGCCGCATGCCGCGTATCGTCGCGGTCTCGGCCGGCAGCGGCGGAAGCGGCGTCAGCGCGAACGCCTTGTCGTGTGGCGTCGCGAAGGGATCGCAGACGCTGCCGGCGCAGCCTGGACCGGCGCGACCCGGGCACGTCGCCGCCGCGCCGTCGATGGCGGCGTGCGGGATCTGGCGGTCGGTGACGGGGTCGGTCGTCTGCATGGGTCGGGCGTCGATGACGAATGCTCGCCCCTCACCACGCGCGAACCATCGTGCGCGCCGTCGGACGGTCGCTCCCTGCCGAGGGCCGGTCGCGGGTTCGGGCCGGCCCTGGCCCGTCGCCGGGAGGCGGCGTGAAATCGGTCACGAACCCGCCGGCGCGCCGCGCCCGCTGCGCAACGGCTCAGCCCTGGTACCCGAACATGCGCGGCAGCCACAGCACCACGTCTGGCACGAGGATCATGATGAGCAGCGCGACGAGCAGCGCGGCGAGGAAAGGCCAGATCTCGCGGATCATGTCGCGCAGCGCGATGCCGGTGGTGGCGTTGATCACGAACAGCAGCACCCCATAGGGCGGCGTGATCAGCCCGATCATCGCGTTGACGACCGTGACGACGCCGAAGTGCACCAGGTCCACGCCCAGCACCTTGCAGGTCGGCACGAACAGCGGCACGATCACGAGGATGATCGTCGTCGCGTCGAGGATGCAGCCGAGCACCAGGAACAGCAGGTTCACCGCGAGCAGGAACACGAGCGGCGACACGTCGAGCCCGTCCATCGTCGCCGCCATCGCGCCGGGGATGTTCTCGCTCGCGACGATGTAGTTGAAGATCAGCGCGCCGCCGATCAGCAGGCCCACCGACGCCGACGCGCGCGCGCTGCTCGACATCACGTCGTATAGCGCGCGCCACGACAGCGCGCGGTAGAACAGCGCGGCGAGCAGCAGCGCGTAGGCGGCGGCGACCGCCGCGGCCTCGGTCGGCGTCGTGGCGCCGCCGTAGATGCCGTACAGCAGGATCGCCGGCATCAGCAATGCAGGGAAGGCGCGTACGGTGAGCGTCGGGAGCTGGGCGAGCGGCGTGCCCTCCTCGAGCGCGAACCCGCGTCGCTTCGCGAGCCACGCGTTCATCGCCATCAGCACCGCACCCATCAGCAGGCCGGGCAGGATGCCGCCCAGGAACAGGTAGCCGATCGACGAATCGGACACCAGCGCATACATCACCATCGGGATCGACGGCGGGATGATCGGGCCGATCGTCGCCGACGCCGCGGTGATCGCCGCCGCGTAGCCGGGCGAGTACCGGCCGTTCTTCACCATCATCTCGATGATGACCTTGCCCAGCCCGGCGGCGTCGGCGACCGCTGACCCGCTCATGCCGGAAAAGATCAGGCTCGCGACGATGTTGACGTGGCCGAGCCCACCGCGGAACCGCCCGACGAGCGCGACGCAGAAGTTCAGCAGCCGGTCGCTGATCGTGCCCGCGTTCATGATGTTGGCCGCGACGATGAACAGCGGCACCGCCAGGATGATGAAGCTGTCGTAGAGTCCCTGCAGGATCTGCTCCGCCGCGAGGCCCAGGTCCTGCCCCTTGACCGCGAGGTAGACGATCGCGGCGACGATCATCGACAGCGCGATCGGCGCCGCGAACGCGGCAAGGACGAACAGCGTGACGAGGCAGGCGGCGAAGGCGATCGTCACGACGATCCGGCTTCGCCCGGCGATGCGCGTCCAGCAGCGGCAGACGACGGCGGCGGCGCGCCGCTCGACCGGTCGTCGGGGTCGCCGCCACGCAGCAGCGCCCAGGCGCGCCAGCCGTATCGCGCGATCATCGCCGCCGCGAACAACACGTAGATCGAGAACACGAGGTCGAGCCGGATGCCGAGCGTCGCGCTCGACTTGATCCGGTAGAAGGTGACGTAGTCGATGGTGGCCGGCATCGAGACGACGAACGCGACGACGACCGCCACCGCGGCGGCGAGCGCGAGCACCCGCCGCAGCCTCGCGCCGGCCATCAGGTACAGCATGTCGAAGCGGACGTGGTCACCCTCGCGCAGCACGAGGGCCGACCCCCAGAACACCAGCCACAGCCAGGTCGTCAGGCAGACCTCGAGCGTCCACGAGAGCGGATCGTTGACGACGTAGCGCCAGACGATCTGCAGGACGAAGCTGACGAACATCGCCGCCAGCAGCGCGACCGCGACGTTGTCGGCGCGCGCGAGGAGCCAGCGTCGCATGACCCGCGCCCCGGAGACCGGCCGATCGCGGGACTACTTGATCGCGTTGACGCGATCGACCATGCCCTTGGGCCAGTCCTTCGCGAACTTCGACTCCAGGTACGCCTTCTGCACCTGCGTGCGGAACGCATTCACGTCGGGCGTGTAGACCTTCAGGCCCTTGTCCTTGAAGAACTGCTCGAGTTCCTGCTCGGTCTTCAGCTGCTCCTGCCGGCCCCACTCCGCCGCCTTCGAGGCACCCTCCTGCACCGCCTTCTGCTGGTCGGGGGTGAGCTTGTCCCACACCTTCTTGCTGAACGCGATGAAGTTCATGTCGACCAGGTGGCTGGTCAGCACGATCTGCTTGGTGACCTCGTAGAACTTGGAGTCGCGGTTGGTCGGCAGTGGGTTGTCCTGGCCGTCGATCGCGCCGGTCTGGAGCGCCGTATAGACCTCGGTGAACGCGAGCGGCAGCGGATTCGCGCCGAGCGCCTTGCCCAGGAACAGCCAGGCCTCCGTGCCGGGCATGCGGAGCTTGACGCCGGCGAGGTCGGCCGGGGTGCGGATCTCCTTGTCGATGCGCAGGTTCAGCTGACGCCGCCCGAGGTACATCACGTCGAGCAGCTTCACGCCGAGCTTGTCCTCGGCCAGCTTCGACATCTCCTTGCCGATGTCGCTGTGGAACACCTTCTTCTGGTGTTCGGCGTCGCGCATCAGGTAGCCCGCCGTGAAGATCGACCACGACGGGATCAGCGTCGCGAGTTCCTGCGCCGACGTGATCGACATCTCCAGGTTGCCGCGCGCGATCGCCTCGAGTTCGGTCCCCTGCTTGAACAGCGTCGCGCCGTAGTGCGGCTGATAGCTCGCGAAGCCCTTCACCGCCGGCCCGAAGAACTGCGCGAGCCCCTTGGAGCGGTTGTCGGTCGCCGTGGCGGGGGTCGACATGCGCAGCGTCAGCTCGGCGGCGCCGGCCTTGGCGACGAGGCCCCCGGCGAGCGAGGCGGCCAGCGCCAGCGAGGCGCAGGCGAGGGGAATGCGGGATTTCGTCATGACGTCTCCTGAGGGTTCGATGTGCGTCGGGCGCGCACGGATCATTCCGCCGAGCGGTTGCGGCGGAAGTCTACTCCGTGGACGGGTCGCGCGCGGATCGCGACGCCGGCGCCGGGCGGGCACCCTGCCCCGATCCGTCGATCTGCGCCCGATCCGCGCGATGATCGCACACACCCGATCGCCCGCATCTCGCGCCGCCCGGGCAGCGGGCGCGGTGCGTTCGCCGCTAGCGCCCGCCGTGCCCGCTGCCTCGCCCGCTCCCGGGCGCGGCAGCGGCGGCGACGTCCCCGGCTCAGGCGAGCTTCGGCATGCCGGTCAGGTAGCCGACGGCCGCGCCGTAGCGGTCCCTGTAGTTCGCGCGCACCAGCGGGTCGAGCGTCGGCTTCACGATGTCGTGCAGCTTCGCCTCCCAGTCACCCACGTGCTGGAAGTTGCTCAGGACGTAGGTGAAGCCGTTCACGTCGTCGGCTGCGTGCAGGCCGGTCGACTCGGCGCCGGCCGGGCACGACAGGATCCGGCTCAGCTGCTTCGTGTCGACGTGGTACGCCCACAGGAAGTTGTTGACGTGCGTGTTGCTGTCCTCGCCGATGAACAGCGTGCGCAGCCGCTCCGAGAACTTCAGGTTGTCCGGCGTCGCGATCCGGTCCGGGTTCGCGAAGTTGCCCAGCGCGTCCTGTGCCTTCAGCTTGCCCCCGCCCAGGTCCTCGCTCACCAGTTCCGGCACCGCCTTCATGTCCACCGGCACCCACTCGCTCGCGATCGCCGCACCGCTCGCGTCCTTCTGCCCGCCCCTCAGGTTCTGCATGTACACCGCCCCCGAGTACGGCCCCTCGACCTTCACGTCGCCCGAGCCGTCCAGCATCGACGCCTCGATGCGCGACATCGCGACGTACGCGATCCGGTCCTTCGCGTTCACCGTCGTGCCTTCCATCTTGCTGAACCCGAGGCTGCCGCCGGCGAGCGCCGCGTACCGGTGCGTCTCCAGGAACGCAGCCGCCTTCTCCATGCCCGGCACCAGCCGGACCCAGTTGGGCTTGCCCGCGTACGGGATCTTCGTGTAGCTCGCGTCGCCCGGATCGGCGGTCTTCACGTCCATGATGTCGGCCGCCTTGATGCCGCCGTCCACCAGCGCCTGGATCTCGGCGCTCGTCGCGCTGCCCAGCCGGATCCACGACAGCGTCGCCGAGCCCGGGCCGGTGCCGGAGGTCTGGTTCCACTTCGCGACGTAGAGCGTGCCGCTGCTCAGGTCCTTCGCGCGGTCGGCGATGAACATGAACGCCCCGCCGTTGGTCGCGTCGTCGCCCATCAGCACGGTGCGCTCGTCGGGCATCACCTGCACGAGCTCGTGCGAGATCCGGCCCATGCAGTAGTGCTTCGCGATCGTGCCGGTACCGTCGGGCTTGACCGTCACCTCGGGCAGGTGGCCGTAGTGGTAGGGATTCGCCTTCGTCTCGTCGCCGTACAGGTGCCTGCTGAAGCCCTTGAGCTGCGCGTTGGCGGCGAGCGTGGCGTCGGGCTCGTACTCCTCGCTCGACAAGTGTGTGCCCCAGGGCGAGAGGCTCGCGCCACAGGTGATCCACAGCCCGTTCACCTTGCTGGTGTCGACGTTGTGGTACTTCACCAGCGTGAGCTTGCCGGTCGTCTTGTCCTGATCGAGCGTCAGCACCGCGATCGGCGACGGCAGCAGTCCGTACATCGAGGCGGCCGCCGCATCGCGCGTCGTGTACTCGAACTGCACCACCGCGAAGACGGCGTTGCCCTTCACGCCGTCGACGGTCGCGCCCGGCACGGTGAACAGCGTCATGCCGTCGGGAGCGTCGGAGAAGAACTGACGCGGCGGCGTCGCGCTCGGGTCGACGATCGGATTGTTGTCGATGTCGTGGTAGCTGCCGGCGACGATCGTGCCGCCCTTGCCGTCGGGTACCGCCGCGCCGGTGATGAAGAACGGTTCGTAGGCGAGCGCGAAGTGCTGCGTGCTGCCGTCCGCGTACGTGGCGACGAGGCTCGAATCGACGGTCGTGGTGGCCATCGCGGCCGGCGCCGCGAGCGTCGGCGCCGCCATCGCGGCGAACGAGACCGACGACAGCGCGGCCTTGGGCGACGAACTGACCGCGCTCGCCGGAACCTCGTCGTCCGAACTGCCGCAGCCGGCGAGCGCCAGCGCGATCGGCGAGGTGGCGAGCGGCAGCAGCGGCGCGCGCACGGCCATGCGCAACAGCCTGCGCCGGCCTCCGGCTGAATCCTCGGCATCGACGGATCGAGCGATCGACGGTTGCGCGCTCGGGTTCGGTGACAGACGCATCTTGCGGTTTCCCCTTGAGTCTCGGTGGTTGCGAAAGGACCGGACTCTAGGGACGCGAGATGACGATTTCGTGACCGGCCTAGCCTTGGCCGCTCTCCTTCGCGAGCAGCGCCTCCCATCGCGCCGTGCGCTCGGCCAGCGTGTTCTCGAGGTCCGCGAGCGCCTGCTGGCGCTCCCGGATCGCCTGAGCCGGCTGCCGGAAGAAGGCCGGGTCGGCCATCTCGTCGACGAGCGCCTGCTGCTGCCCTTCGAGCGACTCGATCTCGTCGGGCAGGCGCTCGAGTTCGCGCTGCTCCTTGAACGACAAGCGCTGCTTCGGCGGGCGCGCCGCCGTCGCGCCGGGCGCCGCCCGCGTCTGGCGGACCGCCGCCGCGGCGCCGCCCGCGTCGACCGCGTCCTTGCCCGCAGCCGGCACCGCGCCCAGTCCCATTCGCTCTCGCGCCGCGATCCAGTCGCTGTAGCCGCCGGGCAGTTCCATCCACCGGCCTTCGCCCTGGGCGACCAGCACCGAGGTCACGACGTTGTCGAGGAAGGTACGGTCGTGGCTCACCAGGATCAGCGTGCCCTGGTAGGTCTGCAGCGTCGACTCGAGCAGTTCGATCGATTCGAGGTCGAGGTCGTTGGTGGGCTCGTCCATGATCAGCCAGTTCGCCGGCCGCGCGAACAGGCGCGCGAGCAGCAGCCGGTTGCGCTCGCCGCCGGACAGCATCCGCACCGGCGAGTTCGCCTGCCGCGGCGAGAACAGGAAGTCCTGGAGGTAGCTCATGATGTGCCGCCGGCTGCCTGCGATCTCGACGTGGTCGGAGCCGGGGCTCACCGTCTCGGCGACCGTCTTCTGCTCGTCGAGCTGCTCGCGCAGCTGGTCGAAGTACGCGAGCGTGAGGTTCGTGCCCCGGCGCACGGTGCCACGGTCGGGTGCGAGTTCGCCGACGATGAGCTTGAGCAGCGTCGACTTGCCGCTGCCGTTCGCACCGACGAGGCCGAGCCGATCGCCGCGCATCAGCGTCAGCTCCAGGTCGTCGACGAGCCGTCGCGAGCCGAGCGACTTGCCGACGTGGTCGAGCTCGCACACGAGCTTGCCCGAGCGCTCGCCCGAATCGACCTCGACGCGCAGGTTGCCGGCCCGCTCGCGCCTCGCCTCGCGCTGGCTGCGCAGCGCCTCGAGCCGGCGTACCCGCCCCTCGTTGCGGGTGCGTCGCGCCTCGATTCCCTTGCGGATCCAGACCTCTTCCTGCGCCCAGAACTTGTCGAACTTGCGCCGCGCCACCGACTCGGCCTCGAGCTGGCTGGTGCGCGCGCGTTCGAAGTCGGAGAAGCCGCCGGGAAAGCTGCGCAGCAGCCCGCGGTCGAGCTCGACGATACGGGTCGCGACGTTGTCGAGGAAGCGCCGGTCGTGGGTGATCACGACGAGCGTCGGCCCCTGGCGGATCAACTGCTCGAGCTGCTCGATCCCGGCGATGTCGAGGTGGTTGGTCGGCTCGTCGAGCATCAGCAGGTCGGGCTCCAACGCGAACGCGAGCGCGAGCGCCGCGCGCTTGGCCTGCCCGCCCGACAGCGTCTGCGGGTTCGACTCGGGATCGAGACCGAGCGTGTCGATCGCGCGCTCGATCGCGGCGGTCAGCTGCCAGAGACGACGTTCGTCGGCCTCGCCGATGCGCTCGAGGTCGGCGCGACGCGCGAGCGACTCGCGCAGCGTCGGCGCGACGGGCAGCACCGGCTCCTGCTCGACGACCGCGGTGGCCAGCGCGTCGCGGCGCACGACCCGCCCCTCGTCCAGGTCGAGCGTGCCGGCGAGCACCTTGAGCAGCGTCGACTTGCCGGTGCCGTTGCGACCGATCAGCCCGATGCGCTCGCCGGCGGTGATCGTGAGTTCGGCGCCGTCGAGCAGCGGCGCGTTGCCGAAAGCGAGTTCGGAGCCGAGCAGGCTCAACAGTACGGTCATGGGTGCATCGACGAAGGGGTGGTGAGACGGCGCCGAAGCGGGCGGCCGCAGGAAACGCCGAGCGGCGGCTGGAAGCGCCGGGCGGTGGCGCCGCGGGCGCGCCGTGGCACGCCGGCCTCAGGCCGGCGACGCCTCCCAGAGCCGTGAATGTCGCGGCACGCCGGCGAGCAGGAACTGCATCTGGTCGACGAGGATGCGACGATTCGACAGGATGAACGCCTCGTGCCGGTTGGGCACGTAGGGGACGTACAGCAGCGGCATCCGCGCGGCCTCCGGCGTGCGGTTGCCCTTGCGCTGGTTGCAGCCGCGACACGCCGACACCAGGTTCTGCCAGGTGCTCGTGCCGCCGTGCGATCGCGGTGTCACGTGCTCCATCTCGAGATGGGACGCGGCGAACTTGCCGCCGCAGTACGCGCAGATCTGCCGGTCGCGCATGAACAGCATCGCGCGCGACAGCGGTATGCGGTCCTCGGCGTGGCGGCGCCGGTAGCGGGGCCCGTCGATCGCGATGATCGTGGCGAGCGTGAGGGTCGACCGCTCGCCCGAAAGCCGGTTCATGCCACCGTGCAGCACCGTGCGCTGCTCGCCCAGCTCCCACACCACCTTGCCGATCGCGTAGTAGCCTGCCGCCGTCTCGAAATCGATCCAGCGTATCGGCGCGCCTGTCACATCGAGGGCAAGGATTTCATGGATGGACATGCGTTCGATCATAACAGTGCACCGTCTCATGCATGGAACAACCTGTCGGATCCATGCGGAATGGTAAAGTCGGACATGGCCAAGAACCCTGCGGCGCTCAAGCCGATCGAGGCCGACGAAGCGCCCCGCCACGCGCTCGAGCCGCTGTTCCGCCCGGCCTCGATCGTCGTGGTCGGCGCGAGTGAACGCCCCGATTCGATCGGCCGCGCGGTCCTCGCGAACCTCGTCGCCGGCGGGTTCCCCGGCCCGATCGACGCGGTCAATCCGAAGCACGAAACCGTCCAGGGACGTCCGTGCCACGCGCGGATCCAGAACCTGCCCCGCACGCCGGCGCTCGCGCTGGTGGCCGTGCCCGCCCGGGCGGTCGCCGGCGTGCTGCGCGACCTCGGGCGCAAGGGCACGCGCCACGCGATCGTGCTCACCGCGGGCTTCGCGGAGTCCGGCCCCGCAGGACGCAAGGCGCAGGCGGCGACGCAGGCCGCCGCGGCCCGCGCGGGCATCCGGCTCGTGGGGCCGAACTGCCTGGGCATCGCCCGGCCCGCGCACCGGCTCAACGCGACCTTCGCGCCGTCGCGCCTGCTGCCGGGCTCGCTCGCCGTCATCACCCAGTCGACCGCGATCGGTACCGCGCTGCTCGATTTCGCCGAGGGCCACGGCATCGGGCTGTCGGCGATGGTCGCGACCGGCGGCGCGCTCGACGTCGACATCGGCGACGTGCTCGACTACCTGACCTACGACGGCTCGACCCGCAGCATCGCGATGTACCTCGAGGGCCTGCGCCGGCCGCGCGAGTTCCTCAGCGCGCTGCGGGCGGCGGCGAGGATCAAGCCGGTCGTCGTGCTCAAGGGCGGCCGCGCGGCCGCCGGGTCGAGCGCGGCGCTGCGCCACAACGACACGCCGGTCGGCGACGACGACGCGTTCCGTGCTGCGCTCAGGCGCTGCGGCGCGGTGACGGTCGACAACTTCGGCGAACTCTTCAGCGCGGTCGAGTGGCTCGCGACCGGGCGCAGGATCACCGGCGAGCGCCTGACGATCGTGACCAACGGCGGCGGCCTCGGCGTGCTCGCCGCCGACGCCTGCGCACAGTTCCGCGTGCGGCTCGCCGAACTCGGCGAGCCGGCGAAGGCCGCGCTGGACGCGATGCTGCCGCCGTCCTGGTCGGGCGCCAACCCCGTCGACCTCGTCGGCGACGCGACGCCCGAGCGGATCGCGCGCGCGATGCAGGTCGTCGGAGACGACGCGTCGACCGAGTGCGTGCTCGCGATGTTCTGCCCGACGCAGGTCGCCGACTCTGCCTCGATCGCGACGGCGCTGCTCGAGCACAAGCGTCGCGCACCGACGCTCTACTGCTTCGTCGGCGAGGCCGACGCCGGCCGCGGCCGCGCCGTGCTCAACCAGGCGCACCGCGCCGTGTTCGTCGCGCCCGAGACCGCCGTGCGCGCGTTCTCGATGCTGACCGAGTACGAACGCAGCCAGCGCCAGCTTCGACAGGCCCCGGCGCGCGAGGCGCGCACCGACTCGATCGACGAGGCCACGGTCGCGGGCATCCTCGGCGACGCCGCCGCGAGCGGCGCCCGGCTGCTCGGCGAGGTCGACGCGAAGCGCCTGCTCGCCGCCTGCGGCGTGCCGGTGCCGCAGACCACGATCGCCAACGACGCCGACGAGGCGGCGGCGCAGGCGGCGCGCATCGGCTATCCGGTCGCGCTGAAGATCGTCTCGCCGGACATCGTCGACAAGAGCACGATCGGCGGCGTGCGGCTCGACATCCGCGACGAGCTCGAGCTGCGCGGCGCCGCCGCCGCGATCCTCCAGCGCGTCGGCGCGGCGCGGCCGCAGGCCCGCGTCGCCGGCCTGTCGGTACAACCGATGATCAGCCGGCGCCATGCGATCGAGCTGCTGGTGGCCGCGACGACCGACCCGGTGTTCGGGCCGGTGATCAGTTTCGGCGCCGGCGGCATTGCGCTCGAAGTCTCCCCCGACACCGCGTGCGCGCTGCCGCCGCTGAACACGCTGCTCGCCCAGGACCTGATCGAGCGCACCCGCATCGCCGGTTTCCTCGCCGGCAATCGCGACGTGCCGCCGGCGCACCTCGAGAGCATCGTCGACGTGCTGCTGGCGGTCTCCGCGCTGGTCTGCCGCTTTCCGGCGATCCGCAGCCTGTCGATCGACCCGCTGGTCGCCGACGCCGACGGCGTGACCGCGCTCGACGCGCGGATCGTCGTCGACCCGGCACGCCTGGGCCGCGACGAGCGCTACAGCCACCTTGCGATCCACCCCTACCCGCAGGAACTCGAGTCCGTCGTCACGCTTGCCGGCGGACAGCGCATGCTGCTGCGGCCGATCCGCCCGGACGACGCGAAGCTGCAGGTGGCGTTCTTCGAGTCGCTGTCCGACACGACCCGTCACTGGCGCTTCCTGCACCCGATCAAGGCGCTGAGCGAAGACATGATCGCGCGCTTCACGCAGGTCGACTACGGCCGCGACATGGCGCTGGTCGCGATCCCGCTCGACGAGCCCGAGCCGCGCTTCGTCGGCATCGCCCGCTACGTGCGCGAGATCGATGCGAGCCGCGCAGAGTTCGCCATCGTGGTCGGCGACGACTGGCAGGGCACCGGCCTCGCCGGCCGGATGATGCGGCAGCTGGCAGCGCACGCGCGGCGCACCGGCCTGCGCGCGCTGGTCGGCTACATCCATTCGCAGAACCGCCGGATGCTGCAGTTCATGCGCAATCAGGGCTTCGCGCTGAAGCGATCCCGCGAGGAACCGACGATGACGCAGGCGACGCTGCTGCTGGATGCCGTCGCGCCGGCGGCGGGCGACGCCGCCTACGAGACCGAGACGCCGAGCAGGTAGCCGACGCCGAAGGTCGCGGCCGCGGCCGCGGCGCCGAACAGCGCCTGGCGCATCGCCGAGTAGACCAGTCCGCGCTGGTTGAAGCGCGCGGTCAGCCCGCCGAGCAGCAGCAGCCCCGCGAGCGAGGCGGCGCTGGTCCACGCCGGCCAGTCGTCGAGCCCGACCACGAGCGGCAGGAGCGGCAGCAGCGCGCCGCCCGAGAAGGTCAGGAAGCTCACCGCCGCCGCCGAATGCGCACTGCCGCCGAGGCCGTCCGGATCGATGCCGAGCTCCTCGCGGGCGTGCGTCGCCAGTGCGATCTCCGGGTCGGCCATCAGCCGCCGTGCCACTTCCTCGGCATCCTCGCGCGACAGTCCGCGCGCTTCGTAGATCCGCCTGAGCTCGAGCCGCTCGGCGGCGGGCTGCTCGCGCAACTCGCGCGCCTCCTTCTGCATCTCGGCGGTGACGAGCTCGCGCGAATTCTGCATCGACAGCCACTCGCCCAGCGCCATCGAGCACGCCCCCGACACGAGGCCTGCCGCGCCGACGAGCAGCGCCTCGCGCGATCCGATGCCGCTGCCGGCGACGCCGAGCAGCAGGCAGAAGTTCGACACCAGGCCGTCGTTCGCGCCGAGCACCGCCGCGCGGAGATCGCTCGCGCTGGTGCTGAAATGATGTTCTCTGCCCAATTCGGTCCCGGCTCCGGATAGTTGCCCCGTGCACGCACGACCACCGTGCCGCGCTGCGGCATTATCGGCGATCTGGTGCGTCGGCCCGTCGTGGACGACAATGCCGGCGACGACCAGGGGGGAGCGATGAGGGGACGCGTATTGCTGATCGGCACCGGCGGCACGATCGCCGGCGCCGCACCGTCGAGCAGCCAGACGCTGGGCTACACGCCCGGCGCGATCGGCGTCGATGCGCTGCGCCGATCGATCGGCGCGATCGCCGACGGCGAAACCGCGCGCATCGACCTGCGCACCAGCCAGCCCTTCTCGATCGGCAGCCAGCACATGACGAGCGCGCACTGGCTGGCGCTCGCGCGGGAGGTCGACGGCGCATCGCGCGAGCACGACGCGATCGTCATCGCGCACGGCACCGACACGATGGAGGAGACCGCGTTCTTCCTCGACCTCGTCTGTCCGCGCGAGACGCCGATCGTGCTGACCGGCGCGATGCGCCCCGCCACCGCGATCAGCGCCGACGGGCCGTCGAACCTCGGCTTCGCGTGCCTGATCGGCGCCGAGCAGGCGGCGCGCGGACGCGGCCCACTGGTCGCCTTCTGCGACTCGGCCTGGCTCGGGTGGCACGCGCGCAAGGTGCACACGCTCGCACTCGACGCGTTCGACGGCACCGGACACGACGCGCAGGCGCTCCGGGTGTCGGACGCGGTCGCGTGGCGCGTCGACGCGGAGGCGGCTCGCCGCGAGGCCGCCGCCAGGCCCGCGTTCGACAGGCAGCGCATCGAGCACCACGGCGCGCCGCTGCCGCGCGTCGGCCTGATCGCCCAGCACGTCGACGCCGACCCCGCGATCGTCGACTGGCACCTGTCCGAAGGGGCGCGTGGCCTGGTGTTCGCCGGCACCGGCCAGGGGACGATGCCCGATGCGATGCGCGCGGCCCTCGCGCGCGCGAGCCGCGCCGGCTGCCTGGTCGTGCGCTCGACGCGGGTCGCCGGCGGCCCGGTGATCCCCGACACCGAACCCGTCGAGGCCGATCGGGACGACGCGCTGGGCTTCGTCGCGAGCCACTGGCTGCCGGCGATAAAGGCCCGCATCCTGCTCCAGTGCTGCCTCGCGATCGGGCTGGGCAAGGCGGATCTGCCCGAGGTCCGGCGCCGCTTCGACGCCTATCGCTGAGCGCCGCCGGGAGGCGGCTCAGGCGCGCGCGCGGCGCCGGCTCTCGAGCCGGTCGATGCGATCGCGCACGCGCTCGATCTCGTCGGCGAACGCGCGGAATGAGGCCTGGTCGACGACCGGCCCGTCGTCACCCGCCAGGTTGCGCTTCAGCACGGCGTCCGAGCGTTCCCGCCAGGCGTCGCCGCGCGTGCGAAAGCCCCGGATCACCGAGCCGATCCGGTGTGCGGCCACGTCGCCGACCACCCGGCTCAGGTCCTCTTCATAGTCCCAGCGCAGCGACTTCGCCACCTCGCCGACCGCGGCCGCGAGCATCACGTCGCCCTCGACCTTCAGGTGCGGCGCAAGGCCTTCGGCGCCTCCGCCCAGCCCCGAGAACACCGCGTCGACCGACAGCGAGAGCGTCAGCGTGACCCCGGGCTCCTCGCCGCTGGTGACGGTCAGCAGGCCCTGCGGGCCGATCCGGGCATCGGACTGCACCGTGCCCAGCGGGCCGCGCACGACGATCCGGATGCAGCGCCCGGCGTGGGCGCGCATCCGGTCGCGCATCGCCGGCTGCTGCTCGAGGACGTGGTTCAGCCCCGAGAGCGCGACCTGCGACAGCGCGAGCGGAAGGTTCGTCGTGCGGGCCACGAAGCGCGACGCTCAGGCCTGCGGGGCCTTGTCGTCGACCTGCTCGATGCCGGCGAGGACCCAGCCCGAGCTGCGGTCGACCGGACGCGAGAAGTTCCAGACCTCGTCGATCGCCTCGGGTTCGCCGGACTCGCTCTCGCGGACCAGTCCGGTGAAGCGCACGCCCGCCACCTCGGACAGCTTGCTCGCGCCGAAGGGCTCGACACCGATGAACCGGGCGTCGAGCGTGACGACGTCGGTCACCTGGGTGGCGTCACCACGCTGAGCCATCTCGCGTTCGAGTTCCGCAAACATCGCCGGCGACGTGAACTCGCGAAGGTCGTCGATCTCCTTCTTGTCGAAAGCCGCCTGCAGGCGCAGGAACTGGCTCTTCGCCGAGCGCACGAACTGCTCGGTATCGAAGTTCGCGACCGCCGTCGTCGCGGCCGTCGCGACGGCGGTGCCAGCCGACCCGCCAGCGCCGCCGTTCGCCGCGGTCCTGAAGTCGGCGGTCTGCGCACGCTGTGCCGTGCCGCCACCGCCCGCGCCCGCCCCGCCCATCGCGAGATTGCCGCCCTGGCGCCGCGCCATGAACATCCGGAACGCTACCAGCGCCGCCACGCCGAGAAGCAGCATCAGCAGCACCGTGCCGAAGGCCTCGCCGAGGCCGAGGGCCGACGCGAGCGCCGCGAGGCCGAGACCGGCCGCGAGTCCGGCGATCGGGCCGAGCCATCGATTGCGCGGGGGCTGCCCCGCGGCCGCGGCGCCGGGGTTGTTCGCGGCCTGGCCGGCCTGCTGCGGCGGCTGCTGCACCGGCGCCTTCTTGGCCATGCCGCTCTGCTGGCCGACGCTGCGCCCGCCGCCGATACGCTTGGCGTCGGCGTGCGGCACGACGAGCGCCAGTCCAAGTGCAAGCGACGCAAGCGCCGCCAACCATCTGCGTGTCATCGACTTCTCCTTCGTGTCGGATCGAAAGCGATCAGGGGAATATTTCAAATGAAACCTATGTGACTCTACCGGGCGAACGGGATCCGCCGGGCGATAGCCCCAGGGACGCCGGGGCTCTGTTACCGTCTGTTACGCCGTTTGCCGATCCATTGCACCGTAGATGGCGATCAACGGCCGATTTTCACCCCTTCGTGCAGCGCGACGACCCCGGCGGCGAGGTTGAACCACCGCACCCGCGACAGCCCGGCCGCCTCGAGCATCGCGCCGAGGGTCGGCTGGTCCGGGTGCATGCGGATCGATTCTGCGAGGTATCGATAGCTGTCGGCGTCTTTCGCGATCAGCGACCCGAGACGCGGCAACAGTCCGAAGGAGAACGCATCGTAGGCGCCGGCGAGCGGCTTCCAGACCCGGGAGAACTCGAGTACCAGCAGCTTGCCGCCGGGCGCCAGCACGCGGCGCATCTCGGCCAGCGCCACGTCCTTGCGCGTCATGTTGCGCAAGCCGAAGGCCACCGTCACCCGGTCGAAGCGGGCATCCGGGAACGGCAGCCGCTCGGCGTCGCACTGCACCGCCGGCAACGCCAGGCCCTCGTCGAGCGCCTTGTCGCGCCCCACGCCGAGCATCGCGGCGTTGATGTCGCTCATCCAGACCTCGACGCCCGGCGAGCGTGCCATCGCCCGGGCGAGATCGCCGCTGCCGGTCGCGATGTCGAGCACCTTCATGCCGGGCCTGAGCGCCGCCTGGCCGACGGCGAAGCGTTTCCAGAGCCGGTGCAGCCCGCCGGACATGAGGTCGTTCATCAGATCGTATTTCGGCGCGACCGAATCGAAGACCTCGCGGACCTTCGCCGCCTTCTCGCCCGCCTCGACGGAGCGATAGCCGAAATGCGTGCGGTCGGTGTCGTCGTCCATCGCGACGTTCACCCGCCGCGCCTGACCGACACCGCGTTCAGGCCGCCACCGGCCTGGGCGGCCGGTTCGCGGCTCGCGCCGGCGGCCTCGAGCCGCTCCAGGTACTCCTGCCACAACGCGTCGCGCCGCATCGCCAGGTGGTGCAGGTAGTCCCACGAGTAGATGCCGGTATCGTGGCCGTCGCTGAACCGCGGCTGGATCGCGTAGTTGCCCACCGGATCGACCGCGGTGATGTCGACGTCCCGTTTGCCGACCTGCAGCGTCTCCTGCCCGGGCCCGTGGCCACGCACCTCGGCCGACGGCGAATTGACGCGGAGGAACTCGAAGCTCAGCCGCGCGTTCAGCCCGTCGTCGAAGACGATCTCGAGTTCGCGCGAACGCTGGTGCACGACGATGTTCGTCGGGATCGGGGTGCGACTGTCGAGTCCGGCCATGCTGCCTCCTGGTCCGGCCAGTTTATCGCAGCGCAGCGACCGAATCCCCCGCGTGCGGAGCAGGCACTTCGACGACGAGTCCGGGATCGAAGGCGGGATTCTCGAGGCGCCCGTCGCGCATCGGATAGCCGCGCGGATTCGCGACGATGCGGGTCGAGCCGCGGCGGTAGTCGAACGAGTGGTGCGTGTGGCCGTGGATCCAGAGCGAGACCGGCCCGAACAGGTCGTCGAGGTCGCTCGCGAACGCGGCATTGGACACGGCCGTCACGAAGGCCGGCGCGACCGAATGGATCGTCGGCAGGTGGTGCGTGACGACGACCGTCGGGCCGTCGTGCGGACGGGCGAGCGACGCTTCCAGCCAGCGCCGCGTCTGCAGGTGCAACGCGACGCTGTCAGCGGGATCGAGCGTGCGCGCCTCCCACCGGATCGCCGAGAAGTCGACCATCCGCCGGCCGAGCACCTCGCGCGCCGTCTGCGCGTCCATCGAGAGCGGCCGCCCGGGCCGCGCGTAGAGCGCGAAGTCCGTCCATAGCGTGGCACCGAGGAAGCGCACCCCGTCGAGCACGAGCGCATCGTTCTCGAGGAAGTGGATGCCGAGCGTCCGCGCCTCGCGGCGCAGTTCCGCGAGCAGCGCCTGCCACTGCGCGCCGAAGAACTCGTGGTTGCCCGCGATCTGCACGATCGGCTGCTCGGGGAAGGTCCGGCGCGCCCACTGCAGCGCCGCGACGCCGTTGTGGATGTCGCCCGCCAGCACGACGACGTCGGCCGAGCGCGCGGCCGGCGCCGGCACGAAGGGCTCGAATTCGAGATGGAGGTCGGAGAAAACCGCAAGGCGCATCGCGCGCCCGATGGTACAGTGCGCAGCGCGCGGATCGCCGCCGGCGCGACGCGCACCTGCGCCGCGCCGGAGGTGCCGCGGGATGCATCCCCAGAACGAACGGGTCCGACGATGGACAGCGGGCAGCGCACGAGGAACACGCTGGGCGAAGGCCGGCGCGCCTGGCTGAAGGCGGGACTTCCGCTGGCCAGTGCCGTCTGCGCCGCGCAGTCGCTGTCCGCCTGCCGCAGCGCCGGCACGCTCGCCGGCGGCGACGACCCCTTCACGCTGGGCGTCGCGTCGGGCTTTCCATCGCCCGACGGCGTGGTGCTCTGGACACGACTCGCGCCCGATCCGTCGACCCCCGACGGCGGCCTCGGTCCACGCGCGGTCGACGTCGACTGGATCGTCGCCGAGGACGAACGCCTGCGCACCGTGGTCGCGAAGGGCCGGGTGCGGACCGGTGCGCCCGACGCGCACGCGGTGCACGTCGAGGTGCGCGGCCTGCGACCCGCGCGACGCTACTGGTACCGGTTCCGCACCGGCGCGCACGAGAGCCCGCTCGGCCGGACGCAGAGCCTGCCTGCGCCTGCGTCGATGCCGTCGCGACTGCGGCTCGCGATCGCCTCGTGCCAGCAGTACGAGCACGGGTACTACAGCGCCTATCGCCACATCGTCGCCGACGAACCGGACCTGCTGGTCCACCTGGGCGACTACATCTACGAGGAAAGCTGGGGCCGGGATCCCGTCCGGCACCACGGCGCCGGCGAAGCGATGACGCTCGCCGACTACCGCGCGCGCCACATGCTCTACAAGCGCGACCCCGACCTGCAGGCCGCGCATGCAGCGATGCCCTGGGCGCTGACCTGGGACGATCACGAGGTCTCCAACGATTACGCGAACGAGGTCGCGGCCAAGGGCATGGGCCCCAAGGCCTTCCTCGCGCGCCGCGCGGCCGCGTACCGCGCCTGGTACGAACACATGCCGGCGCCATCGCGGATGAAGCCGCGCGGCGCGGCGCTCGACCTGTACGGCGGCTTCTCGATCGGCCGACTCGCGACGATCGACCTGCTCGACGCGCGGCAGTACCGCTCGCCGCACGCGTGCCCGCCGGCGGGCCGCGCCGCGGGCGCGAACCTCGTCGACCCGACGGCCTGCCCGCAACTCGGCGACGCCGCTCGCACGATGCTCGGGGCCCCGCAGGAGCGCTGGCTCGACGCGCGCCTGCGCGATCGGGACACCCGGTGGAACCTCATCGGCCAGCAGACGCTGTTCGCGCCGAACGCGCGGCCGGCGAGCGGCGGCAGGCGCCTGCGCCATACCGACGGCTGGGACGGCTACCCGGCCGCGCGCGAGCGACTCCTCGGCGCCATCGAGCGCCACCGCGTGCCGAACCCCGTGGTGCTCGGCGGCGACGTCCACGCGTTCTACGCGGCGCGCCTCGACGCCTCCGACGGTCGCCCGCTGGCGAGCGAGTTCGTCGGAACGTCGATCACCTCGCAGTCCGGCCCGCGCGCGCACTTCGACCGCATCCGGGCCGCGAACCCGCACATCCTCCACGCCGACGGTTCGCAACGCGGCTACCTGCGGATCACGCTCGATGCGAAGCGGCTTCGCGCGGACATGATCGGGCTCGACTCGGCGCGCCGACGCGAGAGCGTCGCGTCGGTGCAGCGGGCGTTCGTCGTCGAATCCGGCCGCGCGGGGCCGGTCGACGCTTGAATCGAACGGTCAGGACGCCAGCACGGTCGACGCCTTCACGAGCGCTTCGTCGACGGCAGGCAGCATCCTGCCGTAGCTCAGGAAGCCGTGCGTGAGTCCGGCAAAGACGTGCAGATCGCAGCACACGGCTGCCTCCCGAAGACGGCGCTCGAGTTCCCGGGAGTCGTCGGCCAGCGGGTCGAGTTCGGCCGCCACCAGCATGCACGTCGGCAGCCCCCTCAGGTCTGCTTCCAGCGGAAAGGCCTGGCACGGCCGCGGAGGCTCCTCGCCGGGCGCCAGGCCCAGATAGAGCGACTGGTACCGCGAAAGTGCCGCCTGCGACAAGCCGAAGGCGCCGTCACCGAAGCGCGACATCGAGGGCGCGGGGCGGACCCGTCCGTAGACGCCGTAGAACAGCATCAGTGCGCGAGGCATCTGCCGCTGCGTATCGCGGCGCCGCAGTGCCTCGACCAGTGCCAGGTTCGCCCCCGCCGAATCGCCGGCGAGCACGAAGCCCCCGGACGTTGGCCACCGCGCCAGGATGTACTCGATCGCAGCCCCGACGTCATCCTGCGCGGCAGGGAACGGATGCTCCGGTGCCAGCGAATAGTCGACGCCGACGACCGCACGCCGGCTGTGATGCGCCAGTCGTCTGAGGATCGATTCGTGGGTGGCATTCGAACCGACGCACCAGCCACCGCCATGAAGGTAGACGATGACGACATCATCGGGCACGCCGTCCGGGCCGCCGCAGCCGGGCGCAGTGGCACCGTGCGCGACGAAGCGGTCCAGGCCGACGGGTCGCCCATCCACTGTCATGGCAGCGTGCTCGATCGACGCCATCGCAGGGGCTTCCAGTTGCCACCAGGCCCGCTCCTGCAGCAGCTGTGTCCTGGCCTGCTCGATCGGCACGGCGTACCGGTCGGGCAACCCCGCTGCAATCTCACTGCAGCGTGCGCGCACCCGGGCCATCTCGGGGGTCGGCAACGCCATCTGATCGGGCCAGCCGGCCGGCATCAACCGGGTATCACTCGGCGCACCACGCCACTGCCTCGATCTCGATGCGCCACTCGGGCCGCGCGAGCGCAGCAACGACCAGCAGCGTCGACGCCGGCCGATGCTCGCCGAGGAAGGGGGCGCGCACGCCATTCAGTGCCGGCAGGTCGCCTCGGTCGACCAGGAAGGTCGTCACCTTGACCAGGTTGGAGATCGTCATGCCGGCGTCCTCGAGAATCGCGCGGACATTGCTCCACGCCGCATGCGCCTGGTCGGCGAAGTCGTCTGGCAGCGACCCGTCGGGCCTGATGCCGACCTGCCCGGAGAGGTGCAGCCATCGACCTGCTGCCGGTGCGGCGATCGCGTGGGAATACGCGCCGACGGGCGCTGCGATCGACGACGGATTGATCATTCTCGTGCTCATGGATTCGTCTCCGCGGTGGATTCAGGCAAACAGCATCTCCAACGTTCGGCGATGCAAGGGCTGCAAGGGATCGGCAAGGTCTTCGAGAATGTCGAAGTGGGTGCGATTCTCGATCAGCAGGAACTCGCTGCTCCGGCCGACTTCACGCAGGTGATGATCGAAGCGCCGACTCTGTTCGACGAAGCCCCCGGTCTCGAGCGCACCCGCGGTGACCAGGAAATGGCGGGCGGCGAACGAAGACCGATGAATCGGGCTCTGCTCGCGCGCTTCCGCCTCACTCATGTGCACGTCGCGATTGACGTTGGTGTGCAACAGCGGTTCGAGATCGAACAGGCCGCTGATCACGCTTGCGCCGCGGATGCCGAGCCCGCCGATCTTCTGCGCGTCGCAGGCGGCCATCATCGCGGCGAGGTGCCCACCGGCAGAGTGCCCGCAGAGTACGACCCTCTCGCGGTCCCAGCCGAAGGACCCGGCGCCTGCCGACAGCCAGCGCATCGCCTGTTCGACCTGGTCCACGATCTCGCTCAGGGTGAACGCCGGCGCGAGGCCGTACGTCGGCATCGCGACGCAGACGCCGCGTTCGACGAATGGCTTGGCGATGAACGAGAAGAGCGACTTGTCGAGCGCACGCCAATAGCCGCCGTGGAGAAACACGAACAGGGGTCGCGCGCCGGCCATGGGCCCGACGCTGAATGAGGTCGCCGCGTCCGAGTCCGGAAGGAACACGTCGACAAGGCATCGATCCGCCTCGGCGTACCGCAGGTCCAGATGCGCAGGATGCAGGCTTCGGTATTCGCTGCTGCGCGCCGCGAAGGCCCGATAGACTGCCTCGCGCTCGGGATGTCGCGTGCGCAGGTTGTATTCGAGTTCGAGCGCGGCGTCTGTCGGGTCACAGGCCAAGGTACGCCTCCCGTACACGGTCGTCGGTCGCCAGGCTCTCGGCGCTGCCGGACATCGTGATGCGGCCGCCCTCGAGCACGTAGCAGTGGTCCGCGTGACGAAGCGTCACGCTGGTGTTCTGTTCGCAGACGAAAAGTGTCATCCCCGATGCAACCAGTCGCTTGAGCGTCGAGAAGATCTCCGCGACGATCAGCGGCGCCAGCCCCATCGACGGCTCGTCGAGAAGCAGCAGCCGAGGCGCGCTCATCAGCGCGCGGCCGATCGCGAGCATCTGCTGCTCGCCACCCGACAGGGTGCCAGCCGGCTGCGCGAATCGCTCCTGCAATCGCGGAAACAAGCTGGTCACGAAGTCCAGTCGCTCGGCAAGGCGGCCCCGATCGCGCGGGAACAGGAACTGGAAGGCACCCATCTCGAGGTTTTCCCGTACGGTCATCGGCGCAAAGACCTTTCGACCTTCCGGAACCAGCGACAGGCCGAGTCGCGCGACGCGGTCGGCCCTGAGCGCCGCCAGGTCGCCTCCTTCGAAGATGATCTCGCCGGACACCGGCCGAAGCAGCCCGCTGATCGCACGCATCGTCGTCGACTTTCCCGCGCCGTTGGAGCCGATCAACGCGCAGAACGAACCCTGTTCCACGCGCAGGTTCATGCCCGCCAGCACCGCGCCGCGCCCGTACGTCGCGCCGACCTCCCTCAATTCGAGCATCTTGACCTCTCAGACACCGATCGCATCCTCGCCGAGATAGGCAGTGATCACCGCCGGGTCGCGGCTGACGGCGGCGGCATCGCCTTCCGCGAGCCACTTGCCGTGATGGATGACCAGGATCCGGTCGCAGAGATTCATCACGACGCGCATGTTGTGCTCGACCAGCACCACCGTGACACCGTCGTCGCGCAGCCGTCTGACGATGTCCAGAAAGCGGCCCTGCTCTGCATGTGGCACGCCTGCGGTCGGCTCGTCGAGCATCAGCAATCGCGGCTCGGCCAACAGTGCCCGCGCGAGTTCGACGAGCTTGGCCTCGCCGAAGCTCAACGCGGATGCCGACTCGTAGGCGACCCCCGCGAGACCGACGACCTTCAGTTTCTCGAGCGCTAGATGCTCGATCTGCGACTCCTCGCGCGCGGCCGAGCGCGTGCGCAGCAGGCTCGCGAAGATCCCGGTCGCAAGCCGCGGCGCACGGCCGAGCATCACATTCTCGAGGATGCTCATCTCCGGGAAGATCCGCAGGTTCTGGAACGTCCGGGCAAGGCCGAGACGCGCGCGCTCGAACGGCTTGAATGGCAGGATCGAGCGACCTTCGAAGCGGATGTCCCCCGACGTGGGGATCGTCAGACCCGCCACCGCGTTGAACAGCGTCGTCTTTCCGGCGCCGTTGGGCCCGATCACGCCCGTGATGCGGCCGGTCTCGACCGAGAATCCCAGCGAGTCGATCGCCTTCAGGCCGCCGTAGTCGATCGACAGCCGATCGATCTCAAGCAGTGCCATCGCGAGCCTCGCGCCGGCCCCGGGCACGTCGCCCGATCGAGCGGGCGACGCCTCCCGGGAAGTAGAGCAGCACGACGACCATGCAGACGCCGAAGATCAGCAGTTCGGCATCCTGCAGCGACCGAAGGAGTTCGGGTACTGCAGTGAAGATCAAGGCGCCGAAGAACGGGCCCCAGTAGGTACCCGGGCCTCCGAGCGCCACCATCACCACGAGCAGCACCGAACTGAAGATGCCGAAGGTCTCGGGCGACGCGAACAGGTTGAAGTGCGCGTAGAACGCGCCGGCGAGCCCGGCGATCGCGGCAGAGAACGAGAACAGCATGATCTTGAGTCGGACGGTGTCGACGCCGAGCGTATCGGCGACGATCTCGCTGCCGGCGATCGCACGGAGATTCCGGCCGATCGGGCCAGTGACCAGGTTCAGCAGCACGAACATGACGACGAAGCAGATCACCCAAGCGAAGACGAAGAACCTGCCGGGCGTGTCGAGCGACAGCCCGGCGATGGTGAACGGTTCGATGCCGATCAGCCCGTTCGGTCCGCCGGTCAGCGGAACGAGTTCGACGAAGAGCACGCCGAGGATTGCATTGAAGCCGAGCGTTCCCATCGCGAGGTAATGTCCGCGCAGGCGCAACGTCGGGACTGCGATCAGCGTTGCCGCCGCTGCGGTGCCGAGCGTCCCCGCGACGATGCCGAACCAGGGCGACACGCCGTATTTCGCGCTGAGAACGCCACTGATGTACGCGCCGAGACCGAAGAACGCGCCGTGGCACAGCGATATCAGGCCCGTGTAGCCCATCGCGAGATTCAGGCTTGCGACGAGCAGCAGATTGATCAGGAACGCAACGCCGAGGCTCAACACGTAGTCGTTCGGCGATATCAGCGGCCACGCCAGCATCAGCGCCCACACGACGGCCAGCCTGCGTCGATCGCCCGACAATCGCGTATCGGGCGTCGGACGGGCCAGCGCCGCCGCCTCGGCGGCAACCGGGGGCGCAGCGGATGCAGTCGTCGGCCCCTCAGACACGGTCGACGCTCCCCTTGCCGAGGATGCCGACCGGACGCAGGAACAGGACCGCGAGCAGCACGACGAACGCGACCGCGTCCTTGAACGCGGACGACACGTAGCCGGCCGCCAGCGTCTCCAGCAGGCCGAGCACGAGTCCTCCGATGAGCGCGCCCGGCAGGCTGCCCAGCCCGCCGAGCATGGCAGCGCTGAAGCCCTTGAAGCCCATCGTCGTGCCCTGGTCGAACGAGGTCAACGTCAGCGGCGTGATGATGACGCCCGCGATCGCGCCGACCGCGGCTGCGATGCCGAACGCGCTCGCGAGCGCGAGCCGCGGACTGATGCCGACCAATGCAGCGGCTTCCGGTTGTGCCGCGGACGCGCGCATCGACTTCCCGAGGACGGTGCGATCGAAGAACAACTGCGCCGCGACCATGACGAGCGCCGCGATGCCGACGATCCACAGCGTCTGCGGCTGGATCGTCGCGCCGCCGATCCGGATCGACGCCTCGCCGGAGAAACCCGGCAGGCCGGCCGGGTTCTTGCCGAGCACCAGCATCACGAGACTCTTGGAACTGATCGCGAGGCCGATGCTGACCAGCGTGACGAGCATCGGGGTCGGTGAGCGTATCGGCCGGATCACGAGCCGTTCGGACAGAAGGCCGATCAGCGCGACGAGCGTGACGGCGCCGAGGCAGGCCGCGACGAGCGGCACCGTGCCCGACGCGTACAGGGCCGCAGCGATCATGCCGCCCATCATCACCCACTCGCCCTGCGCGAAATTGATCGCGTCGGTCGCCTTGAAGATGATGTTGAAGCCGAGCGCGATCAGCGCGTAGATGCTCCCCGTACCGAGCCCGGCGAGCGCGAGTTGAAGGACCTCACTCGACATGCGTACGCGCCGACGAAGATCTCGATTCCGGCCTCGCGCCCGATCGTCGTGACATTCAGAAGCGGCCCAGCAACGGGTGCTCGAAGCCTGGCAGCGTCAGGCCGGCTTCGTCGAGGCGCCGTCTCGCGCGATCGAAGCAATCGACGAACACCTGCTGTTCGGCCTTCGCGTCGATCGCGCCGAGCCCTGCCTCGGCCGCGAGGCGCGCCATCTGCCCGAGTGCACCGGTGTCGATCTGCGTCGACAGCGAGGCGACGTGGTAGCCGTGCAGCGCGACCTCGCGCACCCAGCCTCCGATGCGTGCGACGATCGCGGCCCGCGCGTCGGCGTCGAGCTGGTCGAGGCGCGAATCGAGATACATCCATCCGAACGCGGCGTGACGCTGCTTGTCGGCCACGACCTTGTCGAGCATCGACTTCACCAGCGGATGCGTCGCATTGCCGAGGTAAGCCTCGTAAAGCGCGAGCTCCAGGCCGTCCTCGATCGCGCAGTGCACCGACACGTATTCGTCGAGGGACTGATCGGCGTCGAGCGCCCGCCGGTACAACCCCTGATCGAAAACCGGCTCCCACGCCGGATCCGAAGGGCGATCGACGTACCCGCCGAGGCGTTCCGCGAAACGGTGGAAGCACTCGACATGCCACGCCTCCTCGGTGTTGCGGACCGTCAGGAACAGCTTCGGATCCGACTCGCGCCCGGCCTCGAGGCAAAACCGGATCAACAGCGCCGGCGTCTCCGAAAGGCCGGTGTACTCGACCCAGGCCCGACGACTCCAGATCGTCCGCGCGGCATCGCGAACCGGATCCGGCCAGGTTGCTTCGGCGATCGAAGCCCAGTCGAGATCACGCTCAGGATCCCAGCGCGCCGCTTTCGCGTTCTCGTAGAGTTCACGGATCGAAGGGATCGAGCGCGACAGCGACAGCGGGAAGCGCCGCTCCTGGAACATGCGGGTGGGAACGGCAGCGGACGTGGCGACGGTGCTCATCAGAAGGGCTCGTCGATCTTCGGGTGGTTGAACAGCGGCAGCTCCATGTTCCACGACGCCTTCATCTGCTGGCGGATCCGTTGGACCGATGCGATGAATACCGGCTTCTCGAGCTCCTCGACGGTCGCGCCGAGGCCTGCTTCCCAGGTGAGGCGGTCGCACTCGACTTCGGCCCGGGAGGCCGGGCTGTCCGGCGCCAGCCACGCACTGTGATATCCATTGAGCTCGACTTTCTCGATCATCGTGATCACCGCATCACGCACACGCTCGAAGGTGCGCGCATCGAGCGAATCGATCCGGGTCTTCATGAAGTGCCATCCGAACGCGCAATGGCGGACCTCGTCGCGCATGATCAGCTTGAGCACCCTGCTGGCCACCGGATTGGGCGTGATGTCGATCAGGTGACGGAAGACGTCGAACGCGATCTCCTCGGCGGCACAGACCAGCGCCGCGATGACGCCCTCGAGCGGCACGTCCGGATCCAGCGAGAGCTTGCGTACGCCGTGCGTCGCGACTGCGCCCTGGAAGGCCGCGCCGGCCGGCTGCTCGTAGTAGCCCCCGAGCCGCTCGGCCATCCGGTAGCAGACCTCCGCGTGCCTTGACTCCTCCTGCGACCGGATCGTGAAGAACAGGCGCATGTCGGGCGGAAGCCTGTCCTGGCAGAAGCGGATCTGCAGAGCCGGGCTCTCCGAGATCGCCCCGTATTCGCCCCAGGCACGCCTGCTCCAGTACATTCGCGCCGCCTCGCGCTGCGCATCCGTGTAGACCGACGGATCGAGCGCGTTCCAGTCGACGTCGGTCGACGGGTTCCACTGGCTACGGGTCGCGTGATGGAACAGATCGCGGATCTTCGGTATGCCGACCGACAGATCGAGGGGGAATCGCGACTCGGGTCGATCGAGGATCGTGACATCGCTGGTCGTCATGACTGCCGCCATCATCAGCCTCCGGATGCGTGTTGGGGTCTACTTGTAGTCGGCCAGCCGGAACTTGCCGCCTTCATAGCGCAGCAGGACGAGGTCATCCTTCGAAAGCCCCGAGTGACGCTTGTCGCTGAAATTGAAGGTGCCGCCGACACCCTGCCATTGCGTGGTGGACTCGATCGCGGTGCGCAGCTTCGCCGGATCGGTGCCGGCACCTTCCATCGCCTTGGCGACCAGGTTGATCGCGTCGTACGTCTGGGCGGCGAACTGGTTGGGGGTCCTGCCGAACTTCTTCTCGAAGGCGCTGGTCAGCGCGAGGATCTGCTTCTTGCTCGAGTCGGAGTCGGGGAGTTCGGCGCCGACCGGGAACTTGACGCTGACGAGCAGCACGTCCTTCGCTGCCTCGCCCGCGAGGTCCATGTATCGCTTGTCGACGAACCCGTAGCTGTGGATCAGCTGCGCGTCGAGGTTCATCGCCTTGGCCTGCTTCATGAACACGACGCCCGCCGGGGTCACCGTCCAGCAGATGATCGCCTTCACGCCGGCCGACTTGAGTTTGGCGAGCTGCGCGGTCATGTCGGTATCGCTCGGATTGAAGCTCTCGTATTCGACGTCGAGTCCGCGCTTCGGGGCCACCACCTTCATCTGGGCCACCGCACTTTGGCCGAAGCCGCCCGAATCTGCGAGCAGGCCCACCTTCTTGATGCCGCGCTTCGCGAAATAGTCGGCGAGTCGCTCGATCACCTGATCGTCGTCGACCGTCGACTTGAACGTGAACGACCGTTCCGCAACCGGATTGACGATCTGCATGCTCCCTTCGGTCGACATGAACGGCAGCTTCCCCTTCTCCGTCAGCTGCAGCATCGCGAGCGCCATGCCGGACATGTTGCCGCCGCCGACGACGACGTCGACCTTGTCCTGGCTCATCAGGCGGCGCAGCGCGTTCAGGCCCTTCTGGGTCTGGCTCTCGGCGTCGTAGAACGTCCATTCGATCTTTCGCCCTTTGATGCCGCCCGCCGCATTGATCTGCTCGACCGCAAGTTCCATCCCCGCCTTCATGTCCTCGCCGAGGAAGGCAGCCGGTCCGGTCACCGAAAGGACAGTCCCGATCTTGATCGGATCCGCCGCCCCGACAGGCAACGCGATCGAACACGCCGCTGCAAGGCCGAGGGTCGCGAGGCCGAAGCGCCTTCGTGAAGGCGCCTGCCTCGGATTCGGAGTCGTCTCGTTCTTCGCGCGCTCGGGTGATGTCCGCTTCATGGCCTCTCTCCTAGGTTGACGGGTTCCAGTCTGTGCATCCAACTACCATGTTCGACGATCTGCGAGGCTCAACGGCCCAAGCCTGATTCGGCCGAAGGCACGCCTTCGAGTCTCGCTCGCGAGGGCCCGACGGCATCGGCATCGCCAGGGTTCAGCGTCACCTTGAACGCACAGCGAACCTGGTCTGCCCGGTAAAGCGAACGCCCGGCCATGATCGGCAGGCCGTCGACGCTGTAATAGACCATCACCCTGATGAGCACCGGTGCATCGGGCGGGACGCCCAGGTGCTTCGCGCCCTCGTCTTCGGCCAGACCCGCCTCCAGGCGGTTCTCGCCGCACGCGAGGCGAACGCCCCGGCCAAGTAGATCGAGCAGCGATAGCCTGCCCGCAGACTCCCGGTCGACCAGGTACGCGTAGTCGGGGTGGATCGATCGATAGTCGTAGGAGATGACCAGCCCCTCGCTCGGACGCAGACGGGCCCGCTCGATGCAGAGCGCGGGGACATTCGGCGCGATACCGAGCGCGCGCGCTGCCGGCACGTCGCACGGCTGCATCGCGAATCGGTGAAGCCGGTAGACCAGCGGGCGGCCCGCCTGCGCCCACTGATCGAGAAAGTTCATCGACGGACCGATCGCCTCGTCGAGCTTGTCGTGATCGACGAAGGTTCCCTGGCCCTGTACCCGCCGAAGCCACCCCTCGACCACCAGCTCCTGGATCGCCTGGCGCACGGTCGCGCGGCTGACGCCGAACATCGCGCACAATTCCTGGTCGCTGTAGAAGCGGTCCGGCGGACGGTCTCCACTGACGATCATTGCCTGCATGCGACGCTTGACTTGAGCGTACAGAGGCAGCGGCGACCGACGATCGAGGGAATTTCCGATCGTCGCGGCCGCCTGCCGTGCACGATCTGCGTCCATCGGACGACTATCGACCTTCGCAAGAGACGCCACCGATCTCGGCGGCGCGCCTTCCAAACACACCGATCGGACCTTCGCGTCGACATCCGCTCCTGCATTTCTGCCCATGACGTCGTGCCGCCTCGCTCCCTGAACGCTTGTCCGGTTATTCGGACAACATGCTATAGTCAGTGGCACCCGGCGTCAATGCCGACGATCTGCCCCGGTTCTGCGAAGGAGGAGAAGCGGTTGCGCATTGGCACCTTGGACGCTTTGTCGGCGTGGTCAGCGGCCGTCGAACTCCACTTTGATGATCAACGTCCACTGCCCGATCTCGATCTGCTGATCTGGGACACCGCCGGCATCGCCAGACGCTTCCGACGCGATTGCCCCGCGACGTCAGCACCGCTGAGCGTCGCGGACTCCGAGTTGCTGCTGAGCCTGGCGCGCCATTGGCGCAGTGAATTTCGGGCACACCTCGATCGGGGTGCAGCGCTGGTGGTCATCTTGGCGCCTGCCACCCGCTTCGGCGTGCACACGCTTCAAGAGGTCGTAGGCTTCGACCCGCTGGAACTGCTTCCGCATGCGATCCGGCAGTGTTCCACGCCGTCACCCAATGCGATCCGCTCATGCGCCGGCGAGCCCTTTGCCTCGTTCTTCCGTCGTCATGGGTCGAGCCTGGTCGCCCACGGCTCACTCGTTGCCGACAAAGGCACTGCTGTCTGCCACATCGTCGATGACGGCGCGGCTGCCGGGCTCTATCATCATTTGCATCCTGGGCAGTGGCTCGTGCTGCCCTCGCTCGGTAGCAAGCGGGCGTCCGGACCGTCGACTCTGGAAGCGGAGGCGTTCTACGCTTCGATCAGCGAGCTGGTTGCAAGACTACGAGGCGCCTCGAGCATCATCCGAATCGCCGAGTGGGCTCGTTCGCCCTTGTGGCCCGAGGAGCGGGCGATACAGGCAGAGCTCGATCAATTGCTGAAGGAGCAGGAGCAACTGCGGCGCCGCCGCGTCGACTGTCGGCAGCGCATGGATGCGTTCGTCATGGCTCGCCACCTCATTGGCACCCCTCAGCCGGCCAATGGGCAAGCAGCGGCGTTCCTCCTCAACGCGATGGATATCCCGACCCGCGTCTGGAACGCTACCGGCGATGTCCTCGTATCAAGCCTGCCGGACGGAAGCACCGCAGTTGCCACGCTGTGCGGATCTGCGGTCACACCGGCGTCGTGCATGGATCTGGCCGAACTGGCGCGGTGCAATGCGCAGTCCGTTTCGCTTGATGAGAGCGTCGGCGCGCACGCGTGGATCCTTTATGCAGGTGACCATGAGCAACCGCCCGGGGTGCGCACAGGTCCGCCCGCCGAACTGCTCGAGCGCTCCGCTGGCGCGGCGGTCAAGGTAGTGACCACGCTGGATCTGTTGCAGGCGTATCGGTCGCCGACGACACGCCCGGCGCTGTGGCAATCCATTCAGGCGATGCCGATCGTCGACCCCTCGAGCGCGCCAGATTGAGTCTGCCCACTGCACCTTCTCCAATCGTTCGCCTGCTGGTCGCACTGGCGCTGATCACCTTCGGGAGCAGCGCGATCTATGTTGTCGTTGTCGTGCTTCCGGAGATCCAACGCGAGTTTGGCATCGCGCGCGCCGATGCCTCGCTACCGTACACGATGACGATGATCGGCTTCGGAATCGGCGGGATATTCATGGGGCGAATGGCCGACCGCATTGGCGTCATGGTGCCCGTCCTGATCGGTTCCGTGGGAATGGGAGCAGGTTACCTCGTCGCCGCACAGGCGACGTCGCTCGATACCTTCGCCGCAGCACACGGACTCTTGCTCGGGTTGATCGGTTCATCTGCGCTGTTCTCGCCTTTGCTCGCGGATATCTCCCTCTGGTTCACCAAGCGTCGAGGGATTGCGGTCGCCATCTGCGCCTGCGGCAACTACCTCGCCGGTGCGATATGGCCACCGATCGTTCAGCCGTTGATGGATAGCTTCGGCTGGCGCACGGCCTACAACTGGCTCGGACTCAGCTGCTTCGTCGTGATGGTGCCGCTTTCGACACTACTAAGACACCGCCCGGCCGCCACACCTGCGATCGCTTCGCCCGCGGCCATTGAAGCCGCCCCCTCCCACGATGGTCGCGCAATCGTCCTGCCCAAGTCGCAGTTGCAATGGCTGATCTGTATCGCTGGCCTGGCTTGCTGCGTTGCGATGGCAATGCCACAGGTTCACATCGTTGCTTATTGTGCCGATCTAGGTTTCGGCGTCGCTCGCGGCGCACAAATGCTGGCGCTGATGTTGGCATTCGGAATCGCAAGTCGACTGCTGTTCGGCCTGATCTGCGACCGGATCGGGGGAGTCCGGACATTGCTGCTGGGCTCGATTCTGCAGGGCGTGTCGCTTGTCCTGTACCTCGGCTTCGATTCGTTGGCGTCGCTGTTCCTGATCTCGGCGATATTCGGCCTGTTCCAGGGAGGGATCGTCCCCTCATACGCGATCATCGTCAGGGAGAGCTTTCCGCCATCCGAGGCGGGATTCAGAATCGCGCTGGCGATGACCGCGACCATGCTGGGTATGGCGCTTGGGGGTTGGATCTCCGGCAAGATCTTTGATTTGACGGGGTCCTATCAGGCCGCATTCATCAACGGCATCGGATGGAACCTACTCAACCTGGCGATCGCGACCTATCTGTTGTGGTGTACCCGCGGCATTCGCTGGCCCGGCCAGCGCCCAGCGGTGCAATGACGCCGATCGACACCCTGATCGGCGCGGCGCCGGCGCGCCAGCGCCGCTGCAGCGCGACGTCGCGGCGCAGCACGATGCGCTCGCCCATGCCCCAGGGAAGCGGCGGCAGTGACCCGCGGCCGTCCGGCGTCACCGGCTCGACCAACAGCGCGCCGCATGCATCGGCGAGTGCGCGCGGGATCCACGGCGCATGCGGCGGTTCCGCGTCGGCCAGTACCGGCGGCGGCACCGCGAACGCGAGCGACGCGAGCCCGCCCTCGAAGCCCGGCGCGACGATCAGCGCCGGCTCGCCCACCGGGTTTCGTCGACGCCACGTGTCGAGCGCCTCGCGCCCGAGCGCGGCCGCCGGGTATGCGGTGTAGTCGTTCGCGACGCCGCTGCTGGACCCGGTGGGCGGCAGCAACTGGGTCAGCGCGACGGCGGCCTGCACGAACACCACCGCCGGCAGCAGCGCAGGGTTGACCGGCCAGCGCCGCAGGCGTGCGCGAAGCCCGGGGCGCGACGCGACCGCGGCTGCGTTGCCACCCGCATCGCTGCCCGCTTCGCCCCGCACGAGCGCGGGGTGGCGCGCGAGCCAGACCGCTAGCAGCGGCAGCGCCGACAGCAGCAGGCCGGTTCCCCAGTGGTTCTGCAGGTGCGACCCGGCGACGAGGCCGAAGGCGAGCGTCAGCACGGTCGGCGCGAGACAGAGCCATGCCAGGCCGCGCACGGGCGGCACGGCGACACCCGGACCGGTCCGCGCAACGGCCCCGCCGACCGCGGCGGCGGCGGCAGCGGCGACGAACGGCCGACGGCGGCGCGCCAGCGCGTTCGCACCCGCGAGCAGCCCGAGCACGCACATCGCCGGCCACGCGCGACCCAGCTGCTGGACCATGAAACTCGCCGTCACCGCCAGGCGGCTGGCCGCGCCGAGCGCGGCGCCGAGGTTGCCCGCCGCATAGCGCAGTGGCGGGAAGTCGTTGACGACGAGCCAGACGAGGTGCGGCACGAGCGCGAGCAGGGCGATCGCGACCGCGATCGCGAGACCGCGCCACTCGCGCGGATGCCTCACTGCGCCGTACCCGATCAGCACGAGCACGTAGGCAGCGGAGAACAACGCCATCTGGTACTTCACCATCATGCCCGCGCCCGTCGCCAACCCGAGCAGCACCCAGTCGCGCCGGCGCCCCGCCCCCTGCAGCAGCGCGACGGCCGCGCCGAGCGCGAGCGCGAGCGGTGGGAGCATCGCGGTGTTGTGGTTGTACAGGTGACCGCGCGACGAGAAATACGTGACGCACGCACCGACGGCCAGCGCGACGAACGCGGTGTCGCGCGCGGCCACGCGGCACATCACGCGCCAGGTGATCCAGAGCGCGAGCGTGACGCTCGCTTCGCCGAGCAGCACGGTGAGCCACGCCTTCGCGCCGATCGCCTGCTGCAGCGGATAGAGCACCCAGGTCGCGAGCGGCGGATGCTTGAAATAGCCGAACTCGAATGCGTGGGCCCAGTTCAGCTGCTCGACGTTGTCGCCGGGCACGCTCGCGTGCATCGCGACGCTCCACGCGAACCAGGCGCTGGCCTGCAACAGCAGGAATACGAGCACCGACACGTCGCTGCGCCAGGCCGTTCCACCGACCGCAGGGTTCGTGAAATGTCGCATCGGGGCGGATGTTACATCGGTGCTATCCTGCCCTCCCTGCATCACCGGCCGCGCGGGCCGGCCGGCGAACCGGATCGCAGCACGCACGAGGAACGACGATGAACTTCACACTCGACGAAGAGCACCGGATGCTCAAGGACCTCGTCGCCCGCTTCGTCACCGAGCACCTGAAGCCGCTCGAACCGGCGGTGCTCGCACGCGAGGCGACGACCGGGCGCCTGCAGCTGAGCGAGGAGGAGCACGCGCGCGTCGATGCCGTCTCGAAGGAGCTGGGCCTCTGGGGGCTGGACGCGCCCGAGGAGATCGGCGGATCGAACCTGCCGCTCGTCGCGATGGCGGCGGTCAACGAGGAGATGGGCCGCACGATCACCCCGTACCGGCTGCCGCCGGACTCGCCGAACCTGCGGATGCTGCTGCTGACCGCGACGCCGGCACAGCGCGTGCGCTACGTCGAGCCCTACGTGCGGGGCGAGACGGTCTCGGCGATCGCGATCTCGGAGCCCGGCGCGGGCTCGGATCCGTCGTCGATGTCGACGCGCGCCGAGCGTGATGGCGACGACTGGGTGATCAACGGCCGCAAGATCTGGATCAGCCGCGCCGAGCAGGCCGACCACCTGATCGTGATGGCCGTGACCGACAAGGCGCGCGGGGCGAGAGGCGGCATCTCGGCGTTCATCGTCGACAAGGGCACGCCGGGCTTCCAGGTGCTGCGCCGGATCCCGATGCTGGGCGGCGTGTCGACCTACGAAGTGGTGTTCGAGGACTGCCGGGTGCCGGCGACGCAGTTGCTCGGGCGCGAGGGCGAGGGCTTCGCGCCGATGCAGGCGCGGCTGAACAACCGGCGCGTGCAGATGGCGGCGCTGTGCACCGGCATCGCGCAGCGCGCGCTCGACATGATCTGCGAGTACGCGCCGCAGCGCATGCTGTTCGGCGAGCCGATGGCGCGAAAGCAGAGCCTGCAGTGGTGGGTCGCCGACGCGGCGACGCGCATCCACGCGTGCAGGCTGATGACCTACGAGGCGGCGAGCCGCATCGACGCCGGCGACCAGGCGCGCACGCAGGTCTCGATGATCAAGGTGTTCGCGACCGAGATGGCGTGGGACATCGTCGACTCGGCGATGCAGAGCTTCGGCGCGATGGGCATGACCAAGGAGATGCCGCTGCAGCAGATGGCGAACGCGGTGCGGCTAATGCGCATCTACGAGGGCCCGAGCGAAGTGCACCGCTGGGCGATCGCCCGAAGCCTGCTGTCGGTGAAACGCTGATCAGCCGCAGTCGATCGGGACCGGGTTCGCGGCGAGGTCGCGTGCCTTCGGCTCGCCGAGGTCCCAGTACAGCCCGGCCATCAGCCCGAGGCCCTCGCGCACGATCGATACCGGCACGTTCTCGTTCGGCGCGTGGTTGGCCGAGCCCGGATACGAGTGCGGCACCCAGACCGTGGGCATCTTCAGCACCTCGGTGAACACGTCGTTCGGCAGCGAGCCGCCGAGGCTGGGGAGGATCGACGGCTCGACGCCGCTGGTGCGGCGCACCGAATCCGCCGCCCACTGCACCCACGGATGCCCGGGATCGATGCGCGAGGCCCTGAACATCGCGTCGCGGCTCAGCGAGATCTTCACCATCGGGAAGCCCTGTCGGTCGAGGAACGCGCGGAGCCGCTCGATGAGGCGGTCGGTGTCGACGCCGGTCACGTAGCGCAGCTGCATCCGGGCCCAGGCGCTGGCCGGTATCGCGTTCACCGGCTGGCGCGGGTTGCCGGTCTCGAACGCGAGCACCTCGAGGCTGCACCACGCGAATACCCGCTCGGCCGGCGTGAGCCCGGGCTCGCCCCACTCGGGCTCGATCTGCGGGTCGCCGGGCGCGGGTTCGAACGAGAGCTTGGCGACCGCTTCCCGGACCCTCGGCGGAATGCCGTCGGGCACCCAGCCGGGAATGCGGATCTGGCCGTTCGGCCCGACCATCGACGCGATCGCGTGCGCGAGCACGACGCCGGGATTCGAGATCAGGCCGCCCCAGTTGCCCGAGTGGTGCGCGCCCTCGCGCGCGTCGATCGTCAGGTCGAAGCCGAGTCCGCCGCGCGAGCCCAGGAACAGCGTCGGCTTGGCCCGCGCGATCCGCGGCCCGTCGGACGCGATCAGCAGGTCGGCCGCGAGCGCGTCGCGGTGGTCTTCGGCGAACGCGCGCAGGCCGGGCGACCCGGTCTCCTCGCCCATCTCGACCAGGTAGCGCGCGTTGAAGCCGAGCCTGCCGCGCGTCTCGAGCACCGCCGCGAGCGCGGTCATGTTGACCGTATGCTGGCCCTTGTTGTCGACGACGCCGCGACCGAACCAGTAGCCGTCGCGCTCGGTCAGCTGCCACGGCGCGAGGCCGGGCTTCCAGCGGTCGTCCTGCCCGCGGATCACGTCGCCGTGGCCGTAGCCGAGCACCGTCGGCAGGTCCGCGCCTTCGTCGCGGCTGGCGATCAGGAACGGCGACGGCGAGGCCGGGTGCTCGTGGATCGCACACGAGAAACCCATCGCCTCGAAGGCCGGCGTCATCTCCTCGCGAAGGTAGCGGTACATCTCGGGCTTCTTCGCCGGATCCTGGCTCTCGGTGCGGATCGCGATGCGGCGCGCGAGGGTCTCGAAAAGCTCGCCGGCATCGAGGGCGCGGGTGGCGAGCGCGATCGCGCCCGCGCGATCGCGGCTGGGGGACGTGGTACTGGTCGTCATGCGGTTCCTGGAAGGCAGTCGCCGAGGGACGCCGATTATGACGGCTCCCGCACGAGCGCACGCGCGAGGAAGCGCGCAACCGCGGATTCGAGTCGATCGCGCTCGCCCGACCGGCTGATCGCCTCGCTGTCCGCAGGGTAGAAGTGGGTGCCGCCCGGCACTTGCCACCACTCGCAGTCCTCGCGCGCCGCAACGAAGTGGTCCGCCATCAGCGGCGCCTGCTTCGCGAGGTAGTCGAGGTCGTTCTCGCCGGACACCAGGCAGACCGGCGGCAGCGGCCTCGCGCGGGTCACGTGGGTCTGCAGATCGCGAAGCGTCATGTATCCCGACAGCGCGAGGACGGCGGCTGCCGGCACGCGCTGCACGTACGCAGTGTACAGCGCCATGCGCGCACCGGCCGAGAACCCGCCGATCGCGATGCGCGCCGGATCCACTCGGAAACGGTCGGCCTGCGATCGCACGAAGTCGAAGGCCGCACCGAGGTCGTCGCAGGCCGCCTCGATCGCGTCGCGCATCATCTCGGGCGTCGACGGCCCGAGGCCCAGCAGGCCGCGCACGTAGTCGACGCGCGACCGCGGAACCTCGTTCGCGTCGGACACGACCGGCGTCGTACCGGGGTCGGGATCCTCCTGCGTCAACCGGTAGTCGATCGAGAACGCGCAGTAGCCGCGGCGAGCGAACGCGTGGCACCAGGCGGACACCGGTGTGTTGCGATGCCCGGGATCGCCCTCGAACTCGTCGGCCTCCTTGTTCCCGCGATGGAACGCGCCGCCGAACGCCATGATCAGCGCCGGACGCGTCGCGGCGGCGCCCGGTTCGACGGGTTCGTACACGTCGAGGTGCAGCGAGCGCTCGATCGGCGTGGTGCTGACGTGAACGCGCGCGCGTGCATACGGCACGTCGCGGGTGACACGAACCTCGTGGTGCTCGTGCAGGTACGGCATCGCTCACTCCGCCTTCGCGCCGGTCGCCTTGACGATCGCGGCCCACTGCGCGACCTGCTGGCGCACCTGAGCGGTCCATTGCGCCGCACTCGTGGCCGGCTCGATCGGGACCGACCCGCCGGAGACGATCCGTTCGCGGATCGCAGGCGTCGCGACCGCCTTGTTGAAGGCCGCGTTCAATCGTTCGACCACGGCCGCGGGCACCGCCGCCGGCGCGAACACGCCGTGCCAGCCGACCGCGTCGAAATCGATGCCCGACTCGACCAGCGTCGGCATGTCTGGAAGCGCCGGCAGGCGCTTGGGACCGGTGACCGCGATCGCCTTGACCCGTCCCTGGCGCACGAGCGGCAGCGTCGACACCGCATCGAGGATCCCGACGTCGACGGTGCCCGACACGACGTCCGGCAATGCCTGCATCCCGCCCTTGTACGGCACGTGGGTCATCTTCACGCCGGCGATCTGGTTGATCGCCTCGCCGACGAGATGCGAGGGCGTGCCGTTGCCGAACGACCCGAACGAGACCTTGCTGCCCTCCGCCCTCGCCTTCTTCAGCAGGTCGGCGAGCGAATTCAACGGGCTGTCGGGCCGTGTCACCAGCAGCAGCGGCACGATCGCGATCTGGGAGACGCCCACGAAATCCTTCACCGGATCGTAGCCGGCATTGGGCAGGATCGACGGCGCGATCACGAATCCGCCGGCGGTCAGCAGCACGGTGTGCCCGTCCGGCGTCGAACGCGCGACCTCCGCCGTGCCGATCGCGCCGCCCGCCCCCGGCTTGTTCTCGACGACGATCGACTGGCCCAGGTCGGCGCGCATCGCCTCGGCCAGCAGGCGCGCCATGATGTCGCCGCCGCCGCCGGCCGGATACGGGACGACGATCTTGACCGTCTTCGACGGAAAGGTCTGGGCCGACGCGGGCGCCGCCGTCAGGACGGAGGACGCAAAGGCGGCGCAGGTCAGCCAGGCGGCCACGGAGGCGAAGCGAGCGAAAGCGCGGGGCATGGGATCTCCTGGATCGAAGTCGGGCAAGCGCCAGAGCATCGACCGGTCTCCCATAATTGTCTACGGGCAGTATGGCCTGAAGACATGAGGAAAACGTTATGGCCACGCGCACCGCGCCGCCCACATCCCTTCGACCGCTGCCGGACATGGCGACCTGGCTGAACCGGCTCAAGCTTCGCCACCTGAACGTGCTGCTGACGATCTCGCGACACGAGAGCCTGACCGCGGCGGGCACGGCGCTGAGGATGAGCCAGCCGGCCGTCTCGAAGTGGCTCGCCGACATGGAGGCGACGCTGGGCGTGCCGCTGTTCGCCCGCGGCAAGCCGTTGCGCCCCACGCCGTACGCGAACGCCCTGCTTCGCCACGCCGAACGGATCCTTGGCGAGGCGCGGAGCATGCACGAGGCGGTCGAGGCGGTGCGCGAAGGCGCGCTCGGGATCGTCCGGATCGGCGTGATGAGCGCGGCGACCTCGGTGCTGCTGCCCGGCGCGATCACGGCGCTGCAGCGCGCGTCGCCGCGCCTGCGGATGGTCGTCATCGAGGACATCGCGACCGGGCTCTGGGCGCGCTTCGCCCGCGGCGAACTCGACGTCATCGTGGGCCTGCTCGGCGACGGTGCGCTGGCCGGCGACCAACCGTCCGCTGCGCTGTATGCCGAACCGTACCGTGTCGTCGCGGGCCTCGGACATCCGCTCGCGCGTCGACGCAGTCCCACCTGGGACGACGCGGCACGCCATCCGTGGATCCTGCCGCCCGTGAACACGCCGCTTCGCCACGCGATCGACGCGACCTTCAACCAGGCAGGCGTCGCATCGCCTCGACCCAAGCTCGAGTCGGTCTCGTTCACCACCAATCTCGTGCTGCTGCGCGACGACGATTCGCTCGCGGTGATCTCGTCGAGCGCGGCGATGCACTACCAGTCGCTTCGGGTGCTGCGCGCGGTCGCCCTCGAGATCCGGCACGGGATCGGGCCGGTCAGCATGGTGTGGCGTGACCGGCAGCCGCCGGCCGAGATCGCACGCGTTCTGTCCGCGCTGCGCGCCTGTGCGCGCCGGATCGCGTCGAGGCCGCCGCCGGCGCCTCAGGCGTGAGCCAGGTGGCAGACGACGACGCGCCGGGTCTGCCCCTCGCCGGCGGTGGTCGGCGCCGGCACGGTCGTTGAACACTGCGGCACCGCCTTCGGGCAGCGTGGGTGGAACGCGCATCCCGCGGGCGGCGACATCGGGTCGGGCGCGCTCGCGCCGAGGCCGGCGTCGGGGATGCCCCGGCCGGGCTCGGTCGACAGCACCGAGTCGAGCAGCGCCCGCGTGTACGGGTGGCGGGGCGCGCGGAACAGCGTCGCGGCGTCGGCGAGCTCGACGATGCGCCCCAGGTACATCACCGCGACCCGCGTCGCGAGGTGCTCGACGACCGCGAGGTTGTGGCTGATCAGCACGTAGGTCCGATCGCCGGCGGCCCGCAACGACTGGAGCAGGTTAAGGATCTGCGCCTGCACCGACACGTCGAGCGCCGAGGTCGGCTCGTCGCAGATCACGAGCGACGGATTCGAGATCAACGCGCGTGCGATCGCGACGCGCTGGCGCTGCCCGCCGGAAAGCTGCGAGGGCAAGCGTTCGGCGTGTCGCGGCGTGAGCCCGACCTGCTCGAGCATCGCCGCGGCGCGGCGCTGCCGCTCGCGCGGGTCGACGCCCTGGATCAGCAGCGGCAGCGCGACGATCTCGCCGACGCGCTGGCGCGGATTCAGCGAGGAGTACGGGTCCTGGAACACCGGCTGGACCGAGCGCGCGAGCGCGCCGCGCGGCATCGTCGCGACGTCGCGCCCCTCGAAGAGCACCCTGCCGTCGCTCGGCGCGAGCAGGCCGAGGATCAGCTTCGCGAGCGTCGACTTGCCGCAGCCCGATTCGCCGACGATCGCGAGCACCTCGCCGCGCTCGATCTCGAGGTCGACCGCCTGCACCGCGTGCAGCGTGCGCTGCCGGGCGAACAGGCCGCTGCCGATCGCGAAGCGGCGGCCGACCGACTCGAGTCGCATCAGCGCGCTCACGTCGCGCCCGCCATCGACACCCGCGGCTCGCCGGCGGGGCCCGCGTCGTCCGCCAGCACGCAGAGCCGGCCGTGCGGCGGCGACGGATCGCCAGGCGACGGCGCGCCCGCCGTGATCGCCCCGACCGCCCCGACCGCAGCGCCGGACGACGCCGGAACGGGCGACGCCGGGCCGGGCGGCGCGGGCGGCGCGAGTCGCCACGGGATCCTGCCGGCGCATTCGGCGCGCGCCATGCCGCAGCGCTCCCGGAACGCGCAGCCGGCGATCGGCCTGGTCAGCGACGGCACGGTGCCCGCGATCGTCCCGAGCATGGCCCCCGGCGCGGTGCGCCCCGGCACCGGCACGCACGCCATCAGCCCGCGGGTGTAGGGATGCATCGGCCGGCCGAACACCGCGCCGACCGGGCCGCGCTCGACGATCTGGCCGGCGTACATCACCGCGACGTCGTCGGCCATCTGCGCGACGACGCCCAGGTCGTGAGTGACGAGCAGCAGGCCGATGCCGTTGTCCTGCTGCAGCGACTTCAAGAGCCGAAGGATCTGCGCCTGGATCGTGACGTCGAGCGCGGTCGTCGGCTCGTCGGCGATCAGCAGATCGGGCTCGGCCATCAGGGCCATCGCGATCATCACCCGCTGGCGCAACCCGCCGGAGAGCTGGTGCGGGTACTGCCCCAGCCGCTCCTCGCCGTTCGCGATGCCCACGCGCGCGAGCATCGCGACCGCGCGCCGGCGCGCCTCGGCGTCGGGCAGCCGCATCTGGCGCCGCACGCCCTCCGTCATCTGCTCGCCGACACTGAACGCGGGGTTCAGCGAGGTCATCGGCTCCTGGAAGATCATGCCGATCCGCCTGCCGCGCAGCGCGTCGATCGCCCGCGGGCCGCCGGCGACGAGGTCCTCGCCGTCGAAGCGCAGCCGCTCGACGCTGCGGGTCGCGATGCGCGGCAGCAGGCCCATCAGCGCGAGTGCGGTCATCGACTTGCCGCAGCCCGACTCGCCGACGAGGCACAGCGTGCGGCCGCGCCCGACCGAGAGGTCGATGCCGCGCACCGCCGACAGCCGGCCGCGCCCGGTCCTGAGGTCGACCTTCAGACCCTGCACCTCGAGCAGCGCCATCGCTAGTCGCTCATCTCGGGGGCCAGCACGTCGCGCAGGCCGTCGCCGAGCAGGTTGATCGCGAGCACGAGCAGCGCGAGCATCACCGCCGGGATCGCGATCAGCCAGAACGAGAAGAACATCTGGTTCTTCGCCTCGGAGATCATCAGCCCCCACGACGGCAGCGGCGGCTGCACGCCCAGGCCCAGGAACGACAGCGCCGCCTCGAGCAGGATCGCGCTCGCCGACTCGACCGTCGCGATCACGATCAGCTGCGGCATCACGTTGGGCAGGATCTCGCGCAGCAGCAGGTGGACGTTGCCGGCGCCGGCGGCTCTCGCAGCGGTCACGTAGTCCATCGCGCGCACCTGCTGCGTCGTCGAGCGCATCACGACGGCGAACCGGTCCCACTTGAGCAGTCCGAGCACGAGGATCACGACGACGAGCGAGCCGCCGACGCTCGCGACCACCGCAAGTGCCACCAGCACGACCGGCAGTGCGAGCCGGGTCGTGATCAGGTAGTTCGCGAGCAGGTCGACGCGCCCGCCGAAGTAGCCCGCGATCATGCCGAGCGCGGTGCCGAGCAGCCCCGAGATCAGCACGACCGAGACGCCGATCAGCAGCGAGATCCGCGCGCCGAAGATCACCCGCGACAGGTAGTCGCGCCCGAGGTTGTCGGTTCCGAGCGGATGCGCCCAGGTGCCGGCGTCGTGCCAGATCGGCGGCTTCAGGCGGTTGACCAGGTCCTGCGCGTAGGGGTCGTGCGGCGCGATCAGCGGCGCGGCGAGCGCCATCGCGACGATCAGCAGCAGCAGTGTCGCGCCGATCAGCAGGCCCGGGTGACCGAGGACGCGCCGCCGCAGCATCTGCGCCGGCGTCCGATCGGGTCCGGCGTCGGCGTCAGGCGCGGAGGCATCGAGTTGCACGGCGGGACCGATCGCGCCCAATTCAGCTCACCCTGATCCGAGGGTCGATCCACGCGTTGACGAGGTCGGCCGCGAGCGTGAGGAACACGTACGCGATCGACAGCAGCGTCAGCACCGACTGGATCACCGGGAAGTCCTTGTGGATGATGCCCTCGTACGCGAGGAAGCCGAGCCCGTCGAGCGCGAACACCGTCTCGATCACGATCGATCCGCCGAGCAGCAGGCCGAGCTGCACGGCGGCGAGCGCGACGATCGGCACCAGCGCGTTGCGCAGCGCGTGCTTCAGGACCACCAGCCAGGACGGCAGGCCCTTCGCCCGCGCGGTGCGCACGTAGTCGGACGCGAGCACCTCGATCATGCCGGCCCGCACGAGCCGCATGAACGGCGGCGCGACGTAGTAGCCGAGCGCGATCGTCGGCATCACGAAGTGCTGCCAGGTGCCGGTGCCGGACACCGGCAGCCAGCGCAGGTTGATCGAGAACAGCATGATCAGCAGCAGCGCGAGGAAGAAGTTCGGCAGCACCTGCCCTGCGACGGCGATCGTCAGCGTCAGCCGGTCGATCCAGCTGTTGGGCCGGAGCGCCGCGAGGATGCCCAGCGGCAGCGACAGCACGAGCGCGAACGCGAGCGACGCGGTGCCGAGGATCAGCGTGGTCGGCACCTTGTCGAACAGCAGCGACGCGACCGGCTGCTTGAAGTACAGCGATTCGCCCAGGTCGCCCGTCAGGCTCTTGAGCAGCCAGTCGCCGTACTGCACGATCAGCGGGCGATCGAGCCCCATCGAGCGCCGCACCAGCTCGATGTCCTCGGCGCGCGCGCCCTCGCCGGCGAGCGCGACCGCCGGATCACCCGACAGGCGCAGCAGCGCGAAGCTCAGCAGCGAGACGGTGAGCGCGACGAGCAGCGCGACCGACAGGCGCTGCAGCACATACCGCGTCACCGGCTATTTCCAGCTCATCTCCCAGAAGCGGGGGATCTCGTCCGGGTAGGTGGTGAACTCGAGGTCCTTCGCAGCCACGTAGTTGCTCACGAGCGCGTAGAGCGGCACGCTGAGGTAGCGCGCCTGGATCAGCGCGAGCGCCTTCGAGTACGCGTCCTTGCGCGTCGCCGGATCGGTCACCGAGTCGCCCTTCTGCAGCAGGTCGCGCACTTCTGGATCGCGGCTGATGTCGTCGGGGCCGAACTTGTAGTAGACCGGCGTGGACGCCGACACGTCGTTGACCGAGAACGAGCCCCAGGTCTGGTGCGACATCGCGACCTTGTTCGCACGGATCTGCTCGCGCATCGCCGCGTACTGCATGAAGCGCAGGTTGGCACGGATACCGATCGCGCGCAGGTAGTTGATCATCGCCTCGCTCTGCTCGCGCTCGCGGTACGCGTACAGGTCGACCTCGAACCCGTCGGCGAACCCGGCCTCCTTCATCAGCTGCTTCGCCTTCGCGACGTCGTACTTGAACACCGGCACCCCGGCATCGGAGCAGCCGAACTGGCTCGGGTAGCAGATCACGTTGAGCACCCGCGCACCGTCGCCGACCAGCGTCTTCACCATGGTCTCGCGGTCGATCGCGTGCGCGATCGCCTCGCGCACCTTCTGGTTGCGAAGCGCCGGCAGCGGGCCGTCGTCGCGCGTGTTCAGGTTCAGGAACACGATGCGCATCGTCTCGCCGCTCTTGACCTGCAGGTGCGGCACCGTCTTCATCTGCTTCGCCTGGTCGGGCGATACGCCGAAGATCAGGTCGAGGCCACCGGCGAGCATCTCGGCCGCCTGCGTCTGGACGTCCGGGATGAAGCGGAACTCGAGCTTGTCGACCTTCGGCTGGCCCTTGGGCGAATCCTTGAAGTAGTCCTTGTTGCGCTCCATGCGCAGGACCTTGCCCGGTACGTGCTCGACGACCTTGTACGGACCCGACCCGACGGCGGCCGTGTTCATGCCCTTCGGGCCGACCTTCGCGTAGTACTCGTTCGGGTGGATCACGACCGGTCCCGCGAGGTACTCGATCGCCGCCGGGAACGGCTTCTTCAGCTTGATGCGCGCCTTGAACGGCGCGAGCTTCTCGGCCGACGCGATCCAGCTCACGTTGGTCTGCGTGATGACCTTGTTCTCGGGCTTGGACACGAAGTTCAGCGTGTAGACGACGTCGTCCGCGTCGAAGGCTTCGCCGTTGTGGAACTTGACGCCCTCGCGCAGTTCGACGTCGAGCGTCGTGTCGTCGACCCAGGTCCACGACTTCGCGAGGTTGCCGGAGTACTCGTTGGTCTTCGGGTCGCGGTAGATCAGCGTGTCCCAGACGTGCTGGCCGATGATCACGCCGATCCGCACGTTGTTGAAGTACGGATCGATGTTCTCCGGGCTCTGGTTGTTGGCGAAGCGGATCGTGCCGTCCTTCTTCGCGGCCTGGGCCGGCACGGGCGCCAGCGCCGCGGCGCTGATCAGGCAGCCGGCCACGAGCGCGGCCAGGGACAGGGTCGGTGCATGTCTCGTCATCGGTTCCTCGGGTCTCGTCGTGATGTCTCGTCCCGGAAGATAGCCCCAAAGCAGCCGCGCGCCAAATGTGGCGATGTTGCGGGCGGTCATCCTGCGGCTCAGTGGGGGCGCCGCACCGCGTCGTCCGGCGCCGCCGGCGTGCACAGCACGCGGGCGATCTTGCCAGAGCGTCCCTTGAGCGGCGCCTCGTCGGGCCTGAAGTCGATCGCCACCCGCCCGAGCCCCTGCGCGCGCAGCCAGTGCCCCAGCGCGGCGCTGGCGCGCGCGGCCGCCGCCTCGCGATCGGGCTGGCCGGGGCCGAGGCGAAGGCGGATCGCGCGTTCGCCGCTGCCCTGCAGCTGGAAGTCGAACACCTGCGCGTCGTCCTCGAGCACCGTCGACAGCGCGAGCGGCAGCAACTGAACCCGCCGCCCGCGCTCGGTGCGCAGCACCAGCACCTCGTCGGTGCGCCCCTCGATCTCGAGCACCGGCAGCGACGAGCCGCACGCGCACCCGCCCGGCACGAAGCGGATGCGATCGCCGAGGTCGTAGCGGACCAGCGGCTGCACCCGATTCGCGAGGTTCGTGAGGAGCACGGTGGCCCCGGTCTCGCCCTCGGGAACCGGCAGGCCCCGCGCGTCGACGTTCTCGAGCAGCGACCAGTCGCAGTTGTGGTGCAGCCGTCCGTGCAGGCAGGTCGTCGCCAGCGGCAGGAACTCCGACGCCCCGTACTGGTTGACGACCGGGCAGTCGAATCTGCGCTCGATCACTGCGCGCATCGCGTCGGTCAGCGCCTCGCCGCCGGTCCAGACTTCGCGCAACGCCACGTCGAGCCGTCCGGCGGCGGCCTCCTCGGCCAGCATCACCGCGGCGGTCGGGTAGGTCGCGAGCACGGTGGGCCGGAAGCGACCGAGCTGGTCGCACAGCGTCGTCAGCGGCGCGAGGAACGAGAAGCCACGCACCGACGCGCGCACGGCCGGGTTGAGCCGGCGCAGCCGCTCGATCGACACGACGCTCGCGAAGTGGCCGCTGGTCGCGCCGACGAACGCGGTGCGTTCGGAGAGGTACCACGGGTCGAACAGCCGGCGCAGCGGCTGGACCGCCGGCCGGCGCAGCGATTCGAGCGAGTCGTTGACCGCCATCGCCTGCGCGTCCTGGACGAAGACCGCAGGCTCGCCGGTGCTGCCCGAGGTCTGCCAGACCGAATAGCGCCCGAGGAAGTCTCGGCCGATCCGGGCCGGATCCGACATGAACGCCGTCACCGAAGCCAGGTCGACCGCCGGGTCGGTGACCCAGTCGTCGAACGCCCGCATCAGTTCGCGCTTGGCGACGATCGGGAAATCCCGGAGCGAGGGCTTCGCCCGCAGGCCGGCGCCGATGCGGCTGCGGTAGAACGGGCTCTGCGCGACCGCGTGCTCGAGCACCCGATCGAGCCGCTCGCGCTGGCGGCGCATCAGGGCATCGCCGCCCGCCATCGACGCCGCGAGGATGTCCGCGCCGATGTTGGCCGAGCGTAGCGCATCGAAAGCATTGGACATGCGGGCACCGCCGACGTGAAACCTCACTATAACCCGGGGGCACCGATCGCCGCCGCCGCGGACAGGGCGGCGCCGCGCGGCGAGCGGTTCCACGATCGAACGCGCACCGGCTTGACCCGCAACCCGCAGGCCGTACCATCGGCCTCCCGTACGCGGCGACGCGCATCCATCCGGCAGTGCGACGCGGCCGCGAACCCATCGACTTCAGCGAGACCCGTGATGAAACCGTCCCGTTCCTCGATCGTCGCGATCGCCTGCGCGGCAGCACTGGCGCTCGGCGCGAGCGCGGCCGCGCGGGCGCAGGCGCAGCCGCAACCGCAGCCCGCGCCGGCGCCTGCCGCCGCGTCGTCGCCCACGACCGCCCCCGCGCCGTCGCGGCTCCTGATGGTCGGCAACAGCTACCTTTACTACAACGACAGCATCCACAACCACCTGCGCCGGATCGCGGTCGCGGCCGACCCCTCGCTCGAGAAGAAGCTGCAGTACAAGTCGGCGACGATCGGCGGCGCGGCCCTTGTCGACCATCCGATCGAGCACCTGACGACGCCGGGCCGCATCGGCGTGAAGGGCGCGTTCGAGGTCGTGCTGCTGCAGGGCAACAGCGGCGCGGCGCTGTCGGAGGCCGGGCGCAAGCGCTACCACGACGCGGTCGTCGCCTTCGACAAGGTGATCCGCTCGCACGGCGGCAGGACCGCGCTCTACCTGACGCACGCCTACGTCGCGCCGCACCCGAAGGCCGATCCCGGGATGATCCGCAAGACCGAGGCGATGGTGACCGGCGTGGCGCGCGAGATCGGTGCGCTCGTCGTGCCGGTCGGACTCGCCTTCGAGCAAGCGTACAAGCGACGCCCCGACCTGAGGCTGCACAAGGACTACGATGGCAGCCACCCCGAACTCGTCGGCAGCTACCTCGCCGCCTGCGTGCTCTACGCGAGCCTGTACGGGAAGTCGCCGGTCGGCAACGGCTACGACTACTACGGCCGCATCGACAAGGACACGACCGCGTTCCTCCAGCAGGTCGCCCAGGACACGGTCACCGCGTTCAACGCGCGCTGACGGCGCGGGCGACGTGACGCGCCCCCGCGGCGAACCGATCATCCGGCTGCGCGACGCGCGCGTCGCGTTCGCCGGCGAGATCGTCTACGACCGGTTGAGCTTCGAGGTCGGCCGGGGCGAATTCGTCTGCATCCTCGGGCCTTCGGGCTGCGGCAAGTCGACCTCGCTGCGGGTGATCGGCGGGCTGCTGCCGCTCGCGGCCGGCGAAGCGATCGTCGCCGGGACCAGCCCGCGCGACGCGTGGTCGAGGATCGCGTTCGTGTTCCAGTCGCCGCGGCTCGTCGGCTGGCGCACGGCGCTCGACAACGTGCTGCTCGCGAGCGAGCTGCGATTCGGCGGCGGCGACAAGGCGAGACGGCGCGCCCGCGCGCTCGAGCTGCTCGAACTGGTCGGCCTCTCGAAGGACGTCGCCAAGTACCCGGCGATGCTGTCGGGCGGCGAGCGGCAGCGCGTCGCGATCGCGCGGGCGCTGTCGGTCGACCCCGACATCGTGCTGATGGACGAGCCCTTCTCGGCGCTCGACCCGAGCACGCGGCTGCGGATGCGCGACGAGATCGAGATGATCTGGAAGCAGACCGGAAAGACGATCGTGTTCGTCACCCACGACATCGACGAGTCGCTGCAACTGGCCGATCGCGTCCTGCTGTGGTCGCGCAAGCCGGCCACGGTGCTCGCCGAGGTCGAACTCGGCAGCGAGCGGCCCCGGCGCCTCACCGACCCTGCGATCGTCGCCGAGCGCGATCGGCTGATGTCGCTCTTTCACGCGATGGACCCGGACGCGACGCTCGCCTGAACCCGCACGATCCGCGCCGTCGCGCCCGACCCACCACCAAGACCACGACCACGAGGGAGTTGCCGATGACCCGACCGACCGACCGACGAATGGCGCTCAGGCTGCTGGCCGCGCCGGCGACCGCCGCGCTGCCCCCGCTGATCGCGGCCCCCGCGCTGATGACGGTCGCGCGCCCCACGCTCGCGCAGGCGAAGCGGAAGATCAGCTACGCGTACCTGCTCGACCCCGCCTACGATGCCGTGACCTGGGCGATGCGCACCGGCCGGATCGCGTCGAGGTCGATCGAGGTCGAGGCGCGCGGCATCGCGATTCCGCAACTGATCCAGGCGACGGCCGCCAGGCAGTACGACGCGATCATGACCGCCGTGATCGCGCTGCCGGCCGCCGAGAAGCGCGGCCTGAAGCTGCGCGTGCTGGCGACCGCGCTGCAGGCCGCCGAGGCCGGCGAAGGCGGCGGGGTCTGGGTCGCGAAGGACAGCCCGATCAGGAGCGCCGCGGACCTCAAGGGAAAGACCCTCGGCTCCTACGCGCTGCGCTCGACCGGCTACACCCAGGTCCGCATCGCGCTCGCCGGCAAGCACCGGCTGAACATGGCGCTCGAGGGCGGCGACCTCAGGCAGGTCGAGATCCAGGCGCCGAACCTGCCGGGCGCGCTCTCGTCCGGACAGATCGACGCGGCGACGCTGATCCACGCGCAGGCCTTCAAGGCGATGCAGGCCGGCGACTTCCGCGTCGTGGCCGAGACCGCGCGCGACAACATCGAGACGTACCGGATGCGCTTCATCAGCGCGCTCAACGTCTCCTACCCGGAGAAGCTCGAGAAGGACCCCGACGCCTTCGCCGAGTTCAGCCGCCTGTTCAAGGCCTCGTCGGACTACGTGCTCGCGCACCCGGATGAGGTCTTCGCCGCGGTCGCCGCGCAGAGCCGGATCGATCCGGCGTTCTTCAGGTGGTGGTTCGAGAAGAGCTCGGTCGTTCCCGGCGTCTTCACCGAGACGCACGCCCAGACGATCATGAAGTTCTTCGAGCTCTCGCGCGAACTGGGCATGCTGAAGGACTTCCCCGACATCCGCACGCTGGTCTGGGACAGGGCGCCGAAGGCCTGAGTGCCGCGTCGATGACCGGCCTCGCCACGCCGCCTGCCAGCGGCGCGGACTCGCGCCACGCGTTCGTCCGTGCGCGACTGCCGGTGCACGTCTTCACCTTCGGCCTGCTCGCCGCCTGGCAGCTCGCGTCGCTGGCGCTGCCGCCGATCCTGCTGCCCGGCCCGCTCGCGGTCGCGGCCGAGTTGCTGCGCTTCGTTTCGACACCGCGCGATCTCGCGCATCTCGTCTCGTCGATCACGCACGTGCTGGTCGCGATCGCCGCGTCCTTCGTGCTGGGTTCGCTGCTCGCGCTGCTGGCCGACCGGTCGCCGCTCGCGCGCTTCGCGATCGAGCGCCGGATCGGGCCGTTCCTGAATGCGTTCTCCGGCGTGGGCTGGGCGCTGCTCGCGACGATGTGGTTCGGCATCGGATCGTCGTCGGTGGTGTTCGCGATCGGCGCGGTGCTGGTGCCGTTCGCGCTCGTGAACACCAGCGCCGGGCTCGCCAGCCTCGATCGCGAGATCGGCGAGATGGCGACGAGCTTCGGTCGGCGCCGCTGGCGTCGCTTCCGGCTGGTGACCGTGCCGCTGCTGGTTCCGTTCGTCGTCGCGACCCTGCGGATCATGTTCGGCGTCGCGTGGAAGGTCACGCTGACGGCCGAACTCCTCGGCGGCAGCAAGGGCCTGGGCTACGTGATCAACATGGCGCGCCAGGACTTCGACACCGCGCGGATCTTCGTCGTGATCGTGCTGATCATCGCGTTCGTGCACACGGTCGACCGGCTGGTCTTCGCGCCGATCCAGCGCTGGCTCGCGCGGCAGCATGCCGGTTGAGCGCCCTGCGCCCGCGTCGGCGGGCCGAACCCCGCTCGCCGCGAGGCTCGTCGGCGAAGGCGTCGTCGCCGGCGCACTGCTCGCGTGGTGGCTCGCCTCGCGCGTGCTGCCCGACTACGTGCTGCCCGGCCCGGTCGCGGTCGCGCAGCGGCTCTTCGAACTCTTCACCCGGCCCGAGTTCCTCGCGCACACGCTGGTGTCGACCGTGCGCGTGTTCGCGTCGGTCGCGATCGCGGTCGTGCTCGGCACCGGCCTCGCCCTCGCCGCGCGCACCGCGCCGTGGGTCGAGGCGATCGTCGACGAGCGGATCCGACCGGTGCTCAATTCGTTCCCGTCGATCGGCTGGGCGATCCTCGCCGCGATCTGGTTCGACGTCGGCAGCCTCGCGGTGATCTTCGTGCAGGTCGCGATCCTCGTGCCGTTCTGCCTCGTCAACGTCGCGGAGGGGCTGCGGGCGATCGACCGCGAACTGCTCGAGATGGGACGCAGCTTCAGCCGGTCGCGCTGGCGGGGCCTGCGCCTGGTGACGCTGCCGCTGCTGATGCCGTACCTGCTGGCAGCGGTCCGGATCTCGTACGGGATCGGCTGGAAGATCGCGCTCGTCAGCGAGTTGGTCGGCGCGCCGAGCGGGCTGGGCTACCTGATGCTCCGCGCGCAGACCACCGCCGACAGCGTGACCTTCCTCGCCGCATGCCTCGCGATCGTGATGATCTTCACGATCGGCGATCGCCTGGTGATCGCGCCGCTCGAGCGGCGCTTCGCCGGACGCTGAGCGGGCCGACCGGTGGCCGCGGCACCCGCACCGCGCGCGGCCTGCGCTCGGGTACAGTTGCACCCGGTGCCGTGCCGCCGCCGCCGATGGGCGCGCCGGGCACCGGCCCCTCATTCGTCCCACCGGAAGGAACGCCGTCGACCATGACCTCATCCGACATCCGGACTCGCGACGTCCGCACCGCAGAAGGCCTGGTGCGCGGTCGCTCGGAAACCGGCCTGCACCACTTCAGGCGCATCCCGTATGCACGCCCCCCGGTCGGCGAGTGGCGCTTCGCGGCCCCGCAGCCGCACGCGCCGTGGGATGGCGTGCGCGACGCCACCACCGACGGCCCGATCGCGCCGCAGGGAAAATCGCGGCTCGCGCTCGTCATGGGCGACTTCGAGCGCCCGCAGTCCGAGGACTGCCTGACACTGAACGTCTGGACGCCGGCACCCGACGACGCGGGACGTCCGGTGATGGTGTGGCTGCACGGCGGCGCGTACATGAGCGGCGCCGGCTCGCTCGACTGGTACGACGGCAGCGCACTCGCGCGGGCCGGCGACGTGGTCGTCGTGTCGGTGAACTACCGGCTCGGCGCGCTGGGCTTCCTGCGCCTGGCCGGGGTCGCGGACGGAAACATGGGCCTGCTCGACCAGATCGAGGCGCTGCGCTGGGTGAAGCGCAACATCGCCGCGTTCGGCGGCGACCCCGGGCGCGTCACCGTGTTCGGCCAATCGGCCGGCGCCGCGGCGATCGCGGCGATGCTCACGATGCCGGCGGCGAAGGGTCTGTTCCGTCACGCGATCCTGCAGAGCCCGGGCATGGGACGCCCGACCCGCCCGGCGCCCGAGGCCGACGAGATCGGCGAGCGCTTCCGCGCGCACGCCGGCGTCGACGCCGGGCCCGGGTGCGCCGCGGCGCTGCGCGCACTGCCGGTCGAGCGCCTGCTCGACGCGCAGGGCCGTCTCGCGCGCGAGCTGCACGCGCCGACCTTCGCGTCGCTGCCGTTCATGCCGGTCGTCGACGGCAACCACGTCCAGGCGACGGTGACCGACGCGTTGGCGGCCGGCGCCGCCGCCGGCATCCCGACGCTGATCGGCACGACTCGCGAGGAGATGGCGGCCTTCTTCCGCGCCGACCCGACGCTGACCCGCGCCGACGATGCGATGATGCGCCAGGTGTTCGAGGCCACGCTCGGCGAAGACGTCGAGGGCCACCTCGACGACTATCGGCGCGGCCGCGCCTCGACCGCCAACGCCGCGCTGCTCGGCGACCTGCTGACCGACGCGGTGTTCCGCATCGGGAGCCTGCGCTTCGCCGAGGCGCAGGCCCGGCACCGCACGCCGTGCTGGGTCTACCAGTTCGACTGGCAGTCACCGCAGGGCGTCGAGGCCTGCCACTGCATCGAGATCCCCTTCGTCTTCGGCAATCCCGACGCCTGGCGCGACGCGCCGATGGTCGCGGGCATCGACGACGCGACGCGTGACGGGCTGACCCGCGCGATGCAGGGGGCGTGGATCGCGTTCGCACGATCCGGAGACCCGAACCACGCGGCGCTCCCGCGCTGGCCCGCCTACGAGCCGACGCGCCGCTCGACGATGCGCTTCGACCGGGTCTGCGGGCCGCTCGACGACCTGGCAGGCATCGGCTGGCGACGGCGCTGGCCGCAATAGCCGGTTCGGCGCCGCGAAGACGACGCGCGCTCAATCCGGCAACGCGCGAGCCAGGATCGCGTCGGCGTCGAGCATCCGGAGGTCGATGCCGCCGACCGTCCTCGCGTCGTCGCCGGCGAAGCGCGTCGCGACGAACCCGTCGGCAACCGCGGCGGCACCGTGGTCGGCCGAACCCGCACCGCGCGCGGCGTGATGCCTGAGCAGGCAGGCCTGCGCGAGCGTCGCGAGACGCCCGACGAATCGCCGCGCGAGCGCCTCGAGGTGCGCCGGCGGGGTCGCCAGCATGTCGCGCACACCGGCGAGGCGTGCCTTCAGCACCCGATCGTCGCCGGCGTGTGCATCGAGTTCGGCGAGCACTTCCTGCAGCGCCTGCGGCTCGCGCTGGATCGCGCGCAGCACGTCCAGGCACATCACGTTGCCCGACCCCTCCCAGATCGAGTTGACCGGCGCCTCGCGGTAGAGCCGCGCCATCGCGCCCTCGTCGACGTAGCCGTTGCCGCCGAACACCTCGATCGTCTCGCCGGTCATCTCGACGGTTCGCTTGCACACCAGGTACTTCGCCGCCGGCGTCATGATCCGCTTCCACGCCGCGTGACGCGGATCCGCGCCCTTCTCGAAGGCCTCGGCGAGCCGGATCGCGAGCGCGAACGCGGCCTCGCTCTCGAGCGCGAGGTCCACCAGCACCGCGCGCATCAGCGGCTGCCCGGCGAGCACCGCGCCGAACGCGCGGCGGCGGCGCGCATACGCGAGCGCCTGCACGAGCCCCTGGCGCAGGATCGCCGCGGAACCGAGCACGCAGTTGAGCCGGGTGTAGGTCGCCATCTCGACGATCGTGCGGATACCCTTGCCCGCCTCGCCGATCAGGACCCCGGTCGCGTCCTCGAACTCGACCTCGCTGCTGGCGTTGCTGCGGTTGCCGATCTTGTCCTTCAGGCGCTGGATGCGGATCGCGTTGCGGCTGCCGTCGGGCAGGAAGCGCGGCACGTAGAAGCAGGAGTGGCCGTCCTCGCCGGCGCGCGCGACGACCAGGTGCGCGTCGCTCGTCGGCGCGGAGAAGAACCACTTGTGCCCGCGCAGCCGGTACTCGCCGCCGCGCCCGCCGGCACCGACCGGCGTCGCCTCGGTGGTGTTCGAGCGCACGTCCGAGCCACCCTGCTTCTCGGTCATGCCCATGCCGATCCACATGCTCGTCTTGTGCTCGAGCGGCAGGTCGCGCGGATCGTGCCGGTGGTCGACGAGTTTCGCGCCCACGCGCGCCCACAGCGCGGGCTCGCGCTGCAGCAGCGGAATCGACGCCTGCGTCATCGTCGCCGGGCACAACGTTCCCGCCTCGGCCTGCCCGTGCAGGTAGAAGCCGACCGCCCACGCGGTCCAGCGCCCCGTGCGCGCGTCGGCGAAGGGCATCGACACCAGTCCCTCGGCACGCAGCCGACCCAGCAGCGCGTGCCAGGCGCCATGGAATTCGACGACGTCGACGCGCCTGCCGCGCGCATCGAAGGGGCGGTGCGCCGGCGTGCAGGCGTTGGCCGCGGCGGCGAGCGCCCGGGTGTCGGCCTGCATCAGCCATCGGCCGTAGGCGCCGAGCGAGGCCTCGGCCCATCCGGCGCCGGCCTCGCGCAGCGCCGCGCGCGCCGCCGCGTCGGTCTCGAGCGGGTCGTAGTCCGACCACTCGTCGAACTGGTTGGTGATCTCGTGGGTCGACCAGGTCATGACGCAGCCCTCCCGGCGGATCGCGCCCGCCGCCGCCGGGCGTGCCGGCGACGGCATCACGGCGTGTCGCGTGCCGGCGTCAGCCGGCCGGTGTCAGCAGGTCGAGCAGCGTGCGGGCGACGACCTTGGTCGCGCGGCGAAGGTCCTCGAGCACGAGGTGCTCGTCGGCGCGCTTCGCGTTCGATTCGAGCACCGTGCGCGGTCCGGCACCGTAGATCGCGGCCTTGATGCCCGCCCGGCCGAACAACCTGACGTCAGTATAGAGCGGCGTGCCGACCGCCGGGATCGGCTCGCCGAACACCGCTTCGCCGTGGCGCCTGAGCGCGCCGACGAGCCCGCCGCCGGGTTCGTCGTCGGGCTGCGCGCGCCACGAGTGCGCGAGCAGCAGGCGCCGGATGCCGACCTCGATGCCGGGATAGCGCGCCGCGGCCTCCTCGATCACGCGCCGGACGTCGGCTTCGACCGCCACCGGATCCTCCTCGGGGATCATCCGCCGGTCGAGCCTGAAGACCACCTTGCCCGGCACGACGTTGGTGTTGGTGCCGCCCTCGATGCGACCGACGTTCAGGTACGGCGAATCGATCCCGTCCACCGACGAGCGGATCGCGCGGTAGCGCAGGTTCTCGCCGTAGAGCGCGTTCAGGATCGTGACCGCGCCCTGCAGCGCGTCGATGCCCGTCGCGGGGATCGCGGCGTGCGCCATCCTGCCGCCGACGGTCACCTCGAGCTGCAGGCAGCCGTTGTGCGCGGTGACGACCTGGTACGAGAACCCGGCGGCGATCACGTGGTCCGCCTCGAGCACGCGATGCGCCAGCAGCCATCCGGGTCCGAGCTCGCCGCCGAATTCCTCGTCGTAGGTGAAGACGAGCTCCAGCCCGCCGCGCAGTCCCTCGCCACCCGCCTGAACGGCACGCGCGACGACGGCCTCGAGCGCGCGCACCGCGAAGGTGTAGGTCGCGAAGTCGCTCTTGCTGACGGCCGCCGCGCGGCCGTAGAGCCTGCCGTCGACGACCTCGCCGCCGTAGGGATCGTGCGTCCAGCCGTCGCCCGGCGGCACGACGTCGCCGTGCGCGTTCAACGCGACGACCGGGCCGCCGGCGCCGAAGCGGCGCCGCACGACGAGATTGGTGACGGAGACCATGCCGAGCGCCTCGACCTCGTCGGCCGCCACCGGGTGGCGTTCGACCTCGTATCCGAATCCCTCTAGCAGCTGGGCGCAGCATTCGGCGTGCGGCGCGTTGTTGCCCGGCGGGGTGTCGGTCGGCACGCGCACCAGCGCCTGCAGGAACGCGACCTCCTCGTCGAAGTGTTCGTCGATCCAGCGATCGAGCGCGTCGTGCCTGGCGGTCATGCGCGGGCCTCCGGTGGCTGCGACGCGAGGCCGTCGAGCAGCGCGAGGAAGGCGTGCGCGCAGAGATCGGCGTCGTCGCTGGTGATCGATTCGAGCGGGTTGTGGCTGATGCCGGCGTTCAGCCCTCGGACGAACAGCATCGCCTGCGGCATCAGCTCGTGCAGCTTCATCGCGTCGTGGCCGGCGCCGCTGGGCATCCGGAACACCGGAAGCCCGAGCGAGCGGACCGCGGCCTCCCAGCGCTGCTGCCAGCCGGGCGCGCTCGGCGCGGCGGCGGCGCGCATCGATTCCTCGACGGTGTGCGACACGCCCCGCCGCTCGCAGATGCGCGCGAGCTCGGCGAGGACCTCGGCGGTGCAGGCATCGCGCACCGGGTCGGTGGTCGCGCGGATGTCGAGCGTGAACCGGCAGCGCCCCGGCACCACGTTGACCGACCCGCCGGGCACCTCGAGGATGCCGACGGTACCGACGAGGTCGGGCTCGGCCGCGGCGCGACGCTCGAGGAACAGCACCAGCTCGGCGACCGCGGCCGCCGCGTCGCGGCGCGCACCCATCGGCGTCGTGCCGGCGTGGCTCGCCTGGCCGACCACCTCGCCGAAGTAGCGCACGCCCCCGTTGATCGAGGTCACGACGCCGAGCGGCAGGTCGTGCGCGCTCAGCACCGGTCCCTGTTCGATGTGGACCTCGACGAAGCCGAGGTATCGCGACGCCTCGCGCTTCAGCGCCGCGATGCCGCCGACGTCGAGCCCGGCGCCGGCCATCGCGTCGCGCATCGACACGCCGTCGGCGTCGCGCTGCTCGAGCCAGGCCGCGTCGAAGTGCCCCGTCAGCGCCCCCGAGCCGAGGAAGGTCGCCTTGTACCGCTGCCCTTCCTCTTCGGCGAAGCCCACGACCTCGATGCCGAACGGCAGGCGGCGCCCGGCGCGGTGCAGCTCGCGCACGCAGGCCATCGGCGCGAGGATCCCGAGCCGGCCGTCGTAGCGCCCGCCGTTGCGAACGGTGTCGTAGTGGCTGCCGGTGAGCAGGCGCGGCGCCGCCGGATCGGCGCCGTGATAGATGCCGACGACGTTGCCCACCGCGTCGATGCCGACCTCGTCGAAACCGCAGTCCTCGCGCATCCAGTCGACCAGCTGGCGGGCGCAGGCGCGGTGTGCGTCGGTCAGGTAGGTGACGGTGAGTTCGCCGCGCTCCCGGTATCCGGGGTCGCTGTGCACGGAGAGCGCCTCGGCCCAGTCCCAGATCCGGTTGCCGAGCTCGGGCACCAGCGCGAAGCGGTCGTTGAGCCGCAGCTCGGCGACGCGGTGGATGTTGCGCAGGCTCTCGGCCAGCTCGACGTCCGGGTGGTTCGCGAGACGCCGCGCGAAGGTCGAGATGATCTCGGCACGCGTCAGGCCCTGGCCGCGGGGGCCGCGGACGGCGAGCACGAACGGGAAGCCGAAGCGCGCGTTGTAGTCGGCGTTGAGCCGCTGGAGCGTGTCGAATTCCGCCGGCGTGCAATCGGCGAGGCCGGCACGCGCCTGCTCGCTCGTCGACGCCGCGGTGAGCGTCTTGGAGACCATCGCGCGCCCCGCGAGCTCGGGGTGCGCGCGCACCAGCGCGAGCTGCCGCTCGCGCGGCGCGCGCCGCACCGCGTCGGCGAGCGCGTGCTTGAGCGCCGCGACACTGCGAAACGGGCGCGCGCCCGCGACCGCCTCGACGACCCACGGCGAGTGTTCGTAGGTACCGTCGAGCAGCGCGACGAAGTCGGCGGCGCCGGCGGCGTTCAGCGCGTCGAGCGTCAGCGGCGCGGTGGGCGGGTTCACGGGTGACTCCGGCATCTGGCGTTCACTCCCACTCGAATGCGGCGGACGGATCGTACGGATGGTGCGTGCGCCAGTGGCGCGCGATGTCGATGCGCCGCGCGATCCAGACCCGGTCGTGGCGCTGTACGTGATCGAGGAAGCGCTGGAGCGCCCGCATGCGGCCCGGACGCCCCAGCAGCCGGCAGTGCATGCCGATGCTCATCATCGCCGGCCGCTCGTCGCCCTCGGCATAGTGGACGTCGAAGGCATCGCGCAGGTAGTCGTGGAATTCGTCGCCGTGCGAGAAACCCTGCGGCAACGCGAAGCGCATGTCGTTGCAGTCGAGCGTGTACGGCACGACGAGGTGCGGCGCGTGGCTGCCGTCGGCCTTGCGCACGCGAAGCCAGAACGGCAGGTCGTCGCCGTAGTAGTCGCTGTCGTACTCGAAGCCGCCGTGCTCGGCAACCAGCCGGCGCGTCGCCGGGCTGTCGCGCCCGGTGTACCAGCCGGCGGGCGCCTCGCCGGTCAGGCGCGTCATGATCGCGACCGCCTGCTCGAGGTGCGCGCGCTCGAGCGATTCGTCGACGTTCTGGTAGTGGATCCAGCGCAGGCCGTGGCAGGCGATCTCGTGGCCCATCTCGACGAACGCCGAGGTGACCTCGGGGCAGCGCTCGAGCGCCATCGCGACGCCGAACACCGTGAGCGGGAGGCCGCGCCGCTCGAACTCGCGCAGGATCCGCCAGACGCCGACGCGCGAACCGTACTCGTAGATCCCCTCCATGCTCAGGTGGCGGGCCGGGTAGGACGCCGGATTGAACATCTCGGACAGGAACTGCTCGCTGCCGGCGTCGCCGTGAAGCACCGAGTTCTCGCCGCCCTCCTCGTAGTTCAGCACGAACTGCAAGGCGACGCGCGCACCGCCCGGCCAGCCCGCGTGCGGCGGCCTCCTGCCGTAGCCGGCAAGGTCGCGCGGATAGCGCGCCGGGCCGGCGCCTTCGGGTGGCGTGGCCTCAAGCATGGGTATCCTCCAGGAGGATGCGTTCGAGGTCGGTCGCCTGCCCGTCCAGTCTCAGTTCGCGCTCGACGGTGGCGAGATGCGCGTTCATCAGTCGCGACGCCGCGCGCGCGTCGCGCCGCTCGAGCGCGTCGACGATGAGCACGTGCTCGGCCTGCGAATGCGCCGCGGCGTGCGAGGACTGGTACATCAGCGAGATCAGCGACGAACGTCCGAGCAGGTCTTCGAGCACGTGCGCGAGCACGTCGTTGCCGAGCAGGCGGGCGAGGACCACGTGGAAATCCGCGAGCAGCCGCGTGCGCCCGGGCACGTCGGTGCGCTCGACCGCCTGCGCCTCGCGCGCGAGGTGCTCGCGCAACTGCGCGACCTGCCGTTCGGTGATCCGCTCGCAGAGCGCGCGCACCATCGCCGTCTCGATCAGCGACCGCGCCTCGAACACCTGGCGCGCCTCGGCGACGCTCGGGGTGGCGACGAAGGCGCCGCGCGCCGGCACCAGCGTGACGAGGTGGTCCCGGCTCAGCTGGTTGAGGGCCTGGCGCACGATCGTGCGCGACACGGCGAAGATGTCGGCGAGTCGCTGCTCGACGAGGCGGGTGCCGGGCATGAGCCGGCGTTCGACGATCGCCGCGGCGATCGACGCGACGATGCGTTGCGTGGACCCGGCGGCCGCGGGCGCCGCGGGCGCGGCGGTGGCGGACGCCGCGTGCACGGGACGCGCGACCGGGCGAGGCGACGCCGCGCGTGCCTCGGGCGCACGAGGCGGGAACGTCTTGCGCTGCCCCGGGCGGCGGGAGCGCGCCGGCGTCGCTCGGCCTGACTTGGTGGTCTCCATCTGCGGCAAATTGTATACACTGCGGCATGCAGGCGCAACGCGCGCCCCGGCGACCACACCCAGGAGATCCGTCGATGGGACACCTGAGCACCCACGTGCTGGACACGATGAACGGCTGCCCCGCGGCCGGCATGAAGGTGACGCTCGAGCGGCTCGGGCACGACGGCGCGGCGAGCATCGTCCGCACGCTCGTGCTCGACGCCGATGGCCGCAGCGCCGGCGGCCCGCTGCTCGACGCGCAGGCGATGGCGGCGGGCCGGTACCGGCTCGTCTTCGAGGTCGCGGCGTACTTCAGGTTGCGAGGCGTGACGCTGCCCGAACCGGCGTTCCTCGACCGGGTGCCGATCGAGTTCGGCATCGCCGATGCAACGGGCCACTACCACGTGCCGCTGCTCGTGAGCCCCTGGGCCTATTCGACCTACCGCGGGTCCTGAGCGCCGGCGGCGGCATTTTCCGCTTGCCGCCGGTACGCGATCCTGTATACACTTTTCGGACGTCGCCGCGGAGCCCGCATCACGCGCGGTCGCGACGCCCTCCCTTCACAGAGCCCGCCGTGGTGAGGGGAACGCACGCATCCGGCATCGGTGCGGCGGGTGTCCGCGCACCCCGCCCCCGGGCCGGCGGCACCCGGGAGCGGGCTCCGTGGACGCATACCTTCTCGACTGGGCGAACCTGCTGTTCCGCTGGGCGCACGTGATCGTCGCGATCGCCTGGATCGGGTCGTCCTTCTACTTCGTCTTCCTCGACAACAGCCTGACCCGGCCGAGCGACCCGGAACTGCTCGCCAAGGGCGTCGACGGCGAGCTGTGGGCCGTGCACGGCGGCGGCTTCTACCATCCGCAGAAGTACAACGTCGGCCCGAGGCAGCTGCCGGCGCACCTTCACTGGTTCTACTGGGAGAGCTACTGGACCTGGATCACCGGGTTCGGCCTCTTCACCGTGCTGTACCTGTTCCACGCGGGCACCTTCCTCGTCGACAGGACGGTGTTCGACTGGTCGCCGGCCGCGGCGATCGTCGCGTCGCTCGCGTTCCTCGCGACCTTCTGGTTCGTCTACGACGCGATCTGCCGCGTGTTCGGGCATCGCCGCCACGGCGACGCGATCGTCGGGCTCGGCGTCGCGCTCTTCGTCGTCGCGGCAGCGTGGCTCGCGTGCCACCTGTTCGCCGGCCGTGCCGCGTTCCTGCTCGTCGGCGCGATGCTCGCCACCGCGATGAGCGCCAACGTGCTCGTCTGGATCATTCCCGGCCAGCGCACCGTCGTCGCGCAGCTGAAGGCGGGCGAACCGGTCGATCCGATCCACGGCCGGCGCGGCAAGCAGCGCAGCGTGCACAACACCTACTTCACGCTGCCGGTGCTCGTCGCGATGCTGTCGAACCACTACGGATTCCTCCACCAGGGGCCGAACAACTGGCTGGTGCTGGTGCTGCTGATGCTGGCCGGCGCGCTGATCCGCCAGAGCTTCGTGCTCGCGCACAAGGCGCGCACGGCCGGACGGCGGGTGCCGTGGGAATACGCGATCGGCGGCACCGCGCTGTTGCTCGCGCTCGCGCTCTGGCTGGCGCCGGCGCCGCCGAGCGCCGAGACGCAGGCGGCCGCCGCCAGGCCCGCCTCCTTCGCCGAGGTCCGCGAGATCGTCGAGCGCCGCTGCGTGCTGTGCCACAACGCACAGGTGCAGAACAAGAACGTGGCACTGCACACGCCGGCGCTGATCGGGCAACACGCCCAGGCGATCTACCAGCAGGTGTCGGTGCTCAAGCTGATGCCGCTGGGCAACGCGACGCAGATCACCGAGCCCGAGCGCGCGCTGATCGGCAAGTGGTTCACGTCGGGCGCACCGACGCAATGACCGCCGCCCCGCCACCGCGGGGGGCACACCGAGGGGAGACGAGGCGATGACGACGATGTCGGGCATGGACGCGATTCATCCGGTGGACGAGAAGCTGCCGACGGGCAGGCTCGCCGCGCTGGGCTTCCAGCATGTGCTGGTGATGTACGCGGGTGCGGTCGCCGTGCCGCTGATCGTCGGCCGGGCGCTCAAGCTGAGCCCGGAGGAGGTGGCGCTGCTGATTTCGGCCGACCTGTTCTGCTGCGGGCTGGTGACGCTGATCCAGTCCCTCGGGCTGGGCGGGTGGTTCGGCATCCGGCTGCCGGTGATGATGGGCGTGACCTTCGCCGCCGTCGGCCCGATGGTCGCGATGGCGAACGCGCAGGGTGGCGCGGCGGGTGCGCGCGCGATCTTCGGCGCGATCATCGGCGCGGGCGCGATCGCGATCCTGCTCGCGCCGGTGATGAGCAGGCTGCTGCGCTTCTTCCCCCCGGTCGTCACCGGCACCATCATCGCGATCATCGGCGTGAGCCTGATGCGGGTGGGTGTCGGTTGGGCGATGGGCGGTCCAGCGTTTCTCGCACAGCGCGTCGACGTCCCGGGTCTCGTGACGATGGTCGACCAGGCCAAGGCGAAGGCTGCGACGGCGGGCGACGCGGCGGCACAGGCGGCCGCGTTGAAGCTGCCCGGCCCGATCCCGATGCTCGACAACCCGGGTTACGGCGCGCTCGACAACATGGCGATCGCCGCGTTCGTGCTGGTCGCCGTGCTGCTGCTCGTCAAGTACGGCCGGGGCTTCGTCGCGAACATCGCGGTACTGGTGGGCATCGTCGCCGGCTGCATCGTCGCCGCGGCCGCCGGCAAGATGCACTTCGCCAAGGTCGGCTCCGCCCACTGGTTCGACGTCGTCACGCCCTTCCACTTCGGCATGCCGACCTTCGACCCGGTGATGATCGGCACGATGACGCTGGTGATGATCGTGGTGATGATCGAGTCGACCGGCATGTTCCTCGCGCTCTCGGAGATGACCGGCAAGCCGATCGGACGCAAGGAACTCGCCGCCGGCCTTCGGACAGACGGGCTGGGCACCATCATCGGCGGGATCTTCAACACCTTCCCGTACACCAGCTTCTCGCAGAACGTCGGTCTCGTCGGCGTGACCGGCGTGAAGAGCCGGTGGGTCTGCGTCTCGGCGGGCGTCATCATGATCGTGCTCGGCCTGATTCCGAAGATGGGGGCGCTCGTCGAGGCGATCCCCCAGTTCGTCCTCGGCGGTGCCGGGCTCGTGATGTTCGGCATGGTCGCCGCGACCGGCATCCGGATCCTCTCGACGGTCGACTATGCCGGCAACCGCAACAACCTCTACATCGTCGCGATCTCGATCGGATTCGGCCTGATCCCGCTCGTCGCCCCGCGATGGACGCAGCACATGGCGCACCAGCTGCACCCGTTGCTCGAGAGCGGCATCCTGCTGACCGCGGTCGCCGCGGTGGCGCTGAACCTCTTCTTCAACGGCGCCAAGGTCGACGACGCGGCCACGGTCGCCGCCGCGAGGACGGCGCAGGCGCACTGAGCCCGGCCCGGGCACGGCGGTTGCTCTCGCGCAGCCCCGCCACCGATGCCAGGACGACAGGCGCCGATGCCCACCCGGACGATGCTTGAACAGGACGAGCGAGCCTTCCTCGCCCAGCGCGCGGGGATCTTCTACCCCCGCGGCCACGTCGTGATGATGTTCGACGACCTGAACGAGGCACTGGTGTGCCACCAGGCGCTGCGACTCGAGGGCCGCTCGCCGGCCGACCTGCTGCTCGTCGAACCCCCGCAGGCGCGAGGCTTCCTCGGCGAGATCGCGCGCGCGCGACCTCAGTCACCGGCACCGTCGACGCGCACGACGCGCGAGACGGCGCTCCGGATCGCCAGCGCGATCGCGGACCGGCTGCTCGCCTTCGCGAACGCCGGCATGGGCATGATCATCGTGCGCGAATCGGCCTCGCCGCGACAGCCGTCGCTGGCGACACGCCTGCGCCAGCACTTCCGGCTTCGCTTCGCGGCGCGCTACGACGCGACGATCCCCTTCATCGAGATCCCCTTCGTCGAGACGCCGCCGGCGCCGCGCGCGGCGCCCCGCCGCTACCTCCCGCTCGAAGGCGGCTGAGACCGCGTCGCACCGCGCCTCGGCGCGGGTATGGCGCTTGCGACGACACCGGCACGCGAGCCCGCCCCATCGGTGGGCCCGGGGGCCGACCGGTCGACGCCGGCCCGGCCCCGACCAGTTCGCGTCTCGCGTCGAGCGCGACCCACCCCGAACGGAGGACACCCATGCCCAGGAATCACCGACATCGTCACCTGCCGAGCCTCGTCGCCGCCGCGGCCCTCGCATTCGCCGGATCGGCGCTTGCCGCCGACACCGGCGCGAAACAGGGCGGCGACGGCGCCCAAGGATCGCTAGACATCCGGAAGAACGAGCCCGGCGCCAAGCCCAAGCGCGACGCCGAGATTTCTCCCTCCAAGTCGGGAACCGGAACCGGCGACACCGCCCGCTCGGCACCCGACATCCGCGAGAACGAACCCGGCGCGAAGCCGCGCCGCGACGCCGAGACCGGCGCCGCGGACTCGAGCGACAAGCCCGGTCGCGACGAGCGCGTGTCGATGATCGAAGGCTCGAAGGCCAGCGGCACCGGCGAGGAGCGCCCCCTCGGCAACGACCCGAAGCGCAGCATCGAAGGGCTCAAGCCGAAATGGGACGCGGACGTCAAGAAGGGGAGCTGATCACGCGGGCATGAGGCTTGCTGCACGGCCTCGGTCGTGCCGGACGGATCCCCATCCGTCCGATCATGCCCATCCTCCCCTTGACGCTCCGGGAGCGGCGACGTTTCCGGAGCCTTTTTTTGCCACAATCGGCGGATGTCCGCCAGCCCTCGCCCGGACGGGCGCAAGCCCACGTCGCCCGAATGAGCGAGCCGTCTCCCCCGCAGCCGCCGACCGTTCCCGCGCCGACCGCAGGCCGGCAGGACGGCACGATCACGCTGCGGCACGAGCTGCTTCGGCTCGTGCTGTACGCCGCGCTGCCGATCGTCGCGGTGACGCTGGGCCTGATCGCCTACCTCCTGTCGACGCAGCGCGAGGTGATGCGCGAGACGATCGCGCAGAGCGCGCGATCGATCGCGCTCGCGGTCGATCGCGAGTCGGCGCGTGCGCAGACGATCGCGATCACGCTCGCGGCCTCGCCTCTGCTGGACCGGATGGAAGGCGCTGCCGACGCCGACGACGCGCTGCGCGCGTTCCATACGCTGGCGCAGCGCGTCGTGCAGTCGATGCCGGGCCTGCGCGTCGCGCTGGTCGAGTCGGACGGCACGCAGCGATTCAACACCGACGCAGCGTTCGGCAGCGCGCTGCCCCGGCTATTCGGCACCGACACCACCAGCCCGGCGAATGCCAGCCGCTGGCGCGAGCTGTTCAGAAGCGGCAAGGCGCATTTCTCCGACGTCTATCGGGGCGCGCTCGACGGAGAGCCGGCGCTCGCGTACCGACAGCCCGTCGTGCGCGACGGCCATCCGGTCGAACGCGCAATCGCGGTCGCGTTCGAGGCGAGCGAGCTCAGCGCGATGCTGGGGCGCGAGCGCTTTCCCGAAGGCTGGATCGTCGCGGTCGTCGACGGCAAGGGCATGATCATCGCGCGCAACCGCGATGCGGCGCGCTTCGTCGGGCGCCAGGCCTCGCCGAGCCTTCGCGAGGCGATGGCGACGACCGCCCCCGGGTCGGACCCGATCCCGCCTGTGGTGGTGCGCGACGGCACGACCGTCGACGGCAGGCCGGTCTTCCAGGCGTCGAGCCGTTCGCCGCGAACCGGCTGGACGGTCGCGGTCGGCGCGCCGAGCGACGTCGCGACGGCGGAGCTGATGCGTTCGCTCGGGGTGTGGCTGGCCGGCGTCGCGCTGCTCGTCGCGCTCGCCGTCGCGATGGCGCGCCGCACCTGGGGCGCAGTCGGCGTGCCGCTGCAGGTGATCGCGCGCAATGCCGGTGCCTTCGAGCGGGGTGAAGCGATCGAGATACCCGCGTCGCGCGTGCGCGAGGTTCGCGACTGCGCGCGGGCGTGGTCGCTCGCGGTACAGGCGGACAACGAGCGCCGCGCGCAGCAGGCGCTTCGGGTCGCCGCCGAGGCACGCCAGGCCGAGATGGAACAGGCCAACCGGGAGAAGGACCGCGTGCTGGCCGCGCTGGGCCACGAATTGCGCAATCCGCTCGCGGCGATCGGCAGCGGCGTGCAGGTCCTGCAGGCGCTCGGCGCGCGCGCGGCGCCCGACGATGCGCGGCAGGACGGCGACACGGGCGCCCCGGCGGGTGCGGCCGATACCGACCGCGGCGGCGTGCCGGCGGGACACGCGACGAAGGTCGCCGAGATCGTCGCGATCCTCGATCGCCAGACCCGCCACCTCGCGCGGCTGCTCGACGACATGCTCGATCTCGCCCGTGCGACCTTCGGAAAGATGCACATCGTCACGGCGCCGGTGGACCTGCACGAACTCGCGCGCCACACGCTCGCCGCCTACGACCCGCGCAAGCACGCGATCGCGACGATCCACCTCACCGGTGGTCCGGCCTGGGTGGACGGGGACGCGACCCGGCTCGGGCAGGTGATCCGCAACCTGCTCGACAACGCGATCAAGTTCACCGCCCCCGACGGCCGGATCGAACTGCACGCCGGCCCCGAGGGCGAGGACGCGGTGATCGAGGTCGACGACGACGGCGCCGGCATCGCGCCGGAGATCGCGGACCGCGTGTTCGACGCCTTCGTGCAGGACAAGCAGTCCTTCGACCGCAGCCAGGGCGGGCTCGGGCTGGGCCTCGCGCTCGTGCGCCAGATCGTGTCGCTGCACCAGGGCGACGTGCGCCTCGAGAGCGCCGGCCCCGGCAAGGGCACCCGGGTCATCGTGACGCTGCCCCGGCGCGCGGCACCTGTCTCGTCGGGCACGATGCCCGACGAGAAAGCCTCGCCCGGACGCCACCGGGTGCTGGTCGTCGAGGACCAGCCCGACCTGCGCGAGAGCCTCGTCGCACTGCTCGAACTCAAGGGCCAGCAGGTCCGGTCGGCGGGCGACGCGCGCAGCGCGCTGGAGATCGTCGCGCACTGGCGTCCCGACACCATGATCATCGACATCGGGCTGCCGGACATCGACGGGCGCGAACTCGCGCAGCGGGTGCGCGCGAATCCGGCGTACGCCGCGATGCGGCTCGTGGCGATGACCGGCTTCGCCGAGCGCGAGGACCGTGCGCTCGCCTACGCGTCGGGCTTCGACGAATTCCTCGTCAAGCCGGTGCCCGGCGAGGCGCTGCTGCGCGCGATCGACGGCGACTCGAGCACCCCGTCGACGTAGAGTCGCCGGATCGCGATCATCAGCACGACCATCATCGGCGTCGCGAACACCACGCCGACGAGCCCGAACAGCCCGCCGAACACGACCACCGCCATCAGGCCGAGCACCGGCGGCAGCGAGACCGCGCGGCGCTGGACGATCGGCAGCAGCACGTTGCCTTCGATGAACTGGATGATGATCGCGAGCGCGGCGACGTACAGGGCCTGCGACGGACCTTCGGCGAACGCCAGCAGCGTCGCGAGCAGGCCGGAGGCGATCGGGCCGAAGAACGGCACGAAGTCGAGCAGGCCCGCGATCAGGCCGAGCGAGAGCGCGAGCGGCATGTCGAGCAGCGCCAGGCCGAGCGCCGTGGCGCTGCCGACGAAGAGCATCGAGATCCCCTGCCCCAGCAGCCACTTCGCGAGCCCTTCGCCGCTCGCCGACAACGCGTCGGCGACGCGCTCGCGGTGGCGTCGCGCGACGAGCCGCACGATCCCGCGCCGGTACAGGCCCGGGTCCGCCGCCAGGTAGATGCCGAGCACCACCATCAGCACGATGTTGCCGAGCGCGCCGAGCGTCAGGCCGGCGGCGGCGCCGAGCCGGTCCCAGGGTACGCCGTCCTCGAAGGCCGCCTCGGTCGAGCTGATCAGCTGCTGCCCGATCGGGTTCGAGCGCAGCCACGCCATGCTCGCATCGACGGCCGCGGGCAGGCGGTCGCGCAGCGCGTCGACCTGCCCGGCGACGCGGTCGCCGACGAGCCATCCGGCGAGCGCCAGCACGACCACGATGCACAGCAGCGACAACGCGAGCGCAACGCGACCCGGCACCCCGGTCCACGCCTGCACCTGCCCCGAGACCGCACGCAGTACCGTCGCGAGCACCAGCCCGCCGAAGACGAGCGTGAACGCGTCGGCCAGCTGCCACGCGAGCAGCAGCACGACGATCATGCCAAGCACGACGAGGACCCGATCGGCGAACGCCCGCGCCGGGGCGCCCGCGTCGGCGGTGCTCACGGCCCGGCTACCGCCGCCCGCGAGTCCCGTACCGGCAGCGTGCCGTCGCCCCGCGCGTACGTGCCGATGAGCATCCCGCTCGCGATCGCCCGCGCCTCGAGCAGCGCCAGCACGGCCTCGCGCCCGGGCACCGAGCCGAGGTCGTCGCCCGGACCGAGCGCGAACAGCTGGAACGCGTAGCGGTGCACGCCGTGCCCCGGAGGCGGATCCGGCGGCAGCCAGCCCCGCCGAAGGTACGAGTTGCGGCCGATCGTCGCGTCCTGCGCCGCGTCCGACGCCTTGTCGATCGCCCCCTCGGCAAGCTGCCCGTCGCCGGCGGCGAGGTCGGTGACGATCGCGTGCACCAGCGGCATCGGCGTCGGCGAATCGGCGTCCTCGACGACCAGCACGAGCGCGACCGCCGTCGACGGCACGCCGGTCCACTCGATCGGCGGCGACACGCCGTCGCCGTCCGCCGTGTAGAGCGCCGGGATCGGGGCATGGTCGGCAAACGCGAGGCTGCGCACCGCGATCGCCCCGGTGCCCCCGCGCAGGTCGATCCGGTTGAAGAGGACGTGCTCGAGCCCGGCGCGCGTGTCGCGCAGCCCGTGGCCGAGCGTCGGAGGGAGTTTCTCGAGCATTCGGCGGCCTGGTCTGAAGACGGGCCCTGCTGGAGCATCCTCCGTGCCCGCCGGGCGCCGCGGCGTCAGTGGCCCAGGTTCGGCAGCCAGGTGGCGATCGCGGGGAACAGCGCGATCACGACGATCGCCACCATCAGCGCGACCCAGTACGGCACCGCGCCGCGAAAGATCTCGGCGGTCGCGAGCCCGGGCTCGTCGGCGACCGCCGCCTTGACGGTGAACACCAGGATGCCGAACGGCGGGGTCAGCAGGCCGGTCTCGATCGCGATGATGCCGAGCACCGCGAACGCGATCGGGTCGAAGCCGACGGCGACCGCGATCGGTGCGAAGACCGGCACGGTCAGCAGGATGATCGACACCGAATCGATGATGCTGCCGAGCACGAACCACACCAGCACCATCAGCGCGAGGATCGCGAACGGCGGGAGCCCCGACGCGATGAAGAACTCCTTCGCGGCGCCGGTGATGCCGGTCATCGCGAGCACGCGCGAATACAGCTGCGCGGTCACCAGCAGCAGCAGCAGCGGCGCCGACGTGCGCCCGACCGAGACGATCGCCGCCATCATCTCGCGCAGGCGCATCCCGCGCATGAACGCGAGCAGCAGCGCCAGCGTCGCGCCGACGCCGGCGCCCTCGGTCGGCGTGAAGAAGCCCAGCCAGATGCCGCCGAGCACCAGCGTGATCAGCGCGAGGATGCCGGCGGTGCTCAGCAGGATCGCGCGCGTCTCGAGCGCGCCGGCATCGTCCGCACCGGCGCGCGCGCGCGCCTGTGCCTCGGGCAGTCCGACGCCTTCGCCGACCCTTGCGGGCGAGACGACGGCGACCGCGAGGATGTACGCGACGAACAGCGTCACGACCAGCAGTCCGGGAACGATGCCGGCGATGAACAGCTTGCCGATCGCCAGCTCGGTGAGCACGCCCCAGACGATCATCAGCACCGACGGCGGGATCAGCATGCCCAGGCACGCGCTGCCGGCGATGCAGCCGAGCGAGAACCGGCGTTCGTAGCCGTGCCTGCGCATCTCCGGGTGCGCGATCTGCGAGAACGTCGCCGCCGCGGCGATCGAGACGCCGGTGACGAACGCGAACACCGCGTTGGCCAGCACGGTCGCGACGCCGAGGCGCCCCGGCACCCGCCGCGTGAGGCGGTCGATCAGCGTGAACAGGTCGCGCGCGGCACCGCACTTCGCGAGGAACTCGCCCATCAGCATGAAGAGCGGAATGACGGCGAAGATGTAGTCGCGAAGCGCCTCGTAGGCGGTGTTCGCCGTGAACGACCTGACGGTCTCGATGTCGCCGTTGATCAGGTAGATGCCGACGAGGCTCGTGATGCCGAGCGCGACCGCGATGTGCACGCCGCAGAAGACCAGCGCGAGCATCGTCGCGACGAGGATCGCCATGTTGCCGGCGTCGAACACGGCGCGCTCAGCCCCCGGATGCGCCGCGCGCGCCGTCGCCGGCGAGCGCCCGCCGGCCGTGGTCGATCGCGCTCAGCAGGTAGCTGCTCGCGGCCAGCGCCGAGCCGACGAGCAGCGCGAACCTCGCCGGCCAGGACGGGACGCGCAGCGCGCCCTCGCCCTCGAACTCGTTGGAGACGAACGCATGCACCGCGGGTTCGACGCTGCCCCAGCACAGGAAGCCGAAGAACACCACGCCGCAGACCGCGCCCACCGCCAGCAGCGCCTGCCTCGGCCTCGTGGGCAACGCGAGCACGAACACGTCGACGTTGAGCATGCCGCCGGAGCGGATCGCGAAGCCGGCCTGCAGGAAGCAGACGATCACGATCGCCGTCGACACGATCTCCGGCGTCCCCTTCACCGGCGAATTGAAGACGACGCGCCCGATCACGTCGGCGACGACGAGGAAGGACAGCAGGAACGCGAGCAGCGCCGCGAAGAGCAGGAACGCCCTGGCGATCGCGTCGTTGATCCTGCCGAGCAGCGACGCGCCGGCGGCGTGCGGCGCCGCGGCGTCGCCAGGCACCGCGCGCGTCGGGTCGGTCCCGCCTACTTGATCGGGTAGCGGACCGGCCACTTGTAGCCCAGCTTCTCCGCTTCCTCGAGGGTCAGCTTCAGCACCTGGCTACCCGGGAGCCCCGCCTTGTCGAGTTCGGTCGCGCGCTGCTGCGGCCAGTCGGTGAGCGATTTCGCCCAGTCGAGGCGGACCGAGTCGGGCACCCGCTTGACGACCGCGCCCACCGCCTTGAGCTGCGCGATCTGCTTCGGGTAGTTCTCCTCGTTGACCTTGCCGGTCAGCGCCTCGTATTCGCGCCCGACCTCGACGATGATCTGCTGCACGTCCTTCGGCAGGCGCTCGAAGCGACGCTTGTTCATCGTCAGCCCGTGCCAGGTGATCGCGCCGAACCCCACCTCGGTGTAGTACTTCGCGACGTCGGTGAGCTTGAAGTTGACCCATCCCGACGGGAACATGATCCAGCCGTTGTACACGCCGGTCTGCATCGAGGTGTAGGCCTCGGGCAGGCTCGACTGCACCGGGGTCGCCCCGGCGAACTCGAGCCACTTCAGGTTCAGCCCGGCGCCCGCGATCTTGCGCCCCTTCAGGTCCGCGACCTCGTTCCACTCGAAGGTGGTGCCGATGTTGTAGCCGGTGTCGGCGATCAGGCCGAGCAGCCGCTGCCCGAACCTGTCCTCGAGCACCTTCGTGAGGTAGGGCACCTTGTCGTACACCGCGCGCGCGAGCTTGACGCTGTCGACGGGGCTCATCGTGCCGAAGGGCAGCATGACCTGGAACGAGTGCAGCGGCAGGTTCGACGGTTCGAAGCCGAAGTTGTAGCCACCGATGTCGATGATGCCCGACTGCACGCCCTCGAGCGTGTCGGCCACCTTGACCATCGATCCGCCGTAGCCTTCGATGAAGTCGACCTTGTGCGCGGTCTTCGCCGCGACGCGCTTCTTCACCTCCGGCACGAAGAAGTCCTGCATCAGCTGCACGTAGGTGTTGGCCGGCGGGTGGCCCGACGCGATGCGCAGCTTGATGTCCTCGGCCTGCGCGCCGCCGGCCATCACGGCGCAGAGCGCCGCCGCCGATGCGATCATCGAGATCCTTCGCTTCATCATCCTGTCTCCCCTTGTGTCGTTGTCGATACGGCCGTGCCCGGGCCGACGGCGTCCGGTCATCAGGGCACGATGACGGTGGACCCGGTCGTGCGCGCGCCCTCCAGGTCGCGGTGCGCCTGCACGATCTCGTCGATCGGGTAGCGCTGGTTGATCGTGACCCGCAGCACGCCGCGGGCCATCAGGTCGAACACCGCGGCGGCGCTCGCCTGCAGTTCCTCGTCGCTCGCGGTGTAGGTGACCAGCGTGGGGCGCGTGAAATACAGCGACCCCGCCTTCTGCAGCGTCGCCGCCTCGACCGGCGGCGGCGCGCCGGTGGTCGTCCCGAAGGACACGAAGAGGCCACGCGGCGCGAGCGCACCGAGGCTCAGCTCGAAGCTCGCCTTGCCGACCGAGTCGTAGACCACCGGGAAGCCCCTGCCACCCGACAGCGACGCGAGTCGCGCCGCGACGTCCTCCTCGTGCCGGTCGACGCAGGCTTCGTAGCCGTTCTCGAGCGCCAGCCGAACCTTGTCGGGCCCGCCGGCGATGCCGATCATCCGGGCGCCGAGGTGGCGGCCCCACTGGCCCGCGAGCTGCCCGACGCCGCCCGCCGCGGCGTGGAACAGCACCAGCTCGCCGCTGGCGACCCGGTGGCAGCGTCGAAGCAGGTACTCGACCGTCATGCCCTTGAGCATCACGGCCGCGGCCTGCTCGTCGCTGATGCCGTCGGGCGTCTTCACCAGGCGGTTCGCCGCGAACACCCGGTGCGTCGCGCAGGCACCCGGTGCGCCGCCGGCATAGCAGACCCGGTCGCCGCGCTTCAGCGACGCGACGCCGCTGCCGACCTGCTCGACGACGCCGGCGGCCTCGGTGCCGAGCCCGGACGGCATCGGCAGCGGGTACAGGCCCGACCGGTGGTAGACGTCCTGGAAGTTGAGGCCGATCGCGGTCTGGCGCACCAGCACCTCGCCGGGCCCGGGCTCGGGCACGTCGACGGTCTCGATGCGGATGCGATCCGGCGAGCCCTGCTCGTGGATGCGTGCTGCCCTGGCTTTCATCGATCGACGTCCTCGGTGGTACGGTTGCTGCCGGCATCCGTCCAGGCGGGCACCCGGCCGGCGCGGATCGCCTCTTCGGCGGAGAAGTTGAGCTCGACCTTGATGCCGTTCACCGGCTCGCGCATGAACAGCTGGTACAGGTTCGAGTTGTGCGCCTTGCGCTCGCTGAAGGCGACGCCGTTGCGCGTGAGCCGCTCGACGAAGCCTTCGATGTCGTCGCAGTTGAAGCAGACGTGGTCGATGCGGCCGGACCCGGGCGCCCCGGCGCCCGAATAATCGTCGCCGGCCTTGTCGCCGGGCGTGCTCAGGTAGGTGTCCTGATGGTCCGAGTGCCGCGCCTTGCCGATGTGGACGACGTCCTGATCGCCGATGTAGAGCCAGTAGACCGGAAAGCCGAACTCCGGGTGCTCGCCGCTCCTGAACCCCAGGTTGTCGCAGAACCAGTCGCGCGTCGCTTCCGGATCGTGCGTGAGGATCAGGATGTGCTCCATGAATCGGAGGCCCATGGGTGCAGCTCCTTCGCGCGCTTCACTGCGCCTTGATGCCGTTGTCCTTGATCAGCTTGCGGTAGAGCGCGTCCTGCGCCTTCAGCGCCGTCTTCATCTCCGCGGCCGTCGAGCCGACGATCGTCAGGCCCTGGGCGCCGATCTTCTCGCGCGTGGCCGGGTCGGCGAGCGCCTTGCGCGTCTCGGCGTTGACCCGCTCGACGATCGCAGTCGGCGTGCCGGCCGGGAACACCATCGCGAACCACGAGTTGAAGAAGAAGCCCTTCAGCGCGGATTCGTCGATCGTCGGCACCTCGGGCCAGATCGGCAGCCGCTCGCGCGTGCCGACCGCGAGCAGCCGCAGCTTGCCGGACTTGATCAGCGGCGTGACCGTGCCCAGTCCCTGGAAGCCGACGTCGACCTCGCCCGACGCGACGGCGATCGCACCGGGCGTCGCGCCCTTGTACGGGACGTGGAGCATGTCGAGCCTGCCGGCCTTCTCGGCGAGCAGCGCCATGCCGACGTGCTGAGGGCTGCCGATGCCGCCGGAACTGTACTTGACGACACCGGGCGACTTCTTCGCCGCCTCGAGGAACTCGGCCGCGGTGCGCCACGGTGAATCGGGCTTGACCACCAGCCCCCACTCGATCGTGCCGACCAGCGACAGGGGGTCGAAATCCTTCAGCGCGTCATAGGAGACGTTGGGGTAGACGTGCGGCACCATCGTGAGGATGCTGTCGTTGAAGCCGCCGATCGTGTAGCCGTCGGGCGCCATCTGCGCGACCTTGCCGGCACCGATCAAGCCGGCCGCGCCAGGCATGTTCTCGATGACGATCGACTGCCCCAGGCCCTGCGCCATCGTCTGCGCGAGCACGCGCGCCGCGTTGTCGACCGCGCTGCCGGCCGCCAGCGGGATGATCATGCGGATCGGCTTGCTCGGATAGGCAGGCTGCGCGCGGGCGGGCACCGCCGCGGCGAGCAGCACCGCGGCAGCGGCGGCGGTGGCGGCGATCGCCCGCGACGCGAACGCGCGCGCGGCACGCCGGCGGGCGGGCGCCGCGCGAAGGCCCGGCGCGATCGGTGGTCTGCGGTCTTGCGTGGCGCTCATGCTTGCCTCGTCTCCGGGATGGGTGAGTCGTCGAGGGGCTCGATCCCCAGTTCGTCCGCGAGCGTCGCGAGATCGCGGAGCAGATGCGCGGCGATCGGGATGCCGGCCTTCGCGTACGCGATGCGCTTGCCATGGCTCTGTTCGCCGGGCAGCCAGACGCGCTCGACGCCCGGCAGGCGTTCGCTCGCCCGGATGTCGCGCACGAGCGTGTCGACGGCCGACTTGAACACGCCGACCTCGCCGAAGGCCTTCAGGTCGATCACCAGGATCGCCTGCCCCGTGTTGGTCGGCGTGACGTGGTCGGCATTGAAATCGACCACCGACCGCCCCATCGCCGCACCCTGAAGCGTGCCGGCGAGCAGTCCGACGACCAGCGCGAGGCCGTAGCCCTTGTGACCACCGATCGGCAGCAGGAAGCCTTCGTCGGCGCGCCGCGGGTCGGTCAGCGGACGGCCCTGGCGGTCGATCATCCAGCCCTCGGGCATCGACTCGCCTTTCTTGGCCTTGACCTTGACCTTGCCGTAGGCCGCGACCGTCGTGGCCATGTCGAGCACGACCGCCGGCTCGTCTCCCGCGGGGATTCCGGCGGCGATCGGGTTCGTCGACAACAGCATGTCCAGGCCGCCCCACGCCGGCAGGTGGTTCGCGTTCCCGACCGCGAAGTACAGTCCGATCATGTCGTGCTCGATCGGCATGCGCGCGTACAACGATGCCGGCCCGGCATGGTTGCTCGCACGGGTCCCGACCCAGGCGACCCCGGCCTCGCGCGCCTTCTCGATCGCGAGCTCGACCGCGCGCGAGACCACGAGGTGACCCATGCCGTTGTCGCCGTCGACGACCGCCATCGCCGCGCGCGACTCGACGATCCGGATCGCCGGACGCACGTTGATGCCGCCGGCGCGGATCCGCGCGACGTACTGCGGCAGGCGGATCACGCCGTGTCCGTCGGAGCCCTGAAGGTCGGCCTGCGCCATCAGCGACGCGACCTTCGCGGCGTCGTCGGGCGGCAGGTCGCAGGCGCGCAGCGCGCGGGCGATGAAGTCGCGCAGTGCCTGCACGCCGATGCGTGCGGTGTCCCCGTGTGTCGTCATGTGCTTCGCGATCGTCCGACTCGTGCCGTTCGGCCCGCGGGCAGCGGCGCGCTCGCCGCGCCGGCAGCGTGCAAGCCGCGGCTGACCGCAGTCTAGGGAGCGCGCGTCGCCGGGTCCAATGCCGAATCGCACCGGTGCCATGCCGAAAAGGCATGGATCATGCGGCGCTAGGGTCGGTCGGTGCCCCGGCGGCGGTGCGCCGGCGGACGGATCGAGAAGACGCCTCGCGCGGCGAGCTCGGCGAACGACTCCCGCACCAGCGCGCGCACCAGTTCGATCGCCATCGACTGACGCGCCTCGATGCGGGTCGCGAGCATCAGGATCCGGTTCAGCGGGATGCCCGAGACCTCGGACATCGTCACCGCGCGACGCGACGCGAGATCGGACGAGAAGACCGAGACCGGCATCACGGTCGACCAGGTACCACCCATCACGAGCTCGCGGATCGAATCGACCGAGTCGATCTCGGCCTGCACGTTCAGCCGCGCGCCGAGCCGGCCGAGCTGGCGCTCGACGATGCCGCGGTGCAGGCTCGTCATCAGTACCGGTATCGCCGACAGCTGCGCCGGCGTCACGACGCCGGGCCGACGCTCGCCCGCCGGAGACACGAGCGCGAACGGCTCGCCGATCAGCGGCTGCAGCGACAGCGCGCGATCGGGGTCCGGATTCGTGACGATCGCGATGTCGACGTGGCCGCGCTGCAGCCAGTCGAGCAGCACCGGGGTGAAGGCCTCGCGCATGCGCAGCGACACGCCGGCCGACGACCTGCGGCCGCGCTCGAACAGCGCCGGCACGACGACGCGCCCCAGCGTCGGCGAGGTGCCGAGCGTCACCGTCTGTGCACCGCGCGCGCCCCCGTCGCCCAGCCGATGGCGCACCCGCTCGGCTTCTTCGAGCATGCGCACCGCCGATTCGTGCAGCACGGCGCCCTCGACCGTCAGCCGCACGCCGCGCGGCAGCCGCTGCACCAGCGCGACGCCGAGCTCGGCCTCGAGCGCGCGGACGTGGCGGCTCAGCGCCGGCTGCGCGACGCGAAGCCGCTCGGCGGCGGCGGTGAAGCTGCCGGCGTCGGCGATCGCGACGAAGTAGCGCAGTACACGAAGATCCATGGCACCCGGTCCCAGGCAGTCCGCCCGCCGCCCCGGCGGCGACGGCGCGCCGCGCGCATCCGGCGGCGTCTGCTATGTTCGCCGATCGCGTCCACCAGAACCCCCGCCATGCCGACACCCCATGCCGAACTCTTCGACCCGGTCACGATCGGCGAGATCGAGTGCCCGAACCGCGTCTTCATGGCGCCGCTCACCCGAATGCGCGCGCGCGTCGAGGACGATGCGCCCTGGGCGCTGAACGTCGAGTACTACCGCCAGCGCGCCGGCGCCGGGCTGATCGTGTCGGAGGCGACGCAGGTCGAGCCGCGCGGCAAGGGCTACCCCCGCACGCCCGGCTGTCACTCGCCGGCCCAGGAGGCCGGCTGGCGCCTCGTCACCGACGCGGTCCACGCGGCCGGCGGCCGCATCCTGGCGCAGCTCTGGCACGTCGGCCCGATCTCGCACCCCGACCACCAGCCGGGCGGCGCACTGCCGGTCGCGGCGTCGGCGCGCGACCCGGGCGGCACGGCGTTCACGGCCGACGGCAGGAAGCCGCGGGTCGTGCCGCGGGCGCTCGAGGCCGACGAACTGCCCGGCATCGTGGCGGCGTATCGCGACGCCGCCGCGCTGTGCCGGCGCGCCGGCTTCGACGGCGTCGAGATCCACGCTGCCCACGGCTACCTGCTCGAGAACTTCACCCGCGACTCGACCAACCGGCGCGACGACGCCTGGGGCGGGCCGATACGGAACCGGATCCGCCTCACGCTCGAGGTGGTCGACGCGGCCGTGTCGGTGTGGGGCAGGGGCCGCGTCGGCGTGCGGCTCTCGCCGGTCTCCAACGCCAACGGCGCACCACCGGATTCGAACCCGCAGGCGACCTACGGCGCGATCGTCGACGCACTCTGCGCGTGCCGGATCGCGTTCCTGCACATGGTCGAAGGCGACACCGGCGTCGCCCGCACGCTCGACGGCTTCGACTTCGCCGGCGCCCGGCGTGCGTTCCCCGGCGCGTACGTCGCGAACAACCGCTACGACGCCGCGATGGCTGCCCGCGCGATCCGCGAAGGCGCCGCCGACGCGGTCGCGTTCGGGATGCCGTTCATCTCCAATCCGGACCTGCCCGAGCGCCTGCGGGCGGGGCTCGAACCGGCGCCGGTCGAGCGCAGGACGATCTACGCGGACGGCGCCGAAGGCTACACCGACTACCCGCGCGCCGGGTGACGACCACCGGCCGCGCGTGCCGCCGGCGCCCGCACCGGACGTTCACTCGCGCGCGTCGCGCGCCACCGGCACCTCGACGACCCGCGTGGTGCCGCTCGCGCCGGGAAAATCCTCGAACAGCGCCTGCAGCATCGCCGGGAGCACCGGCGCGAGCGAGGCATCCGGTCCCTCGCTGACCACCCTGCCCTCGAAGACCCGGCTGCCCTGGGGGCCGAGCCGGTCGATCTGCACCTGCACCTCGCGCCGGTAGCCGACGACGGCGGCACGGCCGCTGCCGCCGATCGGCACGCTGATGCCGACGCCCACCCCGAGCCCGCCCATCGAGAACCCGCCGCCGCTGCCGATCCCGATCGTGCCGCCGCCGCCGCTCGCGCGCGCCTGGCTCGGCGTCACCGAGTAGCGCATCGTGACCGCGAGTTCGGCAGGCTCGCCTCGCGGCGCCGGCACCATGCCCACGCGCGCGAGCGCCGCGCGCAGCGAGGACGCGAACGCGTCGAATTCCAGGCTGTCGCGCTGCCCGTCGTCCGGGCGGATCTCGAAGCGCTTGCCGGCGTAGTCGCCGAAGCCCGAATGAAAGGTCGTGACCTGGTTCGACAGCGTCGACGCGCACCCGGCGAGTGCCGCGACGCCGAGCACCACGAGACCGCAGGATCGGAGCGCGCGCAACCGGCCCCGCACGCGGGACCGGTCCGACTCGCCGGCGGGCGGGGGGTCGCGGCGCCGCTCGGCGCTGGCGTCGATCGTCAGGTGCATCGTGTTCTCCATGCCGATGGATCGGGGACCCGGCGATGCAAGAAGCAGGCCCCGCGCCGTGTGCTCGCGTCGGCGGTCAGGCATCGCCGGCGCCGCCCGAAGCCGCGTATGCGACCTCCCCCTGCCCGCATTGTGCGCGCAGCGCCGCGACCAGTGCGCGGGCCGCGCTGCCCGGACGCCCGCGCCGTCGCGTGGTGACGCCCACCACGCGCTCCCACGCCGGCGCGACGACGTCGAGGCACACGAGCTGGCCGGCGCGCGCCTCCCAGTGGATCAGCTCGCGCGGCAGGAAGCTCAGGACCTCGCCCTGCAGCACCATCGTCTTGAGCAGGATCGCCGACGTGGTCTCGGTCTGCGGCTCGGGGGGACGAAGCCCGGCGTCGAGGAACAGGTCGTCCAGCGCCTTGCGCTCGAGCTCGCGCCGACGCGCGAGCACCCAGCGCCGGCCGAGCAGGTCGTGCGGCGTGATCCGTCGGCGGCGCGCGAGCGGATGATCGGGCCGGGCGATGACCGCCGCACTGTCGCCGTACAGGATCTCGTGCTTCAGGTCCGGATCGGAGGCCGTGCGCGGCACCGACGACAGCGCGAACTCGATGTCGCCGCGCCTGACCATCGGCATCAGCGTCTCGTTCAGGCCGTAGAGCACCGTGACCTTCAGCTCCGGGCGCTCGGCGGCGAGCGCGAGCAGCGTCTGCGGCAGCAGCCTCGTCGCCTCCGACGGGCCGCAGCCGATCACGAGCCTCGCACTCGCGGCGCGCTTCATGACGGCGATGTCGTCGACGATGCCGCGCATCTCGGCCTCGAGGACGTTGCCCCGCTCGACGATGGCCTCGCCGAAACGGGTCGGGCGCACGCCGAAGCGCCCGCGCTCGAGCAGCGTGACACCGAGGCCGGCCTCGAGCGTCGCGATGCTCTTGGACAGTGCGGGCTGGGAGACGCCGAGTTCGGCAGCCGCGGCGCTCAGGCTTCCGCAGCGTGCCGCCGTCGCGAGGTGGACGATCCGGCGATAGTCGAGGTCCATGACGACAGTGTATCCATCCGCCGTTCCATAACCGGTGGTTATGCCGAACGCACCGCCACCCGGGCGCCGACGATGGCCACCGCGGCCGGGCTGATCTATATTCGCTCGCCTCTTCCCAACGGAGCGCTCCACCGATGATCGATCTGAACGCACTGGTCGAGGACGACCGCGTACACCGTCGCTGCTACACCGACCCCGGCATCTTCGACGCCGAGATGGCGGGCATCTTCGAGAAGATCTGGGTGTACTGCGGCCACGAGTCGCAGGTGCCGAACACCGGCGACTACGCCACCGTCCAGATCGGCCGCCAGCCGATGATCATGGTCCGCGCAAAGGACGGCTCGATCAACGTGCTGTACAACCGGTGCCCGCACCGGGGCGTGCAGCTGTGCGGCAACCAGAAGGGCAACACCGGCAACGCCTTCGTCTGCTCCTACCACGCCTGGACCTTCCACCTCGACGGCCGCGTGCGGGCGATCCCGCTCAGGCAGGGCTACGAAGGCACGCGCCTCACGATCGACAATCCCGACTGCTCGATGAAGGCGGCAGCACGCGTCGACAGCTACCGCGGCTTCGTGTTCGCGAGCCTCTCGCACGACGGCCCCGGACTCGCGGCCTTCCTCGGCGACGCGAAGGTCGCGTTCGACGACATGTGCGACCGCTCGCCGGTCGGCGAGGTCGAGGCGGTGCCGGTGTGCCACCGAGTCGTGCAGCGGTCGAACTGGAAGTTCTTCATGGAGAACCAGCTCGACGCGCTCCATCCGTCGGTCACGCACCAGTCGACCGGCGTGTCGGCGCTCCGCGTCGAACAGCGCCTGAAGCAGGAACACGCCGACGTGCCGCTCTACTACCACTACCTCAGCGCGTTCGCGTCGAGCTTCGACAAGTGGGATTCGGTGCAGACCGTCAACCTGCCGCACGGCCACGGTGTGCTCAAGGGCTACATGGGGCTGCGGCCCACCGACCCGGACACGCTCGCCCACGAGGCGCAACTCAAGGCGGCGTACGGCGAGGCGAAGGCCGAGGAGTACCTGTCGCGCAACATCCACCACGTGCTCGTCTACCCCTACCTGTCGGTGCAGTCGCCGCTGCAGCAGCTGCGGGTGCTGCGCCCGCGCGGCCCGGCCGAGACGCTGTCCGAGATCTGGCACTTCCGGCTCAAGGGCGCGCCCGAAGCGATCTACCGTCGCTCGATGTGGTACTTCAACCTGGTCAATTCGCCGTCGACGATGGTCAACGCCGACGACCTCGAGAACTGGACGCGGGGGCAGCGCGGGCTCGAATCCGACGGCGGCGAATGGGTCAGTTTCCACCGCAACCTGGGCGGCGACACCGAGAAGGACGGCGTGCTGTACTCGAACAACGGCACGTCGGAGGTCGTGATGCGCAATCAGTTCAAGGCGTGGCGCGACTACCTCGGCCAGGTCGTCCCGCAGCAGTCGCCCGAGACCGACGCCGCCCCGTCCACCGCCAAGGCCTGAAGGAGTCCGCGATGCAACCCAAGAATGTCGACGAAGCGCTGGGCGCGAGCGTACTGATCGAAGGCGTCGAGTCGATGACCGGCGCCGACTCGATCGCGCCGAACCATCGTGGTCGGGGACCCGACGCGCAGCGCCTCTACGTCCCGGCCGCCCATCCCGGCGGCGCGCCAGACGCGGCGCTTCGCCACGAGGTGGAGACGCTGCTCACGCGGCAGGCGGCGCTGCTCGACGCGAAGCGATGGGCGGAGTGGATCGCCCTCTTCGACGAGCAGGGCCTGTACTGGATGCCGGTCGAGCCGGCGCAGTCCGACTGGCTCGGCGAGCCGTCGATCTTCAGCGAGGACCGACTGCTGATGGAGATCCGGATGGGGCGCCTCGAGCACCCGAACGCGTGGTCGCAGGCACCGCGCTGGGGCACGAACCACCTGGTGGGCAACATCCTGATCGAGGCCAGCGACGCGGCGGGCGCCGCTGCGCTGCCCGCGCCGTGCGTGCACGCCGACATGCTCCGCGACTGCATCGTCGTCTATTCGCGCTTCCAGGTGATGGAGCTGCGCCGCGAGCAGGTGCGTCACTTCGGCGGCACCTACCGGCACTGGCTGGTGCGCACGCCGGACGGGCTGCGGATCCGGCTGCAGCGCGTCGACCTGATGAACGGGCAGGCCGAGTACGACTACGTGATCCAGGCCTGGGTGTAGGGGGTCGTACCGGATTTGGTCGCAGCCGGGGGCGTACGCCGGAGCGCGCCCCGCCGCGCCCCCTCCTGATCGGTCGATGACCGTGCTAACCTCGCCGACGCAGTGCGTCCAAACATCCACTCGAGGCATGCTCCGTGGCGCTGGTGCGACTTGCAGGGGTCAGCAAGGTATACCGTTCGATGCAGGGCAGCGACTACGAGGCCGTGCGCGACTTCTCTCTCGACATCGAGGCGGGCGATTTTTTTTGCCTGCTCGGCACGAGCGGCTGCGGCAAGACCACGCTGCTCAACCTGGTTGCGGGCTTCGAGAAGGCCACGTCGGGTGAAATACGCATCGCCGACAGATCCATCGATGGCCCGGGATCCGACCGCGGCGTCGTCTTTCAGGGCGACGACTCGCTCTACGGCTGGCTGACCGCGCTGGGCAATGTGGCGTTCGGCCTGCGCATGCGCGGCATGCCGCGGCAGGAACGCGAGGCCAAGGCGCGGCAGTACCTGGAACTCGTCGGCCTCAAGGGGCAGGAGCACAAGCACCCTTCGGAACTGTCGGGCGGCATGAAGCAACGCATCCAGATCGCGCGTGTGCTGGCCAACGAGCCGCAGATCCTTCTGATGGACGAACCCTTCGCCGCGCTCGATGCACACACCCGGGCAGGCATGCAGGACGAACTCCTCAACATCTGGCGTGCGACCGGCAAGACGGTCCTGTTCATCACCCACGACATCGACGAGGCGATCGTGCTGTCGACCCGGATCGGGGTCATGCGGGCAGGACCGGCCTCCGGCCTGAAGGGGGTGGTCGACGTCACGCTGGACGCTGCCGAGCGGAACCGGACCAACGACCGCTTCGTCGACGTGTATCGGCAGGTGCACACGATGATCCGTGACGAAGTGGCGATCGCCATGAGGCGCATGAACTCGCCGATCGGAGCGACCGAATGAAACCCCGATTCGCCGGCCTCGCGGGCTATCTGCTCGGCTTCGCCAGCATGTTCGCGATCTGGCACGTGGCATCGACCTGGTTGCTGAGCACCGTGCTCTTTCCACCACCGTTGCGCGTCATGGAAAAGGCGGTCGAGCTCGCGCGCGACGGCAGCCTCGGCACCAACGTGATCGTCAGCCTCACCCGTATCCTGACGGGGTTCGTCGGCGGTACCTTGATCGGCATTCCGGTCGGCCTGATCATCGGCTCGTTCCCCGTCGCGCGCCGGTTGCTGGAACCCTACACCGAGTTCCTTCGCTTCATCCCGGCCACCGCGCTCATCACGGTTGCGGTGATCTGGTTCGGCATCGGGGAAGGCTCGAAGATCTTCCTCATCGTGTACACCACGGTGTTCATCGTCATCATCAATACGGCCGCGGGTGTGGCATCGGTGTCGCCCAACAAGATCCGCGCCGCGCAATCCCTGGGCGCGACGCGATCCCAGCTCTTCTGGTTCGTGGCGTTTCCTGCCACCGTTCCCCATATCCTGACCGGCATGCGGCTGGCCATGGGCAATTCGTTCGTGACCATCATCGCCGCGGAACTCGTCGCGGCCAACTCCGGGCTCGGCCGGATGATCTGGGATTCCCGCATGTACATGCTGGTGGATGACATCTTCGTGGCGCTGATGGTGCTGGGGCTGCTGGGCTTCGCCACCGACCGCCTCTTCAGGTGGGCGATCCATGCGTTCGCGGGAAGATTCTCGCCGGCGATATGAACCGACGCTCCCCGCCCGTTGCCCGCCGATGCCCGGGGTCTCCCCACCTGCCCTTCATGGACGGCGGCAGCACCGGGCGACATCGCGCGCCTGCACCCGCTCGGCTGTCTGCAGGTCCTTCGTCCGGCGCCGAGTGCGCCCCCTTTCACCGATGAACAGGAGTTGCCCCATGCGCAAGATCAGCAGTGTGCTCGCGGTGGTCGCCACGATCGTCCTGGGACTGCCCCAGGCCGGCGCCCAGGCACCCGTGAAGATGACGATCGCCACCGGTGTCGATCCGGCGTTCTCGCAGTTCTATGTCGCCAAGGAAGCCGGGTTGTTCGCCAAGCACGGGCTCGACGTCACGATCAACACCGGGCCTTCCGGCTCCGCGATGGTGCCATTCCTGATCAACAACCAGGTGCAGGCGGCCTACGGCAGTGACCTCGCCGGCGTCATCAACCACAATCTCGACAACAGCATCGTGGCGGTCGCCGACGGCACCTACCTCAAGAAGTGGCTGTCGGTGGTGGGCCGCAACGTCAACGACCTCGATGGTCTCAAGGGCAAGAAGGTCGGCGTGGCCAAGGGTACCGGCAGCGAAATCTTCTGGAATCGCCTGCTCGAGAAGAAGAATCTCAAGGCGGCCGATTTCCAGATCGTCAATGTCGAAGCGCCGGAAATGCTCGCAGCCATCGAACGCGGCGACATCGATGGCTTCGCGGTCTGGGAGCCCTGGCCGACGCGAACGCTCATGTCGGTCAAGGGCACCAAGATCCTCCAGGACGCCGATGGCATCTTCAACAACATCAACTACGTCTACATGAACCGCGCGTGGATCGAGAAGAACCGAGCGACCGCCGAAACGTTCATGCTCGCCCTGGTGGAGGCCAACGATCTGATCACCAAGGACCGGCCGGCAGCCGCGAAGATGGTCTCCAGGTTCCTCAAGATGCCGCTGGACCTCGCGACCGAACTCATGCCCAAGGTCGACTACAACATGGCCTGGCACGACCGGTCGATCGCGACCATCAAGATCGCCGAGGACCAGCTTGCACAGCAGAAGAAGCTCAAGGCGCCCCTCGACTACAACGCCTATGTCTACACGGACCTGCTGAAGAAGGTTCGCCCCGCGAACGTCTCGATCACGCAGCTGCCGACGAAGTAGACGACACCGGAGGCGGCCGATCGTCGCCCGCCCCTCGTCGCCCACCTCTCGTACTCATCGCGCGGGTGGAATGAGCGTGAAGCGCTGACCCGCGTCGCCGCCGCGTCTGCCCCAGCGGCCGTGCTCCACGGCATGGATGAAGTCCTGGACCGCCGCGTTGAATGCGGCGGGCTCCTCGAGATTGATCGTATGCCCCGTCTTCGGGAAGGTCAGCACGCCGCAGCGGGGAACATGCTGCTTGAGGTGCCAGGCGAGCCCGTGCGTGGAGTCGTCCTCGTCGCCGATGATCACCAGCATGGGGTCGTCGATCCCCGCAAGCTCGGCCGTGCGCTCGAACATCGGCTGCCGCGCGCCCTGGACGCCGAGCATGGTCATCGCGTGGCCCACGGCCGAGCCCTCGGCGAACTGACGCTTGAACTCCGCCCAGCCGCGAGGGTCCTTGTCCCGGTACTGCACCCGTGCCGGCCCGGCACAATACAGTTCGGCCATCGCCGGCATCCCCTCGCGCTCGATGCGCTCGGCGAACACCTCGCAGTCCTTCTGGAAGCGCGCCTTTTCCGCTTCGTTCACGCTGCCGCCCCCGCCCCCCGCGGCAATGGTCAGCGAGCGCGCGCGACCTGGATGGCGAATGCCGAACTCGATCCCGGCCGTCGCGCCCATCGAAAGGCCGACCAGATGCGCCTTCTCGATGCCGAGGCCATCCAGCATCGCAGCCGCGTCGTCGGCGGCACGCGCCTGCGAATAGGACGAGACATGATCGGGAACGTCCGAAGGCGGCCAGCCTCGGGCGGCATAGGTGATGCAGCGATAGCGACGAGAGAAGTACCGTACCTGCGGCTCCCAGCTCAGGTGATGACCGCCGAACTCGTGAAGGAAGAGGATCGGCTCGCCCGTGCCCGCTTCCTCGTAGAAGAGGCGCACGTTGTCGTCGGTCTCGATGTAAGGCATGGTCTTCTTCCTCAGGATTGGCGTCTACCGGAGAGTCCAGAATAGCCGGTTTCACGACGGGCGCCATCACGGCCGGCGCGCTTGCCCGGGTCTCGAAACGGCAGGACCGCGCCGTGTTCGATGGCGGGCGTTCCGGGAGGTCCGCGCGCGCAGGGCGTCCGTCACGCTGCCGCCGACGCCGCCCGGCGAGCGCCGGCTGCCGGATCGCGAACGCACGAATTGACACCCTCGAAAGCGCGCTGCTATTCTCGAAAAACACGTACCGTGGCGACATCGAGCGACGCCACGTCCTCCGGACCGACACGAGAACGCTGCGTCGGCAATGCGGCTCATCGGTGCCGCCATTGCAGCTGGGTGACGCTGGTCGCACCCAAGCCCCCATCGACCCGGCAATCGACGCGGCAATCGGCCCGACATTCATGTCCCTCCCGCTGAGCAAGTACACGGTTCTGGATCTCACCAGGGCCAGGTCCGGACCCACCTGCGTTCGTCAGCTGGCGAACATGGGCGCGAACGTCATTCAGGTGGAGGCCCGTGAGGATCTCGATGCCGACTATGCCCGGCACGGATCGGACTTCCAGAACCTGCACCGAAACAAGCGCTCGATGACGCTCGACATCAAGTCACCGCGAGGCGTCGACATTCTCAAGCGACTGGTCGCGACGGCGGACGTCTTGGTCGAGAACTTTCGCCCCGACGTGAAGCGACGACTCGGTATCGACTACGAAAGCCTCGCGCCGATCAATCCGCGTCTGGTCTACGGCAGCATTTCGGGGTTCGGTCAGACGGGGCCGTACCGTGACCGCCCCGGATACGATCAGATCGCCCAGGGCATCGGGGGATTGATGTCGGTGACCGGTCTGCCCGGCCAGGGGCCCGTCCGGGTGGGGATCCCGATCGCGGACCTGACGTCGGGCATGTTCCTCGCGCAGGGAATCCTGGTCGCGCTGCTCGAGCGCGAGCAGTCCGGACGGGGCCAATGGGTGCATACCTCGCTTCTGCAGGCGATGGTCACCATGATGGATTTCCAGACCACGCGCTGGCTGATGGACGGTGTCGTGCCGCCGCAAGCCGGCAACGACCATCCGACCGGCATCCCGACGGGCGTATTCAGGACGGCCGATGGACACATCAACATCGCCGCGTCCGGTCAACGGATGTTCCGCAGGCTCTGCAAGGCACTCGAGGTCGAATCGCTCGCCGACGATCCGCGCTTTCTCGAACCGCGGGATCGGTCGGACAACCGCCAGCAGCTGACGGCGGAACTCGAGAAGGTGCTCGAGCAGAAGGACAGCGCCTTCTGGGTGGATCTGCTGAACGCGCATGACGTGCCTGCCGGCCCGATACTCGACATGAAGCAGGTATTCGAGAACGAGCAGGTGCGGCACCTGGGCATGTCGGTCACGACCTCGCATCCGGTACTCGGAGACATCTCGATCCAGGGACATCCGTACGTGCTGTCGCGCACGCCCGGCGCGCCGATCACCGCCGCGCCGGACCTTGGCGAACATACCGACCAGATTCTCGGCGAACTCGGATACTCGACCGACGAGATCCTTCAGTTCCGCAATGACCGAGTGATCTAGGGCGGGGTCAGGCGAAGACCGAGCGCCGCCTCGAATGCGGCGGCGATCTGCAACAGGCGTGCGTCCTGATGCAGCGCGCACATCATCTGAAGCCCGAGCGGCAGGCCGAGGGGGTCCCGTCCCATCGGAACGCTGATGGCTGGAAAGCCGGAAAAATTGGCGGGCCCGCAGAAGGTGCCGGCACTGTCGGGGGCCAACCCGTCGAAGCGGGGCGCGGCTTGCGGCGTGGTGGGCGAAATCACCACGTCGACCTGTTCCAGGCAACGCGCCAACTCGAAGGCGGCAGTCTGCATGATGTGATCGACCTCGACCAACCGGGTTGCGGATACCTTCGCACCGTAGTCCAGGTACGAGCGCATCGGCGTCGAGAAGCGCTGCGGCTCCCTGTGGTAGAGCGCGCCATGCTCGACGGCGGCCTCGACTTCCACCCGCACGAAGCAGGCGCGCCGACCCGCGCGCATGTCGTACGTCGGCATTCGGAGCTGGTGGATCTCCGAACCCAGCCGCGCGAAATGCTCGACCGCCGCCTCGAACGCCGCCCCGATCGCAGGCTCGGTCGGTTCCGCCGCGAACTCGTCGATGATGCCGACCCGCAAGCCGTCGAGTCGCCTGGCTGACGGGATGCCGAATCCTGAAGGACCCCGCCGCGATTCCGTGCAGCGTGCATCGAACCCCGCCAGCGCGTCCAGCAACAGCGCTGCATCGGCGACCGTACGCGTCAGCGGGCCGACGTGGTCGAGGGCACGGCTCAACGGCACGACCCCTCGCGTGCTGACGAGCCCGTAGCTCGGCTTGAGGCCGACGACCCCGCAATACGATGCGGGAATGCGCACCGACCCGCCGGTATCGGTCCCGATGGCCGCACAGCACAAGCCCGCAGCGACCGCTGCGCCCGATCCGCCACTCGACCCGCCGGGGGAGTGACCGTCGCGATGGGGATTGTTCGTCCGTCCGAAATGCGGGTTGTCCGTCAGTGCGCCGAGCGCCCCCTCGTGCATGTTGAGCTTGCCGAGGATGACGGCCCCCGCTGCCCGCAGGCGCCGAACGACCTCCGCGTCTTCGGTCGCGACGCTGCAAGGCTGCCCGCCGAAGCCATTGCTCGTGTGAACGCCGGCGACGTCGATGTTGTCCTTCAGTGCGATCGGTATGCCGTCGATCGCGCTCAAGCGCTGCTTGCGTGCCGCCCTCGCCGCAGCGGCCCGTGCCTCGGCGCGCGCAGCGTCCGGCAGAAGCAGGACATAGCTGTTGATCGATGCATCCCTCGCCTTCACGCGATCGAGAAACAGATGGGTCAGTGCTTGCACATCGACTTCGCCGCGATCGATCGCGTCCGACAGCCGGGTGATCGGCTGGAAGCACAAGTCATCCATCTCGGTCGCCTCCGCAACAAGGGGGGGACCGCGATTGTTGCATGCGACATCGCGCACCGAAGGTCCGTCGCCCGCCTGCGAGGGCCGTTGGCCGCTCGCAAGCACCGTCACCGCGGACGGCGGATATCTGGAAGGCCGGGCGATCGAGGCGTCGCAGCAACCCTTATCATGCCAGGCTGCATGACGGCGAGCGAGGCGTTCCGAGCCTTCGACGGCGCCGTCCTGCAACGGGAGATCCACTTCCGGCGATCATCGAATGGCGAAGGACACCGTGAGCGACGACGACGAAACGAGACGCCACCTGACTGCCGAGGGCTGGGCGGCCATCGAAGACAAGGGCTTCGTCCAACTGGTCGGCCCTTTCTTTCGTCGAGGCGAGGGCGCCGGGTTGCGCTTCTGTTTCCCCACGGCCGACAAGCATCACAACCTGCGCGGCGTCCTGCAGGGCGGCGCCCTGATGACCTTTGCCGATCGAACGATGGGGACCGCGGCAAGGACCTGGGCCGGTGGGAACGCGTCGGCGACCGTCCAGTTGAATGTCCAGTTCGTGCGTGCGGTGGAGATCGGGGCGCTGGTCGAGACCTGCCCGGTGGTCGTGTCTGCCACGCGCAACCTGATCTTCATGCGAGCGGATTTCCTCGTCGGCACGAGCATCGTCGCGACGGCCGCAGGTATCTGGAAGATCTTCGGTACGCGCGGCGCAGCAAACCCGTCCACGATTCAAGATGGTCCGAACCCAGACCCGGCGCGAACGGAGACCCCATGAACGACGTGACGATCGAACGCGGACACCGGCCCGCCAATGCGCAGGGCGACTGGCAGACGCGCGCCCGGTATTTCAATTCGGGCAACGCGTTCGCCATGACCCTGTCGCCGGTGCCCAGCGTTCAGTTCACCGCCGAGCGCGACAAGGCTTTTGATGCGTCCACGCCCACCGGCCTGATCGACATGGATCTGAGCGCCGAATTGCAGACCCCGTTTCCGGCGACCACCCCGTTCGTGCTGTCGCGCTACATGCGCATTCGGGCCGGCGAATCGCTGGCGCTGAACCTGCGCGCCAGTGCGCAAACGCTGTGCGTGCTGCAGGGCACGGGCAGCAGCACCGCCAATGGCGAGCAGACCCGATGGCAAGGCGGCGACGTCCTGCTGCTGCCGGGCGGCATCGACATCGCGCATCGGGCCACCACGGACAGCGTCGTCTGGCTGGTGACCGATGAACCTGCGCTGTCCTATCTGGGCCTGAGCGTCGATCCCGACGCGCGCTGCCCGGTCGAACCCGTGCACTATCTGGCCGCCGATCTCGAGCGTGAGCTGGAGATCGTGTACGAACACCCCGATCGCGACCGGTTCGCCGGCTTTGCCGTGGTGCTGTCGCACGCCAATCTGGAGCACACGCGCAACATTCACCCCACCATGACGCTGGCGTTGAATTCGCTGCCCGGCAAGAGCGTCCAGCGACCTCATGTGCACAATTCGATGGCACTGACGATGTGCATCCAGGGCGAGAACTGCTATTCGATGATCGATGGCAAGCGCAAGGACTGGGCGCAACACGCGGTCATGGTCACGCCGCCCGGCGCCGTGCACTCGCATCACAACGAAGGCGACAGGCGCATGACGTGTCTGATCGTGCAGGACGGCGCGCTGCATTACCACGCCCGCACGATCGGGTTCAGCTTCGCCTGAGGGGTTCGGCTTCGCCCGGGATTCGGTCGAGATTCGGCCGAATGGCCGGTCGGTGGGTCGGCAGGTCAGTCGAGAAACGCAGCGCTCAGCTTGGCGATATCGGCTGCACGCGCGTCGGTCGCATCGAATCCGGCACCCTCGAGCGTCGCCAACTGGCCCTGCCTGAGAAGCGCCAGCATTTTCGGCCCCTGCGCACCGAGGTGCGCCTCGTCGGGCACGGTGCATTCGATCACCAGCGTCGGCTGGCGGACCCGGCGAAGCGTCGCCGCGAAATCGAAGTCGAAGTTCATCTGGTAGCCGGGCTTGATGCTGCGGCGGCACTGGATCATCTCGATCATGCGGGTTTCCTGCAAGCGCAGCGCGGCCTCGGTGATCCGACGCGCGCGCATCAGTTCGGGCTTGAACCAGATGCCGGCGAGATTCTGGAAATCGGCGGCCCAGGACCTGAGCAGGTGCGAACCGTCGCGGCTCTCCGGGTGAACGCCCATGTAGCGCGCGACGATCGCCATGATCGCCGCATCGCGCGCCTTGCGCGACACGACCAGGCTGTGGGTCATGCCCACCAGGACCACCTTGTCCACGCGTTGCGGATGGTGTGCAGCCATCGCAGCAGCGATCTTGTTGCCGGTGTGAAAACCGAGGACGTGCGCGCGCTCGATCCCGAGGCGATCGAGCAGCGACACCATGCTCGTCGCCAGGTCCTCCATCTTCGCCTTCGGCGGCAGCGGATCCGAGTTTCCGAAGCCGAGCGTGTCGGCAGCGATGCACGAATACCGGGCTCCGAGACGGCGCATCAGCGGCAGGAAGGCCGCCGACGAACGAGGCGTCTCGTGCAGCAGCAGCAAAGGCGCGCCGCGTCCGTGCGATCGGTAGTGGATCTGCCCCTGCGGTGTGCTGGCGTAGCCGCTCTTCATGACCGCCCCTCATCGACGACCCGCATCGGTCCGACCGTGAGCCCCTCAGGGGCGTCGCATTCGGCGAGCACCTTGCCATCGTCGGCGCTAGCCTGCACCCGGTCGTGTTGCAACGGACCGGCCGCCAGGTCGTGCGCGCGAATCCGCATCTCACCGGGCCCCCGGTACCCGCGTCGAGCATTCGCGGATCGCGAAGTCGGCGTGGACGTGCGCGCGCGAGAGCGGCGCGCCGTGACGTACTGGCGATCGACCGGTGGCAAACGGGCGTCGCCAATCATTGCATCGCGCCAGGGTCCTTCCATCATCGGGTCCATGCGAGGGAATGATACGTGGCCGCATGGTAACGTCCGCACGCCACGGCCTTAATTTCCGGAACAGTCGAGCGCATTGCAACGTGACGGCGCCGGGGTGACGGCGAGACGTTCAGTCGCCCGTCTGACGACGACCGTCGCGCACTGGCACGACGGCTCGATGGTGCGCGGCCGACGTGCACCGGCGCAGCTGAATCGAAGCCGCATCGGTTTCGTTGAACCCGATGACCGCCGTCCCCAATTCCGCGGACATCGGCCTGACGCGCTGCTGCCGAGAGTCGACCTGACACCCCTCGCCGATGGTCCGTGATAGGCACTTCACACGCCTCGCGTGCATCCGTGCAAGCCGATCGTTGCTAGTATCCATACGCAATAATTCGAACACACCAGAACTGGGGAGTCGGCATGTCACGCAGCGCGCTGTTAACCGCGGCCGTCCTGGCCGGTGGATCCACCGCCTGCGCGTACGCGCAGGCACCGGTGGAACTGGATGCCGTCGTCGTCGAGGGTCACTACGACAACGCCGTAGGCACGTCGGATGCGGCCTCGCAGGGCACGATCCGGCGCGAGCTGCTCGAGAGCCGGCCGGCACAGCGACCCGGCGAGGTGCTCGAGTTCGTGCCGGGAGTGATCGTCACCCAGCACAGTGGAGACGGGAAGGCCAACCAGTATTTCCTGCGGGGCTTTAACCTCGATCACGGGACCGACTTCGCGACCTCGCTCGACGGCGTGCCCTTGAACATGCCCACGCATGGTCACGGTCAGGGCTATACAGACCTGAACTTCCTCATCCCGGAGCTCATCGATCGGATCGAATACCGGAAAGGCCCGTATTTCGCGCGTGGCGGCGACTTCGCATCGGCCGGCACGGCAGACATCCTCTACCGTCGCAACCTCGAGCGCCCGTTCGGTGCACTGACGCTCGGACAGCGCAACTACCAGCGTATCGTGCTCGGCGGATCGGCGGTACTCGGCCCTCGGCTGCCGGGCGTCGGCAGTTCGCCTGATTTACGCGCGCAGGATTCGGCGCTGGTTCCCGGCGGACCGACGCTGCTGGGTGCAATCGAGTTGATGCACAACGACGGCCCGTGGACACTGGGCGAACATTTGCGCAAGGTCAACGGGGTCGCAACGCTGAGCAAAGGGACGCGCGCGAGCGGATGGTCTGCCTCGCTGATGGCGTATGACGCCAGCTGGCGCTCGACCGACCAGATTCCCCAGCGCGCGGTGGATGCCGGCACGATCGGGCGATTCGACGCGGTCGACCCCAGCGACGGCGGCAGCACCTCGCGCTACAACCTCTCGGGCGAATGGCACGATCGGCTCGCGAACGGCACCGTGAAGGTCTCGGGTTATGCGCTGCGCTACAGCCTGGGCCTGTACTCGAATTTCACCTACGCGCTGGATCGCCCGGCGACCGGGGACCAGTTCGAGCAGCGCGACGATCGAAGCGTATTCGGGCTCAAGGCAGCACGCGACTGGGAGCACAGCTTGTTCGGCCGCGAATCACGCACCGAGATCGGTCTGCAGATCCGGCACGATCGGATCCGGGTCGGTCTGTTCGACACGCAGCAGCGTGTCCGTATCGCGACGACCCGCGAGGACGCGGTGCGCCAGACCGGCGTCGGAGTCTATGTCGAGAACACGCTGCAATGGACGCGCTGGTTCCGCTCGATCGTCGGGCTGCGCGCCGATGAGGCGCGTTTCGACGTCACGAGCCGACTGCCCGAGAACAGCGGCAACGAGCGCGCCGACCAAGTATCACCAAAGCTGTCGCTGATCTTCGGCCCCTGGTCGAAGACCGAACTCTTCGTCAATGCGGGGCGCGGGTTCCACAGCAACGACGCGCGCGGAACGACCGCAACGATCGATCCGCGCACCGGCGATCCCGTCCTGCGGGTACCCGGCCTCGTTCCCAGCCGTGGCAGCGAGATCGGCGTACGCACCGAGTGGATCGCCGGGCTGCAATCGTCGCTCGCGCTCTGGCGGCTGACGAGTGACTCTGAACTCGTCTACGTCGGAGATGCCGGCACCACCGAGCCGAACCGGCCGAGCAAACGCACCGGCGTCGAGTGGAACAACCGCTGGACACCGCGATCATGGCTGCTGGTCGATGCGGACCTCGCGTGGACGCGCGCACGCTTCAGCGACGCCGATCCCGCCGGCGACCGGATTCCCGGGGCGGTCGGCCGGGTCGCGTCCGTCGCGGTGACTGCTCGTGACCTCGGCCCCTGGTCGGCGAGCCTGCAATGGCGCTACCTGGGCCCGCGCGCACTGATCGAGGACAACAGTGTCGTCGCCTCGTCGACGCTGCTGACCAACCTGCGCATCGGTCACCGGTTGAATCGCGACATCGACCTGTCGCTGGACGTGTTCAACCTCTTCGATCGCAAGGTCAACGACATCGAGTACTTCTACGAGTCGCAACTGGCCGGCGAAGCAGCCCCGGTCTCGGACCGTCACTTCCATCCCGCGGAGCCCCGAACGGTGAGGCTGACATTGCGAGCCAGGTTCTAGCGCGCCGCCAGGACCGGTACCAAGCCGATTTCGCAGCTTGCCGGACCAGCAGTTTCGCGCTGGGCGTCGCTGCCGGGCCGCGCCGGCAAGCAACGCGACCCGGCCCACGCGTCTCAGAGCGACTTCAGGTATTCGACGACGGCCGTCTTTTCCGAGTCGGTCAACGCCGGCGTGATGCGGCCCGCGTAGACGTCGACGACTTCATTCAGCGTCTTCGCGCTGCCGTCGTGGAAATAGGCGCCCGTCTTGGAGACGCCGCGAAGGCCCGGTGTCTTGATGCCCGCCGCGAGCCCGCCCTGCGGCGGCTGGACCGTGATCCGGTTGGTGACGACCGGCCCGGTGAATTCCGCCGTCCGATGACACCCGGCACAACCTGCCTTGCCGTTGAACAGCAGGAACCCCTGCTCGGCCAGCGCCTCGTCGTACGGGCCGGGCGCAGGGCTCACGTGACTGCGCTGCCAGGCTTGCACGTCGAGCAACTTCTGCGCGGTGATGTCGTTCCCAGGCGCAGCAGTCTCCGCATCGCCTAGTGCCGACAGCAGGGCCGGCGGTGGCGTGATGCTCAACTCCGGCGGTATCGAACCGCCTGGCGTGCCGAACGCGCCATTCGCATGCATCACCAGGTCGTAGACGGCTTCGGCCTGGCTCGCGAGCGCATTGCCCGCCTCGCCGTTCTTGAAGAGGCCGTCCCAGTTGTACGCGTAACCTTGTTCGCGCAAGTCAGGGAAATTCCAGAGAGGCGGGACCTTGGTCGGATTGTTGACGTTGTCTTCCAGCGGGTTGTCGGGCAGCGCGCGTACGTCGAAGCGGCCGGGGCCCCAGCTCTGCAGCGTGGTTACGGTAGCGGAGCCGGCGCCCTGTGCGAACGGCGTCAGCGACAGGATCGCGCCTGCATCCATGCTGGTATTGGCCGTGCCATCGAGCCGCAGTGCGCCGATCGGAAGCGGGGTCGGGCCGCTGCTGAGTTGGAAGGTCGTCGGGGCCGCGTTGACGTGGCAAAGCGCGCAGGTGATGCCGGCCGAGGTCGCCATGTCGCTCGCAGGATCGGCGTACACGGCCTTGACGCCGACGACCGCGTCGGCCTTGAGCAGGGCCCGGGTGACCGCGGGGTCCTGCAGCGCAGCGTCCTTGGCTGCGAGGTCGGTTCCGGTCAGGACCCCGGCAACGGCAGACGGCACCCGTGCAAGATCGATCTGTACGCCGGCGCCCACGGCCTGCGTCGGCGTCAGGCTGTTGAGCAGGGTGTGCAGTCCGACAACGTTCCCGAAGAAGTTCTCATTGCCGAAGGTCTCGTAGAGGAACACGTCCCGGCCTCGCGCGACCTCGTCGCCGGTCGCGGCCTGCAGGCGCCGGAACACCGGTCGTACCGTCGTCGCGCCCTTGGTGAGCGCCACCACCTTCGAGTCGCGCGCGCGAAAGAAATTGGCGCTCGCACGCTGCCATTTTCCGTCCACCAGTTCAGCCATCTCGGCGAGTTGCGGGTGCGTCGGTGCGGCGTTGGCCGCGATCTCGACCCGTACGGCCTGGCTCAGCGTGACACCGGTGCCCACACGTATCGCATAGGCGTCGCCTGCCGCCTGCAGCGGACCGGAGAGCGCCGGAAGGTCCCCGCGAACCTGAACGATGCTGACCTTCGAATCCGCGCTCAGGGCACCGGGCGGGATCGTCACGGTCAGGGCGTTGCCGGGAACCGCGACGGAGCCGCCCGCAGCCGCGTTCACGTCGGCCTCCGCGAGGACGGTTTCCCGCCCGTCGTTCGAATCACCTCCGCATGCGGCGAGGCAGAGCGCCGTGCCGACCATCAGCGCATGGCTCGACTTGCGCAAGCTCCCGTTCGTCGTTCGATTCGGTTGCGAGGCCGCCTCGGGCCTCCGATCTCGCTTCAGCATGCATTTCTCCTTGTTTTGCCGGATAGAACGGGCATCCGCCGGGCCGGGGGCGACCCGGCAAGAATCGCTCCCAGTCCGCTCTATGCACGAGCGGCCGATTCAGATGCACGTGCGATGAGAGAATTGGCGAGGCGAAAAAGAAGGCGCCGACGACCGGATAGGCTGCATTGGCAATCCGTGGCCAGCCGGGCTGAGCCGAGCGTGCTTCGAACAGCGACCCTGACTTTCGCGATGCCATCGTCGTCGGCGACGGTCTCGCCGGCATAGGCCCTGCACAGGCGTTCTCGTCGGCATCCAGCGTTGCTTCGAGGCACGCTGGCGGGCGACGGCGCGCCCAGCCAACGCCGACACCTTCAGTCGTCTATAAGTCGACGATCTACTCGAACTTGATCGATGGTTCGGCCATGCGCGGCCAAAGGACACCGGCGCACTCGCCTGGATCCGGTAGATGCGCTGCGGTCCTACGAAACAGCGCGTGCCTCAAATCAGTCGAATGGCCCGATTACCTACACTGCCTGATGCTTGCTTGCGTCCACCGTAGAGCAGCCATACCGTAGCCACCGCGCTTGGGCTTTGACCGATACGGTCAGACACTGCGGCCGAAGCCGATCGGTTCGACGTCTTCGCAACCGTGCGCCGTCTGGCTACGAAACGCGGAGCCCTTCCGGTCGGAGCAAGTGCCCGGCACTACCAATGCCAGGTTTCGGATGGGTCCAACCAGGGAATGACGCGCTGGGCCTCACGAAGCGCGTCCTCACCTGACGCGAAGGTGAGGCAGGAGAACCGCGCCAGGCTCTCCCAGCCGACGCCGCTATCGAGGTTCGCGCGGTATGCCTCGAAGCCGAACGTGCCGTCGGCGCGAACGAAGATGTCCACGCAGAGCGTTCGGGTGGCGTCCTCGATCGATGCAAGGACTTTGTTTGACATCGCGATGGAGCGATTCCTGGCGGGTGGTCGGCGTGTGCTGCATACGAACCGACCGCGGGGCCTTGACGTTCGATGATACGGTGCTGCCACGTGTTCCGACACGGTGGGCTGGCCATGATGCGGGCAGTCACGATGGTCCACTGCTGGCCGATCGCAGCGCGTAGCGAATCGGGCTCGCGTGAATGGCCGTCCGATCCGAGTTCGCATCTCGAGAGGCCGTCTTGACGCGGCCTACTGTTTGCCGTAATGTGTGCACACATATTACGTGCCCCTCTGATTGCGCGTCACTTCGATGAACATCACGCTATCCGTCGACGAGAAAGTGGCCAATCGGGCCCGCTTGGCCGCTCAGGCCATGGGCAAGAGCCTGAACCAGGCCGTTCGCGAATATCTCGAGCAGCTCGCCGGCGCCCAGCAAGTGCAGGCCGACGTGCAGTCGTTCGAGGAATCGGCGCGGGCGACGCCGGGGCGCCTGGGCACCTGGCGATTCAACCGCGACGAGGCCAACGAGCGTCGCTGACGCGATCTCAAGCCGATCATTGCGCGCCCACCGGGTCCGACACCTGTCGTGCGAAGCTTTCTCGACACGAACGTACTGGTGTACGCCGATGCAGGTGACGAACCCGGGAGACAGGCCGTCGCGATCGCGCTGATCGCGCAACTGCGGCGCTCGGGCGAAGGCGTGCTGTCGACGCAGGTGCTGCAGGAATTTGCGAACGTCGCATTGCGAAAGCTCGCGCTGCCTGTCGCGCTGGTGCGCGAGCGACTCGGCTTCTACGCTCGCTTCGAGGTCGTTCCGACCAGCCCGACCCTGATTCAGGCCGCACTCGATCTGCACGCGACCCATCATCTGCGCTTCTACGATGCGCTGATTGCGCAGGCAGCGATGTCCAGCGGCTGTGGCCAACTTTATAGCGAGGACTTCCAGACCGGTCGAAAGCTGGGCAAGTTGCTCATCGCGAATCCGTTCCAGCGCGAGGATCCGTGAAGATTCGGGCGAACTGGCCGGCCTCTTCGCCGCTGATCCGGCGATCGCCCTTGCGACGGCATCGCAGACTCTGGAGATCCGCGTTCGTCATCCGCCGGCTCGCCTGCCGGCCGGCATCCACATGCGCCTCTGGGGCAAGAAGAAGCAGTTCGTCCGCATCCCGGTCGCCGCGCTGCGTCCGGGCATGCACGTGTCGCTCGCCGAACGCTGGCTCGATCACCCGTTCCTGCTGAACGAATTCACGCTCGAGAGCGAGAACCAGATCGAACTGATCCGGGCGCTCGGCATGGTCGACATCCTGTGGTGCGCCGAGCAGTCGGACCAGCCGCCGCTTGCGCTCGAGCCGGCGGCAGGCGCGCCCCCCGCCGCTGCCTGCTCCGCCTCGGGCGACCTGCAGATCGCGAAGGCACGTGCCGAACGCAAGGCACGCGACGCGCGCAACCGCGCTTCGCGCGACCGCACCGTACGCGCCGAGCGCGCCTACCGGGATGCCGCCGCCCAGCTGCGCGGCGCATTCTCGGTCGCGTTCCATTCGCCGGGCAAGGCGGTCGAGATGGCCCAGGCGATCATCGACGACGCGACCCGTGCCTTCGCATCCGACGAGAACGTCAGCCTGGTGCTGCTCTCCGAAGGCATGGCGGCCAACAACCTGCACACGCACGGCATCAACGTGATGCTGCTGACCCTGCTCCAGGCAAAGACCCTGGGCATCGACGCGCCGACCATGAAGTCGATGGCGCTCGGCGCGCTGTTCCACGACCTGGGCAAGCTCAAGCTCCCGGATGCGGTGCGGATGAAGTCCGAGCCCGAGATGAACCGCGCGGAACTGAACTACATGCAACTGCACGTGGAACTGGGCGCGAAGATGACGTTCTCGTTGTCGGACTTCGATCCGGTCGCCCGCGCGATCATCGGCCTGCACCACGAACACTGGGACGGGAGCGGCTACCCGTACAAGCTGGCCGGCGAGAAGGTGCCGGAGGCGGCCAGGCTGGTCGGCATCGCCGACCGCTACGACGAACTGTCGAACCCGACGCGCATGCAGGACGCACTGACGCCGCACCAGTCCCTCGTGCACATGTTCAAGCGCGAGAGCGGACGCTTCGAGGCGAACGCGCTGAACCGCTTCATCAAGGCGCTCGGCGTCTTCCCGCCCGGGACGATCGTCGCGCTCTCCAACGGTGCGATCGGGCTGGTGATGAGCGTGAACCGGGAGAGCGCGCTTCGGCCGCTGGTCGTGCTCTGGCAGGAGGGTACGAAGCCCGAGGACGCGCCGACCCTCGATCTCGCGGTCGAGACCGAGCTCTCGATCCTGCGGGCGCTTCGGCCCGCGGAGCTGGAGGAGTCGGTCCGCAGCTTCCTCAATCCCCGCTCGCGCACCGCGTACTACTACGCGAAGGCGATCGCGGACTGACCGTACCGGTCCTCGTCGAGGACACGACACGATCGGGAAATCCCGAGCCCGCAGCGCTGGCCCAGGATATGCTTCAGGCCTAAACTATCGCTATCGGACGTCCTGCGTCCGACCGACAACCCGGAGGGATGCACCATGACCGACCGTACCGCGAACAAGGCTCCTGGAGGCCGATCGATCGCCAGCCTCTTCACCACCACGCTGTTCGGCTGCGCGCTCGTCGCGAGCTCGACGGCGCTCGCCGCCGATCCGGTGAAGATCGGCTTCGTCAGCACCCTGTCCGGACCGTCGGCCGCGCTCGGCACCGACATCCTCGACGGATTCAAGCTCGCGCTGAAGCTCGCCGGCGACAAGGCGGGCGGCAGGCCGATCGAGCTGCTGGTCAACGACGACCAGTTCAAGCCCGACGTGGGCAAGCAGGCCTTCGAGAAGCTGATCAAGCGCGACCGGGTCGACTTCATGACCGGCGTGGTGTTCTCGAACATCCTGCTGGCCGGCCTGCCCGAGGCGGTGCGCGCGAAGACCTTCTACATCAGCCCGAACGCGGCGCCGTCGCCGCTCGCCGGCGAGAAGTGCACGCCGTGGTTCTTCGGCACCGCCTGGCCGAACGACGCACTGCACGAGGCGGCCGGCCAGTACGCGAGCAGCAAGGGATTCAAGAACGTCTTCCTGATGGCGCCGAACTACCAGGCGGGCAAGGATTCGCTGAGCGGCTTCAAGCGCACCTTCACCGGCACGATCCAGAACGAGGTCTACACGAAGCTCGGACAGCTCGACTACGCGACCGAGATCGCGTCGATCCGCGCGGCGAAGCCCGACGCGCTGTACACCTTCCTGCCCGGCGGCATGGGCATCAACTTCATCAAGCAGTTCGTCGGCGCCGGCCTGTCGAAGGACACGCAGCTGATCACGCCGGGGTTCGGCTCCGACCAGGACGTGATCCGTCCGGTCGGCGACGCGATGGCCGGCATCTTCGATACCTCGCACTGGGCGATCAACTTCGACAACGAGGCGAACAAGACCTTCGTCGCCGCATTCGAGAAGGACTACTCGCGGCTGCCGTCGATCTACGCGGCGCAGGGTTACGACGCCGCGCAGATGATCATCGCCGCGGTCCGCGACATGAAGGGCAACCTGAAGGACAAGGAGGCGCTGCGCCAGGCGCTGAACAAGGCGAACTTCAAGTCGGTGCGCGGCGAGATGAAGTTCAACAAGAACCAGATGGTCATGCAGAACTACTATCTCCGCGTGATCACCAAGGACGCGCAGGGCCGCCTGATGAACAAGCAGCTCGGCGAGCCGATCATGAAGATGCACGGCGACGCCTACGTGCAGAACTGCCAGATGAAGCCCGCCAAGTGACGCGTCGCGCCTGACTCGATGACCGGGGTCCTGATCCTCGAGCAGGCGCTCAACGGCCTGCAGTTCGGGTTGATGCTGTTCCTGCTCGCGGCCGGCCTGACGCTGGTCTTCGGGATCATGGACATGATCAACCTGGCGCACGGCTCGCTGTACATGATCGGCGCGTTCCTCGCGGCCTGGTTCGTCGAGCTCAGCGGCTCCTTCGTCGCGGGCGTGCTGCTCGCGGTGCCCGCGACCGCGCTGTTCGGCATGCTGCTCGAGGCGACGCTGCTCAGGACCCTCTACGCGCGCGACCACCTGTCGCAGGTCCTCGCGACCTTCGCGCTGATCCTGATCCTGAACGAGAGCGTGCGGATGATCTGGGGCACCGACCTAGCGCTGTCCGCGCCCGACGCGCTGGCAGGACCGGTCGAGCTGGTGCCGGGGCTGCTCTACCCCTCGTACCGGCTGCTGATCATCGGCGTCGGGCTGGCGATCGCGGTGCTGCTCTACCTGCTCGTCGCGCGGACGCGCCTGGGCGCACTGGTGCGTGCCGGCGCGTCGAACCGGGAGATGGCGCTCGCGATGGGGGTGAACATCGAGCGGCTGTTCACGATGGTGTTCGGCATCGGTGCGGCGCTGTGCGCGATCGCCGGCGCGCTGCTCGGCCCGCTGTTCGCGGTGCAGGTCGGCATGGGCGAGAACATCCTGATCCTCGCGTTCGTCGTGATCGTGATCGGCGGGATCGGCTCGATCCGGGGTGCGTTCTTCGGCGCGCTGCTGGTGGGCCTGGTCGACACCTTCGGACGCACGGCGCTTCCGCCGCTGTTCGGCCTGTTCCTGCCGCCGCAGTTCGCCAGCGCCGCCGGCCCCGCGCTGTCCTCGGTGATCGTCTACCTGCTGATGGCGATCGTGCTGTTCGTCCGGCCGCAGGGCCTGTTCCCGGCGCGCGGATGAGCGGCCCGAATCGCCCCGCGCCACCGCCACCCGATCGCGCCGACGCGGGCCGACGCCGTGCCGGCGCGATCGGGCTCGCCGTGCTCGGCGTCGTGCTGCTCGGCCTGCCCGCCTTCCTCGAGGCGATCGACAGCGCGTTCTACGTCAGCACTGCATCGCGCATCGGCGTGTTCGCGATCGCCGCCACCAGCCTGAACCTGGTGCTCGGCTACGGCGGCCTCGTGTCGTTCGGCCACGCGGCCTTCGTCGGGCTCGGCGCCTACACGGTCACGCTGCTGAGCAACGCCGGGTTCGCCAACGGGTGGCTCAACCTGGCCGCTGCGATGGCGTGCGCCGCACTGGCCTCGGCGGCGATCGGCGCGATCTCGCTGCGCACGCGAGGCGTCTACTTCATCATGATCACGCTCGCGTTCGCGCAGATGCTGTTCTACCTCGCGAACTCGATCAAGGCCTGGGGCGGCGACGAGGGGCTGAACCTCGAGCGCAGGCTCGACTTCTTCGGCATCGACTTCCAGGACGACACGCACTTCTACTTCCTCGTGCTGGCCGTGTTCGCGCTGACGATGCTCGTCGCGCACCGCCTCGCGCACTCGCGCTTCGGCCGCGTGGTCGCCGCGATGCGCGAAGACGACGTCCGCGCCGAATCGATCGGCTTTCCCACGTGGCGCTACAAGCTGATCCTGTTCGTGATCGGCGGCGCGTTCGGCGGACTCGCCGGCGCGCTGATGGCGAACCAGCAGAACTACGTGAGCCCGAACCTGCTGCACTGGTCGCAGTCCGGCACGATGATGGTGATGATCATCATCGGCGGCGTCGGCACGCTGTGGGGCGGCGCGCTCGGCGCGCTGACGCTGCTGGTGCTCGAGGAGATCGCCGCCGATTTCACGACCTACTGGCAGTTCTACGTCGGCTGGATCCTGCTCGCGGTGGTGCTGTTCGCGCCGCGTGGCCTGAGCGGCATCCGATGGCGGCGCGCAGCCACCTTCAACGGCAACGGCGACGGGACCGGGCCGTGAGCGCGCTGCTCTCGATCGAGGATCTCGCCAAGCGCTTCGGTGGCGTGCAGGCCACCGACGGCGTGAGCCTGCAGGTGCAGGCCGGACAGCTGCACGCGCTGATCGGCCCGAACGGCGCCGGCAAGACCAGCCTGATCAACCAGATCGCCGGCGCGATCGTCCCCGATCGCGGCCGGATCCTGCTGCGCGGCGAGGACATCACCACGCTCGCGGTCCACGCCCGGGTCGCGCGCGGCCTCACCCGCTCCTATCAGATCACCCGGCTGTTCCGCTCGATGACGGTGCTCGAGAACATCGCGCTCGCGGTGCAGGCGAGAAGCGGGTCGAGCCTGTCGTTCTGGCGCCCGGTCGCGCGGGAGCGCGCGCTGTTCGACGAGGGGCGCGCGCTGCTCGACGAGCTCGGCCTGGGCGCGCGGGCGAACGCTCGGGCCGAGTCGCTCGCACACGGCGAGCAGCGGGCGCTGGAGGTCGGCCTCGCGCTCGCGACGAAACCCGCGCTGCTGCTGCTCGACGAACCGCTCGCCGGCACCGGGCCCGAGGAGTCGGCGCGCATGGTCGAGCTGATCGAGCAGGTGAAGCGCAAGGCGACGGTGCTGCTGGTCGAGCACGACGTCGACGCGGTGTTCCGGCTCGCGGACGTCGTCAGCGTGCTGGTGAACGGCGCGGTGATCGCGTCCGGCGCGCCGGGGCTCGTGCGCAGCGACCCCGCGGTGATCGCCGCCTATCTCGGCGACGAGGGCGCCGCGTCGTGAGCGCGCCGCAGACCTCGGCCAGCGCGCGCGATCCGACCGAGGGCCGCACGCCGCTGCTGCGTGTCGACGGGCTCGTGACCGCCTACGGCGCGAGCCAGATCCTCTTCGGCGTCGACCTGTCGATCGCGCGGGGAGAGGTCGTCGGCCTCCTGGGGCGCAACGGCATGGGCAAGACGACGCTGGTGCGATCGATCACCGGCCTGACGCGTCCTCGCGCGGGTCGGATCCGCTTCGACGACGCGGAGATCGGCGCTGCCGCACCCGACGCGATCGCGCGGCTCGGCATGGCGGTGGTGCCCGAGGGGCGCCAGGTCTTTCCGAACCTGACGATCGACGAGCACCTGAGCGCGTTCGTCGCGAACCGCAACGGCAGCACCGATCCGTGGACGCCGGCGAAGGTCTACGCGCTGTTCCCGCGGCTGCACGAGCGGCGCGACAACCTGGGAAACCAGCTCTCCGGCGGCGAGCAGCAGATGCTCGCGATCGGCCGGGCGCTGGTGACGAACCCGAAGCTGCTGATCCTCGACGAGGCGACCGAGGGACTCGCGCCGCTGATCCGCGAGGAGATCTGGCGCTGCCTCGCGCAGTTGCGCGCCGCCGGACAGACGATCCTCGTGATCGACAAGTACGTCAACCGGCTCGTCGAGCTCGCCGACCGGCACCTGATCATCGAGCGCGGGCGGGTCGCCTGGCGCGGCAGCTCGGCCGAGCTGGCCGCCGATCGCAGCCTCTGGTCGCGCTACCTCGGCGCCTGACGCGGGCGCGCGTCGCCGAGGCCGATCGGCGCAGGCGCCAGGTTCAGGATCCGGGTGAACAGCGAACGGTATTCGTCGGAGGGCTCGTGCCCGGTGAGCGGGTCGCGGTTCAGTTCGAACGCGGCGTCGAGCAGGGACCAGTCGTCGGCGTCGAGCACCCGCGCGGCCAGCGGCAGCACCGCGGTCTCCTCGAGCTGCAGGTGGCCTGCATAGAAGTCGGCGTAGCGCTTGAGCTCGCTGGCGAAGCGATCGCGCCGCGGCGTGCCCATCTGCTCCCACGCGAGCAGGTCGTGCTGCAGGTCGCGGATCGCCGATTCGCCGCGCGCGTGCTCGGCGTCGAGCCGATCGAGCATCGCCGCCGATTCGGGCGCGCGCCGGCGCACCATCGGGAACAGCAGTTCGCTCTCCTTCGTGTGGTGCAGGCGCTCCGGGAACTCGTCGATGTAGAAGAGGATGGCGCGCATCAGCTCGAAGTCGGCCGCCGTCGGCGACACGCCTTCCTTCGGGCACAGCGCGCGCAGCGCGTGCAGCATCGCCGACAGCGCGCCGTGCTCGGCGCGGATGATCTGCAGGGCCTTGTGCGTCATGGTGAGATCTCGATCCGTCGAGCGTCGAGCATGACCGGTCGTGGCGCGCGTTTCAAGGCCCCGCGCGCCGCGAATGCGGGCGCGCTTGACCTGGATCATCCACTGCGCGATGCGCCGGCGCGAGCGCGGCGATCGCCGCGCGCCCGAGCCTCGTCGCCGGCCTTTCGAAACCGCCCCCCGCGTGCTTGGAGCCTCGCAGGGCCCGCACTACACTCCCCCGAAGAACCGGTCGCGACTCGCTGCACCGGATGACTTGCCTGGAGCGACACATGCCGAACACCATCCCATCACAGCACCCGCGATCGAGCGCGCGCGCCAGCCGACGTCTCGCGATCCTGCGCAGCGCCCTGGCGCTCGGTGTCGCCGGCTTCGCGTTCGCCGCGCACGCGCAGGGCTTTCCGTCGAAGCCGCTTCGCGTGATCGTTCCCTTCCCGGCGGGCGGGCCGACCGACGCGATCGCCCGGCTCGCCGCCGACCGTCTCGCGCCGGCGCTCGGGCAGCCGGTCACCGTGATGAACAAGGCCGGCGCCGCCGGCGGCATCGCGTCGGAGTTCGTCGCCAGCGAACCCGCCGACGGCCTGACGCTGCTGGTCGCCGGCCAGGGACAGCTGTTCATCAACAAGGCGCTCGGGCGCAAGGCGAATCACGACCCGGAGACCGACTTCAAGTACGTCGGCATGCTCGGCGCGTTCCCCAACGTCCTGGTGGTCAACCCGAACGTGATCCCGGTCAAGTCGATCGGCGAGTTCATCGCGCTCGCGAAGCGCGAGCCGGGCAAGCTCAGCTACGGTTCGAACGGCATCGGCTCGCTTGCACACCTCACGACCGAGTCGCTGGCGACGGCGGCCGGCGTCGAGTTCCTGCACGTGCCCTACCAGGGCGCGGCGCCGCAGATGAGCGACCTGCTGTCCGGCCGCATCGGCTTCACGCTGCTGGCCTCGCAGGCGGTGCTCCCGCACATCAAGGACGGCAAGCTGGTTCCCCTCGCGGTCACCACCGGCACGCGCTTCTCCGGCCTGCCCGATACGCCGACGCTGGTCGAGGCAGGCTTTCCGTCGCTGGACGCGCCGGTCTGGTTCGGCCTGTTCGTTCGCACCGCCACGCCGGCTGCCGAGACCGCGCGACTGCGCGAGGTGTTCGCGAGCGTCGCGTCGTCCGCCGAGTATCGTGCGGGTCTCGGCAAGTCGTCGGCGCAGCCGCTCGTCGTCGCGGTCGGCGACGCCGACGCCCGCTTCGCGAAGGAGCGTCGGCTGTGGATCGACGCGGTACGCAAGACCGGCGCCGACAAGCGCTGAGCGACAGCGCCGGGGCGCGTTCGTGAGCCGCTGGACGCAGCACGTCGAGGCGATCCGGGCCTCGATCGAGTGCCGCATCGGGCGCTCGCCGTCGGCGCCGATCGATCGGCACGCGCGGCTGATCGTGCTCGACACGCTCGGCTGCGCGCTCGCGGGCCGGCGTGCGCCGGAAGTCGCGGCGCTCGAGGCGCGTTCGGCCGACCTCGAAGGCGGCGCCTTCGCGTTTCCCGGCGGTCGTGCGCTGGGCCTTCGCGCCGCGACGCAGGTGCTCGCGATCGGGCCGACCTGGCACGAAGCCTGCGAAGGTCACGCGTTCGCCCACGGCCGTCCGGGCATCGCCACCTTCGCCGCACTGCTGCCGCTGGCGCTCGCGCGCGGCGCGACGCTCGACGCGTTCATCGGCGCGTTCGTGCTGGGCTACGAAGTCGGTGCGCGCGCCGGCGGCTGGCTGCGCGTGCAACCGGGGCTGCACGTCGACGGCAACTGGCCGGGTCTGGGCGTCGCGGCGGGCGCGGCCGCGCTGCTCGGCGCGGACGCGCGCCAGGCGATGAACGCGGTCGACATCGCCGCCTGCCAGCTGCCCTCGAGCCTGTACCTGCCGATCCGAACCGGGCGCAGCGTGCGCAACGGCTACCTCGCGCACAGCGCGAGCCTGGGACTCGACGCGGCCTTCGCGTCCCTCTCCGGCTTCGACGCGCCGCCAGACGCGCTCGCGTGGTACGCCGATCACCTGTGCCGGCCGGCGACCGGCCTGCCCGACCCGGCGACCGACCTCGTCGCCGACGCGTACCTGAAGCCCTTCGCGGCCGTGCGCCACGTGCACTTCGGCGCGCTCGCCGCGCGTCGGGTACTTCGGCGCCTGCGCGAATCGGCCGGTGAATCGGCAGGCGACCCACGCGAGCGATCGCGCGCCGATCCGCACGCGATCCTCGAGCGCATCGACGCGATCACGCTGTCGGTGTACGAGGAGGCGACGACCTACTGCAGCAATCCTCGGCCGGCGACACCGCTCGCTGCCCAGTTCAGCCTGAGCTTCGGGCTCGCGGCGATGCTGCGCTTCGACGCGCTCGACGCCGCGAGCTACGATGCGCCGCGCTTCGACGATCCGGTGCTGCGTCGCCTCGAGGCGCTGGTGCAGGTCCGGGTCGACGACGCGCTGACGCGTGACGCGCGGCGCGGTGCGACGCTGTCGGTGCGTGCCGGCACCCTCGAGGCGTCGGCAGTGGTCCGGGGCGACGATCCGGCGCTGCAGCTCGACGCCGACGGTGCGATCCGCAAGTTCGCCGCCAACGCCTCGCACCTGGTCGGCCGGGCACCCGCCGCCGCGTGGGCGAGCGAGTGGCTCGACGCCGAGCGCGAGCGTCCGCTCGCTGCGGCCTGGTCGTCGCTGGCCGCGCAGGCGGCGGCAACGCCGCGCGACTGAACGCCGCGCCGGCGCACGGCGCGACGAGCGGCACGATCGCGCCCGCCGGCTCAGGGTCCAGGCGGACCCGCCGGTGATCGCGGCCTGCGGGTGCCCGGCTCGTCGGGCCCGTCCCACACGACGCGCGCGCCACGATTGAAGGTCCAGTAGGCCCACGCCCAATCGGTCATCACCATCAGGCGGTTCCGGAATCCGATCAGGAAGAACAGGTGGACGAACAGCCACGCGAGCCACGCGAGATAGCCGCGCAGCTCGATCGCCCCGATCTTCGCGATCGCACGACTGCGCCCGATCGTCGCCATCGACCCGTAGTCGCGATAGACGAAGGCTTCGCCCGGTTCGCCCCGGATGGCGCGCAGCAGGTTCCGCGCGGCCTGGCGACCCATCTGCTTGGCGGCGGGACTGACGCCCGGAACCGGGTTGCCGTTGCTCGTCGCTGCCGCCAGATCGCCGATCACGTAGACGCCCGGCCGGCCCGGAACGCCCAGGTCCGCGTTCACCGGCACCCGCCCCGCACGGTCGAGCGGCACGTCGAGCGCGCGACCCAGCGGCGACGCCTGCACGCCGGCCGCCCAGATCACCGTGCGCGAGGCAAGCCGCGCACCGCCCTCCAGCGTCACGCCGTCCTCGTCGATCGCGACGACCTTTCGGTCCAGCCGCACGTCGACGCCGAGCGTGCGACACTGCTCGAGCGCGCTGTCCGACAACGCCTTCGGGTACATCGAGAGGATGCGCGACGAAGCCTCGACGAGCACGATCTCGGCCGCCTTCGGCGCGATGCGCCGAAACTCGTCGCGCAGGGTGTGGCGCGCGATCTCGGCGAGCGTGCCCGCCATCTCGACGCCGGTCGGCCCGCCACCGATCACGACGAAGCGAAGCCACGGATCGGCGCCGGCCGGATCGCGCTCGGCGTGCTCGTACGCCAGCAGCACCTTGCTGCGGATCGTCATCGCGTCGGCGAGCGTCTTGAGGCCGGGCGCGACCCGCGCCCACCCGTCGTTTCCGAAGTAGCTGTGGGTCGCGCCGCTCGCGACGATCAGCGAGTCCCACGCGATCGGCTCGGCGTCGCGCACCAGCACCCGCTTCGTCTCGTGGTCGATGCCCACCACCTCGTGCAGCAGCACGGTCAGGTTTCGCTGGCGGCGGAGGATGTGGCGGATCGGCGCCGCGATCGCCGGCGCCGACAGGCCGGCCGTCGCGACCTGGTAGAGCAGCGGCTGGAACAGGTGGTGGTTGCTGCGGTCGATCAGCGTGACCCGCACGGCGCCCGAGTCCAGGCGCTTCGCCGCCTCGAGCCCACCGAAGCCGGCGCCGACGATCACGACGTGGTGGCGCGCCGGAGAATCGCCGGGCGCTGCGCTTCGGGCTTCGAGACTGTCCATGTGCGCGCCTCCATCGGTGCCCCGACAGCGGGTCCGGACCCCGATGATCGACCCGATTCGACCGCTGCGCAAAGCCACGCCCGCGGCGCAGGCCTGCGCCGACGCGCCCCGGCCGGGGCACCGGCTATCCGGCGACGCCTTCCCTGGCGCGGCGCCGCCTGCCGCCGACCGCGTCGCCGCGCGCGACCCGTCGGCCCTCGATCTCGTCGCCCCGTTCGGCGCCCGCCGACGACGCGTCGATGTCCGAGTTCGCATCCTTCGCGAGCACCGGCTCGATGCTGCCCTTGCCGACGATCAGCGTGCGGTGCGGGTACGGGATCTCGACGCCCCGCTCCTTGAAGCGCTTGTAGATCGCGATCCGCAGGTCGCCGCGCACCTTCAGCGAATGCGCGATGTCGCGCACGAACGCGCGGATCTCGAAGTCCAGCGACGATTCGCCGAAGCCCGCGAAGTAGACGAAGGGCTCGGGGTTGCGCATGATCAGCGGCATCGAGCGCACGATCTCGAGCAGCATCGCCATCACCGCTTCCGGATCCTCGTCGTAGGACACGCCGACCGGCACGATGAAGCGCCCGATCTTGTCGCCGTGGGTAAGGTTGGTGACGGTGCCGCTGATCAGTTCGGAGTTCGGCACGATCACCGACGCGCGGTCGGCGGTCGTGATCTCGGTCGATCGCACGCTGATCCGCTTGACCAGCCCTTCGCCCGAGGCGACGCGGATCCAGTCGCCCTTCTTGATCGGGCGCTCGAACAGCAGGATCAGGCCCGAGACGAAATTGTTGACGATCGACTGCAAGCCGAAACCGATACCCACCGACAGCGCACCGGCGACGATCGCGATGCTCGAGAGATCGAGCCCGACGGTGCCGATCGCAGCGAGCGCGGCGATGACGAATCCGACGTAGCCGATCAGCGTCTTGAAGGAATCGCTGACGCCCGAATCGATGCGAAGCGACGGGAACAACCTGTTGTCGGCGACGCGCTGCACGAATCGCGTGACGCCGAGGATGACGGCGAACACGACGATCGCGCTCAGCAGGTTCGCGACCGAGATCGTGACGTTGCCGACCTTGAAGCCGTAGAACGCGTCGCGCACCGTCGCCTGCACGTCGGTCGGATCGGCACCCAGCGCGATGAAGACGGTGGGCGCGAACAGGATCACGACGAGAACGTCGACGCCGAGCCCGAGCCAGAACGACAGCAGCGAGCCGTGCGGCCGTTCGCCGTCGGCGTCGAACTCGGACTCCGGCGAAGCCGCCGCCGCGAACTTCGGCACGAAGATCGCGATCGCCTCGAGCAGGATCGCGCGCACGCCCCACGCGGCGAGGAGCAGGCCGAGCAGCACGAAGAAGCGCGTCGACAGGAAGTAGCCGAGTGCGACGTTGCCGATCGCGGTCGCACCGACGATCACCAGCGAGAGCACCGCCGCCGCCACCAGCAGCTTCGGCAGGATCCTGGCGCTCGCCTGCGCGACGCTGCCGGCGGCGCCCTTGAGCCCCTCGGGCAGGAAGCGCACCGCGCCCGGGACGTCGGCCGTGCTGTCGACGTCCTCGACCCGCGCCTGCGTCGGCGCAACGCCGTCTTCGGCGGTCTCGACCTGTCGCCAGAGCTTGCCGCGCGTCAACAGGAAGATGCAGACCGCGAGCACCACCGATACCGCCGCGCTCTGCAGTAGGTTCCACTGCTCGGGCATCGCCATCAGGCGCGCGGCCTTCTGCAGCACGCCGTCGATCGCGAGCGTCGCGGCCGCCGTCAGCAGCAGCGCATGCACGCTCAGCCGCGCGGCGAGCTTCAGCCGGATCAGGTGCCAGCCCGGCACCTTCGGCGCGAGCACGGCGCGCGTCGCGCCGTTGACCGCCAGCATCACGAGGAACCACAGCCATACCGTGCGTGCGAGCGCCTCGCCCCCCTGCTCGATGCCGCCGACCCAGCGCACCGCCTGATAGATGATGCCCCCGGCGACGATGCCGGGCAGCACGCGGCCGAAGGTGATCGCGGCCGCCGCGATCGTGCGCCGCGACGGGCTCGGATCGACGCGCTGCATCACCCGGACGATGCGCCGCTCGACATAGCGTCGGACCGGGAAGAACATCACGAACGCGAGCACGAACGCGGCGGCGAGGCCGGCCAGGTGGCGGGTCAGCGAACCGGCGGCGGTCCACCTGCCGAGCAGGCCGGTGGACCAGTCGGCCGCCTGCCCGGTCGCGCGCAGCAGGCCTTCCGCCGCCGTGCCGATCACCTTCGGGTTCCACGGCACGTCGCCGCGCTCGAGCACCTGGTCGTAGAAGGCTTCCCGGCGGCGCTCGGCGATCGCGTTGAGCGTGCGCTCGGCGAGGCCGTCGTTCAGGTCCGCCTGGCGCAGGATGGCCTCCCACCGCGCGAGTTCCGCCTGCAGGCTCGTGCGGTCGCTGGTGATCTGCGCGTCCTCGGGCGGCGCGTCCTTCGCCGGCACCGGCCCGAGGCGCTCGATGTCCGAGCGCAGGTTCGAGACCTTCTCCTCGAAGGGCGCGCGACCGGAACGCGAGGCCTCGAGCAGCTTGCGCACCTCGTCGCGCAGCACGAGCAGGTCCTTGACCTCGGCCTTGGGCACCGCCTTGCCGAGCCGCTCGAGTTCGGTCCGCCGCTTGTCGACGGCCTGCTGGAATTCCTTCGGCACCTGCGCGTGCGAGGCCGTGGCCGACAGCGCGAACAGTGCCGAGACCGCGATCGACAGCGCGAGCAGCGCCGCCACGATGCGTGCTGCGCGGCCGCCGGGAGACCTAGGGTGCATGTTCCGCCTGCCTGTTGGTGGATCGTCGTCGATGCCGGTCCGAGCCGGCCTGACAGTATGATGGTCGACGCCCGCGGCATCGAGCGCGACGGCGCCTGCGGCCCACGCCCGTCCGATGAATGGCGCCGCGACGAAGACGAGCACCACCCGAGCGCCATCGATGCCGCCCCGGGCGCAACCACTCGTAACCGAAGCGTAACCAGGCGATGCCAGACAACGACACGCACGCGCACGCCGACGGCGCCACACCCGATTCCGGCGCCTTCGATGCAGACTACCTGATCATCGGCGCCGGGATCGCCGGCGCGTCGGTCGGATGGTGGCTCGCGCCCCACGGCCGCGTCGTCGTGCTCGAACGCGAGGGGCAACCGGGGTATCACACCACCGGACGATCCGCCGCGCTCTTCATGGAGAGCTACGGCACGCCGCAGGTGCGCGCGCTGACGATGGCGAGCCGCGCGTTCCTCGAGCGCCCGCCACCGGGATTCGCCGAGCAGCGGCTGCTGTCGCCGCGCGGCGCGATGATCGTCGCGACCGAGGGGCAGCAGTCGCTGCTCGACGCGCACTGGGCAGTGCTCTCGTCGGTGACGCCCCGCGCCCGACGCCTCGACCCCGACGCCGCCTGCGCGCGCGTGCCGGTGCTCGAACGCGCGCGCCTCATCGGCGCGGTCCTCGAGCCCGATGCCGCGGACATGGACGTCGACGCGATCCACCAGGGTTTCCTTCGCGGCATCCGGCGCGCGGGGGGCGAGATCCACTGCAACGCCGAGGTCGCGCGCGTCTCGCGCGCGGAGGGCGGCTGGCGGGTCGAAGCCGGCGCACGGCGCTGGCACGCGCGGGTCGTGCTGAACGCGGCCGGTGCCTGGGTCGACGAGATCGCGTCGCTCGCCGGCGTCGCGCCGATCGGAATCGAGCCGCGCCGCCGATCGGCGATGGTGTTCGCGCTGCCCGACGGCGTCGACGCACGCGCCTGGCCGGCGGTGATCGGCGCGGCCGAGGACTGGTACGTCAAGCCCGACGCCGGCATGATGATCGGCTCGCCGGCGAACGCCGATCCGGTCGCACCGCACGACGTGCAACCCGAGGAACTCGACATCGCGATCGCGATCGACCGGATCCAGGCGGCGACCTCGCTGCGGATCCGCCGGCCGACCCGGACCTGGGCCGGGCTGCGCTCGTTCGTGGCCGACGGCGACCTGGTCGGCGGCGTCGATCCCGGCGCACCCGGGTTCGTCTGGGTCGCCGCGCAGGGCGGCTACGGCATCCAGACCGCGCCGGCGATGGGCGAGGCATGCGCGGCGCTCGCGCGCGGACTGCCGCTGCCGCCGCGCCTGGCGGCCTTCGGCCTCGATACGGCGATGCTCGGGCCCGGACGGCTGCGCTGACCGGCCGCGCGCGCCGGATCCGCCGAACGCGCCCGCGTCAGGCGCGCGAGTCGACGATCGCCGCGTTGATCATCGTGCGCAGCTCGCGGCGTATCGGGTAGGTCGACGACGGGATCAGCTGCGTGAGGAACACGACGCTGATCTGCTCGACCGGGTCGATCCAGAACGCGGTCGACGCGAGCCCGCCCCACCAGTACTCGCCGACCGACCCGGCGATGCCGGTGCGGGCGACGTCGGTCGTGACCGCGAAGCCGAGCCCGAAGCCGATCCCCTGGTAGATCGACTCCGCGAACATCGACACCGACAGGTCGGCGATGTCGCGCCGGCCCGGCAGGTGGTTCTGGCGCATCAGCCACGCCGTCTTCGGACCGAGCAGACGGACGTCGCCGAGCGCGCCGCCCTGGCGCATCGCCTCGCAGAAGCGCATGTAATCGGCCGCGGTGGACACCAGCCCGCCGCCACCCGAGGGCGCGCCCGGGGGTGCGTACCAGTCGCGGGCCGGCGCGGGCAGCAGCTTGCCGCTCGTCGAGCGCACGTAGCAGTCGGCGAAGCGGCCGCGCTTGTCTTCCGGCACGTGGAACGCGGTGTCGACCATGCCCAGCGGCTGCAGGACCCGGTCGCGCAGGAAGGTCTCGAAGGGCACGCCGGAAATGAGCCCGATCAGGTAGCCGAGCACGTCGGTCGACACCGAGTAGTTCCAGGCGCTGCCGGGCGAGAACTCGAGCGGCAGGCGCGACAGCGCATCGACGAAACCCTGCAGCCCGCCCTGCTGCTCGAAAGGCTCGACCTTGCCGCTTCGGTACGCGGCGTCGACGTTCGTTCGCAGCTGAAAGCCGTAGGTGAGCCCGGCGGTGTGGCGCAGCAGGTCGATGATGCGCATCGGCGCGTCGGCGGGACGGGTCTGGAACGCGCCGACGGTGCCGGATCGATAGACTGCCAGGTCGCGCCAGGCCGGGATGTAGTGGTGCACCGGATCGTCGAGCGCGACGCGCCCTTCCTCGACCAGCATCATGAACGCGACGCTGGTGAGCGGCTTGGTCATCGAGTAGATCCGGACGATCGTGTCCTCGGCGAGCGGGGTGCCGCGCTCGAGCGACGCGGCGCCGAGCACCGACCGGTGCACGAGCTGCCCGTCGCGGGAGATCTGCAGCGACGCGCCCGGCAGCCTCCCGGTGTCGACGTAGCGCTCGGCGAGGAAGCGATCGATCCGCGCGAGGCGGCGCGAGCAGAAGCCGACGGATTCGGGTCTGATGGTCATGCGGCTACTGTACCGCAGGGCCCTGCCGCGCGCACCCGGCCGTTCTCGACGCGCCCCGACCCGCTGGTGTACGCTCGCAGCCATGCTCCCGCCGCCGACGTCCGATCTTGCGCGACTGCTCGATGCGCTCGCGTTCGCGGCGCGCAAGCACCGCGACCAGCGCCGCAAGGGTGCCGAGGCGAGCCCCTACATCAACCACCCGATCGCGCTCGCGACGCTGCTCGCGAACACCGGCGGCGTCACCGACGTCGAAGTGCTCCAGGCCGCGGTGCTGCACGACACGATCGAGGACACCGACACCACGCGCGACGAAATCGCGGCCCGGTTCGGCGAGCGCGTCGCGTCGATCGTGGCCGAGGTCACCGACGACAAGACCTTGCCGAAGGCACAGCGCAAGACGCTGCAGGTCGAGCACGCGCATCGGATGTCGCCCGGCGCGACCCTCGTGAAACTCGCCGACAAGACCTGCAACCTGCGCGACATGTCGACCGACCCGCCGCACGACTGGCCGCTCGCGCGGCGGCGCGAGTATTTCGACTGGGCGTGCCGCGTCGTCGCCGGGCTGCCGGCATCCAGCGCGGCGCTGCGCGCGGCGTTCGACGAGGCCGCGGCCGGCCGGCCGTGAGGGCGCGTGCCGCCCTCGGCGCGGCATCGCGATGCGCGTGGCCGACCACCGGCGCTGCGCGTTCCGATGCCCGATGCACCCCCTCGCGGCAGCCGGTGCGCCGCGCCCGCGGGGCTGCGCCTATACTCTGGGCCGCAATCGCCGATGGCACGGCGATTGCATGCCCGATCGATCGCATGCCCGATCGCTACCGACACAAGACTGCCCGCCCTACCGGAGATCCATTCCCATGATGACCCGCACGCTGCTCGGCACCACCCTCGCGCTCGGCCTCGCGTCCTTCGCCCACGCGCAGGCACTCGACGGCACGCTGAAGAAGATCGCCGAGACCGGCACGATCACGATCGGCCACCGCGATTCGTCGATCCCGTTCTCCTACCTCGACGACAAGCAGCAGCCGATCGGCTACTCGATGGACCTGTGCATGAAGGTCGTCGACGCGGTGAAGGCGAAGCTGAACAAGCCGTCGCTGCAGGTGAAGCTGAACCCGGTCACGTCGGCCACCCGGATCCCGCTGATGGCGAACGGCACGATCGACCTCGAGTGCGGATCGACCACCAATACCGCCGAACGCCAGAAGCAGGTCGCGTACGCGCCGACGACCTTCGTGACCGCGAACCGCTTCGTCGCGAAGAAGTCCTCCAACGTCAAGACGCTCGCCGACCTGAAGGGCAAGCCGGTCGTCTCGACCGCCGGCACGACCAACCTGCGCGGCATCACCGGCCTGAACGGCGAGAAGAACCTCGGCATGAACATCGCCGTCGCCAAGGACCATGCCGAGGCGTTCCTGATGGTCGAGACGGGCCGCGCGGTCGCGTTCTTCATGGACGACATCCTGCTCGCGTCGCTGGTCGCGAGCGCCAAGGCGCCGGCGGACTACCTGATCGGCGCCGAGGCGTATTCGGTCGAGCCGTACGCGATCATGCTCCGCAAGGACGACCCGCAGTTCAAGGCGGTCGTCGACGGCGCGATCAAGGCGGTGATGAAGAGCGGCGAGCTCGACAAGCTCTACGCGAAATGGTTCCAGTCGCCGATCCCGCCGAAGAACATCAACCTGTCGATCCCGATGGGCGCGGAGCTGCGCAAGGTCGTCGCGAACCCGACCGACACGCCCGACCCGGCGATGTACACCAAGTAGGCACCGCATCGACCGCGGTCGATCGACTGCGTCTCGCGGCACGCCGATGAACTACAACTGGAACTGGGGGATCTTCTTCGAGCTCTCCCCCGACGGGCGCGGCACCTATCTCGACACGCTGCTGGCCGGGCTCGGCTGGACGATCGCGACCGGCCTGCTCGCGTGGGCGGTCGCGCTCGCGCTGGGCGCGCTGGTCGGCGTCGCCCGCACGACGCCGATCCGCCCGCTCGCCTGGCTGGGCCACGCGTGGGTCGAGCTGTTCCGCAACATCCCGCTGCTGGTGCAGATGTTCCTGTGGTTCTTCGTGATCCCCGAGTTGCTGCCAGCGCAGCTCGGCACCGCGGTCAAGCAGATGCCGAACGCACCCTTCTGGACGGCGGTCGTGTGCCTGGGGCTGTTTACCTCGGCGCGCGTCGCCGAGCAGGTGCGCGCCGGGATCGAGTCGCTGCCGCGCGGCCAGCGCCTGGCAGGCACCGCGATCGGGCTCACGCTGCCGCAGACCTACCGCTACGTGCTGCTGCCGCTCGCGTTCAGGATCATCCTGCCGCCGCTGACCTCGGAGTTCCTCAACATCATCAAGAACAGCGCCGTCGCGCTGACGATCGGGCTGCTCGAGCTCACCGCGGCCGCGCGCTCGATCCAGGAGTTCAGCTTCCAGGTCTTCGAGGCCTTCACCGCGGCGACGCTCGTGTACCTGATGATCAACGGCGTCGTCGTGCTCGCGATGCGATGGCTCGAACGCCGCGTCGCGGTGCCCGGCATGGTCGCGGCCGGCGCCGCGCCGCGCGCCGGCCACTGACGCCGGGCATCGGCGACGGCGCGCCCCGGCATGCTCGGCAACCTCGACTTCGACATCATCGCGCGCACCTGGCGCTACCTGTTCCTCGAGGGCATGCGCTTCACGGTCACGCTGACGCTGCTCGCGATGGCGGGCGGCGTGCTCTTCGGCACGCTGCTCGCGATGATGCGGCTGTCGGGGCGGCGCTGGCTCGCGCTGCCCGCCGCCGCCTACGTGAACGTGCTGCGCGCGATCCCGCTCGTGCTGGTGATCTTCTGGTTCTACTTCCTCGTGCCGTGGATCGGCGCGTGGATGACCGGGGCGAGCCGGCCCGTGCAGGTCGGTGCGTTCACGTCCTCGCTGATCACCTTCATCCTGTTCGAGGCCTGCTACTTCTGCGAGATCATGCGCGCCGGCATCCAGTCGATCCCGCGCGGGCAGGTGTCGGCCGGCTACGCGATCGGGCTGAACTACTGGCAGACGATGGGCAGCATCGTGCTGCCGCAGGCGTTCCGCAACATGCTGCCGGTGCTGTTGACGCAGACGATCGTGCTGTTCCAGGACGTGTCGCTCGTCTACGTGCTGTCGATCACCGACTTCGTCGGCGCCGCGAGCAAGGTCGCCCAGCGCGACGGGCGGCTGGTCGAGATGTACCTGTTCGTCGCGGTCGTCTACTTCGTGCTGTGCTTCACGATGTCATGGCTCGTGAAGCGGCTGCAATCGCGCGTCGCCATCGTCAGGTAGGGTCCGGATGATCGAACTGAAGCAGGTCGGCAAGTGGTACGGTGACTTCCAGGTGCTCGACGATTGCAGCACCTCGGTCGCCAAAGGCGAGGTCGTCGTCGTCTGCGGCCCGTCGGGCTCGGGCAAGTCGACGCTGATCAAGACCGTCAACGGGCTCGAGCCGTTCCAGCGCGGCGAGATCACGGTCGACGGCATCCAGGTCGGCGCGAAGGGCACCGACCTGCCGAAGCTGCGCGCGCGCGTGGGCATGGTGTTCCAGCACTTCGAGCTCTTCCCGCACCTCAGCGTCACCGGCAACCTGACGCTCGGCCAGACGAAGGCGCTCGGGCGTCCGATCGACGAGGCCCGCGCGAAGGGCCTCGCGCTGCTCGAGCGGGTCGGACTGTCGGCGCACGCCGACAAGTACCCGGGCCAGCTGTCGGGCGGGCAGCAGCAGCGGGTGGCGATCGCCCGCGCGCTGTCGATGGACCCAATCGTGATGCTGTTCGACGAGCCGACCTCGGCGCTCGACCCGGAGATGGTCAACGAGGTACTCGACGTGATGGTGCAGCTCGCGAAGGACGGCATGACGATGATGGTCGTGACGCACGAGATGGGCTTCGCGCGCAAGGTCGCGCACCGCGTCGTGTTCATGGACCAGGGACGGATCGTCGAGGACGTGCCGAAGGACGACTTCTTCGGTGCGCGCGAGGCACGCAGTCCGCGCGCGCAGGACTTCCTCTCGAAGATCCTGTCGCACTGAGGCGCCGGCGCGCCGCTCAGTCGAAGGCCGAGCCGTAGCCGAAGAGGGCCACCGATCCGCCGGTGTGCAGGAACAGCACGCGCTGCTCGCGAGTGAACCGGTTCCGGCGCACCAGGTCGATCAGGCCCGCCATCGCCTTGCCGGTGTACACCGGGTCGAGCAGGACCCCCTCGAGCTCGGCCACCATCCTGACCGCCGCGATCGCGTCGGGCGTGGGAATGCCGTAGCCACTGCCGACGTAGTCGCAGTTCGCGACGATGTCGCTCCGCTCGACCAGCCCCGGGAGCCCGAGCCTGGCCGCCGTCGCCTCGGCGAGCCTGAACACGTTGAGCTCCTGCGGCTCGCGCGGCAGCCGGACGCCGATGCCGAGGACCGGGATGCGCGAGCTCGACGCGCGCAGTCCGGTGACGAGCCCCGCCTGGGTGCCGCCGCTGCCGCTCGCGTGCACGATCGCGTCGACGCGCAGTCCGGCGTCGACGAGTTGCGACTGCAGCTCGAGCGCGCACTGCACGTAGCCGAGCGCCCCGGTGGGGTTCGACCCGCCACCGACGATCGCGTAGACCTTCGCGCCGTCGGCGCGAAAGCGCTCGGCGACCGACTCGAGCTCGCGGTTCATGTCGACGCCGGCGGCGCGCGTCTCGTAGGTCGCGCCGCACAGCACGTCGAGCAGCACGTTGCCGTTGTGCAGGTACTGCGGATCGCGCGACGCGATGCGGTTCTCGAGCAGCAGGTGGCACTTCAGGCCGAGCCGGGCCGCGGCAGCCGCCGTCTGGCGCGCGTGGTTCGACTGGATCGCGCCCTGCGTGAGCACGGTATCCGCGCGCTGCTCCAGCGCCTCGGCCATCAGGTATTCGAGCTTGCGGACCTTGTTGCCGCCGGCGGCGAGTCCGGTGCAGTCGTCGCGCTTGATCCAGATCTCGGGACCGCCGAGCGCATCGCTCAGGCGCGGCAGGCGCTCGATGGGCGTGGGCAGGTGCCCGAGTCGCAGGCGGGGAAATCGGGTCAGGTCCATGTCGGGGAAAGCGTTCGGCGCTGTTGCTCGTTCGAGGCCAGCACGATCTTGGACTCGTGCCTTAGCAGTGTCGGAGCCGAATCGCACGAAAGCAGCCGATTCATCACCGTATGGCGATTCTCGGCCGACACGCGGTCGGCACAGTGATAAAGAAGGTCAGGTCCGGGGCATAATCGGCGCGCCGAATCGACCACCCGAGGGATCCCCACATGACGCCGTCCACCCCCGCCGCCGCGCTGACACTCGACCAGGCAAGGCGCCTCATCGACGCCGCGCTCGCGCACGCCCGCCAGGCCGGGTTCGCGCCGATGGGCATCGCGGTCCTCGACGACGGCGGCAACATCAAGGCGTTCGCCCGGGAGGACGGCGCGTCGATGTTCCGCTTCGAGATCGCGCGCGGCAAGGCCTGGGGCGCCGTCGGCATGGGCGTGTCGAGCCGCGCGCTGGCGCAGCGCGCGAAGGACAACCCCAACTTCTTCGTGACGCTCGCCGCGTCGGCCGACGGCCGCTTCCTTCCTCAACCAGGCGCCGTCCTGATCAAGGACGCGACGGGACGCGTGCTCGGCGCAGTGGGCGCCAGTGGCGGAACCGGCGACGAGGACGAGCAGATCTGCATCGCCGGCATCGAGGCGATCGGACTGAAGCACGGCTGACCCGCCGCGCCCGGCCGTCCCGCGGCGCGCGCGGGCGACCGCACGGCGGCCCTCAGCACCGGGCGGGCCCTGCCGCCTTCGGACGACCGGTTCCGGATCCGAGCAGCCCCCGCGCCGCGAGGCTGTGCATCAGGTCGGCGATGCCGAAGGTCCACGGCCTGATCCGCGTGCTGAGGTCGACCCGGTTGACGAGCATGCCCAGCCGCTCGCTCGCGATCGAGACCGTGTCGCCCAGGTGGTGGGTGAAGCCGGCGCCCGGCGCGTCCCGATCCTGGATCGGCGCGAACAGCGTCCCGCAGAACAGCATCGCGCCGTCCGGATACTGATGGTGCTCGCCCATCGCGTGCCCGACGAGGTCGAGCGGATCGCGGCTGATGCGATCCATCGAGCTCACGCCGGTCATCGTGAAGCCGTCGGTGCCGTCGACGCGCAGGTCGATGCGCGCGGCCCGCACGTCGGCGATGCCGTAGTGCGCGTCGAAGAGCCGGATGAACGGACCGATCGCGCACGAGCCGTTGTTGTCCTTCGCCTTGCCCAGCAGCAGCGCACTGCGGCCTTCGAAGTCGCGCAGGTTCACGTCGTTGCCGAGCGCGGCACCGACGACCTCGGCGCGCGGCGAGATCGCGAGCACGATCTCGGGTTCGGGGTTGTTCCAGACCGAGCCCGGGTGCAGGCCCACCGGCACGCCGGTGCCGAGCGAGGCGAGCGGCGGCGCCTTGGTGAAGATCTCGGCGTCGGGGCCGATGCCTACCTCGAGATACTGCGACCAGAGGTTGCGCTCGATGAGCACGGCCTTGACCTTCATCGCCTGCTCGGAGCCGGGCACGAGCCTCGCGAGGTCGTCGCCCACCGCGTCGACGACCAGCCGGCGGATCGCGGCGGCGCCGGCGGCGTCGCCTCGCGTGCGCTCCTCGATCACGCGCTCGACCATGCTGTCGGCGAAGGTCACCCCCGCGGCCTTCACCGGCTGCAGGTCGTTGGGCGCGAGCAGGTGCGGGTGGGCCGGATCCGGCCCGTGCGCGACGGTGCCCTCGAGCCACTCGCCGAGCGCGCCGAGGTCCTCGCCGGGCGCGTCGCGGGCGATGCCGACCGCATCCGGGTGCGCGAGGAGCTGCGCCATCGTCGGCGCGTGGCGGCCGATGTCGACGAGGCGGGCACCGCGCAGCGCGAACACCCGCGGCCCGGCGACGGTGCCGGCCGCATCGGCGGGCACCCACGCGCGCCCCACGAGCGTCGCGCGCGACGCGTCGACCGGCAGCGACTGCGCGATCGTCGGGCTCATCGCGCGATCACGCCCTTGCGGAACAGGAAGCAGCCGAAACGCCGCGCATCACCAACCTGCACGACGACGAACGCCTTGCGCGCGGCCGCATAGAACGCGTGGCGTTCGACGCCGACGAGCCGGTGGGCATCGGAGGTGGCCCGCGAGAGCACCGCCTGCACCGCGACCTGGACCGGCGCGAGCGTGCCCGGGTCACCGACCACCGCCATGCAGCGAGCCGGATCGGGCTCGGAGACGTCGATCGGCAGCACGCCGAGGATCGCGCGCGCGACGTCGTCTAGGGCGAGCCCGGGCATGTGGATCAGCGGGCGGCCGGTCGATGCCGCGATGGCTTCGGCCGGATGGTTCGCGTCGACGAGCGCGAGGTCGTCGCCATGCCCCATCGAGCCCAGCGCCCAGAGAAGGTCCGGCGTGAGCAGGGGGTCGATTCCGATCAGCATCGTGGGCGTCTCCTGTGTTGCCCCGACCGTGCGCGGCGCACCGGTCACGCCGGCCGGCCCGACGCCCGGACGGACACGCCGGAATCGACGCGGGCGGGCCGCGCGAATCTACCCAGCGCGCTCACCCCTGTCAACGAGGCGATCGCCGGCGCGCCGCCACGCGGGGGCGGCGGAACCTCGACGCGCGCGTGCGGGCATCGGGACGACGGCGGCGCGATGCACGAGAATCGGACGCAACACGCACGAGACGCGGCGTGCCGGCGACCGCCCGCAGCGCGTCCGCGCGCGTCAACGCCCATCGCCTCCCCGAGCCAGGAGCACGCCACGATGCGACTCGAAGGATCCTGCCACTGCCGGCGCGTGCGCTTCAGCGTCGAATCGGCGCAACCGGTGCCGTTCATGCGCTGCTACTGCTCGATCTGCCGCAAGACCGCCGGCACCGGCGGCTTCGCGATCAACCTGGGCGCGGACCACGATACGCTGACGGTCGAGGGCCGCGAGCACCTCTCGGTCTACCGCGCCCGACGCGACGACGGGACGCAGCACACCGGGCAGCGCCATTTCTGCAGGCACTGCGGCACCGCGCTCTGGCTGTGGGACGAACGGTGGCCCGAGCTCGTGCATCCGCACGCCGGCGCGATCGACACGCCGCTGCCCGTGCCGCCGGACCGCGTCCACATGATGCTGGATTCGAGACCCGACTGGGTCGACGTCGACGCGCGCCCGGCCGATGCGTGCTTCGACGGCTATCCCGAGGAATCGCTCGCGCAGTGGCATCTGCGGCACGCGGCACGATGACACACGCATCGACGACGCGTGCGGCGGCGCGCAGGTCGGTCGCGGCGGCGATCGTCGCGCTCGGCGTGCTGCTCGTCGCCGCGCCCCGGGCGCCTGCGCAGACACCTTCGGGCGCGGCGCCGGCGACCGGCGATGCGCAAGCCCCGTGGCGTGCGCTCGCCGACGGCGCGATCGTGCTGTTCCGCCACGCGAGTGCACCGGGAACCGGCGACCCGTCGACCTTCACGCTCGGCGACTGCGCGACCCAGCGCAACCTGAGCGACGACGGACGCGAGCAGGCGCGGCGGATCGGCCGGCGGCTGAAGGCGGAAGGCGTCGCGGTCGGGGCCGTCTGGAGTTCGCAGTGGTGCCGCACGCTCGAGACCGCCCGCCTCCTCGACCTCGCGCCGGTGCGCGAGGTGCCGGCGTTCAACTCGTTCTTCGCCGGCCGCGGCGACGAGGCCGCGCAGACCGAGCAGGCGCGCGACGCGCTGCGACGCTGGGCCGGCCCCGGCGCGCTCGTCGTCGTCACCCACCAGGTGAACATCACGGCGCTGACCGGCATCTATCCCCGTTCGGGCGAAGGCGTCGTGCTTCGGCGCGCCGTGCCGGAAACTGCCGCGGACGCACTCGACGTCGCCGGCCGCGTTCTGCCATAGTGTCGACCTCGCGGCCCGATCGGCGGGCTGCGGCCCCGGAATCCTCCTGATGAATCCCCTGCCCCACGTCTACCGGCGCGGTCGCAGCGCCGTCGACTGCGTCGACGCCTGCATCGCGCAGATCACCGAGCGCGAAGCGACGACCCACGCCTGGGTCCGAACCGACCTCGACACGGCGCGAGCGGCCGCACGCGCGCTCGACGAAGCGGCACGCGCGGGCCGTTACCGTGGCCCGCTGCACGGCATGCCGATCGGCGTCAAGGACCTGTACGACGTCGCCGGGATGCCGACCGAGGCGGGCAGCGTGTCGCGCGCGGGCATCGCCGCCGCGACCGCCGACGCGCCGCTGATCGCGGCGCTTCGTGACGCCGGCTGCATCGTGCTCGGCAAGACGAAGACGACCGAATACGCGTGGCTGGACCCGACCGACGCGGCGAACCCCTTCGCCGTGACCCGCACGCCGGGCGGATCGAGCAGCGGCTCCGGGGCCGCCGTCGGTGCCGGCATGGTGCCGCTGGCGCTCGGCACGCAGACGGTCGGCTCGGTGTGCCGCCCCGCGGCGTACTGCGGCACCGCCGCCTTCAAGCCGACGACCGGCTCGACCTCGATGCGCGACGTCGTCGCGTTCGCGCCGAGCTACGACACCGCGGGCTTCCTCGCGCCGACGCTCGAGATCGCGGTCGACGCGTGGCGCGCCGCCGTCGCCGCAGGGTGCGCGCGCGATGCGACGCCGGCCGGCGACGCCGGGGTGCGGGCCGCGGCCGCCGCCCCGCCGTCGCTCGAGGGCATGCGCTATGCGATGCCCGGCGATGCGTACTTCGCACGCATCGACGCCGTCGTCGCGGGGGCGCTCGGGAAGGTCGCGTCGTGGCTGGAGGCCGCCGGCGCGACGCGCATCGACTGCTCGCTCGACGTCGACCTGGACGCGGTCCGTTCGCTGCAGCGCACCGTCATGTTCCACGAGGCGGCGCAGGCGCACGCGGCGCTGCTCGCCGACACCGCGATGTTCGCGCGGCTCGGCGCGCACTGGCGCGAATGCCTGTCGGTCGGCGCGACGATCCCGCCCGCGAAGGCGGCGGATGCCCGCGGCGCGCTCGCCGACGCCACCGCGTCGGCGCTCGACCGGATCCGGGGTCTCGACCTGCTGCTCGTGCCGGCGGCCGCCTCGGTCGCGCCCTCGCGCGAGTCCACCGGCGACCCCGGGCTGATCCTTCCGTGGACGGTGTTCGGCAACCCGTTGTCGGTACTGCCGCTCGACCTGGACGACGCGGGGCTGCCGACCGCTATCATGCTCGCCGGTCAGCCGTCGGCGGACGCCCGCCACGCGGCCTGGTCGCTCGCCGTCGAGGCGCTGATCGGCCGCAACGGCGGCGGATTTCGCGGGCCGCGCGTGCTCTGAAGGCGGGCGCCCGACTCACGTCCGGCACGCCGCCGCACCGACCGACGTGGCCGCGCGGGCGCCGTCGGCGCGCGTGCCATTTCCTGCTGCCGACGACCCGCGCAGGCCTTGTGCCGGGGGCGTCGACGCGTGATCATGCGCACACGTGGTGCAAGGGCGCGTGAAATGCACCGCAATCGACTGGCATGGGGCGTGCTTTCCACCCCGGTTCCCGACAGACAACGCACAGGACGAGACCCACCGATGAAATCGATCCGCTCGATGCGCCTTGCCGCGCAGATCCTCACCGCCTCGCTGATGGCGGCTGGCACGATCGGCCTTTCGCAGCCCGCGCTCGCGCAATCGGCGCAGAAGACGCTCAAGTTCATCCCGCAGGCGGACCTGCGCATCCTCGACCCGATCGCCACCACCGCGTACATCACCCGCAACCACGGGTACATGATCTACGACACGCTGTTCGCGGTCGACGCGAACTTCGAGGTCAAGCCGCAGATGCTCGACAAGTTCGAGCTGTCGGCGGACAAGCTCACCTGGACCTTCACGCTGCGCGACGGCCTGAAGTTCCACGACGGCGCGCCGGTGCGGCCGGCCGACTGCATCGCGTCGATCTCGCGCTGGAGCAAGCGCGACGCGCTCGGGCAGAAGCTTGCCGAAGCGACCGACGCCTGGACCGCCGTCGACGACAAGACCTTCACGCTGAAGCTCAAGCGGGTCTTCCCGCTCGCGCTGGAGGCGCTCGCGAAGCCTTCGTCGAACGTGCCCTTCATCATGCCCGAGCGCGTCGCGTCGACCGACCCGTTCAAGAACATCACCGACACCACCGGTTCGGGCCCGTTCAAGTTCGTCAAGGAGGAGTGGGTACCTGGCAACAAGGTCGTGTACGTGAAGAACACCGACTACGTGCCGCGCAAGGAGGCGCCGTCGTGGGCGTCCGGCGGCAAGGTCGTGAAGGTCGATCGCGTCGAGTGGATCTACATCCCCGACTCGGCCACCGCGGCCGCCGCGCTGAACGCCGGCGAGGCCGACTGGTGGGAGCAGCTGCCGCCCGACCTGATCCCGATCCTCAAGCGCAACAAGGACGTCAAGGTCGAGAACATCGATCCGCTCGGCTCGATGGGGATGATCCGCTTCAACCACCTGTTCCCGCCGTTCGACAACCCGAAGATGCGCCAGGCGCTGCTCTACGCGGTGAACCAGGAAGACTACGTGCTCGGTATCGCCGGCAGCAAGGAGAACGGCAAGGTCTGCCCGTCGTACTTCACCTGCGGCACGCCGCTGTCGAGCGAGATCGCCGCCGAGCCGCTGAAGGGCAAGCGCGACCTCGCGAAGGCCAAGGCGCTGATCAAGGAAGCGGGCTACAAGGGCGAGAAGATCGTCATCATCTCGGCCACCGACCAGCCGATCGTGCACTCGCAGTCGCTGCTCACCACCGAGATGCTTCGCGGGCTCGGCCTGAATGTCGAACTGCAGGCGGGCGACTGGGGCACGCTGATCACGCGGCGCACGTCCAAGGAGCCGATCGACAAGGGCGGCTGGTCGATCTTCCACACCTGGCTGGTCGGCCCCGACCTGGTGAACCCGGCGGTCAACTTCGCGATCCGCGGCACCGGCGAGAAAGGCTGGTTCGGCTGGGCGAAGGACGACAAGATCGAGGAACTGCGCGAGGCGTGGTTCGCCGCCACCGACGCGGCCACCGCGAAGAAGGCGGCCGACGCCGTGCAGCAGCGCGCCTTCGAGGTCGTGCCCTACATCCCGACCGCGCAGTTCATCATCCCGACCGCCTACCGCACGAACCTGTCCGGCGTGATCGTCGCGCCGATCACGCTGCTCTGGAACGTCGAGAAGAAATAGGCGCGCGACCCGACCCTCGAAGCGCCCGGCTCAACCCCGCAGCACCGTCTCCCGCTTCCCTTGCTCGCGTACATCATCCGTCGGCTGGGCTCGACCGTCGTCGTCATGGCGGTCGTCGCCTTCTTCGTGTTCTCGCTGCTGTACCTGACACCGGGCGACCCGGCGGCGGTGATCGCCGGCGACATCGCGACGGCCGAGGACATCGCGCGAATCCGCGCGACCCTCGGCCTGGACGAGCCCTTCCTCGTGCGCTTCGGCTCGTGGGTGTGGGCGCTGATGCACGGCGACCTCGGCGTGTCGATCTTCACGCAGTTGCCGGTCACGACGCTGATCGCGCAGCGCATCGAGCCGACCGCCGCGCTGACGCTGTGCACGCTGCTGGTCGCGGTGCTGGTCGCGGTCCCGCTCGGCGTCCTCGCGGCGTGGCGCGCGGGCTCGTGGATCGACCGCGTGGTGATGGGGACCTCGGTGATCGGCTTCTCGGTACCGGTCTTCGTGCTCGCCTACGGGCTGATCCTGCTGTTCTCGGTGAACCTCGAGTGGCTGCCGGTGCAGGGCTACAAGCCGATCGCCGAGGGCGTGTGGGAGTGGGCGCGGCACCTGGTGCTGCCCAGCATCGCGCTCGGCACGGTGTACATGGCGCTGATCGCGCGCATCACCCGCGCGAGCATGCTCGACGTGCTCGCGCAGGACTACGTCCGCACCGCGCAGGCCAAGGGGCTCGCGACCGGCGAGGTGCTGCTCGGGCACGCGCTGAAGAACGCCGCGATCCCGATCGTCACCGTGGTCGGCATCGGGGTCGCGCTGCTGATCAGCGGCTCGATCGTCACCGAGACCGTGTTCGCGATCCCCGGCATCGGCCGGCTCACCGTCGACGCGATCCTGCGTCGCGACTATCCGATCATCCAGGGCATGATCCTGATCTTCTCGGCGGTGTACGTGCTGGTCAACCTCGCGGTCGACCTGAGCTACTCGCTGTTCGACCCGCGGGTCAGGTACTGATGCGCGCCGCCCGGAGCAGCAGCCGATGTGGTTGAAGTCGATCCGCGACACGCTGCGGCGACACCCGACCGCGCTGATCGGCGCCGCGATCCTCGCGCTGATGGTCGCGATGGCGCTGTTCGCGCCGTGGCTGGGCACCGTCGACCCGCAGGCGGTCTCGCCGATCCGCCGGCTTCGCTTCCCGTCGGCAGCGAGCTGGTTCGGCACCGACATGCTCGGGCGCGACATCTACAGCCGCGTCGTCTACGGCGCCCGGGTCTCGCTGACCGTCGGACTCGCCGTCGCGTTCTTCGCGACGCTGATCGGGCTGGCGCTGGGCCTCGTGACCGGCTTCGTGAAGGCGGTCGACGCGGTGCTGATGCGGATCATGGACGGCCTGATGTCGATCCCGTCGATCCTGCTCGCGATCGCGCTGATGGCGCTCACGAAGGCGAGCATCGGCAACGTCATCGCCGCGATCGCGATCGCCGAGATCCCGCGTGTCGTGCGCCTGGTCCGCGGGCTGGTGCTGACGCTGCGCGAACAGCCCTTCGTCGAGGCCGCCATCGCCGCCGGCACCAGCATGCCGCGCATCCTGGTGCGTCACATCCTGCCGAACACGGTCGCGCCGCTGCTCGTGCAGGCGACCTACGTGTGCGCCTCGGCGATGATCACCGAGGCGATCCTGTCCTTCATCGGCGCGGGCACGCCGCCGAACATCCCCAGCTGGGGCAACATCATGGCCGAGGGGCGCAGCCTGTTCCAGATCGCGTGGTACCTGATCGTCTTTCCCGGCATCTTCCTGTCGCTGACGGTGCTCGCGGTCAACATGATGGGCGACGGCCTGCGCGACGCGCTCGATCCGCGACTCGCCCGGCGGATGTGATGCCCGCGCCGCTGCTCGAGGTCGACGGCCTTCAGACGTGGTTCTACACCCGCGACGGGATCGTCCGCGCCGTCGACGGCGTGTCGTTCTCGGTCGCCGCCGGCGAGACGCTCGCGGTGGTCGGCGAATCGGGCTGCGGCAAGAGCGTCACCTCGCTGTCGATCCTGCGCCTGATCGCGTCGCCGCCGGGCCGCGTCGTCGGCGGCGCGATCCGCTTCGACGGCGAGGACCTGCTCGCGCTCGACGAGGCGGCGATGCGCAGGCTGCGCGGCAACCGCATCTCGATGATCTTCCAGGAGCCGATGACCTCGCTGAACCCGGTGCTGACGATCGGGCGGCAGGTCGCCGAGGTGATCACGCTCCACGAGGGCCTGTCGAAGGAGGCCGCGACGCGGCGCGCGATCGAGATGCTGCGGCTCGTCAACATCCCCGAGCCCGAGCGACGCGTGAAGCAGTACCCGCACGAACTGTCCGGCGGCATGCGCCAGCGGGTGATGATCGCGATCGCGCTCGCCTGCAACCCGCGCCTGCTGATCGCCGACGAGCCCACCACCGCGCTGGACGTGACGATCCAGGCGCAGATCCTCGAGCTGATGCGCGCGCTGCAGGCGCGCACCGGCGCGGCGATCGTGCTGATCACCCACGACCTCGGCGTCGTCGCCGAGATGGCGCAGCGCGTCGTCGTGATGTACGGCGGGCGCAAGGTCGAGGAAGCGCCGGTTCGCGAGCTGTTCGCGACGCCGCGCCATCCGTACACCCGCGGGCTGCTGCGCTCGGTGCCGCGCATGAGCAGCGTCGGCGTCGCGGGCTCGCGCGAGCGCCTCGCCGAGATCCCGGGCACCGTGCCGTCGCTCAAGGAGCCGATCCCGGGATGCCTGTTCGCGCCGAGGTGCGCGCACGCGACCGATCGATGCCGCGCCGACACCCCGCCGCTCGAGCGCAAGGGCGATCGCGCCGACCTCACCCACCTGGTCGCGTGCTGGGAGGCCGACCGGCTGGACGCCGGCTCGGCGCACGGACCGGATCGCGCGTCGCCGCACGCATCGGATCCGGCATGACGACCACGACGCCAGGCGACGACGCCACCCTGCTGTCGGTCCGCGACATCGTCAAGCATTTCCCGGTGCGCAAGGGCCTGCTCGGGCGCACGAGCGCGACCGTGCACGCGGTCGACGGCGTCAGCTTCGACATCGCCGCCGGCGAGACGCTCGGGCTGGTCGGCGAGAGCGGCTGCGGCAAGTCGACGACCGGCAAGGCGATCCTGCGCCTCACAGACCTCACCAGCGGCAGCATCCGGTGGCGCGGCGAACCGATCGAGCACCTCGACGGCGCACGCATGCGACCGGTGCGGCGCGAATTGCAGGCGGTGTTCCAGGACCCGTACGCGTCGCTCAATCCGCGGCTGCGCGCCGCCGACATCGTCGCCGAGCCGATCCGCAACTACGAGAACGAATCGCGCAGCGCGATCGACGGCCGCGTCGAGGCGCTGTTCAGGAAGGTCGGGCTGCGCCCGGACCAGATGGTCAAGTACCCGTACGAGTTCTCCGGCGGCCAGCGCCAGCGCCTGGGCATCGCGCGTGCGCTCGCGATGAACCCGAAGCTCATCGTCTGCGACGAGCCGGTGTCGGCGCTCGACGTCTCGGTGCAGGCGCAGGTCGTGAACCTGCTGACCGACCTGCAGGCCGAACTCGGGCTCGCGTTCCTGTTCGTCGCGCACGACCTCGCCGTCGTCGAGCACATCAGCCACCGGGTCGCGGTGATGTACCTGGGCAAGGTCGTCGAGATCGCAGACCGCGAATCGCTGTACCTGCGCCCGGCGCATCCCTACACCGAGGCGCTGCTGTCCGCCGCACCGGTGCCCGACCCGACCGTGCAGCGCAAGCGGATCATCCTCGCCGGCGACGTGCCGAGCCCGATCGATCCGCCGCCCGGCTGCCGGTTCCACACGCGATGCCCGAAGGTGGGGCCGCGCTGCAGCAGGGAGGCGCCCGCCACCACGACGGTATCGGCGACCCAGCAGGTGGCCTGCCACCTGCACGCCGGCGGAACCGCCTAGCCGCCCGACGCCGCCCGGCGCAGGCCTCGGGCATCGGGCTTGCCGTTTCGGCCGTCCCCGGGCCGGTCTCCTCGGCCCGCTCGACGCCTACGGACGGAGCGCCCATGCTCAAAGCCCTCGGACTGAACTGCAGCCTGAAGCCCTCCGCGGAGGGATCCTCGACCCAGCGACTGCTCGACGACGTCGGCGGCGACCTCAAGGCGCTCGACGTCGCCTTCGAGACGGTGCACGTGGCCGCGCTGAACATCCTGCCCGGCGTGACGTCGAACGAGGGGCCGGCCGACGACTGGCCGGCGCTGCGCGAGCGGGTGCTGGACGCCGACATCCTCGTGCTCGGCTCGCCGATCTGGCTCGGGCAGCCCAGCAGCGTCGCCAAGCGGGTCGTCGAACGGATGGACGCGTTCCTGTCGGAGACCGACGGGCACGGGCGCATGCCCTCCTTCGGACGGGTCGCCGCGGTCGCGGTCGTCGGCAACGAGGACGGCGCGCACCACGTCGCGGCCGAACTCTTCCAGGCGCTGAACGACGTCGGCTTCACGCTCGCCGCCAATGCGTCGACCTACTGGGTCGGCGAGGCGATGGGCGGCACCGACTACCAGGACCTGGCGCAGCCACCGAAAGGCACCGCCGACGCGACCGCGATGATGGTTCGCAATGCCGTGCACCTGGCGAACCGGCTCAAGGGCAACCCGTACCCGGGACCGGCGGACTAGATCGAGGCTTGCCGCCTGTAGAATCCCTTGCCGGCGCGCTTGGGGGAATGTGCACCAAGCGCGGGTAGCGACGGTCCCTGCAGGGTGAACATGGCCGAATCCGCGGTTGATGCACCGGATCATCGGAAGCGACCCACGCCTGCGCGCAGATGAGGGCCTTCACGCATCCGTCGCGCGTCGTGGCATTGCTCTTCCTATGTGTCATCGCCGTCGGGACCCTTCTGCTGATGCAGCCTGCGGCCCAAGCTCAAGGCCGGGCCACCGATGTCGTCACTGCCCTGTTCACGTCGGTCTCGGCGGTCTGCGTGACAGGGCTCGTGGTGGTCGACACCGGCACGCACTGGTCGACGTTCGGACAGTGGGTGATCCTGGCGCTTTTCCAGTTTGGTGGGTTCGGCCTCATGACCGCGGCCACGATGATGGGTCTGATGGTCAATCGGTCGCTGCGACTGCGCACGCGACTCATCACCCAGGCAGAAACCCGAACCGTCGCACTGGGCGACGTCGCAAGCGTCGCGAAGGTCGTGTTTGCCGTCACCGCGACATGCGAGCTCACGCTGACAGCCGTCCTCGCCACACGGCTTCACCTTCACCATGAAGTGCCGTGGCCGCAGGCTGCATGGTCAGGGTTGTTTCACGCCGTCTCCGCGTTCAACAACGCCGGATTCAGCCTCCACGCGGACAGCCTCGTACGCTATGCGTCCGACGCGTGGTTGCTGGTCCCGATCATGGTAGCCATCGTGATCGGCGGTCTCGGCTTCCCGGTCATGCAGGACATCGGCGCCCGCTGGAAGGACCCGCGCCACTGGTCGCTTCACACCAAGATCACGCTGACGGGCACCGTCATCCTGCTGCTGCTCGGCACCGTGACGCTGATGGTGTTCGAGTGGTCGAATCCCTCGACCCTCGGCCCGATGAACGGAGCGGACCGGCTATTGTCGGCCGCATTCGCCTCGGTCTCGGCACGCACTGCGGGCTTCAATTCGATCGACATCGGCGCATTGACCCAGGAGAGCTGGGGCCTGCACTACTTCCTGATGTTCATCGGCGGTGGCAGTGCCGGCACGGCTGGCGGTGTCAAGGTCGGCACGGCGATGATCCTCGCACTGCTCGTCGTGGCGGAGGTACGCGGTCACGGCGACAGCGAGGCCTTCGGGCGGCGAATCTGCCCGCCGGCGCAGCGCCAAGCGGTCGCGGTGCTGGTGCTCAGCAGTGCGGCCGTGAGTCTCGGGACGACCTTCCTGCTCTTCGTGACCGATTTCCCGACCGACCGGGTCATCTTCGAGGTCATCTCGGCGTTCGCGACCGTCGGGCTCTCGACCGGCATCACGGCTGACCTTCCGCCCAGCGGACACATGCTCCTGGCCGTGCTGATGTACGCAGGCCGCGTCGGTACCATCACCCTCGCGACGTCATTGGCGCTGGGCGAACGCCGAATGCCGTTCCGTTACCCGGAGGAGCATCCAATTGTTGGGTAGGATATTCACCGAGCAGTTCTCCTTCTCGAAGGGAGACAGTGTCGTGGTCATCGGGCTCGGCCGCTTCGGCGGCGCCGTCGCACAGTCGCTGGTCAGCCTCGGACACGACGTGATGGGCATCGACCGTGCGGCGGAACCCGTACAGACGTGGGGCGATCGCCTCACCCACGCGGTGCAGGCCGATGCGACCAACCTGATGGTGATGCGGCAACTCGGCGTGGCTGACTTCGCGCATGCGATCGTCGGGATCGGTGACGACCTCGGTGCAAGCCTGATGACGCTGATGGCGTTGTGCGAACTCGAGATCGAGGACATCTGGGTCAAGGCGCTCACCGAGGATCACGGCAAGATCGCACAGCGTATGGGCGCACACCACGTGATCTTTCCGGAGGCGGACATGGGCGCGCGGGTGGCGCATCTGATATCGGGTCGCATGGTCGACTACATCGAACTCGACGACGGTTTCGCCGTCGCGAAGATCCACGCCCCGAGCCTGACCTTCGACAAATCCCTTGCCGAATCGAAGGTCAGGGACAAGTTCGGCGTCACCGTCGTCGGCGTGAAGCGTGCCAATCAGGACTTCCAGCACGCGACGCCGGAGACCCGGATCCGTGCGGGCGACCTGCTGATCGTCTCGGGCGCGACGAAGCTCGTCGAGAAGTTCGCCGGTGCGGCGCGCGCACGATAGGTCCCCCGCGCCGCTGCATCCGCCCGCCTCGACTCAGCGCATCGTCTGCGGGAGCCAGCTCACCAGCACCGGCAACGCGACCAGCAGCGCCAGCCGCAGGAGATCGGCGACCAGGTAGGGCAGGATGCCGCGGTAGATGCGATTCAACGGCACGTTCCCGACGAGACCGTGCATCACCATCACGTTCAGGCCGATCGGCGGACAGTACAGCCCGATCATGATCACGGTGACGTTGACGATGCCCCACCAGACCGGGTCGTATCCCCACGACAGGATCAGCGGCATCACGAAAGGAAGCGTGATCAGCATCGTCGCGACCTCGTCGAAGACGGCACCGAGCACGATGTAGAGCACCAGGATCGACGCGATCACGAGGGTCGGGGGGAGACTGGCCGCCTCCACCAGCTGGATCATCTGCTGCGGAAACTGGCTGATCGTCATGAAATAGTTGAACACCGACGCACCGATCACCATGATGAAGATCATGCCGGTGGTCGTCGCCGTGTCGGCGACCATCGCGATGAACCCCGGCCAGGTGAACCGGCCGCGCGCGACCATGAAGACGAACGAGGCGACCGCACCGACCGACGCCGCCTCGAGCGCCGTGAAGACGCCTGCGTAGATGCCTCCCATCACGAGCAGCACCAGCGCGACGACACCCCACGCGCGACGCGTCTCGCGCAGCCGCTGCGCCAGCGTGCGCCGAGGGCCCGGCGGCGCGGCAGCGGGGTTCAGTCGGCAGAAGATCGACACGGCGGCGCCGTACATCAGGACCGCGACGATCGCCGGGATCACCGCGCCCAGGTACAGGTCGATGACGAAGGTCTCCGTCAGCACCGCATACAGCACCATGATGATCGACGGCGGCACGAGGATGCCGAGCGTGCCGCCGACGGCGATCGTGCCGGCGGAGAAGTGGGGCGCATAGCCTCTGGCGAGCATTTCAGGGTAGGCGACCTTCGTCATCGTGCCGACGGTCGCGAGCGACGATCCGCACAATGCACCGAAGCCTGCACAACCGCCGAGCGTCGCGAGCGCGAGCCCGCCTCGGCGGTGACCGACGAAGGCGTCGGAGAATCGGTAGAGATCGGCCGACAGGCCCGCCGCGCTCGCGAAGTTGCCCATCAGCAGGAAGACCGGCACGACGGCGAGGTCCGCACTGCCGAAGGAGGTCGTGACCTCGCTCGCGAATACCGAGAGTGCAGGCGCCACCCCGACCTGGAGCGCGAAACCGCCGGCACCGGTGATCATCATCGCGATGCCGATCGGCACCCTGGCGAGGATGAGCACGAACAGCGCCGCGAACGCGCAACCGACCAGCAAGGTCGGGCTCAAGTCGTGCCCGCCTCTTCGCCGGGATCGCGATGCGTCGAGGGCGCGTGCGCGACGCCGACCGCGAGCAGATGATCGACGCACACCACGGCCTGGCAGGCCGCGGTCAGCGCGAGGCACGCCGTGACGAAGGCCCATATGGGCGCGACCGGCACGGCGATCTGCGACAGCGTCTGCCCGCTCGCGGCGACCTCGGCCACGTAGCCGCCGACCTGCCAGGCGATCAGCACGAACACGATCGTCGTCAGCAGGGCCGCAACCGCCTCGACCGCCTCGCGCACCGGCGCCGACAGACGCGAGTCGAACGCGCGGATCGTCACATGCCTGCGGCTCGCGGTCGCTGCCGGCACGCAGCAGGCGGCCGCCACGATGAAGATCACGCTCGACACGTCGCTGAGTCGATCGATCGGCGCGGAGAATCCGGCACGCAGCACCACGTCGGCCACGACGGCGACGGCGTTGCCGAACAGCGCGAGCAGCCCGAACGTGGCAAGTACGCGGGTCAGTGCGCGCAGGCGCCGATCGAAGGCGGCGAGACGGGCCACGCGCGGTCCGCTATTTGACAGGGACCTTGGCGCTGCCAGTGCCAGCGGATGCCCCGCCGATCTCGGCCCGCACCTTCCCGACCGTCTGCTCGAAGGCGCGCCAGAGCTTCTCGTTGACCGCACTCTCCCTGCGCCAGCCGGCCGTGACCTCGGCCATCGCCGCATCCCAGCGGGCGCGCTCGGCCGCAGGCAGCGTGACGATGGTGTGCGCGCCGTCCTTCTCGGTGCGGACGCGGTCCGCCTTGACCTTCTCGTCGAACATCGAGCCGGCAAGTCGCGCGAAGGCTTCGCCGCCGTGTCGATCGATCGCCTCCCTTGCCTTCGCCGGCAACGCGTCGTAACGTGCCCGGTTCATCGCGATCAGGATCGTCGACGCGCCGAGCGCAATGTCGACATGGTGCTTCGCCGCATCGGCGATGCGAAACGAATGAAGGGCGATCCAGTCCTTGGGCGTGCCGTCCACGACGCCGCGACTGATCGCCTCGGCGACCTCGCGGACCGACACGGTGCCTACCGGAACCCCGCCGAGCGCGCGCAGCAGGCCCTGCTGCTCCGTACCCGAAGCCTGGAAGCGCTTGCCCTGCATGTCCTCGAGCCGCCCGATCGGCGAACGCGCATGCAGCACGTTCGGCGGATTGACGACGAGCCCGATGATCTTGAATCCGCGGTCGTCGTATCCGCGCATGAGGCCGGCGGCGTGAAGTCGCCAGAACGCGATCGAGCCTTCGAGCGAGCTGTTCGTCACGGGCAGGCCGAACAGGTTGTCGTCCGGGAACCGGCCGGGCGTGGTGCTCGGAATGATGAACGACATGTCCGCGACGCCGTCGACGACGAGCTTGAGCTGCGCACCCGGGTTGCGCCCGGCCGCGCCGAGCGTACCGCCGGGCAGGATGTCGAGCTTCACCAGGCCGCCCGAGTCTGCCTCGATCGCCTTGCCGAAGCGCCCGATGATGCCGTCGGCGCCGGTGAACAGCCCGTTGGGCGGCAGGAACGTCGCGAAGCGCAGCGTCACCGGCTCCTGCGCCGCAGCGGAAACGCCGAGCGATGCGAGCAGCGCGATCGTGGCCGTCGCGCGCGCAGCCAGCCACGTCCGCCGCACCAGGGCACGCCTCGACGGACCCTGCCGGTTCGACCCTACAATGCCCTTCATCCCGATGCGCTTCATCCCCTGCCCCCCCTGATGAGTTCTTCGATGGGCGCCAAGCACGCCACCCGCCGACCCGCCGCCTCAGCGCCGCGACGCGCCGGTCCACCGATCATGAAACTGGCGTCCCTGATCCGCAAGAGCGCCTCGATCCTGTATCGCCACGAACTCGACCTGCTCCCGGCGCAGTGGCGCGCGCTTGCCCTGATCGGCGACGACAGGCCACTGTCGCTGCGCGCGCTCGGCGACCTGATGGCAACCGACAAGGGGCAGACCAGCCGGACCGTCGCCGACCTCGTCGCGCGCGGCTGGGTGCGCAGCGACCCGAACGGCCGCCACGTCGACCTTTCGCTGACGCCCGACGGGCGCGCGTTGCACCGGCGCCTGACGGTACTCAGTCATCGACGAAACGCGGCATTGCTCGCGGGTCTGCCCGCGCGCGACATCGAGGCGCTGTTCCGATGCCTCGACGTCATGACGGTGAATGCGCGGCAACTGCTCGATGCGCCGCAGGCATCGCCGCCGCCTTCGCCCGTGCGCGAGCCGCCTCCGACACCTGCGCATCGACGCAGTGCGTCCACCGCGGGCGCAGGCGAATCGAGGCTCAAGACGTCGACGCAGCGTCGACACGCCGGCCCTGCGCATCGATCAGGTACTGACCGCCGTCCAGGTTGATGCGCGCGTCCGCTTCGTCGAAGCGGACCCCGACCGGATCTGCGCCGGCCTGCACGCGCTGGATCTGATCACCGATGAAGCGGCGCAGCATGGCCACGCCCTTGTCGCTCGAGGCCAGGTGCTCGTGCGAATGCAGCGTGATCGGCCCCTGGCTCGCCATCGCCTCCCAGTCGCCGGGATGGGACCGATGCTCGGCTTCGCTCATCTCGGCCCAGAGCTTGCCGTTGAACCGGGTACGGTACGCTTCGATCTCGCCCTTGCTGCGCACGCGTCCCACGACATAGATGCGGAAGCTCGTGTCGTCCAGCGGCAGGATCCATCCGATCGACTCGGTACGCGCGTACTGCGCGACCCGGGGGTTCGGCACGACGCGCAAGGTCGGCATGGCCGCTTCGGTACGCCGATGCAGCCTGAGGCCGTTGTCGAGCGTTCGATAGGAGTTCGCGATGACGCCGAGCTCGCTGTACTCGAACGAGACCTCCGGCAGGATGCCCATCTGCGGCACGAACTGCACGCCGCTGATCATCCCGTGCAGGATCGGCGCATGCATGGGGTCGACGACGTTCTCGAAGTGCTGGAACCAGTTGAAGGGCGCGATCACGCCGCCGCCGGCACCGAGGCTGCGATCGTTGACTTCGAGGAATTCGCCCTCGTCCAGGTCATCGAGCAGGTTGTAGCGAGGCAGTACCGGTTGCTTCGACTCGGGTCCGAGGTACGCGAAGATCAGTCCGTAACGCTCGATCACCGGGTACCAGGGCTGCCGGTAGTTGCCACGCCGCGCACCGCCGTCGGGCTCGGACATCTGGTGAAGGCAGCGACCCTCGGCGTCGAAGAGCCATCCGTGATAGCAGCAGCGGATCCCTTCGTCCTCGACCCGGCCGTAATGGAGCGACGCGCCACGATGGCAGCAGCGCGCGTGCAGCAGTCCCGGCGTGCCCGCGCGGTCGCGGTACAGCACCAGGTCTTCGCCCAGGATGCGAAGTGCCGCGGGGGTCGTCGTCGCATCCGCAGAGGTTGCCACCGGATGCCAGTAACGACGCAGGAATTCGCCGCACGGCGTGCCCTTGCCGACCTCGGTGAAGGTCGGGTTGTGCGTGCCCGGGCCGAGATCGTAGGCACGACCGCTGCCTTTCGTGCCGATCGCCATGTTCGTGTCTCCATCCACGCGAGGGCTGACACGACTATAGGCACGGCAGTTGACAAAGTCAACCGATCAGGCAGGGCGACGCGGGCGCACGGTGCGCGCGCCGGACACGTGCGAGACCCGGCCGCACGCCCGCGTCGGCCGCGCGAGGTCAGCCGCGCGAGGTCAGCTGCGCGAGGTCGGACGCGAGAGGGCGGCGGCGCGCCGTCAGCGCAGGTCGCGGCGCTGGTAGTCCGGCGGCAGGTCGAACACGTTGTCGGCCACCGGCCTGACCGCGAGCGTCTTCACCTCGTGCGAGAACGTGATCAGCGGCGCGGGCGCCCCGTCGGGCCTGCGCCCGCCGAACAGGCCACCGAGCATGCCGCCGATGCCGGCCGCCGCCTGCGGCGACGGCGTGCCGGCGCCGCTGCCGACGCACACCTCGCCCTGCGCGGTCCAGTTCATCTCGGTCATCACCGGAAAGCCGCGGATCTTGCGCATCTCGGCGGCCCAGCGCGCCATCGTCCGCTGGTCGTTCGCATCGAAGTTCTTCATCAGCGCCGCCATCGCGCCGTTGACCTTCGGCGGCAGGAACTGTCCGACCGGGGTCGCGCCTCGGGTGACCGCGGCGACGTAGCGACGCTCGAAGGCGTCGGTGACCGCCTTCGCCTCGCGCACCGCGCCGGTCTCGGGCGTGGTCCACAGGTCCATCCGGATCCAGTTGCCACCGACCGCCCCGCTGCCGTCGATGACCTCGACCGTCCAGGTGAGCTTGAAGCGCTCGGCCGCGAAGCCGTTGACCGTTCGACGCTCGCCGGTCTGCTCGACCTTCAGGTCGTTGGTCTTGACGCGCACCGGGCAGGTCGGCTCGGGCGGCGCGGCCGGTTCGTCCGGCCGCCGCTGCGCGGGCTTGTCGGAGGCGCCCGGCTTGCCCGCGGCCGACACGCAGCCGGTGATCGGACATTCGACGTAGCTGCGCTTCGCGGGCTCGAGCGTCCAGACCAGGCCCCGGTCGATGCGCACGATGTCCGAGGAGCGGCCGTCGCCGGCGAACTGCCGGATCATCCAGTTGTCGAAACTCAGCACGGCGTCGGTGCGGCGGCGGTCGGCGCGGGTCTCGACGCGCGACTGCCCGCGCGTGACCGGCATGATCGCGCCGTCGAGCGTGTACGACTCCTCGAGCACCACCGTCGGCGCCGCGGGGCCTGACGCGGGCGGACGCTCGGCGAGGCCGGCGGCGGTCGACGGGTTGGCGGGCGCGGCACCGCCGCCCGAGAACAGGCCGGTCGGATCGGCCATGCCGGCGCAGCCGGCGAGTGCGATCGAGGCGACGGCGACGGCGATCGTTCCGGCGCGTCCGTTCGGTGAGGTGAAGCGTTTCATGGGCTCTGATGTGAAGACACGGGGACCGCGATCGACGCACGCCGATCGGGCTGCGCAAGGGAGCGGACGCCGGCACCGCCAGAACGTGAACCCTCGTGACGCGAACGAGTATCCGGGCAATCGGACGCGCGGGTCAAGCGCCGGACGCCGCGCCGCGGAACGCGCCGAGCTGCGCACGCCGCCGTCGCGCCGTCGCGCGGTTCAGCAGCCCAGGCGACGACGCAACGCGTCGAAGCCGTCGAGGACGGCGTCGACGGTGTCGGCGGCGAGGTAGTGCGAGACGCGTTCGCGCACGTGTTCGATCAACGCGGCCTCGCTGAGCGACGCCGACCAGTCGTCGCCCGCGCGCCGAGCGTCGGCCGCGTCGCCGGCGCGCGCGGTCCACATCGCGCACCAGGTCACCGACCACAGCCACATCGCCTCGCGCTGCAACAGCCAGTCGTCCGGCGAGCCGGCGCGCGACGCGCCGAGCGCGTGCTGCCAGCGCAGGTAGGCCCGCGCGACGCGGTCCGCATCGAGCACGACGCGATCGCCGCGCTCCCAGGTGGTCGACGTGTAGAGCGTCGCGTGCGCCAGGTCGAGCGACGCGAGGCCGTAGCGCGCCTTCTCCAGGTCGACGAGCACCGCGGTCCCGTCGTCGCGAACGAGGAAGTTGCCCGGGTGCGCATCGAAGGCGATCAGCGAGATGGCGCCGATCGTTTGCGCACCGGCGAGGCGCCGCATCCGCGACAGCCGCTCGTCGATCGCGCGGCGGGAACGGTCAGGCACCCGCGAATCGCGCAGGTGCGGCGCCTGCGCGTCGATCTCCTGCAGCAGCGCGCGCAGCGGGTCGGCGGGCGCGAGCAGCGGCGCCCTCGCAGCGTGCGCCGGCGTCTCGAGCGCGTGGATCGCCGCCAGCGCGTCGACCAGCGGGTCCAGCTGCGCCGGCAGCGCCGGCTTGCGCCCGGGGATCTCCTCGACGAGCAGCGCGCCGCGCGGCAGCGCCTCGGACACCTCGAGCACGCCGTGCAGGCGCGGCGTGTGCCCGGACGGCGCCGCGCGCGCGAAGCAGGCGCGCTGGTACGCGAGGTTCGCACGCGCGGCGAGCCGCATCTGGCTCTGCTTCGGCACCCGGGCGAGCACGCCGCTCGCGCCGAGCCGCCAGTGCGCGTGCGCGAGCCCGGTATCGGCCAGCGCGACGATCGCGTCGGGGACGAGCCCCGCGGCCAGCGGCGACGCGGCGTCGCGCAGTGCGACGATCAACCGCTCGCGCGCGTCGCACCCGTTCAGACGAGCCCCCGGAGCGAGCGCAGCAGTACCGACGCCATCGCCATGTCGAGCCCCGCGACGGGTTTGAGGTCGGCGAGCACCTGGCGATAGCGCGAGCACTGGAACTCGCGACGGGCGCGCCACGCCGCGATGCGCGCCGCCGGCGAACCGGTAGCCGTGTCGACGTCGGCCGCGCCCGCCCGGTCGTCGACGCCTGCCGCCGCCGGCGCGGCGGCCGACGCGTGCCGCGCGCCGCCCGTCGGCGCGTCGTCGAGCACCGAGCGCGTCAGCTCGCGTGCGAGCGACGACAGTTCGTCGCGCATCGCGACCTTCGCCATCGCCTGCCAGTGGGTCTCGGCCGGCAGCGCGTCGATCTGCTGCGACAGCCAGCCGAGGTCGAGCTCGCCGCCGACGCCGAAGTAGACGCCGGCCACCGTCTCGACCTTCGAGCGCTGTTCCAGTGCGACCTCGACGATGTCGAGCGCGGCCGCCTGCGCGTCCAGCCGGCTCACGCGCTGCGCGAGCGGCGCCGGCACGCCCTGCGCGACCAGCGCCGCGGCACCCGCGTCGACCGCGGCGAGCTCCGGTTCGCTCAGCCAGCCCTGCAGGCCGGCACCGACGGCGGCGACGCCCGGCGCGAAGCGCTCGATCGTCGCGGCGGGGCTGCGCAGCGCGAGCCGGTGGCGCACGAGCCAGACCGTCGCGCGCGCCATCAGGCGCACGCCCGCGACGACGATCCCGTCCTGCGTCTGCACCGGCACCCGATGGTCGAGCGCCTCGCTCTCCTGCCACAGCGAGGGCAGCGCGAAGATCTCCCTGACGCAGAGCCACGCGCGCACGATCTCCGGCGACGCCGCGCCGGTCTCCTCGCGCAGGCGGTGCACGAAGCTCGGGCCTACCCGATTGACCATCTCGTTGACCACGTGGGTCGCGATGATCTCGCGGCGCAGCGGATGGCGGTGCATCTGCGCCGCGAAGCGGGCGCCGAGCCGCTGCGGGAAGTACTCGGCGAGCGCGCCGGCGACGTGCGGATCGCCCGGCAGGTCGGAGTCGAGCACCTCGTCGAACAGCGCCATCTTCGCGTAGGCGAGCAGCACGGCGAGCTCGGGCGTCGTGAGGCCCGCACGCGCCTGGCGGCGCTCGGCGATCGCCTCGTCCGACGGCAGGAACTCGACGCGCCGGTTCAGGCGTCCGGTCGCGACCAGCGAGCGCATGAAGCGCACCTGCTCGTCGAGCAGTTCCGGCGCACGGGCACGGCTCACGGCGAGCACCTGGTTCTGGTAGACGTTGTCGCGCAGCACCAGCGCGGCGACCTCGTCGGTCATCTCGGCGAGGAGCCGGTTGCGCTGGCGCGTCGTGAGTTCGCCCTCGGCGACGACCGCGTCGAGCAGGATCTTGATGTTGACTTCGTGATCGGAGCAGTCGACCCCGGCCGAATTGTCGATCGCGTCGGTGCAGATCAGCCCGCCGGCGGCGGCGAACTCGATGCGGCCGCGCTGGGTGCACCCGAGGTTGCCGCCCTCGCCGACGACCTTCACGCGCAGTTCGCTCGCGTCGACGCGGATCGGGTCGTTCGCGCGGTCGCCGCAGTCGGCGTGCGACTCGGTGCTCGCCTTCACGTAGGTGCCGATGCCGCCGTTGTAGAAGAGATCGGCCGGCGCGGCGAGGATCGCGTGCATCAGCTCGTTCGGCGTGAAGCGGCTCGACGCGCGCGTGGGATCGATCCCGAGCGCGGCGCGCGCCTTCGCCGACAGCGTGATCGACTTGGCGGTGCGCGGCCACACGCCGCCGCCCTCGGAGATCAGTTTCGGATCGTAGTCGGCCCACGACGACCGGGGCAGCGCGAACAGGCGCTCGCGCTCGGCGAATCCCGTCGCCGCGTCCGGCTCGGGATCGATGAACACGTGTCGATGGTCGAACGCGGCGACGAGTCGGATGTGCCTCGAGAGCAGCATGCCGTTGCCGAACACGTCGCCGCTCATGTCGCCGACGCCGATCACCGTGAAGTCCTGCGTCTGCGTGTCCAGGCCCAGCGTGCGGAAGTGGCGCTTGACGCTCTCCCACGCGCCACGCGCGGTGATGCCCATCTTCTTGTGGTCGTATCCGGCCGATCCGCCCGACGCGAACGCGTCGCCGAGCCAGAAGCCGTATTCGGCGGCGACGCCGTTGGCGATGTCCGAGAAGGTGGCGGTGCCCTTGTCGGCGGCGACGACGAGGTACGCGTCGTCGGGGTCGTGGCGCACGAGGTCGGGCGGCGGGACGATCGCGCCCTGCACCAGGTTGTCGGTGAGGTCGAGCAGGCCGCGGAGGAAGGCCTGGTAGCAGGCGACGGCCTCCCGCATCAGCGCATCGCGGTCGCCCGGCGGCGGCGGTCGCTTGAGCACGAACCCGCCCTTCGAGCCCACCGGCACGATCACCGCGTTCTTCACCTGCTGCGCCTTCGCGAGGCCGAGCACCTCGGTACGGTAGTCCTCCATCCGGTCGGACCAGCGCAGCCCGCCGCGTGCGACGCGCCCGCCGCGCAGGTGCACGCCTTCGACGCGCGGCGAATAGACGAAGATCTCGAACAGCGGCCGGGGTTCGGGCAATCCGGGGATCTTCGCCGGGTCGAACTTGAACGACAGCACCGGCTTCGGGTCGCCGCGCGCGTCGCGCTGGTGGAAGTTGGTGCGCAGCGTGGCCAGGATCAGCGCGAGGAACTGGCGCAGGATCCGGTCCTCGTCGAGGTTGGACACGTCGTCGAGCGCCTTCTCGATCGCGGCGACCTGCGTCGCCTGCGCCGTCGCGCGCGCGCCGTGCTCGCCGACGTCCCCGATCCCGATGGCCGGGTCGAAGCGCGTGGCGAAGAGCGCGACCAGCATCGCCGTGATCGCGGGCTGGGACGCGAGCGTCTGCTCGATGTAGGCCTGGCTGAAGGTCGAGCCCGCCTGGCGCATCGTTCGCGCGTACGCCCGCAGCACGACGACCGAACGCCAGTCGATGCCGGCAAGCATCACCAGCCGGTTGAAGCCGTCGCTCTCGTTGTGCCCGAGCCAGGTGCGCAGGAAGGCCTGCTGGAACGGCGCGCGAAGCCGGTCGATGTCGATGTCCTCGCCACCGGGCACCGCGACGCCGAAGTCGTCGACCCACACCGTGGTGCCGTCGGCGCGGCGCACCTCGTACGGGAACTCGTCGTGCACGACGACGCCCATGTGCTCGAGCATCGGCAGGCTGTGCGAGAGCGGCGCGAGCTCGCCGGCGCGGAACAGCTTGAAGCGCATCCGCCCCGGCGGCGCCTCGAGCGGAAGGTAGAGGCTCATCGCGAGCGGTGCCTCGCCGAGCGTCTCCATGTGTTCGATGTCGCGTACCGCCATGCGCGGCGAGTGCGCGTCGCGGTAGCCCGCGGCAAAGCCGTTCGCGTAGCGCGCGTACAGCGCGTTGCCGCGCTCCTCGCCCCACGCCTCGAGCAGCGCGTCGCGCAGCTCGTCGTCCCAGCGCCGCGATATCTGCCCGATGCGCCGCTCGAGCGCCTGCTCGTCGACCTCGGGCCTCGTGCCGGGGCGGGTGCGCACGACCAGCCAGAGTCGCGCGAGCGGCGAGTCGGAGAACTGCACCGAGAATTCGGATGCCGTGCCGTCGTAGGCCTCGAGCAGCAGCGCCTGGATCCGTGCGCGCAGGTCGGTGTTGTAGTTCTCGCGCGGCACGTAGATCAGGCAGGACACGAAGCGGCCGAACGCGTCGTGGCGCACGAAGAGTCGCGTGCGTTGGCGTTCGCCGAGCCGCAGGATGCCGCTCGCGATCCCGAGCAGCTCGTCCTCGCCGATCTGGAAGAGTTCGTCGCGCGGATACTGCTCGAGGATCGTCGCGAAGGCCTTCGCCGCGTGGCTCGACGGCAGGAAACTCGTGCGCGCGGCCACCGCGGCGACCTTGCGCCGAAGGATCGGGATCTCGCCGGGGCGCTCGCTGTAGGCGCTCGACGCGTACAGGCCGACGACGCGGCACTCGCCGACCACCGCGCCGTCGCGGTCGAAGCGCTTGATGCCGACGTAGTCGAGGTAGCCCGGACGGTGCACCGTCGCGCGGTTGGTCGACTTGGTCAGCACCAGCAGGTTCGGCTCGCGCGCGCGCGCGCGCACCGCGGGCGGCAGGCTCGCGAAGGACGCCGACACCGGCGGCTGCGGGCCTTCGGCGCCCTGCGCCGTCGGCCCGGATTCGGCCGCCGTCGCGTCGTGCGTCGCGCGTTCGCCCAGGATGCCGAGCCCCGAGCCGTCGACCACCCTCAGCATGTCGGACCCGTCGTCGTCGACGACGAGGTCGTACTCGCGGTAGCCGAGGAAGGTGAAGTGCCCGGCGCACAGCCATCGCAGGAACGCCAGGTCCTCGGCGACCGTCTCGGGCGCGCCCGGCGGCGGATCGGTCTCCAGGTGCGAGACGATCCCGAGCACGCGCTCGCGCATCGGCTGCCAGTCGCGCACCGCGGCGCGCACGTTCGCGAGGATGCCGAGCAGGCCGTCGCGAAGCACCGCGAGCGTCGCCGGGTCGCTGCGCCGATCGACCTCGACGTGGATCAGCGACTCGAGCTCGCCCTCGCCCTCGCCGCGCCACGGCCCGATCCCGACGAGACGGTGCTGCGCGTCGCGGCGCACCCGCAGCACCGGGTGCACGATCAGGTGCATCGTCATGCCCTGCCGGTTCACTTCCATCGTGATCGAGTCGACGAGGAAGGGCATGTCGTCGTTGACGATCTCGATCACGGTGTGCGTCGACTGCCAGCCGTGCTCGTCGGTGCGCGGGTTGTAGACGCGCAGCTTCGGCGCGCCGCGCTCGAACGACCGCGCGAAGTGCCAGTGCGACAGCGCGGCGCCGTACAGGTCGTCGATCGCCCGCTCGGCGAGATCCTCGGGCGCGACGTTCGCGTAGTAGAGCCGCACGAAGGTGCTCGCCTGCGCGACCTGCGCCGCCGGCAGGCGCGCCGCGACCAGCTCGAGCAGCGCGGCAACGGTGTCGGGCGCGCCGCCCGATGGGAGCCCCGGGGCCGCGGCGCTGGGTGCAGTGTCCATGTCGTCTCCGTCGCTTCGGCCGGTTGCGCGCCGGCTTTGCCGCCGGCCGGCCCGCCCCGGCGATTCCGTACGCATAGTATGACGCGACCGTCCGCGCCGCGTCGACGAAGGCCCGGCCTCAGCGCCCGACGATCCGGATCACCGGCCCGCTCGCGGCCTGCGCGTCGGCCTCGTCATGCGTCACCAGCAGCATCGGCAGGCCGACCGCCTTCGCGTGCCCGAACACGAAGCGTCGGAACTCGTCGCGCAACTGCGCGTCGAGCTTGCCGAATGGTTCGTCGAGCAGCAGCGCCTGCGGCTCGGCGAGCAGCGTGCGCATCACCGCGACGCGCGCGCGCTGTCCGCCGGAGAGCGTCGCAGGGTCGCGATCGGCGAAGCCCTGCAGCCCGGCGTCGGCGAGCGCGCGTTCGATGCGCTCGCGCCGTGCGGCACGCGCATCGCCGTCGAGCCGGCGCCCGCGCGCCGGCAGCGCGAACGCGAGGTTCGCACCGACCGACAGGTGCGGGAACAGCAGGTCGTCCTGGAACAGGATGCCGACGCGTCGCTGCTCGGGTGCGAGCCCGTCGAGTTCGCGCGGGCCGACCGCGACCGAACCGCTCGCGTCGAACACCGGGTCGATGGTGCCGGCGACGAAGGCGAGCAGTGTCGACTTGCCGCACCCGCTCGGGCCCATCACCGTCAGGCACTGCCCGGGCTCGATCGTCGCCGCGAGCGGCCCGAGCAGCACGCGACCGTCGATCGCGATCCGCACGTCGCGAAGGCGCAGCGCGAGCCCCGCCTCGCCGGACGCGCCGTCGGGCGACGCGCCCGGCGCCGCGTCCGGCGCGCGCGCCGCAAGACCGGGTGCGGGCACGCTCACGCGAGGCCCCGCCGGTGACGGAACGCGATCCGCGGCACCCAGGCGGCAAGCCAGTAGACGACCAGCGGGAACGCCGCCTGGAGCATCGCCCAGGTGCCGATCACGCGCCGGTCGGCACCCGCCGACAGCGTCACCGCCTCGGTCGTGAGCGTCGCAACGCGTCCGCTGCCGGCGAACAGCGTCGGCAGGTACTGCCCGACGCTGACGGCGAACGCAACCGCGCTCGCCATCAGCACCGGCCTCGCGAGAATCGGCAGCTTGATCGTCCAGAAGACGCGCGCGCGGGACGCACCCAGGCTCGCCGCGGTCCGTGCGTAGCGGTCGTCGAAGCTGCGCCACGGGTCGGCGAGCGACAGGAACAGATACGGCAGCACGAACACCAGGTGCGCCCAGATCACCGCCGCGAGCCGGCCGTCGGCGCCGATGCGAACCAGCAGCACCTGCACGCCGAAGAGGAACGCGACCTGCGGCACCAGCAGCGGCAGGTACAGCAGCCACAGGCTGCGCGACGGCCTGGGCAGCCGCGCGCTCGCCTCGTGCTCGAGACAGGCCAGCACCAGCGCGAGCGAGATCAGCGTCGCCGCCGCCCCGACGACCAGCGTGGTCAGCGCCGGCGGCCACAGGCTGGCAGCCTGCCGCTGCCAGTTCGAGAGCGTCCAGGTCGCGGGCCAGGCGTCCGGATAGCGCCACTGCGCGGCGAAGGACCACAGCGCCATGCCGAGCATCGCGAGCACCGCTCCCGCGAGCAGCAGCGCGGCCGCGCTCGCGAGCGCGCCGGCGAGCGCATCGACGCGGCGGCGTCGCGCGCCGGTGGGCCAGCGCCGGCGCGCGACGCGCCGCACGGCGCGCTCGGCCAGATGCCACGCGCCGATGCTCGACGCGACGACGGCGAGCAGCACGATCGCGGCGGCCGACGCCGGGAACACGCGGCTCGTGTCCGGGTCGCCGAACCAGCGCACCGCGAGCACCGCGAGCGTCGGCGGATTCGACGGCCCCAGGATCAGCGCGACGTCGACGACCGACAGCGAAAACGCGAGCACCGCGTAGATCGGCAGCCTGATCTGCCCGTAGACCTGCGGCAGCACGACCTGCAGCCACGCCTGCACCGGCCCGTAGCCCATCGACCGCGCGAGCGACACGTGCGCGCGCGCCGGCACCTGGTTCAGTGCGGCGAGCAGCATCAGCACCAGGTAGGGCACCTCCTTGAGCAGCAGTGCCAGCACCAGCGGTGCACCGGACGGGTGGCCTACCGTCGCGACGTCGGGCGGCACGTCCCAGCCGGTGAGGCCGGGCGACACCCAGCGCACCAGCCAGCCCGACGGCAGGATCAGGAACGCGAAGCCGATCGCGAGCGCCGAGTGCGGCATCGCGAGCATCGGCGCCATCGCCTCGCCAAGTCGCGACGCCCAGCGGCGGTGATGGACGAAGCCGACCAGCGCGATCGCGAGCAGCACCGACAGCAGCGTCGCGAGCCAGCCGGTGACGAGCGTCGCCTGCAGCGCGGTGCCGAGGCCCGGCGCCTGCGCGAGCTGCCGCCACGCGTCGAGGCTCGGGCGGTGTCCGCCGAGCGCCGGCAGGTAGCCCAGCGCCGGCAGCACCGTGCCGACGAAGCCGGCGAGGATCGGCACCGAGAACGCGAGCAGCGTCGCGACCGGGGCGATGCGAAGGAGCGCGTGGCGCCGCGCCCTCGCACCGCCGGCATGGATCAACGCGTGTAGCGCTTCTGCCATTGCTCGGTGATGCGCGTCATCCACGACGCGTGCGGCTCGAGCAGCGGCGAGCCGAGTTCCTCGGCGTCGGGCAGCGCGGGGCTGTCGGTGCGCATCGCGAAGCGCCGGCGGTCGGCCTCGGACAAGGTCGAGAGATCGAGCACGTTCAGGTTGCCCATCGTGTCGATGTCCTGTGCGCGCGCCTGCGTTGCCGGATCGATCAGGAAGTTCGCGACGACCATCGCGCCCGCCTTCGCCTTCGCGTTGTAGGGGATCGCGACGAAGCTGGTGTTGCCGATCGTGCCGCGGCTGAAGGTGAATGTTCGCACCGACGGCGGCAGCAGCCCCGCCTGCACCGCCACCGCGGCCTCGCTCGGGTTGAAGGAGATCGTGATGTCGATCTCGCCGTCGTTCAGCAGCTGCCGCTGCGCGGGGCCGTTCGCGGGAAACTGCTGACCCTTGCGCCACAGCAGCGGCTTGAGCTGGTCGTACCACGCCCACAGCGGCGAGACGGCCTTGTCGAAGTCGGCGTCGTCGGCCGGCTTCTGCAGCAGCGCCGGATCGGGCGTGAGTTCGTAGAGCGCCTGCTTGAGGAAGGTCGAGCCGAGGAAATTGCTGACGTCCGGATGCGTGAGCCGGCCGGGGTTGCGCCGCGCCCACTCGAGCATCGCCTGCGCCGACCGCGGCACGGCAGCGCCGTCGCGGATTCGCGCCGAATCGTAGATGAAGACGATCTGCGCCATGCGCCAGGGCACCGCGAGGCCCTCGACCGGCGTGGTGAAGTCGATCACGTTCGATCGCTTCTTGGTGGTGTCGATGTAGCGCGCGTTCGGCAGCCGGTCGGTCACCGGGCCGTACAGCAGGCCCTGGCGCTTCATGTTGAGGAAGTTGGGCCCGTTGATCCAGATCAGGTCGACGCTGCCGTCGGTGTCGCGGCCGGCGGACTTCTCGGCGACGACGCGGGTCACGGCCTCCGCCGTGTCCTTCAGGCGCACGTGCTGCACCGACACGCCGTACTTCGCCTTGACCTGTTCGCCGACCCACGCGATGAACGCGTTGGTCTTCTCGTCGCCGGCCCAGGCGTTCCAGAACACCGTCTGGCCGCGTGCGGCGGCGAGCGTCTCGTCCCAGCCGGGCGCGGCCTGCGCGAGCGCGAGACCGCCGCCGCCGAGCCCCGGCGTCGCCGCCGCCAGCAGGCCCGCGGCGACCAGCACCGCGCGCGACGCCCGCACGCCGCGGCGGATCGACCGCCGCAGGCCGCGGGCCGCCTTGCCGAACGCGTCGTCGGACGCAGCATCGGACACAGCATCGGACACAGCATCGGACGGACGAGCGGCGTGGGTGAACGGCATCATCAGAGCTCCTTGATCGGGATGGTCTGGCGGATCGGTGCAGCGTGCGGCGCGTGGGTCCGGGGCGTTGCGGCCTTCGGCGCGGCCGCCGGCGGTGTACCCGCACGCCGGCGCGCCTGCGCTTCGGCGAGCACGGCGCCGAGGACCTCGTCGTGGAAGCGGTCGCAGCCGATGCAGAGGTTCTGGTAGGCGGTGCCGTCGGGCAGCTGCGTTCTCGACGCGTCGTTGAAGCGGGCCTCGTCCCAGCCGTGGGCGAGGCCCATGCGCTCGGGGTGGCCCATCGTGATCGCTTCGTAGGCCGGCACCCCGACGAGCGAATCGAGGATCGCGATCAGCGGCTCGTCGACCAGATTGCCCAGCGGCAGCTTCGTCTTGACGCAGCACGGATAGACGCTGCCGTCGGGCTCGACCGAGACTTCCGACCCGTTGAAGCGGTGGCGCAGGAAGTTGAGCCCGCCGGACCACCGGTTGCAGAAGTTGTCGGACAGCGTCGAGCGCGGCAGGTTGTTGGTCCACGCGCGACCGCGCGGCCAGAGCTTGCCGATCCAGCTGTCGGGGGTCGCGCCGAAGAAGCTGTAGATCGGTCCCTGTTCCTCGTGCCAGTTGCGCGTCGTTGCCGACAGCCCGGAGCGCTTCATGCCGTGGCGCTCGAACAGCGTGGACAGCCGTTCGACGAAGGCGCGCTGCTTCGCCTCGCCTTCGAGACCGACGTGGAAGTCGTCGACGCTCGCGACCGAGATCATGTAGGTGCCGCGTTCGAGCAGTTCGTCGACGATGCGGTCGTCGAGCAGGTCTCCGGTGGTCTGCACGACCACCTTGACGCCACCTTGCGCACGGTACTTCGCCTGAAGGCGCTCGATCACCGGGTAGGTGACCGTCTCGCGCAGCGGCGCGAGCAGCGCCTCGCCGCCCGAGAGCACGAAGCGGCCGGTCTTCTCGGGGAAGCTGCCGTCGGGTCGCGGATCGGCGAGATCCGCGTAGGTCATGCGCTCCGGGAAGTGATCGACGATGCGCGGGAAATTGCGAACCGCCTCGTCGATCACCGCATCGAGGGCGCCGCGCACGTAGGGCCTGAATCGCGACTCGTAGCAATGCCTGCAGCGTCGATGGCACGCCCACGCCATCACGTAGTAGATCGATTCCATCGAATGTGTTCCGGGACTCGCGCCCCGCCCAGGTGCATGCTCGGGCCGCCACCGGCCTCGTCGTCGCGGATCATCTCACAGGCGCAGGCCGCACCCGCGTCCGGCCGGCGCGCGCGAAGCCCCGGTGCCGTACTGCCCATTGGACGCGCGCCCGCCCGGAACCTTACACCCGGCGCCCGGGCTACCATCGGCCGCAACGCCAACCCGCCACGCGTGCCGCGATAGCCCACGCCGCCGCCCGATACCGCCGATGCCCGCCGCCGCCAGTGATTCCGCCACGCCGCTCCATCAGCTGGGTCACGGGATCCACGCCGTCGACTCCGGCTACGTCCGGCCGCGCTTCGACGCGATCCACCTGATCGTCGAGGACGGCCGCGCCGCGCTCGTCGACACCGGCACCTCGCGATCGGTGCCGGCGGTGCTCGCCGCGCTCGAGGCCCTGCGCCTCGCGCCCGACGCGGTGGACTGGGTGATGCTCACCCACGTGCACCTCGACCACGCCGGCGGCGCCGGCGCACTGATGCAGGCGATGCCGAACGCGCGCCTGACGGTGCATCCGCGCGGCGCGAGACACATGGCCGACCCCTCGCGACTCTGGGCCGGCACCGTCGCGGTGTACGGCGAGGCGGTCGCGCGCGAGGCCTACGGCGAACTGCGCCCGGTGCCGGCGGCCCGCATCGTCGAGACCGGCGAAGGCGCGACGATCTCGCTGGCCGGGCGCCGTTTCGACTTCATCGACACGCCGGGACACGCGCGCCACCACGTCGCGATCCGCGACGCGGCGACCGGCCACCTGTTCACCGGCGACACCTTCGGCATCTCGTACCGCGACTTCGACGTCGACGGACGCGCGTTCATCTTCCCGTCGTCGACGCCGGTGCAGTTCGATCCGGACGACACGCTGCGCTCGGTCGACCGGATCCTCGCGCTCGCCCCGGGCGCCGTGTGTCTGACTCACTGGTCGCGGGTGACCGACGTGCCGCGGCTCGGTGCCGACCTGAAGCGCCTGACCGGCGAATACGTGCGCATCGCGCGGGCGGCGGACGCCGAGGTCGTTCAGGCGGACGCATCGGCGCGGCGCCGGTCGCTCGCCGCGACGATCCGCCCCGGCCTCGCGCGGCTGTACCTGGACGCGCTGCGCGCGCACGGTTGCACGCTCGACGACGCGGCGATCGCGTCGCTGCTCGCGATGGACATCGAACTGAACGCGGCGGGCCTGGTCGACTGGCTGGAGCGCGCCCGCGTCGACGCCGGGCGATGACGCCGCCGAGCGTGTGGGTGCGCGCGGTCCGCCCGGGCTTCCTGGTGGTGACCGCGGCGGCCGTGCTCGTGGGCTTCGCGGCGGCGTCGCGCGCCGGCATGCCCCCGTCGCCGATGGGCGCGACGCTGACGATGCTCGGCGCACTCGGCGCGCACGCCGCCGCCAACGTGCTGAACGACGTGCACGACGCGCGCAACGGCGGCGACGCGCTCAACGTCGATCGGATCGCGCCCTTCACCGGCGGCAGCCGACTGATCCAGGACGGGGTGCTCGACGCGCGGGAGATGGCCCGCCTGGGCGCCTGGCTCGCCGGCATCGCCGCCGCGATCGGCGCCTGGCTGGCGCTGTCGGCCGGCGCCGGCCTGCTCGGCTTCGTCGCCGCCGGCGCGCTGCTGGGCTGGGGCTATTCGGCGCCGCCGCTCGCGCTGATGACCCGCGGGCTGGGCGAACTCGCGGTCGGCGCGGGCTGGTGGCTGGTCGCGCTCGGCAGCGCCTGGGTCGCGCTCGGGCGAATCGACGCGCTCGCCGTCGCAGCGCCCGCCGGCTACGCGCTGCTGGTCGCGGCGATCCTGGTCGTCAACCAGCTGCCGGACCGCAGCGCCGACGCGGCGGTCGGCAAGCGGAACTGGGTCGTGCGCCTGCCGCCCTCGCGCGCACGGTGGATCCACCCGGTCCTCGCGGTCGGCGCGCACGCGCTGGTCGTCGGCCTGCTGGTCGCCGGGCGCCTGCCGCCGGTCGCCGTGTGGTCGCTGGTGTCGCTGCCGCTCGCACTGTTCGCCGCACGCGCGAGCCTGGCGGATGCGTCCGTCGCAGCGCGACCCGGTCGACTGCGCACCGCGATCGTCGCGACGATCGCGGCGACGATCCTGCACGGCGTGGCGATGGCCGCGGCGCTCGCGCTCGGCCCGGGGTGATGGACGCCGAAGGCGCCGCTCAGTCGCGGTGGCCGAACGCGCGCCAGCGCATCGACGCGAAGCCGATCGCCGCGACGACGAGCGCGATCGACACCACGGTCGACAGCGTGAAGCACGCGCCGGCCGCGACCGGCGCCGCCATCGCCTCCGAGCCGGTGCCGGCGCCGAACAGCGCGACCAGGATCCGCAGGTAGCGCCGGATGTACACCGGCAGGAAGCGCAGGCCGCGATCGCGGTTGTCGCGCATGATCGCGGCGCGCTGGAGCGGATCGGCGCGATGCGGCACTTCGTCGAACAGCCAGACGAAGTCGAGGTACCGCCGCCACAGGAGGATGGACGAAGCTTCCCGCATGACTCGATCTTCCCCGCTCGCGGTGCCGCTGGCAAGCCTCCTGCCCGCCCGCGCGCGACGGCCCGCGGTGCGCGCCCGCCGCGCGGTCGCTGCCTGCCGACCGGCGATCCGGATCACCCGGCTTCGCGTAGCGTGAACAGCAACACCATCCCGCCAAGATAGACGACGAGCACCGCCGCCGAGTCGATGCCCATACGCCAGACGGTGCGATCGCGGCGCTCGGCCAGCCCGATCATGAACAGGCTCGTCACCAGGATCCCGAGCAGCGTCGCGACGGTCGCGAAGGCGCCGGCGCGCGAGAGCACCGGCGCACCGGGCGCGAGCAGGTCGACCGCGGCGATCAGCGCGACGTTCAGCACGTTGGTGCCGAGGATGTCGGAGATCGCCATCGTGTACAGCCCGCGCCGCACGCTCGCGAACACCGTGCTCGCCTCCGGCAGCGACGTGGCGACGGCGACGAAGGCGACGCCGACGAAGGATGCGCCGAGCCCGCTCTGCTCGGCGATCGCCGACCCCGACGCCGCGACCACCGTACCCGCAGCGAGGATCACGAGCGCGAAGCCCACGGTCTTCAGCGTCAGGCGCGCATGGCTCGCGCCCGACCCTTCCCCGACCTCGGGCGCGATCCGTCGCGGCAGGCTGCCGTCGGGTACCACCCACGGGCGGCGGTCGCCGACGCGCGACAGCTTCCAGAACGCATAGGCCGCCGCGAGCAGCAGGCTCCACGACCACACGCCGGCGCCGGCGACCAGCACGTCGCCGACCAGCGTCGCGATCGCGACCACGGCGAGCAGCGCGACGTTGAGCCCGCCCTGCAGCATCACGACCGGGTCGGGTACGACCGACGTGAGCGCGCGATCGTCGATGAAGGCATCGGCCACCGCGAGCACCGCCACCTGCATCGCGATGCTGCCGAGCAGGTTGTTGACGGCGAGCCGCGGATCGTCGGACAGCGCGGCGGTGAAGCTGGTCGCGATCTCAGGCAGCGAGGTCACGCCCGCGAGCAGCAGCAGTCCCATCAGCGCCTCGCCCAGGCCGCTGCGCCGCGCGATCTCGGCGGCGCAACCCGCGATGCGCCAGCCGGCGAGCCACACGCACACGGCCGCGACCGCGAAGATTGCGAGGTTCACCAGCAGGCTCTGCGATGTCGGCACGGGCATGTCGCGCGTGCGCAAGAACCGGACCTCCTCGGTCGCCGGCCGCCCACGCCAGGGGAGGGCAGGCACGCGCGTTGCAGCCCCGCGCGCATGAGCGAAGACACCCCGACGCCCCGCAGCGATTCTCCGCTGGTACTGATCACCGGCGCCGCCGGCAACCTCGGCCACTCGCTCGCGGCGGACCTCGGTCGCGACCACCGCGTCGTCGGCCTCGATCGCGACGCAGGCGGCGCGGACTTCCCGATCGTCGCCTTCGACCTGTCGTCCGGAGACAAGGTTCGGCGCGCGCTGCGCGAGGTCGCCGACCGATTCGGCACGCGGATCGCCGCCGTCGTCCACCTCGCCGCCTACTTCGACGCGACCGGCAAGCCGAACCCGCTGTACGACGTCGTCAACGTCCAGGGCACGCGCCGGCTGCTCGACGCGCTCCAGCCCTTCGAGGTCGGCCGCTTCGTCTACGCCGGCACGATGCTCGTGCACGCGCCCTGCAAGCCGGGCGAACGGATCGACGAGGACCAACCCTTCGATCCGCCCTATGCGTACCCGCAGTCGAAGCTGCAGACCGAGCAGGTGATCCGCGAGCACCACGGCAGGATCCCCTACGCGATCCTGCGGCTCGCCGGCATCTACGACCGGGAGACGATGGTGCCGACGCTGGCGCACCAGATCGCGCGGATCCACGAGCGCGATCTCGAGAGCCACCTCTATTCCGGCTCGCTGCTCACCGGCCAGTCGATGCTGCATCGCGAGGACATGGTGGCGGCGTTCCGCCGGACGATCGCCGCGCGCGACGCGCTGCCCGACGGGGTCGCGATGCTGATCGGCGAGGCCGACGCGATCGGTTACGAGACGCTGCAGGACCGGATCGGCGAGCTGATCCACGGCCGCGACGAGTGGCCGACGCTGCGGGTGCCGAAGCGGATCGCGGCACTCGGCTCCTGGGCGCAGGCGAAGGTCGAGCCGATCGTGCCGGACGCGCTCGACCAGGGCGAGCGGCCGTTCATCCGGCCGTACATGGTTCGCATGGCCGATGCGCACTACGCGCTCGACACCTCGCGCGCCAAGGCGCTGATCGGCTGGGAGGCACGGCACGCGCTCGCCGACGAGCTGCCGGGGATGATCGACGCGCTCAAGCAGGATCCGAAGCGCTGGTACGACGCCAACGGCGTCGTTGCGCCGCCGTGGCTGGAGGACGCCGACCGGCGGGTCGACGATCCGGAGGGACTGCGCGCGCGCACCGAGCGGCGGATCCGCGCCGAGCACGCGCAGCACCGCTGGGCGCACATCCTGAACATCGGGCTCGGCTTCTGGCTGCTGACGCAGCCGCTGCTGATCCAGGTGCGCGAACCGCCGCTGCGCGTGGCCGAGATGGCGCTGGGCCTCGGCGTGATCGTCTTCGCGACGCTGTCGCTCGGCTGGCAACTGGGCTTCGCGAGGTGGGTCACCGCGGCGCTGGGTGCGCTGACGATGGCCGTGCCCTTCGTCTTCTATACCGGCAATGCCGCGGCGTACCTGTCCGACACCCTCGTCGGCGCGCTGATCTTCGGGTTCGCGATCTGCCTGCCGCCGGAGCCCGGCACCGCGATGCTGGCCCGCATGACCGGTCCCGAGATTCCGCCGGGATGGAGCTTCAATCCGTCGAGCTGGATCCAGCGCATCCCGATCATCGCGCTCGCGTTCGTGGGCCTGTTCGTGTCGCGCTACCTCGCGGCCTACCAGATGGGCCACGTCGACACGATCTGGGAACCGTTCTTCGCCGGTGCCGCCGACAACCCGCTGAACGGCTCTGAGGAGATCGTGACCTCGAGCGTGTCGCAGGCCTGGCCGGTACCCGACGCCGCGCTCGGCGGCTACACCTACGTGCTGGAGATCCTCACCGGGCTCGTCGGCTCGCGCGCGCGCTGGCGCACGATGCCGTGGCTGGTGCTGCTGTTCGGGCTGATGATCGTGCCGCTGGGCATCGTGTCGATCACCTTCATCATCATCCAGCCGATCGTGATCGGCACCTGGAGCACGCTCGCGCTCGTCGGCGCCGCGGCGATGCTGGTGCAGATCCCGTACTCGATCGACGAACTGGTGGCGGTCGGGACCTTCCTGCGGCGCCGCGCCGCCGCCGGCCAGAGCGTGCTGCGCACCTTCCTGTTCGGCGACACCGACGAAGCGCCCACCGCGCCGTCGACCGCGCCGCGCGACGCGACGGATGCGCCGCGCGACGCCTTCGACCGGCCGCCGCGCGTCGTGCTCGCCGACATGCTGAGCGGCGGCGTGAACCTGCCGTGGACGCTCGCGATCGCGATCGCGATCGGCGTGCTGCTGATGTGCTCACGGCTGACGGTCGGTGCGAGCGGCGGCATCGCGAACGCCGACCACGTGATCGGCTCGCTGGTCTTGACGGTGGTCGCGCTCGCGGCCGCCGAGCCGCTGCGCGCGCTGCGCTTCCTGCTGATGCCGCTGGGCGCGGCCCTGTGCATCGTGCCGATGGTCTACGGCATCGGCGGCGTGCATCTCGCGCTCGACATCGCATGCGGCCTCGCGCTGATCGCGCTGTCGCTGCCGCGCGGACGGATCGAGCAGCGCTACGGCCGCTGGTCGCGCTTCGTGTTCTGACGCAGCTCGCCGCGCCGCGCCGCGCGTTCAGCGATCGCCGGCGTCGGACTTCCAGCGATCCGCGCGGTCGTCCTGCGCCCCGCCGGGCGCGCTGTACAGCGCCGTCGGCACGCGCGCGGTCGGATCGTCGCCGGTGGTCGCTTCGCCGCAGGCCGCGAGCGTCGTCAGCGCGAGCGCGACGGCTGCGATCAGGGCGGCGCCGCGCGGGCGGCGGATGTCGGCCGTGCGCGTCGAGGAAGGGGGGATCGTCGTCATCGGGGTGCTCCGTGTCGCACGCGTGCGGTGTGGCGACGGTCGTCGGGGATCGACCGTCCGAGCGCACGCAATGACACGATGATCGGGCAAAGCCCGCCGCGCGGAAGGCGTTGCCGGCGGGGTGCGCGAGCCTTGCAAGCAATGCCGACGGACTGGCTGGCGTGCCGACGCTTCGGGTGCGATGCGGAGCGGCCGGATCGCACGCGCGCCCGCGAGGCTTGCAGCAGCCTTTCAGGCCGGCGTCCGTGACGGGCGCGGGCTTACCCGGCGTCAGGGCCGAACGGCGGGCGTCTCGATCCGCATCCCCGCCGCGCGCACCGCGAGCCAGGCCTCCAGCGCGGTCGCGTCGGCCGAATCGGGCGCGAACGGCGTCGCGCGCACGCCGACCATGCAGTTGCGCAACCGCCTCTGCAGCGAACCGATCGATTGCCACTCGAGCCGGTAGATCGGGTAGCCGGTGGGATGCGCCTGCGGGATCGGGCTCGCGCCGAGGCGCAGGCCGGCCCGGTCGTCGTGGCACTGCGCGCACGACACGCCGAGCTGGCCGAAGCGCGTGCGCCAGAGCGCCTCGCCGCGCGCCCGCGCGACCGTCATCCGCGCGTCCTCGGGCGGCGCGATCGGCAGGCCGCGCGACTGGTGGCCGACGTAGGCCTCGAGCGCGAGCCGCTGCGCGTCCTCCGGCCCCCCGGAATCGGCGCGCTGGTGCCGCACCCGGCAGCGATCGATGCGCGCGCCGAGTGTCGACGCGGCGCCGGCGTCGGCATCCCACGCCGGATACCGCGCCGCCACGCCGCGCATCGTCTCGGCGGCGTCGCCGTGGCAGTCGGCGCACGACCTGCCGCCGCGCGCGGGAGCGGCGGACCACAGCGCCTCGCCCTCGGCGACCGACAGCATCCCGGGGTTCTGCAGGTCGTCGCGCTGCATCGCCTGGCTCGACGGCGACATCTCGTCGAAGCCGGAGCGCCTCTGGTCGGATGCGTGCGCCGTCGCCGCGTGCGCCGCGAGCACGACGGCGCACGCGAGCGACACGATGGCCGCGGACCCGAGGCACGCCGAAAGCCGGCTGACGGCACGACGCATCGCAGGTACCGCGACGGCTCAGCCGTCGACCCGCAGCATGCGTGTCTCGACGTGCGCGAAGCCTTCGTCGCCTTCCCACGCGAAGCGCAGTTCGCCGCTGCGCGTCGCGACGGTCGTGAACGACAGGTAGGGGTTGGCGGCGATCGCGGGAAAGAGCTCGGCCTCGAAGACCGTCGCGCCGTCGTAGCGGCAGCTGAATCGGCGCACGATGTTTCGAGGCAGCACCTTGCCGTCCGGACCCGGGCGGTGGCCGGTCTCCATCGGGTGCGCGATCGCGGCCTGGATCTCGATCACCTCGCCCGCGCGCGCCGACGCCGGCACGCGGATCAGTGTCCTGGCCCCGCTCATTCGATGCACGCCGCGAGCAGCACGACGACGTCGACCGCGTGCGACCACACGCTGCCGTCGCTCATCAGCGCGACCGCCAGCACCTGCTGCGACGTCGCGAGCCGCATGCGCGTCGCGACCCGGGCGCGACCGGCGCGAGGCCCGAGATCGAAGCGCGCGACCTCGCTCTGCGGATTGCGCTCGGTGAACAGCGCGATCGAGCGCACGTGATCGGCTTCGGTCATCGGACTGTCGACGGCGACGGCCACCGGCACGACGTTGCCGTTCTCGACGAGTTGCGCGATCTCGAGCGTCACCCGCCCCGGCCGCGGCGCGCGGCCACCGGTAAAGGCGGCGACCGCCTGCGCGAGGTCGGCCGCGAAGACCGGACGAACCCCGATCGTCGCCGCGACGACGAGGCCGGCACCGCCCGCCCCCGCCGCCAGCAGCCGCCTTCGCCCGCGCCGGCGGACACGCGCCGGCACCGCGCCACCCTGCGGATGCGCGCCGACGCTCGCTTCCTGCCCCACCTGCATGCGTTTCACTCCTGTTTCAGCGTGCCGAGCCACGCGACGACGTCCTCGATCTGCTGCGCGTCGAGGATCGGACGCCCTGCCCACGCGTCGCCGACCCTCAGCCCATCATGGCGCCGATGAAAGGGCGGCATGATCGAATCCGGGTTCAGCGCGCGGGCATCGGCGACGCGCAGGCGCAGCTGCCCCTCGGTCCAGCGCGCACCGGCACCCTGCAGCGGCGGCGCCACCGTGCCCTGCATGCGGTCGTCGGGGAACGGACCCTGGTGACACAGCAGGCACAGGCTCGTGCGCCGGTCGGCGACGATCCGCGCCCCGCGCGCGGGGTCGCCGGCGCGCGGGCTCAGCGGCACGGGAATCGCGTCGCCGCTGGCGCGCCACGGCACGTACGCGTCGCGCCCGGTCGAGGGCTGTGCCGCGGCGAGCGCCGCGAAGCAGCACGCGGCGCCGGCGATCGTCGCACGCACCGCGCGCAACTCAGGCCCGCTTCAGGCTCTGCTCCCCGAGCGGCAGCTGGCGGATCCGCTTGCCGGTGGCCGCGAAGATCGCGTTCAGCACCGCCGGCGCGGCGACCGCGATCGTCGGCTCGCCGACCCCGCCCCAGAAGCCGCCGGACGGCACGATCACGCTCTCGACCTTCGGCATGTCCGCCATCCGGAGCACCGGATAGGTGTCGAAGTTCTTCTGCTCGATCTGCCCGTCCTTGACGGTGCAGGCGCCGAACAACGCCGCCGACAGCCCGTAGACGAAGGAGCCCTCGATCTGCGCCGCGATCTGCTGCGGGTTCACCGCGTGGCCCGGGTCGGTGGCGGCGACGATGCGATGGACCTTCAGCTTGCCCGCGTCGTCGACCGACACCTCGGCGCACGCGGCGACGTAGCTGCCGAAGCCCATCGTCTGCGCGAGACCGCGATACACGCCGGCCGGCGCCGGCGTGTCCCAGCCGACCTTGCTCGCGACCGCCTCGAGCACCGCGAGGTGCTTCGGGTGCTTCGCCATCAGCCGGCGCCGGAACGCGAGCGGGTCCTGCTTCGTCTCGTGCGCGATCTCGTCGATGAAGCACTCGAGGTAGATCGCGTTCTGGTTCAGGTTCACGCCCCGCCAGAACCCGGGCGGCACGTGCGGGTTGCGCATCGCGTGGTCGACCAGCAGGTTCGGGATGGTGTAGCCGATCGACGCTTCCGGTCCGCTCGGGTTCAGCCCCTGGAACACCACCGGATCCAGGCCGTCCCTGATGTTCTGCGGGAATACGCCGGCCAGGATCGACTGGCCGCTGATCCGCATGTGCAGCGCGTCGAGATTGCCGTCGGCATCGAGTCCGGCGCTGAGGCGGCACTGGGTGACCGGATGGAAGCGGCCGTGCTGCATGTCCTCCTCGCGCGACCAGATCAGCTTGACCGGCGTACCGGGCATCGCCTTCGCGATCGCGACCGCCTGGTGCACCCAGTCGTGCACCGCACCGCGCCGCCCGAACCCGCCACCGAGGTGAAGCTTGTAGACCTCGCACTTCGACGCCGGCAGGCCGGCGGCCGTCGCGGTCGCGGCGAGCGCGGCCTCGCCGTTCTGCGTCGGCGTCCAGACCTCGCAGCGCTCGGGCGTCCAGCGCGCGGTCGCGTTCATCGTCTCCATCGGCGCGTGGTTCTGGTGCGGGTAGGCGTACACCGCGTCGAGGCGCTTCGCCGCCTTCGCGAGCGCGGCGGGCGCGTCGCCCTGCCGGTTGCCCGCGCGCGCGTCGGTCGCGTCCAGGCCTTCGCGCAGCGTGTTCGCGAAGGACGCGCTCGACGCGGCGGCATTCGGGCCCGGGTCGTACTCGATCGGCAGCGCGTCGATCGCCTTCTTCGCATGCCACCAGGTGTCGGCGACGACCGCGACGGCCGAATCGCCGACCGCCACCACCTTGCGCACGCCGGGCATCGACTCGACGGCCTTCGCGTCGAAGGACTTCACCTTGCCGCCGAACACCGGGCAATCGCGGATCGCCGCGTTCAGCATCCCGGGCAATCGGAGGTCCATGCCGTAGACCTGCGAGCCGTCGAGCTTGGCGGCGGTATCCAGGCGCGCGAGCGGGCGGCCTGCGATCCGCCAGTCCTTCGGGTCCTTGAGGACGATCGTGTCGGCTTCCGGGGCCTTCAGCCTGCCGGCCGCGTCGGCGACCTGGCCGTAGCTGAGGTTGCGCCCGGTCGGCGCATGCACGATGCGGCCTTCGCCGGCACGGCACTCCGCGACCGGCACGCCCCAGGTGTCGGCGGCCGCCTGCACCAGCATGCGCCGCGCGATCGCGCCGCCCTTGCGCACGTACTCGTGCGACTCGCGGATGCCGCGGCTGCCGCCGGTGGAGAAGTTGCCCCACGCGCGGTTGCGCGCAAGGCTCTGGCCGGGCGTGGGATATTCGGTCGTGACCTTCGACCAGTCGCAATCGAGCTCCTCGGCGACGAGCTGCGCCAGGCCGGTCAGCGTGCCCTGCCCCATCTCCGAGCGCGCGATGCGGATCACGACGCGGTCGTCCGGGTGGACCACCACCCACGCGTTGAGCTCCGGCCCCTCTGCCCGCATGTAGGACGGGGCGTTGCCGTTCGCGCCGCCGGCGGCCGCGTCGGCCGGCGCGTCCTTCGCGAACGCGTCGCCGGCGAAGGGCAGGTGCATTCCCAGCACGAGGCCGCCGGCGGCGGCCGTGCCGGTGACGAATCGGCGGCGCGCCGGATCGATCGTCGGCGCGCTCATGCCGCGTCTCCCGACACCTGGCGCTCGAACGCGATCACGTGTTCGACGCCCATCGCATTGCGCTTCGGATCGACCCCGTCGGCGATCGACCTGATCGCCGCGCGCACGCGGTTGTAGGTGCCGCAGCGGCAGATGTTGGTCATCGCCGCGTCGATGTCGGCGTCGGTCGGCCGGGGCTTGTCCTTGAGCAGTGCCGCCGCGGCCATGATCATGCCCGACTGGCAGAAGCCGCACTGCGGTACGTCGAGCGCGGCCCAGGCGCGCTGCACCGGGTGCGACGCGTCGGGCGCGAGGCCCTCGATCGTGACGATCTTCTCGGTACCCGAGAGGCTCGCGAGCGGGCGCACGCACGATCGCATCGGCAGGCCGTCGATGTGCACGGTGCACGCCCCGCACTGCGCGATGCCGCAGCCGTATTTCGTGCCGGTCAGTCCGATCTGCTCGCGCAGCACCCACAGCAGGGGTGTGTCGGGTTCGGCGTCGACCGTCCGGTCGACCCCGTTCACGTTCAGCGTCGCCATGCTTCTCCTCCCTTTTAGGGGCGCGATGATGGCATCGCGCCCTCCGGGCGGACGATTTCCCGACACCGTTGCAGGTGTAACCAATTGCAGTCGACGATTGCAGTCGGTGAATGCGGCCGGCGACTGCGGTCGGCGACTGCGGTCGGCGACGCCCGTGCGAGCGACCGCCGGCGACGCTCAGACCAGCACGCGTTCGATCCCGCCGGTGTTCGCCGCGGCGACGTAGCGCTGCATCCAGTCCTCGCCGATGAGGTGGCGCGCCATCTCGACGACGATGTAGTCGGGCTCGACGCTGACGTCGTCCTGGTAGCGCGACAGGCCCTGGAGGCACGACGGGCAGGAGGTCAGCATCTTCACCTCGGTAGCCCCCTGCTCGCGCAACGCCACCGCACCCTTTCGCATCTCCTCTTCCTTGCGAAAGCGAACCTGCGTCGAGATGTCCGGGCGCGTGACCGCGAGCGTGCCGGACTCGCCGCAGCAGCGCTCGTTGTTGGCGATCGCGCCGTTCTGCTCGCTGTTCATCAGCGCGTTGACCACGGCGAGCGGCTTGTGCTGCTTGATCGGCGAGTGGCAGGGGTCGTGGTACATGTAGCGCACGCCGGTCGCGCCCTCGATCCGGATGCCGCGCTCGAGCAGGAACTCGTGGATGTCGAGCATCCGGCTGCCCGGAAAGATCCGGTCGAACTGGTAGCCCTGCAACTGGTCGTAGCAGGTGCCGCAGCTGACGACGACGGTCTTGATGTCGAGGTAGTTCAGCGTGTTGGCCACGCGGTGAAAGAGCACGCGATTGTCGGTGATCATCCGCTCGGCCTTGTCGAACTGGCCCGAGCCGCGCTGCGGATAGCCGCAGCACAGGTAGCCCGGCGGCAGCACCGTCTGGACGCCCGCCTGCCAGAGCATCGCCTGCGTCGCGAGCCCGACCTGCGAGAACAGCCGCTCGGAGCCGCAGCCCGGGAAGTAGAAGACCGCCTCCGAATCGACCGTCGTCGTCGCCGGGTTCCGGATGATCGGCACGAAGCGGTTGTCCTCGATGTCGAGGAGCGCGCGCGCGGTCTTCTTCGGCAGGTTGCCCGGCATGCGCTTGTTGACGAAATGCACGACCTGCTCTCGGATCGGCGTGCGCCCGGTCGTCGCCGGCGGCCGCGCGGTCTGCCTCGCGGCAAGCTTGCCGAGCACGTCGTGCGCGAGGCGCTGCGCGCGGTAGCCGACGTCGATCATCGCGACGCGGGTCGCCTTGATCGTGTCCGGGCTGGTGGCGTTCAGGAAGAACATCGCCGCGGCGTTGCCCGCGTTGAAGCGCTTGCGGCCCATCTTGCGCAGCAGGTTGCGCATGTTCATCGAGACGTCGCCGAAGTCGATGTCGACCGGGCACGGCGCGAGGCACTTGTGGCAGACGGTGCAGTGGTCGGCGACGTCGGCGAACTCGTCCCAGTGCCGGATCGACACGCCGCGCCGGGTCTGTTCCTCGTAGAGGAAGGCCTCGACCAGCAGCGAGGTCGCCAGGATCTTGTTGCGCGGGCTGTACAGCAGGTTCGCGCGAGGAACGTGGGTCGCGCACACGGGCTTGCACTTGCCGCAGCGCAGGCAGTCCTTGACCGAATCGGCGATCGCGCCGATGTCCGAAGCCTGCAGGATCAGCGACTCCGAGCCGAGCAGCCCGAAGCTCGGCGTGTACGCCATCCGGAGGTCGCCGCCCTCCATCAGCTTGCCCGCGTTGAAGCGGTCGTGCGGATCGACCTCGCGCTTGTACGCGCGAAAGGGCGCGATCTCGTCGTCGGTGAGGAACTCGAGCTTGGTGATCCCGATGCCGTGCTCGCCCGAGATCACGCCGTCCAGGCGCCGCGCGATGCCCATGATGCGCGCGACCGCCTCGTTGGCCTCCTGCAGCATCGCGTAGTCGTCGGAGTTGACGGGGATGTTGGTGTGGACGTTGCCGTCCCCCGCGTGCATGTGCAGCGCGACGAACACCCGGCTGCGAAGGACGCGCCGGTGGACCACGTCGCAGTGCGCGAGCACCGGCTCCAGGCTCGCGCCCGGGAAGATGCGCGCGAGCGGATCGCGCACCTCGGATTTCCACGACACGCGGATCGCCCGCGTCTGCAGCGCGTCGAACAGGCGTGTCGCCGAGTCGGCCGCGTTCGCCGCGGTGGCCGTGCCGTCGCCCGACGTCCCCGGCGCCCCCGGCGCCGCCGACACGCCGAGCCCCGCGAGCTCGCCGCGCAGCGCGGGATCGAGCGCGGCGCTCATGCGATCGAGCAGGAACTGCCAGCGCCTGCGCACGAGCGCGATCAGCGCCCGCGCCTCGGCGACGCGCTCGCCGAACTGCTGGTCGGCCTGCAGCCTCGACTCGGGTGCCTGCGGATCGCCGTCGACCCAGGTCGGCGCCGGCAGACGCGACTCGTCGTCGAACCACGCAGCGAGTTCGTCGAGCACGCGCAGCTTGTTGCGGGTGGACAGCTCGATGTTGATCCGCTCGATCTCGTCGGTGTACTCGCCCATGCGTTCGAGCGGGATCACCACGTCCTCGTTGATCTTGAACGCGTTCGTGTGGCGCGCGATCGCGGCGGTGCGCGAGCGGTCGAGCCAGAAGGTCTTCCTCGCCTCCGCGCTCACGGCGACGAAGCCTTCGCCCGAGCGCGCGTTCGCGAGCCGGATGACCTCGGAGGCCGCCCGCGCGACCGCGTCGTCGTCCTCGCCGACGATGTCGCCGATCAGCACCATCTTCGGCAAGCCGCCCCGACGCGACTTGGTGGCGTAGCCGACCGCGCGCAGGTAGCGCTCGTCGAGGTGCTCGAGCCCGGCGAGGATCGCGCCGCCGGGACGCGCGTCCAGGTAGTCCTTGATCTCGACGATCGACGGCACCGCGTCCTTCGGCATGCCGAAGAACTCGAGGCAGACGGTCCGCGTCGCGGGCGGCATGCGGTGGAGCACCCAGCGTGCGGACGTGACGAGTCCGTCGCAGCCCTCCTTCTGCACGCCCGGAAGGCCCGAGAGGAACTTGTCGGTGACGTCCTTGCCGAGCCCGGTCTTGCGAAGGCGGTTGCCCGGGATGCGCAGCGTCTTGGTGCGCTGCGGCTCGCCGCGCATCCGCCCGTCGGGGCCGAGGCGGTCGGCGTCGAACCACGCGAGCTCGAACACCGCTTCGTCGACCTCGTGGATCTTGCCCATGTTGTGGCCGACGCGGGTCACCTCCAGCCACCGGCCGTCGGGATCGACCATCCGCCACCAGGCGAGGTTGTCGAGCGCCGTGCCCCAGAGCACCGCCTTCTTGCCGCCGGCGTTCATCGCGATGTTGCCGCCGATGCACGACGCGTCGAGCGAGGTCGGGTCGACGGCGAACACGCGCTTCGCCTGTTCGGCGGCCTCGGTCACGCGCCGGGTGACGACGCCGGCCTCGGTGTCGATCGTCGCGACCGCCTCGTCCAGCCCGGGCAAGCGGCGCATCTCGACCTTGCCGATGCGGTCGAGCTTCTCGGTGTTGATGACCGCGGCGAGCGGGGTCAGCGGCACCGCACCGCCGGTGTAGCCGGTACCGCCACCGCGCGGGATGACGGTCAGGCCGAGTTCGAAGCACGCGCTGACGAGCGGCGCGATCTCGGCCTCGCTGTCCGGATTCAGCACGACGAACGGATACTCGACGCGCCAGTCGGTCGCGTCGGTGACGTGAGAGACGCGCGAGAGCCCGTCGAAGCGCACGTTCTGCGCGGCGGTGATGCGCTCGAATCGCCTGCTGGCGCGCTCGCGCAGCCGCCGGGTGCGCTCGAAGCCGCTCGCGAAGGCCGACACCGCGTTGCGGGTGGCGCCGAGCAGTTCGCCCACCCGGGCATCGAGCGGATGCGCGCCGTCGCGGCGCCGGTCGATCTCGGCGAGTCGATGGCGCAGTGCCGCGATCAGCGCGTCTCGCCGCTTCGGATTGTCGAGGAGGTCGTCCTCGAGATAGGGGTTGCGCCGCACGACCCAGATGTCGCCGAGCACCTCGTAGAGCATCCGGGCCGAGCGCCCGGTACGGCGCTCCGCGCGTAGCGCCTCGATCGCCTCCCAGGCGCTCGCGCCCAGCAGCCTGCAGACGATCTCGCGGTCCGAGTACGACGTGTAGTTGTACGGGATCTCGCGCAGGCGCGCCGGCTGCCCGGGCGACTCGAATGCGGGATCGGCCGGTACGACCGGCAGGGGTGCGTTCATCGGGGGCTGACTACCTGGAGGAGAGCGGCGAAGCCATTCTATCGGGACGCCCTGCCCGCCCGCCAATAGCCTTGACGGCGGCGACGGATGCCCGCGCACCCGCGGCGGCGTCGGCGTATGTGCCGGCGATCGCCGGCCTCGGCCTCAACCCGCGACCAGCTTGAGCAGGTCGCGCCAGAACGAATCGGGTATCCACAGCAGCGCCGCCGTCATCACCGTGTAGCGCGCGAACTTCCCGGCCAGCATCCACGCCACCGACGGCCAGAACGGCAGCTTGAGCCAGCCCGCGACGCTGCACAACGGGTCGCCGACGGCGGGCAGGAACGAGAAGAACAGCAGCTTCGGCCCGAGGCGCTCGAACCAGCGCAGGTAGCGCGTCCGGCTTCCCTCGGCGAGCGCCTTCTTCGCGCCGTATCCGAGCCAGTAGTCGACGACGCCGCCGAGGGTATTGCCGATCGTCGCGACGGCGATCACCAGCCAGAACTGCTCCGGGTTGAGCTTCGCGTAGCCGAAGACCGCCGGCTCCGAGCCCAGCGGCAGCAGCGTCGCCGACACGAAGGACACGACGAAGACCGTGGACAGGCCGCTCTCGGGCAGCGAGAACCAGGCGATCAGCGACCGGACCATCGACTCGATCATGGCGCGCAGTGTAGCCGGCCGCTCCCGACACCCCGCGTCGCGACCCTTCGCGGGGGACGCTGCGGCGATGCGCGGCGACGACACCGGCGCGGCAAGTAGAATCCGCGATCCGTCCCGGAACGCCGATGCCGATCGACTACCTCCGCCGCATCCTCACCGCCCGCGTCTACGACGTCGCGCAGGAGACGCCGCTCGACCCCGCGCCGGGCCTGTCGGCGCGGCTCGGGCGCGACGTGCTCCTCAAGCGCGAGGACCTGCAGCCGGTGTTCTCGTTCAAGCTGCGCGGCGCGTACAACCGGATGGCGAACCTCGACGCGGCCTCGCTCGCGCGCGGCGTGATCGCCGCGTCGGCCGGGAACCACGCGCAGGGCGTCGCACTCGCCGCGCAGCGCCTGGGGTGCCGCGCGGTCATCGTGATGCCGGTGACGACCCCGCAGGTGAAGGTCGACGCGGTGCGCACGCGCGGCGCCGAGGTCGAGCTGACGGGCGAGTCCTACAGCGATGCCTACGCGCGGGCCCTCGTCCTGCAGCGCGAACAGGGGCTCACCTTCGTGCACCCCTTCGACGACCCGGACGTGATCGCCGGCCAGGGCACCATCGGCATGGAGATCCTGCGCCAGCACCAGGCGCCGATCGAGGCCGTGTTCGCGGCGATCGGCGGCGGCGGACTGATCAGCGGCGTCGCCGCGTACGTCAAGCAGGTGCGTCCCGACATCCGCGTGATCGGCGTGCAGACGAAGGACTCGGATGCGATGGCGCGGTCGGTCGAGGCCGGGCGACCCGTCGAACTGGCCGAGGTCGGCCTGTTCGCCGACGGAACCGCGGTCAGGCGCGTCGGCGACGAGACCTTCAGGCTGTGCCGCGAACTGGTCGACGAGTACGTCAGGGTCGACACCGACGAGATCTGCGCGGCGATCAAGGACGTGTTCCAGGACACCCGCTCGATCCTCGAGCCCTCGGGCGCGATGGCGGTCGCCGGCATGAAGTCCTGGCTCGACGCGAACGCCGCGCGCCGAAGCGGCGACGGCGGCAACGACAATGACCGCGTCGGCGACGGCGGCATCGTGCGCGACGGCGCGCCCGGCGGCGCGCTGATCGCGATCGCGTGCGGCGCGAACATGAATTTCGACCGGCTGCGCTTCGTGTCCGAACGCGCCGAGGTCGGCGAGCACCGCGAAGCGGTGTTCGCGGTGACGATTCCCGAGGCGCGCGGCAGCTTCCGCCGATTCTGCGAGCTCGTCGGTCCGCGCAGCGTCACCGAATTCAACTACCGCATCGCCGACGCCGAACGCGCGCACATCTTCGTCGGCCTGCAGGTCGCGAACGAACACGAAGCGGCGACGATCGCCGAGGGCTTCGTCGCCGCGGGTTTCGCGACGCTCGACCTCACGGCCGACGAGGTCGCGAAATCGCACGTGCGACACATGGTCGGCGGGCACTCGGCGCTCGCGCGCGACGAGCGGGTGCTGCGCTTCGAGTTCCCGGAGCGTCCCGGCGCGCTGATGGCGTTCCTCGCCCGGATGAACCCGGGCTGGAACATCTCGCTGTTCCACTACCGCAATCACGGCGCCGACCACGGCCGCATCCTCGTCGGCATCCAGGTGCCGGCGACCGATCGGCAGGAGTTCGACAGTTTTCTCGACAAGCTCGGCTACCGCTACTGGGACGAGTCCGCGCACCCGGCCTACCGGCTGTTCCTGGGCGCGGGCTGAGCGCGCCGGCGCAGGGCCCGGCGAAGGCCGGACGCAGTTCCCCCGAACTTGCGCCGCCCCCCTGCCGAGGGTTTAATAGCCGGTTGAAGATCCGGGCGCTGTCGGGCCCCCTCCCCCCTCGGGCGCTGGCCCACAGGAGCTGACCGATACATGCGCATCGCCATCATCGAAGACGATACCTCGCTCGCGCGGCAGCTCGCCGACAGCCTCGCGTCCGAAGGTACCACCTGTCACGTCTACGGTGACGCGAAGGCGTTCCTTCACGCGATATCCCGCGAGAGCTTCGATGCCTGCATCGTCGATCTCGTGCTGCCGGGCATGGACGGGCGCTCGCTGGTCAAGCTGCTGCGCGATCGCGGCCACGACGTGCCGGTGCTCGTGCTCACCGCGCGGGACTTCGAGGCCGACGTGATCCTGTCGCTCGAGGCCGGCGCCGACGACTACCTCGTCAAGCCGGCGCGCATCGGCGAGCTGCGGGCGCGACTGCGGGCGCTCGTGCGCCGGGCCAGCGCATCGGACCCCAACGCCGAGAACTACCACTACGACGTGTTCGGCTTCGATCTGCGGATGCTGTCGGCGACGATCGACGGGCTGCCGGTGGACCTCACGCAGAAGGAGTTCAAGCTCGCGCTGCTGTTCATGCAGAACGTCGGCAAGCCGCTGTCGCGCGGCCACATCCGAGAGGTCGTCTGGGGCCGCGATTCGGAGATCCCGTCGCGCACGATGGACACGCACGTCTCGCGCGTCCGGTCCAAGCTCGGCCTGCGGCCCGAGAACGGGTACCTGCTCGCGCCGGTCTACAGCTACGGCTACCGGCTCGAGAACCTCAAGCAGAACGCCCCGCAGCCGCCGAGCGAAGCGGTTGCCTGACCGGACCCCGATCGGACCGCCGATGGCGGTGCCCGACCTGCCCGTGCCCCCCGACATGAACCCCGTCCCGATCCCCATGCCCCGCCGGGCGAGGCCCAGCCGGGCGATCGCGTACGCGCTGTCGATGGCGGCGACGTTCGGCCTGCTGTGCACGCAGGCGTCGGCACAGGCGCCGACGGGCGGCGGGTCCGGCGCCGCCGCGCCGTCGGCCGCGCAGCGGATCTTTCCCGATGCGGCGCCCGACGACCTGATCAGGGTGCTCGGCCCGGGCGACACGATCGGCGCGCTCGCGGCGCGCGAACTCGACTCGCCCGCGCGCTGGCGCGACGTCGCGCGCTACAACGGCATCGCGAATGCGCGTGCGGTGCGCGCGGGGACGGCGCTGCGCATCCGTCCCGAATGGCTCAAGAGCGACCCGGTCGTGATGAAGGTCGAGGCGATCGGCGGCACCGTCACGATCGACGGCGCCGCCGCGAATCGCGCCAGCACCGCGCGCGAGGGCTCGGTGCTCGACACGGCCGACACCGGGACCGTCGAACTGCTGCTCCCCGACGGCACCCGGCTGAAGATCCCGCCGGCGTCGCGGGTGCGGGTCGAGCGCCTGCGTTCCTATCACGGCGACGAAGCGGTCGACGCCCGCCTGCGCCTTGAGCGCGGCGGGATCGAGGCGCAGTCGCCGGCGCGACGCCATCCGCTCGAGATCCGGTCGCCGGCCGGCAACGCGGCCGTGCGCGGCACCGACTTCCGCGTGCGCGGCGGCGGCAGCGAAGGCTTCATCGAGGTGCTGACCGGCGCGATCGCCGCTGAAAGCCGCGCCGGTGGCGCCACGATCGGCAAGCTCGAAGGCGGCGTGGTTTCACAGACGCGCGCGCCGCAGGTCGAACCGCTGCTTCCTGCACCCGCGCTCGCGGGGCTCGACGGTCAGCGCTTCACCGCCACGCAGTTCGAGGTCGCGGTGGCGCCGGTGCCGCAGGCGCGCGAATACCGCGTCGACCTCGCTCGCGACGCCGGCTTCGTCGACATGGTGCGCAGCTTCCGTCAGCCGGGCCCGACGGTGCGCATCGAGACCGATCGCGACGGGCCGCTTTACCTGCGGATGCGTGCCGTGTCCGCCGCCGGACTCGAGGGCGTCGACGCGCAGGCGCGCCTCGACGTCGCCGCGCGGCCGGTCCCGCCGGCGCCGGTCACCCCGCGCGCCGACGCCGCCGACGCGCTCGCGGGCCCGGTGTCCTTCGCCTGGTCCGACACGCGCCCGGGCCTGCGGTACCGCGTGCAGCTCGCCGCCGACGCCGGCTTTCGCCAGCTGATCGACGAGACGATCGTCGACACCACCCGGGCGACGCTGGTGCTTCCGCCGGCGCCGGCCGGTACCCGCTACTGGCGGGTCGCCGCCATCGACGCCGACGGCCGCGAAGGGCCGTTCGGCGCGCCGGTCGCGCTGAAGCAGCGCGTGCCGGCGCCGATCCTCCGCGCGACGCCGCGACCGGTGTGGCGCGACGCCGGCGGCGAGCCCGTCGGCCTGGGCAGCGGCGGCGTGCTGACGCCGGGCCACTGACGGCCCCGACGCCTCGCGGCGTGCGCACCCGCATGTTCCCGCTGCACCTGCCGTCGATCCACCGCGCCCAGGTCGAATGGATCGCGCTGGTGCTGCTGCTCGGCGCACTGGTGGTGCTCGGGGGTCCGCTCGGCCGCCAGGTCACCGACGGCGACGGTTTCGACGCCTGGCCCGATCCCACCGGCCAGATCCGGCGCGCCGGACCGATCGTTCGACTGGACCTCGCGCTCTACGACAGCGGGCTCGGGCTGTCGGCGGTGCCGCCGGACCCGTCGCTGGTGACGGTCGCGATCGACGAGGACAGCATCGGCCAGGTCGGGCGCTGGCCGTGGCGCCGCGCCGTCACCGCCGAGCTGATCCGCCGCATCGCCGAGGCGAAGCCCGCCGCGATCGCCGTCGACGTGCTGTTCCCCGAGACGACGAGCGACGACGCGCTGCTCGCCGACGCGATCCGCTTCGCGCGGCCGATCCTCGCCGTCGCCCGCCAGCAGACCGCCGACGGCACCTTCCTGCCGCTCTATCCTTCGCGCGCGGTCGCCGGCGACGCACGGCTCGCCCAGGTCGTGATGAGCCTGGGTCCGGACGGCCTGGTGCGCGGCCTCTTCGCGCGCGAAGGCCGGTTGCCGGCGATGGCGCTGGCGCTGCAGGACCCCGGCGTCGTCGGCGACCCGGCCGCCGCGGACGCGATGATCGCGCGCGGCGCGTGGGACCGGTCCGACCCGCTGCTGCCGCGCGCATTGTCCCGGCCGCCGCCGTCGGTGTCGGCGGCGGCGGTGCTGCGCGGCGAGGTCGGGCCCGGCGTGCTCGCCGGCAAGCGGGTGCTGCTCGGCACGACCTCGATCGGCGTCGGCGACGTGTTCTCGTCCGCGCTGATCGCCGGCAGGCTGCAGGCGCACGGGATCGAGCTGCACGCGGCGGCCGCTTCCGCGCTGCTCGGCGGGCAGCTGATCCGGCCGCTCGACGCCCCGCTGGCCAGCGCGCTGCACGTCGCGATCCTCGTCGGCGTGATGGTGCTGCTCTATCGGCTGCCGCCGGGGTATTCGATCGCGGTGGTCGTCACGGCGATCGTCGCGACCGTCGCGGTGACGCTCGCCGCGTTCCGCGCCGGACTGTGGGTCGCGCCGGGCAGCCTGCTCGCGGCGCTGGCGCTGGCCTATCCGCTGTGGAGCTGGCGGCGGCTCAGCGCGGCCGTCGCGGGCCTGCGGCTGCAGACGCGCACGCTTCGGCCGCGGACCACCGTGTTCGACGACCTCAACCGGGACCCCGGCACGATCGAGCCGATATCCAGGCGGATCAGCCATCTCGCCAACGCGTCGATGCAGGTCCAGCGCCTGAACCGCTTCCTGCAGGACGGCATGGAAAGCCTGCCGCACCCGGTGCTGGTGACCGATCCGCGCGGGCTCGTGATGTACCTCAACCTGCGAATGATCGACGCCTTCGCGCCGGCGCCGCCTCGGGTCGGCGCGCCGGTCGACGCGTGGTTCGAATCGCAGTTCCAGGGCCGGCTGGTACCCGACCCCTCGGGCGACGTCCGGGCGCGCGAATGCGTCGATGCGCGTGGCCGGCAGTGGCTGCTCAGCTTCAACCAGACCGGCGCGATCGAGCCGCCGTCGATCGACGCACGCGCCGGCGCCGACCACCGTGCCGATGCCGCCGAGCGCGAGGCGCGGCGCTGGCTGCTGCAACTCGTCGACATCACCGCGGTGAGGGCGGCCGAACGCGAGCGCGAGGAGGCGTTGAGCTTCCTGTCGCACGACCTGCGCTCGCCGCAGGCGTCGATCCTGTCGATGGCGGAACACCACGACGCACTCCCCGCGCCGGAGATCGACCGGACCGCGCTGTCGCGACACGCGCGTCGACCGCTCGAGCTCACCGACCAGTTCCTGTCCTTCGCGCGGGCCGGCTCCAAGCCGATCGAGTTGGCCGAATACGACCTCGCCGACCTGCTCACCGAATGCGTCGACCTGAGCTGGGAGAAGGCACGCGCACGCGGCGTGCGCCTGACCGGCTCGATCGACGCCACCGGCCCGGGCGGCGCGAGCGGCAACCGCAACGCCGACGGTGACGGCGACGAGGCACTGGTCCACATCGACGTCGGCCTGGTCAGGCGCGCGGTCCTGAACCTGATCGAGAACGCGATCAGGCACTGCGCCGTCGGCGGCGCGGTCACGGTGGCGCTCGGGCGAACCGAGGCCGAATGGACCCTCACCGTCCTGGACGAAGGGCCTGGCATCCCGCCCGAGGCGCTGGACGCGATGTTCCAGGCGTTCTGGCAGCGGCCGGCCGGCGCGATCGGCGAGAACGTCGGCGCCGCCGGCCTCGGCCTCGCGATGGTCGAGCGCACGATGAGCCGCCACCAGGGCAGTGTCAGGGCCGAAAACCGCACGGATCGCACAGGAGCACGCTTCACGATCAGCCTGCCGGCACGATCGGCGGCTACAATGCCTGCGATATCAAGCGCTTATGCCAATCCTCACGCTCGGACTGAATCACACGACCGCCCCGGTGGCGCTGCGTGAACGCCTCGCCTTCCCCACCGGCGAGGCCATCGGCTCGGCCCTGTCGGACCTGACCCGCGACCTCGACGCGCTCGCGCCCGAAGCGGCGATCCTGTCGACCTGCAATCGCACCGAGTTCACCTGCACCACGGCCGATCCGTCGCGTACCCGCCACGCGCTGCTCGACTGGATCCTCGCCCGCCAGCGCATCGAGCTGCGCCACCTCGACGAGCACCTGTACACGCTGCCCGATCGCGACGCGGTTCGCCACACCTTCCGTGTCGCGTGCGGCCTCGATTCGATGGTGATCGGCGAACCGCAGATCCTCGGGCAGATGAAGGAGGCCGCGCGCATCGCGCAGGACCAGCGCGCGCTCGGCAGCCACCTGCACCACCTGTTCCAGCAGGCATTCTCGGTCGCGAAGGAGGTGCGCACGCATACCGCGATCGGCACGCAGTCGGTGTCGATGGCGGCCGCCTCGGTGCGGCTCGCGCAGCGCATCTTCGAACGGCTGTCCGACTGCCGGGTGCTGTTCGTCGGCGCCGGCGAGATGATCGAGCTGTGCGCGACGCACTGGGCGGGGCACCCGCAGTCGATGACGGTCGCCAATCGCACCGAGGAGCGCGCCGGCCGCCTCGCCGACCGCTTCGACGCGAAGACGATGGCGCTCGCCGCGCTGCCGCAGCGCTTCGCCGAATTCGACGTCGTCATCTCGTGCACCGCCAGCACGCTGCCGATCATCGGCCTGGGCATGGTGGAGCGCGCGCTTCGCGAACGGCGCCACCGGCCGATGCTGATGATCGACCTGGCGGTGCCGCGCGACATCGAGCCCGAGATCGCCGCGCTCGACGACGTGTTCCTCTACACGGTCGACGACCTGAGCGACGTCGTGCAGTCGGGCCTGGAGGGTCGACGGGCCGCGGTCACGCAGGCCGAGGCGATCATCGAGACGCAGGTCGCGGGATTCATGAAGTGGGTGCGTGGTCGGGAGGTCGTGCCGATGCTCCAGCGGCTGCAGACGAGCGGCGACGCGCTGCGCGCCGCCGAGCTCGAGAAGGCGCGTCGGATGCTCGCGCGTGGCGACGATCCGGCGAAGGTCCTCGAGGCGATGAGCCACTCGCTGACGAACAAGTTCCTGCACGGCCCGCGAAGCCTGCTGCAGAGAGAGGACGGCACCAGCCCGCAGACGCTCGAACTGCTCTCCAAGATCCTGCCGGCGCCCAGGCAGTGAGGGGCGGTTGATGCGGGCATCGCTGCAGACGAGGCTTGCGCGCATGCAGGCGCGCCTCGAGGAAGTCAACGCGTCGATGTCGAGCGAGGCCGCGACGCAGGACATGAACGCGTATCGCTCGCTCACGCGCGAGCACGCGGAGCTCACCGAGGTGCTCGCGCACCACGGCGCGTGGCTCGCGGCGCAGCGCGACCTCGACGCCGCCCGCCAGATGGTCGCCGACGCCGGCGCCGACGAGGAGATGCGCGCCTTCGCCGGCGACGAGATCGCCGACGCACAGGCGCGCAGCGACGCCGAGCTCGCCGAGATCGAGCGGCTGCTGCTGCCGCGCGACCCGCAGGACGCGAAGGACGTGATCCTCGAGATCCGTGCCGGCACCGGCGGCGACGAGAGCGCGCTGTTCGCCGGTGACCTGCTTCGCATGTACCTGCGCCACTGCGAGCGCCGCGGCTGGCGTACCGAGGTGCTCAGCGCGAGCGAAAGCGAGCTCGGCGGTTACCGCGAGGTGATCGTGCGCATCGAGGGCCGTGACGTCTACGGCCACCTGAAGTTCGAGAGCGGCGTGCACCGCGTGCAGCGCGTGCCGCAGACGGAGGCGCAGGGGCGCATCCACACGTCGGCCTGCACGGTCGCGGTGATGGCCGAGGCGGACGAGCTCGGTGACCTGAGGGTCGATCCGGAGGAACTGCGCATCGACGTGTACCGCGCATCGGGTGCCGGCGGCCAGCACGTGAACAAGACCGAGTCGGCGGTGCGGATCACGCACCTGCCGACCGGCATCGTCGCCGAATGCCAGGACGACCGCTCGCAGCATCGCAACAAGGAGAAGGCGATGAAGGTGCTGCTGACGCGCCTCACCGACGTGCGCAACCGCGAGGCGCAGCAGAAGGAGGCGGCGCACCGCAAGTCGCTCGTCGGCTCGGGTGATCGCAGCGAACGGATCCGGACCTACAACTTCCCCCAGGGCCGGGTCACCGACCACCGCATCAACCTGACGCTCTACAAGCTCGCCTTCGTGATGGACGGCGACCTCGACGAACTGATCGCGGCGCTGGTCGCGGCGCAGGTCGCCGAGCAGGTCAAGGAAATGGAGGCGCAGGCCTAGGCCGCGCCGGCGTCGAGCCTCAGGCCTTCTTCACGAAGCTGACGCACCATCCGCTCGCCGACACCTGCTTGCCGGCGAAGATCCCGCAGGGCCCCGACTTGTCGCCCGCCTTGCCGGTGTAGAGCTGGCAGTGCGCGCACGACTGGTCCGGCTTGTGCTGCGGAAACTTGCCGGCATCGACCTTCGACGCGTCTTCCACGTAGCCGAGCGACGCCGCGAGCGGATCCTTGGGGTCGACCATCGGTGCCGCGCCCGACTGCGCCGTCGCGGTCCGGACCGACCCGACGGCCAGCGCGGCCCCGGCAAGTTGCAGGACGAAGACGCGGCGATTGCGGTGTGACATGGAATTGCTCCCGTTGGGTGAATCGACAGCGCCGGCGCCGAGCGCGCCGGCGGCGTGGGTGGTCGGCCGCCTCATCTCGCCGCGTTGCCGCGGCTCACGTTCCCGAAGCCTTTCCACAGGACCGACGACCGGATCGGTGCCAGCATCAGCAGGTGCTCCAGCACGCCGAGCAGGATCAGCGCGCCGAGCAGCGACAGGCCGGTGCGCTCGAACGAAGACGCATCCGGCTCGACCGCCCCGGCGACGACGAAGCCGGCAGCCAGCAGGCCCGCCAGGATCGACACCGGCATCAGCGGGTTCATCGGCCGGCGGCCGAACAGGCTCGACAGGTAGTCGAGGTGCGCCGGCAGCATCTCGACGCCGGTATTGCGCACGCCGAGGAAGAGATTCAGCTTCGCGCTGGTGCGCAGCGCCCACAGCGCCAGGTAGGTCCACAGGCCGATGCGGTTGGGCGCGTCCCAGCAGGTCGCGGCGATGGCGATCGCACCGACGGCGATCGCGATCTCGTGGTGCGCGAGCGCATCGACGCCGTGGCCGAACCGGCGCCACGCGCTCGCCTCCGGCGGGCAGGGTCCGCGTTGCCGGCCGGTGACGAGCCCGGTCAGGAAGGTGGTCTCGGACCAGGCCCAGACGACGAGCGCGAGCGTGAAGCTGCCGTACGCCGCGCCGACGCTCAGGTTGTCGCGCAGCATCGCGAGTCCGAGCAGCGCACCCGCGGTCGCGAGGCTCGACAGCAGCATCGTGCGCCGGAAGGTCGCGCTCGGCATCCGGTCCAGCCGCAGCACCACGCCGGTACCGAGCCACCACAGGAAGACCGCCACCACCGCGGCGAAACCGAGGTCGCGCATGCCCGTCGGGCCCCGCTACCAGGCCGGGACGACGCCGACGGTGGACGGCAGCGCGTTCGCCTTCACCGGCAGCAGGTAGAGCCGCGCGAAGCTCGCCGCGGCCGCGAGCCCGCAGCCGGCCCGACGGATCGCGTTCAGCGCCCCTCCCTGCGCGCGAAGGTCGAGCATCCGCCGGTCCAGGCGGCTCAGTCGCTCGAGCCCGCTCAGGAACCGCGGGTCGTCGAGATCGAGGGTCAGCGGGAACACCTGCTTCGAGATCTCGCTGGTGATCCGGAACACCCGCATGTCGTAGTCGTCGGGCTCCATGCCCATCGCCTTGTGCAACTGCGGCCGGTTGTGATCGCGCACCCACATCGTCGCGAACACCGCGAGCACGAAGAAGCGGATCCACAGCGTGTTGTGGCCGCGCAGCAGCCCCGGATCCGAGCGCAGCAGCAGCGCGATCGCCTCGCCGTGGCGGAACTCGTCGTTGCACCAGCGCTCGAACCACAGGAAGATCGGGTGGAAGCGCAGCTCGGGGTGCCGCTCGAACTGGCGAAAGATCGTGATGTACCGCGCGTAACCGATCTTCTCGGACAGGTAGGTCGCATACCAGATGAACTTGGGCCGGAAATAGGTGGTCTTCTTCTCGTGCTTCAGCGCCCCGAGGTCGACGGCGAGTCCGAAGTCCTTCAGCGACTGGTTGATGAAGGCCGCGTGGCGCGCTTCGTCGCGCGCCATGTAGGTCATCAGCGCCCTGACCTGCGGATTGTTCGTGCGCTTGCGCATCTCGCTGTAGAGCACGCAGCCGGAGAACTCGGCCGTGACCGAGCTCACGAGGAACTCGAGGAACTCCTGCCGCAACGGCGCGGGCAGGCTGGCGACCTCGGCCGAGAAGTCGCCGCTGCGCTCGAAGTGGCCGCGGTTCGCGTCGGCCTCGAACTCGGCCATCATCCGGTCCCACTCGGCCTCGACCGGCGAGACGTCGATGCGGTCGAGGCTGTCGTAGTCGGTGCGATAGAAGCGCGGGCTGAGCAGCGAGTTGGCCTTCGCGAGTTCGGTCGCGTCGGCGGCATTGTCGAGGGTCGAGCTGACGGCCATGGGCGGGTCCTCCTTGAGGCGGGCGTCGAGTGTGTGCGGTCGCCGGGGCGTGCCGGATGCGTACCGCGCGGGTGGGGGGAGGTCAGAGCAGGCCGGCGAACGCGCCGGCATTGGTCGGACCGAAGGCGTTCAGCACGACGACGCGTCGCGTCGCAGGGTCGACGAGTTGCAGGCGGCCGTCGGCCAGTTCGCTGAGCGTGAACGGCACCTCCGACCCGACCCCGCTGGTGCGGCGGTCGCGTGCGAGGCCCCGCATCAGCGCGCGGGTGAAGCCCTCGGTACCCGGCGCGATCCGGTGCACGACCGTCCCGCTGGCCGCGTCGGTGATCAGCACGCCGCCGTCGGCCTCGTCGCGGAACTTCAGGTCGCGGCGCTTGATCGCGAGCGCCCCGGTCGCGTCGCCGGACGCGGGCGCCGACGCGACCCGCTCGGCCGGGCGTGCGGCCTGCACGTGCGCCGAATCGAACATCGCGCCGATCTCGCCGGCGATCGCGAACAGCGCGAGGATCATGACCGCGGTCTTGAGCCGCACGTTGAGCCGATCGGCGGGGGGCGGCTCGGCCTGCGTCGCGGCGCGAACGGGCGCCGACGTGGCAATGGTCCGGTTTCGCACGTCGTCTCTCCTCATCAGGACTGAAGCGCCCCCTCGGGCACGCGTTGCGGCTCCCGCCGTCCGGCCGCTGCAGTGGCGACCGGCGTGGCACCGGCGCGATCGGGGCTCGTCGGCGCGAAGCTGCCCAGCGCCTCGCGCAGCACCCCGACCATCGCCGGGTCCGCGACCGCGCGCAGCATCGGCTGCGGGCGCCGGACGTGCCAGGGTCGTGCGTGCGGCCAGAGCTGCAGCCACCCGATGCGGTCGTCATCGCGCAGCGCGAACGAGACGTCGACCGCGCCGCCCGGCAGCGGCCGCGCGAACGCGCCCTCGACGATCCTGAACGGGACGTTCACCGTCAGCGGGAGCGCGATGCCGATGCGCATCACGATGCGGCGGTTGGTCAGCGTGTACAGCGTCGCGCCGGCGCTGAGCCACGCCAGCGCGAGCAGCAGCCCGATCGCGACGACCGCCTGCAGTGCGAGCCATCCGAACACCGGCAACACGCCCGCGGCGCCGCTGGCGTCTGCCGCCGGCTCGATCAGGTGCCAGGCCGCGAGCGCCGCGAACCAGACCCCGACCTTGTTCACGTGGAACGCCTGCCGCGCGAGCGACCACGCGCGGGGACGCCCCTGCCACAGGATGTGCTCGCCGGGCGGCAACGCTTCGGGAAGGCCGGGTACCGGCTCGAAGTCGTCGTGCGCCCCGCTCACAGCAGCGACTCCTGGCGCGCCGGCGTCGCGTAGAGGGTGCCGGCGCCGTAGTACGCCATGATCCGCTCCTCCTCGCGCAGCGTCACCGAGTCGGCGTGCGCGCGCGCCGGCACGCCGCGGAACTGCGAGGCCAGCAGCGAGCGGACGTGGATCGCCCGGGTCTTCCGATCCAGGCGCGCGAAGCCGCTGGGCAGCAGCACGCGCGACTGGGGGTCGCCGGCGAGCGCGAGCTCGAAGAAGCGAATCACCGACTCGGCGCGGTCGACCCACACCTCGACGATCGTGGCGGCCTGACGGCCGTCGGCACCGATCACCGGCATGCCGACCGGATCGGGATCCTCGCTCGCGACGCGGTAGTCCGGCTGGAGCCGCATCGGCACGATGCGCGGCTGGCCGTCGAAGGTCAGGTCGGGCGCGTCGGCGCGCTCGGTCCAGGTACCCGGGCCCACACCCGCCTGCATCGGGTCGCCGATCGGCACGAGCGGCGCCCCGGGCCAGGCGGCGACCGGCCTCGCCTGCAACGGCCGCGCGTCGGCCTTCGTCAGCGGCGCGCTGATCTCGCGCCCGTCGGCGAGCCGGAACACCTTCGCCCGCGGCATCTTCGGAAAGCCCTGGACGACGAGGCGATCGGTGTTGCGGGTGCGGTCCGAGTGCAGCGGGTAGCCTTCGCGCTTGTTCTCGCGCAGCAGGTAGTACACGAGTGCGGCGAAGAAGATCCAGAACACGTATAGGACGACTTGCGCGACGTCGATGTAACTGGTGATGGCGCCGATCGGCATGGGCTTGCTCCTTGGTCTGCTGCGGTCTTGGGTCGGGGATATGGAAACGGGAACGGGTTGCGTCTGGCTAGCCAGGGAACTGCTGGAGTCCGAAGCGCCGGTCGGCGTCGACCGGCTTCGCCTTCGCGTGTCGCGCGAGCGGACCGATGGCGACGAGCGCGACGAACAGCAGCAGCACTTCGAGGTGATAGACGATCAGGTATCCGGTCGCGGGGTCGGCGAGCGCTTCGCCGAGCGCGCCGTTCACCGCCATCGCGCTGCACAGGTCGCGGATGAAGCCGCCGCCGGCGATGCCGACGCCGGCGGCGGTCGCCTGCACCGCGCCCCAGACGCCGAGCGCGAGACCGTTCTCGTGCCCGGCGTCGAGCGCCATCGTCGCCGTCAGCGTGCCGACCGAGAACAGGCCGGCACCGGCGCCGATCATGAATGCGGCGGCGACGAGCAGCGAGCCCGCGCGCAGCGGCGCCGAGAAGGTCAGCAGCGAGAACGCGACCAGCCCGAGCAGCGCGCCGACCGCGGCGAGACGGTGCGCATCGAAGCCGCGCCCCAGCATGCGGGCCGACAACGCGAAGCCGGCGAGCATGCCCGCCGCCTGGAGCGCGGTCAGCATCGTGGTCGCGCCGACCCCCATGCCCATCACCTGCGCGCCGTAGGGCTCGAGCAGGATGTCCTGCATGCTCAAGCCCGCCGTGCCGAGCGCGACGGTGAGCATCAGGCGTCGCGGCGCACCTGCCCCCAGCGCGAACAGCGACGAGAGCCGCTCACCGAATCGCGGCCTGGGCTCGGCGACCTGCGCCGCGGTGCACGGCACGCGCGCCTCCTGCTTCCACAGCGCGACCACGTTCAGCACGACGGTGGCGACGGCCGCGCCCTGGATCACCTGGATCAGGCGCAGCGGGCTGAAGTTCGCGAGCAGCAGGCCGAACACGACTGCGCTGATCACCATGCCGAGAAGCAGCATCACGTAGAGCAGCGGCACGACGCGTGCGCGCAGCCGCGCCGGCGCGAGATCGGTCGCAAGCGCGAGACCGGCGGTCTGCGTCGTGTGCAGGCCCAGGCCGAGCAGCAGGAACGCGACCGCCGCGCCCGCCTGCCCGACGACCGCCGGCGCGCGGGTGTCCCCGGAGAGCAGGATCAGCGCGAACGGCAGGATCGCGAGACCGCCGAACTGGAGGAGCGTGCCCATCCACAGGTACGGCACCCGCCGCCAGCCGAGCGCCGAGCGCCGGTGGTCGGACCGAAAGCCGATCAGCATCCGGAACGGGGCGAACAGCACCGGCAGCGCGACCATCGCCGCGACCAGCGCCGCCGGCACCGATAGTTCGACGATCATCACCCGGTTGAGCGTGCCGGTCAGCATCACCAGCGCCATGCCGACCGAGACCTGGAACAGCGACAGGCGCAGCAGCCGCGACAGCGGCAACTCGGCGCTCGCGACGTCGGCGAAGGGCAGGAAGCGCGTGCCGATCTTCAGCCAGACGCGGCTGCGCGCGGCATACAACGCACGCAGCGGTGCGCGGGGTACCGGCACGCTCGCGTCGTCCTTCATCGCCGGCACAGCTCCATCGCCTGCGAGATGTAGAAGCCGGTCGAGACCCGGTGCGTGCGACCGCAGCGCCAACCCGCCAGCGACGGTGCCGACGCGATCAGGCGGCGCAGCCGCGCCTCGCCGACCGGCTCGATCGCCGGCGACCGGTTCCCTCGGGGAAACAGCTTGCCCGCCGCGTGCATCAGCGTCAGCGCCGGCGTGCGCGGCGCGAAGGTGAAGAGAATCGACCGGTCGACCCGCGTCGCGAGGCCGCCGAGCGCGCGCACGATGTCGTCGCTGCGGTAGTGGATCAGCGAATCCATCAGCACCGCGTGGTCGTAGCGCTCGTCGAGCGCGTCGAGCATGTCGCCGACGACGAAGCGGATCGAACCGGCGACGCGCTCGCTGCCCAGCCGCTCGCGCGCCATCTCGACCAGGCTCGCCGACACGTCGACGGCGGTCACGCGTGCGCCGCCGCGCGCGGCGTCGAGCGCGAGCGCGCCGGTGCCGCAGCCGGCGTCGAGCACGCGCGGCGCCGCGGCGGCCGGCCCGGCGTCGACGCCGGGCGCCGCTGCCGGCGTCGCGATCTCGAGCCAGCCCACGAGCGTCGCGCGCATCTCCTCACGGCCGGCCCGGACCGTCGCCCGGATCCGGCCGACCGGCGCGTCCGAGGTCAGGCGCTTCCACGCCTCGCGGGCGGTGCGATCGAAGTAGGTCTCGAGCTGGCCGCGGCGGCGGCGCCAGCTCGCGGTCGTCGGATTGCCTGCGGCGTGCATCAGTCGAACCCCAGCAGGTCGAAGATGTCGCGGTCCTTCATCGGGCTCGCGATCATCGGGTCGGTGCCGGCCCACAGGCTGGCGGCGAGCCTCAGGTATTCGGCCTTGACCGACTCCAGTTCGGGCGACGACTCCATCTCGAACAGCGTCGACTTCTTCAACCGACTGCGCCTGATCACGTCGAGGTCCGGGAACTGCGCCAGGGTCTTCAGACCGATCGTGTCGTTGAAGCGGTCGATCTGGTCGGTGCCCGCGCTGCGGTTCGCGATCACGCCGCCGAGCCGCACCGCGTAGTTCTTCGACTTGGCCTGGATCGCCGCGACGATGCGGTTCATCGCGAATATCGAATCGAAATCGTTCGCCGTGACGATCAGCGCACGATCGGCGTGCTGCAGCGGCGCGGCGAAGCCGCCGCAGACCACGTCGCCGAGCACGTCGAAGATCACGACGTCGGTGTCGTCGAGCAGCCGATGCTCCTTGAGCAGCTTGACCGTCTGGCCGACGACGTAGCCGCCGCAGCCGGTGCCGGCCGGGGGGCCGCCCGCCTCGACGCACATCACGCCGTTGTAGCCCTTGTAGACGTAGTCTTCCGGGCGCAATTCCTCGGTGTGGAAATCGACGGTCTCCAGGATGTCGATCACCGTGGGCACCAGGCACTTCGTCAGCGTGAAGGTCGAATCGTGCTTCGGGTCGCACCCGATCTGCAGCACGCGCTTGCCGAGCGTCGAGAATGCGGCCGACAGGTTGGACGAGGTCGTGCTCTTGCCGATGCCGCCCTTGCCGTAGACGGCGAACACCTTCGCGTTGCCGATCCGGTCGTGCGGATCGAGTCGAACCTGCACGCTGCCTTCGCCGTCGGCGCGCGAAGCGGGCGACGCGCGCCGGGAAATCTCGCGGATCGGCACCGATACGGTGTTCATGCGGTTTCAGCCATGGTGATTCCTTCAAGTCGGTCTTCGAGTGCCTCCCCCGCCCTGCGCAGCGCGTCGAGCACCTGCGCGTCGGGGTTCCAGTAGTGTCTTTCGTGCGCCTCGAGCAGACGCTGCGCGACGCGTACCGACGCCGCCGGATTCAGCGCGGCCAGCCGCTCGCGCATCGCCTGGTCGAGCATGTACACGTCCGAGATCTGCTGGTAGACCCACGGGGCGACCTGCCCGGTCGTCGCCGACCAGCCCATCGTGTTCGTCACGTGGGCTTCGATCTGGCGCACGCCCTCGTAGCCGTGCTCGATCATCCCTTCGTACCACTTCGGATTGAGCATTCGGGTCCTCGCCTCGAGCGCGACCTGTTCGCCGAGCGTGCGGACCGCATCGTGACCGTGGGTCTGGTCGCCGATGTACACCGGCAGGTCGTCGCCGCGCTCGCGCCGCGCCAGCCGGCTGATGCCGCCGAGCGTGTCGAAATAGTGGTCGACCGTCGTCACGCCGAGCTCGACCGACTCGAGGTTCTGGTAGGCGAGCGAGACGTCGGCGAGCGCGGCACGCAGCAGCGCCGGCTGCGCGCTCGCCTTGCCCGTGCGACCGTAGGCGAAGGACTTTCGGGCCGCGTAGGTGTCGGCGAGTTCGGACTCGTCGGCCCACGCACCGCTGTCGACGAGCAGGTTCACGTTGGAGCCGTACGCACCGTCGGCATTGCTGAACACCCTGAGTGACGCGGTCTCGAGATCGCAGCCGTGCGCACGCTGGTACTGCAGCGCGTGCCTGCGGACGTGGTTCATGTCGAGCGGCTCGTCCTCGGCACTCGCCGCCAGCAGGCACGCCTCGGCGAGCAGCCGCGTCTGGATCGGCAGCAGGTCGCGGAAGATGCCCGACAGCGTGACGACGATGTCGATCCGCGGACGCTTCAGCACCGCGAGCGGCACGAGCTCGGCGCCGGCGAGGCGCCCGTAGTGGTCGAAGCGCGCCCGCGCGCCGAGCAGCGCCAGCGCCTGGCCGATCGGCGTGCCGCCGCTCTTCAGGTTGTCGGTGCCCCACAGCACGAGCGCGATCGACTCCGGCAGCGGATGTCCGTCGTCGCGATAGCGCGCGAGCAGGCGTTCGGCCTGGCGCTGGCCGCTCTGCATCGCCCAGGCCGTCGGGATGCGGTACGGGTCGAAGCCGTGCAGGTTGCGCCCGGTCGGCAGCACCTGCGGGTTGTGCAGCAGGTCGCCACCCGGTGCCGGCACGATGAAGCGCCCGTCGAGCCCGCGCAGGATGCCGTCGATCTCGCCCGACGCGCAGCGTCGCCGATCGATGTCGGCCAGCCGCTCGAGCGCCCGCGTCACCGCCTGTACATCGGGCCGCGCGGCATCCGCGCCGCCGTCGGTGTCCGACGACTCGAACGCGGCCAGGGCATCCGCCTGCGAGCCGGTGCGCACCAGCGCCTCGATCGCGCGCGCGCCGGCCACCACGCCGTCGTCGCCGGCCTCGTCGATCGCGCACAGCAGCTCGACGCGCTCGGCGATCGAAGGCGCCGCACCGACGACGTGCAGCCCGTGCGGAATCAGCGATTGCTCAAGCTCGAGCAGCGCCAGCGCGAGCGCGTCGATGCACGCGGCGACCGCCGGCGCATGCGGATCCGCGATCCACGCCTCGAGCGACGTCCCCGCGACCGCCGCCATGTCGAGCGCCGACGCCTGCGCGTGGATCAGCGACAGCAGGTCGCGCGTCGCCGCGCCTGCCGCCCTGTCCGTCGGCACGGCCGCCGGACCCGCTTGGCGATCCGGTGCCGCGGCGTCAGGCGCCGCGCCGGCCTGGCAGCGCCATTGCCCGATCGACTCCTTCAGGTCGGTCAGCCCGCGGTACAGGCCCGACCGGGTCAGCGACGGCGTCAGGTAGCTGATCAGCGTCGCGGCGCTGCGGCGCCTGGCGATCGCGCCCTCCGACGGGTTGTTCGACGCGTACAGGTACAGGTTGGGCAGGTCGCCGATCAGCCGGTCGGGCCAGCAGTCGCCCGACAGCCCGGCCTGCTTGCCCGGCATGAACTCGAGCGCGCCGTGGGTGCCGAAGTGCAGCACCGCGTCGGCGCCGAAGCGGCCGCGGATGAAGCGATAGAACGCACAGAACGCGTGGGTCGGCGCGAAGTTGCCCTCGAACAGCATGCGCATCGGGTCGCCCTCGAGCCCGAAACCCGGCTGGATGCCGACGAACACGTTGCCGAAGGTCGCGCCGAGCACGTGGATCGATCGCCCGTCGCTCTGGTGCGCACCCGGCGCCGGCCCCCACTGGGCCTCGATCTCCGCCAGCCACGGCTGCTCGCGCACGTGTTCGTCGACGTCGATGCGCGCCTCGACGTTCGCGATCGCGCCGAAGCGCTGCGCGTTGCCGTCGATGATCCGGGCACGCAGCGCGTCGACGCTCTCCGGCAGATCGACCGAGTAGCCGTCGCGCTGCATCGCGCAGAGCGTGTTGTATAACGACGCGAACACCGACAGGAACGCTGCGGTCCCCAGGTTGCCGCCGTTGGGCGGGAACGCGAAGAGCACGATCGCGATCCTGCGCTCGGCGCGCGCCTTGCGACGCAGCGCGATCAGGCGCTGCGCGCGCGCCGCGAGCATCGCCGCGCGCTCCCGGTGCGAACGCATGTCGCGCGAGCCGTCGGCGGCGGCGTCGCTGCGCCCGCCGAACACGATCGGGCCGGTGGCGCCGTCGAGTTCCGGAATCGCGACCATCATCGTCGCCTCGACCGGCAGCAGTCCGGCGCGACTCGCCTGCCACTGCTCGAGCGTCTGGAACTCCAGCGGCAGCGCCGCCAGGTACGGCACGTCGAGCATCGCGAGCAGCGCCGACCCGGCTTCGGCGTCGTTGTACGCGGGTCCGCCGACCAGCGAGAACCCGGTCAGCGACACAAGCGCGTCGATCGTGCACCTGCCATCGGCGTCGAGGTAGAAGCGCTCGATCGCCGGCCTTGCGTCGAGACCGCAGGCGAACGCGCAGACGACGTTCATGCCACGTGCCTCGAACGCGGCGATCACGCCGTCGTAGTGCTCGGTGTTGCCCGCGAGCAGGTACGAGCGCATCAGCAGCAGGCCGACGGTCGGCGCGTCCCTGCCCCCGGCCCGCGGGTAGCCGGCGACGTCCGCGCGCATGCGCTCGCGCAGCTCCGGGTGATAGACCCCGATCTCCGGGTACTCGACCGGCGGCGCCGCCCGCACCTTCTCGCGAAGCGCGAGCCGGTCGCCGCCGGCGTAGCGCTCGACGAGCATCCGGAGCAGGTTGGCGATGTTCTGCTGCGAGCCGGCGAGCCAGTACTGCATCGCGAGCAGGTACGCGCGCACGTCCTGGGCGGTGCCCGGGATGAAGCGCAGGATCTTCGGCAGGCGCCGCAGCACCTGCATCTGCCGGGCGCCCGCTGTCGCGCCGCCCGCCTTCGCGTCGCCGGTCGACTTGCCGCGCAGGCGCTTGAGCATCGCGAGGGTCCCGGTGTCGGCGCGGTCGGTGCTGAAGCGCCCCATCCGCGTCAGGCGCGCGACCTCGGGCGCCGACATGCACACGACCAGCGCGTCGCAGTGCATCCGGCGGGCCGCCAGCGCGGGCAGTACCGGCTGGATGTGCTCCTCCATGAAGAGCATCGACACGAAGATCAGGTCCGCCCGACCGATGTCGTCGAGGCACCGGGCGAGCGAGGCCGGGTCGTCGGCCCACTGCGAGGCCGCGTGCATCGACAGCTCGAGCCCGCCCAGTTCGTTGCGAAGGGTGCGGCGGACCGCGTCGACCGTGCTCGCCAGGTGATTGTCCAGCGTGACGATCGCGATCCGCAGTGGTGCCGGATCAGCGACCGAAGTGTGCCTTGGCTTCATACAGGGTCTCTACCGTGATGGAGGCGACGCCCCGCTCCCGGGCGAACAGCTCGGTGTTGCGGCGCGCCTTGTTGCGCACGAAGAACGGGATCTTCCTGAGCTCGGCCTGCGACTCGGCGCTCCAGGTCGGCGCGTCGGCCACGGCGATCGGCGCATCGTCGGCGGCGGCCTCGACGGGCTGCGGCCCACGATCTCGGAGTCCGCCCGCGGCCGCGGGCGCGTTCGCCACCGCCGGCAGGTGCGACGCCGGCGCCGAGTCGTTGAACTCGAAGTCGTCGCGGAACATCTGCAGCAGGTGCGACTCCAGGCCCATCACCAGCGGGTGGATCCAGCTGTCGAAGATCACGTTCGCGCCCTCGTAGCCGTAGAGCGGGCTGTAGCGCGCGGGCGCGTCCTGCACGTGGATCGGCGCCGAGATCGTCGCGCAGGCGAGCCCCAGCCGCTTCGCGATGTGACGTTCCATCTGCGTGCCGAGCACCAGTTCGGGCGCCGCCGCGCCGATCGCCTGCTCGATCTCGAGATAGTCGTCGCTGATCAACGCCTCGATGCCGTACTGCCTGGCCGCCGCGCGCACCTCGCGCGCGAACTCGCGCGAATAGGTCCCGAGGCCGACCACGGTGAAGCCGATCTCCTCGGCCGCGATGCGCGCCGCGGCGATCGCGTGGGTGGCGTCGCCGAACACGAAGACGCGCTTGCCCGTCAGGTAGGTCGAGTCGACCGACCGCGCGTACCACGGCAGTCGCGACTGCGACGCGTCGAACCCGGCCGCGCCGACGCGCTCGCGCGAGAGGCGCGCGGACACGTCGATGCCGGCGAGGCGTCCGACCTCCGCGACGAACTCGCGCGTCGCCTGCACGCCCATCGGCACCGTGCGGGTGAACGGCATCCCGAAGGCCGACTCGAGCCATGCAGCGACAGGCCGCGCGACCTCGGGATAGAGATCGACGTTGAAGTCGGCCTGCGGCAGGTTCGCGATGTCGGCGACCGACGCGTCGAGCGGCGCGACGACCCCGACGTCGACGCCGATCTCGTCGAGCAGCCTCGAGATCTCGATCACGTCGTCGCGGCAGCGCATGCCCAGCAGCGTCGCGCCGAGCAGGTTCGCGCGCGGTCGCGCGCGCGCCGTCTTCGGTGGCGCCTCGGTGCCGGCGAGCACGGCACGCACCAGCCGGTAGAAGGTCTCGGCCGCGCCCCAGTTCTCCTTCTTGCTGTAGGCGGGCAGTTCGAGCGGCACCACCGGGATCGGCAGCGCCATCGACTGTGCGAGCGCGCCCGCCTGGTCCTGGATCAGTTCGGCGGTGCACGATTCGCCGACCAGCATCAGGTCAGGCGCGAAGCGCTCGAAGGCCGCCTGCACACCCTGCTTGACGAGCCCCGCGGTGTCGCCGCCGAGATCGCGTGCCTGGAAGGTCGTGTAGCTGACCGGCGGGCGCCGGTCGCGCCGCTCGATCATCGTGAACAGCAGGTCCGCGTAGGTGTCGCCCTGCGGCGCGTGCAGCAGGTAGTGCACGCCCCGCATCGACGCCGCGATCCGCATCGCGCCGACGTGCGGCGGCCCTTCGTAGGTCCAGAGCGTCAGTTGCATCGTCAGGCCCTCAGGCGCTGGTCGCGCTCGAAGGGCCTCGCGAACAGCTCGGCCAGGTCGCCCGCCTGCTCGAAACCCTGGATCGGCGAGAACACGAGCTCGATCGACCATTTGGTCTTGAAGCCTTCGGCCTCGAGCGGGTTGGCCAGACCCAGCCCGCAGACGGTCAGGTCCGGCGCGTCGCCGCGGAGTCGGTCCAGCTGCAGGTCGACGTCCTGCCCCTCGGACAGCCGCACGCCGGACGGAAGCTGCTCGAGGTCGGCGTCGACGAGCTGGCGATCGAGGTAGGGCGTGCCGACCTCGGTCAGCCGCATGCCCATCTCGCACGACAGGAAGCGGGCGAGCGGCACCTCGAGCTGGGAGTCGGGCATGAAGAAGACGCTGCGCCCGGCGAGCCGTTCACGATGCCGCTCGAGACCCTTGCGGGCCCGCTCGCTCAGCGGATCGAGGACCCGGCGAACCAGGTCGGCGTCGACCCGCTGGTCGCGCGCGATCGCCTCGCACCAGTCGCGGCTGCCCTGCGCGCCGAGCGGACAAGGCGCCGCCACGTGGCGCGCCCCCCGGTCGACCAGCGCGCGCACCGTGTTGCCGACCCAGGGCTGGCACGCGACGACGGCGGTCTGCGGCCCCACCGAAGGCAGCGCGGTCGAGCGCCGCCCCGGCAGGAACGCGAAGCGTTGGATCCCGAGCGCCGTGAAGATGCGCGCGAACTGGTCCTCGATCACGTCGGCGACGCAGCCGACGACGATCAGCTGCGCCTCGTCGGACGACGCCATCCGCGGCACGAGCGAGAGCAGCGCGTTGTCCTCGCCCTGGGTGAAGCTGGTCTCGATGCCCGAGCCCGACCACGCCAGCACGCGCACGTCCGGGGCGAGCCGGGCGTCGAGCCGGCGCGCCGCCTGCACCAGGTCGAGCTTGATCACCTCGGACGGGCACGACGCGACCAGGAACAGCGAGCGGATTCCGGGCCGCCGCGCGAGCAGCGTGACGCAGTGCCGGTCGAGTTCGTCGTTGAGGTCGGCCATGCCGGCCAGATCGCGATCGCCGAGCACCGCCGTGCCGAAACGCGGCTCGGCGAAGATCATCACGCCGGCGGCCGACTGCAGCAGGTGGGCGCAGGTCCTCGAACCGACGACCAGGAAGAACGCGTCCTGCATCTTGCGGTGCAGCCAGACGATGCTCGTCAGGCCGCAGAAGACCTCCCGCTGGCCGCGCTGGCGCAGCACGGCAGGCGCGCCGACGGCACCGGTGGCGCGCGGCTCGAGCACCGGCGCCTCGATCATCGCGACGCCCCCGGCGCGCGATCGAGGCGGGCGCTGCGGAACTTCAGCAGGAACTGCGCGGCGTTCACGACGTAGGTGGCGTAGGCGAGCAGCGCGAGCCAAATCAGCGCACGCGGCTCGAGCAGCCCGAAGACCAGCGCGAGCACGTACGCGGTGTGCAGCGCGATCACGAACATGCTGACGACGTCTTCCCAGAAGAACGCGTTGGCGAAGAGGTACTTGCCGAAGACGTCCTTCTCCCACAGCGAGCCGGTGACCATGATCGCGTAGAGCAGCGAGGTCTTCACCAGCACCGACGCGTTGGCCGCGCCGATGCCCTCGCCCGACCCGAGGTAGCGCAGCACGAGCACCAGACTGACGGCGAACGCGAGGAGCTGCAGCGGCGCGAGCACCCCCTGCACGATCGTCCAGCGGGACGCGTCGCGACGCGCACGCTCGGCCCGCGTGTAGAGCGGACGGCGGCCCTCGGCCGGCCGCCGCGTGTCGGCCTGGCCGAGATCCCCGAATCCGCCTGCCTGCATGTCCATCGTTCCCGCCCTCCCCGACGTCCGGTGACTCTAGGCCTCGATACGGCGACTGTCAACCCATGTTTACGTCACCACTTGTTTACACTCGCGCTTTACGGTACTTTGCGCGGTAGACTCGCCGGCAAAGCTAGGCGACGTGAATCGCGACCGACGGGGGCAGCCATGGGGCGCAACAGATCCGAATGGACCGAGCCGCAGAACACGCTCGGCGACCCCCCCGGGCTCGCGGGACAGGCTATCGGCGCGTCGTGCGGCGCGCCGTGCGTCCCGGCCGACGCGCACGCGCCTGCCTCGACCCGGGAAGACGTCGCCAGCTACGGCGCGCGGCTCGCCGGGTCGCTGCAGAAGCAGATCATCCCGCGGCTGCTGCTCGCCAACCGCGCGCTCGCGCGCGAGCGCGCGCCCGAGCTCGCGCCGCAGGGCATCTCGCTGCCCGACTTCAGCGCGCTCGTGCTCGCCAACGACCTCGACGCGATCGAGGCGCAGGTGCGCACGCTGTGCCAGCGTGGCGAGACGCTCGAAACGATCCTGCTCGGCCTGCTCGCCCCGACCGCACGCTACCTGGGCGAAATGTGGAAGGAGGACCTCTGCGACTTCAGCCAGGTCACGATCGGCCTGTGGCGGCTGCAGCAGGTCGTGCGCAACATCTGCAACGACGTCCCGGTATCGAGCCAGCCGCTGCGGCGGCGGGTCGGCAGGAAGGTATTATTGCTGCCCGTGCCGGGAGAACAGCACATCTTCGGCCTGCAGATCGTCGGTGAACTGCTGGTGCGCGCCGGCTGGGAGGTCACGCTCGAGCCCGCGCTGTCGTCGGACGAGGTTCTCCGGGTGCTGCGCACCGAGCATTTCACCGTGATCGGCATGACCGCCAGCAGCCGTACGCGGCTAGAGGGGCTCGCGGCGCTCATCCTCCGGATGCGGCGGGTGTCGCGCAACCGGCAGGTCGCGGTGATGGTGGGCGGTGCGGTCTTCACCGAACACCCGGAGCTCGCGGCGCTGGTCGGCGCCGACGCGACGGCGGTCGACGGCCAGCAGACCGTCGAGCAGGCGCAGGCGATCCACCAGCTCGCCTCGGCCGTGGGCCCGCTGCACCTGTCCGGCTAGCGCCGGGCGGCCCCCTTCTCCAGACCGTCTTCACCACGCCCTTGATCGAATTCAAGTTCCCGCGAAAGACCCTGGGCGAGCTCGACAGCGCCGAGGTCGCGCACCTGCTCGCCACGACCTCCGACATCGCGCTCGTGCTCGATGCGAAGGGCGTCGTCAGGGACGTGGCCCTGTCGAGTCGCGAGCTCGAGGGACTCGACTCCGCCGCCTGGGTCGGCAAGGCGCTCGCCGACCTGGTCGCGCCGGACAGCCGCCAGAAGGTCGAGCAGTTGCTGCGCGCCGAAGACCAGGCGGAGTACCCGCGCTGGCGCCAGGTCAACCACCCGCTGCCCCAGGGCGGCGGCGACCTGCCGATCATCTACACGACCGTCGCGCTGGGCACCGGGCGCAATCGCCGCATCGTCGCCGCCGGCCGCGAGCTGGTGTCGGTATCCCGGATCCAGCAGCGGCTGATCGAGGCGCAGTATTCGCTCGAGCGCGACCACTCCCGGCTGCGCAGCGTCGAGACCCGCTACCGCCTGCTGCTGCAGACGGTGCCGGACCCGGTGCTGGTGATCGACGCCACCACCCAGCGGGTGGTCGAGGCGAACCAGGCGGCCGCCACGCTGTTCGCACCGACCGGCCGCAGCCTGCTCGGGCAGCCGTTCCCGTTCGGACTCGCGAAGGCGAGCACGACCAGCGTCCAGGCGATGCTGTCCGAGATGAAGACCTCCGGGCGCGCAACCCAATGCAGCGTTCGCCTGTTCAACGACAAGACCGACTGGACCCTGCACGCATCGACGCTTCGCGCCGATTCCGGCGCGCTGACGCTGCTGCGCCTGGTGTCGGTCGACGCGGCGCCCGCTCGTCCGGCGATTCGCGGCCGCATCGACGAGACGACGCTCGCGAACGCGCTGACCCACGCGGCCGACGCGTTCGTCGTCACCTCGACCCAGGGGCGCATCCTCGGCGCGAACCACGCGTTCGTCGAGATGTGCCAGGTCTCGGGTGAAGACCAGCTGATCGGCCAGGGGCTCGACCGCTGGCTCGGCCGCGAAGGCGTCGATCTCAACGTACTGACGGCCAACCTGCGGCAGAACGGCGCGGTGAAGCTCTTCGCGACGAAGATCCAGACCGAGCAGGGCGCGTCGACCGAGGTCGAGATCTCCGCGTCGACGCTGGTCGAGGGCGACAGCACCCTCTACACGTTCTCGATGCGCGACATCGGCCGCCGGCTCGCGGTCGAGCCGGTCGGCGCGCGCGAGATCCCGCGCTCGGTCGAGCAGATCGCGGAGCTGGTGGGCCGGGTCGCGCTCAAGGACCTCGTGCGCGAGGCGACCGACGCGATCGAGCGCCTGTGCATCGAGGCGGCGCTCGAACTGACGCGCGACAATCGCGCGTCGGCGGCCGAGGTCCTCGGCCTGAGCCGCCAGAGCCTGTACGTGAAGCTGCGCCGATACGGGCTCGCCGAGATGGCGGACGACAGCGTCCGGTAACACCGGCTGACACCCCAATCTGTAAATTGGTGTTGACAGTCGCCGGCAGGCTGGCTACTGTCGCGCCATGGACCGTCGACTCCAGCCCGAGGCGGGCGTGCCGGCACCGGCCGCCGTCCTCGAACTGCTCAAACCGATCACCTGGTTCCCGCCGATGTGGGCGTTCGCCTGCGGCATGGTGTCGAGCGGCAGGCCGGTCGGCGAGCACGTCGGCACGCTGGTCGCCGGCCTCGTCCTCGCCGGCCCCCTGCTCTGCGCGGCGAGCCAGGCGACGAACGACTGGTTCGACCGGCACGTCGACGCGATCAACCAGCCGGGCCGGCCGATTCCATCGGGTCGCGTGCCGGGCCGGTGGGGGTTGGGCATCGCGATCGCGTGGGCCGTGATCGCCGCGGCATTCGCGGCGACGATGGGACCCGTGGTGTTCTGGGCCTCGGTGGCCGGGATCGTGCTCGGCTGGATCTACAGCGCGCCGCCGCTGCGCCTGAAGCGCAACGGCTGGCTGGGCAACGCGGCGGTCGCGGTGTCCTACGAAGGGCTCGCGTGGATCACCGGCGCGGCGATCCTGCTCGACGGCGCACTGCCATCGACGCCGATCGTGCTGCTCGCGGTGCTGTACAGCATCGGCGCGCACGGCATCATGACGCTCAACGACTTCAAGGCGATCGAGGGTGACCGGCAGACCGGGATCGCGTCGGTCCCCGTGCAGCTCGGGCCCCAGCTCGCCGCCGTCGCCGCCGCGGCGACCATGGCGCTGCCGCAGGTAGGCGTGATCGTGCTGCTGCTCGGATGGGACCGCCCGTGGCACGCCGCGGCGATCGCGCTGCTGCTCGCCGCGCAGGTCGCGATGATGCGACGGCTCGTGTCCGATCCGCTGCGCTGGGCGACCTGGTACAGCGGCCTGGGCGTCGGCGCCTACGTGACGACGATGATGATCGCCGCGTTCGCGGTCGCGACGCGCGCACCCGCCTGACACGATGCGAACGGAGCACGCCATGGATCGACGACCGCTTCTCGGCTGGACCGGCATCCTTCGACTCGGCCTCGTGCAGAGCGCGCTCGGCGCGATCGTCGTGCTGACGACCTCGACGATGAACCGCGTGATGGTGGTCGAGCTCGCGCTGCCGGCGCTGGTGCCGGGGCTGCTCGTCGGCCTTCATCATGCGGTGCAGATCCTGCGTCCGCGCCTGGGCCACGGATCCGACACCGGCCGGCGTCGAACGCCCTGGATCGTCGGCGGAATGGCGACGCTGGGCGCGGGCGCGCTCGCCGCGTCGATCGGGATCGCGCTGCAGCCGGCGATGCCGGTCGTCGCGATGCTCGTCCTCGCGCTAGCGTTCTTCGCGATCGGCCTTGGCACCGGCGCCGCGGGCACGTCGCTGCTGGTCCTGCTCGCGACCTGCGTCGACCCCGGCAAGCGCGCCGCCGCCGCGACGATCACCTGGGTGATGATGATCGTCGGCTTCGTCGTGACCGCCGCGCTCGCCGGCCACTTCCTGGATCCGTGGTCCGGCGGGCGGCTGGTCGCGGTGACCGCGACGGTCGCCGTCTGCGCGTGGCTGCTCAGCTGCGTCGCGATCGCGGGCCTGGAGCGGTCGCACGGCGGCACGCGGCAGGCCGACGCGCCGCCCGCGGTACCCTTCATGACCGCGCTGCGCGACACCTGGGCCGACGCCGACGCGCGCCGCTTCACGGTGTTCGTGTTCGTGTCGATGCTCGCCTACAGCGCGCAGGACCTGATCCTCGAGCCGTTCGCAGGCATCGCGTTCGGCTATACGCCGGGCGAGTCGACGCAGCTCGGCGGCCTGCAGAACGGCGGCGTGCTGCTCGGCATGGCGCTGGTGGGCATCGTCGGCACGCGCTTCGCCGGCACCCGCTTCGGATCGTTGACGCGCTGGGCGATGGGTGGCTGCTACGCGTCCGCGCTCGCGCTGGGCGGGCTGGTGCTCGCCGGCCTGTACGCACCCGACTGGCCGCTGCGCGCGTCGGTCTTCTTCCTCGGGACAGCCAACGGCGTGTTCGCGGCCGCCGCGATCGCGTCGATGATGAGCCTCGCGAGCGCCGGCGCGCCGTCGCGCGAGGGCGTACGGATGGGCCTGTGGGGTGCCGCGCAGGCGATCGCGTTCGGCCTGGGCGGCCTCGCCGGCACCGCGGCCAGCGACGTCGCGCGGTACGTCTCGGGTTCGCCGGTCGGCGCGTACGCCTTCGTGTTCGCCGCCGAAGCGCTGATGTTCGTGCACGCGGCGAATCTCGCCGCGCGCGTCGGCAGCGCGGCGCGGTCGCGCGCACCGGCGACGCCGTCGGGCTTCGGCCCGCGCGAAGGCGGACAGGCCACGTGAGCGCCGCGCACTACGACGTGGCCGTCATCGGCGGCGGCCCGGCCGGCGCGACCGCGGCAGCCGACCTGGCACGTGCCGGCCACTCGGTCGTGCTGCTCGACCGGCCGGGCCGGATCAAGCCCTGCGGCGGCGCGATCCCGCCCCGGCTGCTGACCGAGTTCGAGGTGCCGGCGTCGGTCGTCAAGACGCGGGTCGACGGCGCGAGCATCGTCGCGCCGAGCGGACGTCGGGTCGACATGCCGATCGGGGACGGCCAGGTCTCGATGGTCGATCGGGACGTCTTCGACCCGTGGCTGCGCGCACGCGCCGCGTCGCTCGGCGCCGAACTGCTCCCCGCGCGCTTCGAGCGCATCGAGCGTCGCGACCGGCACGGCGTCGAATTCACGTGGTGCGATGTCGACGGGCGTCGTTCGGGCCGCGTACGCGCGCGCGCGATGATCGGCGCGGACGGCGCGCGCTCGCAGGTCGCGCGCGAGTTCGTGCTGCCGGGCGACATCCCCCCACCCGTGTTCGCGTATCACGAGATCATCCGCACGCCGGATGCCGGCGACGCGGCGAGCTTCGACGCGGGCCGCTGCGAGGTCCACTACGACGGACGCCTGTCGCCCGACTTCTACGCATGGGTCTTTCCCCATGGCGACACGATCAGCGTCGGCACCGGCAGCCTCCAGAAGGGATTCTCGCTGCGCGCGTCGATCGGGCGGCTGCGCGCCGCGCGCGGGCTCGATCGCCAGCAGACGCTCCGACGCGAAGGCGCACCGATTCCGACCCGGCCGCTGGCGCGCTGGGACGACGGCCGGCACGTCGTGCTCGCCGGCGACGCGGCCGGCGTCGTCGCACCGGCCTCGGGCGAAGGCATCTACTACGCGATGCTGGGTGGGCGCCTCGCGGCGGACGCCGTCGGCGCGTTCCTTGCGCGCGGCGACGCCCGCGAGCTCGCCGGTGCCCGCAAGCGCTTCATGCGCAGCCACGGCAACGTCTTTCGGATGCTCGGCATGATGCAGTACTTCTGGTACGCGAACGACGCGCGCCGCGAACGCTTCGTCAGCATCTGCCGCGACCGCGACGTGCAGCAGCTGACCTGGGATGCGTACATGAACAAGGCGCTGGTCCGCGCGCGTCCGATCGCACACGCGAGGATCTTCCTCAAGAACCTGTCGCACCTGACCGGCTTCGCCGCGACATGACGCGCGCCGCCCTCGCCGCTCGCCCGGCCGGCATCCGATGCAGGCGCTGATCGACAGCGGCCGCATCCTCGACCTGCTGCTCGCGCTGGTGGCGATCGAGGCGATCGTGCTCGCGACCGTCGGTGCACGGGTCGCCCGCCCGCTTCGCGCGGCGGCGATCTTGCCGAACCTGGCGGCCGGCGCGGCGCTGCTCGGTGCCGCCCGCAGCGTGTCGCTGGCAGCCGACTGGCGCCTCACCGCCGGACTGCTCGCGCTCGCGGGACTCGCGCACCTGCTCGACCTGCTGCAGCGGATGCGTGAACCGGCGCGCCCGGCGTCGCGCCCCGACGAACGCAACCCCAACGAGCCGATCCGATGCTGAACACCGTGTTCCCGTTCTCGGCGATCGTCGGCCAGGACGAGATGAAGCAGGCCCTGCTGCTCACCGCGATCGACGCGTCGATCGGCGGGGTCCTCGTGCTCGGCGACCGCGGAACCGGCAAGTCGACTGCAGTCCGCGCGCTGGCCGGATTGCTGCCCAGGGTCGAGGTGGTCGACGGCTGCGCGTACCGCTGCTCGCCCGGCGAGGAAGCCGGCCTGTGCGCGGCCTGCGAACCCGGCTCGCGCCGGCGCAAGCCCAAGACCGCGCTCGCTCGCGTCGCCGTCGTCGACCTGCCGCTGGGTGCGACCGAGGACCGCGTCGTCGGTGCGCTCGACATCGAGCGCGCCCTGACGCAGGGCGTCAAGTCCTTCGAGCCCGGCCTGCTCGCACGCGCGCACCGGGGCTTCCTCTACATCGACGAAGTCAACCTGCTCGACGACCACCTCGTCGACGTACTGCTCGACGCCGCGGCATCGGGCCGCAACGTGATCGAGCGCGACGGCCTGAGCCTGGCGCACCCGGCGCGATTCGTGCTGGTCGGCAGCGGCAACCCCGAGGAAGGCGAACTGCGCCCGCAGCTGCTCGACCGCTTCGGCCTGTCGGTCGAGATCCGCACGCCGACCGACCTCGAGCAGCGCATCGAGGTGATGCGCAGGCGCGATGCCTTCGAGCGCGATCCGGACGCCTTCGTCGACGCATGGGACCCGCAAGAGCGCGCGCTGCAGGCGAGGATCGTGAGCGCGCGCGACCGCCTGCCCGGGCTGGCGCTGGACGACGCGTTCCTGCGTGCGACGGCGCGGCTCTGCATCGCGCTCGGCTCGGACGGTCTTCGCGGCGAGCTCACGCTCGGACGCGCGGCCCGCGCACTCGCCGCTTTCGACGGGCACCCGAAGGTGGACGTCGACCACCTGCGACGCGTCGCGCTGCCGGCATTGCGCCATCGGCTGCGACGCTCGCCGCTGGACGAGGCGAGCGCCGACCAGCGCGTCGGCAGGGCAATTGCCGACGTGCTCGACGTATGAGCGCGGCGCCGGGCCGCCCCAAGGCGCGCTCGCCCTCCCTTGGGGAGGCGACGGCCCGTAGGGACGGCGGGAGGGTACACCAGTGAGCGCGCCGCCGGGCCGCCCCAATCAAGCTCGCACCGCGGCGCGAAGCGCGAAGGTATCCCAGTGAGCGACGGCGCCGGTCCCGGCGACCCGTCGCAATGGTCGCTCGCGCTGCGCGCGGCGGCGATCCTCGCCTTCGATCCCGCGGGTGTCGGCGGGATCGTCGTTCGGGCACGCCACGGCGCGCCGCGCGACCGATGGTTCGAGTGGCTCGCGGCGCTGCTGCCGGCCGACACGCCGCAGCGTCGCGCACCACTCGGCATCGACGACGCGCGGCTGCTCGGCGGCCTCGACCTGGCCGCGACGCTCGCCGCGGGGCGACGGGTCGCCGAACGTGGCGTGATCGAGCAGGCCGACGGAGGCATCCTCGTGCTGCCGATGGCCGAGCGGATCGATGCGGCGACCGCGTCGAAGATCGCCGCCGCGATGGACCGCGGCGAAGTCGTGCTCGAGCGCGACGGGATCGCGAGCCGTGCGCCGAGCCGTTTCGCGATCGCGCTGGTCGACGAGTCGGCCGATCCCGACGAGGCGGCACCGGCGGCGCTGCTCGACCGCGTCGGGCTGGGCGTGGACCTCGGACACCTCGCGCTCGCCGACCTCGCCACGCCGGCGTGCGGCCCGACGCTCGCGCTCGCCGCGGCCGCGCTCGCCCGGGCGCGCGAGCGCGGTGCACGCGCCGCCACCTTCACCGACGACGACGCCGCCGCGATGCTCGTGCTCGCCGACCGGCTGGGCATCGCATCGCTGCGCCGGGTCTGGTGGGCACTGCGGGTCGCCGGTGTCGCTGCGGCGCTGGACGGGAGAGACACGGTCGCCGAGGCCGACCTGGCGCTGGCCGCGGCGCTGAGCCTTGCGCCCTTCGGTGCGCGGCACGCGTCGGACGGCACTGCGCACGCCGACCCGACACAAGCCGCCCCGCCGCACGCCGACCCGCCGCCGCACGACGCTTCGTCACCGCGCGACGGCGCGCAGGCCGGCGAACCCGCGGCGCGCGGCGACATCCGGCGCAGCGACGCCCACGCCCGCGAGCCGACCGCGCCGGCGCCGGCTGCGACGCCCGATGACGCACGGACGCGCGCACCGGATCGGGCGAGCGCCGATGCCTGCGCGTCCGACGACGCCGACGCCGATCCGCCGGACCGACACGAACGCGCCGACCGCATCCTCGAGGCGGTCGAGGCGCTGATGCCACCGAGGCTGCTCGATTCGATCGCTCGACCGCGAGCGCCCCGCACGCGCGGACCGGCGACCGGCGGCGCGCGCGCCCGCGGCCGAAGCCTGCTGCAACCCGCGCCGCCGGGCAGTCGTCACGGTCACCGGATCGGCTCCATGCGTCCCGTCTCGTCGCGCGGCTGCCGCCTCGACCTCCTCGCGACGCTGCGTGCGGCAGCGCCGTGGCAGGCACTGCGGCGCCGCACGCCGACGACGATCGACGGCATCGTCGCGGTGCGCCCCGACGACTTCCGCATCGATCGCCGCGTGACGAGCGCGCGCACGACGATCGTCTTCGTCGTCGACGCGTCGGGTTCGCTCGCGATGCGCCGTCTCGCGCAGGCGAAGGGCGCGGTCGAGTCGTTGCTCGCCGACTGCTACGTCCGCCGCGACCAGGTCGCGCTGATCGCGTTCCGCGACCGGCGCGCCGACGTGCTGCTCGCGCCGACACGATCGCTGGTGCGCGCGCGCCGCTCGCTCGCCGAGCTGCCGGGCGGCGGCGCGACCCCGCTCGCCACCGGCATCGACTGCGCGCTGACGATGGCCGGCGCGATCGCCCGACGCGGCGAGCGACCGGTCCTGGTGTTCGTGACCGACGGCCAGGCGAACATCGGCCGCGACGGCACGCCCGGCCGGACGACCGCTGCGCGCGACGCGTTCGACGCGGCCAGCCGACTGCGCGCGAGCGGCATCGGGACGCTGATGATCGACACCGCGATCCGCCCCGGCGGGCATGCGCTGCGACTCGCCGAGGCGATGTGCGCGCGCTACCAGCCGCTGCCGCCGGCGAACGCCGCGTCGCTCGGCGCGGTCGTTCGCGAGGCGCTCGCGCGATGACGCTTCCCTGCGGCGCGAACGACGCCACGGCCTTCGCGCCCGAGCCCGCGCCGGCGGATCCGGTCGTCCGCGACGTCGACGCGGGCGCGATCCGGTGGCGCGTGCGCGTCGGCGGCGCCGGCCGATGCCTGCTGCTGCTGCACGGCACCGGCGCGTCCGGCCACTCGTGGCGCGACCTGGTTCCGCGCCTCGCGCGGCACTACGCCGTCGTCGTGCCCGACCTTCCCGGGCACGGCGCGACGCGCGCGCACGCCGACCCGAACGCGAGCACGATCGACGGCATGGCGCACGCGCTTCACGAGCTGCTGGCGGTGCTGGGCCTTCGACCGTTCGCGATCGTCGGCCACTCCGCCGGTGCCGCGGTCGCGGCGCGCATGATCCTCGACACGACCGACGCGGGCGCGGACGCGGCGGCAGCGACGGCGGCGTCGCCGCCGGTCGGGCTGATCTCGCTGAACGGCGCGCTGCTGCCGATGCGGATGATCGGCAGCCCGCTGATGAAGCCGCTCGCCCGCGCGATGGCGTCGAGCGGCCTCGTCGCGAGGCTCGTCTCGCGCCGGGCGACCGACGGCCACGCGCTCGCGAAGCTCGTCGCCAGCACCGGATCGACGCTGGGCGCGGACGGCGTCGAGCGCTATCGCCGCCTGCTCGCCGATCCCTCGCACGTCGCCGGCGTGCTGGCGATGATGGCGCACTGGGACCTCGCGTCGCTCGAGCCCGACCTGCCGAGACTGGGCGAACGGGTGCTGCTGATCAGCACCGACGGCGACCGGACGATCCCGCCGGTCTACGCGCGACGCACCAGGATGCGGATGCCGCGCGCGCGTGCGATGGCACTGCCCTCGCTGGGCCACCTCGCGCACGAGGAGGCGCCGGTGCGCGTCGCCTCGCTGATCCTCGAGCAATTGCGCGAGTGGGGAGGTCATCGTGCTGGCTGAGCGCGTCGTGCACCAGGGCGCCGCCGCGCGTCGCCGCCACGCGGTGGTGATCGGCGCGGGCTTTGGCGGGCTTGCCGCCGCGATCCGCCTCGACGCGCTCGGCTACCGGGTCAGCGTCTTCGACCGGCTCGATGCGCCCGGCGGCAGGGCCCGCCCCTTCCACGACGGCGGCTTCACCTTCGACGCCGGCCCCACGATCGTCACCGCGCCGCACCTGTTCGCCGAACTGTGGCAGCTGTGCGGCCGCCGGATCGAGGACGACGTCGAGATCCGGCCGCTCGCGCACTGGTACCGGATCCGCTTTCACGACGGCGAGCACCTCGACTGCGTCGCCGATCCCGACGCGATGCTCGCCGAGATCGCGCGCATCGCGCCGGACGACGTCGACGGCTACCGGCGCTTCATGCGGGCGGCGGACGAGGCCTACGCGCTCGGCTTCGAGGCGCTCGGCGACCGACCCTTCGATTCGCCGCTCGACATGCTGCGGGTGCTGCCGGCGATGATCCGCATGGGCAGCCACCGCAGCCTGCACGCGATGGTCGCGAGGCTGGTCCGAGACGAACGCCTGCGCTTCGCGCTGAGCTTCCATCCGCTGTTCGTCGGCGGCAATCCGTTTCGCGTCACCGCGATCTACAGCCTGATCGGCAGCCTCGAGCGCCGCCACGGGGTGCACCACGTGATCGGCGGTACCGGCCGGCTCGCGAGCGGGCTGTCGCGGCTGCTGGTCGAGCGCGGCCATCGGGTCCGCCAGTCGATCGAGGTCGACCGCATCGAGGTCGAGGCGGGCCGCGCGACCGGCGTGCGCCTCGCCGACGGCGAGTCGGTCGCGGCCGATGTCGTCGTGTCGAACGCGGACCCGGCGTGGACCTACGGCCGGCTGCTGCGGCACGCGCCGCGCCGCCACTGGAGCGACCGCAGGATCGAGCGGTCGCGATTCTCGATGGGCGTGTTCGTGTGGTACTTCGGCACGGCCAGGCGCTGGCCGGCGGTATCGCACCACACGATCCTGGTCGGGCCGCGCTATCGGGCACTGCTCGACGACATCTTCGAGCGCAAGGTGCTGGCGAAGGATTTCAGCCTGTACCTGCACCGGCCGACCGCGAACGATCCGTCGCTCGCACCCGAGGGCTGCGACACCTTCTACGTGCTCTCGCCGGTGCCGCACCTGCGCGCGTCGATCGACTGGGCGCAGGCGGCCGAGCCGTATCGGCAGGCGATCGAGCGCCACCTCGAGGCCACGCTGCTCCCTGGCCTTTCAGGCACGGTGCTCAGCTCGCGCGTCGTCACGCCGTGCCACTTTCGCGACGAGCTGCTGTCGTGGCACGGCGCCGCCTTCGGCATGGAGCCGGTGCTCACGCAGAGCGCGTGGTTCCGTCCGCACAACCGCAGCCAGGACGTCGACCGGCTCTTCCTCGTGGGCGCCGGAACGCATCCGGGCGCCGGCCTTCCGGGCGTGCTCTCGTCCGCCCGCATCCTCGATCGCGTGGTACCGCATGCCGACTCGCTCGCCTGACCCGGACGATTGCACCGCCCTGCTCGCGCACGGCTCGCGTTCGTTCCGTGCCGCCTCGCTGCTGCTGCCCGTGCGCGTGCGCGCGCCGGCCACCGCGCTGTACGCGTTCTGCCGGATCGCCGACGACGCGGTCGACGGCGAGGTCATCGACGGCGCGCCGAGCGCCGAGCGCGCGCGCCTGGGGCTGACGCGGATGCGCTGCCGGCTCGACCGGATCTATCGGCGCAGGCCGGTGCAGGCGGCGGCGGACCGCGCGTTCGCGCGAGTCGTCGCCGAGCATCGCATCCCGCGCGCGCTGCCGGATGCGCTGCTCGAAGGCTTCGAATGGGACGTCGAACGTCGCCGCTACCGCGATCTCGCCGCGCTCGAGGCCTATGCAGCCCGCGTCGCCGGCTCGGTCGGCGCGATGATGGCGCTGCTGATGGGCGCGAAGGACCCCGACGTGATCGCGCGTGCCTGCGATCTCGGCGTCGCGATGCAGCTCAGCAACATCGCGCGCGACGTCGGCGAGGATGCACGCGCCGGGCGCCTGTACCTGCCGCTCGACTGGCTCGACGACGAGGGCATCGACGCGACCGGGTGGCTTCGGGCGCCGGTGCACGACGCGGCGCTCGCGAGGGTCGTCGCGAGGCTGCTCGCACGGGCGCGGTCGCTGTACGCGAACGCGTCGGGCGGGATCCGCCGGCTACCGCCCGACTGCCGCCCGGGCATCCGCGCCGCGCGCGCGCTGTACGCCGAGATCGGGAACGAGGTGGCGCGCAACGGCCACGACTCGGTCGGCCGGCGCGCCGTCGTCGGCGGGACGCGCAAGCTGGCGGTGCTGCTCGGCGCGCTGTCGCCGTGGCAGGCTCGCGCCTTCGGCGGTCGGGGCGAGGGGTGCACCGAGACCGGCTTCCTCGTGGAAGCGGTACGAAGCGCGCCGGTACCGGCCGCCGGCCATCCGCCCGGCGCGGCGGGCCACGCCCACGCCAAGCCGCGGCTCGTCGCGTTCCTCGACATGGTCGAGCGACTCGAACGACTCGACCGGCTGCGGCTGGAGTCGAGCCGGGGCGCGCTCGCATCGGCGCACCGGCATCCCGGCGCCGGCGGCTAGCGCCGGAGGATCGCACGCGCGGGTCGCCCCACGCACCGCGTGCAGGCAATCAGAATCGATTGCGAGGCATCCTGAACGGCAGCATCAGCCGCACCCAGGGCGACTGGAACCGGTCGAGCGACAGGCTTTCGTGCACGGCGACGACCGGCTCGTCGAGCAGCCGGGAGGCCACCAGCGAGCGGGCGTAGAACGGCGTGTCCTCGAGCGAGCGAAGGATGCCCGGCGGCGAACCCGGGTCGCAGCGCGTCGCGCGCTGCAGGCCCCAGCGGCTGCGCGTGAGCGAGGTCCTCGGCGGCGGCTCGAAGCGCTCGACCCCGCCGCGCTCGTCGAAACGCAGCGCGATGCAGTGCACCGGCCCGTTGCGCCGGTCGACTTCGTAGAGCACCACCGCATCGCCGTCGGCACGCCGCGCGCGCGACCAGTCCCAGCCCCTGAACGCGCGCGCCGGCGCCTCGGTGCCGGTGTTCGAGTCGAAATACGCGTTGCCGGTCCAGCGCAGCGACGGCTCCTCCATCCGCACGACGATCCGGCTGCACGGCGCGAACGGATGCCAGGTGTGCCGGCCCTGCGGGTCGAGCGACTCCGAGTGCCCGGTCATCGCCGCCGGCCAGAGGTCGATCCGGCCGCGCAGGCGTCGCGGTACCGGCACCGCGATTTCGTCGACCCGTATCGCCAGCGAGCGACCGGTCCAGCGCATCGAACTCGGCCCGATCGCGATCTCGTCGCGGCTGCGGTGAAGCCGGTGTGCCGCGCGCTCGGTCATCGCCCAGCGCTTGCCCCCCAGCCGATAGTGCACCACGTTGAACGCGCAGTGCTCGCGGGGATCCGCCGCCCCGTCGTTCCGACCGCAGGCCAGCGCGTAGTACGGCGAGAACACGCTGCCGACGAAGGCGATGATCGTCATCCCGTACTGACCATCGTCGCTCATCGCATCGCAGTACCACCACGCATAGCCGCCGGCGCGGATCGGTACGCCGAAGTCCGGTCGCGAAGCAGGCTCGCCGCCGCCAGCCTGCCCGACAGCGCCGCCATCGGCACGCCCGGCCCCGGATGCACGCTCCCACCCGCCAGATAGAGGCCCGGGATCGTCGTCCTCGATCCCGGTCGCGCAAACGTCGTTCGCCAGCCCGCCGAGATCGGACCGTACAGCGCGCCGCCGGTGCCGGGGAAACGGCGACCGAACTGCGCCGGTCCGCTGGCGACCGGCGTCGCCGTCGCGGACCGGTTCAGGCGAAGCCCGCAGCGATCCAGATGCCGCCAGACGGTTTGCTCGCATCGTCTTATGTCCTCGTTGGAGACCGGTTCGGATCCGTGCGCGGTGGCCGGCGCGTTCACCAGGCAGAACAGACGTTCGCCCGCGACCGCGTCCGCGGCCGGTCCGATACCCACGTGGCCCGCCGAGCCCGGGGTCCGGTCGGCGTGCGCGTCGCGGTCCTGCGCGCAGACGTAGACCGTCGGCTGAAGCGGCAGTCGCGCGCGCACGAGCAGATCGTCGAACTCCGCACGATAGTCGTCGGAGAAGAACACGTTGTGCCGCGTCAGTTCGACGCCCTCGGTGCGCGCGAGCAGCGCCCAGGTCACGGCCGACAGCGACGGCTTCGCGTCCTGCACGCCGGGCACCGCGCCGCACACGTCGGCGCCGAGCAGTCCCTGCGCCAGCGCGCGCGCGTCGGCGTTCGCGACGACGCAGCGCGCGTCGATGCGCTCGTCGCCCGAGAGTTCGACGCCGGCGACCCGGCCGTGCTCGACCCGGATCCGCGCCACCGGACAGTCGTTGCGAAGGACGACCCCGAGCGCACGCGCCACGCGCGCGAGCGCGTCGGCCAGCCGCGTCATGCCGCCGTCGACCAGCCACACGCCTTCGCGCTCGACGTGCGCCACCAGCATCAGCGTCGCGGGCGCATCGAAGGGCGAGGATCCGCAGTAGGTCGCGTAGCGCCCGAAGAGCTGGCGCAGGCGCGCATCGCCAAAGCACGCGTCGAGCGACGACCAGAAGCTGGAGAATGGCCGGATGCCGATCAGGCGATCGAGCCGGTGCGGGCCGATGCGCGCGACCAGCGACGCCACCGACGGCCGCTCGGCCTTCAGGAACGGGGCCTCGAGCGTCTCGTAGATGCGCGCGCTCCGGCCGACGAAGCCGCGGTACGCACGTGCCTGCGAGGCGCCGGCGAAGCGGCCGATCGCGTCGACCGCGCGCTCGAGATCGGCGTGCAGATCCAGGCACGCGCCGTCGCGCCACCAGTGGCGTGCGAGGACTTCGGCCCGCCGCATCGGCACCTCGTGCGACAGGTCCATCCCGGCATCGGCGAACAACGCCTCGAACACCCAGCGCATCGTCAGGACCGTCGGGCCGGCGTCGATCGAGCGGCCGTCGACGACGACCGCCGCGAGCTTGCCGCCGACGTGCGCCGTCGTTTCGCAGACCGTGACGGCGAGCCCCGCCGCGGCGAGGTCGATCGCGGCGACCAGCCCGCCGACCCCGGCGCCGACGACGACGACGTCGGTGCGGCTCACCGGCGCGGCGCGCCGGTCGGGCTGGCGCGGCCGGGGACTCGGTCGTCATCGGTCGCGTCCGTGGGCCGGGCCGCCGTGCCGAACGTCGTGCGCGCTGCCATTCCCGGTGCCCTCCCCGTCGACTCGCCGGCCCCACCGCGGGCACCCGGATCGGAATCACCCGAGTGTCAGTGTTGCTTGACAATTTGATCTGACAGGTGAACAGTACACTTCATCGCGCCGTCGGGCAAGCTGCACGGCGCCGCGACCGGACGACCCACCCCTCGGAGACAGCGCCCCATGGACCGAATCGAACGTGCACTCACCCAGGCCGTCGACGCCTCGATCCGGCCGGCCTCCCCGCCGCGGCTGGGCGACGCGATGCGCTTCGCGGTCTTTCCCGGCGGCGCGCGGGTCCGCCCGCGCCTGTGCCTCGCCGTTGCGCTCGCCTGCGGCGACGACCAGCCCGCGGTCAGCGACGCGGCCGCCGTCGCGATCGAGCTGCTGCACTGCGCATCGCTCGTGCACGACGACCTCCCCTGCTTCGACGACGCCGACCTGCGCCGCGGCAAGCCCAGCGTGCACGTCCAGTTCGAGGAGCGGATCGCGATCCTCGCCGGCGACGCGCTGATCGTGCTCGCGTTCGAGACGCTCGCGCGCGGCGCCTGCGGGGCACCGCACCGGCTGGCGCCGCTGGTCTCGACCATCGCTGCCGCGACCGGCATGCCATGGGGCATCGTCGCCGGCCAGGCGTGGGAATGCGAACCGCAGGTCGAGCTCGTCGACTACCACCAGGCGAAGACCGGCTCGCTGTTCGCCGCCGCCGCGACCGCCGGCGCGCTGGCGGCGGGTGCGCCGGCCGAGCCGTGGCAGATGCTCGGCGAACGCCTCGGCGAGGCCTACCAGGTCGCCGACGACATCCGCGACGTCGTTGCCAGCGTCGCGACGCTGGGCAAGCCCGCCGGCAGGGACGCCGCGCTCGGTCGGCCCAGCGTCGTGCAGACGCTCGGGGCCGACGGCGCACGGCAGTACTTCGCGACGCTGATGGACGCCGCGGCGGCGTCGATCCCCGAATGCCCGGGCGCAGGCGCGCTGCGCGAGCTGGTGCGCCGCGAGTCGCAACGGCTGCTGCCGCAGGGAACGGTGCTCGCCGCGGGCTGACGCGCGCGCGGCCCACCGATCCGCGCGCCGGCAGCCCCGCACGTACCCCGATGCAGACCCTGCTCGGCCTGCGCAACCGACTGCTCTCGAGCCGCCGATTCCAGTTCCACGCAGCACGCTTCTGGCCGACGCGCTGGGTCGCCGCGCGGCGCGCGCGCGCGCTCTTCGACCTGTGCGCGGGCTTCGTCTACTCGCAGGTGCTCCACGCGTGCGTGCGCCTGGACTGCTTCGAGCTGCTGGCCGAGCGGCCGCTGCCGCTCGCCGAGTTCGGCGCGCGCTGCGGGCTGTCGCCGGACGCCGCACGGCGCCTCGTCGACGCCGCGGTGTCGATCGACCTGTTCCAGCGGACCGGCGACGACCGGGTCGCGCTCGGCATCCACGGCGCGGCGATGCGCGCGGACCCGGCCTTCGCCGCGATGATCCGGCACAACACGATGTTCTATCGCGACCTGGCCGATCCGGTCGCACTGCTGCGCGACGAGGGCAGGCCGACCGAACTGCAGCGCTTCTGGCACTACGCACGCGCGCCGGCGCCGGGCGCGCCCGAACCCTGCGACGACGCGGGCTACAGCGAGCTGATGTCGTCGACGGTGTCGCTCGTGCTCGAGGACACGCTCGACGCGATCGGCGACCTGCGGTTCTCGCACTGGGTCGACATCGGCGGCGGCGAAGGCGTGTTCGCCTGCGCGCTCGCATCACGGTTTCCGGAACGCCGCTTCGGCGTGTTCGACATGCCGGGCGTTGCCGCGCGGGCGGCCGCCCGCATCGCGCGGGCCGGCCTCGGCGGCCGCGTCGAGACCTTCGCCGGCGACTTCCATCGCGACGCCCTGCCCCGCGATGCCGACGCGTTCTCGCTGGTGCGCGTGCTGCACGACCACGACGACGTCGGCGCGGCCGCGCTGCTGTCGCGCATCGCGAGCGCGCTTCCCGCGGGCGGCTCGCTGCTGCTCTCCGAGCCGATGGCCGACCGCGGCGGTCGCGACCGCATGGCGCAGGCCTACCTGAACCTGTACCTGCACGCGATGGGCTCGGGCCGGACGCGATCGGTCGGACGGATCCGCGCGATGCTCGAGCAGGCCGGGTTCTCGACGAGCCGCGCGCTGCGTTCCCCGCGCCCGCTGCTGAACAGCGTGATCCTCGCGACCCGCTGAGACCGCATGCGCCGCGCCATGCTGCAGAGCACTGTACCTTTGTCTTGACAATTTCTGGTGACAGGCTACATTGACACTCTGATTGGAGGTCCCGCGATGAAGACGCATGCAGTCGTGCTCGAGCAACCCGGTCGCATCGTGATGCGGGACCTCGACCTGAACCCGGCGCACGCGCACGACCTGGTCGTCGACGTCGACTGGAGCGGCATCAGCACGGGCACCGAACGCCTGCTGTGGACCGGCACGATGCCGGCGTTCCCCGGCATGGGCTATCCGCTGGTGCCCGGCTACGAAGCCACCGGGCACGTGAGCGCCGCGCCGCCGGGCTGTCCGCTGGAGATCGGGAGCCGGGTCTTCGTGCCGGGCGCGCAGGCGTTCACCTCGGTGCGAAGCCTCTTCGGCGCGTCGGCCGCGCGGCTGGTGGTGCCCGTCGAGCGCGTCGTCCCCGTCGACGACGCGCTCGGTGATCGCTCGGTCCTGCTCGCGCTCGCCGCGACCGCGTACCACGCGCTGGCGGCACCCGGCGCGCTGCCGCCGGAGCTCATCGTCGGTCACGGCGTGCTGGCCCGCATCATGGCGCGCATCGCGCTGGTTCGCGGCGCCGGGCGCGTCGAGCCGCCGCTCGTCTGGGAGATCGACTACGCCCGCGGTGCCGGTGCCCGCGGCTATCGCGTGATCCACCCGGACGCGGACAGCCGTCGAGACTATCGCTCGATCTACGACGTCAGCGGCGACGCCGACATCCTGGACCGGCTGATCTCGACGATGGCGCCAGGCGGCGAGCTGACCCTCGCCGGCTTCTACAGCCAGCGCCCCGCCTTCGACTTCGCGCCGGCATTCATCCGGGAGACGCGCATACGCGTGGCCGCCCAGTGGACGCCGCCCGACCTGCAGGCCGTCACCGCGATGGTCGCCGACGGCAGCCTGTCGCTAGACGGCCTGATCACGCACCACGCCTGCGCGAGCGACGCGTCGCGCGCCTACGAGCAGGCCTTCGACGACGTCGACTGCCTGAAGATGGTCCTGGACTGGAGACAGCAGCGATGATGGCATCCGAACTGAAGTTCTCGCGTGCTGCAGCGCCGCGATCCGACGACACGGCGAAGGCGACGCAGATCATCGCGATCTACGGCAAGGGCGGCATCGGAAAGAGCTTCACGCTCGCCAACCTCTCCTACATGATGGCGCAGCAGGGCAAGCGCGTGCTGCTGATCGGCTGCGACCCCAAGAGCGACACGACCTCGCTGCTCTTCGGTGGCCGCGCGTGCCCGACCATCATCGAGACCTCGGCGCGCAAGAAGCTCGCCGGCGAGCCGGTGTCGATCGGCGACGTCTGCTTCAAGCGCGACGGCGTGTTCGCGATGGAGCTGGGCGGCCCGGAGGTCGGCCGGGGCTGCGGTGGGCGCGGCATCATCCATGGATTCGAACTGCTCGAGAAGCTCGGGTTCCACGACTGGGGCTTCGACTACGTGCTGCTCGACTTCCTCGGAGACGTCGTCTGCGGCGGTTTCGGCCTGCCGATCGCGCGCGACATGTGCCAGAAGGTCATCGTCGTCGGCTCGAACGACCTGCAGTCGCTCTACGTCGCGAACAACGTCTGCTCGGCGGTGGAGTACTTCCGCAAGCTCGGCGGGAACGTCGGCGTCGCCGGCCTCGTGGTGAACAAGGACGACGGGACCGGCGAGGCCGCGGCGTTCGCCGAGAAGGCCGGGATCCCGCTGCTCGCCGCGATTCCCGCGAACGACGAGATCCGCCGCAAGAGCGCGAGCTACGAGATCATCGGCCGCCCCGGCGGCGCTTGGGCGCCGGTGTTCGAGGGACTGGCGACCGCGGTCGCGACGGCGCCGCCGGTGCGCCCGAAGCCGCTCACGCAGGACGAACTGCTGGGCCTGTTCGCCGGCGAGACCGTCGGCCGCGGCGTGCAGCTGCTGCCGGCGACGACGCTCGACATGCTGGGCCGCGAGCACGTCGCACGCCCGTCGCTCGAGGTCGTCTACGATGTCTGAGCGCGGCGACGCGACCGAGCACCGCATCGTCGGGCCGACGGCGCTCGCGCGCCCGGCGGGCCCGGACGGTGCGCCCGAGCCGGTCGCATCCGCCGCAACGCCCGGACAGTCGGCGGGCGGCTGCCACGCCGGGCGCGACGAAATGCTGCGCGCGGCGCGCGCGGCCGGCCAGTCCGAGACCCTCGACCGCTACGCGGCCGACTATCCGCGCGGCCCGCACGACCAGCCGCAGAGCATGTGCCCCGCGTTCGGCTCGCTGCGGGTCGGGTTGCGGATGCGCCGGACCCTCACGCTGCTCTCGGGTTCGGCGTGCTGCGTCTACGGGCTGACCTTCACCTCGCACTTCTACGGCGCGCGGCGCTCGGTCGGCTACGTGCCCTTCAACTCCGAGACCCTGGTCACCGGCAAGCTCTTCGAGGACATTCGCGAGGCGGTGTTCGCGAGCGCCGATCCGGCGAGCCTCGACGCGATCGTCGTCATCAACCTGTGCGTGCCCACCGCGTCGGGCGTGCCGCTTCGCCTGCTGCCGCGCGAGATCGACGGCGTGCGCATCATCGGCATCGACGTCCCGGGCTTCGGCGTGCCGACGCACGCCGAAGCCAAGGACGTGCTGGCCGCCGCGATGCTCGGCTACGCGCGAGCCGAGGCACAGGCAGGCCCGGTCGCCGCGCCGCGCGGCGGCATCGAGCACCGGCCGACGGTCAGCCTGCTGGGCGAGATGTTCCCCGCCGATCCCATCGGCATCGGCATGATGCTGGAGCCGCTGGGGCTCGCCGCCGGCCCCACGGTGCCGACGCGCGAGTGGCGCGAGCTCTACGCGGCGCTCGATTGCGTCGCGGTGGCGGCGATCCATCCGTTCTATACCGCCAGCATCCGCGAGTTCGAGCACGCCGGCCGCAAGGTCGTCGGCTCGGCGCCGGTCGGACACGAGGGCACGGCAGCCTGGCTCGACGCGATCGGCGACGCCTGCGGCGTCGACACGGCCCGGCTCGGCGCGACCAAGGATCGCACGCTCGCCGCGATCCGTGCGGTCCAGCAGGCCAATCCGATCACGGGCAGGATCACGCTGTCGGGCTACGAAGGCTCGGAGCTGCTGGTCGGTCGCATGCTCGTCGAGAGCGGTGCCGACCTGCGCTACGTCGGCACCGCGTGTCCGCGCACGCCGTGGTCGGACGCCGATCGCGAATGGCTCGAGTCCAAGGGCGTGACGGTGCGCTTTCGCGCGTCGCTCGAGGACGACCTGCACGCGCTCGACGCGTTCTCGCCGGACCTGGCGATCGGGACGACGCCGGTCGTGCAGAAGGCGAAGGCACGCTCGACCCCCGCGCTCTACTTCACGAACCTGATCTCGGCGCGTCCGCTGATGGGCGTGGCAGGCGCCGGCGCGCTCGCGCCGGTCATCAACTCGGCGATCCAGGGCAGGTCGAGGCTCGCGCAGATGAAGTCCTTCTTCGGCGAGGTCGGCGAAGGCGACGCCGCCGGCATCTGGGAAGACACGCCGCGCGAGCGCCCGCTGTTCCGGGCGGACCACCGCCGCCGCGTCGAGAAGCAGGCGAAGGCACGCAAGGCGCAGGAGATGATCTGATGCTCGTACTGGACCACGATCGAGCCGGCGGATACTGGGGCGCCGTCTACGTGTTCACCGCGGTCAAGGGGCTGCAGGTGATCATCGACGGACCGGTCGGCTGCGAGAACCTGCCGGTGACCTCGGTGCTGCACTACACCGACGCGCTGCCGCCGCACGAGCTGCCGATCGTCGTGACCGGCCTGGGCGAGGAGGAGCTCGGCCAGCACGGCACCGAGCAGGCGATGAAGCGCGCGCGCCTCGCGCTCGATCCCGACCTGCCCGCCGTCGTCGTCACCGGTTCGATCTCGGAGATGATCGGCGGCGGCGTCACGCCCGAAGGCAGCAACATCCTGCGCTTCCTGCCGCGCACGATCGACGAAGACCAGTGGCAGAGCGCGAATCGCGCGATGTCGTGGCTGTGGAGCGAATACGGTCCGCGCAAGGTGCCCGCACCGGCGCCGCGCGACCCCGCCCGCAAGCCCAGGGTGAACCTGATCGGGCCGGCATACGGCACCTTCAACATGCCCTCGGACCTCGCCGAGGTCCGACGCCTCGTCGAGGGCATCGGTGCCGAGATCAATCTCGTGTTCCCGCTGGGCACGCACCTGCAGGACATCCCCCGGCTGGCCGACGCCGACGTCAACGTGTGCCTGTACCGCGAGTATGGGCGGCTGCTGTGCGAGGCGCTCGACCGGCCGTACCTCCAGGCGCCGATCGGCCTGCACAGCACGACGCGATTCCTGCGAAAGCTCGGCGAGCTCACCGGGCTCGACCCCGAACCGTTCATCGAGCGCGAGAAGCACACGACGATCAAGCCGATCTGGGACCTGTGGCGGTCGGTCACGCAGGACTTCTTCAGCACGGCGAGCTTCGCGATCGTCGCGAACGACACCTACGCACGCGGCGTGCGTCGCTTCCTCGAAGACGAGATGGGGCTGCCGTGCAGCTTCTCGATCGCCCGCACGCCGGGTGCCAAGACCGACAACGCGGCGATCCGCGCGCTGATCCGCGACCAGCCGCCGCTGCTGGTGTTCGGCAGCTTCAACGAACGCATGTACATCGCCGAGACCGGGCGCAAGGCCCGCTGGCTGCCCGCGTCGTTTCCCGGCGCGATCATCCGGCGCCACACCGGTACGCCGTTCATGGGCTACTCGGGTGCGACCTACCTGATCCAGGAAGTCTGCAACGCGCTCTTCGACGCGCTGTTCGAGATCCTGCCGCTCGCGCCCGACATGGACAAGGTACCGGCAACACCCGCGAACTCGCGGCAGGCCGACCATTCGACGCCGTGGGACGAGGCCGCGCACGCGCTGCTGCAGCGACTCGTCGAACGCGAACCCTTTCTCGTGCGGATCTCGGCGGCGAAGCGGATCCGCGACCGCGTCGAGGCAGACGCACGGCGCGCTGGCGAGAAGACGGTCAGCCTCGCGCGCTTCAACGAATCCGCCCGCGCACTGCGCGAGGGCGAGCCGGCGTGAGCACGCGCCCCACCCCCGGATCGGCGTCCCTCGCGCAGCGGCGTGCGGGTCGCCCGGAGAGCAGTAACCGACGGAGAACATCCGGCGGAAGGTTGTCGAACGAGCGATCGTCACGGCAGTTACGCGCGGGCAAGCGCATGTCAGGGCCGTCAGGCCCGAACTGGAGGTACATCTCGCATGACTGAAGTCGAAAGGAGTGGGTCGCTGAGCGGCCTGACCGAAGCGGAGGCGAAGGAGTTCCACGGCATCTTCGTCACCAGCTTCGCGGTGTTCACCGGCATCGCGGTGGTTGCCCACCTGCTGGTGTGGGCCTGGCGGCCGTGGCTCTGAGCCACGCAGCCGGCGCAACGCCCGGCGTGCGGCTGTCCCGCGCGCGCCGGTCACCACCGACTGCTGTCCACGCGGCGAAGGACTTCGGCCTGATCTACGCAGTCTGCTACTGCACGATCTTCGCCCTGGCCCTGACCGCAACGCTGTTCGGCCTGCCGTGGAGGCGCTGGTTCCCCGGCGCCGAAGTCGGCGGTTCGTTGACCGGGGACGTCTCGTCCGCGGTCTACACCTTGATGTCACATCTGCAATAGGAGCCTTTCTCCATGTGGCGAATCTGGATGATGTTCGACCCGCGTCGATCGCTGATCGCGCTGTTCACCTTTCTGTTTGCACTGGCCCTGCTGATCCACTTCATCCTGTTGAGCACCGACCGGTTCAACTGGCTTGAAGGTCCGGTGGCCAAGCCCAAGGCAGCGCAGATCGAGAGCCCCTCGGTCACGCCGGTCCGGCCGGCCTGACGCCCCCCCTCCCCGCGCGTCCCGACGGGCGCGCGGGGATATCAGGCCGCCGCATCGCCGGCCTTCCGAATTCATCGCCTCCAGGAGACGCCTGCCATGGCCATGCTCAGTTTCGAAAAGAGATATCGGGTTAGAGGTGGAACGCTCCTTGGCGGCGACCTCTTCGACTTCTGGGTCGGCCCGTTCTACGTCGGCTTCTTCGGCGTCACGACGATCTTCTTCGCGGTGCTCGGCACCGCGCTCATCCTTTACGGTGCCGCCCTCGGCCCGACCTGGAACCTCTGGCAGATCAGCATCGCGCCGCCCGACCTGAAATACGGTCTCGCACTGGCGCCGCTGAAGGAGGGCGGCCTCTGGCAGCTGATCACGATCTGCGCGATCGGTAGCTTCGTCTCGTGGGCGCTGCGCGAGGCCGAGATCTGCCGCAAGCTCGGCATCGGCTACCACGTGCCCTTCGCGTTCGGCTTCGCGATCCTCGCGTACGTGACGCTCGTCGTCGTCAGGCCGTTGCTGCTCGGCGCGTGGGGCCACGGCTTTCCGTACGGGATCATCAGCCACCTCGACTGGGTGTCCAACGTCGGCTACCAGTACCTGCACTTCCACTACAACCCCGCGCACATGCTCGCGGTGAGTTTCTTCTTCGCGACGACCTTCGCGCTCTCGCTGCACGGCGCGCTGATCCTGTCGGCGACCAACCCGAAGAAGGGCGAGGCGGTGAAGTCGCCGGAACACGAGAACACCTTCTTCCGCGACACGCTCGGCTATTCGATCGGTACGCTCGGCGTGCACCGGCTGGGGCTCTTCCTCGCGCTGTCGGCAGGCTTCTGGAGTGCGGTGTGCATCGTGATCAGCGGGCCCTTCTGGTCGCGCGGCTGGCCCGAATGGTGGGGCTGGTGGCTCAACCTGCCGATCTGGCGCTAGCACGCATCCCTCAACCCAGTCCTTCCGCGAGACCAACCAGGGCAGACGACCATGGCAGAGTTCCAGAACATCTTCACCCCGATCCAGCTGCGCAGCGACAGCCACGGGCCGGCACACACCGGTCTCGCGTTGCCGCCGGGCAGCTGGCCGCGCGAAGGCAAGCCCTTCTACCAGTACTGGCTCGGTCGGATCGGCGAAGCGCAGATCGGCCCGGTCTACCTGGGCTGGACCGGCGTCGCCTCGCTGATATTCGGCTTCTTCGCGATCGAGATCATCGGCCTCAACATGTGGGCCTCGGTCAACTGGGATCCGATCCAGTTCGTTCGCCAGCTGTTCTGGCTCGCGCTCGAGCCGCCGGCGCCCGAATACGGCCTGCGGATACCGCCGCTCGACAAGGGCGGCTGGTGGCTGCTCGCCGGTCTGTGCCTCACGACCTCGGTCCTGCTCTGGTGGGTGCGCGTCTACCGGCGCGCGCGCGCGCTCGGGATGGGCACGCACGTCGCCTGGGCGTTCGCCGCCGCGATCTGGCTCTACCTGGTGCTGGGCTTCATCCGTCCGCTGCTGATGGGCAGCTGGAGCGAGGCGGTGCCCTTCGGGATCTTCCCGCACCTCGACTGGACCGCCGCCTTCTCGATCCGCTACGGCAACCTGTTCTACAACCCCTTCCACATGCTGTCGATCGCCTTCCTCTACGGCGCGACGCTGCTGTTCGCGATGCACGCCGCGACGATCCTCGCGGTGAGCCGCTTCGGCGGCGAGCGCGAGATCGAGCAGATCGTCGATCGGGGAACCGCGTCCGAGCGCGCGGCGCTGTTCTGGCGCTGGACGATGGGCTTCAACGCGACGATGGAGTCGATCCACCGCTGGGCGTGGTGGTTCGCGGTGCTGTGCCCGCTGGCCGGCGGCATCGGCATCCTGCTGACCGGCACCGTCGTCGACAACTGGTACCTGTGGGGCGTCAAGCACGGGATCGCGCCAGCCTACCCGGCGCCGGCGATGCCGATCGTCGATCCAGCCATCATCCAGGGGGCCGTCAAATGAAGACCATCGAGCCGAAGATCCGCAGCGTCCGCAAGCCCGCGAGGGCGTCGGTCGCCACCCTGATCGGCCTGCTCGCGAGCCTCGCGCTGACGGGCTGCGAGCGACCGCCGATGACCACCACGCAGACGGGCTATCGTGGCACCGGCATCGTCGACGTGCAGAATCCGCGCCTCGAGGCCGCCACCGCGGCGCTGCAGATCGCGCCGGTGCCGCTGCCGCCGGCGCCTGCCGTCGGTCCCAAGGCCTCGCAGGTGTATCGGAACGTGAAGGTGCTGGGCGATCTCAGCGTCACCGAGTTCACCCGCACGATGCAGGCGATGACGAACTGGGTGTCGCCCGAGCAGGGCTGCAACTACTGCCACAACCCGGCGGACCTCGCGGCGGACGATCTCTACACCAAGGTCGTGTCGCGCCGGATGCTCGAGATGACCCGGCACATCAACGGCGACTGGAAGCCGCACGTCGCCGCGACCGGCGTGACCTGCTACACCTGTCACCGCGGCCAGCCGGTGCCGGCGGCGGTCTGGTTCGACCCGCCGCCGCAGCGCCAGGCGCGGGGCATGGCGCGGGGCAAGGACGGCCAGAACACGCCGCTGCCGGTCGTCGGGCTCACGTCGCTGCCCAACGAGGTGCTCAAGCACTACCTGTCCGCGGCCGAGCCGATCCGGGTCGTGTCGCAGACGGCATTGCCGATGACGGTGAAGGCGGTCGGCATGCGGCCGACCGAAGCCACCTACGGGCTGATGTTCCACATGTCCGAGTCGCTGGGCGTCAACTGCACCTACTGCCACAACACCCGTTCGTTCACCGCGTGGGATCAGGGCTCGCCGGCCCGCGTCACCGCGTGGCACGGGATCCGGATGGTGCAGGACCTCAACAAGGGTTGGCTCGGCCCGCTTCAGTCCGTCTACCCCGGTACGCGCCTCGGCCCGCTCGGCGATGCGCCGAAGGCGAACTGCCTGACCTGCCACCGCGGCGCCTCGAAGCCGCTGAACGGCGCGGCGATGGCCGGCGCCTACCCGGGGCTCTCGCAGCCCGCCCGTCCGTAGCACGACCCCGCCGCCCGGCGATGGCCGGGCCGGCGGGGCACCCCTGCGCCGGCGCGACAGCGACCGGCACGCGAGGCCTCCGGCGGCTCGCTATCATCGCCCGTATCCGCTGCAGCCGTCGCGAGCGTCGATCCCGACGACCGCGACGAGGACGATGATCTCCACCCCTTCCCCGATCCCCGATGCAGGCCGTGCGCCCGAGTCGCTGTCCGCGAAGCTGCGCGAGGGCACCCGGGCGCTGCACGCGCGCGCCGAGCGCGCGGGCATCATGCCGGCGCTGTTGCGCGGCACGATCGACCGGGCATCGTACTGCCGCCTGCTGTGGTGTCTGGAGCCGATCTACGACCGGCTCGAGACGCTGTTGCGCGCGCACGCCGCGCAGGGCGAACTCGCCGGCCTGGTGCTGCCCGACCTGTTCCGCACGCAGGCGCTGCGCTCGGACCTGCGGGCGCTCGGGTCGACGCGGCCGCCGCGGCCGCTGCCGGCAGGCGAGGCCTACGTCCGCAGACTCGACGCGATCGCCGGCGAAGACCCGGGCCTGCTGCGGGCGCACGTCTACGTGCGATACCTCGGCGACCTGTCGGGCGGCCAGATCCTGAAGCGGCTGGTCGGCGCGAACCCGGTGCTGTGCGCCGGCGCGTGCGCGTTCTACGAGTTCGGCGACGCCGAGCGCGTGCGCATGCTGGTCGCGCGGCTGCGCGGCGCCCTCGAGCATCCGGTGCTCGCGCCGGCGCGAGCCGATGCGATCGTCGACGAAGCGCGGCGCGCGTTCGCCGCGCACGTCGAGATGTTCGAGGCGCTCAGCGCCGGCTGAACGCGCGCATGCGCGCATAGAACGCGGTCGCACGCGAGGTCGCGGCCTCGACGTCCTCGAGCACCGACGCCAGCGACTGCGCGTTCGCACCGTCGGTGATGTCCATCGCGGCGATGCTGGCATTGGTGAGGATCGCCCGGATGACGTCGTCGGGCTGGTGGTTGTCGGGTCCGGCCTGGGACGACGCCACGCCCGACGTACCCGAACCCGGCCCGATCGACAGCGCCGCACGGTACGCCGCGACCTGCGACAGCGACTGCTCGAGCCGCTCGCGCGCGACCTCGGTTCTGCGGGCTTCGCTGAGATCGCGGAAGATCAGCATGCAGCCGAGCAGGTCGCCCGCCTGCCCGGGCACGACCTCGATGCGCAGGTGGACCGGGATCGAACGCCCTTCGCGATGCACGATCGACAGCTCGCCGCCGCACGAGTGGCGATCGCGCCGGACCGTGAGCAGCATGTTCTCGAAGACGGCGCGCGGCGTGCACAGCGCGGCCAGCTCGTCGAGCCGGGTGATGCCGTTCCTGCCGCAGCCGATCAGCTCGTGCAGCGCGGGATTGCAGAACGAGACCGTGCCCTCGCGGTCGGCCACGAGCACCGGCTCGCGCGACTGCTCGACCGCAGCCTCGGTGCGAAGCAGCTGGTCCCGCGCGATCAGCAGGCGCACGCCGTGGACCTGCAGCACGATGTCGACGAGTGCGGCGCCGAGCGCCCGCGCCATCGCGAGCTCGGATTCCCGCCAGGGCAGCGCGGTGCCGCGCACGATCTCCGACCACGCCGCGAACGATCGGCGGGGCGAGAGTTCCAGCGGATCGTTGCCGATCACCGGCTTGCTCGGGTCGCCGGCCCAGGTGAGCGTCTGCAGCTGCTCCTTGCGCAGCCACATCAGGTAGTCCGGCCGCGCCTTCGACAGCTTGTACGCCAGCACCCCGCTGGCGACCGGGGTCAGCGACGAGAGCGCGGGATCGACCCGCGCGATCGAGTTGGTCGCGAAGGGCTCGTCACCGCCGCGCGCCTCGATGCACGCCATCAGTTCCCGGAGTTCGGCGGTCGACGGTACCTCGCCGGCCGTCATGATCTCGCCGTCGTAGAACAGCGCCGCGCCGGTCGCATCGAGCGGCTGCAGCAGCGTGCGCGGATTGCGGAACAGCGCGACGCGCCAGTCGCCTTCGTTCGAGGTCGCCTCGATCAGCCGTTGCTCGAGACGGCGCACGAGGATCGCGACCTGGGCGTGCGTGTAGCACTCGATCGCGGCGAGCCGGGTCGACGCGACCTCGGCCAGCATGCCCATCGCCGCGCGGGTCGCCATGTCGAGGCGGCGCGGCTGGTAGTGGTGCGCCGCGATCAGCCCCCACAGCGCGCCGTCCCGGACCAGCGACACGACCAGCGTCGCGGTGACGCCCATGTTCTTCAGGTACTGCAGGTGCAGCGGCGACATGCTGCGCAGGTGGCACATCGACATGTCGAGCGGGCCGAGATCCGGCTCCACGGCGGGCACGAGCGGCACCGGCTCGTAGTGGACGTCGACCAGCACGCGGACCCGGTTGCGGATGTACAGCTGCCGGGCGCGTTGCGGGATGTCGGTCGCCGGGTAGCGGTGCCCGATCAACGGGTCGAGCCGCGGGTCGGCGGCCTCGGCGATGATCTGGCCATGTCCGTCGGGATCGAAGCGGTAGACCATCACCCGGTCGTAGCCGGTGATGTCGCGAACCGAGCGCACGACCGCGTCGGCGAGCAGCCCGATCGAGGATGCGGCGCCGAAGCGGCGCACGACGTCCGGCAGCTGCCGCTCGAGCCAGCTCGCACGGTCGGCCGCGGCGGGGACCGAGCCCGGCGGCGCATCCACACAAGGCACATCCACACCCGGCGCATCCGCACCCGGTGCCTTCCCGTCGCACCCGGGACGCGGCTCGAGCTCGACGATCAGGCCGTGCGCGGGCACCCGATGCGCACTGCCCTCGAAGTGCAGCAGCCGGCCGTCGGGCTCGAGCGTGCAGCCGATCGGGACCGGTTCGTCGAGCGGGCCGTCGAAGGCGGCGGTGCCCAGCAGCGACGCGAGGTCGCCGCCGAGCGCCTCGACCGGGCGCCCCAGCAGCGTCTCGACCGCGACGCCGACGAGGACGTCGACGTTGCGACTCGCCTGCACGATGCGCAGATCGGGACCGCGAAGCAGCAGCAGCAGGCCCGACGGCTGGATCGAGCCGGCAAACTGGATCAGCTCGCGTTCGCAATTCGTCAGATCCGCATGACCAAACGCCGGATCGGACATCGGCATCAGTTCAGCCGTCGCGCATGGGGCGCCGGCCCACCGACGCCGTCGTCGAGGCGCTGCAGGCGTTGCGTCAACCAGGCCGCGTCGACCTTCAGCAGCGCCGCCGCCCGGTCGATGTCGTGCTCGCTTCGCGCGAGCGCCGACGCGAGCAGCGCGCGCTCGACGAGCGCGCTGCCTTCGCCGAGCAGCGACTCGATGCTGCGCGAGCCGATCGACTCGAGCAGCCCGTTCAGCGCGTCGACGGCGGCGGCGGCGGGTTCGCCGGTACGCACGGCAGGCTCGAGCCTGCGCAGGTCGATGCCGATGCGCAACTGATCGTCGTCGTCGATCATCGTCGCGCAGGCGTCGACGCGAACCCGCGTGCCGGCGCTGTCGACGAGGATCGCCTGCGGACAGGACCACACCGCTTCGCGGGTCGCACCGTCGAGCATCCGGCGCACGAAGTCGGTCGGTTCGACGATCAGTTCGGACAGCGGACGCCCCTGCACCTCGCGGGGCATCTCGACGCCGCACAGGCGCAGGAAGACGGTGTCGGCGACCTGAAGCCGCCCGGACGAGTCGACGATGGCCACCGCCGACGCCTGCTGCGCGCGGGCGGTGTCCGGCGAGCGCCCGACGTGGCGTGCAAAGGCGTCGGCGAAGCCGGGCGGCAGCGAGGCGTGCACGCGCAGGATGCCGTCCTCCCGGACGCCGAGCAACGAGACCGAGAGCTCGATGCCGCCCGCGGCGAGCGCCGAGCGCAGGCTGAACGCCAGCGACCGGGCGTTGCCCTGGATCGCGCGCAGCTGGCCGGCGAGCGCGCCGACGGCGATCGGGTCGAGGATCTGCTCGAAAAGCGTGGTGAGCGGCACGCCGGCGGGACGCGGGAACAGCTCGAGCGCGGCGCGGTTCGCAGCGACCACCTCCAGCGAACCCGCCTGCACCGCGAGCACCGGATCGCTCGCGACGACGAGCAGTTGCCGGTCGCGCAGCTCGGCCTGCCGCCGCTTCCAATAGTCGCGCTCGAGCGCCTGCTGCGCATCGACGAACTGCTGCTGGATCGCCGACACCGCGCGCAGGTCGCGCCCCACCGCGATGACCGGGCCGCCGACCCCGAGGCGGATCGCCGAATACGAGAACGGAACGTCGGCCCCGGCCTCGTTGCGGTGATTGATCTGCCGGGTGCGCGACACCGCGCCGTCGGCGACTTCGGCGAGCAGATCCTCGATCTTGCGGCGGGTATCGGCGGTGGCGGTGTTCGCCCACGACCGACCGACCCAGCCGCTGACGACGCCGTCGAGCGACTCGGAGCCGACCGCCATGTCGGTGATCCGGCCGTCACGGCCGATCACGAGCGCGATGTCGCTCGAGACGAGCGCGAGCAGCGACGCGACCTGCGCGCCGTAGGCGGACAGGCATTCGAGCTCGGCACCAGGCGTGCGGTCGTCGGACAACGGCGGATCCTCTCGGGCCCACGGCGGGCCCGCTTCACGTTACCACATCGCGGCGATGGCCGTCGGTTCGCGTGCCGCTAGCCGAGCCGGTTGATCAGCACCCCGACCTTCTCGATCGTCCGTCCGATCGCAGGATCGGCCTTCGCGGCGTCGGCGAGTTCCTGCTCGAGGTAGCAGACGGTCATCCGCGACAGCGCGGCGTCGAGCGCCTTGCGGACCGCGGTCAGCTGCTGCGCGACCGGCAGGCACCCCTCGCCGGACTCGACCATGCGCACGACACCGCGCAGTTGCCCTTCGGCGCGGCGCAGGCGCTTGACGATCTCGTCGCGATGCGCCGAATCGCTGAGTTCGCCGACACCCTCCGGGCACGGCGCAGTCGCCACGTCGACCGACGGGGACGGATCTCGGGGAACGGAAGCCATCGTGCAAGCCTTGCCTCTGTCTGGAAGGAATCGGATCGGCGCGAACCGGCGCGACGCGCGGCAGGCGCGCCGGCGCCGGCGCGTCGGTGTCAGTCCGCCGGCTTCATCATCGCGACCGGTTCGGGGGCGAGCAGCGTGCCTGCTCGCAGCGCCTTCCATGTCGCCGAGCTCAGCCACAGCACCGCCAGAGACACCGCGGCGAGCGACGCGATCGCGACCACGCGCAGGCCGACGGCGTCGACCGCCAGCAGTTCGAGCAGCGTCGTGAAGGCCGCGAACGGAAAGGAGATCCCCCACCACGCGATGCTGAACCCGGTCCCTGCGGTCGCGTGCAGCTTGAGCAAGGCGATCGCGACGAACAGCGCGGCGATGCCGAGCATCGCGAACCCCACCTGCGGCGGGCCGCCGAGCGCGATCAGGTCGATCCCGACGAGCGCGGGCGGCGCGGCCAGGATCGTCCAGCTCGGCGCGATGCGGTCCGGCACCGGAAGTTGCGCGGTGCGAACGAAGTTCAGCGTCGTCGCGATCGGCCAGAAGAATGCGCCGATCCCGAGGAAGAACCAGCCGAGCTCGGGCGCACCGAGCAGCAGCGCCGGCAGCGGGACGACGACGTTGCCGACGATCGGGATGAACAGCACCGGCGTGACGGCGGGCCACTCCAGCCGCAGACGCACGATGCGTCCGATCACCCAGACGCTGGCCGCGAACTGCAGCGCCGCGCCGGGCCAGAACAGCAGGTGCGCGACGGTCCTCGCCGCCGGCCCGCCACCGCCGACGGTCAGCGCCGCGAGCGCGAGCAGCAGCATCGACACCGGCAGCGCGGCGGCGAACGGATGGCGCAGCGGATGCGCGAGATCCTCGGCGAGCGCGGCCGGGTGCAGACGCATGCGCCACACGAGCGCCGCGCACACCAGCGCGAACATCGCCGCCGCGACGATCGCGGCAGCCACCGCGAACCAGTGCGCCTCCTCGCCCATCAGCGGCACCGCGCGATGCCACGCCTGCGCGAGCCCGGCCCATCCCATCACGATCGCGAACCACTGCGGGCCGAGAAACTTCAACGAGGTCTGGAACGCCGACCGGTCGGACAGGCCGACTGGCGCGCGACGGGCTTCGGGAACGGGTTCTGTCATCGATTCTGCAGGTGGGTGGCGGACCGGACAGCCTCGCGGCGACGGGGGTCGCCGCGAGCGCCGGGAGCGTACGGACGGCGCGCGGCCGCGGTGCCTCGCCGTCTCAGGACTTCACCGCACCGGTGCCGCACTGCCCGCCGGTGGGTACGTGGAACACGCGCTGCAGGATCGTGTCGAGCGGACAGATCCGCGTGAAGCCGCTCTGGAACAGGTTGAGGCCCACGAAGCCGGTGAGCCAGAAGAAATGCTGGCTGACGAACACCGGGCTGGCGGGAACTGCCAGCGCCAGCGAGACGAGGATCATGGCGCCGGCAAAGATGCGGATGATACGTTCAGTGGTCATGATGAAGCTCCTGTGGTCGAGGGATCGAGGGTGGAGAGGGAAGGCCCGGCATTCGCCGGCACGTCGGGAGCGGGCTGCGCTACGGGAGCGGGCGGCACTGCGGGACCGGCCGGCACTGCGGAATCGGGCGGCAGGTCGGGATCGCCCTGCACGGGGGGCCGCCGCCGGCTGAACGCGATGTAGTAGAGCACCGGGATCACCAGCAATGTCAGCAGCGTCGACACCAGGATGCCGAAGATCAGCGAGATCGCGAGGCCGTTGAAGATCGGGTCGTCGAGGATGAAGAAGGCCCCGATCATCGCCGCGAGCGCCGTCAGCAGGATCGGCTGCGCGCGCACCGCCGCGCTCCTGACCACCGCGCGCCCGAGCGGCATCCCGCGCGCGACCTCGAGCTCGATGAAGTCCACCAGCAGGATCGAATTGCGCACGATGATGCCGGCGAGCGCGATCATGCCGATCATCGAGGTCGCGGTGAACTGCGCGCCGAGCATCGCGTGTCCCGGCATCACCCCGATGATCGTCAGCGGGATCGGCGCCATGATGATCAGCGGGGTCAGGTACGAGCGGAACTGCGCGACGACCAGCAGGTAGATGAGCACCATGCCGACCGCATACGCCAGCCCCATGTCGCGGAAGGTCTCGTAGGTGATCTGCCACTCGCCGTCCCACTTCACCGCGTACTCGCGATAGGGATCCGCGGGCTGCACGATGAAGTACTCGCCGAGCGGACCGGTGTCGGGCAGCGCTGCCGCGGGGAGCCTGTCGCGCAGCGCGATCAGCCCGTAGAGCGGACTGTCGATGTGGCTGCCATCGACCGCCGCGAGATCGCCGTACACGTACGACACCGGCAGCAGGTCCTTGCGATGGCGCGGCTCGTCGCGCGGCGCGGTCGAAAGCCGCACGAGTTCGCCGAGCGGCACCACCTGAGGGCCGCCGCCGGCGGCCATCGCACCGTTCGCCGAGACCGGCATGGTCAGCAGCACGTCGAGCCGGTCCCGCTCGGCCAGCGGGGGTGCGAGCCGCACCGGCACCGCCCGCCGCGTCGCGACTTCGCGGATCCAGGTCGCGTCCACGCCGTTGAGCGCCGCCTGCGCCGCCTCGACGATCGCGCCGTCGGCGACGCCGAGCATCGTCGCCTTCGCGCGCTCGGGCTCGACCCGCAGTTCGGTCGCGCCGGGCTGCACCGAACTGTCGATCGCGACCAGTCCGGGCACCTCGTGCAACGTCGCCTCGAGGCGCTTGGCGAGCGCATCGCGCCCGGCGCGATCGGGACCGTAGACCTCGAGCACCAGCGGCGACATCACCGGCGGACCCGGCGGCACCTCGACGACCTTCACCCGTGCGCCGAATCGGTCCGCGATCCGCTGCATCGGGTCGATCAGCCGCTGCGCGATCGGGTGGCTCTGCTCGTGGCGACGGTCCTTGCCGACCAGGTTCACCTGGAGGCCGCCCTGCTCCGGCGCGCGGCGCAGGTCGTACTGGCGCACCAGGCCGTTGAAGTTGATCGGCGCGGCGCTGCCGGCATAGCCCTGCACGTGCTCGACTTCCGGCAGATCCGCGAGCGCGAGCGCCATCTCCGAGAGTGCGGCGTTCGTCGTCTCGACCGGCGTGCCGGGGGGCATGTCGACGATCACCTCGAACTCGGACTTGTTGTCGAAGGGCAGCATCTTCAGCACCACCGACTGCAGCGGCACCAGCGCGACCGATCCCGCGAGACCCGCGATCACCGCGAGGCCGAGCAGCCAGCGCCGCGCCCGTGCGCGCCCGGGCGTCGCCCGCGCCGTCTGGCCGTCGATGAAGGGCGCGAGCAGGCCGGCGAAGGTGCGCTGCATCCAGCGCGTGAGGCGGCCCGGCGCGTGCGCGGTCTCGTGCGAGGCGTCGCGGGCGTGCACGCTCGTGCCGTGCGAGGCCCGCAGCAGCTTGTGCGCGAGCCACGGCGTCACGGTGAACGCGATCGCGAGCGACAGCATCATGCCCATCGACGAGTTGATCGGAATCGGGCTCATGTACGGGCCCATCAGTCCGGTCACGAAGGCCATCGGCAGGAGCGCGGCGATCACGGTGAAGGTCGCGAGGATCGTCGGGCCGCCGACTTCGTCGACCGCGATCGGCACCAGCTCGCGCAGCGGCCGGCCGGGCTCGAGCGCCCGGTGGCGGTGGATGTTCTCGACGACGACGATCGCGTCGTCCACCAGGATGCCGATCGAGAGGATGAGCGCGAACAGCGACACCCGGTTCAGCGTGAAGCCCCAGGCCCACGACGCGAACAATGTCGCCGCGAGCGTGAGCACCACCGCCGCGCCCACGATCACCGCCTCGCGCATGCCCAGCGCCAGCGCGACCAGCACGATCACCGACAGCGTCGCGAACGCGAGCTTGCCGATCAGCTTGGACGCCTTCTCGTGCGCGGTCTGCCCGTAGTCGCGGCTGATCGTCGCCTCGACGTCCGGCGGCACCACGGTGTTGCGCAGCTGCTCGAAGCGCACCCGAAGCGCGCGCGCGACGTCGACGGCGTTCTCGCCGGCCTTCTTCGTCGCCGCGACGGTGACCGCGGGGTGCGGCTCGCCGGCGTGCGGCATGTGCCACACGAAACGCGTCGCGCGATTCGGCGCCTCTTCGACGTCGGCGACGTCGCGCAGGTAGATCGGCAGGCCCTGGCGGGTGCCGACGATCAGCGACGCGACGTCCTCGGCCGACTCGAGAAACGCGCCGGTACGGACCGTCAGCGCAAGTCCGTCCTCCAGCACCTCGCCCGCCTGCTGCGACGCGTTCGCGCTCTTGAGGCGTCCGATCAGCTGGTCGATGCCGAGGTTCGACGCGCGCAGGCGTTCGGCGTCGAAGCGCACCTGCACCGCGCGACCCGGGCCGCCGATCGTGCGCACCTCGCGCACGCCCGGCACCCGCTTGAGTTCGTTCTCGATCGACAGCGCCACGCGCTCGAGCGATTCGGCCGGCCGCGCGTCCTTCGCCCACAGCGTCACCGCGAGCACCGGCACGTCGTCGATCCCCTTGGGCTTGACGATGGGCTCGCCGACGCCGAGTTCGCGCGGCAGCCAGTCGCGATTCGCGTCGAGCGTGTCCTGCAGTCGCACCAACGCCTCGGTGCGCGGCACGCCCACCTTGTACTGCAGCGTGACCAGCGCCATCCCGGGCATCGACGTCGTGAACACGTGCTCGAGCCCGCGGATCTGCGACAGCACCTGTTCGGCGGGAATCGCGACGAGACGCTCGACGTCGCCGCTCGACGCGCCCGGGAACGGGATCATCACGTTCGCCATCGTCACGTCGATCTGCGGCTCTTCCTCGCGCGGCGTGATCAGCGCGGCGAAGGTGCCGAGCAGGAACAGGATCAGGCCGAGCAGCGGGGTCAGCGAATGCAGCTGGAAGCGCTTCGCGATGCCGCCTGACACGCCGAGCGACGGGGCGTCGACCGGCGCCGCTGCGGTCCTCGGGGTGTCCGCGTTCATTGCGCGAGTGCTCCGCGAAGGCCGGCGCGCACCGGATCGACCGCGATCCGCTCGCCGGGCTGCAGGCCCGCCAGCACCTCGACCGCGAGCGTGTCGCCGGTGCCGTAGACGCGGCCGGTGCGCACCGGCCGCAGCACGAAGCGGCCGTCGCGTTCGACGTACACGACCTGCAGTTCGCCGCGCTCGATCACCGCGCCGGCCGGCACCGTCGTCGTTGCGCGCGCCTCGAGTGCGATCTCGACCTGCACGTGCTCGCCGGGGCGCCAGTTGTCGACCGAACCTTGCGGCAGTTCGATGCGGACCTCGGTCGTGCCGGTCGCGGCGTTCGCCGCCGGCAGCACCTCGACCGCCCGCGCGGCGATCGGCGGCTCCTGGGCCGAGCGCCGCACCGTCGCCGCGCCGGCGACCGACGGCGTCGCCGCCGGCTGCCCGGAGGGCGCTGCCGCACGCGGCGCGTCGGCCGCACCCGGCTTCGCTGCGGCGGGCCGCGGCTGCGGCGCCGGCGTGCTCGCGCGGATCTGGCGGCCCAGCGCGATCGCCTGCGCCGTCGGCATCTGGACGACGACCCGCATCAGGTCGGGTGCGTAGAGTTCGAACAGGCTACGCCCCGGCAGGATCAGGTCGCCGATCTCGACCTGGCGAGCCGACACGATTGCATCGTAGGGCGCCGTCAGACGGTAGTACCCGGTCGCGACCCGGGCCGACGCCACCGCGGCGGCCGCCTCGCGCTCGGCCGCCTCGGCCGCCGTCAGCGTCGTGCGGGCCGCGTCGAGCGCGGCCTGGCTGATGAAGCCGTCGCGGCGCAGCTGCTCGTTGCGGGTCAGCGCGAGTCGCGCCTGCGAGGTCGCCGCCTGCGCCTGCGCGAGGGCGGCCTGCGCGCGGGTCGTGCCGAGCGTCGCTTCCTGCGCGTCGACTTCGGCGAGCACCTGGCCGGCCTTGACCGACTCGCCCGCCTTCGCGAGCAGTTTGACGACCCGGCCGGTGGCCTGCGCGGCGACGCGCGTCTGGCGCACCGCCTCGACCGTGCCGTCCCAGCGGCTCGCTGCCGCGAGTGGCGCACGCGAGACCTCGACGGTGGCGACCGTCGGAGGCGGCGGCTGCTGGGCGACGACCGGCGAGGCCGCCAGCAGCATCGCCACGAGGGCGGACGGCAGGAAGCCGGTGAGGGCGGGCCGTGCGCCCTGAGGCGACGGGCATTCGGCGGCGGAGCGGTGGGCGGGTTTCATACCCCCTAGTGTATATACCCCATGGAGTATTTTCAAGCCCACCTGTCGTGGGATGTCGCGCGTGCGCCGACCGGACGGCTGCGACGCGCCGACGACGGCGGCGCCCGCCGATCGCCGACAATGCCGCATGCCCGACGACCCGCCATCGTGCCCTCCGCCGGCGACCGCACGCCCCGGCATGCCGAGCTACGACGAGCTGCTCGCCGCGAGCGGCCTGCCGAGACTCGAGTCGCGCCTGCTGATGGCACACGCGAGCGGGCTCGCGCGAGAAGCGCTGCTCGCGCGCGGAGACCGCCCCTGCCCCGCGACGGCGCGCGAACGCTTCGACGTGCTCGCCGCGCGCCGCCGCCGCGGCGAGCCGATCGCCTACCTGCTCGGCGAGCGCGAGTTCTACGGTCGCGTGTTCCGGGTGGACGCACGGGTGCTGATCCCTCGACCCGACACCGAGACGCTGGTCGACGCCGCGCTCGCCCGGATCGCGCGACTCGCCGCGCCGCGGGTGCTCGACCTGGGCACCGGCAGCGGCGCGATCGCGGTCACGCTGGCGCTCGAGCGACCCGACGCCGTCGTGGTCGCGACCGACCGCGCGCAGGACGCGCTCGACCTCGCGGCGCAGAACGCCGCGAGGCTCGGCGCACGGGTCGAGTTCCGGCAGGGAGACTGGTGGGCGGCATTGGCGACGCAGCAGGACGCCGCGCCGGCGCCCTTCGACCTGGTCGTCTCGAACCCGCCCTACATCGCCGAGGACGATCCGCACCTGGCGCAGGGCGACCTGCGCCACGAGCCGCGCGACGCCCTGACCCCCGGCGGCGACGGCCGCATCGCGCTGTCGCGCATCGTCGCCGGCGCGCGGGCGCACCTGCGAGTCGGCGGGTGGCTGCTCCTCGAGCACGGCCACGACCAGGGCGCCGTCACCCGGGCCGCCTGCGTGGCCGCCGGCTTCGACGACGTCGCGACATTCCCCGATCTGGCCGGTCGGGACCGCGTCACCGGGGGGCGCAGCGGCGCGCGGCCCGGCCCGCGGCACGTCAGGGATACGCTCGCCGGCTGACCCCGCCAACTGCTATATTGAGCGTCTCAGCACTCCACCCATCGAAGCACCATGGACGCCAGCCAATTCATCCAGAAGACCGTCACCGAGCACCCCGCCGTGCTGTTCATGAAGGGGACGGCGCAGTTCCCGCAGTGCGGGTTCTCCGGCAAGGCGATCCAGGTGCTCAAGGCCTCCGGCGTCAAGAACCTCGTGACGGTCAACGTCCTCGAGGACGACGAGGTCCGTCAGGCGATCAAGGATTTCTCGAAGTGGCCGACGATCCCGCAGCTCTACCTGGGCGGCGAGTTCATCGGCGGCTCGGACATCATCGCGGAGATGTTCGAGTCCGGTGAACTCCAGGCGCTGATCCCCGAGGCCGCGAAGGGCTGAACCCGGACGGCGCGTTCACCCGCATCGGGCTGCGCGCCGGACTCAGGACCGCGCGCCGGACTCAGGCCTGCGCGCTGAACATCGGGCGCAGGTCGTCGTAGCTGGCGTCGCCCGACATCCTGCGATAGGTGTCGAGCAGCGAGCCGATCCTCACGCTCACGTCCGGCGTCACCACCGTGGCCGGTGCCGACGTGCCAGACGCCGCCGTCGCGCCGCTCGCCCCGTCGTCGATCGACGCGAACTCGCTGGGCGAGATCAGGCCGTCGCCGTCGGTGTCGAGCTGGCTGAACCGCGAAGACACGCCATCCGACGAAGCGGCCGCGTCGACACCCGCCGCCGCGGTCACCGCGGGCTCGGCCGTCGCACCCGTCGAGCCGGACGGGGCCGTCGAGCCGGACGGGGCCGCCGAGCCCGACGCAACCGAAGGGGCGTCACCCGACGCGGCTTCACCCGACGCGGCTTCACCCGGCGCAGATTCACCCGACGCAGTCTCGCCCGACGCCGCGACGACCGGGGCGGGATCGCCCGCGGCAGTCGTTCCGGTATCGGTCGCCGACGCCTCGGAAGACGTGGGTGGCGCGTCCGGATCCACCACTGCCAGCGGATCGGCCGATCCGGTACCGTCCAGGCGGGTCGCGATCTCCTGCAACGCGTCTGCCGCCGGCATCGACGCGACCGCAGCGATCTCGTCGATCGCGGACCCGCTCGACCAGAGCCCGGCCGCGGCGCGATCGCTCGCCCGCAGCGCGTCGGCGACCTGCTCGGCCGACAGCGCGTCGTTCGTGCCGCCGAAACGACGCAGCATCGCGTCGGCCGCGTCGCCCGGCGATGCGACGCCGCGATCGGCCAGTACCGCCTCGATCTCCGAATTCTGTACCGTGCCGTCGCCATCGGTGTCGTAGCGACGCATGAAGTCGCCGACGCGATTGGAGACGCCGACCGCCGGTGCCGCATCGGGTGCATCGCTCGCCATCGTCGCAGCGCTCGTCACCACCGCTTCGGTCTCGGCCGGCGCCGGCGACGCCGCCTGCGCCTCGGCCGTATCGCCCTGCGCCGTCGACGCGTCCACCGCCTCCGGCGCGGTGGCCGGTGCATCGCCGGGCGTCTGCGGCACGCGCACGCCCTGCGACATCGCGGCCTGCATCTGCATCAGGTCGATGCGCACGTTCATCGCGCGCTGCTGGCGGTCGAACCGATCCTTGAGGCCCTGCTCGGTGAGCGCACCGTCGTCGCCGCCGAGTCCGTCGGCGAGTTGCCGGGCCAGGTCCTCGGCGCCTTCGATGCCGTTGTCCGAGAGGACCTGGCGAAGTTCGGCCACGTCGACCGAGCCGCTGCCGTCGACGTCGAAGTCGGCGACGATGCGCTTTGCCGTGGCAGCCGTGTCGATCGGCGGGGTCGCGTCGAGCTGCCGGGCGCGCATGCCGCCGTAGCCTGCGCGCTGGCCGGAACCTGCGTTCAGGATTGCGTTCGCCGCGGAGGATTGGGTTCCGACGCTACCGATCATGACTGTGCTCCGAGAATGGGATGACGACAGTCGGCAGCTTAGGCAGGAACTTCAGCGCGCGATCACTCGAACAGCGGCGACGCCCCGGCGCTGTTCGACGCCTGGGGCCCGCGGCGGGCCGGCCGCACCCTGCCCTTTGGAGCCGGCGCCGCCGAACGCGCTCGCCGCCGAACGTCGCGCCGGCATCGTCGCGAGCGGATCAGCCCGGCCAGAACACCCCGAGCCAGATGCAGACCGCGACGCAGAGCGCCAGCAGCACGGCCGCGCTGCCGAGGTCCTTGGCCCGTCCGAGCAGCGGGCGATGCTCGATCGACACCGAATCGGCCAGCGCTTCGAGCGCGGAATTCAGCAGCTCGACGACGAGCACGAACAGCACGGAGCCGATCAGCAGCAGCGCCCCGACGATCGAGTCGACGAACGAGAGCCCGATCGCGAGCAGCAGCGTGCCCGCGACGAGTTCCTGCCTGAACGCCGCCTCGTGGCGCCAGGCCGCCACCAGCCCCTGCGCCGAATACCGCGACGCCGCCATCAGGCGCGCGATGCCGCTGCGGCTCTTGAACGGGGAAACCGGTGGCTCGGACGCCATCCGCGCCGTGCGCTCGCCGTCGGCCGTGTCCGGGGCGGTCCCGGCGTCGGGCCTGCTCAAGCCACCTCGCCGAGGGCGACCTCGCCCTCGAGCCCGAGCCCTTCGTCCAGCCCGAGGTGCAGGTTCATCGACTGGATCGCCGCGCCGCTCGCGCCCTTGCCGAGGTTGTCGAGCCGCAGCGTCAGCATGACCTGCGACGCGTGGCCGAACACGAACACGTCGGCGCGGTTGGTGTCGTTGCACGCCTGCACGTCGAAGAACCCGCCCGCCTGCAGCACCTCGGGCGCGTTCAGCGGCTGGACGGTGACGAAGCGCTCGCCGGCGTAGCGTGCCTCGAGCGCGGCGTGCACCGCCTCGAGGCTCGCCGCAGGGCCCAGGCCGCGCATCTGGAGCCCGATCGATACCGCGAGCCCCTTGTAAAACGATCCGACGACCGGCGAGAACACCGGCGGCGCCGCGAGCCGCCCGTAGGTGGTCATCTCCGGCAGGTGCTTGTGCGCGAGCGTGAGGCCGTACTGGCGGGGGCTCTCGAGCCGCGGGTCGCCGCCCGCCCGGTACTGCTCGATCATCTTCTTGCCACCACCGGAATAGCCGGTGACCGACAGCGCGTGCAGCGGGTAGTCGGCCGGCAGCAGGCCGGCGTCGACCAATGGGCGCACCAGCAGGATGAATGCAGTCGCGTGGCAGCCGGGATTGGCGATGCGCTTGGCGCGTCGGATCGCGTCGCGCCGGCCGGGTTCGAGTTCGGGCAGGCCGAACACCCACTGCGGATCGACCCGGTGCGCGGTGCTGGCGTCGATCAGGCAGGTGCGCGGATTGCGCACCAGCGCCGCCGCCTCCTTCGCGGCGGCGTCGGGCAGGCACAGGAACGCGACGTCGGCGGCGTCGAGCAGTCGCGCGCGCTCGACCGGATCCTTGCGCCGCTCGGGATCGATCCGCAGGATCTCGACGTCGTCGCGCGCCGCGAGATACTGGTTGATCTGCAGGCCGGTCGTGCCCTCCTGCCCGTCCACGAAAACCCTGTGCGCCATGTCGTCGAACCTCTCATGCGGTCCGTCATTATCCGGCAAGGTGACGGGGTGGACAATTCGGGTGCGACAATGACCGGACCATGCGTCGACTGATCATCGCCATCACCGGAGCAAGCGGCGCCGCCATCGGCGTGCGCTGCCTCGACGTGCTCCGCGCGATGCCGGAGATCGAGACGCACCTGCTCGTTTCGCCCGCCGGATGGATGACGATCGACGCCGAGCTCGGGCTGGCGCGACGCGAGGTCGAAGCCCTCGCCGACGTCGTGCACGCGCACCGCGATGTCGGCGCCTGCATCGCCTCGGGCTCGTTCCGCAGCGAGGCGATGATCGTCGCGCCGTGCTCGATGCGCACGCTCGCGTCGATCGCCCAGGGCCTGTCGGACAATCTCGTCGCGCGTGCCGCCGACGTGATGCTGAAGGAACGCCGCCGTCTCGTGCTCGCGGCGCGCGAGGCGCCGCTGAATCTCGCCCACCTGCGCAACATGATCGCGGTCACCGAGATGGGCGCGATCGTGCACCCGCCGGTACCGGCGTTCTACCAGAAGCCGAGGTCGGTCGACGAGCTCGTCGACCACATCGTCGGGCGCCTGCTCGACCTGGCGGGCGTCGACCAGTCGCTCAGCCCGGCTTGGCCCGGCCTGCGCGCGCACCCCGACGAACAGGCGAAGGCGTGACGACGGACGGCGATCCCGGCGACACACCGCCGGCCGTCGACGCGCAGGTCGCGGCCGATACCGAGCACGAGCTGAAGTTCGCGCTGGGCGCGTCGATGGCGGCGGAGTTCGAATCGAGGGTCGACGCCGGCCTGAGCGGCGATGCGCGCCGATTGCGCTCGTGCTACTACGACACCTCCGCCGGCGACCTGCTCAACGCCGGCATCGCGCTGCGGATACGCTCGGTCGACGGTGTCCACCTGCAGACGCTGAAGGCCGCAGGCGGGCCGGCCGGCGGCGACGCCGCCGATGCCTTCAGCCGCTTCGAGTGGGAACGTCGGGTCGAGCGACCGGTACCGCACGCCGACGCGCTGCCCCCGGTCGGCCACCCGGTCGGCGACCGCGTTCGCGAGTGCCTGTCGATGCTGCTGCCGGTCTTCGAGACCGATTTCGAGCGCATGACGCGACAGGTGCTGCCGATGGGCACCGCGCGGGTCGAGCTGGCCCTCGACCGCGGCGAGATCCGCACCGGACAGGCGCGCGAGGCGATCGACGAGGTCGAGCTCGAGCGCAAGGGCGGCAGCGCCGCGATCTTCTACCGCTACGCGCTGCAATGGGCGCGACTGCACGACGCACGCCTGCTGCTGGCGAGCAAGCACGAGCGCGGACTGCGGCTGGCCGGCTGGCGCACCACGCACGCGGAGCCGACCCGATGCGCGCCCCGCGCACCCGTCGGCGGTACGCCGGTCGCGCAGGCGGCGCGCGCGGTGCTTCACGGGCACCTGCAGCACTTCCTGGCGAACCTGCCGGCGGTGCTCGAGACGGCTCGACCCGAGGGCCCGCACCAGATGCGCGTCGCGCTGCGGCGACTGCGCGCGTCGATCCGGTTCTTCGACCTGCGCGAAGACCCGTCGGGCGACGGCGACACGCCCTGGCGGAGCCTCGACAGGATGGCGCGATCGATCGCGAACGCCGCCGGCTTCGTGCGCGATGCCGACGTCTTCGAGTCGCGACTGCTCGGCGAACTCGAGCGCAGCTTCCCGCGCGACGCCGCACTGCGGGTCCTGGCGCATTCGCTCGCCGAGGAACGCGAACGCGCGCGCGCCCAGCTGCGCGCGACGCTCGGCGCGCCGTCCACCACCGAGTTCATCCTGCTCGCGCTCGCCGCGATCGAGGCGATCGAGCCGGGCCGCTTCGACGCGCCCGACTTCCGGCGCTTCGCCGCAGCGCGCATCGCGACGCTGGTGCGAAAGGCCAGGCGGCGCGCAGGCGCGGCGGTCGACGAGAGCGACTGGCACGAGACCCGCATCGCCATCAAGAACCTTCGCTACGCGCTGGACAGCTGCACCGCGCTCGAGCTGACGCGCGAGCCGGCGGCACGCGTGCTCGCGCGACTCGGCGACTGGCAGGACGCGCTCGGCGAAGGACAGGACCTGGCGGTGGCGCGCAGCACCGCGAGCCAGGCACTCGGACGCGCGGCGGCCCCGATCGAGATGTCGGTGCGGTGCATCGCGCTGATCGACGGCTATCGCGCCTTCGTGACGGCGCGCACCGCCCCGCCGAAGCTCGCGCAGCGCATCCGCGCACAGTTGAAGTCGATGTTCGCGACCGACCGTTCGGCGAAGGCCTTCGCCACCGCGACGGACGACGCGTCGGCCCCCTCCCGCAAGCGTCGGCCCGCATCCGTCACGCCTGCGACGGCCGTGGCGGCGGCCCCGGCGTCCACGCGGGCAGCGGCCCCGCCGAACGATGCCGCCCCGCCGCCCCAGGCCCCGGCGCCGCGCCGGACCCCGTCGCCGCCTCAGGACCCGTTGCCGCCGCACCACGTTTCCCCGCCTCGGGACCCGTCGCCGACTCGGGACCGGTTCCCGCCGCAGGATGCAGCCGCGTCGCGGCCCGACACACCGCTCGCGGACGAGGTCGCCTCGCCGCGTCGGGCGTCCGCGCCGTCATCCGCGCCGGCGCCCCGCGGCGCACGCGGACGCGCGGCGCCGCGCGATGCGAAGCCGCGAAGCGTGCGGCGTGCGCCGACCGCCGACGAAGGGGTCGGCGACAAGCGCGCGAAGGCTCGTCCCGTGGCCGGCCCGTCCGACCGCGGGCGCGCCCCTCGGGCGCCTGGCTCGACCACGCCGGGCTCGACCACGGCTGGCGCGACCGGTCCCGCGGCTGCACCGGGCAACCGGCGCCCCACCGCACGGCCCGCGCGGGCGACGGGCAAGCGCGGCGACGCGCGCGTCGTCGCCGCCACGGCGAAGCGCGCCAGCGCGACGACCGCGCGGGCGGCGCGCGCCGCCGAACCCGAACCGGCGGTCGCGACATCGGGCGCCGGCACGCCGCCGTCGACCGCGTCGTTGATCGCGTCGATGGCCGCGACGCTCGCGGCCGAAGTCGACGCCGCGCTGGCGCAGCCGACGGTGCCGACCGAAGGCGTCGGACAATCCGGTTCCGGCGCGGACGCATTCGGCGACAATACCGGCACGAAGGCGGGCAGGTCGCGCGCCGGGCGCCGCTGAAGCCGGCGACTCACTCGCAGGAGAAGCAATCGACATGAAGATCCTCGTTGCCATCGACGGCTCGGAGAACGCGCTGCGTGCGCTCGACTACGCGATCGGACTCGCCGGCAAGCTCAGCGGGAAGGCCGAGCTCGTGCTGATCAACGTGCACGACGACGCCGCGCTTCACTCGGCCTCGAAGGCACTCGGCAGCAAGGCGGTCAAGGACTACCTCGCCGATCTCTCGAAGGAGCAACTGGCCGACGCGGTCGCGAAGGCCGCGGCGAGCGGGCTCGAGCACCAGACGGTGATCGCGACCGGCCCGATCTCGGCCACGATCGTCAACGAGGCGGACGCGCGCCAGGTCGACCTGATCGTGCTGGGCACGAAAGGGCGCGGCGGCCTTCGAGACTGGCTGATCGGCTCGGTCGCGCAACGGGTGAGCGCGTCGGGCTCGATTCCGGTGCTGCTGGTGAAATGAGGCCGATCGGGCCGCGACGGAGTCTCGCATGCTGAGGATCCTGCTGGGCTGGGCGATCAACGCCGCGGCGCTGTTCCTGCTGCCGTACATCCTGCCGAGCGTGCAGCTGCGCAGCTTCGGCGTCGCGCTGCTCGTCGCGCTGGTGATCGGGCTGCTGAACACGTTCATCCGTCCGGTGCTGTTCGTGCTGACGCTGCCGATCACCGTGATCACGCTCGGACTGTTCACGCTGGTGCTGAACGGGCTGATGTTCTGGCTCGCGGCCCGATTCATCGAGGGCTTCGAGGTCGCCGGCTTCTGGTGGGCGGTGCTCGCGGCGATCGTCTACACGATCATCAGCTGGGCGATCAGCACGCTCGTCATGGCCGAAGGCAGACCGCGCAAGACGTAGTGCCTCGTCGACCGGATATCGCCGCGCCGGACGCGCCGCCGCGTGACCGACCGCACGGTGCCCGCACGACGAGCGGCGCAGAATCGGGGCTCAGTGGCGCATTCGAGGACGGACGAGCGATGAAACTCCAGGCTGCACCCGAATTCGATTTCGACGAGTGGGCGGCGCTGTACCGCACCGACCCCGCGGCGTTCGAGGCTCGCCGCAAGGCAGTGCTGTCGATCGAGCTCGCCAAGGGCGGCCCGCTGGCCGCGCCGGCAGCAGCCCGACTCGCCGACCTCGAGGCGCGAAGCGCCGGCGCGACGCCGGCTCAGCGAATGACGCTGGCGGCGCAGGCGATGCTCGAGTCGAGCCGCGAACTCCAGGCGCATCTCGAAACGCTCGCGCGCGACCTGGGCGGCCGCGTCGATTAAACTGCGCGGTCGCCGCCCCGGGCACCGCTCCGCAGGCGGTCAATCGGAGTAAGGCGGCCCGCAGTGCGTGAAGGCAGTCCAGCAGCATTTCGAACGTCGGCCCGTCTGCAGGCGGTCGACACCCCGATCATCCCGACCATCGCTGCGCTCGTGCGCAACAACCCGGGTACGATCTCGCTCGGTCAGGGCGTCGTGAACTACGGGCCGCCGATCGACATCGGCGCCGCGCTCTCTCCGCTGGCGGACGACCCGGGACTGCAGAAGTACCAGGCGGTCGGCGGCATGTCGACGCTCGTCGCGGCGCTTCGCGAGAAGCTCCTGCGCGAGAACCGCATCCCGATCGACGTCCGAACCGAGCTCATGGTCAGCGCCGGGAGCAACATGGCGTTCCTTCAGGCGGTGCTCGCGGTCGCGGATCCCGGCGACGAGTTCATCCTGCCCACGCCGTACTACTTCAACCAGGAAATGGCGCTGCGCATGCTCGGGTGCACCCCGGTGTGCGTCGCGACCGACCCGCGCCACCAGCTCGATCTCGCCGCGATCGAAGCGGCGATCACGCCGCGCACCCGCGCGATCGTCACCGTGTCGCCCAACAATCCCACCGGCGCGGTCTACCCTGCCGACGACCTCGCCGCGGTCAATCGCCTGTGCGCGAGGCGGGGGCTCTACCACTTCAGCGACGAGGCCTACGAGTACTTCTGCTTCGGCGGCACGCGGCACTTCTCCGCGGCGTCGCTGCCCGACGCGGCCGCCCACACCGTGTCGTTCTTCTCGTTCTCCAAGGCGTACGGCATGGCGAGCTGGCGGGTCGGCTACTGCCTGTATCCCGCCGCGCTGGGCCCGGCGATGCAGAAGGTGCAGGACACGAACCTGATCTGCGCGCCGGTCGCCTCGCAGCTCGTCGCCCAGGCGGCGGCGCACGCCGGCAGGCCGGCGGTCGCGCACCACCTCGACGAACTCGCGCGGGTGCGCAACGCGGTGCATCGGCGGCTCGACGAACTCGGCGACCTGGTGCGATTCCAGCGCACCGAGGGCGCCTTCTACGTGCTGATGTACCTGCCGGCGGTGAAGGATCCGCTGGCATTCAACCGCGCGATGATCGAGAACTTCAAGGTCGCGACGATCCCGGGCTTCGCGTTCGGCCTCGACCCCGAGGGCGGCAACTGGCAGCGGCTGTCCTACGGTGCGTTGAGTCCGCAGGCGGTCACCGAGGGCACCGAACGCTTCGTGCGGGCGGTGAAGGCGCTGTACCGCGCCTGAGCGCCCGATCCGGCGCGTCCGGCCGTCGACCGGCACCGCACTCGCCGGGGATCGCGTCGTCTCGATCGGTCAGGGCTGCGCGACCGTGTAGCGACCCGCCGGCGACGCGATCGACCCGGCGACGATGCCGCGGTCGCCGATTGCGCGCGCCGCGCAGCCTGCCGGGTCGTCGCACGCGATCAGCACGCTGCCACGATTGCTCGCGAGCGACAGGCGCGCCGGCCCTTCGCTGAGCTGCAGCCGCGGCTCGACGACGACCTGGATGCGGACCGAGGCCGAGACCGACGCCGGTGTCGATCCGGCACCGGCGGCGATCCGAAAGGCCTCTTCCGCGTGGGCGACGGGCGCCGCCGCCAGCATCGCGGCGACCAGCGACGACGCGCGCCGCCGCGTGCGGTCGCGAACACCATCGCCGTGAAAGGTCGTCCGAGCCATCCACCCACCTTCGGCCGCGGCCCCGGCGCCATGAACCCGTCATGGCGGCATCGGGGCAGCGGGCCCGCGAGAGGTGGATTCTGTCCGACGAACGGCGCGCCGCGGAGGAACGAGTTCGCGCGCGACCGCGATCGGCCGGCGCGCTCAGCGGCTCGCGGCGGCCTGCGGCGTCGCGAGCACCATCGCCCAATACGACAGGTAGGTATTGCCCGCGTTGCCCGGCACGACCGACACGCCGACCTCGGTGATGTCGGCGCGCATCAGCGCGACGCAGTGCGGCGGGCTGTCGATCCAGCCCTTCATCGCCGCGTCGAGCGAGCGAAAGCCCGCCGCGATGTTCTCGTCGGCCTTCGACCACGCGTACCCGGCCAACGCGAGACGGTCCCACACGCGTTCGCCGGTCGGCCAGACATGGCCGAAGCTGTTGGTCGACTGCATCCATTCGGTCTCGAGCATCGCCGCGTACGCGGCGCGCGCGTTCCAGCGCAGCGGGCCGACCGCGGGGAACGCCTTGTCGCCACAAGCGCGCGGCTGCGCGCGGGCCGCGTTGATCGCGGCGAGCGCATCCGCGGCGAAGGACTCCAGCGTCCCCTTGACGGCCGCGGTCGGCGCCTGCGGGTCGCCGGCCGCGGCCACCGCGGCCGTCTGCGTCTCCGGCTCGGCGCCGGCGTCGTCCTGCGCGGTACCGGGGGCGCTGCTCGCGGACACGGCGGTCGTGGTCGGCGCGACGCCCCCCGTCGCATCGGCCACTGTCGTATCGGCCGCGAGCGCGCCGCTGCGCACGCCTTCGGACGCCGCGAGCGACGCCTGCGACGACGCCTGCGCCGACGCGAAGTCGGCCCTGATCAGCGCCGAGTTGCCACTGCTCACCGCGGGCTCGATCGGCTCGTCACCCGACGCGCAACTCGCGATCAGTGCCAGCGCCAGCAACGACGGCAGCGGCGCGAACCGGTACCGCTCGCGGCGTACGGCCGACCGCGTCGGCGGCTCGCGCCCGGCAACGCGAGAGACGGGGAAACTGGCGCCATCGGCGCGACGCGACACGAACTGCCTGACCATGGCGTACATCCGGTAAACGGTGGGTGACGACGCGATTCTTCGCGCCGCCTGCCGGACGGTCTGCCGGGGTCGGATCAGTGGTGCGATCGAACGACCGGAAGGTCGCTCGACGTGGCGTGTCGCCGACGACGCCCGCGCCGGCCGCCGAGTCGGCGGCAGCCGGGCAAAGGACGACTCGCTAGTCTGGCGCGCCGGGCGCGCGCCGCCCGCCGTGCAGCGCGGCCTGCAGGCTCGCGAGCGCGTCCCAGTCGCCGCGCGCCGCGAGCGAGGCCTGCTCGGGCCAGGTCGAGGGGTCGTGCATCGCGAACCGCTGCCCGGCGTCGCCGAGCACCTGGCGCAGCGTCGGCACCGGCGCGTTCGCGAGTGCGGCGAAGCTCCCGATGCCCGCATCCTTCAGCAGCCCTGCGATCTTCGGGCCGATGCCTTCGACCTTCGTCAGGTCGTCCGGTCTGCCGGGTTCGGTCGCAGGCACGGTTGCGGATTCGGCGGCCGCCGCGGCGGGCGCTACCGGCCGCGAGGCGGGCGCATCGGAGGCTGCCGCACCGGACGCCGTTGCATCGGACGCCGTTGCATCCGGCGCGGTCGCCGTCGTCGCGGCGAGACCGAGCGGCGGCTGGCTGACGAATACCGCCGGACGAGGGGTCGCGGCCGGCGCGGGCTCGGCCGCTGTCGGCAACGCCGTCGGCGGCGGCATATCGCCGGCGCCCGACGCGGCGGCGGGTTCGGCCTTCGTCGCCGGAGCATCCGGCGCGGATGGCTCGCGCCCGGGCTGCACCGAGCCCTCGTGCGTGGCCTGCGCCGATGCCTCGCCGGGGGCCTGCGCCGACGGCTCCAGAGGGGGCTGCGCCGACGCCGCACCGCCGGCCTGCGCCCCGCGCGGCTCGTCCGGCGCGGTACCCACGGCCGACAAGGCCGCCGGCGCCGGACTGGCCTCGAGATCGGCATCGGCCCACGCGCGGACCTCCTGCACGAGCCGACCGCTCGCACCCGGACCGGCATCCGCACGCGCCGCGCCGGCGGCCGGTGCCAGGTCGGACGAACGGCCGGTGCGCGCACCGCTCGTGCGCTCGATCAGCCAGAGCAGCACGCCGAGCAGCACGAGGCCGATCAGCGCGCGGGCGGTCACGACCGGCACGGCGCCGGTCCGATCGGCGGCACCCGCGGGCGCCGCGCTCGCGACACCGGGTGCGAGGGCGGTCGCGCCACCCGGCGCGACGGTGGCGTCGGCCGCATGGGACGCTGCGCCGAAGGACACCGCGCCTGCCAGCGCGACGCAGACCCCGATGCACATCGCGACCCGTGCAAGCAGGCCGCTCAGACGGTCGAATCGAAACATGAAGGCGTCCTCCACCCGTGGTTGCCCGGCGGCAGGCGGTGCGCGGCGCCGGCCGCGCCCGGCCGACGCGCGCGGTCCCCCGCGCTCCGCGCATGCTAGTACGGCCGCCGGTGCGACGGAACCCTGGACAACCCGCCCGCCGCCGGCGCGCCGGCCGGTCGACCCGCGGCGCGGTCGACCGCGTCCGCGCGCACGCACCGGCGCCGCCGCGCGGCCCCCGCCGATCCGGCCGCCGCGCCGTCCGGCGGCGTTTTCCGCTCTCGTACAATCGAAATCGACGGCGCGCGACGCGGATGCCGGACAATCGCCGATGCCCGGCGGCGCCCGCCGGCGCCTCTCCCCCACGACCGACCCAGATCTCCTAGGAGCCAATGTGATAGATGGTTACCGCAAGCACGCGGCCGAGCGTGCCGCCCTCGGCATTCCGCCGCTGCCGCTGGACGCGCAGCAGACCGCCGAGCTGATCGAGCTGATCAAGTCCCCCCCGAAGGGCGAAGAGGCGTTCCTGCTCGATCTGCTGACCCATCGCGTGCCGCCCGGGGTCGACGATGCCGCGAAGGTCAAGGCGAGCTTCCTCGCGGCGGTCGCGCACGGTGACCTGAAGGTCGGGCTCCTGTCGGCCGCGAAGGCGACCGAGTTGCTCGGCACGATGGTCGGCGGCTACAACGTCAAGCCGCTGATCGACCTGCTCGACGACGCGGCGGTCGCGCCGGTCGCCGCTGCGGCGCTGAAGAAGACGCTGCTGATGTTCGACTTCTTCCACGACGTCGCCGAGAAGGCGAAGGCGGGCAACGCGCTCGCCGCCGACGTGGTGAAGAGCTGGGCCGACGCCGAGTGGTTCACCGACCGTCCGCCGGTCGCGAAGAAGATCACCGTCACCGTGTTCAAGGTGCCCGGCGAGACCAACACCGACGACCTCTCGCCGGCGCCCGACGCGTGGAGCCGTCCCGACATCCCGCTGCACTACCTCGCGATGCTCAAGAACACGCGCGCGGGCGCGGCGTTCAAGCCCGAGGAGGACGGCAAGCGCGGGCCGATCCGCTTCATCGAGGACCTGAAGAAGAAGGGCCACCTGGTCGCGTACGTGGGCGACGTCGTCGGCACCGGCTCGTCGCGCAAGAGCGCGACCAACAGCGCGATCTGGGCCACCGGCCAGGACATCCCGTTCGTGCCGAACAAGCGCTTCGGCGGCGTCACGCTCGGCGGCAAGATCGCCCCGATCTTCTTCAACACGCAGGAGGACTCGGGCGCGCTGCCGATCGAGGTCGACGTGTCGGGCTTCGAGATGGGCGACGTGCTCGACATCTTCCCCTACGAAGGTCGCATCGAGAAGGACGGCAGGCAGGTCGCGACCTTCTCGCTGAAGAACGACGTGCTGCTCGACGAGGTGCAGGCCGGCGGCCGGATCAACCTCATCATCGGCCGCTCGCTCACGGCCAAGGCGCGCGAGTTCCTGAAGCTGCCACCGTCGACGGCGTTCCGGCTGCCCGCGCCGAGCACCGACTCCGGCAAGGGCTTCACGCTCGCGCAGAAGATGGTCGGGCGCGCCTGCGGCCTTCCCGAGGGCAAGGGCGTTCGCCCCGGCACCTACTGCGAGCCGAAGATGACCACCGTCGGCTCGCAGGACACGACCGGCCCGATGACGCGCGACGAACTCAAGGACCTCGCGTGCCTCGGCTTCTCCTCCGACCTCGTGATGCAGTCGTTCTGCCACACGGCGGCCTACCCGAAGCCGGTCGACGTGAAGACGCACCGCGAACTGCCCGCGTTCATCAGCACGCGCGGCGGGATCTCGCTGCGCCCGGGCGACGGGATCATCCACTCGTGGCTGAACCGGATGCTGCTGCCCGACACGGTCGGCACCGGCGGCGACTCGCACACGCGCTTCCCGATCGGGATCTCGTTCCCGGCGGGCTCGGGCCTCGTCGCATTCGCGGCCGCGACCGGCGTGATGCCGCTCGACATGCCCGAGTCGGTCCTCGTGCGTTTCAAGGGCCGCATGCAGCCGGGGATCACGCTGCGCGACCTGGTGCACGCGATCCCGCTGCAGGCGATCAGGCAGGGGCTGCTCACCGTCGAGAAGAAGGGCAAGAAGAACGCGTTCTCCGGGCGCATCATCGAGATCGAGGGGCTGCCGCAGCTGAAGGTCGAGCAGGCGTTCGAGCTGGCCGACGCCACCGCCGAGCGCAGCGCCGGCGGCTGCACCGTCAAGCTCGACGAGGCGCCGATCCGCGAGTACCTGACGTCGAACATCGTGCTGCTCAAGAACATGATCGCGATGGGCTACGCGGACAAGCGCACGATCGCGCGCCGGATCGCGGCGATGCAGGCGTGGCTCGATGCGCCGACGCTGCTCTCGGCCGACGCCGACGCCGAGTACGCCGAAGTCGTCGAGATCGACCTCGATCAGATCACCGAGCCGATCGTCTGCTGCCCGAACGACCCCGACGACGCGAAGCCGCTGTCGGCAGTCGCCGGCGCCAAGATCGACGAAGTGTTCATCGGCTCGTGCATGACGAACGTCGGCCACTTCCGCGCGGCCTCGAAGCTGCTCGAGGGTCGCCGCGACATCCCGGTGAAGCTGTGGGTCGCGCCGCCGACGAAGATGGACCAGGCCGAGCTCACCAAGGAAGGCCACTACGGCGTCTTCGGCACCGCGGGCGCGCGCACCGAGATGCCGGGCTGCAGCCTGTGCATGGGCAACCAGGCGCAGGTTCGCGAGGGCGCGACGGTGATGTCGACGAGCACCCGCAACTTCCCCAACCGGCTCGGCAAGAACACCGACGTGTATCTGGGCTCGGCCGAACTCGCGGCGATCTGCTCGAAGCTGGGGCGGATCCCGACGGTCGAGGAGTACCTGGCCGAGATGAAGGTCATCGACGGCGAGGCGGCGAAGATCTACCGCTACATGAACTTCGACCAGATCGAGGAGTACGCCGAGACCGCGAAGACGGTCGCGGCCTGAGCCACCGGCCGATGCCGCGCCGCGGCATCGCGCCGACCCGATCGGGCGTCGCGCTCGACGTCGCCGGCACGGCCGGCGACGGCAGCGCCACTCGTGCGGGCAGGCCACCGCCGGCCCGCACGCTGCTGCTTCGCCACCACGCGCCCTACGACTGGGCGGCCATGCTCGACTTCCTCGCGGCGCGCGCGGTCCAGGGGATGGAGCGGGTCGTGGACGCGACCTACGCGCGCACCGTGTCGCTCGACGGGGTGCACGGCACCCTGTCGGTGGGCCAGGCCGGGCCCGATGCGCTTCGCGTGACCGTCCGCTTTCCCGAACCGTCGGCGCTGCCGCGGATCGCCGGCCGGCTTCGGCGCCTCTTCGACCTCGACGCGGACCCGGCGCCGATCGCCGCGCACCTGTCGCGCGATCCGCGGATCGCGCCGCTCGTCGCGCGTCGTCCGGGGCTGCGGGTGCCCGGCGCTTGGGACGGCTTCGAGCTCGCGATGCGCGCCGTGCTCGGGCAACAGGTCAGCGTCGCCGCCGCGGTCCGCCTCGCCGCGCGCCTGTTGGCCGCCCACGGCGAGCCGCTCGCGCACCCGGCAGCGGGCCTCACCCATGCGTTCCCGTCACCGGCGGTGATCGCCGCGGCGGACCTGCGTTGGCTGGGCATGCCGACCAGCCGTGCGGCGACGCTGTCGGCGATCGCGGCGTCCGTGTCGTCCGACCCGGCCCTGCTGGTCGGCGGCGACGGGCTCGTCGCGTCGATCCGCCGGTGGCGCGCGATCCGGGGCGTCGGCGAATGGACCGCGCAGTACATCGCGCTTCGCCAGTTGCGCGAGCCCGACGCGTTTCCGGCCGGCGACGTCGCGCTGATGCGCGCGCTGGCCGATGCCGACGGCCGCCGCCCCGACGCCGCGGCGCTGCTCGCGATGGCCGAACGCTGGCGCCCGTGGCGCGGGTACGCAGCCCAGCATCTCTGGAGCGACGCCGGTCGCAGGCCGGCCTGATCGCGCCGACCTGATCGCGCCGACCTGATCGCGTCGGGCCGTTACGCGCGCGTCAGTACGGCGAGTACATGTAGTGGCCGAAGTCGACGCCGTAGGTGACCGGCGGCGAGCGCACGCCGTTGACGAAGAAACTGTGCGTGTGCCACGCCGACAGACCGCGGAAGCGACCATCGTTCTCGTGGATCGTGCACACGAGCGCACCGAAGCGCATCTGCTGCGGCACGCGCACCTGCCCGTCCATCTCGTAGCAGACCTTGAACGCGTACGGGTCGCTTCGCGTACCCTGGGGCAGGATCTTGGCGAGCAGCACGTCACTGCTGGCTTCGACCGGATTCAGGTAGCGGCCGAACCAGCCGGCGGTCAGCCCCTTGTCCAGACGCACGTTGTCCGACGTCAGGTAGACGTCGGTCGGGTTCTGCAGCACGCCACCGGCCGGGTTCGTCTGCGGATCGCCGCCCTCGAAGACCGGGATCCTGAACTGCACCCGGTCGGCCTGCGGCACGAAGTCGATCGTGAAGCGCGCGGGCGGCATCGTCGGCTCGAGGTCGTTGTCGAAGCTGACGTTCAACTGATATCGGTTCACCGCGACGGGCGCCACCCAGACCTTCATCTGGTGCCGTCGATTGTCGAACGAGAAGGTGCTCCCGATCGTGCGCGGCGTGAGCAGCGGGCTGTCGGCGCGAAGCACGCTCTCGAGCGCCTGCCGGAACTGCGTGCCGGTCACGCCGCTGTCCTTGCGCGGCTCGTCGCGGAAATCGAGCACCGGGTTGCGCAGGTCGCGCTTGCCGTCGGCCTCGCCGGAGTCGAGTACCTGTCCGTCCACGCGCAGGTACGTCGCGCCGTCGACGAAGGTCGATTCCCGCGCGGTCAGCACGAAGGTCTCCTGCACCGCGTTGACGCGCCAGTACCCGCCGGCCGACTGGACGGGCCTGCTGGGATCGATCGAATTCGAGATCAGCGTCCGATCGCTGCCGTTGCCGAAGAGCAGCGGGTTGGTCTTCTCCTTCCAGATGCGCACGCGGCCGGTGTCGCACATCACGGCTTCGGCGCGGGCGATCGCACACGCGCGCTCGCCCGCGAGATCGACCGGCACGACCTGATGCGGTGCGTAGCGACGGCGGTATTGCGACAGCGACGTCGTGGGCTCGATCGCCACTTCGGGCGCGTCCGACAGCGCGTGATCCGCGTTGATCCAGAAGACCTGGCCCTCGCTGTTCATCGCATAGACGTTGGTCTTGGACTCGGCGGCGAGCGAGGTCACGACACCCGGGATCGCCAGCTCGCGGCCGCTTCCCGAAAGCCCCTCGAGCCAGGTCAGCACCTTGCCGCGACGCGTCAGGCCGTAGAGCCTGCGGTTGCCGGCATCGGCCGCCGTCGCGACCGGCGTCAGCGCGCCGGTGCCGTAAGCCGGGTCGAAGAACGGCGTCGTGAATCGGTCGTAGACGACCGCGAGCAGCGGCTCGGGGCTCGGGACGGGGAACGCCTGCGCCGAACGCAGCGGGTCGACGCCCCACAGCGAGCCGTCGCCGAGCACGTAGAGGAACGCGGGCTTGATCGCGCCGGGATAGGTGCGGCGATCGGGGCTCGGCGTGAAGCTGAGCACGTGCAGCCCGTTCGCCGCGGTCGGCAGCGGCACCGCGATCGGCGCGACGCGAGCCGCCTGCGCGTTCAGGATCGCCTCGCCGCTCGCCTTGTCGACCGTCTCGCTGCCGTTGACCCGATACAGCTCGAACGGCGGCACGTAGACGAAGCCGTCCCGGTCGCGTCGCAACGCGATCGCCTCGCCACGCGAGCCGACGTTCACGTCGCCGAAGCGCGCGGGCTGGCCGTTCGCGCCACCGGTCACGATCGGGATCTCGGCCGGATTGCGGTTCGACTCGTACCAGATCGCCGCGGTGAAGCCGGCGGCGTTCGTGCGCTTGATCGTCAACGCGCCGTCGGCATAGAGCCTGACGGTCTGCGTGCCGACGGAACCGGTGACGAAGCTCCCCTCGTCCGCGCGCGTCACCTCGTAGACCGACTGCAGCGTCGCCGCGTACGACGCGATCGCGGCGGCCTTGCTCTTTTGCTGGAGCGCCGCGTCGCCGATGCTCGCCGACGCGGTTCCCGCCGCGACGCTCTTCGCGCGCCACAGCGTGTCGGGCGTGTAGAGCGGCGGCTGGCTATCGCTGACCAGCGGTCCGGCGACGCCCTGCAGGTCGAGCTTGCCGTCGGCGAGGTCGCTCGCGAAGAGATCGGTCATTCGCGCGGCCGGGCGATCGACCTTCTCCGAGTACGCGGCGGCCGTCGCGCCGAGGCCTGCGATGATCGCGCCCATTTGGCCGAAGGGCGTGTCGGTCAGCGTGCCGGCGCGCCCGGCCTTGGTCGGGTTCAGCACCGCCGCGAGCTGCGTGATGTCGAGCTGCCGGAACGAACCGTCGGGATTGCGCGGCCTGAAGATGCCGGGTACCTGGTCGGCGACGACACGACCGATGTGCGCGTTCACGCGAACGATCTGCTCGACGTTCAGCGACGTCGTCGTGCCGCCGTTCTCGGCATCCATCATGCGCACCGCGGCTTCGGTGAACGGCGAGACCGTGAAGTTCTTCGTCAGCTGCGGCAGCCGCGCGCGCAGCACCTCGCCCTCGCGAAACGGCTCGTAGCGGCGTGTCGACTCGTCGTAGTACTTCGCGGTGGGCCCGCCGACGAAATCGATCTGGATCGCGTCCTTGCAGCCCTTGAGGTCGATCGCGACCATGCCGTTCTCGGGATCGGTGACCGCCTCGCCGATGACCTCCATCAGCCGATTGCGCACGACGACCCGCGTGTCGAGGAACTGCCCCTGGCCGCCGCTGCCGTCGCCGGCGCCGCCACCACCGCCCTCGCCGACGCCGCCGCCGTCACTGCCCTCGGCGCCGCCGTAGAACGAGCCCGAGCGCACGAGCGTCGCCTCCTTGCGGCAGCTGTCGGCAACCTCGCCGCCGCCGAGGCCCGAGACGGCCGTGCCGCCACCACCACCGCCGCCGCAAGCTGCGAGCAAGCTTGCGGCGAAGGCCGCGACCAGGGCGCCAAGCTTCAATGCGTTCGGTCGTTCGCTGGCCATGGACATCGATCCTCTGCGGTGTTGCCCTTGCACCTTGCGCGGTGCCGGGGCACGAATCATCATATGCCCGCCTGCAAAACGCAACCGCATCGCTCGCGCCGAATCGACTTCGAGCATCACCGTGCACGGGCTCGACACTTGCCCGGCGAATCGTCCTCCGAATGCCTCAGATGTGTCGTCGACCGCTTCCCAACAAGGCACGCCAACCGCGCCTCGCGTCGAAGCACGTCGATCCGCGCATCCGCGTCGCGGTCCTGCGGGCCGTGTCGGCGATGGTGGGTGCGCTGCTCGTGTCCGCATGCGCGCCCACGGCGACGGACGGCACCGTCTACTGGCCGCGATCGTCCACGTCGACCCAGCCGGTGCCCGGCGGCAGCACCGCGCACGCCGCGCAGGCGACCGCTTCGCGCGTGCCTCGCGAATCCGGCGCATCGGAACCTTCTCCGACGATCGTCGTCGAGACCGGCGTGCACTCGGGGCCGGTGCGTCGCGTCGCGGTGTTCGCGAAGGCCGGCCTGGTCGTCACGACATCCGACGACAAGTCGGCGCGCATCTGGGACCTGAGCAGCGGCACGCTGAAGCGCGTCTTCCGTCCGCCGATCTCGAGCGGACGTCGCGGCGGGCTCTACGGTGCCGCCGCGCACCCGAGCGAGCGCCTCGTCGCACTCGCGGGCGCCACGGGCGACGCGAACGGCGCACACCTGATCCTGCTGGTCGACCCCGTCACCGGCGAACTGCAGTCGTCGTTCGACGCGATCGCCGGCGACGTGCGCAACCTCGCGTGGTCGTCGGACGGAACGGTGCTGCTCGCGGTCTACGCCGGTGCGCACGGCCTGCGCGCCTTCGATCGCGCCGGCAGGGTGATCTACGAGACGCGCTTCGCCGCCGCGAGCTTCGCGCTGGACGCGAGCCCTCGGACGCCACTCGTCGCGGCGGGCGCCCGCGACGGTGAACTGCTGCTGCTGGACGCACGCGCCGGTCGCGTCACCGAGCGGCTGCGCACGAGACTCGGCGCGAGCCCCATCTCGGCGATCGCGATCGCGCCGGACGCGGCGCGGCTCGCCGTCACCCTCGACACCGACGATGCCGCGCCGCAGGTGCGCTCGGCCGCGGACGGATCGCTGATCGTCGACGCCTCGCTGCCGCGCGGCGTCACCGGCTCGTTTCTCAGCGTCGCCTGGTCCGAGGACGGCAGGCAGATCCTCGCCGGCGGGCGGGCGTACGAGGGCGAGCCGAGCCGCAAGACGGTCTATCGCTTCGACGCGGCCGACGGCCGCCTCGTCGATCGCAGCGTGGCAGCGACCGACAGCGTGCTCGAACTTCGGACGGTGCCCGGTGCAGGGACGGTCTACGCGAGTTTCGACGGCTCCTGGGGCGTGCTGCGCGACGGCGCCGTGCGCCTTCGCGCGCACGCGACGATCGCCGACCTGCGCGGCCCGGAGCGACTGCGGATCGCACCGGGCGGGCGGGCGCTGAGCTGGTCCGGCGACGGCGGCACGACGACGAGCAGCTTCGACTTCGACACCCGCGTGCTGCGCGTGCGCGGCGCACCCGCCGCGCTCGAACCGCGCACCAGCACGTCGATGTTCTCGACCTCGCGCTGGTACGGCGTTCGCGATCCGGTCGTCAACGGGACATCGGTCCGGATGGCGCCCGACGAGCGATCGCTGTCGCTCGCGTTCCTGCGCGTCGCTTCCGCCGAGGCGATCCTCGGCACGTCGCGACGCCTGATCAGGCTCGACGCGTCGGGAAGGCCCCGTTGGGCGGTCAGGACCGACGGCGAGGTGCGTGCCGTCAACGTGTCCGCCGACGATCGTCTCGCCGTCACCGCGATGTCGGACGGCACCTTGCGATGGTGGAGCGCATTCGACGGGTCGCTGCTGCTGACACTGCTCGCGACGATCGATGGACGCTGGGCGGCATGGACGCCATCGGGCCACTACGACGCGAGTCCCGGCGCCGACCGGATGATCGGGTGGGCCGTCACGCGTGCGCAGGAGCCGGCGTCGGACTTCCATTCGCTCAACCGTTTCGGTTCGACCTTCAATCGACCCGACGCGATCGACCGTGCGATCGGCGTTCCCCAGAGCCGCAACCTCGCGGCGTCGACCCACGCCGCGCCCGCACCGAGCCCGTCGACCAGGCCGACGCCTCCCTCGCGCTTTCCGCCCAGCCTGCGCGCCGGCTCGCCACCCAGCGTCGACGACGGTGGACGGACACTGCGCATTCCGTTCGTCTATCGCGCATCGGGCGTCGGCGTCGAACGCCAGGTTCGCCTGAACGGACGTCCGGCCGACGACGCGCGCATCGTCGACGACCGTCCCGCGCAACGGACGGGCGATCGATCGGCGGTCGCGGTGCTCGACACGCCGCTCGACGCGACGCTGATCCAGGTGCTGGTGCGCGACGAGAACGGATATTCGGAACCGCTGAGCTTCCAGTACCCGGGGCGGGCGTCGACGGTCGCGACCGCATCCGGCGGTGCGGCGTCGTCGGGCAATGCGGATGCCTCGCGCGCCGAGGAACCCGCCTCCGCCGGTGCGTCCTCCGCAGGCGCGGCGACTGCCGGCGCGTCATCGGCGGCAGCCGCCGCGCTTCCGATCCAGGAACTCACCAGCGCGAGCCAGATGGCGATCGCGGCCACCAAGGCCGGCGCCGCGGCGGCGGCGTCGGTGTCGACGAAGGCAGCCGCCGCGACCGCGCCGTCGGGCGAAGCCGCCGTCGCCGCGCCGCTCGCGTCGGGCGGGGCGACGGGCAAGGCGCCGTTCGCGCCGACGCAGCGCCTGTTCCTGCTGTCGATCGGCATCAGCAAGTACGCGCTCAAGCGATACGAGCTCGGGCTCGCGTCGAAGGACGCCGCCGATTTCGCGAAGGCGATGCGGCACCAGCAGGGCAGGATGTACCGCAGCGTCGAGACGCGACTGCTGGCCGACGGCGATGCGACCCGCGACGCGATCCTCGAATCGCTCGACTGGTTGCGCAACGCGGTGGGTCCGAAGGATCTCGGCATCCTGTTCATCGCCGGTCACGGACTGGCGATGCCCGACGGGCGTTACCTGTTCCTGCCGGTCGACTTCGACGACCGGCGACTCGCGCAGACCGGCGTGCCCGACAGCGCGGTACGCGAGGCGCTGGGCCGCATGAAGGGGCGCGCACTGCTCTTCGTCGACACCTGCTTCGGCGGCGCGGTCCTGAACGTCGCGGGCAGCACCGAACTCCGCGCGATGCTCAACACGCTGTCGTCCGCGGAGAACGGCGTCATCGTGTTCGCGTCGAGCACCGGTCGCCAGCAGTCGCTCGAAGCCGACGACTGGGGCAACGGTGCGTTCACCAAGTCGCTGCTCGAAGGCCTGTCCGGCAAGGCCGACCTCAACGGCACCGGCAGCGTGACCTTCAAGGGGCTGGACTACTACGTGTCCAGCGCAGTCGAGCGATTGACCGAGGGACAGCAGACGCCGGTGTCGATCTCGCCGGTCGGCGTCGCCGATTTCGCGCTGGCGCGTCCCTGAGCCTGGGTCCGCGCGTCAAGCGACGGGCGCCATGAACCCCAGGTCCGGCGTCGCGAATCGCGACAGGTTCGGGAACACCGAGGCGATCTGCGCCGGCGCGAGGCCGAACCAGCGCGCCATCGTCGCCGCGTACTGGTCGACCGAGGTCGTCGGGATCCACACGCCGGTGTTGCCGCGGTCGTCGGGTCCGCCCAGCGTCAGGTCGGGGTAGGTGCCGTACAGGCCGGCGCCGAACACCGATCCGCCGATCACCAGGTGGTGGCTGCCCCAGCCGTGGTCCGACCCGCGGCCGTTGCTCTGCAGGTTGCGGCTGAAGTCCGATGCGGTGAACAGCGTGACCTTGTCGGCGACGCCGAGCGCGACGGTCGCGTCGTAGAAGGCGCCGACCGCCTCGCTGATCTCGCCGAGCAGCTGCTGCTGGCGTTGAAGCTGGTCCTCGCCGTGCGTGTCGAAGCCGCCGATGCCGCAGAAGATCGTCTGGCGACGGATACCGAGCGCGCCCCGCGCCGCGATCAGCCTCGCCGCCATCTGCAGCTGCCTGCCCAGCCCCGAGGTCGGGAAGGTGCTGGCGACGCTGCGGTCGCCGAGCGCACCCGACATCACGCGCTGGTTCTCGAGCGCGCGCCGGATCACCGCGAGCCACTCCTGCTCGAAGATGTGGCCGGGCTGCGCGCCGAGCATCTCGGTGATCGACGTCGACAGCGCGTCGTTGCTCTGCGGCTTGTAGAAGTCGAAGCCGAAGTCGCCGCTCGGCGAGACCTTGTACGAGGTCAGCGTCGTCCCCGTCTCCCACAGGTTGCTGCCGGCGAGCGAGATGCAGGTGGCGCCGCGGTTCACGTTCTGCGCCTGCACCAGGTCGCCGATCCGGCCGGCCCAGCCGCTGCGCACGCCGCCGCCGTCCGAGATCGCGCTCTGCCACTGCGCCTGCTGGTCGCTGTGCGAGCCGATGTTCGGCGGCAGCACCGCGGTGCCGGCGTCGATCTGCGCGCGGCTCGTTGGCGCGGCGAGCGGGCCGACGTTCGCGACGACCGCGGCCCTGCCCTGCGCGAACAGCGTCTGCACCCGTGTCATCGCCGGGTGCAGCGCGTAGCCGATGCCGCCGGTGTTCACCGGCGAGATCGGCAGCACCGCGTTCGCCGGCAGCGCGAGCGGGCCGCGCGCCTGCTCGTAGCGGCCGCGCTGCCCGGCCTCGCCCGGGATCACCATGTTGTTCGCGTCGTTGCCGCCGAACAGGAACACGCAGACCAGCGCGCGATAGTCGTCGGCGCTCTGCGCGCGGGCATCGCCGACCAGCGCGTCGCCGGCCGCGGCGGCGAGCCGCTGCAGGTCGAACAGCGCACCGGCACCGGCGCCCAGGAGGAGCTTTCGTCTGGCGTTCATCGTCTCGCTTCCGTCGTATCGGGTTCGGCGTGTCTGGTCGACGCTCATCGCTGGATCACGAACTCGGGCGCGATCGCCGTCAGCACGAGTGCGCTCTGGATCCGCTCGACGCGGTTCTTCGGGTCGATCGAGTTGATCGCGCGCGCGAACGAGGTCCGCGTGGCGGGCGTCATGCGCCCCGCCATGAACATCATGTCGACGTGCGCGATCAGCTGGTTCGCGTCGCCCGCGATCGGCTCGAGCATCGGGAAGTCGAGCTCGAGCCGGCTCGCACCGCGCCCGTAGCCCTTGTCGAACACCAGATTCGCGAAGAAGTTCAGCGTGCCGACGACGGTCGTCTCCGTCGTGATCTGGAACTCGGGCGAATCCAGCCCGGCCGCGGCGATCGCGCCGGGGTTGCGATAGTCGGGCGAGTAGAAGTTGAACACCGACGGTGCGAGCAGCGGGCTCTGGCCGAGCGCGTTGTCGGCGCTGTCGAGCTCGTGGATCGCGCTGTGTCCGCTCGACGAGCGCGCGTTCATCGCGCGCAGCAGGTTCGCGAAGCGGATCACCGGCTCGCGCTGCTTGCCCGCGTGCGCCGCCTGCGTGTTCACCGGCGTGCGCGCCTCCGGGTCCGTCAGGATCGCGTACACGACCGTGCCGAGATCGCCGCGCACGCCGGCCCCGTTGTCGTTGAATGCGGTCGCGACGCGCTGCACGTACGCGGGACTGGGATTGCTGGTGACGAAGCGCTGGATCAGCCGCTTCGCGATGAACGGGCCGACGTTCGGGTGCAGGAAGATCGCGTCGAGCGCGTCCTTCAGGTCCTGCTGCGGCGTCTGCCCCGCGGGGATCGCGCGGCCGTCGAACAGCTGCTTGGACGCGGTCGAGTGCTTGCTCGCCCACGCCTGCATCGGCACGGTCCAGTTCTCGTCGCCACTGCGAAACGTCGACGACTTCGACGTGTCGCGGCCGCCGAAGCTCCAGCCGGAGAACGCCTTCGCGAAGCCGGCGACGACCGACTGGTCGTAGGTCGGGATCGGCTTGCCCTGTTCGTCGGTCATCGGCGTGCCGTCGAGATTCAGCTTCACCAGCCCGATCGAGAAGAGCTGCAGCACCTCGCGTGCGAAGTTCTCGTTCGGGTGCGTGCCCTTGGCCGGGTCCTCCTTCTCCGACTCGATCATGTTCAGGTAATAGCCCATCGCCGGGTGCAGCGTCACCTCCTCGAGCAGCTGCCGGTAGTTGGCGAACGCGTTGCGGTTCAACATGTCCATGTACGAGGACATCGCCCTCGCGTTCAGGTCGGGCGCCACGTTCGACACGACGAAGATCTGCGACAGCGCGAAGCTCGTGCGCGCGCGAAGCTGCGCTTCGCTGTAGAGCCACTGCTGCCAGATCGCCTCGTAGCTCATGTCCTCCGAGGGCTTGCCGTTCGAGCTGCGCGCCGACTGTGCCTCGACGTAGGCCAGGTGCGAGGGCGCCGGCAGGCGCAGCTGGTGAGCGAGCCACTGCTGGTAGCCGACCTCCGACACCCGTTGCACCTCGTCGGTGGACACCGGTCCGAAGGTCGCCTGCGCGAGGAAGCGGGCGGCATCGGTCGCATCCGGCTGCAGTTCCTTGGCGGTCGGTCCCGCCTGCAGCGTCTTGACCGATGACACGGTGCCGTCGGCGCCTTCGGCCGAGGCGATGACGACCTCGCCGTCGCGGGCGTTGTCGCTGTCGGATCCGAATCCCGGGGGCGACGGCAGGTCGCAGCCCGCGAGCAGCAGCGCGGTGACGACGCACGCGAACGACGCGATGCGCCGGGAGATTGCCGAGGTCGTCGGCGCCACGAGGCGCGCGTCGAGCCGATACGAAGAGCGAGTGGACATGGTGGCGGTTCCGGTCTGGGCCTGTTCCGCCTGGCTGTGCATCGCATCGCCGTCGATCGCGGCGCTATGGTGACGGAGGTCACGAAACGCATCATAGGGCCGCGGCGCCCGTCCGGGTGCCCGCCGTGGCCCGTCCGACGGCGCCGGCGCACCGTTCGTCCGCCGTGCCGGGCGAGTCCGGCGCGAGCGCCCTCGCGCCGTCCTACCGGCGGTACCTGACCGACCCCTCGATCTGTCGTCGACTCAGCACGCCGTGGAGCTGGTGGACCTGCGGCGCCGGCGCATCGGCGACGACCACGATGTCGATGCCTCGCTCGTCGAGCGCGGCGAGCGCCTCGCCGAGCGTCGAGTGGAGGTAGACCGTCGCGAACGGCGGCAGGGTCGCAGGCAGCGCGACGGCGGGCGGGTCGCCACCCGCGGGCGTACCGCCGGCCGCGGCCGGATCGGGCAGGATCCGGGTGCGCGGCGCGAGCGCGTCCTCGCCGCCGAGCATCTGTCGCGGCAGCACGCCGCGCACGATCCGGTTCTCGACGACGACGATCCACTCGGGCGACGCGCGCAGCACCGTCGCGAGCGCTTCAGGCGCGGTGCCCGCGTCGACGACCGCATAGCGCTGGCTCATCACCGCGCGCACGCCGGTGCGGTCGAGCGCGAGTGCGACCGGATCGACCCGGTACTCGATCCCGCGCGCGGCGAGCATCGTGATGAAGATCGGCTTCTGGCGAAGCGCCACCCGCGACACCAGAAACGCGGTCATCACCGCTGCCATCCCCGGCAGGATCGTGTTCGGATTGCCGGTCAGCTCGAGGATCGCCATCAGCGCCGCGAGCGGCGCCTGCAGGCACGCGCCCATCATCGCGACGACGCCGAGCGTGGCGTAGAAGGCCGGCGGCGCGCTCGCGTCGGGCACCAGCGCCTGACCGACGATGCCCAGCGCGCCGCCCGCCGCGGCGCCGATCACCACCATCGGGCCGATGAGCCCGCCGGGCAGGCCGAGGCCGCCGCAGGCGACGGTGGCGACCAGCTTGGCCGCGACGATCAGCCCGAGCGCGGCGAGCCCGAGGCCGCCGAGCATCGCGGCCTGCACGGTGTCGTAGCCCAGCCCCATGACCTCGGGCGCGATCAGCGCGCAGCACCCGACGACGGCACCCGCGAGCGTCGTCCGGATCCACGGCGGCATCGGCTGGCTCAGCCGGTCGACGAAGGCGATGCCGTGCACGTACGCGGCCGCGAGCAGGCTGACGGCAAAACCGAGCATCAGCACCCACGGCAGCTCGAGCAGCGAACTCAGCTGGAAGGTCGGCACCGAGAAGGCCGGCGCCGAGCCGAACACGATCCGGCTGATGGACGTCGCGCTGACCGCCGCGAGGATCACCGGTGCGAATCCCACCAGCGTGTACTCGAACATCACGACTTCCATCGCGAACACCACACCGGCGATCGGCGTGTTGAACGACGCGGCGATCGAGGCCGCGACGCCGCACGCGACCAGCGTCCGGATGCTGTTGTTCGGCAGGCGCAACGCCTGCCCGAGCAGGCTCGCGCTCGCGGCGCCGAGGTGGATCACCGGCCCCTCGCGGCCCACCGAATGCCCGCTGAGGATCGACAGCGCGCCACCGACGAACTGCACGACCGCGTTGATCCACGGCAGGCGCCCGCCCTGCTTCGCGAGGCGCGCCATCACGTGCACCGGCCCGACCTGGCGCGCCGACAACGGCAGCGCCTGCACCAGCAGGCCGATCGCCAGCCCGCCGGCGATCGGCAGGCACAGTCGCCACGGCCAGGCGAGCGCCTCGAAGCCCTCGACCCGATCGAGCACGCCGATCCAGACGAGGCCGCGTTCGGTGACGAGGCGGAACACGATGATCAGCGCGCCGGTGACGAGCCCGGCGATCACGGCGAGGATCGACAGGCCGACGATCGCGTCGGCGTGGGCGAGTCGGCTGCGGAAGGTCTCGCGCCAGGCCTTCAGCCGCCGGCGGCGGCGCTCTCGGGCCGTGGGAAGGAGGGGTGCAGGTGTCTCAGCGCCGGACGGCGGAGCCGGTTCCGGGGGAAAGGCCGACATGCGTCCGAGTGTAGCCGAACGCGGGTGCCGCCACCGTCGAGGCGACGCATCCGCGACGCCACGCCGCGCGCGCGGCTCAGGGTCGGCGCAGGTCGATGCGGATCGACGCGCCGCCGGGCCCGACCTCGACGAGCGCTGCGTCGAAGGTCGGCGCGGAGAACCGGGGCAGCTGGTTGTTCGAGGCGCCGTAGGGCTCGATCGGCATGCCGAACAGGTTGGTGTCGACGCGACCGTTGCCGTTGAGGTCCTGCAGCACGACGACCGCCCAGCGCCCGGGCGCGAGGCCGTTGAAGACGAGCCTGGCCGACTCGCCCGACGCGGCGAGCCGCTGCGCCGGCTCGGCCGGTGTCTGGCGGTGCGGAAAGTTGTCGGGGCGGTCGTAGAGCGCCACCATCAGTTCCCCCTGCTTCGGCAGCACGTTGGTCACCGTGATCTCGAGGTCGGCCCCGCGGGCGGCGGTACCGGTGGCGACGAGCGCGAGCGCCGCGATCGACGCGGCGATCCTCGCGGGGAGGACCGGGGTCCGGGTGCCGTTGGTCTGCATGTTCAGCCTCCTGGAAACGGCCGGCCCGCGAGCGCCTGCACGAAGGTCGCGACGACCAGCAGCACGTAGCCGGCGGAGAACGCCGTCAGCGCGCGCATCGCGACCGGCGGGCGCCAGGTGCGCGCGAACGCCCACGCCGCGAGCGGCAGCACCTGCATCGCGTGCAGGCCGAAGAAGTGTGCCACCCGGAGGTCGCCGCCGTCACGCGACCAGTGGAACAGCCAGCTGCCGCCGGCGTCGCTCGGCGTGCCGCCGACCCAGTGCCCGCCCTGCGCGCTGAGGTAGCCGCCCGCCAGCGTGCCCAGCAGTGCGCCGAGCATCAGCCCCCACGCCACGCCCCGCTGCACCACCGCGCCGTGGGCGAACGCGTGTTCGCGCGAGATCCACCAGCCGAGCAGGCCCGCACAGGCCGTCAGGCCGACGGCGCCCAGTCCCATCAGCCCGTACATGACGCTGGAGAAGGTGGAGCCGATGTCGAAGTGCGAGTGCAGCCCGAGCCCCGCGCGGACGGTGATGTAGGCGAGCTCGCCGAGCGCGCAGCTCACGGCCACGATCGCGACGCCGCGCAGGCGCAGCCGGTTGCGCGCGGTTTCCGGCAACATCGCCGCGGCAAGCGCGAGCGTGAGCAGGTGCACGCCGACCGACACGTGGAACTTCCACGGCTTGATCCAGACGCTCACGCCGTTCAGTACGCGCGGGTCGAACCAGGCGAGCACCAGCAGCGGGAGCGACACGGCGAGCGCGACGACGCCGCTCGTCCAGAGCACCGGCGCGCGCGCGCGTGCGTCGCGTACGAGGCGCGCCACCGCGCGCCAGCGCGTCGCGGCGCAGACCCGTGGGGGCGAAGGCATGGTGTCAGTTCGCATCGAGGGGCTCCTTGGCGCGGGTCAGCGGTTCCAGGCAGGCGAACGCCAGCAACCCGATCGGCCCGAACAGGAAGGTCGGGGGGAGGCAGGCGAGGACGACGACCCGCGGCACCCCGCTGGCCGCGGCCCGGTCGACGATCCAGCGGCCCACGAACAGGTCGAAGGCCAGGTAGTGCACCCAGCCCGCCAGCAGCAGCGTGGGCACCGAGAACAGGCCGGCCACCGCGGTCAGCGATCCGAATCCGCTGCCGGCCGGCGCGCTGCGCCACCCCGCCAGCAGCGCGATCGCATAGCCGGCCGCCAGCGCCAGCGGCAAGGCGCGGCCGCCCAGCGCCAGCAGGCGCGCGCGCCACGGCGCGGCGACGAACAGGCCCGCGGCCAGCAGCAGCCAGCCGCCGAGCGCCATCGTGTTGGCCAGCGCGAATGCAGCATCCGGCGCCATCGGTGTCCTCCGTTAAATTGACAATGTCAAGATCAGGCTCGGACTCTATCGGCCCGCTCTGACAATGTCAAGATTAGAATGCGCGAATGTCCGAACGACACGCACGCAGCCCGCACCGCCCGACGTCGCGACCGCCCGCCCCCACCGCCTCGGCCTCGGCCGGCTACCACCACGGCGACCTGCGCGAAGCGCTGCTCGCCGCCGCCGAATCGCTGCTCCTCGAGCGCGGCATGGCGGCCTTCACGCTGCGCGAGTGCGCCCGGCGCGCCGGCGTCTCGCACGCGGCGCCGGCACACCACTTCGGCGACGCGCGGGGACTCCTCACCGCCTTCGCCGCACGCGGTTTCGAGCGGATGGCCGGGCTGATGCAGCAGTACGTCGACGCGGCGCCGCCCGACCCGTCGTCGCGCCTGGTGGCGGTCGGACAGGCATACATCGACTTCGCGCTCGCGCACCGCGCCCACTTCCAGCTGATGTTCGGCCGCGACCGGCTCGACCCCGACGACGGCGCGCTGCAGCAGGCCGGCAACCGGACCGCCGACCTGCTGCGCCAGGCGATGGACGCGGTCATGCTCGCGCAGAAGCTGCCGCCGGCAAGCCTGCCCTCGCGGCTGCTGCTGGCCTGGTCGGCCGTGCACGGCTACGCGACGCTGGTCATCGAAGGGCAGTGCAGCGAGCTGTTCGGCCTGAGCGTCGACCGGCCGCACGAATCCCGCGCCGGCGCGGCCGCGATGCTGGCGCTGCTCGCGCCGGCGCTCGCACGGGAAGCGCCTCGCCCGCCGACTGCCGCCCGCCGCCCGGCGCGGCACGCAACGCCGAACGCACCGCATGGAGGCACCAACCGATGAGCAGTGAACGCGAGATGGCCGTCGCCGACCGGCAGATCACGACCGACCGGATGATCGTCACCCGCTGGTCCTTCGCGCCCGGCGCGCAGACCGGGTGGCACCGCCACGGCCACGACTACTGCGTCGTGCCGTTGACCGACGGGCAGTTGCGCATCGAGTCGGCGACCGGCGAGACCCGTTTCGACCTGGTCGCCGGCGCAAGCTATCACCGCCCGGCGGGTGTCGAGCACAACGTCGTCAACGCGAGCGACCACCCGGTCGCGTTCGTCGAGATCGAACTGCCGCGCTGACCGGCGGCGCAGTGCCGCCCGCGCCGGCTACTCGGCGACGATGCCCGCCGCGCGGATCACCGTGCCCCACTTGCGCGACTCGGACGCCTGGAACGCCGCAAGTTCGTCGCCGCTGCTGACGACCGTCTCGGTGCCGCTGATCGCCTGCAGCGCCGCGAGCTCCGGTCCCTTCGCCGCCTTCTGCAGCCACTCGCGCAGCTTCGCCGCGACCGCTGGCGGCGCGCCGGCCGGCAGGTACGCGGCGGTCCAGTACGAGACGTCGAAGCCCGCGACGCCCGCCTCGTCGATCGTCGGCACCTCGGGGACGTTCGCCAGGCGCTTCGCACCGCTCGCGCCGAGCGCGCGCAGCTTGCCCGACCTCACCTGCGGGATCGCGGTCGACGTGTCGGCGAACATGTAGTCGATCTGTCCGCCGACCAGGTCGGTGATCGAGAACGGGTTGCTCTTGTACGGCACGTGCACGACGTCGATGCCGGTCATCTGCCGGAACAGCTCGCCGCCGACCCGGCTCGACGAACTGCCGCTGCCGAAGGTGAGCTTGCCGGGCGTCTTCTTCGCGGCGGCGATCAGGTCGGCGACCGACGTCGACGCCGACGACGGATTGACCAGCAGCAGCATCTGCCCCTTCGAGAGCAGCGTGAGCGGCGTGAAGTCCTTGACCGGGTCGTAGGGCAGCTTGCGGTACAGGTGCTCGTTGGCCGCGTGAGTCGTGTTGGTCGTGATCAGCACCGTGTAGCCGTTGGGCGCGGCACGGGCGACCGCCTGCGCGGCGATGACCCCGCTGCCGCCGGCCTTGTTGTCGACGACGACCGGCACGCCGGCGGACGCGCCGACCGACACCGCGACCGCGCGCGCGAGCTGGTCGGTGCCGCTGCCGGCGGCGAAGGGAATGACGAAGGTGATCGGCCGCGACGGGAAGTCGTCGGCACGGGCAGGCGTGCCCGTCGCGGCGGCACCGGTGGCGACGAGGACGGACACCAGCGAACCCAGGGCGGCGCGGCGCGCGGCACGACGCGGGGCGGTCGGGCCGTCGATACCGGCGGCCGGCGAGGCATTGCGAAACATGGCGAAGTCTCCAGTGAGGGTCGGTGGGGGCCGGACGGCGCGTTGCGCCGGCCTCAGTGGCGCCAGCGACCGAGCGTGCCGCCGCGCATCAGCTTGCCCGGCAGCGGGTGGCCGACGATCGATTCGGCCAGCCTCGCGCACTCGACCAGCGCGTCGAGGTCGACGCCGGTGTCGATGCCCATCTCCTCGCACAGGAACGCGAGGTCCTCGGTGCAGATGTTGCCGGCCGCGCCCTTGTGGCCGGCGAAGGGGCAGCCGCCGAGGCCGGCGCACGCGCTGTCGAACACGTCGATGCCGAACTGCAGGCCCATCAGCGCGTTGGCCATCGCGGTGCCGCGCGTGTCGTGCAGGTGCAGGCCCAGGCGCAGCGTCGGCCAGCGCTCGCGCACCGCGCCCACGACCGACGCGACGGCGTTCGGATTGGCCCATCCGACGGTGTCGGCGAGCCGCAGCAGCGGCAGCTCGAGGCCGTGCTCGTCGAGCAGCGCGATCAGCTGCGCGACGCGCTCGACGACGCGTCCTGGCGCGATCGCGCCTTCGAGGTTGCACCCGAAGGCGGTGGTGACGATGCCGGAGCGGATCGCGATGCCCTCGTCGACGCAGAACGCGATCGTGCGTCGCTGCTCGTCGAGCATCGCCGCAGTGTCCTTGCCGTTGTTGCGCACCGAGAACGCCTCGGACGCCGACAGGCCCACCGTGCCCGCGATGTCGAGCGGGGTCTTCATCGCGCGCTGCATGCCGCGCAGGTTCAGCCACAGCCCGGTGTAGCGCACGCCGTCGCGGCGCGTGATCGCCTGCGCGACGGCTTCGGCATCGGCCATTCCCGGCACGCGCCTCGGGTCGACGAAGGACACGCACTGCACCTCGTGCAGCCCGGTCTGCGCGAGCGCCTCGATGAAGCGGACCTTGTCGGCCGTGGAAATCGGGCCGGGCTCGATCTGGAAGCCCTCGCGGGGCCCTTCCTCGTGCAGGTCGACGCGGCGTGGCAGATCGCTCATGGTGACGGATTCCTGTCGGACGGTTCGATCGCATCGCCGGCGCCGGCGGCAGCGCGCCCGAGCACCGACGCGTTGTGCTCGCCGAGCCGTGGCGCGCCGCCACGAAGCGGCGGGCGCTCGCCGTCGATCGAGATCGGCAATGCGGTGAGGCTGAAGTCTTCGCCCGGCACCGGCTGCAGCATGCCGAGCGCCCGGGTGTGTTCGTGCGCGAGTACCTCGGGGATGTCGTGGATCGGCGAACACGGCACGCCGGCGCGCTCGAAGCGTTCGAGCCATGTGGCGCGCGGCGCGGCACGCAGCAACGGGACCAGCTCGTCGAGCAGTGCCGCCTTGTTCACGATCCGCGAACGGTTGGTCTGGAAGCGCGGGTCGGCGACCCAGTCGGCGCGGCCCAGCTCGCCGGCGAGCTTCGCGAACAGCCGGTCGTTGCCGCAGCAGATCAGCATCGGCGCGTCGGCGGCGTCGAAGGCCTCGTAGGGCACGAATCCCGGATGCCCGGAACGGTCGCGCACCGGCAGCTTGCCCTCGTTGACGAAGGCGTCCGCCTTCTGCGCGTTCCAGCCCAGCGCCGTCTCGAGCAGCGACGCGTGGACGATGCCGCCACGCCCGGTCTGCTGGCGCCGCTGCAGCAACGCGAGCGTGCCGATGACGATCCACATGCCGGTGCCCTGGTCGCACAGCGACGCGGCACTGCGCATCGGCGGATCGCCGGGGCCGCCGTTGAGGCTGGACAGCCCGCTGAAGGCCTGCACCAGCGGTTCGTAGCCGGGGCGCATCCGCATCGGCCCGCGATGCCCGAACGCGGAGATCTCGCCGTAGACGAGCCGCGGGTGGCGCGCGCACAGCGTCGCGCCGTCGATGCCCAGCGCATCGGCCACGCCGGGGCGCAGGTTGTGGATGAACACGTCGACCGTCGCGACGAGTGCGTCGAACGCGGCGCGCCCCGCCTCCGACTTCAGGTCGAGCGCGACCGACTGCTTGCCGCGGTTGAACACCTGAAAGTTGAGCGCGTCGCCGTGCCGGAACGCCGGCCCCATGCGGCGCGCGTCGTCGCCGCCCTCGACGCGCTCGAGCTTGATCACCTCGGCGCCGAGATCGGCGAAGATCGCGCCGGCGAAAGGCCCGGCGAGCACCTGCCCGAGCTCGAGCACCCGAAGGCCGTCGAGGACGCCGCTCATCGCCGCGCGCCGCCGGGCGTCATCAGAAGTAGACCTTGCGGATCGACGCCGGGTCGGCCGGCATCGGCTCGGGCGGGCGGAACACCGCGAGGTAGCGCGCGAGGATCGGCTGGGTCTGCGCCAGGTCGGTGAGCGCGTGCAGCCGCTGCCACGGTGCGCCGGGGTGGCGATGGTGGCTCAGGTTGTAGTTGAAGTTGAGCATCAGCGCGCGAACCGGCCAGGGCGCGCGCAGGTTGTAGGCACCTTCGACCGGATCGAGCGGCGTGCGCATGTGGTAGATCCACTGCAGCGAGGACCAGCTGAATCCGAAGGCCGCGTACGCGACGGCGAGCACCTCGATTCGCCAGCCGGCGAAGGTCGCGACGGCGAGCCAGAACGCGATCGCGAACGCGCACTCCAGGCGCTGTTCGCGCCAGTCCTGCGCGCTGTACTGGTTGAAGGACAGCGTGTAGCCGTTCATCGAACCCGAGCTTGCGTCGATCGCACGCGCCTTCGCGCGGACGCGGGCGTACGGCACCAGCGGCAGCACGAACACCGCGAGGAAGGAGGCGAGCCAGATGCCGCCGAGGATCGCCGCGTAGTACTTGAAGGTCTTCCACGCGCGGTGGTCGTCGGCGTAGAAGTACTCCGCGACTTCCGCGCGGGTGCGGTTGCGCAGGTGGTGCCCCTCGTGGTTGACGCGAAAGAGCGTATAAGTCGTGCCGAACACGGTTGCGCTCAACACGCCGATCAGGCGGTCGAGCGCGGGCGACGGGTGCCCGTTTCCATGGATACAGTCGTGCATCAGCGAGAACACGCCCTGCATCACCAGCACGAACACCAGCAGCAGCACAGCCTTGAGCGCCAGCGGCAGCGGCCGGTGCAGCGCGTCGATCAGCGCGAACCAGGCGAGCATCTGTGCCGCGAGGATCGCGAGGTTCTGGCGGCCGTAGCGGCGGCGATCGGATGCGGAGACGGCGAGGGACGACATTGACGCGCTTCGGGCCTGCGGATTCGTTTTCGGCGTACGGCCGATGGTATCCGAACACCCCGGACCTCCTCGGGCTGTCCGGCGCACGCGGCGCGCCGGACCTCGGTGCCGATTTCCGTGCGGCGTGGGCAGCGCGTGCGGTGCCACCGGCGGCGCTGCGCGATGCGCGGTACGTGCTGGTGCGGGGCCTGTTCGGCGCGCTCCTGCCCGGGCACTTCCGCGCGGCGCGGCGCGCGTTGCGCGACGCCGGTCTGCAGGTCGGCATCGCACCGGGCGATCCGCGCGGGCGGATCGGGGCGAACGTCGCGCGGCTGGTTGCGCACTTCGAGGCCTGCGCCGGCGACGGCCGACCGCTGGTGGTGCTCGCGCACAGCCGCGGCGGCCTGGAAAGCCTGCTCGCGATCGACGCGATCGCGAGCCGACGCCGGCTGGACGTCGCGATCGTGCTGTGCCAGACCGCGCGCGCACCGAGCCCGGCGCTGCACGAGCTGCTCGTCGGCCGGCGCATGCCGGAGCGCCTCTGGCGGCTCGGGCTGCGCGCCGGCGGCGCGTTGCCGGCGTGTCGGGAGATCGACGACCCCGCCACCGGTGCGCGGGCCCGCGCGCTCGACGGCCTGGTCGCCCGCCTGCCCGCGATCTCGGTCGCGACCTGGTCGGCGGCGCCGAGCGCGAGCCTGGAAGCGCAGCATGCGCGGATCGATCGGTGTGCGCCCGGGGTCGCGCACGACGGACTCTTCTTCACCCACGACCTGATCTGGCCGACCGCCGCACAGGTGCTGCTCGCCGACGTCGACCACGCTCAGCCCGGCGTCGGCGGCGGCGGATTCGACAGCGGCCGCTTCTGGCTGTCGCTCGCGACGCTCGCGGCCACCCGCTTCGGCGACCGGCTCCGCCACCATCGATCGAGCGCCGGCAGCGCATCGAGCGCGACCGCCGGGTAGAGGTGGTGCACCTCGTGGTAGCCGATGTTGCGCGGATAGAGGAGCAGCCTCGACCACCACCCGCCGGCGTGCGTCACCGTGGCCTGCAGCAGCGATTCGAGGCCGTCGTCCGGGCGCAGCACGTGGCGGTGCTCCGCGACGACACGGTGCGCGTTCAGCACGCCGGCCACCGTCACCGGGAGCCAGTAGCCCAGCACCGCCGCCGTCGGCCAGCGCCATCCGACGAGCAGCACCGCGAGGAGGAACAGCGCCTGGCCGCGATCGGCACGCGCGCACGCGAGCGCCTCGCGTTGCGCCCGCGCGCAGTCCGCGCCGGCATCCTGAAGGAACAGCCGCCGGTAGACGCCGAGCAGTCGCGGCGGTGCCGCGCCGTCACCGCGGCGAGCCTGCCACGCGAGCACGCAGCCGAGCAACGCGCGAAGCGACCAGAACGGCGCGATCAGCACGCCGCGCGCGCGCATCAGCAACGCGCACCACGGCCGATCGACCCCGGGCTTCAGGTACGGGTCCTGCGCCAGGCAGCTGAAGCGGTGATGGCGCAGGTGATGGAAGCGCATCGCCTCGATCGTCGTCGCGATCGGGTAGCCGGCCAGCAGCGCGAGCCACCCGAGCCGTGCATCGCCCTTCGCGCTCGCCGAGCCCGGCGCGTGGGGCATGTGGCAGGCGTCGTGCAGCACGACGCCCAGCGCGTGCAGTCGCCCGCCGACGAAGACGACCAGCGGCGCGACCACCCAGGGCGAGGGCACCGCGAGCATCAGGCCCCAGGCCGCGGCGATCAAGCGCCATTCGAGACCGGCCTGCGCGAGCATCCGGCGCACGCTCGCCGTGCGTCGCAGCGGGGCGGGGAGTTGCGTCCATGCCGGACGCAGGTCCGTGCCGGGCGTCGCCGCGGGCGCTGAGGAGGACATCGTCGAACTATATACTCCGACGCGCCAACCACCACGCCGCGCCGCCGATCCGCCGGGGTCGGGCGCCGACCGCCCCGACGCTCCGCCCTTGATCGGACCCGACGTCAACCTGTGGCAGATCGCCTGCCCGTCGCGCGCGCTTCGTGCGCGGCCGGTGTCGCGTCTGCTGAGCGGCAGGCCGGTCGTGCTGTACCGCGACGCCACCGGCCGCGCACACGCGCTGCAGGATCGCTGCGCACACCGCCGCGCACCGCTGTCTGCCGGACGGGTCCGCGCCGAGGGGCTCGAGTGCCCGTATCACGGCTGGGTCTACGACGGTGACGGACACCTGGTGCGCGTTCCGGCGCTGCCCGCGGCCTGCGACGCGCGCGACCGCGCGGCCTGCGAGGCCGCCGCGATCCGCGTGCCGGCCTTCGCGGTTCGCGAACGCCAGGGCTACGTCTGGGTCGCGAGCCGCCCCGGCGACGCGCCCGACGTCGAGCCGCTGCCGTTTCCGCACCTGGGCGAAGCGGGCTGGACCTCGTTCAGGATGCGCACCCGCTTCGACGCCGACGTATCCACCTGCCTCGAGAACTTCCTCGACTGCCCGCACGCGACCTTCGTGCACCGCTACTGGTTCCGCGCGCCGCTCGCCCGTGCGGTGGGCGCGGTGATCAGCCGCACCGACGACGGCGTGCAGGTCAGTTTCACCGAGGAGCCGCGCGAGAAGAGCCTCGTGTGGTGGCTGCTCGCGCCGCGAGGCGGCGAGATGACCCACACCGACCGCTTCGTCGCGCCGGCGCGCAGCCAGGTCGACTACGGCTTTCCGAACGGATGGCGCTACTCGATCACCTCGTCGTGCACCGAGATCGACGAGCAGCGCACCGAGGTCCACACCGTGATGTCCTTCCGCACGGCGGGCGTCGGGCCGCTGATCCGCCTGTACTTCGAACCGCTGTCGCGGCTGATCATCCGCCAGGACGCCAGGATCATCGCGCTGCGGGCGCGCAATATCGAGCGCTTCGACGACGCGGGCGACGACGACGCGACCGAGACCAGCACCCAGGCCGACCTGCTCGGCCCGCTGGTGCGGCGCTGGCGCGCCGACCTCGCCGCGGCACGCGCGCCGGGTCAAGGCGTGGCGGGCCGCGCGATCCGGATCCACCTGTGAACGACGCGCTGCAGGTGCGCGTCCTCGCCGCCGACCGCGTCGACGACGCACGTCGCGCCGAGATGTACGCGCTCTTCGAGACCTACTACGACGACGTCACCGAGGCGCGCTTCGGGCGCGATCTGGACGCCAAGACCGACGTGATCCTGCTGCTCGACGGCGAGCGCGTCGTCGGCTTCTCGACGCTCGAGGTGCACGGCTTTCGCTTCGCCGGCCGGGACGAGTGCGCGATCTTCTCGGGCGACACGATCATCGCGCGGCCGTGGTGGGGAACGCAGCTGCTGTCGATCGCGTTCTGCCGCTTCGCCGGCCGCACCAGCGCGCGGCTGCCGGGTCGCAGGCTCTGGTGGCTGCTGATCTCGAAGGGCCACCGCACCTATCGCTACCTGAACGCCTTCGCCGTGCGCTTTCATCCATCCCCGCAGGCGAACGCCGATCTCGAGACGCGCTCGCGCGCCGAGATGCTCGCCCGCGCCCGCTTCGGCGACGCCTACGACCCGGTCCGCGGCGTGCTGCGCTTCGACGAGCCGAGCGGCCACCTCAGGCCCTGCTGGCACGTCGATCCCGGCGCGCGCGCCGGGTCGGCATCGAGCCGGTACTTCGAGACGCGCAACCCCGGCTTCGCGAAAGGCGACGAACTCGTCTGCCTGGCCGAGCTGAGCGCGGCCAACCTCAAGCGCCTGGCCCGGCGCGCCTTCGTCGACGGAGTCGCCGACGCGCCGGCCGCCGGCCATCGCGATGGCGTCTAGCCGACTCGCCGCCGCGGTGCGCGGGCGCGCCGCGACCCTGCGCGCCGAGCTCGCCGACGCGGATCGCGTGCAGGTCGGGCAGCTTCGCCGGCTCGTGCTCGACAACGCCGACACGGCGTACGGCCGCGCGCACGGCTTCGGCGCGCTCGCGGCCTTCGCCGAGCGCGCGTGCAACGGCAGCGCGGCCGACGACGACCGTCTCGTCGCGCATTGGCAGGCGCGGGTGCCGATCGTCTCGCCCGACGAACTCGCGCCCTGGATCGCCCGCAGCGCGGCCGGCGAGGCGGACGTGCTGTTTCGCGGCCGCGCGATCGCGCTCGAGCAGACCGGCGGATCGACCGGCGGCGCGCGGCTCGTCGCGTACAGCGCGCAGTCGCTCGTCGAGTTCCAGCACGCGGCGCTCCCGTGGCTCGACGACCGCTTCGCGGCCGATCCCTCGCTCGCGACCCGGCCGGCGTACTGGGCGATCTCGCCGGTCGGCCGACAGGCGGCGCCGCCCCGCGCGACGGGTGGGGTCGTCGACCCCGGTGCCGCGATCGCGCTCGGCATCGACGACGCGGCCTACCTCGGCGAGCCGGCCGGCGCGGGGCTGATCGCCTCGCTCGCGGTGCCGCCGGCGATCGGCGCGATCGGTCCGATCGACTCGGCGACGCGATGGCGCGAATGGCAACGCCTGACGCTCGTGCACCTGCTCGCCTGCCGCTCGCTCGGCCTGATCTCGGTGTGGAGTCCCAGCTTCCTGGGCCTGCTGCTGCAGGCGATGGACGCCGAATGCGAAGGGCTGATCGACGCGATCCGCCACGGTCCGCGCGCGCTCGACGTCGACCACGCCCGGGTGCCGGCCGAGGCGATCCGGTGGCGCGCATCGCCGGCGCGGGCCGACGAGCTGCTCGCGTGCCTCGTGACCGGGCCGGTCGAGGCCGGCCCGTCCGATCGGGGCGACGACCCTGGGGGCGGATCGCCCCGCTTCGATCCGACCCGGGTGTGGCCGGACCTTCGGCTCGTCTCGTGCTGGGCCGACGCCGGCGCCGCGGCGGGCGCCGCGGCGCTCGCGCGCCGCCTGCCGCACGCGCACCATCAGCCCAAGGGACTGCTCGCGACCGAAGGCGCGATCACGCTGCCGCTGTCGCCCTGGCCGGACCCGGTGCTGGCGATCCGATCCGGCTTCTTCGAATTCGTCGACGACGCCGGCGCCGCCCTGCCCGGCAGCCGGCTGCGCGCGGGCGACCGCTACGCCGTCGTGCTCAGCAATGCGAGCGGCCTGTACCGCTACCGTCTCGGCGACGTCGTCGAGTGCACCGGCCACGCGGGACGCGCGCCGATGCTGCGATTCGTCGGACGCGGCGATCGCGTCGTCGACCTCGTCGGCGAGAAGCTCGACGACGCCTTCGTGCAGCGCTGCATCGCCGACCTGCGCGCGACCGACTGGCCGGGCGGGCGCAGGCCGGACGCCGCGATGCTCGCGGCCGTCGACGCACCCGGCGGCGCCGGCTATCGGCTGCTGATCGAAGCGCCCCCCGGGGCGTCCGTGTCCGGCGACCGTGCCGCGACCGACGCGTCGCCGACGCCGGACGGACCCGGCGCCGGGCACCTCGCCGACGCGCTCGACGCGGCGCTGTCGCGCAACCCGCAGTACGCGTACGCCCGCCGCCTCGGCCAGCTCGCGAGGCCGCAGGTGCTCGCGGTCCCCGGTCTGACGCGGCGCTGGATCGCGCAGCGCGTCGCCGCCGGCCAGTCGCTCGGCGACGTCAAGCTGCCGTCGCTGCTCGCCGCGCGCGACGGCGAGCGCCTGGTCCACCCGCCGCCGGCGGGCGCCGGCGGCGCACGATGAGCCGATACGCGTTCGCCGACGCCGGCCCATCGGACGATGCAGGCCTGCGCCACCGGCTCGCGAGCGACGTGCTGCCCGGTGCGATCTCGCTGACCTTCCGCCGCGAGCCCAGCTACTTCGACGCCGCCCACCTGCAGGGTCTCGAGACGGAAGTCATCAAGTGCACCGACCTGGCCACCGGCGAGATCGTCGGCATGGCGTCGCGCAGCCTTCGCCTGGCCCGCGTCGACGGCGCGGCGGCGCGCGTCGCGTACCTGGCCGACCTGCGCGGCGACCGCCGCCATCGGAACGGCACGCTGCTCGCCCGCGGCTTCCGGGAACTCGCGCGTCGCCACCGCGCGCGGCCGGCCGCGCTGACCTACGCGGTGATCTACGAAGGCAACGAGGCGGCCCGCCGGCTCCTCGTCTCGGGCCGCGCCGGCCTGCCGGCCTTCACGCCCTTCGATCGGCTGCTGACGCCGGCGATCCACCTCGACCTGCCGCGCCCGGCGATCGGACTGCCCGGCGTCGTGCTGCGTCGCGCACGCGAGCCGGATCGCGACGGCATCGTCGCGCTGCTCGCGCGTGAATGGCAGCGCAAGCACCTCGCGCCGGCCGACCCCGCGCAGGCGCTCGCCGGCGGCGAACTGCGCAGCATCGCGATCGCCGACTTCTTCGTCGCGATGCGCGGCGACGAAGCGATCGGGTGTCTCGCGGCATGGGATCAGTCGCGCCTGCGCCAGACGCACGTCGAAGCCTACGGCGGCGCGCTGCGGGTCCTTCGCCCCGCGTACAACGTCCTCGCCGCCGTGTCGCCGCTCAAGCCGCTGCCTGCCCCGTCGCAACCGATCCCCTCGATCTACTTCGGCGCGATCGCCACCGAGGGCAACGATCCGGCGGTGTTGCGCGCGCTGCTGCGATGCGCCTACAACGCGACGCGCAAGGGCCACTGGCACTACGCGATCGCGGGCCTGTGCGAAAGCGACCCGCTGTCGCAGGTGCTGCGCGACTATCGCCGCATCGAGGCCGCCGGCATGATCCACCTCGTGCGCTTCGCCGGCGACCCGCCGCCGACGCTCGCGCGATGCGCAGCGGGCCGGCCGACGTACCTGGAGGCGGGCTGCCTGTGAACCCGCCACGCGACACCCACGCGCCGGTCGCGACGCCGCAGGACCCACGCTTTCACTGGTCCTTCCACCTGCTGCACGCGCTGGAACGCCTGAACCGGCGCTTCTCGCGCCAGGCGCCGCGCGTCGTCTACGATCCGCGCGACTTCGCGTGGACCGCATCGCTCGAATACCACTGGCGCGGGATCCGCAGCGAGCTCGAGCGGGTGCTGCGCAACGAAGCGGCCGTCCCCGCGTTCCAGGAGATCTCGCCCGAGGCCGGCGCGCTGACGCAGGACGGCGACTGGCAGACCTTCGTGCTGTACGCGTGGGGGCGGCGTGCGGCCCGCAACTGCCGCCTGTGCCCGCTCACGGCCGCCGTCTGCGAGGCGATACCCGGCATGAAGACCGCCTTCTTCTCCATCCTCGCGCCCGGCAAGCGGATCCCGCCGCACCGCGGTCCCTGGAACGGCCTGCTGCGCTGCCACCTGGGCCTGGTGGTGCCGCCGGACACGAGCGACACGCGCTGCTGGATGCGCGTCGACGACCAGGTGTTCGGCTGGCGCGAGGGCCGCACGGTCGTGTTCGACGACAGCTTCGAGCACGAGGTCGCCAACGCCACCGACGCCGTGCGCGTCGTGCTCTTCATCGACGTGCTGCGCCCGGTCCGCTTTCCGCTGGACCGCCTGAACGACGGCCTGATGCGGCTGATCGTCGCGTCGCCCTACGGCCGTCGAATCGTCCGCCGCTTCGACGACTGGTACGCGCGCCACGGCGTCGACGCCCGCACCTGATGCCGTACCGGACCGGCGCCCGTGTCGCGCTCGCGCTGGGGTGCGCGCTCGTCTCGGCGCTGCTGTACCTGCTGCCGAACCGCTTCGGCCCGCCACCGATCGAGCTGCCGATGACCGCGCTCGACCGGGCGATCCCGTTCTGGCCGGCGAGCGCGTGGACATATGCTGCGGTCTACCTGCTGCTGCCGTGGACCTTCTTCGGCATCGCCTCGTTCACCCGCCTCGTCGCGCTCGCGAAGGCGCTCGTCTTCACGCAGGCGGTGGCCGCGCTGGCCTTCACGATCGTCCCGATCGCCTATCCCCGCGGCGACTTCCCGATCCCGCCGGACACACGGCCGCTCGACCGCGCGGTCGCCCAGTTCCTCCGCGACATCGACCTCCCCGTCAACTGCCTGCCGAGCCTGCACGTGACGACCGTGCTGCTGTGCCTCGCCGCATTCGACGAGGGTCGCCTGCGGCGCCAGCGACCGCTCGCGATCGCACTCGCGCTCGCCACCGTCGCGAGCACGCTCAGCTTCAAGCAGCACTACGTCGTCGACCTGGTCGCCGGCGCCGCGCTCGGCGCCGGTGCGTGGGCGCTGTTCCTGAGGCGCGCGCCGGCCGCCGCGCCGCACGGCGACGCGAGCCCGCGCCTGCGCTAGACTCGCCCGCGCCGGTTCGACGTCGATGCCGGGATCGACGTGATCACACGCCGATCGAGCGCAGCACACACCACACGAGGAGACACCCCATGAAGCCCACCTCGACGCGGCGCAGACTGCTTGCGTCCGCCGGCGCCGCCGGCCTGCTGACCGGCACCGGCCTGCCGATCCGCTCCGCTCGCGCACAAGCCTCGGACTGGCCTTCCAAGCCGCTTCGGGTGATCGTCGCGTTCGCGCCCGGTGGCCTCACCGACGCCTACGCGCGGATGTTCGCAGAACAATTCACCGCGGCGTACAAGCAGCCCGCGGTCGTCGACAACAAGCCGGGCGCCGGTGGCAACATCGCGATCGAGTCGCTGACCAAGTCGCCGGCCGACGGCTACACGGTGCTCTTCGCGACCTCGGGGGCGCTGTGGCAGAACCGTGTGCTCTACAGCAAGCTGCCCTTCGACCTGGCAAAGGACATCGCGCCGATCGCGTTCTATCCGAGCGGCCCGCTGGTGTTCGGCGTGGGTCCGAAGACACCGGGCAGCACGGTCGCCGAAGTGCTCGAGCACGCCAGGAAGAAGCCGTCGTCGATGGGCTCCTACGCGCCGGCCTCGTATCCGCACATGCTCGCGGCGCAGTTCAACAGGCAGCATGGCACGCAACTGCAGGCGATCCACTACCGGGGCGAAGCGCCGATGTGGATCGACGTCGTGTCGGGCCAGATCGAGATGGCCGTCGGCAGCTTCCAGGCGTTCAACACCGTCGCGAGCAAGGGCGTGCGCGCGGTCGGTGTCACCGGCGGGTATCGCTCGCCACGGCTGCCGGACGTGCCGACGCTCGCCGAACAGGGCATCCGCGACGAACTCGTCACGCTCGAGGGAGGCCTGCCGATGGTCGCGAGAACCGGGACCGCCGAGGACATCCTGCGCAAGCTCGCTGCCGTCGCCGTCGAAGGCAACGACACGCCGCGTGCCGCGACGCTGCGCGAGAACTTCGCGATCCCCAACAAGGCGCTCGGGCTGGAGGAGACGCGGGCGATCTGGCGCGATGCCGCGCCGATCTGGATCCGCAACGCGCAGGCGCTCGGCGTGAAGCTCGACTAGGGCCTGTTCGCACTACGCTCGTACCCGCGCCGGGGCGCCGCCGTCCGGGCACGTCGGTTGCGCGGGTGGGGAAAACATGGCGAGCCGACGGGCACGGCGGGTACCGTGAGGCCGACGGCGCGCGCGGGCGTTCCCGCAGCAAGCGCCGGGTGTCCGCCGCCGGAACGTGGCCTTCGATCGCGTAGCCTCCGATACGGGCGGTGTGGCAGCTGCCGTACCGCGTGTCGATGCCCAGGCGCGCGCGCATCGACGTGTTCCCGGTGTCGTGCGCGACCGTGCCAAAGCCTTCCGCTTCGAGGTGGGTGAGCCTGACGGGTAACGATCCGTGTCCTTGCTGCATGGGTAGCGCCTTACATCGTGTGGTGCCGGCCCGGGTGCCGACCCCGATGATCCCATCGCGGCGCAGCACGAGTGCTCGAGGGCATACCGGCGGCAGGCTCGAAGGCGGTGCCCGCCCGGGCGCACGCCGGTGCGAGCGCGCCGACCGGCCGTCGGCCGCGCGTGTTCCGGACGCAACGAACATGGTCCAGTTCGGGCATGAACGGCATGGGGGTGCCGTGCGACTCACGCATCGCCCGCACCACGCGTGCCGCCCCGTCACCCGCTCCCTGGATCCTCTCGATGCGCTCGAACACCCTGCTATCCAAGCCCCTCGTCATCGCCGCCGCGCTCGCCGCCACCACCGCCTGCGCGTGGGCCGGTCTCAGCGTCTACTCGGGCCGGGCCATCGAGCGCACGCTGAACGAGAAGTACGACCAGCTCGCCGAGCTGCCGTTCGTCAAGGTCCGCGAGCGCCACTACGACCGCTCGCTGACCTCCGCCACCGCCGAGGTGACGCTGGCGATCGGCTGGCCCGATCGCACGCTGCCAGGCGACACCGGCGGCAAGGCGGGCTTCGAACTCACGCTGCGCCATCGCATCGCGCACGGCCCGTTCACCGGCGGCGGCCTCGCCGCGGCGCGCGTGGACACCGAACTCGTCGTGCCGGAGGCGATCCGGTCGCGGGTGGTCGCGTTATTCGGCGAGCGCGCGCCGATCGCCGCGAGCACCCGCGTCTCCTTCGACGGCGCCTCGCGCTCGACCGTCGAGTTCGCGCCGGTGAGATTCGACGACGCCGTCCTCGCGACGCTGCAGCGCGCGAGCGGCGCGTCGGTCGATCCCGCGACCGGCGCACGCTTCGAGTGGCAGGGCATGACGATGACCTCGGACCTGTCCGCAGACCAGTCGCAGGTACGCTACGAAGGCCGCTTCGGGCCGCTGAAGCTGGAAGCGCCCGACGGCACCCGCATCGAGACCAGCGACGCGCGCTTCGAAGGCGGCGGCAGGCGCGTCGAGGGATGGCTCTTCGACGACGACAGCACGATGAAGATGCAGTCGATCAGCATGCGTGCGCCGTCGCCGGGTGCCGGCGAGCCGACCGAGGTGCGGATGGCCGACGTCGTCGCCAGCTCGAGCACCGCCGTCACCGACGGCTTCCTCGGGCAATCGCAGAAGCTGCAGTTCGGCCGCCTCGTCGTCGGCGGCAAGGAAATCGGCCGACTCGACTACGACACCTCGATCGGGCACCTGCACCTGCAGACGCTGGTCGACGGGATCAAGGCCGTCCTCGCGAAGCGCCCCTTCGAGTGCGTCGGCCTGCCGGACGAACAGGTCGAAGACTGCCTCGCACCGGCCTTCGACGAAGTCAGGCCCACGCTCGTTCGCCTGCTCAAGCACGAGCCGCGGTTCGCGGTCGACCGCCTCGCGCTGACGTTGCCGGAAGGCGAGGCACGCGTCGACTACGCGGTGAGCATCGGCGCGATCGACGAGGCGGACCTCGACTCGCCCGCACAGCTGCTCTCCAGGATCGGCGTGACGGCCAATGCATCGCTCGCCGAGGCGGTGATCGGCAAGTTCGCCGCGATGGCGATGGCCGAAGCGGGCGGCGGCGCACCGCCGTCGCCGGAGGCGCTGCGATCGATGATCGCCGACGGCGCCAGGCCGCTCGTCGAGCAGGGATTCCTGCGCCATGCCGACGGCAGGCTGTCGACCTCGCTCGAACTGAGGAACGGCATGCTGAAGATCAACGGCAAGCCGATCGATCCGGCGGTGACCGCCGGCGCGATCGGCACGCTCGCGCAACTCGAGCGCGGCCGCGCGCAGGGTCGCTGAAGCGCCGGGCGGCGCGTCGGGCACCGCCGCGCCGCCGGCCCCGCGGTTCAGCCCGCCAGGCGCCGCCGCAGCCCCGCGAGCGGGTCGCCGCGCCCCATCCGTCCGACCAGTGCGAGCGTAGGCTCGCGCGACAGCATCTCGGCGGCCGCGCGCGACAGGTCCGCGGCACCGGTCGCGAGCGCCGTCGCGAGCAGCTCGTCGGGCGAGCGCGCCCGCCCGCTCTCGAGCAGGTCGAGCCCGATGCGCTCCGCGAGCGCCGTCGGACTCTCGAGCATCCGCGCGACGCGCATGCGCTGCTGGTTGTGCACCCGTTCCAGATCCTCCGGTGCGATGCGTCGCGTCAGCGCCAGCAGCTCGTCGGCGATCACCTCGAAGAACACGCGCAGGTTGCGCGACGCCACGCCGGCGGCGATCTGCAGCGTGCCCGCGTCCTCGTGGCCTTCCGCCCAGGCGTCGACGCGATACGCGAGCCCCCGGCGCTCGCGCACCGACTGGAACAACGGCGACGACGCCCCCCCGCCGAGCAGTTCGGCGAGCAGTTCGTGCACCGGCCACCCGGCGTCGGTGCGCGCGGGCACCGGCCAGCCGAGCAGCACCGCACACTGGCTCGCGGCATCGTCGACGTGCGCCAGGCCTCCGGCGTAGCGCGCCGCCTCCCGCGGCACCGGCGTGCCGGCGTGCAGGTCGCCGAAGCGCGCCTCGACCGCGTCCTCGAACGCCGCGTGGTCGACGTCGCCTGCCGCGATCACGACCATGTTCGACGCGCGGTAGTACGCGTCGACGTGCCGCACCAGGTCCTCGCGCACGAAGGCCTTCACCCGTCGTGCGGTGCCCAGGATCGGGCGACCGAGCGCCTGCCGCGGGAAGGCCTGCGCGTCGAACGCGTCCTGCGCGGCGCTCTCCGGATCGTCGCGCGCTTCGTCCATCTCCTGGAGGATCACGTGGCGCTCGCGCTCGATCTCCTCGGGCGGAAAGGTCGAGCGCCGGATCACGTCGGCGAGCACGTCGAGCGCGAGCGGCATGTGCTCGCCGAGCAGGTCGGCGTGATACACGGTGTGGTCCTTGGCGGTCCACGCGTTCATCGACGCACCGACCTGCTCGATCTCGAGCGAGATCGCCCGCGCGTCGCGCGTCTCGGTGCCCTTGAACGCCATGTGCTCGAGGAAGTGCGAGATGCCGCTCGCCGACGCGGCTTCGTCGCGCGAGCCGACACGGATCATGCAGGCGACGGCCGCGGTGCGCGCGGCCGGCAGGCTCGCCGACGCGAGGGTGAGGCCGTTGGGCAGCTTGCGGGTTCGGACATCCATGGGAATACGTCGGGGAGCTGGGCTGCCGGCCGTCGATCTTCGATGGCCCGTCGCCCTCGATGCGGACTGCACGAAGTCGGTCGACGATTGTAGTCGCGGTGCGCGCGGCGCCGCGTTGCCCGCCGGAGGGTCCGGCTGCGGCGCTGGACCCGAGCGTTCAGGCGCCCGCCCGGGGCGCGGCGGCTTCGGCCAGCTCGACCGTGTTTCCCACGTCCGACACCGTCGCCCGCCGCATGTCGCGCTTCCACCGTTGCTCGTCGTAGACGGTGCCCCGATGCATCGTGCAGCGGTTGTCCCAGAGCACGAGGTCGTCGACCCGCCACCGATGCGAATAGACGAACCGGCGCTGCGTCGCGTGGTCCATCAGTTCACCGATCAAGCGCGAACTCTCGTCGGCCGGCATGTCGACGACGAAGACCGCGTGTGACGCCAGGTAGAGCGCACGCCGACCGGTCTCCGGCAACGTCCGCACCATCAGCTGCCGCGCCGGCGGCAGCGACGCCCGCTCGCGGGCCGTGTAGTCGGTCATGCCGATGCTGGCCCGCGAATGGAAGATCGAGTGCTCGACGATCCGCCCGTCGATGCGGCGACGCGTTGCGTCCGGCAAGGCGTCCCACGCTGCGCGCATGTCCGCGAACTCGGTCAACCCGCCGACCGGCGCGACGGTGCGCGCGTAGAGCAGCGACGCACGCGCCGGCACGTGCCGGAAGATGCTGTCGGTGTGCCACAGGCGGTTCGCCAGGCCCGAGCGCCGCTTGCGGCTGTGCGCCGGCAGCAGTTCGTCGTCGTGGTCGAGGTTGGACACGTCCGAGATCCGGCTGTCGATCCGCTCCTTCCTGATCTCGTCCTGGTAGGTGTTGATGTTCGGTTCCATCGGACCGAAGCGCTCGGCGAACGCGACGTGCTGGTCGGCAGTCAGCTGCTGGCCGGGGAAGACGAGCACCGCGTACTTGAGGAACGCCTGCCGGATCGCCTCGTCGTCCTCGTCGGACAACGGCTTGGACAGGTCGACGTCGCCGACTTCCGCGACGAAATCCGGCGTGACCGGAAACAGGCTGATCGCCATCGGTGCTACTCCGCGGTGATGCCGACCGCCCTGACCAGGCGTGTCCACTTCGCCAGGTCTTCGGCGATGAACGCCGCGAACGCCGCGCTCGAGCCGGTCCTGCCGGCCGCACCGCGCGATCGCAGCCACGCCTGCGAGTCCGGCTCGCCCACGACCTCGACCAGCGCCCGATTGAGCTGCCCGACGATCTCCACCGGCGTGCCGGCCGGCGCGAAGATGCCGAACCAGTTGTAGGTCTCGTAGCCGCCGATCCCCAGTTCGGCGAGCGTCGGGACCTGCGGCAGTTCGTCCCAGCGCTGCCGGCCAGTCACCGCGAGTGCGCGGAGCTTGCCGCTCTTGACGTGCGGAATCACCGTGTCGTTGAACATCATCTGGATCTGGCCGCCGAGCAGATCCGTCAGTGCAGGCCCGGTTCCCTTGTACGGGATGTGGACCGTCTTCACGCCGGTCGCGTTGTTGAACAGTTCGCCCACCAGGTGGCTCAGGCCGCCCTTGCCCGTCGAGCCGAAGTTGAGTGCGCCCGGTTTCGCCTTCGCGAGCGCGACCAGCTCGGCGACCGACGTCGCCGGCACCGACGGATGCACGACGAGCACCGTCTGCGATTCGGCGTACTGCGCGATCGGCGCCAGGTCCTTGATCGGATCGAAGGGCAGGCTCTTGTACATCAGCGTGTTCAGGCCGACGGTCGCGTTGTTGCCGACGTAGAGCGTATACCCGTCGGGCGGCGACTTGGCCGCCTTGTCGGCGCCGATGTTGCCGCCCCCGCCGGCGACGTTGTCGATGACGATCGGCTGGCCGAGCCGCGCCGACAGCGACTTCGCGATCATCCGTGCCGATGCGTCGGTGAGCCCGCCCGGCGGGTAGGGCACGATCAGGCGGATCGGCCGGTCGGGGTAGGCGGCGTGCGCAGAAGGGGCGGCCACCGTGCCGAGGGCGAGCGCGGAAAGCAGGGCTGCGGCCGCAGCCGATGACTGGATCATTCGCTTGTCTCCGAAAGGACTGTCTTCTTCGAGGGGCGAACGCGTCGACGCGCATGGCCCGCGCGCCGATCATAGACGGGCGGACGCGGACTCGTCGAGTACGCACAGGACTGCCGACCGCCTGACCGGCTGCCCCGCCGACGTCGGCCGGCGCGAGCGACGCCGCGGGTCCAGGTCTCGGGCTCGGCAACCACCACGCCGACGGAATCCTCTACCGGATCGCGGTATCACCGCGATCCGCGCCCTTCGGACTTTCGTCCGACGCAGCGTCGGACTTCCGGCGCCCCGGGGCCCGGACCACGGACCCTGTTCGCCGTGCGCCGCAGCACCGATGATCGACACCACGTCTGCGGCGATCCGGCCGCGACCACCCATTTCCGGAGCACGCCATGCGTCCAGGACAGCCGAAAGCCAACCGCTACACCCGCCTCACGATCGTGATTCACTGGCTGACGCTGCTCGTGATGATCGCGACGTTCGCAACCATCGAGCTCAGGGTGCTGTTCGCCAAGGGGACAGTGGCACGAGAGGAAATCAAGGGCTGGCATTTCGCGCTCGGCATGGTGATCCTGCTGATGACGATCGCGCGGATGCTGAACCGCGCTGCGTCGAAGGACAGGCCGCCGGTGTCGCCGGCACCGCCTGCCTGGCAACGCGTGCTTGCCGACGGCGCCCACTGGGTGCTGTACGCCGCACTGATCGGCATGCCGCTGCTCGGTTGGTTCACGCTGAGCGCGGCGGGCAAGCCGGTGCCGCTGTTCTTCGGCGTCGAGCTGCCGATGCTGACCGGAACCGACAAGGCACTCGCGAAGGACCTCGAGGCGCTGCACAAGCAGATCGGTTCGCTTCTCTACTACGTGATCGGCCTGCACGCTGCCGCCGCGATCTACCATCACGTCGTTCGCAAGGACGATACGCTGCGCCGGATGCTGCCTGCAGACCGGCATACCCCCGGCGCAGCGGCTGGCGACCACGGGTACGCGTGCGGTCGAGACGGCCTGGATCACGCGGCCGGCGAAGCCCGTACGCAGACCTGATCCGACGGCGCCGGATCGAAGGCGTCACGCGGCGACCCGCCGACCCCGCACGGCCGCCGGGCCGCAGGCACCGAGGGCTCGACTACCATTCGCCAATGACGACCGCTACGACGGCCTCGACGGCGACGGCAGCAGAGACCGCGAGCACGCCCCCGCATATGCCTGCGGACGCTCGCACGGTGTCGCCGCCGCCCGGCTCGAACGACACCGGTTCGCACGGCTCGGGCACCCGCCTTATCGATCGGCTCTCCGGCTGGCTCGGCAACCTGCGCCTGGACCAGCGATTCGCCCTGACCGGCAGCGGGGTGACGCTGGTCGGCATGCTCGTCGTCGGCACCTGGGTGAACGCGTCGATCACCGAGAACGTGGTCCGCAACTCGGTCCAATCGACCGCCGTGTACATCGAAGGCCTGATCGCGCCGCTGTCGCAGGATCTCGAGGGCGGCGACGCGCTGTCCGACGCCGCAGCGGCCCGGCTGATGCAGCTGCTCGCAGAGCCGTCGGCGTCAAGTCGGATCATCTCGGCGAAAATCTGGAAGAAGGGCGGACTGATCGTCTTCAGTACCGATGCGTCGCTCATCGGCAAGCGCTTCGCGGAAGGGCCGCGACTACGCGGCGCCTGGAACGGCCGACTGATGGCGGCCTTCGACGAACTCGACGGCAATGAATCGAATGGCGAACGGGCAAGCGGCCTTCCGCTGCTCGAGACCTACAACCCGATCCACTCGAGCGTGACCGGCGAGATCATCGCCGTGGCGGAGCTCTACCAGAATGGCGTCTCGTTGCGCCGCGATCTGTTTCACGCGCGCCTGAAGTCGTGGCTGCTCGTCGCGACGATCATGCTCTCGACCTTCGGCGTGCTCTTCGGCATCGTGCGCCGCGGCAGCCAGACCATCGCCCGCCAGTACGCCGAACTGTCGACGCAGCTGGCCGAAGTTGCACGCGTGTCGAGGCAGAACGAAATCCTGAGCAGACGCGTGCAGGCGGCGTCGCGGCGCTCGGGCGAACTGAACGAGCGTTACCTGCGCCGCATCTCAGCCGAGCTGCACGATGGTCCTGCGCAGGCGCTGGCATTGGCCACGATGCGGCTCGGCGCACCCGGCGAGGGTCGCATCGGGGCTCAAGCGGCGGAGGCCGATCAGATCCGCCTGTCCCTGCAGGAAGCGCTGCGCGACATCCGCCTGCTGTGCCGCGGCCTCACGCTGCCGGAACTCAAGAACGTGTCGATCGGCGACGTGGTGACGTCGGCAGTCGCCGCGCATCGCCGGCGTACCGGCATCGCTGCCCAGGTCGTGCTTGGCAGCGACTTCGATGCAGGCGAGGTGCCGCCGCATTCGACCTCGATCTGCCTGTACCGCTTCGTGCAGGAAGGCCTGATGAACGCCTTCCGGCACGCCGAAGCCCGTGCCCTGCGCGTCACCTGCCGCGTATCCGACCACATGCTTGCGTGCACCGTCGAGGACGACGGTCGCGGCTTCGATCCCTCGGTGCCGCCGTCCAGGGCGCAGTCGATCGGCCTCGAAGGCCTTCGCGAGCGCGTCGAGAGCATCGGTGGCAGCCTGCAGGTCGACAGCCGGCCCGGCAATGGCACCCGGCTGACGCTGACCTTGTCCATGGAGTCCTGACGGATGACCGCCACGATCCGCGTCGTCGTCGTCGACGACCATCCGCTGTTTCGCGGCGGCGTGGTGCGCACCCTCCAGGAGGCGGACGATTTCGAGGTCCTCGGCGAAGGCGGATCGGCCGACGACGCCGTCGCGCTGGTCGATCGGCACCTGCCCGACCTCGTCTGTCTCGACATCTCGATGCCGGGCGGCGGCATCGCCGCCGCGGCAGAGATCGGCCGTCGCTATCCTGCGGTCCGCATCGTCATGCTGACGGTGTCCGAGACCGAGGAGGACGTGTTCGCTGCGCTCCAGGCCGGCGCCAGCGGCTACGTGCTCAAGGGCATCGGCGCACGCGAACTGATGGAGGCGCTTCGCAGCGTCGCAGCGGGCTCGTCGTTCGTGTCGCCCGACCTCGCCGCCCGCGTCCTGGTCGCACTGGAGCCGGGGAGCGCAGGCCGGTCAGGCAGCAGCGATCCGTTCAGCTCGCTGACGCAGCGCGAGGAGCAGATCCTGAAGCTCGTCGCGCTCGGCCAGAGCAACAAGGAGGTCGCCCGGCAGCTGGATCTGCAGGAAAAGACCATCAAGCACTACATGACCAACATCCTGCAGAAACTGCAGGTCCGCAACCGCGTCGAAGCCGCGCTCGCATTCCGCGACCGACGCGGCTGAGCGACCGCTGACCCCCTTCCACTGCCCACATTGGGCCCATGCCTCCGATGACGTTGCCGACCTCGACCACAGCGACGCTCACGGTCGCACTCCTTGTCTTCGCAGGTGCCGCGCTCGCGCTCCAGCCGCTCGTGACCGACGATACCGGCACCCAGGGCGCGGGCGGCAACCAGATCGAGGCGGGGCTCGACTTCGCCCGCACCGGCGAGTCGGAGGGCACCGCTCGAAGCGTCGAGGTTCCGCTCGCCTACACGCGAGGCATCACCGACACGCTCGACGTCTTGGTCTCGCCGGCCTGGCAGCGCCAGCGGCCGGCGGACGGCAGCCGGACGAGCGGCTGGGGCAATCCGTCGATCGGCGCCAAGTGGCGCTTTCGGGAGGACAAGGCCTCAGGCCTGTCGTTCGGCGCGAAGCCCGAGCTGGTGCTGCCGATCAGCGAGGCGCGCGAGCGCCAGGGGCTCGGCACGGCCAAGCCCTCCTGGCGGATGACGTTGATCGCGACGCAGGCCATGTCGTGGGGCGAACTGAACGCGAACCTGGCGTGGGCCCGGGTCGACGCGAAGGACGAGGCGCTCGCCGCGACGCTGCGGCGCGACCAGTTCAGGCTCTCGGTCGCGCCCGTCGTGACGCTCGACGAACGATGGAAGGCCACCTTCGACCTTGGCGTGCAGAGCACCGAGGCGCGCGGTGGCAAGCGCCATCAGGGCTACGCGCAGATCGGCGTCGTCCACGCGCCGACCCAAGACCTCGAACTCGCGCTCGGACTGACGCGCGACTTCAGCACCGGCGACGCGCGCACCACCTCGCTGCTCGGCGCCATCACCTGGCGTTTCCGCTGACGGCCCGGCACCTTCCCCCGGTCGTGCCCGTCCGCCGCCATACCACGGCTTGCAGGCCACGCAACGTCGGCGTCGGTCGCCGACGCCGGCATGCCAGGCGTTTACTGCCATCTGCTGCGCCTATCCGCCGGCGCAACCCACCCGGCGCAGCCCGACGTCGTCGACCGTCATCACCCGACCACCGACCGCGTACAGCCACAACCGCGCGCGGGTCGCACCCGCCGGTGCCGTCACCGCGAGCACCGCCTCGCCGTACTGCGTCCGGTTGTCGAGCGACGCCACGTCGTCGCGCAGTTCCGCGCCCGCCGCGTCGAACCACTTCACCCCGATCGCGGCCCAGCCCGACGCGCCGACGATCTTGACGTAGGCCGACGCGACGTAGGCGGCACCGGCCTGCACCGGTCCCGTCGCGCCGATCCAGCCACCGCGGAACTCGGCCGCCTTGCTGCCGGTACGCGAGTCCACGATCGTGCGGGCGTATGCGTCGCGCTGCCAGCCCTCGAAGCCCTGTTCGAAGCCCGGGTTCGCGATCGCGTTGCACGGTTCGGGCGGCGGCGGCACGCTGCAGTTCGTCTCGCGCAGGTCCGCGTCGTCGATCGTCAGTGTCAGGTCGCCATCGACGTAGACCCAGAGGCGGATGAACGCCGTGCCGGCCGGCGACGTGCCGGTGACGCTCGCCGAGGTCCAGCCGGACGACGCGCCCAGGACCTGGACGCTCTCGCCGAGATCGGTGCCGTCCGCGTCGAAGTAGTCGATGCCCATCACCGCATAGCCGCCGGCGGCCGAGCGCTGGTACTGGACGCGCCCGGTATAGGAACGGTTCGCCACGCCGACGATCCGCGAGCCGATCCACCCGTTGCGCACCGTCACCGCATTGACGCCCGAGCGGGCGCCCGGGACGATCGCGGCCTCGGCCTCGCGTTCCCAGTCGGTGAGACCGCGTTCGAAGCCGGGATTCGGCAATCGGTTGCAGGGGTCGGTGACCGCCTCGCCGCAGCCGGCGAGCTTCATGCCGGCTTCGTCGACGACGACCTCGAGCCCGGGGCTCGCCCACACCCACAGGCGGGCGGCGACAGTGCCCGCCGGCGCGGTCGCCGTCAGCTGGTACGGCGAGAAGGTGTCGGTCTCGCTCAGCGTGCCGCTGAAGTCCGCGAGCTCGTTGCCTGCCGCGTCGAGGAAGTCGATGCCCAGGCCCGCCCATCCGCCCTGCGCGCCGACCTTGAACCAGCCGCTGGCGGTGATGCGCTGGCCGGCCGCCGCGGGCACCTGGCTGCCGATCCATCCGTCGGTCATCGAGAGCGCCGCAGCGCCGGCACGCGCCGACCCGACGAGGGCCGTGACCGCATGCAGTTCCCAGCCGGTCGTACCCGCCTCGAAGCCCGGGTTCCCGATCCGGTTGCAGGCGTCGGGCGCCGGTGGGGGCCCGCCGCAGCCGACGCGCCTGAGGTCGACGTCGTCGATCGTCAGCACGCGAGACTCGGCGGCATAGACCCAGAAGCGCATCACCGCGGTGCCCGCGGGTGGCGAAACGACCATCCGGTATTCCTCGAACGCCGCGGCCATCGGGAGCGTCGCGGTCTTCGAGCCGATGTTCGTGCCGGCCGCATCGAAGAAGTCCAGCCCCATCCCCGCCCAGCCGCTGCCGGTCGATCGATGGAAGAAGCTGACCTCGTAGGTGTCGTCCGCGAAGACCGACGCGCGCGAACCGATCCAGCCGTTGCCCACCCGTGCCGCCGAACTGGCGTTGCGCCCGCCGCTCACGATCGCGACGTCTGCTTCCAGTTCCCAGCCCGAGGTGCCGAGCTCGAAGTCGCCGTTGCTCAGCCGATTGCAGGTTTCCGGCGGCGGCGTCTGCGACACGATCTGCCAGGTGAAGTTCGCCTGCGTGGTGCGCGTGCCGTCCGACGCCGACACCGTCACCGCGAACGATCCGATGCTGCTCGGCGTGCCGCCGATCAGACCCGTCGACGGATTCAGCACCAGCCCCGTCGGCAGGCCGATCGCCGAAAACGCGAGCGGCTGGCCGTCCGGGTCGAAGCTCTGCAGCGCCAGCGACACCGCCGATCCGACGAAGCTCTGCTGGTCGCCCGGCGCACGCAGCACCGGCGCGTTGTCGCCGGCGGGGAAGATCTCCCAGTCGAAGCCGATGATCGTGCTCGACGCGCCGTCGCCGACGGTGACGGTGACGCTGCGCGCGCCGATCGTCGTCGGCACGCCCGTGATGCGCCCGCTCTGCGGGTTGATCTGCAGGCCCGCCGGCAGGTTCGCCGCCGAGAACGCGAGCGCGTCGAGGTCCGGGTCGGTCGCGACGATCTGAAGCGACACCGCCGTCCCCACCTTCCCGGTCTGGAAGCCCGGCGACGTCGCCACCGGCGGCTGGTTCGAGCCGCTGCCTTCCGGATCCCCGCGGCACAGCAGACCCAGCGATTCGACCGATGCGCCGGCGGTGCCGTAAAGGGCATGGGCAGGGTGATCGAAGCCGCAGGCGCGATACGGGCGCGCGGTGCCGACGGCCGAGCCGACCGCTGCCAGCTCGACCCGCGCATCCTCGACGCGGCCGGCCGTCTTGAGCTTCCTGCACGACAGGACCAGCGACGACAGGCTCGCGTCGGCCGTGCCGCGAAGGCCGACCAGCGCGCTGTCGGTAGCGCACGTGCGCGTGAACGCGGTCGTGCCGGCGACGCCCGCGAGGCCGCGATCGACCGGCGTGCCCACCCAGTGACCGTCGGCTCGCAGCGTGACGCAGCGCGGCCCGATGCTCGCGATGCCGCCGCCGCCGACGCTGCCGCGCACGCCCACCGCCGCTTCGCCGATCGGGCATTCGAGGCTGAAGGGTGCTGCACCGTGTCCGCCGAGGCGACCCGTCCAGTCGGCGTCGATGTCGGCGGCCTGGCCCGGTGCGACCCGGACGATCTTCGCGACGGACGGCACGCCCGCGGTGTCGATCGCGAACATCAGGTAGAAGCCGGGCGGCACGGTCGCCGGATTGCGCGGCAACTCGGTGTTGAGGCGCGTACCCACGCGCTGCACCGGCAGCTCGATCCTGCGCTGGTCGAAATTGACCGAGTGCGTGACCGAGCCGGCGCGGATCAGCACGAGCCGATCGGCCAGCGAGCCGACCGCGAGATCGACGGCGAAGTGCTCGCCCGGCGTCAACGTCGCCGGCACGCTCGCGAGCTGAGGCCGGGCCGCCAGCTGGCCCGCCGCGTTGAACAGGTAGGGCGGATAGTAGATCTCCGCGTTCGTGTTGATCAGCGGACCGGGCGCGCCGCCACCCGCCACGAGTACCGTCGCGTCGGGCAGCAGCAGCGCGGTCGAATGATAGAGACGTGCGAACGACGCGCTCGCGCCGACCGTCCAGCGGCCGGTCACCGGGTCCCACAGCGCCGCCGTGTTGTCGACGCCGGTCAGCGCGTTCTCGACCGCGCTGCCGCCGGTGGCGAGGACGCGGCCGTCCGGCAACACGGTTCCGGTCGCCCAGAAGCGCTTGCCGGCGAGGGGCGACGTCTCGGTGACCACCGGCAGCGGGCCGGTGAAGTCGACGACGGCGCTGCGCGGCGTATTGCCGCCGATCTGCAGCACCCGGCCCGGCGCGTACAGCACTGCCGTCGAGCCCGAGCCCATCAGGTCCATCACCAGGTTGTCGAAGCGTTCGATGCTGCCGGTGCCCTGCGTGTCGACGGCGTACATGCGACCCTGGATGTCGAAGCCGAACACGCGTCCGTCGGGCGCGACGAAGTTGCGCGGGTACCAGTAGTCGAGCCCACCGGTCGGCGCGGTGCCGAGCAGTTGCAGGCCGCCGCTCGACAGCCTGAGCTCCGGAAAGTCGGTGCCCGACAAACCGCCCTGCACGTAGGTCGCGCCGCTCGCCAGCGTCGTGACGCTCGAATACCAGCGCGGACGGTTCATGTCGACGCCGCGCGTCAGCGTGTTCGCGGTCGGGTCGAACAGCGTGGTGTTCCGATTCGCGGTGTTCGTCGTCGAGCCGTTGACGACGATGTCGCCACCGGCGATGAACAGCTGTCCCGTCAGCGGCAGCAGCGTCTGCGCGCTGCAGAACAGATCGGTGCCGGTGGCATTGTCCAGCGTGAGGTGCCCCTGGTCGATGCGGGCCGCCGCCGGATCCCAGACGTCGTACAGCAGCGACGCGCCCTGCTTGCCGTTGCGATCGGTGCCATAGGTCATCACGCGGCCGTCGGCCAGCAGCGCCGCGTGGATCGCGATCACCGGCCACGCACGTGCCGGCGACCACGCGCCCTTCGCCGCGGCGTCGGCCCCCGGGCTCGACGGCACGTCCTTCGTGGCGACGCGCGAGAGCACCGGCTCGGTCGCCCGTGCGCCGTCGGCGAGCGTGGGCACGACCGCACTCGTGCCCGTCGGCGGCAGGATGGGCGAAACCGGGGTCGTGACCGGCCCGAACCCGGACGTGTCGGCACCGTCCGCGTCGCCCCGGCCCATCGCGGCCGGCAACGGCTGCGTCGACGCACCGCCTGGATCCTCCGAGCCGGCCCCACAGGCCGACAGCAACCCGGCCACGACGGCCGCCTGCAACGCAACGCGCAAAGCCCGCACGACTGTCGCCACGGATCGCCCTCCAGGAGATCCGTGCATCCTAGGAACGCCGGCTGCACACGCGGGTGAACTCCTTCACGCCCGCCGGCACCGCGATCCGGGTTCGTCGCGGGCGTCAGGCCGGCCGACGGATCGGCGCCTTTCCCGAAGGCGCGTCCGAAACGCGGGCGCGCCGCGGCCGCCCCGCGTCCCGCTACCATGCCTGCACCCGCCAGACACGCACACACGGAGCACCGATGCGCACCCTCCCCGACACCGACCCGAACTTCCCGCGCGGCGCGAAGGCCTCGCGACGGGCGCCACGGCGCGCCACCTTCGCGACCCTCGCGGCCTGCGCGCTCGCGACGGCGCTCGGCGCCGCGCCGGCACCGGCGCCGGCGCAGGAGGCCGCCTTCCCGTCGCGGCCGATCAGCCTCGTCGTGCCCTTCGCCCCGGGCGGCAGCCTCGATCTCACCGCGCGGATCCTCGCCGATCGCATGAAGGAAGACCTCGGCCAGCCGGTCGTCGTCGTCAACCGGCCCGGCGCCGGCAGCTCGGTCGGCGCGCGCTCGGTCGCGTCCGCCGCGCCCGACGGTCACACGCTGTTCATCACCTCGGGCTCGGCCTTCGGCTTCCTGCACCTGCTGGTCAAGGGCTACACGCTGCAGCTGTCGGACTTCGCGCCGATCGCCGGCGTGTCGACCAACACCTCGCTGTTCGCCGTCAACGCCAAGGTGCCGGCGAAGACGCTGCAGGCGCTCGTCGCGCTCGCGCGGGGCAAGGGCAGTCCGGTGAACTTCTGCACGACCGGCGTCGGCGGCCTGAACCACCTGCAGCTCGAGATGCTCAAGCGGCAGGCGGCCGCAGGAGGTGCGCCGATCGACGTCACGCACGTCCCCTACAACGGCCTCGCCCCGGCGCTGACCGCGCTGCGCGCGGGCACCGACGTGCAGGCCTGCGCGCTGCCGTACAGCGCGCTGGTGCGCAACCTGCACGGCACCGAGATCCGCGTACTCGCGGTCCAGCGGCCGAAGCGACTGCCGTCGATGCCCGACGTGCCCACCACCGGCGAGACCGGCTTCGCCGCGCTCGACGGCAACGAGGCCTTCGTCAACATCTCCGCGCCGAAGGGCACCCCGCCGGCGGTGCTGCGCAAGCTGGAAGGCGCGGTCCGCACCGCGATGCAGGATCCCGCCGTGCTCAAGCGGCTCGAGGACATCGACGTGCAACCCGTGTTCGTCGATTCCGCCGCGATCCGCAAGTGGCTCGAGGACGACGTGCGAAAGCTCGGCGGGATCATCCGCGACGCCGGCCTCGTGGTGAATCAATGACAAGCGCCGCTGCCGCCGCGCCGACGTATCGCCACATCCGCGTCGAACCGCTGACCGGCGTGCTCGGCGCCGAGATCCACGGCGTCGATCTTCGCGAGCCGCTGCCGCCGGCGGTGGCACAGGAGGTGCTGGCGGCCTTCGAGCGCCACGCGGTCATCGTGCTGCCGGGACAGGACATCTCGCACGACGCGCACCGCGCGTTCGCCGCGCTGTTCGGCCCGGTGGGCCGCGTGCCGCAGCTCCACCACATCGACGGCTACCCCGACGTCCAGGTGATCCGGCGCGGCGCGAACGACACCGGCCGCGTCGTCGGCGAGAACTGGCACGCCGACAGCACCTTCCTCGACGAGCCGCCGGCGGCCGTGGTGATGCGGGCGGTCCAGGTACCGCCGCACGGCGGCGACACCGGCTTTCTCAGCACGTACGCCGCGTACGACGCACTGTCGCCCGCCTTTCGCGACATGATCGACCGGCTCGACGTCGTGCACAGCGGCACCCGGATCTTCGGCTCGCTCTACCGCGCGCAGAACCGGCGCTACGACGCGACCAGTACCCGCCTCGACCTCGACGTCGAGGCCGGCGACCGGGAGGTCGTGCACCCGCTGGTGTGCCGCCATCCGCGGACCGGCCGCCGCCACCTGTTCGTCAACCGGACCTACGCGCAGCGCTTCGACGGCATGACGCCCGAGGAAAGCGCACCGATCCTCGCGTTCCTGTACGAACAGTGCGCGCGCTTCGAGCTCAGCTGCCGCGTGCGCTGGCGAGCGAACGACGTGCTCGTGTGGGACAACCGCAGCACGATGCATAAGGCGGTGCCGGACTACGCCGGCCACGACCGGCTGATGACCCGGGTCACGATCGACGGGCAACGCCCGGTGCGCTGACGCGCTTCGGCGTAGGACGCGTGGCGGAACTGGATCCGGCACGCGAGCTGGTCGAATGGCGTGATGCCCCACATGTCGCGCTCGCTCAGGCCCTGCCGGCGGCGCAGCGTGTGGAAGGTGGAGTGCGGCTTCGTATCGGCGTGCAGCTGCGGTTCGACGCCGCCGCCGCTTCCCCGCGACCGGCGTTACCGCTACGATCGCCTCCGGCGCATTCGAGCGCCCAACCCGAACTGGAGACGCCCATGACATCCGGCCCCCGCCGCCTCCTCGCGGCCGCGCTGCTCGCCATCGCAGCGCACGCTTCCCATGCGCAGTCGTTGATCGTCGACACGCCGCAGGTCAGGAAGGCGCTGGACGAAGGTGCGATCGTGTGGGACGCACGCAGCGCGAAGGACTATGCCGAAGGCCACCTCCCCGGCGCCGTGAACTTCGGTGCCGCCGGCGAGCTCTTCAGGGATCCGATCCGCGAGGATCCGCCGTCGGCGGCGGTGGCGTCGCAGCTCTTCGGCCAGGCGGGGATCGACTTCCTGAACCGCGACGTGATCGTCTACACGCGCAACGGCGACCCGATCGCCCACTTCGCCGCCCGCATGCTCGAGTACTACGGCGGCAGGTTCGGCAAGGTCTATCACGGCGGCATCGACGCGTGGAAGGCGGCGGGCCATTCGCTCGAGACGCAGGCGACCCGGCTGCCGCCGGTGGCGCTGAACCTGAGCGTCAGCGGTGCCGGCGCGGTGTCGACCAAGGAGGTCGTCGCGCTCGCGCAGCAGGGCGGCGCGCAGTTGATCGACGTGCGCACGAAGAAGGAGTTCACCGGCGAGGACGTGCGCGCGATCCGCGGTGGCCACATCACCGGCGCGGTGAACATCCCGTACGAGGCGAACTGGCGCGACCCGCTGACCGCGGCGAAGCTGGCGAGCAAGCAGGCGAAGAACCGCGACGGCATGTCGCTCAAGCCGGAGGACGAACTGAAGGCGCTGTACGCGACGCTCGATCCCGCCAAGGAGACCATCGTCTACTGCCAGAGCGGCGTGCGCGCGTCGGAGACGGCGGCCGTGCTGCGCGACCTCGGCTTCGCCAACGTGAAGGTCTACGAGTCGTCGTGGCTCGGCTACGCCGGCGTGCTCTCCGCGCCGGCGCAGGACGAGGTGTTCGTCAACGTCGGCGCGCTCAACGCGACGATCGCGTCGCTGCGCAATCGGGTGCAGTCGCTGGAGGCCGAAGTCGGCAAGCTCGGCTCCCGCCCGGCGCAGTGATCGACGCGGGCGCCGGACGCGCGTCGGTCGTCGATGGGCGTGCGGCGTACCCCGCCGCGATTCAGCGACCGGCCAGCCGGGCGATCGCCGCAAGCAGTGCATCCGAGCGTATCGGCTTGGGCAGGTGCTGCTGGAAGCCGGCCTGCGTCGCCGACGCCCGATCCTCGCCGCGGGCGAACGCGGTCAACGCGATGGCCGGCAGCGCCTGCGCCGAGTGGCCCCTTGCCCGGACCTGCCTGATCAACGCGTAGCCGTCGACGTCGGGCATGCCGATGTCGCTGACGATCAGGTCGACCCGCGCGACCTCGAGCAGATCGAGGGCCTGCACCGCGCCCTTCGCCTCGATGATGGACGCACCGCGCTCGCCGAGCATCCGCGAGACGGCCACGCGGCAATCGGCATCGTCGTCGACGATCAGCACGGTGAGCCCGTCGAGCGAAGGCGCGTCGGCTTCATCGGACGGTGGCGCCGCTGCGGCGAAGGCCTGCTCGTCCAGCGGCAGCCTCAGGACGAAGGTCGATCCCTTCTGCTTGCCGTCGCTGTGCGCGGTGACGGTGCCGCCGTGCAACTCGGTGAGCCGCTTCACGATCGACAGCCCAAGGCCCAGGCCGCCGACCTGTCGGGTGTTACCGCCGTCCTCCTGGCGGAACTGCTCGAAGATGTGCGGCAGGAACTCGCTGCCGATCCCCCGGCCGGTATCCTGGATGCACACCAGCGCACAGTCTCCGTCGCGCGCGAGCGTCAGCTTGACCGTCCCGCCGCGCGGCGTGAACTTGATCGCGTTCGACAGCAGGTTCTGGAAGATCTGCGTCAGCCGCAGCGGATCCGCCTGTACCGGCAACGGCGAGGCGCAGTCCTGCAGCTGCAGGACGATCGACGCGTCGGCGGCAGCCGCATCGATGCCGGCGACCGACTCCGCCGCGACCTGCCGCAGGTCGACGTGCTCGAGTTCCAGGCGCAGCTTGCCCGAGGTCACCCGCGAGATGTCGAGCAGGTCCTCGATGAGCTGGGTCAACCGTCGGGCATTGCGTTCGACCAGGTCGAAGGGCAGCCGCTCGTCGGGCGCCAGGTTCGGAAATCGATGCCGAAGCAGCTGCACGCCGCCGAGGATCGCCTGCAGCGGCGATCGCAATTCGTGCGAGACCGTCGCGAGGAACTCGTCCTTCGTGCGCGACGCGCGCTCGGCCTGGGCGCGCGCCGCGCGCTCCGCGTCGAGCAGGCGCGCGCGTTCGGCCGAGACCGCGCGTTCACCGGTGCGATCGATCACGAGCGCCAGCCAGACGCCGGGATCGACGTGCCTGGACACGTGCCAGTCGAGCGCCAGGACCGACTGCGCCGCATCGCGCATGCGGTAGGTGCCCACGCCCGTGCCCGAGCGCCTCGCCTCGTTCCAGAACGACTGCGCCGCGGCGCGCTCCTCGGGCAGCACGAGATCGAGCCAGCACGCGCCGTCGAACGATGCCGCAGGCCTGCCGAGCAGCGCGCCCAGCGCGTCGTTCACCTTCCTGAAGCGCAGGTCGTCGCCGATCAGCGCGATGCCGCTGAGGGCCATCTCGAAGATCGCGCGAAAGGTCGCCTCGCTGCGTCGCAGGCGCTCCTCGGCGCTTCGGGCCCTGATGAATGCGCTCAGCGTCGCGACGAGGACCGGCCCTTCGACCGGGTGCGTCAGATAGCCGTCGGCGCCCTGGTTCAGGCCGTGGACCAGATCGGCGCTGTCCACGAAGGACGCCGACAGGTGGATGATCGGGATCGCCGCCGTGCGCGGCCGCAACTTCAGGATCCGGACGACTTCGAAGCCGTCGATGTCCGGGAGGTTGACGTCGAGCACGATCGCGTCCGGCACCGCGTCGGCCTGGTCGACGCCCTCCCGGCCGGTCGCCGCCTCGAGCACCTTGAAGCCCGCAGCCCGCAGGATGCGGCTGGTCGCGTAGCGGGAGGCCGTCGTGTCGTCGACGACCAGGATCGTGCGGGCGCGCTCACCCATCGTCGCGCGCAGCCGATTCGATCGGCGCCGAGTGCGAGTCGAGCGGATCGCACGCGTGGCCGGGCAGCCGCACCGGGATCGTCACGAAGAAGCAGGACCCCACGCCGATCTCGCTGGTGACGCCGACCGTGCCCCCGAGCAGCTCCGCGAGTCGCTTGCTCAGCGACAGGCCGAGCCCGGTGCCGCGCAGGCGCTTCTGGACCACCGACTCGAGCTGGACGAAGTCGTGGAACAGCGACGCCTGGTTCTCCTTCGCGATGCCGATGCCGGTGTCCACCACCGAGAAGGTCACGGTCTCTTCGCCGTCGAACGACGCGCTGACGACGACCGACCCGCTGGCGGTGAACTTGAGCGCGTTGGAGATGAAGTTGCGCAGGATCTGCGAGATCTTCTTGTGGTCGGTGAACAAGGGCACCACCGACGGCGGCGCCTCGAAGACCAGGTCGATCTGCTTCGTCGACAGGATCGGCTTGAACATGCCGCGCAAGGCCGAGAACAGGTCGACCATCTCGAACCACTCGGGCGAGATCGTGATCCGCCCCGCCTCGACCTTGGCCAGGTCGAGCAGGTCGTCGACCATCTCGGACAGATCCGACGCGCACTGCGCGATCAGCCCCACCTGCAGCCGCTGCTCCTCGGTGAGCGGCCCGTCGACCTGCTCCTTCAGGATTCGCGTGAGGCTCGTGATCGACCCCAGCGGCGTGCGGAACTCGTGGCTCATGTAGGACAGGAAGCGGCTCTTCAGATCGGACGCCTGCCGAAGCTGTTCGGCCCGATCGTCGAGTTCGGCGTAGAGCGCGACCACCCCGTTGTTCGTCTCGGCCAGTTCGGCGCCCAGCGCATCGAGGTCGGCGGCCTGGCGCTCGACGAGCGCAACGAGCGCGTCCCGCGACATCGCATCGAGCGGCCGATCGCGCCCCGCCGTCATCGCCCGGCCCGCCGTCGGGACGCCACCAGCACCGTCACGTCGTCCCGGCCGCGACGGTAGTCGCGCAGCAGGGCGGCGACGACGACCATCGGGTCGTGGCGTCGAAGCGAAGGGTGGTCGTCGAGGTTCCAGCGCGTCTGCAGCCCGTCCGAGTGCATGACCAGCAACGCGTCGTCCGGCCACGAGTGCTCGAACTGCCTGATCGTGCGGACCTGCACGCCGACGATCCCGCTGTGCGACATCATCCCGCGCGACGATCCCGGCGCGACGATCGCCGCGCTGATGTTGCCGATGCCGGCGAACATCACCCGATCGCTCGCGATCGTCAGCTGGGCAGCGGCGACGGCCGCCCCGCGGGTGCCGGCCGCGCCGCGCCCGGCCGCGGCGAGAAAGCGTTCGGGGCTGGCACCGGGGTCCGCGTGGAACGCGTCCGACACCGCTCGCGCGGCCGTCGCGGCGTGCGGACCGTGGCCGAGGCCGTCCGCCAGCATGAAGCGGATCGTCGTCGCGTCGCTCGACACCGCCCACGCATCGCCGCACTCGGTCTCGAGCGGTGCAGGAAGCGAGACGGCGGCCCAATGGGGCGCGTTCCGTGTGTGATCGGCCGACGGTGCCCCGCCCGCCCCCGCCACGCCCGAGCTCGGCACGGTGCGCGACACCACGATCGTGCCCCTGCCGGGCTGCGAGTAGGCGTCGAACTCGGTGGACAAGCGCCTCACCGCGCCCAGGCCGTTGCCGGGCGTGCCGGCGGTCGAATGCCCGTCGGCCAGGCATTCGTCGATGTCGGCGACGCCGGGACCCGAGTCGATCGACACGACCTCGAACACGCATCCCCGCGAGCCCGACGTTCGCCATTGCACGAGCAGCGACCCGCCGCCGGCATGCTGCAGCAGGTTGTTGCCCAATTCGTTCACCACGATGCCGATGCGCCCGGCCTCGGTCTCGCTCAGACCGGCGCGCCGCGCGAGCGCGAGGGCGCGCCGCCTCGCGTCGCCGACCTGGCTCGGATCACGGATCGGCAATTCGAGCGGCGCGAGCATCGTCAGATCCAGCGGGCGATGGTCACGCGCGTGCCGCGACCGGGTGCCGAATCGAGCTCGAACTCGCTCGACAGGCGCTTCGCGCCGCTCAGGCCGAGGCCAAGGCCCTTTCCGGAGGTCCATCCGTCGGTCATCGCCAGGCCGACATCCGCGATGCCCGGCCCGTCGTCGACGAAACGCAGCCGCATGCCGCGTCGCCCGTCCTCCGTCAGCAACTCGATTTCGACGAACCCGCCGCCGCCGTAGACGACGGCGTTGCGCGCCAGCTCGCTCGCCGCCGTGACCAGCTTCGTCTGGTCGACGACGCCGAAGCGATGCTCCTGCGCGAGCTTTCGCACCGCCTGGCGCGCGCGCACGATGTCCTGCTCGCTGGCCAGTTCAAGACGCGCCGTCTGGATCACCGCCATCGACGGCGCCCTCCCCGGTCATCGTGCTCCGAAGCCTGGCCATGCCACGCTCCGCGTCCAGCGCCGTCAGCACGCCCGGAAGGGTCAGCCCGAGCTCGACCAGCGTGATCGCGACCGCCGGCCGCATGCCCACGACGACGGTCGTCGCCGACAGGATCCGCGCCGTGCCGGAGATCGTCGAGATCATCCGGCCGATGAACGAGTCCACCATGTCAAGCGCCGAGATGTCGATCAGCACGCCGCGCGCCCTGGTCCGCTCGATCTGTTCGGTCAGGTCCTCCTGCAGCGTCAGCGCCAACTGATCGTGCATGTCGACCTGGATCGTCACCAGCAGGAACTCGCCGATTCTGAGGACCGGTATGCGCTGCATCGGGCGGCCGTCAGCGCTGCGGCCGGGAGACCACGAAGCCGGTCTGGTTCAGCGCCAGCGAAAGCGCGTCGGCGAGCGTCGCCTTGGTCGTGATGCCGGTCAGGTCGATGCCCAGGTGCACGATCGTCTGCGCGATCTGCGGCCGGATCCCGCTGACGATGCACTCCGCACCCATCAGCCGGATCGCGGTCACCGTCTTGATCAGGTGCTGTGCGACGAGCGTGTCGACCGTCGGCACGCCGGTGATGTCGATGATCGCGATCTCCGCACCGCTCTCGACGATCCGCTGAAGCAACGACTCCATGACCAACTGCGTGCGGGCGCTGTCCAGCGTCCCGATCATCGGCAGTGCGAGCACGCCATCCCACAGCTTCACCACCGGCGTCGACAACTCGAGCATCTCGTCCTGCTGACGGCGGATGACCTCCTCGCGCGCCTGCTGGAAACTCGAGAACGTGAACAGGCCCAGCCTGTCGACGACTTCGCTCGCGAGCCAGGTTTCGGCAGCGAGCCTGACGGGCTCGTTCGCGAGTTCGCTGCGGAGCCGCTCGAACAGCGGCTTCTTCAGCGAGAAGATGAAGGTCGCCGTCTGCGTCGTCGTCACGCCCATCGTCGCGAGATCCTGCGAAAGCCGCTCGAGGAAGCGCCGCAGCGGCCCTGCCGACTCCGCATCGAGGTCGGGCACGCCGCCAGCGGCAGTTACCCGCAGCAAATCGAGCAACGCGCGCGCATGCTCCGCCCAGTCGACCCCCGCGCCTTGGCCCGCGCCGACGGCGACCGGCTTCAGCGCCGCCAGCCACGCATCGAGCAGCACGCCGTCCTTCCGCTCGACGATATCGACGAAACCACCCGGTAAAGATTGCACGATCCAGCCCTCTCGACACGCCACACCCGTTGGCACGATCGTGCAGATGCCGGAGATCGTGGACGGACTCCCGCGAGCATTTGATGAACGGCGCCGATCGAACAGGGAGCGAGCAAGTATCGAGCCCGCGTTCGGACAGAGAGGTCAGCCGGATGGAGGCCTACGGGCTGGCAGACCCGGAGCGGCTTCGGTTTCAATGCGCTCGTTCGCGACCGGGGCGTCGGGCGTCGAAGCGATGACTGGTGCGGCTATCCGACTCGAAGGACGGCTGAAGATCCGCATGAATGCTTGGCCTGCCCTAAGACGACTCTCTGTGTTGCCCCCAAAGTTGCCCCCAAACCTGGGGTGCTACCCCACCTCGACGTCCCGTCGCGATCGCGCGCTCCAGATCGCTCGTGTCCAGATCGAGGCACGCGTCGGTGAGTAACACCTTCAGCCCCGCTTAACGCATATTGGCGTAGGCGAGCGGCTCCAGTATCCGATGCCGGGCTGCCTCACGGACGAGCATCGGCGGACGAGGCAGTGAGCAACATAAGTGCTTAGGGTCGCAGACTTGAGCGCCGGTGCGGAACGACGCGATCGAAGTGTTCAGGGCTGCAGCGCAAGCGCCAGGCTGCGCGCATTGTGCTCGAACATCTGCAGATACGTTGCGGCGGGGCCGCCAGGCTTCGACAGCGCGTCGGAGTAGAGCGTTCCACCGATGCGTACACCGCCCTCGCGCGCAATACGCTCGACCAGGCGCGGGTCGCTAATGTTCTCGACGAAGATTGCGCGTACGTTGTCCTTCCGGATCTGGCGGATCAGCCGCGCCACTGCCGCCGCCGACGGTTCGCTGTGTGTCGTCCAGCCTTGTGGCGCGAGGAAATCCACGCCGTAGGCTGCACCGAAGTAACCGAAGGCGTCGTGCGAGGTGATCACCCGACGCTGATCGCGCGGTACCGCGCCAAGCCAAGCGCGCACCTGGCGATCGAGCCCGTCGATACGCGCAAGGTAGTCCGTGAGGCGTCGGGCGATTTCATCGTGGCGATCGGGCCAGCGCTGCGCAAGGGCGGCACTGATGTTTGACACGTAGGACCGTGCCAGCGCCAGGTCCTGCCAGGCGTGAGGGTCGGTGCCGTGATGGCCCTCGGATCGTGGCGTGATGTCCTTGGAGGCGATCGCAACCACGCCGCGGTACCCCGAGACCTCCACCATCCGCTCGATCCAGCCCTCGAAGCCGAGTCCGTTGACGATCACCAGGTCGGCCTGCGCCAGGCGCCGGCCATCGGCAGGGGTCGGCTCGTAGACATGGGCATCGGCGTCCAGCCCGACCAGCGCCGTCACGTCGATGCCCGGCGGTGCCAGTACCCTCGCCATGTCGGCAAGGATCGAAAAGCTCGCGACGACGCGGGGCGCGACACCCTGTGCGCGCGCCAGGAACGGGTGCGCAGCCCCCAGCGTGGCGGCGCCAACGCAGAGCAATCGGCGACGGATCTGTCTCATGGTGTTCAATCGGTGAAATGGGACATCGCGCGAATGCGCTGGGTGACGATGCCGTCGCGTGTACCGAACAGCACCGACGCGATATAGGTCGCACCGCAGACCAGGACGATGCAGGGGCCCGAGGGAAGCTCGACGGCGTAGCTCAGCAGCAGGCCGGCCGCTCCGGATGCGGCACCGACGAGCACCGACAATGCCGCCATCGCCGGCAGGCCGGCAACCCAGAAGCGCGCGGCGGCGGCCGGCAGCATCATCAAGCCCACTGCCATCAGCGTGCCCAGTGCCTGGAAGGCGCTGACGAGGTTGGCCACGAGCAGCACCAGCAGCATCGCGTGCGCATGCACGCCGGGCCCCCCCATGCTGCGCAGGAAGCCGGGATCGACGCTTTCGAGAACCAGCGGTCGGTACATCAGCGCCAGCGCCCACAGCGTGACGCTGGCCACGACCGCGATCTGAAGCAGCGCCGCGTCGTCCACCGCGAGTACGCTGCCGAACAGCATGTGCATCAGATCGACCTGGCTGCCGCGCAGCGAGACCAGCAGCACGCCGATCGCCAGCGCGATCAGGTAGAGCGCCGCGAAGCTGGCGTCTTCGCGTTGCGGCGTGGCTCGCGTGACGAAGCCGGCAGTCAGTGCCACCGCAAGCCCGGCGATGAAGCCGCCCAGGCTCATCGCAGGCAGCGACAGGCCGGCGAGCAGGAACCCCGCCGCTGCGCCCGGGAGCACGGCATGCGCCATCGCGTCGCCGACCAGGCTCATGCGTCGAAGCACCAGCACGCAGCCGATCGGCGCGCAGCCCAGGGACAGCGCCAGCGTGGCCACCAGCGCGCGGCGCATGAACGAGAACTCGACGAAGGGATCGAGCACCAGGCTTGTCAAGTTGCTCATGCCGAAGCCTTGCAGCGTGGCGCGGCCTCGTCCCAGGCCTCGGCCATCTGTCGAGCCCTGAACAGGTGTTCGGCCCTCAGCACGTCGGCCGTCGGCCCCCAGGCCACGCGCTCGCGAGCCAGCAGCAAGACCTGTTCGAAGTGCCCACGCACCTGCTCCAGGTCGTGCAGCACCGCGATCACGGTGCGGGCCTCGCGCTTCCAGCGCTGCAGCATGGCCAGCAGGTCGGCGGTCGTGCGCGCATCGACGGCATTGAAGGGTTCGTCGAGCAGAATCAGCCCGGCGTCCTGCACCAGCACGCGGGCGAACATCACGCGTTGCGCCTGGCCAGCCGACAGTTCGCCCAGCCAGCGCCGACCGAAACCCATCAGTCCCACGGCGGCGAGCGCGTCGTCGACGCGGCGCCGGTCATCCGGCCTGAGCCTGCCGAAGCTGCCGATGTGCGACCACAGCCCCATCGCCACGAACTCGTGCACGCGCACCGGGAAACTTCGATCGAGTGACGAGGCCTGCGGCAGGTAGGCCACGCGCAATGCAGCGTCGCGCTCGATGCGGCCTTCGAAGTGCCGGACCGTGCCACCCAGGGCGCCGAGCAAGGTACTCTTGCCGGCCCCATTGGGGCCGACGACCGCGGTCGACGTACTGGAACCGAACGTGCCGCTCACGTGGTGGACTGCCGGGTGCCCGCGGTAGGACACGGTGAGGTCATGCAGCGTGATCGCGGGCCCGCCACGCGCGGCGAGCGTGTTCATGCGAGCGCCCATGCCACTGCCAGCCACAGCGCGGCGACGATCAGGCTGGCCCAGGCCAGGCGCGCTGCTGCGCTCGCGCTCAGCATGGTGCGCTCATCGAGGGCTGCCGTCGGTCGTGCCGCTGCAGCGCAAGGCCGGCCTGCGCAACGATGTCGAAGAGGGCGCGGAACGGGCGACGTGGTGCTTCGAATGCATAGAAGGCGCCGGATGGGTGGGGTGGCAACGCTCGGCGGACATGCGGCGGGCGGCGGGCGGCCCGCGAATCATCCGCACGTGCGACACTGTCCCTTTAATGATAATGGACTATTATTATCACCATCCTGGCAGTCTGCCCTTTCGACACGCGTACTCGACGCCTGCGCAGCCTCCGTCGTCAAAAGGGAAACCGACCGATGAACACCATGACCGGAAACACCGTGCAGGCTTCCCTATCCGATCGCTGGGATCACCATGCACGGACCTATCAACAGATTGCCGCGCCTTGCACCGGCTACCTCGCGCAGTCGCTGTTCCAGAGTGTTGCCGGCCGCTTGCCGACGGACGCCTTGATCCTGGACATCGCGTGCGGCGGCGGCGAACTCGCGCGCGCCGCCGCACTCCACACGCTGGCCGATGGACGTGAAGCGGGTGGACGCGGACATGTCGTCGCCACCGACTTCTCGCCGCAGATGGTGGAGCGCACTCGCCGACTGCTGGAAGCGACCTGCCCGGAAGCCCATGTCGACTGCATCGTGCGTGACGGCCAGGCGCTTGGATTCGACACGGCCAGTTTCGACGCCGCGTTCTCGGCCTTCGGCATCTTTCTCTTTCCGGACCGCAAAACCGGCTGGCGCGAAGCCGCTCGAGTGCTGCGTCCCGGTGGCTGGTTCGCCACTGCCGTGTGGCGCGGGCCCGAGCACAACGCGCTGGCACGCGAGCAGGTGGCGCCGATCCTTTCGGCCTTGCCGGCGTCAATTCGCGAAGCGATCCCGCAACCGGGCTGGCTCGAGATCTCGACGGCCGAAGGGCTCGCCGCCGAAGTGGCCGCCGCCGGCTTCACCGATGTGGAGGTTTCGGTTTTCGACGCCGTGTTCACGGCCCCGACGTCACGCGCCATGTGGGAGATGGCGCTGCAGAACCCGCCGATGCAACCGCTGTTCGCCGCCCTGGGCAAGGAGAGACTCGCGACCGTCGAACAGTCGGTGGTGTCGACCTTCGAGCGACGCGCCGGGGGCGTCGACAGACCGCTGCGGCTGGACTGCTCGTGCCATTTCCTCGTCGCGCGCCGCGCCTGAGTTGAACGCGCGCCGTCGGAGACGCCGGACACACACCTCGGGTCGACGCAAAGTCGTATGCCCGAGCACCGGCTTCCGATCCGGTTCCCCGTCCGGAACCCCGAGGCGGGCATCCGGGCCTGACCGTCGCGAGGCGCGCACGAATTCTGGTGCCGGCTATCCGACTCGAACGGATGACCTACCGCTTACAAGGCGGTTGCTCTACCAACTGAGCTAAGCCGGCTGCGACAAGGCGACGCGATCCGCTACTTTACCCGCGTGAGTTGCGCCTTGCGACGGGTACCGCCGCCCCCGCCCGGACCGCCGGGATCGTCGTCGGGGGACGCACCGGGGGTACCGTCCGGCGAGGCCGCGCCTCGCGTCACGGTGTCGCCCGCCGCCGGCGGGTCACCGGCCGCAGCACCGGCCGCAGCACCGGCCGCAGCACCGGCCGCGGCATCGGCACTGGCATCGGCACCAGCGACCTCGTCGATCGATCCCATCGATTCCCCCGACCTGGCGCCGGACTTCGGCGAGGACGCGGGACGGTTTCCTGCGCCGCCACGGCGGGGTCTGCGCGCGGCGGGCGCCTTGAACGCGATGACCTCGCCCTTTGCGTCGTCGCCGCCGGCATGCGCCTGGGCGTCGGAACCGGCGCCGTCGACGCCACGTTCCGGCTCGCGCCCGCCTTTCGCAGAAACGTCGGACAGGTGCGAGCGCCGCCTGCCCGGCGAGCCCTGCGGCCCGGACGCGTCGGCGCCGCCGGATGGCGCACCGGTCGGTGGTGCCGCGCCGTCGTCGGCGACGTCGGGAGCGGCGCCCGCGGGCTGCGCCATGGGCGGCACCCTGGACACGTCGAAGGCCATGCCGTGCCCGGTCTCGCGCGCGTAGATCGCCGACACGTTGGCGACCGGAATCGACAACTGCTGCGCGACGCCGCCGAAGCGCGCCTGGAACTCGATTCGGTCGTTGCCCATCGACAGCCGGCTCGTCGCCGTGGGCGACACGTTCAGGACGATCTCGCCGCCCTTCACGTACTGGCGCGGCACGACGGTGCGCTCGTCGACCGACACCGCCAGGTACGGCGTGTAGCCGTTGTCGCAGCACCACTCGTAGAGCGCCCGGACCATGTACGGCTTGGTCGAGGTCTCGCCTTCGGGTGGGCGGCCGGTCGCGGAATCGTTCATCTGCTGTACTTGCCTCGGTGGCGGGACGCGCGCGCGTTCAACGGCGCATCACCTTCTCGGACGGCGTGAGCGCCTCGATGTACGCGGGGCGCGAGAAGATCCGCTCGGCGTACTTCATCAGCGGCGCCGCGGTCTTGGGCATCTCGATCGCATAGTGGTCCAGCCGCCAGAGCAGCGGCGCCATCGCGACGTCGAGCATCGAAAATTCCTCGCCGAGCATGAACTTGTTCTTCACGAAGATCGGCGTGAGCTGGGTCAGGCGATCGCGGATCTGCGCGCGCGCCCGGTCCATCATCTTGCCGGTGTCCTTCTGGTGGTCGCGGCGCTCGAGCTGCTGCACGTGGATGAACAGTTCGCGCTCGAAGTTGAACAGGAACAGCCGCGCGCGTGCGCGCATTACCGGATCGGCCGGCATCAGCTGGGGATGCGGAAAGCGCTCGTCGATGTACTCGTTGATGATGTTCGATTCATAGAGGATCAGGTCGCGCTCGACGAGGATCGGGACCTGCCCGTACGGGTTCATGATCGCGATGTCTTCGGGCTTGTTGTAGAGATCGACGTCGCGGATCTCGAAATCCATGCCCTTCTCGAAGAGCACGAAGCGGCACCGCTGGCTGAACGGGCAGGTGGTGCCGGAGTAAAGGACCATCATGAGATGCGTCTCCTGAAAAAATCGAGGGTGAGCCGCTGGCGGCTCACCCTTCACGGCCCGGATCGGGCCTGAATGCGACGGACCGGCGGAGCCACGGCGCGCGTCGCCGTGAGCCCCCCGTGGCGCGGTGGCTTACTTGATGTCCTTCCAGTACTCGCGGTTCAGCCACCAGGCGAACAAGGTCAGCAGGCCGAGGAACATCATCACCCAGACGCCGATGCGCGTGCGGGACTTCGCGGACGGATCCGCCATGTAGGTCATGTAGGCGACGAGGTTCGCGACCTTCTCGTCGTATCGGGCCTGGTCGAGCGCACCGCCCTTCGCCTGGCCGAGTGTGATCGTCGTGCTCTCGTGCGCGCCGTGCCCGCCGTGCATCTCCTCGACCTTTTCGGTACGGGCGCCCTGGTCGTCGAAGGTCACGACGATCTTCTTCATGCCGGTGACCGCGCCGGTCTTGTCGTCCTTGACCGCCTTGATCTCCTCGATCGTGGCGCCCCGCGAACCCTGCAGGTCCCAGAACACGTGCGGCATGCCGACGTTCGGGAACACCGCGTTGTTCCAGCCGGTCGCGCGGGTGTCGTCGCGATAGAAGCTGCGAAGGTAGGTGTAGAGCCAATCGGAACCCGAACCCGCGCCCGAGGAGCGCGCCCGCGCGATCACCGTGAGATCCGGCGGCATGGCACCGAACCACGCCTTCGCGTCCTCGGGACGCATCGCGATCTTCATCGTGTCGCCGACCTTCTGGCCGGTGAACAGCAGGTTGTTCCGGATCTGCTGGTCGGTCAGGCCGATGTCCTGCAGCCGGTTGTAGCGCATCATCGACGCGCTGTGGCAGTTCAGGCAGTAGTTCACGAACGTGGTGGCGCCGTCCTGCAGCGCCGCCTTGTCGGTGAGCTTGCTCATCGGGAAGTGATCGAGCGGCGGGCCCTCGCTCGCCGCCCGTGCGGCGGGCAGCAGATCGAGGGCGGTGGTGGCGGCGAGCGTGCCGGCGACGCCGAGCGCGATGCCGGCTGCGACGAAGGCTGCCGAGCGCACGGCCCCACGGATCGTGTTCAGGATGGTCATGCCGGGGCTCCTCAGTGCGCGGCGAAGGTCAGGCGGTCGGGCACCGGCTTCGCCTTGCCCATCGCGCTCCACCACGGCATGAACAGGAAGAAGCCGAAGTAGAGCAGCGTGCAGATCTGGGAGGTGCGCTCGCCCAGCGGCGAGGGCGCCTGCACGCCGAAGTAGCCGAGCACCACGAACACGACGACGAAGATCGCGTAGAGCGCCTTGTGCCAGTCCGGCCGGTAGCGGATCGACTTGACGGGGCTGTTGTCGATCCACGGCAGCGCGAAGAAGATCAGCGTCGACGCGCCCATCGCGACGACGCCCCAGAACTTGGCGTCGAGGATGAAGAAGCCGCCGATCAGCGCGACGACCGCGACCGTCGCGATGAGCTTGCTCAGCGCGGCGGTGCGACCGAGCAGCACGAACGCCAGGTACACCAGCAGGAACGGCGTGAGACCGTAGGTGAGGAACTCGGTGGTGGTGGCGCGCAGGATCGAGTAGTACGGCGTGAAGTACCACACCGGCGCGATGTGGGCGGGCGTCTGCAGCGGGTTCGCCGGAATGAAGTTGTTGTACTCGAGGAAGTAGCCGCCCATCTCCGGCGCGAAGAACATCACCGCACAGAACACCAGCAGGAACACGCTGACGCCGACGATGTCGTGCACGGTGTAGTACGGGTGGAACGGGATGCCGTCGAGCGGCCGGCCCGCCGCGTCCTTCTTCGCCTTGATCTCGATGCCGTCCGGGTTGTTCGATCCGACCTCGTGCAGCGCGAGGATGTGTGCGGCGACCAGGCCCAGCAGGACGAGCGGGATCGCGATCACGTGGAACGAGAAGAAGCGGTTGAGGGTCGCGTCGCCGACGACGTAGTCGCCGCGGATCCACACCGACAGGTCCGGTCCGATCAGCGGAATCGCCGAGAACAGGTTCACGATCACCTGCGCGCCCCAGTACGACATCTGGCCCCAGGGAAGGAGGTAGCCGAAGAAGGCCTCGGCCATCAGCGTCAGGAAGATCAGGCAGCCGAATACCCAGATGAGTTCGCGCGGCTTGCGGTAAGACCCGTAGATCAGGCCGCGGAACATGTGCAGGTACACGACGATGAAGAACGCCGACGCGCCGGTCGAGTGCATGTAGCGCACGAGCCAGCCGAAGGGCACGTCGCGCATGATGTATTCGACCGACTCGAAGGCCTTCGCCGCGTCCGGCTTGTAGTGCATGACCAGGAAGATGCCGGTGACGATCTGGAGCACCAGCACCAGCATCGCGAGCGAGCCGAAGAAGTACCAGAAATTGAAGTTCTTCGGCGCGTAGTACTCGGTGAGGTGGGCCTTGATGTTGGCGGTCAGCGGAAAACGCTGATCGACCCAGCCGAGCACGCCGGTCGTGTCCACTTGCTTGTCTGCAGCCATCTGTGCTTCCTTGCGTCGCCGTCGACTACGGCGGATTCTCGTTTTCGTTGCCCGACGTGGGACGGATCGCCGGGGCGGACCGGCGCACTTCGCCCCCCTGCGCGATCAACCCTTCTTGTCGTCGCCGATCAGCAGCTTGCTGTCGGACAGGTACATGTGCGGCGGCACGTCGAGGTTCGCGTTCGCGGGCTTGTTCTTGAAGACGCGACCGGCGAGGTCGAAGGTCGATCCGTGGCAAGGGCACAGGAAGCCGCCCTGCCAGTCGTCCGGCAGCGACGGCTGCGCGCCCGCCTGGAAACGCTCGCTCGGCGAGCAGCCGAGGTGCGGGCAGATGCCGACGACGACGAGATACTCGGGCTTGATCGATCGCGCCTCGTTCTTCGCGTATTCGGGCACCGGGATCTGGTAGTACTTGTCGGAGTTCGGATCGAGCACCTGCGAATCGGTCTTCTTCAGGCTCGCGAGCATCTCCGGCGTCCGGCGAACGACCCAGACCGGGTTGCCTCGCCATTCGACCCGCCGCAGTTCGCCCGGGCCCATGCCGCCGATGTCGGCCTCGACCGGGGCGCCGGCCGCCTTGGCGCGCTCCGACGGCTGGAAGGTGCTGACCAGCGGGATCGCGACGCCGGCCGCGCCGATCGCGCCGACCACCGAGGTCGAGACCAGCGCATTGCGCCGCGCCGGATCCATCCTGCCGTCCGGTTGCGGGCCGCCGGCCTGGCCGCCCGGCTTCTTGCCACCCATCGGACCACTTCCGACCGGACCTGACCCTGCCATTGCTTCGGACATCAACGACCCTCTCGTCACGTGCGCGCTGCGCGCCTCGGCGCCCGTATGCGCCGGCGCGCTACCGAATTGCTACCCTTGCCTGAACCCGTATCTGGACCTGGACGCGGCTGACCGGATCTGCCCGCCGGGGCTTGGCTGCCCCGATTTGCCCATCCAGATCCGCCACGCCATACCGCTGCCGTTCCCCACTCGCGACTCTCACCCGGACTTCACCCGGACTTCACCCTGACTTCACCCTGACTTCACCCCGCCTGCTTCTCGTAGCGCGGCTGTCGGCAGCGCGACGGCGCGGAATGATGCAGCGCGCAATGCTGGCGGCGGCAACCTTAAAGTATAGCCGAGTCGCCTCGGGCCCACCAATGCAGTCGCCCTCGGCAACGCCAAGCGTTGCCCCGGCCACGTCGGGCGGACGAAATCGGCGCGGCGGCTCCGCCGGCCACGCGTTCACAACTGGAGACAATCCGGCAGCGGTGCGACGAGGCGCCGGTGGTATCGTCCCCCCCGCAGGCGGCGCCTGCCGCCGGGTTCCGAAGGGCCCGACGTCAATCCGTGTCGTGCCGAACAAAATCATAAGAAGGGGAATTTCCATGGGGATGATGAGCGAGTTTCGCGACTTCGCGATCAAGGGCAACGTGGTCGATCTCGCCGTCGGCGTGATCATCGGCGGCGCCTTCGGCAAGATCGTCGACTCGATCGTGAAGGACCTGATCATGCCGATCGTCGGCGCGATCTTCGGCGGGCTCGATTTCTCGAACTACTTCATTCCGCTCGCGAAGGTCCCCGACGGCGTCGCGAAGACCTACGACGCGTTGAACAAGGCGGGCATCCCGATGTTCGCGTACGGCAACTTCATCACGATCCTGCTCAACTTCCTGATCCTCGCGTTCATCATCTTCCAGATGGTGCGGGTCTACCAGGCGGCCAAGAACCGGATGGTCAAGGAAGAGGCCAAGGCACCGCCGGCTGCCCCGCCGGAAGACGTGGTGCTGCTGCGCGAGATCAGGGACTCGCTCAAGCGCGCCTGATCGCGCGGCACCGCCCGGCCCGGCTCAGACCGGGTTGGGATCGTCGATGAATCGCGTCTCGACGCCGAACGTGGCCTCGAGACGCGCAGCGAGCGCCTGCACGCCGTAGCGCTCGGTGGCGTGGTGGCCGGCGCTGGCGTAGACCACGCCCGACTCGCGCGCCAGATGGGTCGTGCGCTCCGAGATCTCGCCGCTGACGAAGGCGTCGGCGCCGAGCGCGACCGCGTCGGGAAGCAGGTCCTGCGCGGCACCGGTGCACCAGGCGATCCGGCGCAGCGGACGCGACAGGTCGCCCACCAGCAACGGTTCGCGCGCAAGCGCCGCCCCCAGGCGGGCGGCGAGCGTGCCCGCATCGATCGCGCTAGGCAGATCGGTCCAGGCCACGAGGCTCCGATCACCGCCCGTGCCGCCGACCGGCCATTCCAGCTGCCGACCCAGGCACGCGTTGTTGCCGACCTCGGGGTGCAGGTCCAGCGGCAGGTGGTACGCGATCAGGTTCAGGTCGGCTGCCAGCAACGCGGCCAGCCGGCGCCGCTGCGGACCGAGCACGCGGGGGTCCTCGCCCTTCCAGAAGTAGCCGTGATGCACGATGAGCGCATCCATGCCCGCGGCGGCCGCCGCCCGTACCGTGGCCAGGCTTGCCGTCACCGCCACGGCGATGCGGGACACCGTCGGTTTGCCTTCCACCTGCAAGCCGTTTGGGCAATAATCGTTGATTGCACGGGCGTTCAGCAGCGTGTCGAGGTACTGGATCAGGTCGACCGTGGCGGCCATGGCTTCGCTCCTGCGGACGGGTCTTGCCGTGCCCGGGGCCGGCACGACGGGAAGGACGTGGCGGGTAGGGTACGACAAGATGGTCAGGCATCTCTGGTTGTTGTTTTCGCAGGCATTCACGGTCGTCGCCGCGGCGGCGATCGCCTGGGCGGTGGTGCCACCCGCGCTGAATGCAGTATTCGGCAGCCGCGGCGAGGTGGCGCCGACCGAGATCCTGCCGGCCACGACCACCGTGCCGGCCGGTGCACCGGCCGACGACGGCCGCGCCGGGCGTCGGGTCTCGCCTGCGGCGACGACGGGCGCCTCGGCCGCAGGCAGTCGACGTGATTTTTCATTCAGCGCCGCCGCCCAGCGCGCGACCCCCGCCGTCGTCAACATCTACGCCGACACGCCGGGGGCGATGCCGGCGGCGGCGTCGAGGCCGTCGCCCCGGGCCGCCCCGGGAAGCGCCGAGCGCCGCGACGGCGCCCGGAACGACCCGCGCGGCGGCGACGACGAGCAGGACCGCGGCCTCGGTTCGGGCGTGATCGTCTCGAGCGACGGCTACATCCTGACCAATCACCACGTCGTCGAGACCGACACCGAGGCCGACGTGATGCTGGCGGACGGCCAGCGCATTCGCGCGGTCGTCGTGGGCACCGATCCCGAGACCGACCTCGCGGTGCTGAAGGCCGACCGGCGGGACCTGCCGGCGATCGAGTTCGGCGACGACGACCGGGCGCGGGTCGGCGACGTGGTCCTCGCGATCGGCAATCCATTCGGTGTCGGCCAGACGGTGACGATGGGCATCGTGTCCGCGCTGGGCCGGAGCCAGCTCGGCATCAACCTGTTCGAGAACTTCATCCAGACCGACGCGGCGATCAACCCGGGCAATTCCGGCGGCCCGCTGATCGACACCGACGGCAGGCTGCTCGGCATCAACACCGCGATCTACTCGCGAAGCGGCGGTTCGCTCGGCATCGGCTTCGCGATCCCCGCGTCGACGGTGCGCGACGTGATGGAACAGATCATCCGCGACGGACGCGTAACGCGCGGATTCATCGGCGTCGAGCCCAAGGACGTCACACCGGAGCTCGCCGAAGCGTTCCGGCTACCGCGTCGCGAAGGCGCGCTGATCGCCGGCGTGATGCGCGACGGACCGGCCGAGCGCAGCGGCGTGAAGGTCGGCGACATCCTGATCGCCATCGACGATGCGCCGATCGACAGCGTGTCGGCGATGCTCACCACGGTGGCCCGCCTGAAGCCGGGCACTCGGAGCGCGTTCCGGTTCATCCGCAACGCCGCCCCGGTGGACGTGCCGATCGTGATCGGCCGTCGGCCGAGCCCCGGCGGGCGGCCCTGAACGCTTGGCGCCAACTGCAGGCGCGCGCTAGCCGCCGGGCTTCGCGTCCGGTCCCGCGGCCGCCTCGTCGGCCGCATCCTCGGGATTTCGGCTGTGCACGGTGATGAACTGTGCGAGGAAGATCCCGAGTTCGTACAGCAGGATCAGCGGAATCGCGAGCATGAACTGGCTGAGCACGTCGGGGGGCGTGAGGATCGCGGCAACGATGAATGCGCCGACGGCCACGTAGCGCCGGGCGTCGCGCAGCTGCTGCGCGTTGACCATGCCCATCTTGACCAGCAGCATCTCGACGACCGGCACCTCGAAGGTGAGCCCGAAGCCGAAGAAGATCGCGAGCGTGAAGTCCCAGTACCGCTGCAGGTCCTGCATGATGCCGGCACCCGTCTTCTCGGCGAAGGAGAAGAAGAACTTGTAGGCCGCCGGCAGCACGAAGAAATAGGCGAAGGAGATGCCCACCAGCAGGAAGAACACCGACGACACGATCAGCGGCAGCGCGAACCGCCGCTCGTGCTCGTACAGGCCGGGCGCGACGAAGGCCCACGCCTGATAGAGAATCCACGGCAGCGACACCAGGATGGCGCTGAGGAACGCGATCTTGGTGAGCGTGAAGAACGCGCCTTCGCCGGCGATGAACACCGACTGCGCGCCGGGCGGCAGCGCGGCCTCGAGCGGCAGCGCGAGGATCCGCATCAGGTCAGCGGAGAAGTAGAAGCACACGCCGAACATCACCAGCACGACCACCAGCGAACGGATCGTCCGATCGCGCAGTTCGACCAGGTGCGAGAGAAAGCCTTCTTCCTCGGCCACCGGCTCTTTGGGCCCGCTCATCGGTGCAGCGGCCGCCGCGGCCGCTTGATGCCGAGCGACTTCTCCCGCTCGATGCGGCGATCCTTGATCCGCTCGCGGGTGCGCCGCACCGCGTAGATCGAATCCCAGTCGGTCGGCGCGTCGCGCGTCTCGCCGCCCGCGTCGCCGCCGATGCTGCCGAGACTTTCGAATTCGTCCTTCACGCTGTCCAACGTGGCCTGGGTGTCGGCGACGGCCGACTTGACCGAGCCCTCGAAATTCCGGGCCGCCTCCTGCACCTGGTTCTTGATGTCCTTGAGCTCCGACAGTTCGATCTGCCGGTTGAAGTCGGACTTGACGTCGTCGACGTAGCGGCGCAGCTTCGTCACCCACTGCCCCGCCTGGCGCGCGACCTTCGGCAGCCGCTCCGGCCCGATGACGACCAGCGCGACGACCCCGACGATCATCATCTCGGTGAGGCTGAAGTCAAACATTCGGATATCGGGGGCGTGCGCGGTTCATCGAGACGTTCGCGGCGGGGCGCTCGACGTGAAACGAGCGGCTTGCCGCCGCTCGCTCGGTGCGCCCGACGGCGTCGATCCCGCCGGCCGGACGAGGGAGCGTCGCGCTCCCCCCGAACCCCTGCTCATGCGCGCGAGATCATCAGCCCTTGGTCTTCGCGTCGACGTCGATCGTCTTGCTCCGATCGGCGGCGGTGTCGGCGGACGGGCCGCCAGCCGACCCTTCCTTGACGCCTTCCTTGAAGCCCTTGACCGCGCCTCCGAGGTCGGACCCGATGTTGCGCAGCTTCTTGGTGCCGAAGACCAACATGATGATCACCAGCACGATCAGCCAATGCCAGATGCTGAACGATCCCATCCTGCCTGCTCCTACGATGATGCCGCGCCCGGGCCGGCCGTCCGGCCCGCAGGCGGGCGACGCCCCCGCGACGTTTACGGGTTGGCCGCGATGCGACCGCCACGCAGGGGCTCCGGCCCCCCCATGACGTGGACGTGAAGATGATACACCTCCTGTCTGCCCACCCGCCCATTGTTGACCACTACTCTGAATCCGTCGGAACAACCCTCCTGGCGAGCCAGTTGACCGGCGATGCCGAAGAGCTTTCCGAGCAGGTCGCGGTGCGCGAGATCGGCGTCGTACAAATTGACGAGGTGGCGCCTGGGCACGATCAGGAAGTGCACCGGCGCCGCCGGGTTGATGTCGTGGAACGCGTAGATCTCGTCGTCTTCGTAGACCTTACGGCTGGGGATCTCGCCGCGGGCGATCCGGCAGAAGAGGCAATCGGCGTGGTCGTTCATGCGGGGGTTCGCTCCTTCGGGCCTGCGCCCGGCTGACCTGGGGCTGTGGAACTGCGGGACCGGATCCCGGGCACGTCAGTCACTCGGCTTGCGCGCGGCCTTCTCGTCGAGGCCCGACCTGCCCTCGCGACGCGCGAGTTCGGCGAGCACCTGTTCGGGGCGCAGCCCGTAGTGCGCGAGCATCAGCAGGCTGTGAAACCAGAGGTCGGCGGTCTCGGCGACGATGCGCTGCCCATCGCCGTCCTTCGCGGCCATCACCGTCTCGGTCGCCTCCTCGCCGATCTTCTTGAGGATCGCGTCCTCGCCGCGCGCGAGCATCTTCGCGACGTAGCTGGTCGAGGGGTCGGCGCCGCGCCGCGCGTCGATCACGTCGGCAAGGCGCGCGAGCAGGTCCGCTGGCGCGGCGTTCGGCGACGGCACGGTCACGGCTGCACGCTCATCGGCGGTAGATCTGCGCCGGGTCGACGAGCACCGGGTCGACCGCCACCCAGGCCGGCGGTTCGGCGTCGAGGCGCTCGTAGAAGCACGAGTGCCGCCCGGTGTGGCACGCGATGCCGCCGTGCTGCTCGACCGTCAGCAGGATGACGTCGCGATCGCAGTCGGTGCGGATCTCCCGGACCGACTGCGTGTGGCCCGACTCCTCGCCCTTTCGCCAGAGCCGCGCCCGCGAGCGCGACCAGTAGACCGCGACGCCGGTCTCGCGCGTCGACCGCAGTGCCTCGCGGTTCATCCACGCGACCATCAGCACCCTGTTGGTGCCGGCTTCCTGCGCGATCGCAGGGATCAGCCCGCGTTCGTCCCACGCGAGCGAATCGAGCCAGGCTTCGTCGGTCGCGGTCACTGGCGCACCGGGATGCCGCGCGCGGCCATCGCCGCCTTCGCCTGCGCGACGGTGAATTCGCCGAAGTGGAAGATGCTCGCGGCGAGCACCGCGTCGGCGCCGCCCTCGGTCACGCCGTCGGCGAGGTGCGCGAGCGTGCCGACACCGCCAGACGCGATGACCGGCACGCCGACGGCGTCGGCCACCGCGCGCGTGAGCGCCAGGTCGAAACCGCGCTTCGTGCCGTCGCGGTCCATGCTGGTGAGCAGGATCTCGCCGGCACCGAGCGCCTCGACCCGCGTCGCCCATTCGACGGCGTCGAGCCCGGTGGCCCGCCGCCCGCCGTGCGTGAACACTTCCCAGCGTCCGGTGCCGGGTACTGCCTTCGCGTCGATCGCGCACACGATGCACTGTGCGCCGTAGCGATCGGCGCAGCCCTCGATCAGGGACGGATCCTCGATGCCGGCGGTATTGATCGAGATCTTGTCGGCGCCGGCGTTGAGCAGCCGGCGGACGTCTTCCGGCCGGCGGATGCCGCCGCCGACGGTGAGCGGGATGAAGACTTCGTCGGCGACCGCCTCGATCACGTGAAGGATGATGTCGCGCTGGTCGGACGACGCAGTGATGTCGAGAAAGGTGAGCTCGTCGGCGCCTTCGCGGTCGTAGCGGCGCGCGATCTCGACCGGGTCGCCCGCGTCACGCAGCTCGACGAAGTTCACGCCCTTCACGACCCGCCCCGCGGTGACGTCGAGGCACGGGATGATGCGCTTGGTGAGCGTCACTGGCCACCGACGCGCGCGAGCGCGGCGGCGAAATCGAGCGTGCCTTCGTAGAGCGAGCGCCCGAGGATCACGCCGGCGACGCCTTCGTCCTCGACGGCGAGAAGCCTGTCGATGTCATCCAGGTCGGTGACGCCGCCCGAGGCGAACACCGGCACCGTCACGGCCTTCGCGAGCTTGACGGTCGCCTCGATGTTGACGCCGCTGAGCATCCCGTCGCGCCCGATGTCGGTGTAGATGATGCCCTCGACGCCGTAGCCCTCGAACTTGCGCGCGAGGTCGATGACGTCGTGCCGCGTGAGCTTGCTCCAGCCGTCGGTCGCGACCTTGCCGTCGCGCGCGTCGAGCCCGACGATCACCTGCCCCGGAAACGCGCTGCAGGCGTCGTGCAGGAAGCCCGGGTTCTTCACGGCGGCGGTGCCGATGATCACGTATCCGACGCCGTCGTCGAGGTAGCGCTCGATGGTCTCGAGCGAGCGGATGCCGCCGCCGAGCTGCACCGGCACCTCCGCGCCGACCGCTTCGACGATCGCCTTGACTGCGCTCTCGTTGCGCGGCTTTCCCGCGACCGCCCCGTTCAGGTCGACGAGGTGGATCCGCTCCGCGCCGAGGTCGAGCCAGCGGCGCGCCACCTCGGCCGGATCGTCGGCGAACACCGTCTCTTCGTCGAGGTTGCCCTGACGCAGCCGCACGCAGCGGCCGTCCTTCAGGTCTATCGCGGGGATCAACAGCATCGGTGTCAGGGATTCCAGTGGATGAAGTTCTCGTAGAGACGCAACCCGCTGGCTGCACTCTTCTCCGGATGGAACTGGGTGGCGAAAATGTTAGCCCGAGCCACAGCACAGGTAAAGGCAAGCCCGTAGTCGGTCGTGGCGGCGCTGAGCGTGTCCTCGGCACCCGGATCGCAGACGACGTGATAGCTGTGCACGAAATAGAAGTGTTCGTCTTGCGCGATGCCCGCCCACAGCGGATGGGGGTGGCGCTGGTGCACCTGGTTCCAGCCCATGTGCGGCACCTTGAGGCGGGCCGCGCGCATGCGCTCGGCGTCGAAGCGTCGCACGTGCCCCGGCAGCAGGCCGAGGCCCGGTGTGGCCGGCGCGGTGCCCGCCGCCGCGGTCCGCGCAGCGCCCGCGCCCGCGCTGCCGCGCGTCTCGTCGCTCGCATCGAACAGCATCTGCATCCCGACGCACACGCCGAAAAGCGGTTTGCCGGCGGCCGCGCGCCGCAGCGCACCGGTGAGCCCGCTCTGCGCGAGGTGGTGCATGCAGTCGGGCATCGCGCCCTGCCCCGGGAACACGACCCGATCGGCGTCGTCGACGACGGCCGCCTCGCTGGTCACGACGACGCGGGCGCTCCCGCGCGCGGCGTGCTCGAGCGCCTTCGCGACCGAGCGAAGGTTGCCCATGCCGTAGTCGACGACCGCGATCAGCTGCCTGCCCGGCATCGACTGCATCAGCCGTTCAGGCTGCCCTTGGTCGAGGGGATCGCGTCCGCCGCGCGCGGATCGGGCTCCGCCGCCATGCGCAGCGCGCGGCCGAAGGCCTTGAAGATGGTCTCGCACTGGTGATGTGCGTTGTCGCCGCGCAGGTTGTCGACGTGCACGGTGAGCTGCGCGTGATTGACCAGCCCCTGGAAGAACTCGTGGGCGAGGTCGACGTCGAAGGTCCCGATCATCGCGCGGGTGAACTCGACTCGCCATTCCAGGCCCGGCCGTCCGGAGAAATCGATCACCACCCGCGACAGCGCCTCGTCGAGCGGCACGTACGCGTGGCCGTAGCGGCGGATGCCGCGCTTGTCGCCGATCGCCTGGGCGATCGCCTGGCCCAGCGTGATGCCGATGTCCTCGACGGTGTGATGCGCGTCGATGTGCAGGTCGCCGTCGGCGTGGACTTCGAGGTCGATCAGGCCGTGGCGCGCGATCTGGTCGAGCATGTGGTCGAGGAACGGCACGCCGGTGGCGAAAGACGACCTGCCGCTGCCATCGAGGTCGACGAGCACGCGGATGCGGGTTTCGGCGGTCTGGCGGGAGACTTCGGCGCGGCGCACGGTCAGCCTCCGTCGAGCGACGCCAGCGCCTGCTCGAGCGCCGCGAGCATGCGTCGGTTCTCGTCGGGCGTGCCGACGGTCAGGCGAAGGCAATTGGCGAGCATCGGATGCATTTTACCGGCGTCCTTGATCAGTACGCCCGCCGCCTTCATCCGCGACGCGACGGTTTCGCCGGTTCCGTCAGGGCCGCTCACCCGCACCAGCACGAAATTGGCGTCGGACGGATGAACGGCCGACAGTCGGCCGGCGCGACCGGCGGCCGCCGGATCGCGCGCGAGCAGTTCGCGCAGGCGCCCGATCAGTGCGGCGCGCTCCGCCTTCAGCGCCCGGGCCTGCCCGGCGAAGACCTCGGCGTGCTCGAGGCAGAAGCGCGCAGCCGCCTCGTTCAGCACGCCGATGTTGTACGGCGGGCGCAGCTTCTCGAGCTCGTCGACCCAGGCGGGCGCGCCGGCGAGATAGCCGAGCCTCACCCCGGCGAGCCCCCACTTGGAGAGCGTGCGCATCACCAGCAGGTTCGGGTACCGGAGCACCTGCGGCATCCAGCTGTCCGGCGCGAAGGGCTCGTACGCCTCGTCGATCACGACCAGGCCCGGCGCGTGCGCGAGGATCGCGGCGACGTCCTCGCGGCGAAACGCGGCGCCGGTCGGATTGTTCGGCCACGCGAGGAACACCAGCGCGGGCTGGTGTTCGTCGATCGCGGCGAGCGTCGCCGGGACGTCGATCCCGAAGTCGGCGTCGAGCGGCACGCCGACGAAGTCGACCCGGGAGATCCGGGAACTCATCGCGTACATGACGAAGGACGGGACCGGCGCGAGCACGGCCGCCTGCGGGGCGGCAACGAGATCGACGAGCATCGCGATCAGCTCGTCGCTGCCGTTGCCCAGCACGATCGACGCCCCGGCCGGCACCGAGAAGCGGTCGGCGAGCGCCGCCTTCAGGCTGGTGTAGTCCGGCGCCGGGTAGCGGTTCAGCGCCACCTCGGCGAGACGGCGGCCGAGCTCGGTGCGCAGCGCCTCGGGCAGCGGCCAGGGGTTCTCCATCGCGTCGAGCTTGATCAACCCGGCCGCCGGCGGCACGTGGTAGGCCGCCATCGCGCGCACGTCCGGGCGAACGACGGCGGCAGCGAGGCGCGCCGCTTCCGTTCGCGCCCAATCCGTTCGCGCCGAGCCCGACGCGTGCGCGTCGTCGGTGCCGCGGTACTCGGCACTGCGCGCGTGCGCCTCGAGCGACTCGGCGCGCGCGATGGTCGCCGCGACCCGGCCGAGCGACGCGGCGCCGTCGCGCGACATCTCGATCACGCTCGATCGCTTCTGGAAATCGTGCACGCCGAGCGGCGACGAGAAGCGCGGCGTGCGCATCGTCGGCAGCACGTGGCTCGGCCCCGCGCAGTAGTCGCCGATCGCCTCGGACGAATACCGCCCGCAGAAGATCGCGCCGGCGTGGCGGATGCGCGCGAGCAGCGGCGCGACGTCGGCGACCGCGAGCTCGAGGTGCTCCGGCGCGATGCGATCGACCAGCGCGCAGGCCGCGTCGAGATCAGGCACGCGGATCAGCGCGCCGCGATTCGCGAGCGAGGTCTCGATCACGGCGCGGCGCGGCATCTCGGCGATCTGGCGCGCGATCGACGCGGCAACCGCGTCGAGCCAGGCGCCGTCCGGCGAGAGCAGGATCGCCTGCGCGAGTTCGTCGTGCTCGGCCTGCGAGAACAGGTCCATCGCGACCCAGTCGGCGGGCACGCTGCCGTCGCCGACGACGAGGATCTCCGACGGCCCGGCGATCATGTCGATGCCGACGGTGCCGAAGACGCGCCGCTTCGCCTCGGCGACATAGGCATTGCCGGGGCCGACGATCTTGTCCACCGCACGGATCGACGCCGTGCCGTAGGCCAGCGCCGCGACCGCGTGCGCGCCGCCGATCGTCCAGACCTCGTCGATGCCGGCGAGCCGCGCGGCGGCGAGCACCGCGGTGTTGCGTACGCCGTCGGGGGTGGGCACGACCATCGCGAGCTCGCGCACGCCGGCCACCCGCGCCGGGATCGCGTTCATCAGCACCGACGACGGGTACGCCGCCTTGCCGCCCGGCACGTACAGGCCGACCCGGTCGATCGGCGTGACGCGCTGGCCGAGCCGCGTGCCGTCGGCCTCGAGGTACGACCACGACTCCTGCAGCTGGCGCAGGTGGAAGCGCCGGATGCGCGCGGCGGCGGTCTCCAGCGCCGCGCGCACCGTCGGCTCGAGCGCCGCGAGCGACGCGTCGAGCTCGGCGCGCGGCACCCTGAGCACGCTCGCGTCGACGAGCGACGGGTCGAGCGCGAGCCGGTCGAAGCGACGCGTGTACTCGAGCACCGCCGCGTCGCCCCGCGCGCGCACGTCGGCGACGATCGCGGCGACCGACGACTCGATGCCGGCGTCGGTTTCCGCATCCCACGCGAGCAGGCGCGAGAGCCGCGCGTCGAAATCGGCGTCGGTCGCGTCGAGCCGCGCGATCACGTCGCGCTCCCGGCAGCGGCCGCCTCGAGCCGCGCGATCAGCGGCGCGAGGTCGCGCTGGCGCATCTTGAACGACGCCTGGTTGACGACCAGGCGCGCCGAGATCGGCATGATCACCTCGACCTCGGCAAGCTGGTTCGCCCTGAGCGTGCCGCCGGTCGACACGATGTCGACGATCGCGTCGGCGAGCCCGACCAGCGGCGCGAGTTCCATCGACCCGTACAGCTTGATCAGGTCGACCTGCACGCCCTTCGCCGAAAAGTGCTCCGTCGCGGTGTGGGTGTACTTGGTGGCGACCCGCAGGCGTCTGCCGCGACGCACCGCGTTCGCGTAATCGAAGTCGGTGCGCGCGGCGACCGACATCCGGCACGCGGCGATCCCCAGGTCGACCGGCTGGTAGAGGCCTTCGGCGCCGTCCTCGAGCAGCACGTCCTTGCCGGCGACGCCGAAGTCCGCACCGCCGTGGCGCACGTAGGTCGGCACGTCGCTCGCGCGCACGATCAGCAGACGCAGCGCGGGGTCGCGCGTCGGGATGATCAGGCGCCGCGACGCGGCGAGCGAGGCATCGACCTCGATGCCGCAGCGCGCGAGCAGCGGCAGCGTGTCGTCGAAGATCCGGCCCTTGGAGAGCGCGAGCGTGAGCATCAGCGCTCCAGCGGCGCGTCGGTGGCCCGCCGGCCGTACCTGGGTGGCGGCGGCGGACGCACCCGGGCGATGTCCGCGCCGACGGACGCGAGCTTGGCCTCCATCGCGACATAGCCCCGGTCGAGGTGGTAGATCCGTTCGACCACCGTCTCGCCGCGCGCGGCGAGCCCCGCGATCACCAGCCCCGCCGACGCACGCAGGTCGGTCGCCATCACCGTCGCGCCGGACAGGTGGTCGACCCCCGTGACGATGGCGGTATTGCCCTCGATGCGGATGTCGGCGCCCAGGCGCAGCAACTCCTGCACGTGCATGAATCGATTCTCGAAGATCGTCTCGGTGACGATCCCGGTGCCCGAGCCGACGCAGTCGAGCGCCATGAACTGCGCCTGCATGTCGGTCGCGAAGCCCGGATACGGCGCGGTGCGCACCGACACCGCACGCGGGCGCCGGTTCATGCGCGCCCTCACCCAGTCTGGCCCGACGGTGACGTCGACCCCGGCCTCCCGCAGCTTGTCGAGGACCAGGTCGAGCGCGGCGGGCTCGGTCGACGTGACGGTCAGGTCGCCGCCGCAGGCCGCGACCGCGCACAGGAAGGTGCCGGTCTCGATCCGGTCGGCCATGATGCGGTGCGAGCCGGGGCGCAGCGCGTCGACGCCGCGGATCGCGATGCGATCGGTGCCGGCGCCGTCGATCTGAGCGCCCAGCGTCACCAGCGCGCGCGCGAGGTCGACGACTTCGGGTTCGCGCGCCGCGTTCTCGATCACCGTCTCGCCGTCGGCCAGGCACGCGGCCATCATCAGGTTCTCGGTACCGGTCACCGTCACCATGTCGGTCACGATCCGCGCCCCCTTCAGCCGCGGGGCGCGGGCGATCACGTAACCCTGCTCGATGTCGATCTTCGCGCCCATCGCCTGCAGGCCGCGGATGTGCTGGTCGATCGGTCGCTGGCCGATCGCGCAGCCCCCGGGCAGCGACACCCTCGCCTCGCCGAAACGCGCGAGCAGCGGCCCCAGCACCAGGATCGACGCGCGCATGGTCTTGACGAGTTCGTACGGCGCCTCGGTGGCCGCGACCGCCGACCCGTCGAGCGTCATCCGGTCGCCGTCGCGCGCGACGCGTACGCCGAGCAGGGTCAGCAGGCGAACGGAGGTGTCGATGTCGCGCAGCGCCGGGACGTTGTCCAGCGCCACCTCGCCGGGCACCAGCAGGCTCGCGCAAAGGATCGGCAGCGCGGCGTTCTTCGCGCCCGACGCGGCGAGGCTGCCCTCGAGCCGGCGCCCGCCGCGGATCTTCAGACTGTCCACCGTCGTCTACCCTGCCTGGCGCGCCCGCCATTCGGCCGGGGTGAGCGTCTTCATCGACAGAGCGTGGATCTCCTCGCGCATGCGATCGCCGAGCGCGCCGTAGACCAGCTGGTGACGGGCGATCGGGCGCTTGCCCTCGAACGCGGCGCAGACGATGACAGCCTCGAAATGATGCCCGTCGCCACTGACGTCCAGGTGCTCGCAGCTCAGGCCATCGGCGATGTAGCGCCGCACGTCTTCGGGGGTTACCACGGATCGACTCCTTCAGGGGGACGCCGATTCTACCGGGCTCGCGCCGCCGGCGCCGGTTCCCACACACCCTCACAGCCCCACGCCCGTACCTGCCCGCGCAGCGCCGGCGCCGCGCCGTGCCGCCGGGCCCGTCGCGCCCGGCGACCCGTCAGCTTCGCAGCTTGTACCCCGAGCGCAGCAGTCGCATCGACAGCGCGGCGACGCCCGACGCGGCGACCGCGACCACGACGAGGCTGATCCACGGCGACGTGTCGGCCTGGCCGAAGAAGCCGTACCGGAAGCCGTCGACCATGTAGAAGAACGGATTGAGGTGCGACACGAACTGCCAGAACGCCGGCAGCGAGTGCACCGAATAGAACACGCCCGACAGGAAGGTCAGCGGCATGATCAGGAAGTTCTGGAACGCCGCGATCTGGTCGAACTTGTCGGCCCAGATCCCCGCGACCAGCCCGAGCGAGCCGAGCATGACGCTGCCGGCGAGCGCGAACACGAGGATCCACGCCGGGTGCTCGAAGCGGGCGTCGACGAACCAGACGGTGACGAGCAGCACGCCGAGTCCGACCGCGAGACCGCGGATCACCGCCGCGAGCACGTACGCCAGATACATCGTGCCCGGCCGGATCGGCGGCAGCAGCACGAAGACGATGTTGCCGGTGATCTTGCTCTGGGTGAGCGACGACGAGGTGTTGGCGAACGCGTTCTGCAGCACCGACATCATCACGAGGCCGGGCACCAGGAACGAGGTGTAGGCGACGCCCTCGAAGACCTCGACGCGGCCCTCGAGCGCGTGCGAGAAGATCAGCAGGTAGAGCAGCGAGGTCATCACCGGCGCCGCGACGGTCTGCACGCCGACCTTCCAGAACCGGAGCAGTTCCTTGCGGAACAATGCGTCGAAACCATCCATCAATCGGTACCCCGGGCCGGTGTCACGCGTGCGCCTGCATGACCTCGACGAACACGTCCTCGAGGTCGGTACCGGCGATCTCCATCTCCTCGATGCGGCAACCGCCTTCGCGCAAGGCCGCGAGCAGACGCTCGACCTCGGCAAAATCGTCGATCCGCAGGCGCACCCGCGGATCGCCGGGCACCGGCTCGAGGCGGCGCGCCAGCAGGGCCTCCGGCAGCGGCGCGCCGGCGAGTCGCAGCACCAGCGTGCCGGCGGCGGTGCGGCGCAGCAGGTCCGCCGTGCGGTCGAGCGCGACGATGCGTCCGCCCTTCATCATCGCGACCCGCTCGCACAGCGCCTGCGCCTCCTCGAGGTAGTGCGTCGTCAGCACGATGGTGTGGCCGTCGCGGTTGAGCCGCTTCACGAACACCCACAGCGCCTGGCGCAGCTCGACGTCGACGCCGGCGGTCGGCTCGTCGAGCACGATCACCGGCGGGCGGTGCACCAGCGCCTGCGCGACCAGCACGCGCCGCTTCATCCCGCCCGAGAGCGCGCGCATGTTGACGTCGGCCTTCGCGGTGAGGTCGAGGTGGTGCAGGATCTCGTCGATCCACGCGTCGTTGCGCCGGATGCCGTAGTAGCCAGACGAGATGCGAAGCGTCTCGCGCACGGTGAAGAACGGGTCGAAGACCAGTTCCTGCGGCACGACGCCGAGGCTCCTGCGCGCAGCGCGGTAGTCGGTGACGACGTCGTGCCCCATCACCGCGACCGATCCGGCGGACGCGCGCACGAGGCCCGCAATGACCGAGATCAACGTGGTCTTGCCGGCGCCGTTGGGCCCGAGCAGCGCGAAGAACTCGCCCTGCGCGACCTCGAGCGATACGCCCTTCAGGGCCTCGAGATCCGCGTATCGCTTGACGACCGATCGGACCTCGATCGCCGGGGTCAACGGGCCGGCCCGACGCCGGGCCCGAATAGGAGTTCGTCCACCCCGTACAGGCGCGCCAGCGAAAGCAGCTTGTCCGGCACGCCGGTCAGCCGGATGCCGGCGGCGCCGCGCCTGCGCCGAAGCTCGAGCAGCATCGCGAGCAGCGCCGAGTCGAAACGCTGCACGCCGGCGAGGTCGATCACCGCGTCGTCGCCGGCAGCCGCCAGGCGCGCGTCCATGTCGGCGAGCGCCCGGCTGGCGTTCGCCATGTCGACGGTCGGGGGCGCGGCAACCGCCATCAGCTCTTCGCGCCGGCAGCGAAGGACTTGTTCTTGTCCGCGAGGCTCTTGATCAGCCCGTCGATGCCACCGGCAGAGATCTCCTGGCCGAACTGGTTCCGGTAGGTCTGGATCAGCCACACGCCGAGCACGTTGACGTCGAAGATCTTCCAGCCGTCGTTGGCCTTCTCAAGCCGGTAGTCGAGCTGGATCGGGTCGCCGCGCTGCTGGACGATCTCGCTCTTGACCAGCACTTCCTTGTCGGCCGCGTCGCCGCGGAACGGCTTCATGCGCACCTGCTGGTCCTTGACCGACGTGAACGCGCCGGCATAGGTGCGCAGCAGCAGCACGCGGAACTCCTTCATCAGCCGCGCGCGCTGGTCCGGGCTCGCGTCGCGCCAGCCGCGCCCGACCGAGAGCGCGGTCATGCGCTCGAAGTTCACGTTGGGCATCAGCGTCTTGTCGACGAGTTCGCTGACCCGGCCGACGTCGCCGTCCTGCACGGCCTTGTCCGCCTTGAGCTGGTCGATCATCTTGGTGGACAACGACTCGATGAATCGATCCGGCGCGGTCTGCGCCGCGACCGACCCGACGAGCGCGAGGCCGGCGACGAAGGCGGCCAGTCTCGCGAAGAGGCGGGAGATCGGGGACATGCTGGTATGGGTCATCTTAGCATCCTGTGCGTTCGTGGGCGGGATCGGCGGGCCGCAGTGGGTTTGCCCGCCCCGGATCCGACGCTCGGGGACTTCAACGCGCGGCCCTGGGGCCCCGCCGACACAACGGCGAAGGCGACGGGCCGACGCGCCCGGAACGCTCGATTATCCCATCCGCGTGTATCGATCCCGACACATGCCGATACGAGATGCACCACGGCTATTTCGACTTCGGTTCCTCGTCTTCTTCGTAGTTCGGCAGTTCGTCCGGCGGATCGCCGTCGTGCACCGCATTGCGGCGCCGCTGCAGCCAGCCGTCGCGGATCAGCGAGTACTTGTCGAGCGCGGCACCGTCGAGCAGGCGCTCGGATCGCAGCAGCCCTGCCCGCGTGTCGACGACGCTCAGCCCATAGGCGCTGTTGCGGGCAGGGATGTCCGGGATGTAGCCGACCGGATTGCCGTAGGAATCGACGTAGCGCGCCGGCGCGTCGCGAAAGGTCGACGGGCCGAAGAACGGCAGCACCAGGTACGGCCCGCTCGGCACGCCCCAGCGCCCCAGCGTCTGGCCGAAGTCCTCGTCGTGGCGGGCGAGCCCGATCGCCGATGCGACGTCGGCCGCGCCGGCGAAGCCCCAGGTCGAATTCACCACGAAGCGGGTGAGGTCGCTCAGCGCGAGTACGGGCTTGCCCTGCAACAGCTGGTTCAGCGCGGTATAGACGTCGCCGAGGTTGGCGAACATGTTGCCGACGATGAAGCGCACGGTCTCGGGCACGACCGCCTGGTAGCCTCGGGCGAGCGGCTTGAGCGCGTAGCGGTCCAGCGCGTCGTTGAACTCGAAGACCCCGCGGTTGAAGCCCTCGTAGGGGTCGTTGGGCGATGCGGGACCGGTGGTGGCGCACCCCGCCAGCACGGCGGCGCTCGCCAGGACCGCCAGGGCGCGTGCGCGCGGCGCGTCACTTCTGAGCATTGCCCTTGCCTTCGGTGTCCGCGCCCTCGGCCGCCTTGCCGTACAGGAACTGGCCGATCAGGTTCTCGAGCACGACGGCCGACTGCGTCATCGTGATGCGGTCGCCGCCGCCGAGCACCTTCTCGTCGGCGCCGGCCTCGATGCCGAGGTACTGCTCGCCGAGCAGGCCGGACGTCAGGATCTTGACCGAGGAGTCGGCCGGGAACCGGTAGCGGTCGTCCATGTCGATCCGGACGTCCGCCTGGTAGCGCTTCATGTCGAAGGCGATGTCGCCGACGCGCCCGACGACGACCCCCGCGCTCTTGACCGGCGCACGCACCTTGAGCCCGCCGATGTTGTCGAAGCGCGCCATCACGGAATAGGTGCTCACGCCGGTGACCGTGCCGAGGTTCGCAGCCTTGAGCGCCATGAACGCGAGCGCCGCGAGACCGAGCAGGACGAACAGTCCCACGAAAATGTCGATCGAACGTCTGGTCATCGAATGGCTTTCCGGGTCATGGCGCGATCCGGCATTCTAGTGGCAGCGCCGCATCGGCGAGCGATCGCGCGTGCGCGCGGTGCCTGAAACGCACGTTTCGGCGCGGGTGCCCGCAAAGGCGATGCCGTCAGAACGCGATCGCGTGGATCGGCGGCAGGTGGCTCGACACCGACTGCCAGTGGTTGCCACCGTCGTGGCTGGACCAGAGGTTGCCGGTCGTGGAGCCGAGCAGCAGGCGCTCGCCGCTCGCGTCGACCGCGAGCCCGCTGTGATTCGACACCCGGTCGGGCGCCCCGTTCAGGACGCCGACCGGTCGTCGGCGTCGGCCGGCGGCGGATCCTCTAGTTGCTGCATCTGCAGCAGTCGCCGGTAGATGCCGCCCTCGACGGCGGCCAGCTGCGCGTGGGTCCCGATCTGCGCGATCCGGCCGTGGTCGAGCACGACGATGCGATCGGCCTCGCGCACGGTGGAGAGCCGGTGCGCGATCGCGACGACGCTGACCCTGCCGCGCAGCGCCGCGACCGCCGCAGACACGCGGCGCTCGGTCTCGCTGTCGACACGCGCGGTCGCTTCGTCGAGCAGCAGCAGGCGCGGCGAGCCGGCCAGCGCACGCGCGATCGCGAGCAGCTCCTTCTCGCCGGCCGACAGGCGTGCGCCCCCCTCGCCGAGCGGCGTATCCTCGCCCGCGTCCAGCGCGTCGATGAAGCGGTCGGCCCCCGCGGCGGCCGCCGCGGCACGGATCGTCGAGGCGGCCAGGCTTCGTCCCATGTCGATGTTCTCGCGGGCGGTGCCGGCGAGCAGGAAGGGCTCCTGCGGCACCAGCCCGACGTCGGCGCGGTAGCGGTCGTCGGGGATGCGTTCGAGCGCCACACCGTCGATCTCGATGCGACCGGCGGTCGGCGCATAGAACCGCAGCAGCAGCGCGAGCAGGCTGCTCTTGCCGGCGCCGGTGTGGCCGACGATGCCGATGAACTCGCCGGGGGCGATCGACAGGTCGATGCCGTGCAGCACCGGCCGGTCCGGCCGGTAGCCGAAGTCGACCGCGCGGATGTCGAGCCGAGCCGCAGGCCGGCCCTGCGGGCGAGGCTGCGGGCCGGTCGATGCCGCCTCGCGCGTCGTCGCACCGGTCCCGTCCAGCGGTTCGCCGAGCAGCCGGTCGAGCCGCGACGCGCAGACCAGCGCCTGCTGCAGCATCGAGAACTGCTGGGTGATCTGGATCAGCGGATCGACGACGCGTCCGATGTAGCTGATGAACGCGTAGAGCAGCCCGACCTCGACGACCCGCGTCGCAGGGACGTCGTCGCCGGACGCATTCAGCAGGCCGAAGGTGGCGAGCGCCGCGACGATCAGCAGCAGGTTCACGAAGTCGAGCGCGGGTCGCAGCAGCCACGCGTTGGCGCGGACCTCGCGCTGGCGCGACGCGTAGTGCGCGTCGTTGGTCGCATCGAAGCGGGCGGCGGCGCGCCCGGCGGCCCCGCTCGCCTGCAATACCGCCATGCCGGCGATCCCCTCGGCCACCTGTGCGTTGATGTCGCTGCGCAGCTCGCGGCTGCGCGCGACGGCCGCGGCGCTCAGCCGTCGGTACAGACGGACGATCACGACCATCACCGGCCCGAGCGTGAGCACGATCAGCATCAGGCGCCAGTCGAGCCACGCCATCGCCGCGATCGCGCCGGCCATCAGCGTCAGCCCCTGCAGCACCTCGAAGAGCACCTGCACGTACAGCTGGCGGATCTGCTCGGTGTCGTTGGTGATCCGGCTGACGAGCTGCCCGGTGATCGCACGGTCGAACCACGCCATCGGCAGCGCCAGCACGTGCGCGTGGACTCGGTTTCGCAGCCGCTCGACCGAGCGCATCGCGACCCGGGCGAGCCGGATCAGCGCGACGTAGCGCAGCAGGCTCGCGCTCCAGCCGGCCGCGACGAGGCCCGCCACCAGCAGGCCGGCGGCGCGCGGATCGAAGGCGAGCGGAACCAGCTGCGTGTCGATCAGGTGCTTGCCGAACAGCGGTCCTGCCGCTTCGAGCAGCCCGGCCAGCACCAGCCCGGCGACGGTCCAGCCCGAGCGCACCGCGTCAGGGCGCATCGCGCCAGCGAGCAGCGCGAGTGCGGCGCGGTCGTCGCGACGCGTGTCGCCGTCCTCAGTCGCCATCGAGCGAGGCCTCGAGTTGCTGGTAGCGCCACTGCGCGGCGTACCAGCCGTCGCGCGCGAGCAGTTGCGCGTGCGAGCCGCGTTCGACGATCCGGCCCTTCGACAGCACGACGATCAGGTCCGCATCGGCGATGCCCGACAGCCGGTGCCCGACGATGACGATCGATCGGCGATCGTCGCGCGCACCTGCGCCGGTGCGCCGCACCGACGTGCGCAGGTGCGACAGGATGCGGGCCTCGGTCGCGGTGTCGACCGCGCTCAACACGTCGTCGAGCACCAGCAGCGGCGCATCGGCGATCAGCGCGCGCGCGATCGCGACGCGCTGGCGCTGGCCGCCCGACAGCGTCACGCCGCGCTCGCCGACCAGGGTGTCGTAGCCGTCGGCGAATCCGGCGACGTCGCGATCCAGGTCGGCGAGCCGGGCTGCCGCCTCGATCTGCGCGCGGCTCGCGCCCGGGCGGGCGAGCGCGATGTTGTCGGCGATCGACGCCGAGAACAGGAAGGCCTCCTGCGGCACCCAGGCGATCGCTCGGCGCAGCGCGTCGAGCCGGTACGCGCCGAGCGGCTGCCCGCCGAGGCGGATCTCGCCGCAGCTCGCCTCGTGCTGGCGCAGCAGCAGCGACACCAGCGTCGACTTGCCGGCGCCGGTCGGGCCGACGATCGCGAGCGTCCGGCCGGGCTCGATCGAGACGGAGACGCGCTCGAGCACCGGCGCCGCGCGTCGCGGGTACGCGAAGCTCAGGTCGTCGATCTCCAGCGCGCCGGGCACGACCGTGTCGATCGTGCCGTCGTCCCGGATGCCGGGCGTTTCGGCGAGCACCGGGTGCAGACGGCCGAACGCGGCGCGGCCGCGCTCGACGAGCGACAGCACCCAGCCCATCGCGAACATCGGCCAGATCAGCTGGCCGAGGTACATCGTGAACGCCGTCAACTCGCCGACCGTGAGTTCGCGGGCGGCGACCATCGTCCCGCCGACGCCGAGTGCGATCGCCATCGCCGCGGTCATCGTCAACCCGACGACCGGTTCGTACGCGGATTCCCAGCGCAGCGCGTCGAAGCCGGTCGCGGCAGCACGCGCGGCGCGACGCGAGAACTCCGCGTGCACCTGGGACTGCAAGCCGAGCGCGCGCACCGTGCGCACGCCGGCCAGCGATTCCTGCGTCTGCTCGTTCAGCCGCGAGAACGCGTCTAGCGACGCGTGCGACGCATCGTGCACCCTGCGCGAGATCCACCAGAAGCCAATCGCCATCAGCGGGAACGGCAGCAGCGCGAGCACCGCGAGCCGCGCGTCGACGCCGACGCTCATCATCGCGATCACGATCACCAGCGTCAGCGTGCCGTCGAAGCCCGCGAGGAAGGCTTCGCCTGCGGCCATTTCGATCGCGTCGATGTCGTTGGTCGCGAGCGCCATCAAGTCGCCGGTGCGCCGCGCCTGGAAGAAGTCGGGCCCGTGGCCGGCGAGCGCGCGATAGAAGCGCGTGCGCAGCTCGACGCCGAGGCGCTGCGCCGCGCCGTAGAGCCGGGTGCGCCAGCCGACGCGCAGCAGGTAGATCGCGACGCCCATCGCGAGCAGCAGCGCGACCCGCCGCGCGAGATCCGCCGTCGACAGTTCACCGGCGACCAGCGCGTCGACGCTGCCGCCGACGATGCGCGGCACCCAGGCCGTCAGGAGCGACACGCCCGCGAGCATCGCGCCGGCGAGCAGGTACGCGCGCGCGTGGCGGCGTGCGAAGTCGAGGATCAGGCTGGACAGGGTGTCGCTCAAGACGTTCCGGGGTGGGGGCGCGTCGACGCCGGCTGCCGGCACGCGCAACCCGCGCGCCCGCCCGCGACGCACCTGCGCCTCGGTTACCCGCGCCGGCCGTGCGGCGGGCCGTCGCCGCGCGCCGCCTCAGACATCGGAGAACATCAGTGCCGTCAGCAGGAAATCGAAGGCCAGCACCGCGAGCGACGACGCGACGACCGTCTGCGTGGTCGCCCGCGCCACGCCTTCGGGCGTGGGCTTGGCCTCGTAACCGACGAAGAGCGCGACGAACGCGCAGATGAAGCCGAACACGATGCTCTTGACGACGCCGTTCATCACGTCCTGGCGGAAGTCGACGCCGCCCTGCATCTGCGACCAGAACGCGCCGGCATCGATGCCGATCATCGGTACCGCGACGATCCAGCCACCGACGATGCCGATCGCGGAGAACAGCGCGGCGAGCAGCGGCATCGCGATCAGCGCCGCGACGAAGCGCGGCGCGAGCACGCGCACGAAGGGATCGACCGCCATCATCTCCATCGCGACCAACTGCTCGCCGGCCTTCATCAGGCCGATGCCCGCCGTCAGCGAGGTGCCGGCACGGCCGGCGAACAGCAGCGCGGTGACGACCGGACCGAGCTCGCGCATCAGCGACAGCGCCACGAGCAGCCCGACCGCCTCGGTCGATCCGTAGCGCTGCAGCGTGTAGTAGCCCTGCAGCGCGAGCACGAAGCCGACGAAGAGCCCCGACACGAGGATGATCGACAGCGAGTAGTTGCCGATGAAGTGGATCTGCTCGACGATCAGCCGCGGCCGGCGCAGGCTCGCGAACGCGAGGCCGCACAGCCGCAGGAAGAAGCGCAGGCCGTAGCCCATGCCGGAGAGCCGGGCCAGCGTCCAGGCGCCGACGCCGGCGATGTCGTCGAGCAGTCGTTGCATGTCAGCCGAAGGTTTCTTCGAGCGGCGCCGCCGGGTAGTGGAACGGCACCGGACCGTCGCGCTCGCCGTCGAGGAACTGGCGGACCTGCGGATCGGTCGACGCCATCAGCGCCTTCGGCGTGCCGCCGGCGAGCACCCGCCCGCCACTGCCGAGCACGTAGGCGAAATCGACGATCTCGAAGGTCTCGGCGACGTCGTGCGTCACGAGGATGGTGGTCGCGCCGAGCGAATCGTTGAGCCTGCGGATCAGGTGCGCGATCGTGCCGAGCGAGATCGGATCGAGGCCGGCGAAGGGCTCGTCGTACATCAGCAGCGGCGGGTCGAGCGCGATCGATCGCGCGAGCGCGACCCGGCGGGCCATGCCGCCGGAGATCTGCGAGGGCGAGAGCTGCGCGGCGCCGCGCAGCCCGACCGCCTGGAGCTTCATCAGCACGAGGGCGCGGATCAGCGCATCGTCGAGGTAGGTGTGCTCGCGCAGCGGGCACGCGACGGTCTCGAACACCGACAGGTCGGTGAACAGCGCGCCGAACTGGAACAGCATGCCCATGCGCCGGCGCATCGCGTAGAGCGCCTCGCGCGACTGGGCATGGACGTCCTGCCCCTCGAACATCACCCGGCCGGACTGCGGCCGGACCTGCGCGCCGATCAGCCTGAGCACGGTAGTCTTGCCGCAACCGGATCCGCCCATCAGCGCGACGACCGAGCCGCGTTCGAAACGCAGGCTCATGTCCTGCAGGATGGTGCGCTGACCATAGCCGAAGGTGACCGATTCGACGGTGAGGAACGGCGTCTGCGCGACGGGCTGGGTCAAGCGGGGTCCGGTCGAAGGGAGCTAAACGGCGGATTCTACTGCCTCAGCGCTTGAGGAGGCTGGCTTCGGCGCCGTTGACCTGGTCGAGCGTGCCGGCGAGCACCAGCGTGTCGCCGACCATGATCTGCAGGTCCGGCGGCAGCTCGATCAGCCGCTTGCCGGCGCGAACCAGCGCCGTCACCCTGCAGTCGCCGAGCGGCAGCTCGGCGAGCGCGCGGCCGACGACCGCGACGCCGACCTGGATCGTGACCGCGTGAAGGTGCTGGTGGTGCTGCTCGATCGACTCGACCTCGCGATCGTCGGCGCCGTGGAAGTAGCCGCGCAGGATCTGGTAGCGGTCGTCGCGGATGCTGCGGATCCGCCTTCGCACCTGCGGCAGCGACACGCCCGAGAGCGCGAGCACGTGCGAGGCGAGCATCAGGCTGCCCTCGACGATCTCCGGCACGACCTCGGTCGCGCCCGCCTGGCGCAGGATCTCGATGTCGGCGTCGTTGGTCGTGCGTACGAGGATCGGCAGGTTCGGCGCGAGGCTTCGGGCGATCGACAGCAACCGGACCGTGCTGCGCGTGTCGACGTAGGTCACCGCGAGCGCGCTGGCACGGTGGATGCCCGCGGCGAGGAGCGTCTCGCGCCGCGTCGCGTCGCCGAAGACGACCGACTCGCCCGCCGTCGTCGCCTCGCGCACGCGGTCCGGATCGAGGTCGAGCGCGACGAAACCGATGCCCTCGGTCTCGAGCACGTGGGCGAGCGTCTGGCCGCTTCGACCAAAGCCGCACAAGATCACGTGCCGCTCGCGCGAGATCGTGCGGGTCGCGATCGACTGCAGCTGCAGCGAGCGCTGCATCCACTCCTGGTTCGAGACCCGCATCGTGATCCGGCCGGCCTGGCTTATCAGGAACGGGCTGATCAGGATCGACAGCAGCATCGCCGCGAGCACCGGCTGCAGCGTCTCGGGGCCGATCAGCGACGACCCGGTCGCGAGCACCAGCAGCACGAATGCGAACTCGCCGGCCTGCGACAGCCAGATGCCGGTCCTGATCGCCGTCGCCGACCCGGCGCCGCTCGCCTGCACGAGTCCCGCGATCAGGCAGAACTTGACGACCAGCGGCACGACGAGCAGCAGCAGGACCTGGGGCCAGGACTGCGCGACCACGGCGACGTCGAGCTTCATGCCGATCGTCACGAAGAAGAGTCCGAGCAGCAGGTCGCGAAACGGCTTGATGTCCTCCTCGACCTGGAACCGGTACTCGGTCTCGGCGATCAGCATGCCGGCGACGAAGGCGCCGAGCTCCATCGACAGCCCCGCCTGCTTGGTGAGCCAGGCGAACAGCAGCGTCGCGAGCAGCACGTTCAGCGTGAACACCTCGTGCGAGCGCAGGCGCGCGACCGCGAGGAACCAGCGGCGCATCACCGGCGGACCGAACTTGAGCAGCACGAAGAGCAGCACCGCCGCCTTCACGAACGCGCCGCCGAGCTCGCCCTGCCAGGCGCCCGCCTCGCCGCCGAGCGCCGGCGTGATGATCAGCAGCGGGATCAGCGCGAGGTCCTGGAACAGCAGAATGCCGAACGCCCGCTTGCCGTGGTCGGTCTCGAGTTCGCGGCACTCGGTCAGCATCTTGCTGACCAGCGCGGTCGAGGACATCGCCATCGCGCCGCCGAGCACGATCGCCGCGCGCCAGTCGAGCCCGCCGGGGATGACCCACGCGACCCACTGCGCGGGCACCGCGACCACGACCAGCAGCAGCAGGCCGATCGTGCCGCCGACCTGCGCCGGGCCCAGCCCGAACACGAAGGCACGCAGGCTCGCGAGCTTGCCGAGGCTGAACTCGAGGCCGAGCGAGAACATCAGGAAGACGACGCCGAACTCGGCGAGCGTCTGCACGACCTCGGAATCGCCGGCGAGGTTGCCGGCGTAGGGGCCGAGCACGACGCCGACCGCCAGGTAGCCGACCAGCGCCGGCATGTTGAAGCGACGCATCAGCGCCACCATCCCGATGCTCGCGCCCAGCAGGACCAGGGTCAACTCGAGCGCATGCATGGGCAACGGGGCGAATTCGCGGAGGGGCGGGCGGAACGCCGATACTATACTGGGCGCGGTCCGCGACTTTCGCGCCGCGCGGCGCGTCCGACCCTCCGGCGTCCGCCCAAACACCTGCAGGAGCCGATGGCGCCGACCCCCCTGCCCACGATGCGCGCCGACGCCGTCCCGCCGGCCGACGACGCACCCTTCATCGCGAGCGCGAAGCGCGTGCTGCAGACCGAGGCGCGCGCGATCGACGACCTGAACGCGACGATCGGCAGCGACTTCGCCCGCGCCTGCCGGCTCCTCCTCGCGTGTCGCGGCCGGGTCGTCGTCAGCGGCATCGGGAAGTCGGGGCACGTCGCGCGAAAGATCGCCGCGACGCTCGCGTCCACCGGCACCCCGGCGTTCTTCGTGCATCCGGCCGAGGCGAGTCACGGCGACCTCGGCATGGTCACGCGCGACGACGTGTTCGTCGCGCTGTCCAATTCCGGCGGCACCGACGAACTGCTGCGGATCGTGCCGCTGATCAAGCGCCTCGGCGCGGGCCTGGTCGCCCTCACCGGCAAGCCCGGCTCGCCGCTGGCCAGCCTCGCCGACGTGCACCTCTTCGCCGGCGCGAGCCGCGAGGCCTGCCCGCTGAACCTCGCGCCGACCGCGAGCACCACCGCGGCGCTCGCGCTGGGCGACGCACTGGCGGTGGCGCTGCTCGAGGCGCGCGGCTTCGGCAGCGAAGACTTCGCGCGATCGCACCCCGGCGGCATGCTGGGCCGGCAGCTGCTCACCCACGTCGCCGACGTGATGCGCACCGGCGACGCGATCCCGTCGGTGCACCTGGACGCGGGTTTCGCCGACGCGCTGATCGAGATCACCCGAAAGCGCATGGGCATGGTCGCGATCGTCGACGGCGATCGGCGGGTCGCCGGCGTGTTCACCGACGGCGACCTTCGTCGCGTGCTCGCGCGCCCTGCCGACGGCGACCCGCCGGGTTTCACGCGCCAGCCGATCCGCGCGCTGATGACCGCCGACCCGGTCCGCATCCGGCCCGACGCGCTCGCCGCCGAGGCGGTGCGGCTGATGGAGGAGCGCCGGATCGGCGGGCTCCTCGTCGTGGACGATGCCGACCACCTGGTCGGGGCCCTGCATTTCCACGACCTGCTCGTCGCCAAGGTCGTGTAAATGCGAGCCACCGCCCGCCGCAGCGCCATCTGCCAGACGCCGTACGCCGAGCACGGCCTGCACGCCACGCTGCCCCGGCCGACCCTGCAGGCCCCGGCTGCCCTGGCTGCCCTGGCTGCCCTGGCGGCCCTGACGGCCCTGACGGCACGATCGGCATGACCGACCTGCTGTCCGACGCGTCGGTGCAGCGGCGCGCGGCGCGCGTCCGGCTGCTCGCGATGGACGTCGACGGCACGCTCACCGACGGCCGGATCGTCATCGGCCCGCGGGGCGAGGCGACCAAGCACTTCTCGGTGCGCGACGGCTTCGGCCTGAGCTTGCTGCGACAGGCCGGCATCGAACTTGCGATCGTCACCGGCCGACACTCGCGGATCGTCGAGCAGCGTGCCGCCGAACTCGGCATCTCCCGCGTGCTGCAGAAGGTCGCCGACAAGCGGGCCGCGCTCGTGTCGCTGTGCGACGCACTGCGCATCGGACTCGCCGACGCCGCCTTCGCCGGCGACGACTGGCCCGACCTGCCGGCGATGCGCGCGTGCGGCTTCGCCGCGGCCCCGATCGACGCCGAGCCCGAGGTCCGCGCCGTCGCGCACTGGGTATCGACCCGCCGCGCCGGCCGCGGCGCGATCCGGGAGCTCGCCGAGACGCTGCTCCGGGCGCAGGGGCGCTACGCGCCCGCGCTCGCCGCGTTCGGCGGCGGCGTCGACGTCCAGCGTCGTGGCGACGAGTCGGGCGGCGACGACGCCGACGACGCCGACGACACCGGCGACGACAGCGCCGGCGCGACGACACCGCCGACGGCCCGACGGTGAACGCCCGGCTCTTCGACCGGCTCGCCGCGCTCGCGTCGATGCTGATCCTCGTCGGGCTGGGGCTGTCGAGCTATTTCCTGGCGCAGCAGGCCGAACGCATGCTGCGCGTGCCGCCGAGCGGACCGCCGAAGCACGAGCCCGACTACTTCGTCGAGCGACTGAAGGTGCTGAAGGTCGACGACGCCGGCAACCCGTCGCTTCGCATCGAGGCACGGCGCATGCGGCACTTCCCCGACGACGACACGATCGAGTTCGACACGCCGCGCATCGTGACGCTGGCGCCCGACCGGCCGGAGATCCGGGTCAGCGCACAGCGCGGGGTCGGGCCCGACGACGGTTCTTCGGTCGACCTGGTCGGCGACGTGTCGATCCGGCGCGAGAGCCGGGCCGCGGGTGCGCCGGCGGCGGACACGCCCGATGCGGCGCGCGCGCGCGCGCTGACCGCGACGACCGACCGGGCGACCGTGCTGCTCGAGGAGCGTGTCGTCGTCACCGACCGACCCGTCGACATCGAGATCGGCAACGACCGGCTCGCCGGAACCGGCATGCGCCTCGAGAGCGAGTCTCGCCGCCTCCAGCTCGAATCGGCGGTCCGGGGCACGATCGCGCCGCGGCCGGCGCCTGCGGCGACCGGCGCATCAGGCCCAACCGGAGCACCCGGAGCGCCCGCTGCGGCACCGACGCGGTCGGCACTGCCCGCCCCCGCCGACCGGCGTCGCTGACGCCGACCGAGGGCGGCGAACCCGCTGCGCGCCACATGCGACGCCGCTCGTGCGACACCGCTCGTGCGATGCACCGCCGCCGCGGGCGCCGAGGGGCCGCTATATACTGTCGGGCCCCTGCCGAAGGTGGGCGCCGATGGCGGAGCGACGCCTCCCGGCCGGCTACCCCGGCAGCACGTTCCGGCAGCACGTTCCGGCAGCACGTTCCGCAAGCATCCTCCGGCAGCATGTTCCGGCCGCAGACCCGCAGCAGGCGCTGGCACCAGTCGCCGGCTGCGAACGTGCTGCACCACGCCCCGGCACCGCACCCGGGCGAGGCTCCTGCCCGCCGGCGGCGTGAGCCGGTCCGCAACGCCATATCAACGGGCGCCGTTCGCCGGCGAACACAACCCGGGCCCCGATCCGACCCGATGTCGACATGAAGCCTGAACAGACGAACCGCGCAGGCCCGCTCGCGCGAACCGCGCTCGCCACCTTCGCCGTGCTCGCGCTCCTGTCGATCGTGCCGCCGCCGCACGCACGCGCACAGAAGGCCGACCGCGACCAGCCGACCAACGTCGAGGCCGATCGCCTCGAGTACGACGACGGTCGCCAGCGCACGGTGTTCACCGGCAAGGTCGTGCTGACCAAGGGCAGCCTCGTGATCCGCGGCGACCGCCTCGTGCTCGAACAGGGTGCGAACGAGCGCCAGACCGCGGTGGCAACCGGCAAGCCGGCAAGCTTCCGGCAGAAGCGCGACGGCACCGACCAGTACCTCGACGGCACGGCGGCGAAGATCGAGTACGACTCCGCCTCGGAGAAACTGGTCTTCACCGGGGGTGCGGTGCTGACCCGTCTCGAATGCGGCAAGCCGACCGACGAGATCAGCGGCGCGCTGATCGTCTACGACGCCCGGGCCGAGACCTTCAGCGTCGACGGCAAGCCGCGCACCGACGGCAAGGCGGCGGCGGACGGCGGCGGACGGGTGCGCGTCACGATCCAGCCCCGCACCGAGGCCCGCAAGCCGGCCGACGGCGCCTCCAAGCCCGCCGCGAACGGTGGCGGCGCCAAGTCGGCGGCGCCGTGCCCCCCCGGCACCCCCGTCGACCTGCAGGCCGCGCCGCGCATCACCACGCCCCGCCCCGGCGCCACGCCCGCCAAGCCCTGATCGATGGCCGAGGGGGAGGTCAGCCAGCTCAGCATCCGCCACCTGATGAAGTCGTACCGGGGGCGGGTCGTCGTGCGCGACGTGTCGATGGAGGTCGCCAGCGGCGAAGTCATCGGCCTGCTTGGGCGCAACGGCGCCGGCAAGACGACCTGCTTCTACATGATCGCGGGTCTCGTCGCCTGCGACGGCGGCGAGATCGAGCTGGACGGCTTCTCCATCAGCCGGCTGCCGATCCACCGTCGCGCGCGGCTTGGGCTGTCGTACCTGCCACAGGAGGCGTCGGTGTTCAGGAAGCTCACGGTCGAGGAGAACATCCTCGCCGTGCTGCAATTGCAGCATCTGCGCATCGGCCGGCCGCTGTCGCGCGCCGAGCAGCTCGCCCAGCTCGAGGCCCTTCTGGCCGAACTTCAGATCGAGCACATCCGCTCGAACGTCGCGATGTCGCTGTCCGGCGGCGAACGCCGCCGCGTCGAGATCGCCCGTGCGCTCGCGAGCGCGCCGCGCTTCATCCTGCTCGACGAGCCCTTCGCCGGCGTCGATCCGATCGCGGTGATCGAGATCCAGCGGATCGTGACCCTGTTGCGAAACCGTCGGATCGGCGTACTCATAACCGACCACAACGTCCGCGAAACCCTCGGCATCTGCGATCGGGCCTATATCATGAACGATGGTATTGTTCTTGCTTCTGGCAGCCCGAATGAAATCATCCAGGACGATCGCGTCCGCAAGGCCTACCTCGGCGAAGACTTCCGGATGTAGCGGCACGGCGCCCCAAGACGTGCGTCGGCCGACGGTCGCGACGCGATGAGGCAGTCGCTGAACCTGCGTCAGAGCCAGCACCTGGCGCTGACGCCGCAGTTGCAGCAATCGATCCGGCTGCTGCAGATGTCCACGCTCGAGCTGAACCAGGAGATCGAGCAGATCCTCGCGCAGAACCCGCTGCTCGAGCGGCTCGACGACCCGCTCCAGGCGCACCAGCGGCTGAACGCCGACGGCAGCCTGCGTCAGGAAGCGGGGCCTGGCGACGGCGAGGACGTGTTGCGCAGGCGTGACGGATCCGACCTCGACGGCGGCGCCGATGCGCCCGGATCACGACTCGACGCCGACGCCTACGATGCCTTCGGCGGCCTGCCCGGCGCATTGCCGGAGCGTCCCCGCGACGGCGCCGACGAGCGTGCGGCCGATCCCTCGCGCGACGACGGGGTCGGCGACCGCGCAGACGGCGCCGAGGGCTCGAACGACGGGCTCGACGGCCTGGCGTGGGGCGCGGAGGGCAGCGGGCGCGGCAGCGGCGACGACGGTGACGACGATCGCGGTCTCGAGCAGGTCGGCGTGACCGGCACGACGCTGCGCGAGTATCTGGTGCAGCAGCTCGCGGGCGTGCGCTGCACCGCGCGCGACCGCGCGCTGACGATGCTGCTGATCGAGGAACTCGACGACGGCGGATTCATCCGCAGCAGCCTCGAGGAGCTCCTCGAGACCTTGCCGCCCGAAGCCGGGATCGAGATCGACGAGCTTAAGACGGCGCTGTCGTTGCTGCAGAGCTTCGAGCCGGCCGGCATCGGCGCGCGATCGGTCGCTGAGTGCCTGCTGCTGCAGCTGCCGCAGGCAGCGGCACGCTGCGACGCGCCGGCCGACACCGTTGCACTGGCGCGCGCGATCCTCACCGATCACCTCGACCTGCTCGCCGGACGGGAGTTCGGTCGCCTGCGCAAGATGCTGCACTGCGACGAAGCGGGGCTTCGCGCCGCGCAGCGACTGATCCTGACGCTCGATCCGCGTCCGGCAAGCCGCTACGGGGACGCCGACGCAACGTACGTGGTGCCGGACATCGTCGTTCGCCGCACCCGCGCCGGGTGGCAGGCGCGGCTGAATCCCGACGTGATGCCGAAGCTGAAGGTCAACGACATGTACGCGCGGATCCTGAAGTCGCAGCGCCCGCCCGCCGGCCGGCCCGTCGCCGCCGGCGCGTCGCCGAACACGCCCGCGAACGGCGCGGGCGCGGGCGTGGCGAACGGGGCTGCCGCCGGTCCGGACAATGGGCCCGCTGGCGGCAATAGCCTATCTTCACACTTGCAGGAAGCCCGCTGGCTGGTCAAGAATGTTCAACAGCGATTCGAGACCATCCTGAAGGTGTCCCAGGAAATTGTCGATCGACAGAAGGCATTCTTCAGCCACGGTGCCGTGGCGATGCGGCCCCTGGTCCTCAGGGAGATCGCCGATGCCGTCGGGTTGCACGAATCCACCATCTCCCGCGTCACCACCCACAAGTACATGCTCACGCCGTTCGGCACGGTCGAGCTCAAGTACTTCTTCGGCAGCCACGTCGCCACCGACACCGGCGGCGCAGCGTCGAGCACGGCCATCCGCGCGTTGCTCAAGCAACTCATCGAAGAGGAGGATCGCACCCAACCCCTGTCCGACAGCCGACTGGCTGAACTGCTCGGCGAGCAGGGCATCGTCGTCGCGCGCCGCACCGTCGCGAAGTATCGCGAATCCCTCCGGATCGCACCGGTGGCGCAGCGAAAGGCGCTGTAGCCCGCTCGCCCGCGCAGCCTCGCTCTTTTCCCGGCAAGCGTACCTGCAGTTCCTGAAGATTTCGTCATCGAAGTCCACTCCATGGAGATCAGACGCATGAATCTATCGATCAGCGGTCACCATCTGACGGTTACTCCGGCCCTGCGTGAATACGTCACGGCCAAACTCGCCAGGATCCGGACCCATTTCGACCAGGTCATCGACGTCAACGTCATCCTGTCCGTCGACAAGCTCGACCAGAAGGCCGAGATCACGCTGCACGTCCGGGGCAAGGACCTGTTCGCCGAGTGCACCGACACCGACATGTACGCCGCCATCGATTGCCTGGTCGACAAGCTCGATCGGCAGGTCAAGAAGTACAAGCAGAAGCGTTTCGCCCATCCCCACGACACCCTGAAGCGCCACGAGCCGGTCGAGGAAGCCGCGGCATCCTGACGCGGCGTCATACCCGCCGGCCTGCCGCCGCGCCGCGAAGCCGCGCCGGTGGCGCCGCCGGCGGGCCGCCCGACGGCGCAGGAGCCGGTCGGCGGACCGCCCGGCAGACCACCCGGCAGAGCGCTCTGAAGCGCGCTCAGCCGCTCAGCCGGTCTGCCTTCCCTTGATGTCCGATCCGGGTTTCCGACCCGGACGCCCGCCTCGGACGCCCCCGCGCCGTGGCACCCGCCGCCGGCTGACACGCCCCTCGTCCCGCGCGCCCGTCCCGCAGCCACGCACGCGCCGGCGCAACGACCTGTAGACCGGTTTCCGGCACGCGGCGTTGAATGCGGAGTAGACATGCCGACAGTTCTATTGCGCTGCGGCAAACCGGAACGCTTTCGCTTGTTCCCGGCCTGGGCACGGTGCATATAATCGGTTTTCAGCCCACGCCGGGGGGGTGTCCCGCCAAGGAGACGAGGCGGCGCAACGACCGGTGCAGCCGCATCTACGGTCACCGCGCGCCGGACGTCGACCAGGAAGGAACGTGATCGGATGAACCGTATTTCCAAGCTGCTGACGTCGCGCGACATCCTCCTGGACGTGGCCGCCACCAGCAAGAAGCGCCTGCTCGAGCACGCTGCCCTGCTGTTCGAGAACGAGCACCGCCTCGAGCGCAACCGTGTGTTCGATTCGCTGTTCGCCCGCGAGCGCCTCGGCTCGACCGGCCTGGGCCAGAGTGTCGCCATTCCGCACGGCCGCATCAAGGGGCTCAAGGCGCCGCTGATCGCGGTGCTGCGCGCCGACACCGCGGTGCCCTTCGAAGCGCCCGACGGCCTGCCGGTGCGGCTGCTGGTCGTGCTGCTCGTGCCGGAGCACGCTACCGAGGAGCACCTCGAGATCCTGTCCGAGCTGGCCGAGATCCTGTCCGACGCGTCGATCCGCCAGACGATGCTCGACGCCGACGAGCCGGAAACGGTGCATCGGCTGCTCTCGAGCTGGGAGCCCTACCGCCCTGCCGCCTGAGCGGGTTGGCCCCTGCGCCATCGCCCGCCGATGTAGAGTATCGGCATGCCACTGTCGATCCAGGAATTCGTCGAATCCCAGCAGGGCCACACCAGCCTGTCCTGGATCGCCGGGCGAGACGGGGCGTCGCGGCGGCTGGGTGCCGCCGAACGTAGCACCGTCGACCTCGTCGGCTACCTGAACGTCGTGCACGGCGATCGCCTCGGCATTCTGGGCCCGCACGAGATCGCGTACTTCAACCGCCTCGAGGCCGCGGCGCGCGAACAGCTGATCGATGCCGTGATCGCCGGCGACCCGCCGGGCCTCATCGTCACCGACGGCATGCCCGCGCCCGACGCGCTTCGCGAGCGCTGCGAACGCGAGAACCTGCCGCTGCTGTCGAGCCAGATGGCGGCGCCGCTGGTCATCGAGTCGCTTCGCTATTTCCTGTCGCGCGACACCGCCGACACCACGTCGCTGCACGGGGTGATGATGGACGTCCTCGGCATGGGCGTGCTGATCTCGGGCGATTCTGGCCTGGGCAAGAGCGAACTTGCGCTCGAGCTCATCAGCCGCGGCCACGGGCTCGTCGCCGACGACGTCGTCGAGATCCACCGCATCGGCCCGAGCGCGCTCGATTGCCGGTGCCCGCCGCTGCTGCAGGGCCTGCTCGAAGTGCGCGGCCTCGGGCTCATCGACATCAAGACCGTGTTCGGCGAGACCGCGGTCAGGCGGCGGATGCGGCTCAAGCTGATCGTCCACCTGGTGCGGCGCAGCGTGATGGAAGACCAGTACGAACGCATGCCGCTGCAGGAGCTGACGCAGGACATCCTGGGCGTGCCGGTCCGCAAGGTGGTGATCCCGGTGGCGGCCGGGCGCAACCTCGCGGTCCTCACCGAGGCGGCGGTGCGGGCCACGGTGCTCCTGCTTCGCGGCATCGACACCACGCGCGAATTCGTCGAACGCCAGCAGCGTGCGATCCGCGATTCGGGCCAGAGCTTGCGCGGAGGACCCGATGACGACTGACGCAGCACAGGAGCCGCCGCAGGCGGCGAGAGCGATGCAACTGGTGTTCGTCACCGGCATTTCCGGCTCGGGCAAGTCGCTTGCGATCCGGGTACTCGAGGACGCGGGCTTCTTCTGCCTCGACAACCTGCCGGTCGGATTCCTCGCCGAGGTCATCGCCTCGCTCGAGCGCGACGGTCACGACAAGGTCGCTGTCGCAGTCGACGTGCGCACCGGCCGCTCGATCGCCGGCCTGCGCGAGGTCGTCGAAGGCTTTCGCGAGCGCGGCAACGACGTCAAGGTGCTGTTCCTGAACGCGCGCACCGACGTGCTGGTGCAACGTTACTCGGAGACGCGCAGACGCCATCCGCTGACCCTCGCGCGGCGCGACGCGCTCGCCCCGGGCCCGACACTGTCCGAGTCGATCGAGCAGGAGCGCGAGCTGCTGTCGGGAATCGGCGAACTCGGCATCGCGATCGACACCAGCGACCTGCACCCGAACGTGCTGCGCCACTGGGTGCGCGAAGTCGCGCAGGTCGATCGTGCGGTCCTCACGCTGCTTTTCGAATCGTTCGCGTTCAAGCATGGCGTGCCGCTCGACGCGGACCTCGTCTTCGACGTCCGTTGCCTGCCGAATCCCTACTACGAAAGCGCGCTACGCCCGCTGACCGGGCTCGACGCGCCGGTCGCGGCCTACCTCGACAAGATCCTGGAGGTCGGGCTGATGATCGACGACATCTCGCGATTCCTCGAGAACTGGCTGCCGCAGTACGTCAGCGAGAACCGCCACTACCTGACGGTCGCGATCGGCTGCACCGGCGGCCAGCACCGCTCGGTGTACGTCGTCGACATGCTCGCCAAGCGCTTCGCGGCGACCGAACGCGTGCTCGCGCGCCACCGGGCGCTCGCGAATCGCGGCGAGGCGGCGCTCGCGCCGGTGCTCGCGCCGAGCGCGGGCGCCCCGTCCGGCCTCGCCGACGAGCGCCAGGCATCATGAGCGCGCCGCCGGGCCGCCCCAAGGCGCGCTCGCCCTCCCTCGGGGAGGCGACGGCCCGCAGGGACGGCGGGAGGGTACACCAATGAGCGCGACGCCGGGCGATCCGCCTGCTCGCTCGCCCGAAATCGCAAGCGCCCTGGCCCCGGTCGGCGTCGCCGCCTACCAGCGACTCGCGATCTTTCCGCTCGCCACGGTGCTCTTTCCCGGCGGGGTGCTGCCGCTGCGCATCTTCGAGGCGCGCTACATGGACATGGTGCGCGAGTGCATGAAGCACGACCGGCCCTTCGGCGTGTGCCGCATCACCCACGGCAACGAAGCGGGCTCGCCGGCCGAGCACGAACCGGTCGGCTGCCTCGCGACGATCAGCCACTGGGACATGGAGCAGCTCGGGCTGCTGCACATCCGGACCGTCGGCACCCGGCGCTTTCGCATCATGGACGAATCGCTCGGCGAGAACGGCCTGCTTCGTGCCGACGTCGATCTCATCGACGACGACGCCGTGCAGCCGATCCCCGACGATCTGGCGCCTTGCGTCGACATCGTGCGCAAGCTCGTCGAGCGCATCGTCGAGGACCAGCCCGACGAGTGCAAGCGCGCCGTCGCGTCGCCCTTCGGCTTCGATTCGGCGAGCTGGGTCGGCAACCGACTGTGCGAGTTCCTGCCGCTGGACGGCGCGCTCAAGCAGGCGCTGATGCAGCTCGACGACCCGCTCGAACGCCTGCGCCAGGTGCGCGGCATCCTCCGCGAACGCAAGATCGTCTGATCACCCGCCGCCCAGCACCGCCAGCAGGCTGCGAACCGGCTTGGGCAGCGGCGCGTCGGCGAGCGCGTGCGCATCGCGCGGATCGAGCGCGACCAGCGCCGGGTCGGGCGTGACCGGCACCGGGTCGACACGCCCCGGCGCCGGCGCGGCCGGCAGCACGCACGCCCAGACCTCCGCCCGCATCCGGAAGTGCGTGAACGCGTGCTCGAAGCGCGCGACCGGCGCGGCCGGCAGCGCCGGCACCGTCGGATCGGCCGGCCCGGCCGGACCAGTCCGACCGGCCGGATCGACCGTCGCCGGCGCGAGACGGCGCAGGGTCTCGCGCCAGGCGTCCTCCAGCGGCCGATCGCCGTCCACGCACAGCACCGGCAGGCTCCACAGTCCGCCCCACAGCCCGCGCGGCGCACGCCGCTCGAGCAGTACCTGCGCACCCCGACGCAGCAGCAGCAGCGAGTACGCTCGGATCGGGGCCGCTCGCGGTGCGCGTGCCGCCGGAAAGCGCGCGGTCGCGTCGGTCGCGAACGCGGTGCACCGGCCCGACAGCGGGCAGCGGGTACACGCCGGCTTCGCACGGGCGCACACGGTCGCCCCCAGGTCCATCAGGCCCTGGACGTACGCCGGCACGTCGGCGAGGCCGAGCGACGGATCGTCGATGCAGCATTGCGCGAGCGACCAGAGCCGCTCGACGCCCCTGGCGTCGGTGGCGGCGACGCCGAACACCCGGGAGAACACCCGTTTCACGTTGCCGTCGAGGATCGGCGCGCGACGTCCGAAGCAGAAAGACGCGATCGCCGCCGCGGTCGATCGGCCGACGCCCGGTAGCGCCTTCAGGCCGGCGACGTCGTCGGGCCAGCCCTGCGCCGCGACGATCGCGGCGGCGCGGTGCAGGTTGCGCGCCCTGCTGTAGTACCCGAGGCCGCTCCACGCGCCGAGCACCGCGTCGACGTCGGCGGCGGCGAGCGCGTGCACGTCGGGGAAGCGCTCGAGGAAGCGCAGGTAGTAGGGCACCGCCGTGGCGACCTGCGTCTGCTGCAGCATGATCTCGGACAGCCAGACCCGGTACGGGTCGCGGCTGCGCTGCCACGGCAGGTCGTGACGGCCGTGCAGTCGGTGCCAGGTGACGACGCTCGCCGCCAGCCCCCGGCACGACGCCGGCTCAGGCGGCAACCGCGGCCCTCGCCGGTGCGGCCCGTCGCTCCATCACCTCGCCCACCTGCGCGATCAGCTCGCGCAGGATCGCGAGCTGCTGGTCGATGCGGCTCTTGCTCTCGTCGAGCTCGGCGAGCTTGCCGTCGAGCGACTCGCTCGCCTCCATCACCCGCTGCACCGACTCGAGCCTGCGGCGCAGTTGCGCCTGGTGCTCCCTGACCTGGCTCTCGATCGGCGTCATCAGCGCGCGCAGCCAGCCTTCGAGCTCGCGCGCCGCCGACTCGTAGACTTCCTTGAACCGCGCGACGACCGACTCGAAGAAGCGCCGCGTCAGCGCCCACATCTCGGTGGTGAGCAGGCTCAGCACGCCGAAGCGCCGCTGGTGGATCTGCTCGATGCGCTCGATCTCGGCGAAGAACCGGCGCATCGAGAAGCCGAGCGGCGTGCCGAGCGTCAGGCCGTAGTCGCGCGCGAAGCCGGCGTACATCGCGTTCATCATCGACGTCACCTCGCCGACCAGCCGGTCGGCCTCGGTGAAATCGGCGCGCACCGCGGCGATCATGCCGGTCATGCCCTCGCGCAGCTGGCGGCTGAGCTTGCTCGATCCCATCAGGTCGCGCGTGTCGCGCACGTGCCGCTTGAGGCTGTCCATGCCGATGTGCGCGAAGATCTCCTGCGAGTGGCGATTGAAGACAGTGCGCAGCGCCTGCAGCTGGCGCAGGCTCTTCTCGAACTCGGCGCGCTCGCCCCGGATCCGCCGCGACATCTGGTCGACGACGGCCTTGTTCTTGCCGCGCAGCCCGTTCAGCTCGAAGCTCTGCTCGACGAGATTCCGGTGGCGTGCGCTCAGCACGCCGAGCGTGACGCCGGCGGTCTCCTCGAAGTCGCGGCGAACCTGGTCGCGAACGATCGCCTGCTGCTGCGGGATCAGCTCGCTGGACAGCGCGTGCTCGAGATCCGGCATCCGGCTTCGCTCGAGCAGGCGCGCGTCGCGGTTGATCTTGGCGACGAGCGCCTTCTGCGCCGACACCGGATAGATACGCTCGGTGGGCAGCTCGAGCACCTTCGCGACCGACGCGACCTGGCTCGCGATCTCGAGGTTGATCTCGCTCTCGGCCTTCAGGTCGTCCCACAACCCGTCGATCTTGTTGAGCACCACGAAGCGGCCCGAGCGGTGCGACGCGCTGATGTTCTCACGCCAGACCTCGATGTCGGTGCGGGTGACGCCGGCATCGGCCGCGAGCACGAACAGCACCGCGTGCGCGCTCGGGATCAGGTTGAGCGTGAGCTCGGGCTCCGAGCCGATCGCGTTCAGTCCGGGGGTGTCGATGATCACCAGGCCCAGCTCGAGCAGCGGATGCGGCACGTTGACGATCGCGTGGCGCCACGCCGGCACCTCGACGAAGCCGTCGGCGTCGGGACGGTAGGGCGATGCGTCGTCGGCCTCATCGTACATGCCCATCATCGCGGCGCGGTGCGCATCGATGCGTCGCGTCTCGCGCACGGCGTCGAACGCGCGCTTCAGGCTATGCACGTCGGACGGATCGACGGCGACGAAGCGCCATTCCTGCGCACGCAGCTTCAGGTCGGCGAGCGACGCGTCCATCAGGCGCGTGTCGATCGGCAGCAGCCGTATGCCGTAGGGCGACGCGCCGTCGTGCAGCAGCTCCGTCGGGCACATCGTGGTACGGCCCGCCGACGAGGGCAGCACGCGCTGGCCGTACTGCGCGAAGAAGATCGCGTTGATCAGCTCCGACTTGCCGCGCGAGAACTCGGCGACGAAAGCGACCGCCATGCGATCGTCGCGCAACTGGTCCATGATCCGCGCGAGGCGCGAATTCAGCTGCGCATCGGACAGTTCGGACTGGCTGAGCCAGCCGCGGTAGCGATCGATCGCCTCGAGGAGATCGCCGCGCCACTGCCCGTAGGCCTCGATCCGATCGCTGATGACACTCATCGCGAGGAGTGTACACAAGCCCTCATCGGCGCTGGCAGGCCGGGCAGAAAAACGTCGCCCGCTGCTGCTGGCGCACGACGCGCACCGGTGTCGCACAGAGCCGACACGGCTCGCCGGCGCGGCCGTAGACGAAGCAGCGCAACTGGAAGTACCCCGACTCGCCGCCGCTGCCGACGAAATCGCGCAGCGTGCTCCCGCCCGCGACGATCGCCTCGGCGAGCGTCTCGCGGATCGCCTGCGCCAGGCGGGCGAGGCGCGGGCGCGACAGCCGGTGCGCCGCGAGGGTCGGCCGGATCCCCGCCCTGAACAGGCTCTCGCACGCGTAGATGTTGCCCACGCCGACGACCGCCCCGCCGGCGAGCAGGATCTGCTTGATCGAGGCCGATCGGCCGCGCGTCGCGCGGTAGAGCACCTCGGTGCCGGCGTTCGCGGCGAAGGCCTCGTCGAGCGGCTCGACGCCGAGGCCGGCGAGCAGCGGGTGCGTGTGCTGCGCGAGCGATGGCGCCTCGCCCGACCACAGCACCGCCCCGAAGCGGCGCGGATCGTTCAGCCTCAGGATCCGATCGCCGAAATCGAGGTCGACGTGATCGTGCGGCCCCGGCGCGTCGCCGGGCGCGCGGTGCCGGAGCGTGCCCGACATCCCCAAGTGCACGATCAGCGTGCCGGTCTCGAAGCCGAGCAGCAGATACTTGGCGCGTCGCCCGGCGTGTTCGAGCACGCGCCCGGCGACGCGCGCGTCGAGGTCCGTCGGCATCGGCCAGCGCAGATCCGCGCGGCGCAGGACCGCGCGACGCACGCGTCGCCCGACGAAGGCGTCGGCCAGGCCAAGGCGCACCACCTCGACTTCGGGAAGTTCGGGCATCGACTCGTTGCGTGGGGACGGCCGCGGACCCTGCCGCGCGGGCGCGCGATGGCCGTTGCGCGCGTCGGTCTTCGGTTGCCGCCCAGTGTAAATCACCCTAAGATGCGGCGATGAATCGCGTGCATTCCCCCCGGCAAGTCCTGCGTCGCCCGCGCCCTTCGTCGCGCGCGTCGCGCCGCCCCCCCGGTCCGAACCGGGGCCTGCAGCGCCTCGTCGCCGGCGCGGCGCTGATGCTCGCCGCCGGCTGCGGCTCGCTGCAGGCCGACCCGAAGAACGAGGCGGCGCCCGCGGCGGCCCAGGGCGGCGCCCGGGCCGTCGCCGCGAGCGCCGCGCCGACCGACCGTCCGTCGGCCCGCGCCCCCGGTCCGTACCGCCCTGAGAACCTGCCGAACGTCGCGCTCACGCCGCCGATGCTCTACGAGCTGCTCGCCGCCGAGATCGGCCTGCAGCGCAAGCAGCTGGGCAGCGCCTACAACAGCTACTTCAACCTCGCGACGCAGACGCGAGACGCGCGGCTCGCGCGCCGCGCGACCGAGATCGCGCTCGGCGGGCGCGCCTACGACCAGGCACTCACCTCGGCCAAGCTGTGGGCCGAGCTCGACGCGGCGTCGTCGGAGGCCGGCGACACGGTCCAGACGCTGCTGCTCGCGACCAGCCGGCTGGCCGAGGCCGAACCCGCGCTGGTGCGCCGCCTCGAGACGGCGCGCAAGTCGGGCAGGCTGCCCGACACCTACGCGCAGCTGCAGCGTACGCTGCCGCGAATCCAGGACCGCAAGGGCGCGTGGGCGATGCTCTCGCGGATCAGCGAGCCGGACCTCGACGTCGCGGCCGCCCGCAGCGCCCGCGCGGCGGTGGCCGACGCCGCCGACGACAAGCCGGCCGCCGCCGCCGAAGCGCTCGCCGCGCACACGCTCGCACCCGACGACAGCACGCTGGCGATCGCCGCGGCGCAGTATGCGCAGCAACTGCCCGGCGACGGCCAGGCGCGCGCGGTGCAGATCCTCGAGACCTTCCTCAAGCGCAAGCCCGACAGCCAGGACGCGAGGATCGCGCTGGGCCGCAGCTACCTGATCGCCAAGCAGCTCGACCCCGCCCGCGCGACGCTGCGCGGTGCGCTCGAGCGCGATGCGTCGAACCCGCAGCTGCTGTTCCTCCTTGCGCAGGCCTCGTACCAGGCGAAGGACCTCGACGCGGCCGACGACTACCTCAAGCGCTTCACCGCGCTGCCCGACGAGGTCGAGCGCGACGACTCGCCGGCGTGGGTGTTTCGCGCGCAGATCGCCGAGGACCGCAAGCGCAACGCCGAGGCGATCGCGTTCCTGAAGAAGGTCGACGGCGGCGAGCTCTTCCTGAGCTCGCTGGCACGCCGCGCGATCCTGATGACCCGCGACGGCGATCTCGAGGGTGCGCGCAAGCTGCTCGAGGGCACGCCCGCGCGCAACAAGCGCGAGCAGGCGCAGCTCGCGTCGGCGCAGGCCGGCGTGCTGCGCGAGGCGAACCGGTACCAGGAGGCGTGGGACGTCCTCGACAAGGCGCTCGCGCAGGACCCTGACAACACCGACCTGCTCTACGACCACGCGATGGCCGCCGAGAAGATCGATCGCATCGACGTCCTCGAGAAGAGCCTGCGGCACCTGATCACGCTGCGCCCGGACAACGCACACGCCTACAACGCGCTCGGCTACACGCTCGCCGATCGCAACCAGCGCCTGCCCGAGGCGCTGGCGCTGATCGACAAGGCGATCTCGATGGCGCCGGACGACCCCCAGATCATCGACAGCCTGGGCTGGGTGCACTACCGGATGGGCGACACCGCCAAGGCGCTCGAGCACCTGCGGCGGGCCTACAGGCTGAAGCCCGACGTCGAGGTCGCTGCGCACCTGGGCGAGGTACTCTGGACGAGCGGCGCGAAGGACGAGGCGCTGAAGGTCTGGCGCGAGGCATCGGGCCGCGAGCCGATGAACGAAGTCCTGCTCGGCACGCTGGCGCGCCTGAACGTCCCGCCGCTCTGATGCATTGCCACGCATGCGCCTGATCCGCGCGACGGGACGCGGCCGGTGACGCCCGCCCTGGCTTCGCGCCTGGCGCGCCGCTGTGCGCTGCTGCTGCTGGGCGGCATGCTCGCGGCCTGCGCGAGCACGACGCCCGCGCCGCCGATCGATCCCGCCGCGGCCGCGCGCGGCCCGCTCCGCGTCGACGGACGCTTCTCGCTCAGCTTCACCGAGCAGCAGCCCGAGACGAAGACCGAGAACGCGAGCGGTACCTTCGAGCTCTACAAGGACGACGCCCGGCTGAAGGTCGACCTGTCCGGCCCGCTGGGCCAGACGATCGCGCGCGCCGAGCACGCACGCGGCGCACGCGCCGTGCTCGAGACGAACGATGGTCGCCGTTTCGAGGGCGCGACGCTCGACGAGGTCTTCGAGCGCGCGATCGGCATCCGCGTGCCTGCCGAGAAGCTGCCCGACTGGCTCGCCGATCGCTTCCAGACCGTCCTGGAGCGCGCGCCGGACGGCAGTCGCGTGCGCGCCACCGACAGCGGCTGGCAGATCGACCGGCGCGGCAGCCGCTGGCACCTGGTATGGCACGAGGGCAGCCGCCGCATCGAGGTCAGGCTGGTCGCGAACCGGTGACCGCCGACGACCGGCTCGCGCTGCCGGCGCCTGCCAAGCTCAACCTCTTCCTGCACGTGACCGGGCGGCGCGCCGACGGCTACCACCTGCTCGAGACCGTGTTCCGCTTCGTCGACCTCGCCGACCATATCGTGCTCTCGCGGCGCGACGACGGCCTGATCGTGCGCGAGGGCGGGCTCGACGAGGTGGCGCCGGAGGACGACCTGGTCGTGCGCGCGGCGCACGCGCTGCGCGAGGCGACCGGGTGCCGGCTCGGCGCGACGATCGCGCTCGACAAGCGCATCCCTGCCGGGGCCGGGCTCGGCGGCGGAAGCTCCGACGCCGCTACCGTGCTGCTCGGCCTGAACCGGCTCTGGCGGCTCGGCCTGACGCGCGACCGGCTGATGGCGATCGGCGTCCGGCTCGGCGCGGACGTGCCCGTCTTCGTGTTCGGACGCAACGCCTACGCCACCGGCATCGGCGAGGTGCTCGCGCCCGTGCCGTTGCCGCCGCAGTGGTTCGTGCTGGCGATGCCGTCGGTCGCGGTCTCGACCGCATCGGTCTTCGGCGCGCCCGATTTGACACGAAACACCGAACCCATCACACTAGCGGGCTTTTCCAGCCAGGTTGCAAACGGCGGGGCAACTGCGCTCGTGGGGCGCAACGACCTCGAGCCGGTGGTGTTCGCGCGACAGCCCGCGGTCCGCGAGGCGCACCGGCTGCTCGAGATGGCGGCGACACGTGAAGCGCCGTCCGGAGTGGGCGTGGCCGGGCTGGGAAAGGACGTCCGGCATCCGGTGCGGGCGAGGATGACGGGGTCGGGCGCATGCGTATTCGCGGTCGCGGACAGCGAATCAAGGGCGCACGCGATCGCCGACGCGTTCACCGCACTGGAATCCGAGCGACGCAAGGCAGCGAGTTCGACGGCATTAGACGATGTTTCGCCACCAGGAACGGCCCCGTCCCGGGTCTTCGTGGCGGCGGGATTGCAGGAGCACCCGCTGGGGAGTAGCCAAGTTGGTTAAGGCACCGGATTTTGATTCCGGCATGCGAGGGTTCGAATCCTTCCTCCCCAGCCACCATCTGCGTGAATCACCCACACCCGCCTCGCGGCAGGCGCACCGTGCAAAGACCATCCTTTCGTTCGAACGCCGGCTCCGGTGCCGGGGCGTTGCTCGGCTCGAACCTCGAGGGGCTCCGGCCTGAGGTGCCGGCGGTCTTCACCGGCAGTTCGAACCCGCAGCTCGCGAGCGACGTCGCGGCCTACCTCGGCACCCAGCTCGGCAAGGCCGTCGTCGGCAAGTTCAGCGACGGCGAGGTGATGGTCGAGATCCTCGAGAACGTGCGCGGCAAGGACTGCTTCGTGCTGCAGTCGACCTGCGCGCCGACCAACGACAACCTGATGGAAGTGCTGATCATGGTCGATGCGCTGCGGCGCGCGTCGGCCGGACGGATCACCGCGGCACTGCCCTACTTCGGCTACGCGCGCCAGGACCGGCGGGTCCGGTCGTCGCGCGTCGCGATCAGCGCGAAGGTCGTCGCGAACATGCTCCAGGTCGCCGGCGTCGACCGGGTGCTCACGATGGACCTGCACGCCGACCAGATCCAGGGCTTCTTCGACATCCCGGTCGACAACATCTACGCCGCGCCGATCCTGCTGTCGGACATCGCGCGCCAGAAGCTCGACGACATCGTCGTCGTGTCGCCCGACGTCGGCGGCGTGGTGCGGGCGCGCGCACTCGCCAAGCGGCTGGAGTCCGACCTCGCGATCATCGACAAGCGCCGCCCGAAGGCCAACGTCTCCGAGGTGATGAACATCATCGGCGAAGTGAACGGTCGCAGCTGCGTGCTGATGGACGACATGGTCGACACCGCCGGCACGCTGTGCCGCGCGGCCGAGGCGCTCAAGAAGCACGGGGCGCTCCGGGTCGTCGCCTACTGCACGCACGCGGTGCTGTCCGGCGGCGCCGTCGGGCGCATCCGCGAGTCCGAGCTCGACGAACTCGTCGTCACCGACTCGATCCCGCTGTCCGACGAGGGCAAGGCCTGCAGCAAGATCCGCGTGCTCGGTTGCGGACAGCTGCTCGGCGAGACGATCCTGCGCATCAACCGCGCCGATTCCGTCTCGCTGCTCTTCGTCGAGTGACCCGGCGACGGCGGCCTGGCCGCCCCCGGGTCGAACCCGTTTCGTGCCGGCGCTTCGCGCGCCGGTTTTTGCAACTCGCCGCATGGCCTGGTCGCGGGCGCGGCGAACATCTGAAGGGAAACGGCCGATGAAAGTGATCGCCGAAACAAGGAAACAGCAGGGATCGGGTGCGAGCCGCCGCCTGCGCCGCGCCGGGAAGGTACCCGGCATCGTCTATGGCGGCACCGGTGAACCGACTCCGATCGCGGTTGACCACAACCCCCTGTACCACTCGATGCGCGTGGAGTCCTTCCACTCGTCGATCCTCGACATGGAGCTCGACGGCAAGCCCGAGAAGGTGCTGTTGCGTGACACGCAGTGGCATGCGTACAAGCAGCAGGTGCTGCACGTGGACTTCCAGCGCGTCGACGCGAACCAGAAGATCACGATGCGCGTGCCCTTGCACTTCATGAACCAGGAGGTCTCGCCGGCGGTCAAGATGCAGTCGGCGGTGATCAACCACGTGATGACCGAGATCGAGGTCAGCTGCCTGCCGGCGCTGCTGCCGAGCTACGTCGAGGTCGACCTCAGCGGCCTGACGATCGAACACTCGGTGCACCTGTCGGCGGTGAAGTTCCCCGACGGCGTCAACGCGGTGGTGCACGGCTCGGCGGATCCGGTGGTCGCGAGCGCGTCGCTGGTCGGCGCGAGCAAGGGCGACGAGCCCGCGGCGGCAGCCGCGCCGGCCGCAGCCGCGGCCGCGCCAGCGGCCAAGGGCGGCGCTGCGGCTGCCGGCAAGGGCGCCGCCGCCGGCGCCAAGGCGGCTGCGCCCGCGAAGAAGTGACGCGCCGGCCTTCGGCGTCCAGCCGGAGGCCTCGCGACGCGTCGTCGCCGCGACGGGCCGGGGGCATGCCGCACCGGCCCGTTTCCATTCCTGATCACGCCATCGCGCCATGACCGCTCCGCGACTCATCGCCGGGCTGGGCAACCCCGGCCCCGAACACGCGAACGACCGGCACAACGCCGGCTTCTGGTTCGTCGACGAACTCGCGCGCACGCACGGCATCGCGATGCGCCGCGAGGCGAAGTTCTTCGGCGAACTCGGCAAGGGCCGGATCGGCGGGCACGACTGCTGGCTGCTCAAGCCGCTCGGCTACATGAACCGATCGGGCCAGGCGGTCGGCGCGGTCGCCAACTTCTACCGCATCGCGCCAGCCGAGATCCTGGTCGCCTACGACGAACTCGACCTGGCGCCGGGCACCGCGCGCCTGAAGCTCGGCGGCTCGAGCACGCACAACGGCCTGCGCGACATCACTGCGAGGCTCGCCGGCCCCGGCTACTGGCGCCTGCGCTTCGGCATCGGTCATCCGCGAGACATCCACCCCGGCAAGCCGGTCGCAGACTTCGTGCTCGGCGCACCGAGCCGCGAGCACCGTGGCGCGATCGAGGCCGCGATCGAGCGCGCGGTGTCGGTGACGCCGATGATCGCCGCCGACGACTACCCGGGCGCGACGCGCATACTTCACACCGTCCCGGACAGCTGAACCGCGCACCGCGCCACCGCCCCGGACGACCCCAGATGGAAGCAATCGAATGGCATTGAAGTGCGGCATCGTAGGCCTGCCCAACGTCGGCAAGTCGACCCTTTTCAACGCGCTCACCAAGGCGGGCATCGCCGCGGAGAACTACCCGTTCTGCACGATCGAGCCGAACGTCGGCATCGTCGAGGTGCCCGACCCCCGGCTCGCGGCGCTCAGCGCGATCGTCAAGCCGGAGAAGACGATCCCGGCCACCGTCGAGTTCGTCGACATCGCCGGCCTCGTCGCCGGCGCGTCGAAGGGCGAGGGCCTGGGCAACCAGTTCCTCGCGCACATCCGCGAGTGCGACGCGATCGCGCACGTGGTGCGCTGCTTCGAGGACGAGAACGTCGTGCACGTCAGCGGCAAGGTCGACCCGCTGTCCGACGTCGAGGTGATCGACACCGAGCTCGCGCTGGCCGACATGGCGACGATCGACAAGGCGCTGCACCGGCACACCAAGGTGGCACGCTCGGGCGACAAGGAAGCCGCCCGCCTCGTTGCCGTGCTCGAGCGCTGCCTGCCGGTGCTCGACCAGGCCAGGCCGGTGCGTTCGCTCGGGCTTTCGGACGACGAGCGCGCGCTGATCCGCCCGTTGTGCCTGATCACCGCGAAGCCGACGATGTACGTCGCCAACGTCCTCGAGCACGGCTTCGAAGACAACCCCCACCTCGCCGCGCTCGAGGCGCATGCGAAGGCCCAGGGCGCCGTCGTCGTGACCGTGTGCGCCGCGATCGAGGCCGAGATCGCCGACCTCGACGACGAAGACCGCGCCGTGTTCCTCGCCGACATGGGCATGTCCGAGCCCGGCCTCGATCGGGTGATCCGCGGCGCGTTCCGCCTGCTCGGCCTGCAGACCTACTTCACCGCCGGCGTGAAGGAGGTGCGCGCGTGGACGCTTCGCGCCGGCTCGACCGCGCCGCAGGCGGCCGGCGTCATCCACACCGACTTCGAGCGCGGCTTCATCCGCGCCGAGACGATCGCCTACGACGACTTCATCGCCTGCAAGGGCGAGGCCGGCGCGAAGGAGAAGGGCAAGCTGCGGCTCGAGGGCAAGGAATACGTCGTGAAGGACGGCGACGTCCTGCACTTCCGATTCAACGTCTGAGCGGGACAGGCGTGTCGTCGGCCCGCGCAGGCCTGCTTCCGCGGCTGCTTCCCTTTCTCCGCTGGCGACGGATCGATCGTCCGACGCTCGCCAGGGACCTGCTCGCCGGCATCACCGTCGGGCTGCTGATGATCCCGCAGAGCCTCGCGTACGCGCAGCTCGCCGGCATGCCGGCGCACTACGGCCTGTACGCCGCGTTCCTGCCGACGATCGTCGGTGCGCTGTTCGGCTCGTCGGCGCTGCTGTCGACCGGCCCGGTCGCGCTCACGGGGCTGCTGACCGGCGCGAGCATCGGGCTCTTCGCGCAGCCCGGCACCGACACCTACGTCACCTACGTGATCGCGCTGTCGCTGCTCAGCGGCCTGTTCCAGATCGCGTTCGGCCTCGCGCGCGCCGGGGCGCTGATGAGCCTGATCTCGCACCCGGTGCTCGTCGGCTTCATCAACGCGGCCGCGCTGATCATCGCGACCTCGCAGCTGCCGGCGCTGGCCGGCATTCCGGTCGCATCGAACGAAAGCTTCCTGGTGCTGCTGGGCCACGTCGTGACCCGCGCCGGCTCGATGCACCTGCCCTCGCTCGCGATCGGCCTGGGCTCGCTCGTCGCGCTCTGGGCTTTCCGTCGCTATCTGCCGAAGTGGCCGGGCGTGCTGCTGGTGATGGCGGCGGCCACGGTGATCAGCGAGTCGATCGGCTTCGGCGCATCCGGTGGCGGTGTCGTCGGCACCATCCCGCGCGGGCTGCCGGAAGTCTCGATCCCGACGCTGACCTGGCAGTCGACGACGCTGCTGCTGCCCTCGGCCTTCCTGATCGCGCTCGTGAGCTTCCTCGAGGCGAGTTCGAGCTGCAAGCCGATCGCCGCCCGGACCCGCACCCGCTGGGACATCAACCAGGAGCTGATCGGCCAGGGCCTCGCGAAGCTCTCGGGCGCGTTCACGCACTCGATGCCGACCAGCGGGTCGTTCTCGCGGTCGGCGCTGAACCTGTCGCTCGGCGCGAGCACCGGCCTGTCGTCGGTGTTCTCCGCCGTGTTCGTGCTGCTCGCGCTGCTGTTCCTCACGCCGACGCTGTACCACCTGCCCAAGCCCGCGCTCGCCGCGCTGATCATCCTCGCGGTGGTCGGCCTGATCGACGTGAACGCGATGCGCAACGCGTGGCGCGCCAATCGCGAGGACGGCCTCGCGGCGCTGCTGACCTTCACCGCCACGATGGCGTTCGCGCCGAACGTGCAGATCGGCATGCTGGCGGGCATGGTGTTCTCGCTCGGCGCGTTCATCTACCGTCGGATGGTGCCGCAGATCGTGCCGGCGCAACTGCACCTGGACGGCACGCTGCGCCACGACGCGACCGACGCCGACTCGCCGGTCGACGAGACCGTCGCCGCGCTGCGCTTCGATGCCGGCCTGTTCTTCGCCAACGTCGCGCTCTTCGAGAACGCGGTGCTGCGACTCGAGCGGCAGCACCCGCGCCTCGAGGTCGTGCTGATCGTGGCGAGCGGCATCAACATGATCGACGCGTCGGCGATCGAGATGCTCAGGGGCCTGAACCGCAGCCTGCGCGAACAGAAGATCACGCTGGTGTTCAGCGGCGTCAAGCGCCAGGTGATGGACGTGATCGAGCGCACCGGGCTCGCGCAGGAGATCGGGCGCGAGGCGTTCTTCGACAGCGATTCGGCCGCGCTCGAGGCGCTGCGCGCGCGCGCAGCGGCCGAGCCGACGCCCGACGCCGCGTCCGCCGATCCCGACCCGGATCTCGCGACGGCGGCCGCGGTCGCGGCGGACGCAGGGCCGGCCGACGCCGGGCCCGGGTCCGGTTCGGGGTCCGGGTCGGGTTCGGGGTCGGGTTCGGGGTCCGCTTCCTGATTCGATTCCCGGTCCGGACCCGCCCCGACCGCGACGCCGGCGAACCAGTCGGTGGTCCAGTCGGCAACCCGGGCCGCGACAACCCGGAAAAACGAAAGCCTGCCCGGCGCGCGCTAGGGTAAGCCCGCGGGACCCGGGCCGGGCCGAGCGGGTAAACTGCGACGCTGCTTCCGGCATCCGGCCTTCCGCGAAGGCCGGCGCGCGGCCCGCCGCCCCCACGACACAGGAGACGACCCATCATGAACTCGAGCATCCGCACCGCCGTGCTCGGCGCAATCGCCGGCACCCTCGTCGCGATCGGCGCGCCTTCGGGCAGCGCAGTCGCGCAGGAGATCAAGATCTCGCACCAGTGGAAGGCCAACGTCGACGGCCGGGACAAGGCGACCCGCCTGTTCGTGAAGGAGGTCAACGCGAAGGACCCCGGGATCAAGTTCCGTATCTACCCCGCGGGCTCGCTCGGCATCAAGCCGGTCGCGCAGCTCGACGCGCTGCAGAACGGCACGCTCGAGATGGCGGTGTTCCCGATGTCGTACGCGGTGGGCAAGGCCCCCGAGTTCTCGGCGACGATCCTGCCCGGCACGATTCCGAGCCTCGACTTCGCGCTGAAGCTCAAGAAGACCGAGTACCACAAGAAGCTCCAGGACCTCGCGCACGCGAACGGCATCCACATCATGACCTGGTGGTGGACCCCGGGAGGCTTCGCGACGAAGGAGAGCATGATCACCGACCCGAAGTCGGTCTCCGGCATGAAGCTGCGCGCCGCCGATCCCACCTTCGAGGGCATGCTCAAGTCCGCCGGCGCGTCGGTGGTCAGCATGCCGTCCACCGAGATCTACCCGTCGCTGCAGTCCGGCGTGCTCAGCGGCACGCTCACGTCGGCCGAGACCTTCGTGAACATGCGCCTGTACGAGCAGACCAAGTTCGCGACCGTGCCCGGCGACAACACGCTCTGGATGCTGATGCAGCCGCTGGTGATGTCGAAGGCCGCCTGGGACAAGCTGACGCCGGCGCAGCAGAAGATCTTCGAGGAAGCCGCCGACAAGAGCGACGTGTTCTTCACCGACATGCAGCGCGACGCCGTCGGGAAGATGGCCGAAGCGTACCGGAAGGCAGGGGGCAAGGTGCACGAGATGACCAAGCCCGAGTTCGACCAGTGGCTCGCGCTCGCGAAGACCACCTCGTGGAAGGAGTTCGGCGACAAGTCGCCGGTCGCGAAGGGCCTGCTCGACGCGCTGCTGAGCGCGAAGTAGCGACAGGCTCCGGCGCCCCGAGATCTTGGCAGACTCCGCCTTCGTCCGCGCGGTCGACCGGCTCGCCGACGCATTGGCGGTCGTCGCATCGGTGATGCTGACGGCCGCCGCGCTGATCATCGTCTGGAACGTGATCGACCGCGCGATGGGCGCCTCCACCTACTGGCAGATCGAGGCGGCCGTCTACCTGATGGTCGCGGCGCTGTTCCTCGGTTCGCCGTACTGCCTCAAGACGAAGGGCCACGTCGGCGTCGACCTGCTCTCGCACTACCTGCCGGCCCGGCACGCACGCCCGCTCGAGATCGCGGTCGCCGTCGTCGGCCTGCTCGTCTGCGTGTACCTGGTCTGGGTCGGCGCCGAGTTCGCGATCGAGTCTTTCCTGAAGGACGAGCACACCGAGAGCACCTGGGCGCCGGCCAAGTGGCCGCTGCTCGCGACGCTGCCGCTCGGCCTCGCGCTCACCGCGCTGCAGTACGTCGCCGAGCTGATCCGGCTTCGCCGCGCACCCGCCACCAGCCAGGATCTCCCCGGATGACGGAACTCCAGATCGGCCTGCTGATCGTCGTCGTCACGCTCCTCGTGCTCTTCTCCGGCCTGCCGATCGCGTGGGGTCTCACGCTCGTGTCGGTGGCCTTCCTGCTGATCTTCGAGGGCGCGGCGAGCCTCGCGAACATCCCGGTGCTGATGATGGACGAGGTGTCCTCGTTCGCGCTGCTGACGATCCCGCTGTTCATCCTGCTCGGCTCGGCGATCGGCGCGACGGCCGCCGGGCGCGACATCTACGAGTCGCTGCACCGCTGGCTCGACCGCGTGCCCGGCGGCCTGGTGATCGCGAACATCCTCGCGTGCGGCGTATTCTCGGCGATCTGCGGGTCGAGCCCCGCCACCGCCGCGGCCATCGGCAAGGCCGGCGTGCCCGAGATGCTCCGGCGCGGCATCTCGCCGGCGCTCGCGACCGGTTCGATCTGCGCCGGCGGCACGCTCGGCATCCTGATCCCGCCGTCGATCACGATGATCCTCTACGGCATCGCCACCGAGACGTCGATCGGGCGGCTGTTCCTCGCGGGGGTCGTGCCGGGCATCGTGCTGGTCATCCTGTTCTCGCTGTACGCGTGGCTCTCGACGCTGCTCGACAGGCGCGCGGTGAAGACCGGCACCGAGCGTTACACGGTCGCGCAGAAGGTGCAGGGGCTCGGACGGGTGTCGCCGTTCATCGCGATCATCCTCGCGATCGGGTACGCGATGTACGGCGGGCTCGCGACCCCGAGCGAGGTCGCGGCGATCGCGGCGGTGCTCGCGATGATGCTGGTGATGGTGATCTACCGCGCCTGGCGCGCCGGCGACCTGTGGCAGATCTATCGCGAGACCATCCGCGAGTCGTCGATGATCCTGATGATCATCGCGGCCGCCGCGGTGTTCTCCTACATGATGAGCCTGCTGTACGTGACGCAATCCGCCGCGCAGGCCCTGGTCGACCTCGAGCTGAACCGCTGGGTGCTGATGCTCGCGATCAACGTGTTCCTGCTCGTCGCCGGCTGCTTCCTGCCGCCGGTCGCGATCATCCTGATGGTGATGCCGATCCTCACGCCGGTGCTCGAGGCCGCGGAGTTCGACCTGATCTGGTTCGCGGTGATCCTCACGATCAACATGGAGGTCGGCCTGATCACGCCGCCGGTCGGACTCAACCTCTACGTGCTCAAGGGCGTCGCACCGCAGGTCGCGCTGCCGACGATCCTGCGCGGCGCGCTGCCCTTCGTGCTGCTGATGCTGCTGTCGATGGTGCTGCTCTCGGTCTTTCCGCAGCTCGCGCTGTGGCTGCCGAACAAGATGATGGGTGCGGGCTGAGGCTTGCCTCGACGCGCCGGGCCGCGGCTTACAATCGGCCGATGAACAAGCACACCGATTTCTCGTTCGCCCGATCGACCCGTGCCAGGGCCCAACGGCGTCGCCCGGTGGCCGCGGCGATGTCCTGCGTCGCGCTCGGCGCACTGCTCGCCGGCTGCGCCGGGCTGGACGACGGGCCGCTGCCCCGGATGGAATCGCGCCCACCCGCGCCGATGCCGGGCGGCCAGGGCCCGGCACCGCTCTCCGCCGGCGGCGCGTCCGGCGGCATCGGCGCTTCGGGCGGCGGCAGCGCGGGCCCGCGCGCCGCGTCGCCGTCGGGCGGCCGCGCCGCCGATCCCGCGCCGGTCGCGAGCAAGGCCGGCGCCGCGCCCGACTGGGTCGCCGTCTACGAGAGCCCGCGCGACGCGCCCTATGGCGAGCAGCGGGTGATCTACGTCGATCGGCAGAACGTCGAGACGCGCCAGCTCGAGGGCCTGACCTACTACCTCGCGCGCACGCGCGAGGTGAAACGCACGACCTCGAAAGCAGCCATCCAGGAGCTCGCGGTGATCTGCGAAGGCACGCCGCTCGCCCCGGCGACCTCGTTGCGCGGCGAAGGCACCGAGGAAGGCAACGGCAGCTATTCGATCCGGCCCGCGCGCGGCGCGCTCGACTCGCTGTCGCAATTCTCGACGCAGCGCATCCGCATCGATCCGAAGAACCCGACGACCTTCGTCGTGCGGGCGATCTGCATGCTGGGAATGGAGCGAAAGGGCTGAGCGACCGCCGGCGGCGCGTCTAGTCGGCGTCGGCGTCTGCGTCGGCGTCCGCTTCGGGGTCGTCGTCCGGATCGACGTCGTCGGGCCCGAGGTACGCGCCGGTGCCTTGCGCGTCCTGCTCGGGCCGCGTCTCGGCGAGGTTCTCGACGCGCTCGGCGAACTGCGCGATCGTCAGTTCGCCGTCGACGAACAGCTCGCGCAGCGCGCGGTACTCCGGGTCGGCGAGCAGGTCGGTGCCCTGGCGCAGCAGTTCGGCCTCGGCCTGCAGCACCTGCTCGAGTTCCTTGAGGTATGTCGGGTCCATGCCGGCCATCGCCCGATTGTACGCATCGCAGGCGTCGGTCGCCTCGAGACCCTCTCCGGCTCGCCTGCGTCTCAGTCGGTCGGCGGATCGACGCCGATCATCACCGACTCGACCAGCCGGTCGAGCAGCACGCGCTGCGGATCCGCCGCCGCGTCGCGCTCGCTGCCGTCGCCGCCGTCGCCGCCCTCCGGACGGGTCAGCCGGTAGTCGCCGTTCTCGTCCATCTCCCACACCACGCGGGCCGGGTCGAGGTGGACGTCCAGCGCCTCCTCGATGACGCGGCGGCGCAGCGCGCGGTCGCGGACCGGGAACGCGAGTTCGACGCGGCGAAAGAAGTTGCGGCTCATCCAGTCGGCCGACGCGAGCCACACCTCCTCGCTGCCGCCGGCGTGGAAGTAGTAGACCCTGCTGTGCTCGAGGAAGCGGCCGAGCACCGAGATCACGCGGATGTTCTCCGACACGCCGGCAATGCCCGGGCGCAGCGCGCAGACGCCGCGCACGATCAGCTCGACCTTCACCCCGGCCTGGCTCGCCTCGTAGAGCGCCGCGATGATGGCGGGCTCGAGCAGCGCGTTGAGCTTGGCGCGGATCAGCGCCCTGCCGCCGGCCTTCGCGATCGCCGTCTCGCGCGCGATCGCCTCGAGCAGGTACGGGTGCAGCGTGAACGGTGCCTGCAGCAGCGCGCCGAGCTTGCCGGCGTGCCCCAGGCCGGTGAGCCGGCGGAACACTTCCTGCACGTCGGCGCAGATCTGCGGATCGGCGGTGAAGAAGCCGAAGTCCTCGTAGACCCGCGCGGTGCGGGGATGATAGTTGCCGGTGCCCAGGTGCACGTAGCGCTTGAGTTCGCCGTCCTCGCGGCGGATCACCATCGCCATCTTCGCGTGCGTCTTGTGCCCGACCACACCGTACACCACATGCGCGCCCACCTCCTCGAGCCTCGCCGCCCAGTTGATGTTCGCTTCCTCGTCGAAGCGCGCCATCAGCTCGAGCACCACCGTCACCTCCTTGCCGGCGCGCGCGGCGTCGATCAGCGACTCCATCAGCGCGGAGTCGGCGCCGGTGCGATAGATGGTCTGGCGGATCGACACCACCTGCGGGTCGCTCGCGGCGCTGCGCAGGAAGTCCATCACCGGATCGAAGGCGTCGTACGGGTGGTGCAGCAGCACGTCCTGGCGCGCAATCGCCTGGAACAGGTCCTTCTTGCGGAACACCGCCGGCAGCCCCGGCACGAAGCGCGGGTGCTTCAGCTCCGGCCGGTCGACCAGGTCGACGATCTGCGACAGGCGCCCGAGATTCACCGCGCCGTCGACGAAATAGCAGTCGCGTCGCTCGAGGTCGAACTCGCGCAGCAGGTGGTCGACGACCTTGTCGCTCGCGCCCGCCGAGACCTCGAGTCGAACGCCGGCGCCGAAATGCCGCTGCCCCAGCTCGGTGCGAAGCGCGGTGCGAAGGTTCGTCACCTCCTCCTCGTCGACGAAGAGCTCGCTGTTGCGGGTGAGCCGGAACTGGGCGATGCTGCGCACCTCGAGCCCCGGGAACAGCAGGTCGGCGCAGCCTTGCACGACCGAGGTCAGCAGCATCACCCCGTGCGGCGCCCCCGAGACGGCTTGCGGCACGCGCATCACCCGCGCGAGCGCGCGCGGCGCCTGCACGATCGCGAGCCCCGGGCGGCGGCCGAAGGCGTCGCGCCCATCGAGTTCGACCACCCAGTTCAGGATCTTGTTCGAGATCCGCGGGAAGGGATGCGCCGGATCGAGCGCGATCGGCGTGAGCAGCGGCTCGACCTCGCGACGGAAGATGTCCTCGGCCCACGCCCGCTGCGCGTCGTTCCAGTCGGCGAGGAAGTGGATCACGATGCCCTCGGTGCGCATCGCCGGGATCAGCTCGCCGTTGAGCAGCGCGTACTGCCGCTCGAGCATCGTGCGCATCCGCGTGGCGATCGCGTCGATCTGGTCGCTCGCACCGATCGACGCAGCCGATTCGACGCGGCTCAGCTCCTTGAGCTCAGCCACCCGGATCTCGAAGAACTCGTCGATGTTCTGCGAGACGATCGTCAGGTAGCGCAGCCGCTCGAGCAGCGGCGTGCGCGGATCCTCGGCGAGCGCCAGCACGCGCGACTGGAACGCGAGGATGCCGAGTTCCCGGTTCAGCAGCGCCGGCGGGCGCACGACGGTGTTCGCATCCATCGCCGCATGCTGTGCCACGCCGGTGACAGGATGATGACGGCGGCGATCAGCCACCGCGTGCGCCTTCTCGCGGCGGCGCACGCCGCGCGCGCCGCCGCGGCCTTCGTCGGGCTCCCGCTTTCGCGCATTCATGGCAACCGATTCTGCGCGAGAATCACGCGATGCTCCAGTTGAAGACGACGAACGTACCATCCGGGGCGACCGCCCGTCCGCTGATCGCGGCCGTGGATCTGGGCTCCAACTCCTTCCGACTGCTGATTGCCGAGGTCGAGGCGAATTCCGCCGGGCACCACCTGCGGCTGCTCGACCAGATCAAGGAGTCGGTGCGCCTCGGCGCCGGGCTCGACCAGCGCCGCGAGCTCGGCGAGAGCGCGCAGCAGCGCGCGATCGAGGCACTGGCGCGGCTCGCCGAGCGGATCCGCCACTTCGATCCGGCCAACGTCCGCGCGGTCGCCACCAACACCTTCAGGGTCGCGCGCAACGCGCAGGCCTTCCTCGAGCGCGCGAGCGCCGCGCTGGGTTTCCCGATCGAGGTCATCGCCGGACGGGAAGAGGCCCGGCTGATCTACGTCGGTGCCTCGCACGCGCTGCCGGTCGACGGGCGTCGACGACTCGTCGTCGACATCGGCGGCGGCTCGACCGAGTGCATCATCGGCGTCGACCACGAGCCGCTGCGGCGCGAATCGCTCGACATCGGCTGCGTCTCGGTGACCCGCGAGTTCTTCGCGAGCGGCGCGATCACCCGCGGCGCGCTGCGGCGCGCGCGCATCCACTGTGCCGAACGCCTCGCCGGCGAAGTGCGCGCGTTCCGGCGCCTCGGCTGGCACTACAGCGTCGGCACCTCGGGCAGCGCGAAGGCGCTGATCCAGATCGCGACGATGAACTTCGGCGTCGCCGAACTCACCACGCCCACGCTCAGGCGCATCGAGAACCTGCTGCTCGAGGCCGGGTCGCTCGACGCGCTGCAGATCAACGGCCTGAAGCCGGATCGCCAGGCCGTGATCGCCGGCAGCCTGTGCGTGATGCAGGCGGTGTTCGAGGAGTTCGGCATCGAGTCGATGAGCTTCTGCGAGTCCGCGCTGCGCGAAGGCGTGCTGCACGACCTGCTAGGCAGGGCCAGCGGCGCGGACCGGCGCGAGATCACGATCAGCCACCTCGTCGAGCGCTACCGGCTCGACCCGCGCCACGGCGAGGAGGTCGCGATCGTCGCCGCCGACTGCCTGCGCCAGCTGGTGGGCGGCGAGCCCGACGACGACCGCGTGCGCATGCTGCAGTGGGCCGCGCGGATCCGCGAGCTCGGCGCGTTCATCGCGCACGCCGACGCGCACAAGCACGGCGCGTACATCGTGCAGAACGCCGACCTGCCCGGGTTCTCGCGGGACGAGCAGTCGCTGCTCGCGGTGCTGGTGCTCGGCCAGACCGGCGGGCTGCGCAAGCTGCGCCCGTTCGAGCTCGACGCCGGCCACTGGCAGATGGTGCTCGCGCTGCGCCTCGCGGTGATCCTCCAGCGCCGCCGCGACGGCCGCAAGACGCCGCTGTCGCTGCGCCAGAAGGGGACCGGTCCGGCGTCCGGCTGGATCGCGACGCTGCCGGCCGAGTGGGTGGCGCAGCATCCGCTGACCGACCAGTCGCTCGCGCGCGAAGCCGCCGAATGGCGCGAGGCGGGCCCCTGGCACGAGGCCGACTACCAGGTCAGCGACGCGCCAGCCTGATCGGAGGGCTCGCCGGTCGGCGGGGCGCCGGGCGAGCGCGTCGCCGGATGGCGCGCGCCGACGCGCCGGCGCGTCGGGCTCTCAGCGCGTCGGCGCTGCACTGCGCACCGGGATCGTCGCCAGCTTGCGCAACAGCGCCTCGCGCGACTCCTCGTGCGCCGGGTCCTTCGGGATGCAGTCGACCGGGCACAGCACCACGCACTGCGGCTCGTCGAAGTGGCCGACGCATTCGGTGCAGCGCGACGGGTCGATCCGGTAGATCTCCGGGCCCATCGAGATCGCGGCGTTGGGACACGCCGGCTCGCAGACATCGCAGTTGATGCAGTCGTCGGTGATGATCAGCGCCACGCCGCGTCGCTCCGGTGTCGCCTGCGGCCGGACGGGCTCGCGACGCGCCGGTTCACGACGGCGTCGCGGGGCTCGCGGGGTTTGCTGGATTCGCGGGTCGGACCGGCGCAGCGGCCGACCCTGCCGCGCCGGCCGCCCGCCGCTGCGCGGCCTTCGCGATCAGGCGCTGGTTGATCGCCGGCGACACGAAGCGGCTGACGTCGCCGCCGAACAGCGCGATCTCGCGCACGAGCGTGCCCGAGATGAACTGGAACTGGTCGGTCGGCGTCAGGAAGACGGTGTCGACGTCCGGCATCAGGTAGTGGTTCATGCCGGCCATCTGGAACTCGTACTCGAAGTCCGACACCGCCCGCAGGCCGCGGATCACCACCCGCGCGCCGACCCGGGCGACGAAGTCCTTCAGCAGCCCGGAGAAGGGCTCGACCTCGACGTGGCCGAAGCGCGCGACCGACTCGCGCGCCATCTCGACCCGTTCGTCCAGCGTGAACAGCGTGTTCTTCGAGCGGCTGTCGGCCACGCCGAGCACGAGCCGCTCGCAGATGCCGGCCGCCCTGCGCACGAGGTCCTCGTGGCCGGTCGTCAGCGGGTCGAAGGTCCCGGGATAAGTGCCGATCAACATGCATGCCGCTCCGTCGGTCTGGGGCCGCAGGTCACGGTCCCGTCCATTCGAGCAGATGATAATGAACCTGCCCGGCGCGCGACTGCCGCAGCAGCCTCAGGGGCCAGGGCGACGGGTCGAAAGGCGCCTCTGCCTCGACGTACAGCCGGGCCGCGGGCGCGAGGACCGGCGCGAGCGCCGGCAGCACCGCGCCGAGCAGGCCCTCGCCGAACGGCGGATCCAGGAACACCAGGTCGAAGCGCGCGCGCGGGGCGGCGTCCTGCGCGCGCGCGAGCCACGCGATCGCGTCGCCCCGATGCACGGACACCTGGCTCGCGCCGAGGCGTTGTGCGCATGCCGACAGCGACGCCGCCGCACGCGCGTCGCGCTCGAGCATCAGCACCTGCGCCGCGCCGCGCGACGCCGCCTCGAAGCCGAGCGCGCCGGTGCCGGCGAACAGGTCGACGCAGGCCAGCCCGTCCAGTCGTTGCCCGAGCCAGTTGAACAGCGTCTCGCGGACCCGGTCGGGCGTCGGGCGCAGGCCCGGCGCGTCCGGCACCGGCAGGATCGATCGCTTCCAGCGCCCGCCGATGATCCGCACGGCGTTCGGCGCCCCGGCGGGCGAGCCCGCGCGGCGCGTCGGCGCCGCGCCCGAACGCGTCTTGGGCATCGCCCGATTCCCCTGGTGCATGCGTGGTTGTCGAAGGCCTCGCCGGCGGCCGATCCGGAGTCGAACCAGTACCATCGTGGCCCAGGCCAACAATGGAACCACATGTTCGGATTCTTTCGCCGCAAGAAGACACCGACAGCGGATGCCGCCCCAGCCGACGCGACGCGCACCGAGGTTGCGGCAACCGAGGCCGGGGCGGCCGCCGTCCCCGCGGACGAGGCGGCTGCACGCGAGCGCGTCGGCGCGGACGCTGACGCACCCGCCACGCCCGCCACGCCCGCCGCACCCGCCGCACCCGCCGCACCCGCCGCACCCGCCGCACCCGCCACGCCCGCCACGCCCGCCATATCCACCGCACGGGCCGATACCGTCCCGGACGGCCCCGTCACCGCCGCCCCCCGCGACGACGCGACCCAGGACGCCGTCGCCCCCGAATCGGCCGGCGGCGCCGATCCAGCCGTCCGCCGCGCCCCTCCTGTCGGCCGCGATCCAGCCGATGCCCCGGCATCCGTGGCCGGGCGTGCCGATGCGCCGGCCACGGTGGCCGTGCCGGCCCCGCTTGCGGCCGAGCCGCCGCCGACGGAGGCGCCGCGCAAAGGCTGGATGGCCCGCCTGCGACAGGGCCTGTCGCGCACCCGCGGCAACCTCGCGTCGATCTTCGTCGGCGTCAAGGTGGATGCGGCGCTGTACGAGGAGCTCGAGGCCGCGCTGCTCGCGAGCGACGCCGGCTACGCGACGACCCGCCACCTGCTCTCGCAGCTGGAGGCGCGCGCGCGCCGCGAGCGGATCACCGACGCCGCCGCACTGAAGACCGCGCTGCGGGAGTGCCTGGTGGCGCTGATCGAGCCGCTCGAGCGACCGATCGTGCTCGATCGCGCGCGGCCGCTGGTGATGATGATCGCCGGCGTCAACGGCGCGGGCAAGACCACGTCGATCGGCAAGCTCGCGCGTCACCTGCGTGCGCTCGACCAGTCGGTGCTGCTCGCCGCCGGCGACACCTTCCGCGCCGCGGCGCGCGAGCAGCTGACACGCTGGGGCGAACGCAACGACGTGCAGGTCATCGCCGGCGACGGCGCCGACCCCGCCGCCGTCGCGTTCGATGCGGTCAAGGCCGGGATCGCGCGCCGCACCCACGTGGTGATGATCGACACCGCAGGGCGCCTGCCCACGCAGGCCAACCTGATGGCCGAACTGAAGAAGATCCGTCGCGTGATCGGCAAGGCGATGGAGGACGCGCCGCACGAGGTGCTGCTGGTGCTCGACGGCAACACCGGTCAGAACATGCTCGCGCAGGTGCAGGCCTTCGACGAGGCGGTGGGGCTGACCGGCCTGATCGTCACCAAGCTCGACGGCACCGCCAAGGGCGGGGCGATCGCCGCGCTCGCGCACACGCGGGCCGACGCGCCGATCCCGGTCTACTTCATCGGCGTCGGCGAAGGCGTCGAAGACCTGGAGGCCTTCAGCGCCCGGGAGTTCGCGCAGGCGCTCCTCGATTGAACGGGGCGGCGGCCTGCGGCCGCCCGAACGCGACGCAGGGGTCCTCGCGCTCGACCGGCGGGCTCAGGCACACCAGGTCGAACTGCGCGGCGAGCACCGGGTCCGGTGCGATCGACTCGCAGGCAGCGGGCAGCACGTCGCGCTCGACGAACCCCACCGCCAGGACCCGCGCTTCGTCCAGGTAGCGGGGCACGCCGATGTCGCGCCTGACGTGGCCGTTGCCCGCCAGCAGCAGCGCGCGCCCCGGCGCGTCGAGCAGCGCGCCGGCCATCGCGGCGTCGCGAAACCGTTGGGTCCGAAGCAGCGACGGCACCGCCGACGCCGGCAGCATGTTGCAGTGGCCCGCGCGGATCTCCTCGGCCAGGATCGCCTCGGCGGCGTCCGACCAGCGCGCCCGATCGACCAGCCGCTGCAGCGCCGGGTCCACCGGGGCATCGCGCCATCCGCGCGCTTCCTCCCGCGACACGTTCGCCGCGACCCAGCGTGCGCGCCGCTCGCGGACCGCCGTCAGTGCGGCCTCGAAGAGCGGCTCGTGCACCGGCCAGCCCCAGCCGCGGCGATCGAAGGCGCCGGCCTCGAGCAGCGCCTCGAGCGCGTCGCCCTGCCCTGTGCCGTCGGCCCCGCCGCCCTGCCGCGCGCGGTCGACCCCGCCGCCCGCGATGCGTTCGCTCGCGGCGAGCAGCGCGTCGCGCCGGCGGCGATCGAAATGCTCGAAGACGATCGTCGGCGCCGGCTCGCCCGGCGCCGACGACCGAGCCCATTGCAGCAGCATGGCGCCCCTGAGCGCGTGCTGGACGCGGTTGTCGTGGCGCTCGCCGAGCAGCACCCACCGCGCGCCGGCCAGCCGCCGATGCCACGCCGCCGCATCCAGCCGGCGCCCGGTCGCAGGGTCGAAAGGCAGGTCGCGCATGGCATCCGGTGCGTCGGCCGGCGGGCCTTCCCGGGCCGCCGGGCCGCCGGTCGCGCAACCCGTGCCCGCGAGCGCGGCGCCCGCCAGGCCGGCGGCGCCGCCCCGAAGCGCGCCGGCCAGCAGCTCGCGGCGCCGCCGCGCCGATGGCCTGACCGCCCGCCCGCCCGATTGCCCGCCCGATTGCCCGCCCGATTGCCCGCCCGATTGCCCGCCCGATTGCGCGCCCGACTGCCCGCCCGACTGCGCGCCCGACTGCCCGCCCGACTGCCCGATCGGTACATCGAGCGGTGCCGGCCGGACGCTCGCGTCGCCCCCCGGGCGGCGGCTCAAGTCGCGGCCCGGGCGGCGTCGGGCTGTCGGGCGGGCTGCGCCTCGTCGAAGGCCGGCAGCGCCATGCACGCGTCGAAGACGCGCATGAGGCGGGGGAACGCGCCGAGATCGACGTCGAAGCGCTTCGCGTTGAAGACCTGCGGCACCAGGCACAGGTCGGCGAGGGTCGGCGTGTCGCCTTGGCTGAAGCGCCCCTGCGCGCCGAACGCGAGCTCGCGCTCGTACGCGCCGAGCCCCTCGGTGCACCAGTGGCGGTACCACGCGTCGACCGCCGCCTGCGGCTGGCCCATCTCGTCCTTCAGGTACCCGAGCACCCTGAGGTTGTTGATCGGGTGGATGTCGCAGGCGACGAGCTGCGCGAGCGCCCGGATGCGGGCACGGTCGCCGGCACTGCCCGGCAGCAGCGCCGGTGCCGGATGCAGCTCGTCGAGGTACTCGACGATCGCCATCGACTGCGTCAGCCTGAGCTCGCCGTCGACCAGCGTCGGCACCAGCGCCTGCGGATTGACGCCGGTATACCCCGGCGCACGCTGTTCGCCGGCTGGCAGCCACACGGCCACCTGCTCGCACGACAGGTTCTTCAGGTTCAGCGCGATCCGGACCCTGAACGCGGCCGAACTGCGGTAGTAGGTGTAGAGCGTGCGCATCGACGCGATCTCCTTCGGGCCGGGGGAATCGACGGGGCGGGCGGGTCGCGGCCGCGCCGGACCCGGCAACTGTAGCAGCCGCGGCCCGTCCCCCCGCCGGCACCGCCGATCGGTCGCTGTGCGACATTCGCCGCGCGCCCGGAAACCCGCGATTGACGCGCCGCCCGCGCGCGGCCACCATCCAGCCCATACCGTATCCATGGCTATTCAGCGAGCGAACGACATCATGCAAGTGGTGATACTTGCCGGCGGCTTCGGCACCCGGATCAGCGAGGAAAGCGCCGTCAGGCCCAAGCCGATGGTCGAGATCGGCGATCGGCCGATCCTCTGGCACATCATGAAGATCTACGCGGCGCACGGCTTCAGCGACTTCGTGATCCTGTGCGGCTACAAGAGTCACGTGATCAAGAACTTCTTCGCGAACTACTCGCTCGCCAACTGCGACGTCAGCTTCGACCTGAAGCAGAACGCGATGACGGTCCACCGCAACGAGAGCGAGGACTGGAAGGTCACGCTCGTCGAGACCGGCCTCGACACGATGACCGGCGGCCGGATCCGCCGTGCGGCGCGCTACATCACCTCGGACACCTTCCTGTGCACCTACGGCGACGGCGTCAGCGACGTCGACGTGAGCGCGTCGGTCGCGTTCCACCGGCAGCACGGCGGCCTCGCGACCGTCACCGCGGTCCAGCCGCCGGGGCGCTTCGGCGCCTTCACGCTCTCGAGCGACGAGACCCGGATCGAGGCCTTCAAGGAGAAGCCGCAGGGCGACGGCGCCTGGATCAACGGCGGCTACTTCGTGCTCGACCGCAAGGTGCTCGACCGCATCGAAGGCGACGACACCGTGTTCGAGCAGCACCCGATGCGCAGCCTCGCGCACGACGGACAGTTGCACGCGTGGCGCCACGCCGGCTTCTGGCAGCCGATGGACACGCTGCGAGACAAGCACGTCCTCGAGGACCTGTGGGCCAGCGGCAAGGCCCCATGGAAGAAGTGGTGATGCAGGGCGCGGCCGCGGCGGCCCGGGGGCCGCTGGGCGCCTCCCCACGGCAAACGTGAGCCTTTACCGCGCCGGGACGGGACGGCGACGCTAGAATCTTTTCGATCGACCGGCCCCGCGCCCGGCACTGCCAAGACGGAACCGCAACCATGACCGCCATCCACATCGATCGACGCCTGGACGACGACGCGCGCCGCGCGCTGATCTACGAAGGCGACCTCTTCGTCTACTCCGCCAACGAACACTCGATGGCGCTGGTCGAGGTCGCCCGCAAGCTGATCGCCGAGGCATTCCCCGGCATGGACCCGCGCACCGCGCAGCACCGCTACGACGTGCGCGAGTTCGCGAAGGTGCTGGCGAAGCTCAAGCCGGCCTTCATCCATCACCCGGACTGCAAGAAGATCATGCCGAAGATGCTGGCGTCGATCGGCTGCGACCTGGACCAGACGCACTTCGACATCCCGCGCATGCGCACGTCGACCAGCGACGACTACCTGACCAGCGGCATCGCCTACGCGTTCCACCCGCACCGCGACACCTGGTACTCGGCGCCGATGTGCCAGATCAACTGGTGGCTGCCGATCTTCGACATCGAGCCCGGCAATGCGATGGCGTTCCACCCGAACTACTGGAACCGCGCGGTGATGAACGACTCCGAGACCTACAACTACCAGGAGTGGAACGCCAAGCTGCGGTTCAACGCCGCCGAGCACGTCGGCAAGGACGAGCGCCCGCAGCCGAAGCCGCAGGAGGCGCTGGCGCTCGAGCCGAGCACCGTCGTCGTCACGCCCCCTGGCGGGATGCTGCTGTTCTCGGCAGCGCAACTGCACTCGTCGATCCCCAACCGCACCGGCGTCACCCGCTATTCGATCGACTTCCGCTGCGTGCACCTCGGCGACCTGATCGCCAAGCGCGGCGCACGCAACGTCGATTCGAAGTGCTCGGGCTCCGCGATCAACGACTACCTGAAGGGCAGCACGCTCGAGCACGTGCCGCAGGACGTGCAGCAGATGTACATGCCCGGCCACCCGCAGCCGATCGAGGCCTAGTTGTACCGGCGGTAGACCACCTTGGTCGGCTGGCCGATCAGCAGCCCTTCGGTGGAGCCGGCGTCGATCGCCTTGCGGTAGACGCGCGCGGCGCGCTGGATCGCCTCGATCGTGAGGTCGATGTCGTCTTCGTCGTGCGAGTAGCTGACGATGAAGCTCGGCGCGAGCACGCCCCAGCGGATCAGCTCCTGCATGAACAGCGCGCGAAACGCCTGCGACGGCCGGCCTTCGTGGTCGAGCGTCGAGAACAGCAGGTTGCACGGCCGACCGGCGATCTTCAGGTGGTCCTGCAGGCCGTTGTCGCGCGCGGCTTCCTCGAAGCCCTGGCGAAGCCATTCGCCAACCCGATACAGGTGCTCGACGACCGGCTCCTCTCGATAGATCCGCATCGTCTCGATCGCCGCCCCGAGCGCCGGCGTCTCGGCGCCGTGCGTGGTGGAGAGCAGGAACACGCGCTCCTTGTTGTGGCGCAGGCCGCCGAGCTCCATGATCTCGCGCCGGCCGGTGAGTGCCGACAGCGAGAAGCCGTTGGCCATCGCCTTGCCGAAGCACGCGAGGTCGGGCGTGATGCCGTACACCGACTGCGCGCCGCCCTTGTGCCAGCGAAAGCCGCTGATGGTCTCGTCGAGCATGAAGACCGCGCCGTGCCGATGCGCGAGATCGCGGACCTTGTGCAGGAAGCCGTCCTCGGGCTCGCGGGTACGCGAGGGTTCGAGCAGCACCATCGCGATGCGGCCGGGCCACGCGTCGAACAAGGCCGCCAGGCTGGCGAGGTCGTTGTAGCCGAACCCGACGGTGAGTGACTTCTCGACTTCGGGGATGCCGCCGTCCATCGGCGTGGTGCCGATGAACCAGTCGTTGTAGGAGAAGAACGGGCTGTCGGTGCAGATCGCGATGAGATCGCGGCCGGTGTAGGCGCGGGCCAGCTTGGCGCCGGCGGTGAGGATCGTCGAGCCGTCCTTCGCGAACTTCACCATCTCGGCGCCCGGCACCAGCGACTGGAGCGACTGCGCGCACTCGTATTCGATCGGCGCCGGACGATTGAAGTTGTTGCCGAGCAGCATCTGCTTGTACGCGGCCTCGATCACCGGAGCGTACGCATGCCCGAGCGTGACCGCGCGCAGCCCCATGCCGTACTCGATGAACTCGTTGCCGTCCGGGTCCCAGACGTGGCAGCCCTTGCCGCGCGAGAGGAAGGCCGGCGCGCGCTCGGGGAACTGGTCGTCGCCCTTGGCGTAGGTGTGCGCGCCGCCGGGGATCAGGTCGTGCACCGGCCCGCGCATCGCCTGCGACTTCTCGAAGTGCAGCCGCTCGATGATCGGAATCACTGCGGCGGGATCGACCAGTTTTCGCATGGCCACTGGGCCTCCTCGCAACCGGAGCCCTGCGTGTGACGGATACACCAACGGCCTGATTGCTATCTCGATACTACAACGTTCTCGACGAGCCCACATCGAACGAGCGCGTCGAAAGCCTGGTGAATCAGGTCGAACGCGATGCCCGAGCGGCGAGCGATGTCCAGCAGGCTGTGCTCGCCGTCGCCGAGGTTCAGCACCCACAGCAGCGCGAGCTGCATCTTCTGGCTCTCGTTGTGGCCGCCGATCAGCGAATAGAGGCCGCGCCGCCCGAGCTGCGGCTCGCACTTCGGGTTCAGGTTCAGCGGCACCGCGTCGCGCTCGAGCACGCTGGCCGCCGACGCCAGCAGCGCGAGCGAGGTCTGCAGGTGGGCGGGCCGCACGAAGTCGAGGTCGTCGGCCGAGGTATGGTACTGCGGATAGCTGCCGTAGGTCGAGCGCGAGAAGCACCCGACCGGCAGGTCGAAGCCCGGCGAGCAGTACTGGCGTTCGTCGTAGCCGTAGGGCACGAAGGGATCGATGTCGTGCGCGGTGCCGGACGCCTCGAGCACGAGCCGCATCACGCGATCGATCGTCGCATCGCCGCGCCGGCTGAGCTTGTAGTGGTAGCGTCCCGGATCGCCGACGCCGGATACGACGATGCCGTGGCGCACGCGTGACGCGACCGCCTCGCGCTGCGACAGCCAGGTGATCACGCCGATCGTCGACGGCGCGAACACGAAGCGCCACGTGTAGCGCCGGTCCACGGTGGCCAGCGCCTTCGCGAGCCAGGTGGCGACCGCGATGCCCGACAGGTTGTCGTTGGCCAGCGACGGGTGGCACACGTGCGCCGACACCAGCACCTCGTCGGTGCTGCGCCCCGGCAGCACGGACTCGCCGAAGCTCAGCGAGCCGGGCGCGAGCGTCGTGTCGACGCACACCTCGTAGTCGCCGTCGGGGAGCGATTGCAGCTGCCGGTCGCTCAGGCAGAAGCCCCAGTCCTCCTTGAAGTACGAGGTGCGATACGGGATCCAGTCGGGACGGTCCGGCAGCGAATACAGGTGCGGCCGGAGCTCGGCCAGGCGCAGGCGTCCGCGAAACGGTGCCGAGTAGTTCACCAGGTGCAGGTTGTGCCGCGCGATGTCGACGATGCGCCGCCCGGCGGCGTCGGCGATCCACGCCTCGCGCACCGTCCACTCCGGCGGTACCGACCAGTCGAAGGCCGGCGTGCCCGAGGGCACCTCGGTCAGCGTGATCGGAATCTGCTCGCCGATGATCGCGAGCGTCTGGCGCACGCCCTCGCCGGTGATGCTCCGCAACAGCGGGTAGAGCCGCGTGCAGAACGCGTGCATCGCATCGCCGCTGCCCTCGCCCGCCGCCGCCAGCCAGGCTGCGCCGGTCACCGCGTCCGCGCGGCGCGGATTCGCATCCGTGCTCATTCGATGATCTCGACCTCTGGGATCAGCACCAGGAACTTGCCGCCCCACGCGCGCAGCTCGGTGCCCATCTGCCGGATCACCTCGTCCTTCAGGTTCCACGCGAGGATCAACAGGTAGTCCGGCTTCGTCTGCGCGAGCCGTTCGGGGCCGAAGATCGGGATCTTGAGGCCGGGCAGGAAATGGTTCTGCTTGTTCGGATTCCGGTCGATCGTGTAGTCGATGAAGTCCGAGCGCGCGCCGACGAAGGTCAGGAACGAGGTCGCCTTGGCCGGTGCGCCGTACGCGGCGATCGACTTGCCCTGCTCCTTCGCGTCGATCAGGACCTTGAGCGCGCGGCGCTTGATCGCGCGCACCCGCTGGTCGAACGCGAGGTACGGCGCGAGCGTGTCGAGTCCCGCCTGCTTCTCGCGCGCGAGCATCGCGCCGACGCGCGCGTCGACCGCGTGCACGCCGCTGCCCTGCGGCTGGCAGAACACCCGCAGCGAGCCGCCGTGGTTGCCGATCTCCTCGACGTCGAACACCTGCAGCCCGTGGTGCGCGAGGATCCGCGAGAAGGTGCCGAGCGAGTGGTAGCAGAAGTGCTCGTGGTAGATGTTGTCGAACTGCCCGAGCGTCAGCAGGTTCAGCACGTGGTGGAACTCGAAGGTCGCGACGCCGGTGGGCTTGAGCAGCACCTTGAAGCCGGCGACGAAGTCGTTCAGGTCCGGCACGTGCGCGACGACGTTGTTGGCCGCCATCAGGTCGGCGGCGTGGCCCTTCGCCTTCAGCGCCGCGGCGGTCTCGCGCCCGAAGAACAGCACCTCCATCGGGATGCCGAGCTTGCGCGCGGCCTCGGCGACGTTCGCCGCCGGCTCGACGCCGAGCACCGGCACGCCCATCGGCATGAACCAGCGCAGCAGGTAGCCGTCGTTCGCCGCGATCTCGACGACCTTGCTGTTCGCGCCGAGCGAGAAGCGCTTCGTCATCGCCTCGGCGTAGGCCTTGCCGCTGTCGAGCATCGTCTGCACGTACGACGAGAAGTACGCGTAGTCCGAGAAGATCTCCTCGCCGCTCTGGAACGCCTCGAGCTGCACCAGGAAGCACTGCTCGCACACGTACGCGTGAAGCGGATAGAACGGCTCCATCCGGTTCAGCTCCTCCGGTTTGCGGTACGAGTTCGCCATCGGCGTCATGCCGAGGTCGGCGACCGTGTGGCGCAGCGGATGGTTGCAGAAGCGGCAGGTCGCGTGCGTGGCGGCGGCCGCGACGAGGTCCGCCGGGGCGGGCGATGCTGTGGGGGCTTGGTTCATGATGGCGTGGGTGGGGTTGGTTCGGTCCGGCACGGCGCGAAGGCGAAGCGGCCTTCCGGCCTCCAGTCTAGGCGCGTCGGCCGGAAGCTGCACGCCGCGGGCCGCCGGCGGGGCGCGCGGGTCGACGGGCGCCGGGCCGCTGTGGCGGGTGCCACACACGCCGCGGCGCGCGTCGCCGCCGCAAACGACACGGCCGGCGAAAGCCGGCCGGTCGGGGGGCCGGTCGTCAGCCGGCCGGTGCGGGCAGCACGATCAGAAGATGCTCTCGCGCACGAAGATCAGGTCGTCGGGCTTGATCGGATCGTCGAGCTTGGGCTCGAGGATCTGGATGTTGCGCTCGCCGAAGCGTCGGTGCAGCCGGATGCCGCGATCGGTGCCGCGAAGCGTCAGGCCGCCGCCCTTCGCGATCGCCTGCGCGACCGTCATCCCGCGATCGAGCGCGTACTGCCCGGGGCGCTGCACCTGCCCGTACACGAAGTAGTTCGGCGCACGGTTCACGAACACCGTGTCGCCCGCCTGCAGGATCACGTCCTTGCTCAGGTCGCCGCTGGTGAACATCTCGACCAGGTCGATCTCCAGGCGCTGCGGCCGGCCGTCGCGGGTCGTCATGAGGATCACCGAGTCGGCGCCGCGTTCGTTCACGCCGCCGGCCACCGACAGGATCTCCGACAGGCGCATGCCGGTCGTCTCGAGCGGGTAGCGGCCCGGACGCGCGACGTTGCCGAGCACCGAGACCTGCTGGCTGCGGAACTGCAGCACGTTCAGCGTGACCTGCGGATTCTGGAGGAAGCGGCCTTCCTTCAGGCGGGTCGAGATCAGGTTCTCGGCCTGCTGCGGCGACAGGCCCGCGAGCTTCACGACGCCGAGCAGCGGATACGAGATCACGCCGCTCTCCGAGATCCGGGCTTCCACGGTCAGGTCGGTGGACTGGAACACCTGGATCCGGATGACGTCGCCGGCGCCGAGCGTGTAGTCGCCGCGCTTCTGGGCGAGCGCATCGGTCGTGCCGAACAGGCTCGACAGACTCGCGATGGCCAGCAGGGCCAGCAGGAATCTGGACAGTCGAATCGAAAGCATCAGGGGATCTTCCTCTAGCGAACGTGGAGGTTTCGATGGATGGTGCCGCCTGGATCCGCCCGGCACGCGAGACCGGCGCGACGCCGCCTTCGGCGGACCCGGAACAACGGAAAACGGAGGCGACGCGATGACCGGAGTTTATCCGGCCGTCGCCCTCCGGCGCGTGAACGAAGTCTCGATGGGCACGCGATGCGCCCGGCACGCGTCAGAAGCGTGCCTGCAGGCCAACGGTGAACACGTTCGCGGTGAAGTCGGCGGCGGCGAGGTTCGAGTCGCGCTCCTCGCGTCGCACGTCGAGCAGGAAGTTGAGGTTGCGCCGAAACTCGTAGTTCACCCCGACGCCCAGCGTCTGCTGCGTGTCCTTGCGGTTCGACGCGGTGCTGAGCACTTCGCCCTTGTACTTGCGCTCGACGTACTCGAAGAACGGCGAGACCGTGATCTTGCCGGTCAGCCGGATCGAGGGGCGCAGCGCGAACAGCGTCGTCTCGGCGTAGCTCGCGACGGTCGTGCCGTCCTGCGGTTCGATGTCGCGCAGCACCGACACGCGCATCGTCGTCGCGCCGGTGGGCGCCCATTCGACGTCGAAGCCGGTCGTCACGCCGTTGAAGTCGCGGGCGTCGCCCGACTGGTCGTATGCGCGCTTGGTGAGGCCGATCCGCCCGGCCAGCAGGCTGTCCTCGCTCGGACGGTATCGGATCCGCGCGAGGATCGCGTCCTGCTTGTAGTCGTTGTTGGTCGCGAACTGCGGCTCGCCGTTGATCGAGATCGTCTGCAGATTGAGGTAATCGCCAGAGACGCGACGATAGACGAGATCGATTTCCGTGCCGGTGCCGGGCGCGTAGCGGGTGCCGATCTCGTAGCCGTTCAGGTCCGAATCCGCGTATTGCGAGGTCACCAGGCTGTTGCGACGGCGGTCGAAGTCGACCCGCGCGATCGCCGACCAGCTGGGCGTGAAGCGCATGCCGCCGCTGAAGTACAGGAACTGGCGGTCGATCTGGTTGCGCACCGGCTTGCCGTCCTGCGCGACCACCAGGTTGTCCTGGATCGCGGGCTCGTAGCGATACAGGTTGAAGCCCACCTGCCCGAAGAACGGGCGCCCGATCACCCAGTCGTAGTTGACGCCGGCCCGATAGCCGACATTGTCGAAATTGCTGTAGTCGTTGTACTTGAATGCATCGACCTGCGCGTTCGCGGTGATCCGCTGCTGGCTGATCTGCCGGTCGAAGTTCACGCCGAGGCTGCCCTTCAGGTAGGTGTCGGCCTTGCTCGACGCGCCGAACTGCGACACGTCGAAATTGTCCGGCACCCGGGCGACGTTGCTGTCGCGCGTCACCGAGATCCCGGCGGTCAGGCTGATCACGTCGCCCTGCGCGTCCTGCGCCCGGGCTGACGGCGCAGCCCCTGCCAGCGCCGCGCCGCTCGACACAAGCGCAAAAATCCTGGCGACGCAAGCGTGCCGAAGTCGATATTGGTGTTTCATCGGGGTATCCGTCGTTTTTTTGCCAATGAATGGAAAACTGCACCCTCGCCCGTCTTCATTTCAGCGACACTAACCCCGATGGAAACACAGGGCAGCAAAGGGTCTGAAGGTGCTTCAGGCAGATTCGTCGGAACCGGCAGTGAACCGACACCCGCCCTGTTGGTGACGAAGTTAGCAGTTTTTCCCGGCCAACACATCCGAGTTGTCGCGTAAATGCGCGGATCCAGCAACCACTCGCTCGCCTCCTCCTTCGTCCCGATTCGCACGGGCCACCGCAGCGTCTTCGAGCTGGTGAAATCGGTCGTCGACCCGGCGATCGCCGTCGGCTGCCTGTTCGCCGCCACGCTGGTGTCGGGCCAGCCGCTGCGGCCGCACGAGATGATCCTCGCGGTGCTGGTGTTCTCGCTCACCTACCCCGGCGGCGTGTCGTTCAGCGTGCGCCAGCCCGGCTTCATCCGCCAGCTGCTCGGCAGCTGGGGCCTCGTCGTCGGCCTGCTGCTGCTGTTCGGCCTGATGACCGGCACGCTGCGCCAGTTCGACCAGAACATCCTCGCCGGCTGGATCATCGCGACGCCGCTCGCGCAGGCGTTCGGCCACTGGATCTCGCCGGTCGTGCTCAAGAAGCTGGTGTCGCTGCGCCCGGAGCAGACCGCGATCGTCGTCGCCGCCAACGGCCTGGGCCGCGCGCTCGCGCGCTCGATCCAGGAAGACAACCTGTCGCAGACGCGGATCATGGCGTTCTTCGACGACCGCACGCCGGAGCGCCTGGGCCAGGTGCTGGAAGCGCCGGTCGCCGGCGGTTTCGACAGCGTCGCGACCTTCGTGCGGGCGAACCGGGTCGACCAGATCTTCATCGCGCTGCCGATGGCTTCGCAGCCGCGGATCCTGCGCCTGCTCGAGGAACTGCGCGACACGACCGCGTCGATCTACTTCGTGCCGGACATCTTCATGTTCGACCTGATCCAGGCGCGGGTCGATTCGGTCGGCGGGCTGCCGGTCGTCGCGGTCTGCGAGTCGCCGTTCTACGGCACGACGGGCGTGCTCAAGCGCCTGTCGGACCTCGTGATCGCGTCGATCGCGCTGATCCTCACGCTGCCGATCATGGCCGTCATCGCCGTCGCGATCAAGCTCACCTCGCGCGGCCCGGTGATCTTCAAGCAGCGCCGCTACGGGCTGGACGGCAGCGAGATCAACGTCTACAAGTTCCGCACGATGCGCGTGCAGGAGAACGGCGCCGAGGTCCGGCAGGCCACGAAGAACGACTCGCGCATCACCCCGGTCGGTGCGTTCCTGCGCCGTACTTCGCTCGACGAGTTGCCGCAGTTCTTCAACGTGATCCAGGGCCGGATGAGCGTCGTCGGGCCGCGCCCGCACGCGGTCGCGCACAACGAGACCTACCGGAAGATGATCAAGGGCTACATGATCCGCCACAAGGTCAAGCCCGGCATCACCGGCCTCGCGCAGGTCAACGGCGCGCGCGGCGAGACCGACACCGTCGAGAAGATGGAGTTGCGCATCCGCTACGACCTCGAGTACCTGCGCCACTGGTCGCTGCGCCTGGACCTTCGCATCATCGCGAAGACCGTGCTGGTCGCGTTCCGGGATCCGAACGCGTACTGACGCCCCCGCCGCAGGCAGGCTGCTTGCGGCGCCTCCCGAAAGCCCGTCCGATGCCCCTGCCGGTCCACCGGCCTGCCGGGCAGGCCGTTGTGCATTCCCGGTGGCAGCCCGCCGGATATCGGCGCGGTCGGCACGATCGACACGGAGTACTGGCACTCCTGGCCAGAGAGTGCTAGTATCTAACCCATTGGTCATTAACTGGCTTGGAGGACTCGATGAACGCTTCGGGAACACTGCTTCCGGCCCGCGCCGCAGGCCCGCTGTCGCTTGCCGTTCCGTCGCTGGGCAACCTCGACGCCTACATCTCGGGCGTCAACCGCATTCCGCTGCTGACCGCGGAACAGGAGACCGACCTCGCCCGCCGCCTGCGAGACCACAACGATCTCGAGGCAGCCCGCGGGCTGGTGCTCTCGCACCTTCGGCTGGTCGTGTCGGTGTCGCGCCAGTACCTGGGCTACGGGCTGCCGCAGGCAGACCTGATCCAGGAGGGCAACATCGGTCTGATGAAGGCGGTGAAGCGCTTCGATCCGGAGCGCGGCGTGCGGCTCGTGTCCTTCGCGCTGCACTGGATCAAGGCCGAGATGCACGAGTACGTGCTCAGGAACTGGCGGCTGGTCAAGGTGGCCACCACCAAGGCGCAGCGCAAGCTGTTCTTCAACCTTCGTTCGATGAAGCCGGACCAGCACGCGCTGTCGCCCGAGGCGATCGGCGAGATCGCCCGCGAGCTGAACGTGAAGGAGGCCGACGTCGCCGAGATGGAAGTGCGCATGGGCGGACACGAGGCGACGCTCGATCCGCAGGTCGACGACGGCGAGGAAGGATTCGCGCCGATCGCGTACCTGGCGGCACCCGACGCCGACCCGGCCGACCGGCTCGCGAGCCGCGAGCGCGACCGGCTGCACGGTGACGGCATCGAGCAGGCGCTGGCGACGCTGGACCCGCGCAGCCGCAAGATCGTCGAGACGCGCTGGCTGCGCGACGACACCGACGGCGGCACCCGCACGCTGCAGGACCTGGCCGACGAGTACGGCGTGTCGGCCGAACGGATCCGGCAGATCGAGGTCAAGGCGCTGGCCAAGATGAAGACCGCGCTGGCAAGCTTCGCGTAGGCCCCGGCAGCCGCCCGCGGGCGGCTGCTTCGCGCCGGGTGATCCGGTGCCCCCTCGCTCCCACCGCCGGCCTCGAGCCGGCGGTGTCGCTTCCGCCAGCGGCCGCGACGAAAGCTTGCCGCGGCGCGACGAATCTGTCGGCATGTAAGCGATCGCGGCCAGCCGCCGGCCGCTCGCGTGGTTTTCGCTACCATCGGCAACCGAACCGACAGCGAGGCAGTACACGCAATGGCGCTATTCATCGAGATCAAGGCCGCCGACGGGACCGTATCCCGCACCCGCATCGAAGCGGGCAACAACCGTTTCTCGGTCAAGTCGGGCGACAGCTATCGCGTCATCGACGAAGCGACCGGGTTCAGCCCGCCGGGCACCGCGGTCAAGCGCCTCGACAACAACGTGCTGGTGACCGGCCTCGAGCGGTCGGGCGACGACGTCCCCACCCGCGTCGAACTCGTCGAGTTCTACAGCGTGTGCAGCGTCGGCAGCCCGTGCCAGGTCGAAGTGCAACCCGAGGGCGGCGGCGCGCCGGTCGTCGTGACCTCGAGCAGCCAGCCGATCGGCGCGCTGGCGGACGGCTCCTTCGTGCTGTACGACCCGAATGCGGCCAGCAGCGGGGCCGGCGCCGCGGCCGCCGGCAGTGCCGGCGCCGCCAGTGCCGACGGCGCCGGCACGTTCGACGGCATTGGCATGCAGAAGGTCCTCTATGGCGTCGGCGGCCTCGCGCTGGTGGGCCTCGCGCTGGCGGGCGGCGGCGGCGGCGGATCGGACACGGCGGTGTCGGCGAGCCCACCGGCGCCCGCACCCGGGCCGGCGCCCTCCCCGGCACCCGCGCCGGGCCCGGCGCCGGCGCCCGCACCGGGGCCCTCCGCCGCCACGCCGCCGCCGGTGGTCGCGGCCGGCATCGCGACCGACGGCGTCGTCAACGCCACCGAACTCGCCGCCGGCTTCACGATCAGCGGCACGGTGACCGCCGGCGCGCCCGGCGTCAACGTCAGCATCGCCGGCGGGCCGGCGAACCTGGCGGCCACCGTCGTCGGCGGCACGTGGTCGGTCGTCGTGCCCGGCGGCGCCTCGCTCGCGCAGGGCGCGCACGCGGTGACCGCAACGATCGCCGAGCCCGGCGGGCAGTCGGGTACCGGCAGCTTCACCGTCGACACCGTCGGGCCGACTGCGCCGACGATCGGCCCGATCGCCACCAACAACGTCGTGAACATCGCCGAGGCGGCCGGGGGCGTCACCGTCAGCGGCACGACCGAACCCGGCGCCGCCCTCGCGCTCACCTGGGGAAACGCGACGCCGCAGCAGACGACCGCCAACGGCGCCGGCGCCTGGAGCGTGCTCTACGCGCCCGGGGCGCTGCCGACGGTGCCGGGCGGCGTGGGATCGGCGACGCTCGCCGTCGCCACCGCCGATGCGGCCGGCAATCCGGGCGCCTCGCAGAACGCCGTCGTCGCCTTCGACCTGCAGGCCCCCGCCGCCCCGGTGATCTCGAGCGCGACCGCGACGGCCACCGGCATCGTGCTGACCGGCACCGCGGAGGCCGGCAGCCTCGTCAGCGTCGCCGTCGGCCTGCCGGCCGGCACGCCGGTGACGCAGACCGCCACCGGCGGCGTCTGGAGCGCGACCTTCACCGGACCCAGCAGCGGCACCTTTCTCGTCACGCTGAGCACGACCGACGCCGCCGGGAACCCGAGCGTCGTCGGCAGGCAGGTCTTCGTCATCAATCCGCCGAGCGCGGACACCGACCCGGCCGCCGACCTGCTCGGGCACGATGGCCAGGATCTGGCGTCGGCGCTTTCGGTCGCGCCGACGCCGTCGGACGGCGTCCTCCAGACCGCCGACCTGCTGCAGCCCTCGACCCCCGCCGGCACGTCGGGCGTGTCGTCCGGCAGCGACGCCGCGACCGGCATCGGGCCCTCAGGCGCCACCTTGCTCGCGTCGTTGATCGAACCGCTGCATCATGGCGTGGCCTGAGCACGGGCGACGCCGTACCTGACGCGCATCGAGCGGCGGCGGCGTCCGACCCGGCCCCGCCCTTCGAATTCCTCTAGGTTGGCATAGTCGATCATGGCGCTGTTCCTCGAAATCCGGTCGGACGAAGCGGCCGCGTCGCGCATCCGGCTCTCGGCGGGTCGCAATCGGATCAACGTGCGTCCCGGCGACACCTACCGGGTCGTCGACGACCAGACCGGATTCGCGCCGGCGGGCACGACGGTCAAGCGGGTCGACAACGGGGTCGTGATCGACGGGCTCGGGCGCGACCAGGGCGGCGACGAGGTCGTCGTCGACCTGAGCGAGTTCTACAGCATCTGCAGCGTCAGTTCGCCCTGCAGCGTGGTCGTGCAGAAGGAGGCCGGCGGGGCGGTCGCGACGGTCACGCCGTCGACCCAGCCGATCGGTGCGCTGTCCGACGGCTCCTTCGTGCTCTACGACCCGGCCTACGTCGCGCCGGCGCCGGTGGCGGTCGAGAGTTCCGACGGCGGTCTCGGCCGGATCGCGCTGTACGCGCTCGGCGGGCTCGCGGTCGTCGGCCTCGCGGCCGGCGGGTCGGGCGGCGGCGGCGGTGGCGACGCCGGCGGGCCGGCGCCGCCGGACGGCACGCTTCGCCTGAGCAGTTCGCCCTTCGTGAACAGCCGCACGCCGGTGATCGCCGGCCAGGGCGAACCCGGTGCGACGGTGACCGTCCAGATCGACCTGAACCGCGACAACGTCGTCGACGTCCGCTACCAGACGACCGTCGCGGCCGACGGCACCTGGCGCGTCGACCTCGCGAGCGCCACACCCTCGCAGGGCAGCCTTCCCGCAGCCGGGATCGGCGACAACGGGTCGGTGCTGATCTCGAGTACCCGCGACGGCGCGCCGACCGCGCTCGCCCCGTTCAACCTGGTGTTCGACGGCACGCCGCCGGCGCCGGCGAGCATCGCCGCGATCGCGACCGACAACGCGGTCAACGGCGCCGAGAAGCAGGCCGGCGTCACGGTCTCCGGCACCGCCGAGGCCAACGGCACGGTGCTCGTCTCCTGGGGCGGGCTCCAGAAGGTCGCGACGGTGAACGCCGCCGGCGCCTGGAGCACCAGTTTCGCCGCCGGCGAGGTGCCGGCCGACGGCGCGACCGTCGTGACGGCCGTCGCCCGCGACGCCGCCGGCAATTCGGCTCCAGCGGCGACCCGCGCGGTACAGGTCGAGAGCCAGGGACCGGCGCTGAGCATCGCGACGGTCGCCGGCAACAACGTCGTCAATGCCGCCGAGGCCGCCAGCGTCGTCGTCAGCGGCACGACGGCGCCGGGTGCCGCGGTCACGGTGAACTGGAACGGGGTCGCCAAGCCCGCCACCGCCGGCACCGACGGCGCGTGGAGCGTCGCCTACACTGGCGCCGAGGTGCCGCCGGCGACCCCGGCAACGCCCGCCGGCACCAACGTCCCGCTGGTCGTGACGGCGACGACGGTGCTCGGGAACACGGCCAGCGCCGGACCCGTGCAGATCCTGGTCGACCGCGTCGCGCCGGCCGCGCCGACGATCGGCATCGTCGAGGGCAACGACGTCGTCTCGACGCTGGAGCGGGCGGACGGTGTCGTGATCACCGGCACCGGCGAGGCCGGCGCGACGATCAACCTGAACTGGGCCGGCGCCGCGAAGACCGGGACGGTCGCCGGCAACGGCACCTGGTCGATCAACTATGCCGTCAACGAGGTGCCGGCAGGCCCCTCGACCACCGTGACCGCGACCGCGACCGACGCCGCCGGCAATGCCGGCGCGGCGACGTCGCGACCGGTGACGATCGCGCAACTGATTCCGCCGCCGGTGGTCGCGGGCAACATCGCGACCGACGGCGTCGTCAACGCCACCGAACTCGCCGCCGGCTTCACGATCAGCGGCACGGTGACCGCCGGCGCGCCCGGCGTCAACGTCAGCATCGCCGGCGGCCCGGCGAACCTGGCGGCCACCGTCGTCGGCACCAACTGGTCGGTCGTCGTGCCCGGCGGCAGCGCGCTCGCGCAGGGCGCGCATGCGGTGACGGCGACGATTGCAGAACCCGGCGGCCAGTCCGGCACCGGCAGCTTCACCGTCGACACCGTAGGGCCGACTGCGCCGACGATCGGCCCGATCGCCACCAACAACGTCGTGAACATCGCCGAAGCGGCCGGGGGCGTCACGGTGAGCGGCACGACCGAACCCGGCGCCGCCCTCGCACTCACCTGGGGAAACGCGACGCCGCAGCAGACGACCGCCAACGGCGCCGGCGCCTGGAGCGTGCTGTACGCGCCCGGGGCGCTGCCGACGGTGCCGGGCGGCGTCGGATCGGCGGCGCTCGCCGTCGCCACCACCGATGCGGCCGGCAATCCGGGCGCCTCGCAGAACGCCGTCGTCGCCTTCGACCTGCAGGCGCCCGCCACGCCCGTGATCACGGCGTCGGGCTCGACCCCGACCGGCATCGCGCTGAGCGGCACCGCCGAGGCCGGCAGCCTCGTCAGCGTCGCCGTCGGCACGCCGGCGGGCACGCCGGTGACGGTTACGGCCACCGGCGGCGTCTGGAGCGCGGCGTTCGCCGGCCCCACCAGCGGCACCTTCCAGGTGACCCTGAGCACGACCGACGCCGCCGGGAATCCGAGCGTGGTCGGATCGCAGGTCGTCGTGATCGGCCCGCCGGTCGCGCACGCCGATCCGGCGAGCGACGTTCTCGCGCACGACGGGCAGGACCTCGCAGGCGCGCTGTCGCTCGCGGCGGCGCCGTCGTCGGAACCGCTGGCGATCACCGATCTGCTCCACCCGGCGGCGTCGACGGGTGCGCCACCGGGTGCAGCGTCGTCGCTCGCATCGGCGGGCGCGCTGGAGCCGGGGCTGGCGCCGGCGCCGACGCCGGTCGCGATCGTCGCGCCGGATGCGGTACACGCGCTCGACGCGCTGCTCTGGCACACGACGGGCTGAACCCGCATGCTCGCCGTCGCGCGATAGCAGGTCGACCCCGGCGCCCCTGGCGGGCGCCGTGCCGGGGAACCCGGGATTTCCCGCGTTAGTGCCCACTTGCTTTCGGCGCGGGGTCGATCTCGACACGCCGAAGCCGCTACCATCGTCTCGAGACGACGCAACGGCAGGCTGTCATGGCATTGATCATCGAAATCCGCAGGCTCGACGGCAAGGTCGAGCGCCACGCGCTCCACGAGGGCGCCAACCGGATCCCCGTCGAGTTCGGCGCGACCTTCCGGATCCTCGACGAGACGACCGGGCTGGCGCCGGCCGGCACCGCGATCCGGCGGGTCGACAACGATCTGCAGATCGACGGCTTGCGCCTGCCGGACACCGGCGCGGCCGCGTCCGCCTCGCTCGCCGAGTTCTACAACCTGTGCAGCGCCGTGTCGCCGTGCCGCGTCGTGTTCACGACCGAGGCCGGTGCCGAGCCCGTCGTCGTCTCGTCGAGCAGCCAGCCGATCGGTGCACTCGCGGACGGCTCCTTCGTGCTGCACGATCCCGCCTACGTACCGGCCAGTCCGGAACTCGCGACCAGCGACGTCGTACCGCTGAAGGCGATCCTGTACGGCGCCGGCGGCCTCGCGATCGCCGGGCTCGCCGTCGCCGGCGGCGGCGGCGGCTCCGAATCGTCGACCGCAGTCTCGGCGAACCCCGCGCCCGACGGCTCGCTCAAGTTGTCGACCCCGCCCTTCGTCAACAGCCGCCAGCCGGTGATCGCCGGCGAGGGCGAGCCCGGCGCCATCGTGAGGCTGCTGATCGACGTCAACGGCGACAACACCGCCGACGCGCGCTACGAGACCACCGTCGGCAGCGACTTCCGCTGGAGCGTCGACCTCGGCAGCGCGACGCCGGTGTCCGGCGGGCTGCCCCCGGGCGGGATCCCCGACCGCAGCACGGTCATCGTCAGCAGCGTCGGCGCCGGCACCAGCGGCTCGCTCGCGCCCTTCACGCTGGTCTTCGACGCGACGCCGCCGGCGCCGCCGGTCATCGCGGCGATCGCCGGCGACGGCATCGTCACGACGCCCGAAAAGCTCGCCGGCGTGACCGTCTCCGGCACCGCCGAAGCCGGCAGCACGGTCGACGTGACATGGGGGCAGGTGCAGCACAGCGCCACCGCCGACGCAAGCAGCCGGTGGCAGGCGTCGTTCTCCGCCGCCGAGATCCCAGCGGACGGCGCGACCACCATCCGGGCGATCGCGCGCGACGCCGCCGGCAACGTCTCGCCGGGCACCAGCGCGACGGTGACCGTCGACACCTCCGGGCCCAGGCTCGTGGTCGACCCCGTCGCAGGCGACAACCGGGTCGATGCCGCCGAGGCCGCCAGCGTCGTCGTCAGCGGATCGAGCGAGGCGCAGGCGTCGCTGATCGTGCGCTGGAACGGCCTCGCGAAGCCGGCGACCGCCGACGGCAACGGCGACTGGCGCGTGGTATTCGACGGTACCGAGGTGCCATCGCCGAGCGCCGCCGCCGGCGCGGTCGTGCCGATCGGCGTGACCGCCACCGGCGTCAACGGGAACGTCTCGACCTACGACGTCGCCGTCACCGTCGACCGGATCGCGCCGACCCGGCCGACGATCCAGCCCGTCACCGGCGACGACCGCGTCACCTTCGCCGAGCGCAGCGACACGATCGTCGTGCGCGGCGTCGGCGAACCCGACACCACGATCGATCTCGGATTCGGCCCGCTCGCCCGTTCGCTGCGCGTCGGCACCGACGGCAACTGGTCGACCAGCTTCACGTCGGGCGAATTCCCGCCGATCGGCACCGCCGGAACCACCTTCACCGCCACGGCGACCGCCGTCGATGCCGTCGGCAATCGCAGCGGTGCAAGCACGCGGACGGTGATCGTCGATGGCCCGCCGCCTCCGCCGCCTCCGCCGCCGCCGCCGCCGCCTCCGCCGCCTCCGCCGCCTCCGCCGCCTCCGCCGCCTCCGCCGCCTCCGCCGCCTCCGCCGCCTCCGCCGCCGCCGCCGCCGCCGCCGCCGCCGCCGCCTCCGCCGCCGCCGCCGCCGCCGCCTCCGCCGCCGCCTCCGCCGCCGCCTCCGCCACCGCCTCCGCCACCGCCACCGCCGCCGCCGCCGCCGCCGCCGCCGCCTCCGCCGCCGCCGCCGCCGCC
>JBFWSZ010000005.1:0-557985 GCA_050248115.1 Lautropia sp.
AGATTCGAAAGGCTCACGTTGCCCCTCTGCACCGGAAGACAGTCGGCAATCGTCTCGTATTGGGATGGTGTAATTTCCATCCCAATATTCTATCCTAAGCAGGGGCTGTAGTGTTAACACGCCCTAGGCGCGTCGCGCGGATGAGCCGGCCGACGCGCGTGATGCGTGAATCGCCCTTCTGCGCCCAGCGCGCCTTGCCGTCACTCTCGGCGTCGCGGCGCATCGAGCGGAACTTGAGCATCAGGAACTCTTCGTTGTGCTCGCCGACGCGCGCCTGGCGAAAGAGGATCGGCCGACCGGTCTCGAGGAAGATCGCGAGCGCGACGATCGCCATGGCCGGCAACGCGAGCAGCAGGACGGCGATCGCGACGGTCACGTCGAAGCTGCGCTTGACCAGCACGCGCATCCTGCTCTGGTCGAATCCCGACCCGTAGATCAGGTTGCTGGCGCGCAGCAGGTCGACCTTGATGAGGCCCTGCTCTTCTTCGTGGAAGGTGACGAGGTCGATGACGCGGATGCCGGCGAGCCTGCACGCGAGCAGCGCCTGCACCGGTATCGGGTTCGCGCGCAGCTCGCGCACCGCGACGACGATGTCGGTGATGCGACGCTCGCGCGCGATCGACAGGAGGCTGGCGGCATCGCTTCGTGGCGCCTCGGCGGCTGCGTCGACACCGCGGTCGCCGCTGTCGCTGCCATTGCCGACGAAGTGCTCGACCGGCATGTGCAGCGCGAGGCGGCGCCCGCCGAAGCGCCCCGGCGTCTCGAGCAGGCGCGACACGTCGTCGGCGATCTCGCCGCTGCCGAGCACGAGGAAGCGGCGCAGCGGGATGTTGATGAGGCCGGCGCGATAGGCGAAGCCCCGCACCAGCAGCAGGCCGAGCAGCGCGAGCACCGACGCGATGCCGAAGGTGCCGCGACCGACCTGCGAATCCGGAAACGCGTAGAACACGACCGCGAGCACGGTGAGCGTCAGCAGGTACGCGGTGAAGATGCGCTGCACGGTGTAGCGAAAGCGCGAGGTGCCTTCGGCGTAGAGCCCGAGCGCGGTCATCACGAGCAGCATCACGGCGGTGAACAGCAGGCCGTGGAGGACGGGTACCAGGTAGTTGTCGTCGATCAGGCGGATGCCGTTGCCGAGCACCATCGCCTGGAACAGCACGAGGCCCTCGAGCACCGGCAGGAACGCGAACCGAAACTTGAAGTAGTGGACCAGGGTACGCATCGACGCCGAGTTTCCGTAGCGCACGTATCGCGCGCACCGCGCAGGGATCAGGACGCCTGGCGGTTGGATGCGCCGGCCGCCTGATCGAGCGCGGACGTGGCCAGCCCGCGCCCGATCGGGAACGCGGCGAGCACCTGCGGCACCAGCAGGTACACGGCGAAGGCCGGCAGCAGCAGGAAGGCCGACAGCGCGCCGACGATCTCGAGGTGCCACAGCACGAGGCCAATGCTGCTCATCACGACGGCCGAGGTGCACAGGTAGGGCAGCGAGTGCAGGCGCAGGCTCACGCGGCGAATCGGCCTGCCGGGAAGGTCGAGCCGCCCGCCGAAGCGCACGTACCAGAAGCGCACGGCATCGAGCACGAGTTCGAAGAGCGGGACGGCGATGAGCCAGAGCAGCGCCGACATGCCGCCATAGCTGCGCGCGGTGGCCGGCCCGAGGCGCAGCACGCCCCACGCGATCAGCAGCCCGAGCGCGAGGCTGCCACCGATGCCGGTGGCGACCAGCGCCTGACGTCGCCACGGCATCGGCAGCTGGTAGATGAGCGCGGCGACGAGCGAGCCGACGGCGGGCAGCGCGACGACCAGGAACTCGTCGGCCAGCGCGTAACGGCTGCGGTCGACGGCGCTGAGCGCACCGAAGAGCAGCAGCGACAGGACTTCGATCAGCCCGATCGCCGTCGGCGCCGCGGCACTGGCGCCCGCCCGGTTCGCCATGCGCGCCATCGCGAGCGGCGTGAGCAGCGCGGCGATGAGCACGACGAAGAAGCCGATGGTCCAGCCGGTGCGGTAGTAATCGAGGTATTCGAGCGCGAACACGCCGGCAACGACGGTGCCGACGGTGCCGGCGGCGAACGCGCGCCACGGCCTGGCGGGACGCGGGCCGACCTCTTCAGCCACGCTGCCGATGACGATCAGCAGCAGCGCGCCCAGGACGAGCCCGCCGGCGGCCGCCGGCGTGGGATCGAGCAGGTAGAACGACGCGATGAAGATGCCGAAGAACACGCCGGGGCCGGCGACACGCGGGTGGGCGGTATCCGGCACGGGCAACGGCTCGCCGAGCGCCCCGCTTCGCAACACCTGCGGCAGCACCCGCAGCATCGGGATCGCGCCCGCAGTGGCGAAAAACGCGAGGATGATCGATGACACTGCGTAGGCATTCATGCCGGGAACTGCATACCTGCTGGTGACGCGACGTGGGAATTGTGCCTCAAGCGTCGCGCGAAGGCATCCCCGGGTTCACGTTCGGTTACCCCGGTTCAGGTAAATGTAAGGATGTGCAGTGTCAAGGCGGGCGTCATCCACATGAAACGTCGGCGTGGCCATACAGGCCGCGCGGGCGCCCACCCGCCGCACGGCATCCCGCCACATCGCTCGTGGGCGCGCGACATCCCGCCGCGCGACCGCACCGCCACTACATGATCAGCAGCAACACCTGCGCATCCAGCCCGTCGGTGGGGGTGCGCTTGAAGCCGCCCTTGGCGAAGCGCAGCCAGCGGCCCTGCACGTAGGACAGCAGCAGGTTGGCGCGGGCGGCGGCGTCGGTCTCCTGGGGCAGGCGCCCCTGGACGATCGCGGTGCGGAAGCTCTGCTTGATCGAGAGCTCGAGGCGGTCGATCAGCTGGTTGATGCGCGCCTGCAGGCGGTCGTCTTCGGTGACGAGCGCATCGCCGATGAGCACGCGGGTCATGCCGGGGTTGCGCTCGGCGAAGCTGAGCAGCATGGTGAGGATCGCGCGCAGCTGCTTGAAGCCGTCCTCTTCCTGGGTGGTGATCTGGTTGATCAGCCCGAAGAGCGTCTGCTCGATGAACTCGATGAGGCCCTCGAACATCTGCGCCTTGCTCGCGAAGTGCCGGTAGAGCGCGGCCTCGGACACCTTGATCTTCGCGGCGAGCGCGGCGGTGGTGACGCGCTCGGCGCGCGGCGCCTCGAGCATCTCGGCCAGTGTCTGGAGGATCTGCAGGCGCCGCTCGCCGGGCTTCGGGCGCTTGCGCCCTCCCGTCTTGCGCGGTGCGGTGCCGCCTGCGGGTGCGTCCTCGTGCGCATCCGCATGCTGATCGGCATCTGCGTCGGGATCCGCTTGCGTATCCGCTTCCGCGCCTGAATGTGCAACCGAATGTGCAACCGACGGTGCACCGGTCCCTGCACCGGCGTCGACCCCGCCTGCACCACCACTGGCGACAGAGGGCCGGTCTTCACCGGCGGCGGCCTGCGAGGCCTGCGCCTGCGCCCGGGCGCGATCGAGGCGCGCTTCGGCGGCGATCGCCTCGCGCGCGCGGTCGACCGGCGTGGCAGCCGGCCCGGCGCCGGACGATGCCGCGACGTCGGCAGGCTCGGAACCGTGATCGAGTCGCGTCACTGTGGGGTGGGTCATGTGTTGCCGCGCGGAAACGTGGGCTCGCCAGGAGTGGATACTAACCGCGGCAGCGCGAAACGTGCCCGACAGCTATGTGCCGGATTGTACCGGCGCGAGGACGCCGACGTCAGTGGCTGCGGATCATCGTGCCGACGCCCGCCGCAGTCATGATCTCGAGCAGCAGGCAGTGGTCGACACGGCCGTCGATGATGTGGACGGCGTTGACGCCGGCCTTCGCGGCCTCGAGCGCGGACGAGATCTTCGGCAGCATGCCGCCGGAGATCGTGCCGTCGGCGAAGAGGTCGTCGATCTCGCGCGAGGTGAGGCCGGACAGCAGGTTGCCCTGCTTGTCCATCACGCCGGCGATGTTGGTGAGCAGCACGAGTTTCTCGGCGCGCAGGATCTCGGCGATCTTGCCGGCGACGACGTCGGCGTTGATGTTGTAGGTCTCGCCCTGCTCGCCGGAGCCGATGGGCGCGATGACCGGCACGAAGCCGCTGGCGGTGAGGGTCTGGATGATGCTGGGGTCGATCGACACGATCCTGCCGACCTGCCCGATGTCGAGCATCTCGCCGGGCCGGTCGCGGTTCTCCATCATCAGCTTGCTCGCCCGGATGAGGTTGCCGTCCTGCCCGGTGAGGCCGACGGCCTTGCCGCCGGCGTGGTTGATGAGCTCGACGATCTCCTTGTTGACCTGGCCGGCGAGCACCATCTCGACGATGGTCATCGTCTCTTCGTCGGTGACGCGCATGCCCTGGACGAACTCGCCCTTCTTGCCCATGCGGCTGAGCGCCTGCTCGATCTGCGGCCCGCCGCCGTGCACGACCACCGGGTTGAGCCCGACGAGCTTGAGCATGACGACGTCGTGCGCGAAGCTCTGCTTGAGCCGCTCGTCGGTCATCGCGTTGCCGCCGTACTTGACGACGATGGTCTTGCCGTGGAAGCGCCGGATGTACGGCAGCGCCTCGCTGAGGATCTCGGCCTTGAGGAGCGGCGAGATCGCGTCGGACGAGGCGGCGGGGGATCTGCTCATGGGCGCGGGTTCTCCAGCGACGGGGTGACGTGGCGGGCCGGGGTGGCAAGCCGTGCCGGGGCGCCGGCGCCCGGCATTCTAGCGGCAGCGCGCCAGCGGAAGCACGCGACGATGCGCGCGCCGAACAGCACCCAGACGGCGGGCCAGAGCACGGTGTTGACGATGTCGCCGACGCTCTCCCCCCATGCGAGGGTGTGGCCCTGCGCATGGGCGCGGAGCAGGTCGAAGCACTCGTTGAGCACGGCGATCGCGACGAGCCACGCGAGCGCGCGCGCGAAGCGGTGGCGCGAGCGGTACAGCAGCGCGATGCCGAAGAACAGCACGAGCCCGAAGTGCACGTGCAGCGTGTTGCGGTCGACGTGCAGCAGCACCTCGAGCAGGTCCTTGAACGCGGCGTACTGGGTCAGGAACATCGTGGGTCTCGCATGCTAAGCGTGGCTTAAGCCGGTGGGTCGAGGATCGCCGCCTGGAGGTTCATCGCCTGGAAATTCAGTCGGCATCGCGGGGGCTCGAGCCGGACGGACCCGGCGGCGCCGGCTTCCCGGGCCGCGCGCCCCGATGCTAACCGCACCACAACCGGCGGGGACGCCGCGGCGGCCTGGAGCCGACGGGTGGACATCGGCTATGCTCGCAGCGCCACGGGTGCCGACCGTTCGTTCCCACCCCGCCATCGAGGACACGCGCCCATGTTTCGCAGCTTCTTCCTGAATCGTCGCTGGCAGCGCTGGTCGGTGCTGGGCACGCTGCTGATCATCGCCGCCACCTGGTTCCGGGTGCAGCTGGACGTGCGGATCAACGAGTGGTTCGGCGGCTTCTACGACACCTTGCAGAAGGCGCTCGCGACGCCCGGTGCCGTCAGCTTCGCCGACATCCTCGGCTACCTGTGGACCTTCGCCGGCATCGCCGGCCTGTCGATCGTCGTCGCGGTGGTGCTGGAGTTCTTCCTGCGCCACTACGTGTTCCGCTGGCGCACCGCGCTCAACGACCACTACGTCGCCCGCTGGCCCGAGGTGCGCCACATCGAGGGCGCGTCGCAGCGGATCCAGGAGGACACGATGCGCTTCGCGCGCATCGTCGAGCAGCTCGGCGTGATGCTGCTCAATTCGGTGCTCACGCTGGTCGCGTTCCTGCCGCTGCTGTGGGCGATGTCGGCGAAGGTGACGGAACTGCCGTGGATCGGCGCGATCCCGTATTCGCTGGTGTGGGTGGCGCTCGCGTGGTCGGCCTTCGGCACCGCGCTGCTCGCGCTGGTCGGCATCCGGCTGCCGGGGCTGGAGTTCAACAACCAGAAGGTCGAGGCCGCGTACCGCAAGGAGCTGGTGCTCGGCGAGGACTACGCCGAGCGCGCGCAGCCGACCACGCTTGCCGAACTGTTCTCGAACGTGCGTCGCAACTATTTCGTGCTGTTCCGGAACTACCTGTACTTCGACGTCGCGAAGTACAGCTACCTGCAGTTCGGCGTGCTGATCCCGTTCATCGCGATGGGGCCGACGATCGCCGCCGGCGCGATCACGCTCGGCGTGATGCAGCAGATCATGCGCGCCTTCGACCGCGTCGAGAACTCGTTCCAGTTCCTGGTGAACAGCTGGGCGACGATCGTCGAGCTGATCAGCATCCACAAGCGGCTGTACGCGTTCGAGGAGACGCTGCGGGTGCGGCGCCTCGAGGCGGGGACCGCCGCCGACGCGGCGAACGCGGCGGGTTGAGTGGCTTCGCCCGCAGTCGCAGCCGCGGGCAATGGGCGACGGCTCGAACGCGTTCGCTAGGTCGCGAGCATCAGGCCAGGGATCGATTCGAAATCCCGCCGATTGCCCGTGGCGAGTGAGCCGCCTTCCACGATCGCAACGGCAGCGATCAGGCAGTCGGCGAAGGTTCCCCGCTTGCGCCCGGTTTGGTTGAAGATCGTCGCGCCGCGTTCGGCATGCCGTGCGGTCAAGGGAATGGGCGTTCCGACGATCGCCGAAGAGGCCATCGCGAGTTCCGGATCGAGGGGCCCGCAGAGAAATTCCCCCCATGCGAGGGCGCTCATCACGATGGATTCGTCCTCGATGATCCAGGTCCGCAGCATTGCGTCTGCCGTCGAGCCACGCACCAGGGCCCGGATCAGGAAGCTGGTATCGAGATGGATCACTTGTTCCGATGTCGTCCGCTTCCGGCGACGCGCTCGTCGAGCACGCGCTTTTCCCAGTCTCGGGCATCGCCCGGCCCGAGTCCCGCACCGCGCTGCAGCACCTCGAGCGCCGCCAGGCGATCGGTCGCGGCGGCCGCACCCGCAGCCTGGCGAATCGCGCGACGCAGCGCTTCCGAACGCGATACGGCCCATTGGCGCGCCAATTGATCCAGGACCCGCTTCGTCTCGGCATCCATGGTGTACGTGGTCTTGATCAAGGGTAGGGCCATACCCCATCATACTGCGGCCCTTCCCTCGCTTCAACGGGGCGTACGCGACGGGCCCGATGGCGCCGAGCCGTCCGGCGGCCGCGTTCAACCTGGCGCGATCGTCGTCCGGCGATGCGCGCTGTCAGACCCGTGCCGCGCCGAGCGCGGCGATCACCTCGGGCGGCGCCTGCACGAGCTCGATCAGCACGCCTTCGCCGGCGATCGGGAACGCGTCGCTCGCCTTCGGGTGCAGGAAGCAGATGTCGTGGCCGGCGGCCCCCTTGCGGATGCCGCCGGGCGCGAAGCGCACGCCCTCGCCGGTCAGCCACTCGACGGCCTTCGGCAGGTCGTCGATCCAGAGCCCGACGTGATTGAGCGGGGTCGCGTGGACCGCGGGCTTGCCGTCGGGATCGAGCGGCTGCATCAGGTCGACCTCGACCTTGTGCGGCCCTTCGCCCATCGAGAGGATGTCCTCGTCGACATTCTCGCGTTCGCTGCGGAAGTGGCCGGTGACCTCGAGGCCGAGCTTGTCGACCCAGAGCGCGCGCAGCCTGTCCTTCGACACACCGCCGATCGCGATCTGCTGGATGCCGAGGACTTTGAACGGTCTCATCGTGGGGCACTCCTCCTGAAGCGTCGCCGATTCTCGCACGCGCCCCTACCGGCGTGCCTTCAGCAGCCGCCCTCGTACCAGAGCCAGGCGACGGCGAGGACGGCACCGGCGATCCAGCCGAGCAGTGGCCGGATCGACGCGTAGCGTCGGGTGAACGCGCTGCTGCCGGGCGCGATGCCCAGCGCGACGCCGCGCCCTGCCGCGATGCGGCCGGTGGCCGGATCGTGCCGGCCCATGACCGCAACGTGCTGGCCGGCGCCGAGCAGCCGCTCGCTGCTGCGCACCGTGTCTAGGTCGGGCGTCGACCGCGCGGTCCGCACGGCCGCGACGAAGGCGAGTGCCTGGCGCGGCGCGTCGCCGGTGCCGGCGGCCGGCGCGTCGTCGGCCTCGGTCGCGCGCCCGGCGCGCGCGGCATTGCGCTGCAGGACCGTCGGGAACGCCGCCTCGTCGACGCCGGCCGCGGCCAGCGCGGCGAGCCAGCGGGGCGAGCCGTCGAGCCCGCCGGCGCGGCTCCAGTGCAGGCCCTGCTCGAGCAGGTAGTCGGCCCCGTCGGGCTGGATCGTCACGACGCCGGTCGCGTCGCGCACGGCGAAGGGGGTGCTGCTGCGGTGGTCGAAGCGGATCCGGTCGTCGCCGTCGCTGTCGGGCTGGGTCAGCGTCGCGTGGACGGCGAGGCACTCGACCCCGGAGAGCGGCGAGCGCAGCACCGGCGCGCCCGGCAGCGCCTCGGCGACGCCCTCGACCATCACGACGCCGCCGGCCAGCGTCGCCACCGGCTCGACCGCGGTCGAGCGCACCTGCCGGCGACGCACGAAGGCGCGCCAGGCCATCCAGGCGCAGATGCCGAGCATGCCGATCGCGCCGACGAGCGACTCGCCGTCGCAGTCCGAGTCTGGCGCCGATGCGGCGGTGCCGGTGTTCGAGCCCACGACGTTCCAGCCCATGTACTCGCGAAACAGACCGAACGCGAGCAACAGCAGTGCGAGGGCCGCGATGCCGGGCCCGATCATGAAGAACGGGGGGACGACCGGGCCGGCGTCGCGGTGCAGCACCGAGCGCGCGAAGAGGCGCCAGGCAGCGACCGCGAAGAGCGCGCCCACCAGCAGCCCCACCACCAGTGACACGATCGAGCCGACGAGCCACAGGACACTGGCAGATTCCATCGCTCCCCTCCCCGGGGCATCGACCGACGCGCACCGGCGTCGGCCGCCCTCGCCCTCGGCTTCGCCCTCGCCTTGGCCTGCGCCGCTAGGCTTCGAACCGCACGATGACCTGGTCGACCGCGAGGCTGTCGCCGACCTTCGCCGCAACCTCGGCGACGACACCGTCGCGCGGCGCGACGAGCGTGTTCTCCATCTTCATCGCCTCGATGACCGCGAGCTTCTGCCCGGCGCTGACCTTCTCGCCCGGCTCGGCGAACAGGCCGACGAGCAGCCCCGGCATCGGCGAGATCAGGAAGCCCGAGAGATCCGGCGGCGGCTTGAAGGGCATCAGGCGATTGAGTTCGGCACCGCGCGGACTCAGCATGCGAATGCGCCGCGTCGCGCCCTGGTGGGTGATCTGGTAATCGAGCCCGACGCGCTCGATCTGCGCGGCGAAGGGCGCGAACGGCCCCCAGTGGCCGTCCTCGCCCCGCATCGCGATCTCGCCGCGCACGGCGATGTCGCGCAGCGGATCGATCAGCCGGATGCGGATCGGTCCGGCGGCGCCGGCGGCATCATCGCCGCCGCCGACCGTCACGTCGACCGCGTCGAGCAGGTCGACGGCGCCGACCGCGACCGGCACGTGCACCTGGCCGCCCGCACCATCGGCGACGACCGCGACGAACTCGCCGGCGCGCCGCGGCGCGAGGCCCGGCAGCTGCCCGTCGATGCCGGCGGCGCGATCGCGAAAGCGCCGGTGCACGGCGCCGGCGATCGCGAACAGGAACGCGTCGTCGGCGACGTCGGCGGCGGCGTTGGCGGTGAAGCCGTCCGGGTAGTGCTCGGCGATGAAGCCGGTGTTGAAGTCGCCGGACACGAAGGCGGGGTGCGCGAGCAGCGCGGCCTGGAACGCGATGTTGCTGCTGATGCCGCGGATCACGAAGCCGTCGAGCGCGTCGCGCATGCGGCGGATCGCGTCGGCGCGGTCGCTGCCGTGCACGATCAGCTTCGCGATCATCGAGTCGTAGAACATCGGGATCTCGCCGCCCTCGACGACGCCGGTGTCGACCCGCACGCCGCCGGCCTCCTGCGGCATCGGCATCGCGGCCTCGATCGACTGGCGCGGCGGCACGAAGCGCACCAGCCGGCCGGTCGACGGCAGGAAGTTGCGCGACGGGTCCTCGGCGTTGATGCGGCACTCGATCGCCCAGCCGCGCCGCGGCAGCTCGGCCTGCGTGAGCGCGAGCTTCTCGCCAGCGGCGACGCGGATCATCTGCTCGACGAGGTCGAGTCCGGTGATGCACTCGGTGACCGGGTGCTCGACCTGCAGCCGCGTGTTCATCTCGAGGAAGTAGAACGAACGGTCCTTGCCGACGACGAACTCCACGGTGCCCGCCGACTGGTAGCCGACCGCGCGCGCGAGCGCGACCGCCTGCTCGCCCATCGCCTTGCGGGTCGCGTCGTCGATGAAAGGGCTCGGCGCCTCCTCGATCAGCTTCTGGTGGCGCCGCTGGATCGAGCAGTCGCGCTCCCACAGGTACAGGTAGTTGCCGTGCGCGTCGCCGAGCAGTTGGATCTCGATGTGGCGCGGCTCCTCGACGAACTTCTCGATGAAGACGCGGTCGTCGCCGAAACTGTTGCGTGCCTCGTTGCGGCACGCGGCGAAGCCCTCGTGCGCCTCCTTGTCGTTCCACGCGACGCGCAGGCCCTTGCCGCCGCCGCCGGCGCTCGCCTTGATCATCACCGGATAACCGATCCGCTTCGCGATGCCGACGGCTTCGTCTGGCGTCTCGATCGGCGCGTTGTGCCCGGGGATCGTGTTGACCTTCGCTTCGGCGGCGAGCTTCTTGCTCGCGATCTTGTCGCCCATCGCGGCGATCGCCGCGTGCTTGGGGCCGATGAAGACGATGCCCTCCTCCTCGACGCGACGCGCGAAGGCCTCGTTCTCGCTGAGAAAGCCGTAGCCGGGGTGCACCGCCTGCGCGCCGGTCGACTTGCAGGCCGCGATGATGCGGTCCATCGACAGGTAGGACTCGCGCGACGGCGGCGGGCCGATGCACACCGACTCGTCGGCGAGCGCGACGTGTCGCGCCTCGCGGTCGGCCTCGGAGTAGACGGCGACGGTCGCGATGCCCATGCGGCGCGCGGTCTTGATGACGCGGCAGGCGATTTCGCCGCGGTTGGCGATCAGGATCTTGGTGAACATCCGGTGGTTGTCAGTGTTTGGGTGGTCGTCGAGTTTTGCGTGGCTGCTTTCCGAGGCGCACGAACGAGTCGTCGTCGGGACTCGTGGCGCGCAGACTGCGAATTGCCCTTATAGGCGCGGCGTCCGTACGCATCGGTCGGACGCCGCTTGAAAGCAGCGATGCGAAAGCTTCTCCAAGCGCATCCACAATGACTCTGTATGCGGCGATCGGGTTCTTGGGAAGGTACCTGTCGAGTTCCGGTCCGGCGACGACTAGTTGCCAGCGCGCTTCGTCGTCGAAGTAGATCCACGCTGCAACGCTCGGCGAAGCGCCGATCGCGTCGAGCCTTTCAAGCAGACGAACCGCGTCGGCCATCTCGCTGCCTGCCAATAGTTCTTCACCCATCGAAAGACTCCGTGTTCCGGGTCGGATACTGAAGGCAAGAGCGCTCGGCATCAAAGGGGGATGTTCCCGTGCTTGCGCCACGGGTTCTCGAGCTTCTTGTCGCGCAGCATCGCGAGCGAGCGGCAGATGCGACGGCGCGTCTCGTGCGGCTGGATCACGTCGTCGATGTAGCCGCGCGAGCCGGCGACGAAGGGGTTCGCGAAGCGCGCCTTGTACTCGGCCTCGCGCGCGGCGAGCTTGGCGGGGTCGGCCTTGTCCTCGCGGAAGATGATCTCGACCGCGCCCTTCGCGCCCATCACCGCGATCTCGGCGTTCGGCCACGCGAGGTTGACGTCGCCCCTCAGGTGCTTGGAGCTCATCACGTCGTAGGCGCCGCCGTAGGCCTTGCGGGTGATCACGGTGATCTTGGGCACGGTGCACTCGGCGTACGCGTAGAGCAGCTTCGCGCCGTGCTTGATGATGCCGCCGTGCTCCTGCGAGGTGCCGGGCATGAATCCGGGCACGTCGACGAAGGTGATCACCGGGATGTTGAACGCGTCGCAGAAGCGCACGAAGCGTGCGGCCTTGATGCTGCTGCGGATGTCGAGGCAGCCGGCGAGCACCAGCGGCTGGTTCGCGACGATACCGACCGCCTGCCCGTTCATCCGACCGAAGCCGATCACGATGTTTTTCGCGTAGTCGGGCTGGAGCTCGAAGAAGTCGTGGTCGTCCAGCGTCTTGGTGATCAGCTCCTTCATGTCGTAGGGCTGGTTCGGGTTGAGCGGCACCAGCGTGTCGAGCGAGCGGTCGGCGCGGTCGGCCGGGTCCGTGGAAGGCCGCAGCGGCGCCTTCTCGCGATTGGACAGCGGGAGGTAGTTGAAGAAGCGGCGCAGCATCATCAGCGCGTCGACGTCGTTGTCGAACGCAAGGTCGGCGACGCCGCTGCGGGTCGTGTGCGTGTCCGCGCCGCCGAGTTCCTCGGCGGTGACCTCCTCGTGGGTGACGGTCTTCACGACCTCGGGGCCGGTGACGAACATGTACGCGCTGTCGCGCACCATGAACACGAAGTCGGTCATCGCCGGGCTGTAGACCGCGCCGCCGGCGCACGGGCCCATGATCAGGCTGATCTGCGGGATCACGCCGGACGCCATCACGTTGCGCTGGAACACGTCGGCGTAGCCGGCGAGCGAGGCAACACCCTCCTGGATGCGCGCGCCGCCCGAGTCGTTCAGGCCGATCACCGGCGCGCCGACCTTCATCGCCTGGTCCATCACCTTGCAGATCTTCTCGGCGTGCGCCTCGCTCAGCGCGCCGCCGAAGACCGTGAAGTCCTGGCTGAACACGAACACCAGCCGGCCGTTGATCGTGCCGTAGCCGGTGACGACGCCGTCGCCGGGGATCTTGTTGGCCGCCATGCCGAAGTCGGCGCAGCGGTGCTCGACGAACATGTCCCACTCCTCGAAGGAGCCGTCGTCCAGCAGCAGGTCGAGCCGCTCGCGGGCGGTGAGCTTGCCCTTGCGGTGCTGCGCGTCGATGCGGCGTTCGCCGCCACCGAGCCGCGCGAGCGAGCGCTTGGATTCGAGCTGTTCGAGGATGTCTTTCATGGTGATTCTGGGGAAGAGGGTGCCGGATGCGCCCCGGATTCTGCGGGGCGTGGTGCGGCAACGCAACCGGCCGAACTCCGGATTGTGAGGGATCCGGCGTCGGCGGACTGTATCGGGGGCGACGATCTGCAGGCGGCGGTCTGCGGGCGGCGGTCTGCGGGCGGCGCGGCGAAAGGGGAAATAGTTCCGCGCGCGACGGGCGGGCGCTTGCTATGTTGCGCGCTCGAGCCGTCGCCCCGAGGAGCCAGCACGCCGATGCCCGAAGTGTCGAACCTGTCCGCGCCGCGCCGCGCGGGTCGCGTGGCGCGCGCGCTGCTGATGGCGTCGAGTCTGCTGCTGGGCGCGTGCGGCACGCTGTCCCGGCCTGCCGCCGAGCCGGAACCGATCGTCGAGACGGCGCCGGGTGCCGGGCACGCCCCAGCCGACGCGTCGCGCGCGGTCGATTCGGCGTCGGATCGCAACAAGCTGCCGAGCGGCCCGATCGATGTGCTGATCAACGAGGTCGTCGCGGCGGACCCGCCCTGCTGGCACGCGAACGCGGCTGGATGATTCCTCACGCTGCCGCGACGCGGGCAGGTCGGGCGCGTTGCGGCAGTTGGCGATCGACCCGAGCGCATCGATTCTCCGAATTCATCGGCGTCGCGCGCCCACCCTATATACTGTATTTTTGAACAGTATTAGAGAGGCGCGCCATGCTGGACGATCGCGGATCATTCGATAGCTTCGGCACATCCGATGCATCGCACTCGTGCGATCCGCCCGATCTGCGCGCCCCGCTCGATGCCGCGAAAGCGCCCGCCTGCGTCGAACGTCTGCCGCCGCTTCCGTCGCTGCCCTTCGACCCCGCCGCCCTGGACCTCGACGCGCTCGACGCCGAGATCGGCAGGCTCGCCGCTCACCTGCACGCCGCCACCTGGCGCCTGATCGTGCTGATCGGCGAGTTCGACCGCCGCCAGGCCTACGGCGAGGCCAATCCCCAGGGCTTGCTCACGACCGCACACTGGCTCAATTGGCGCTGCGGCATCGCGATCGGCGCAGCGCGCGAGAAGGTGCGCGTCGCCCGTGCCTTGCCGGCGCTGCCGCTGATCTCGCGTGCGTTCGCGAACGGTCGCTTGAGCTACTCGAAGGTGCGCGCGTTGACGCGCGTAGCCCGCCCCGACAACGAGGCCGACCTGCTCGACATCGCGCTCAACGCCACCGCCGCCCACGTCGAGCGCTGCGTCGGCCACTATCGCCGGGTCGAGTCGGCGATGACGCCCATGGTCGCTCGCGAGCACGTCGCGCGCCGCAGCCTCGAGGGGTGGTGGCAGGATGACGGCAGCTTCGCGATCCGCGCCTTGCTTTCGCCCGAGCAGGGCGCGCTCGTGCAGGCTGCGATCGACACGGCACTCGAGCCGCCGGTCAGCGAAGCGCGCCGGGGTAGCGAGGGGGAACCCGACCGGGCGCAGTCGCGCATCGATGCGCTGGTGCGGATCTGCGAGGCGTACCTCGCCGGCAGCCGCACCGAAAGCCGAACCGCCGATCGTTACCAGGTGAGGGTGAGCGTGCCGCTCGAAGCGCTGGCCGGCCACGGACCGGCGGGGGCGGACGAACCCGAGCCCGATGCCGCCGGTCCGGTCGCCGTCCTCGATGACGGCCGTCCGCTCGCTTCTTCCACCCTTCGCCGCCTGTGCTGTGACGGCACACTCGTCGCGCTCGTCGAGGACGCGCACGGCCAGCCGCTCGCGAGCGGTGCGCGCACGCGTACCGTGCCCGCCGCGCTGCGCCGCGCGGTCGAGCGGCGCGACGGCGGCTGTCGCTTTCCCGGCTGCACGCGCAGCCGCTTCGTCGATGCGCACCACGTGCGCCACTGGGCCGACGGTGGCCGGACAGTGCTCGCGAACCTCGTCTCGCTGTGCCGCGTGCACCACACCGCGGTGCACGAAGAAGGGTTCCAGGTGGAGGCGCTCGACGGAGGACGACGCTTCGCGTTCCGGCACCCGGGCGGCTGGCTGCTCGAGGGCACCGGCGACGGACATCTCCGCGGAGACGTGGACGAGCTGATCGTCGGCAACGAGCAGACCGGCATCGCAATCGGCCGCGACGCGACCGACCCGGCCTTCGCCGGCGGGCGGGTCGACTGGGACCACATCCTGTTCGTGCTGTTCCAACCGGCGAAGTTTCGGCGACGAGGCGAAGCGCCGGCGAGCGAAACTAGCTGGACGATCGCCGCCCGATGTCGGACCCCGTCCCAAGCTCCTGCCGATCCCCGAACAGCTCGAGCAGGCGACGCGCCGCCACCGACGGCTCGAGGCGCGCCGCACGCACGTCGGCCTGCACCTGCGGCAGCGCCGCCTTCACACCGGCGTGCGCGCGGAAGTCCGCGAGCAGCCGCGCGTTGACGAGGTCCCACATCCACGCGAGCGCCTGCTGCTCGCGCCGGCGCGCGAACTCGCCGCTCGCGACCCGCAGGCGCCGGAAGTCCTCGACGTGCTGCCAGAACGTCGGGAGCCCGTCGCCGGCGAGCGCGCTGAGCTGCATCACGCGCGTCTCCCAACGGGCGGCCGGGTCGGCCGACCTGCGCCCCGTCCCACGCGCCGAGTCGCCGAACAGCCGCAGCGCGCCGGCGATCTGCGCCTGCGCGCGCGTCGCCGCGTCGGGGTCGAGGTCGGCCTTGTTGACGACGACGAGGTCGGCGATCTCCATCACGCCCCGCTTGATCGCCTGGAGGTCGTCGCCGGCGTTCGGCAGCTGCAGCAGCACGAACAGGTCGGTCATGCCAGCCACCGCGATCTCGCTCTGGCCGACGCCGACGGTCTCGACGATCACGACGTCGTAGCCCGCCGCCTCGCAGACCAGCATCGTCTCGCGGGTGCGCGCGGCGACGCCGCCGAGCGTGCCGCTGTTCGGCGACGGACGGATGAACGCGTGCTCGTTCGCCGACAGCCGCTCCATCCGCGTCTTGTCGCCGAGGATCGAACCGCCGGACACGCTGCTCGACGGGTCGATCGCGAGCACCGCGACGCGGTGACCCAGCCCGATCAGGTGCAGGCCGAGCGCCTCGATGAAGGTGCTCTTGCCCACGCCTGGCACGCCGCTGATGCCCAGGCGCAGCGACCGGCCGGTGTGCGGCATCAGCGCATCGAGGAGCGCCTCGGCCTGCGCGCGGTGGTCGGCGCGCGTGGACTCGAGCAGCGTGATCGCCTTCGCGATCGCGCGGCGCTTGGCCGGGCCGTGCTCGGCCGAGATCAGCCTCGCGGGGTCGACGGCGCGTGCCACGTCACCCGAGGCCGGCGAGTCTGCACCGCGCGTCAAATTTGTTCCGACCCCATTTTTTCGCGGATGTGCGCGAGTACGTCGGCGGCTGACGCGGCGATGGTGGTGCCGGGGCCGTAGATGCCCTTGACGCCGGCGTCGTAGAGGAACGCGTAGTCCTGCCGCGGCACGACGCCGCCGACGAACACGATGATGTCGTCGGCGCCCTGCGCGGCCAGCGCCTCGATGATCGCCGGCACCAGCGTCTTGTGGCCGGCGGCGAGGGTGCTGACGCCGACCGCGTGCACGTCGTTCTCGATCGCCTGGCGCGCGCACTCCTCGGCGGTCTGGAACAGCGGCCCGACGTCGACGTCGAAGCCGAGGTCGGCGAACGCAGTGGCGACGACCTTAGCGCCGCGGTCGTGGCCGTCCTGCCCGAGCTTGGCGATCATCACCCGCGGGCGCCGGCCGTGCGCGTCGGCGAAGGCGGCGATCTCCTGCGTGAGGCGCTCCCAGCCCTCCGCGCTGTCGTACGCGGCCGCGTACACGCCGCTCACCTTCTGCGGATCGGCGCGGTGCCGGCCCCAGACCTTCTCGAGCGCGTCGCTGACTTCGCCGACGGTCGCGCGCGCGCGCACCGCGTCGATCGCGAGCGCGAGGAGGTTGCCGTCGCCGTCCTGCGCGCAGGCGGTGAGCGCGTCGAGCGCCGCCTGCACCTTCGCGCCGTCGCGCGTCGCGCGCAGCGCCTCGAGCCGGCGGATCTGGTTTTCGCGCACCGCGTGGTTGTCGATGTCGAGGATGTCGATCGCGTCCTCCTCGCCGAGCCGGTACTTGTTGACGCCGACGATCACGTCGCGCTTCGAGTCGATGCGAGCCTGCTTCTCGGCGGCGGCGGCCTCGATGCGCGTCTTCGCCCAGCCGCTCGCGACGGCCTTGGTCATGCCGCCCATCGCGTCGACCTCCTCGATGATCGCCCACGCGGCGTCGGCCATCTGCTGCGTCAGCGTCTCCATCATGTAGCTGCCGGCCCAGGGGTCGATCACGTTCGGGATGTGCGTCTCTTCCTGGATAATCAGCTGCGTGTTGCGGGCGATGCGCGCGCTGAACTCGGTGGGCAGCGCGATCGCCTCGTCGAGCGCGTTGGTGTGCAGGCTCTGCGTGCCGCCGAACACCGCGGCCATCGCCTCGATGGTGGTGCGCACGACGTTGTTGTATGGGTCCTGCTCGGTGAGGCTCCAGCCCGAGGTCTGGCAGTGGGTGCGCAGCATCAGGCTCTTCGGGTTCTTCGCGTCGAAGCCGCTCATGATCCGGTGCCACAGCAGGCGCGCCGCCCGCATCTTCGCGATCTCGAGATAGAAGTTCATCCCGATCGCCCAGAAGAACGACAGGCGCGGCGCGAAGGTGTCGACGTCGAGCCCGTTGGCGATCGCGGTCTTCACGTATTCCTTGCCGTCGGCGAGCGTGAACGCGAGTTCGAGCGCCTGGTTCGCGCCGGCCTCCTGCATGTGGTAGCCGGAGATCGAGATCGAGTTGAACTTCGGCATGTGCGACGCCGTGTACGCGATGATGTCGCCGACGATCCGCATGCTGGGCGCAGGCGGATAGATGTACGTGTTGCGGACCATGAACTCCTTGAGGATGTCGTTCTGGATGGTCCCGGCGAGCTGCGCCTGCGACACGCCCTGCTCCTCGGCCGCCACGACGTAGCCGGCGAGCACCGGCAGCACCGCGCCGTTCATCGTCATCGACACGCTGACCTTGTCGAGCGGGATGCCGTCGAAGAGGATCTTCATGTCCTCGACGCTGTCGATCGCGACGCCCGCCTTGCCGACGTCGCCGGTGACGCGCGGGTGGTCGCTGTCGTAGCCGCGGTGGGTGGCGAGGTCGAAGGCGACGCTGATCCCCTGGCCGCCGGCGGCGAGCGCCTTGCGGTAGAAGTCGTTGGAGGCCTCCGCGGTGGAGAAGCCGGCGTACTGGCGGATCGTCCATGGGCGCACCGCGTACATCGTCGCCTGCGGGCCGCGCACGTACGGCGGAAAGCCCGGCAGCGTGTCGGTGTGCGGCAGGCCGTCGAGGTCGGCCGCGGTGTAGAGCGGCTTGACGACGATGCCGTCGGGCGTCGTCCAGTCGAGCTTCGACAGGTCGCCGCCGGGGGCGGACTTGGCGGCGGCGCGGCGCCAGGCTTCGAGTGCGTCGGCACTCGCCTTCGGATCGGGGTGGGTCACGGCAGCTCCTGCGGCGCCCGGGCGCGACGACCGGGTGCGCGCCCGCGGACGGTCTGCCCTATTCTAGGGCAGCGCCCCGCGCCGCGAACGTCGTCCGGGCGACGTTCGGCGTGGTCAGAGCACGTAACGCGACAGGTCCTCGTTCCTTGCGACGCTGGCGAGCCGGCCGTCGACGAAGGCCGCGTCGATCGTCACCACCTGCCCGCTGCGGCGGCTCGCGTCGAAGGACACCTCCTCGAGCAGCCGCTCGAGCACCGTGTGCAGCCGGCGCGCGCCGATGTTCTCGGTCGAGTAGTTGACCGCGCACGCGATCTCGGCCAGGCGCCGCACGCCTTCGGGCGTCCACTCGAGCCGCAGCTCCTCGGTCTCGAGCAGCGCCTGGTACTGGCGCGTGAGGCTCGAGTCGGTCTCGGTCAGGATGCGCTCGAAATCGTCGGTGCTCAGCGCCGACAGCTCGACCCGGATCGGAAAGCGCCCCTGCAGCTCGGGCGCCAGGTCCGAGGGCTTCGCGACGTGGAACGCGCCCGACGCGATGAACAGGATGTGGTCGGTCTTGACCATCCCGTAGCGCGTGCTCACCGTGGTGCCCTCGACCAGCGGCAGCAGGTCGCGCTGCACGCCCTGGCGCGACACGTCGGCGCCGCCCATCTCGCCGCGCCCGGCGATCTTGTCGAACTCGTCGAGGAACACGATGCCGTTCTGCTCGACGTTCGCGAGCGCCGCCGCCTTGATCTCCTCGTCGTTCAGCAGCTTGCCCGCCTCCTCGTCGACGAGCAGCTTGAGCGCGTCGCGGATCTTCAGCTTGCGCTGCTTCTTCCTGCCCTGCATGCCGGCGAACAGCCCCTGCAGCTGCTGCGTCATCTCCTCCATGCCGGCCGGGCCCATCAGCTCGACCGACGGCACCGGCTGCGCGACGTCGATCTCGATCTCGGTGTCGTCCAGGTCGCCCTCGCGCAGGCGCTTGCGGAACTTCTGGCGCGTCGCCGACTCCTCGACGCGCGCGCCCCCCGAGCCGCCGTCGCCGGCGGCCGGCTGGAAACCCATCGGGCGCGACGGCGGGATCAGCACGTCGAGCACCCGCTCCTCGGCGGCGTCCTGCGCGCGCGAGTCCATCTTCTTCTTCTCCTGGTCGCGCTGCTGCTTGATCGCCGCCTCGACCAGGTCGCGGATGATCGAGTCGACGTCCTTGCCGACGTAGCCGACCTCGGTGAACTTGGTGGCCTCCACCTTGATGAAGGGCGCGTTCGCGAGCTTCGCGAGACGGCGCGCGATCTCGGTCTTGCCGACGCCGGTCGGGCCGATCATCAGGATGTTCTTCGGCGTGATCTCGTGGCGCAGCGGCTCGGCGACCTGCTGGCGGCGCCAGCGGTTGCGCAGCGCGATCGCGACCGCGCGCTTCGCGTCGTTCTGCCCGATGATGTGCTTGTCGAGCTCGGAGACGATCTCCTGCGGGGTCATCTGGGTCATCAGAGCGTCTCGATCGTGTGGTTCTGGTTGGTGTAGATGCAGATCTCGCCGGCGATCGTCAATGCCTTCGAGACGATCTCGGCGGGCGCGAGCGCGGTGTTCTCGAGCAGCGCCTTCGCGGCGGCCTGCGCGTACGCGCCGCCCGAGCCGATCGCGACGAGCCCCTGCTCGGGCTCGAGCACGTCGCCGTTGCCGGTGATCACCAGCGAGTGGTGCGCATCGGCCACCGCCAGCATCGCCTCCAGGCGGCGCAGCATGCGGTCGGTACGCCAGTCCTTCGCGAGCTCGACCGCGCTTCGCAGCAGGTTGCCCGAGTGCTGCTCGAGCTTGGTCTCGAAGCGCTCGAAGAGGGTGAACGCGTCGGCCGTGCCGCCGGCGAAGCCGGCGAGCACCGTCCCGTGGTGCAGGCGGCGGATCTTCTTCGCGCTGCCCTTGATGACGATGTTGCCGAGGGTGACCTGCCCGTCGCCGCCGAGCGCGACCGTATTGCCGCGCCGCGCCGAGACGATCGTGGTGCCGTGAAACTGTTCCATGGAGGCCTTGGCTGTCTGGGGGATGGCCTGCACAGATCGGGCCGGTCGCCGCCGATTCAAGCCCTCGCGGCCGCCAAAGGTCGGTCGCCGACCCGGGTCCCCGCACGCCTCAGGCAGGGTCGAGGCGGGCCATCGCGCGCACGCTGTCGTCGATCGCGTCGCCGAAATTGTCGGAGATGATCTCGAGCACGATCGCGCCGGCGTAACCGACGGCACGCATCGACGAAAGCGCCTGGTCGAAGGGCACGATTCCGGCGCCCAGCCGGTCGTGCCGCCAGACATCGAGGGTCGTATCCGAGAAGTGCACCAGCCGCAGGTGCGACCGCAGCCGCTCGAATCCCTGCGCGAGTGGCTCGCGCACGTAGAACGCATTGGCCACGTCGTAGATCGCGCCGAGCCGCGGGTGCGCGACGGCGTCGAGCAGCGATCCGATACCGTCGGCCCGCGGCAGGAAGCTGTAGGGAATGTTCTCGAGCAGGAGGTCGACTCCGTGGCGCTCCGCCTCGGGCAACAGCCGCTCCAGGCTGTCGCGCAGCCAGCCGTGCAGCAGGGGCTCGGGCGGAGGCAGCAGAGGCCTGGCGGCCCCCGGCGACAGCACCAGCCCCCGGACGCCCCACTCCGAACCCAGCGCTGCCGTGGCCGCGATCAGTTCGACGGTGCGCGCACGCACGTCGGGCGCCGGACTGGCGAGATTGTTGTCGAAGCCGCCGACGTTGAGCGAGGAGATCGCGAAGTCGCCGCGGGCGATACGTGCACCGATCCGTCGGCGTACGCCAGGATCCAGGGACGGCGGCCAGCAGTAGGGTGCAGACAACTGGATCTCGAAATGCCGGTAGCCGCGAGCGAGCAGGTCGTCGAGCGCGGACTCGACGTCGCCTCGCCAGAGGTAGGGGAAGGTGTTGATTGCCAGCTCGTAGCGCATCCCGGCGTCCTCCTAGACCCGGCGGATTGTAGTTCAGCACCGCAGTAGTGAAAGCCACTACGGCCTTCCGGCGACCGGCCGCTACGCGCCCGGCAGTCCTCGCCCGGCACGGAGACGATGCAATCGCGGTACGATTCGCGGACGATGAAACGGCCGGAGGAATCGGGATTGGCTCAAGCGCGCAAGCCTGCCGCGAAGAAGGGCGGCGCGGTCGCAGCAGGGCGAAAGGCGACCGTGCAGACGTCCAATCCGTCGAGCGGGGCAGCCGTCGGCGAGAAGCGGCCTTCGCCGATCCGCGACGTCTCGCTGCGCGAAGACTCGCTTTCCCGCGATCTCCAGGCCCTCGGCTTCTCCGATTACGAGGCCAGGGCCTACATCGCGCTGCTGAAGGCGAACCCCGCGACGGCCTACGAGGTCAGCAAGGCAGCCGGACTGCCGCGCGCCAACACCTACAGCGCGCTCGAAAGCTGCACCGAGAAGGGTGCGGTGCAGCCGTTCAGCGAGCGCCCGGTGCGCTACGTGCCGATCGAGCCCGACGTCCTGCTGGGCCGCATCGCCGACGCGACCCAGGCACGCTGCCAGCACCTCGTGGCGCGCCTGGGCCAGCTCAAGGTCGCAGAGGATCGTGACTTCGTCTGGAACATCGAGGGCGCGAAGAAGGTCCACGAGAAGATCTCGGAGATGATCGGGCAAGCCGAAAATCACGTCTGGATCAAGGCGCACGAGGAGGTCGTCGACGCGCACGCGAGCGAACTGAAGTCTGCCGCTGCGCGCGGCGTCGAGCTGCTGATCATCCTGTTCGGCGAGGACGCCCGGCGCTTCCAGTTCAATCGGCGCACCCACGTGTATCTGCACGAGGGCAACGGCGTACGCGTCGGCAACGCCGACAACCTCTTCACGATCACCACCGACTTCTCGACCGCGCTCACGGCCAACATGCGCGGCGACGTGCACGCCGCCTACACCCGCAGCGGGCCGGTCGTCACGATGGCCGAGTCGCTGATCCGCCACGACATGTACCTGGCGGAGATCTTCATGCGCTTCGGCGCACAGATCGACGAGGCCTTCGGGCCGTTCATGCTGTCCCTTCGCAAGCACTACTTCTCCCCCAGTCAGCTCACCTCGCTGAACGAGACGCTCAGGCGCCTGTCGGCCCCCGCGGGCTGAATCCGCATCGCGGTTGGCGTAGCGGCCGGTCGTTGGCCGTTCACATGGTGGTGGTATCCGCTACCATTCAGCTGTCCGTCGATCGGTGCGATGCGGCGGACGCAACCGACAGGAGGGTGGCGATGCGCGTGCTGGTCACCGGAGGCAGCGGGTTTCTGGGCCTGGAACTGGTTCGGCGACTGGCCGAACGCGGCGAGACGGTCATCGCCGCGGACACGGTCGTCAGCCCGCGGCTGCAGTCGCTCGTGCAGGCGCACGGCAACGTCGTTGCCATCGCCGTCGACATCACCGATCTCGCGGGGCTCGCGATGGCCTTCCGCCAGCATCGGCCGCAGGCCGTCGTACACTGCGCCGCCGTCGTCGGGGTGCCCGCGTCGCTCGGCAGTCCGGCAAACGTGCTCCGGGTGAACGTGCAGGGCAGCCTGAACGTCCTCGAAGCGATGCGCCTGTACGATGCCGCCCGCTTCGTGCACCTGAGCTCCGAGGAGGTCTACGGCGACTTCGACACCGACGTCGTGACCGAGGAGCATCCGCTGAGGCCGCTGATGCCGTACGGGATCAGCAAGGTGGCGGTCGAACACTTCGGGCGGACCTACGCGCAGTTGCACGGGCTCGAGTGCGTGAACGTGCGGACGTCCTGGGTCTACGGCATCTGGCTGGATCGGCCGCGCCCGCCGATGAACTACCTGAACGCGGCCCTGCGCGACGAGCCGCTGCACGTCGAGGCCGGCGCGGACACGATGATCGACTACACCTATGTCGACGACGTGGTCGATGGCCTGGTCCGGGTGCTGGACCATCCCCGGCACGCCCACGACGCCTACCACATCGCCAGCGGTCGCGCGATCAGCGAGGGCGATCTCGTCGACGCGATCCGCGAACTGCTGCCGCGCGCGCGCATCGCCGTGGGGCCCGGCCGGCGCGAGTTCGTCCCCGGCGTGCCGGTGCCGCGCAAGGGCGCGCTCGACTGCAGCCGGGCCGCCCGCGAACTGGGCTACACCCCCCGGTACGACGTACGCGCCGGCATGGCTGCGTACGTGCAGGCCTGGCAGCGCCGGGCAGCCGGGCGCACCTGAATGCCATCCGAAACGACCGCAAACCACGCCAGGAGAATCCCATGAAGCTGATTACCGTGCCCGCTTCGCCGTTCGGCCGCAAGGTGAGGGTCGTCGCAGCCGAGACCGGACTGACCGACGCACTCGAGGTGCTGCACGACAACCCGTGGAAGCCCGACACCGGCGTGCCGGCACTGAATCCGGTCGGCAAGGTGCCGGTGCTCGTCACCGACGACGGCACCACGCTGTACGACTCGACGGTGATCTGCGAGTTCCTCGACAGCCTGCACCAGCGCGAGCCGCTGTTTCCTGCGCGCGGCGTTGCGCGGTGGCGGGCGCTGCGGCGCCAGCAGCTGGCCGATCACGCGCTGGACGCCTTCATCCTCGCGCGGCTCGAGCGCAACCGTGCACCCGCCGAACAGTCGCCCGGCTGGATCGCTCGCCAGCAGGCGGTGCTCGGCCGCTGCCTCGACGCGATGGACGCCGAGCGCAGCGAGCCGGCGACGCAGGGCTTCGACATCGGCGACATCGCGATCGCGGTCTGCCTCGGCCATCTCGACTTCCGGCAGGCGTCGGACGCACCGGGCTGGCGCGACGCCCGCCCCCGCCTGGCAGCCTGGTACGAACGCGTGGCCGCGCGCGCATCGCTTCGCGACACGATGCCGCACGACTGAGCCCATCGTGTTCGACACCGAGTGCGTGATCGTCGGTGGCGGCGCGATCGGCCTCGCGATCGCGCGCCGCCTGGCGCTCGACGGGCGCGAGGTCGTGCTGCTGGAGCGCGCGGCGACCATCGGCACCGAGACGAGCGCACGCAGCAACGAGGTGATCCACGCCGGCATCTATCATCGGCCGGGCGGGCCGCAGGCCGTGCTCTGTGGACGCGGGCGCGAGCTGCTCTACGCGTACTGCGCGACCCACGGCATCGCGCATCGCCAGATCGGCAAGCTGATCGTCGCCACCGACGACGCGTCGGTGGGCTGGCTCGAACAGACGCACGAGACGGCGCGCGTCAACGACGTGCCGGCACTGACCATGCTCACCGGCGAGGCCGCGCAGCGGCTCGAGCCGCAGTTGCGCTGCCGGGCCGCACTGTGGTCGCAACGCACCGGCATCGTCGACACCCACGGCCTGATGCTCGCGTATCGTGGCGACGCCGAGGCCGCGGGTGCGGCGGTGGCCTGCAACAGCCGATTCGTGTCCGCCTCCCGCGTGGGCGGCAAATTCGACGTCGACGTGGCCTGCGCGGACGAAGGGGCCGTGCGGCTGCACTGCGCGTGGCTGATCAACGCCGCGGGCATCTGGGCGCCCGAGGTGGCGCGCGCGATCGAAGGGATGACGCCGGAGCACATACCGACGATCCACCTCGCCAAGGGCGGATTCTTCGCGCTGCGCGGCCGCAGCCCGTTTTCGCGGCTCATCGTGCCGGAACCTCGCACCTGGCGCCAGGGCGGCATCCTGACGCTCGACCTGGCCGGGCGCAGCCGCTTCGGGCCGGACGAAATCTGGGTCGACGAGGTCGACTACGACCTCACCGGCCACGCGTTCGGGCATGTGTACGACGCGGTCCGGCGGTACTTCCCCGCGTTGCCCGACGACGCGCTGTCGCCCGACTACGCGGGCATCCGTCCGCGACTGAACGGCCCCGGCGAAGCACCCGCCGACTGGTTGTTCCAGGACGAGGCCCGGCACGGAGTCGGCGGGTTGATCAACCTGTTCGGGTTCGAGAGCCCGGGCATCACCGCGTCGCTGGCGATCGCCGATGCCGTCGCCGGCCTGCTCTCAGGCCGGGCACTGCCGTTCGAGGTCGGTCCGCTGCCGCCCTCCCGGCTTGCAGGTAGTTGCTGACGCCACTACAATCCTGACGCCGCAGCCGGCCGCCGCGGCGCACGCATGCCCGCCCCCGAGCGGGCCGATCGTTCATCGCCGCGACAGCGAGGAGGCAGGTTCCATGGGCACCATCAAGGGCGGCGAGTACATCGTCGACTTCCTGATCCGCGAGAAGACGCCGTACATCTTCGGCGTCTGCGGCCATGGCAACGTCGGCCTGCTGGATGCGCTCTACGACCGCAAGCGCGAGTTGCCGCTCGTGTCGCCGCGTCACGAGCAGTGCGCAGGTCACATGGCCGACGCCTACTACCGTGTCGCCCACCGTCCCGTGGCGACGCTGACGTCGATCGGCCCGGGCACGGCGAACCTCGTGATGCCGCTCGCCAACGCCTTCGCGGATTCGTCGGCGATGCTCGCGATCACCGCCAACGTGCCGGTCGCCCAGGCCAACCGCAGCGCCTTCCAGGACCTGTCGCGCCAGAACAGGACCGAGTTCCCGTCGGTGCTGCGCCCGGTGGTCAAGCGCAGCTTCCAGCCGCCCACGGTCGAGGCCCTGCCGCTCGCGATGCGCCAGGCGATGGCACTGACGACGGCCGGCAGGCCGGGACCCGTCAATCTCGACGTGCCGTTCGACGTGTTCCAGCAGACGGGGGAACTCGCGTACGAGCCGTCGCAGCGCGAACTGATCGGCGCGCGCACCGGCGCCTCGCCGCAACAGGTCGCTGCCGCGCTCGACATGCTGCTCGCGGCCGAGCGGCCCTTGATCTACGCCGGCAACGGGGTCACGCTCTCCGAGGCCGGTCCGGAGCTGACACGGCTGGTCGAAGCGCTCGAGATCCCGGTCGTGTCGCTGCCCAACGGCCACGGCGCGCTGGACATGCGCAATCCCCTGGCGCTCGGCTTCGTCGGCCGCAACGGCGCCTACCAGGCGAACGAAGCGGCGCGCCGCTGCGATGTACTGCTCGATCTGGGTGCCCGTTTCGACGATCGTTCGGCGTCGTCGTGGATTGCCGGCTATTCCTGGAACATTCCGCCGACGCGACTGATCCAGGTCGACATCGACCTCGGCGAGATCGGCCGCACCTATCCGGTCGCGCTCGGCGTGCAGGCCGACATCAAGACCTTCCTGCAGCAGCTGCTCGCAGAGCTCGCGCGCCGAGGTGCCGCAGAGACCTCGCGCTCGCGCGCCTGGCGGGCCGACATCGCCGAATGGCGCGCGCGGTGGGATGCGTTCGTGGACGGCCAGCGCACGGAACCGGTGTCGCCGGCTCACCCGCTGCAGGTGGTCGACGACCTGCGCGCGCTGTTGCCCGACGACGCGATCCTGCTGCCCGACGTCGGCGCGCATCACAACTGGTTCATGCAGTTCTGGCAGGCCCGTCGACCGCAGACGCTGCTCAACGCCTACGGGTACGGCGGCATGGGCTTCGGCGTGTGCGGCGTGCTCGGCGCCAAGCTCGCCGCGCCCGACCGTCCGTGCGTCGCCGTCTGCGGCGACGGGGGATTCAGCATGGCGCCGCACGTGCTGTCGACCGCGGTCGAATACGGCATTCCGGCGGTGTGGGTCGTCTGGAACAACTTCGGCTGGACGTCGATCCGCGACATCCAGTCGGGCATGTTCGACGGCCGGCTGATCGGCACGATGTTCCATCGCGACGGCAAGCCCTACAACCCCGACTTCGCGGCGATGGCGAGGGCCTATGGCGTCGAGGGGATCGCGGTCCCGCATGGCAAGGATCTCCGCGAGGCACTGCGCCACGCGCTGGGGCTGGGCCGACCGGTTCTGCTCGACGTGCACGTGAACGGCGACATCCATCTGCCGTCCACCGGCGCCTGGCAGCTGCCACCGACACCGTACCGCGAGCCTGCCTTCGGTTCGCGCTACCTGCCCGAATCCTGAGGCGGAGACCCACGTGCGCGACGAGCATGCCGAAAGCGCCGCGCCCTCCGCGGGCCGGGTCGACGAAGCGCCGCAGCTGCGACTGCTGATCGGCGGCGAGTGGCGACTGGGCAGCCATGCCTTCGACGTCGTCTCGCCGGCCACCGGGCAGGTCGTCGCGCACTGCGCGGCGGCCGGTGCCGGCGACGTCGCAGCCGCGGTCGACGCGGCGGTCGCGGCGCGCGCCGCCGCTGCCGCGCCGGGCTATCGCCGTGCCGAGTTGCTGCGCCGCGTGCAGGCCGGCATCGCGGCCCGGGGCGAGGAGATCGCCTGCGCGATCACCCGCGAGACCGGAAAGCCGATCCGCGACGCGCGAACGGAGGTCCGCCGCTCGGTCGAGACGATCGGCTTCTGCGCCGACGAGGCGATCCGCATCGAGGGGCGACAGGTGCCACTCGACGGCAGCGAACTCGGCGCCGGCAAGCTCGCGCTGACGATGCGCTTTCCGGTCGGCGTCGTCGGCGCGATCGTGCCGTTCAACGCGCCGTTCAACATGGCGTGCCACAAGATCGGTCCGGCGATCGCGGCCGGCAATTCGGTGATCCTCAAGACACCCCCCGAGGCACCGGGCTGCCTCGCGCTGCTCGCGTCGATCGTGGCGGAGGCCGGCGCCGCGCCCGGCACCTTCGGCCTGCTGCACGGTGGCGTCGACGTCGGCGAGACGCTGGTGCGCGATCCGCGCGTCGACTTCATCTCCTTTACCGGATCGACGAGCGCCGGCGCGGCCGTCAAGGCCGCAGCGGGATTGCGCCGCACGACGCTCGAACTCGGCGGGCTCGGGCCCAACATCGTGCACGCCGACGCGGATCCGGCGCGCGTGGCGCCGATCTGCGCGCTCAACGGCACGCGGCTCGCGGGACAGAGCTGCGTGTCGGTGCAGAACCTGTTCGTGCATCGCGATCTGCTCGCCCCGTTCACCGAGGCGTTCGTGGCCGCGATGCGAGGCATGCGCGTCGGCGACCCGTTCGACGAGCGCACCGACGTCGGCCCGATGATCAACGAGCGTGCGGCGCGGCGCGTCGAGCAATGGGTCGACGAGGCGCGATCGAGCGGTGCCGCCGTACTGTGCGGTGGCACGCGCGAACGGACGTACGTCGCGCCGACGGCCATTACCGACGCAGACCCGTCGATGAAGGTCGTCTGCCAGGAGATCTTCGGGCCGGTGATCGTGCTGCGTCCATACGACGACATCGCGGCACCGATCGCGTGGATCAACGGCAGCGGATTCGGCCTGAACTGCGGCCTGTTCACCGACTCGACGCCGGTGGCGATCCGGGCGCTTCGCGAGATCCGCTGCGGCGGATTGATCGTCAACGGGACGTCGACATTCCGCCCCGACCAGACGCCGTACGGCGGGGTCGGCAACAGCGGCAATGGACGCGAGGGACCGTCGCGCGCGGTGCTCGACATGACGGACGAGCGATTGATCGTCTTCAACTACTGACCGACGGGAGGGCCCGGTACGCCTCGCGCGCACGGGTCGGGAGAACCGGATGCCGTACGAGACTCTGCTGGACCAACTCAACGCACGCCGCGCGGCCGCACTCGCCATGGGAGGCGAGGATCGACTGGCCCGGCGGCGGCAGGCGGGCGTGCTCAACGCGCGCGAGCGCATCGACCTGCTGTTCGATGCCGGCAGCTTCGTCGAGACGGGGTTGCTCGCGACGTCCCACCGACCCGAGATGCGCGACAAGAGCGCGGCGGATGGCAAGGTGGCGGGCTTCGGTCGCATCGACGGACGCCGGGTCGCGGTCGTGTCCAACGATTTTACGGTGCTCGGTGCGTCGAGCAGCGTGGTCAACGGCAAGAAGATCCGCCATGTCCGGAAGGTGGCGAACGAGTCGGGCATGCCATTGGTGCTGCTCGGCGAATCGGCGGGCGCGCGCATGCCCGACCGGATGGGCGCAGCCGGACGCGCGATCCTCGGCCAGGATCCCGCCGAATACCTGCGTGACCGGCGCACGCCCTGGGTGTCGGCGCTGCTCGGCAGCTGCTATGGATCGTCGACCTGGTACGCGTGCCTGTCGGACTTCGTCGTGATGCGTCGCGGTGCGACGATGGCCGTGGCGAGCGGACGGGTCACCGCGATGGCGATCAAGCAGGCCGTCGACCCGGAGGAACTCGGCGGCTGGAAGCTGCACACCGAGACCACCGGCCTGGTCGACGTCGCCGTCGACACCGACGAGCAGGCGCTCGAGATGGTCAAGCGCTTCCTGTCGTACCTGCCCAGCCACAACGGCGAGCCCCCGCCGCGTGCGCCCGTGCCCGCCGGATCGGACGAACCGATGCGGGAGATCCTCGAGATCGTGCCCGAGTCGCGTACGCAGACCTACGACGTGCGTCGCGTCGTCGATCGGCTGCTCGATCGCGACAGCATGTTCGAACTCAAGCCGCGCTTCGGCAAGTCGCTGGTCACCAGTCTCGGCCGCATCGACGGGCGCACCGTCGGCGTGATCGCCAACAACCCGATGTTCAAGGGCGGTGCGATCGACGTCGACGCCTGCGCGAAGGCCACCAGCTTTCTCGTGCTGTGCGACTCCTTCAACGTGCCCATCGTGTTCCTGGTCGACCAGCCCGGGTTCCTGATCGGCATCGAAGGTGAACGCCGCGCCGCACCCGGCCGGATCATGAACTGGATGAACGCCTTGTCGCTGGTCACCGTGCCGCGCATCATGGTGACCCTTCGCAAGAACTACGGCCAGGCGTACCTGAACATGGGCGGGGGCCGCAATGCCGACGACGCCGCCGCCTGGCCCGGCGCCGATTTCGGGTTCATGGATCCGGCAACCGCCGTGAACGTGCTGCACGGTGCGCGCCGCGAGGATGATCCGCAGCGATTCCAGCAACTCGTCGACGAGATCGCGCAGGACAGCGCGCCCTGGGGTCTGGCGGGGCTGTTCGAGTCGCAGGCGGTGATCGATCCTCGCGACACGCGAAGCCACGTCAAGGCAATGCTCGAGGTGCACCGGCGCGAGCCCGGCGGTGGGATCGGTGCCCATCGACTGAGCGTCTGGCCGACGAGCTTCTGAGATCGTGCCGGTCGCCCAGCCGCCCTCCCCGGCCGAGCCGTACACCAGCGCCTCGACCCTCGATGCGCCGCTGCCCGGCTGGCTGGCCGAGGCGGTCGCCCGCGCCCGCGCGTGTGGCCGAAAGGCGCTGGACGAATCGAGTGGCAAGCGGATCCTCGCCGCCTGCGGCATCGCCGTGCCCTCGGGTGTCCGGGTCGACGGGCCCGCAGGATTGGAGGACGCGCTCGCCACGCTGCGCCCGCCGTTCGTGCTGAAGGTCGATTCGCCCGACCTGGTCCACAAGTCGGACGTCGGCGGCGTGCGACTCGGGCTCGCGGATGCGGCCGCGGTGCGACTGGCAATGGACGGGATGTCGTCCGCCGGGCGTGCGCACGACTTCCGCATCGATGGCTTCCTGGTCGAGGAGACCGCGCCCGAGGGCCACCAGGTGGTCGTGGGCGGCGTGATGGACCCGAGCTTCGGACCGATGATGATGGTCGGGCTCGGCGGCGTATTCGTCGAGGTCCTGGGCGACGTGGCGTTCAGGCTCTGTCCGCTGTCGCGCCTGGACGCGCGCGAGATGGTCGCCGACCTGCGTGGTGCCGCACTGCTGGCTGGGGCGCGCGGCGGGCCGTCGGCGGACATGTCCGCGCTGCTCGACTCGATGCTCGCGATCGGCGGCGAGCACGGGCTGCTGATGCGCTACGGTGTCCACTTTCCGCAGATCGACGTCAATCCGCTGATCGTCGGGCCCGCCGGCGCGGTCGCCGTCGACGCGCGCTTCATCCTGCCAGCCTCGGGAGACGGCGATGGCTGAGTCGCGCGACGCGCCTGCGCGTCCGGGCGCGCAGGTGCCAACGGTCGCGCCGGTGCAATTCGAGCCGCTGTTCGCCCCGCGCGCGGTGGCCGTGGCCGGCGTGTCGTCCGGCAGCACCGCACAAGGCAACGCGTTCATCCGGCGGCTGCGCGAGGCCGGCTTCGGCGGCGACATCTATCCGATCCATCCGACTGCGTCGACGCTCGAAGGGCTCGCCGCTTACCCCACGCTGTCGTCGGCGCCTCGGCCCGTCGACTATGCATTCATCGCGGTGCCGGCCGCGCAGGTGCCCGGACTGCTTGCGAACGCGCAAGGCCGCGTCCGCTTCGCCCAGGTGATGAGCAGCGGCTTCGGCGAAAGCGGGGTCTCCGAGGCAGCCCTGCTCGAGGCGGCGCGCACCGGCGGCATGCGCCTGCTGGGTCCCAACTGCATGGGCACCTACTCGCCTCGCGGTCGGCTGAACTTCCTCGATGGCGGAATCGGCCCGCCCGGCACGATCGGCGTGCTGTCGCAGAGCGGCGGGCTGTCGATCGACATCGTCCGTCACGGACGCCAGCGCGGCCTGGCATTCAGCGCGGTGGTGTCGCTCGGCAATAGCCTGGACCTCGGCCCGAACGACCTCATCGAGCACTTCCTGCAGGACCCGTCGACCCGCGTCATCGGGGCGTACCTCGAAGACGTGCGCGATGGTCGCCGGCTGTTCCGGATCCTGAGCGCGGCGGGTGCGCGCAAGCCGGTCGTCATCCTGCGAGGCGGCCGCAGCCGACAGGGGCAGCGTGCCGCCCATTCGCACACTGGGTCGCTCGCGAGCCCGCAGGAAGCGTGGCGCGCGCTCGCCAGCCAGACCGGGGCCGTGCTGCGCGACAGCCTCGAGGATTTCGTCGCGGCGCTGCTCGCATTCCAGGCGTATCCGGCGCCGACGGCCGGATCGCCGTCCGAGCGGGTGGTCCTGCTGGGCAACGGCGGCGGCGCGAGCGTGCTGGCGGCGGACTCCCTGGCCGATCGCGGGCTCGCGGTCGCGCCGCTCGACGACGCCTGCGCGCAGGCGCTCGCGATGCTCCCGATTCCGCCGGGTGCAAGCCTCGGCAACCCGATCGACGTTCCGGCGAACTCGCTGCAGCGCGAGCGTGGCGTGCTGGTGCAGCGCATCCTCGAGGCGGTGGGCACGCTGGAGCGGCCGGGGGCCCTGCTCGTTCACCTGAACCTGCCGGTGATCCTCGGCTACCGCCACCTCGACATGCTCGGCGACCTCGAACAAGCGATCGTGGCATCGCTGCCGGCCATCGCCGACGGGACGCGTCTCGCTGTCTGCCTGCGCTCGTGCGGCGACCAATCGGTGGAGCTGCGCCGTCGCGAACTCGGCCAGCGTCTGGCCGGCATCGGCGTGCCCGTGTTCGAGACGCTGGACGAAGCCGCTGGTGCACTCGCCGCGCTGCACGAATTCTCGGCGTTCCGCCACTCCCGGTCGGTCGGGTGCGCGCGCAGGCGGGACGCTTGACTTGCCGCCTGGCGCTGGCTATGCTGGAATTAGTTGCCCCAACCACCACACTAAGAGCCGCGCGCGTCCGCCCTCGTGCCGCGCGCCAGCGGCGGGCCACACGGACGCCGCGCCCACGACTGTGCACTCACCCACGAAGGCCGGGTGTGCAGACCGAATGGAGGAGACTCGCATGACCGACCTTCTGTCCACCCTGGCAAGCCTGAGCCCGAGCAAGCGCCGCGCGTTCCTGTCCGGCACCTCGTCGTACGCATTCCTTGCGGGGCTGCGCGGTGCGCTGCCGACGGCTGCCGTGTTGTTCGAGATGTCGCAGGCTTATGCAGCGACCGAAGCCGAGAAGAAGAAGGCTGCCGATCACGTGCTGCTGTTCGGCTCCACCGAGTCGCCGAATCGCTGGCCGCAGGGCAAGCTGTCCAAGGAGCAATCGAACCTGACCGGCCTGATCGAGCTCAAGCAGTACGTGGAGGAAGAGTCCAAGGGCAAGATCTATTTCGACCTCCAGTACGGCGGCACGCTCGGCAACCAGATCGAGATGCCGCGCAAGCTGCAGCAGGGCGTGCTCGCCGGCTGCCACGCGTCATCACAGAACGTCGCCGCCTCGGCCACGGTCTGGAACGTGATCGACTTTCCGTACCACGTCGGTCCAGTGGACAACTTCTGGCGCATGATCTATTCGAAGCGGATCAACGACACGCTGCGCAAGAAGTCCGAGGCGCAGGGCCTGATGCTGCTGGCCATCATCCCGATGCTGCGCTGGATCGAGCTTCGCAAGGGCCTCGGTCGGCAGATCCGCCTGCCCGAGGACCTGAAGGGCGTGAAGATCCGCGTGACAGGCTCGCGCCTCGAGCAGACCGCGTTCAAGATCCTGCCGACGAATCCGACTCCGGTCGCCTGGGGCGAGGTCTACAACGCGCTCAAGGAAGGCACCGTGGACGGCATCCACGTCGGCCCGGCGCCGGTCGCCGACTACAGCATCACCGACGTGGTGGGCACCCAGACCGACACCGAGTTCATGTACAACTCCGACGGCTTCTTCGTGTCGACCGCCTGGCTGCGCAAGCTTCCGCAGGCACTGCAGGAGGCCGTGCGCGAGGCCGGCTACCGCACCCAGGTGATGCAGCACGAGGTCCTGGAACGGTACATGCGCGACCAATGGGGACTGCGCAAGGACTCGCCGTCCGATTCGGTCTACAAGAAGCTCGGCATCGACACCGTCTGGCTGACGGACAAGGAGCGGGGCGCGTGGCGCGACGCCCTTTCGTACGAGCGCAACAAGGAGACCTACGATCCGCTGATCGAGCGCTTCGGCAAGGCCGAGTACCAAGCGGTCGGCGAGGTCGCCAATGGCAGTGGTGCGGTCGAGAAGCGCCGCTGGTGGAAAGCGTAGGATCCCGACGGTCGCGACTTTACCGCTCCCATGCGCCGACCACCCGCCGGCCCCGCCGACGCCGGTGACGCTGCACCGCGCACACGCAGACCGCTCGTCGCCGTCTGGCGATGGATCGACGACGATCTCGAGTACTGGCTGAACTTCCTGTTCTACGCGTTCTTGACCGGCATCATCGTCGTCGAGGTCTTCCGGCGCTACGCGTTGAACTCGTCCACGGTCTATGGCGAGGAAGTCGCGCGATACCTGTTCGTCTGGCTTGCCTACGTCGCCGCATCCAGGGGCGTCAAGAATCGCTCGCACCTGTCGATCGATTTCCTGCGCCTGTCGATGGGGCGGACCGGCAAGTTGGTGCTCTACATGGTCAGCGACCTCTGCTTCCTGCTGCTTGCGACGATCCTCGTCTACACCGGCATCGGCGCCGTCGCGAGCGGGATCGCCTTCGACCAGCGTTTCACCGGGAGTGATCTGCCGCTGTGGATCGCCACGGTGGCGGTGCCGGTCTGCTGGACCATGATCGGCCTGCGGGTGCTCCAGCGCAGCCTGCGCACGATCCGCCAGTACCGCGCGGGCCACTCGATGGAACTGAAACTGGGCGTCTCGAGCGAGTGAACATGGACACCACCGTGATCGTCGGGCTGGGCGCGATCGTCGTGATGCTGCTGCTCGGGGTGGAGATCCTGGTCTGCCTCGGCCTGGGCGCGGTGATCCTGACCTTCGCGCAAGACCAGTTCGTCATCGACAACATCGGCATCACCGCCTTCGGCGCGATCGACTCCTTTCCGCTGCTGGCGATGCCGCTGTACATCCTCACCGGCGACCTGATCGCGCATTCCGGCATCGCGCAGCGGCTGATCGACTTCTCGCGCGCACTGATCGGGTGGCTGTACGGCGGGCTGGCGGTGACGCTGATCGGTGCCAGCGGATTCTTCGCGGCGATCAGCGGTTCTAACTCGGCCACGGTCGCCGCGATGGGACGCATGATGTACGGCGAGATGCGCCGGGACGGCTATCCGGACGATTTCACGTCGGCGGTGGCCGCCTGCGGCGGCACGGTCGGCATCATCATTCCACCCAGCATCGTTTTCGTGATCTACGGCGTCGCGGCCGGCGTGTCCGTGGGCGACCTCTTCCTCGCGGGCATCGTGCCGGGCCTGCTGATGGTGGCGGCGATGATCATCGTCAGCGCGATCACCTGCTATCGCCGCCGCACCGGCAGCCGCTTTCCGTTCAGTTGGCGCACGCTGCTGCGCGAGGCGCTGAAGGCCAAGCTCGCCTTCGGCGCCACGGCGGTGATCCTGGGCGGGATCTACGGCGGCGTGTTCACCCCGACCGAAGCGGCCGCCGTGGCGGTTGCGTACTGCCTGCTCGCCGGCCTCTTCGTCACACGCGAGATCAAGCTGCGCGATGTGCCCGAGATCGCCAATCGCAGTGCCGACATCGCCGGGCTGGTGGCGCCGATCATCGCGATGGCGATCGCGCTGTCGCAGATCCTGGGCGTGCTCGGGCTGCCCAAGGTCGGCGTGGACCTGCTCCTGGGCCTGTCCGAGAACCCGACTGTGATCATGCTCGCGATCCTGGCGATCCTTCTGATCGCCGGCGCCCTCATGGAGACGACGCCGAACATCCTGCTGCTGACGCCGCTGCTGGTACCGGTGGCGGCCAAGCTCGGCATCGATCCGATCCACTTCGGCGTGATCGTGGTGATGACCCTTGCGATCGGTTTCGTCACACCGCCTGTCGGACTGAATTTATTCGTCGCAAGCGCCATCTCCGGCGTACCCGTGATGTCGATCGCGCGCGCATCGGTGCCGATGGTCATCGGCCTGATCCTGGTCTTGCTGCTGGTCACGTTCGTGCCAGGGCTGAGTCTGTCGATGGTGCCCGGGCGCTAGCGCGTTGGTCGCTGGCGGAACTCCTCGATCTGCGAGCGCGACGGCCAAGCGTCGCCCTTTGCACGGCAGGCAGACACGCGCTGCTGTCAGCCCAGCGCCTCACAGGCCAATCGCCACACGGTCTCGCATTCCGCTTCATCGAGGTCCGCCTGAGGCGGCCGCATTGCGCCGAGTCCCAGGTCGGTGCGCGCCGCGATCGCCTTGATCGACTGCGGCACCCCGTGCCGGCGGAAGAAGCCGAACAGCGGCTGCCAGCGCGCGAAGGCCTCGGCACCGCGTTCGCCGAAGGGATCGGCGCGGAGCTCGCGGTACAGCGCGACCAGTGGGGCCGCGATCAGCGGGTGCAGCATTACTTCCCACCCCTGCGCACCCAGCCGCATACCGTCCAGAAGCTGGAAGTGCAGCCCGCAGTAGCGCGTGAAGCGCCCGCCGCACAGTTCACGGATGCGGCGTAGACGCTCGACGTCGCCCGACGCATCCTTGACCGAACCGATCGCATCGATGTCGCTCAGGTCGCGGATGGCTTCGGGCTCAAGATCGACGCGGGTCGGAACAGGCAGGTTGTAGAGCCGGATCGGAAGATCGACCGCTGCGGCGATCCGCCTGTAGTGTTCGGCGATGCGCGCCGGCGGGATCGGGAAATACTGCTGCATCTCGATCATCAGCGACGTTGCGCCGGCTGCTCGCGCGTGGGCCGCGTGCTCGATGACCTGCCGGGTGGCGAACGCGCCGACGCCGACGTTCAGTCGCACCCGCCCGGCGCACGCCCGGGCGACCGTCTCGACCACCGCGCGTCGCTCGGGCTCCGTCAGGTACGGCCCTTCGCAGGTGCTCGCGACACAGGTGATGCCATCCACACCTGCCGAGACGATCTGCTCGGTGTAGCGCGCGAGCGTGTCGAGGTCGACGTCGCCACCGGCGTCGAAGGGCGTCGCCAGATAGGCGAAGAAGCCTCCCGGATCGGCCGCGCGCACGGTGCTCATCCAGCGCCGCCGGCCGTCGGCACAGGGGGTGGGAAGCGGTCACGTTCCGATCCGATCGCAACGGTCTCGCCGGTACTCGTGAAGGTGCGCGTCACGTCGGCGGAGCCGTAGATCACCATGACGTAGGCGGTCTCCTCGCCGGCATTGCCGAAGTCGTGCGCGACGCCGGCGGAGATGAACGTCGAATCGAAGGGGCCGCACTCGACCGAGCGATCCTCGATGTTGATGCGCAGACGCCCCTTGAGCACCGTGACCTGCTCCTCGGCGTTGTGCGTGTGCCTCGGGACGGTCGCGCCGGGTGGCAGTTCGGTGATGCCGGAATGGATGTTGCGCGCACCGACGTGCTTGCTGGCGATCAGGTGGTTGACGATGCCGTTTCCGCGCGGCACCTTCGGCACCTCGTCGAAGGGCAGTGAGTGGATCTGCTTGGACATGCGACCTCCATGAGGATGGGAATCCGGCACGGGCGCGGGCCCGCCGCCGATCAGGGGGCGATCATCACCTTCACGTGCCGCGCCGGATCGGCGCGCAGCTCGGCGTAGGCGGCATCGAAACCGGTGAGCGGCCAGGTGCCGGTGATCATCCGACGACCGTCGACGCTGCCGCGCTCAAGGAGGTCGATCGCGTCGGTGAAGTCGTCGCGTACGTAGTTGCGCGACCACAGCACCGAGACCTCCCGCTGATAGGCGAGCGAATAGCGCAGCGGCACCTCGCCGTCGTCGTGCGGAAAGCCGAGCAGCACCAGGGTGCCACCGGGCTCCAGTGCCTGCAGCGCGCCGGCGAGCGTCTGCCGCGAGCAGACGTTGTCGAACACCAATTGGAGCGGCCCTCCGAAAGCCTGTAGCGGTGCGCCCAGCTCGCCGTCACCGGTGAGCAGGAAGCGCTCGAAGCCGAGCGATCGCATCAGCGACTCCCGCGCCGGCAGGCGGTCTGCGACGACGATGTCGGCAGCCCCCCACGCGCGCGCAACCTGCGCCACCATCGCACCCACCGTCCCTGCACCGATCACGGCGATACGCCGTGCAGGATCCTCGCGCACGCCCGCGCGCCGGTTCGCGTGCACGCCGACTGCCAGCGGCTCGACCAGCGCGCCGAGCTCGTTCTGCAGGGACGGGGGCAGACGAATCAGTTGATCCACCGGCACCGCGATGCGTTCGGCGAAGCTGCCACCGTCGCGATGCACGCCCAGGACCTTGAACTCGCGGCAGTGGTTCGGACGCCCCGCACGACACGGCGCACAGCCGCCGCAGCCGCGGGTGGGATAGATCGTCACCCAGTCGCCCGACGCGAAGCCGCTGCCGGCGGGCGCGGATTCGATCCGTCCGGCGAACTCGTGGCCAGGCGTGATCGGATAGACGGCGACCGTGCTGTGCCCCTCGATGGTGGCGACGTCGGTCGCACAGATGCCGCTGCGGTGCACGCGGACGAGGGCGTCGTCGGGCCCGCATACCGGGTCGGGCCGCTCGACCACCGCGAACTCGCGCGGCGACTTGAGCAGAAGTGCTTTCATGCAGGAGTGCTCCGAAGGGTCGACGGCAGACCCGGGGAAACGCGCATAAGCGCCGCGGTCCGCTGATAGTTGCCCAGGCCACTACACACTGCTATTCTAGGGCAAACTGGACGGGCGCGCGCCACGTCATTGCACCGTGCCTGCTGTCCCGGCGTCTGCCCCAGCACTTCAGCGCACTGCACTGCAACGCGAGCCCGTGTCGCCTGTTCGGGAGACCCCCATGCCTCGATTCGTGATCCGCGCAGAGCACCACCTGAGGCCGGGCGCGCGCGACGCCTGGCTCGCGCTCGCCCACGCCAACTCGCGCGAGTCGCTGAAGGAGGCCGGCGTGCAGCGCTTCGATGTGCTCGTGTCGCGAGAGGATCCGGACCGCGCGCTACTCTACGAGATCTACGACAGCCGCGAAGCCTGGCTCACGCACTGCGAGACCGCGCACTTCAAGGCCTTCGTCGACGGCATCGGCGAACTGATCCATCGACGCGACCGCGGCGAATTCGATCTGCTGACCGAAGGCTGAGCGAGCAGCGTCGGTCGTACCGAGGGCGTGTACTGACCACGGTACGACCGACGCAGCGGACCACGTCCGCGTGCTCGCGCGCTCAGACCGACGTCGACCCCGCGAGCTTCCCAAGCACGATCTTCGTCGCACCCGAGATGTCGCCGAGCTTCTCGCCGGCGCGCAGGCGCCGGTGCAGTTCGGGCTCGACCGCCATCTTGCCGAGCGCCCAGTCTGCCGCCGCCTCGGCGACGTCGGGCGCGAGGAACAGCACGCCGCTCTCGTCGGCGAGCACCGCGTCGCCGGGGTTGACCGTGACGCCGCCGCAATTGACCGGCGTGTTGAACGCGCCGCCGATGCCGTAGATGCGCGTCGTGACCGGCGACGGCCCCTTGCACCAGACCGGGAAGTCCTCGTCGCGGATCTCGCTGAAGTCGGTGCAGGGCCCGTCGACGATCGCGGCGACGGCGCCCGAGGCCTTCGCAGCCACCGCGACACCGCCGCCGAGGCACGCGTACTTGTCGTCGCCGAGGCGGTCGACGACGAGCACGTCGCCGGGACGCAGCAGGCCGAGCACGTGGTGCAGCAGCGTCGAATCCTGGCCCGGCAACGCGAGCGTGACCGCGGTGCCCGCGACGCGGCGCTTCGGCAGGATGCACTGGATGCGGCGGTCGGCGAAACCCTGCTGGCGCAGGTGGCCGATCGTCGCAGTTTCGCAGCGCGCGAGCTTGGCGACGAGGCCGGCGTCGAGCTGCGGGGACAGGTCGTTGAGGACGTAACTCATGGCATCGGTTCTCCGGTCGGTCGTATCGGGGCACCCGGATCGTCTTCACGGCGCCGCGCGCCGGAGGACGATCCGGGCCTCAGTCCTTGCCCATCACCAGATCGGGCAGCGTCAGCGAGATCGCGGGCACGTAGGTCAGCAGCAGCAGCATCAGGATCAACGGCACCAGCAGCGGCAGGATCGCGAGCGTCACCCGCTCGAAGGGTACGCGTGCCACCTCGGACACGACGTACACGCCGATGCCCATCGGCGGCGTCGCGATGCCGATGAGCAGCGCCAGTTGCACCATGATGCCGAAGTGAACGCGGTCGATGCCGTAGCGGTCGATCAGCGGCAGCAGCGTCGGCACCAGGATCAGCTTGGCCGGCACGCCCTCGACGAAGCAGCCGATGATCAGGAAGAACGCGACGAGCAGCGCGAGGAACACCGGGCGCGAATCGGTCATCGACAGCATCGCCTCGGCGAGCCGCTGCGGCGCCTGCTCGATCGCGAGCAGCCAGCCCATGACGGTCGAGAAGCCGATGATGATCATCACGACCGAGCTCATCAGCATCGTGTCCGACACCGCCTTCCAGACGAGCCGCCAGGTCATCTGGCGATACAGCAGGCCGACGACGAGCGCATAGGTGCACGCGAGCACGCCGGCCTCGGTCGCGGTGGTGAAGCCGGTGGTGATCGACAGCAGGATGATCAGCGGCGCGACGAGCGCGGTCAGGCCGTCGCGCGCGGCATGCAGCACCTGCCGCAACGACGCGCGCGGTTCGGTCGGGATGTCGAAGCGCGTCGCGTAGAGGCGATTGAAGGCCATCAGCGCGATCCCGACGAGCACGCCCGGCACCAGCCCCGCGAGGAAGAGGCGCGCGACCGACGTACCCGACAGGTACGCATAGACGACGAGTCCGACCGACGGCGGAATGATCGGGCCGACGACCGCCGAGGCGACGGTGAGCGCCGCGGCGAAGTCGGCCGGGTAGCCGCGCTCGCGCATCGCCTTCACCTCGAGTTGGCCGAGGCCGGCGATGTCGCCGACCGCGGTGCCGTTGACGCCGGCGAACACCATCGAGGCGAGCACGTTCACCTGCGCGAGCCCGGCCTTCATGTGCCCGACCAGGGCCATCGCGAAGTTGAAGATGCGGTCGGTCATGCCGCTGACGTTCATCAGGTTGCCGGCGAGAATGAAGAAGGGCACCGCGACCAGCGACGCGTTGTCGACGCCTTCGAGGATCTGCTGCGGCACGATGTAGAGGCCGTCGCCGTAGCCGGCGGCGATCAGCGTCAGCACGACCGCGCAGCCGATCGCCATCGCGACCGGCACGCGCAGCAGCATCATCGCGGTGAAGCCGAGGAAGAGCGCGGTTGCCACCGCGCTCAGTCCCGGAACTCGGGCGACGGCAACGACGACGGCGACGGCACCGACCGCGATCCGCGCGACGGCGCGTGCCGCTCGGCGCGTCGGCTCCCCGCGTCGCTCATGACACCAGCTCCCGGCTCACTGCGGTACCTCGGCATGCCGGGGCGCCTCTGGTACCCCGGCGAAGGCCTTGAGCAGGTCGGCAACGAAGTGCAGCCCCACCAGCGCCGCCGACGCGAACAGCGGCACGCTCATCCAGTAGCGCTGCAGCGGGATCAGTTCCATCTCGCCGACCTGGCTCTCGAGCGTGCGGGGCGCCTCGACGAGCAGCAGTGCCATCAGCGCGATGATGATGACGTCTGCCAGCACGCGGGTCAGGTGCCGCGCGCGCGCGCCCGCCAGGTCGACGAAGAAATCGACGGTGATGTCCTTCGACCGGCGATAGACGATCAGGAAACCGAAGAAGCTCATCCACACGAAGAGCAGCCCGGTCCACGGCCAGACGAAGTTCAGGTTCTGGTCGCGCAGCCCCCGCCAGCCGATGTTCAGCACGTTGATGGCGAGCATCGCGATCAGGCAGCCGTTCGCGAGCACGAAGAAGAGCTTCTCGGCTGCGACGAGCCCGTTCTCGAGCAGGTCGGCGGTGCGGCGCACGCGGAACCGGCGCGGTCGACGTCGTCCGCGGGCGCGCGGGACTCAGCGCGCCGTCGACGCGACGGTTTCCATGAATCCCTTCGGGAGCTCGCCCTTCTTCTCGTAGTCTCGGTAATAGGCCTGCATACGATCGATGAAGGGCGCGAGGTCGACCTCGTGGTAGACCGCGCCCTTGGCCTTCATGCGGCCGATCGACTCGTCGACGACGTCCTTCATCAGCTTCGCGCTGTAGGCGGCAGCGTCGGCCTGCGCGGCGAGCAGCGCCTGCTGCTCGGGCTTGCCGAGCGCGTCGAAGGCCTTCTGGTTCATCATGAACGCGATCGACTGCCAGTACTCGTCGGTACGCGTGATGTGCTTGGCAACCTCGTAGAACTTCATGCTCTCGACCAGCGCGATCGGGCTGGTGACCGCATTGACGACGCCGCGGCCGATCGACTCGTAGGTCTCGGCCCAGCCGAGCACGCGCACCTCGGCGCCGAGGTGCTTCCACTGCTCGACGCCGGACTTGCTGTTCGCCATGCGCAGCTTCACCTTGGCGAGGTCGGCCGGCGTCGCGACCGGTTGCTGCGCGAGCAGCACGCGGTAGGGGCCGCGCAGCACGCCGGTCTGGTCGCCGAGCATGCCGATGCCGGCCTTCTTCTTCGCCTCGTCGAACCAGCCGCTGACCATCGGCGAGTTCATGAAGCGCACCCAGTGCCCGCGGTCCTTGAAGAGGAACGCGCTCGACGTCCAGCGGATCTCGGGCACCCACTTCTCGAGAAAGGTCGAGCCCTCGGCGTAAAGCTGTACCGTGCCGAGCTTGAGCTGCTCGAGCACCGCGGCCTCCTTGCCGAGCTGCTCGTTCGGGAACACCTGCACCTTGACCTTGCCGCCCGAGTGCTTCTCGACCTGGTCGGCGAAGTACTGGAACACCTTGCCCTCGGGCCCGTCGGGCGGCATCTTCGTCGCCATCTTCCAGGTCGTCTGGGCCGACGCGGACGCGCCGAACAGGACTGCGGACAACGCGAATGCCACGAGCACCGGGGTCTTCATCGTGTACCTCCGTCAGGAAGGCAAGTCGTCAGGGGCGCGCCATGCGGCGGATCATGACACGGTCCAACGGGATCTGGCAACGTCGGGCTTAGACGACCGCCTCGTGCGCGGGCAACGGCTCGCCGCGAACGACGCGCTCGAAGTTGCGCATCATCCGCTCGACGGTCGGTGCAAAGCTGTCGGCCGCTAGCGCGGCGAGGTGCGGCGTCGTCACGAGGTTATCCAGCGCGAGCAACGGCGACGCCGGCGGCAGCGGCTCGATTTCGTAGACGTCGGTCGCGGCGGCGTGGATGACGTGGTTCGACAGCGCCCAGTGCAGGTCCTCCTCGACGACGATCCCGCCGCGCGCGACGTTCACCAGCACCGCCGTCGGCTTCATCGTCTCGAGCGCCGCACGGTCGATCATGCGCGAGGTCTGTGGTGTCAGCGGGCAGTTCAGCGTGACGACGTCGGCCTGCTGCAGCAGTTCGGCGAGCGGCACGAAGCGTGCGCCGAGCGCGCGCTCGTCTACGGGCGCGAGGCGCTCGCGCTTCGTGTAGAGGATCCGGCATTCGAAGCCGGCGAGCAGCTTCGCGAGGCGCTGGCCGATCGCGCCGAAGCCGACGATACCGACCGTCTTGCCCGAGAGCATGAAGCTGTCGCGGGGCAGCGGAAAGCCACGCCACACGCCCTTCTTCAACTCGGCGTGACCGAACGCGAGATTGCGCATGCACGCGAGCACGAGGCCGAGCGTGTATTCGGCGACCGGCACCGCGTTGCTGCCGGTGGTGCGCGCGACGCGGATCCCGCACGCCTTCGCAGCCTCGAGGTCGAAATTGTCGACGCCGACGCCCCATTTGTGCAGCAGCTTCAACCGCTTGGCCGCACGCAGCACCTCGCCCGAGACGCCGACCTGGCCGGCGATCGCGAAGTCGGCCTCGGCGATGATGTGCTCGAGGTGCGCATCGCCGCGCTCGGTCGCGTGGGTCAGGCGAAAGCCCGGCGGCAGCATCGCGCGCAGTCGCTCGATGGTCGCCTCGGTGAGCGGATCGAGCACGACGATCGTGTGGGGCGTGTCGGCAGTCATGTCGGTAACTCCTGGTTCGGGGTCCATCGATTCGTCGGCGACGCGCCGGCCCACGGCGCGCGCGTCCTGCTCATGCGATCGAGAAGCCCACGCCCGCGCGTGCGAGCCCGCCGCCGATGCCGACCGGCGTGCCATCGGCGCGCCAGCATGCCGCACCGGTCAGCGTGCCGTCGGCGTCGAATGCGATCGCGTTCATCCCGCCGGCGACGCGCTCGACGCGCTCGATGCGGTGCCCCATCGCGGCGAGTGCGCTCGCGGCCGCTTCGTCGACGCCCGCCTCGAGCTCGAGCGCGTCGCCCTGCGTCCATATGCGCGGTGCCTCGACCGCCTGCTGCAGGTTCATCCGGTGGTCGATCAGGTTCAGGATCGCCTGCAGCGCCGACGGAAAGATCCGCAACGCACCCGGCAGGCCGAGCGCGAAGCGCGGGCGGCCGTCGCGCAGCACGATCATCGGCGCCATCGAGGTGAACACGCGCTTGCCGGGCGCGATCGACAGCGCGTGCCCCGGATGCGGGTCGAAGTTGTACATGTAGTTGTTCGCGATCATCCCGGTGTCGGCGATCTGTACGCAGGCGCCGAAGAGCCCGTTGATCGTCTGCGTCATGCAGACGACGTTGCCTTCGGCATCGGCGACGGTGACGTGCGTCGTGTCGGCCGACTCGCCGCGCACGCCGACCCGGCCGGACCGCGCTGCGGCATCGGTGTGCAGGCCGGTGCGCCACGGCTGCGCGCGCGCGGGGTCGATCAGTGCGCGGCGGGCATCGGCATACGCGCGCGAGGTCAGCACGTCGATCGGCACGTCGACGAAATCGGGGTCGGCGGTCGCGACCGCGCGGTCGGCGAACGCGATCTTGAGCACCTCGGCGAGCAGGTGGATCGACGCCGCCGAACCGAAGCCCATCGCCGCGAGGTCGAATCCTTCGAGGATGTTCAGCATCTGCGCGATGTGCACGCCAGCCGACGAGGGCGGCGGCGGCCCGATCACCTCGTGGCCGCGATACTGCGTACGAATCACGTCGCGCTCGCGGATCCGGTACTCGCGAAGGTCGGCGCGCGAGACGATGCCGCCGCGTGCGGCGAGGTCGGCCACCAGGCGATCGCCGAGCGTGCCGCGGTAGAGCGCGTCGGCACCCTGGCCTGCGACCAGCCGCAGCGACGCGCCGTAGTCGCCACGCAGGATGCGGTCGCCTGCGCCGATCGCGCCGCCCCCCGGCAGGAACAGGCGCGCGAGTCCCGGGTCGCGGGCGAGCTGCGCCGCGCTGTCGCGTACGCAGTTGACGAGGTACGGTGTCGCGGCGAAGCCGTGCTCGGCATGGCGGATCGCCGGCGCGAGGACGTCGGCGAGCGGCATCGTGCCGCGGGTCTCGAGCAGGTGGCACCAGCCGGCGAGCGCGCCCGGCACCGCGACGGCGAGCGCACCGAACTCGTTGGCGGCGCCGGCGGTGCGTCGGTAGTCCGGCAGCGCCGGCTGCGTGTCGTCGTGCACGCAGCGGTACATGTCTGGGCGCGCGGCGAGCGGCGCGGTACTCAAGCCGTCGACGACGACGTGCGTGCCGTCGGCGCCGCGCACGTGCGCGATCCCGCCACCGAGCAAGCCGACCATCATCGGCTCGACGACGGTGAGCGTGAAGAGCGCGGCGACCGCCGCGTCGACCGCGTTGCCGCCTTCGAGCAGCACCTGGGCACCGGCGGCCGAGGCCAGCGGGTGATTGGTCACGACCATCCCGCGCGAGCCGGTCGCCGGGCGCTTCTCGCAGATCGGTCCGGATGCAGGCGTGGACGTCATCGGTTCACTGAGCCTTGACTTCGATGACGAAGGACGCGTACCACGCGGCGAGGTCGTCGATCTGATCGTCGGTCAGCGGCTTCGCGATCACCCGCATCACCTCGTGCGGGCGCTTGCCGCTGCGGTACGCCCGAAGCTGTTCCACCAGGTAGAGCTCGGGCTGGCCCGCGAGGTGCGGCGCGTTCGGCACCGCGCTGATGCCGTTCGCGCCGTGGCAGGTCGTGCAGGGCCCCGAGAGCGCCCTGCCCGCCTCGGCATCGCCCGCGATGCCCTGCGCGGCGGGCGCAAGCGCGACCGCGATGCCGAGCCCGAGCGTTCGCAGCGCCCGGCGACCTGGTGACGGTCGCCGGGCGCCGGGCTGCGCCGTCGAGCGCGCGCGCCTCACTGGCCGGCGTAGGTGATGCGATAGATCGCGCCGGCGAAGTCGTCGGACACCAGCAGCGATCCGTCCTTCATCACCGCGACGTCGACCGGACGGCCGCGGTAGGTGCGGGTCTTGTCGTCGAGCCAGCCCTCGGCGAAGGGCTCGAGCTTGCCGGCGGTGCCGTCGGGCTTGATCGTGGCGACCATGACGCGCGCGCCGATCGGCGTGGTGCGGTTCCACGAGCCGTGCTCGGCGATGAAGAACGCGCCCTGGTACTGCTTCGGGAAGGCGGTGTGGTTGTACTGGGTGAGGCCGAGGTCGGCGGCGTGCGGCGGCAGCTCCATCACCGGCATCTCGATCTCCTTGGGCATCGGGATCTTCGAGAGCTCGTAGCCGGCGGCCGCGTCGGTGATCTTCGTGGTGCCGATGACCCACGGGTAGCCGTGGTGCGCGCCGAGCTTCGTGTGGCGGCTGAGCTTGCCGGGTGGCGTGTCGTCGCCCATGCCGTCGGTCTGGTTGTCGGTCGTCCAGATCGTGCCGTCCGCCGCCACCTCGATGCCGACCGGGTTGCGCAGGCCGCGCGCGACGACCTCGCGGTTCTCGCCGGTGAAGGGGTCCATGCGGATGACGCCGCCGATGCCGAGCTTCTCGTACAGCTCGATCTTCTCCCGGGGCTGGACGTTGTAGGGCTGGCCCAGCGTCACGTAGAGCTTGCCGTCGTTGCCGACGCGGCAGGTGCGCGCGCCGTGGTTGTACGACTCCTCCTCGGGCGGGATCAGCGTGCCCTGCTTCGCGACTTCGATGACGGCGACGTCGGGGCCTTCGTAGAAGAACTCGGCGGCGGGAAAGTTGAGGATCCGGTTGTGCTCGACGACGATCAGGAAGCCGTCCTTGGTCCAGCACACGCCGTTGGGCACCTTGAACTTCAGCGAGTGCGCGAAGGGCTTGACCTCGTCGGCGATGCCGTCGCTGTTGCGATCGGTGACGGCCCAGACGGTGGTCTTGCGCGTGCCGACGAAGAGCATGTTCGTCGACGGCGCCACCGCCATGTGGCGCGCGTCGGGCACGACGGCGAAGAGGTCGATCTTGAAGCCGGGCGGCAGCTTGATCCGCTTGAGGTTCTCGCGCAGTGCGGCCGCGTTCCGTCCCTCCTGATCGACCCCCGGGATGTCCAGGTTGGTGTTGGCGACCCGCATCTGCTTCATCTTCTCGATCGGGCTCTGCGCGAGGGCGGCGCCCTGCGCAAGGACCAATGCACTGCCGAGCGCCAGCGCGCGCAGCGCAGCACGTTTCGTGTCGACGGTCACGGCGATATCTCCTGTCTGTTCTTTGTCGCCACGCCGATTGCGCGGCGCGCCCGCAGCCGCGCCCGACTGCGCGGGCTGCTCCGGCCGGACGGAGCATACGCCCGCGCCCGCCGGAATCCAAGCGCCGGGACGGGACAGGGACGCGGTCGGTGCGGCGGGAGGCGCACCGGACCGATCGGCCCGGCGCGAGCGCGAAGGACTACTTCACGCGCAGGTTCATCTCGGCGAGGTCGTGGATGCCCATGACCATCATCAGGCACGCGACCAGGTGCGTGAGGTCGCGCAGCACGAAGGTCTTGCCGGCGGTTCGCAGCGCGGCGATCTCGTTGAGCAGCTCGCCGGCGCAGACGAAGTCGATGCGGCGCAGGCGCCGGCAGTCGATCGTGACGACGTTGCGCGCGCCTGCGTAGGCCTTGAGCGCCTTGAACAGGTCGTCCGGGCGTCCGTCGAACTCGCCGGCGAACACGAAGGCGTCACCCGACGCGGTTTCGGTGGGCTCGGCGAACATGGTCGTGAGCGGCGCGTTGAGCATGCGGATCGAACGCGGCAGCGGCTCCCACGACGGCGGCGACACTTCGTAGGTCACGCAGTAGTCGATCGCCAGGTCCTCGAACTGCTGCTGCTCGCCGAGAAAGCGCAGCGTCTCGAGCAGCAGTTGCCAGCAGGCGTCGGACGCATCGCGCCGGCCGGTCTCGATGGTGCGCGACAGCGCGATCCGGAGCTCGTCGACGCCGGAGAGGGTCAGCTGCGCCGCACCGCGGCGCATGTCGACGAGCACCCTGACGAGCATGTCGGCGCCGACGGGGTCGACCGCCTGCACCCGCGCGAAATCGACCTCGGCGGGACGGTTCTTCTGGAAGGCGCGCTGCAGCATCTCGATCTGCTTGATCGTCTGCGCGTCGAGCAGCTCGGGAAAGACGATCGCCGAAGACGCGACCGCCGGCGTGGACGCCTGCACCGGCGGGGCGAGCTCGTCGGCCCACATCGGCGGCGAGCTCTCGAAGCGTGACGCGTAGTCGACCGCGAGGCTCTCGAACTCGGGCTTGCGACCGGCCGCCTGGTAGAGCTCGAAGAGCATCTTCCACGCCTGCTCGGTGTGTTCCTCGAGCCGGTTCTCCTTGATCGCCTGCCACAGGATCATCGCCGACGCGGTCGACTGCTTGTTGGCGTAGAGGACGGCGGCTTCCTCGAACACCGGCAGCAGGCCGGAGCTGAGCACCTCGACCGAGTTCGACTGGTGCGTCTGGCCGAGGATCACCGACGTGCTGGCGTCGAGCGCATCGGCGGCGGCGCCGCCGGCCGGGCCGAGGTGGCGTGGCGCCGGCGACTGGGCCGTCGGGAACACCACCATGTTGTCTTCCTGGATCGACGCCGGGGCGGGCCGCGGCGCGAGCGCAGTGGTGGCGCCGAGCGGCGGCTGCGCCGGCTCGGACGCCGGCTTGGCGACACGCGCCGGCAGCGCCATGTCCATCTGCGATTCGATCTCGTCGATCTTCTGCGCGGTGCGACGCGCGATCTCGCGATGGCTTTCGGTGTTGGGTGCGGTGGTGGTCGACTGGATGGTCGTGGGGTCGGCATCGCGCGCGGCGCGTGCCTTGGCCCTGGCCTCTTTCTTCCTGCCGAATATGGAGAAGATCACCGCTACCGACCCCGCTGGACGCTCGCTTACGGCGAGCTTTCTCGAACGGATTCAGTGTAGCACCGGGCCCACCGACGGGGCGGTGGCGGGCCGTCCGCCAGTCGGTGCGCGCTGCCCGACCGGCGATCGGGATCAGTCGCCGTACAGCTTCTGGCGAAGCTCGCGCCGCTGCTGGGCCTCGAGCGACAGCGTCGCGGTGGGGCGCGCGAGCAGCCGGGGGATGCCGATCGGGTCGCCGGTCTCCTCGCACCAGCCGTAGTCGCCGGAATCGATGCGCTCGATCGACTGCTTGATCTTCTTGAGGAGCTTGCGTTCGCGGTCGCGGGTGCGCAGCTCGAGCGCGTGCTCCTCCTCGATCGTCGCCCGGTCGGCCGGATCCGGAACGATCACGGTCTCGCGCAGATGCTCGGTGGTCTCGTCGGCGTTGCTGAGGATGTCCCGCTCCATGTCCATCAGCCGCTGGCGGAAGAAGGCCAGCTGGGCCGCGTTCATGTACGCCGATTCGGGCATCTTGCGAAGCTCCGCCTCGGTCAGGACCTTCACCTGCTTGGTTGCAACCATGTCAGTCACTCCTTGCGTCGGCAAGCGACGGTCGACACTAGGCCAGGCACTGCTCCAGCCCCTTGACGAAGGTGTCCTTCGGTAGATTCCGCCCGATGAACACCATCTTGCTCGATGGTTTTTCGCCACGCTCCCAGCGCTTGCCGGAATCCGCACCCATCAGCATGTGAACGCCCTGGAACACCATGCGGCGTTCCGAGCCCTTGACGTAGAGCACCCCCTTGTAGCGCAGCAGGTCGGGGCCGTAGACCTGGACGATGCCGCCGAGGAACTCCTCGAGCTTCAGGCCGTCGAACGGGCGCTCGGACTTGAACACGAAGGACGAGACCTGCTCGTCGTGCGTGTGCTCGTCGTCGTCGAGGAACTCGGGGTCGATCTCGAGGATCGCGTTCAGGTTGAAGCCGCGGATGTCGAGCACGTCGGAGACGTCGGCCTTGCCGAACTCGACCGGCTTGATCGTCGCGCGCGGGTTGATGCGCGCGAGCCGCTGGCGCAGCGCCTCGCGCTCGGTGTCGTCGACCAGGTCGGTCTTGCTCATCAGGATGCGGTCGGCGAAGCCGACCTGCTCCTGCGCCTCGCGGTGTTCGTCGAGCTGCTTCGCGCCGTGTTTCGCGTCGACGATCGTGATCACGGCGTCGAGCAGGTAGGCGTCGGCGATGTCGTCGTCGATGAAGAAGCTCTGCGCGACCGGCCCGGGATCGGCGAGGCCGGTGGTCTCGATCACGACGCGCTCGAAGTCGAGTTCGCCCTTGTCACGCCGGGCCTTCAGGTCGCCGAGGATGCGGATCAGGTCGCCGCGCACGGTGCAGCAGATGCAGCCGTTGTTCATCTCGACGATCTGCTCGGTGGTTTCGCGCAGCAGGATCTCGTTGTCGACGCCCTCTTCACCGAACTCGTTCTCGATGACGGCGATCTTCATGCCGTGGTTCTCGTGCAGGATCTTGTTCAGCAAGGTGGTCTTGCCGCTGCCGAGAAAGCCGGTGAGGATGGTCGCCGGGATGTGTTTGTCGGCCATGTGCTTCGGTTCCCGCCAAGCCTGAAAGGGGACGGATTGTACGCGCCACCGCGGCCGGAGGGTAAAGACCCCGGAAGGCACTTTCCGCCCCCTGAAAGCCGTCGCGACGCGCGCCGGCACGTCGCCGCGCGCGCACCGCCGGCACGCTGCACCGCACGAACCGCCGGGTCAGGGCCGGCGCAGCAGCAGGCCCTTCAGGTACTCGCCCTCGGGGTGCGTCATCGCCATCGGATGGTCGGTGCCGGCCTGCAGCCGGGCGAGCAGCTGCAGGTCGACGCCGGCGTCGAAGACCGCGCCGGCGACGATCTTCTGGAAGAGGTCGACGCCGATCGCGCCCGAGCAGGAGAAGGTCAGCAGGTGCCCGCCGGGCGCGAGCAGCCGCATCGCCTTCAGGTTGATCTCCTTGTAGGCCCGCGCGGCGCGCTCGACGTGGGCCGCGCTCGCGGCGAACTTGGGCGGATCGAGCACGACGAGGTCGAAGCGCGCGTCGGCCGCGTCGAGTCGCTTGAGCGCGTCGAAGACGTTGGCCTCGACCCATTCGTCGCGTGCGGCGCCGCCGGCGGCGAAGCCGTTGAGCGCCACCAGGTCGCGGCCGGTCGCGAGCGCGTCGGCACTCGAGTCGATCGAATGCACCAAGCTGGCGCCCCCGGCGAGTGCGGCGAGCGAGAAGCCGCCGGTGTAGCAGAAGCAGTTGAGCACCCGGACCTGCGGCGCCGCGGCAGCGGTACCCGTACCGGAGTCGACCATCGCCGCGACCAGTTCGCGTACCCGGCGCCGGTTGTCGCGCTGGTCGATGTAGAAGCCCGTCTTGTGGCCCGACACGATGTCGACGCGGTAGTCGATGCCGTCTTCGCGCACGCGCACGACCGGCGCCGGATCGCCCCACAGCGGGCCGGTGCGCGATGCGAGCCCCTCGCGCTCGCGCACCGACGCGTCGCTGCGCTCGTAGCCTGCGCGCGCGGACGGCACGTGGCGCCGGACCGCGTCGACGAGTGCGTCGCGCCAGTGCTCGACGCCGGCCGACAGGAACTGCAGCACCAGCGTGTCTGCGTAGCGGTCGACGACGAGACCGGGCAGCCCATCGGCCTCGCCGAATACCAGCCGGATCGCGTCGGTGCGCGCCGCGAGCGCCGCCCTCGCCCGCACGGCGGCGGCCACCCGCGCGTCGAGGAGCGCGGCGTCGACGCGCTGGGACTCGACGAAGCTCCAGCAGCGCGCGCGGATCGTCGAGTGCGGGCTGAACGCTGCCCAGGCGAGGAAGCGCCCGTCGGCGGCCTGCACCCGCACCGTCTCGCCGGGCTGCGGGCTGCCGCCGACCCGCGCGACGGCGTTCGAGAACACCCACGGGTGGCGGCGCAGCAGCGGCCGCTCCTTGCCGGCACGCAGCGCGACGACGGCGGCGGCGCCGCCGCCGGACCTGCCCGCCCCGCTCACTCGGGGGTGCCGTCGACGGCGGACGCAGGCACGCGGCGCGCGCGCGGATGCGCCGCGTCGTACACGCTCGCGAGCCGCTGGAAGTCGAGCGAGGTGTAGATCTGCGTCGTCGCGATGTTCGCGTGCCCGAGCAGCTCCTGCACGGCGCGCAGGTCGCCGCTCGACTGCAGCATGTGGCTCGCGAACGAATGCCGCAGCACGTGCGGGTGCACCTGCGTGGGCACGTCGCGCCGCAGCGCGAGTGCGCGCAGGCGCATCTGCACCGAGCGGTTCGACAGGCGCGTGCCGCGGCGCGTCAGGAAGAGCGCCGGCTGGCGCACCGACGGGTTCGCATCCAGCCACTCGCGGCGCGCGTCGAGCCAGCGCTCGAGCGCGGCCATCGCCTTGCGCCCGACCGGCACGCTGCGCGTCTTGCCGCCCTTGCCGAGCACCGTCACCTCGGCCGCGGCCGCGTCGAACCAGCTTCGCGAATGCTCGCCGCGGACCCCGTGCTCGTGGCGCGCGTCGAGCGAGGTGAGCTCGGACAGGCGCAGCCCGCTCGAGTAGAGCAGCTCCACCATCGCCTGGTCGCGCAGCGCCTCGAAGTCGATCGGCGACGCCCCGCCCGCCGGCTCGACCAGCCGGATCGTCTCGTCCACCGGAAGCGCCTTGGGCAGGTGGCGCGGCCGCCTGGGCGCGCGCACCGGGCGCACCGGGTTCGAGACCAGGCCCTCGTGCTCGGCCAGCCAGTCGAAGAAGCCGCGCCACGCCGACAGGACACGCGCGATCGACCGAGCGCCGAGCCCATCGCGCGCGAGCAGCGCGACCCAGCGGCGCACCTGCGCCTCACCGACGCGCGACCAGTCGATCCCGGCCGCCGCGCCACCGGCCGCACCACCGGCCGCCGCGCCAGCCGCCGCGCCACCGGCAGCACCACCGGCCGCACCCGAAACCGTGCCGCGCGCGAGCGCGACGAGCCGCGCGAGGTCGCGACGGTAGGCGGCGATCGTCAGCGGCGCCGCGCCGCGTTCGGTGCGCAGGCGCTCGAGCCAGGCGTCGACCTGCGGCTGCGCGGGGTCCACGCGCGGCTGCGCGGCGGCGACGCGCGTCGGCGCCGGGTCGCCGACTGCGCCAGCGGCCATTCAGGCGGCCGGCTCGATCAGCCGCGACAGCGACGCGCTCGCGATCTCGGCGATCCGTTCGAGGAACGCGGTGCCCATGCCGGCCTGGAAGCGCCCGGCGTCGGCGCTGCCCAGCACCAGCACGCCGAAGGTCTCGCGGCGCGCGCCCACGCGCAATGGCAGCTGTGCGATCGACGCGGTGTCGGCGCCTGCGCCGTCGAGCCAGCGCGCGACCGCGAAGTTCGAGTTCGGGCCGCAGTACGGCAGCGCGAGGTCGTCGATGCGCCGGCGCGTGTCCGCATCGACCGGCTCCGACCACGGCGCCGGCAGCGCAACGACGTTCCAGAGGCGGATCGCGATCTGCGGGACGCTGAAGCCGTCGCGCAGGCCGGCGAGCAGCACCTCGGGAAGCGACGCGCGATCGCTCGCGCGCAAGAGCTCGCGGGTCAGGAACTGCAGCCGGGCGCCGATCGCGTCGTTCTCCTGTCCGATCCGGATCAGGTCGGCCATCTTCGCCTCGAGCGCCTTGTTCTTCTGGCGAAGCACGGCCACCTGGCGCTCGACCAGCGAGATCGCCTGACCCCCGTGCGGATGGCGGATGCGCACTTCGGCGAGCAGGTCGGCGTGCTGGTCGAAGAACGCCGGATTCGCCGCCAGCCAGTCGGCGACCACCTGGTCGTCGATCGCGCGCGCGTCCGGCCCGGCCGTCTCGGCCCCCGCGTCACCGCCCGCGTCGCCGTCGATGCGTGCGTGGTTGCCGGCGGCGACCGAGCGCTCGCCGACCTGTCCGGTGCGCTGCGCTTGATCGGGGTGCGCGATGCCGGCGGCGTCGGCGTCGAAGGCGAGCGGCAGGGTCGTCGGAACGAGGTCGACGTCGGAGGCGGTCACGGGTGCAGCAGGGCTCATCTTCGCTTCGGTTCTCTCGGGTTTCGCGACCGCGCGTCTCGTCCGGTCGTCGTTCGGCTTGCGCCTGCGGGTCATCGCGTCCCCGCGAAGGGCTCGTCCGGGACCAGCACCTCCGACGAGAACACCGTTTCGGCCGGCCCCGTCATCAGGACCTGCGCCCCTTCCCAACGAATGGTAAGGCGCCCACCCCGCGTGTGGACGTGAACGTTGCGCTCGAGTAACCCTCGGTGTACTCCGCTCGCCACAGCGGCGCAGGCGCCGCTGCCGCACGCGAGCGTTTCGCCCGAACCGCGCTCGAAGACCCGCAGATGCACCTCGCTTCGTGATGCGATTTGCATGAAACCCGCGTTCACGCGTTGCGGGAATCGGACGTGCGATTCGATGACGGGCCCGTCGATCCCGACCGGTGCGGCTTCGACGTCGTCGACGATCTGCACCGCGTGCGGGTTGCCCATCGACACGACCTCGATCCAGCGCAACCGCCCGGGGTCCGTTCGGGCGGGGTCCGTGCGCGCGGCCGCGGTGCCGCCGGCCTCGGCGCCCGACGCCGACTGCAGATGACGCGCGACGCGTTCGAGCAGGCCCGGCGGACGGCCCTCGGGGTCGTACGCGGCGGGGTCGTCGACGGTGGTGCGGCGCGTGCGCGCGGCGTCGTGCACCGGCAGCCGCGCTTCGTCCAGCGGCAGCGCCCACAGCGTCGCGTCGCCCTGCGTGCGCGACGCGAGCCCGTCCGGCACGAAGGGCACGCGCGCGGCTTCGAACACCGGTCGGCCCATGTCGACCTCGATGCGACCGTCCGCCGCCACCCGCGGCTCGATGACGCCGCCGAGCGTGCGCACGCGGATCGCGTCCTTGGTCGTGAGGCCGCGATCGCGCACGAAGCGCACGAAGCAGCGCGCACCGTTGCCGCACTGCTCGACCTCGCCGCCGTCGGCGTTGAAGATGCGATAGACGAAGTCGACGTCGGGCGCGTCCGGCGGCTGCACGACCAGGATCTGGTCGGCGCCGACGCCGAAGTGCCGGTCCGCGACCCAGCGCCATTGCGCGCGCGTCAGCGACACCGGCGCGCGCGTCGCGTCGACGACGACGAAGTCGTTGCCCGCGCCGTGCATCTTGGTGAACGCCAGCCTGAACGACATCGTCAACCCCCCGGCCCGACACCGATCGCGCGCGCCGGCACGGCCGCATCGACGATCACGACCGACGCGCCCTCGGCATCGGCGGTCACGACAGCTGCGCCGCCCGCGCGTACAGGTCGGGCTCGCCCGGCGGGCGCGTCTTGAAGCGCTTGTGCGTCCACAGGTACTGCGCCGGCATCTCGCGCACCCGGTCCTCGATGAAGCGGTTCATCCGCGCGGTGGCCTGCGCCAGGTCGGCGCCGGGATAGTCTTCCCACGCCGGGTGGAAGTGGCAGACGTAGCCGTCGTCGGTCATCTCGGTCACGCACGGCACGACCACCGCGCCGGTCATCTGCGCGAGCCGCGCGACCGAGGTGACGGTGGCGGCGGGCACGCCGAAGAAGGGCACGAACACCGCGTCGCGCGCGCCCAGGTCCATGTCCGGCAGGAAATAGAACGGCACCTGCTGGCGAAGCAGGCGGATCGCCGTGCGCAGCCCGTCGAGCCGCGACAGCAGCATCGCGTCGTTGAAGCGCGAGCGCCCTTCGCGCATCGCCTGGTTCAGCACCTGGTTCTTCTGGTTCGCGAACATCGAGAACATCCGGCGCTCGATCGACATCCGCGTGCCCCCCGCGTCGAGCCCGACGAAGTGCGGCGCGAGCAGGATCACCGGCCGCCCCGCCACCGCCTCGAGGTGCGCGACGCCCTCGACGCGCACCAGGTCGCGGATGCGCGACTCGGGCTGGTACCAGAGCACGAACCGGTCGAAGAAGCTGCGGGTGAAGTAGCGGAAATGCGCCTTCATCAGCGCGACGCGCTCGGCCTCGGACAGCTCGGGGAAGCACAAGCGCAGATTCGTGCGCGCGATGCGCCGCCGCGGCACGACCAGCCAGTAGAGCAGCATCCCGCCCGCGTCGCCGATGCGGCGCAGGACCGCGTACGGCGCGAACGACACCAGCCGCAGCAGCGTCAGCATCGCGACCGAGCCCGCCTGCGCGAGACGCGCGCCGACGCCGGGTGCCGCGGTGCCATCGTCCCCGGCTGCCCCGCCGGCTGCGGCGTCGACCGCGGCGACGCCCGCACCGACCCGACGGCCACCGGCCGCACCCGTATCCAGCGCGACGGCGGCGTCGCCGGCGTGGGCGCCCGCGTGCGACGCGCGCTCCTGTTGGGCCGCCGGCGCGTTCATCGGGTCCTTGGCCAGTTCATGCACCTGCCCCATCGACGAGCCCGGCCGCGGCCGGCAGCGATCCCTGCGGCACCTTGAAGCGGTTGTAGCTCCAGTAGTACTGGCGGGGATCGATGCGCACGATCGCCTCGACCTCCCGGTTGATCCGCTCGGGCGTGGGCGTGTCGTCGATCGGGCGCACGTCGATGCGCCAGCCGGCGGCTCGCGGCAGGCGCCAGCTCGCGAGCATGTAGACCGCGGCACCGCTGCGCTCGGCCAGCCGCGACGCGAGCGTCATCGTGAATGCCGGGCGCCCGAAGAACGGCGCCCACTCGCCCTCGCCGACCGTCGGCACCTGGTCGGGCAGGATGCCGATCGCCTCGCCACGGCGCAGCGCCTTGAACAGCGCCCGCACGCCGGACGCGTCCGCCGGCACGAAGGTCAGCCCGGGGTGCGCGCGCGCGCGCTGCAGCAGCCGGTGCAGGTCGTCGCGGCGCGGCGCCTTGTAGATGATCGTCATCGGCGCGAAGGTCGAGAAGGCCTTCGCGCTCAGTTCGAAGCAGCCGATGTGCGGCGTCAGGAAGATCCGCCCGTTCGCCGCGGCGCCGTCGGTCGCCGGCCCGAGCTGGCGCGCGTCGGTCAGCGCGAGCACCTGGGCGAGCGGCCGGAACCAGACCCACGCGAGCTCGAGCGTGCCCATGCCCGCGTGCGCGGCGCTGCGCCAGGCGAGCGAGCGGCTGTACAGCCCCGCCGTCTCGAGGTTGTCGCGCGTCTTGCGGCGGAAACCCGGCACCGCGGCGTAGGCGAGCACCCCCGCAAACGCGCCGAGCGCGTGCAGGAGCGCCAGCGGCAGGCGGGACAGCAGTCGGAGCGACAGGAGCATCATCGGGCGGCGTCGGGCATCGACATCATTTTGATGGACATGACGCTTTTCACGGCATCGACGCCGGTTCCGTTGGCTATAATTGCAACGCCACTGAGTTAAACAGACAACTTGCGGGGTGGCAGAAGTACACGACAACCGCTAAAGCGTCGCCGCTTCTCCAGAAGACCGGCAACGCCGGTCACAACCGAATGGAGAAGTGCGTGAGCAGCAAACCCAGCGATTATCTCTTTACCTCGGAATCGGTGTCGGAAGGCCATCCCGACAAGGTTTCCGACCAGATTTCCGACGCCGTCCTCGACGCGCACCTCGCCGGCGACCCGAAATCGCGTGTCGCTGCGGAAACCCTCTGCACCACCGGCCTCGTGCTGCTGGCCGGCGAGATCACCTCGAACGCCGCGCCCAAGTACATCGACATCGCGCGCGACGTGCTCAAGCGCATCGGCTACGACAACACCGAGTACGGCATCGACTACAAGGGCTGCTCGGTGCAGGTCTGCTACGGCACCCAGAGCCGCGACATCGGCCAGGGCGTCGACAAGGCCGCCGACGCGCAGGACGACCTCGACCAGGGCGCCGGCGACCAGGGCCTGATGTTCGGCTACGCATGCGACGAGACCGACGTCCTGATGCCGGCCGCGATCCACTACTCGCACCGCCTCGTCGAGCGCCAGGCGCACCTGCGCCGCGACGGCCGCCTCGCCTGGCTGCGGCCGGACGCGAAGTCGCAGGTCACGCTGCGCTACGTCGACGGCAAGGTGCATTCGGTCGACACCGTGCTGATCTCGACCCAGCACGCGCCGGACGTCTCCAACGCCACCATCCGCGAGGCGGTCATCGAGGAGATCATCAAGCCGGTGATGCCCAAGGAGTGGATGAAGGGCGAGATCAAGTACCTGGTGAACCCGACCGGCCGCTTCGTCGTCGGCGGCCCGCAGGGCGACGCCGGCCTGACCGGGCGCAAGATCATCGTCGACACCTACGGCGGCGCGGCGCCGCACGGCGGCGGCGCGTTCTCCGGCAAGGATCCGTCGAAGGTCGACCGCTCGGCCGCCTACGCGGCGCGCTACGTCGCGAAGAACATCGTCGCGTCGGGCCTCGCCACCAAGTGCCTGGTGCAGGTCAGCTACGCGATCGGCGTCGCCCGCCCGACCTCGATCATGGTGACGACCGAGGGCACCGGCAAGATCAGCGACGAGAAGCTCTCGCAGCTGGTCCAGCAGCACTTCGACCTGCGCCCGAAGGGCATCGTGAAGATGCTCGACCTGCTGCGCCCGATCTACGCGAAGACCGCCGCGTACGGGCACTTCGGCCGCGAGGAGCCGGAGTTCTCGTGGGAGCGGACCGACAAGGCCGAGGCGCTGAAGGCGTCGGTCTAGCGTCCGGGTTCTTGCAGGTGGATCCGCGACGCGCTTAGGTCGCGGATGGGCCGTGCGCGGGGCCGCGGCGGGGGCGGGTCGGGTGCGGGCGACGTTCGCTCACGGTCCGGCGCCTCGCGGCGCCGGACCGCTACGGGGTTTTCGACGCATGCGTCGAATCCTTGCCCGGACCCGTAGGGCCCGGGCAAGGACCACCCCTTCGCCCGCCTCCGCCTCGGCGGGGCGGCGGCGGCCTGCACGGCGCTGAACGCGCCGCGCGAGCGCGCCGGCCGGGCCCTTCGGCCCCGGCCACACCGCCCCTTCTTCGGCGGCAGGCGGCTCGCGCCCGAGGCCCGCACCCGCCCCACCCCCGCCGCGGCCCCCAAGCACCGCAGTGCATTGCCAGCCCCGACAACCCCCGTTGAACGCGTCAGCCCGAGTCGGCGAGGCGTCTCGAGCGCGAACCTGCGCGCGGTCGAACTCGCAGTAGCGCGGCCCGCACGAGCACCAAACAGACCACGATCGCCTCCCGTGCAACTCGTCCCGTGCACGGCGTTGCTCTGCCCTCCCGCCGTGCACCACGGGAGTGGAGGCTTCGCGGCGGGCGCGCGGGGGGCGGGGGCGTTGGCCGCGGGCCGCCGGCTGTCCGAAGGAGCCGACGGGGGCGCGCGCCTTTGGCGCGCGCCGGAAGGCCGGCGCCGCGCGCTCAGCGCGGACGCGGGCCGATCGGCGGGGACGAGGAAGCGGCGGGCGCGAGGGCGCTCGATCGGGCACCCGCAGGGTGCACGGTCGACGCGGCGCATGCGCCGCGAGCCATCGCGCGGGCAGGCGCCGTGCGCCTGCCCGTGAGCGGCCTCCGCCCCCGCACCCCGTGCGCCCGTCGCGGGGCCTCAGGCACCCCCGCCCCCCGTGCGCCCGTCGCGAAGCCTCAGGCACCACCCCCACCACTCGTCGGAAATTCCCCCGCAAGCCCCCCGGCCCGCGTCTATAATGCGCTCGGTCGAGAAGCGTTGCGACTGTCGCGGATGAACGGTCCGTCGGCAGCCAGGCTCGACACGAACGAACGACGCTTGCACTCCCCCCAAAAGGACTGCAGGCGTCTTTTTTTTGGGTTCTCGGATCCGCTACCCCGTTGCACCCGCCTGCGTTCGCCCTCGTCGCATCCCTTTAGGATCGACCGTCGCAAACCCTCTGCCTCCCCTGGAGCCCACCCCAATGAACGCACCCGTCGACACCAAGAACTTCTCCGACTACAAGATCGCAGACATCAACCTCGCCGCCTGGGGCCGCAAGGAGATGACGATCGCCGAGACCGAGATGCCCGGCCTGATGGCAATCCGCAAGGAATACGCGCAGGCCAAGCCGCTTAAGGGCGCGCGCATCACCGGTTCGCTGCACATGACGATCCAGACCGCCGTGCTGATCGAGACGCTGACCGCGCTCGGCGCGCAGGTGCGCTGGGCCTCGTGCAACATCTTCTCGACGCAGGACCACGCCGCTGCGGCGATCGCCGCGACCGGCGTGCCGGTGTTCGCGGTGAAGGGCGAGTCGCTCGAGGAGTACTGGGAGTACACGCACCGCATCTTCGAGTGGGCCGACGGGCAGCCGTCGAACATGATCCTGGACGACGGCGGCGACGCGACGCTGCTGCTGCACCTGGGCGCGAAGGCGGCGAAGGACGCGTCGCTGATCTCGAAGCCGGGCAGCGAGGAGGAGAAGTTCCTGTTCGCCGCGATCAAGGCGAAGCTCGCGAAGGATCCGACGTTCTACCAGCGCAGCCTGGACGCGATCGTCGGCGTGACGGAAGAGACGACGACCGGCGTCGCGCGCCTGCAGCAGATGAGCGCGAAGGGCGAGCTCGCGTTCCGCGCGATCAACGTCAACGACTCGGTGACGAAGAGCAAGTTCGACAACCTCTACGGCTGCCGCGAGTCGCTGGTCGACGGCATCAAGCGCGCGACCGACGTGATGATCGCCGGCAAGGTCGCGGTCGTCGCCGGCTACGGCGACGTCGGCAAGGGCAGCGCGCAGGCGCTGCGCGCGCTGTCGGCGCAGGTGTGGGTGACCGAGATCGACCCGATCTGCGCGCTGCAGGCCGCGATGGAGGGCTATCGCGTGGTGACGATGGACTACGCGTGCGACAAGGCCGACATCTTCGTGACCGCGACCGGCAACAAGGACGTGATCACGCACGACCACATGGCGAAGATGAAGGACCAGGCGATCGTCTGCAACATCGGCCACTTCGACAACGAGATCGACATCGCGTCGGTCGAGAAGTACACCTGGGAGAACATCAAGCCGCAGGTCGACCACATCGTGTTCCCCGACGGCAAGCGGATCATCATGCTCGCCGAGGGCCGGCTGGTGAACCTGGGCTGCGGTACCGGGCACCCGTCGTACGTGATGAGCTCGTCGTTCGCGAACCAGACGATCGCGCAGATCGAGCTGTGGGCGCACAAGGAGAAGTACCAGAAGGGCAAGGTCTACGTGCTGCCCAAGCACCTCGACGAGAAGGTCGCGCGGCTGCAGCTGATGAAGCTGGGCGCGCAGCTCACCGAGCTCACGAAGGCGCAGGCAGACTACCTCGGGCTGCCGCAGCAGGGCCCGTACAAGGCCGACACCTACCGGTATTGATCTTCGGGGACCGCACGCCGGGCGCGTTCGCGCGCCCGGTGCCGCCACCGGCTGCGCGACGCGCGGCAGACGGGAGGACACCATGGCCCGCCTGATCGTCAGGCACACCCAGGCATCGGACATCGACGCGCTGATCGCGCTGCAGCGCCGGATCTACCCCGACATCGATCCGTGGACGCCCGATCGGGTGAAGCACCAGATCGACGTCTTCCTGCAGGGGCAGGTGGTCGTCTACTACGACGAGCGGCTGGTGGGCTGCGCGAGCTCGATGATCGTGCAGTGGGACGACTGGTCGATCGAGCACAGCTGGCGCGAGATCACCGCCGCCGGCACCTTCGACAACCACGTGCCGATGGGGCGCACGCTGTACGGCGCCGAGGTCTTCGTCGACCCGACGCTTCGCGGCCAGCGCGTCGGCCACGCGCTGTACGACGCGCGACGCAAGATCTGCAAGCGGCTGAACCTCAAGCGGATCATCGCGTGCGGCAGGCTGCCCGGCTATCACCTGCACGCGGGCGACATGTCGGTCGATACCTACGTGAAGCGCGTGATCTGGGGTGACCTGAAGGATCCGGTGCTGAACTTCCAGCTGCGCGAGCATTTCGACTTCTGCGGCACGATCGCGAACTACATCCCGGAAGACCTCGAGTCGTGCGGCTACGCGTCGCTGATCGTCTGGCTCAACCAGCAGTACGACCCGTCGAAGCCGACGATCATCCCGGACGGAGGCGTGCTCTGAACACGCCGGCGGACCCGGCACGGCGCTCGGCGCTGCTGCGCGCCGACCGCGCGCTGGTCGAGCGCGGCCTCGTCGCGTCGCGATCGCTCGCGCAGCGGCTGATCGACGACCGCGTCGTCAGGGTCGTCACCGCGGGCGGCGCCGCGCGCGTCGTCGAGCGCGCGTCCGAGCCGATCGACCGCAGCGCGCAGCTCGAGGTCGCCGAGTCGGTCGAGTCTCGCTTCGTGTCGCGCGCCGGCGCGAAGCTCGAGGCCGCGCTCGAGGACGCCGGCATCGACTGCACCGGCCTCACGGTGCTCGACTGCGGCATGTCGACCGGCGGCTTCGCCGACTGCCTGCTTCGCCGTGGCGCCGCGGGCGTCGTCGGCGTCGAGGTCGGCCACGGGCAGCTCGCGCCCTCGCTGGCGAGCCACCCGTCGATCCGCTGCTTCGAGAAGACCCACGTGCGCTCGCTCGACGGCGGCTGGCTCGCCGCGAACGGCCTCGCGCCCTTCGCGATGATCGTCTCGGACCTGTCGTTCATCTCGAGCGTCGGCGAACTGTCCCGCCTCCGGGCGATCGCGGCGCCCGGCGCGTGGCTGTCGATGCTGGTGAAGCCGCAGTTCGAACTGGGGCCGCGCGCGCTCGACGCGCACGGCGTCGTGCGGCGCGATGCCGATCTCGACGCACTGCGGCTGCACGCCCTCGAGCGCGCCGCCGAGGCCGGCTGGGACGCGGCGCGGTGGCTCGCCGCGCGGCCGCCGGGCACCGACGGGAACCGGGAGTTCTTCCTTGTCGCGCAGCGTGCGCCGGCGCACGATCGAGCCAGCGCCCCCTGCCGGCAGCTCGATTGATTGTCCCGATTAATTGTCCTGACCCCTTTATTCACATGACGATCCTCAGCTTCGAGTTCTTCCCGCCGAACACGCCGGCAGGCCTTGAGAAATTGCGGGCGACGCGCGAGGCGCTCGACGCGCTGGAGCCGGCGTTCTACAGCGTGACCTTCGGCGCCGGCGGCAGCACGCGCGAGAAGACGCTGGGCGTGGTGGCGCAGATCGCCGAGGCCGGGCGCGCGGTGGCGCCGCACCTGTCGTGCATCGGCGCGACGAAGGCGTCGATCGGCGAACTGCTCGACGACTACCGGGCCCGCGGCATCCGGCGGCTGGTGGCGCTGCGCGGCGACCTGCCCTCGGGCATGGTCGATCACGGCGAATTCCGCTACGCGAACGAGCTGATCGGGTACATCCGCGCGCACAGCGGCGACTGGTTCCACATCGAGGTCGCGGCGTACCCCGAGATGCACCCGCAGGCCCCCTCGCCCGCGCACGACCTGGACAATTTCCTGCGCAAGGTCGACGCGGGCGCCGACTCGGCGATCACGCAGTACTTCTTCAACGCTGCCGCGTATTTCGACTTCGTCGCGCGGGTGCGCGCCCGCGGCATCGACATCCCGATCGTGCCGGGCATCATGCCGATCACCAACTTCACGCAGCTCGCCCGCTTCTCGGACACCTGCGGCGCCGAGATCCCGCGCTGGATCCGGCTGCGGCTCGCCGGCTTCGGCGACGACACCGCGTCGATCAAGGCCTTCGGGCACGAGGTGGTGACGGCGCTGGTCGACGAACTGGTGGCGGCCGGGGTGCCCGGCATCCACTTCTACACGCTCAACCAGGCCGGGCCGAGCGCCGAGATCTGGCGGGCGGTGCGGCAGTCGGGAAGATAGCCAGACGTCGTGGTCGCGACGCCGCCCTCCGTCGGCGTCGCTTCGCCGTCCGTCCATCGGCTTGCGTTGCCTCGAACCGTCGAACGGACGGCGTTCGGGTTGGCCCACCCTCCCCGCGTCGCTAAGATGACTGTTGGAAAAGGCGCAACTCGCGCCCGGCCCACTCTCACAGCGATGCGCCAGGAGAAGGCAAGTTGGCCACGATTCTCGAACAGACGACCCTCACCGGCACCGCGACGACGACGAGTCGCCGCTACCAGATCGGCGCCGACGATCTGCGGATGGGCATGTTCGTCGTCGAGCTCGACCGGCCATGGCTCGACACGCCGTTCCTGCTGCAGGGCTTCCTGATCGACAGCCAGGTCGAGCTCGACACGCTCGGCAAGTACTGCGAGTACGCGTACGTGGACATCGACCGGTCGACGCCGGCTGCGGCCGAGATCGTGCGCCGGGTCGAAATCCGGACGAACGCGCCCGAGGACGCCGCGGAGAAGCCCAAGCCCTTCGTGCCGGTCGCGCGGCCGGGCTCGAGCGTCGCGGTGGGCTGGACCAGCAGCGTCGCGAGTGGTAGCGCAGGCGGCGCGGCCGAGGCCGCCGACGCCGCGATGTTGCGGGCGCGCCAGCGCGCGAGCAGCGACGCCGCGACGCCGGGGATCGCCGGGCCGATCGTCGCGCGCGCCGCGTCGCAGACCGAGGACGCCGGCGCGAAGAAGCCGTACAAGAGCCGCGCCGACGTGCGGATCAGCCAGCAGACGCGGGAGCGCTTCCGCGCGATGGTCAAGCAGACCGCGGTCGCGAAGGCCGAGGCGAACGAGGAAGGCATCGTCGGCCGGATGTTCGGCTGGGCGTTCAACCTGCTCGGGCGGGAGACGGTGATCGAGGCCCCTCGCGAGACCGATCCGGCGGCGTTCATGCCGGCGGGCGTCGAGCGGGTCGTGCACAAGGACCGCCGCTCGATGGTCGAGGAGCTGCCGCGCGCACGCCAGGCCTTCACCCGCGGTGAATCGGTGCTCGCCGACATGGTCAGCGACATCCGGTCGGGCAAGCTGCCGCAGGTCAAGGACGTCGGCGCCGCGGTCGACTCGATGGTCGACAGCATGCTCGACAACCCCGACGCGCTGATGTGGATCGCGCGGCTGCGCGAAGAGGACATCACGACCTACAACCACGGCGTGAAGGTCGCGCTGTACCTGGTGGCACTGGGCCGCCACCTCGGCTTTCCGAAGCGCGAGCTCAATCACCTCGGTCAGATCGGCATGCTCGCCGACATCGGCAAGACGAAGGTGCCGCGCGCGATCCTCGAGAAGCCCGGCATGCTGAGCCCGGCCGAGTTCGAGAAGGTCAAGGAGCACGTGACGCTCGGGCTCTCGGTGTTCGCCGAAGGCCCGCCGCTGCCCGAGGTCGTCGTCAACGGGATCGCGCAGCACCACGAGCGGGTGAACGGATCGGGCTACCCGAAGGGCCTGAAGGGACCGCAGATCAGCATCTACGGCAAGATGGCGGCGATCGCCGATTCCTTCGCCGCGCTGATCACGCCGCGCGCCTATGCGAACGCGTCGGCGCCGCAGGACGCGCTGATGAACCTGTACGAGTGGACCGGCACGTCGTTCCACGAGCCGCTGGTCGAGCAGTTCGTGCAGGCGGTCGGCGTGTTCCCGGTCGGCAGCATGGTCGAGCTCAACACCGGCGAGGTCGCGGTCGTGGTGGCGCACAACCGCATCCGGCGGCTCGAGCCGAAGGTGCTCGTGATCTCGGCGCCCGACAAGTCGCCGCTCGCGCAGCCGCTCGAACGCGACCTGTTCAAGGAAGGCAAGAAGAAGGAAGGCAAGCCGTGCAGGATCACCCGCGGCCTGCCGGCGGGCGCGTTCGGCTTCAAGCTGCGCGATTACTACCTCGACGAAGTGGCCAAGCAGAATGGCATCCTCTCCTGAATCCGCTCCCACGATGCGGCTGACGCCCAACGAGCTGCTCGCGTTCGGCCAGCAGCTGCTGCAGCGCAAGTTCGACGGGCGTCCGCTATTCCTCGCGATACGGCTGAACCGCTCGGACCATCTTCAGGCGCTGTCGCGCGATCCGCAGGCAGGGCTCGTGCTGTCGCACGTGCTCGCGCGCATCGAGCAGCGACTGCGGCCTGAAGACCGGTACGCGGTGGCCTCCCACGACGAGATCTGGGTGCTGGTCGCCGACGTCGCGAACGAGTCGGTCGCCCGCACGATCGCGACCGCGTTCCGCGAGTCGCTCTACCTGCCGATCATCCTCGACGAAAGCGACCGTCGCGTCGCGACCGCGCAGTTGCAGCCGGTGATCGGCGGCTCGTGGAGCGGCAACTCGGCCGTCGGCATGGGCGGCCTGCTGCAGGGCGCGTGGGACGGGCGCCTGATGGCCTCGGAGCACGAGGACCGGCTGTCGGTGCGCCAGGTCGGCGTCGACGACAGCGCCGCGCGCATGGCCGAGATCGAACAGGCGCTGCGGCGCAACCTGTACTCGAACGAGCTGGAGGTGCACTTCCAGCCGCAGATCGATCTCGCGTCGAACCAGTGCGTCGCGGCCGAGGCGCTGATCCGCTGGCCGCAGGACCACCCGCTGCGGGTGAGCCCGGCGCTGATCGCGTCGATCTGCGACGACCGCGGCATGATCGGCCAGCTCACGCAGTTCGTGATCAACACGGTGCTGCGCCACCAGACGCTCTGGCAGGCGCAGGGCATGGAGATGAGCATCGGCGTGAACCTGTCGGCGAAGACCGCGAACGACAGCGGCTTCGCGTCGCAGGTGGCGCAGTCGTGCGAGACCTGGGGCGTGTCGCCCGAGCGGCTGCTGTTCGAGCTGACCGAGGACTCGATCGTGCGAAACGAACACGCGACGATCGAGTGCATGCGCGCGCTGCGCAACATCGGCTGCGAACTGTCGATCGACGACTTCGGCACCGGGTACTCGTCGTTCGCGTACCTGCGCCAGTTCCCGGTCCACGAACTGAAGATCGACCGGATCTTCATCCAGAACCTGGTGAACGACCGTGGCGACCAGCAGATCGTCAAGGCGCTGGTCGACCTGGCGCACGCGTTCAACCTGCGGGCGCTCGCCGAGGGCGTGGACAACCCGGCCGCCGTGCACCTGCTGCGCGAGATGGGCTGCGACCGCGTGCAGGGCTTCCTGTACGCCCGGGCGCTGCCGGCCGAGAAGTTCGCCGACTGGGTGCAGCGCTTCAACCAGGGCGAGGCGATGGAGTCGATGACACGCGAGCCGGCGTCGAGCACCGCCGAGTAGCCGGCGGCGCCGCGCGCGGGCCCGCGGCACGGGCTTCGCCGACGCACGTGTCGTACGGGACGCGAAGCGGCGCCCGGGCCCTGGCGCCCACGGCCTTCGCGCGCGCCCGCCGCGGGCTGCGTGTTATCCTCGATTCGACAGGTCAACGCACATGAGCATCCGAGTCGACCGTCAGGTCGAAGCCCCCTCCTGCCGTCCCGCCCACGGGGCCTCCCGGACCGTGTCGCGTGCGACGTTCGCGGCAGCGGCCGCACTGCTCGCCGCTGCGCTCGGCATCGCGGCGCCGACGGGGGCGCACGCCGCCGCCGACGAAGGCGCCCGCCCGGCAACACCCCAAGCGCGCGCGTCGGGCTCGGCGCTCGCGCCGGCGCGCGCCGCGCTCGCGATCGCCGAGGCGCCGGCGACCGTGGAGGCCTTCGAGGACGCGCGCAAGGCGATGCTGAAGGCCGACCTCGAACGCTACGATGCGGCGGCAGCGAAGATCCCGCGCTCGCACCCGCTGTACCGCTACGTCGAGTACTGGCGGCTTCGCATCCTGCTGTCGGACAAGCGCCCGGAATCGCTGAGCGGCGAGGCCGACGGCGCAGTGCGCGCGTTCCTCGCGCGTCACCCCGAGTCGATCGACGGCGACCTGCTGCGCCGCGACTGGATGCTCGCGCTGGGGCGCCGTGAAGACTGGCGCACCTTCGACGCCCAGTACGCGCAATGGATCCTGAAGGACGAGCCCTCGCCCGACTGCTACGCGCAGATGTCGCGGCTCGCGGCGCGCAAGCCCGACCTGCCGGCCGCGCTCGCGCTGGTGATGCGCCCGGTGGGCCTGACGAAGGCCTGCTCGAGCCTGTTCCGCGCGCTGGCCGACACCGGCACCATTGACCGCAGGACGATCCGCCAGCGCCTGATGCTGGCGCTCGAGGCCAACGCCGCCGACGACATCCTCGAGGCCGCGGCGCTGTCGGGCCTCGCGACGCAGGTGCAGAAGGTGCAACTGGCGCTGCGAAAGCCCGATGTCGCGCTGAAGGCGGGACCGGGCGGCGACCTGCGCCTGATCGCGCTGGTGCGCCTCGCGCGCGCCGACCCGGAAGCGGCCGCGCGCCAGATGGACCGCGTCGGGCCGGCGATGAGCACCGCCGACCGGCGCTTCGCGTGGTCGCAGATCGCCGCGCACGCGATGCGCCGCATGCAACCCGACGCGCACCGCTGGGCGGCCAACGCGAAGGGGGCGGTCGCGAGCGAGGCCACCGTCGACAACCTGATGCGGGCCGCGCTGCGCGAGCGCGACTGGCCGATGGTGCGTCACTGGATCGAGGCGCTGCCCGCGAAGGACAGGGCCGAGCCGGGCTCGCGATACTGGCTCGCCCGCGCGCTCGCCGCGACCGGCCAGACGGCGCGCGCGTCGGCGATCTTCGGCGAACTGCGCACGCGGCGCGATTTCTACGGCAAGCTCGCGCGCGAGGAGCTCGGCGAGGCGTGGCGCGTGCCGGCCTCGATCGCGCCGCCGCCGGCGAGCGAGGTCGACGCCTTCGACGGCAACGAGGGCTTCGCCCGCGCGATCGCGTTCTACCGCCTCGGCATGCGCTTCGAGGGCAACCGCGAATGGAACTTCGTGCTGCGCGACCTCGATCCGGCGCGATTGCACGCGGCCGCGTGGTGGGCGCGCCGGCAGGGCCTGCTCGATCGCGCGATCAACGCCGACGAGCGCCGCGACGGCGAGCCCGACGTCGCGCTGCGCTTCCCGGCGCCGTTCGCGAACGAGCTTCGCCCGATCGCCGCCGGCATGGACCTCGACCCGGCGTGGGTTTACGGCCTGATCCGCCAGGAGTCGCGCTTCGTCATGGACGCGCGCTCGCACGTCGGCGCGTCGGGGCTGATGCAGCTGATGCCCGCCACCGCGCGCTGGGTCGCGAAGAAGATGGGCCGTGCCGATTTCCGGGCACACCAGATCGACGACCTGAAGACCAACCTCGAGTTCGGCACCTTCTACCTGAAGAACGTGCTCGACGACGTCGACGGTTCGCAGGCCCTCGCGTCGGCGGGCTACAACGCCGGCCCGCGCCGCGCGCACGCGTGGCGCGCATCGCTGCCGCACGCGGTCGAGGGCGCGATCTTCGCCGAGATCATCCCGTTCACCGAGACTCGCGGCTACGTGAAGCACGTGCTGTCCAACGCGGTCGACTACGCGGCGATCTTCACCGGCAAGCCGCAATCGATCAAGGCGTGGCTCGGCACGGTCGAGCCGCGCAGCGACCGGTCCACCCGGCTGCCCTGAGCGCCGCCCACGCGAAAGCCCATTCCCCATGATCCGGATCCTCGTCACCGGCGGCAGCGGCTTCATCGGCAGCCGCCTCGTGCCGCTGCTGGACGCGGCGGGCTGCGCCGTCACCGTCCCGACGCGACGCCGCGAGCGCGCGCGGCACCTGCTGGTGCTGCCGCAGGCCGACGTCGTCGAGGCCGACATCCACGACGACGCGACGCTCGCGCGGCTGGTCGACCGCGCCGACGCGGTCGTCAACCTCGTCGGCATCCTGCACGGTCGCGGCGGGCGCGCCGCCGGCGACGAATACGACGTGGGGCCCGACTTCATGAAGGCGCACGTGCGGCTCGCGGAGCGGCTGGTCGCCGCGGCCGCCGATCGCCCGCGCGGCACCGGCGGGCCGCCCCGGCGCCTCGTGCAGGTGAGCGCGCTGGGCGTCGACGTCGACGACGTCGCGCGGCTGCCCTCGCGCTACCTGCGTTCGAAGGCGGTCGCCGAGCGGATCGTGCGCGCGTCGCCGCTCGACTGGACGATCCTGCGCCCGTCGGTGGTGTTCGGCGAAGGCGACAGCTTCCTGTCGCTGTTCGCGACGCTGCAGCGCTTCCTGCCGGTGCTCGCGCTCGCGTCGACGCAGGCGCGCTTCCAGCCGGTGTACGTCGGCGACCTCGCGTGCGCGATCCGCAACTGCCTGATCGGCCCGTACGCGCTGCAGACCCGGGGACGCAGCTTCGAGGTCGCCGGCCCGACGGTCCACACGCTCGAGCAGCTGATCCGGCTCGCCGGGTCGGCGAGCGGCCACCCGCGCCGCGTCTTCACGCTGCCCGACGGCCTCGGTCGCCTGCAGGCGGCCCTGATGGAACGACTGCCCGGCGCCACGCTGATGTCGCGAGACAACCTCGATTCGATGAAGGTCGACAACGTCGCGAGCGGGCCGATCGATCCGCTGCTCGACATCGACCCGGTGTCGCTCGAGCGCATCGCACCCGGCTACCTCGCGCCCGGCGACTCGCCGTACAACGCCGAACGGCGCCGCGCGGGGCGCTGAGGTGCGGCGGCGCCGGTGAAGATCTGGCGCGTCGGCGGGTCGGTCCGCGACGAACTCCTCGGCCTGCCGGTCAAGGACCGCGACTGGGTCGTCGTCGGCGCGACGCCGCAGCAGATGGTCGACGCCGGCTACAAGCCGGTCGGCAAGGACTTCCCGGTGTTCCTGCACCCGGACACGCGCGAGGAGTACGCGCTGGCGCGCACCGAGCGCAAGACCGCACCCGGCTACCGCGGCTTCACCGTGCACGCGGCGCCAGGCGTCACGCTCGAGGAGGACCTCGGCCGGCGCGACCTGACGATCAACGCGATCGCGGTGTCCGAGACCGGCGAGCGGGTCGACCCCTTCGGCGGCGTACGGGACCTGCGCGCGCGCGTGCTGCGCCACGTCGGCGAGGCCTTCGTCGAGGATCCGGTGCGGATCCTGCGCACCGCGCGCTTCGCGGCCCGGCTCGAGGGCTTCGAGGTCGCGCCCGCCACGATGCGGCTGATGCGGGCGATGAGCGCGGCCGGCGAGGTCGACGCACTGGTCGCCGAGCGCGTCTGGCAGGAACTCGCGCGCGGGCTGATGGCGCCGCACCCGGTGCGGATGATCGAGGTGCTCGAGCAGGCCGGCGCGTGGGAGCGGCTGTTCGCGCCGCTCGCCGCGCCCGACGCGATCGACCGCGCGGCGCTCGCGCGCGGCGCCGGCGACGACGCGCCGCTCGAGGTGCGATTCGCGGTGCTGACCGCGAAGCTGCAGGCCGACGCGCTGCGGGCGCTGTGCGAGCGCTATCGCGTGCCCGTCGAGTGCCGCGAGGTGGCGATCGCGGTGGCGCGCGAGCACGCGCGCTTCGTCGCGCTGGCCGACGCCGCCCCGGCGGCGCTGCTGGCGATGCTCGAGCGCAACGACGCGTTCCGCCGCGCCCCGCGCTTTAACGCGATCGTGCAGGCGTGCGAGATCCTCGCGGCGCGCGCGCCGGACGCGGTGCGCGCCGGCACGCGGATCGCGGCCGCGCTGTCCGCCGCCGGCGCGATCGACCAGGGTGCGATCGCGCGCGCGCACGCCGCCGACGCCGGCGCGATCAAGGCCGCGATCGCGCAGGCGCGGATCGCCGCGATCGACGGCTGCCCGCGTTGAGCGCGCTACACTCGCCGCGATGAGCCGCTCGCGCTTCTGGGCCGACCTGACGACCCGCGATGTCCAGCACGTCGATCGCACCCGAGCGATCGCGGTGCTGCCGGTCGCGGCGATCGAGCAGCACGGCCCGCACCTGCCGCTCGATGTCGACGCCGCGCTGGCCGACGCCTTCGTGCGGCGCACCGCGGTCCTGCTGCCCGACGACAGCCCGGTGCTGTTCCTGCCGACGCAGGCGATCGGCACGAGCCAGGAGCACGCGCGCTTCGCCGGCACGCTGAGCCTGCCGGCCACGACGCTGATCGCCCACTGGCTCGCGATCGGCGCGTCGGTCGCCGCCGCCGGTATTCGCAAGCTGGTGATCTTCAACACCCACGGCGGCAACGTCTCGACGATGGACATCGTCGGGCGCGAGCTGCGGTTGCGGCACGACATGGTGGTGTTCTCGACGAGCTGGTTCACGCTCGGGCTGCCGCCCGGGATCGGCGACGCGCACGAACTGCGCTTCGGCGTGCACGGCGGCGAGCTCGAGACCTCGCTGATGCTCGCGATCGCGCCGCAGCGCGTGGACATGCAGGCCGCCGCGCGTTTCGAGTCGAGCCGCGAGCGTCACGCGCGCGACTTCCCGCTGCTGGGCGGCGGCACCGCGGCGCGACTGAGCTGGATGTCGCAGGACCTGAACCCGCAGGGCGCCACCGGCAATGCCGCCGCCGCCACCGCGTCGAAGGGCGAGGCGATCCTCGCGCACGTCGCGCGCGAGTTCGCCGCGCTGCTCGCCGAGGTCGATCGCTTCGGGCTCGACGAGCTGCGCGCGGGGCCCGCCACCCCCTGAGCCGGGCCCCGCGCGCTCAGATCAGCTTCGCGACGCCGGCCGCCAGCAGCGACAGCAGCACCGTCGAGGCGATCGGCAGGTCGATGCGCCGGCCGCGCACGACGAAGGAGAGGTCGCCCGGCAGCCGGCCGATGCCGAGCTTTCGCAGCAGCGGCATCAGCCCGGACAACAGGAACAGCGCGACGACGACGGTGACCAGCCACTTGATCACCGCGTCGCCACCAGCGTCGCGCTGCGGTCGCCGGCGACGAAGCCGGGCATCGCCGCCTCGTCGGGGTCGATCGCCTTGGCGAACGCGATCGCCTTGAAGAGCTCGCCCATCTCGGCCTCGCTCAGCAGCGTGTGCACCGCCTGCGTCTGCGCGAGCCACACGCGCTGCTGCTCGCGCGGCACCGCGGCGAGCTCGTCGAGCAGGCCGCAGTTCAACAGGAAGCGCGACTGCGACAGGTAGCCGATCGGCGCGAGGCCGGCGTCGATGCCGGCGCGCAGCAGCCGGCTGAAGTCGACGTGCGCCGTGATGTCCTGCAGGCCCGGCCAGCGCAGCGGATCCGGGTGCGCGCGATGCCGGTAGTGCGCCATCAGCGTGCCGCCGACCCGCTGCGGGTGGTAGTACTCGCGCGCGGGAAAGCCGTAGTCGAGCAGCAGCACCGCGCCGCGAACCAGCCGTTCGGCGATCGTCGCGAGCCAGGCCGACTGCTGCGGACAGACCTCGGAGCGGTACGGCAGGTGCCAGCAGGCGGTGTCGACGTCGAGGTCCGCGAGCGCGGCACGCAGCGACGCGTCGGCCGGCATCGCCTGCCAGCGAAAGGCCGGCACCGCGTCGTCGACGTCGATCGCGATGCCGGCTTCGACCCATCCGGCGGCGGGCGACGGCGCGGCGTGCGCGGCATCGTTCGAGTCGTCGCGGGCGAACACCCTGACCGGCATCGCGTCGAGCAGTTCGTTGGCGATCACGATGCCGTCGATGCGCTCGGGCAGCCGGTCGAGCCACGCGACGTGCTTCAGCAGCGACGGCACGCGCGTGGCGATCGTGCGCCGCTGCAGGTCCCGCAGGTCCGCCGACAGTTCGACGATGCGGTAGCGCGGGCCCTCGACGCCCTGGCGTTCGAGCGCCGCGAGCAGCTGCGCGGCGAGCACGCCGCTGCCGGCACCGAACTCGACGATCTCGGCGTCGCCGCCGAGCAGGTCGAGCCAGGCGCCGACCTGGCGCGCGAGCGTCGCGCCGAACAGCGGCGTCAGCTCGGGCGCGGTGACGAAGTCGCCGGCCGCGCCGAACACCGGCGCCCCGCACGCGTAGTAGCCGAGGCCGGGCTCGTAGAGCGCGAGCGCCATGAAGCGGTCGAAGCCGATCCAGCCGCCGGCGGCGTCGATCTCCCGCGCGATGCGCACCGCCAGGCGCCGGCTGCGCTCGGCCGCCTCGGGCGTCGGCGGGGGTAGATGGTCGGGCGTCACGAGGGGATTTTCGCACGCCCTTGCGCCCGAGGCCGGCATGCTACAGTGCCCGCCATGCATGCCCCCCCCCGCTCCAGACGGCGCCGCCGACGCCATCCGCCGCACCGCGCGCGAGCCGGCGCCCGGCCCGGCGCCGGCACGCGTCGCGCTGGTCACCGGCGCGGCGCGTCGCATCGGCCGCGCGATCGCGCTCGCGCTCGCGGCCGACGGCTGGGACATCGGCGTGCACTACGGTCGCTCGTCCGGCGAGGCCGAGGACACCGCCGCCGGGATCCGCCGCATGGGCCGGCGCGCGACCTGTCTACAGGCCGACCTCGCCGTCGAAGCCGAAGCCGCGCGGCTGCTGCCGGCGCTCGAGGCCGCGCTCGGCCCGGTGAGCGCGGTGGTCAACAACGCGTCGCGATTCGAGCAGGACGAGGTCGCGAGCTTCGGCTACGCAACGCTCGCCGCGCACATCGGCCCCAACCTCGCCGCGCCGCTGCTCCTCGCGCGCATGCTCGGCGAGGCGGCGACGGCCGGCGGGCGCGACGGCGTCGTCGTCAACCTGCTCGACCAGAAACTCTTCAACCCCAATCCGGACTTCCTGTCCTACACCATGAGCAAGGCCGCGCTGCACGCCGCCACCACGCTGCTCGCACAGGCGCTCGCACCCCGCATCCGCGTCGTGGGCGTCGCCCCCGGGCTCACGCTGCCGAGCTACCTCCAGGACGAAGACCGCTTCGCCGACGCGCACCGCCGCTACTCGCCGCTCGGGCGCTCGAGCACGCCAGACGACGTCGCGTCGGCGGTCGTGTTCGCGATGTCGAATCCGGCGATGACCGGCACCGTGATGCTCGTCGACGGCGGCCAGCACCTGATGCCGCTCGCCCGCGACGTGAGCCTGATGCCGGCGATGCCGGGCGCCGGAGCGGCGCGGTGAGCCCGCCGATCGTCCACCCGGGCGCGACGCCGGCGGTGCGGTCCGCCGAGCAGGTCAGCGAGCAGCCCGTCGTGCTCACGCGCCGGCGCCACGCGCGCGCGGCGACCGAACGCAACAAGCTCGCGAAGCGCCTGTTCCGCCAGGTCGGCCAGGCGATCGCCGACTTCTCGATGATCGCCGAGGGCGACCGGGTGATGGTGTGCGTGTCCGGCGGCAAGGACAGCTACGGCCTGCTCGACATCCTGATCGAGCTGCGGCGGCGCGCGCCGGTGCGATTCGACCTCGTCGCGGTGAACCTCGACCAGAAGCAGCCGGGCTTTCCGGCGCACGTGCTGCCCGACTACCTGCGCTCGATCGGCGTCGACTTCCACGTCGAGGAGCAGGACACCTACTCGATCGTCAGGCGGGTGATCCCCGAGGGCCGCACGACGTGCTCGCTGTGCTCGCGCCTGCGCCGCGGCATCCTGTACCGCGTCGCCGACGAGCTCGGCGCAACCAAGATCGCGCTCGGCCACCACCGCGACGACATCCTCGAGACCTTCTTCCTGAACCTGTTCTTCGGCGGCAAGCTCAAGTCGATGCCGCCCAAGCTCGTGTCCGACGACGGGCGACACGTCGTGATCCGCCCGCTCGCCTACGCCGAGGAGCGCGACCTCGCCGCCTGGGCCGACGCGAAGGCGTTCCCGATCATCCCGTGCAACCTGTGCGGGTCGCAGGAGCATCTGAAGCGCAAGGAAGTCAAGGCGCTGATGCGCGAGTGGGAGACGCGCTTTCCCGGTCGCATCGACAGCATCTTCGGCGCGCTGACGCGGGTGGTTCCCTCGCACCTGCTCGATCGCGCGTTGTTCGACTTCGCGGCGGTGGCCGCGACCGGCGTGCCGGATCCCGACGGCGACTTCGCCTTCGACGACCTGCCGATCGAAGCGCCGACACCGGTCGTCGCGTCTTGATCGCGTCGCCCTCGCTGATCGGGCGCGGCATCCGCCTGATGCGCATCGCGTGGGCGGTGCGCCGCTTCGGGCTCGACGAGGTCGTGCTCTCGGGCGCGACGACCGGCACCGGGTCGCGGCTGGTGATCGTGCTCACCCGCTTCCTGCGCTTCGGCGCGCGCACCGAGCCGCGCGGCGAGCGGATCCGGCTCGCGCTCGAGAGCCTCGGACCGATCTTCGTCAAGTTCGGCCAGGTGCTGTCGACCCGCCGCGACCTGCTGCCGCCGGACATCGCCGACGAGCTCGCCGGGCTGCAGGACCGCGTGCCGCCCTTCCCCGGCGACCGCGCGGTCGAGGAGATCGAGCGCGGCCTCGGCCGCACGATCGACCAGGTGTTCAGCGAATTCGACCGCACCCCGGTCGCGTCGGCGTCGATCGCCCAGGTGCACTTCGCGCGCCTGCACGACGGACGCGAGGTCGCCGTCAAGGTGCTGCGCCCGGGCATGGCGAACGTGATCGAGAAGGACCTCGCGCTGCTGCGCACCGCCGGCAGCTTCGCGATCCGGGTGTCGGCCGACGCGCGGCGCCTGCGCCCGCTCGACGTGATCGCCGAGTTCGACCACTACCTGCACGACGAGCTCGACCTGATCAAGGAAGCCGCGAACGCCAACCAGCTGCGGCGCAACTTCGCCGGCTCGGCGCTGCTGCGCATTCCCGAGATGCACTGGGACTACTGCCGCGAGAACGTGTTGGTGATGGAGCGCGTGCACGGCATCCCGATCGGGCGCATGGACCGAATGGCGCAGGCCGGCATCGACCTGACGAAGCTCTCGCGCGACGGGGTCGAGATCTTCTTCACGCAGGTGTTCCGCCACGGCTTCTTCCACGCCGACATGCACCCGGGCAACATCCTCGTCGGCGACAGTGGCGAAGACTTCAACCGCTACATCGCGCTCGACTTCGGCATCGTCGGCACGCTGTCCGAATCGGACAAGAGCTACCTCGCGCAGAACTTCGTCGCGTTCTTCAGGCGCGACTACCGGCGCGTCGCCGAGCTGCACGTCGAGAGCGGCTGGGTGCCCCGCGAGACGCGCATCGAGGCGCTCGAAGGCGCGGTGCGCGCGTGCTGCGAGCCGGTGTTCGACAAGCCGCTGCGCGAGATCTCGCTGGGGCTGGTGCTGATGCGGCTGTTCCAGGCGTCGCGCCGCTTCAACGTCGAGATCCAGCCGCAGCTGGTGCTGCTGCAGAAGACGCTGCTGAACATCGAGGGGCTGGGCCGGCAGCTCGACCCCGACCTCGACCTGTGGGTGACGGCCAAACCGATCCTCGAGCGCTGGATGGACGAGCAGATCGGCTTTCGCGGCCTGCTCGCGCGCACGAAGCTCGAGTCGCCGCGCTGGGCGCAGACGCTGCCGCAGCTGCCGCGCCTGCTGCACGAGGCGCTGTCGCAGCAGGCGCACCCCGTGCCCGACCCCGCGCAGGTCGCGGCGATCGCGAAGATCGCCACCGAGCAGCGCCGCATCCGGCGCACGCTGAACCTGCTGATCGCGCTGGTGCTGCTCTTCATCGCGATCGAACTATGGCCCGCGCTGGTGGTGCTGCTACACCGCTAGGAGGCTGTCGGGTGATGGAACGCGCTACTTGCCGGCGCCGATGCGCTTGAGCTCCTCGCGGTACTCGGCGATGATCGCCTTGCCGTCGAGCCCCTTGTCGTTCGCGGCCTTCACCCACTCCTGCTCGAACTTCCCGGTCTTCTCGGCGACCGCCTTGATCAGCGCGTCGTCGGCCGGCACGATCTGGCCGCCGGCCGCCTTGAACGCGTCGAAGCCGGCACCGGCGTTCTTGTCCCAGGCCTTGCCGGCATTGCGCGAGAACACCTCGCCCGACACCGACATCACCGCGTCCTGGTCGGCCTTCGACAGCTTGTTCCAGCGATCCATGTTGAGGATCACCGCGTGGCTGTCCGAATACAGGCCGCCCGGGAACTGGGTCGCGTACTTCACGAGCTTCTCGAGCTTGAACGACACGATGCTCTCGCCGGGGAACATCACGCCGTCGGCGACGCCCGAGGACAGCAGTTCGTAGGACTCCGGCGCCGGCTTGAAGACGGCGTTCGCGCCGACGGCGTTCGCGACGTCGGCCGCGATGCCGCCACCGACGCGGATCTTCAGGCCGGCGAAGTCGTCGATCGTCTTGATCGGGCGCTTCGCGTTCCAGAAGATGCCGGGGCCGTGCGTGTAGATCGTCAGCAGCTTGACGCCCTTGTGCTCGTCGAGCTTCATGAAGTGCTTGGTGTAGGTGCGCCACAGCGCGACCGACGACGTCTCGGCGCTGTCGCCGGCGAAAGGCAGCACGCCGATGCGCGTCATCACGAAGCGCGCAGGCGTGTAGCTGTGCGACACGAAGGCGACGTCGGCCAGGCCGTCGCGCACCGCGTCGAAGTGGTTGACGGCGTTGGTGACCGGCTTGGGCAGCAGCTTGATCTTCACGCGGCCCTGCGTCGCCTTCTCGACCTCCTGCGCCCACGGCATCATCGCGTCCCGCACCAGCATGTGCGTCGCCGGCACCCACGCCGACATGCTCCATTCGGTCTGCGCCTGCGCGGTGCCGCTCGCGACGGCGAGCAGCCCGGCGATCGCGACGCTCGCCGTCGCCTTGCGGGTGAAATGCATCGAAGCCATGGTGTCTCCTGTTCGTGGATGTGGGGGCGCGTCGGAATGGGCGCCGCTGAAGCGGATCGCTTGGGGGCGAATGCCTGAGAGTAGCATCAGCGGGGGGGTGTGCAAGCGGCTTCGCGACGGGCACGCGGGGGGCGGGGGTGCCGGAGGCTTCGCGACGGGCGCACGGGGGGGGGGGGCGTTGGCCGCTCAGGGGATGGCGAACGGCGCCTGCCCGGGCGTGGGCTCGCGGGGCTTGCGCCGCGTCGACCGTGCACCCTGCGGGTGCCCGATCGAGCGCCCTCGCGCCCGCCACTTCCTCGTCCCCGCCGATCGGCCCGCGTCCGCGCTGAACGCGCGGCGCCGGCCTTCCGGCGCGCGCCGAAGGCGCGCGCCCTCGTCGGCTCCTTCGGACAGCCGGCGGCCCGCGGCCAACGCCCCCGCCCCCCGCGCACCCGCCGCGAAGCCTCCACTCCCGTGGTGCACTGCGGGAGGGCTGAGCAACGCCGTGCACGGGAGGAGTTGCGGGTTGCTCGGACTTGGATGCGGAGCGCGGTGCTGCGTGTGCAACCGCTCGCGACTGCAATGGGGACCGCGCCCGGGTTCGGCGAAGCGAACGTGCTCGGGATCGCGCTCGAGACACCCTGCCGACTCGCGATGGCGAGTTCGTCGGCGCTGGCAACGCACTGCGGTGCTTGGGGGCCGCGGCGGGGGTGGGGCGGGTGCGGGCCTCGGGCGCGAGCCGCCTGCCGCCGAAGAAGGGGCGGCATGGCCGGGGCCGCAGGGCCCGGCCGGCGCGCTCGCGCGGCGCGTTCAGCGCCGTGCAGGCCGCCGCCGCCCCGCCGAGGCGGAGGCGGGCGAAGGGGTGGTCCTTGCCCGGGCCCTACGGGTCCGGGCAAGGATTCGACGCATGCGTCGAAAACCCCGTAGCGGTCCGGCGCCGCGAGGCGCCGGACCGTGAGCGAACGTCGCCCGCGCCCGCCCCGCCCCCGTCGCGGCCCCGCGCACGGCCCACCCGCGACCTGACCGAGTCGCGGCCACTCGTGCCCAGCACGGCTACCGGAACAGCACCGTCGGAAGCCAGGTCGACAGCGACGGAATCGCGATCAGCACGCCGAGGCGCACGATGTCGGCGACGACGAAAGGCGCGACGCCGCGGTAGATCGTGCCGGTCGATACCCCGGGCAGGAGCGTGCGCAGCACGAAGATGTTCATGCCGACCGGCGGGCTGATCAGGCCGATCTCGACGACGACGACGACCAGCACGCCGAACCAGATCGGGTCGAAGCCCAGGTGAACCACCAGCGGGAAGAGTACCGGCACGGTCAGCAGGATCATCGACAGTTCCTCCATCGCGGTGCCGAGCAGCACGTAGAGGATGCAGATCAGCACGATCACCGACATCGGGTGCACCTCGAACTGCGACACGAGGTTCTTCAGGTCGTCGGGCATCGAGGTGAAGTTGACGAAGTTCGCGAAGATCAGCGCGCCGATCAGGATCGTGAACAGCATCGCGGTGGTGCGCGCGCTCTCGACGAGCACGTCGGCGAGCACCGCCCAGGTGAGCGCGCGGCGCAACCACGCGAACACGAAGGCGCCGAACGCGCCGATGCCGGCGCCCTCGGTGACGGTGAACACGCCGCCGTAGATGCCGCCCATCACGACGGTGAACAGCACGACGACGCCCCAGATGCCGCGCAGCGCGCGCCAGCGCTCGGGCCAGGGCGTCCGTTCGCCGGGCGGGCCGGCGTCGGGGTTGCGCCAGGTCGTCCACCGCACCGCCAGCATCAGCAGCGCGGTCGCGACGATGCCGGGGACGATACCGCCGGCGAACATCTCGCCGATGTTGACCTCGGTCATCAGCGCGTAGATCACCATGATCACCGACGGCGGGATCAGGATGCCGAGCGTGCCGCCGGCGGCGATCGAGCCGGTGGCGAGCGCGTCGGAGTAGCCGTACTGCTTCATCGACGGATACGCGACCTTCGACATGGTGGCGGCGGTGGCGATCGACGAGCCGCATATCGAGCCGAAGCCGGCGCAGGCGACGACGGTCGACATCGCGAGACCGCCGCGCCAGTGGCCGATGAACGCGTAGGCGGCGCGGAAGAGTTCGTGCGAGAGGCCGGCGCGGCTCACGAAGTTGCCCATCAGGATGAACAGCGGCACGACCGACAGCGTGTACGAGAAGCCGGTCTCGTACATCAGCGTGCCGGCGGAGGCGAGTGCCGGATTCCAGCCGCGCAGCAGCGCGAGGCCGAAGAAGCCGACGATGCCCATCGCGAACGCGATCGGGATGCGCACGACGGTCAGCGCGAACATCACGGCGAGCCCGAGCAGCGCCTCGGTCACGCGTCACCGTCGCGCGAGAACGCGTAGCCGATGTGCACGACCGCGGTCGCGAGCGTCAGCGCCGCCATGCCGTAGACGAAGGGCGCGATCGGGAACTTCAGCGTCTGGGTGACGTCGCCCAGTTCGGCGAAGCTGCAAGCCTTGCGCTGCAGCAGCCACGCCATGCCGATCAGCGCCGCGGCGCACACGAGGTGGATCAGCACCCGGAACACGCGCCGGAAGGCGGCGGGGAAGACATTGTCGAAGGCGTCGATGGTGACGTGCTCGTGGCGACGCGACACCAGCGGCAGCCCGGCGAAGATGAGCACCGCCATCATCATCTCGGTGATCTCGAAGCCGCCCTTGATCGGCGCGTCGAAGAAGTACCGCAGGATGACGTCGGCGAAGGTCAGCAGCATCATCGCGAACAGCAGCGAGCCCGCGATGCTCGCGAGCGCGAGGTCGAACGCACGCGCCGCGCGCGCGAAGCCGGTGCGAGCCGCTTCGGGCGTGGGCGAGTCTGGTCCTGGCGGAGCGGGTTCGATCGGGCTGTCCGGTGGAAGGGGCGAGCGGCGCGCCGGCGGGCCGGGGCCCGACGATCGGCTAATCTATCGGAAACGCGCCGCGCCGCCAAACCACGGTGTGCGATCCGACGCCGAATCCGCCGCCGAATCTGCCGCCGAATCTGCCGCCCAATCTGCCGCCCAATCCGCCGCGCATCATGCGCGCCACGCACACGATCCCCGGAGCACCGCCATGACCGAGCAACGCCTTCGTTCGCGCATCACCGTCGAGGGCGAGGAGCGGGCGCCGCACCGCAGCTTCCTGCGCGCGATGGGCCTGGACGACGACGCGATCGCCCTCCCCTTCGTCGGCGTCGTCAGCACCCACGGCGAGAACACGCCCTGCTCGATGTCGCTTCGGCCGCAGGCCGACGCCGCGAAGACCGGCGTCGCGATGGCCGGCGGCACGGCCTTCGAGTTCACCACGGTCTCGGTCTCGGACGGCGTGTCGATGAATCACCGCGGCATGCGCATGAGCCTGATGTCGCGCGAGCTCATCGCGGACTCGATCGAGATGGTGATGCGCGCGCACGCCTACGACGCGCTGGTCGGCCTGGCGGGCTGCGACAAGACGCTGCCCGGCGTGATGATGGCGATGGTGCGGCTGAACGCGCCGTCGGTGTTCATGTACGGCGGCGCGATGCTGCCCGGCGAATCGGAGGGCCGGCCGGTGAGCGCGCTGACCGCGTACGAGGCGGTGGGCGGCCGCTACGCCGGCACGGTCGACGCGAAGACGCTCGACGCGCTCGAGCGCGCGTGCGCGCCGACGCTCGGCTCGTGCCCGGGCCAGTTCACCGCGAACACGATGGCGATGGTCTCGGAGGTGCTGGGCCTCGCGCTGCCGGGCTCGGCGATGATGCCGGCGGTGTACGCGCAGCGACTCGCGCTGGCGCGCATGGCGGGCCGGACGGTGTTGCGGATCCTGCGCGACGGCGGGCCGCTGCCGCGCGACCTCGTCACCCGCAAGAGCCTCGAGAACGCCTGCGCGACCGTCGCCGCGACCGGCGGCTCGACGAACGCGGGCCTGCACCTGCCCGCGATCGCGCACGAGGCCGGGATCCGCTTCACGCTCGACGACGTCGCCGAGGTCTTCCAGCGCACGCCGCTGATCGCGGACCTGCAGCCCGGCGGGCGCTTCCTCGCACGCGACCTGCACCACGCGGGCGGCGTCTCGGCGGTGATCCGCGCGCTGCTCGACGGCGGCCACCTGCACGGCGACGCGCTGACGCTGGACGGGTGCACGCTCGCCGACGCGCACGCCGGCACGCCGCCGCCGGACGGCGTCGTGGTCCGGCGCCACGACGCGCCGCTGCACCCGAGCGGCGGCGTCGTCGTGCTCAAGGGCAGCCTGTGCCCGGACGGCGCGCTGATCAAGATCGCCGGTCTCTCCGCGCTCGCGATGCGCGGCCGCGCGCGGGTGTTCGAGTGCGAGGAGGACTGCACCGAGGCGGTTCGCGCGCGCCGCTACGAGGCGGGCGACGTGCTGGTGATCCGCAACGAGGGCCCGCGCGGGGGGCCCGGGATGCGCGAGATGCTGGGTACGACGGCGCTGATCTACGGCCAGGGCATGGGCGAGAAGGTCGCGCTGCTGACCGACGGCCGCTTCTCGGGGGCGACCCGCGGGATGTGCATCGGCTACGCGTGCCCGGAGGCCGCCGAGGGCGGCCCGATCGCGCTGGTCGAGGACGGCGACGAGATCCTGATCGACTGCGAACGGCGGGTGCTCGACCTGCTGGTCGACGAGGCGACGCTGGCGCGGCGGCGCGCGGCCTGGCAGCCGCGCCGCCGCGAGCGCCTCGCCGGCGTGATGGAGAAGTACGCCCGCCTCGTCGGGCCGGCGCACCTGGGCGCGGTCACGCACGCGGGCAACGCCGACTGGCCGCGCGAGTGATCGCCCGGCGCTGCGGCTGCGGCTGAGACTGCAGCCGAGACTGCGGCCGAGACTGCGGCCGAGACTGCGGCCGAGACTGCGGCCGAGACTGCGGCCGAGACTGCGGCGTGGCAGCGACCCCGCTTCGCGGACCACGCGACGCCGGCGCGCGCCGCGCTTGCGCGGGACCCTGCGCTGCCTGAAAATCGCGCAACTTTTTTCATCCAGCGGTATTCCCGATGCTCGTGTCGCTCGTCGCCGTCTACCTCGCCATCACCATCGGCATCGGCCTGTACGCCGCGCAGCGGGTCAGCACGTCGAAGGACTACCTGGTGGCCGGCCGCAGCCTGCCGCTGTACATGAACGTCGCGACCGTCTTCGCGACCTGGTTCGGCTCGGAGACGGTGCTCGCGGTGTCGTCGACCTTCCTGAAGGACGGGCTGCACGGCGTGGTCGGCGACCCCTTCGGCGCGGCGTTCTGCCTGATCTTCGTCGCGATCTTCTTCGCCCGCCCGTTCTACCGGATGAACCTGCTGACGATCGGCGACTTCTACCGCAAGCGCTTCAACCGCACGGTGGAGGTCGCGACCGCGGTCGCGATCACGCTGTCGTACCTGGGCTGGACCTCGGTGCAGATGGTCGCGATCGGCATCGTGATCAACACGGTGTCGGGCGGCACGATCGGCATGGGCACGGCGATCGTGATCGGGGCGGCGATCGTGCTCGTCTACACGCTGTTCGGCGGCATGTGGTCGGTGGCGTTCACCGACCTGTTCCAGACGGTGATCATCGTGTTCGGCCTGCTGTACATCGCCTGGCTGCTCGGCGGCATGGCGGGCGGCTTCGACCGGGTGTGGGCGAAGGCGGCCGAGGAAGGCCGGCTGACGTTCTGGCCGCAGGCGAACCTGAAGGAGTGGCTCGCGTTCGTCGCCGCGTGGGCGACGATGGCGATCGGATCGATCGCGCAGCAGGACGTGTTCCAGCGCGTGACCTCGGCGAAGAACGAGAACACGGCGGTCGCCGGCACGCTGATCGGCGGGACGTTCTACCTGGTGTTCGCGTTCGTGCCGATGTTCATCGCGGTCAGCGCGCTGCTGATCGATCCGGCCCGGGTGAGCGCCGCGCTGGGCGCGGAGGGCAACGACTTCCAGCTGGTGCTGCCGCAGCTGATCCTGAACAACACGCCGGTGTTCGCGCAGGTGCTGTTCTTCGGCGCGCTGCTGTCCGCGATCCTGTCGACCGCGAGCGGCGCGCTGCTCGCGCCGACGGCGGTGTTCACCGAGAACGTGATCCGGCCGATCATCGGCGGGCGGCTGCAGGACCACCAGATGCTGATGCTGCTTCGCGTCGTGCTGGTGCTGTTCTGCGGCGTGGTGCTGCTGTTCGCGCTGAACAACGACATGTCGATGTACGAGACGGTGCAGAACACCTACAAGGTGACGCTGGTCGCCGCGTTCGCGCCGCTCGCCTTCGGCATGTTCTGGCGCCGCGCGACGCCGCAGGGGGCGATCGCGTCGATCGTGCTCGGGCTGCTGACCTGGGGGCTGGCCGAGCTCACCGCCGGCGACGCGCTGATCCCGCCGCAGTTCGTGGGGCTCGCCGGCGCGATCTTCGGCATGGTGGCGGGCTCGCTGGCACCGACGGTGATGGGCGGCGCTGGCCACCCGGAGGTGGTCGGCATCCGCGCCGACCCCGATGCGGCCGAAGGGATCGACCGGCTGGACCCGCGCTGACGGAGCCACGCCGACCGAGCAGCGCCGGGGGATCCGAGCCGACTGACTGCCGCCGACGCAGCCGCGCCGCCGGCCGGTGCGCGACGCGCGAGTCAGCCGGCGCGGGCCGCGAGCGTGGCGAAGTCGTTGCCGTAGCCGCGCAGCGTCTCGACCAGCTTGCGTCGCTGCGCGACCGACGATCGCTGCAGCAGCTGCGCGGCGAGCGCGTCCGCCGCTTCGGCGCGGCGCTCGATCGAGGCGCGCACGTCGGCGTCGACGGCCCAGTAGAGCCCGGTGAGGGTCTCGCGCGCCATCGACGCCGCGCGCTCCGGATCGGGGCGCTCTCGCGCGAGCCGCGCGAGCAGCTCGCTGAACATCCGCTGGCGCGCTTCGCGCAGCGCCCACCACGCGCGTTCGTCGCTGACCGACGACGAGGAGGTGCGGATCAGCTGGCGCTGTTCGTCGGTCAGGTAGCCGAGCAGCGACTCGGCGCGCTTCTCGAAGCGCTCGCGCCGCGCGCGCTCGCGCACCTCGCGCGGCGCGTCGACCTTGTATTCGGCGCGCGTCTCGCGGTTGAGCCGTGCGAACTCGTCGTCGAGCCGGGCGAGCTGTGCAGGCCGCAGCGTCACGCCGAGCTCGGCGACGGCGGGGGCGAGCCGCTCGGCCAGCGGATACCACGACGCCAGCAGGCGCTCGCGCCACTGGGTGATCGTTTCCGGGCCCGGCGCGCGCTCGAGGCCGGCTTCGGCATCGGCGATGAAGCGGACGTACTCGGGCAACTGCCGGCGCCGGTGCCACTCGCGGATCTCGGCCGCGTGCCGCTCGACGATGCGCTTCTGGTTCGCGTCGAGATCGAGGACGCCGCTCACTTCCCAGACGACCAGCATCGGGAGGTTCTCGTAGCCCAGCTTGACCATCGAGCAGCCGGCGGCCGCCAGCGCGACCATGCCCGCCAGCAGCCACGCGGCCCACCGGGCGGGGCGGCCGCGACCGATGCCGGCGCGCAACACCCCGGCGGTCGGCAGATGGGCCCGACCGGCCGTCCGCCCGGACGGCGAAACGGCACGAAACTGCGTGGTAATCTGGCCCGGTTGCTGCACTGCAGTCCTTCCTGGCGACCTCATGAACATCGTCATCCTAGCGGCCGGCATGGGCAAGCGGATGCACTCGGATACCCCGAAAGTGCTTCACCCGCTGGCCGGCAAGCCGCTGCTCGCGCACGTCGTGGATACCGCACGCAGTCTAACGCCCCGTACCCTGGTGGTGGTATACGGCCACGGCGCCGAAAAGGTCCGCGCAGCCTTTGCCGACGAGCGCGCCGAACCGGCACTGCGCTGGGCACTGCAGTCGCCGCAGCTCGGCACCGGGCACGCGGTCGCGCAGGCGGTGCCCGAACTCGACCCCGCCGTGCCGACGATGGTGCTCTACGGCGATGTCCCCCTCGTGACGACCGCGACGCTGCAGCGGCTCGTCGCCGCCGCCGGCCCGGACCGCGTCGGGCTGCTGACCGAGATCATGGCCGACCCGACCGGCTACGGGCGCATCGTGCGCGAGGGCGGCAAGGTCGTGCGGATCGTCGAGCAGAAGGACGCGGACGAAGCGCAGCGGCGGATCACCGAGATCAACACCGGCATCCTGGTCGCCCCGACGGCGAGGCTCTCGGGCTGGCTGGCGGCGCTGAAGAACGACAACCGGCAAGGCGAGTACTACCTGACCGACATCATCGCCGCGGCGGTCGCCGACGGCGTCGAGGTGCAGGCGGTGCACCCGGGCGCCGGCTGGGAGACGACCGGCGTCAACAGCAAGACGCAGCTCGCCGAACTCGAGCGCCAGCACCAGCGCAATCTCGCGCTCGCGCTGACCGAGGCGGGGGTGACGCTGGCCGATCCGTCGCGCATCGACATCCGCGGCACGCTCGTCGCCGGGCGCGACGTGGCGATCGACGTCGGCTGCGTGTTCGAGGGCAGCGTCCGGCTGGGCAACCGCGTGCGCATCGGCCCGAACTGCGTGATCCGCGACGCCGAGATCGGCGACGACGCCGAGATCCTCCCGATGACGCACATCGACGGTGCAAAGGTCGGCGCGCTGTCGCGGATCGGCCCGTTCGCGCGGCTGCGCCCCGGCACCGTGCTCGGCGAGGACAACCACGTCGGCAACTTCGTCGAATTCAAGAACGCGAAGATGGCGCGCGCGTCCAAGGCGAACCACCTCGCGTACATCGGCGACGCCGAGATCGGCGAGCGGGTGAACATCGGCGCCGGCACGATCACCTGCAACTACGACGGCGCGCACAAGCACAAGACGGTGATCGAGGACGACGTCTTCGTCGGCAGCGATACGCAGCTGGTCGCGCCGGTGACGGTGCGCCGCGGCGCGACGCTCGGCGCCGGCACGACGCTGACGCGCGAGGCGCCGGCCGACGCGCTGACGCTCAGCCGGGCGAAGCAGGCGACGATCACCGGCTGGAAACGGCCCAGGAAATGACCATTCAATCGGCAGGACACTGAACATGTGCGGCATCGTCGGAGCAGTGGCTGAACGGAACATCGTCCCGATCCTGATCGAGGGACTCAAGAAGCTCGAGTACCGCGGCTACGACTCGGCCGGCATCGCGACGATGAACGGCTCGATGGGCCGGGTCCGCGCGGTCGGGCGCGTCTCCGAGCTCGAGGCGCGTGCCAACGAGCAGAAGGCGGACGCGCCCACCGGCATCGCCCACACCCGCTGGGCGACGCACGGCGGCGTCAACGAGGCGAACGCGCACCCGCACATCTCGAGCCTGGACGGGCTCGACGTCTGCGTCGTGCACAACGGCATCATCGAGAACCACGAGGCGCTGCGCTTCGAGCTGCGCGGCAAGGGCTACGAGTTCAAGTCGCAGACCGACACCGAGGTCATCGCGCACCTGGTGCACTCGCTGGTCGCGGGCGGGCTCGACCTGTTCGCGGCGGTGACCCAGGCGGTCGGGCGGCTCGAGGGCGCGTACGCGCTCGCCGTCATCAGTTCGCGGCAGCCGAAGGTCGTCGTCGGCTCGCGCCGCGGCTCGCCGCTGCTGCTCGGCGTGGGGCGCGAGGGCACCGGGCACGGCGAGAACTTCCTCGCGTCCGACACCTCGGCGCTGCTGCAGGTCACGAAGTACGTGACCTATCTCGAAGAGGGCGACGTCGTCGAGATCCGCGCCGACGGCTTCCGCATCCACGACGCGCAGGACCAGCCGGTCGAGCGTCCGATCGTCGAGAGCCAGCTGTCGGCCGACGCCGTCGAGCTCGGCAACTACCAGCACTACATGCAGAAGGAGATCTTCGAGCAGCCCGGCGCGATCGCCAACACGCTCGAGATGATCCAGCACGCGCGCTCGCTGTCGCCGGGCCTCTTCGGCGCCGAGGCACAGGAGATCTTCGCGCGGATGAAGCACATCCTGATCCTCGCGTGCGGCACCAGCTACCACTCGGGGATCGTCGCGAAGTACTGGATGGAGCAGCTCGCCGGCCTGCCGGTGTCGGTCGAGATCGCGAGCGAGTACCGCTACCGCGAATCGGTGGCGCTGCCCGACACGCTGGTGATCACGATCTCGCAGAGCGGCGAGACCGCCGACACGCTCGCAGCGCTGCAGCACGCGAAGGCGCGCGGGCTGCGCGACACGCTGTCGATCTGCAACGTGCCCGAGAGCGCGCTGATCCGCCAGAGCAAGCTGCGGTTCCTCACCCGCGCGGGCCCCGAGATCGGCGTCGCGTCGACCAAGGCCTTCACGACGCAGCTCGCCGCGCTGTTCGTGCTGACGCTGGTGGTCGCGAAGCAGCGCGAGCGGCTGCTGCCGGCGCGCGAGGCGGAGCTGCTGCACCAGCTGCGCCACCTGCCGGCCGCGATGAACAACGTGCTCGAGATCGAGCCGGCGGTGAAGGCGTGGGCGAAGCGCTTCGCGTCGAAGCACCACGCGCTGTTCCTGGGCCGCGGCGTGCACTTCCCGATCGCGATGGAAGGCGCGCTGAAGCTCAAGGAGATCACCTACATCCACGCCGAGGCCTATGCCGCCGGCGAACTCAAGCACGGCCCGCTCGCGCTCGTGGACGCCGACATGCCGGTGGTCGTCGTCGCGCCGAAGGACTCGCTGATCGAGAAGCTCAAGTCGAACCTGCAGGAAGTGCGCGCGCGCGGCGGCGAGCTGTTCATCTTCGCCGACCGGGACACCCACATCGACGAGGAGGACGGCGTGCACGTGATCAACCTCGTGGACCACGCCGGCCCGCTGTCGCCGATCCTGCACGTCGTGCCGCTGCAGCTGCTCTCCTACCACGTCGCCCTCGCCCGCGGCACGGACGTGGACAAACCGCGGAATCTGGCGAAGAGCGTCACCGTCGAATGACGGTGACGGGCTTCGCGCGCGCAGCGCCGGCGCGAAGCGCTGAAGATTCCGTGGTTTGCGGTGCAGGCTGACTTCGCGCGAGCGAAGTCAAGGCGCGCAGCGCCGGGCCGGAGCCACAAACCGCGGAATCTGGCGAAGAGCGTCACCGTCGAATGACCGACTTGCGCCCGCGGGCACCGGGAACGTGAACCAGCGTTCGCCTCACGGGTTGCTCGCGAGCCATTGGCGGGGCGAGACGGCAAAACGCTGCTTGAACGCACGGCTCAACGACGAAGCCGTCGAGAAGCCCAGGTCCGCAGCTACCCGCTTTTGCGATTGCCCGGCGCGCATCAGTGACGACGCGACCGTAAGCCGCCAGTCGGCCAGGTAAGCCGCAGGGGTCGTGCCGGTGACGTTCTTGAACGTCTCGGCGAACGCACTGCGCGACATGCCAGCCACTGCAGCCATGCGGGCCAGCGACCAGTCCTCCTGCGGCGCGGCGTGCAGTGCCACCAGTGCCCGAGCCAGTCGCGGTTCGCTCAACCCCATCAGCAGTCCGCTGCTCACGCCCACGGCCTGCGGATTGTCGATCACCCAGCGCAACAGTTGGATCAGCACGACCTCGAACAGCCGGTCGGCGAGCAGGCGCGAGCCGCAGCGCATCCGATCGGTTTCGGCGAACAGCATGTCGAGCGCCGGGCCCAACCCTGGAACGGCCTCGAGCGGCACCAGCAGCAACGCAGGCAGCGCGGCCACGATCGGATTGCGGTCGCCGCCATCGAAATGCAGCGTCGCACAGGTGAAGTCCGAACCCTCGCGCGGGGGGTTGATGAACTCGTGGTGCACGGCGCGGGGGTAGAGCACGAGCGTCGGTTCGTCCACCACCACGCGGTCGGGGCCGCCGGCACGGCCGGGATGCTCGATCTGCAGGCGCCCCCGACGCAGCACGTGCAGAAACGCCCTGTCGGGCTGCGCCTCGAAGCGCGTGCGTCCGCACAAGGGCCCCGCGTGGAACAGCGAGGCGCGGACGTGAAACCGCTCGAGCAAGGCGGACAGGCGATCGACCGGGTCCGATACCGCCACGCTGCGATTTCTGGACGATGAGGCAAGTTTATTGGACTTCATGACACCCATCATCCACTCCTTCGGTTCAAGATTCAAGCCATCGAGCCAGTGCTCGCTGCCTGCCACCCCGGAGAACCCGATGAAGCCCTTCACGTCCCGCATTGCCACACCCTTCTTCCTCGCCACGGCCTCCGTCTTGCCCGTCGCCCATGCTCAGCATCAGCCCTCGCCGGTGGTGCCCGGATACGCCTACGGTCAACCCACGCTGGCCAAGGCGCCGTACACGATGGCGGACCTGAAGGCGCTGCAGAAGTCGCTGCTCTTCACCGACGATGACGTGAAGGGGCTGCGCCAGAGCAAGGCGATCCTGGCCGACCAGACCGACGCGATCCTGGACGTCTGGTACGGCTTCGTGGCTTCGACGCCCGAACTCGTCTACTTCTTCAGCGACGCGAAGACGGGCAAACCCGACGGCGCCTACCTCGAGGCCGTGCGCAAGCGCTTCGCAGTGTGGATCCTGGACACGGCCGACGCCAACTACGACCAGAAGTGGCTCGACTGGCAGTACGAGATCGGCCTTCGCCACAACCGAATCAAGAAGAACAAGACCGACCGCGCGCCGAGCGTCGCGCAGGTCAACTTCCGGTACATCCCGGCGCTGACCATCCCGATCACCACCACACTCAGGCCCTTCCTGGCGAGGAAGGGCGCCTCGGCCGCCGATGTGGAGAGGATGCATGCAGCCTGGGTGAAATCGGTGCTGATGCAGAGCATTCTGTGGAGCCAGCCGTACATCAAGGACGGCGCGTTCTGAGTTGGCAGGCGCCCCACCCACCGGAGCCTCGATGACCACCGCCGAGGACGAGCACCACCCGCTGCTGCCCGAATGGCAGGTCGGCACCTGGCTGAACACGCCCCACCCGCTCACGCTGCAGAGCCTGCGTGGCAGGGTGGTGTTGCTGCACGCCTTCCAGATGCTTTGCCCCGGCTGCGTCGCCTACGGACTGCCGCAGGCCCAGCGCGTGCGGCAGACCTTCCCCGCCACCGAACTGGCCGTCATCGGACTGCACACGGTGTTCGAGCACCACGCGGTGATGACCGTCGATGCGCTGCGCGCCTTCGTCCACGAGTACCGCTGGCGCTTTCCGATCGGCGTGGACGAGCCCGACGGGCGCGGCGGCGCGTCGCTGACGATGGCGCGCTACGGCCTGCGCGGCACGCCCTCCTGCCTCGTGCTGAATCAACACGGGCGCGTGCACCTGCACCACGTCGGCCAGATCGACGACCTCGTCCTGGGGGCGCTGCTGGGCCGGCTGATCGCCGGTTCCGCGCTACCCAGCGATGCCAACCACGCGCCGAAGGCGGAAGCGGCTGTCTGCATGCCCGACGGTTGCCGAGCATGACCCCGAACCCACACGTCGGTCCGCATGCGTGCCGCTGTGAACGAGCCGGCAGACGGCGCTACAGCAGCGCGCGCAGCCAGTCCGGCATCGGCATCGACCGCTGCTGCCTGAAGTCGACCCACACGGTGGTGGCACCGCCGTCGGCGTGGACCACGCCTGGCGCGTCGGTGCGCTCGAGCGTCAGGTAGGTGTCGAAGCTCGATCGACCCGGATTCGCGACGTAGTGCTTCGCCAGGACTGTGCCCGGGTACTCGAGCTGCCGGATGAAGTTGCAGAACGCGTTGACGATCACCGGACCTTCGCCCGCCGGGTTCGGCGCGGCGCCGACCGAGTGCATCCACTCGATGCGCACCGTCTCTAAGTACCGGAAGTACGACGCGTTGTTCACGTGCCCCATCGCATCCATGTCGCCCCACCGGATCGGGATCGTCATCTCGTAGACGAGCTTCTTCTCGGCGGGGACGTCGAAACGCATGCGGATGCTCCGGATTCGGTATGGATCCCGATCATAAGGCCCGCGGCGGGCACGCGAGGGCGCGCCGTCAGCGCGCCGCCGACCTGCCCCGGCGCAGCACCCACGACGCATAGGCGACGAACGCGAGGAGCGAGACGGCGAACACCGCCCACTGGACACCGCCCGACAGCGCCGGAAACAGCGTGAAGCCGATCGCGAAGGGCGCGGCGCCGATCGCGGTGGACACGACGTTCTCGAGCAGCGTGGTGCCGGGACTGAAGAGGCCCAGCGCGTACGACAGCACGTCGACCGGAAAGGTCATTCGCAGCATGATCAGCGACACCATCCGGTGCTGCGCGTCGATCAGTCGGTCGATGCCGGCGTGGCGCCGGACCGAGGGAAAGTGCCGCAGGATCCGATCGCGCACGTGGCGCCCGAGCGCGAAGGACACCGCGGCGCCGGCGACCCATCCGAGCAGCAGGATCAGCGCGCTCCACCACGGCCCCCACGCCAGCACCGCGAACGGCATCAGCGGCAGGTTGGTGATCATCGGCATCAGCACCGCGAACGCCGAGGTGGCGAAGAACACCGCGACCCCGAGCACGGTGTTGGCCGCGAGCACGTCGGTGATCGGCACCGCGTAGCGGCGCGACAGCCAGACGCCGATGCCGAACAGCACGACGACACCGAGCCCCGCGCGCAGCGACGGCCACAGCGTGGCCGGTGCCGTCGCCGGATCGTTCGAGCGCAATGCCGGGCCCATGCGACAGTATCGGACATGCGGCCGGTCGCTGCGCGCAGTGGATGCGCGAGCGTCGCCTTCGCGCACGGGGATGGCTATCATGCTGCAGGCCAACCTGGCCAAGACGGACCCATCGCGATGAACCTCGTCTCGACCCTCCCGCAGGCAGCGCGATTTCCGGCCGAAGGCGGCTGCGACTGCCGGCGTCTTCGATACCGGATGGACAGCGCACCGCTCTTCGTGCACTGCTGCCACTGCCGGTGGTGCCAGCGCGAATCGGGCGCGTCCTTCGCGTTGAACGCGATGATCGAGGCCGATCGCGTCGTCGACCTCGGGCAGGCACCCGAATGCGTCGAGACGCCGTCCGAAAGCGGCAGCGGCCAGGTGATCGCGCGCTGCCCCGCGTGCCGGGTCGCGGTCTGGAGCAACTACGCGAGTGCGGGCCCGTTGATCCGCTTCGTGCGCGTCGGCACGCTGGACGACCCGGACCTGCTGCCACCCGACATCCACATCTACACCGCGTCGAAGCAGCGCTGGGTGGTGCTGCCGGCAGGCACGCCCGCCGTCGACGCGTACTACGATCGTGAAGCGCACTGGCCGGCGGCGAGCCTCGAGCGGCGCCGCGCGCTGCTGCCGCGGATCGAGGCGTACCAGGCAGCGAGGCGAGCGTCGCCGACACGGTGAATGCGGCCGACGGCGGCGCCCAGCCCGCCCTCGAGAGGCCTGAGCGCAGCGACCGCGCCCCCGCGCTGGCCACGACGCGCGATCGATGCTACAAGTTCATCGGATCGACGCATCGATCACCGACCCCTGCCCGGAGGGCCGATCATGAAGGCAGCCGTGTTCGCGCGTTACGGCGGCGCCGACGTCGTCTCGATCGCCGAACGACCGACACCGACGCCGGGACCCGACCAGGTCCTGATCGAGGTCGTCGCGACGACGGTCAACTCGGCCGACTGGCGCCTGCGCAGCCTTAGCGTGCCGGCGGGCTTCGGGCTGCCGGTCCGGCTGTTCATGGGGCTGACGCGGCCACGCAGGCAGATCCTCGGCCTCGAGCTCGCCGGGCGGATCGCGGCCGTCGGCGGCCGGGTGCGGCGCTTCGCGGTCGGCGACGAGGTCGTCGCATTCCCCGGCAGCAGGCTGGGCGCGCACGCGGCCTTCGTCGCGCTGGACGCCGGCGCGCCGATCGTGCCGAAGCCGCCGGCCCTGCCGTGGGACGAGGCGGCGGCGCTCTGCTTCGGCGGCACCGCGGCGCTGGACTTCCTCGTCAACCGCGGCAAGGTGCAGCGTGGCGAGAAGGTCCTGATCAACGGCGCGAGCGGGACGGTCGGCACGATGGCGGTTCAGCTCGCGCGGCACGCCGGCGCCGAGGTGACCGCGGTCTGCAGTGCGGACGCGGCGGACCTGGTGCGCACGCTCGGCGCGACCCGCGTCGTCGATCATCGCCGCGAGCGCTTCCACGCGCTCGGGTTGCAGTGGGACGTGATCATGGACCTGGTCGGCAACGCCGGCTGGTCGACGATCGAGCACTGCCTGCGCCCGGGCGGGCGCCTGCTGATGGTGGTCGCGTCGATGGCCGAGACCCTGAAGGCGCTCCGCGCATCGCGCTCGCAGGGGCGGCGCTGCATCGCCGGCACGGCGCGCGAGCATGCCGACGACGTCGCCCGACTGGTCGCGCTCGCCGCGGAGGGCGCGATCCGGCCGGTCATACACGCGCGCTTCGCGCTGGACGACATCGTCGAGGCGCATCGACTGCTCGACGCGGGACACAAGCGCGGCAGCCTGGTCGTGCGCGTGCGCGAGGAGGCCTTCGACGCCGCGCACGGTTTGGGCCCGGGCCCCGACGGCACCCTGCCTCACCAGTCCGTCGGCTTGTAGTCCTTCAGGAACTGGCCCCACACGTGCGCGCCGGTGTTGACGCCGGCGATGATCGGGTCGACGATGCGCGCCGCGCCGTCGACGATGTCGAGCGGCGGGTGGAATCGTTGCTCGAGGGTCTTTTGTCGCGCGACCTCGACCGGGTCCTCGTCGGTCACCCAGCCGGTGTCGACGGCGTTCATGTGGATGCCGCTGCCGTGGTAGTCGGTGGCGGCGGTGCGCGTCATCATGTTGAGCGCCGCCTTGGCCATGTTGGTGTGCGGATGGCGGGTGGTCTTGTAGCGGCGGTAGAACTGCCCTTCGACCGCCGACACGTTGACGATGTGCTGGAAGGGCGAGTCGCTCGCGCGCGCGGCGCGCTCGAGCAGCGGCTTGAGCCGGGCGTTGATGACGAAGGGCGCGACCGCGTTGACGAGCTGCGTCTCCAGCAGCTCGACCGACGACACCTCGTGCATCAGCAGTCGCCAGGAATTGCGCTCGCGCAGGTCGACCTGCTGCAGGTCCTGGTCGAGACGCCCCTGCGGAAACAGGTCGGCGATCGCCGGCGACGCGTCGGGCTGCTCGTCCGGCAGCAACGGCGTCTGCGAGAGCGCGGCCGACCGGGCGAGGCCGGGCACGGCGGCGGCAAGCGTCGGGTCGACGGATCGCGGGTCCGCCACGCCGCCGGCGGTGGGCAGCAGTTCGGGCAGCAGACGGTCGCCACGCAGGCCTTCGTACGCGCCGACGAGCCTGAGCACCTCCGGCCGAAGCGTCTGCAGTGCCGCGGTCTCGTTCGCCATCATGTGCCGATAGAAGGCCGGCGGCCGGCGCACGGTCTGGCACGCGTTGTTGATGATGAAGTCGAGCCGCTGGCGCGTCGCGAGCACGTGCTGGCAGAAGGCCTCGACGCTCGGCGTGTGCCGCATGTCGAGGCCGAACACCTCGAGCCTGTCGCCCCAGTCGCCGAAGTCGGGCTCGGCCGCGTAGCGGGCCGCCGCATCGCGCGGAAAGCGGGTCGCGACGATCAGGCTCGCGCCGCAGCGAAGCAGCTTGATGCCGGCCTGGTAGCCGATCTTCACGCGTCCGCCGGTGAGCAACGCCACGGTGCCGCGCAGGTCGGCGAGCTCGCTGCGCTTGGCGAAGTTGAACTCGGCGCACGCGGGGCACAGCTGGTCGTAGAAGTGGTGGATCCGCGTGTAGTCGGCCTTGCAGATGTAGCAGTTCTGCGGCTCGACGGCCTCGCGGAAGTGCGCGTCGTCGACGTCGGCCTGCACGAAATCCTTCGGCGCGAACACATTGGGCGTCGTGAAGACGGGCTTCGCGCGCAGCGTGCGGATCCCGGTGCCGTCGAGCACGCGCTCGGCGCGCTCGACCTTGTCGCGCTGCCGGGTCTTGCGCCGCGCCCTCGACAGCTGGCGTCGCGCGACCGGGTCGGCGCAGTAAATCTCGCCGGCCGCCCTGAGCAGCGCGGCGCGCTCGGGCAGCGAGAGCGTGTCGAGCCAGTGGCGCGATCGCGCGAGCGCATCGAGCGCCGCGGTGGCCTGGAGCAGCCGTTCGCGCGTGCCGGGCGGCACGCCGGGCGGCGGTAGCGCGGCGGCGGCGGCACCGGCGGCGTCCTCGCCCGGGGTGGCATCTGCGATCGTGGGAAGCGGGTCGTCCATGCGTGCGTCTGATGGGGGCGACGGGTGGTCGCGGTGGGCCGGACTCTACCGCAACCCGCGCGAGCATGGCCCCACTGCCCCGCGTCGGCGTCGTGCACCCGAATACCACACCCGTATCCCGCCACCGGACGTCATTCCGGCCGCCGGCGGTGCGATCCTCTACAGTGGCCCCTCGATTCGGCCCGTGTCGAACCCACAGAGGAGCCCTCAGGATGATCAGAAAAGGCCTTCCCCTGCTCGCACTCGTCATGATCGGCGGCTGCGGTGGTGGCAACTCCGACAGCGCGGTCAGCGCGAATGCCGCCGAGCCGCCGGCGACGACGACGACCAGCGCGACGTCGCAGGAATCGCCAGCCGTCCCGCCGGCGCAGGCGCCGACGACGATCTCGGCAGGCACGCCCGCGACCGCCCCCGCGCCGACACCCGATCCGTCGAACCCGCCGGCGCCGGCGACGGCGACCGGCGCCAGCGTCCCCGGTGCGATCGTGTTCGCCGCGCTGAAGGCGGGCATCGCCGACAATCCCGCCGACCGCTCGCCGTACAGCAGCGGCTGCCGCCGGGTCGTGTCGGCGCCGGCCGCGGATCCGACGGCGACGCCGCCCGCCGACCCGGCACCCGCCGAGTCGCCGGCGAACGGCGCCACGACGACCGGTGCAACGACGACCGATGCGTCGACCACCACTGTGACGACGACCCCGACCGCGCCAGCGCCGGCGGCGCCGGCGACCGCGCCGGCCCCGGTCGCGTTCTACCTGTGCGGCGCGATGCGCAGCTACCAGGTCACCGGCGGCTTTCCCGGCGCGAGCGGGATCGGCGCGTCGGCGGTGGTCGCGGTCGAGCCGATCGTCAACGGCGACACGGTGTTCGGCGTGACGGCGAACGGCCTGCGCCTCGACGGGCCGGCGCTCGACCTGTCGACGGTCGATCCGCAGGTCGACGCGACGATCGGCAGGTGGACCGCCGGCGACGCGAGCGCGCACCTGGTCGTGAGTTCGGTGCCCGGCAGCCCGAGACAGATGCGGGTGTGCTGGAACGTGAACCTGCCGCCACCGCCGCCGGTGACCGGTCCGCCGGGCTTCGAACCGATCGTCCGGCTCGAGCGCTTCAAGCGGCTGATGTGCGGCGTCTACGACCGGCTCGCGATCGGCGCCGACCAGGGCGGCTACGTCGTCGACGACATCGGCGGCAGGGTCAGCGTGTCCGAGGGCAGCTGGTAGCCCTCAACGCTGCAGGAAGCCGCGGCCTTCGAGGAAGCCGCGCATGTGCGGACGCGCCTCGCGCCCGAGAAGCCCCGACATCTGCTCGCTCCAGCACTGCGACTTCGGGTTGCCGGTGCGGGCCTGGTAGTAGTCGCGCACGCGCTCGTCGTAGCCGGCGATGATCGCGGCGTCGCCCTCGTCGGTGTACACGTCCTGCTTGAGCACCACCGGCAGCGGCAGCCGCGGCTTCACCTCGGGGTCCTGCGCCGGCCTGCCGATGCACATGCCGAACACCGGGTACACGCCGCGGGGCAGCGCGAGCAGTTCGCTCGCGCGCTGCGGGTCGTTGCGGACGGCGCCGATGTAGCAGATCCCCAGCCCTGCCGACTCGGCCGCGACCGCGACGTTCTGGGCGAAGAGCGCGACGTCGACGGTGGCGATGATGAAGTGCTCCGTCATGCCTTCGACCGCGGCCTGGCCGTGCATCGCACAGCAGGCCGACGAGCGGCGCAGGTCGGCGCAGAAGACGAGGAACTCGGGCGCCGACGCGATGTACGCCTGGTTGCCTGCGAGCTCGACGAATTGTGCGCGGACCTCGGGCCGCGTCACGCGGATCACGGTCGTGCCCTGAAGGAAGCTCGAAGTGGCCGCACCCTGGCCAGCCTCGATCAGCTGCGCGAGCGTGGCGTCGGGAATCGGCTCGTCGGTGAACTTGCGGATCGAGCGGTGGCGCTTCATCAGGTCGATGGTCGGGGTCATGGGCGGGCAGCGTGTCTCAAGGAGGGTTGGCGGGCGCGGCGGCAGGTCGCGGATGCGTGAATCTAACCGATCGGGCGCCGCGGCCGGCACGGCGCGCACCAGCGTGGCGCACGGCTGCCGCCGTCGACGCGGGCTCGTTGTGCCGCATCGCCGCGCATCACCTCCCATCGCCCCCCAACTCCCCGCATCGTCCCGCGACGACGCGCATCCGGCACCGGTGCGCGTGCGGGGCGACGGTGGCACCGTCCTTGCATGACGATCGCGAGGAGGATAATCACCCGATGGGCATCCGCGTCGCACTGCATCACGTCACCGCGTATCGGTACGACCGACCCGTCGGACTGTCGCCGCACGAGGTGCGGCTGCGCCCCGCGCCCCACTGCCGCACGCCGATCCTGTCGTACTCGCTGACCGTCGAGCCCGACGAGCACTTCATCAACTGGCAGCAGGACGCGTACGGCAACCACGTCGCGCGCTTCGTGTTCACCGGCAAGGCCCGCCGGCTGACGGTGACCGTCGACCTCGTGGCCGACATGACGGTCATCAACCCCTTCGATTTCTTCATCGACGCGAGCGCCGAGCACTTCCCGTTCGCCTACGCCGATTCGCTCGCCGAGGAGCTGGGGCCGTACCTGCTGCGGCTGCCGGGCGGCCCGCTGTTCGACGGCTGGATCGACCGCACACGCACGGCGCTGCTCGCCGGCGGGCCGATGCAGACCACGAGCTTCCTCGTCGCGCTGAACCAGCGGCTGCAGGCCGACATCGCCTATCTCGTGCGGATGGAGCCCGGCGTGCAGACGCCCGAGGAGACGCTGGCGCTGGGTCGGGGGTCGTGCCGCGACAGCAGCTGGCTGCTGGTGCAGCTGCTGCGCCACCTCGGGCTCGCGGCCCGCTTCGTGTCGGGCTACCTGATCCAGCTCAAGCCCGACCAGGTCGCGCTCGACGGGCCGCCGGGACCGTCGACCGACTTCACCGACCTGCACGCGTGGGCCGAGGTCTACGTGCCCGGCGCCGGCTGGATCGGGCTCGATCCGACTTCCGGCCTGCTGACCGGCGAAGGCCACATCCCGCTCGCGAGCACGGCGTCGCCGGGCGCGGCCGCGCCGGTGATCGGCAGCACCGAGATCGCCGAGGTGCAGTTCGCGCACGAGATGGTGGTGACGCGGCTGCGCGAGGATCCCCGGGTCACGCGCCCGTACGTCGACGAGGACTGGATGGCGATCGACGCGCTCGGCACCGCCGTCGACGCCGAGCTCGCGTCGCTCGACGTGCGGCTCACGCAGGGCGGCGAGCCGACCTTCGTGTCGGTCGACGACGTCGAGTCGGCGCAGTGGAACACCGCCGCGCTCGGCGCGGACAAGCGTCGCCGCGCCGAGGTGCTGGCCGGCCGCCTGCGCGCGCAGTATGCCCCGCAGGGCCTGCTGCACGAGGGCCAGGGCAAGTGGTATCCGGGCGAGCCGCTGCCGCGCTGGGCGATCAACCTGTTCTGGCGAACCGACGGCAGGCCGATGTGGCGCGATGCGCAGTGGCTGCTTGGCGGCACGGTCGACGACGACGCCGCGTCGACGCCCGCCGCCACCGCCGCCACCGACGCCACCGCCGCCACCGACGACGACGCGCGCACGCGGGCCCGCGCGTTCGCGCACACGCTCACCGGCCTGCTGGGCGTCGATCCCGCGTACCTGATCGACGCGCACGAGGATCCGTGGCGCCAGCTCGTCGACGCCGATCGCCTGCCGGTGAACGCGACGCTCGCGGCGCTCGACCTCGCGAAGCCGCAGGACCGCCGACGCGTCGCGCGCCTGCTCGGCGAGGCGCCGGCGCGACTGGTGGGCCACGTGCTGCCGCTCAAGCCGATCGCCGGCGCGCCGGGGCGCTGGCGCTCGAGCCGCTGGCCGCTGCGGCGCGAGCGCCTGTACCTGATCGACGGCGACTCGGCGCTGGGCCTGCGGCTGCCGCTCGACTCGCTGCCGTGGGTGCTGCCCGACGAGATGGAGCCCGATTTCGGCGCCGACCCCTTCGAGCCGAAGGATCCGCTGGACGCGGTCGACGACGCACGCGCGCGGATCGAGGCGATGGCGGCGATCGACGCGCCAGGCGCCTCACCCGGCACGACCGGCACGGGGAGCGGTGGCGCCGGCGACCCGGTCGGCACCGCCGAGGCGGGCGAGGCCGTCGCGCCGGCGTTCGATCCGCGCGAGGTGGTGCACACCGCGCTGTGCGTCGAAGCGCGCCACGGCCGGGTGCACGTGTTCCTGCCGCCGCTGCAGCGGCTCGAGCCCTTCCTCGCGCTGCTCGCGGCGATCGAGCTGTGCGCGACGCGGCTCGCGTGCCCGGTCGTGATCGAAGGCTACCCGCCCCCGCGCGATCCGCGGCTGCGCCTGCTCAGCGTCACACCCGATCCCGGCGTGATCGAGGTGAACGTGCATCCGTCCGCGAGCTGGCGCGAACTCGTCGACAACACCACCTCGCTGTACGAGCACGCGCGCCAGTCGCGGCTCGCGACCGAGAAGTTCATGCTCGACGGACGCCACACCGGCACCGGGGGCGGCAACCACGTGACGCTCGGCGGCGCGACGCCCGCCGACAGCCCGATGCTGCGCCGGCCCGACCTGCTGCGCAGCCTGGTGAGCTACTGGCAGAACCACCCTTCGCTGTCGTACCTGTTCTCGGGCACCTTCGTCGGCCCGACGAGCCAGTCGCCGCGGGTCGACGAGGCGCGCGACGACAACCTGTACGAGCTGTCGATCGCGTTCCAGCAGATGGAGCGCGCGCTGCCCGGCGCGCGCCAGAGCGACCGGCCGTGGCTCGTCGACCGGCTGCTTCGCCACCTGCTCGTCGACCTGACCGGCAATACGCATCGCGCCGAGTTCTCGATCGACAAGCTGTATTCGCCCGACGGTCCCACCGGGCGCCTGGGGCTGGTCGAGTTCCGCGCGTTCGAGATGCCGCCGCACCCGCGGATGAGCCTGGTGCAGATGCTGCTGCTGCGCGCGCTCGTCGCGCGGTTCTGGCGCGAGCCGTATCGCGGGAAGCTCGTGCACTGGGGCACCGACCTGCACGACCGCTGGCTGCTGCCGCACTACGTGACCGAGGACATCCGCGACGTCGCGCGCGACCTGCGCGCGGCCGGCTATCCGTTCGAGGACCGGTGGTTCGAGCCGTTCATCGAGTTCCGGTTTCCGCGCTACGGCACCGCGCACTACGAGGGCATCGAGCTCGAGCTGCGCCAGGCGATCGAGCCGTGGCACGTGCTCGGCGAGGAGATGGCGCGCGGCGGCACCGCGCGCTACGTCGACTCGTCGGTCGAACGGCTGCAGCTGCGCGCGCGCGGCCTGACCGAGGGCCGCCACCAGGTCGCGTGCAACGGGCGCATCGCGCCGCTGCGCCCGACCGGCGTGCCGGGGGAATTCGTCTGCGGCGTGCGCTTTCGCGCGTGGGACCCGCCGAGCGCGCTGCACCCGACGATCGGCGTGCACGCGCCGCTGATCTTCGACATCGTCGACACCTGGAGCCAGCGTTCGATCGGCGGCTGCGTCTACCACGTCGCGCATCCCGGCGGCCGCAACTACGAGACCTTCCCGGTGAACGCGAACGAGGCCGAGGCGCGCCGGCTCGCGCGTTTCTGGGGCCACGGCCACACGCCCGGCCCGATGCGCCCGGCGACGCAGGCGATCAATCCGCGCTTCCCGACGACGCTCGACCTGCGCTGGATGCCCGACTGACGGAACGGCCGCATCGGCGCTTTCCGTAGAATGCGCCGATGAGCCAATTCGACGACGAGACCCGCCTCTCCCGCACCGCCGACGACCGCTTCGAGGGGCGGGTGCACGCGGCCTACAACATCGGCACCAATCCCAACGGCGGCTACCTGATGGCGATCGCCGTCGCCGCCGTGCGCGCGCGCGTGCCGCAGCACCCCGATCCGCTGAGCGTCACGGTGCACTACCAGCGGCCCGGCGCCGGCGACGAAGCCTGCGAGGTCGTCACCGAGGTGCTTCGCAGCGGCCGCTCGGTCAGCACGGTGCGCGCGCAGCTGCTGCAGCAGGGCAAGCCGCGGCTCGACCTCGTCGCGGCGATGGGCGTGCTGCCATCGCCCGAAGCCGTCGCGGCCAATCCCTCGCTGACGATCCCGCCGCCGGCGATGCCGGCGCCCGACGCGTGCATCGCGCGCACCGGCGCGGTACAGGGCATCTTCATCCCGCTGCTCGAGCGCATGGACATCCTGCTGCACCCGGACGAGTCGAAGCCGGCGTCGATGAACGAGGCGCGGGTCAGCGGTTACGCGCGCTTTCGCGACGGGCGCGCGCCGGATACGCTGTCGGCGCTGCTGTTCGCCGACGCGTTCCCGCCGGCGGTGTTCAGCCTGCTGGGGCTCGTCGGCTGGGTGCCGACGATCGAGCTGACGGTGCACGTGCGCCGTCGCCCCGCGCCGGGCTGGGTGCTCGGGCGCTTCCGCGTCGACGACCTGGCCGACGGCCGCATGATCGAGGACGGCGCGCTGTGGGATTCGGAGGGCACGCTGTTCGCGCGCTCGCGCCAGCTCGCGATGCTGCTGAAGAAGGGCGAGTAGCCGCGCGCCCGGCTGCTCAGCCCGACCCCGCCAGCAGGCGGTACAGCGAGAGCATCCGCGCCGGCAGCGCCTCGACGTCGTCGACGACCCAGTAGCGCTTCGGCGGGCACATGCGGCGCAGGTAGTCGGTCGACCCGGCGTCGATCGACAGGTTGAAGGTCGCGACGCCGGCGCGCTCGGCCTCGCGCAGCGCGTGCGCGGTGTCCTGCAGCCCGTACTCGCGGTCGTCGCGATCGGGCCCGTAGTCGCTGTCCTGCGGGTAGCCGTCCGAGAGCACGATCAGGATGCGCCGTCGCGCCGGCTGCGCGCGCAGCCGATGCAGCGCGTGGCGCACCGCGGCGCCGGTCCGGGTCGACCCCTGCGGCTCGATCGCGGCGAGTGCCGCACCCCAGGCGCCCGGGCGCGCGTCGTCGAAATCGCGCACGACCGCGACGTCGACGGCGTGCCGCCCTTCGCCGGAGAACGCGAAGATCGCGTGCCGGTCGCCGAGTGCCTGCAGCGCCTCGCCGAGCAGGCCGACGGCCTCCTTCGCGACGTCGATGACCTTGCGTACCGGCGCGTCGCCGTCGTGCGCCGGCGCCGGTGCCGGCTGCCACAGGAACGCGGGCTCGTCGGGATCGGGCTCGACCGAGGCGCCGACTGGCGCGGCGGCCGGTGCGGCGATCGGCTCGCGGCGCGGCACCGGATAGCCGGTGCTGCCGCTCATGTCGAGCAGCAGCGCGACGCTCACGTCGCGCCGGCGCCGCGGTCGCGACTGGTAGGTGCGGTCGTCGGCTGCGCCCCCGTTGCGGCGTCGATCGGCCAGCGCGTCGATCGCCGCGTCGAGATCGACGAGCTCGCCGTCGGGCAGGCGGCGCTCGCGTCGCGGCGCGTCGGCGCGCAGGCGGGCGAACTGCTGCCTGATCCTGCGGGCGAGCGCCGGGTGACGCGCGTGCAGCGCGGCGAGGAAGCCGTCGTCGTGGCCGACGACGCGGCGCTCCCGCACCGAGGTCCAGCGCCGGAGGTAGGCGCGGCGATGGCAGTCCCACTCGTCGTGCCGGGTGATCTCGACCGCCTCGACCGGGCGCGCCGCGCCGACGCGTACCGGCGCGCCGGCGTCGGGTGTCGTCGGGTCGGCGGTCGCCGCGCGAATCCCGCCGGGCCCGGCCGCCGGCGTGGGCGACGGGCGTGGCGTCGGCGACGTGCGCGACGGCGCGCGCAGCGTCCGCGTCGCGTCGGCGGCGCCATCCGCGGCACCGGTCGCGGACGCGTCTACCGGATCACCCGCCGTGCCGGGGTCGGCGAGCCGATGCCCGCCGGTGCTCGGGCCGTCGCCGAGGTCGGGCGACGGCGCGTCGCCGGTACGCACGACGAGCGTGCGGCGCGCCGCGTCGCCCGGCGAGGTCGCGCGCCGCCGCCGCGAGAGCAGGTGACGGTGGAGCGCGAGCGCGACGCGCAGTGCATCGACCGCGTCCGTCGGCGCCGCCAAGGCGCGCGAAAACGCGTCGAGCGCGTCCGGCAGCGGCGGCGCGAGATCGAGCGCGAGATCGCGCGCCGCGCCCGGAAAGCGTTCGGCGAGCTGCGCGTCGACGCGGCGCCCGTCGACGTGCAGGAACAGCCGGCGCAGCAGCACCGGGTGCGGCCAGCTGCGCAGGCAGTCGTCGATCCCGAGCGCGGCGGTGCCGGCTTCGGCCGGTTCGCGACGCGGGCCGAGCAGCCCGGTGTCGTCCTGCGGCGCGACCGCGACGCACCAGCGCCCGCCGGGCACGCGGTCGAGGACGCGGCGCAGCACCTGCAGCCGCGACTCGCGATGCGTCGCGCCCGCTCGCGCGACGAAGGCGTCGGCGCGCGCGTCGTGGCCGCGCCAGCGCGTCGTGGGGCGCGACGCGTCGCTCGGTGCCGACGGCCCGGCGTCGCCGGCGCCCATCGCCTCGGCGAAGAGGCCGAGCGCGACGACCGGGTCGTGCGCCGACGGCATCCTCAGGGCAGGATCACGTCGATCACGTCCTGCGCAGCCGCGCGCAGGTCGGGCGATTCGTCCAGCGCGCCGAGCAGCGCGACGCTGCACGCGCGGCGCGGCGCGATGCCGTGCCGGGTCAGGCGCGCCGCGTGGATCAGCGCCCGCGTGCCGACGCCGTCGCCCAGCCCGCGCTCGGCGAGCACGCGCAGCCGTTGCCCGACCTGCGCCAGGCGATGCGCGAGGGCGGTGTCGACGCCGCCCTCGTGCGCGACGATCGCGGCCTCGAGCTCGACGCCGGGATAGTCGAAGCGCAGGCACACGAAACGCTGCCGCGTCGACGGCTTCAGGTCCTTCGCGACGCTCTGGTAGCCTGGGTTGTACGACACGACCAGCAGGAAGTCGGGATGCGCGCGCAGCGTCTCGCCGGTCTTCTCGATCGGCAGCATCCGCCGGTGATCCGACAGCGAATGGATCACGACGGTGGTGTCGCGTCGCGCCTCGACGATCTCGTCGAGGTAGCAGATCGCCCCGTCGCGCACCGCGCGCGTCAGCGGCCCGTCGGTCCACACCGTGCGGTCGTGCAGCAGCAGGTGGCGCCCGACCAGGTCGTTCGCGGTCAGGTCCTCGTGGCACGACACGGTGATCAGCGGCACGCCGCCGGCCGGGCGGCCCGCGGCGCGGGCCTCGGTCGACGCGAGGCCCGACGCCGCCACGGTCGCCGCCATGTGCTCGACGAAGCGGGTCTTGCCGCAGCCGGTGGGGCCTTCGAGCAGCACCGGCAGGCGCGCCGCCCACGCCGCCTCGAAGAGCGCGACTTCGTCGCCGACCGGCTGGTACCAGGGCACCGCGGGCGGCGCCGTCGTCGATGCCGCGTCGCGCGGGGAATAGTCCATCGTGGGGCGTGGGGCGTGGGGCTGGGGAAGCCCCCGACGCTAACCGGAAGCCGCCCCGGTGGCAAGCGTCGCCGCCGGGCGACGCGCGCCGGGGGCCCGCAACGCGATGCGCATCGTCACCGGCTCCGGGCCCATCACGAACGCGAGTCGCTCGGCCGGCTCGGCGCCGTCCGGTCCCTGGACGTCGACGATGTCGAAGCCGGCGAGCAGCATGCCCAGTGCCATCCTGATCTCGTGCAGCGCGAGATAGCGCCCCGGGCAGATCCGCGGCCCGGCGCCGAAGCTCATCACCGACTGCTTGCCGGGCAGCGCCTGCGCATCCGCCACCCCCGCCCAGCGCGTCGGATCGAAGGCGCTCGCGCGCGTCATGCGGCGCGGGTCGGTCGCCGGCGGCCTGAGCAGGCACATCACGTGCGCCCCTGCCGGCACCCGGACGTCGCCGACGACGCGATCCTCGGCCGCCTGCAGCGCGATCGTCGGCGCGACCGGCTTGAGCCGCATCGCCTCGCGCGCGCACGCCTCGAGCACGTCCAGCCTGTCGAGCTGCTCCGGGGTTCGCGCCAGCGTCTCGTCGCGCAGCACGGCGCGCACCTCGTTGCGCACCGTCGCGAGGATCGACGGATGCCGATGCAGCAGCACGACCGTCCACGCGATCGTGTTCGCGGTCGTGTCCTCGCCGGCGAGCAGCATCGTCAGCACGTTGGCGGCGACGTCGCGATCGTCGACGCCGCTGCCGGGCTGGTCGCGCGCGACCAGCATCGCCTCGATCAGGTTCGGTGGCGACGCCGCGCGTGCCGGGTCGCTCGCGAGGCGCGCGCGCGCGTCGGCGATGAAGCGCGCGACGGCGCGATCGAGCGCGCGCAGGTGGTGCTGCAGCGCGCGGTCCCTGGGCAGCCGCACGTGGCGCCAGTACGGCAACGGCGCGCGGAGCCTGCGGTACAGCGCCGGAAAGACCTGGTCGAGGTGCTGCCGGATCTCGTCGTCGCCAGACGTCATCGAGTCGACGTCGGCGCCGAACGCGAGGCCGGCCGTGACGTCGACGGTGAAGCGCATCAGGTCCGCGAGCAGGTCGATCGGCTCGCCGCACGCCGCCGCCGCCACCCAGCGCCCGCGCAGCCGCTCGGCGACCCGGACCAGGTCGTCGAAATAGCGCCTGACGAGCGTCGGCGAGAACGCGGCCATCACCATCGGGCGCTGCCGCCGCCATCGATCGCCGTTCGCGAGGAACAGCCCGTCGAGTCCGAGCTCGGCGCCGATCGCGACGCCGCGCGCGGTCCGCTGGAAGCCGTCGGGTCGATCGCGCAGGATCGCGCCGATCACCTGTGCGTCGGCGACCGCGAGGAATTCGCGCGACCCGAGGCTGAAGCGATAGAAGTCGCCGTAGCGCGCGTGCCAGGCCTCGAGCCGGAGGTGGGCCTGCGGCCCGCGCAGTTGCAGCAGGTTGCCGAGCAGCGGCAGGCCGGCCGGTCCGGGTAGATCGGCGATGCGCCGCAGGCGCGCGCCCGTCGCGCCGACGCCGTCGAGAGTCAATGAGGTGCTCCGGGGGCGCTCACGCCCGAAGGCGCGGGAACAGCGCAAGCGCGTTGTCGCGACGAATGCGGGCCCATTCGTCGGCGGGCAGCGCGGCGGTCAGCGACTTCTGGTTTGCTACCGTCGACGTAAACGGCTCGTCCGAACCGTACAGTAGCTGCGTAGTCGGCATGAGCTTGCGCAGCCCCTCGAGGCCTGCCGCGTTCATCCCAATGCTCGCCAGCTCGAAGAACTGGCGCCGGATCTGTGCCAGCGCCCCATCGGGTGCGACCACTGCGCGCCGCTCGGGCGGCATGCGCGCCAGTGTGTAGTCGAGGCGGTTCGCGACCGGAAGCAGGCCGCCGCCGCCGTGTGTGAAGACGAAGCGTATGTCGCGATAGCGACCCAGCGTTCCCGATACCAGCAGGTTCGCGATCGCCCGGGTCTCGGCAAAGGGGAATTCGAGGATCGGCGGCGCGACGCCCGGGACCGTATTGATGCAACAGGAGAGAGTCGGGTGCACGAACACGACAGCGCGACGGCGGTTCAGCTCCTCGAATACCGGCGCATGCTCGGGGGCTCCGATGAAAACCGACTCGTAGCTCGAGAGCAGACCGACGCCGTCGAGCTTCAGTTCGTCCAAGGCATAGGCGATCTCGCGCAGGCTCCCGTCGATGTCGGGCAGCGGCAGCGCGGCAAACATGCCGAAGCGCCCGGGGTAGTCCTGTATCAGCTTAGCGCCGAATTCGTTGCACTCGCGCGCACGTGCGCGGCCTGCCTCGCCGTCGCCGAACCAGACCCCGGGGCTCGACATCGAGTTGATCGCCGTGGCGACCCCGGCCTGATCCATCCGGTCGATCGCCGCCTGTGCGGACCAGTTCAGATAGAACGGCGGCGGTGCGACGCCGATGTCGGCCACGATGCGCTGGATGTTGCTCCGGGTATAGGCAGGCGGATAGATGTGATGGTGGACATCGATCGCGGCAGGCCGGGGTGCGGCGGGTTGCGACCGGGCAGCGCCGGGCAGCGCGCCGGCCGCAGCAAGCGCCGGCACGCCAGAAAGGAATCGGCGCCTGGTGGTGCAGGCGCAGTGCCAGGCGCTCGAGGACAGCGTCTTTTCGAGGTGACGAGGGTCGGCGCTCATCGCGCGTAGGCTCCTAAAGACGTCGGGATCGTGATCGGATCGCACGATAGCCGCTTGCCGCGCGACCGGCATCCGCACATTGGATGATGCGATGCCGTACGCCACGTGGCCGGTGCCACGGGGGCTCTCCGATGGTCCGCGTCTCACGGCTCGTAGTCCCATGACGCGGGCGCAACGGGCAGGCCGCGCGCGGGTCGCATCATCGACGAGACGACGAACATGGTGACGACGGTGGACACACTCGTCGGAGCACTGCTGATCAGCGTGCTCGCCAAGATCGCGCCGTTCATCCCCGATTTCCACTTCATCAACTGCCGCCCAGGGGGGGGGAACGGCACTCGCGCCCCGACCTCCGATACACGCGCTTGCGGTCATCGATGGTCGCGAACACCCGTTGTCATCGCTCCCCCGCCGCTCGCTCACGCAGCGGCCCGGTCCGCATGCGGGCAATCGCTAGTTGACGCTGCCCAGGCGCCATGCTTCCATGGGCCGAGCGCGAGGGGCCACACCTCGTCCGTACAAGATCACATCGAGGGGACATCCATGGCATCACCCGGCCCGACGCGCGATCGACGCGCGATCCTGAAGACATCGATCCTGGTTGCCGGCGCGCCGGCGGTGATCGGCACCGCCCGTGCGCAGAGCAAGGTCAACTGGAAGGTGCAGGCGCACTGGCCCAAGGCGTCGGCCTCGTTCAAGGACAGCCTCGAGTGGTTCGCCAACGAGCTTGGCAGGCGCACCAACGGGCGCTTCAGGATGCAGCTCTTCGGCGCCGGCGAGCTCGCCAAGGGCGGCGAGATCTACAACATCGTGAAGCGCGGCGTCGTCGAGATGGGCACGCTCGCGCCCGCGTACATCCTCGACGAGGCGCAGGCGATGGGCCTGGCGTACGGCGTGCCGGGCACGCTGCGCGAGCCCTGGGAGATGGCGCACTACCTGAAGAACCTGGGCGGCGAGGCGCTGGTCAACGAGGAGCTCGAGCCCAAGGGCGTGATCTACCGCACCGAGAAGGCCTACACGACCGAGCTCGTCGTGAACAAGAAGATCGAGTCGCTCGACGACTTCAAGACGCTGAAGCTTCGAAGCGCCGGCTCGATCCTCGACTACCTCGCCGCGGCCGGCGCGTCGCCGACGCACGTCGCCGGCCCCGAGCTCTACCAGGCCCTGTCGACCGGCGTGGTCGACGGCGCGCACTGGGGCGCGGCGCAGGGTGCGCTGTCGATGAAGCTGTGGGAGGTGGCGCGCTACCACATGAAGCCGCCGCTGGGCATCACCTGCGACGGCTTCGTGTTCAACAAGGCTGCCGTCGACAAGCTCCCGGACGACCTCCGGCAGCACCTGATGTCGCTCGCCGACGAGCGCTTCTTCAGCCGCACCGCCGAGTACCAGCACAAGGAGGCGATCGCGCTCACCAAGGGCCGCAAGACGATGAAGGTCGAGGTCGTGCAGTTCCCCGAGCCGGTCCAGCAGAAGTTCGCCGCCGCGTCGACCGACATCCTCGCGAAGGAGAAGGCGAAGGGCGCGCGCGCGGCCAAGGGGGCCGACGCACTGACCACGCTGATGCGTGACCTCGGCTACGTCTGACGCCGTCGCGCGCGCCGGCGCCCGTCGCCGGCACCGCGCGCGAAGTGCCCGCCCTTGCTCGAGCTCGCCCGCGCCATCACCTCGCTGAATCGCCGGATCGGCCACGCGGTCTCGTGGCTGATCCTCGCGATGACCGCGATGCTGCTCGTCGACGTCGCGATGCGCTACCTCGTCGGCAGGCCGACGATCTGGACTTCCGAGCTGACGCAGCTGGTGTTCGGCTTCTACGCGGTGATCGGCGGCGGCTACCTGCTCGCCGAGCGCGGCCACGTGAACGTCGACATCTTCTACGGCCGCTTCACCCGGCGCAGGAAGGCGCTGGTCGACGTCGCGACCTCGGGCCTGTTCTTCCTGTTCGTCGGCGTGCTCCTGTGGCAGGGGTCGTCGATGGCGTGGGAGTCGGTGCTCAAGCTCGAGCGCTCGCAGAGCATCTGGAACCCGGCGATCTGGCCGGTGAAGCTGGCGATCCCGGTCGCCGGCGTGCTGCTGCTGCTGCAGGGCCTCGTGCGGCTCGTGGCCGACCTGCGCGTGCTCGCCGGGCTGCCGGTCGACGACGCGAGCTTCGGCAGGCAGGCGCCCGACGAGGCGACGCGATGACGCGGCCAGGCGCGATCGCCGGCGGCTGAGGGATCCGTGTCGGTCGAACTGCTCACCGCGCTGTTCTTCGGCTCGCTGCTGGTCTTCCTGCTGCTGGGCGTGCCGCTCGCCTTCGTGCTCGGCGGCGTGTCGATCGTGTTCCTGACCTTCTCGATGGGGCCGGTCAGCTACTACATCGTCGCCTCGAAGTTCTGGGACTCGATGACCAGCTTCACGCTGGTCGCGATCCCGATGTACGTGTACATGGCGCTGATCCTCGAGCGCTCCGGCGTCGCGCACGCGCTGTACCGCATGATGCACCTGTGGTTCGGCGGCCTGCGCGGCGGCCTGGCGATCGGCACGGTCGCGATCTGCGCGATCTTCGCCGCGATGAGCGGCATCAGCGGCGCGGCGGTCGTGACGATGGGCACCATCGCGCTGCCGCGCATGCTCGAGCGCGGCTACGACACCCGGCTGGCGCTCGGCGCGATCAACGCCGGCGGCGGCTGGGGCATCCTGATCCCGCCGTCGATCCCGATGGTGCTCTACGCGATGATCAGCGAAGTGTCGGTCGGGCGGCTCTTCGCGTCGGGCATCGGCCCTGGCATCCTGCTGTTCGTGCTGGTGTCGATCTACATCGGCGTGCGTGCGTGGCTGCAACCCTCGATCGCGCCGGCGTTGCCGGTCGCCGAACGCGGCGACTGGGGCGAGAAATTGCGCGCGCTGCGTGCGGTGCTGCTGCCGATCCTGATCGTCGTGATGGTGCTGGGCTCGATCTTCGGCGGGCTCGCGACGCCGACCGAGGCGGCCGCGGTCGGCGTGCTCGGCGCGATGATCGCCGCGGCGATCAACCGGCAGCTGTCGATCGCGCTGCTGCGCCACGCGGGCATCGAGACGCTGCGCCTCACCGCGCTGATCATGTGGATCCTGTTCGCCGCGCACGCGTTCTCCACCGCCTACACCACGCTGGGCGCGCACGATTTCATCCAGGACCTGATGGCGCTGATCCCGGGCGGCAAGTGGGGATCGCTCGCGTTCATGATCTTCGTGCTCTTCCTGCTCGGCATGGTGCTCGACCCGGTGGGCATCATGCTGATCACGCTGCCGGTGTTCCTGCCGATCATCGACGCCGCCGGCTTCGACCCGATCTGGTTCGGCGTGATCTTCATCGTGATGATGGAGATCGGCTACATGACGCCGCCCTTCGGCTTCAACCTGTTCTACATCAAGGGCGTCGCGCCGCCGTCGGTCACGATGGGCGAGATCTACACCTCGGTGATACCGTACGTGATCGTCACGCTGATCGGCGTGCTGCTGATCATCGTGTTCCCGGACATCGCGCTCTTCTTCCCGAACCTGTTCTTCGGCAAGGGCTGAACACCGCAGGCGCGCCCCTTGCACACCGCTGTCATGACGCATTCCGCCGCCGTCGACCGATCCCGCGCGAAGGTCGTGCTCGCCTTCGTCGGCGCGACCCTGCTCGCCGCCGCCTTCGGCAGCGTGTTCATGCCCGGGCCGTGGTACCAGGCGCTGGACAAGCCGTCCTGGACGCCGCCGAACTGGCTCTTCGGGCCGGTGTGGACGAGCCTCTACTTCATGATCGCCGCCGCCGGCGTGCTCGCCTGGAACACGCCGGCGATCCGGGTGCGCGCCACCCGATGGTGGGCGGCGCAGATGGCGTTCAACGCGTGCTGGTCGCTCGTCTTCTTCGGGCTGCATTCGCCGGCGCTCGGCCTGGTGGTGATCGCCGGCATGCTCGCGTCGATCGTCGGCTTCGTCGTCGTCACCCGCCGCGCCGCGCCGATCGCGGCCGGGCTCTTCGTACCCTACCTCGCGTGGGTGTCGTTCGCCGGCGCGCTGAACCTGGCGATCGCGCTCGCGAACTGAGCCACGCCGACACCGACCGCGCGACCCGACCCCGATGCGCCTGTTCGACGCCGCAGCGACCCGCGATGCCCTGTCCTTCGAACGCCTGATCCCGGCGCTGCGCGCGATGTTCGCCGCCGGCTGCGTCGTGCCGCCGCGCCACCTGCACGAACCCGGTGCCGCCGGCACGACGATCGCCTCGCTGATCATGCCGGCCTGGACCGACCGCCACTACGGCGTCAAGATCGTCAACGTCGCGCCCGGCAACGCGGCGCGGGGTCTGCCCGGGCTGCACGCGAGCTACCTGCTGCACGACGCCGCCACCGGCGTGCCGATGGCGCTGATCGACGGCGACGTGCTGACGGCGCGGCGCACCGCGGCGACGTCGGCGCTCGCCGCATCGTGGCTCGCGCGGCCCGACGCCACCCACCTCGTCGTCGTCGGCGCCGGACGCGTCGCGAGCCTGGTGCCCGAAGCGATGGCCTGCGTGCGGCCGATCCGCCGCGTCACGGTCTGGACGCGGTCGCCGGCCGGCTCGCAGGCGCTGGCGTCGCGGCTTCGCGAGCGCGGCGTCGACGCCGGCGCGACCGGCGACCTCGAGGCGGCGGTACGCGGCGCCGACATCGTGAGCTGCGCGACGCTCGCGACCGAGCCGCTGGTGAAGGGCCGCTGGCTCGCGCCGGGCTCGCACCTGGATCTCGTCGGCAGCTTCACCCCCGCGATGCGCGAGGCCGACGACGACTGCCTCGACGGCGCGGCGGTCTACGTCGACACCGACGAGGCGCTCGTGAAGAGCGGCGACCTCGCAGGACCGATCGCGCGGGGCGCCTGGCGCGCCGCCGACCTGCGCGGCACGCTCGCGTCGCTCGCGACCGGGCAGTCGACCGGGCGCGTCGGGGCCGACGCACGCACCGTGTTCAAGAGCGTCGGCAGCGCGCTCGAGGACCTCGCCGCAGCGCTGCTCGTCGCCGCCGACGCGCGAGGCTGAGGCCCGTTCGCGCTGCGGACGCGGCCGCGCCGCAGCGCACACCGCGCCCGGGCGTCAGCGCTTGTCGAACGCCGGCACCGGGTAGACGGGCTTGGCCGTCTGGACCTCGGGCGGATACACGACCTCGGGGCCGCCCTTCTGGTTCTGCATGATCACGAACTCGTTCTTGTACTGCTTGCCGGTCTCGTCGATCTGGTAGGGGCCGGTCAGCGTGACGATCTTGTCGTTGAGCTTCAGCGCCGCCGCCTTCAGCTTCGCCGCCTCGAGCGAGTTCGCGGTGCGGATGATCTCCTCGGTCACGACGCCGGCGCCGTAGGCGAGCGCGGTCTGGAAGTCTGCGGTGTACGCGGCGTTCGGGAACATCGCCGTGTAGCGCTCCATCATCTGCGCGCGGCTCAGGCCGTGAGTGACCTTGTAGTTGACCTTCTCGTGCAGCAGCGTCTGGCTGAAGATCAGCTCGGCGTCCTTGCCGATCGCGAGGAACTGCGGCTGCGACGCGTAGACCATGTACACGGCCTTGAAGTTCGCGTTCATCTCGCGCAGCTGCCGCGCGATGATCATCTGGTCGCCCTCGTAGGCCGCCGGGTAGAACGCGTCGGCGCCGGTCGCGCGCGCCTTCTGGATCAGGATCGAGAAGTCCTTCGTGCCCTTCGCGAACTTCTCGTTCATCACCACGTCCATGCCGAGCTTCTTCGCGATCTCGACCGCGCCGGCGGTGATCGTCGCCGGGAACGGCTCGTCGAGGTACGCGAACGCGATCTTCTTCGCGCCCATCTGGTTCAGCGCACGCACCGCGTTCTGGCCCAGCAGCGTGCCGGCGATCTGCGTGCCGGAGACGATGTACTTGAAGCCCTGCTTGTAGATCGAGTCGGCCGACGCGGACCAGATCATCATGAAGGTGTTGTTGGTCTCGGTCGTGTTGGCGGCTGCGGCGGTCAGCGTCGAACCGAAGGGACCGAACACCAGGTCGACCTTCTGCTCCTTGATCAGCGTCTCGTAGACCTTCGGCACCAGCGTCTTGTCGCTGCGGTCGTCGAGCTTGACGAGCTCGACCTTGCGCTTGACGCCACCCACCTCGATGCCGCCCCGCCGATTGACGTCGTCGGCCCAGATGTCGACGCCGCGGGCGCCGGACTGCGCGGCGAGCGCGAAGGATCCGGTCGACGCGACCGTCATGCCGATGCGGATCGGCGCGGCGCCCTGCGCGGCGGCGGGCAGCGGGGCGGCACCGGCGATGGCGGCACCGGCGATCGTGGCGATGGTCAGCAGGCGGTTTCGGGTCATGGTGCTTCTCCTCGGGGTGAATGGCCAGTGGAAGGATCTCACGGGGCGGCGTCGATCTGGTAATCGACCCACTCGGCGATCAGCGACTTCAGCTCGGCGTCCTGGCGAAAGCGCGCGGCGTCGCCGTCGACCTTGTTCTGGCCGAGCTCGAGCACGTAGAGATGGTCGGCGAGCCTGACGCACTGACGGACGTTCTGGTCGACGAGCACGACGGTGATGCCCTGCGACGGCAGCTCGCGCACGAACTCGTAGATCTCGCCGGACAGCTTCGGCGAGATCATCGCGGTCGGCTCGTCGAGCAGGACCGCGCGCGGCGAGGTGAGCAGCGCGCGCGCGAATTCCAGGAAACGCTGCTGCCCGCCGCTCAGCTGCCCCGCCTGCTGCAGCCGGCGTTCGCGCAGGATCGGGAAGCGCTCGTAGGCCGCGTCGAGCGCCTGCTCGATGCGCACGCGGTCGCGCCTGAACACCCAGCATCCGAGCCGCAGGTTGTCCTCGACCGACAGCTCGTTGAACAGGCTTCGGCTCTGCGGCACCATCGCGATCCCGTGTTCGATGAAGCGGAACGCCGGCATCCCGGTGACGACCTTGCCGTCGACGAGGATGTCGCCGCGCACCGGCCGCAGCAGCCCGTAGAGCGCGCGCAGCGCGGTCGACTTGCCGGCGCCGTTGGGACCGATGATGCCGGTGACCTTGCCGCGCGGCACCGCGAGCCGCAACTGCTTCAGGATGTTGATGTCGCCGTGGTAGGAGACGTCGACCTCGCGCAGCTCGATCAGCGGCGTCGTGTCCTCGGCGGCGGTGGCGGCCGCGTCGGGATCGGGCATGCCCGGCGTGGCGTCGCGCACGGTCATGCGCCCAGGTAGGCTTCGACGACGGCCGGGTCGCGCCGGATCTCGTCCGGCGTGCCACGGGCGATCACCTGCCCCTGGTTCATCACGAGCACGCGACCCGACAGGCGGTAGATCGACGTGAGGTCGTGGCTGATCAGGATCACGCAGCGCCCGGCCTTCGCCAGCCCCGCGATGAGTTCGATCATGAAGCGGCACAGCACCGGGTGCACGCCGGCGAAGGGCTCGTCGAGCAGCACCACCGCGGGCTCGACCATCTGCAGGCGCGCGAGCTCGAGCAGCTTCTGCTGCCCGCCGGAGAGCTCCTCGGCGAAGTTGTGCCGCAGCGCCGACAGCTTCACCGATTCGAGCGTCGCCTCCGCACGCTCGCGCAGCCGGCGGCGCGGCGACGGGTCGCCGAGCACCGGCACCATCAGGTTCTCGAGCACCGTCATCTTGCGGAACACCCTCGGCACCTGGAACGTCCGCCCGACGCCGGCCCGCGCGATCGTGTTCGCGCCCATGCCTCGGATGTCGGCGCCGTCGAGGCGGATCTGCCCCGAATCGGGCGCCAGCAGACCCGAGATGCAGTTGAAGAGCGTCGTCTTGCCGGCGCCGTTGACGCCGATCAGGCCGAGCACCTCGTGACGCTCGGCGACGAACGACACCGAATCGAGCGCGGTGACGCCGCCGAAGCGCTTGACGAGCGCGTCGACGGCGAGCGCCGGCGGCCGGTCGCGCGCACCGCCGGCGGCACCCGCTGCCGCGGACGGATCGACGTGCGCCGCCGCCGTCATCCGGCCTTTCTCCCGAGCAGGCCGGCGGGGCGCAGGAAGATCGTCGCGATCAGGATCAGGAAGCCCGCGATCGGCGCCAGCGCCTGCTGCACGAACACCGACGCGAGCTGCTCGGTGACACCGTACAGGACTCCGGCGAGCAGCGCGCCGACCGGGTTGCCCAGGCCGCCGAGGACGATGACGATGAAGCCGATCGTCGTGAACTCGGCGCCCGAGAACGGGCTGAAGGCCGGGAACACCATCGCGGTGAGCACGCCGGTCACGCCCGCGAGCGCGATCGCGAGCGCGAACACGAACGCCGACAGGCGGTGCACGTCGACGCCGACGATCTGGATCGCGTCGCGGTTCATGATCGCCGCGCGGATCGCCTTGCCGGGCATCGTGCGATACAGGTACCAGCCCATCGCGCCGACGATCACCACCGTGATCGCCAGTGCGACGAGGCGCGCCGTCGAGACGTAGACCGGCCCGAGCGCGACCGAGATCGGCGAGAACGTGAACGACAGCGACCGCGAGTCGGCCTCGAAGACCATCAGCATGCCGGCCGACAGGAAGATCGACACGCCGTACATCAGCAGGAACGACATCGACTCGGCGTCGTCGCTTCGCGCCAGCCGCGGCAGCAGCAGGTAGTACAGCGCCCAGCCGGCGGCGAAGAAACCGAGTGCCGCGAGCGGCACGGCGACCAGCGGCGGCAGCCCCAGTTGCTCGAACAATACGTACGAGAAGAAGCAGCCCGCGATCACGAACTCGCCGTGCGCGAAGTTCACCACCCTCAGCACGCCGTAGAGCAGCGTGAGGCTCAGGCCGATCAGCGCGTAGATCGCCCCGACGATGATGCCGTTGACGATGCCGTTGGCGACGAGGAGTTCCATCAGGCGGGGCGGCCGCGCATCGCGGCGCTCGGACAGGCGTGGTGGCTCATGGCACGAAGCGCCGCCAGCGCGGGCGCGCGCGCAGCAGCGTGCCGACGATGCCGCGCGGCAGGAACAGCACCAGCAGGATCGTCGCGAGCCCGAGCAGCAGCAGGTTCGCGACCGGGAACTGGCGCCAGAAGACGTCGTCGACGAAGACCATCACCAGCGCGCCGACGACCGGGCCGGTGATCGTGCCGAGGCCGCCGGCGACCGCGTAGATGATCGTCTTCGCGGTGGTGAGCGTGTTGAACGCGGTCTCGGTGTCGACGACGTTCGTATACCAGGCCTCGATGCCGCCGCACAGCGCCGGCAGCAGCGCGGCGATCAGCCATCCCTTCAGGCGGGTGCGCGTCACGTCGACGCCCATCGCCGCCGCCGCGTCGGCGTCGTCGCGCACCGCGCGCAGCGCCGTCCCCAGGCGCGAGCGCGACAGGCCGCTCACCACCGCCAGCGTGAAGATCAGCAGGCCGAGCATCAGGTAGAAGCTCGTCACCGGCTCGCCGCGGCTGCCGAGGTTCAGGCCGAAGCTGCCGCCGGTGATCTCCTCCGGCAGGTTCGAGATCACGAGCCTGAGGATGCCGGCGAGCGCCAGGCTGACGATCGCGAAGTAGATGCCCGAGAGGCGCAGCGTCGGTGCGAACAGCAGCGCGAGCACGAGGCCGGCGACGCCGGCCGCGGGGATCGCGAGCCACGCGCCGACGCCGACGACCTTGTAGAGGATCGCGGTGGTGAACGCGCCCACGCCGAAGAAGGCCACGTAGCCGAACGGCATGTACCCCATGAAGCCCGCGGCGACGTTGAAGCCCGACGCCATCACGATCCAGAGCATCAGGTAGAAGTGGAACGACAGGCTGAACCCGAGCGCCGGCACGGCGGCGAAGTACGCGGCGAGCAGGATCGAGCCGCCGGCCAGCAGGCCGAGGTACACACGACGGTCGCGCTCGTCGCGCGCGAGATTGGCGGCTGCATCCGACGCACCGGCGTCCATCGGATCGGGAACACTCATCGGGACGGGTCGCGCGGCGAGGACGACATCGGGATGGCCAGGTCTGGGTTGTCGGAAAATGACCCGCGCTGCATGGCCTCATGCGTCGGGCCGGTCTAGTATCCACGAAAACGCAGGTCTTTCGGACATCGAGAACATGGATCCGTTCCAATCCGCGGCCGACATCGCGCGCGCCGTGCGCACCGGCGAGTACAGCTCGGTGCAGGCCACCCGACACTGCCTCGAGCGCATCGCGCGTCTGGACGAGCGCCTGCACGCCTTCGTGTCGGTCGACACGGAGGCCGCGCTCGCGCAGGCGCGCGCGGCCGACGAACTGCTGCGCGCCGGCTTCCCGCTCGGCCCGCTGCACGGCGTGCCCGTCGCGATCAAGGACCTCGTCGACGTGCAGGGCCAGCGCGCCGGCGCGGGAAGCGCCGCGTGGCGCGAGCGGGTCGCGAGCGAGACCGCGACGGTCGCGCGCCGCCTGCGCGATGCGCACATGGTCGTCGTCGGGCGCACGCAGATGGTCGAGTTCGCGTTCGGCGGCTGGGGCACGAACCCGCTGATGGGCACGCCGCGCAACCCCTGGGGCGGGGCTGCACACCGCGTGCCGGGCGGCTCGAGCAGCGGCTCGGGCGTCGCGGTCGCCGCGGGCCTGGTGCCGGCGGCGCTGGGCTCGGACACCGGCGGCTCGGTCCGCCTGCCCGCCGCGCTCAACGGCATCACCGGGCTGAAGACGACCTACGGCGCCGTGCCGCTGCGCGGCGTATTCCCGCTGTCGACGACGCTCGATTCGGTCGGGCCGATGGCGCGCAGCGCACGCGACTGCGAGCTGATGATGCAGGTCATGGCCGGACCGGATCCGGACGACCCGACGACGCTTAACCTGCCCCGCTTCGTCGCCGACGACGGCGAGCACGCGAGCGTGGCCGGCATGCGCATCGGCCTGATGCCGCCCGAGGACTATCCGTTGCCGGCGGACCCCGCGACGCAGGCGGCGCTGGACGACGCGGTGCGCGTGCTGCGCGACGCCGGCGCGACGATCACGCCGATGCGCATCGGCTTCGACCTCGACGCGCTGATGCGGCGCACCGGGCGCATCATCGCCGCCGAGGCCTTCGCGATCCACCGCGACTACATCGACGACGAGACGCTCGCGATCGGACCGCACGTGCGCCGGCGCGTGCAGGGCGGGCGCGACATCGGCGTGCCCGACTACCTCGCGCTGCTCGCCGAGCGCACCGCCGAGCGCGCGCGCTTCGCGTCGCGCATGCGCGACGTCGACGCACTGCTGCTGCCGACCGTGCCCTTCCCGGCGCGCACGATCGACGAGGTCGACGAGCAGGCGACGCCCTACGGCGCGTTCACCCGGTGGGGCAACTACCTCGGCGCGTGCGGGCTGAGCGTGCCGACCGGCTTCGATGCCGACGGCCTGCCGCTCGCGATGCAGATCCTCGGCAAGCCCTTCGACGATGCGGTCGTGCTGCGCATCGGCAAGGCCTTCCAGCGGGCGACCGACTGGCACGCGAGGACGCCGGCGCTCGAAGCGGCCAAGGTGTGAGGCCAGACGATCCACCGGGAAGCTTGCGCTGTATGTCCTTTCGAGGATCGTTCCATGGTCGAAGAAGATCGCAGCGCCTCCACAAGGCAATGACTGCTGCTTCATCTCCCATGACGAACGGTCGAATCTTCATTGGCTCGATGATCCACCTCGCAATGTCCTGCTCGAACGCCGCAAGGAGCGCGTGCGGCGTCGTGAACGTGCAGACCATGTCGCGGGCACCGACAGGCCGGTGATCGCCCTTCACGCCTACAGGATCCCCTCTTCCGCGTACGGCTCGCCGGCCTCGATCCGCGCGTAGCCCAGGCGCGAGAGGTCGATCGTGCGATAGGCGCCGTGCACGATCAGCTCGGCGATCGCGCGTCCGGTCGCAGGCGCGTGCATCATGCCGTGCCCCGAGAAGCCGGCCGCGGTGTAGAGGTTCGCGAGGCCGTTCTTCCACGCGCCGATCACCGGATTGCCGTCGAGCGCGTTGACCTCGTACAGCCCTGCCCAGGTGCGGTGGCACCGCGCTGCCTCGAACGGCGGGAAGCGGTGCGCGACCGCCGGCCAGACGACGCGCTCGAAATAGCCGTGGTCGACCTCGAAGTCGAAGCCGCGCGCGGCGTCGCCGTCGACCAGCCCGCCGGAGAACCCCCTGCCTTCGGAGCGGAACGCGAGACGCGCGACGTCCTTCACGTACGGCAGGAACTCGACCGGCGCGCCTGCGGTGAAGTAGTGCTCGAATCGCTTCAGCGGGTACACCGGCAGTTGCATGCCGAATCGCGCGGCCACCTCGCCCGACCACGCGCCGGTCGCGTTGACGAAGGCGTCGGCCTCGACGCGCCGGCCGTCGTCGAGCAAGATGGCCTTCACCTTCACGCGGTCGCAGTCGGCCGATTCGAACCGGGCCGCGACGTAGCTCGCGCCGAGCGACACCGCCTTGCGACGGAACCCCCACAGCAGGCCGTGCGGGTCGCACCAGCCGTCGCGCGGCGTGTGCGCGCCCGCGCCGAGGTCGTCGACCCGCATCGACGGGAAGCGCGCCCTCAGTTCGGATGGCGAGAGCAGGTCGACGACGCAGCCGTGCGCCTGCTGCAGCCGGGCGTGACGCTCGAGCGCGGCGGCCTGCGCCGGCGGCACGATGAAGAGGTACCCGCCCTCGACCCAGTCGACCGGCGCCGGCGTGTCGTCGACGCGCATCGTCGACTCGAAGGTCCGGATGAAGTCGATGCCGTACTTCGACATCTCGATGTTCTCCGGGCAGGTGAACTGCACGCGGCAGCCACCGGACGCCCTGAGCGCGGATGCGAGCGCGTAGCCGGGATCGGGCTCGACCACGCACACCGCGAGCGACGGCGACTCGCGCAGCAGGTGGTACGCGAGCGCGGAGCCGACGATGCCGCCGCCGATCACGACGACGTCGGCGCGCAGTGCGGCCGCATTCATGGACAATTCATCCCGACACTCCCGACGAGCGCCACGTGACGGGGCAACCCTCGCATCCGAAAGACGACACGACCCGTGCGCCAGGCGCGCACGTCGGCGTCCTGATGCTCGACACCCGCTTTCCGCGGCCCGTCGGCGACATCGGCAACCCGCGCACGCTCGAGCGCCACGGCATCCCGCTCCGGCTGCGGGTCGTCGCCGGCGCATCGCCGGCGCGCGTCGTGCGCGACGCCGATCCGACGCTGCTGCAGCCGTTCGTCGACGCCGCGCGCGCGCTGGCCGAGGACGGCGCGGTGCTGATCACGACCAGCTGCGGCTTCCTCGCCGCGCACCAGCAGGCGCTGGCGGCGGCGGTGCCGGTGCCGGTGATCGCGTCGAGCCTGCTCGCGTGCCGCACGCTCGCCCGGCCCGGCATCCTGACGATCGACCGCGAGGCGCTGCACGCGCGCATCCTCGCCGCGGTCGGCGTCGCGCCGTCGACGCCGGTGCAGGGCGTCGAGCCCGGCTGCGAGTTCCATCGGCGGATCCTCGGCGACGAAGACCGGATGGACCTCGTCGAGGCGCAGCGAAACGTCGTCGACGCGGCGCGACGCCTCGTCGACGCGCACCCGGGCGTGGAGGACCTGGTGCTCGAATGCACGAACATGCCGCCGTACCGCGAGGCGATCGTCGCGGCGACCGGGCGTCGGGTACACGACATCGAGACGCTGGTGCTGACCGCTTGGCGATCGAGGGGCTGAGGCGGCCTCAGGACGCGTCCCGGTACCAGGCCTCGACGGTGCCGCCCAGCCGGATCAGCAGCGGCCTGCCCTTGCGGTCGACCGCCTTGCCGGCGGGCACCTTGACCCAGCCCTCGCTGATGCAGTACTCGGCGACGTCGAAGCGCTCCCTGGCGTTGAGCCGGATCCCGACTTCGTGCTCGAGCACCGCCGCGTCGTGGTGCGGGCTGCGCGGGTCGGTCGACAGGCGATCGGGCAGCGGGGGGCGGGGCGTCGGTTCGGTCATTCGGGGCTCCTCCTGGTTCCGGCCTGCATGATAAGACCGCGCAGGGGCTCAGGCCGCGTCGGTCTGCCCCGGAAGCGCGACGTCGACCCACTGCGCGTCGACCAGCACGACGAGCCGCGCCGGCGCGATGCGCACCGCGGCGTCGATCGAGCCCGCCGCGGGCAGCACCTCGGGGTGGCGCTCGATCGAACGGTCCGCGAAGACGCGCAGCGGGCGGGCCAGGCCGAACGGACAGACGCCGCCGACCGGGTGGCCGGTCGCGTCGAGCACCGCGTCGGCCTCGAGCATGCGCGCCTTCTCGCCGAAATGCGCCTTGAACTTGCGGTTGTCGAGACGGCTCTCGCCGCTGAGCACGACGAGGATCACCTCGTCGCGAAGCCGCAGCGACAGGGTCTTGGCGATGCAGTCGGGCGCGACGTCGTGCGCCCGGGCGGCGAGCGCGACGGTGGCGGTGCTGGTGCTCACGCGCTCGACCTCGAGGTCGGGCGCGCGCACGCGCAGGAACTCGATGACGGATTCGAGACTCATCGGAACTCGGCGGCGGGGTTGGCGGCGAGGGCAACATCGCGAGATTCGGCGCGCAAGCCGGCGCGGGCGCTCATGATAGTGGCGGCGGCTTCGCGCGCGCCGGCAGCTTGAGGCCGACCTTGACGACGCGCGCGTCGCGCATCTCGCGCACGGTGAACACGATGTCGCCGATCTGCAGGCGGTCGCCGACCACCGGCGTCGGAAAGCGATCGTGCATCACGCGCCCGATCTCGGTGGCGCGCATCGCGTCGTCGACCTCGAAGCCGTAGACCTCGGCGAGCGCGCCGAGCGGCGCGGCCGCGTCGATCGTGAAGTCGCCGAAGAACCTGCGCTCGCCGAGCCGCGCCGGCTCGTGCTCGGCGACCAGCATGCGGTCGAGCGCCGGCAGGTCGGCCGGCCGCGCGAGCAGGTAGAGCTGGTCGCCGGTGCGCAGGCGGTCGACGCCGGTCGCGTCGAGGACCTCGGCGCCGCGCAGCACGACCAGCGGGCGCGCGACCCCGGGCCACTGCAGCGTCGCGAGCGGTCGCGCGAGCGCGTCGCTGTTCGGCGCGATCGAGTAGCCGACGAACTCGTGCGCCTCCTGCCCCGGCATGCCGAGCTCGACCCGCTGCAGCCTCGCGCTGCGCGACGGCACCTCGAGCCCGAGCAGCCGCGCGAGCGGCGCGACCGTCCAGCCCTGCAGCACCAGGCTGAGCAGCACGACGAAGAACGCGAGGTTGAAGTACAGCTGCCGGTCCGGCAGCCCGGCGATCCACGGGAACAGCGCGAGGATGATCGGCACCGCGCCACGCAGGCCGACCCAGCCGACGAAGACCTGCTCGCGCCACGCGAAACGGAACGGCGCGAGGCACACGAAGACGGCGAGCGGCCTCGCGACGAAGATCAGCGCGAGGCCGACGAGCAGCGCGGCGGGGGCGATCGGCACCAGTTCGCTCGGCGTGACCAGCAGGCCGAGCATCAGGAACATCACGATCTGCGCGAGCCACGCGATGCCATCCAGGAAGGTCTCGAGGTTGTACAGGCCGCGCGACACCCGCTTCGCGAGCACGAGGCCGGCGACGTAGACCGCGAGAAAGCCGCTGCCGCCGAGCAGTGTCACGAGCGCGAACACGCACAGCGCGCCGCAGAGCACGAGCAGCGGGTACAAGCCCGCGTTCAGGCGCAGGTGCGTCAGGCTCCACGCGAGCACGACGCCCGCGATCGCACCGCCGGCGCCGCCCAGCACCAGCTGCCACGCGAAGATCGCGAACGCGTGCCCGCCGGGCGCCGCGCCCGCCGCGACCGCCTGCACCAGCACGACGGTCAGGAACACGGCCATCGGGTCGTTCGCGCCGGACTCGATCTCGAGCGTCGCGCCGACGCGCTGGCGAAGCGCCATGCCCTGGCCGCGCAGCAGCGAGAACACCGCGGCGGCGTCGGTCGAGCCGACGATCGCGCCGATCAGCGCCGATTCGACCCAGCCGGTGCCGAGCGCCCACCGCGCGGCGACGCAGGTGACGGCCGCGGTGACCACGACTCCGAGCGTCGCGAGCGACAGCGCCGGACGCAGCCCCACCCTGAAGCTCTGGCGGTCGGTGCGCAGCCCGCCGTCGAAGAGGATGACGGCGAGCGCCGCGGAGCCGACGAGGTACGAGCCGAAGACGTCGTCGTAGCGGATGCCGCCGGGACCGTCCTCGCCGAGCAGCATCCCCATGACCAGATACAGCAGCAGCACCGGCATGCCCAGTCGCGGCCCGATGGTGCTCGACACGATCGCCACGAGCATCAGCAGGCTGAACAGGAGTATGACGGTCGCCGCGTTGTCCACACCGCATCTTAGCCAGACGCGCGCGCCGCCGTGCGAGTGCCGGTTGAACCGTCCGGCGACGCGACACGACCAATCGTCGGCCGCGCGGTGGTCGTCGCCGTGCCGCGCGCGACACTGGGTCGAGATCGAGGGCGTGCGTCCCGTCCGGCGCCGACGCCGGGACCGGCCGCCGTCCCGACCCCACCACGGAAGCGCAGCCCATGACCCTCCGCCAGCCGATGCCCGGATCGACGCCCCCGACGCCCCCTCGCCCCGACGCGCCGCGGTCGTCGTCGGCCGGGCAAAGGGCGCGCGCATTCGCCGCGTCCGGCGCCGCCGCGGCGGTCCTCGCGCTCGCCGCCGGATGCGGCGGCGGTGCCGGCGACGACGGCGCGGGCGACGGCGGCGCGTCCACCTCGGCGACCGCCGGGACCGTGCTGCAGCAGACGTCGGCGTCCGGCGCCGGCGCGACCCCGAAGACCGATCCGGTTCTCGCGTCGATCAACGCGGCGCGCGCGGTCGCGCGGCCTTGCGGCGCGACGACGTTCGCGGCGGTCGCGCCGGTGTCGGCGCACGCCACGCTCGAGCAGGCGGCGACCGAGCACAGCGCGTGGATGCAGGCGAACGACACGATGTCGCACGTCGGTGAAGGCGGGTCGACCGCGGCGACGCGCCTGGACGCGCTCGGCTTCAGGTGGTCGGCGGTCGGCGAGAACGTCGCGATGGGCTACGACACCGCGCAGCAGACGATCGCCGCCTGGCTCGCGAGCCCGGGACACTGCGCGAACATCATGAGCGCCGACTTCAGCGTCGTCGGCTTCGCGACGACGACCCGCGCCGGCAGCCTCGCGCCGTACGCCACGCTGGTGCTCGCCCGCGCGCGCTAGGCAACGCGCAACGCGCGACGCGACCGACAGGACCCGACCCGCTCGACGCAATCCGCTCGACGCAACCCGGCCGCGCGGCGGCGGCGCGTCGGGCGTTCGGCGTCAGGCCTTCGACTCGAAGACCTGCCGGACCCGATCCGGCCCGTACACGCGCTCCAGCCGCCGGATCGTGAAGTGCGCGCGCGCGATCTTCTGGTAGTGGTCGAGGAACAGGTTGTTGATCGCGACGCCACCGGCGGCGCCGACCAGCGGCGCGGCCTGCAGGACGAGCTTCTGCGACACCTGCACGCCGAAGCGCGACGCGATGCCCGACAGGAAGCGCGTCACCGCCGGCGCGAGGATCCCGATGCCGCCGAGCCCCGACGCGGCGCCGATCGCCTCGCGCATCGCGGCCGCGAGCGCCAGCCGGACGCCGTAGTAGCCGCCGTCCGCCGGGCCGCCGTCGTTCACGTCGTTCGGTGCGGCCCCGCGCAGGCGCGCGCCGCCGGCGCCGGTCGCACCGAGCGCGAACACCTCGAGGCACGCGAGCCTCGCCTCCGGGCGCGACAGATCCTCGCCCTCCGCGCGCGCGATCTCCGCGATCGAGCGCAGCATCAGCGTCGTCGTGAGCGGCAGTTCGATCGCGAGCGCCGGCAGGCCGAAGGCGCCGCCGGCGCCGCCCGACAGGCTGACGGCGACCCGGTGCAGGCGATCGCGGCTCGGGGTCGTCGCGCGCCGGCGCACGCTCCAGGTCGCCGCGCGCACCGCGGTGCGCAGCGCGATGCGCGTCAGCGACTGCACGCGGCCCTGCACGAACGACGGCAGCAGCGACATGCCGCTGCCGAGCTGCTCGCCCAGCGCCGTGCTCGCCCTGATCAGGAATCCCGGGCTGCGCAGCGTGCGCCGGGCGGCGTCGAGCTCGGCCAGGTGCGTGGCCGACCATGCCTGCGTGTCGATGGGGACGATCGGGTTCATCGATTCTCCGGTGCGAGATCGGTTCGAAGATCCGGTAAGAGCCAAGGGCGCGGGTCTGCGAGGCGGGGCTACGGGACGGGGGTGCAAGACGAATCCGTGCCGGGGCCCGCCGCCACAGGGCACGATCGGGGCCTGCCGCCGCGGGCTGCCGACGCTCGGCGTTCATCCTACTATGCGGGACCATGCGACGACGACCGCCGCGCGCGGCGAACCTTTGGCTCGCCGGACCCGACTCAGGTGATGGCGAACGCGCACGCGGGCGCCGCCGACCAGCCGGGCCGGGCATCCCGCTCGTCCTGTTAGACTGGTTTTTCACCGCGCTGGGGGAATCCGACGTGCGCAGTTCGATGACGAACGCCATCGACGACAGGATCGAGCGCGCCCGCCCGGGCCCGCGCTTCGCATCGGTGCTCGCGACACGGGTCGCTGCGCTGTTCGCCCTGCTGCTCGCCTTGACACTGGCCGGCTGCGCGAGCGACGGCGCGGGTGGCGTAGCCGCGGGGCCCGCCGTGGCCGCGCAGGCGCCGCCGCCGACGTACCTGCGCGCGACGCCGCGAGACGACGCGGCGGCCGAAGACGGGCCGGCGGCACCGCAGCTGCAGATCGAACTCGGCGCGCACGCGGCACCGGTGCGCGGCATCGCCGTCTCCCACGACGGGAAGTACGCGATCACCGTGTCCGACGACAAGTCGGCGCGGGTGTGGGGCCTGCCCGACCAGCGGCTTCGCCACGTGCTCCGGCCCGCGAGCGGCGCCGGCGCGGCCGGCGCGCTCTACGCGGTCGCGACGCACCCGAGCGAGGACCTGGTCGCGATCGCCGGCACCACCGACAGCGGCACGGCCGAGCGCAATACCGGCGTCGCGCCCGGCACCGTCACGCGCTCGGCCAACGAAGGCAGGGTGTTGCTGTTCAGGCCCTCGACCGGCGAGTTCGTCCGCGCGATCGACGCTCGCGGCGACGGCATCACCAAGCTCGCGTTCACGCCGGACGGCAAGCTGCTGCTCGCGATCTACCGCGGCGGACGCGGAGGCGCGCTGCGCGCGTTCACGCTGGCGCAGGGCACGCAGGTGTTCGAGGACACGTTCGGCGAGGCGAGCTACGGCCTCGCGATCGCCGCCAACGGGCGCATCGCCGCCAGCTCCTACGACGGACAGGTGGGGCTCTACCGCTACCGCGGCGGCCGCGTCGAGCCGGTCACGAAGTTCCGCACCGCGGTGCCCGCGCCGCGAGGGCTCGCGTTCTCGCCCGACGGCACGCGGCTCGCGATCGGCTACCGCGGCGTCGACGGCAACCAGGGTTCGCCGACGATCCACGCCGCCGATTCCGGACGCCAGCTCCTCGCGCTGCCGCGCCCGCCGCTCGCCGCCGGAAATCTCGGCAACGTTGCCTTCGGACCCGACGGCAGCCAGCTGTTCGCGGCCGGGTCGGCGTACGGCCGCGAGGGTGCGCACCCGATCGTGCGCTTCGATCTCGCCACCCGCGCCGTCGCCGGCGAGACGATCGCCGCCACCAACACCGTCACCGAGCTCGTTCCGCTGCGCGACGGGCGCCTGCTGCACGCGAGCTTCGACGGCGGCTGGGGCGTGCTCGACACGCGTCTCGCGCAGTCGCCGTCGCCCCGGGCGCTCGCCGACCTCCGCGGCCCCGCGAACCTGCGCCTGAGCGCCGACGGCCAGCAGGTCGCGGTGACGATGCGCAACGGCGCCGAGCCGCAGTGGTTCGACGTGCGCAACCGGACGGTCAAGCGCGGCGTCGCGCCGGGCACGCTGTCCGGACCGCTGCTGCGCTCGCCGGCGGGCGGCGTCGCGCAGTGGGAGCACACGCGTCGCCCGACCGTCAACGGCCGGCCGATCCCGCTCTCGATCGACGAGACCTCGCGCTCGATCGCCTTCGCGGTGAGCGGGCACGCGATCCTCGGCACCAGCAAGCGCCTGCTGCGGATCTCGCCCAAGGGCGCGGTCGAGTGGACCACCGATTCGCCGGCCGAGATCTGGTCGCTGAACCTGCGCGCCGACGGCCAGGTGGTCGTCGGCGCGCTCGCCGACGGTACCGTGCGCTGGTGGCGCACGTCGAACGGCGAACTGCTCCTCAGCCTGCTGATGCTTCCCGACGAGCGCTGGATCCTGTGGAACCCGGCCGGCTACTTCGACGCCAGCGCCGGCGGCGACCGGCTCGCCGGCTGGGCGGTGAATCGCGACACCGAGCCGGTGGCCGACTTCCACTCGCTGAACCGCTTTCGCGAACGCTTCAACCGGCCCGACCTGATCGACCGCGTCGCGAGCGCCGGCACCGACCGTGCCGCGATCGCCGCGGCGAAGGCCGTCGAATCCAAGCCGATCGCGTTCCCGCCGGTACTCGGGCAGGCCGGCGAGGCGCGATACGACGCCGGCTCGAACCGGGTCCGCATCGCGTTCACGCTGCGCTCGCGTGGCGAGGCCACGGTCGAGGTGCGGGTCGATGGCCGTCCGGCGCCGGACGCGAAGGTCTCGCTCGACGCGGCGAACGGCATCGAGCGCAACGGCGAGGCGACGTTGTCGATGCCGGCGGGCGCGTCGACCGTGCAGTTGATCGCGCGCGACGCGAGCGGGTGGTCCGAACCGCTCGCGATGCGGCTCGCGGCGCCGGTCGCGGTCGCCGCCGTCGCGACGGCCGCCGCCCCTGCCCCCGCCGCGATCGGGCAGCCGGCACCGCCGCCATCGCCGACGCCGGTTCCGGACGCGGCGGGCGCCGCCGGGAACGCGTCCACGCCGCAGGCCGACCGTGCGGGCGGGCCCGCACCGGTCCCCGTTCCTTCGCCCGTTCCCGCCCCTGTCCCCGGCGGCGTAGCGGCTGGCGCCCCCTCCTTGCCGACGCAGGCCGCGCCCGCGCCCTCGACGCCCGCGCCCTCGACGCCGGCGCCCTCGACACCGGCGCCCGCCCCCGGCATCGCGGCCGCGCCCGCGCCCGCGCCGGCAGCGGGCACCTCGTCGTCCGGTGCAACGGGGGCGCTCGCCAATGCTGTCGCACCGGCAACGAAAGCCGTGGTCGCGACCTCCGCGGCGCTGGTGCCCGAGCCGGTCGTCGCGGCGAACCTGCCGGCGCAGGTCGTCGCGTCGCTGCCCGCACCCGTCGCGACGGCAGCCGCCGCGCCGGCGGTCGCGACGCAGCCCGGGGGAGCCGCCACCGGCGCCGCCGCATCGCGTGCGACCGCACCGGGCGGGCAGCGCCCCCGCCTCTTCGTGCTGGCGGTCGGCATCAGCGATTACCGCATCCCGGCGTACAAGCTCGGCCTGCCCGCCAAGGACGCGACCGACTTCGCGGCGGTGCTGAAGGCGCAGGCCGGCCGCAACTACGCCGAAGTCCAGACGCGCGTGCTGACCGACGCGAAGGCCACCCGCGCGAACATCGAGGAACAGTTCGCGTGGCTTCGCGAAGCGCCCGGCGTCGACGACATCGGCATCCTGTTCCTCGCGGGGCACGGCATCAACGCCGACGGCGGCGAGTACCACTTCCTGCCGTGGGATGGCGACCACCGGGCCCTGGGCAAGACCGCGGTCGCCGAGAGCTCGATCCGCCAGACGCTCGGCAACATGCGCGGCAAGGCGCTGCTGTTCGTCGACACCTGCTACGCGGGTGCGGCGGTCGGCACGCTGAAGTCGGCGCGGCGCGAACTCGCGCGGCTCGCCAACGACCTGGCCTCATCGGAGAACGGCGTGATCGTGTTCGCGTCCAGCACCGGGCGGCAGCTCTCGGAAGAGAACGACGCCTGGGGCAACGGCGCATTCACCAAGGCGGCGATCGACGGCATGCGCGGCGGCGCCGACTTCCAGCGCCGCGGCAGGATCACCTACAAGGCACTCGACTTCTTCATCTCCGACGAAGTGCGCCGGCTGACCGAGGGCCGCCAGACGCCGGTGACGATCTCGCCGATCGGCGTGCCCGACTTCGCGATCGTTCGCAACGAGGTGATCTAGGAGGCTGTCGCGCCCGCCAGCCGCCTGACCGGCGGCGGCCAGCCTCACTCGAAGGCGATTTTCGCGCCGCCGTCGACCAGCGCCTTCAGCCGGTCGGTCTCCGACTGCAGGAACCTCCCGAAATCGGCCGCGGTGCCTGGGCTCGGGATGAGCCCTGCACGGTCGAACGTGGCCCGGACCCCGGGATCGCGAAGCGCCGCGTTGATGTCCGCGTTGATCTTGTCGACGATCGCGTCCGGCACGCCGGCCGGTGCGAGCACGCCGAACCACGACCCGAACACCAGGTCGATGCCGAGCTCCCGGAAGGTCGGCAGATCGGGGGCGAGCGGGCTGCGCTTCGCGCTCGCGATCGCGATCGCGCGCAGCGAGCCGTCGCGCACCAGGGGCATCGCCGACAGGCCGTCGAACATGCCGTCGGCGACACCGCTGACGACGTCGTTCATCGCCGGGCTCTGGCCCCGGTACGGCAGGTGGGTGATCGATGCACCGACCAGCTTGGCGAACAGCTCGGCGGCGATGTGCGGGCTCGAACCGTTGCCCGACGACGCGAGCTTCAACGCACCCTCCGACGACTTCGCGGTGCGGACCACGTCCTCGAGCGACCGGATCGACGACCGCGCGCTGATGATCAGCAGGTTCGGGTTCGCCCCGTAGAGCGCCACCGGCCGCAAGGCATCGCGGGCGTACGGCAGGTTGCGGCGCAGCACCGGATTCGACGTGAAGCCGAACCTCGTCGCGAGCAGCGTATGGCCGTCGGGCTTGGCGATGCTGACGACCTGGGTGCCGATCAGCGTACCGCCGCCGGCACGGTTCTCGATGATGACCGACTGCCCCCAGGCCTTCGTCAGGTGCTCGGCGACCGCGCGGGTGTAGCGGTCGGTGACGCCGCCGGCTGCGTAGGGAACGACGATGGTGACGGTGCGGCTGGGAAAGTCCGCGGCCCGGCCCTGCTGCGACGCGAGTGCGAGCGCGACGTCTAGGTCGAGCGGCACTCGTCCGAGCCGCGCAATCAGCCCCCGTTCCGCGGATCCAGCTGCACGACGCGCTGCGCGGTCTGAGGGGCTGCGCCGACCACCGCGCCGTTCACGATCACCGTGCTCGACCGCGCCTTTGCCGGGTCGGTGATGCGCGCGATCTCGGTCACGCCGAACGCGACCGCCCAGTTGCCCCGGGCATCGGCCACGCCCTTGCTGTCGATCGCGACGTTCTCGCTCTGCCACGCGATCGTGAACTGCAGCCCCGGCGGCGCGGTACCGGTGATCCTGACGCCGGCGCGCTGCTCGGGGACCGTCACCCGATCGTCTCCGGTGACCGGATCGATCGCGATGGTGGCGGGGGTCGTCGGCGTCGTCGGCGTGGTCGGGGTCGTCGGGGTCGTCGGGGTCGTCGGGGTGGTCGGTGTCGTCGGGGTCGTCGGCGTCGTCGGCACGACGACCTCCGTCGCACGTACCTCGACGGGCCGCGACGCTGCAGGACCGGCACCGTTCTGGTTGGTCGCGACGGCGTTGACGGCGGTGTTGCCGGGGGGCGGCACCTCGTTCGGCGAGAACACGACCGCCCAGCGGGCGTCGCTCCCGGCGGTCCCGGTCTTCGCGGCACTGCCCCACCGCACCTCGACGCGGGCGCCGGCCGGCGCCGAGCCGGCGACGGTGACCGGCGCGCCGGCCTCGAGCGCGGTCACGACGTCGTCGCCGGTGACGGCATCGATCGTCGGCGCGGCGGGCGGCGATCGCAGGACCTGCAGGCTGCGGGTCGCCACCGCGCTGGTGCCGGCGGCATTGGACGCGGTCACGCTGACCGGGACGCTGCCGTCAACCGCCGGAAGCTCGGCCGGCGGGAAGCTGACCGACCACGCGCCGTTCGCGTCGGCCGTCGTGCCGCGCGAGACCGCGCCCAGGCGCACGGAGATCGTCGTCGACGGATCGGCGGTGCCGGACACGGTGAGGCCACCGGCTGCCGCTTCGGCCTGCGTCAGCACGTCGTCACCGGCGAGCACCGAGACGACCGGCGAGCGCGGCGGCTGCGCGGCGCCGCGCTCGAGCGGCGTGCCCTCGAGCCGAAGGTCGAGCACGCGCCCGTCGGGGTCGTAGACCTTGCCGTCGACGCCGAGGAAGACCGCGTCCGGCCCGAGTTCAGCCGGGGCCGACCCGAGCTTGCGATTCGCGCGCGCGCGCCACACCGGCGCGGCGATCGGCAGGCGGCGCACGCCGCCGACCGCACCCGCGCCGAGGAACTGTCCGGCCGGCGTGAGCACCTCTCGATACTCGATCGCCCACGCCGACCCGTCGCAGCCGACGGCGAAGGGCGCGCGGATCTGGCAGATGCGCGGCAGGTCGATGCGCAGCGGGTCGGCGCCGGGTGCGACCAGCGCGCGCGATTCGTCGCGGATCGCGTGGTTCGCGTCGAGCTGGTGGACGCTGCCGTCGGCGAGCAGCGCGAGCACGATCTGCTCGTTGCCGCTGACCTGCACGACCCGCTCGAACGGAAAGACCACGCCGACGGTGTTGCCGGCACGCCAGCCGCGCGCCTTCGCGCCCGCGGTGACGCCGTAGCAGACGGTGCCGCTCGCGGCACCCCAGGCCGGGTCGGCCGCCGGGCCGAGCGCGCCCGCGTATTCCTCGCGACACGTGTAGTCGAGCACGCCCGCCGGCGCCGCCTGCGGCACCAGCGACGCGCCCTCGAGCCGGTACGGCGTGCCGTCCGACAGCCGCACGACCGGCCCGCCGCCGTCGAAGAGCGCGACGATGGTGCGCGACGGATCCGGCGGCGACACCTCGACGACGTTGCTGCCGTCCCACGGGTTCGGGAACACGAGCAGGCCCTTGCCGTCGCGCCGCAGCGCGACCACCGGTGCCGCGCCGAAGCGGTACAGCTGCACGAAGGCGACGCCGCTCGCCGGCAGCCGCCGGGTGCCGCCGCCGACGCTCGGGTCCAGGTTCACGACCAATGCGCCGTTCGAGCCGATCGCGTACTCGGTCTCGGCCACCGCGCCGGGCGGTAGCGGCGCGACCGCCTTGCTGCGCACGTAGCCGAGCGGCACCGCGTCGGTCGCGAGCGTGCCGGCGCCGGTGCGCGCGGCGGCGACGCCGGTCGCGACGCTCGCGTGCGACCAGAGCGTCTCGCGGCTGTAGGGCAGCGCCGCGACCGGCGCGACGCCGACGCCGCCGGCATCCGCGAGGTCGAGCTGCCCGTCGGCGATGTCGCCGATCAGCGCGCGCGCGAGGTCGAGCGCGGGTTCGGTGCTCGAGGGCAGCGCCGTCGCGCCCGCCTTCGCGAGCCCGGCCAGCACCGCGCCGTACACGCCGTTCTCGTTCGGTGGCAGCGCCGCCGACCCCGGCAGGTCGTTGCGCGCGTTCAGCGCAACCGGCAGGCGGCGCAGATCGGTGAGTCGATACAGGCCGGGCAGCTGGTCGTTGACGATCGCGAGCGTCTCGGCGTGCGCCGCCTCGACGACGGCCGGGTCCCGCCAGCCTTCGGCGAGACCGCGCGCGGCGCCGAGCGCCATCGCCCGTTCGTACATCGCGTGCGACAGCGGCGAGACGCCGACGTTGCGGTCGTAGCGCGAGAGGATGCCGACCCGCTGCCTGCCCGCGAAGGAGACGTCGCGTCCGAGGCCTTCGTCGTAGTAGGTCGCGTTCGCCGACTTGCCTTCGAACACGATCTTCGCCGGCAGCGGCGCGCCGCAGGGCACGAAGGTCACCATGCCCTTGTCCTCGTCGACCGTCCACGGCCCCCAGCGCCTGCCGTCGGCCGCCTCGACCGTCACGTCGACGTTCGCGTACTGCCCGTCGTCGCCGCCGACGCCGATGCCTTCGCCGCCGCCGACCGAGTCACCGGCGGAACCGCCGCCGGCACCGGTGCCGGCGCCCTCCCCGCCGCCGAGCTGCAACCCGACCGCGGGCAGGATCGCGTCGCCCACCGCGCCGTCGAAGCCCTTGACGAGCCCCGGCTGGCAATTGGCCGAGACCGCGGTGCCGCCGCCGCCGCCACCGCCGCAGGCCGCGAGCGCAAGCGCGAGCAGGCTTGCGAGGAGCGTCGCGCCGACGCGCGCTCGATTCGAATCGTTCATGACGTTCACCCCCTGGGCAATGCGCGTTGCTGGTGTGCGATCGAAGCGGGCATGCGCGATGCCGGGCGCCGCAGCCGTCAGGCCCGCCCCGGGCGCCCTGCGCGCCACCGATGCACGCGCTGCCCCGCCGCGTGAGTCGCGATCGATCGCGCGCGGGTTCAATCCTCCGGTGGATTGTGAATCATCGCAAGACCCGCGGGCCCGGATCCCGCGTCGGTCGGCCCCTCAGGGACGCGGCGAAGCGGGCACTGGAACGTCGACGGGCTTGCCGTTCCGCGCGCTCGCGGCGATCGCCTCGAGCGTCGCGGCGATATCGATGCTCGCGCGCGCGGCGCGGTCGATCGCCGCGTGGTCGCCGGCGGCGACGATCGTCGCGAAGGCCTCGGCAGCGAAGCCGAAGCCGCTGCCGCAGGCCGACTCGACGGTCTCGAAGGCGACGGTGTTGGCGATGCCGCGGCGCACCCGCAGCGTGCTCGGCAGGTAGCCGAAGGGATGCACGGCGCCCGGCCCGGCCGTGTGGTTCAGGTACTCGGTCTCGATCGTGCCCTGGGTGCCGACGATCGTCGCGTGGCGGTGGTTCGCGACGTCCATCGCGCACGACAGCTGCGCGTGCCGGCCGTCGGCGTAGTGCAGCGTCGCGATCGTCGCGATGTCGACGCCGCGCACCGGCCCGCCGTCGGTCCAGCGGGCGTCGGCCTGCACGCGCAGCGGCGCCTCGCCCATCGCCAGCCGGATCAGGCTCAGCGTGTAGCTGCCGGCGTCGAGCAGCGCGCCGCCACCGAGCGCCGGGTCGAGCCGGATGTTGGTCAACGGGTTCGCCATCGTGAAGCCGAAGCTCGCCTGCACCGAGCGCACGCGGCCGATCGCGCCGCCGTGCAGCAGCGCGAGCATCTCGCGGGTCTGCGGCTGGAACCACCACGGGTAGGCCTCGAGCAGCATCACGCCGTTCTCGCGCGCCGCGTCGAACATCGCGCAGGCCTCGTCGAGCCCGCACGACAGCGGCTTCTCGCACAGCACGTGCTTGCCGGCCTTCGCGGCGGCGATCGCCCATTCGGCGTGCAGGCTGTTGGGCAGCGGAAGGTAGATCGCGTCGACGGCCGCGTCGGCGAGCAGCGCGTCGTAGCTGCCGTGATGCCGCGCGATCCCGAATTCGCCGGCGAACGCGGCCGCCTTCGCCGCGTCGCGGCTCGCGACCGCGTCGATCGACACCCAGCGGCGGGCACCGCGCTGATGCGCGTGCACGTCGCGCACGAACTGGCGGGCGATGTTCGCGCAGCCGAGGATGCCCAGGCGCAGCGGCGCGGCGCCGGCGGCCGCACCGGAGGTCTCGGTCGTGCGCATCAGGCCTTCTCCATGCCGTGCGTGGGCGCGGCAGCGACGAGCAGCGGCCCGGCCAGCGACGAGATCGCCGCACGCGCGGCGTCGGGCTGCGTCGACGCGCGAACGAGACCGGCCGAGAACACGGTGACGATGCTGATCGCGTCCGGCAGCGGCCCGACGACGTCGACGCGGTCGACGTTCATCAGCTCGCTCAGCTGCTGCACGCCGATCGCGACCTTGCGCTGCGCGAGCAGCGCCGCGACCGGCACGCCGGGCGGCGCCAGCACCAGCCGATCCGCGAGTTCGTCGGCGAGGCCCCACTGCGCGATGCGCTCGAGCAGCTTCCTGCCGCTGGGACCGGTCGAGTAGCCGATCGACGGCGCCTCGCGCAGCGCCCGCCTGACCTGGCCCTCGTCGGCGATCGGCGGGTGCGGGTCACCGGCAGGCACCGCGACCGACACGCCGGAACGCACGAGGTCGGTCCGGCTGCCGGCGACGACGTGGCCCTCGGCGATCAGCGCGTCGATCGCGTCGGCCGCGAGCACGACGACGTCGAAGGCCTCGCCGGCGGCGACGCGCTTCGCCGCATCGACGCCGCCGACCGATTCGATCTCGAGCCCGACGCCGGACTCGCGGCCGATCGCCGCGGCGAGCGCCGCGAGCAACTGCTTCGTCGCCATCGACGAGATGACCCTGATTGCCACGACCCGCCCTCCTTCCGAACTCCCGTCCCCGGTCCGGATTGAACCATGGAACGCGACGCGCAGCCCCGGCCCGCATGCGATGATCGCCCCCTGCACGATCTTCCCGAAGCCAGCACCGGAGCCTCCTGATGAACGATCTCGGCCGCCTAGAGGACCTGCCCGCGTCCTATCGCGACGCCCTGACCCGACTGAACCTGGTGCCGCTGTGGCCGAGCCTGCGAGCGGTGCTGCCGCCCGGCAAGCCGCGCCCCAACACCCGGCCGACGGCCTGGGCGTACCGCACGATCCGCCCGCTGCTGATGCAGGCCGGCGAGCTGACGCCGATCGAGAAGGCCGAGCGACGCGTGCTGGTGCTGGCGAATCCGGGCCACGGGCTCGAGAAGATGCAGGCGAGCGCCGCGATCTACCTCGGCATGCAGCTGCTGCTCCCCGGCGAATGGGCCCCGTCGCACCGGCACACGCCGAACGCGGTGCGCATGATCGTCGAGGGCGAAGGCGCCTACACGACGGTCGACGGCGAGAAGTGCCCGATGCGCCGCGGCGACCTGATCCTCACGCCCACCGGCCGGTGGCACGAGCACGGCCACGACGGCACCGAACCGGTCGTGTGGCTGGACGTGCTCGACCTGCCGATCGTCCACTACCTCGAGGCCTCGTATCACCTGAACGGCGAGCGCCAGGCGGTGGTGCCGGGCCGCGGCGACGTGCAGTGGGCACGCGGCGGCGTGGTGCCGAGCCCGGTCTTCTCGCGATCGGCGCGTCGGTATCCGATGCTGCGCTACCCGTGGACCGAGGTGCGCGCGGCGCTGCAGGCGCTCGCCGCCGACCAGCCGGCACTCGAATCGGTGCAGGTCAGCTATGTCAACCCGGAGACCGGCGACGACGCGCAGAACATCCTGGGATTCCATGCGGCGATGCTGCGCCCGGGCCAGACGCTGCGCCTGCCGGTGCGCTCGCCGGCGATGGTGTTCCACCTGATCGAGGGCGCGGCCGACGCGACGATCGAGGGCGAACGCTTCGCGCTCGACGAAGCCGACACCTGCTGCGCGCCCGGTTATTCGGCGGTGACGCTGTCGAATCGCTCGGGCAGCGCGCCGGCATTCCTGTTCGTCGCCGACGAGTCGCCGCTGCACCGCAAGCTCGGCCTGCTCGAAGACCGGACCCGCGACGGCGCCGACGCGATGCCGACCGGCCGCACCGGGGGCACGCGATGAGCGCGCAGGCGAAGGACGCGGCGGCGCTGCCGAAGGTCGGCGTGATCGGCCTGGGCGCGATGGGTGCGGGCATGGCCGGCTCGCTGCGGCGCGCCGGCTACCCGGTGCACGTCTGCGACAAGCGCGCGGACGCGGTCGCGGCCTTCGTCGCCGGCGGCGGCGTCGCCTGCGAGAGCCCGGCGGCGATGGCGGCGGCGTGCCCGATCGTGGTCAGCGTCGTCGTCGACGCGAAGCAGACCGAGGCGGTGCTGTTCGGCGACGGCGGCGCGGCCGCGGCGATGGCGCCGGGCAGCCTGTTCGTGATGTGCTCGACGGTCGACCCGAACTGGTCGATCGCGCTCGAGGCGCGCCTCGCCGAGCGCGGCGTGCTGTACCTCGATTCACCGATCTCCGGCGGCGCGGCGAAGGCGGCCTCCGGCGAGATGACGATGATGACCGCCGGCCGTCCCGAGGCCTACGCGAAGGCCGGCGGCATCCTGAAGGCGATGGCGGCGAACGTCTACACGCTCGGCGACCGCGCGGGCAACGGCAGCAAGGTCAAGATCATCAACCAGCTGCTCGCCGGCGTGCACATCGCGGCGGCCGCCGAGGCGATGGCGCTCGGGCTTCGCGAGGGCGTCGACGCCGCGGCGCTGTACGAGGTGATCACCCACAGCGCCGGCAACAGCTGGATGTTCGAGAACCGCATGGCGCACGTGCTCGCCGCCGACTACACGCCGCTGTCGGCGGTCGACATCTTCGTGAAGGACCTGGGGCTGGTGCTCGACACCGCGCGCGCGAGCAAGTTCCCGCTGCCGCTGTCGGCGACCGCGCACCAGATGTTCATGCAGGCGTCCACCGCCGGCTACGCGCGCGAGGACGACGCCGCGGTGATCAAGATCTTCCCCGGCATCGAGCTGCCCAAGCCGAAGGCTTGAGGTCGACTCAGCCCCACGGGAACGCGGCGCGCGCGGCGAGGCTGCCGCCGCGCTGCCCCAGCGCCTCGGCGATGCGCAGCCCCTCGTTCCACTTCGCGGTGCGCTCGCCGCGCGCGAACGAACCGACCTTCAACTGCCTGACGCCCCAGCCGACGGCGAGGTGCACGATCGTCACGTCCTCGGTCTCGCCGGAACGCGCCGACACGATGCTGTGCCAGCCGGCCGCCCGCGCGGCGTCGAGCGCCGCCTTCGCCTCGGTCAGCGTGCCGGCCTGGTTCGGCTTGATCAGCGCGGTGTTGCACGCGCCGTCGCGCGCGGCGGCTTCGATGCGGTGCGCGGTCGTGCAGATGAAGTCGTCGGCGACGACCTGGATCGCGTGGCCCGCCGCGCGCGCCGCCGCGGTGAAGCGTCGCATGCCCTCGGGGTCGTCCTCGGCGAGCGGGTCCTCGATCGCGACGATCGGATAGCGCGCGAGCCAGCCGAGCAGCATCTCGATCATCGCGTCGGCGTCGACGACGCGCCCGCCGTCGCGCGCGAGCGTGTACCGGCCCGCGCGGCCGAAGTCGCTCGCCGCGATGTCGAGCGAGATCGCGACATCCTGCCCGGGCGTGAACCCCGCCCGCTCGATCGCGCGCAGCAGGAATTCGAGCGCCGCGTCGTTCGCGTCGAAGGCCGGCCACCAGCCGCCCTCGTCGGCGACGCCCTGCAGCAGCCCGGCATCGCGCATCAGTTCGCCGGCCGCACGGTACACCTCGGCGACCCACTCGAGCGACTGCGCGTAGTCGCGCGCGCCGACCGCGATCACCATGAAGTCCTGCACGTCGACCCGGCGCCCCGCGTGTGCGCCGCCGCCGAACACCTGGATCTCGGGCAGCGGCAGCAGCCGTTCGCCGCCGCCACCGGCACCCGCATCGAGCGACGCGAGGTGGGCCCACAGCGGCTGCCGGCGCGACGCCGCGGCCGCGTGCGCGATCGCCATCGAGGTGGCGACCAGCGCATTGCCGCCGAGCCGCCGCTTGTCGGGCGTGCCGTCGAGCGCGATCAGCGCGCCGTCGAGCGCCGCCTGCTCGCAGGCGTCGCGCCCGTGCAGGAGCGACGCGATCTCGCCGTCGACGGCGGCGAGCGCGCGCTGCACGTCCAGGCCGCCGAACGCGGTGCCGCCGTCGCGCAGGTCGATCGCCTCGCCGCTGCCGGTCGACGCGCCGGCCGGTGCGATCGCGCGCCCGACGCTGCCGTCGTGCAGCCGCACCTCGGCCTCGACGGTCGGCCTGCCGCGGGAATCCCAGACGCGGCGTGCGCCGACGTGCGCGATGGCGGTGGATGCGCTCGCCGGCGGCGGCGCTTGCGGGTGATCGGTCATTCGGCGGGTCCTCGCGGAAGTGTGTCGCGCCACGCCTGCACCACCTCGGCGAGCCGGGCGGGCGGCGCGAGCAGCAGCCGGCGCGCGCAGCGGCGCACGCGATCGCGCGATTCGTCGTCGCGCAGGTACTCGACCGGCGAGCGGCCGTCGACGCGCGCGAGCAGCAACCCGGGCAGCAGGCTCGCCGCTCTCGCCTCGAGCGCGTCCGCCGGCTCCCAGCGCACCTGCGACAGGTAGGCGAGCGCCAGCGCGTCGACGCTCGCGAGCAGCGCGTCGCGCGACGCCGGCACCCACAGGCACTTGAGCAGCAGGTGGTTCAGGCAGAACGCGAGATCGAAGGCGGGGTCGCCGATGCACGCGCACTCGGCGTCGAGGAACACCGGGCCGGCGTCGCCGAGCAGGATGTTCTTCGGGCTGACGTCGCCGTGGACCATCACGCGCCTGATCGACGCGGTGCGCGCGCTCAGCGCGAACAGCGGCGCTCGCAGGTCGGGGTGCACGAGCGCGGTCGCCTCGAGGTAGGGCTCGAGGCGGATCGCGTGGAAGATGTCGTTGGCCGGAAAGCACGCGAAGACCGCGGCGTCGTCGGCGGTCTGCGCGTGGATGCGTCCGAGCCGGCAGCCGACCGTCGCGGCGTCGCGCGGATCGACGTGCCCGTTGCGCAGTTCGGTCTTCCACAGCCGGTGGCGTTGCGGGTCCAGGTACTGCATCGCGCACAGGTGCGCCTGCGGGTCGTGGTGCAGCACCGCCGGGACCGCATCGGGCACGATCCGGTGCGCGATGCGCATCCACGCGACCTCGAAGGCGTTGCGCGCGAGCGGCGCGTGCCACTCGGCGGCGACCCTGAGCTTGCCGAGCGGTCGCTTGACGCAGAACACCGACGATGCGGTCGTGACCTTCCAGATGTCGGACGAGACGCCGCCGGCCAGCGCCTCGAAGTCGGCCGGCGCGTGCGCGCCGAGGAGCCCGGCGGCGACCAGCGACGCGCGCATCCCCGCGTCGGGCTGCGCCTGCCCGTCGACCGGCGATTCGTCCATGGCCCTCCCCCGTTGCAGTGACCGCATGGTAGCCAATGCGCGGGCCGGGCCGGAAGCCGATCCGCCGGCTGCCGGCCGCGCCGAGAGGCGGCGCCGCTTGCGCCGGCGAGCGAAAGCCGGGAACATCGCCGCGCCACCCACGCGAGCGACAGGACCGAAGCATGAAGCACGAAGGACGGATCGTCATCGTCACCGGCGCGGCGCAGGGCCTCGGGCTCGCCTGCGCGACGCGCTTCGTCGCCGACGGCGCGAAGGTGCTGATGGTCGACGTGCAGGCCGGGCGGCTCGCCGAGGCGGCGGCTGCCCTCGGCCCGGCCGCCGCGACCTGGGTCGGCGACCTCGCCGACGTCGACTCGGCGATGGCCGCGGCGATCGTCGACGCGGCGGTGGACGCGTTCGGCGGACTCGACGTCGTCGTCAACAACGCCGGCATCATCCACCAGGCCGATTTCGTCGACTTTCCCGAGGACGTGTTCGACCGGGTGCAGCGGGTCAACCTGAAGGCGCCGTTCCTGATCGGGCAGGCAGCGGCGCGCCGCATGATCGCCCAGGGCCGCGGCGGCGCGATCGTGAACATGTCGTCGGTGAACGCCGAACTCGCGATCCCCAACTCGGTCGCGTACGCGGTCTCCAAGGGCGGCATCAAGCAGCTGACCGCGGTGATGGCGGTGGGGCTGATCGCGCACGGCATCCGGGTGAACGCGATCGGCCCCGGCACGATCCTCACCGACTTGGTGAAGCAGTCGGTGATGACGAGCGAGGATGCGCGCCGCACGATCCTGTCGCGCACGCCGATCGGCCGCTGCGGCGAACCCGCCGAGGTCGCGGCGATCGCGTCGTTCCTCGCGAGCGACGACGCGTCGTACATGGTCGGGCAGACCGTCTACGTCGACGGGGGGCGGATGGTGCTGAACTACACGGTGCCGGTACGGGACTGATGCCGGGCGGCGTCGTCATCGTCGGCGGCGGCATCGTCGGCAGCTTCGTCGCCTGGTTCCTGAAGCGCGAGGGATATGCCGGCGCGGTCCGCGTGATCGAGCGCGACAGCAGCTATCGCTTCGCGTCGACCACGCTCGCGGTCGCCGGGATCCGCACGCAGTTCGCCTGCGCGTTCAACACGCGGATGAGCCTGTTCGGCGCCACGATGTTCCGCGAGATCCGCGGCTGGTTCGGCCCCGATGCGGAGATCGGCTTTCGCGAGCAGGGCTACCTGATCGTCGGGCCGCCGCGCGCCGGCGACGCGATGCGTGCGGCGGCCGCCGCGCAGAACGCGCTCGGCGCGCGCATCGACGTGCTCGACGCGGCGGCGGCGCGGGCGCGCTTCCCGTGGCTCGAGACCGGCGACCTCGGCACGGCGAGCTTCGGCCTGGCGAACGAGGGCTGGATCGACGGCTGGTCGCTGCTGCAGCTGGTGCGGCACGCGGCACGGCGCCTGGGCGTCGAGTACGTCGAGGCCGAGGCGACCGGCTTCGATCGGCGCGGCGAGCGGATCACGGGCGTGCGGATCACCGGCCCGGGGATCGCGACCGAGCCGGCGACCACGCTGCGATGCGACTGGTGCGTGAACGCGGCGGGCGCCGCGAGCGGGCGGGTTGCCGCGCTGCTCGGCATCGACCTGCCGGTCGAGCCGCGCAAGCGCACCGTCTTCCACGTGAAGGCCCCGGTCGACGGCCGCGACTTCCCGATGCTCTTCGACGACTCGGGCGTCTGGGCGCGCCCCGAGGGCGAGGGCTTCCTCGCCGGCGTCGCACCCGACCCCGCCGACGACCCGCCGGCCGACGGCGACTTCGAGCCGCAGCACGCGCTGCTGGAGGACGTCGTCTGGCCCCGGCTCGCCCATCGGATCCCGGCCTTCGAGCGCCTGCGCCTGCTGCGCGCGTGGGCGGGGCACTACGAGTTCAACACGCTCGACCAGAACGGCGTGATCGGGCCGCACGACGAACTGGCGAACCTGGTGTTCGCGACCGGCTTCTCGGGGCACGGCCTGATGCACGCGCCGGCAACCGGGCGCGCGCTGGCCGAGTGGATCGTTCACGGCGGCTTTCGCACGCTCGACCTGTCGGCGCTCGGCTACGCGCGCATCCGACGGCGCGAGCCGATCGTCGAGCACGTCGTGTACTGACGAGAACCGCCGCGCGGCGGGGTGCGTGGCGGGAACGGGGTCTAGCGGTGGGCGTCGTCGCCGAGCAGCGCCGCCCGGAATCGGCTGCGCAGCCACGGACCGTCGCGCGGCGGCAGCGAGGTCGGCTGCGCACCGGTCGCGACCTTGACGCACGCGAGCACCGGGCCGGGCGCGTCCAGCACCAGCGATGCGGCCGCATTGAGCTCGGCGTCGGTCCGCACGGTCAGCGCGTCGGCCAGGCCGGCCGCCTTCGCGATGCCGGCGAGGTCGACGCCGCGCCCGGAGTGTGCCGCCTGCATGCCGGTCTCGGCGTAGTGCTCGTTGTCGATGACGACGATCGCGAGGTTCGCCGCGCCGTGCACGCCGACGGTCGCGAGCGAACCCAGGCCCATCGCGAGCTCGCCGTCGCCGGCGAACACGATCACGCGCCGCGCCGGCTGCGCGAGCGCGAGGCCCAGCCCGACCATCACCGCGCCGCCCATCGCGCCCCACAGGTAGAAGTTCGCGGGCGTGTCGCCGGCGGCGGCGAGATCGTACGCGGGATTGCCGAGGCTGGCGACGACGAGCGCGTCGCCGCGATCGCGCAGCAGTCGCCGGACGCAGGCGCGGCGATCGAGCGCGGGCGTGGGTGTGGGCGTGCGCGTGGTGTCCCGGTTCATCTGGAGAAGTCCTTCGAGCCGATCACCCGCTGGCCGATCAGCACCGCGACGCAGCGCCCGGTCTGGAACGCGAGGCGGGCGCCCGCGGACACGGCCGGGAGCACGTCCTGCGACGCGTCGGCGCGATGCACATGCACGCCGACCGTCTCGAGGACGTCCTGCACCGCGCTGCCCATCGTGACCTGCCAGGGATTGAATTCGCCCCACTCGCCGCGCATCGTCACGAGCATCAGCAGCGGCATGCGCGTCTCCTGCTGCAGGCTCAGCATGTTGATGCAGTTGCCCACGCCGCTCGACTGCATCAGCAGCACGCCGCGCTGTCCGCCGAGCCACGCGCCTGCGAGCATCGCGACGCCTTCCTCCTCGGTGGTCAGCGACACGCAGTGCATCGACGCCTCGGCGACGCAGGCGTCGATCAGCGCGCGGTGCCCGGCGTCGGGCACGTACGCGACCTGGCGGACGTCGAGCCGCCTGAGTTCGTCGAAGACCTGTCGGGGCCAATCGGGCGCCTGCATGCCGGTGCCGCCTACTTCTCGACGAACGCGCGTTCGATCACGTAGCTGCCCGGCCGGCTCATGTTGCCCTCGTCGAAGCCGCGGGCGTCGAGGATCGCGCGGATGTCCTTGAGCATTTCCGGGCTGCCGCAGAGCATCGCGCGGTCGGTCGCCGGGTCGATCGGCGGCAGGCCCAGGTCGGCGAAGAGCTTGCCGCCGTCGATCAGCACCGGCAGCCGGCCCTGGTTGCGGAAGGCCTCGCGCGTCACGGTCGGGTAGTAGCGCAGCTGCCGCGTCACCTGTTCGCCGAAGTATTCGTTGGCCGGCAGCTCGTCCTCGATGACCTGGCGGTACGCGAGTTCGGCGACTTCGCGGCAGCCGTGAACCAGCACCACGGTCTCGAAGCGTTCGTAGATGTCGGGATCGCGGATGATGCTCATGAAGGGGGCGAGCCCGGTGCCGGTCGCGAACAGGTACAGCGTCCTGCCCGGCGTGAGGTTCTGCATCAGCAGCGTGCCCGACGCCTTGCGGCCGATCAGCACCGTGTCGTCGACGCCGATGTGCTGCAGGCGCGAGGTCAGCGGGCCGTCCTGCACCTTGATGCTGAGGAACTCGAGCGTCTCCTCGTAGTGCGGGCTGACCATGCTGTACGCGCGGACCAGCGGGCGGCCGTCGACCGACAGGCCGATCATCGTGAACTGGCCGCTCTGGAAGCGGAACGCGGGATCGCGGGTGCAGGTGAACGAGAAGAGTCGGTCGGTCCAGTGGTGAACGCTCAGGACGCGGGCTTCGAAATAGGCACTCAAGAGGAATCTCCGGCGCGACGCGTCGCCGCTTTCGGTGAAAGAGAGGGGGGAGCCGTTGCTGGGTGGCGATAGTTTAGCCGCTGGGCCACGTCGGCCCGGCAGGCACGGGCGCATAATCGGCCGCCGCTTGATGCCGGACAATGACGCCGGACAAGTCGCCGGCGGCACCCCGCCGCCCGCGTCGCACTCGTCGCACTCGCCCGACCCGCCGCACTCGCCCCCGCCCGCCACCGATGCCGCTGTCCGCCCTCGGCCTGGTCGTCCTGGCCGGCCTGATCCACGCGAGCTGGAACATCGTCGCGAAGAAGACCGGGGGCGACACCCGCTTCGCGCTGTTCTCGGGCCTGATGCTGATGACGGTCTGGGCGCCGGTGGGCGTGACGGTGGGCATCGCCCAGATCGGTGCGTGGCGGTGGGCCGAGTGGGCGGTGTGCGCCGCGAGCGGGCTGGTGCACGCCGGCTACTACGTGGTGCTCCTGCGCGGCTACCGCAACGCCGACCTGACCGTCGTCTATCCGCTCGCGCGCGGCTCCGGGCCGCTGCTCTCCTCCGCCGTCGCGATCGCGTTCCTCGGCGAGCGGCTGTCGGCGCTGGGCGCGCTGGGGATCGCGGGGGTCGTCGCCGGCGTGTTCCTGATCGCCGGCGGCACCGGACTGATCCGGGCGGCGGGCGACGAGGCGCGGCGCGCCCGGGTGCTCGCGGGGCTCGGCTACGGGCTCGCGACGGGTGTCTTCATCGCGGGCTACACGGTGATCGACGGCTGGGGCGTGAAGTCGCTCGGCATGTCGCCGATCCTGATCGACTACGTCGGCAACCTGTTCCGCCTGCCGGTGCTCGCAGCCCTGGTGTGGCCGGTGCGGGCGACGCTCGCCGCGACCTGGCGCGCGCAGTGGAAGCCGGCGCTCGCGATCGGCGCGATCAGCCCGATCTCCTACGTGCTCGTCCTCTACGCGATGCAGGTCGCCCCGCTGTCGCACGTGGCGCCGGCACGCGAGGTGTCGATGCTGTTCGCGGCGCTGATCGGCGGGCACCTGCTGTCCGAGGGCGATCGGCTCGTGCGCGCGCTCGGTGCCGCGTGCATCGCGGCCGGCGTGATGGCGCTCGCGATGGGCTGATCGCCGGCGGGGCCGGCATCGGATGCTAGGCTAGCGGCTTCGCCCCACGGACGCTTCGTCTCATGCTCGTCGACGGCAGGCCCCTTCGCTCGATCCGCTTCGATGCCGCGGCGTCGGCGGTGATCGTGATCGACCAGCGAGAACTGCCGCACGCGCTGCGGCTGGTCGCGCTCGAGTCGCTCGACGCGTTCGCGACCGCGATCGCCGCGATGTGGGTGCGCGGCGCGCCGCTGATCGGCGCCACCGCCGCCTGGGGCATCGCGCGGCAGATGCGGCGCGACGCGTCGGATCGCGCGCTCGACGAGGCGGCCGACGTGCTGCTCGCGACGCGGCCGACCGCGGTGAACCTGCGCTGGGCGATCGACGCGATGCGGGCGCACCTCGCGCCGATGCCGCCGGCCGCACGAGCCGAGGCGGCGCACGCACTCGCCGAACGCATCTGCGACGACGACGTCCGGACCAACCGCCGGATCGGCGACCACGGACTGGGCCTGATCCGCGCGATCGCCGCGAACAAGCCGCCCGGCGCGCGCATCGACATCCTGACCCACTGCAACGCCGGCTGGCTCGCGACCGTCGACTGGGGCACCGCGACCGCGCCGATCTATCGCGCCCACGACGAAGGCATTCCGGTGCACGTGTGGGTCGACGAGACCCGGCCGCGCAACCAGGGCGCCGCGCTCACCTGCTGGGAGTTGCGCGGGCACGGCGTGCCGCACACGCTGATCGCCGACAACGCGGGCGGTCACCTGATGCAGCACGGGCGCGTCGACCTCGTGATCGTGGGCTCCGATCGCACGACCGCCACCGGCGACGTCTGCAACAAGATCGGCACCTACCTCAAGGCGCTCGCGGCGCACGACAACGGCGTGCCCTTCTACGTCGCGCTGCCGACCTCGACGATCGACTGGACGCTGGGCGACGGCCTGGCCGGGGTCCCGATCGAGATGCGCGCCGAGCGGGAGGTCACGCACCTGCGCGGCAGGCTCGACGACGACGGGGCACGGGTCGCGGAGATCGCGATCGCACCGCCGGGCACGCCGGCGGCGAACCCGGCCTTCGACGTGACGCCGGCGCGCCTGGTGAGCGGGCTGGTGACCGAGCACGGGCTGATCGACGCGAACGCGGCCGCGCTCGCCGCGCTTCGAACGCGCTGCGAGGCGGGCGAGCGACGATAGCGCCGATGGCGCCGCGATCGCCGCCTACGACTCGCCCTTGTCGAGCACGAGCGCGATCGCCTTCTGGGCGCGGCTGACGCGGGTGCTCCGGTTCGCGGGATCGGCGACCCACTTGATGTACTCGCGCCGATGCGCGTCCGACATGCGTTCGAACAGCCGGTTCGCGAGCACGTCCTTGCGCAGCTCGACCATCAGTTCGGGCGGCACCTCGAGCGGTATCCCCGGGTCGCGCCGCTTCGCCGAATCCGCCGTCACGACGCGGCCTTTGCAGGCGCGCGACGGCACCGGACGTAGGATGAGGAACCGGTGCCGCTGCGCATCCGGAAGCAGGCCGCGGGGCCGGGAAGTGCCATGGGACAGGACATCGAAGGATTCTACTCACCTGCGAGCGGACCGGAGGCACCGCTCGAGATGCTCTCGGCGTGCCACGCGCGCGTCGAGCGGCAGTGCCGCACGCTGCGCCGCCTGGTGCCGCACCTGGCGCGCGTGGGTTGCGACGACGAGGCGCTGCTCGCGGCGGGCGCCGTCGTCCGGTACTTCGACGTCGCCGCCGTGCACCACCACGAGGACGAGGAGCACGACCTGTTCCCGGCGCTGATCGAGTCGATGGCCGCGTCCGATGCGCATTGCCTGCACGACTTGACGCGCGCGCTCGCCGCCGAGCACCGGGCGCTCGAGGCGCGGTGGCACGACCTGCGCGCGGCGCTGCTCGCGCTCGGGCGCGAGCCCGGGGCGACGCTCGATGCGGCGCAGGTCGAGGCGTTCGCGACGGCCTACGAAGCCCACATCGCGCGTGAGGAGCAGGAACTCCTGCCGATGGCCGCGCGTCTGCTCGACGACGCGGCGATTGCGCGTGTCGGCCGTGCGATGCGCGAGCGGCGCGGCATCGACGAGGTGTGAGCCGCGTCGATGCCACGCCGGTGGCGCGCCGGTCGGGTGCCGGGCAGGCAAGCCGGCCGCGCGGCGATCAGTTGTGGCCGAGCATCACGACTCGATCGGAGGGGACCGCATCGTGGCGCGCCGAGTCGAAGTCGCGCAGCCTGTCGATGCGACCGGACGACACTTGCGGCGCCATGACCTTGTCGTCTCGCAACACCAGCGCGCTCAGCGGGATCGCGGTTTCCTTCTCGCCGAGGCCCAGGAAGCCACCCGACGCGATCACCGCGTAGAGCCGGCCGTCGATGTCGACGAGCTTCTCGATGTCGCCGAGCTTGTTGCCGTTCTCGCCGACGATGTCGGCGTCGACGAGCCTGCCGGCGGTCATCTCGCGGCCGGCGGACGCGCCGGCCCGCGCGCCCGCGCCGGCGGATGCGTCGGCGGCGGCCGATGCGCTCGGCTGGCGATCGCCGCCGCGCGTGCTCGACGCGTCGCTGCTCGCCGAAGCCCCGGCGCCGCGTTCGTCGCCGCGCGCGCCCGGCGCTCGCCCTTCGCGCGCATCGGATGCGGCCATCGCACGGGTCTCGTCGGCGTCGAGCTGGCGGATCTGGACGTTCGGTTCGCCGGTCTGGTTGAAGCGCACCACCGGGTCGCCGGCCGACTCGACCTTCACCTTCGGCTCGGCTGCCTGGTAGCGCACCTGCGGCTCGACCTCGGCGATCGTCACCTGCGGTTGCGACCGTCCCGCCATCGACACCTGCGGCTGCCCCTTCTCGACCGCGACCTTCGCAGGCGGCTGCCCCTCGGTGGACTGCGCGAGCGACGCGCGTCCCTCGTCGCCCTGGCCGTCGGCGCGCGGCTGGGCCGGCCTGTCGACCGACGATTCGACCTCGCCGACGCGCACCTGCGGGCGTCCCTGCTCGACGCTGACCGTCGGGCGCGCCTGGTTCACGGTGACCCGCGGCGGCTGCGCGTCGACCGACACGCTCGGATCCGGCATCTCGACGATGATCTCGGGGCGCGGCATCTCGATCGTGATCGTCGGCTGCGCCATCGCGACGGTGACCTGCGGCGCGGCCTGCCTGACGGTGACCTGCGGCCGTCCGGGATCGACGTCGACGCGCGGCGCGCGCTGCTCGACCTGCACCTGCGGATCGGCCTGCTGCACGTTCACCTCGGGGCGCGGCACCGAGACCTGCAGGTTCGCGAGGATGTCGGCATCGAAACGCCGGCTCTCGGTCGCCGCGATCTCCATCGATTCGCGCGCGCGCGCGACGTCGTCGCCGCGAAGCGAGGTGCTGGCGCTGCGGATGCGTTCCTGCGTCTTCTGCAGCGACGCGCGCTGCTGCGCCGGCACCTGCTGCATCGTCTGCTCGAGCTGTCTGTCGGCCTGGTCGAGCAGCGAGAGCGCACGCTGGAGTTCGTCGTTCGCGATCGCCTCGTTCGCCTGCTCGACGAGCGACAGGATCGCATTCATCCTCGGTTCGGCCGACGCTGCGGTGGCGGAGCGCGTCCCCGTCGCATCGCTGCGCTGGGTCGACGACGGGTTCTGCGCCCAGGCGCTGGTTCCGATCGCCGCGATCAGGCTGGCTAGTAGGAGTCGGTTCATGGGTGGAAGCCTCATACGGTTCGTTGGTGACTACCGGCGGCGGGCGCGAGGCCGGCCGCGGACGTACCGAAAGGGCGCAAGCCATATGCCCGAGACGGGGTCAACCGATCGCCGCGAGCAGTTCGGACTGGCTGATCGGCTTGCCGAGCCAGACGTCGACCCGGCGACCGACGAGTCGTGCGATCGCATCCCCGGCCACGCTCGCGAGACGGCCCTGTCGCGTCGACGCGTCGACGAGCGCGACGATGCGAAGCGGCCTGCGGGGATGGCGACGGCGCCAGGCGCGGCGCAATTCGCCGGCGAGCGGATACGGCGACGCACCCGGCGCGCCCGCATCGATCAGCACCGCGTCCGGATCGAAACGCTCGAGCGCGCGCAGCGCAGCGGCGAGGTCCGGCGCGTGGCGCACATCCTGGCCCGACACCCGCAGCAGCAGCAGCGTCGACGCCGCCGACGCCGCGAGCGGGTCGACGACGAGCACACGACGCACGACACCGGTGATCGCCTTCGGCGCCGCCGCGACCGGCGCATTGCTCGCGGCGACCACGGTATCGGGTTCCTCGAACACCGGCAGACGCACGATGCACTCGGTGCCACGCCCGATACCGGCGCTTCGCGCCTCGAGCGACCCACCGTGCAGGCCGAGCAGCGCGCGGGCGAGCCGCAGGCTGCCTGCTTCGGGCGGCGGCCTGCCGACGGCCGTGCCCGGCGCGCGCCGGTCGTCGAAGATCGCGGCGATATGCGCGGTCGACATCCCGGCGCCCTCGTCCCGCACCCGCACGACCACGCGCTCGCCGACCTGCTCGGCCGTCACCTCGATCACGCCGCCCGCGCCGGTGTGCCGGCTCGCGTTGTCGAGCAGCTTCGCGAACACCTGCGTGAGGCGGCGCCGGTCGGCCAGCACGACGATCGGCTCGGCGGGCAGCGCCAGGCGGGGACGGTGCCGTCGCTCGGCGAGCGAGGCGTCGAGACCCGCGACCGCGTCGCGCAGGATGAACGCGATGTCGACGCGCTCGCGCTCGAGCGTCAGGCTGCCCGCTTCGAGGCGCCCGAGGTCGACGACGTCGTCGACCCGCTCGACGAGCCTCGCGATCTGCGTGTCGAGCCGTGCGCCGGTCTGCTGCAGCGCGCGCGGGTCGCGCCCCTGAGCGCGCAGGCGCTGCAGGCCGTCGCGTACCTGCTCGAGCGGCGAGCGCAGGGCGTCGAACTGGTCGTCGAAGCGCGCGCGCTCGACGCGACGCCGCCGCTCGACGCGCCGCCACATCAGCGCGAGCACGACGATCGACGCGACGCCGGCGACGTTGCCGGCGACGCCACTCCACTCGGCCATCCGCAACGAGACTTCGCGCGCGGCGGCCTTCGCGTCGAGCGCGCGCTCGGTCGCCGCGCCGAGTTCGTCGAGCAGCGCGCCGACCGCGTCGGAGCGCTGCTGCAGTGCGTGCGCGAGCGTCTCCGCGCCCGGCGGGCCCGCGACGCCGGGCGCGCGGGAGCCGGCGAGCGCCTCGAGCGCCTCGAGTTCCGATGCGAGCCGTGCGCGCAGCTCGTCGAAGCGGGCCTGCGTCGCGTCGTCGTCGACGACGAGCGATTCGGCCGACCGCGTCGCGTCCGCCAGCGCCTGCGCCGCGCTCCGGTAGCGGCGCAGCGCGTCCTCGCCGCCGCCGACGACGAAGCCGAAGGCCGCCGCCTGTGCGCGCTGCGCGCCGCGCCGCAGTCCGTCGATCGCCTCGAGCACGCGCTGGTCGCGCGCGATGCCGGCCGCGCTCGTCGCCGCCCGTCGGTCGCTCTCGAGGTTCAGCGCGACGTTCGCGATCATCAGCGCGAGCGCGACGCCGAGCCAGACCGCGCGCAGCGCGCGTCGCCTGCGTCGCTCGACGCGTCTCGCCGGCGCGGCGGCGCTCACGCCCGCATCGCCCCCGCGCAGCGCGCTCACTCGGAGACCTTCGCGCTTCGCGCTGCGGTGCGAGCTTGCTGGGGGCGGCCCGGCGCTGCGCTCACACCCCAGCCCGGACGGTCTCGATCGCCAGATGCAGCGGGCCGAGCGGGTCCTTGGTGATCGCGACGCCGACGATCCAGCCGAACACCGCCAGCGCCGCGACGAACGCGACGATGCGTCGGCCGCGCGGCTGCGTCGGGCGCAGCGCGACGACGCCCAGGCCGATGTACACGATCAGCAGCCCGATCTTGGCGAGCAGCCACGGTGCATCCAGCGGCGAGAGCCGCAGCATGGCGGCGAGCGCGATCGCCGCGCCGAGCAGCACGGTGTCGACCACGTGCGGCAGCGTGCGGGCAGCCCGATGCCGGACCCACCGGGCGCCCAGCAGCGAGCCGGCGCCACGCGCGGCGAAACCCGCGATCGACAACGCGGCCATGCACTGGTGGAGCCACTTGACGGTCGCATAGTCCATCTTTCGAAGTATCCTCCAGAGCGATCCGACGCGCCGCGTGGCCGGCACGGGTCCCGCGCCGATCGGCGCACGCCGGGAGACGCACTGGTGCAGCAGGCGGTCGACGAGTTCCGCACGCCGCGACCCATCACGGGCCGCAGGGTGGTCGCGACCGGCTTCGTGATGGCGATCTTCGCGTGGGGGCTCGGCTTCTACGGGCTGTCGGCATACACGCAGTTCCTCGGCGCCGACGGACGCTGGTCGCTCGCGACGATGTCGGCGCTGACGACGCTCTACTTCGTGGCCGGCTCGATCTCGATCGGCATCGCCGACCGGCTCGCCGCCCGCATCGGCAGGCGCCGCGTGGGCCTCGCCGGGGTGCTCGCGCTCGCCGGCGGCACCAGCCTGCTCGCGTTCGCCACGCACCCGGTCGCGCTCGTCTCGCTGTACCTGCTGATGGCCTTCGGCTGGGCCTCGACCTCCGGCACGGCGATCACGCACCTCCTCGCGCACTGGTTCGACGCGCGTCGCGGCTTCGCGCTCAGCCTCGCGCTGACCGGCGCGAGCGTCTCCGGCTTCACCGTCGTGCCGGCGATGGTCGCCGCGATCGGCCACTTCGGCGCAGGCACCGGCATCGCGCTGGTCGCCGGCGCCTTCGCGCTCGCGCCGCTCGTCGCGCTGCTCGGTCACGTCGACCAGCCGCGCGCGCGCGTCGCGATGCAGCCGGCAAGCACCGGCGGGCAGGCGTCGCCGATCGCCCCGGGCGCGGCCGATGCGGCCGATGCGGCGGCACGCGCGCGCCGGCCCGAGGAGATCGTGCCGATCTTCGTCGTCGGCCTGTTCGCGCAGGTCGCGTTCCTTGCGCAGCAACTGCCGATCCTCACGCCGCGGGTCGGTGCCGGCGCCGCGGCGACGGCGGTCGGCGTCACGACCGCCGCAGCGGTGCTCGGGCGGCTGCTGCTCGGCGCGATGGTCGACCGCGCCGACCACCGCCTGCTCACCGCGGCGTGCTTCGCGAGCCAGATCGCCGGCATGGGCATGCTGCTGGCGACCTCGTCGACGATCGGCGCCTGGGCCGGGTGCGTGCTCTTCGGCGTGTCGGTCGGCAACCTGATCACGCTGCCCGCGGTGTTCGTGCAGCGCGAGTTCCCGCCTGGCGAGCAGGCGCGCGTCGTCTCGCGCATCTGGTCGCGGAGCCAGTTCTTCTACGCGTTCGGCCCGCTGGCCTCGGGCCACGTGCTGGCGCAGACGGGATCCGGCGACGCGGTGCTCGCCGGATGCGCGATACTGCAGGCGATCGCGCTGGCGCTGTGCCTGCGCGGGCGCGCGCCGCGCCACCGTTCACCGGGCCGCGCCTGATGGAGCCCACCGCATGACGACGATCGACCCGTCCCGATCCGGCCCGACGCCGCACGTCCGCCCGGGGGGCAGCGGCACGCCGGTGCCGCGCATCCTGCAGTGGCACGCGCACGTGTACTTCGACGCCGACACCGTCGACATCGCGAACGAGGTCTGCGAGCGGGCGGCGCGCGAGCTGCCGGTCGCGAGGGGCCGGATGCACCACCGGCCGGTCGGCCCGCATCCGGCGTGGAGCTGCCAGCTCGCGTTCGGCCCGGACGCGATCGGGCTGCTGACCGCCTGGCTGACCCTGCACCGCCGCGGGCTGACCGTGTTCATGCACCCCGATACCGGCGACGCGCTGCCCGATCACCGCGACCGCGCGGTGTGGTTCGGCGAGAGCCGGGTGCTCGACCTCGACGCGCTTCGCTGAATGCCGGCGGCGCGCGGCGGGCGCACCCGCCGCGCTCAGTGACCCGCGGAGCGGCCGCGCGACGCGGAGACCATCAACCGGTCGAGCAGCGCGATCGCCAGCGCCGACAGCAGGAACACCACGTGGATGATCGTCTGCCACATCAGCGTGTGCTCGGTCAGCACGTTGGCCGAGATGAAGCTCTTGAGCAGGTGGATCGACGAGATGCCGATGATCGCGGCGGCGAGCTTGACCTTCAGCACGTTCGCGTTCACGTGCGAGAGCCATTCGGGCTGGTCGGGGTGCGATTCGAGCCGCATGCGCGACACGAAGGTCTCGTAGCCGCCGACGATCACCATGATCAGCAGGTTCGAGATCATCACCACGTCGATCAGGCCGAGCACGATGATCATGATCACCGTCTCCTTGTTCCTCTCGGTGAAGCCCAGCCGCTGCACGGTGCTGTCGAGCGCGTGCGGATCCCAGAGGATGCCCACGAGATGCCAGAGCTCCTCGACGAACAGCGCGACGTACACCACCTGCGCGACGATCAGCCCGAGGTAGAGCGGCAACTGGAGCCAGCGGCTGGCGAAGATCAGCGCAGGCAGCGGGCGCAGCGGGCGGATTTCCTGGTCGGGATCGCGGATCGGTTTCATGGCGGCGTCGGTGGCGGGCGGACGGCGGATTCTAAGCGCTGGACACGACACGCCGATGCGCGATCCCGCCGGCGTGCCGCCGCTTGCCTCACAATCGCGCGATGCCCACCGACGCGCCACGCCCCGCCCCTCGCCTGATCGGCGTCGATCTCGGCGGCACCAAGACCGAGGTCGCGGTGCTGGACGCCGACGGGCGCTTCCTGCTGCGCGAGCGCGCGCCGACGCCGAAGGGCGACTACGACGCGACGCTCGCGAGCATCGCGGCGCTCGTCGGCCGCACCACGGGACTCGCGCCGCCGCAGGCGCCGGTCGGCGTCGCGATCCCCGGCGCGATCTCGCCGGCCAGCGGGCTCGTGAAGAACGCGAACTCGACCTGGCTCAACGGGCGCGCCTTCGCCGCCGACCTCGCGCGCACGCTCGGGCGCGCGGTGCGCATGCAGAACGACGCCAACTGCCTCGCGGTCTCGGAGGCGGTCGACGGTGCCGGCGCGGGTGCGAAGTCGGTGTTCGCGGCGATCCTGGGCACCGGCGTGGGCGCGGGCATCGCGATCGACGCAGCGGTGCTCGCCGGCGCGAACGCGATCGCCGGCGAATGGGGCCACAATCCGCTGCCCAGACCCGCGCCGCACGAGACGCCCGGACCGCGCTGCTGGTGCGGCCGCGACGGCTGCCTCGAGACCTGGCTGTCCGGACCGGCGATCGCGGCCGACCACCGCGCACCGGTCGCGGGCGGCGCCGCGACGGCCGAGGCGATCGCCGCGCAGGCGCGGGCGGGCGACCCGGCGGCGGTCGCGACGATCGACCGGTTCGTCGGGCGCCTCGCACGGGCGCTGGCCGGGGTCGTCAACCTGCTCGACCCGGACGTGATCGTGCTCGGCGGCGGGGTGTCCAACATCGCCGAGATCTATCGCCGGGTGCCGCCGCTGCTCGGCGCGCACGTGTTCTCCGATCGCATCGACACCCGGCTCGTGCCGGCGGCGCACGGCGATTCGTCCGGCGTGCGCGGGGCGGCCTGGTTGTGGCGCGCGTGACGCGCGGGGGCGCCGGCGACCGAGGCCGGTATCGGGATCGGTACCGAAGGCAATGCCGATACCGGTGCCGGTCTCAGCCGATGCCCTGCGCGATCATCGCGTCGGCGATCCGGCGAAAGCCCGCGAGGTTCGCGCCCCGCCCATAGTCGATCCAACCGTCCTCGCGGGTGCCGTGCTCGAGGCAGCGCGCGTGGATCGCGCGCATCATCCCGACGAGGTCGGCCTCGATCGCGTCGCGCGTCGCGTAGCGTCGCGTCTCGTTCTGGCTGATCTCGAAGCCGGAGACCGCGACACAACCGGCGTTCGCGGCCTTGCCCGGCCCCAGCGGGATGCGTGCGTCGGCGAAGACGCGTCTCGCCTGCGGGGTGCACGGCATGTTCGCCCCCTCGGCGACGAGGCGACAGCCACCGTCGACCAGCGCCTTCGCATCGGCCGCGTCGAGCTCGTTCTGCGTCGCGCACGGCAGCGCGAGCGTGCAGTCGATCCCCCACGGCTTTCGACCCGGATGCCACTGCGCGCCCAGCGCCTTCGCGCAGCCCTCGAGGCTCGCGCCCGGCCGCGCCTTGTGTCGGCGGACGGCGTCGATCGCGTCGGGCGTGAAGCCGTCGGCGAGGTGAAGCAGGCCGCCGCTGTCCGACAGCGTCACGACGCGCGCGCCGAGCGCGCCCGCCTTCTGCGCGGCGTGGGTCGCGACGTTGCCCGCACCGGACACCAGCACGACCTGGCCCTCGAGGGAGGCGTCGCGAACGCGCAGCATCTCCGCGACGAAATGCACCAGGCCGTAGCCGGTCGCCTCGGTCCGCATCTGGCTGCCGCCGTACGACAAGCCCTTGCCGGTCAGCACGCCCTCGAACTCACCGGTGATCCGCTTGTAGGCGCCGAACAGGTAGCCGATCTCGCGCGCACCGACGTTGATGTCGCCGGCCGGCACGTCGACGTCCGGGTCGATGTAGCGCTGCAGCTCGACCATCAGCGCCTGGCAGAAGCGCATGATCTCGCGGTCGCTGCAGCCGCGCGGATCGAAGTCGGCGCCCCCCTTGCCGCCGCCCTTCGGCAGGCCGGTCAGCGCGTTCTTGAAGGTCTGCTCGAACGCGAGGAACTTCAGCACCGACGCGTTCACGCCCGGGTGGAACCGGAGCCCGCCCTTGTACGGCCCGATCGCGCTGTTGAACTGGACCCGCCACCCGCGGTTCACCCGCACGCGCTTCGCGTCGTCCTCCCACGCGACCCGGAAGGACACGATCCGATCGGGCTCGACGAGGCGCTCGAGCACCGCGAGCGCGCGCAGGTCCTCGCGCCCGGCGATCACCGGTTCGAGGTCGCGGACGATCTCGGCGACCGCCTCGTGGAATTCGTGTTCACCCGGGGTGCGCGTCTTCAGCGCGTCGATGAAGGCGCCGGCGTCGAAGCCGTCGCTGGTCTCGTGTGTCATCCGGGGGCCGCTGCAAGGATGGCACCCGCCCCCCGTGGCCGCAGGGGCCGCATGGGCCGACGCAACCCGCGGCTCGCCCGGGCACGCCGATTGCGCCGCCATGCGCATCGGAGGAAGGACATGAGGCGCCGCTCGGGCACCGGCAATCGCACCCGCTCCCCCGTCGCGCGCGCGCCGTGAAACGCCCGGGGGCGATGCCGATCGCACGCGCGCGCGCGACGCCCGCACGCGGCCGCCTGCGGCGGCTCAGACCGTGGCTGCTCGGCGCGTACTTCGGCGTGGTCGCCGTGCTGCTGGCGGTGATGGCGCGCGAACTCGACTGGGCCGGCATCGTCGCCGCGATGCGCGGGATGCCGCGCGACGCGCTGCTCGCCGCAGGCGCGTTCGCCGTCGCGAGCCACCTGACCTACAGCACCTTCGACCTGGCCGGTCGCGCCTACACCGGGCACACGCTGGGCGTCGGCCGCACGATGGCGACGACCTTCGTGTGCTACGCGACGACGCTGAGCCTGGGATCGCTGGTCGGCGGCGTCGGGCTGCGCTACCGGCTGTACGCGCGCCAGGGGCTCGCGCTGGGCCAGGTGACGCGGATCACCGCGCTGAGCATCGCCGGCAACTGGCTCGGCTACCTGGCGCTCGCGGCGCTGCTGCTCTCGTGCTTCGCGAATTCGCTCGTCGCCGGCGCGCCGGGCGAGGCGTCCGGCAGCGCGTCCTCGGCGGCCGGCGCGTGGCTGGCGCCCGGGTGGTGGCGTGCCGCCGGCGGTGCGATGGCCCTCGTCGTGCTCGGCGTGCTGGCGTGCAGCGCGGTCGGGGCGCGGCGACGGATACGCGCGCGCGGCGTCGACGTCGTCGTGCCGCCGCCATCGATCGTGCTCGCACTGCTGCTGCTCGCCGCGGCGAACTGGGCCCTGATGGCGGCGGTCGTGCACAGCCTGCTCGACGGCAGCGTCGGCTACGAGAAGGTGCTGTTCGCGTTGCTCGCGAGCGCGATCGCCGGCGTGATCACGCACGTGCCGGCCGGGGTCGGCGTGTTCGAGGCGAGCTTCGGCTGGCTGCTCGCCGGCAGCGTCGATTCCAGCACGCTGTTCGCCGCACTGCTCGCGTATCGCGGCGTCTACTACCTGGTGCCGCTCGCGTTCGCGGCCCTGGGCTACCTGGCGCTGGAGCGCTCGGCGCGCGGCATGCGACCGGGCGAACCTCGCACCGGCGTGCCCGCGAGCCCGGCGCGCTGACGCGGCGCCCCGCCCGCGCTGCCGGCCTGCGAGCGCCAGCGCTAGTGGTTGTCGCGCGGGATGCCGCGGGTCTGCGCGATTCGCTGGTACTTGACGGCGAAGTCGAGGCAGGCGCCGGTCTGCAGCTGGCCGACCGTCATCCGCTGAAGCTCCTGCCACGGCGTCTGGTGCTCAAGCACCGGCGCCTTCCACGCGCGTCGCCGCCGCGCGAGCTCGCGCTTCGCGATCAGGATGTTCACGGTGCGTCTGTTCAGGTCGATGCGGACCCGGTCGCCGGTCTGCAGCAGCGCGAGCCCGCCGCCCACCGCCGCCTCGGGCGACGCGTTCAGGATCGACGGGCTCCCCGACGTGCCCGACTGGCGGCCGTCACCGACACAGGGCAGCATCGTGATGCCCGCCTTCACCAGCGCGTCGGGCGGCAGCATGTTGACGACCTCGGCCGCGCCCGGATAGCCGATCGGACCGACGCCGCGGATGAACAGGATGCAGTCGGCGTCGATCTTCAGCGCCGGGTCGTTGATCCGGTGGTGGTAGTCCTCGGGGCCGTCGAACACGATCGCGCGCGCCTCGAAGGCGCCGGGGTCCTTCGGGTTCTCGAGATAGCGCTGGCGGAACTCGGGCGTGATCACCGAGGTCTTCATCACCGCCGAGTCGAACAGGTTGCCGGTGAGGACCGCGAAGCCGGCCTGCCCGAGCATCGGCGCGTCGAAGCGCCTGATCACCCGCTCGTCGGCGATCCGCGTCGAGCGGTAGTTATGCCCGACGGTGCGGCCGTTGGCCGTCAGCGCGCCCGCGTGCAGCTTGCCGGCCTTCAGCAGTTCGTGCATCACCGCCGGCACGCCGCCGGCGCGGTGGAACGACTCGCCGAGATACTCGCCGGCCGGCATCACGTTGCACAGCAGCGGGATGTCGTAGCCGATGCGATCCCAGTCGCCGATCTCGAGGTCGACGCCGGCGTGGCGCGCGATCGCGGTCACGTGCGGCGGGCAGTTGGTCGACGCGCCGAGCGCGCTGGCCGCGACGATCGCGTTCTCGAAGGCCTCGCGCGTGAGGATCTTCGACGGACGGAGGTCCTCGCGGACCATCTCGACGATGCGCCGGCCGGTGTGATACGCCATCTGCTGGCGCTCGCGGTACGGGCCCGGGATCGACGCGCAGCCCGGCAGCGACATGCCCAGCGCCTCGGCCATGCTGTTCATCGACAGCGCGGTGCCCATCGTGTTGCAGTGCCCGACCGACGGCGCGCTGGACGCGACCATCTCCATGAACTCGGGGTAGTCGATCCGGCCCGCCGCGAGTTCCTGGCGCGCGAACCACACGACGGTGCCCGAGCCGGCGAGCCCGCCGCCGTAGTGGCCGTCGAGCATCGGGCCGCCCGACAGCACGATCGCCGGGATGTCGACGGTGGCCGCGCCCATGATCATCGCCGGCGTGGTCTTGTCGCAGCCGGTCGTGAGCACGACGCCGTCGAAGAAGTAGCCGTACAGGCACTCGACCAGGCTGAGGTACGCGAGGTTGCGATCGAGCGCGGCGGTCGGGCGCTTCGTCGTTTCCTGGATCGGGTGCACCGGGAACTCGACCGGGATGCCGCCGGCGTCGCGGATGCCGTCGCGCAGCCGCGACGCGAGCTCGAGATGGTGCCGGTTGCACGGCGACAGGTCGCTGCCGGTCTGCGCGATGCCGATGATCGGCTTGCCGCTCTTCTGCAGTTCGTCGAGCGTCAGGCCGTAGTTCATCTGGCGCTCGAGGTAGAGCGCGGTCATGCCGGGATTGTCCGGGTTGTCGAACCAGGCGCGCGAGCGCAGCGCCGGCATCTTCGCGCCGCGCGAAGGCCTGGCGGGCTTCGTGGCGGTCGCGGGCTTGGCGCCTCTGGCGGCCTCGGCGGCCTCGGCGGTCTTGGCCGTCCTGGCGGTCTTGGCGGCCTCGGCAGTCATGGCGGTCTTGGTCGATCGGGGCGATCGGGTCGGCATCGGGCGCGGTCCTCTGTGGTGGCGGTTGCTATAGTAGTGCAGCGGTACGGCCCGGCGACGCCTGCGGAGCCGGCCCGAGAGCGTTCCGACACGAGGTGGCAGCGATGCGGATGAAGGACAGGACGGTGCTGCTGATCGGCGCCGGGCAGAGCCCCGGCGAGGGCATCGGCAACGGACGCGCGGCGGCACTGCTGTACGCCCGCGAGGGCGCGAGGGTGATGGCGGTCGACGTCGACGAGGCCGGCGCGCGCGAGACCGCCGCGATGATCCGCGGCGAGGGCGGCGAGGCGATCGCGGTACGGGCCGACGTCCGCGACGAGCGGGCACTCGAGGCCGCCGCCGGGCGCACGCTCGCGGCCTGGGGGCGCATCGACGTGCTGCACTACAACGTCGGCGTGAGCCTGGCCGGCGGCGACCGGCCGCTGCAGGACATCACCGAGGCGGACTTCGACAACGTCAGCGCGATCAACCTTCGCGGCTACGTGATGGCGGCCAAGCACGTGGTGCCGTCGATGCGGCGCGAAGGCCGCGGCGCGATCGTCGCGATCGCGTCGATCGCCGCGCTCACCACCACCTATCCGATGGTCGCGTACAAGACCAGCAAGGCCGGCATGATCGCGTTCACCGAACAGCTCGCGCGCCACAACGCCGAGTTCGGCATCCGGGCGAACGCCGTGCTGCCCGGCCTGATGAATACGCCGATGGCGGTCGACACGCGCGCGCGCGAACTGGGCAGGCCGCGTGCCGAGGTCGCCGCCGCGCGCGACGCGCGGGTGCCGCTCGGCCGGCGCCAGGGCACGGCGTGGGACGTCGCGCGCGCGTGCCTCTTTCTCGCGAGCGACGACGCGGCGTTCATCACCGGCGTGTCGCTGCCGGTCGACGGCGGCGCGTTGCTGCGCGGCGGCGACTGAGCGCGGCGGCGGCCGGGCGGGCGCGGCGACCGGGCGATGCGGGTACTGCTTGCCGAGGACGAGAAGGCGCTGGCGACCTGGCTGGCGCGCGCGCTCGAGCAGCGTGGATTCAGGGTCGACTGGGTCGCCGACGGACGCCTGGTGCGCCCGAGCCTCGACGCCAGCACCTACGACGCACTGATCCTCGATCTCGGGCTGCCGGGACGCGGCGGGCACGAGGTGCTGGCCGAGCTGCGGCGCGCCGACCAGCGGCTGCCGGTGCTGATCCTCACCGCGCGCGACCTGCTCGCCGAGCGCGTCAGCACGCTGCGCGAAGGCGCCGACGACTTCCTCGCCAAGCCCTTCGAGCTCGCCGAACTGGAGGCACGGCTGTTCGCGCTGATCCGCCGCTCCCGTGGCACCGCGCACCCGCGCTTCGCCTGCGGCCCGCTCGTCTGGGATCCGTCGACCCGTCGATTCACGCTCGCCGGCAAGGTACTGGCGCTCACCCCGCGCGAGCACGCGCTGCTCGGTGCACTGATCCGCCATTCGGGCGAACCGCTGGCCAAGCGCGACCTCCTCGAACGCGTGTTCGCCGACGAGTCGGACGCCGCGCCGGAGGCCGTCGAGGTGCTGGTGCATCGGCTGCGCAAGCGGCTCGACCCGAGCACGGTGCGCATCACGACGCTGCGCGGGCTCGGCTACATGCTCGAGGAAGTGCCGCCACCGTGAGCCGCAAGACGCCGAGCCTGCGCCGCACGCTGCTGCTGGTGCTGCTGCCGGGCGTGCTGCTGGTCGCGGCCGTCGAGGTGGTGCTCACCTGGCGCGCGACCGAGGCGGCGGCGAACGCCGCCTTCGATCGCTCGCTGGCCGGCGCGATCAAGTCGATCGACGCCAACGTCTCGACGGCGAGCGGCGGGCTCGCCGTCGAGTTGCCGTACCGCCTGCTGGAATTCTTCGAACTGACCGCGAGCGGCAACGTGTACTACCGCGTCGCGACCGAAGGCGGGCTGGTCGACATCGGCAACGCCGACCTGCCGCCGCCGCCGCGCTCGCTCGCGACCGGCCAGCCCGCATTCGAGGACGCGCGCTACTTCGGCGAGACGATACGCGTCGGCTCGTACGCGCGCGCGCTCGCCAGGCCGCTGGCCGGCGACCCCGCCGAACAGCGGATCGTGATCCAGGTCGCCGAATCGCTCGACTCGCGCCGGGCCTTCACCCGCCGGCTGCTGTTCCAGACGATCACCCGCGACCTGATGCTGGTCTTCGTCGCAGCGGCCGCGCTCGCGCTGGCGATCGACCGCGTCCTGCGCCCGCTCGGGCGGCTGCGACGCGAGGTCGACGCCCGCGCGCCCGACGACCTCAGGCCGATCCCGGCCACCGGCGTGCCCGCCGACGTGCAGCCGCTGGTCGAGGCGATCAACCACCACATCGCGCGCAACCGCGACCAGGCCGAGCGGCTGCGCCTCTTCGTCGACGATGCGTCGCACCAGTTGCGCACGCCGCTGACGACGCTCGCGACCCAGGTCGGCGTCGCGCTGCGCGAAGACGATCCCGCGCGCCAGCGCGCCGCGCTGGTCGCGATCAAGCGGCAGGTGGAGGACACGGTCCGGCGGACGAACCAGATGCTCGCGCTCGCCCGCGCCGACACCAGCGCGTCGACGGTCGAGGCGGTCGACCTGCGCGCGCTCGCCGAGGCCTGCACCCGCGAGTGGTGGGTGAACGCGCGCGAGCGGGGGATCGACCTCGGGTTCGACGCCGCGCCCGATCGGGCGATGGTCGCGGTGCAGCCGGCGCTGCTCGGGGAGGCACTGACGAACCTGCTGCACAACGCGCTCGTGCACGTGCCGGCCGGCGGTCACGTCACGGTGCGCGTGCACCCGCACGGCACGCGCGTCGCGATCGAGGTCGTCGACGACGGCCCCGGCATCCCGGAGGACGAACTGCACCGCGCCGGCGAGCGCTTCTTCCGCGCGAGCACCGCGTCGGACGGCGGCACCGGCCTGGGCCTCGCGATCGTCCGCGCGATCGCCGAGCGCCACGGCGGCGAACTGCGGGTGGCGGCCAATCCGGCCGGACGCGGCCTGAGCGTCTCGATCCTGCTGCCGCGCCTCGACGCCGGCGACGCGGGTACCCGGGCACCGACGGATACACGGGAAAACCCGTAGCACGCAGGCGCACCCCGGCGTCTGAAAGGGAATTGAAAGCCGCCGTTCCCTACAGTGCGCCGCACACGCTTCGCGACACGCGGCGAAGCGACGCGCCCGGCCGGGCGTTCGCCGGCACCGGGCGCGATCGGCCCGAGCGGCCGACCCCGAAGCAGTCCAGACGCGTCACGATACCGGAGACCCAGATGACCCCTGCCCCCTCGACCCCCTTCGTCGCGTGCGCGACCCGCGCGCTCGTCGCGCTCGCCTGCGCAGGCACGATCGCGAGCGCCGGCGCCGCCGGCCCGCTCGAAAAGACCGAATGCATCGCGCCGGCCAAGCCGGGCGGCGGCTTCGACCTGACGTGCAAGCTCGCGCAGACCGCGCTGATGCAGTCCAAGGCGATCGCCGACCCGATGCGCGTGACCTACATGCCGGGCGGGATCGGCGCGGTCGCCTACAACGCGGTGATCGCGCAGCGCCCGGCCGAGGCGAACACGATCGTCGCGTTCTCCGGCGGCTCGCTGCTGAACCTGGCGCAGGGCAAGTTCGGTCGCTACAACGAGAAGGACGTGCGCTGGCTGAGCGTCGTCGGCGCGGACTTCGGCGCGGTCATCGTCGCCGAGGGCTCGCCGTTCAAGTCGCTCGCCGACGTCGTCGCCGCGGTGAAGGCCGACCCGACGAAGGTCGTGTTCGGCGCGGGCGGCACCGTCGGCAGCCAGGACTGGATGAAGGCGGCACTGACCGCGCGCGCCGCCGGGCTGAACCCGAAGTCGATGCGCTTCGTCGCGTTCGAGGGCGGCGGCGAGGCGATCACCGCGCTGCAGGGCGGCCACGTGCAGGTCTACTCCGGCGACGCGTCCGAGGCCGCGCAGCAGATCAAGGCCGGCGCGAAGATCCGCGTGCTCGCGGTGATGGCCGACAAGCGGCTGGTCGGCGACCTCGCGTCGGTGCCGACCGCAAAGGAGCAGGGCATGGACATCGAATGGCCGATCGTCCGCGGCTTCTACATGGGCCCGAAGGTCGGCGACGCCGACTTCAAGGCCTGGAGCGAGGCGTTCCGCAAGGTGATGGCGACGCCCGAGTACGCCACGCTGCGCGCCGAGCGGGGCCTGTTCCCCTTCGACCTGGTCGGCGACGAAGCCAACGCCTACGTGCAGAAGCGCGTCGCGTTCTATCGCACCCTCGCGAAGGACTTCGGCCTGAAGGTCGCGAACTGAATCATGGGCGACCGCCTGCTCGGTGCGCTGTGCGTGGCCGTCGCCTGCGCGATGGCGTGGGCGGCACAGGGCTATGCCGCGGAGATCTCGTACGAGCCGGTCGGCCCGAGGGCCTTCCCGATGCTGCTGGCGCTGCTGATGGCGCTCGGCGGCTTCTGGCTGCTCGCGAAGCCGGCCGGACGCGACCGACCGCCGTCGCCGCACGGCGCCGCACCGGGCTCGGCAGCGGGTAGCGCCGTTGACGGGGCGCCACCCGCGCCCTGGTCCGCGATCGTGCTGGTCTCGGCCGCGCTGATCGGCTTCGCGGTGCTGTTCCAGCTGCTCGGCTTCACCCTCGCAACGGCGCTGATGGCGATCCCGGTCGGCATGGCCTTCGGCGGCAGCTGGAAACAGTCGCTCGCCGGCGGCGTCGGCCTGGGCCTGTGCCTCTACCTGCTGTTCGACCGGCTGCTCGACGTCGTGCTGCCGACCGGCCTGCTCGCGATCGTGTTCGGCGGGCGCTAGCACGCCGGCCCCGCCGCCCACCGGAACCGCCATGGACACGCTCGACTACCTGCTGACCGGCTTCGCGGTCGCGCTGAGCCCGACCAACATGCTGGTCGCCACCTTCGGCGCCTTCATCGGCACGATCGTCGGGATGCTTCCCGGCCTCGGACCGATCAACGGCGTCGCGATCCTGATGCCGCTCGCGTTCGCGCTCAAGCTCGCGCCGGAGACGGCGCTGATCCTGCTCGCCGCGGTCTACATCGGCTGCGAGTACGGCGGGCGCATCTCGTCGATCCTGCTCAACGTGCCCGGCGACGCCGGCGCGATCATGACCGCGCTCGACGGCTACCCGATGGCGCGCAAGGGACTCGGCGGCGTCGCGCTGTCGATCTCGGCGTGGAGTTCCTTCGTCGGCTCGATGGTCGCGACGATCGGCATCGTGCTGTTCGCACCGATGCTGGCGCGCTGGGCGCTGGCGTTCGGCCCGGCCGAATACTTCGCGCTGATGTGCTTCGCGTTCGCCTGCATCGCCGGGCTGATGGGCGACGCACCGATGAAGGCCGCGCTCGCCGCGGTGATCGGCCTGTCGCTGTCGACGGTCGGCCTCGACTCGAACTCGGGCACCTATCGCTTCACCTTCGACGACGTGCACCTGTCCGACGGTCTGCAGTTCATCGTGATCGTGATCGGCGTGTTCTCGATCAGCGAGATCCTGCTGATGATCGAGCAGCGGCACAGCAGCGCCGGGTTGATCCGCACGACCGGCCGCAGTCTCTTCGACCGGTCCGAACTGAAGGCGACCGCCGCGCCGACGCTTCGATCGAGCGTGGTCGGCTTCGTCGTCGGCGTGCTGCCCGGCGCCGGCGCGACGATCGCGAGCGCGATGACCTACTCGATGGAGAAGCGCCTCGCGGGCGCCGACGGCGACTTCGGCAACGGCGACATCCGCGGCGTCGCCGCGCCGGAGGCCGCGAACAACGCCTCGGCGGCCGGTTCCTTCGTCCCGATGCTGACGCTCGGCGTGCCGGGCTCGGGCACGACCGCGGTGATGGTCGGCGCGCTGTCGCTCTACAACATCACGCCCGGGCCGGCGTTGTTCACGCAGCAGCCGCAGCTGGTCTGGGGACTGATCGCGTCGCTGTTCGTCGGCAACCTGATCCTGCTCGCGATCAACATCCCGCTGGTCGGCGTGTTCACCCGGGTGCTGATGGTGCCGAACTGGCTGCTGGTGCCCGGCATCGTCGCCGTCAGCGCGGTCGGCGTCTACGCGGTGCACGCGACGACCTTCGACCTCGTGCTGATGACCGCGTTCGGCATCGCCGGCTACCTGCTGCGCAAGCGCGGCGTGCCGATGGCCCCGCTGATCCTCGGCTTCGTGCTGGGCGACCTGATGGAACAGAACCTGCGCCGCGCGCTGTCGATCACCAACGGCGAGCTCGGCATCCTCGTCGAGAGCCCGATCTCGAAGGGCCTGTGGGCCTGTGCGGTCGCGATGATCGCGATCCCGCCGCTGATGCGCCGGCGGGCGCGGCGGCGCCCTTAGGCCGACGCGAACTCGGACGCCCCCCGCGCCGACGCGCGTCGGTCGGCGCGCGTCAGTCGGCGCTCACGACCTGCGCCCAGGTCCGCACGACGCTCGAATCCACCGAGCCGTTCCCGTCGACGTCCAGATCGATCCGCACGCTCGTCGCCGAGGTGGCGTACAGCGACGCCGATCGCCCGGCGACGTCGGTGACCGTCAGCGTCCCGCTCGACGGAAACGCGCCGATCGACCCTTCGAAGGGCACCGGCGTGGCGACGCGCACGCCGGCGGCGTCGAGCGTCGCGTTGAGCGAATGCCGGTAGCGGCCTGCGGTCCGGTCGACCCGGATCGACGAGTCGAACGCGCGCATCGAACGCCTGCGGCCATTGACGGTCGCCACCATCGAGTCGCCGGTCACCGTCGCGTCGACGACGATCGACGGCTGGGTCTGGAGCGCGGACTGGAAGCTGAACGCGCCTTCGATCGTCTCGGTGTCGGTTCCGTTGGTGGAGGTGATCGGCGAGAACGCGATCGTGGCGCCCACGCTCCTGCTGGAAGACGTCGGCGTGCCGGTGATGACGATCTGCGTGAACGACATCTGCCCGGAAACCGTGAGCCCGCTCTCGCGGCACGCGTCGAACCGGAAGACGACGCTGTCCCCGGTCGAGAGGGCGTTGTCGCCGTCGGGGTCGTCGACGCTGAGCTGGATCGATCCGCCGCCCTGGCAGGCGACGGCGTCGACGAACGAGCCTTGGGCGGCGACCTGCGCGCCGGATGCGGCGCCCGCGCCGGCCGGGTAGCCGGTTCGTTCGACCGACTCGATCCTCGACAGCGCCAGTCCGACCAGCGACAGGCGTGCGCCGCCGTCGGCGGACTTGGAAACCATCAGGTTGCCGCCGGAGACCGAGCCGGCGTTGTAGATGCTGTTCGCGGCCTGGTACCCCTGGCTCGCGAGATCGGATCCGTTGGACGCCGTGATCGCCTGCGACGAGGACGCCGACGACGCGTCGCCGCCGGCGCCGCCGCCGCCGCACGCGGCGATCAGCCCGGTCAGGGTCACCGCGATCGCGGCGTTGAGGCAGGTGTTCATGGTCGATCTCTCTCCGGTTGACCGAGCTTAGAACAGGCGGCCGGGGCCGGAAAGGGCCGCCCGGCGGGCGCCGGTCGCCGCCCGGGCAGGCGGTGCGTGCCTCGCCCGCCGGACCGACGGCGGACGGTCGCCGCCCCCCGCGCCGGCGACCGTCGGCCGCGGTCGACTTGCACCGGCGCAATTTCAGTTAGGCTACGGGGTCCACCGACCCTCCCGCCGATACCCTTTGGAGTCGATACCCCTCTGGGCGCTCGCCCTGGCGATCGTCGTGCTGCTGCTGCTCTCGGCCTTCTTCTCGATCTCCGAGACCAGCATGATGGCGCTGAACAAGCTGCGCCTCGCGCACCTGATCAAGGAGCAGCGCCGCGGCGCGAAGCTGACGTCGCGCCTGCTCGACCGGGTCGAACGGCTGCTCTCGACGATCCTGCTCGGCAACAACCTGGTCAACACCGCGCTGACCGCGATGGTCACCGCCGCGGCGATCCGCTATTTCGGCAACAACGACTCGGTACTCGCGCTCGCGACCACCGCGATCGCGTTCCTGATCATCATCTTCTGCGAGATCATGCCCAAGGTGATCGGCGCAACCTGGCCGGAGCGGATCGCGCTGCAGGCCGCCTATCCGCTCGCCGGACTGATGAAGGTCGGCGCGCCGGTGATCTGGCTGCTCAACCAGCTCACCGGCAGCATGCTGCGCATGGTGGGCATCGACACCCGCAACGTGAAGGAGACCCAGCTCTCGACCGACGAGCTGCGCTCGATCGTGCTCGAAGCCGGCGGCTTCATGCCGGCGAAGCACCGCGCGATCCTGATGAACCTCTTCGACCTCGAGGCGATCACCGTCGACGACGTGATGACCTCGCGCGACCAGGTCGAGGCGCTCGACATCGCCGGCTCGCGCGAATCGATCATCGGCCAGCTCACGACCTGCTATCACAACAAGCTGCCGGTCTACGAGGGCGAACTGAACCGGGTGCTCGGCATCCTGCACGTGCGCCGCACGCTGGCCGCGCTCGACCGGCAGGAGCTCGACGTCGAGGAGATCCGGTCGCTGCTGATCGAGCCGTACTTCATCCCGAGCGGCACCCCGCTGTTCCGGCAGCTGGCGTTCTTCCAGGAGAGCCGCAAGCGCGTGGGCCTGGTCGTCGACGAATACGGCGAGGTGCTGGGGCTGGTGACGCTCGAGGACATCATCGAGGAGATCATCGGCGACTTCACCACGCAGGCACCGCGGATGAACGAGACCAGCGCGCTCGGCTGGAACGCCGCCGGCGAGGCGACGACCGACGGGCGAGCGGTGCTGCGCGACCTGAACCGGCGGCTGGACACCCGCTTCCCGCTCGACGGCCCGAAGACCCTGTCGGGCTGGATGCTCGAGGTGCTGCGCGAGATGCCCGACGGCCCGGTCTGCGTGCGCCTCGAGAATGCGGTGGTCGAGGCCGTCAGCATCGACGAGCGGACGATCCGCAGCTTCCGGCTACGCCGGCTCGCCCCGGGCGCCGGCGCGACGCCGGAGCCGGACACGGACGACTGAGGCCGCAGCCGGCGCATTGCCACGCAGCCGGCGCGTCGCTGAAAAGCCCACAACCCGGCCCGTCGCCGGCACCGCTCGTAGCCCGGACCCGGCCGTTCGGCCGGCGCCTGCGCGCAGGCGCTGTGCCGGCCCGCCGGCGGGCGGCACACTGCGGGGAAAGCGCGATCCGTCCAGCGCTGGAGGCCACCCGTTTTGTCCGTCACTGCCGCGCCAGCTCCGAAGTCCGACAAGGCCGACCAGGTCATCCTGCCCGGCCTGGCGCGCGCGCTCGTCCAGCATCAGCTGCTCACGCCCGCCAAGGCGCTGGAGATCCAGAAGAAGGTCGCGACGACGGAGCTGCGCTTCATCGACGAGGTCGTCTCGGGCAAGACACTGACCGCGCTCGCCGTCGCGAAGTTCCTCGCCGAGACCTTCGGCATGCCGTACATGGACCTCGACGCGCTGGACACCTCCGCGCTGCCGACCGAGTCGATCGACCGCAAGCTGATGGCGGCCACGCGGATCGTGCCGCTGGTCAAGCGCGGCAACCGGCTCAGCGTGCTCGTGTCGGACCCGACCGACCACGCGGCGCTCGACCAGGTCAAGTTCCACCAGCAGGCGAGCATCGACCCGGTGGTCGTCGAGCACGACAAGCTGCTCAAGCTGCTCGAGAAGCTGGGGCAGAGCGCGGCCGACAAGCTCTCGGACATGGCCGGCGAAGGCCTCGAGATCGACATCACCAACGACGAGCAGGCGTCGGCCGTCGTCGAGGACACGTCGGAGATCGACGACGCGCCGATCGTCAAGTTCCTGCAGAAGGTGCTGATGGACGGCATCCAGTCGGGTGCCTCCGACCTGCACTTCGAACCCTACGAGAAGTTCTACCGGATCCGCTTCCGGATCGACGGCGAGCTGCGCGAGATCGCGCAGCCCCCGCTCGCGATCAAGGACAAGCTGAGCTCGCGCATCAAGGTGATCTCGCGGCTCGACATCTCCGAGAAGCGGATCCCGCAGGACGGGCGGATGAAGCTGGTGCTCTCGAACACCCGCGCGATCGATTTCCGCGTGTCGACGCTGCCGACGCTGTTCGGCGAGAAGATCGTGATGCGGATCCTCGACCCGTCGCAGGCGAAGCTCGGGATCGACGCGCTCGGCTACGAGCCCGACCAGAAGGAGCTGCTGCTGGGCGCGGTCAAGCGACCATACGGCATGGTGCTGGTCACCGGCCCGACCGGCTCGGGCAAGACCGTGTCGCTCTACACCTGCCTGAACGTGCTGAACCAGCCGGGCGTGAACATCGCGACCGCCGAGGACCCGGCCGAGATCAACCTGCCGGGCATCAACCAGGTCAACGTCAACGACAAGGCCGGCCTCACCTTCGCCGCGGCGCTGAAGTCGTTCCTACGGCAGGATCCGGACGTGATCATGGTCGGCGAGATCCGCGACATCGAGACCGCCGACATCTCGATCAAGGCCGCGCAGACCGGCCACATGGTGATGTCGACGCTGCACACCAACGACGCGCCGACGACGCTGACGCGGATGATGAACATGGGCATCGCGCCGTTCAACATCGCGTCGGCGGTGATCCTGATCACCGCGCAGCGGCTCGCGCGACGCCTGTGCACCTGCAAGGACGAGGCGCCGCTCGACGAGGAGGCGCTGCTCGCGGCGGGCTTCGCCGAGGCCGACCTCGACGGCAGCTGGCGGCCATTCCGGCCGGTGGGTTGCGAGCGCTGCAGCGGCTCGGGCTACAAGGGTCGCGTCGGCATCTACCAGGTGATGCCGATCAGCGAGGAGATCCAGCGGATCATCCTCACCAACGGCAACGCGATGCAGATCGCCGAGCAGGCGAAGAGGGAAGGGGTTCGCGATCTGCGCGAGTCCGGCCTTCGAAAGGTCAAGCAGGGCTTCACCTCGATCGAGGAAGTGCTCGGCGTGACGAACGAGTGAACCGAACCCGGAGTCGATGATGGTCGCCAAGGCACTGCCCGCCAACCAGAAGCCCAAGGTCAAGGAGTTCACCTTCGCCTGGGAGGGCCGAGACCGCGCCGGCAAGCAGCTGCGCGGCGAGATCCGCGCGACCGGGCAGACCATCGTGATCAGCGCGCTGCGCCGCCAGGGCATCACCGTCTCGAAGATCCGCAAGCAGAAGTACAAGAAGGCCGGCGGCAAGGTCAAGGACTCGGACATCACGATGTTCACCCGCCAGCTCGCCACGATGATGAAGGCGGGCGTGCCGCTGCTGCAGTCCTTCGAGATCGTCGCGAAAGGCACCGACAACGGCGCGGTCGCGAAGCTGTTCACCGACATCAAGGGCGACGTCGAGACCGGCACCTCGCTGTCGCGCGCGTTTCGCAAGTACCCGCTGTACTTCGACAACCTGTTCTGCAACCTGGTGGGCGCCGGCGAGCAGGCGGGTATCCTCGACGACCTGCTCGACCGGCTCGCCACGTACAAGGAGAAGATGGAAGCCATCAAGGGCAAGATCAAGTCGGCGCTGTTCTACCCGATCTCGGTCCTCGTCGTGGCCTTCGTCGTCGTCGCGGTCATCATGCTGTTCGTCGTGCCCGCGTTCAAGAGCGTGTTCACCAGCTTCGGCGCCGACCTGCCGGCACCGACGCTGGCGGTGATGGCGATCTCGGACTACTTCACCTCGTACTGGTACCTGATCTTCGGCGGCATCGGCGGCTCGATCTACTTCTTCATGCACGCGTGGCGACGGTCGCCGAAGATGCAGATGGTGATGGACCGCGCGCTGCTGAAGGCGCCGATCTTCGGCGACGTGATCCGCAAGGCCACCATCGCGCGCTGGCTGCGCACGCTCTCGACGATGTTCGCCGCCGGCGTGCCGCTGGTCGAGGCGCTCGACTCGGTCGGTGGCGCTTCGGGCAACATCGTGTACCAGCTTGCGACGAAGAAGATACAGCAGGAGGTGTCGACCGGCACCAGCCTGACGATTGCGATGCAGAATGCGAACGTGTTCCCGAACATGGTCCTGCAGATGGCCGGCATCGGCGAGGAGTCCGGCTCGATCGACTCGATGCTCTCGAAGTCGGCCGACATCTTCGAGCGGGAGGTCGACGACGCGGTCGATAGCCTGTCGTCGCTGCTCGAGCCATTGATCATGGTCGTGCTCGGGGTGCTGATCGGCGGTCTCGTCGTCGCGATGTACCTGCCGATCTTCAAGCTGGGCCAGGTGGTCTAGGACCGCGTCCGGGCGCGGCGTCGGCGCAAGTGCACCGCCGGCGGGCCGCACCGCCACGCGGGTGCCGCGGTCGCGGCCCTGAAACCAGGATCCCCCCGGGGACATCGAGGCTGCACGGACGGCGATGCTCGCAGGAATCGAAACGGCCCACTGGGTCTCCCCCGGCTTCACGCTGTTCGCGACGGGCGTCTTCGGACTGCTGATCGGCAGCTTCCTGAACGTCGTCATCCACCGCCTGCCGCTGATGATGCAGGCGCGCTGGGAGGTCGAGGCGGCCGAGTTCGTCGACGCCGGCCAGGCCGCCGCGCAGCCCGCCACCACGCAGCCCGTCACCACGCAGCCCGCCACCACGCAGCCCGCCACGGCGGGCCCCACCGCCGACCGCGCCGCCGCGGCCAGGCCGGCGTTCAACCTGGTGGTGCCGCGCTCGCGCTGTCCGCACTGCGGCCACCAGATCACCTCGCTCGAGAACATCCCGATCGTCTCCTGGCTCGTGCTGCGGGGACGCTGCTCGGCCTGCAAGGCGCCGATCTCGGCGCGCTACCCGGCGATCGAGGCGCTGACCGCGGTGCTCAGCGTGGCCGCGGTCTGGCACTTCGGGCTGACGCTGCCCGGCGTCGCCGCGGTGCTGTTCTGCTTCGCGCTCGTCACGCTCGCGTTCATCGACTACGACACGCAGCTGCTGCCCGACGACATCACGCTGCCGCTGCTGTGGGGCGGGCTCGCGCTGAACCTCGTCGGCGGGTTCGTGCCGCTGCGCGACGCCGTGATCGGCGCGATGGCCGGCTACCTGCTGCTCTGGAGCATCTACTGGCTGTTCAAGCTGCTGACCGGCAAGGAGGGGATGGGCTACGGCGACTTCAAGCTGCTCGCCGCCTTCGGCGCCTGGTTCGGGTGGCAGGCGATCCCGGCGATCATCCTGCTGTCCTCGGTGGTCGGCGCGGTCGTCGGCGTGTCGATGATGATCTTCGCGAAGCACGGCCGCGAGACGCCGATCCCCTTCGGTCCCTACCTCGCCGGCGCGGGCCTGCTCGCGCTGCATTTCGGCAAGCCGTTGATGGGGCTCTACGGGATCGGGTAGATTCGGTGGGTGGAACCGATCCTGACCATCGCGCTGACCGGCGGCATCGGCAGCGGCAAGAGCACCGTCGCCGATCGCTTCGTCGCGCGGGGCGCCGCGCTCGTCGACACCGACCGCATCGCGCATGAACTGACCGCGCCGGGCGGCGCCGCGATCGACCCGATACGGGCGGCCTTCGGCGACGGCGTGATCGGCGCCGACGGCAGCATGGACCGCGCGGCGATGCGCGGGCTCGTGTTCTCTGACCCGGCTGCGCGAAGACGCCTCGAGGCGATCCTGCACCCGATGATCCGCGCGCGCACCGAGGCCGGGGTCGCGGCCGCGGCGCGCGCCGGTGCCCCCTACGCGATCATCGCGATCCCGCTGCTGGTCGAGTCGGGCGATCCGCGCGGGCGTGCGGACCGGGTGCTGGTGGTCGACTGCCCGGAGGACGTGCAGGTCGCGAGGGTGATGCGGCGCTCGGGACTCGAGCGCGCGCAGGTCGACGCGATCATGGCGGCGCAGGCCACCCGCGCCGCGCGGCTCGCCGCGGCCGACGACGTGATCGACAACGCCGGCGAGCCCGCGGCGCTCGACGCGCAGGTCGAGCGCCTGCACCGTGCCTGGCTCGCGCTCGCTGGCGCCGGGACGAGCGGTTTATCATAGGCCGATGATCACCTACGAACACCCGTTCAACGAGCGGATCCGGACGCTCCTTCGGCTCGAGGAACTGTTCCGGCGCTTCGAACGGTTCGCAGGGCGCAGCGACCCGATGGATCATCACATCGCGCTCACGACGCTGTTCGAGATCCTCGAGGTGTCCTCGCGCGCCGACCTGAAGTCGGACCTGCTCCAGGAACTCGAGCGCCAGCGCCAGACGCTGGTTGCGTTCAAGGACAACCCCAGCGTGTCGCTCGACGCGCTCGAGCACATCCTGACCGAGATCGAGGAGGCCTCGCGCCAGCTGCAGGCGTCGCCGGCGAAGACCGGACAGCACCTGCGCGACAACGAATGGCTGATGGGCGTGCGCAGCCGCTCGATCATCCCGGGCTGCAGCTTCCAGGTCGACCTGCCGTTCTACTACGCGTGGCAGCAGTCGGACAACGCCACCCGCCAGCGCGACATCTTCGACTGGGCGAGGCCGTTCCAGCCGCTGCACGACTGCCTGCACATCGTGCTGCGCCTGCTGCGCGAATCGGCGCAGCGCAGCCGCGTCTCGACGCAGGCCGGGAGCTACCAGCAGCAGCTCGGCGGCAAGACCTACCACCTCGCGCAGATCAAGATGGACGAGGCGCTCGGCGCGGTGCCGGAGTTCTCGGCGAACAAGTACATGCTCTGGATCCGCTTCGGGCGGCTCGACCGGGAATTCAAGACGCGCCCGGTCGAAGGACCGGTCGACTTCGAACTGAGCCTCTGCAATCTCTGAGGGTCGGCCGGTGAAACGCGAGCACCGCACTGCGCCGACCGTGCCCTGCCCACGCTGCCGCGAATCCGCCGAGCTGTCGCCGGACAATCCCTACCGCCCCTTCTGCTCGAAGCGCTGCCGGCTGATCGACCTGGGCGCGTGGGCCAACGACGAATACGCGATTCCCGGCGACCCGCTGGATGCGGACGGGATCGGCGAGGAGGACCCGACGCCACCCGGGCAGTGAACGGTATCGCGCTGCCGCCAAGGGCATCACGCATGAGAATGCGAATGCGTTCCATTGACGATGCCAAAGGCTGCCGCCGGACGCAAAGGCGGGGGCAATGCCGGGAGAACCGCGCGCACGCCCCTCCCGTCGGCGGTGCTAGGTGCGGGACGGTGCCGGACCGTCCTCGTGCGCGACGTCGCCCCACGGCGTCATGATCTCGGTGCAGCCCGCGTTCATCCCGCCCGCGCGCTCGACGCCGGCCGGTACCGCGAACGCGTACGGGAAGACGCTGCGTTTCGCCGTCACCGTCGGATGCACGCCGCGCAGCGCATCGATGACATCGGCAGGCAGGTCCTCGTCGGCGATCACCTGCTCGCCGCCGCTGCAGTCGATGCGCGGGTGGTGGAACGCGGCCTCGAGGTCCATGCCGAAATCCATCATGAACGACACGAGGTTGGCCACCGCAGGCATGATCTTGCGCCCGCCCGATGCGCCGATCGCGAAGCGCCGGCCGTCCTTCTCGCCGATCACCGGACACACGTTCATCAGGCAGCGCCTGCCCGGCGCCAGCGAGTTCGGCCGACCCGGCTCCGGGTCGAACCACATGATGCCGTTGTTGAGCAGCAGGCCGGTCGACGGCGACACCGTGTGCGAACCGAACACCGACAGCAGCGTCTGCGTGACCGCGCACATGTTGCCGTGGCGATCGACGACGCTGAAGTGCGTGGTGCAGGCGGGCGCCTGCGGATGCTCGTTGTCGCCGGCCGAGGCGAGGCGTTCGCGATAGGCGGCGGACAGTGCCCGTGCCAGGCAGGCGTAGCTCGCGGCGTCCGGCGCACCTGCCCGCATCGTCGACGCCGACATCAGGCGCAGCACGTGCACGAGGTCGGGACCCGCGGTGAATGCGCCGGCCGCGCGCACGATGCCGCCACGATAGCCGACGTCCGTCGTCGGCCCGATCGTGGCCCGGTACGCGGCCATGTCCGCCATCGAGAGGCTGCCGCCCTTGGCCCGGACGTCGTCGACGATCTGCGCGGCGACCTCGCCTTCGTAGAAGTCGCGTGCACCGGCCGCCGCGAGCCGCTCGAGCGTCGCGGCGTGGCGGCGCTGGTCGAGCCGCGCGTTCGACAGCGCCGTCCACCCCGCGATGTTCGGCCACTGCCCGTCGACCAGGAACAGCGCGGCAGCGTCGGGATCTCGCGCGAGCGTGCGCGTCGCCGACGCGATGATCAACGATGCGTACCAGTCGATCAGCATGCCTTCGCGCGCGAGCCCGATTGCGGGCTGCAGCAGCGTCGGCCAGTCGACGCGGCCGAAGCGCTCGTGCGCGAGCGCCATCCCTGCGACGACGCCGGGCACCGCGACCGCCTTCGCGCCGTGGACGTTGCGGTCGTCGACGACGCGGCGCCACGGGAACAGGTCGAGCGCCCGGCCGTCCGGCGTCAGCGGATAGTCGGCCGGGTCGAGCGCCTGCGGGGACCGCATGCCGTAGTGCACCGTGTACGACCTCTGTTCGGCCTCGCGCCACACGGTCATCGCGCCGCCGCCTGCCGGGCCGCTCATCCACGGCTCGACGACGCCGATCGCGAACGACGTCGCGACGGCAGCGTCGACCGCGTCGCCGCCGTCGGCGAGAACGGCGGCGCCGACCTGCGCGGCGAGCTTGTGCTGGGCGGCGACCACACCGCCGGCGGCGCGGACCACGCGCTTGCGAACGACCTGCGTCGTCGAGAAGTTGCTCACGTCGGGCATGCTCCACAGTGATGCGGCGATTGTCGGTCAACCGGGCGACATCGGCGCGCACGCGCCGCACCGTCAACCGAGCGCGCGTGCCGAATGGCTGATGCCGCGCGCGCAATCGAGCGTGGCCGGCGCGAGCCGCCGCTCGGCCTCGGCCATCGTCCATCGACTGGTTGGCGCAACCACGTGTACCGCGCCCAGCGGCGCGCCACTCGCCGCGACGATCGGCGAACCGATCGACATGTCGCCCGGGAACAGCTCCTCGCGGTTGGTCGCGTAGCCGCGCCTGCGCGCGATCCGCAGCAGTTCGAGGATTTCATCCACATCCGTCTCGGTGCGCTCGGTATGGACCGGACGCGGACCGGCGCCCAGTAGCGCGCGTGCATCGCCTTCGCGCAGCGCGCTCAAGTATGCCCTGCCCGAACCCGTGCAATACATCGGAATCCGGCTGCCGATCGGCATGTGGATCGGCACCCGGCGCGCGCTGACGAATCGCGCGACGTACACCATCTCGTGACCGTCGGGCTCGGTCAGGTTGCAGGTTTCCCCGGTCACGCGCGCGAGTTCGGACAGGAACGGCGTCGCGATCTCGACCAGCGTATTGCTCGCCAGATACCCGAAGCCGATGCGCATCACGCGCGGCGTGAGTTCGTAGCGGCGGGTGCGGTGGTGCTTGCGCAGGTAGCCCAGCCGCTCGAGCGTGTGAACCATGCGCTGCGCCGAACTTCGGGTGATGCCCGCGGCATTCGCCATTTCGGCCAGCGTCATCGATCGACGGTCGGCACCGAAGGCGCTCAGCACCCCGAGCCCCTTCTCGAGGGACTGGTTGAACAGCAGATCGGCCGGTGGCGCGGAAGTGTCTCGGGACGTCATCGAAGCCGGCAATGGTGATGCGACAGCCATCCGGGAAGGCTCCGCAATCGTATCGCATATCGATTCGAACGAATTGCATGTCACGACATCGCTTGCTACATTGAATCGTTCGCATCGCCTGCACCGACCATCCCGCATCCCATCTCGAGGAGATCCCGACATGCTCGCAGCCCGCTTCTTCCGCCGCATCGCCATCGGACTGTCCGCGCTCGCCGTCGCCGGCGCCGCCCTGGCCCAGGGCCGCCCGGCCTATACGGTCGGCGCCACCGCGACCGGCGTTCCCTTCACCTTCCTGGACGTCAAGACGAATTCGATCCAGGGCATGATGGTCGATACCGCGCAGGCCGTCGGAAAGGCGGCGGGCTTCGACGTGAGCATCCAGCAGACCGTCTTCGCCGCACTGATCCCGTCGCTCACGTCGAAGAAGATCGACATCATCTCGGCGGGCATGCTCAAGACGCCGGCAAGGGCCGAGGTCGTCGATTTCAGCGCCCCCGTGTATTCGTACGGCGAAGGCCTGATCGTCAAGCTGGACGACTCGAAGGCCTATGCGAGCCTGGACGACCTCAAGGGAGAAGTCGTCGGCGCCCAGGTCGGCACGGTCTTTCTCGACATGCTCAACAAGAAGGGCGGCTTCAAGGAAGTGCGAAGCTACGACTCGATCGCCGACATGATGCGCGACATCGCGCTCGGGCGCGTCAAGGCAGGCCTCGGCGACCAGCCGATCGTCGCCTACCAGTTGTCCAAGGGCGCGAACTCGAGCGTCAAGCTCGCGAAGGCGTACAAGCCGACGAACGTCGGCGACGTCTGCCTCGTCGTGCGCAAGGGCGACGCCGAGACGCTTGCGCGGGTGAACCAGGGCATCGCAGCCATCAAGGCCGACGGCACGTTGGCCAACATCATCGGGAAGTGGAACCTGTAGTCTGATGAACGGGTTCCTGACGCACGCCAGGGAGTTCCTGCCGATCCTGCTGCAGGGCGCCGTCGTGACCGTGCAGGTGACCGTGCTGTCGTTCGTGCTGTCGAGCGTGATCGGATTGGTGTTCGCGCTGATGAAGGTCTCGCACTGGCGCACGCTCGCGCTGGCCGGCGGCACGATCGTCAACGTCATCCGGGGCCTTCCGATCATCGTCCAGCTGTTCTACATCTACTTCGTGCTCCCGGACTTCGGCATCCAGCTGAGCGCCTTCCAGGCGGGCGTGATCGGACTGGGGATCGCGTATTCGGCGTATCAGGCGGAGAACTTTCGCGCCGGCATCGAGGCCGTCGACCACGGGCAGGTCGAGGCGGCGCAGGCGATCGGCATGCGCAGGCCCTTGATCATGCGGCGCGTCGTCCTGCCGCAGGCCTTCCGCATCGCGCTGCCGCCTTACGGCAACACGCTCGTGATGATGCTGAAGGATTCGTCGCTGGTGTCGACGATCACGGTCGCCGAAATGACCCGCGCGGGCCAGCTGATCGCTTCGTCGACGTTCCAGAACATGACCGTCTACACGCTGGTCGCGCTGCTCTATCTCGCGATGAGCCTGCCGCTGGTGTGGATGCTCCGGCAGCTCGAGAAGCGCCTCGGCGCCGGAAGCCGTTGATGATCGAAGTCGACGACCTGCACAAGCGCTTCGGCAACCTGGAGGTCTTGAAGGGCGTCAGCTTCACCGTCGGCGCCGGCGAGGTCGTGTGCCTGATCGGTCCGTCCGGATCGGGCAAGTCGACCGCACTGCGCTGCATCAACGGCCTCGAGGGCTACGAAGGCGGCGAGGTTCGCGTGCTGGGCGAGCGGGTCGATCGGAACGCATCGTCGATACATCGGCTGCGCACGCGCGTCGGCATGGTGTTCCAGCGCTTCAACCTGTTCCCGCATCGCACCGCGCTGCAAAACGTGATGGAAGGTCCGCGCTACGTGAAGGGTGAGCCCGCCGACGTGGCGCGCCGCCAGGCGATGTCGCTGCTCGAGAAGGTCGGCCTCGAGCACAAGGCCGACGCGTGGCCCGCAGCGCTGTCGGGCGGCCAGCAGCAGCGCGTCGCGATCGCCCGTGCGCTCGCCATGCAGCCGCAGGCGATGCTGTTCGACGAGCCGACGTCGGCGCTCGATCCGGAACTGGTCGGCGAGGTGCTGTCGGTCATGCGCGCGCTGGCCGACGAAGGCATGACGATGATCATCGTCACGCACGAGATGGATTTCGCGCGCGAGGTCGCCGACCGCGTGTGCTTCCTGCACAGCGGCAACATCGTCGAGGCCGGCCCCGCCGACGCCGTGCTGTCCGCTCCCCGCGAGCCCCGCACCCAGGAGTTCCTGCGGCGCGTACTTCGAAGACCGACATGAAGATCACCGAACCCGGTCGGCCGCTGCCGCCCTCCCTCTGGGCTGCGACGGCGCCTCAGGCGCCGGCGACACCTCGGCTCGCCGAGAGCATCGACACCGATGTGGCGATCGTCGGCGCAGGCTATACCGGCCTGTCGACGGCGTTGCACCTGGCCGAGGCGGGCGTGCGCTGCTGCGTGCTCGAGGCGGCCGAGCCCGGCTGGGGTGCGTCGGGTCGCAACGGCGGTCAGGTCAACCCGACGCTGAAGTACGATCCGGACGAGATCGTCGCGCGCTTCGGCACCACGCAGGGCGAACGGCTGAACGACGCGATCCACCGCTCGGCCGACGACGTCTTCGGTCTCGTCGAGCGCTTCAAGATCGACTGCGACCCCGTGCGCAAGGGCTGGATCCAGCTCGCGCATTCGGAAGGCGCCGTTCCCGGCCTGCACGCGCGTGCCGAGAAGTGGCGCCGTCGGGGCGTCCGGACCGAGGTGCTCGATCGCGATGCCGTCACGCGCCGGGTCGGCAGCGACGCGTTCGCCGGCGGTTGGCTCGATCCGCGCGCGGGCGCCGTTCAGCCGCTGGCGTACGCCCGCGGTCTGGCGCGTGCGGCGCTGACGCTCGGCGCACGCGTGCATGGCGGCACGCTCGTGCGCAGCCTCGCGCGCGAGAACGGTCGCTGGACGCTCGCCTCGACCCAGGGCCACACCGTGCGCGCCGACCGCGTCGTGATCGCCACCAACGGCTACACCGGCGACCTGTGGCCCGGGCTCGAACAGACCGTGCTCGCGGCCAACAGCTTCATCGTCGCGACCCGGCCGCTCGATGACGATGCGGCCCGCACGATCCTGCCCGGTGGCGAGACGGCCTCGAACATCCAGCGTCTGCTGCTCTACTTTCGCCGCGACGCACAGGGCAGGTTGCTGATGGGCGGGCGCGGCCATTTCGCCGAGCCTGCCGGCACCTCAGACTTCGATCACCTGGTGCAGTCGGTGCGCCTGCTGTTTCCGCAACTGGGCAAGGTGCAGTACGACTACCACTGGGCCGGACGCGTCGCGATCACCCGCGACTTCCTGCCCCACGTGCACGAGCCAGCGGCCGGACTCACGGTGGCACTCGGCTACAACGGCCGCGGTGTCGCTGCGGCGACGGCGATGGGCAAGCACCTGGCACGGCGCATCGCGGGAGGTGCGGATTTCCCGTTCCCGGTCACGCCGGTCCGGCCGATCCCGATGCACCGGCTGCAACGCCTGTACATTGCCGCGGGCGTCAGCCTCTACAGCCTGCAGGATCGCTTCGCGCGGCGCTGAACGACGGCGACGTCTGCAATGAGGAGGCCGAAGCGGCCGTGCCGGGCATGGAAGACGTCACGCCCTCCACGCCGCCCCGATCATCCCGACGCCCTGCGCGCCGAGCGTGGTCGCGCGCTCGACGTCCGACGCGTCGACGCCGCCGAGCGCATACACCGGTACGCCGCTCTCCTTGACCTCGTCGGCGAAGCGGTGCCAGCCGATACCCGGTGCGCCGGGGTGGCTCGCCGTCGGAAGCACGGGTCCGTACACGGCATAGTCGGCGCCGACCCGGTCGGCGAAGACCAGTTCGCCCGGCCGGTGGCAGGACGCGCCGACCAGCCGTACCGTGGGGCGGACCTGCGTTCGCGCAAGGTCCTGCGCGGTCAGGTGAACACCGCCCGCCCGTTCCCAGCAGGCCTGCGGATGGCGGCTGCTGACCAGCACACGCAGCGCCGGTGCGGCCGCGCCGGCCGGCGTGATCGCCGCGAGCGTCGCATCGAGCAATGCGGCGAACGCGTGCGCCTCCATGCCGGGCTCGCGCAAGACGAGCAGGGGACGCTGCGCGGCGTCGATCGACGGATCGGAGACGAGCGCGTCGACCTTCTCGCGAACGCGCGCGACGAATGCCTCGATGCCCATTGCCGTCGCCTGCGAGATCCACAACTGCTGCGGCAGCTGCAACCACGCGATCGGCGCGAGCGATGCGGGCAGCAGCGGCGCGACGTCGATCGCGTGCGGCGCGCGCCAGACGAACGCCTGCCCCTCGCGGCCGTGCGGCACGCCGCGCCATCCGACGACGCGGCGGAAGTGCAGGCGCACGTCCGCATGCGCGTAGCGGTGGCATCGCACGACCCACGGTGTCGAGAAGGTGACGGTGATGCCGAGCTCTTCGTCGAGCTCGCGCACGAGCGCCGCGTGCGCGTCCTCGCCGCGCTCGAACTTGCCGCCGGGGAACTCCCACCAGCCGGCGTAGGGCTTGCCTTCGACGCGCTGCCCGAGCAGCACCCTGCCCTGCGCGTCGATGACGACGCCGACGGCGACGTCGGTCGGCGCGCGCGCCGCGGGCGCTCCGCTCAAGCCGACCGGCTTCCGGTGGTGCCGCCCGCGCGCCCGGCCGACCGCCGCACGTGCTGGCCGCTCCAGTCGCGTGCGAACTGCCACGCGACCCGCCCCGAGCGCGAGCCGCGCTCGAGCGCCCAGCGCAGCGCATCGCCCCGCGCCGCCTCGACCTGACGCTGGCTCGCGCCGAAGTAGCCGAGCCAGTGGCCGACGACCGCCAGGTAGTCGTCCTGCCGGAACGGGTAGAACGCGACCCAGACGCCGAAGCGCTCGGACAGCGAGATCTTCTCCTCCGAGGTCTCGCCGGGGTGGATCTCGCCGTCCGCCTGATGCCTCGCCTCGAGGTTCTCGCTCATGAACTCGGGCATCAGGTGACGCCTGTTCGAGGTGGCGTAGACGAGCACGTTGTCGGCCTGGCCGGCGACCGACCCGTCGAGCACCGTCTTCAGCGCCTTGTAGCCGCCCTCGCCCTGCTCGAAGGAGAGGTCGTCGCAATAGACGATGAAGCGCTCGGGCCGGCCGGCGACCATCTCGACCAGGTCCGGCAGGTCGACCAGGTCGTCCTTGTCGACCTCGATCAGCCGCAGGCCCTCGGCGTGGAACGCGTTCAGGCACGCCTTGATCAGCGACGACTTGCCGGTGCCGCGCGCGCCGGTCAGCAGCACGTTGTTCGCCGGCCGTCCGGCGACGAACTGGCGGGTGTTCTGCTCGACCAGCGCCTTCTGCTCGTCGATGTTCTGCAGGTCCGCCAGCGCGAGGGTCGCCGGATGGCGCACCGGCGCGAGCACGCCGACCGAGCCGAGCGCGGTCTTGCGCCGGCGCCACCGGAACGCGATCGCCGCGTCCCACGCGGGCTCGCTCGCGGTCGGCAGCAGTCGATCGAGCCGCGCGAGCAGCGGTTGCACCTGCGCGAGCAGTGCTTCGGCGCGGTCGGCCAGGCGGGAGAGGTCTTGCGACATGGGCTGGTTTCGGGCCTTCGGTTCGGTGGATGTCAGGAGCGGTAGTCGGCGTTGATCGACACGTAGTCGTGGGAGAGGTCGCAGGTCCAGACGGTGGTCGCGGCCGCGCCGCGCCCGAGCACGACGCGCACGCCGATCTCGGACTGCTTCATCACGCGCTGCCCGTCGGCCTCCTGGTACTGCGGGTGCCGCCCGCCGCGCGTCGCGACGTGCACGTCGTCCAGGTACAGGTCGATCGCGTCGACGTCGAGGTCGTCGATGCCGGCGTAGCCGACCGCCGCGAGGATGCGGCCCAGGTTCGGGTCCGACGCGAAGAACGCCGTCTTCACCAGCGGCGAGTGCGCGATCGCGTAGGCGACCGCCGACGCCTCGGCGTCGGACGCCGCGCCCTCGACGCGGATCGTGATGAACTTGGTCGCGCCCTCGCCGTCGCGCACGATCGCCTGCGCGAGTTCGCGCGCGACCGCCTCGATCGCTTCCCTGAGCGCGCGCGCGGCCGGGCCCGACGAGCTCGCGGCGTCGATGCGCAACGCCGACGCCCCCGACGCGACGACGAGCAGCGTGTCGTTGGTCGACGTGTCGCCGTCGACGGTGATGCGGTTGAAGCTCGCGTCGGCCACCTGGCGGGTCCAGTCGCGCAGCACCGCGGCGTCGACGCCCGCGTCGGTGCAGATCAGCCCGAGCATCGTCGCCATGTTGGGCCGGATCATGCCGGCGCCCTTGGAGATGCCGGTGACGGTGACGACCCGACCGTCGATCGTCAGCTGCCGCGAACACGCCTTGGGCAGCGTGTCGGTCGTCATGATCGCCTCGGCCGCCTCGGCCCAGTGCGCCGGCGCGAGATCGGCGACCGCCTCGGGCAGGCCGGCTTCGATGCGCTCGATCGGCAGGTGCTCGAGGATGACGCCGGTCGACATCGGGATCACCGCGCGCTCGTCGCACCCGAGCGCGGCGGCGAGCGCGCGGCAGCTCGCACGCGCGCGATCGATGCCGGTGCGGCCGGTGCCGGCGTTCGCGCAACCGGTGTTCACGAGCAGCGCGCGCGCCTGCCCGCCGGTCGCGTCGAGGTGCTCGCGCGCGACCGTCACCGGCGCGGCGCAGAAGCGGTTGCGGGTGAACACCGCGGCGGCGTTCGCCTGCTCGCCGAAGCGCACCACCAGCAGGTCGCGGCGACCCGCCTTGCGGATGCCCGCGCGGGCGGTGCCGAGCGTCACCCCGGGCACGGGCGACAGCGCCGCCGGATCGGGCGCACGCAGATTGACGGGCATGACGGCTCTCCTCGCGATGAAGCCGTGATTCTAGGGGTATACGCCACCCTCGCCGGCCACCGTCGGGCTGACGCGCCCTTCCGTCGCCGCCCATTGGAGAGAATGTGGACCCGGACCTATGAAGGAAGCGGGGCATTCCGCCACCGACACCACCGACGCCGCCGATCCTCGTTGCCGATGACCGATCCGTCCGTCCTGAACCCGCGCACCGCGATGCCCGAGCGTCGCCACGTGCCGCGCGCGCGCGCGACGGCCGCCGCCACGACGGCCGCCGCCTCGCCCGCCGCCGTCGCCGGCCTCGGCCCGGACGGCCGCCCGATCGGGCTGGTGCTGACCGGCGGCGGCGCCCGGGCCGCCTACCAGGCGGGCGCGCTGCTGGGCGTGCGGCGCGTGCTGATCGAGGCGGGCTGGCCGGCCGAGGCCAACCCGTTCAGGGTCGTCACCGGCACGTCCGCGGGCGCGATCAATGCGGCCTCGATCGCGGCCGGCAGCCACGACTTCTTCGGTGCGGTCGCCCGGCTCGCGATGGTGTGGGGCAATTTCGAGCCGGCGCAGGTGTATCGGGTCGACGCGGGCGGCGCGCTGGGCAACGCCGCGCGCTGGCTCGGTGCGCTGGGGCTGGGCTGGCTGGTCGACAGCCAGCCGCGCGCGCTGTTCGACACCGCGCCGCTGCGCGACCTGCTGCTGCGGATGATCGATTTCGAGCAGCTGCAGCGCAACTTCGCGCAAGGCCGGATCGACGCGCTCGCGGTCGCGACCTCGAGCTACAGCTCGGGGCACCACGTCACCTTCTACCAGTGCGGAGGACGCCGCGACCCGTGGGTGCGCAGCCAGCGCATCGCGCAACCGGCAACGCTCGGCGTCGACCACCTGATGGCGTCGTCGGCGATCCCGTTCCTGTTTCCGTCGATCGCGCTGCCGATGGCGAGCGGCGTCGAATACTTCGGCGACGGCGCGATGCGCCAGACCGCGCCGATCAGTCCGGCGGTGCACCTGGACGCCGGACGCATCCTGGTGATCGGCGCCGCGCCGCTGCCGGCCGAGCGGGCACGCGACGACGCGCGCGCGCTGGTCGGCCCGCCGGCGCCGGCGTCCTACCCCTCGCTCGCGCAGGTCGGCGGGCACGCGCTCGCGAGCATCTTCTTCGACTCGCTCGCGAACGATCTCGAGCGGATCAACCGGATCAACCACACGTTGTCGCTGATGCCGCCGGAGATCCGCGAGCGCTCGCCGCTGCGCGCGCTCGACACACTGGTGATCTGCCCGAGCCGGCCGCTCGACCGGCTCGCCGCCGCGCACCTGGACCGGTTGCCGCGCAGCGTGCGCGCGCTGCTGCGCGTCGTCGGCGTCACGAAGGACAGCGGCAGCGGCATCGCGTCGTACCTGCTGTTCGACCGCAGCTACACCCGCCGGCTGATCGCGCTGGGGCGCCGCGACGCGATGGCCAAGCGGGCGGAGATCGCGCGCTTCTTCGGCCTCGGTCGATAGGGCCTGCTCGCACGTCGATCGTGCCGGTGGCGGGGCCTCTGAAGGGGCGCCGGCGCCGCGCGCCCGACCCCGATCGGCCGGACCCCTCAGGCCGCTACGCGAGCTTGCCGTGGCACTGCTTGTACTTGCGGCCCGAGCCGCACGGGCACGGATCGTTGCGCCCGATCTTCTGGCCGAAGCGGCGCAGCGGCTGCGCGCCCTGCGCTGCCGCCTCGGGTGCCTGCTGCAGCCGCAGCGCGATCGACTCGGGGTCTTCGTCGCTGCCCGCCGCGCCGCTCGAGTCGGCGTGCGTGTAGCTCGCCTGCTCGTATGCGCTGTCGGCCCGCTCCTCGACCTGCTCGGCGACCTGGGCGGCTTCCTCGGCGGTCTGGATGCGCACGTTCACCAGCACCCGCGTGACCTCGTCGCGGATGCGCTGCAGCATCGCCTCGAAGAGCTCGAAGGATTCGCGCTTGTATTCCTGCTTGGGGTTCTTCTGCGCGTAGCCGCGCAGGTGGATGCCCTGGCGCAGGTGATCGAGCGCCGACAGGTGTTCGCGCCAGTGCTGGTCGATCGACTGCAGCGCGATCGAGCGCTCGAAGCCGGTGAACGACTCGGCGCCGACCTGCTCGACCTTGGCCGCGTATCCGGCGTCGCCCGCCTCGACGATCTTCGCGAGGATCTCCTCGTCGTCTAGCGCCGGGTTGTCCTTGAGCATCCCCGCGATGTTCAGGTCGAGCTGCCACTCGGCGGCGAGCTCGGCATCGAGCCCCTCGACGTTCCACTGCTCCTCGATGCTGCCCTCGGGCACGTAGCGCCGGAACACGCTCGCGTACACGCCGTGGCGCAGGCTGGTGACGAGGCCGCTGACGTCCTTCGCGTCGAGCAGCTCGTTGCGCTGGCCGTAGATCACCTTGCGCTGGTCGTTCGCGACGTCGTCGTACTCGAGCAGCTGCTTGCGGATGTCGAAGTTGCGCGCCTCGACCTTGCGCTGCGCGGACTCGATCGACCGGCTGACGAGCCCGGACTCGATCGCCTCGCCGTCGGGCAGCTTCAGCCGATCCATGATCGCCTTCAGGCGGTCCCCGGCGAAGATCTTCAGCAGCGGATCTTCCATCGACAGGTAGAAGCGAGACGACCCCGCGTCGCCCTGACGGCCGGAACGCCCGCGCAGCTGGTTGTCGATGCGGCGGGACTCGTGACGCTCGGTGCCGATGATGTGCAGCCCGCCGGCGGCCAGCACCTGTTCGTGCAGCGCCTGCCACTCGGCCTTGAGGCGATCGGCCTTCTCGAGGTCGGCGGCGGAAGGCTCGGTCCTCGTGCCGTCGGCGGCGGTCGTGCCGGCGCGCAGCGCTTCGACCTGCTTGTCGATGCTGCCGCCGAGGACGATGTCGGTGCCGCGACCCGCCATGTTGGTGGCGATCGTGATCATCCCGGGCCGGCCGGCCTGCTCGACGACCTGCGCCTCGCGCGCGTGCTGCTTCGCGTTCAGGACCTGGTGCGGCAGCTTCTGCTCGTTCAGCAGGCCCGAGATCAGCTCCGAGTTCTCGATCGAGGTGGTGCCCACCAGCACCGGCTGGCCACGCTCGTGGCAGTCCCGGATGTCGTCGATGATCGCGTTGTACTTCTCGCGCGCGGTGCGAAAGACCTGGTCCTGCAGGTCCTTGCGAACCATCTTGCGATGCGTGGGGATCACGACGGTCTCGAGACCGTAGATCTCCTGGAACTCGAAGGCCTCGGTGTCGGCGGTGCCGGTCATGCCGGCGAGCTTGCCGTACATGCGGAAGTAGTTCTGGAAGGTGATCGACGCGAGCGTCTGGTTCTCGTTCTGGATCGTGACGCCTTCCTTCGCCTCGACACCCTGGTGCAGGCCGTCGGACCAGCGCCGCCCGGGCATCAGCCGCCCGGTGAATTCGTCGACGATCACGACCTCGCCGTCCTGCACGACGTACTGCTGGTCGCGGAAGTACAGCGTGTGCGCGCGAAGCGCCACCATCAGGTGGTGCATCAGCAGGATGTTGGCCGGATCGTAGAGGCTCGCGCCCTCGGGCAGCACGCCGAGCCTCGTGAGGATCTCCTCGCAGCGCTCGTGGCCGGCCTCGGACAGGTGCACCTGGTGCGACTTGCGGTCGACCCAGTAGTCGCCGGGCGCGTCTTCCTGGTCGTGCTTGGGCTCGACCTCCATCGGCGTGAGCAGCGGCGGCACCGCGTTCATCTTGGTGTAGAGGTCGGTGTGGTCCTCGGCCGGCCCGGAGATGATCAGCGGCGTGCGTGCCTCGTCGATCAGGATCGAATCGACCTCGTCGACGATGCCGTAGAACAGCTTGCGCTGCATCCGCGAGCCGGCGTCGTACACCATGTTGTCGCGCAGGTAGTCGAAGCCGTACTCGTTGTTGGTGCCGTAGGTGATGTCGGCCGCGTATGCAGCGGCCTTCTCGTCCTGCGGCTGCTGCGACACGATCACGCCGACGCTGAGGCCGAGGAAGCGGTACAGCCGGCCCATCCACGCGGCGTCGCGACTGGCGAGGTAGTCGTTGACGGTGACCACGTGCACGCCGCGGCCGGCGAGCGCGTTCAGGTACACCGCCAGCGTCGCGGTCAGCGTCTTGCCCTCGCCGGTGCGCATCTCGGCGATCTTGCCGTCGTGCAGCACCATGCCGCCGACCAGCTGGACGTCGAAGTGGCGCATGCCGAGCGCGCGCTTGCTCCCCTCGCGGCAGACCGCGAAGGCCTCAGGCAGGATCTCGGCGAGGATCGGGTCGACCAGCGCGCGGTCCTGCGCGGTGGTCGTGGCGGCTGCCGGCTCGCCGTCGGCGCCCTCGGTCTTCGCACCGGCGCTGCCGGCGCCCGCGATCGCGCCGTCGGCGTCCTCGCCCCCGGCGGCGGCGCCCTGCTTCGCCTGGCGCTCGGCGAGGGCGGACCTGATACGCTCCCGGAACGCCTCGGTCTTCGCGCGAAGCGCGTCGTCCGACAGTGCCGCCATCTCGGGTTCGAGCGCATTGATCCGCTCGACCGTCCTGCGGTACTTCTTGAGCAGTCGCTCGTTGCGACTGCCGAATATGGTGGTCAGAACCTTTTGAAACATAACCGAAAATGGTATCACGCAGTTCCTACGGCAGAAGCCGCGAGCCGCGCCAGGCGCTGGGCTATATCGAGACCTCGGAACTGTTCGCGACCGCGTCGCGCCTGATGGCGCTCGAGCGCGACCTGGCCGAACTGCAGCCGCGGCTGGCGCTCAAGCCGGTCAGGCTCGCGAACCAGACGCTGACGGTGACCGCGAGTTCGGCCGGCGTCGCGGCGCGGCTGCGCCAGTTCGAGCCCAGCCTGCTCGCGGGCCTGCGCGCCAGGGGATGGCTGGTGAACAAGGTGCGCTTCCGGGCCGCGACGCGCTTCGACGCGCCGCCGGCGGTCGCGCCCCGCGCGAAGGACGCCGTCAGCGCGTCCTCGCTCGCCGCGTTGGAGCGCCTGGCGCAGGAGCAGCGCGACGGCGACGGCCTGAAGCAGGCGTTGGCGGCCTTCGTCGCGCGGCATCGCGGCTATGGCAACGCGCCGGGCCGTCGGTAGGCACCACGCGCGAAGCCGCAGCCGCGTGCCTCGAACCGGGCGAGCACGCTAGGCCGCGTGCCGAGGGGCTCTGCGCGGTGCCCGTGACTTCACCGCGCCCGGCCGTCGCGACCACATCAGGTCGTGCAGCGCCTGTGCCGCGATCGACAGGGGCGTCGCCCGCGCCCGCACGAGATAGGTCCGCCGCACCAGGCCCCTGAACGGCAGCTCGCGTCGAATCAGGTCCGGGTAGTGGAAGTCGTACAGGCTGAACTGCGGAATCGCCGCGATGCCCAGACCGGCGCGCACCATTCCGATCACCGTCGGCATCTGCTCGACCTCCATGAACGACAGCGGACGCGGCAGGTGCAGGGCCGTCTCGATGAAGCTGCCCGCGATGCTGCGCCTGACCTGGAAGATGAAGCGCTCGCCGGCGAGGTCGGCGAGACTCAGCTTCGCCGAATCCGCGAGCCGGTGGTCGCGCCGGCAGACCAGCTCGAAACGGTCGGTGCAGAACGGCGTCGACATCAGTTCGGCATCGTCCACCGCGATCGTCACGATGCCGAAGTCGGCGCGACCGCTTCGCACTGCGTCGACACCGGGCACGGAGAGCGCGTCGGCCACGTGCAGCTCGATCCCCGGGTGGCGCGCGTGGAACTCGGCGAGCACCGGCGGCAACCATCCTGCCGCGAGCGTCGGAAGCACCGCGATCGACGCGCGCCCGGTGCGCCGCCCGACGTTGTCGCGCACGCCGGCAATCCCGCTCTCGATCTCCTGGAGCGCACGCCGCGCCGAGTCCTCGAACAGCCTGCCTTCGGCCGTGAGCTCGACGTTGCGCGTGCTGCGGTGAAAGAGGCGCGTGCCCACCGCCTGTTCGAGCGCGCGGATCGTCGCGCTGAACGCCGGCTGCGACAGATGACAGGTGGCGGCCGCGCGCGTGAAGTTGCGCAGCTGCGCAAGCGTCAGGAACGCGTGAAGCTGTCGGGTCGTCAGATTCATAGGCAGGACGGATCAAACCATAGAACAAACGAAATTCACAGCGATCCACCGGCTGCCTACACTGCGACGGCTCGGGCCAGGCGCGCACGCGCCGACGATCGGCAATGGAGACAGGGTCGTGATGACGGATGGATCGGCGGCTTCGCGTGCCGCGCAGGACGCATCGACCGCAGCGCCGGCAGCGCCGCTGGCCGGCATGCGCGTGGTCGAGATCTGCAACACGATCGCAGGCCCGGCCTGCGCGCGATTGTTCGCCGATTTCGGCGCCGAGGTCACCAAGATCGAGCCGATCGAAGGCGACGGCGTGCGGCAGATCGGCAAGCACGCCGACGACGTCTCGCTCTACGCGGCCGCGATCCTGCGCAACAAGCGCTCGATCGCGCTCGACCTGAAATCGCCCGAAGGGCGCGCGATCGCCGCCGAGCTGATCCGCCGCGCCGACGTCCTGGTGGAGAACAACCGTCCGGGCGTGATGGAGCGCCTCGGCTTCGACTACGCGACGCTGTCGGCGACGAACCCGGGCCTGGTGATGGTGCGCATCAGCGGCTACGGCCAGGACGGCCCCTATGCGGATCGGCCAGGCTACGGTGCGATCTGCGAGGCCTTCGGCGGCGTGCGTCACATGACCGGCGATCCGGACCGTCCGCCCGCACGCGTCGCGCTCGCAACCACCGACTACCTGACCGCCGTCTACGCGGCCTTCGGCGCGATGACGGCGCTCCACGAGCGCCATGCGAGCGGCCGCGGCCAGGTCGTCGACGTCGCGCTCTACGAAACCGCGTTCACGCAGATGGAGGCCTATGTCCCGGCCTACGAGAAGACCGGCTTCATCCCGCAGCGTGTCGGCCCCAACCTGCCGACGATGGCGCCCAACAGCCTGTACCCGACGCGTGACGGGGGCTGGATCCTGATCGCCGCGAACAGCAACGCGATCTTCGCGCGCCTGCTCGATCTGATGCAGCGGCGCGAACTGCTCGACGATGCACGCTTCGCGACGATCCAGTCGCGCGGCGTGCGCGAGCACATGGTCGCGCTCGATGCGCTGATCGCCGACTGGACGCGCACGATCGACGCGGCGCAGCTCGAGCCGATGCTGCGCGAGGCGAGCGTGCCGACCTCGCGCGTCTACACGATCGCCGACATCTACCAGGACCCTCACTACCGGGCGCGAGGCATGCTCGAGCGCGTGCCGCATCCGCAGCTCGGCCACACCACGCAGGTCGGCATCGTCCCCAGGCTCTCGCGAACGCCGGGCGCGATCCGCCGCAGCGGACCCGACATCGGTGCCGACACCCGGGAGGTGCTCGTCGCGCTCGGCTACGATGCCGCGCGGATCGCACAGCTCGAGGCGTCGGGCTCGATCCGCTGCGACGGCCCGAGCCACGCCGGCGCGCGCCGCGAAGGATCCGGAGCGGCGCGGACATGATCGACGACCTCGACCCGCAGGACGCCACCGGCGCCACCGACCCCGATCCCGCGGCCGCACCGGCCGAGCCGTTCGCGCCGGCGGGTGAATGGGCGGCGGAACTCGATGAGCTGGCGCAGCGCCGTGAGCAGGCGGCGGCGATGGGCGGCGCCGACGCCCTCGCCCGGATGAAGGCGCGCGGGCGCTTCAACGCCCGCGAACGCATCGGCATGCTGCTCGACGCCGGCACTTTCCGCGAGATGGGACGCATCGCCGGCAAGGGTCGGTACGACGCCCAAGGCTTCTTCCTCGGCCAGAGCCCGGTCAACGCGATCATCGGCAACGGCCGCATCGAGGGGCGGAAGGTCGCGATCTCGGCCGACGACTATTCGTTGCGCGCAGGCTCATCGGAGGCGACGATCTCCGACAAGTGGATCTATGCCGAGCGGATGGCGCTCACGCTGAGGATGCCGCTGATCCGGCTGGTCGACACGGCCGGCGGCAGCGTGAAGCTGCTCGAGCAGATGGGCCACAGCAAGATCCCCGGCTACCCCAACTGGCCGGTCGTCGAGCTGCTTCGAACCGTGCCGGTGGTCGGCGTCGCGCTCGGCGCCTGCGCTGGACTGGGCGCGATCAAGGTGCTGATGTCGCACTTCTCGGTGATGGTGCGCGATCAGGCGCAGGTCTTCGCGGCGGGTCCGCCGGTGGTCAAGCAGGCCTACGGGATCGAGATCGACAAGAACGAACTCGGGGGCTACCAGGTCCATCGCCGCAGCGCGCTGGTACACAACGAGGCGGTCGACGAGGCCGATGCCTTCGCGCAGGTCCGCCGATTCCTGTCGTACCTGCCGCGCAATGCTGCGCAACTGCCCGGGCGCCGCGCGAACGACGATCCACCCGGGCGCGCCGACGACTGGCTGAAGGATGCGATCCCGCACGACCGGCGCAAGGTCTTCGACCCGCGCAAGATCCTGGCAGCCGTCTTCGACCGCGGCACGGTGTTCGAGATCGGGCGTCACCAGGGCGGATCGATCATCACCGCGCTCGCCCTTCTCGACGGCTATCCGGTCGGCGTGCTCTGCAGCGACCCGCGCGTGGCCGGCGGTGCGATGACGGTGAGTTCGGCCTGGAAGATGGAGCGGCACGCCAAGCTGTGCGATACCTTCGGCCTGCCGATGATCAACCTAGCAGACCAGCCGGGAAACGCCACCGGCCCTCAGGCGGAACTCGCCGGCACGCTGCTCGGCGCGGTCCGCGTGATGCAGACGATCGAGACGCTGCGCATTCCGTGGATGTCGATCATCCTGCGCCGGGCCTTCGGCCTCGCGGGCGGACTGCACGCGCCGAAGTACTTCCCGCAACTGAACCACCGCTTCGCATGGCCGTCGGCGCGCTGGGGCTCGATCCCGATCGAAGGCGGTGTCGCGGCCGCGTATCGCAGCGAGATCGCCGCCGCCGAGGATCCCGACGCGCGGCGCGAGGCGCTCGAGGCGTACTACCACCGACTCGGCTCGCCCTTTCGCACGGCCGAGAAGTTCGGCGTGCTCGACGTGATCGACCCGCGCGAGACGCGGTCGATCCTGTGCGACTGGGTCGAGGATGCATACGAAGTGCTGCGCGCGACCCGACCGGGCATGCGCGGCTGACAACCCCAGGAGACCTCACGATGAAAGGCCTGATCCACCGCGCTTCGCTCGCCGTTGCCGCACTGCTCGTGGCCGGCGCCGCCTCGGCCGACTACCCGGATCGGACGATCCAGGTCATCGTTCCCTTCCCGCCCGGCGGCAGCGTCGACCCGATCGCGCGGGCGATCCAGGCCGGCATGCGCGAGACGCTGGGCGCCAACGTGGTGGTCGAGAACCATCCCGGCGCCGGCGGGACGCTCGGCACCGGAAAGGTCGCACGCGCGGAACCCGACGGCTACACGCTCGCGATCACCGCGGTCGGCCCGCTGACGACCCAGCCCCACCTGAAGAACCTGCCCTACGACGTCGACCGCTTCGAGTACGTCTGCCGCACGCACGTCACGCCGCAGGTGTTCGCCGTCGGCGAGCACTCCCGCTTCAAGACGCTTGCCCAGTTCGTCGACTACGCCAGGCAGAACAAGGGTAAGGCGACGCTGTCCTCGACCGGCGTCGGCTCGCTACCCCAGCTCGCCACCGTCGCGTTCGCGCAGGTCGCCGGATTCGAGTGGGTGCACGTGCCGACCAAAGGCGACGCAGAGGCCGCGCAGCTCGCGATCGGCGGCGAGATCGACGGCTGGGTCGCCGGGGTGCAGACGCTGGTGCGGCTGTCGCCGAAGCTGCGCGCGCTCGGCATTCTCGAGGAACGGCGCAATCCGGCACTGCCCGACATCCCGACCTTCAAGGAGCTGGGCCTGCCCGTCGTCTCGGCCGGCTGGGGTGGCCTCGTCGCGCCGAAGGGCACGCCGCCGGCGATCGTCGCGAAACTCTCCGACGCCTGTGCGCACGCGGTCGAGACGCCGGAATTCGGGAAGATCCTGCAATCGCTGAAAGTGCCGCCGGGTTACCTGCCCGCGGGCGAGTTCGCCGCCTTCGTGCGCAGCGAGTACGAGCGCCACGGCAAGCTGATCCGCGACATCGGGGCCGACAAGGCCAAGGGCAACTGAGCCATGGGCGAACCGGACAGCGCGCCCCGCGCCGCGCCGCCGGCCGGCGCCTGCGATGCACACGTGCACCTGTTCGGCCCGCTCTCGCGCTACCCGGCGGCAACGGATTCGCCCTACGCGGTGCCCGACGCGACGCCGGCGCAGTTGCTCGAAACCCAGCGCGCCGCGGGCATCGCCCGCGCCGTCGTCGTGCACGCGGTGACCAGTGGCCGAGACAACCTGCGCACGCTCGACGCACTGCGCGACGAACCCGAGAGGCTACGCGGCGTGCTCACGCCGCCGCTGTCCAGTCCCGACGACGCGACGCTGCTGCACTGGCACCGCCTGGGCGTGCGGGGAATCCGGTTTTCGTACACCGCGACGGCCCAGGCCGGCATGCGAGTCGACCCGGTCCTGGCGGCCCGGGTGTCGGAGCACGGCTGGCATGCGCAGGTGCACGTTCACGACGAGCAGATCGTCGAACTCGCGGCGTGCCTCTCGGCATTGCCCGGACGCATCGTCATCGACCACATGGCGCGCATCCCGGCGCACGCCGGCGTCGGCGGGCCGGCGTTCGCCAGCCTGCTGCGGCTGCTCGACAGCGGCCGCGTGTGGGTCAAGCTCTCGGCGCCGATGCGGCTGTCGGCCGAACGCTACCCGTACGCCGACGTCGCGCCGATGGCGCGCGCGCTGGTCGCGCATGCCCCGGAACGCGTCGTCTGGGGCAGCGACTGGCCGAACGTCAACTTCGACGGGGCACTGCCGTCGTACGCAGCACTGGTGGCGCTGCTCGACAGCTGGGTACCCGACGCCCGCCTGCGGCACCGGATCCTCGTCGAGAACGCCTGCGCGCTGTACGACTTCCCGCTGCCGACCCAGCGGCCTAGCTCGCCCCCTTGAGCGGCTCGAAGCTCAGCCGGGGCCAGAACAGCTCCTGCACGAACATGCCGACGAAGAAGATCAGCGCGAGCACGAGGCCGACGATCAGCGTGCGCTTGGCGCGCACGAGCCACACGCGGTCGCCGGTCAGCAGGAAGGCCGCGGCCATGCCGATGATCAGCAGGCCGAACAGCAGCAGCACGCCGCGTGCCATCGCGCTACCGGCGGCCGGTCACGAACGTGCCCAGTCCTGCTTGAACGCCGGCGGCGCACCGCGCTTCTTCGGGTAGCTCGCGAGCTGCCAGGCCTGCGGGTGCGCGAGCACCGCGCGCACCAGCAGGTTGTTGAGCGCGTGCCCGGACTTGTGGGCGACGTAGGCGCCGAGGATCGGGTGGCCGATCAGGTACAGGTCGCCGATCGCGTCGAGCGCCTTGTGCTTGACGAACTCGTCGTCGTAGCGGAGCCCGTCGCTGTTGAGCACGCGCATCTCGTCCATCACGATCGCGTTCCCGAGGCTGCCGCCGCGCGCGAGCCCGTGCGCCCGAAGCGCCTCGACCTCGTGGGTGAAGCCGAAGGTGCGCGCGCGGGCGATCTCCTTCACGTAGGAGGTCGTCTCGAAGTCGATCTCGACGCGCTGTCCGGTGGCGTCGATCGCCGGGTGCCCGAACTCGATCTCGAACGCGAGCTTGAAGCCGAAGTGCGGCTCGAGGCGCGCGTACTTGTCGCCGTCGCGCACCTCGACCGGCTCGACGATGCGCACGAACTGCTTGGCCGCCGCCTGCTCGACGACGCCGACCGACTGCAGCAGGTAGACGAAGGAGTTGGCCGACCCGTCGAGGATCGGGATCTCGCCGGCGGTGAGGTCGACGTGGGCGTTGTCGATGCCCATGCCGGCGAGCGCCGACATCAGGTGCTCCACGGTGAAGACCTTGACCTCGCTGCCGGGGCCGTCGACCGCCGCGGACAGCGTCGACGCCATCCGGGTGTCGGTCACGAGGTGCGCCTGCGCCGGGATCGCGACCGGCGGGTCGAGGTCGACGCGGTGAAAGACGATGCCGGTGTTGACCGGCGCGGGGCGGATCGTGAGGTCGACCCGCTGGCCCGAGTGCAGGCCGATGCCGGTGGTCTGCACCTTCTGCTTGACCGTGCACTGACGCAGCATGGATCCGGGCCGTCGGGTCGGGCGCGTTCGGCTCGAGGCTAGAGCGCCTTGAGCATCGCCTCCGCGCTGCTGACCTCGAACTTGCCGGGCGCCTCGCGGTTCAGCGCCTTGACGACGCCGTCGTCGACGAGCATCGCGTAGCGATCCGAGCGCACGCCCATGCCGCGCGCGCTCAGGTCGAGGGTGAGCCCGGTCGCCTTGGCGAACTCGGCGCTGCCGTCGGCCATCATGCGCACCTTGCCGGCGGCATGCTGCTCGCGACCCCACGCACCCATCACGAACGCGTCGTTGACCGAGACGCACCAGATCTCGTCGACGCCCTTCGACTTGAGCTTGTCGTAGTTCTCGAGGTAGCTCGGCACGTGCTTGGCCGAGCAAGTGGGCGTATACGCGCCGGGCAGGCCGAAGATCACGATCTTCTTGCCCTTGACCAGGTCCGAGACCTTGAAGGCATTGGGTCCGACCGAGCAGCCGCCGGCCTCGACGTCGTAGTACTCGCTCAGCGTGGCTTCCGGCAGGCGATCACCGACCTTTATCGTCATTCGTGTACTCCCGATTGTCTGGCATTGAAGGGGGGGGGAAATGCTGATGCGCGCATGGTCGCGGCAGGAACGCCACGCCGCGCGCCGCGTGCAACCGACGCATTCTAGAGCCCGTCGCGCGCCTTCCCCGGCTTGGCCCTGCGGCGCAAGGGCCTTGGGCCGACGCCGCGCGTCTTCGATTCGGGCTGCCCTCCGGATGCCCCTGACCGCCCCACGGCGCCACAAGAGCATCCAGAAGGATGGGTTGGCCGGAAGGCCTGCGGCCAGCCCAGCCGACACCCGTCCGTGCACCCGTCAGGGCGCACGTCCGCTCGTCGGCCCCCGCTCACGAGGTCCTCGCGCGCCCCGAAGGGCGCGCGTGCCCGGTGTTGCCTGCTTCACGGCCGCCGGCGGCTCAGTCCGCCTGGCGACGCAGGAAGGCGGGAATGTCCAGACGCTCGACGCCCTTCTGCGCCATCTGGTTGATGCGGGCGTTGGCTTCGCTGCGCGGGTTGCGGAACACCGCGGGCTCGTCGAGGCTGCCGTAGTCCGGCGCCTCGGCGCTGGCGTGGTCGGTGCCGGTCTTCACGCTCGACTGCGACTGCGGGACGAGCTGCGGCTTGCGCACGACCTTGCCGATGCCGGTCGCGACGACGGTGACGCGCAGCGAGTCCTCCATGTCCTCCTCGTACACGGTGCCGTGGATGATCGTCGCGTCCTCGGCGCAGAACTGCTTGATGGTGTTGATGACCTCGTTGGTCTCGCGCAGCTTGAGGGAGCGGGTCGCGGTGATGTTGACGATCACGCCGCGCGCGCCGTGCAGGTCGACGCCGTCGAGCAGCGGCGAGGAGACGGCCTGCTCGGCGGCGAGGCGGGCGCGGTCGAGGCCCGAGGCCTCGCCGATGCCCATCATCGCCTTGCCCTGCTCGCCCATGATCGTCTTCACGTCGGCGAAGTCGACGTTGACCAGGCCGGGCACGTTGATGATCTCGGCGATGCCGGCGACGGCGTTGTTGAGCACGTCGTCGGCGCGCTTGAACGCGTCCTCGAGCGTCGCGTCCTCGTCCATCACCTCGAACAGCTTCTCGTTGAGCACGACGATCAGCGAGTCGACCTGCGAGATCAGGTTCTCGATGCCCTCGTCGGCGATGCGCTGCTTGCGGCTGCCCTCGTAGTTGAAGGGCTTGGTGACGACGCCGACGGTGAGGATGCCGAGCTCCTTGGCGATCTCGGCGACGACCGGCGAGGCGCCGGTGCCGGTGCCCTTGCCCATGCCGGCGGTGATGAACACCATGTTCGCGCCCTCGAGCGCCGCGCGGATGTCGCCGCGCTCGGCCTGCGCCGACGCGCGGCCGGCCTCGGGGTTCGCGCCCGCGCCCAGCCCGGCGTCGCCGAGCTGGATGGTCTTCTGCGCCAGCGAGCGGCTCAGCGCCTGGCGATCGGTGTTGATCGCGATGAATTCGACGCCTTGCACGCCGCGGTTGATCATGTGGTTGACGGCATTGCCGCCGCCGCCACCGACACCGACCACCTTGATGATGGCGCCGTCGGCGTCAGAGTCCAGCATTTGAAAAGACATGAGATCAGGCCTCCTGGTTGACAAAAGACGGTCCTTGCACCGGATGGTTCCGGACCGGCGAGCGCGACACCGGGCAGGAGTACGCGCTCTTGATTTCGAACGGGTCCTTGGCCGAACCGTTCATTGCGAGAAGTTCGCCGGGCTTTTCAGAAATTGCCAACGAACCACTCCTTCATGCGACGCAGCGTGTCCTTGAACGAACCCGACTGCTCCGCAACCTTGCGCCCCTTCGCACGGATCTGGCGAGCCTCCTCGACCAGCCCCATCGCAGTGGCAAACCTCGGCGTCCTGACCACGTCGGACAGCGCGCCGTCGTAGGCCGGCGCGCCCACTCGCACCGGCTTGAGAAAGATGTCTTCGGCGAGTTCCGCCATGCCGGGCAGCAGGCTCGAGCCGCCGGTGATCACCACGCCCGAGGACAGCGCCTCCTCGTAGCCGGACTCGCGGATCGTCTGCTGCACCATCGAGAACAGCTCCTCGACCCGGGGCTCGATGACGGCGGCGAGCGCCTGCCTGGACAGCGAGCGCGGGCCGCGGTCGCCGATGCCGGGCACCTCGATCTTGTCGTTCGGGTTCGCGAGCACCTGCTTCGCGAGTCCGTGGCGCAGCTTGATCTCCTCGGCGTCGGCCGTGGGCGTGCGCAGCGCCATCGCGATGTCGTTGGTGATCTGGTCGCCGGCGATCGGCAGCACCGCCGAGTGGCGGATCGAACCGCCGACGAAGACCGCGATGTCGGTGGTGCCGCCGCCGATGTCGACCAGCGCGACGCCGAGCTCCTTCTCGTCGGCGGTGAGCACGGCGGTGCTCGACGCGATCGGCTGCAGGATGAGGTCCTGCACCTCCAGGCCGCAGCGACGCACGCACTTGATGATGTTCTGCACCGCCGACACCGCGCCGGTCACGATGTGCACCTTCACGTCGAGGCGCACGCCCGACATGCCGACGGGCTGGCGGATGTCCTCCTGCCCGTCGATGATGTATTCCTGCGCGAGCACGTGCAGGATCTGCTGGTCGGTCGGGATGCTGACCGCCTTCGCGGTCTCGGTGACGCGGCTGACGTCGCCCTCGGTCACCTCCTTGTCCTTGATCGCGACCATGCCGACCGAATTGAAGCTGCGCACGTGGCTGCCGGCGATGCCGGTGATCACCGTGCGGATCTTGCAGGTCGCCATCAGCTCGGCTTCCTCGAGCGCGGCCTGGATCGAGCCGACCGTCTTCTCGATGTCGACGACGACGCCCTTCTTGAGGCCGCGCGATTCGTGCTGGCCGACGCCGACGACCTCGTAGCTGCCGTCGGACTGCATCTCCGCGACGATCGCGACGACCTTCGACGTGCCGATGTCCAGCCCGACGAGCAGGTCCTTGGAGTCCCGCGTCATGGTTGCCTGCTCCCCGGCTGCCGCGTCGACACCGTCCTGGCTGCGACGCCGCGGGCGTTGTCGTGCTTGCGCTTGCCGAACTGCGCGTCGGTCTCGAGCGCGCCGGGCGCGCGGATCGCGAAGCCGTTCGGATATCGAAGGTCGATCACTTCCGTCCTTTCGTTGAGTCTGGCCTGTACCTGCGGGTGCACGGCGGCCCACCGCGCGACCCGTTCCATCACGTCGACGCCTTCCTCGCGCCCGATCAGCAGCGTGATGCCGTTGTCGAGCTCGGCCGACCATGCCTGCCGCTCCGACAGGTTGACGGCGCGCGGGCGCATGTCGATCGCGCGCAGCTCGCGCTCGAGTTCGGCGTAGCGCTCCGCCACCATCCGCTGCGTGCCTTCGGGCCCGGCGAACGCGATCAGGCGGCTTTCGTCCTCCCCGCCCGGCAGGCTCGCCTCGAACAGTTCGCCGAAGGTGTTGACCAGCCGACCGTCGCCCCACGACGCGAGCGGGCGGTGCTCCTCGACCGCCACCTGCAGCCGGTTCGGCCAGACCCGGCGCACCTCGGCGCGCCGCACCCAGGGCGCGGACTCGAAGCGCCGCCGCACCTCGTGCAGGTCCACCGAGAAGAAGCTGCCGTCGACGCGGTTCAGGCCGGCCTCGCGCAGCTGCGCCGGGTCCAGGCGCTCGAGCGTGCGCCCCTGCACCGCGGACACCTCGATGTCGTGCAGGTCGAACACCGGCCGGTGCGCGAGCCACCAGACGGCGGTGCTCGCGAACGCGGCGAGCGCGGCCATGATCAGCACGTTGGCGATCGAGTTCAGCACGCGCGCATCGTGCCAGAGCGTCATCGCGCGCCCCCCGCGTGCACGCCGACCTTCAGGCAGGCGTCGGCGGTGATGCGCAGCACCAGGTCCTCGTACGCGACGCCGACCGCGCGCGCGGCCATCGGCACCAGAGAATGGCCGGTCATCCCGGGCGAGGTGTTGACCTCGATCAGGTAGGGCTTGTCGTCGCGACGCGCCAGCATGAAGTCGACCCGGCCCCAACCCTCGCAGCCGATCGCCCGGTACGCGGCGAGCGCGATGCGCTGGATCTCGCGCTCGCGCACAGGCGCGAGCGGCGCCGGGCAGACGTACTGCGTGTCGTCGGTGAAGTACTTGTTCTGGTAGTCGTAGTTGCCGGCGGGCGCGCGGATCTCGATGATCGGGAGCGCGAGGGCATCGTCGCCGCTGCCGATGATCGCGACGGTCAGCTCGGGCCCCTCGATCATCTCCTCGGCGAGCACCTCCCGGTCGTGGCGCGCGGCGGCGGCGAACCCCTCGATCAGCTGGTCGGCGCTGCGCACCTTGGTGACGCCGATCGACGAGCCCTCGCGCGGCGGCTTCATGATCAGCGGCAGCCCCAGGTACTCCGGTAGCGCGTCGAGCTGGCCCACGCCCGACACGACGACGAAGCGCGGCGTCGGCAGGCCCTGGCTGATCCACACGTGCTTGGTGCGGACCTTGTCGACACCGATCGCCGAGGCCATCACGCCCGAGCCGGTGTACGGCAGGTCGAGCAGCTCGAGCGCACCCTGCACGGTGCCGTCCTCGCCGTAGCGGCCGTGCAGCGCGATGAACGCGCGCGCGTAGCCCTCGGTCTTCAGGTCCTGCAGCGGGCGAAGCGCGGGGTCGAAGGCGTGCGCGTCGACGCCCTTCGCGCGAAGCGCGTTCAGCACGCCCGCGCCCGACAGCAGCGAGATCTCGCGCTCGGCCGAGCGCCCGCCCATCAGGACCGCGACCTTGCCGAGCGCGGCGGGATCGATCGCACGGGTGTCGAGCGCCGGGGGCGTCGTCATCGGCCTGCCGCCTTCATCCATGGCACGCCTCCTTCAGCAGCGCCGGCACCTGGCCGATCGTGCCGGCACCCATCGTGAGGACGATGTCGCCCGCGCGCGCGACCGAGCGGATCGCCGCCGGCATCTGATCGATCGTCTCGACGAACACCGGCTCCACCTTGCCCGCCAGCCGGATCGAGCGCGCGAGCGAGCGCCCGTCGGCGGCCGCGATCGGCTGTTCGCCGGCCGGATAGACCTCGGCGAGCAGCAGCGCGTCGACGGTGCCGAGCACGCGCACGAAATCCTCGAACAGGTCGCGGGTGCGCGAATAGCGGTGCGGCTGGAACGCGACGACGAGCCGGCGGCCGGGAAAGGCGCCTCGGGCCGCGGCGATCGTCGCCTCCATCTCGACCGGGTGGTGGCCGTAGTCGTCGATCAGCGTGAAGCTACCGGGCGACGCCGCGCAGGCGATCTCGCCGTGGCGCTCGAAGCGCCGCCCGACGCCGCGGAAGTCGGCGAGCGCCGCGACGATCGCGTCGTCGGGCGCACCGAGCTCGTCGGCGATCGCGATCGCGGCGAGCGCGTTGCGCACGTTGTGCACGCCGGTCAGCGCGAGCGCGACCTCGAGCAGCGGCTCGCCCTCGCGCAGCACCGAGAAGCGCATCCGCTCGCCGTCGGCGCGCACGTCGATCGCGCGCACCTTCGCGTCGTCGTTCAGGCCATAGGTGATCATCGGCTTGGACACGAAGGGCATGATCTCGCGCACGTGGCGATCGTCGGTGCACAGCACCGCCGCCCCGTAGAACGGCAGCCGGTGCGCGAACTCGATGAACGCGTGCTTGAGCCGGCTCATCTCGTGGCCGTAGGTGTCCATGTGATCGGCGTCGATGTTGGTGATCGCGGCGATCATCGGCGACAGGTTCAGGAACGAGCCGTCGGACTCGTCGGCCTCGACGACGATGTAGTCGCCGGTGCCCAGCCGCGCGTTGACGCCGGCGCTCTCGAGCCGCCCGCCGATCACGAAGGTGGGGTCGAGCCCGGCGCGCGCGAGCACGCTCGCGACGAGGCTGGTGGTCGTCGTCTTGCCGTGGGTGCCTGCGATCGCGATGCCCTGCTTGAGCTTCATCAGCTCGGCGAGCATCAGCGCGCGCGGCACGACCGGCATGCGCGCTGCCCGGGCCGCACGCACCTCGGGGTTGTCGCCGCGCACCGCGCTCGACGTGACGATGCAGTCCGCGCCGACGACCTGTGCCGCGTCGTGGCCGAGCGCGACGTTCGCGCCGAGCGCGCGCAGCCGCGCGACGACCGGCGAGTCGGAGAGGTCCGAACCGCTCACCTGGTAGCCCAGGTTCAGCAGCACCTCGGCGATGCCGCTCATGCCGGCACCGCCGATGCCGACGAAATGGATGCGCTTGACCTTGTGCTTCATCGTGCGAGCCCCTCGCAGACCTCGGCGACCTCGCGGGCGGCGTCGGGCTTGCCGAGCGCGCGTGCCCGCTCGGCCATCTCGAGCAGGCGCGCGCGGTCCAGGCCCGCGATCAGGTCGGCGAGGCCGCGCGCGTCGAGCGCGTCCTGCGCCACGAGCAGCGCCGCGCCGCGATCGGCGAGGTAGCGGGCGTTGGTCGTCTGGTGGTCGTCGACCGCGTGCGGATACGGCACCAGCACCGATGCGACGCCGACGCAGGCGATCTCGGACACCGTCATCGCGCCGGCGCGCGCGATCACCAGGTCGGCCTCGGCGTACGCGCTCGCCATGTCGTCGATGAACGCGACGGCCTGCACGCGCCCGTCCGCGCCGCCGAGCCCCGCCTTCGCGTAGTTCGCGCGCAGCGCCTCGATCTCCTTCTCGCCGCTCTGGTGGCGCACGCTGGGGCGGGACGCCGTCGGCAGCAGCGTCAGCGCCGCGGGCACGACCTCGTTGAGCGCGCGCGCGCCGAGGCTGCCGCCGACGACGAGCAGCCGAAGCGGCCCGGCGCGACCCTCGAATCGCTGCGCCGGCGCGGGCTGGGCCGCGATCGCCGCCGACACCGGGTTGCCGCAGTGCACCGGCGCGGGCGTGCCGCCGAACGGCCGGCGCGCGGCGAAGGCGTCGGGGAACGCGACCAGCACCGCGTCGGCGACGCCGGCGAGCACGCGGTTCGCCAGCCCGGCGATCGAGTTCTGCTCGTGCAGCACCAGCGGACGGCCGAGCAGCGCGGCCATCATCCCGCCGGGAAAGGTCACGTAGCCGCCCATGCCGAGCACGACCGAGGGCCGCACCCGGCGCAGCGCGGCGAGCGACTGCCAGAACGCCCGGATCAGGCGCAGCGGCAGCAGCAGCATCGTCGCGAGGCCCTTGCCGCGCAGGCCGCCGAAGTCGACCGGCGCCAGCGCGATCCCGCGCGCCGGCACCACCCGCGCCTCCATCCCCGCCGGGTTGCCCATCCAGACGACGCGCCAGTCGCGTGCGCGCAGCAGGTCGGCGACCGCGAGACCGGGGAAGATGTGGCCGCCGGTGCCGCCGGCCATGATCATGATCGTCGGGAGCGACGCGGCGTCGGCACGGCGCGCCGACGCGCCGGCGCCCGCCTGCGACGGCACGGCGACGGGGGTGGGGCCGGCGGCCGACAGTGTCGGACTCACAGCACGGTCCCCCGCATCAGCCGCCGGTTCTCGGCGTCGATCCGCAGCACGATCGCGAGCGACACGCAGGTCATCAGGATCGCGCTCCCGCCCCAGCTCATCAGCGGCAGCGTCAGGCCCTTGGTCGGCAGCAGGCCGAGGTTCACGCCGAGGTTGATGAACGACTGGATGCCGATCCACAGGCCGACGCCCTGGGCGACCAGCCCGTTGAACAGCAGGTCGAAGGAGATCGCCTGCCTGCCGATCTCGAAGCAGCGGCGCACGATCCAGAAGAACAGGAACACGATCGCGATCATGCCGACGACGCCGAGCTCCTCGCCGACCGTCGCGAACATGAAGTCGGTGTGCGGCTCGGGCAGGTACTTGAGCTTCGCGAGCCCCGCGCCCAGCCCCGACCCGATCCACTCCCCCTTGGCGATCGCCATCAGCGAATGCGTCAGCTGGTAGCTGCTGCCGCTCGCGTACTCCTTCGCGAAGGGCTCGAGGAACGAGAAGAACCGCACCCGCCTGAACGGCACGAGCAGCACGAACAGCGAGAAGATGCCGATCATCATCGCGCCCATGCCGAAGAACAGCCGGGTGCTCATGCCGCCGATGAAGAGCACGCCGATCGCGGTGCACGAGATCACGATCAGCGCGCCCAGGTCGGGCTCGGCCATGATCAGCGCGCCGGTGAGCCCGATCGCGACGGCGATCGGCAGGAAGCCCTTGACGAAGCGGTGCATCAGCGCCTGCTTGCGCGCGGCGTAGTCGGCGACGTAGAGGATCACCGCGAGCTTCATGAACTCGGTGGGCTGGATCGTGCCGATCGGGCTGACCAGCCATCGATACGCGCCGCCGGCCTTCTTGCCGATCACCGGCACGAACACCAGCGCCAGCATCAGCAGCGTGACCGCGAACAGCGGCAGCGCCGCCTTCTGCCAGTGCCGCACCGGCGTCGCGAACGCGATCACCGCGGCGAAGATCGCGACCGCGACCGACGACAGGTGCCGCACCAGGAAGTAGGTCGGCCCCGCGTGGGTCATGCCGCGCTGCTCGGGCAGCGAGATCGACGTCGAGTAGACCATCACGACGCCGGTCATCAGCAGGATCAGCGTCGCCCACAGCAGCGCCGCGTCGTAGTGCGACACGCCGGTGTCGAGCAGGTCGCGCTTGAGCAGCTGCCAGCTCGAGGGCTTGCGCGCGTCCGAGCGGCTGCGCGCGCTCCGATCGCGCGCGACCAGGCGCCTGCCCAGCAGCGAGGCGAAGCGGGAACCGGCGCTCAGCACGGCTGCCCCAGCGCGTCGGCGAGTTCTCGCACCGCGGCGGCGAAGACCTCGGCGCGGTGCGGATAGTTGCGGAACATGTCGAGGCTCGCGCACGCGGGCGACAGCAGCACCGACTCGCCGGTGCCGGCACGGCGCGCCGCCTCGTTGACCGCGGCCGGCATCGAGTCGCAGTCGACGAGTTCGACGCCGGTGTCGCGAAGCGCCGCGCGAAGCACCGGCGCGTCGCGGCCGATCAGCATCACCGCCTTCGCGTGCCGGCGCACCGCGGTCGCCAGCGGCGCGAAATCCTGGCCCTTGCCCAGCCCGCCGGCGATCAGCACGCAGCGCTTCGAGAGGCCGGCGAGCGCCGCGACGGTCGCGCCGACGTTGGTCGCCTTGCTGTCGTCGATGTACTCGACGTCGTTGATCACGGTGACGAGCCGGCAGCGGTGCGCGCCGGCCTCGAAGTCGCGCAGTCCGCGCAGCAGCGGCGCCATCGGCACGTCGGCGGCGCGCAGCATCGCGAGCGCGGCGAGGACGTTCGCGTGGTTGTGCGAGCCGCGCACCCGCAGCGCGTCGGCCGGCATCAGCCGCCTGACGTGGCGCTCGGGTGCGTCGCCCCGGGTGCGGCGCGCGCCGGGCTCGCCGTCGGCGGTGGCCTCGACGAGCCACGCGAGCCCGCCCTCGCGCACGACGCCGTAGCCGGGCACCGTCGCGGGCGCGCCGAGCCCGAAGCCGACCTTGCCGGCCGCGGCGTCCCGTGCCGCCTTCTCCGCCCGCGCGATCGCCGCCTTCGAGACCTTCGCGCCGGGCGCCTCGGCCGCGCGAAGCGCCTGCGCGAGCGCAGCCGCCGGATCGATGCCGCGACCGTCGGCGTCGAAGCGCACGTCGGGGTCGGTCGCCGGATCGTCGACGTTGACGACCCGCGTCGCCGCGCGGCGGTGGATGCGCAGCTTCGCCTCGCGGTACGCGGTCATGTCCCCGTGCCAGTCGAAGTGGTCCTGCGTCACGTTCAGGATCGCGGCGACGGTGCACGCCGGCGGCTCGGCGAGCGCCAGCTGGAAGCTCGAGAGCTCGAGCGCCCACAGCTGCGGCAGGCGCTGCGCGTCGAGCCTGTCGCGCAGCGCGTCGAGCAGCGCCGGGCCGATGTTGCCGGCGGCCTGCGCGTCCAGGCCGGCTTCGCGCGCGAGGTGCGCGAGCAGCTCGGTCACGGTGGTCTTGCCGTTGGTGCCGGTGACCGCGAGCACCCGGGGCGCGTAGCCGGTGGCGTGCAGCCGCTGCAGTGCCTGCGAGAACAGGTCGAGTTCGCCGAGCACCGGCACGCTCGCGGTGCGCGCCTGCTCGTGCAGGCGTCGCGCGTCGCCGACGAGCGGCGACACGCCGGGGCTCCACGCGATCGCGGCCGGCGGTTCGCCGAAGGCCTGCAGTTCGAAGGGCGCGTGCAGCAGCGTCGCCTGCGGGCAATGCTCGCGCAGCGCCACCGCGCCGGGGGGCGATTCACGGCTGTCGAGCACGACGACGTCGGCGCCCTCGCGCGCCAGCCAGCGCGCCATCGCGAGCCCGGACACGCCCAGGCCGACGACGCCGACGCGTCGGCCGGCGAGGTCGGACAGGGGCATCGGGTGTTCGCTCGCGGTCGTCATGCTCACCTCAGCTTCAGCGACGACAGGCCGAACAGCACGAGCATCATCGTGACGATCCAGAAACGCACGACGACCTGCGACTCCTTGACGCCCCCGATCTCGAAGTGGTGGTGCAGCGGCGCCATCCGGAAGATCCGCTTGCCCGTGCCGGTGCGCTTCTTCGTGTACTTGAAGTAGCCCACCTGGATCATCACCGAGATCGTCTCGGCGACGAACACGCCGCCCATGATGAAGAGCACGATCTCCTGGCGCACGATCACCGCGATCGTGCCGAGGGCGCCGCCGAGCGCGAGCGCGCCGACGTCGCCCATGAACACCTGCGCGGGGTACGCGTTGTACCAGAGGAACGCGAGGCCGGCACCGGCGATCGCGCCGCACAGCACGATCAGTTCGCCGGCGCCCGGGATGAACGGGATCAGCAGGTAGCGCGCGAAGTTGGCGTTGCCGGTCGCGTACGCGAAGATGCCGAGCGCCGAGCCGACGAGCACCGCCGGCATGATCGCGAGGCCGTCGGCGCCGTCGGTGAGGTTCACCGCATTGCTGGTGCCGACGATCACGAAATAGGTCAGCGCGATGAAGCCGAACACGCCCATCGGGTACGCGACCTCCTTGAAGAAGGGCACGATCAGGTCGGCCTTCGGCGGCAGGTCGATCGACAGGCCGCTCTGGAACCACTCGATCACCAGCTGCACCGCCTCGGCGGTCGACTGCGTCGGGATCGCGAACGCGAGGTACACCGCGGCCCCCAGGCCGATCAGCGTCTGCCAGGCGTACTTCTCCTTCGCCGACATTCCCTTCGGGTTCCGGTGCACGACCTTGCGGTAGTCGTCGACCCAGCCGACCGCGCCGAAGCCGGTGGTCACCAGCAGCACGACCCACACGAAGCGGTTGCCCAGGTCCGCCCAGAACAGCGTCGAGAGGAACACGGCGATCAGGATCAGCGCGCCGCCCATCGTCGGCGTGCCCGACTTGATCAGGTGCGTCTGCGGGCCGTCGGTCCGCACCGCCTGCCCGATCTTCATCGCGGTGAGGCGCCGGATCACCATCGGGCCGAACATCAGGCCGATGAACAGCGCCGTCAGCGCCGCGAGCACCGCGCGCAGCGTGATGTAGTTGAACACCGCGAACACGCGGTATTCCTTCGACAGGTACTGGGCGAGCTCGAGCAGCATCAGTGATGCGCCTCCGGCTCGAGCGGGACGGCGGCCGCACCGGCGCGCGCGGCGTCGACCCGGCCGCGCGCGCCGAGCGCAGCGACGACGCGCTCGGTGCCCATGAAGCGCGAGCCCTTCACCAGCGTCGATGCGGCCGCGTCGAGCGCGTCGAGCGCGGCCTGCGGCACGGGTGCCCGCGGGACGGACGCCTGCGACGCGGCGGCGGTGGTCGCCGGCGCGATCGCGGCGACCAGCGACTCGACGGTCGCGACGTGCACCGCGCGTTCGCCGTAGCCACGCGCGATGTCGACGCTCGCCGCGCCGACGGCGATCAGCGTCTCGATGCCGCGATCGCGTGCATACGCGCCGACCTCGCGATGGAAGGCCGGGCCCTGGTCTCCGACCTCACCCATGTCGCCGAGCACGATCGCGCGCGGCGCGCGCTCGTCGGCGAGCGCGTCGATCGCGGCGCGCACCGAGTCCGGATTGGCGTTGTAGCTGTCGTCGATCAGCACCCGCCCCTCGGCGAGCACGTGGCGCGCGAGCCGGCCCGAGGCCGGCCGGAACGCCGCGAGTCCGGCGGCGATCGTCGCCGGCGCGACGCCGATCGCGTGGCAGCACGCGGCCGCGGCGAGCGCGTTCAGCACGTTGTGACGCCCGCCGATCGCGAGCGAGATCTCGATCGGCGTGCCCTCGACGGTCGCGACGAAGCCGTCGGGCCGGGCCGACGCCGGGGCATACACCGCGGGCCCGGCCGCGTCGCACCGCGCCGACGCGCCGTCGAGAAGGCCGAACGCGAGCACGCGCCGACCCCGCGCGAGGCCACGCCAGATCGACGTGCCGATGTCGTCGGCCGGGAACACCGCGACGCCGTCCGGCCCGAGCGCGTCGAACACGGTGCCGTTCTCGCGCGCGGTCGCCTCGGGTCCGTCCATGAACTCCTGGTGCTCGCGCTGCGCGTTGTTGACCAACGCGACCGTCGGGCGCACGAAGCGGGCGAGCTGCGCGATCTCGCCCGGGTGGTTCATGCCGAGTTCGACGACGCCCGCGCGATGACCGGCGTCGAGCGCGAGCAGCGTCAGCGGCACGCCGACGTCGTTGTTCAGGTTGCCGCGGGTCGCGAACGCCGCCGCCTCGCCGACGTGCGCGCGCAGGATCGACGAGATCATCTCCTTGACCGTCGTCTTGCCGTTGCTGCCGGTGACGGCGATCAGCGGCAGCGCGAAGCGGGCGCGCCAGCCCGCGGCGATCTCGCCGAGCGCGCGCCGCGTGTCGGGCACGCGCAGCGCCGGTCCGCGCAGGCCCGGCACCGCGCGCTCGACGACGACCGCGGCGACGCCCGCCGCGATCGCCTGCGACACGAACGCGTGCGCGTCGAAGCGATCGCCTCGCAGCGCGACGAACAGCTGCCCCGGCGCGATCCTGCGGGTATCGGTGCACACGCCGACGACCGGCTCGTCGCCGCGCCCGTGCAGCACCGCGTCGCCGAGCCAGCCGTAGGCCTCGCGCAGCGTGAATCGCGTCGCCTCAATGGCCACGGTCGCCCCCCGCCTCGCGTCTCGCGCCGAGCGCCTCGCGCGCCTGCTGCACGTCCGAGAACGGCGTGCGCACGCCGCGCACCTCCTGGTAGTCCTCGTGGCCCTTGCCGGCGATCGCGACGACGTCGCCGGCGGCGGCGAGCGCGATCGCGCGCGCGATCGCCTCGCGGCGGTCGGGCTCGACGAGGCGCGCCGGGCGCGACAGGCCCTTGCACAGGTCGTCGAGGATCGCGACCGGGTCCTCGTCGCGCGGGTTGTCGCTGGTCAGCACCAGCTCGTCCGCGCCGGCCTCGGCCGCCGAGGCCATCGGCGCGCGCTTGCCGCGATCGCGGTTGCCGCCGGCGCCGAAGACGCACCACAGCCGGCCGCGCCGCTGCTGCGCGACGTCGCGCAGCGTCGCGAGCACGTTGGCGATCGCGTCCGGCGTGTGGGCGTAGTCGACGACCACCATCGGCAGCTCGTGCGCGACCTCGCCGGGGGCGCCACCGGTGGCGCCGGCGCCGTCGTCGGGCGCGTCGACGCGCTGCAGCCGCCCCGGCACCGGGCGCAGCGACTCGAGGCCGGCGACGATCTCGTCGAAGGACCAGCCGAGCGCGTGCCACACGCCGGCGACCGCCAGCGCGTTGCTCAGGTTGAAGCGTCCGATCGGCTCGAGTCGCAGCGCGGCGGACCGCGCGCCGATCGAGACGTGCACGAGGCCCCGCGCATCCGGCAGCGTGCCGCACACGCGCAGCACGGCGTCGTTCGCCGCCGACGCGGGCGCCGGCTGCGACCCGACGACCGAGAAGCCGATCCGCTCGACGCCGGCGGCGAGGTCGCGCCCCATCGCGAGCGCCGCCGGATCGTCCAGGTTGAAGACCGCTGCCTTCAGGCCCGGCCACCGGAACAACCGGGCCTTCGCGTCCGCGTAGGCTTCGACGCTGCCGTGGAAGTCGAGGTGATCTCGGGTGAGGTTCGTCATCACCGCGACGGCGACGCGGGTGCCTTCGAGCCTTCCCTGCACCAGCCCGATCGACGACGCCTCGATCGCCGCGACCCCGATGCCGGCGTCGACGAAGTCGCGGAACAGGTGCTGCAGCGCGAGCGCGTCCGGCGTCGTCAGCCCGCCGGTGCCGCCGTCGGCGAGCCGCGCCGCGAGCGCGTGCGGCAGGCCGTCGGCGACGGGCACGCCGGCGCCGAGCGTGCCGACGACGCCGGCGACCGCCCGCCGCGCGCGCGCGTTGCAGCCGGCGGCGATCCACTGCGTGCAGCTCGTCTTGCCGTTGGTGCCGGTGACCGCGACGACGTCGAGCGCCGTGCTCGGCGACCCGAGCCAGTCGGCCGCGATGCGCCCGGCGCGCTCGCGCAGGTCCGGCACCGGCAGCATCGGCACCACCTGCGCGTCGCCGACCCCAACGGCGTCGAGGCCCTGCGCCTCGAGCAGCACCGCCGCGGCGCCGGCTGCGATCGCCTGCGGCAGGTGCCGCCTGCCGTCGCCGTTCGCGCCGGGCCACGCGACGAAGATGTCGCCGGCGCCGACCAGCCGGCTGTCGGAGCGCAGCCGCGCGCCGCGCGCGCGTGCGTCCGGCAGCGTGGCCCGCAGCCACCCTGCCGTCTCGCGCGCGACGGCGTCGAGCTGCGCCGCTGCCGTCATGTCCCTTCCTTGATCGCGGCGGCCGTGATGATGCGGGTCTCGAAGGGCGCGTCGGGCTCGACGTGCAGCAGGTGCAGCGCGTCGCCGGCGATCGTCGCGAACAGCGGCGCCGCGACCTCGCCGCCGTACTGGCGCTTCGTGCCCGGCTCGTCGATCATCACGGCGACGACGATGCGCGGATCGGACATCGGCGCGAGGCCGACGAACGAGGCGACGTACTTCTTCACGTAGCGGCCGTTCTCGATCTTCCGCGCGGTGCCGGTCTTGCCGCCGACCCGGTAGCCCGGGATGCGCGCCTGCGGCGCGGTGCCCTTGTCGCTCACCGCGAGCTCGAGCATGTGGCGCACCGCGCGCGCCGTCTCCGGGCGGATCACCCGCTCGCCGCGGATCGTGTCGGCGTCGAAGCCGGCAGCCGCCGGCACGCCGGATGCGCGCGTCGAGATCCGGATCGGCCGCGCCCGGTCGTCCTGCGCGCGCTGGTACAGGTTCAGCGGCATCAGTTCGCCGTTGCCGGAGAACACCGTGTAGGCGCGGGCGATCTGCAGCAGCGACGCCGACAGGCCGTGGCCGTACGAGATCGTCGCGTGCTCGATCGGCTTCCACTTGGACGCCGGACGCAGCACGCCACCGGTCGCGCCCGGAAAGCCGATCTTCGGCGAACTCCCGAATCCCGCCCGCTTCAGCACCGAGGCGAGCTTCTCGGGCGGCAGTTCGAGCGCCAGCTTGGCGGTGCCGACGTTCGAGCTCTTCTGCACGACCTGCTCGAGCGTGATCGGCTCCTTGATCCGGTGCGCGTCGTGGATCGTGTCGCGCCCGATCTTCAGCTTGCCCTCGTGCACGTCGAACATCGACTGCGGCTTGAAGCGGCCGGTCTCGAGCGCCATCGCGGCGGTGAACGGCTTGATCGTCGAGCCCGGCTCGAACGCGTCGGTGATCGCGCGGTTGCGCACCTTGCCGCCGGCGCGTCGCGAGGTGTCGTTCGGGTCGTAGGACGGGTAGTTCGTCAGCGCGAGCACGTCGCCCGTGCGGGTGTCGATGACGACCGCCGCGCCGGCCTTGGCCTGGTGCTCGCGCACCGTGGCCTTGAGCGCCGAGTAGGCCTGGAACTGGATCCGGGTGTCGATCGTCAGCTGGAGGTCGCGCCCGTCGCGCGGCTCCTGGAGCGTGTCGAGCCCCGCGATGATCTGGCCGGCGCCGTCGCGCACGACGCGACGCTTGCCGGCGAAGCCGCCGAGCGTCTTCTCGAAGGACAGCTCGAGGCCTTCCTGGCCGATGTGCGAGCGGCTCGTGAAGCCCACCAGCTGCGCGATCGACTCGCCTTCCGGGTAGTGGCGCTTGTACTCGCGATCCATGCCGACGCCGGCGATCTGCAGCGCCTTGATGCGCTCGGCCACGTCGAGGTCGACCTGGTGCCGCAGGTAGACGAAGTCGCCGGCACCCTCCTCGAGCTTCGCCTGCAGTTCGGCGGGCTTGAAGCCGAGCAGGCGCGCGAGGTCGAGGATGCGCGGATCGGCGAGGTCGACCTTGTCGGAAAAGGCCCAGACCGCGCGCGCCGGCAGGCTCGTCGCGAGGACGGCACCGTGGCGATCGAGGATGTTGCCGCGGTTCGCCGGCAGCTCGATCTCGCGCTCGTAGCGCTTGGCGCCCTGGCTCAGGAGGAAGTCGCCCTGTATCGTCTGAAGCCAGACCGCACGCCCGGCGAGCGCGACGAAGCAGAACGCGACGATGCCGAGGATGAAGCGCGAGCGCCATCGCTGCAGCCGGGCCTGCAGCAGGTTGGGCGCGGCGAATTTCACGCTTCTCGTCATTGGTCCGGGTCCTTCAGGTAGAGCGTGCGCTCCGGGGTGAGCGAGATCATCTTCAGTTCGCGCCGCACCCGCGCGTCGATCAGCGAGGCCTTCGCGTATTCGCTGACGCCGAGCTCGAGCTGGCGGGTGCGCACCTGCAGCTCCCGCTCCTGGCCCTGCGCCCGCTCGAGATCGGTCGACAGCCGCAGCGCGCGGTGCTGGGAGGTCACCAGCAGCAGCGCGCACGCGACCAGCAGCGCGGCGAGGACGAAGTTGAATCGGGCCATGCGTGCGCTCGCCTCGTTCTCGGGGTGCGGGGATCAGCGCCCGCCCGACGGCGCGAGGCCGCGGGGATCGGGCAGCAGCGGGTGGTCGGTCCGTTCGGCGACCCGGAGGATCGCCGAGCGCGCGCGCGGATTCGCCGCCAGCTCGTCGTCGCCGGCCAGCACCCGCGCGACCGCGCGCAGCAGCACCGGCGCGGTCGCGGCACCGGTGACCGGATGGCGCTCGCCCGACTTGCCTGCGTGACGGGCGATGAACTGCTTGACCATGCGGTCCTCGATCGAGTGGAAGCTGATCAGCGCCATGCGCGCGCCGCTCGCGAGGCGGCGCAGCGCCGTCTCGAGGATCAGCGCGAGTTCGGTGATTTCGGAATTGGTGTGAATCCGAATAGCTTGGTAGGTGCGCGTAGCCGGGTTCTTGCCCATCTCCGCCCGCCCTTGCCGGCTGCGGACGACGCCCGCCACGAGACCGGCAAGCTCGCCTGTGGTTCGAAACGCCGCGTCGCCGGCCTGGCCGCGACGAGCAACAATCGCCTTTGCAATCGGAACAGCAAGCCGTTCGTCCCCATAGTTCCTCAGCACCTCTGCTATTTCCCCGGCCGACGCATCTCGTAGCCACTGCCTCGCGGACATGCCTTGCGTCGGATCCATACGCATGTCCAGTGGACCGTCCCCCGTGAAGCTGAACCCCCTCGACGGGTCGTCCAGCTGCGGAGAGGAGACACCCAGATCGAGCAACAGCCCGTCGATCGTGGGGATGCCCCTGTCGTTCAATATCCCGTCGAGCGTCGAGAAGCGCGCGTGGACGATCTCGACACGCGGATCGTTGGCGAGCACCGGATCGGCACGCCCCGCGTCGACCGCCTGCGGATCCCGATCCAGCGCGATGAGCCTGCCACCCTCGCCCAGCGCCGCCAGCAGCAGCCTGCTGTGCCCGCCGCGCCCGAAGGTGCCGTCGACGTAGACGCCGCCGGACCGCACCCGGAGCGCGTCGATGGCTTCCGGCCCGAGGACGGGCCGGTGGCTGAAGGGCTTCGCGGGCGCGGACAAGGCAACACGGCTCAGAACTTGAGGCTGTTGAGCAGCTCGGCCGGAATCCCTTCCGCCATCTTCTCGTCGAGGAAGCGGTTGTGACGATCCTCGTCCCACAGCTCCCAGACGTCGTTGTCCGCCGCCAGCACCACCCGCTTCTCGAGCCGCGCGTAGCTGCGCAGCGAGTCCTTCACCATGATCCGGCCCGCGGTGTCGATCTGCTGCGCGTCGTGGGTCTGCAGCACGGCCTTCGCGAAGCCCGCGGCGGTCATCGGCCAGGTCGGCATGATCTCGTCGCGCAGCCGCTCCCAGGCTGGCAGCGGGTACACCCGCAGGCAGTTGTCGAGCCAGCGCGTCAGCACCAGTGCGCCGCCGCACAGGGCGTCGAACTGCTCGCGCACCCGCACGGGCACCGTCAGGCGGCCCTTGGCGTCGAGCGTCAGCGAATGGCTGCCCTCGAACCTCAAGTACCCGCTCCCGACCCGCCGCTGCGCGCCATCCCTTGCCCTGAAGCACCCAAAGGCACCCCGCGTTATGCAGAGACAGCCGACCCACCCAGCCGCGACGCCGCCAAGCGTGGCACTGAACCCGATCCTGCCGACTTCTGCTTTTTTTCCATCCCTTTCGCGCCGCCAACACGTCGCAAAAGGCGCCCATCTGTCCGTTCGGATGCTGCGCCGGCGCCGGCACCGAGCCCCACAGAGCCCCACACGGCGACACGCTCACCCACAGCCGGGAGAATATTGCATCGCTGTGGCGAGCGTCAAATTCCGACAGGCACTTTTTCTCCTGTTCCGACAAGGACTTACATTAAAACGTTGAGACGAATACGAGGGTTGAAGCGCTGAAAAAGCCTAGCGCTGATTGGCACTTAGCGCCGACTCTGGATGTAAACGGCGAGCGACGACCCGCAGCCCTTTGACGACGTGCCGAGCCGGTGACAAAGGTTTGCACTGGGCGCGCTTGACAAGACTTACCGATACACGCGCACGGGCGGGCGGTGCGCGCCGTGGCCGGCGCGGAGGTGGGAGCGAGCCTGTAGGCCGGATTCTGTCCGCCCCGAGGGGCGTGACGGTCATTCCTCTGGGCCACCGGTTGCCCGGTGGCTCTAGCCACCTACCCGCACGCTCGGTAGGGCGCCCTGGCCACCCGTCCGCGAGGACGTCGGCCGCGCGTGCCTATTCGGTGTTGCTCCGGATGGGGTTTGGCGTGCCACCGCTGTCGCCAGCGGCGCGGTGAGCTCTTACCTCGCCTTTTCACCCTTGCCGACGGGCTAGCGCCTGCCGGCGGTCTGTTTTCTGTGCCACTTTCCGTCGCCCTGAGCATGCCCGCGAGGACCTGCCTGCTGCGCCTGGCCGTTAGCCAGCATCCTGCCCGATGGAGTCCGGACCTTCCTCCGGGGTTTCCCCCGGCGACCGCCCGGCTCGCTCCCGTCGGCACTGTACCAGTCCGGGCCGCTGTCGTGCGCGGCCAACGGATGCGTTGCACTCGCGAGGCAACCGGCGGCCGCAGGTCGCGCCGCGATGGACGCGCGGGCGGCGACGCGCGATCCTCGGACCGGGGTCTCGCGTACCGTCTCCGCCCCGCCTCCTCTCCCCCGGAATGCCGACCATGCCGACTCACCTCGCCAGCCCCTCGACGCCGCTGCACTCGGTGCAGAGCCCGTTCTTCCACGGCCGTCCCTTGCTCGCGCCCGAGGCACGACGCTGGCCGCGCGCCGCGCTGGCCGGCACCGGCCTGGCGATCGCGGCGTGGGCGCTGCTGACGATGCAGGCCGCGGGCGCGGTCGAGCAGCCGGTCGCGTTCGGCGCGCCCACCGTGCTCTCGCAGCAGGGTCAGCGCCTGAAGGTCGCGATCCCGATGCGCACCGCCCCCGACGACCGCGCGACCGCCGCCGCCTTCCTCGTGCGAAGCGCCAGGGCCGGCGAGGGATTCGCGAGCCCTCAGCCCGAGCGCTTCACGGTGCTGCGGCCGGCGGATTCGCCCTACGTCGTGTTCCAGTCCGACGAGGTCGTCGCGTCGCCGGCGCTGTCGATGACCTTCAGCGTCGCCGGCGACCCGAACAGCCCGTACCGGATGGACCTGAGGATCCCGGCCGACGCGAGCGGTTCGCTTGCCGCGCTGGACTCGGCCGGTGCGCGCGCGGGCGACGGCAGCGCGACGCGATCGCTGCGCACCCGGCGCGTCGCCGGCAAGCGGGCGCCGACCGACCTGCCGCCGAAGTAGCCACGGGCCACGCGCTGGCGGCCCCGGCTCAACCGCCGACGGCCAGCTTCACCGCGGCGCGGTTGTCCTCGACGTAGCTGCGCACGATCGAGCCGACGTCCGCATCGGCCCTGAAGCCCATCGCCAGCGCCCGCGCGGTGTCGAAGCGCCCGGCCCAGGTCGAGACCAGCCGCATCACGCCGTCGTCGATGCGCGTCGTCACGAGCCGCGTCGCCGCGCTGCCGGCGACCTGCGCCAGCGCATCGAGTTCCTCGGCCATCGTCGCGGTCAGGCCGGGCAGGTTCAGGCTGCGGCGCCAGCCCCAGTCGCGCGGCGACAGCGCCAGCGCGTGCAGGAACATCCGGATCACCGCGCGCGGCGACGCGACCCACATCGCGGTCTCGGGCGGCACCGGCAGCACCGTCTCGACGCCGGCCAGCGGCTCGCGGATGATGCCCGACGCGAACCCCGAGGCGGCACCGTTCGGCCTGCCCGGACGCACGACCACCGTCGGCACCCGCACCGCGCGTCCGTCGACGAAGCCCTTGCGGGTCATGTCCTGCACCAGCAGTTCGCCGATCAGCTTCTGCGTGCCGTAGGACCCCTGCGGTGTCGGCGTCGTCGCGTCGGTGACCACCGCCGGCAGGTCGCCGCCGAAGACCGCGACCGAACTGGAGAACAGCAGTCGCGGCCGATGGCCGCTGCGCCTGCACGCCTGAAGCAGGTTGCGCGTGCCGTCGAGGTTGACCCGCATCCCGAGGTCGAAATCGGCCTCGGCGGTGCCGCTGACGACCGCCGCCAGGTGGACGACGACGCCGGTGTCCCGGTCGACCAGCGCGTCGACCGTCTCCGGGTCCGCGATGTCGCCGGCGAGATTCACGACCTTCGGGTGCGCCAGCGTGCCGGCGACGACGTCGAAGCAGGTGATGCGCCCGATCGGCTCGACCCGGGTCGGGCCGGCGTCGTCGGCCAGCGTGATCGTGCCGGCCTCGGCGAGCGCGCGTGCGAGTTGCACGCCGAGGAAGCCGGCGCCGCCGGTGATGAGGATGTTCATGTCGCGGATGCCCCCTTGAAGTCGGTGCGCCCGATGCGCCCGGGCGGTCGCGCATTATCGCCGCCGATCACCTCGCGCGTGCGCGCTCGCGGGCCTCGCCCTCGCCCTCGCCCTCGCCCTCGCCCTCGCCCTGGAACGCGTAGCGCCCGAGCGGCTCCCAGGGACCGCCGAGGTAGCGCCACAGCAGCAGCGCGGCGCCGACGCCGTCGATCCGGCGCCACGAGGCCCCGAGCGACGCGTGGAGCGCCCGCGCCTGCGCGGGCGACACCTTGTTCTGGATCGTCACGTGCGCCCGGAACCGCTGGCGGTCCTGCGCGCCCAGCCGGTCGGCCCAGCGCCCGGCGAGCGCTTCGCGCAGCCGAGTGAGCGCGGGGGCGTCGGCCTCGACGGCAACGCCGCGGCCGAGAAAGCGCAGCGCCGGGAACGCGACCGCGATCGGCGGCGTGCACGCGACGAGCGCGTGCAGCGTCCGGTCGATGTCGGCGTGCGCAGCGCCGGGCAGCGCGTGGAACAGCGTCAGGTGCGTCGGCACGAGGTTGCGCTCGGGTGGAAAGTGCCGTGTCCGCAGCGCGTGCAGCCTCGCGTGCGTGGCGGCGTCGAGGCCCAGCGTCAGGATCAGGGGTCGGACGTCGTCCAGCGGGAGGCTCCTCGATCGGCAAGGGTGCTGCCCGGTGAAGGCCCGTCTGCCGACGCCGCATTCAGCGCAGCGGATCAGGCACGAAGCGGCCGGCCGCCGGGAACGGCCTCGGTTCGCCGGCAAGCGGCGGCACCGCCGGAACGATGCCCCGCGCCACCAGGTTATCGTAGCGATCGTAGTGGATCGCGATCGTCTGCGCAGGGCTCGCGCTCGCGCGAACGAAGCGGGTGTGGGTGACGACCGAGTGCTCGCGCTCCCCGTGGCCGGTGCCGATCCGTTCCCGCTCGACCGATGTCGCGTTCGGCGCCGATGCGGCGTCCGGCGCTGCGGCGCCGGCACGCGATTCGGCCGCGGCGCCGCCGGCGCCGGCGTCGGCTGCGGCGGCGGCCGGCGACGCGGGCGCGGCGCGCTGCGGCACCGTCGTGACCGCCGGCGGCGCGGGCGGCGGCCTGCGCTCGCGGAACACCGCGACGCCGATCACGCCGACATCCAGCGGCCGGTCGGTGCGGACCGCGTACGCGTCGGGCAGCGCGGTGAAGTAGAACGCGGCGACTTCGCGGGCGCTCTTGCGCCAGCCCAGGATGTCGTGGCGCTGCCAGGGCTGATACACGTAGCCGTTCTGCCCGGGTGCGGCGGTCTCGCCGGTGACGACGTTCACGCCGTCGACCGACACGACGTTGAGCAGGCGCTCGCCGGTGCGGTTCACGATCCGGATCGCGTAGCGCGACCCCGGCGTGCCGGCGACGTAGCGGCGGCCGGCGTGGTGGTAGACCGTGACCGGCCGCCCGCTGTCGCGGTCGACGATCTCGACGTCGACGAGCCGCGCGGCGGCGGCGCGACCGGCGTCGACCTCGTGCGCGGCGGCACTGCCGCCGGCGAGCGCCGCGGCTGCGGCGAGGGCCGCGATCGCGGCCTGTAGGGCATGGGAATTCATCGGCATCTCCGTGGGGTGGACACGAGCGATGAAACGGAGAGAATCGCCGATGGGGTTGGTCGAGGCCGCCGGGGCGTGACTTCCGTCGCCTTGCGGATGCCGTCGATGCCGACGTCGCCGACCGCATCACCCGTGGAGTCGCCCGCATTGGACCGCGCACCGATCGATCACGCAGCGATCGCCGCCGCGTACGACCGGATCGCCGAGCGGTGGCTCGAGCACCGCTTCGACGCGGGCAACGGCGTCGCCGCGCACGTCCGTGCGCTCGCGCTGCTCGACGACGCCCCCGGCGGCTGGGCGCTGAACGCCGGCTGCGGCTGCAACCCGCGCTTCTCGCCGTTGCTGCGCGCCCGGGGGCTGCGGATCGAGGGCGTCGACATCTCGGCACGCATGGTCGAGCTCGCGCGCACGGCCGATCCGCAGGCGACGATCCACCACGCCGACCTCTGCGACTGGCCGATCCCCCGCGCCTACCGCTTCATCACCGGCTGGGACAGCCTGTGGCACGTCGCGCTCGGCGCGCAGCGCCGGCTGATGCGTTCGCTGATGACGGCGCTCGAACCGGGAGGCGTGTTCGTGTTCTCGGCGGGCGGGCTCGACGCACCGGCCGAGCACCGGGACGCGGCGATGGGCCCGTCGGTCTACTACGCGACCCTCGGCATCCCCGGGCTGCTCGACGTCGTGCGCGACGCCGGCTGCGTGCCGAGGCACCTCGAGTTCGACCAGCGCCCGCACGACCACCTCTGCGTGATCGTCCAGCGCCCGCGCTGATCGGACCGGTGGTCCTCGCCCGCACGCGACGGCGATTGCCGTGCGACTGGCCCGGGACCGGCGCGCGGCGGGCGTGCGCCTAGCGGATCGCGCGCAGCGCGCGCGAGAAGAAGTCGGGGGCACCGAAGTTGCCCGACTTCAGCGCGAGCGCGATCGGGCGATCGAGCGCGCGCAGCGCCGGCACACCGGGAGCGATCTCGGCGCCGATCGCGAGACGCCGGACGTCGAGCGCCTGCACGACCGCGCCCGAGGTCTCGCCGCCGGCGACGACGAAGCGCCTGACGCCGGCGGCGGCGAGCCGTGCGGCGAGCCGGCCGGTGAAGGCCTCGACCGCCTGCGACACGCGCTCGGTGCCGTAGCGGCGCTGCGCGTCGCGAACCGTCTCCGGGTCGGCGCTGGTGTAGACCAGCGGCGCATGCGCGTCGGGGTCGGCATCGCCGGCGGACGCCTGCGGCTGTGCGAGCACCCACTGCGCGACGGTGTCGACGTCGAGCCCGCCGTCGACGATCGCGTCGGCGGCGACGAGGCGCGCGGGCGCGTGCGCGCGGTACCGCTCGATCTGCGCGCGGGTCGCGACCGAGCAGCTGCCCGAGAGCACCACTGCCGGCCCGCCGACGGCGGTGTCGTCGGGTGCGGCCGGCTGCAGCAGCCCCGCGCGCCGGAAATTCTCAGGCAGGCCCACCGCGATGCCCGAGCCGCCGGTGATCAGCGCGAGCCCGGCGCAGGCCGTGCCGAGGTCGCGCAGGTGCCGGTCGGCGAGCGCATCGGCGATCGCGATCCGCACGCCGGCGGCGATCAGCGCGTCGATCTCGGAAACGATCGCGGCGGGGCCTTGATCGACGATCGCATGGGGCAGCAGGCCGACGCGCGCGCGCGACTGGCGCTGCAGCCAGCGCACGAGATCGGGGTCGGTCATCGGCGTCAGCGGGTGGTCCTGCATGCCGCTCTCGCTGAGCAGCCGGTCGCCGACGAACAGGTGCCCCCGGTAGATCGTGCGGCGGTTGGCCGGGAACGCCGGGCACGCGATCGTGAACGGCGCGTCGAGCGCCTCGAGCAGCGCGTCGGCGACCGGGCCGATGTTGCCCTTCGGCGTGGAGTCGAAAGTCGAGCAGTACTTGAACAGGATCTGCCGCGCGCCGCGGGCCTTCAGCCATCGCAGCGCGTCGAGGCTCTGCGCGACCGCGTCGACCGCATCGACGCTGCGCGTCTTCAGCGCGACGACGATGGCGTCGGCCTCGGTGTCGGCCTCGGTGTCGGCACCCGTACCGGCACCGGCCGGCCCGACCGACCGGTCGCCGGGCACGCCGATCGTCTGGATGGTGCGCATCCCGCCGACCGTCAGGGTGTTGGCGAGGTCCGAAGCGCCGGTGAAATCGTCGGCGATGCAACCCAGCAGCACGTCGTTCTCCCTCATCCGTGGCCACGTGGTGGCCGGAACACCCGAGTATCGTGGAAGAACGCGGGGTCGCGGTTGTCGGGGTGCCAGCCGGGCAGGCCCATCACCGGCAGCGGTTGCAGGGCCGGCGGTGCCCGCGCGGCGTCGCCGCCGAGGCCGTGCAGCGCGGCAGCGGCGGCGCGGTCGATCGCGGCGATCGCCGCCGGCGTGCCCGACGGCAGCGCCGGCAGCCCCGTGGCCGGTGCGGCGTGCGCGCCGCCTGCGCCGGGAATCGCACGAGCGTCGAGCAGCAGGCAGTGCGCGGTGATCGACTTGTACGGCTTCGCCAGCTTGTGCAGAAGCCCGTGTCCGAGCACCAGCGCGAACACCGACGACTCGAGCTGCGCACGCCGATCGACGAACAGCCGCGACCAGTCGTGCGCCAGCAGCGCGCGGTCGCAGTCGGCGCTTCGGCTCACCCACAGCAGCCCGCTCTCGTCGAGCAGCGTCGCGAAGTCGCGCACGCGCGGCCGGTGGCCGGGCGGCGTCGACCGCGCGCGACCCGCGCCACCCGCCGCGTCGGCACGCGCGAGCGCGCGGACGTGGATCGCGTTCAGCGCGGCCTTGGTCGCCGGCAGGCTCAGCCAGGCCAGCGCGTTGTGCAGGTCGTGCGCGGCACCGGCGCCACCGGTGCGGCAGCCGACGACCCCCTCGGTCCAGATGCGTCGCTCGTAGGCGCCGGCGCCGCCAGGAGCGCCGCCGGCGGTCCCCGCCGGCTCGGGCCTGAAGCGCAGGCGCGCGCCGCTGCCGGCACGAAGGCCGCGGGCGACGGCGAGCGCGTCGGCTTCGTCGATCCACGCGGCCGGCGCGGCGGCGAGCCAGCGGCTGCGAAGCGGCTCGAAGACGGCGAGGCCGGCGATCATCCGTCGGGCACCCGCCGCGACGCCGGGGTCTTCAGCCGGGTCGCGTCGCCGACGACGCCGGTGCGGGTGCCGATCCCGGCTGCTCGTCTTCGAGCAGCCAGCCGATGTCTTCGCCGGCGGCCAGCGGCACGATCTCGCCGTCGCCGAACGGCAGCGTCTCCGACAGGCGCCAGCGGCCGCGCACGAGCGTCGTGCGCCGCGTGTTCACCGGCAGGCCGTAGAACGCAGGCCCGTGGCGGCTGGCGAAGCCCTCGAGCCGCTCGAGCGCGTTCGCCGCGTCGAAGGCCATCGCGTAGAGCTCGAGCGCGTGCGGCGCGGTGTAGCAGCCGGCGCACGCGCTCGCGTGCTCCTTCAGCGCCCGCGCGTGCGGCGCGCTGTCGGTGCCGAGGAAGAAGCGCGGATTGCCGCCGGTCGCGGCGGCGACCAGCGCGAGCCGGTGGCGCTCGCGCTTGAGCACCGGCAGGCAGTACCAGTGCGGGCGCAGCCCGCCGGTGAAGATCGCGTTGCGGTTGTACAGCAGGTGGTGCGCGGTGATCGTCGCGCCGAGCGTGCCCTCGGCGGCCTCGGCGTCGCGCACGTAGTGTGCGGCGTCCTCCGTCGTGATGTGCTCGAACACGACCTTCAGCGCCGGGTGACGCCGGCGCAGCGGCGCGAGCACGCGCTCGATGAACACCGCCTCGCGGTCGAAGAGATCGACGTCGCCGTCGACGACCTCGCCGTGCACCAGCAGCGGCAGGCCGACGGCCTGCATCGCGTCGAGCGCCGGCCGCACGCGATCGATCGAGGTGACGCCGGCGTCGGAGTTGGTGGTCGCGCCTGCCGGGTACAGCTTGACCGCGTGCACGAAGCCGCTCGCCTTCGCGCGGCGGATCTCCTCGGCGCTGGTGGTGTCGGTCAGGTACAGCGTCATCAGCGGCTCGAAGCCGGGATGGCCGGCGGCGCGCGCCGCCGCGAGGATGCGGTCGCGATACGCGCGCGCGGCCTCGACGGTCGTGACCGGCGGCTTCAGGTTGGGCATCACGATCGCACGCGCGAACTGGCGCGCGCTCGCACCGACGACCGCGGCGAGTGCGGCGCCGTCTCGCAGGTGCAGGTGCCAGTCGTCGGGCGTCGGCAGCGACAGGCGTTGCGGGGCGTCGGCCATCGGGGTCAGAGCGCCTCGACGATCGCGTTCCCGACGTCCCGCGTGTTCGCCTTGCCGCCCATGTCCGGCGTGCGCGGTCCCTCGGCCGTGACCTTCTCGATCGCCTTGAGCATCCGGTCGTGCGCCGACGGATAGCCGAGGTGCTGCAGCATCATCGCGCCGCACCAGATCTGGCCCACCGGGTTCGCGACGCCGCGGCCGGCGATGTCCGGCGCCGAACCGTGCACCGGCTCGAACAGCGACGGGAAGGTCTTCTCCGGATTGATGTTCGCCGACGGCGCGATGCCGATCGTGCCGGTGCACGCCGGCCCGAGGTCGGACAGGATGTCGCCGAACAGGTTGCTCGCGACGACGACGTCGAACCAGTCGGGATTGCGCACGAAGTGGGCGGTCAGGATGTCGATGTGGAACTTGTTGGTCTTGATGTCCGGATAGGCCTGCGACATCTCGGCGAAGCGCTCGTCCCAGTACGGCATCGAGATGAAGATGCCGTTGGACTTGGTCGCCGAGGTGACCAGCTTCCGCGGGCGGGTTCGCGCGAGCTCGAACGCGTACCTGAGGATCCGGTCGACGCCCTTGCGGGTGAAGATCGACTCCTGCAGAACCGTCTCGCGGTCGGTGCCGGGAAACAGCCTGCCGCCGATGCTCGAGTATTCGCCCTCGGTGTTCTCGCGCACGACGTAGAAGTCGATGTCGCCGGGCTTGCGGTTCGCGAGCGGGCACGGCACGCCGGGCATCAGTCTCACCGGCCGCAGGTTCACGTACTGGTCGAACTCGCGGCGGAACAGCAGCAGCGAGCCCCACAGCGAGATGTGGTCGGGGACCTTGTCCGGCCAGCCGACGGCGCCGAAGTAGATCGCGTCGTGCCCGCCGATCCGGTCCTTCCAGTCGTCGGGCATCATCTGCCCGTGCTTCTCGTAGTAGTTGCAGCTCGCGAAGTCGAAGTGGTCGAACGCGAGCGCGATGCCCTCCTTGCGGGCGACGGCGTCGAGCACCTTGATGCCCTCGGGAACGACTTCGGTGCCGATGCCGTCTCCGGCGATCACGGCGATGCGGTGGGTGCTCATCAGATGTCCTGCCTCGGGAAGTGGAACGGTTCGGGGAAACGCGGATCAGCGAAGGAGGAACGCGTCGAGCGCCTGCAGCAGCGCGTCGGGCGCTTCCTCGGGGATGTAGTGGCCGCAGTCGAGCGCCTGGCCGCGGACGTCGTCCGCGACCCTGCGCCATTCGGCGAGCGCGTCGTAGTCGCGCTGGATCACGCCGTGTCGCCCCCACAGCACCTGCAGCGGGCAACGGATCTTCACGCCGGCGTCGCGATCGGCGCGGTCGTGCACCAGGTCGATCGACGCGGCCGCGCGGTAATCCTCGCACATCGCGTGCACGGTCGCGGGATCGGAGACGCACGCGAGGTAGGTCGCGCGCGCCTCCTCGGAGAAGCTGTCGTACCCGACGTGCCGCGTGCCGGTCAGGCCCTTCAGGTACGCGAGCGGATTGCCGGCGATCAGCGTCTCGGGCATCGGCGCGGGCTGGATCAGGAAGAACCAGTGCCAGTAGGTCGTCGCCATCGCCTTGCCGACCTTCTCGTACATCGCGAGCGTCGGCGCGATGTCGAGGACCGCGAGACGCTCGACCGCCTGCGGATGGTCGACGGCGAGACGGTGCGCGACCCGCCCGCCGCGGTCGTGCCCGACCAGCTGGAAGCGATCGAAGCCGAAGTGCTTCATCAGGCCGACCTGGTCGAGGGCCATCGCGCGCTTCGAGTACGGCGCGTGGTCGGGCGTGGTCGGCGGCTTGCCCGAGGCGCCGTAGCCGCGCAGGTCGCTCGCGACGACGGTGAAGCGCTCGGCGAGCCGCGGCGCGATCCGGTCCCAGATGATCATCGTCTGCGGGTGGCCGTGCAGCAGCAGCAGCGGCGGGCCCTGCCCGGCCTTGCGCCACGCGATCTCGACCCCGTCGATGCGGGTGCTCCCCCGGTCGAAGTCGGCGAAGCGGATCGAGCGGGGCGGGGTGGCGGCGGGTTCCATCGCGCCATTGTAGGATGTCGCCTGCGCCGCTCGCCGTCGCCCGCACCGCCGCCGTCGTCGCGCACGCGGCGCTCCATCGCGATCGCGCCGTCGGCGCTTCCGATTTCCGTCCCCCTTCCCTGATCCCCCTTCCCTGATCCCCCTTCCCTGATCCCACTTCCCTGATCCCACTTCCCCCGCCCCCCGGCCGATGAACCACCCTCCGGTCCTCGTCGATTCGATCGCCGAAGCCGCCCCGTCGATGGCGGGGCAGGTGGTCGTGTGCGGCTCGCACGGCGGCCGCTCGTCCGCGCGCTACGTGCTCGCGCTGCCGCGGATGCCGCTGGCGGTGTTCTTCAACGATGCCGGCGTCGGCAAGGAGCGCGCCGGGATCGTCGCCCTCGACATGCTGCAGCAGCGCGGCGTCGTCGCCGCCGCCTACGCTCACGACAGCGCCCGGATCGGCGAGGCCGCCGACGCGCTCGCCGGCGGGCGCATCAGCGTGTGCAACGCGGCGGCGCACGCCGCCGGCATCCGCGCGGGCATGCCGGTGGGCGACGCGGTGCGCCTGCTCGATGCGCCGGATCGGGATATGCTTGCCGCCCTCCCGCCCGCCGGCAGTCCGCCGGCGGCCTGACGAATCCGCCGGAACCCGAGCCTTGCCCGCCGCCTTCATCCTCACGCTGTCCTGCCCCGACCGCATCGGCATCGTCCATCGCGTCAGCGCCTTCCTCGCCGAACGCCAGGCCAACATCACCGAGGCCGCGCAGTTCAACGACGCGAGCACCGGACTGTTCTTCATGCGCGTGCGTTTCGACGCCGACGGCGAGGCGCCGGCGACGCTGAAGGCGGCGTTCGCGCCGCTCGCCGACGCGATGCAGATGCGCTGGCAGATGGTTGCCGCGGACGCGCGCGCGCCGACGCTGATCATGGTGTCGAAGCTCGGCCACTGCCTGAACGACCTGCTGTTCCGGTACCGTTCGGGGCTGCTGCCGCTCGACATCCGGGCAATCGTGTCGAACCACCGCGACTACTACCAGCTCGCCGCGTCCTACGACATCCCGTTCCACCACATCCCGGTCGCGGCCGACACCAAGGACCGTGCCGAAGCCAGGCTGCTGGAGCTGATCGACGCGGAGGCGATCGAGCTGGTCGTGCTCGCGCGCTACATGCAGGTGCTCTCCGACCGGCTGTGCCGACGCCTGGAGGGCCGCGCGATCAACATCCACCATTCGTTCCTGCCGAGCTTCAAGGGCGCGAGTCCGTACCGCCAGGCCTTCGACCGAGGCGTGAAGCTGATCGGCGCGACCGCGCACTACGTGACGGCAGACCTCGACGAAGGCCCGATCATCGAGCAGGACATCGTGCGGGCCGACCACGCGATGGACCCGGCGCAGCTGACCGGCATGGGACGCGACGTCGAGAGCGCGGTGCTCGCGCGCGCCGTCGTCTGGCACGCCGAGCACCGGGTGCTGATCAACGGCCGCAAGACGGTGGTGTTCCGCTGACCGACGTGCGCCCGCCCCCGGCGGTTCAGACCGGCGGGGCGTCGCCTGCGATCGCGCGGTCCAGGTGCGTGTAGCCGCCGTCGACGACCAGCCACTGCCCGGTCGTGTGCGATGCGCGCGGCGACAGCGTGAACACGACGGTGTCGGCGATTTCCTCGGCCGTCGTGAAGCGCCCGCCGAGCGGGATCCGGCGGCAGATCGCGGCGCGCGCCGCGCCCGGGTCGGGCGATGCGGCGAGTTCGCGGCGGTACATCGGCGTGAGCACCTCGGCCGGCACGACGGCGTTCACCCGCACGCCGTCGCCGCACAGCGCCGCCGCCCACTCGCGCGTGAGGCCGAGCAGCCCGCCCTTGGCGGCGACGTAGCCGCTGGTGCCGCCCTGACCGGTCAGCGCGGTCTTCGAGCCGATGTTGACGATCGCGCCGCGGCTGGCGCGCAGGTGCGGCGCGCACAGGTGCGCGAGCAGCCAGGCCTGCACCAGGTTGCGCTCCAGCGATGCGCGAAACGCGTCGAGCCCCGCGTCGAGACCGACCCTGTCGTTGACCCCGGCGTTGTTGACCAGGCCGTACACGCCGCCGAACTCCGCCACCGTCGCGTCGATCGCGCGCGCGCACGCGCGCTCGTCGGGCAGCTCGACGCGATGCACGCGAAACGCGGGTTGCAGCGCGCTCACCGCCCGCTCGTCGGCCGCGGCCGGCGGATCGCGATCGAGGACGACGGGAATCGCGCCCTCGGCCGCGAGCGCGAGCACGATCGCCGCGCCGATGCCCGCGCCGCCACCGGTGACGACGACGACGCGGTCCTTCAGTTGCAGGTCCATCGTATGCTCCTGACTGCGCGGGGCGCCTTGGCGGCAGGGCCCGCCCCGGTCGCCGCCGCGCGCGTCATGGCAGTCTAACGCCGGCGCGACGGCCGGCACGGCGACGCGCCGCCCACGCACCGACGACAGGAGTCTTACAGGATGAGATATCGCCAACTCGGCCAGACCGGCCTGTTCGTTTCCGAGCTGTGCCTCGGCACGATGACCTTCGGCAAGGCCGAAGGCATATGGGCGAAGGTCGGCGGCCTCGGCCAGCAGGACGCCGACGCGCTGGTGCGCGCCGCCGTCGACGCCGGCGTCAACTTCATCGATACCGCCGACGTCTATTCCGGCGGCAATTCGGAGCGGATCACCGGCCAGGCGCTGAAGAACCTCGCGATCCCGCGCGACGAGATCGTGATCGCGACGAAGGGCTTCGGGCAGACCGGCGAGGGGCCGAACGGGCGCGGCGCCTCGCGCCATCACCTCATCGCCGCCGCGAAGGCGAGCCTCGCACGGCTGCAGCTCGAGCACGTCGACCTCTACCAGGTGCACGGCTTCGACCCGGCGACGCCGGTCGAGGAAACGCTCGCCGCGCTCGACAACCTGGTGCAGCACGGGCACGTCCGCTACGTCGGCGTGTCGAACTGGGCGGCGTGGCAGGTCTCGCAGGCGCTGGGCATCGCGGCGCTGCGCGGCTTCGAGCGCTTCGCGTGCCTGCAGGCCTACTACACGGTCGCCGGTCGCGACCTCGAGCGCGAGATCGTGCCGATGCTGCTCGCCGAGCGGCTCGGGCTGATGGTGTGGAGCCCGCTCGCCGGCGGCCTGCTGTCGGGCAAGTACGCAGGCGACGAGGCCGAAGGCGGCGCGCAGGCGGGCAGCGGCGCCGGCGGGCGCCGCGCCGACTTCGACTTTCCGCCGGTCGACCGGGCGCGCGCATTCGCGCTGATCGACCTGATGCGCCCGATGGCGCAGGCACGCGGCGCGTCGGTCGCGCAGGTCGCGCTCGCCTGGCTGCTGCACCAGCCGGTGGTGACCAGCGTGATCGTCGGCGCGACGCGGCTCGAGCAGCTCGCCGACAACCTCGCGTCGACCCGCCTGAGCCTCACGCAGGACGAGCTCGAGCGCCTCGACGAGGCCGGCCGCCTCGCGCCCGAGTACCCCGGCTGGATGCTCGCGCACCAGGGCACGCACCGGCGAAGCCTCCTCGAGCAGCAGCACCGGCTCGAGAACTGACCGCAGGGCCGGCGTCGACGCCTCAGCGATCGGCGACCGTGGCCGCGGGATCCTCGGCGTCGCGCCGCTGCAGGTCCCACAGCTGCGCGTAGCGACCCTCGCGCGCCACCAGTTCCTCGTGGCGTCCGCTCTCGACGATGCGCCCCTCGTGCAGCACGACGATGCGGTCGGCGTCGACGATCGTCGACAGGCGGTGCGCGATGACGAGCGCGGTGCGATCGGCCGCCGCGGCCCGCAGCGCGTCCTGGATCGCCTGCTCGTTGGCCGAATCGAGCGACGAGGTCGCCTCGTCGAGGATCAGCAGCGGCGGGTTCTTGAGCAGCATTCGCGCGATCGCGACCCGCTGCTTCTCGCCGCCCGACAGCTTCAGCCCGCGTTCGCCGACCATCGTGTCCCAGCCGTCGGGAAGGCGCTCGATCAGCGCGTCGAGCTGCGCCGCGCGGGCGGCGGCGGCGATCTCGCGATCGTCGCTGTCCGGCCTGCCGTAGCCGATGTTGTAGCGGATCGTGTCGTTGAACAGCACCGTGTCCTGCGGCACGATGCCGATCGCCGCGCGCAGGCTCGCCTGCGTGACCCGGCGGATGTCCTGCCCGTCGACCAGGATGCGCCCGCCGGTGACGTCGTAGAAGCGATAGAGCAGCCGCGCGAGCGTCGACTTGCCGGCGCCGCTCGATCCGACCACGGCCAGCGTCTGACCGGGCCGGATCTCGAAGTCCACGCCGCGCAGGATCTCGCGCTTCGGGTCGTACGCGAAGTGCACGTCCTCGAAGCGGACCGTGACGCCACGCGCGCCGACCGACCGCAACTGCAGCGGCGCCGCGTCGGGCGCGTCGGCGACCTCGCGGTGCTCCTCGAGCAGCGCGAACAGCCGCTCCATGTCGGTCAGGCTCTGCTTGATCTCGCGATAGAGCACGCCCAGGAAGTTCAGCGGCACGTACAGCTGGATCATGAAGGCGTTGACCAGCACCAGGTCGCCGAGCGTCATGCTGCCGTCGGCGACGCCGACGGTCGCGCGCCAGATCATCGCGGTGACCGCGAGCGCGATGATCGCTGACTGGCCGACGTTGAGCACCGACAGCGACGTCTGGCTCCGGATCGCCGCCCGCTCCCAGGTCTGCATGCTCTCGTCGTAGCGCCGCGCCTCCCACGCCTCGTTGTTGAAGTACTTGACGGTCTCGTAGTTCAGCAGCGAGTCGATCGCCCGCACGTTGGCGCGCGAATCGAGCTCGTTCATCGAGCGCCTGAACGTCGTTCGCCACTCGGTCACCGACACGGTGTAGACGATGTAGAGCGCGAGCGCGACGACCGTGATCAGCACGAAGTCGCGGTGGTAGTGCCACATCAGGTAGCCGAGCACCAGCGAGATCTCGATCAGCGTCGGCAGGATGCTGTAGAGCGTATAGGAGATCAGGCTCGAGACGCCGCGGCTGCCGCGCTCGATGTCCCGGGTCAGTCCGCCGGTCTGGCGCTCGAGGTGAAAGCGAAGGCTGAGCGCGTGCAGGTGGCGGAACACCCGCAGCGCGATCTCGCGCACCGCGCGCTGCGTCACCTTCGCGAAGATGAATTCGCGCAGCTCGGTGAACACGGTGGTCGACAGGCGCAGCAGGCCGTAGCCGACGATCAGGCCGAGCGGCACCGCGATGAGGGCCGCGGCGTCGGGCCGCGCCGAGAAGGTGTCGACGATGCCCTTCAGCACGATCGGCACGCCGACGTTGGCCACCTTCGCCGCGACCAGGCATCCGAGGGCGAGCAGCACGCGGCCGCGGAACTGCCACAGATACGGCAACAGGGTCTTCAGCGTCTTCCAGGCACCGCGCCCGCCGGCGTCGGACGTGGCCGGGCGGGCCGGCGGGAGGCCGGCGGTGACGTCGTGGGAACCGTGTCGGCGCATTGCGGCTGGCACCCGGGCGGGCGGGGCGTTGACGAGGGGCCGTAACGATAGCACCGACCCGCCGACCCACGCGCGGACGCGGGCGCGGGCGCGGGTGCGGCACAGCCGACGCGGCGGCGGCCGCGCTGCGGACGGCGTGCGGCGCGGGTACCATCACCGGCTCGATGCGATTCGATCCTCACATGCGACGCGCCGCCGCGGTGGCACACGCGCTCGCGGCGGCACTGCTCGTCGCCTCGACGCTCGCGGCGGCAGCGACACCCGACGCCGCGCCCGCGCCCGCGCCGCGCGACGCCGTGTCGCACGGTGCGGCACCGACCGCACCCGCCGCGCCGCCAGCGCCCACCGTGATCGCCGGCCAGCCGCCGGCGCTCGAGCTGCGCATCCTGACCTTCAATGCCGAGCACCTGATGTCGGACGAGCGCTTCGAGCGCTGGCGCGCGTTCTGCGAGCCGCGCGGTTGGCACGACCCGGACGCGCCGGTGCCCTTCGAGGACGCGCGCCCGGCCGAGCTCAACTTCTGCGACGCGCTCGACGGCACCGACGGACGCGGCAAGCGCCTCTTCAAGCCGCTGCGCACCGCCGCGGACCTCGCCGACAAGCGCCAGCAGATCCGGCAGCTGATCACGTCCGCGAAGCCCGACTTCGTGCTGCTGCAGGAGGTGTCGGACGCGAGCGCGGCCGCGGCGCTGCTCGGGCCCGAGTTCCGCGTCCTGAGCTCGGCCGAGCTGTGGCGCGACCACCGGATCTCGCAGAACGTGGCGATCGGGTGGCGCGAGTCGCTGCCGCTGCACGTCGGCAAGGTCGAACTGGTGGCGTCGATCGCGAAATCCGGGGCGGACGGCCGCCTGACCCGGCCGGGGATCGCCGTCGAGGTCGAGCTCGACGGCGGGCGCCGGCTGGCGATCCTGAACCTGCACCTGAAGGCCGGTTGCCGGATGGGCCGGCTCGACGAAGCGCCGAGCCGCGATCCCGAGCGCGCCGAGCGGCGCGAAGCGGCGTGCAGCGTGTTCCAGGCGCAGGTGCCGGCGATCGAGGCGTGGGCCGACGCACGGCTCGAGGCCGGCGCCGGCGTCGTCATCGCCGGCGACTTCAACCGGGACCTGATGCGCGAGCTGCGCGACAAGCTGCCGGCGCGCAACGACGACGGCGATCCGGGCAGGCCGGTCGACGACCCGCGCAAGATCGTCGGGCTGCTGCCCGAGATCAGCGACGAGGAGCCGCGCGCCGCGTGGTTCGCGATCGCGCGGCCCGGCCCGTATCCGAAGCGCGCCGAATGCCACCGCGCGATCGACGGTTTCCTGCTGAGCCGCAACCTGCAGGCCTGGACCGACACGCCGCTCACGAAGCTGCGCGCGCAGCCGATCCCCTTCGCGGAGCCGCTGTCGCTCGATCGGGTACGGCCGAGCGACCACTGCCCGCACCTGCTCGAGCTGCGGCTCACCCATTGAGCGGCGCGCCACCCGACGCGCCCGCGCGCGCAGCCGACCCGCCCCCGATCGCGCTGTCGCAGCGCAAGCTCACGCTCCTGATCGCGTCGCTGTCCTCGCTCGGGCCGTTCGCGATCGACAGCTACTTGCCGGCCTTCGGCGCGATCGAAGCCTCGCTCGGCGCGACGCCGCTGCAACTGCAGCAGACGCTGTCGGTCTACCTGCTGACCTTCACGGTGATGATGCTGTGGCACGGCGCGATCGCCGACGCCTTCGGCCGGCGGCGCGCGATCCTCGCCGCGCTCGCCGTGTTCACCGCCGGCACCGTCGGCGCGGCGCTGGCCGGCAGCATCGAGCAGCTGTGGTTCTGGCGCGCGGTGCAGGGGCTCGCCGGCGGCGCGGGCATGTCGATCGGACGCGCGGTCGTGCGCGACCGCGTCGGCGGCGCGCAGGCGCAGCGCATGCTCGCGCAGGTGATGATGATGTTCGCGGTCGCGCCGGCGATCGCACCGATCATCGGCGGCTGGGTGACGCACTGGTTCGGCTGGCGCGCGGTGTTCGGCCTGCTCGCGCTGATGTCGCTCACGCTGTTCGTCGCGATCGCGCGGTGGCTGCCCGAGACGCTGCCGCCGGAGCGGCGCCAGTCGTTCAGGCCCCGAGACCTCTTCGTCGCGTATCGCGGCGTCTTCGGCTCGCTCGACTTCTGGCGGCTCGCCGGCGCGCTGGGCCTCAATTTCCAGGGCCTGTTCCTGATGATCATGGCCGCGCCGGCGTTGCTGACGCGACACCTCGGCCTCTCCGAGACCGAGTTCGGCTGGCTGTTCGTGCCGACCACGATCGGCATGATGAGCGGCAGCTTCGCCGCGTCGCGACTGGCCGGCAGGCGGCCGCTCGACTGGTCGATCCGCGCAGGCTATGCGGTGATGGCGGTCGGCGCGATGCTGGGCATCGCATTCAACCTCGGCGGCACGCCGCCGCTCGCGCTCGCGATCGCGCCGCTGGTGATCTACACCGCCGGCATGGGCGTGTCGATGTCGGCGCTGCAGGTGCGCGTGCTCGACCTCGCGCCGCAGCGCGCCGGCCTGGTGTCGTCGAGCCAGGGCTTCGTGCAGAGCCTGTTCAACGTGCTGACCGCGGCCGTGCTGGTGCCGCTGCTGTGGAACGCCCCGCTGCACCTCGCGTACGGGATGGCGGGGCTGCTCGTCGCCGGCGCGTCGCTGTACCTCTGGCACCATAGCAGGCGAGGCCCGGCGGCGTTCCACCGCAGCACGCCGCATCCGGGCGGTCCCAAGGCCTGATCGGAGAACCCAGCGATGGCGACATCGAAGAAGACGCCGGCGCGCAGGACCGGCGGCAAGCCGCCGGCGCGCCGCACCCAGCCCGCGCGGCGCACGCAGCCGGCGAGGCGGACGGCGCCGGAGCCCGCCGCCGGCCCGCACACGCTCGCGCCGCTCGCCGGCACCAGCCGGACCGAACTGCCCGAAGGCAGGATGCCGGTGCTGCGCGTCGTCCCGATGCCGGCCGACGCGAACCAGCACGGCGACATCTTCGGCGGCTGGATCATGTCGCAGGTCGACGTCGCCGGCGGCGTGATCGCGGCCGCGCGGGCGCGCGGCCGCGTCGCGACGGTCGCGGTCAACTCGTTCGCGTTCCGCGAGCCGGTGATGATCGGCGACCGGGTCAGCTTCTACGGCGAGGTCGTGCGCGTGGGCACCACCTCGATCACCGTGACCATCGAGTGCTACGCCGAGCGCAATCCCACCGAGCGGCAGGTCGTCAAGGTCACCGAAGCGACGCTCACCTACGTCGCGACCGACGCGAGCCGCCGGCCGCGGCCGGTGCCGGTCGCCTGACGCCTGACGCCTGACGCCTGACGCCTGACGCCTGACGCCTGACGCCTGACGCCTGACGCCGGTCGCCTGACACCGGTCGCCCGGGGCCGGGGCCGGTTCAGGATCGCGCGTCCGTGCCGCGACGCGCGTCGCCGGCGGGCGCGAGCATCTCGACGTGCGCGATGCCGTCCTCCAGATACTCGGCCGACGCGACCTCGAAGCCGAAGCCGCGGTAGAACCCGGCCAGGTGGGCCTGCGCCGAGATCCGCACCGCCGAGCCCGGGTGGTGCCGGCGGCAGCCCTCGAGCGCCTCGCGCATCAGCGCGCGGCCGAGCCCGGTGCGCCGCAACTCGGGCGCGACGCACACGCGCCCGATCGACGGCTCCGCAAAGCGCGTCCCGCCGGCGAGCACCCGCGCGGTCGCGACGCAGCGCCCCTGCACCGACGCGTGCAGGAAGCAGGCGCCGGGATCGAGCTCGTCCGGGTCGAGGTAGACGCAGGCCTGCTCGACGACGAAGACCCGGCTGCGCAAGCTCATGAGCGCGAGCAGCGCGCGCGCGTCGATCTCGTCGATCGTGTGCCAGTGCCACCAGGCTGCGTCGGACCAGTCGCGCGCCGACGCCTCGTCGATCCACCCGCGAGCGGTGGCCGGTGCAGTGCTCAACCGCGCGTCCTCCGCATCGTCGCCGCCGCGCCTTCGCCGGATCGGGCCGCCGCCAGCACCGCATGGCGGCCGACCGGCCCACTACAATGGCCCGCATCGGCGCCCGTCGCGCCACGTCGCCACCGGACCCCGCCCGCATGAACCTCACCGACCTTCAGCGCCGCCTCGCGATCCCCGTGATCGGCTCGCCGCTCTTCATCGTGTCGAATCCCGACCTGGTGCTCGCGCAGTGCAAGGCCGGCATCGTCGGCTCGTTTCCCGCGCTCAATGCACGCCCGGTCGAACGCCTCGACGAATGGCTCTCCACGATCACCGAGGCGCTCGCCGCGCACGACGCGGCGAATCCCGCGGCTCCGTCCGCGCCCTTCGCGATCAACCAGATCGTCCACAAGTCGAACAACCGGCTCGAGCAGGACCTCGCGCTCACCGTCAAGCACAAGGTGCCGATCGTGATCACCTCGCTGGGCGCGCGGCAGGAGGTCAACGACGCGGTGCATTCCTACGGCGGCATGGTGTTCCACGACGTCATCAACCAGACCTTCGCGAGGAAGGCGATCGAGAAGGGCGCCGACGGGCTGATCCTCGTCGCCGCCGGCGCGGGCGGACACGCCGGCACGCAGTCGCCGTTCGCGCTGGTGCAGGAGACGCGCGAGTGGTTCGACGGCCCGATCGTGCTGTCGGGATCGATCGCGAGCGGCCGCGCGATCCTCGCCGCGCAGGCGATGGGCGCGGACCTGGCCTACATCGGCTCGGCGTTCATCGCGACGAAGGAGGCCAACGCGGCCGATGCGTACAAGGAGGCGCTGGTCGCGGGAAGCGCGGCCGACGTCGTCTACACGAACCTCTTCACCGGCGTGCACGGCAACTACCTGAAGGGCTCGATCGTCAATGCGGGACTCGACCCCGACAACCTGCCGGTGAGCGATCCGAGCCGGATGAGCTTCGCGACCTCGGGCGCGGACGGCCCGAAGAAGGCGTGGAAGGACATCTGGGGCTGCGGCCAGGGAATCGGCGCGGTGAAGGACATCCCGGCGGCCGGCGAACGCGTCGCCCGGCTGATCGCGCAGTATCGCGACGCGAAGCAGGCGCTCTGCGGCTGACGCACCCGAGGCGGCCCGCGCCGACGCGGGCCGCCGGCTAGCGCAGCGCTTCATCGACGCGGCCGGCGAACGCGGTCGGCGCGCCGAGCGCGACACCGGCCAACTGCGCCGCCACGGCGAGCGCGAGGATCTCCGGCGCCTTCGACGGCAGGCCGTCGATGCCGATCGGACAATGCATCCGCGCGAGCGCGCCGGCGTCGACGCCGCGCGCGAGCAGCCGGTGCTCGAAGCGCGCGCGCTTGGTGCGCGAGCCGACGAGGCCGAGCCAGCCGTGGGCGTCGCGGCGAAGGATCGCCTCGACGATGCGCAGGTCGAGATCGTGCGAGTGGGTCGCGACCAGGTGGAAGCTGCCGGCGGCAGACGCGGCCGCCTCGGCGTCGAGGCCCTCGACACGGTGTCGGCGGATCGTCGCGACCCCGTCGACGGGGTCGGCGCCCGCGTCGGCGAAGGCCGCTTCGCGTTCGTCGAACCAGTCGACGACGACGTCGAGCGGCGCGAGCTGGCGGACCAGCGCGCGGCCGACGTGGCCCGCCCCGTACAGGCAGAGCCGAAAGAGCGGCTGCGGCGGCGGCCAGTCGGCCAGCGCGCGCGCGTCGAGCCGTCGATAGCCGAGCACGACCGCGCCGCCGCAGCACTGGCCCAGCGAAGGGCCGAGCACGACCGGCTCGCGGATCCAGTCCGACGCATCCGACTCGGCCCGGCACTCGCCGGCGCCGGGCACGGCGTCGGGCACGGCGCCGGCGGCGAGCAACGCACGCGCGCGCGCGATCGCCCGCCACTCGAGGTGGCCGCCACCGATCGTGCCGTGGCAGGCCTGCCCGTCCGTGCCCGCGGCCGCGCCTACACCTACGCCTACGTCTGCGCCTGCACCTACACCCGCACCGACGCGAACGAGCATGCGCGCGCCCGCCTCGCGCGGCGTCGACCCGCGGGTCTCGAGCACCTGCACGATCATCGTCTCCGCGTCGGCGCCGCCCGCCTCGTCGACCCACCGCCGTGCGAGTTCGCGCAGCCGCCGCGCGCTCATCGCCGTGGCCACCCGTCAGGCGGCACGGTCACGGGCCCGCGCCCGCCGGCTGGCGGACCGCGTCGATCGCGGCGAGGATCGCCTCGGCGGTCGCCGGCGCGCGCAGCGGCGGGTCGATGCGGTGCTCGCCGGCCGCGCTGACCGCGTCGCGGATCGCGAAGAACACCGAGAAGCCGAGCAGCAACGGCGGTTCGCCGACCGCCTTGCTCCGGTGGATCGTGTCGGCGCGATTGTCGGCCGGCCACAGCGCGACCCTGAACTCGGCCGGGCAGTCGTTCGCGGTCGGGATCTTGTAGGTCGACGGCGCGTGCGTCGTGAGCTTCCCGCTGTCCGGATGCCAGGCGAGCTCCTCCATCGTCAGCCAGCCCATGCCCTGAATGAAGCCGCCCTCGATCTGGCCGATGTCGATCGCCGGATTCAGCGACCGGCCGGCGTCGTGCAGGATGTCGACACGCAGCACGCGCGACTCGCCGGTGAGCCGGTCGACGACGACCTCCGCCACCGCGGCGCCGTAGGCGAAGTACTGGAACGGCGATCCCTTCATGCCCGTCTGGTCCCACGACAGGCCCGGGGTCGCATAGAAGCCGTCGGCCCACAACTGCACGCGCTCGACGTAGCCGAGTTCGACGACCTCGGCGAAGGACATGCGCCGGCGCGCGCCGCCGGCCGCGGGATCGTCGAACGCGACCTGGCCGTCGGCGAAGTGCACCGACGGCGCCTCGAGCCCGTGGCGCGCCGCGACGCAGGCGGCGAGCCGTGTGCGGATCGTGCGCGCCGCAGCCTGCGCGGCCATCCCGTTGAGGTCGGAACCCGTCGACGCGGCGGTCGCCGAGGTGTTGGCGACCTTCTGCGTGTCGGCGGCGGTGGCGCGGACGCGGGAGACGTCGACGCCGAGCTCGTGCGCGACGACCTGCGCGACCTTGGTGTTCAGGCCCTGGCCCATCTCGGTGCCGCCGTGGTTGACGATCACCGAGCCGTCGCGATACACGTGCACCAGCGCGCCGGCCTGGTTGAAGTGCCGCAGGTTGAACGCGATGCCGAACTTGACCGGCGTGAGCGCGAGCCCGCGCTTGAGGATCGGGCTCTGCGCGTTGAACGCGTCGACGCTCGCGCGACGCGCACGATACCCGCTGCTGCGCGCGAGTTCGGCGGTCAGCGGCGCGAGGATCTCGTCGTCGACCGGCTGGCCGTACGGGGTGAGATTGCGCCCGCCGTCGTTGCGGTAGAAATTGCGCGTACGCACGTCGAGCGGGTCGATCTTCAGCACGCGGGCGATGCTGTCGAGCAGGTACTCGATCAGGATCGCGCCCTGCGGTCCGCCGAATCCGCGAAACGCCGTGTTGCTCTGGGTGTCGGTGCGCGCCGAATGGCCGGTCAGCTCGACGTCCGGCAGCCAGTACGCATTGTCGACGTGGCAGAGCGCGCGCGTCATCACCGGCCCCGACAGGTCGGCCGAGTGCCCCGCGCGCGAGATCAGCGTGGCGACGAGGCCGAGCACCCGGCCCTCGTCGTCGAACCCGACCTCGTAGTCGTACGAGAAGCAGTGGCGCTTGCCGGTGACGAGGAAGTCGTCGTCGCGGTCGAGCCGCAGCTTGACGGGCGTGCCGAGACGGTGCGCCGCGACCGCCGCGATCGCCGCGAACTGAGCCGACTGGCTCTCCTTGCCGCCGAAGCCGCCGCCCATGCGGCGGCACTCGACCTGGACCTTGTGCGCCGCGACGCCGAGGGCATGCGCGACGACCTGCTGCATCTCGCTCGGGTGCTGCGTCGAGCAATGCACGCGCATCGCGCCGTCCTCGAGCGGCACCGCGTAACTCACCTGGCCCTCGAGGTAGAACTGCTCCTGTCCGCCGACCTCCAGCGAGCCCGCGAGCCGGCGCGGCGCGGCGGCGATCGCCGCCCGCGCGCCGCCGTCGACGCTGCGCCGTTCGAGATGCATCGGCGCGATCACCGCGCGGCCGGCCGCGTGCGCGTCGCGCGGGTCGAGCACGGGGTCGGCCCTGTCGAAGGTCAGCAGGCCGGCGGCGGTCGCCGCGATGCGCCTCGCGACGACGCGATCGGTCGCGATCACCGCGACCAGCGGCTGGCCGAGGTAGCGCAGCGGGCCGTCGCACAGGATCGGGTCGTCGTGCAGGATCGGGCCGCAATCGTTGGTGCCCGGAATGTCGGCAGCGCTCAGCACCGACACGACGTCCGGCAACGCGGCGAGCCGTTGCAGCGTCTTGAAGTCGCCCGGCGGCCGGCGCCAACGGCCGCTCGCGTGCGGCGACAGCGCGAGCGCCGCGTGCAGGGTGCCGGCGAGTTCCGGCAGGTCGTCGGTATACGCCGCGCCGCCGGTGACGTGCAGGTGCGCGGACTCGTGCACGACGCTGCGACCGACCTGCGCCGTCGGCTGCGACGGCGACGGCGATCCGGACGCCGGGTCGGTCGCAGCGTCGTGCGCCGGGTCGCGTGCCGGGTCGTGCGCCGGATCGGACGCCGCGTCGTGAGACCCGTCGACCGGGGACGCCGTCGGTGCTCGCGCCGCCGCGTTCGCGACGCCGCCGTCGGCCGGGACGCCGTTCATGCGTCACCCCGCTGCAGCAGCGCCTGCCGCCGGGCCTGCGCCATCGGCGCGAACACCGACACCTGGCCGGGCGCGAGCGAGCCGACGAGCCGGGTCTCCAGCCAGAAGCGCAGGAGCAGCCGGCACGCGATGTTGCGGCGGTACTTCGCGCTCGCGCGCATGTCGGACAGCGGCGAGAACTCCTCGGCGAGCACGCCGACGGCGGCGTCGATCGCGGCCTTGTCCCAGGCGCGACCGACGAGCGCCGCCTCGGTCTTCGTCGCGCGCCGAACCGTCGCCGCCATGCCGCCGAACGCGATCCGCACCGACTTCACGACGCCCGCGTCGAGTTCGAGCGCGAACGCGCCGCAGACCGCGGAGATGTCGCAGTCGAATCGCTTGCTGACCTTCCACGCCCTGACCTCGCGGCGTCGGATCGGCAGCGGCACGAGGATGGCCTGCACGAACTCGTCGCCGGCGAGGACGTTCTTCATGTAGTCGACGTAAAAGGCCTCGAGCGGCACCTCGCGGGTGACGTCGCCGGCGCGCAGCTCGAGCCGGGCGTCGAGCACCATCAGCACCGGCGCGGCGTCGCCGATCGGCGAACCGTTCGCGAGGTTGCCGCCCATCGTGCCGGCGTGGCGCACCGGCGGCGACGCGAAGCGCATCCACACCTCGGACAGCGACGGGTACTCGTCGACCAGCGCGCCGAATGCGGCGTCGAGCGACGCGGCGGCGCCGACTCGCAGCAACCCCGGGCGGCGTTCGATCGCGGCGAAGCCCTCGACCTCGCCGAGCCAGATCAGGTCGCCGAGCAAGCGGTGCGACTTGTTGACCCACAGCGCGACGTCGGTCGCGCCGGCGAACAGGCGCGCATGCGGCAGCTCGGCGCGCAGCTTCGCCAGCGCGTCGACGCTCGCGGGTGCATGGAAGCGGCCGTCGGTGCCGGCGAACACGAAGCCTTCGCCGCCGGCGCGCCTCGCGTCGTCGCGCGCCGCGCGCAGGGCTTCGAGCGCGGCGACGACCGGCACGGTGTCGAGTCGCACCGGCGCGCCGTCGAACATCGCCTCGCCCGCGTCGAGGATCGGCCGGTAGCCGGTGCAGCGGCAGAGATTGCCCGACAGTTCGTCGGCGATGCGCTGGCGCTGCAGACGCGGGGTGCCGGGCACCGCCAGCGTCTGCTCGTAGAGTGCCCACAGCGACATCACGAAGCCCGGCGTGCAGAAACCGCACTGCGACGCGTGCGAGCGGACCATCGCCTGCTGCACCGGATGCAGCTCGGGCGCGGCGCCGGGTGCGGCACGCGCGAGATCGTCGACGGTGAACAACGCCTTGCCGTCGAGCGTGGGCAGGAATCGCAGGCACGCGTTCACCGTCTCCAGGCGCAGGCCCCGCACGCTCGCGGGGTCTCCGGTTGCGGCGAGCGTGCCGATCACGACGGTGCACGCACCGCAATCGCCCTCGTTGCAGCCCTCCTTGGTGCCGGTGCGGCGCGCGTCCTCGCGCAGCCAGTCGAGCACCGTGCGGGTGCAGGACGCGCGCGCGACCTCACGGATCGCGCCACGGTGGAAGAAGCGGATGGGAGACGACGCAGCTTGCATGGATCGAGCGTAGCGGCTATCCGCCATGCCTGCAAGGAAGGGGCCATGCCCGCGAAACCCGACCGGCGGACGAGGGCCCGGCCGTGCGAAGCGGGTCGTGTCACCATCGCGGGTCCGCCCGGACCCAAAGAGGAGCGAGCTGCATGCAGGATCCCGACGCCACTGCCGGCCGCAGGCCGAACCGGCTCGCACTGCGCGCCGACCTGCTCGACTTCACCGCCTCGCCTGCCTGGGGCGCGGTCGGCTCTCCGGATTCGCCGCCCGAAGGCGTGCGTCATCGGCCGGATCACTGGCTGCTGATCGACGACGGCCGCATCGTCGGCGCGCAGCCCGAGCCACCGGGCACGGACTTCGCGAGGATCGACCATCGCGGCCGCCTGCTGATGCCGGGCTTCGTCGACACGCACGTGCACATGCCGCAGCTCGACGTGATCGCGAGCTACGGCACCGAACTGCTCGACTGGCTCCAGACCTATACCTGGCCGGCGGAGACGCGCTATGCCGATCCGGCGGTCTCGCGCGCCGGCGCGACGCGTTTCGTCGACGCCCTGCTCGCCGCCGGCACGACCGCGGCGGTGGTGTTCCCGACCGCGCACAAGGTCTCGGCGGACGCGCTGTTCGCCGACGCGCACGCGCGCGGCATGCGGCTGATCACGGGCAAGGTGCTGCAGGACCGCCACTCGCCGGACGGCCTGCGCGACGACACGGCCGGGGCCGGGCGCGACTGCGCCGACCTGATCGCGCGATGGCACGGGCGCGGCCGGCTCGCGTACGCGGTCACGGTGCGCTTCGCACCGACCAGCAGCGACGCGCAGCTCGCGATGGCCGGCGCGCTGTGCCGCGGCGACGCCTCGCTCTACCTCCAGACCCACGTCGCCGAGAATCGGGCCGAGGTGCAATGGGTGCGCGAGCTCTTTCCGGACGCGCGCAGCTACCTCGACGTCTACGACCGGGTCGGGCTGCTGCACCGACGCAGCCTGCTCGCCCACGGGATCTGGCTCGACGACGCCGACCGCGCGCGGCTGCGCGAGGTCGGCGCGCAGATCGCGCACTGTCCGTCGTCGAACCTGTTTCTCGGCAGCGGCCTGTTCGACTGGCAGCGCGCGCGCGAGGCCGGCGTCGCGACGAGCCTCGCGAGCGACGTCGGCGCCGGCACGGGCCTGTCGATGCTGCGCACGATGGCGGACGCCTACAAGGTGCAGGCGATGGGCGCGCGCCGGCTGACCGCGTGGTGCGCGCTGCACGCGGCGACTCGCGGCGCCGCGCAGGCGCTCGCGCTCGAGCACGAGATCGGTTCGCTCGAGCCGGGGCGCACGGCCGACCTGTGCATCTGGGACTGGGCGGCCGAGCCGGTGGCCGCGCACCGGCTCTCGCTCGCGCGCAGCCTGCACGAGCGCGTCTTCGCGTGGATGACGCTCGCCGACGACCGCAACCTCGTCGAGGCACGGGTGGCCGGCGCGGTGCGGCACCGTCGCGGGAACGGGGCGGCGGCACCGGCCGATTGAACCGCGCGGGCCGGCGCCGCGACTCATGCCCGAATGGCCACGTGGCCATCGCATGGCCGGTGCCGCCCCCGTTGAACCTTTCTCCGAGCGGTGTCGACTCATGGCCCATCACCCACCAAGGAGTTCGACATGGACACAGTCAAGGCAACCTTCCTGCTGCTGATGGTCGCCGCAGCCGGCGCCCTGCATGCGGGCGAGATCCGCGACACCGAGATTCTCGCGGGCACGGCGCGCAACAGCGCCACCGGCACCGGCGCGACCGCCCAGCAGTGGATCGGCGTGGCGACGGGCGCGGGCTCGAGCGTTCGCAACAGCGTGATCGACGCGAACTCGGCGCGCAACACGGCCAGCGGCACCAACAGCACCGCGAGCCAGAACATCGGCGTGGCGACCGGCGGGGGCAAGATCGACAACGTGCGCGTCAACGCCGGCACGGCGGTCAACGAGGCGCGCGGCAGCGGCTCGCTGGCGGTGCAGGACATCGGCGTCGCACGCAGCGGCGGCACGGTGCGCAACAGCACGATCAACGCCAACAACGCCCGCAACATCGCGAACAGCGCCAACTCGGTCGCGATCCAGCAGCTCGGCGTCGCCGAGAACGGCCGCACGCTCAACGGCGTGCACGTCAACGCCGACAACGCGCTGAACCAGGCGGACTCCAGCGGCACGCCGGCGATCCAGCGGATCGGCACCGTGCGCTGATCGATTTCCCCTCGATCTCCTCTTTCGACCCGGCCTCGGCCGGGTCTTTTTGACCCGGCCGTGGCCGGGTCTTTTTCATGGGGCGGCGCGAAGGACGCGGCGTTCCGATGGCGCGAGGCGGCACGCGAAGACCCCCGATCGCGGATTCTGCGGGCCCCGATTGAACCCGCGCCCCGCCCGGTGCGACTCAGGATCAGACGGCACGACGATGCTGCCGGTCTGAACCCTACACCCCCATACCCCCCCAGGAGTCAAGATCATGAAAGCAGCCAAGTTCACCGCCGTCCTCGCCCTCGCGCTCTGCTCGGCCAGCGTCCTCGCCGGCGAGATCAAGGACAGCCACGTGCACGCGAACAACGCCAAGAACTACTCGCAGGGCTCGGGCAGCCACGCGCAGCAGTGGATCGGCGTCGCCAGCGGCAAAGGCCTGATGAAGGACTCGACCGTCGAGGCCGGCAACGCGAAGAACACCGCCGAGGGCTCGGGCTCGCACGCGCACCAGACGATCGGTGCGGTCTCGGGCAGCGGCAAGGTGGTCGACACCGAGATCCGCGCCGGCAACGCGCAGAACACGGCCAAGGGCACCGACTCGCGCGCCGAGCAGACGATCGGCAAGGCGGGCGGCCACGGCCAGATCAAGGACAGCCGCATCCACGCGGACTACGCGATCAACACCTCGGTCGGCCACGGCTCGAAGGCGTTCCAGCAGATCGGCGTCGTCGGCGGCAACGGCAAGCTGAAGGACGTGCACGTGCACACGACGCAGGCGACCAACACCGCCTACGGTGCGAACTCGACGGCCGACCAGCGCGTCGGCGTCGCGAAATAACCGGAACCGCGGGTGGCGCCGGCGGCAGCCGGCACCACCCCGGGGCGGGGTCTGCGGACCCCGCCACCCGGACCAGGCCCCGGCCACCGCGCCGGGGCCTTTGCGTTGGCGCATGCTTCGCCGCAGTGCAGCATCGAAATCTCCCGCAATCGATGAACCTCCGCCGCCTCGACGGCGACTCAGTTCCAGACGGCGCAACGATGCCGCCGCTACCGCACCCTTACCCCCACACCCCAGGAGCAAGATCATGAAAGCAGCCAAGTTCACCGCCGTCCTCGCCCTCGCCCTGTGCTCGGCCAGCGTCCTCGCCGGCGAGATCAAGGACAGCCACGTGCACGCGAACAACGCCAAGAACTACTCGCAGGGCTCGGGCAGCCACGCGCAGCAGTGGATCGGCGTCGCCAGCGGCAAAGGCCTGATGAAGGACTCGACCGTCGAGGCCGGCAACGCGAAGAACACCGCCGAGGGCTCGGGCTCGCACGCGCACCAGACGATCGGTGCGGTCTCGGGCAGCGGCAAGGTGGTCGACACCGAGATCCGCGCCGGCAACGCGCAGAACACGGCCAAGGGCACCGACTCGCGCGCCGAGCAGACGATCGGCAAGGCGGGCGGCCACGGCCAGATCAAGGACAGCCGCATCCACGCGGACTACGCGATCAACACCTCGGTCGGCCACGGCTCGAAGGCGTTCCAGCGGATCGGCGTCGTCGGCGGCAACGGCAAACTGGTCGACGTGCACGTGCACACGACGCAGGCGACCAACACCGCCTACGGTGCGAACTCGACGGCCGACCAGCGCGTCGGCGTCGCGAAGTAACCGGAACCGCGGACCAGGCCCCGGCCACCGCGCCGGGGCCTTTGCGTTGGCGCATGCTTCGCCGCAATGCAGCATCGAAATCTCCCGCGATCGATGAACCTCCGCCGCCTCGACGGCGACTCAGTTCCAGACGGCGCAACGATGCCGCCGCTACCGCACCCCTACCCCCCACACCCCAGGAGCAAGATCATGAAAGCAGCCAAGTTCACCGCCGTCCTCGCCCTCGCGCTCTGCTCGGCCAGCGTCCTCGCCGGCGAGATCAAGGACACCGACGTCCGCGCGAACAACGCGAAGAACTATTCCGAAGGCAGCGGCAGCACCGCACGCCAGTGGATCGGCGTCGTCGGCGGCAACGGCCGCATCCAGGGCAGCCAGATCGACGCGAGCAACGCGAAGAACACCGCCGAAGGCTCGAACTCCAAGGCCGAACAGACGATCGGCTCGGCGACCGGCAGCGCGCTGATCAAGGACACCGAGATCCGCGCGTCCCACGCGCAGAACACGGCCAAGGGTTCGGGCTCGCTCGCGGCCCAGGCCATCGGCGTCGCGGCAGACGGCGGCGTGATCAAGGACAGCCGCATCTACGCCGATCGCGCGGTCAACACGGCCGTCGGCGCGAACTCGAAAGCGACGCAGAGCATCGGCGTCGTCGTCGGCAGCGGCAAGCTGGTCAACGTGCACGTCGAAGCGTCGCACGCGACGAACACGGCCGGTGGCAGCGGCTCGACCGCCGACCAGCGGATCGGGTTCGCGCAGTAAACCCGGCCGACGGGGAGTGCGCGCCTGGGCGCGTACCCCTCCCTCCGGCGGCAGATCCTCGAAGACCCCGGCGCAAGCCGGGGTCTTCGGCCGTCCGGCCCGGCCTCATGCCAGGCGGCCGGCGAGCGTACGAATGAACCCACGGCCACCGGCGCGCGACTCACGCTTCAGAGGCCGCGCCGGCCCCGACAACCGATATCCCCAACGGAGCCTGAAATGAATACCATCGTCAAGACCCTCGTGCTTTCGTTCTCGATCGGCCTCGTGGCAGCCCAGGCGGGCCACGCAGCGAACTTCGGCGACAACCCGCTCGACACGCGCTTCAGCGCCAAGGTGGCCAAGGAGCGCACGCGCCAGAACACGCTGCAGCAGCAACGGGCTCGCGAGACCGATCGCTTCGGCATGAACTCGTCGACCGACAACACGCAGTGCGGCAGCCAGAACATCGGCAACGTGAACACCAACGGGCGCATCGGCAGCCAGCCGCGCGAAGTCTTCGTCTATGCCCCGAACTCGACCAACGTCGTGACCCGCGGCGGTTGCCGCTGACCGAAACCCGGGCCCCGACTGCGGATAGCCCACCCGAACCCAAACGCCGTCCCAGGAGAGACCCGCCATGAACCGCCCACCCCATCACCTGACCCGACGCCTGCTGGGGACCGCGCTCGCCGCGGCCACCTTCGCCGGATGCTCGACGGTCGCCGTCAAAGCCGACGCCGACAAGCGGATCGAGCAGGCGAAGAAAGGGCCCGCGGCGGCACCCTACCGTTCGATCACCAGCTTCTCCGACGCGCTTCGCTGCATGGACAACGCGATGATCGACTATGGGGTGCGCGACGTCAGCACGCTGGTCGAGGAGCTGCAGGACCAGACCAAGAAGGTCAACGCCGGCACCCGCGACATGCTGATCTCGGCGCTGTCGCAGATGAGCCGGCGCAGCCGCGCGCTGCGGGTCGTCGCCTTCGGGCGCGACGCCGGCAACATGGTCGGCTTCCTCGAGGCCGCGCAACGTCAGAACGCCTACCAGACGATCCCCCAGTTCGACATCAAGGGGTCGGTCACGCAGTGGGACGAGAACGTGATCCGCACGCAGAAGGACGCGGGCATCGGCTTCCAGCCGTTCGTGAACCTCGGCGTGTCGGGCGACGCCGCCGCGTCGGTGCTCGGCCTCGACCTGACGATGCTCAACACCGAGGACATGGCGGTGCTGCCGGGCGTGACGTCGAAGAACTCGGTGGTGATCTTCAAGCAGGGCACCGGCGTCGACGGCGACGCCGCCTACAAGAAGTTCGGCATCAGCTTCAGCATGACCTTCACGCAGGCCGAAGGCCAGACGCAGGCGCTTCGCGGGCTGATCGAGCTCGCGGCGGTCGAACTGATGGGCAAGCTCACGAAGATCCCGTACTGGACCTGCCTGGGCGCCGACGCGGCGAACAACGAAGACATCAAGCTCGAGATGAGCGACTGGTACTACGCGATGGCGACGACGCCGGGCAACCTGATCGCATACTTCCAGAACCAGCTCAACGTCCGCGGCTTCTACGACGGCCCGGTCGACGGCCAGTTCAATCCGGCGATCGACCAGGCGATCGCGAACTTCCGGGTCGCGCTCGGCCTGAGCAACGAGGCGGTGATCGAGCAGGAGCTGTTCACCCGCTACCTGACGACCGACCCGCGCACGATCAAGCGCCCGGACACCCCGGTGCGCTTCGAACAGACCGCGCAGGGCGTGGTCCCGGGCGAGCCGCAGCCGGTCGTGCTCGCGCAGCAGTCCGGCGCGCAACCCGGCGCGCAGGGCGGCCCGCAGGCGCCGACGCCGCAGCAGCCCGTGGCGCAGGCCCCGCAGGGCACGGCACCGAATGCGTCGGCGCAGCCGCCGCGGCAGGCGCCGCAGGTCGCGCTCTCCGCGCCGGCGCCGGCGCCGGTCCCGGTGCCGGTCCCGGTGAATCTCGGGCCGATCGCGACGCGTCCGGTGGTCGTCGACCCGCTCGCCGCGCTGCCGCCGCCGCAGGCCAAGCAGGTCGCCGCGCCCCAGGCGGCGCGCGTGCCGACGCTGCAGCAGGTGTCGACCCGCCCCGGCGCAGCCCCTGGCGCACCGCTCGAACTCGCGATGGCGACGCGCGACAACCGCACGACCTTCGCACCCGGTGACGTCGTCGACCTGAGGATCCAGCCCAACCGCGGCGCCAACCTCTACTGCTACCTGCAGGACGAGAACAACCAGGTCGCGCGGATCTTCCCGAACCGCTGGGCGAGCAGCCCCTTCGTGAGCCCCAATGCGCCCCTTGCGCTGCCCGGCAACATGCGGTTCCAGATCGTGATGAACCAGCGTCAGGTGACCGAGGTCGTCTCCTGCATCGCCACCGAGACCGACGTCTCCAACAAGCTGCCGCGCGAGGCCTTCGGAGGCGACTTCGAACCGCTGCCGGTCTCGGGCTTCGAGCAGATCCGTCAATCCTTCCTCAACGTGACCGGCGGCCAGTTCGCCCAGGAGAGCTTCCATGTCAGCCCCAAGTGACCCGCCGCGCAGCCGCCGTCCTGGCTGGCGCCCCTCCACCCGCGGTCGTGGCGTCGCCGCGATCCTCGGCGCCGCGCTGGTCGCCGGCACGCTCGGGATGCCGCAACCGGCCGCCGCGAGCCTGACCGCGGACCTGAGCGAGGAGCCGCCGGCCCAGGCCGACGAAGCGCCCCGGCTGCGGTCCTCGGACCCGCGTCCGGCGGGGCGTGACGCGAAGGACGCCCGACCGACGGCCCAGTCGTCCGGCACGGACGCCGGCGACGCGAAGCCGGGTGACGCGAAACCCGGCAACGCCAAGGCCGGCAACGGCAAGTCGACGAGCGCCAAGGGCGACGCGAAGGCGGACCCGAAGGCCGACGCGAAGGCCGCCGACACGAAGGACAAGCCTGCATTGCGCGCCGAGGCCCGGTCGGCCGGCGAGTCGTACCTGATCCGCTGCTGGCAGGAAGGGCGGCTGGTCTTCGAGGAGAGCGTCAAGTCGATCGACCTCGCCCCGGGCCGCTATTCGACGAAGTTCCAGGGCAAGGACCGCAACGGCTCGTCGGTGTACATCGCCGACACGCGCAACGCGACCTGCCTGATCAAGGGCGTCGAGACCGCGAGCGACCGGGTGCCGACGTGGCTTCGCTGAGTCGGCGGCGCTTCGTCTCCGGCGGCGGCCTTACCGTCGTCGCCGCGGCGAGCGGCGCCGGCGGCGCGGCGGCGGCGGCGGGTACGCGGGTCGAGTCCCGCACCGTCGCCGCCTTCACCGCGATCGAATGCGATGCGGTCGGCGAACTGATCGTCGAGCAGTCCGGCCGCGAGCAGTTGAGCGTCGAGGCGGAACCGAGGCTGCTGCCCCGGATCCTGACGACCGTCGACGGCGGCGTGCTGCGGATCCGCTTCGCCGAAGGCAATTTCTCGACGACCGAGCCGATCCGGTTCCGGGTCGGCGTGCGCACGCTCGAGCGACTCGAGATGCGCGCCAGCGGCGACGCCCGCGTCGGCCCCCTCGAAACCCCGGCGCTGGCGGTGCGGCTGGACGGCAGCGTCGACGCCGTGTTCGACCGCCTGAAGACCACGTCGCTCGACGCGCGGCTGAACGGCTCGACGAGCATGGCGATCGAGTCGGGTCGCGCCGAGCGGCAGACGGTCGCGATCGCCGGCTCGGGCGACTACCGCGCCGGCGGGTTCCGTACCGACGACACCACCGTGACGATCGACGGCAGCGCCGACGCGACCGTTCACGCCGAGCGCCGGCTGGACGCGCGCGTCGCGGGCAGCGCGAGCCTCGCGTACCGCGGCCGGCCGCGCGTCGAGCGCCGGGTCTCCGGCAGCGCGACGGTCGAGCACGTCGATTGAACCGATCGGCTGATTGAACCGATCGGCAGGCGGACGCGACAAAGGACCAAGGACGCCGCCTCGGCGCCGCTGACCAACCCTTCGCCAGGAGCCACATCATGTTCAAACGCGCCATCCTCTGCACGCTGTTCGCCTCCTCCCTGTCCAGCGCCGTGCTCGCGCAGGACGTCTCGGTCTACCGTCCCGGCCAGCACGTCGATCCCGCTGCGGTCGCCGCGATCCTCGGCGGCCCGCTGCAGCGCCCGACCGGGATCCGCACCCGGGGGCTCCAGATGCTCGACGCCGCGCCGGCGTCGACGCCGGCGGGCTCGCAGCTGATGGCGCTGAACGCGCCGTCGGGCGCGGCGACGGTCTCGAGCGTGACGGGCCGCCCGGCACCGACCTCGCTGTCGCTGCCGGTGCAGTTCGGCTTCGATTCCGCGACGATCTTCCCGGAAGCGCGCGAGCAGCTCGACGCGGTCGCCGAAGGCATCAAGATGATCCCGACCGACCGGCCGGTCGTCATCGAAGGGCATACCGACGCGGTCGGCACCCCGGCGTACAACCTGGGCCTGTCCAAGCGCCGGGCGCTCGCGGTCAAGGCGTACCTCGTGGCGGCGCACGGCATCGACGCGTCCCGTCTTCGCGCCGTCGGCCAGGGCGAACTCGCGCCGATCGACCCGGCCGACCCCTTCGGCCCGGTGAACCGCCGGGTGCAGTTCCGCGGCGGCGAGTGATCGGCCCGCCCGCGGCGCCCGGCCCGGACCGCGCGACGCGCGGACCCGACCGGCACGCGCAGGATGCGCAAGCGGCCGGCCCCATCGGGGCCGGCCGCACGACGTTCCGGGCCCCGAATCGACACCGGAGCCGACGGCGGACCCGACACCGGATTGCATACCGCGGATTCCGGATCGGATTGCGCATCGGATTCCCCACCGGATTCGCGCTCCCGCTTCGACCGTCGCCGCGGGCATCGTCCGGGGCTTCGACGCCCGTACCGGCCGCTCGCGGCGGTTGCGGGATCGGCGTCGATCCGGACAATGTGGCTAGCCGAACCCGGAATCGTCCCGCCACCGCAGAAGTCCCATGCGCCTGAATCGCCTCCCCGGCCGCCTTCGTCGCATCGCCATCGCGGCCTGCGCGCTGCTGGCGATCGCTGGCGTCCCGGCAACCGCCGGCGCCGCCGACCGGATCGTCGACCGCGCGCCGCCGGAGAGCACGGTGCTTCGCATCGAGACCGGCGTGCACGCGGCCGCGGTCCGCCGCATCGCGGTCTCGCCCGACGGGCGCCGGATGGTCAGCGCGTCGGACGACAAGACCGCGCGGGTGTGGGAACTCGCCGACGGCAGCCTGCGCGGCGTGATCCGGCCACGGGTCGGGCCCGGCGAGATCGGCCGCCTGTACGGGGTCGCGATCCACCCCGCCCTCGACCTCGTCGCGATCGGCGGCAGCACCGGGGGCGCCGGCGTTCCCGACGGCGCCGGCCACCGTATCCTGCTGAACCGGCTGTCGGACGCGAGTCCGGTCGCCGCGTTCGACGCCCGCGGCGGCGACGTCAAGCGGCTCGCGTGGTCGGCCGACGGCAGCCTGCTGTTCGCCGTCTACGCCGGCGACCACGCGGTGCGCGCCTTCGACCGTCAGGGAACGCTGCGCCACGAGACCCGGCTTCGCGGCCCCGCGTACGGCCTCGCCGTCTCGCGCGAGGGACGCGTCGCGGTCGCCGCCTTCGACGGCGGCGTGCTGATGCTGGACGCGGCGAAGGGCCAGGTGCGCGAACGCGCGCGGCTCGTCACCGCCGACCGGCAACCGGCCAGCCTCGCATTCTCGCCGGACGGCGCCCGGCTGGTCGTCGGCTTCAACACCCCGGGCGCCGCGCCGGAGCTCTTCGACGTCGCGGCGGGCCGTTCGATCGCCAGGCTGCCGGTGGCCTCGCTCGCCGAAGGCAACCTGATGACCGTCGCGTGGTCCGCCGACGGCAGCCGGATCGCCGTCGCCGGCACCGGCCACCAGCGGCCGCTCGGCTTCCCGATCTTCGTGCACGACGCCACGACGCTTCGACAGGTCGGCCACTTCGAGGTCGCGAGCGACTCGATCCTCGACCTCGCGCCGATCGGCGGCGCGCGCTTCGTCTACGGCGCCTTCGACGGGTCGTGGGGCGTCCTCGAGCCCGGCGCGATCGGCCGGCAGGTGAAGCCGTCGATCCCGGATCTTCGCGAACCGACCGCGCTGCGGGTCTCGGCCGACGGCCAGCGGGTCGGGTGGAACCTCTCGTACGACCACGACCCGGTGACATTCGACTTCGCGACCCGCAGCTTCCGGCAAGGCGCGGCCGACGCATCGCTGAAGGCCGCCCGCACGCCCGGCGGCCTGTTCAACCGGGACCGGTGGCAGAACGTGCCCGACCCGATCGTCGGCGGGCGGTCGATCGCGCTCGAGCCCGGCGAGGTCGCGCGCGCGCTGTCGACCTTCGAGCGCGGCGACGGCGCGATCCTCGCGACCAGCCGCCAGCTGCTGCGCATCGCCGGCGACGGCAGCGTGCGCTGGCGCGTGCGGCTCGGCGTCGAGGCCCGCGCCGTCGTGCTCACCGCCGGCGACCGCGTGATCGTCACCGGGATGGCCGACGGCAGCCTGCGCTGGTGGCGCGCCGACGACGGCCGGACGCTGCTGTCGCTGCTCGCGACCCGCGACGGTCGGTGGATCGCCTGGACGCCCGACGGCTACTACGACGCGAGCACCGGCGCGGACCGGCTGATCGGCTGGGCGGTGAACCACCAGGGCGTCGCCACCGCCGACTTCCATCCGGTCTCGCGCTTTCGCTCGCGCTTCAACCGTCCTGCCGAGATCGACGGCCTGTTGCGCGGCCTCGCGCCACCGCCTGCGGCGCCGTCCTCGACGCCATCCGCGACACCGTCCGCGAACGCGCCGCGGCCCGGGCCGTCGTCGCCACCCGTGGCCACCGAGACGCCGGTCGCCGCGCCGCAGGCGTTCCCGCCGGTGATCGAACTCGCCGGCGGCGACGCGGTCCGACGCGACGGCGGCACCTGGCAGATCGCGTTCTCGCTGCGCAACGCGGAGGTGCAGACCGACATCGACGTGCGGGTCGACGGCCGTCCGGTCCCGCCATCGTCGATCCGGCTCGGTGCACCGACCGACGGCACCCGGCGCGGTTCGATCGCGATCGCGGCGCCGCGCGCGGGTTCGCTGACCCAGCTGCTCGCGAAGAACGTGCACGGCGTGTCCGAGCCGCTGACCGTCGCCGCGCCGCCCGTCGCCGCGGCGGCCGCGCCACCGGTCGCGCCGGTCGCGCCGGTCGCGCCGGTCGCACCCGCCGCTGCACCCGCCGCCACGGCGTCGGCGACGCCCTTCACCGCGCCGGTACCGCTCGCGCCGGCCGCGCCCGCGTCCGCCGCCCCCGCCGCCACGTCGCTGCCCCGGCTCTTCGTGCTGTCGATCGGCATCAGCAAGTACCAGCGTCCCGAGTACCAGCTCGGCCTCGCGTCGAAGGACGCGCAGGACATCGCGCGTCAGTTCGCCGGCCAGCGCGGCCTGCTCTACCGCGAGGTCTTCACGCGCGTGCTGGTCGACAAGACGGCGAACCGTGCCGCCGTCCTCGAGGGGCTCGACTGGCTGAGCAGCAGCGTCGCGCCCGGCGACGTCGGCATCGTGTTCATCGCCGGGCACGGCGTCAACGCGAAGGATGGCGTGTACTACTTCCTGCCGTGGGAAGCCGACCTGCGCCGGCTCTCCACGAGCGCGGTGCCCGAGTCGGCGCTTCGGGCGACGCTGGGGAGGATGCGCGGCAAGGCGATCCTGTTCGTCGACACCTGCTTCGGCGGCAAGGCGCTGAGCGCGGCCGGCAGCAGCGAGCTCGCGCGGGTCGCGAACGACCTGTCGTCGGAGGAGAACGGCGTGATCGTGTTCGCGTCCTCGTCGAGCCGGCAGCTGTCGGAGGAGAACGACGCCTGGGGCAACGGGGCATTCACCAAGGCCGTGCTCGCCGGGCTGTCGGGCCAGGCCGACCTGAACCGCAGCGGCCGCGTGACGCTCAAGGGCCTGGACTTCTTCGTGTCCGAGGAGGTCGCGCGGCTCACCGAGGGACGCCAGACGCCGGTGTCGATCTCGCCGCGCGGCGTGCCGGACTTCGCGATCGCGCGCAGCGGCGCGATCTAGCGCCCGGTCCCGCTATCGACGCCGCCGCGTGCTCAGCGCGCGGCGCCGCGGAAGTAGACGAGCGGATTGCCGAGGATGTCCGCCGCGTAGAAGTCGATCGTGCCCAGATCGCCAACCGGCACGAGGTACGGCATCGTGCACGCCTTCGTCGCGTTGACGTCGACCGACTCGTTGATCCAGCAGTCGCCCTCGGGCAACGCGTTGCTGTCCCAGCGCTCGAGCGCATCGGTCGTGGCGGTGAGCCCGAACAGGTACACGCCGTTGCGCACCCGGTTCACGCCGCTGCCGCCCAGGAAGGTCAGCTCGACGTTCAATCCGGCGTATTGCGATCCTGCGGGCGGCAGCGGATTGGTGGCGGCGGCGGCGGCGATGCGGGCGTTGATGTCGGGCTCGAATCCGGTCACGCTGATCCGCCAGCTGGCGAAATCCGTCGTCACGGTCGTCGCCTCGCCGCGTCCCAGCGGATTCGGCCGGCTGCCGCGTGGATGCCACTGCAGCGCGGCGCCGACCGCCACGCAATCGAAGCGGGTGCCGGCCTGCGTCGCCGTCGCGGCGAGCGGCGTGCACGGCAGCCCGGTGCCGACCGTGGCGGGCGCCGCCGCCGGCGGGCTCGATGGCGGCGGGCTCGCCGGCGACGGCGTCGCGGCGGGCGTCGACGCGGCCGGCGGCGTCGCCGCGGGCGGGTTCGCGCTGACGCTGGTCGCGTCGTCCGAGCCGCCGCAGGCGGACAGGAACAGGCTCGTGGTCAGCAGACCGAGTCCGACGCGAGCCAGGCGGGTTCTCGAAGAGATCATGATTCAGCCTCGAATGGGTACGGTGTGTGGGGGTCGAGATCGAGCACGGGCGCGACGACCACGCCGCCAGCGCGCCCCCGGCCGGGGCTGCGTCGGGACAGTGCGATGCGGGTGGCTTGGCCACGCCCTCGGATTCAATGCCTTCCGGGGCGCATCACTGAATCGGCCACGATTGTGGTGTCAACCCTCTGTCGCCTGCAAGCGACATCGAATGGCACGCGCACACGCCGATTCCGGATTCATGCGCCCCGGAGGCGGGCGTCGGTCGCCGTGCCTTCCGGGGCGGTCGACCGCGTCCGCCTCAGCCGTCGATCCCGCATTCGCCGGCCGCGTTCGGCCGCATGCAGAAGTCGCCGACCAGGCTGCTGGTCTCCCACGGCACCTGCGCGTTGCGGGTCTCGCGCATCACCGCCATGCGCACGCGCTTGAAGACCGTCTCGATCGGCACGCCGGGCTTGCGCATCTGCTCGGCGAGCACGCGGGTGAACACGCTGTTGGTGGCGTTGCGGCCGTCCGCGGCGAGCGCGCCGGGGGAGGTCGAATACGCGATGACCGTGCCGCGCGGTGCCGGCACCGGCGCGAACCCCGGTTCGGGCGGGTTCTCGAGCGACCGCGTGCGGCGGGTGACCTGCGTCAGCAGCGCCTTCGGATCGGCGCGGCAGGCGTCGAGGATCACGAAATTGACGCCACGCTCGGTGCGCGACAGCCGCCCGATCAGGTCCTGCAGGTTGAAGGCCTTGGCGACGATCTCGTCTTCGGCCTCGAACACCGCGTCCACCGGAATCAGGAAGCTCGAGCCCCGGTACTGCACGCCGTGGCCCGCATAGTAGAAGGCCCGGACGTCGTGGTTGGCCGACGCGATCAGCCAGTCGCGCAGCGACTCCCGCATCGTCGCGAGGCTGGCATTCTCGGCCAGCGACACCTTGAAGCCGAGTTCCTTCAGCGTCGACGTCACCAGCCGTGCGTCGCGAACCGGGTTGCGCAGCGTCGCGGTCGGGTAGTCGGCATTGCCGAACACGAGCGCGCTGCGACGCTCCGGCACCATCACCCGCCCGGCCAGCGCCGGACGCGGCGCCGCGAGCGGGCCGAGCACCGACGCGCCCGCGAGCGACGCCGCGATGCCGCGCACCAGCCGCCTGCGCTGCGGCAGCGCACCTGCGATGCCGTCGGCCAGGGTCGAGTCGTGAGGGACGGATACGGTGTTCATGGTCTGTGCTCCTTCCTGCGGCATGAACCAGAGGCCCGTCGTCGGCGCGCGGTCCGGGGCCTATTTCGTCTGGACGACGCGCTGGTCGATCACGAAGCCGGCCACCACGCCCGCCTGCCTGAGCGCATCGCCGACCGCCTGCGCGTCGCGTCCGGGCGCGAGGATCACATATTCGCCCAGATCGTTCGGGCCGTCGATGATCGACGCGCCCTGCGCGCCGAGCGCCTCGCGCAACGACCGTTCGGTGAGACCGGCGTCGAACATCGCGCGGATCACCGGCACCTGCTGCGTGCCCGCCGCCGAGCGGAACTCGACCGTCTGCGGCTCCTGGTTGCCGAGCAGATACACCACCGTCACCGTCTGCACCGCGAGCAGCACCGCCATCGCCGCGCCGAGCTGCGGCGTCAGGATGCCCGAGAACCAGGCGACCAGGCGTGCGATCGGCGATTCGCCGGACTCGACGGCCTGTTTCCGCGATTCGGTACCGCGGGCACCTGCGTGCTCGGCGGCTGCCTCGGTACGGACCCGCTGCAGCAGCTTCGTCCATCCCAGGTCGACCGGCAGTTCGTCGAGCTTGCGCTGGAACGCGTCGCCGATCGCGTGGTCGAACTCGAGGTCGACGCGTAGCGTCGGGTCGGCATCGAGCTGCGCCTCGACCCAGCGCGCGTCCTCCTCGTCGAGCGCGCCGCTGGCGTACCAGCCGAGGGCCTCGTCGAGCTTGGCGGGATCGCGATCGATTTTCGTGACGGGACGTGCGTTCATGATTTCACTCCAGCGTATTTGCGTTCGACGCAGTCCTTCAGGTTCTTGCGTCCGTGGAACATCCGGGTCTTGACGGTCCCTTCGGGCACCTTCTGGATGTCGGCGACCTCTGCGAGGGCCATGCCCTCGAGGAAGACGAGCTGCATGCACTCGCGCTGCGGTCCGGACAGCGCGTCGATGCACTCCATCAGCAGCCGCTGCTGCTCCTGCGCCTCGATGCCGCCGAGCACGTTCGCGCTCGGGTCGGCGATGGTCTCGGCGTGGTCGTCGATGTCCTCGTGCTCGCGATCCGTCGAGCGGAAGGCGTTCAGCACCTTGTACTTGGCGATGCCGAGGATCCAGGTCGACAGCCGCGACTCGCCGCGAAAACGGTCGGGGTGCTTCCAGACTTCGAAAAGGGTGTCGGTCATGACGGTTTCCGCCGCGTCTTCGTCGCGCAACCGGCTTACCGCAAACAGGTAGATCCGGCGCCCGAACAGTTGATGTAACTCCCGCAGGGCCTTCTCGTCGCGCCGGATCAACCGATCCAGCAAGGCACGCGCCTCGTCTTCAGGCAGGTCTGCAGCGTTCTTTTTCATCGCGTAGGTCGTCGGTCGACCGGGAAAGGTTCAACGGTCATCAGCCGAACGAGTCTAACTCGCGCCCTTCGTGTTGCGAAAGGTTTCAGGCGGGCCGTCCGCCCTGCCGCCGGCGCCCCCGCCGGCGCCCCCGACGGGGCACCGGGCGGGGCACCGGGCGGTGCCGCGGCGGCCCGGGAGGCAGGCTTCGTCGGGCCCGGCGCGAGGTGCCGCACCGACTGCCGGAGGCAGTAAGATCGCGGCCGAGCCATTCCTGTCTAGACAACCTCGACCCGGTCGATCGCCGGGACCACTGGAGACCGCCTTGAACCCAAGACCTTGGATGCCGGCACTGCTCGCCGGCGCCGGCATCGCCGCGACCGGCGTCGCGCAGGCCCAGCAAGTCAACGTGATCTGCTCGGTGCAGGCCGAGTGGTGCAACATGATCTCCACCGTCTACGCGAAGACCACCGGCGTGAAGGTCAACGTCGCGATGAAGGGCTCGGGCGAGGCACTCGCCCAGATCATCGCCGAAAAGGAGAACCCCAAGACCGACGTCTGGTTCGGCGGCACCGGCGATCCGCACCTGCAGGCGGCCGAGCAGAAGCTGACGCTGGAGTACCGGTCGCCGTCGCTCGCCCAGCTGCACCCCTGGGCGCAGGACCAGGCGAAGCAGTCGGGCTACCGCACCGTCGGCATCTATTCCGGTCCGCTCGGCTTCGGCTACAACCCTGAGATCCTCGCGAAGAAGAAGCTCGCGCCCCCGACCAGCTGGGCCGACCTGCTCAAGCCCGCGTACAAGGGCGAGATCCAGGTCGCGAATCCCGCGTCGAGCGGCACGGCGTACACGATGGTGGCGACGCTGGTGCAGCTGATGGGCGAGGAGAAGGCCTTCGACTACATGAAGCGGCTGCATCCGAACATCAGCCAGTACACCCGCAGCGGCACCGGCCCGATCAAGGCGGTCGCGCGCGGCGAGACCGGCGTGTCGATCAGCTTCGTGCACGACGGGCCCGGCGAACGGCTCAAGGGGTTCCCGGTCGAGACCGTGACGCCCTCCGAGGGCACCGGCGCCGAGATCGGCTCGATGAGCATCATCCGGGGAGCGCGCAACCTGGCGGCGGCCAAGCAGTTCTACGAGTGGGCGCTGACCGCGCCCGCGCAGGAGATGGCGGCGGCGGCCAAGCAGTTCCAGGTGCCGTCGAACAAGGCCGCGAAGATCGACCCCAACGTGCCCGACTTCCGCAAGATCCGGTTCATCGACTACGACTACGCGAAGTACGGCTCGAGCGCCGAACGCCGCCGCCTGATCGCCCGCTGGGAAAAGGACGTGAACGCGCTGCCCCGATAGCCCGATGCGCGCGACCCCGGGCGGCCGGCTCGACCGCGTCGCGCTCGGCTGGCTCGTCGTCGGCGCGCTCGCCTACCTGCTGCTCCCCTGGTATGCGCTGCAGGACGGCGAGACCGCCGGCGGCATCGTCGACGGCCTCGCGCAGCTGTGGTCGAGCGGACTCCTCGCGGGCGGCGGGCTCGCCAACGGGCTGACGCAGTCGCTGACGCAGCAGCGCCCGTGGCTGCTCGTCGGATTGGCGGGCCTGGCGGTCGCCGCCGTCGGCGTCTGGCGTGATGCGCGCGGCGGCGGCCCGCGCGACGCGGCCGCCGCCCGGGGCCCGCACCCGCGAGCCGGTGCGCTGGTCGTCGCGGGCGGCCTGTTCGCCGCCGCCGGTCTGCTCGCGAGCGGACTCGCGATCGGCGCGCGCGGGTGGTCCGGCGCGTGGCTCGCGTCGCTGTTCGGCGAGATCGAGTCGAACCAGTTCGGCATCGGCTGGGGCGGTGCGCTCGCGATGCTCTCGGCCTGCATGGTGTTCGCGTGCGGCCTCGCGACCCGCGGCCGGTTCCGCGGCGACCGCTTCACCGCGTGCGCGGTGGTCTTCTGCAGCGCGATGCTCGCGATCTTCATCGCCTGGCCGGTGCTCAAGGCGCTGACGGGCGCACTGCTCGACGAGGACGGCGGATGGTCGCTCGCGACCTTCGCCGCACGGATGACGAGCGAGCGCGTCTGGGGCCTGGATTGCCTGGGCGGAGCGGTGCGGTGCGGCGTCGCCTGGAACACGCTGGCGCTCGCGCTGCTGACGGCGACCGGCACCACGGTGCTCGGTACCGCGATCGCGCTGATGGCCGAACGCGGGAACCGCCGCCACAGGCGCCTGCTGCAGGTGCTCGCGATGCTGCCGATCATCACGCCGCCCTTCGTCGTCGGTCTCGGGCTGATCCTGCTGTTCGGCCGCGCCGGCGTCGTCAACGCCGCGCTCGAGTCGATGTTCGGGATCACGCCGACACGCTGGTTCTACGGACCGGGCGGGGTCTGGCTCGCGCAGATGTTCGCGTTCACGCCGATCGCGTTCATGATCATGCGCGGCGTGGTGCAGGCGATCGCGCCGAGCCTCGAGGAAGCGTCGCTGATGCTGCGCGCCAGCCCGACGCAGACCTTCTTCAGGGTGACGCTGCCGCTGCTGCGCCCGGGGCTCGCGAACGCGTTTCTCGTCGGGTTCATCGAGAGCATCGCCGACTTCGGCAACCCGATCGTCGTCGGCGGGCAGTTCTCGGTGCTCTCGACCGAGATCTTCTTCGCGATCGTCGGGGCGCAGTACGACCAGGGGCGCGCGGCCTCGCTGTCGCTGGTGCTGCTGGCCTTCGCGCTCGTCGTGTTCGCGCTCCAGCGGCGCGTGCTCGGCCGTCGCGACTTCACGACGGTCGGCGGCAAGGGCGACGCCGGCGTGCCGCTGTCGCTGCCCGTGCCGATCCGCCGCGCGGTCAACGGCATCGCCTGGCCCTGGCTGGCGTTCACCGCGACGATCTACCTGTTCGCGCTGTCCGGCGGGTTCGTGCGCAACTGGGGGCGCGACTACACCTTCACGCTGGCGCACTTCCAGACGGCGTTCGCGATCGAGGCGGGCCGCTTCGGCCTGGTGTGGGCGGGCACCGCGTGGAACTCGTTCTTCACGACGATCGAGCTCGCGGCGGTCTCGGCGCCCTTGACGGCGGCGCTCGGCCTGCTGATCGCGTGGCTGCTCGCGCGCACCCGCTTCGCGGGTCAGCCCGCGTTCGAGTTCGCGGCGCTGCTCGCCTTCGCGATTCCCGGCACGGTGCTGGGCGTCAGCTACATCCTCGCGTTCAACGTGCCGCCGTTCGAACTCACCGGCACCGGCCTGATCATCGTGCTGTGCTTCATGTTCCGGAACCTGCCGGTCGGCGTGCGCGCCGGCACCGCCGCGCTCAGGCAGATCGACGCATCGCTCGACGAGGCCTCGTCGATGCTCGGCGCGTCGACCGCGCAGACGCTGCGCCTCGTCACCGTCCCGCTGCTGCGCGCGGCGCTGGTCGCGGCGCTGACCTACAGCTTCGTGCGGGCGATCACGACCGTGTCGGCGGTGATATTCCTCGTCACCGCCGAGAACGAACTGGCGACGACCTACATCATCGGGCGCGTCGGCAATGGCGACTACGGGATCGCGCTCGCGTACTGCACCGTGCTGATGGCACTGATGGCGATCGTGACCGGGCTGATCCAGTGGACCGTCGGCGAGAGCCGGCTCGGTCGGCGCACCGCCACCGCCGGCGCCGGCGCCGTGGCCGCACCCACCCCACCCCGACCGGGAGCCTCCGACGCATGAGCCCTCGCCCCCTCGCCACCGCCGGCGCCGCCGCGCAGTCCGCGCCGGGCGCGCCGCCCCGCGCGACCGCCCCCGGCATCGAGTTCCGTGCGGTCAGCAAGCGCTATGGCGACGATCGTGACGCGCCGCTCGCGGTCGACCGCATCGACCTCGCGGTCGAGCGCGGAACGCTGACGACGATCCTCGGGCCCTCGGGCTGCGGCAAGACGACGACGCTGCGCATGATCGCGGGCCTCGAGATGCCGACCGACGGCACGATCCTGATCGACGGCGAAGACGTCACGCGGCGCGGTCCGGCCGAGCGCAACGTCAGCCTCGTGTTCCAGAGCTACGCGCTGTTCCCGCACATGGACGTGCTCGAGAACGTCGGCTACGGGTTGCGGATGGCGGGCATGAAAGGTGCCGCGCTCAGGGACAGGGCCGCGGCGGCGCTGGACGCGGTGGGGCTCGCCGGCTTCGAGCGGCGGCTGCCGTCGGCGCTGTCCGGCGGACAGCAACAGCGCGTCGCGCTGGCACGCGCGCTGGTGCTCGAGCCGGCGGTGCTGCTCTTCGACGAACCGCTGTCCAATCTCGATGCGCGGCTGCGCCGCGACATGCGCGAGGAGATCCGCACGATCCAGCAGCGCCTGCGACTGACCGTCGCCTACGTCACGCACGACCAGGCCGAGGCGCTCGCCGTCAGCGACCGGATCGTCGTGATGAACCGCGGGCGCATCGCCCAGGAAGGCACGCCGCGCGAACTCTACGAGCGCCCCGTCGACGAATTCGTCGCCGGCTTCATGGGCGAGGCCCGGCTCTTCGACGCACGCGTCGACGACGACGGCGCCGTCTGGCTCGGTCCGCTGCAGGTGGGCCCGCCGGGCAGTGCGACGCGCGGCGGCCCATCGCCGAGGGTCGCCGTACGCCCGCAGGCGTGGTCGATCGCCGCGGCACCCGACCGGGCTGCGCTGCCCGGTAGACTCGCGAAGGCGGCGTACCTGGGGCACGGCTGGGAGTTCACCTTCGACACCGCGCTCGGCGAGGTGTTCATGATCGGCACCGGCCCGCACGACGGGCTGCGGCTCGGCGATACCGCGATGCTCCGGCTCGACGGCGTCGGCGTCTCGCTGATCCCGGCCGGCGCGCCGGCTTCCTGAAGCGACGCCACCGGCTGGCGCATCGAGCAACCTGAGAGGCGAGCACGCAATGATGATGGACGACCGACACCACCCGCTCGTGCGCCTGGATGCGGACGAGCAGGCCTTGCTCGAACGGGTGCGCGAACTGGTCGCGACGACGATCGGGCCGCAGGCGAACGCGGTCGGGCGCGACGAGGGCTTCGCGTGGGGCACCTTCCGCCACCTTGCCGATGCCGGCGTGATCGCCACCGCGTTCCCGCGCGAGTACGGCGGCAGCGAGGCGTCGATGCTGCTGCGCGTGCTGATGATCGAGACGATCGCGCGCAGTTGCGGCACCGCCGCGTCGCTCGTCACCGGAACCGAGCTCTCGACCCGCGCGATCGTCTCCGGCGGCTCGGCGGCGCTTCGCGAGAAGTGGCTTCCCGGCCTCGCCGCCGGGCGCCTGCAGTCGGCGTTCGCGCTGACCGAGCCCGGTGCCGGTTCGGACCTCGCCGGCCTGTCGACGACCGCCGAGCGCACGGCGCAGGGCTACCGGATCAGCGGCACGAAGAAGTTCATCACGCGCGCGGGCGTCGCCGACTGCATGGTCGTGACCGTGCGGCTCGCGGACGCGCCGGCGGGCGCCCGCGGCCTGAGCGCGCTGCTCGTCGAGCGGGGTTCGCCCGGGCTCGCCGTCTCGCCCGACTTGCCCAAGGCCGGCTGGCACGGCGTGCCTGCGAACGTCGTGCGCTTCGACGGCGTCGAGGTGCCCGCGGGCAACCTGCTCGGCAGCGAAGGCGGGGGCATGGCGCTCGCGCAGGATACGCTGGTGCGCGCGCGAATCGGACACGCGGCGATCGCGCTCGGGCGGATGGCCGGCGCGCTGCAGATCGCCGCCCAGTACACGAGCCACCGCAAGGTCGGCGGCGTTGCCGTCGGCGAGCACCAGGGCATTCGCTGGATGATCGGCGAGATGGCCGCCCGGATCGAGGCGGCACGCTGCCAGGTGTATGCGAGCGCGTTGCGCTACGACCGGGATTCGTCGGACCCCGAGGTGCCGCTGCACGCGTCGATGGCGAAGATGCACGCGACCGACCTCTGCATGAAGGTCGTCGTCGACTGCCTGCAACTGCTCGGGGGCAATGGCTACCTGCGCGCGTACCCGCTCGAGCGCTTCATGCGGGACGCGAAGATGAACCAGATCGGCGAAGGCACCAGCGAGATCCACAAGAACGTCGTCGGCCGCGCGGTCGTGCGCGCGGCCGCGGCGATGCCTCGGCACCCGTGCCTGGACTTCGACCCCGACCTGTTCGCGTGACGCGGGCGCGTCCCGACACCTTGCGCCTCGCGCAACCGACCACGGGAATCCGATGCAGCCAGACCCGCTGACCAACGCGCTGTGCCGACGCCTCGGCATCCGCTATCCGGTGTTCGGGCTGGCGCACAGCATCGAGGTCGTCGCCGCGATCTCGCGCGCCGGCGGCTTCGGCGTCTACGCCGCGGCGCGCGACGGCCCTTCGCAGCTCGCGCAGAAACTGCGCGCGCTGCGGGCGCTGTGCCCCGATCACCCGGTCGGCGTCGACCTGCTGCTGCCGGCAGGCATCCCCGACGACGCGAGTCGCGAGTCGCTCGCCGCCGGCGTGCCCGCCGCGCACCGCGAGTTCGTCGCCGGCATCGCGCGCAAGTACGGCGTGCCACCCGCGTCACGCGGCAACTTCTTCTCGCAGTACGTGCGCTCGAAGGCGCTGTTCGACGAGCAGGTCGACGCGGTCATCGGATCGGGGATCGGCGTCTTCGCCGCCGCGACCGGCGTGCCGCCGGCGGTGATCGCCCGCGTGCGTGGTGCGGGCCTGGCGACGATTGCGCTCGTCGGTACCGCGCGCCACGCGCGAAAGGCGGTCGACGCCGGCGTCGACATCCTCGTCGCGCAGGGCTACGACGCGGGCGGGCACACCGGCGCGATCGGCACCTTCACGCTCGTGCCGCAGGTGATCGAGGCCGCCGACGGACGCCCGGTGCTCGCGGCCGGCGGCATCGGCACCGGCGCCCAGATCGCGGCGGCGCTCGCGATGGGCGCGCAGGGCGCGTGGCTCGGCACCGTGTGGCTGGGCAGCGTCGAGCATCGCCTGCCCGCCGCGCTGTCGGCGAAGCTCAAGGCCGCCGGCAGCGGCGACACGGTGATCACCCGTGCGCACAGCGGCAAGCCGTGCCGCGTCGTGAAGAGCGCGTTCACCGACGAGTGGCACGCGCCGGGCGCGCCCGAGCCGCTGGCGATGCCGTGGCAGCAGGCGCTCACCGGCGACCTCCTCGCCGCGGTCGAGGAGCACGAGGTCGCGCCGCTGGTCTACGAAGCGGCGGGCCAGAGCGTCGCGTGGGTCGGCGAGCCGCGCCCGGTCGCCGCGATCGTCGATTCGCTGGTGGCCGGCCTTCGCGAGGCGCTCGACGGGCTGGCCGCGTACCGCTAGCCCTTCACCAGGCTGAACAGCGAGTCGCGCACGACCTTCATGCACAACGGCGGCACCGTCGTGCCGTGGTACGCCGAGAGCTGCGCCGGACCCAGCTGCGCCGGGAACTGCGCCGCGAACTCGGGCACCGTCTCGACGTCGATCGTCACCACCGACACGCCGCGTGCGGCGAACGCCGCCTGCGCGTCCTGCGCGTTCTTGAACGCCACCACCGGATCGCGGCTCCCGCCGCACAGCAGCATCGGCGTCGCGGGCGTCCACGCGATCAGCGAGTTCGCGTCGAGCGCGGCCCGCAGGCGCGAAGCGGGATTCGCGAGGTCGGCCTGCAGCTTGTCGGTGATCAGGTCGCCGAGCAGCGGCGGAAGCCTGCCGGAGGTGATCAGCTCGGTGCTGGTGAGCGGGCCAGGCAGCAGCGAGCCGATGCCGCTCGCGTATGGCGCCTTGAAGTACTCGGCCGGATCGGCGTAGAGGTCGCCGTAGACCTTCTGGAAGCTCGTGATGGCGAACGGCGAGAAGATCGTCGAACCGGCCGATCCCGTCGGCAGCAGCGCCAGCCCGTCGACGAACGAGCCGGTGAGGTTGTACGGGCCCGACATGTGGCCGCTCGCGACGACGTTGAACTCGGTGCGCAGGTCGCGCTCGATGACGCGCTGGGTCGCCATCGACGCGTGCCCGCCCTGCGAGTAGCCGGCCAGCATCACCCGGCCGTTGAGCGCGACGCCGCTGTCGGCGAGCGCCGAACGCGCCGCGCGGATCGCGTCGATGGTCGTCGACGCCTCGCTGTCGGCGTGCAGGTAGGGATGGTCGGGCCAGGTCGACCCGGCGTAGCCGAGGTAGTTCGGCGTCACGACCACGTAGCCCTGGCCTGCCAGCATCGCGATCAACAGCTGCGTCTCGCCGTCGGTGGGGTTCGACAAGTCGCGGCTCGCGAGCACGTCGGTGCCGCGATCGTAGGCGACGAGCGGATACGGGCCCGGGCAACCGGCCCCGCTCGGCACCAGCATCGCGGCGACGACCTTCACGTCCTCCTCGCCCTTCGGCCCCGGCGTGTAGTAGCCGACCCGCCTCACGTCGACATCGCAGCGCGCCGGCCCCGACAGCACCTGGACGCCGCTCGCGGTCGTCGCGGCGTCGATCGCCTGGACGCTGAACTGGCCCGTGCTGGTGCTGTCGATCAGCGTGCCCCGAGCCGGCGGGTCGTCGTTGCCGCAGGCGGCGACGAAGAGCGACACCGTGACGAGGCCGATCGCCAGCCGTGTCCGGCGCCTCGCGCCTCGCGCGAACGCCAGCGCCGATGGCGCCGTTGGCACCCGTGACCCCTGCGCCGTCGCGGCGCCCCCCTGCCAATCCGACATCGATCCCCTCCTCATGGGTGAAACCGTTTCATTCTAGGCGTTGATGCCGGCACCGACGGCAACCGTGCCGGTCCGAAGGGCATTGCCGCAACGCCGCGCGAGCGCTTCGGGTATCGTTTCCCGCCATCCGTTACCCGCCATTCGTTTCCCGCCATTCGCCGCGCGCCGCCCGGCGCGCAGCCCACCCTGGAGCGCACCCGATGACCGACCTGCCGTCCGCAACCCCGAATCCGCCGCAGGATGTCCGTCCGCCGTTCGACCTCGGCGGCAAGGTCGCGCTCGTGACCGGCGGCAACCGGGGCATCGGGCTGGGCTTCGCGCAGGCGCTGGCGCGGGCCGGCGCCGACATCGCGATCTGGGGCACCGACGGCGCGCGCAACGCCGCCGCGCTCGACCGCCTGCGCGCCTGCGGCGTGCGCGTGCACGCCGAGATCTGCGACGTCGGCGACCCGGCCGCCGTCGATCGCTGCTTCGCATCGACCGTCGCCGCGCTCGGCCGCGTCGACGCCTGCTTCGCGAACGCCGGCGTCGCCGGGTTCAAGCAGCCGTTCCCGACGCTGGCCGACGACGAGTGGCGTCGGGTGATGCGCGTCAATCTCGACGGGGCGTTCCACACGCTGCGCGCCGCGGCGGCGCACATGGTCGCGCGCGGCGGCGGCGGCTCGCTGGTCGCGACCGCGTCGCTCGCCGCGATCGAGGGTGCGGCGCGCAGCGCACACTACGGCGCGACCAAGGGCGCGCTGGTCTCGCTCGTGCGCGCGCTCGCCGTCGAACTCGCCCGCCACGGCATCCGCAGCAACGCCGTGCTGCCGGGCTGGATCGAGACCGACATGACCGCCGCCGCCACCGGCAACGACGCCTTCAGCCAGGCGGTGCTGCCGCGGATCCCGATCCGCCGATGGGGCACGCCGGAGGATTTCGGCGGCATCGCCGTCTATCTCGCGAGCGACGCGTCGCGTTACCACAATGGCGACTGCCTGGTGATCGACGGCGGCTACCGATTGTTCTGAGGCGGCACCCGAGGCCGCGCGCGCCGCAGCGCGAGTGCCGTGGCGATGCCCGCGACCAGCCCCCAGAACGCCGAGCCGATCGACGCGAACTGCACGCCCGACAGCGTCACGAGGAAGCTCACCAGCGACGCCTCGCGCCAGGTCTCGTCCGCCATCGCGACCTGCAGGCCGCCGGCGATCGTCGCGAGCAGCGCGATACCGGCGATCGCGACGATCAGTTCGCCCGGCAACGCGCCGAACAACAAGGCGACGCTCGCGCCGAGCAGCCCGAGCACCAGGTAGAACGCACCGGCCGCCGCGCTCGCGATCCAGCGCTTCGCCGGGTCCTCGTGCGCCTGCTCGCCGGTGCACAAGGCCGCGGTGATCGCCGCGAGGTTGAACGCATAGCCGCCGAAGGGCGCGAGCAGCACCGTCGCGACCCCGGTCCAGCCGACCACCGCGGACACCGGCGGCGCGTAGCCGGAGGCGCGAAGCACGGCGACGCCTGGCACGTTCTGCGACGCCATCGTGACGATGAACAGCGGCAGGCCGACGCCGATCAGCACCGGCAGCGCGAATTCCGGGCCGACCCAGACCGGCGCCGCGAGCCAGTCGCCCGGCGCGAGCGCGGCGAACGCGTCGGTGCGAACCCGTCCGGTGAGGGCTGCGAGCCCGAGTCCGCCGAGCAGCACGAGGATCACCGCGTAGCGCGCGAACCAGCGCTTGCCCGCGAGATAGATCGCGAACATCGTCAGCACCAGCACCGGTTCGCGCACGACCGCGCCGACGGATTCGAGCGCGAAACGGCACAGGACGCCGGCCAGCAGCGCCGCGGCGAGCGACAGCGGCACGCGGCCGATGACGCGCTCGAACCAGCCGGTGGCCCCCGCCAGCACGACCAGGATCCCGCTGAACACGAAGGCGCCCGTCGCCTGCGCCGGCGTCACGCCGTGCAGGCTCGTCGCGAGCAGCACCGCGCCGGGCGTGGACCACGCGGTGACGATCGGCATCCGGTAGCGCCACGACAGGCCGATGCAGGTCAGCCCCATGCCGACGCCGAGCGCCAGCATCCACGACCCGATGGTGCGCGCATCGGCGCCGGCCGCCTGCGCGGCCTGGAAGACGATCGCCGCCGAACTCGTGAAGCCGACGAGCACGGTGATGAAGCCGGCCGAGAGCGGTGCGAGGAACGAACTCAGGCGCATCGAGGCGCCCGACGCGGTACGCCGAGGCCGCGCGTAGCGGCCGTGCCGGGGGTCAGTACCGGTAGTAGCGATGGCCGCGCGGCCCGCCCGGCGGCGCGAAGTAGCGCGGCCGGCCGTAGTAGCCACGATAACCCCAGCCACCCCACGGGCGCACGACCACCGGCGGCGCGATCACCACCGGTGGCGGCGCGATCGCGACGCCGACGTCGCCCGGGGTCGCGTAGACCGCGCAGCCGCCCGCGAGCAGGCTCGACGCGACGACGGCAGCAAGGGCAAGACGCCTGGATCCGAACATGACCGACTCCTCTCGCAATGGATTGCCTTCCATCAACGCGCGATGGTGGCGCAGGCGGACACGCATCGGTTGGCGCGATGTAAAGTTTCGTTGCCGGTTCGTGAACGGCGTGCCGCCGGCCGCCGGCGCCCCCTGGCGGCCGGATCGCGATCCGGCTCACGATCCGGCTTCGACTCGCGCGAAATCGGGCTTGCGCTTCGCGAGGAACGCGGTGAAGGCCTCGCGCGCCGCCGGTTCGGCGAGCAGGCGCCCGAACGCGACGTTCTCGTCGCGCATCGCCCGGCTGACCCCGTCCTTGAACGGCGCCTTCATCAGCGCCTTCGTCTGCATCAGCGACACCAGCGGGCGCTCGGACAGCGCCGCGGCCCGGCCCAGCGCGTGCGGCAGCACGCGATCGGCCGGAAGGACCTCGTTGACGAGCCCCATCGCCAGCGCCTCGTCGGCGCCGAAGGCCTCGCCGAACAGCAGTTTCTCGGCCGCGCGGGCATGCCCGGCGATCATCGGCAGCAGGAAGCTGCTCGCCGCCTCCGGGCACAGGCCGAGGTTCGTGAACGGCAGCGAGAAGCGCGCGGTGTCGGCGGCGTAGACCAGGTCGCAGTGCAGCAGCAGCGTCGTGCCGATCCCCACGGCCGGCCCGCTGACCGCCGCGATCACCGGCAACCTGAAGCCGGCGATCGTCTTCAGGAAGCGGAACACCGGCGCGGTGTCGCCGGTCGGCGGATCGTTGAGGAAGTCTTCCAGGTCGTTGCCGGCGGTGAAGACGCCTTCGTGGCCGTGGATCACGACGACCTTCACGCCTTCGGTGCGAGAGGCGTCGTCGAGCGCGTCGGCGAGCATCGTGTACATCTCGGCGGTGATCGCGTTGCGCCGCTCGGGCCGGTCGAACCCGATCGCCCGCACCGCCCCCCGTGCCGTACTGCGAATCGTCATCGTCGAACCTCCGGCTGGTCAATTCCGCATTGTCGCCGATCGGCGCGACGCCGGCCCCCGGGGCCGCGATCAGACGCGTTCGAAGATCCCCGCCGCTCCCATCCCGGTGCCGACGCACATCGTGACCATGCCGTACCTGAGCCCGCGCCGGCGCAGCGCGTGCACGACCGTCGCGGCGCGGATCGCACCGGTCGCGCCGAGCGGGTGGCCGAGCGCGATCGCGCCACCGATCGGGTTGACCTTCGCCGGGTCGAGGCCGAGATCCCGGATCACCGCGAGCGACTGTGCGGCGAAGGCCTCGTTGAGCTCGATCCAGTCGAGGGCATCCTGCCCGAGACCCGCGACCCTCAAAGCCGCGGGAATCGCCTCCTTCGGGCCGATGCCCATGATCTGCGGCGGCACGCCCTTGACCGCGAAGGAGACGAAGCGCGCGAGCGGCGTCAGCCCGAACTGGCGCACCGCCTTGTCGGAGGCGATCAGCAGCGCACCGGCGCCGTCAGAGGTCTGCGAACTGTTGCCGGCGGTGACGCTGCCCCTGGCGGCGAACACCGGCCGCAGCTTCGCGAGCGCTGCAAGGTTCGCGTCCGGGCGCGCACCCTCGTCGACGACGACGCGCCGGGTCCGTACGTCGATCCGGCCTTCGGCGAGGTCCGCGGTCTTCTCGACGACCTCGACGCCGACCGTCTCGTCGGCGAACTCGCCCGCTGCCTGGCCGGCGATCGCGCGCTGGTGCGACTGCAGCGCGAACGCGTCCTGGTCTTCGCGCGAGACCTTCCACTGCTGGGCGACCTTCTCCGCGGTCATGCCCATGCCGTACGCGATCCCGACGTTCTCGTCGGCGAAGACCCGCATGTTCATCGACGGCTTGTTGCCCATCATCGGCACCATGCTCATCGACTCCGCGCCGCCGGCGAGCATCACGTCGGCCTCGCCGACGCGGATGCGGTCGGCCGCCATCGCGACCGCCGACAGGCCGGACGCGCAGAAGCGGTTGACGGTGATCCCGCCGACCGAGTCCGGCAGGCCTGCCAGCAGCACGCCGATGCGCGCGACGTTCAGGCCCTGCTCGGCCTCGGGGATCGCGCAGCCGACGATCGCGTCCTCGATCGCGGCCGGATCGAGCGTCGGCGCCTGCGCGAGCGCGCCGCGGATCGCGGCGACCAGCAGGTCGTCGGGGCGCACGTGCCGGAACATGCCGCGCGGCGCCTTGCCGATCGGCGTACGGGCGGCGGCAACGATGTAGGCGTCCTGTACTTGTCTGCTCATGTCCGGGTCCTCTTCAATTGCGCACCGGCTTGCCGGTCTGCATCATGCCCATGATGCGCTCCTGGGTCTTCGGGTGCTCGAGCAGCGACACGAAGGCCTCGCGCTCGAGCCGCATGATCCAGGCCTCGTCGACGATCGTGCCGGGCTCGATGTCGCCGCCGCACATGACCTCCGCCACCGTCCGGCCCAGATGGAAGTCGTGTGCCGAGATGAAGCCGCCGTCGCGCATGTTCACCAGCTGCGCCATCATCGTCGCGATGCCGGCCCGGCCCGCCGCCTTGAATCGCGCGCGCAGCGGCGGCCGATAACCGGCGTCCATCATCGCCTTCGCCTGGCGGATCGCCGTGTAGAGCAGCTCGTGCGCATTGAACACGATCGTGTCGCCCGCCAGCAGGTAGCCCATCGCGCGCGCCTCGAGTGCCGACTTCGACACGGCGGCGGTGCCGGCGTTCATCAGGTACTTCGACAGGAAGTGCAGCAGGTACGAATCGGGCGCGGCCGACTGCTCCTCGGCCGCGCGCCGCGCGCCGTAGGCCAGCCCGCCTGCGCCCGGGATCAGCCCGACACCGACCTCGACGAGCCCGAGGTAGCTCTCGAGGCTCGCGACCCGGTGCGCGCAGTAGACCGCGAGTTCGCAGCCGCCGCCCAGCGCCAGGCCCGACACCGCCGCGACGGTCGGCACCTGCGCATAGCGCAGCGTCAGCATCGCGTCCTGCAGCTTCTTCTCCTCCGGGCCGATCGCCTTCGCGCCGCCCGACATGAACAGCGGCAGCATCGCCTGCAGGTCGGCGCCCGCGGAGAACGCCCCCCCGTCCAGCGAGCCGGGCGACCAGACGACGACGCCCTGGTACTGCGCCTCGGCGAGTTCGACCGCCTTGACCAGCCCCGCGGTCACCCCCGGGCCGATCGCGTTCATCTTGGTCTTGATCGACGCGACGAGCACCTCGTCGAGGCCGCGCTCCTCGAGCGTCCACAACCGGATCGACTCGTCCTCGAACACCGTCGTGCCGGCGGTCGTCGGCGCGGCGACCGCCTCACCGGTGAGCGACGCGCGGAATACCTGGCGCCGATAGACCGGCAGGTCGGTGCGCGCGACGAAGGCGTCGGCCGTCGGCGAATACGAGCCCTCGGGCTGGTGCACGCCGCCACGCTCGGCCACCGGGCCGCTCGTGACCCAGCCCGGCAGCGGCTCGGCCGCGAGCGCCTCGCCGGCGGCGATGTCGGCGGCGATCCAGCCGGCGACCTCGTTCCAGCCGGCCTGCTGCCACACCTCGAAGGGACCGAGCTTCTGCCCGAAGCCCCAGCGCATCGCCAGGTCGACGTCGCGCGCGGTGTGCGCGATGTCGCCCAGGTAGCGCGCCGCGTAGTGGAAGGTGTTGCGCAGCGTCGCCCAGACGAACTGCGCCTGCGGATTGGTCGATTCGCGCAGCAACTTCATGCGCTCGGCCCAGGTCTTCTTCTTCAGGATGCGCGCGACCGTCTCGTCGGCCTTCCCGCCTGCGGGGACGTACCCGCCGGTCTTCGGGTCGAACTGCTGGATCTCCTTGCCGAGCTTCCGGTAGAAGCCGGCACCCGTCTTCGCGCCCAGCGCGCCCTGCTCGACCAGCGCCTTCAGCGCCGCCGGCGTCTCGTACACGCCCGAGAACGGATCGCTCAGGTTCTCCTGCATCGTGCGGATCACGTGGCCCAGCGTGTCGAGTCCGACGACATCGGCGGTGCGGAAGGTGCCGGACTTCGCGCGGCCGAGCTTCTCGCCGGTCAGGTCGTCGACGACGTCGAAGGCCAGCCCGTGACGCTCGGCCTCCCTGAAGGTCGACAGCAGGCCGAAGCTGCCGATGCGGTTGCCGATGAAGTTCGGCGTGTCCTTCGCGCGCACCACGCCCTTGCCGAGCGTGCTCGTGAGGAAGGTCTCGAGCGCGTCGAGGATCGCCGGATCGGTGGCGGGGGTCGGAATCAGCTCGACCAGGTGCATGTATCGCGGCGGATTGAAGAAGTGCACGCCGCAGAAGCGGGCGCGCAGCGCGGCATCGAAGCCCTCGGCCAGCGTGCCGATCGACAGTCCGGAGGTGTTGGTCGCGAAGATCGCGTGCGCGGCGAGGTGCGGCGAGACCTTCCGGTACAGGTCGTGCTTCCAGTCGATCCGCTCGGCGATCGCCTCGATCACCAGGTCGCATTCGCCCAGCAGCGCGAGGTGCTCCTCGTAGTTCGCCGGCACGATCGCGTCGGCGAGCGCCGGCGTGCCGAGCGGCGCCGGATTCTGCTTCCTGAGCGCCTCGATCGCCCTGATCGCGATCCCGCTCTTGGGCCCGTCCTTCGGCGGCAGGTCGAACAGCACCGTCTCGACCCCGGCGTTCACGAGGTGCGCGGCGATCTGCGCACCCATCACCCCGGCCCCGAGGACCGCGACTTTCCTGACGATGAATCGGTTCATGCGGGTTCCTCCAAAGTACGTCTCATGGCTCGCGCAGCCAGGTCTGCGTGCGCCCGAACAGCGGGATGCCGACGAAGCCCGCGCACGACGGTCGCGCCGGCGGCGCGCCGGCGCGCCGCTCCCGTAGCCGCTTCGGTGCGTGCCGCCACGGCTAGAACAGCGCCTCGTCGACCTGCATCAGCGGCGCGGCGCCCGCGCGCGCGGTGCGGATCAGCATCGCGGTCTCGGGCTGCAGCTTCGCGAAGTAGAAGCGCGCGGTCGCGAGCTTCGACGCGTAGATCGGGTCGCTCGACGACGCGTTCGCGAGCGCGACCTTCGCCATGCGCGCCCAGAAGTACGAGAGCACCATGTGGCCGATCACGCGCAGGTAGTCGACCGCCGCCGCGCCTGCCTCGTCGGGGTCGCGCATCGCCTTCATGCCGATCTCCATCGTCAGCTTCTCGACCTTGCCCGACAGGTCGGCGAGCGGATTCACGAACTCGGCCATGTCCTCGCGCGTGCCCTCCTCTTCGATGAACGCGCGGATCTCCTCGCCGAACGCGCGCAGCTTCGCGCCGTTGTCCTGCAGCACCTTGCGCCCGAGCAGGTCGAGCGACTGGATCGTGTTCGTGCCCTCGTAGATCATGTTGATCCGGGCATCGCGCACGTACTGCTCCATGCCCCACTCGCGGATGTAGCCGTGCCCGCCGAACACCTGCATCGCGAGATTGGTCGTCGCGAATCCGTTGTCGGTGATGAAGGCCTTGACGACCGGCGTGAGCAGCGTCAGCACGTCGTGCGCCTTGCGTCGCTCGTCCGCGTCGGGGTGCCCGTCGGCCCGGTCGGCCTGTAGCGCGAGCCACAGCGCGAACGCCCGGCAACCCTCGGTGTACGCCTTCTGCGTGAGCAGCATCCGCCGCACGTCCGGGTGCACGATGATCGGGTCGGCGGCCTTCTCCGGCGCCTTCGGCCCGGTGAGGCTTCGCGACTGCAGCCGCTCCTTCGCGTACGCGAGCGAGTTCTGGTATGCCGCCTCCATCAGGCCCAGCGTCTGCATGCCGACGCCGATGCGCGCGGCGTTCATCATCACGAACATCGCCTGCAGGCCCTTGTTCGGCTCGGACACCAGCGTGCCCCACGCGCCGTCCAGGTCCATCACGCAGGTCGCGTTGCCGTGGATGCCCATCTTCTCCTCGATGCGCGCGCACTTGATGCCGTTGCGCTCGCCGATCGATCCGTCGGCGGCGGGCACGAACTTCGGCACGACGAACAGCGAGATGCCCTTGGTGCCGGCGGGTGCGTCGGGCAGCCGCGCGAGCACCAGGTGCACGATGTTCTCCGCCATGTCGTGCTCGCCCGACGAGATGAAGATCTTGGTGCCGCTGATGCGGTACCCGCCGTCGGGCTGCGGCTCGGCGCGGCTCCTGAGCATGCCCAGGTCGGTTCCGCAGTGCGGCTCGGTCAGGCACATCGTGCCGGTCCACTCGCCGGACACGAGCTTCGGCAGGTAGGTCGCCTTCTGCGTCGGCGTTCCGTGCGCGCTCAGGCAGTCGTAGGCGCCGTGCGTCAGGCCGGGGTACATGGTCCACGCCTGGTTCGCCGAGTTCATCATCTCCTGCATCGCGAGCCCGATCGTCATCGGCAGGCCCTGGCCGCCATACTCGGGCGCGCAGGTCAGCGTCGGCCAGCCGCCCTCCTTGAACTGCTGCCACGCCTCCTTGAAGCCTTCGGGCGTCTTCACCACGCCGTCGCCGACGTAGGTACAGCCCTCCTCGTCGCCGCTGCGGTTCAGCGGGAACAGCACCTCGGCGCAGAACTTGCCGCCCTCCTCGAGCACCTGGTCGATCAGTTCGCGGCCGACCTCGGCGTGCGCCGGCAATTCGGCCAGGCCGGCCTGCGCGTCGAGCACTTCGTGCAGCACGAACTGGAAATCGCGCAGCGGCGGGGCGTAACTTGGCATCGTGTGGTTCCTTTCTGGGGGACAGTGCGTCTGGGTCGACTGTAACGGGGCTCAGGCGGCGCGCGCGAGCTTTGACGCCACCGCCGGGCGGGGCATCTTCCGGGCCCCGCCCCGCGCGGCGGGCGAGGCCGGCGCCGCCGCGGGGGTGGAGGCGTCGCGCGCGCCGGCGAGCAGGCGTGCGATCGAGCGGCGCGCGCGCGCCGCGGCGTCGTTGTTGCGCATCAGCCGCGCGTCGTGGTGCAGCGCCAGGATCACGCCGTTCAGGTCGAAGCCGAGGTCGTCGACGTCGCAGGACGCGGCGATGTGCCCGGCGTCACGCGCCTGGACGATCGCGCGCGCGAGTTCGCGGTGCCAGCGGGCGATCATCTCGACCAGCTCGTCTCGCACCGCGCCGGGACGATCGTCGTACTCGCTGGCGCAGGAGATCCACAGGCAGCCATCGGAGGCCTCGCGCACCGTGCGTTCGATCCAGCGCTCGAGGATCGCGCACAGCCGCGGCAGGCCGCGCGCCTCGCCGAGCGACGCCTTCAGCACTTCGTCGACGAAGCGCGACTCGTAGGCCTTGAGCACCGCGATCTGGAGTTCCTCGCGCGAGCCGAAATGCGCGAAGACGCCGCTCTTGGACATCTGCATCCGCTCCGCGAGCGCGCCGATCGTCAGGCCCTCGAGGCCCGCCTGCGCGGCCTGCCGCAACGCCGCGTCGACGATGGCGACGCGGGTCTGCTGGCCTTTGCTCATGGTCTGCATGCGGGTTCCCGGAAGCGCGCCGGCCGGCGCGGGGGGCGAGGTCGATCCTGAAACGAACGTTCGTGCTTTTACGAACGGTCGTACTATTCCAGGATTCACCACCGCTGTCAAGCGCAGGCCCGCGGGTGCTTTGCGAAACGGGGCCGGCGCCGCGCCGTGCCTGCCGCGATCCGCGTGCTGTTACCGTAGCGCCTGACGCGAGCGCGGACCCGCCCGGGCCGGCAGGCCCACCCGAAGCCGCCCACGCCGACCCGTCGACGCCGACCTGCCGTCGCCGACCCGCCCACCCAACCCGACCGGAGCGCGCCCATGCGGCCCAACGCCATCAAGGAACTGTTCAAGCAGAAGAAGACCGCCTGGTCGGGATGGGCCAGCATCGGCAACCCGTACAGCGCGGAGGTACTCGGCCACTCGGGGGTCGACGCGGTCGTCGTCGACCTGCAGCACGGGATGATCTACCTCGACCAGGCCTTCGCGATGCTCGCGGCGATCTCGGCGACGCCGGCGATGCCGATGGTCCGGGTCAGCGAGAACCAGTTCTTCGAGGCGAATAAGCTGCTCGACGCGGGCGCGTACGGCGTGATCTGCCCGATGATCGACGACGCCGACGCCGCGCGCCGCTTCGTCGGCGCGTGCCGCTACCCGCCGATGGGCACGCGCTCGTTCGGCCCGACCCGGGGCCTGCTCTACGGCGGCCCCGACTACTTCACGCACGCGAACGACACGATCCTCACGCTCGGCATGATCGAGACGCCGCTGGGGCTGAAGAACCTCGACGAGATCGCCGCGGTGCCCGGCCTGGACGGCCTGTTCATCGGCCCGTCGGACCTGAGCATCGCGCTCGGGGTCGCGCCGTCGCCGGACTGGACGAACGGACCGCTGTCGGAGGCGATCGACCGGATCCTGGCGGCCGCGCGCCGGCACGGCAAGATCGCCGGCATCTTCTGCGTATCGGTCGAATTCGCCGAGGCGATGCGCGACAAGGGGTTCGACTACATCAACCTCTCGAACGACGCGGCGTTCATCCGGGCGAGCGGCGCGGCGTGGCTGGGGCGCCTGCGCGGGAAGTGACCGGCAGTTCGCGGACGGCATCGCCGACCGTCGCGAAGACGCGCTCGCCGCGGCGCGGGCGGATCGTGCGTCCGCCGGTGAAGGCGCCGAACGCCGGCAGGATGCCCACGCGCGCGCCGAACCACCAGCACGGCAGGCGCACCGAATCGCCGGCGCGGCTCGCGAGCCGCACCGCCGGGTGCAGGTGCCCGGCGAGCACGTAGCCCGGCCGGTCGAGGTCGCGCGGATGGTGCGCGAGCCACAGGTCGCTGCAGCCCGGCGCCGCGCAGGGCTCGTCGACGCACGCGATGCCGAGCGAGGCCGGCATCGCGCCGGCGCGGGCGTCGTGGTTGCCGCCGACCACGGTGATCTCGATCGCCGCGTGCGCGAGACGCCACGCGGCCAGCCGTTCGAGCACCGCCGCATCGAGCGCGCGGGGCCCGTGCAGCCAGTCGCCGAGCACCGTGAGGCGATGCGCGCCGCAGCGCACGATCAGCGACGAGAGGCGCGCGAGCGTCTCGTCGGTGGCCGCGGCGGGCACCGGCACGCCGAGCGACGCGAAGGTCTCCGCCTTCCCGATGTGCACGTCCGCCACGAGCAGCGTGCGCGTCGAACCCAGCCAGGCGCCGCCGCCCGGCACGAGCGCGATGCGCGCGCCGCCGACCTCGACCTCGATCGACGCGCCGATCATCGCGCCGCCGCGCGCGTTCGCCGCGAACCGCCGACGGCGCCCGGCGCGCCCGCGGGCGACGCCGCACGCTCCAGTTCGGCCACCATCCGCGCGATCCGGTCGGCGAGCTTCTCGGTGCTGACGCGTTCGCGAAGACGCTCGACCATCAGCGCGAACGCGAACGGGGTCGGCCGCTCGATCGGGAGATAGGCGACCGGCCGCCCGCGCAATTGCGCGAGCGCCGCCTCGATCCGTTCGAGCTCGAGCTCCTGCGCGAGCACCTCCGCCTCGGCCTGGCCGAGCAGCCGGTTGTCGGCGTCGTGCTTGCGGAGGACCTCGTAGAACAGCGACGCCGACGCCTGCAGCTGGCGCGCGCTGCGGGCGGCGCCGGGCCCGCCCTGGAACACCAGCCCCGAGATCCGCGCGATCTCGCGAAAGCGCCGGCGCGCGAGCTCGCCGGCGTTCAGGCTGCGGACCATGTCGTCGACGAGCGAGGCGCCGGACAGCAGGCTGCCGTCGCACAGCGAGGACACGTCGATCGCGTCGGGCGAGAGCAGCTCGAAGCCGTAGTCGTTGACGGCGATCGAGACGGTGGCCGGGCGCTCGCGCGCGAGCCGCCATGCGAACAGCGACGCGAGCCCGACGTGCACGTGGCGCCCGGCGAACGGATAGACGAACAGGTGGTGACCGTCGCGCGAGGCCAGCGCCTCGACGAGGAGCCGGCTCGCCGACGGCAGCGCCGACCAGCGCCGCTGCAGCTCGAGCAGCGGCTGCACCCGTTTCATCGCCGCGCCCTCGAAGCGGCCGGCCTCGGCCTGCGCGAGCCGGGCGAGCACCGCGTCGGCGAGCTCGGACGACAGCGGCATGCGCCCGCCACCCCAGCGCGGGATCGCGCCGCGCGCGCGGCTCGCGCGCTTCACGTACGCGGTCATCTCGTGGATCCGCACCAGCTCGAGCATGCGGCCGGCGAACAGGAACACGTCGCCGCGTCGCAGCCGGCCGATGAAGCCCTCCTCGACCGTGCCGAGGTTGCCGCCGGTCTGCCACGCGACCCGGATCGCCGAATCGGCGACGATGGTGCCGATCGACTGGCGGTGGCGCCGCGCGATCGCGTGATCGGGAACGCGGTGGCAGCCGTCGGCGTCGACGACGACACGGCGGTACTCGGGGTACGCCTGCAGCGACGGACCACCGCGGCCGACGAAGTCGAGCGCCCAGTCGAAGGCCGCGTCGTCAAGCGCCTGGTAGGCGTGGGTCGTGCGAAGCTCGGCGAGCATCGCGTCGCGGGTGAAGCCGCCGCCGAGCGCGACCGTCACCAGGTGCTGCACGAGCACGTCCATCGGCGCGCGCGGGGCGGTGCGCGCCTCGATGCGATGCGCGGCGATCGCGTCGGCCGCTGCGGCCCCCTCGATGATCTCGAGCGCGTTGGTCGGCACGAGCGTCACCCGCGACGCGAGCCCCGGCGCATGCCCCGACCGCCCCGCGCGCTGCAACAGCCGCGCGACGCCCTTCGCGCTGCCGATCTGCAGCACGCGCTCGACCGGCGAGAAGTCGACGCCGAGGTCCAGGCTCGAGGTGCAGACGACGGCCTTCAGGCGCCCTTCCTTCAGCGCACGCTCGACCCAGTCGCGCACCTCGCGATCGAGCGAGCCGTGGTGCAGCGCGATCAGTCCCGCCCAGTCCGGACGCGCGTCGAGCAGATGGCGATACCAGGACTCGGCCTGCGACCGGGTGTTGGTGAACACCAGCGTGCTCGCGCTCGCCTCGAGCTCGGCGATCACCGGCTCGAGCATCGCGAGGCCGAGGTGCCCGCCCCACGGGAAGCGCCCGGCCTGCGGCGGCAGCAGCGTGTCGACGACGATCCGCCGCGCCGCGCGCGCCTTCACCAGGCGTCCGTCGCGCCCCGGCCCCAACAGCACCGCCAGCGCCTCCTCGACGTTGCCCAGCGTCGCCGACAGCCCCCAGACGGCCAGCGCCGGATTCAGGCGGCGCAGGCGTGCGAGCGCGAGCTGCACCTGCACGCCGCGCTTGTTGCCCATCAGCTCGTGCCACTCGTCGACGATCACCACCTCGACGCGGCCGAGTCGCTGCGGCGCGTCGGCCCGCGCGCACAGCAGCGTCAGGCTCTCGGGAGTCGTGACCAGCGCGAGCGGCGGACGACGCTCCTGGCGCGCGCGTTCGGCGCTGCCGGTGTCGCCGGTGCGCAGCGCGACCTCCGGCTGCAGCCCGCGCGCGCCGAGCGCCTCGGCGACGGCCGGATGCGCGAGCGGTTCGGCGAGCGCGCGATGCGTGTCCGCGGCGAGCGCGCGCATCGGCGTGAGCCACACGATGCGAAGCGCGGCACCGGCGCGCCGCGCGTCGGCGCGCCGCGCCCCCGCGATCAGCCGATCGAGCGCGCCGAGCCACGCCGCGAGCGTCTTTCCCGACCCGGTGCTCGCGTGCAGCAGGCCCGACTCGCCGGCACGGAGCGCGCGCCACACCGCGCGCTGGAACGCGAAGGGCACGATCCCGCGGTCGGCGAGCCAGGCGCGGGTCGCCGCCGTCACGCGACCCCGGCCCGCGCGGCCGGTGCGCCCTCCGGCGCACCGACGATCCAGCCCTCGCACGGGTCGACGTCGTGCGGCAGGCCGTGGCGCCGCGCCCGGCGCTGCCAACCCCAGGCCGCCTGCACCGCACAGATGGCGGCGTCCAGCGTGTCGGCGGACGACTCGGCGATCATCGCCTCGGCGCTCGCGTCGTCGATCGCGAGCGCGATGCCCGAGCGGTGCCGCCCGAGCACCAGGGCCTCGACGAGCGCGCGCCGGTTCGTGCGCCGTGCCGCGTCGTCACGGCGGCGATCGTCGGCCTTGTAGGACCGGCGCCCGAGGACGTCGCGCGCGAGCATGCCCGGATACGCCTCGAGCGCGACGCGCATCGGGTCGCCGGCGTTCAGGCACGGCAGGTCGACGCCGGCCTCGAGCAGCACCGGCGCGCCGGCATGGAACATCAGCACCACCGGCGGGTTCACCCACTTCATCGACGGGCTCGAACCCGCCGGCCCGTCGGTGCGCCGATGCGCGAAGCGCGCGCCCGCCGGGCGCGGCGCGACGAACGCCCGGCAACGATCGACCAGTTCGGCGCGGCTGAGCGCCGCGGCGCGTCGGACCATCGCGGGCCAGACGCAGGGCTCGCCGCCGCACGCCCAGCCCTGCGCGGCGACGAACGCCCGGGGCAGGCCGAAGGGGAAGTCGCAGCCGGCGACGAAGCGGGGGTGCGCGCGCAGCCACGCGCCGAACGCGTCGATCGACGCGAGCCGATCGACGCCCGTCAGCACGAGGCGCAGCGGTCCGGCCGCGCCGTCACCGACACCGTCACCGTCGCCGTCACGATCACCGTCACCATCACCATCACCATCACCATCACCGCCGCCGCCACCGCCGGCGACGCGGGTTCGCGCGACGACGATCGGCTTTCGGGCACGCGGCGCGCTGCTGAAGTCGATTCCGGCGATGAGCGGCGGCGAAGGCGTGTCGGCCGCCGCGCCGGTCGCCGCGGCGGTCGCGGCCGTCACCCGCGCCGGCGGCCCCGGCACCGCGCTCGCCCTTCGAGGCGCCCCGGTCGGCACCGGTTGCTCAGAGCTCCAGGTCGGCGAGCAAGGGCGCGTGGTCCGACAGGCGCGCCCATTCCGCGCCCCGCAGGACCTCCGCGCCCCTCACCTCGAGGCCGCGGACGTAGATGCGGTCCATCTTGAGCCACGGTACCCGCGCCGGATAGGTTCGCGCGCTGTTGAGCACCTCCCGGACCATCAGCGAGGACGTCAGGTGATGCGTGAGCCGATTGCGCCAGTCGTTGAAGTCGCCGGCGATCAGCAGCGGGCTGGTGTGCGGCACGACGCGGTCGATCCACTCGACCAGCGCCTCGGCCTGTCGCTCGCGGCTTCGCGCGAACAGCCCGAAGTGCACGACGAAGCAGTGGATGTTGCGCCCGTTCACCCGGAGCATGCAGTGCAGCACGCCCCGCTTCTCGAGCACGTGGTCGGAAAAGTCGCGGTTCTCGCGCGAGAGGATCGGGAAGCGGCTGAGCAGCGCGTTGCCGTGATGGCCGTGCAGGTAGCTGGCGTTCTGGCCGTACGCCGCCTCGAAAGTGTTCTTGAGCGCCGGGTTGTGCGCGAGGAACTGATCCTGCGGCTCGGCGGGCCAGTGGTCGAAGCGGCGCGCGTGGCGCACGTTCTGCCCCTGCACCTCCTGCAGGAAGATGATGTCGGCCTCGAGCGAATGCACCCGCTGGCGCAGTTCGTGCACGCTCGCCTGCCGGCGAAAGCGAACGATGTCGTTCACCACGCCCTTGTGGATGTTGTAGGTCGCGACGCGGATCCTCATCGTCCTGCGTGCCTCAACGCCCGCGAAGGCGATCGTGCAATAGCGCGATGGCCTGCGCATTGGACCTGGAGAAACACCGCTGCACCGCGTCGCGCCACGGCAGCCACGCGTAGGCGAGGTGCTCGCGCGGCGACAGCGCGACCGGCACCGGCGCCGGCAGCTCGAGGCCGAACACGTGCTCGACGTTTCGGGTGACGCCGGGCGCATAGCGGTGGCGCCAGTGCGGATAGATCTCGTACTCGTTCGTGAGCTGCCAGTCGGTGAGCGCGTGGCGGTCGGTGTCGATCCCCGTCTCCTCGAGGACCTCCCGCCGGCAGGTGGTCCGGAGCGACTCGTCGGGCGTGTCCTTGCTGCCTGTGACCGACTGCCAGAAGCCGGGATGATCGGCGCGTTCGAGCAGCAGCACCTGCAGGTCGGACGTGTGGATCACGACCAGCACCGACTCGGGGATCTTCGGCACCGGCGGCGCCGCGACCTGCGCCGCCTGCGGGTTCCGGGACGTCACTGCGGCTGCGGATGACGAAGCCGGATGTGCAGTTCGCGCAGCTGCTTCTCGTCGACGGCCGAGGGCGCCTGGGTCAGCAGGTCCTGCGCGCGCTGCGTCTTCGGGAACGCGATCACGTCTCGGATCGAATCGGCGCCGGCCATCATCGTGACGATGCGATCGAGGCCGAAGGCGATGCCGCCGTGCGGCGGCGCGCCGTACTGCAGCGCATCGAGCAGGAAGCCGAACTTCGCCTGCGCCTCCTCGGCGTCGATCTTGAGCGCGCGGAACACCTTGCTCTGCACGTCCTCCCGATGGATCCGGACCGAGCCGCCGCCGATCTCCCAGCCGTTGAGCACGAGGTCGTAGGCCTTCGCGAGGCACTTGCCGGGATCGGTCGTGAGGAAATCCTCGTGGCCGTCCTTCGGCGCCGTGAACGGATGGTGGCACGCCGTCCACCGCTCGGCTTCCTCGTCGTAGTCGAACATCGGGAAGTCGACGACCCACAGCGGGCGCCAACCCTCGTCGACGAGGCCGTGCTCGCGACCGAAGTCCGACAGGCCGATCTTCACGCGCAGCGCGCCGAGCGCGTCGTTCACGACCTTCGCGCGGTCGGCGCCGAACAGGATCAGGTCGCCGTCGCGCGCGCCGCTGCGCGTGAGGATCGCGTCGATCGCGGCGTCGTGCAGGTTCTTGACGATCGGCGACTGCAGGCCGTCACGGCCCTTCGCGACCTCGTTGACCTTGATCCACGCGAGGCCCTTCGCACCGTAGATGCCGACGAACTGCGTGTAGCCGTCGATCTCGCTGCGGCTCATCGACGCGCCCTGCGGCACCCGCAGCGCGACGACGCGGCCGTTCTCCATGTTCGCCGGCCCCGAGAACACCTTGAAGTCGACCGACTTCATCGCGTCGGTCAGCTCGGTGAACTGCAGCCTGACGCGCAGGTCGGGCTTGTCCGAGCCGTACAGCCGCATCGCCTCGGCGAAGCTCATCGTCGGGAACGTGGCCGGCAGCGTCACCGAAAGGCACTCGCGGAACACCACGCGCACGAGCTCCTCGAAGATCGCGCGGATCTCCTCCTCGGCGAGGAACGAGGTCTCGCAGTCGATCTGCGTGAACTCGGGCTGGCGGTCGGCGCGCAGGTCCTCGTCGCGAAAGCACTTCGTGATCTGGTAGTAGCGGTCGAAGCCCGCGACCATCAGCAGCTGCTTGAACAGCTGCGGCGACTGCGGCAACGCGAAGAACATGCCCTCGTTCACGCGCGACGGCACGAGGTAGTCGCGCGCGCCTTCGGGCGTCGAGCGCGTGAGCATCGGCGTCTCGATGTCGATGAAGCCGAGCGCATCGAGATACTTGCGCGTCTCCATCGCGACGCGGTAGCGCAGCATCAGGTTCTTCTGCATCTGCGGCCGACGCAGGTCGAGCACCCGGTGCGTGAGCCGGGTCGTTTCCGACAGGTTCTCGTCGTCGAGCTGGAACGGCGGCGTGATCGACGGATTCAGGATCTCGATGTCGTGGCAGAGGATCTCGATCGCGCCGCTCGCGAGCGCGGTGTTCTCGGTGCCGGCCGGACGCCGGCGCACCTTGCCGACGACCCGCACGCAGTATTCGTTGCGCAGTCGCTCCGCCGTCGCGAACACGGCTGCGCGATCGGGATCGCAGACCACCTGCGCGAGTCCCTCGCGATCGCGCAGATCGATGAAGATCACGCCGCCGTGATCGCGCCGGCGATGGACCCACCCGAACAGCTCGACCTGCTGGTCGAGTCGATCGATCGCGACCTGGCCGGTGTAGCAACTGCGCATCGAAGAGACCCCTCGTGTTCGAAAGTTCAGGCGCGCCCGATCTGCGTGACCGGGTTGGCGGGTGGTGCGACGACGCCCATCGACACCACGTACTTCAACGCTGCATCCACGCTCATGTCGAGCTCGACCACCTCGTCGCGTCGCATCATCAGGAAGAAACCGGAGGTCGGATTGGGCGTGGTCGGGACGTACACGCTGACGAAGTCCGCGCCGTCGCCGCCTCGCTGCCCGGTGCCCGGACCGATGCCGTGCCCCCCGATCAGGCCGGCGAGATCGGCAGCCGGCGTGCCCGTCAGGAATGCGATCGTCCAGACGCCGCGCCGCGGATACTCGACCAGCAGCGCCTGGCGGAACGCGTTCCCCGACGGGGACAGTATGGTATCGCTGACCTGCTTGACGCTCGAGTAGATGCTGCGCACGATCGGGATGCGCGCGAGCAGCTGTTCGCCGATCGCGACCAGCTTGCCGCCGACGAGGTTCGCCGCGAACACGCCGGTGATGAACACGATCAGCACGGTGAGCACGACACCGAGGCCCGGCACGTCGTAGCCGAGCAGCATGCGCGGGCGCCAGCCGGGGGGCAGCAGCGCCAGGCTCTGGTCCATCGACGTGACGATCAGGTTGAGCACCCACAAGGTGATCGCCAGGGGCACCCAGAGAATCAGGCCGGTGACGAAGTACTTGCGGAACATGCCCCTATCGATCCCGGGTAGCGCACGACGGCGGCGCCCCGGCGCCAGTGGGGCCGGGAACGCCGCAGCCGGCCATCAGGCGGAGCCCTGGGAGCCGGAGGCGGCTGCCGGCGCCGGCGAGGCCTTCGCGTCACCGGCCTTCGCCGCGCCGGCGACCGGCGCCGGCACCGGGCCCGCCGGCGTCGTTGCCGTGGCCGCGGTCGGTGCACCGGTCGGCGCCGCGTCGCCGGACGCTGCCGGCGACGCGGTGTCCTTGCCGTCGTCGCCCTTCTTCCCGTTCTTGCCGTCCTCGCCCTTCTTGCCGTTGTCGCGGAAATCGGTGACGTACCAGCCAGACCCCTTCAGCTGGAACGCGGGCGCGGTCAACTGCTTGGAGAAGGCCTGCGCACCACAGGCCGTGCAGACCGTCAGCGCAGCGTCGGAGAACTTCTGCAGCACGTCCTCCTGGTGACCGCACTGGCTGCAGCGATAGGCGTAGATTGGCATGTCGGGTACGACGTCCGGGTGGCGAAATGGGGCCGATTCGAGAGCGAAGCGTGGAGCGGAACCCCTGATTATATGAAAAAAGGCCACCCCCGGTGGAGGCGGCCTGCTCGGCGAGGCGCCGGCATCGCGCCGGCCGCGATCACCCTCAGAACGGGATGTCGTCGTCCATGTCCTCGAAGGACGGGGCCGGCCGCTTCGCCGCGGGCGCCGGGCGACCGCCCGCGCCACCGGCGCCGGCGGTCGCGGGCTCGCGCTTGTAGCCGCCGCCACCGGATCCGCCGCCCTCGCCCATGCCTTCGCGCGAACCGAGCATCTGCATCTGGTCGGCGACGATCTCGGTCGTGTACTTCTCGACGCCGTCCTTGTCCTGCCACTTGCGGGTCTTCAGGCGGCCTTCCACGTACACCGAACGCCCCTTCTTCAGGTACTCGCCGGCGATCTCGGCCAGGCGGTTGAAGAACACGACGCGGTGCCACTCGGTCTCTTCCTTGCGCTCGCCGGTGGCCTTGTCCTTCCACTGGTGGCTGGTCGCGATCGTGACGTTGCAGATCGCCGCGCCATCCGCCGTGAAGCGGGTCTCGGGGTCTCGCCCCAGGTTGCCGACCAGAATCACCTTGTTGACTGAAGCCATGTTCGTTCCCCCGCTTGATCGCGCCGATTGTCGATCCGCTATTGTGCCCTGTCCGGATCGGGCGTTGGCCTCGCCGATGGCCGATGCGCACGGGCGGACCGGATGGCCGACACCGCGGGCGCCGACATTGCGCCCGGCCGATCGCGGCTCAGGCCGACGGTGCCGCCGACCCCGCGCGCGCCGGCCGTCCGGGCCAGCGCGTCGCGCCGCGCGCGACGGCCAGCCAGACCAGCATCAGCGCGAAGCCCGCGCCGAACACCGCGGCCGCGCCCCCCTCGCGCAGCAGCACGCCGCCCGCCAGGCCGCCGAGGAAGATGCCGAGCGCCTGAGCCGTGTTGTACACCCCGAGCGCGAGGCCACGGTTGGCGCGCGGCGCGAGGCGCGACACCAGCGAGGGCAACGACGCCTCGAGCAGGTTGAAGCCGAAGAAGAACAGCAGCAGCATCACGGCGATCGCGAGCAGCGTCGGCGGCAGCAGCGCGAAGCCGGCGAGGCTCGCGGCGACGGTGGCGATGCCGGCGAGGAACAGCGCCTTCAACCGCCCCTTGCGTTCGGCCCGCATCAGCGGCGGCATCATCAGCACGAAGGACAGCAGCACCACCGGCAGGTAGACCTTCCAGTGCTCGGCGAGCGGCAGGCCCGCATGCGCGACGAGCCGCCCGGGCACGACGACGAACAGCGCCATCTGGACGAGATGCAGGCAGAACACGCCGAAGTCCAGGCGCAGCAGGTCGGGGACGAACACGCCGGCGGTGCCGTACCCGCCGCTCGCACCGCCGCCCACCCCGCCCACCGACGCCACGCCCGACGCGGCCTCGCCCGACGCGGCCTCGCCCGACGCGGCCTCGCCCGACGGGGCCGAGCTCGCCGCCACCTCGCCCGCGACGCGCGGCCCCGCCTGATCGGACGCCCGCAGCGGCGGCGGATCGGGGACCTGCGTCCAGAGCACGACGATCGCGCCCGCGACGAGCGCCGCGATCAGGAAGAAGATGCCCGACAGGCCGACGACCCGGTAGAGCAGCGGCGACGCGACCAGCGACACCGCGAAACTCACCGCGACGGCGCCGCCGACGAACGCCATCGCCTTGGTGCGCTGCTGATCGCGCGTGCAGTCGGCGAGCAGCGCGCTGACCGCCGCCGACACCGCGCCCGCGCCCTGGAGCGCGCGCCCGACGGCGAGGACCTCGACGTTGCGCGCGAACCCCGCGACCAGGCAGCCGACGACCATCACGAGCAGTCCGGCGGTGATCACCGGCTTGCGGCCGAAGCGGTCGGACGCGACGCCGAACGGGATCTGCAGGCACGCCTGGGTCAGGCCGTAGACGCCGATCGCGAGGCCGACCAGTGCGAGGTCGGCGCCGCCGGGCATCGACGCGGCGTGCACCGCGAACACCGGCAGGATCAGGAACATGCCGAGCGTGCGCGTGCCCACGAGCAGCGCGAGCCAGACGCTGGCCGCGCGCTCGGCGACGGTCATCCGGTGATCGTCGGTCGGCGGCACGCGACTTGCCACGGGGGGATCGGCGCCGGGGCCGATCGGAGTTTGCGCCTGATCCATTCAGCGCGAGTGTAGCGCGGCCCGGCCGCGCCCGATTGGGTATAGTGTCGGGTTCCCCTGAACGCGCGCCACGCGTCGCCAGTGCAGATCAGCGAGTGAAAGAACCTTCCCCAGCAAGCGCATCACCCGCCGGCACGCGCCCGGCGACGGCTTCGCTTCCAGCACCGCAACCCGCCGAGCGCATCCTGGTGCGCGGTGCGCGCACCCACAACCTGAAGAACGTCTCGCTCGAGATCCCGCGCAACCGGCTGGTGGTGATCACCGGCCTGTCGGGCTCGGGGAAGTCCTCGCTGGCCTTCGACACGCTCTACGCCGAAGGCCAGCGCCGCTACGTCGAGTCGCTCTCGGCCTACGCGCGCCAGTTCCTGCAGCTGATGGAGAAGCCCGACGTCGACCTGATCGAGGGCCTGAGCCCGGCGATCGCGATCGAGCAGAAGTCGACCAGTCACAACCCTCGCTCGACGGTCGGCACCGTCACCGAGATCTACGACTACCTGCGTCTGCTCTACGCTCGCGTCGGCACGCCGTACTGCCCGGACCACCCCGACCACGCGCTCGAGGCGCAGACCGTGTCGCAGATGGTCGACGCGACGATGCTGCTGGCGCCGGACACGCGACTGATGATCATGGCGCCGGTCGTCACCGCGAAGAAGGGCGAGCACGCCGACCTGTTCGAGGACCTGCAGGCGCAGGGCTTCGTCCGGGTGCGGGTGCGCACCGCCGGCAGCGTCGGGACGGGCGCGACCGGCGACACGGTGGCCGAGGACACCGCCGCCGCCGGCGGCGAGGTGTTCGAGCTCGAGCATCCGCCGAAACTGGCCAAGCTGCAGAAGCACTCGATCGACGTCGTGATCGACCGGATCAAGGTCGGACCCGACATCAAGCAGCGGCTGGCCGAATCCTTCGAGACGGCGCTGCGCCTCGCCGACGGCCGGGTCGCCGTCAAGGCGATGGACGACGAGCGCGAATGGGTGTATTCGAGCAAATTCGCGTGCCCGGTGTGCGCCTGGTCGCTTCGCGAACTCGAGCCGCGGCTCTTCTCGTTCAACAACCCGCTGGGCGCGTGCCCCGAATGCGACGGGCTCGGCATCACCCAGTTCTTCGACCCGGCGCGCATCGTGCAGTTTCCGAACCTGAGCCTGGCGTCGGGCGCGGTGCGCGGCTGGGACCGCCGCAACCAGTTCTACTTCCAGATGCTGCAGAGCCTGGCGGTCCACTTCGACTTCGACATCGACAAGCCCTTCGAGGAACTGCCCGAACGCTGGCGCGACCTGATCCTCTTCGGCTCCGGCAACGAGAAGGTGCCCTTCGTGTACCTGAGCGACGCCGGCAAGACGGTGTCGAAGACGCACGTGTTCGAGGGCATCGTGCGCAATTTCGAGCGCCGCTACAAGGAGACCGATTCGGCGCACGTGCGCGAGGAACTCGCGAAGTACATGAACCACCGCGTGTGTCCGGCCTGCGAAGGCACCCGGCTGCGCATCGACGCGCGGCACGTGCGCGTCGGTCCGCGCGGCGACGACAAGCCGATCTGGGAAGTGACGCGCTGGACGCTCGGCGAGACCCGGCGGTGGTTCGACGCGCTGTCGCTGCCGGGCGCCAAGGCGGCGATCGGCGAGCGGATCATCCGCGAGATCGGCAACCGACTGAGCTTCCTGAACAACGTCGGCCTCGACTACCTGTCGCTCGAGCGGCCGGCCGACTCGCTGTCCGGCGGCGAGTCGCAGCGCATCCGCCTCGCATCGCAGATCGGCTCCGGCCTGACCGGCGTGATGTACGTGCTCGACGAACCGTCGATCGGCCTTCACCAGCGCGACAACGACCGCCTGCTCGACACGCTCCGCCACCTGCGCAACCTGGGCAATTCGGTGCTCGTCGTCGAGCACGACGAGGACGCGATCCGCTCGGCCGACCACGTCATCGACATGGGCCTGGGCGCCGGCGAGCACGGCGGGCGGGTGATCGCGCAGGGGCTGCCGCAGGACATCGTCGATTGCGAGGAATCGCTGACCGGCAGGTATCTCGGCGGCAGGCTGCGCATCGCGGTGCCCGCCACTCGGCACGCGCCGGGCAGGCAGCGGCTGCGCATCCGCCGCGCGCACGGCAACAACCTGAAGGACCTCACGGTCGAGATCCCGGTCGGGCTGCTGATCGCGATCACCGGCGTCTCGGGCTCGGGCAAGTCCACGCTGATCAACGACACGCTCTACAAGGCGGTGTCGCGCCATCTCTATCGTTCGTCGGCCGAACCCGCGCCGCACGACGGCATCGACGGCCTCGAGCACTTCGACAAGGTCATCAGCGTCGACCAGAGCCCGATCGGCCGCACGCCGCGCAGCAATCCGGCGACCTACACGGGGCTCTTCACGCCGATCCGGGAGCTGTTTGCCGAGGTGCCGACGGCGCGCGAGCGCGGCTACGGCCCCGGGCGCTTCTCGTTCAACGTGAAGGGCGGACGGTGCGAGGCCTGCCAGGGCGACGGGATGATCAAGGTCGAGATGCACTTCCTGCCGGACGTGTACGTGCCGTGCGACGTGTGCAAGGGCAGCCGCTACAACCGCGAGACGCTCGAGGTGCAGTACAAGGGCTCGAACATCGCGCAGGTGCTCGACATGACCGTCGAGCACGCGCACCGCTTCTTCGAGGCGGTGCCGACGATCTCGCGCAAGCTGCAGACGCTGCTCGAGGTGGGGCTGGGCTACATCCGGCTCGGGCAGAGCGCGACGACGCTGTCGGGCGGCGAGGCGCAGCGCGTCAAGCTGTCCCAGGAGCTCTCCAAGCGCGACACCGGCCGCACGCTGTACATCCTGGACGAACCGACGACCGGCCTTCACTTCCACGACATCGCGATGCTGCTCGACGTGATCAACGCGCTGCGCGACCACGGCAACACCGTCGTGGTCATCGAGCACAATCTCGACGTGATCAAGACGGCCGACTGGATCCTGGACCTGGGCCCGGAGGGCGGCGCCGGCGGCGGCACGATCGTCGCGCAGGGCAGCCCCGAGGCGGTCGCGCAGGTGGCGGGGAGCCACACCGCCACCTACCTGCGCCGCGTGCTGCCGGGGCGAACCTGAGCGAACGATGGACGACGCACGCACCCTGATCTCGATCGACGGGCTCGGCAAGCGCTACGCGAGCGGCTTCGTCGCGCTCAAGCGCGTCGACCTGCGGATCCGCGAGGGCGAGATCCTCGCGATGCTCGGCCCCAACGGCGCCGGCAAGACGACGCTGATCAGCATCGTCTGCGGGCTGGTGTCGGCGAGCGAGGGCAGCGTCACCGTCGCCGGCCACGACGTGGTGAAGGACTACCGGGCGAGCCGCGCGCTGATCGGGCTGGTGCCGCAGGAACTGACGACCGACGCGTTCGAGACCGTCTGGGCCACCGTCACCCACTCGCGCGGCCTCTGGGGCCTGAAGCCCGACCCCGCGCTGATCGAGCGCATCCTGCGGGACCTGACGCTGTGGGAGAAGAAGGACAGCAGGATCATGACGCTGTCGGGCGGCATGAAGCGACGCGTGATGATCGCGAAGGCACTGAGCCACGAGCCGCGCATCCTGTTTCTCGACGAGCCGACCGCCGGCGTCGACGTCGAGTTGCGAAAGGACATGTGGAAGGTCGTCGGCAGGCTTCGCGAGGGCGGTGTCACGCTCATCCTCACGACGCACTACATCGAGGAAGCCGAGGAGATCGCCGATCGGGTCGCGGTGATCAACGGAGGCGAGATCATCCTCGTCGAGGACAAGGACGAGCTGATGCGCAAGCTCGGCAAGAAGACGCTGAGGATCGAACTCGCGCAACCGCTTCCGGAACCCGGCCTGCCGGCGGCGCTGGTCGACGCGCTGCCGGCGCCGCTCACCCCCGAGCGGCTGGAGCTCTCCGCCGACCGCTGCTCGCTGCTGTTCACCTACGACAGGCAGGCGGCGCGCAGCGGCATCGACGAGCTGCTGAACGCGCTGCGCATCGCGGGCATCGCGTTCAGGGACCTGCAGACCGAGCAGAGCTCGCTCGAGGAGATCTTCATCGACCTGGTGAAGCGGCCGTCGTGAGCACGGCGCAATGATGGGGAACCGATCGTGAACCTGCAGGCCGTCCTTTCGATCTACCGTTTCGAGATGGCGCGGATGAGGCGCACGCTGTTCCAGAGCATCGTGTCGCCGGTGCTGTCGACCTCGTTGTACTTCATCGTGTTCGGCTCGGCGATCGGCTCGCGGATCGACGCGATCGAGGGCGTGGACTACGGCGCGTTCATCGTGCCCGGCCTGATCATGCTCAGCCTGCTCACGCAGAGCCTGTCCAACGCCGCCTTCGCGATCTACTTCCCGAAGTTCACCGGCACGATCTACGAACTGATGTCGGCGCCGGTCTCGCCCTTCGAGATCGTCACCGGCTTCGTCGGCGCCGCGGCGACCAAGTCGGTGTTGCTCGGCCTGATCATCCTCGCCACCGCCGCGGCGCTCGTGCCGATGCGCATCGAGCACCCGGTGTGGATGCTGGCCTTCCTGGTGCTCACCGCGCTGACCTTCAGCCTGCTCGGCTTCATCATCGGCATCTGGGCGGACAACTTCGAGAAGCTGCAGTTCGTGCCGATGCTGATCGTCACGCCGCTCGCGTTCCTCGGCGGCAGCTTCTATTCGGTCGACATGCTGCCGCCGTTCTGGCAGACGGTGTCGCTGATCAACCCGGTGCTGTACCTGATCAGCGGGTTCCGCTGGAGCTTCTTCGAGGTGTCGGACGTCAACGTCGCGGTGAGCCTCGCGATGATCGTGCTGTTCCTCGGCGCGTGCCTCGCGACGGTGTGGTGGATCTTCCGGACGGGCTACCGGATCCGGCAGTAGCCGGCCCGGTGGCCCGCCGGCCGACGCGACGTCAATCGACCTTGAAGGTGGCCACCAGACCGGCCAGGTGACGTGCCTGGTCCTTGAGCGTCTCGGCCGCCGACGCGCTCTGCTCCACCAGCGCGGCGTTCTGCTGGGTCATCCGGTCGAGCTGATCCACCATCTCGTTCACCTCGCCCAGGCCCTCGCTCTGGCGTGCCGAGGCCTCGGCCATCTCGCCGATGATCGCGTTCACCTTCCGCACCGACCCGACGATCTCCTCCATCGTCCTGCCGGCCTGCGCGACCTGCTCCGATCCGGCATCGACCCGCCCGACGGAGTCGTCGATGAGCGTCTTGATCTCGCGGGCAGCGTGGGCACTGCGTTGGGCGAGGCCCCGCACTTCGCTCGCGACGACCGCGAAGCCACGGCCCTGTTCGCCCGCGCGTGCGGCCTCGACCGCCGCATTGAGCGCGAGGATGTTGGTCTGGAACGCGATCCCGTCGATCAGGCTGATGATGTCGGCGATCTTGCGACTGCTCGCCTGGATTTCGTCCATGGTGCCGACGACGCGGGCGACCGCCTCTCCGCCGCGTGCGGCGGTGTCGGCGGTTTCGGAGGCCAGTTGCGTGGCCTGCCGCGCCGAGCTCGAGGACTGCGTCACCACGTCGGTGAGCGCCTTCAGCGCGCTGGACGAGTGCTGCAGACTCGACGCCGTCTGTTCGGTCCGGGACGCGAGATCCTGGCTGCCGCCGGCGATCTCGGCGCTGGCGATCGCGATGCTGTCGGTCGACGTGCGGACCTGGGCGACGATCCCCTGCAGTTGCGCGCTCATCGCGTGCAGCGATCCGAGGAGCCGGCCGGTCTCGTCGCTGCCGTGCGCGACGCCGCCGACGCGCAGGTCGCCGGTGGCGACCTGGTCCGCCACCTCGACCGCCTGCCGGATCGGCGCCACGATGCTTCGCGTGAGCAGCCAGCCGACGAGTGCCGCGAAGGCCAGCCCGACGACGCCGCCGGCCATCAGCCAGCGGGCGACGGACGCCCGCGCCGAGACGCCCTGTTGCGCGACCGCGGCGGCATTGGCGTGCTGCAGGTCGATGAACGAGGCGAGCACGGCCATCGCCTCGTTCGACGCCGGATCGATCTGCGTCGTGATCAGCTTCGCCGCCTCTTCGGTGGCGAAGATCGACGACAGGCCCACGGCTTCGGTGAAGCTGGCCTCGATGCGTCGGTCGATCTCCTTGAGCTTGCCGATCAGCGCCCGCTGGTCATCGGCGAGGTCGCTGCCCTCCAGGCGACGCATCTGCCCGAGGTAGGCCTGGCGGTCGCGGACCGCCACGGCCTGGGCCGCCTGGACGCCCTCGATCTCGGCGTTGAGCCCCATGTTCCGGATCGCGACCGCTGCAGCCATCAGCGACTGGCGCATGTCGGTCGCCGCCGTCGCACGTGCATCCGCGCTGCGGGCCGCCTCGATCGTGGCGTCGTGCACCCGTTCCTGCACCAGGAAGCCGAGGACCAGCAGGATCGTCGACACCAGCATCATCGCCCCCAGCCCCAGGCCGAGTCGCGTGCCGATGTTCAGGGAGTGCAGCTTCATGATGGCGTGCGCCTGTGTCATGAGCGATGTCAATCCTTGAATACGCCCGAACCGACGATGACGTCGCCGACGCGCTCGATGTAGTTCACGCGCGTCTGGATCTTGCCGGTGAGCGGGTGCATGAACTTGACCTCGTCGGTCCAGCCCCGGCCCTTCGCACTGGCGAGGTCCACCATCATCTTGATCAACGGCTTGCCGTCCGGATCCTTCATGCCCATCAGGTTCTTGCCGACGAGCTTGGCGTTCATGCCGTGCGCGACGCACTTGCCCGTCATGTCGTAGACGAAGATGTACATGTCGCGGTCCTTGTACGACTTGCCATCGTTGACGGCTGCGAGCGTCTTCGCCTCGCCGTTGGCCTTGATGTCGGCGACGACCTGCCCGACGAGTTTCTCGGCCTCGGCGGGCGTGCCCTTGTCTGCGGCCGCGCTCGTGCCGACGAAGGAAGCGAGGACGGCGGTGCCGACCAGTCTGAGGAAGTGCGTGCGATTCATGGAAGCGGGCTCCTGGGTGCGGGGTGCGGGAACGCGCGGCCGGACAGCGATCAGCCGGACGCGCGATCGGATCGTGAGGCCACGCCAGTCTGCCGCAGGACCGACCCGGCCGATCCGTCGAATACGACCGCTGGAAGCCCGCATTCGGGCCGGCGGAGCAGGACGTCCCGAGACGCGGCGCGCGTGTCAGGCCGCGCGCGCCGACGCCGTCCTCAGACCCGCATCGCCTGCTGCGGCGCGCGTCCCGGGCGGCGGTTCGCCTCGAGCGTGCTGCGGGCCAGCCACCGGAGGCACCCCGTCGACAGCTCGTCGCGCAGTGGGCGCAGCGAGGCGTCGTCCCAGCGATTGTTCGTCTCGGCCGGGTCCGCGTCGAGGTCGTAGAGTTCGCCGTGCGCGTCGTCGAGGTACACGACGATCTTCCACCGCGTGTCCCTGCGCATCAGGATGAACTCGCTGCCGGTCTGGATGTGGTCGCGCGCCAGCTCCGCGTACACGGCGTCGCGCGGCCGATGGTCCTCGCGATGCGACAGCGACCCCCAGAGCGACCTGGCCTCGAAGTCCGGCGGCACCGACAGCCCTGCCGCCTCCAGGACCGTCGGCGCGACGTCGAACAGCTGCACCAGTTCGTCGCGCCGACCCGGCCGGACGTCCAGGTTCCTCGACCAGACGATCAAGGGCACGCGGACCACCGTGTCGTACATGGTCCACTTCTGGATGTGGCCGTGGTCACCCAGCGCATCGGCGTGGTCGGAGGTGAAGATGACGAGCGCGTCGTCGAGGTAGCCGCGCGCATCCAGCGCCCGCATGATCCGCCCGACCTGCGCGTCGATCATGCTGACGTTCGCCGCGTAGTGGCGGCGAAGCCGGAGCAGGTCCTCGCGGCCGACGTCGCGGCGCCAGGCGATCGAGTCGAAGTTGAATGCGATCATGTTGTCGCGCAGGACCTGCTGCGCCCGCGGCTGCGCGCGCAGCTCGGCGTCGGTCACCTCGGGCAGCGGGATGTCGACGTCGGCATAGGCCGCCAGCGCCTCGGGCAGCGGGTCGTACGGCGGATGCGGGCCCGGAAAGCCGATCTGCAGGAACAGCGGGTCGGTGTTCTTGCGGTCGGCGATCCACCAGCAGGCGGTGTCGCCGATGAAGTTGTCGGGGTGCATGTCGGCGTCGAGGTGCCACGGGAACGCGCCGATCGCCTGCTTGTAGCCCTCGGGGTCGGCCGCGTGGCGGTTGTAGCGCGACGGCTTGACCAGCTTGCGCGCGTGCAGCGCCTTGTCCCACTCGTCGTAGATCGCGCGGTCGCGCTCCTCCAGAAAGAGCGGCCGGTCCTTGTTCTCCATGATCAGCCGCTGGTGGAACCCGCCGCGGGCGTCGTACGGGTTGATGTGCATCTTGCCGATGTTCACGCAGTGGTAGCCGTGCTCGGCCAGCGACTGCACCCAGGTGGGCTCCCACGGCTGGAAGTTGCTGAAGACCTGGCAGCCGTGCGGATACTTGCCGGTGAACAGGCTCGCACGCGATCCGACGCAGACCGGCGACGTGACGAAGCACTCGCCGAACGCGGCACCCTCCGTCGCCAGGCGGTCGAGCTGCGGCGTGTTCATCCATGGGGCGCCCAGTGCGCCGATCGTGTCGGCGCGCTGCTGGTCGGTCATGATGAGGATGATGTTCGGTCGGTTCTTCATGGCGTCACTGCAGTTTGAGGCCGGCGCCGGCGATCACGCGCTTCCACTTCTCGAGCTCCGCGGCCTGGAAGGCCTTGAAGCGCTCCGGCCCCTCGACCACGACCTCGTCGCCCTGGGCCGCGAGCCGTTCGCGCAGCGCCGGCGACCGGGCCGCCGCGGCGGTGGCCTGGTACAGCCGATCGACGATGGCCTGCGGGGTGCCTGGCGGCACGAACAATCCGAACCAGGCAGAGGCCACGACGTCGATGCCCGCCTCCTTCAGCGTCGGCACGTCCGGATAGCTCGCCGAGCGCTTCGTGCCGGTCGTGGCGAGCACGCGCAGGCGGCCCGACTTCACGTGCGGCTGCACCACCGGGATGTGGTTCTGCGAGAAATCCACCTCGTTCGCGATCAGCGCCGTGACTGCCTGACCGCCGCCGGGATAGGAGATGTGGACCGGCTTCGTGCCGGTGACCTGGCTCAGCAGCGCGACCGACAGGTGCGGATAGGTGCCGTTGCCGTTGGACGCGTAGTTCAGCGCGCCACCCCGCGCCTTCAGCATCTCGACGAACGCCGGCAAGGTCTTGACGTCGGACGCGGCATTGACGCACAGGGCCAGCGGCCCCTCGGTGACCTGCGTGACCGGGACGAAGTCGGCGACCGGGTCGTACGGCAGCTGCTTGTAGATCCAGGGCGCCATCGCGTGCGTCGCCGCGCCGCTGAGCAGCACGGTGTAGCCGTCGGCCGGCGCGCGTGCAACCTGGTCGGCGCCGATCGTCCCGCCGGCGCCCGGCTTGTTCTCGACGATGATCCTGCCGCCGAGTTCCCGCGACAGCTGTTCGGCCAGCAGCCGGCCGGTGATGTCCACCACGCCACCCGGCGGATATGGCACGATCAGGCGGATCACCCTGGCGGGGTAGTCCTGCGCCAGCAGCGCCACGGGCCACGTCATGCAGCACGCGAGCAGGCAGGCGAATCGAAGCATCGGACGCATCGTTGGCTCCTTTCGGCGAGGGGGTTGCTGCGCGCGTCGCGCAGTAATCTTATCTTTCTATAGTTAGACACAATTGTCGAATGCTCGTTTTCCCGGAGTCCGCTCCGCCGCGAGTGCCTCCCTGGAACCCGTTCCGATGCCTGCCTTCTTCGATCACAGCGCGAGCCCACGCTACGTCCAGCTGGCCGACGTGATGCGCGAACGCATCGTCAAGGGCGTGTGGCCGATCGACGTGCGGATACCCACGCTCCCCGCGCTCGCGACCGAGTTCGGCGTCGCGGCGATCACTGTCCGCCAGGCCGTGCAACTGCTCAAGAACGAGGGGCTGCTGTCGCCGGAGCAGGGCCGGGGAACCTTCGTCCGCCGAAAGCCCGAGACGCATCCCCGGATGAAGGTCGAGACCTCGCTGCGCCGGCTCGCCGAGCTGTACCGCGAGCTCGCGCCGCGGGTGGTTCCGCTGGCCGAGGGCGCGGCGACACCGCGCCTGGATGCCGACGATGGCGTCGCGGCGCCTGCCTACCGCTTCCTGCGCCGCGTCCACGCGAGCGAGCGGCAGTTCACCTCGGTCATCTCCGCCTATCTGGACGAGCGCGTCTTCGCGCAGGCACCGGACCGCTTCCGCAGCGAGCTGATCATCCCGGTGCTGATGGACCTGGCGTCGGTGCGCATCGGTTCGGCGCGGCAGATCCTGACGATCGCGAGCGCGGGGTCGGAGTCGGCGAACGCGCTCGGCGTCTCGCTCCATGCGCCCGTCGCCGAACTGCGGCGCGTCGTCTGCGACCCGGACGGCACGGTGATCTACCTCGGCGAACTGACCTACCGGGGCGACTTCATCCGGGTGGAGATGGATCTTCTCGATCCGTGACGACCTTCACCACCGCGTCCACCGCCACGACGCCCTGACCGGCGGGCATCACCATCAGCGGGTTGACCTCCGCCTCGACGACCCAGGGGTCGTCGAGCAGCGCGAGGCGCGACATCGCGACGAGCGCGCGCGCGAGCGCGTCGACGTCGCCCGGCGGCAGCCCCCGGTATCCGCGCAGCACGCGCAACGCGCGCACCTCGTCGATCATCTCGCGCGCCTGCGCGTCGACGATCGGCGCGAGCCGCAGCGTGCTGTCGCGCTGGATCTCGGTCATCAGCCCCCCGGCGGCGAGGACGACGACGGGGCCGATCTCCGGGTCGCGCCGGAACCCGAGCAGCACCTCGCCGAGTCCCTTGCGCATCGACTGCACCAGGACGCGCTCGAATCGCAGCGCCGGCCTCGAGCGCTGCAGCGCCGCCTGCATCCGGCGCACGGCCGTGGCCAGCCCCTCGCCGTCGGTCACGCCCAGCGCGACGCCGCCGAGGTCGGACTTGTGCAGCACCGACGCGTCGAGCAGTTTCACGGCCGCCGGCTGCTCGACGGGCAACGCCGGCATCGGCGACGGCGCGTCCAGCACGTCGGCCACGGCGACGGCCACCGCGGGCGCGTGCGCGATGCCGACCCGCGCGAGCTGCGCGTACGCCTCGAGCTCGTCGAGCAGCCGTTCTCGACCCGCGGCGGGCGGCGCGGCAGGGACCGCCTGCGACACCGCGCCCGTCGCCCGCGACAGCACCGCCGCGATCGCGTCGGCGCAGGTCTCCGGCGTGCGGAAGTTCGCGACCTTCGCGGCCGACAGCGCCGCGAGCGCGTCGGGCGCCTCCGGCACGATGAACACCGCGAGCGGCGTCGCCGAGCCCGCCGAATCGATCACCGGTCGCACCGCGAGCTGCGGCTGCGAGCGCGCCGACGACCCGATCGAGACCAGCACCAGCCCGAACTCCGGCGCGGAGAGCATCACGTCGAGCGTCGCCTTCATCGTCTCGTAGCGGGTGCCCGCGAGCGTCAGGTCGACGATGCGGCCGGGGGCTGCCGTCACGCCGGCGGCGGCCAGGCGCGCGAGCGTGTGCGGCGTCGGCGCGACGACGTCGACGCCACGCACGCCGAGCTGGTCGACGACCATCGCCGCGCCGCCGCCGGTCGTGGTGACGACGCCGACCGCGCGCGCGCGCGGTGCCGCGCCCGCGTGACGGACCAGCGGCAGCGCCTCGAGCAGCCCCTCGAAGGTGTTCACGCGGACGATGCCGACGTGCCGCATGAATGCGTCGGCGAGCGCGTCGTCGCCGGCGAGCGAGCCGGTGTGCGAGACGGCGAGTTCCGCCCCCACCGCCGAACGCCCGAGCTTGTACGCGACCACCGGCTTGCCGCGCGCCGCGGCGCCCTCGGCGAAACGGCGCAGCGCGTGCGCGTGACGCATCGATTCGAGGAACAGCGCGTAGCCGCGGATCTGCGGGTCGTCGAGCGTCGCGCTGCAGATCTCGCCGATCGACAGGTCGGCTTCGCCGCCGACCGACACGAGGCTGTGGAACCCGATGTCGCGCACCCGCCCGCGCGAGGTCAGCGCACCGATGAGGCTGCCGCTCTGCGACGCGAACAGCACGTCGCCCGGCGGCAGCCCCGGCTCGGCGAACGCGGCGTTCGCGGTGAGCAGCAGGTGGTCGCGAACGTTGACGACGCCGATGCTCGACGGACCGAGCAGCCGCACGCCGCCGCGACGGGCGACTTCGACGAGGCGCCGCTCGCGCGCGGCGCCGTCCGGCCCGCTCTCGGCGAAGCCGCCGGCGAGCACCGTCGCGATCGGCACGCCGATCGCCGCGCACTGTTCGAGCGTCGCGATCGCCTGCTCGGCGCCGGTCAGCACGAAGACGTGACAGGGGCGCTCCGGCAGCGCGTCCAGCGAAGGCCAGGCCTTCTCGCCCTGCACCGAGTCGCGCTGCGGGTTGACGTTGTAGATCGTGCCGGCGTAGCCGGCCGCGCGCATGAATCGAAGGGGCCTGCCGGAGGTCTTCGCCGGATCGTCCGAGATGCCGACCAGCGCGACGCTCGCCGGACGCAGCAACGCGCGCGCGAGCGCCTCGCCCGTGGCGCCGCCCGCAGGCCGGCGCACGGCACCCTCGTCGCGATCCGCAGCCCACACCCCTTCGCTCATCGACGTCTCCCGCCCGAATGTTGAACCATCGATCGCGTGCGCGCGCCGGCCGCCGCCGTCAGGGCCGGTACGTGCCGAAGCGCTCGAGCACCTCGCGCATCTGCGCATCGCCGAGGATCACGGCGTCGCCGGTGTCCAGCAGGCGCCCGTACATCCGCGCCAGCGTCTCCACCTCCAGCGCGAGCGCGAGCGCGTCGTCCAGGCCGGCCCCGGTTGCGATCAGCCCGTGATTGGCCAGGAGGCAGGCCCTGCGGTCCTCGAGCGCGGCGATCGCGTGGTCAGACAACGCCTGCGTGCCGAAGGTCGCATAGGGCGCACAACGGATCGAGTCGCCGCCGGCGACCGCGATCATGTAGTGGAACGCCGGCATGCCTTCGCGCTGCACCTTCGCGCGACACGCGAGCGTGGCGCTGTGCACGCCGTGGGTGTGCAGCACGCACCCGGTCGCCGGCCGCGCGAGCAGGATGTCGTGGTGGAAGCGCCACTCGGACGAGGGCTTGCGCGCACCGTCGAAGACCGGCTCGCGCCCGGCGCCGCGGTCGCCGAACCCCACCCAGACGACGTCGTCGACCCCGGTGCGGGAGTACGGCAGCGCGCTGGGGGTCACGAGAAAGCCCTCGCGTGCGCTGCGCGGCCATCTCAGCGAGACGTTGCCCGCCTTGCCCTGGTTGATCCCGGCGTCGTTCATCGCGATCGCCGCGTCGATCAGCGCGCGGCGCGCATCGTCCTCGCAGGCGAAACCGTCGGCGGCACGCGCGATCACGCGTCCGGCTCCTTCAGGCGGTCGAGTTCGCGCCGGTCTCGCTTCGTCGGCCTGCCGTGGATCGCGTGCGCGGGCTCCCGGAACAGCCTGCGCTGCGCCGCGGCCTCGGTGCGTCGACGGACCGAATCCCCGGTCTCGGCGTACAGCGCCTGCGCGACCGGCGCCGGCCCGCGATGCTCGGACACGCCGAGCACGTCGACCTCGCGCTCGGCCTCGCCGACCACGATGCGCAGCCGCTCGCCGCCGCGCAGCACGCGCGCCGGCTTGACCTTGTCGCCGGCGACGAGCACCCTGCCCGCCTCGATCGCCGCGCTGGCGAGCCCGCGGGTCTTGAAGAACCGGGCAGCCCACAGCCACTTGTCGATCCGCACGCCTTCGCGGGCACCGCCGGCCCCCGGGATCCGCGCATGACCCGGCGTGCCGGCGCCGGTGTCGTCAGCCACGCGCCTCGCCCGGCTCCGGCCACGGCGCCTGCGCCGGCCGCATGATCTCGATCGTGCGCGCGAGACGCAGCACGCCCAGGTCGTCGAAGCGTTGCCCGATCAGCTGGATGCCGATCGGCATGCCGTCGGTCGAGGTACACCAGTTCACCGACGCCGCCGGGTGCTCGCTCATGCTCCAGGGCACGGTGAACGCGATGTGCGGCAGCGCGTCGTGCGGGTCGTCGTTCGGCGCGGGCAGTTCCGCCGCCCAGGGCAGCACCGGCGAGACCGGCGACAGCAGGAAGTCGAATCGCGCGGCCGCCTGCGTCGCCGCATCGCGCATCGAGACGACCTCGGTGTACGCGCGCATGACATCGACACCGGTGAAGGACTTCGCGCGCCAGCTGCACCACTCGACGATGAACGGCAGCACCTTGTCGCGGGTGGCGTCGTCCATCGCCAGCACGTCGTTGTACGACCGGGCCTCGAAGAAGCGCTGGATGCCGTCCAGCATCGACGGCGTGAGGAAGCTGTCGATCACCTCGACCTCGGCACCCGCCGTGCGCAGCGCGCGCGCCGCCGCCTCGGTGGCCGCGACGACCTGGGGATCCGGCGCGAGGCCGGCCTTCATGTCGAGCAGCACGCCGATCCGCAGCCCCTTCGGGCTCAGCCCCTCGACGCCGATCCGATAGTCGATCGCGCGATAAGGCAGGCTCATGAAGTCGCGCTCGTCGGGCCCGGCGAGCACCGTCAGCAGCGCAGCGGCGTCGCGCACGGTGCGCGTCATCGGGCCCGCGACCCGACCCATGTACGGCGGATAGACCGGCACGAGCCCGAGGCTGGGCTTCAGCGCGAAGAAACCGCCGTGGGTGGCCGGCAGCCGCACCGATCCGCCGATGTCGGTGCCCACGTGCAGCGGGCCGTAACCGGCGACGCAGGCTGCGGCGGCACCGGAGGAGGACCCGGAGGTGTTTCGCGAGGTGCGCCACGGATTGCGCGTCACGCCGTGCAGCGACGACAGCCCGGACGACAGCATGCCGAAATCGGGCATCGTGGTCTTGCCGATGATCACGCAGCCGGCTTCGCGCAGGCGCGCGGCGGGCGGTGCATCGCGCGGCTGCGGCGCGGCGTTCGACGCGGCGGTGCCGACCGGCGCCGGATCGCCCTCGGTGTGGATGTTCTCCTTGATCGTCACCGGCACGCCGTCGATCGGCGACAGCGGCGCGCCGCGCAGCCAGCGCTGCTCGCTCTGCTTCGCGCTGCGGAGCGCCGCGTCGCGCCCGAGCAGGTACATCGCGTTGATCGCCGGTTCCCAGGCATCGATGCGCGCGTACACCGATTCGGCGACCGCGACGGGCGAGAGCTCTCCGCGCGAGTACGCGGCGACGAGTTCCTCGCTTTCCATCTCGAATAGTCTGTCCATGGCGTCGAAAGCTACCACAACGCCGGGGCCGTCCATGGCGCCCGCCGGCCCTAGCGCACCAGGACGGTCGACAGCCAGGGCACCAGGATGACGACCACGAGCGCCACGAGCATCGCGCCGACGAAGGGAAGCACCGCCCGGGCGATCCTCTCGATCGGCAGCCCGGTGAGGTTGCACGCGACGAACAGGTTCACGCCGAGCGGCGGCGTCAGGAAGCCGATCTCGCTGGCCACCACCAGCACGATGCCGAAGTGGATCGGATCGACGCCGAGCTGCTTGACGAGCGGCAGCAGGATCGGCGTGACGATGATGATCGTCGACAGGGTCTCCATGAACGTGCCCAGCACCACGAGCAGCGCGCCGATCATCAGCAGCATCAGCGCGGGGCTCGTCGTCACGTCGAGCAGCGCAGCCGCGATCCGTTGCGGAACCTGGTTGAGCGCGAGGTACTCGCCGAACAGGATCGCGGTCCCCATGATCAGCACGAGACCGCCGCAGATCGCGCTGGTCTCGCTGAGCGAGCGCCAGATCAGGCCCGCGCCCAGCGTGCGCTTGATGCCGACCCCGACCAGCAACGCGTACGCGACCGCCACGACGGCCGCCTCGACCGGCGTGAACACGCCGAGGTAGATCCCGCCGAGCACGATGACCGGCGCGAGCAGCGAGAAGGCGCCGTCGCGCAGCGCCCGCGCGAGCGAGCCCGGCGGGTCGGCGTCTGCGCTTGCGCGAAAGCCGCGCCGCGCCGACACGAGCACCGCCACGCCCATCAGCAGCACGCCCATCAGCAGGCCGGGAACGACACCGGCGATGAACAGATCGCCGATCGAGACGCTCGCGAGCACGCCGTAGACGATCATCGGGTTGCTCGGCGGGATCAGGATGCCGAGCGTGCCGCCGGAGGCCGCGACCGCGGCGGAGAACGCGTGGTCGTAGCCGCTGCGGGCCATCGCCGGGATCATCAGCGCACCGACGGCGGCCACGGTGCCGGGGCCCGAGCCCGAGATCGCGGCGAAGAACATGCAGGACAGGACCGTCACCACCGCCAGGCCGCCGGTGCGCTCGCCGACGACGATCCGCATCACCCGCACCATGTCGCCGGTGATCTCGGCGTGCGTCATCAGCGCGCCGGCCAGCACGAAGCAGGGAATCGCGATCAGCGGGAACTGGTCGACGCCGGTGTAGAGCGTGTGGGCGAGCGACTCCAGCGGGACGGGGGAGAACAGCATCTCGGCGACCGTGGCGACGCCCAGCGTCGCGTAGATCGGGACACCGATGAACAGGCACGCGACGAAGGCGAGCGCGATCGTCATGCGCCGGGCGGCCCGCCGTCGACCGCGACGCCGGGCGCGTCTCGCCACTGCGCGAGTATGCGGACGATCATCAGCGCATGCGCGAGCGGGATGACGGCGTAGACGATCGCCATCGGCACGAACAGCGACGACGAGTAGACCGGATGCGCGATCATCCCCTTGATCAGCAGGACGCCGGACGCGACGACGAGCGCGTTGAACGCGACCCAGACCAGGTCGGCCAGCGGCCGCGCAAGGCGTGCGAGCGCCGCCGGCAGGACCGCCACCCCGATCGTCACGCGGATGTGCGTGCCCTTCTGCACGGCGAAGCTGGCCGACACGTAGACGAACCAGACGAACAGGAAGCGCGAGACCTCCTCGCTCCACGACAGGCCGATGTTCAGCACGTAGCGGAAGAAGACCTGCAACGCCAGGATCGCCACCAGTGCGGCCAGGCACAGGTTGGAGACGTACGCTTCGAAGCGGGCGAGGTGGTGTCGCCAGCCGATGTCCATCGCGCCGCCCCGATGCGTGGGAGCCTCGCGCCGCTAGCGCGGCATGCTGCCGGTCTGCTTGTAGGCGAGCGTCGCGTCGACCCACGCCTTGCCGCCACCGACCAGCCCGTACAGATCGGGCCACGTGGAGCGCGCGAGACGCTCCCACTCGCCGGCATCCTTGAGCGTGCAGAACGTCGTGCCGTGCTTGCTCTCGAGTTCGGCCCGGATCGACGCCTGCTTGGACGCGACCCACTGGTAGTGCCACTGGTCGTTGCGGTCGGCGGTCTGCATGATCAGCGCACGATCCGCCGGCGCCAGGCCCTGGAACCACTTCTCGTTGACGATCAGCAGCGCGGCCTGCGGCAGGTAGGCGGTGTCGGTGATGTACTTGATGTACTTGTGGAACCCCATCGTGGGAATGACGTCGAGCGGGCTGTCGAAGGCGTCGGCGACTCCCTGCTGGATCGCGCCGAAGGTTTCGGACCACGCGATCGGGTAGGTCGACACGCCCCACGCGCCCCACATCTTCTCGAACACCGGGTTCTTCGGCATGCGGATCTTCAGGCCCTTCAGATCGCCCAGCGTCTCGACGCAGCGGTTCTTCGTGAAGAACTTCCGGAAGTCGTTGGTGAACCCGCCGATGATCCGGATGCTGCCGGACTCCTTGAGCACCCGCTCGTTGAGCGCGTCGAGCCACGGTCCCGGCCGCAGCAGGCCCTTCTCGCCGAGGAGGTCGGACGGCTTCGAATTGAGGTAGGGAAGCACGAGCACGTTGATCGACGGCGCGAGTTGCGCGACGTTGTTGGAGGTGACGGCCGCCATCTGCAAGGTGCCGAGCCGCACCTTCTGCGCCATGTCCTGCTCGCTGCCCATGACGCCGCCGTCCAGGTTCTTCACGACGATCTCGCCCTTGGACGCGGCCTTCATCGCGTCGGCGAAGCCGTGCGCGTAGGCGCCGTAGGCCTGCTCCGGCGGACAGCACTGCGCGAGATTGATGCTCACCCGCGGTCCCGCGGCGTGGCCCGGCGAACCCTGAAGGCCGGCGCCGAGGAAGACGGCGGCGACTGCCGCGAGGATCCGCGAGAGGAACGAAAATCGGGTCATGGGTTGTCTCCTGGTGGGTCCGGCCTGCGGGCCGATCGTGCACGCCGCGCCTCGCGGCGACGACGTGGGAATGCCCGGCCGGTGGCACGGTGCAAACGCTTGCATACCATACGCCGCGCCGAAATCCGCGTCAACCGTGCGCGCGCGGCGCGCGGCTACGCCATCGCCTGGCCGCCGTTGAGATCGAGCGTCACGCCGGTGACGAACGACGCGTCGTCGGACGCGAGGTAGGCGACGGCCGCGGCGACGTCCTCGACCTCGCAGTGGCGACGCATCGGAATCTCCTGGAGCACGCGTTCGCGCTCCTGCGGCGTGCGTCGCCGACTCCACAGCCCGCGCGTGCGCTCGGTCATGACCACGCCGGGGCAGATGCAGTTGACGGTGACGCCCATCGGCCCGAACTCCTGCGCCAGCTGGCGCGTCAGCGACGCGACGGCGCCCTTGGCCGCCGCGTAGTTCGGCCCGGCGATCAGGCTTCCGAAGCGGCCGGCCTTCGAGCCGAAGTTGACGATCCGGCCGCGTCGGCGCGCGCACATCGCCGGCAGCACCGCGCGGCTCGCCCATACCGCACCCATCAGGTTCAGGTTCAGGACCCGCGTCCAGTCGTCGTCGGATTCGTCGACGAACCGGTACGGCGTGTGCAGCGAACCGCCGGCGTTGTTGACCAGGATGTCCACGCCGCCCGTCGCCTCGACGACGTCGGCCATGACGGCTGCGACGGCCTCGCCCGACAGCGAGTCCATCACCCGTGGATGCAGCGCGAGCCCGCAGGCGTCGGCGTGCGCGACGGCGGCCTGCAACGCATCCGCGTCGGCATCGGTGATCCAGACGCTGGCGCCTTCGGACGCCAGGCGCAGCGCCGACGCGAGGCCGATCCCGCGCGCGGCGGCGGTCAGCACCGCGGTTCGTCCGGGAAAGCGGGCACAGCCGCGGGCGTGCTCGCTCGCCGGGCGCGGCGCGGGCAACGCGCCGTGGTCGATGGTCGGCAGTTCGGGGGTCATGGGTTCGCCTCCGGGTCGATGGGAACGTTGCGGCGCGTCGGCAGGATCGCCTTCGCCAGGAACGCAAGGGTGAGCAGGAACAGGACGCTGGCGATCGGGCTGGCGAAGAACGCGAGGAAGTTCCCGTCGGAGACGATCAGTCCCTGGCGCAGCTTCTCCTCCAGCAGCGGGCCGAGCACGAGTCCGATGACCATCGGCGCGGCCGCGAACCCGGCGCTGCGCAGCAGCAGCATCACGATGCCGGACACCAGCGCGATCAGGACGTCGAACATGCTGTTGTTGACCCCGTAGGCGCCGACGAGCGCGAGGATCGAGACCGCCGTGAGCAGCAGGGGCTCGGGTACCCGGAGGATGCGGCCATACCAGCGTGCGCCGAGCAGGCCCAGCCCGGCCATCAGCAGGTTCACGACGAGCAGGCAGAAGAAGATCGCATAGACCACCGATGCGTTCTCGGCGAAGAGCTTCGGCCCGGGCGTGACGCCCTGCAGGACCAGCGAGCCGAGCATCACCGCGGTGACGGGGTCGCCGGGGATGCCGAGCGCGAGCGTCGGCACCAGCGCCCCGCCGGTGACGGCATTGTTCGCGGCCTCCGACGCGATCAGGCCGTCGGGTTCGCCGTGCCCCATCCGATCGCGCCGCGGCGACGTGCGCCTGACCTCGGAATAGCTGATGAACGACGCGGTGGCCGCGCCGGTACCCGGCAGCACGCCGATGAAGGCGCCGATCATCGACGCCTTCAGGAGGACCCGCCGCCGCAGCCACCACTGCGCCCACGGCGCGACCCGGTATCCGAGCCGGGCGGCCGACGGCGCCGGCGCCGGATCCGTCGCGCCGGCGCGGTGGAAGACCTCGGCCAGCGCGAACGCGCCGACGACCACCGGGATCAGGCCGATTCCGCCGGAGAGCGCGAACACGCCGAACTCGAAGCGCAGGTCGCCGGTGACCGGATCGGCACCGACGACCCCGATGAACAGGCCCGCCATGCCCATCAGCAGGCCCTTGAGCAGGCTGTCCTGCGAGACGGTCGCGATGCAGGTCATCGCGAACACCATCAGCGCGAAGTACTCGACCGGGCCGAAGCGCACGGCGATCGCCGCGAGCTGCGGCGCGGCCAGCACCAGGATCAGGATCGAGAACACGCCCCCGAAGAGCGACGCGAGCGTCACCCAACCGATCGCGAGGTCGGCCTCGCCGCGGCGGGCCATCGGGTAGCCGTCGAAGCAGGTCGCGGCCGACGCGGGCGTGCCCGGCGTGTTGATGAGCACCGCGGTGATCGATCCGCCGTACACCGAGCCGCAATAGACGCCGAGCATCAGCGCGACGCTCGGCAACTGCGCCATCGCGATGGTGAACGGCAGCACCATCGTGATCCCGACCACCGACCCCAGCCCCGGCAGCACGCCGACGACGATCCCGACGATCGTCCCGACGATCATCGCGACCAGGACGGCCGGATCGGCCATCATCGACAACGCGGCGCTCAGATTCGCCAGCAACGCGGTTCGCTCATCGACGCCGGTCGCTCATTCCAGCCACGGCAACGAGCCCCCGGGCAGCGGGATCCGGATCACCCACGCGAACAGCACCCAGGCGCCGGCCGGAAACAGCACGGCCACCAGTGCCGCGACGCGCAGGTCGCGCAAGCCCAGCACCGCCGGCGCGACCAGCGCGAAGCCGGCCGTCGCGATCGCGAAGCCCGCGACCTGCATCAGGCCGACGTACCCGCAGCAGGCGAGGACCAGCCCGATCGCCGGACGCCAGGCCCAGCGTCCGGGCGCCGGCGTTCCGGGGGCCTGCGCGCCGGGAGCCGCCGGATGCAGGAGCGCCATCAGCGCGCGAGCGCCGATCAGCAGCGACAGCGTCGCGATCGCCGCGATCACCAGCCGCGGATAGAACACCGCGTCGTGCGCGACGCCGGCGCCGGTGCTCCGGTAGGCGTCGGAGCACGACTCCACCGCCATCGTCGCGGCGAACGCGAGGAAGGCGGCCGCGGCGGTCAGTTCGCGTGCCGGCGCCCGCATCGGCTCAATCCTTCTTCAGTCCGGCGTCGCGAAGCAGCTTGCCGTTTCGCTCGTACTCCGACCTGACGAACTCGCCGAACGCGGCACTGCCCATGTAGTTGCCCGGCGTCTTGAGCTTCTCCAGCGCGCTGCGGAATCCCGCCGAGCGTGCCGCGGTCTCGCAACTCTTCTCGAGCGTCGCCAACGCGGCGGGCGGCGTCCCCTTCGGCACCGCCAGCCCGCCCCACACCTGGAACGACAACGGCGCCATCCCCTGCTCCTTGAAGGTGCTCAAGCCCGGCGCGCTCTCGAGGCGCGCGTCCGCCATCAGGCCCAGTCCCTTGAGCGTCGCGTCGTTCGACGCGAGGAAGGCCGTGTGCGTGATGAAGGCCGAGATGTGCCCCCCGAGCAGGCTCGTGAGATTGTCGGCGTCGCCCTTGTGCGGCACGTGCACGACGTCGATTCCCGCCGCCTGCGCGAACGCGACGAAGGCCAGATGCGGCACCGATCCGGCGCCGCTGGAACCGTACTTCAGCTTGCCCGGGTGCGCCTTCGCGTCCGCGATATAGTCGGCGACGGTCTTGTAGCCGGCGTCCTTGCGGACCAGCAGCGCCTGCGGGTTCGAGTACACCAGGCAGACCATGTCGAAGGACGCGGCCGAATAGGGCAGTCGCCGAAGGTGGGGCTGGGTGGTCAGCGGCCCCACGGGCAACATGCCGATCGTGTGGCCGTCGGCCTTCGCGGCGGCGACTTCGGCGGTGCCCAGCGTGCCGCCGGCACCCGCCTTGTTCACCACCACCACTTCCTTGCCGAGCGTCTTCGACATCTCCGCGGCCAGCGCGCGCGTCATCAGGTCGGTCGAGCCGCCTGCACCGAAGGGCACGACGATGCTGAGTGACCTCGACGGGAAGTCGGCGGCGGCGGCGTTGAGGCTACAGGCGAAGAGGCCTGCTGCCAGGGCTTGGATGCGTCGTTTCATGCGTCGTGTCTCCTATGCTCGTGAACCCGTTCCTTCGGGGGTGCGTCCGGCCACGCGGGACGAAGGCCCGTGACCGGTCCGGAAGTCGTTGCCGGCCCGGTCGCTGCCGCGCACGAGCCAGATGGGTCGTTCCGGATAGCCCATCAGCGGCGAGTGCTTCGCCGCGTACGCATTGGCCGGCCACGACGGCTCCCGCACGTAGCGGGAGGTCGCCGGCATGTACCTGATCGCGTAGTCGGCGCGTCGACTGGTCGAGCGGTTCTCGGCCGATCCGTGCAGCAGGTAGACGTCGTGCAGCGAGATCTGCCCGGCCCGCAGCACGTCGTCCTTCGCGAGCCCTTCGTCGATCCCCTGCGCGCGCTGCCGGATCGCGAGGTCGTCGCGCTCGACCACCTCGTGGTGCACCAGCGTGCGGGTCCGATGCGACCCCGGGATGTAGCGCATGCATCCGTTCTCGACCAGCGAGTCGTCGATCGCGATCCGCACCGTCACGGTCGCGAGCGGGTCTATCGGCCAGTACTGGCCGTCCTGATGCCAGGGCACGGCGAGACCTTCGCCCGCCGGCTTGCAGAAGAGGTGGCTTCCCCAGAGGACGATGTCGGGCCCGATCAGTTGCTCGACCATGTCGAGCACTTCGGGATGGCGGCAGAAGTCGAGCCACGCGTCCGAGCCCACGACGCTGGCCGACTGGCCCCAGGGGTTGTGCGGCCCGGACAGCTGCTCGGGCCGCACGTCCGGATGCCGCCGGAGCAGGTCGGCCACCTCGGCCCGCATCCGCTCGAGCATGTCCTCGGGCAGGCGGTAGTCGGGCACGACCAGGCCATCGCGTCGGTAGGTCTCGATCTCGGCGTCGTCGAGTCGGGTCTTGCGTCCTGCGGTCATCGAAGCTCCACCAGTTCAGTGACGGCCCGATCGGTCGGGCCTCGATCGGTCGGTCGCGCGTCGATCAGTTCATCCAGGTCCCGCCGTTCACGTCGAGCACGTGACCGGTGACATAGCCCGCGTCGGGCGAGCACAACCAGAAGCAGGCCTGCGCGATCTCCTCGGGCCGCCCGAGCCGCCCCAGCGGTACGCGAGCCGCGATCGCCGGCCAGCGGTCGCGCGGGATCATCTCGCCCTCGATCGAGCCCGGCGCGACGCAGTTCACGCGCACGCCTTCGCCGGCGAGCTCGACCGCCAGCGAACGGGTGAGCGACATCACGCCGGCCTTCGACGCACAGTAATGCGGCTTCGTGCCTGCCGGCGACGGATCGAGCGCGGCGTAGCCGACGCGGGCCGCGCGCGAGGAGATGAGCACCGCGCAGCCCCTGCTCTCGCGAAGCGCACCGACCGCCGCACGCATCACGTGGAACGCGCCGTTCAGGTTCACGTCGATCACGCGTTGCCACTCGGCGGGATCCATCCGCGAGAACGGTACCGCCGCACAAGTGATGGCGGCGCTGTGCACGACGACGCCGATCGGCCCGAACCCGGCCGCCTCCCGGACGAGCCGCTCGCAGGCAGCGAAGTCCCGAACGTCGCAGGCGACGTGGGCGACGTGCGGACTGCCGGCATCCGGCGCCTGGAGATCGCCGACGACGACCCGGTGCGTCGCGGCGAAGCGCTGCACGATCGCGCGGCCGATGTTGCGGCTGCCGCCGGTGACGATCGCGACCGGGCCGGGGGTCATCGTTCAGTAATCGGAGACCGGCACGTGGCTGGCCTCCGGGTCGATCGCTACCTCGACGAGGGTCGGCAGCGCCGCGTCGCCGTCGCGCCGGATGTGCTCGCGCGACGCGGCGATCGCATCGCCCAGGCCCTGCACCGAGTCGACCCGCACGCCCCGGCAGCCGAAACCCCGGGCGATCGTCGCGAAGTCGATTTCGCCGAAGTCGACGGCGATGCGGCGGCCCTTCATGTTGTCGCGCACCATGCCCAGGCCCTGGTTGTTCGCGACGATGACCGTGATCGGCAAGCGTTCCTGCACGCAGGTCGCGAGCGTGGCCAGCGTCATCGCCGCGCCGCCGTCGCCGATCAGGCAGATCACGTGGCGGTCCCGGTGCACCAGCCGGGTGGCAGCCGCCGCGGGCAGGCCCCAGCCCATGCCCCCGATGCCACCGGGGGCGACGAGCTGCCCCGGCGTGCGCAGCCTCAGGCTGCTGGTGACCCAGATCCGGTTGTTGCCGGCGTCCAGCACCAGCATGTCGGACGGCGTCAGGAGGCGATCGAGCACGCGAACGATATCGGCGTAGTGCAGCGTGCCGGCGGCGGACGTCACCTTCGGCAGCACGCCGAAGCCGTGCTCGAGGTTGCTCGCGGCGATCGCCCCGAGCCGCGCATCGCGTCCGGCCTCGCCGAGATCGTGCGCCGCCAGCATCGCGAGCGCGTCGGCGGTGTCGCCGGTGACCGCGACGTCGACCGGATAGACCCATCCGGCGTGCCGCGGGTCGACGTCGATCTGCACGATCTTCTGGCGCGCGGGATCGATCAGCCCTTCGTCGCGAAAGCGCAGGTAGTCGGGCCCGAGGCTGGCACCCGCGACCAGGACGACGTCGGCCTTGCCGAGCATGCGGTTCGCGGAGCGGGAACCCCAGGTGCCCAGCATCCCGACCGCGTACGGTGCGGTCTCGTCGACGGTCCCCTTGCCGTTGTAGCTGGTGGCGACCGCGATGCCGGCGCGCGCCGCGAGTTCGGCGACGCGCGCACGCGCCTGCTCACCCTGCGCGCCCTGACCGACGATCATGACCGGGTGCTTCGCCGCGGCGAGCAGCCCGGCGACGCGGGCGATCGCATCGGCATCCGGGCGCGCCGGCGTGTGACGCAGATAACCTTCGCTCGGGTATAGCCGCACACGCGCCTGGTCGGGCATCTCGCGCCGGATGATCGGCGTCTTGAGCACCAGCGCGGCGGGCCCCATCCGCGGGAGCTGCGCGTGCTTGAACGCCAGCTGCAGCCCGTAGACCGCCTCGTGCGGCTCGGTCGCGTAGGCGGTGTACTTCGTCATCGTGCCGAGCACGGTGCGAACGTCCGCCGCGCCGTAGTCGCCGGTCATCGTCTGATAGACGCCGTACATGGCGAAGCCGTCGTAGCACGAGGTGTCGGTGATCACCACCATCGGCGAGCCGGCGAACTGCGCCTCCAGGATGCCGAAGGCGCCGGTGGTGCTCGCGAACGGCCCCTGCCCCATGAACACGCCGGGCCGTCCCGTGAGCTTGCCGGTGACCTGCGCCATCACCGAGGCGACCTGCTCGCTGCGGGTCAGCACCATCCGGAAGCGGTCGCGGACCTCGTAGAACTCGTCGAGCATCCACGTGACGCCCAGCCCCGGAAGGGTGAAGGCGTGGTCGGCACCGCATTCGAGCAAGGCCTGAACCAGTGCCCGTTTCGTGGTCGTCACCTGATCGGTCTCCTGCCTGTTTGATGCGGCGCGCAGCGCGTGCCGTGCGCCGTGTCGAATAGTGCAAGCGCTTGCATCGATGCTAGACGCTCGCGCCACCTCGCGTCAAGAGCGGGCGGATATCATCGCCACGCCGCCATGACCCCGACCCACGACAGATGAACGCGCACGATCGCAGCGCCACGCCGCGAGCTGCCCGGCCCGCCTCGCTGCTCGACGTCGCCCGCGACGCCGGCGTGTCCACCGGCACGGTCTCGCGTGCGCTGAGCAGGCCCGAGATGATCAGCGCAGCCACGCGCGAGCGCGTGCTCGCCGCCGCGGAGCGTCTCGGATACGTCGCCAACGGCGCGGCGCGTGCGCTGGCCATGCAGCGCACGCGCACGATCGGCGCCATCGTGCCCCGCTTCGGCACCTCCTCGTTCCCGACGATGATCCAGTCGCTCGAGGCGACGCTGGCCGCGGACGGCTACACGCTGCTGTTGTCGGCGCCCGAGCACGGGCGCGTACCCGAATCGAGGATCCTGCGCGCGCTGATCGAACGCGGCGTCGACGCGGTCGCGCTGCTGGGCGAGAAGCACGACGACGCCACGCTCGCGATGCTCGCGCGCCATCGGCTGCCGGCCGTGCTGATGTGGTGCCGGCGCGCCGGGCGCAGCGACTGCGTCGGCTTCGACGAGAAGCACGCCGGCGCGCTGCTGATCGCGCACCTGGCCGAGCTGGGGCACCGGCAGGTAGGATTCATCGGCGGCCGGCGCACGCACAACGAACGCGCGCGCGCGCGCTTCGCCGGCGTCCGCGCAGCGCTCGCCCGGCACGGGATGGTGCTGAGCCCCGAAGCGACCGTCGAGACCGACTATGGCTTCGCGCAGGGCTTCGACGCGATGCAGGCGATCCTGGCGCGGCGCACGGCCGTGACCGCCGTCGTGTGCGGCAACGACTACCTGGCGATCGGCGCGCTGTCCGCGCTCGACCGGGCGGGCATCGAGGTGCCGCGGATGCAGTCGGTCGTGAGCTTCAACGACAACGACTTCGCGGCCTTCTCGCATCCGCCGCTGACGACGGTGCGCCTGCCGATCCATGCGATCGGCGAGCAGGCCGGGCACTACCTGATCGCACGGCTCAACGGGCTCCCGGTGCGCGAAGCCGATGCGCTGCCGGTCGAGCTCGTGGTGCGCGAGAGTTCCGGCGTCGCGCGGCAGCAGCGCCCGGACCGGCCGGCCGCGCGGCGAAAGCGCTAGCCGTCGACGCCGCCGACCGACGCCGTCAACCGACGCCGGCGTCCTCGTCGACGGGCGCAGGCGGGTAGCGCCCGATCATGTCGCGCAGCAGATGCTTCATCGCGGTCAGCGCCTGCGGCGGATAACTCGCGAGCACCGACAGGTTGAAGGCCGCCGCGTCCTCGAGGATCGGCGCGATGCGCTTTCGCCCGCCGGGACTCAGCCGCACCAGCACCCGCCGTGCGTCGCGGGGATCGTGCCGCCGCGTGACGAGCCGGCTCGCCTCCAGCCGGTCGAGCAGCTTGGACACCGTCGGCTGCTTGGCGAGACAGACCTCGCACAGTTCCCCGACCGACCACTCGTCGCGCGTCGCGAGCGACGCGAGCACGCGCCACGACAGCAGGTTCAAGCCGTGCGCGCGCAACTGCCGCTCGAAGCCGGCGCTGATCTGATGGCCGGCGCGCGACAGCAGATACGGAAGGTATTCCTCGTAGAACGGGCGCTCGCCCGGCTCGAGGTCGCGCGTACCGGTCGCGCCCGCCGCGCCGCCCGCGCCGAAGTCCTTCGCGCCGAGCGGCCCGGCGGTCGCGAACTCGCCGTGGCGAAACACGAGCGGCGAGCCGTCGGCGGTCGCGCAACGCAGCACCTCGCCGGTGAAGAGCCAGTGATCGCCGTGGTGCGACTCGCTGCGTCGCTCGCACTCGAACCAGGCGAGCGCGCCGTCGATCAGCGGCAGCCCGTCGAGTCCTTCGCTGAATGCCACGCCCTCGAAGCGATCGGCGAGCTTCGACGCGAATCGGCGTGCAAGCCCCACCTGCTCGACGGCGAGCACGCTCACCGAGAAGCGTGGCTGCGTGCGGAACACCGGCAGGCTGCCCGCGCGATCGCCGAGGCTCCACAGGATCAGCGGCGGTGCGAGCGACAGCGAGTTGAAGCTGTTCGCCGTCAGGCCCACCGGTCGGCCGGCGTCGTCCCGGGTCGCGACGATCGTCACGCCGGTGGCGAAGCGGCTCAGGCAGTGGCGCAGCAGGATCGGATCGGGCACGGGAAGCGAATCTTCGGGGGGACGGCCGCATCGACGCCGACGCGGTCGAGCGCCGATGCATGAAATTTCATGGACTAAGGTATGAGCAATCCCCGTTCCTTGCAACGGTGGCGGTACCATCGACGGGGCTTTGTCGACTGCCGGGTCGCCGGGCCCGCCGGATGGCAATCGACCCGTGCCGCGGAGGATCGCCATGCTCGTCGGACCGATCGAGGAACGCTGGATCGCGGCCTTCTGCCGCACGCTCGCCGGCTGCGCGCTGCGGGCCGACGAGCGCTGCGTCGTGCTCTCGCAGACGCGATCGCGGCCCGACCTGGTACGGCTCGCCGAGGTCGCGCTGCTGCGCATGGGCGCGAAGCCGTTCCAGCTGCGCCTGCTCGGCCCCGGCGCCCGGGACCGCGACGACGCGTGGCTCGAACCGGCGATCGATGCGCTCGCGACGGCCGACTTCGTGCTCGACCTCAGCCCGCACGGCCTCATGCACGCGAGCGCGCTGCCGCGCATTCTCGCCACCGGCACCCGCGTGCTCTCGATCGGCAACGAACATCCCGACACGCTCGAGCGACTGGCACCCGACCCGGCGCAGGTGGCGCTGCTGCGCGTGGTGCGGCAGCGCGTCGAATCCAGCCGCCGGCTGCAGGTCACGTCGCGCGCCGGCACCCAGCTGCTGGTCTCCACCGCAGGCTCGCGCTGCATCGCGAGCAGCGGCTTTGCCGACGAACCCGGCGTGCACGCCAGCTGGCCCGCCGGCACCTGCCAGGTCTTCGCCGTGCCGCATGCGGTCAACGGGATCGTCTCGCTGTCGGTCGGCGACGCGAACCTCGCGTTCAACCGATACGTCGAGTCGAGGCTGCGCCTGCTCGTGCAGAACGACGTCGTCACCGACATCAAGGGCGACGGCGTCGACGCGCGCCTGCTGCGCCACCGGCTGGTGCCGGCCGCCCACGGTGGCGCGTCGGCCGCCTTCGACCCGCAGTCGCGCCGCGACCACCTCGTCTCGCACCTCGGATTCGGACTGAACCCCGCGGCGCGCTGGGAGGCGATGACGCTCTACGACCGGCGCGACTTCGGCGGCGCCGAACTTCGCGCCTGCCAGGCGACGCTGCACCTGTCGATCGGCGTCGCCGACGACAGCGGCCGACCGGCCACCGACCCGATCGACCTGGTGCTGGCCGACTGCACCGTCGCGCTCGACGCCGAGGTGATCATCGACGAGGGCCGCCTCGCCGCGGGCGTCGTCGGCGACGCTGCCCGCATCGGGCACAATCCCGTCACCCCATCGACCGGAGCCCACTCGTGAAACTCTTCTTCTCACCGTTCTCGCCCTTCGTCCGCAAGTGTCTCGCGACCGCCGCCGAGAACGGGCTCGACGGCCGCATCGAACTGCTCGCGTGTGCGGCGCATCCGGTGCAGCGCGACGCGTCGATCATCGCGTCGAACCCGCTGGGCAAGATCCCGGCGCTGGTGCTCGAGGACGGCAGCACGCTCTACGACAGCCGGGTGATCTGCGAGTACCTCGACGACCTCGGCTCGAAGAAGCTGTTCCCGAAGGCGGGTCCCGATCGCTGGCGCGCGCTGACGCTGCAGTCGCTCGCCGACGGCATGCTCGACGCGGCGATCCTCGCGCGCTACGAAGCGAACGTTCGCCCCGAGCACGCACGATGGGCCGAATGGACTGCCGGCCAGATGGACAAGATCCGCACGTCGATGGCGGCGCTCGAGAAGGACGCAGGCGCGCTCGCCGGGCGCGTCGACATCGGCACGATCACGCTCGGCTGCGCGCTCTGGTACCTGGACGTCCGCTTCGCCGACCTCGGCTGGCGCGACCGGCATCCCGCGCTCGCCGCGTGGCAGTCGGCGTTCGCCCAGCGCGAGTCGATGAAGCGCGAATGGAAGCTGCCGGGCTGAGCGCCCGCGCCGGCGCTGCCGACGCCGGACGCGCCGACCCCGCACTCAGGCGCTCGCCTGCGCCAGGTCGGCCATCGCCTGCGGATCGAGCCGCAGCCGGGTCGCCGCGATCAGGTCGTCGAGCTGTGCGAGGCTCGTCGCGCTGACGATCGGCGCGGCGATCGTCGGCCGCGACGCGAGCCACGCGATCGCCACCTGGCTGCAGGTCGCACCGGTCCGCGCGGCGACCGCATCGAGCGCGCGCAGGATCCGCAGGCCCCGCTCGTTCAGGTACTTCTTCGCGATGCCCGCGCCGCGCACGCTCTTTCCCGCGTCGGCCTCGCTGCGGTACTTCCCCGACAGGAAGCCGGACGCGAGACCGTAGAACGGGATCACGGCAATCCGCTCGCGCTCGCAGATCGCCTGCAGCGACGCCTCGAAACCCTCGCGCGAGTACAGGTTGTACTCGGGCTGCAGCGTTTCGTAGGCCGGCAGGCCGGCGTCGCGCGCGAGCCGTCGCGCCGACTCGAGCCGCTCGGGCGAGAAGTTCGACGCGCCGATCGCGCGCACCTTGCCCGCCGCAATCAGGTCCTGGTAGGCGCGCAGCGTCTCCTCCTGCGGCACGCCGGCGTCGTCGGTGTGCGACTGGTACAGGTCGATGCGGTCGGTCTGCAGCCGCCTGAGCGAATCCTCGACGCTGCGACGGATCCAGTCGGCGCGCAGGCCCTTCCGCCCCTCGCCCATGTCCAGACCCACCTTGGTCGCGAGCACGACGCGGTCGCGCCTGCCGCCGGCCGCGAACCAGCGGCCGATGATCGTCTCCGACTCGCCGCCCGCGTGCCCGGGCGCCCATTTCGAATAGACGTCGGCGGTGTCGATGAAATCGAAGCCGGCGTCGACGAAGGCATCGAGCAGGTCGAACGAGGTGCGCTCGTCCACCGTCCAGCCGAACACGTTGCCGCCGAAGCACAACGGCATCACCTCGATGCCGCTCGCGCCGAGCGGGCGCCTGTCGTTTCCGGTCATCCGCATCTCCTTGCGTCGGTCGTTCCGGCGGGCCACCTGCCCACCGTGCAAGCCGCGCACGCCAAGCGTGCGCGGCGATTCAGGACAGGCCGGTGATCCGGCCGTCGTCGGTGACGCCGATGCGCTCGGCCGCTGGAACGCGGGGCAGCCCCGGCATCGTCATCATGTCGCCGCACACCATCACGATGAACCCGGCTCCCGCCGCCAGGCGCACCTCGCGAACGGTCAGCACGTGGCCCTGCGGCGCGCCGCGCACACTCGCGTCGCCGGAGAACGACGACTGCGTCTTCGCGACGCAGACCGGCAGGTGTCCGTAGCCACCCGACTGCAGGTCGTCGACGCGCTTCATCACCTTGGCGTCGCCGACGATCGCGGCGGCACCGTAGGTGCGGGTCGCGATCGCGCGCAGCTTGTCCCAGAGCGGCGCCTCGTCGGGATACAGGAACTGCAGCGGTGCCGGCGCGTCGGCGAGCGCGACGACCTCGCGCGCGAGCGCCGCGGCGCCGACACCGCCGTCGGCCCAGTGCGTGGCGACGACCGCGGCGATGCCGAGCGCGGCGAGCCGCTCGCGCAGCAGCGCGACTTCGGCCGCGGTGTCCTCGGTCCGGTGATTGAGCGCGACGATGCAGCGCAACCCGAACTCGCGACTGATGTTCTGCACGTGGCGCAGCAGGTTGGGCATGCCGGCGTCGAGCGCCTTCAGGTCCTCGGTGCCCAGTGCGCCGAGTGCGGCGCCGCCGTGGTACTTCAGCGCGCGGATCGTCGCGACGACGACGACGCAGGCAGGCCGCAGGCCCGACGCGCGGCACTTGATGTCGAGGAACTTCTCGGCGCCCAGGTCGGCGCCGAAGCCCGCCTCGGTGACGACGTAGTCGGCGAGCGTCATCGCAGCGCGCGTCGCGATCACCGAATTGCATCCGTGCGCGATGTTCGCGAACGGGCCGCCGTGGATCAGCGCCGGTGTGCCCTCGAGGGACTGCACGAGGTTCGGGTTCACCGCGTCGCGAAGTAGCGCGGCCATCGCGCCGTCGGCCTTCAGGTCGCGGGCCGTCACCGGCGCGAGCTGCCGCGTCTGCCCGACGACAATGTCGCCGAGCCGACGCTTCAGGTCGGCGAAGTCGTCGGCGAGACACAGGATCGCCATCACCTCGCTCGCGACGACGATGTCGAAGCGGTCCTCCCGCAGATAGCCGTTCGCCGGCCCGCCCATGCCCACCGTGATGTCGCGCAGCGCGCGGTCGTTCATGTCGACGACCCGCGGCCAGGTGATGCGGCGCGTGTCGATGTCGAGCGCGTTGCCGTGGTGGACGTGGTTGTCGATCATCGCCGAGAGCAGGTTGTGCGCGAGCGAGATCGCGGCGAAGTCGCCGGTGAAGTGCAGGTTGATGTCTTCCATCGGGACGACCTGCGCGTGGCCACCGCCGGTCGCACCGCCCTTCAGCCCGAACACCGGGCCAAGCGAGGGCTCTCGCACGCAGATCATCGCGTCCTTGCCGATGCTTCGCAACGCATCGGCGAGACCGACGGTCGTCGTCGTCTTGCCCTCGCCGGCCGGCGTCGGGCTGATCGCGGTGACGAGGATCAGTTTCGACGCCGGTCGCGGCGCGCGCGCGCGAAGCCACGCGAGCGGGATCTTCGCCTTGTATCGGCCGTAGGGTTCGAGCACTTCGGCGGGAATGCCCGCCGTCGCCGCGATGTCGGCGATCGGGCGCAGCGTCGAGGCCTGTGCGATCTCGATGTCGGATTTCATGGCGGCGTGGCGATCTGGGTGACTAGCGCGGGAGCTCGCTGGCACCCATCAGGCACTGGTCGACCGCCCGGGCGGCCTGCCGGCCTTCGCGGATCGCCCACACCACCAGCGACTGCCCGCGACGCATGTCGCCGGCGGCGAAGACCTTCGGCCGGCTCGTCTGGTAGCAGCCCTCGCCATCGGTCGATGCGCGCGCGTTGCCGCGGGCATCGCGTTCGACGCCGAAATCGTCGAGCACCTGCGCGACCGGCGATACGAAGCCCATCGCGAACAGCACCAGGTCGGCCGGCACCTCGAATTCGCTGCCCGGCACCTCGCTCATCTTCATCTGCCCGGTCTGCTCGTCCTTCGCCCATTGCACCCGCGCGCAGGTCAGCGACTTCACCTGGCCCTTGCCGTCGTCGTTGAAGGACTTGGTCGTCACGGCCCAGTCGCGGGTCGCGCCTTCCTCGTGCGAACTCGAGGTGCGAAGCTTCACCGGCCAGTACGGCCAGGTCAGCGCCTTGTTCTCGGACGCCGGCGGCTGCGGCATCAGCTCGAACTGGGTGACCGACACCGCGCCCTGCCGGTTCGACGTGCCGACGCAGTCGCTGCCGGTGTCACCGCCGCCGATGACGACGACGTGCTTGCCGGTGGCGACCAGCCGCCCCGCGACCTCGTCTCCCGCGTTGACCTTGTTCTGCATCGGCAGGAAGTCCATCGCGAAGTGGATACCCGCGAGGTTGCGCCCCGGTATCGGCAGGTCGCGCGGCTGCTCCGCGCCGCCGGCCAGGACGACCGCGTCGAACTCCTTCTCGAGCGTCTCGGCGGCGATCGTCTCGGTGCCGAAGCTCGCGATCATCGGCGGCAGCGGCGACCCAACCCGCACGCCGGTGCGAAAGCGCACGCCCTCGGCACGCATCTGCTCGACGCGCGCGTCGATCAGGTGCTTCTCCATCTTGAAGTCCGGGATGCCGTAGCGCAGGAGACCGCCGATGCGGTCGTTCTTCTCGAACACCGTCACCGCGTGGCCGGCACGGGCGAGTTGCTGCGCACACGCGAGCCCCGCCGGTCCCGAACCGACGACGGCCACCGTCTTGCCGGTCTTCGTCGCCGGCGGGTGCGGCACGACCCACCCGTTCTCCCACGCCTTGTCGATGATCGCGTGCTCGATCGACTTGATGCCGACCGGCGCGTCGTCGATGTTCAGCGTGCACGCGGCCTCGCAGGGCGCCGGGCAGATGCGGCCGGTGAACTCGGGAAAGTTGTTCGTCGAGTGCAGCGTGTCGATCGCCTCGCGCCAGTTGCCGCGATACACCAGGTCGTTCCAGTCGGGAATGATGTTGTTGACCGGACAGCCCGACTGGCAGAACGGGATGCCGCAGTCCATGCAGCGCGCACCCTGCGTGCCGGCATCCTCGTCGCTCAGCCGCAGCACGAATTCGCGGTAGTGCTTGAGGCGCGTGTCGACCGCCTCCGACGGTTCGGAGAGGCGCTCGAGTTCGAGAAAGCCGGTGATCTTGCCCATCGCGTCTGCCCTTGTGTGTCTACGACTGCCGGTTCGCCGGCACCTTGCCCGCGGCCGAACCGCCGCTGCGGCGTGCGGACTTCTTCGTCTCGCCCCCCTTGGCGGTCGCGATCGCGGCCTCGGCAGCCTGCTCCTGCGCCAGCAGGCGGGCCGCGTGCATCTCGCCCAGCGCGCGGCGGTACTCGTTCGGAAAGACTTTGACGAACTTCTCGCGCATCCGCGGCCAGGCCGACAGGATCTCGCGCGCGCGGAAGCTGCCGGTGTAGCGGAAGTGCAATTCGATCAGCCCCTTCAGGATCGCCTCGTCGGTGCCGATCGGCGCGCCACGACTCGCGCTGTGCCAGACCGAGCGTGCGACGGTGTTCTCCTGCTCGGTCGCTGCGATGACGCGCTCCAGACCGACCATCGCCGTGTTGCAGCGGCGGTCGAAATCGCCGTCCGGATCGAACACGTAGGCGACCCCGCCGGACATGCCCGCCGCGAAGTTGCGGCCGGTCGCGCCGAGAACCACCACGGTGCCGCCGGTCATGTACTCGCAGCAGTGATCGCCGGTGCCCTCGACGACGGCGGCCGCGCCCGAGTTGCGGACCGCGAAACGCTCGCCGGCGACACCGTTGAAATAGGCTTCGCCCTCGATCGCGCCGTAAAGCACCGTGTTGCCGGCGATGATGTGGTCCGGCCCGAAGCCGCGGAAATCGTTCGGCGAGCGCACGATGATCCGTCCGCCCGACAGGCCCTTGCCGACGTAGTCGTTCGCGTCGCCGACCAGATCGAGCGTCACGCCGCGTGCCAGGAACGCCCCGAAGGACTGGCCGGCGACGCCGGTGAACTGCACGTGGATCGTGTCGTCGGGCAGGCCGGCGTGCGTGTAGCGGCGCGCGACCTCGCCCGAGAGCATCGTGCCGACGGTGCGGTTCACGTTGCGGATCGGCAGGATGAAGCTGACCTTCTCGCCCTTCTCGAGCGCCGCGCCCGCCTTGTCGATCAGTTGGTGGTCGAGCGCCCGGTCGAGCCCGTGATCCTGCGATTCGACGCAGTAGCGCGCGACCTCCTCCGGCATCCGCGGCGAGTGGAAGATGCGCGAGAAGTCGAGCCCGCGCGCCTTCCAGTGCGCGATGCCCTTTCGGGTGTCGAGCAGATCGGTGCGGCCGATCATCTCGTCGAATCGCCGCACGCCCAGCTGGGCCATGATCTGGCGCACTTCCTCGGCGACGAAGAAGAAGAAGTTGACGACGTGTTCCGGCTTGCCCTTGAAGCGTGCCCGCAGCACCGGATCCTGCGTCGCGACGCCGACGGGGCAGGTGTTCAGGTGGCACTTGCGCATCATGATGCAGCCTTCGGCGACGAGCGGCGCCGTCGCGAAGCCGAACTCGTCCGCGCCCAGCAGCGCGCCGATCACGACGTCGCGCCCGGTCTTCATCTGGCCGTCGGCCTGGATGCGCACCCGTGCGCGCAAGCGATTGAGCACCAGCGTCTGCTGCGTCTCCGAAAGGCCGAGCTCCCAGGGCGTGCCGGCGTGCTTGATCGACGACAGCGGGCTCGCGCCGGTTCCGCCGTCGTGCCCGGCGATCACGATGTGATCGGACTTGGCCTTCGCGACGCCGGCGGCGACCGTGCCGACGCCGACCTCGCTGACCAGCTTCACCGAGATCGATGCCCGCGGGTTCGCGTTCTTCAGGTCGTGGATCAGCTGCGCGAGATCCTCGATCGAGTAGATATCGTGATGCGGCGGCGGCGAGATCAGGCCCACGCCGGGAACCGAGAAGCGCAGCTTCGCGATGTATTCGCTGACCTTGTGTCCCGGCAGCTGGCCGCCCTCGCCGGGCTTGGCGCCTTGCGCCATCTTGATCTGGATCTGGTCGGCCGACGCCAGGTATTCCGCGGTGACACCGAAGCGGCCGGAGGCCACCTGCTTGATCCTGGAGCGCAGCGAGTCGCCGTCGGCGAGCGGGATGTCGGCGGCGATGCCGCTGTCGGGCATCAGCGAGGCAAGCGTGTCGCCGGCCTTGATCGGGATGCCGCGCAACTCGTTGCGGTAGCGCGCCTCGTCCTCGCCGCCTTCGCCGGTGTTCGACTTGCCGCCGATCCGGTTCATCGCGATCGCCAGCGTCGAGTGAGCCTCGGTCGAGATCGAGCCCAGCGACATCGCACCGGTCGCGAAGCGCTTGACGATCTCGACCGCCGGCTCGACCTCGTCGACCGGGACCGCCTTCCACGGGTCGACGCGGAACTCGAAGAGGCCTCGCAAGGTCATGTGCCGGCGAGACTGGTCGTTGATGATCTGCGCGTATTCCTTGTACGTCTGGAAGTTGTTGGCCCGGGCCGAGTGCTGCAGCTTCGCGATCGCGTCCGGCGTCCACATGTGCTCCTCGCCACGCACCCGATACGCGTACTCGCCCCCCGCGTCGAGCGCGCCGGCAAGCACCGGGTCGTCGCCGAAGCCCTGGCGATGCGTGCGCAGCGCCTCCTCGGCGAGTTCGAAGATGCCGATGCCCTCGACGTTCGACGCCGTGCCCTTGAAGTAGCGGTCCACCAGCTCGCGGTTCAGGCCAATCGCCTCGAAGATCTGCGCGCCGGTGTAGGACATGTAGGTCGAGATGCCCATTTTCGACATGACCTTCTGCAGGCCCTTGCCGATCGCCTTCACGTAATTCTTGATCGCCTTCTCGGCCGACAGCTCGCCGGACAGCGTCGCGTGCATCTCGGCGACCGTCTCCATCGCGAGATACGGGTGGATCGCCTCGGCGCCGTAGCCCGCGAGCACCGCGAAGTGATGGACTTCACGCGCGCTGCCGGTCTCGACGACGAGCCCGGCGTTGGTGCGCAGGCCCTTGTCGATCAGGTGCTGGTGGATCGCCGACAACGCGAGCAGCGACGGAATCGCGACGTGGCCCCGGTCGACCTTGCGGTCGGTGATGATCAGGATGTTGTGGCCGGCACGAATCGCGTCGACCGCGCGCGCGCACAGCGACGCGATCCGCGCCTCGATGCCGTCGCGACCCCATTCGACCGGGTAGCAGATGTCGAGTTCCTGACTGCGGAACTTGCCGCTGGTGTAGTGCTCCACGTGGCGGATCTTCGCCATGTCCCCGGGCGTGAGGATCGGCTGCTCGACCTCGAGACGCAGCGGCGGGTTGATGTTGTTGATGTCGAGCAGGTTCGGCTTCGGCCCGACGAACGACACCAGCGACATCACCAGCTGTTCGCGGATCGGATCGATCGGCGGATTGGTGACCTGGGCGAACAACTGCTTGAAGTAGTTGTACAGCGGCTTGGCCTTGTCCGACAGCACCGCGAGCGGCGAGTCGTTGCCCATCGATCCGATCGCCTCCTCGCCGTTCGCGGCCATCGGCGCGAGCAGGAACTTCAGGTCCTCCTGGGTGTAGCCGAATGCCTGCTGCCGGTCCAGCAGCGACTCGTTCGACACCGGCTCGGCCTTCAGGTCGCGCTCCTCGGGTTCGATCTGGTCGAGCTTCACCCGGATCCGGTCGATCCACTGCCGGTACGGCTTGCTCGCGGCAAGCTGGTCCTTCAATTCCTTGTCGTCGATGATGCGGCCCTGCTCAAGGTCGATCAGGAACATCTTGCCCGGCTGCAGGCGCCACTTCTTCTGGATCCGCGACTCCGGGATGTGGTGCAGCACGCCGGCCTCAGACGCCATGATCACCAGGTCGTCCTCGGTGACGAGGTAGCGCGCCGGCCGCAGCCCGTTGCGATCGAGCGTCGCACCGATCTGGCGGCCGTCGGTGAACGCGATCGCCGCCGGGCCGTCCCACGGCTCCATCATCGCGGCGTGGTACTCGTAGAACGCGCGCCGGTTCGCGTCCATCAGCGTGTGCTGCTCCCACGCTTCCGGGATCATCATCATGATCGCGTGGGCGAGCGTGTAGCCCGCCATCGTCAGCAGCTCGAGGCAGTTGTCGAAGCAGGCGGTGTCGGACTGGCCCGGGAAGATCAGCGGATACAGTTTCGCCAGGTCGGTGCCGAGCACCGCCGACTGCATCGCCCCCTCGCGCGCGCGCATCCAGTTGTAGTTGCCCTTGACCGTGTTGATCTCGCCGTTGTGCGCGACCATCCGGTACGGGTGCGCCAGCTCCCAGGCCGGGAAGGTGTTGGTCGAGAACCGCTGGTGCACCATCGCGAATGCCGACTTCGTGCGCGCGTCGGACAGATCCTTGTAGTAGGCGCCCACTTGCCCGGCGAGCAGCAGCCCCTTGTAGACGATCGTCCGTGTCGACATCGACGGCACGAAGTACTCGGCGCCGTGCTTCAGGGCCAGGCTCCGGATGCTGTGGGCGGCGAGCTTGCGGATGACGTAGAGCTTGCGCTCGAGCGCGTCCTGCACCATCACGTCCGGGCCGCGCCCGATGAACACCTGGCGGATCACCGGCTCGCTCGCCTTCACCAGTGGCGAGATCGGCATGTCGCGGTCGACCGGCACGTCGCGCCAGCCCAGGAACACCTGCCCCTCGGCCCTGATCGCCCGCTCGATTTCCTGCTCGCAGGCGATGCGCGACGCGTGCTCCTTCGGCAGGAACACCATGCCGACGCCGTATTCCCCGGGCGGCGGCAGCGTGATGTCCCGCGCCGCCATCTCCTGGCGGAACAACTCGTCGGGGATCTGCAGCAGCAGGCCCGCGCCGTCGCCGAACAGCGGATCGGCGCCGACCGCGCCGCGATGGTCCAGGTTGATCAGGATCTGGAGCCCGTCCTGGACGATCTCGTGGCGCTTCGCGCCCTTGATGTGCGCGACGAAGCCGACGCCGCAGGCATCGTGCTCGTTTCGCGGATCGTAGAGGCCCTGGGATACAGGATGCGTCATCACGGCAGCTCCTTCGGCAAGCCCGCCAGAATAAGCCCCCGCAATGCAACATGCAAATCCCATAAAGGGGTCAGAACATTTATTCGAGCCGTCTCGGCCGCTCGCGAGATTTAAAGGGGTCAGAACAAATTAGCGCGTCTGTTCCGGCGCACCGAAGCCGGGCGCAGCGCCCTCATCCAGGGCCACGCTTCAGTCCGCACGGACCATCCGCTTGGGCGGGCGCCCCCGCGGCCCTGCCCGCAGCGTTTCGCCCACCCGCTCCTCGAGCGCCTCGAGCCATGCGTCGTCGGCGGCAGGACGACCGTCGAGCATCCCGGCCATCACCCGGTCCGCCTGCGGCTCGACCGGCGCGGCGAACAGCGCGCGATAGGCCTGTTCGCGATCGAAAGGCGTGTTGCCAAGCCCCCAATAGACGGAGTGTGCGCTTACGATCGGATTTACCTCGAGTCCCAGGTTGTGCCGAGCGCTGGACCAGCGCCACGCGTCCGGCGTCGGCGTGATGCGCGCCCGCACCGGGTTGCTCTCGACATAGCGCATGCACGCGAGCAGGTACCGATCGCTGTCGATCAGCGCCGCGCGGAACCGCCCCTCCCACAAGGTGCCACTGCGGCCGTGCCGTCGGTTGAAGCGCCGCACGTAGCTGCGCCCGATCCCCTGCATGGTGCGCGCGAGCGCGTCGGGCTCGTTCGGGGTGCCGACCAGATGGACGTGATTGGTCATCAGCACGTACGCATGAATCATGAATCCGGCTTCGCGCGCGGCAGCGTCGAGACAGCGGACGAAGGCGCGCCGGTCGTCGTCGTCGCGGAACACCGGTTGCCGATCGTGCCCGCGGGCGATCAGGTGATACGGGTGGCCCTGCAGGATCGTTCGGGGCTGCCGGGCCACGCATCGCCTCCCGCTCGACTAGCCGACATGGGCCGAAAGCGCCTCGCTCACCGTCTCGGGTGGCACGAATCCGCTGGCCGCCCGCCCGATCGCATCCAGAATGATGAATTTCGGCATCCCGGACTCGGCCTTCTTGTCGACGCTCATCAACGACACGTACCGGGCGACCGGCCAGTCGGGAATCGTCGTCGGCAAGCCGGCCGCAGCCACCACGGCCTGGAGCCGATCGCAGTCTGCGGGCGGCAGCCGCCCGAGCAGCCGGGACATCGTCGCCGCCACGACCATGCCGGCACCGACCGCCTCGCCGTGCAACCAGCGGCCGTAGCCGGAACCCGCCTCGATCGCGTGGCCGAAGGTGTGGCCGAAGTTCAGCAGCGCCCGCGCTCCGGCCTCGCGCTCGTCATCCGCGACGACCGCCGACTTGATACGGACCGACCCCGCGACTGCGTCGGTCAGCGCATCCGCATCGCGACGCAACAGCGCCGGGAGCGCATCCGCGACCGCCCCGAAGTAGACCGCGTCCGCGATCGCGCCGTGCTTGATCACCTCGGCGAGCCCGGCGGCCAGCTCGCGGGCGGGCAGGTGCTGGAGCGTCCCGGTGTCGGCGATCACCAGCCGCGGCTGGTGGAACGCGCCGATCATGTTCTTGCCCAGCGGATGGTTGATCGCCGTCTTGCCGCCGACCGACGAGTCGACCTGCGCGAGCAGCGTCGTCGGCACCTGGACGAAGTCGATGCCGCGCTGATAGATCGCCGCGACGAAGCCCGCGAGATCGCCGACGACCCCCCCACCGACCGCGACGATCAGGCTCCGGCGGTCGAACCGGGCCTGGAGCAGGCGCTCGACGATCGTGTTCACCGACGACCAGTCCTTCGTCTGTTCGCCCGGCGGCATCACGATGCGTTCGACGTGCGCCGCGATCGGCCCGAGGTCGCGCGCCAGCGCATCGCCGAACAGCGCGTCGACGTGCGCGTCGGTGACCAGTGCCACCCGGCGTCCCTGGCACAGCGCGTGCAGGCGCGGGTTGGCCAGCAGCAGTCCGGCCCCGATCTGGATCGGGTAGCTGCGCTCGCCTAGATCGACAACGATTTCTTGCATGCGGTGCGCTCCGCGCAGTCGGGTCCGTCGAGCCACTGCGCGATCGCGTCGACCGTCTGCTCGACGTGCTGTCGACCGCTGGCGACGACGTGATCGGCGATGGCGAGATACAGCGGATCGCGCTCGGCGATCAGCGCCTCGATCCGCGCGCGCGGGTCGGGGGACTTGAGCATCGGTCGATGTCGGTCGCGCCGCAGCCGATGCCAGAGGTCGCCGAACCCGGGTCGGAGGTAGACGACGAGGCCGCGCCGCGCGAGCACCGACCGATTGGCCTCGACGGTCACGGCACCGCCGCCGGTCGCGATCACGAGCCCCGGGCGTTGCGTCAGCTCGTCGATCAGCGCCGCCTCCCGGCGCCGGAATCCGGCCTCGCCCTCGAGGTCGAAGATCGTCGGGATGTCGACGCCGAGCCGGTGCTCGAGTTCGCGGTCGACGTCGACGAAAGGACGGTCGAGCAATCGCGCGAGCCGGACCCCGACGGTCGACTTTCCGGCACCCATCATGCCGATCAGGAAAATGGAAAGGGCGGCATCCATGGCCGCCCTAAGGTATCAGATTCGCCGCCGGCGCCGCCCGCCGCCGGCAGGACCGCGCGAGCCTCGGCGGCTACGGGCAGGTCGGCGTCTGCGAGGTGTACGGGAACGGACTGCCCGCTACCAGGTTGCCGGCCTGCACGCCACCCTCGCCTGCCGGATTCGCCACGTAGTCGAACGGCGAGGCCGCCGCGAGCGACCCGCGCGTGCGGCTGATCGAGGGCGGCGGAACGCCCTCGTTCTGCACGTCCGCCGCCAGGATCGGCAGCGGGATCTGGAGCGCGTTGAAGCCCTCGGTGCCGCCGACCTGCGCCGTGACCTCGAGGTTCGACACGACCCACTGGGCGAAGCTCTTCGGATACACGATGTTGATCACCGCCAGGCCGTTGGCGTCGGTCTGGCTCGACACGGTGTACGACGCGACGTTTCCGGGCGTGAGCACCTTGTCATTGTTGAGGTCCTCGCCGGCGTTGCAGACCCCGAAATCGGTCGTGTCCTCGCTGGCGATGCCCCCGGCTGGCGACAGTTCGAACTGCGCCCACTTCGACGAGCCGCAGGTCGAGCACGGCACCCAGTAGCCGACCTTGTAGAAGCGCGGCCGGAGCGTCGCGAGCACCGTGGCGTTCACCTTCGGGATGCCCGCGTTGTCCGACACGATGACGGCGTAGCGCTTGCGATAGGAGAGCTGGTCCGACAGGTCCTCGATCAGGCTGTCGGTACCGATCCGGACGGTCAGTTCGCCACGGCTGTTGTTCACCGCCCCGCTGCCGCCCGCCGACGCCGGTGCGACCTGGATCGCGAGCTCGCTCGGCGTCTTCTGGTCGACCGCCGCCAGTACCGTGACGGTACGCTGGCTGTTGTTGCCGTTGAGCAGCAGGCGCGCGGTCGCCACGCCGCTCGCGTCGGTCAATGCCTGCGTCAGCTCGATCCGGACGCCGCTCCCCGGGTCGTTGGCCGAGAATGCGACGGTCTTGCCCGACACCGCGACGCCCGCGTCGTTGGTCACGATCGCGGTGAGGTCGACCGGTGACGAACCGTCGCTGGCCAGCACGGTCGAACTCGCGATGAGCGAGACCTTGAGCGCCTGCTGCTCCGACGCCGCCGTCGACGACGCACTCGCATCCGCCGGTCCGCCGGCGCCGGCGCCCTGCCCACCGCAACCCGCGATCACCAGCGCGGACAGCACCGCCACTGCCGCCTTGCCCATCGGCACAATCCAGTTTGTACTCACCGCCGTTTCCTCTATCTCGTCTGTTTGAACCGCACAAGACCCGTGCGAACGGCCCTAGCGCTGGACCACGGTGTCGCTGACGACCCGCGGCGTCAGGAACACCAGCAGCTCGGTGCGGTCGTTGGTCTTGGTCGTGTTCTTGAACAGGTAGCCGATGATGGGGATGTCGCCGAGCAGTGGCACCTTGTTGACCCGGTTGCGCTCGAACTGCTCGTAGATGCCGCCGATCACCACGGTCCCGCCGTTCTCGACGAGCACCTGCGTCTTCACGTGCCGCGTGTCGATCGCGAAGCCCGCCGGCGTCAGCTGGCCGACCGCGTCGCGGTTGATGTCGACGTCCAGGATCACGTTGCCTTCCGGGGTGATCTGCGGCGTGACCTCGAGCCGGAGGTTGGCCTTGCGGAAGGACACCGAGGTCGCGCCGCTGGACGTCGCCGACTGGTACGGCAGCTCGGTGCCCTGCTCGATCAGCGCCTTCGACTGGTTCGCGGTCAGCACCCGGGGGCTCGACACGACCTTGCCGCGCTGGTCGGCTTCCAGCGCCGAGAGCTCGAGGTTGATGAACCGGGTCAGGCTCGAGCCGAACAGGCTGATCGCGAAGGTGCCGGGCGACGCGCCGGAGATCGGCGACGCCGGCAGGTCGACGAAGTTCGTGTTCTCGAGCGCGGTCGCCGTGCCCAGCCCGGTCGTGCCGTTCGTGATGTCGGTGCCCAGCTGCGAGGAGAGCTCGGTGGCGCCGCGCAGGTTCCCGCCGATCGTCGCGTAGCCGCCGGGGATCTTGTTGCCGGCGCCGTAGACCGGCACGTTCACCGCGGTTGCCTGCCCGGTGACCGGGTCGGTCTGCGCAGCGGTGCGATAGATCAGGCTGCGACGGTCGTAGTAGCCGAGCTTGGCACCGAGGTTGCGCGAGAAGCGGTCGTCGGCCTCGACGATGCGCGCCTCGATCAGGACCTGGCGGACCGGGATGTCCACCTGCTGCACGAGCCGGCGCACTTCCTCGAGCCGCGCGGGCGTGTCCTGCACGAACAGCTTGTTGGTGCGCCCGTCGACCAGCGCGCTGCCGCGCTTGGAGAGCACGCGCTGCTTGTCGTCGGTCAGCAGCTTGCCGACCGCCTCGGCCTTCTGGTAGTTCAGCGTGAAGGTCTCGGTGCGCAGCTGCTCGATGTCGGCGATCTGCTGGCGCGCCTCGAGGTCGAGCTTCTCCTTCGTCGCGAGCTCCTCGCGCGGCGCGATCAGGATGACGTTGCCGTTCTTGCGCATGTCCAGGCCGCGCGACTGCATGATGATGTCGAGCGCCTGGTCCCACGGCACGTCCTTCAGCCGCAGCGTCAGGCTGCCGGCGACAGAGTCGCTGGTGACGATGTTCAGGTTCGTGAAGTCGGCGATCACCTGCAGCAGCGCGCGGACGTCGACGTTCTGGAAGTTCAGGCTGAGCCGCTCGCCCCGATACCCCTGGCGCGTTCCCTGCTGCAGCTTGTTCGGGTCCTCCTTGATCGACTTGACCTCGACGACGAACTGCGTGTCGCTCTGGTAGGCGTTGTGCTCCCACAGCCCCTGCGGCTCGATCACCATCCGTGCGGTGTCGCCCTGCTGGAAGGTGCGCACCGCCTTCACCGGCGTGCCGAAGTCGGCGACGTCGAGCTTGCGGCGCAGGTTGTCGGGCAGACGCGCCTTCTGGAAGTCGACGACGATCGTCTTGCCCTGCTGCTTGATGTCGACGCCGGTCTGCGAGTCGCTCAACTCGACGACGATGCGACCCTCGCCGTCCTTGCCGCGACGGAAGTCGACGTCCTTCAGCGAGTGCGACAGCGACGGATCGCCCTTGGCGAAGTTGAATCCGGTCGGCGCGGCGGCGGCGGGCGCGGCGGCAGCGACCTGCTGGTCGAGCGCCAGCACCAGCGTCTTGCCTTCGATCGTCTGCTGGAACGACATCGGCCGCTTCAGGTTGAGCACGACCCGCGAACGGCCTCCCGCCTGCACGACGTTCACGCTGTGGACGTCGCCGTTGGACATCTCGACGAGGCTCTTCGCGAGCCGGCTGTCGGTGTCGGGAAAGTCGAGCGCGACGCGCGGCGGGTTGCTGATCGAGAAGCTGCGGGGCGCATCGGTCGGCGCCTTGGCCATGTCGATGCGCAACACGGTGGCGCTGCCCTGCTGCGCGCTTGTGATCGCCTCGATCGAGTTGGATTGCGCGAGTGCGGCCGCCGGCAGCGCGAACAGGCCGACCGACGCGATTCGCAGCGCCCGGACCGTCCGCGACCCGATCGAGATCATGCAAGTGGTTTTCATGGTTTCTTCGACTCCTGCAACTGGAGCGCCGTGTCTCGTTCAACCCAGTCGCCGGCGGCGTCCTGGACCAGTTCCTTGACCGTCAGGCCGGTCTCGGAAATGTTCGTGATGCGGCCGAAGTTCTGGCCGAGGTACTGTCCCATCCGCGCCTGGAAGACGACCTTGTCCGCCTCCAGCAGCGCGACCGATCCGGTGCTGGCGCGCTGCAGGTGCCCCACCATCCGGATCGCGTCGAGCGGGTATTGCTCGAGCGGCTCGCGCCGGCGATTCAGGTCGGGCTTGATGCCGCCACGGTTGCGCTCGGAGAACTTCGCGAGCGCGACCTGGAGCTTGGCGTTCGAGAAGGGATCGATGTCGCTGGTGACCGCGTACCGGAACGGCTCGAAGCGCTTCGGCTCGGGGATGCGCGACGACTTGCGCGGCGCGTTGGCCCTCGTGTCGTCCATCCAGGCCTGCAGCTCGGACTTGTCCGGGCTGCAGCCCGCGAGCAGCGCGCAAGCGACGAGCACGACGACGGCGAGCGGGCGTTGGGACGGGGATGCCATCATGGTGCTCATTTCCTCTGCTTGGTCCTTGCCGCCTGTGCCTGCGCCTCGACTTCGGCCCGATCGAGATAGCGATAGGTCTTGGCGGTCGCGTCCATCTCGAGCAGATTCGTCTTGGGCTGGCGCTTGATCGAGATGTTGTTCAGCGTCACGATCCGCGGCAGGTTCGCGAGGTCGCTGCTGAACGCACCCAGGTCGTGGTAGGTACCGACCACCTTCACCGTGATCGGCAGCTCGGCGTAGTAGTCCTTGACCTGGACCGAGCCCGGCTTGAAGAGCTGAAGCTGCGCACCGCGCCCGACGCCCGACTGGTTGATGTCGCGCAGGAGCGCGTCCATCTCGGCACGGCTCGGCAGCTGCTTCTCGAGCACGCCGACGTACTGCTCGACCAGCACCTTCTGCTTGCGAAGGTCGTCGAGGTTCACGGCCTTGGCGACCTTGGTGGTGAAATCGCCCTTCAGCGTCGCCTCCTCGCGCACGCCCGCGTCGAGCGTGTCGACGAGCCCGCTCCAGTACAGGAACCACCCCGCCGCGACGATGACGGCGAACAGCCCCATCAGCAGCAGGCCGCGCGGCAGGCCCGGCCACAGGCCCGGGTGCCGGCCCTGCAGGTTCTCGAACTGCGAAGTGATCGCCGACATGTCCATCGAAGGTGCCTTCATCGCATCGCCCCCCTGTTCGAACCGGCCTGCTCGGCGGCGGCGAGCTCGGGCACGCGCGTGTCGCCCGCCGTCTTGCCGGGCGCCCCCTTCTGGTCGGCGGGCGTGCGACCCTTGATCGCGACGTTGATGAAGAACTTGTAGGCGCGGCGGATGTCCTGCACGCGGGAATCGACGCGTCCGCCACGGCCCGGCTGCGGGTCGTCCTTGAGCGTCACTTCCTCGGTGCTGTCGAGCTGCGGCTTCTCGAGCCAGTCGCTGCGATCGGACAGGTTCCGGTACAGCTCGGCGACCCGCTCGTTCGACTGGGCGTAGCCCGACATCTTCACTTCCATGCCCTGCTGCGCCATCGTGTCGAGAAACACGCCCTCGGGCATCAGCTTGACCAGCTCGTCGAAGATGTGCACGGGGATCGTCCGGTCGGCCTGCAGGTTCTCGACCGCCTTCTGCCGCTCCTGCAGCGCGCGGATGTCCGCCTCGAGCGTGTTGATCTCGGCGATCTCCTGGTCGAGCTTGGAGATCGCGACCTTGATGAACTCGTTGCGCACCGTCTGGTTCTCGATCTGCTGGTCGATGAACAGCCCGCCGGCGAAGACGACCGCACCGCCGAGCAGCGTCGTGATCACGACCGTTCCGACGAAGTCCTTCTTGCGGCGCTCGCGCCGCATCTCCCGGTGCGGCAGAAGATTGATGCGAATCATGCGTCGAACCTCCGCATCGCAAGGCCGCAGCTCACGAGCAGCGCCGGCGCGTCCATGCGCATCTGCTTCTCGCGGACCGAGTCCGCGATCTCCATGCCCTGGAAGGGACTGAGGATCTCGGCGGGCACGCCGGTGCGTTCGCTGACGGCCTCCTTCAGGCCCGGCGTGACCGAGGTGCCGCCGGCGAGGAAGATCCGGTCGACCCGGGTGTACGGCGTCGACGTGAAGAAGAACTGAAGCGCCCGGCCGATGTCGCTCGCGCCCTGCTCGACGAACGGACGCAGCAGGTCCTTCTCGTAGTTGTCGGGCAGGTCGCCGCTGCGCTTCTTCAGTTCGGCCTCCTCGGGCGTGAGGCCGTAGAGGCGGACGATCTCCTGCGTCAGCTGGTTGCCGCCGAAGGCCTGGTCGCGCTCGAAGATCGTCTGGCCGTTGAGCACCACCGTCAGGCTCGTCGCCATCTGCCCGACGTCGAAGACCGCGAGGATCAGGCCCTCGCCGTGGTTCGGCAGGTAGCTGACGACGTGGTCGATCGTGCTCCGCGCCGCGTAGGGCTCGACGTCGATGATCGTCGGCTTCAGGCCCGCCATCTCGGCGACGACGACGCGGTCCTCGACCTTCTCCTTGCGCGACGCGGCGAGCAGCACGTCGACGTCGTCGGGCGAGGTCGCCGACGGCCCGAGGATCTGGAAGTCGAGGTTCACCTCCTCGATGGCGAACGGGATGTACTGGCTCGCCTCGGTCTCGACCTGCATCTCGTAGTCGTCCTCGCGCAGGCCGGCGGACAGCATGATCCGCTTGGTGATCACCGAGGACGACGGCAGCGCGAGCGCGGCGTTCTTCGTCTTCGTGCCGGCCTTGCGCATCGCGCGGATCAGCGCGTCGGCGACGGCCTCGGGCTTCTCGACGTTGCCGTCGACGATCGCGCCGCGCTCGATCGGCTCGATCGCATACCGCTCCAGCCGCATCGAAGCCTGTCGCCCGGGCGCGAGCTCGACCACCTTCACGCTGGAGGCACTAAAATCGATGCCCAGCAACGGCGCCGGCTTTCGCTTGAAAATTGATTGCAGATCAAGACCCACGGAGTAACCTCTCTGGCGGCGAAAAACCCTTAAGAATTAGTACTTTAGGTGCAGTTCGCATAATCCACTTGAGATACTAGCAACGCCGTTGTCGGGGTGTAAAGACTTTTGGTCGACAAGGAACCGAATGCAACAACCGACGTGCGCGAATGCGACATTCAGCCGCGCGTCGTGTCGTGCGCCAGGCGCGGACCGTGCGGCGGGGGCGATCCGTGCGCACCGTTGCGACAGATGAGGGTCGGCGGCAACCCTTGCAGCCGCGTTGGAACGGTATAGTCGGCAGACCCCGGCGCGCACCGACGCCGCTCGCGCCCGATCGCGCCGACGGGCGGCCCCGCTGCCGCCGAACCGACACCCGGCCCCGTGCCGAAGCTGACGTGCCATGAGAGCAGACTCCCCACCCCCCGGATACGACCCCAAGTCGCGCAAGTCCGATTCGCGCGCACGCGACAAGCGGGCATCGGCGCGCGGCGAGGAACGCGGCGGCAAGCGGCGCCGTGAAGGCAAGCCGGCGCGGCCGCGCTCCGCGTGGCGGATCCTGGGGCTCGTGATCGCGACGCCGATCGCGCTGGGGCTCGCCGGCGTGCTCGCCGTCGCGCTCGCGGCGATCCTCGCGGCGAACCGGCTGCCGCCGCTCGACGTGCTGACCGACTACCGTCCGAAGGTGCCGATGCACGTCTACAGCGCCGACAACGTGCTGATCGGCGAATTCGGCGAAGAACGGCGCAACGTCGTGCGCATCGTCGATTTTCCCGAGCGGATGAAGCAGGCGATCATCGCCGCCGAGGACGACAGCTTCTTCGAGCACTCGGGCGTCGACATCAAGGGCATCGCGCGGGCCGCGCTGGCCAACTTCCGCGCCGGCGGCAAGGCACAGGGCGCCAGCACGATCACGATGCAGGTCGCGCGCAACTTCTTCCTGTCTCGCGAACGAAGCTACGTGCGCAAGATCTACGAGGTGCTCCTGTCCTGGAAGATCGAGCACGCGCTCACCAAGGACCAGATCCTCGAGATCTACGCCAACCAGATCTACCTCGGCCAGCGTTCGTTCGGCTTCGGCACCGCCGCGTCGACGTACTTCGGCAAGCCGCTGCACGAGCTCAGCCTCGCGCAGATGGCGATGCTCGCGGGCCTGCCGAAGGCGCCGTCGGCCTACAACCCGATCGTGAACCCGAAGCGCGCGCGCGAACGCCAGCACTACGTGCTCGGCCGGATGCAGGCACTCGGCTTCATCAGCGCGAGCGAGAACGACAAGGCGCGCAGCGAGGACATCCGCGTCGTTCCCGAGCGTGGGCCGCTGCCGCTCGACGCGCAGTTCGCCGCCGAGATGGCGCGCCAGATGGCCTACGACATGTACAAGGAGGAGGCGTACACCGGCGGGCTAGACGTCTACACGACGATCGTCGCGAAGGACCAGGTCGCGGCCAACAAGGCGGTGCGCCGCGCGGTCATCGACTTCGACCGCAAGCACGGCTATCGCGGCCCGGAGGGCTACATCGAGCTCCCGTCGGACGCGGCGCGTCGCGAGGACAGGATCCGCGACGCCGTTGCGCAGGCGGGCGACGCCGGCGAGTTCCTCGCCGCCGTCGTGCTGAAGGCCGATTCGCGCGCGGTGACGATCACCCGCGGGCGAGACATCACCTTCGATATCACCGGCGACGGCCTGAAGTTCGTCTCGCGCTGGCTCAATCCGAAGAACCCCGCCGACCGCCAGATCCGGCGCGGTGCGATCGTGCGCGTCGCCGAGGGCAGCGTCGGCTGGGAGATCACGCAGACACCCGAGGTCGAGTCCTCGTTCATCTCGGTCGACACCGACACCGGTGCCGTGCGCTCGATGGTCGGCGGCTTCGACTGGAACCGGAGCAAGTTCAACCGCGTCACGCAGTCGGTGCGCCAGCCCGGTTCGTCGTTCAAGCCGTTCATCTACTCCGCCGCGCTCGAGAAGGGCTTCATGGCGAGCACGATCGTCAACGACGCACCGATCATCCTCGATCCCGCGACCACCGGCGGCCAGCTGTGGGAACCCAAGAACTACGACGGCAAGTACGACGGCGCGCTGAGCCTGCGTTCCGCGCTCGCGCGCTCGAAGAACATGGTGTCGATCCGCATCCTTCAGAGCATCGGCGTCGACTACGCGCAGGACTACGTGAGCCGCTTCGGCTTCATCCCCGAGAAGAACCCGGCCTACCTGACCATGGCACTCGGCGCGGGAGCGGTGACGCCATGGCAGCTGTCGGGCGCCATCTCGGTCTTCGCCAACGGCGGCTACCGCATCGAGCCGTACCTCGTCGACCGCATCGTCGACCAGGCCGGCAACGTGCTGGCGAAGGCGAACCCGATGAAGGCCGGCAACGAGGAGCACCGCGCGATCGACGCCCGCAACGCGTTCATCATCGACAGCATGCTCAAGGACGTGGTGAACCGGGGCACCGCGACCGAGGCGAAGAAGCAGCTCAAGCGCAACGACCTGGCGGGCAAGACCGGCACGACCAATGACGCCTACGACGCCTGGTTCGTCGGCTACGGCGCCGGCATCGCCGGCGTCGCCTGGGTCGGCTACGACACGCCGCGCTCGCTCGGCGAACGCGAGACCGGCGGCGGGCTCGCGCTGCCGATCTGGATCTCCTACATGCGCACCGCGCTCGACAAGCGCCCAGAGACGCCGCGAACGCCGCCCGACGGCGTCGTGAAGATCGCCGACGAGTGGTACATGAGCGAGATCACGCCCGGACAGGGCATCGGTTCGCTCGGCGTGACCGAGGACGGCCTGTCGACCGGCGACAAGCAGGAGAGCGTGCGCGACCAGATCTTCTGAGCGACGCGGCGACCCGCGCGTCGCCGCGCCCGGCGAGGTTCAGGGCAGCGTCAGCGGCCGGCCCGCGTGCTCGCTCAGCAGCCGCTCGAGTGCGGCGCGCAGCGTGTTTCCGCTGCGCGAATCGACCCAGTCGTCGTCCTCGCCCGGCCTGAAGTGGAACCCACCGGCACGCGCGGCCACCCAGATCTCGCCGGCAGCCTCGTGGCTGTTGATCACGATCTTCGACGCGTCGTCGAACTCGATCTCGATCACGTTGTCGGTGCGGGCGATTTCGAGGTCGACGCCGGCCGCATCGGCCGCGGCCTCGATGTCGGCCTCGAGCCTCGCGAGCGTGCGAGCGGCGCGCTGCGTGAATGCCATGTCGCCCATGCTAGACTGCCCCGCCCACGAGTTGCCGATGAAACCCATTCTAACGACCCATCCGGCACCGTGCCCGCACGGTCCCCCGATGCTGGTGCTGGCACTCGTCGCTTCGCTGTGGCTCGGCGGGTGCGGCCAGCGCGGGCCGCTGTACTTTCCGGACGACGCTGCCGCGCCCGCGCGCAAGCGCAATGCCGCCCCACCGGCGGCGCCACGACAGACGCCGCCGGCATCCGGCGACGCAACGAACCCCTCGGCGCCACCGTCTGCGCCGGCGACTCCGGTCACGCCCTGACCGCCTCACCATGATCTCCGACGCCGCCACCCTGCCGGACTGGATCCGGCGCGACGCCGACGGCCGCCTCGTCGGCGACGACCTGCCGTTTGCCGACCTCGCCGAACGCTTCGGCACGCCGACCTACGTGTACTCGCGCACCGCGATCGAGCGCACCTGGCGTGCCTTCGAACGCGCGTGCGAAGGACGCAACGTGCAGATCTGCTACGCGATGAAGGCGAACAGCACGCTCGGCATCGTCGACTGCTTCGCGCGCCTGGGCGCGGGCTTCGACATCGTGTCCGCCGGCGAACTCGAGCGCGTGCTCGCCGTCGGCGCCGGCGCCGACCGGGTGATCTTCTCGGGCGTCGGCAAGTCGGGCGCCGAGATCCGTCGCGCGCTGGAGGCGGGCGTGCACTGCTTCAACGTCGAGAGCGAATCCGAGCTCGCCCGGATCGACAGGATCGCGGGCACGCTCGGCATGCGCGCGCCGATCTCGCTTCGCGTGAATCCGGACGTCGACGCCGCCACGCACCCGTACATCTCGACCGGCCTGAAGCAGAACAAGTTCGGCATCGCGCACGAGAAGGCGGTGTCGGTGTATCTCGGCGCCACGCGCATGAAGCACGTCGAGGTCGTCGGGATCGATTGCCACATCGGCTCGCAGATCACCGAGATCGCGCCCTTCCTCGCCGCGCTCGACAAGGTCCTCGCGCTGGTCGACGAGCTGAGATCGCACGGCATCACGATGCGGCACCTCGACCTAGGCGGCGGGCTTGGCATCCGCTACGACGCCGAGACGCCACCGTCGCCGCAGGCGCTGATGGACGCGATCTTCGCGCGCATCGACGCCTGGTGCCCTCGGGACCCGCCGAAGGTCCTGTTCGAGTTCGGTCGTGCGCTCGTCGGCGAGGCCGGCGTCCTGCTCACGCGCGTCGAGTACCTGAAGGAGAACCACGGCAAGCGTTTCGCCGTCGTCGACGCGTCGATGAGCGAGTTGTTGCGCCCCGCGCTGTACCAGGCCTGGCACGGGGTGGCGCCGGTCCTCGCGCGCGCCGGCGTGCCCGGCCGCTACGACCTCGTCGGCCCGGTGTGCGAATCCGGAGACTGGCTCGCGAAGGACCGCGCGCTCGTCCTCGAAGAAGGCGACCTGCTCGTCCTGTTGTCGGCGGGCGCCTACGGCGCGGTGATGAGTTCGAACTACAACACCCGCACCCGGCCTGCCGAGCTGCTCGTCGCCGGCGGCGTCGTCGACGTGCTTCGCCCTCGCGAGACGGTGGCGTCGCTGCTGTCGCAGGAGCAGGTGCCAGGGCGCTAGCGCGGCGGCGCGCGACCGCCGCCTGCGCCGCGACCGGCCGGCTCCGCCCGCGCGGGTATCGCCGCCCGGTGCAGTGCGCCGACGATCCTGAACACCAGCAGCACGGCGACGACGGCCGCGAACAGCATCGGCTCGGCGAGATCGTTCTTGCCCGCCTTGTCCCACCAGAAGTGCAGCACCGCGAGCGGCGCGGCGAGGTAGACCAGCCGGTGCAGGCGCTGCCAGTTCCGGCCGAGCCGCCGCATCATCGCTCGGGTGGAGGTGAGCGCGAGCGGCACCAGCAGCAGGAATGCCGCAAGCCCGACGGCGATGAACGGACGCTTGAGTACGTCCGCGAGCATGCCCGCCAATTCGAACCACTGGTCGAACCACACCCAGGTCGTCAGGTGCAGGCATGCGTAGAAGAACGCGAAGAGCCCGAGCATCCGGCGCAGCCGGGCAATGTCTGGCCAGCCGGCGAGTCTGCGCAGCGGAGTCACCGCCAGCGCGATGCACAGCATCGTCAGCGTCCAGAATCCGGTCGACCGGGTCACCGCCTCGACCGGATTCGCGCCGAGCGCGTCGTGATAGCCGAGCAGCACCAGCCGCGCAAGCGGCAGCAGCGCGCAGACGAACACCAGCGGCTTGAGGCCGCGCTCGAGCAACAACGTCAGAACTGCTTTGCGAGGTCCATCCCCGCATACAGCTGTGCGACCTGCGACTCGTAGCCGTTGAACATCAGCGTCTTGCGCTTGCGCTGCAGGAACCCGTCCTCGCCGATGCGCCGCTCGGTGGCCTGCGACCACCGTGGGTGGTCGACCTGCGGATTCACGTTCGAGTAGAAGCCGTATTCGTGCGGCGCGATGCGGTTCCAGCTGGTGACGGGCTGCTGCTCGACGAAGCGGATCCGAACGATCGACTTGCCCGACTTGAAGCCGTATTTCCACGGCACCGTGATCCGCACCGGCGCGCCGTTCTGGCGCGGCAGCACCTCGCCGTACAGCCCCAGCGTCAGCAGCGTGAGCGGATGCATCGCCTCGTCGATGCGCAGCCCCTCGACGTACGGCCAGTGCAGCACCGGCGACCTCAGTCCCGGCATCTGCTGCGGGTCGGCGAGCGTCGTGAACTCGACGAACTTCGCGTTGCCGGTGGGCTCGACCCGGGCGATCAATGCCGACAGCGAGTAGCCGACCCACGGCACCACCATCGACCAGCCTTCGACGCAGCGCAGCCGGTAGACCCGCTCCTCGAGCGGCGCGAGTCGCAGCAGATCGTCGATGTCGAAGGTTCCGGGCTTCGCGACCTCGCCCTCGACCGCGACGGTCCAGGGTCGCAGTCGCAGCGAACCGGCGTGGCGAGCCGGGTCGGACTTGTCGGTGCCGAACTCGTAGAAATTGTTGTAGCCGGTCACGTCGGCCAACGACGTCTGCCGCTCCATCACCGACAGCCCGCTCGGCCGCGTCTGCAACCGCGTCGACTCGCTGCCGCCGGTCGCCGCGCGCTGCGCCCTGGCCGGCGCCGCCGCCGCGAGCGCGAGGAGCGCCGAGCCGGCGAGGAGCCGACGCCGCGCGTCGAAGACCGCGCGGGGCGCGATCTCGGACGCGCCGGGTGTGGTGCAGTCCCTGATCCTGATCAGCATGTCGTTTCTCCTGCCGCACCCGACGGATGTCGCACGGCGATCGGCGGGCTTACGCCCGTGCTGGAGCGGGTTCGAACGCGCTGCCGGACGTCGGGACCCGCGTCAGCGCAACCCGGCGATGTAGTCCGACACCGCCTCGGCTTCCTTGTCGGTGAGGCGCAGCGCGATCATGGTCATCGGCGCATAGTTGGCGCGCGTGCCGGCCTGGAACGCCTTGAGCTGGCTCAGCGTGTACTCGGCCCACTGGCCGGCGACGTGCGGATACTGCGCGGGGATGCCCTTTCCGCTCGGGCCGTGGCAGCTCGCGCACGCGGGCACGCCCTTGTCGGCGATGCCCGATCGATAGATCGACTGCCCGAGCTGCACCAGGTCGGGCTTGGCGGCGGCGGCCGGCTTCAGCGGCTGGCTGGCGTAGTAGGCGGCGACGTTGGCCATGTCGGCGGCGGACAGCTGCGCGGCGAACGCGGCCATCACCGCGTTGACCCGCTCGGCCTTGTCCTTGCCCGGCTGCGGCTTGAAATTGGCCAGCTGCTTGCGCAGGTAGGCCGGGTGCTGACCGGCAAGCTTCGGGTTGACCGGCGCGGTGGCGTTGCCGTCGATCGCGTGGCATGCGACGCAGACTTCGGACGCGATCTTCTGTCCCTTGGCGACGTCGGGTTTCGCGGGTGCGGCCTGTGCATTCGCGGCGCCGATCGCGCCTGCCGGATGCTGCCAGCCGAGCGCCCCCGCGACCACGGGAACGGCGACGACGAAGGCGGCCACCACCGACGGCCTGGCCAGTCGCGCGGCCGCCCGTTCGAAACGCTTCAACATGAATTCTCCTGTCACCTGCACCGATCGGTCCTGTAGCAAACCCTTGATTGTACGATAATGACCGGATGGGTCTGCTTGCAACGGCACGTTTCTGCGACACGGTCGTCAAGGATCGGCAACTGCGCGCGCTCAATCCGCTCGGGTTGCCGGAGATCGCGTTCGTCGGCCGCTCGAACGCCGGCAAGTCGTCGTGCATCAACCTGATCTGCGGCCGCCGGCGGCTCGCGTTCGCGAGCCGCACGCCGGGCCGCACGCAGGCCCTCAACGTGTTCGCCGTGGGGCCGGCAGACGGCCCGCTCGGGTTTCTCGTCGACTCGCCGGGCTACGGGTTCGCCGCCGCGTCGCAGAGCGCCAAGCTCGCGTGGCAGGCACTGGCGGGCGACTACATCCGCAACCGGGGGCCGCTCGCCGCCGTCGTGCTGATGATCGACATCCGCCGCGAACTCACCGCGCTCGACCGGCAGCTGGTGCAGTGGGTGCCCGCCACCACGCCGCTGATCGTGGTGCTCACCAAGTCCGACAAGCTCGGGCGCCAGCAGATGGTGCAGGCCCGGCGTCACGTCGAAGCCGATCCACTGCTCGTGCAGCGCACCGGCGCGTCGGTGGTGATCCTGTTCTCGACGATCGCGCGCCGCGGCATCGACGCGCTGCAGGACGCGATCGAGGCCGTGATCCGCGGCGGCTCGCCGCTCCCCTCATGCCCGCCGCCGTCGCTCGCGCCGTCCTGCCTGCCACCTTCGGACGTGGCCGCAGGCGTCGCGAGCGCGCGCCCCCCTTCACCGCACGCCACCAGGAGCCCCTGAGCCCATGCCAGCCTCGACCGACGCGAACGCCCGCTTCCCGACGACACGCATGCGGCGCAATCGCTACGACGACTTCAGCCGCCGCCTGGTGCGCGAGAACGGCCTGAGCGTCGACGACCTCATCTACCCGTGCTTCGTGCACGATCTCCCGGGACGGCCTTCGGACGCGCCGGCGGCCGTGCCGTCGATGCCCGGCGTCAGCCGCCACTCGATCGACCAGCTGCTGCAGCTGGCAGAGCGCTGCGCGAAGCGGCGCATCCCGGTGATCGCGCTGTTCCCGGTGATCGACGCCTCGCTCAAGACGGCGGACGGCATCGCGGCAACCGACCCGGCGGGTCTCGTGCCGCGCGCCGTCGCGGCGATCAAGCAGCGCTTTCCCGAGGTCGGCGTGCTGACCGACGTGGCGCTCGATCCGTACACCAGCCATGGCCAGGACGGCGTGCCGGACGCCGACGGATACATCCTCAACGACGAGACCGTCGAGATCCTGCAGCGCCAGGCGCTGGTGCAGGCGCAGGCGGGCGTGGACATCGTCGCGCCCTCCGACATGATGGACGGTCGCATCGGCGCGATCCGCGACGCGCTGGAAGCCAAGGGCTTCATCCACACGCGGATCATGGCCTACTCGGCGAAGTACGCGTCGGGCTTCTACGGGCCCTTCCGCGACGCCGTCGGCAGCGCCGCGAACCTCGGCAAGGGCTCGAAGCAGACCTACCAGATGGACCCGGCCAACAGCGACGAGGCGCTGCGCGAAGTCGCACTCGACCTGCAGGAAGGCGCCGACATGGTGATGGTCAAGCCCGGCATGCCCTACCTCGACATCGTGCGCCGGGTGAAGGACCGCTTCGGCGTACCGACCTTCGTATACCAGGTCAGCGGCGAATACGCGATGCTCAAGGCGGCGGCGGCCAACGGCTGGCTCGACGAGCGGACCGTCGCGCTCGAGTCGCTGCTCGCGATGAAGCGTGCCGGCGCCGACGGCATCCTGACCTACTTCGCGCTCGACGCGGCCGACTGGCTGGCCGCCGGCGCCTGAGCCTCGGCTCGGGTCTGCGCCGCCACCCAGGCGGCGTACGCGTGCGACGCACCGTCGGCCGCGAGGACGAGGATCTCCGGCGTGTCGTACGGGTGCAGCGCCTCGAGCCGCTGGACGAGCGCCCCGAGCGCGTCGCTCGTGGTCTTCGCGATCAGCTGCCATTCGGTCGCCGTCTCGACGGCGCCCTGCCACCGATAGACTGAGCGCATCGGCGCCGAGACGCTCACGCAGGCAGCCAGCCGCTCGCCCACCAGCGCGTCGGCGAGCGACGCCGCGTCGGCCTCGATCGCGACCGTCGTGAGCACGATCCGGATCCGGTTCGATTCAGTCACGCATGCACCTCGCGGGCCGTGGCGGGCCGATCGTCCCTTCGCTGCGCCACGTCGCGATGGTGACACGGAACGCCGGCGTCGGCGCACGAACGAAAACGGCGCCCGTCAGGGGCGCCGTCCGGGCTGGCAGGCGGATCGCCCCGCCGACGCTCAGCTCGCGGCGGACTCGCCGGCATCGACCTCCGGCCGGTCGAGGAGTTCGACCAGCGCCATCGGCGCGTTGTCGCCGTTGCGAAAGCCCGCCTTGAGGATGCGCAGATAGCCGCCATTGCGCGTCGCGAAGCGCGGGCCGAGTTCGTTGAAGACCTTGACGACCATGTCGCGGTCGCGCAGCCGGTCGAACGCGAGGCGGCGATTGGCGAGCGACGGCTTCTTGCCGAGCGTGATGATCGGCTCGACGACGCGACGCAGCTCCTTCGCCTTGGGCACGGTCGTCTTGATCACTTCGTGGCGCAGCAGCGAGTTGCTCATGTTTCGGAGCATCGCGAGACGATGCGAGCTGGTGCGGTTGAGCTTGCGGAGTCCGAGTCGGTGACGCATGGTTCTTCAGTCCTGTGATGAGGGGGCGCCGAGCCGGGCGGGGCTCAATTGCGCTCCAGGCCGGCGGGCGGCCAGTTCTCGAGCCGCATGCCGAGCGTGAGCCCACGCGACGCCAGCACTTCCTTGATCTCGTTGAGCGACTTCCGTCCGAGGTTCGGCGTCTTGAGCAGCTCGTTCTCGGTGCGCTGGATCAGGTCGCCGATGTAGTAGATGTTCTCGGCCTTCAGGCAGTTCGCCGAGCGCACCGTCAGTTCCAGGTCGTCGACGGGACGCAGCAGGATCGGGTCGACCACCGGACCGCCGACACCGCCGGCCCGCGGCTGCGGCGGCAGGCCGACGCCCGGCGCATGGCCGATCGCGGCCGCGTGCGGGCTGAAGTCGACCTGCAACTCGGCCCCCTCGAGCGCCGCGAAGACCGACAGCTGCTCGACCAGGATGCGCGCGGACTGCCGCACCGCTTCCTCGGGCGCGATCACGCCGTTGGTCTCGATGTCGATCAGCAGCTTGTCGAGGTCGGTGCGCTGCTCGACGCGGGCGCTCTCCACGGCATAGCTGACGCGACGCACCGGCGAGAACGACGCGTCGAGCACGACGCGGCCGATCGTCTTGGCGTCCATCATCGAGCGCAGCGTTCCCGGCACGTAGCCCCGACCCTTCTCGACCTTGATCTGCATGTCGACCTTGCCGCCCTCGGTCAGCGTCGCGATGACGTGGTCGCCGTTGATCACCTCGACGTCGTGGGGAATGTCGATGTCGGAGGCGAGCACCGGGCCGGCGGTGTCCTTGCGCAGCGTGAGGAAGACTTCGTCGCGGTTGTGCAGCCGGAAGACGACACCCTTCAGGTTCAGCAGCAGGTCGACGACGTCCTCGCGCACACCGTCCATCGTCGAGTATTCGTGGACGACGCCGGCGATCTGCACTTCGGTCGGCGCATAGCCGACCATCGACGAAAGGAGCACACGCCGCAGCGCGTTGCCCAGCGTGTGGCCGTAACCGCGCTCGAAGGGCTCCATGACCACTCGCGCATGCGAGGGCCCGAGTTGTTCCACTTCGACGATGCGCGGCTTGAGCATGGCTGTCTGCATAGATGGGGGTCCCGTGGATTAGCGCGAGTACAACTCGACGATGAGGCTTTCGTTGACGTCCGCCGCGATGTCCTGGCGCATCGGCAACGACTTGAATACGCCCTCGACCTTGTTCTTGTCCACCGACACCCATGACGGGAAGCCGTTCTGCTCCGCGAGCATCAGCGCGTCCTGGATTCGGGCCTGCGTCTTCGCGCCGTCGCGCACGGTGATCACGTCGCTCGGCCTGACCATCGCCGACGGGATGTTCAGCGTCGTGCCGTTGAGTCGGATCGCACGGTGCGACACCAGTTGCCGGGCCTCGGCCCGGGTGCTGGCGAGCCCCATCCGGTACACGACGTTGTCGAGCCTCGACTCGAGGAGCATCAGCAGGTGCTCGCCGGTATTGCCCTTGCGCCGCGACGCTTCGGCAAAGTAGCGACGGAACTGTCGCTCGAGGATCCCGTACATGCGCTTGACCTTCTGCTTCTCGCGCAGCTGGACGCCATAATCGCTGGTGCGCTGGCCGCTCATGCGACCGTGCTGGCCCGGCTTGCTGTCGGCCTTGCACTTGGAGTCGAGCGAGCGACGTGCGCTCTTGAGGAAGAGATCGGTCCCTTCCCGGCGGGACAGTTTCGCCTTGGGTCCTGTGTAACGTGCCACTTTGCGTTCCTTCGGTTCTACGCGGACGGTGCCGCGGTCAGTCCGCTCGCAGTGGCCACGGGGGCGTGCGGCGAACAGTGGGCTTGTGAATGAGGCAGGCTCGATGCGGCCTGTTCGTTTGCGCTCGAGGCGCGACGCGTGCCGGCCGGGCCGGCGTCAGATCCGGCGCTTCTTCGGCGGACGGCAGCCGTTGTGCGGCAGCGGCGTGACATCGGAGATCGACAGGATCTTGATGCCGAGGGCGTTCAGCGCGCGCACCGTCGAGTCGCGGCCCGGTCCCGGGCCCTTGATGCGCACATCGAGGTTCTTGATGCCGCAATCCTGAGCGACGCGACCCGCCGCCTCGGCGGCCACCTGCGCGGCGAACGGCGTCGACTTGCGCGAGCCCTTGAAGCCCGCGCCGCCCGAAGTCGCCCACGACAGTGCATTGCCCTGCCGATCGGTGATCGTGATGATCGTGTTGTTGAACGACGCGTGCACGTGGGCAATGCCGTCGGATACGTTCTTCTTGACCTTCTTTCGCGCGCGCTGCTGCGCGGCGACTTGCTGGGCGTTCGGATTCTTTGCCATGTTATGTCCTGGAAATCACTTCTTGAGCGCGACGCCGGCCTTGCGCGGTCCCTTCCGGGTGCGGGCGTTCGTGCGGGTGCGCTGGCCGCGGACCGGCAGGCCGCGGCGATGCCGCACGCCCCGGTAGCAGCCGAGGTCCATCAGCCGCTTGATCGACATCGAGATCTCGCGACGCAGGTCGCCCTCGATGACGAAGCGCCCGATCTGCTCGCGCAGCTTCTCGAGTTCCTGGTCGTTCAGGTCCTTGACCTTCTTCGTGTGCGCGATCCCGATCGCGTCGCATATCGCGCGCGCCCGCGCGCGGCCGATGCCGTAGATGGCGGTCAGGCCGATCTCGGTATGCTGCCGATCCGGTACGTTGACTCCGGCGATACGTGCCATGTTCTATCTATCCTTGACGTTGCTTGTGCCGCGGGTCGGTGCAGATGACGCGCACGACGCCATTGCGCTTGATGATCTTGCAGTTGCGGCACATCTTCTTGACGCTGGCCATGACTTTCATTGCGGCACTCCCTTCAACTTAGCGACCCGGCGCGCCGAGTCCGCGGAAACTGGTCTTCTTCAGCAGGCTCTCGTACTGGTGCGACATCACGTAGGCCTGCACCTGGGACATGAAGTCCATCGTGACGACCACGATGATCAGCAGCGAGGTACCGCCGAAGTAGAACGGCACGTTCCAGCGCAGCACCAGGAACTCGGGCAGCAGGCACACCAGCGTGATGTAGACCGCCCCCGCGAGCGTGAGCCGCATCAGGATCTTGTCGATGTACTTCGCGGTCTGCTCGCCCGGGCGGATGCCCGGGAGCATCGCGCCGCTTTTCTTGAGGTTGTCCGCGGTCTCGCGGCTGTTGAAGACCAGCGCCGTGTAGAAGAAGCAGAAGAACACGATCGCGAGCGCGTAGAGTGCGATGTACACCGGCTGCCCCGGCGAGAGGGTCGCCGCGATGTCGCGGATCCAGCGCGTCGCGAAGTTCGCCGACTCGCCGGACGTGAACCACTGCGCGAGCGTCGCCGGGAACAGGATGATCGACGACGCGAAGATCGGCGGGATGACGCCCGACATGTTCAGCTTGAGCGGCAGGTGCGAGGTCTGGCCCTGGTAGACCTTGTTGCCGACCTGGCGCTTCGCGTAGTTGACGGTGATCTTGCGCTGTCCCCGTTCGACGAAGACGACGAACGCCGTGACGAGGATGACGACCGCGACGATCGCGAGGCCCACCAGCGGGTTCATCGAGCCGTTGCGCACCAGTTCGCCGAGCCCGGCGATCGCGCCCGGCAGCCCCGCGGCGATGCCGGCGAAGATGATGATCGAGATGCCGTTGCCGAGCCCGCGCTCGGTGATCTGCTCGCCCAGCCACATCAGGAACATCGTGCCCGTCACCAGCGACACCGCGGTGGTGAAGCGGAACATCATGCCCGGATCGATCACCAGGTTGGCCTGCGACTCGAGCGCCACCGAGATCCCGACCGCCTGGAAGCTCGCGAGCACCAGCGTGAACCAGCGCGTGTACTTGGTGATCGTGCGACGCCCGGCCTCGCCCTCCTTCTTGATCGCCTCCAGCTGGGGAACGACGACCGTCATCAGCTGCATGATGATCGACGCCGAGATGTACGGCATGATCCCGAGCGCGAAGACCGTGAAGCGCGACAGCGCGCCGCCCGAGAACAGGTTGAACAGGCCGAGCACGCCACCCTGCTGGCTGCGGAACAGGTCCGACAGCGCGTCCGGGTTGATGCCCGGCACCGGCACGTGCGCACCCAGCCGGTACACGACCAGCGCGAGCAGCAGGAACAGCAGCCGGCGCTTCAGATCGCCGTACTTGCCGCTGCCTGCCGTTGCCGAGGGTTTGGTTGCCACGTGCCGTCGCTTCCCGTTGTGTCGTTCAGGCCTTCTTCGGCAGCTTCGACGGCGGGGTCACCAGCTCGAGTGCCTCCACGCTGCCGCCGGCCGCCTCGATCGCCGCCCTGGCGCCCTTGGTCGCGCCGATCCCCTTGAGGCTCACCTTGCGGGTCAGCTTGCCCGACAGGATCACCTTGGCCGACAGCGCGAGCTGCGGCGCGATCCCGGCCTGCTTGAGCGCGAGCAGGTCGACGTCGTCACCCGTCATCCGCTCGAGGTCGCTCAGCCTGATCTCGGCGACACGGCCCGCCTGCAGCGACTTGAAGCCGCGCTTCGGCAGGCGGCGTTGCAGCGGCATCTGGCCGCCTTCGAAGCCGACCTTGTGGAACCCGCCGGAGCGCGACTTCTGCCCCTTGTGGCCGCGGCCCGCGGTCTTGCCCAGGCCGGAGCCGATGCCGCGCCCGACGCGCTTCTTCGCGTGGGTCGCGCCGTCGGCCGGCTTCAATTCATTCAGTCTCATTGCCATGCTCCATGCATTCGGTCGGCTGCGAGCCGGGCGCCGGCCCCGGCCGGTCGGCTAGTCCAGTACCTTGACCAGGTAGTTGACCTTGAAGATCATGCCGCGCACGGCCGGCGTGTCTTCGAGCTCGCGCACCTGGTTGATCTTCTTGAGGCCGAGTCCGAGCACGGTGTCGCGATGACCACCGGCGGTACGGGCGACGCTCTTCAGCAGCTTCACCTTCAAGGTCTTCTTGCTCATCCGAGGATCTCCTCGACGGACTTGCCGCGCTTGGCCGCGATCTCCGACGGCGTCGACAGCCGGGTGAACGCATTGAGCGTCGCGCGGACCAGGTTGTAGGGATTGGTGGAGCCGTGGCTCTTCGCGACGACGTTGGTCACGCCCATCACGTCGAACACCGCGCGCATCGGGCCACCCGCGATCACGCCGGTGCCGTCGGCCGCCGGCGAGATGTAGACACGCGACGCGCCGTGGCGACCTTCGACCGCGTGATGGACGGTGCCGCCGCGCAGCGGCACCTTGAACATCTTGCGCCGCGCCTCGTCCATCGCCTTCTGCACCGACACCGGCACCTCGCGGGCCTTGCCCTTGCCCATGCCGACCCGTCCGTCGCCGTCGCCGACGACGGTGAGCGCCGCGAAGCCGAGGATCCGACCGCCCTTGACGACTTTCGTCACGCGGTTGATCGCGATCATCTTTTCCTTGAAGCCGTCGTCGCGCTCTTCGGTGCCGCGACCGGGACCTCTTGCCTGTACCTTGGCCATCGTGTCTATGTCCTCAGAACTTCAGTCCGGCTTCACGCGCGGCCTCGGCCAGCGCCTTGATCCGACCGTGATAGCGATAACCCGAGCGGTCGAACGCGACCGACTCGATTCCGGCGGCCTTCGCCTTTTCGGCGACCCGCCTGCCGATCAGGGACGCCGCATCGACGTTGCCGCCGCGCCCCTGCTTGCCGGCGAGTTGCGCGCGCACCTCCGCCTCGACGGTCGATGCAGACACCAGCACCTTGTCGCCCTCGGGCGCGAAGATGTTCGCGTAGATGTGGGTGTTGCTGCGGAACACCGACAGCCGCCCGACGCGAAGCTCGTCGATCTTGTGCCGTGTCTGCCGCGAACGCCGCAGTCTTGCCGCCTTCTTGTCCATGCCGCTTTCTCTCTTGTTCCGCCGACCTTACTTCTTCTTGGTCTCTTTGATCACGACCCGCTCGTCCGAGTACCGGATGCCCTTGCCCTTGTAGGGCTCCGGCGGGCGGTACGCGCGGACTTCGGCGGCAACCTGGCCGACCTTCTGCTTGTCCGATCCCTTGATCACGATCTCGGTCTGCGACGGGCACTCGACCTTCACGCCGTCGGGCATCCGGTGCGACACCGGGTGCGAGAAACCGACCGACAGGTTCAGCGAAGCGCCCTGCGCCTGCGCGCGGTAGCCGACGCCGACCAGCGTCAGGCGGCGCTCGAAGCCCTTCGTCACGCCGTTGACCATGTTCGCGACCAGCGCGCGCATCGTGCCGCTCATCGCGTTGGCCTCGCGCGAATCGTCCTTCGGCCTCACGTGCAGCACTGCGCCTTCGCGGACGATGTCGAGGTGCTCGCTCATCGCCTGCGACAGCGTGCCCAGCGGGCCCTTGACCGTGATCGCGGCCTCGCCGATATTGACCTCGGCACCCTTGGGCACCGTGATCGGCATCTTTCCGACTCTTGACATGTCCGATCCCTCAGGCGATGTAGCCGATGACTTCGCCGCCGACACCCGTCTGGCGCGCCTTGCGATCGGTCATCACGCCGCGGGAGGTCGTGACGATCGCGACGCCGAGACCGTTCATCACCTGCGGCAGCGCGGTGCAGCCCTTGTAGATCCGCAGACCCGGACGCGACACGCGCTCGATGCGCTCGATGACGGGACGACCCGCGTAGTACTTCAGCGCCAGGTCGAGCTGCGGCTTGCCGCCGTTCTCGCGGACCTCGTAGCCGTCGATGTAGCCCTCGTCCTTCAGCACGGCGGCGATCGCCACCTTGATCTTCGAAGACGGCATCGACACGGTTTCCTTGTCGACGCGCTGCGCATTGCGGATACGCGTGAACATGTCCGCGATCGGATCGCTCATGCTCATTTGGCGCCCCTCCGCTCGTTCCGGGTCGACGTGCCACGCTGCGTGGCTCTCGTTTCGCTAAGCTGCATTCGACTCGCTCGCCTGCTGTGATTGCTGTTCATCGGGCTGCTCTTCACGGGCGCCTACCAGCTGGCCTTGGTCAGGCCCGGCACCTCGCCACGCATCGCGATCTCGCGAAGCTTGTTGCGACCGAGCCCGAACTTGCTGAAGACGCCGCGCGGCCGGCCGGTGATCTGGCAGCGGTTGCGCTGGCGCGTCGGACTCGACGAGCGCGGAAGGCGCTGGAGCGCGAGCCGCGCCTGGTAGCGCTCTTCCTCGGACCGCGACTGGTCGTCGATCAGTTCCTGAAGCGCGGCGCGCTTGGGCGCGAATTTCTTCACCAGTGCAGCGCGCTTCTTCTCGCGCTCGATCATTGAAGCCTTGGCCATCTGTTCACCCCTGGAGGGAAGCGTCTTGCAGTTTGCTGTGTCTCAACGCCGGTTCGCCACGCGTCCGGCAGCGTGGAGCAACGATGCTCAGTTGCGGAACGGGAACCGGAACGCGGCCAGCAATGCCTTGGCCTCTTCGTCGGTCTTCGCCGTCGTCGTGATGCTGATGTTCAGGCCGCGGATCGCGTCGACCTTGTCGTACTCGACTTCGGGGAACATGATCTGCTCCTTCACGCCGAGGTTGAAATTGCCGCGCCCGTCGAACGACCGCGCCGACACGCCCCGGAAGTCGCGCACCCGCGGCAGCGCGATCGTCACCAGGCGGTCGAAGAACTCGTACATGCGCACGCCGCGCAGCGTCACCATGCAGCCGATCGGATACTGCTCGCGGATCTTGAATCCGGCGATGGCCTTGCGCGACTTGGTGACGACCGGCTTCTGGCCGGCGATCTTGGTCATGTCGCCGACCGCGTTGTCGAGGATCTTCTTGTCGGCGACCGCCTCGCCCACGCCCATGTTCAGCGTGATCTTCGACAGGCGCGGGACCTCCATGATCGACTTGTAGCCGAACTGCTTCATCAGGTCTGGCGCGACCTTCTCGCGGTATGTCGTCTGGAATCGTGACATGCTCAATCCGTAGTATCGATGTCCGGTGCGGACGGGACTGCGTCTTGCGAACGCGAAGGCGGTCGAGGGCGCTAGCCCTTGACCTGCTCTCCGCTCGAGCGGTAGACGCGAACCTTCTTGCCGTCGTCGAGGATCTTGAACCCCACGCGGTCACCCTTGCCGGTGGCCGGATTGAAGAGCATCACGTTCGACTGGTCGATCGGCATGGTCTTGTCGACGATGCCGCCGGTGTCGCCCTTCATCGGGTTCGGCTTCACGTGCTTCTTCACGGTGTTGATGCCGTCGACCAGCAGCCGGCGCTCGTCCACCCGCGCGGTGACCGATCCTCGCTTGCCCTTGTCCCGGCCGGCGATAACGACGACTTCGTCGCCCTTGCGAATCTTGTCCATGGCTTCGTACCCGTCAGAGGACTTCAGGTGCGAGCGACACGATCTTCATGAAGCGCTCGGTGCGCAACTCGCGCGTCACCGGCCCGAAGATGCGCGTGCCGATCGGCTCGTACTTCGCGTTGAGCAGCACGGCCGCGTTCGCGTCGAAGCGAACCAGCGACCCGTCGGTGCGACGCACGCCCTTGGCGGTGCGCACGACGACTGCGTTGTAGATCTCGCCCTTCTTGACCCGGCCGCGCGGCTGGGCCTCCTTCACCGACACCTTGATGATGTCGCCGATGCCGGCGTAGCGACGCTTGCTGCCGCCGAGCACCTTGATACACATGACCGAGCGCGCGCCGGTGTTGTCGGCGACGCCGAGGGTCGACTGCATCTGAATCATTTTCGTGTCCTGACGAGTTCACTTCACCAACTTGAACCCCCGCCTTGCCCACCCGCATGGATGAACCGGAGGAACAGTCTTGGCCCCGTGGATCGGGTCGTACCCGGCGATCCGAGGTTCCCTGAGGGTCACCCGAGGGCTCCCACCTGGGGCCCTCTGATCGCACGTCGATCTTGCGTCGACCCTGGCTCGAGCTCGATTCGCTTCTGCCAGGGCCGATTCCGCGGCGCCCCTGCGGGGCGCGTGAAATGCCCAAGAATTGCCGGGTAAGCCAGCTAATATAACCGATTACCGCTACCGCCGCAAACGCGTATGCGTCCGACGCACGGGTTCAGATCTGCTTGCTCGCCTCCAGCAGCCTCGAGACGTACCAGGACTTGGTCTTCGACATCGGCCGACCTTCCTGGATCTCGACGAGGTCGCCCTCGCGAAACGACTCCTCGGTGTGCGCGTGATATTTCTTGGAGCGTACGACGTACTTGCCGTAGACCGGGTGCTTGACCTTGCGCTCGATCAACACGGTCACGGTCTTCTGCATCTTGTTGCTGGTGACCCGGCCCGAGAGCGTACGGGTATTGGTCTTGGTGTCGGCCGGCGTCGCCTGGCCGCTTGCGTTCTGATCGCTCATTTCTGGGCAGCCTTTTCGGTCATCACGGTGCGCACGCGTGCAATGTCCCGGCGAAGCCTCTGCAGCTGGGCCGTATTGCTGTTCTGCTGGGTCGCGATCTGCATCCGCAGCGAGAAGTGCGCCTTCATCAGCTCGCCGAGTTCCTTCTCGAGCCCGGCGGCGTCCTTGGTCCTGAGTTCGGTCGCTTTCATCGTTGGATCCTCATCTGTCGCCGCTGGCCGTCAGGCACCGATCCGGCGCTGGACGAAGACGGTCGCGAGCGGAAGCTTCGCGGCGGCGAGCGCGAACGCTTCGCGCGCGAGCGCTTCGTTGACGCCGTCCATCTCGTAGAGCACCTTGCCCGGCTGGATCTCGGCGACGTAGTACTCCGGGTTGCCCTTGCCGTTGCCCATCCGGACCTCGGCCGGCTTCTGCGAGATCGGCTTGTCCGGGAAGATCCGGATCCAGATGCGCCCGCCGCGCTTGATGTGACGGGTCATCGCGCGTCGCGCGGCCTCGATCTGGCGCGCCGTCAGGCGACCGCGCGCCGTGGCCTTCAGGCCGAACTCGCCGAAGGACACGTTGACGCCACGGGTCGCCGTGCCGGTGTTGCGCCCTTTCTGTTCCTTGCGGTACTTGCGTCGGGACGGTTGCAGCATGATCCTGTTCTACCTCTCATTCGCTCTTGTCGCCGGCTGCTGCCGGCTTGTCACCCGCTGGCCTCGCCGCGCCGGCGGCATCGCCCGCGCTGACCTTGCGCACGCGCTTGACGGCCGATCGCGGTGCCGCGTCCGCCGAAGCCCCGGCATCCGCCCCGGGTGCCGCACCCGCTGCCGGGCCGTCGCGCCGCGGACCGCGCGGTCCGCCGGGCCCGCCCGGCCCACGACCGCCGCCCGGACGATCGCCGCCACCGGGGCCACGACCGCCACCCGGCGGCCTGCGCCCGCGACGATCGTCGCGATCGGGCTGCGGTGCCGCGTCCTTGTCGGCACCCGCCGCCGGCGCCTCGTTGCGCCCGAGCGTGTCGCCCTTGTACACCCAGACCTTGACGCCGATGATGCCGTAGGTGGTGCTGGCCTCGGAGGTGCCGTAGTCGACGTTCGCCCGCAGCGTGTGCAAGGGCACGCGACCCTCGCGGTACCACTCGGTACGCGCGATCTCAGCGCCGTTCAGCCGTCCCGCGCTCATGATCTTGACGCCGAGCGCGCCCAGTCGCATCGCGTTCTGCATCGCGCGCTTCATCGCGCGGCGGAACATGATGCGCTTCTCGAGCTGCTGCGTGATCGAGTCGGCGATCAGCTGCGCATCGGTCTCGGGCTTGCGGATTTCCTCGATGTTCACGTGCACCGGCACGCCGAGCATCTTGTTGAGCGCGGTCTTGAGGTTCTCGATGTCCTCGCCCTTCTTGCCGATCACGACACCCGGGCGCGCCGAGTAGATCGTGATCCGGGCATTCTTGGCGGGCCGCTCGATCAGCACCCGACCGACCGACGCGTTCTTCAGCCGCTTCTTCAGGAACTCGCGGACCTTCAGGTCCTCGTTGAGCATCGGCGCGAAGGTCTTGTTGCCGGCGTACCAGCGCGACGACCAGTCCTTCGTGACCGAGAGCCTGAACCCGGTCGGGTGGATTTTCTGTCCCATCGTTTCTCGATTCCTGGTTTGCTCAGCGACCGTCGCCGACGGTGAGGAAGATATGGCAGGTCTGCTTCTCGATCTTCGCGCCGCGACCCTTCGCCCGCGCGGCGAACCGGCGCAGCGACGCCCCTTCCTCGACGTGCACGGTCTTGACCTTGAGTTCGTCGACGTCGGCACCGTCGTTGTGCTCGGCGTTGGCGATCGCGCTCTCGAGCACCTTCTTGATGATCTTCGCGGCCTTCTTCGGCGAGAAGGTCAGCAGGTTCAGCGCAGCCTCGACCGGCTTGCCACGGACCTGATCGGCGACGAGGCGGCCCTTCTGCGCCGAGATGCGCACGCCACGCAGGATTGCACGGGTTTCCATCGCTTACCTCTTCGTCTTCTTGTCGGCCGCGTGGCCCTTGAAGGTGCGGGTCAGCGCGAACTCGCCGAGCTTGTGCCCGACCATGTTCTCGTTGATGAACACCGGGATGTGCTGCTTGCCGTTGTGGACCGCGATCGTCAGACCGATGAACTCGGGCAGCACCGTCGAGCGACGCGACCAGGTCTTGATCGGGCGCTTGTCCTTGCCGCCGGCTGCAGCCTCGACCTTCTCCATCAGGTGGTGGTCGACGAAGGGGCCTTTCTTGATTGAACGTGACATGGCGGATTACCGGTTATTTCTTCTTGCGCCGCGAGACGATCATCGTCGTCGTGCGCTTGTTGCGACGCGTGCGATAGCCCTTGGTCGGCTTGCCCCAGGGATTGACCGGCACGCGGCCCTCGCCGGTGCGGCCCTCGCCGCCGCCGTGCGGGTGATCGACCGGGTTCATCGCGACGCCGCGCACCGTCGGGCGGATGCCGCGCCACCGGGTCGCGCCGGCCTTGCCGATCTGGCGCAGGTTGTGCTCTTCGTTGCCGACCTCGCCGAGCGTCGCGCGGCACTCGATGTGCACGCGGCGGATCTCGCCGGAGCGCAGACGCAGCTGCGCATACAGGCCCTCGCGCGCCAGCAGCTGCGCCGACCCGCCGGCCGCGCGGGCGATCTGCGCGCCCTTGCCCGGCAGCATCTCGATCGCGTGGATCGTCGAGCCCACCGGGATGTTGCGGATCGGCAGCGTGTTGCCGGCCTTGATCGGTGCCTCGGCTCCGGACATCAGCTGCGAGCCCGCCGCGACGCCACGCGGTGCGAGGATGTAGCGGCGCTCGCCGTCCGCGTAGCACAGCAGCGCCAGGTTCGCGCTGCGGTTCGGGTCGTACTCGAGGCGCTCGACGGTGGCGGGAATGCCGTCCTTCGTGCGCTTGAAGTCGATGATCCGGTACTGGCGCTTGTGGCCGCCGCCGCGATGACGCGTGGTGATGTGGCCGTTGTTGTTGCGGCCAGAGCTGCGGCTCTTCGACTCGGTGAGTGCGTCGACCGGCCGACCCGTGTAGAGATCCGGGTTGACCACCTTCACCATCGACCGTCGCCCGGGCGACGTGGGTTTTAGCTTGACGACGGGCATTTACGCGGTCTCCGAGAAATTGATTTCCTGGCCCGCCTTCAGCGACACGTAGGCCTTGCGCGAGCCCTGCCGCATGCCCTGGCGCTGGCCGAATCGCTTGGCCTTGCCCTTGATGTTGACCATGTTGACCGCGGTGACGTCGACCTTGAACAGCGTCTCGATCGCCGCCTTCACCTCGGCCTTGGTCGCGTCGTGCATGACCTTGAAGGCGACCTGCCCGCGCTTCTCGCCGATCATCGTGCTCTTCTCGGACACGATCGGCGCGAGCACGACCTTCATCGCGCGCATCGGGGACGCCTTGGCGCCCTGCAATCGGTGGGTCTTCATCCGAGCATCTCCTGAACCTGGGCAAGCGCGGCCTTGGTGACCAGCACGTTGCGATAGAACACCAGCGACAGCGGATCGGCCTGCCGTGCCTCGAGCACGAGCACGTTCGGCAGGTTGCGCGACGCGAGCAGCAGGTTGTCGTCGAGCGCGTCGGTGAGGATCAGCGCCGACTCGGCCATCCCCATGCCCTTGAGCTTCGCCGCGAACTGCTTGGTCTTGGGGGTGTCGAGCGAGAACGACTCGACCACCGCGAGGCGGCCCTCGCGCGCAAGCTGCGACAGGATCGCGCACATGCCCGCTCGGTACATCTTCTTGTTGACCTTGTGCCCGAAATTCTCGTCCGGCGAGTTCGGGAAGATCCGGCCGCCGCCGCGCCAGAGCGGGCTGGAGGTCATGCCGGCCCGCGCGCGGCCGGTGCCCTTCTGGCGCCACGGCTTCTTGGTCGAGTGACGAACCTCGCTGCGGTCCTTCTGCTTGCGATTCGCGCTGCGCGCGTTCGCCTGGTAGGCCACGACCACCTGGTGGATCAGCGGCTCGTTGAAGTCGCGGCCGAACACGGTGTCCTGGCCTGCGACCGAACCGGCGGACTCACCGCGGTCGTTCAGTACTTTCAGTTCCATCTCGAACGATCCTTGAGAGTGAGTCGTCAGGCCTTGGCCTTCGGATCGGCGTCGGCCTTCGCCTTGGCCTTCACCGGCGCCAGCTCGCCGCCTTTCAGGCGGGGTGCCTTGGTCGCGGGCGTGATCACGAGGTCTCCGCCGGTGGCACCCGGCACCGCGCCGCGCACCATCAGCAGGCCGCGCTCGGTGTCGATCCGGGCGATCTCGAGGTTCTGGACCGTGTTGGTCACGTTGCCCATCTGTCCCGACATCTTCTTGCCCGGGAACACGCGTCCCGGATCCTGCGCCATGCCGATCGAGCCGGGCACGTTGTGCGAACGCGAGTTGCCGTGCGACGCGCGGTTCGACGAGAAGTTGTGGCGCTTGATCGTGCCCGCGAAGCCCTTGCCCTTGGACACGCCCTGCACGTCGATCGTCTGGCCGACCTGGAAGAGATCCGCACCGATCACGCCGCCCGGCTGGTACTTGTCGACGACGTCCGCCTCGACCCGGAATTCGCCGAGCGCGCTGCCCGCCTGCACGCCGGCCCGGGCGAAGTGACCCGCCATCGGCTTGGTGACGCGCGTCGCGCGGCGCTCGCCGAACGCGACCTGGATCGCGCAATAGCCGTCCGATTCCGGGCGCTTGACCTGCGCGACGCGATTGTTGGAGACGTCGATGACCGTGACGGGCACCGATTGCCCGTCGTCGGCGAAGATGCGCATCATGCCGACCTTGCGCCCGAGCAGGCCGAGGCCGATCGACGAGGCCTGCGTCTGCGAGCGACCGGCCCAAGCCGGTGCGCCGGCACGGGAGCGTGCGCGACCCGCGGTCGCTGACGTGGCCGATGTGGCCGACGCGCCCGCGGTGCCCTCTGGGTTTGCCATAGGGTTGGATTCCTGAAAGGATTTATTGATACCCGCAGCTTCGATTGGCTGACGGGCTTGAAGCCTAGGCGCCGCTTGGCTCACTTGCGTAGATCTCACTTGCGTAGATCTCACTTGCGTAGATCTCGCTTGCGTAGATCCTTGCTTGGATCATCTGCTGCGATCATGATCCGCACGCGGCGCCTGCATTGCATTGGCAATGCCAAAGCAAGCCCGCGAGTATATAGCGCGATTTCGACCGCTGCAAGTCGGCGCGCGCATCCTCCGCCGAAAGCGGGTTTCGGCGTCTGCGACGCCCCCTGCGGGTGCCGAGGATGCAGCCGACGCATCGCCCGCACGCCGGCAAGCCGGTAGCATCGCGATGCGCCGACACCGCCGATCGGGCGGCGGCGCCCCCCCCCCCCCTTGCGCACCGCCCTCCGGACCGCCCGCCGACAGCATCGATGACGAGCACCAGCCCACCTTCGCCCGCCGTCGACCTGGCCTCGATCCGCGACGCGGCGCGCCGCATCGACGGACAGGTCGAGCGCACGCCCTGCCTGCACTCGCGCACGCTGTCGGCGATCGTCGGCGCCGAGGTCTGGATCAAGTTCGAGAACCTGCAGTTCACCGCGTCCTTCAAGGAGCGGGGCGCGCTGAACCGGCTGACGATGCTCGACGCGGCCGGGCGCGCCGGCGGCGTGATCGCGGCATCCGCCGGCAACCATGCGCAGGGACTCGCGTACCACGCGCAGCGCCTCGGCATCCCGGCGGTGATCGTGATGCCGCGCCACTCGCCCGCCGTGAAGATCGAACGAACCGAAGGCTTCGGCGCCGAGGTGGTGCTGTTCGGCGACAACTTCGACCAGGCGCGCGAGCACGCGCACCGGCTCGCGCAGGAGCGGGCGCTCACGATCGTGCACCCTTACGACGACCCGGCGGTGATCGCGGGACAGGGGACCGTCGGTCTGGAGCTGTTCGAGCAGATGCCCGCGCCGGACGTCGTGCTCGTCGCGGTCGGCGGCGGCGGGCTGATCTCCGGCATCGCCTGCGTCGCCCGCGACCTGTCGCCGCAGACCGCCGTCGTCGGCGTTCAGAGCGCCCGGTATCCGGGCATGTACAACCGGTTCCATCAGGCGAGCCATCCGGAGCAACGCGGCACGATCGCCGAGGGCATCGCGGTGCTGGAGCCCGGTGCGCTCAACATCGAGATGACCCGCCGGCTGGTGGACGACGTGCTGCTCGTCGACGAGGACCGGATCGAGCAGGCGATCCTGCTGCTGCTCGAGGTCGAGAAGACGGTCGCCGAAGGTGCCGGCGCCGCCGGACTCGCCGGCCTTCTCGCGAATCGCGACCGGTTCGCCGGCAAGCGCGTGGCGACGGTACTGTGCGGCGGCAACATCGACCCGATCCTGCTCACCGGCATCCTCGGGCGCGGCATGGTGCGCAGCGGTCGCCTCGCACGCATCCGGATCGAGCTGCGCGACGTGCCCGGCGCCCTCGCCGACCTGACCACGCGACTCGCCGACCTGCAGGCGAACATCGAGGAAGTGCACCACCAGCGCACCTTCTCGACGATGCCGCTGCAGAACGCCGAAGTCGACGTGGTGATCCAGACGCGCGGCAAGGCGCACGTCGCGCAGGTGCTCGCCTCGCTCTCGCAGGCCGGCTACCAGGCACGCGGGATCCAGGCCGGGCGCTAGCGCGCCGTACGGCGCCGGATCTTCAGGCCTTCAGCGAGAGCGGCGGCGTTTGTTGGTGCTGCACGACGCACCAGGCGTCGTGATCGAGCCGCCGGTAGGTCGACGAGCACCAGGCTTCGTAGTGCTCGCCCCCGCGCTTCGCGCGCGCGCGATACGCGATCGCGATCATGCCCGGCTGCGGACGCTCCATCCGCCTCTCGCTCAGTTCGACCTCCGTCCAGCGCGGCGATCGAGCCACCGCCTCGATGGCTTCGCTGCCGCTCATCACGTACGGCGGTTGCGGCAGAACCATGACGCAGGACGCGTCGACGAGCTCGCGATAGTGCTCGGCGCCTCCGGTCCAAAGACTCTCCTCGAGCGCCCAGACCCGACTGTCTTCCATGACTGACTCCGGCTTTTCTGGAGTCGCTTCGCGTGCGAGCGCCGTGCCCGCCGACACCCGCTCGTGAAAAGGGCCGGCGACGCCGGCCCTCGTGCCTGCCGCGCGGATACGGTCCGCACGGCGTGCCGTTCGCGCGCTACTGCAGCTTGATCTCGACGTCGACCCCGGCCGGAAGGTCGAGCTTCATCAGCGCGTCGACCGTCTTGTCGGTCGGGTCGACGATGTCCATCAGCCGAAGGTGCGTACGGATCTCGAGCTGGTCGCGCGAGGTCTTGTTGACGTGCGGCGAACGCAGCACGTCGAAGCGCTCGATGCGGGTGGGCAGCGGCACCGGGCCGTGCACGACTGCGCCGGTTCGCTTGGCGGTCTCGACGATCTCGGCAGCGGACTGGTCGATCAGCTTGTAGTCGAAGGCCTTGAGGCGGATTCTGATTTTCTGGCTTTGCATGGGGTGATCCTTCAAAGAGCGCGGGGCATCGGGCGGCACGTGACGGCGCCGCGGCCGAACCCCGATGTGTGTTGACTGCGGTCGGTCGCTGCCGAAACGCCGCAGGTTCCTACTCGAGCACCTTGGCGACGACGCCGGCGCCGACGGTGCGTCCGCCCTCGCGGATCGCGAAGCGCAGGCCCTGCTCCATCGCGATCGGCGCGATCAGCTTTACCGTCATCTTCACGTTGTCGCCCGGCATCACCATCTCCGTGCCCTCGGGCAACGTCACCGACCCCGTCACGTCCGTCGTGCGGAAGTAGAACTGCGGCCGGTAGTTGTTGAAGAACGGCGTGTGCCGCCCCCCTTCGTCCTTGCTCAGCACGTACACCTCGCACTCGAAGTGCGTGTGCGGGTTGATCGACCCCGGCTTGGCCAGCACCTGCCCGCGCTCCACCTCCTCGCGCTTCGTGCCACGCAGCAGAATCCCCACGTTGTCGCCCGCCTGACCCTGGTCCAGCAGCTTCCTGAACATCTCCACGCCCGTGCACGTCGTCTTCAGCGTCGGCCGGATCCCCACGATCTCGATCTCCTCGCCGACCTTCACCACGCCACGCTCGATCCGCCCCGTCACCACCGTACCACGGCCCGAAATCGAGAACACGTCCTCGATCGGCATCAGGAACGCACCGTCCACCGCCCGCTCCGGCGTCGGGATGTACGTGTCCAGCGCCTCGGCAAGCTTCATGATCGCCTCCTCGCCCAACGCCCCCTTGTCGCCCTCCAGCGCCTTCAGCGCGCTGCCCTTCACCAGCGGGATGTCGTCGCCAGGAAACTCATACTTGCTCAGCAACTCGCGAACCTCCATCTCCACGAGCTCCAGCAACTCCTCGTCATCCACCATGTCGCACTTGTTCATGAACACGATGATGTACGGCACGCCCACCTGCCGCGCCAGCAGAATGTGCTCGCGCGTCTGCGGCATCGGGCCGTCCGCCGCACTCACCACCAGAATCGCGCCGTCCATCTGCGCCGCACCCGTGATCATGTTTTTCACGTAGTCCGCGTGCCCAGGACAGTCCACGTGCGCATAGTGACGGTTCTTCGTCTCGTACTCCACGTGCGCCGTGTTGATCGTGATACCGCGCGCCTTCTCCTCCGGCGCCGCGTCGATCTGGTCGTAACCCTTCGCCTCTCCGCCAAACGCCTTGCTCAGCACCGTCGTGATCGCCGCCGTCAGCGTCGTCTTGCCGTGGTCCACGTGACCAATCGTGCCCACGTTCACGTGGGGCTTCGTGCGCTCGAACTTACCCTTTGCCATGACTCGCTCTCCTGGATTATTTGGTACGTGATGCGATCACTGCCTCGGCGACGTTCTTCGGCGCCTCGGCGTACTGCTTGAATTCCATCGTGTACGTCGCCCGTCCCTGCGTCAGCGAACGCAGCGTCGTCGAGTAGCCGAACATCTCGGACAGCGGCACCTCGGCCTTGATCGCCTTGCCGCCGCCGACCATGTCGTCCATGCCCTGCACCATGCCGCGCCGCGAGGACAGGTCGCCCATCACGGTGCCCGCGTAGTCTTCGGGTGTCTCGACCTCGACCGCCATCATCGGCTCGAGCAGCACCGGCGTCGCGCGGCGCATCGCTTCCTTGAACGCCATCGATCCGGCCTGCTTGAACGCGTTCTCGTTCGAGTCCACGTCGTGGTACGAGCCGAAGGTCAGCGTCGCCTTGACGTCGACCACCGGATAGCCGGCGAGGATGCCCGAGGGCAACGTGTCCTCGATCCCGCGCTGCACCGCCGGGATGTATTCGCGCGGCACGACACCGCCCTTGATCGCATCGACGAACTCGAAGCCCTTGCCGCCGGGTTCCATCGGCTCGAGCTTGATCACGACGTGGCCGTACTGGCCGCGACCGCCGGACTGCTTGATGAACTTGCCCTCGACGTCCTCGACCGACTTGCGGATCGTCTCGCGGTACGCGACCTGCGGCTTGCCGACGTTGGCCTCGACGCCGAACTCGCGCTTCATCCGGTCGACGATGATCTCGAGGTGCAGTTCGCCCATGCCGCCGATGATCGTCTGGCCGCTTTCCTCGTCAGTGCGCACGCGGAACGACGGATCCTCCTGGGCGAGCCGGCCCAGCGCGATGCCCATCTTCTCCTGATCGGCCTTGGTCTTCGGCTCGACCGCCTGCGAGATCACCGGCTCGGGGAACACCATCTTCTCGAGGATGATCACCGAGTCCGGATCGGTCAGCGTCTCGCCGGTGGTGACGTCCTTCAGGCCGACGGCCGCGGCGATGTCGCCGGCGAGCACTTCCTTGATCTCCTCGCGGTTGTTCGCGTGCATCTGCAGGATGCGACCGACCCGCTCCTTCTTGCCGCGGATCGGGTTGAACACCGTGTCACCGCTCTTGAGCACGCCCGAATACACGCGGATGAAGGTCAGCTGGCCGACGAAGGGGTCGGTCATCAGCTTGAACGCGAGCGCGGCGAACTTCTCCTTGTCGTCGGCCTGGCGGGTGACCTCCTTGTCGTTCTCGTCGTGCCCCGGGACCGGCGGCACGTCGATCGGCGACGGCAGGTACTCGACGACGGCGTCGAGCATCGCCTGGACACCCTTGTTCTTGAACGCGGTGCCGCAGAACATCGGCACGATCTCGTTGCTGATCGTGCGCTGGCGGATGCCCGCCTTGATCTTCTCGACCGGAAGCTCGCCGTTCTCGAGGTATTCGTTCATGAATTCCTCGTTCGCCTCGGCCGCGGCCTCGACGACCTTCTCGCGCCATTCCTCGCAGGTCGCCTTGAGTTCGGCCGGCACCTCGGCGAGCTCGAACTTCGTGCCCTGGCTGGCCTCGTCCCAGAAGATCGCCTTCATGCTGATCAGGTCGATCACGCCCTTGAAGTTCTCTTCGGCACCGATCGGCACCTGCATCGGGATCGGGTTCGCGCGCAGGCGCGTGCGCATCTGGTCGTGGACCTTGAAGAAGTTCGCGCCGGTCCGGTCCATCTTGTTGACGAACGCGAGCCGGGGGACCTTGTACTTGTTGGCCTGCCGCCAGACGGTCTCGGATTGCGGCTGCACGCCGCCGACCGCGCAATAGACCATGCACGCGCCGTCGAGCACCCGCATCGAGCGCTCGACCTCGATCGTGAAGTCGACGTGCCCCGGGGTGTCGATGATGTTGATCCGGTGCTCGGGGAAGTTGCCGGCCATCCCCTTCCAGAAGCAGGTGGTCGCGGCCGACGTGATCGTGATGCCGCGTTCCTGCTCCTGCTCCATCCAGTCCATCGTGGCGGCGCCGTCGTGGACTTCGCCGATCTTGTGATTGACGCCGGTATAGAACAGGATGCGCTCGGTCGTCGTCGTCTTGCCGGCGTCGATATGCGCCGAGATCCCGATGTTCCGGTAACGCTCGATCGGTGTCTTGCGAGCCATCTTTCAATCCTCAGGGGTTCCAGGGTGGGTGCCCGGTCTCACGTCGGGTCTCGTGGACCCGATGTGCCGTGCGCGTCCGGCGGTTTGCCGGACGCCCGTCCGATATGGGGGTGCGACGCGCCAATTGAAAGCGCGACAGGGGGATCCGGGTCAGAAGCGGAAGTGCGAGAACGCCTTGTTCGCCTCGGCCATGCGATGGATCTCGTCGCGCTTCTTCACGGCGCCGCCGCGATTCTCGGCGGCCTCGAGCAACTCGCTCGCGAGCCGCTGTCCCATCGACTTCTCGCTGCGCTTCTTCGCGGCCTCGCGCAGCCAGCGCATCGCGAGCGCGGTGCGGCGCACCGGGCGAACCTCGACCGGCACCTGGTAGTTCGCACCGCCGACGCGACGGCTCTTGACCTCGACCATCGGGCGGCAGTTGGCGAGCGCGTTCTGGAACACCTCGATCGGCTCCTTGCCCGCCTTGCCCTTGATCTGGGTGAACGCGCCATAGACGATGCGCTCGGCGACCGCCTTCTTGCCGGAGAGCATCAGCACGTTGATGAACTTGGCGACTTCTTCGTTGTGGTAGAGCGGATCCGGCAGGATGACGCGCTTGGGGACTTCGCGACGACGGGGCATTGCATGACCTCGGAGTGGTTTCAGCTGGGCCGCACGGACGTCGTGTCCGCCGGCCCCGGGTTCCCGCTACCCGGCCCTGGCGCAGGTGGCGCGGCGGGCGTTCGGCGGGAGGCTTACTCGACGGGGCACCCTCGGGTGCCCCGCCTTGGGAAAATCGTTGGGTTCGACCCGGATCCCGAAAGCCTCGGCGGATCCGGACCCGACGGGCGGACGCAGGACGCCGCCCGGTTCGGCGATCAGGCCTTTTTCGGGCGCTTCGCGCCGTACTTCGAGCGCGACTGCTTGCGATCCTTCACGCCCTGCAGGTCGAGCGACCCCCGCACGATGTGGTAGCGCACGCCGGGAAGGTCCTTCACGCGACCGCCGCGGATCAGCACGACCGAGTGCTCCTGCAGGTTGTGCCCTTCGCCGCCGATGTAGCTGATGACCTCGTAGCCATTGGTGAGGCGCACCTTCGCGACCTTTCGAAGCGCCGAGTTCGGCTTCTTCGGGGTCGTGGTGTAGACGCGGGTGCAGACGCCGCGCCGCTGCGGACAGTCCTCGAGCGCGGGACTCTTGCTCTTGACGACTTCCTTCTCGCGCGACTTTCGGACTAGCTGATTGATGGTTGGCATTGAAGACCCTGTATGTGCCACGAATGGTGCCGCGACGGGCGCCCCGGGTGCCGGATGGCTGACGCGCACCCGGCAGGACGCAGGAAAGCGGAAACGACCCAGGGAGGCCTGCTTTGCCCGGACCGGACCGCTCCCGCGGGACCCGTACCGCCTGCACCCCGCGCGCCGTTCAGGAGAAGGCGCCCGGAAGGAGGTCGGCATGCCGACGCAAAGAGCAATCCGGCAAAGGCAAGAACGAACTGCATTCCCGGAGAACCCGGGAGTATATGCGAGTGACGGAATTCAGGTCAAATGGGCGACGTGTCCCGCCGGTGAAACGACGGATCCCCGCTCAGGCGCTCACCGCCACGTAGTCGACCCGGCTGCACGGCCTGGGCACCGGCAGCCCCTCGGTCTTCAGCGCATCGAGGTGGTAGCGGATCGCGATCCGCATCGACGCCTCCGCCTCGGCGAGCGTCGCGCCGGTCGCGATGCATCCCGGCAGATCAGGCACCCACGCCCGGAAGCGGGCGTTCGACTCTTCGATCACGATGGCATAGCGCATGGGACGTCCGCAGCGGATTCATTCGATCGCCGTCGATTCTGCCGCAGGCCCGGGCCTGGCGCCGTGACCGAATGCCGGCCGACGCCGCGCGACGCCCGCCGCCGCGAGCGCGGCCGCGTCCGTACGCGCCCGGGTCCTCGCGCGGGCACCGGGCCCCGGACCGCCCTGCCCGGCGTCCTGCGCGACCTGCCCTAGCGCCGCGTCGGTGGTCCAGCGTGTCTTGTGGCCACCGACGAAGTACCGCGAGACCTCGAGCGTCTCGTGCGAGCCGATCGCCTTCGCGTCGCGCGCGAGGAATCCCCTCGCGGCACCGCGCCCCGCGTCGGCCAGCGCGCGCAGGAACCGCGGCGATCGGTCGACGGCGGCACCGGCGCCGACCATGTCGTCCGGCGGCGGCCCGATGCGGTGGAAGCGAGCCCGGGTGAAGCGGTTCTCCACCCTCAGGGCGGCCGCGCTCTCGCGAATTGCCTGGATCGCCTGCATCTCGGCGACGAGGCTCGAGTGGAACACGATCTCGCCGACCCGCTGCCGGATCTGCGGCACGTCGACCGGCGTGGCCTGCACCGTGCCCGGCGACAATTGCACGAGACAGATGTCCGCGGGCCCGGGGTGGCGCACCAGCGGCCACAGCGTCGGGTTGCCGGTGTAGCCGCCGTCCCAGAACGCCTCGCCGTCGATCTCCACCGCCCGGAACACCTGCGGCAGGCAGGCCGACGCCAGCAGCACGTCGAGCGTGAGGTCGGCGTTCCCGAAGATCCGTGGCAGGCCGGTGCCGACGTGCGTCAGCGTGACGAACAGCCGCGGCGCCGCGGGCGATCGCAGGGCGTCGAGGTCCAGGTGCGCCTCGAGCACGGCGGCGAGCGGGGTCGACGTCATCGCCGGCAGGATGTGGCGGGCGTACGGCGACGCCAGCGCATTCGCCCACAGCCATTCGCCGAAGCCCTTGCGCATCGATCGGGCGACCGGCCCCCAGAGCAGGCCGACGTAGTCGGTCCACGGCGAGCTCGAGATCGCCTGCCAGAACGACGCGAGCGCGCGCCGTGCCTCGCGCCGCCCGGCGCTCGGCCCGCCCCTGGCGATCGCGCTCGCGCAGACGGCTGCGTTCAGCGCACCGGCGCTGGTGCCGCTGAAATGCGTCAGCGCCACCGAGCGGCTGGCGAGCAACGCGTCGAGCACGCCCCACGTATAGGCGCCGAGGGCGCCGCCACCTTGCAGCGCGAGTCTGAGCGGTCGACGGTGATGGGTCATCTCGATGGTCCTGGACGTCGCGGTCGCGTACCTTAGCACGTCTTTGCTGCACCGCAGCGTAAACCACCGATACGCAGCACCGCCCGGACCCGCCGCCGCGCGGCACGCCATGAAAAAACCCGGCCGAAGCCGGGTTTGGGGGCGTGGCGCGCAGCCGCTGCGTCAGGACGAGGACGGCGTGTCGTCTTCCGGCTTGGCCGGTGCCTCGGGTTCGCCCGCCGGACGACCGAAGACCTCGTCGATCGACGTGCTGCTCGACGCGCCGACCGAACTCCCGAGCGAGCCGCCGAACAGTGCGTCCATCGACTCCGCACCCGGACCGCCGATCGCTTCGCCGTCGGCACCCACCGTCTCCTCGATCGGCGCGAACGCCGCCTCGGCAGCCGCCAGCGCAGCGGCTTCCTGCGCCTCGACCGACTCCTTCTCGTTTCGCGCCTTGTGGAACGCGAGACCGGTGCCGGCCGGGATCAGTCGGCCGACGATCACGTTCTCCTTCAGGCCGCGCAGGTCGTCGCGCTTGCCCATGATCGCCGCCTCGGTCAACACCCGGGTCGTCTCCTGGAAGGACGCCGCCGAGATGAACGAATCGGTCGACAGCGACGCCTTCGTGATGCCGAGCAGGATGTTGTCGTAGGTGGCCGGCAGCTTGCCCTCGGTCGCCATCCGGTCGTTCGCGTCGAGGATCTCGCTGCGCTCGACCTGCTCGCCGACGATGAAGCCGGTGCCGCCGGGGTTGGCGACGACCACCCGCCGCAGCATCTGGCGGACGATCACCTCGATGTGCTTGTCGTTGATCTTCACGCCCTGCAGACGATAGACGTCCTGCACTTCGTCGACGATGTAGCGGCTCAGCGCCTCGACGCCCAGCAGCCGCAGGATGTCGTGCGGATCCGCCGGCCCGTCGACGATCATCTCGCCCTTGTTCACGACCTGGCCGTCGTGCACCAGTACGTGCTTCTCCTTCGGGATCAGGAACTCGTGCGGGTTGCCGTCCAGGTCGGTGAGCACCAGGCGCTGCTTGCCCTTCGTGTCCTTGCCGAAGGACACGGTGCCGGTGATCTCGGCGAGCATGCCGGCGTCCTTCGGCGAGCGCGCCTCGAACAGCTCGGCCACGCGCGGCAGGCCCCCGGTGATGTCGCGATTCTTCTGCGACTCCTGCGGGATGCGGGCAAGCACGTCGCCGACGGCGACCATCTGGCCGTCGCGCACCGTGATCAGCGCGCCGACCGGGAAGCCGATCTGGACCGCGTGGTCGGTGCCGGCGATGCGCACCTCCTCGCCGTGCTCGTTGATCAGCTTCATCTGCGGGCGCACGTTCTTCGAGCTGGCGCTGCGACGCTTCGCGTCGATCACGACGAGCGTCGACAGGCCGGTGACCTCGTCGATCTGCTTCGCGACGGTCATGCCCTCCTCGACGTTCTCGAACTTGATCGTGCCGCCGTATTCGGTGATGATCGGCCGCGTCAGCGGGTCCCAGGTCGCGAGCTGCGCGCCGGCCTTGATGTGCTGGCCGTCCTGCACCAGCAGCGTCGCGCCGTACGGAATCTTGTGACGCTCGCGCTCGCGGCCGTTGTCGTCGGTGATCATCACTTCGCCGGAACGCGAGATCACGATCAGCTCGCCCTTCGCGCCGCGGATGTAGCGCATCGTCGCGGTGAAGCGCGCGGTACCGTTCGACTTGGCCTCGACGGAGCTGGCGACCGCCGCCCGCGACGCCGCGCCGCCGATGTGGAAGGTGCGCATCGTCAGCTGCGTGCCCGGTTCGCCGATCGACTGCGCCGCGATCACCCCGACCGACTCGCCGACGTTGACCAGCGAGCCGCGCCCGAGGTCGCGACCGTAGCACTTCGCGCAGAGCCCGTAGCGCGTGTCGCAGGTCAGCGGCGTGCGCACGCGCACCTCGTCGATGCCCAGTGCCTCGATCCGCTCGACCGCGTCCTCGTCGAGGAGCGTGCCCTTTTCGTACACGGTGCCCTGCGTCTCGGGGTCGACGACGTCGGCCACCGCGACCCGACCGAGGATCCGGTCGCGAAGCGCCTCGATGACCTCGCCGCCCTCGACCAGCGCACGCATCGCGACGCCGTTGCCGGTGCCGCAATCGTCCTCGATCACGACCAGATCCTGGGTGACGTCGACGAGGCGACGCGTCAGGTAGCCCGAATTCGCCGTCTTGAGCGCGGTGTCGGCAAGGCCCTTGCGCGCGCCGTGGGTCGAGATGAAGTACTGGAGGACGTTCAGGCCCTCGCGGAAGTTCGCGGTGATCGGCGTCTCGATGATCGAGCCGTCTGGCTTGGCCATCAGGCCGCGCATGCCGGCGAGCTGCCGGATCTGCGTCGCCGAACCGCGTGCGCCCGAGTCGGACATCATGTAGATCGCGTTGAACGAGGTCTGCTTCACCTGCTCGCCCGCAGCATTGGTGACGGTCTCGCTGGCGATCTGGTCCATCATCGCCTTCGCGACCTGGTCACCCGCCTTCGACCAGATGTCGACGACCTTGTTGTAGCGCTCGCCCTGCGTGACGAGACCCGAGGTGTACTGCTGCTCGATCTCCTTGACCTCGCTTTCCGCCGCGCCGAGGATCGCCGCCTTGGTCGGCGGGATCAGCATGTCGTCGATCGCGATCGAGATGCCGCCCCGGGTCGCGAGGCGGAAGCCGTTCTGCATCAGGTGATCCGCGAAGATCACCGTGTCGCGCAGGCCGCAGCGCCGGAACGACAGGTTGATCAGCCGCGAGATCTCCTTCTTCGTCAGCGCCTTGTTCATCGTCTCGAAGGGCAGGCCCTTCGGGAGGATCTCCGACAGCAGCGCACGCCCGACCGTCGTGTCGTGGCGCCGGAGCACCGGCTCGAAGCCGTCGCCGTTGCGCACGTGGTCGACGAGGCGCACCGAGATGCGCGTCGCGAGCTCGACCTGCTTGTTGTCGTACGCGCGTTGCAGCTCCTTGACGTCGCTGAACACCATCCCCTCGCCCTTGCCGTTGATCTTGTCGCGGGTGGCGTAGTACAGGCCCAGCACGATGTCCTGCGACGGCACGATCGACGGCTCGCCGTTCGACGGGAACAGCACGTTGTTCGACGCGAGCATCAGCGAGCGCGCCTCGAGCTGCGCCTCGAGCGACAACGGCACGTGCACGGCCATCTGGTCGCCGTCGAAGTCGGCGTTGAACGCCGCGCACACGAGCGGATGCAGCTGGATCGCCTTGCCCTCGATCAGCACCGGCTCGAAGGCCTGGATGCCCAGGCGGTGCAGCGTCGGCGCGCGGTTCAGCATCACCGGGTGCTCGCGGATCACCTCCTCGAGGATGTCCCAGACGATCGGCTCCTGGTTCTCGACGAACTTCTTCGCCTGCTTGATGGTGGTCGCGACCCCCATCGTCTCGAGCTTGTTGAAGATGAAGGGCTTGAACAGCTCGAGCGCCATCAGCTTGGGCAGCCCGCACTGGTGCAGCTTGAGCTGCGGGCCGACGACGATCACCGAGCGCCCCGAGTAGTCGACGCGCTTGCCGAGCAGGTTCTGGCGGAACCGGCCGCCCTTGCCCTTGATCATGTCGGCCAGCGACTTCAGCGCGCGCTTGTTGGCGCCGGTCATCGCCTTGCCGCGACGGCCGTTGTCGAGCAGCGAGTCGACCGACTCCTGCAGCATGCGCTTCTCGTTGCGCACGATGATCTCGGGCGCCTTCAGTTCGAGCAGGCGCTTGAGCCGGTTGTTCCGGTTGATCACGCGGCGATACAGGTCGTTCAGGTCGGAGGTCGCGAAGCGCCCGCCGTCCAGCGGCACCAGCGGGCGCAGCTCCGGCGGCAGCACCGGCAGCACCTCCATCACCATCCACTCGGGCTTGATGCCCGATTTCTGGAAGCCCTCGAGCACCTTCAGGCGCTTCGCGATCTTCTTGATCTTGGCTTCCGACGTGGTGGCTTCGAGCTCCTCGCGCAGCGTCGTGACCGAGCGATCGACGTCGATCGACTTCAGCAGGTCGCGGATGCCCTCGGCGCCCATCGACGCGTCGAACTCCTCGCCGTACTCGTCGTACTTCGCGAGGAAGTCGTCCTCGGTCAGCAACTGGCAGCGCTTGAGCGGCGTCATGCCGGGCTCGACCACCACGTAGGCCTCGAAGTACAGCACGCGCTCGATGTCGCGCAGCGTCATGTCAAGCACCATGCCCAGCCGGCTCGGCAGCGACTTCAGGAACCAGATGTGCGCGGTCGGGCTCGCGAGCTCGATGTGGCCCATGCGCTCGCGCCGGACCTTGGCGAGCGTCACCTCGACGCCGCACTTCTCGCAGATCACCCCACGGTGCTTCAGGCGCTTGTACTTGCCGCACAGGCACTCGTAGTCCTTGATCGGCCCGAAGATCTTCGCGCAGAACAGGCCGTCGCGCTCGGGCTTGAAGGTGCGGTAGTTGATGGTCTCGGGCTTCTTGACCTCACCGAACGACCACGAGCGGATTTTCTCGGGCGACGCCAGGCCGATGCGGATCGCATCGAAGTGTTCGTCTTCCTCGACCTGCTTGAAGAGATCCAACAGTGCTTTCATCGACTGTTCTCCTTGAATGCTTCGGGTGCTGCGTGTTCGTGCCCGCGGGCGGGGCGGCCGCTTCGCGACGCCGGCTTCGGCGGGGCGCCCGGCGCTGCGCGCCGGGTCCGCTGCGGTGCTCGTGCCGGGCTCGTGCCGCGCAACTCACTGCGCTCACTGCGTTCGCTTCGTTCAGACAGGGCGCGGCAAGCATGAGGGTGGATGCGCGCTGCGCGCGCCGAGCCCGTCACTGCGCTCCTCGCCGCCCCGCAAGGCGCCGGCGCCGCGAAACGCCCGCCCCGCCCTTCCCACCATCGCCACATGCGCTGCGAAGACAACCAACGTCTGCGACCGGAGGGTCGGCAAGCCGGCAAAGTCACCTGATAAATCGACTGCTCGACAGCTTGAGCAATCGTCGAAATCGCGCCCCGCAAGGCCCTCCCGACACCGGCACGGATGCGAACGCCGCGTGGCACCGACGCGACGGGGAAGCCGCGGGCGGTGCTCGCGGCGTGGGCGTCGCGGGCGCCGAGAAGCGCAGGGCGGATGGCCACGCGCGCAGCGCGTTCCACCCTCTGACTTCGTCGCGCCTGTCCGAGCGAAGCGAACGCAGTGAGCGCAGCGAGTTCGCGACGAGGCCATCCGGCCGAGCATCGCAGGGAAGTCGGCGCGTCAGCGCCGACCGCCAGCTCCGCCCGCGCCGCGAGCACCGTCCGCGGCTTCCCGGGCACGGTTGTGTGCACTGCGAAAAGCGATCGCATCCGCTGCTCCGTCAACCCCGCTCCAGATCGATGTCGATCCCCAGCGACCGGATCTCCTTGACCAGCACGTTGAACGACTCGGGCATGCCGGCGTCGATCGTGTGCTCGCCCTTGACCAGGTTCTCGTAGACCTTGGTGCGTCCGTTGACGTCGTCGGACTTGACCGTGAGCATCTCCTGTAGCGTGTACGACGCGCCGTAGGCCTCGAGCGCCCACACCTCCATCTCGCCGAAACGCTGGCCGCCGAACTGCGCCTTTCCGCCCAGCGGCTGCTGGGTGACGAGGCTGTACGGGCCGGTCGAGCGCGCGTGCATCTTGTCGTCGACGAGGTGGTGCAGTTTCAGCACGTGCATGTAGCCGACCGTCACCATCCGGTCGAAGGCGTCGCCGGTACGGCCGTCGTACAGCGTGATCTGTGTCTTGCTCGGACGGAAACCGAGCCGCTGCGTGTTCGGGTCGTTGTCCGGGAACGCGGTGTCGAGGGCGCCGCGGATCTCCTCCTCGGTCGCGCCGTCGAACACCGGCGTCGCGAAGGGCACGCCCTTGCACAGGTTGGTCGCGAGTTCCTTGACCTCTTCGTCGCTCAGCTTGTCGAGATCGGCCTTCTCGCCCGACGAGTTGTAGACGCCGTCGAGGTACTTGCGCAGGTCGCCGACCTTCGCCTGTCCCTTCGCGTGCTTGTCCAGCATCTCGCCGATGCGAAGCCCGATGCCCTTGGCCGCCCAGCCGAGGTGGGTCTCGAGGATCTGTCCGACGTTCATCCGCGACGGCACGCCGAGCGGATTCAGCACGATGTCGACCGGGTTGCCGTCGGCCATGTACGGCATGTCCTCGACCGGCACGATGCGCGACACGACGCCCTTGTTGCCGTGCCGGCCCGCCATCTTGTCGCCCGGCTGCAGGCGCCGCTTGACGGCGAGGTAGACCTTCACCATCTTCAGCACGCCCGGGGGAAGCTCGTCGCCCTGCGTGAGCTTCTTGCGCTTTTCCTCGAACTGGAGGTCGAAGGCGTGTCGCGTCTGCTCGACCGAGTCCTTCAGCGCCTCGAGCTGGCTCGCAGCGGTCTCGTCCTCGAGCCGCACCTCGAACCACTGGTAGCGATCGAGGTCCTTCAGGTACTCGAGCGTGACCTTGGTTCCCTTCGCGAGCTTCTTCGGCCCGCCGTTGGCGGTCTTGCCGGTGAGCAGGCGCTCGATCCGCTCGAAGGTGTCGTTCTCGACGATGCGCAGCTGGTCGTTGAGGTCGAGGCGGTAGCGCTTGAGCTCGTCGTCGATGATCGACTGCGCGCGCTTGTCGCGCACGATGCCTTCGCGGGTGAAGACCTGCACGTCGATCACGGTGCCGCTCATGCCCGAAGGCACGCGCAGGCTGGTGTCCTTCACGTCGCTGGCCTTCTCGCCGAAGATCGCGCGCAGCAGCTTCTCCTCGGGTGTCAGCTGGGTCTCGCCCTTCGGCGTGACCTTGCCGACCATCACGTCGCCGGCATTGACCTCGGCGCCGATGTAGACGATGCCGGAATCGTCGAGCCGGCCGAGCTGGCCTTCCGACAGGTTCGAGATGTCGCGGGTGATCTCCTCGGGCCCGAGCTTGGTGTCGCGCGCGAGCACCGACAGCTCCTCGATGTGGATCGACGTGTAGCGATCGTCCGACACGACCTTCTCCGAGATCAGGATCGAGTCCTCGAAGTTGTAGCCGTTCCAGGGCATGAACGCGACGAGCATGTTCTGGCCGAGCGCGAGCTCGCCCAGGTCGGTCGACGCGCCGTCGGCGACGACGTCGCCGGCCACCAGGCGGTCACCCTTCTTGACGATCGGACGCTGGTTGATGTTCGTGTTCTGGTTGCTTCGCGTGTACTTGATCAGGTTGTAGATGTCGACGCCGACCTCGCCGGCGGCGGTCTCCTCGTCGTTCACCCGCACGACGATCCGGTTCGCGTCGACGTAGTCGACCAGGCCGCCGCGAAGCGCGGTGACGACGGTTCCGGAGTCGACGGCGCAGGTGCGCTCGATGCCGGTGCCGACCAGCGGCTTCTCCGGGCGCAGGCACGGCACCGCCTGGCGCTGCATGTTCGAGCCCATCAGCGCGCGGTTCGCGTCGTCGTGCTCGAGGAACGGGATCAACGAGGCCGCGACCGACACGATCTGCGACGGCGCCACGTCGATGTACTCGACGCGGTCGGGCGCGACGAGCTGCGTCTCGCCGTTGATCCGCACCGACACCAGGTCGCCGGTGAGCCGGCCGTCCGCATCGACCGCCGCGTTCGCCTGCGCGATCACGTACCTGCCCTCCTCGATCGCCGACAGGTAGTCGATCTGGTGGGTCAGCATGTTGTTGTCGACCTTGCGGTACGGCGTCTCGAGGAAGCCGAACTCGTTCAGCCGCGCATAGAGCGCGAGCGAGTTGATCAGGCCGATGTTCGGACCCTCGGGCGTCTCGATCGGGCAGACGCGACCGTAGTGGGTCGTGTGCACGTCGCGCACCTCGAAGCCCGCCCGCTCGCGCGTCAGGCCGCCCGGGCCGAGCGCGGAGACGCGCCGCTTGTGCGTGATCTCGGACAGCGGGTTGGTCTGGTCCATGAACTGCGAGAGCTGCGACGAGCCGAAGAACTCGCGGATCGCCGCGCTGATCGGCTTGCTGTTGATCAGGTCGTGCGGCAGCAGGTTCTCGGTCTCGGCCTGGCCCAGGCGCTCGCGCACCGCGCGCTCGACGCGCACCAGGCCGGCGCGGAACTGGTTCTCCGCGAGTTCGCCGACGCAGCGCACGCGACGATTGCCGAGGTGGTCGATGTCGTCGATCTCGCCCTGGCCGTTGCGCAGATCGACGAGGATCTTGATGACCGCGACGATGTCGTCGTTGTCGAGCGTCATCGGCCCGGTGGGGTCGTCACGGTTCACGCGCCGGTTGAACTTCATCCGGCCGACCTTCGAGAGGTCGTAGGTGTCGGCGCTGTAGAACAGGCGGTTGAACAGCGCCTCGACCGCATCCTCGGTCGGCGGCTCGCCCGGCCGCATCATCCGGTAGATCGCGATGCGTGCCGAGATCTGGTCGGCCGAGTCGTCGAGTCGGAGCGTCTGCGAGATATAGGGGCCGGCGTCGAGGTCGTTGGTGTAGATCGTGCGGAACTCCTTGACCTCGCCCTCGCGAAGCCTGCCGATCAGGTCGTCGGTGAGCTCCTCGTTCGCCTTCGCGAGGATCTCGCCGGTGTCGGGGTCGACGACGTCGTGCGCGAGCGTCCTGCCGACGAGGAACTCCTCGGGCACCGAGATCAGCTTCAGCCCCGCTCTCTCCATGTCGCGGATGTGCTTGGCATTGATCCGCTTGTCCTTCGCGACGATGACGTTGCCGTCCTTGTCGTTGATGTCGAAGCGCGCGACCTCGCCCTTCAGCCGGTCGGGGACGAGCTCCATCTGCGCGCCTTCGCCCATCAGCTTGAAGCTGTCGGACACGAAGAAGTGCGCGAGGATCTGCTCCGGCGTCATGCCGATGGCCTTCAGCAGGATCGTCACCGGCATCTTGCGGCGGCGGTCGACGCGGAAGTACAGGATGTCCTTCGCGTCGAATTCGAAGTCGAGCCACGAACCGCGATACGGGATGATCCGCGCCGAGAACAGCAGCTTGCCCGAGCTGTGCGTCTTGCCGCGATCGTGCTCGAAGAACACGCCCGGCGAGCGGTGCAGCTGGCTGACGATGACGCGTTCGGTGCCGTTGACGACGAAGGAGCCGGTCGTGGTCATGAGCGGGATCTCGCCCATGTAGACCTCCTGCTCCTTGATTTCCTTGATGGTCGGCTTGCTCGCTTCGCGATCCATGATCACCAGGCGGACCCGGGCACGCAGCGGCGCACAGTACGTGAGCCCGCGCTGCTGGCACTCCTTGACGTCGAAGGCCGGGTTGCCGAGCACGTAGCTGACGAACTCCAGGCGCGCCATGTCGTTGTGCGAGGAGATCGGGAAGATCGACTTGAACGCCGCCTGCAACCCGTCATCCTCGCGCTTGTCGGCAGGCGTCGCATCCTGCAGGAACGAGCGGTAGGACTCGAGCTGCGTCGCGAGCAGGTACGGAACCTCCTGCACGACACGGCGCTTGCCGTAGCTCTTGCGGATGCGTTTCTTTTCGGTGAACGAGTAGGTCATGGACTCTCCGTGAGGCGTCGGGGTCGCGGGCGGAATCGGGCGTAGGGATGGTCAAAATCCCTGCACGACGCCGCGCCGGACGGGCACGGGGTCATGCAGAGACTCTGGAGGTAGGCGAAAGGGATCGATCGCGGCCTGGATCGGCGGCGGATCGCTGGGGAACGGAAGGACGACGTGCGGGGCGATGGTCAGGATCCGGGTCCTTGCCTGAGGCGCGGGAAGTCGAACCAGATATTGTGAGACGAAATCGGGATTCCTGCAGGAAGGTCCTGCCACGATTGTGGGCGGCAGGCCTTCCGCGCGCGGACGCAGCGATGCGTCCGCGCAACGTCGGCGAGGCGCTACTTGACCTCGACCTTGGCGCCGGCGTCCTCGAGCTGCTTCTTGAGCGCCTCGGCGTCGGCCTTGCTGATGCCTTCCTTGACGGCCTTCGGCGCACCGTCGACCAGATCCTTGGCTTCCTTGAGGCCCAGGCCGGTGGCCGCGCGGACGACCTTGATCGCCTCGACCTTCTTCTCGCCCGCGGCGAGCAGCATGACCGTGAACTCGGTCTGCTCCTCGGCGGCCGGCGCGGCGGCGCCGCCGGCACCGGGCGCGGCGACCGCGACGGCGGCCGCTGCGGCGGAGACGCCGAACTTCTCTTCCATCATCTTGATCAGTTCGGACAGTTCGAGCACCGACATGCCGCCGATCGCGTCGAGGATTTCGTCTTTGTTGAGAGCCATGATCTGTTTACTCCGGTTCGATTGCTTGATTGATAGGGGTTGCCGACAGTGCGTCTTTCAGTCTCGGGGAACGCGTTCCCCATGTGCATCGCTCGATGAGCCGGGTTCGCGCGCCCAACGTCCCTCCGCCCGACCGCGCGGCGGGGTGGGCGCATCCGTGCTCAGGCCGATTGCTCCGCCTTCTGGTCACGAACGGCTGCGAGCGCCCGGGCGAATTTCGACGGCACCTCGTTGAGGGTGCGGACGAATTGCGCGACCGGCGCCTGCATCGTGGCCATCAGCTTCGCGAGCAACTCGTCACGGCTCGGGAGCGTCGCGAGCGCCTTCACGCCCTCGACGTCCATCACCGAGTTCGGCATCGCGCCGCCCTTGATGACGAGCTTCTCGTTGCCCTTGGCGAAGTTCGCCATCAGCTTGGCTGCCGCGACGGGATCCTTCGAAATGCCGTACATCAGCGGCCCGACCATCTGGTCGGACAGCTTCACGAACGGCGTTCCGTCGACCGCGCGACGAACCAGCGTGTTCTTCAACACGCGCAGATACACATCCGACTCCCGGGCCTGCTTGCGCAGTCCGGTGATCGCTTCGACTTCCAGACCACGGTACTCGGCGAGCACGATCGCCTGGGCGCCGGCCACTTGCGCAGCCACCTCCGAGACGACTGCAGCCTTTTCTTCACGATTGAGAGCCACGGTCTACTTACTCCAGGAATGACGCTCGGCGGGCCTCGTGGCTCGCGTCGCGCCGGATGAACACGGCGACCAGGCGTGAAGCGCTGTCAGTCCCGCTTGCCGTCCGCCATCGGCGAAGGCGCGCTGCAATCGAACACTTCTTCCTTCAGGACCGCCATCTGCGTACGGCGCCGTCGGCTGCCCGGCGATTAAGGCCTCGCGCGATCGTTCCGACATCGCGAACGTTCGCGCAGACCCCGTACGGTCTTTGACAACCTGCACCCGGGGGTGCAGCCCAAAGCTCGAGGGCGAAGCACCCGCTTCGCCCGTGAAATCCGTGAGCGGCGCTCAGGCCTGCGGCATGATGCTGCCGGTCTCGACCTTCACGCCGATGCCCATCGTGCTCGAGACCGCCACCTTGCGCAGGTAGACGCCCTTCGAACCCGCCGGCTTGGCCTTGTTCAGCGCATCGATCAGCGCCTGCAGGTTCTGCTGCAGCGACTCGAGCGGGAACGACGCCCGGCCGATGGGGCTGTGGATGATCCCGGCCTTGTCGGTCCGGTACTGGACCTGACCCGCCTTGGCGTTCTTCACCGCCTCCGCGACGTTCGGCGTGACGGTGCCGACCTTCGGATTCGGCATCAGGCCGCGTGGGCCGAGGATCTGGCCGAGTCCGCCGACGACGCGCATCGCGTCCGGAGACGCGATGACCACGTCGAAGTCGAGCTGGCCGGCCTTGACCTTCTCGGCCAGGTCTTCCATGCCGACGACGTCGGCCCCCGCTGCACGGGCCTCGTCGGCCTTCGGCCCCTGCGTGAACACGGCGACGCGCACGCTCTTGCCCAGGCCTGCGGGCATCACCACCGCGCCGCGCACCAGCTGGTCGGATTTGCGGGCGTCGATGCCGAGCTGCACCGCCACGTCGACCGATTCGTCGAACTTCGCGTTCGCGCAGGACTTCACGAGCGTGATCGCGTCTGCGGCCGAATACAGCTTCGTCGGCTCGACCTTCGCGCGCAGCGCGCGCGTGCGCTTGGACAGCTTGGCCATCTAGACGCCCTCCACGACGATGCCCATGCTGCGGGCCGAACCTGCGATGGTCTTGACCGCGCGATCGAGGTCGGCAGCGGTCAGGTCGGGTTGCTTGGTCTTCGCGATCTCTTCGGCCTGCGCGCGCGTGATCGTGCCGACCTTGTCGGTGTGCGGCGTCTTGGACCCCTTGTCGATCTTCGCCGCCTTCTTGATGAGGATCGTCGCCGGCGGCGTCTTCATCACGAAGGTGAAGCTCTTGTCGGCGAACGCGGTGATCACGACCGGAATCGGCAGGCCGGGTTCGACACCCTGCGTCTGGGCATTGAACGCCTTGCAGAATTCCATGATGTTGAGGCCGCGCTGGCCCAGTGCCGGGCCGATCGGGGGCGATGGATTGGCCTTGCCCGCAGGGACCTGCAGCTTGATGAAACCGATGATCTTCTTTGCCACGAAGGGCTGCTCCTGAAAGTGAGTGCAATCGCCTTGTCGACACCTTGCATCGAGGCGGCGCGCAAGGTTGGTGCGCGCTCGCTTCGGTGCCCGGCCCTACCGGGGCTCCTCGTCGGCGAGGCGCCTCGTGCAGCGCCTGCCTTACCGCCAAAACAGTCCGGGCGAGCCCGGACTAGACTTTCTCGACCTGACCGAACTCGAGTTCGACCGGCGTCGCCCGGCCGAAGATCGTGACCGACACCCGCAGCCGGCTCTTCTCGTAGTTGACTTCCTCGACGTTGCCGTTGAAGTCGGTGAACGGGCCCTCCCGCACGCGCACCATCTCGCCGACCTCGAACAGCGTCTTGGGCCTGGGCTTCTCGACGCCCTCGGCCATCTGGCTCATGATCTTGTCGACTTCGCGCTGCGAGATCGGCGCCGGCTTGTTGCCCGAACCGCCGACGAAGCCGGTGACCTTGTTCGTGTTCTTGACGAGGTGCCAGGTGTCGTCGTTCATCTCCATCTCGACGAGCACGTAACCCGGGAAGAAGCGGCGCTCGCTGATCGTGCGCTGCCCGTTCTTCATCTCGACGACCTCCTCGACCGGCACGAGGATCTGGCCGAACATGTCCTGCATCCCGGCGCGGTTCACGCGCTCCTGCAGGGCGCGTCCGACGCTCTTTTCCATGCCCGAATAGGCATGCACGACGTACCAGCGCTTGGTCGACACGTTCTCCGTCATCACTTTCTCCATCCGAGCACGAGGTCGTACAGCACCCACTCGAGCGACTTGTCGACCAGCCAGAGGAACACCGCCATCACGACGACGAAGAGGAACACGTAGAGCGTGATCGTCCAGGTCTCCTTCTTCGTCGGCCAGACGACGCGCTTGGTCTCGGTCCAGGACTCCTTCGCGAACGACAGGAACCGTCTGCCGGGAACCGAGAACCAGGCGACGAGGATCCCGAGCAGCACGCCGCCGAGCACCGACAGGATCCGGACGACCAGCGGGAACTCGGCAAGCGCGTAGTAGCCGATGATGCCGGCAACGACGAGCACGATCGCGAGCGCGACCTTGGCCCGGTCCGCGCCACTGCTGACGTCTTCAATCTGCTGCGTTGCCATCGATGTTCCGGTACCGGGATGCGCGGTGTCCGCGAAGAACCTGGCCCTCTCGGGCCTCGCAATGATGCGAAGGTCGATCCGCTGGCGCGCCCGGATCGATTCGGTTGGCAGGGGCAGAGGGAATCGAACCCCCAACCTTCGGTTTTGGAGACCGACGCTCTGCCAGTTGAGCTATGCCCCTACGCGTTCTGACAATACTGAAAGGACCGTTCCTACTCGAGCACCTTGGCGACGACGCCGGCGCCGACGGTGCGTCCGCCCTCGCGGATCGCGAAGCGCAGGCCCTGCTCCATCGCGATCGGCGCGATCAGCTTCACCGTCATCTTCACGTTGTCGCCCGGCATCACCATCTCCGTGCCCTCGGGCAACGTCACCGACCCCGTCACGTCCGTCGTGCGGAAGTAGAACTGCGGCCGGTAGTTGTTGAAGAACGGCGTGTGCCGCCCCCCTTCGTCCTTGCTCAGCACGTACACCTCGCACTCGAAGTGCGTGTGCGGGTTGATCGACCCCGGCTTGGCCAGCACCTGCCCGCGCTCCACCTCCTCGCGCTTCGTGCCACGCAGCAGAATCCCCACGTTGTCGCCCGCCTGACCCTGGTCCAGCAGCTTCCTGAACATCTCCACGCCCGTGCACGTCGTCTTCAGCGTCGGCCGGATCCCCACGATCTCGATCTCCTCGCCGACCTTCACCACGCCACGCTCGATCCGCCCCGTCACCACCGTACCACGGCCCGAAATCGAGAACACGTCCTCGATCGGCATCAGGAACGCACCGTCCACCGCCCGCTCCGGCGTCGGGATGTACGTGTCCAGCGCCTCGGCAAGCTTCATGATCGCCTCCTCGCCCAACGCCCCCTTGTCGCCCTCCAGCGCCTTCAGCGCGCTGCCCTTCACCAGCGGGATGTCGTCGCCAGGAAACTCATACTTGCTCAGCAACTCGCGAACCTCCATCTCCACGAGCTCCAGCAACTCCTCGTCATCCACCATGTCGCACTTGTTCATGAACACGATGATGTACGGCACGCCCACCTGCCGCGCCAGCAGAATGTGCTCGCGCGTCTGCGGCATCGGGCCGTCCGCCGCACTCACCACCAGAATCGCGCCGTCCATCTGCGCCGCACCCGTGATCATGTTTTTCACGTAGTCCGCGTGCCCAGGACAGTCCACGTGCGCATAGTGACGGTTCTTCGTCTCGTACTCCACGTGCGCCGTGTTGATCGTGATACCGCGCGCCTTCTCCTCCGGCGCCGCGTCGATCTGGTCGTAACCCTTCGCCTCTCCGCCAAACGCCTTGCTCAGCACCGTCGTGATCGCCGCCGTCAGCGTCGTCTTGCCGTGGTCCACGTGACCAATCGTGCCCACGTTCACGTGGGGCTTCGTGCGCTCGAACTTACCCTTTGCCATGATCAACTCTTCCTGGAAATTACCCGCGGACACCGGCCGGACACGGTCCGCCACCGGGGTTCCGCGCGGCCGCAACCGGCAGCCGGAACCCGAAGCCATCCGGCCGGCACCGGCACGAGACCCTCGCGCACCGCCGCCCGCCTCGAAATCGTGGTGCCCATGACGCGGATCGAACGCGTGACCTCTCCCTTACCAAGGGAGTGCTCTACCACTGAGCCACATGGGCAAGAAAAACCGTCAACCCAGAACCGTCCCGACGCCAGCCCGAGGACAGGCTGGAGCGGGTGAAGGGAATCGAACCCTCGTCATAAGCTTGGAAGGCTTCTGCTCTACCATTGAGCTACACCCGCGCACGCTCGTTCCTGCTGCCTGCCGGCGCCCGCTTCACCTCACCGGCGCCGACGCTCCTACCGAAGATCACCCACCTCAGATCACCGGCCTCCGATCTCCAGCTTCACATCACTTCGGCTTCACTCGAATTCGCCCTGGTGGAGGAGGTTGGATTCGAACCAACGTAGGCGTAAGCCAACAGATTTACAGTCTGCCCCCTTTAGCCACTCGGGCACCCCTCCAGGGAACCGCAAATTATGGCCCGATGCATGCGGCGCTGTCAAACCGCAAGTCGCGCAGCTGGCGCGATGCTCGCATGCCGGGGGACCGAGGATAGCGCGACGCGGCCGCACCCGGTGCTTCAGCGTACCAGGCGGGGCGTCTTCGTCTCGATGGCGTGGAACATGCACCAGCCGGCGACGTTGCTCGCGATCCAGGCACCCGCGATGCCGGCGCTGCTCGCCACCGGATCGGCGCCCCAGACGCGGTAGACCAGTGCGTTCGCGAGCAGGCTCACCGGGTAGTGGATCAGGAACACCGCGTAGGAGATCCGTGCACCCACCTCGAACACCCTGTGCCGCATCCAGCGCGTCGACCAGCCGGACATCAGCAGGCATGCGGTGACGGCCGCGACGACGGTGCGCAGACGGGGATCGGCCAGCAGCGCCAGTGCGCAGACGCTCGCCATCAGCGCCCACCAGCCGATCCGGGCCTGCTTCGCCGCTGCCGGCGTCCCCGATGGACATGCCCGGCCCCCAGCGACGTCGATGGCTTCGCGGCGCCCCCATCGCGCAAGCACGCCCATCACGTAGGCGCCGAAGAAGTAGGGTGCCCACATGTCCAGGGCATCGTCCCGGCCGAAGACGCACCAGCCGACGAGCGTCAGCAGACAGGCGACCGAGACCGCGATCGTGGCCGGCGCGCGTGCCGCAGCGATCGGCGCAAGGCGGGGGACGACCGCACGCCAGGCGCCCACCATCGACGCGAACACGGTGTAGAGCTGGAGGTCGATCGCGACGTACCAGACGCCCGCCGACAAGGCCGCCGCGCCGACGATGTCCTGGATCATCAGCGCATTGGCGAGCAGCACGTGCAGGCTAGGTGCGAGCGGCGTGTCGGCGTGGACGAACACGCGACGCGCCAGGGCCGCGCTCGCGACCGCGGCCAGCAACGCGAACCAGTAGGGCCAGGCAAGCCTCAGCCACCGGCGGGCGACGAGCCGCAGCGTCGCGGGCGCTGGCGCGGCCCGGCCCGGCGCCGGCATCAGCGCCTGTGCGGCGAGAAAGCCCCCGAGCACGAGAAAGACGAAGACCGCGGCGCGGCCGTGGTCGTAGACGAACTCGATCGCGCCGCCCGCGTGCGGCTGCACGGCCAGCGACATCGGCCCGTACGCCGAGAGGTGGTGCAGCACGATGCACTGCGCCGCGAGCGTCTTCAGCACGTCGGGCAGCGACAGGCGCGCAACGCCGCCCGGGTCCGGCGCGGTCGGCGTCGTTACCGCGAATCTGCGACGCAGTCGGGGACCCGGCAGTGCGATGGTCATCGCGCGACTCTATGCGCGTCTAGCGCGCCGAACGACCGCCGACGAGGCCGGCGCGACGCAGCGTCGGCCCGTCTCGCCGGTTTCGCGCCGGTGCAAGGATCGGCGACAATCGGCCATGCACCGCACCGCGATCCACCTGGCGCACGCCGATTGCCCCACGACCGCCTGGCGCAACGGCGGCGGCGTCGCGCGCGCGATCGCGTCGGGCGACGGGTGGGATTTGCGATCGGCCGAGATCGCCCGCAGCGGGCCGTTCTCGGCGTACCCCGGCGCCCGCCGCCATTTCGCGCTCGTTCAGGGCCGGGTGTCGCTCGCGTTCGCGCCGCCGGACGGCACCGGCTCGAGGGCGGCGATCGTCGACGCCGGCGCGCCCGCCGGCTTCGTCTTCGACGGCGGGCCCCCCTGCGACTGCACGCTGCTCGACGGCGATCCGGCCATCGCGCTCAACCTGATCATCGATCCCGACCGCACGATCGCCCGGATGTGGCGCGTCGACGCCGGCGCGCCGGACGAGGCCGGACTGCGTGCCGCCGAAAGTGTCGCCTGCACCGGCTTCATGTGCGTCGACGGCGCGTTCCGCCTCGACGTGTTCCTGTTCGGGCCCGAGGGTGCGCCGGCGGGCAGGACCGCCCCGCCGGTGCGGATTCCGGACGCGGCGCGCCGCGCCGCCGCGCTATGCTTCCGGATCGAGCACAACCGAGCGGGACGGATCAGCACAGATGCACGCCGTTGAACCAGGCCGGCAGCCGCACGCCGACGGCGCGGGCGCGTTCGCACCGGGACCGTCGTCGCCCGAAGGGGTGCCGCTCTACCGCCTCCGGGCCGGGGGCAGCCGCCTGATCGTGTCGATGCCGCACGTCGGCACCGTGCTGCCCGCATGGCTTTCGGCCCGGCTGACGCCCGAGGCGCTCGAACTCGCCGATACCGACTGGCACCTGCCGCTGCTCTACGACTTCCTCGAGTCGCTCGACGCCACGGTCATCGTGGCGACGCACTCGCGCTTCGTGATCGACCTGAATCGACCGCCCGACGGCGCGAGCCTCTACCCCGGCCAGGCGACCACCGGCCTCGTGCCGCTCGACACCTTTCGTGGTGCGCCGGCGTATCGCGAGGGCGACGGCCCCGACGAGCAGGAGACAGCTCGGCGACGCGGCGACTACTGGGCCCCGTACCACGAGGCCCTCGCGTCCGAGATCGCACGTATCCGGGCGCGGCACGGCGATGCGGTCCTGTGGGACGCACATTCGATCGCGTCGGAGCTCCCCAGGTTCTTCGAGGGGCGTTTGCCCGACCTGAACTTCGGCACGGCGAAGGGCGCCTCGTGCGCGCCGCCGCTCGTCGAGGCCGTCCTCGCACCGGTGCGCGCGCAGTCGCGATATACCTGGGTGCTCGACGGCCGGTACACCGGGGGCTACATCACGCGCCACCACGGCCGTCCACACGAAGGCTGCCATGCGATCCAGCTCGAGATGAGCCAGGTGATCTACATGGACGAAACGGCACCGTTCGCGCTGCGACCGGAACGCTGCGCACGCCTTCGGCCGCTGCTTCAGGCCTGCCTCGGCGCAGCGCTGCAGGCGCCCTTGAAATGAACGCGCACAGCGCCATGTGACGCTAGACCTGCGGGTGCCGACCCTCGGGCACGAGGGCCGACGGCCGCACACCGACCGCCCGCGCCGTGTCCGGGGCCGGCGGGCCGCGCAGGCGGCCCTTTCCCGACGATCCGCATCACGCCTCGTCGCGCACGGCCGGCCTTCCGGCTCAGACGACGGGGCGACCGGACCCCTTCAACGGAATCGAACATCATGCCGACGTTTCCTACGCGCTCGGGCTTCTGGTCCGAGGCGCTCGATCTGCTCAGCGAGGCCGACCGGCTGCACCGCCAGTTCTTTCGGGTCGGCGTCGAGGCGGCGTCCGGTCCCACCTGGGAGCCCCCGGTCGACACGCTCGAGACCGCCGATGCCGTCACCGTCCTGGTGGCGCTCCCCGGTGTGGCACCCGACCAGGTCGAGATCGTGCACGCGGCGGGTTCACTGACCGTCCGCGGCGTGCGCCCGATGCCGGGCGGCCACCGGCGCGAGGCGATCCGGCGCCTGGAGATTCCGTACGGCCAGTTCGAGCGTCGCCTCGATTTGCCGCCGGGCCGCTACGACCTCGCCGCATCCGAATTCGTGCACGGCACCTTGTGCCTGACCCTGCGCAAGCTGGGCTGAGCCTGGAGGAACCTCGATGATCGATCGAAGCGAAGACATGAACCGGCCCGAGGGCATCGAAGCCGATGCGCGCGCGCCGGGGCAGGACGTGCACGACACCGAGGTCGGCACGGGTACCGGCGCAGGCGCGGGTGCAGGCGACGACGCACCGCGGCTGCCGCCGGACGCCCTGATCCTGATTCCGATGCGCAATCTCGTGCTGTTCCCGGGACTGGCCGTGCCGCTGGCGATCGCGCGTGAATCGTCGGTGGCCGCCGCGCAGTTCGCCGCTCGGGAGCAGCGCAAGGTGGGCATCCTGCTGCAGCGCGACCCGCAGACCGAGAAGCCGACGCAGGCGGACATGCATGCGATGGGCACCGAGGCGGTGATCCTGCGCTACCTGACGACGCCCGACGGCGGCCACCACGTCGTGTGCCGAGGAGAGCGGCGCTTCCGGGTCGACGCGTTCGTCGAAGGCTTCCCGTTCCTCGTCGCGCGGGTCTCGTACCCCGAAGGCGAGCCCGATGCGGCGAGCGCGGCGGCGGCCATTGCCGACACCGGGATCGAAGCGCGGATGATCCAGCTCAAGGAGCGGGTGGCAGAGATCCTGCAGTTGCTGCCGCAGGCGCCCGCCGAGCTGGCCGCGACTGCGCAGGCGATGAGCGATCCGTCCCAGCTCGCGGACTTCGTCGCCGGGCTGATGGACCTCGAGCCGGCGCAGAAGCAGGAACTGCTGGAGACCGTCGACCTGAAGGCGCGGCTCGATCTCGTGCTCGAACGCCTGGCGCGGCGCATCGAGGTCATGCGCCTGTCGGCCGAGATCGGTCAGCAGACCGGCCAGCGGATCAACGAGCGCCAGCGGGAGATGCTGCTGCGCGAGCAGCTCCAGACGATCCAGAAGGAGCTTGGTGAGGACGGCGGCAACGCCGGCGAGATCGAGGAGCTCGCGGCCGCGATCGACGCTGCCGCGATGCCCGAGGCCGTGCAGGCGCACGCGCGCAAGGAACTGAAGCGCCTCGCCCGCATGCCCGAGGCGGCCGGCGAGTATTCGTCGCTGCGGACCTATCTCGACTGGCTGGTCGAGCTGCCCTGGCCGAAGGACGAGGTCGACGGCGAGGGCGGCGGCACGCCTGCGGGGCGCATCGACATCGGCGACGCCCGCCGGATCCTCGACGAGGATCACTTCGGCCTGGACAAGGTCAAGCGCCGGATCCTCGAGTACCTGGCGGTGCGCAAGCTCAACCCGCGCGGGAAGAGTCCGATCCTGTGCTTCGTCGGCCCGCCCGGCGTCGGCAAGACCTCGCTGGGCCAGAGCATCGCCAAGGCGACCGGACGCGCGTTCGCCCGCGTGAGCCTGGGCGGCGTGCACGACGAGGCCGAGATCCGCGGCCACCGGCGCACCTACGTCGGCGCCTTGCCGGGGAACATCCTGCAGGCGGTGCGCAAGGCGGGAACCGCGCACTGCCTGCTGCTGCTCGACGAGATCGACAAGCTCGGATCCGGCGTGCACGGCGATCCGTCGGCGGCGCTGCTCGAGGTGCTCGATCCGGAGCAGAACGCGACCTTCCGCGACAACTACCTCGCGGTGCCCTACGACCTGTCGCGGGTGATGTTCATCGCGACCGCGAACGTGCTCGACACGATCCAGGGCCCGTTGCGCGACCGCATGGAGATCATCCAGCTGCCCGGCTACACGCTCGAGGAGAAGACGCAGATCGCGAGCCGCTACCTCGTTCCCCGCCAGCGCGAGGCGAACGGGCTCGCCGACGTCGGCGTGTCGATCGGCGAGGCGACGCTCCAGGCGGTGATCACCGACTACACGCGCGAAGCGGGCGTACGCAATCTCGAGCGCGAGCTGGGCAGCGTCTTTCGCCACGTCGCGATGCGGGTCGCCGAGGGCGAGCACGGACCGATCGACATCGCCCCCGCCTCGCTCGCGGCGATCCTCGGACCGGCACGGCACGAGAGCGAGGTCGCGATGCGCACCGGGCTCGCCGGCGTCGCGACCGGACTCGCGTGGACCCCGGTGGGAGGCGACATCCTGTTCATCGAGGCGAGCACCGCGCCGGGGTCCGGCCGACTGATCCTGACCGGGCAGCTCGGCGACGTGATGAAGGAGAGCGCGCAGGCGGCGCTGACGCTGATCAAGACCCGTGCCGCCTCGCTCGGCATCGACGTCGACAGCTTCGCGAAGCGCGACATCCACGTGCACGTGCCCGCCGGCGCGATTCCGAAGGACGGACCGAGCGCCGGGGTCGCGATGTTCATCGCGCTTGCCTCGATGGCGCTCGACAAGGCGGTGCGCAGCGATCTGGCGATGACCGGCGAGATCAGCCTGCGCGGCCTGGTGCTGCCGGTGGGCGGCATCCGCGAGAAGGTGCTCGCCGCGCTGCGCGCGGGCATCCGCACCGTGATGCTCCCCGCACGCAACCGCCGCGACCTCGAGGACATTCCGCCCAGCGCGAGGGAACGCCTCGAGATCGTCTGGCTGGAGCACGTCGACGACGCACTCGCCATCGCGCTCGACGCGACGCGGACACCGGTCGACCTGGTGGGCTGAACGGGGCACGGCGACGCATCTGATATCTTGCCGAACGTGGAATACAAAGACTACTACCGGATCCTCGGCGTGCCCCGGTCGGCGTCGGCCGACGACATCAAGAAGGCGTATCGCAAGCTCGCCCGGAAGTATCACCCCGACGTGAGCAAGGAGGCCAACGCCGAGGCCCGCTTCAAGGAAATCAACGAGGCGAGCGAGGTCCTGCAGGACCCGGACAAGCGCGCCGCCTACGACCAGCTCGGCAGCGGCTGGCAGCAAGGGCAGTCGTTCCGGCCGCCGCCGGGATGGAACTCGGGCCCGGGCATGCGCGGCGAATCGGGCAACCCGGACTTCAGCGATTTCTTCGCGAACCTGTTCGGCGGAGGACGTTCTTCCGGCCAGGGCGCGCAATTCCGCAGCCGGGGCCAGGACCACGAGGCGCGAATCCTCATCGACCTCGAGGACAGCTTCACCGGCGCGACCCGTTCGGTGACGCTCCGGGTGCCGGAGGTCGACGCACGCGGCGTGCAGCAGGACCGTGTCCGGCAGCTGGAGGTCCGCATCCCGCGAGGGATCAAGGAAGGGCAGAAGATCCGTCTCGCCGGTCAGGGTGGCACCGGCTCGGCCGGCGGGGCGAAGGGCGACATGCTCCTCGAGGTCGGCTTCAAGCCCCATCCGTTCTATCGGGCGGATGGCCGCGACCTCTACGTGACGCTGCCGGTCGCGCCGTGGGAGGCCGCGCTGGGGGCGACGGTCAAGGCGCCGACGCCGGCGGGTGTGGTCGAGGTCGGCATCCCTCCGGGATCGAGCTCGGGCCGGAAGCTGCGGCTGAAGGGACGCGGCATTCCGGGCGAACCTGCCGGCGACACGTACCTGCTGCTCGAGGTCGTCGTGCCCGCCGCCGAGACGGCCCGCGCAAAGGAGCTCTACGCGACGATGGCCAAGGAGCTGGCGTTCGAACCGCGAAAGGCACTCGGCGTCTGACCGCCGCGGCGCGATGGGCTCGATCCCGCGCGCCCGCGAGCCGGTCGCGAGTCGGTCGCGAGTTGGTCGCGACCGACATCATCCATGATTACGCCGGATCACCCGGCCGGCGACGGCGATCATCCATGATGCATCATGCGGGGCGGGGGCGCTCCGGGTCGATTCGGTGCACGTACAGCACTTCGTCGTGTTCGCGCGCGCCGATGCGAACGGCGCGCGGCAGGATCGCGACGGAATCGAATCCGGCCCGCACGAAGGTGCGCTGCGCGGCCAGGTTCTCGATGCCCACCCTCGCCTGCGCCTGAGCCAGGTTGTCGATCGTCGTCAGGTTCTGCAGTGCCGAGCGCAACAGGCTGCTCGCGATGCCGCTTCGACGGCGCGCCGGCACGACGTGAAGCCCCCAGAACCAGCCGATGTGCGCCATCTGCGCACCGGACTGCCGGTAGAAGCCGCAGGCGCCGAGCCAGCTCCGTTCGTCGAAGCCCGCGGCGTCCTGGCCGTCGTGCGCGACGAGGACGAATCGCTCGGCCCCGGGCGGGCCGGAAAGGCGGGCTGCGAATCCGTCGTCGGTAGCGCGCCGTTCCTCGGCCTCCGTCATCGGGTGCGCAGCCGGCGAATCCGCGATGGCCTGCAGCCTGAAACGCTTGAATGCCCCGGCGTCGCGCGGATGAAGGCGGGTGATGCGAATCGTCGGAGCGGACATGGGAGAGTCTGGCGAGGCACGCGATCGGCTTCACGGCACTGGCGCATCATTGCTGCATTGATCCGGCCCCACAATCACCAAAAGGGGGGAATTTCGGATACAGCCGCGACAATGGCGCCTTGCGCGGGATCGCGTCGTGTGTCCCGACATTGCCTGGAGCGCATACCGATGGACGAAAATCGAGAGCAGCCCGCCGATGATGTGGCGGGCTGGACGGACGTGGCGGCGGCAGCCGCACTCGATCCGGATTTCCCGCTGGCGGTGGTCGTCGACGGTGAACCGGTCGGTCTGTATCTGCACGACGGCGAGGTGCGAGCGCTTGAGAACGTCTGTCCGCATGCCCACGCGATCCTGACCGACGGGTTCCAGGAGGCCGGGCTGATCGAGTGTCCGCTGCACGCCGCCCGCTTCGAGATCGCCACCGGGCTCTGCCTGGACGAGATCGGCCAGCGCGACCTCGTCTGCCACCGCGTGCGCGTGCGTGACGGACGCGTCGAGGTGGCGCTGGTCCGGTCGGACGGGTCCTAGACGCCCGCGGATCATCCCGCCGCGGGATGATCCGAAAGAGGGAAGACCCATAGACGCGATGACCCGAGGGCGCGGGGCGTCGCGACCGCGGATGTGATAGCGTCGCCGCGATAGGGGCGGACCGCCCTGCGACGCCTTCCGATGCCCACCGCCACACCAGTCCTTCCACCGGACGATCCACCAGCCGGCACGCTCGCCGGACACGCGCCGGGACGACGTCCCGACGCGGCGGAACCGGGCCACACGCCGGCGATCGACCTGCGCCTCGTGCGGCGCTTCCTCGACATCGCCGCGCCGTTCTGGCAGTCGTCCGAGCGCTGGAAGGCGCGCGGCCTGCTGGCACTCCTGGCGCTGCTGCTGCTCGGGCAGACCGCCTTCAACGTCGTCTTCAATCAGGAGACGGGGGAATTCACGTCGGCGCTCGCCGCAGCCGACGCCGAGCGCTTCTGGGCGTCGATCAGGCGCTGCATCGCGATCGTCGTCGTCGCGGTGCCGATCCACGCCGCGTACTACTACGTCCGCGACACGCTCGGCCTGAACTGGCGCCGCTGGCTCACCCGCGACTTCCTCGACCGATACCTCGACGATCACGCGTTCTACCGGCTCGACGCGGCGGGGGTCGTCGACAACCCCGATCAGCGCATCGCCGAGGACATCAACGCGTTCACCCAGCAGTCGCTGTACTTCCTGATGGTCGCGATCGGCGCGGTCCTGCAGATGGTCGCGTTCACCGGGGTGCTGTGGTCGATCTCGCACGAACTCGTGTACTTCCTGATCATCTATGCGGTCGCCGGCACCCTGATCACGGCGCTGGGCTTCGGACGACCGTTGATCGGCCTGAACTATCGGCAGCTACGGCGCGAGGCCGACTTCCGCTTCGGGCTGGTGCGGCTGCGCGAGCACGCCGAAGCGATCGCGCTGGAGGCCGGCGAGGCGCACGAGAACCGGGGCCTTCGCGGCCTGTTCGACCGGGCCTTCGCGAACTACCGGCGCATCCTGCGCTGGCAGTTCGGGCTGAACCTGTTCCAGTACGGCTTCAGCTTCCTGACGCTGGTGCTGCCGAGCGCGATCATCGCGGGCGACGTGCTGGCCGGCGAGCTCGAGGTCGGACGCGCGATCCAGGCCGCAGGCGCGTTCGCCGCGATCCTGGCCGCGCTGACGGTGATCGTCGAGCATTTCGAGAGCCTGAGCCGGTTCGCAGCCGGCATCGACCGCCTGCACGGCTTCGCGGGCACGCTGCTCGCGAATCGGCTCGTCACGCCGGCGTCGCCGCGACCCGCGGCACCGGCCGCCGCACCGGCCGCCCCACCGGCCGCCGCACCGGGCCGGGCGACCACGATGGCGGGCGGCGCCGCGATCCGCCCCGAGGCGCCGGCCGACGGGTGGATCGACCTGCGCGCAGACAGCCGACTCGCGCTGCTCGACGTGACGATCGTGACGCCCGACCGTGCCCGCACGCTGGTGCGGGGCCTGTCCTTCGACGTCGAGCCCGGCGAGGGGCTGATGATCGTCGGCGCGAGCGGCGGCGGCAAGAGCTCGCTGCTGCGTGCGATCGCCGGCCTATGGCGCGCCGGCAGCGGCGTGATCGCGCGCCCCTCGGGCAGCGACACGCTGTTCCTGCCGCAGCAGCCCTACATGACCACCGGCAGCCTGCGCAGCCAGCTGCTGTATCCGGACGACGATCGCGTCGCCGCCGACGACGAGCTGTTGCAATTGCTCGACCGCGTGAACCTGTCGGGCCTCGCGGGTCGCTTCGGCGGTTTCGACGCGGTGCGCGACTGGGGCAAGGTGCTGTCGGTCGGCGAGCAGCAGCGACTGGCCTTCGCGCGCGCGCTGCTGATCCGCCCGAGGTTCCTGATGCTCGACGAAGCGACCAGCGCGCTCGACGCCGCCAACGAGACGATCCTCTACCAGGCGCTCGCCGGCCAGGGCATGACCCCGGTCAGCGTGAGCCACCACCCGGCGCTGCTGGCATTTCACCGCCGCGTGCTCGAATTGACCGGGGAAGGCGGCTGGCTGATTCAGGATGCCGCGTCGTGGCGCCTCGCGAGCGCCTCGACCGACTGAACGCCTCCGGCCTGCGCGGGCGGGGCGCTGCCCGGCGGCACCGGCGGCGCAAACGGGGCCACCAGCGACGCCATCGCGATCGCCGGAGCGCCGCCCTCGGCGTCCCGCCGCGCGGACGCGCGCAGCCCCTGCTCGACACCGGCCCGATCGCCCGCGGAACGATTCTGGCTCGCCTTCCACTTGCCGACGAGCGCATCGATCGGAATCTCGATGCCGACGACCGCAGCGACCATCGCATCGACGAAGTCGGGCGGCGCGTCGCCGAGCTTCCACGGTGCGTCCCGCCCCGCCTCGTGCGCCTGCGTCAGGCGCTCGACGATGTCCCGCACCCGCACGGGGTCCTCGATCGCACGCGCGACGCCGCGCGCATGCACGACCGCGTAGTTCCACGTCGGCACGACCTTGTGGTGCTGAGCCTTGGACGGATACCAGCTCGGCGACACGTAGGCCTGCGGCCCCTGGAAGACGACGATGCCGGGCCGGCCGGACAGGGCCCGCCAGACCGGATTCGCGCGCGCGACGTGGCCCACGAGCACGCCGTGTCCGCCGGGCCCGCCGGGTGCCCACAGGAAAGGCACGTGGTTGACCAGCGTCTCGTCGCCGTCGCGCTCGATCCAGGTGCCGAGCGGCGCCTGCGCGATCAGTTCGCGAAGCCGCGCCGGATCGGGCTGGACGAAGTGGGCTGGAAGGTACATCCGGCTGCGCGCGTCCTGGGGCGCGTCAACTGAGGAAGCCGCCGGGCACGGCGCCGCCCGCCGCGGCCGGCCCGCGCGCGACGAGGCGCGCGAGCGAGCGCGTCAGGTCCGCTGCCGGCACCTGCCTGCAACCGGTCGCGTTCTGGCCGCTCCAGAGCGGCGAGAAGTCGGTGCGCCCGAGTTTCTCGGCTGCGGCACGCAGGGGCCCGAGCGCGGCGCTCGCGAGCGGGAACGGCGGCGCGGCGGCGGACATCGGGCCGAGCTCGCGCATCACCCGGTTCACGATGCCGCGTGCCGGTCGCCCGCTGAAGACGTTGGTCAGCGCGGTGTGCCTCGCCTGCGGCGACACGAGCGCGGCGCGATGCAGCGCGCTGGTCGTCGCCTCCGGGCACAGCAGGTAGCTGGTGCCGATCTGCACGCCGGCCGCGCCGAGCGACATCGCCGCCGCGACCGCTTCGGGCGACGCGATCCCGCCGGCCGCGACGACCGGCAGTCGCACCGCCTGAACCACCTGCGGCAGCAGCGCGAAGGTACCGGCCTGGAGGTCGAGATCCGGCGACAGGAATTGCCCGCGGTGCCCGCCCGCCTCGAGCCCCTGCGCGACGACGATGTCGGCCCCGTTCGCCTCCAGCCAGACGGCCTCCTCGACCGTCGTCGCGCTCGCGAGGATCCGCGCGCCCCAGTCGCGCGTGGCACGGATCAGCTCCGGCGACGGCAATCCGAAATGGAAGCTGACGACGCGCGGCCGGAATCGTGCGAGCACCGCGGCCGCGCGCGCGTCGTATGGCGCACGCTGAACGCCCGCGCCGATGGTGCGCGGATCGATGCCGAAAGCCGCGTGATACGGCGCCAGCGCAGCCAGCCAGCGCGCCTGCGCGGCGTCGTCCGGCGCCGGCGGCACGTGGCAGAAGAAGTTGACGTTGACCGGGCGGTCGGTCTCGGCCCGGATCCGTGCGAGCTCGGCCTCGATCGCTTCCGGCCCGAGCATCGCGCACGGCAGCGAACCGAGGCCGCCGGCATTGCTGACCGCGATCGCGAGCGCCGCGTCCTGGACGCCGGCCATCGGTGCCTGGATGATCGGCAATTCGATGCCGAGCACGTCTCTGAGATCTGCCTTGGCCATGGGAATCGATTCGGCTTCTCGTGTACAGTCGGCCCCGATCGGGCGATGTCGTCGCGCGCCGGCGCCGTCGGGGACGCGCGCCGGTCCTGCCTCGGCAGTCTATCAGCCGCCGCGACGCGCATCGTCCTGCGCAACGCCGCCTGGCGCGCCGCCGCGCCGGCGGCGCCGCCCCGGCGCCGGCATGCGGCGCGCCCGGCGACACGCACCGCCCACGACCTGGAGACCCGTCGATGCCGCAGAACTTCAGTCGCAACCAGCAGATCGGAAAGACCATCGCGAGCGGCGCCGGAGGGATCGTCGCCGCACAGCATCGGATCGCCGCGGAGGCGGGTGCCGAAGTGCTCGCCGCCGGCGGCGACTGCATGGACGCGGTGGTCGCGACCTCGTTCGCGCTGGGCGCGCTCGAGCCGTGGATGAGCGGCATCGGCGGCGTCGGCACGATGGTGCTGTACCGCGCCAACGAGGACCGCCACGAGGTGATCGACTTCGGCGGCTGCTCGCCCGGCGCGCTCGATCCGGCCGACTATCCGCTCGCACCCGAGGGGGTCGCGTCCGACCTGTTCCCGTGGCGTCGCGTGCAGGACGATCGGAACCTGCGCGGGCCGCACGCGATCGCGGTCCCCGGCGTCGTCGCCGGCGTCGGCGAGGCGCACGCGCGCTACGGGCGCAAGCCGTGGGCAGAGCTGGTGCTGCCGGCGGCCGCGATGGCGCGCGAAGGACTTCTCGTCGACTGGTTCACCACCGCCAACATCGCCGGGGCAGCCGCGGACCTGCGACGCTATCCCGATGCCGCGGCCGATTTCCTGCGCGACGGCCTGCCGCCGAGCCCGCCCTGGGGCGTTCGCACGCGCGTGCGCCTGCCGCGGCCGCGCTACGCGGCCACCCTCGAGCAGCTCGCGCGCGGCGGCGCGCGCAGCTTCTACGAGGGCGAACTCGCGCGCCGCATCGCCGCCGACGTCGCGGGCGCCGGCGGGTCGCTGCGCGAGGACGATCTGGCAGGCTACCGGGTGCGCGTCGCGCCGTCGCTCGCGATCCCGTGGCGCGACGCGATCGTGCACGCCACCCCCGAACTCACCGCCGGACCGACGCTCGCGCAGACCTTCGCGCAACTGGCGCAGTGGCAACCGGGCGGGGAGACGCCGGATGCGCAGGCCTATGCCGCCTATGCGCGCGCGCTGCAACACGCGTACCGGCAGCGGCTCGGCGACATGGGCGACGTCGACGGCAGGCGCGCGCTCGGCGCGGAACATCTCGGCGCCTCGTGCACCTCGCACTTCAACGTCGTCGATGCACGCGGCAACATGGCCGCGGTCACGCAGACGCTGCTCAGTACCTTCGGCTCGCGCTTCGTGACGCCGCAGACCGGCATCCTGATGAACAACGGCATCATGTGGTTCGATCCCGAGCCCGGCCGGGCGAACTCGCTCGGCGCGTCGCGACGCTGCCTCGCGAACTACACACCGGTCGTCGCCGATCTCGGCGATGGGCGCCGCATGGCGCTCGGCGCATCCGGCGGGCGGCGCATCCTGCCCTCGGTCGCGCAGATCCTGTCGTTCGCGATCGACTACCGGATGGACCTGCAGGCCGCATTCGACTGCCCGCGCATCGACGCGTCCGAGGGAGAGGTCCTGATCGGGGACACGCGGCTCGCGCAGGCCGTCCACGCCGCGCTGGCCGCTGACTTCGACTACGAGCAGGCGACGCCGCAGACGATGCCCCTCAAGTTCGCGTGCCCGTCGGCCGTGATGCGCATCCGCGGCACGAACCAGGGTGCGACAGAGGCAGTGCAGCCGTGGGCCGACGCGGTCGTCGCCTAGGCGTCGGGGCGGCCGAGCGCCGCCCACGAGGCCCACGCGACGCAGGCCCAGCCACCCAGGAACGCGACGCCACCGAGCGGCGTGACCATCCCCAGCGCGCGCTCGCCGGTCAGCACCAGCGCGTACAGGCTGCCCGAGAACAGCACCGTGCCGGCGACGAAGCACCAACCGGCGACCCGCAAGCGCCGGTCGGGCCGGCACGCGAGCATCGGCGCGAGCGCGAGCAGCGCGACCGCGTGGACCATCTGGTAGCGCGCCGCCGTCTCGAACACCGCGAGCATCTCGGGCGCGAGACGCGATCGCAGCGCATGCGCACCGAACGCGCCCGCAGCGACCGCGAGGAAGCCGCTGACAGCGGCGAGCAGTGCGAAGCGCGGACCGCTTCGGTCGCTCGATCCGCCCGGAACGCCGACCTGGGTCACGGGGCGGGTGCGGATATCCGCTGCATGGGCGTCTCCATCCTCGCGTCGTCGCGCACCCCGGTCCGGAGCGGTGCGCGGCGTACGGCCGCATTCTACGCGCCGCATGCGATGCCGATGCAGATGCAGATGCCGATGCAGATGCCGATGGCGCAGGGCCGGGGGCCTGGGACGCGGACGCGGGCGACGCCGCGCTCGGCGGCACGTCCACCCGATGCGCCGATGCACGAGGATGGCACGGGGGCATTTGCGCGGCGCCGGCGTGCCGGCATCGATAATGCAACGCAGTCCGACGTCGCGCCGCGTCCCCCCGCCCGCCCTTCCCGCACGCGCGGGGCGGGCGTCCCATCCGATCCCGTGTCCGCCCCTTCAGCGGCGCAACCCACTCGCCGATGATCAACGCTCCCGTACCGCGCGACGAGGCCGGTTCCGCGTCGGCAGCCGGCGGACCCGATGCCGCAACGGCGGCCGACGGCCGACAGTACAGCGCGCTCTATGTCGACGACCACGCGCTGAACCGGCTGGTCATGGAGGGACTGTTCGAGAGCATGCCGAACTGGACGCTGGCGCTCGCGCAGGACGCACAGACCTGCCTCGAGCGCGTCGCCGACGCGACGCCGGACCTGATCCTGCTCGACATCCACCTCGAGGGACTTCACGGCGCCGACCTGATGCACCGCGTGCGCCGGCTTCCGGGGCTCGGCACGTTGCCGGCGATCGCGGTGTCGGCCGACGGCCAGCCCGAAGACATCGCCGCCGCGATGCGCGCGGGCTTCGACGACTACTGGGTCAAGCCGCTCGATCTCGGCCGGATGCAGCATTCGCTCGCCCGGCTGTTCGCGGATCGGGCCGCAGGCTAGGCCGGCGGGTTGCCGGCAGCCGATCCGACTTCGGGCGCCGCCTCCGGACGGGCGTCGTCGCGACCGGGCGGCGTACCGATGCGGTGGCCCACCTGCCACGGACGCGGCAGCACGCGATGCGCCTCGAGCACCTGCGCGAGTCGAGCCTGGAGCACCGCCGGCATCGGCGCCGTGCGCCGGGTCGTCATGTCGACGTAGCTCGACAGGCACTCGTAGGTCGCGGCGCGCGCGCCGTCGCTCGCCCGCAGCATCTCCTGGAAGAAGTGGATGCGCTTGCGATCGAACGCGAGCAGGCGCGCGTGAAAGCGCAGCGATTCGCCCTCGCGGCACTCGCGCTGGAACGAGAGGTGCGTCTCGAGCGCGAAGAGCGAGCAGCGGTGGGCGTCGCGAAACGCCTGCGTGAGCCCGAGCCAGTCGAACAGCGGCACGGCGGCGCGGTCGAAGGCGACGTGGTAGTAGCCGACGTTCATGTGCCCGTTGCGGTCGATCCATTCCGGTCGCACGACCGTCGTCGCGCCGCAGAACGGGGTCTGGACCGGACCGGCGTCGGACGTGGCGCTGGCAGGCTCGTGCATCGGCGGGGGGCGTCGGCCGGGCGCTACGGCGCGACTGCAGCCGCCGCGATCCCGGCGAGCGCCTTCGCGAGGTTGGCGGCCGCGGGACACTGCGCTGCACCGTGCCGCGTCGCGATCCACGCCGGATCGTTGTAGCCGATCCACGCCTGCGCGGACGCGTCTTCCCAGACCAGCGCCTTGAGCGGCAGGTCGATGCCCGCGGTCTGCGCGCATTCCATCAGCGGGGTGCCGCCCTGCGGGTTGCCGAAGATCAGCACCGCCGTCGGGGCCAGCGTCTTGCCGACCTTCGCGGCGCCGGCCGCATGGTCGATGCGGGCGAACACGTTGAGCCCGCGTTCCCGGGTGATGGATTCGAGGCGGTTCATCGTCTCGGCGGCCCGGTGCGGGCTCTTCAGCACGACCATGCCGTCGGGCGGCGCGGCGCGCGTCGCGGCGGGCGCGGCCAGGGCCGCGGCGGCGGCGGCGAGGAGCACGGCGGCGGGTCGGATCGATGGGAGCAGCATGGACGTCTTCTCCTTCATGGGGGCGTACGGGTGCAGGGCAGTCGTCGGCGGGGCCGGATCCTTTCAGGATCGACGGTCACGGACGCGATGGCTGCACGGGCGCCGCGTCGGCGAAGATGCCATCGTAGCGCTTGGGGATCGGCGGCGCGTACGCGCCGATCCGCGAGGTCGACAGTCCGAGGACGACCAGCGACTCGGCGAGCCGGACGGCGCAGGCGACGCCGTCGAGCACCGGTACGCCGTGACGCTGCGACAGCGCACCCGCCAGATCGGCCATCCCGGCGCAACCGAGCACGATCGCCTCCGCGCGGTCGTGCTCGATCGCGCGCGCGATCTCGGCGGAGATCCGCTCGCGGGCGTCCGACGCCGGATCCTCGAGCGACAGCACCGGCACCTCGCTCGCGCGCACGCCGCAACAGCGCGACGCGAAGCCGTAGCGCACGAGGTTGTGCTCGATCGCCGCGATCGAGCGCGCGAGCGTCGTCACCACGCCGAAGCGTCCGGCGAGGAGGCTGGCCATGTGGAACGCCGCCTCGCCGATACCGACCACCGGCCCGCTCGCGACGCAGCGCGCCGCGTCGAGCCCGGTGTCGTCGAAGCACGCGATGACCACGGCGTCGGGCGCGGGCGGTCGCGCTTGCGCACGCCGGATCTCGCCGAGCAGCCCGGGCACGCAGTAGGCCTCGTCGACATAGCCTTCGATGCTCGCCGGGCCGTCGGACGGATTGACGCTTCGTATCGTCGTGCCGGCGGCCGCGGCCGCGCGGGCGGCAGCCGCGATCCCCGCGGTCATCGATGCGGTGGTGTTGGGATTGACGACGAGGATCTGCATGGGCGGCCGTGCCTGGGGTCGGATCGGTCGGAAGGGTCTATCGGACGGATCGGCGAGGTCGGGTCGGTCGATGGCAACCGCCCGAATCGCCCGGTCGTGCGCCGGTGCCGGCGCCGACGTCCGGCCGAAGCATAGCGCGTGTGCGGGCAGGCGAAGCCGTGGCATGATCGGGTGACGTCGCCACCGTCCGGCCCTGCCCCTGCCCCGTTCGTCGATGTCCATCTTCGCCGTCGTCGCACTCGTCGCCCTCCTCGCACTGCTTGCGGTCGCGATGCTGTTCGCGACGCTCGTGCTGTTCCAGGACCGGCTGCTCTATCTGCCGACGCGGACACCGCTCGCCGCCTACGAGTCCACGCTCCTGCCCGTCTGGCCGGATCGCGACGAGGTCCGGGGGCTGATCGCCGAACCCGCACCCGGCGCGACCATCCGGGGCACGGCCGTCGTGTTCCACGGCAACGCCGGCCACGCCGGTCATCGTGCGTTCTACCTGCCGCCGCTGGCCGACGCCGGCCTGAGGACGATCCTCGCCGAATACCCGGGCTACGGACCCCGGAACGGCAAGCCGTCCGAGCAGGTGCTGATCGACGACGCCGCGGCGACGATCGGGCGGGTACACGCGGCGTTCGGCGCGCCGATCGTGGTGGTCGGCGAGTCGCTCGGCGCCGCGGTGGCGGCGGCGGCGGCGGCACGCGTGCGCGACCGCATCGCGGGCCTGGTGCTGATCACGCCGTGGGATCGGCTCGCCGAAGTGGCGGCGTACCACTACCCGTGGCTGCCGGTCCGGGCGATGCTGCGCGAACCGTGGGACACCGCCAGCCACCTGGCGGACTTCGACAAGCCCGTCGTCGTCGCGCTGGCGACCGACGACGCGGTCGTGCCGGCGCGCTTCGGCCGCGCCCTGTTCGACGCGCTGAGCGCGCCGAAGCACCGGCGCGAGATCGAGGGCGCAGGCCACAACGACTGGGCCGGCCGGGTCGACGGCGCGTGGTGGCGGGAGACGATGGACGCGGCCGGGCTCGCGCCGCGTCGATGACGCCCGCGCACGGCGCCGGCAGGCGTCACTTCGGATCCGTCGCCGTCTGCGCGTCGCGGCGATACGCCTCGTACGACTGCTCGACGCGCTCGAGGCACCGTCGCCGCTCCTCGTAGCCCGGGATCCGGTTGCACTCGTTGCGCTGCCACGCCTGGCCGGTGGCATAGCCCTGCTGCGCGGTGCAGGCGGACAGCGCCACCGCGGCCAGGCAGGCCACGACGACGGCGGGGACGGCAGCGCAAGGGGCGACCACCGGCATCGGCGGCGCCAGGGGGATGGCCGCTCGCGCGCGCGGCATGCTCAGGACGGGCGCGCGACCCACGCGACGGTCGTGTACCGCGCGAGCAGCGTGCCGTCCCGCGCGAAACGTGCGTGCAGTTCGGCGAGCGCGCGTGACGCCTGCCTGCCGCGCGGCGAGTCGCGCGACGGCATGTACGAACGCGAGAACGCCAGGCTTTCCAGGCCGCCGGCGTCGAGCCGGTGCGCATGCGGCCACCGGTGCGCCGCCGGCGTCGTGCGCCCGAAGAACGCCGCGAGGTCGCCGCGCTCCTCGTGCGCAACCAGCGCGGCGCGCTTCTCGCCGCCGAACGCGTCGAGGATCTCGTCGAGCGCCCGGTGCAGCGGGTCGGTCGTCAGCCGGTCGTTCCAGACGAGCGCCACCTGGCCGGCGGGCCGCAGCACGCGCAGGCACTCGGCGCGCGCGGCGCCGACCTCGAACCAGTGGAACGCGTGCCCGACGGTCACCAGGTCGACGGACGCGTCGTCGAGCGGAAGGCATTCGGCGGAGCCCGCGACGCTGCGATAGCGCGCGAAGCGCGCGAGCGCGTGGTCGGCAGCGCGACGCATCGGCGCGTTCGGCTCCACGGCGACGACCGAGCAGCCCATCTGCAGCAGGCCGTGCGTGAGGAGCCCGGTGCCGGCGGCGACGTCCGCCACCGTGCTGTCGGTGCCGATCCCGCAGGACGAGGCGAGCATGTCGAACAGCGCCGCCGGGTAGTCGGGTCTCGAGGCGACATAGTCGGCGACCTTCTCGCTGAAGATGCCCGCCACGCCGCCGTTCGCGTCGTACAGCGACCGGAGGCGGCCGCCGGTGTCCTGCTGCGCATCGGCGGGCAGCGCATCTGCGGCCTGCGGATCGCCCTGCTGCCCGGGCAGCCACTGCCCGCTCGTGACCGCCCGCGCGCGCGGGCCGAAACTCGTGAGGCTCGCCAGCGTCGCATTGTGGTGGGCGATGACCTGCTGCGGCGCCAGCGCCGCGTTGCCCGCTGAGGTGTGCGCGTCCGACACCAGGTCGACCGCGTAGCCTCGCGCGAGCGCACCCCGCGTCGTGGAGTCGATGCAGAACTCCGAATGCATGCCGCACACGGCGACGCGTCGAACGCCCCGGGCGTCGAGCAGCGCCTGGAGGTCGGTGCGCAGGAACGCGTCGGGCGTGGTCTTGCGCACGCGAAGGTCGCCCGCCTCGACCTGGAGCCCTTCTGCCAGCCGCCATCCGCGCGAGCCGTAGGCGAGATCGCCGGCAGCCGACTCGTGCTGCACGAACACGACCGGCACGCCGGCGACACGCGCCCGGGCGGTGAGCGCATTGATCCGCGCGATCGTGCCGTCGCAGTCCCACGCGACGCCCTCGCCTTCGCACAGGCCCTGCTGGACGTCGATGACGAGTACCGCGTCGCTCACCCGGCGGCCCTCCGTGAAACGCCTGCCGCGCGCCGTGCATCCGCGGCGACGCCGCCCCGGCTGCAGCCGACGTGATTCGCGATGTCGCTCATGCGCCCGATCCTACCAGCCCAGCCCCACGTGCAGCGGCAGGTACACCGCCATGCCGGCGACGATCGTGCCGAGCACGCCGCGGCGCCATGCATACCACGCCGAGCCGGCGAGGACGGCGTACAGCCGGGCGTCCTGCCAGGTGCCGACGAACTGACCGTCGGTCATCGTCATCTCCGGCACGATGACCGCCGCGAGCGCGGCGACCGGCGCGTAGTTCAGTCCGCGACGCGCCCACGCCGGCATCGGCCACGGCCTCTCGGGCAGGAAGAAGAACGAGCGCGTGACCATCGTCACCACGGCCAGGCCGGCGATCGTGAGGAGCGTGTGCAGGTCGGTCTCGTTCATCGGGACGGTCGCGCGGCCAACGAGCGCTCGAGCAGCATGCAGACGATCACCGATGCGACGATCGCGACGACGATGTTCAGCTTCAGCGGCATCGCGAAGGCGAGCACCGCGACCGCGCCGGCGACGGCAACGGACACCGCCCGCAGCCGGCTCGTCGTCAGCGAGTAGAGGATCCCGAGCAGCGCGAGCACGCCGGCGAAGGGAAGCCCCCAGGCGACCGGCACGGCGTTGCCGAGCGCGATGCCGGCGAGCCCGGACACGACCCATGCGGCCCAGCCGGTCAGGCCGCTGCCGAGCCAGTAGGCGTCGCAGGCCTCCCGCGCCCGGGCATCCGTCGGCACCTCGGGGAAGCGGCCGACGAAGAACGAATAGCCGATGTCGGCCATCAGATAGCCACGCAGCATCCGCTGCCATCGGCCGTGGTGCGCGACGTAATCGCGCAGGTGGGCGCTGAAGACGACGAAGCGCAGGTTCACGCAGAAGGCGGTCGCGAGGATCACCGCGTCGGACGCCCCCGCGGCGATGAGCGGCATCGCCGCCAGCTGCGAACTGCCGGCGAAGACGACGACGGCCATCAGCGTCGCCTCGGCCACGCTCATGCCCGACTTGAGCATCGCGACCCCGGTCATCACGCCCCAGGCCGCCATCCCCGGCAGCACGGTCGCCATCTCGCGGGCGCCGACGCCGAATTCGGGATGCCTGATCAGGGCCTTGACTGACATGTCCGGTGGATCCGGGTGGGGTCGCGTGGCCGCGGCCTCGCCGGGCGCGGATTCGGAAGGGGCGCAAGCGTACACCAGCCGGCGGCGGACCCGCCGGATCCGGAACGCCGCGGGTCGCCCGCGCCACGGATCCTGGAATACGATATACCAGATGGCGGATACCCTTCCCGACCCACGCGCAGCCACCGACGAAGCGCCGGACCGGGCGCTCGCGCGCACGGCGACCGGCATGCCGCGGCTGGCACGGCCGCAATCGCTGAATGCGATGGCCGAGGCCGCGATCCGCGACGCGATCATCGAGGGCGACTTCAAGTTCGGCGACCAGCTGTCCGAGCTGCGACTGTCGCAGATGCTCGGCATCAGCAAGACCCCGGTGCGCGAGGCGCTGTTCCGGATGCGGGCGGAGGGGCTGATCGAATCGCATCCGCAGCGCGGCACCTGGGTGTTCAAGCTGCAGCCGGAGGACATCGACGCGCTGTGCGAGGCGCGCGAGGTGATCGAGCTCGCCGCCGCGCGATTCGGGGTCGAGCGTCGCCAGCAGGCCTTCGCGAGGGCACTCGCCCTGGCGGTGCGCCCGATGCAGGAGACGGTCGGGCGCGGCGACTTTCGCGGCTACCAGCGGCTCGACGCCGACTTCCACCGGATCATCGTCGAGTCGTCCGGCAACCCCTTCCTCGTCGAGGCCTACGGCCGGATCGCCGCGAAGATCGCGACGCTGCGCACGCGCGTGCACACGATGCCGGAGGTGATGGCGGCGTCGGTGAAGATGCACCGGCGCATCGCCGAGCTCGTGCGCAAGGGCGACGTGGACCTGCTGTCCGAGACCCTGTCGACGCACGTGCGAAACACCGGCCGGCACGCGCGCACCTGGCTGCAGCGAGAGGCCCCGGCTCCGGCGGCCGCGCCGCCTGCCGCGGCCGCGACGACCCCCGACTGATCGATCCAGCAAGACCACACCACGAGGAGGCACGACCCGATGACGACATCAAGCCCGACCCTGTTCCGCAAGGCCACGATCCGCGCCGGCGCGTTCGCGATCGCGACCGGCCTCGCACTCGCGCTTCCCGCGGCCGCAGGCGCGCAGGCCTACCCGACCAAGCCGATCCGGATGCTGGTGGGCTTTCCACCCGGCGGCGGACTCGACTACACGACACGCCTGCTGGCGCCGTACCTGAGCGAGACGCTCGGCCAGCCGATCGTCGTCGAGAACAAGGGCGGCGCAGGCGGCACGATCGCGATGACCGAGATCGCGCGTTCCGCCCCCGACGGCTACACGCTGATCGTCGGCAACATCGGCCCGATGGTGCTCGCGCCCAACATGATGGCGAAGCCGCCCTACGACCCGATCAAGGAGCTGAGCACCATCAGCCAGGTGCTCGAGACCTACTTCGTCGCCGCGGTGCCGGCTGACCACCCGGCGAACTCGCTCAAGGAATTCGTCGAGTGGGCGAAGCGCAACGACGGCAAGGTGAACTACGCGTCGGGCGGCAACGGCTCGATCACGCACCTGAACGGCGAGCTGCTGAACAAGGAGGGCGGGCTGAAGATGACGCACGTGCCCTACAAGGGCTCGTCGCCCGCCGTCATCGACCTGATCGCCGGCCGGACCCAGATCATGATCGACGTCGGCGCGGTGCTCAAGCCGCAGATCGAGGCCGGCAAGCTCAAGGCGATCGCGGTGACGAGCCCGACGCGCGACGCGCAGCTGCCGAAGGTCGCGACGGCCGCCGAACAGGGCTTCCCCGGCATGGAGGTCGCCGGGTGGCAGGGGCTGGTCGGGCCGGCCGGGTTGCCGAAGGACGTGGTCGCGAAGCTGTCGGCGGCGCTGGCGAAGGCGCTCGCGGTGCCGGAGGTCCGCGAGAAGCTCGCGAAGGCGGGCACGCCGGTCCGCGAACGCGACACGGCGGCGTTCACCGCCTTCGTGCGCGCGGAGAACGAGCGCTGGAAGGACATCATCAAGCGCTCTGGCGCGACGATCCAGTGACGGCGGAACCGGCGGCCCGGGAGCCGGCGAGCCGCGACCCGCGCACGCTGCGCAGCCATCGCTGGTTCGGGCGCAACGACATGCGCTCGTTCGCGCATCGCCAGCGCCTGCAGCAGATCGGCTTCGCGCGAGACGAGTTCGTCGGCAAGCCGGTGATCGGCATCCTAGACGCGTGGAGCGGGCTCAGCCCCTGCCACGCGCACCTGCGCGAGCGTGCGCAGGCGGCGGCGCGCGGCGTCCTCGCCGCCGGCGGGTTCCCGGTCGAGCTGCCGGTGCTGTCGCTGGGCGAGGTGATGGTCAAGCCGACGACCATGCTCTACCGCAACCTGCTCGCGATGGAGGCCGAGGAACTCGTCCGCTCGCACCCGCTCGACGCGGTGCTGCTGCTCGGCGGCTGCGACAAGACCGGGCCGGGCCTGGTGATGGGGGCGGTGAGCGCGGACGTGCCTTGCATCTTCGTGCCGGCCGGCCCGATGATGAACGCGAGCCGGCGCGGCGTGAAGGTCGGCGCCGGCACGCACACGCGAAGGTTCCACGACGAGTACCGCGCAGGCCACCTGGACGAGGCGCAGTGGATCCGGCTCGAGACCGAGATGACGCGTACCATCGGCACCTGCAACACGATGGGTACCGCGTCGACGATGACGCTCGCGATCGAGGCGCTCGGCCTGTCGCTGCCAGGCGCCGCCGCGATCCCCGCGGCCGACGCCGACCACGAGCGGATGGTCGTGGGTGCGGGCCGGCGCGCGGTCGGGCTCGCGTGGGAGCGTCTCGCGCCGTCGCGGCTGCTGAGCCGCGCGTCCTTCCTCAATGCGGTCACGACCGTGCTCGCCTGCGGCGGCTCGACCAATGCGCCGATCCACCTGATCGCGATGGCGCGGCGCGCCGAGGTCACGCTGTCGCTCGACGACTTCGAGCGACGCTCGCACGAGGTGCCGCTGCTGGTCGACCTGATGCCGGCGGGGCGCCACCTGATGCAGGACCTGTTCATGGCCGGCGGGCTGCCGGCGCTGATGCGCAGGCTCGGCGATCGCATCGACACCGGCTGCCCGACGGTCAGCGGGCGGACGATCGGCGAGAACATCGCGCTGCGTGATGCCGACGCGTGGCACGACGACGACGTGATCCGCCCGATCGCCGCGCCGGTGACGACGCGGCCGGCGATCAGCGTGCTGTCGGGCAATCTCGCGCCCGACGGCTGCGTGATCAAGGCGACCGCCGCCGACGAGCGCCTGCTCGCGCACACCGGCCCCGCGCTCGTCTTCGACGGACCCGCCGACATGGCCGCACGGATCGACGACCCGGCGCTTCCGGTCACCGCCGACACGGTGCTGGTGCTTCGCGGCGGCGGGCCGCTCGGCGCGCCCGGGATGCCCGAGTGGGGCAACCTCCCGATCCCCCGCAAGCTGCTTGAGGCGGGCGTGCGCGACATGCTGCGGGTCTCGGACGCGCGCATGAGCGGCACGCACTTCGGCGCCTGCGTGCTGCACGTGGCGCCCGAATCGGCCGCGGGCGGACCGCTCGCGCTGGTGCGCGACGGCGATCCGATCGAGCTCGACTTCGCCGCGCGCAGGCTCACGCTGCACGTGCCCGACGACGAACTCGCGCGCCGCCGCGCCGAGCTTCCCGCGCCGAAGGCGCCGCCCTCGCGCGGCTACGCGGCGCTCTACGCGGCGCACGTGACCCAGGCCCCGCAGGGGTGCGATTTCGACTTCATGGCCGGACGCGGTGGCGTCGGCGAACCGGAGATCTTCTGATGGACATTCCACGCAATCGATTCAAGGCGATGGTGCAGGCCGGCGAAGGCCCGGTGGGCAGCTGGCTGATGATGGACAGCGCCGTCAGCGCCGAGGCCATGTCCTGGGCCGGGTTCGACTTCCTCGTCGTCGACATGGAGCACTCGGCCGCCGACGTTCGCGACGCGCGCGCGCAGATGCAGTCGATCGGCGGCAATCCGGCCTGCTCGGCGGTCGTGCGCGTGCCGGGCCACGATCCGGTGATGGTCAAGCGCGTGCTCGACGTCGGCGCGCAGACGCTGATGTTCCCGATGATCCACGACGTGGCCGCGGCGCGGGCTGCGGTGGCGTCGACGCGCTACCCGCCGCAGGGCGCGCGCGGCGTCGCCGCAATGCACCGCGCCAGCCGCTATGGGGCGGTCGACGGCTACCTGGGCAAGGCCGGCGCCGAGATCGCGATCATCGCGCAGATCGAGACCGCGCGCGGCGTCGATGCCGCGGCGGCGATCGCGGCGGTCGACGGCATCGACGCGCTCTTCGTCGGACCGGCCGACCTGTCGGCCGACATGGGGATGCTCGGCCAGGTCGCGAACGACCGGGTGTACGAGCAGGCGACGCGCGTGATCGAAGCGGCCCGCAACGCCGGCAAGGCGGTCGGGGCGCTCGCAGCCGACGAGGCGATCGCCGAGCGCTACCTGTCGCTCGGCTGCACCTACATCGCGATCGCGTCGGATCTCGCGTTCATGATGCAGCGCGCCCGCGCTGCCGCCGCCAAGGTCCGCGCCGGCTGATGCCCGTTCGCGCCGCGGACGCCGGCGCGTCTGCGGTCGGAGGGCGGGCGCATGGGGCGCGGACATGAATGGGGCGCGGACTGTGCCGCGCCCCGAAAGTGGTCGCGAGTGGCGGCCATGAACCCCGAGTCCGGCCGGTCATGAAGGCGGCGCATCCCGTCTGGAGACGCGTTCGGCGCCTGGATGGAATCGACCGGACATCGAGCAGGTATCACTCTAGGCGCACGCGGGGCCGATTGCAAGACGGATTTACATTCGAAGCGGCGGCCGTCCCGCGCGTCGTCGTCGATGCTTCCGCGTTGACCTATGATTGAGGATGCGCGCCCGCGACCGGGCGCCCGTATCCGACGCGAGGAGGGAATCATGCCGATGCGCCTGGGCAATCGACGACGCGCACGCGCCTTGCGCGGCACGGGGCGAGCGGCAATGCTGCGGATCGCCGCGACGATCGCGATCGTGGGCAGCGTCGCCGGGTATCGCGCGGACCTGCTGGTGCCGGACGCGAGCGCCGCGGACACCGCCGCAGACACCGCCGTGCGATCGGGCGAGCGCGCCGCGAGCGTGTTCGACGGCGCGAACCTCGACGAGGGCAAGGCCCTCATCGAGCAGCACGAATGCGAGGCCTGCCACGCGCGCAACGTCGGCGGCGACGGCTCGGCGATCTACCGGCCGAAGGGCCGCATCAACTCGCCGTCGTTCCTGCGCGGCATGGTCGAGTACTGCAACACCCAGCTCGGCCTGCAGCTGTTTCCCGAGGAGGTCACGTCGATCGGCGCGGTGCTCAACCGCGAGCACTACCGATTCGACTGAAGGACACCGCCGGCGATGCTCGCGCCCCGCCGGCAGTGGCTCAGCCGATGAAATAGCCGCGCGCCGTCGCCAGGTGATCGACGCACTCGCGCATCATCCGGTCGAGCAGTTCTGCGCAGCTGGGCACGTCGTCGATCAGGCCGACGACCTGGCCCGCCCACACCAGCCCCTGCTGCACCTCGCCCGCCTCGAGCGTCCGACGTCCGCGCTCGCCGGCGACGAGGTGCGCGACGTCCTCGTAGCCGCTGCCTCCGGGACGATGCTCGATGGCGTTGACCTCGGTCGACACCGCGTTGTCGAGCACCCGGCCGGTATTGCGCAGGTTGCGCAGGATCAGCCGCGTGTCCCGTTCGCTCGCGTCGACCAGCGCCTGCTTCACCTGGTCGTGGATCGGCGCCTCGCGCGTCGCGCAGAAGCGCGTGCCCATGTTCACGCCCTCGGCACCGAGCACCAGCGCGGCAGCCATCGTGCGGCCGTCGCCGATTCCGCCGGATGCGATCAGCGGCACCTTGATCTTCCTGGCGGCGGCGGGGAACAGCACCAATCCCCCGACGTCGTCCTCGCCCGGATGGCCCGCACACTCGAAGCCGTCGATCGAGATCGCGGAGACGCCGGCGCGTTCGGCCGACAGCCCGTGACGCACCGACGTGCACTTGTGGATGATCGACATGTCGGCCGCCGTCGCCTTCTCGATGAACCGCGCAGGGCTCCGGCCCGCGGTCTCGAGCACCTTGACGCCACACTTGATCGCGACGTCGAGGTATTCCTCGTACGGCGGCGCCTTCGCCGTCGGCAGGATCGTCAGGTTGACGCCGAAGGGCGCGTCGGTCATGCCCCGACAGCGCTCGATCTCGGCGGCCAGCGCATCGGGCTCGGGCTGCGTGAGCGCGGTGAGGATGCCGAGGCCGCCGGCGTTCGACACAGCCGACGCGAGCTCGGCGCGCCCGACCCACTGCATGCCGCCCTGGATGATCGGGTAGCGGATGCCGAGCATCTCGGTGATTCGGGTGCGGATGCGGATCGTCATGGCGGGGTCGGCCTTCTTCATTCGGGTGGTGGTGGCGCCGCAGCGGCGTCGCGCCGGTCGAGCAGGGCGCCGAGGGCGTCGGCGATCGCCGCGACCTCGTCGTCGCGCAGACCGACGAGTTCGACGACGAGCGCGCCGCTCGCGAGCGCGTGGCGCATCACGTGGATCGGCGGCGATCCGTCCTGGAGACGCTGCGCGAGCGTCGCCGCGTCGACACCGGCGAGCGCGGGCTCGGGCTGCAGCCGCACGCGCGGGAACGGCATGCCCGCAGGGTCCATCTCGAGCGTCGCCCGCAGGCCGGGGAGCCGGCCGACCGCGTCGGCGAACCGCCGCGCCTTCGCCGCCTGTGCGTCGCGCCAGGCGTCCGGATCCTCGTGCGCACGCGCATCGAGCGCGGCGAGCAGGCCGACGATCGCTTCCTTGCTCGCCTTCATCGCCCGGCCGATGCCCTTCTCCTGCATCCGGACCGCCTTCACCAGCGGCGCGCGCCCGACGACGACGCCCGCGGTCGGTGCCGCGAGGTACTTCTGGCCGCTGAACAGCACGAGGTCGGCGCCGGTCGCGAGCAGCGCGCCGACGCGCCTGTCCTGTGCCGCGCCGTCGATGACCACCGGCACGCCGCGCCGATGGCCGAGCGCGACCGCGCGATCGAGCGCGAGCGGCGCGCCGCGCACCAGCCGCGACGACACCAGCAGCAGGCAGGCGACACCCGGCGCCTCGAGCGCGATGCGCAGCTGCTCGAGATCGCAGGCGTCGGCGTCGCCCGCCAGGACGACGCGCCCGCCGGCCAGACGCACGTCCTGCTCGATCGGGTGGCCGTAGTCGACCGCGTGGGTCGCCGGCAGCACGACGCGGTCTGCGAGCCCGTCGGTAGCGGGCAGCGCGGCGATCCGCGCCGGGTCGTCGCCGGCGATCGCCGCCGCGACCGACAGCGTGATCGCCGCCGACGCGCAGTGCACGACGGTGCCCGCCTCGGCGCCACTCCAGGCGGCGAGGCGGCGACTCGCGAGCGCCTGCAGTTCGTCGACGACGAAGAAGCCGCCGAGCGCCGCCGCGACCGCCCTGCCGACCGCCGGCGGCGAACGCGACACGCCGAGCGGCGTGAAGGTGCCGGCCGCGTTGATCGGCCGGCGCACGCCGAGGCGCGCGTGGATGTCGTCCGCGTCGGCGCTCGCGGGTCGCGGCCCCCGGGTCACAGCCAGCGTCTCACGGCCCGCGTGTAGCGCGCGTAGTCGTCGCCGAACCGCGCGCGCAGCGCCCGCTCCTCGGGGACGATCTGGTAGCGCGTCAGATACGCGACGAACAGCGGCAGCATCACCAGCGGCGACCCGCTGCGCAGGTGCATCGCCCATGCGACGAGCACCAGCAGCATGCCGAGATACATCGGATTCCGGGTGACGCGGTAGATGCCCCGATCGACGAGCCGCGCCGCGTCGTGCGGCCGGTGCGGATCGATGGTCGTGCGCGCGCGCCGGAACGCGATCAGTCCGGCGACGGCGCAGGCGCCGCCGGCGAGCGCGGGGAGCGCGACCGGTGCGCGCCCCCACGGCAGCGCGAATTCGACCACCGGCAAGACGGCGTCGAGCACCCACATCGCCGCCGCCGCGATCGCCGCGACGACCGGCGGATGGAGCCTGAGCTCGAGTCGCACCGACACGCCGCTCAGCGCCGACCTGCGGGCACAGGGGACGGTACCGGCAGCGGCGAGGCGGCGGCGGCGGCGGCGGTGGCGGCGGTGGGTCGGCGCCGCATGGCATCGGACGTCGGGGGCACGGAGGGGCTCGGGTCGAGGCTGGGGGATCGGCCTCGATGGTATCGTCCCGGAACGTCCACCCGATTCTGCGGCCCTCCGCAGCGATTCGATCATGTCATCCAGGCCCGGCCGCAACGACCCGTGTCACTGCGGCAGCGGTCGCAAGTACAAGCACTGCCACCTGCGCGACGACGACGCGACGCGATCGCAGGCGACGCGCGACCATCCGCACGCGGCGCTGGACATCGCGCGCGACTGGCTGCAGGCGAGGCACCGGAAGGCCTACGGGCGCGCATACGAATCGCTGCTCGACGCGGTGTGGCCGGACCACGACGAAGCGCTGCATCCGGAAGACCTGGAGACGGGCCTGCAGCAGGCCGTGATCGCGAACCTGAGCGAGCACCTGATCGCGGCGGGCGAGATCGGCAGCGGCGATCACTGGCAGTCGATCGCGGACCTGCTGCTCGGCCCCGGCGGACCGTCGCTGACGCCGACGCACCGCGACTGGCTCGCGTCGCTGGCGCGGGAGCCGCTGCGGCTCTATCGGATCGTCGAGGTACACGAAGGCTTCGGCTGCCGCCTCGTCGACCTGACCGACGGCGAAACGCACGACGATCCATCCGGCGACGATCGCAGCGTCGGCGTCAACGTCGACGACCCGCAGCTCGCTGCCGAGGTCGAGCCCGGGCTCCTCGCCGGCGCGAGACTGGTGCAGGTCGCCGATCGCGTGCGGACCTCGGGCGCGCTCCTTGCATTCGCACCGCAGGCCGAGGCGGACGTATGTGCCGTCCTGGCCGACACGCTCGAGGCCTGCGCCGACGACGGGGCCTCGGCGCAGCAGACACGCGTCGAAATCGAGCTGACGCTGCTCGAGTGCTGGCTGTGGCAGTTCACCGTCCCGCTCCCGATGTCGACGGCTCGTCGCGACCCGCGAAACCCGGACGGACGGGATTGACCGCGACCGCCGGGCGCGGCGATGATGGGCGCCCTCCGACCTCCCGAACCCGGCACCCGACCCGCGGGCCGCGCGCTTCCTCGCCTCGATCGACACCGACATGAGCACACCCCTCCATCGCCCGCCCTTCGATCCATCGCCGGCCGGGTCGTCGCGCGCCCGCGGCCGCGTCGGCGGCCGCGCCGCACCGGTGGGCGCAGCGCTGGTGCTGGCCGCCGCACTGTCGGGGGCGAGCGGGATCGCGCGCGCGCAGTCGCTGGAGATCGTCGCCGAGCGCCCGGTGCGTGCGTTCGTCGGCTTCGGCCTCACCGGCGGCGGCGACCGCCTGATCACCGCCCGCTATACCGACGGCAGCAGCTACACGCTACGCGGCGGCGGCCTGCTCCAGCTGCACGCGGGCGCCGAATTCCGCCTCGCGCCGCGCGTCACCATGGCCGCTTCGCTCGGCTACCACGTCGACGCGGCCTCCGCGGCCAACGGCTCGGTGAGCTTTCGCCGATTCCCGCTCGAGGCGCTCGCGCACCTCGAGTTCGCGCCGGGATGGCGCGTCGGCGGCGGCCTGCGCCTCGCCCTCGACCCGAAGCTCGAGAGCGATCGCGGGTTCTTCGGCGCCGACCAGCGCTACGAGACGTCGCTGGGGCCGGTGCTCGAGATCGAGTACCGCTTCAATCGCCTGCTCGGCCTCAAGCTGCGTGGCGTCGTCGAACGCTACGAGTCGAAGGACGGCCTCCCCACCGTCAGCGGCGACCACGTCGGCATGTTCCTGAACTTCTACTTCTGACCTTCCCGTTGCAAGCCTCCACCTGCCGTGCGGCACGACGCGGTCTCGCGTCGCTGCAGCCCCTCGCCCGCGTGCTGTTCTGGGTGGCGATCGCCGTCGTCCTCGCCGCGACGCTGACGCCCTCGCGCATGATGCCGTCCGTCATCTTCCAGTACTCGGACAAGGTCCAGCACGCGCTCGCCTTCGGCGGGCTCGCGGTGCTCGGGCTGGTGGGGTACACGTCGCACTGGCGTCGCGTGCTGATCGGCCTGTTCGTGCTCGGCGGCGCGATCGAGGTGGCGCAGGCGCTCACCGGCTGGCGCGACGGCGAGTGGGCCGACTGGCTGGCGGACGGCATCGGCATCGCGCTCGCCCTGGGGCTGCTGTGGCTCGCCAGGCGGATCCGCGCGGCCGCATCGGCCTGATCCGATCGACGCCTGCCCGAGCGGCACGCGCACCCCGGCCGAACGCTCACACGCGCGCCTTGCAAGCGAGCGCCCGCTCCGCCCACCCCGCCGGGTCGCCGCCGAGCCGCGCCGCGCCCCGGGACCAGCGGCACGGCGTGCCGTCGATCTCGAGCGGCGGCAGCAGGCGACTCGCGTCGCCCCACGGCGTCACCTCGGGCGCGGGAACGACGTCGGCCGCGCCCGGCGGCGCGAGCGGCGCATCCTGCGGTTCGCGCGGCAGCCCGAGCAGCAGGCCCGCCGTGCGTGCGAGCGACACGCGGCAGGTCGTCGGGCGCCCGTCGGCGACCCGCCTGCCGAGACCCGCGATCGCGCAGGCCGCGAGCAGATAGCCGGTCGCGTGGTCGAGCGCCTGGGCCGGCAGCGGCGTCGGCGCGTCGGCCCCGGACCAGCGCATGCCTTCGTGCGCGATGCCGCTGCTCATCTGCACGAGGCTGTCGAAGCCGCGCCGCGTCGCCCACGGCCCGGTCCAGCCGTAGGCGTCGAGGCTCACGTCGACGAGTCCGGGCGAGATCCGGCGCCGGGCCTTCGGGCCGTAGCCGAGCGCGTCGAGCGCGCCGGGCCGGTAGCCGTGCAGCAGCACGTCGGCGCCGGCCAGCAGCGATTCGAAGCAGGCACGGTCGACCGGTTCGCGCAGGTCGAGCCGCGCGCAGCGCTTGCCCAGCGTGACTTCCGGCGCGATCGCGGGTTCGTCCCACCACGGCGGATCGATCCGCAGGACGTCGGCGCCGTAGCCGGCGAGGAAGCGCGTGGCAACCGGTCCTGCCAGCACGCGGGTCAGGTCGAGCACCCGGATGCCGTCGAGCGGACGCTGCCGCGGCACCGGCCACGCCGGCGCCTTCGCCGCGTCGCCGACGTCGACGTGCACCAGCGGCTCGCCGGCGACCGCCGCGCCCTGCGGATGCGCGCGCCATTCGTTCACCGAGCACATCCGCGCCGCACATCCGCCGGCCGCGACGATCGCGTCCTCCAGCGCCGCCGCGTCCCATCCGGCGACGACGCCTGCGATCGACGCCCTGTCGTCGTGGGCGCCGAGCACCCGCCGCGCCGCCGCGCGATGCGACGCCGCGTTCGTGTGGAGCCTGATCCAGCCGTCGCGGCACGGATAGTCGCCGGCGATCGCGTCCCAGACCGGCGGCAACGCCCACCCGACCGGTCGGATCGACGACTGGAACCAGAACGACGCGAGCCGCCGGTCGACGCGCAGCGACGCGCCTACACCGTGCGCCTGCCCGATCAGCGACACCAGTGCGCCGCCGGCCGCCGCGACCGATCCCGCCGCGAGGTCGGTGACCGGGAAGGCGGAGGCCAGCGCGCCGCTGCCGGTGAAAACCGTGTCGACCGACGGCGCCGGCGCGCCGGCCGCACCGAGGCACTCGCGGGCGACCCGCGTCGCCGTCACGGTCATCGCGGCGGCACGCTACGCCACCCACCCGCCCGAGAACGCGATGCTCTGGCCGGCGAAGAAGTTCACCTCGGAGGACGCAAGGAACACCGCGAACAACGCGTCCTCCTCGGCGCGCGCGAGCCGGCCGAGCGGCACCTCCCGGCGCAGGCGCTCCTGGAAGGCGGGCAGTGCGCAGACCTCCGGCGGATAGTAGGTGGGGTTCTCGACGAAGTTCTGCGCGATCAGGTTGACCTGCACGTTCGACGGCGCCACCTCGACGCCGACGCTGCGCACCCACGAGACCTGCGCGCCACGCGCCGCGCTGTACGCCGACACCTTGCGCTGGCCGCGCAGCGCGGTCGCGCTGCCCATGATCACGACCTTGCCCTCGCGGCGCGCGAGCATCTGCGGCAGCACCTCGCGGCCGATGCGGGGCAGCGGATCGACGAGGTGGCCGAACACCGTTCGCCATTCGTCGTCGCCGACCGCCTCGACCTTCGTCTGCGGTGCCGGCACCGACATGTTGCCGATGAAGACGTCGATCCGGCCGGCGTCGCGCACGACGGCCGCCACCGCGTCGGGCGCATCGAGCGGACGCGGATCGGCGACGAGGTCCGCCCCGTGCGCCGCGAAGGCCTCGCACAACGCCGGGCCCATGAAGTCGCCTGCCTGCACGACCAGCACGCGCTTGCCCTTCAGGCCGTCACCGATCCGCATCGTTCGTCTCTCCCGGGAGGCGTGGGCTGCGTGGTCGGCGCGCGGCGAGGACCGCCGCGCGCACCAGGTCGAGCCGGTCGTTGCCGAAATACATGTCGTCGCCGTCGACGAAGAAGGTCGGCGAGCCGAAGCCGCCGCGACGGATCACCTCGTCGGTGTTGGCCTTGAGCGCCGCCTTCACGTCCGGCGCCTGGATGGCGTCGAGCAGCGCGTCCGCGTCGATGCCGGCCGCGGTCGCGATCGCGCGCAGCTCGGCGTCCTGCGAGATGTCGCGGTCGCGCGACCAGTAGGCCTCGAACACCCGCTCGGCGAAGTCGGGGAGCAGGCCGCGCGGCTCGAGCACGATGCACGCCCGCATCGCCTTCACGCTGTTGACCGGGAACACCGTCGGCGGGAAGACGATCCGCACGCCGGCGGCGCGCGCCCAGTCCTGCAGATCTTTCTTCAGGTACGCGGCCTTCGCCGGCACCGGATTGTCGCGCGACGCGTAGACGCTCGGATTGACCGCGTTGAAGATGCCGCCGACCAGCACCGGCCGCCATCGCACCGGCTCGTCGAGCTCGCGCGCGAGCGCGCGCAGGTTGCGGAATCCGAGCCAGGTCCACGGGCTCGAGCAGTCGAAGAAGCACTCGATCACCGCGGCCTCACCCGGCGCGCCGGTCCTGGCCGAACAGCACCTGCCGCGCGGCCGCGTCCAGGCCTTCGCGCCGCAGTGCCTTGCCCAGCTCGAGGCCCCGGCGGACCGGCTCGCGCAGGAACAGCTCGTCGTACCAGCGCCGAACCTGCGGGTAGTCGTCCAGGTCGATGCCCTGCGCCTTGTGCGTGCGCACCCACGCGAAGATCGCGATGTCGGCGATCGAGTAGAACGCGCCGGCGACGTAGGCACGGGTGCGGCCGAGCTGGCCGTCGAGCACGCTGTAGAGCCGCCGCGCCTCCTTGCCGTAGCGCTCGAGCGCGTACGGCACCTGCTCGGGCGCGTACAGCATGAAGTGGCCGTTCTGGCCGAGCATCGGCCCCAGGCCGCCCATCTGCCACATCAGCCACTCGTGCACCGCCTTGCGCCCGCGCAGGTCCGCCGGCATCAGCCTGCCGGTGCGCTCGGCCAGGTAGAGCAGGATCGCGCCGCTCTCGAAGACGCTCACCGGGTCGCCGCCACCGGGTGGCGTATGGTCGACGATCGCCGGCATGCGGTTGTTCGGACTGATCGCGAGGAACGCGGGCGTGAACTGCTCGCCGCGACCGATGTCGACCGGGCACAGGCGCCAGTCCCGATCGCGGGCGAGCCCCATCTCCTCGAGCGCGATCGAGATCTTCCAGCCGTTGGGCGTGGGCCAGTAGTACAGGTCGATCATCGCCGACCACCCTGCAGGTTCTCGACGATCGTCACGTTCGCCATCCCGCCGCCCTCGCACATCGTCTGCAGGCCCCAGCGTGCGCCGCGCGCGGCGAGCGCGTGCACGAGCGTCGTCATCAGGCGCGTGCCCGACGCGCCGAGCGGGTGGCCGAGCGCGATCGCGCCGCCATTGACGTTCAGCTTCGCCGGGTCGGCGTCGAGCGCCTGCAGCCACGCAAGCGGCACCGACGCGAAGGCCTCGTTGACCTCGAACAGGTCGATGTCGGCGATCTTCATGCCGGCCTTCTTCAGCGCGTGCGCGGTCGCCGGCAGCGGCGCCTCGAGCATGATGACCGGGTCGTGCCCGATCACCGTCATGTGGTGGACGCGCGCGAGCGGCGCCACGCCGATCGCAGCCAGCCCGCGCTCGTTCACGACCATCACCGCGGACGCGCCGTCGCAGATCTGGCTCGCGGTCGCCGCGGTGAGGCGCCCGCCCTCCTGGAGCAGCTTCACCGCGCCGATGCCTTCGCGGGTGACGTCGAAGCGGATCCCCTCGTCGACCCGGTGCACCGCGTCGGCGTCGGCGCCGTCGGGCCGGCTGCCGTCGGCGCGCAGCACCGCAAGCGGCACGATCTCGGCGTCGAAGGCTCCGGCGCGCGTCGCGGCGATCGCGCGCCGGTGGCTCTCGAACGCGTAGTCGTCGAGCGCGTCGCGTTCCAGCCGGTATTGCTTCGCCATCATCTCGGCGCCGATGAACTGCGAGAACGGGGTGTCGCCGTAGCGGCGCCGGATCTCGTCGCTCATGTAGAAGCCCATGCCGTGCTGCTGCGGCAGGCTCGACGACGCCCCCATCGGCACCCGGCTCATGCTTTCGACGCCGGCGGCGATCACGACGTCCATCGTGCCGGACATCACCGCCTGCGCAGCGAAATGCAGCGCCTGCTGCGAGGAGCCGCACTGGCGGTCGACCGAGGTGCCGGGCACCGACTCGGGCAGTCGCGACGCCAGCACGGCGTTGCGCGCGACGTTGATCGCCTGCTCGCCGATCTGGCCGACGCAGCCCATGATCACGTCCTCGACCGCCGCCGGATCGGCGCCGCTGCGCGCGAGCACCGCGTCGATCGCACTCGCGCCGAGCGCCACCGGGTGCCAACCCGACAGGCGCCCGCCGCGGCGTCCTCCGGCGGTCCTCGCGGCTGCGACGATATAGGCCTGGGACATGTCTTCCTCCTGGTTCGGTCTGCGTCGGTGCGATCCGGTCGACGATATCACCGGGGCTGCCGATCCTCCAGCAGCAGTCGGCACAGCCGTTCGAGCATGCGATCCCGGATGCCGTGCGCGGCGAGGGCGGCGAGCGTCAGGTGCATGTAGTCGGCGTTCGGCCCGTTGAAGCCGCGCGCCGCCGCGATCATCCGCGCGGCGTCCTCCAGCGGCATCGGCGGGCAGTAGTTCGGATGCGCCGGGTTCGCGTCGAACACGATCGCCGGGCGGTGCCGCCCGGCGACGCGCACCGACAGCACGCGCGGCGTGTAGCTCCCGGCGATCATCTCGCGGCGCCACAGCAGCAACAGTTCGTCGCGGGCGTGCCGGGGGTCGACCCGCAGCATCAGCCCGCGGCAGCTTCCGCCCGGCGACAGCGACAGCATCAGCCCCGGCCGCTCGCGCGTGCCGCGCCCGAAGGTGCTCTTCAGCGCAAGCGCCCGGTGCCGGCCGTAGACCGTCGCGACCACCGATTCGGCGACGTGGATGCAGGGGTTCCAGATCAGCGACCCGTAGCCGAAGACCCACGCGCCTTCGGCGGTGAGCACGCGCGGCAGGATCGCGTCGAGCGAAGCCTCGATTCGCTCCAGCGTCCACGGCACGACGCCGCCGGCGCCGAAGGCCTGGCGCAGCGAGTCGCTCGCGATCAGCTCGCGGGTGAGGATCTGCTTGCTGCTCGACGCGTCCATCGCCCCACCCCGGCGCTCAGGTCCTGCCGCGGTACTTCTCGAAGCGCGCCTTGTTCTCGGCATTCGGCGGGTAGAGCCCGGGCAGCGCGGCGCCGTGCTCGACCTCGCCCATGATCCAGTGCTCGAGCGCCTCCTGGTCGAGCGCCGCGGTCGCGACCTCGGCGACCAGTGCCTGAGGGATCAGCACCGCCCCGTCGTCGTCGGCGACGACGGTGTCGCCCGGGAAGACGGCGACGCCGCCGCAGCCGATCGGCTGCTCCCACCCGACGAAGGTCAGGCCGGCGACCGACGGTGGCGCGGCGACGCCGGCGCACCATACCGGCAGCCCGGTCGCCTCGACGCCCTCGATGTCGCGAACGACGCCGTCGCTGACCAGTGCCGCGACGCCGCGCTTGCGCATGCGCGCGCAGAGGATGTCGCCGAAGATCCCGGCGTCGGACACGCCCATCGCGTCGACGACCGCGATGCAGCCCGCCGGCATCGCCTCGATCGCCGCGCGCGTGGAGATCGGCGACGCCCAGCTCTCCGGCGTCGCCAGGTCCTCGCGCGCCGGCACGAAGCGCATCGTGAACGCCGGGCCCACCAGCCGCGCGCCGCCGCGCGACAGCGGCCTGGTGCCGCGCATCCAGACGTTTCGCAGACCCTTCTTCAACAGCACCGTCGTGAGGGTCGCGGTGGACACCGCGGCCAGCGCCTTGGCGAGCGTGGCATCTGTGGTCATCGAAGCTGCTCCTGTGACCGGCGTCGAATGCCGGTATATGGACCGCGCCGCCCGCGGGCGCGTTCGCGCCGATGTTATCCTGCCGGTGGAGGGAACCCCCATGTACGCATTCGCCTACGCCCGCGCCGCCGATGCGGCCGACGCGGCCCGTCGTCTCGCCGCCGACGCCGACGCGAAACTGCTCGCCGGCGGCATGACGCTGATCCCGTCGATGAAGCATCGCCTCGCCGCGCCCGGCACGCTCGTCGACATCGGCGGCCTCGCCGAGCTGCGCGGCATCTCGCTCGAGAAGGGTCGACTCGTCGTCGGCGCCGGCACCCGGCACGCGATGGTCGCGACCGACACGGACGTCGCCCGCACGCTCCCGGCGCTCGCGACGCTCGCCGGCCTCATCGGCGACGCGCAGGTCCGCAACCGCGGCACGCTCGGCGGTTCGATCGCCAACAACGATCCCGCCGCAGACTACCCGGCCGCGGTGCTCGCGCTCGATGCGACGATCCATACCGACCGGCGCACGATCGCCGCAGACGATTTCTTCGTCGACATGTTCACGACCGCGCTCGAGCCCGACGAGATCGTCCTGCGCGTCGGCTTTCGCGTGCCGGCGCGCGCGGCCTACGCGAAGTTCCACCATCCGGCCTCCGGCTACGCGATGGCGGGCGTCTTCGTCGCCGACTTCGGCGACGCGGTGCGCGTCGCCGTCACCGGCGCCGGCCCGTCGGTGTTCCGGTGGGCCGAGGCCGAGGCGGCGCTCGGCCACGCGTTCTCGGTGGCGAGCGTCGTCGGGCTGCAGCACCCCGAGGACGGCCTCAACACCGACCTGCACGCACCGGCCCGCTATCGGGCACACCTCGTCGGCGTGATGACGCGACGCGCGGTCGCGCAGGCGATCGACGCGGGCGCATCGACCGACGCCGGACAGACCAGGACCAGCACACGATGAACGACCACACCCGGACCGGCGGCGACGGCGCCGCCGAATGCGACGTGAGCCTGAGCGTCAACGGCAGGCCGGCGCGCGCCACCGTCGAGGCACGCACGCTGCTCGCCGACCTGCTGCGCGACTCGCTCGGCCTCACCGGCACCCACGTCGGCTGCGACACCAGCCAGTGCGGCTGCTGCACCGTGCACCTCGACGGCGTCGCGGTGAAGTCGTGCACCGTGCTCGCGGTGCAGGCCGAGGGCGCTTCGGTGACGACGATCGAGGGCGTCGGCAGCGTCGACGCGCTGCATCCGGTGCAGCAGGCCTTCTCGCAGTGCCACGGATTGCAGTGCGGCTTCTGCACGCCCGGCATGGTGATGGCGACGATCGACCTGCTGGCGCGCCACCCGGCGCCGACCGACGCGCAGATCCGCGAAGGCCTCGCCGGCAACCTGTGCCGATGCACCGGCTACGTGAACATCGAGGCCGCCGTCAGAAGCGCGGCGCGCGCGATGCAGGGCTGAAGGGACCACGGACGATGTACGAGACCACACGCGCCGCGTCGACCGACGGCTCGCGACAGGAAGACCCGAGGCTGGTGACCGGCACCGGCCGGTTCACCGCGGACTGGCATTTCGACGGGCAGGTGCACGCGGCGGTCGTGCGCTCGGACCGGGCCCACGCCCGCCTGCTGTCGATCGACACCAGCGCGGCACGCGCGGCGCCCGGCGTGCTGCTGGTGCTGACCGCCGACGACGTCGCCGCGGCCGGCTTCGGCGACGTGCCCTCGGGCCCCGCGCTCAAGGGCGCGAACGACACGCCGCAGCGCAAGGCGCCGATGCCGCTGCTCGCCCGCGAGCGCGTGCGCTTCGTCGGCCAGCCGATCGCGATGGTCGTCGCGCAGACGGCGGCGCTCGCGCGCGACGCCGCCGAGCAGGTGGCGGTCGCGTACGAGGACCTGCCGGCGGTGATCGGCCCGGCCGCCGCCGCGCGCGGCGACGCCGCGCAACTGCACGAAAGCGTGCCCGGCAACCTCGCGATGCGCTTCGAGTCCGGCGACCGTGCCGCCGTCGACGCCGCGTTCGCACGCGCGCGACGGACCTCGCGGCTGCGGATCGCGAGCCAGCGACTCGCCGGCGCGCCGATGGAACTGCGCGCGTGCGTCGCGGTGCACGACGCGGCCCGCAACGTGACCCGCGTCCACACGCCGACGCAGGGCATGCTCGGCATGCGCAACGGCCTCGCCGCGGTGACGAACTGGCCGGTCGAGTCGATCGAGGTCGTCGCGATGGACGTCGGCGGCTCCTTCGGCCTGCGCGGTGGCCCGGCGAGCGAGCAGGCGCTGTGCATGCTCGCCGCGCGCACCCTCTCGCGCCCGGTCAAGTGGGTCGCGAGCCGCTCCGAGCTCTTCGTCGGCGAGTGGCACGGCCGTGCGCTCGTGCTCGACGGCGAGATCGCGATCGACGACGACGACCGCATCCTCGCGATCCGCTTCGACGATCAGGTCGACCTCGGCGGCTATTCGTGCCACTTCGGCTCCTACATCGGTACCCGCAACCTGTCGGTGACGATGGGCGGCGTCTACCGGGTGCCGGCGCTGTACATGCAGTCGCACCTCTACTACACGAACACGGTGCCGGTGTCGGCGTACCGCGGCGCCGGCAGGCCCGACATCGCGTTCGCGATCGAGCGGCTCGTCGATCACGCCGCCGCCGAGCACGGGCTCGACCGCGCGCAGTTCCGCCGGCGCAACTTCATCGAGCCGTCGGCGTTCCCGTACCGCACGGCGAACGGCACCGAGTACGACTGCGGCGAGTTCGACCGGGTGATGTCGCACGCGCTGGCGCTCGGCGACTGGGACGGCTTCGACGCGCGCCGCGAGCAGTCGCGCCGGCGCGGCCGGCTGCGCGGCATCGGCTTCTCCTGCTATATCGAGGCGTCCGGCGCAGGCGCGGGCGCAGACCAGGTCGCAGGCCGTTTCTCGCGCGACGGCCACCTGTGGCTCAACGGCCTGAGCGGCCCGTCGGGCCAGGGCCACGAGACCTCGTTCACGAAGATCGTCGGCGACGCGCTCGGACTCTCCGATCGCGACATCAGCTACCGCGCCGGCGCGCCCGACAGCAAGCTCACCGGCAACGGCACCGGCGGCTCGCGCTCGCTCTACGGGGTCGGCTCCGCATTCAAGGCGCTCGCCGCCGCGATCCTCGCGAAGGCGATGCCGCTGGCCGCGCAGGCACTCGGAAGCGACGCGTCCGCCGTGCGATTCGAGCAGGGCCGATTCCTCGCCGGGAACCGGGAGATCACGCTCGCGCAACTTGCGCGCAGCCTCGGCGAGTCGATGCGCGGCGACGCGCATCCGCTCGACGCCGACGCCGACGCACAGTCGGGCACCACCTTCCCCAACGGCTGCCACCTGGCGGAACTCGAGATCGATCCCGACACCGGCGTGACCGAGGTCGTGTCCTACGTGGCGGTCGACGACCTGGGCAACGTGATCTCGCCGCTGATCGTCGCCGGCCAGGTGCAGGGTGGCGTCGTCCAGGGGCTGGGCCAGGCCTTCGGCGAGCAGATCGTCTACGACGAGCAGACGGGCCAGCTGCTCACCGGCAGCTTCATGGACTATGCGATGCCTCGCGCCGGGATCCTGCCGGCGATCCGCTGCGAACAGATCGCGGTCCCGACCCGGCTCAACGCCCTCGGCGCGAAAGGGGTCGGCGAGAGCGGGTGCACCGGCTCGCTGCCGGCGGTGTCGAACGCGATGATGCACGCGCTGCGCGACGCGGGGGTCGGGCCGATCGACATGCCGTATACGCCGGCGCGTGTGTGGGAGGCGCTGAACCCCGGTTCGTAGGCACCTGCGCCGCCCGCGGCGGCGCGGGCCTCGCCGGGTACGCGCTCAGGCCGTGAGCAGGTCGCGCGAGAAACGGACTTCGGTCGCCTGCGGCTGGCCGTCGCTGCCGATCGCGATGAAATCGCGATAGCCGTGCGCGAGCAGCAGACCGTGGGCCGGCTGGTTGCCGGCGGCGACGACGAGGCTGATCACGCCGATGCCGGCGACGACCGCCGAGCGTTCGTACCAGCGCAGCAGCGCGACGCATGCACCGACCTCGCGCTCGAGCGAGTGGGTCCGGCGGCCGACGTCGAGCCGCACGAGCGATGCCTCCTCGACACCGTAGTGCATCACGCCGAGCGCCGCGATGCCGTCGCGATCGAGCACCAGCAGCACGTTGGTATCGGCATCGGCCAGGTCGTCGCGCAGCGCGGATTCGGTCAGCGGATCGGCCAGCGCGATCGGGCTAGCGGACCCCGACCAGCGCACGATCGGTGCGATGTCGCGGCGATCCGCGAGACGGATGGTGGCGGCCTTGCGCATCGTCATCGCTCGCACCCCTGCTGTCGGACCGACATGGCGTCGCGTCGGGGCGTGATCGGCGTTGAGGGCATGCGTGTGGCGAGCGCGACGAGAAGGAAGGACAGGGAACGACACGGGCGGGCGGATGTGTCGCGCGGCGACTGCACAGTGGCACGCATGCGACGCACGCTACGCGTCGAATCCTAACAGACCAGCGCGTTCCCGCGCGCACGCGCGGGCCGGATTTTTTGCACCCTCTGCCGGTGCGAGCCGGCCGATGCGGTTGTGGGATCATTCGCCCTGCGCCCATGAACGAACACGATGCACGACAGGCCCTGCTGGTCCGCGCGATCGAATCCGCACCGCGCACGGCGCTGTGGACCGACGACGACCGCGACTGGGCGAGTCGCGAGGCCGCGCGGCTCGAGGGCGAGAACGCCGACACCCAGGCCTTCGTCGCGCGTCGAGCCGCGAGCGCGGTCGAGCGCCTGAGCACCCGCTCGCCCGGCATCGCGTCGATGCTGCACGCGCTCGCGTGGCGTCCGTGGGCGGTGCCCGCGTGCATGCTCGGGGCGTTCCTGCTCGGCCTGCTGCTCGACGCGGTGGCCGCCGATCGGCGCATCAACATCCTGGCGCCGCCGCTGCTCGCACTGCTGCTGTGGAACCTGCTCGTCTATCTGGCGATGCTCGTGGGGGCGCTCCGGACGCGCGCTGCGCGCGGCGACGTCGTCGATCGCCCCGGTCCCATCGCGCGCGCCTTTGCCCGGATCGTCGGCCACGCCGCCTCGCGCGCACCCGCCCAGGCGGCGGCACCGGTGCCGCAGTTCCTGTCCGCATGGGCGACGATGTCCGCACCGCTGACGGCGGCGCGCAGCCGCGCCGGGCTGCACCTGTCGGCGGCCGCCTTCGCCGCCGGCGCATTGGCGGGCCTCTACTTCCGCGGACTCGCGTTCGAGTACCTCGCCGGTTGGGAGAGCACCTTTCTCGATGCGCCGGGCGTCGAACGCCTGCTCGGCATCGTGCTCGGACCCGCCAGCCTGCTCGGCGGGATCGCGCTGCCCGACGCGGCCCATCTCGCGACGCTTCGCTTCTCGCAGGGCGCCGGCGAGAATGCCGCCCGCTGGATCCACCTGCATGCGATCACGATCGCGCTGTTCGTGATCGTTCCCCGGGTCGTGCTCGGCGTGCTCGACTCGACACGCGCGCGGCGTCTCGCCGCCGAGTTCCCGATCCCGCTGTCCGACATCTATTTCCAGGGACTCGAGCGTCGCCGCAGCGGCACGCGCGCGTCGGTCGACGCGCTGCCCTACAGCATTTCGCTGAGAGAGGCCGGCGTGACCGGCCTGCAACGGCGGCTGCGCGCGCTCTTCGGCGCAGACGCCGAGATCCGGATCGGCACGCCGATCGCGCTGGGCCGGGAGGACGATCTGCCGCGATTGTGGGCGCCCACTGCCGGCACCTCGCTCGTGCTGGCGCTGTATTCGATGTCGGCCACGCCCGAGATCGAGACGCACGGGCAATTCCTGCGCAGGCTCGCCGAGGTCGTCGCGGGCCGTGCGCCGATCGCGGTGCTGATCGACGAAAGCGCGATGCGTCAGCGATTCGGCGGCGACGCCACGCGCCTCGAGAGTCGCCGCAGCGCGTGGCGTCGGATGTGTGTCGACGTCGCCGGGGTCGAGCCCGCGTTCGCATGGCTCGAGGGCGCGACCGACGAAGAGGGTGACGGCGTACGCGCGTCCCTGCGCAAAGTTATCGATGAGATTTCGGTTCGGATGGGGCAGAATGCGGGCATGAATACCGCCAGCATCGCACGCGACTCCGGCCCGGCCACCTAGGATGAAAGAGAACCCGCAATCGATTTCGCTCAGCCTCGTGTCGCACACCAACGTCGGCAAGACGACGTTGGCGCGCACGCTGCTGGGTCGCAACGTCGGCGAGGTTCGCGACGAGGCCCACGTCACCGATCGCGCCGATCGGTTCACGCTGCTCGAGACCACCGAAGGCGACGTGCTCGGCCTCTGGGACACCCCCGGCTTCGGCGACAGCGCGCGCCTTGCCGACCGGCTCGAGAAATCCGATCGCGCGCTCGGCTGGTTCGTCAGCCAGGTATGGGATCGCTTCGCCGACCGCGCGCTGTGGTCCAGCCAGCAGGCGGTGCGCAACGTGCGCGAGGAGGCCGACGTCGTCCTCTACCTGGTCAATGCGGCCGAGGACCCGGACGACGCCGGCTACGTCGAACCGGAGATGCGCATCCTCCAGTGGATCGGCAAGCCGATCATCGTGCTGATCAACCAGATGGGCCCGCCCGCCGGCCCGGTCGCCGAGGCCGAGGAGATCGAGCGCTGGCGCGCGCACCTGTCCTATGCGCCGATGGTGCAGAAGGTCCTCGCGCTCGACGCGTTCGCGCGCTGCTGGGTCCAGGAGGGCGCGCTGCTCAAGGAGGTCGCGAAGCTGCTGCCCGAGGCGAAGCGGCTCCCCTTCGGTCGTCTGCACCGCGCGTGGCAGACGCAGCGTCGCGAGATCTTCGACGCCGCGATGCACCTGCTCGCCGGGCGGCTCGCGCGCGCCGCGCTCGACAGCGAGAAGGTCGAGCACGGCGGCATCAAGAGCCGGCTGCGCGAAGTCGGCCAGGCGCTGCGCGTGACCCGGGAGAAGGAAGACTCGGCCAAGCAGGGGGCGATGCGCGACCTCGCGACGCGGCTCGACGACGACATCCGCCTCACGACCGACAAGCTGATCGAGCTCCACGGGCTCGAAGGCAAGGCGAGCGATACCGTGCTCACCCGCCTCGCCGACCACTACGCGATGACCAAGCAGGTGAACGAGGGCCGCGCGGCGATCGTCGGCGGACTCGTCACCGGCGCGCTCGCGGGGCTGAAGGCCGACATCGTCACCGGTGGCCTGACGCTCGGCGGCGGCATGATCGCCGGCGGCGTGATCGGCGCGCTCGGCGCGGCCGGGCTCGCGCGGGGCTACAACATGGTGCGCGGTGCCGAGACCGTCACGGTCAGCTGGACCGACGAAGTGCTCAACCGTCTAGTGCCGGGTGCGCTGCTCGCGTATCTCGCCGTCGCGCACTACGGTCGCGGTCGCGGCGAATGGTCCCAGGGGGAGCATCCGGCGTACTGGGAAACCACCGTCAAGGAAGTGCTGGTCGAACAGGCGGACCGGTTCAACGCCTTCTGGCGAAAGCGCGGCAGCATGAAGCGCGAGGCGCTGACCGCCGCGGTGCAGACCGAGCTCACGCTGGCCGCCGAGCGCGTGCTCATTCGCCTGTACCCGGAAGCGGTCGACGCGGCTGCGATCGGCACCAGTACCGCACGGATCAGTGCCGAGGTCCGTGCCGAAGCCGATCGCCTGCGGCGCCAGCAGGCCGAAGCGCAGGAAGCGAGGGCGAGGGCGGCGCAGGAGGCGCTGGCCGATCCGCAGGTGCCTGCCGCCGACGCGTCGCAGCCGCAGCCATCCACGCCGGACGCCGGCCCGGCCGGCCGCAGGCAGCCGCTCGAGCCCCCCCGGTCCGTTCCGCCGCCCGACCGGGAGCGCAGCGTCGCGCGGGCAGGGTCGATCGACGAGCGCGCGGCCTGAATCGGTGCACCCCGGTCTCCGAAATCGTGCCTACGCACCTGAATCGCCGCATCTGAGTCGCCGCATCTGAGTCGCCGCATCTAAACCGCCGCATCTGAATCGCTGCACCCGGATCGCGCTGCCCGGGCCCCACGACACGGCGGGCGCCGCGATGCTCGCCCCCTGACGCGCTGCACCTGCGGGTACGCCGGACGCGCCGCCGTCGCCTGCTATGCTCTGCGGGCCTGTCGTCCACGCCGCGATCGCCTCGTGACCTACCCGCCAACCGTCGACCACATCGCGCGTCCGCCTTCACGCCAGGCCCGGCGGCCACGCTCGCGGGCGCCGACGGCGCTGGCGTGCGCGGCGCTCGCACTGGCGGCCTGCGGCAGCCAGCCGCCGTCGGTGTACCAGACCGAGCGCTTCGATCCGGTCAGCTATTTTTCGCGCGGCCTCGACGAACCCGCCGAGCGCGCGTGCGAGGCTTCGCGCCGCGCGCTGCTCAGCCAGGGTTACGTCGTCGACGAACTGCGCAAGAACGCGCTGTCGGCGCGCAAGAGCTTCCAGCCCCGCGCGGACGCTCACGTGCAGCTCGTGTTCTCGATCGTCTGCGCCGCCGACGGCAAGCGCCCGGCGGACGGCTCGACCGTCTTCGTCAGTGCGCTCCAGGAGCAGTACTCGCTCAAGAAGAGCAGTGGATCGGCCAGCCTCGGCGTCGGGCCGATCGGCAGCGTCTCGCTGCCCTTCGGTGCCGGCAACGACTCGCTGATCAAGACCGGGAGCGAGACGATTCCCTCCGGTGCGTTCTACGACCGCTTCTTCGAACTCGTCGAGCACTACCTCGCGAACCAGGCTGACCCGAGCGTCGATCCGCCGGTCGAGCTGCCCGAACCCCGACCGCTGCCCACCGCGCCCCCGCCGCCGGCGACGGGGACCGCCGCGCCGCCCGCCGGCGCCGGCAGGGCCTCGCACGCGTCGGGTATCGCCACGCCTGGCGGAGAAGCCTCGCCGACGACCGCCCCGGCCACCACACCGGCGACGATGCCGGCGCCGGCCTCGCCGGCGGCCGCACCGATCGCCGCGCCGCCGGCAGCGCCGGCCCTCGCACCGGTGCTCGTGCCGGCGACCATCACCGCGCCCGGCGAAGCACCTTCCAACCCACAGACGAGCGAGCCGACGAAATGAGCCGACGAGAAGACGAGGATGCGCCGATCGACATCGCGATCCGGCTGTCGCTGCCGACCGACTTCGATCACTGGCTGCCGCTGTGGCGCGGCTACCAGGCGTTCTACCGCACCGACATCGACGAGGCGACGACGCGCGAATCCTGGCGTCGCGCGAACGACGCCGCCGAACCGATGTGGTGCGCGCTCGCCTGGCAAGGCGACCGGGCGATCGGGATGGTCCACTACCTGCGTCATCGCAGCTTCTGGACCGGGTCCGACTACTGCTACCTTCAGGACCTGTTCGTCTCGCCGGGGCTGCGGGCGCGCGGCGTCGGGCGCCAGCTGATCGCGCATGTCTACGCCGAGGCGGCGCGGCTGGGCTGCGGGCGGGTCTGGTGGCTCACGCACGAGTCCAACCACGACGCGATGAAACTGTACGACCAGGTGGCCGATCGCAGCGGCTTCGTGCAGTACCGCAGGATCTTCTGACACAGGCCAACCAGCACCAAGGAGCATCCATGAGCAAGGCTTTCGCGTCCCGTTCCGACCTCTCCGAGAAGGTCGTCACGTTCACCAGGCTGTCCGACAACGCGTACGCGTACACCGCCGAGGGCGACCCGAATTCGGGCGTGATCATCGGCGACGACTGCTGCATGGTGATCGACACCACCGCGACGCCGGTGATGGCGCAGGACCTCATCAGGCGCATCCGCGAAGTCACCGACAAGCCGATCCGCTACGTCGTGCTGTCGCACTACCACGCGGTGCGGGTCCTGGGCGCGTCGGCCTACGTCGCCGAAGGCGCACAGGCCGTGATCGCCAGCCGCGGCACCTGGGAGCTGATCGAGGAGCGGGGCGAGGCCGACATGAAGAGCGAGATCGAGCGCTTCCCCAGGCTGTTCCAGGCGGTCGAGTCGATCCCGGGCCTGACGCGCCCGCAGATCGTGTTCGATCGCGAGCTGACGCTGTACCTCGGCTCGCTCGAGGTGCGCCTGATGCACATCGGCCCGGGACACACCAAGGGCGACACCATCGCGTGGCTTCCGTCCCAGCGCATCTGCTTCTCCGGCGATCTGGTCGAGTACAACGCCGGGGTCTACACCGGCGACGCGCAGCTCGAGGAATGGCCCGCGACGCTCGACGCGCTGCAGGCGCTGGACCCGCTGAAGCTCGTGCCGGGCCGCGGTCCGGCGCTGACGACACCGGAGGACTGTGCGAAGGGGATCGCGTACACGCGCAAGTGGGTCACCGACCTCTTCGAGACGGCGAAGGCAGGCGTGCGTGACCGGAAGGACCTGAAGGCGATCTTCGCCGACACCCGGAAGGTGATGGACCCGGTCTTCGGGAAGGTGTTCATCTACGAGCACTGCCTGCCCTTTGACGTCACCCGCGCGGTGGACGAGGCGAAGGGCATCAAGCACCCGCGGATCTGGACCGCCGAACGCGACATCGAGATGTGGAAGTCGCTGCAGGACTGATGCACTGAACGCGCCGGCGCGCGACCTCGGCCGCGCGACGCTTCGGGCGGTGCGCTCACTCGCCCGGCAGCGGGAGGGCGGTCGTTTCCTTGATGCGGTCGAGCGCGAAGCTCGACCGCACGTCGACGACCGCCGGATGCCGAAGCAGGTGGTCGAGCACGAAGCGCGAGAAGCCGTCGAGGTCTCTGGCCTGCACCCGCAGCAGGTAGTCGATGTCGCCGGTCATCGCATGGCATGCGACGACCTCCGGCCACGCGAGCACCGCCGCCCTGAAGGATTCGGGCGCGTAGACGCCCTTGTCGTCGCGCTGGCGCTTGTCGAGTTTCACGTTCACGTAGGCCAGCAGGCCCAGGCCCAGCGCCGCGGCGTCGAGCAGCGCGACCCGTCGCCGGATCACCCCGCTCGACTCCAGCCGGCGTACCCGGCGCAGGCACGGCGAGGGTGACAACGCGACCCGGTCGGCGAGTTCCTGGTTGCTGATGCCCGCGTCGACCTGCAGCACGCCGAGGATCTTCAGGTCGATTGCGTCGAGCGGGATCGTTGGCATCGGGTTGCGCAATCAGGGATGATGCGCAATTTTATGCCTGAAGGCGCCGCATCCGCACAGCAGTTCGCAATCGCGCGACCGCGCTCTGCCGCTAGACTTCACGGTCATCCACCTTCTGCAGGAGGGCACGCCATGACGACGAGCGCCTGGGACAACCCGATGGGCACCGACGGATTCGAGTTCATCGAGTACGCCGCACCCGACCCGCTCGCGATGGGGCGGGTGTTCGAGTCGCTGGGGTTCAAGGCGATCGCGCGCCACCGGCACAAGAACGTGCTGCTGTATCGGCAGGGCGAGATCAATTTCCTGCTCAATGCCGAGCCCGATTCGTTCGCGCAGCGGTTCGCGCGCCTGCACGGCCCGTCGATCTGCGCGATCGCGTTCAGGGTCGAGGACGCGGCGAAGGCGTACCGCCGGGCGCTCGACCTGGGCGCATGGGGCTTCGATTCGCGCTCGGGGCCGATGGAGCTGAACATCCCGGCGATCAAGGGCATTGGGGATTCGCTGATCTACCTCGTAGACCGCTGGCGCGGCAAGCGCGGCACCGGCGGCGGCATCGGCGACATCTCGATCTATGACGTCGACTTCGAGCCGATCGACCCGGCGACCGCGCAGGCCGACCTGCTTCACGCAGGCAGCGGGCTGCTGTCGGTCGACCACCTGACGCACAACGTCCACCGCGGCCGGATGGCCGAGTGGGCGGCGTTCTACGAGCGGCTCTTCAACTTCCGCGAGGTGCGCTACTTCGACATCGAAGGCAAGGCGACCGGCGTGAAGTCGAAGGCGATGACGAGCCCCTGCGGCAAGATCCGCATCCCGATCAACGAGGAAGGCAACGAGGCCCAGGGCCAGATCCAGGCCTACCTCGACCAGTATCGCGGCGAAGGCATCCAGCACATCGCGCTCGGCACGCAGGACATCTATTCGGCGGTCGATGCGCTGCGCGCCGCCGGCGTCGAGTTGCTCGAGACACCCGACACCTACTACGAGCTGGTCGACAGGCGGCTGCCGGGCCACGGCGAGCCGCTCGATCGGCTTCGCGAGCGCGCGATCCTGATCGACGGCGGACCCGGCGGGGGGATCCTGCTGCAGATCTTCACCAAGACGATGATCGGGCCGATCTTCTTCGAGCTGATCCAGCGCAAGGGCGACGAGGGTTTCGGCGAAGGCAACTTCAAGGCGCTGTTCGAGTCGATCGAACTGGATCAGATTCGCCGCGGCGAAGTGGCGGCCCCTGCGGGATAGTGCGCTCCCGGAGCTTGGTGCTGCCCGCTCGGGTTGGCACGGCACCCGCGTGCTTGGGCGCCCCCCGCCTGCGGCCGCCCCTCAGCGACTCGCTGCCAGCGCCTGGTCGATGTCCCACAGGATGTCGTCGAGCGTCTCGATGCCGACCGACATGCGGATCAGGTCCGGGGTGACGCCGGCGGCGGCCTGGCGCTCGGCGTCGAGCTGCCGGTGGGTCGTCGACGCGGGGTGGATGACGAGCGTCTTCGCGTCGCCGACGTTCGCCAGGTGGCTCATGAAGCTGACCGCGTCGATGAAGCGCTCGCCTGCACGTCGCGCGTCGCCATCGGCGCCGGGCGCGAGCCCGAAGGTGAGGATGCCGCCCGCCCCGCGAGGCAGGTAGCGCGTCGCGAGCGCGTGGTATCGGCTCGCCTGCGGGCCCTCGGCGAGTCCGGGATAGTTGACCCATGCGACGGCCGGATGCGACGCGAGGTGACGCGCGACGGCCATCGTGTTCTCGACGTGGCGCGCCATCCGCAAGGGCAGCGTCTCGATGCCCTGCAACAGCATCCAGGCCGACATCGGCGCCAGCGTCGGCCCGAGCGTGCGCATCGTTTCCATCCGCGCCTTCATCGTGAAGGCGAAGTCGCCGAAGGTCTCGAAGAAGCGCACGCCGTGGTAGCCGTCGGACGGCTCGACCATCTGCGGGAAGCGGCCGTTGTCCCACGGGAAGGTACCTGCCTCGATCACCGCGCCGCCGAGCGTCGTGCCATGGCCCCCCAGGTACTTCGTCGCCGAGTGGACGACGATGTCCGCGCCGTGCTGCAGTGGCCGGCAGAGGTATGGCGACGCAAGGGTATTGTCGACGACCAACGGTATGCCGTGGTCGTGGCCGATGTGAGCAACCGCTTCGATGTCTACGACGTTGAGCCTCGGATTCGCGATCGTCTCGACGAAGATCGCCTTGCTCGCCGGGGTCAGCGCTCGCCGGAAGTTGTCCGGGTCGTCGGGTTCGACGAAGGTGCAGTCGATGCCGAAGCGCTTGAAGGTGACGGCGAACTGGGACCAGGTGCCGCCGTAGAGCGTGCTGGCAGCGACGAAGTGATCGCCCGCCTGCAGCAGCGTGAGCATGGCCACCATCTCGGCGGCCATGCCGCTGGCGGTGGCAAGGGCCGCCCGTCCGCCCTCCAGCGCCGCGAGGCGCTCCTCGAGCACCGCCACGGTCGGATTGCTCAGGCGCGCGTAGACGTTGCCGAAAGTCTGGAGATTGAAGAGGCTGGCGGCCTGTTCGGCCGAATCGAAGACGTACGAAGTCGTCTGGTAAATCGGCACCGCCCGCGAGCCGGTATCCCCGTCGGGGATGTGGCCGGCGTGCAGGCAAAGCGTCTCGATCCCGAAGCGGCGGTCGCTCATGCGGCAGGTTCCTGGAGGCTGCGACCGAATATACCGCCGTCGGTCGCGCATTCGCCCGATGTGCCGCTGCCGCCCGGGTGGCGGCGCCGGTCGGTCGGCCGCCTGCGCCACCGGTCGGCCGGGAACCGGGACCGGCTCAAGCCCCTGAGCGCGCGAGCCGAACCAGGAGAATCAGCCGCATTCGTCGGCGCGACCCATGCTCGACCCGTTCCCGCCGGAGGCCCGCCAGTGAAGATCGAGAACAGAATCCTTTTCGTTGACAGCGACGCCACAGCGCTCAGGCGTATCGAGGTCGCACTCGCCGGCGACAGTTACCGCTGGACCTTCAGTCTGGTGACCTCGGCGCCGGCGGCGCTCAATGCGCTGTCCAACCACGGGTTCGACCTCGTCGTCACCGAGCTGCGTCTGCCCGGGATGGACGGCGCCGAACTCCTCGGGAAGATCCAGACGATGTACCCGTCGGTCGTGCGGGTCATGATGGCCGAGGCGCCCGAGCCGAACCGGCTGGACCAGGTCCTCGCCGTCGCGCAGCGCTTCGTCGCGAAGCCCTATGACATCCCGACCTTGCTCGCGATGATCGACAGCGTGCTCGGGGCGTGGTCGCGCGCCGAGGATCCGCTGGTCCGCACCATCGTGGGGCGGCTCTCCTCGCTGCCGGCGACGGCGGAGACCCATCGTCAGCTCACCCGGCTGATGAACGACCCCGAGTGCACCGTCGACCAGATCAGCACGGTCGTCGGACAGGCGCCGGCACTCGCGGCAAAGGTGCTTCAGGTCGTGAATTCGGCGTTCTTCGGGCTGCCCTTCAAGGTGTCCTCCGTCGCCCAGGCGATCACCTATCTCGGCATGACGCACGTGCGCGGGCTGGTGCTGCTGTCGCAGTTCTTCAACGCGGCCGACAAGAGCCCGACGGTGAACGGCTTTTCGGCGAGTGCGCTGCAAAACCGCGCACTCACGACCGCGAAGGCGGCAAGGGTGCTCGCCCCGGCCGCGCGCTTTCGCGACGATGCATTCACGGCCGGGCTACTGCACGACATCGGCGTGCTCGCGCTGGCCGTCGGCATGAACAGCCGCTACTCGCTGGTGCTGCGACACGCCCAGCGAAGCCAGCGTCCGCTGGCGGAGGTCGAGACCAGTTTCCTCGGCATCAGCCACGACATCGTCGGCGCGTACCTTGCCGAACTGTGGGGTCTGCCAGCCGTGATCGTGGATGGCATCCTGCATCACCACCGTCTCCAGCCCGCGCACGGGCAAAACAGCGAGGTGATCGAGAGCGTGCGCCTGGCCCAGCAGGCCACCGCGTGCATCGAGGCTGGCGACCACTGGTTCGAGGGCACGCAGCTCAGTGCCGCCCAGGTCGAAGCCTTGCAGCAGGAGCTCGAACTCGACACCTCGCGCAGGCCCCGCCTCGCGACGACCTAGCGCATACCCCGCGCGTTCAGCCGGTTCTTCGAGGCGTCTCGGCCGGCACGCGGAGGGCCGGATCCGGGCGCCCGACGGGCGCGTCGGCGCGCGACGCCGCGGCAAGGTCGGGCGGCTGAAGGCCCCACAGCGCGACGAGCGCATCGACGACGGCGTCGATCGCCGGATCGCCTTCGCGATCGGTCTGTCGGATGAACCACAGCGACGACGGCAGGCGCGCACCGTCCCAGATGCAGATGTCGCCTTCGGCCTCCCGCGCGAGCGCAGCATGCTCGAGCATCAGCGACACGCCGACCCCCGAGACGACCAGGCTCTCGATCAGGGCCTCCTGGTCCGCCTCGACCACCTTCTGCGGTTCGGCGCCGTAGTCGTGGAACAGCTCATGGATCATCCGGCGGTGCGAACTGACCTCCGGCGCCAGGATCCACGGCAATTGCGCGAGTTCGGCCCAGTCCGCACCGACCACCCGGTCACGCCATGACGCCGGCGCGACCACGCGATAATTCATGTCGGCGAGCTTCAGGCCGAGCACATGGGGATCGTGCAGTTCGCCGAAATAGAAACTCGCATCGAGGATGCCCTGGCGCACCAGTTCGAGCGCCTCGCCGGACACTTCGTTGCTCAACTGCAACTGCAGCAACGGGTGTTGACGCAACAGGCGCGTCAGCAAGGGCCCGATCCGGATGAATTCGGGATCGGAGACGGTGCCGATCTTCAGGCGCCCGGTGATCTGCCCACGCAGCCCGCGCGCAACGTGTCGCAGCCGCTCGGCTGCGGCGAGCACGCCTTGCGCCTCGACCAGCAGCCGGCTGCCGGCGCCGGTCAGGCGCATCCCCGTCGGGCCCCGATTGAATAGCTTCGACTCGAGCGACTCCTCGAGCGCCTTGATGTGGGAACTGACCGCCGGCTGGCTGAGGTGCAGCGCTTCGGCGGCACGGGTCAGATGCCCGGCCTCGGCGACGGCGATGAACGTCCTCAGGTGGTAGAGCTCGAATGCCAATGGAACACCCTCTGATGCGGCGTTTCGCCGCGGCCTTGGCCGCGCATCACGGGTGAACGGGCGGACGGTCGAGTATGGCGCATGGCGGGTGGGCGCTCGACCCGCAGGCGCGGCCGCGCCCGGACAGTGTAGCCCCGACCGGGCGCGCGCAGATGACCGCAGGACGGCCCGCAGCGGCCGCCGACGCCATCCGGAATCGTGATGCAAGGCTTTCGAAAACGCTATTTGAACTGAGGGCCGGTTGTCCGATATTGTGTATGTGTGCAGTGCAGCATTCTGCTGCCGCCCTCCTCCGCAATACAGGATTAGAAATCATGACCACTTCGACGACCCGTTCCGACGCCTTCTCCCATGTCTCCCTCAGTGACCATGAGCGCTTTCTCGCGCAGGCGCGCATGATGCGCGCCGAGATGGTGGCCGACATGATCGTGGGCGCGTGGCGCGCCGTCGCGCGCCTCTTCGGCGCCGCGACGCATTCGCCCGCTCCCGGCGCGCGCGACACGCACGCGGCCTGACGAAACCGAGGCCGCCTCGAGCGGCCCCGTTCCGGCACCGCGCTCGGCGCGTCTGCGCCGCTCAGCGCGTGCCGACGAGCACCGGATTGTCGCGGGGCTGCGCCTGCCGCGCCGCCGGCGTCGCCGGCGGAATGATCAGCGAGATCTCGACCGGCGTGGTCCCTCGATCGGTGAACCCCAGCTTCGCAGCCGCGGCGAACGACAGGTCGATCACCCGACCCTGCGCGTATGGCCCGCGGTCGTTGACGCGCACGACGATCGTGCGCCCGGTCTCGAGGCTGGTCACCTTCACGTACGAAGGCAGCGGCAGCGTCGGGTGCGCCGCCGTCATCGCGCGCATGTCGTATCGCTCCCCCGTCGCCGTCTTGCGGCCGTGGAACGGGCGCCCGTACCACGACGCCTCGCCACGCTGCGTGAACGCACGCCGGTGCGTCATCGGCACGTAGCGCCTGCCGCGATTCACGTAAGGGCGATTGGCCCAATCCTTGAGCGCCTCCTGCCGTGGCACCGCATCGGCCACGTTCATCAACGCCGCAGCTTCCTCCTTGAGGGTCGGCGGCTTCGGCGCGGGGGGCGACGGCTTGCTGACTGGCGCCGGCGCGGGGGTGGGAGCGGGAAGCGGGGTTGCCACCGGTGCGGGATCGGGCAGCCGCGTACGCTCGACCGAGGTGCCCGTGCCGTCCTGGAAGGTCGAACACGCCGACATCGACACGATCGCGGCACCCGCGATCAGACGCAGGATGCTTGCGCCGGCTCGGCGCCGGGCCATTGCTGCCGCCATGCCGGCACCGGACGCCGCCATGGCCATGTCCGGGGCCGGGCCGCATGGCGGACGGGCGAAGCGACCTGGGTGCTGTGCGAAGTCCATCCCCGCATTGCATCCCGGTCGCCGCAGCGGCGCCACGAACGCCGGGGCCGGAGGCGCCTGCCGACCGACCGACGGTCGGCCGGGCCGGCGCGCCGCCCGAGCCGGCTCGGTCGATCAGCGCTTCTTGGCGGCGGCCTTCGTCGCGCCGGCGATGTTCGCGTCGACGAGCGACACGAGCTGCTTGCTCGCCTGGCTGATCTGCTCGTACGCGCCGTTCGCGGTGGCCACGCCTTGCTTGATCATCCCGATCAGGCCTTCGCTGCCGGCCGGCGCATTCTTCGCGAGCGTCTCGACCGAAGCGAGCACCTGGCTCTGGGCCGCGGCGATCTGCTGCTCGATGAGCGTGCCGACTTCAGCGCCGGTGGCGCTCGAGATCTCGTACACGCTCTTCGCGTAGGCGGCAGCCTTGTTGCCGTCCGTGCTGCCGAAGCCGGCCAGCATCGACGACACCGTGTCGTTCAGCGTCTTCGCGTCGCGCACGTTCATCAGCGCCTTCATCTGCTCGGCCGAGGTCTCCAGGCCGCTGCGTGCGGTCTGAACGTTGAGCTCGGCGAGCTTCTTCGCGCCTTCCAGCGCAGTCGTGGCGACCACGTTGCCTGCCTTGAACAGGTCGGATTGGGCCTTGACGATGTCTTCTACCTTCGTGAACATGATTCGACTCCTTTGCGTGTCAGGGTTCTGATTCCCGGTGGGTCCGGGTCGAACGCCTGAACCGCGCCACCCGGTTGTGCACTGCACAATAACATTGTGAAGCCGCCTCGGGAGAATTTCAAGCAATTTCTGCGGCGGTGCAGCATCGCGGCACCGAGCCACGCAAGGAAGGCGCCCGGAAGCGCCTTCAACCCATTGATGTGAAAAGGAATTTCGCTCAGTTCAGCGCGGTCTGGCCCAGCAGGTGACTCCGAAGTCGTCGCAACACCTGCTTGATCCGGTCGGCGTGCGCCGGCCCGACCCTGATCAGGATCTTCTGGCCGGCGGACAGGTTCTGCAGGCCCGGGTCGGCGAAGCGGAAAAGCACCTTCGGCTGGACGAGCTCGATCGGGCCGGTCGGCGACGGCGCGGCCAGCATGTCGTCGATCGCGACGATCACGCGGTCGTGGAACCGCGCCTGCGGATAGCCGAGCTGCTTGTACTCCTTGTCGAGCAGCGGATAGAACTTGAGATACACCTTCACCAGCGTGGCGGGATCGAGGCTGGCGATGAAACCGACGACACCGTCGTAGCGGGCGAAGTTGTCCGGGGACAGGGTGATCGAATCCTGCCGCCGCTCGACGGCCATCAGCCCCGGCACGCGCTGCGCGACGCTGAGCTGGCTGGGCACCAGTTCGCGCGGCAGGTTGTCGACCGTGACCACGAGACGCCGCACGAAGTCCTGCATGTTCAGCACCCGCGCCATCGCGGCGCCCGGAAAGCTCGAGAGCAACGACTCGAGCACCACGGGATCGCTCCGATCGACCTGCGGCAGCGGACGCTCGGGTGCGGCCGAAGGCGCGTCGGACGCGGGCAGCACCGGCATCGGATATTCGGGCGCAGGCGCCGCGCCCGCCATCGCCTGCGTCGCCGGAGCGGGTGCGGTCGACACCGGCTCGACGACCGGCGGTCTCAGCGGCGCCGGCTCCCGCCGTTCGCTGCGCGGCGGCGTCGCGTCGCCGAACAGGTCTTCCCAGAACGGCAGCATCCCGCTCTGCCACCACCAGATCGCCAGCGCGATCACGAAGGCCAGCACGGCGATCAGCGCCATCGACGGGCCGTCTGACGTGCGGGGCGGGCCTTTGGGTCGAGCCATGAATTCGTCGTGCCTGCGGGTACGGCCTGCGAAATACGGCCGGCGGACGAGATCCGCGAGGCCAATCCGCTAGTTTAACTGCCGCAGCACGTCAAGGCGACGCCGCCATGATGGCGGAGCGCACATGCGACTTTCAAGCATCGTCACGCGTGGCACCTCATGCACGGCGACGCCGCGATGACACGATGCCGGTGTTCACCCCGATCCAGTTCAGGCCGCCGAACAGACGCGCGTGCTCGATCTTCACGCAACGATTCGTGACGACCTCGAGTCCGTGCTCGATCGCGAGCCGCGATGCCGCTTCGTTGTCGACGCCGAGTTGCTGCCACAGCACACGGGCACCGATCGCGATCGCCTGCCGCGCGATCGGCATCACGTCCTCGCTGCGCCTGAACACGTCGACGATGCCGATCGTCGCCGCGAGGTCGGACGGCACCGCGTCGAGCGAAGGATGGCAACGCTCGCCCAGTACGGTGTCGTAGCGTGGGTTCACCGGCACGATGCGGTATCCGTGCTGCTGCATGTACTTCGCGGCGAAGAAGCTCGGACGGTGCCAGTCCGCCGACAGGCCGACGACCGCGATCACGCGATGCGCGCCGAGCACGCGCCGCAACGACGAACTGTCCAATGCACCGACCATGGTGGCCTTTCACTCCAGAAAGTCGTTCGCCGACCGTCGTGCGCTCGCCCGCGCTGCGACATCACCGAAGCGGTCGCACACTTCGATTGCGCGTGACCGCCGCGTGCGCCAGTCTCGCGCGATCGAGCGCGACGCGACAGTAAATGCACGCGACACGCGGCACGATTATCCTCTCGTCGCGGTGGCCGGAGAGGGTGGGCGGGTATCATCGATGCCACACGCCACGCACTGGGTGACGCAGGGGTCGAACGCACGAACCTCGCGATGGATGCAAGGGCCGGAGAGCGAACAGCAAGAGCCATGGACCCGATGGATTTCATGAAACAGGCGTGGTCGAGCTTCAGTCTTCCGACGCCGTTCGCACCCACGGTCAGCCTCGACGATCTCGACAAGCGCATCGCCGACCTGCATGCCGTCGAGCAATGGCTCGCGCTCAACCAGGCGATGCTGCGCAACACGATCCAGGGACTCGAGATCCAGCGTGCTGCGCTCGCCGCGGTGCAGGATTTCGCTGCCGGCATCGACGCCGGCCAGAAGCCGGTGGACGAACGCTTCGCGCAATCGATGGCCCACGTCGCTGCGGCCGCGGCCGAGCAGGCGGAGCGTGCACGCCGCGCACGCGAATCGCGTATCGACCCGGCGCGGTCCGGAGACGACGCACCCGATGACGACGCTTCGAACGACACCGCGTCGACAGCGCAGCGCGTCGATCGCGCGCCTCGATCCACCGAGGCGCGCACCCAGGATGCGGCGACGCGATCCGCATCCGGCGGCACGGCTGCGGATGAATCTGCAGGCACTGCTGCCGGCACTGCTGCCGGCGCCTCCGCCGGCATGCCCGCGGGTATACCGGCGGTCAACGCGCTCGCGTGGTGGAACACGCTGCAGTCCGGATTCAGGGACATCGCCGCTGCAGCGATGCAGTCGTCCGCGCTGCCACCGGGCGGCACCCCATCGCCGGGAATGCCTTTCTGGCCGACGCCCGCCGTCTCGAAGGAATCCGGCGACGCAGGCCCCGCGCAGGACGCAAGCGGCAAGGCCGCCAGAAGTTCGCGCAAGGACAAGGAGAAGGACAAAGACAGGAGCAGGCCCGGCAAGCCGTCCAAGCGCGCAGGCGGTCGATCATGAGCGACGGCGGCGACGAACGCCCCCGCATGCATCCGGCATCGCCGGCTCCTTTTCGCGCAGCGCACGCGGTCCATCCGCAATGGCGAAAGTGCACCGAGCAGTTGCTCGCCCAGCTCGAGCCCGACGCGCGGGCGCACGGCGCCGCGCCGCAGGCGACCCTGGGCATCGTGTACATCGGCGCACCGCTCGCCCAATGGGCGAGCGACATCCACCTGATGCTCAAGACGCGAACCGGCATCATCGACTGGGTCGGCACCGTCGGCGGGTCGCTGCTCGCCGGCGAGGTCGAGTATCGCGATGAACCGGCGATCGTGGCGATGATCGCCACGCTGCCGCGCGACAGCTTCCAAGTATTCTCCGGCGTCGACAGGCCGCCGCCGCTCGGCACGAAGACGCCGCGCGGCGCCGACGCCGCCTGGTCGGCGCTCGCGCACTTCGATCCGTCGATGCCCGACGTCGCCGATCTCGTCGCCGACCTCGCCGGCAAGCTCGAGGGCAGCCACCTGTTCGGCGGGCTGTCCAGTGGCGACGCGCCGCCGCTGCCGCAGATCGGTAACCGGACCTTCTCCGGCGGCGTGTCCGGCGTCGTCTTCGCGAGCGACGTCGCGTTGCGGACCCGGGTGAGCCAGGGGTGCGCGGCGCTCGGCGATACCCGCCGCATCTCTCGCTGCGAGGGCAACCTGATCATCGAGCTGGACGACCGGCCGGCGCTGGACGCCATGCTCCACGACCTCGGCGTCGCCCAGGACGTTCGCCAGAGCCGCGACGGCGACACGCTGCTGGGCGCGTTCCCCGCCGAGCGGCTCCGCCACGGCCTCTACGCCGGCCTGTCGGCCGAGCGGGACTCCGGCGCGATGGGAATGTCCGGCTACCGGGTGCGCAACATCGTCGGCATCGATCCGCACAACCGCCACGTGGCGGTGGGCGAAACCGCGCGGCAGGGCGAGCGGCTCGTGTTCTGCACCCGCGACGCACGGTCGGCGCGGCTGGACCTGGTGCGGGTCGCGACCGAACTGCGCGAGGAGATCGAGAGCGAAGGCCTCGCGATCCGTGGCGGCATCTACATTTCCTGCGCAACCCGCGGCCAGCGGCTGTTCGGCGAATCCGGCGACGAAGCGGCGCTGATCCGCGGCCAACTGGGCGATTTCCCGCTGATCGGCTTCTTCTCGAACGGCGAGATCGACGGCCCGACGCTGCACGGTCACTCGGGCGTGCTGACGCTGTTCGTCTGACGCTCCCGGCATCGGCTCTGGCGTCCCCCACCGTCGGCGCAGACCGCGCGCCGCCGGCACGGACGGGCACCGCACGAGGCAGCCTCGAAGCGTCGCGCCGACCCGCCTTCGCCCCTGCCCGCACCTTCCCGCACCTGCCCGCCTCGCACCTGCCCGCCCCCCCACTTGCCGCGCCAGCGCGCCCGCACGCACCCACGCTCGCGCACTGCCCGCCTCTCCTGGGCAGGCCGGCCGCGTCACTCATACCAACCAGTCGTGATTTGACTAATTGGTCACGCTGATGCATGATCGGCGCTGCACGCCGATGCCCGGCGTGCGCAACGGGGGCGGACCTTGAAGATCGCGATCGTCGGTAGCGGAATCTCGGGGCTCGGCGCCGCATGGCGCCTCGGCCGGCATCACGACGTCACGCTGTTCGAGGCGGATGAGCGTGCAGGCGGTCATGCGAACACCGTCGACGTGACGCTCGACGGCCGCACGCACGGCGTGGACACCGGCTTTCTCGTGTACAACGAGCGCACCTACCCGGCGCTGATCGCGTTGTTCGAGGCGCTGGGGGTGCCGGTCGCGGCGACCGACATGTCGTTCTCGGTCTCGGTCGGCGACGGAGCGCTCGAATGGGGCGGCGCCGATCTCCGAAGCCTGTTCGCGCAACCCGCCAACGCGCTGAGTCCGCGGTTCTGGTCGATGCTCGTCGACATGCGCCGATTCAACCGCGAAGCGACCGCGATCGCGATCGGCGGCCTTGCGCACGGCGAAGCGTCGATCGGCGACTACCTCGTCGACCAGCGCTACGGGCGCAGTTTCGTCGACGGCTATCTGATGCCGATGGCCGCGGCGATCTGGTCGTGCCCGATCGACCGGATGATGGCGTTCCCGCTGACGACCTTCGTGCGCTTCTGGCACAACCACGGCCTGCTGCAGGTGCGCAACCGCCCGCGCTGGTTCACGGTGGCCGGCGGCTCCAGGCAGTACGTCGACCGCATCGTCGCGGGCATCGGCCGCGTCGAGCTGTCGACGCCCGTGCGCCGCGTGATCCCCGCTGACGAGCGCGCGCCCGCGCGGGTGGTGACCGATCGCGGCACGATGCGCTTCGACCACGTCGTCGTCGCGACGCACAGCGACCAGGCGGCGGCCATGCTCTCGGACGGCGGCGACGAGACACCCCGGCCCGCCCACCTCGCATCGATCGGCTACCAACCCAATACGGCCTGGCTGCACACCGACACCGCGCAGATGCCGCGGCGACGCGGGGCGTGGGCCGCGTGGAACTACCTGAGCCGGGGCACCCGCGACGCGCCATCGCTCGCCGTCACCTACTGGCTCAATCGCCTGCAACCCCTGCCCTTCGAGACCGACGTGTTCGTGACGCTCAATCCGCTTCGCGAGCCGCCGCCCGAGCGGGTGCTCGGCCGCTTCGCGTACGCGCACCCCGTGTTCGACGCGGCTGCGATGCGCGCGCGCGAGGCGCTGCTGCCGCTACAGGGCGACGGCGGGGTCTGGCTCTGCGGCGCATGGTTCGGGCACGGCTTTCACGAGGACGGTCTGAAATCGGGGCTCGCGGTCGCCGACGCGATCGACGCGCTCGCGCGGCAGCGGGATGCGCAGGCAGCGAGCGCACACACGCGGCTTCGCGCCGCCTGACGAGATGCCGGGCCCGCTGCAGATCGCGTTCGGCACGGTGCGCCACCGCCGCATCCGCCCGTGGGCCAACGCGTTCGCCTATCGGGCGTTCTTCCTTCGGCTGCGCATCGACGCGCCGTCCGGCCGTCTGGCGCCGATGACGCTGCGCTGGCTCGGCATGCCGCTGCTCGGCATCGACCGACCGGGCCTGTTGTCGTTCCGCGCATCGGACCACGGCCCCGCGGGGGAGGATGCACTGGCGTGGGTGCGACGCACGCTTGCGCAGGCCTCGCTCGACGCGGATGGCGAGATCTGGCTCCACTGCTTTGCCCGCGTGCTCGGCCACGCGTTCAAGCCGGTGAGTTTCTGGTTCTGCCACCGCGCGGACGGCGCGTTGATCGCGGTCCTTGCGGAAGTGAACAACACCTTCGGCGACCGGCGCGCATACCTGCTTCACGACGGCGGCGCGCGCCTGCGCAATGGCGCGGAACTCGTCGCGACGAAGGACTTTCACGTGTCGCCGTTCTGCGAGACCTCGGGCAGCTACCGCTTCCGCTTCGTCAATCGCGCCGATCGCTGCCTCGCGCGCATCGACCACGACGACGCGCAGGGCGTGCTGCTCCAGACCAGCCTGTCGGGGGCGCCGCAACCGCTGACGCGGCGAAGCGTCGCGCACGCGCTGCTGCGCTATCCGGTGTTCGGCCTCGCGGTGGTCGGGCGCATCCACTGGCAGGCGCTGCGGTTGTGGTGGCACGGCGTGCGATTCGTTCGCCGCCCCGAGCCGCCGCAGGCGGCACTGACCCGGCCGGCGACCGGCGGCCCGGCGCGTCGAGCCCGCGCGCCCGCCCCCCTCACCCGACCCGATGCCGGGTCACCTCGCGCATTGCAGCACACGCCATGACCCAGACGAGAACCCTGTCGACCCGCGGCGCGCGCCGCGCCCCGATCTCGGCCCGCATCGTGCTCGGCCTGCTCGAGCGGATCGAATACGGCTCGATCGGCCTGCACCTGCCCGACGGCAGCGAATGGATGGCCGGGCACGGGTCGCCGACGGCGCGGCTCGCGGTGCACGATTGGTCGGTGTTCGACGCGGTGCTCGAGCGCGGCGACATCGGGCTGGCGGCGAGCTTCATCGACGGTCGCTGCACGACGCCGTCGCCGACCGATCTGCTCGACGTGCTCGTCGGCAATCGCCGCGTGCTCGACCGGGCGGTGTACGGCCGCTGGATCGGCCGCCTCGGCCACCGGCTGAGGCACCTGCTGAACCGCAACAGCCGGCGCGGCTCGCGCCGCAACATCCAGGCGCACTACGACCTGGGCAATGCGTTCTATCGCGAGTGGCTCGACGAGTCGATGACCTACTCGAGCGCGATCTTCGACGGCGAGGCGTCAGCCCGGCAGGCGCCGTCCGACGACGCCGCGCTGGCCGGCGCGCAATTGCGCAAGTACCGCCGGGTGCTCGATCGCGCGCGGGTCTCGCCGGGCGGCCGCATCCTCGAGATCGGCTCGGGCTGGGGCGGCTTCGCCGAGGTCGCGGCGTCGGCCGGCGTCCGGGTCCGGGGGCTGACGCTCTCGACCGAGCAGCTCGACTGGGCCCGCGCGAGACTCGCGCGTCACGCCGAGCCGGGGCTCGCGAGCTTCGCGCTGCAGGACTACCGCGACGAGCGCGACCCGGAAGGCTACGACGCCGTCGTGTCGATCGAGATGTTCGAGGCGGTCGGCGAAGCCTGGTGGGACACCTGGTTCGACAGCGTGCATCGCAACCTGAAGCCGGACGCACGCGCGGTCGTGCAGACGATCGTGATCGACGATGCGCTGTTCGAGCGCTACCGCGAGGGCACCGACTTCATCCAGCAGTACATCTTTCCGGGCGGGATGTTGCCGAGCCCCTCGCGGTTCGTCGACCTCGCCGCGGCGCACGGCTTCGAGATCGAGGATGCGACCGCCTTCGGTGCTCACTACGCGCGCACGCTCGCCTGCTGGCATCGCCGTTTCGAGCGTCGCGAGGCCGAGATCCGCGCGCAGGGCTTCGACGAAGCCTTCGTGCGCACCTGGAAGTTCTATCTCGCGTACTGCGAGGCGGCGTTCCGCCACCGCAGCACCGACGTCGTGCAGTTCACGTTGCGCAAGCGCGCGAGCGCGCCTAGGTGACCGAGGTGCAGCCCGACGCGTCCGCCGCCCCACGGCGGCAGCAGGTGGCAACCCGGTACGCGCTCGGGCCGCTCGCCGCCTACGGCGCGCTGCGCGGACCGCTCGCATTGCTCGAGTTGCCGTTGTTCGTGCTGCTGCCCTCGTTCTACGCGGCCCACGGCGGCATCGGCATCGCGGCGATCGGCGCGATCCTGCTCGTCACCCGGGTCGCCGACGCGCTCGTCGATCCGCTGATCGGCGCCGCGATGGACAGGGGCCGCGGCGGCGCCGAGCTGCGGCGATGGATCTACGTCGCGCTGCCGTTCCTGACGCTCGGGTTCATCGCGCTGTTCGAGCCGCCCGGCGGGTCGGCGGCAGGCTGGTGGCTCGCGATCTGCGCGATCGTCGTGCACACGGCCTACTCGGTCGTGTCGATCGCCTACCAGGCGTGGGGCGCCGCGCTCGGGTCGACGCCGCGCGATCGCGTGCGGGTGACCGCCACCCGCGAGGCCTTCGGACTCGCCGGCGTCATCGTCTCGGCGGCATTCATGGGCGACGCGGGTCCGGGCGGCCTGTCGGCCGCGTTCACGCTCGCGGTGCTGCTGGCGGTGATCGCGTTGCGGCGGGCGCCGCTCGCGCCGCCGTCGCCCGTCGCCGCCGACCGTTCGAGCAGGCCCCGCCCCTGGCGCGCGATGCGCCGCGCGCTCGACGATCGCGACTTCCGGTGGCTGCTGGCGGCGTTCGCGAGCAGCGGCATCGCCACGGCCATTCCGGCGACGCTCGTGCTGTTCTACGTGGCCGACGTGCTCGGCGCCCGCGATCATGCGCCGTGGCTGCTGCTGCTGTACTTCGCGTGCGCGGCGCTCGCGATGCCTGCCTGGCCGCCGCTCGCCGCACGCTTCGGCCTGCGCAACGCGTGGCTCGCCGGCATCGGGCTGTCGGTGGTCGGCTTCGTGTGGGCGCTCGGGCTCGTTCGCGGCGATACGACGGCGTTCGCGATCATCTGCGCGATCACCGGCTTCGCGCTGGCCGCCGACCTCGCGATCCCGCCGGCGATGCTCGCGGCGCTCACCGAGCGCGCGAACCCGCTGCCACGCGCGACGAGCTTCGGCATCTGGCACCTCGTGACCAAGCTGAACCTCGCCCTCGCCGCCGGCATCGGCCTGCCGCTGCTCGCGTTCCTCGGCTACGTCCCGAGCGCGTCGGGAGGCGTCGTAGACGCCGCGCTCGCCGCGACGCCCGGTGCGCCCGGTGCCGCGGCGCCGGGCACCGTCGCGCTGGCGCTCGTGTACGCGGGGCTGCCGTGCCTGCTCAAGATCGCCGCGGCCTTCATCCTGCTGCTGGCTCCCCAACCCGCCGTGCGCGGCGCCTCGGCGTGAAGACCTCGGACACGCCGCAGGCCGTGCTGCTGCGCGCGCCGCCGCGCGACGGCGCCGCCGCCGGCGTGCCGCTGCTCGGGCCGCTGAATCCGCCGATCCGCGACTGGCACGGCCGGCGCGTCTGGATCATCGGCGCATCGAGCGGCATCGGCCTCGCGCTCGCGATCCAGTTGCTCGACCGTGGCGCGACGGTCGCCGTCAGTGCACGACGCGCCGAACCGCTGGAGGCCCTCGTCCGAAGCCACCCCGGCGCACGTGCGCTCCCGCTCGACGCAACCGACCGCACCGCGCTCGCAGACGCCACCTCGACCCTGCTGGCACAGTGGGAACGGCTCGACCTCGTCGTGTGGATGGTCGGCATCTACCAGCCGATGCTGGCCACGAGCTTCGATGCGTGCAGCGCGCGCGAGCACGTCGCGGCCAACCTGGTCGCGCCGATCGACGCACTCGGCGTGCTGCTGCCGGTGCTGATCGCGCAGGGCCACGGCGCGCTCGCGCTCACCGGCAGCGTCGCCGGCTATCGCGGTCTGCCGCAGGCGCTCGCCTACGGTCCGACCAAGGCCGCGTTGATCAATCTCGCCGAGACGCTGTTTCTCGACCTGCAGCCGATGGGCATCGGCGTGCACCTGATCAATCCCGGCTTCGTCGACACGCGCCTGACGGCGCGCAACGACTTCACGATGCCGGCGGTGATCACGCCCGAGGCGGCGGCCGCCGCGATCGTCGCGGGTTTTGCGGCGGGCCGCTTCGAGATGCATTTCCCGCGCCGCTTCACCGGCTGGCTGAAACTGGGACGGATCCTGCCGTATCGGCTCTACTTCGCGCTGACGTCCCGGCTGACACGCCCGACGGCGAAGGGATCGGGCACCAGCGGCGGCTCGCCGCCGTCGGCGTGAGCGGGGGGGCCGACGCGACACTTTCACCAGCCGGCAACAAGCTGTTGTTAAGATGCAGGGCTTTACGAGGCGCCGCCACCTCGACGAGACCTGCCGGCCCACCGACTCAATCGACCCGACGAGCGCCCTTAGCCATGCTTTATCCGGAACTCTTCAAATCGCTCGAGGCCGTGCGCTGGAACATGGCGACCGACGTGCCGTGGCAGGACTTCGACGCGTCCAGGCTCTCCGACGAGCAGGCGCTCACCATCAAGATGAACGCGATCACCGAGTGGGCGGCGCTGCCGGCCACCGAGATGTTCCTGCGGGACAACCGGCACGACTCGGACTTCTCCGCGTTCATGTCGGTCTGGTTCTTCGAGGAGCAGAAGCATTCGCTGGTGCTCATGGAGTACCTGCGCCGCTTCCGCCCCGACCTGCTGCCCACCGAGGCCGAGCTGCACGCGGTACGGTTCGAGTTCGATCCGGCGCCGGCGCTCGAGACACTGATGCTGCATTTCTGCGGCGAGATCAGGCTCAACCACTGGTACCGCTGTGCGGCCGACTGGCACACCGAGCCGGTGATCAAGCACGTCTACGAACTCATCTCGCGAGACGAGGCGCGCCACGGCGGCGCGTACCTGCAGTACATGAAGAAGGCGATCGTCGAAGCGGGCGACGCCGCGCGTTCGGCGTTCGCGAAGATCGGCGTGCTGATGGCGAGCGCGCGGCGATCGACGCAGGCGCTGCACCCGACGAACCTGCACGTGAACAAGGCGCTGTACCCGAACGATACCGTTCAGTCGCGCATGCCCGAACCCGGCTGGCTCGAGCACTGGCTCGACCGGCAGATCGTGTTCGACGGCGTCTGGGAAGACAAGGTCGTCAAGCGCATCCTGCACAACCTGTCGCTGCTGTTCGGCGAAGGTTTCTCGTCGGTGCAGGACCTGAACCGCTACCGGCGTTCGCTGCGCCCCGTGGCTGCCTGAGACCGCCGCGCCTCAGGGCCGCGAGGACGGCACGATCCGGACCTGGTCGGGGTTGATCTGGCGCGCGATGCGCGCCGGATCGGGCGCGTCGCCCGTCAGCTGCGGGATCAGCCCGACCAGCCGCAGGAGCAGCAGGACGTTCAGGATGACCAGCGCCGGGATCGCCCAGCGCACGACTCGGGAGCTCATCGCGCGAGTGTAACGTCGTTGCGGAGCCGGATGCTGACTTCGTCGGACACCACCCGCTGCAGCCTGCCCGGCGCCCCCGCCGCCTCGACCAGCAGCGCGCCGTCGTCGTCGATGCTTTTCGCGATGCCGGCAACCCCCTCGCCGTCGATGCGGTGCACGACGATCGGCTGCCCTGCAAGGCAATCGAGGCTTCGCCAGTCGTCGAGAAAGGGGCCGAGCCCGTCGGCGAGGAACCGGCGGGCGGCGCGATGCAGCGCCGCGCCGAGTGCGCCGGCGAGCAGCAGTCGGTCCGGCACGGCCTGCGGCGACGCGAACAGGCACCCACCGCGGACGGCCGCAGCGCCGGCGGCGACCGAAGCGCCGACGGCGCCTCCCGCCGGCGCGTCCAGGCCCGCGAGCGCACCCGGCGCCAGATTCAGCCCCACGCCGATGGCGATCCGGGCACGCGAGGCGCCCGAGCGCAGCTCGCACAGGATCCCGCCGACCTTGCACCAATCGCCGGCGTCCGACCGGCGATAGAGGTCGTTCGGCCACTTGACGCGGCACTCGGCACCGAAACCGGCCAGCACCGCGGCGATCGTCGCGCCGACGGCGAGCGAGAGCGACGCCGGCTGGCGGGGCAGCGGCGCCTCCAGCCCGAGCGATGCCGTCAACGACGCGTCCGGCGTCGACACCCAGCGTCGCGCCAGCCGCCCGCGTCCGGCGGTCTGGCGCCGCGCGACGAGCCACAGCGCATCGGCGTCGCCATCGACGAGCGGTGTGCGACGAAAGATCTCGGCGTTGGTCGAGTCGATCGATTCGACCCACTCGGTGACCAGGCGCGGCGACGGCGTGATGCAGGACATGGGGTCATTGTGCATCGGCCGCCCGGAGGAAGCCGAGCGCCGGCGGCGCATTTTTCGTATGCTGGCAGACCATGCTCGACGGCCTCTTCAACCCCCGCAGACCGCCTGCACTGACGCGGGTGCTGTTCGCGGCGGTGACCCTCGCGATCGTCTACCTGTCGGTCTGGCCGATGAGCGACTGGCGGCTGCGCCAGCCGTCGACGTTCGCGTTCCTCACGCTGGGAATTCCCCGGTACTGGTCGGTCGCCGACCTGAGCGCGAACATCGCGGCCTACGTCGTGTTCGGGCTGCTGATGGTCCTCGCGTGGTGCTCGCCGGCGCGGCCGTTTCGCGCGATCGCCGCGGCGACCGTCGCCGGCTTCGCGCTGTCGATCCTGCTCGAATCGATGCAGTCGTGGCTGCCGACGCGGGTGCCATCGATGCTCGATGTCTCGGCCAACGGAGGCGGCGCGGCGATCGGCGGCGCGCTCGGCGCGATGATCGGCGCGACCCGGGCGCGGCTGGCCGGCGAACGCCGGCAGGTGAGCCTGCAGTGGTACCAGCAGGGACCCGCCCTCGGCTGGGCGCTGCTGCTGGTCTGGGTGATCGGTCAGATCCCGACGCAGCGGCTCCTGTTCACCTCGGGGCACGTCGTGCGCTGGGTCGGCGCCTTCGTGCAGCGCGCGTTCGGCGCCGACGGCGGATCGCCGCCGGGCGCGGTGCCGGACTGGCTCGAGTCGCTGCAGGCGGTGCACGGGCTCGCAGAGACCGTCGCGATCATGTCGACGATCGGCGTGCTCGGCGTGCTGGTGATGGACCTGGTGCGCCCGGTCGGCGCGCGGCTGGCTTGGGTCGGCGGGCTGCTGCTGTTCGGCCTGGCGCTGCGGGTGATGCTCGCCCCGCTGGTGTATCGCGACCAGCCGCCGCTGGTCTGGCTCACTGCCGGCGCGCAGGCAGGCATCGTGCTCGGGGCGGCGATGCTCTACCTGATCGGCGCGTTTCGGGTGCGGACCCGGCTCGCGATCGGCGTCCTGCTGGTGCCGCTGTCGATCCTGCTCGTGTTCGTCGCCTCCTTCGATCCGTATTTCGTGTCGACGATGGCACAGGCGCGCAGCCCGCTCGAGCCGGCGCTGACGCCCAGCCTGCGCAGCCTGATCAACCTGCTCGGCGGGCTCTGGCCGTTGCTCTGCATGCTCTACTTTGTTGCAAGACTGACGACGATCCGCGAGCGGGAACGCCCGAAACACTAGAATCGCCGGAGGTCGTCGCGCGCCGCGGCCGCACTCACGCCGGAGCCGACCCCACCCATGGGATTCTACGAACGCCACATCTTCTTCTGCACCAATCGCCGTGACGGCGAACGCGAATGCTGCATGCAAAAGGACGCCGAACGGCTGCAGGCACATGCGAAGGCGCGCACGAAGGCGCTCGGCCTGTCGGGGCCGGGCAAGGTGCGGGTGAACAAGGCCGGCTGCCTGGACCGCTGCGAACTCGGGCCCGTGGCGGTCGTATACCCGGATGCGGTCTGGTACACCTACGTCGACGAGGCCGACATCGACGAGATCGTCGAATCGCACCTGCGCGACGGCCGGCCGGTCGAACGCCTGCGGCTGCCCGACGCCTGATCCCCCACGCCCGGCTCCCGTTCCCCGCGCTCATGAGGCCGACGACGCAGACCCTGACCGTGAGCGGTGCCGCCGGCGACATCGATTGCGCGCTCGACCTGCCGCCGGGCCGGCCGCGCGCGATCGCGCTGATCGCGCATCCGCACCCGCTGCACGGCGGCGCGCGCGACAACAAGGTGGTGCAGACGATCGCTCGCGCGCTGATCGACCTCGGCTGCAACTGCTGGCGCCCGGACTTCCGAGGCGTCGGCCGGTCGGGCGGCACGCACGACGCGGGCGTCGGCGAGACCGACGACCTGCTGCGCGTGCTCGACGCCGCCGCTGCGCACCCGAGCGCGCAGGCGCTGGCGACGCCGGTGCCGCTCGTGCTCGCCGGCTTCTCGTTCGGCAGCTTCGTGCAGTCGCGTGTCGCCGCGCGGCTCGATCCGGCCCGCTTCGCGCTCGCACCGATGCTGATGGTCGGCACGGCGGCCGCGCGGTTCGCCGTCGAATCGATTCCTGCCGACTCGATCGTCATCCACGGCGAGACCGACGACGTCGTGCCGCTGACCGACGTCATGAACTGGGCACGGCCGCAGGTGCTGCCCGTCGTCGTGCTGCCGGATACCGGCCACTTTTTCCATGGCCGGCTCGGCCTGCTCAAGCGCGTGATCCTGCGCGAACTCGCCGGCACCTTCGCCGGCACCTTCGCCGGCGCCTTCGCCGCGCCCTCGCCCCGGCAGTCCGACGAGGCAGCGTCGCGATGATCGCCGACGCGCCGCAGCGCCACCACCGGCGGCGCGGGGACGCCACGGCGTCCCCGTCCGCGCCTTCCCCGCTGCCGGATCCGGCCCGCGCGTCGGTCTCGTTCGCGCGCACGCCGCTCGGCGACGCGCGGGTGCGTGCCGGCCCGGGCGGCATGCCGCTGCACCTCGCACGGCTGCTGCTGCTGTTCGAGGAGCCGCAGGCGGTCGAGGAACTTCGCAAGATGCTGGATGCTTCCTGGCTGCCGCACGCGCTGCTCGAACTCGAGCGACGGGGTCTGCTGCGCAGGATCCGGCCGGAGGCGCCCGCATCCGCAGTGCACGACGCCGGCGACGACGTGCGGACCGAGCGGGCCGCGCCGGACCCCGACGACGGGACCGTGTCGACGCAGGTCGACGACGACGGGCTGGCCGCCAGGCGCGCGCGCACGAAGGCCGCATTCCTGCGGGCGCTCGGCCCGATCGGCGATGCGATGGCCGAACGCATCGAGAACTGTCGCTCGGGCACCGAACTCGAGCAACTGCTGCCGCAGGTCCGCGCGCTGCTGCTGGCGCTGGCCGGCTCCCGCTCGCTCGCCGCCTTCGAGACCGAGATCGCCGCCGCGACGATCGATGCCGGCTGACACGCGCACGCTGCACGGCGACCCGAGGGGGCAGCCGACGACGCGCTCGCTCGCGATGCCCGTGTCCGGTGCGACGGCCGACGCCGGGCCGCCGTCGACACACCCGGACCCAAGGCTGGTGTTCGCGAAGACGCCAGCCGGGGTCGCTGCGATCGAGAGCCGAAGCCAGCGCGTGTCGCTCGCCGCACGACGCCTGCTGAACCTCTTCGACGGCGAGCAGCCACTGGGCAAGCTGCCGCCCGTCGTTCGCGCGAGCGAGCTGCCCCAGCTCGTCCGCGAGCTCGAGACCCAGGGCATGATCACCCTCGCCGGCGCGAGCAGCGACACCGCCGGCGAGCACGCATCGGTCCACCCCGACGTACGCCTCGGGCAGATCAAGCGTTCGCTCGCCGGCGTCTTCGAGCGCGAGCTCGGCGCGCAGGCGAGCGTGCTCGAGGCCCGGGTCCAGGACTGCGTGAACCTCGTCGTGCTGCGCAACGTGCTGCGCGAGGTGATCGGCCTCGTCGGGCAGCGGAAGGACGCGGCCGCCGCCGACCGGATCGCGGCACTGGTCAAGCGGCACGGCAGCTTCTAGGCACCCCGTGCTTCACCGCGTTCGCAACGTCGGCTGCGCCCGCCCGGGCGCGCGGGCGGCCGCGCCCGGACCGTCGGGCATAATGGGCAGCCATCAGCGCAGGCGCATCGTGCCTGCCGCATCCGCTGGATCCCGACTCCCGAGGGCGATGAACATGGCACGTTTCACGGCGCCGCTGGCTGCGCCATCGCTGGCGGTGTGGCTGCTGGCCACCACGCTGGTCGCGCCCCCCGCGCTGCCGCCGGCGCAGGCGCAGGCCTCGAAGAAGGCACCCGCGGCCCGTACCCCGCCGCCCGAGAAGCCGGCGGCCGACGTGGCCGCGACGCCTGGCCCCAACGGTCCGGAGGTCGCCGCCAATGCGTGGCTGCTGATCGACCTGGCCACCGGCACGACGCTCGCGTCACGCAAGCCGGACGAACGGGTCGAGCCCGCGTCGCTCACCAAGCTGATGACCGCGTACCTCGTGTTCAACGCGCTCAAGGAGAAGCGGCTCGAGCTCGATCAGCGCCTTCCGATATCGATGGCCGCCTACAAGGCCGGCGGATCGAGGATGTTCCTGGATCCGCGCCAGCCGGCGACGGTCGGCGAGTTGCTCAACGGCCTGATCGTGCAGTCCGGCAACGATGCCGCCATCGTGCTGGCCGAGGCGCTCGCCGGCAGCGAGGCGCAGTTCGCGCAGCAGATGACCGCAGAGGCGCGCAAGCTCGGCATGAACGCGACGAGCTTTCGAAACGCGTCGGGCCTGCCCGACCCCGAGCACTACACGACGGCGCGCGATCTCGCGACCCTCGCCTCGCACCTGATCGCCGAGCACCCGTCGTTCTACAAGCTCTACTCGCAGCGCGAGTACACCTACAACAACATCCGGCAGCCGAACCGCAATCGCCTGCTGTTCACCGACCCCAGCGTCGACGGCATGAAGACCGGCCACACCGAAGCCGCCGGCTATTGCCTGATCAGTTCGGCGAAGCGCACCGACGCGAGCAGCGGGTTCTCGCGGCGCCTGCTGAGCGTGGTGCTCGGCGCCAGCTCCGAGGCGAGCCGCGCGATCGAGTCGCAGAAGCTGCTGAACTACGGCTTCCAGCATTTCCAGGTCGTGCGGCTCTACAAGAAGGACGACCCGATCGGCAGCTACAAGGTCTACAAGGCGGTGAACCCCGAAGTGAAGGCCGGCTTCGACGACGACATCGTCGTGACCGTCGCGCGCACCCAAGTCGACACCGTCAAGGGCGAGATCGAGCGCGTCGAGCCGCTGGTCGCGCCGATCGCGGCCGGCCAGCCGCTCGGCACGCTGCGGGTGCGGGTCGCCGACAAGCTCATCGTCGAGCGGCCGGTCGTCGCGCTGGAGCGCATCGACGCCGCCGGCTGGTTCGGCCGCGCCTGGGATACGATCAAGCTGTGGATCAAGTGAGGAAAGGAAGCGCGCGATGACGACAGGCACCCCGAATGACCAGCCGGCCGGCGGCCAGGTCGTCTATCTGAACGGCGAGTTCATGCCGATCGAGGCCGCGCGCGTGCCCGTGCTCGACCGCGGGTTCATCTTCGGCGACGGCATCTACGAGGTGGTGCCGGTCTACGACGGCGTGCCGTTCCGCTGGCCGCAGCACTTCGCGCGACTCGAGCGCAGCCTCGCGAAGATCCGCATCCGGAACCCGCTCGACGAAAAGGGCTGGACCGATCTGGTGCACGCGCTGATCGCGCGTCATCCCTGGCGCAATCAGTTCGTGTACCTGCAGATCACGCGCGGCGTGGCGCGGCGCGACCACGCGTTCCCGAAGGAGAGCACGCCGACCGTGTTCGCGATGGCCAGCGAATTCGTGCTCCCGGCGCAGGCCACCGTCGAGCGCGGCATCAAGGCGATCACCCTGCCCGACGAGCGCTGGCTGCACTGCGACATCAAGTCGACCTCGCTGCTGGGCAACGTGCTCGCACGGCAGGCCGCGGCCGACGCCGGCGCGCTCGAGTGCATCATGTTCCGCGACGGCCGGATGACCGAGGGCTCGTCGAGCAACATCTGGGTCGTGCGCGACGGCAAGCTGCTGACGGCGCCGCGCGACGAGCTGATCCTCGAGGGCATTCGCGTCGGCCTGCTCCAGGAGCTCGCGGCGATCGTCGGCATGCCCTTCGAATCGGCCCGCCTGACGATCGACGAGGTGCGCACCGCCGACGAGCTGATGGTGACATCGGCCACGAAGGAGATCCTCGCGATCACCGAGCTCGACGGCAAGCCGGTGGGCGACGGCCGGCCGGGGCCGGTCTTCCGGCGCCTGCTCGATGCGTACCAGCAGGCCAAGGCGAAGGGCCGCGCGTGAGCGACGCGCCCGACGACGACGAGTTCCCCGACGGCGAGCCGGGTCCCGCGCCTGCCGCGGCAGGCGACCCGATGCAGTTCCCGATGGACTTCCCGGTCAAGGTCATGGGCCTCGCGACGGACGGATTCGCCGACGAGATCGTCGCCGTCGTGCTCGCGCACGCACCCGACTTCGATCCGGCGACCACCGAGATGCGACCCTCGCGGACCGGCAGGTACCTGTCGCTGACCACGACCATCCGCGCGACTTCCCGCGCGCAGCTCGACGAGCTGTACCGTGCGCTGACCGCGCACCCGATGGTGAAGATCGCCCTCTGACGCGTGCCCGAGGCCGACCGCGGGCCGTTCGCGCCACGTCCGCCCGCCGCGTCTCGCGCAGCACCGGCCCCGATCGCCGTGCGCGACCTCGGCCCCACCCGCTACGTCGACGCGCTCGAGCAGATGCGTGCCTTCGTGCACGCGCGCGTCGCCGGGCGGGCCCCGGGGATCGCGCCGGGCATCGCTCCGGGGATCGCGCAAGGCGTCGACCCGGGCACTGGCCTGCGCCGCCAACCGGGCGGCGACGAGATCTGGCTGACCGAGCACGACCCGGTGTTCACGCTCGGGCGCGGCGGCAACCGGACGCACCTGATCGCCCCCGGCGACATACCGGTGGTGCACACCGAGCGCGGCGGCGAGGTCACCTATCACGGCCCGGGCCAGGTCGTCGCGTACCTGATGCTCGACCTGCCGGCGCGGGGCCTCGGCGTGCGACGGCTGGTCGATGCGATCGAGCACGCACTGATCGCGACGCTCGCCGACTTCGGGATCGGCGGTGTGCGGCGGCCGGGGGCGCCGGGTGTCTACGTCGCGACCGACGGCGCCAAGATCGCGTCGATCGGGCTGAAGGTCACCCGAGGCATCAGCTGGCACGGCCTCGCGCTGAACGCCGACATGGATCTCGCGCCCTTCGCGCGGATCGATCCGTGCGGCTATCCCGGCCTCGCGATGACCGACGTTCGCACCTGCCTGCGCGCGCGCGACGGCGGTGCGCCGGCCGTCGACCTGAAAGCCCTGCGCGTCGCCCTGGCCGACCACCTGCTCGGGGCGATTGGCCGATAATGACGCGATGACCACCATCGACACGCAGGCCGGCGCGGACCGGGTCGACCCGGCGCCGCACGGCGCCGGTACGCAGACGATCCGCGAGCGCGGTCAGGCGAAGACCGCGCGGATCCCGATCAAGATCATCCCCGCCGAGACGCTGGCACGCAAGCCCGAGTGGATCCGCGTGCAGCCTGCGCCGGTCTCGAGCCGCTTCCACGAGGTCAAGCGCATCCTGCGCGAACATCGGCTGCACACCGTGTGCGAGGAAGCCTCGTGCCCCAACATCGGCGAGTGCTTCGGCCACGGCACCGCGACGTTCATGATCATGGGTGACACCTGCACGCGGCGCTGCCCGTTCTGCGACGTCGGCCACGGGCGCCCGGCGCCGCTCGACGCCGACGAGCCGCGCCATCTGGCAGACACCATCGCGGCACTCGCCCTGAAGTACGTCGTCATCACCTCGGTCGACCGCGACGACCTGCGCGACGGCGGCGCGCAGCATTTCGTCGATTGCCTCGAAGCGGTGCGCGCGCGCGCGCCGTCGACGCGCATCGAGGTGCTGGTGCCGGACTTCCGCGGTCGCCTCGACCGCGCGCTGCAGATCCTGAAGGCGTCGCCGCCGGACGTGATGAACCACAACCTCGAGACGGTGCCCCGGCTCTACAGGCAGGCCCGCCCAGGCTCGGACTACGCGCATTCGCTCCGGCTGCTCCAGGCGTTTCGCGAGCAGGTCCCCGGCGTCCCGACCAAGTCGGGGCTGATGGTGGGCCTGGGCGAGACCGACGACGAGATCGTCGAGGTGATGAAGGACATGCGCGCGCACGGGATCGACATGCTGACGATCGGCCAGTACCTTGCGCCGTCGAAGCACCACCTGCCGGTGCTGCGCTACGTCGAGCCCGCCACCTTCTCGCACTGGCAACGCGTCGCCGCCGATCTCGGCTTCACCCACGCAGCGATCGGCCCGCTGGTGCGCTCCTCGTATCACGCCGACGAGCAGGCACGCGCCGCGCTCGGCTGAACGCGCGCGCTCGCGCGCGCACCCGGCGCTGGACCCATCGATAACGCCCATCTGGCCCTTCCCCGGAGGCGGCGGAGGCGCGGAGCATCGACGTCTGGCATGAATGCTGCATCGGCATGCACGATCATGGCCGGGCACGTAGGTGCGCACGAGCGCGCCACGGATGCACCCAGAGCAGGTCACCGAGGGGAAACACACGAGATGAAGACGACGCGCCGCCAGTTGATGAAGGCCGCCACCGCGACCGCCGCCGGTTCGGTGCTGGGGATCCCGATGCACGTGCTCGCGCAGGCTGCGCGCAACGGCATCGTCGTGATCGGTTCCACCCAGAAGCCCAGGCACCTGAATCCCGCCGTGCAGTCCGGCATCGCGACGATGAGCCCCGGCGCGCAGCTGTTCGCCACGCCGTTGACGATCGACGCCAAGTGGAAGGCGCAGCCCTATCTCGCCGAGCGCTGGAGCGTCTCGGACGACGCGCGATCGATCACGCTGCACCTGCGCAAGGACGCGACCTTCCACGACGGCAAGCCGATCACCTCCGAAGACGTCGCGTTCTCGGTCGAGGTGGTGAAGGCGAACCATCCGTTCAAGTCGATGCTGGCGCCGGTCAACGCCGTCAGCACGCCGGATGCCCACACCGCGATCATCCGCCTCGCCGAGCCGCACCCGGTGCTCGAGCTGGTGATGACCACCGTGTTCCTGCCGATCCTGCCGAAGCACGTCTACGGCGACGGCCAGCCGCTCGCGACGCACCCGCGCAACGCGAAGGACGTCGTCGGGTCGGGGCCCTTCAAGCTGGTCGAGTTCAAGCCCGGCGAACAGCAGGTGTTCGAGCGCTTCGACGCCTTCTTCATGAAGGGCGCGCCGAAGTTCGATCGGCTGATCATCCGCGAGTTCAAGGATTCGTCGAGCGCGCTGCTCGCGTTCGAGAGCGGCGGCATCGACATGCTGATCGGCATCGACGACGCGCGAGATGCCGCCCGCGTCAAGAAGACGCCCGGCGCGAAGATGATCGACAACGCCGGCTTCGGCATCGGGCCGCTGATCTGGCTGGCGTTCAACACGAAGGATCCGAAGCTCGCCGACAAGCGGGTGCGGCAGGCCATCGCCTACGCGATCGACCGCAACTTCCTCGTGAAGACGCTGCTGGGCAACTATCACAAGGCCTCGACCGGACCGATCACCTCGGGCAGCCCGCTGTATTCGGCCGACGTGCCGAAGTACGACCTCGACCTGAAGAAGGCCGCCGAACTGCTCGACGCCGCCGGCGTGAAGGCCGGCGCGGGCGGCAAGCGGATGACGCTCACGCTCGACAACATCCCCGGCAACCAGGCGATGCGCACCGCGGCCGAATACATCAAGCCCGCGCTCGCGAAGGTCGGCATCGAGGTCGTGCTGCGCGCGTCGCCCGACTTCCCGACCTGGGCGCGGCGCGTGTCGAGCCACCAGTTCGAGATGACGGTCGACTCGGTCTGGAACTGGGGCGACCCGGTGATCGGCGTGCACCGCACCTACCAGACGAGCAACATCCGCCCGGGCGTGATCTGGTCGAACACCCAGCAGTACAGCAACCCGAAGGTCGACGAGCTGATGGCGGCGGCGGGCAAGGAGCAGGACCGCGCGAAGCGCAAGGCGCTGTACAAGGAATTCCAGCGCATCGTCGTCGACGACGCGCCGATCGCCTTCCTGCTCGAGGTGAACTACGGCGTCGGCATCCGCAACGCCACCGGCTTCGAGGCGAGCGTCTGGGGGATGATGGAACCGCTGCTCGACCTGAAGCCCTCGAAGTCGGCCTGACCGGCCCGCACGCCGGCACGCCGGCCACGCCGCGGCGGGTGCGGGCATGCAGCGCCCGCGCCGCCGGCGGCGCCGTTCCCCTCGAGAAGACACGATGAGCACCACGATCTACCGCGCGCGGACGATCCGCACGATGAACCCGGCGCGGCCGCACGCGACGCACGTCGCCGTGCGCGAGGGTCGCATCGTCGGCGCGGGCACGCTCGCCGAGCTGTCGTCGTGCGCCGGCGAGCACACGCTCGACGAGCGCTTCGCCGACAAGGTGTTGATGCCCGGCTTCGTCGAGGGCCACTCGCACCTGATGGAGGGCGGCTTCTGGCGCTTCGTCTACTGCGGCTTTCACGACCGGCGCGACCCCGACGGCAGGACCTGGCCCGGGCTGGGTTCGCTCGACGCGGTCGTCGGCAGGCTGCGCGAAGCGGCGGCCAGCGCGCCCGGCATCGTCGGGGGCGCGGCAGGCGCCGCCGCGCCGATCACCGGCTGGGGCTTCGATCCGATCTACTTCGACAACCGGCGCTGCACCCGGACCGACCTCGACGCGGTCGATCCCACGCGCGCCGTCGGCGTGATGCACGCGTCGGGCCACATCCTGAACGTCAACTCGGCGGCGCTGAGGGCGGCAGGCCTGCTGAGGAAGGGCATCGCGCACCCGGGTATCCCGCTCGGCGCCGACGGGCTGCCGACCGGCGAGCTCAAGGGACCGGAGGCGATGACGCCGCTGCTGGGCATCGTCGGACTCGGCCAGTCGTTCCTCGAAGGCAACGAGGCCGATGCGCGCGCCTTCGCCCGGCTCGCCGTCCGCGCCGGCGTCACCACGGCGACCGATCTCGCGAATCCGCTGACCGACGCGACGCTGCAGGCGCTGCGCCGGGTCACCGCCGAGCCCGGCTTCGCGCTGCGGGTCGTGCCGCTGCTGCGCCTGCAGGGCACGAATGCGCGCGACGCCGTCGAGCGGGCCGCCGCGCTGCGTGGGCAGAGCACCGACCTGCTGCGACTGGGCCGACTGAAGGTCGTCGCCGACGGCTCGATCCAGGGCTTCTCGGCGCGGCTCAGATGGCCCGGCTACCACAACGGCGCGCCCCAGGGCCTGTGGTACACCGCGCCCGCGACGATCCTGGACGCCTATCGTGCCGCACTCGCGCTCGGCGTACCGGTCCACACCCACACCAACGGCGACGAGGCGACCGCGCTCGCGCTCGACTGCCTCGAGACGGCGCTGTGCGAGCACCCGGTGCCGGATCACCGATTCACGCTGCAGCATTGCCAGCTCGCCGATGCCGCGCAGTTCCGCCGCATGAAGAAGCTCGGCATGTGCGTGAACCTGTTCGCGAACCACCACTGGTACTGGGGCGACGAGCACTATCGCCTCACCGTCGGACCCGAGCGGGCCGAACGGATGAACGCCTGCGCGACCGCGCTCGCGAACGGCGTGCCCTTCGGCATCCATTCGGATGCGCCGATCACGCCACTCGCGCCGCTGTTCACCGCCTGGTGCGCCGTCAACCGGCTCACCGCCTCCGGCCGCTGCCTGGGCGAGCACGAGCGCATCGATGCCGCATCCGCCCTCTACGCGATCACGCTCGGCGCCGCCTACACGCTGCACCTGGACGGCGAGATCGGCTCGATCGAGACCGGCAAGCGCGCGGATTTCGCGGTGCTGGAGGAAGACCCCTTCGAGATCGATCCGACGGCGCTGAAGGACGTGCGCGTGTGGGGCACCGTGCAGGGTGGCCGGGTGTTCGATGCCGCACTGACGTGACGTTGCGAGCATCACCTAGCGGCAAGCGCTGCGCGGAGCGCGTCGAATGATCGCGAGGGTCGGTCGTCGGCTCGGTTGGGCGGTCGGCCTGGTGCTGGCGGTACTGACGATCAATTTCGCGCTGATCCACGCCGCACCCGGCGATCCGGCGCTGGTGATCGCCGGCGAGATGGGCGGCGCCGACGAGGCGGTGCTCGCGCAGATCCGCCGGACCTGGGGGCTCGATCGGCCGATCCTCGCGCAGTACGCGACCTACATCGGCCGTGCGGTGCAGGGCGACCTGGGGCAGTCCTACCTGTACAACCAGCCGGTCGTCGACCTGATCGTCGCGAGGCTGCCGGCGACGCTGCTGCTGGTGCTCAGCGCACTGGTGTCGGCGATCGTCGTCGGCACGCTGATGGGCGTGTGGGCGTCGCGTCGGCCCGAGAGCGTCGGCAGCGCCGTCGTCACGGTCGGCGCCCTCGTCGGCTACTCGATGCCGGTGTTCTGGACCGGCATCCTGCTGGTGCTGCTGTTCGGCAAGCTGCTGCCGGTGATGCCGATCGCCGGGATGACCGACGTGCGTCTGTACGGCGCGAGCTGGTGGCAGCACGCGCTCGACGTCGGCCACCACCTGGTGCTGCCGTCGTTCACGCTCGCGATCATCTACCTCGCGCAGTACAGCCGACTGTCGCGCGCGAGCATGCTCGAGGTGCTCGGCTCGGACTACATCCGCACCGCACGCGCCAAGGGCCTCGCCGAGCGCGTCGTCGTCTACAAGCACGCGCTGAGGAACGCGCTGATGCCGATCGTCACCATCGCCGGCCTGCAGTTCGGCAACCTGATCTCCGGAGCGGTGCTGGTGGAGACCGTGTTCTCGTGGCCGGGCCTCGGCACGCTCGCGCTCGACGCGATCCTGGGCCGCGACTACCCGACGCTGCTCGGCGTGCTCTTCTTCTCGGCAGTGCTGGTCGTGGTCGCGAACCTCGCGACCGACGCCGCGTACCGCTGGATCGACCCGCGGCTCAGGACGCGCTGAGATGCCGCAGGCCGCACCACCCGCACCGATCGACGTGCTGTCGCCGTCGCGCGAAGCGTGGCGCGTCTTCATCCGGAACAAGGCCGCGCTGCTCGGGCTGGTGCTGCTCGCGCTGGTGATCCTCTCGATGGTCTTCGGACCGATCGTCTATCCGATCGATCCCTTCGACATCCGGGGCATGCCGCTGACCGAGCCCTTCGCCAGCGCGGACGTGCCGCTGGGCACCGACTATCTCGGTCGGGACATCCTCGCCGGCCTCGCGGTCGGCGGCCGGGCGACCCTCGTCGTCGGCCTGGCCGCGGCGGCGATCACCGTGACGATCGGGCTGGCGGTCGGTGCGCTCGCCGGCTATTTCGGCGGCTGGATCGACGAGCTGCTCAGCCGATTCACCGAGATCTTCCAGGTGCTGCCATCGCTGCTGTTCGCGATGGTGCTCACGACGCTGTTCTCGCCGTCGCTGACCACCGTCACGATCGCCATCGGCGCGGTCAGCTGGACATCGGTCGCGCGCCTCGCACGCGCCGAGTTCATGCGGCTGCGCAAGCTCGAGTACGTCAGCGCCGCGCGCGCGCTCGGCGCCGGCGATCTTCGGCTGATCGTGCGCGAGATCCTGCCGAACGCCGCGCCGCCGCTGATCGTGTCGGCGACGCTGATCGTCGGCGTCGCGATCCTCTTCGAGGCGGGCCTGAGCTTCCTGGGCCTGTCGGACCCGAACATCATGAGCTGGGGAATGATGATCGGCTCGAACCGCAAGTACATCGTCGAGGCCTGGTGGGCGGTGACGCTGCCCGGCGCGGCGATCTTCGTCACCGTGCTCGCGGTGAGCCTGATCGGCGACGGGCTCAACGACGCGCTGAACCCGAAGCTGCACCAGCGATGAGCGCCGCCGCCGACACCGACGCGCCGCTGCTCGACGTCCGGGACTTGTGCGTCGAGTTCCAGACGCGCAAGGGCGTCGCACGGGTGCTCGAGTCGGTCGGCTTCACGCTTCGCCGCGGTGAGACGCTCGGCCTCGTCGGCGAGTCGGGTTGCGGCAAGAGCATGACCGCGCTGGCGCTGATGCGGCTGATCCCGAACCCGCCGGGACGGATCGTCGCCGGGCAGGTGCTGCACGAGGGTCGGGACCTGCTGGCGATCGACGAGGCCGCGATGCGCGACGTCCGCGGCAATCGCATGTCGATGATCTTCCAGGAGCCGATGACCTCGCTGAATCCGGTCTTCACGGTGGGCGAGCAGATCGCCGAGAGCGTGCGGCTTCACCGGCGCCTCGACCGCGCGGCGGCGCTCGCGCGGGCGATCGAGATGCTCGAGGCGGTCGGCATTCCGGCCGCGGCGGCACGCGTGCACGACTACCCGCACCAGTTCTCCGGCGGGATGCGCCAGCGGGTGATGATCGCGATGGCGCTCGCGTGCGAACCCGGCGTGCTGATCGCCGACGAGCCGACCACCGCGCTCGACGTCACCGTGCAGGCACAGATCTTCGACCTGATCTCCGGTCTGCGCGAGCGCACCGGCACCGCGGTGATCCTGATCACCCACGACATGGGCGCGATCGCCGAGATGGCCGACCGCGTCGCGGTGATGTACGCCGGACGCATCGTCGAGGAGGGGCCGACGGTCGACTTGCTCGAGCGGCCGCTGCATCCGTACACCCGCGGGCTGATCGCCTGCGCGCCGGGCCGGCGCACGACCGCCGTCGGCGAGCCGCTCGAGGAGATCCCCGGCACCGTGCCCTCGCTGCTCGAGCGGCGCGGCGGCTGCGCATTCGCCGACCGCTGCCCCGACGCGACCGCCACGTGCCGCCAGGGGCTTCCGGCGCAGTCGCGCAGCGCCGACGGGTTGCGCAGCGTGCTGTGCTGGCTGCACGCCGACGGCATCGATGCGCCGGGCGAGCACGGTGACGCAGCAGCGCGGCGACGACCGGCCGGAGACCGCGCCGATGCGTGACGCAATGCCGCTGCGCGACGCGGCGAAGGCCCCGCTGCTCGCGGTGCACGACCTGAAGGTGCACTTCCCGATCGGCGGCGGCCTGTTCGCCAGGCCGACGCGCTGGGTGCGCGCGGTCGACGGCGTCAGCTTCGACATCCCGAAAGGCCGCACCTTCGGCATCGTCGGCGAGTCGGGCTCCGGCAAGAGCACGACCGCGCTCGCGGTCATGCGACTTCAGCCGCACACCGACGGGCGGATCCTGCTCGACGGCGAGGACATCGGCGCGGCGACGGGCGAGACGCTGAGGCGGGCTCGACGTCGCTTCCAGATGGTGTTCCAGGACCCCTTTGCGTCGCTCAACCCGCGCAAGCGCGCCGGCGACGCCGTGCGCGAGGCACTCGACCTGATGGACGCCGGCGAACGCGGGCAGCGCGACGAAAGGGTCGCCACGATGTTCGCGCTCACCGGCCTGCGTCCCGAACAGCAGATGCTGTATCCGCACCAGTTCTCGGGCGGCCAGCGCCAGCGAATCGTGCTCGCCCGCGCGCTCGCCGCCAATCCGGACCTCGTCGTCTGCGACGAACCGGTCTCAGCCCTGGACGTCGCGATCCAGGCGCAGATCCTGAACCTGATGAAGCGGCTGCAGTCGGAACTCGGCCTGACCTACCTGTTCATCTCGCACGACCTGGGCGTGATCCGCCACATGTGCGACGACATCGCGGTGATGTATCTCGGCCTGATCGTCGAACAGGCGTCGCGCGATTCGCTGTTCGCGGCACCGCTGCACCCGTACACGCTCGCCCTGTGGTCGGCCGCGCCCTCGTTCGATCCGCGCGCGCGCGGTCGCGCCGGCCGGATCCGGCTGCAGGGCGACCCGCCGAGCCCCATCGACGTGCCCGCCGGTTGCCGCTTCGCCGGTCGCTGTCCTTTCGCCGAGCCGCGCTGCCGCGACGAGGCGCCGGCACTGCGCGAGGTGCTGCCCGGGCACCGCGTCGCGTGCCACCGCGTGTCCGACGACGGCCAGGCAGGCTACGCCGGCTGAGCGCCGGCGAGGCGGCGCCAGGCGAGGACCTGGCGCACGAGCATCGGTGCGGCGAACAGCAAGCCCACCAGCGTCGGGCCGAGCCCGGGCGCGATCATCAGCAGCGCGGCCACTGCGCAGCTCGCCTGCTCGAATCGGGTGAGCTCGACGAGGAAGAATCGCGACAGCGCGGCGGCGAGCAGCGTGATGCCGGCGACGCAGCCGACGAAGGTCACCGTGAAGGCGACCGGGTCGAAGCCCTTGGCGACCAGCAGCAGCGACGGCGAGAACACGAACACGAAGGGCACGAGCGCCTTCGCGAGCCCGAGCCTGAATGCCGTGTTGCCGGTCCTGAACGGGTCGCTGCCCGCCATGCCGGAAGCGGCATACGCGGCCAGCGCGACCGGCGGCGTGATGTCGGCGAGCACACCGTAGTAGAAGACGAAGAAGTGCGCGACCAGTGGCTCGACGCCGAGCTGGACCAGGGTCGGCGCGGCGACCGTCACCATGATGATGTAGTTCGCGGTGGTCGGGATCCCGGCCCCGAGCACGATGCACACGACGCCGGTCATCGCGAGTGCCACCAGCAGCGTCAGCGACGTCTGCCCGATCAGCGTCGCCGGCACCAGCGTGCCGACGCCACCGGCCACCGCCTGCGCCGCGCCGGTGATCACGATGCTGAGCTTGAAGCCGACGCCGGTCAGCGTGACGACGCCGATCACGATCCCGACGGTCGCCGCCGCCGCGCCGACCGCCAGCGCGTATTTCGCACCGGTGATGAAGGCCTCGAGCAGCGCCGACGCCGGCATCCGGCCGTCGACGTGGAGCGCGCGCAGCAGCAGCGGCGTCGCGAGCACGCCGGCGCCGAACAGCGCCATCCGCACGAACTCGCTCTCGATCCCGCCGAACACCACGACCAGCAGCACGCCGTGCAGTGCGATCGTCGTCAGCCAGTTGGCGGGCGTGTTTCTCCCTGCGCGCGTCGCAAGCCCGACGATCGCGCACGAGGTGATACCGGTGAACGCGGCGAGATAAGGCGTGCGCCCGGACACGAGGATCCCGATCAGCAGCGCGAGCGGGATCAGCGTCGGCCAGCGCTGCGCGAGGCTCTCACGAAGTCGCGGCATCTCGGTGTCGTCGAGGCCCCGCAGACCGTGACGCTTCGCCTCGAAGTGCACCTGCATGAACACGCCGAAGAAGTGCATCGCCGCGGGAATCGTCGCGGCCGCGATGATGGTCTGGTACGGCAACCCCAGGAACTCGATCATCAGGAACGCGGCCGCGCCGAGCACCGGCGGCGTGATCTGCCCGCCGGTCGACGACGCCGCCTCGACCGCGGCGGCGAACTCGCGGCGATAGCCGACGCGGATCATCGCCGGAATCGTCAGCGACCCGACGGTGACGGCATTGGCGACGCTCGACCCCGAGAGCATGCCGAACAGCGCCGAGCCGAAGACGCTGACCTTCGCCGGGCCACCGGCGTAGCGTCCGGCGACGCTGCTGGCGACGTCGAGGAACAGCTGCCCGAGGCCGATCCGGGTGGCCAGCACGCCGAAGAGCACGAAGTGGAAGACGTAGGTCGCGACGACGCCGACCGCGACGCCGTAGATGCCCTGGCTGGTCATGTACTCGTGGTTGACCAGCTGGCTCCAGCTCGCGCCGGCGTGCTTGAGCAGCCCGGGGAAGTAGGGGCCGGCGAGCGCATACGCCATGAAACCGATCGCGATCAGCGGCAGCGGCCAGCCCATGCTGCGCCGGGTCGCTTCCAGCAGCGCGACGATGAGGATCGTGCCCATCACGACGTCCTGCGTCAGCGGGTTGCCGACGCGGAAGGTCAGGTCCTCGAAGATGTACGGGATGTAGAGCACCGCCGCCGCGACCGCGACCGCGAGCAGCCAGTCGAACCAGGGCACGCCGCCGGGTGCGCCGGGCCGGTGCACCGCCGCGCGCTCGAGCAGCGCCGCCCGGTGGGGAAACACCAGGAAGATCAGCCCGAGCACGAACGCGAGGTGCACGCCCCGGTGCGTGACCTCTTCGAGCAGGCCGAAGCCGGCGGTGTAGTAGTGGAAGACCGACAGGAGGCACAGCAGCGCGCCGACCAGCGTCGCGGCACCGGCGGCGAGCGGACGGAAGCGCATCTCGGGATCGAAGGTCTCCTCGAGCGCCTGCAGCGTCCGGTCGTCCGGCAGCGTCGTCGTGTTCATGTGAGCCTTCCCGGATGGAAAACGGGCGGCCGCGCGGGCCGCCCCTGATGCGACGGTGCCCGGGAGCGGCTACTTCAGCACGCCGGCTTCGCGGTAGAACTTCTCGGCACCCGGGTGAAACGGGATGCCGGCACCCTTCACCGCATTCTCCTTCGTGATGAACGCGCCCTTCGCGTGCCCGGCGGCCAGCTGCTTCTGCGCCGCCGGCGAGAACAGCGCCTTCGTGATCTGGTAGACCGTGTCGGCGTCGGCCTTGTCGCTGGTGACCCACTGCGCGCCGACGGCCAGCGTGCGGACCTCGCCGATGCCCTTGTAGGTGCCGGCCGCGATGGTGTCGGGTGCGAAGAAGCCGCTCTTCTTGCGCAGCGCGTCGGCCTGCGGCCCGTCGATCGGGAGGATGTCGATGCCGCCGCCGGTCGAGGCGAGCTCGGCGATCGCACCGGCGGGCGCGCCGCCAGTGAAGAAGAACGCGTCGAGCGAGCCGTCCTTCATCTTGTCGCCGGCCTGGTTGGGCTTGATGTAGGCCGGTTTCAGGTCCGACTCCTTCAGCCCGTAGGCGGCGAGGATCGCGCGCGCGTTCACCAGCGTGCCCGAGCCCGGCTCGTCGAGCGCGACGCGCTTGCCCTTCAGATCGGCCACCGACTTGATGCCCGCGCCCTTGCGCACGACGACGTGCACGCTCTCGGGGTAGAGGTTCGCGATCAGCCTCAGGCCGGGCACGTTCGGCTTGCCCTCGTAGAGACCGGTGCCGGTCTGCGCCCAGGTCGCGACGTCCGCCTGCGAGAAGCCGCTCTCCATCGCGCCGCCGGCGATGCCGGTGACGTTGGCGACCGAACCGTTGGACGCCTGCGCGGTGACGACGATCTTGCCGGGCTGGCTGACGGCGTTGGCGATCAGCCCGCCGACCGGGTAGTAGGTTCCCGCGGTGCCGCCGGTGCCGATGCGAAAGAAGGACTGCGCGGACGCGGCGAGCGGCACGGCGAGCGTGGCGGCAACGGCGAGCGTCGCGAGAACGGAAGTGCGCGGGTTCATCTGGGGAACTCCTGCCTGGATGGGTCGAGGGGCGGTGATTATGCAGGACCCCGGAAGGCGCGGACGTCGGCGTTCCATCCGGCGCAGCAGCGTCGTGGGACAATCGCCCGGAAGGCCGGCTTGCGGCCGGGGGAGCACTTCGTCATGACCCAGCACATCGGCATCGTCGGCTGTTCGGCGGAGGGCGCCGCGCTCTGTTATCGCACGATCTGCAGCGAGGGCGAGCGCCTGCTCGGCGCACACGCGCACCCCGAGGTGTCGATGCACACGCCCTCGTTCGCGGCGTACGTGCGCCTGCTCGAGCAAGGCGACATCGAGGGCGTCGGCGCGCTGATGCTGGATTCGGCCCATCGGCTGTCCAGCGCCGGCGCCGATTTCCTGATCTGCCCGGACAACACCATCCACCAGGCGCTGCCCTTCGTGCTGCCGCGCACGCCGCTGCCCTGGCTGCACATCGCGGCGGTCGTCGCCGGCGAGGCGTCGCATCGGGGCTATCGCCGCGTCGGGCTGATGGGCACGCGCTGGCTGGTCGACAGCGAGGTGTATCCGGCTCACCTCACAGGCGCCGGGGTCGAGTGCATCCGTCCGACGCCGGACGATCGCGACGCGGTCGCCCGGGTGATCATGGACGAACTGGTGCGCGGCGTGTCGACGCCCGACGGCGTCGCCACGCTGCAGCGGGTGATCGATCGGCTGGAGCGCGCCGGCTGCGACGCGGTCGTGCTGGGCTGCACCGAGCTGCCGATCGTGCTCGACGACGCGAACTCGTCGCTGCCCACCCTCGACTCCACCCGCTTGCTCGCGCGGGCGGCGCTGCGCCGGGCGGTGGAGCCGGCCGGCCGCTGAACCGGGCGAACCGGTTCCGGAACGGCTACATCCGCCCCTTCCACGGCACCACGACGCGCTCGACCCACCGCATCATCAGGTCGAACAGGTACGCGACGATGCCGATCACGATGATGCCCATGATCACGATGTCGGTGCGCAGGAAGTTCGACGCGTTCAGCACCATCTGGCCGAGCCCGACGTTGGCGGCGACCATCTCGGCGGCGACCAGCGTCGTCCAGCCGAAGCCGATCGCGATGCGCATGCCGACGAGGATCTCGGGCAGCGCCGACGGCAGGATCACGTGGCGGATCACCTGCCCGTAGCTCGCGCCCATCGAATACGCGGCATTGATCTGCTCCTGCGACGCGCCCTTCATGCCCGAGCGCGCGGCGAGCGCGAGCGGCGCGAAGCACGCGAGGAAGATCAGCAGCACTTTCGGCATCTCGTCGATGCCGAACCAGATGATGATCAGCGGCAGGTACGCGAGCGGCGGCAGCGGCCGGTAGAACTCGATCGGCGGGTCGAAGATCCCGCGCGCCCAGCGCGACATGCCCATCGCGATGCCGACGGGGATCGCCGTCACGCACGCGAGGCCGAACGCGACGAACACGCGCAGCGTGCTCGCGACGAAGTGCTGCCAGAGCGGCTTGTCGTTCGCCTCGCCGGTCAGGTACTCGTGAAACTGCTGGAACACCGCCTGCGGCGTGGGCAGGAACAGCGGCTTGACGATGCCGAGGTTCGAGACGAGCGCCCACAGCCCGAGCAGCACCAGGACCGTGACGGCGCTGATCGCGACGCTCGAGCCCTCGCCCGGCACCTTGAAGCGGCTGGTCTTCAGCGTCGGCGCCGCGGCCGGCGCCGGCCCGGGAGCGTCGAGGCTGCGAACCGCCTCAGGCATGCGCGGCCTCGCGTCGGTGGATCAGTGCGAGCACCTCTTCGCGCATGCGGATGAACTCGCCGCCGGACTTGACCTTGCGCGCGTCCTTGTGCGCGAGGAAATCGCGCGAGAACGGCAGGTCGTCGTACACGTGGGAGATGCGGCCCGGGCTCGGGCTCATCACCACCAGCCGGGTCGCGAGGAACAGGGCCTCCTCGACCGAGTGGGTGATGAAGAACACCATCTTGCCCGATCGCGACCACGCCTCGAGCAGGATCTCCTGCACCTGCTCGCGGGTGAACGCGTCGAGCGCGCCCATCGGCTCGTCCATCAGCAGCACCGCGGCGTCGCCGGCCAGCGCGCGCGCGATGCCCACGCGCTGCTGCATCCCGCCGGACAGCTCGTAGACGGCGCGCGTGGCGTAGTCTTGCAGGCCCACCAGCGCGAGCTTCTCCAGCGCGATCCGCTCGCGCGTGGCCCGGTCGACCCCCTGCATCCGCAGGCCGAGCGCGACGTTGTCCTTCACGTCGAGCCACGGCATCAGCGCGTGCTTCTGGAACACGACGCCGCGGTCGGCGCCGGGACCGGATACCGGCCGGCCGTCGAGCAGGATCTCGCCGGTCGACGGCGGCAGGAAACCGGCGATGCAGTTGAGCAGCGTCGTCTTGCCGCAGCCCGAGGCGCCGAGCGCGACGACGAAATCGCCGTCGTGCATCGTCAGGTCCACCGGCGCGAGCGCCTGCAGCGTGCCGCCCTTGACCGCGTAGTTCACGGTGAGCTGGCGGATGTCGAGTGTCGGCATCACGCGCCTCCGGTCGCGTTCACCCGCGGCGGGTCACTTGCCCATCGCCTTCTTCACGTACTCGGTCGTGACGTAGGGCGCGTAGTCGGCCTTCACCGCCTGCACGCGTCCCTGCTCCTTCAGGAACTCCGCGGTGTTCTTCAGCGCGACCGCCGCCTTGCCGCCGAGCCAGGCCTCGGACGCCTGCTCCTCGAGCGACGGCAGCTTGTAGAGCCTCATCGCCGGCGGGATCATCTTGGGCTCGGCCTTCGACCACTTCGCCACCGCCTTGATCTGCGGCGAATCGGCCGTCCACTTGTCGACGTTGGCACGGTACTCGGCGTCGTACTTCGCGAGGAGCTTGACCAGCGTCACCATGAACGCCTCGTTCTCCGCGGCCCACTTGGCGTTGACGACGATGCCGTCGAAGGTCGGGTGGCCCTGCGCGCCGATCGTCCCCGACGACGCGATCATCTTGCCGTTGCCCTTGATCTTGGAGAGGATCGGGTCCCAGATGAACGCGGCGTCGATGTCGCCGCGCTCCCAGGCCGCCGCGATCTCCGGCGGGCGCATGTTCATCACGTTGACCTTGCGCGTGTCGACGCCGGCGAGCTTCATCCCCACCATCAGCTGGTAGTGCGAGGTCGACACGAAGGGCGTGGCGACCCGCTTGCCGACGAGCCCCTTCAGGTCGGTGATCCCGCTGCCCTCGCGCACGATCAGCGCCTCGGCATCGGCGATGTCGTCGAGGATCCAGAACAGCTTGATGTCCTGCCCCTGGCTCACCGCCGCCGCGATCGGGCTCGAGCCCGCCTCGCCGATCTGCACGTCGCCCGAGGCCATCGCGCGGATCACGTCGCCGCCGCCGCCGAACTGGCGCCACTTCACCTTGTAGCCGGTGGCCTTCTCGATCTCGCCGCTCTCCATCAGCACCCGGAACGGCACCTGCATGTCCTGGTGCGCGAAGGTCACTTCCTTCGACTGCGCGAGCGCGCCGGACGCGCCGCCGGCGGTGCCGAGGGCGAACAGGCCGAGGGTGGCGAGCGCCGACGCGAACGAGCGCCGCGAAACGCGTTTCAGCTTCATCATCGATTTCTCCGCAGGTGGTTGGGCTGGCACGGACTGGCCGGCGCGGCGACGCGCGATGGACAATGGGCGATGGGCGACGCGCGACGGACGAGAAGGACGCGGGTTCGACCCGCGATGCCGACGGCCGCAGTGTGCGGGCTATTGCAACACCGTGACAGAGCCAGCGCGTCCGGTCCGATGGAGCCAGTCCCGGGTGGTGCACGGCGCACGCCCGCGGTGCCATCGGGCGGCCCGCACGCCGCGGTCGCTCGCGGTCGTCGACGCATCGGAACGCGCGGCGCAGGACCGGACGCGACGATCCGATCGACGCCGGCTCAGGCCGCGCAATCCCGACGCCGGCCCGACACCGAGCCCTGCGCGACGCGCAGCGCGCCCACGGCAGCCGCCAACGCGCGCACGCCCTCGTCGATCCGATCGAGCGGCATCGACGAGAGGCGCAGCCGCAGGAACGGGCAGGGCCGCGGCGGCGCCGCGAAGAACACGTCCCCGCGCTCGATCAGCACGCCGTGCCGACGCGCCTCGTCGGCGAGCGCGACGACGTCCATGCCGGCAGGCATCCGCACCCAGATCGACGCGCCACCGCTCGGCACGTCGAACGCGAAGTCGGGAAGCCAGCGCGCGAGCGCCGCCGCGGTGCGCTCGACGCGCTCGCGCATCGCCTGGCTCGCGCGCCGGGCGTGCGACTCGTGGTGCCCGAGCGAGAGGAACAGCGCGTACGCGTGCTGCAGGAACGCGCTCGGGTGGCGCACCATCGCATGGCGCACGCCGCGCAGTTCGGCGACGAGCGCCGGCGACGCGACGATGAATCCGAGCCGCAGTGCCGGCGACAGGCTCTTGGACAGCGAGCCGACGTAGATCACGCGCTCGCCGCGATCGAGGCTCTTGAGCGCCGGCATCGGCGCGCCGCCGTGCAGGTTCTCCGCCTCGTAGTCGTCCTCGATCACGATGAAGTCGCGCGCCTGCGCGAGCGCGAGCAACTGCCTGCGCCGCTCGAGCGAGAGCGTCGAGGTCGTCGGGCTCTGGTGCGAAGGCGTGACGAAGAGGTAGTCGAGCGCGGGCAGCGCGTCGATGCACACGCCGTCGGCGTCGACGGGGACCCGCAGCAGGCAGGGCTCGCGCAGCGCGAAGGCATTGCGGGCGTGCGGATAGCCGGGCTCCTCGAACGCGACGCGCGTGCCGTGCGCGACCAGCGCCTCGGCGAGCAGCGCGAACGCCTGCTGCGCACCGACCGTGATGACGATCTCGTCGGCGGTGGCGAACACGCCGCGCTTGGGCAGCAGGTGCTGGCGGACCTGCTCGACCAGTTCGGGGACGTCGTCGGTCTCCAGGTCGGGCGACCAGTTCGGCAACTGCGCGCGGGCGAGGCTGCGCGCGCAGCACTCGCGAAAGGCCTCGAGCGGGAACAGTTCGGGGTCGTGGCCGCCCTAGACGAAGGGGTACGGATAGTCGCGCCAGCGCGCCGGCTTGGACAGCGTCGGCCGCCCCTCGAGCGAGCGCACGACCCGGCGCGTCCAGTCGGGCGCCGGCGGCCCCGAGGTGGCGCCCGCGACCGCCGGCACGCGCACCCGGCTGGCCGCCACGGCGACGAAGACGCCGCGACGCGAGCGCGCCAGCAGGAAGCCTTCGTCGACGAGCTGGTGGTAGGCGGCGGTGACCGTGTTCCGGCTGAGCGCGAGCGCCTGCGCGAGCTCACGCGAGGACGGCATCGCCGCGCCCTCCGCGAGGCGTCCGGAAAGGATCGCCTGCACGATGCTCGCGCGCAGGCGCGCCTGCAGTGGCAGGTCTGGCGTCGGCGCCAGTTCGAAGAGCTGGCGCCACAGCGGCGGGCTGGCGCGGGGCATGATCGCGCCAGTCTACAGCGCGCTGGCCGCAACGAAACCCGGGCGCTGGCTCTGTCTGGCCGACGTCGGATTCGGTAACCTGCGCCCGGCGCGGATCCACCCGCGACCGATGCGCAGGATCGCTGCGCACTGCCGTCCTCCGGAGCCAACATGAATCCCTCCCCTCCCCCGGTCACCGCCGACACGCTGGCCGCGTTCAGCGACGCCTGGAACCGACACGACGCCGACGCGCTGATGTCCTTCATGAGCGACGACTGCGTGTTCATGACGGCGGGCGGGCCGGATGCCTGCGGCACCCGCCACGAGGGCCGGGCCGCCGTGCGCAAGGCCTTCGCGGCGGCCTGGGAGACCGTCCCGGACGCCGCGTGGATCAACGGCAGGCACTTCGTGTGCGGCGACCGGGGCGTCTCCGAGTGGACCTTCACCGGCACCGCGCCCGACGGCAGCCGCATCGAGACCGACGGCGTCGACGTCTTCACGCTGAAGGACGGCAAGATCCAGGTGAAGAACGCGTTCCGGAAGGCGCGCCCGAACCTGCCCGCAGGGAAGCGCTGAGCGAAGCCCATGCCAGTCTCGCCCGCCGAGCGCGCGTACGACCCGCAATACGACCCGCTGGTCGCCCCCCATCCCGGCAAGGGAACCGACTACGCGCCGACCTACTGGGTCGCCAGCGCGGGCGAGCCGCCCGAGGACGACGGCCCGGTCGTCGGCGACGTCGACGCGGACGTCGTGATCGTCGGCTCGGGCTTCACCGGGCTCGCCACCGCGCTCTTCCTCGCGCGCGAGCACGGCATCCGCGCCACCGTGCTCGAGGCGAACCGCGTCGCCTGGGGCTGCACCAGCCGCAACGGCGGCCAGGGCCAGAACGCGAGCGGGCGCCTGTACCGGTCGCAGTGGATCGCACGGTGGGGCAAGGCGGTCGCGCTGCGGCTCGACGCCGAGATCCGCGCGGGCTTCGAGACCTTCAGGTCGCTCGTCGCCGAGTTCCCGGAGTGCGAGCCGCAGGACGGCGGGCACCTGTACATCGCGCACCGCGAGAAGAAGATGCCGTTCCTGCGCGAAGAGGCGCGGGTGATGCGCGAGGTGTTCGGCTACGACGCCCGGATCCTCTCGGCGGACGAGGTCCGCCGCGGCTTCGTCGACGACGCCGAGGCCTTCGGCGCGCTGCACGAGCCCGACGGCATCGGCGTGCACCCGCTGAAGCTCGCGTTCGGATACCAGCGGCGCGCGCGCGAACTCGGCGCGAAGGTGCATCCAGCGAGCCCGGTGCTCGACATCGAGACGCGCAACGGCGTGCATCACCTGCGCACGCCTGGCGGCACGGTGCGCGCGCGCGCGATCGGCCTCGCGACCGGCGGATACACCGGCAACCGCCTGCACCCCTCGCTCGACGCGAAGATCATGCCGGTGCTCTCGAACTCGCTGGTCACGCGACCGCTCGACGCCGAGCAGCTGCGCGCGACCAACTTCCTGACCACCGAGGTGATTACCGACACGCGCACGCTGCGCTTCTACTACCGCCGCCTGCCCGACAACCGCGTGCAGATCGGCAGCCGCTCGTCGATCACCGGCGCCGACGCCCCGAACCCCAGGCACATGAAGGTGCTCGTCGACGGCCTGCACCGCAAGTTTCCCGCGCTGCGCGGCATCGAGATCGAGCACTCGTGGTGGGGCTGGGTCGATGTCAGCCACGACATGATGCCGCGCATCGTGCAGCCCGACCCCGCCCGGCAGGTGTTCCACGCGCTGGGATACGGCGGCAACGGCGTCGCGTTCTCCGCGCACGCGGGGCGGCGCATGGCGCAGCTGATCGCCGGCAGGCGCGACCCGTGTTTCGACCTGCCGATCTACGATTCGCCGCTTCAGTACCCGAACGTGGCGAACCGGGTGCGCTCGCGCGCGTTCGCGCCTTTCAGGCGCATCGGCCAGCGCGGCCTCTACAAGTGGTACTGGCTGCGCGACGAGCGGCTCTAGCGGCGCCCACGCGCGCCCGTCACAGCGACGGCACTTCGGTCGCGCCCGGCTGGCCGTCGACCTTCGACAGCAGGCGAACGCCTGCCGAGCCTTCGACGGTCGGCACGGCGAGCAGCAACAGGTCGCGGTCCTCGGGTACCGCCACCGTGCCCTGGAACAGCACCGCCTTGGTCCCCGACAGCGTCACCGAGACCTTGTAGGTCACGCCACGGCGGCGCAGCGAATCGGCGCCGCTCGCCGGGTACGCGGTCTTGAACCCCACCGACGGAAAGTCCGGGGAGAGCGTCGCGATGTCCGACTGCGCCGGGCTGAGGTAGACGTCGATGCTCTGCGTGAGCACCGACGCGTTGAACACCCGCACCGAGCCGTCGTCGCTGGTGAGCGACGGGTCGCTCGGGTCGTCGATCGTCACGAGGCTGGTCGAGCCGGGCCCGTCGGCGACGGCGACGATCGTGTAGCGATGGCCGCGATCGGCATTGATCGCGACCGACCCCACCGACGCGCCACTCGACGCGACCTTGACCCCCCAGGCCGCCGAACCGGTGTCGATCGTGAAGTAGTCCGACACGAAGCCGTACGGCGAACTGGTCGCCTGGGTCGCGGGTATGCCCTCGCGATCGAGCGTGACGGCAGGCGCGATCGGCGACGCGTGCGCGAGCCGGATCTTCGGCTCGCTCAGGCCGAGCGCGTTCTCGACGTTCTCGTCGCCGCCGCACGCCGTCAGCGCGAGCGCGGTGAAGCTCGCGAGCAGGATCCTGGGGAACATCGTCATCGTGGCATCTCCGTGGGCAATGGCATCGTCGCGACGGCGCTGCAGGCCGGGCCGTGCTCGGCCGCCGCGAATCCCCGCCGCTCAGCAGGACCCGTGCCCAGGCTCGTCGGGGTCACGACCGAGCCGCTCCCCACATAGGCACCCCAGACAGGCTCCCCGCACAGGCTTCCCGGATGCGCGCACCGGGCACGGGCATCGATTACGCGAGGGCATGGCGACGGCCCGGCACACGTGGCGCCCGCCCCGCCGGTTGCAGCTGAAACGCGATGTGCGCTGCGGCTAAGCGCGGCCTAAGCGTCGCGACCGACAATCGTGACCGTGTTCCACGCATCGACTGGAGAAGACGTGATGACGCAATGTCCGTCGCGCGCAGGCCGTGTCGCGCGCCCCGCCGCCTGCGTGCTCGCCGCTGTCGCGGCCGCCGTCGCGCTGACTTGCGTTCCCGCGCGGGCGGCGCAGGCACCGGCGAACGCGGCGCAGGCGAACGCGGAGCAGGCAGACCCGGGCGATTGCGCGCTCGGCATCGGCGCGCTGCGCGACCGCTTGCGGCGGGAAGGCGACCCGTCCGGCGTGGCGGGCCGCGAGCTCCGCACCCTGCTGGCGTCGGCCCGCGTCCTGTCCAGGCACGGGCGGTTCGAGGACTGTGCCTCGGTGTTGTCGCTGGCGCGGCAGATCGATCCGCGCGCGGACCGATCGCAGGTCGCGACCGGCGACGCCACAGCGGCGCCGGCCCCGGTCGCGGCCGATCCGACCGGCGGCACGGCGAGCGCGCCTCGGACCGAAGGCGCGAAGCACGCGTGGCGGGCCGAACAGCTGGTTGGCACCACCGTCGTCGACCTGGACGGCAGCACGCTCGGCAGCGTCGACGACCTGATCCGCGAGCCGGGGTCGGGCGCGATCCGATACCTCGTCGTCGGCTACGGCGGCCTGTTCGGTACCGGCGAGCGTCGGGTGCCGGTACCGTGGCACGACTTCAGGGCGACCGACGATCCCGATCGACTCGTGCTCGGCGCGTCGCAGTCGGCGCTCGACGCCGCCCCCGAACTCGACCGGCAACGTTTCGTCGCCGGCGACGCGTTCGACGCGGCCGCGCGGATGGTCGACGGCTACTGGCGAAGGGCGCTTCCGCGCTAGCGGGGGCGCCGGCGCCGTTCAACCCGCCGTCGGAAACGCGGTCAGGTAGCCGACGGCCGCGCCGTAGCGGTCCCTGTCGTTCGCGCGCACCAGCGGGTCGGGCGTCGCGATCCGGTCCTTCGCGTTCACCGTCGTGCCTTCCGTCTTGCTGGACCCGAGGCTGCCGCCGGCGAGCGCCGCGCGGTAGCGCGCGCAGATGACGGATCCGTGACAGCGGAGGTAGGCCGCTGTCGCGCGTCGTGTCACCGCACCGTCACCGCCCGATCGCAGCATCGGCCCGTCGAATCGATGGTGCCCAATGCTCGAGTTCGCCGCGACCCGCCTGATGCGCATGATCCTGACGCTCGTCGCGATCGTCACGGTCGTCTTCTTCGCGACGCGACTCTCGGGTGACCCGCTCGACTTCATCGCCGGCGAGGGCCTGAGCGCCGCCGACCGGGCGCTGCTTTCCACGTACTACGGCCTGGACGGCACGCTCGCCGAGCAATGGATCCGCTATCTCGCGTCCTTTCTCGACGGCAACTTCGGCATCTCGCTGGTCGAGCGCCGTCCGGTGATCGAGGTCTTCGCAGAACGGGTGGGGCCGACGCTGCAGCTGGTGTCGGGCGCGGTCGCGCTGACGATCGTGCTCGCGATCCCCGCCGGCGTCGTCGCGGCGGTCTGGCGACGCTCGTGGATCGGCACCGCGGTCATGGCGCTCGCCTTCCTCGGCTACGCAATCCCGAACTTCGTGCTCGCGATCGGGCTGCTGCTGGTGTTCTCCTTCTGGCTCGGCTGGCTGCCCAGCACCGGCAGCGCGGGCGGACTGCACTTCGTGCTGCCGGTCGTGTCGCTCGCCACCTTCTATCTCGCCGGCCTCACCCGATTCACCCGCAACGCCATGCTCGAGGTCCTGAACCAGGACTACCTTCGCACCGCGCGGGCGAAGGGACTGCCCGAGTCGGCCGTCATCCTGCGGCATGCGCTGCGCAACGCCGGGATCACGGTGCTCTCGGTCCTGGGCCTGCAGATCGCGGGCCTGCTCGCGGCCGGCAGCGTGGTCATCGAGACGGTCTTCGCCTGGCGCGGGATCGGCGACCTGCTCGTCGGATCGGCGATCCGCCGCGACTACCCGGTGCTGCAGTTCGGCGTGCTCTCGGTCGCGGTCGCGGTGGTGGCGATCAACCTCGTCGTCGACATCGCGTACGGGGTCGCCGATCCCCGGATACGCGTCTCGGGCGCACGCGCATGAGTGGGGTGGGTATCGCCACGCGGCGCATCCCGGCGGCGTCGCTCCCCGGCCCGGTCGATGCGGGCCCGCACGCAGCCCGGGTGGCCGACGCCATCCCGCCTGCCGATCCACACGGGCACGCGGTCCGCACTGCAGCGCCCGGGCAGCTGCACGACGCCGACTGGCTGATGCGGGTCGCGATCGCGCTCGGTGTCGTGCTGGTCCTCGCCGCGGTCGCGGCGCCGTTGCTGTCGCCGCACGACCCGAACGCGCAGAGCCTGCTCGCGCGGCTGCGCCCGCCGCACGGCTTCGCGAGGTCGATGCCCGGCTTCCTGCTGGGCACCGACGAGCTGGGCCGCGACATCCTGTCTCGCTGCCTGCACGGTCTTCGCATGACGATCGCGATCGCGGCGACCGGTTCGGCGATCGGGCTGGTGCTCGGCGGCGGCCTCGGCCTGCTCGCCGGCCTCGGCCACCGGCGGGTCGAGTCGCTGATCATGGCCCTGGTCGACATCCAGATCGCGGTGCCGTTCACGCTGATCGCGCTGCTGGCCGTCGCCGTCTTCGGCAGCAGCCTGCAGGTGCTGATCATCGTGCTCGGCGTCGCCTACTGGGAACAGTACGCCCGGATCGTGCGCGGCGAGGTCGTCAAGCTTCGCGAACTTCCGTTCATCGAGGCGGCGCGTGCGGCCGGCGCGTCGCCGGCGCGGATCGCGCGCCGCCACATCCTGCCCAACCTCGCCGCGCCGCTGGTCGTGATGTTCACGCTGAACTTCTCGAACATCGTGTTGCTCGAATCGAGCCTGTCGTTCCTCGGCCTGGGCCTGCGCCCGCCGACCGCGACCCTGGGCTCGATGGTCGGCATCGGCCGCGACTACCTGCACTCGGCACCGTGGGTGGCGATCGCGCCGGCCGCGCTGATCCTGCTCACCGCGTTCGTCGTGCAGATGCTCGGCGACCGTCTGCGCGATCTCGCCGACGTGCGCCTGAAGGACCGTTGAACCCACCCAGCAACCGGAGGATCTCGTGACACTGGAAACCCGCACCAAGCTTGTCGGCGGCGCACGGCCCGGGCGGCCGCTCCTCGACGGCCCCACCTTCGCCGCAGTTGCGCTCGCGGGCGCGCTGTTCGCAGCCGCCACCGCGGCGGCGCCCTCGCACGCCGCCGAACTGAAGGTCGGCGCAGCCAACATGGCCCCGTACCTGGATCCGGGACGCGACCACTCGAACGTCGGCTCGCAGTTCTACTACAACAGCTTCGACGTGCTGGTGGAGAAGGACTACTCGCAGGCACAGCCGCGCTTCAAGCCCGGGCTGGCCGTCAGGTGGAAGCTCGTCGAACCGACGGTGATGGAGCTCGAGCTCAAGGAGGGCATCACCTTCCACAACGGCGACGCGATGACCGCCGACGACGTGGTGTTCTCGCTGAACCGGATGTTCAAGGCGAGCTTCGCGCCCTACGTCGTGCGGGCCCGCGACCGACTGGCGAACTTCGACCGCGCGGAGAAAGTCGACGCCCGCACGGTGCGCGTCTTCGCGCATCGTCCGGAGCCGCTGTGGGAGACGCTGCTGAACCTGCAGCAGATCATGATCATCCCCGAGAAGTACACGAAGGCGCTAAAGGGCGATCCGAACGTCGCCGAGGATGCGGACTTCGAGGCGTTCTCGCTCGCGCCGGTCGGGACCGGTCCATACCGGATCGCCGAGTTCGTGCCCGGCGAACGGCTGGTGTGGGAGCGCCACGCCGCCTACCACGGCGAGAAGGCGCCCTTCGACCGGATCCGGGTCAACCGCGTCGCCGAGATGTCGACGCGCCTCACCGCGCTGAAGAATCGCGAGGTCGACATCATCACCAACGTGCCGCCGGACCAGCTGGCGACGATCTCGGCCGATCCGTCGCTCAAGCTCGCCGGCTCCGTCACCCCGCTCTTTCACGTGCTGATCTTCAACACGCAGAACGGGGTGATGAAGGACGCGAAGCTGCGCCAGGCGCTGAGCCTCGCCGTCGACCGCCAGTTGCTCAACGAGGCGCTGTGGCTCGGCAAGGCGGTGGTTCCGTCGTCGCATACCTTCCCCGAGTTCGGCCCGTTGTACATGCCCGAACTCAAGACCTTCGAGTACGACCTGGACCGCGCGAAGCGCCTGCTCGCCGAGTCCTCCTACAAGGGCGAGGAGATCCGGATCGACACCTCAGCGGTCTACTACACGAACGGCCTGCTCGCGATGCAGGCGGTCGCCGAGATGTGGGGCAGGCTGGGCGTCAAGACGCGCATCAACGTCGACGACAAGTGGACCGGCGGCGACCCGACGATGATGGTGCGCAACTGGTCGAACCCGCTCTACTTCGCCGACCCCTTCGGCTCCTTCGGCGTGATGTGGGCGCCGGGCGGTCCTTCCGAGGGCGAGGGTCGCTTCAAGACGGACGCCGCGTACGCGAAGGCGTGGGAGCGCTTCCGGTTCTCGCCCGGGATCGCCGAGCGCAAGGCCGCCTACGCGGACCTGATGGAACGGATCAAGGCCGATCCGCCGCTGCTCGTGCTATACCAGCCCTACGAATCGTGGGCCATGCGAAAGGGCGTCGAGTGGGCGCCGCGCCCCGGGCACATCCCGTACGTGCTCGACTTCCGCGCCGGCTCGATCAGTGTCGACGTGCCCTGAGCGATCGACGCGATGAAGCGCGCACGCATTGCCGTCGTCACCGACATTCACCACGGGGCGGATCACTTCACGAAGAAGGGCTCCGCCGCGCTGGACCTGCTCGGTGAATTCCGGCGCGGGGCCGACGAGGCCGGCGTCGATCTCGTGATCGACCTCGGCGATCGCATCTCGGACGTCGGCCGCGAGGCCGATCTCGCCCGCGAGCGCGAGGTCGCCGAGGTCTTCGACGGCATGCGCGCGCCGCGCATGCACCTGTGCGGCAACCACGATCGCGACCACCTGACGGTCGACGACAACGCCGACATCTTCGCGCAGCCGATGACGAGCGCAACGCTCGAGGTCGGCGACTGGACGATCGTGCTCTGGCAGGCCGACACGCGCATCCGCCGGCCCGGCGGCTTCGTGCTGCCCGAGAGCGACCTGCTCTGGCTGCACGGTGTCGTGCGGGCCGCGAGCCGTCCGCTGGCGGTGTTCACCCACGTGCCGCTGTCGGACCAGTCGCAGGTCGGCAACTATTGGTTCGAGCGTAATCCCCGGGCGGCGACCTATCCCGACGGCGCCGACCGCGCCCGCGCGATCCTCGCGACCGCGTCGGTGCCGGTGGTCTGCGTCGCGGGGCACGTGCACTGGAACACGCTCACTTTCGCGTCGGGCCGCCCGCACCTGACGCTGCAGTCGCTGACCGAGACCTTCACGACGCATCCGCGGGTCGCCGGCAGCTGGGCGCTGCTCGAACTCGGCGAGTCGATCGACTGGACCGTGCACGGCAATGACCGGATGCGGGTGTCGATCCCGACCGAGACCGCGGCGCGCAGCTGGGTCACGCCGCTGCCGCGATTCGCCGACCATCCGGAGATCCGGGAACGGCTGCTCGCGACGCCGGCGCGATGATCGCGCCGTTGCTCGCCGTGCGCGACCTGAAGGTCGCCTTCGGATCGCCCGCGTCGAGACGTACCGTCGTCGACGCGCTGTCCTTCGACCTCGCGCCGGGCGAGACGCTGGCCATCGTCGGCGAGTCGGGTTGCGGCAAGTCGGTGACCGCCCTCTCGATCATGCGACTCGTCGAGCGCGACGGCGGCTGCATCGTCGACGGCCGGATCCTGCTTCACCGGCCCGGTCGGGCGCCACTGGATCTGGCGCGCTGCGAAGAACGCGAGATGCGACGGCTTCGCGGCAACGCGGTCTCGATGATCTTCCAGGAACCGATGAGTTCGCTCAACCCGTGCATGACGGTCGGCGCGCAGATCCGCGAGTCGCTGATGCTGCACGAGCCCCTCACGGCGACGGCGGCGAGACGTCGGGCGATCGAACTGCTCGACCGGGTACGGATCGACGATCCGGCAAGACGCGTCGACGCATACCCGCACCAGCTGTCCGGGGGCATGCGCCAGCGCGTGATGATCGCGATCGCGATCGCGTGTGCGCCGCGCCTGCTGATCGCGGACGAACCGACGACCGCGCTCGACGTCACGATCCAGGCCGGCATCCTGGGGCTGCTCGGCGAACTTCAGCGCGAGCATGGCACCTCGATCCTGTTCATCACGCACGACATGGGGGTCGTCGCGCAGGTGGCCGACCGGGTCGTCGTGATGCGCGCCGGGCGTGCCGTCGAGACCGCATCGACCGGGCCGCTCTTCACCGTCCCCCGCGCCGCCTACACCCGCGATCTGCTCGCGTCGGTCCCCCGGCTGGGTTCCGCCGCCGGCCCGCCGCCGCTGACGGCGCCCGAGGACCCGCCACTGCTGGACGTGCGCCATCTCGCGGTCCGCTTCCCGGTCCGCCGGGGCCTCTTCGCGCGGCGCGTCGCGAACGTGCATGCCGTCGACGACGTGAGCTTCGTGCTGCACGCCGGCGAGACGCTCGGACTGGTCGGCGAGTCGGGGTCGGGCAAGTCGACGCTGGGCCGTGCGATCCTGCGACTGATCGACGCCGATGCCGGGGAGATCCGGTTTCGCGGCGAGGATCTCGCCGCGCTCGACCAGGCCCGGCTGCGCCCGCTGCGCCGCGACCTGCAGATGGTCTTCCAGGACCCGTACGCGAGCCTCGACCCGCGAATGAAAGTCGCGGATCTCGTCACCGACTTGCTCGCGATCCACGAGCGGCTCGGGCCTTCGCAGCGCCGCGACATCGCCGCCGGCCTGCTCGAGCGCGTCCGGCTGCCGCTCGATTCGCTCGATCGCTACCCGCACCAGTTCTCGGGCGGGCAGCGCCAGCGCCTCTGCATCGCGCGCGCGCTCGCCCTCAAGCCGGCGCTGATCGTCGCCGACGAGCCGGTCTCGGCGCTGGACGTGTCGGTGCAGGCGCAGGTGATCGCGCTGATGCAGTCGCTGCAGCAGGAAGACGGCATCTCGTGGCTGTTCGTCTCGCACGACATCGCGCTGGTCGAACGGATGAGCCATCGGATCGCCGTGCTCGAAGCGGGCCGGATCGTCGAGACCGGCCCGGCGCGCGCCGTGCTGGAGGATCCGCGGCACCGGTACACCCAGGACCTGCTGCGGGCGGTGCCGCGACCGGACCCCGCGCGTCGCGCCGCGTTCGCGCCGGCACCACGCGCGTCGTCCCGCGTCGCCGAGCGCCCCCTCGCCTTCACGCGCGCTCCGTGGCGCTACGAGACGGTATCGGACGGGCACCTGGTGCTGGCCTGAGCGCGCCCCCGAGCCCCGCGCGACGACCGCGCTGCCCGGGCGCGGGCGCGGCGACCCGCCCGTCTCAGGCCTTCAGTTCGACGATCGGCGCGAAACCGCCGAAGATCATGCGCCGGCCGTCGAAGGGCATCGGGTTGGTCTCGGGGCCCATGCGAGGGTCGGTCTTCATCAGTTCCGCCATCCGCCCCATCGCGGCATCGCGGGTGGCCTTGTCGGGCCACTCGATCCACGAGAAGACGACCGTCTCGTCGTCGGTCGCCTGGACCGCGCGGCGAAAGTCGGTCTGCGTCCCGTTCGGCACGTCGTCGCCCCAGCACTCGACGACCCGGGTCGCGCCGAGTTCCATGAAGACGCTGTCGCCCTTGTTGGCGTGGTCGATGAAGCGCTGCCGGTTGGCGGTGGGCACCGCGATCACGAATCCGTCGATGTAGGCCATGGGGTCTCTCCCTTTCCGATTGGACACGTCGGTGCGACGATCGAGTGCGCCGGTGTTCGACGCAGGCGGCGCCGGCCGCGACACGATGTCGAAAGTGCCGGCGGCGGATCGTCGCACTCGACCCCCATCGATCGTCGAAGAGGACGCATGACATGAAGATCACCATCGAAGCCACCGTCGCCGCACCGATCGACGCGGTATGGAACGCCTGGACCAATCCGGACGACATCGTGCAGTGGAACGCGGCCTCCGACGACTGGCACACGACCCGTGCGTCGGTCGACCTTCGCGAGGGCGGGCGCTTCTGCTCGCGCATGGAGGCCAGGGACGGCAGCATGGGCTTCGATTTCGAGGGAACCTACACGCGCGTCGTGCCGCACCGCCTGATCGAATGCGCCCTGGGTGATCGCGTGCTGCTCGTCGAATTCGAGGAGACCGGCGGCGCCGTGAAGGTGCGCGAGACCTTCGACAGCGAGCCGACCCATTCGATCGAGCAGCAACGCCAGGGCTGGCAGGCGATCCTCGACCGATTCGCGCGGCACGTCGAGACGGGCCGCTAGCGCGGCTCGGCCCGGATGCCGGAGTCCCGCGGGCCTCACTGCGCGGTACGGGACCGCGAGTCACCCGAAGAGGCTGGGGCCATCGCCGGCGGCATCGTCGACGGCGTCGTGCGCGACACGCCGGCGCCGGGCTCGGCCTTCGACTGCTTCAACATCTCCTTCGTTTCCTTCGCCTTCCACATGTTTCCGGTGACGTCGATCTTCTTCGCGACCGACTCGTCCTTGTCGAAGCGCATCCGTACCTCGTAGGTCTTGTCGCCCTTCACGACCTCGTATTCGAGCAGTTCCGGCTTGTCGTCGTTCACCGATGCGATCTTGTAGCCCTCGTCCTCGAGGATCCGCGCATAGTCGTCGCGTCCCTTCGCGGCCGACAGGATCTGCTCGAGGTGATCCTTCGCCTGCTGGAATTCGCTGGGCTGCGCGGCGGCGGGTGCGGTGCTCCCCGCGCCGCCGCCGGGCACTGCCCGCGCGGGATCGCCGCCCATTGCACCGGCTCCCGGCGCGCCGCCAGGCGCGCCGCGTTCGGCGCCGGCTCCGCCCGGCGTCTGCGCGGATACCGCTCCGGACAGCGGGTACGCGACCAGGAAGGCTGATACGGTCAGGCCGAGCAGGCGGCCTCGGGTTGCAGTCCGGTTCTTCATGTCGATCTCCTTGCGCCGTGGCGGCGCGCGATACGCCCGGCCACCATCGGCCGGGCGCCGTTGGACCCGCACGCCATGTGCCCATGATTGCAACTCCGAACAGCGCGAACGCATTCGGCGAAGTTTCGAACACTGCGTCACACCGTCGGGCCCAGCGCTCGCCTCGCGGCGATCCCCCGCGCCGATGACGACGAGGCCCGGGACCGTCGACGATCCGGCTCAAGCTGACATCGCGCGGCCTGCCTTCCCTGCGCAAGGCCTGAGGCGCGGGCCGGGCATGGGCATTCGCACGTCCATCGCACGTCGAGGAGGGCTCGGTCTGCAAGGCACGACCGACACCCGCGGGCGGGTCATCAAGGCGCTGCTCGCCGCCGGTATCACAGGGGACGAGCCGCATCGTCGCGTGCTGCGACGGCGCCGCCCGCAAGGGGACGAACGTGCAGCACCGGGTCGGGCCCCGGCATCCTGCATCGATGTCAGGCCTCGACCTCGACGATCGGCGCGAGCCCGCCGAAGATCATCCGCTTGCCGTCGAAGGGCATCGGGTTCTTCTCGGGGCTGAAGCGCTCGTCCGTCTTCATCAGTTCTCCCACCCGCCCCATCCCGGCGTCGCGGGTCGCCTTGTCGGGCCACTCGATCCACGAGAACACGACCGTCTCGTCGTCATTCGCCTGCACCGCGCGGCGGAAGTCGGTGAGCATGCCCGTGGGCGCGTCGTCGCCCCTGCACTCGATCACGCGTGTCGCGCCGAGCTCGATCAACACGCCATCGCCCTTGTTCGCGTGATCGATGAAACGTTGGCGGTTCGCGGACGGGACCGCGATCACGAAACCGTCGATGTAGGCCAGGAAAATGCGCCTGTGCGAGCGTTCACGTATGACGGCGACGATCGACGCCGACCGGATTCGACGGAGGGGGCGGCGGCGCATGCGATTGGGCTAGGTCGCCGCGCCGCTACGCCCCGACGATCGCAGTGCCGACAGGTGCTCGAGACGTCGCGCCATCCGGTGCGACGCGCGCCGGTTCAGCGCCACGACCCAGCCCAGCACGCCTGCAGTGAAGGTCGCACCGCCCACGATCACCGCACGATTCGCGTCTTCGGAGAAGGCGAGCCCGCCGTAGACCAGCAGGAATCCTGGAACGATCGGTGCCACGTACCACCGCCACGCGCTGCCGAGCAACTCGCGCTCCGTCTCGAGGCGTGCCGCGAGCCGGTCGGCACCGCCGCGCTTCGTGCGCATCCCGGCTGCCGGCGGCGAGCGGCGGTACAGCCGGAGCAGGACCGTCGCGATGCCGCCCGCGACCAGGAGGTGGCCCGCGCCGCTCGCGACCACACCGCCGTCCTCGCCCGTCGCGATCATCGTCGTGCCGGCGAGCGCCAGCAACGCGATCGAGACGAGTCCTGCGACGTACTCGAAGCGGTTGCGGCGCATCGCGTCGCGCTCGAGCGAATCGGCCTGCGCAGCGAAGTCGCCATGCGAACGATCAGCGTACGGGGACATCGGCTCGGTCATCGCCCTCTCCTTCCGGTGCTGGTGAACACGCGTGGACACGGCAAGATCAGGGCCTTGCGACAGCGTCGCCCGCACGCCCGATCGTGTCTGATGCCTTGCAGATGCAACCACGGGCATCGAGGCGAAGGAGGGCAGCATGGGCGTCGATCTCGCCGGCACCCACTCGGCGATCGAGCCGCACGAGCGGATCGAGTGCATGCTCTGCGATTGCTCGCCCCGTCGAGACGACCGGCCGGGAAAGTCTCTAGATCAACCGGCTCATGCGCCGAGCGGCCGTCTCGAGCGAAGGCAGGCAGGCGCTCGCCCGATCGAGCGAGAAGTGCGTGGTCGGGCCGTGCATCGCGATCGTCGCGCGTGCCTCGCCCGAGGCGTCGCGTACCGGCACGGCGACCGCGACCAGGCCGGTCACGAACTCCTCGCGGTCGAACGCGTGGTCGCGCGCGGCGATCTCGCGGCACTCGGCCTGCAGCGCGGCTACCGAGGTCAGCGTGTGCTCGGTCATTCGCTCGAGCACGAGCCGGCTCAGCAGTTCGTGGCGCCGGTTCGCCGGCATCAGCGCGAGCAGCAGCTTGCCGCTCGCCGTGCAGTGCACCGGCACGTGCACGCCGACGTTCAGCGTCAGGCGCCACGGGCGGGGCGCCTCGACACGGTCGAGGTAGAGGACCGAGGCGCCGTCGAGCGTCGTGAAGTTGCAGGTCTCGCCGACCCTTTCGACCAAGTCGACCAGCACCTGGTGGCGCAGTCCGCTGAGCGTGCCGTGGCCGAGCGCGTCGAAGGCGAGGCTTCGCAGCGCCGGCCCGGTCGTGTACTCGCGCTCGTTCAGGTCGCGCACCAGGAAGCCGCGCTCGAGCAGGCGCGCGCAGATGCGGTGCGTCGTGGCCTTGGGCAGCGCGAGCGCACTCGCGAGGTCGGCGAGCGACTGCGCCCGGCCCTGCGACGCCAGGTACTGGAGCAGCGCGAGCGAGCGCTCGGTCGACGAGGCTCCCGCAGGCGGGCGCGCGCTCGCCGGACGCTGGCGCACGGTCCGCGGTCCCGCGCCATGCGTTAAGACGGGATTGCGCTGCTGCGCGGCTCGGTTCGCACTTGGCATCCGGGAAATCCTCAATTTCGGAACGTTGCGTACCGTTCAAATCTACTCTAGGATCCGGAACGGAACGAATCGTTCCGTTCACGCTGCTCCGGTGCCCGTGACGATACCAGCCTCCGGCGACACCCGTGCAGCGTCCTACCAGGCTCCCGACCGAATGACCGACACCTTCGACTACATCGTGATCGGCGCCGGCTCCGCCGGCGCCACGCTGGCGGGTCGGTTGTCGGAGGATCCGGCGTGCAAGGTGTTGCTGCTCGAGGCAGGCCCGCCGGACCGCTCGATCTGGATCCACCTGCCGATCGGCTACGGCAAGACGATGTGGAGCCCGAAGTACAACTGGTGCTTCCACACCGATCCGGACCCGAACATGAACGGGCGGCGCATCTACTGGCCGCGCGGCAAGACGCTGGGCGGATGCTCGTCGATCAACGGCCTGATATACATCCGCGGCCAGCGCGAAGACTACGATCACTGGGCGGCGCTCGGCAACGCGGGCTGGGGATTCGACGACTGCCTGCCGTACTTCCTGAAGTCGGAGGCCAACCAGCGCGGCGCCAGCGCCTACCACGGTGCCGACGGCCCGCTGCACGTGTCGGACATCGGCGCGAAGGACGCGCTGATCGAGTCGTTCATCGACGGGGCCGGGCAGATCGGCGTGCCGCGCACCGACGACTTCAACGGCGCGTGCCAGGAAGGCGCCGGCTACTTCCAGCTCAACACCCGCAACGGCTGGCGCTGGAGCACCGCGAAGGCCTATCTCGAGCCGGCCCGGCGCAGGCCGAACCTGCGCATCGAGACCGACGCGCAGGCGGGCGGCCTGCTGATCGAACATGCGCGCGCGGTCGGCGTGCGCTATCGGCAGGCCGGCCGGATGAAGACCGCACGCGTGCGCGCCGAGGTGCTCGTGTGCGCCGGCGCGATCCAGTCGCCGCAGTTGCTGCAGCTCTCCGGCATCGGGCCGGCGGCGCTGCTCGGCGCGCACGGCATCCCGGTCGTCAGGGACGCACCCGGTGTCGGCGAGAACCTGCAGGACCACCTGCAGATCCGGCTGATCTTCGAGGCCACGCACCCCACCACCAACGACGCGCTGCACTCGTGGATCGGCCAGGCGAAGCTCGGCCTGCAGTGGCTGCTGCATCGGAGCGGCCCGCTCGCGGTCGGGATCAACCAGGGCGGCTGCTTCATGCGCGCGCTGCCCGAAGCGAAGACGCCCGACATCCAGTTCCACGTCGCGACGCTGTCGGCCGACATGGCCGGCGGCAAGGTCCACCCGTTCTCCGGCTTCACGATGTCGGTGTGCCAGCTGCGCCCCGAGTCGCGCGGCAGCATCCGGATCCGTTCGAACGACCCCTTCGCGCCGCCGTCGATGCAGCCCAACTACCTGTCGGCCGAGCTCGATCGCCGCACCGCGGTCGCCGCCGTCAAGGCGGCGCGCGCGATCGCCGCGACGCCCGCGATGCGCGGCTACGTGAAGCGCGAAGTCAAGCCCGGCCCGGCGGCGGGCGACGACGCCGCGCTGCTCGAATTCTGCCGCGACAACGGCGCGACGATCTTCCACCCGAGCGGCACCTGCAGGATGGGCGTCGCCGGCGACCCGATGGCGGTGCTCGACGAACGGCTGCGGGTGCGCGGCGTCGAGGGCCTGCGCGTCGTCGACTGCTCGGCGATGCCGACCCTCGTGTCGGGCAACACCAATGCACCGGCGGTGATGATGGCCGAGAAGGCGGCGGACATGATCCGCGAGGACGCGCGCCGCGGCGTCGCCGGTGTCCTCGTCGGCTTGCCGACCCGCGGCGAATCCGTGCGCGAGCAGGTCCCGGTGTCCTGACGGGCGCCGAACGGCCGCGGGGCCGGATCGCATCGGCAATCGCCGTGCGCCCGGCCCGGGCCTCGTTTCAGCTTTACCGTTTTCCAACAACGTAGGAGACGACATCATGGCATCGAGTACCCCTCTGAACCGTCGCGGCTTCATGCGCATCGCCGGGACCTACGGCTTCAGCTCGACCGCGTTCGGCATCGCCGGCATGGTCGGCCCGCTGACGCTCGAAGGCGTCGGGCAGGCCGCGGCGCAGCAGGCAGCCGCGCGCGACAACCCGAAGGCGACGACGCTGAAGTTCGGCGCCGCCGGCTTCAACGAGTCGAACCTGAAGATCCAGGAGTCGGGGCAGCTGTGGTTCGCCCGCGAGCTCGAGAAGCGCAGCGACGGCGCACTGAAGGTCGAGTTCATCGGCAGCAACGCGATCTGCAACCAGCTCGACTGCGTGAAGAAGACTCAGCAGGGCATCGTCGACCTGTTCACCGCGAGCACGCAGAACTCGGCGGGCTCGGCGCCGTACTACAACGTGCTCGACTTCGCGTACATGTTCCCGTCGCGCGCGTCGCAGCACCACTTCTTCTACCACCCGAAGAGCGAGAAGCTGCTGCGCGAGCCGATGCGCCGCCTGCACAACATCCAGTTCCTCTACACGCACTGCGAGCTGCGCGGCATCATGCTCGGCAAGAAGTTCCAGGACAAGCCCACCGTCACCAGCGTCGAGCAGCTCGCCGGCACCAAGAACCGCGTCACCGGCACCCAGCTCGGGCGTATCGCGATGCAGCTGATGAACCTGAACCCGGTGCCGATCGCGTGGGAGGAGACGCTCGACGGCCTGAAGCAGGGACTGATCGACGGTGCCGAGACCTGGATGGGCGCTGCCGCCTACGCCAACATGTCGCCGGTGCTGTCGCAGGCGGTCGACCTGCGCTTCTTCTGCGGCACCGAGCACACCGCGATGAACTACGCCACCTTCAAGAAGCTGCCGGCGAAGCTGCAGGACGTGGTGATGGAGACCGCGTTCGCCGCGCAGCAGTACACGCAGCGCGAACAGGAGCGCGCGCTGGTCGACATCGTCGGCGCGGTGCCCGATCCGAAGCCCGACACGCTGTTTGCGAAGAACAAGGTCCGGGTCGCGCAGCTGTCCGATGCCGAGATCGAGAAGGCCGAGAAGATGTGCTCGCCCGAACACCAGCCCAAGGCCTGGGCCGAGTGGCGGGAGCGGCTGAACAAGATGTCCGGCGGACAGGACGTCTACAAGGAGATCCACGACATCGCGCGCGAGATCCCCAAGGACGCGAAGGTCGCCGACGTCAAGCCGCGCAAGTGGTGGAGCGCCTGAGCCCAGCGCCATGAACGTCCTGAAGACCGCATTGCGCTGGCTCGACGCGAACATCGAGCGCGTGTTCATCCTGGTGGCCTACGCGTCGATGGCGCTGATCATCGTATATGCGGTCTTCGAACGCTTCATCCTGAAGTCCCAGGTGCCGTGGAGCACGTCGATCCCGATCTACCTGTTCCTCTGGGTGACCTGGATCGGCTGCTCGCAGAACGTCCGCAAGCGAACGCACCTGGTGTTCAACGACCTGCGCCTGCGGATGTCCTACGGGATGCAGTACGCGTGCCTATGGCTCGACGCGCTGCTGTGGATCGTCTTCGGGGCGATCGTGCTGTACTACACCATCGAGCAGACCCGCCTCGTCGAGATGAACTTCGCGATCGTGCAGGGCACCGACGACGTGATGCAGTGGTGGTTCTACCTCGGCACGCCGCTCGCGTGGACGCTGCTGATCTTCAGGGTGCTGCAGAACCTGCGCGACGACGTCCGCCGCTGGCGCAGGCGCGAGCCCTTCCTCGTCGACATCCAGGCGATCGGCCAGAACTAGCATGGACCAGGGACTCCTGATCGGCCTGATCTCGGCCGGCGTGATCGTGCTCTTCCTGATCGGCGTGCCGATCTTCCTGGTGATCGGCTACTGGGTCGTCGGCGTGTCGCTGGTCATCGACTTCACGCTCGCCAACGTCGGCGTCACCCTGTTCGAGGGGCTGAACTTCTTCGGCCTGCTGTCGCTGCCGCTGTTCATCCTGACCGGCGACCTGATCGCGGCCGCCGGCATCGCGCGGCGGCTCGCCGATTTCGCGCACGCGTGCATGAGCTGGATGCGCGGCGGGCTCGGCCTCGCGACGCTCGCGTCGTGCGGGCTCTTCGCCGCGATCTCGGGCTCGAACTCGGCCACCACCGCCACCATCGGCGGCATCATGCACCCGCTGCTCGTCAAGGACGGCTACGACGCTCGCTTCGCCGCGGCGACCGCGGCGGCCGGCGGCTGCGTCGGCATCATCATCCCGCCGTCGATCATCTTCATCGTCTACGGGTTCCTGATGAACCTGTCGATCTCCGAGCTCTTCGTCGCCGGGATCCTGCCGGGCGTGCTGATGGTCGTCGCGATGATGGCGGTGTGCGGGGTGATGTCGCGCCGACACGGATGGGGCTCGGTCACGGCGCTCGACTGGGGGCGCGTCGCGACGAGCGCGCGGCGCGCGTACCTAGGCTTCTTCGCGATCTTCATCGTCATCTACGGCATCTACTCGGGCACCTTCTCGCCGACCGAGGCCGCGGCGATCACCGTCGGCTTCTGCCTGCTCGCCGGGCTGCTGGTCACCCGCGAGATCAAGTGGCGAGCGCTTCCCGACATCCTGCTGCGATCGGGCCAGCTCACCGGCATGCTCGCGCCGATGATCGCGATCTCGATCGTGATGCAGCAGGTCTTCGGGCTGCTAGGCGCGGCCGACGCGGTCGCGTCCTTCGTCGCGTGGTTCGGCGACAGCAAGACGATCGTGCTGCTCGTGTGCATGGCGATCGTGCTGGCCGCCGGCTGCATCCTCGAGAGCCTGCCGGTGACCGTGATCTTCGCGCCGATCCTCGCACCGATCGCCGTCGCGCACGGCGTCGATCCGGTCCACTTCAGCGTAATCTTCCTCGTCGGCGCGGCGATCGGCTTCATCACGCCGCCGTTCGGGCTGAACCTCTTCGTCGCGAGCGGCGTCACCGGCATCCCGTACTCGAGGCTGGTGCGATTCGCCGCGATGTACTTCGGCGGGTTGTTGATCGCGTGGCTGCTGACCGCGTTCGTGCCCTGGCTCTCGCTCGGGCTGCTGCCCAAGACCGGCGGCTGAACGCCGCGTCCGCGCCGACGCGCGCGGCTCAGGGCCCCAGCGGGGCGAAGCCGTCGAGCACCTCGCGCAGCCGGCCCGCCACCTCCTCGATCGAGAACGGCTTGCCGATCAGCTGCACGCCGGGCTCGAGCACCCCGTTGTGCACGACCGCGTTGCGCGGGTAGCCGGTCGTGAACAGCACCCGGAGCCCGGGACGCCGCTTGCGCGCCGCCTCCGCGAGGCGGCGCCCGTTGACCTCCGGCATCACGACGTCGGTGAAGAGCAGCGAGATCTCCGGGTGCGCGTCGATCAGTCGCAGCGCCGCCGCCGCACTCTCGGCGTGCAGCACGCGATAGCCGAGCTCGGTCAGCATGTCGACCGTCAGCTGGCGAACCGCGTCCTCGTCCTCGACGACGAGCACGACTTCGCCGGGATCGCCGTGCGGCATTCGCGCCGGCGCAATCGGCGGCGCTTCGTCGTCGACCACCTCGAGCTGGCGCGGCAGGTACACCTTGACGACCGTGCCCTGTCCGACCTCCGAGTAGATCTTCACGTGGCCGCCGGACTGCTTGACGAAGCCGTAGACCTGGCTCAGGCCCAGCCCGGTGCCGCGGCCGACCTCCTTCGTCGTGAAGAACGGGTCGAAGGCGCGCGCCACGACGTCCGGCGGCATGCCGCCGCCGGTGTCGCTGACGGCGATCATCACGTACTGGCCCGGGACGAGCCCCGGGTGCTCGGCGGCGTAGCGCTCGTCCAGGTGGCAGTTCGCCGTCTCGATCGTCAGCCGCCCGCCCTCGGGCATCGCGTCCCGGCCGTTCACCGCGAGGTTCAGGATCGCGTTCTCGAGCTGGTTCGGGTCGACGCGCGTCGTCCACAGGCCGGCCGCGAGGACGGTCTCGAGCCGGACGTCGCCACCGAGTGCGTGCGCGAACAGCTCAGACATGCCCGAGACGAGGCGGTTCGCGGTCACCGACTGCGGCTTGAGCGGCTGCTGGCGCGAGAACGCCAGCAGCCGCTGCGTGAGCTGCGCCGCGCGCCGCACGCTGCCCTTCGCGGCATCGACGTAGCGCCTGGCGCGCTCGTCGCCGGCGATGAATCGCCGGTCGAGCAGCTCGAGCGAATTCAGGATCACGGCGAGCATGTTGTTGAAGTCGTGCGCGATCCCGCCGGTCAGCTGCCCGACCGCCTCCATCTTCTGCGACTGGCGCAGCGCCGCCTCGGTGCGGGTGCGCTCGGCGACCTCCTCGGCGACACGGCGCTCGAGCGTGTCGTTGACCTCGCGCATCAACCGCTCGGCGCGGTGCCGCTCGCTCACGTCCTGGAACAGCACCGCGACCTGCCGTCGCTCGGGCGGCTCGATCCGCAGCGCGGAGAGCTCCAGGTACCGACCGGTGTGTTCGAGTTCGCGCTCGAAACGCACCGGCTCGCCGGTCTCGAGCACCTTGCGGTAGATCCGCACCCAGCCCTCGGCCTCCTGCGGCACCATGTCGCGCACCCGCTGCCCCACCACGCCGTGGATGCCGGTGTGGTGGGCGTATGCCGGATTCGCCATCACGTGCACGTAGTCGCTCAGCGGGCCGTGCAGCCCGTCCAGGAACTCGATCACGCAGAATCCCTCGTCGATCGACTCGAACAACGTGCGGAACAGCCGCTCGCTCTCGCGCAGCGCCGCCTCGGCCGCGCGCTGCTGGCTCAGGTCGAGCATCGCGCCGATCATCCGCAGCGCGACGCCGTCGGCATCGCGCAGCACCGTGCCGCGATCGTAGATCTCCGCGTAACTGCCGTCGCTGCGGCGGAACCGGTAGGCGTCGGACCAGCTGTTCGCGCCGCCTTCGATGACCGCGTGGATGCTCGCGTCGATGCGCGCGCGATCCTCGGGGTGGATGTGCTCGAGCCACCATTCGGCGCTCGTCACCTCCTGCCGGTGACCGAAGAGGGTCGTGAGCGCACGGTTCCACACGACCTGGCCGTCGGCCAGCCGCCAATCCCAGATCGCGTCGTTCGATGCGAGGCCCGCGAGCCGGTAGCGCTCCTCGATCTCGTGCCGCCAGGCGTCCCCGCGAACCGAGGTGGCTTGGCCGGCGTCGCGCCGCTGCGGCCCGGGGGATTCCCAGACCGAGCAGACGAGGCCACGAACCGCGCCGTCCACGTCGCGCAGCGGCGTGCTCGACAACGTGAACCAGGCGCCCGCGTCGCCGTCCTGCGCGCCCGGCCAGAGCAGCAGATCCTCCTGCACGCCACCCCTGCCCTCGAGCGCGTCGGCGGCCAGGCGGGCGAACGCCGGTCGGGCCGCGACGCCGAGTTCGCGAAGCGGCGCGCCGAGCGCCGCCGGGTGGCTTTCGCCCAGCAGCCGCGCGAACCGCGCGTTGTACATCAGCGCGAGTTCGTCGCCCCAGGCGAGCCACGTCGGCACCGGCGCGTCGAGCACCAGCGCCGCGGCGGTGCGCAGCGCCAGCGGCCAGCCGGCCGGGTCGCCCAGGGCCGTGCCGCGCCAGTCGTGATCCCGCAGGATCGGATCGAGAGGCCTGCCGTCGCGATCGAAGGGCGCGCGCGAGCCGCGCGGGTTGCCGGGCACCGTTCCAGGCGAGTCATCTTTCATCGGCGCCGACTTGCGTCCAGTGACCACGAAGGCGCCGACTGTAGCATCGCGCCCGTCGCACGGGCGTGATGTCCGTCCCGGCGTAGGCCCGTCCGCCGCCGTCGGAAGACCGTCGTACGGAGCCTGTCGACCGCGGCGACGCGGGCTTCCCGGATCAGCAACCGCTCGGGCACCGGAGACACTGCCACGGACCGGGGCGTGCACCCATCGACCCTCCCGTCCGACGATTCAGACCTGCAGCACGCCCCTGAACCCGCGCGCGGCGTAGTACGACTCCGCCCCGTTGTGGTAGGTGAAGACCCGCCCGAAGCGGCGGTCGCAGAAGAGGGCGCCGCCGAGCGCGCGGACGTCGGCCGGCGTGCAGATCCAGCTCGAGCTCCGCGTGTCGAAGTCGCCGAGCGTCTGCAGGTGCCGATACTGCGCTTCCGTCAGCAGGCCGATCCCCATCGCCGCGGCGGCCTCGACGGCGTTGCCGCGGGGCTTGTTGGCCTTGCGGGCGTCCAGCGCTGCCCGGTCGTAGCAGAGGCTGCGCCGCCCTGACGGACTCTCTGCGCTGCAGTCGCTGAAGACGTGGCGCCCCGATGCCTCGTCGACGCCGATCACGTCGGGTTCGCCGCCGGTCGCCTCCATTTGCCGTAGCGCCGCGAGGCTCGCGGGTTCGCGCAGCAGCCCTGCGCGCACCTGTGGCCAGGCGATGCCCCGATGACGATGCGGGTTCGCGTCGAAGCGCGCCTCGAGCACGCGCAGGAGTGCTTCGCGCGCGCTCGCGTCCTCGACTGGATTCGCGTCGTGTGGGATCTTCACCGCTCTCGAAGGATTGTCGTGCCGAACCCGATTGTGCATCGATTGTGGGAGACTACGCGTGCCGAGCCAGGCAGAGAGCGCGTCGACCCGCCCGCACCCTTCGCCCGAAACCCATCTGGAGATGGCATGGACACATCCCACCCGATGAACCTGCGCAGAAGGATCCTCGCGGCCATGGCCGCGCCGCTCGCAGCAGCGATCGCTGCGCCCGCCGTAGCCCAGTCTTTCCCGGACCGGCCGCTGCGCCTGATCGTGCCGTATCCGCCGGGCGGCGCCACCGACATCCTGGGACGGATGATCGGAAGGCTGATGGGAGAGGTGCTGAAGCAGCCGGTCGTCGTCGAGAACCGGCCGGGCGCGAACGGCGGCATCGGCGTCGACGCCGGCGCGAAGGCCGCCCCCGATGGCTATACGATGGTGGTCGGTGCATCGACGACGCACGTGCTCAATCCGTTGCTCACGAAGGCGCCGTACGACAGCCTGAATGATTTCACGCCGCTCGGCCTGATCGCGTCCACGCCGCTGTTCCTGGTCGTCAACCCGTCGGTGCCCGCAAAGACGTTGCCCGAACTGATCGCGTGGCTTCGCGAGCAGGGCGGAAAGGCGAGCTTCGGGTCCTACGGCAATGCAAGTGCGAGTCATCTCGCCGGCGAACTCTTCAAGTCGATGGCCGGTGTCGAGATGACGCACGTGCCGTACAAGGGGGGCGTGCCGCAGATGACCGACCTGATCGGCGGACAGATCCAGGTCGCGTTCGGCGACGTCTCGTCGATCCCTCACGTGCAGGCCGGCAAGGTCCGCGCGATCGGTACCACCGGCACCCGGCGCTCGAGCCGGCTTCCCGACGTGCCGACGGTGTCCGAGGGCGGCCTGCAGGGCTACCAGGTGTTCGGTTGGTTCGCCGTATTCGGCCCCGCGAAGCTTCCGGACCCCGTCGCCGCCCGCCTTCGGGCAGCACTCGCCGAAGCGCTCGACAAGCCGGCAACGCAGGAACAGATCGTGAGCATGGGCCTGGAGCCGATGCGCGGCACCGGCGACGAGATCACCCGGCTGATCCGGGCGGACAGCGCCAAGTGGTCGAAAGTGATCGTCGATGCGAAGATCCAGGTCCGATGACGCCGGAGGCACGCCGTGGAGACGCCTGACGACCTGGTGGCGGAAATGGCGAAGCTCGGCTACGGGCAGCAGTCCGATTCGAGCCGGCTTCTCGGCATGGTGATGGCGCTCGCCGCCGAAGTGTTCGTGTTGAAGGCACAGAACGAGCGCCTGCGGCGCGCACTGCAGGAGCGGGATCTGGTCACCGACGCGCAACTCGCCGCGGCGGGCGATGGCGAGGACATGCAGGCGTGGCTCGCGGCCGAGGAGCAGACGTTCACGCGCGCGGTGCTGATGCCCCTGCTCCACGGCGACCGGTCGATCGACGCGACCGCAGGCATGCGCGCCGGCGCGGACGCCGCATGACCGGCGTCGATGCCACGCCCTCGCGCGGCCGTCGGGCCGCGGGCATCGACCTGCCGTTCGAGGTCCGGGCGTTCCAGTCCTTCGTTCGCGGCCTGCGCGGGGTCTGGCGCGAGGAAGCCTACAGTGCGACCGTCGCGGCGGCCCGGTCGGCGGGCGCCGACCGCAACGAGGTCGAACTCGAGCGCCGACTGCGAGGGCATCCGGCCTACGAACTGTACGCGTGGCTCGAGCGTCATTCGCAGCAGTTGAAGTACTACGGACGCGGCGGCATCGTCCGCTACATGGAAGCGCATGCGGACGAGGCGCAGCGACTCCTCGACGCCGCGGCCGCCTGCCACCCGGAGCGCCTCGACCTCGATCCGGCATTCGTCGTGCCACCGTACGTGCGCGACGTCGACACGCATCAGCACGCCGGCGGCCTCTTCGCCGGCGCGTCCGCGGCGCTGGCCTACGAGGCATCCTCGACCGGCTTCTCGTTCTCGCTTTTCGACGCGCGCTCGCCGATGCTCGTCTACGGCGAAGAAGCGGTACGGCTGCTCGGGGAATCGGGCGGCGAAGGGCGGTGCATCGTCGATCTCGGCTGCACGATCGGCGGCTCGACACGCGCCCTCAAGCGGGCGTTGCCGGCCGCGCAGGTCATCGGGGTCGACGTCTGCGGGCCGGTCCTGGCGCTCGCGCACCTGCGCTCGCTCGAGCAGGGGCTGGAAATCGCCTATCGGCAGCGCAGCGCCGACGCACTCGACCTGCCCGATGCCGCCGTCGACCTCGTCGCGTCGCACTGGCTGTTCCACGAGATGCCGCCAGCGGCGATCCGGCGAACGCTGCGCGAGGCGCGGCGCGTGCTGCGGCCGAACGGCGCGCTGATCGTCTTCGACATGTACCTGCGTCCCGGTGGGGCGATCGGCCGGTGGCTCCACGCGGGCTACGCGGCCCGAAACAACGAGCCCTTCGCGCACACCTACGCCGAGATGGACATCGTCGCCGAACTCGAGGCGGCCGGCTTTCGCGACACCTCGGTACGCCTCGCCCACCCCACGCCCGATGCGCGCGTCGCGGCCGGCGAGTTGCCCGAGGCGCGCACGCACTACATGACGATGGTGACGGCGCGGGCGGCGTTCGCGACCTGATCGACTGCGGCGTCGCGTCCAGGCGCTCGCCGCATGCCCGGCTGCGCGGCCCTACCGCTCGATCGGCGGCGGGAAGTCGTGCGTCTCGAAGAGCCAGGCAACGGTGGAGATGGTGAGCAGACCGACGACGAGCCAGACCATGACTGCCTCCTGAAGGTTCGGGTGCGGCGCCGACGACATCGACGACGTCCGCCAATGAACCTGAGTGGCGCGACGACCGGAAAAGGTTCAATGCGCGGCGCACGCCGGCGTCGTGTTGCGGTATCGTGTCGCCGCCCCCCTCGGTCGGAGCACCAACGATGCAAAGCTCTCGTCCCCTCGCTGTGGTGACCGGCGCCGGCAGGGGCATCGGCGCCTGCATCGCGGTCGAGCTGGCAGGCGCCGGCTACGACATCGCGATCACCGACCGGGCGACATCGGGCTTCGCGCCCACGCGCGCCGCCATCGAGGCGACCGGTGCGCGGGCACGATGCATCGAGGCGGACCTCGCCGACGTCGAGGGTCACGCCGCGCTGGTTCGCGAGGTCGTCGCCTGGGGCGGGCCGATCGCCACGCTCGTCAACAACGCCGGCGTCGGTTCGCCGCGCCGCGGCGACCTGCTCGACGTCACCCCCGCCGCCTTCGACACGGTGCTCGACGTCAACCTGCGCGGCACCTTCTTCCTGACCCAGGAAGTCGCTCGTCACATGGTGGTGACGTCGGGGCTGGCGGGGCGCTCGATCGTCACCGTGTCGTCGGTCAGCGCCGAGATGGCATCCGTAGACCGGGGCGAGTACTGCGTGTCGAAGTCGGGGCTCGCCATGCTCACCCGACTCTTCGCGCTTCGGCTCGCGGGCGAAGGCATCGGCGTGTTCGAGGTCCGTCCCGGCGTGATCCGCACGCCGATGACCGAGCCGGTCTCGGCCCGCTACGACCAGCGCATCGCTGACGGGCTGGTCCCGATGCAGCGATGGGGGCGGCCGGACGACGTCGCGCGGGTGGTTCGCGCGCTCGCCGCCGGGCAGATGGGCTTCGCAACCGGGAGCGTGATCGACATCGACGGGGGACTGTCGATCCCGAGGCTGTGACGCCGGTCGATGGCGCCGCCCATTCGTGCTCGCCCGAGCCGTCGGCCTTCGCGCGCTACGGCGGCGAGGCCTCCCGGTCCGGGTCGGGCCCGCCCGCGAGGAAGCGCTCGTAGTCGGCGCAGAAGCGCGCCGGCTCCTCGAAATACGGCAATGCGCCGGTCGAATAGGTCGTCGTGCGCCAATTGGGCCGGTCGGCGACGAGGCCCAGCCCGCGATAGTCGGTGAAGTCGCCGCGCACGCCGTGCGATACCCAGACGGGTTGCGTCACCTGCTCGTACACCGTGTGGATGTCGGTGCTGAACAGCGCACCCGCCAGGAAATGCAGCGGCGCGTGCTCGGCGCCCGGTTGGTGTGCACTCGCTACCGCCTGCCGCCAGAGCGCGTCGTCGATCTCGCGGCGACCGAAGGTGCGCCGCAGGAAATAGAGAACGACGCCCGGTCGGGTCAGGCCGGCGAACAGCGCCCGCCCCCAGCCGGGGCCCCGCAGCGCGCGCAGCAGCCAGGGCTTGCCGAGCGTGCTGCCGGGCGCTTCGCGCAGCGACTGGCCGCCGCGGAAACCCGTGGGACTCACGAGCGCGACGGTCGCGATCGATGCCGGCGACTCCACCGCCGCCCGCGCGAGGAACTCGCAGGACAACGACAACGCGAGCGCGTCCACCGGCGCGCCGCCGAAGCGCGCCCGGATGTGCGCGATCACCGCGTGCAACGCATCGGTCATCAGCCGTGGATCGTAGACGCGATCGCTGCGCGCCGACATGCCGTAGCCGGGCAGGTCGATCGAGAAGACGGTGCGATGCGCGCGAAAGTGCCGGTGCAGCGGCCGGACTTCCGCCGCCGACGCCGCCGCGTTGACGCTGTGCACCAGCAGCATCGGCGGGCCGTCGCCGTCGACATAGGCGCCGATCCGCCCTGCGGCGCCGTCGACGTGGATCAGTTCCCCGGAGACGGCAGGCCCGAGCGACGCGCTCACCGCGCGCGCGCCTTGCGGCGCGGAGGTCCGCACATCGATGTGTACATCGCACTTTCCCGTGTAGCCCGATGGGGCAGACGGCCGAGTCTAGCGTGTACCCGCCGTCGCGGCCCCGTTACGGCGGGCCGGCACGCGGGGTATCCAGGTGATGGGATGATGGGTGCTACCGCTCGATGGGCGGTGGGAAATCATGGGTTTCGAAGAGCCAGGCGATGGTGGACACGGCGAGCAGTCCGATGACGAGCCAGTGCATGATGGTCTCCTGGGTGGCTGGGAGCGGCACCGTCGTCCGGGGCGGTGTCCGCCGATGCCCATGAGTGCCGTCGTCAGCGGAAAAGGTTCAACGCGTCCGGCGACGGGGGCGCCCGGCCACTCGATTCCGTCGCTTCGCGGCACTCAGGCCCGTTTCGCGCGTCTCCCGCAGGGAGCTCAGGCCTGGCCAGCCCCGTCGCGCTCGCGCCGACGCGGCGGAAAGCGCCACCACGCCCAGACCACGATGAGGCCGAAGATCGTGTAGCCGACGACGAAAGCGGCGAACGGCGCTTCGTAGAAGACGATCCGCCGTACCCAATGCTCGATGAAGCTCCGGCCGTAGGCAGCGGCGCCCGCCTGTGCGCGCAACCAGGATTCGAGCGCGGTGAGCGGGCAGACCATGCCCAACCAGGACTGGACGACGACGACGCCGATGGCGACGAGGTGCGCAACGCGGAACCCGACGCTGCGGGCGCCAGGCCAGCACCGGATGCTCCCGGCCACGGCGTAGGCCAGGCCCCCGACGACGAACGCGACGACGCCGAAGTGCACCAGCAGCACGACGTCCGCGAGGAGCTGATAGCCGGGCACGGGCGTTGAAGGTCCTCCGATGGCGCGCAGACCGGACACGAGGGCGCTGCGCCCATGATAGATCGCGGGAAAGCGAGGGCGCTGCCGCCCGGGTTGCATCCTCGGATTCGCCAGGCTGCGCGCGGCTCGCCCGCTCGAGCCCGCCTCGCGGTTATCGAGCGGCGTCCAGCAGGAAGCCCGCGAAGAACGACGCGAGTGCCTCGTGAGAATCCAGCGGCAGCACCTGCGCCACGTACTGGTCGGGCCGGACGACGACGATGCAGCCCTTCGCGCGATCGATGCCGCGCATGTCGTAGATGTCAGCGCCTCGCTTCGCGTCGGCGCAGAACACCTTCTCGTGGTCGGTGAGCGCGAAGCGGCCCTTTCGCGGACGCAGGAAGGCCGGCATCGCGCCGAACTCGATCTCGCGGAATCCCTGCTGGAAGATCGCGCGCACGTCGATCACCGCGTCCACGTCTTCCGAATCGCGGGTGTGGCGCAGCACCGGCGAGCGCGGATCGCTCGCGAGGAATCGGCACAGCGCATCGACGTCGGCGCCGGGCTGCCCGTGGTCGTGCGCGCCGGCGAACGCGAACACGCGCCAGCGGGCGTCGGCTTCGATCACGTGTCCCAGCTGCATCGGCATCGCGTCCGCGAGGCGGACCACCGGCGCCGAGTGGAAGCGCCTGCCGATCTCCTGCCCGCGCGCGAGCGCCTGGTGCGTACCGTCGCCGGTCAGCGCCGAGGGCTGGTAGCGGATCGACAGGCCGCCGGTGAATACCAGGTTCTCGATGAACTGCTGCTGGAAGCGCGGCATGCCCGAGCCGTCGAGTTCGGATTCGCCCGGTGGCGCGCTCATGACGCGCGCCCACTGGTGATCGGTATCGACCAGGCCCTTGGCCACTGCCCAGCGTTCGGCCGAGTAGCTGTGCAGCAGGGACGGGGTCGAGCGCCCCTTGAGCACCTGCACCAGCTTCCAGCCGAGGTTGAAGGTGTCGCCCATCGACACGTTCATGCCCTGCCCCGCCTTCGGGCTGTGTGTGTGGCACGCGTCGCCGGCCGTGAACACCCGCGGCGTACGGGTCCCGACCGCCTCGGGCGGCACGTCGTCGAACTTGTTCGTCATGCGGTGGCCGATCTCGTAGATCGACCACCAGACGACCTCCTTCACGTCGATCGTGTACGGCCGCATGATCCGGTTCGCCGCGTCGATCACGTGCTCGACGCGCAGGTTCCGGTTCGCGACGCGCTCGTCCGGGTTCAGCTTGTCGAGCTCGACGTACATGCGAAACAGGTATCCGCCCTCGCGCGGCAGGATCAGCACGTTGCCCTCGTTCGCCGACTGGATCAGGCACTTCATGCGGACGTCGGGGAAATCGGTGTCGGCGAGAATGTCCATCACGCCCCAGGCCTGGTGCGCGGAACCGCCGCGCAACTCGCCTCCGATCGCCGATCGCACCGCGCTGCGCGCGCCGTCGCAGCCGACGACGTAGTTGGCCCTCACCGTCACCGTCTGCCCCGCGCGCGCCGGGTCGGTACGCTCGAGCACCACCGTGACCGGGTGGTCGTCGGTGCCGGTGTCGATCGTCAGATCGCGCACCTGCAGCGCGTAGTCCGGCACGAGGCGCGACGGCGAGTCGCGCATGACGTCGAGGTACAGCTCGTGCACCCGCGCCTGGTTCATCAGCGTGTGCGGCATCTCGGACTGGTCGTCGGCCACGTCCTGTACGCGGCCGATGCGGTGGATGTGGGCGGGGTTCGCCGGGTCCGGCGTCCAGAACGTGGTCTCGTTGACCCAGTACGCCTCCTCCTTCACCTTGCCGGCGAAGCCGAAGGCCTGGAACATCTCCATCGAGCGCACGTTGATGCCGTCCGCCTGTCCCTTGTCGATCGGGCCCGGCTTCTGCTCGACGATGCGGGTGCTGATGTCCGGGAATGCGGAGAGCTGCGCAGCCAGCGTCAGGCCCGCAGGGCCGCAGCCCACGACCAGCACGTCGACCGCCTCGGGCAGGCCCTCGGCGTTGGCGGCGGCCCGGCCAGGGTCCGCTTCCCGGATCCGAGGGTCGCTCGCACGAAAGCCGTTCAGGTGGTACTGCATCGATTGCTCCTCGATCCGTATTCCGGCGCACCGCGCGATCGACGAAGCGGCTGGCGAGGCCACCTGGTATCGCGCCAATTAGTATCTATACTTACTATATTGGATTCTACAGGGCTTTCTCACGGATGACCACTACCCGCAGCCTTCGCGCTCGCGCCGAGTCGACGCCGGCGATGAACAGCACCGGGATGCCCGGACACCTGATCCGGCGCCTGCACCAGCGCTCGACGCACGTCTTCGCGCTACGGATCCAGGAAGCGGGCTTCGACCTGACGCAGGTGCAGTTCGCGGCGATGGATGCGATCCGATCCCGCCCCGGCGTCGATCAGGCGGGCGTCGCGACGCGCATCGGTTACGACCGCGCGACCATCGGCGGGGTGATCGATCGCCTCGAGCAGAAGGGGCTCGTGCGCCGCGAGGTCAGCCCGCAGGATCGCAGGGCGCGGGCGGTCTACCTGACGCGCGACGGCGAGCGGCTGTTCGCCAGCGTGCTGCCGCTCGTGCGTTCGCTTCAGTCCGAGATCCTCGAGCGCCTGGACGCGCAGGAGCAAGCGGACCTGCTCGCGCTGGCGCATAAGGCGATCGGCCCGGAACTGGCCGACGGCGCGCACGAGCCGGCCGCGAGCGAGCCGGTCCGCTGAACACGAAGTGCGCTTGCGAGGCTGCGTCCCTGCTCGCGCCCGGGGTGCCTAGCGCGTCGTCAGCGCCGAGAGCTGGCTGGTATCGAAGCGCGCACGCAGTTCTCCCACGAGCGCCGCGTCCGGCCTTGCGCCACGCGAAGCAAGCTCGGCGAGCGCCTCGAAATAGCGCTCGTGGCCGGGCGGCGAGACGGTCATCAGCACCCGCGCCGTGCCGCCGCTGACATTGGTGATGTCGTGCGGCACCCCCGGGGGAATGAATACGAAGGTGCCTCGCGTCGCGCGAATCAGCTTCCCGCCGACGTGCCACTCGCACTCGCCGTCGAGCAGGTAGAAGGTCTCCTCCTGCACTTGATGAACGTGCATGCCGGTGGCGAACCCGGCAGGGATCGTCCAGTCGAACATGCTCGTGTGTCTCGTGTCGTCACCCGTGACGAGGAATCCCATGGGAGAGCCGCCGAGAACGACGCCCTGCGCCTGACCCGGCTCGCGAATGACTGCTTCGGCCTTTTTGCTCATACTATTCTCCACGATGGTGTGTGTCGGATGGACCAGGTGCCGATGATGGCCGAGCGGTACGGTCGAGTCCTGAAGTCACGCCGAAATGTTTGCGAATTCCTTGCGAAGCCATCCACGCCGCACGATGTCCACGAGCCTCGAATTCGCCGAGTTCCGGCTCGACATCGACGCGGGCATCCTCTTCCACGGGTCCGAGCCGACCGCGCTGGGTGGACGTGCGGTGTCGCTGCTCGCGCTGCTCGTGCGCAGAGCTGGAGAACCGGTGTCCCGGCACGACCTGATCGAGGCGGCATGGCCGTCCCAGCCGGTCGAGGAGAGCAATCTGGCAGTCCAGATGTCCGCCGTGCGGCGGGTCCTTGCCGAACGTGCGGGAGGCGCGCAGTGGATCGAGACGCTGCCGCGGCGTGGCTACCGCTACGTCGGACCCGCCGTTGCACCGGCGCAGCCCGTACCGGGGACCTATGCCGCACCGCCTCCGGCGCTCGCACTCCCCGAAAAGCCTTCGATCGCGGTCCTGCCGTTCGAGAACCTCGACGTCGATGCGGCACAGGACTACTTCATCGACGGCATGGTCGACGAGATCGTCGCCGGCCTCTCGCGGATCAACTGGTTGTTCGTCATCGCGCGCAGTTCGAGCAGTTCGTACAGAGGCCGCGGCGTCAACATCATGACGGCCGGCCGGGAGCTCGGCGTGCGCTATGTGCTGCTGGGCAGCATGCGCACGATCGGCATCCGCACCCGCATCGCGGCCCAGTTGATCGACACCTCGACCGGCGTGCCGGTTTGGGCGGAGCGTTTCGATCGCAGTGCCGACGATGTCTTCGCGTTGCAGGACGACGTGGCGCTGTCGGTCGTCGGCGCGATCGCACCGAGCCTACGGCGCGTCGAGATCGATCGGGTGAGCCGCCGTCGCCCCGACAGCCTCACGGCCTACGACCTCGTACTACGGGCGCAACCGGACGTCGACTCGGGGATGCCGGCACGGGTCGAACGGGCCCTCGCACTGCTCGAGCGCTCGATCGCGATCGAGCCCGGCTATGCGCTCGCACATGGCAACGCGGCAATGTGCCACCACTGCCTCTTCCTCAGGTCAGGACTCCAGGAGACCCATCGGTCCGCATCGATCGCGCACGCGCGGTCGGCGATCATCCACGGACAGGACGACGCGCTCGCGTTGACGCTTGCGGGCTTCTCGCTCGGCATGGACGGGCACGATCGCCAGGCTGCTTTCACGGCACTCGACGCCGCGCTCGCGATCAGCCCGTCCTCCGCACTCTCCTACATCCTGGGCAGCGTCCTGCTCGCATGGGGTGGGCAGGCCGACCAGGCGATCGACTGGAGCGAGCGTGGCATGCGGCTGAGCCCCTTCGATTCCTGGGCGTTCGCCGCCTTCGACGCGCAGGCGCTCGGTCACTTCCACCGGGGTCGGTTCGACGAAGCCTGCGTCGCGGCCTACCGGGCCGTGCAGGCCAACCCCGCACACAGCATCACCTACGTGCAGCTGACCGCCGCGCTGTCGAGACTGGGGCGAATGGCGGAGGCGAGAGTCGCGGCTGCACGCGTACTCGAACTGCAACCGACGTTCCGATGCGGTCGCCAGTTCGCTGGCGTGGACTGCGCCCCTGCGCTCGCGGACGCGCTCGGCGCGGCGCTGCGCGATGCGGGGCTGCCGGCCTGAGATCGAGCCGACGGCTCAGCCGGGATCGTCGGTGCCTCTTGCTTGCCCGCAGCCCGCCGGCCGCGCGTCGAGCGCCCGGCGCAGCGTCGCGAGCAACGGCGCCACCTCCCACGGCTTGCTCACGAAGCCGTCGATCGTTCGCCCGCGCAGGCGCTCGCGCACGAAGTCCTCCGGATAGCCGCTCGTGAGCACGACCGGCAGTGCGGGACGCAGGCGCTGCGCGGCGTCGATCACCTCGGTGATGTCGGCGCCGGGCATCACCAGATCGAGCAGTGCGAGCGCGTAGCGTTCGGGTGCCGCGCGCAGTCGCTCGATCGCCTCGTCGCCGTCCACGGCGACGTCCACCGACCAGCCGGCGTCGCCGAGCACCTGCCGCGCGAGCAACGCCCCGAGGCGATCGTCCTCCGCAACCAGGATCGTCGTGCGCATGTCCAGGTGCGGCCCCGTCGCGGCGTCAGTCGGTCATCGCACGGTACGCCGACGGATAGAGCCGGGCGGTGCAGTCGGGGCAGATCCCGTGCGAGACCGTCGCTTCGGAATGGTCGCGGATGTACGCATCCACCGGCAACCACCGCCCGTCGCCGTCGCGCACGTTCTTGCAGGCGGCGCACAGCGGGAGCAGGCCGCGCAGCGTCCGCACCTGCGCGAGCGCGTCGCGCAGGTCGTCGATCAGGCGGTCGCGCTGGCGCTCGGTCGCGATCCGCGCGCTGAGGTCGTGCAGCACCAGCAGCCTGCCCTGCGGCCCGGCCGACCTCGCCGCGAGCGGCACCATCCGGACCGCGAACGCGCGCTCGCCGACGACCACCGGATCGCCCGATCCGTCGCCTCCCTCCGAGAACCGCGACGCGAGCGACGGTGCACGCGCCAGCAGCCCCATCGCAGGTCGACCGACCGCGTCGCGCGGGGCGACACCGAGGAGCCGCGCCATCGAGCGGTTCAGGTCGATGACGCGGCCCTGCGGGTCGGTCGCGAGCAGCGCCTCGTCGATCGCATCGAAAGCGACGCCGCGGGCGATCGGCGCGAAGTCGAGCATCCGCGTGCCGAAGATCGCCCATCCGAAGAACGCCGCGCCGATCGCAAGACCGAATGGCATCGGATCGAATCGAGGCGGCACGAGCCGGGTCAGCAGCGCGACGTTGGCCGCCAGCGGTGCCGCGAGCCCGACGGCGATCGCCCAGCCCTGCGCGCGCTGCATCGGGCCCGCGCGCAGCGTCCACGTCGCCGCGAGCACGATGCTGCCGATCACCAGCAGATAGCTCCAGCCGGTCGCGACCCAGTAATATGGGCCGAACTCGATCCGCGACGCGAAGGTCAGCAGCCCGACCCGGTCGAACGCGATCGAGGCGATCATCCATCCACGGTCGGCATCGGTCCAGATCACCGCCTGCGTCACCAGCGGGATCGCACACAGCACGGCGAGCAGCAGCCCGCGCGCGGCCCTGCCCTCCGGCAGCCGGCCGGTGAAGTCCAGCACGAACCAGGCGAAGCTCACCGGCGTAAAGGCGATGAAGCCGTACTTCACCGAGAGCCAGAACGCCGCCTGGCCGGGCGGCGACAGCGCCATCAACAGGATCGACGCATTCCAGGCAGCGGCCGATGCGCACGCAGCCGCGACTGCGGCCGCACCCGCCCCGCCACGTCGGCGCGTTGCGAACGCACCCATCGCGACGAGCGCGAACAGGGTGACGAGCGACGCGAGAAGGTAGGCGACCTGAAAGTCGGGCGCATGCATCGGGGGAGGGTGCGGCGCGGCGGGGAAGACACGTTAGTTAACCACGTTCCGTCCCGCGCGCCCACCGCCGCGCGCGGCGACCACGCCCTTCGTGGCCGCCAGACCGCGGGTGAGCCGGCGCCGGTCAGCCGAGCCGCCGGGATCCGGCGACGCCCCGGACCGCGGCGGCGGCCACCGGCGCGACGGCGACGACGACGAGCACCAGCGGCCACAGGTTGCCGTCCTCGAAACGGTAGGCATCCAGCAGCACCGTCATCGGCTGCCGACGCACCAGAAGCCCGAAGCCGAACTCGAAGGCGACGGTCAAGGCGAGCCAGAAGAGCCCCACCAGCCCGAACCCCGCAAGCGTCAGTCGACCGAGCCATGGAACCGCAAGCAGCGAGACGACCAGGATGCAGGCGATCAGCAGCAGGCCGCTGGCCGTGAACGCCGCGTCCCGCGCGAACAGCGTCAGCAGGACCGCCTCGCGAAAGACGCCGTTCGCGATCGCGAGAAACAGGATGAGGAACCAGAGCGCGATTGACTTGACGACGACCATGATCGAATGCCTTTCGCGATGTCCGACGCCGGATCATCGCCGTGATGCGATCGACAGCAGCAGCTGCGGGCGGACCCGCGCAGGGTCGCCGGGGATCGGCGCGCGCCGGCTGCCTTGCCGGATCGCGCCGGCTGCGAGATAGAAGCCCTCCGCGTTCGGGTCCGCGTCGATCGCGAGCGAGGTCACGTCGAGCGGCCTCAGATGGGCAAGCACGGCCTCGAGCAGCGCGCGGCCGACGCCTCGGCGCTGGAAGTCGGGGTGCACCCAGAAGTGGGCGAGTTCGATCGGGTGCGATTCGAGGTCGATCTGGCACCACCCGGCCACGTCGGACGCCACCTCGGCAACGAAGCTCGGCTGCCGGACCAGCGACCGCGCCGACGGCGAAAGCTCGGGCAGCCACGCGTCCAGCGTCTCGCGGGCGTATCCCCAGCGAGCCTTGGCCGCGTATGCGATCGTCGCGAGGCGTTCGCGCTCCTGCGGCACGGCCCGGCGAATCCGGATGGGCCGCGTCGTCATCGGGTCACCGGGCTGCCGCCCTCACACGGCAACGCGCTGGCGCTCGTGCGCCTCGAGGGCGAGCAGCAGGCTCAGTCGACATTCCCTTGCGACCTGCTGCCACGGCACGCCGGTCAGCGCCCCTTCGAGCGCCCAGAGAAGATTCAGGCTGGCATTCGCGCCGCTCGCCTTGACCTGCGCATACGCGCGCACCGAGCCGAGACGCTCGAGTCGGGCGACGGTGCGGATGCCGGCGTCCGCGAGCATCGCCTGCGACTTCGGCCCGAGCCCCGGGAGATCCGCGATCGTGCGAGGCGTCGTCGGCCCGGTCCGCTCTAGAGCCCGATGCGTGCGCTCCGAGGCGCCCGTGCGCTGCGCCCCACGAGCACGAGACCCGGGGCGTGGCATCACTTTCGCTCGGACGCGAGGACGTGGGCGACGATCGCATTGGCATGCCCATGCCCGATGCCGTGTTCGGACTTCAGCCATTCGACCCGTTCCATGTGCTTCATGTTCTCGAGTCCGCCGGCGAGCGCCAGCCAATGACCGATCGGTTGGCCGTACTTCTTCTCGATCGAAGGGAAGTACGATGCGGGACCTTTGGGTTTCGCTTCGGGCGGCATTCCCGCTCCTCGTCGTGCAGGGTTCGGATTCAGGCCGCCGAGCGCCGGTCATCGGCGCGCGGGATGTCGGCGGGCGTGGAGGCTTTCGCGGCCGACCCCGGGTCGTCGCCGGTTCGACGGCCCCTTCGAAGCACCGCGATCACGCAGACGATCGAGAGCGGATAGACGAGGTATTGCGCAGCGGACGGCGTTTCGCCCGTGGCCACGCTCAGAAACAGCGAACTGTCCCATAGCCCGTGAAGAACCATCGGCAGGATCAACGTGCCCGAGGCGCGCCGCATCACGTACATCCCGCTGCCGAAGATGAACGTCAGCAGCAGCTGAAACGGCATCTGCCACGACGGCAGTCCGAAGACGACGTTCGGCACGTGGAGCGCCGAGAACAGCAGCGTGCTGAAGAGCCAGACCCGCGCCTCCGGGAATCGGCTTCGCAGCCCCACGACCATCGAGCCCCGGGTGATCATCTCCTCGCCGAATCCGACGCCCACCGCACCCAGCGTCGACCACACCAGCAGCTCGAACGACAGCTTGCCGCGTTGCAGGCCGAGGAAGCGGGCGAGGACGATGGCCGCGACCACGGCGGGCAGGATCCAGACCCACGTCGGGCCGGACCGCGACCGTTCGAAGAGCGCGATGCGCCACCAGCCGAGCGCCGTGATCGCGATCACCAGGAACACGCACCCTAACAGCGTCGGATACGCGTACCAGCGTCTGATCGTCTCAGCGCTCTCGCCGATCCGCGGGTAGTCGGCGCCATTGACGGCCCAGGTGGCGAAGAAGATCGCGAGATAGCCCGCGTACAGCAGGAGCGCCGTCCGCACGGAGGGCCGATGCCTCGACGGGGTCGATCCGAAGCTCATCTCGTTTCAGGCGGCGGCGCGCTCAGCACACCGCCGGGATTCTCGAGCGTCAGGAAGCACTCGAAGCGCTCGATGCGGGGCCGATTGCCCCAGTGGGCCTCGGCCCGGGCGAGCCATGCCGCGTCGTGCGCACGCTCGGCGTCGGCGCGCGACTGCCAGAGGTAGAGGCCCACCGCCTCGCGGGTATCCGGATCCCACGCGAAGTGCTTTCGAACCAGGCCGGGGAAATCGCGCCAGTGCGGCACCACCCGCTCGGCGTCGGCGAGCAGCGCGGCACGATCGAAAGCGGCGGGGACGTGGAAGCGGACGATTTCGGTGATCATGCGCAGGCTCGGCGGATGGCGGATCGGTAGGCGTCGGCCGGCTTCGGCCCGCGTCTGACTACCCGCCGGATGATGAACGACATCGGCCGGCGGGCCAAGCGCCTCGTCCATTTGGACGAGCGCATGCGCATTGCGCGATGCGGGTCATCGCCTGCCTAATACGCGCATGAAGACCGCCAACCTCCTCCTGATCGACGATCACGCACTGTTCCGCTCCGGCATGACGATGCTGCTGCGCACCGGCCTGCAGAACGTGTCCGTGCGCGAGGCGCGCTCGATCGGCGAAGCCTACCTGACGCACCGGACCGCGCCCGACCTGGTCCTGCTCGACCTGCTGCTGCACGACGGCGATGGCCTCGATTCGATCCGCCCGATGCGCCTGAAGTGGCCCGAGACCTCGATCGTCGTCGTGTCCGCGCGGTGCCAGCCGGAGACGGTACAGGCCGCCCGCCAGCGCGGGTGTCACGCGTACATCTCCAAGACCGAGTCGCCACGTTACCTGCTGTCGGTGATCTCCCGCCTGCTCGAGGAGCGCGGGTTGGGCGCCGGTCCGCCCGCCGGCGCAGGCGAAGGTCAGGGCAAAGGCGACGGCGAAGCCGAAGACCCGCGTGCCACCCCGGGCAACGAGCGGCCGCTGCTCACGCCCCGGCAGATCGAAGTGCTCGACCTGCTGAACGAGGGCCTGACCAACCGCGCGATCGGGATGCGGCTCAACGTGTCGGAGAACACGATCCGGGCACACGTGCAGGCAATCCTCGGCGCACTGGGCGCCACCAGCCGCACCGAGGCGATCGTCGCCGCCCGGCGCCTGGGATTGAGCAAGGGATGACGGGTCGACCCGGCGCGGCCGCCGCGCCCGAGCCGGAAGACGACCCGTCGCATCGGCTCGACATCGCGACGGCCCGCTTCCAGCTGCAGAACGTCGGCGCCTCGGTGCTGCCGGCATTCGCGATCGCGGCGCTGCTGTTCCTCGCCCTTCACAACGACGCGAACCGGCGCTGGCTCGTCGCCTGGGCCGGCGCGCTGGTGCTCGTCAAGCTGGCCGCGGCCTGGCATGCGCGACGGGCGCTGCGATCCCGCACGCGGCCGGAGGACGTCCGGCGCATCACCGTCACGCAGACCTCGCTCTATGCGTTGCAGGGCGGGCTCTGGGGAGGCCTGGCCTGGATCTCGGTGCATCCGGAGGCGCTCGTCGACTCGTTCGTGGTGACGGTCGCCGCGGCCGGGCTCTCCAGCGCGTCGGTGCCCTACCTCGCGGCCAACCTGTCGGTGTTCGTGGCCTTCGTCGTCACGATCTTCGCGGGCGTCGCGTCGCGCCTGCTCGTGATCGACGATCCGTCGTTCCACCTGCTCGCGGTGATGGCGGCCGCGGTGCCCGCGAGCCTCTTCACGCAGGCGCGCAGCAGCGCGCGGTCCACGCGCGAGTCGCTGGCGATCCGCTTCGCCAACGACGACCTGGTCCGGCAGCTTCGGGTCGAATCCGAGAACGCACGCCGAGCCTACGAGGCCGCGCGGCAGGCGAACGAGGCCAAGCTGCGCTTCCTCGCCGCGGCGAGCCACGACCTGCGCCAGCCGGTGCACGCGCTGGGCCTGTTCCTGGAGGCGCTGGGACGCTCCGGCCTCGACGAAGACCAGGCCGACATGCTGGCGACGGCGCAGGCGGTCACGGCGACCTCGGTCTCGATGCTCAATGCGCTGCTCGACTATTCCCGCGTCGAGGCGAGCGCCATCGAGCCGGTGCTTCAGCCGGTGGCGCTGCAACGGCTGCTCAACAAGATGGAGATCGAGTACGGTCCGCTCGCCGACCAGAAGGGGCTGGTCTATCGATCGCGCGACACCTCGGCGATCGTGCACAGCGACCCGATGGTGGTCGAACTGATCCTGCGAAACCTGATCGGCAATGCGATCCGGTATACGCACAAGGGCGGCGTGCTCGTGGCCGCGCGGCGCCGTGGCGGGCAGGTGATCGTCGAGGTCTGGGACACCGGCATCGGCATCCCGGCCGACCAGTACGACGCCATCTTCGACGAGTTCACGCAGCTGCACAACCCCGAGCGCGACCAGCGCAGGGGCCTCGGCCTCGGCCTGGCGATCACCCGGGGGCTCGCCCGACTGCTCGACATCGAGATCGGCGTGTCGTCGGTCGTCGGCAGCGGCAGCGTCTTCCGGTTCTCGCTGCCGATCACCGCCGCCGATCCCGCGCCCGACCCCGACCGGGACGTGCCGGACACGCGGGCGCTGCCGCGGCGCACGCGGATCCTGGTGGTCGACGACGACGCCTCGGTCCGCGAGGCGATGCTCGCCACCATCCGTGGATGGGGCTGCGTCGGAGAGGCCGTCGAATCGCTCGGTGAAGCCGTGACGGCGGCGCGTCGGCAGCGACCCGACGTCGTCGTCAGCGACTTTCGGCTGCGCGGCGCGTGCAGCGGCATCGAGGTGATCACGGCGCTGCGCAGCGAATGCGGCGCGCGGCTGCCGGCGCTGCTCATCTCGGGCGATACGGCGCCCGACGCCGTCAAGGAGGCGATGCGCATCGGCGTGCGCCTGCTGCACAAGCCGGTGAGTGCCGAATCGCTGCTGCAGGCGGTGGCACAGACGCTCGCCGCCGAGCGCGCCGATCTGCCGGACGCCACACGGTAGCTGCAGCCGTGTGCCGGCGGTCGCGCGCCGGTTCCGACGCATCGCCTCGTCGCGCTTTTCCTGTCGCATCCGCGCGAAGTCGTCGCGCTGCGAACGACCGTCCGTCCCACGCGGCGCGACCGTCGATCGAAGAATCGGTCGATTTCGTCCTATCGGACTATAGGTCGGGCCGTCCCCGCCAACCCATGATGCGCCTGATCGCGGCGACCGGCGCCGGGTTTGCGATCACGCCGGCACGCCGGCGATCGCGACGAGAGAATGGGGAGGATTCGACATGCTGAAGAGACTTGCCGCGCTGCTGGTGGCGCTGGGGACGACGATGCTGCTGGTGGCGTGCGGAGGAGGCGGTGCGGGCGGCGACACGCCGAGCGAAAAGGCACAGCTCGGCGCAACGCTGTCGTCGATCGCGATCGAGCCGGCGAACGCCACGCTCGTCGCGGGCACGAGCCGGCAGTACAAGGCCACGGGACTGTACAGCGACGGCACCAAGAAGGACCTGAGCGCGAGCGTGACCTGGGCCAGCTCCAGCGCGGACGTCGCCAGCGTCGCGGCGGGCGGCCAGGCCGTCGGCGTGACGGTCGGCACGGCCGTCATCAGCGCGAGCAGCGCCGGGATCACCGGCAGTACCGGACTGTCGGTGAGCAATGCGACGCTGGCCTCGATCGGCATCACGCCGGCGGTGTCGACCATCGCCACCCACACGAGCGTGCAGTTCACGGCCGTGGGCGTGTACACGAACAACACGACGCAGGACCTGACGGCCGACGTCACCTGGGCCTCGAGCAACGGCGGCGTGGCGTCGCTCGCGTCGGGCGCCGGTATCGGCGGGCTGGCCTCCGGGCTCGCGGCCGGTAGCACGACGATCACGGCCGCCATGGGCGGCATCACGTCCACCCCGGTGACACTGACCGTCAATGCGGTCGACCTGGTTTCGCTGGCCGTGACGCCCGATGGCCTGGTCCGCCCCATGGGCACCACCGCGGCATACCGGGCGATCGGCACGTTCTCCGACCAGTCGACGCAGGACGTCACGCGCGAAGCGGCCTGGACCTCGGGCGACGTGAACATCGCGACGTTCGACAACGAGTCGGGCGCGCGGGGCCGCGCCACGGCGCTCGCCGAGGGCAGCGCCGCCATCGTCGCGCAGATCGGCGCGGTCGCCTCTCCGCCGGTGACGCTGAACGTCTCGCCGGCGGAACTGCAATCGATCGCGCTGTCGCCGGCTTCGCTCAGCCTGGTGGTCGGTACCTACGAATACTTCACGGCAACCGGAACCTACACCGACGGCAGCACCCAGGAACTGACCTGGGACGCCATATGGCAGTCGTCGGCACCGGGTGTGGTCTCGATCGGCAATGCGGACGGCTGGAGCGGCGAAGCCTATGGCGAACAGCCGGGCATCGCATCGATCACGGCGCAGGTGGGGACGGTGGTGTCCACCGCGGTCGACGTGACGGTCACGCCGGCTCGGCTGCTGTCGATCACGCTGTCGCCCGAGAACCCCAGGCTCGTCGTCGGCGGCATTGCGCATGTCGCGGCGGTGGGCTCCTTCGACAACGGAACGACGCAGGACGTCACGACGATGTCGACATGGTCGTCGAGCGACGTGGCCATCGCGGCGGTCAGCAACGCCGAAGGCTCGCGCGGCCGCGCCACGGCGCTCGCGCTCGGCAGCGCGCAGATCACCGCGACGCTCGACGGCGTCAGCCAGACCACGTCGCTGGCCGTCCAGAACGAGGCGTGGACACAGACGTCAACGATCCCCGATGCACTGATCGACCGGTTCGACAGGACCTCGGTCCTGATGCAGGTGGGCACGAAGGTGTACGCCTTCCAGAGCGGTTGGGGCAGTTACGAGGGCACATTGCCCCAGTTCAACGGCACGCCGGCCGTCGTCTACGATCTCGCGACCGGGCAGTGGTCCGGCGTGTCGGCGCCACCGCCGGACGTGCTGTCCGACCTGCCCGAGGGTCTCCCGCCCACCGAGGGGCTCGGCTACTACCCGCGGGCGATTGCCCCGCTCGGCAACGGCAAGCTGCTGCTGGCAGGCGGCGGTGCCAGCCTGTTCAACAATGAATGGCAGGTCTTCATCAGCCAGTCCTTCGACTCCGCCTGGATCTTCGACGCGAGCACCGGGCAGTTCTCGCCCACCACCCCGATGCATGCGGGGCGAATCGGTGCACGGGCCGTCGCGTTGTCCAACGGCAAGGTCCTGGTCTTCGGTGGGTACGCCGGGAGGGACGCCGAAACCGGCACGGTCCAGACGCCGGCGGACCATGACGAAGTCTACGATCCGGTGACCGGCACGTGGACCCAGGTCGACCCGCTGTTCGGCCCGTTGACGAACGACCCCGCACCGCACGTCGTGGCGCTGCCGAATGGTCGCGCACTGGTCGGGTCGTACGGGAACACGCCCCAGTTCCAGATCTTCGACTCGGCGACGGGGCACTGGACCGTCGTCGCCAATCCGCAATCGCCGCGCCCGAACGCCGCGCTGGCGGCGCTGGACGACGGTCGCGTCGTGTCGATCGGTGGCGCCGCCACCACCTACCTCATCGCCATACCGAGCGAGGTGTTCGATCCACAGACGCAGACATGGTCGCAATTGCCCGGCGTCGATACGAACCGCACGTTCTCGTCGGCCGTGCGGCTGCCGGACGGGCGGCTGTTGATGGCGTCCGGCAACGCCTCCGAGCGTTCCAACCTGCTCTCGGCGTCCAGCGCCATCTACGATCCCGTGGCCGGCACGCTGAGCCAGGACACCCTCCAGCTGAACACCGCGCGGTACGGGCATGCGATCACCACCCTGGCCGACGGGCGCGTGTTCGTGCTGGGTGGTACCGACGGCCGCCTCGACGTGCGCAACGCGGAGATCCGGTCGGCGATACCACCGGTGCAGCGCTAGGTAGGGCGCCGGTCGCGGAAACGCGGCCGCGCCCGCCCGCGCCCCACCGCGGGTTCGCCGCCTGCCGCGACGGGCAGCGTGGCCGACATCGGGGGGCTCGCGCCCCCCCGCGCGGGTGGGGCGAGCTAGCGCCCGGCGAGCCCCGCGAGCCAGAGCAGCAGCGCCCAGAGCCACAGGACGACGACGTAGGCGACGCGGCGCCAGGCGGCGGCGAGGCCCGCGCGTTCGAGCCGCAGGTTCAACGCGCCGGCCAGCAGGAAACCGAGCGACCACGCGATGCCGATCACGATGACGGCCGGCCACACCCAGTCCCCGTGGACGTCGTCGATGTGCGGATACGAAGCCGGGAGCGCCGGACGGACCGCATGGTAGAGCGCGCCGCCCTGCAGTCCCATGCTGAGCAGGCCGAGTGCCGCAGTCGCGAGGAACGCGAGGGACGAGCGTTTCGTCGCGAGCAGGTAGTGCAGGACGGATGTCCACGGGGCATTCATGCGGGTAGGGGACTTGGCACGGGAAGGCGGGCATTGTCCGGCAACGCCGGCAAGCGCGGCGCGATTCAGGCCTCGGCGATCGCTGCGATCGACACCTTGAGGCCGGGCACGCGCACCGGCAGCTTTGCGCCTTGTCGTGCCGGCGGATTCGTGGGGAACCACCTGATCCACTCTTCGTTCATGCCGGGGAAGTCGTCTTCGTCGGCCAGCACGACCGTCGCGCTGACGATCTTGTCCAGCGAACTGCCTGCCTCGGCGAGGATCTCCCGTATGTTGACGAGGCACTGGCGTGTCTGTTCCTGGATGGTCGTGCCGATCAGTGCACCCGTGACCGGATCCGCGGGTGCGGTACCGGAGACGAACACCAGTCCGGCGGCCTTGACGGCCTGGCTGTAGGTCGGCGGCGGTTTCGCCGCCTTCGGGGTGAAGACGATGTCGCGGCTCATGCTGTTTCCTGGATGGGCGTGAAGGGTGTCCGTGGTCGAGTGGCGAGGCCTGACGCCGAAGGGTGTTTCGCAAGTACCTGAGCTTCACGCCGTCGGAATTCCGCAACCGCCTGCGGACACCGGGGGGAAGAAGCGCATCGGATGGCATGCCTTGAATGCTGCGGCACCCTCACGTTCTTCGAGTGGCACGAGGTCGTGAGCAGAATCCATTGCAGGGCCTGTCGGCGCGTTTCGCGCGGCGAACGCTCGCATCGGCTTCGCTTTCCGTCGGTCGATGCGACCTGGGGCGACGCCTGTCGCCTCGCCCCCCGAGCCGAGGTCAGACATCACTGCGCCGCGCCAGCGCCAGGCGAGCGGCAAGACCGACCATGATCAATCCGCTGAATCGATAGAGCCCGATCAGCGCGCGCGGCCGCGACTGGAACCAGATCGAGAGCCGTCCCGCGAACACGGCGACGGGGCCCTTGATGAAAAACGTGATGGCAGCGAACAGTAGCCCCAGCGCGAAGATCGTGAGCGCCGGGTGCCTGGCCGAGGGAACGACGAACTGGGGCAGGAACGCAAAGTAGAAGATGGCGATCTTGGGATTGCCGATGTTGGACGCCGCACCGGCCACCAACAGGCGAAACCGGGACTGCTGCGCGGACTCGGCAGCGACGATCCGTGCGCTGCGGGTCAGCAGCAACTGGATGCCCAGGTACAGCAGGTATGCAGCGCCGGCGAACTTGATCGCCGCGAAGAGCCACTCGGATGTGCGCAGCAGCGCACCCAGGCCGAGGGTCGCCAGGATCGTGTGGCCGACGAGCCCGAGGCTGACGCCGGCGGCCGTGGCGACACCGGCACGCGTGCCGAGGGTGATCGATCGGGACATCACGAGAATCATGTCCTGGCCCGGCGTCGCGATGACCGCGACGGAGGCAGCCAGGAAGAGCAGCCACTGTGCTTCGATCATGTGCGAGCCTCAGTTCGGGAGGCCCGGCATACGCGCCGGGCGGGCGACCGCGACACGATGCGCATCGGCCGGTGCGCGCACACCGGCCGTCATCCGCGTGCGCGCCGGTAGTGCATCGCGACGGTGCCGCTGCGCAGCGGCTTCGCGCGGATCAGTTCGAGCCGCCGCGTGCCGGGCAGTCCGCCCTGGTAGAGGGTCGGGCCGTGGCCGGCGATCCTCGGGTGGACGAGGATCGCGTATTCGTCGATCAGATCGAGCCGGTCCAACTCGGCCGCGAGCTTGCCGCTGCCGAGGAGCACGCCCGACGGGGTCGCGTCCTTCAACTGCTGCACGCCCGCACGCAGATCGCCGGCGACGAGGCGGCTGTTGGCCCACGGGAAGTGATTCCGCGTCGACGACACGACGTACTTCGGCTTTGCCTCGAGCTTGATCGCCCACTCGCGCATCGCGGGCGGCGCTGCTTCGTCACCGCGAGCGACGGCCGGCCAGTAGCGCTCCATCAACTCGTAGGTGACGCGGCCCCACAGCATCGCCCCCCGCTCGTCCATCAGACGCGTGAAGTGCGCGTGCGTCTCGTCGTCGGCGATACCTTCGCGGTGGTCGACGCAGCCGTCGAGGGTGACGTTGTAGCTGAAGGTCAGGATTCCCATGGCGGCGTGCCTACCCTGTGTCGACGGGCGAACGGAGCGCCTGCACTCAGCAGGCCGACGGCTGCCACGGGCCGGATACGAAGACTGCTTCGCCTTCGCCCGGCCACGGCGGCATCGTGATCGCGATGGCGGAAACCGGCTCGGCATCCGACGCGCGAAACTGGAAGTGGGTACCCTGCGGGAGGGTGACGCACAGCCCGGCAACCAACGGGATCACCTCTTCCTTCTGTCCTTGTCTTCTCCACATCTCGCCTCGGCCGGCGAGGACGTACCAGATCTCCTCGACGGTGCGGTGAGCAACCGCCTTGGCGACCCTTCCGCGCGGGAGTTGGAAGTGGGCCATGCTGCCGCCGGGCAGGGCCAGGAGGACTCGCACATCGGAGCCGTCCGGTGCGGCGACGGTCGGCTCGGACGGCAATGAGAGCGCGGCGAATTCAGGCATGCCGCACCTCGCGCCGCGCGTCGGGCAACGTCGCATCGATCACTCGCCAAGCCATGGCGCGACGGTTCGAGCGGGGGGTCATGCGTCGATTTCGGCCCTGGCGAGGGAGTAGCTTGCGCAGTAGGTCGCGCACGTCACCCCGCGCGCTTTGTGGCTGGCCAGTCCGCTGTCCGCGCACAGGGTGGCCGCGAACCCGGACACCAGGCCGGCGTGATAGCCCGTCACGATGAGTGCCGAATCGACGCCCTGGTCCGCGCCGCGGATGCGTTGTTCATCGGTCATCGCGGCGGTCTGCGCACCGCGCAGCAGGTGTGCGCTGCCCAGGCCAGGTGCGGCGGGCACCGACGGGAGGATACGCTCGACGAGCCACTGCCGAAGCGCGCCCTCGTCTTCGTCCGCGCTCGAGAAACGGATGAGCGCCGCCACGCCCCCCTGGCCATGGCCGACGCTCCAGATGACCGAGCACAAGCCGCGGCTCATGCCGCGGTAGAACGACATCACGCGTCGGGTCCACGGCGTCGGATCGTTCAATCGCGCGAGATACGCGTCGGACGCCAGCGTCTGGAGGTCCCGGACTTCGTAGAGCACCATGTACCGCGGCTTGCCGGCCGTGGCGGTCCACCGCGTTCCCCGCAGGAAGCCCGGAATCGACAGGCGTTCCGGAAGGTGTTCGTGCGTGTGCCAGCGGTCGTGTTCGTCGACGGCTTCCGGCGCCACGTCGAAGGAAAGCAGCATTGCGGCTGAACCGAGCAAGGGCATGAATCATTCTCCCGACCTCGAAGGCAGCGCTCGTCGCGAGCGTCCGCATGAGCACGCACGCCGGCGAAGCCTGCCGTCGCACGTCGGGTGCGGCGAAGGGTCAGCCCTCATTTTCCAACGCACCGGAGGATCGCACCCTACGAGCGCCGCGGGACCTGGCCGCAAGATAGGGCAGCAGATACGTCGCTACGTCGTTCGCGATGCGTGAGGCGAGGTCCTGCACGAACGACTGGAGATCCGGAGACCCGGCTGCCTGCTCGCTCTCGACATAGGCCTGGGTCAGAACTGCAATGCGTGCCGCGAGTGCTTCGTCGTCTCCGCCCATTGGAACGTCACCCTTGGGCGGTACCAACAGCCACGACGCGGTGTGGCTGATTACAGCGAGCGAACGTCCGGCGGCGGTGGGAAGCTCGAAGAACGGAAACGTGAACGCGCTTCGGTCGAACTCTTCTGCGGATCCCTGGGGAAGGTCGGTCACGGATTCCGGCCCGGAGATGGTCGAGGAGCTTGTCCAGCCTGCAAAGCCCCTGACGCCACTCTTCACGTCGGCAGGTACCTCGAAGTGCAGGAACTCGACGGTGTGTTCGGCGGCGTCGCGGGTATACGTCAACTCGGAACGCGTCATTTGCAGCCGCTGACGCGCTTGTCGAGAAATCTTGAGGCGCCCCGGAAAGAACCCCATCGGCTCCAGTGCCTGGGGAAGGGACACGCCAAGAAGTTCTGCGACACGATGAGGCACAGCGATGGGTCCTCACGAACGAAGGGGGCTTCCTTCTCCCGACCCCGCCACGAATGGGCAATCGGCTATCGGCTATCGGCATCGAGCGCGCTGCGTCACCTCGACCCACGCATCGCCGACCAGGATCGGCGCATCGTCGCCATCGTCCCGATAACCGATTGTAGTCTTTCCGTCCGCTTCGATTCGTCCGTTCGCTCTACGCGCGGCGAAGCGAACACGGCCGCGATACGAACACGACCCGATCATTTCGATCGACGCTGGGAGAGGCCATCCCCTGAGCCGAGCCGGCCGCGCAGGCAACGTCCACTGGCCGACGAGAGACGTGTCGTTCCGGCCTCCAGGTCTCCAGCGGGCCATTGCCGGAGCGGATCGGTTCGGGCGGCGGGTCGGCGTCACCTTCGCGCTAGAACAACTGCTCCCCGGGATACGCCTTCGGCCACTGGCCGTTGATCAACAGCCACTGTCTAGAGATCGGCTTCCGATGGCCGTTGAACTCGTCATCGATCGCAGTCCGGACCAACGTCGCCGGGCGGCGGCCGATGCCGTCCTCGCCCGATCGCGCGCGACACGCGCCGCGATGCTTCTAGAATCCCCCGGCCCCCAGGCCTCTCCACCCACAGGCGCCGATGGTCGTTCCGACGCGTTTCCGTATCCCGATGCTGCGAGGTCAGCCGATCGTTCGATCGGCGCTGCTCGACCGACTCGACCGTGCGATCGACGAGGGCGTGATCGTCTCGGTCGTCGCGGGCGCGGGTTACGGCAAGTCGACGCTGCTCGCGCAGTGGGCACACCGGCGCGTCGCATCGCAGCCGATCGCCTGGATCGCCGTCGACAGGCTCGACCATTCGCCGGTGGAGCGGGCCCGTGCGCTGCTCGGATCGATCAACGCGCTGTATCCGGACGAAGACCCGGTCGACGTCGACCGGATCTGCCAGCGGATCGGCGGGCCGCAGGCGGAAGCGGATGCCGCGATCGGGGAGATCGAGGCGCTGATGGCCCGGCGCGAAGGCCCGCCGCTCGTCTGGATCTGGGACGACATCCACGTGATCGCGCAGCCGGTGGTCTGGACCTGGCTCGATCATTTCCTCGACCGGATGGCCGACCTGGTGCGCGTCGTGATGATCGGGCGCAGCCGGCCGCTGCTGCCGCTTGCCGGGCGGCTCGCCCGCGGCGAGCTGCTCGAGATCACCGAGGAGGACCTGCGCTTCGATCGCGACGAGACGGCGCGCCTGCTGGCGCAACTGCCGGCATCGGCCTTGACGACGGCGGAACCGACCGACGGTCCGTCGCTCGAGCATCTGTACCGACGCACCCGCGGCTGGGTGACCGGCTTGAAGCTGCTGGCCGCGGGGGTGCGCGGGCACGATGGCGAGGCCGACCGGCCGGAGCTCTTCGACTATCTGGTCGAGGAGGTGCTCGAGCAGTTGCCGCCGGATCTGCAGCAGTTCCTCGCCGACGTGTCGGTGCTCGACCTGATCACGCCGGCCGCTGCGGCCGACGTGGCGTCGATCGGCGTCGCCGACGCCGACGCGCATCTCGACGGGCTGATCCAGCGCAACCTGTTCCTGACCGTGCACGACGCGCAGCGGCGCGTGATCCGGCTCCACGACCTGCTGCGCGACTGCCTGCAGGCGCGCCTGCGCCGGCGCGACCCGTCCGCGCTCGTCGAGCGGCATCGGCGTGCCGCCCGGGCGCAGGTCGACGCAGGGCGCGGCGCCTTCCACTGGCTTGCCGCCGGCGATCTGCCGGCGGCGATGGCGCTGCTGGCCCAATGCCCGGAGCGCCTGATCAAGCGTGGGCGAATCGGTCTGATCGAGGCGGCGCTGGCCGGCGTGCCCCTCGACACGCCGCTGGCCACGAGCGGCGACGTGCGCTTCCTGCAGGGCTGGGTCGCGCTTCACGGACTCGCGTTCGAGCGGGCAGCCGAGCACTTCGAGGCGTCGTCGCGGTCCTATCGCGACGAGGGCGACGGCGACCGGTCGGCGAGTGCGGCGATCGTCGCTGCGCGCACGCACACCTACAGCAGAACGATCGACGCGGCCCAGCGAGTGCTCGCGGGCATCGATCCGGCGCCGCTCGGCCCGGCCGCGCGCGCCGAGCACGACCTCGAATCGGCCTGGCAGGCGGTCGCCGCCGGCCGGTCGCGTCAGGGCGGCGAGCGGCTCGTCGAGGCGGCCCGGGCGATCGAGGCGGCCCGCTCGCCGGACCTGCTCGTGCGCTGCATCGACCGGCTCCGAAGCCACCTGCTCGGCGCACCGGGCAGCGTCGAAGCCTTCGAACGGCTGCACCGTGCGACCGAGGCCGCCGGCGAAGCGATCGACGACGTGTCGCGAACCCATGGCAGGGTGGCAGGCGCGTGGGCCGCCCTGTGGCACGGCGACGTCGAACGCGCCGACTCGCTGGTCAGCGTACCGCTCGCACAACTGGCCGCCTGGGCACCGATCCGCACGCTGTTCGTCGACCTGTCGGTCACCGGTGCGCTTCTCGCCCAGGCGCGGCAGGACGCTTCGCATGCGCGCGCGTTGCTCGAGGGCCTGATGGTCCGGGACAGCGCGGTGGCGAGCTCGGTGGCGGCCGCCTGGAACACGACCTACCTCTGGCTGATCGCACGGCAGAGTTGGCGGGCCGCCGATCCGGCCGGCGTCTCGCATGCATACGCCCGCCTCCTCGCCGGTGCACGCGGCCAGCGGTGGCCGTTCCTCGACATCGCGGCGACCCACATCGAGGGCATGCTCGCGGAGCTCGACGGCCGCGCCGCCGAGGCGATCGCGAAGTTCGGCGCGGTGCTGTCGCATGCACAGCGCTTCCCGGTGCTGGCCGTCGGCGGCGATCCCCGCGTCGAGCTCGCGACGGTGCACCGCCGCGCGGGCGACCCGACGGCGGCCTGGGCGCAGCTCGAGTCCTTCCTGCTCGAGGCGTGCGACTCCGGGATCGTCGGCCCGCTCTTCCTGGAGCCGGTTGCGTGGTTGATGCCGTTCCGGGCGCTGGTGCCGGCCGATCATCCTCGCCGCGCGGCACTCCTCGCGATCCTGGACCACGCCTGCCGGCCACGCACCGGCGCCGGGTCCTGCGCCGCGCCAGCGTGGCACGGGCCGACATCCGGTGACGCCGCGGCACCGCCGACGGAGGCACCACCGGAGACGCCCGGCAGGCACCCTGCCGCGGCCCCGTCCGCCGGCCGCCTGGCCCGCCTGTCCGATCGCGAACGGGAAGTGCTGTGGCTGATCGCCGAAGGAGCGAGCAACAAGCGGATCGCGCAGCGCCTCGCGCTGAGTCCGCACACGGTGAAGCGACACGTCGCCAACATCCTGGACAAGACCGACACGCACGCCCGCGGCGAGCTGATCGCGCTGGCGCTGATCGATGGCGGCGTTCCCCGCCGTGACCCCTTGCCCGGCACCGACCCGCGCTGACACGCGCCGACCCGCGATGGCCCGAACAGGGTCCCCCGGTCGCGATCGATGGCCCGCCGATGGCCCATCGGGGCGATGCGACGACCTGCGGCGATCCGGATCATGCGGGGCAAGGCCGGTGCGACGTGCACCGCCTGTCCAACGAACGCAAGGGAGCCGACACGATGGCACGCTTCAAGATCTACCAGATTCCGCACAAGGGCCTGCGCCAGGCGATCGCGCAGCTGGTGCTTCAGGCGGGCAGCACGGACTATACGGACGATGCCGAACTGGCCGCATTGCGGACCGCGACCGAGACGCTGTTCTCGGCGCTCGACCACCACGCGCACGTGGAGGAACAGTTCATCCTCACCGAACTGGCCAAGGTCGACCCGGCGATCACCGCGGTCGACGCCGATGCGCACCGCCAGCTCGAGCAGACGCAGGCGAGCGCGATGGCGCTGCTCGATCGCATGGTGCTCGAGAACCGCGCGCGCCGGCAGGTCGCCCAGCCTGCACTCGACGCACCCGACGACACGGCATCGGCGTTCTACCTGACGCTGACCCAGTACCAGGCGATGCAGCTTCGGCACATGTATGCCGAGGAGACGGTCACCCAGCCCGCCCTGCTCGCCGCCTTCACCGATGCGCAGATCGGCGCGATCGATGCGCGCATCGTCGCCGCGCTGAACGAGACGGTGGCGCCGGAGCGCATCGCGCAGCTGCTGGGCGGAATGCTGGCCTGCGCGGCGCCGAACGAGCGCGCCCAGATGCTCGGCCGCATCCGGACCGGCATGCCGGTCGATGCGTTCGCGCAGTTGCTCGAGCCGGTGACCGCGCCGCTGAACGCGCGCGACCGGGCGAAGCTGCAGCTCGCCCTGGCCTGAGGAGCGGATGTCATGCGCAAGATGAAACGCGATCCGGTACGGCGAGCCGATCTTCGCAAGAACTGGCATCCGAAATCGATCACCAGTGCCCGCTCCGGCGTGCAGACCTTGCCCGACGGACGGGTCCACTGCTGGATCGAGCACGAGACACTGGCCGGCGTCACCCCGACGATGCTCGTCTGGTGGTTCAGGCATCTGGAAGGCGACATGGAATACGAGGGCCTGCACGTGCCGCGCTACCAGGTCTGGCATCCGATCGATCATCAGCAGGTCCGTTATGCGCGACGGCTCGCCGACGGGTCGGTCGGCGTCGGCGCCGAGCTGCATATCCGCGAGCGCTTGGGCGGTGACGACCGCTATCGCATCGATGCCCGAAGCCGCATCGTCAAGCTCGACGAGTCGGGCTTCGAGCACCACGTGCGGCGCTTCGGCGTCACGATCGCGACACTGAAGTACGCGTTCGAGTCGGTCGCGGGCGGCACGCGCTATCGAAACAGCCTGACCGTCGGCCTCGAGGGACGGCCGGGCCGATGGATCAACCCGCTGATCCGTCGAATGCTGTTCGGCGTCGCCCACGGGCAAGCCTGGATCCGCCACAACGTCGAGGAAGTGGGGCAGTTCGAGCGCTTCCTTCCCAAGCTCTACGCGCTGGAAACCGGACAGGTCGAGCATCGGCAGCGCTGGGGATCGTCGGCGGCCGCGAGCGTCGCCGGCGCGGCGACGGTCTGCCCGATCCGTGCGTCACTCGCCTCGGGGCAGCGGACCAGCAGGCGGAAACGCTCGGCCCAGTCTACGTACGGAACCCCTCGCGACCATGCGAGACTGAACGCGGGCGCCGTCAAGTAGAGAGGCTATTTGGCACGGGCCCGACGTAGGTACGCGTACCCGCAGGCGGCGCAAACTACCGCATGCAGTGCAGCGTTGGCGAAAATGATGGGCATGGCGATTCCCTGTACACCGGCCAGACCTTGAATGATCGCTTCAATGGCGTTGAAGGCCACCAGGGACAGAAGTAGGGGCCTGGTCACCTTGGCTTCGCCTGCGTCCCGCAGGAGCCAAAGCGCGAGGCCGTATCCGACCAAGGTTGCGGCGTAGCCCCTGGCGACGAGTGAACCCCCTGCATCCAGTTTGACGCCGAATTGAGCGAACACTTCGGCAGGCGCAGCGAGTGCTGCCACGCCGAAAGGGAATGTAAGCAGCGTGTTCACGATGAGAAGCAGCTTGATCATGGCGGTACTCCTCCTCAGTCGAGCCGACGAAAGGATGTATCGGGCTACGCCTCACCACGGAACCGTCACGGCCGGGCCGCTCTCCGGATGAATCGCATAGGTCCCGAAAATGATCGGGGCATTTCCGTACGCCGAGCCCGCTTTCGACGATAGGGCCCCATCATCGAATTTCCAACGCACACGATGACCGAGAGCACATGGACGAACTTCAGGAGCAAGACGAGGAAGGTCGATGTCGTCATTCGCCAGTCCGTTCGTAGCAGGTACCCGACACCTGAGTTCAGCGGGCACCGGAGGCAGTCCGCCGGAACGGTTCGGCGCCGGGATGGACAACGCTGCATTCTCCTGGCTCAGCCGGTATTCTGGCCGATGCGCCACAAGACGCCCGAGGGGTCGTAGAGACAGAAGTCTCGCATGCGCCAGGGTTGAGTTTCAAGGTCCGTGACCTTGACGCCGTACTTGGGAATCACGCCGCTTGCTTGCACATGATTCCACCAGGCCTCCACGTCTTCGACGAGGATGTGCATCATGAAATTCTCCGCAAGCGACTCGGCACAGAAATCTTGCAGCAGGAAGCTCACGTGCCCGAAGTGGAAGTAGGCGATGCCGCCTCCTTCGGACGCCATCGTGAAGCCAAGATCCTGGTAGAACTGCTTGGAAAGCACGAAGTCCCTCGACGGAACGAATGCCTTCATTTCGGTGACACGGAGATTCGGCGTGTCGGGCATCGCTGCACTACTCATGTGCGACCTTGATCCGGAACTGCGCCCTGAGGTCGCTGAGCGGCAGGGTCATGAACTGCCCATGATCCGTCCAAGGCCAGCGCCGCGTCTGTCGGGCACACCGCCAGAGCGTACGGGCGATCAGGTACGGCGCCACGAGCAGCGCCAGGAGCGTGCTCCCGAGCGGTAGCTTGCGGTAGATGTCGAGCGTCTCGAAGTGGGTGTAGCCCCGCAGAATCCGAAAGCCTCCATCCGTGCCGAACAAGCTGGCCAGCTTCACGATGGCTTCGTCCGGCATGGAGGTTCCGCACCCGTATAGAACATGGACCGTGTCGTGTGAACGGAAGAACTGGCAAGCCTCCGCGGACAGCAACTGTCCATCGCGCTTGAGGTCCGGATTGGCCGAGAAGTATTCGGCCAGGCCCTCCTCGAGGGTCTGGGTGCTGTCAGGCGATTCGAAGTGGTGTCGATGCGCTGGCATGGTCCGTGACGGCGGAGTCCGCGCTACCGAACGTTCGAGCGAAGCAAGAGACGACGGTGGGGTGCCAGGCGCAGGCTGCCGGCAGCGGGACAGCGCTCAACGTGCCTCCACGATGACGGTGACCGGAGCAGCGGATTCGGTCCGCTCGTGCTCGCACCAGGGTCCGTAGCTTGCGACGAAAGTGTAGGTGCCCGGGTTCGCTATCCTGACTTCTCGGGTTCGATTCGGTCGAAAGTCAGTATTGAATCGGACGCCGGACGCCGGCTCGACTCGCCAGAGCATGTTGTCGGCGACCTCGGGTTCGCTCTCGGGTGGAACTGCCGCCATCCAGCATTGATCCGGCTTCAGTTCCTTCGATGGAATGCGCTTCCATACGCCCCGTGTCTGTCGTCGCGTATGCAGCAGGAAAGGCACATCCGCCTTGACCGCGTCGACGGATGCCGATGCCTCCAGGTCGATGGACTGCGGCGCTTGAAGAACGTAGACGTACGGGGGCGGACGCTCGCAGCCCAGCAACTGGAGCAGTATGGCGGCACCGCAGGCAAGCCAGAGAGGAGGGCGCATTCACGACGCCCGCTCGATCGCGCCGGTCAGGCGCGATCGCGTCACGCTCTCGATGTTCGTCACCACCATCATCGTGCGCACCTCACGCAAACGGGGAGCGGCGATCCAGGCGCCTGGCGGGAGATGCTATACCAACGCGAGTCGCCGCCTGGAATCGTCGCTGGAGGCCAGGAGCAAGGGATCGCGACCCGCCGTCGGGTTTCGACGGCGGAAGACGAAGCAGGCCCCGCGGACGCTGCCGTCCCTTGCGAAGCCAGACAATGGCAGCGGCCACGTCTTCGTACATCAGCATGGGGACGACGACGGCGCCCGGCGCGGATCGATTTCGCATCTTTGCTCTCCTCGTTGTCCGACGAAAGACCAGGCGGCGCGCGCCTTGGCGCGCGTCCCAGTGACTGCCCGGGTTGGACGAGCGAGACGTGATCCCTCAGGCAGCACCCTGTGCACCCGCCTTGTGGGCATCGATCAGCGTCTTCAACTGCTCGAAACGATCCAGCGACGCCTTGGGCCATACCGCGCCGCGCTCGTAGTATTCGTCGAAGGCCTGGACGCCGGCTGGTATCACCACCCACGGCTGCTTCGTCGATGTGAAGATGTGTACATCGGGCGGCAGCTCGTCCGGGTTGTCGAGGGTGCCGACACGCACGAAGCGCGTGACCGGCCCCGATCCGGCGTAGTGACTCCACACCGCGATCCTGCAGTGCGGACACCGGGCGACCCTCTGTCCTTTGCCGCTGTTCGACGGGGTAAGGACCAGGTCCGGCTCAACGCCAAGGCTCTCGACTCGGTTCGACTCGTACATTGCGTTGAGCGCGAACGATGCGCCCGACTCGCGCTGGCACCACCTGCAGTGGCAGCAATGCACGATGAGCGGCGTTGAAGCGAGTCGATAGCGAACTGCGCGGCAGTCGCACCCTCCTTCCAGACTTGGCATCGCTAGTGTCTATCCATGAGGAAAACGCACGTCCCACAATGACTTCAGACGTCGATCTTCATCAACGCGTTTGACTGCTTGCGCCATGAGCGGTGCTTCCGAAACGAATCGATCGCGCCAAGGCCCGAAACGAGAGACAACGGCGACATACAGGTCGAGTACGCTCAAGTCGTCTCCAAGCAGATAGTCTCGCGGGCTGAGCTGGGCGTCCATCGTCCGCCAGCAAAAGGCGATGCGTTCATGGACGGCATGCACGACTTCATCTCGCGCGCTTTCGGGTGCGCCGACGCGGCGTACATCTGGCTTGATCCAGTGCAATGCGTAGATCGCCGAGGAAACGAAGACCATCCAGCGCAGGAACTGCCCTCGAGTGGCGGCGTCCAGACTGGGTGCCAGCCTGGACGCCGGATGGGAGTCGGCAAGATGGATCAGGATGGCAGCGCTCTCCGTCAGCATCTCACCATCAGGCAGGAGAAGCGCCGGAATCTGGCGCATGGCGTTCTGCTCTCCAACCCGCGCTCGCGCCTCCTCCGAGGCCCAGGTGGCGCCTTCCACGACCCTGAAAGGAATGCCCAGGAGAATGAGCGCTGCCTCGACTGCAACCGAGCCAGACCCGGCCGCGCCGTACAGGGTGAGTTCCTGGGATTGCGACATGTGAGACCGTAGACTGCGACGCATCACGCTCGAGCCGAGGGGCCAGCGCCGGGAAAGCGCATGGGCCACGGGACCAATGATGGACAACACCGGCCCGTCGGCTAAGTGCCCTGTCGGTGACGGTCTACTCGAGCGACGGGATAGCCATCTCTGCCTGGCAGCCTGTCCAGGCTTGCCAGCATCTCGACGCACGCTCGCGCAGCCTCCGTTCCCTCCTTGACGAAGTGCTCGCAGAAGAACGTTCGATGCTCCTCGTGTTCATGGAAGTCCCTTGGGGTTGGCACGGCCGAGAAGATGGGCGTGTCCGTCTCCAGCTGAACGCGCATCGGGCCGTCGATTACAGCAGATGCAACGCACTCGTGGCGATAGATGCCGCCGTTGACCACCAGACCGCAGGCGATGATCGCGCCATAGGCGCCTGAGGCCGCGAGGCGCTTCGCGTGTAGCGGGATCATGAATGCGCCAGGCACCTCGAAGTGATACAGTCCACCGGGCGGGTCGGAGGTACGACTCGATTCGGCGCGAATGGCAGCAGTGCCATTGGCAACGATGTCGCGATGCCAGCTCGACGAGACGACGGCGACGCGGGCGCGCCTGGTGCGATCTGCGGCATCGCTCGGCGCCTAGCCATAACGGCGACGCAGTTCGACCAGCGAACCCTTTACGAGCTTTTCGAGCACGCGAATGTCGATCTCGGAGAGGCGCTTGATGTACAGGCAGGACTTGCCCATCTTGTGCCTGCCGAGCTGGCCGAGCAGGCTCGACTGTTCGGCACCCTCTGCAACCAGGTAGATCGCAATCTCGCTCTTCCGGGCAGCGAAGCCGGTGGCGCAGGAATCTCCCTCGCGACCGCTTGCGTACTTGTAGTGGTACGAGCCAAAGCCGACGATGCTGGGCCCCCACATCGTTGGCTTCTCATTCGTCCACTTGGCCATGAGTCGTGCGAGTGCCTGGCAGTCAGCGCGTACGCCCTCGTTCTCCACTGCATCAAGATGCGCTTGCACGTCAGCTTCGGTCGCCTTCGTCTTGTTTTCGGCCATGTCGTTTCCTTACCGAGAGGGGTCTACTTCGCCATCTGATGTTCGAGGCAAGGCGGGGCCGACGGCGAAGCGCCGAGTCCGCCGAAGAGATGATAAGCACGACCCGGAAGCAGGCCCGGTGCTTTGGCGTCGGCTCTCGCCTCGACCGTGGGATCAGGCGCCGCTGTCCGGCGGGCCGCGCTACTTCAGGCGCTCGAGCTTGCCTTTGCGGCGAACGATGTTCTTGTAGTCCCACTGAATATCGCGGGCCTCGGCGAGCCACCTTCTCAAGGACCCTGTGTCCACCTGGTCGGCCGCGGCGAACCGGGCTTCAGCTGCCTTGAACTTGCCCTCCGGCTTCAGGCCTGAAGTCGAGAAGGACTGGCCGCTCCAGAACAGGAGGCGGACGCCTCCCTTCAGCTTGCTGTAGCCGACGATGGGATTGCCGTCCAGAAACCAGACCGGGTGTGCGTGCCACACCTTGTTCTCGGCCTCGGGCAACGCAGCTTCGATCTCCTTGGCCAGGAGTTCACACGTCTTCTGGTCTGCCGGTGCCTGTGCATTGTTGTATTGCGCTGTTTCGTCGTGCATGCGAATGACGCTCCGTGTGGCGATTGAGATGGCGACCGTTCGACTTGAGCAGCAACTCCGTGTCGTTGCCCGCGAATCGATCGCTTGCAGGTTGCTGATGAGCATTTCTCGCATCGCCGTCACGATCGAATGCTTCTTGCTTCCGGGTGGAGCGTCCATCTACGAGGGTTGGGCCTCGCTTGCCTGGCCGGCGCGTTGGTCTCGCCGCAGACTGGACACGAAGCATCCCTGATTCGACATGCGCTTTGCCCTCCTCGTTACTCGTCTGCCAGTAGCCGTCATACAAGCTCGCCAGGGCGATCTGGGCGCCATCGGCAATGTCGAATTCCGGCAACGCGTGTTCCATGAGGTCATCGAACCGTTCTACCTGGAGCCATTGCTGCAGGCCTTTGTCCTCGAGCCCCGCGATCTCGTCCCATCGGACGTCACGCATCGAGCGCTCGGCCGTCTCGTCGACGGCCCATCGAGCGCGTCGTGGAATGCTGACATCGTGTGGTCTCACGTGTCTGCCAAGGGGCACGGGCCGGCATGCCGCCTGGCCCGCGCGCGGATGATGACACTGGCCCGAGCGTGGGCCAGGCGCTTTGCCGGTAGCCGCCCACGCGAGCGAAGGATTTGGCGTCGGCGCCCACCGCCAACGGTTCAGATCGGCTCGATGCCCACGATTTCATGCGCGTCGCGGACGAGCAGCACGAACCGGCTGTTGGGTTGACGCAGGTTCACAGGCACCTGTTCAACAGGAATGGTCTGCACGAGCGCCCGCATCAGGTGCGCACCGGGTGGTACCCTTCCCAGCTTCAGGCGCAACAGCGAATTGCCCTGCGGCCCCTGGACCGTCACAGGTACGCGCAGTAGTTCGGTCTCCGAAACCTCAACGGGAAGTTCGACGGTCTTGTACCACTCGACCAACCGATCGCCGGCGAGTTCGGGAGAGTCGTTGTCGTCGAGAGAGCCACCGCAGATGAGCGCTATCGCGCACGCGACCGTTGCTGCTGCGGCATAGTCGTCGTAGGACGAGCGGGCTTCAAACGTCAGTCGTCGCGAGGCACCGCGACGTTCGGCCGAGTATTCGAAGCCGGCAGCCTGTCCGCAGAGCACGCACGGCACATAGCCGTCGTCGCGGGCGGCGTCGAAACCATCGGGAAACTGCAGTACAGCCCCGAGCTCCAGAGCTCGCCCAACGATCTCGCCTTGGGTCGGCAACGTGCCAAGGGGCACATGGACGGTAACGGTCGTAGACATTCGTACGCTGGCGGCTATCGTTTGAACGGAGCCGACCACGGAGGCAAGGGCCACCGGCCGGCAGAAACCGTATGGTACCGGGGGCGTGACCGCCATCGGACCTTGCCGGATCGGGTCGGACGGAGCAATGGGCTGGACCGCACCCTGTAACTACCAACGTGCAACGGCTGAATCCTCCATGAGGGTAACCCTGGGGAAGTGCCGATCTGCTCGCACCGTCCAGGCGATCTCGCGCAGGCCGCCAGGCAGGCCGCTCTTGAAGTTCGAGTCGATCGACGGACCGTACTTTCGATGGGATGCCCCCCCGTTTTCGGTACGGCATCTTCGTGCCAGGCTGACCGCTCGTCTTCGATGGGCATCAGCGACAGCAATCGAGAAGGGTGTCCGAAACGAATCCTACAGGGAGTCCATTTGCGAAGGGTCAGCCGTCATTGGCTACGGATGACGATGAGAGTCAATTCGTGTGCCTCGGCATGCTCGGCCATACGAAGCAGGCACCACAGCAGGCAGACCAAGGTTTCCAGGCCCTCGGCTTCCTCATCGCGTGACCGTGCCGCGTTCAACGCCGCAAAGGCCGCTTGGAGCGTGGCCGGAGCCAACTGTGCGCACCTCGCAACATCTTCCTCCTCCGCCAACTCGCGGGCGGCCTCCGAAAGTAGACCCGGCTCCCGTGGCAGGTTCTTCAAGAACGCATCCAGGTCGGCCTTCAGTTCGCTCAAGCTTCGTGAGTCGAAGACAGACGCAGGCAATCGTCGGGTCGGCAGGCGAGGCAGGTGCCCGAGACTGGAAAGCTCCTCGATTCGATCGTTGACCCAGCCGTTGCGAGAGAAGAGATAGACGGCGTTGGCTTCATCCAGCTCGACCGACGCCAAGTCGTCGATGGAGTCAAGGCGCGGCGGCATATCCGCCGGACGGATGAAGGCTGCGACCAGCGTTCCGACGAACGACACCGAGGGCTCGCTATGGCGGCTAACGCTCGAACCGACCGGCAGCCCGCGTGCGGGCCGTCCGACTTGAGCGACGAGTCGGAGCTCCTGCGCGGGCTTCGACGTACGCGTCCAGCAATCGTCTGATCGCACGCTGGTATTGCATGTCGTTCCGAGCGGCTCCTTCCTTGAAGGAATCGGCACCGCGTTTGCCGATCGCAATCGCGATCTTAACGTCTTTCTCGCGGAAGGCACGTTCCGCGGGCGAGGGCAGGAGGTCCCTGATGGCTCTCGGCATGCCCAGGTCCTCCACCTTGGTACTGCACTCGCCGCGCGGCAAGCATCTCGACCCACTCGCGGACAATCTCGCTCGACCGACGGGGCACAGGGAGCATCGGAGATGCTTACCGTTTGACATGAGAGGATCGACCTGGCGTGCCAGGGCGAGCCCTCTCGATGCAAGGCTTAGGCGCCTGGCTTGCCACGCTTGGTCCACCACGCTGCAACAGCCTGGGCATGTGTACTCGAGGGATTGTTCTTCCGGTACTCGCGCATGTGATTGTTGTACTCGAACTGCGCCGAGATTGGCCGAGGGCCAGAGGCCAGGCTTTGCTTGTAGTGTGCCAACGCTTCAGCCAGCGTGCTTCCGGTGCTTGATGCGATGAAGGTGCGCAAAGACTCGTTGAACCCGAAACCCCGGCCGAAATGCAGCTCGAAGAACCTTCGAAGTTCTTGTGTGCACCGCCATCCTTCACCGATGACCGTCTCCAACTCGAACTTGGTTGGCATCGTGCTTGGTTTCCTGCGGCGAGGTGATTTCGACGGGAGTTCACGCGAGGAAAGGTGAGCAGCGATGCGCTCAGCAAGATCCTGCTTTGAGCCACCGGTTGGTAGCCCTTCTCGGCGACTGAAGGCCGCGAGTTCCGACTTCAACCAGTACCAGGACCGAAAGTCAGACTCGGAGAGCGATGCGGAAAGCACGGGGCGTTGCATTTCCGGCGCTCAACGAATGAAAGGGACTTCCCCGTCCCGAACTAGCCGCGAAGCGGCGAACGGCATCGAGTGTCACCGACCGGCATATTGGAGCCAATTGACCGTCGGCGTAATGGAGCCAGGCTGTGATCGGCATATTGGAGCCACAGCGTGATCGGCGTAATGGAGCCATTCGGTGATCGCCGTATTGGAGCCAGCAAGGGGTAGGTAGGGGGCGTTTCGAGTCATCCGCTGCCGCTACCCTCCGGACCTTCAGGTCCAGGAGGGGTGAGCGGTGGCACGAAGGAGATTCGAGATGTTCCAGTATCGACAGGCCCTGGTGCGTATGCGCCAGGGCGACTCCGACCGCGAGATTGCCGCCGGCAAGGTAATGGGCCGGCGCAAGGCTGCGGCGCTGAGGGCGCTGGCTGCCAGCCAGGATTGGCTCGATACGGGCCGACCGCTGCCGGAGGATGCCGAGATCGCGGCGGCGCTCACCGCGCCGCGGCGAGCGGCCACCACCGTGTCCAGCCTGGAGCCCTGGCGCGAGCAGATCCAGCAGTGGCACTCGCAGCGCGTCTCGGGCACCGTGATCCTTGCCGCCTTGCGCCGCGAGCACGGCTATAGCGGCAGCTACTCGGCCGTGCGCCGGATGCTGGCCGAGTTGCGCTCGCGCGAGCCCAAGCCCACGACGGTTCGGCTGGCCTTCGAGCCGGGCGAGGCAGCACAGGTGGACTTCGGCGCCGGCCCCATGCTCGCCGACCCGAACGGCGCCCTGCGCCGAACCTGGGCGTTCGTGATGACGCTCGCCTTCTCGCGCCACCAGTACGTCGAGTTCGTCTGGGATCAGACGGTGGCCACCTGGCTCGGCTGCCATCGCCGTGCCTTCGAGTGGTTCGGCGCCGTGCCCGCGCGGCTGATCATCGACAACGCCAAGTGCGCCATCATCAAGGCCTGCCGCACCGAGCCAACCGTGCAGCGCGCCTACGCCGAGTGCGCCGAGGGCTACGGCTTCCGGATCGATGCGCTGCCCCCGCGTGAGCCGCAGTTGAAGGGCATCGTGGAAGCCGGCGTCAAGTTCGTCAAGGGCAACTTCCTGCCACTGCGCACCTTCCGCGACCAGACCGACCTCAACCGCCAGGCGCTCGACTGGGTGATGCACGAGGCCGGCCGGCGCGAACACGGCACCACGCGCCAGGCGCCGCTTGCCCTCTTTGCGATCGAGCGCCCGTTGATGCGGCCGCTGCCGGCCGTAGCGCCCGACCTGGGCAGCTGGCACCGCGTGAGCGTGCACAGCGACTGCCACGTCAAGCACGGCACCGTCCTCTACTCCGCCCCCTTCGGACTGGTCGGCGAGCGTCTCTGGCTGCGCGCGACCGACACCGCCGTCGCGCTCTACCAGGACTACCGACACGTCGCCACGCACCGGCGCGGCGTGCGCCGCGGCGAGCGCATCACCGTTGCCGATCACCTGCCGCCGAACGCCGCGCGCTTCCTCGCCCATGACCGGCATTGGTGCCTCGCGCAGGCCGGGCGCATCGGCCCGCATTGCGAGCAGCTCGTCGCGCAACTCCTTGCCGATCGCATCCTCGAGAAGCTGCGCGCCGCCCAGGGCGTGTTGCGCCTGGCCGAGCAGTTCACCCCCGTGCGGCTCGAGGCCGCCTGCGCCCGAGCCCTCGCCCACGGCTCGCCCTTCTACCGCACCGTCAAGACCATCCTCGCCGGCGGCCACGACCTTCGCGCGCAGCCCGAACCTGCCGGTACCACCGCAACCCACGGAGCCAAGGCCCGCTTCGCACGCGATGCGGCCGATCTCTTTACCGCGCAGCCCGGCCGGCTGCACTGAAGCCTCACCCACGGAGACCTGCCAGTGAACCCCATCCCCGAACTCGCCCCGCAGCTCAAGCAGCTGCGCCTCTCGGGCATCCTCGACTCGCTCGAAGCGCGCAACCGACAGGCCATCGACGGCAGGCTCGCCTACACCGAGTTCCTCGCCATGCTGATCGCCGACGAGGTCGCCCGGCGCGACCAGAAGAAGTTCGACACCCGGCTGCGCCGCGCCCAGTTCCGCGCCAGCAAGACCTTCGACCAGTTCGACTTCGATCGCCTGCCGGGCCTGAACCGCGCAATGGTCAACGACCTCGCCACCGGCCGCTATCTGCACGAGCGGGCCCCCATCCTGATCGTCGGCCCCTGCGGCACCGGCAAGAGCCTCGCCCAGGCACTGGGCCACGCCGCCGTCCGACAGGGCGTCGACGTCGCCTTCCACACCTGCGCGGGCCTCACCAACAGCCTGAACGCAGCCCGCGCCACCGGTGGCTACGAACGCAGGCTCGCCTCCCTCGCTCGGGTGGACCTGCTCATCATCGACGACTTCGGCCTCAAGCCCCTGCGGCCACCCGCCGACGAGGATCTGCACGACCTCATCGCCGAGCGCTACGAGCGTGCCACCACCATCGTGACCAGCAACCTCGACTTCCCTGAGTGGGATCAGGCCTTCCCGAACAACCGCCTGCTCGCCAGCGCCACGCTCGATCGACTGCGTCATAACGCGTACTGCCTCACCCTCGAGGGTGCTTCCTTCCGCGCCCCGCGACAGATTCCCAAACCCGCGCAAGCCGCTCGACAGGGCCTTGCCAAAGCTCCCAGAAACGGCAATCCTTGACCCCCTCGAAACGCTTCCTTCCTCACCCCCGCGCTGGCTCCATTACGGCGGTCATCCCCGGATCCATTACGGCGATCCGTGACAGCGCCGGCGGATCGGCGGGAAACCACCTGAGCCACTCCTCGTTCATGCCGGGAAAATCGTCCTCGTCCGCGAGTACGACGGTGACGCTGACGAGCTTGTCCAACGAACTGCCGGCCTCTTCGAGGATGGCCTGGATGTTGGCCAGGCACTGCCGGGTCTGCGCCTGGATGGTGACTGCCTTGATCTCGCCGGTGGCGGGATCGGCGGGCGAGGTACCCGAGACGAAGATCAGGCCGGCGGCCTTGACGGCTTGGCTGTAGGTTGGCGGCGGCTTCGCCGCCTTGGACGTGAACACGGTCTGACGAGCCATGGTGCCTCCGCGCCGATTCAACCGCAGGCAATCGCGCCGCCATTCTCTCACGCCTGCATTTCCGATCGCTACCACCACGGCCGAAACCATGGCGCCTGCTCGATCTTCGGACGGACGACGACGGACGCGTTCGCCGACATCGAAGCAGGCAGGTCGGACCGCGCGGACGACTCGCCCTCGCACTCAGCCGGCACCGCTTCCACGAGCAGGGCGCCTGACAGAAGCGCCTTTGGACCGCCCCGACGTTGCCGCGGCCTTGGCCGAATTGGCCCTCAGCCTCGCCTGCACCACGGCGGCGATGAGTCGGTGCGGAATCGGCTCGTCGTACGGAAACTGCAGGTTGCCCTTTGGCCCGACGTACCGTGCGGCCTGGGCGAGGAGCGCGGGATCTTCCACGGGCGGGAACAAGCCCAGGTGGCGCTTGAACGCACCGAAGTAGACGACCGCGCCATGTCGGAACAGCGCGGGCATGCGATAGCTGATGCGCTCCTCGGCCGATGGCGCCGCCTGCCGAACCGTGACACGAACGGCGCGAAGCACGGCCTGGATGTCGGCGGGAAATCCTTCGATGTATTCATCGACCGTGGCTGGAACCGCATTCATGCGCCCTCCGTGTGCAGTGGCTTCGCTTCGTGCACGATGCACGACGAAGCGGGAGTCTAGGAACGGCCACGACCAAACCTGCGATGAAGCACACGAAAGAGGCTGCCAGCGGCCAGAAGCAGAAGGAACCAGAAGAGCACCACGCCGACGTACCAGACTGTGTAGCCCGGGATCGTGCGAGGGCAACCGGAGAAGGCGCCGCCGATGGTGGCGAAGCAGAGGAGTTCGCCGGGCGAGGCGATCGTGTCCGCGATCCTAGACAGCGTGGAACCGAAGGGGCCACCGAGGCGTGTCGATGCCGTGAAGACCGTCAGACCGCCGGCGATACCGACGGCGAGCAGGAGGCGAGCGGGAAATGACATGGGTATCGGTGGGGTCGTGCTTCGAGGTGATCGAGGCTCGCAGTGGCGTCAGCTTGCTGCCTGACGATCGGGCTCACCGACCGGCGCCTAGATTTCGCGCCGTCGTGCCGCCGTGGCGGCAGTGCCCGTGTTCGGCGTTCCCGCCGGCTCGATGAGCGGCAGGTGCGCCTCCTCTTCCGCAACCGGACAGTGCTCGACAACCCTTGACCTTGACCACCATGAGATCGTGGCCGTTGAACTGACCGACCACGCGAGGCTGCCAGTAGCCTTCGAGCGAGGATAGCTTTGCTGCGAGATCGATTGATGGCATGGAGAACCTGGTATCGAGATGAGAGTTGAATCCGTCGAGCGTCCATGTCTTCCTCGATCGGGCAGGGTGGCAGCCGTTGAAGCGCCGATCGTGCGAAGTGATGCTGACCGAGTTCGAATGATCGAACGTGCCACGCGAGATGGTGCGGTACGCCGGCCAGCAGGCGAAGGATCATGCGACGTTCCGCACGCGGTAAAGGCAGTGCTCCCTCAACGGGCTTCCGACCGGCACGCTCGGGTGCTCGAAGGTGCCGCTCTCCGACATGCCGAGGCGCTCCATGACGGCGCGCGATCTGCGGTTTGCGACGGTCGTGTACGAGACGACCGCTTCGAGTCCGAGCAACTCGAATGCAACGCGCAACGCCGCGTGTGCTGCCTCCGTGGCATAGCCATAGCTCCAATGATCGAATGCCAGGCGCCAGCCAATTTCCGTGCACGGAGAAAACGGCAACCGGTCGGCGGGAACGCTCAGCCCGATGAATCCAATGAAGCGGCCGCTTCGCTTGACCTCGACCGCCCAGAATCCCCAGCCTCGCTCACCGATCGACGCCTCGCAGCGATCGGCCATGACATCACTCTGCGCCCTGTCGAGCAGCGACGGAAAGTACGCCATCACGCGCGGGTCGCTGTTGAGCTCGGCGAATGGGGCTCGATCGGACGATCGCCATTGACGAAGGTGGAGCCGGGGCGTGTCGGGCTCGATCAGGTCAGGCGTCACGGTCCGCGCCCATGTTCGCGCCCGAGCGAAACCTCAGCTGCGCGCATGCGTCTGGTGGTGAGATCGAGACGGTCGAACGTGCCGACCACGCGAGGCTGCCGGTGACCTTCGAACGTTGCAGACTTTGCCGCGGGCTTGGTGGATGACATGAAGCGCCAGGAATGGATCGCCGCGCACTGCGCAGAGCGCTCGACCCGCACAGGCGAGCGTAAATCATGCCGACGGTGCACCTGGGCGCTGCCCGCGCGGGGAAGCGTCGCCGTTGCAAGATGTTACACTTCGGCCGCTCTGCCAGTCGTACCCGCTGACGGTCCCTCGACACCGTCCCAGGCCCCGCCGCGTTGTCGCACGAGCGCACGATGACAGAACGAAGCGACGCCACCGCCGCCACCGCACCGATCCCGACCCGCATCGTGTTGGTCGAAGACCAGCACGAGCTGCTCGCGCGGCTGTGCTCGGTGCTCGACGCGACCGATGATCTCCAGGTGATCGGCACCGCCGACACGCTGGCCGCGGGCCTCGCGCTGCTCGAGCGGTCGCCGCCGGACATGCTGCTCACCGACATCGGGCTTCCTGACGGCTCGGGCCTCGAACTGATCCGCACGTGCCACCGACGCTGGCCGTCGATCGACATCATGGTGATCACGATGTTCGGCGACGAGACCACCGTGATCGACGCGATCCGTTCCGGTGCGACCGGCTACCTGCTGAAGGACGGTTCCGGCGACGACATCGTGCACTGGGTGCGCACGCTGCGCCGCGGCGGCTCGCCGATCAGTCCGTCGATCGCGCGTCACCTGCTGCGTCAGCTCGGCGGGTCGGTGGCGACACTGCCGGATTCCGCAGCTGCCGCGCTCGCGCCGAATGGCGCAGCCACGACCCGCACGGACGCGCCGGTGGGCCTGACGCTGAAGGAGACCGACGTGTTGAGGCTGCTCGCGAAGGGCTTTTCGTATGCGGAGATCGCCAGCTCGCTCGAGGTGACGGTGCACACCGTCTCGACGCACATCAAGAGTCTCTACCGCAAGCTCGCGGTGCGTTCCCGTGGAGAGGCCGTATTCGAGGCGGTCCAGCTCGGGCTGATCCAGGTTGACCGCTGGAACGGCTGAGAAGCTTCCCGCGAACCCTCCGCTGGGCCCCAGCGGGGGAACCCGCCGTTTACCCTCGCTGCTGGTGGTCGTTGCGCTGACCGTTGCATTGCTCCTCGGCCTGCGCACCCTTCTCGACCCGATTCCCACGGCAGACGTGCTGCGAATCGATCGCGCGCACTTCTATTCGGGCCTCGACGACGAACCGGACGAGATCGTCAGGCGCGCCTTCCCGACCTACGACGGCATCAACGTCCGCGGGGGAGAACGGGTGCTGCCGCACGACTGGCGCAACCTCGAAGCGGTGACCGAGGGCTGGTACCGGATCGAACAGTCGCTGAACGTCGCGCCCGACCGGATCTGGGCGATCTGGCTGCCCCGCATCGCGATGAATGCGTCGGTATACCTCAACGGCCGGCTGATCGGCCGCCACGGCCAGGTGGAAGACGGCGTGACACGCAACTGGAATCGGCCGCTCTATTTCCTGATCCCGAACGGTCTGCTCCAGCCCGGCTCGAACGTGCTCGCGATCCACGTCGTCGCCGACCGCGCCGGCGCCGGCCTGATGCGCGAGATATATCTCGCACCCGCCGAGGTTCTCGGCCGGTTCCACGACCTTCGCACGCTCGCCGCAACGACCGTGCTCTACACGATCGTCGGGCTGATGCTCGTCACGGCGCTGCTGACGATGGGCCTGTGGCTGCTTCGACCGAGCGACACGCTGTTCGGCTGGTATGCGCTGATGCTTGCCGCCTGGGCGACGCACGACGTCTATCACCTGGTGACCGATTCGTGGATCGAGCCGCTCGTGCTGGAGTGGTTGTGGCACACGTCGCTGGTCGGATTCGTCGTGACGGTGACGATGTTCACCTCGCGCTTCCTCGAACTGCACGATCCGCCGTTCGAGAGGCGACTGGGCGTATGGATGCTCGCGAGCGCGCCCCTGCTCGCCTTCGCCGCCGTTGCGGGCGACACCGCGTTCCACCAATTCGCGGCACCGATCTCCGACACCGTCGCGCTCGGCGTCGCGATCCTGCCGCTCGTGCAGGTCACGCAGCGCTTCATGGCCGCGCGCAGCTACACGGTCGGCGCGATGATGTTCTCCGGCGGCTTCAGCCTGCTCGCGGGCTTTCACGACTGGCTCGTGGTGACGGCGCTGTTGCCGCGCACGCACGGCTACCTGATGCCGTATGCATCGGTCCCCATCCTCGCGGTGTTCGGGGTCATCCTCGCGAGGCGCTTCAGCGCCGCGCTCGCCGAACTCGAGCGGATGAACGTCGAGCTGGAGGCCCGGATCGCCGCGCGCGAGCGGGTCATCTCGGCGAACTACGAACGCCTGCGCGAGATCGAACGCATGCACGCGATGATGCAGGAGCGAACGCGCCTCATGCGCGACATTCACGACGGCGTGGGCAACTCGCTGATCTCGACGCTCGCGATGGTCGAGCACGGCAACGTGGGGCCCGACGACATCGCCGCCGCCCTTCGCACCGCGATCACCGACATGCGCCTGACGATCGACTCGCTCGACGATGTCGACGGCGATCTCGGCGCGGTGCTCGGCACGCTGAGGCATCGCCTCGGCCCCAGGCTGCAGGCGGCAGGCCTGGCCGTGTGCTGGGACGTCGGTGACCTGCCCCCGATGCCGCACCTGCAGCAGGCCGACGTACTGCAGGTGCTGCGAATCGTGCAGGAGGCGCTGAACAACGTGCTCAAGCACGCCGGTGCCAGCCGCGTGACGATCTGCGCGGGCCCCTGCACCGGAGACCCTGCCGTCGTGGCGATCGAGATCCGTGACGACGGCCGCGGCTTCTCGCACGACGCAATCGTGCGCGGCCGTGGATTGCGAAACATGCGCGACCGCGCAGCCTCGATCGGCGGACGGGTCTCGGTGCGGTCGAACCGCATTGACGGCCGCGGTTGCAGCGTACGGCTCACGGTGCCGCGCTCGCAAGCCCGCCTCGATCCGCAACCGAGCACGAACCGGCGTGCGTCGCCAGGATCGTCGGCCGCGCCGTCTGGCTGATCCGTCGGTCTCCACGACCGCGTTGCCGCGGCACGCGACAAGCCCGCTCGCTTCGCCTCCCCAGTTCCTGGGATGTTCGCATTGGCGTCCGCGCCCGATGATCGCGTTCAGCGGCGCCGCCATCGTGCGCTGCGTACTCTCCAAAGGAGCTTCGACATGAAACACCACGCAAAGGCGCTCGGCATTGCAACCTTCCTGATCCTCGCGCCAGGCCTCGCGGCAGCCGGTCCGTGCAAGGACGTCAAGTTCAGCATCAAGAACAGCGGCGCCTCGACGATCAAGGCGACCAAGATCGGCATCGGCGGCAATGACGGGACCTGGCGCGAGGACGTCGCGAACCGGCAGATCGATCCGAACAAGACCGAGAAGACCAACGGCCGCCGGCTGCAGAAGCTCGACTCCGGCGCGGTGCCCGGCCACATGGTCCTCTACTACGACAAGCGCAACGCCAACATCCAGGGCGGGTGGGAGAAGGACAAGCAGCGGCACGTGACGAACAAGGTCGCCTGCACGGACGGCATGACCTACAGCTTCAACGTGCAGTGAAGCCGCGGGCGCCAGGATCGCGGCGTACGCCGCGTCGATCCGGGCGCCGCGTTCAGCGAAGCAAGCGGTCGGCGGTCCAAGCGCCATGAAGCCAGCTAAGTCCGGGCACCGTCGAACGTGGCGATCGACCGCCCTGCTCGCGCTCGTCGGACAGGTCCTGCCCGACGCGACAGCCGTGCCTGCGGCCCACGACGCCGGCGCCACCGCGCTTCGCGCGCAGTCGGTTGTCTATCGCCAGGCCTCGGATCTGGCCGTCGGCAACAAGGGCGAGCACGCGATCGACGTCAGCCGCCCGGCACCGCAGTGCGGGGCGGTCTCTCCGGTGTTCGACGGCGCCCGCATCGAGATCACTCGGCAACGGTTCGGCAAGGCGATGATCGTATCGTCGCCGCCATCGGGCTGTACCCGCTGCTCGGCGCTGCGCGTTCGCTGGTTCCACGAACCGACCGGATACCTGGACTTCACCGTGACCGCCCGCTGGAAATTCGTCGAAGGACGATGCAACCATGACTGAGGAAATCCCGGCGACGATGCCGGACGGCATCCATCGGCACGGGAAGCGCCGTCCCACACGGCCCGGCGGCCCGGCGACCGGGCGCAGGACGCGCGTCACCTTGCTGGCGCTCGTGTGCGTGGCGTTCTTCGGCGGACTGCCCCCGCTGCAGAACGAAGCGACGAGGCCTGTGCCGGGCGCGTGGACCGGACCGTTCCCTGCAGCCTACGCGAGCGACGGCGCGAGCGAGGACGGCTTCGTCAGCGGCACCGACGACGGCGGGGGCGGCGACGAGAAGTCGTCCAGCACCCGATCGATCTTCCTGTCGCTGTTCGCCACGCACTTCATTCCCGGCATCGCCGAAGGGCTGTCGAACTGGTTCAGCCGTCGCATGTTCGGTGGAGAAGGCAGCACCGACACGGCCAGGGAGAGCGCTGCGGGCACGGCCAGCGCGACAGTGGACACGGCCCCTGGTACCACCGAAGGCGCGGCACCCGCCGCGCCGGGGCTTGCTCCGGCGCATTCCCTTGCGCCCGCACAGGGGCCTGCACCCGCCAACGCCCCCGCGACGACGGCTGTGGCCTCCGCGGCGCAGGTCCTGCACGCCGGCATCGCCTACGAGGTACTGCTGCTCGGACCCAACGGAGAGCGCAGCGCCGTCGACGCGCAGCAGCACGTATTCCGGTCGGGCGAGCGCTTCGAGGTCGCGTACCGACCGAACTTCCCGGGGAGGGTCGACGTCTACAACATCGATCCCGCCGGACAGGTGACGCTGATCGACCGCCTGACCCTTCAGGCAGCGGAACTCGGCACCCTAGGGCCGTACGAGTTCGTCGGCGAGAAGGGCGAGGACCTGCTTCGCATCGTGCTGCACCCGTGCCGCGCACCGGCTAGCACGCGCAGCATCCGCCGCATCGAGATGCGCAAGGAAGTCGAGCGCGTGCTCGGCGACTGCGCCGATGCACCGAGCAGCCAGCAGGCACGGGTGGCGACGCGCAGCATCGCGAAGGTCGCTCGCGAAGGCGGCACGGCCTATGCGCTCGACCCCGTCCAGAAAAGCGAGCTCGACTCGGGTCGGCTGCAGCCGCGCGAGATCGTCGTGCGGTTCCGGCATGAGTGACGCCGTGAACGGCGCACCCCGGTCGTACGCACACGCAGCGACCCGCAGGCGGCGCGCATCGGGCTTCGCCGCGGTGCTTGCGGGCGTCTGCGCGATCGCCTGGCTTGCCGGCACCGCGACGCCCGCGCGGGCCGCGGTCGAAGACCGCGCGCGCGCGGAAAGACGGGTTGCGCTCGTCGTCGGCAACGGGCGCTACCCGCGCGCGCCGCTCGCAAACCCGGAGAACGACGCGCGCCTCATCGCGTCGCGCCTGCGTGAACTCGGCTTCGAGGTCCGAGAGCACCTGAATCTCGGCACGCGCGAATTCCGCGGCGCCGTTCGGACATTCGTGAACGAGATGCAGGACACGCCGGGCGTCGTGCTCTTCTACTACGCCGGCCACGGCGTTCAGATCGCCGGGCGCAACTACCTGCTCCCGGTCGACGTCAACCTGTCGAGCGAAGCGGACGTGAAGGACGATTCGATCGACGTCGACGCGCTCTTCGTGAGTCGGCTCGAATCGATCCGCGCGCAGACGCGAATCGTGATCCTGGACGCCTGTCGCGACAACCCCTTCGGTCGCCGGACCCGCAACATCCGAGCTGCCGGCGGCCTCGCCGAGATGACCGCGCGCGGCACGCTGATCGCGTACGCGTCGGCACCGGGCGCCACGGCCGAGGACGGACCGAGCGGCAGCAACAGCGTCTACACGCGCCACCTCGCCGAGCAGATGATGGCGCCAGGTCTGGACGTCGAGCTGATGTTCAAGCGTGTCAGGATCCGGGTGCTCCAGGACACCCGCGACCGACAGGTCCCGTGGGTCAACACGTCGCTGACCACCAACTTCGCGTTCCGCGAACGCGTCGGACCCGATCCGGCCGAGCTGGCGCGCAACGCCCACCTGCGCAAGCTCGAGGAAGCGCTTGCGAGCACGCGCGCGATGCTCCAGCAGGCGCGCGAACGCGCAGACCGGGCCGAGGCCGTCCAGGTCGCCGCCCGCACGGCCCAGGCGCAGTCGAACGCGACTGCGGCGCAGGCGGTCCCGCCACCGGCGAGCACCACCTCTGCGGCACTCGAGACCTCGCCCGGCGGCGCCTGGCCATCCGCCGCCCCGACGGCATCTGCGGCAGCGGCGACCTCGCCGACCGCGATGTCCGCGCCGTCCGTAAGCGGGGCGCCGGTTGCAATGCCGGTGCCGGTGCCGGTGCCGGTGCCGGTGCCGCCGACCGCGGCGCCGCCGGTCTCGATCGCGAGCGCTCCAGCGAGCGCCGCCGACGCGGCGCGCGCGCAGGAGGCCAAGAGCGCTCGACGCGAGGTCGATCGGCTGCTCGAGCAGTTGCTGGTTGCAGAGTCGGCGGTCGCCGCGGCTCGCGAATCGTCTCGCCTCGACGCGATCCGGCGCGCGGCCGCTCCGCCGCCGCCTCCCGTCGTCGTCGCCGCACCGCGCGCCCGCCCGCCGAACAAGGCGGAGCGCTGCGCGGACCTGCTGACCCGCATGTCGATCGGCGATGCGATCGGCGCCGAATCCGAGCGATTTCTTTCCCAGGAGTGCAAATGAAAGCCACGACCCCGCACCACCCCCTGCGTCACGGCGTGCTTGCGCTGTCCCTCATCGCCACGTTGTCCGGCGGATGCGCGCTGGTCCGGCCTTCTCAGCCCGAGGCCAGGTCCGACACGCCGACCGCGACGCGGGCGGTTCAGCTACCACCCACCGCCGCCGAACGCGCGGCCGCGGCCCCCGTCCTCGTGTCGCCTTCGTACGCGGCACGGGCCCCCGCGCTCCGTTCGGCGGCAACCGCTATCGCAGCGGCGCCGGCTTCGGCTTCGGCCCCGGCCCCGGCCCCGGCCCCGGCCCCTCCGCCGATCATGCCGATCGACGAGGCGATCCGCTTCGCCGCCGGCAACCTCTTTCGCAATGCGCCCGTGCCTGCGGCCGGTCCGCAACCCGTGGTGATCGACCCGCTGATCGACGGCAACAGCGGCGTGCGCTCGAACGCGACCCAGGCGATGGGCGCACAGGTGGCCGAGCTCGTTGGCCGCGACTTCCCGTCTTTCCGGATGCAGCAGTTCTCGGCGCAGGCGCTCGCCCGTGCGCCCTACCTCTTCATCGGCACCTTCACGGCCGTCGACGCGAAGGGTGGCAACAAAGGCGACCGCGAGTGGTACCGCGTCTGCTTCGCGCTCGTCGAACTGCGCACCGGCAAGATCGTCTCCAAGGGCTTCGCGCGTGCGAACCCGGCCGGTGTCGACCACACGCCGACGGCCTTCTTCCGTGACGTGCCGGCGTGGGCGCCCGACCCCACGACGACCGGCTACGTCCGCACCTGCCAGGGCACCAAGCCGGGCGACTCGATCAAGGCGGAGTACTGGGACAGGATCATCGCGTCGGCCTTCATCAACGACGCGATCAATGCCTACGAGGCCGGCCGCTACGAAGAGGCGCTCGACCTGTACCGCGGCGTGCAACGCACCGGCGCGGGCGACCAGTTGCGTGTGCACAGCGGCGTCTACCTGAGCAGCTGGAAGCTGGGTCGGCAGCAGGAGGCCGCGCAGGCGTTCGGGCAGATCGTCGACTACGGGCTCGAGCGCAAGCGGCTCGGCGTCAAGTTCCTGTTCCGACCGGGTTCGACGCTGTTTCCCGAGGATCCGAGGATCAGCGCACCGTACGGCCTGTGGCTCGACCAGATCGCCCAGCGGGCGGCCGAGGGAAAGCGATGTCTCGAGATTTCCGGCCACTCCAGCCGCACCGGCCCCGAGCCGGTCAACCTGCGGCTCTCCGGGTTGCGCGCCGAGATGGTCCGCGAGCGCCTGTCCGGCCAGCAGAAGGATCTCGGCGAACGCCTCACGACGATCGGCAAAGGCTCGAGCGAGAACATCTCGGGCCTGGGCACCGACGACGCACGCGACGCGCTCGACCGCCGGGTCGAGTTCAAGGTCACCGACTGCCGACCGGCGTAGGGCCGTCGCCGACCGCTCGCGTCAGGCATCGCCTCGTTCAGGCACGCGGCTGAAAAGGTCCGGATAGTCGAGAACGAAGCCGTCGTCGTCGACCGGCAGCACCGCCTCGAAGCCGGTTCCGTCCAGACTCTCGAACAGGTATCGACGATCGTCCAGCCGCGTATACGCCTGCGCCTTCGGTTCCACCGTCAAGTCGGGGGCCGACACCCATGCCATCTTGAACTCGCGCCGCTCTCCGATCCGCATGCGGCTTCGCCATATCGGAAAGCTGTTCGTCAACGGCGTCGGCCAGATGTCGATGTCGACGCAGCCGTCGAGACGAGCAAGGTGTTCGCCGTCCTTGCCCCTCCACGTGCCAAAGTGATCAACGCGCAGGAACAAGTACCGAACCGCTGATCCCTTGCGTACCTTCAGCTCGGCCCGGCGTAGCAACCCGCGAGCGTTCCAACGCAGTTGGTAGCTCAGCCGGAACGGAGCATCGTCCTCATCGATGGCCAGGAGAACGCTGTCTGCCCTCCCCGAGGAAACGAGGACGTGTTCCAGCCCGAGCCCCGGACGGGTCGCGTGCCACAGGGGCACCCAGCAGAGGCTTCGATGCGTCTCGATGCGCCTGGCAGATCGCATGGCTGTCGTTCCGTGGTCGAACCGTTCGTCGAACCGCTTCGCGCTCATCGATCGGCAACGGTGCGCTGCGTCAGCATGCGCCCGTCGCATAGCCCGCCGCGCGTTCGATCGGCGCCAAGGCGGCGGACTTCATGTCGGCACGTGCCGGCCATCGAAATCCAACCCGGATGCCGGACATACGACTGCACGCGATACGAGCAGACACGAGCGGGCGTACAGACGGACCACAGGCATCACATCGACTTGCCGTCAAAGTGGTGAACCGGGATCGTAGCCAGATCGAGATCCTCGACGCACCGCAGATTGACGGCCGCCATGGCATTGCCCTTCGGATCCGTGCCCTCACCGTAGGGGTGAATGCCGCACCTGGGGCAGAAGCGGTGCTTGATGACGTGCTTGTTGAACGTGTACGTACTGCCGGATGCTTCGGGTGTCTTCAGCTTCAGGCGCTGCCGCGGAACGAACCAAAGCAGCGAGCCTTTGCGCGAACAGATGGAACAGTTGCAGGAAAGCGCGCTGTCGATCTCTCCCTCCACCTCGAACGAGATGTTTCCGCAGTGGCAGCTTCCAATGTAGGTGGTCATGTCCGGCGTTTCCGATGCAGCGCGACAGTGCGCAGTGCTACGACGCGTGAGAGGCTGCGCTTTCGACACGAACCCGGCACGCAGACGACGCTCGGCGCATCCCGGCACGTCCGACGCAGCGTGAGGCGGGCTACGGCGGAACGACGCCAAGCCCCGACCGCAGTCACCGTAGAGGATACCTGCGGACCGGGCTTGGCGGCCTGCCGTCGGCGCTCCGACCGGACGACGTGTCGGCCCGCACTCACCCGCCCACGGCGGTACAGAATTCGACGAGCGTGCCGTCGGGCGCCCGAACGTAGGAAACCGTCTGGCCCCATGGCTTGGCCACCGGTGGCGCGAGCTCGCGTGCCCCCAGTCGAACCGCCTTCAGGTGAGCCGCGGGCACGTCGTCCGTGACCAGCGCGATCTCGACGCCGAGCGGTTGCCGGGATTCGTCGGCCCGCACATGTCCGCCAGGGAAGTTCACGTCCCCGAGCTCGTGCGCGGCAAACGCGAGTGTCGTTTCTCCCGTGTCGAGTTCGCCATATGTCCCGGATTCGTGCAGGAACCTGCGCTTCAGGCCGAAGGCGCTTTCGAAGAACGAGAGGGATGCAGCGACGTCAGGGACATAGATGATGGTGTATCCGAGCTTCATGCGGGCTCCTCTTGTCTGGTAAGTGTCGCTCGTGCAGCCGAATGCCGGTGCTCAGCGGCAGTAGGCGCACTCGACCGCGTGCGGCAGCCGACGGGCGGCCGGGTCAAGCCCCCCGTGGAGCGCGTTGTTCAAGCCCGGCTCGCGACGCGAGAGGAAACGCCGCGGGATCGCGAATCGAAGCAACCGCAAGATCGACGTTCGATCGCGGCCGGAAAAGATGTTCGGGCGCGGGCAGCTGAACATCTGCGATCTGCTCGATCGTCGCCTTCTTGAACCACGGAACATGTTGATACGGCATGAAGCGTTCCTCGTCGCCGGGCAGCCAAACGAGTGAGGAGTTCACGTGCGAACGGTCAGGTGCCGCCACGTTCGACCCTACCTTGCGGTGACTTCAATTCGGATTGACGGCGCATAGACGGAGCGACCAGGCTCGCACCATACCGCAGTGCTTGATCTGAAGGAGAAGACGCCTTCTCGTGAAAGTGCAACTTCTCTCGTACGGTCGGGCCTTGAATCGGTATTGAAGGTCGCAGCACCTTGCGGCTCGACAACCCAGTGAAGGTTGTCGGCTACCTCTGTTTCCCGCTCGGGCGGGATGGCCGCCATCCAGCATTGATCTTCCTTGAGTTCGCGCCAGGCAATGCGCTTCCACGTTCCTCGCGTTCGTCTCTGCGCTGTGAGGACGACGGCTTGTCCGACGCGGACCTTTCCAGATGAGGCTGACGCAACAAGTTCTACCCTCTGTGGCGCCTCCAAGACGAAGACGAACGCAGGCTTCTGTTCGCAGGCGGACAGGCCGACCGCAATGAGCAGACCGACGGTGATGCGAGACAGTGACCGGTGCAACTTGTGACGCCTATCGATTCTGGCCACCAGGCTTTGACGGTGGGACGGGCTATGGGCGAAGTCCGGGTTCCGGCCGGGTGTCAATCGTCTGGCACGCCGCATTGTTCATCATCAACTCGACGCCAAGGCTTCCGAGTACGAACTCCGGATGCCTCTCTGCAATTCGAATCAACGCCTGAGCAGCACCCGACGGCGAACCCCGGCCCTGCTCCCATTCCTGAAAGGTGCGCTTCCGTATGCCGAGCACTTCGGCAAACTCGATTCATGACGAGCCGGGGCGCGCGGTCGAAGCAGGCGCCCAGGATGCTGAACGTTTGAGCCGAGCGGCGCGCGGCGGCAAAGCGCCCTGGCCGCGCGTCGCATCATAGACTAAGGCGTCGAGAGGCCAGGGCGCCTTGTCGTTGCGATTCCGCTCGAGCGAGGGGTTAGGCGTCGCTGCACTCATGCGCGCGGAAATCGACTTGCCCAGAGGGCGCCGAGGCGAGGTTCGTCATCGACGCGCCTGATTGCGGGTGTCATGCGGGGGGCCTCGGCATAGAACCGGTCTCGCCACGGCCCGAAGCGCGAGACCACGGCGACGTACAGGTCGAGAACGCTCAGATCGTCACCAAGCAGGTACTGGCCTGGGTTCAATTGGGCGTCCATCGTTCGCCAACAGAAGGCGATGCGGTCGTGCACCGCTTGGACAACATCGTCCCGAGCACTCCGCGGCGCACCGATTCGACTCACGTCGGGTTTGATCCAATGTAGCGAATAGATCGCCGAGGAGACGAAGAACATCCAGCGCAGGAACTGTCCTCGTGAAGACGCGTTCACGCCGGGGCTCAGCCTCGCCCCAGGGTGCAAGTCTGCCAAGTAGACAAGGATGCCCGCACTTTCCGTCAGGATCTCGCCGCTCGGAAAGACTAGCGTGGGAATCTGCCGCATCGCGTTCTGAGCGCCAACGCGCTCGCGAGCCGACTCGGATGCCCAGGTCGCACCTTCGACAAGCTTGAACGGGATGCTTAGAAGCGTCAGAGCGGCTTCCACCGCGACGGAGCCGGACGCTGCGGCTCCGAACAACGTGAGTTCTTGGGCGATTGGCAATGACATGGCGGAGATCGCGACGCCTAACGCAAAGCCGGCCGGTCGACGACGGGTGCGCGGCTTGGCCGTGCGGCCGATGATGAACCAAGGCAGTCGCACGGCCAAGCGGGCCAGCCGTTGGCGCTCCGGCTGAACGACCTGTTAGGCCACACTCCGCAGCTCCGCGACAAGCTTTTCGATTCGGCGCAGCCTTGTTTGGGTGGATCTTGCATCCTCAATCGCGGCCACATGCTTGCGCTTGAGACCGAACGGCAGTTTGTCGAAGGCTACCCTCGCCACCTTGTCTAGCGTGAGTGCGGCCGCGAGGTCCGGGGGCTCCTCAACGGTGCGTGGTTCTTCATCCAGTTCGAGGAGCACCTGCACGACGTCACCTTCGGAGATACCGCTGGCCTTCCGGTTGGCGGCACTGATGCCCAGCAAGCTCTTGCCGTGCTTGGCCGCCACTCTGCTGCGCCACTTGTGTCCATTGATCGTGATGGTGACAGGCGGTCGAACGCCCGCTCTCAGCGTTGCGAGAGCCGACTGCGGGACCTCGACAGCGGTCGCGTTTCCTGATGGAACAACCTTGGCTTTGAACTTGATCATGGGGCGCGCTTGGCCGGGAACTGTGGGGTCTGATGTCGAAGCAGAGCGGCAGTTGAGGCGGGCGTCGGCTTGCGGCAGCAAACTGGCGACCGGGTCAACTGTCCGTAAGAGCGCCATGTCAGGCGTCGCTGCTCATTCAATCGGCAAGCTGGATTCAATTTCATGGCCCACCTTCGTGATGCACGCGATCCATTGCCGCAATCACCTCGGCCTTCTGATCCGCGAACCACTCCGACTTCATCAGGGCATTGAATGTGACACGAACCGTGCCGGCCGAAGGGCGGTCGAACTCAAGTAGACGCAGCGCGACTCGAATTGACTCGCCGATACTCGTCCATTAGCAAGGGCCCCAAACATCGACGAGTGCGGTTCCAAGCGCCACCTTGACTCGCTTCTGCAGCTCTTCGTTGAACCGCCCAATAGGTTGTCCCAGCGACTCGTGGCTCGTCAGGTCACTTACCGGAAGCTCAGATCCGACGGGAAATCGGCAGACATCAGTTCCCGGAGGAACGCCGGGAGGCTTGGCGCATGCGGTTGCTAGGTGGCGAGATTGAGCTGCCACGACACTCCAAATCGGTCATTGAACCAGCAGAAGTGCTTGCTAAATCCGTAGTTCCCAGGGGGCATGAGGAATTGGCCACCCTGCGACAGGGATTTCATGGCGTTCTCCAGCACTTCCATGCTCTCGCATTCGACAAAGATGGAGCTCGATGGCGTGAAGGTAAATGCGTGCTTGACGGGGCTGTCGGAGCACATGAACTCGCGACCACAGATCGTGAAGATTGCGACCTTTACTGTGCCGTCTGCCCCAGGGCCATTGGCATCGTAGAGCTCAGCGCTGACTACGCGAGAATCCGGAAACGCTGCTACGTATAGGCTCATGGCGGCCGTTGCGTCGCCGGTGAACATGAGGAATGGTCTTGGTGTTGGCATCAGTTTCTTCGGCAATCGGCTCGCCGCCTAACGTCCGAGCTCAGCGGCAGTCGAAGAGGACGACCGCGTGCGGCAGCGCGCGGGCGACCGGGTCAACTGTCCGTTGCAGCGAAAAGTTCGCTGGCACGGCGCTACTTCCACGATAGGTTCAGTCGCTTGCCAGACACTGCACATTCTTTCAAGTAAAGGTTAATCAGGCTCTGATACGGAATGCCGGTTTCCTCGGCCATCGACTTGAAGTAGGAAATCGATTCCTCATCTAGCCGGATCGTTACCGGCTTCTTCAGCTTCGCGGCGTAGGGGTTCTTTCTCGATGAGCTGAAATCGTACTGCTGTCGCATGAGTACACCTATGGGTAAAACCGCTTTTCCACCCGAGTTGCCCTTCGAGCAGAGATCAGCCGGATCATGCCTCCGGATTCTCGGTAGCAATGAACCACGACCAGTACCCGGAGACTCAGGCTGAGTCCCAGCAGGATGAATCGCTCCTCGTCAGAGGAATGATCGGGGTCGTCAATCAGCCGGGCGCGCTCGTCCGAGAACACGGACACAGCCTCTTCGAATGACACCCCGTGCTTGCGCAGGTTATGGGCTGCCTTGGTCGGATCCCATTCGAACGAGAGACTCATCCACACATTGTATGTACGGTGTATGCCATGTGCAACTACCGCACATGCCAGCTAACGTTCGAGCTAAGCTGCCCGCGGAGGCAGGCTTTGTAGCCCGGTTCGCGACGATAGTACGACTGGCGCGGATCGGGCTTAGAAACCCTGCCGTAGCGGGTCAGCTTGAGCGAGGGGTTAGGCCTCGGCTTACTGAGGTGGAGTGGCAACTTTGCCTCGCGTCTGTTGAATCTCCGGAAGCGCCACTGTTTCGGGAACTTCCTGCAAGAGCCAGCGGAATTGCATGTTGAAGCCAGATCCACTCGAGACTGCTGCGGGCCCCATATTGTTGGCCTGAGTGAGGAGGCGCACGTAAGTCGACTTGCCCGGAAGTACAGAGACGGTGATCGATACAGGCCGCCCCTCCAGTTTTGAATTGCCGACCAAGCCGGCTTTCCAACGGTGCACAACCGTGTACTTACCAGGCGGAAGTGAGAGCGCAGAGAACCCATTGTTCTCGATAGAGACAAAGTTTCGACCGTCGACTTCGAAAACTGCGGTCATTACCGACATGGCATGAGCTTCAGGCCGGTAGACATAGACAACACCATTTCCGGCAGCTACGTCTGCAGCTGGAGCGAAGACCGGTCCGACGGCTGCGCAGCCTACAAGCGCTAGGCAGGAAGCGAATGCCAGGGCGTGGCGGTTCATGTGGTGGGCTGACGTTGGTGGAGATTGGGTTCTGAGGCCTAACGTCGAAGCTAAGCGGCATTTGACGCGTACGGCGGCTTGCTGCAGCAAGCCGGCGGCTGGGTCGAATGTCCGTTCGAGCGACCTGCTATACGTCTCACGCAGCCTGCAGTTCCCAGCCGGGGAAGAGCAGTACTCCCGGGTGACACTTCAGCGCCATCGCAAGCACCTTGGCTCGCTCAACACCAAGCCGGACCCGATCGTTCTCGATGCCGGAGATCGTGGCCTGCGAAATGCCGGTCGCCTCGGCCAGTTGGTTCTGGCTCATTTCCTGAAGCTCGCGCAGAACACGAACCGACTCTCCGACCGTGACCTCAACGCGCCTTCTGGCCGGACGAAATCCCTTCATCACACCCTCCGATAATCATGAGCCGTCACGGAGACCACCAGGACCTGGATCTGCGCCGCTTCCACCCGGTAGATCACCCGCCATTGGATCCCTAGCCTCGATGACCGATGCCCCGCCCACTTTCCGGCCAGGGACTCATCATGGAACCCCTTGATGCGACGAAGCCCGGCAGGCCCCGAGAGCGCCACGATCTCCTTCCACTTCTCGTAGCGCACCAACACTTCCCGAGGTGCGCCGTCGAGTTGCCGGTCAAGCCGTCTGTGCTCTAGGACGCTCCACATGCCATATTATGCATATCCTATCTTTGGCATGTCAACGGTGGCGCACGAGACGTATAACGCCAGACATGAAAGGGAAAATGCAGCGGACCATGCCCGCTGCATTTTGTCCGCTCGATGGATTTGTTGGGCGTCACTTCTCGACGATGGCCAGCAGCGCCTTCGGATTCGAGCTCGCAATCGCCAAGAGCGTCCTGGCCGCGCCGCTCGGCTGCTTGCGCCCCTGCTCCCAGCCCTGCAAAGTTCGCACCGACACCCCGAGCAAGGCAGCAAACTGCGATTGCGAAAGTCCTGTCTTGCTCCGCGCCTCGATGACCGGCGATGTCACAACCTGAACCTTTCCAGACTTCATCTCCCGCACCGCCTGCAACAACTCCGCGGCAAGGTCGCGATCGGCTTCATAGGCCGCCAACGCTTCCTTGTTCAAGCGCTTACTCTTCGAGGGCACGGCGAATCTCCTTCAACTTCGGACCTGTCAGGTTGTCGGTCTTCGCCCTCGCATACAAGGTCAGCAGCACCACTTCCCCTTCGGCATTGCGCGTGAAATAGATGACGCGAACGCCACCAGACTTTCCCGTTCCGGCGCGCGCCCAGCGGACTTTGCGAATGCCTCCGGATTCAGGAACGACGGCGCCCGCGGACGGATGCTCTGCAATGTATGCGGCGAACTCCCCGCGCTCTTCCTCGGACCAGTACAGGGGCCACTGACGCTGAAAAGTAAGCGATCAAACCGCGACGTACTTCCAGGCATGATGTCCACCGGCTACTTTGCGCACTCGACGAACGAGGAAGCGAGGCGGGGCGATGGGTGCGGAGAAGAATGCCAGAGCGCGCAAGCACCGAG
>JBFWSZ010000006.1:0-507061 GCA_050248115.1 Lautropia sp.
CGGCGCCAAGGACCAAGGTCTTCACTACACGCCTTCGCCCGCAATCGACCCTTATGCATCAACAACTTGGCGAGCATAACCCGCCAAAATCGGCAAATCAGCGCGCGAGTTGAGAAAGACGGGCTAGGCGGCGCTGGTCGTTCGGGCAGCTATGCCCCGGCGCTCGCGCGCAGCAGCATGCGTCCGGCGCGATTCAGGCACGACCCGGCAGCGGCCGTGAGCGCGAGCTGCCCGTTCACGTACACCCGCTCGATGCCTTCGCAACGCTGGATCGGCGCTTCGTAGGTGGCGCGGTCGCGAACGCGTGCGGGGTCGAACACCACCAGGTCGGCGAACCAGCCGGCGCGGATCTCGCCGCGTTCGCGCAGGCGGAACCGGCGTGCCGACAGGCCGGTCATCTTGTGCACGGCCTGCTCCAGCGTGAACAGCCGCTCGTCGCGCGCGTAGCGCCCGAGCACGCGCGGGAACGCGCCCCACAATCGCGGGTGCGGGTGGCGGTCGTGCGGCAGGCCGTCGGAGCCGACCATGCTGCGCGGGTGTGCGAGCACGCGCCGCACGTCGTCTTCGTGCATCTGGAAGTAGCAGGCACCGCCGGGAATCAGGCGCAGGCAGGCCTCCCGTTGCGTCACGCCCCACTCGTCGGCGATCGCGGCGAGCAGGCGACCGGTCATCTCCGGATGCGGTGCCGACCAGCTGACGAGCACGTCGATGACACCGTCGACGAGGTCCTCGCGCAGCACGGTCGAGCCCGCGACATACGGATAGACGTCCATCGCGATGTCCTGGCGCGCAGACAGTCGATCGATCAGCGGCAGCGTCTCGCGGGTACGACCCCAGTTCGCGGGCCCGGCGCACTTGTGGTGCGAGACGACCAGCGGCACGCCCGCGTCGAACGCGGTGTCGCTCGCCTCGCGCATCGCGTCCAGGATGTCGGCCATCTCGGAGCGCAGGTGGGTCGTGTACACGCCGTGATGGCGCGCGACCACGCGTGCCAGCGCCGCCACCTCGTCGGCCCGTGCGGGCATGGCCTCGGCATAGAACAGGCCGGACGACAGCCCGATCGCACCGTCCTGCATGCAGCGATCGAGCAACGCACACATGGCCTCGAGCTGTCGAGGGTCGGCCGGTCGCGACAGGTCGTCCATGCACGCGTAGCGCAGCGTGCTGTGGCCGATCAGCGAGGCGACGTTGACGGCCGGTGCTGCCTGCGCGACGGCGCTCGCGTAGGCGGCCATCGTCGGATAGGCGAACGACCGGCCGAGCAGTGTCAGCGCACCGGGCGGTTCGTCGACGACGTACGGTGCCACCGACAGGCCGCAATTGCCGGTGATCACGGTGGTGACCCCTTGCGACAGCTTGGGCGTCATCTCCGGCGCGTTCAGCACGATCGCGTCGTCGTGGGTATGCACGTCGATGAAACCCGGCGCCAGCGCGAGCCCGCTGCAGTCGATGCGATCGATGTCCGCCATCGACAGGCCGGCTGGCAGTCGCGTCGGCAGGTCCGGGCCGACGGCGAGGATCCGGTCGCCCAGCACCAGCACGTCGCCGACGACCGGCGGCGCACCGCTGCCGTCGATGACGAGCGCCTGGGCGAGCAGGGTCGCGCGAGACGTCATCGCTTTCGCTTCCGTTCACCGCCGGTGGCCGCGGGCGCCCAGTCGAGTCGGGGATGGTGATGCATGTCGACACCCCGTGTCTCCAGCGTCCGACGGATGTTGGCCAGGCGGTCGACGGCCTTGTCGCCCAGGCGCTGGGCGACCAGCACGGTGAGGATCTCGATGACCGTCAGGTGCGCCAGATACGCTTCCGGGCCGACCGGCATCACCGGGTCGGGCGCGACCTCGATGGCCAGCAGGATGTCCGCCATCTTCGCCAGCGGCGAGCCGCCCTGGGTCAGCGCGATGATCATTGCGCCACGCGAGCGGGCGACGCCGACGGCCTCCAGCAGCGAGGGCATGCCGCCGACGTGGGTGATCGCCACGACGACACCGCGCCGGTCGATCGTGGCGGCCGAGATCAGCTGCACGTGCGGGTCGAGGTAGCTGTTGGACATCAGGCCGAGGCGGAACAACCGCGCCTGCAGGTCCGTCGCCATGAAGTTGGAGGTGGCGCCGACGCCGTAGCAGTCGACGCGCAAAGCGGCCACGAGCGCGTCGGCGGCGCGTTGCACCGCGTCGGCCGACAACTGCGCCTGCACGCTGCTCACCACCGTGGCAGCGCCGCGCGTGATCTTCGCGATCACCTGACGCGCGTCGTCGTCGATGCGCACGCGGCGATTCAGCGGCGAGCCGCCGACCGCGAGATCCTGCGCGAGCGCGAGCTTGAATTCGCGAAGGCCGGCGAAGCCGAGGTCGCGGCAGGTGCGCATGATCGTGGGTACCGAACTGTGCGCACGCCGGGCCAGCATCTCGAAGGTCTCGTCGAGCACACGCTGGGGGTCCTCGAGGATGAGCGCCAGCACCTTGCGACGCGCGGCAGGCGCGCGTTCGATGATCGCCGACACGGTCTCGAGCACGCGAGGTGTCACCACGCGGGCCCCGCAGGCAGGTCGTCGCGGATGCAGGCCTTCAGCCGGCCGCCGCCCATGTCGCGCGGCTCGGGGCGGGTGCGGGCGCAGGCGTCGATCGCGTGGACGCAGCGCGTGCGGAACACGCAGCCCGACGGCGGATCGACCGGGCTCGGCATGTCGCCGACGAGCGGCACGTGCACGAGCGCGACCCCGGGGTCGGGTCGAGGCGATGCGGCCAGGAGCGCCTGCGTGTACGGGTGCAGCGGTCGCGCGAAGAGCGCCGGTGCGGGTGCCACCTCCATCACGCGGCCCAGGTAGAGGACCACGACGCGGTCGCACAGGTACTCGACCACGTCGAGGTCGTGCGAGATGAACAGCATCGTCAACGAGAACTGCTCGCGCAACTCGCACAACAGGTTGATCAGTTGCGACTGGATCGACATGTCCAGCGCCGACAAGGGTTCGTCGGCGACGATGAACTCCGGCTCCACCGACAGCGCACGCGCGATGCCGATGCGCTGGCGTTGCCCGCCGGAGAACTCGTGCGGATAGCGTTCGGCGTGTTCGGCCGCCAGACCGACCAGGCGAAGCAGTTCGGCGATGCGCTGCGCCCGCCGGCCGCTGGCGATCCCATGCACCTGCAGCGCTTCGCCGAGGATCTCGCGCACCCGCATCTTGGGGTTGAGGCTCGCATACGGATCCTGGAAGATCATCTGCAGGCTGCGACGCAGCGCGCGCATGCGACCGGTGCCGGCTGCGCCCAGGTCCTCGCCGCGATAGCACACGCGCCCCGAGGTGGGTTCGACGAGGCGCAGCAGCGCGCGCCCGATCGTGCTCTTGCCCGAGCCGGATTCGCCCACCAGCCCGAGTGTCTCGCCGCGATCGATCGTGAACGAGACGTCGTCGACCGCGCGCACCGGCCGTGATGCGGGCCCGAAGAACTTGCACAGGTGCTGCACTTCGATCAGCGGCGTCGTCGCGCTCACCGTACGCCCTCGGGAACCCGTATGCAGCGCGCGCTGCGGTCGACACCCGCGGCGCGCAGCGCCGGCATCGCCGCGCGGCAGGCGTCGATCGCGTGGTCGCAGCGCGGCTCGAACGCGCAGCCGGGGGGCGGCGCCAGCGGGCTCGCGACCTGGCCGCGAATCGCGTAGAGCCGTCGCGCGCCAGGCTGTTCCTGCGCTTGCCGCCGCCGCCGGCTCGGCAGGCAGGCCAGCAGCCCCGCGGTGTACGGGTGCAGCGGTTGCGCGAACAGATCGATCACCGGTGCGGTCTCGACGATGCGCCCGGCATACATGACGACCACGTCGTCGGCGTGGTGCGCGACGACGCCGAGGTTGTGCGTGATGAAGAGGATGCTCATGCCGGTGTCGGCCTGAAGCCTGCGCATCAGCGCGAGGATCTGCGCCTGGATCGTCACGTCGAGCGCCGTCGTCGGCTCGTCGGCGATCAGCAGCGTCGGCTCGCAGGCCATCGCCAGCGCGATCATCACGCGCTGGCGCATGCCGCCCGACAGCTGGTGCGGATACTCGTGCAGGCGCTGCGCGGCGGCCGGGATCTCCACCTGCTCGAGCAGCCGCAGCGCCTGCGCCCGTGCCGCGGCGCCGTCGAGGCGCCTGTGCAGTCGCAGCGATTCGGCGATCTGCTCGCCGACGCTGAAGACCGGGTTGAGGCTCGTCATCGGCTCCTGGAAGATCATCGCGATCTCGTTGCCGCGGATCGCCCGCATACGTGGTTCGGGCAGGCTCAACAGCTCGACGGTCCGTCCGGCGCGGTCGACGAAGCGCACGTCGCCGCTCACGCGTGCCTGGCCGTCGCGCGGCAGCAGCCGCATCACCGACAGGCCGGTCACCGACTTGCCGGAGCCCGACTCGCCCACCAGCGCCGTGGTGCGGCCGGCGCCGATCGAGAAGCTCACGTCCGAGACGGCTCGAACGAGACCGTCGTCGGTGGCGAACGAGGTTGCGAGATGGCGCACATCGAGTCGGTTCATCGGCAACGGGCCTACATCGACTTGCGCAGGCGCGGATCGAGCAGGTCGCGCACGCCATCGCCCAGGAGTTGCAGCGACAGTGCGGTCGCGATGATCGCAAGCCCCGGGAACAGCACGATCCAGAACGCCTGATGCGCGTACTGCTGGCTGCCCGCGACCATCGTGCCCCAGGTGGGGATCTCCGGCGGCACGCCGACGCCGAGGAACGACAGCGCCGCCTCCGCGAGGATCGCGTACGCGAAGATGAACGTGCCCTGGACGGTGACGGGCGATACGAGGTTCGGCAACACGTGGCGCCACAGGATTCGCGACGTGGGCACGCCGAGTGCGCGAGCCGCCTCGATGAATGCGAGCTCTCGCACCACGAGTGTCGAGGCTCGCACGACCCGGGCCACACGCGGCGTGTACACGAGAATCAGCGCGAGCACCACGTTGAGCATCGACGGGCCGAGGACGCCGACCAGCGCGATCGCCAGCAGGATGTCGGGCAGCGACATCATGGCGTCGACCACGCGCATCAGCGGCGCATCGAGCTGACGGAAGAAGCCCGCCAGCAGACCGGTGAGGGCGCCTGCGGCGACCGCGCCGAGCGCGGTGAGCGCGGCGATCGCGAGCGAATATCGGCCACCGAACGCGATTCGCGAGAACAGGTCGCGGCCCAGCTCGTCGGTGCCGAGCCAGTGCGTCGCCGACGGGTGCGCGAGGCGCTGCGCGACGGCTGTCTCGTTGGGGTCGAACCCGCCCAGCGGGCCGGCGAACATCGCCGCCAGCACCACGATCAGCAGCAGCAGCGCCGCCGCCAGCACGATACGGCGACGAAAGAGCTTGCGCACCACGAGCGGCACCCTCATCGGGCGCTCACACCTTCACGCGCGGATCGACCACGGTGTAGAGCAGGTCGATCAGGAAGTTGATCACCACGTAGATCGCGGCCACGACCAGCAGCGCGCCCTGGATGACGGGGTAGTCGCGCCGCGTCACCGCGCTGACGACCAGGGCGCCCACGCCGGGCAGACCGAACACCGTCTCGGTGACGACGGCACCGCCGATCATCAGCGCGACCGTGAGCCCGAGCACCGTGACGATGGGCACCAGCGCGTTGCGCAGCGCGTGCTTGAGTACCACCCGGCTCTCCGGCAGGCCCTTGGCCCGCGCGGTACGCACGAAGTCTTCGCCGAGCACGTCGAGCATCGATGCACGCGTGAAGCGGATGATCAGCGCCGAGTTCAGCACGCCCAGCACGGTGGCGGGCAGCACCAGGCAATGCAGTCGGGCGGCCAGCGAGGCGCCGGGCTCGCCGTAGCCCGAGACCGGAAACCAGCCGAGCGAGACCGCGAAGATCTGCATCAGCACGAGGCCGAACCAGAAACTCGGCACGCTGGCGCCGAGCATCGCGAACCCGGTGAACAGCTGGTCGACGGCACGACCGCGAAACACCGCCGACAGGATGCCGCAGGGCAGCCCGATCAGCGCGGCAATGGCCACCGCCATCAGCGACAGCAGCGTCGTGGGCTCGGCGCGTTCCCACAGCGCCTGCGTCACCGGCCGTTGCAGGAAGATCGAATCACCGAGGTTGCCGCGCGCCAGTTCGCGCAACCAAAGCACGAACTGTTCGGGCAGCGACCGATCGAGGCCATAGACCTTCTGCACGCGCGCGATGTCTTCGGCCGTCGCCTGGTCGCCCAGCAGCACCGCCACCGGGTCGCCCGGTGCCGCGCGCGTGATCAGGAACACCAGCACGGCCACCAGCGACAGCACCACCAGCATGCCGCCCAGGCGAACGAGGAGGAAGCGCCGCAAGGTCGCTCGACGCCGAATGCGGATCAGTGCCTGAGGCTGGTGTTCCAGAAGAACGGATAGGTGTGCGGCGTATAGCCCTCGAGCGCAGGCGAGCGCGCCGACAGGCTCGCGAACTTGCCGACCTGGATGTACGGGACTTCGTCGTACACCACCTGCTGGACCTTGGCCCACAGCGCGCCGCGTTTGGCCGGGTCGGGCTCCTGGTTCAGTGCGGCCAGTGCCTGAGTCTTGGCCGGCGAGGTCCACCAGCCCGGCGCGCCGTCGCCCAGCTGCGGCGGCGACAGCATCGGCTCGGGGAACAGGCCCGAATGCGTGATGTAGATGTCCCACAGCTTCGGGTCGGCGCGGCGCTGGAGCAGCGTCGCCCACTCGACCACGTTGAGTTCTGCCTTGAAGCCGGCGCGCTTGAGCTGCTCGGCCATGATCAGCGCCATGTTGTAGTGGAAATCGTACTGCCGGCTGGTCAGGATACGTACCGCTTCGCCCTTGTAGCCGGCCTGCCCGGCCTGCGCCTTGGCCTTTTGCGCGTCACGCAGGTTGTAGTGGTCGGTGCCGGCAGCGGAATAGAACGGCGTGCCCTTCGGGAAGTGGTTGCCTTCGGCGATGAACGATCGGGGATCGCCGAAACCGGCGGCCAGCATCTCGGCGGGGCCCAGTGCCGTCTGCGCGGCCTGCCGGACGGCCTGTTGCGACATCGAGCCGGCCTGGGTGTTGAACACCAGGTACGGGAAGCCGAACGACGGCGTCAGCAGCGGCACCACCTTGCCCTGGGCCTTCTCGAGCCGGCCCAGCGACTCGATCGGCAGCAGGTCGACGTAGTGGAACTGGCCGGCCAGTGCACCTTCGACCCGCGTGTTCGCGTTGGGCACGGGAACGAAACGCAGTTCTTCCATCGTGGCCGTTCGCTTGCCCGCGTAGCCGCTCGGCGCTTCGGTGCGCGCCGAGTAGGCGTCGAACCGGGTCAGCAGCACGTACTGGTCGGGCCTGCGCTCCTTGAAGCGGTACGGGCCGGTGCCGACGTATTCCTTCAGAGGCTGCGCCAGCGACTCCTTGGCCATGATGGCAGCCATGCCGGAAGGCATCGCCAGTTGCGCGAGCAGCGGCGCATAGGCGCCCTTCAGGACGATCTCGACCACTCGCGGGTCCTTGGCGACGAGGCTCTCCACCTGCGCACTGACCGACTTGCCCCGTGGCGACACCTCCATCCAGCGCTTGAGGCTTGCGACCACGTCGTCGGCATCGAGGTTGCGGCCGTTGTGCAGCTTCACGTCCGCGCGCAACGGGATGCGGTAATGACGTCCGTCGGCCGACACCGTCGGCATCGCCTCCGCCAGCATCGGCACCAGGTTCGAACTCGCATCGAATGTGTACAGTGGTTCGAATACGTGCTGCATGATGATGCAGACGAGGTCGGCCGGCGTGGACTGCACATCGAGCGTGGGCGGCTCGCCGATCATCGCCAGGTTGAGCGCCGACCTGCTCTGCGCGTGGCCGACGAGGGGCCACGCGAGCCCGCCCGCAGACACGGTCACGAAGGCCGCCAGGGTGGCGCGACGGCGCGGGTGGGGGATGTGCATGGGCGTGTCTCCCGTCGTGAAAATTACTTTCAGTTCTGAAAGGTTACTGCGGATGACACGCGCGAATCGATACGGGAAAACCCGATTTCTTCGCTGCGTTCGTGAAAGGGAATTTCAGGCGCTCGCCGATGCGGCGGACCACCTTCCATCGGCGCCGCAACGACGTCGTGCGCCTCCCGAAGCGCCGTCTTCGGCGGCTCGATCATCGCGCTCGCACCGACGATCCCGCGCATGGCGATCCCGATACACTGATTGCCGGATGACTGCCCACCCCCTACCCTGGAGGATCGAATGCCCTTGACCGTCAAGCAGATGATGGAGGCCGCGCAGGCCGTGGTGCCGCGCATCGATGCGGCTGCGACACGCAGCAAGATGGCGTCGGAACATGCGCTCGTCGTCGACGTGCGCGATGCACCCGAGGTCGAGAAGAGCGGCCGCGTCGCCGGCGCGATCCATGTGTCGCGGGGCATGCTCGAGTTTCGCGCGGACCCCGAGTCGCCGTATCACGACCAGAACTTCCGCAAGGATCGCCCGATCATCGTCTATTGCGCATCCGGTGGCCGATCGGCGCTTGCCGGCAAGGTGCTGAAGGACATGGGCTATCTCCACGTCTTCAACCTCGGCGCGTTCAAGGACTGGGCGGAAGGCGGCGGCGAGGTCGACAAGCCCATCGACCCGGGCATGTGAGGCCGACGACGTCGACCGCTCGACGACTCGGGGCGACCGCACCGAGACGCAAGGCGCCGGCGAAGACCGGCGAGGCCCGATCGCACGGCTTCGGAATCACGGACTCAGTGGGGCGCGGCCTGCGTTGACCCGTCCTCGCGCGCGTCATATGCTTCGCTCCCCCGCCCGCCGCCCACGCAAGGATCGTCGCATGCGAATCGCCAGAACCCGTGCCATCCCGCTTTCGTTCCGACTTCCGGAGGGCAGCACGGTGCGGCTGGGCGTCGGCAACACGACGAAGCGGGACGCGATCGTCGTGCGCGTGGAGACCGACGACGGGCTCGTCGGCTACGGCGAAGCGCACCCGGGCAGGAGCCCGGGCGCGATCGTGAGCCTGATCGACAACACGCTCGGGCCGATGATCGCCGGCCTCGATGTGCACGACGTCAGCGCCGTCTGGAAGCGGGTGAACCGCATGCAGTTGTCGAGCCACGGCCTGGGGGCCGGCGCGGCGCTCGCGCTGTCCGGCATCGACATGGCGCTGTGGGATGCGCGCGGCAAGGCACTCGGTGTACCGGTCTATCGACTGCTCGGCGGCGCGATGAAGCGGATTCCGGCCTACGCCGGCGGGATCTCGATGGGCTTCCAGGCACCCGAGGCCCTCGCGGAAGAGGCCGGAACCTACGTCGCCGCGGGCTACCGCGCGGTCAAGCTGCGCCTGGGCGACAACCCGGTCGACGACGTGGCCCGCGTGCGGGCCGTGCGCGCGAAGCTCGGCGACGCGGTCGACATCCTGACCGATGCGAACACCGCCTACACGGTCGCCGACGCGCGGCGGGTGATCCCGGCACTCGCGGAAGCCGGGGTTGGCTGGCTCGAGGAACCGTTCGGCTGCAACGACTTCGCCGCATACCGGGCCGCCGCGCAGATCTCGAGCGTGCTGCCGATCGCCGCCGGCGAGAACCACTACACGCGATTCGATTTCGCGCGCCTGATCGAGGATCGCGCGGTGCAGATCTTCCAGCCGGACCTGTCGAAGACCGGCGGCATCAGCGAAGGCCTGAAGATCGCGGCGATCGCGTCGGCCTGGGGCATCCCGGTCCATCCGCACAGTTCGGCGACCGGCCTCAACCACGCGGCCTGCCTGCACTTCCTCGCGGCGATCGACAACGGCGGCTACTTCGAGGCCTGCGTGTCGCACTTCAATCCGCTGCGCGACATGTTCGGCACGGCGTTCACGATCGGCCCTGACGGCTGCGTGCAGCCGCCCGACGCGCCGGGGCTCGGCCTCGCCGTCGACGAGCGGTGCTTCGCCGAGTTCCCGCCGATCGACGGCCCGGGGTACGTGGTCGAATTCAAATGAGCGCGTGTCCGACCCGGACACGTCGCAACACGAGGGAACGGAGATGATGAACGGTGAAACCCGGGCCAGGACGCGCAGGCGGATCATCGGCGCGATCGGCGGCGGCGCGGTCGCATGCGCGCTGGGCGCCGCGGCGACCTCCGCGACGCCGGCGATCGCGGCCGAGACCGCCGATGCGTACCCGTCGAAGCAGATCAGGATCGTCGTGCCGTATCCGCCGGGCGGCTTCAACGACACGCTCGCGCGCACCTTCGCCGAGCACCTGCAGGCCGACTGGAAGCAGTCGGTCGTCGTCGACAACAAGCCCGGCGGCAACACGCTGATCGGCAACGGCGCGGTCGCGAACGCGGCGCCGGACGGATACACGCTGCTGATCACCCCGCTGCCGTTCGCGGCGCTGCCGGGACTCTATTCGGCGAAGCTTCCGTACGATGCGCTGAAGTCCTTCGATCGGGTGATCTGGGCCGGCAGCACGCAGAACGTGCTCGGCCTGCGCAAGGGGTTCCCCGCGAAGAACGTTGCCGAACTCATCGACTATGCGAAGAAGAATCCCGGCAAGATCAACTTCGCCTCGACCGGGTCCGGTTCGTCGAATCATCTGTCGATGGAACTCTTCATGGCGATGACCGGCACGAAGATGGTTCACATCCCGTACAAGGGCAGCGCACCGGCGCGCACCGCGCTCGCGGCCGGCGAGGTCGACGTGCTGTTCGACAACACGCCGAACCTGCTTCCGCTGGTCCAGGCAGGGCGCGTCGATGCGATCGCCGTGACGAGCCTCAAGCGCTCGGCGCTGCTGCCCGACGTGCCGACGGTCGACGAGTCCGGGGTCAAGGGCTACGAGGTCGACGTGTGGTTCGGCGTGCAGGCGCCGTCGGGCACGCCCAAGCCGGTGATCGCGAAGCTGAACGCGAAGATGGTCGAGATCCTGAAGACGCCGAAGGTCGTCGAGGCGTTCCGCAAGCAGGGCGTCGAAGTCGCTGCGAGCACGCCGGAACGCTTCGAGGCGCTCGTGCGCAGCGAGATCGAGAAGTGGGGCAAGCTCGTGCGGGACGCCGGCATCCGGATCGAATAGCCGCACCGGCGTCCGGTTCGAATGGGCGCGCCGGCATCGCGGCCGGCGCGTCGCCCCGGCCGGGGGCTCACAGAAGCCCTTCGATCGGCAGCAGCGACAGGAAATCGATCCACAGGCGGGTGCACCAGTCGGTGCCGGGCTCGGTGCGCCAGACCCGCTTCGCGGCCTCGCCCTGCTCCACCCATTCGAGCGCGCCGTCGTCGGCGAGCACGACGCGCCAGTGCCGTCGCGGGATGAATGCATCGAAGGCCTCGTCGATGCCGCGCGCGAGCGCCGGACTGTCGACCACCACGCCGTTCTCGGTGTTGAGCCAGGTCGAGCGCGGATCGAGGTTGAACGAGCCGACGTAGACGCGTCGGCCGTCGACCGCGAAGATCTTCGTGTGCAGGCTCGCGGCGCTGCGCGTGACGCCGCCGCGCCGTCGCTCGTCGTGCGCGCCCGGCCCTTCGCCGATCCCGGGGCTTCCCGGCGTCGGACGCAGTTCGTACAGCGCGATCCCGGCCTCTAGCAGCGTGCGGCGAAGCGGCGCGTAGCCCGCGTGCACGGCGGAGATGTCGGTCGCGGCGAGCGAGTTCGTCAGCACGCGCACGCGCACGCCGTCGGCGGCGAGCGCCCGCAATCGCGCGACGCCGGCCGGGCTCGGGATGAAGTACGGCGACACGATGTCCAGGGTGCGGCGCGGCGTGCCGATCGAGCGGCGCAACTGCGCGGCGATCAGTGTCCCTTCAGGCGCCACCCCGGCGACCTTCGACGGCGGGTCGCCGAGGTATTCGACCGCTGCCTGTTCCCAGCGCGCCGGGTCGGCGAAGAGGTCTGCCCGCGGACCGGCGTCGGCGAGCCTCGCGAGGTAGTCGCGTGCGGATTCGCCGTTGCGGATGCGGGCCAGCGCCTCCTCGAGCGTGCTCCCATCGGCTTGCTCGCGCGGCGGCAGCACGCTGCGCGGTGCGTACGCGCTCGCGCTCGCCCAGAAGCGGTCGAAGTCGGCGGAGACCTCGTCGACGACCGGTCCGACCGTGGCCAGGTCGAGATCGGCGAACTGCGGTTCGTCCGGCGCGCCGAAGTACTCGTCGCCGATGTTGCGCCCGCCGACGATCGCGACACGGTTGTCGGCGATGAAGGCCTTGTTGTGCATCCGGTGATTGAGCCGCCTGAAGTCGCCGAGATAGTTGACCCACCGGGGGCTTCGGACCGCGAACGGATTGAACAGCCGGACCGAGATCGACGGGTGCCGTGCCAGGTCGAGCATGATGCGGTCGAGCCCCTCGGCACCGTGGTCGTCGAGCAGCAGGCGCACGCGGACGCCGCGTTCGGCGGCGTCGAGCAACTCGCGCAGCATCAGGGTGCCGGTCGTGTCGTCCCGCCACAGGTAGTACTGCACGTCGAGCGTGCGGTCGGCGGCCCGCGCGAGGCGCGCGCGCGCGGCAAAGGCCTCGAGCGGTTCGGAGAGCGCGAGCACCGAATCGCGCGACACGGCGTCCGGAAAGCGCTGCGCTAGCAGCCGGCCGAGTCGCGTGTCGCGCGTCAGCGCACGATCGATCACCTGCGACGCCGGACGCTCGGGCGTCGGCTGCGGGAGCGCGCAGCCGGCGGTCATGAGCGTCAGCACGAGGCAGCCTGCCAGTGCCGCCGTCGCCAGGATCGTCGCGCCGCGCGTCCGGGTGCGCGGTCGCGCAGTCGGACCAGGCGGCATTCGTCGGCAGTGGTGGCGGGCGGGCCGCCGCGAGAACGCGGCGGCGACCGCGCCGGTTGTGCGCATCGGTCGGGGTGACAGGTCAACGGTACGGTTGCAGCCGGCGCCTCGCTCGCAGATCCCGACGCGCCGCGGCCGACTCGGCAAGCCGCATGCCCGCACACCGTCGACGTGGCACGGCACCTGCTTTGCGCTCGTGGGGCAGCGCCGTGCCGGCGATCCGGCACCAGAAGCAGGCAGCGAGTCATGACGAAGCACACGACCGTATCGTCGACGCCGGGTCCCGCCGCGGCGGTGCCGCGCGCCAGGCGGGCATCGGCGCGGTCCCGCGGCGCCGGCGACGGACCGGGGCGGCCGGGCACCCCCGACGACGCGCCGCTGCTGCGCGACATCCGGCTGCTCGGCCGTGTGCTCGGTGACGTGATCCGGCAGCAGGAAGGCGACGCGGCCTTCGACCTGATCGAGGAGATCCGGCAACTGAGCGTGCGCCTGCACCGTGATGCCGACGCCGGCGCCGGCAAGGCGCTGGACCGGCTGCTCTCGAACCTGAGCGCCGACCGGGCGGTCTCGGTGATCCGCGCGTTCAGCTACTTCTCCCACCTCGCGAACCTGGCCGAGGATCGCCACCAGCTGCGCCTGCAGCAACGCCGGGAGCGGGCGGTGACGGCCGTGTCGAAGCCGCCCGAGGGCAGCCTGCGACGCACCTTCGAGCGCTTCGACCGCGCGCGCATCCGCGCGCCCGAGGTATTGCGAATGCTGGAGACCGCGTGGGTGTCGCCGGTGCTGACCGCGCACCCGACCGAGGTGCAGCGCAAGAGCATCCTGGACGCCGAGCGCGCGATCGCCGAGATCCTGGTCGAGCGCGACCTGCTCGCCGACGGCGATGCCGGCGACGACCTGCCGCCGCGACTGGCGGCCCGGCTCACGGCGCGTGTCACGCAGCTCTGGCAGACGCGGATGCTGCGGCACTCGAAGCTGAGCGTGCGCGACGAGATCGAGAACGCGCTGAGCTACTACCGGACCACGTTCCTCGCCGCGATTCCGCAGTTGTATGCGGCACTCGAGTCGCGCCTCGGCGGACAGCGGATCGCGCCGTTCTTCAGGATGGGCAACTGGATCGGCGGCGACCGCGACGGCAATCCGTTCGTGACCGCCGAGACGCTGGCCCTGTCGGTGCGCCTGCACGGCGAGGTCGTGCTGCGCCACTATCTGACCGAGGTCCACGCGCTCGGCGCCGAACTGTCCATGTCGCTGCTGCTCGCGGGCGCGTCGCCGGCGCTCGTCGCACTCGCCGCGTCCGGCGGCGACGACAACCCGCACCGCAGCGACGAGCCGTATCGGCGGGCGCTGATCGGCATCTACGCGCGTCTCGCCGCGACGCTCCATGCGCTGACCGGCACCGAGGCGCTGCGTCACGCGATCGCGCCGTCGGTGCCCTATCCGGATGCAGCCGCCCTGCTGCGCGACCTCGAGACGATCGACGCGTCGCTGCGCACGCACTTCGGCGCGGCGCTCGCGAACGAGCGCCTGGCGCCGCTGATCCGGGCCGTCGAGGTCTTCGGCTTCCATCTCGCGACGACCGACCTGCGACAGAGCTCGGACCGGCACGAGGCGGTCGTCGCGGAACTGCTCGCCGCCGCCCGGCTGCACCCCGACTACGCGTCGGCGACGGAAGACGAGCGCTGCGCACTGCTGCTGCGACTGCTGGGCGAAGCGCGCCCGCTGCGCGGGCCTCACGTCGCGTACAGCGAGCAGACCCGCGCCGAGCTCGCGATCTTCGATACGGCGCGAGACCTGCGCGCGCGCTTCGGTCCGGAGACGATCCGGCACTACATCATCAGCCACACCGAGACGGTCAGCGACCTGCTCGAGGTGCTGCTGTTGCAGAAGGAGTGCGGATTGCTCGACGGATGCCTGGAGGACGCGGCGCAGGCGCAGCTCGCGGTCGTGCCGCTGTTCGAGACGATCACCGACCTGCGCAACGCAGAGCCGATCATGCGCGCGTTCCACGCGATGCCTGGCATCCAGTCGCTGGTGCGCCGGTCCGGCGGCGTGCAGGACATCATGCTCGGCTACTCGGACAGCAACAAGGATGGCGGCTTCTTCTGCAGCAACTGGGAGCTGTATCGCGCATCGACGGCGATCGCGCGCCTGTTCGACACGATGCCGGGCATCCGGCTGCGGCTCTTCCACGGACGCGGCGGCACCGTCGGCCGCGGCGGCGGTTCGAGCTACCAGGCGATCCTCGCGCAGCCGCCGGACACGGTGCGCGGCCAGATCCGGCTCACCGAACAGGGCGAGATCATCAACAGCAAGTACGCCGATCCCGAGCTCGGCCGCCGCAACCTCGAGACGCTGGTCGCCGCGACGCTCGAGGCGACGCTGCTCGCGAGCCGGCGGCCCGCGCCGCAGGCCTTCCTCGCCGCGGCGGCCGCCCTGTCGGCGCTCAGCCGCAACGCGTATCGCGGCCTCGTCTACGACACCGACGGCTTCGCCGACTACTTCTTCGGCGCGACCCCGATCGCCGAGATCGCGGCGCTCAACATCGGCTCCCGGCCTGCCGCCCGCAAGGCGACGCAGCGCATCGAGGACCTGCGCGCGATCCCGTGGGGCTTCTCCTGGGCGCAGAGCCGGGTGACGCTGCCGGGCTGGTACGGCTTCGGTTCCGCCGTCGCCGAATTCGTCGCCGAGGATCGCGACGCCCGGACCGCGCTGCTGCGCAGGATGCACGCGAACTGGCCGTTCTTCCAGGCGATGCTGTCCAACCTCGGCATGGTGCTCGCGAAGACGGACCTCGGCATCGCGCGGCGCTACGCCGAGCTGCTCGCCGACCGCAGGCTGTCACGCCGCATCCACGGGGCGCTCGACGCGGAGTGGCGGCGCACGATCGACGCGATCGAACTGATCACCGGCACGCGCGAGCCGCTCGCGGGCGCGCCGGCGCTGGCTCGCGCGATCGCGCGGCGCTTTCCCTACCTCGATCCGCTGAACCACCTGCAGGTCGAACTGATCAGGCGCTGGCGCGCCGGCCACGAAGACGAGCGCACGCAGCGCGGCATCCACCTGTCGATCAACGGCATCGCGGCCGGGCTGCGCAACACCGGCTGACACCGCATGCGACGTCGTCGCGTCAGTTCGTCGCACCAGGTCGTCGTGTCAGCTCGTCGCGTCGGGCGTCGGTGCGGGCGACGACGACGGTCACGCCGGCGTGCGCAGCTCGCCGGCACCCGTGTCGCCCTCCACCGGCTTCGCGGCGTCCTCCACGGTTGGCTTCTTCGCGCCGCCCCGCCAGCGCGAACCGAGCCGCACGCTGCGCCAGAGCCCGCCCTTCGAGAACGCGGCCCAGCCCCAGCGCAGCCACCGCAGCAGCGAGAACGCGAGCCACAGTGCCCACGCGAGCATCAGCGCCCGGTAGACGAACATCGGCACCGACAGGACGTGCGCCTCCGGGAATCGCCCGGCGCTGCGGTCCTGGTACCAGTTCAGCACGCCGGCGCTCGACCCGTTGCCGGTGATCTGCATGTCCGGCGTGCCGAGCAGGCCCCGTTCGATCGCCCCGAACAGCACCGCGAAGCTGACCAGCGTGAGGAACACGATCGCCGCCTGGGTGACGTTGAAGCGCGTCTTGCTCGTGCGATCGTCGAGGCCCGCCCGATCGTGAAGCAGGAAGAGCCACAGCGCGACCGGCAGCAAGGCGAGCACCGAGAGCTGCGCAAGCCCCAGGCCGAGCAGCAGCCACGAGACGAAGCCGAGCGGCATGCGCCGCGCACCCGCAGCGCCGAGCACCGCCGCGAGCAGCACCAGCACGACCATCAGCCCCCAGAACAGCACCGCCGGCCCGAGCGTCGGCCCGCGCACCCACAGGACCCAGCGGTCGGCGGGCGGCTCCACGCGCAGGCTCGCGTTCGCGTGGGGACTGCCGAGGTCGGGCGCCGGCGTGCGCCAGCTCGCGCCGATGCCGCCATCGTCGCGCCAGAGCACGTCGATCTTCTGCTCGCCCGGCGATACCGGCACGGTGAGCCTGCCGTCGTCGCCGAGGCGGATCGCCTGGGCGCGACCGTCGATCTTCACCCATTGCAGCTGCGCGCCGCCGGGCAGCTGCATCGTGTGACGCCCGCCCTGGCTGCTGCGAAGGACGACGCCGAGTTCGCTTTCGGTGGCGCGGTCGCCGGGCCTCACGACCATCCGGCTGCGGTCGATGCTCGACGTGCGCCCGGGCACGCCCTGCGGCCGGGTGATCGTCAGACCGACTTCCTCGCCGGGCCACGGGTGCCACGCCGGCAGCCAGCGGCGCTGCGCGTCCTGGTGGTGGATCGGCGCGATGCCCGAGAGCTCCGCGTGCCATATCGGGCTGATGTCGGCCCGCCAGGTCTCCAGCCACTGCGGGTCGTCGCCGGCGCGCAGCGTCAGTCGGTCGACGGGCTCGATGAACGATACCCAGGAGACCTCGCGCGCGTCGGCGCTCATCGCCACGTCGATGCTCCCGTCGCGCGCCGCGCGCCCCTGCGTGATCACCGATTCGCCGGGCAGCAGCGGCACGCGGGCCGACAGCGCGGTGCCGGTGGGCGACACGCGCCGCACGACCGTCTGCACCTGCCACTGCAGGCCCAGGCTCAGCGTGCGTTCGATGACGAGGAACGGCGGCAGCGTCCCCGGCGTCAGTTCGCGCGGACGCTCCTGCGTGCGGCTCTCGCGGGTGAAGCTGAGCTGCCCGCGCGGGACACCTTCGGGATCGAGCCCCTGCACGCGCCAGCCGTCGGCACGCGCGTCCACGCGTTGCGGCGGCAACGGCAGCGGCAGCTGCAGCTGCTCGATCGCGGGCACGGCGGCGACGATCCGCACGCTGTGGCGCCCGGGATCGAGCAGCAGCCAGACTTCGCCCTTCGCCGTGCGCATCACGCGCGCGTTCGCGGGGCGGCCGTCGACGTCGATCGCCATCGGCACCGCGATCGCGGGATCGATCGGCAGCGGGATCGCGGTCGTCGCCAGCGCCTGCACGTCGAGCGTGGCCTGCAACCTGTCGTCGCCGACCTCGACGCGCATCGCCTGGATCGCGGCGCGCGGCGCGGCCACCGGCTGCGCGAGCAAGCGCTCGGAAAGCTGCTGCAGCAGCTCGGGCGGCGGGAAGTCGGCGGCGACCGCGCCACCGGCGTAGGCGGCGATCGCGGCGGCGAACCAGGGCCGAAGGCCGCGTCCACCCGGTGCAGGCGGATTGGCCGAGCCGCGCCCCACGTCGAGCACGCGCCACGCGAGGATCACCAGCAGCAGCAGGCCCACCCAGCGCGCGAGCGACGTCTGCCACGGGGCGAGCAGGTACAGCTCGAGGACCTGATCCCTGGGCAACGGTCCGCTCCAGCCGAGCGCATTGCGCTGCCAGCGCCAGTCGGGCAGCCCTTCGCCGGTCTGCACGACGGCGTTGGGGTCGACCGACTTCCATGCTTCGGCGAGACTCGGCGCATACGGTGACATCGGATCCGCCCGCCCGCCACCACGCGCAAGCGGCTTGCCGGAGGGCGCCGGGCTCATCGCCTCTCGCGGCGCGCGCACCGCGTCTTCGGCGCGCTCGAGTGCGGCACCGCCCCCCGTATCCACGCGCGCGACGGCGCCCGCGCCGTGCCGGAGCTCCAGCTGCGGATACAGGCCAAGCCGAGCCTGCGCGACGAGGAAGGGCAGCAGTTGCACCGCGAGCACCACGAGCAACAGCAGGCGCCCGACCCGCAGCACGCCGGAAATCCGGCCTGCCGGCGGCACCGCACGCAGCAGCGCGACCGCCGCGAGCAGCGCGAGCCAGATGCCCTGCGGCGCATCCGGCTCGTGCCACGTCAGCACCAGCCCGACGGCCACCGGCAGCGCCCACGTCCAGCGCCAGAGCCGCGCCACCGCGATCACGATGATCAGCACGAAGAACAGGTCGAGCAGCGTCCAGCGTTCGACCCACGCGCCGGGCGCGCTGTCGGCGCCGCCCACCGCCAGCAACCGCCAGCCCGGCGGCGTGTACAGGGTCGCCGAGGCCTGGCGGAAGTCGAGGGCCCAGCCGGGCATCGGCACACGGCCGATGTCGCCTTCGAGCCGAGCCCGGGCGCTCAGGTCGAGCCTGCCCTGGCGTACCTCGACGCCGGCCGCACTCGAGCCGGCGGATGTGGTGATGAACTGCGGCTGACGGTCGACGTCCACCTGGCCAAGCAGCAGCGGCGCCGCGGCCTCGAGCCGCCAGCTGCGCGTGAGGGCGCCGTCGATCCGGTCGCGCACGCTGTAGCCGCCGCCGTCGAAGTCGAGCCACAACTCGCGCTCGAGCTTCAGCTGGTCGGGCTCGGGCTCCGGATTCCCGCGACGGATCGTCCTGATCGTCAGCGCGGCGTCGCCGCTCAGCTGCCACGCCGGCAGGTTGCGCCAGTCGTCGGGCAGGCTGGTGCGTCGCGGGTCGACCTGCGGCGCGCCGCCGACCTCGGTGATGCGATCGCCGGGCGCGCTCCGATAGACCCAGGTCTCGTCGGCCGGCCACGGCTCGGGCTGGGGCGTGTGGGCGATACGCTCGACCGGGCCCGGGTGACGACTGCGTACCCGGATCTCCCAGGCACCGGGGCGCACCTGCACGCGCAGCCGCCCATCGGGATCCAGCCGTGCCGGCAGCGGCGATGCGAGCGATAGCGCGATGAAGCCGGAAGGCACCGGCCGCCCGAGCACCACCTCGCGCTGGCTGCCGGCGACCTCGAGCTTCAGGTGGGTCTCGGTCACCAGCGGATGGCCGTCGAACAGCGCCCGATTCACCACCAGCCGCAGCGCGTCCTCGGGGGCGCGGCCGGCGCTCGCCGCCGGATCGCCGCTGAGCCAGAAGCGACCCTCGCGAATCTCGGGCGCAGCCAGCGGCCGGCCGTCCCGGCTCGCGCGCACGATGCCGGTCGCCGGGTTCAGCGCGAGCGCCTGCGGTTCGCGCGTCCAGGCGATGCGCCCGCTGATCGTGTGCTCGCCCGCGTCCAGCGCCAGCACCGGGCGGCCCTTGTCGGCGACCCAACGCGCGGGTTCCCCGTCGAGGACGACGTCCGTCGGCCAGTGCGCGGTGTCGCCGGGCAGCGTGAACCGGGTGTCGCGAAACGCGCTCACCGTCTGCCGGAAGCTCGCGCCGCGCGCGTCGATCGCGACGTCGAGCGAACCCGCCCAGACGCACTCGCGGACGTCGGCATCGAAGCGTACCGGGCAGCCGGCGTCGGGGTTCGCGTGCAGCACCCAGGGCACCCAGTCGCGCAGTGCCTCGGGGACCTGGTCGCGCGGCATCGGTCCGGCGATCGCCTGCACGCACCAGAGCAGGGAGGCAACGAGCAGCAGGCGAATCGACACGGGTGGGCTCCGGAGGGCTGGCCGCAACGAATGTAGGCTGCGATGTCCCGGCGAAGTTCGACCCGCGGCGATCAGCCGTCGGCTGGCAGGTAGATGCCGACCCGTGGCGCCCGTCGGGGGGCGCTTGGCGGCCGTTGCGTTGCGCGGGTGACGAAGGCTGCTGGGTCCGGCCGCTCACCCGAGCCCATCGGCGGAGCCCCTGGGCCAGCAGACCGGATCCCCTGCGACGTGACGTCCTCGCGCCGATCGATCCACGCGTCCCAGCCGTCGAAGCATCCCCACGCCTCGCGGCGGCCCTGCGTGGCCTCGTCCGGATGCCTCACCGTCGCGATGTCGGGCGTGGGTTCGGCTTCGACGGCCATCGTGGCGATCGCGTTGAAGCCGAGCCACGGCGTGCCGGCACGCGCGCCCGCGGTTCAGCATCGACGTGAAGACGATTCGGCGCTGCGGTATCAGCAGGCGCCGATGTCGACGACCAGGTTTCCGCTGTCGGTCAACCTCACTGCCGCGCGTGGCCCGACGACCAGCGTCGTGCTCGGTTCCTCGACCAGCAGCGGACCTCGTGCGGCGAATCCGACCGGCAATTCGGCGCGCCGATAGACCGGCGTCTCGACGTGGCCGGCAGCCTCGTGGAAATAGACCGGGCGCGTCGGAACCGGTGAAGCGCCGCCGGTCGCCGCCGGCACCCGGGCAATCAGGCGTCTGCGCGGTGGCGCCTCGCCGAGCACGCGAAGGTTGACCAGTTCGATCGGAACCTCGGGCGGCGTGCGCCCGAACTTGCTGCGATAGCCGGCCTCGAACGCGGTCAGCAGCACCGCGCGCATGTCCGGCGACTCGCCATCGAGGTACGGGCCCGGCGGCAGGTCGACGGTCAGGTTGAATCCCTGCCCGACGAAGCGACCGTCCGCGCGCCGCGTGATGGCGATCGGGCCGAAGGTCGCGTCGAGTGGCGCAAGCGTCGTTCGCACCGCCTGCTCGAGCGCGACGAACGCACCCTCGAGCGCCGACAGCGGATCCGACGCCGGCCTGAAACTGACGGTCCTCGAGCGGTCGGTGCGGGCCGGCGCGACCAGCAGACCGAACGCGGATGCAACCCCCGCCGCCGGCGGACACACGATCGTGCGAACGCCGATCTTCCGCGCGACATGGTACGCATGCACCGGCCCGCCGCCGCCGGTCGCGACGAGCACGAAATCCCGCGGGTCGCGGCCTCGCTCGGCCACGTGCACACGCGCTGCCGCCGCCATGTTCTCGGCGACGATGTCGTGGATCCCCCAGGCCATCACGAGCGCGTCGGACCGGAATTGCGCACCGAGGCGCGACAACGCTTCGCTCGCGAGGCGGTTGTCGATGTCGAGTCCGCCGCCCGCGAAACTGGCGGGGTCAAGATACCCGAGCAGCAGATTGGCGTCGGTCACCGTGGCGTCCATCCCGCCGAGCCCGTAACACGCGGGCCCCGGCATCGAGCCCGCGCTCTGCGGTCCGACCTTCAGCAAATCCAGTGCATCACGCGAGGCCAGACTGCCGCCACCGGCGCCGATCTCGATCAGGTCGACCGTCGTGATGCTCAGCGGGATGCCGCTGCCCTCGGCAAAGCGCTTGCGCCGGGCGGCCTCGAAACCGTAGGTGATCGACGGCCTGCCCTGCTCGACGAGACAGAGCTTCGCGGTCGTGCCGCCCATGTCGAAGGCGAGCAGGTTGGCCAGGCCGTCGCGCGCGCCGAAGTGCGCAGCGGAAATCGCGCCCGCGGCCGGTCCGGACTCGAGCAGCACGATCGGATTCTGTCGCGCTTCGTCGAGATGCGCGAGGCCGCCGTTGGACAGCATCATCAGGACTTCGCTCGACAGCCCGAGCGCTTCGAGCCGTTCGCGCATCCTGCCGAGGTAGCGCTGCGCCAGCGGCTTGATGTAGGCGTTGCCGACCGTCGTGGAGAAGCGTTCGAATTCACGAATGACCGGTGCGACCGCCGACGACAGCGTGACCGCGATCGATGGGTGCGCCGCGGCGATCCATTCACCGATCTGCCGCTCGTGATCATCGCGACGATAGGCGTGCAGCAGGCAGACCGCGATCGACTCGACGCCTGCCGATACCAGTTCGTCGACCGCATCGCGCACTTCCGCATCAACCAGCGGAGCCACCTCGTTGCCCTGGGCATCGTGACGGGCAGAGACTTCGCGCCGCAGATCGCGCGGCACCAGCGGCTCGATGCGATCGATGCGCAGATCGTAGAGGTCGTACTTGCGCTCGTTGCCGATCTCGAGCACGTCCTTGAATCCGCGCGTGACGAGCAGCCCGGTCCTGCAGCCGCGGCGCTCGATCAACGCATTGGTGAACAGCGTGCTGGCGTGCACGATGCCACGCACGCGGGACGGATCGATCCGGTGCGTCTCGATCAGGCGACGCGCACCTTCGGCGACGGCGAGCGTCGGGTCGTCATGCGTGGTCAGCACCTTCAGGCTGCAAAGATCGCCCCCCTCCACGTCGAGTGCGACGAGATCGGTGAACGTTCCGCCGATATCGATGCCGATCGCCCAGGAACTCACTTGACGGTGACGCCACCTTTGGCAACGACGTCCCGCCACAGCTTCTGGTCGGCATCGAGGAACGCCTGAAAGCCGGCAGCGCTCATCTTCGTGAGGGCGATGCCGCTGCGCTCGGTGAGCGCCGCCACCACATCGGGATCGCCGAGCGCCTTGCCGACAGCCGCGTTCAGCGTCTCGATCGACGCGGCGGGGGTGCCGGCCGGGGCCATCAGCCCGTAGTAGACCCCGATGTCGTACTTGCCGAAGCCGAGCTCCTTGAAGGTCGGCACGCCCTCGGCCTGGGACGAACGGGCCTCGGCCGTGATCGCGAGCGAATCGACCTTGTCCGAACGGGTATCGCCGAGCAGTGGATTGATCAGCAGGTCGACATGCCCGCCGATCAGCGCCGCCAGCGCATCGGCGCCGCCCTTGAACGGAATGTGGGTCATCCGGATGCCCGCCAGCTGCTCGAACAGCACGGTCGCCATGTGCGGTGTGCCGCCGACCCCGGACGAGCCGTAGTTGAGCTTGTCGGGATTGGCCTTCGCATAGGCGAGAAACTCGGCCAGCGAGGGTGTACCGAGCGACTTGCGCACCTTGAGGATCACCGGCCCCTTGCCGACGTAGGCAACTGCCTTGAGGTCCCTGTTGACGTCGAACTTCAGGTCCTTGTAGAGCGCAGGGCTGATGGCGATGCTGTTGGCCACCACCAGGATCGTGTGACCGTCGGCCGGGGCACGGGAAACGTGCTCGGCGGCCACGTTGCCACCCGCGCCTGAGCGGTTTTCGACGATCACCGGTTGCTTCAGGCTGGCGCTCAGGTTCTTGGCCAGTACGCGTGCGACCAGATCGATGCTGCTGCCCGCGGAGAAGCCGACCACCAGCGTGACGGCCTTCGACGGATAGGTGTCGGCAGCGTGGGTCGCTCCGGTGGGCAACGTGGCAACGGACAACGCGATCGCCGCAATCGTCGACAGGCTCAGGGTTCGCATGACAGGGTTCTCCTTCAGGTTCATGAATCGCCCCCGGCAAGCCAGGCCGGCAACCGAGGCGCGGTGAATCGACACTGCGCGGTTCGTCCCGCGCCGGAATGCATTCAGACCGTTGGCGCCACCACGTATCCGAGCGTGCGATCCCGACGGATCAGGTCGGCCGAGCGCGCCGCCGGCGGCCCGTAACCGCCGCCGCCAGGCGTGCGCAGAATGACCTCGTCGCCCGGCTGCAGGACCTGCGGCACGCGCGTATCGATCGCGTCGCCGTTGATCAGCACTTCGCCGAGCGCACCCTCACCACCCCCGCCGAGGCCCGGCGCGGCGACATGGATCCGCTCGGTCAGGAAGACGATCGACAGCGGTCCGTGATGGCGACTGACGAAGCAGACCTCCTCCCCGAGGCCCCCGCGTTGCCGCCCCTGCCCTCCGGAGTCCGGGCGCAGCGCCTTGCGCAGGAAGGCCAGCGGCGCATCGCGCTCGGCGATCTCGATCGGCGTGGGCGAGATATTGCTCGGCCACGACATCACCGCCGCCCCGTCCCTGTCGGAGGTCGCACCCATGCCCCCATTGTGGAACAGCACGACGGCGAACGGCTTGCCGTCCGGCCGCAGGCCGTTCAGATTCGCGATCCAGACCGGTGATCCGACGCCAGCCATCACGGCGTCGGGCAGCAGCGCATGCAAGGCCCCGAAAACGACCGTCGGCACGTAGTGCCCGGTGCAGGAGCGGCCTCCTACCGGCGCCGGAGACCGCGGGTTCAGCAGGCAGCCTTCGGGCGCCACGGTGCGGATCGGCTTGAAGAGACCGTGGTTGTTCGGCAGGTCGGGCAGCAGCAGGCTCTTGATCGCGTAGGTCGTCATCGCGTTGGTGTACGCGAGCACGCAATTGATCGCCCGCGGCTGCTGCGGCGACGTACCGGTGAAATCGCATTCGATCGTCTCGCCGACGATGCGCACGGTGACCTCGAAGTGGAACCGCTCGGCGAAGCCGTCGGTGGGCATCCGGTAGCGATACTCGCCGTCGGGAAGCGCCGCGATCGCCGATCTCATCGCCTTCTCGCTGCGCTCGAACAAGGCGGCAGCGAAGACGTCGATCTGCCTGAGCGAATACTCGCGCATCACCTCGATCACCCGATCCGCCATCCGTTCGACGGCGCTCGCATGGCACCAGATGTCGCCGACCGTCTGTTCGGGCGTGCGCACGTTGGCCTTGATCAGCGTCAGCAGCGACGCGTCGGGCACGCCGTCGCGCAGCAGCGGCATGATCGGGATGTGCAGTCCCTCCTCAAACAGCTCGCGGGCATCGACCGAGCGGATCTTGCCGCCGATGTCGGGAACGTGCCCGGCCGTGGCCGCAAAGGCCACGATCCGATCGTCGAGAAAGATCGGCTTGACCAGACACACGTCATTGAGGTGGCCGGTCCCGATCCAGGGATTGTTGGTGATGAAGATGTCGCCGGCACGCATCTGCTCGCGCCCGACCTTGGCCAGCGTCGCCTGGACCGTCAACGGCAGCGTACCGATGAACGACGGAATGCTGCCGCTGTTCTCGGCCAGCGTGTGCCCGAAGGAGTCGGTGATGACGACCGCGAAATCGTTCGCCTCGGACGACAGCGTCGAGAACGAGGTACGGATGATCAGCTTGGCCGCCTCGTTGGCGATCGACCGGATCCGGGTCCAGAAGATCTCGAGGAAGATGGGATCGGACGGCGCGGCCGCAGCCGGTGACGGATCTGGGTCAATCATTCGCAACGGGTGTCCGCTAGCCGGCAGGTCTACACGATCGAGCATTCGAAGATCAATGGTACCCAACACTCGATCCGATGCCGATCGGGGTCCGCCGGTCGCCATCGGATCGCCTCTCGCGGATCGATGGCGACCGGTCGGCGCCGCGACCGGGGCGGCGCTTCGGCGATCCGCGCATCGCGGATTCATCTACCATCGCCCGCATGCCTTCGAGACGCCTCTGGGACATCTCGCCACCGGTGAACGCCGCAACGCCGGTCTTCCCCGGCGACACCCCGTTTCACAGCGAGTGGACCGCCCGCATCGGGCCGGGCTGCCCGGTCAACGTCAGTGCGCTGACATTGTCGCCGCACACCGGCGCGCACGCCGACGCCCCGCTGCACTACGACGACGAGGGCGCCGCCGTGGGCGTGCTCGACCTCGATCCCTACCTCGGCGCGTGCCGAGTGATCCATGCGATCGATCCAGGCCCGCTGATCCTGTGGTCGCACCTCGCGCACGCGATCGACGCGCTGCCGCCGCGGGTGCTCGTGCGCACCTGCGAACGACTGCCGATCGATTGCTGGGATCCGTCGTTCCCCGCCTACGCACCCGCCACGATCGAACGGCTCGCCGATCTCGGCGTGCGGCTCGTCGGCATCGATACCGCGAGCATCGACCCCGCCGACAGCAAGTCGCTCGACAGTCATCAGACGATCCGCCGTCGCGACCTGCGGGTACTCGAGAACCTGCTGCTCGACGACGTGCCCGAAGGCGACTACGAACTGATCGCCCTGCCGTTGCGATTGACGAACACCGATGCGTCGCCGGTTCGCGCGGTGCTCAGGGAGCTGCGATGACGAGAGACGATGCGCTGGCGCTGGACGCCGCCGACCCGCTGGCCAGCCTGCGCGAGCAGTTCGCGCTGCCCGCGGGCGTGATCTATCTGGACGGCAATTCGCTGGGTGCGTTGCCTCGCACCGCCGCCGCCCGGCTGCAGCAGGTCGCGACCGAGGAATGGGGAAACGGCCTGATCAGAAGCTGGAACGACGCGGGCTGGTACACACTGTCGCGACGCGTCGGCGACAAGATCGCGCGCCTGGTCGGCGCCGACGCGGCGGAACTGGTGGTCGCCGATTCGACCAGCGTCAACCTGTTCAAGGTGCTGTCCGCCGCGTTGACGATCGCGGCTGCCGACGGTCGGTCGCGCAACGTGATCCTCAGCGAGCGGACCAACTTCCCGACCGACCTCTACATCGCCGAATCGCTGGCGCGCGAACGCGGCCTCGAACTGAAGCTGGTCGACGCCGCCGAAATCGCCTCGCAGCTCGACGAGCGCATCGCGGTGCTGACGCTCACGCACGTGAACTATCGCACCGGCCTGATGCACGACATGCGCGCGCTGGTCGACGCCGCACACGCCGCCGGCGCGCTGACGATCTGGGACCTGGCCCACAGCGCCGGCGCGGTGCCGCTCGAACTGAAGGCGGTGAACGCCGACTTCGCGATCGGCTGCGGCTACAAGTTCCTCAACGGCGGGCCGGGCGCGCCGGCGTTCGTCTGGGTGCATCCGCGCCACGCCGAACGGTTCCAGCAGCCGTTGTCCGGCTGGATGGGGCACGCCGCGCCCTTCGATTTCACGCCCGGGTATCGTCCGGCGCCAGGCATCGCCCGATACCTGTGCGGAACGCCGCCGCTGCTGTCGATGGCCGCGCTCGAATGCGGCGTCGACACCGTGCTGGCGGCCGAACCGCTCGGCGGAATGGCGGCCCTCAGGGCCAAGTCGCTCGCGCTGGGCCGCCTGTTCTCGCAGGAGGTGGGCACACGCTGCCCGGCACTCGACTGCGTATCGCCGGCGGATGATGCCGTTCGGGGCAGCCAGGTGAGTTTCGCCCATCCACGCATCGCCTACCCGGTGATGCAGGCCCTGGTCGCACGCGGCGTGATCGGCGACTTTCGAGCGCCTGACATCCTGCGCTTCGGCCTCACGCCGCTCTACCTCCGATACGTCGACGCGTTCGACGCGGCCGTGCATCTGCAGCAGGTACTCGAATCCGGCGAATGGCAACGACCCGAGTTCAGCCAGCGAGGCCACGTCACCTGACCCCCCTGCCGGGCATCGCGGCCGAGGCTCAGACCTCCGGCGGCGGCGTCGCGCCGCGTGCACCCAGCTTCAGCGCGGCTTCCCGACCGCCGTATCCGCGGATCAGCGCATCCTGGTCGTCGAAGGCCTGCCGGTCGACGGCGTCCGGGTCGCAGATCGCGAGCAGTTCGCTTCGCATCGCAGCGAGCGTGGGCGCGTACCGCGGATCGCCGGCGAGGTCGTGCGTTTCCTCCGGATCGGTCTCGAGATCGAAGAGCTCCGGCGCGAACCCGACGTAGTGGTGGTACTTCCAGCGCCCCTTGCGCACCATGAACGCGCCCGAGACGGCACCGGCGGCGTGGTACTGGCTGAACGCGATCCGCTCGGGGTCGGCCGAAGCGGCTGCGAGCCGATACAACGAGCACGCGCCGGGCGCGCCGTCGAGTCGCGTGCCGAAGTGGTCGGCGATCGTCATCGACAGGTCGATCAGGCTGACCGGCGTCGCGCAGCGTCCGGCCGGCGCGCGCGCGCCGCTGACGATCATCGGCACGCCGACCGACTCCTGGTAGAGATTGGACTTGCCCCACAGGCCGCGTGCACCGACGTTGTCGCCATGATCGGAGGTGTAGACGACGGTGGTGCTGTCGGCGAATCCGTATTCGTCCAGCGCGAGCAGGATCCTGCCGACATTGTGGTCGAGCCAGCTGACCAGCCCGTAGTACGCGGCCATCGCCCGCAGCCGCTCGTCGGGATCGCGAAACAACGCTTCGCTGTTCACGTGCGCGTTCTGCTTCTCGACCCAGGGATGTCGCCGATGTCCGTCGGCCGGGTGCAGCTTGACCGGCGGCAGCAGATCGAGCGGGTAGCGCGCATAGAACTCGGGCGGGCAGACCAAGGGGAAATGCGGCGCGACCAGCCCGACGTACAGGCACCAGCGCCGCCGGTCGGTGCCACTTGCGCGGTCGCGCAACCACTGCACTGTCCGGTCGGTGACGGAACGGTCGTAGGCGGTGTACTTGCTCTCGCCGGGTCCGATCCGCTCGCCCAGCATCCGCCCATGACCGCAGATGCGCTCGCCCTCGCGCCGGATCGAGGCCCAGACCATGCCGACCCCGTCCGCGACCATCATCGGCAGGTGCTCGACGTCGAAGCCGGCCGGATCCTCTCGCGCGCGGTAGTGCAGCTTGCCGATGCTCTCGACCGGCACGTCGGCGGCCTGCAACCCGTGCCCCCACCCCGGGATCGCGCCGGTGTAGGGCATCGCGTTGTCCCATAGCCGGGTCTGGTGCACGTGAAGGCCGGTGGCGAAGGACGCCCGCGCCGGCACGCAGATCGGCGACGGTGTGTACGCGTGCTCGAAACGCGTGCCGCGTGCCGCAAGCGCGTCGAGATTCGGCGTCTGGACGAACGGATGCCCGGCACACCCCATCGCGCGGGCCTGGTGTTCGTCGGACATGATGATCAGCAGGTTCTCGGTGCTCATTCCTGGATCCGGATCGCGGACGCGCGAGGGGAATCGATACGTCTTGCGGGCGATCGACGCCCAGGGAAATACTGCGCACCCACCAGGAGTGCGCCCAAGGCGATCCCGCCCAATTGGATCGGAATCGCGTCGCTCAGCATCGCCAGCGCCGAACCCAGTCTCGACAGCACATCCCACCAGCGCAGCGCGCGCAGGTCGAAACGCGAGACGGCACTGGTCGCGAGATAGACCGCGAACGCGAGCCGCGCCAGCAGCCAGGCCAACACCGCCCAGTGGACCTGGCCGTCATGGCCGGCAAGATAGCGCACCTGTCCGGGGCCGCTGGCGGGATCGATCAACGCCGCGTCGATCAGCAACAGTTCGGGGTGAAACGCGAACACGAACGGAATCAGGAACATCACCAGACCGGCGCGCACGGCCGAGAACCCGGTTGCGATCGGATCGGATCCGGAAATGGATGCCGCGGCGAACGCGGCGATCGCGACCGGCGGCGTGATCGCCGACGCGATGGCGAAATAGAACACGAACATGTGCGCGGTGAAGTTCGCGATCCCCAGGCCGGACAGCACCGGGCCCATCACCAGCGCGACGTTGATGTACGCCGGCACCGCAGGCATGCCCATGCCCAGCAGCACGGCGAGGCCCATCGCGACCAGCAGCGCGAGCAGCAGGAAAAAGCCGCTCGTGGCCAGTTGCGCATCGAAGGATCGAAGCCAGCCGAGGACGTCCAGCGTCACATAGCCCGACAGGCCGGTGAAATTGAGGCAGAAGTCGATGATCGATACCGCGAGGAACATCAGGTAGAGCGTGCTGATCATCATTCCCGACTGCGCCAGTGCTTCGACCAGCCGGCGAGGCTTGGCGCGCATGTCCGCATCGAGGAACAGCAGCCCGGCGAGCAGGAGCATCGACCACCAGCCGGCTGCACTTGCATCGCCGACCGAGTTCTGGACCAGCTTGAAGACGAAAGGCAGGTCCTGCGCGCGGCAGGCGCCCGCCTCGATCACCCGTTCGACGCCGAGCCATCCGGCGATCGCGCCGCATCCGATGGCTTCCTTGGGCGTGAGCAGCAGCAGCAGGATCAACCCGATCGGGGCGAAGATCATCACGAGGTGCATCGCATCGGTGCGGGTGAGCCGATACTCGTCCGCCAACTCGCCGATCGCCTCGATCCCCTGCTTTCGCGCCTGAAAGACCACGGTGAGGAACAGGCAACCGTAATAGGCAAGCGCGGGAATCAGCGCCGCGACGATGACCTCGCGGTAGGGCACCGCCGTCAGCGCCGCCAGCACGAAGGCGGCGACGCCCATCACCGGCGGCATGATCGAGCCGCCACTCGACGCCGCGGCTTCTACGCCGCCGGCGAAGGTCCGCGAGAAGCCGCGCTTGATCATCATCGGGATCGTCAGCACGCCGGTCGACATCACGTTGACGACCGGCCCGCCGGATATCGTGCCGAACATCGCCGAACTGACGATCGCCGCGTGCGCCGGCCCCCCGCGCAGCCGCCGGGTCCAGTGAAACGCGAGCTTGATCAGCGCCTTGCCGCCGGCCGACGCACCGAACAGGTTGCCCAGGATCAGGTACGGGAATACCGTGTTGAGCAGCACGTCCATGAAGCGGCCGAGCAGACCCTGCGAATTGTTGATCAGGATATCGAGCACGTTGGGCCGGCCGTCGATCAGTTGCCGCGGCTCGCCACCCAGCTTGGTGACCAGGTACTTGCTGATGTCCTCGGTGCCGTTGAAGTACCAGACCAGTACGGTCGCGTTCGTGTAGAGCGCCACGGCGATCGCGACCATCACGAGCGGCAGCCCCCACACCCGCACGTTGTAGCCCAGGAACACGAGCATCGCCAGCGCGACCACCGCGAACAGCCAGACGCCGAGCGTGCGCACGCACTGCGGATCGTCGACCGATTCGGGTACCGGCAGGCCGTAGGCCTTCGCGAGATCCTGCTCGGCGCGCAAGGTGTCGGCGATCAGCTGGGCCCTTTCTCCGCTGAACTGGTCGATCAGACAGACACTGGGAATCTCGATCAGGTAGGTGAACACCACCAGCAGCGTGGTACCGACCAGCATCAGGTCCGCGATCAGCGCCATCAGGGTGACAGATCGACCCTTCTGCGCACGCCGGGCGTCGCGCCAGAGGGAATGGCGCAGCGCGACGATCGTCATCATCAACAGGAAGACCAGCGGATAGAGGTACTGGTACGGAAATCGGCGTATCACCACGTCCGCCGACCCGGCCATCGCGGCAATCCAGGCGTCCAGACCCGGAATCGCAGGCATCGCGTTGACGATGCCGACCAGGACCAGGACGAGGCCGAGCACCGCGGCGACAGCATGGCCGCGATCGCGTGCGACCGGCCTCGATTCCGGCTCGTCGGCGGTCATCTCGGGCAGCGTCGACCGGGTGCCTGAATGCGGGAAGCCACTGCGAGCGCCCGTCGTTGGCTCAGGGCTTCGGTCTCGCGCAGTCCGGTACCTTGTACCCTGCCGCTTCCCACGCGGCGATCGCGCCCGGGTGGTACTTCAGCGGGTTCGGGCCGCAGAAGCCCGACAGGGTCGCATCCAGTTCCCCAATGCCCAGGTTCGGCGCGAACGGCGTCTTCGCCTTGAGCTTCTCCATCGACGCAATGTAGGCCGCGGTGATCTTGCGAGCGAGTTCGACGTCCATCTTCTTGTGGACGACGTCGGCACCGGTGATGTTGACGCCGCGAAAGACGCCGTCCTCGGACTTGAGCTTCACGCCGCGGTATCCGAGCCGCGCCGCGTCGATGGTGGTTGGCGCGTTGCCCGGCGACGTCGCCCAGCGCTTGAACGCCTCGCCGTCGGCGACCGCCTTGGGAATCGAGTAGACGACCACGGTGCCCGCGGCCTGCGCGGTGACGATGCGCTGCGACGGATGGGACTCCGGCAGCAGGAAGGCATCGGCAGATCCGTCGGAGATCGTCTTGTCCGCCTGGCCCCAGTTGACCTGCAGCCCCTTGTAATCCTTGCCGTCGTCCAGGCCGGTGACCAGCTTCACGAGTTGGCGCGCGCCGGTCACTGCGGCACCTCTGGGCGGGCCGTTGAAGACCGTCCGGCCCTTGAGCGCGCCCCAGTCGGCGATGCCGGTGCTGTCGAACGCGAACAGGGTGTAAGAGCCGAGGTTGTACGGATAGAGCGCGCGAAGGTTGTCGGCGATTTCGGCACCCTTGCCCTTGAGCGTCGCGTACGGACCCAGGCTCTTGCTGAGCAGGAACACCAGGAGCAATGGCGCGTTGCCGACATCGGTCTTGCCCTCGGCGACGTTCAGGACCGTGTTGGTGAGCGTCTGGCCGGCCTGGATCTGGAAGCTCGCGACACCGGCGGCCGACGCCACTTCGGCCAGATGCGACATCGACAGGTTCGGAGGGCCACCAGGCGAGGCCGTCTCGGCCGTCAGGTGGACCTGCGCAGCCGCGATGCTCGCGCCCAGTCCGACGGTGGCCGCGGCCACCGAGCCAACCAGCTTGCCAGCGCGAATCATGTCTCCCCCTTGCCAGTGGACGGTCGGGTTGCTTGCGGATCGCTTGCGGGCCGTTCACCCGACGCGACGCGTGCCCCGCCGCATTCGCCGCAGCTTCGCAGAGATTTCCCGTGCACGCAACAAGAATATTGCTTAAGCTACGATATCGATCGGCCGGAAGGGCAACGGACCTGGGGTGCATCATTGAGCAAGCAGAACCGGACAACGGTCTCCGAGCGCCCGGTCTTCAACGTACCGGTACGCCGGCTCGCAGCACGATTGAGCGTCATCATGCAGCGCGAGGTGCTGCGGCCTCACGGGCTGCGCATACAGGAGTGGCGAATGCTCTGGTCGCTGGCGCGCGAAGGCGATACGCACCTGCGAGAACTGGCGCGACGCGCATCGGTCGACCCCTCCCATGTCAGTCGACTGGCCACGCGGCTCGAGCACGACGGCCTGCTCCGCAGGCAGCCCGATCCGGACGATGGCCGTCAGATGCGCTTCTTCATCACGGCCAAGGGACGCGCGCTCTATCGAAAGCTCAGGCCAAAGGCGCTGCGCGTGAGCGCGCAGTTCCAGGATCTCTACACGGCGAGCGAGTACGCCACGCTGATGGCGCTGCTCGAACGCGCGATCGCGCATGCGGACACGCTGCTCGCGCAGGACAGGAGCGCCTGATGCGGGCCGGCGTCGTGCGCAGTCACAGGGTCACCATGGCGGGCGTGCCCGGGTCGGACCCATCCTCTCCGGGAGTTCATCGATGACCGACACGCAGGCGAGCCAGGATCCGAAGCCGCAGCCGACGAAGCAGTTCGACTACATCTACCACCTGCAGCTCGACAAGCTGCTCTCGGTGATGCGCCCGATCACCACGCACCCGGAAGAGCACGTCTTCGTGACGGTCCACCACGTGCTCGAACTGTGGTTCAAGCACCTGATCTACGACCTGAAGCGGATCCTCGCGCTGCTCGACGCCGACGACCTCGCCCAGGCGAACTGGCTGCTCAAGCGCGTCGGCGAGATCCTCAAGCTCGCCGAAGCGCACTGGACCGTGATGGAGACGATGTCGGCGGCCGACTTCGCCGAGTTCCGCGGCGAACTGACCGGCGCCTCCGGCATGCAGTCGCGCCAGTTCCGCGAGGTCGAGGTGATGATCGGGCTGTGCCAGACCGCCGGCGACGAGTACGTGCAGCGCGTCGAGAAGATTTGGCCCGGTCTTGCGGCGAGCCACCCGCGCACGCTTCGCGACGCCTTCTTCGCGGTGTTCGAGCGGCGCGGCAAGACGCTGCTCGAGGTCTATCGCAACCGATGGATCGACCACGACCTGTTCCAGCTCGCCGAGCACGCGTTCGAGATCGATCGGCGCTTCCAGTCGTGGCGGCACAATCACATCCTGATGGTGCGCCGCCAGATCGGCATCCGCGCGCGCGGCACCGGCGGGACCTTCTTCAAGGACTATCTCGCAGCCACGACCGGCTACTACTTCTTTCCCGAACTGTTCGAGTTCCGCAACGACCTGACGAAGGCATCCGGCGGCGAGGTCATGCCCTCGGACGCCTGAGCAGGCCCACCCGCATCCATTCACCGGCGGCACACAGCCCATTCATGTCGGCGCGCAACATCCTCTTCATCATGTGCGACCAGCTTCGCCATGACTACCTCGCGTGTGCCGGACACCCGACGATCCGCACGCCGCACATCGATTCGCTGGCCGCGCGCGGCGTGCGCTTCTCGCACGCCTACGCGCAGTCGCCGATCTGCGGCCCCAGCCGGATGAGCTTCTACACCGGACGCTACGTGCGCAGTCACGGGGTCACCTGGAACGCCGCGCCGCTGCCGGTAGGCGAGTGGAACATCGGCCACCACCTGAACCCGCTCGGCATGCGCACCGTGCTGTGCGGCAAGTCCCACATGGCAGCCGACGTCGCCGGCATGACCCGCCTCGGGATCGATCCGCACGGCGAGATCGGCGCCCGCCTCTCGCAATGTGGATTCGAAGCCTGGGACCGGCTCGACGGGATCCACCCGCCGTCGCTCGACAAGAAGCCCAGCCACTACAACCAGTACCTGAACGCGGTCGGCTACGACGGCGCCGATCCGATCCATCACTGGGCGCATCATGTCCAGGGCGAGCACGGCGAGGCGCTCTCGGGCTGGTTGCTCTCGAACGTGAACCGCCCTGCCCGCGTGCGCGCCGAGCACGCCGAAACCGCGTACACCACCTCTCGCGCGATCGCGTTCATCGAGCAGGCGGGCAGCGATCGGTGGTGCCTGCATCTGAGCTACATCAAGCCTCACTGGCCGTATGTGGCACCGGCGCCGTACCACGCGCTCTACGGCCCGGACGACGTCGTGCCGGCGATCCGCAGCGACGCCGAGCGCATCGACCCGCACCCGATTCTCGCCGCCTACCAGCGCCACCGCGTGTGCGAGGTCTTCAGCCGACCCGGTGTGCGCGAACGCGTGATTCCGGCCTACATGGGGCTGATCACCCAGATCGACGACGAGATCGGACGCCTGCTCGGATGGCTGGAGCGCACCGGACGCAGCGACGACACTTTGATCGTCTTCACGGCAGACCACGGCGACTACCTCGGGGATCACTGGCTGGGCGAGAAGGAGCTGTTCCACGACGCGTCGGTGCGCATCCCGCTGATCGTCGTCGACCCGTCGCGCGACGCCGACCCGACCCGAGGCACGGTATCCGACGCCCTGATCGAATCGATCGATCTGCTGCCGACCTTCGTCGAGGTCGCCGGCGGCACGGTTCCGCGACACGTCATCGAAGGTCGATCGCTGCGCCCGTTGCTTCACGGCGCGCGGCCCCCCGAGCCGCGCCGGTTCGTCGTCAGCGAATACGACTACTCGCCGCGCCGCGCGCGAAAGCTGCTCGAGCGCGAGATCGCGCAGTGTCAGTTGCAGATGATCTTCGACGGCCGTTGGAAGATGATCCGCGCACCGGGTTATCGTCCGATGCTCTACGACCTCGGCAGCGATCCGGACGAACTGCACGACATGGGCAATGCGCCCGAGGCGAGACCCGTGCTGGACGCACTTCACGCGGAACTGCTCGACTGGTCGACGATGCATCACAACAGGGTCACCCGATCCGACCAGGCGATCGAGGACTACGCCGGCAGCGAGTTCCAGCTTGGCATCCACATCGGCTTCTGGGACGACGTCGACCTCGCGCAGGCGACGGCACTTGACGATGGCGGCAATTGAAGTACGTCGGAGCACACGAATGAGCGCAACGCACCACCGAATCCTCACGACCCACGTCGGCAGCCTGCCGCGCCCGGACTCGCTCGTGCCGAAACTGGTCTCGATCGACCGCGGCGATGCCCGGATGACCGAGGCAGTGGCGACCGAGATCGCTGCCGCGGTCGACGACGTCGTCGCTCGGCAGATCACCGCCGGCGTCGACCTGGTGTCGGACGGCGAGATGTCCAAGATGTCGTACACCAACTACCTGAAGCACCGGCTGACCGGCTTCGACGGCGAAGGCACGCCGCTCAACGGCGCCGCCGATCTGGTCGCGAACCCGGCGTTCGCCGCGTTCATGCAGGGCAATGCCCAGGAGAATCCGCTCGCGCCGCCCGCCTGCAATGGCCCGGTCGCGCCGCGCGACGACGCACTGCTGCAGGCCGATCTCGCGAACTTCCGTGCGGCGCTCGACCGGCACCCACCGGTCGGCGCGTTCATGAACGCTGCGTCCCCGGGCGTGATCTCGATGTTCATGGCCAACCGGTACTACCCGGACGACGACGCCTATGTCGAGGCGCTGGCCGACGCGATGCGAGGCGAGTACGAAGCGATCGTCGCCGCCGGCTTCGATCTGCAGATCGACGCGCCGGATCTCGCGATGGGCCGGCACACCGGCTACCGGCACCTGTCGCTCGACGAGTTCAAGCGGGTCGCGCACCGGAACATGCTGGCGCTGAACCACGCGACCCGGGGGATCGACCCGGCGCGCATGCGCATGCACCTGTGCTGGGGAAACTACCCCGGCCCCCACACCCACGACGTCCCGATCGCCGAGGTCTTCGACATCGTCATGCAGGCGCGCCCGAATCAGCTGTTGTTCGAGGCGGCGAATCCGCGCCATGCCCACGAGCACGCAGTGTTCGCCGAGCGCGCAGCCGAGATCCCGCAGGACAAGCTGCTGATACCCGGCGTGCTCGACACCAACACCAACTGCATCGAGCACCCGGAGCTCATCGCAGAGCGGCTGCTGCGCTTCGCCGCGATCGTCGGGCGCGACCGGGTGATCGCCGGCACCGACTGCGGATTCTCCACCGTCGCGAGTCGCCCGCGGGTGTTTCCGACGCTGGTCTGGCAGAAGCTCGACGCGATGCGGGAGGGTGCTAGGCTGGCGTCGGAGAAGCTCTGGCGCTGAACATCCGCGCAGCGCGGCAGGATGCCGGGCGCCCGCGCCTCGGCATCGCGGCGTCGCCGCGCTAGCCGGCCAGTTCGTCCCGCAGCTTTCGACGCAGGATCTTGCCCATGCTGTTGCGTGGCAGCGACGCGACGATGCGGATGTCCTTGGGGACCTTGTAGCGCGCCAGTCGCGCCCGACACAACGCGTCGAGCTGCTCGAGCGCCCCCGTCGAGTCATCGCGCAGCAGGACGAAGGCCGTGATCGCCTCGCCCCAGTATTCGTGCGGCGCACCGACGACGGCGCACTCCCGCACTGCCGGATGGGTGAGCAGCACCTCTTCCACCTCGCGCGGATAGACGTTCTCGCCGCCGGTGATGATCATGTCCTGCTTTCGATCGACGAGGTACAGGTAGCCTTCGTCGTCGACCCGCGCGAGGTCGCCGGTCATGAACCAATCGCCTCGCAGGGCGTTCGCGGTCGCCTCGGGCATGTTGTGATAACCCGAGAAGCAGTACGGCGACGCCACCATCAATTCGCCCACGTCGCCGGCCGGCACTTCGTTGCCGCTGTCGTCGACGACCCTGATGTACGTTGCCGGGAGCGTCTGGCCGACACAGGCGATCTTGCGCAGCTGGTCCGCGGGGCGCAGCGCCGTGACGATATTGGTCTCGGTGGTCCCGTAGCGCTCGAACAGCTTCCCCTCGCCGAAGAAATCGATGATCCGGGCCTTCAGCGACTGCGCGAGCGGCGCAGTACCGGAGATGACCGCCTTGAGCGAGCCGACATCGTAGCGCTTCGCGCGATCGCCAAGCGCGAACAGGGCCGAGAAGTGCGTCGGCACCATGTACGCGCTGGTCGCCCGGGTCGATTCGATGGTGGCGATCAGGCGCTCGATGTCGAACCTCGGCAGGATCTCGACCGAGCCACCGAAGAAGATCGGCACCAGTGCCATCAGGAAGCCGGCACCGTGAAACATCGGCGTCGTCGCGACTGCCCGATCGTCCGGGCCGTAGCAGCCGTGCTCGGAGGCCATCGCATAGCACGCCAACACGCGGCCGCGATGCGACAGGAGCACGCCTTTCGCACGTCCGGTCGCGCCCGAGGTGTACGGGATCGAGAAGATGTCGTGCTCGGTGACAGCGGCGTCAAGGACGCTGCTCGAGGCGTCGGCGAGCAGTGCCTCGTATGCGTCACCCAGTACGACGACGCGCTCGACGCCGTGCGGCACCGACGCGCGCGCGATCTCCTCGAGCGCGGGGTCGACGAAGAGCACGCGCGCGCCCGAGTCTTCGCAGAGGAAGCGGATCTCGGGAGCCGACGAGGCCGGTCCGATCGTCGCGACGGCGATCCCGGCCGACGAAAGGCCGCAGACCAACTCCAGGTACTCCAGCCGATTGGGTGACAGCAGCGCCGCGCGCTCCCCGTGGCGCAGTCCCAGTCCATCCCGTGCCAGATTCGAAACCCGATCGATGCGATCGATCAGGCGCCGGTAGGTCAGCGTGCGGCCGGATTCCGCGATCGCGACCTTCGCGGGCGTACGCCTCGAAGCCGATCGTATGCCATCGGCGATCAGGATCGATCGGGAAGCGCCGGGGCGCACGGTGCCGGTGGAGTCGATGAGGGACATGGCGTCTTGCGAAGTGGCGTGTCAGGGGCACCCGGTGCGGGCCGGCTCGCGGGCGTTTCGGAAATGGCGAGCCGCAGCGTAGACTTTACTGCCGGCTCACGACAAGATTCACCGACCGCCGAAGACAGGAAGACCCGACCGTGCCAAAAACTGGCGTGGCCCCGAACATCGGGACGATATTCGGGCGTTCCGCCGCATTTCCGGAGTGAGACCGAACATGAAGCGCGCCCTGAATTCGATTGCCCTTTGCATCGGTTCCCTGCTGGCATCCGCCCCCGGCGCCCAGGCACAGGTACAGACCCTGGTCATGGCCATGGCGGCCACGCCCAAGGGGTTCGATCCCGATATCTGGGTGCCGGGCCAGATCGAGGCGGCTGTCAATCTCTACGAGGGGTTGACCCGATACGGCACCCGAACGGGCGCCAATGGCAGGCCTGAAGTCGATCCGGGAAAGATCGAGCCACACCTGGCGACGCGCTGGGACGTGTCGGACGATGGCAAGGTCTATACGTTCACGCTCAGGCAAGGCGTCAAGAGTCCGTTCGGGAACGAACTGACTGCCGAGGACATCGTCTGGACCTATGCAAAATCGGAAAGCCAGAAGCGCACCGGCCGGTTCATGCGCAACGCCGCGCGCATCGACAAGGTCGAAGCGATCTCCCGCTACGAAGTCAGGTACACACTCAGTGCAGCGAACCGGATCTTCCTCGCCGCGTTGACGCTTCACCTGCCGGCCATCTTCGACTCGGTCGAGGCGAAGAAGCACGCCACCCCGGAAGACCCGTATGCCGCGAAGTGGCTCGCGTTGAACACGGCCGGGTACGGGCCCTATCACGTGCAGTCGGTGCAGGCCGGGCAGCAGGCGGTCTTCGTCGTCAATCCGAACTACGCTTTCGAGAAGCCCTATTATTCACGCATCGTGTGGCGCGAAGTTCCCTCGCCCGCGACCCGCGTCGCGCTGGTCCGCACGGGTCAGGTGCAATACGCGGAGCAGTTGCCGTTCCAGCAACTCGCGGCCCTGCGAAAGGACAAGACCGTCAAGGTGGAAAGCGTCCCCGGTTTCGGGAGCGCCACGGTGCGCATGAACCCCCGCTTCCCCCCGTTCGACAAGCGCGAGGTCCGGCAGGCGATCGCCTACGCGACCGACTACGCCGCCATCGGCGAGGCGGTGTTCCTGGGCCAGGGCACCCGCTCACGGTCGGTCGTCAATGCACCGATGCCCGGCGCGATCGACGCGTACAAGTACGAGACAGACCACGAGAAGGCGAAGCAGTTGCTGAAGGACGCCGGCCATCCGGACGGCATCGACGTGACGCTCGAGTACAGCACGAACTGGTGGTGGGAAGAACCGCTGGCGTTGCAGATGCAGGCGTCGCTCGCCAAGGCCGGTATCCGGGTCACGCCCAAGCGGATTCCCTCGACCGAGATGCTGGCGCGGCGCACGATGAACGTCTGGAGCGTCCCGTTCCTGACCCACCTCACGTCGAGCTTCGTGCCCGATCCCTCCTACAACCTGTTCCTGACGGCACACTGCAAGGGCTCTTCCAACGTCAATGCCAACTGCGACAGCGCGCTCGACAAGCTGATCGACGCGTCGGTGGTCGAACGCGACGAGAAGGCCTGGCTCGCGCTGCTCGCCGACGCGCAGACGCGGCAGGCGGATTCGGCGACCTTCATCGAGACCTTTCTGCCGGGTACGCACGAGGTGTTCGCAGCCTGCATGACGGGCTTCCTGTGGAAACCCCACAACCGCCTCGTCTGGAAGGATCTCGCTTGCGTGAAGTGAGTCGCGCCCCGGGGAAGCATCCCGGGTATCGGGTCGGTCGTTTCGTCGTCGTCCGCCTGCTGGTCTCGGTGCCAGTGATCATCGGCATCGTGTTCCTGACCTTCATGCTGATCCGGATCGGCGGCGCCGATCCGGTCGCGCTGCTGGCCGGGCCGATCGCCGACGAGCCGATGCTCGCGGCGATTCGCGCGCAACTGCAGCTCGATCGGCCGCTGCTCGAGCAGTTCCTCGCCTACCTGACGCGCCTGCTCCAGGGCGACCTCGGCGTGTCCTGGCAAGGGGGCGCACCGGTACTGCACGAGATCAGGACCTTGTTTCCGGCAACGCTCGAACTCGTGCTGCTCTCGGTCGGTCTCGCCGCGCTGATCGGCATCCCGGTCGGCCTGCGCGCGGCAGCCCGACCAAATGGCCTGTTCGACCAGATGACGCGCTTCTGGTCATTGGCAGGATTCTCGATCCCGACCTATTGGATGGGATTGATGGCGATCCTGGTCTTCTTCTACGTGCTTCGCTGGGCTCCTCCGCCGATGGGACGGATCGGGATGGAGGTCGTCGCACCGGACGTGGTGACGGGGAGCACCGTGCTCGACAGCCTGATCTCGGCGAACTGGGAAGCCCTGCGCTCGGCGCTCGCGCATCTGGCGCTGCCGGTCGCGTGCTTCACCCTGCTCGCGGCGGCGCCGATCATCAAGCACGCGCGCGCGATCGCGATCGACGTCATGGCGAGCGACTACGTGCGCTACGCGCGGGCGAACGGCTTCTCGCGCGCAACGGTCCGACGCATCGCCCTGCGCAACGCGCTCGGCCCGATCCTGGCCTTTTTCGGCTCGGAGCTGACCTCGCTACTCGCGGCGGCGGCGCTGATCGAGTTCATCTTCTCGTGGGGCGGCCTCGGCCAATGGGGACTCAACGCCATCCTGCTCGGTGATTTCGCCGTCGTGCAGGGCTACGTGCTCACGCTCGCGCTGTTCTCGGTCGTCGTCTTCATGGTCATCGACCTGCTCATCCTGCTGCTCGAACCCCGCAGCGAGGCAGGCGCGTGAACACGGTGGCGATCGATGCGCGACGATGGCGGGGGCACGGGTGGCTGATCGGCCTGGCGAGACGCAGTCCGACCTTCGCGATCGGCGCGTGTGTCGTTCTGTTCTTTGCAGCGCTTGCACTCTTCGCCGATGTCATCGCCCCCTTCGATCCGATCGCGAGCCACCCGTACGAGACACTCAAGGGACCCGGCGACACGTTCCGGTTCGGCAGTGACGGCAACGGCATGGACGTGCTCTCTCGCGTCATCCACGGCAGCCGCTACGCGTTCGGCATCGCCGTGCCCGCCGGCCTGATCATGCTGGGCATCGGCCTGCCTCTCGGCTTGCTGGCGGGATACAAGGGTGGCCTGATCGACGAACTGCTGCTGCGGGTACTCGACGTCCTGCGCGCCTTCCCGACCATCATCCTGGCACTCGCGTTCGTCGCCGCCGTCGGCCAGAGCCTGATCAGCGTGGTGCTGGTGATCGGCGTGCTCGACAGTCCGATCTTCGCGCGAATCGTGCGCGCCGAGGTGCTGATCCTTCGCGAGGCCACGTTCGTCAAGGCGGCCGTGGCGATCGGCTGTCCGCAGTGGCGCATCATGCTGGTCCACATCCTGCCGAACGCCCTTCTCGGCGCGACGGCGCAACTTCCGATGCGGATGGCCTGGGCGGTGCGCATCAGTGCGACGCTGGCCTTCGTCGGCGTCGGCATCCAGGCGCCCGCACCCGAATGGGGCGCGATGATCCGCCAGGGTGCGGAATTCGTCATCACCGGCGAGTGGTGGGTCGCGGTCTTTCCCGGACTCGCGCTGATGGCGATGGTGCTCGGACTCAACCTGTTCGGCGACGGACTGTCCGACATGCTCGATCCGAGACGCAGGGCGTCCGGCAGATGAGCCTGCTCTCGGTCGAGGACCTGCACGTGCACTTCGCGGCACGCGGGCTCGACAACCGGGTACGGACTGCGCGCGCACTGAACGGCGTGTCCTTCGACGTCGGCGAGGCTCAGGTGCTCGGCCTCGTCGGAGAGACCGGCGCCGGAAAGTCGCTGACGGCGCTCGCGCTGTTCGGCCTGCTGCGGCCGCCCGCGCGGGTGGTCGCCGGCCGGATCCGCTTCGAGGGTCTGGAGCTCGCGCCGCTCGACCGAGGCCGGCGCGACGGCGTGCGGGGCAAGGACCTGACACTGATCCCGCAGAGCCCGAAGACTTCGCTCGATCCGCTCTCGCGCATCGGCGATCAGCTCGTTCGCATGCAACGCGAGCATGGCGAGCGTTCGCGCGAGCGGGCCCTCGCGCGCGCCCGTGAAATGCTCGTTGCCGTACAGATCCCCGACCCCGACCGAAGAATGAAGGCGTGGCCCCATGAACTGTCGGGCGGAACCGCACAGCGCATGCTGATCGCCGCCGCGTTGGTCAATCGGCCGCGCCTGGTCATCGCGGACGAACCGACGACCGGACTCGATCTGACCGTGCAGGCGGAGGTGCTCGACACCTTGCGCCGGCTCGTGCGCGAACGGGGCATGAGCGCGATCATCATCACCCACGACCTGGGCATCGTCGCGCACTACTGCGACCGCATGGCCGTCATGTTCGCAGGCTCGATCGTCGAGGAGGGCCCGGTACGCGAGGTATTCCGCGCACCTCGCCATCCCTATACCGGCGCGCTGATCGCGGCAACGCCGAAGCGCATTGCGCGCAACGGCTACGCCCACGGCGTCGGTGCACCGCCCGATCTGTACGCGCTGCCCGAGGGATGCGCGTACAGGGATCGCTGCCCCCGCGCTCGAGACGCGTGCCGCGCGGTCGTGCCATGCGTCCCGCTGGACACAGGACACCGGGTGTTCTGCCACTTCCCCGAGCCGGCCCTGTCCTGAGACGACGCCATGAACGATGTCCTGCTATGCGTCAGGGACCTGGTCAAGACGTTTCCCATGGGCGCCGGACCCGCACTCCGTGCGGTCAACCGGGTCAGCTTCGGCATCGCGCCGGGTGAATCGCTCGGACTGGTCGGCGAAAGCGGCTCCGGCAAGTCGACGATCGGCAACCTGATCACGCGCCTGACCTCCGTCAGCGCCGGGCAGATCGTCTTCGATGGCGAAGACATCACCCACCTCTCCCAGCGCGCGATGCGTCGCCTGCGCGGGGCGATCCAGATCGTCTTTCAGGACCCGTGGGGCGCGCAGAATCCGCGCATGACCATCGCTCGCTCACTGGAGGAGCCGCTGCTGCTGCACACGCGCCTGAACCGAGACGAACGCGCGCGCAGCGTGCGCGCCTTGGCCGAACGCGTCCATCTGCCGTCGGCATCCCTCGCACGCTATCCGCACGAACTGTCCGGCGGCCAGTTGCAGCGCGTCGCGATCGCTCGCGCGATCGCAACCCGACCGCGTCTCCTCGTGCTAGACGAGCCCACCAGTTCGCTGGATCTCTCGGTGCGCGCGGGCATCCTGCAGCTGCTCGGGGAGATCCGCAGGGAAACCGGCGTCGCGACGCTGCTGATCAGCCACGATCTGGAGACGGTCGAGCTGATGACCGACAGACTTCTGGTGCTCTATCTCGGCAGCATCGTCGAACAGGGTCGCACCGGCGATGTCTTCGCCGCGCCGGTCCATCCGTACACGCAGACACTGCTGTCGGCGACATTGCCGGCCGATCCGGAAGTCCCGCTGCGACGTCATGCGTCGTTCGGCGAGATCCCCAGCCCGATCGACCTGCCGCCGGGCTGTCCATTCGCGCCGCGCTGTCCGCTGGCGATCGACGCCTGCAGGGTCGAGGCGCCGGCACTGCTGCCGACCTCGGGCCCGGACGCAGGTGCGCAAGCGGCCACGGACACCGCCCCGGACGAGCGGCATGTCGCCGCCTGCGTGCGCGTCGCCGACGGCAGCAGCGTGTTGTCGCACGCCGCCGCCGGCACCTGACCGCCCCACCGCTGAACCCGCCTCGCATCGACCGCGAACCCGACGACCCCCTCTCGATGGAAATCGATCATGTCCGACCGTCCTCCACGCAGCACCCATGATTACCCCTTCGATCCGGCCAAGACCCGGCTGGGCTATGGCGCCATCGATATCGTCGTCAACCTCTACACGCCCGAGGCGATCGCCGAGAAGCGTATTCCGACCGACGACGACTTTCGCAGCAAGGTCCGGCTCAATGCACCCGATCGCATGGGCGTCACGATCGAGCAATATCTCGAGAAGATGGACAGAGCCGGAATCGAACGCTCGCTGCTCGTCGCCACCCGCTGCGGTGACCTGCGGGTGAAGGGCTCGACGGAGATTCCCTACGAATGGGTCGCCGAGATCTGCGCGAAGTATCCCGATCGCTTCTCCGGACTCGCCGGGCTGGACCCGACACGCGGCATCGCCGGCCTGAAGCAGCTCGACGTGGCGGTGAAGACGTATGGATTCGTCGGCGCGCACTTCTATCCGCACTGGTTCGACGAGGCGCCTGACAGCGCGGTCTGGTATCCGTACTACGCACGCTGCGCGGAACTGGAAGTGCCGATCATGATGCAGGTCGGGCATTGCCTGGTCTACCAGAAGGACCGCCGACTGCCGAACGTCGCCAAGCCGATGACGCTGGACCGCGTCGCCGCGCACTTTCCGGAGTTGAACCTGATCGGGATACACCTCGGGTATCCGTGGACCGACGAAATGATCTCGATGTGCTGGAAACATCCCAACGTCTACATGGCGGGCGATGCCTACGCGCCCAAGCACTGGCCGGCACAGGCCGTCCACTACGCCAATACCTACGGCCAGGACAAGTTCCTCTTCGGTACGGACTGGAGCGTGATCGATCCGGAGCGTGCGATGGACGACATTCACGCGCTGAACTTCCGACCCGATCCGCTGCGCAAGATCGTGCGCGACAACGCGATCAAGCTGTTCGGATTCGAATGATGGACGCGGCCCTGCGCGAAGCGCTCGCGGCCATCGTCGGCCCCCAGCACGTGCTGCTGGACGAGGCCGCGCGCCGGCTTGCCTCGTCGGACGTTCACGTGTGGCCTGACGCGGTGGTGGCCGATTGCGTGGTGCAGCCCGGGTCCACGGACGAACTGGCGCAGGTCGTGCGCGCACTGTCCGGCAGCGCCACCGCGATCGTGCCGCGCGGTGCCGGACTCTCGTACACGGCCGGGGCGGTGCCGCACGACGCAGCGGTGATCATCGACACCACCCGCCTCGACCGGATCACCGTGCATGCCGACGATCTCCATGCGGTGGTCGGCGCCGGCGCGACCTGGGCCGCGCTGGCGAGGGCGCTCGAGCCGCATGGCCTTCGGGCAGCGCAAATCAGTCCGATTTCGGGCAGCCACAGCACGGTCGGGGGCACAGCCTCCCAAAACCTGCCCGGCGGACTCGACAGGATCATCGGGCTCACCGTCGTCCTGATCGACGGAACCGTCGTACGCACTGGTTCGTCGGCGCGCCAGGGCACGTCCGCGTTCGAGCGCTACGCCGGGCCGGACCTGACCGGCCTCTTTCTCGGCGACTGCGGGGCGTTCGGCGTCAAGAGCGAAGTCGTGGTCCGCCTCGCGCCGGAGCGCGAAGCGACATTCGCGTCGTTCCGCTTCGAGACCGCCGACGCGATGCTCGCGGCGCTGATCACGCTGCGTCGCCGCGAGCTGGTGACGCGCGCGCTGTCGATGGACGATCTGAAGGCCGATCTGGCGACGCGGGTCGACGCGGCAGAAGCGATGCGTGTCGCCGGCGCAGTCGTCAGGGAAGCCGGCTCGGCGGGGCGTGCCCTCAAGGACCTCGCACAGCTCGCGATGGGCCGCAGTGCGATGAAGGCATCGGGCTGGTCGCTGCACCTCACGGTCGAAGGCGCGACCGCAGCCATCGCCGAGGCGCAGATGGACCTGGCTCGCGCGGTGTGTCGCGCGCAAGGACAGGCCATCAGCGACGTCGTTCCCAGGACCCTGCGGGCCAGGCCCTATTCGGTGCGAGGGATGGTCGGACCCGCCGGCGAGCGATGGGTCCCGATCCACGGGATCCTGCCGCTCACGCGCGCCGCCGGCTGCATGAGCGATCTGCTCGAGACCCTGGAGGCTTCCGGCGCCGAACTGACGACGGCCGGCGTGCTTCATACGTGGCTGATCTCGACGATCGGCGCCTATGTCACGATCGAACCGATGTTCTACTGGAACGACCGCCTCGACCCGATCCACATGAAATACCTGTCAGCGCGCAATCAGGCTCGCTTCGGCAACCGCGATCTCAACCAGGCGGCGCGAGAGCTGGTGTCGCGACTGCGGATCGAACTGCGCGAGGTCATGGAAAGACACGGTGCGGTGCACGCGCAACTGGGCCGCTTCTATCCGTGGCGCCCGGTGCTCGATCCAGGCTCGACGTCCTTGCTCGAGCGCGTCAAGGACGCACTGGATCCAGGACGTCGAATGAATCCCGGCGTGCTCGGCCTGTCCTGAAAACCAACCGGGTGGCGGCCATGACCCCTCGCATCACCAAGCACTTCATCAGCATCGGACAGCGCCGCGTTCACTATCATCGCGCCGGCCATGGCCCGGTCGTGGTGGTGCTGCATGCGTCGGCCTGTTCGGCCAAGGTGATGCGCCCCTACCTTCTCGGGCTGGCCGGGCACTTCACCGTGATCGCGCCGGACACGCCCGGCTTCGGCCTGTCCGACCTGTTGCCACTCGAGAAGCCCACGACCGAGGATCTGGCCGATGCGCTTGCCGACACGCTCGACGCACTGGGCATCGCGCAAGTCGCGGTCTATGGACGACACACCGGCGCGCAAATCGCCGTCGAGTTCGCTGCGCGTCACCCGCACCGATGTGCCATGGCGCTCACCGACGGCTTTCCGGTGTACACCCCGGAAGAACGCGCGCGACGGCTGAGCACCTACCTGCCGCCGATCGTTCCCTCGTTCGACGGCGCTCACCTGGTCTGGCTCTGGTTCAGGTATCGGGAGCAGCACGTGTTCTGGCCCTGGAATGCGCAGGATCTCGAACACCGCGCCGACACCGACGTACCCGGGGTCGACTTCCTGCATCGCGGCGTCGTCGAGATGCTCGAAGCCGGGGACGGGTATCGGATCGGCTATGCAACGGCTTACCGTCATCGCGGCCTGGCCGTCGTGCAGGACCTGAAGGTGCCCGTCTGCTTTGGAGGCCGCCCGGGAGACAGCCAGGGGATGACGCCCGGCTCGATGCCTCCCGGCACCTGGACCGAACGGATGCCGCGCGAGGCCGACGCCGCACTTCGTGCCGAGCGGGAGATCCTGCTGAGACATCCGGCCGGCGCAACGGCGTCGCCCGCACCAGCGTGCACAGCACTGCCCGGACGCACGACGACCGACTACGTGGACATCGACGGCGGGATGATCCTGCTGCGCAGTGTCGGCGACCTGCGAGCATCGCCACCGCTGGTGATGATCCATCACCCTCCCGGTAGCTCGGCGCTGCTCGATGCGCTGATCGTGGAGATCGGTCGATCGTACCCGGTCGTCGCCCTCGACCTCCCGGGGCACGGGGAATCGGACGCACCGCGAGACGGTGTGCAGTCTCCCGCGGCGTGGGCGGCTGCCGTTCGCGCAGTACTCGACCGGCTCGGCGTCGGGTCGTTTCACGTGTACGGCCATCAGGGCGGTGCAAGTGCAGCCGTCGAACTCGCGCTCGCTGCACCGATGCGCGTGCTGGATATGGTGCTCGATGCACCGGTCTGCCTCGAAGAAGCCGCGCAGGAAGCGATCGGTGCCGCATGGCTGCAAGGCGTCGAACCCATCACGCCCGCCTGGGACGGCAGCCACCTGCTTCGCGTGTGGCACATGCGACGTGACATGGCGCTGTGGTGGCCCTGGTTCGCTCGCACCCGGGAGCATGCACGCCGTTTCGCCCCAAGGATCGACCCGGCCGTGCTGACGACCGAAGTGCGCGAGATCCTGAAGCAGCCCGCGAGCTTCGCACCGGCCTGGCGTGCAGTGATGGGCTATCCGCTGCGCGAGCGCCTGGCCGTCTGCCGACAGCCGTGCCTGTTGATCGCCGCGCCCGGCGATGTCTTCCATCCGTGTCTGGCCGAGGCTGCGACGGCACGTGTCGACCTGACGCGCCGGGACATCGGCGACGATCTGGCGTCGCGCGCTCGGGAAATCCTCGATTTCATCTCGGATGGCAAGGCCCTTGGATCGGACGTTGCAGTGCGCACATGAGCCAGTTCGTCTGGATGACCGACGCCTCAGACCTGTTCCCGGCGCATGCGCCGCTGCTCACCATTCCGCTCTCAGCGCGTCGGATCGGCGAAGGGGCCGATCCATTTACCCGCATCGGGGGACTGCTCGCGCAAGCGCAGCGCGAACGGTTGCAACGCCGAGTAAAATCGAGCGCTCCCGCCTGAGGATCGACGCACGATGCCAGACCTCGCCCCCGCGCCCGCTCGCAACGACACCCACCTGAAGTCGGTCGGCTACCTGCTGTGGATCTTCGGCTTCCTCGGCGCGCACCGCTTCTACTACGGCCGCCCGGTCACCGGCACGATCTGGTTCTTCACGCTCGGCCTGTTCCTGATCGGCTGGATCGTCGACCTGTTCCTGATTCCGTCGATGGACCGCGAAGCCGACTTGCGCTTTCGCGCCGGCCGCTACGACTACACGATCGCGTGGGTGCTGCTGACGTTCCTGGGCCTGTTCGGCGTGCACCGGATGTACCTGGGCAAGTGGATCACCGGCCTGCTCTACCTCGTCACCGGTGGCTTCCTGCTGGTCGGCGTGCTCTACGACTTCTGGACGCTGAATACCCAGATCACCGTGCGCAACGCGGAGACATCGCGCTGACCCGCGAAGGCGCCGGCGCCTGCGACCGACTGCGCGCCGGTTCCACGCGCGCAGGTCAGCGCGACGCGGCCCGGTCGGCGCGCAGCGTCGGCAGCCCCACGCCGGTCGCGTCGAAGCCGCCGTCCACCGCGAGCACCTGCCCGTTCACGTAGCCCGCCGCGGGGCTGCACAGGAAGCCGATCGCCTCGGCGATCTCGTCGACCGTGCCATAGCGGTTCTGCGGGATCGCGGCGTGGTAATCGGCGCGGATCGCGGGCGTATGCACCTGCTTCGCCATCTCGGTGTCGACCGGGCCCGGCGCGACCGCATTCACGCGGATGCCTTCGTCGCCGAGTTCGACCGCGAGCTGCTTCGTCAGGTGGATCAGCGCCGCCTTGCTGGTGCCGTAGGCGATGCGCAGCGTGCTCGCGCGCAGCCCCGAGATCGACGCGACGTTGACGATCGCGCCGCCCCCACGCGCCCGCATCGCCGGCACGCATGCCTGCACGCACAGGAAGGCACCGTCCAGGTTGGTGCCGAGCACCGATCGCCATTCCGCGAAGGTGGTCTGCGCGGCCGGCTTGAAGACCGCGATGCCGGCGTTGTTGACGAGCGCGTCGATGTGTCCGAAGGCGCGCCGGACGTCGTCGATGCACGCGGCGACCTGGCCCGGATCGGAGACGTCGCCGTGCAGCCCGAGCACCTCCGGCGTGGCGAGCGCCGCCACCGCCGCACCGAGGGTGGCGGCATCGATGTCGATCACCGCGACCCGGTACCCGCGCGCGAGAAACCACCGCACAGTCGCGAGGCCGATGCCGCGCGCACCGCCGGTGACGACCGCGACCGGTGCATTGCTGTTCGATCCCGACATGCCCGCTCTCCGTTTCCTGGACGAACCGCATTCTCGCCGATCCGGCGACGGGGCTAGAATCCGGCGCTCGCGTGCCGCGTCATCTTGCCGCGCCGCGCACACCAGGGGCCCCCGATGTCCACCGTCCCTTCCGCCATTCCGCTCCCGCCCGGGCGTCGCCCGGTGGCCTACCGGGTGCTGGGGGCAATCAGCGCGTCGCACATGATCAACGACATGATGCAGTCGCTGATCCTCGCGATGTACCCGCTGCTGCAGGGGCGCTTCTCGCTGAGCTTCGCGCAGATCGGGCTGATCACGCTCACCTTCCAGCTGACGGCCTCGATGTTCCAGCCGGTGATCGGCTTCTACACCGACCGACGCCCGCAACCCTATTCGCTGCCCATCGGGATGGGCTCGACGCTGTGCGGGCTGCTGCTGCTGGCGTTCGCGCCGGCGTACGGCTTCGTGCTGCTCGCGGCCGCGCTCGTCGGGCTGGGTTCGGCGGTGTTCCACCCGGAGTCCTCGCGGGTCGCCCGGCTCGCCTCCGGCGGGCGGCACGGCTTCGCACAGTCGTTCTTCCAGGTCGGCGGCAACACCGGCACCGCGATCGGGCCGCTGCTCGCGGCGGCGGTGATCGTGCCGTACGGCCAGGCGAGCGTCGGCTGGTTCGCGCTGCTCGCGCTCGTCGGCATCGTGCTGCTGGTGCAGGTCGGCCGCTGGTACGCGCACCAGCAGGCGGCGGCGGCCCGGCGCGGGCCGGCCGCACCGGTGGCGTCGCCGTACCCGCGTCGCGTCGTGCTCGGCGCGATCGGCGTGCTGCTCGTGCTGATCTTCTCGAAGTACTTCTACGTCGCCGGGCTCAGCTCCTTCTACACCTTCTACCTGATCGACAAGTTCGGGCTGTCGGTGCAGAGCGCGCAGGTCCACCTGTTCCTGTTCCTGTTCGCGTCCGCGCTCGGCACCCTCGCCGGCGGCCCGGTCGGCGACCGCATCGGTCGCAAGCCGGTGATCTGGTTCTCGATCCTCGGCGTCGCGCCCTTCGCGCTGATGCTGCCGCACGCGAACCTGTTCTGGACCACCGCGCTGACGATCGTCATCGGCCTGGTGCTGTCCTCGGCGTTCTCCGCCATCCTCGTGTACGCGCAGGAACTGATGCCTGGCCGCGTCGGCATGGTGTCCGGCCTCTTCTTCGGCTTCGCGTTCGGCATGGGCGGGCTCGGTGCGGCGGTGCTCGGCGTGCTCGCCGATCGCACCAGCATCGAGTTCGTCTATCACGCGGTCGCGTACCTCCCGCTGCTCGGCGTGGTCGCGGCGCTGCTGCCGCGCGGCGAGGCCCGCCCGGCCACACGCTGACGCCGGGGCATTCGCGAGGCCGGTCCGGCGCGCGGCCGGCCTTCGGTCGACACCGGTATGCGGACGCAGCCCGTGCGCCGCTCGCCTACAATCCGTTCCTTCGCCATGCGCGCCGACGCGGCCCTCTACGGCCGCCGACACCCCCAAAGGACATCGCCATGCCCGCCCTCCTCCCCCACGTCGACCCCGACGGCCTGCTCGAGTACTCGGTCGTCTACACCGACCGCGCGCTCAACCACATGTCGCAGAAGTTCCAGCGCGTGATGACCGACATCGCCGGCGTGCTGAAATCGGTCTACCACGCCCGCAGCGCGATCGTCGTGCCGGGCAGCGGCACCTTCGGCATGGAGGCGGTCGCCCGACAGTTCGCCGGGGGCCAGCGGGTGCTCATCGTGCGCAACGGCTGGTTCAGCTATCGCTGGTCGCAGATCTTCCAGATGGGCGGCGTCGCCGCCGGCGAAACGGTGCTGAAGGCCCGGCAGCGCGAGAAAGGCAGCCAGGCACCGTTCTCGCCGGCGCCGATCGAGGAAGTCGTCGAGCGGATCGCGCGCGAGAAGCCCGGCGTCGTGTTCGTGCCGCACGTCGAGACCGCGGCCGGCATGATCCTGCCCGACGACTACCTCGCGGCGATCGGCAAGGCGGTGAAGGCCGTCGACGGGATCTTCGTCGTCGACTGCGTCGCGTCGGGCACGATCTGGCTCGACATGGCCGCGCTCGGCATCGACGTGCTGATCAGCGCGCCGCAGAAGGGCTGGAGCGGTTCGCCGTGCTGCGCGCTGGTGATGCTGGGCGAGCGCGCGCGCGAACGCATCGAGTCGACGCAGAGCTCGAGCTACTCCTGCGACCTGCGCAAGTGGCTGCAGATCATGGAGGCCTACGAGGGCGGCGGCCACCTGTACCACGCGACGCTGCCGACCGACTCGCTCGCGAGCCTGCGCGACGTGATGCTCGAGACGAAGGCGATCGGCTTCGACCGGGTCAAGGAAGCGCAGTGGGATCTGGGCCGCAAGGTCAGGGCGATGCTCGTGGAGCACGGGTTCCCGAGCGTGGCCGCCGCCGGCTTCCAGGCGCCCGGCGTCGTCGTCAGCTACACGACCGACGCCGACATCGCGTCGAGCAAGCGCTTTCGCGAACTCGGTCTGCAGACCGCGGCCGGCGTGCCGCTGCAATGCGACGAGCCGGCGGACTTCAGGACGTTCCGGATCGGCCTGTTCGGCCTCGACAAGCTGCAGAACGTCGACCGGACGGTCGAGACGCTGCGCGCCGCGCTCTCGAAGCTCGCCTGACGCGGCCGGGATGGCCGCGGCTCACGCGACGACGACCCCGCGCCAGAACGCGACCCGCCCTGCGACCGCCTTCGCGGCCGGTTTCGGCTCGGGGTAGTACCAGGCGGCGTCGGCGTTGACCTGCCCGTCGACGACGAGGCTGTAGTAGCTCGCGTCGCCCTTCCAAGGGCAGTGCGTGTGCTTCTCGCTGTCGCGAACGAACTCGCGCCTGAGCGACGCGAGCGGGAAATAGTGGTTGCCCTCGACGACGACCGTGTCGTCGCTCTCGGCGATCAGCGCGCCGTTCCAGGTGGCCTTCATCGCACACTCCATCTCCGGTCTTTCGGGGGCGTCAGCATGCCACCGCGATCGCGCCGCGCAGGGCGAAGACCCCGCGCCTTGCACGGCTGCCGGGGCCAGCCGCGCCGTCGGGCCGGAAATACTTCAAACCTAAAATATTCTGGTGTACAGTCCGTCGTGGCCCTGCCGCCGGATCCGCCCGGCAGGGTTCTCGCGCAGCGCGACTCGCGCAAGGATTCGACACGATGAAGATCCGTTGCATCGGCGGCGGCGCCGCCGGCCTGTACTTCGCGATCCTGATGAAGCGGCTCGATCCCTCGCACGACATCGCGGTCGTCGAGCGCAACCGCCCCTACGACACCTTCGGGTGGGGCGTCGTGTTCTCCGACCAGACGATGGAGAACATGCGCCGGTGCGACACCAAGACCGCGGACGAGATCCAGCAGGCGTTCAACCACTGGGACGACATCGAGCTGCACTTCAAGGGCCGCGTGATCCGCTCGGGCGGCCACGGCTTCGTCGGGATCGGCCGCAAGAAGATGCTGAACATCCTGCAGGCTCGATGCGAGGAGCTCGGCGTCGCGCTCGAATTCAACCGCGAGGTCGACAGCGACCTCGAGTTCGCCGACGCCGACCTGGTGATCGCGAGCGACGGGCTGAACTCGAAGATCCGCACCCGCTACGCCGAGGTGTTCAGGCCCGACATCGTCACCCGCCCCAACCGATTCATCTGGCTCGGCACGAACAAGATCTACGACGCGTTCACCTTCCTCTTCGAGAAGACGGAGCACGGCTGGTTCGCGGCGCACATCTACAAGTTCGACGAGACGACGAGCACCTTCATCGTCGAGTGTCCCGAGCACGTGTGGCTCGCGCACGGGCTGGACAAGGCCGACCAGGCGCAGTCGATCGCGTTCTGCGAAGCGCTCTTCGCGAAGAACCTGCGCGGCGAGAAGCTGATGACGAACGCGCGGCACCTGCGCGGGTCGGCGTGGATCAACTTCCAGCGCGTCAAGTGCGAGCAGTGGTCGCACTTCAACGGCCGCAGCCACGTCGTGCTGATGGGCGACGCGGTGCACACGGCGCACTTCGCGATCGGCTCGGGCACCAAGCTCGCGCTCGAGGACGCGATCGAGCTCGCCGCGCAGTTCGGGCGCCTGGGCGACACGCCGGACCGGATTCCCGAGGTGCTGCGGCACTACCAGGCGAAGCGCGAGATCGACGTGATCCGCCTGCAGAACGCCGCCTGGAACGCGATGGAGTGGTTCGAGGTCTGCGGCGCGCGCTACTGCGACACCCTCGAGCCCGAGCAGTTCATGTATTCGATGCTCACCCGTAGCCAGCGCATCAGCCACGAGAACCTGCGTCTGCGCGACAAGGCGTGGCTCGAGGGCTACGAGCGGTGGTTCGCCGCCCGCACGCCGCTCGTGCGCGACCCGGCGGCGCCGGCGGTGCCGCCGATGTTCACGCCGTTCAGGGTCCGCGAGCTGACGCTCAAGAACCGCGTCGTCGTGTCGCCGATGGCGCAGTATTCGGCCGTCGACGGCGTGCCCGGCGACTACCACCTGGTCCACCTCGGCGCACGCGCGCTCGGCGGTGCCGCGATGGTGTTCGTCGAGATGACCTGCACCTCCGCCGACGGCCGCATCACGCCCGGATGCCCCGGGCTCTGGAACGAGGCCCAGCAGCAGGCTTTCGAGCGCATCGTCGGCTTCGTGCACGCGAACACCACCGCGAAGATCGCGCTGCAGCTCGGCCACGCCGGTGCGAAGGCATCGACCCGCCGCGCGTGGGACGGCATCGACCAGCCGCTCGCCGCGGACGACACCGAGCCGAACTGGCCGATCGTGTCGGCGTCGGCCACGCAGTACATCGAAGGCGTCAGCCAGGTCGCGAGGCCGATGACGCGCGACGACATGGACCGGGTGAAGGCCGACTTCGTCGCGTCGACGCGGCGCGCGGCGGCGGCGGGCTTCGACTGGCTCGAGCTGCACTGCGCGCACGGGTACCTGCTCTCGAGCTTCATCTCGCCGCTGACCAACCTGCGCGACGACGCGTACGGCGGCTCGCTCGAGAACCGGCTGCGCTTTCCGCTCGAGGTGTTCGCGGCGGTGCGCGCGGCCTGGCCGGCGGACCGCCCGATGTCGGTGCGGATCTCGGCGCACGACTGGGTCGAGGGCGGCATCACGCCGGCCGACGCGGTCGAGATCGCGAAGGCGTTCAAGGCGGCCGGCGCGGACATGATCGACTGCTCGTCGGGGCAGGTCAGCAAGGCCGAGAAGCCGGTCTACGGCCGGATGTTCCAGACGCCGTTCGCCGACCGCATCCGCCAGGAGGCCGGCATCGCGACGATCGCGGTCGGCGCGATCAGCGAGGCCGACCACGTGAACAGCGTGATCGCATCGGGCCGCGCCGACCTGTGCGCGGTCGCGCGGCCGCACCTGGCGAACCCGGCGTGGACGCTGACCGAAGCGGCGAAGATCGGATTCACCGAGGTCGCGTGGCCGAAGCAGTACCTGTCGGGCAAGTCGCAGATGGAATCGCTGTTCGCGCGCGAGCGCGCCGCGGGCGCCGAAGCGGCCCAGGGCGCGAAGGCCGCGCGGGAGCCGGCCTGATGGCATCGGCGGACGCGACCGCGACGCCGCGGCACGTCGTCGTGACCGGCGCCGGCCGCGGCATCGGCGCGGCGATCGCGGCGCGGCTCGCGGCCGACGGCGCGCGGCTGAGCCTGCTCGGGCGCGACCTGGACGCGCTCCAGGCCTTCGCCGCGCGCCTGCCCGACGGCGCGCGCGCGCACGCGTGCCGATGCGACGTCACCGACGTCGCATCGGTCGAGGCCGCCTTCTCGCAGGCGCGCGCCGCCCACGGCCCGGTCGCCGTGCTCGTCAACAACGCCGGCCAGGCCGCGAGCGCGCCGCTCGGGCGGACCACCGACGCGCTCTGGCAGCAGATGCTGGCGGTCAACCTCACCGGCACCTTCAACTGCACCCGCGCGGCCCTGCCCGACCTGCTCGCCGCCGGCGCCGGCCGCATCGTCAACGTCGCGAGCACCGCCGGCCAGCGCGGCTACGCCTACGTCGCCGCGTACGCGGCGGCCAAGCACGGCGTCATCGGGCTGACGCGCTCGCTCGCGCTCGAGGTCGCCGCCCGGGGCATCACCGTGAACGCGGTGTGCCCCGGCTACACCGACACCGACCTGCTGAAGGAAAGCGTCGCGAACGTCGTCGCGAAGACCGGGCGCTCGCTCGACGAGGCGCGTGCCGGGTTCGCGAAGGCCAGCCCGCTCGGCCGGGTCGTCGATCCCCGCGAAGTCGCCGACGCCGTCGCGTGGCTGTGCGGCGACGCAGCTGCTGCGGTCACCGGGCAGTCGATCTCGATCAGCGGTGGCGAGGTGATGTAACCAGGAGAGGCAATGACCGAATCGATCGACCCCGGCCTGCTGGCCGGCAACCGGCGCGCGCTCGCGGGCTACCAGGCGAAGCACTTCCAGTGGACCGTCGACCGCCAGGTCGGCACGATCGTGCTGAACCGGCCGGCGCGCAAGAACCCGCTGACCTTCGAGTCCTACGCCGAACTGCGCGACCTGTTCCGCGAGCTCGCGCTCGCCGACGACGTGCGGGCCGTCGTGATCCACGGCGCCGGCGGCAACTTCTGCTCCGGCGGCGACGTGCACGAGATCATCGGCCCGCTGACGACGCTGAAGGCGCCCGAACTGCTGATGTTCACCCGGATGACCGGCGACGTGGTCAAGGCGATGCGCGCCTGCCCGCAGCCGGTGATCTCGGCGATCGACGGCGTGTGCGCCGGCGCGGGCGCGATCCTCGCGATGGCGAGCGACATGCGCTACGGCACCGCGCGCAGCAAGACGGCGTTCCTCTTCACGCGGGTCGGGCTCGCCGGCTGCGACATGGGTGCGTGCGCGATGCTGCCGCGCATCGTCGGCCAGGGGCGCGCGGCCGAACTGCTCTATACCGGCCGATCGCTGCCGGGCGAAGAGGCGCTCGCCTGGGGTTTCCTGAACCGCATCGTCGAGCCGGACGCGCTGCTCGCCGAGGCGCAGGCGCTCGCCGGCTCGCTGGCCGAGGGGCCGAGCTTCGCGCACGGCATCACCAAGACGATGCTGCACCAGGAGTGGAACATGTCGATCGACCAGGCGATCGAGGCCGAGGCGCAGGCGCAGGCGATCTGCATGCTGACGACCGACTTCCAGCGGGCCTTCGACGCCTTCGTCGCGAAGCAGCGTCCGCGCTTCGAGGGCAACTGATGAGCGGCGCAACGACGGGCGGCACGCCGATCGCCGCGCTGCCGCATCTCGACTGGCCGTTCTTCGACGACCGGCACCGGGCGCTGGCGCGCGAACTCGACCGGTGGGCGTTCGACCACGTCGGCAACGCCCACCCTGCCGACGTCGACGCCGAGTGCCGCCGACTGGTCCGGGCGCTCGGCGACGGCGGCTGGCTGCGCCATGCCGTCGGCGGCACCGCGCACGGCGGCGCGGCGGCGCAGATCGACACCCGCACGATCTGCCTGGTGCGCGAGACGCTCGCGCGGCACTCGGGACTGGCCGATTTCGCGTTCGCGATGCAGGGGCTGGGCTCGGGCGCGATCTCGCTGCAGGGCACGCCGGCGCAGCGGGCGCGCTACCTGCCGCGCGTCGCGCGCGGCGAGGCGATCGCGGCCTTCGCGCTGTCCGAGCCCGACGCGGGTTCCGACGTCGCGGCGATGGCGTGCACCGCCCGCGCCGACGGCGACCACTACGTGCTCGACGGCGAGAAGACCTGGATCTCGAACGGCGGCATCGCCGACTTCTACGTCGTGTTCGCGCGCACCGGCGACGGCGACGACGGCGACGACGGCGAATCCGGCACACCCCGGCGCGCCTCGCGCGGGATCTCGGCGTTCATCGTCGACGCCGACGATCCCGGACTTTCGATCGCCGAGCGCATCGACGTGATCGCGCCGCACCCGCTCGCGCGGCTGCGCTTCGAGAACTGCCGCATACCCGCCTCGCGCCGCATCGGCGCGGTCGGCGAGGGCTTCAAGGTCGCGATGCGCAACCTCGACGTGTTCCGCGTGTCGGTCGCTGCCGCCGCGCTCGGCTTCGCCCGACGCGCGTTCGACGAGGGGCTGCACCGCGCGCGCACGCGCAGGATGTTCGGCGGCGTGCTGGCCGACTTCCAGCTGACCCAGTCGAAGCTCGCGCAGATGGCCACGACGATCGACGCCTCGGCGCTGCTGACCTATCGCGCCGCGTGGCAGCGCGACGAAGGCAGGCCGGTGACGCGCGAGGCGGCCATGGCCAAGATGAGCGCGACCGAAGGCGCGCAGCAGGTGATCGACGCGGCGGTGCAGCTCTGGGGCGGCCTGGGCGTCACCCGCGGCCAGCCGGTCGAGCAGCTCTACCGGGACATCCGCGCGCTGCGCATCTACGAAGGCGCCACCGAGGTGCAGCAACTGATCATCGGACGCGAACTGCTGAAGGAGACGAGACCGTGAAGATCCTGCAACCCCCGGGCTGGGCCCGGCCGCGCGGCTACGCCAACGGCGTGTCGGTGCGCGGCCGCATGGTCTTCGTCGCCGGCATGGTCGGCTGGGACGCCGAGTGCCGCTGGCAGACCGACGACTTCGCCGCGCAGACGCGCCAGGCGCTGCTCAACGTCGTCGCGGTGCTCGACGAAGCGGGCGCGAAGCCCGAGCACATCGTGCGCATGACCTGGTACGTCACCGACAAGAAGGCGTACCTGGCCGCGTCGCGCGAGATCGGCCAGGCGTTCAGGGAGATCATCGGCAGCTTCAACGCGGCGATGACCGCCGTCGAGGTGTCGGCGCTGATCGAGGACCGCGCGAAGGTCGAGATCGAGGTCACGGCCGTCATCCCCGACTGACCGGCCGGGCCGGGCGACGCTCGTCGCCCCGCGCAAGCGGATCCGGGCGGACGCGCCGGGCGCGCGCGCACTCCGATGCATCCGTCCCACACCCCCGGGACCCGGGGCACCGCTCGCGTCGCCTTCCCCGCCGCCCGTCGGCAAGCCCCCCACCGGCCCTCGCGGCCGGTCGGACAATCGGACGACCGCATCGGTCATCCAGGGGCTCCAGATGCATCACGATCCATCGACGAACGGGGAAATCCGGCCCGCGCGGCACCGCGCGACGTCGGGCTTCACGCTGCTCGAACTGATGATCGCGCTCGTCGTGATCTCGGTGCTCGCCGCGATCGCGATCCCCGCGTACGGTGACTACCTGCTGCGCGGGCGGCTCGCCGGGGGCACCGCGCTGCTGAAGTCGACGCGCCAGCAGCTCGAGCAACGCTATTCCGACAACCGAAGCTATGCCGACGCGGGCGGCGCCTGCGCGATCGCGCCGTTCCTCGACACCGACTCGACCTTCGGCTTCGCGTGCACCGTGTCCGCCGCCGGCCAGCAGTTCGTGCTGACCGCCACCGGCACCGGCCCCACCACGGGCTTCACCTACTCGATCGACGAAGCCGGGGTCGAACGCACCCTCGCGGTACGCAGCGGATGGACGGGCGCGTCCCTTCCGGTCAATCGCTTCATCGTGCGCAAGGAGTAGGACGATGCGCGCGCGTCCCGCCGCCTGCGCCGGATTCACGCTGCTCGAGACGCTGATCACCCTGATGATCATGGCGATCGTGACCGCGATCGCGGTGCCCGCGTTCTCGGGGCTGCTCGGCGAGAGCCGGGTCAGCGCCGCGGCGCGCGCCTACGCATCGGCGCTTCGCAAGGCCCAGGCGGTCGCGATCTCGACGAACCGCAACACCGAGGTGCTGTTCTCGAACGCCGCGCCGACGCCGGCCGGCGTCGCGGGCGCGGTCGCGAGTGCCGCGGCGGGCAGCAGCGGATGGATCACCCGCATGGTCGGCGCCGCCACGGCGGCCGACTTCATCGAGGGCTTCTCGCTCGCCGACCAGGTGCCGAACGTCTCGATCGCCGCGACGCCGACCGCGCTCGGCTTCACGCCGCTCGGGCGTCCGATCGATCGCAGCGGCGGCGGGCTCGCCCCGCTCGCGGCGACGACCGTGGTGCGGTTCACCGAGGGCACGAGCCTGCGGCGCTGGTGCACCTACCTGAGCACCGGTGGCGCGGTGCGCGTCTGCGACCCGACTCAGCCGGCCGGGCGTCCGTCGTCGTGCCAGCCGGATCTCGGCGCGGGAGCGTGCTGATGGGCACCTGCAACCTGCGTCCGCGCGCGCGGCATCGGCCCTTCCCGGCCGCCGGCCAGCGAGGCTTCACGCTGATCGAGGCCCTGGTCGCGCTGGGCCTGTTCGCGCTCGGGCTCATGGGCGTGATCGGCGCGATGACTTCGCACGCGCGGATCGGCGTCGACGCGCGCTTTCGCAGCGAGGCCGCCGCCGCCGCCGACGAGCTCGTCGCGCGACTGCAGACCGCCGCGCCGGCCACGCTGGTCGCCGACTACGAAACCGGCGGCACCGCGTTCAACGCGTGGCTGACGAACCGGCTGCGCGCTGCCGGCACGGGCCTGCCGGGTGCCGATGCGAGCGTCGACTTCGCGACCGTCGGCGGCGACGCCCGGACCGCGACGATCGAGATCCGCTGGTCGCCGCCGCGCACCAGCGTGCGCGACGCGGCCGGCGTACAGAGCGCGCAGGCCGAGACGCACCGCTTTCGCACCGTCGTGGCGATCGTGCGATGAAGCGCCGTTCCGCTCAAGCCGGCCTGTCGCTGATCGAGACCGTGATCGGGCTCGCGCTGGGACTGATCGCGCTGCTGGTGATCGTGCAGGCGTTCACCAGCATCCGGCAGTTCACCGCGGCGAGCAGCGGCCAGGCCGACGCGCAGCAGCGCGGCACCATCGCGTCGTGGCGCCTGCTTCGCGAACTGCGCATGGCCGGCGCCGGCATCGGCCACGGCCCGACGCTGTGGGGCTGCAGGCTGAACGCCTGGCGCGACGGGGTCGCGTTCCTGCCGCGCCCGACCGCCTGGCCGGCGCCCTTCGACAACCTGCCGACGACGCTCAGGCTCGTGCCGATCGCCGTCTCCGACGACACCGGCCCGCACGGCTCCGACCAGCTGCTGGTGATGACCGCGCGCGGCGCGGCCGGCACCGCGCCCGCCACCACCTCGGTCGCATCCGGCACGATGGTCCGATCCGGCAGCACCGCCGGCTACCGCGTCGGAGACCTGCTGCTGATGACCGACGCGACCTCGGTCGCCGACTGCCAGGTCGGGCAGGTCGACGCGAGCTATCTCGCGCCGGCGGGCGTCGCCGCCCCGTCCGACGTGCCGACCGGTGCCGCCGGCACCCGCTACAACGCGCCGACCGGCTTTTCCAACCTGCCGCAGCCGGGCGACTACTCGATGATCAACCTGGGCTCGACGCCGACGATCCAGATGATCGGCATCGACGACGATCGCCGCCTGCTGCTCTACGACGCGATGGGCATGATGACCGGCGCCGATCCGGTCGTGCTCGCGGAGAACGTGCACCAGCTGCAGGTGCTCTACGGCCTGGACGACGGGGTCTCGGGCGGCGTCGCCAACGACAACGTCGTCGATCGCTGGGTGTCTCCCGGTGGCGCGTGGGCCTTCGCGGCCGTGCACTCGGCCGCGACCAACGCGCTGGCGATCAAGGCGATCCGGATCGCGATCGTGACCCGATCGGCGACGCCGCAGGGCCGCACCGGTCCGGCGACGATCACGCTCTTCGAGGACCTGCCGGCAGCCTCGCAGGTGACGATCACCCCGTCGCTCGCGGACCGCCAGTACCAGTTCCAGATCCACGATTCGGTGATCGCGCTGCGCAACGAGACGGCGGCGCTGTGCGCCGAGCACCGACGCCTGAGCGGCGTCCCCGCAGCGGCGGCCTGCGACTGACATGATGGCGAGCCACGCATCCACTGCCAGGCCGCGCCCGCGTCGGTCGCGCCGTGCCGCTCGTGCGGGCGCGATGCACGGCGTCGTGCTGCCGATCGCGCTGATCCTGCTGGTCGTGCTCGCGCTGTCGGCGATCGGCTTCATGCGGACGATCGACACCTCGACGCTCGTCGCCCGGAGCGCCTCGTTCCAGCGCGACGCGATCAACCGCAACGAGCTCGCGATGAACACCGCCGCGCGCGCGTTCGAGACCGGCGCCGGCGGACACTTCGCGTCGCTCGCGAACACCGACCAGACGCTGCTCGGCGTCGGCAGCGGCCTCGCGTACTCCGCGGTCGCGCTGCCGACCGACAGCCAGGGCGTGCCACTGGTGCTGAAGAACGACGCCGCCTTCGCGGCGCTGTTCGCGCCGGTGCTCGCGACCACGCGCTTCGCCTCCGGCGACGGCATGACCACGCGGCTGATGATCGAGCGTCTCTGCTCGCTCGAGCAACCGGCCGACGCCTCGCACTGCGCGATCGGCAGCATCCGCGCGCCCGACCAGTGCTCGCGCTGCTCGAGCACGTCGTCGCCGGTGGTGCCGCTGTTTCGGGTCACCGCGCGCACCGACGGCCCGCGCGGCGTGCAGGCGTATTCGCAGATGATGCTGTCGATCCCCTTCGAGTGAGCCCATGTCGAACGACACGATCGATGCGGCGGACACCCTGATCGCGACGCGCGCCCCCGGCGGCGCCGCGAGCCGGCGTCTCACGCTGCTCGCGGCGATCGCCGCGCTGGCACTCGCTAGCCTGCTTGCACCGCGACCGGCGCCGGCCGCCGCCCCGTACCCGCTCGCCGACCAGCCGGTCAGCGCGAAGCTCGCGGTGCCGGCGAACGTGCTGCTCGACCTGTCGGTCGAGTGGCCGACCGGCGACGTGCAGGCGCACAACGACGAGATCGACGGCACCGGCTGCCCGGGACGCGACGCCGGCATCAGCGTCTGCTACTTCGATCCGCCGACGCGCGCGGCACGCTACAACGCCGCGAACGCGACGAACCCGCAGTTCGTGCCGAGGGTCAGCATGCCGTACATCGGCTACTTCGACCCGTACAAGTGCTATGCGTGGAGCGCGTCCGACGGCTACTTCTCGCCGACCGGCTACACCAGCGGCTTCTCTGCGGTCCACCACTACAGCGCGCAGCCTGCCGGCTCGACGGCGACCTGCTCGGGCGCGTGGAGCGGCAACTTCCTGAACTGGGCGTCGATGCAGACCATCGACATGTTCCGCTGGGCGATGACCGGCGGCGACCGGCGCATCGACACCCCGACGCTGACCGTGCTGCAGAAGGCGCGGCACGACGGCGGCGGCGGCTACAGCCAGTTCCCGATCAAGCGGATCGGCGTCGCGGCCTTCGACATCCCGGTCACCGCGCCGTCGAGCGTCACGCCCTATTCGTCGAGCGAGCTCCACCTGCGCGTCAGCGGCCTGGACACCGGCATCGAGGTCAGCACCGACGCCGCCTTCACGAGCGTCGACAGCTACGACGTCAGCGTCCGCGTCTGCGTGCCGGGGCTGCCGGAGACGATCACGCCGTGCACCGCCTACGGCAGTTCGCTGAAGCCGACCGGCCTGGTGCAGGAGAACGCCGACCAGGTGCGCTTCGGCGCCTTCGGCTACCTGTTCGATCCGGCCCTCGAGCGCGACGGCGGCGTGCTGCGCTCGCGGATCAAGTTCGTCGGTCCGCAGCGCCCGACGCTCACGAGCGGCGGCGCGGTCGCGAACCCCCGCGCCGAGTGGCGCGAGACCGACGGCACCTTCATCACGAACCCGGAAGCGGCCGACGCCGCCGCAACGACGGCGCTGATCCCGACGACGCCGGTCACGCAGTCCGGACTGATCCAGTACCTGAACCGCTTCGGCCGCAAGAACGGCTACAAGCAGACCGATCCGTTCTCGGAGCTCTACTACGAGAGCCTGCGCTACCTGAAGAAGCTCGGGCCCACGCCCGAATACGCCGACTTCGCGCTCACGCCCGGCACCACCGCCGAGAAGATCGACGGCTTCCCGGTGATCACCAACTGGGAAGACCCGCTCGCGCCGCCCGCCGGCTTCGAGACGGCAGCCGAATGGTGTCCGAAGAACTTCATCATCGGCATCGCCGACTCGAACACCTGGACCGACAAGCGCCTGCCCGGCAACACCGAGACCGCCCTCGAGGCCTCGGCCGAGCCGTCGAACCCCGACGGCTCGATCAACGTGTCGGCGTTGCTGAACGAGATCATCGCGACCGAATCGGGCAACGAAGGGGTGACGCTGCTCAACGGACTCGGCCTGCCGCTGACGCCGGGCATCGCCGACAGTCCGGGGCGCGGCAACTCGGCATACGTCGCCGCGCTCGCATACCACGCGAACACGCGCGACATCCGTCCCGACTCGGCAGACGTCCAGACGCACGGCAAGCAGACCGTGAAGACCTTCATGATCGACGTGCGCGAGGCCGGCAGCTGGGGGACCGGCGTGCCGCGCAGCGACGCCCGCCGGCGCAACCAGCTGTGGCTCACCGGCAAGTACGGCGGCTTCGGCGACCTGAACGGCAACGGCCTGCTCGACGCCGGCGACGCGCTCGCCGACGTCAACGGCGACGGCGTCATCGACGTCTTCGACGTCTGGGACAACAACGGCGACCTGCTGCCCGACACCTACTTCGAGGCGAGCAGCCCCGAGGCCTTCGTCGACGGCCTGCGTTCGGCGTTCGCGACGATCCGCTCCGAGATCAGCAGCAACGCGACCGTCGCCGTCGCGACGAAGGCGGTCGAACTGCAGGCCGGCAACGGCATCTACCAGGTCAGCTACGACCAGGGCTTCTGGTCCGGCGACCTGCTCGGCTACACCTACGGCGGCTTCGACGACACGAGCGGGCTCGTGACCGCGACCAAGGCGTGGAGCGCGGCGGAGAAGCTCGAGGCGACCGACTGGGACGCACGCCGCATCGTCACGTCGCTGCGCACCTCGGCCGCCTCGCCGTGGAGCGCGGCGATCCCGTTCCGGTGGACCAGCCTCAGCCCCTGGCAGAAGGCGCGGCTCAACGACCGGCCCGAGGTCCTCGAGTTCCTGCGCGGGCGCAACGACGATGCGAGCATGCGCCGGCGACTGCGCTCGCCGGGCACCGGCCTCGCACTCGTGCCGGCCAAGCTCGGCGACATCGTCGACTCGGCGCCGCGCCACGTCGCGAAGCCGCCGGCGGTGCTGTCCGAGCTGTTCAACCCGGGGTACGCAAGCTACGCGACGACCTGGAAGGACCGCAAGCCGATGATCTACGTCGGCGCGAACGACGGCATGCTGCACGCGTTCGACGCGCGCATCGACCACGCCGACGGCGGCAAGGAGGCCTTCGCGTACGTGCCCTCGTTCCTGTTCGGCGGCGTCACCGCGCCGGCGAAGGACGGGTTGCTGGCGCTGACCAACCGGAACTACCTGCACCGCTACTTCGTCAACGCGTCGCCGATCAGCGGCGAGGTCGACTTCGCCCGCACCAACGGCGCGCCGGTGCCGAGCGCCGCGTCGAGCGACTGGCGCACGGTGCTGGTCGGCGGCCTCGGCAAGGGCGGACGGGGCTTCTACGCGCTCGACGTCACCGACCCCGGCGCCTTCACCAGCGAGACCGCTGCCGCCGGCAAGGTGCTGTGGGAATTCTCCGACCCGACGATGGGCTTCTCGTACGGCGAGCCCCAGATCGTCAAGACGCGCCGCTGGGGATGGGTGGTGCTGCTGACCTCGGGCTACAACAACACGACGGCGAACGGCTCGATCGGCACCGGCAAGGGCTACCTGTACGTCGTCGACGTGAAGACGGGCGCGCTGCTGCAGGCGATCTCGACCGGCTCGGGCACCGACGCGAGCCCGTCCGGCCTCGCGCAGGTCACCGCGTACGTGCCGGACGCGGCCGACGGCACCGTCACCGAGGTGTACGGCGGCGACCTCGACGGGAAGATCTGGCGATTCGACTTCACCAGCGCGACCGGGAACGTGCCCGCGCCGACGCACTTCGCGACGCTGATCGGGCCCGACGGCGTGCAGCCGGTCACGACCGGTCCCGTCGTGCGCGCCGCGCCGATCAGCCGCAAGCGCTACGTGTTCGTCGGCACCGGCACGCTGCTCGGGCAGAGCGACATCTTCAGCACGACGAAGCAGAGCTTCTACGCGCTGCGAGACGGCACCCGGATCGCGCGCTGGGAGTCCGGCGTCGGCGGGGCGCCGACCTTCCCGATCACGCGCTCGATCATGATCCCGAACGCGACGCTGCTCGCGCCGATCGTGCCGGACCCGGCGAAGCCCGCCGGCTGGTACCACGACCTGACCCTCGGCGCCGAGCGCGTCGTGATCGACCCGCAGGACACCGACCTCGGCAAGATCTCGTGGCTCGGCAGCGCGCCGAACGCGACACAGTTGTGCACCGGCGAGAGCGTGTCCCGGCTATACCTCGCGAACTTCGAGACCGGGCAGTCGCAGCTGTACGATCCGAGCACGCTCCTCGCGCCGTCGCCGACGCGGATCACCTACTTCGACCCGGGCACCACCGCCGTCGGCCTTCGCCTCGTGCGCGTGAACGGCAACCTGCGCGGGCTCGTGAGCGGCAAGGACCAGTCGCTGACGCTGACGCAGGGTTACCTGCGGATGCTGACGCCCAAGCCGCTCAACTGGCGCGAGATCACCGAGCCCGGCCTCTGATCGATCACCGGCGCCACGATCCGGGCGAAGGTGCAGGCGCGGGTGCAGGCTCTGGCACCGGCGAGGGTGGCGTCCGGCGCACGAGCCGCTGTAGCATCGGCCCGTCATGCCGATGCACCCGACCGGGTCGTGAGACCCTCCGCCGCCACCAGCGCAGCAGCCGTCGCCGTCGCTGCGATGCTCCTCGGTGCGTGCGGCGGAAGCGGCGGCCCGGCGCCTGCACCCGCACCCGCCCCTGCGCCGACGACGGGGGTCACGCCGAGTGGTACCGCTGCCCATCGATGGATGGACGTCCTGCTGGAAGCGATCCGCAAGGACTATGCGCGACCGGTGGTGCACGCGCGCAACCTGTTCCACGTCGCGGCGGCGATGTACGACGCGTGGGCCGCGTTCGACCTGCGCGCATCCCCGTACCTGCACGGGCGTGAGCGCGCCGGCTACGCCTGCACGAAGCAGGCGGCGCCTGACGTCGACATCGCGACCGCCGACGGCGCGCGCCAGCGGGCGATCAGCCACGCGGCATACCGGCTGATCCGGCACCGCTTCGCGAAGTCCCCCGGCTGGGCAGACACCTACGACCGGGCCGACGCGCTGATCGCGTCGATCGATCCCGCTGCCGCCGGCGGCGCGGTGTCCGATCCCGCTGCGGTCCTCGGGCGGCACATCGCCGACTGCTACATCGCGTTCGGGCTGCGCGACGGGTCGAACGAGGCGAACGACTACGCGAACCTCGACTACCTGCCGGTCAACCCGCCGATCCGCCCGGTCGAACCCGGCAATCCGACGATCGTCGACCGGGACCGCTGGCAGCCGGTCAGCCTCACCCGCTTCGTCGACCAGGCGGGCAACGTGCTCGACGCCGCGCCGTCGTTCCTCGGGCCCGAATGGGGCCGGGTCGAGCCGTTCGCGCTCGCGGCGGGCGATCGCGACCTTCGCAGCCGCGACGGTGCGTCCTGGCCGGTCTGGCTCGACCCCGGTCCGCCGCCGCGCAGCACCGACGGCGACGGCGCCGACTACGCGTGGACCTTCTCGATGGTATCGGTCTGGGCCTCGCACCTCGACCCGGCCGACGGTGTCGTCGTCGACATCTCGCCGGGAGCGATCGGCAACATCGGCGGCGACTACCTCGACGCGCCGGTCGATCCGCGCGCGTTCTTCCGTCGCGCCGAAGGCGGCGATCCCGGCACCGGCCGCGCGCGCAATCCGGCCACCGGCAGCGCCTATGCGCCGCAGCGCGTGCCGCGCGGCGACTACACCCGCGTGCTCGCGGAGTTCTGGGCCGACGGTCCGCAGTCCGAGACCCCGCCCGGCCACTGGTTCGTGATCCTGAACGGCATCGTCGACCACCCGGCGCTCTCGCGGCGAATCGGTACGCGCGAGGTCGCCGATCCGCTCGAGTGGATGGTCAAGACCTACTTCGCGCTGGGCGGCGCGATGCACGACGCCGCGATCGCCGCGTGGAGCGTCAAGGGCTGGTACGACACCGTCCGCCCGCTGTCGGCGATCCGCGCGATGGCCGCGATCGGGCAGCGCAGCGACCCCGCGGCCGCGTCGTACTCGCCGCAGGGCATCGTGCTCGAGCCGGGCCTGGTCGAACTCGTCGCGCCCGGCGACCCGCTCGCCGGCGCCGGCGGCGCGAACGTCGGCAAGATCAAGCTGTACACCTGGCGGGGACCGGCGTACGTGGCCGATCCCCGGCGCGACGTCGCCGGCGTCGGCTGGATCCTCGCGGAGAACTGGTGGCCGTACCAGCGCCCCGACTTCGTCACGCCGCCGTTCGCCGGCTACGTGTCCGGGCACTCGACCTACTCGAGCGCGGCCGCGACGCTGCTCGAGCGGCTGACCGGCGACGCGTACTTCCCCGGCGGCCTCGCCGAGTTCGTCGCGCCCGCGAACACCTTCCTGCGCTTCGAGCGCGGCCCGAGCGTCGACGTGAAGCTGCAGTGGGCGACCTACCGCGACGCCGCCGACCAGTGCTCGCTCTCGCGGATCTGGGGCGGGATCCACCCGCCGGCCGACGACCTGCCGGGCCGACGGATCGGCAGGCGCGTCGGCGAGTCGGCGTGGGCGGCGGCGCTCGGGCATTTCGAAGGGACGCGCTAGCGGCACGGTCCCATCCGCCCGCAACTCGCGCGGCGGGGCGCGCCGCCGCGGTGCGGCCGATGCCTGTCACCGTGGCGTCACCGGAGATTCCTAGAGTGGCGCTTCGCCCAGCCACCGCGCCTCGCGCTCCCATTGCCATGAACGCCTTCCCCGTCGCCCTCGCCGCCGCCGTGGCCCTCGCCGCGGGCCTCGCGTCCTGCGGCAGCGATTCCAACGACACGGCCGTGTCGTCCGCGACCCCGGCATCGGGAACGACGGCCGCCGACGGCATCCAGGTCAAGCTGATCGCGTTCAACGACTACCACGGCAACCTCGCGTCGCCGGGCACCTTCGGCCAGTCCACCGCCGTGCCGGCGGCCCAGCGCCCGCCGGTCGGGGGCGCGGACTTCCTCGCCGCGCACGTCGCGAAGCTGAAGGCGCAGAACCCGCTGAACGTCGTCGTCGGCGCCGGCGACTCGATCGGCGCATCGCCGCTGGTCTCCTCGCTCTTTCACGACGAACCGGCGGTCGAGACGCTGAACCGGATCGGCCTCGAGTTCAATGCCGTCGGCAATCACGAATTCGACAAGGGGGCCGCCGAGCTGCTGCGCCTGCAGGCCGGCGGGTGCAAGCTCAGCGACGGCGTGCAGGATCCGAACAGCTGCAACGGTGCCGCGGTCGGCACACCGGTGCCCTTCGAGGGCGCGAAGTTCAAGTGGCTCGCCGCCAACGTCGTCTCGACGGCGACCGGCAAGCCGCTGCTGCCGGCCTACGGCATCAAGACCTTCGACGGCGTCCAGGTCGCGTTCATCGGCATGACGCTCGAGGCGACGCCGACGATCGTCACGCCTTCCGGCGTCGCGGGCCTGGATTTCCGGGACGAGGCGCAGACGGTGAACGCACTGGTTCCGGAGCTGCGCGCACAGGGCGTCGAGGCGATCGTCGTGCTGGTGCACGAAGGCGGGTTCCAGACCGGCTCGCTCGCCGACATCGACGCGTGCGAGGGCGGGCTCGCGAACACGCCGATCGCGTCGATCGTCGCGGGGTTCGACGACGCCGTCGACCTCGTGATCAGCGGTCACACGCATTCGGCGTACAACTGCCGGCTCGCGAACAAGGCCGGCCGAAAGATCCCGGTATCGAGCTCGAGCGCCTTCGGCCGCGTGCTGACCGACGTCGACCTGACGCTCGACCGCACGACTCGCGACATCACCTCGGCGCGGGTCACCAACCGCCTGGTGGTGCGCAACGACCCGGCGGTGACGGCCGACGACACCGTCGCGAAGATCGTCGCCGCCTACGAGCGGAAGGTCTCGCCGATCGCGAACACGGTGATCGGCAGAATTGCCGCCGAACTGCCGAATGCGCGCGTCGACGGCGCCTGCAACATGCCGGCCGGCGACCTGATCGCGGACGCGCAGCTCGCGGCGACCCGGGACCCGGCCTTCGGCGGTGCGGTGATCGCATTCATGAACGGCGGCGGCGTTCGCAACCCCGGCTTCACCTTCGCGTCGAGCGCCGCCGGCGAGGGCGACGGCAAGATCACCTACGGCGAGGCGTTCACCGCGCAGCCCTTCGGCAACAGCCTCGTGACGATGAGCCTGAAGGCTGCGGAACTGAAGGACCTGCTCGAGGAACAGTTCGCCGGCTGCCTCGGCCAATCGACGACCGCGACGCGGATCATGCTGCCGTCGGCCGGTTTCAAGTACCGCTGGGACGGTTCGAAGGCCTGCGGCTCGCGCGTGTCGTCGGTCACCTTGTCCGACGGCGCGGGCACCGTCACGATCGTCGACGAGAACGGCGCGGTCGTCGATCCGGCGCGCAGCTTCAGGGTCACGGTGAACAGCTTCATGGCCGACGGCGGCGACGGCCTGTCGACGTTGAAGAAGGGCACCGACCGCCTTGGCGGCGCGCAGGACATCGATGCGCTGGCCGCGTTCATGGCCGACTTCAAGGACACGCCCTTCGTCGCGGGTGCGAACCCTGCCGACGCGGGCACGCCGCGCATCGCCCGGATCGGCGCGAGCGCGAACTGCCCCGGCGGCGCCGACACCAATCCGTGACGTGGTGAGCGCGCGAAGCGTCGGCCGGCTCGCCGTCGCGGCAGCACTGCTCGCGTCGTCGCCGCTGTCGGCACACGAGGCCGTGTCGCAGGCCCGGATCGACGCCCACCGCGTGTTGCTGGAAACCGGCGCGGCCGCGCTCGCGCGGCAAGATGCCGGCGCCGCCGTCGACGCCTTCGGGCGCGCGGGGACGATCCTGCACTCGGCCGAGAGCGAGATCGGGCTCGTGCGGGCCTGGATGCAGCAAGGCGAGTACGCGCGCGCGCTCGCATTCGCCTCGCACACAGCGGGCGCGCACCGCGAGTCCGCCGACGCGCAGCGACTCTATCGCAGCCTGCTCGAAATCGGCGGGCTCGATGCGCTCGCCGCGGATCCGTCCCGCGTGCCCGGCGTCGAGCGGCGAGCGGCGTCGGACCGGCGCTGCGATGGAGCGTCCGGTGACGTCGACGACGCGTCCGGCGAGGCCAATGTCGGCGGCGCGTCCCGCGCGGGTGATACGGGCGACGCGGGCGGCGCGCAACGCATCGGTACGATCGCCGCGGCGGTGCTGGTCGGCCGGGGCGACCGGGCCGTGCTCGCGCCCGGGGCGCTGCCGGCGCTCGAGCCCGGCGCGTCGCTGTACGTGCAGAACGGACTCGGGCAGCGCAGCGCGGTGCGTCGGGTCGACGCGAGCACCGCGTACCCGCTCGTCGTGCTGGAACTCGCGTCGACGCTGCCGGTCGCGCCCGACATCGGCCCGGTCGTGCGCGCGCCGTTTCCCGGCAGCCCCGCGTTCGCCGGCAGCTATCCGTCGGCGCCGGCCGTGACGGACGCCGAAGGCGCGACCGGCGTGCCGGCACGGACCGCGACAGCGTGGCCGACGTCGACGCCGACCTTCGTCGGCAAGGCGTCCGGGCCGGATCGACGGTGGCGCGACCTGTCGATCGCGTCGCCCTGTCCGGTGTTCGCGGGGCCGGTGCTGGACGTGGCCGGCCGCCTCGTCGGCATCGCCGCCGCAGCGGCCGGCGTAGGCGCCGCCGACGTCGCCGACCCCGCCGACGGCAAGCGCGCGCGCCACGGCACGCACTACCTGCTGCCGCTCGGCCGCGCGCTGGGCGAAGGCAACGCGTCCGGCCGCGTCGATCCGGATCCGGACGCCGCGCGTGCCGGTCCGCCCGGCCCGTCGGCCGGAACGGCGGTTCGCCCGAAGCCGGCCGATCGCATCTACGAGTCGATGATGCGGCACGCGCTTCAGGTGCAGGTTCGGCGCAACCAGGCGTCTCGCTGACGGCACCGTCGCCGGATCGAACGACGCCCGGATCGGATCGATCGATTGTTCAGAGGGTCGGCGCGCGTGTTACTCTGCGCGCAAACGCGCGCCGGCGAGCCCGAGCGAGGCCACCCTGCCGATCCACCCGACAAGAGGAGCGTCACCCATGAGGAAATCCGCATTCCGAATCACCCTGCTCGCGGCCGGCGTCGCGCTCGCGGGCGCCGCGCACGCCGAGATCACGGTCGGCTTCGTCACGTCGTTGAGCGGCCCCGCGTCGTCGATCGGCCTCAACTACGACAAGGGCATGAAGGCCGCGATCGCGTGGCAGAGCAAGGTCGGCAACGAGACCATCAAGGTGATCCACCTCGACGACGGCTCGGACCCGTCGGCGGCGACGCAGAATGCGCGCAAGCTGGTGCAGCAGGACAAGGTCGACCTGATCATCGGCACGTCGAGCGCACCGGGCACCAACGCGATGCTCTCGGTCGCGAACGAACTGAAGGTGCCGTTCATCGGGCTGTCGCCGGTGAACCTGCCGATCCCCGCCGACGGCCGCCCGTGGGGGGTCTCGATCCCGCAGACGCCGGCGCTGATGGTCGAGGTCATCTCCGGCAAGATGAAGCGCGACGGCATCAAGACGCTCGGCTACATCGGCTTCACGGACGCGTGGGGCGACCTGGTCTACAACGGCGGCAAGGCCGCCGAGAAGGAAGGCGGGCCGAAGCTCACCAGCAACGAGCGCTACGCGCGCACCGACACCTCGGTCACCGCACAGGCGCTGAAGGTGATGGCGACGCGCCCCGACGGCATGCTCAACGGCGGGTCGGCGACCCAGGGCGCGCTGCCGGTGATCGAGATGCGCCAGCGCGGCTACAAGGGCCCGTTCTACGGCACCGCGTCGCTGCTGAACAAGGACTTCGTGCGCGTCGGCGGCAAGGCGGTCGAGGGCGTGCAGGTCTCGGGCGGCCCGGTCATCGTGACCTCGCAGCTACCCGACGACCACCCGACGAAGAAGATCGGCACCGAGTTCCACCAGGTGTTCTCGAAGGTCAACGGCAGCGAGGCCGACGACGGCTTCTCGGGCTACGCGTTCGACGCGTGGGTGGTGTTCCTGAACGCCGCGAAGGCCGCGCTCGCGAATGCGAAGCCCGGCACGCAGGAGTTCCGTACTGCACTGATGGACGCGATCTACGCGAACAAGGACGTGACCGGCGTGCACGCGGTCTACAACTTCACGCCGAAATCCTGGTACGGCGTCGACAAGCGCAGCCTCGTCGTCGTGAAGCTCGAGAACGGCAAGTGGGTCTACCAGCCCTGAGCACTTCGGAACCGGGCCGTCCAGCCCCGAGCCTGACGACTTGACGCCCGACATCGCCGCCATCCTGGCGACCGACGGGATAGCGACCGGCGCGATCTACGTCCTGCTCGCGCTCGGCTTCGTGCTGATCTTCACGGTGACGCGGGTGGTGTTCGTACCCTTCGGCGACATCGCCGCGTTCACCGCGCTGACGCTCGCCGCGCTCGAGGCGGGGCAGCGCCCGGGCACGGTCGCGATGGTCGCGGCCTTCGCCGCGCTCGCGACGCTGATCGAGGTCGGCTCGCTGGTGCGTGCCGGCGCCTTCGCCCGCATCCCGCGCGCGCTGCTCTTCTACCTGGTGCTGCCGCTGCTGCCGGCGGTCGCGGTGTGGCTGGCCGCCGGCTCGCCGCTGCCGATGCCGCTGCGGATCACGCTCGCGATCGCGGTGATCCTGCCGATCGCGCCGCTACTCGACCGCATCGTCTATCGCCCGATCGCCGACGGCACCGTGCTGCTGCTGCTGATCGTGTCGCTCGCGCTGCACTTCGCGCTCTCGGGCCTCGGGCTGATGTTCTTCGGTGCCGAGGGCGTGCGAACCGAGAGCCTCACCGACTACACGCTGATGCTCGGCAGCGTGCCGGTCTCGGGCCAGACGCTGCTGATCGTCGTGGCGGCGGCGCTGTTCTGCGCGCTGCTCTACGCGTTCTTCGAATTCAGCCTCACCGGCAAGGCGCTGCACGCGACGGCGACCAACCGCATCGGCGCGCGGCTGATGGGAATCCGTCCGAACAACGCCGGCACCGTCGCATACCTGCTGTCGTCGCTGCTCGCGGGCGTCTCGGGCGTGCTGATCGCGCCGATCAACACGATCTTCTACGACTCGGGCTTCCTGATCGGGCTGAAGTCCTTCGTCGGCGCGATCATCGGCGGCATGGTCAGCTTTCCGCTCACCGCGGTCGGATCGGTCGCGGTCGGCCTGCTCGAGAGCTTCGCGGCGTTCTGGAACAGCGCATTCAAGGAAGTGATCGTCTTCTCGATCCTGGTCCCGGTGCTGCTGTGGCGCTCGTGGACCTTCGTGCACGTCGAGGAGGACGCCGAGGAATGATCGCCGAGGGCACCGGATGAAGCGCTCGCACCGGCGGATCCTCGCCGCACTGGCCGTGGCCCTCCTGGCCGCCGCTCCCCTCTACCTCGCGCCCTTCACGATCACCCTGCTCGACTACATCGGCGTCTACGCGCTGGTCGCGCTCGGCCTCGTGCTGATCACCGGGATCGGCGGCCTGGTGTCCTTCGGCCAGGCCTCGTTCGTCGGGATCGGCGCGTATTCGACGGCGTGGCTCAGCACGCAGATGGGCCTGTCGCCGTGGCTCGGCCTCCTTCTCGCGCTGGTGTCGACCGCGGCGGTCGCGACGATCCTCGGCGCGGCGACGCTGCGCCTGCAGGGCCACTTCCTGTCGCTGAGCACGATCGCGTGGGGGCTCGCGATCTACTTCTCGTTCGGCAACATCGAGGGGCTCGGGCGCTTCAACGGGATTCCGGCGATCCCGCCGATCGCGATCGGGTCGATCGAGCTCACCGGCAGCGAGCAGATCTACTACCTCGTCTGGACGATCCTGCTCGTCGCGCTGCTGCTGTCGCACAACCTGCTGGGCTCGCGGACCGGTCGCGCGCTGCGCGCGCTGCGCGGCGGCAACACGCTGGTCGAATCGCTCGGCATCGACGCGTTCCGGGTCAAGCTCGCGACCTTCGTGATCGCCGCGGTGCTCGCCGCGATCTCCGGCTGGCTCTATGCGCACATGAACCGCATCGTCAGCCCCTCGCCCTTCGACGTCACGATGGGCATCACCTACCTGATGATGGCGATGGTCGGCGGCGCCGGCTACCTGCTCGGCGCCATCGTCGGCGCCGCGCTGATCACGCTGCTGAAGAACGGCGTGCAGGACCTGCTGCCGGCGATCGCGCCCGGCGCCGCGGGGCAGCTCGAGATCGTCGCGTTCTCCGCGCTGTTCATCCTGTTCCTGCAGTACGCGCGCAACGGGATCGTCCCCTTCGTCGCGCAGTGGCTGCCGCAGCCCGCACCGGAGCCGCCGCCGGCGGTCGCGCCGCTCGCGCGCCGCGAACAGCCCGCGCCCGGACGCACGCTGCTGCAGGTCGAATCGGCGGTGCGCCGATTCGGCGGGCTCGTCGCCGTCAACGACGTCAGCTTCGAGGTGCGCGCCGGCGAGATCCTCGGGCTGATCGGGCCAAACGGGGCCGGCAAGAGCACGATGTTCAACCTGCTGACCGGCGCGCTGCCTGCGAGCGGCGGGCGGATCGTGTTCGACGGCACCGACATCACGCGCGCGCCGCAGCGGCGCATCGCACGGGCCGGCGTCGCGCGCACCTTCCAGCACGTGAAGCTGCGCCCGAAGATGAACCTGCTCGACAACGTGCTGCTGGGCACCTACGCGCGCACCGGCGCCGGCTTCCTCTCCGGCGCGCTGAGGCTCGATCGCGCGGAGGAAGCGCGTGCGACGCAGGAGGCGCTGCGCCAGCTCGAGCGGGTCGGGCTCGGCGCGGATCCTTACGAACTCGCCGGGAACCTGCCGCTCGGCAAACAGCGGGTGCTCGAGATCGCGCGCGCGCTCGCCGCCGACCCGATGCTGCTGGTGCTCGACGAGCCCGCCGCGGGGCTGCGCCGCCAGGAGAAGCAGGCGCTGGCCGCGCTGCTGCGCGCGCTGCGCGAGGAGCACCTGACGATCCTGCTGGTCGAGCACGACATGGAGTTCGTGATGGGCCTCGTCGACCGGGTGGTGGTGATGGACTTCGGCTGCAAGCTGTGCGAGGGCGAACCGGCCGAGGTGCGGGCCGATGCGCGGGTGCAGCAGGCGTACCTCGGGGGTGTCGCGTGAGCGCGCGAACAGCGCGGCACGGCCGCCACGGAGCCTTCGCGTGACGCCGCTGCTGTCGATCGACGGGCTCTGCGTGAACTACGGCAAGGCCGAGGCCGTGCGCGACGCCAGCCTCGAACTCGGCGAGGGCCGCATCGTCGCGGTGATCGGCCCCAACGGCGCCGGCAAGACGAGCCTGCTCGGTGCGACGATCGGGCTGCTGCGATCGAGCGGCCACATCCGGTATCGCGGCGACGACGTCTCGACGCTGGACGTCGAGCAGCGGGTCGAGCGCGGCTTCTGCCTCGTGCCCGAGAAGCGCGAGCTGTTCGGCGACATGTCGGTGCGCGACAACCTGCTGCTCGGCGCCTACAGCCGAAGGCGCGAGCGCGACCGCACGCGGCGCACGCTCGACGACATCTTCGACCGCTTTCCGAGGCTGCGCGAGCGCAGCACCCAGGCGGCCGGCACGCTGTCCGGCGGCGAGCGGCAGATGCTCGCGCTCGGCCGCGCGCTGATGGCCGGCCCGAAGCTGCTGATGCTCGACGAGCCCAGCCTCGGGCTCGCGCCGCTGATCGTGCGCGAGATCTTCCGGATCATCGCGTCGCTGCGCGAGACGGGTGTCTCGATCCTGCTCGTCGAGCAGAACGCGCGCGCCGCGCTCGAGACGGCGGACGTCGGCTACGTGATGGAGACCGGCGAGATCGTCACGTCGGGACCTGCGCAGACCCTGCTGCACGACCCGCGGCTGATCGCGACGTACCTGGGCAGTCAGGACGACGGCGTCTCGGTCGTCGCGCGTTGAAGGAGCGACCGTGAAGATCTACTGGCAGAGTTTCGTCGACGCGTCGGCGAGTGCGCCGTACCTCGAGCGCCTCACCGCCTATCTCAACGAGATCGCGGCACCGGGCACGACGGTGCACGTGGCGGGGGTCAGTCCACCCGACCGCGACTTCGGGCGGCTCAGCGAACTGCGCTGCGCGATCGTCGCGATCGACAACGGCATCGCCGCGGCCGACGCGGGCTTCGACGCCTACGTGATGGGCCACTTCCAGGACCCGGGGCTCTACGAATTGCGCGCGGCGATCGACATCCCGGTGATCGGCGTCGGTGAGTCGACGCTGTTCGCCGCCGCGCAGCTCGGGCGCCGCCTCGGCCTCGTCACGCTCGACCCCGCGTTCGAGGTCTGGCACCTCGAGCAGGCCGAGCGCTACGGCCTGAACGGGCGCGTGACCCACGTCACCGGACTGGGCTGCCAGCCGCAGGACTTCAGCGCGGCCTTCGCCGGCGACGACGCCGCGCGCCGTCGCATGCTCGCCGACTTCACCGCGTGCGCGCGGCCGATGGTCGAGGCCGGCGCCGACGTGATCGTGCCGGCCGGCGTGCTGCCCGGGCTGCTGGTCGGCGGCGAGCACGGTTTCACCGTCGGCCACGCACCGGTCGTCAACTGCGCGGCCGTCGGCCTGAAGAGCGCCGAGATGTGGGTGCAGCTGCGACGCCTGAACGGCCTCGCGCCGAGCCGCGGCCCGAGCTTCGCGCTCGCGCCGCAGCGCGCGCGCGACGACTTCAGGCGGCTGATGCGAGAGGGGCGCCTCGGCCAGTCCGCCCCCTGACGGTCGGCTCTGTCATACTGGATCCATGATTGCCGAAGCACTCCGGAGCCGCCTCGCCGCGGCGCTCGACCCGCGCGCCGAGGTGCTGGAAGCCTATCTGTTCGGCTCGCAGGCCACGGGCAGCGCCCAGCTGCACAGCGACATCGACGTGGCGGTCTTCGTCGACGCGTCTCGTTGCCCGACCGGCGGCACCTTCGGATACGAGGCCGATCTGACCGCCGCGCTGATGGCGGCGCTGGGCGAGAGCCGGGTCGACCTGGTCGTGCTGAACCGCGCGCCGCCGCTGCTGTACCACCGCGTGCTGCGCGACGGCATCCGCATCCTCGCGCGGGACCTGCGCGCGACGACGACGCGCGAAGGCTACGCGCTGTCGCGCTATTGCGATTTCGTGCCGCAACTCGCGAAGATCGACGCAGCGCGGCGCGGCACGGGTGCGCGAGAACCGGTCGAGGAAGCCGACCGGGGAGCGCCTCACATCGCCTTGAACCGACCCGCGTAGAGGCGGCTGACCGGCACCTGCTCGCGCAGCCCGCGCAGCTGCAGGCGGGTCTTGCCGGCCTCGTCGCGGTGCACGCTCTCGATCGCGGTCGCGCGCACGACGGTGCCGCGGTGCACCTGCCAGAACGCGTCGGCGTCGAGCTGCGGCAGCAGGTCCTTCAACGGCGTGCGGATCAGCAGCTCGGCGTCGCGCGTGAGCACGCGCACGTACTTGTCGGCGGCCTCGAACGCGAGCACCTCGTCGATCGGCACGACGCGGATCGTGCTGCCGACGCTGGCCTGGATCACGGCGAGCCGCGGCGCCGCGGAAGCCGACGGCGCCGCGGCCGCGGGCGACGCCGCAGTCGCCGCGAGCAGCGTGCGCAGCCGCTCGAAGGTCGCGTCGGCTTCGGACGTGTCGGGGGAGGCCGTCGCCGCTCGCGCCGCGAGCTGCTGCTGCACGCGCGCGACCGTGCGCGCGAGCCGCTGCGGGGCGACCGGCTTCGTCAGGTAGTCGATCGCCTGCGCGTCGAAGGCCTGCAGCGCGTACTGGTCGTAGGCGGTGACGAAGACCAGCACCGGGAACGGCGCGGCCCCGGGCTCGTCGACGGGCCACTGCTCGGCGAGCGCCTCGGCGGCTTCGAGTCCGCTCATGCCGGGCATGCGGATGTCGAGGAACAGCAGGTCGGGGGCCTTCGCGAGCGCCTCGCGCACCGCGCTCGCGCCGTCGCCCACCGTCGCGACGATCCGCAGTTCGGGCCACGCCTGCGCGAGCTCGGCGCGCAGCGCATGGGCGAGCAAGGTCTCGTCGTCGGCGATCAGGGCGGTCGGTGTCATCGGGTGTCCTCGGTGTCGATCAGCGGAAGGTGAAGGCGAACGCAGGTACCACCGCCTTCGCGCGAGACGATTTCGCAAGCGCCGCGTCCGTCGGTGAGGCTATCGATGCGTTCGCGTACCTGCGCGATGCCGAAGCCGCCGTTCGCCGCGCCGTCTTCGCGGGCCGCAGCCTCGCCGGTACCTCGCCTGGCGCCCGCGCGTCCGGCTTCCTGTCCCGTCTCCTGCCCGGACTCTCGCACGGCGCCCTGCGCCATCCCGACGCCGGTGTCGCTGACCTCGATCAGCAGCCGGTCGCTGCCTTCGCGCACGGCCCGGACGAGGATCGCGCCGCCGTCGACCGACGGTTCGAGGCCGTGGCGGATCGCGTTCTCGACCAGCGGCTGCAGCAGCAGCGGCGCGATCCGATGGCGAAGCAGGTCGTCGGATGCCTCGAACGCGTATCGCAGCCGCGGGCCCATGCGCACGGCCATCAGCTCGAGGTAGTCGGTAAGCCGCGCGAACTCGTCGGCGAGCGTGTGCTCGTGCCCGGCGGGATCGGCGCGCGAGGCGCGCAGCGTCGCACGCAGGTAGTCGTTGAGCCGGTCGAGCATCCGGATCGCCGCCGGCGGGTCGGTCGCGATCAGCGCGCGCAGGTTGGCGAGCGTGTTGAACAGCATGTGCGGCTCGAGCTGGGTCTCGAGCAGCTTCAGTCGCGCCTCGCTCGCGTGGCGCTGCAGCGACTCGGACTTGCCGCGCAGGTAGAAATACATCACGAACAGCGCCGACGCGAGCACGCTCACGATCGCGATGCCCAGCACGCGCATCAGCGAATGCTCGGCCGTCGCCCAGGTCGAGTGGCCCGCCCAGGCATCGCCGATCCGCGAGCCCACCGCGAAGCCGACCAGGCTGCACGCCGTCATGTAGAGCAGCACGCGCGCCGAGAACTGCCAGTAGTTCGGCGCCTCGAGGCGCAACGGGCCGCGAAGCGCGATGCGCAACGGGTCGCTGAGGAACCAGATCGCGGTGCTGATCGCGTAGCTGTAGACGAGCGCGTGATGGAACACGCCGCTGCCCACGCCGCCGCCCCAGTTCGCCAACGCGATCAGCGGCGCCACCGCCCAGACGATCAGCAGGTGGCGCAGCGTGCTCTCGCGCGCATCGCGCGGCAGCCAGCCGAACAGGACGTGTGCGAGGCGCTTGGACCGACTCACCGCGGGGCGACCAGGTGTGCGAGATGGAAGGCGACGATTCTGGCATGCGCGTCGTCGAGCAGCGCCGGATCCAGCCCCGGCGTCGTCGCGGCCGCCTCGCCCTGCGCCCGCACGAGCTGCTCGGCGATCGCCCCGGGCCACGGCCGCAACAGGTCCATGTGGCCGGCGCCCGGCAGGTCGGCGAGCGACGTGCAGCTGCCGCAGTGCGCGAGCAGGTGGCCGCCGTGAAAGCGCGGCACCAGCCACCGGTCGCGCTCGGCCAGCACCACGCCGACCGGCACGCGCACCCGGGCGAGGCTCTCGGGCGTGAAGATCGCGCCGACCGGCACGGCGACGCTGACCGCCGCGATCCGTGGGTCGGGGCGGGGGTCGAAACCCGGATCGGGCGCGTCGGTAGACGGCGTGCGGCCGCCGTGCAGCGCGCGCAGCGGCGCGGGCAGGAACGCGTCTGGCACCCCGCGCGCCGCTTCGTAGCGCGCGGTGCGCTCGGTGCGTGCGTCGGCCGTGGCGGCACCCTGCAGGCAGAACGCCGGATCGTCGTCGAGGTGCGCGTTGCAGTGCCGGATCAGCGTCAGCACGCGCCACTGCGCGCCGGCGAGCGCCATCGCGGTGACGCCGCCGGCCGACATGCCGTGCACGCCGACGCGGTCGAGATCGAGCCGGTCGGCCCACTGCGGGTGGGCGGCGAGCGCGTCGATCGCCCGGACCACCTCGAGCGGCCGCCGCCGGAACGATTCCGGTCCGGCCAGGCGCTGGTCGCGCCAGTTGTCGCCTTCGTGCTCGAGCTGCGCGACGACGAAGCCGGCGCGCGCGAGCGCCGCGGCGAGCGCGTGGTCGGCGAGCGCCGAGCCGCCGGTGCCGTGCGACATCACGACCAACCGGTGGCTGCCGGCGGCGAGCGGCGCGTCGGGTGCGATCTCGATCCGGAACGGGCCGATCCAGGTTGCCTGCGCCGCGACCGGCGTCGGATAGACGAGCGTCAGCGGGCGGTCGTCGACCTGCAGCGTGCGCATGCCGACCTGCGCGTGGCCGTCGGCCGGCGCGGCGATCGCGAGCAGCAGCGCGAGCGAGGGCACGCCGACCGACGCGAGTGCGGTGACGGCGCGGGGCGACGCGGCGGCGCTCGGCATCGCATTGCGCCGCGTCAGGCGCCACAGCGCGATCGGCCGGATCGCGAACCAGCCGGCGAGCGCGCCGTAGCAGCCGGCGGTCGCCACCGCGAAGAGCGCCTGCTGGCGCAGATCGGGTTGCAGCGCCAGTTCGACACCGATCGCGTACTTGAACACGAAGATCGCCGCGATCGTCGCGAGCGGAGCGACGCTGCCGGGCACGGTCAGCCGGCGGCTCGCGGCGTCCCACGCGGTGCCGCCGCGCGGGGCACGACGCCAGCCCAGCGCCAGCATCGCACCGGCGCCTGCCAGCCAGGCCGGCAGGCCCGCCCACAGCCAGCCGGAGCCGGCCAGGTCGCGCAGGAGGCCGAACAGCGAGAACAGCGCGAGGCCGATCGCGGGTGCGAGCGCACGGGCGAGCGGGATCCGGCGCGTGCGCAGCTGGGTCGCGCCGAGCAGCAGCAGCCCGCCGAGCAGGCCCCAGACCCAGTGTGGGGTGTACCGGACGATCGTCAGCGCGGCGTCGGGTTGGTCGATCAGCAGTTGGATCAGCATGGCGGCTCCGGTGCGGGGTGGGCGATGCACGCACTTTGGCGCAGGGCCGGCCGCACCGCGAGCGGGCAGCGACGAAACCGGGAACTGCGGCCGTGAAGTGCCGTCGGCGCGGAGCGGAATGCGGGTCGTGTCTCAGCCCGCGAGCGCGAGCCGGAGCGAGATCCCCGGCAGCAGGTAGATCAGCACGACCGCGAGCAGCATGATCGCGATGAACGGCAGCACGCCGCGCGCGATCGTGCCGAGCGGCACCTTCGCGATCGCCTGGATCACGAAGAGGTTCATGCCGACCGGCGGCGTGATCAGCGCGATCTCGATCAGGATCACGAAGTAGATGCCGAACCAGATCGGGTCGATGCCGAGCGCGCCGATGGTCGGCGACAGCACCGGCATCATGATCAGCAGCATCGACAGGCTCTCGAGGAAGAGGCCCAGCACCAGCAGCACCGCCGTCACCACCAGCAGGAACGCCTGCGGCGACGCGATGTGCAGGTCCACCAGCTGCGAGATCATCGCCGGCACCTGGTAGATCGTGATCGCCTTGCCGAAGATCTTGGCGCCGATCACGATCAGGAACAGGACGATCGTCGTCGAGGCCGTCTGGCGGACCGCCTCGTAGAAACCCCGGAGCGTCAGCGTCCGCAGCACGAAGGCGGTCATCAGGAACGACACCGCCACCCCGACCGCCGAGGCCTCGGTGGGCGTGAAGGCCCCCGAGTAGATGCCGCCCAGGATGAGCGCCGACAGCCCCAGCGTCGGCGACGCGCGCCAGGTGGAACGCCAGCGCTCGTCCCAGGTGGCCTTCGCGACGCGCGTGTACTGCCCGGAGATCGACGCGTACGCGACCGTGTACGCGCCGAACAGCACGATGAGCAGGAGCCCCGGGCCGACGCCGGCGAGGAACAGCCTGCCGATGCTCTCGTCGGTGATCACCCCGTAGACGATCAGCGGGATCGACGGCGGGATCAGGATGCCGAGCGTGCCGCCGGCGGCGAGCAGCCCCAGCGTGAACCCCCGGCCGTAGCCGCGCTGCGTCATCTCGGGGATCGCGACGTTCGCCACGGTCGCGGCGGTCGCGACCGAACTGCCCGAGATCGCCGAGAACACGCCGCACGAGAGCAGCGCCGCGACGCCGAGCCCGCCCGGCCAGTGACCGACCCACTTCTGCATCGCATCGAAGAGGTCGCGCCCGACGCCGCCCTTGAGCAGGATGTTCGACATCAGCAGGAAGAGCGGGACCGACAGCAGCACGAAGTTGTCGAGCGCGCCCTGCAGGTTCTGCGCGACCATCGCCATCGGCAGGCCCTTGATCGCGAGCAGCGCGGCGCCGAGCCCGGCGAGCGAGAACGCCACCGGCACGCCGAGGAACAGCAGCGCCAGCAGCGCGAGCGCGATGAGGAGCAGCGTCATCTCGGACCGTCGACGCCTTCCGCCGCGTGCTCACCGCCGGGCGAGAACTCGGGGGGCGGACCGAAGGGCAGGCGGATCAGGTTCGCCAGCGACTGCAATCCGAGCAGCGCGAAGCCGATCACGATCGGCAGCTCGGCGATCCAGTTCGGCAGCGCCAGCATCGTCGGCTGGCGGCGACCCAGCGCGACCGAATCGGCGAACATCCGGTAGCCCTGCACCGCCGCCACCACCGAGAACGCGAGGATCACCAGCAACGCCAGGCCCTCGAGCAGGTATCGCGCACGCGCCGGCGCGATCGAGAGCAGCGCGGTGATGCGGATCATCTGGCGCTCCTTGAGCACGAGCGCCATCCCGATGTAGGTGAACCAGATCTGCAGGGTGGTCGCCACGTCCTGCGTCCACTGCGTCGGCGCACCGAACACGTAGCGGCTGACGACCTCGAAGCTGAGCATCGCGGCGATCAGCACCACCATCACGTCGGCGATGCGGCCGCACAGGTCGGCGATTCGGTCGACGACGCCCGGCACGACCGAGCGATGCAATCGTTCAGGCGACATGTGCGGCCGCGCGCCTCGACGCGCGACGTGGAAGCCGGTGCACGATTCCGCGCGAGGGCTCGCGGATCAGTAGAGCTTGCGTACCTGTTCGACCAGCTTCTGCCCGGTCGGCCCCGCCTCCTTGACGTAGGCATCGACGGCCGGCGAGGCGGCCTTCTGCCACGCCTTGATCTGCTCCGCCGTCAGGTTCTGCACCTTCATCGACGTCTTCTCGGCGATGAACTTCTCGGAATCGAGGTTCGACTGCTTCGTCTCGGCACGGATCTTCTTCTCGGCGGCGAGCGCGGCGTCGCTCATCCACTGCTTCTCCTGCGCAGACAGGCCGTCCCAGAGCTTGTCGTTGATGACGACGAGGAACTCGGTCTGCGCGTGGTTCGTGATCGTGACCGAATTCATCACCTCGTAGATCTTGCGCGACTGGATCGCCGTCGTGCCGGTCATGCCGATGTCGACCGTGCCGCGCTGGTAGGCGATGAACTGCTCGGAGCCGCCGATCTTCACCGGCACCCCGCCGAGCGCCTGGATGAAATCGCCCGACGGCTTGCCGAGCACCCGCACCTTCTTGCCCTTCATGTCCGACGGCGCGATCAGCGGCGCCCCCTTGGACAGCAGCTGCACCGGGCCGTAATCCTGCCACCACAGCACACGAGTGCCGGTCTTGCGGATCATCTCGTCGATGTCCTTGCGCACCGGGCTGTCGGGCGAGGCCGCCTTGCCGAGCACCTCGTAGGTCGGGAACATGAACGCGACCGAGAACAGGCCGACCGCGGGAATCGTGCCGGCGTACTCGTCGATCAGCACGAGCCCCATGTCGATCGCGCCCGAGGCCACCGCCTGCGGCACCTCGCTGCCCTTGTAGAGCTGCGCCGAGTCGTAGACCTCGACCTTGATCGCGCCGCCGGACGCCTTCTCGACCTGCTCCTTGAAGTAGACGATGTTCGCGCCGACCGGGTGCTTGGTGTTCACCTGCAGCGTCAGGCGCAGCGTCCTCGCCGCGAGCGCATCGCTGCCGGCGGCCAGCAGCGCCGCCGACATCACGGCGGCGGCCGAAAGGGTCTTCAGGAAACGGGGCTTCGTCATCGGGAGGTTCCTCCTCGTCTTGTCCAATGGGTCTTCACCACAGGGCCGCGGTGCGCTCTCGCACGCGCCGCGAATGCCGGTCATCCCGAGCGGGGTGTCGGCGACCGGGGGCGTAGTATAGCCACCGGCCCAATACGAACCGATCTGGCATGGGTCCTTGCGCTTGGCCGGACGTGCGGGGCGTCCTGCCCATGCCGGGCATCGGACATACAGCCGGCGCGGCCAGCATGCACTGAGGGGTCTCCGGCGGGATGAAGATCCAGATCGAGCGCACGTTCGAGGCCGAAGTAGACTTCGTGTCGATGCGCTGCCGCAGGCTTCAGGGGCTATATGGTGATGGACGCCGATCTGAATCGTGGTGGCATGGGCCCCGTAGCCCATGGCCCCGCACACCTCCTCACCGATCACCTGTTTTCAGTCGCCATGCTTGCCGAGCGCGGTGCGCCTGATGGCTCGCAGGCTTGGGCGCACCTCGCCGGCTTGTGGCATGACCTGGGCAAGTTCCGCCCGGGATTTCAGCGCTACATCCGCCTGGATGAAAACGCCCACATCGAAGGCCGCGGCATCGGCCAGCGCGACAAGAGCCATTCAGCCGCCGGCGCAATTCATGCGCTGACGGTGCTGAAGGCGCGCTTCGGTGAACCGGGGCGACGCGCGGGCTGGGTGCTGGCGCACTTGATCGCCGCCCACCATGCCGGACTGTACGATGCTCAGGGTCTTAAGGAACGCCTGGCCGGCGGTGGTCAGGCCGACAGCGAGCGAGAGTATTGCGAAGCGCTCGATGCCTGCCGCACACACGCGCCGACCTTGCTCGCGCTTCCCGCTGCGCTGGATGTTGGCGCGCTGTGGAACGTCATTCCCGGCCTACGCGACCGCGAGCCACTGGCTCAGGCGCTATGGCTGCGCATCCTGTTCTCGGCACTGGTGGATTCCGACTTCCTCGACACCGAGGCCTACCTTAACCGCGGTCGCGCCGATCGCCGCACAGGTTTTCCGCAGTTGACTGACTACTTGACGAACCTCGACGCCCACCTGGACCGCATGGCCGCCGAGGTGCATGCCGCCGGCCGCGCCGGCGACGCGGTGATGCGCGCGCGCGTACAGGTGCTCGCCGACTGCCGCGCTGCCGCTGCGCAAGCGCCCGGTGTCTTCAGCCTTCAGGTGCCCACCGGTGGTGGCAAGACCCTGGCGTCACTGGCCTTCGCGCTTCGCCATGCCGTGGCCCACGGGCTCGAACGCGTCATCGTCGCCATTCCCTACACCAGCATCGTCGAGCAGACCGCCGACGTGTTCGCAGGCATTTTCGGGCGCGACAACCTCGTTGAGCACCACAGCCAGGCCGACGATGCTGCCAGTGTCGAGACTGCGCGCTCGCGTCTGGCCTGCGAGAACTGGGACGCACCTCTCATCGTAACGACGAACGTACAGTTGTTCGAAAGCCTCTTCGCAGCGCGCACCAGCCGGTGCCGCAAGCTGCACCGCGTGCAAAGAAGTGTCGTCGTGCTCGATGAGGCGCAGACGCTGCCGCCGCCGTTTCTGCAACCGACCCTTGACGCACTGCGGTTGCTGGTGCGCCACTACGGAGTGACATTGGTTTCGTGCACAGCCACTCAGCCGGTTCTGAGCGACATCGAGCGATTCGACTCGCGTGCGAGTTTGCGAGGGCTGACGCGCGGCGGCGCTCAGCCGCGAGAGATGGTACAAGCGGTGCAGCCGCTTTACGAACAGCTCGAGCGCGTTTGCCTGAACTGGCCCACCGACCTGCATGCCACCGACGAGATCCCAGCGGTCTCCGCACGGCTGGCGGCCGAGCCTGCGGTGCTGTCCATCGTCAACACCAGGCGCGACGCCGCCGATCTGGTACAGGCGTTGGACATCGCCGCCGCCGATGGAGAGCCCACGCTGCATCTTTCAGCTGCCATGTGCGGCCAGCACCGCGCAGATGTCATCTCCGAGATCCGGCGCCGGCTCGACGCACGCCGCGCAGGCGAATCGAGCCCGTTGCGCGCGGTGGCCACCCAACTCGTCGAGGCGGGCGTCGACATCGACTTCCCAGTCGTGTTCCGCGCACTGGCCGGTCTCGATGCGATTGCCCAGGCGGCCGGACGTTGCAACCGCGAGGGGCGGCTCGGGCCCCGAGGCGGCCGGGTGGAAGTATTCGTAAGACCGATCCCGGCCGTACTGACCGCGTTGGTGCGGGCCGCTCAGGCCACACGCTCGGTGCTCGGCGCGGCCCGCCCCGGAGCGCTTCCAGTCGAGATGTTCCGCGAGTACTTCAGGCATTGGTACGCGCAATTTCCACTTGACGAGAAGCAAGTGCTGCCGATGCTGAAGGCGAGCCCCGACTTTGATCTGAACCTGCGCAGCGCGGCCGAAGCGTACCGGCTGATCGACGACCAGGACCAGGTGGCCGTCGTCGTGCCGTACGTGCCTCGGTCCGGCTGTGATGAGCGGGCAGCGAAGGCGGTGAGCGCGCTGAAGGCCGGCACCGCCGAACGCTGGCACCTGCGCGCGCTGCAGCGCTACGTGGTGCAGGCGCGTCGTCGTGACTTGCAGCAGGGGCTGGCCCGGGGCGATTTCAGCGAGGCACTTCCTGGCTGGTTCGTCCTCGATGACGAACAGCGTTACAGCGCGCGGTTCGGCCTGCTGGCGGAGGGCGAGGTGCTGGACGCAGCGACACTCGTTCAATAGCGTTTCTGTGAGGAGGGAGAGCACGACGATGAATCACCAACGCTTCGTACTGGAGGTCTCCGGGGACTGGGCCTGCTTTACGCGGCCGGAGATGAAGGTCGAGCGCGTCAGCTACGACGTCATCACCCCGTCGGCAGCACGCGCTATCTTCGAGGCGATCTTCTATAAGCCGGCGGTTCGCTGGCAGGTGCGACGCATCGAGTTGCTCGCGCCGATTCGCTGGATGAACCTGCGGCGCAATGAAGTCGCTTCAGTCGCTTCCACACGCAACGTGCAGCAGGTGATGAAGCAGGGCAAGGGCGACCTGGCACTGTACGTGGACGAGGATCGGCAGCAGCGTGCGGCACTGCTGCTGCGCGACGTCGCGTACCGACTGCACGCCGATCTGATCGTGCGCCCCGACCGCGCCGACCCCGAGCCGTCGGAAAAGTTCTTCGCGATGTTCGAGCGGCGTGCGCGCAAGGGGCAGTGCGTGAACCAGCCCTACCTTGGCTGCCGGGAGTTCGCCGCACGCTGGCGCCCGGTGGACGATCCGTCAGTCGAGCCGCCGGCTATTGCCGAGACACGCGACCTCGGTTGGATGCTGCACGACCTGGACTTCACCGACCCGTCCGACCCGCAGCCGCGCTTCTTCCGCGCGCAGATGGCGCGTGGCGTGATCGAGGTGCCGGCGTTCGACGGGCTGAAGGTGGTGTCGTGATCCTGCAAGCATTGGTGGACTACTACGAAAGGCGCTGCGCAAGCCTTGACCCGACGCGGCACCTGCCGAGATATGGGCTGGAGGACAAGGCCATTCCGTTTGTCATCGAGATTGATACTGACGGCCGAGTGCTACAGCTACGCGACACGCGACAGCCGGACGGCAAACAGCTCCGTGCACAAACTTTCCTCGTGCCGCAAGGCGAGAAGAAGACCTCCGGCGTAAAGGCGAACCTGCTTTGGGACAACGCCGAATACGTCATCGGTCTGGCTCGCGGTCGTAAAGGCGCCGGCGACAAATCGCCGGCAAGCGCGTTTCGCGAGAGGATCGAATCCTTGCCTCAAGCCGCTCGCAATGACCTCGGCGTGATTGCGGTGAAGGCTGCATTGGACTTGAACGACTGGTCCGCACTGCGTGCCCACCCGGCCTGGCCTGACATTGAGGCGGGCAATCCGGTGATGGCATTCGCGATCGCGAATGACGGCGGTGAACTGGTCTGTCAGCGGCCGGCAGTGATGCAGGCGACAATGGTCTCAACGGCCGACGATGGCCTATCGGAAGGCTGGTGCCTGGTGCAGGGAAGGCGCGGCCCCGTGGCAAGGTTGCACCCTTCGATCAAAGGGGTGCGCGACGCTCAGACCTCCGGTGCAAACATCGTGTCGTTCAACGCACCCGCTTTCGAGTCTTACGGCAAGACAAGGCGCCAGGGCGAGAATGCCCCGGTCGGAGGATACGCCGCGTTTGCCTACACGACTGCATTGAACTCTCTGCTTTCACGCGCATCGCCGAACAAGGTTCAGATTGGAGACGCCACCACGGCCATCTGGTCCGATCGCGACGACAGCCTCGAGCCGGATCTGATCGCGCTGTTCGGCGACGATCCCGATGCGCACATCGATGCCGTGCGCGATCGCCTTGCCGGCGCGTTGACCGGAAAGCGCGGCGAAGAAGACAGTCCGCTGCGATTCTTCGTGCTGGGCCTGGCGCCCAACGCCTCGCGTATTGCCGTGCGCTTCTGGCTCCATGACACCTTCGAGCGATTGGGACCGCGCATCCTGCAGCACTTTGACGACCTGCGCATCGCGCGCCTGTCTGACCGCGACCCTGCAACTCCTGCGATGTACTGGCTATTGCGGACTGTCGCGCCGCAGGGCAAGGCCGAGAACGTACCGCCGCGACTGGCCGGCGAATGGCTCCGCGCGATCCTCGAAGGGACGGCGTACCCGCCAGCTCTGCTCAATGCCGCCATCAACCGCTGCCGCGCGGAACAGGCGAGCGATTCCTTTGGCGGCAACGTGCCGTATCTTCGTGCCGCCATCATCAAAGCCTGCATCAATCGCGAGCACCGCCGTCGCAGCGGGGCCCAACCCGATTTCCAATTCATCCGGGAGGAACTCGACGTGAACCAGCTTGATCCCGCGTATCGCATGGGGCGCCTGTTCGCTGTATTGGAGCGGATCCAGTCTGCGGCGCAGCCCGGCATAAACGCCACCATCCGTGACCGTTACTACAATGCCGCCTCGAGCACGCCCGGTTCCGTGTTCCCGACGCTGCTGCGGCTCAAGAACGCGCACCTGAAGAAGGTCTCGGCCGGCATGGAAGCATTCTTCGAGAAGCTGGTAGGCGAAATCTGCGGGAGTCTCGAGCAGCCCGCACTCATCGATTTTCCGCGCCAGCTCGACCTGCACGCTCAAGGCCTGTTCGCGCTGGGCTACTACCACCAGCGGCAGAGCCTTTTCGCGCGCAGAGGCACCAGCAACAACACCGACGAAAACCCTGCCCAGGAGGTTTGATCATGGCGCTTGCCCACCGCTTCGACTTCGTGCTGCTGTTCGACGTGACAGACGGCAACCCTAACGGTGATCCAGACGCCGGCAACCTACCGCGTCTGGATGCCGAAACCGGGCATGGCCTGGTCACCGACGTGTCGCTAAAGCGCAAGGTGCGGAATTTTGTCGCAATGACCCGGGAACAAGATCGGCGCGATCCCACCGAAGGCGAAAAGCGCTACGAGATCTACGTGCGCGAGAAGGCGATCCTGAACCTGCAGCATCAGCGCGCGTACTCGGCGCTCAAGCTCGATCCGGTCGAAGCCGAACCGGCCGAAGGTGAAGATGTCGACCTTTCAAGAAGAAAGTCAGCCAAGGCGAAGCGCAAGGGCAGCGGAGATGAGGTGGACCTCGCTCGCGGCTGGATGTGCCAGAACTTCTTCGATGTCCGGACCTTCGGCGCGGTAATGTCAACCGGCACCAACGCTGGACAGGTTCGCGGTCCGGTGCAGATGACCTTCGCACGCTCGGTCGAACCAATCGTTGCGCTTGAGCACTCGATAACGCGCGTGGCAGTCGCCACCGAGGCCGAGGCGGAGAAGCAGCACGGTGACAACCGCACCATGGGCCGCAAGCACACCGTCCCCTATGGCCTGTACCGCGCGCACGGCTTCGTCTCGGCCTTCCTTGCCGGGCAAACCGGCTTCGACGAGAGCGACCTCGCGCTGCTGTGGCAGGCGCTCGAACAGATGTTCGAGCACGACCGAAGCGCTGCGCGCGGCCAGATGAGCACGCGCGGCCTGTACGTCTTCGAGCATGAGAGCCAGCTGGGCAACGCGCATGCACATGCGCTGTTCGACCGAGTGACCGTGGGCCGAGCCGCCGACGCCACAGTCCCCCCGCGTAACTTTGACGCATACTCGGTGACGTTCGACGGCCGGCCGCTTGCCATCGGCGAAAGCATCGCCGCGGCCCAGGGCGTCGCACTCACCAGGAGGTGCTGACCATGGACTGGCGCGAGCACATCGTGTGCGACCCCGACATTCTCGTCGGCAAACCCGCCGTCAAGGGGACGCGACTGTCGGTAGAACTGATCCTCGGCTGGCTGGCACAAGGCTGGACACACGAGATGCTGCTGGAGGCCTATCCGCAACTCGAGCGCAATGACATTCTCGCCGCGTTGGCATTCGCCGCCGACAAGATGCGGGAGGAGTCGTACACCCTTCTCGACGGTTCTTCCGCGTGAACCTGCGGATGCTGGCCAACGAGAACTGGCCGCGGCCGGCTCTGCTGACATTGCGCGCGGCAGGCCTGGACGTCCAGGCGGTTGGTGACCTGGCGCCACGCGCCAGCGATATGGAGGTGTTGCGCCACGCCGCCGCCGAGGGTCGTTGGATACTGACCTTCGACCGCGACTACGGCGAATTGGTCTTCGCGCGCGCCGTGCCTGCCCCACCGGCCATCGTCTTCTTTCGTCAGGGGGAGTACGCACCGGACTGGCCTGCCCACGTGGTGCTGGATCTCGTGCTCAGGGCAGACTGGGTCATCGGCCATCTGGTCGTCGTGTCAGGTCGCTCACTGCGACGCCGGCCACTCCCTTCGGCATGAACGACGAAGACACGTTGCCGCTCTCGGCCCTGCAGCACTGGGCCTACTGCCCGCGCCAGTGCGGCCTGATCCACCTTGAGCAGGCATTCGACGACAACCTGCACACGCTGCGCGGCAACGCCGTGCATGCGCAGGTGGACCGGCCCGGCTTCGAGGTGCGCCGTGGCTTGCGCGTGGAGCGCGCGCTGCCGCTGTTCAGCGACCGGCTCGCGCTGGTGGGCAAGGCCGATACCGTGGAGTTCGAGGCCGACGGCACGCCGTATCCGGTGGAGTACAAGCACGGTAGCCGTCACAAGGCCTCCGACATCGCCGCCTGTGACGATCTTCAGTTGGCTGCCCAGGCGGTCTGCCTGCAGGAGATGACCGGCCACGTGGTGCCCGAAGGCGCCCTCTTCTACTCGAGCAGCAAGCGCCGCCGCGTGGTCGTGATCGATGGTGCGCTACTGCAGCGCGTGGCCGATACCGCGGCGAAGGTGCGCGCCATGCTCGGCGACGGCCGGCTGCCGCCCCCGACGTCGGACGAGCGGCGCTGTCGAGGCTGTTCGCTGTACGACCGCTGCCAGCCCCAGGCCCTCGCGCGGATGGCGGCTTTCCCCAGTAACCACGACGACTTGTTCGGACCTGCCGAGGAGGCATGAGCATGCAGCTGCTCAATACCCTCTACGTAACCCTGCCGGACAGTCACCTGCGGCTGGACAACGACACGCTGCGGCTGCTGATGGGCGACGAGACGCGACTGCGCGTTCCACTACATCATCTCGGGTCCGTCGTCTGCTTCGGCCCGGTGAGCGTGAGCGTACCGCTGATGCACCGGTTGGCCGACGACGGCATCGCGCTCGTGCTGCTGAACGCGAACGGACGCTTCAAAGCCCGGCTGGAGGGTGCGACAGCCGGGAACGTGCTGCTAAGGCGCGCCCAGCACGCCAGCAGCCTGGACGACGCATTTGCCTTGAGTCTTGGTCGCCGTTTCGTAGCCGGCAAGCTGCGCAATCAGCGTTTTGTGTTGCTACGCGGTGCGCGCGATGCGAAGGACGAAGAAAGCCGACGCATCTTGAGCCGTGCGGCGCAGAACCTCGCCGCCAGCCAACGGGCCCTGCCGGCGGCAAGCACGCTGGACGCGGTACGTGGCATCGAAGGCGAAGCGGCACGAGGCTACTTCGCGGCAGTCAATTTCCTGATACGCCCGGACCTACGCGATTCCTTCGCGCTGGACGGGCGCAGTCGCAGACCTCCGCGCGACCGCATGAACGCCTTGCTGTCGTTTCTGTACTCGATGTGGATGAACGATTGCCGGAGCGCATGCGAGGCCGCAGGACTGGATCCCCAGATCGGCTACCTGCATGCATTGCGACCTGGGCGGGCCGCGCTGGCGCTCGATCTGATGGAGGAGTTCAGACCGCTGGGCGACCGCCTCGCCCTGACGCTCGTCAACCGGCTGCAAATCGGAGCCAGCGGGTTCGACGAACGCGAAGGTGGGGCCGTCATGCTGCAAGGTGACGCACGCAAGGCCGTGGTCGTGGCCTTTCAGGAGCGCAAGCAGGAAGCGCTGACCCACCCGCTGCTCGCCCAGAGCGTGCCCCTGGGGTTGGTGCCTCTGGTGCAGGCACGGCTTCTGGCGCGCCACGTGCGCGGCGAGGCGGCGGAGTATCCACCTTTCGCGCTACGCTGAAGCGCAGGCTGAAATGCTAGTGATCGTGTGCTACGACGTCAATACAGAGACCCCGGCGGGGCGCCGCCGGCTGCGCCGCGTGGCCAAGGCTTGCGAAGGGCGAGGGCAGCGCGTGCAGAAATCTGTCTTCGAATGCCAACTCGACCTCGCGGGGCTGGAGGACCTGGAACGCCGGCTGCTCTCCATCATGGATCTGGAAATCGACTGCCTGAGGCTCTATCGCCTCAGCGATGCGAAAGGCTGCGAGGTTCGCGAGCATGGCCATTTTAGGGCCCGGGACTTTGATGCGCCGCTCGTGGTGTGACGGACTCGCGCGAACCCGAAGCTTCGACTTCATCCGCATGGGTTCGCGCGCCCCGAAAGGCGCTTCACGCCTGGCTGATTCGTGCCGCGCGCCAATTTTGGTCGCTTCGAGGCGGTCATCAACCGTCGGTCCGCGCAAAACAGGCAAAATCAAGAGTAGCTGCAAGCACTTACGCGAGTGGCGTCGCGCGCCCTTCACGGGGCGCGCGTGGATTGAAACTCGCCGCCAACGCCGTCCTTGTAGAGCCCAAGCTGTCGCGCGCCCTTCACGGGGCGCGCGTGGATTGAAACCTCCGCACGCCATGCCGCAACGTCCTCGGGCCTGGTCGCGCGCCCTTCACGGGGCGCGCGTGGATTGAAACTTCAGCTAGCTCGCGCGGAGTGCCATAGAAAAAGATGGTCGCGCGCCCTTCACGGGGCGCGCGTGGATTGAAACTGCTCGAGCCCGCGGCAGAAGGCCACGTCGAAAGGTCGCGCGCCCTTCACGGGGCGCGCGTGGATTGAAACCCGTCGGCGAACAAGGACACCCTGTCGGGCACCGGTCGCGCGCCCTTCACGGGGCGCGCGTGGATTGAAACATGGCCTACATGGCCGCGATGGACTGTGATGAACTGTCGCGCGCCCTTCACGGGGCGCGCGTGGATTGAAACCATATGGCTTTATGACGTGCGAGTCCGATGGGTGGTCGCGCGCCCTTCACGGGGCGCGCGTGGATTGAAACAGCAGCATTGGTCAAAGAACGGCGACATGATGCTGTCGCGCGCCCTTCACGGGGCGCGCGTGGATTGAAACATACGAAGCGGCCGACGCAATGCTCGCAGCGAGGGTCGCGCGCCCTTCACGGGGCGCGCGTGGATTGAAACATCGCAAATAACTCCAAAAAAATACCCGCCATTGCGACGTCGCGCGCCCTTCACGGGGCGCGCGTGGATTGAAACTGCTGCGCCTGAAGCGTTGCGATGGTCGCTGTGAGTCGCGCGCCCTTCACGGGGCGCGCGTGGATTGAAACCTGCTCGGCGAGCATCATCACGATGTAGGGCTCCGTCGCGCGCCCTTCACGGGGCGCGCGTGGATTGAAACATGGAGAACGAGACCAATCGCATTGCACAGGAACGTCGCGCGCCCTTCACGGGGCGCGCGTGGATTGAAACCAGTAGCTCGGCGTGTTCGTGCCGCGCGGGTCGTTGTCGCGCGCCCTTCACGGGGCGCGCGTGGATTGAAACCGCGATCGACAGGCTCAGGGTTCCGACTCGCAGTGGTCGCGCGCCCTTCACGGGGCGCGCGTGGATTGAAACTCGTTGCGCGAGACAAGCCCGAACTCCGCCAGCATGGTCGCGCGCCCTTCACGGGGCGCGCGTGGATTGAAACAACCCGCTTTCGATACGCAGCAGGATATCCCGCTGTCGCGCGCCCTTCACGGGGCGCGCGTGGATTGAAACCTGTTTCGCATCTCTCAACATCTCCGCGAGCTTGTCGCGCGCCCTTCACGGGGCGCGCGTGGATTGAAACTTGGCCGGGTGCACCGTCGCGATGTCGCTCGAGCGTCGCGCGCCCTTCACGGGGCGCGCGTGGATTGAAACCTGGCCTCGGCCTTTGCTACCTTGTGCGGATAGGCGTCGCGCGCCCTTCACGGGGCGCGCGTGGATTGAAACGACCGCGCAGTTTCTGACGACGCACGCGTCGACCGTCGCGCGCCCTTCACGGGGCGCGCGTGGATTGAAACCACTTGTCGGATGTCGCGAATCCTGCCATCCGGACCGTCGCGCGCCCTTCACGGGGCGCGCGTGGATTGAAACAAGGTTCATCGGCTGCTTGTTTCGGTTTACGTCAGGTCGCGCGCCCTTCACGGGGCGCGCGTGGATTGAAACGTCTGTGTCTTTAGGGCTGGCATCGCGGAATTGCCGCGTCGCGCGCCCTTCACGGGGCGCGCGTGGATTGAAACCGCGACGATTCGCTCGTTGCCGATCTGTGGGTCGGGTCGCGCGCCCTTCACGGGGCGCGCGTGGATTGAAACCGCAAGTTCGTGCAGGACAGCAGCGGGATATGCCGTCGCGCGCCCTTCACGGGGCGCGCGTGGATTGAAACCGCACGACGGTAGGTAGGCAAGCAGCGACGGCGGCGTCGCGCGCCCTTCACGGGGCGCGCGTGGATTGAAACTTCGCCGGCATCGGAGGATGGTCGCTTGCCTTGCGAGTCGCGCGCCCTTCACGGGGCGCGCGTGGATTGAAACAAATCAAGCTATGCCGACCTGCCGTCGGTGATCGAGTCGCGCGCCCTTCACGGGGCGCGCGTGGATTGAAACGCCCAGGTTGAACACAAACGACACTATCGCCATCAACGTCGCGCGCCCTTCACGGGGCGCGCGTGGATTGAAACGTCTATGTGTGGTCTGGTGCATCCGGGTCTAACGACGGTCGCGCGCCCTTCACGGGGCGCGCGTGGATTGAAACAGGCCGCTGCAAGGCCCGGTGCCGTTGATGTTCGGTCGCGCGCCCTTCACGGGGCGCGCGTGGATTGAAACCATCTCAAACACATGATCGGCATACGCATCGATAGTCGCGCGCCCTTCACGGGGCGCGCGTGGATTGAAACTGCCAGCAGTGCACGCGCACGCTCAGGGTCGACGGTCGCGCGCCCTTCACGGGGCGCGCGTGGATTGAAACTCGTGGGGCACGAACGACTGCGTCACGTGCGCGGGTCGCGCGCCCTTCACGGGGCGCGCGTGGATTGAAACGAGAAAGCCACGAGCGGGATGTCCGATCGGGAGATGTCGCGCGCCCTTCACGGGGCGCGCGTGGATTGAAACCTCGCCGGGTGCACCGTCGCGATGTCGCTCGAGCGTCGCGCGCCGTTCACGGGGCGCGCGCGGATTGAAACCAGCCACGGGCGCCAGCACGGCTGCGCGATCAACCCGACCGATGGTCGCTAAAGGGTCAGACTTACTTCGGCGTTGACAGATGCCAGCGTCGTACGTGACCGGCGACACGATCGTCGCCGACGGCGGGCCTTCGATCCGTTACTAGCGTCCCTTCGGCACGACCACCTGCACCGCGCCGATACCACGCGCGTCCGGCAGGTCCGGGCCCTGATAGCGCAAGTCGATGAATCGCACCGTCCAGTGGTCTGCGGCCTCCTCCACCGTCCAGTACGGAAAGCGCGTCCAGTTCATGAAGCCGCGCACCGACGGCGCCCGCATGGCCTCCTGCACGACGGCATCCGGCACGCGCCGCGGCAACTCGTGGACCGTACCGTCCGCAGCTTCGATGCGGTAGCGGAGCCCTTCCGTCACGACCAGGCGGTGCGCGAACGGCACGCCCGGCATCGGGTTTGCCTGGACCGACACGCTCGTTGTCGAGCGGTGCGAGACTCCGCTCTCGGCCAGCCGCGCCAGGCCGTACGCAACGCCGATGTAGAGCGCAAGGGCAGCGAGGCCCAGACGCGATGCATTCTGCGCCGCCTTCTGCGCGTTCCCGTGCGCGGGTCGGCGCGCACGAAGCGCGACGAGGCCCACGACACCCAGGCACCAGATCCACTTCACCGCGATCGGCACGAGCCCGGTACCGAGCACGAGCGCGCTGGCCAGCACGGCAAGCACGACCCAGCCCGCGATCGCGCGCCGATCCGCGCTGCGCGCCAGCACCACACCCGCGGCCGTCAGCAGCCAGAACCACGGATCGATGATGAACAGCGTGTCGCCATAGAACCAGCGGCCATCGAAAGGCATCAGCAGGCGCACGCCGTAGGTGTTGAGCCAATCGAGCAGCGGGTGCGACGCGACCGCGAGCGCGCTGAGTGCGAGCAACGTGCGCGGCCGCCAGGGTGGCGCGCCCACGATCGGGTCGGTCTGCCCGCGCCAACGATGCCAGAGCGCGAGGCCGGCCGTCAGCACGAGCGGCAGCAGCAAGATCGCCAGGATGCCGTGCGTGTGACCGCGCCGCACGCCGAGCGCCACGTCGCTTCCCCACCAATTGGCCAGTCCATCGATGTCCGGCAGGTTGGCGCCGATGAGCAGCGACGCCGTCGCGTAGCGCGCGCGATGCTTCAGGCCGCTCTCGGCGAGCGCCGCGCCGAACAGCGTATGAGCGAGGGGGTCCATGCGCTCATTCTTGCACGTCGCGGGTCGCCCGGTTCGCGGCCGACGTCTCCGCGGGAACGTCGCCGCGGCCGGCGCGCACGCCGGCGATGTCGGAGGATGCGCCTACCTGACCTGCACCAGCGGTGTCTTGTACACCCCGCGGGCGATGCTGCCGGGCGCGACCACGCGCACCTCGACCCGCACCTGAAGCTCGCTTCGCACCCTGCCCTCGAACTCGCGCGCGAGCGGCGGATATGCATCGGCGCCTGCCAGAAGCGTCGCCGACATCAGTGCGACGGCCGATAGCGCCTTCAGGAATCGAAGTGCCGTCATCTCGGGCTTCTGCGCAGGGCCCGTGCGATAGCGTGCGTCATTCGCTGCGCGCATGGCGCGGGCTGCATGAGTAGCAAAGCCAGCGACCCGATCGCCGACCGACGTCTTCATTCGAGCCCTGGTCGACGCGGGCCACCCGTCTGCCCATGTCCCACGGTCGGATAGGCAACCGGCGCAAGCAGCGTGCGCTGCAAGGTATCGCGCAACCAGCGGTGCGCGGGGTCGGCGCGGTCGCGGGGATGCCAGGCCATCAGCAGGGGATACGGTGCAATGTCGAAGGGCAGCGCGAAGGTCTGCAGTCCGAGGCCCGGCGCCATCGCGCCCGCGATCCGGTCGGGCACGGTTGCTGCGAGTCGCGAGCGTGCAGCGGCGATCAGCGCGGAGTGCGCGCTCGGCATACGCAATACCACCACGCGGCTCAGCCCGAGTGCGTCGAGCGCGTCGTCGATGCCGGACGCTTCGTTCGGCCCCGACGCCACGGCAACGTGCTTCAGACTCGCATAGCGGCGCGTCGTCATCCTCGACGATCCGATCACGTTCGCGCTCACCGCGACGCGCCAGGACTGGCGCCCGAGTTCGATCGACTCGATCTCGGGATCGCGCGAGCGGACGTTTCCGATGTCCAGGTCGATCCGGCCCTCTCGCAACGCGCCCGAATCGGCACTCGCCTCCGGCAGAAACTGCACCGACGCGAGCGGCATCTCGTCGATGAACGCTGTCGCGACCGCCGCGCCGAAGACCAGACCGATCCCCTCCGGAGCCCTCACGACGAACCGTCGCGTGCACGCCTTCAATGCGTCGGCACCCGACGGCGCAGCGAGTGCCTGTGCGGCCTCCAGCAGACGGGCGACGGGTTCGCGCATCGCCCGCGCGCGAGGCGTTAGCGTCAACGCGCGGCCGGCGCGAACGAAGAGCGGATCGCCCATCGCCTCGCGCAGTCGCGCGAGCGTGTGGCTCATCGCGGGAACGCTGAGGTGCATCCGATCGGCGGCGGCGGTCACGCTGCCGGTTTCGAGCAGCGCATGCAGCGCGCGGAGCAGGTTCAGGTCGTATGTTTTCATCGCATGCAAGTATGGGTTCCAAAGATTGCACTGGTCAACAGTCTCAGGTTCGCCGACACTGGGTCCATCCGACGGTGTGCATCGCACGGTGCGCATCGCTTCCCACTTCCCCGAACCCTGCCCGAACGACGCCCACCTGCGATGGACATGAACCTGCCCCCCCTTGCCCCCACCCCTGCGCCCGCCGATGCGACGCAGGCGTTTCAACGCGGCCTGCGCGACCTTCCGCGCGAACACGGCTTCGAACGTCTGCACATCGACGGCGCGCTGCCGCCCGACCTGCACGGCACGCTGTATCTGAACGGACCCGGGCTGTTCTCGTCGTTCGGTCGGCCCTATCGTCACTGGTTCGACGGCGACGGCGCGATGAGCGCGATCCGATTCGACGGTGACGGCGCGCACGGCGCGGTGCGGATCGTGATGACGCGCCAGCTCGCCGAAGAGCGCCGGGCCGGCCGGATGCGCTACACCTCAGGCGCGACGCCGGCGCCCCAATGGCATCGGCGCATCGGCATGCGCTTCAAGAACCCCGCCAACACCAAGCCGCTCTGCTGGAACGACCGGCTGTTCGCGCTCTTCGAGGCCGGCCTGCCGACCGAGCTCGACCCCTCAACGCTCGAAACGCTCGGCGAGACCGACCTGGACGGTACGATTCGCGGGCACTTCTGCGCGCACTTTCACGAGGTGCCCGCCCGCCGCGCGTACTACAACTTCAGCCTGACGAGGGGCCGGCGCAACACGCTGAACCTCTACGAGATGCCGTTCGGCGGCACGGTCCGACGGATCGGCACGATCGCGCTGCCGAAAAGCGCGGCGATGGTGCACGACTTCATCGTCACCGAGAACCATCTGGTGTTCTTCATCCCGCCGGTGGGCATCCGCATCCTGCCGATACTCGCCGGCATGAAGGCTCCGCTCGACGCGATCGTCTGGCGCCCCGAAGAAGGCACGACCGTGCTCGTCGTTCCGATCGACGCGCCCGAACGCCACGTCCGCTTCGAGGCCGACGCCTTCTTCCAGTACCACTTCATGAACGCGCATGAACTCGGACACGAGCTCGTCGTCGACTTCGTGCGCGTCGGAGACTTCGGCAAGGCCTTCGGAAGCCACATGATCGAGACGCGCACGCAGCAGACCGTCACCGAGGGCCGGCTGTGCCGCGCCGTGGTCGGCCCGCAGCGGCGACAGCTGCGCATCGAGCAGCTGAATTCGACGCCGTGCGAGTTCCCGCAGGTCGCTCCTGCGGCGCAGGCGCGCGCCCAGCGCTATGGGTACCTGCTCGCCTCAAATCCCGACGCACCACAGACGGCCTTCGCCCGCTACGACTTCGAGACCGCAAGGCTCGAGTCGGTCGCCGCCGGCGACGACTGCTTCCCCGGAGAGGCCGTCTTCGCGCCGAGGCTTGCGGCGCGGCACGCCGACGACGGCTACCTGCTGTCGATGGTGTACGACGCGCGATCCGATCGCAGTTTCATCGCCGTGCTCGACGCCGGCGAACTGCAGCGCGGCCCGATCGCGCGCTGCTGGTTCGACCACCACGTTCCGCGGCCGCTGCATGGCACATGGCGCGCCGCCGAAGCCGGGTCGGCAGGCTGAGAAAGCGCTCGACGCGCGCAGAGCGAGACATGCGAATCCAAGCTCTCTTCTCGACCGCGATCCTGATCACGATGCTGGCCATTCGCGGGCTCGCGGATTGGGGCGACGGGCTGGGCGCGGAACCGGCCGTGTTCGCCCGTCGCGACACCGTAAGCCGGTTGGACGGAACAGGCGGGATCCTGTTCATGGCGCAGGCACTCCCGGTCGTTGCTTTGCTGGGCTGGCGCGTCTACATGCGGCGAATTGCGGCAGGCCGGTCGGCGCCCAGAGGGGTTTGACACCGACCAAAGCGCGGCTGGCCGACTGACGGCTTACTGCGCGTGCGATGTTGGCCCGCGTTCGCCGCGCGGCTCGCGAGCGCACGCGAAGCGGGTCGGGCGACGCAGGGCACCGGAACGGCTGGCGTAGAAATTCGCTGCATCCGCGCTGCGCCGAATCACTTGCAGCGCCACGCATCGAAGCCGGACATCGCCGCGCCGATCCCCCCGAAGACCTGGATCCCATGACACCTCCGATGTACGCCCATTCCGTTCCCGTCTTGAAGCAGATGCTGACGGCGTTGAAAGCCATTCTCGCGAAGACCGATGCGTATCTCGCAGCCAAGTCGATCGAGCCGGACGCGCTGCTGCAGGCTCGCCTGTTCCCGGACATGTTTCCGCTGATCAAGCAGGTGCAGATCGCCGCCGATTTCTCGCGGGGTATCGCTGCCCGGCTGGCGGGTGTGGACGTTCCGACGATGGATGCGGATCAGAAGACGTTTGCCGATCTCGACGCGCTGCTGGCACGGACCCTGGTCTTTCTGGACGGCGTGAAGGCATCGCAGTTCGAAGGAAAGGAAGGCGCCGAGATCGTACTGAGGCCGGGGACGCCGAAAGAGAAGACACTGAGCGGCCAGGCGTACGTGGCGAACTACGGTCTGCCGCAGTTCTTCTTCCACGTCGCCACCGCCTACGGCATCCTGCGCCACAACGGGATCGACATCGGCAAGCGTGACTACATGGGCGCGTACTGACCTGTCGGGCCTCCAAGTGAGCCGGAGGAGCCAGGCGCGTCAGGCATCCGGCCTGGCGACACAGGCTCCATGGGTCGCCGCCAGCGCGTGCCGACGCGCAGACTCCGGATAGCGGGCGAGACCCGCCGAATACGCGTTGAGCCCGAGCGGAATGTCGAATGCCGGCCCGCTGATGTTGCGCGCGGGATCGGCCCGCAGCGCCCGGCCGGTCGGTGCCCGGCGGTGCCAGGTCGAATGGGTCGGGTCGTCCGGATCGGACTGCGGTTCGTAACGCAGGGCCGGACCTTGCGGGCCGTCATCGACCGATCGCATCACGCCCCACGGCTTGACGCGCGGAGAATGCAGGAACAGCGTCCAGACGTCGGCCCCGCTCGCTTCCGGCAGGACGACGCGGTGCAGCTTGTTCGGGCCGATCCGGTTGAACCAACGCTGCTTGCGGCGGCTGGCCCACTGATCCTCCCAGTACCAGCCGGCCAGGATCAGCGACGCGGCATGGCGGAACGGATGATCGTGGACGCCGTCCTCGTCGCATGCGACGAAACGATGCAGGTAGATCCGCACGCCGAACAGCGTCGCGACGTAGGAGCGCTCCAGATAGGGTGCGCCGGCGTGCGAAATGTGGCGGGTCGGCAGGCGGCCCTGCAGCGCATAGCAGAGTCGACGCGCCAGCCGTCCTGCGCGGTCGGACAAGCCCGGCACGCGGCGCTGGCGGCGGGCACCCTCGAGGGCAGCGGCGGAAGGATCGGACATCAGCGAATGCGGCGGGGTCTTGCGAAGCGGAAACGCGGGGAACGGGCTGGCGGGGACCGGACGAGCAGGATAAGCATCGGGTCGCGGTTCACGGTCCCAAAACGCGCGCCTTCGTCGAGACCATGATGATATCGCGCAGGACAATGGGCATCATTGGGCGGTGCGCCGAATGCGCAGTGCAAGGTCATCGGTCCTGGGGAGTGGCTCGATCTGGCTGATGACGGGTGCGTCGACGATGCGGCAACCGACGGGCCCCGGGCACCCGATCGAAAGCGTTCGTCTAGGCGACGGCGCGACATCGCGGGGCGGCTCTGCTGAATCGCGACGCACGCTTCAGGGGCATGCCCGACGTGGGCCTGTTCCCGTAGCCGGCCTGATCCGAAGGCGGAATGGCGGAACGCCGTCGACATCGCGTTGATGCGAATCCGGCACGGCCGTCGACGTGGGACTGCGTCGAGCGCAGTCAGATCATGACGACTGTCTAGGACCCGCCGGGTATCGACGGCGGCAGGCAGTCGAACGGTGCCGCGACGACCACCTTGCCGGCCGGTGCGTGCGAATGCATCGTGCGTCCGGCGACCGGCAGCGCGGCGCGCAGGATCCGGCCGTTGCCCGAATCGGTGATGTACAGCGTCTTCAGGTCCGCGCCGCCGAAGGCGACGTTGGTCACCAGGTCGCTGCCGCAGGAGTTCACCCGGTAGATCGGTTCGCCCCGCCGGTTGAACACCCATACCGCACCCATGCCCGGGTGTGCGACGACGAGACCGCCGTCGGCGCTCAACGCAAGGCCGTCCGGGCCGATTCCCCCGCTCAGCTGGATCATCGTGCCGACCGCGGTCACGCCTCCATCGGGCATCAGCGCCAGATGCCAGACCGCATTGCTGTTCGTCATGGCGACGTACAGCACCGATTCGTCGAGATTGGTCACCAACCCGTTCGGGTTGATGCCGACCGACAGCAGGCATTCGAGGCGGCCCGTCGCATCGATCCGATAGACCCGGCCGGTCGGATCGTGATGGCCGGTGCGACCCTGGTCGGTGAAGAAGACGTCGCCGTTCGCCGCAAAGAACAGGTCGTTGACACCGCGGAAGCCTTCGGTATATCGGCGCGACAGGACTTCTCGAACCGTGCCCGCCGCCGGATCGAGCTCCATGAGGCCGTTACGATAGTCGGTGATGAAGATGCGCCCGTCGGCGCGGATCTTCAGTCCGTTCGGCTCACCGTCGTATTCGGCGACGAGATCGACGCGGCCGTCGGGCGCCGCACGGAAGATCCGCCCGAACGGGATATCGGTGAAGTAGAGAAGCCCGTCGCGATCGAAAGCCGGGCCTTCGATGAAGCTGTCGATCGCAAGCCCGCCTCGACGCGCATCACCCCACCGAGAGCGGCGCATCTTGCGCCATTGCGCGGGAATCTCGGCAAAGACCTCGGTCGCAATCGGCTCGGGGGCGTTGAACATCGGCATGCTTCTCTGGACCGTCTCTAGGCGTTGCTGGGGTACGCTCGCACGCGGTGACCGTAGGCCGGTACGGGCCCGATCGCCTTCATGTCCACCTCGACGAGGCTGGGCCCGCGCACGGCGAGCGCACGTCCGACTGCCTCGCCGAGACCTTCGGCACGATCGACCCGCCAGTACGGCAATCTCGCCATCGCCGCAAGTCGCTCCAGGTCCGGTCCTTCCAGCGCCCCGAAGTACCGGCGCCCCTGCTGGAACTGATCCTGCAGGAACCCGATCGCCGCATAGATGCCGTCGTTCATCACGATGATGCAGATGTCTGCCTGCTCCTGCACCGCGGTCCAGAGTTCGCCGAGGTGCATCGCGAAGCCGCCGTCACCGGTGAGCATCACCGTGCTGCGACCCCGCCCCGACGCCGCCATCGCAGCACCGATGCCGAAGCACAGCCCCGGCCCGATGCCGGCGCCGACGGGATGAACCGAATCGCGTGGACCGAACACCGGGAACAGTCGATGCGCCCACGTGTGCCCGGCCACGGTGGCGTCGCGTACCCAGATCGCGTCGCGCGGGATCACGCTTCGCAGTTGCCCGGGGAAATCGGCATAGGGGCCGAGCGTCGCGCGATAGGCATCGGCCGCACGCGTTCGCACCGCGGCAAGTTCGCGCCCGAATGCCGGATCGACCGACAGCCGCCCGACGAGCTTCGCATGCAACGCGGCAAGCGTGCGGCGCGCCCCGCCGCGCACGAAGCATTCGGTCCGATAGGTGCGGGCTTCGGCCGCAGGGTCCACGTCGACCTGGACCAGCCGCCGCGGAAGGCGCAGCGCGCCGTCCAGGGTCTCGTGTCCGCGAAGCCGCGAGCCCACGACCAGCATCGCGTCGACGCCCTCATAGAAGTCCTCGATCATCGGCGCACCGTTGCCGTGCAGCGCGCCGAGCGTTCTCGGATGGTCTTCGGGCACGATGCCGCGGCCGTTCCACGACGACACCGCGCAGAACCCGAGATCGAGCAGGCGCAACGCCTCGTCGCCGGCCTCGCGAGCGCCGTTGCCGAGCCACAGCATCGGCCGGCGAGCGTCGGTCAGCGCACCGGCGAGTCGATCGAGCGCCTCGGGCGACGCGCAAGGCGCTTCGAGCGGCTCGCCGCAAGTACCCGCATCGACGTCTTCGTTGCGGTCGACGACGAGCGACTGCAGATCTGCGGGGATCTCGATGGTGACCGGCCCGCGCGGCGCGCTCAACGCATCGCAGGTCGCCTTCGCGAGGCATTCGAGTACCTCGGCGCCCGTACCCGGCCGGTAGACCGACTTGCAGACCGCCGCCAGCATCGCGTGCTGCCCGGTGAAGTCGTGCACCGCGCCGGTGTCGCGACCAAGCAGCTTCGTCGATGTCGCGCCGGTGATGTGCAGCACCGCACTGCCGGCGAATCGTGCCTCGACGAGCGCGCCGACCGCGTTCGCCGCACCCGGCCCCGTGCTGGTGATCAGTACGCCCAGCGCGCCGCTGACCCGCGCGAACGCGTCGGCCATGTGACCGCCGCCGAGTTCCCCGCGGACCGGCACGAAGCGGATCTCGGCGCGTCGCCCGATCGCATCGAGGATCGGAAGGTTGTGGATCGACACGATGCCGAACGCCGCCCGGACCCCCTTGGAAGCGAGAAAACCGGCGACCAGGTCACCGACGCGCGCGCTCATCGCGGCATCGCCTCGCGTCTCACGTCGCGCATCGGGTCCGGTGCGTCCTGCCTACCGCTTGGGCCATATCGCCGGCACCGTCGCAAGCCCGGCCGGATAGATCGCCTTCGGTACGCCGCCTTGCCACTGCACGAAGACGATCTCTGCACCGGCCCGGCGTCCGTTGTCCTCGAACTTCAGACGCTCGCCCGGAAAGAAGTCGGCAGCCCCGCCGGCATGATCGAGCCCGCGGATCGCTTCGGACACCTTCTTCGGATCGGCCGATGCGGCCTTCTCCATCGCTTCCTTGAAGATCCACATGTCGCCGTAGGTCGACACGCTGTCCTGGCCCATCCACGGCTCGCCCGACTTCGCCTTGAACGCGGTCTCGATCTTCTCCTGACCCTTGCCGCCCCAGTTGGCGACGATTCCGATCACCCCTTCGAGGAGATCCTTGCTCGTGACGTTCACGAGTTCCGGCGTGCCCATGTGCCCGCCGTTGCCGATCACCGGAATCCGGCCCTTGCCGAGCCCCATCTCGTTCAGCTTCTCGACGACGATCTTGGTGTCCGGAATGTTCGTCGTCAGCATCAGGAGCAGGTCCGGGCGGGCGTTGCGCACCTTCTGCACGAGCGAGGTCGCGTCCGACAGCGGCGGCGTGTAGATCTCGTCGACGACGAGCTTGAGCCCCAGCTTGGCAAAGCCGCCCTCGCGCATCGGCTTGGTGAAGGACTTCGGCGACGCCGTGTTGTCCATGATGATGCCGACGGTCTGCGGCGTCTTGCCGCCCGCGTTCGCGGCGAGCTTCATGATCGCCGGCAACGCTTCCTCGGCCTGCTTGTTCGCGGTCGGCGACGTCTGGAACACGTGCTTGTAGCCGCGCGCCGTGATCTGGTCCGAATACGACAGGGTCAGCCACGGCACCCCTGCACGCTCGGTGATCTCGGTGATCGCGAGCGTGAACGAGCTGACGTAGGCACCGGTGCCACCGACGAGGCCGGTCTCCTGCGACAGCAGGCGCTGCGCCGCATTCTTCGCTTTCTCGGCGCTGTCGCCGCAATCGACCGTCACGAGTTCCATCCTCGCGCCGCCGAGCGCCTTGATGCCGCCGGCCGCGTTGATGTCGGCCACCGCGAGCTCGGCGCCCTTCACGTGCAGTTCGCCGTTACGCGCCCAGGCGCCGGACAGCGGCACGACGACCGCCACCTTGACCACCTTGGGTTGCGCATTCGACGCCTGCGCGAGCAGGCCTGCGGACAGGCCCACTGCCGGAGCGAGCGTCATCTTCAGGGTATTGCGACGGGACAGATCGGTCATCAAAACGTCTCCTTGCGTTAGAACGTTGAATCGGGGGTACGGTCGGTGGCTTTGGGGTCCATCTTCCGTTCAAAGCCCCAGGTACGCCTTCTTGACCCGGGGATCTTCCATCAGCGCTGCCGGCGGTCCTTCCAGCACGATGCGGCCTGACTCGAGCACATAGCCCCTGTCGCAGGTCTCGAGCGCCTCGCCCGCCCGCTGCTCGACCAGCAGGATCGCGATTCTCTCTTCGCGATGGATTCGGGCGACGCACTCGAAGATCGTGTCGGCGATCGCCGGCGCGAGACCCATCGACGGCTCGTCGAGCATCAGCAGCCGGGGGTTCGATGCGAGTCCTCGGCCGATGGCGACCATCTGCTGCTCGCCGCCGGAGAGCGTCCCCGCCAGCTGTCGGCGCCGTTCGCCAAGGCGGGGAAACAGCGTCAGCACGAACTCCTCGTTGCGCTTCCAGACCTTGCGCGCGTGCGGCGCATGCGCACCCATCTCGAGGTTCTCCTGCACCGATAGGCTCGCGAACACCTGGCGTCCCTCGGGCACGTGCGCGATGCCGAGCGCCGCGCGCTCGTGCGGCTCGACCTTCGCGAGGTCCGTGCCTTCGTAGACCACTCGCCCCGTTGCGAGCGGCACGACGCCCGAGACCGCCTTGAACAGGGTCGTCTTGCCGGCCCCATTCGGGCCGACGATCGAGACGAATTCGCCCGCTTCGACCCTCAGGTCGACCCGATCGAGCGCCTGAAGCCCGCCGTAGGCGACGCCGACCGATTCAAGCCGCAGCACGGGCTGCCCACCGTTTGCCGAGATAAGCCTCGATGACCGCCGGATCGCTCGTCACCTGCGCCGGATCGCCGACCGCGCTGACCGTACCGTGATTGAGGACGAGGAGCCGATCGGCGAGGCGCACCATTGCGTGCATCGTGTGCTCGATGATCACGACGCTCACGCCCTGGCGGCGAACGGCCTCGATGACCTTGAGCACGTGCTCGGTTTCGGGCCCGCCCAGACCGGCAAGCGTCTCGTCGAGCAGCAGCAGCCGCGGCTCCGAGGCAAGCGCGCGTGCGATTTCCATGAGCCGCAACTCGACCGTCGTCAGTGCACCGGCCGCCAGGGCTTCGCGGCCGTCGAGCCCGACGCGGCGAATCGACTCGCGCGCCTTCGCCTGGGCGTGGGCGTTCGACGCATTGGCCGAAAACGCACCAACGACGACGTTGTCGAGCACCGAGAGCCGCGAGAACGCCCGCACGACCTGGAAGGTGCGCCCGACGCCGGCCCGGCAGACGTCGAACGGCGGCATGCCGACGAGCTCGACGCCGTCGAACACGACGCTACCCGCGTCCGGTGCAACGAACCCGTTGATCGCATTGAACAGCGTCGTCTTTCCGGCACCGTTCGGGCCGATGATGCCGAGGATCTCGCCTTCGCGCACATCGAAGGACACGTCGGACAGCGCCTGCAGTCCGCCGAAGCGCCTGGACAGCCCCTGCGCCACCAGGAGCAGGCGCGGCGCGGCGGGCGTCTCGCGCCGGCTCGCGCCGGTCAACCCCGAGACGCCCGGTTCGGACGCTTCGGTCGGCAGCGGTGTCCGGGCAAAGGGTGTCGCATCGAGCTGCAGCGCACGGGTACCGACCGCCGTCTTGCGGCCCCTTCTCGCCTGGAGCCACGGCAGCAGGCCTTCGGGTGCGAGCAGCACGACCAGCATGATCGCGATGCCGAAGACGACACCCTGGATGCCGGGCACGATGTTGCCGAGTTCGGCATGCAGGGTCTCGCCGAGCGGCACCAGGATCAGCGCACCGAGCACCGGGCCCGCGATCGTCGCGATGCCCCCGAAGAGCGTGACGATCAGCGCCTGGGCCGACGCCAGCATGCCGAAGACCGCGTTCGGCGTGACGATCAGCAGCACCACCGCGTACAGGCCGCCCGCCATGCCCGTCAGCGCGCCGGACAGCGCGATCGCACGCAGCTTCCAGCGTCGCGGGTCGATGCCGACCGCCATCGCCGCGAGTTCGTTCTGCTTGATCGCGAGCAGCGACAGGCCGAAGCGCCCGCGCGCGACCATCGCGTTGACCCCGAGCGCGAACACCAGCAATGCCACGGCGAGCAGCACGTACAGACGCTGGTCGTCGAACTGCATGTAGGCGACAGGCGCTTCGCGCATCATCGGCAGCGCGACCTCCTGAAAGCCGAGCCACTCGAACACGTAGAGCAGCGCGAGCGGGTACGCGAGCATCGCGAGCGCGAAGTAGTGGCCGCGCAGCCTGAAGGTCGGCAGGCCGATCAGCACGCCGAGCACCGCGCCGGCAGCCCCGGCCAGCGGAATGCCGAACCACGGGCTCAGCCCGACGTGCACGAGCGCCAGCGCGACCGTGTACGCACCGACCCCGAAGAACGCCGCGTGGCCGAACGACATCAGGCCCGAATAGCCGCAGAAGAGATTCCAGGCGACGCCGACCGTCGCCCAGATCGGGACCAGCGTGAACATCAGCTGGTAGTAGCGGTCCTCGATGAACCAGGTCGCGGCGAGAAAGGCGAACGCACCGGCGGCGATCCAGCCGAGCGGTCGAAGCGGACCGTCGTTCGAGCGCACCCGTTCGACGGATCCCGCCGTCGGCGCCGTTGCGACCGGCTCAGACACGCTCGACACTCCGACCGAAGAGCCCCTGCGGACGCAGCAGCACGATCAGCAGGAAGGTGATGAAGATGGCGGCATTCTGCAGCTGCAATGGCAGCACCAGCGTCGACAGCTGCTGGATCAGGCCGATCGTCAGACCACCCCAGAACGCACCTGCCACGCTGCCCATGCCACCGAGCACGACCCCGGCGTACATGATGATCACGAACTCGATGCCGATGTACGGCTGAAACGGATAATAGGTCGCGACCAGCCCGCCGGCGATCGCCGTCACTGCGCAGCCGATCGCGAACGCGAGCCGGTGCGCACGACCGACGTGCACGCCCATGTAGGTGGCTGCCAGCGGATTGTCGGCCGCGGCCCGCAGCATCCGGCCGGTGCGCGAGCGCGCGATGAAAAGCGCAATGCCGCCCGCGACGATCAGGGTCGTCAGCGACGCGAGTGTGCGTGCCTGGTTCAGGAACACCATGATGTCCAGGCCGGCCACCGGTCCGATCGACCATGCGTTGGACGAGGTTGGCGTGCGGATCGTCGTCGGGGTCGACCCGAACGCGATCAGTGCACCGTTGGACAGGAACAGCGACAGCCCGAGCGTCAGCGTCAGCTGCGGATAGTGACCCTCGCCCTCGGTGCCCGCGACCTGAAGCCCGGTCACGCGGCGCAGCAGCAGTTCGTACACGAGCACCGCGAGCACGAAGACCAGCACGCCACCGAGCAGCGCCGAGACGACCGGACCGAACCACGGCCCGAGCAGCATGCCCACGCCGAGGGGGCCGAACACGAACAGCGCCGCGTACATGCCCAGCATCAGGAACTCGCCCTGCGCGAAGTTGATCACGCGCATCACGCTGAAGATCAGCGCAAGGCCGACGCACATCAGCCCGTACAGGCAACCGACGACCAGTCCGGTGTAGAGCGACTGCAGTACGTTCTCGAGCAGGATCAGCCCGGCGCTCATGCCGGACCCCGTCGAACGACATCGGCTGCGCGCGCCTGCGCGCGGCCCGCCCGTGGCTGGCCGTTCATGACACTGCCTGCCCGGGGCGCACGACGATGCGCCCGGCAACGCCTCCGGCCTCGAGCCGTCGATGGACCGATCCGATCGCCTCGAGCGGCTCGATCCCGGCGATGACCGGCCGGACGTCGCCGCGCGCGATCAGCGCGAGCGTCTGCTCGAGCTGGGCGCGCGAGGTGCTGTTGACCGACAGCATCGACTGGTTGCGCAGGAACAGCTGCGCGGGGTTGAAGTCGACGAAGCCGCCGGTCACCTGCCCGACCAGCAGCCAGCGCCCGTTGGGTGCCAGGCTTCGCCGCGTCGACGAAAAGATCGGCGTGCCGACGTTGTCGACGATCACGTCGGCACCCCGGCCGTCGGTCAGCGCGCGCACGCGCTCGGCAAAGTCTTCGCCGCGGGAGGCGACGACGACTTCGTGCGCGCCGAGCGAAGCCAGCAGCGGCGCCTTGTCGGCTGCACCGGTCAGCGCGATCACGCGCGCCCCGGCGAGCCGCGCGAGCTGCACGGCGTGTACGCCGAGTCCGCCACCGGCCCCGGTCACGAGCACCTGTTCGCCGAGACGTACGCGACCGACATCCCGGATCGCGTTCAGGCAGGTGCCGATCGCGCAGGCGGCGATCGCGGCCTGCTCGTCGCTCACGCCCGGGGGGACGCGCGCGAGCGTGTGCTCGTCGATCGCCACGTATTCGGCGTATCCTCCGACGAAGCCGCGCACGCCGAGAAATCGCCGGTCCGGACACAGCGCCTCGAAGCCTGAGCGACACAGCTGGCAATGCCCGCACACCCGATAGCGCTGCGAACTGGCGACCCGGTCACCGACCACGAGCGTGTCGACCTCGGGCCCCGTCTCGGCGACGACGCCGCAGATCTCGTGGCCGGGCACCAGCGGCAGGCCGACGCCCTGGCGGTAGTGACCGTTGCGGGTCGCGACATCGAGTGCGCAGACCCCGCAGGCCGACACGCGCACCAGCACTTCGGCCCCCGATGGCCGGGGACGCTCGATACGCTCGAGGCCGAGCACCTCGGGCCCACCCGTGCTTCGAACGACGACCGCGCGCATCGCCGTCACGCCTCGATCAGGTTCTCGCGGAAGGTTTCGCCTTCGTACTCGCGGCGAAAGATCCCACGCTTCTGCAGCAGCGGCACGACCTCGGCGACGAAGTCGTCGATGCTGTCCGGACTCGTCGTCGGACTCAGGTTGAAGCCGTAGCAGCCGGTCTCGCGCCACGTCGCCTCGATCTCGTTCGCCACCTGCTCGGGCGTGCCGATCAGCTGCGGAATCGCGACCGACAGCATCCACCGGGACGCAGCCTCGCGAAGCGTCACGGCCTTGCCGTCGGCGCCGGCCGCCGTCGCCGCCATCAGGCCTCTCGAGGCCTGCGTCGGCATCTGCTCGAGCGGGCGATCCGGGTCGAGCGTCGACAAGTCGACGCCGAAGACGCCGGAGAGCCGCGCAAGCACGGCCTCGAGGGGGATCCGGGCCTTCAGCGTCTCGGCCCGTGCACGGGCCTCCTGCTCGGTGCCGCCCAGGATCGGCTGCAGGCCGAACAGTACCCTGGGTTCCTTCGCCAGGCCGGCCGTTCGGGCGGCATCGCGGATCTGCGCGAGCGACTTCTTCATCCCGGCCACGTGCGGCTGGATCGCGAAGACGACCTCGGCATGCCTGAGCGCGAACTGCATGCCGCGACCGGACGAACCCGCCTGGAACAGCAGCGGACGGCCGTGCGGTGCAGGCAGGACCGGGCCGACGGCCTTGCAGCGGAGGTACTTGCCTTGATAGTCGACCGCGCGGATCTTCGCCGGGTCGGCGAAGCGTCCGGCCCTGCGATCGGCGAGGATCGCCTCGAGCGGCACGCTGTCCCAGAGCCGGTAGCAGATCTCCATGAACTCGTCGGCCATGTCGTAGCGCTCGTCGTGCTCGATCTGCTCGACCATGCCGTTGGCGTTGTGCTCGGCCCGGCTGAAGCCGGTGACGATGTTCCAGCCGACCCGACCGCGACTCAGGTGATCGAGCGTCGTGATGCGTCGGGTCGCGAGATACGGCGTCGTGCCGGTCGTCGAGAGCGTCACGCCGATGCCAAGCCGCTTCGTCGCGGCCGCCATGACCGCGACGAGCGGCATCGGGTCGTGGTTCGGCCAGGATGCACCGTATTCGACGGACGGCGCGACGCTGCCGCGGTAGACGCCGTGCGTGGCCGGGCTGTCGGCGAAGAACACGCCGTCGAAGCAGCCGCGCTCGAGCGTGCGTGCAATGCCGGTCCAATAGCCGAAGTCGGAAAGCCCGTCGAGTTGCGCGTCCGCGGGATCGGCCCAGCTGCCGAGCGTATGCGTGCTCGCGCTGTGGATCAGCATCTGCATCAGATGAAGTCGTGCCATCGCTTCGCCGCCGCTATCGGATCAGTGACTTGACCCAGTCGTCGCCCAGGCCCACCGCGCGGCAGTGCTTCTGGTACTTGTCGAGCCGCACGAAGACATCCTCGTAGTCGACCGCATTGCCCGCATCGTCGAGATAGATCAGCGGACCGAACACGTGAAACAGGGCCGTCATGTGCCCGACGACCGGGTCGATGTACAGCGTATGGATGTCGCCGGCCGCCTCGTAGACGAAGCTGCCGGCGGTGGCGACCCAGTCGCGTTCGCGGTAGCCCCACGCGCCTTCGAACGTCCAGCCGGTGACCGGCGCCGAATGGCGATGGCGCTGGATGGTGCCGCTGCCCTTGCCCTTGAAGAGGCTGATCCAAGAGCCGTGGCTCAGGTCGAAGAGAAGCGGTCGCGTATGCCCGGCCGTGCCGACCGGATACCACTTGTCGTCCAGTTCGAGGACATCGGCCGCGAACATGTCCTTGCCGGGAAAACCGGTTTCCTGAATATTGATCACTTCGCCTCCGTCGGCACGGGCCGATCCGCCATTCGCCTCGGTGCCGGTCACCTGCCCGTTCCGGGCCTGTCCGAGGTCCTTCACCCGGTCGGGAGTACCCGCCAGATGCGGTTCGTTATTGTAAGTCAACTTCCGCTACTGTCTAGTAGTTCCGATCGCCATCGCGTGCATCCGGTGCCGCCCTTCCACGGATCAGATCCGCAGCCCGTTCGGCGAGCATCATCGTCGCGGCCTGGGTGTTCGCCGAGGGCACCTGCGGCATCACCGACGCATCGACGACGCGCAACCGGCTCGTACCGCGCACGCGCAACTGCGGATCGGTGACCGCGAACCGGTCGCCGTCGGGACCCATCCGGCAGGTGCCGACCAGGTGGTACGCCGTCGAGCCGTTGCGACGTGCGAAGTCGAGCCACTCGTCGTCGGTCTGCACCGCGGCGCCGGGCACGAGTTCGGCATCGAGGAACGGTCGCATCGCGTCGGTGTTCAGAAGCGACCTGGCGAGCTTCAGCCCAGCGACGACGACAGGGCCGTCGCGTGAATCGGCCAGATAGTTCGGCTGCACGTTCGGTGGCACATCGGGGTCGGCCGACCGAAGCCGGACGTGGCCGGCGCTGAACGGTCGCTGCTGGCGCGCGCCGCAGCTCATGCCAGGGAAATCCTCCAGCGCGTACTTCCGACCCGTCTTGTAGCTCGCCGGGGTGAACAGGACCTGCAGGTCGCCGCGGGTCAGTGACGGGTCGGACTTCCAGAAGACGTGGATCAGCGACGGGCTCAATCCGATGATGCTCGGCCGATGGACGAGCCATTTCGCCACCTCGACACCAAGCCGCCACCCGCGTGCGAGCTCGTTGATCGTCTCCGCGTTCCTTGCGCGCGCCGCGATCCGTACCGTGTAGTGATCGCGCAGGTTCTCGCCCACGCCGGGCGAGTCGACGATCACCGGCACGCCGAGCGCCTGCAGGGTCGACGCGTCGCCGATGCCGGAGCGCTGCAGCAGGCACGGGCTGTTCAGGGTGCCGGCGCAGACGAGGACTTCGCGACGCGCGAAGACGTCGCGCGTCTCGCCCTGCTGCCTGTAACGCACCCCGGTCGCGCGCCGCGCATCGAAGAGCAGCCGGTCGGCATGCGCGCGGACCCGAAGGTCGACCCGCCCGCGGCGGATCGCGGGCCGAAGGAACGCGTCTGCGCAGCTGATCCGGCGGCCATGCTCGACCGTACGCTGGAAGTATCCCGCCCCTTCCTGCCGTTCGCCGTTGTAGTCGGCGTTCCTCGGTATGCCGCTCGCTTCGGCGCCCCGCAGAAACGCCTCGCAGAGGGCGTTGGGCCAATCCGGATCCGTGATCGGCAACTCCCCCGCACGACCCCGCAGGCGGCTGTCGGCGGCACCGATTCGCCGCTCCGAGCGCATGAAGTACGGCAGCACATCGCGCGAGGCCCAGCCGGGGTTCCCGGCCGCGGCCCAGTCGTCGAAATCGGCTGCCTGACCGCGACTGTAGGCGAGGCCGTTGATCGAGCTCGATCCGCCGACGATGCGACCCTGCGGCAGTCGCAGGGATCTGCCGGCGATCGCGTCACCGGGCTCGGTCGCGAAGTCCCACAACACCGCCGGATCGTGCAGGAGCTTCACGAAGCCGGCCGGAACCCGCACATAGCGGTTCGTGTCGGGAGGGCCCGCCTCGAGCACGCAGACACGAACGCCCTCGTCCACGGTCAGCCGGTTCGCGAGGATCGAGCCTGCTGGGCCCGAACCGATGATCACGTAGTCGAAGTGCTCGGGCATCGAGACGGAAAGCGCCGCGTTTCCCGCGACGGCTACTCGAAGAACAGGTTCGGCAGGTAGAGGACGATCGGGGGCAGCAGCGCGACGATCCCGATCCGGACGACGTCGGACACCACGAAGGGCAGGATGCCGGAGATGATCGTGCCCAACGACACGTCCGGCACGATCGAACGGATCACGAACAGGTTCATGCCGATCGGCGGGGTGATCAGTCCGAGCTCGACCAGCATCACGACGAGAATGCCGAACCAGACCGGATCGAAGCCGAGTCCGGTCACGATCGGGAAGAACATCGGCAGCGTCAGCAGCATCATCGCGAGGCTGTCCAGCACGCAGCCGAGCCCGATGTAGATCAGGATGATCACGAGCATCACCATGAAGGGCGACAGCCCGCTCTCGGAGACCAGGTGAAGCACCGCGTGGTGCGCACCGGTGAAGTTGACGAACTCGGCGAAGATCGTCGCCCCGATGATCAACGCGAACAGCACGGCGGTCGTCTGGACCGTGTCCTTGAAGATCTCCCGCAGCCTTGCCGCGCCGAGCCTGCGTCCGAGCGCGAACAGCAGCGCGCCGACCGCGCCGATGCCGCCTGCCTCGGTCGCCGTGAAGAAGCCGCCGTAGATGCCGCCGAGCACCAGCGCGAACAGCGCGGCGACGGTCCACACCCGCTTGATCGCATCGACACGCTCCGCGCGCGTCGATTTCGGCGTGAGCGGCGCGGCCTCGGGATTGCGAAAGACGGTCCAGCGTACCGCCAGCGAATAGCCGGCGATGCCGATCAGACCCGGGACGAGCCCGCCTGCGAAGAGCTTGCCGATGTGCGTCTCGGTCGCGATCCCATAGACGACCATGATGATGCTCGGCGGAATCAGGATGCCGAGCGTGCCGCCGGCAGCCACCGCCGCCGTGCTCAGGCTGTCCGAGTACCCGTAGCTGCGCATCGACGGAATCGAGACCTTGCCCATCGTGACGGCGGTCGCGACACTCGAGCCGCAGACCGCGGCGAAGCCGCCGCACGAGACGATCGTCGCGATCCCAAGGCCGCCACGACGGTGCCCGACGAACACCTGCGCCGCACGGAACAGTTCGGCCGAAATGCCGGCACCGGCGACCAGGTTGCCCATCAGGATGAAGAGCGGCACCACTGCGAGGCTGTACGACATCGTCGAATGCGACGTCGACAGCGCGATCATGCTCAACGCGGGTGTCAGGTCGTTGAGCAGCGCAAATCCGACGAAGCCGACGAGTCCCAGTGCGAGCGCGATCGGCACGCGCAGGAAGATCAGCACGAACGCCGCGGCAAAGCCCAGCGAGGCGGATAACATCAGTCGAGTCCGGAGGGCTTGGCCGGCTCGGCGGCGGCGAGCTGATCGGCGGGTATGCGAAAGGCAAGCACCGCGAGGACGGCGAATGCGAGCGCCGTGATCACCGCGAGAACGGACATGAACCAATATGCGGGCGCAAGCGGGATCTGCAGGTACGCGGTCACATCGCCATAGCCCGACGCGCGCCCGCCGAGGATCCACAGTCGCCAGCCGATCGCCCCGAACAGGACCGCGCCGCACACGCCGGACGCGCACTGCTGCAGGCGCCTTGCGGCGACCCCCATGTACCGGTCGAACAGATCGATCACGAGATGCTGCTGGCGGAGCGCGAGCCGGGGATAGATCAGGAACGTCATCCCGACCAGCGCGAGCTCGGTCAGTTCGGTCGCGCCGGGCAACGGACGCCCGAACACGTTGCGGCCCAGCACGTCGCCGAAGGTCAGCATGGCCGTCGCCAGCAGCAGGATGCCGGCGATGGCGGTCGCGAATCGGTCGATGCGCGTGAACACGGCCGTCTAGCGTCCTGTCCGGGAGACGTGGGCCGGCCGGCCTGCCGCCACGCTATTTCGCCAGTTCGGCGCGAAACGACTCGAGCACCTTCTCGGGATTCGCGAGCTTCTTGGCCTTGGCCTTCTTGAACCAGTCCTCGTCGACCGGTTCGAGCGCCTTGGTCAGGTCCTTCATCAGCGCGGTGCCGGCCACGGCAACCTCGTCAGGCCGTTCGGCCTTGGCCTTCGCGATGGCGTCGGCCTCTGCCTTGCCGAACAGCACGCCGGCCGCGCCCGCGATCCTTTCGCCCGAAAGCGCCATGATCGCCGTGCGGTCCTTCTCCGAGATCTTCTTCCACTTCGATTCGTTCACGAGCAGGGCCATCACCGACTGTCCGAGCCCACCGGGAACGAGCGTCATGTACTTGAGCGCCTTGTCGACCTTGAAGTCGTAGGTCGTGCTGATCGGGAAGAAGGATCCGTCGATGATTCCGGTCGAGGCGAGTTCGTAGATCTCCGACACCGGCTTTTGCACCGGCACCGCACCGACCTGCTTCATCACCGCGACGGCCGTCGCGCTCGGCGCACGCAGCTTGAGCCCCTTGAAGTCGTCGAGCTGGCGGACGATGCCCTTGGCGGAGACGACGTGCGTCGGGATCGTCGCCCAGATCGACAGCACGTGGGTACCGGCGAAGGGCTTGAGCGGCTCGAGATGCTGCGCGTAGAGCTTGTAGAAGATCGGCCCGAGCTTCGAGACGTCGCTCGAGAGCAGCGGGAGCTCGCCGAGCTCGATCAGCTCGAAGCGCCCCGGCGTATAGCCGGGCAGCACGAGGCTCAGGTCTGCCAGCCCGTCGCGCACGGTGTCGAACTGCGCCGGGGCCGATCCGACCGCCTTGGGCAGCCAATCGAACTTCACGCGGCCTTCGGTCACCTTCTCGACCTCGGCCATCCACGGCTTGAGCACCGCGTCGTTGAGCGGATACTTGGCCGGCAGCCACGGCGAGTAGCGCAAGGTGGTCTGGGCATGGGCCGCCGACGCGGCCAGCAGCACGCCAGCAGCAATCGCACAGGTCAATGCCTTCACGCGGCGATGTTCGAACATGGACATGGCGTCTCCTCAGTCAGGACGTTCCGACGGGCTTCAGCGGCAAGACCATTCCGCCGCTCGAACGGCATCTGTACCCGTACCCATAAGAATATATCAGATTCTCTGCGTAATCTCTACATTCTCGTCAGTAGGTGCCGCGCCGGCGCGACTTGCCGGATCACGCCGCCAGACCAAGCTCCGCCAGCACTTCCTGCGTGTGTTCGCCGAGCCTCGGGGGCAGTCTTCGAATCGACGGCGCACTGCGCGAAAATTCGAGTGGCGGACGGGCCAGTCGCATCAGCCCTTCGCTCGGATGCTCGCGCATCTCCCAGAACCCGGTCGCGAGCAGCTGCGGGTCGTCCAGCAGATCCTCGAGCGAATTCACCGTCGCGTGCGCGATGTCGGAGCCATCGAGCAAGGCCAGCCATTGCGCCGTCGTTCGCGTTGCCAGGATCCTTGCGACCTCGCCCCACACCAGGCCGAGGTTTGCCTGGCGCCCCTTCTGGGTGGCGAAACGGGGGTCCGCCTTCAGATCGTCGCGTTCGATGCGATCGAGAAAGACCCGCCAGTTCGCGTCACTGTAGGGCAGGAAGCACAGGAATCCGTCCGCCGTCGGAAACGGCTTTCGCATGCCCTCGCGGATCGGCTCGTAGCCCATCGCCGCCACCGGCGGCTCGAAGACATGTCCACCGAGATGTTCGGCCATGTTGAAGGCGACGAGCGTCTCCAGCATCGGCACGGCGACCTTCTGGCCATGACCGGCCCGTTCGCGATGGAGCAAGGCGAGCGTGATCGCCCACGCCGCATGCACCGCGCTGATCTTGTCGGCGATGATCGACGGGATGTACCGAGGCGAGCCCGCAGCGATGCGCTGGAGCATCGCGAGGCCCGACAGCGCCTGCACGATGTCATCGTAGGCGGCTCGGCCGGCGTAGGGGCCCGAATCGGAGAACCCGGTCAGATGGCAGTAGATCAGGCGCGGATTCAGCGCGGCCAGCGCCTCGTAGTCCAGACCGATGCGCGCGGCCGCTTGCGTGCGGATCGAGTGCACGATCACGTCGCTGACGGCGACCATCTCGCGCAGGATCCGACGTCCACGCTCGGCCTTGAGATCGAGCACGATCCCGCGCTTGTTCCGGTTGTTCGCCAGGAAGAGCGCGCCCATCCCCTCGTGGCGGCGTGCTCCGATCGAGCGGGTGATGTCGCCATCGGGCGACTCGATCTTGATGACGTCGGCGCCCATGTCGCCCAGATACTGCCCGGTCATCGGACCGAGGACCACCGAGGAAAGATCCAGCACGCGATACCCGTGGAGCGGTCCGTGCCCGGCCGCGCCGAGGCCGGCGCCCGAAGCGGCTGCGTCGCCGGTCGCCGCTGGACTCACCGCCCTCTCGAACCCTTCTGCTTCGCCTGCACCATCGCGAGCATCAGCCTGGTCATCTCCGTTGCGACCTCGTCCAGACCCAGACGCCCTTTCTGCCGGTACCAGACGTAGCCCCAGCTGACCATGCCGCCGATCGCGAGTGCAGCAAGGTGCGGGTCGGCGATGTTGAACTCGCCGGCCGCCGCGCCCTCCTTCAGCAGATTCGTCAGCTTGCGGTCGAAATCGCGGCGCATCTTGCTGATGCGCTCGAAATCTTCCGGCAGCAGGTTCTTCTCCTCGCGCGAGAAGATCGCGATGCTCATCTGACTCTCGAGCACCGCCGTGACGAAGTGCTTGCCCAGCCGCTCGAGCTTTTCGGTCGGAGACAGCTTGAGCGGCAGCACGCTGTCGATCGCCTCGAGCGACGACGCGATGCCGCGCGAACAGATCTCGGCAAGCAGATTGGTCTTGGAGCTGAAGTGCGCGTAGATGAACGGCTTGGTGACGCCGAGTCGCTCGGCAACGGCATCGAGCGTCGTGTTCTCGTAGCCGTGCTCGTAGAACAGTTCGACCGCCGCCGAAAGCGTGCGGGCGCGCTTGAGCGCGGCGACTTCGTCGCGGATGCCGGATTTTGCAGTTTGGCTGGCCATGGTCTCGAGTGTATCTCAACGGTAGAAAAATCTACCGCTCTCTCCTCACCGACCCTTGCCCGACAGCATGCTCTTCGCGATGATCTGCTTCATCGTCTCGACGCTGCCCCCGCCGATGCGCCCCAGCCGCGAGTCGACGAACGCGCGCGCGATCGGGTACTCCCACATGTAGCCCCAGCCGCCGAAGAACTGCAGGCACTGATCCATCACCTTGAACTGCATCTCGGTCGAGACCAGCTTCGCCATCGCCGCGTCGACCGGATCGAGTGCACCGTCGACGTGCAACGCGATGCAGCGGTCGATGAAGACGCGCTGCATCGTCAGCTCCGAGCGCATCTCCGCGAGCTTGAACTGCGTGTTCTGGAAATCCGCCAGCGTGTGTCCGAACATCTTGCGGCTGCTCGTGTACTCGATGGTCCATTCGAGGGCCGCCTCCGCCGAGGCGACCGCGCGGATCGCCTGGACCAGCCGCTCCTGGGCCAGTTCCTTCATCAGCTGGTAGAAGCCCTTGCCTTCGACGCCAAGCAGGTTCGTCACCGGCACGCGCACGTCGGAGAAGAACAGTTCCGCGGTGTCCTGTGCCTTGCAGCCGATCTTCTCGAGCATGCGGCCGCGCTGGAACCCCGGCCTGTCGGTCTCGACCAGGATCAGGCTCACGCCGCGAGCCTTCTCCGACGGATCGGTCTTGCAGGCGAGCACGACGAGATCGGCCGCGTGGCCTGCGGTGATGAACACCTTCTGGCCGTTGATCACGTACTCGTCACCGTCGCGGACGGCTTTCGTGCGGATGTTCTGCACGTCGCTGCCCCCGGACGGCTCGCTCATGCCGAGCGAGACGACGACCTCGCCGGTCGCCATCTTCGGCAGCCACCGATGCTTCTGCGCTTCGGTGCCGTAGTGAACGAGGTACGGCGCGACGATCTCGGACTGCAGATAGAAGGTCGGTCCGGTCGCCCCGGCGCGCGCCATTTCCTCGACCATGATCGCGCTGTGCAGGAAGTCTCCGCCCTGGCCGCCGTACGCCTGCGGCACGGCCGTGCAGAGGAACCCAGCAGCGCCCGCCTTGCGCCACGCCTCGCGCGGCACCATGCCCGCCTTCTCCCAATCCGCGTGAAAGGGCATGATTTCGGCGGCGATGAATCGACGCAGCGATTCGCGAAACAGCTCGTGATCGGCCGTGAACAGCGTACGCGGGATCATGTCCTTGCCTTTGTCGGGGGCGATGTATCAGCGCCGGTTCGCGTCGGTTCGGCCACCAGCGCCACCGTGTGCATCGATCAGGCCGGCTCGAACCAGAAGTCGAGGATGTCGCCCACGCGCACGTCCTTGAACTTCGTCACGATGCGCGTGCCGACCTTGAGTCGTTGCGCCGCCGCCGCCGGGTCGTCGAGGTCGACACCCTGGAAGAAGCCGCCGACCGCCGTATCCGCGCCGTCGAGCATCACGAAGCCGAACGCGTACGGCGGGTCCGGCAGGCCCTGGAACGGCTCGTAGACGATCGTGAACGTCTCGATGACGCCACCGGGCCCGACCTCGACCCACTCGGTCGTCGGCTCGAGGGTCTGGTCGGAGAATGCGCGCGGGGGCACGAGCACGCGACCCGTCTTCGCGCAGCGGCGCCCGAGAATGCGCTGATGGTCGCGGATCTGCACGAAGAAGTGGCTCGCCGTCTCGCCGAGCGCGTGGGTGTAGGTGATGTTCCAGGCCTCTCGGCGCTTGAGCAGTTCCATGGTGTATTCCTGGGGTATGGGGTGGATAGAACCAGTGCGTCGTTCACGGCCGGCATGCCGGCGCCGCTGACGGGCCTGAAGGCCGCAGCAGGCCGCCGTCGCACGCTCACGCCTCGATCACCATCGTGCCGAAGAACTGGTGATCGCCGCCGTTGCCGCTCGCCACGCCGCGCTTCGCGCCCTTGACCTGGTGACCGCCCGCGCGGCCCCAGACCTGCAGCGCCACTTCGGCAGCGCGGATCATCGCGGTGACGGCAATCGCATTCGTGCACAGCGTGCCGCCCGACGGGTTGACGGGAATCTGGCCGCCGATCTGGAATCGACCTTCGTTGACTCCGGCCACCGCCCCGCCGAGCTCGGCGAGACCTGCCGCTTCGATCGAGTGGAATTCGGTGTTGCTGAACGGCGCGTAGAGCTCGGCGACATCGATCTGCTTCGTCGGTTCGGTGATGCCCGCCATCGCGTACGCACGCTCGAACGCGCGCCTGAGCGCATACGCATCGGCGTGGTCGGCGGTGAAGCCCTTGCCCATCCGGTCGCCCAGATAGTAGGTCTCCGAACAGTGGCCGACACCGGTGATCCAGACCGCGTCGAGCTTGCGATCCTTGATGTACTTCTCGCTCGCGAGCACCATCGCACCGCCCCCGCTCGATTGGGGGCAGCAGTCCATCAGCTTGATCGGCCAGCTGATCATCCTGGAGGCGAGCACGTCCTCGACGCTGACCTCGCGGTTCAGGTGCGCATTCGGGTTCATCGACGCGTGCCAGCGATTCTTGACGACGACCCGCGCCATGTCTTCCTGCGTCATGCCGTATTTCTCGGCATACCGGATGCCCGACATCGCCAGCATCGTGATCGTGCCGAGCGGCAGCGGCCGCTCGTAGATCGGGTCCCAGATCTTGTTCAGCACGGTCTGGGAATCGCCGCACTCGCCGACCTTGTCGGCACCCGCCGTCATCACGACGTCGCACGCGCCCGAGGCGACGTGATAGTAGGCCGCGGCGACGCTCGAGATGCCGGTCGCGCCACCGGTGTTGATGCGCAGGAAACGCTTGTTGCGTCCGCCGACCGCGTCGACGCCGAGGCGCTCCGCGTTGCCGATGCCCACCATTGCGTCGGGCGACAGCGAATAGACGATCGCCTCGATGTCGTCCAGATCGATCGCGACATCGGCCAATGCCAGATTGACCGCCTCGCGCACCAGGTCCGGATAGCTCGCGTCATCCCGACGCGGCTTGAAGGCCGACTGGCCGATACCGACGATGCCGACGCGCGGCGCCTGGCTTGCGGACTTGCTACGCATGCTGGGTTCCCTCCCGATCCGCGTCCAGGACGAGGACCGTCTGATACATCATCGCCGGACCGCTGGCCGCGTGCGCCAGTGCCGTCTTCGCTTTCGCCACCTGGTGTCTGCCGGCCTTGCCGCGCACCTGCGCGGCCGCCTCTGCGATCCGGATCATGCCGGTGCAGAACACCGGGTTGATCGCGACCGATCCGCCCGACGGATTCACCGGCAGCCTGCCGCCACGCTCGAAGTCTCCCGAATCGAGATCGGCCTTCCAGGCGTCGGCCTTCGAGATGCCCAGCGAATCGAACGCGATCAGTTCCTGGTAGGCCGTCGCGCCGGTCAGCTCGACCACGTCGAGCGCCTTGCGCGGCTCGCTGATGCCCGCCTCGTCGTACGCACGCTGTGCAGCAGCGTCGAGCGCCGGTGCGCGGCTGAGGTCGCGGTCGCCGAGAAAGCCCGCCTCGGTGGCCCATCCCATGCCGCGCACCCACGCCGCCGTGACGTCCTTGCGTGCGTCGGTGAACGCCTCGGAGGCGATCACGAGCGCCACCGCGGCTGTCCTGGGCGGTGCGACCATCGCCTCGCGCAGCGGCCAGCGCAGCACGCGCGAGCGCGCGATCGCCGCGGCGTCGGCCTCGCTCGCCGCAACCTCCGGATAGGCTGCGAACCCGTTGCTGCGGTTGCGCACCGTGATCGGGGCGGCCAGCGCGTGTGCCTGCGGGCACCGGTTGCCGATCGCGCACGCCTGCAGCGCGAAAGCCGACAATTCGTCCAGCGGCAACGCGCGGTGGAAATACGGGTCTGCGCCGAGCCGCTGCGCCTCCGACAGCGACGACGCCTCGGTCGGGCTCCACGAGACGACCAGCTGGGTCTCGTACTGCGCCGAGGCGACGCGCAACACGCCGAGCACGAACGCGTGCTCGCCCGACGAGGGCGTCGACAATATGTCGCGATCGACGCCACCGACCGACCCCGATGCTGCCATGACCGCGATCGCGCGACCATCGAACTGGTCGTTCGACGCAACGACGATGCCGTCGATGTCCTCGATCGTCAGCCCCGCGTCCTTCAGTGCCGCCTGCGAGACCGCGTACAACAATTCTTCCAGTGCCTGCCTGCCGTCCTCGGCCGGCGCCATGATGGCGCTGCCGATCACGGCCGTTCGTCGGTTCAGCGCCATGGCCTAACCCTCTCCCTGTTGCGATGAATCAAGACCGTCCGACGTCGAGACGGTCGCATTGCCAGAACTCGACGCCTGGCGAAACGCCGGTCGATCGAGGCGACGGGCATCGGCGCGTGCCTGCGGCGGCACCCCGTCGATCCACGCCGGGTACAGCGCCTGCAGGTCGCCGAGCGCGTTGTGCCGCACCAGGCGCCGCTCGTCGATGTGCGGCTGTGCGAGTGCCTGCCCCAGGTCGTTGACGATGGAGAAGCAGCAGTCGGTGTCCGCGAAACGCGCACGCGCCTCGGCGCTCGAGAGCGTCGCGAAGTACGCCGCGACGTCTGCCAGCAGCGCGTGCTGCGGCAACGCTTCGCGCTGGCGGGCGAACCAGTCGGGACGCCCGGCGGCGGCGCAGAACGCGCGCCAGAACTTGGGCTCGACCGCACCGAGCACCGCATGCGCGGCGTCGCGCAGCCGATAGACCTGATACCAGGCAGCGCCACCGTTCAGATAGGTCGAGCCGCGCTGGGGCACGGTACCGTTCGAGCCGAAGTCCGCAACCTGCATCAGTTGCAGCGGCATCACCGTGTCGGCGAGCGCCAGATCGATCGCGCAACCCTTGCCGCTTCGCCGGCGCCCGTGCAATGCGCCCAGTATCGTCATCGCGGCAAAGAGCGCACCGGCGACATCGGACACCGGCGGGTCGAAGTAGGCGGGGCGATCGCTGCCGTTTCGATCGAGCACGCCCATCAGCGCGAGGTAGTTCGCGTCGTGGCCCGCCTTGGAGGCCAGCGTCGATCCGACGCCGTAGCCGCTGATCGAGCACATGACGATCGCCGGATTCACCCGGCTGAGCACCGGGTAGTCGATGCCCAGGCGCTGCATCACGCCGGGCCTGAAGCCCTCGACCAGGACGTCGGCCTCCTCGACGAGGCCGAGCAGCGCGAGCCGCCCCGCTTCGTCCTTGAGATTCAACCGGCACACGGACTTGCCGGCATTGAGCGCGCGGTAGAACACGGGCCTGGCCTGCGCGTCGCGCGGCCCCATCGCCTGCATCTCGTCGCCGCCCGGCGGCTCGATCTTCAGAACGTCCGCCCCCATGTCGGCCAGGAAAAGCGTCGCCATCGGGCCCGGTATGTACTGGGACAGGTCGAGAATCTTCACCCCCTGAAGGAACATGGCGAGACTGGACATGGTGGCGCGCGCTTCGTTCCGGGGTAGAGGACTCACAGGACCGCGACAGGGTTGACCGGGCTGCCGGTCGCCCCTGCGATCGGCAGCGCCGCGGCAACGAACAGGAAGGTGCTGGCGCCTTCGGCGGCCAGCGGTGCAAGCACCAGGCCCTCGAGCAGATAGACGCCGTAGTCGCGGATCAGCCGCTGGTGTACCGGGAAGACCGTGTCCTTCGGAAAAGGCAGGACCTCGATCGCATAGTTGTCCGCGCCGACCAGCGCGACACCCGCTTCGGCCAGCATCAGCGCCGCCGACACGTCGATCCCCGGTTCGGCGTCGAAATCGACCTCGGCCACGCCCTTCTGCGCTTCGAGCCAGCCGGTGCGCAACAGCACCGCGTCGCCCGGCTTCGGCTGTGCGCCCGAACGCCGGATCGCGGCCTGCAGGTGAGCCACGTCGATCGACGTGCCATCGGCGAGCGGGCCGCCATTGAGCGCGACGAAATCGAGCAGCAGGCCGCGGGTCGCGATCGGACCGGTCTTTTCCATACCCAATCGCGTCGCGCCCCGGCTCTTGACCTCGTTGGCCGAAAAGCCGTTGTAGAGCGTGTCGTCGTACCAGCAATGGCAGAGCGCATCCAGATGGGTACCCGAGTGCAGCGCCATCACGATCGTGTCGTCGGCGACCTGGAACCCGCCGGGGCGACGCTGGCCGGCCGCGTAGTCGCCCCCATCTCGGCTCATGAAGTGCTGCATCGGCGGACGATGCTTCGGGATCATCATCTTCGGCGAGATCGGCTGCGCGAGGCTGAGCACCTTGCCGCTGCGAACCAGCGACGCCGCCTCACGGACCTCGGCCGTGCCGATCCGGTTCAGCGCGCCGGCTTCGTCGCGCTCGCCGTACTTGCCCCAGGCCTCCTTCACGACGCGACGCCTCCGGCCGCCTGCGGCGCTTGCGGCGAGGCCGTACACGCGTCGGCGGCCAGCAGCGCGGCGCCGGCGCGCTTCAGCTCCTTGCGCTGCAGTTTTCCGGTCGTCGTCAGCGGCATCGCGTCGGTGATCTCGATCCGGTCGGGGATCTTGTACTTCGACAACAGCTTGCGGCAGTGCGCAAACAGCAGATCGGACTGCAGAGGTGCACCGGGCGCCGCAACGACCCACGCGACGATCCGCTCGCCGCGCACCGCGTCGGCGACGCCGACGACCGCGACCTGCGCGACGCCCGGATGACGCTGCAGTACTTCCTCGAGCTCGGCGGGCGACACGTTGATGCCTGCCCGCTTGATCATCTCGGATTCACGGGCGACGAAGTTGAACGCGCCGTCGGCATCGACATAGCCGAGGTCGCCGGTACGGTACCAGCCGTCTTCGGTGAAGGTGGTCGCATTCAGCTGCGCGCTCGCGCCCCCGTAGCCGGGCGTGATGTAGCCGCGCACCTCGCACAGACCCTGCTTGCCCGGGCCGAGGAGTTCGCCGGTGTCCCGGTCCCGAAAGCGCAGCACCTGGCCCGGTAGCGGCGTGCCCTGCGTACGCATCCGCCGCTCGAGCGGCCAGTGATGCCAGGTCACGCAGCAGTTGCCGTAGGTTTCGGTGGCGCCGTAGACGTTGCACAACGCCGGCACGCCCAGTTCGGATTGCGCGACCAGGAAGTCCTGCGGGCTCCCGATCGTCAGGCCTGTGCGCAGCGAGGCGGTCAGTGCCGGCGAAAACGTCGGATGTCGCACCATCGCGCTGGTCATCGCCGGCAGCGTGTAGATCGCGGTGCACCGGTGTTGCGCGATCAGTGCGAGCGCGGCACCCGCCTCGAATCGTTCGGGCAGCACGAGCGCCGCACCGTGCGTGAACGCGGCCGGCAGTGCGTTCGAGCCCCCATAGGACCAGAACAGCGGCGCGGACAGGAACACCCGATCGCTGCGCCGCAGCCCCTGGCGTTCGCCGATGTTGAAGCCGTTCTCGATGACGGCACCGTGCTGCAGTCGCACGCCCTTGGGGCGGCTCGTCGAGCCGGACGTGTAGAGCACGAGCGCGTCGTCGAGCGCGCCCGGGCCGTCACCGGGTGCGAGCGGGAACCCGGGCCGGGAAGAGGACGTCGATTCACCCTCGCGCGACTGCGCTTGGACGAACGCACGCAGCGTCCGGAACCCGTCCGACGTGGCGTCGGAATCGACGATCACCCGCAGCGCGCCGCGCTCGAGTTCGCCGCGGCTCAGCATGCCGGCAAGGTCGGACTCGAAGTCACGCTCGCCGAAGTGCTTGCCGGTGAACAGCCAGCCAATGCGCGAGTCCGCAATCAGGAACTGGAGTTCGTCGGTCGTCGACCAGGTACTGAACGGCACGACGACCGCACCGGCCATCGACGCACCGAAGCACACCTCGAGCCATTCGATGCCGTTGGCCATCAGGACGCCGACCCGATCGTCATGGCGCACGCCGTCCTCGCGCAGCGCCGCAGCCAGCGCGCACGCCCTTTGGTAGAGTGCCGCATAGCCGATACGACGGTCCGGCGTCAGCGCCGCGATCCCGTCCGGATCGAACTGCGCCTGCTCGCGCAGCATGTCGGGAAGCGTGCGCGCCAGAGGCGCATTGCTCGATCCGAGGTCGGGCGTCGTCGGCGGGTTCATTGGCAGGACCATTGCAGTGTGGCTCTCGTGCGTTCCGGCGCAGTCGGTACCTGCGCAGTCGGTACCGGCACAGTTGGCATCCTGCACAGCTGGCATCGTGCAAGGTCGGCATCGTGCAAGGTTGACATCGTTCAAAGTCGGCATCGTTCACTGCGCTACCCGTGAGTATACTCCACTGCCGAGCGGTAGGCAAACGAATGCCGACGCGCTGCGTCGCGCTGGGCGCGTGCCCCTGCACACGCGGGCAACGCTTGCCAACTACCGGCTGGTAGTTTATTCTTCGCTTCGGTTGCCGGCCTGGACCGTGTCGTGTCGAGACGCTTCGGGCACGGCTCGGCCATCGAATCGCGCTGTACCCGGAGCGTGCGGACGACGACCGCGTTGCAGTGTCTGTTCTCCACCCGATTGTCCTTCGCTCCGTCTGTCGCCGTTGTGCCCGCCTTTTCTCCAACCGTCGCCTCACTGCCCAGGATCGGACAAGCACCCATGACCCCTACCCGGCCCGCCCTCGGTCGTCCCGCCGCCCCAGCCATACGCTCGCTGTTCGCTGCCGCCCTGATGGTCAGCGGCGCGATCGGTCTGGCGGGCGCCGCATCCCCTGCTCGTGCTGCATGGCCTGACAAGCCGGTGCGACTCGTCGTCGGTTTCGCGCCAGGCGGATCGGACCAATCGGCCCGATTGATCGCGCAGAAGCTCTCCGAGCGCTGGGGTCAGCAGGTCGTCGTCGAGAACAAGCCCGGTGCCGGCGGCAACATCGGCGCCGACATCGTGTCGAAGGCCGCGCCTGACGGGTATACGTTGCTGCTGTGCGTGAACTCCTACACGATCAACACGACCGTCTACCGAAACCTCCAGTGGAAGCTGCTCGAGAGCTTCGAGCCGCTCGGCCGATACGCGATCTCGCCGCTCGCCGTCGTCGTGCACAAGGACTTTCCGGCCAGGAACTTCGGCGAGTTCCTCGCGAAGCTGAAAGCAAGCGATGGCAAACTCAACTACGGCTCGGCCGGCAACGGCACGGCGCCGCACCTCGCGGTCGAACTGTTCGCGACGCGCACCGGCACGGCCGCAACCCACGTACCGTACAAGGGCTCGGCTCCGTCGGTGACCGCGCTCGCCGGCAAGGAGATCGATTTCAGCTTCGGCGCGCTGTCGGCGTTCGACGCGTTCATCAAGGACGGAAGGCTGCGCGCGCTCGCGGTGACGACCGCCAAGCGCTTTCCTCAATTGCCCGAGGTGCCGACGGTCGAGGAGAGCGGCATCGCGGACTTCGACGTCGACATCTGGTACGGGCTTCTCGCACCCGCGAGGACGTCGGCCGACATCGTCGCGAAGATCGGCGCCGATCTCGAGAAGGTCCTCGGCGATCCCGACACCCAGGCGAAGCTTCGCAAGATGGGGCTCGAGCCCGACTTCCTTGGACCGCGAGCCATGGGCGAGCTGATGAAGACCGACGTCGCGCGATGGAAGGCGGTTGCCGCCCGCATCAACCTGACGATGGATTAGACCGGCGATGCCCGCCGCAGCGAACGAACCGATCCGCCACGCACGTGTGTTCGATCCGGAAGTCGACGCACTGCTCGAGATCATCCGCAAGGCCGGGCGACCGCCGTTCGAGGCGCTGACGCCGGCCGAGGCCCGCGCCGCCTACGCGGCGAGCTGGGACCTGATGCAGTCGCCCGCCGAGGCGGTCGGCTCGGTCCGGGACGTCCTGATCAGCCGTGACACGGATGCGCCCGCCGCCGCGATGCGCGCGGCTCCACCCGGCGAAGTCGGCCCCGAACAAGGCGCGGCAAGCGCGACGGTCGGGCTCAGGCTCCGTGTCTATCGGCCTCTCGGCTCGAGCGCTGCCGCACCGCTTGCAGGCATCTGCTTCCTGCACGGCGGCGGGTGGGTCATCGGCAACCTCGAGAGCCACGACCGCCTGTGCCGGCGCCTGTGCAACCTCGCTCAGGCCTGCGTCGTGGCGATCGACTACCGGCTGGCGCCCGAACACCCGTTCCCCGCCGCGCTCGACGATGCGGCGCTCGGCCTGCGGGCCATCGTCACGCATGCCGAGGCACTCGCGATCGACCCGGCGCGCATCGGTCTCGTCGGCGACAGCGCGGGCGGCAATCTCGCCGCCGTGCTGGCCTTGATGAGTCGCGATGCGACGCTGCCACCGACGCGCCTGCAGGTGCTGATCTATCCGGTCACCGACCTCGCCGCCGAAAGCGGGTCGTATGCGAGCGTGACCGAAGGCGTACCGCTGACCGCCGCGACGATGCGCTGGTTCATCGACCACTACACGCCCCGTGCGGCCGATCGCGCCGACTGGCGCGCTTCGCCGATCAGAGCGCCGAGCCTGGCCGGCACCCCCCCCGCGCTGGTCGTCACGACCGCCGCGGATCCGTTGTGCGACGAGGGGCGCGCCTACGCGAAACGCCTCGAAGCGGAAGGCGTACGCGTGTCGTCCCTGCACCTGGGTGGCCAGTTGCACGGCATGGCGATGCAGGGAAGGTGGATCGGTGCGAGCAACATCGTCGTCGACTACATCGGCGCCGCGATCGGGCACGAGCTGAACCGGCTCGCCACGGGAAACCGGTCGTGAATCGGCGCAACGCCGGGAGCGGAGCCGAGGCCGGCGCCTTCGACGTCGTCGTGATCGGCGCCGGATTCGCGGGCCTGCACATGCTGCACCGACTGCGTACGCTCGGTTACTCGACCCGCGTCATCGAAGCTGCCTCGGACGTCGGCGGGGTCTGGTACTGGAACCGGTATCCGGGCGCCCGATGCGATGTCGAGAGCCTGCAGTACTCGTACTCGTTTTCGACCGATCTCGAGCAGGACTGGGTCTGGACCGAGAAATACGCGTCGCAGCCGGAGATCCTGCGCTATATCCGGCACGTCGCCGATCGCTTCGATCTGCGACGCGACGTGCGCTTCGATACCCGCGTGGGCGCAATGGAGTTCGACGAAACCCGGGATGTCTGGACGCTCCGGACCGACGCGGGTGACGCGCTGCAGGCACGTTTCGTCGTCCTTGCGACCGGTGCCCTGTCGATCGCGCGGCTTCCCGACATCGCCGGCATCGAACGCTTCGCGGGGCCGGTCCACCACACCGGCGAATGGCCGCACGCGGGGGTGGATTTCGGCGGCAAGCGGGTCGGGGTCATCGGCACCGGCTCGTCGGGCATCCAGGCGATTCCGCAGATCGCTCGCCAGGCAATGCACCTGACGGTGTTCCAGCGGACCGCGAACTTCTCGATCCCGGCCTGGAACGGGCCGTTGACGGACGCCGAACAGCGCGCCTGGAAGGCCGCCTATCGCGAGCACCGCGCGCGAGCGCGTGAACTCGGCACGTTGTACGAGTTCAGCGACAAGGCCGCATCGCAGGTCGATCCGCAGACCCGGGAGCGCGAGTACGAACGGCGCTGGAACAAGGGCGGCGTCAACTTCGTGCATGCGTTCAACGACCTGATGGTCGATGCGAAGTCGAACGACACGATCGCCGACTTCGTGCGGGCACGCATCCGCGCGATCGTCACCGATCCGGCGACCGCCGAGTCGCTGTGCCCGAACGATCATCCGCTCGGCACCAAGCGCATCTGCGTCGACACCGGCTACTACGAAACCTTCAACCGCGACAACGTCACGCTCGTCGACCTGAAGAAGACGCCGATCGTCGAGGTGACGCGAACCGCGATCACGGTCCAGGGCCCGGACGGCCGTGCGCGAGACCACGAACTCGACGCCCTCGTCTGCGCGACCGGCTACGATGCACTGTCGGGTGCCGCGCTCGCGATCCGCATCCGCGGGCGCGGCGCCCGGACGCTGACCGAGCACTGGGCGGGCGGCCCCCGCACGCTGCTCGGCCTGATGACGAGCGGCTTTCCGAATCTCTTCTTCATCACCGGCGCGGGCAGTCCGTCGGTGCTGGTGAACATGATCGTGGGCATCGAGCACCACGTCGAGTGGATTTCGGACTGCCTGGGCTACCTTCGCGACCGGGACCTGACCCGCATCGAGGCGGGCGCCGGCGCCGAGGACCACTGGGTGGCCCACGTGAACGATGCTGCCGCGCGCACCCTGCTGCCGCGCGCCAATTCCTGGTTCCTGGGTGCGAACGTGCCCGGCAAGCCGCGCGTGTTCATGCCCTACGTCGCGAAGATCGGCGTATACCGGCGCGAGTGCCAGGCGGTCGCCGACAACGATTACCAGGGATTCACCCTTACCGGTCCGGGCGGCGTGCCGTACGCCCGGACTCATCCCACGATGGAGCGATCCCGATGAAACTCGGATTTTTCACGATGCCGATGCACCCGATCGGCAAGGACTGGCAACTGTCGCTTCGCGAGGATCGCGAGGCCTTCATCCTCGCGGACCGGCTCGGCTTCACCGAAGGCTACTGCGGCGAGCACGCGACCGATCCGGAGGAGAACATCACGTCGTCGGCGATGTTCCTCGCGACCCTGGTCGATGCGACGGAGCGCATCCGCCTGGGTACCGGCACCACCAACATGCCGAACCACCATCCGGCCGAAGTCGCCAGCACGCTCGCCATGCTCGACCACCTGCTCGGCGCGCGCTTCATCCTGGGGATCAGCCCGGGTGCACTGCCCTCGGATGCAGAGATCTACGGCAACTTCGACATGGCGCGCCCGGCGATGTTCCTCGAGGCGATCAACCAGGTGCTCAAGCTCTGGTCGAGCGACCCGCCCTATGACATCAAGGGCACCTTCTGGAACCTGACGACCGCCCGCACCTACATCCCCGAAACCGGCATGGGGACGATCCCGAAGCCGTTGCAGCGCCCACACCCGCCGATCGTCGTCACGGCCGTCGCCCCGTTCTCGCAGGGCATCACGGAAGCGGCCGCGCGCGGCTGGGATCCGATCTCGGCGAACTTCCTGCTGCCCAAGTGGGTGGCGACCCATTGGGGCAAGTACGCCGAGGGATGCGAGCGAGCCGGGCGCAAGGCCGACACGGCGAACTGGCGCGTCGCGAAGACCGTCTTCGTTGCCAAGGACGACGCCACCGCCGCGCGCTACGCACTCGGCACCGATGGCCCCTACTACTACTACTACCGGTCGCTGTTCAGCAAGCTCAAGCGTCGTGGCGCGCTCGGCGTCTTCAAGTCCGATCCGAAGATGCCCGACGAACAGGTGACGCTCGAGGCGGTGATCGACCGGCTCGTGATCCACGGCTCGCCTTCGAAAGTCGCCGACGGCATCGCGGCACTGAAGGAGGAGACCGGCGAATTCGGCACGCTGCTCTACGCCGGCGTCGACTGGAAGGATCGGGAACTCGCGCGCGCGTCGATGACCCTGATGGCGGAAAAGGTCCTGCCCATGCTCGGTGGCCCGGCCTGAGCCCGGGGCGCCACGATGCCGACCACCGTCACGCTCGACGGGCAGCACGACACCCGCCAGTTGCGCCACGCGCTCGGGCGCTTTCCGACGGGCGTCACGGTCATCACCGCCTGTTCACCCGAGGGCAGGCTCGAAGGGCTCACCGCGAACTCGTTCTCGGCCCTGTCGCTCGAGCCGCCGCTGGTCCTGTGGAGCCTGAACTCGATCTCCCCGTCATTGCCGGGCTTTCTCGCGGCAGGACACTTCGCGATCCACGTCCTCGACGCGAGCCAGACTGGGCTCTCGCACCGCTTTGCGACGAGCGGGCGCAACAAGTACGACGGCCTGTCTTTCGAGCGGGGACTCGGGGGTGCGCCGATCCTGGGCGGCGCGCTCGCCACCTTCGAGTGCACGACCGAGACGACGATCGAGGGAGGCGACCACCGGCTCTTCGTCGGGCGCATCGGCCGCATCACCTGGCGCGATGGCGAACCGCTGATCTTCAACGCCGGGCGCTACTGCACCGCGCGTGCGATGCCGGGCGAAGGCGCACAGCACGATCTGAACAGCATCTGGGCCGGGCTCGGCTAAGACGGCCGACCCCGGATCAATCCGACAACCGAAGGTGAACGCGATCAATCCGGTCGATACCAACCCGATGCGCGACGAGCCCCCGGTCGCGCCGCGACCCATTCCCGTCTACGAGGCCCTGGCGCTCGACATCAGGGCGATGGGCGTGAAGTCCGTGTTCGGCCTGATGAGCGACGACACCGCGCTCCTTGCGACGACGCTCGATTCGATGGGCGTTCGCTTCTACGGTGCAAGGCACGAGAACAACGCGGTCGCGATGGCCGAGGGCTTCGCCGCTGCGAGCGGCGGACTCGGGATCGCGATCGTCGGTCGCGGCCCGGCGACGGCCAACGCGATGCATGGTGCCGTGTACGCGAACCGCACCGGCTCCGCCGTGCTCCTGATCTCGGGCTACGAGTCCACCGCACCGGCCGCACCGAACGCGATGGGGCCGGACGGCAAGGCCTTCAACGTCGTCGACGCGCTGCGTGCCGCCGGCCTGCAGACGGTGCTCGCCTCCGATGCGACGACGGCCCGACTCGCGCTTGCCCAGGCATCACGCGCCGCAATGCGCGGATGCTGCGTTGCGCTGCTGCTGCCGGTGAACGTGCAGACCGCGATGCTCGAAGCACCGGTCTCGCCCGATGGCATGGCCGCCCATCCCGTCGCCGCCGCCGGATCGCCGCAGCGCGCCGCCCGCCCGGCGGCGGTCGCCGCCGCGGCGGCCGTGCTGCAGCGCAGCCGAAAGCCGCTCTTCATTGCCGGTCTGGGCGCCTGGCGGGCCGGCGCACGGGAGGCCATCGCGGCGCTCGCCGAGAAGACCGGCGCCGTGCTCGCGACCTCGCTCAAGGCGAAGGACCTGTTCCGCGGCCATCCGGACAACCTCGGAATCATCGGCTCCTTCTCGCACTCGGCCGCGCGGCGGATGTTCGACGAGGCCGATTGCATCGTGACCTTCGGCGCCGGCCTGAACCAGCGCACGACGAGCTACGGGACGGCGTTTCCCGCCGACGCGCCGCTGATCCAGATCGACGTCGACCGCAGCCGGATCGGGCGCTGGCATCACGCCGACATCGCACTGATCGGCGATGCGCGCGAGATCGCGCACCAGCTGCACGCGGCCTGCACCGACAAGAGCGCGTCCGACAAGCCGTTTCACGGCGACGCGCACCGGCGCCGCCTCGCCGAATTCGACCCGGCGAGCGACTTCCAGCCGGTGTCGGGCCCGCGCACGGTCGACCCGCGATCGCTTGCAATCGAGCTCGATCGCCTGCTGCCCGCGGATCGCAATGCCGTCTTCGATGCGGGCAATTTCCTGCAGGTGCTGCCGTACATCTCGCTCGAGGGCCCGGCGCGGCTGAAGAACACGCACGATTTCTCGTCGATCGGCATGGGCTTCGGCACGGCGATGGGCTTCGCGCACGGCTCGCCCGGACGCTGCACCGTGCTGTTCATCGGCGACGGTGCGTTCCTGATGTCGCTCGGTGAACTCGAGACGGTCGTGCGCGAGGACATTCCGCTCGTCATCGTGCTGATGAACGATTGCGCGTACGGCGCCGAGCTGCACTTTCTGAAGAGCCGCAACATGCCGGTGTCGAAGTCGGTGTTTCCGGACATCGACTACGCGCCGATCGGCGCAGGCTTCGGCTTCGAGGTGGCGACGATCCGGACGCTCGATGACCTGCGCGCGCTCGGGCCGATGCTCGCGAAACCCGACGGACCGGTGCTGCTCGACTGCAAGATCAACGCCTCGGTGGCCGCGCCGTTCCTGCTCGAGACGGTCGAGCACGAGCGCAGGAAGCGCACTTGAGCCCGTGGCCGCACCCGTCGTGAGCCGGTAGCCGAGGAAAGAAGCCATGCAAACACCGATCTGCAAGCGACTGGGCTGCGAGTTGCCGATCTTCGCGTTCTCGCACTGCCGCGACGTCGTCGTCGAGGTCACCAAGGCAGGCGGCTTCGGCGTGCTGGGGGCGGCGACCGTCAGCCCGACGCAGCTCGAGGTCGAGCTTCGCTGGATCGACGCCCACGTCGACGGCCGACCCTACGGCGTCGACGTGCTGATCCCCACGGCCTACGACCGCGAGGCCGAACGCGCATCGGCCGATCCCGCACGCCTGATTCCGCAGACGCACCGGGACTTCGTCGATGCCCTGCTCGCGGCCGAAGGCGTGCCGGAGCTGCCGGCCGACGAGGGCGAGCGGATCCGCCGCGAGATCGCCGAGGGTCGCGGCAACATGACGCCGGACGGGGCGCGCCGGCTGATCGAGACCGCGCTGCGTCATCCGGGTGTACGCATGGTCGTCAGCGCCCTCGGCGCGCCGCCACCCGATGTCGTCGCGCTGCTTCGCTCGCATGACGTCGTGATCGGCGCGCTCTGCGGAAAGCCCAAGCACGCGCTGCGCCAGCGCGCCGCCGGGGTCGAGGTCGTCATTGCGCAAGGCACCGAGGCGGGCGGGCACACCGGCGAGATCGCGACGATGGTGCTGGTGCCGGAGGTCGTGCGCGCCTGCGGACCCGACACCGTCGTGCTGGCCGCCGGCGGCATCAACGGCGGCGCCCAGATTGCAGCCGCGCTCGCGCTCGGCGCGCAAGGCGTCTGGTGCGGCAGCGTCTGGCTCGGAACCCGCGAGAGCGAGCTCGAGCCCTTCGAGAAGGCCATGCTGTTTGCGGCCGGTGCCGACGACGCGGTGCGCCGCCGCGCGCGCACCGGGAAGACCGTCCGCATGCTCAAGAGCAAGTTGTCGGAGGCCTGGGAAGCCCCCGGCGCCCCCGCCTACCTGCCGACACCGCTGCAGGGCATCCTCTACAACGAGGCGCATGCGCGGGTCGTGCGCGCAAAGCGTGGCGATCTCTACTCGTTCCCGGTCGGCCAGACGGTCGGCAGCATGACGCACGAGACGTCGGTCCGCGACGTGATGTACCGGATGCAGCTCGAGTACGTCGAGGCGGTCGAGCGCCTCACGCGGCTGAGTCCCGGACTCTGATGACGAGGGTGCCATGAGCGACGAAGTGCTGGTCGAGCACGACAACGGGATGGTGATCATCACGATCAACCGTCCGCAGGTGCGAAACGCGGTCAACCGGGCGGTCTCGTACGGGGTCTGCGAGGCGATCGACGAGATGGAGCGCAGGGACGACCTGCGCCTTGCGATCCTCACCGGCGCGGGTGGCCACTTCTGCGCAGGCATGGACCTGAAGGCCTTCTCGCAGGGCGAAGTGACGCGGGTCGAAGGCCGGGGCATTCTCGGCATCGCGCTGACGCCGCCGAAAAAGCCGCTGATCGCCGCCGTCGAAGGCTATGCGCTCGCCGGCGGCTTCGAGGCCGTTCTGGCCTGCGACCTGCTCGTCGCGTCGCGCACGGCCGTCTTCGGGCTTCCGGAGGCCAGACGCGGGCTCGCCGCCGCCGCGGGCGGCCTGCTGCGGCTCCCGCGCTACATCCCGCAGCGCATCGCGATGCAGATGGCGCTCACCGGACAACCGGTGAGCGCACAGAAGCTCGAACAGTACGGGCTGATCAACGAACTGGTGGAGCCCGGCGAGGCCCTCGCCGCGGCGAAGGTGCTCGCCCGCAGCATCCTCGAGAACGCGCCGCTGTCCGTCGAACTGAGCAAGCGCGTGATCGTCGAACAACGCGACTGGCCACTCGAAGAGATGTTCGCCCGCCAGCACGCGATTCTCGGTCACCTGCTGAGCTCGAACGACGCGAAGGAAGGCGCAAGGGCGTTCATCGAACGGCGCGCCGCACGTTGGACCGGAACCTGACGAACACAAACACAACCGGAGAGACCATGAACACCCCGATCAGACGCATTGCCCTGGGCTTCACGACCGCCGCAACCCTGGGCGCCGCCGTGCTCGCCGCCGGCGCCGCGTCGGCGCAGACCGTCCTGCGCTACTCGTCCTGGCTGCCACCCAAGCACACGATCAACGCCGAGGTGCTGATGCCCTGGGCCGCCGAAGTCCAGCGGGTCACGGCGGGGCGGGTCAAGGTCGACGTGCTGCCCAAGGCGGTCGCGTCACCACCGGCGCAGTTCGACGTCATCAACGACGGGCTCGCCGACCTGGGCGTGATCCTGCCCGGCTACAACGCGGGACGCTTCCCGCTGATGGAGCTCGGCGAGCTGCCGCTGCTCTCGAGCGACGTCACCAAGCTCGCCCCGGCGTTCTACCGGATCTACAAGAAGCACCTCGAGGCGCACCAGCCGTTCAAGGGAACGCACGTGATCACGGTCTTCGCGACCACCCCGAATCAGCTCGTCACCCGTGCTGCACCGGTCAACACCCTGGGCGACCTCAAGGGCCTCAAGCTGCGCGCGCCCTCGCGAAGCGCCGTCGAGCTGATCGACGCGCTGGGCGCCGTCGCGCTCCAGAAGCCCGTCTCGGAGATGTACGAGCTCGCCTCCACCGGCATCGTCGACGGCACGCTGTTCGCCGCCACGGCCGTCTCGGACTGGAAGCTCGGCAAGGTGCTGCCCTTCATGACGCTCGTCGACGGTGGCGTCGGTCAGCCGGTCATGGCGTTCCTCGTCAATGCGAAGGTCTGGAACGGAATCTCGAAGGCCGATCGGGACGCGATCATGGCCGTGTCCGGCGAGCAGCTCGCGGCGACCGCGGGTCGCCAGTACGGCGACCACGAGAAATCGGCCCGCGAGAAGCTCGCCGCCGAAGGCGCGAAGATCATCGAGGGCAGCCCGGCACTTCAGGCCGAACTCCGGCAGCGGCTCTCGGCACTCGACGATGCCTGGATCGCGAAGGCGAAGGCTTCGGGGCTCCAGGATCCGCGGGCGGTGCTCGACGAATTCCGCCAGGCGTTGAAATAGATGGGCGCGCCCGCCAACTGCGCCGGCTTCGGATTCACGACCCCTGCCACGGAGATCGGCCATGTCGACTGATCGCAGTTCGACCGAAAGCCGCGCGTTCCTCGGTCTGTCCGGCCGCGTCGCCGTCGTGACGGGTGCCGGAAGCGGCATCGGCCGCGCGATCGCGACCGCGTTCGGCGAGGCCGGCGCGGCTGTCGCGGTGCTCGATCGGAACCTCGAAGGCGCGACGCGCACGGTCGACGCACTCGTCGCGGCTGGCGCAAGGGCCTGCGCGATCGCCTGCGACGTCGGCGATGCGGCCGACGTCCAGGCTGCCGCCGAGCGCAGCGCCGCCGAACTCGGCGCATGCGACATCCTCGTCAACAACGCCGGCGCGATCCGCCCGGGTCCGCTCGAGACGCTGTCGCTCGACGACTGGAACGGCACGCTGGGTTCGATGCTCGGTGGATGCTTCATCTGCGCGCAGACGTTCAGCCGGCAGATGCGCCCGCGCCGGCGCGGCGCGATCGTGCACATCGCATCGATCTCCGCGTCGCAGCCGACCGCGCAGGCCGGTGCCTACAGTGTCGCGAAGGCCGGCATCGCGATGCTGTCGGCTCAACTCGCGATCGAGTGGGGAAAGGACGGCATCCGCAGCAACGTCGTGAATCCCGGCATGACGCTGACGCCGATGACGCAGGCACGGTACGAACAGCCCGGCAACATCGAGCGACTGAGTCGTGCAGTTCCACTCGGTCGCCTCGGGCGGCCCGAGGACATCGCCGAGGCGGTCGTCTTCCTTGCGAGCGATCGCAGCGCCTACATCAACGGGCAGGAGATCACCGTCGACGGGGGCTTCACGCGAATGCTGATGAGCCTGATGCCGCGAGGCGACTACTGAGTCTTGTCTGCATCGTCCCATCCGTATATACTCGCCGGTAGTTTTTTACTCGATAGCGTACCCCAGGCAGATCCGATGCAAGCAACGCCCGAGATCGCGGTCGTCACCGGTGCCGGCAACGGGATCGGCCGCGCGATCGCGCTACGCCTCGCGCGAGACGGTCGCGACGTCGCCGTACTCGATTGCGACACGACCGCAGCGCAGGCAACGGTCGAGCACGTACGGGCCCTCGGTCGGCGCGCCTGTGCGATCGAGGTCGACGTCGCAGACCGCGACAGCGTACGGACGGCCATCGCGCACACGGTACGAGCCCTCGGGCCGGTCTCGGTGCTCGTCAACAATGCCGGTGTGCTGCGCACCGCGCCGATCGTCGACGTCACCGAAGCCGACTGGCGTCTGATGATGTCGATCAATCTCGACGGCGTCTTCCACTGCTCGCAGGCCGTGCTACCCGCGATGATCGAACGGCGCGCCGGCTGCATCGTCAACATGTCGTCGTGGACCGGCAAGAAGGGCGTCCCGAACCACGGTGCGTACAGCGCGACGAAGGCTGCCGTGATCGCGCTGACCCAGAGCATCGCCGGCGAGACGGCACATGCCGGCGTGCGCATCAACGCGGTCTGCCCCGGTGTGATCGTCGACACGCGGATGCGCGAGCAGGCCGAAGCGATGAACAGGGCGCAGGGGCTCGCCGACGTCGACACGCGCGTCAAGACCCTCGTCCCGATGCGTCGCGCCGGCGTGCCCGACGACATTGCCGGCGTCGTCGCGTTTCTGGCGTCCCCGGATGCCGCCTACATGACCGGGCAAGCGATCAACATCACCGGCGGCCTGTGGATGAACTGAGCCGCCGGCCTACGCGACAGATCCCATGAACGACACGCCCAACAAACCCACGCGCCTCGACGCGATCATCGTCGGCGCCGGCTTCGCCGGCCTCTACATGCTGCATCGCCTGCGCGGGATCGGCCTCGAGGCCCGCGTGCTCGAGGCCGGCAGCGGCATCGGGGGCACATGGTTCTGGAACTGCTATCCCGGCGCACGCTGCGACGTCGAGAGCATGCAGTACTCGTATTCGTTCGACGAGGCGTTGCAGCAATCGTGGTCCTGGACCGAGCGCTACCCGAAGCAGGCCGAGATCCTGCGCTACATCGAGCACGCCGCCGATCACTTCGGGCTTCGAGACGGCATTCAGCTCGAGACTCGGGTGACCCGCGCGTGCTGGGACGAGGCCGACTCTCGATGGCAGGTGCAGACCGACCGAGCCGATGCCTTCGAGGCGCGCTTCCTGATCTCCGCGATGGGCTGCCTGTCGGCCGCGCGCATTCCCGACATCGCCGGCCTCGCCGGCTTCACCGGCCGCCACTTTCATACCGGCACCTGGCCCAAGACGCCGGTGAGCTTCGCCGATCGGCGGGTCGCAGTCATCGGCACGGGTTCCTCCGGCATTCAGGCGATCCCGGTGATCGCGCGCGAGGCGCGCGAAGTCGTCGTCTTCCAGCGAACCCCGAACTACAGCATTCCGGCGTGGAACGGGCCGCTGTCCGAGGCCGATCAGCAGGCGTGGAAGGCACGCTACGCCGAACACCGCGAGAAGGCGCGCACGACCCGCTCGGGCATCCTCTACGACTACAGCACCCGCTCGGCCGCGTCCGTCAGCGACGCCGAACGCCGCGAAGAGTACGAGCGCCGCTGGAAGCGGGGAGGCGCGAACTTCACCCACGCGTTCAACGACCTCTTCACCGATCCGTTCGCCAACGATACCGCGTCCGAGTTCGTGCGCGAGAAGATCCGATCGATCGTCAGGGATCCGAAGGTCGCGGCGCTGCTCACGCCGACCGACCATGCGATCGGCACCAAGCGGATCTGCGTCGACTCCGGCTATTACGAGACGTTCAACCAGTCGCACGTGAAGCTGGTCAGCCTGAAGGCCGAGCCGATCGCCGAGATCCTACCGAACGGCCTGCGCACCGCGCGGACGACCTACGTCGTCGACGACATCGTGTTCGCGACCGGCTACGACGCCGTCACCGGCGCCCTCGACCGGGTCGACATCCGCGGCACCGGCGGCCGGACGCTCAGGTCGAAATGGGCCGAAGGCCCGCGCACCTATCTCGGGCTGATGAGCGCGGGGTTCCCGAACCTCTTCACGATCACCGGGCCCAACAGCCCGTCGGTGCTGACGAACGTGATCATGGCGATCGAGCAGCACGTCGGCTGGATCTCGGATTGCATCGCGAGGATGCAGGCCGACGGCAAGCAGGTCATCGACGCGAGCGTGCGCGCCGAGGACGAATGGATGGAACACGCCCGCCAGGTCGCCTCGAAGACGCTCTTCGCGAGCGCCAACTCGTGGTACACCGGCGCGAACATCCCGGGCAAGCCGCGCGCGTTCCTGCCGTACATCGGTGGCCTGGGCAATTACACGGCGATCTGCGACGAGATCGCCGCAAGCGGCTACCGCGGCTTCGTGTTCGACGCCGAGGCGACTCGACTCGAGTCGGCCGGAGGCTGAGCATGTTCGCGCAGGTCCTCTTCAGCGGCATTGCGCTCGGCAGCATCTACGGCCTCGTCGCCCTGGGTTTCGCGGTCGTCTTCAAGGCGACCGAGGTGTTCAACTTCGCGCAGGGCATGTTCGTCGTCTGCGGCGCCTTCTTCGCGGTCACCGCGATCTCGCTGCTCGGCCTGCCGTTCTGGCTGTCGGTCGTGTTCATCGTGGGTGCCGCCGCCCTGCTCGGCGTGGTCATCCACGTCGTGCTGATCCAGCCGCTCGCGGGCCGCCCGATGCTGTCGGTCATCATGCTGACGATCGCCCTGTCGATCGTGCTGCGGGCGGTGATCGAGATCGCCTACGGTCCGCAGGGGCGCACACTCGTGACCCCGTTGCCCACGGGGGTGTTCATCGTCGGCGGCGTGCGCGTGTCGCAGCTGCACCTGGTTGCAGCCCTCGTCAGTTGGGCCTGCATGGCCGGATTCGGCGCGTTCTTCCGCTTCACCTCGGCCGGGCTGCTCATGCGGGCAACCGCCGACAGTCACGAGGCGGCGGTCGTCTCGGGCGTCGACGTCAACGTGATGAACCGCCTCGCGTGGGCGATCGGTGCGATCCTTGCCGCCATCGGCGGACTGTTTCTCGGCCAGCTTCAGCTGGCCTCGACCGACCTCGAGAACATCGGGCTGCTCGCCCTGCCCGCGGTCGTGATCGGTGGAATGCAGAGCATCCCGGGCGCGATCGTCGGCGGCCTGCTCGTGGGCATCATCGAGCAGTTCGCCGCGGTCTACATCTCCCCGAAATCGAGCGACATCCTGATCTACGTGCTGCTGCTGCTGATCCTGATGGTGCGGCCATGGGGCCTGTTCGGCCAGCGCGAGCTCGGTCGGGTCTGACCTGCGTGCCGCGATGAGTGCCACCGCCATCGACATCGACATGAAGGCGACGCCGCGCCGACCGGTCCTCGCGCGCCGCTCGAAGCTGATCTGGCTCGTGATCGGGACCGCCCTGCTCTGCTACCTGCCGGTGCTGCTGACCGAACGCGCCCTCTTCGGCGTCCGTCTCTCGAACATGCAGCTGTTGAACCTCGGCCTCACGCAGATCAACCTGATGCTGATCGCGATGCTCGGCGCGCTTTCGCTCAACTACCTGACCGGCTGTGCCGGCCTGATCTCGATCGGCCACGCCGCCTTCTACGCGGTGGGCGCGATGACCGGCGCCATCACCGGTTCGCAATGGGGCTGGCCGTTCCCGGCGGTGCTCGCCGCCGCGGCGCTCACCGGTCTGCTGGCCGGCGTCCTCGCCGGACTACCGTCGCTGCGGGTCAGGGGACTGTATTTCGTGCTGTCGACCCTGGCCGCGCACTACATCGTCGTGTTCCTGTTTGCCGAATACCAGTACAAGTTCTTCGACGTCGTCGGGGTGCCGTTCAACGCGGCGACGATCGGCCCCTGGCAGCTGAACACGCCGATGCGCTGGTACTTCTTCCTGCTGCCGGTCGTGTGCGTCGTCTATCTCGGACTTCGCAACAGCCTTCGAACCCGCGAGGGCCGCGCGATGATGGCGATGCGCGACCACGAACTCGCGACGACAGCCGTGGGCGTCGACGTGCGCATCCTGCGCCTGAAGGCCTTCGCCTTCAGCTCGGCGATCGCCTCGGTCGCCGGTGCGCTCTATGCGTACCACCTGACCAACGTGACGGCCGAGTTCTTCGGCATCCAGTTCGCGATCCAGTTCATCGCGATGATCATCATCGGGGGCATGGGTTCGCTCGTCGGCTCGCTCGTCGGCGCGGCGATGTGGCTGTTGCTGCCGTCGATCATCACCGGCTTCGCGACGCAGGCCGGCGGGGGCTCGGGCCTCACCCACCAGCTGCTCGTCGTGCACGGCCCGCAGATGGTCCAGGTGATCTTCGGGACGCTGGTGATCCTGCTGCTGATGTTCGCGCCCGGCGGCATCGCCGGGCTCGGCCGCCGTTTGCGCGATGCGCTCGCGGCGCGGCGGGCCGGGCGATGAGCGACGCGCCGATTCTCTCGATCGAAGCGCTTTCGGTCGGCTATGCGCGCAAGGGGCTCGCACTCGACGCAGTCGATCTGTCGGTGCCGAAGGGAAAGATCGTCGCGCTGCTGGGCGCCAACGGTGCGGGCAAGACGACGCTGATCCGTGCGGTGACCGGACTGCTCGCGCTGCATCAGGGGCAGGTGATCGCGGGCAGCGTGCACTTCGAGGGCCGGCCCGTTCTGGGCGTCGCGCCGCATCGGCTCGTCCGGATGGGTATGGCGCAGGTGCCCGAAGGCCGCCTGGTCTTCAAGCAGCTGACAGTCGAGGAGAACCTCGACGTCGGCGCAGCGATCCTCGCGCGCTCGGCCGTCGCGCAGCGGATGCAGGCGGTCTACGACCTGTTTCCCCGCCTGCACGAGCGCCGCCGGCAGGCGGCCGGATGGCTGTCGGGCGGCGAGCAGCAGATGCTCGCACTGGGTCGCGCGCTCGTGTCCGGCCCGAGGCTGCTGCTCGTCGACGAACTGTCGCTCGGCCTTGCGCCGCTGATCGTCAAGGCGATCTACGAGCAGTTGCGCACCGTCGGCGACACCCTGGGCACGTCGATGCTGATCGTCGAGCAGAACGCGCGCCTGGCCCTTCGGTTCGCCACGCACGCCTACGTGCTCGATCGCGGTCGGATCGTCCTGTCGGGTCCGGCCGACGAGGTGGCGGCGGACACACTGATGCACGCGTCGTATCTGGGTGCCGGCGAAGGGTCCGGGCACGCGCACGGCGCGATTCCCGCCTAGGGTCGAGACGATGGCATCGCCCGCCCCCTTGCTCGAGGTCGACTCCCTGCTGATGCGCTTTCAAGGGATCACCGCGCTCGATGCAGTCTCCTTCTCGATGGCCGAGGGCTCGATCACTTCGTTGATCGGGCCGAACGGCGCCGGCAAGACGACGCTGTTCAACTGCGTGACCGGGATGTACACGCCGACCGCCGGCAAGGTCGCGTTCGATGGAATCGACATCACCGGCGAGGCGGCCCATCGGGTCTCGCGCCACGGCATCGCGCGAACCTTCCAGAACCTGGCCTTGTTCGGCGGGCTCAGCGTGCGCGACAACCTGCTCGTCGGCCGCTATCGACAGGGCTCGAGCGGATTGCTTCAGGGCGCGCTGCTTACCCGGCGTGCGCGCAAGGAGCAACGTGATGCGGTGGACGCGGCGATGCAGGTACTCGAATTCCTCGGCATGCCCGAAACCGCCGACCTGCTGCCGGGCGAGATGCCGTACGGCAGGCAGAAGCAGGTCGAATTCGCCCGCGCGCTGATGCAGAAGGCGCGCCTCGTACTGCTCGACGAGCCGATGGCCGGCATGAGCGCGGCCGAGAAGAGCGCGATGACGACGCTGATCCAGCGCGCGCGCAGCCACTTCGGCATGAGTTTCCTGGTCGTCGAGCACGACATTCCGGTCGTGATGGACATCTCCGACAAGATCGTCGTGCTCGACTTCGGCAAGGTGATCGCCGATGGCGTGCCGCAGGCGGTGCGCGCGGATCCGGCCGTGATCGCCGCCTACCTGGGCGACGAGGCAACGGCCGCGCTGCCAAGCGCCTAGCGCCTGGCGCCTAGCACCTAGCCTGGGGGGCTGGCGCGATCGTGCCGGACCAGGCCGACGCGACCTCGCAGGCGAGCGGGGGAACGCGATCAGGCGTGCGGCGCTGCACCGCCTGAACCGAGGGGCTCGCTTTCGCGAGCCCCTCGCCGGTCACTTGACGAACTTCTCGAAGTCCGCGTACTTGCCGACCGCCTTGAAGGTCTTCGAGGTGAAATCATAGCTGTAGGGGCGCAACGCCGTCAGGCCGCGGTGATCGCCTGGCGCGTAGCGCAGCGGCGCGGACACCCCTTGCGTGTCGACGTCGATCCCCTTGGCCAGCATCGCGACGAGTTTCTCCCGGCTCGGCTCGTTGCCCAGTGCCTTCACCGACTCGACGATCAGCTGACCGATGACCCATCCGCCGACGAAGTTCACATTGGTCTTCAGGCTTGCGTGACCGTACCGGTCGGCTGCGGCCGACATCGCCTTGACCCCTTCCGAGTCTGCGACGTCCCCGGGCGTGAAGCAGCTGACGAAGTGATAGTTCGCCCCCGCATCCGGGCCGAGCGCCGCGTAGACCTCGGGCGTGCCGAGGTGGGTGATCGCGAAGGTCGGGATCTTCAGGCCGTACTGCTGCATCGCACGCATCAGCAGCAGCGAATTCGTCGGCACGCCGTAGACCGTGACGAAGTCCGGCTTCATCTCCGCGATCTCGAGCACCTGCGCGGTGACGTCTGCAGCGCCGACCTTGACCGGAAGCGACTTGCCGCTGCCCCCGTGCTTCTTCGCCTCGGCGGCGACGTAGTCCGCGTACTCCTTGCCGCCGGCGACATCCATGTGGACCGTCGCGACCTTCGGCGCCTTCAGCTTCATGCTCTCGGTGAAATGGCCGACGCCGACCTGGGCCATCTCCTTCGTGCCGCAAAAGCCGGCGTAGTACATCGGCGTGGCCGGTTCCAGACCCAGCTTGGTGATGGCGTAGGAGCCGACGATCGGCACCTTGCCTGCCTTGATCGTCGGCATGAGCGCAGCCTGCGCGCTCGAATTGCCGACCCCGGAGATCCCGAGCACCGGCGTCTGGTTGACCAGTCGCTCGTAGTTGACGCGGTCCTGCGCGGCGTTGTAGCGGTCGTCCTCGACCAGAAGATTGATCTTGCGCCCGTTCACGCCGCCCGCCTCGTTGACCGTGCGCACGTACGACTGCGCGCCCTTCACCCACGGGATCTGCGATGCCGAAGCGGTGCCGGAGAGATCCATCATCAGACCCCAGTCGATGCGATCCTTGTAGACCCCGTCGGACGGCATTTCGAACGCGTGGGCCGCGCTGACGGTGGATCCCGCCACGGCGAAAAGCGCAGCGCCGGCCAATGCCGAGGCCGAGCGTCTGGTCGGGCGCGCGCCGGAGTGGCCGATAGTCTGACAACCGAGCGACAAGCGTGTCATGCGATCTCCTTTGTTGTGCGTGACGATTGAGTCTGTCTGGGAACGGGTGCTACTCGATCAGGTGCAACCATACGCAAGCGCACGTGGCCCTACTATGATGATAGCATGTCTACTGTCCAGTAGATCCTTGGCCGCAGTGAATCTACATCGCCTGCATCGGCATAAGAGGATCCGATCGCCAAAGCGCGTTCCTCATCGCCTGTCCGGCGCGAAAGCGTACTCGGCAGGTCCGGCGGCAGCCGCGCAACGCCACGGCGGCGGCAAGGTGGACGAACAAGCCCTTCGCGGAGAACGGTGTCGCGCGCGGGCCCGAAGTGGACAATCGACTCGTCGATCGCCGATCATGCGTATGGCGCTTTTCAAGACGACATCCGGGCAGTAGGCACCGCGCGCACCGTGACGCGAAGCGCACCCGAACGGGGCGAAGCCACCCCTCCCATCAGCTCGTACACGTCGCGGAGACATCGATCGTGAGCACCAGGACCACCGCCGCCGAGAGCCAGTCCCACCCCCGTCGCGAGGACGACAGGTTGCCGACGATCGAGCACGTCGCCTTGAATCCGCAATGGCTTGCCGGGCGCACCGAGCCGATCCTCGAGCCCGAGCGCCGGATCGTCGACCCGCATCACCACCTCTGGGAGCGCGACGGAGGTTACCTGCTCGACGAACTGCTAGCCGACGTCACGAGCGGGCACCGGATCGATGCGACGGTGTTCGTGCAGTGCGGCTACCACTATTACACGAGCGGTCCCGAGGCGCTTCGCCCTGTTGGCGAAACCGAATGGGTCGCCTCCGTCGGACGCGCCGCGCACGAGCGCGGCATCGGCGCGCAAGTGTGCGCGGGCATCGTCGGGTATGCCGACCTGACGCTAGGGGATGCGGTCGACGAAGTCCTGCATGCACACATCGGCGCAGGCGATGGGCGATTTCGCGGCATCCGCCACAGTCCGGCGCGGGACGAAGCGTTCGCCACCAGCCTTCTCAGCAGACCGCCGATCGACCTGCTCCAGCAGGCGTCGTTCCGTCGCGGGCTCGCCCGCCTGCAGGCCGCGGGGATGAGCTTCGATGCATGGGTCTATCACCCGCAACTCCCGCAGCTCGTCGACCTCGCGCGCGAGATGCCGGACCTGCCAATCGTGCTCAATCACGTCGGCGGCCCGCTCGGTGCCGGCCCGTACCGCGGCCGTCGCGACGAGGTCTTCGCCGACTGGCACGCGTCGATCGAGGCACTCGCCGCGATGCCGAACGTCTCGATCAAGCTAGGCGGGCTTGCAATGGCGATCGGCGGCTTCGACTTTCACCTCGGCAGGCGGCCGCCGTCTTCCGACGCACTCGCTGCCCAATGGAAGCCGCTGATCCACGGCGCGATCGAGGCCTTCGGCGCCGGGCGTTGCATGTTCGAGAGCAACTTTCCGGTCGACAAGGGCATGTGTAGCTACGCAATCCTCTGGAACGCCTTCAAGCGGCTCGCATCCGGCGCGTCGGAAGACGAGAAGTCGGCGCTCTTCTTCGACACCGCGAATCGCTTCTATCGGCTCGGGCTCGCCTGAGGCCTGCCACAGGCTGCGCTACGACGCGCACGCCCCGCCGGCGGCCAGCAGCGACGTGACCCGCCCATCATCGAAGCCGCATTCGTGCAGGATCTCCGCGCCGTGCTCGCCGAGCCCCGGCGGCATGCGTGTCAACGCGGGTGGCGAGGCGCTCAGCTTCAGCGGATTGCGCGGCATGCGCATCGCACCGTCGGTCGGATGTTCGTGTACCTGCCAGAAGTCCACACTTCGCAGGTGCGGGTCGTTCGGCAGATCGTCGATGCGATTCACGACCGAAAACGGCACGTCCTCGGGCGTGAGCAACGTCACCCATTCGGCATTGGACTTCCTCGCGACCTGCCGCTCGATCTCGTCCCACACGGCGACGTAGTGCTGCTGGCGGGCGGCGAAGGTGGAGAAGCGCGGGTCTTCCATGATTCCGGGAGAACCGGCGAGTTCGAAGAATCGCCGCCAGTGTGCATCGGTATAGGGCAGCAGCACCATGAACCCGTCGCGCGTACGGTAGGGGCGGCGTGCGGCAGTGCTGACCGGGACGTAGCCCATGTCGCCCACAGGCGGCTCGAAGACGTGCCCCCACTGGTGCTCGAGCATGTTGAACGCGGCCATCGTCTCGAACATCGGCACTTCGACCGACTGGCCGACGCCCGTGCGCATCCGGTGCATCAGCGCGAGCACGATCGCGTAGGCCGCGTGCAGTCCGCTGACCTTGTCGGCGACGATCGTCGGAATGAATCGGGGCTGGCCTGCGATGACCGTCTGCATCATCGCGAGGCCCGATGCACCCTGGATGATGTCGTCGTACGCGGGCCGCCCCGCGTAGAGGCCTCCTTCGCCGTAGCCGGTGGCGTGGCAGTGAACGAGCTTCGGATTGAGTCTGGACGCCGTCGGATAGTCGAGGCCCAGCCGCCTGGCGGCCGGCGCGCGCATCGAATAGAGCAGGACGTCGGCGTCGGCAACGAGACGCTGAAGGACTTCGCGGCCCTCGGGCCGCTTCAGGTCGACGACGATGCTGCGCTTGTTGCGGTTGCAGTTCAGAAAGAACGCGCCCATCGACGGGGTTCGACGCGGGCCGATCGAGCGCGTCAGATCGCCCTCGGGCGGCTCGACCTTGATCACGTCGGCACCCATGTCGCCCAGGTACTGTCCGGCGACCGGTGCGAAGATCATCGACGCGACTTCGACGACGCGCACGCCTTCGAGAACCTGATTCTTCATCCGTGCACCCGTGTCGATCGCCTTCGCTGCGGCACCGCTCAACCGGGTACGAAGGTCAGTCGCCCGAAACCGTCGTCGCCGATCGCGAAACTCGCCTTCACCGGCAAGCCGATCCGCAGCGACGCGAAGTCGATGCCCCGCGCCAGGCCGAGCGCGCGCACGCCTTCATCGAGATCGACCGTCAGCAGCGCATAGGGCAGATCGCCGGCGAAGGCCGGATGAAACGCATGGTGGGTGATCGTCCAGCTGTGCACCTTGCCGCGGCCCGAGGCCTCGACCGACGCCCAACGGTCCGAGTAACACGTGCTGCACAGGACTTGCGGATAGTGGCGACGCTTTCCGCAGGCGCTGCACTGCTGAAGGATCAGCTGGCCGCGGCGGGCGCCGTCCCAGTAGGGCCTGGCCAGGTCCTCGGCCAGCGGTGTAGGCCTTGCCACCTTGGTATTGCCTGCAGCCGTCGTCGTATCACTCATCGCGTGTCGTTCCATGCATGTCGGTTCCCGGACCCGGTGCGCGCTCAGCCGCGTCGCATGATCGCGATCGCGCCGTCGCCCATGTCGCCATAACCGGTCGCGAGCCCCACCGACGCGTCCTTCACCTGCCTTCGACCCGCCTCGCCGCGCAACTGGCGCACGAGTTCGACCACGTGGTTCATGCCGAGCATGTGCGCCTGCGACAGCAGCCCGCCGTGGGTATTGGTCGGCAGCGCCCCGCCGAGCTTCAGACGCCCGCCCTCGACGAAGGGGCCGCCCTCGCCCTTCTTGCAGAAGCCCATGTCCTCGAGCTGACAGATCAGCACCCAGGTGAAGCAGTCGTAGATCTCTGCAACGTCGATGTCCGCATGCGACACGCCGGCCATCTCGAAAGCGATGGGCGCGGCCTTCGCCATGCCGAGCTTCGTCATGTCCTCGCGCTGCGTGATCGCGCTCGGGCTGTCGGGGTGGCCTTCGGCGATCCCCATCACGTGGACCGGATGCCGGCGCATGTCCTTGGCCCGTTCCGACGCGCTGACGACGAAGGCCGCGCCGCCGTCGCTCTCGAGGCTGCAGTCCAAGAGCCTGAACGGGTCGGAAATCATCCGCGATTGCTGATGATCCTCGATCGACATCGGCTTCTTCATCAGCGCGTTGTCGTTGAGCAGCGCATGCTCTCGCACCGTCACCGCGACCTCGGCCAACTGGCGGCTCGTCGTGCCGAACAGTTCCATGTGACGGCGGGCCATCGGCGCGTACAGCTGGGCCGGCGCAATCGCGCCCAGCGGGTATTCGTATTCGGTGATCAGGTGAAACTGCGGCATCTGGTGGATGCGCACCCCCGCCCGGGCGCCCGAAGAGACGTTGCGCCCGCTGGGAATCAGGACGTGCTTGCAGATGCCGGCGGCGATCGCGGCGATCGCCGTCTGGATTGCGGCGATGCCGCTCGCGCCCCCCATCGGGGTCACCGCGGAGAATCGAAGGTCCGGGATACCGAAATTCGTCACGAACTGCTCGGCCGGCGCGCCTGTCAGGCCGATCGGAATGATGCCGTCGATATCCTTCGGCGTCAGACCGGCGTCGTCGATTGCCGAGAGCGAGGCTTCGATCTGGAGTTCGAAGGCCGACTTCGGTGATGAACGTTGATAGGTCGTCTCGCCGATTCCGGTGATGGCGCCCTTGTCCTTCAATGTCATTGCAGTATCCACGCCAAGCCTTTCGCCACGGAGCCGAGCCGCGCGCAATCGTGGCTTCCGATGTGATCGCTGCCCCAGGGGGCAGAGTGCATACTATTTGGCACTTGCAGCTACGCGACAGTATACCACTCCGTGTTCAGCGTTCGATGAGGTCGCAAGGGCCCCGGACCCGAAACGGTCGCCGCGCCCCGCATCGCATGCAGGAGACATATCCGGTGACGAACGCTCGACGTCGAACGGTCTGCTGGATGCCCACCTGGAACGCGGCGCAGGGCTGCGTGGGACTCGAACATCTCCGACTCGGCGAGGCCGACGCCGACAGCGCCGTTCTCGCGATCGACGATGCGCAGGGTCGCTGGCACCACGGCGACGGCAGCCCGATCGACGCGCTCGCCGGGTGAACGGACATCGACATCTGGCCGACACCTTTCACCATCGGTTTTCCGATCCGCCGAGGGTCGCCGAGCGACGTTTGTACCGGATGGCGTGAATCTCCGGGCTCGAGCTCGCATGCCAGGCACAGGCGCAGGCCTACACCCGACTGTCCGAGCGCCAGTACCGATTCGAGCGCCTCGATGGCAGCGGGTATCAGGCCACGCTCGCAATCGATGACGAACGCATCGTGATCGACCATCCGGGGCTGTTCAGCCGCGTGAAGCCGTAGAGACGCAAGGGGCTGACGTGCCAGTCGGAGCGCACCGATCCCGGGCGCGAGCGGTGGATGGCGTTCACGGCCACCCGGGTGATGGCGCCCGCGACCCTCGAGTTCCAGTGGGTCGCGCGCTTCCGCCGCTACACGAGGCGACCCGGCGTGCTCGTGCCGGACGAGGACGAAGTAGGCCGGTACGCAGACCTACCTCACCCGCACCAGCGGCGTCTTGTACACCCCACGCTCGATGCTGCCTGGCGCGAGCACGCGCACCGCGACCCTGACCTGCAGCTCGCTTCGCACCTTCGCCTCGATCTGCTGCGCGAGCGACGGGTAGTCGGCTGCATCCACCATCGCCGCCGCCTCGACCTCCAGCGGCAACGGCGACTCGAACCTCACCTGGTCGGCGCGATCCTTCCAGATGCGCAGCACCGGCTCGCAGCGCCCGGCGAACGCCTGCACGACGAGGTCGCGGATCGCCGTCGGGAACACGTTCATGCCCTTGTAGATCAGCATGTCGTCGGTGCGGCCGATGCACCGCACCCGCGGGCTGGTGCGACCGCACGCGCAGCGATCGACGCCGGTGACGAGCGCGTGGTCGCGCGAACGGTAGCGCACGAGCGGCGTCGCGTCGCGCACGAGCGCGGTGTAGACGAGTTCGCCGCGGGCGCCTTCGCGCCAGTCGACCGCCTCGCCGCTCGCCGGGTCGATCAGCTCGACCGCGACGTACTGCTGCGCGTTGAAGTGCATGCCCTGCTGCGCCTCGCACTCGCCCCAGATGCTCGGGATCACGTCGCCGAGGCCCATCGTCTCGCGCAGGTGGTCGATGCCCAGGCCCTCGACGATCCGGCGCCGGATCTCGGGCTGGTTGAGGCCCGGTTCGCCGCCGCAGACGACCTTGCGCAACGCCGACGGCGGCACGCCGTCGAAGAGCGGGTCGTCGCCGCGCTCGGCGAGGTGCTGCGCGAACGAGGTGGTCGCGAGCACGGCGCTCGCGCGCAGCCGCCGCATCTCGCGCAGGATGCGCTCGGTCGGAAAGCCGCCGAGCCAGCACAGTGTCGCGCCGATGCGCCGGAACGCGTCGGCATACGGCAGGCCGCCGGCGACCATCGGCAGGCCGACCAGGTGCGCGACGACGTCGGTGCGGCGGATGCCGGCGGTGAAGAAGGTGTTCGCGACGGCGTCGACGATGCGCTCGACGTCGGCCGCGCTCAGGCCGTAGTAGAGGGGCGAGCCGGTCGTGCCGGACGAAGACAGCACCTGCACGACGTCGGCGATCGGCACGCCCTGGTTCGCGCCGAGCGGCATCGCGTCGGTCGCGGCGTCCTGCGCGGCGCGGATGTCGTCCTTGGTGGTGAACGGCAGCCGCTGCAGGTCGCCGATCGACCGGATCGCGGCCGGATCGGGCACCGCCGCGTGCAGGCGCGCGTACAGCGCCGAGCGCCGCCGCAGCGGGCCGACAAACGCGTCGAGCTGCGTCGCCTGCCACGCGAGCACCTGCGGCCACGGCAGCGTCTCGAGCGCCTCGTTCCAGTAGCCGCCGGTGCTCACGCGCGCCCCGCGTCGCCGACGCCGATCACGACCGCCATCCCGGTGTCGCCGGCCGCGCAGCCGGTGAAGAGCCCGATCCCGCCGCCGCGCAGCACGAGCTCCTCGATGAGCTCGATGATCGCGCGCAGCCCGGTCGGCCCCTGCGGGTGCCCCCAGACGAGCGAGCAGCCGAAGTTGTTGATCCGGGCGTCGTCGATGCCGAGACGGTCGGCGAGCACGATGTCGTTGACGACGAAGGGGTTGTGGGTCTTGACGGCGACGAGCTGCCCGATCGACACGCCGGCCGAACGCAGCGCGCGCTCGGCGGCCGGCACCGGCGCCTCGGGCATGAAGCCGGGCTCGACCCGCGCCTGGCCGAAGCCGAGCAGCCTGATCGCGATCGACGGGTCGCGCGACAGCTCGCGTGCCCGCTCGGGCGTCGCCAGCACGATGCCGGCGTTGCCGTCGGCCGGGTGCGTCTGGTTGCCGAAGCTCACCGTGCCGCCGTCGATCACCGGCTTCAGCTTCGCGAGCCCCTCGGCGGTGGTGGGGAAGATGCCCTCGTCGCCGTCGAGCACCGCCTGCGTGCGCCTGAAGCGCGCATCGGGCACCTCGAACGGCAGGTCGACGAAGCGGCGCAGGAACGCGCCGTCGTCGGCGAGCGCGTCGGCGTACTGCGCGTAGCGGCGAAGCGTGACCTCGTTCTGCCGCGCCGACGCGATGCGGTATTTCGCCGCGACGTTCTCGGCGGTGCGGATCATCGACAGCCCGGTGAACGGATCGGCGTCGAAGTTGTCGAGGATCCAGTTCTCGTGCTCGCCGGTGCCGCCGGTCGCGTCGGGCGCCGGGTAGTACAGGTGCGGGCCGTTGGACGTGCGGTCGGCGGCGATCGCGAGGCTGACCGTCGCGTTGCCCTCGCGGATCTCGGCCGCGCACGACTGCAGCAACCGGGCGCTGGTCGCGCAGGCCTGGCTGATCGTCGGCCCGGCGACGGCGGTCGCGCCGATGCGCCCCATCAGCCACGGCAGCCCGTAGAACGCGTGATGTTGCGGCACGGTGGTGCCGAGCGCCGCGTGGTCGAAGACTGCGGGATCGATGCCGCGCCTGTCGAGCGCACGCTTCGCGACGTGCGCGGCGAAGGTCAGCGCGTGCAGGTGCGACAGGCTCTGCTGCCAGCGCGCGAACGGCGTCGACCAGTACGCGCCGTACGGAATCGCGATCGCGGGGGCACCGGACGGTGCGGCGGCCTCAGCCATCGCGACCCGGCGCCGCTCGCGCCGGCCCGTCGCGCGACGCGCCCTTCTCCCGATCCCAGGTGCTCGGCGTCACGCCGCGCTCCCTGAGCAGGTACTTCTGGATCTTGCCGCTCGCGGTACGCGGCAGGTCGTCGAGCACGTCGACGTAGCGCGGTACGGCGAAGCGCGGCAGGCGGCTCGCGCACCACTGCGCGAGCTCGGCGTGGACGATCGTCTGCCCGGGCCGCGCGATCAGCGCGACCATCACCTCGTCCTCGGCGAGCTCGGACTTGACCGGATACGCGGCGACGGCCGCGACCTGCGGATGCGCGAGCAGGACTTCCTCGACCTCGTAGGACGACACGTTCTCGCCCCGTCGGCGGATCGCGTCCTTGATCCGGTCGATGAAGCGCCACGCGCCATCGGGCTCGCGCACGACCCGGTCGCCGGTGTGGAACCAGAGGTTGCGCCACGCCTCGATCGTCTTCTCCGGCATGTTGAAGTAGCCGCTCGCGAAGGCGTAGGGGTCGTCGGCGCGCATCAGCAGTTCGCCCGGCGTGCCGTCGGGCACCTCGTTGTCGTCGGCGTCGGCGACGCGTGCGCTGAAGCCCTTGCGCAGCCACCCCATCGCGCCGGGCCGCGGCCGGTCGATCGAGGTCGCGATCGTGAAGTTGGTCTCGGTCGAGCCGTAGCCCTCGATCAGCGGGACGCCGGTCCGCTCGAGGAATGCGGCCATCGGCCCTTCGGGCACGCCCGGGCCCAGGCCGATGCGCACGCGGTGCGCACGCTCGGCGGCAGAGGTCGGCTGCGCGAGCAGGATCGGCACCATCGCGCCGAGCACGAAGATCACCGTCGCGTCGTGCGCCTGCATCGCCGGCCAGAAGCCCGAGGCCGAGAAGCGCGGCTCGATCGCGACCCGGGCGCCGGTCAGCGCCGCCTGGACCACCGTGTTGAACGCGTTCACGTGGAAGAGCGGCATCGTCGTGCACAGCACGTCGTTCGCGTCGATGCCGAGCACGTCGACCGTGTTCACGCCCCACCAGTAGTACTGCGCGTGCGGCACGATCACCCCCTTCGAGGGGCCGGTCGTGCCGGAGGTGTAGAGGATCGCGAGCGGATCGCCGGGGTGTATCGGCGCGGCGTCGACGGGATCGGCCGCACCGGGCCACGCGAGCACGGCGATCGGACCGGCGCGCGACGCGCGGCCGGCGAGCGGCGGGTGCGGGCCGAGGTCGACCGCGTCGCCACCGACGATCCAGATCGCCCGCAGCGAGGTCGACGCGAGGTCGATGTCGGCGAGCCGCTCGACGTAGGCGTGCTCGATCACCAGCAGCGCGGCCTCGCTGTTGCCGAGGTAGTAGCCGATCTGCGGCCCCATCGACGCGGTGTTGATCGGCACCAGCACCGCGCCGCGCCAGCCGCAGCCGACGAGCGTGTCGAGGAACGCCGTCGAGTTGCCGGTCATCACCGCGACCCGCTCGCCGCGCGCGATGCCGGCGGCGGCGAAGCGCCCCGCCATCCGCGCCGCCCGGTCCGGCGCGTCGGCGTGCGTCCAGCGCTCGCCCGCGCAATCGACGAAGGGCCGGGCGCCCCACGACCGCGCCTGGCGCAGCAGGATGTTCGGCAGCGTGCGCAAGGCCGGTGCCAGCGGCCCCGCCGCGTCTGGGGTGGCCCGCCCGGCGGGCATCGATGGCTGCTCCATGCGCGTCATTCCCGTTCGAGAAGCGTCGTCGGTGCCGGCGCCTGCCACAGACCCGCGTGGCGCAGCATGCCGAAGGTGCGCGCGAGCACGTCGCGCCGGTACGCGGCGAGGTCCCGGCCTTCGTACCCGTAGAAGCCGCTGCCGGTCTTCAGCCCGAGCCTGCCCTGCGCGACCATCCGTTCGACGATCGCCGGCGCCGCGTAGCGCGCCGCGTCGATCGACGCCGACATCTCGCGGCTCGCGTGGCTCAGGATGTCGCAGCCGCCGAAGTCGATGAACTCGACGACACCGAGCGCGGCGAAGCGCAGCCCGAGCCCGTAGCGCGTCGCCTTGTCGATCTCCTCGGCGCTCGCCGCGCCTTCCTCGATCATGCGCGCCGCCTCGTTCATGATCAGCGCCTGCAGCCGCGGCACGATGTAGCCGGGCGTGGGCCCGCAGACGACCGGCACCTTGCCGATCGCCTCCATCAGGGTGCGCGCACGGGCGAGCACGTCGGCGTCGGTGCCGTCGTGCCGGCTGAGCTCGACCACCGGAATCAGGTACGCCGGGTTCAGCCAGTGCATGTTCAGGAAGCGCTCGGGTCGGTGCACGAAGGCCGCGATCTGCGTGACGAGGATGCTGCTGGTCGTCGAGGTCAGGATCGCGTCGTCCGGGCAGTGCCGGCACAGGATCGCGAACGCGTCGCGCTTGGCGTCGAGCGTCTCCGCCACGCCCTCGAACACGAGTTCGGCGTCCGCCAGCACCGATGGCGCCTGCGTCGCGTCGGCGAACGCGACGAGCCCGAGCATCGACTCGACCTGCGACGCCTCGATCGCGCCGAGCGCGGCGAGGCCCGCGAGGTTCGCACCGATCTCGACGAGCGCGCTCTCGCGCAGTGCGAGCGACGCAGCCGCGTCGCGATCGCGAAGGTCGAGCAGCACGACCCGGTGACCGGCGCACGCGAACGCGGTCGCGATGCCGCGTCCCATGCGACCGGCACCTGCCGCGACGAAGCGTGCGGGGGAGGTCTTCGGCGGGTTCATCGGGCGGCGACCGCCAGGCTGCCGTCGTGCAGCGCGCGCGCGAGCGCGTCGCGCCCGAGCCCGGCGATGCCGAGCGTCTCGAGACTTCGCGGGCCTTCGCGCAGGTCGCGCCCGAGGAAGCCGCCGACGATCGCGAGCAGGCCGTGGGCGATGGGCGCGTCGACACCGACGTAGCGCGCGAGCGATGCGAGCAACGAGAGGCCGAGTTCGACGTCCTCGCCCACGTAGCGATGCCGGTACAGGTCGATGTGCTCGCGCCAGTCGCCCGACTTCACCAGCTTGCGGTGCGCGTCGCCGTACATCCAGCGGTCGTTGGCGTAGTGATCCGACAGCGGGTAGTGCGGGGCCCCGTAGCCGAGCGCCTCGCGCACCGCGATCCGCTCGAGGTCGAGCCGGTCGGTCACCGCCCGCACCGCCGGCTGCGTGCCCTCGGCGTGGATGTCCCAGCGCTCGGCGTGCTGCAGCGGCGCGGCGTTCATCACGACGAGCGGCGGGTGGATCACCGGGCCCGCGTTCATCAGCGCACCCGACAGCGCGTCGCCGCACGCGTGGACCGACGGATACGCACGGCCGATGCGGGCGATCGCCTCCGGCGCGCTGCGTGCCGGATAGACGCCGGTGGGCAGGCGCAGCGCGCGGATCGTGACGTTGACCTCGCGCTCGCCGTGCTTTCGCGCGAGGTACGGCAGCGTCCCGGTCTCGGCCCAGGCGACGTCCGCGGCACACCCGGCCGCGCGCGCGATGGCCGCCATCACGACGCTGCCGAAGGTGCCGGGCGGCAGGAATACCACCTGACCGTCGGCGAGGTGCGGCGCCATCGCGCGCGCGATGTCGGCCTGCGCGGTCGCCGGCGTCGGCACGACGATCAGCTCGGCCCCGCGCAGCGCATCACCGATATCGCCGGTCGCAAGCGCGATCGGCACGTCGCGCGCGCCGCGTTCGTCCTTCAGCCGGATCGAGCCGGCGCCCTGCAGCGGCGCGAGCGCGGCCGCGTCGCGGCGCCACAGGCGCACGTCGTGGCCTGCCTCGGAAAGATCCGCGGCGGCCGCGTACGCGCCGTGCCCGCCGCCCAGTATCGCGATCTGCATGCCGTGCCTACTCCTGTCGGGAGGATCCTGGTGCCATTCGTGGTGCCATTCGTGGTGTCGTTCGTGTTGCCGATCCTAGCGCCATGCGGGCTGCTGCGCGAGGAACGCGGCGACGGCGTCGGCGAAGGCTCCGGGCAGCTGGTCCGGCAGCGGCACCATGCCGCCCGCGATCGTCGCGAGCCGCGCGCCGGCGATGCGCGACTGCAGCGCCGGCGCGTGCGGCGACGCGAACGGGTCGCGGTCGGCGCATACGACGAGCGTCGGCTGGGCGATCGCGCCGATGCGTCGCTCCATCTCGTAGGCGGCGACGACGCGGTGGCCGGCCGCGGGCCCGCCGTGCGCGCGCAGCGCGTCGAGCACGAAGGCCTCGAGCAGATCGGGACGCTCCGGCGGATAGAAGCCGGCGCGGTTGCGCCACAGCGCAAGGAGGTGGCTGCCGTCGCCGCTCGCGTCGATCTCGTCGACCACCGGGTGCGCCGCGCGTGCACGGCGCGCCTCGGCGTCGATCCACGGCGTCGACGACAGCACCAGTGCGTGCACCCGCGCGCCGTGGCGCGCCGCGAGCTCGATCGCGATCACGCCGCCGGTGTGGTGCCCGACGACCGCCGCGCGGTCGATGCCGAGCGCGTCGAGCAGCTCGACGGCGACCGCGGCCCAGCGCTCGATCGTCGGCGGGTCGGCGCACGGGGCCGAGTCGCCGAAGCCCGCGGTGTCCATCGCGATCGCGCGGTAGCGCGCGCCGAGCAGCGACAGCACGTCGCGGTACTCGCGCCAGCTTCGCGGCGACTGGTGCAGCAGCAGCACCGGCGGCGCCGATGCGGCGCCGCACGACGCGTAGTGGACCTGTCCGACCGAGAGCGACGCGAACGCGCGCTCGATCGCGGGCCCGCGCGCGGGCGCCTGCCGCGCGGGGTCGGTCACAACGCCAGGCTCCCCACGCTCGCGCCGCCGCACACGTAGAGCACCTGCCCCGTCACGAAGCCCGCGTCGGGGTCGACGAAGAAGCGCACGGCGCGCGCGACGTCGGCCGACTCGCCGATCCGCTTCACCGGGATCGACGCGGCGACCGCGGCCTCCTTCTCGCTGCCCGCCGGGATCACGTCGTGGAACATGTCGGTGCGGATCGGGCCGGGCGCGACGACGTTGACCGTGATGCCGTCGCCCGCAAGCTCGAGCGCCCAGGTGCGCGCCATGCCGATCATGCCGGCCTTGGTCGCCGAATAGCTGGTGCGCGTCTGCAGGCCGACCGCCGCCCGCGAGGACATCAGCACGATGCGCCCGAAGCGCTGCGCGCGCATCGACGGCAGGCACGCCTGCACGAGCTGCACCGCGCACGCGAGGTGCAGCTCGACCAGCGCGTCGAGGTCCTCGAGCTTCACGTCGGCGACGAGCGCCGCGCGGATCACGCCGGCGTTGTGCACGATGATCGTCGGCGCGTGCCGCTGCGCGAGCTCGCTAGCCGCCTGCGCGGTCGCGCCGCGATCGAGCAGATCGACCTCGACGCTGCGCAGCCGCGGCGAGTCGATGTCGCAGCGCCTGCGCGCGAGCGACACCACCTCGTAGCCGTGCGCGAGCAGATCGGCGCAGATCGCGCGCCCGATGCCGGCGCTGCCACCGGTGACGACCGCGACCCGGCTCACGCGTGCCTCCGGGCCGCCTCGGGGACCAGCGCCAGCACGCGCAGCGGGCTGCCGCTGCCGTGCTCGATCTTCAGCGGCGGGCAGATCAGCACCGCGCCGGTCGGCGGCAGCTGGTCGAGGTTCGCGAGGCACTGCAAGCCGTAGCGGCCGGCGCCGTGCATGTAGTAGTGACACGGATACGGCGGGCGCAGGTGCAGCCCCTGCCCGGCGTCGGTCCCGATGGCCTCGGTGCCGAAGCCCAGCACCGCGCGCTCCTCGACGAGAAAGCGGACGGCGTCGACGCTCGGCCCCGGCGTGTGCTGCCCCGCCTCGTCGAAGTTCTGGTACTCGACGGGGTCGGTGCGCTTGGACCAGTCGGTGCGCATCAGCACCCAGGCACCGGGCGCGATCCGCCCGTGCTCGCGCTCGAACGCGAGGATGTCGTCGACCGTCATCAGGTAGTCGGCGTCGGCCTGCGCCTGGGCGCTGCAGTCGATCACGCACGCCGGCGCGACGAAGTGCTGTGCAGGGATCGTGTCGACCGAGTTGTTCGGCAGGTCGCGCCCGGAGATCCAGTGGATCGGCGCGTCGAAGTGCGTGCCGGTGTGCTCGTTGCACGAGAAGTTGTTCCAGTACCAGCCCGGGCCGCGTTCGTCGTAGCGCGAGACCTCCTCGATGCGGAACGGTGCACACTGGCCGAACTCGGGCGGCAGGCCGAGCTGCGGGAACGACGGCGACAGCGTCTGCGTCAGGTCGACGACGCGGATCGATCCGCCGGCCAGCGCCGCGACCAGCGCGCCGAGTGCCCCCGCGCCGGCATCGGCGCCGGCCGCCTCGACACCGCCGCTGCGCTTCGGTGCACGCTGCATCGCTTTCCTCCGTACGGTTTCGCTCATTGGCCGCCGGCCGCGAGCTCGCGCTCGAGCACCTTGGGGTTCGTGCGCCAGCGCTCGAGCCACTCCTGCGCGACGTCGCCCGGGTAGACGTCCTCCACGCCGTCGCGCAACGCCTTGACGATCGCGCGCGCGAGCGCCTCGGGCGCGAGCTTCGGCGGCTCCAGGTGCTGGTTCCAGTCGTCGTCGATCGGGCCGGGGAAGACGTTGACGACGCGGATGCCGGCGGCGCGCATCTCGGCGCGCAGGCACTGGGCGAGCGAGAAGGCCGCGGCCTTCGACGCGCTGTAGGTGCCGTGCGGGGGAAAGTTCGACAGCGCGTAGATCGACAGCAGGTTGACCCACGCGATCGCGTTCGCCTGCCCCTCGGCGGACCGCCCCTGCATCGCGGGGCCGAAGGCCTGCGCGAGCCTGAGCAGGCCCAGGTAGTTGACCTCCATCTCGGTGCGCGCGACCTCGGTGCCGTGCCGCGACGCGATCCCGAAGGTGCGGTGCACTTCGGCGTTGTTGACGACGATGTCGACCTTGCCGCCGATCGAGCCGGCGAGCTCGGTGACCGAGCGCGCGTCGGTCAGGTCGAGCGGCACGAGCGTGACCTGCGGCAGCGACGCGACCTCGTCGAGGCCGCCGAAGCGCTTCCACGGCTCGGCGTGGCCGACCCAGACGAGGTCGGCACCGGCGCCGACGAGCGCGCGCACGAGCGACTGGCCGGTGGCCGTCTTGCCGTCGGTCACCAGCACCTTGCGGAACTTCGGGTCGCTCGTCATTTCCCTGAGCATCGGGTCGTCGGCCATGTGGGGGCTTCCTTGCAAGGGTAGCGCGATGAGCACCGCCTGTCCCGCGCGATCGAGCCGCGCGCCGACCCGCACGCGCGCCGGCGCCGCGCCGACCTCGCCGTGCAGGTGCGCGACGACGGTCGCGCCGGCGTCCAGGCGCACCATGCCCAGGCGCCACGGCAGGCGCTCGCGAAAGAACAGGTCGTTGCTGTGGTGGAGCACCGTGTCGGCGAGCAGTTCGCCCTCGCCGGACTGCCCCCGCCACGCGAGATGCAGCGACAGGCAGCGATGGCACGCCTCGCGCGGCGGATACTGCAGCGCGCCGCAATCGTCGCACACCTGCAGCTCGAAGCGGCCTTCGGCCGCAGCCGCGGTGAGGCCGAGCGCGACGCGGCCGCGCGCCGACGGCGGCAGGTTGATCTGCCGCGCGCGCAATACCGGATTGCGGCGCTTCGGACGCTGGAGCGCCGGTGTCGCCCTCGGCGCGGCGCGTCCGCTCACGCCGGCACCTTCTCGAGGATCACCGCGCCGGTGCACAGGCAGCGGTCGTAGGTCACCATCCCGAAGCCCGAGACCAGGCCGAGCCGCGCGTCGCGCACCGCCCGCTCGCCTGCCGCGCCCGTGAGCTGTCGCAGTGCCTCGGTCATCCCGAGAAAGCCGCCGGCGGCCCCCGCCTGGCCGGTCGACAGCTGGCCGCCACCGGTGTTGTTCGGGAAGTCGCCGCCGTGGCGCAGGTCGTGCGCGCGCACGAACGCCGGTCCCTCGCCCTTCTCGCAGAAGCCGAGGTCCTCGAACTGCATCATCACGATCACCGGGTAGTCGTCGTAGGTCTGCACGAAGTCGATGTCCGACGGCGCGGCGTCGGCCTGCGCGTAGAGGTCGTCGCGGTCGACGCGCCAGCCGCCGCGCACCATCACCGGGTCGTCGGCATATGCATTGTGCCGCTCGATCGCACCGCGGATGCGCACGTGCGCGAGGCCGAGGTCGCGCGCGCGCGCCTCGGTCGTCACGAGGAACGCATCGGCGCCCGCGCACGGCATCACGCAGTCGAACAGGTGGATCGGATCGGAGATCGGGCGCGCACGCAGGTACTCGTCCAGCGACAGCGGCTTGGCGAACAGCGCGTTGGGGTTCTTCAGCGCGTTGTCGCGCTGCGCGACGGCGATCCTGCCGAAATCCTCGCGGGTCGCACCGAAGCGCCGCATGTAGTGCGCGGTGATGAACGCGAAGATCGAGTTCGGGCCGCCCGAGCCGTAGGGATAGGTCGCGTCGCGCGAGAAATCGCTGAACGCGCCCAGCATGTGGCGGAACGAGTCGACGTGGTTGGTGTCAGCGGCGACGCAGGCGACGACCTCGGCATCGCCCGACTGCACCGCGCGCGCCGCGCGCCGCAGGCACATCACGCCGCTCGCGCCGCCGGTGGGCACGTGGTCGAGCCAGCGCGGCGACAACCCGAGGTGCTGCGTGACGCCGACGGCGGTGTCGGGGGCGAGCGAGAAGCTGCTCAGGCACAGCCCGTCGATGTCGTCCTTCGAGATCCCCGCCTCGCGCACCAGCGCGTCGAGCGCCTGCGCGATGAACCAGTGCGCCGAGCGGGTGGAGAAGCGCACGTAGGGCACGGTGACCGGCACCGCGACCGCGACGCCCGCATAGGACCCGCGTCGACCAGACGTTCCCGCGCCGGTCACCGGCCCCCCTAGACGAAGAGCTGCACCGCGGGCAGCGCCGCGTCGCAGTTCAGCAGGTTCACCCGCTTCAGCCGCATCCGCAGGCGCCCGTCGTCGACGCACAGGTGATGGAAGCAGGTGCCCACCAGCATCAGGATCTCGTCGCCCTGCGCCTCGGTGTAGTGGAACTCGGTGCGCACGACGAAACGATTGGCCTGCGGCTCGAAGGTCTCGACCGTCGGCGCCTGCAACAGGTGGTGGCAGCGGCTCGGCGGCTGCTGCGAGTACGCCCGCGGACTCCTGAGGCGCTCGATGCGCAGCGTGCGCAGCAGCTTGTCCTCGTACATGTGCGAGGTGTGGTTGACGCCGTCCTCCTGGTCGGGCACGAGCGGCACCCAGTAGTACGCGTCGTCGGTGAACAGCGCGTTCCACTCGTCGAAGCGCTTCGCGTCCAGGAGCCGCGCTTCCGAGACGACGAAACCGACGAGCGCCTCGCGCGTCACGTCGGCCGGGGTCAGCGGTGCGGGGGCGGCCATCACATCGTCTCCGTCATGTGGCGCAGCCACGCGCGGTACTGGTTGCGCATCGACACCTCGCTGGTGCCGATCGCGGCGAAGGCGCCGCGCCCCGCCTCGCCTTCTTCGTAGTTGCGGTGCAGGCTGACCCAGTCGTTGCCGCTCGCGGCGAGCCCTTCCTGGATGCCGCGGTACGCCTGCAGGTCGTCGTGTCCCACGACCGAGAACGGCGCGTTGATCAGCCGGCTGTACATCGTGGTGCGCTGGAGCATCTCGGGCGGCGCGCCCTTGAGCCGGAAGGTCCAGCTCGCGATCAGCGTCTTGTCGACCGCGATCGGGTGCGCGACGCGGATCGCCTGGATCGCGCCCTTGATCGTCAGGTTCGGGAAGTAGACGGTGTTGTGACGGACGGTGCCGATGATCTTCTTCGCCTGCTCGGCGCCGTAGCGCGCCGCCATCGCCTCGTCGTAGCCGGGGATCGGCCTGTACTTGCTGTGGATGCTGAAGTTGACGCCCGAGTAGCTGTGGCCGTTGTCGTAGATCTGCACGCCCATGTCCTCGAAGAACTTGTAGTCGGACATGAAGGGCACGAACTGCTCGATCGCCATCGGCATCGGCGCGTCGGCGGGCTGGCCCGCCCACATGCGCTTCGCGGTGCCGGCCGACGACTCGTGCGCGATCATCGGATGCATCGTGTCGTTCAGGTTCTCGACGAACATCTTCCAGTTGCACTGGTGCATGAAGCGCAGGCAGCCGCCGGCGATCTCGAGTTCGCCCTCGGGCGAGCGGTCGGCCATGTTGTCGATCGACGAGAGCGAGTCGCCGAAGTACGCCTCGAAGTCGAGTCCCGCGTCGTTCAGCTTCACGAAGATGAAGCCCCGGTGCAGGCGCACGTTCTCGACCCGCACGAGCCCGCGGCCGGACTGGCACTCGAGCAGACGCGTCGCGTCGTAGCCGTTCTTCAGCGGGATGGCGAGCAGCGAGCCGTCGGTGCGGAACGACCACGAATGGTACGGGCAGCGGAAGAACTTGCCGGTGTTGCCGCTCGGCGCGCTCACCAGCCGCGAGCCCTTGTGCGAGCAGCGGTTCATCACGACCTGCACCGACCTGTCGGCGTGACGCACCACGATCAGCGGGCGCCCCCCGACTTCGGCGCGCAGGTAGTCGCCTGGGTTCGGGATCTGGCTGTCGTGGCCGACGTAGTTCCAGGTGTTCGCGAAGAAGTGCTCCTGCTCGAGCGCGAACAGTTCGGGATCGATGTACAGGTCGCGGTGCACGCGGTCGGGTTCGACCAGCGCGCGCACCGCGTCGGGATTGCCTCGATAGTTGCCCATGCGCGTATCCCCCGTCGGCAGGCCCGGCGCGCCGGTTGTGGTGCCGGCACGGCAGGGTTATGATCGACCGCAGATTCTTGAAGCTTGAACCTTTCCAAAATCATACATGAGCAGTTCGAGCTTTGTCGACGACTACCTGCCCGCGCTGCTCGCGATCGCGAGCGAACTGGTCTCGGCGGAGTTCCACGCGATCGTGCGCCGGCACGGCTTCACCGTGCTCGAGTGGCGCGTGCTCGCGACGCTCGCGCGCGACGACACGCTCAGCGTCGGCGAACTCGCCCGCATCGTGATGGCCAAGCAGCCGACCGTCACCCGGCTGCTCGACCGGATGCAGGCACGCGGCCACCTGCTGCGCATCGCCCACGGCACCGACCGGCGGGTGACGCTCGTGCGTGCGACCGCGCTGGGTCGGCGGACGGTCGCGGGCCTCATCGGGCTCGCGCGCGAGCACGAGCGGCGCGTGCTCGCGCCGCTCGGCCTCGAGGAGTCGGACGCGCTCAAGCGGTCGCTGCGCACGATGATCGACCGGGCACGCGCGACGCCGACCACCGCGTCGGCGTCGCGCGCCGCATCGGTGCCCGACGCCGCGGCGCCGCAGCCCGACCGAGCGGCACCGAGCGACACGCCACCGGTGCCGCGGGCCGCGGCGGCGGTGGCGGCGCGCACGGCACGCCGGCGCGGACGCGACGCCCGCCCCTGAGTCACCCGAGTCACCCGAGTCCGCGGATGCCCCAGGCGTAGGGATCCTGCGCGTCGAACACCGGTCTGGCGTCCATCGTGACGTGCGCGCGGCCTCGCACGAACGGCAGGATCGCGCCCGGCCGGGCGTCGGCCGGCGCCGGCAGGTAGCGCGCGCCGAACACGCTGCCGATCACGCTCTCCTGGTGCCAGATCGCGCCGGGCGCGAGCACGCCGTCGGCCGCGAGGCAGGCGAGTTTCGCGCTGGTGCCGGTACCGCACGGCGAACGATCCCATGCGAGCCCCGGGCAGAGCACGAAATTGCGCGCGTCGTGCCGAGGGTCCTTCGCCGCGCCGGTCAGCTCGACGTGGTCGATCGGCGCACCGTCGGCGCCGGTGATGCGCTGCGCATCGAGCGCCGCGCGGATCGACTCGGCGAGCGCGGTCAGCGCCGCGACGTTGCCGGCCTCCAGCGCGAGCCCGTGGTCGTCGCACAGGAAGAACCAGTTGCCACCCCACGCGATGTCGCCGTGCACGACGCCCCGGCCCGGCAACGCGAGCGCGACCCGCGTTGCATGGCGGAACGCGGCGACGTTCGCGACCTCGACGCTGCCGTCGGCGTGCAGGGTCGCGACGACGGTGCCGACCGGCGTGTCGATGCGGTGGGCACCGGTGCCGATGCGTCCCAGCCACGCGAGCGTCGCGACGAGGCCGATCGTGCCGTGGCCGCACATGCCGAGGTAGCCGACGTTGTTGAAGAAGATCACGCCGCAGCGGCTGTCCGGGTGCTCGGGTTCGCACAGCAGGCCACCGACCAGCACGTCGGCGCCGCGCGGCTCGTTGATCAGCGCGCGCCGCCAGTGGTCGTGGTCGCGGCGGAACGAGTCGAGCCGCGCCGCCATCGTTTCGCCCTGCACCGCGGGACCGCCGTCGACGACCAGCCGGGTCGGCTCGCCGCCGGTGTGCGAGTCGACGATGCGGGTGCCGGTCACGCGCCGGCCCCTGCGGACGCGTCGCGCAACGACTGCAGCGTGCCGAGCAGCCACTCGCGGAACGCGGCGACGTGCGCGTGGCGCGCGGTCTCGGGATTCGACGCGAGGTAGAACGCGGAGCCGGTCGGCAGCGGCGCCGCGAAGGGCATCACCAGCCGCTTGGCCTCCAGGTGCTCGTGCACGTAGATCGACGGCACGAGCGCGACGCCCTGGCCGCCGAGCGCGGCGTCGACCATCTGGTAGATGAAGCTCAGCGTGATGGTGGTCGGGTCCGGCGGCATCTTCGCGCCGAGCCGGCGGAACCACAGCGCCCAGCCCTCGGGACTGCTGGTGCGGACCGAATCGGCGTAGAGCGCGTCCTCGTGCATCAGGAAGGTCGCGGCGGCGAGGTCCCGCGGCTTGCGCACGCGACCCAGGCGCGCGAGGTACGCGGGGCTCGCGACCGGCAGCAGCAATTCCTCCGCGATCAGTGTGCCGCCTGCGCCTGCGCCGCCGATCGGCACCAGCCGCAGCGCCAGGTCGATGCCCTCGGCCTGGAGATCGCGCAGCTCGTCGACCGCGTCGATGCGGATGTCGATGCCGGGATGCGCGTGCGAGAACGCGGCGAGCCGGGGCAGCAGCAGCATCGACGCCGCCGACGCGAAGGTCGTCACCGTCACCCGCCTGCGGGCGTCGACGCCGCGAAGCGACGCCACGGTCGCGTCGATCGCGGCGAGCCGCGGTTGCACGGTGCGCAGCAGCCGCGTGCCCGCCGCCGTCAGGTCCAGCCGCCGCACGCCGCGGCGAAACAGCGGCTTGCCGAGCTCGCGCTCGAGGCTAGCGACCTGGCGCGAGATCGACGACTGCGTCAGGTGCAGTTCATCCGCGGCGAGGGTGAAGCTCAGCAGGCGCGCCGACGCCTCGAAGCCGCGAAGGTTCGCGAGCGAGATCGGTCGGTGTGCGGAGGCCATCGCCGATTATCGCCCGCCGTCGTTCGGCCTGCATGGGCCGGTCCGCGGCGGCCGTCCGCAGCGGCCGTCCGCGTCGGCGGTGCGCATGCACGGCGCGCATGCGTCGCCCGCAAAAGCATCGTTTGTGCGGCGCGCGCTGGACCTCGATGATGCTCGCGTGAGCGTCGCGCTCCCGCACCGACGCAACCGATCGAGGCCCCGAACCATGCACGCCGCCCCTACCGCGAGGCACGCCGCCCCTACCGCCAGGCACGCCGCCCTTGCCGCCACGCCCGCCCATCTTCCCACCGGACCCGACGCCCCCCCGCCCGCCCCGCGGTGCGTCGACACGGCCTGGCTCGACGTCCGGGAGATCGAAGCCTGGTTCCAGGCGCAGGCCCGCGCAGCCGCGTCCGGGACGCCGCGCGCGAGGTGGCGCCGGCTCGCGGCGCGCTGGCAACTGGGGCCGGTCGCCGAGACCGGTCGCTGACGCCGGCGACCGGGCCGCCCGACACGCCGCACGCCGCCGACCGACCGACGGCGCGCCCCGCCGTTTGACGACGCGAGCGACAGCCCCTACGCTTTCGTCCCTGGCCAACCGAACCCGCCGCTGCACCGTGTCGACATCCGAGGCGTACCCGAACTGAACCTCGCCGACACACTCGCCGGGCCCGCGTCGCTCTGGCTCTGGGGGATCCTCGCCTTCGTCGCCGGCGGCCTGGTCAAGGGCACGCTCGGCGTCGGTTTGCCGCTGGTCGCGGTGCCGATCCTGTCGATGGTGCTGCCGACCCCGGTCGCGATGGGGCTGCTCGCGTTCCCGGTGATGGCGTCCAACGTCTGGCAGGCGATCGACGCGAAGCCCACGCGGGCGGACCTGCGCCGATTCGCGCCGATGTACGCGACGCTGATGATCGCGACCGCGCTCACCGTGTCGCTGTCGGCGTCGATGACGACGCGCGAACTGAACCTGGCGATGGCCGGCGTGATCGTGCTCGCGGTGGTCCTGATGGCGTCGAACCCGACGCTCTCGGTGCCGCCGGGACGCGAGCGGCTCATCGGCACGATCGTCGGTGCGATCGGCGGCGCGCTCGGCGGCGTCTCGTCGCTGACCGGGCCGATCATGATCATGTACCTGGTGTCGCTGCGGCTGGGCCGCGAACGCTTCGTCGGCACGATCAGCATCGGCTACCTGCTCGGCGGGATCCCGCTCTACATCGGGATGATCGCGATCGGCCGGCTCGGCTGGACGCAGTTCCTGCTGTCGGTCGTCGCGATGCTGCCGATCTTCGTCGGCATGCGGCTGGGCAAGGCGCTGCGCGGGCGGATCAGCGAGGCCTGGTTCCGCCGCGCGCTGCTGGTCGTGCTGCTGGTGACCGCGGTCGTGCTGGTCTTCAAGTAGCCGGCGGGCGCGCACGCGCCCGAGGGCGGGTCACGCGGCCCGCGCGGGCGCCTCGTGGTTGGTGACGAAGTCCTCCGGAACCGCGGGTCCCCACACGTAGAACGAGTCCTGCGGGGGGTGGTCGCTCGCCGGCCAGTCGAGGTCGTGCGGGATGAAGTCGATGTCGAACGAGTACTCGCACCAGCTTCCCCACGGATCGCGCACGTAGTAGAAGTAGTTCGAGCCGAGCACGTGCCGTCCGACGCCCCAGCCGCGCGCATAGCCGGCGCTGCGCATCTGCTCGCTGCCCAGGCCGACTTCGTCGAGGCTGCCGACGTCCCAGCTGGTGTGGTGCAGGCCCGGCGCATCGGACTTGGCGAAGGCCATCAGGTGGTGGTCGCTCGCGTGCACGCCGTGCAGGAACGCGATCCCGTCGCCCGAGTGATCCGACAGGCGCAGGCCCAGCACCTCGGTGCAGAAGCGGACCATTCGCGTCACGTCCGGCGTGAATCGCAGCAGGTGCGACAGGTTGCGCGGACGCACCGGCTTGACCGCCGAGCGCGACGGCGCGGCGCCGGCGCCCGCGCGGACCGGGGGAACCGCCGTCGGCGGCGTCTTCACCGACGGGCTGCACTTCGGCGCGACCAGCAGCTGGATCGCGAGGCCGTCCGGATCGCGCAGCCACAGGCCGGCGCCGTCGCTCAGCCGATGCGGCTCGCAGCCGATGCCCAGCGTCGCGATGCGCGCGCGAAACGCGTCCTCGTCCTCGGGATAGATCCCGAACGCGAGGTACTGGAACTGCTTCGCCGCACCCGACGCGTAGACCGAACCCCAGCGCTGCGGGTGGCCGAAGGTGTACAGGTCGAGGTGGTCGTCGGCGTCGCGCACGTCGAGGCCGAACGCGGCGAAGAAGCGCCTCGCCTCGGCCAGGTCGGGAACGGTGTAGACGAAGCGCTCGACCGAATGCACGCCGAGCACGCCGACGCGGCGCGGCGAGAGGCTGGTCTTCGGGGCGGCGGTTGCCGTGGTGGCGGTCATGGCGTCTCCTGCAGGGTGGGCATGCGCGTGCCGGGTCGTGCGCGACACGGCGTCATCGCTGGTCACGGCCGCAGACCCGATCCATCAGCGGCGTCGGGTCGCGCGGCCAGTCGTCCCCGCGCCAGGCCACGTGCTGGTCCGGTCGGATCAGCGTGTAGCGCTTCTCGTAGAGTGCACCGATGCCGGGCTCCGCGGGCGCGATCACCGTCAATGGTACGTCGCCGCCGGCCCGGCCGCCGGCCACCGCGGCCGCATCGTCGGGCCCGCCGTTGACCAGCAGCGTGAAACCGGTGCCGAAGTGATCGTAGAGCGAACTGCCGTCGTGCAGCCACGCGTGCGGCGCGAGGTGCCCCGGCCGCGACGTCGGGACGTAGTTCAGGTAGTCCGAAGGCGGCGACGGGGTGTCGTCCGGCACGATCACCGGCGAGTCGTCGTAGCGGTATCCGAGCATCACGCCCAGCGTGTTGAATTCGCGCAGCTTCGCGCCCTCGATCCGGCGGCCGACCTCCCGGCGCAATGCCGCGCCCTCGGCGGTGTCGTCCTCCAGCCCCGGCCGCCACAGCTGGTTGCCGAGCGTCGCGTGGTTCGCCACCGCCTCGTCGAGCACGTACCGATGCACCGGCTTTCGCTCGCGCTCGTAGCTGTCCAGCAGCGCCGCGCCGCCCCAGCCCTGCAGCACCGAGGCGATCTTCCAGCCGAGGTCGACACCGTCGGCGATGCCCATGTTCATTCCATAGCCGCCGAACGGCGGGTGGAGGTGGCAGGCGTCGCCGGCGAGGAAGACCCGCCGGTCGCGATACCGGCTCGCGAGCAGTTCGCTCGCGACCCACTCGTCCGCGCTCAGCACTTCGTAGCGCATGTCGATGCCGGTCGCCAGCCGGATCAGCGCCGGCGCGTCGGCCGGCGTCGCCCGGCGCCCGTCCGGCACCTTGGTCGGCATGAAGAACCAGGTATCGCCGGCATCCATCGGACCGATCAGGCTCGGGACCTCGGGGTTCACCTGCCAGTACATGATCGCCGGGCCGTGCCGGTGCGCCGCCGCCAGGCCCGGCGCGCGGAACACGACGTTGAAGTTGCGCGACAGGCCGTGGCGCCCTTGCATCGTCGCGCCGATCGACTCGCGGACCAGGCTGCGGGCGCCGTCGGCGCCGACGAGAAAATCGCTCGACACGGTTCGCACGACGCCGCTGTCGAGGTCGCCGATCCGCGCCAGCACGCGGTCGGCGTCCTGCTCGATCGTCTGCAGCGCCTGATTGAAGCGCAGGTCGACGCAGGGCAGCGTCTGCGCGTGCGCGCGCATCACCGACTCGACCGTGTACTGCGGGATCCACTGCCCGTGCTCCGAGTACATCGGGTTCTTGCCCGGCGCGCAGTACATCGCGTTCTCGAAGCGCGCGAGCGGGGCGCCGCCCAGCCGCGTGCAGAAGACGACGTTCGACGGGTAGTCGACGCCGAGCGGCGACGCGGCGCGCAGCGCGTCGGCGATGCCCCAGCGGCGCATGTGCTCGCGTGTGCGGACGTTGGTCGTCTTCGCGCGCGGGGCGAAGCCGACGCGCGGATTGCGCTCGACGACGATGCAGGGGATCGCGCGATGGCCGAGCTCGATCGCCAGCGCGAGACCGACCGGCCCCGCGCCGACGATCAGCACGCGGGTCGACGAAGATTCGGCGGCGGCCATCGAGGTATTCTCCTGCGGGCGCGACGGAACCTCGTCGCGACGCCGGTCTATCCCGCGCCGCCACCGCGCGGAACGACGCCCGGCATCGGCGATCGATCGTCGCCGCGCCCTTCTCGGCGAGGATGGTACGACGCCTCATGACCCGTCGTGACCCGTCGTGACGCGTCGCGACGCGTCGAGGCCGGTGCGACCGGGCCAAGACGCGGATCACGTTCGCGCCGTCGGACCGGCCTTCCGTCGGTCCGGGGGCCAAGTCGGTGCGCCATCGGCCGAAGCTGTGGCTAGCTCGCGCGCTTCGGGCGCTGCACCGCAGCGCTCGCCACCGGTCCCTGTCCGAAGGAATCCATGACAGACCTGATCCACTGCATCTACGCGAGCGCGGCCCGCGCCGGGCTCGGCGACACGGACCTCGCCGACCTGCTGCGGCTTGCCCGCGAGAAGAACCAGCGGCTGGGCCTGACGGGGATGCTGCTGTACGTGCAGGGCAGCTTCTTCCAGGTGCTCGAAGGCCCGCCCGACGTCGTCGATGCGCTCTACGACCAGATCGCAGCCGACACGCGGCACGACCGGGTCACCAGGATCATCCGCGAACCGATCCCCAAGCGGCACTTCGGCGTCTGGACGATGGGATACTCGCGGCTCACGCAGGCCGACCTGGCCGGCCTCGCCGGCACCAACGACTTCTTCCACGGCGGCAGCAGTCTCGACCGGATCGACGCCGGCCGCGCGAAGAAGCTGCTGACGGCGTTCCAAAAGGGGCGCTGGCGCATGGCCCTGGCCGGCGCCCGCGAAGCCGCCTGAGCCCGCGCGATTCGATGGCACCCGAATTCGGCTACGCGTTCCAGCCGATCGTCGATCTGGACGCCCGCTGCGTCGTGTCGTACGAAGCGCTGGTCCGCGGCCCGTCCGGCGAGCCGGCCGCGCGGGTGTTCGACGCGGTCCCTGCCGACCGGCTGCACGCGTTCGACCAGCACAGCCGTGGCGTCGCGGTCGCGCTCGCGAGCAGGCTCGGGCTCGACTGCCAGCTCAACCTCAACCTCCTGCCTCAGAGCCTGTACCGGTCGCCTGGCGCGATCGTCGCGACCCTCGACGCGGCGCGCTGCGCGGGCCTGGCGCTCGAGCGGATCGTGATCGAAATCTCCGAGGCCGAGATGATCTCCGACGTTCCGGGCTTCTGCGCGAGGCTCGACGAGTACCGCGGCCTGGGCCTGAAGTTCGCGATCGACGACTTCGGCGCCGGCTACTCCGGCTTGAACCTGCTCGCGGCGTTCCAGCCCGACCAGGTCAAGATCGACATGAACCTGGTGCGCGGCATCGACGGCCACGGACCGCGCCAGGCGATCGTCCGGGCCATCGCCCAGGCCTGCCTCGACCTCGGCATCGATGTCGTCGCCGAGGGCGTCGAGACGCTGCGCGAACTCGACTGGTTCCGCGACCAGGACGTGCAGTTCTTCCAGGGCTACCTCTTCGCGAAACCCGCGTTCGGAACCCTGCCACCGGCGCACTTCCCGTCGACGCCCGCGTCCCCTGCCGACGCGCGCGCGGCCGGCGGCTAGCTCCGCGCGGGCTGCAGCAGCCTTCGCGCGAACAGCGAAGCCGCAAGCGCGGCCGCCGCGACCCCAATCCATGCGGCGAGGTCGGAGGCCTGCGCCGTGAACGGCTCGATGCCCGGCATCGGATCCGACAGCCAGCCTGCCATCGATCGACCGATGATCGCCGCGAGTTCCTCGACCATGACTGCGCCTCCTGCACTGGAGGGCGGCCTCCGCAAGTCGCGTGCCCGCCGGTCAGCGCCGCCGAAGCACCGCCCAGGCGACGATCGCACCGGTCGCGTACACGACGATGCCCGACGCGAGGAGGTCGCTCAGGAAGTGCGCACCGCTGATCAGGCGCGTCGCGCAGACCACGCCGCCGAGTACGAGGCCGGCGACGAGCCAGCACCGCCGCCGCGAGACGAAGTGGCCGACGAGCGGCGCGAACGCCGCGCCGCCGTGGCCGCTCGGGAAGCTGCAGTTGCGCGGGCACTGGTCGGCGCGTCGCGTGACCGGCGTGAACGCGAGCGTGCCGCCGAAGACCTGGAGATCGCGCGGCCTGGCGCGCGACCAGGCAGGCTTGAGCACCTCGTTGACCACCAGGCCGGGCCCGAGCGCGAGCGATAGCGCGACGACGATGACCTGGAGCCGTCGCCGGGTCGGTCGCCACAGTTCTCGCGCGAGCAGCGCCAGGCTCGCGAGCAGCACGAGGCGGGCGGCCACCGCGGTCGCAAGCACGAAAGGTTCCATCCACGCGACCCGATCGAAGCGGAACACCGGCGGGGCGGCGGTGGCGTCGAAGAAGCGCGCGCTGGTCGCGAGGTCGAGCCCGGGGAACGCGCCGAACACCCCGACCAGCAGGCAGCCGAGCAGCACCGAGACGATCATCCCGCGGCGTGCTCGGCGCAGGCCGAGCAGCGGGCTCCACGGCGCTTCGCGCAGCGCCCTTTCCGAGCAGTCGGCGCCGGGCTCGGAGGCGTCCGACGACGCGCTCGGGTGCGTACCGCATCGGGTCACGCTTCGTTCCGTCCGCAGCCGTGGTTGGGGGGAGCGGGCCGAGGCGACGGGCGCCGCGCGATGCAGCATGCGGATCCGGAAACCTGCGGGATCCGCGGCGACGCTTGCGCAAGCCGCATGCCCGGAGCCGCGGGGCCCCGGGTATGCGGCCCCGGGCCTGCGGGATCAGCCGCCTGCGGCCCTTTCGGCTCCCCAGGAGGTGCGGCGGATCGCGACGATCATCGCGAGCCCATAGGCCAGCATCGCGAACCCGACCAGGGCGAACAGCGTCCACGGCGGCGCGTGCGCGCTCGCGAGCGCGACGCCGCCCGCCGCGACGACGAGCAGGCGCACGGTGCCGGCGAGCACCGGACCCGCGACCTTGCCGGCGCCGAGCGACGAGAAGTACAGGCACAGCCCCAGGCCGAAGAACCCGTAGAACGGGCCGGCCCACTTGAAGTAGAGCGCCGCTGCGCCGAGCACCGCCGCGTCGCTGGTATACGCGCGGCTCCAGAGGTCGGGGTGGATCGCGAGCGCGAGTCCGAGCACGCCGAGCAGCGCGAACGCGACGCCGGCGGCCGTCCACGCGACGCGACGTGCGCGCGCGATCATGCCGGCGCCGACGGCCATGCCCACCAGCGGCACCGACGCGACGCCGACCGCGAACGCGATCGGCACGAGCAGGAACTCGAGCCGCGCGCCGATGCCGTAGCCGGCCAGCGCGACGGTGCCGAACTCGGCGACGAGCCGCGTCAGGACCAGCACGGTGGCCACCGACTGCAGCGGCGAGATGCACGCGAAGGCGCCCACGCGCAGGATGTCCCTGAGCAGTGCCGGCTGGAGCCGCGTCGTGCGCACCGACAGCGAGACCCGCGCGCGACGCGAGCGCAGGTACGCGAACAGGAAGGCCGCTCCACCGCCGAACGCGATTACCTGGCCTGCGGCGACCCCGGCCATGCCGAGGCGCGGCACCGGCCCCCAGCCCAGCCCGAGCGCGCCGCCGACGACCACCTGGGCGAACGCGACCGCGAGGAAGGTCGCCGAGGGCACGAGCATGTTGCCGGTTCCGCGCAGCACCGACGCGAAGGTGTTCGACAGCCACACCGCGATCGAGCCCACGAAGGCTACGTTCGAGTACGCGACCGCCTGCGCGAGCGCTTCGCCCCGGCCGCCCAGCAGCGCGAAGATCGCAGGCCCGGCACCGAGCATCAGGATGGAGAAGCACGCGCCCGCGCCGATCCCGATCCACATCGCGTGCACGGCGAGCGCATCGGCGCGCGCCGCGTCGCCGGCGCCGAGTGCGCGACTCACCGCCGACGAGACGCCACCGCCCATCGCGCCGGCCGAGAACATCTGCTGCAGCATGACCATCGGCAGCACCAGGGCCATGCCGGCGAGCGAGGCCACCCCGAAGCTGCCGACGTATGCGGTCTCCGCGATCGCGGCGAGCGCGGTCGCGACCATCGCGACCATGTTCGGCACCGCCAGGCGCAGCACGGCGGGCAAGATCGGCGCGGTCAACAGCGCGTCGGGGCGCAGAACGGGTGGTGCGGGCGCGGGCGACGAAGACACTGCGGCTGCCGCCCCGCTACCGGCGTCGATGCTGCTCAAGCGTGCTCCGGTTCAGGAGTCGTCCGCCCGAACGGGAGCGGATTCGACGATTGTACCTGCAACGATTGCATATACAATCGTCTGCATGGGTGCCCCTTCCACGAACACGCGCGCGCCCGCACCGGCGCGACCTGCAGCCCGAGGCTGCACCAGCATGAAGCTGCGGCAGATCTCCCGGCGTGTCACCCAGCTCTACGAGGCCGAGCTCGCGCGCGAGGGCCTGAGATCGACGCAGTACTCGCTGCTGTCGACGGTGCTCGCGATGGGCCCTGCACGTCCGGCGGACCTCGCGCTCGCGCTGACGATGGACCGCTCCACCCTGACGCGCTGCCTGCGACCGCTGATTGCCGCCGGTTGGGTACGGATCGGCGCGGGCGAGGACGGCCGCAGCCGTGCGGTCTCGATCACCGCCGCGGGTCGCGCGAAGCGCGACGAGGCGACGCGCGCGTGGCAGCGCGCGCAGCGCGGGCTCGTGCGCACGCTCGGCGCGGCACGCGTCGACGCGCTGCACGCGCTGGTCGACGAAGCGCTCGCGCTCCTGGGGAACACGCCCGGGGACGGCGACGCCTGAGCACGCGCTCGCGCGCGTCGGCATCCGTGGCACACTCCGACCTTGCGCGCTCCCCGCGCCCGGTCGCCCACCCCACGCCAACCCGCGCCCGTCCACGCGCCGCCCGCCCCGATCCCCCGATGAAACCGACGATCCTCGGCCGCGCCACGTCGGCCAACGTGCAGAAGGTCCTGTGGCTGCTCGAGGAGATGGGCCTCGCCGCCGAGCGCGTCGACGTCGGCGGCAGCTTCGGCGGCAATCGCGAGCCCGCGTATCTGCGACGCAACCCGACCGGACTGGTGCCGACGCTGATCGACGGCGAGCACGCCGTATGGGAGTCGAACACGATCCTGCGGTACCTTGCGAACACCCGCGGCCCGACGCCGCTCTATCCGGTGGATCCGCTGCAGCGCTCGCAGGTCGAGCGATGGATGGACTGGCAGCTGGGCGCCCTGAACGGCGCGATCACGCCGCTGTTCTGGGCGCTCGTCCGCACGCCGCCCGAACGGCGCGACGCGGCGGCGATCGAGCAGAACCGGGCGAAGACCGCGCAGCACCTGGCGGTGCTCGACGGCGTGCTCGGCGAGCGCGCGCACGTCGCGTCCGACGCGTTCAGCCTCGCCGACATCGCGATCGGCGCCCAGGTCTACCGCTGGTACGAGATGCCGATCGAGCGCCCGCCGCTCGCCAACCTCGAGCGGTGGTACCGTTCGATGCGCACCCGGACCGGGTTCCAGACCCACGTGATGATCGGATTGAGCTGAAGACGATGCATCGCCGTTTCGGCACGAGGAAGTGACATGGACACGCCGCCCGCGAAGGTCGTCGCGCAACTCGCGCCCACCGGCGTGCTGCGCGCCGGCATCAACCTGAGCAATTTCCTGCTGGTCACGGGCCGCACCGACGCCGGAGACCCGGTCGGCGTGTCGCCCGACATGGCGGCCGAGGTCGCGAAGCGGCTCGGCGTGCCGCTGGTGCTGGTGCCCTTCGAGAGCCCAGGACTCGTCGCCGATGCCGTCGGCACCGGCCGCTGGGACATCGCGCTGATCGGCGCCGAGCCGCAGCGCGCCGAGACGATCCGCTTCTCGCCGGCCTACGTCGAGATCGAAGCGACGTACCTCGTGCCGTCGGGTTCGCCGATCCGCACGATCGACGAGGTCGACCGGCCCGGCGTGCGCATCGCGGTCAGCGAACGCAGCGCGTATGGGTTGTGGCTGCAGCGCAATCTCGTGCACGCGACGCTGGTGGCCGGCGGATCGATCCAGGGCTCGCTCGACGCCTTCGTCGACGGCGGCCTCGAGGCGCTGGCGGGTCTTCGCACCCGGCTGCTGCAGGACGTGCAGACGGTCGCCGGCTCACGCATCCTCGACGGGAAGTTCTCGTCGGTGCAGCAGGCCATCGGCACCGAACCCGATCGGGTCGAAGGCGCCGCGTTCCTGCGCGACTTCGTCGAGTCGGCGAAGGCGTCGGGCCTGGTCGCGGCGGCGATCGCGAGGCACCGGGTCGAGGGGCTGTCGGTCGCGCCGCCGGACCCGGGCGGCCCGGGCAACGAAGCTCAGGGCTGATAGCACGCGCCGCTGGGGTCCGCGTCGATCTGGATCAGGTCGCCGGCGCCGCCGCCCCAGACGTTGCCGCCGGTGAAGATCAGGCAGCCCTCGCCCTTGAACAGCACCTGCATGCGGCGCGCGTCGTTGCCGAAGTAGAACGGGATCCAGCGCTTGCCGCTCTCGTAGGTGTGCGAGCGATCCGGCGCACGATCGAGGATGTTCTGCGTCTCGGCCATGCTCATGCCGATCTTGAGCTTCGCGAACTTGCTGTTCGGCGCCGGGGTTCCACGGATCTCGCCCTCGAAGCTGCCGTCCATGGACTTCACGACCCGGGTGTCGCCGGCGGCCGGCGCAGCGGCGGCCGGCCCGGCGCCACCCTTCGAAGGCGAGGCGCAACCGGCCGCAAGGCATGCGCCGAGCGCGAGCGCGGCCAGGCTCAGGATTTTCATGTCGTCGTCCTGCAGAGTTCGTGGAACGGCGATTATCGTGGAATCGGCCGGCAGCGCCCGCGCCCGTGCGGCCGGGCAACGACCTGCCGCGCTCAACGCGCGATGCGCTCCATCCGCCGCCACTCGCCGGTCGACCCGACGTTCGGATTCACGCCCGGATCGTCGGTGCCGAAGGTGCGGCCCTGACGGTCCTGCCAGTAGTAGCCGTGGGTCGTCGGCAGTTCGACCGGCGGGCCGGCGCCGAAGGGGTTCGCATAGGTCTGCACGCCGCCGATGGCCTCGCGGAACTCGGCGTGCCGGCGATCGATGCCGGCGTTGCGCTGGTCGGTGACCGCCTGCCAGTTGCGCTGCGACCAGTCGCGGTACTCGCGCGCGGCTTCGCCGAAGGCGGTCGAGTTCCGCAGGTTCTGCTGCATGATGCCGCGCCGGCCGAAGGCCGCGCCGTCGGTCGCGGCGATCTGGTCGGCCACCAGCGGCAGCCAGCCGGCATACGCCGGCCAGTGCACGGCCGTCGACAACGACGCGGTCATCGCCATCACCGCCGAATCGTAGCCGCGCGCCATCGATACCTTGGCGACGCCGCGGTGCTCGCCCGCATCGCTCCAGTAGCGGACATCGAACTCGACTGCCTCGCCGAAACCGGCGACCGGACGGGCCTGCCGAGGCGCACCGAGTTCGAGCCCGCGAGGCCGGATCGCAGACAGCCGGGCGTACGCATACTGCGCCGGCGACTGCACGAGCGGCAGTCCGGCATTGCCGACCATGACGGCCATCGCGCTGCCGTCCGGCGCGACGCGGGTCAGCGCGAACTGGCCGTCCTCGCCGACACGCCAGCCGGGCGGCAGCGCGAAGGTGAAGAATCGGCCGCGCTCGATCCGCAACGCCGACTGCGCCGGCGCCTGCGTGCCGGGCGCAACGCCGGACGGGGATACGGCGGAAGGCGGCAAGGCGGTCGGCGGTGCGACGGATGGCGACGCGATGGACGGCGACGCGACGGGCGGTGGTGCGGACGCCTGCAACGGCAGGCCGGCCGCGGTCCACGCCTCGACGCCGCCCCGATACCAGAGCACGTTCGTGTACCCGGCGCGGATCGCCCGCAGCGCGGCGTTGTACGACATCCAGCACTCGCGCGACAGGCAGTAGAACACCAGCGGGAGATCGGTGCGGCCCCTCGTCAGGCCGGCGAGCCACTGCGTCGCCTGGCGCTGCACGTCGTCGTCGAAGGATCCCGGCCGGGCGAGCCACGCCGCCGCGATCGCGTTCGGCAGCGACTGCGGCTGGCCGAGCACGTCGAAGACCAGCACCGGCACCTGCCGGCGCTCGACCAGCGCGATCAGGCCCTGCGTCGTGATCACCTGCCCGCCCGGAATGCTCGCAGGCGTCGGCCCGTGCATCGCGCCGTCGTGAAGGCGCTGCGTCGGCGCGACGCCGAACTCCGCACGCTCGACCGGCGCCATCGACTCGAGTCGTGCATCGCGGGCGGACGACGCGGCGGCGCCGGGATCGCCGACGCGCTGCGACTGCGCCGTGGACCACAGGCCCAGCATGCAGAGGCCGACGACGAATGCATGCCAGTGGATTCGCATCGCAGCTTCCTTCGGAGTGCCGGCGTGGCGGCCCGGGTGCCGGCCGGCCTGTGCGGCTGGCCGAAGCGGCCCGAGCGGGCGTCCGAGGCGGCGCCTCGACCCGGTTCCGGCGATGCTAGCGCGTCGCGGTCGGCTCGTCGACGGCGAGCCGGGCTCGCGAAGCGGATGGCGGACGCGTCGAGCCGGCCCGCCGCGAGGCGGCGCGCCTCAGGCGAGCTGGAACGCCGCCGCCGCCGCACCCATGCGCTCGGCCTGCTCCTTGAGGCTCTCGGCGGCAGCCGCGCTCTGCTCGACCAGGGCGGCGTTCTGCTGCGTCATCTGGTCGAGCTTGCCGACGGCCTCGTTCACCTCTTCGAGGCCCGACGACTGCTCGAGCATCGACCCCGAGATCTCGCCGATCAGGCTGGTCACGCTGCGCACCTGGCGCACGATCTCGTCCATCGTGGTGCCGGCGTCCGCGACGAGCTTCGCGCCGGACTCGACCTTGCCGGCCGAATCGGCGATCAGCCCGTTGATCTGGCGCGCGGCGTCCGCGCTTCGCTTCGCGAGGTTGCGCACCTCGCTCGCGACGACCGCGAAGCCCCTGCCCTGCTCGCCGGCGCGCGCCGCCTCGACCGCGGCATTGAGCGCCAGGATGTTCGTCTGGAACGCGATGCCGTCGATGACCTCGATGATGTCGCCGATCTTGCGCGACGACTCGGTGACCTGGTCCATCGTCGCGACGACTTCGCCGACGACCTTGCCGCCGCGGTCGGCGACGTCGGACGCGCTGCGAACCAGCTGGTTCGCCTGTTGCGCGTGCTCGGTGCTCAGCCGCACGGTGCCCGCCAGCTGGCCGAGCGAGGACGCGGTCTGCTGCAGGCTGCCGGCGGTCTCCTCGGTGCGCTGGCTGAGGTCGAGACTGCCCGCGGCGATCTCGGCGCTCGCGGTGCGGATCGACTGGCTGGAGGCCTGGATCACGTGGATCATCCCGAGCAGCTTGCCCCGCATGCGCTCGAGCGAGCGCAGCACGTCGCCGACCTCGTCGCCGCTGTCCGACGCGAACGCGCGCGTGAGGTCGCCCTCGGCGAACGCGTCGACCGCGACGACGGTGCTCGCGAGCTCGCGCGTCGTCCGACGCGCGACGTAGGTCGCGATCGCCGTCGTCAGCGCGATCGACACGAGCAGCGTGAGCAGCGAGACGGCGGTGGCGCGCTCGTCAGAGCGGGACATGCGTGCCTGCGCCTGCGCCACCGCGGCCGACTGGGCGTCGACCAGCCTGCCGACGGCCTGCGCGACCGTCGCGTAGGCGCCGTCCGCGGTCTGCATCGCGGCGATGCCGGTGTTCGGATCGACCGTCGACAGGTCGATCGCCTGGTCGGCGGCGGCGATGAACTGCTTGACGCCGTCCATCGCGGACACCACCGCGTTGCGGTTGCCGCCGGCGTCGGCCGGATCGATCGAGCCGAGCAGGCGGCCGACGGCGGCTCCGTCGGCCGCGATGCCGGCGCGCATCTTCGTCACCTCGTCCTCGGACTTGTTCTCCATCCAGTTGATCAGGCGGTACACGTCCGCGCCGATCTTCGCGAGATCGGCACGCGCCGCCGTCGCGCTGCGCTGCCACGCGATCGACTGCTCGACCAGGGCGTGTACCTCCGACTGCCGCTGGCTCGCCTGCCAATACGAGACGCCCGCGACGCACGTCATCATCAGCAGCGCGATCGCCGGTGCGACGAAGATCTTGTGCAACATCCTCATGCCGAGCTCCCTTCGTTGATGCCGATGCTCACTGCACGTAGATGCCCCCGCAGACCACCGCGTCCTCGAAGCGCTCGCAGTACATCTTCTTCGGCTCGACCTTGCGCGACACCGGGTTGGTGAACTTGTAGTCCTGCCAGAACGACGGCTTCGCCTTGCCGAGCTCGACGCGCTCGCGAACGAACTCCTTGCCGTCGATGTCCTTCAGCGCGATCAGGTTCTTGCCGATCATCTTCCGGTTCGCGCCGTGCGCGTGCACGACGCCGTCGAGTCCATAGACGACGAGATAGAGATCGCGATCGGAGAACCGGCCGCCCTTCTCGCTGATCGCTTCGAAGCCCTTCTCCTTGCCGTTCGCGGCAAGGAACGCGCGGCCCTTCGCGACCATCGCGACCGCCTCGTCGGCGGTGGCCTTGTCGCCGGCGTGGCCGGTCGATGCGAAGCCGGCGACGGCGAGGCCGAGCGCCAGCGAGATCCGGGACGATGTCTTGAGCACTGAGGTCATGATGCGTTCTCCTCGGGTTGGAAGCCGGCGAACAGGCCTGACTCCGTCGGCGGCATGCGCGGCATGCGGCGGCTCGTGGGCGCGGTGCCCGACGATCGACACCCAGAGCGTAGGCCCGACCCGTGCGCGTCGCTTTCCTGAAAACCGGGAGAATTCCCAACGTTACAAACCGTTTCGGCATGCCGTGCACAGCGCCCGGCCCGGCCGTGGCCCCCGGCACCGGCCTTCCGGGCCTGCGTCGCTCAGCGCCGGCGCCGGTCGAGGAACGCGCGCATCGCGCGCTGCGGCTCGCCGCTGTCGAAGCACTCGCGCTGGTGGCGCAGCGCAGCCGCGCAGGCGTCGTCGAAGCCTGCCTGCGTGCTCTCGCGGAAGCGCCGCTTCGTCGCGCGCAGCGCTGCCTGCGGCAGGTCGGCGAGGCCGCGCGCACGCGCCAGCGCGGTGGGCAACACCGCGTCGCGATCGACGAGCTCGTTGACCAGGCCGAGCTGCCAGGCCCGCTCGCCGTCGACCAGTTCGCCGGTCAGCGACAACTGCTGGTTGGCCGACTGGCCGATCTGCAGCGTCATCATCCAGGAACCGACGATGCTGGCGAGCCCCGCCTTCACCTCGGGCTGACCCAACCGCGCACCCGCGTGCGCGACGCGCAGGTCGCAGAGCAGCGCCAGCTGGAAGCCGGCGCCCGCGGCGACCCCGTTGCCCGCGGCGCCCCCCGCCTTGACCCCGCCCCGCACCGCGCGCCACACCGCGCGCCGCCGGTCGAGCCAGACCGCCAGCGTCCCCCTGCGCCGCCCGACGGCATCGTCGAGATCCTGCCCCGCGCAGAAGGCGCGGTCGCCGCTGCCGGTCAGCACGATGGCGTCGACGCCCGGATCGGCGTCGAGCGCCGGCAGCGCCCGCGTCAGCGAGGCGCGCAGGCGCGCATCGATCGCGTGCATCGCGTCCGGCCGATCGAGCCTCACGACCGCGACGCCGTGCTCGACCTCGATCCGCAGCCCGTCGGCGTCGCCGCCGGCATCGGCCGGCCCGGGCTTCCCGCAGGAGGGCATCGCCACCGGTCAGGGGACCGCGCGTGCGCGCTGCCAGACCCGCACGGCGGCGGCGAGCGTCAGCAGCGCCGCCGCGCTGATCGCGAGCGAGCCGTGGATGCCGACGACGCCGCCGAGCACGCCGACGGTGAGCCCGGAGAACGCGCGCAGGCCGAGCGAGGCCATGTTGTAGAGGCCGATGACCCGGCCCCGGATCGCCGGCGGCGCGTTGAGCTGCACCAGCGTCTGCGCCATCGCCGAGAACGCCAGCTCGACGAAGCCGGCGACGAACAGCAACACCAGCGCGAGCGGGAAGTACCGCGCGAGCGCGAACGCGCCGATCGCCACGCACCAGGCCATCGCCAGCGAGAAAGCGGTGCGCGCATCGGGCTTCAGCAGCCCGCGCCCCTCGAGCAGCAGGCCGGCGAGCAGCGCCCCGGCCGCGTCGGCCGCGAGCAGCGCGCTGTAGCCCACGCCCGCGTGGCCGTGGCCTAGGTCGGTCGCGAAGCCCGGCATCTGCGCCTGGTACGCGTTGCCGATGAACAGCGACGCGCCGCCGGCGAGCAGCGTCATTGCGGCCACCGTCCGGTTGCCCGAGATGTCCTTCACCGTCTGCACGACGTCGGCCAGCCCGCGCACCGGGCGCGGCGGCGGCGCGAGCCCCGTGCGAAAGCGTGGGCCGTACGGCGCCTTCCACAGCCACAGCAGCAGCGGCAGGTAGAGCAGCACGTTGGCGATCAGGCCCCAGGCAGGCCCGAACGCGAGCAGGAATCCGGCGCCGACCGCCGGCCCGGCGAGCAGCCCGAGCCAGCGCGCGGTCGCGTTCAGGCGCACCGCGCTCTGCAGCATCGTCGGTCCGACGATGTCGTGGATCAGCACCTGGCTGGGTGGTGCCCAGAAGACGCCCGCGAAACCGTGGACCGTCAGCAGCACGCCGGCGTGCCACATCTGCAGCGTGTCGGTGGCGAGCAGCACCGCCCACCCGAGCGAGGCCGACATGAACAGCAGCATGCCGATCTGCACGAGCCGGCGCGGGTCGTGGCGGTCGGCGAGCGCGCCGGACCACACCGAGAACAGCAGGAACGGGACCCAGTGCGAGATCACCGCGAAGCCGCCGAGCGCCGGCGAATCGAAGCGCTCGTGCAGCACCCAGTAGCTGATCACGTGCTCGATGCTGTCGGCCATCATCGTCAGCGCGTTGGTGACGAAGAAGGCGCGGTAGCCCGGATGGTGGAGCGCGGCGAAGGCGCGCGGTGCGTCGCCCACGGTCAGCGCCAGGCCGTCCGCATCAGGCCGGCGCGTAGCGCAGCCTGAGCTCGCGCTTGAGCAGCTTGCCGCTCGGGTTCTTCGGCAGCGCGTCGACGAGGATCACGCGCTTGGGGCACTTGAAGCCCGCAAGGCTGCGCTGGCACGCCGCGAGCACCTGCGCCTCGTCGAGCGCCGCGCCGGCCTTCGGGACGATCACCGCGGTGACGGCCTCGACCCACTTCGGGTCCGGCAGCCCGATCACCGCGACCTCGCTGACGCCGTCGATCGCGTACAGCGCCTCCTCGACCTCGCGGCTGGACACGTTCTCGCCACCGGTCTTGATCATGTCCTTCTTGCGGTCGACGACCGTGAGGTAGCCGTCCGCATCGCGCACCGCGAGGTCGCCGCTGTGGAACCAGCCTCCGTCGAACGCGGCCGCGGTCCGCTCGTCGTCGTGGTAGTAGCCGCTCATCAGCTGCGGCGAGCGATGGACGATCTCGCCGACGACGCCGGGCGGCACGTCGTTCATGTCGTCGTCGACGACGCGGGTCTCGACGTTCAGTGCCGGCAGCCCCGCCGACCCCGGCTTGCGCAGCTGGTCCTCCGGCTTGAGCACCGTCGCGACCGGCGCGATCTCGGTCTGGCCGTACAGGTTCCACAGCCGCACGGCCGGCAGCCGTCGCTGCAGTTCCTGCAGCACCGCGACCGGCATGATCGACGCGCCGTAGTAGCCCTTGCGCAGCGCCGACAGGTCGGTCGCGTCGAAGGCCGGCGAGCGCAGCAGGCCGATCCAGACGGTCGGCGGCGCGAAGAACGAGCTGATCCGGTTCGCGGCCATCAGCGCCAGCAGGTTGTCCGGGGTCGGCGTGCCGGTGATGACGCTGGTGGCGCCGACGTACACCGCCGGCCCGAAGAACACGTCGAGCTGCGCGCAGTGATAGAGCGGCAGCGCGTGCAGCAGCCGGTCGTCGGCGCCGATCTCCGCGTCGACCAGGCAGGTGACGTATTCGTCGATCACCGCCGAATGCCGGAGCATCGCGCCCTTCGGACGCGACTCGGTGCCGCTCGTGTAGATGATCTGCGCGAGCGCGTCCGCGGCGGGCGCGAGCGCGGCCAGCCGCGACGCGTCGCGCAGCGGCTGCGCGGCGAGCTCGGCGAAGGGCAGCGTGCCCGGCACCGGCGAGTCGTCGTGCTCGCTCGGCAGGCCCACCATCAGGCGCACCGCCGTGTCGGCGCGCGCCGCGTCGCCGAGCGCCGCGAAGCCGGCGTCCACGCACAGCGCGGTCGCCCCCGAGTGCGCGAGGATGAAGCGCGCCTCGTCGGCGTTGAGCATGAAGTTGATCGGCACGAGCACCGCGCCGAGCCGCGCCAGCGCGAAGCGCAGCGCCGCGAAGCCGTGCGAGTTGCGCGCCAGCACCGCGACGCGATCGCCGGCACCCACGCCGTTCGCGTGCAGGCCGAGCGCGAGCCGCGTGCAGACGTCGTCGAACTCGGCGTAGGTCCAGTCGGTCTCGCCGCATCGTATCGCGAGGCGATCCGGGTAGCGCGCGCGCGTGCGGCGCAGCAGGTCCCCCAGCGTCTGGCGATGAATCGCGGCGTCCATCGTAGTGCTCCTGTCGAAGTCCATCACCGGAACCGGCAGCGGCGACGCGCTGCGACCCCGCATTCTAGCGAGCGTCGCGACACGCCTCGTAACCCGCGCTTACATCCCGCCGGCAGCGCCGGACGCGCGTGTCCATCCGTCGGTCGAGAGGTCGCGTTCGTGAATCGAGGTTTGGCGCGTGCGGACCGCTCCGTCAGGATGCGCTGCACCAATCGTCTTTGCTTCAAAGGAGCCCGTCATGAACAGACCGACCTGGATTCTCTCGCTCGCCGCCGTCGCCGTCCTCACCACCGCCGGCTGCGCCAGCACGCCCAAGCAGGAGATGGCCAAGCCCGGCACGATGACGCTCGAGGCCGCGAGCCGCCAGTACAAGGAGGGCGCGCTGATGGTCGAGAACGCCGAGAAGGACCGCAAGAAGGGCGAGGACAAGATCGCCGAGGGCAAGCGCCAGATCGACGAGGCGAAGATCAAGGTCGAGCGCGGCCAGACCATGATGAGCGAGAGCGAGCGCGTGTTCCGCGAGAACAGCCGCAGCGTCTCGAGCAAGTAGGCGGCGTTGCCGCCTGGCGGGGCCGGGAGGCCTCGCCCGCCGCACGGCGGCGATCGGGGCGGGCGACGCCCCGACCCCGTATTTGACCGGGCTTTCGCGAGTGCCGACAATCCAGGTCCTGACGGTCGACCCTGAGAATCGACCGGTCTCGATCGACGGCAACCCACGGAGACTACCGGCATGAAATCGACCCAATCCACCAGGAGCCGCCCGCGGCCCGCGATCGGCGGCCTGCGCGTGCTCGCACTCGGCGCGACGCTGTTCGCCGCCGGTTCGGCGAACGCGATCGACCTGACGGTCACGCACTTCGGCACCGGCATGTACGGCGTGCCGTTCGCGGTGGCGCGCGAGAAGGGGTGGTTCAAGAGCGAGGCGAAGCTCGACGTCACCGGCTTCATCACCTCGGCGGGCGGCGGCACGACGGTGCGCAACGCGCTCGCGTCGGACATCCCCTACGGCGAGGTCGCGCTGTCCGCGGCAATCGCCGCGATCCAGCAGGGCGTGCCGCTGACGATCGTGCACGGCGGCGTACTGTCGGTGGCGGACCAGGTCTGGGCCACGCGCCCCGACGACAAGAGCATCGCCAAGCCGGCAGACCTCAAGGGCAAGAAGCTCGGCTATTCGAGCCCCAAGTCGGTGACCGACATCCTGACCTCGATGTTGATCGACGCGAACGGCCTGAAGGGCCTGGAGCGCAAGTCGGTCGGCGGCGTCGGGGCCGGCCTCACGGCGCTGCGCGAAGGCGGCGTCGACATGACCTACGTGAGCGAGCCGGTGTGGAGCAAGGAGAAGGGCAACTACCGCGAGGCGTGGCGCTCGACCGCGATCGCGCCGCGGATCACGCAGACGGTCGGCGTCGTGCGCACCGACTACCTGAAGAAGAACCCCGACCAGATCCGCGGCATCATCGCCGCGCGCAGGAAGGGCGTCGAGTTCGTGCGCGCGAATCCCGCGCAGGCCGCGCCGATCATGGCGCGCGAGTACAAGATCACGGACGCGCAGGCGAAGTCGGCGATCGAGAGCGTGCTCTCCGGCAACGCGGTGTACTGGAGCCGCGGCGAGTTCGACTACGAGGGCATGGAGGTGATGCTCAAGGGGCTGCGCATCGTGAAGGCGATCCCCGACGGCCCCTTCGACTGGAACAAGGTCATCGACGAGAGCTACCTGCCGCAGGACCTGCGCCGCAAGCAGTAGCGTCGTGACGGAAAACCAGGCCGCCGCGCCCGCGCGCGAGGCCGCCGGCGCCGACGCCGAGATCCACGCGCGCTTGCGCGGCGTGACGCGGGTGTACCCGGGTGCCGCCGGGCGCGAGCCGGTGCACGCGCTCGGCCCGATCGACCTCGACCTGCGCCGTGGCGAATTCTTCTCGGTCGTCGGCCCTTCGGGCTGCGGCAAGTCGACGCTGCTCGACGTGCTCGGCGGGCTCGCCGCCCCCCAGGACGGCACGGTCGCGTTCGAGGGCACGCAGGTCGCGGGCGCCGTGCCCGACGGCGTCGGCATCGTGTTCCAGGAGGACGCGAGCTTCCCGTGGCTCAGCGTGCGCGAGAACGCCGCCTTCGGCCTGCGTCGCAGCGGGGTCGACGACGCGACGATCCGCGAGCGCGTCGAGCACGCGCTCGCGTTCATGGGCCTGGCCGCCTTTGCCGACGCCTATCCGGCGCAGCTGTCCGGCGGCATGCGCCAGCGGCTGTGCATCGCGCGCACGCTGGTGACGCGACCGCGGCTGCTGCTGCTCGACGAACCCTTCGGCGCGCTCGACCAGCAGACCCGGCTGCTGATGGGCGACGAGCTGCTCCGCCTGTGGCGCGAGACCGGCGCGACGGTGCTGCTGATCACGCACGCGCTCGACGAGGCGGCGATGCTGTCGGACCGGGTCGGCGTGATGTCGGCCCGCCCGGGCGTGTTCCTCGACATGGTCGACACCGGCTGGCCGGCAGACCGCGACAGCAGCATCGTGTCGGACGAGGCCTTCGGCCGCATCACCGCCCGCCTCTGGACGACGCTGCGCGGCGAGTCGATGAAGTCGCTCGGCGCCTCGCGCGTCGCGGCGGCGCCGACGCGATGACGGGAAGCCGGCGATGAGCGCGGCCGGCCGGCTTCGCATCGTGCTCGTCGTCGCGCTGATCGCGGCGCTCGAGATCGCGTGCCGCGCCGGCTGGGTCGACCCGGTCGCGGTGATACCGCCGAGCGCGATGATCGCGGGCGCCTGGTCGTTGCTCGCATCGGGCCAGTTCACCGGCGACATCCTGCTGACGCTGTCGAACGTCGCGATCGCGTGCGGACTCGCGGTGGTGTCGGGCTTTCTCGGCGGCTGGGCGCTGTACCGGCTGCCGCGGCTGCGGCGCGCAGCCGACCCGCTGCTCGCGAGCTACTACTCGGTACCGACCTTCGTCTTCTACCCGCTGTTCATCGTGCTGTTCGGCCTGAACCGCTGGCCGCTCATCGCGATCGGCTTCGTGTTCGCGGTGGTCGCGATGGCGCTGAACACGCTCAACGGATTCGAGCGGGTGCCGCGCGTACTGCGACGCACTGCACGCGCGATGCGCCTGTCGGTCGCCGACGAGATGATCCACGTCGTGCTGCCGTCTTGCGCGCCGTACCTGTTCACCGGGCTGAAGCTCGCGATCGTCTACGCGTTCATCGGCGTCATCGCCGGCGAGTTCGTGCTCAGCGGATCGGGCTTCGGCTTCCAGATCGCATTCGCCTACAACAGCTTCGACAACCGCACGATGTACGGCCTGATGCTGCTGCTGCTCGGCTTCGTCGGCACGCTGAACCTGGTGCTGTACTCGTGGGAACGGCGGCTGTTCCTGCGCCGGGGCGGCCGCTAGATGCGCGCGACCCCCGCGTCCGCCGACCGGCTGCGCGACTCCGGCACGCTCCTGGTCGCACTGCTCGCGTGCTGGTGGCTGCTGTCGCTCGCCGCCGGCGCGCAGGTCCTGCCCTCGCCGGCGGCCACCGTCGCACGGCTCGCCAACCTGATGGCGAGCAGCGACTTCGCCGGGCACGCGATCGAGACCGGCAGCGCGTTCGCGATGGCGCTCGCGATCTCGCTCGTCGGCGGCCTCGTCGCAGGGGTCGCGCTCGGCGCGCACCGCCTGTCGGGCGAGGTCGTCGAGCCCCTGCTGGTCGGGCTGTACTCGGTCCCGAAGATCACGCTGTACCCGGTCGTGCTGCTGCTCTTCGGGCTCGGGATGTCGGCGAAGGTCGCGTTCGGCGCGATCCACGGCATCATCCCGGTGGTGCTGTTCACGATGAACGCGGTGCGCAACATCCCGCGGATCTACCTGCGCGCCGGCCAGGCGATGCGGCTGACGCCGCGGCAGATGTTCTTCCACGTGCTGGTGCCCGCCGCGCTGCCCGAGATCGTCACCGGCTGCCGTCTCGGCTTCTCGCTGACGCTGCTGGGCACCTTGATCGGCGAGATGTTCGCGTCGCAGCGCGGCATCGGCTACCTGCTGATCAAGTCGATGGAGAACAACGACATCGACGTGATCGTCGCGCTGGCGCTGCTGCTCGTCGTGCTCGCCACCGCGGCGAGCTGGCTGCTGCTCGCGCTCGAGAAGCGCCTTCACGGGCGCGTCAGTCCGGGAGATCGAGCCTGAAGCCGGCCCGGCCATCCTGCGCCAGGCGCCGCGCGAGCCAGGGCATCACCGCCCGCAGCTCGGCGGCGAGCGTCCACGGCGGGTTGATCGCGAACACGCCGCTGCCGTGCAAGCCGTAGCCGTCCTCCGCGGGCGCCCTCACGGTCAGCGACACGTCGAGCCAGTCGCCGACCGGCAGGCGCCTGAGCGCGCCCGGCAGGCGCACCGCCTCGCGTCGCTGCACGAGCGGGTACCACACGAGGTAGGTGCCGGTCGCGAAGCGCGTCAGCGCGTCGGCGAGCGCCTCGCAGACGCGGGCGTAGTCGCGCTTGTCCTCGTACGACGGGTCGATCAGCACGACCCCGCGACGGGTCGGCGGCGGGAGCACCGAGCGCAGCGCGTCGAAGCCGTCGGCGAGCACGGCGGTCGCCCGGCGCGGTGCGCCGGCGAGATTCGCCTGCAGCACGCCGATCTCGGTCGTGTGCCGCTCGAAGCAGCGGATCCGGTCCTGCTCGCGCAGCAGCTGCAGCGCCAGCTGCGGCGAGCCCGGGTAACCCTGCAACCGGCCGGCGTCGCCGTGCTGCGCGAGGTTGTACGCCCGCACCTGCCCGAGCAGATCGTCGAGCGGCGCGGGCACGTCGTCGGCCGACGAGAGCCGTGCGATCCCCGATTCGAATTCCGCGTTCTTCAGCGCCGCGGCGTCGGTGAGCCGATACCGGCCCGCCCCCGCGTGCGTGTCGATGTACGAGAAGCCGCGGGCCTTGGCCGCGAGATGCCGCAACACGCGCACGAGCACGAAGTGCTTCAGCACGTCGGCATGATTGCCGGCATGGAAACCGTGGCGATAGCTCAGCATCTGCGCGTGACTCTCCGGATCCGACGAGGGCACGATGCTATTGCACCCGTCGATCCCGTACGATCCATCAAGCCCCTTTCAACGAGGAACCAAGCCACATGACCACCCCGACCAGACTCAAGTCCCTCCTCGCGGCGGGCGAATTCGTCGTCGCGCCCGGCGTGTTCGAGATGTTCTCCGCGCGCATCGCCGACCGCATGGGTTTCAAGGCGCTCTACATGACCGGCTACGGCGTGTCGGCCTCGCTGCTGGGCCGTCCGGACGCGGGCCTCGTCACCTACGCCGACATGGTCGGTCGGGCGCGAACGATCGCCGAAGGCACGACGACGCCGCTGATCGCCGACGCCGACACCGGCTTCGGCGGGCTGCTGAACATCCGCGAGACCGTGCGCGGCTACGAGGCGGCCGGCGTGCAGGCTATCCAGATCGAGGACCAGGAGACGCCGAAGAAGTGCGGGCACACGCCGAACAAGCGGGTGGTGTCGCTCGAGGACATGGTGCGGCGGATCGAGGTCGCGGTCGACGCGCGGCGCCGCGACGACACGCTGATCATCGCCCGCACCGACGCCCGCACCGGCCTCGGGCTCGACGAGGCGATCCGCCGGGGCCGCGCGTTCGCGAAGGCCGGTGCCGACGTCGTCTTCGTCGAGGCGCCGGAGTCGACCGACGAGTTCCGTCGCATCGGCGACTCGATCGACGCGTGGCTGCTCGCGAACATGGTGCCGACCAGCAAGTCGCCGGTGATCTCGCGCGACGACCTGGCCGCGTGCGGGTTCGACATCGCGATCTACCCGTCGGCCGGCATGGGCGTCGTCTGCGCCGCGCTCGAGCGCAACTACGCGTGGCTCAGGGAGCACGGCAGCACCGAGGGCTCGCCGGTGCCCGCGTTCACGATGCAGCAGATGCACGAGATCGTCGGCTTCGACGAAGTGTGGGCGTTCGAGAAGCGCTTCGTCGAGCTGCCGAGCTGAGCGACGGCAGGCGCCGGAGGGCAGCGCGCACCGCGCGCGCCTGCCGAGGGCACGGCGCTTGCGACATGGGGGTACTCCTGTCTTCCATCGAAGGCAGCCCGGCCGGCAGGCCGACTTCACAGGAGAATCCCATGCAGACACGCCATGTTTCGACCGCAGCGATGCTGCTCGCCATGTCCTTCGGCGCCTGGGCGCAGGTCGGCGAACCGACGACGACGCCCCGGTCGCCGGCGGTCCAGCCGACCCCTGGCGTCGTGAGCCCGGCGACGCGCGACACCGTGCGTCCGGGCACGATGGCCGGCGATGCGACGAGGCGCAATCCGAACCGCTCGACGGCGCAGTTCGACGCCGACCGCGACCAGCTCGAGAACGCGCTCGCGCGCGCGCAGTCCCGCGACGACTATCGCGCGACGATCGAGCGCGAGGGCTACACGATCTCGGCGATCAACGACGATCGACCGGAATACCTCGAGTACGAGGTCGTCAAGGGCGGCCGCAGCTACGAAGTCCAGCTCGAGTTCGATGACGGCGCGCGCAGGGCGACCGACATCGACGTCGCGAACAACCTCTGGCGAGCCGACTCGACCGAGCGGATGATGGAGGACTCGAACTGGCGCCCGACCGCACCGCTCGTTGCCGATCCCGAGCGCCGTTTCAGCGATCGCCGCTACATGGCCGGCTGGACCACCGAGCGTGAACGACTGCAGCAGACGCTGCGCCCGAACCAGGACGTGCAGGCGGTGCGCACCCAGCTCGAGCAGCTGGGCTACCGCATCACGGCGGTGAACGATCGCGATCCCGACTACCTCGAGTACGAGATCGTCAAGGGCGACAACAGCTACGAGGTGCAGATCGACGTCGACGAGGCGACCCGCAGGGCGACGGAGATCGACGTCGCGGCGAACCTCTGGGAAGCCGACAGCACCGAGCGACGCAAGACCGGCAGCTGACGCCGGACCGGCCGGCCCGGCCGCACCGCGATGCCGCAGGCACCGATGTTGCCGGATCGCGGTGCCGGCTCAGGCCGGTGTGTCTCCTCCTCCCGATCGATCCTCGGAATCGATCGTTGGCCGCCCGCACGCCGGGCGGCTTTTTCTTTGCGCCACCCCACGACGGCGCCGCGACGCGCACGCTGGGCACGTCCCTTGCGCGCTCCGCATCCACGTCCACCGATCCCCATCCACCGAGGAACCGACCCATGACAGCACGACGAAGCCCGAGCCCGGGGCCCGATGCGCCGGACGCCGATCGCACGCAGCACGAGGCACTCGCGAGGGCCGAGCGCGACGCGGCGGCCGACCGGCCGGCCGACTATCAGGAGGAGGCGACGAGCGAGAAGATCGTGTCGACGCGGCGCGACGGCCAGCACGAAGCCGGCGACATCAGCGGCATCGACAACGATCGAGCGACGCGGGGACGCGCCGCCGACGACTCATGACGCGCTGATCGCAGCCCTGCCGAGCGGTCGCTGCGCCGGGCCGGGCGCGGGGACCTCGGGTCGTCCCGGGAGGTTCGGGTCGCCCGGTCCCGGCTGGATCGGCTCGGGCGTCACCGGATTCGGCGGGTGCGGGTCGGGCGCGATCGGATCGCCGACCGGGGGCGGCACCGATTGCGCGCGCATCGGCACGTCCGCCAGCGGCAGGTCGGCGAGCGCGCGCAGGTGCGCGAGCATCGCGTCGCTCCAGTCCCGGGCGCGCGCGTCCACCCGCGGGTGCGCGGGGACGTCTTCGCCGGGTGCGTCGACCACGCCGCGAAAGACGTGGGCAGCGGCGGAATCGACGCGGGCTATGATCTGGGGGTCGGGGTACATGGGCATCCTCGCGGGTGTCGACGGGGTGTCGGAGGCGGACGCGGCGTTCGCGCCATCGGCGCCGGACCGCAACCCGCGTGCCCGGGCCCGGATCTCGCAGCGTGCCCCGTCGCGAGAATCGTGCCACCCGGCGCGTCGACCGCCGGAGCAGCCGACCCTACCGGAGCAATCGACCATGGATGCAGGCAGATCCACTGCCACCCTCACGCGCTACGCTGGTGATGTCCGGCAGCGGCTGCGCGCGCTGGGCGCGCGGCTGTCTCGCGTCGAGCGCTGGGCCCTCGCGAGCACCGCGCTCGCCGCCGGTGCGCTGTTCGGCTTCGTGAAGCTGGCCGGCGAAGTGCTCGAGGGCGACACCCGATCCTTCGACGAGTGGCTGCTGCTCGCGCTGCGCACGCCCACCGATCTCTCCGATCCGATCGGCCCCCGGTGGTTCGAGGAGCTGATGCGCGACTTCACCGCGCTCGGCGGCACCGGCGTGCTCACGCTGATCACGCTCGTCGTCGTCGGCTTCCTCGTGATCACCCGCAAGCGCCACGCCGCCGTCGCCGTCGCGCTCGCCGTCATCGTCGGCACGGCCCTCAGCCACGCGCTCAAGTGGGGCTTCGACCGCCCGCGACCCGATCTCGTGCCGCACGGGACCGACGTCTACACGCAGAGCTTCCCGAGCGGCCACGCAATGCTGTCGGCCGTGGTGTACCTGACGCTCGGGGCGATGCTCGCGCGCGTGCAGCCCGAGCGGCGCGTGAAGGTCTACCTGTTCGCCGTCGGCCTGATGCTGACGCTGATCGTCGGCGCGAGCCGGGTCTACCTCGGCGTGCACTGGCCGACCGACGTGCTCGCCGGCTGGTCGCTCGGTGCCGCGTGGGCGCTCGGTTGCCAGATGGCGATGCTGTGGCTGCAGCGGCGAGGCGGCGTCGAGCCGGCCTCCCCACGAGCCGCCGGGTCGCCGGGTCCCTGACCGACCGCTGCCCCTCCGGGCGTGAAGCTTGCCCGCATCGTCACCGATGGATCCGATGCGCGCGTTCGACGATCGAGGCGGTGCCGCCGGCACGGGCGGCGGGGCCGCAGTGGCCGGCGACTCGCCGGCGCGTCGCGCAGCGCCACGCGCCGAGCGCGACGACGCGATCGTGGCAACCGACGCCGACGCGGAGATCGAGCGCGTCACCCAGCCGCCGATCGCCGACTACGCACTGATCGGCGACTGCCACGGCAGCGCGCTCGTTTCGCGCGCCGGCAGCATCGACTGGTGCTGCCTGCTGCGCTTCGACGGCGACCCGGTGTTCTTCCGGCTGCTCGACGCCTCGTGCGGCGGCTGCTGGGACATCCGGCCCGACCGGCTGGTCCGCATCGAGCGCCGCTACCGGGACGCGACCGCGGTGCTGCGCACCGAGTTCGTGACCGAGACCGGCGTGCTCGCGGTCGACGATTTCATGCCGGTGGGCCGCAGCCGCGACGCGTCGGTGCACGACTACGTGTCGCTGACCTCGCCGAGCTGGCTGGTGCGGCGCTTCGAGTGCCTCGACGGCACGGTGAGCTTCGCGACCCGCTTCGCCCCGCGCGGCGCCGGCTTCTCGACCGAGCCGCTGAAGCTGCACCGCGAAGCGGGGCGGCTGTGGTGCGCGAACGGGCTGTCGCTCTGGGTCCGCGGCGACGCCGAGGTCACCGACGAAGGCGGCATCGTGCGGTATCGACTGTCCAGGGGCGAGCACGAGGCCGCGGTGCTGACGATGTTCGATCCGCTGGTCGACCCTGGAGCCCACGCCGAACCGCTGCTCGCGACGACGATGGCGTTCTGGCGCGAGTGGGTCGAATACGCGCGCTACCGCGGGCCGCGCCACGACGCCGTCGTGCGCAGCGCCGTCACGCTCAAGCTGCTGACCTTCGAGCCGACCGGCGCGATCGTCGCCGCGCCGACCACGTCGCTGCCCGAGGGCATCGGCGGCACCCGCAACTGGGACTACCGCTACTGCTGGCTGCGCGACGCGAGCTTCGCGATGTACGCGCTGTCGGCGATCGGCTACGCCGGCGAGACCCGCCGCTTCTCCGACTTCCTCGAGCAGCGCTGCTTTCGCGACGGCAACCGCACGCGCATCATGTACAGCGTCGACGGCGACCCGCTGATGCCCGAGCGCGAACTCGCGCAGCTCGCCGGCTACCGCGACAGCCGGCCGGTGCGCATCGGCAATGCGGCGGCCGAGCAGAACCAGCTCGACGTCTTCGGCGAGGTGCTGGACTGGGCCGAACTGCGGGTCGGCCTCGGCGCGAGCCTGTCGAAGGACGGCAAGGCGTTCCTGCGCGGCATCGCCGACTACGTGTGCGCGCACTGGCGCGAACCGGACCAGGGGCTGTGGGAGGTACGCTCGGGCCCGCTCAACTTCGTGCACGGCAAGGCGATGTGCTGGGTCGCGCTCGACCGCGCCGGCCGCCTGCTCGGCGACCGCCCGAGCTGGCAGCACGAACGCGAGCGGATCATCGCCGAGATCCTCGAGCACGGATGCCGAGGCGATCCGCCCTACCTGGCGCAGGCCTTCGAGAACGACGAGCCCGACGCCGCGCTGCTCGCGCTGCCGCTGCTGGGGCTGCCGATCGACGACGCGATCCTCGCCGAGACCGTCCGCCAGGTCGAGGCCGGCCTGCGACGCGGGCCGTTCGTGCACCGTTATCGCGGCGACGACGGCCTGCCGGGCGAGGAAGGCGCGTTCTTCATCACCAGCTTCTGGCTCGTCGAGGCGCTGCTGATGTGCGACCGGGCCGTCGAGGCGCGCTCGCTGTTCCACGAACTGCTCGGGTGCGCGAACGACGTCGGCCTCTACGCGGAGGAGGTCGATCCGCGGACGCGGGCGTTCCTCGGCAACTTCCCGCAGGCCTTCACGCACCTCGCGCTGATCTCGAGCGCGACGATGCTCGATCTGCACGCGCGCGGCGGACGCGACGCGTTGCGCGGCACGCACACCGACCGCGCGCGCAGGCTGGTCGGCGCGACCGCAGGGCTCAAGAGCCTGGTGTTCGCGCTGCTGCGCAACCGCAGGATCCGGCTGTTCTCGTCGAAGCGGTCGGTGCTGTCGATCTCCTGAACCGGCGCGATCGAGCGCCGGGGGCTCAGGCCCCGCCGGCCTCGAGCCTCACGCCGACGCGGCGCCTGCGCCCGTCGCGCAGCACGTCGAGCTGCACGACCTCGCCGACCTGCCGCTCGTCGAGCAGCCCGAGGAAGTGGCCGACGCTCGCGACGGGCCTGCCGTCGACCGCGACGATCACGTCGCGCGGCTGCACGCGTCCCTCGCGGGTGACGACCGCGCCCTGCAGCCCCGCCGCCGCCGCCGGCCCCTTGTCGACCCGCAGCACGATCACGCCCTCGACGCCGAGCAGCCGGCTCAGACGCTGGTTGAGGTCGTCGTCGACGACGACGCCGATCGACGGCCGCACGTAGCGGCCGTCGCGGATCAGCTGCGGCACGACCCGGTTGATCGTGTCGACCGGCACCGCGAAGCCGATCCCGGCCGATGCGCCGGACGGACTGTAGATCGCGGTGTTGATGCCGATCAGCCTGCCGGCGGAATCGAGCAGCGGCCCGCCGGAGTTGCCCGGATTGATCGCCGCGTCGGTCTGGATCAGGCGCTCGATCGTGATGCCCGATTCGCCGGGCAGCGAGCGATCGAGCGCCGAGATGATGCCGGTGGTCAGCGTGCGGTCCAGCCCGAAGGGATTGCCGATCGCGTAGACCTTCTGCCCGACCTTCAGGTCGGCGCTCGTGCCCAGCGGCAGCGGCGCCGCCTTGCGGTGGCCCGCGCCGATCCGCAGCACCGCGATGTCGTGCGCCGGGCTGGCGCCGACGAGCGAGGCGTCGTAGGTCTGGCCGTCGGCCAGGCGCAGCGTCGCCTCGCTCGCGCCCTCGATCACGTGATAGTTGGTGACGACGTGGCCGGCGTCGTCCCAGAAGAAGCCGCTGCCGGTGCCGCGCGGGACCGAAAACACGTCGCGCGTCCACACGTCGCGCACCCGCCGGCTGGTGCTGATGTAGACGACCGCGTCGCGCGATCGCTCGAAGAGCGCGATCGTCGCCTGCTCGTCGGCAGACAACGGGCCGCGCGGCACCACCGGCCGTGGCGTCGCGCCCGCCCGCCGATCGTCGCGGGCGTGCGCGCCGCCGGGCACGAGGCAGCTCACCGCGGCGACCAGGCCGACGATGCCGGCCACGAGCGCCGGCGACGCGATTCGATGGCGGGCGCGCATGTGCGCGATTGTACGAAGGACGTCCGGCGGATTCGAGTCGTGCGGCGCCGCTACTCGAAGCCGCCGGCGGCGCGCAGGCCGGCGTGCTGCGCGCCGGCGAGCAGGTCGACGAAGCGCGCGGCCAGCGCCGGGTGCGCGGCGCGTGCCGACACGGCCGCGGTGTAGACCGTGGCGAGTTCGAACGCGTCCGGCAACGCACCGACCAGCGTCACGCCGGCGGTGTAGTTGATCTCGGTCACCTGCGTGCAGCCGATCAGCCGCGGCGCGTCGGTACGCGCGAGCTCGGCCATCGCCGTCGCGCCGTTCGGAAAGGTGCGAAAGCGCGCCTGCAGCGCATCGTGCACCCCGAGCTGCTTCATCACGCCGGCGAAATGGATGCCGGCGGTCGCGCGCTCGGGATCCGGGAAGTAGATCCCGTCGGCGAGCAGCAGCGCCGCGCGCAGCGCATCGGCGTTCGAGATGTCGGGCCTCGGCTCGCCTTCGCGCACCGCGACGCCGGTCCGCACGCGGCCCAGCGGCCGTCGCGACGCGCCGTCGAGCGCGCCGCTGTCGACGAGCGTGTCGATCATCGCGTCGGTGACGATCATCAGGTCGCACGGCTCGCCGGCGAGCAGCGCCTCCTTCATCGCGCCGACGGCGCCGAAGCGCCCGCTCACGCCCGCACCGCTCGCCTGCGTGAACGCCGGCTGCAATGCCTTGACCAGGCCTTGCGCCGCGCCCGCGCACAGGATCTTCAATTCGATGGCACTCGACACCTTCGCTTCCTCTTCGGCTGGATGATGGGGGACGCGGCGCCGCATGCGCCGCACGGTCGATCCACGGGCGCTCAGTCCATCGCGGCGATCGCGTCGGCGATGCGCGCGGGCGTGAGCGGCAGGTCGCGAACGCGCACGCCGAGCGCGTCGTGCAGCGCGTTCGCGATCGCCGCGGCGGTGGGGCCCATCGACGCCTCGCCGGCGCCCAGCGACGCGTCGGTCGACTCGACGACGTCGACCTCGACAGACGGCACCTCGGAGAAGCGCAGGATCGGGTACGCGTCCCAGCTGTCGCCGAGCAGGCGTTCGTCGTCGAAGGGCATCGCCTCCTTCAGCGTCCAGCTGCACGCCTGGATCGCGCCGCCCTCGATCTGGTTGACGACGCCGTCCGGGTTGACCGCGAGCCCGACGTCGACCGCGATCGCGAGGCGCCGCACGCGCGCCTCGACGGCGACCTCGACTTCGGCGAGCACCGCGCACCAGGCGCCGGTGCCCTTGTACCGTGCCCAGCCGAGCCCCAGCCCGACGCCCTGCGCGCGCATCGCCGCCCGCTCGGGCCCGGGCCGGTGCCAGCCGCCGCCGGCGGCGGCCCGTTCGAGCACCCGCCGCGCGCGCGGATCCGACAGGTGGCGCAGGCGCCACGCGAGCGGATCGACGCCGAGCGCGCACGCGATCTCGTCGACCATCGACTCGATCGCGAAGACCTGCGCGAAGGCGCCGAGCGAGCGCAGCGCCGACGTGCGCACCGGCATCGTCCGAAGCCGGTGTCCGATCACGCCGATCGCGCCGATGTCGTAGCCCGGGATCGCGTTGCGGTCGGCGCCGCCGCCGGTCGCGGGCGGCATGTCGATCGCGATCGGGCGCACGAAGGGCGAGGCCGTCTGCGACGCGCCGAGCAGCGTCGGGGCCGCGGCGCGGCCGGGACGGCTGCTGTGGCCGTTGCTCCAGAAGCACGTGCGCCAGGCGCGCATCGCGTCGCCGCTCACCTCGGCCTCGATGTCGATCGCCATCGCGGCGCCGATCGGCGAGCGGGTGAGCTCGTCGGCACGGCTCCACTGCACCCGCACCGGCACGCCGGGCAGCGCGCGCGCGAGCCAGGCGGCGTCGAAGGCGACGTCGTCGGCGCCGTTGTGACCGTAGCAGCCCGAGCCTTCGACGTGCGTGACGACGATCGCGTCCTCGGCGATCGCGAACGCGATCGCGAGGTCCCGGCGCAGGTTGTAGATGCCCTGGCTGTGGGTCCAGACCTTCAGGCGGCCGTCGGCCTCGGCCCGCGCGATCGCGCACGAGGGCGCGATCGCCGCGTGCGCGATGAAGGGCCGCGAGTAGCGCGCGCGGAAGGTGCGCACCGGCGCGTCGGCCGGCGGCGGCGCACCGGGTTCGGCGATCACGGTGCGCGTCGCCGGCTGGCCGCGCAGCCAGTCCGCCAGCGAGCCCGACTCCGGCATCGGCTCGCCGCCGACCCATCGCGCACTCGCGGCGAGCCGATCGAACGCGCGGTCCACGCTGGCGGTGTCGACGCCGACGACACCGACGAGATTGCCGTCGCGCAACACCGCCCGGATGCCGGGGGACGAGCGCGCCGCGGCCTCGTCGCAGGCCTCCAGCCGCGCGTCCGGCCGCGGGCCGTGCAGCACGCGCGCGTAGGCCATTCCCGGCAGGCACAGGTCGTGGATGAAGCGCGCGCGTCCGTGGATCTTGTCGGCGAGCTCCGGCCGGTCCTGGCGCGTGCCGACGAGGACCCGCGCCTCGACCGGCCGCGGCCGCGCGTGCCCCGCGGCATCGCGCGCCAGCAACCCGCCCTGCGCGAGTCGCCACATCGGCTCGCGCCGGCCGTCGGGCGCGACGAACGCGCCGGCCTGCACCTCGAGCGACGCCGCGTCGCAGTCCAGATACGCCGCCGCCGCGTCGCGCAACAACGCAAGCGCCTCGGCGCACGCCTGGCGCAGCGCGGCGCCGGAATCCTGGATCGACAGGCTGCCCGAGGTCACGGCCTCGTCGGGACTCGAGTCGGTGCTCGCGGCCTGCATCCGGATCGACGCGAGCGGATACCCGAGTTCGTCGGCGACGATCTGCGCGAGCGCGCCGAGGATGCCCTGACCGATCTCGACCTTGCCCGAACGCACCGTCAGCACGCCGTCGTCGCCGAACGCCAGCCAGCGGTCGAGCCGCGGATTGCGCGCGAGGCTCGCCGGCAGCGGGGTCGCCGTCGCGCCGCTCACGATCGGCCGGACGCCCGCGCGACGGCGCGCACGATCCGGTTGTGCGAACCGCAGCGGCACAGGTTGCGGTCGAGCGCGGCGCGGATCGCGGCGTCGGTCGGTGCCGGGTCGCGCAGCAGCAGGCCGGCCGCCGACATCAATACGCCCGACAGGCAATAGCCGCACTGGGCGGCCTGCTCGGCGACGAAGGCCTCGCGCAGCCCGGCGGGCATGCCGGCCGCGCCGAGCCCCTCGACGGTCGTGACGGCCTTGCCGTCGACCGCCCACATCGGCGTGTCGCAACTCGCGACCGCGTGGCCGTCGAGCAGCACGTGGCACGCGCCGCACTGGTTCGCGCCGCAGCCGAAGCGGGTCGCGCGCAATCCAAGCCGCTCGCGCAGCACGTCGAGCAGCCTCGCGTCCGGATCGACGTCCAGCGTCTGGCCGACGCCGTTGACCGTCAGGCGCACCGGCATCCGCGCCGGCGCGTCAGTTGACCTTCGCGCCGGACACCTCGACGATCTTCGACCACTTCTCGATGTCCTTGCGCAGGTAGTCGCCGAAGGCTGCGACGTCCATCGACATCGGGCTCGCGCCCTGCTTCGCCCACGCGGCCTTGACCGCGGGGTCGGCGATGATCTTGCGCACCGCGCCGTTCAGCGTCTCGAGCACCGCCTGCGGCGTGCCCTTGGGCGCCATCAGCCCCAGCCAGATCACCGCCTCGTAGCCCGGCACGCCCGCCTCGGACACCGTCGGCAGGTCGGGCATCACCGGGCTGCGCTCGGTGCCGGTGACCGCGATCGCGCGCACCTTGCCGGCCTTCGCCTGCTGCGCCATCGTCGTGATCGCGTCGAACATCATGTCGACCTGGCCGCCCATCACGTCGGTCCGCGCCCCGGAGCTGCCCTTGTACGGCACGTGGATGATCTTCACGCCGGCCATCGCCTTGAAGAGCTCGCCCGCCATGTGGTACGGCGTGCCGGGCCCGGACGACGCGTAGGTCATGCCGTCGGGCTTCGCCTTCGCGTCCTTCAGGATGTCGGCGAGCGACTTCGCCGGGAGCTCGTTGCGCACCACCAGGATGAGGTCGGACTTGTTGACCGGCGCGACCGGCACCAGGTCGCGCATCAGTGCGTACGGCTTGTTCGAGAGCAGCGACTCGTTCACCGTGTGCGTGTTCGACATCATCAGCAGCGTGTAGCCGTCGGGCGTGGCCTTCGCCGCCTGGTCGGTGCCGATCACGGCGCCGCCGCCGGGCTTGTTCTCGATGATGAAGCTCTGCCCGAGGCTCTCCTGCAGCTTCTGGCCGAGGAAGCGCGCGTAGACGTCGGCCGGGCCGCCCGCGGCGAACGGGACGATGATCTTGACCGTCCTGGAGGGGTAGGCCTGCGCGTGTGCGGGCGCACCGGACCACGCGAGGCCGACGCCAGCGGCGATCGCGAGCGAGGCGAGCGCGACGCGGCGCCGCGCGCGCGAAGCGCCGGTCGGAGCGAGGCCGGCCTGGGCGCGGACGGCGTGTGCGGTCTTGTTGCGGATCATGAGCGTCTCCTGTCGTCTCCTGGGTCGGCGCCGATCCTAGCACGCACCCGCGACGCATCCCACGCCCGCGGCGGGCGAATCGGCATGTCGGCGGGAACGGCGACGCGCGCCCCCGCCTTGACCCGGGAGGTAATCGACGCGATGACCGGGTTCGCGCACACTCCGTACCGAGTAAACCGCCTTCGGAGCGAAAGCCGTGACCCCGATCGATACCCTACCCCTCGCCGTCGCACTGCTGATCGGCATCCCCGGCCTCGGCTCGTGCATCGGCATCGGACTGGCCACCATGAAGTTCCTCGAGGGCTCGGCGCGCCAGCCCGAACTGATCCCGACGCTGCAGACGAAGTTCTTCCTCGCCGTCGGCGTGATCGACGGTGCATTCATCATCGCGACCGGCGTCGGCCTCTGGTTCGCGACGACCAACCCCTTCGGGGGCTGAGCTCGTGCGCGAGGTCGGCGGGTTGCTGCGGTCCTGGCGCGAGCATCGGCGCCTGAGCCAGCTCGCGCTCGCGCTGCAGGCCGGCGTGTCGACGCGCCACCTGAGCTTCGTCGAGAACGGGCGCGCGCGACCCAGCGCGGAACTCATCGACACGCTCGCGACGCACATGGACGTGCCGCTGCGCGAGCGCAACGCGCTGCTGCTCGCCGGGGGGTTCGCGCCGCGCTACGAGGAGACGCCGATCGACGCGCCGGCGCTGGCGAGCGTGCGCGCCGCGATCGAGCGGCTGCTGCGGGCGCACGACCCGTACCCCGGCGTCGCGCTCGACCGCTACTGGAACATCGTCGTCGCGAACGACGCAGCGACGCGCATGATCGGCCTGCTGCCGCCGGCGCTGCGCGGACCCCCGGTCAACACCTTCCGGGCCGGCCTCCATCCCGAGGGGCTCGGACGCCTGACGGCGAACTTCGAGCAGTGGGGCGCCTACCTGCTGCGCCAGCTCGATCGGCTCGTCGAGTCGACGCTCGACCCGGCGGCCGCGTCGCTGCTCGCCGAGGTCTCCGAGTGGCCGCGCGTGCGCGCGCTGCGCCGCTCGGGCGCGCCCGCCGCCGCGCAGGCCGCCGCGCTGCAGGGCAGGCTGCTCGTGCCCTTCGTCCTCGACCTGCAAGGCCGGCGCCTCTCGATGTTCACCACCCTCGCGACGCTCGGCTCGCCGCTGGACGTCACGCTGTCCGAGCTCACGGTCGAGCTCTTCTATCCGGCCGACGACGAGTCGGCCGCCGCACTGCGCCACGCCTCGGGCGTGCACGAGACGGAGCCCGCATGATCGACATCGAATCCCTGCAGCGGCGGATCGCGCCGCTGTTCCCCGGCCTGATGGGCGTCGTGCTGCTCGAGGCCGCGCCCGACCGCGTGCTCGCCGAACTGAAGGTCCGCCCGGATCTGTGCACCGCCGGCGGCATCATGCACGGCGGCGCGTACATGGCCTTCGCCGACACGCTCGGCGCGATCGGCACGGTCGTGAACCTGACCGAGGGCAGGACGACGACGACGACCGACTCGAGCACGAAGTTCATCGCCGGCGCGCGGGTCGGCACCGTCGTCACCGGCGAGAGCGTCGCGCTGCATCGCGGCCGCACCACCATGGTCTGGCAGACCGCGGTTCGCAACGCGGACGGCAGGCTCTGCGCGCTGGTCACCCAGACCCAGCTGGTGCTCGACGCGCCGGCGGCCCGTCCGCCCGCGGCGGGCGGGCCCGGCTGAGGCGCGCCTCAGCCGCGACCGCCGCGGCGCGCGTCGTGGCAGCGGTCGGCGGCGCGCGCGAAGTCGACGTCCTTCGCGGTCACGCCATTCGCGTCGTGGGTGGTGAGCTCGATCCTGACCCGGTTGTAGACGTTCGACCACTCGGGGTGGTGGTCGTGGCGCTCGGCGAACAGCGCGAGCTCGGCCATGAACGAGAACGCCTGGCCGAAATCGTCGAAGACGAACTCACGGCCGATCACGCCGCCGCGATCCGGCGTGTAACGCCACCGGGGCAGCGCCGCCAGGTGCTGCGCCAGCGCCGCGTCGTCGAGTCGTCGTGTCATGGTCGCCCCCTGCGGCGATGGCCCGTGCGCCGCCCCCGATGGGCGGTGCCGTCCCACTGTACCGCGTGCGCGGCGCCCGGGTGCGTCAATGCCTTGGTTCGAGCACGATCTTCGCCGCCGCGGTGCGCCCGGCGTCCAGGTCCGCGAAGGCCGCCGCGCCCTCGTCCAGCGGGCGCGTCTCGACCCACGACAGGTCGCCGAAGGCACCTCGGTCCAGCGCGGCGACGGTCGCGCGCAGGTCCATCTGGCTGTAGGTGTAGGTGCCCATCAGCGTGATCTCGGCCAGCGTCAGGCGGCGCATGTCGATCTCGCTCGCCCAGTCCTGCAGGCCGATGTGCATGACGACGCCGCCGGGCGCGACCGACGCGAGCGCGCTCTTGCGGGTGATCGCCGATCCGACCGCGTCGATCACGTAGTCGAAGGCCGACTCCGGCACCGCCTGCGCCTTCGGGTCGAGCGCGATGCAGCCGGTGTGCGATCGCAGCGACTCGCGGCGCAGCGGATTCACCTCGGCGACGGTGAGCCGGTCGACGCCGTAGTGTCGCAGCAGCAGCGCGGCGAGCATGCCGATCGCACCGCCGCCGATCACCAGCACGCGGCACTCGGGCAGCGGCCGCGCCAGCGCTCGCATCGAGAGGTTGATCGCGTGCAGCGCGGTGGCCGCCGGCTCGGTGAGTGCGGCCTGCACCGCGCCCAGCGACGACGGCAACGCGATCAGGCAACGCGCCGGGATGCTCATGAACTGCGCGAACGCGCCCGGGCGGGTCATGCCCACCATCGTGCGGTCGCTGCAGAGGTTGTCGCGCCCCTGCAGGCAGTAGTCGCAACGGCCACAGACGATCAGCGGGTTGCCGGTGACGCGCGCGCCCACCGACCACCCACCGGCCGCCGACGAATGGATCGTCGCGGCGAACTCGTGTCCGAGCACGAGTCCGGGGTGGCGACGCGGGTCGTGCCCGTGATAGGCGTGCATGTCCGAGCCGCAGATGCCGGCAGCGTCGATGCGGAGCACCACCTCGCCGTCGGCCGCCGGGGGCATCGGGCGGTCCTCTAGCCGCACTTCGTTGGGTGCACTGTAGACGAGGGTCTGCATGAAGGCTCCTACTTCGCGGTGTAGCCACCGTCGACCATGAGGGTCTGGCCGGTGATGTAGCTGCTCGCGTCGGACGCGAGGAAGATCGTGACGCCGTGCAGGTCGGCGAGCTCGCCGTTGCGCCCGATCGCCGTCTGTGCGGCGTGGCGCGCCGAGAGCGCCGGGTCGTCGAAGACCGGGGCGGTGAGCGCGGTAGGGAAGAAGCCGGGGCCGATCGCGTTGCAGGTGATGCCCCTGGCGGACCACGCCTGCGCGATCGCCCGCGTCAGCTGCACGATGCCGCCCTTGGCCGCGCCGTACGGCGCGCTGTCGGGGAACGCACGCGTCGACTGCAGCGACGCGATGTTCAGCACCCGGCCCCAGCCGCGCGCGGCCATGCCGGGTGCGAGCGCCTGCACGAGGAAGAACGGCGCGCCGAGGTGGACGTCGAGCTGCGCGCGCCAGGCACCGGGCGAGACGTCGCCGAAGCGCTCTCGCAGGTTGATGCCGGCGGCGTTCACGAGGATGTCGGGCGCACGCGCGGCGAGCCGCGCTCCGGTGGCCGGCAGCGAATCCAGGTTGCCCAGGTCGGCGACCTCGACGTCGACCGGAATCCCCTGCGCGGCCATCCGCGCACTCGCCTGCTCGAGCGGCTCCGGACGCCGCGCGACCAGCGTGATCCGCGCGCCCGCGAGGCCCAGCGCGGTCGCCATCGCCTCGCCGATGCCCGACGAGCCGCCGGTCACGACCGCATGGCGCCCGCTCAGGTCGAACAGTGCGGCAATACCGGCATCGCTCATTCGGTCACCGGGGCGCCCAGTTCGAAGCGCTGCGCGGGGTAGTACTTCGCGAGCCGGTCATCGGCCGAGCGCGCGTGCCCTTCCATGCCCTCGAGCCGCGAGATGCGCGCGGCGACCACGCCGATGTCGCGCGCCGCCTCGCGGTTCATCTGCTGCCAGGTGAGCGTCTTCATGAACTTGTGCACCGACAGCCCACCCGAATAGCGGGCCGCGCCACGGGTCGGCAGGATGTGGTTGGGGCCGCTCGCCTTGTCGCCGTAGGTGACGGTGGTCTCCTCGCCGAGGAACAGCGAACCGTAGCAGGTGAGGCGGGCCAGCCACCACGGCAGGTCCTTCGCGTGCACCTCGAGGTGCTCGCTCGCGTAGCGGTCCGATACCTCGGCGACCTCCTCGCGGGTGTCGCAGACGACGACCTCGCCGTAGTCGCGCCACGCTGCGCCGGCGGCGTCGCGCGCGGTCGGGGGCAGCGCGTCGATGTACGTCGGCACCATCGCCATCACGCGGGTCGCGAGTTCGCGCGAGGTGGTGAACAGCCACGCCGGCGACTCGTGGCCGTGCTCGGCCTGGCCGACCAGGTCGCATGCGACGATCGCCGGGTCGGCGGTCTCGTCGGCGATCACCGCCACTTCCGAGGGGCCGGCGAACACGTCGATGCCGACCTGCCCGAACAGGCTGCGCTTGGCCTCGGCGACGTACTTGTTGCCTGGCCCGACGATGATGTCGGCGGGCTTGCCGGTGAACAGCCCGTAGGCCATGGTGGCGATCGCCTGCACGCCGCCCAGCGTCATCACGATGTCGGCGCCGGCGACCTTCATCGCGTACAGCACCTGGGGGTGGATCCCCTCGCCCTTGTAGGGCGTCGAGCACGCGATGACGGTCGGCACGCCGGCGGCCTTCGCGGTGGCGATCGACATGTACGCCGACGCGATGTGCGCGTAACGCCCGGTCGGAACGTAGCAGCCGGCCACGTTCACCGGGATCACGCGCTGACCCGCCGTCAGGCCCGGGCTCAGTTCGAGCGAGAACTCGGTCAGCGACTCGCGCTGCGCGCGCGCGAAGCGGGTGACCTGCGCGCACGCGAACTCGATGTCGCGCCGGACACCCTCGGGAATGCCGCGCGTGCGCGCCTCGATCTGCGCGTCGTCGACGAGGATCGGGCCCGTCCACTTGTCGAGGTTCGACGCGTACTCGCGCACCGCGTCCTCGCCCCGCGCCTTGATCGCGGCGAGCATCGCGGCGACGGTCTGCTGCGCGTTGCCGGCCTCGGTCTCGGGAGTCTTCGCGGCCTTCTTCAGGTATTCGATGGTCATCGTGGCTGCCTTCGATGCTGGGTGGGTAGACGATGCTCGCTCAGAGGCCGAGCGCGATCAGCGAGATCTGCGGCACGAAGCCGATCAGCGCCGCGACGAGGATCATCGCGACGACGAAGGGGAGCGCCTGCACGGCGATCGCGGCGATCGGCGTGCGCGTGAGCCCCGAGAGCACGAACAAGTTCAGGCCGAACGGCGGCGTGATGAAGCCCAGCCCGAGCGAGGTGATCATGAACGTGCAGAAGTGGATCTGGTCCATGCCGACCGCCTGCGCGAGCGGCCACAGCAGCGGCGCGAGCACGACGATGTTCGGCCCGGTCTCCATGAACATGCCGGCCACGATCCAGGTGACCAGCAGCAGCAGCACGACCGCGGTGTGGCCGGTGCCGAAGCCCATCACCCACTCGACGAACTGCTGCGGCACGCCCAGCGCGGTCAGCGCCTGCGAGAACAGCAGCGCGACCGCGATGATCGGCAGCACGATGCCGCACACGCGCGCGGACGTGCCGAGCATCGCCGGGAAGTCGGACAGCGCGATGCGCTTCTGCAGCATGCCGGTCACCACCGCGACGGTCACCGCGACGGCGGCCGATTCGGTCGGCGTGAAGATGCCGGAGTAGATGCCGCCCAGGATGATCACCGGGATCGCGAGCGCGAACTTCGCCTCCCAGAATGCCGCGACCCAGCGACGCCACGAGAAGCGGCCGGTGGAGGTCTCGTAGCCGCGGACCCGGTTCACCAGCGCGTTGGTGGCCATCACCGCGACGAGCACCAGCGCGCCCGGGATGAACGCCGCCTTGAACAGCGTGGAGCTGGACACGCCGAGCACCAGGCCGAGGATGATGTACGCGATCGACGGCGGGATCAGGATCCCGGTGCACGCCCCCGAGGCGACCAGCGCGCAGGCGTAGGGCTTCGGGTAACCGCGCTCGACCAGCCGGTCCATCGTCAGGCGCCCGACCGCGGCGGCGTCCGCGGCGTCGGACCCCGAGATGCACGCGAACAGCCCGCAGCCCAGCACCGTCGACGAGCCCAGGCCCGAGCGGAACGAGCCGAAGGTCGCCTCGGCGAAGTTCAGCAGCGACGCGCCGAGCCCGCTGCGCACCATCACGTCGCCGGTCAGCACGAACAGCGGGATCGCGATCAGCGCGAACGAGTCGACCCCTTCGAACAGCGCCTCGCCGACCAGCGTCAGCGGCAGTGCGCCGGTGGTCTGGAGGATCGCGACGGTGCCCAGCCCGAGCGCGACCCAGAACGGCGTGCCGATCACGGTCAGCACGACGATGCCGACCATGCACAATGCGATCGCGTTCATCGGCCGCCGCTATTCCTCGAACATCGCCAGCCCGGACGACGGCTCGGTGCCCGCCCGGAAGGCCTGCCAGTCGCCCACCATCCGCTGCACCGAGCGCAGCACGATCAGCGAGAACGCGATCGGCACCGCCGCCTCGAACCAGACCTTGTTCAGCGGCAGCACCGCGGCGCGGGCGTCGAACTCGAGCAGCTGCATGATCGTGTGCATCGACCACCAGAACGCGATGGCCGCGAACGCGATGGTCAGCGCCTCGGCCAGCATGTAGAGCAGCGCGCGGCCCCGCGCGCCGACCGCCCCGATCACGATGTCGAAGCGGATGTGCGCACGCACGTGCACCGCATGCGCCGCCCCGAGCCAGCCCAGGTAGATGAACGCGTAGCGCGCCGCCTCCTCGCCCCACGCCGACGAGTAGTTGAGCACGAAGCGCCGCACGACTTCCTGGACGATCACGATGCAGCAGAACACGTAGAACACCAGCATCGCCGAGCGTTCACCGTTCGCGTCGAGCCAGGACAGCATGCGGCGCATCGCGCGGCTTCAGAGCTTGAAGTCGGGAACGGTGATCGGGCCCTTGGTGTTGGCGGCGACCTTCAGCTTCTCGAACTTGTCGATCGAGCCGGCGAACTTCAGCTTGAATTCGTCGTACTCCTTGCGCTGCTCGCCACAGGTCTCGGCCCACTGCTTCATCTCGGCGTCGTTCGGGTTGTAGAAGTCGCACCCGCCGGCCTTCAGGATCTCGATCGACTTCGCGCGCGCCTTCTCGATCTGCGCGAAGGTGTCGACCTGCGTCTTGTCGTTGGCCGCGTCGAAGGCCTGCTTCAGGTCGGCCGGCAGGCTCTTGTACCAGGCGGCGTTGGCGGCGAACATCTGCGCGTCCGGCACCGAGCGGATGTAGCTGATGTGGCCGAGGATGTCGTGGAATCCGAAGGTCGCGAGCGCGGCGATCGCCGGGTCGAGCCCGTCGGCCACCCCCTGCTTGATCGCGGTCGCGGTTTCGCCCCACGCGACGACGGTGGGGTTCGCGCCAGCCAGCCGGTAGAAGGTCTGCAGCAGCTTGGACGGCGGCACGCGCATCTTCATGCCCGACATGTCCGACGGCGTCTTGATCAGCTTGAAGCCCTTGCGGCTCGCGATCGTGCGCGGATCGACGGTGTAGTAGAACAGCGGCTTGTAGCCCTTGGCCATCACGGCCGGGGTGATGTCGTCGTTCCAGGTCTTCGAGGTGACGAGGTTCGCGTAGCGCTGGTTGTCGCCGCACCAGTACGGGATGTTGATCAGGTCGACCGCGGGCGCGTACGGCGAGAAGTTCGACAGCGAGACCGCGCCGCCCTGCACGGTGCCGCCCTGGATCTTCTGCGCGAGCGCGGCACCGACGCCGAGCTGGCCCGCGGGGAAGAGCTTCACGTAGATGCCGTTCTTCGAGAGCGACTCGACGTTCTCCTTGTACAGCGCCTGCATCACCGGGTACTTGACGTAGTCCTCGATCTTGTACTCGGTGGCGAAGGACATCTTGACCTTGGCGGCCTTCTCCTTCGCGGCCTCGTCCGCGGCGGCCTGTGCGACCGCGCGGTCGGAGAACAGCACGCCGGACGCCGACGCGACGACCGCCGTCGACAAGCCGTAGCGGCTCGCGACCGCGAAGAACCGGCGCCGCTCGGCGAGGTGGCGGCGAAGCGGCTCGGGCAGCGCGGCGGCGGCCTGCGAAGATTCGTGGGATGGCGATGTGCGGGTCATGCTCGTGTCTCCTTTGAGTGATTCGGCTTGCGCCGGGCTTCGTCGCGCAGCAGGCCGACGACGAACGCGACGACCGAGCAGAACACCAGCAGGCATTCGCCGAGGTCGCCCAGCGGCGCGCCCACCTGCGCGCCGAGCAGCATCACGCCCAGCACGTAGACGACGTAGGCCACGCCGAGCACGGTGGCGATCAGGTATTCGGTTCGCGGCAGGAAGGATCGCGCCAAGTTCGCAGCCCGGGACGGATACGGGCCGGACAGCCCGTCTTGTAACCGCTTACAGTTTCCGACGACGACGCGTTCGTGTCAAGTTGCGCCGCAGCGCGCCACGCGCGGGACGCTCGTCTACACTCGGGCGCATGCCACCGCGTCCCGCCCCTCCGACCGTCGCCGACGTCGCTCGCGCAGCCGGCGTGTCGACCGCGACCGTCTCCCGCGCGCTCAACCTGCCCCAGCAGGTCCGACCGGCGCTGCAGGCGCGGGTCGCGCAGGCGATCGAACGGCTGGGCTACGTGCCGCACGCCGGCGCGCGCGCGCTGTCGCTGAATCGAAGCGGCACCTTCGGGATCGTGATCCCGACGATCGACAACGCGATCTTCGCGCACGGCCTGCAGGCGTTCCAGCGCCGCATCGGCGTGCACGGCTACCAGCTGCTGCTCGCGTTCAGCGGCTACCGCGTCGACGAGGAGCTCGCGCAGGCACTCAACCTGATGCAGCGCGGCGTCGAGGCGATCGCGCTGGTCGGCACCAGCCAGCGTCCCGAACTGCTCGAGCGGCTCGCGCGCCGCGGCCTGCCGTGGGCCCACACGGGGTCGTTCCCGGCACCGGCCGGTGGCGCGTGCTTCGGCTTTCGCAATCGGCGCGCGGTCGGCGGTGCGGTGCGTCACCTGCTCGAGCTCGGGCACCGGCGCATCGCGATGCTCTCGGGGGTCGTCGACGGCAACGACCGCGCGCGCGACCGCGTGCGGGGCGTCAGCCAGGCGCTCGCGCGTGCCGGCGCGCCGCTTCGGCCCGAGGGCTTCGCCGAGGCGGTCTACGAGATCGGCCCCGCGCGCGACGCCGCGTCGCGGCTGCTCGCCGCGTCGCCGGCGCCGAGCGCGATCATCTGCGGCAACGACGTGCTCGCGTGGGGCGCGATGCTCGAGGCCGCGGCGCGCGGATTGTCGATCCCGGCCGACCTGAGCATCGTCGGCTTCGACGACCTGCCGCTCTCGCGGCACTGGCAGCCCCCGCTCACGACGGTGCAGGTGCCGATCGCGCGGATGTGGGAGCTCGCGGCAGACCACCTCGTCGAGCGGGTGCGCGATCCGGCGATCGGGCCGGTTCAGGTCGAGATCCCGGTCGAGCTGGTGGTGCGTGGATCGACCGGCCCGGCGCCGGCCGCGCCTCGCCGGCGCCCGCTCAGGCGCGCGGCGCCGACGGTCGGCGCAACGCCGTCAGCGACAGCAGCGCCGCCAGCGTGAACCCCACCATCGCCACCGCCATCGGCAGCATGCTGGTCGTCGGGAACAGGCCGACGACCTGGACGGCGAGCGCGGCGGCGACGTTCTGCAGGAAGGTCACGCCGCCGGCCGCGGTCCCGGCCTTGCGCGGAAACACGCCGATCGCCGCCGCCTGCGCGTTCGGGTGCGACACGCCGATCGACAGCGTCATCAGCACGGTGGGACCGACGATCGTCCACTCGGTCCGAAAGCCGGAGAGCACGAGGCCCAGCGCCACGCTCGCCGCGGCGAGCGCGCACGCGGCGCCGGCCACGACCATCCGATGGCGGCCGGTGCGCGCGCTCGACTTCACCGCGATGAAGTTCCCGATCATGTAGCCGCCGGCGACGAGCGCGAAGTACTTGCCGAACTCGGCGCTGCCGTGGCCCAGCATGTCGACGAAGACCGCAGGCGTCGCGGCGACGAAGGTCATGAACGCTGCGGTGGCGAAGGCGCTCTGCAGCGCGTAGCTGCGGAAGCGGCGTTCGGCGGCGATCACGCGCATGTCGGCGAGCACCGACGATGCCTCGCCGCCGGCCGCGCGAACCGGCATCGTCTCCGGCAGCCGCGCACCCGCGACGACCGCGAGCAGCACCGCATACGCCAGCTGCACGACGAAGATCGCCCGCCAGCCGACCAGATCGCCGATCAGCCCGCCGGCGAGCGGGGCGACCAGCGGCGCGAGGACCATCACCATCGTCAGCGTCGCGAGCGTCTGCGCGAGGCGCTCGGCCGGGAACCGGTCGCTCGCGACGGTGCGCGCGAGCACGATGCCGCCGACCGCTCCCACCGCCTGGACGACGCGGCCGCCGACCAGCCAGCCGATGCCGGGCGCGAGCAGCGCGGTGACGGTGCCGGCCAGGAAGAGCACCAGCGAGACCAGCAGTGCCGGGCGTCGGCCGAGCCGGTCGGCGATCGGCCCGTAGGCGAGCGTCGCCGGCGCCATCGCCAGCAACGGCAGGCTCAGCGCGAGTTGCGCGACCGGGTGCGGGACGCCGAAGGCGTCGCGGGCAGCAGGCAGCACCGGCGTGAACATGTGCAACGCGATCGACCCGAGCGCGGCGGTCGCGGCGAGCAGCGCGAGCAGCGCCCGGTCCGGCAGTCGCGCGGCGCCTGCGCCTGCGCCGGCCACGGCGGCCACGGCGGACCCGTCGCGCCCGTCGAGCTCGGCCGGCACGTCCGGCACGTGCGCCGAAGCGCGGTCGGGATCGGGACTGGGATCGGGGTCCGGGCGGCTCATCGAGCCGCAACTGTACCCCCGGGCGGCAATGCGCGCGCCCTCACGCTATCGCGGGCGTCGCGCGTCCGGCGGGCTGGCGATCGCACCGTCCCCCGCGACCGCGCCGTCGGCGGTCGCTGCGACCCGCTGCCGTGCGTCCGCCGGCGAGGACAGCGACATCGCGATCGCCATCGCGAAGGCGATCGGCAGCGGAATCAGGCGCAGCAGCGCGTGGCGGCATCGGCCGGCGAATCGGTGTCGCTGCTGCCGGTGTCGCTGCTGCCGGTGTTGCCGCTGTCGGTGCCGCTGCTGTCGGTATCGTCGCGCCTGCATGCGCGTAGCGGGCAATCCGCATTCCCGGCGGCGCCGACTCGAGGCCTCGGCAGTCGCCGGGGACGGCACCCACCGAACCCGGGCACGCGAGATGCGCGCAGGCGGTCCTCCAGACCACACGCCAACGGAGCACGCACATGGCCGAACTCGCCGATCGCAGGATCCTCATCGTCGCCACGCACGGTTTCGAGCAATCCGAACTGATGGTGCCGCGCCGGCAGCTCGACGCCGCCGGCGCGACGGTCCACGTCGCGTCGCTCGACGGCAAGCCGATCCGCGGCTGGAACGAGAAGGACTGGGGCGAAAGCGTCGACGCGGACCTGGCCGTCGATGCCGCCCGCGTCGCCGACTACGACGCGCTGGTGCTGCCCGGCGGCCAGATCAATCCCGACCTGCTTCGGGTCGAGAAGCCGGTCATCGACCTGATCCGCCAGTTCGCGAACGCCGGCAAGACGATCGCCGCGATCTGCCACGCGCCGTGGCTGCTGATCGAGGCGGGCCTGCTCAAGGGTCGCAAGGCGACCTCGTACCACTCGGTGCAGACCGACGTCGTCAACGCGGGAGCGCAGTGGATCGATCAGGCGGTGGTGGCCGACGACGGCATCATCACCAGCCGCTCGCCGAAGGACCTCGACGCCTTCGTCGGCAGGATCGTCGAGGCGGTGAAGGCGAGCGGGCACGAGCGCGCGAAGGGCTGAGCGCCTCCCCGGCGCCGATGCCGCCGCCGCACGCGTCCTGCATCATGCCGCCGGCTTCGCGGCGACGGCTGCTGCTGCGGCGGCGTCGTCGATCCGGTTCGCGCGCGCGAGCGCGGGCCGGTCGCAGATGCGCGACCAGTAGTCGACGAACGCGGGACGCTTCTCGATGGTGCCGAACTGCAACCCCCAGCCCACCTGCGAGCCGACGTAGACATCGGCCGCGCTGAAGCGCTCGCCGGCGACGTGCGCCGCTGTCGACACCGCCGTTTCGAGCGTGTCGAGCACCCGCTCGAACGACCCGTAGCCGACCATGCCCCTGCGCGCCTCGGGCACCACGACGCCGAGCGCCTTGTTGGTGATCGCCGCCTCGAGCGGGCCGGCGGCGAAGAACAGCCACCGGTAGTACGCGGCACGGTCCTCCGGCGGCGGCGCGAGCCCGGCGTGCGGGAACGCATCGGCGAGATACGCGCAGATCGCCGCGCACTCGGTGACGACCCGGCCCCGGTGACGGATCGCGGGTACCTTGCCCATCGGATTGATCGCGAGATACCCGGGCGCCTGCATCGGTGCGCCGTACTCGAGATACTCGGTCCGGTAGGCCGCGCCGGTCTCCTCGAGCATCCATCGACCGATGCGGCCGCGTGAACTCGGGTGCGTGTAGAACTCGATCGCTTCTTCCATGTCGGTCGCTCCGCCGTCTCGCGTGCGAAGAGGATACCCGCGTGCCCGTCGGCGCGCCAGGTCGGCGGCGACCGCCGTATCAGGCGCGAGCCAGGCAGCAGCGGCGCGCGCGCTCGAGGAAGTGCTCCAGCGACGGCGTGACCGCCCCGGGGCACTTGGCGGCGTCGTCCCAGCGACGCAGCAGGATCGCCGTGCGCGCGTGAGGCCGATCCTCGAAGGCCTCCGCCTCGCGCGCGTCGAATGCGCCGCCCTGCAGGTAGAGGCTGCGGACCGAACCCGGCGACAGGCGCGTCCGGTACGCGCCGTCGACGGCGCACAGGTAGCGCTTCGCGTCGACGTGCAGGCGGATCGGACCGAGCACGTCGTCGCCGAACGAGCCGTCGAGCAGCGCGAGCGCGAGCACCTCGTGGCGCAGGTCGACCGCGACGTCGCCGAGCACGCCGCTCGACGCGGTGGGCACCACCGACCGAAGCTCGGCGAAGTGCCCGATGTCGTGCAGCAGCGCGGCGGTGACCAGCGCGTCGCCGGCGCCGACGCGCTCGGCCGCGTGCGCCGCCTGCAGCGCGTGCTCGAGCTGGCTCACCGATTCGCCGGCGTAGCGGCGCGCGCCGAGCCGGTAGAACAGCGCCTCGATGTCGTCGATCGATCCGATCGCGTCCGGATGCGTGTCGTTCATTCCGATCACCCCCGCTCGACGAGCCCGTCCGGACTCGCTGCATAGCCGGTCAGCGTGCGCTCGGCGTGGCGAAGGCGCCAGTCGAGCATCTTCTGCGCATAGTCGCGCACCCGCGGCGCCCACCGGTCGTCGGCTGCGAGATCGGTGAACTGCCCCGGATCGTGCTGCAGGTCGAAGAACAGCGGTGCCTGCGCGGCGAAGTGCACGTACTTGTAGTGCTCGTCCTGCACGACCGCGAGCGAGCACTCGTCCATCGGCAGGCCCAGCGCGTCCTCGGCCTTGCTGTAGTAGAGGTTGCGGAAGTCGAACTCGTAGTGCACCTCGCGTCGCCAGCCGTCGACCTCGCCGCCGCGCACGAAGGGCAGCAGCGACCGACCGTCGCAGGCGCGCGGCGTCGGCAGCCCGAGCCAGCCGAGCACCGTCGGCATCACGTCGACCGCCTCGGTGAAGCGGTCGACGATCCGCCCGCGCGTGCCGTCGGCCTCGCGCGCCGGATCGCGCACGATCATCGGGATGTGGTAGCTCTGGTCGAAGTAGCCGACCTTGCCGAGCAGGTAGTGGTCGCCGAGCTGCTCGCCGTGATCGCTCGTGAGCACGATCAGCGTGTCGTCGTACTGCCCGCTTTCCTTGAGGTACGCGACGACGCGGCCGACCTGGTCGTCGACCTCGGCCATCAGCCCGTAGTAGGTCGCGCGCAATTGCGCGACCTCGGCCGCGTCCATCTCCGCGGCGAGGCCACGGCCGTTCTCGAAGAAGCTGCGCCGCTGGGTGCTCTCGAGATAGAAGCGAAGCAGCGGGTGCTGGCGCGCCTCCTCGCGCGCGCTCGCGGCGCGCACCGGCGGCGGCGACGCCGCCGGGTCGAACATCTCGTGGTACGGCGCACTGGCGCAGAACGGCGGATGCGGTCGGTAGTAGCCCAGGTGAAGGAACCACGGGCGGTCGCCCGCGCCGCGCAGGTACTGCAACCCGCGGTCGGTGAAGAACGTGCTGTCGGAGAGCGCCGCCGGAATGCGCGAGGGCTTGCGCGTCGCGCCGACCTCGCCCGCGTCGAGCCCCTGCGGCAGCCAGATGTCCCAGGGATTGTCCGGCATCGCGAAGCCCTGGCTCGCGACCCACGCGAAATAGGCTTCCATCCGCATCCCCCAGGAACCGACGGCGTGCCATCCGTCCATCAGGTCGCCGAGCACCGTGAAGCGCGGGTCGCGCGCGGGCGTGACGCGCGGGTCGGGGGTCGTCGTCGTGTAGCCGACGAGCGCCGGGTCGTAGCCGCCCTTGCGGACCTCCCACGCCAGGTTCGTGTGGCGCGCATCGAGCGGAATCGTGTTCTGCACCGCGCGGTGGTTCATCATGTAGAGCCCGGTCAGCAGGCTGGCGCGGCCGGGACCGCACGGCACCGCCGACGCGTAGTGGCGCGAGAAGGTCACGCCTTCGGCGCACAGCGCATCGATGTTCGGCGTGCGCACCGTGCGGTGACCGAGCGCCTTCAGCGTGTCGCCGCGCCACTGGTCGACGACGATCAGCAGCACGTTGCGGCGCCTCGCGCCGTCGCGCGACACGAGGGGTCGGGGCCGCGACGGATGCGGGATCGGCGCGGGGGCGGCGGACGAGGGCGTTGCGGTCGGTGCAGCCGGGAAGTCGGTGTCGGTGGTGGTGGTCACGGGCGTGTGGTCGAGGGTCGGGTTGGCACGGCGTCGGGCACCGTCGAGGTCCTGCGGGCCGCGAGGCCCGCACGCAACCGCGGCATCAGCCGCGGCCCTTCAGCGTCGGGTCGAGGCGATCGCGCAGCCAGTCGCCGATCATGCTGATGGAGAAGGTCGTCGCGACGATGACGGCGCTCGGCGCGAGCAGGATCCACGGCGCGCCCTGCAGGTATTCGCGTCCGTAGCCGACCATGTTGCCCAGGCTCGTCATCGGCGGCTGCACGCCGAGCCCGAGGAACGACAGGCCGGACTCGAGCAGGATCACCTCGGGAAAGGTCAGCGTGACGCTGACGATCAGCGTGCTCGCGATGTTGGGCAGCACGTGGCGCAGGTAGACCCGCAGCGGGCTCGCGCCGATCTCGACCGCTGCCGACGCATAGCCCTGCTCCTTCGCGGCGATCGTCAGGCCGCGCGCGATCCGCGCCGATCGCTCCCAGCCGTAGAAGCCGAGCAGGCAGATGAACAGCGTCAGCGTGTTGCCGAAGAACGCGAGCACCGCGAGCGCCATGATCATGAACGGCATCGATGCCTGGAAGTCGATCGCCGTCAGCACGGCCTGCTCGACCCAGCCCCGGAAGTGGGCGGCGACGAAGCCGAGGACGACGCCGATCGTCGCCGAGATCAGCGTGCTGGCGAACGCGATCAGCAGGCTGATCCGGATCGAGTACACCAGCCGCGAGAGCACGTCCCTGCCGAGTTCGTCGGTGCCGAGCCAGTGCGCGCCCGTGCCGCCGAACAGCACCGGCGGCGACAGCCGCGCGCGAAGATCGAGCGCGCTGAAGTCGTACGGCGAGATCGCGTCGGCGAGCAGTGCGACGACGAGCATCGCGAGCAGCCAGCCGAGCGCGAGCAGGATCATCGGCGGCCAGCGGCCCAGGCGTTCCCGCCAGTGCCGCGCCTGCCGCGCGTCGATCGCGGGGCCGGTGGGCGCGAGGCGCGCCCGCTCGGGGATCGTCGGCGCCGGACCCGCCGGCGCGGGATCGATCGTCGTCTGTCTGCTCGTCGTCGTGTGCATCCGCGGACCTCGTCACCTCGCCGCGCCGGCGCGCAGGCGCGGATTGATCCAGCCGTTGATCGCGTCGACCGCGAGATTCGCGCCGACCATGCAGACGGCGACGAGCAGCAGGATCGCCTGCACGACCGCGAGGTCGCGGTTCGCCACCGCCGAGACCAGCAGCCGCCCCACGCCGGGCCAGGAGAACACGCTCTCGACGACGACCGCCCCCGCCATCAGGCTGCCCACCATGAAGCCGACGACGGTGAGCGTCGGGATCGCCGCGTTCGGCAGCGCGTGGTGGGTGACGACGCGACGCCACGGGACACCCTTGGCGAGGCCGGTGCGCACCCAGGGTTGGCCGAGCACCTCGAGCATCGCCGAGCGCGTGAAGCGCGCGAGCACCGCCGCGCCGCCCAGGCTGAGCGTGGCGATCGGCAGCACCGCGTGCTGCAGGCTCGCGTTGCCGCCGCTCGGCAGCCAGCCGAGGTTCACCGCGAAGACCAGCACCAGCACGAGGCCGAGGACGAAACTGGGGACGGTGTACCCGGCGACCGACAGGCTCATCACCAGGCGGTCGGCGACCGAATTGCGGTGCAGCGCCGCGAAGATGCCGGCCGGCACGCCGATCGCGAGCTTCAGGAACAGCGCCGGCACGGTGATCGCCAGCGTCGCCGGCAACCGCTCGGCGACCAGGTCCCACGCGCTGCTGCCGTCGCGCATCGATTGCCCGAGATTGCCCTGCGCGAGGTTGGCGAAGTATCCCAGGTACTGTTTCCACAGCGGCGCATCGAGCCCCCAGCCGCGACGGAACGCCTCGATCGCCTCGGGCGGCGCCTCGGCCGACATGATCAGCATCGCCGGATCGCCCGACACGCGAAGGATCAGGAACGCGAAGCTGAGCACCAGGAAGATCGTCAGCGCGGCGCGACCGATCCGCGCGAGCAGGTACGCGCTCACTGGGATACCTTCGCGCTTCGCGCTGCGGCGCGAGCTTGCCTGGGGCGGCCCGGCGCCGCGCTCACTGGTGTACCCTCCCGCCGTCCCTACGGGCCGTCGCCTCCCCGAGGGAGGGCGAGCGCGCCTTGGGGCGGCCCGGCGCCGCGCTCACTGGTGTACCCTCCCGCCGTCCCTACGGGCCGTCGCCTCCCCGAGGGAGGGCGAGCGCGCCTTGGGGCGGCCCGGCGCCGCGCTCATGTCGACCCCACCTCGTGACAGGCGACCTTGCGCCTGGGTGCGACGGTCAGCAGCACCGGCGCACGTTCGCGGCAGATCGTCGACGCCGCGGCGCAGCGGGGGTGGAATGCGCAGCCCGACGGCAGATCGACCGGGTTGGGCGGATCGCCTTCGAGCCGGATCCGCAGCGCGCGCGGATCCCTCGACGGCGACGGGATCGCCGACACCAGCGCCCGCGTGTACGGGTGCAGCGGCTCGCGGAACAGCGCGTCGGCGGTGCCCTCCTCGACGATGCGCCCCAGGTACATCACCGCGACGCGGTCGCTCACCTGACGGACGACCTTCAGGTCGTGGCTGATGAACAGCAGCGCGATGCCGCGGCGCGCCTGCAAGTCGGCGAGCAGGTTGATCACCTGCGCCTGGATCGACACGTCGAGTGCAGAGATCGGTTCGTCGGCGACGAGCAGCGCCGGCTCGGTCGCGAGCGCCCGCGCCAGCACCACCCGCTGGCGCTGACCGCCCGACAGCTCGTGCGGGTGCCGTGCCTGCACCGACGCTTCGAGCCCGACCTCCGCCAGCAGCGCCTGCACGCGCTCGCGGCGTTCGGGCGCAGTGCCGATCCCGAAGATGTCCAGCGGCTCCCGGACCGCGGCGAGCGCGGTCATGCGGCGGTCGAGCGCGGCCATCGGATCCTGGTACACCATCTGCATGCGGCGGCGCAGTTCGCGCCAGCTCGCGTCGCCGCGCACCGGGAGCGGCTCGCCGTCGAAGCGCACCGCGCCGCTCGACGGCTTCACGAAGCCGAGCGCGAGCTTCGCGGTCGTCGTCTTGCCGCAGCCAGATTCGCCGACTAGCCCGAGCGTCTCGCCGCGATCGAGGCCGAAGGACACGTCGTTCACCGCGTGCAGCGTCGCCCGCCGGCCGAACAGTCCGCCGGGCAGCCGCACCGGAAAGCGCCGGCTCAGGTTCGACGCCTGCAGCAGCACCGTCATGCCCGCGCCAGCGTCCGAAGCACGGGATCTTCGCCGGGCGCCTCGCAGCGACGGTCCGGAGCCGGCGCGGGCACGGCGCGCTGCAGGTGGCAGGCAACCTGGTGCGTCGCGTCGATCCGGTGCGCCGCGACAGCCTGGCCGGTGGGCGGGACCGATCCCGTACCCGTTGGCCAGGCCGACGGCGCGAGCGGCGGGACCTGCGTCGCGCAGTCCGTAATCCGGTGTGCGCAGCGTGGCGCGAACGCGCAGCCTGCCGGCAGTTCGGCGGCACCCGGCACCGTGCCGGGGATCGACAGCAGCCGTCGCCGCGGACCGCTCGCGTCCGGCAGCGCGGCGAGCAGGCCTCGCGTGTACGGATGCCGCGGATCGTCGAACAGCGTCGACGCCGACGCCGACTCGACCGCCCTGCCCGCATAGAACACCATCACCCGGTCGCAGGCGTGGGCGACGACGCCGAGATCGTGCGACACCAGCACCATCGCCATGCCGGACTCGGCGCGGACCTCGGCGAGCAGGTCGAGGATCTGTGCCTGGATCGTCACGTCGAGTGCGGTCGTCGGCTCGTCGGCGACCAGCAGATCGGGCCGTCCCGCGAGCGCGATCGCGATCATCACGCGCTGGTTCATCCCCCCCGACAGTTCGTGCGGGTACGCGTTGAATCGCCCCACCGCGTTCGGTATCCGCACGCGGTCGAGCAGGCGCAGCGCCTCGGCGCGTGCGCTCGCGGCGTCGACCGACAGGTGCAGTCTCACCGCCTCGGTGAGCTGATAGCCGATCCGGTGCACGGGATTGAGCGACGACGCCGGATCCTGGAAGATCATCGCGATCCGGCGCCCGCGCAGCGCGCCCATCCGGCGCGACGCGTCGGCAGCCCCCACGCCCTCGCCCGCCACGCGCACCCCGTCCACGCGCACCTCGCCTTCGATGCGCGCATTGCGCTCGAGCAGCCGCAGCACCGCGAGCCAGGTCACGCTCTTGCCGCACCCCGACTCGCCGACCATGCCGAGCGACTCGCCCCGCGCGATCGACAGGTCGACGCCGTGCAGCACCGGCACCGTCCGGCGGCCGTCGTCGAACGCGACGCGCAGGCCGGTGACCTCGATCAGCGGCACCGCGCTCGCGACGCCGTCGTCGCGCCTCACTTGCCGGCGCCCTTGCCGGCGGCCATGCCGATCTTGGTGAAGCCGATGTTCGCCGGGCGGAAGTCCATCGTGAAGGTCTGCGACACCTTCCAGTCGAGGTCCTTGCGCTTGCCGTAGAACACCGCGGTCCGGTGCAGCACCGTGTACGCGGGATCCTCGCGTTCGGCGATCTCGAGCATCCGGCGGAAGGTCTTCTGACGGGTCGCGAGGTCCGTCGACGTCTCGAGCACGTCGGACAGCCGGTTGAACTCGTCGTTGCTCCACTCGCCGACCTGCTGCTGCTGGCCGTTGGGTCCGTGCTGGTTCACCAGCGAGCTGACCGGATCGCTGAACGGCGCCGAATTCGACCAGTCGCGAACCGCCCTGGGCGTCGACCGGTCGAAGATCTGCTGCCAATTCTCCTTCATCTGCATCTCGACGTTCAGGCCGACGGCACGCCACATCTGCGTAAGCACCTGCGCGGTCTGGACCTGGTTCGTGTAGTAGTTGTTCAGCACGCGGAACGGGATCGGCTCGCCCGCGTAGCCGGCCTCCTTCAGCAGCTTCTTCGCGAGCGCCGGATCGTAAGCGGGCGCGCGCCAGTCCTTCTGGAGCATGTCGGCGTAGTAATCCCACTGCAGCCCGGGCGGCACCGACGTACGCTTGTCCCACAGCGCGTCGACGATCGCGTCGCGGTCGATCGCGTGCGTCATCGCGCGGCGGATGCGCGGATCGGCGAGCCGCGGGTGGTTCTTGTCGAACACCACCAGGCGGTGGTTCAGCACCGGGCCGCCGACCACCTCGAACTTGCTGTTGGCCTCGATCGTCTTGATCTGGTCCGGCGGCACGTCGCCGATGAAGTCGTACTCGCCCGAAAGCAGGCCGTTGACCCGGCCGGCGACCTCGGGCACGACGACGTAGCGGATCTCGCGTACCGTCGGCCTGCCGCCGTAGTAGTCGTCGTGCGCCTCGAGCACCAGCACGTTGTCGGGCTTGAACTCCTTGATCTTGAACGGACCGGCGCTCACCGGACTGCGCGCCCACGACGCCCAGTCCTTCGCCTCGAGATACGCACGCTTCGAGATGATCTCGGATCCGCTGCGCGCGATGCGCCCCTCCATCGTCACGTCCGGAACGGTGTTGACGAAGCGCACGGTGCGCTTGTCGACGACCTCGACGCGCTCGAGCGCCGGCCACAGGCGGCGTGCGATCGCAGGCACCTCCGGCGGAAGCTCGGGCCCCTTCCCGGCCGCCGTCGCCGTCGCGCTGCCCTTGCCGGAGAACAGCGTCTTGCTGTCGTCGGACTCGAGCTTCTTCGTCGCCTCGCCGGCGCCGCGCGCGCGGGTCTTGCCGAACATGCGCTCGGGACCGAAGCTGAACGCCACGTCCTCCGCGGTGACTTCATCGTCGTTGTGAAAGCGCGCACCCTCGCGAAGCGTCAACTCGACGGTGCGATCGTCGATCCGGCGCCAGGATTCGGCGAGGCCCGGCCGCCGCGACAGGTCTCCCTGCAGGTCGAGCTCGATCAGCGGCGCGTAGACCATCGGCAGAAAGCGCGTGCCGACATTGCTCTGCTCGCGCAACGGCGTCAGCGCGCCCGACGTGACGATCTGCTGCACGCCGATCCGCAGGACCGGACGCCCGTCCTGCGCACGCGCGGCCTCGGGCATCACGCCGAGTGCGCCGGCGAGCGCGACGCTCGCGAGCATCGATGCACCCGCGACGATTCGGCGTCGTACGGGATCGGGATCCTGACCGGGAACGGGTTGGTATGGGTGCTTCGTCATGTCGACCTCCGGCTGGCGCGCATCGATCCGATGCGCGACGGGCAATGCGACTCGGCTCGTCGCGGAGCCGCGATGCTCGGTGTCGGGAATGACGACTTCATGACCGCCGGGCCGACCGGCCGAAACGACTCGATCGTCCTGGATGTCTAGACATCGAGCGCCATTTCGTCGCGCTTTTCGTGCATCGCCGTCATGCGCACGTCACAATCCGCGTCGACCCGTGCCGCCGTCGGCGCATCCGCGCCGGACCGCCCGAGGTCGACAACCGGAACCGCTCTGCAATGCACACCACAGCCACGAACCTCGACGAAGCTGGCGACCCGGCACAGGTCGTCGCCACCGATACCAAGCCGTCCACCGCCGACGCTAAGACCGCAAGGCGTGCGCGCCGTGCCGGTCGCGCCGAGAAGCGCGATGCCCCGAAGGCGAAGCGACGCGACAAGATCGTCAAGGCTTCGATCGCGATGACGCGCTCGGATGCCGAACGACTCGACGCACTGAAGCTGCGCGCTCAGATCCTGGTGGCGAAGGCCCGCAAGCGCGACGTCATTGCCGCCGCGCTCGAACTGCTCTCGAAGTCGACCGACGCGCGCCTCGTGTCACTGCTAGGGCAGGTACGACCCGATCGGGGCTGAGATCGGCACCGGATTCACCGGAGTGTCATCGCACGCGGGCACAGTGCGCTCGCCGGGCGGCACGACCTTCGCGTGATCGTCGACGTCGCCAGGCATCCACGCCACCCAGGAGATGCCCCATGCCGACGCTTCCATCGAGCCGCACCCGCCGACTCGTCCTGAAATCCTCCACCGGCCTCGCCGCGCTCGGCGCGGTGCCGTCTCTGCTGCTTTCGCGTGCCGTGTACGCGCAGGGCTCGACGCCGGCGCCGGCGATCGTCTCGACGGACGCGTCGCGTCCGTCGCTGGCCTTCGGCCTGCAGTTCGGCGACCCCCGCATCGACGCTGCCGCCGGCGCCGCCCCGAGTGCCAGCGTCCTGGCGTGGACGCGCGCCGACCGGCTGTCGCGGCTGAAAGTCGAGTGGTCGCTCGACGAGGGCTTCTCGAACGCGACGACGCTGCCGCTGCTGACACTCGTGCCGGGGACGGATCACACCGGCCGGATCGACCTGCGCGGGCTGCCGCCCGGCCGGCAGGTGTTCGTGCGCATGACGCCACTGGGCATCGACTCGCCGCGCGTGCAGGGCGAGGCGGTCCGGGGCTCTTTCCGCACGCCGACGAACGACGCGGGCAACCTGCGCTTCGTGTGGAGCGGCGACACCGGCGGACAGGGCTGGGGCATCAGCCCGAGCCACGGCGGCATGAAGACCTACCGCACGATGCTCGAGCAGTCACCCGCCTTCTTCATCCACTCGGGCGACACGATCTACGCCGACGGGCCGATCGCCGCGGAGCAGAAGCTGCCGGGCGACGACCTGTGGAGGAACCTCGTCACCGAGGAGAAGTCGAAGGTCGCCGAGACGCTCGACGAGTTCCGCGGCAACTATCGCTACAACCTGATGGACGAGCACGTGCGCGCGTTCAACGCGCAGGTGCCCCAGATCTGGCAGTGGGACGACCACGAGGTGACCAACAACTGGTCGGCCAGCAAGGACCTGTCGACCAACGACAAGTATCGCGAGAAGCGCATCGGCGTGCTCGCGGCGCGCGCGGCGCAGGCCTTCCTCGAATACGCGCCGATCCGGCTGCACGGCGACGAGGAACGCGACCGGGTCTACCGGCGCATCCCGCAGGGCCCGCTGCTCGACCTGCTGATGGTCGACATGCGCAGCTACCGCGGCGCGAACTCGGCGAACCTGCAGGCGTCCTACGACGCCGACTCGCACTTCATGGGCCCGGCGCAGATCGCGTGGCTCAAGACCGAGCTGAAGCGATCCGCCGCGACCTGGAAGGTGATCGGCGCCGACATGCCGATCGGCCTGCAGGTGGGCGACGGCAAGGAAGCGGACGGCAAGGCGCGGTGGGAGGCGATCGCCAACGGCGAAGCCGGCGCGCCGCTCGGCCGCGAGCAGGAGATCGCGGACCTGCTCGCGTTCATCAAGCGGGAGAAGATCCGCAATGTCGTATGGCTGACCGCCGACGTCCACTACTGCGCCGCGCACCACTACAGCCCCGAGCGTGCCGCCTTCAAGGACTTCGAGCCGTTCTGGGAGTTCGTGTCCGGGCCGCTCCACGCGGGCGGCTTCGGTCCGGCGAAGCCCGATGCCACCTTCGGACTCGAGGTCGTGTTCGAGAAGGCGCCGAAGATGCAGAACGAGGCGCCGACCGACGCCAACCAGTTCTTCGGCCAGGTCGACATCGACGCCGCGTCCAAGGCGATGACGGTCGCACTGAAGGATCGCAGCGGCGCGACGGTCTTCGAGAAGCGGCTAGACGCCGCCTGACGGGCGCGACCGACGGCCGCCGCGCTCAGCGCCCCAGCAGCAGCCGGGCCTGGCCGACGGCGGCCGAGACGCCGTCGATCACCGGGAGCGAGGCCCGGCGCGTCAGCGCGTCGGCGTAGCCGCACAGCACCGCGCCCGCGAGCACGACGGCACCGCATCCCTCGCGCCCGCGCATGCGCGCCACCGCGCCGGCCAGCGTGTCGAGTACTTGCGGATCCACCGCGGCTGCATCCGGCGCGAAGGCAGCCGGCAAGTCGGGCGCCTCGTAGGCCGCGACCCGCGACGCGATGCCGATCGCGGCGACGCGTTCGCGGTACAGCGGCAGCATCGCCGCCCCGACCGTCAGCAGGCCGACGCGCTCGGCGCGCAGGCACGCGACGAACAGCGCCGCCTCCGTCATGCCGACCACCGGCAGGTCCGGATGGCGTGCGCGCAGCGCCACCGCCGCGCCGTCGAGCGAGATCGCGAGCAGCACCGCGTCGTGCGCGGCGCGATGCGCATCGACCATCGCCATCGCGCTGCGCTCCGCCTCGCGCAGGTCGACGGCGTTGCGCACGACCGCAGGCCCCTCGGGCGCCGTCAGCGCGCTCAGCGTGTCGGTATCCGCGTGCATCGCGACGCGGGCCGAGCGCGCGAGTCGCTCGGTGATCTGTACCGAGGTGTTCGGGTTCACGAGCAACAGGCGCATCGGTCCGGGGTGCGGGAGGGTGTGGACGGGTCGGCGTTCAAGCGCCGAACACCGCCTCGAGGTCGACCTCGGTCCGAGCCGACTGCAGGCGCAGGCTCTTCTCGATGTGCGACAGGTGCTCGAGCATCAGCGCACTCGCCTTCGCGACGTCGCGCCGACCGATCGCCTCGACGATGGCCGCGTGCTCGTCAGCGCGGCAACTGGTGGCGGTCGGTGCGTCGTATAGGAAGATGATCAGGCAGGTGAGCGTCGACAACTCGCGCATCGCGCGCAGGTACGCCGAATTGCCGGCGCGCTCGGCGAGCAGCGTGTGGAACTCGCCCGACAGCCGCACGATCGCGCGCTCGTCGCGCCGACGGCGCGCGTCGATCTCGAGCACCTGGTGTCGGCGCAGGCTCTCGAGGTCGTCGGGCGCGAGCCGCTCGATCAGCCGCGCGACGACCGCCGGCTCGATCAGGCGCCGGGCCTCGAAGACGTCGAAGGCCTGCTCGGTCGTCGGCCGCGCGACGAACGCACCGCGTTGCGGCACCAGCGAGACGACCTGCTCGTGCGCGAGCCTCGCGAGCACCTCGCGGATGCGCGCGCGACTCGCGCCGAAGATCTCGGCCAGACGCGCCTCGGCGAGCTTGGTGCCCGGCGGCAGGCGGTGCTCGAGGATCGCGTCGTAGATCCGTTCGAGGATCGCGTCGCGCCGATCGTGCCCACGCGCGGACGCGCGCGCCGCGCCAGCGGCGCGTGCCGGCCTCGTGACCCGCCGCACCCGGCCTGCACCACGACCGGTCCCGCGCAACGAGGGCTTGGCGTTCTGCATGCGCCGCTCAGTCCCAGGCGAAGAGCCGACCCCATCCGCGCACCCGCGACGGTGCGACGCCGCCGGCTCGCAGCGCGCCCCAGACGGTGGTGGCGACGGTATCCAGCAACGCAACGCCGGTGTCGGCCTCGAAGGCGTCGGCGAGCGCCGCCGCGTGCAGGTTGGTGCAGAAGGTGGTCGCAGCCTGCGGACCCGCGAGCGCGACCTCGTCCAGCATCGATCTCAGCAGGGACGGCGCGACCAGCGCGAAATCGTGGTTGACCGCGATGTCCAGGTGGCGCTCGGCAACGACCTCGACGCCGATCGCCGCGTAGTTGGCGACGATGCGCTGCTGGACGTCCGCGGTGTAGGGGCTGACCAGGCCCAGCCGACGGATCGCGCGTCGCTCGAGCAGTTCGTTCAGCGCGAGCACGGCGGTCGTCGCGACGATGCCGGTGCGCTGCGCGATGCGATCGACGAGCACCTTGTCGGTGTCGAAGCCCCGCCAGCCGGCCGCCGTGCCGCTCCACGCGATGACGTCGACGCGCGCATCGGCCAGCAGCGCCGCGGCGGCAAGGATCTTTTCGTCGTCGAACTGCCCGAGCGCGGTGCCCGACAGCGCGATCTCGGTCACGGTGAAGCGGGAGAAGTGCGCGCTGCACCCCGACACCGCCGAGACCATCGCGCAGGTCGCGGGCTCGAGCGCGGTGTTCGACGACGGGGTGAGCACGCCGATGCGCAGCGGCTTCGGGGCATCGGCTTCGGGGGCGTGTTGGCGGCTCAAGATGGGCGGGACCGGCGGCACGGATCGGATGCGACGAAGTATGCACCAGCGCGCGCGGATGTCGACACGACGGTCGACACGACCGCCGGCGCGGGCCGGACACGGACGGCACGTCCGGCACGCGCCGCGCCGCGCGCTGTCGACCCGCGTGGCCCGGAACTTGCGAATCGACCGGCGAACTGCCCGGTGAATTGCCCATTGACACCACGCGCGCCAGGACCGATGCTTCCCGCTCGCACCACATTGGCGAACTTCGCCATCTTGTCGACAACGCTGTCGCCAATCTGGTGCCCGGTCATGCCGCGTCGCGGTGCATCGCGTCGGCGCAGACCCGCGCCGACCCGCCGCCCGACCCATCGCCTCGAGAGGAGAACAAGACCATGACCCAACCGTTCCACGCCCGCCTTCGCGCCTCGCTCGCGTTGTCGGCCTGCCTGTCGCTCGTCGCGCTTGGCCTCGCGCCGGCGGCGCAGGCCCAGAGCCGTCCCACGTGGAAGGTGATCGGACAGCCGGCAGCGACCGGCATGGTCCAGAAGAACAAGGAGAAGCCGTTCTTCGACCACTTCGCCGAGCGCACCGGCCTCGCGATCGACGCGGACTACAAGCCCGTCGACCAGCTCGGCATCAAGGACACCGAACAGCTGCGCGTGATGAAGGCGGGGCTGTTCGACATCGTGTCGCTGAGGGTCTCGCAGAACTCGCGCGACGAACCGACGCTGCTCGGCTTCGACCTCGTCGGCGCGGCACCCGACTACGAAACCGCGCGCAAGGTCTACGACGCCTGGCTCGACCCGCTCGACAAGCGCCTGCAGAAGCAGTTCCAGGTCAAGCTGCTCGGCGCGTGGCCCTTCGGCCCGCAGATCCTGTTCTGCAAGAAGCCGGTCTCGAAGCTCGCCGACCTCAAGGGGATGAAGGTCCGCGTCTACGACCAGAACCTCGCGAAGTTCATCGAGACGGTCGGCGGCACGCCGGTGCCGCTGTCGTTCACCGAGGTGCACCAGTCGCTGTCGCTCGGCGTCGTCGACTGCGCGATCACCGGCCCGAGCTCGGCGAACTCGTCGAACTGGCCCGAAGTGACGACGCACCAGTACTCGCTGGGCTTCCAGATGGCGCTCAACGGCTACGCGATCTCGCTCAAGGCCTGGAACCGGCTCAAGCCCGACGAGCAGGCGAAGCTGCAGGCGGCGTTCAAGACGCTGGTCGACGACATCTGGGTCTACTCGAAGGAACTGACGCAGGACGCGCTGAACTGCAATGCCGGCAAGGAACCGTGCACGACCGGCAAGAAGTTCAAGCTGGTCGACGTGCCGGTGCTGCCCGAGGACATCGCGACGGTGCGCAAGGCCGTCGCCGCGACCTCGCTGCCGACCTGGGCGGAGATCTGCGACAAGTCGAATCCGGGCTGCTCGGCGCTCTGGAAGAAGACCGTCGGCGCGGCGGTCGGCATCAACTGAGGTGCCATCCGGCGCTCCCGGCGTGAGCGACCGGGTCGAACGCGCGATCGGCATCGTGTTCGGCCTGATCTTCGTCGCGCTCTCGCTGTTCGTCACGCTCGAGACGATCCTGCGCAAGCTGTTCAACTTCTCGCTGCAGGGCGCCGACGAACTCGGCGGCTACGCGCTCGCCTTCGGCGCGACGCTCGCGTTCAGCCTCGCGCTGCTGGGGCGCACGCACATCCGGGTGGACGTGTTCCACGCGCGGCTGCCGGCACCGCTCAGGGCCGCGCTGAACTGGCTCTCGAGCCTCGGGCTGGCGGCCTTCTCCGGGCTGCTCGCGTGGCTCGCGTGGTTCACGATCCAGGACTCGCGCGAGTACCAGAGCGTCGCCCAGACGCCGTGGGCGACGCCGCTCGTGTGGCCCCAGACCGCGTGGCTCGCCGGCCTGATCGTGTTCGCGCTGGTCTCGGCGTGGTACGCGATCCGCGCGAGCGTGCTGTTGCTGCGTGGCAGGACCGACCTGCTCGAAGCGGGCTTCGGGCCGCGCAGCACCAGCGACGAGGTCGGCGAGGAACTCGACGACCTGAAGGACCGGCTCGGTGGGAGCCGGCCGGACCTCGTGCAGGGCGGGAACGGCCGGTGAACGTCGGCTGGATCCTGTTCGCGTTCTCGACGATGCTCGGCATGATGCTGCTCGGGCTGCCGATCGCGGTCTCGATGGCGGTCGTCGGGATCGTCGGCGGCATGTTCGCCTACGGGCTGCCGTTCGTGAACTCGATCGCGCCGGTGGTCTGGGGCGTGCACAACGACAACCTGCTGACCTCGATCCCGATGTTCGTGCTGATGGGCGAGCTGCTGCTCAGGAGCGGCATCGCCGACCGCATGTTCGGTGCGCTCGCGGCCTGGCTCGGCCGCCTGCCGGGCGGGCTGCTGCACACGAACATCGGCTGCAGCGCGGTGTTCGCCGCGACATCCGGCTCGTCGGTCGCGACCGCGGCCACCATCGGCACCGTCGCGCTTCCGTCGCTGCACGCGCGCGGCTATCCGATGCACCTGTCGCTCGGCTCGATCGCCGCCGGCGGCACGCTCGGCATCCTGATCCCGCCGTCGGTCAACATGATCGTCTACGGATCGCTGACCGACACCTCGATCGGCCGGCTCTTCATCGCCGGCATCGTGCCCGGGCTGCTGCTCACCGCCTGCTTCATGCTGTTCATCGTGGCGTACGCGTCGGTCACCGGCAGCGCCTTTCGCGAAGAGAAGGTGCCGCTCGCGCGGCGCATCGCGCTGCTGCGCGACCTGGTGCCGCCGGCCGTCGTGTTCCTCGTCGTGATGGGCAGCCTCTACACCGGCGTCGCCACCACCACCGAGTCGGCGGCGCTCGGCCTGGTCGCCTCGCTGCTCTTCGCGTGGCGCAGCGGCCGCCTCGACCGGGCGCTGCTCACGCACTGCTTCGTGCAGACCGCCAAGACCAGCGGCATGATCCTGCTGATCATCACCGCCGCATTCATCCTGAACCTCGCGGTCAGCCTCACCGGCGTCGCCGAGGCGATGACGACCTGGGTCACGTCGTTCGGGCTGTCGCCGAACGAGATGCTGTTCGCGCTGATCGTGTTCTATTTCGTGCTCGGCATGTTCATGGACGTGCTGTCGATGATGGTCGCCACCATCCCGATCACTTTCCCGATCGTCACCGCGATGGGCATCGATCCGGTGTGGTTCGGCATCTTCATCGTGCTGATGTGCGAGCTCGGGCTCATCACGCCGCCGGTGGGCATGAACCTGTTCGTCGTGCACGGCATCCGCCCGGACGGCGGCGGGATCCGCGACGCGATGCTCGGCGCAGTGCCGTACGTGCTGATCATGCTCGCGTTCACGGTGCTGCTGATCCTCGTGCCGGGCATCGCGACCTGGCTGCCGGGGAAAATGTGACGCGGGCGGGCCTGGCGCTGCAGGCTTCGCGATGACGCCGCCGGACGACGACGCCTGGTGGCGACTGTCCGCCGTCGCGCTCGGGCAGGCGTACCGCGAGCGCCGATACTCGCCGCCCGAGGTGGTGGACGCCTGCTACACCCGCATCGCGCGGATCGACCCGCCGATCGGTGCCTTCGTCGCCCTGTGCCGCGAGCAGGCGCTCGCGCAGGCCCGCGACAGCGCGCGCCGCTTCGCGGCCGGTGCACCGCTCGGGCCGCTGGACGGCATACCCTTCGCCGCGAAGGACAACCTGTGCTGCGACGGACTCGCGACGACCTGGGGCAGTCCGTCGGGTCGCGACCATCACGCGCCCGACGAACCGGCGGTCGCGCGACTGCGCGCCGCCGGCGCGATCCTCGTCGGCAAGACCAACGTGCCCGAGTTCACGCTCGAGGGATACACGTCGAACCCGCTGTTCGGCACCACCCGCAATCCGTGGAACCTCGCGCTGACGCCGGGCGGTTCGAGCGGCGGCTCGGTCGCGGCGCTGGCGGCCGGCATGGTTCCGCTGGCGATCGGGACCGACGGCGGCGGCTCGATCCGCAGGCCCGCCAGCCACACGGGGGTCGTCGGGCTGAAGCCGTCGATCGGCGCGATCGCCCGCGAGGGCGGCCTGCCGCAGCTGCTGCTCGACTTCGAGGTGATCGGCCCGATGGCCCGGCACGTCGCCGACCTGCGCCTGCTCTTCGACGCGATGGCCGGCCCGCTGCCGGGTGATCGCGCGTCGATCGGCGCGCACGCGGCGCGCACCGCGGCACCACCGATGCCCGCCAGACTGCGGATCGCCTACGTTCCCACGATCGACGACGCGCCGGTCGACCCTCAGGTCGCGGCGTCCTGCCGCCGCGCGGTGCAGCGCCTCGCGGCGCTCGGGCACGAGGTGCGCGAGCAGCCGATGCCGCTCGACGTCTCGACGATTGCCGGGCACTGGCCGACGATCGGACAGGTCGGCCTCGCCTGGCTGTTCGCCGCGCACCCGGCCTGGGGCGCGCACGCATCCGCGCGCTACCTCGAGATGGCGGCCGCCGGCGCACGCGTCCCGGCGCCGACGCTGTGGGCGGTACTCGACGCGGTGACGCGACTGCGCCGCGACGCCGCGGCGCTGTTCACCCGCGTCGACCTCGTCGTGACGCCGGCCGCGGCCGCGCTCCCCTGGCCGACCGACATCACGCACCCGCCGACGATCGACGGCCGGCCAGTCGGTCCGCGCGGCCACGCGATCTTCACCGGCTGGGTCAACGCGGCGGGGCTGCCGGCGATCGCGATGCCCTGCGAGCCGTCGGCCGAAGGCCTGCCGATCGGCCTGCAGCTGATCGCCGACTACGGTCGCGACGACGCGCTGCTCGCGCTCGGCGAGGCGATGCAGGCGCAAGGCGCACAATGCTGGCGCTGGCCCCCCGCGGCCGGCATCGCGTCGTGAACCCATCCAACTCCAGGGAGTTCGCCATGACATCCGCATCTCGTCGCCGCATCCTCGCCGGCGTCGGCGCCGTCGCGCTGGGCAGCCTCGCCCCGTCGACGCGCGCCGCGGCCATCGCGCCCGGGCCCGCCAGCGCGCTGATCGTCGTCGACGTACAGAACTGCTTCGTCACCGGCGGCACGCTGCCGGTCAAGGACGGCGAGCAGGTCGTGCCGGTGATCAACCGGCTCGCACCGGCGTTCAGGAACATCGTCGTCACGCAGGATTGGCACACGAAGTCGCACGCGTCGTTCGCGACGACCCACGCCGGCAAGAAGCCCTTCGAGACCACCGAACTCGCCTACGGCACCCAGGTGCTCTGGCCCGACCACTGCGTGCAGGGCACCGAGGACGCGGCACTCCACAAGGACCTCCGCCTGCCCACCGCGCAGCTGATCATCCGCAAGGGCTACAACGACGGCGTCGACAGCTACTCCGCGTTCCAGGAGGCGGACCGCAAGACCGTCACCGGCCTCGCCGGCTACCTGAAGGCCCGGGCGATCGACACGGTCTTCGTCGCCGGCCTGGCAACTGACTTCTGCGTCGCCTGGACCGCGCTCGACGCGCGCACGGCGGGCTTCGGCGTCTACGTGATCGAGGATGCGTGCCGCGCGATCGACCTCAATGGCTCGCTCGCCGCGGCCTGGGAACAGATGACGGCCAAGGGCGTGAAGCGGATCCGGTCGACGGATATCGCGACGAGCTGAGTAGTTTTTCCGGGGTCTCACGGCGTTGCGCGGCGCTGACCCGGCCCGCACGCCGCACGCGATGCCTTCGGACGGTCGCGCGCACGGCGCGTGCCCGATCCTCGTCGGTCCGCCAGCCAGTATTCCCACGAGAGCGCTTTTTGGATAGGCTTCGAGGGTCGTGCACGTACGCGACACCCATCCATCGCAGCCCTGGCTGCGCACAGGAGATCAGAACATGACACGAACAAGGACCGGGGTCGCTGTCGCCTCGCTCGCCGCCCTGCTCTGCATTTCGATCGCCCATGCCCAGGACAAGCCCATTCTCATCGGCGCATCGATACCGATGACCGGCGGCGTTGCGACGTTCGGCCAGCATTCGCGCTGGGGCGCCGAACTTGCGATCGAGGAGGCGAATGCCAGGGGAGGCGTTCTCGGGCGCAAGATCGCGATGGAGTTCCAGGACAACCGTTGCAATCCGGCCGAAGCTGTCAAGAGCGTCACTCAGATGCTCTCGCAGAAAAAGTACGTCGCGATCTACGACGGTCTGTGCAGTTCCGCGGCACTCGCGATCATGCCGCTGGTCGAGCGCGCGCAGATTCCTTTCGTGGTGGCGAACGCATCGGCCACGTCGATTGCCGAAAAGTCCGGCGTCGGCGGCAACAAGTGGACGTTCAAGGTCAATCCGACCGACCTCGGACTCCTGAACGCGCTCATCGACTGGCTGAAGAAGGAGGGCAAGTCGGGCAGCATCGCCTTCCTCGGCGAAGACACCGATTTCGGGCGAGCCGGGTCGAGCGGCCTCGAAGCGGCGCTGAAACGCCATGGCCAGAAGCTTGCTTCGGTCGATTTCTATCAGAAGGGAATGGCAGACTTCACCGCCGCCTTCACGAAGGTCAAGGCGCAGAAGCCGGACATGCTCGCGCTGTATGCGATCGATGCCGATTTCCAGAACGCGATTCGGCAATGGTATGGTCTGGGCGGGGGTGTTCCGCTGACCGGCCGCGTGCTGGTCGATCAGGTCCCCAAGGAGATCATGGCGAGCGGCATGCTCGATGGCACGACGTCGGTGCAGCCGTACGATCCGTCCGTCGACACGCCGGGAAACCAGGCATTCGTCGCTGCCTTCAAGAAGAAAAACGACGTGCCACCCACGTTGGTGAGCTTCGAATCCTACGAAGCCACCCGAATCCTGATCGACGCGATCAGGCGAGCGGGAAGCGACGATCCGGCCGCGATTCGCGATGCGCTGGCCAAGACGAAATACGAATCCATACTGGGCACCACCGTCGAGTTCGACGACCACCATCTCGCGCACAACAGCGCGGTGATCATGACGATCAGGAGCGGGAAGGTCGTCGTCATCGGCCTGAGCAAGACCTGATGGCGGGCGCCCGGTGCGCAGCCTGATCGCCCGGCCGATGCAGGCCGCCTGAAGCGCGCCCCATTCACTTGGACGCCACCGTCTTTGCGCAGCTGCTGTTGAGTGGCCTCGTGATCGGCGTGATCTACGCGCTGGTCGCGATGGGGCTTTCGCTGATCTTCGGCGTGCTCGAGATCGTCAACTTCGCGCACGGCGAGTTCTACATGCTGGGGGCCATGGCCGCGTTCTTTCTGTCGTCGAACGCGAGTGTGGGCTATTGGCCCACCGTCGTTCTCGTCACCGCCGGGTCCGTCGCGCTCGGCTACCTGCTCTACGCGGTCCTGCTCGGTTCGCTCGAGGGGGCCGGTTTCGAGCGCAGCATTCTGCTGACGCTCGGTCTGTCGATGGTGCTCCAGAATGGCGCCGTCTACCTGTTCACGATGACACCGAGGATCGTCAGCAACAGCCTGACCTACAGCAACGTCGTGTTCGGCGAGATCCGGCTCCCGACAGCACGCCTCTACGCGCTCGGGCTGGGCGTGGCGGCATTCGTGATGCTCTACCTGATCCTGCACAAGACGAGGATCGGCAAGGCGATGCGCGGCGTGGCACAGAATCGCGAGGCCGCGCTGATGGTCGGCATCGATCCACGCGCTGTCGCACGCCTGGCCGTCGCGGTCGGAATAGGCCTCTCCGGGCTCGCCGGCGCCGCGCTCGCCCCCGTGTACGCCGTGCATCCGGTAATGGGGTTCGCGTTCGTGTTCAAGGCATTCGCGATCATCATCATCGGCGGCCTCGGCAACGTCAGTGGGGCGGCGATCGCGGCGATCGGACTCGGCGTGCTCGAGACGATGATCGGTGGCTTTCTGCCGCTCGTGATGGTCGACGCGCTGGCCTTCGTCGCGATGATCGCGATCCTGTTGTTTCGCCCGCTCGGCCTTTTCGGACGCGGGGTGCGCGTGTGAGAGGACTCGACCACGTCGCAGGAATCGCAGGCATCCGGCCCGCTGCGATCCTGCTCGCCGTCGTCGCACTGCTCGCCGTGCCCAAGGTATCGGGCAACCACGAATACCTGCTCGCGCTGGGCGTGAGTTTCGCGCTTTTCGCGGTGCTCAGCTGCGGCCTCAATCTCGTCTACGGGTACGCCGGCCTGCTGTCGTTCGCGCAGGTCGCCTTCTTCGGCATCGGAGCGTACACGACCGTGCTGCTCGTCGTCGAGCGCCACTGGCCGATCGCACCGGCGGCACTTGCCGGCGGCGCACTCGCGACCGTTGCGGGCGGTGTGATCGGCTACGCATCACTCCGGCTTTCACGCCACGCGTTCGCGATCGTCAGCCTGTGCTTTGCGCTGTTGTGCACGATCGTCGCGCGCGACTGGGTTTCGCTGACCCGCGGCTCGATGGGCATCCCCGGGTTGCCAACGCCCGAGTTCCGGCTTCCGGGTGGCCTCGTCTGGAGGATCGCCCTGCCCGTGGACTACTACTATCTGATGATCGGCTTCGCACTCATCGCGCTGGCAATGATGTACGCCGTCATGACATCGAGGCTCGGGCGAGCCATGCTGGCGCTCAAGATGAACGATGCGCTCGCCAGATCGCAGGGAATCGATCCACTCGCGTACCGACTGCTCGCACTCGGATTGTCGGCATTCCTCTCTGGCATCGCGGGTGGGCTGTTCGTGTTCTACCTGACGATCGTCGACCCATCGGTGTTCGACTTCTACTACACCGAGACCATCCTGATCATGGTCATCATCGGCGGTCCAGGAAGCTTCTGGGGCGTACTGGCCAGTACGGCGGTGCTCGCTGCATTGCCGGACCTTCTGCGATTCACACCGGACCTGCGCATGGTGCTCTACGGGCTGATCCTGATCGCCGCCATGCTGATCTTTCCCAACGGCGTCTCCGGCTGGATCCGGCGGCGCCGGACGGCGCGCTGGCGCAAGCCCTCGACGAAACCGGCATGAACGCCGTCAAAGGGAGCCTCCGAGTGGAGGCGCTGAGCAAGCGCTACTTCGGCGTGGCCGCGGTGGACGATCTGTCCTATGCCGTCCCTTCGGGGAGCGTGCTCGGCATCATCGGTCCAAACGGTTCGGGCAAGAGCACGAGCATCGATTGCATCACCGGCTTCCAGCCGGCCGATAGCGGGCGCTGGTTTCTCGGCGACATCGAACTGACCGGCATGGCCGCACATCGAATCGCGCGCGGCGGGCTCGTCCGTACGTTTCAGAACGTGCAAGCCTACGACGACATGACGCTGATCGAGAATCTTTGCGTCGCGAGCCAGGAGCGCGAGGATATCGGCTGGCTCCGAACGCTTGCCCGTTCGGCGGGGTTTCGAATCGCCGCGGCGCAGGCGCTGGACCGGGCGTACGCGCTCCTCGCGACCGTGGGCCTGTCGGAACTCGCCGATGCGCCCGCGCTTGCGTTGTCCTATGGCCAGCGCAAACTCCTCGCCATCGCCGCGGCGATGATGGCCCGCCCCCAGGTGGTGATCCTCGATGAACCCGTCGCCGGCGTGAATCCGACGATGATCCTTCACATCGAGGAAGCGATCCGCAAGCTCAACGCCACCGGCACCGGCCTCATCATCATCGAGCACAACGTCGATTTCGTGATGAACCTGTGCGAACGGATCGTCGTACTCGAGGCCGGGCGAAAGATCGCTGAGGGCTCGCCGCAGGAAATCCGGCGCGACGAACGGGTACTCGCGGCCTACCTGGGAAAGCGCCGCAAGCAGGACGCAGAGCCGAATCGCAGACTGATCGACGGTGCGCACGGCCATGCCTGCGATGGGTGACGCGGCCCGATCATGAGTCGCACGGCGCCAGATACGACTTGCTCGACGATCCTCGAGATCGATCGACTCAGCGCCGGCTATACCGACGAGCCGATCGTCGTCGACTTCAGCGCAACGATTCCCGGCGCCTCGGTGACGACGGTCATCGGCCCCAACGGCGCTGGAAAGTCGACCTTGCTGCGGGCGATCTACGGCACATGCCGTCACTTCGGCGGCGAGCTACGATTTCTCGGACAGCCCATCGAGGCACTCGCGCCGGCAAGGCGTCTGGCGCTCGGCATCGGCTTCGTGCCCCAGGGCAGATGCAATTTCCAGGCGATGAGCGTGCGCGAGAACCTGGAACTGGGCGCCTACACGCTCGCCAAAGGCGCGGCAAAGGCGGCGACCGACCGGGTGCTCGAACTCTTCCCCGCGCTTTCCGGTCGACTCGACGTGCTGGCCGGCAACCTGAGCGGGGGAGAACAGCAGATCCTCGAGACGGCCATGGTGCTGCAGGTGGGCCCGAAGCTGCTACTGCTCGATGAACCGTCCCTCGGTCTTTCGCCGCAGATGCAGGAGCAGGTGTTCGATCAGATCGCCGGGTTGCGCGCCCGCGGCCTATCGGTACTCGTGATCGAGCAGAACGCCTACGGCGCGCTCGAGATCTCCGATTACGGCATCGTGATGGAACTCGGACGCCTGATCATGATGGCGCCGGCTCGACAGGTGCTGTCAGACCCGCGGGTCAGACAAGCGTACCTCGGTGCCGGCGCGACGTCCTCCTGATCGCAAGTGCACGGGCGCCGCGACGGCGCGACGGCACTCACAACACGCGGCCGGTCCGGCCCGGGATCGCGGCGAGCAACGCCGCGCGAGCGGCGCGCTCGACATCGCCCTCGAGTCGCCGGATGCGGACCTTGCGCATGGCGAAGTCGTGTTCGTCCCCTCGAATGACCAGATCGAGAAAGCGTGTCACGCCGTCGATGCGCACACGGGGCGAGTTCGCCGCAGCAACCCCGCTTTGCTTGCTGAGCAGTGCGGCGATCGTGCGCGAGGTCCGTGGCATCACGTCGTATGGTTGTTCGTCGTCGACCCAGATCCGGTAGATGCCGCGCGGGTCGATCGACTCGACGGCCAGGGGTTGCGCTCTGCACACCCTCAGCAGGAGTACCGTCTCTCCAATTGCGTGGTCATGTCGGGCGTCGATGACGACGAGCCCCTTGTTCGACGGCTTTCTCAGCAATGGCGCCGTTGACGGCTGATCAGAGAACCGCAGCGTCACCTGCCGGCCGGCCTCGAGCGGGGGTACGGTGACGAAGGCGTCGCCGACGACGTGGACGAGTTCGTCGTCACCGTCCCAGACCGTCGCGAAGGCGCTCCTCTGTTCGAGCATCAGCGCATCGATGCCTCGAGTGGTCGGGTTCTGGATCTCGACCACCCGGCCGCCGTCGTTCGACTTGAACAGCAACGCCTCGTAGTCCGCCATCCGCTGGTACAACTCACGCTGGTTGGGGATCCAGAAGTTCAGGCGCTCGGCGAGGTTGATCGCGTAGCGGACCCAGTCGAGCGTGCCCTTGCCGTCGTTGATCGCAGGGTCGCGAGCGAGTTCGGGGTGGTACTGGAAACTGTAAACCCCGTTCTCGAGACGGTCGTCGACGCCTCGCCGCTTCGCGCTGTGACCACCGTAGATGGTCTCGACCAGTTCGGGCGCGGCGTCGTACTCATGGGTACGATCCCAGCCGCGCAACGCACGCCACTCGTCGTCGGTCGTCACGACCGGATGGAACGGGAACCAGATTCCCTGGGTCGCGATCGTGCGATGTACGTCGGTCACCCAGGTCAGCGGCTTGCCGCCGATCGTGCCACCGACCATGACCGCCGGATCCCTGACGCCGTACTCGATCATGTGGTAGTAGCTGAAGGTGCAGGCGCCGATCATGTCCGGATCGTGCGCATACAGATAATCCATCGCGTCGATCGTCTCCGGGTGCATGTGACCGCCCGCATGGCGACCGCAGGTGCAGATCCGGATGCCCAGATTGCGTCCGGCATCGTTCACATGCTTGAAAAAGCCCTTGCCGAAGATCGCGGTCGGTGGGTCGCCGATCGAACTGTCGTTGTGCAGGGCCTGTTCGATGAAGCTGTTGCGACCGGTTCGGTCGAGCCAGTCGCGCGCCATCTGACCGTCGATGTTGGTCGAGAACGCCGGATCCTCGATGTCGTAGCTGGCCGCGATCAGATTCTGGACCTGATAGTCGAGGAAGGTGAAGTCGCGCATGCCATGGACATCGTGCCGAAACGACAGCACGCCGTCGTAAGTCCCGAAGGACCGCAACCGCGTCTGCCACAGCGCATCCGCACCGATGTCCAACAGTAGACGCCGCAAGAAGAACAGCAGCGTGTCCCCCCAGTGCGTCGGGTTGACCCGGTGCCTGATCGCCTCGACGTTCAGGTGCGCCTGCATCATCGCGCCGATCATCTCGAAAACCTGGTTCGCGACGTAGCAGCTGCGCGCGGTCGTGACGATCGCAGGGCCCAATGGCGTCTCGCCCGTATGCCGCGGGTCTGCCAGATCACCACTGAATTCGATCAACTCGGCGTGTACCCTGGCCCCAGCGGCAGGCGCGACGCGCGCCGCGCGATGACCGGCGTACGCCGACACATACGATGGCTCCCAGTCGGGCGTGGCGAATGCGGAGCCCTCGAGCCATCGCCAACCGGTGAAACCGCCGGGTGCGATCTCCTGATACGCAGAGAGCCCGAGCAGGTCGGGCGGAAGGTTGGTCTTGCCGGTGACGAAGAGCCAGCGCCTTCCGACACGATCCGGTGGAGGCTGCTCGACCCAGTGCCTGATCAGCTCGATCGTCGCGGGCAACAGATGCGAAGCATTCGGCACCACCAACAGTTGCACCGCCGCCATCCGCGCGACGTCCAGGTCCGCTTCCTCCAAGAGATCGTGCTTCAGGTTGCATCGATTGAGAAGGAGGCTTGCCGCATTCGGCGCGAGATACGCGTACTCGCCCTTCACCCAGGTTCGTTGCGCGTCCCAGGCGCTGGCGAAGGTGTAGATCTGCGACGCCGCGATCGCCTCCGCGACGTAGGCGCGTCGACTCGCTTCACTGAACAATACGATGACGTCGTGGCCGCGGAATTCGATTTGCATGGTCTGCATTGCCTCATTTCGAGCGATCGTCCTCGAGGGCCAACGTGGAGACTGCCGCCTTCCAGGCCGAGCGCAGCAGGCCGAGGTCGTTGCCCAGCTCCAGCATGTCGACGCCCCGCTTCGCCTGCCGCCGGATGTCGTCAGAGTCGGTCCCGACGCCGAGCGACACGAACTTGCCGGCCGAGTGGGCCGCTTCGATCGTCTTCTCGATCGCCGCCTGGACGCGCGGGTCCGAGGCCTTAGGGGCAGGTAGGCCGAGCGACATCGAAAAGTCGGCCGGGCCGAACAGCACGAAATCGACGCCATCGACCGCGACAATCGCGTCGATCCGGTCCATCGCCTCAATGTTCTCGATCATGACGCCGATCAGCGGCTCGCGGTTGCTCCACGACACCCACCCCTCTCCCGCGTGGGCGCCCCATCCCGCCGACCAACAGTTGCCGCTGTAGCCGCGCTCGCCGCGCGGCGGGAACTTCGCTGCCCTCACGACCGACTCGGCCTCCTCCGCGCTGCACACGTCCGGCACGATGATGCCGCCGGCACCGAGCTCGAGCACCTTGCGAACGAGGTACGGATCGTCCCGATCGACCCGCACGATCGGGACGACGCCGCCCTGGATGGCCGCGCGGATCAGCGCCTCGAGCGACGAATCCCGTCGCCACGCGTGTTCGGTATCGATGCGCAGGTAGTCGAGACCCGCGAATCCGGCGACATCGGCGACCGCCGGACTCCACGAGTACACGACCGAACCGGCCACCCGCCGGCCTGCGGCAAGCTTTGCCCGCACCGCGTTCGCCGCAAGGATCATCCCGGAAACCTCCCTCGTCGAAACCGTTCCCGCCCCTTCGCGGCAGCGATGGTAGAGTGACCCTGCTCGATTGCCGCCCGTGCTCCACGCTCGCTCGTCGATCGTGTGCGAATGCTCGCGCAGACAGCGCTCTTTCGTCCGGGGACCGCCCGTAACGGGATCGACATCGATGAATAATGCACCATCCGCCGTCCGCGACCAGGGCAACTTTATCGCACCTCGGCCGCAATGGCTCGCGCTCGAACAGGAGCCCGTTCTCGAACCCGAGCTCCGCATCGTCGACCCGCATCACCACCTGTGGGATCGGCCCGGCGATCGGTACCTGCTCGACGAGTTTCTCGCGGACTGTGGAAGCGGTCATCGCATCGAGGCGACGGTGTTCGTCGAATGTCGCGCGATGTATCGCCGCGATGGCGACGAGCTGTTTCGATCGCTGGGCGAAACCGAATTCGTGAACGGCATCGCCGCGATGAGCGCCAGCGGCGGCTACGGACTTACGCGCGTGGCGGACGCGATCGTCGGCCGCGTCGATCTGCGCTTCGGCGACGAAGTCGAACGCGCGCTCGATGCCCATCTTGCGGTGGCCGGAGGACGCTTGCGCGGCATACGCAACGGGTCCGCCTGGGATGCCGGCGGTGTCAGGACGATGCAGGTCAGCCCGCCGCCGGGCCTGCTGGCCGATGCGTCCTTTCGCCGCGGCTTCGCGTGTCTCGCCCGCGCCGGCCTGTGTTTCGACGCATGGCTGCTGCACCCGCAGATCGGTGAACTGGACGACCTCGCGCGACGCTTTGCCGATACCACGATCATCCTGGATCACGTCGGCGGACCACTTGGCGTCGGGCGCTTTGCCGGTCGACGCAGCGAGGTGTTCACCGAATGGCGGGCGTCGATTCGTCGGCTCGCCGCATGCGAGAACGTTCACGTGAAACTCGGCGGGCTCGGGATGCACACCGCAGGCTTCGACTTTCATCTCCAGGCGCGCCCGCCATCTTCGGAAGCGCTCGCACGTGCCTGGAAGCCCTACGTCGAAACCTGCATCGAGGCCTTCGGGGTCGGTCGCTGCATGTTCGAAAGCAATTTTCCCGTCGACAAAGGCAGCTGCAGCTACCGCCACCTCTGGAATGCGTTCAAGCGCATCTGCGCCGATGCGAGCCTGGACCAGAAGCGAGCGCTCTTCGCGGAGACTGCCGCGAAGGTCTACCGTCTGCAGGGCGCCACCACATCACCCCAAGCCCGGATCGACCGGGCTTCCAGTGGACGACCGACGGATCACCCGGACTGACGCACGGCCCCGTCGGGCGCGGACCGACGCGCCAGGCCGCGGGCGATCGCGTCGTACAGCGCGGTCTCGTCGATCGGCTTCGTGACCACGTCGTCCATGCCCGCATCGAGGGCCGACTGCCGCTCGGAACTCAGCGCCGCCGCGGTCAGCGCGATGATCGGCAGCCGGCACGCGTCCCACCGGCGCCGGACCTCGGCCGCGACCTCGTAGCCGTTGCGCCCGGGCATCTGGATGTCCATCAGCACCAGGTCGAAGGGGTCGGCGCCGTCGGCCGACGCGGCGAGCGCGCGCAACGCCTGCGCACCGTCTTCGGCCTGGCCGACGGATGCGCCCCAGCCCTCGAGCATCGCGCGGACGATGATCTGGTTTACACGGTTGTCGTCGACGACCAGAATCCGGCGGCCGATCAGCGCCGACCCACCGTCGGCCGTCGCCGACACCGCGGCGGAACCCGGGTTCGAGTCCGGCACCGGCGCGTAGGCCGGGGTCAGCGGCAATTCCACCCAGAAGCAGCTGCCTTCGCCGACGACGCTGTGCACGCCGACCCGGCCGTCCATCAGTTCGGCGAGCTTGCGGCAGATCGACAGACCCAGGCCGGTGCCGCCGTGCCGGCGCGCCCGGGAATCGTCGAGCTGCCTGAACGGCTCGAAGAGCTCGGGCTGGGCGGACGGTGCGATGCCGACGCCGGTGTCGTGCACTTCGCAACGGACCAGTCCGTCGGGCAGACGGCGCGCGACCAGGCGGATGCCGCCGGTCTGGGTGAACTTCAGCGCATTGCCCAGGAAGTTCGTCAGGATCTGGCGTACACGCACCGCATCGCCCCGCACCCACCGCGGCAGCTCGGCTGCCCTCTCGGTCGCGAAGGCCAGACCGTGCGAGCGGACCAGCAATCCGTAGACGCGCTCGAGCGATGCGAGCATCTCGTGCAGGTCGAAGGTCGACGCCTCGATCTGCAGCTTGCCTGCCTCGATCTTCGAGATATCGAGCACGTCGCCGATGATCGCGGTCAGCGCCTTCGCGCACTCGTCGATGCGGTCGAGGTAGTCGCGCCGCACGCCTTCGTCGATGCCGGACCGCCGGGCCAGGTCGGTCAGGCCGATGAGCCCGCTGAGCGGCGTGCGGATCTCGTGGCTGACGTTCGCGAGGAACGCGCTCTTCGCCTGGTTCGCCGCCTGCGCCTCGTCGCGTGCCCGCGCAAGCGCCCGCTGCTGTTCCTCGCGCAAGGTGACGTCGCGCCCGACGCACCAGTAGCCGATGAACTGGCCATCGGTCGAATGACGGGGCCGCCCGCTGACGCTGAGCCGAAGCTCGCGGCCGAGCGCGTCGCGGTCGATCATCATCAGATCGTCGAAAGGCCGCTGCGCACGCATGGCCTCGAGATGGGCGTCGCGCAGCGCCTCTCCCGCTTCGGTACTGCCGTGCCAGTCGCCGGGGCTGTACACCCGGCCGGGCGGCCACGCCACGGCAGGCGACGAGACGGCGGGCGTGCCCTCGCCTTCCCGCTTCGTGTCCTGTACCCGCACGATCCGAAGTTGCGCGTCGACCTGCCAGAACCGGTCGGCCGCGAGCGACAGCAGGTCCGCGTACAGGCGCTCGCGCGCCTCGATCGCGCCCTTCGCGCGCACGATCGCGAAGGACGCTAGGGCGCCGGCCGCGAGTCCGCCCAGGAGCAGCATGCCGTGCGCCAGGAGGTCGTCGGAGGTCGGGACTCCCGCCAGCGCAGCCGCCGGCACGATGATTCCCGACGCCTGCAGCGTCGCGAAGCATCCCACACCGGCCAGGTCGAGGACGCACAGCCAGGCGGCATTGCTCACGCCGGCGAGCATCGCGGTCAGGCAGACGATCAGCGCGAGATGCCCGAGCGTGATCGTGCGCAGGCCCTGGCCGCATGCGTAAGCCACCGCGAAGATCAACACCGTCGCGATGCCCGCCATCGCGACGATGACGCGCTCGGGCCGCGCAGGCGGACCGCGAAGCGCGAAGCTGGCCAGCAGCAGGGCGAAGCAGAGCCAGCCGAGGACCAGCACGCCCCGCAGGGCGGGCGGCAACGGAGCCGCGACGACCGACATGACGAGCGCACCCAGCACGCACATTATCGCGCAGCCGAAGAAGAAGATCTGGGTGGTGCTGCGCGAAGCCGAGGCGATCAGGCCGGTGCCGGCATTTCCGGTCTTCATCGGTGACGAACGATGATCGGGGACTCCTCGACGAAGCACGCGCGGCGGTCATTGCCCGGCGGCGTGCACTGGCGCGCGCCGTCTCGGCTCGCATCGCGGCATTGTGACATATTGTAAAGCTCGATGTCGACCGGAGGGGCGCAGGCGCTCGCACCGAACGGGTGCGGACATGCGACCTCGCGCAATGTCCCGCACCGCGATCGCCGGGGCCTGGCACTCGAATCGGGCAGGAAGGCCGCGCCCGGGAGCGCTCCCGGGCCTCGAGGCGGTGGCATGCGGATTGCGTACCGATTGGCTACACCCGTGTCGACAATCCGGTCGACGCCGCGCAGGAGTCCGCCGCCATGAAGCCAGCCGTACCTTCGTCGTCCCCCGCCCCCTCGAGCCGCCGCCGCTTCGTCCGCGATGCCGCGGTGATCGCCGGCGCGTCGCTCGCAGCCCCCGCGCTGGTGCGAGCCAAGGGCGGAGAGATCGTCGTCGGCTGCGCCGGCAGCCACGCGAGCTGGATGGAGAAGCTCGTCGCGCCGCACATGAAGGAGAAGCTGGGCCTGTCGATCCTGTTCGAGGGCACGAAGTCGAGCGTCAACCTCGAGAAGATGAGCGCGAACAAGGACAAGCCGTACCTGTCGGTCGTGCAGATGGACGATCCGGTGATGATCCAGGCGGTCGAACTCGGCCTGCTCGCGCCGATCACCGCGGCCAACGCGCCGAACGTCGCGAAGCTGCGCAAGGGCGCGGTGCACATGGACGGCATGTGGGCGAACTACGTGCAGCCGTGGGCGGGCGTCGCCTACAACACCGGCAAGCTCAAGTCGGTCGGCAGCTGGGCGCAGTTGTGGGACCCGCAGTACAAGGGCAAGGTGATCCTCCCGTCGCTGCAGAACACCGAAGGCATGTGGACCCTGTTCATGGCCGCGCACCTGGCGACCGGCAAGCCGCTCGCGCAGGCGCAATACGACATCGACGCCGCGTTCGACAAGCTCGCCGCGCTCAGGCCGAACGTGCTGAACGTGTACGCGGTGATGTCGCAGGCCTTCAACCTGCTCGAGCAGGGCGAGATCAGCCTGCTCGCCGGCAATTTCTCGTCGTACACGCTGCCTCGCAAGGCGGCCGGCGCGGCGGTCGATCTCGCCGCGCCGAAGGAAGGCATCTTCGCGATGCCCTCGGGCATCTGCCTGGTGAAGAACGGGCCCAACCCGGAGCTCGCGCAGGGCTACGTCAACGAGATGCTCGGCGCCGAACTGCAGGCGAAGATCGCCGAGTTCTCGTCGTCGCTGCCGGCCAACACGAGCGTGCCGCCGGTCGCGTCGTCGCCGACCGGCGTCGAGGTGTTCTCGCCGGACTGGGCCTTCGTCGCGAAGAACCGCAAGACCTGGATCACCCGCTTCGACAAGATGATGGCCGCCTGAGCGACCCGTGGCGGCATCGGTTCCGGCCGGCCTGCCCGCGGCAGACGCTGCGCGCGCGCCGGCGCACCTGCGCGTGGAAGGCATCGGCAAGCGCTACGGCGGCCAGCAGGTGGTCCGGCAGCTCGACTTCTCGGTTGCGCGCGGCGAGCTGGTGTCGCTGCTCGGCCCCTCCGGCTGCGGCAAGACGACGCTGCTGCGACTGATCGCGGGGCTGGTGCCTGCCGACGAGGGGCGGATCGTGCTCGGCGAGCGCGACCTGTCGCGCGTGCCGGCGCACCGGCGCAACGTGTCGGTCGTGTTCCAGAGCTACGCGCTGTTCCCGCACCTGAACGTGCACGACAACGTCGCGTTCGGGCTGCGCGCGCGCGGCATCTCCGGTGCCGCCGCCGGCGCCGCGGTCGACGAGGCGCTCGCGCTGGTGCGGATGAGCGAATACGCGCGACGCCCGGTGACGCTGCTGTCGGGCGGGCAGCAGCAGCGGGTCGCGGTCGCGCGGGCGCTGGTCGTCGACCCCGACCTGCTGCTGCTCGACGAGCCCTTCTCGGCGCTCGACCGCAAGCTGCGCGAGACGATGCAGATCGAATTGCGCGCGCTGCTGCGCAGCCGTGGCATGACCGCGGTCTTCGTCACCCACGACCAGGACGAGGCGCTGACGGTGTCGGACCGCATCGCCGTGATGAACGCCGGACGGATCGAGCACTTCGCCGATCCGGCGACGCTGTACTCGCGCCCGGCGACGGCCTTCGCGCTCGACTTCGTCGGCCTGTCGACGCGGCTCGCCGGCAGCGTGCGTGCCGTGGCGGACGGCATCGCGACGATCGACACCGTCGAGGGGCCGATCACCGCGCGTGCGAACTTCACGCCCGGCAGCCGCGTGCTCGTCGGCATCCGTCCGGAATGCATCCGCATCGTGCCGTCCGGCGGCGGCGGCGTGCCGGGCACCAACCGCATCGTCGTCGAGGTGAGCGACGTCGTGAGGCTCGGCGCCCGGACGCACGTCTACGGCCGCGCGCAGGAAGGCGACCGTCTGCTCTGCGAGCGCTCGGGCAACGGCGCGCGCGTGCCGGAGGGCGCGGCGCTCGCCGACGCGACGAACACGCCGCGCGCCGGCGAGCGGGTCGCGTGGGCGTGGCCGGTCGAGGACACGCTCGTCTATCCGGCGAGCCACTGAAGCGGGCGAGGGCCGCGACCGTGACACCGACCGTGATCGCAGCGCCCGGGCGGCTCGCGCCGCGCGTGGACCGCTTCGCGCTGCTGGCGGCGCCCGCACTGGCCTACCTGGCGCTGCTCTACGCGCTGCCGCTCGCGTTGCTGCTGTTCAAGAGCCTGAGCGCGCAGGGCCGCTTCCCGTCGCTGGCGGGCTACGTCGAGTTCTTCGGCGACCCGTTCCACCTGAACATCCTGTGGCGCACGGTGCGGGTCGCGGCGCTGACGACGCTGCTCGCGCTGCTGCTCGCGTACCCGACCGCGTTCGTGCTGGCGGCGGCGCGGGGCGTCGTGCAGGGCGTGCTGCTGGTCGCGATGGTGCTGCCGCTCGCGGTCGGCGTCGTGGTCAAGACCTTCGCGTGGTCGATCCTGTTTCGCAGCGACGGCCTGATCAACAAGACGCTGCTCGCGCTCGGGGTCGTCGATTCGCCGGTGCGCATGCTGTTCACCGAGCCGGCGCTGGTGGTGGCGGCGGCGAACGTGTTCCTGCCGTTCATGGTGCTGCCGATCTACGCGGTCGTGAGCCAGCTCGACGCGCGGCTGCCCGAGGCCGCGACGACGCTCGGCGCGGGTCCGTGGCGCCGCTTCTGGTGGGTCGTGTTCCCGCTGACGCTGCCCGGCGTGATCGCAGGCTCGGCCTTCGTGTTCTCGATGGCGGTGTCGATGTACGTGATCCCGAGCCTAATCGTCGGCGAGCGAAGCCAGACGATGGCGATGCTGATCGCGCGCTCCTACCTGTTCCTGCGCAACGAGCAGCTGGGCTCGTCGATCTCGGCGATCCTGCTGTCGATCGCGATCGCGGTGGTGCTCGGCAGCAGCTGGCTCGCGCGGCGCGTCTCGGGTCCCCGGCCGTGACGCGCGCGACGCCCGGAGCACGCCGGTGACGCGCGTGGAACGCGCCGGCCTCGTCGCGAGCTGGATCGTCGCGCTGCTGGTGGTCGTGTTCCTGCTGGGGCCGCTGCTGGTGACGGTGGCCGTGTCGTTCACCTCGTCGTCGGTCTACACGCTGCCGCCGCCCGAGTGGTCGCTGCGCTGGTACGCCGCGATCGCCCGAAAAGCCGGCTTCTGGGACAGCGTGTGGCTGTCGGTGCAGATCGCGCTGCTCTCGACGCTCGCGGCGCTCGTGCTCGGCACGGCGGCGGCGATCGCGGTCGTGCGGGGGCACTTCCGCGGACGCGAGGCGATCGCGACCTTCGCAGTCTCGCCGCTGATGATGCCGGGGCTGGTGATCGGCGTCGCGATGCTGCAGTTCCTGCGCGGCGTCGGCCTGCGCGACGCGTGGACCGGGCTGCTGATCGCGCACGTCGTCGTGACGCTGCCCTTCGTGGTGCGCACGCTGCTCGCCGCGCTCGAGCGCTTCGACTTCGCGCTGATCGACGCGGCGCGCACGCTCGGCCTCGGCTATCCCCGGGCGGTGCTGCAGGTGCTCGCACCGAACCTCGCGCCGGCCTTCCTCACGTCGGGGCTGTTCGCGTTCCTCGCATCGATGGACAACTATCCGATCTCGATCTTCCTGACCGACGCGCGCAACAAGACGCTGCCGATCAAGATGCTGCAGTACCTCGAGGAATCGCCCGACCCGACGCTCGCCGCGATCTCGACCGGCCTGATCATGCTCGCGCTGCTGGCGCTGATCGCGGGTGCGCGCGGCGTCGGCCTCAACCGCATGGTGCGCTGACCAGGCACGGACACCCCGAGCGGCTCACGTGCCCGGCGGAACCGCCTGCAGCCAGTGGCGCGCGATCTGGTCGCGCCGCGCGACCCAGACACCCGCCTGCGATCGCAGCCACGCGAGGGTCGACTGCAACGCGCCGATGCGGCCGGCGCGCCCGATGATGCGCAGGTGCAAGCCGATCGACATCATCCGCGGCGCGTCGCGCGACTCGCGCAGCAGCCACTCGAGGCTGTCGATCGTGTAGTCGGCGAAGTCGGCGCCGCGCACGAACGCGTGGGTGCCGAAGAAGCGCATGTCGTTGGTGTCGAACGCGTACGGCAACACCAGGTGCGGGCGGCCGGCGACGTCGGCATACCACGGCAGGTCGTCGTTGTAGGCATCGCTGTCGTACAGGAAACCGCCGTGCTCGACCAGCAGCCGGCGGGTGTTCACCGAGGCGCTCGACTTCGTGTGCCAGCCGACCGGCGCGACACCGGCGACCCGCGCGATCTCCTGGTGCGCGCGCGCGATCAGCGCGCGCTCGTGCGCTTCGTCCATGCCGGCGTGGGCCTCCCAGCGCCAGCCGTGCGAGCAGATCTCGTGGCCGCGCGCGATCGCGTCCTGCGCGAGCCAGGGCACGCCGACGAGGCTGCGCGCGCAGGCGTTCAGCGTCATCGGCATCCCGGCGGCGGCGACGACGTCGGCGATGCGCCGATAGCCGACACGGGTGCCGTACTCGAAATGCGACGCCAGACACAGGTCCGGCGCCCCGTCGACCTGCTGGGTCACCTCGTGCACCGCCTCGTTGCGTTCGTCGCCCGCGCCCAGCGAGAGTTCGGCGCCCTCCTCGACGTTGAGCACCAGCGACACCGCGAGCCCGGCGCCGTTCGGCCAGCGCATCGACGGCACCCGCGCGCCGTAGCCTTGGAAATCCCGCCGCATCACAGCTGCCCCCGGGCGTCGCCGATGTCGTCGAAGCGCGCGACGACGGCCTGTCCGGTCGCCACCGGCAGCATGCCGCACCACGATCCGGTCGTGACGACGGTTCCGTCGGGTACGATCGATCCGTCGCTGCTCGCGTGCCGCAGCCAGCGCGGCAGCACCCACGCCGGGTCGCCCATCGAATGCGCGCCGACGTACTCGCGCAGCGGCGCGTCGCCGATCCGCGCCTCGCAGCGCTGCCGTGCCCAGTCGACCGCACGCCACGGCACCCACCCGCCCAGCACGAGCGCGCCGTGCGCCTGCAGGTCGGCGAGCTTGGCGAGCGGCGGCGCGTCGAGCCCGTCTCGCCAGCGCGTGTCGACGATCTCGATCGCCACGCACATCGCGTCGACCAGGCGGGCGGCAGCCGTCGGGTCCAACGTTGCGGCCGTCGCGGCGTCCACGTCGCGACCGAGCCGCAGCGCGATCTCGATCTCGACGTGGCCGTGCGCGAAGCGCCGGCCCGACAGGTCGGCGGGGCTCGCGAGCACGCCGGCGGGCGGGAGCGGTGCGTGCGTCTGCACGGCGGTGCGCGAGCCGCCGCCCGACTTCCAGAAGGCCGGTACCCCGTCGAACCAGTGCAGCGCGCTCGCGACGCCGGCCTGGACCGCGTAGGCCTCGGCCGGCGTCGCGAGCGCCGGCGCGTCGGGCACCTGCGCGGCGACGCCGTCGCGGCGGGCGGCGACCAGCCGCTCGATCGCGACCCGGACCGCCGGCGACGACCGGCGCGGTGCGGCCCAGGCTTCGAGTACCGCGACGGCTTCCTGCGACATCCGCTGCGACGACGCGATCGCCCCCTCGGCCAGCGGCACCCCGGCCTGCGCGCGAAGGTCGTCGACGTCGATGGCGCGGCGCTCGCCGTCCGGCAGCGTGCCGAGCACCGCGTCGGACTGCGCGAGCGACGCCCCATACCAGACCGTCCGGATGCCGGCGATGCGCATCGCCGCGACGCACAGCGGGCAGGGCTCGCACGAGGTGTACAGCTCGCAGCCCGACAGATCGACGGTGCCGAGCGCGCGGCAGGCATCGCGGATCGCCTCGATCTCGCCGTGCGAGGTCGGATCGGCGTTGGCGAGCACGTGATTGAGGCCCGAGCCGACGACGCGCCCGTCCCGCACGACGACGGCGCCGAAGGGCCGGGTGCCGGGCGTCGCCGACGCGTCAGCGGCGAGGCGCAACGCCTGCCGCATGAATCCTGGGTCGTACATCGTCGCACCGCTCCTGGGGTGTGGTCGGCCTGCCGGGTCGCGTCCCTCGGCGGCCATCGGGGGAGCGGGCGGCGCGCCGGCTCGCGCGCCTCGATGGCACGCCGATCGCGTGCCAGCGGTGACGTCACCCGGAGAGGTCGCCACAGGCAGGACAATGCCACAGTTTCCGCCGACCGATTCCGCCTGCCGTCGGGACCGTCAGGACGTCGAGCGCTCGCACTGGCCGCCGGTGGGTCACGGTTCTGTCACATTCCGACGCCACACTGCCTGCCTCCCGCGGCCCGTGCGTCCGAAGCGATGATCTCCGATGACAGCGAATTCCTGAGGCGCCTGCACGCCGACTTCAGCGACAGCCTCGACGAGGAGCTGGAGCTCGAACTCGACGATAGCCGCATGCAGGCGCCCGGCGCCGCGCCCGAGCCGCGCAACCAGGCGGCGATCGACGCGCGCCGCCGCTACTTCCGCGAGTTGCTCCGTCTGCAGGGCGAACTGGTGAAGCTCCAGGACTGGGTGGTCAAGACGCAGCACAAGGTCGTCGTGCTGTTCGAGGGCCGCGACTCCGCCGGCAAGGGCGGCGTGATCAAGCGCATCACGCAGCGCCTGAACCCGCGCGTGTGCAGGGTCGCCGCGCTGCCGGCGCCGAACGATCGCGAGCGCACCCAGTGGTACTTCCAGCGCTACGTGTCCCACCTGCCGGCCGGCGGCGAGATCGTGCTCTTCGATCGAAGCTGGTACAACCGCGCGGGCGTCGAGCGGGTGATGGGGTTCTGCACCGACGAGCAGATCGAGGAGTTCTTCCGCACGGTGCCCGAGTTCGAGCGGATGCTGGTGCGCAGCGGCGTCACGCTGATCAAGTACTGGTTCTCGGTGTCGGACGAGGAGCAGCACCTGCGCTTCCTCGCGCGCATCCACGACCCGCTCAAGCAGTGGAAGCTCAGCCCGATGGACCTCGAGTCCAGGCGCCGCTGGGAAGACTACACGCGCGCCAAGGAAGTGATGCTCGAGCGCACGCACATCGACGAGGCGCGCTGGTGGGTCGTCGCCGCGGACGACAAGAAGCGCGCGCGACTCAATTGCATCCACCACCTGCTCTCGCAGCTTCCGTACGAAGAGGTCGAGCACCCGCCGATCGCGCTGCCGCAGCGCCAGCGTCACAAGGAATACTCGCGCCAGCCCGTGCCCGCCGACCTGTACGTGCCCGCCGTCTACTAGGGTCGCCCACCGCCGGCTGGGGCCGCCGGCACCGACGATCGGCGACGTCCGAAGCGGCGTGCGGGCGTGCAGGCCGCGCCCGGTCGCACGTTCGCGACGCTGTCATCGCAGTGCAGCAAGACCGCTTCATCCTTCGATGCGCCCGTACCCAACGGATGGAGCGCATCATGATGGAAACGACCGCGATCGCCGCCGGAATCGCCGGCGGTGCCTATGCAATGGTGTCGGCAGCGCTTGGCCATCGCTTCACGCGGTCTGCGCGCCAGGCGGTCGCGTGCCCTCGCCGACGAAGCCCGGCACACCTGGTCGTCGAGATCCCGAGCCGCCGCGACGCCGTCGCGCTGTCGGCGTGGTACATCCCGTCGATCGGCTCGCGCGCCGCCGCGATCCTGGTGCACGGCCGGGGATCGTCGAAGGGCTTCGAACTCGAGGCCGACACGCAGCCGCTCGTGCTCGCGCTGAACGACATGGGCGTGTCGGTGCTGACGATCGACCTGCGCGGCCACGGCGAGAGCGCGACCGGCCGGGTGAGCTTCGGCCACCACGAGCGGCTCGACGTGCTCGGCGCGGTCGACTGGCTCCTCGCGAGCGGCTACGAGCGCACGCGCATCGCGGTGATCGGCGCATCGATGGGCGGCGCGGCCGCGCTCGCCGCCGCCGCGGAGGAGCCGGCGATCGGCGCCGTCGTGACCGACTGCACCTTCGCCGACTTCGGCCGCATCGCGCGGCGCCACTTCCACCAGGCGCTGCCGCTCGGCGCGGGCAACGTGCTGCTGCCCGGTACGCTGCTCGCCGCGCGAATGCTGCTGGGCACCTTCATGCACCAGTTCCGGCCGGCCGAGTACGCCGCGCGCCTGCGCGGCCGGCCGGTGATGGTGATCCACACCTCGGGCGACCCGGTGATCCCGCTGGACCACGCGTTCGAGCTGCAGGTCGCGGCCGACGCCCGGCTGTGGATCATCGACGACGACGCCCACGTCGGCGGCTTCCGCGCCGACCCGGCGCGCTACACGGCACGCGTCTGCGCGTTCCTGTCCGAACCGCTGCTCGGCGAACGCAGACGCGTCGCGCGCTGAGCGGCCTGGTCGTCCGGGACCCGGGCGACCGGGTCGGCCGGCGACGTCGCGGCGCCGAGCCCGACGCCGTGCCGCCCGAGCGGCACGCTCGCGCGCGCGACGAAGTCGAGATCGGGGTGCGGCTGCACGAAGAGCGTCAACGCGCCGAGCTCGCGGCGCAGGCCCAGCACCGGCTCGAAATGGCGCGCGAGCAGCGCCTGGAGGTAGCGTCGGCTCGCGGCCGTCTTGCCGCCGAGCGCGCCGGTCAAAGTCAGGTGGAAGCGGAACTGCTCGGCGACGTGCGGGTAGCCCCAGCGCAGCAGCAGCTCGCGTCGGCGGCCGGTCAGCGCGCCGAGGTCGTGGCGCGCCAGATCGGACGCGGTCGGCGCCGCGCGCAGCGGATCCATCGCCTCGACGACGGCCTGCGCGAAGTCGCGAAGCGGCGCGCTGTTCAGAACCGCGCCCTCGCCGTCGAAGGGCCTCAGCGCCAGCGCCTCGCCCAGCCAGGACACGCCCAGCCGCGGCAGCGCGACCGGCGTGAGGGTCCGGGCCAGGCGATGCAGGGCCGCGAGCACGTCGGCTTCGCCGGCACCCTGCACGAGCCGCATCGGCGCGCGCAGCGTCGCGTGGAATCCGTACCGCGCCGGGCCGGCCACCAGCTTGCGCCACACCGCGGCCCTCAGGCCCGCCGGCGGCCCACCCACCGCGTTGCCGTTCGCGGCGTCGCGGCCGAGCCACTCGCGACCGATCACCGCCAGCGGATCCTCGGGCGTCGGCATCCAGTAGACCGCGTATCGTGCTGCCAGGCTCGGGCCCACCGCGCGCCTCCGATCCGGATCAGGGTTCGACGACGAGATGGATCGCGTCCGCAGCGAACACGCTGCGCCCCGCCTCGATCGGCAGCCCGTCGATGTCGACGTTCAGGAAGTCGACGACCAGCACCGGCGCGGCCGGCGGTCGCTGCAGCCACTCGGCCTCGATCGCCGTCGGCAGGCGCGACGAGATCGTGCTTCGGCGACGCTGGTAGCCGCGCACGCCGAGGCGCTCGAGGGCGAGCCCGAGCGATCGCGTCTGCGAGAACAAGTCGGCGATGCCGTCGAAGCGCGGCGACGCGAACGCCGACTCGCTCACGCTCAACGGATGCCCGAACAGCGACGAGCGGATCTTCAGGCAGCGCGCGCGCATGCCCGGCTCGAGCCCGAGCGCCGTCGTCCACTCGCGATCGGTCGTCCACTGCAGGTCGATCAGCTCGCGCAGCGCGCGCGACGCGTACTCGCCCAGGTTACGGCTGAAGCGGGTGTGCAGCGTCAGCGGGTAGTCGATCGCGCGCGCCCTCACGAAGCTTCCGCGGCCGCGGCGCACCTCCAGCCACCCGACCTCGACCAGCCGCGCGAGCGCCTGCCGGACCGTGTGCCGGTTGACCCGATACGACTCGGCGAGCGCGTGTTCGCTCGGCAGGCGGGCGCCGGGTTGCAGGGCCCCCTCGCCGATCGCACGCGCGATCGCGAGCGCGACCTCGCGCCAGCGCGTCGGCGAGCTGCGGCTGATCGCGTGCAGCTCGGCGGGTGCCACCCAGCCTGTGGGCCCGGCATTCACGCCATTGTCATCGTCGGGTCCCAGCATCTCGCCATTCCGAATCGGGATCCGTGATTGCAGCCTCGGAAGATGAACAGTTGATGACAACGACGATGGATCGGCCCGGATGGCTGGGCCTGCTCGCGGCGAGCGAGCCCGCCGAACTCGTCGAGGCGGTCGGCAGCCGCATCGACTCGCAGACCTTCACGGTGCTGCGTGCCGCGCACACCGGCCTCGTGATGGCGAGAGGGCGCATCGGGGGCACCGGCGCGCGGTTCAACCTCGTCGAGGTGACCGTCAGCCGCTGCGTCGTGCGCAGCGCCCTGCGCACCGCCGGCGTCGGCTACGCGATCGGCCACGACCTGGCGAAGGTCGAACTGATCGCGAAGCTCGACGCGCTGCTGCAGGTGCCGCAGTGGCACGCCGTCCTCGAGCAGCCGGTGCTCGCGGTGCTGCGCGACGCCCGGTCGAGGCGGCACGCCGCCGATCGCGCCGCGGCCGAGTCGAGCCGCGTGCGCTTCCACGAGCTCGTCGTCGCATGATCATCGACCTGAACGAGATCGCCACCGGTTTCGACGATCCGGTGCACGACGCGCAGCGCGCGTTCCGGACCCTGCTCGACGCGACCGCGCGGCCGGGACGGATCGGCCGGATCGACGAAGGCACGATCGACCGGCCGCGCGCGATGTCGGCGTCGATGGCGGCGTGCCTGCTCGTCCTGTGCGACGCGACGACCCCGGTCTGGCTGTCGGCATCGCTTCGACGCGACGAGCGCGTGCTCGGCTTCATCCGCTTCCACGCCGGCGCACCGGTCGTCGACGCGGCGCGCGACGCGGCCTTCGCGTTCTGCGCGCGCAGCGACCTGCCGGGGCTCTCGCTCGCCGATCTCGCGCACGGCACCGACGAGCATCCGGAAGACGGCGCGACCCTCGTGATGGAGGTCGCGACCCTGGACACGGACCCGCATCGCGACGACGCGACGCAGGCGCCGCTCGCGCTGCGCCTGCAGGGACCGGGCATCGAGCACGCGCAGTCGCTGACCGTCGACGGACCCGACGCAACGTTCTGGGCGGCACGTATCGCGATGCAGCCCGCGTACCCGACCGGGATCGACCTGCTGCTGTGCGCCGGCGGGCACTGCGCCGCGATCCCGCGCAGCACCTTGCTGGCCACCCGGTCCGCCGGAGCGCACTGACATGTACATCGCGGTCAAGGGGGGAGAACAGGCGATCGAAGCCTCGTACCGGCTGCTCGACGAGGCGCGCCGGGGAAGCGGCGGGCACGCCCGGCTCGGGATCGGGCAGCTCGTCGAGCAGCTCGGCCTGCTGGTGGACCGGGTCATGGCCGACGCCGGCGTGCACGATCCGCGGCTGGCCGCGCTCGCGATCCGGCAGGCGCGCGGCGACCTGGTCGAGGCGAGCTTCCTGCTTCGCGCATACCGCACGACGCTGCCCCGCTTCGTCGACAGCCTGCCGCTGGACACCGCGCGGATGCGCGTCGACCGCCGCGTGTCCGCGATCTTCAAGGACCTGCCGGGCGGCCAGCTGCTCGGCGCGACCTTCGACTACACGCAGCGACTGCTCGACGACGACGACGACGATGGCGACGACAGCAGCGACGGCAGCGGCGACGGCAGCGGCGACGTTGGACCGACCGCGCCGACCGACGCGGCGACGCGGCCTCGCGCAGCCGACGCACGATCCGGCGAAGCGCGCGATGCCCGGGTGCCGGGTGCGCTCGACGCGCTCGCCGCGCAGGGCCTGCTCGAGCCGGCCAGCCCCGCCGACGGCGACCCCGACCCGCAGGACATCACGCGTTCGCCGCCCTCGTTCCCGCTCGAGCGCAGCGCCCGGCTGCAGATGATGGCGCGCAGCGACGAAGGCTGGCTCCTCGGCATGGCGTACTCGACCCAGCGCGGCTACGCGAACTCGCACCCCTTCGCCGGCGACCTGCGCATCGGCAAGGTCGCGCTCGAAATCGAGCCGCCGGAGCTGGGCTTCGCGATCAGCGTCGGCGAGATCGTCGTCAGCGAGTGCCAGATGCTCACCCAGTTCACCGACACCGAGGCGTCCCCGCGCTTCACCCGCGGCTACGGCCTCACCGTCGGTGCCACCGAACGCAAGGCGATGGCGATGGCGCTCGTCGACCGGGCCCAGCGCCACGACGAGTTCGGCGAGTGCGCAGACGGCGGCCTGCAGCCGGCCCAGGACGCCGAGTTCGTGCTGATGCACGGCGACAGCGTCGAGGCGTCCGGCTTCGTCCAGCACCTCAAGCTGCCGCACTACGTGACCTTCGAGTCCGAGCTCGCGCTGCTGCGCGCGCTGCGCGGAGAGCAGACGTGAAGGCGGGCTACAACTTCGGCTGGCTCGACGAAGGGTCCAAGCGGATGATCCGCCGCGCGATCCTCAAGGCTGTCGCCGTCCCCGGGCTGCAGGTGCCCTTCGGCTCGCGCGAGATGCCGCTCGCCTACGGCTGGGGCACCGGCGGCATCCAGCTCACCGCCGCGCTGATCGGCCGGGCCGACCGGCTCAAGGTGATCGACCAGGGATCGGACGACACCACCAACGCGATCAACATCCGGCGCTTCTTCGTGCGCACGACCGGTGTCGCGACGACCGAGCGGACGCGCGAGGCGACGATCATCCAGACGCGTCACCGGATTCCCGAGATCGCCCTCGGCGAACACCAGGTGCTCGTCTACCAGGTGCCGCAGCCCGAGCCGCTCTATCGCCTGGAGCCGCGGCGCGGCGAGGCACTGAAGCTGCACGCGTTCCGCGAGTACGGTCTGATGAACGTGAAGCTGTTCGAGGACATCTCGCGCTGGGGCCGGATCGAGAGCGCGTACGACCATCCGGTGCTGGTGAACGGACGCTACGTCGCCGCGCCGAGCCCGATCCCCCGCTTCGACAACCCGAAGATGCACCGGATGGCCGCGCTCCAGCTGTTCGGTGCCGGGCGCGAGAAGCGCATCCACGCGATTCCCCCCTACACCGACGTGAAGAGCCTCGACTTCGACGACTATCCGTTCGACCCCGGCCACCAGGGCGGCGAGTGCGCTCGCTGCGGCTCGCGCACCAGCTGGCTCGACGAGGTCGTGCTCGACGACGGCGAGCACCTGCGCACCTGCTCGGACACCGACTATTGTCGCGAGCAGCTCGAGGCGCGCGAGGCGGGCGGCGCGACATGACGATCGCCTTCGACGACGACGCCGCGTGCAGCCCGCCGCTGCTCCGGGTCGAGGACGTCAGCGTCCGCTTCGGCCCGCGCGTCGCCGTGAACGCGGCGCGCTTCGATCTGCATCCGGGCGAGGTGCTCGCGGTGCTCGGCGAGTCGGGCTCGGGCAAGACCACGCTGTTGAACACGATCGCCGCGCGGCTCGCACCGACCGCGGGCACGGTCCGCTGGCGGGATCCGGACGGTGCGGACTGGGTCGACATCCACGCGCTGCCCGAAGCGAGGCGCCGCGAACTCGCGCGCACGCAGTGGGGCTTCGTCGCCCAGGCGGCCACCGACGGACTGCGCATGGGTGCGAGTGCCGGCGCCAACGTCGCCGAGCGCCTGCTCGGGATCGGCTGGCGCGAGTACGGCAGCACCCGCACCGAGGTCGAGCGCTGGATGCGGCGCGTCGAGCTGGACGTGGCGCGGATCGACGACTCGCCCACCGCGTTCTCCGGCGGCATGCGCCAGCGCCTTCAGATCGCGCGCAACCTCGTGTCGTCGCCGCGCATGGTGCTGCTCGACGAGCCCACCTCCGGGCTCGACGTCTCGGTGCAGTCGCGCCTGCTCGACCTGCTGCGCGAACTGGTCGCGCGCCTGCAGCTCGCGGCGATCATCGTCACCCACGACCTCGGCGTCGCCCGCCTGCTCGCGCACCGCACGCTGGTCATGCAGGCCGGCGACATCGTCGAGAGCGGGCTCACCGACCGGGTGCTCGACGACCCACGGCACCCGCACACGCAGTTGCTGGTCTCCTCGGAGCTGCCATGACACACCTGCGCCTTCGCGTCGACGCGATCGACAAGCGCTTCGTGCTGCACCAGCGCGACGGGCTCGCGAGACCGGTGCTCGAGCACTTCTCGATGCACGTGGACGGCGGCGAGTGCGTCGCGCTGACCGGGCCCTCGGGACGCGGCAAGTCGACCGTGCTGCGTTGCATCTACGGCAACTACGAGGCCGACGCCGGCAGCATCTCGCTCGAATCCGGCACGCGGCGGATCGCGCTCAGCGGCGTCACGCCGATGCGCATGCGCGTGCTCCGGCGCACGACCCTCGGGCACGTCAGCCAGTTCCTGCGGGCGATCCCGCGGGTGTCCTCGCTCGACCTGGTCGCAGAGCCGCTGATCGAGGAGGCGCTCGCGTCGCACCCGGAGGGGATCGCCGATGGCGCGTTCGCCGACGCACAGGCGTCGGCACGCGCGCTCGCGCGCGAGTGGCTCTCGCGGCTGAACCTGGGCAAGGACCTCTGGCACCTGCCGCCGGCGACCTTCTCCGGCGGCGAACAGCAGCGGGTCAACATCGCGCGCGCGCTGATCCGCCCCCGCCCGGTGCTGCTGCTCGACGAGCCGACGGCGTCGCTGGACGAACGCAACCGCGACGCCGTCGTGCGGATCATCCGGGAGGTCCGCGAGCGCGGCGCCGCCGTCCTCGGGATCTTCCACGACGACCTCGTGCGCCGCGCACTCGCCACCCGGGAGCACGCGGTCTGATGGACACACGAACCCTCGGCAGACCGCAGGCGCTCGAACGGTCCGACCGGACGATGCGCAGCGGCGAGCTGGTGATCGCGAACGCACGGATCGTGCTCGCGGACGACGTCGTTCGCGGATCGCTTCGCGCCATCGACGGTCGGATCGTCGACGTCTGCGAAGGCGCGTCGGTGCCGGCGGGCGCGCTCGACCTCGGCGGCGACCACCTCGTCGCCGGCCTGATCGAGCTGCACACCGACAATCTCGAGCGCCACCTCGTGCCGCGGCCCCGCACGCGCTTTCCGAGCGCGCCGGCGATCCTCGCGCACGACGCCGAGATCATCGGGGCAGGCATCACGACGGTATACGACGCGCTCGGCGTCGGCGACCCCTACGACGACGGCTTCCGCGCCGAGAGCCAGTCGCGCGTGCTCGACGACATCGACGCGCTCGCACACGCCGGCCTGCTCCGCGCCGACCACTTCCTGCACGTTCGCTGCGAGCTTCCCGCCGAGAACGCGCGCGAACTCTTCGAAGCCTTCGTCGGCCGCCCGCGGCTGCGCCTGATCTCGCTGATGGACCACACGCCGGGCCAGCGCCAGTGGACCGACATCTCGCACGCCCGCATCTACTACACCGGCAAGAAGGGGTGGAGCGAGGCGCGCTTCGAGCGCGAAGTCGAACTCGCGCCGCAGCGCCAGGCGCAGTATGCGGTGCCGAACCGGCGCCACTTCGTCGACGTCGCGCGCGAGTGGGGGATACCGCTCGCGACCCACGACGACACGACCGAGGCGCACGTGGACGAGGCCTTCGCGCTCGGTGCGTCGATCAGCGAGTTCCCGACCTCGCTCGTCGCGGCGGTTCGCGCGAAGGCGCTCGGCCTCGCGACGATCGCCGGCGCTCCGAACGTCGTGCGCGGCGGCTCGCACTCGGGCAACGTCTCGGCGGCGGCGCTGGCCGCCGCCGGGCTGCTCGACGTGCTGTCGTCGGACTACGTGCCGGCGAGCCTGATCAACGCCGCGTGGCGGCTTCAGGAGGCGGCCGGCTTCGACCTGCCGCGGGCGATGGCGACGGTGACCGTCGACGCAGCCGCCGCCGCGAAGCTCACCGACCGCGGCCGCATCGCGCCGGGACTGCGTGCGGACCTCGCTAGGGTGCGGATCCACGACGGCCAGCCGGCGATCGGCGAAGTCTGGCGCGAGGGTAGGCGCGTGCATTGAACGTCGCGTCGCGTACACGCCGCGACGCGACGCCTCAGACGAGGTAGCGCCTGAGTCTCGCGGAGAGCAGGTCGACGACCGTCACGACGACGATCAGCATCAGCAGGACGGCGGCGGTCTCGGCGTACTGGAAGCTGCGGATCACGTCCCAGAGCACCATGCCGACACCGCCGGCGCCGACCATCCCGACGACCGACGCCGACCGGATGTTCGATTCGAACCGGTAGAGCGCGAACGACACGCACAGCGGCATCACCTGCGGCACCACGCCGTAGGCGATCTCCTCGAGCTTGCGTGCGCCGGTCGCGCGGATGCCCTCGACCGGCGCCGGGTCGATCGCCTCGATCGCCTCGGAGAACAGCTTGGACAGCACCCCGGTCGTGTGCACCCAGAGCGCGAGCACGCCCGCGAAGGGCCCGAGCCCGACCGCGACGACGAACAGCAGCGCGAACACGATCTCGTTGATCGAGCGGCAGGCGTCCATCGCCCGGCGCACCGGCTGGCGAACCCACCACGGCGCGATGTTGGCCGCGCTCGCGAGGCCGAGCGGAACCGCGCTCGCGATCGCGAGCGCGGTCCCCCAGACGGCGATCTGCAGCGTGACGATCAGCTCGCTCGCGTAGTAGCGCCACTGCGCGAAGTCCGGCGGGAAGAAACCGCTCGCGTACTCGCTCATGTTGCCGGCGTCGCGCAGCAGGTCGAGCGGGCGCATGTCCGCGCCGCGCCACGACAGCGCCAGCACGGCGGCGAGCACCGCCCAGCCGAGCATCGAGCCGAGCGAACGCGGCGGCGCGAGTGCACCGGCAGGGAGCGCGCCCGCCGGGAGCGCGCTCGCGCGCGGCCCGGCGTCGACGCCGGTGGGAAGGCTGGCGTGCTGCATCTCGGCTCGCGGGCTCACCGGGCGCGGTCGGCGTCGATCACTTCTGCGCGAGCTGCGCCTGGAGCTGCTTCAGCTGGCCGTCGATCTCGCCGATCCTGCGCTGCTTCTCGGCCGCGTCCATCGCGGTGTCGGCATCGAGTTTCGCACGCGCCTTCGCGAGCTCGATCTGGCGGATCGGCACGAGCTGGCGATCGCTCGATGCCCGGAAGCCGCTCCAGTTCAGCGCCTCGACGATCTTCTTCTGCTCGGGCTTGCTGCCGTAGTTCAGCATGAAGTCGCGCACCTTCGCCTTCATCGCCGGATCCAGGTCCTTGCGCCAGACGATCGGGTCGCTCGGGATCAGCGGCGAGCGCCAGATCTCGCGAAGCTCGTCGGCCTTGCCGGGCTGCGTGTGCTTGAGCCGCTCGATCGCCTCGGTGTTGTTGGTGACGACGTCGACCTGCTTGCCGAGCACCGCGAGCAGGTTGGTCTCGTGGTTCGCCCGCACCGTGCGCTTGAAGTCGCGCGTCGGGTCGACGCCGTTGTTCGCGAACGCGTAGTAGCCGGGCACGACCGTGCCGCTGGTGGAGTTGGGGTCGCCGAAGCCGAGGGTCAGGGTCGCGCGGTGCTTCAGCACGTCGTCCAGGCTGCGCAGCGGGCTGTCCTTGTGCACGACCAGCAGCGAGTAGTAGCCCTCGGTACCGTCCTTGTTGACGTTGCGCGCGAACACCTCGCCCTGCGAGCGGTCGACCGCCTCGATCGCCGACTTGTTGCCGAACCAGCCGAGCTGCACCTTGTTGAAGCGCATCGCCTCGATGATGCCGGCGTAGTCCGGCGCGAAGAACGCGTTGACCTTCACGCCGACCGCCTTCTCCATGTCGGCGAGCAGCGGCGCCCAGGCGGTCTTCAGGTTGCGGGTCGACTCGGTCGAGATGATGCCGAAGCCGATCGCGTCCGTCGCGGCGTGGGACGGCGACGCGAGCATGGACAGTCCGGCTGCGACGGCGAGGGACGGGAGGATACGAGCTTTCACGGAGTGGCTCCTGGTTCGGTGGGACGGGGGAAGGCTTGAAGCGGTTCAGGCGACGCGCAACCCGCGCGACTGCCAGGCCGCGTCGCGGGACGGCGTAGCCGGCGCCGTCACCGGCACCGGCTCGGGATCGACCGCATCGGTCTTGAGGAACGCGCGGCGCTCGCCGGGGTCGAACAGCTCGGCCGAGGCCGCGCCGTAGAGGTCGCGCAGCCGCTCGGGCGTCAGCGCGCGCGTCGGGCCGTCGTAGACGACGCGGCCCTGGTGCAGCGCGACCGTTCTCGGGCAGTACGCGAACGCGAAGTCGATCTGGTGCAGGCTGACCATCACGGTCATCCCCTGCTCGTGGTTCAACTGCTGAAGCAGCGCCATCACCCGTCGCGACGACTCGGGGTCGAGCGACGCGATCGGTTCGTCGGCGAGCACCAGGCGCGCGCACTGCACCATCGCGCGCGAGATCGCCGCGCGCTGCTGCTGGCCGCCGGACAGCGTCGACGCGCGCTGCCACGCGGCATGCGCGATGCCGACCTTGTCGAGCGCCTCGTAGGCGCGCGCGCGCTCGTGCGCCGGGAACTGGCGCAGCAATGCGCGCCACCAGGGCTGGCGGTGCAGCGAGCCGACGAGCACGTTGAGCATCACCGGCAGGCGGTCGACCAGGTTGAACTGCTGGAAGATCACCGCGATCCGGCTGCGCTGCTCGCGAAGGTCCTTCGCGAGCCTGCCGTCGCGCTGGATGCTGCGCCCGAACACCTCGACGCTGCCGCGGCCGTCGGCCGCCGCCAGGCCGCAGACCTGGCGAAGCAGCGTCGACTTGCCCGACCCCGACGCGCCGAGCAGCGCGACCATCTCGCCGGATCGCACGTCCAGGTCGACGCCGTCGAGCGCGCGGGTCGCCCCGAACGACTTGCTGATTCCACGGATGCTCACTGCGTGCGTCACCGGCTTCTCCGTTGTCGATCGAGTCCCTGCGCGCGCCGCCGGGCCAGGATCCGAAGCGATCCCGACGCGCCCGACGCCGACGTGGCGATGGGCGGACGATAGCGGCCGCAGGTGACAAACCCGTGTCACGACCGCACCCTCGGCCGACCACCGGCGGCGATTTGGACGCGACTTCGCCCGGTGTTCGGGTGACCGGAGGCGGCCGGATCTGTCACGATCCCCAGCACCGCAAACGGGCAAACGGCGTGCATCGATGAAGCAGTGGTTCGGCAACCTCCCCCTTCGCGCGAAGTTCGTGCTGATCGGCCTCGCATTCGTCGCCGCGATGGTGCCGCCCGAGGCGATCACGCTGACGAACGCGTACCAGACGATCGCGTCAGTCAAGCAGGAGAGACTCGGCCTGCCGTCGCTGGACGCGCTGATGCGCCTGGTTCGCGAAACCCAGAAGCATCGCGGCCTCACCGCGATGGCGCTCGGTGGCGACGCCAAGGCGGGCGCCGGCCGCGCCGCGCAGGCCGCGCAGGTCGCCGACGCGTTGACGGCGGCCGAGGCCGCCGCGGCCGCGGCGGGCTACGACGGGCAGCGCGAGATGCTGCAACGCTACGCGCGTGACTGGACCGCGCTGACGGCGCAATTGGCCGCCGCCAAGATCGGCGCGGACGCGTCGTTCGAACGGCACACCGCGCTGGTCGGGGTGGCGATCGCCGCGCTCGACGCGATCGCCGCCGAATCCGGGCTCTCGCTGGACTCGGAAGCGTCGGGCTTCTACCTGGTGCAGGCGACGACCGACCGGATGCCACGCCTGACCGAACTGCTCGCGCAGGTCCGTGGCGAAGGCGCCGGCCTGCTCGCGCGCATCGCTGCCGGCGGCGCCAGCGCGCAGGACCCGGCGCGTCACCGGCTGCAGACCCTCGCGCGCGTGCTGGCCGATCAGTCGCGTGCGACGCACGCCAGCCTGCGCCACGCGATCGCCGCGGATCCGGCGCTCGCCGCCGCGCTGACCGGCAAGGTCGACGCGTCCTTCCGGTCGACGCAGGCCGTGCTGGAGACGATCGCGGGCGAACTCGTCGGCAAGGAACGGCCGACGCTGGCGGCGGGCACCTTCTTCGCCGAACTGACCGGGATCATCGACGCGAACGCCGACATCTCGCGCACCGCGCTCGCGTCGCTGGCGACGACGCTCGATGCGCGGATCCGCAGCGGGACGATCGAGTTCTGGCGCAGCCTGTCAATGACGCTGCTGCTCACCGCGTTCGCCGTGCTCGGTCTCGTCAGCGCCGCGCGTCAGGTCACCGGCTCGATCGACGCCGCCGTGGCCGCCGCGACCGCGATGGGCGCCGGCGACCTGACGCACCCGGTACCGGCCGGCTCGGGTGACGAGACCGGCCGGCTGCTCCGGGCGCTGTCGACGCTGCAGGGTGCGCTGTCGACGGTGGTCGGCGCCGTGCGCAGCAACGCCGAGAACGTCGCGACCGCGAGCGCGCAGATCTCGTCGGGCAACACCGACCTCGCGAAGCGCACCGAGTCGCAGGCCAGCGCGCTCGAGCAGACCTCCTCCGCGATGGAGGAACTCGGCTCGACCGTGCAGCAGAACGCCGCGAGCGCGATGCAGGCGAACCAGCTCGCGATCGCCGCGTCCACCGTCGCTACGAAGGGCGGCGACGTGATGCGCGAGGTCGTGCAGACGATGCGCACGATCCACGACGGCTCGCGGCGCATCGCCGACATCACCGCGACGATCGACGGCATCGCGTTCCAGACCAACATCCTCGCATTGAACGCGTCGGTCGAGGCCGCGCGGGCCGGCGAGGACGGGCGCGGCTTCGCGGTCGTCGCCGCCGAGGTTCGCAACCTGGCGCAGCGCGCGGCGCAGGCCGCGCGCGAGATCAAGACGCTGATCGCGTCGAGCGTCGAAGGGATCGAGCGCGGCAGCAACGAGGTCGACGAAGCCGGACGGACGATGCAGGAGGTGGTCGACCAGATCCGCCGGGTGACCGACGTCGTCGGCGAGATCAGCAGCGCGAGCAGCGAGCAGAGCACCGGCGTCGGCCAGGTTGCCGACGCGGTCGCCCAGATGGACCAGACGACCCAGCAGAACGCCGCGCTCGTCGAGCAGAGCGCGGCCGCCGCAGAGAGCCTGCGCCAGCAGGCCGAGATGCTCGTCGAGTCGGTGGCGGTGTTCAGGCTGCGCGGCTGAAGGAACGCGCGGCGCGGGAACGCGCGGCGCGATCCGGCGCGCCCGCGCGCCGTGGCGATTCAGCGCGCAGCGGCTGCCAGTGGCGCCCAGCGCAACGTGACGAACACCTCGCGCCCGGCCTGGTTGTAGCCGTACGCGGTCTCGTAGCGCTTGTCGGCGACGTTGTCGGCGTGCAGCGCGATGCGCCACGCGCGCGAGAGCGCCCACTCCGCGCGCAGGTCGACGACACCGAAGCCGCCGAGCGCGCGCGTGTTCGCCGCGTCGTCGTAGCGCGACGAGAACAACCGCAGCGCACCGCCCGCGCTCCAGTCGCCGATGCGCCGGTCCACGCTCATGCGCAGCGCGTCGCGCGCGCGTCGCGGCAACTGCTTGCCGGCGTCCGCGGTACCGGCGGAGTCGTTGCGCGGATCGATCCGCTCGTAGGACGCGGCGGCGAGCCAGGGGCCCAGGCTCGCTTCGTACGAGACGCTGAACCCGTCGATGCGCGAACGCGGGATGTTGGTCGGCAGCGGGCCGCTCGGGATGTAGCCGCGGATCCGGCTGTCGAACCAGGCGGCGCGCACCGTGCCGCGCGCGCCCGCGTAGCGCACGAACAGCTCCCGGTGCGTGCCCTCCTCCGGCTGAAGGCCGGCGTTGCCGAAGCCAGGGTAGTAGAGCTGGTTGAAGCTGGGTGCGACGAAGGTGGTGCCGTAGGACGCGCCGGCACGCCACGCCGGGGCGAACGCGTAGCTGTAGCCGAGCGCGCCGGTCGTCTGGCCGCCGAACTGCGAGTTGCGGTCGTGCCGCAGGCTCGCCTGCCAGGCGTGTGCGAGGTGCCTGCCGTCCAGGCCCAGGCCGACGGCGTCGATCGAACGCTCGGAAACCACGTACGCGTCGCCGGTGCGCGAGACGGCCTGCTCGGTGCGCTCGAGCAGCGCGAGCAAGGTGCCCAGCGGCGTGTCGATCCCGTTCTCCCACGTCAGCTGCCGCTGATCGGTCTCGATCGGGCCGAGGTCGGCGAAGGCGCTCGCGCTCGACAGCGTGTCGTACCGGTCGAGCGAGCGCGAGAGCGCGATCCGGGTGCGCCAGTCGGCGCCGATCCGGCCGCGCGCCTGCAGCGACTGGATCGACGTGCGCAGCTTCGCCTCGGCGTCGACGCCCGGGCCGTCGTCGTACCCGACCCGTCCGGCGGATTCCAGCAGCAGCGCGTCGAATCGCCAGTCGGGGTTCGCCTGCAGCCCGAGCGCGAGCGTGCCGCCCGTCTGGCCGAAGCCGTCGTCGTCGGGGTTGTAGCTGCCGAACTGCGCGTTCGGGTTCGTCGCCGAGAAGCCGCGGGTGTCGGTGCGCTGCAGGCTCGCGATCCCGTCGACCGCGTCGCCCTTGAACGCCACCGAGCCGGCGAACTGGCGATAGCCGTGCGAGCCGATCGAGACGCTGCCCGAAGGCGCCCAGCCCGGCGCGCGCGCGCGCCGGGTGAACAGTTGCACGACGCCGCCGACGGCGGCGCTGCCGTAGAGCGCGGACAGCGGTCCGCGCGCGATCTCGATGCGCTCGACCGACTCGAGCGGCAGGTTCTCGAAGGACGGCGTGCCGACCGTGGCCGATCCGACCGGGACACCGTCCACCAGCAGCAGCGTGTGCCGCGCCTCGAGTCCGCGGATGAACAGCGAACTGGTCTGGCCGGGTCCGCCGTTGCGGGTGAACTGCGCGCCCGGCTGGCTCGCGACGACGGGCCCGAGCGAACGCGCGCCGACACGATCGAGCTCGCGTCGATCGACCACGTTCACGTCGACGATCGCCTCGTCGGCCCGGCCGGGCAGGCGCGTCGCGGTGACGACCTGCTCCGGTAGCTGCTGCGCGAGGGGCGCGTGGGTCGCGTCCGGCGCCGGGTCGCGTCCGGCGCCGGACGAATCCGGCTGCGCGTGGGCCGACGGCGCGAGGACCGGCGACAACGCGGGCAGCAGCGCCGCGAGCACGACGCGCGAGCATCTGCGCACCAACCCGCGCAGGACGCGCGGGGAACGCGCGACGCGCGACGAAGGCAGTTGGAACGACGATGCCGGGCGAGCGCAGACGACGGCTCGGCCCGGTGCAAGGCGGCTTGGGGAGGACATGGCGGATGGATTCGATGCAAGGGTGCGCCGCCATGCTTCCCCGCACGGCTGCGCGACAAGGGCGACGCCTGCGCGTCGCCCGACCTCGTTGGCCGGTATCCGGGCTGGCGGCGCGCCGCAGGCTGCCTTCCCGGGCGGCGCGCTTCGCCGTCCCAGTGGCCGTGTTGCCTGCAGTCGGGTCCGCGAGGACCCTGGCCGCTTACCGTTGCGGGGGCAGCTCGGGTTGGGTGCCGGCCAGACGGCGCCGACGACCTTCCCGATTCCCGTTTACCCCGCACGACGACGATGCGCCGCGCAGGCACCAACGCGGCGGAGTCTATCACCGGCGCCGGAAGTGCCCACCACGTCGTGCGGCCCGACGCGCGGATTGCGATAGACTCGGCCTCGTCAACAGGTGCCCGGCCTTCGCTCGATCGCCGGGTCAAACGGGAAGCCGGTGCGGACCGGGTCGGATCGACCCGCCCAAGGCCGGCGCTGCCCCCGCAACGGTTGGCGAGGAGCGAGCGGCATCGCAGCCACTGGGCGCACCTGCGCCCGGGAAGGCGCCGCGCGCTTCCGGTCGTCCGGCGCGAGCCTCGCCCGCGCACGGATCCCGGCACTCGCAAGCCCGGATACCGGCCTGGTGCATTTGGCGCTGACATCGCGGAGGGCGATGCAGGCCGGATGACATGGCGTCGGATCCGCCGGCAAGGCCGGCACGCACCACCCGGCCCCCCTGCATCCGCCTGTCGCTCCCTCGCGCGGTGCCGGCTCGTTCGCATCGCGATTGAGCCCGCACGGGGCGTGCGGCTGGAGAGCAGATTGTCATCGTCGGTCGACATCGGTGGGTCGCGCAGCGTCCTCGCCGCCCGCGTCATCGCCGCCCGCGTTCTCGGCGTCGCGATCGCGTGCGCGTCGTTCGCCTGCATCGGTGTCGCGATCGCCGCGCCCGCCGCGGCGGCGCCGCCGGCACCACGCACACCGGTCGAGGTCGTCGACGACCGCGGCGTCGCGCTGCGCTTGAACGTGCCGCCGGCGCGCATCGTCTCGCTGCTGCCCTCGCTGACCGAGACCGTGTGCGAGCTCGGGGCCTGCGAGCGGCTGGTGGGCGTCGACCGCTACTCGAACTGGCCGGCCAGCGTACGGACGCTGCCGCGCCTGGGCGGGCTCGACGACACGCTGATCGAGCGGCTGTTCGCGCTCGCGCCCGACCTCGTGCTCGCGTCGACGTCGGCGCGCGCGACCGACCGCCTCGAATCGCTGGGCCTGCGGGTGATGGCGCTGGACTCGCAGAGCCTCGACGACGTCGCGCGCACCGCGCGCCGGATCGCGCGGGCGCTCGGCGAGCCGCACGCCGGCGAGGCGCTGGTCGCGCGACTGGACGCCGGCATTCGCGATGCCGCCGCGCGCATCCCGCCGTCCTGGCGCGGCGCGCGCACCTACGTCGAGGTGTCGAGCGGGCCCTACGCCGCCGGCGAGGCCTCGTTCATCGGCGCGCTGCTGGCCCGCCTCGGCCTCGCCAACATCGTGCCGGCGCCGCTCGGGCCCTTCCCGAAACTGAACCCCGAGTTCGTCGTGCGGGCGCAGCCCGACCTGCTGATGACCTCGCGACGCAACCTCGATCCGATGCGCGAGCGACCCGGCTGGCTGGCGATCGACGCGCTGGCGGCCGGGCACGTGTGCGCCTTCGACGACGCGCGAAACGACCTGATGGTGCGCGCCGGGCCTCGCCTGGCCGAGGCGGCGACGGCGATCGCCGACTGCGTCGCGGCGCTGCCCGCGCGAAGCGCGAAGGGTCCCCAGTGAGCGCGGTGCTGCCCTCGCTGGCACCCGCGCGCCTGACCGCAGCGCGGGCGGCGCTGGTCCTCGGTGCAGCCGGCGTGCTCCTGGTGGCGCTGGGGCTGGCGGCGGGCAGCGACGGCTGGTCCTTCGCGTGGCGCGACGACTGGACGCTGATCGCCGCGATCCGCGCGCCACGCACCCTCGGCGCGCTCGCCGCCGGCGCGCTGCTCGGGCTGGCGGGCGCGCTGGCGCAGGGGCTGTTCCGCAATCCGCTCGCCGACCCGTACCTGCTGGGCAGCGCGGCCGGCGCCGGGCTGGCCGTCGTGCTGGTGATCTTCGTCGGCAGCCTCGCCGGCGCGAGCATCGGCCTCGCCAACCTGGGCTGGCTCGCCCGCGTCGGGCTCGCCGGCGCGGCCTTCGTCGGCGCGCTGGCCGGCGTGTCGCTGACGCTGCTGCTCGCCGGCGGCGCCGCGCGCCCGCTGGTGCTGCTGCTGGGCGGCGTCGTGGTCGGCGTGCTGCTCGCCGCGGCCTCCGACCTGATGATGCTGCTGAGCCCGGAGGCGCTGCGCGGCCGCCAGGCCTTCCTGCTCGGGACGACCGGCTTTCTCGGCTGGGGAAGCGTCGCGCTGCTCGCGCTCGTGCTCGCGCTCGCGCTGCCGCTCGCGATGCGGCTGGCCGGCGTCCTGGACGCGCTGGTGCTCGGCGAGGCGAGCGCCGCCAGCCTCGGCCTCAACCTGCCGGCGATGCGGCTGCTGCTGGTGGCGCTGATGGCACTCGCGACCGGCACCGCCGTCGCCCAGGCCGGGTTGATCGCGTTCGTCGGCCTGGTGGCGCCGCACCTCGTGCGCCGACTCGTCACCGTCACGCACGCGCCGCTGCTGGCGCTGTCGGCGATGGCGGGCGGCGTGCTGCTGCTCGCCGCCGACGTGGCCGCACGAAGCGTGATCGCCCCGCAGGAGCTGCCGGTCGGCGTGCTCACCGCGGTGTTCGGGGGGTTCTACCTGATGGTGCTGCTGCGCCGGCGCGCGCGGCTCGATCGTGGCTGAATCCGCCGCGTCGGCGCGTGCCCCCGACGTGCCGCTCGTCCAGGCGCTCGACCTGGGCCTGACGCTCGGCGGACGCCGCGTCGTCGACGGGGTATCGGCGAGCGTGCGCGCCGGGCAATGGATCTCGATCGTCGGGCCGAACGGCGCCGGCAAGAGCAGCCTGCTGTCGCTGCTCGCCGGCCTGCGCACGCCGGACACCGGCGAAGTCCGGCTCGACGGTCGTCCGCTCGCGCATTGGCGCGCGGTGCAGCGCGCGCGCCGCGTCGCGTGGCTCGGCCAGTCTGGCGAGGCCGAAGGCGAGATCTCGGCGCGCGACGTGGTGCGGCTGGGCCGCATGCCGCACCACGGCCTGTTCGGCGCACCGGGACCGGCCGACGAGGCCGCGGTCGACGCGGCGATGGCCGAGACCGAATGCGCCGCGTTCTCGAACCGGCGCCTCAGCGAGCTCTCGGGTGGCGAGCGTCAGCGCGTGCTGATCGCGCGCGTGTTCGCCGCGCGCGCCGCGGTACTGCTGCTCGACGAGCCGACGACGCACCTGGACGTGCCGCACCAGCGTGCGCTCGTCAGGAGCGTGGCCAGGCGCGCGCGCGACGGCGCGGCGGCGGCCGTCGTGATGCACGACCTGACGCTGGCGCTCGCCGCCGACCGCGTCTGGCTGATGAACCGGGGACGCCTCGTTGCCGACGCCGCGGCCGACGATCCCGCGCTGCACGCGTCGCTCGTCGCGGTCTTCGGGCACGCAATGGCGATCGAGCGGCTCGAGCGCGACGGACGCGTGCAGCACGTCGTGCGGCCGCTGCCCTGAGCCCTCCCCTCGGGTCGCGAGACGCTATTCGGTCTTCACCTTCGCGGCCTTCACCACCTCGCGCCAGCGCTTCTCGTCCTCCTTCAGCCACGACGCGAACTGCGCCGCCGAGCCGCCGGCGACGACGGCGCCGAGCTGTTCGAGCCGCGCGACGGTTTCGGGACGCGCGAGCGCCTTGTTCATCGCAGCGTTCAGCGTCGCGACGACCTTCGGGTCGGTGCCGGCGGGCGCGAGGATGCCGATGCCCTGCGTGTACTCCTCGAAGCCCTTGAAACCGAGCTCGGACATCGTCGGCACGCCCGGGTAGTCCGGGTGCTGCTTCGGCGTGGTGACGCCGATCACCTTGATCTTCTTCGCGTCGACCTGCGCCTTCACGCCGACCATCGGGTAGAACATGAAGTCGATGCGGCCGGCGATCAGCTCCTGCATCGCCGGTCCGTTCCCCTTGAACGGCACGTGGATCATCGTGGTCTTCGACAGCGCCTCGAGCAGCGCCGCCGCAAGGTGCGCCGACCCGCCGTGGCCCGACGAACCGTAGGTGACCGACTCGGGCTTGTCCTTCGCCTGCCGGACGAGATCGGCGATGCTCGAGACCGGCGAGTCGTACTTGGTGATCACCACCATCGGCAGCAGCGCGGTCAGCGCGACCGGCGCGAAGTCCTTGATCGCGTCGTACTTGACCAGCGACGGGAACAGGATCGGGTTGACGTTGTGCGAAAGCGTGCTGACCGTCAGCGTGTAACCGTCGGGCTTCTCGCGCGCGACGTACTCGGTGCCGATCCGCCCGGCCGCGCCCGGCTTGTTCTCGACCAGCACCGTCTGGCCGAGGATCTCGGTCAGGTCCTTCGCGTACAGCCGCGCCAGGATGTCGGTCGGGCCGCCGACCGCATAGCCGACGACGAGCTTGATCGGGCGCGACGGGTAGTCGTCGGCGACGGCAGCGCCGGCGGTCAGTGCGAGCGCGCCGGCGACGAGCAGCTGCAGCGGGGCCGTGAACAGGTCTTTCAGCGTCTTCATGGACGAGGTCTCCGTGTCGAAATCGTTGGACCGTCTCGCCGGGATCCGGCGTCGTATCACAGGTCGGCCGTGGCGGCGGGCGGCGGGCGGCGCGCCGGCTGGTCGCGACGATCGCCGATCGTGTGCTCGAGCCGGCCGATGGCGTCGATCGTCATCGAGATCCGGTCGCCGGGGTTGAGCCAGACCGGCGGATCGCGGAATGCACCGATGCCCGCAGGCGTACCGGTCGCGATCACGTCGCCGGGTTCCAGCGTGATGTAGGTCGAAATGTATTCGATCAGCACGGCCACCGGGAACAGCATCGACGCGGTGTTCGCCTGCTGCATGAGGTGCCCGTTCACTTCGGTCGTCAGGCCAAGCCGCTGCGGATCCGGGATGTCGGCCGTCGTGACGAGCGACGGGCCCATCGGCGCGAAACCGTCCATGCTCTTGGCGAAGCTCGTCTGCCCGGGCTTCAGGTCGAACTGCACCTCGCGGTCGGTGAGGTCGTCGAGCACCGTGTAGCCGGCGACGTGGGCGAGCGCGGCGTCGCGCGCGACCCGCCGGGCGGTGGCGCCGATGATCACCGCGAGTTCGACTTCGAAGTCGAGCTTGCGGACCCCAGGCGGGATCGGCACGACCGCGCCGTGACCGACGACGGCGCTCGGCATCTTGAAGATCACCCGCGGTCGCTCGAACGGCGCAACACCGGTCTCGGCGGCATGGTCGGCATAGTTGCGTCCGATCGCGACGATCTTTCCGGGACGCGGCACCGGCGCGAGCCACTCGACGTCGCTGCACGCGAAGGCGTCGAGCCCACCGAGGCCCGCCCCCGGCCCGCCGCAGCGGTCGAGCGCCACCCCGACGGCCGCCTCGAGCCCGGCGAGCGCGCGAGGGCCCGCCCGCAGCAGGCCGAGCATCGGGTCGGGACCCTCGAGGGCCGCGGCGAGCGCGGGCATCGCCGCACGCGCGATCGGCGCCAGCGCGAGCAGCGAATCGCCGACGACGACGCCGACCCGTTCGCGCGCCGCCACCGTGCCGGCCGATCCCTCACCGGCGGACGCACCGCCTGCTTCGGCCTCGTCGCGCCGGAGCCTGAAGCTCGCGAGCTTCACCGCAGCGCCGGGAAACGCGTCGCCGCGACCTGGCAGCGCTTGATCAGTCGGCGCTCGCCCGGGCCGTAGTCGGCGATCGCCTTGTGGATCGTCGCGACGTTGTCCCACATCAGCACCGAATGCACGCGCCACGCGTGCGCGTAGCGGAACTCGGGGCGCAGCTGGTGCTCGAACAGGAAATCGAGCACGCGTCGGCTCTCGCTTTCAGGCAGCTCGTTGATGCGGGTCGAGTACCCCGGATTCGCGTACAGCACCCGCTTGCCGGTGATCGGGTGCGTCGGGAACACCGGGTGACTGACCGGCGGCCTCGCCGCCCGCTGCGCCGGCGTCAGCGGCGCCCGGCGGCTGCCGGGGCGCGCACGCATCCGCTCCCAGAAAAGGTCGAAGTCGTGCTCGATCGTCATGCCCTCGAGGCGCTGCTTCAGGTCGGCGGGCAGCGCCTCGTACGCGGCGTGCATGTCGGAGAACTCGGTGCTGCCCAGCGGGCGGCCGTCGCGATGCGGCACCTCGAGCGCGTAGAGGATGTTCGCGAACGCGACCTGCCGGCTGTACGACATGTCGGTGTGCCAGTCCTGGCCGGCGTCGGCGAGTCCGACCGGACGCCCGTCGACGACGATGTTCGACAGCGTCATCACCTCGGGCAGGTCGGGTTCCTGCGCGGTGTTGGCGACGTTGACCTCGAGTTCGCCGAAGCGCGCGGCGAAATCCCGCAGCTGGCGCGCACTCAGCGACTGGTCGACGAACTCGAGCACGCCGCGATGGCCGACCGCGTCGACGATCGCTGCCTCGTGCGCCGGGTCGAGCGGCTGCGCAAGGTCGATCTCGCTGACGACCGCGCCGAGCGTCCGGTCGATCGGCCGAATCTTCATCACCTCTCCGATTTGGCATGGATGTGCGCGCGCGGGCGGCCATGGCGACCGGGCCCGCAGAAGCCTGCAACTGTACAGCAGCGCCTGCCGCCGGTTCCAGCCGGCGGTGCGCAACGCACGGTTTCCGGATCGCTGACACCGGGGGCGCATCGCGCGGCGGGCCGCGGGTACCGACCCGCACCGCGCGGGTCAATCCGCCTTGCGCAATCCCGACACCACCTTGTAGGCATCCGAGATCCGCGCGAGCTCGTCACGGCCGATCACGTCGTCGATGTGACCGAAGCGTTCGCCGCCGGTGAGCTCGTGCACCCGCTGCAGGATCGCATCGGGCGGCATCGTGCGGTTCGCGAGCACGACCTGCGCGGTCGCCGGCCGGCGGATCGCGTCGTAGCGCGACAGCGCCTGCGCCGTGAGGCCGTGGCGCTGCAGCTGCTCGACCAGGCACGGCACGTCGAGGATCGACTGACCTGCGCCGTTCGAGCCGCGCGGCACCATCGGGTGCGCGGCATCGCCGAGCAGCGTCGCCCGACCGAAGCTCCAGCGCGGCAGCGGATCCTGATCGACCATCGGGTACTCGAGGATCAGCGGCGTGCGCTCTATCATCTCCGATACGTCGAGCCAGTCGAAGCGCCAGTCGGCGAACACCGGATGGAAGTCCTCGAGCCGACCCCGGTTCGACCAGTCGCGCTTCGCCGGCTGCGGGCGCTCGATCTCGGCGACCCAGTTGACCAGCTGCCGACCCGCTGCGTCGATCGCCTCGCGGATCGGGTAGACGACCATCTTGCCCACCGACAGCCAGCCGGCCCGTACCATCGTCGCGCCGTCCAGGAACGGTGGCCAGGCGACCGTGCCCCGCCACATGTTGACGCCCGAATAGCGCGGCGGCCCCTCGTGCGGATGCAGCGCCTTGCGCACGACCGAGTGGATGCCGTCGCAGCCGACGAGCACCCGCGCGCGCACCGGCTCGCACGCGGCGCCGTGCGGATCCTGGAACGCGATCGCCACGCCGTCGTCGTCCTGCTCGAAGCCGGTACAGCGGTGCGATTCGCGCACCGCGTCTTCGCCGAGCCTTGCCCTGACCGCCGACAGCAGCACGTCCTGGAGATCGCCACGGTGGATCGAGAACTGCGGCATCGCGTGGCCGGCGTCGCGCCCGAGCGGCTCCCGGTACACGAACTGCCCGTGCCGGTTGTAGAAGGCCGCGTGGCGCGTCGTCACCGCGACGCGCGCGAGCGCGTCGAGCAGGCCCAAGCGCGCCAGCTGCGCCACCGCGTGCGGCAGCAGGTTGATGCCCACGCCGAGCGGCTCGAGCCGCGGCACCGCCTCGTACACGCGGCAGCCGATGCCCGCCTCGTGCAACGCGAGCGCGAGCGTCAGGCCACCGACGCCGGCGCCGACGATCGCGACTTCCACTGCTTCGTTCATGGCCGCCTTTCCCCCATCCGTTCCCGGTCACGTTCCGATCGATGGCAGCGATGCTAACGGCTTCGCTATCATCGGCGCTCGACGCGAGGTCGTGCCCAGAAGACAACCCGAGACGAGGAGCCCTGATGAATGCCCTGACCATCATTCGCCGCGCGCGTCGTTGCGCCCGAAGCGCGGCCGTGTGCGCCGCACTCGCCCTTCCCTTCGCCGCCCACGCCCAGCAGGTCGGCGTCGGCACGATGGCGCAGGGCACGCTCGGCTACTCGATCGGGTCGGCCATCGCGAAGGTGCTCGCCGACAACGGCATCGGCGCGCGCGTGCAGCCCGCGGGCGGCACCAGCGCATACCTGCCGCTGCTCGAATCCGGCGAGCTCGACTTCGGCATCGCCAACGTCGTCGAGACCACCGAGGCGATGGCCGGCGACGGCCCGTTCGCCGGCCGCAAGCTCGGCAATCTGCGCGCCGTGTCGGTGCTGTTTCCATTTCGCGTCGGGCTCTTCGTGAAGGCCGACAGCGGCATCGAGCGCATCGAGGATCTCAAGGGCCGCTCGGTCACCTACGGTTACGTGAGCCAGGTGACGATCCGCCGAGTCGTCGACGCGCTGCTCGCGAACGGCGGGCTGAAGGCCTCCGACATCAAACCGGTGCTCGTGCCCAACGTCGTGCGCGGCGCGACCGACTTCGCGTCGGGCAAGGCCGACGCCGCGTTCTTCGCGATCGGCGCGGGCAAGGTCGCCGAGGTCGACGCGTCGGTCGGGGGCATCCGCTTCGTGCCGCTGTCCTCGACGCCCGAGGCGACGAAGGCGCTGAAGGCGGTCGTGCCCGAGGCCTACATCGGCACCGTGAAGCCCGGCAAGTCGCTCGCCGGCATCCCCAGGGATACACCGGCGATGATGTACGACTACCTGCTGGTCGCCGGCGCGCACGTCAAGCCGCAGACCGTCCAGAAGGTCGTCGAGGTGCTCAACGCGAACAAGGCGGCCCTCGCCGCCTCCTTCGGCGCATTCAACGCCTTCGACCCGAAGACGATGGCCAAGGACCTGCCGGTGCAGTGGCACGAGGGGGCGCAAGCCGCCTACACCCGGCTCGGCCAATGGCCGCCGAAGCAGTAGACGCGCGATCCGACGAGCCGCGCCGCCGCGGCTCGTTCGCACGTGCTGCAGCCTGCGCGCTCACGGTCGTCGCGATCGGCTTCGCGCTCGACCTGCCCCAGTGGCTCGGCGTCGCGCTCTACCCGGAGCAGTACCTCGGCCTGCTGCTCGCACTGACGCTCGCAGCGGTGTTCCTGTCGATGCCGGCGCGCATCGCCGATCGCGATCGCGTGCCGTGGTACGACGTGGTCGCGGCGGCGCTGTCCTTCGTCGCGGCCGGCTGGGTCGCGATCCGCTATCCGCTGCTGGTCAACGAGCTCGTCTACAAGCCGCTCGACGGTCTCGCGATCGCCGTGGTCCTCGTGCTCGCGGTCGTCGAGGCCGCACGGCGCGCGGCCGGCGTCGGCATCGCGCTCGTCGTCGTCGCGTTCGTCGCCTACGCGCTCGCCGGCGGCGGGCTGCCCGAATCGATCGCGGCGCGCCCGGTCGGCTGGGACCGGCTCGCGATCTACCTCGCACTCGACACGAACGGCATGCTGGGGCTGCCGCTGATGGTCGCCGGCGTCATCGTGATCGCGTTCATCCTGCTCGGGCAGGTGCTCGCCGCGAGCGGCGGCGGCGACTTCTTCACCGACCTCGCGCTCGCGCTCGTGGGCCGGCGCCGCGGCGGTCCCGGCAAGATCGCGGTGCTCGCGTCGATGCTGTTCGGCTCGGTGTCGGGCAGCGCGGTCGCGAACGTCGTCGGCTCCGGGCTCGTCACGATCCCGCTGATGAAGCGCGGCGGCTACGCGCCGCACCAGGCCGCCGCGATCGAGGCGGTCGCGTCGACCGGCGGCCAGCTCGCGCCGCCGATCATGGGCGCGGCCGCGTTCCTGATGGCGGAGTTCCTGAACATCGGCTATGCCGAAGTCGTGCTCGCCGCCGTCGTGCCGACGATCCTCTACTACCTCGCGATCTTCGTCTGGGTCGACTGCACGGCCGGGCGCATGGGCCTTCTGCCGCTGCCGGCTGCCAAGACGCCGCGCGTGCGCGAGGTGCTTCGCGCCGGCTGGCACTTTGCGCTGCCCTTCGTCGTGCTGCTCGCAGGGCTGTTCCTGCTCAACTGGGCGCCGCAACTCGCCGCGCTCGCGGCCACCGCCACGCTGGTCGCGACCGCCTGCGCATTCGGCTACAAGGGCAGGCGCTACAGTCTCGAGGCCTTCGCCCGCTCGATCGGCGCGACCGGCTTCGGTGTGCTCGAAGTCGTCGTGATCTGCGCGGCCGCCGGCCTCGTCATCGGCGTGCTCAACCTGTCGGGTCTCGCGTTCGGGCTCACGCTCGAGCTCGCGCGCCTCGCCGAAGGCAACGTCTTCGTGCTGCTCGTGGTGGCCGCACTCACCAGCGTCGTGCTCGGCATGGGCATGCCGACCGTCGGCGTCTACGTGCTGCTCGCGAGCCTGATCGCCCCGGCGATGGTGCAGGCCGGGCTCGAACCGGTCGCGAGCCACCTGTTTCTGCTGTACTTCGGCATGCTGTCGATGATCACGCCGCCGGTCGCGCTCGCGAGCTTCACCGCCGCGACGCTCGCCGGCGCCGACCTCTGGCGCACCGGCTGGGAAGGCATGCGGATCGGCTGGATCGCGTACCTGATCCCGTTCGTCATCGTGCTCGAGCCCGACCTCACGATGCAGGGCGACTGGGCCGGGCTCGCCTGGCACGGCGGCGCCGCGGTCTTCGGCGTCGTCTTCGTCACGATGGCCGTCACCGGCTTCGGCACCGCGCGCGCGCTGTCGATCACCGAGCGCCTGCTGCTCGCGCTCGGCGGCCTCGTCGCCGTGCTGCCGCTGCACGCGCTGGGCCTGTCGGCGTGGTGGCCCAACCTCGTCGGCCTCGGGCTGGCCGGCGCGGCGTGGTGGCCGAGCACCCGCGCGCGGCCCGGCGCCGCACGCGCCGAGCGCCTCGCGTGAAGTCCGACCTGCGCATCCTGGTCTCGGGCGCCGGCATCGGCGGGCTCGCATGCACGCTCGCGCTGCACGCGCAGGGCCACGAGCCGGTGATCGTCGAGCAGGCGAGCGAACTGCGCGAGGTGGGCGCAGGCGTGCAGCTGAGCGCGAACGCGACGCGCGTGCTCTTCGGGCTCGGCCTCGAGGAACGCCTGATGGCGGACGCCGTCGAGGCACAGGGCAAGGAGATCCGGCTGTGGAACACCGGCCAGACCTGGCCGCTCTTCGACCTGGGCGCCGAATCGCGCGCGCGCCACGGGTTCCCGTACCTGATGATGCATCGCGCGGACCTGCACGCGGCGCTCGCCGACGCGGTGCGCGAACGGCTGCCCGGCGCGATTCGCCTCGGCTTCCGCACGACCCGCGTCGAGGAAGCGGCGGGGCAGGTGGTGATCGAGGCCGCCGACGGACGGCGCATCGAGGCCGACGCGCTGATCGGCGCCGATGGCGTGCACTCGCCGGTGCGAGAAGCGCTTCACGGCGCCGACCGCGCGCGCTTCTCCGGCTTCGTCGCGTGGCGCGCGGTGATTCCGATGGCGCGGCTGCCTGCGCACATGCGGCGCAGCGTCGGCGTGAACTGGGTCGGGCCGGGTGCGCACGTGATCAACTACCCGCTGCGGCGCGGCACGCTGTTCAATTTCGTCGGCATCGTCGAGCGCGCGGGCTGGGAGGTCGAGCGCTGGACCGAGCCCGGGGATCGCGACGAGTGCCTGCGCGATTTCGCGGGCTGGCATCCGGACGTCCGATGCATCATCGACGCAGCGCCGTCGCTCTACAAGTGGGCGCTGATGATCCGCGAGCCGCTCGGCGAATGGGGGCGAGGCCGAACGACGCTGCTCGGCGATGCCGCGCATCCGACGCTGCCGTTCCTCGCGCAGGGCGCGGCGATGGCGATCGAGGACGCAGCGGTGCTGGGCAACGCGCTGGGCGCGTCGGACGGAAACGTCGAGGCGGCGTTGCGCGCCTACGAGGCCGCGAGGCGCGAGCGCTGCGCACGGATCGTCAGGGGGTCGGCCGAGAATGCGCGGCGCTTTCACGACCGCACGCTCGAGAATGCCGAGCAGGCGCAGGCGTACGTCGAGCGGGAGTGGGCGCCCGAGCTCGTCCGCGCGCGCTACGAGTGGCTGTTCGCATACGATGCGACGAGATACGGCATCTGAGCCCGCGGACCCGCGCCGCGATCGGAAGCGCCACAGACCGGAATGCCCGGGTCGGGCCGCGCGCGGCTTCAGGCGCCGATCACACCACCGTCGTCGCGCGTGATCGCGATCGTGGCCGATCTCGGACGGCCGGTGGGGCCGTATCCGACCGAACCCGGCCAATGACTCTGCGGCTCGAACGCACGCGCGTCGCCCAAGGCCTTGGAGCCTTCGCCCGGGTGCTGGATGTTCACGAACATCGTCCTGCCATCGGCCGATTCGGTCACCCCGGTGATCTCGCACCCGGCCGGGCCGACCAGAAACCGTCGCAGCCGGCGCTCGCCGAGCAGCGCACCCATGAAGGTCTGTCGTGTGCCTTCCAGTTCCTCGTCACCGACCTTCATCCGATTGACCGCGGTGATCGGGCCACCGTCACCGACCGCGCCGGGAATCGCTGCCAGCATCATGCAATGGCTCTCGTCCGTCATCGCGCCATCGTCGGTCTGGATCCAGCAGATGCCGGTCGTCGGGCTGAACCACAAGCCGTCGGGTGACGAGAACGCGTTGGCCGCGGTCAGCTGCGACAGGTTCGCGTCGCCTGCGTCTTCCTCGGCGGCGAACAGGAAGATGTCCCAGTTAAAAGTGGTCGCTGCCGCACGGCCATCCTGCTCCCGGAAGCGGATGATGTGGCCGTTCGGATTGCCCGTACCCTTCTTGCCGTCGCGATCGGCGTAGGCGCGCGGGTTCGCCGCGTCGACCTTGGCCGGTGTACGGTTTGCGGCGGTGTTGTTGGTCAGCGTGAAGTACACCTCGCCATTGGCGGGATTCACCGCTCCCCATTCGGGCCTGTCCATCTTCGTCGCGCCGAGCGCATCGGCCGCATGCCGCGTGAAGACCAGCACCTCGGCCTGGTTCGAGAACGGGAAGGGTGCATGGCCGCTGATCGACGGATCCTTCACCGTCAACTCGAGCCAGCGGCCGGTGCCGTCGGCATCGAATCGGGCAACGTACAGCCTGCCCTCGTCCAGGTACTTGTCGCCTGCAGCCAGGCCACGCCCGATGTCGGCAGGATCCCAGTTCGCGGCGGACACGAACTTGTAGATGTACTCGTTGCGCGCGTCGCAACCCATGTAGAACGCAAGGGGCTGCCCGGGGGTCGGCACCCCGCAGACCGCCGCCTCGTGCGCCATGCGGCCCATGCCGATCCGCTTGACCGGCATCGAGTGAGGCGCAACCGGATCGATCTCGACGTTGTAGCCGAAGGTGTTCGGTTCGTTGCGGAAGTCGCCGGCCGCGTCCGGTCCAGCCGCCGATACGTCCCATCGGGAGAATCGATCGTCGGTCGACGACGCGCTCGCCCACCCCTGGGAGATGGCCTTGGTCGCGTCGGCGGTGAGCGGCTCTCGCGCGACGCCGTAGCGCCGGCGTGCCGCCACGGTCCGCGGATCGACGGGCTTCGATCCGGTCGGCATCTGGAAGTAGTACGCCCAGTTCTCCTCGCAGCTCAGATACGTGCCCCACGGCGTCTTGCCGTGGCCACAGTTGTTCAAGGTGCCGCGGCCGCCTTCGCCTCTCGGGTCGTGGCGGGTCACCATCAGCGCGCGGATGTCGGCGAGGTGCGCGGCCGGTCCGCCGAAGCGCACCGGCGTCTGGGGGTTGATCCGCCGGTTGAACGGCGAGTCGACGCGATACGACCATCGGCCGTTCGCCTGCGTCAGTTCGACGACCGAGACGCCGTGATGATTGATCTCTTTCAATACTTCGTCGGCCGGGCGCGCGCCCAGATCCCAGTCTCCGAACTGGGTGAATTTCTTGCCACCGACGCCGTTGCTGGTCTGCCCGCGCGGGTGGAAGAAGTGGGCGTCGGCCGAGCTCTCGTGGTTGACACAGAGCAATGCCCGGCCGGTGTCGGCGCTCGCGTACCTGCCGTTGGCGTCGATGGCGAAGAGATCCATGCCGTCATGGTGATCGCCGATCCGCAGCGACCAGTCGTCGGCTTCACGGCCTTGGTTGCCGTACGGCGCGACGCTGTAGTCGAGCCGGTCGCCGGTGGCATGCACGACGCGATAGCGGTAGCCGGCGGGCAGGATCACGTCGTCCTTCAGGCTCTTGCCGACGCTGTCGAAGGACAGGTTCACGCCGTTCGCCGCAGTCCCCGGCCCGCGGTTGTCGCGTGCGACCGCCGGCAGTGCCGGCAGCGCGAGGGCGGCCGCAATGCCGAGGCCACCCCGTACGACGCCGCGGCGGCCCGGGCTGTGCAACGAGCGAGCGATGACCTCGCGCAGGTGCGGATTGGGCGAGGCGTTGTCGTCTGGGTCGGCGTCGAGGTGCGACATGGCTTGCTCCGATCGTGGGGTCCGAAGCATCGGCGCGACTCGCCGCGCGTACGGACCGGACGGCATCTTGCGCTGCGTTGATGACAATCGGGTGACGCGGGTGCACCGCGCGCCGGCGATCGCATCGGACCCGCCGCATCGGCACGGGTGCGCGTGCTAGATTACGGCGCCCGCGATCGGGCCCGATCCGGTCCCGCCGAAGCCCCGTGGTTTGGACCCGTAGCGTCGCACGCGCCGACGACGCGGCCGACGACGTGGCTGACGCCTGCCGGGCCGATGTCCGAGCCGCGACGAATGACGGGAATACGCATGGATCGCCTGCGCATCATGGAAGGCTTTGCCGAGATCGCGCGCTTCGGCTATTCGACCGCACCATGACGAACGGCGCTGGCCGGGTGCCGCGCGCGATCGCGCGCGCCCATTCGATCGAATGCCTGCGCGAGCTCGCGCGCAGGCGCCTGCCGCGTGCGATCTACGACTTCTTCGACGGCGGCGCCGAGGACGAGACGACGCTCGCGGCGAACCGGGCCGCGTTCGGCCGGCTCGCGCTGCGCCCGCGCATCCTCAACGACGTCTCCCGCATCGACACCGGCACTCCGATGTTCGATCGCGAGTCGGCGTTGCCGATCGCGATCGCACCGACCGGCGCCGCCGGCTTCGGCCGGCCCGGCGCCGACGTCGCGATTGCGCGCGCGGCCGCAGCCGCGGGGATTCCGTACACGCTGAGCTCCTCCGCCACCGCGTCGATCGAGCGGATCGCGCGCGAGGCGCCGGGGCGGCACTGGTTCCAGGCGTACATCCTGCGCGACCGCCCGTTCTTCGAACGGATGATCGACCGCGCCGAAGCCGCCGGCTTCGAGGCGCTGATGATCACGGTCGACCTGCCGGTGGGCGGCAAGCGCGAACGCGACCTGCGCAACGACTTCTCGATTCCGTTCCGGTTCACGGCACGCAATCTCGCCGACTTCGCCCGCCATCCGCGCTGGTGCGCGCGCTTCGCGCGCGACGGCATCCCGATCATGGAGAACCTGGTCGGCATGGAGGCGGGGGTCGTCAGCGCCACCGGCATCGCGTCGTCGGTCGGCAGGAGCTACGATCCCTCGTTCGACTGGCACCGGCTCGCCGGCGTGCGCGAGCGCTGGCCGCGCCGCCTGATCGTCAAGGGCGTGATGCACCCGGCCGACGCGCTCCGCCTGCTCGCGCTCGGCGTCGACGCGATCGTCGTGTCGAACCACGGGGGCCGGCAGCTCGACGGCGCCGGCGCGACGCTCGCTGCGCTACCGGCGATCGCACGCGCGGTCGCCGGGCGGGTGCCGGTGTTTCTCGACGGCGGCATCCGTCGCGGCGCCGACGTCGTCAAGGCGCTCGCCTGCGGCGCCGACGCGGTGATGGTGGGTCGTGCCACGCTCTACGGCGCGATCGCCGGCGGCGATGCCGGCGCACGGAGGGCGCTCGAGATCCTGCGAGACGAGCTCGAACGCACGCTCCGGCTGTGCTCGGTGACGAGCATCGCTGCGATCGGCGAAGACCTGCTGATGCCGGCCCCCGCCGGCGGCGTCACGGACGATTCGTCGACGTGTCCTCGCGCGTGTCCTTGATCGCCTCCTTCACGTCGCCCGCGTCCTTCTGCACGGTACCTTCGACCTGCTTCGCCGCACCCTTGACCTGGTGCTCCTTGCTGCCGGTCATCTCGCCGGCCTTCTGCTGCACCTTGCCCGCGACGTCCTTGGCTGCACCCTTGACCTGATCTTCGTTCATGTGTCACTCCGGTTGGTCGTCTATCGACGGATCGGACTCGCGTCCGCTGAATCCGGAAGGAGGCAGGAGCCGTGCCCGCGTCGGCGCCTGCCACGCGGCCCGCGAGCCGCGCGCCGTCAGAACCACCGCAGCAGCATCCAGCCGCCGATCACCAGCATCATCAGGTTCTCGGTGAGGCTTACCGCGCCGAGCGGCACCTTGCTGTCGCCGCCCACGCACGCGCAGCGGATGTCGCGCCGGTCCACGTACACGGCCTTGACGACGCTGACCGCGCCGATGCCGCCGATCACGAGCGCCACCGGCGCCACCAGCAGGACGAGCGCCGACTCCCGACCGATCAGTCCGATCATGCCGATGCCGGCCCAGGCCTCGGCGAACGGATACACGTAGCCGTACGGCACGTATCGCCGCGCGAGCAGGTCGTAGCCGAGAAAGCCGTTGACGAAGCCTTCGACGTCGCGCAGCTTCTGGATCGCGAGCGCACACATCGAGAACGCGATGAACCAGAGCAGCCACGCCTGGAACGTCGCCGCGGCCTGCAGGTTCAGCACCAGCGCGAGCGCCATCAGCGCGGTGGTGCCGAAGATCGCGAGCACCGGCGCGTAGGTCGTCTGGTCCGGGCTGCGCACGCGCAGCCCGAGATGCCGGCGCAGATCGTCGTAGCCGCCGATCCGCTCGCCGTCGATGAACGCCTGCGGCGTCGTCTGCACCTGGTGCACGTCCTTGAACGCATCCTGCTGCCCGCGGGTGGTGAGTGTGTTGTCGTCGACCGCGTAGCCACGCCGCACGAGCAGCGACCGCGACTTCAGCCCAAACGGACACAGATGGTCGGCGGTCGCCATGCGGTACAGGCTCGCACGCTTCTCGCCGTCGCGCCCGCGGCTCTTGGACCGCGCGACCTCGGGCGGGTCGACGCGTGCGTCGATCGATGGCTGGCGTTCCGGTGTCTCGATGGCGTTCATGCGTTCACGCGCGCGCGGCGCGATGCGGGCGGGTCGACATCCCCGAGGGGCTTCGACGACCCGCGGCAGGTTCCGTTCCCGGTCGCACCGGTGCGGCGGTTGCGCGCGCATCGCGGATCGAATGCGTCCGCCCGTCGGACGAAGCCGCCGAGTCGGTCGCCGGATCGATTGCCGGATCGATTGCCGGATCGATTGCCGGATCGGTCGCCGAATCAGTCGCCGAGTCGGTCGCCCGCCGGCGACGTCGGCACGCCGCGCGACAGCGCGCGGATCAGCGGCAACAGCACGTCGAGTACCGGCGTCGCGATGCCGAGATCGCGTGCGAAGGCGACGACCTGCCCCAGGATCGCGTCGACCTCGGTCGCCCTGCCCTGCTCGAGATCCTGCAGCATCGAGGGCCGGATGCCCACGGGTCGGGTCCCGTCGATCGTGCCGCCCAGCCGAGGTGCCGCCTTGGCCGCCTCGACGTGGTCGCCGAGCCGTACGCCGGCGCCTGCCGCGATCGCGGCAATCTCGTCGACCACCCGACCACATAGGCGCGTCAGCGCCGGATCGTCGGCGAGCCCCTCGACCGGCAGGCGGGCCAGCGCGCACAGCGAGTTCAGCGGCGCGTTGCGCAGCAGCTTCGCCCACACCTGCGCGCGGATGTCGTCCACCGCCTCGGCGCCGATCCCGGCCGCGCGCAGGACGGCGACGGCCTCGCGCAGGCGCGACGAGCAGGTGCCGTCCGGCTCGCCGAGCAGCCAGCGGTTGTTGGCCGAATGGCGGACGACGCCGGGGGCGATCGTCTCGTTGGCCGAGTAGAGCACGCAGCCGAGCGCGCGCTCGGGACGGACCCGCAGCCAGAGCGACGACACCGGGTCGAGCAGCGGCAGCGGCGCCCCCCGCTCGCGCTCGCCGCGGAAGTGCCACCACCACGGCACGCCGTTGCTCGCGAACACCGCGCTGCCCGACTCGCCGAGCAGGCCCGCGATGTCCTCGGCGGCGGCGGGCTGCGCATGCGCCTTCAGCGTGACGAACACGACGTCCTGCGGCGGCAGCGCCTGCGCACGGTCGGTCGCGGCGTGCGGACGCACGACGAACTCCTCGCCCGGCGCGATCAGGCGCAGCCCGTTCGCGCGGATCGCGCGAAGGTGCGCGCCACGCGCGACGACCGACACCTCGTGCAACCCCGTCTGGAGCAATCTAGCGGCGAGATAGCCGCCGACCGCGCCGGCGCCGAAGACGCAAAGCCTCATTCCCCGTCGTCGAATGCGGCGTCGCGTTCGACGATGCCGAGCGCCGCGTAGGCGGTCGCAGCACCGCTCAGGTCCCAGACGGCCTCGCCGGCGAGGATCCGGCGCGCGACCTCGTCTTCGCGCTGCATCTTCGATCTCGCGGCTGCGACCACCGACGCCGCGTCCTTGCGCGCAACGACGATCACGCCATCGCCGTCCGCCACCACCAGGTCGCCCGGTTTCACCAGCACGTCACCGCACACGACGGGAACGTTGACACAGCCGCCCTTGCCCTTGTCGGCGTGGATCGGCCAGACGTTGGTCGCCCAGACCGGAAAGCCCAGGCCGCTCACGACGTCGACGTCGCGCACGCTCCCCTGCACGACGACGCCGGCGAGCCCCTTGTGCAACGCGTAGCGGGTGGCGACGTCGCCCCATTGCGCGGCCGAGGTCTCGCTCTGGCACACGACGACCAGGACGTCGCCCGGCTCGGCGAGCCGCAGCGCGCGGTGCATCATCAGGTTGTCGCCGGGCTGACAGAGCGCGGTCACCGCCGGCCCGGCGATCCTGCCGGCGGTCACGCGCCTCATGCGCGCGCTCATCAGCCCCGGGAACCCCAGCGCGGCCGTGCTCTCGTGCAGGTCGGCCACCGTGACCTCCTTCGCCTGCGCGCAGATCGCCGCATCGACGCGGTTGACCCGCAGATACACGGCGGGTCGTGCGGCAGGTGGCGTCGGCGTCGCGCCCGCCTGCGTCGGTGATTTGTCGTCGTTTGCCATGTCAATCGATCTTCGCGCCGGAAGCCTTGACCGCCTTCGCCCAGCTCACGACGTCGCGCTCGAGCGTCTTCAGGAACGCATCCGGGCTGCTGACCAGCACCTCCGCGCCACGCCCGCGGAAGAACGCCTGCGACTCGGAAGACTGCACGATCCGGCCCACGTCGGCATTCACCTTGTCGACGATCGCCCTCGGCGTGCCCGCCGGCGCCAGGATTCCCCACCACGGACTGACGTCGAAGGACGGATGGCCGAGCTCGGCGATCGTCGGCACCTCCGGCGCGGCGGGGATGCGCTTCGCACTCGATACCGCGAGCGCCCGCAACTTGCCCGCCTTGATCAGCTGCATCGCCGACGGCACCGCCGAGAACGCGTTGTCGACCTGACCGCTGATCACGTCGGTCATCGCCGCGGCGATGCCCTTGTATGGCACGTGGATCATCCGGATCCCGGCCGCCACGTTCAGCGACTCGGACAGCAGGTGGTTCACCGAACCGTTCCCGGAGGTGGCGTAGGTGACGGTGCCGGGCTTCGCCCTGGCGTCGGCGATCAGCGCCTGGAAGTCCTTGATCGGCGAGTTCGAACCGACCACGAGGAAGAACGGTGTCGTCGCCACGGTGGCGACCGGCACGAAGTCGGCGACCGAATCGTAGGGCAGCTTCGCATAGAGGCTCTGGTTCACCGCCTGCGAGCCGGCGTAGGTAAACAGGAGCGTATAGCCGTCGGCCGCCGACTTGGCGACCGCGTCGGTACCGATGATGCCCGCGGCACCGGCCTTGTTCTCGACGACGACCGACTGCTTCCAGACGCCGCCCAGCTGCTGCGCCATGTAGCGCGCGAACACGTCGGTCGCGCCGCCCGGCGCCTGCGGAACGACGATCTTCACCGGCTTCTCGGGGAAGGCCTGCGCCCACGCGCTGCTCACCGCCGTCGCCACGATGGCGGCGGCCAGCCATCTGCCTGCTCTCATCTGCTGTCTCCAGGTTGCATCGATACCGGTCGCTGCCCGGGACGGGCCGTGCTGCAGTCCGTCGGGGTCCGGCGACTGCGTCGATCATCGCACGATCCGTCCGCGCGCCGTGCTCGCGGATCTCGATTCCCGGCACGGCCCGCCGGCCGCCTCCAGACAGCGGCGATGCGACCGCGGCAGCCGGTCAGCGCCCGGCGGTGCCGGCCACCAGATGGTCGACGAACTGTCGAGCAGCGCTGGTCGACGGCAGATCGCCGCGCCAGATCACCTGCAGCGCCTTGACGGGCCGACAGCCTGCGAAGGGTATGGCGCGCAGGCTTCCGTCGGCGACGTCGCTGGCGACGGTTCCCGACAGCACCACCGACACGCCGAGGCCCGCTTTCACCCACTGCTTCACCGCCTCCGTGCTGCCCAGCTGCTCGCCGGCGCGAAGCGTCGTCCCGCCCCAGCACTGCGCCAGGATCCGTCCGGTGCCGGTGCCCGATTCGCCGCCGAGCAACGGCACCTGCTCGAGCCGCGCGCGCGACACCGCGCGCAGCAACGCCCACGGGTGGTCCGGCGCGGCGATCGCGACCAGCGCTTCGCGCCGCCACTCGAGCGCGTGATAGCCTGGCCGCCCGTCCCACCACTCCATCGCCGCGGCGTCGATCTGGCCGGCATCGAGCAGGTCGGCGATTTCCGGGTTGGATCCGATCCTGACCTGCACCGGCGCCGCGCCGGGGCGCCTCGCGAATTCCCGAAGGTAGGGTTGGAGCAGGTAGACACCGATGTTCGAGCTGGCGCCGAACACCGCGCTCCGAAGCCGGACCGAACGTTCGGCACGCGACGCGAGGCCCAGCAGCGCGCGGGCATGGGGCAGGAACTCGGCACCGGCCGGGGTCGCCGTGCACTGGCGGCTGCTACGAACGAGAAGCCGGGCGCCGAGACGACTTTCGAGCTTGCCGACCTGCTGCGAGACGGCACCCTGGGAGATGCCTCTACAGCCCGCCGCGCCGCCGAAGCTGCCGCTGTCGACGACTGCGACGAAGGTCGCGACCTGGTCGAGGTCGAGCACGGTCAGGCGACGCGCGTCGATACCGGCTGGTTGATCGCGCCCTGCGGGACCTCGCCCGCAAGCGCCTGGAGGATGTTGCGAGCCGCCTCCAGTTCGATCGCAAGGCGCACGTCGCCGACCGCGGAGCCCAGGTGCGGGGTGAACAGCGTGCGTTCGGTGTCGTCCAGCAACGCCCGGGGGATCGAGACGGGACGATCCGCGCGCGTCCACTCCTCGAGCTCGAAGACATCGGCCGCGTACCCGGCGAGCCGACCGTCCGACAGCGCCGCGACGACCGCGTTCTCGTCGACCACGGAACCGCGGCCGGTATTGACGAGGCAGGCACCACGCTTCACCGTCGACAGCGCCGCGTCGTCGATCAGGTGGAAGGTGTCGGTGCGCATCGGCACCATCGGCACGATGTAGTCGCTTCGTCGAAGCAGCTCGTCGAGCGACACCCGCGTCACCCGAAGGGCGGCTTCGCGCGCGGGGGCGAGCGGGCGCGGATCCGAATAGACCACGTCGACCCCGAACCCTGCCAGCCGCTCGGCGATCGCCTGCCCGACCGCACCCATGCCGATCAGCCCGAGCGTGCGACCCGCGAGGCCGATACCGTAACGGGTGGGCTGCCAGCCGTCGAACCGGCCCGAGCGGACGAAGCGGTCGCCCGGCAGCACCTTTCGGGCGAGCCCGATCAGCAGGCCGATCGTGAGTTCGGCGGTGGGGACGGTCAGCAGGTCGGGCACGATCGAGAGCCACACGCCGCGCCGGGTGCAGGCCTCGACGTCGTAATTGTCGTAGCCCTTCAGCGCGCAGGCGACGATCCTCAGCGACGGGCAGGCGTCGAGGAAGGCCTCGTCGACGCTGTCGGGCATGAAGGTCATGATCGCGTCGGCGTCGCGGGCCCGCGCGACGATGGCGTCTCGCTCGAGACGCGCCTCGCCGGGATTGGCGACGACTTCGCAACCGTCGGCGAGCAGTGCGATGACTTCCGGATGCACGCGGTGCGTCAGGACGACTTTCGGCTTCATGGCTTCCTTCTCACTGGAATTGCTTGCGCAGCCGGCCGCTCAGTGCGTCCACCAGGCTGACCATCAACAGGATCACGACGAGGATGGCCGAGACGTCCTGGTACTGCATGATGCGCAGTGCGCCCATCAGCTCGAAGCCGATGCCGCCTGCCCCGACCATTCCCATCACCGTCGACGCACGGAAGTTGTACTCCCAGCGATAGACGGCGATGCCGGCGAATTGCGGAAGCACTTGCGGCAGCACGCCGTGCAGGATGACCTGGAGCGGCGACGCACCGGCAGCGCGCGCCGCCTCGATCGGGGCGCTGTCCGCGTGCTCGACCGCCTCGGCGAAGAACTTGCCGACCATGCCCACGGAGTGCAGGCCGAGGGCGAGCACGCCGGGCAGCGCGCCGAAGCCGACGGCCGCGACGAAGATGATGCCGAGGATCAGCTCCGGAATCGCCCGCAATGCGTTGAGCAGCCCGCGCGCCGCCTGGAAGACCAGCGGATGCGGCGCGGTATTGCGCGCGGCGAGAAAGGCGAGCGGCATCGAGAGGACGACCGCAAGCGCCGTGCCGGCGACGCTCATCGCCAGCGTGTCGAACAGCGGCTTCAGCCAGGTTCGCCAATCGGCGAAGTTCGGCGGCATCATCTCGGCCACCATGCCGGCGAGACTGGGCACGCCCTCGGCGAGGCGCCGGGCGTCGAAGAGACCGACGTACCAGGCACACAGCAGGATGAAGGCCATCACGAGGCCGAGACGCACGGCGCCGCGGCGCCAGGCCCGCCGGTGCAGGCCCAGCAGTCGGTCGAGCTCGGCGGCCGGCGCCACCGCGGGCGAAGCGATCGCCTTCATCTCACTGGAACTTCGCCAGGTCGATCTTCAGCAGCGGGCCGAGGTTGCGGACCACGTCGTACTGCCGGTCGGTGATCGGCTCGAACGCTTCCGCCTTGAACGGCTTGAGCACCTTCGGATCCTTCAGCGCATAGAACGCCGTCCTGATCCGATCCTTGAGTGCTGGCGCAAGGTTGGCGCGCATCGTCCACGGATACTGCGGGAAGGGCTTCGAGTACGCGAGCACCTTGACCTTGGCGGGGTCGATGATCTTGCGCTCGACCAGCGACTCGAAGATCGGCCTGCTCAGGCCACCCACCTGGGCGTGGCCGTTCTGCACGGCGATCGCGACCGCGTCGTGCGCGCCGACGAAGTGCTCTTCGTAGTCGGCACCGGCCGCGAGCCCCTTCTCGGCGAGCACCGACTTCGGGATCAGGTGGCTGGACGTGGAGACCTTGTCGCCGAACGCGACGTGCCGGCCCTTGGCGTCCTCCGGCGTGGCGACGCCGGCCGCGACATTGCCGATCAGCACCGACTGGTACGTGACGCTGCCCTTGCTGCGCAGCGCGGCGAAAGGCTCGATGTCGCTCTTCTGGCGGGCCAGCACGTAGGAGAGCGGACCGAAGTAGGCGAGATCGAGGCGGCCGTGGCGCATCGCTTCGATCATCGACGAGTAGTCGGTGGTGACGACCAGTTCGATCCGCTTGCCGAGCGACTTCTCGAGGTAGTCGGACAGCGGCTTGTTGTTCTTGATCACGGTGCTGGCATTCTCGTCGGGCAGCAGTGCCACCTTGATCACGGCGGGATCGGGCTCGGCAGCGTGCACGCCGGCAACGCCGATCATCAGGGCCAGCGTGGCAACGAACTTCTTCATGGTCAATCCTCTGCGGTTGCGTAGGTCGGGGTAAAGGGGTGCGGAGCGCCGATCGGCTCGGTCAACGTGTCGCCACGGCGCGCGCCATAGATGGCCGTGAGCGCGACGTCGCCGAGCGCGCCCGGCGGACCGTCGAACACGACGCGTCCGTGCGCCAGCCCGACGATGCGATCGGCGTACACGCGGGCGAGGTCGAGCTGATGAAGGCTGACGACGGCTGCGATGCGATCCTCGTCGCAGATGCGGCGCAGCAGGGCCAGCACCCTGTCGGCCGTCGCCGGATCCAGGCTCGCGACCGGTTCGTCGGCCAGCAGCAGGCGCGGCCCCTGGGCCAGCGCGCGGGCAATGCCGACGCGCTGCTGCTGGCCACCGCTGAGGCGGTCGACGCGCTCGAGCGCCTTGTGCAGCAGGTCCACGCGCGCGAGGCTCTCGAGCGCGACGCGCCGTTCGGCATGCGGCAGCGGGAACAGCGTTCGCCACGCCGAGTGGTATCCGAGCCGGCCGACGAGGACGTTGGCGAGCGCGGTGTTGTGGCCGATCAGCTGATGCTGCTGGAACACGAAGGCGGTTCGCCGCCGGTGCTCCTGCAAGGTCCGGCGATCGGCGATGTCGCCCAGGTCGCTCGCGACCACTCTGCCCTCGCTCGGCCTGTTGAGCAGGTTCAGGCAACGCAGCAACGTCGACTTCCCGGCGCCGGAAGCGCCGAGCAGCACGGTGAATTCGCCGTCGCGAAAGGTCAGCGAGGTCGGATGGAGCGCCTGCAGGCCGGCGAATGCGACGCCCACGCGTTCGAGTCGAATCATCGGGGTGATCCGGCCGCGCTCGCATCAGCAACGCTAATGGTCGCGAGCGCCGGATTAGTTTTCCTGAAGACCGGAAGACTAGAGCCCGTTCATGACATCGGTGTGAATCGCAGTCGACGGCTCGCCGACCTAACCGTGCCGCCGACGCGTCGACCGATACGCCGTGCGAGCTCGTCCGCCTGCCCCGGCGGCGTGCGCTTACGGTCGCGCCTGCGCCTGCGAGCTCAGCGCCTGAGCAGGCCGGGCAGCATGCGACCGAGCACGTCGTCCTTGCGCACGACGTAGTGGAACAGCGCCGCGCCCACGTGCAGCGCGACCAGTGCCGCCAGCAGCAGCGCCGTCGTGCCGTGCAGGTTCAGCACCGCCTCGGCCGCCTGCTTGTCGGGCGCGACGAGCGCCGGCAGCTTGAACAGCCCGAAGATGTCGAGCGCGGGGAACAGCGAGATGCCGACGTAGCCGATCACCGGGACGGCGACGAGCAGCCCGTAGAGCGCGACGTGGGTCAGGTGGCTCGCGACGCGCTGCCACGGCTCGATCGTCGGCTCGTCGGGGGGCGCGCCGCGTGCCAGCCGATAGCCCAGCCGCCAGACCACGACCAGCAGCACGATCAGGCCGATGAACTTGTGGCTGCCGTAGAGCGCGCCGGTCAGCCCGTCCCAGACGTCGAGCGTCTTGCCGCGGTAGACCATGTAGACCCCGATCGGGAACTGGACCGCCAGCAGCGCGACGGTCGTCCAGTGCAGCGCTCGCGCGACCCTCGAATAGATCGACACCCGGGAACCGGGCATTGGCTGAGTCATCTCGCGTCTCCGGCAGTCGCCCCGATCATCGGACGCTCGCGCGGCGGCGTCAACTCGCGTCGGCCTGGGCCAGCTTGCGCTCGACCGCGCGCACGAAGAACGCGACGCCGAGGGGAATCGCGGCGTCGTTGAAGTCGTACGCCGGGTTGTGCACCTCGCAGCCGCCCTCCTGGTCGCCGTTGCCGATGTTCAGGAAACAGCCCGGCACCTGCTCGAGCATGAACGAGAAGTCTTCGCTCGCCATGATCAGCGGCGGACTGCGATCGACCTGCGCCTCGCCGACGAGCTCGGCGCAGACGTCGGCCGCGAACGCCGCCTGCGCAGGGTCGTTGACGGTCGGTGCGAAGTTCACCCTGAAGTCGACGCTGGCCGACGCGCCCATCGCCTGCGCGACGCCCTTCGCGGTGCGTGTCATCAGTTCGCCGATGCGGTCCATCGTCGCGATGGAGAACGCCCGCACCGTGCCCGCCAGCCGTGCAGTCTGCGGAATGACGTTGTAGGCATCGCCGGCGTGGAACTGCGTGACCGACAGCACCGCGGTGTCGATCGGCGCCAGATTGCGCGACACGATGCTCTGGAGCGCGGAGGTGATCTGGGTGCCGACGACGATCGGGTCGACGCCCGCCTCCGGACGCGCACCGTGCGCCCCGACGCCGGTGACGACGATGTCGAAGAACGCGCCGCCCGCCATCATCGGCCCCGGGCGCACCGCGAAGCGGCCGACCGCCAGACGGGGGCGGTTGTGCATGCCGAAGATCGCGTCGCACGGGAAGCGCGCGAACAGGCCGTCGTCGAGCATTGCCTTCGCGCCGCCCAGACCCTCCTCGGCCGGCTGGAAGATGAAGTGCACGGTGCCGTCGAAGCGGCGGGTGGAGGCAAGCACTCTCGCGGCACCGAGCAGCATCGCCGTGTGGCCGTCGTGCCCGCAGGCGTGCATCCTGCCTTCGTGCATCGATCGATGGGCGAAGGTATTCGCCTCGACGATCGGCAGCGCGTCCATGTCGGCGCGCAGGCCGATCGTGCGGTCCGAGCGGCCGTTGCGCAGCACGCCGACGACGCCGGTGCGCCCCACCCCGCGGTGCACGGCGACACCGAAGGATTCGAGCCGCTCGGCCACCAGCGACGCGGTGCGATTCTCGTCGAAGCCGAGTTCGGGGTGTGCGTGAATGTCACGCCGCCACGCGGTGATCTCGGCGTGTTCTGCGGCGGTCAGGATCGGGGACCGGTTCAATGCGGCGGCTTCCTCGACTGTCGCGCTGGCGGGATGCCGGCGCGTCTCGCGCGATGGTAGCCGGCACCGCACACACGGCCGGCCTTCCGACGGAACCTACTGCGTACGCGATCGAGACCGGGCCATGCCGGCGGGCACTGGCGCCTCGCCGGCGCGGGAGGCCCGGCTCAGCGGCGCGCGTTGGTGCCAGACGAGAAGCGCCAGGGCCGCCGCGCCCGCGAGCAGGAAGCCGGCGCTCAGTCCTGCGACGTGGAGCGCGAAGCCACCCGCCGCCAGCCAAGCGAGCAGCCGCCACAGGCCCGTGAGGCGATCGAGCAGGAAGCCCTGCGCGGCGGCCGAGATCAGTACGCAGATCGCCAGGACCTCGATCGTCAGCAGCAGTGCCGCACCCGCGCCGGGAAAGTGGCGGGCCAGCAGCGCGGGCTGGTAGACGAAGAGGAACGGGAGCAGATAGAGCATCACGGCCAGCGTGCTCGCCTTCACCGCGGTGCGGAAGTAGGACACCTCGGCGATCGCGCTCGCCGCGAGCGCGGCGGCGGCGACCGGCGGCGTGATCGCGGAAAGGCACGCGTAGTAGAGAATGAAGAAGTGGGCGAGGTAGCGGTCGAGCCCCAGTCCGGTGACGATGGGCGCCGCGATCGCCGCCGTGAGGATGTAGGCGCCGACGGTCGGAATGCCGGCGCCGAGCACGAGGCACATGATCGCCGTCGCGAGCAGCGCGAGCGCGAGCGAGTCGCCCGCAAAGGCCTCGACGGCCCACCCCAGCGGCACGGCGGCGCCGGTCGCCGTGATGCATTCCGAGAGCACGCCGACCGTTCCCATCACGACGGCCATGCTCGCGCCCTGTACCCCGCCGCGAAGCAGGCCGGCGCCGAGCTTGGCCGCCGTGAGCCGCAGCTCGGCGCCCACCCCGTGGGCCCGTGGATCGGCGAGTGCGGCGGCGAAGGCGCTCGGCAGCAGCGGACGCACCAGGACCGCGACGAAGCGCAGCACGATGAGCGTGACGATCGCCCAGAACGCCGCGAACGAGACCGATCTCAGGTCCCACAGCAGGTAGGTCATCACCAGCAGCGGACCGACGAACAGGGGGAGATGGCTCCAGAGGATCGCGAGGTCGGCCGGCTCGGCGGCCCTGGCGATGCCGATGCGGCGCGACGCGAAGTAGACCGACGCGAAGACGGCGAGGTAGAAGAGCACCGCCGGGATCGTCGCGGTGACCGCGATCTCCCAGTACGGCACCGCGAGCAGCGCGGCCATGATGAACGCGACCGAGCCCATGACCGGCGGCACGAGCTGGCCGCCGGTCGACGCGGTCGCCTCGATCGCCGCGGCGGTCGCGGCCGGATAGCCGTCGCGCTTCATCCACGGGATCGTGTACGTGCCGCAGATCGCGACGTTCGAGACCGCGGCGCCGGTCACCATGCCCATGATCCCGCTGCTCACGACGGTACTCAGGCCGGAGCCGCCCGGCAGCCGACGACTGATCGCCTTGCCCAGCTCGGTGAACGGCCGGTTCCCGTCCAGCGCCTCGAGCAGCCCCCCGAACACCATGAACAGGAAGACGTCGTTCGCGGAGATCGACATGAAGGTGCCGTACAGGCCGCTGTAAAGGCCGATCGCGAGGTTGGAGACGACGGTCTTGTACGGTGTGGCCGGTGCGCCCCACGGTGCCGGCAGCAGGTCGCCGAACACGTAGTAGAGCAGACACGCCCCCGAGATCAGCGGCAGCACCGCGCCCCACTGCAGGCGCGTGACCTCGAAGACGACGAGCAGCATGACCGTGCCCACGAGCACGTCGATCGGACGCGGGTAGCCCTGCGAGTTGATCAGCGCGTCGAACTCGAGGAACACGTACGCCATCGCAGCGAGGCCGAGCGCGGCGAGAAGGAGCGCGTGCGCGCTGCGCCATCGCCTGCCGCCCTGCATGCCGGAGAGCGCCACCAGCGCCACGGACACGCCCAGGTGCGCGTTCTGCACCAGCAGCGACTCCATGAACGGCCACTGCGTCAGCACCATGTGGAACACGATCAGGCCGACCGCCAGCGTTCGCACGAGGACGGCGATCGATGCCGCGGCAATGGGCACGGTCGACGCTCCGGGGTCTGCCGTGAGCGGTGGCGGCGGCGACGCGCTTCGCTACCGGACCAGGCCCGCCTCCACGTACGCGCGCTTCGCACCGGGGTGCATCGCGTCGATCCGATACGGCATGAATTCCTTCGTGAAGATGGAGGCCATGCCACCGGTCTCGTTGATCTCGGGCAGGTACTGCAGCGCGGTGCGCACGATCTCGTATGCGACGTCGTCCGGCATGCTCGCGTCGACCGCGACGTAGTCGGCGTTGGCCATCACCGTCATCGGCCGCGTCTGCAGCGGCACCGTCTTGTCCGGCACGTCGACGATCTGGATCGGTATGCCGCGATCCTTCCGGGTCGACTCGTACTGGGCACGATCGAAGGCGACGTAATGGAAGTCCTTGCCCGACGCCTCCAGATTGATGATCCCCTGGGTCGTGCCGAGCTTGTTGGCCTGCGCGTTGTACCAGAGATTGGCATAGCCGACTTCGATGGTGTCGTCGAGCAGGCCCTTGACGATGTCCGGAAAGGCCAGGTGCTGGAGCTTCACCTTGCCGTGCAGGCCCGTCGCCTTCAGGAGCTCCTCGCCCATCAGCGATGCGGTCCCCGCTCGCGGGCCGAGGGCCACGCGCTTGCCGGCCAGGTCCGATGGCTTGGAGATCGCCGGATTGCGCGTGACGAACATCCAGATCGGCCAGGCGCAGTTCATCAGGCCCAGCGGCCTGAGCTTGCCCAGGCCCGACTGGAAGGGCGGCTGCTTGCGCTCGGCGAGCCAGGGACTGATCGGATCGCAGTTGAAGACCAGTTCGTCGAGCCGCGTCGACGGCTCGAGCGCGGTGCGCAGATTGAAGATGTAGCCCTGGGTGGGCTGGCTGCGCTTGCGCAACCACGCCGAGTGCCGCGCGAGGATGCGGTCGTGAGTCAGTGCCCACTCGTATTCGCCGATGCCGGCCGGTGCGGTCAGGTGCACGACGGTCTTCGACTCGCGCGCGCGTGCGAGCGGCAGCACCGTGGCAGACGCCACGCCGGCGATGGTGCCCAGGAGGCTGCGACGCAGGGTCTGTCGGCGTGGGGTGATCCGCGTCATCGTGGCTCCTCGTGGACGTCGCGCTTCGGCGCATGTCGTATTGTCGACATTAAGAACCTCTGCCTCGGGCCTGTCAAGGCGCGGGATCGGTGCCGTGCACCGCGTCGCCTCGCGAGGGCGCGCGGGCCGACGGGGCACTCCGCACGTCGCCGCGGCGTCGCGGCTACACTGGCGGGCCGCTCACGGCTCCGCGTCGATGTACCGCTACCTCCACTCGCGAATCCGCGGCACCGCCGGCGTCGGGCCGGGAACGCCGCCGTCCTCGCTCGCCGGCTTCTACTGGCACTTCGTGCGGCAGTCGCGCGGCTGGTACCTGGCGATGTTCGCGACCAGCCTCGTGGTGGCGCTCATCGACACGCTGATCCCGATCTTCATCGGCAGGCTCGTCGCGCTGATGGAAGCGACGGACCGTGCGGCCGCGATCTCGGCGAGCGGGCCGCTGCTCGCGACGATGGCCGGCGTGGTGCTGCTGGCGCGGCCGCTCGCGATCTTCGTCGACGTCGCGATCCGCCAGAACGTGCTGATCCCCGGCGCGACCAGCCTCGTGCGCTGGCAGAGTCACTGGCACGTCGTGCGCCAGGGGTGGACGTTCTTCCAGAACGACTTCGCCGGACGGCTCGCGAACCGCGTGATGCAGACCGCGCAGGCGCTGCGCGAGAGCGTGATGGCCTCGATACGCGCGGTCTGGTACATCGTGGCGTACGGCACCGCCGCCTTCGCGACCATGCTCGCGCTCGATTGGCGACTCGCGCTGCCCACCGCCCTCTGGGTGGGCGCCTACGTGCTCTTCCTGCGCCACTTCGTGCCACGGCTGCGCGAGCTGTCGCGGGCCAGCAGCGAGGTGCGCTCGCAGGTGATGGCGCGTGTCGTCGACGGGTACACGAACATCCTCACGGTCAAGCTCTTCTCGCGAATGGCCGACGAGGACGCGTGGGTGCGCGAGTCGATCGACGCGCACCAGGCCGCGATCGGCGAGCACATGCGCAAGACGAGCCAGTTCATGCTCGTGCTCGCGACGATGAACGCGTTGCTGCTCGCCGGCACGGCCGCAGTCGGCCTCGTGCTGTGGCGCGACGGCGCGATCGGCGCGGGCGCGTTCGCGACCGCGCTGCCGCTCGCCTGGCAGATCACCGCGTCGGCCGGCTGGGTGAGCTGGGAAGTCGCGGCGATATTCGAGAACGTCGGCGTGGTGCAGGAGGGCATGCAGTCGATCGCGGTCGCGCCGACGGCGCCCGATCGGCCCGACGCGCGAACGCTCGTCGTCACGCACGGCGAGATCCGCTTCGAGCGGCTGCGATTCGCGTACCCGCTCGGTGACGCCGATCGCGGGCTCGCCGCCGGCCCGGGCGCAGCGGACCACGCCGGGCCGGCGCGCCGGCCGACGCCCGATCCCGCCGCGACGCGTCCCCCCGCGGCATCGCGCCGCGGGCCGACGGTGCTCGAGGACTTCGACCTCGTCGTCCGTCCCGGCGAACGGGTCGGGATCGTCGGCCGGTCGGGCGCCGGCAAGACGACGCTGGTCAACCTGCTGCTGCGATTCTTCGAGCCGCTCGGCGGACGGATCCGCATCGACGGGCAGGACATCGGCGACATCACCCAGGAGAGCCTGCGCGCGGCGATCGGCGTCGTCACGCAGGACACGTCGCTGCTGCACCGGTCGATCGCGGCCAACATCCGCTACGGCCGACCGCACGCGAGCGACCAGGCGGTGCGCGAGGCGGCACGGCGCGCGCACGCCGAGGGGTTCATCGCCGCACTGCATGACGGGCAGGGACGCGACGGCTACGGCGCGCACGTCGGCGAGCGCGGCGTGAAGCTCTCCGGCGGGCAGCGGCAGCGGATCGCGATCGCGCGCGTGCTGCTGAAGGACGCGCCGATCCTCGTGCTCGACGAGGCGACCTCGGCGCTGGACTCGGAGGTCGAGCAGGCGATCCAGGAGCAGCTGCACAGCCTGATGCAGGGGAAGACGGTGATCGCGATCGCGCACCGGCTGTCGACGATCGCGACGATGGACCGGCTCGTCGTGATCGACGGCGGGCGGATCGTCGAGCAGGGGTCGCACGCCGACCTGCTGGCTTCCGACGGGCTGTACGCGGCGCTGTGGCGGCGTCAGGTCGGCGGGCGCCTCGGCGACGACGCCCCGGGCGAAGCCGCCGTGCTTTCGGGCGCCGCCTCGTGAAGCGACGACGCGGCCTTCAGCGCCCCGCGTCGCCCAGCGTGATCTCGATGCGGCCGAAGGTCCCGTAGTCGGCGACGACGCGATCACCGGGCACGACCTCGAGCGGCACCATGCAGGTTCCGCACGAGACCCAGTCGCCCGCGTGCAGGCCGACGTCGAGCGACGACAGCGTGTTCACGAGCCACGTCAGCGCGATGCGGGGGTCGCCGAGCAGCGCACGTCCCTCGCCGTCGCGCGCAATACGCACGCCGCCGTCGGCGCTCGAGACCGTCGCCCGCACCCGATGCGCCGCGAGGTCGGCGGCACGCCAGTCGGCGGGCGCCGCCGCGCCGAAGGCGAAGCGCCCGCAGCAGGCGTCGTCGGCGATCAGCTGCGCCTCGCCCGCGCCGGCGAAGTCGGCGTAGCGCGAGTCGGGCAGCTCGAAAGCCGGATGCAGCGTCGCGACGGCGGCCAGCACCTCGTCGACCGATCGCGGCGCCGCGCGCGGCGCCAGCGACGCACCGAAGCGGAACGCGAACTCGGGCTCGACCACGCGCATGCGATTGCCGGCGAGCGACAGCGTCGTGCCGATCGGGTGCACGAAGGATGCGAGGATACGGCCGGGCAAGGGACCACCGACCGCGATATGCGCCTGCCCGGCGACGCTGGTGGCGGCGATCTTCCAGCCGACGACCGGGCTGCCGGCGACGGCCGCCAGTTGCGCCTGGATCGCGTGACCGGCACGGACGTCGTGCGGACGCAGCGCCGCGGGCAGGGCGTCGACGACGGTGCCGGCTTCGCGGCACGCCCAGAGCAGCGCCGCTGCTTCACGTGCGGCGTCGGGAGAAAGGTCGGGGGTGGTGTCCTGCATCTTCGCTCCGCGGCGCAAAGGCACGATAGTGCCAGATGCGGGGCAGCGGCTCGGCGTCCGACGCATGAACAGGCCATGGCCGGAGTCGGTCGGCTCGCGCCGAGTCCACGCGGTCGCGTCGTGCGGCGCCGCGCTCTTTGCGAACTACCACCATATCTGGCAATGTAGGCGGCCACCGACGAACCCACGGGGGTCGATTCGCTTCCGATGGATTCGAAGAACATGGACAGCCGCCAGGCGAGCGACGCGGGCGACGCGAGCGCTCCGCGAATGCGCCCCCGGTCGCCCGCATGGTGGACGAGCCGGCCGCGGACCTGGCAGTTCGCCGTCTTCGTCGCGTGCTTCGTCGCCGGTGCCGGCATCGCGAAGTGGCTGGCGCTGATCCCGGACACCGGCATCTCGGTCTGGCCGCCGGGCGGGCTCGTCCTCGGCACGCTGCTGCTCGCGCACCCCGCCCGGCGCCCTTGGTGGCTGCTGGCGGCGTTTGCCTCCGAACTCGTGGCGAACGCGCTGTGGTTTCGCAACCCGTTCGTGCTGGCGGCCGTCATCGCGCTCGGCAACTGCGGCACTGCCGTCGTCGGCGCGCGCCTGATCGACCGCTTCGTCGACGGTGCCGCGTTCCGCCTGGAGAGCCTGCGCGAGGTGCTGGGCTTCGTGGGCTTCGGTTCGGTCGTCGGCCCGGCGTTCGGCGCGACGGTCGGTGCAACGGCCCTCGCGCTGGCGCGCGACCGACCTTTCGTCGACTCCTGGCTGCTGTTCTGGATAGGCGACGCGACCGGCACGCTGGTCATCGCGCCACTCGTCGTCGTTGGCGTGCGCAAGTGGCAGGATCGCACCGCGATCCCGCTGGCCCGACTGCTGGAGGCGGCGGTGCTGCTGCTGGTGCTCGTGGGCACGATCACGGTCGCGCTGTCGGGTCGCCTGCCGCTGGTCTACCTGGTCATCCCGCCGCTGCTCTGGGCGGCGATCCGCTTCCACTTCAGCGGCGCGGTGCTCTCGCTGGTGGTGCTGGCGGTGACGAGCGCGGCGTTCACGATCCACGGTACCGGCAGGTTCGCCGAACCCGCGGCGTCGGTGCGCGAGAACCTGGTGATGCTGCAGCTCTTCCTCGCGATCTCGTCGGCGCTGACGCTGGTGGTCGCCGCCATCTCGCGGCAGAACCGGTCGATGATCGACGAGATCCGCGCCGCCAACGCGTCGCTCGAGGAGAGGGTCGTGCGGCGCACCGCCGAGCTCCGCGCGAGCGAGGCCCGCTTCCGGCAGACCGCCGATTCGATGGCGCAGATCGTGTGGATCGCGAACGCCGACGGCGGCATCGAGTACCTGAACCGGCGCTGGTTCGACTTCGTCGGCGCGACGCCCGGCGCATCGCCGGCACCGACGCCGGCCGACGCGACCCATCCCGAGGACCGCGACGCGGCGACCGAGCGGTGGCGCCATGCGATGGCGCGAGGCGAGGCCTACGAGGCCGAACTCCGGCTCCGACGGGCCGACGGCCAGTACCGTTGGTTCCTCGCCAGGGCGCTTCCGATGCGAGACGAGCGCGACGAGGTCGTGCGCTGGTTCGGCACGTCGACCGACATCGACGACTTCAAGCGCCTGCAGCAGGAGAACGAGCGCCTCGGTCAGCTGGTCGCGAACAGCAACGACTTCATCGGGCTCTACGGCACCGACTTCCGGACGATCTACGTCAATCCGGCCGGCCTGAAGATGCTCGGGCTCGAGAGCCTGGCCGACGCGCAACGGCTCGACGCACGCGACATGGTCGATCCCGAGGACCTGCCGCTGGTGTCGCAGGCGTTCTTCGACGAGGTCGAGCGCGTTGGATCGGGCAGCGTCGAGCTGCGATTCCGGCACGCGGGCACCGGGACGCCGACGTGGATCGACTATCGGGCGTTCCCGATCCGCGACACGGCCGGCAGGACCGTCGCACTCGCGAGCGTCGGCCAGCTCGCCGGCAAGCGGCGCGAGGCGCAGGCGCTGCAGCGGCAGCTGATCGCGGACCTCAACCTCGCCGACCAGCGCAAGGACGAGTTCCTCGCGATGCTCGCGCACGAACTGCGCAATCCGCTCTCGCCGATCCTGAACGCGACGCAGCTGCTGCAGTCGCCGCAGCGCGACCGCGACGATGACCGGCGGCTGACGGCGATGCTGCAACGGCAGGTCGGGCAGATGGTCCGGCTCGTCGACGACCTGCTCGACATCAGCCGCGTGAACCTCGGCAAGATCAGCCTGAGGATGGAAGTGCTGACGCTCGCCGAGCTGATCGAGCACGCGATCGAGATGGCACGGCCGGCGATCGACGCGAAAGCGCATCGCGTCGAGGTCCGGATCGCGCCGGACCTGCCCGGGGTGAACGGCGACCGGCTGCGGTTGACGCAGATCCTGAGCAACCTGATCAACAACGCGTGCAAGTTCACGGACGCAGGCGGGCACATCGAGGTCCGGGCGAGTCGACACCCGAAAGCCGGGCAGTCGGTGCAGGTCAGCGTGCGCGACGACGGCATCGGGATGGACGAAACCGGGATCGCCCGCATCTTCCGCATGTTCGCGCAGGTGAACGACCGGGAGCACGCCAATTCGGGCCTGGGCATCGGGCTCGCGCTCGCACGCGCGCTCGCCGAGATGCACGGCGGCACGATCGACGCACGAAGCGACGGCCGGGGACGCGGCAGCGAGTTCGTGCTGACGCTGCCGGCGCTCGACGAGGGCATCCCCGGCGGACCGCCGGCAATCGGAACCGGCGACGGCGATCGCGCGTCACGCCCGGCCGACGCGACGGTGTCGATCCTGGTCGTCGACGACAACCAGGACGCGGCGCTCTCGCTGGCGATGCTGCTCGAGATGAACGGCTACGCCGTGTCGACGGCGTCGGGCGGCGTCGAGGCGCTGGCCGTCAGCGCGCGGACGCGCCCGGACGTCGTCGTGCTCGACATCGGCATGCCGGGCATGGGCGGCTACGAAGTGGCGCAGCGCATGCGCGATCGTGACGGCGACGCCTGTCCCCGGCTGATCGCGCTGACCGGCTGGGGCCAGGCCGCGGATCGCGAGCGCTCGCGCAACGCCGGCTTCGACGCGCACCTGGTGAAGCCGACGAGCATCCACGAGCTCGTCGCGATCCTGAAGGGCTGGACCCCGTCGGGCGACGCGTCGACCTGAGCGCGAGGGCGTCGGCACCTGCGCCCCAGGGGTCGGCGCCTGCGCGCTAGTCCACCTTCAGCCCGAGCTCGGCGACGAGCCGGCCCAGGCGCTGGTGGTCCTTGAAGATCAGCATCGCGAACTGCTCGGGCGTCGTCGACATCGCGTCCAGCCCGCTCGCGGCGAAGCGCTCGCGCACGTCCGGTTCGGCCATTGCCGCGGCGATGTCGCGGTGGATCTTCTCGACCAGCACGCCCGGCGTGCCCGCCGGAGCGAGGACGCCGAGCCAGGGGGTCACCGGATCGAAGCCGGGCACGAGTTCGCCGATCGCCGGCACATCGGGCAGCTGCGCGATGCGGCCCGCCGACGCCGCGGCGATCGGGCGGATCTTGCCGGCCAGGACCTGCGGCAGGACGACGGCGGTCGATTCCTGCGCGAAGTGGATACGGCCGCCGATGACGTCGCTCAGCACCGCGACTGCCGCCTTGTAGGGCACGTGGGTCGCGTCCAGGCCGGTCGCCTTCTTGAGCAGCTCGGCATTCAGATGGGGGACCGTGCCGCTGCCGGCCGATCCGTAGTTGAGCTCGCCGCGACGCATCCGGCTGTACGCGAGCAGCTCGGCGAAATTGCGCGCCGGCAGGTCGATGTTGGCATAGATCATCCCCTGCGGACGGGCCACCGCGACGATCGGCTCGAAGCCCCTCAGCGGGTCGTAGCCGACGCGCGCGTACAGGTGGGGATTGATCGCGAGCGCCGCCACCGCCGAGAACAGCAGCGTGAAGCCGTCCGGCGCCGCCTTCGACGCCAGCTGCGCCCCGATGCTGCCGCCCTGCCCCGGCCGGTTCTCGACGATCACCGACTGCTGCCAGCGCACCTGCAGGTCCGCGGCGATGATCCGCGCGAGCAGGTCGGTCACGTTGCCCGCCGCATAGCTGACGACCAGCCGGACGGCCCTGTCGGGCCAGGCCGCGGTGCCCGCCGCGCGCGCGAGGGGCAGCGCCGGAGCGAACACGCCGGTGGCGCCCGCCGGCAAGGCCATGGCCAGGAAGGTACGCCTGTACATCGAAGTCGCGGGTACGGGTGCGGTGGCTCGGAGCCGGCCAGTGTAGCGGCGCGGTGCGCACCGCGGCCGCGCGGCGGCACCGAAAACGAGCCGGCGGCGACGAGTCGGTCCCGCGGCGTCGCGCGCGCCGTGCAGGCGGCGGCGCGCTACCATCCGTCGAAGACCGATCGCCACGGGTACACCGGCGCCGCGCCCTGCGCACCCGCCGCACGCCCGATCGTCCGACACCCGGCCGCCCCGGCGCCAACCGTCCCTCCGGAGGAACCCCCGATGAATCCGCTCGCCTCACCCGCACGAATGCTCGCCCTCGCCGCCACCGCGGCCGCCGGCGCCGTGATCGCGCTCGCACCCGTCGGCGCCGCGCGCGCCGCCGAGGACATCCGCATCGCCCACGTGCACGACAGTACCGGCCCACTCGAGGCGTATGCCAAGCAGAGCCAGATCGGCCTGATGATGGGCCTCGAGTACGCGACGAAGGGCACGATGAAGATCGGCGATCGCAAGATCGTCGTGATCGAGAAGGACAGCCAGACTAAGCCGGACGTCGGCAAGGCGCAGCTCGCCGCGGCCTTCGAGGACGACAAGGCGCACATCGCGGTGGGCCCGACCTCGTCTGGCACGGCGCTCGCGATGCTGCCGGTGGCGGAGGAATACAAGCGCATCCTGCTGGTGGAACCGGCGGTCGCCGACTCGATCACCGGCGAGAAGTGGAACAAGTACATCTTCCGCACGGCCCGCAACTCGACCCAGGACGCCGCGTCGAACGCGAAGGCGATCGGCGCGCCCGGCACCTCGATCGCGACGCTGGCGCAGGACTACGCGTTCGGCAAGGACGGCGTAGCCGCGTTCAAGGAGGCGCTCAAGGGCACCGGCGCCGAGATCGTGCACGAGGAATACGCGCCGGTGAAGACCACCGATTTCACCGCCCCGGCCGAGCGCCTGTTCAACGCGCTCAAGGACAAGCCCGGCCGCAAGGTGATCTTCATCATCTGGGCCGGCGGCAATCCCTTCAAGATCCTCGACCTCGACCCGAAGCGCTACGGCATCGAGATCGCGACCGGCGGCAACATCCTGGCGGCGATGGCGGCCTACAAGGCGCTGCCCGGGATGGAGGGCGCCACCTACTATTACTACGGCATCCCGAAGAACCCGGTGAACGACTGGCTGGTGGCCGAGCACCAGAAGCGGCACAAGTCGCCGCCGGACTTCTTCACCGCCGGCGGCATGAGCGCGGGCATCGCGATCGTCGAGGGCATCCGCAAGGCCGGCGGCACCGACACCGCGAAGCTGATCGCCGCGATGGAAGGCATGAGTTTCGAGACGCCGAAAGGCACGATGACCTTCCGCAAGGAAGATCACCAGGCAATGCAGAGCATGTACCACTTCAGGATCAAGGTCGATCCCGCGCTCGAGTGGGCGGTGCCGGAGCTGGTCCGGGAGATCAAGGCGTCCGAGATGGACATCCCGATCCGCAACAAGCGCTGAGCGTTCCGCGCACCGCCGACCGTTGCTCGCACGATGCGACTGCGGGTCCATCCGCCGCGACCGACCGCCACACGATGCTCGAATCCAGGGCGCTGAGCATCCGCTTCGGCGGGCACGTCGCGGTCGACGCGGTCAGCTGCCGCTTCGAGCCCGGCACGCTGACGGCGATCGTCGGACCGAACGGCGCGGGCAAGACGACCTGGTTCAACCTGCTGTCCGGCCAGCTTCGCCCGACCGCGGGCAAGGTGCTGCTGCGCGGCGTCGACATCACCCGGACGCGCCCGTCGGCGCGCGCGCGGATGGGCATCGGGCGCGCGTTCCAGCTGACGCAGCTGTTCGCGCGGCTCTCGGTGCACGAGAACATCCGGCTTGCCGCGCAGGCCCGTGCCGGCGTCGGCGCGCAGCTGTGGTCGCACTGGTCGAGCTGGCCGGGCCCGATCGACGCGGCCGACGCGATCCTCGAGCGGATCGGCCTGGGCGCGCGGCGAGACCAGCCGGCCGCGTCGCTGCCCCACGGCGACCAGCGAAAGCTCGAGGTCGCGATGCTGATCGCGATGCAGCCCGACGTCTACATGTTCGACGAGCCGACCGCCGGCATGAGCGTCGACGAGGCGCCGGTGATCCTGTCGCTGATCGCGTCGATCAAGGCCGACCGCTCGAAGACGGTGATCCTCGTCGAGCACAAGCTCGACGTCGTGCGTTCGCTCGCCGACCGCATCGTCGTGCTGCACCAGGGCGAGCAGGTCGCCGACGGCCCGCCGGCCGAGGTGATGGCGTCGGCGATCGTGCGCCGTGCATACCTGGGCGAATCGTGAGCGCGGCGGCCGCGGTGACGCCCGCGCCGGGTACCGGCACCGGCACGACGGTTCCCGGCGGGGAGAAGCCCGTGCTCGCGCTCGACGCGGTGCAGACGCACATCGGGCCCTACCACATCCTGCAGGGGGTCGACTTCACCGTGCCCGAAGGCCGCCTGACGATGCTGCTCGGGCGAAACGGCGCAGGCAAGACGACGGCGCTGCGGACCGTGATGGGGTTGTGGCCCGCCTCCGCCGGCACGGTCTCGCTGGACGGGGTCGACATCACCCGCGCGAAGACGCCCGACATCGCGCGCGCGGGCGTCGGCTACGTGCCCGAGACGATGGGCATCTTCGCCGGGCTGACGGTGCGGGAGAACCTGGTGCTCGCCGCGCGCGCGGGACCGATCGACGACGCACGGCTCGCGTGGCTGTTCGAACTGTTCCCCGCGCTGAAGACCTTCTGGTCTCTGCCGGCGGGCAACCTGTCCGGCGGGCAGAAGCAGATGCTCGCGATCGGGCGCGCGGTGATCGAGCCGCGACGGCTGCTGCTGATCGACGAGCCGACCAAGGGCCTCGCGCCGTCGATCATCGCGGCGATGATCGAGGCCTTCGCCGAGCTCAAGCGCACGACGACGATGCTGGTCGTCGAGCAGAACTTCCGCTTCGCGCGCAGCCTCGGCGACGGCGTCGCGGTGATGGACTCGGGCCGGATCGTGCACCGGGGCTCGATGGCCGCGCTCGCCGAGGACGAGGCGCTGCAGCAGCGGCTGCTCGGCCTGGACCTGGGCGCACACCAGTGAGACGGGCGCCCGTCCGATGAGCCCGGCAGGCCGCCGCATCGACTGGCTCGCGCCGGCGCTGATCGTCGCGATCGCGCTCGCCGGGCTGCCGGCGATCGGCAGCGGCTCGAGCTGGCTGACGCTCACCGTCGCCGGGCTGGCGATGGGCATGATGATCTTCGTGATGGCCTCCGGGCTGTCGCTGGTGTTCGGGCTGATGGACGTGATGAATTTCGCGCACGGCGCGTTCATCTCGGTCGGCGCGTACGTCGGGGTCAGCGTGCTGCGCCCGCTCGCGGGCTGGATGCAGGCGGACGACCTGCTGCTCAACACCGCGGCGATGCTGGTCGCGTTCGCCGCGGCGGCGGTGGTCGGCGGCGTGCTCGGCTGGGCCTTCGAGCGGGTGATCGTGCGGCGCGTCTACGGCGACCACCTCAAGCAGATCCTGATCACGGTCGGCGGGCTGATCGTCGCCGAGCAGTCGATCCACCTGGTGTGGGGCCCGGACCAGATCCCGCTGCCCAAGCCGGCGGCCTGGCGCGGCGCGGTGATCGTCGGCGACGCCGCACTCGAGAAGTACCGGCTGCTCGCGGTCGCGCTCGGCGCGGTCATCTTCGTCGCGATGCAGCTGCTGCTGAACCGCACCCGGCTCGGCCTGCTGATCCGCGCCGGCGTCGAGGACCGCGAGATGGTCGAGGCGATGGGCTACCGGATCGGACGGGTGTTCGTCGGCGTGTTCGTCGCCGGTGCCGCGCTCGCCGGCATCGGCGGCACGATGTGGGCGCTCTATCAGGAAGGCGTGACGGCGACGATGGGCGCCGACCTGATGATCCTGATCTTCATCGTGATCATCGTCGGCGGGCTCGGATCGGTCGGCGGCTGCTTCGTCGCGGCGGTGCTGGTCGGGCTGACCGCGAACTACGTCGGCTACCTGGCACCCAAGGTCGCGCTCGGCTCGAACATCCTGCTGATGATGGTGGTGCTGCTGTGGCGCCCGAACGGGCTGTACCCGGTGAAGAAGCCGTGAACGCGCAGGCCGCCGGCGCATCGGATCCGCCCGAGGGCCGGGCGCGACACGCCGGGCGCGAGCCGGCGATCCGCCGGCTCCTTCGGGGCGGGCCGGGCGGCATCGTGCTCGTCGTGCTGCTCGCCGCCGTGCTGCTCGGCCTCGCGTTCGCCCCGATCGTCTTTCCGGGCAGCCGCTCGCTGAACGTCGCCGCGAAGATCTGCGTGTTCGTGCTGCTCGCGGCCAGCTACGACCTGTTGCTCGGCTACACCGGCATCGTGTCCTTCGCGCACACGATGTTCTTCGGCATCGGCAGCTACGGCGTCGCGATCGCGATGACGCGCATGGGCGCCCACTGGCCGGCGTTCTTCGCCGGCGTCGCCGGCGCCTGCGTCGTGTCGCTCGCGCTGTCGCTGACGATCGGGCTGTTCTCGCTGCGCGTGCGCGCGATCTTCTTCGCGATGATCACGCTCGCGATCGCGTCGTTCTTCTCGATCCTCGCGTCGCAGCTCTCCGGGCTCACCGGCGGCGAGGACGGCCTGACCTTCCGCATGCCCGCGCTGCTGTCGCCGGGCAACGACATCGCGGTGCTGCCGCTGCTCGGCTTCACCGTCACCGGCAAGACCGTCGCCTACTGGCTCGTGTTCGGCGGCGCGCTCGCCGGCTACCTCGCGCTCGCCCGCATCGTCGCGTCGCCGTTCGGGCGCGTGCTGCAGGCGATCCGCGAAAACGAGTTCCGCGCCGAGGCCGTCGGCTTTCGAACCGTCCACTACCAGACCGCGGCGAACGTGATCGCGGCGCTCGCGGCGACGCTCGCGGGCGTGCTGCACGCATCGTGGCTCCGCTACAGCGGCCCCGACGTCACGCTGTCCTTCGCGGTGATGATCGACATCCTGCTGATGGTGGTGATCGGCGGCATGGGGACGATGACCGGCGCGGTGCTCGGCGCGACGCTGCTCGTGCTCGCGCAGAGCTACCTGCAGGACCTGATGCAGGCGGCGTCGGACGCCGCCGCCGCCGCGGGCGTGCCGCTGCTGCCGACGCTGCTCGACGCCGATCGCTGGCTGCTCTGGCTCGGCGTGCTGTTCGTGCTGTGCGTCTACTTCCTGCCCGCCGGCCTGGTCGGCCGGCTGCGCATCCGGCGTGCCGGGCCGGACACGATCGCCGATGAAGCGCGCCGGCACTGACACGCTCACGGACACGGGTGACCGCGACTGCCGCACCGCGCGCGTGACGCGCGCGTCGCCGGCGCGGCGCGCCCGCGCGCTGCTGGTCGAACACCTGCCGATGTGGTTCGCGTGGCTGCTGATCGTCGCGATCGCGGTGGTGGCGCATGCGTGGACGCGGCAGATGCACCGCGATCGGCTGATCGGCACGATGCGCACGGTCGTGGACCTGCAGGCCCGGCAGCTCGAGCTCGGCCGCGGCGAAGACGGCCTCCCCCAGGCGGACCCGGCAGCACGGCTGCAGCGCGCCGCGGCGAGGCTCGAGGACCAGGCGTCGCTGTGGTCGACGGTGTCGGCCACCGGACGCACGATCCTGGTCGCGTCCGAGCGCGTCGAGCAGCATGCCCTCGCGGGTGCGTGGCCGTCGGTCGCCGATCCATCGACGACGACGCCGCCGGGCTCGACACTCCACGTGACCGCGCAGGTGCCGGGCGAGGCATTCGCCGTGGTCGGGCTGGTCGACGCCCGCGCGGTCGACGTCGCGGCGCGGCGCGACTCGGCCGTCGTCCTTGCGCTGGCGATGCTCGCGATGCTCGCGTCCTGGGCCATCTACCGGCTGCACGATGCCCGTGCGCGCCTCGCCCTGGCGATGCGCGAGAAGGCGCTGCAGGCCGATCGGCTCCGAAGCGTCAAGCTGTTCGAGGCGATCGCCGCCGGTTCTCGCGACCTGCTGCTCGCGAAGGACCTCGCCGGACGCTACCTGTTCGCCAACGAGCACGCGGCGCGCATCACCGGTGTCAGCGCGGCGCGGATGATCGGGCACGACGACCACCTGCTGTTCCCGCCAGAGGAGGCGGACGCGCTGCGCCGCCGCGACCTCGAGGTGATCCGGACGATGCAGGTCTCGACCGTCGACTGCACGGTGACGACGGTCGACGGCCCCCGGACGCACCAGAGCACGGTCGGCCCGCTGGTCGACGGCAACGGCACGCTGTTCGGGGTCTACTGCATCGCACGCGACATCACCGACGAGCGCGCCGCGGCCGGCGCGCTCGTCGACAGCGAGACCCGCCTTCGGCTCGCGCTGACGACGGCGCGGATGTACGTGTGGGAATGGGACATGCGATCCGACCGCGTGTACCTGTCGCCCGAGTGCCGGGCCTTCCTGCAGCTGCCGCCCGAGGTGTCGCACTTCGACGAGATGCTGCTGCTGGTGCATCCGGACGACAGCGTGCGCGCCGCCGCCGAGTTCGCCGCGGCGATCGCCGGGCGGACGACACTGAGGTCGGAGTTCAGGATCCGGCGCGCGGACCGCAGCACGATCTGGATCGCGAGCATCGGGCGCATCGAGTTCGACGAGTCCGGTCGCGATCCGGTGCGCATGATCGGCCTGTTCGAGGACATCGACGAGCGTCGCCAGCAGCACCAGCGGCTGGAGGAGCAGGCGGCCGCACTGCAGGCGATGAGCGCGATGGCGCGCATCGGCGGCTGGGACATCGACCCGTCGACCCGCGAAGGCGTCTGGACGCGGGAAACCGCGCGCATCTACGACCTGCCGGCCGACAGCCCCACCGACGGCAGGATCACGACCCGCGGGCTGCTCGCCGTCGACAAGGCGCTGGTCGCCGCCGCCGCGCGCGACGCGCTCGCGAACAACGAGCCCTTCGACGTCGAGGTGCCCGTCACGACCGCCACCGGGCGTCGCAAGTGGGTCCGCATCCGCGGGGTGCCGAAGTACGGCACGGGCACCGGCGCGCGGCCGCGACTGGCCGGCTTCATCCAGGACATCACCGACCGCAAGCTCGCCGAACTCGCACTTCGTGACCGCGAGATGCTGATGAGCCGGACGATCGACACGATGGCCGAGGGCCTGCTGCACATCGACCGCAACGGCTGCTTCGCACTCGTCAACCGCGCGGCCGGGGACATCCTCGGGGTCGACCGGGCGAGGCTGCGGGGCAGGCACTACACCGCGCTCGCGCTGCAGGCGCCCGAACCCGGCCCGCGGATGCACCCCCGCGCCGTGCTGGTCGCCCACGCGCCCCACCCTTTCGAGCGCCTGCGCGAGGGGCCGACGCAGGTCCGCGAGCTGTCGCTTCGCGCGAGCGTCGGCGGGACCGAGGAACGGCTGCTCTCGCTGAACGCGCAGCGCCTCGTCGACGACTGGGGGGCGTTCGCCGGCATCGTCGCGACCTTCGTCGACGTCACCGAGCGCAGCCGGATCACGACCGAGCTGCATCGCCACCGGCTGCACCTCGAGGAACTCGTCGCGAACCGCACGGTCGAGCTCGCCGAAGCGCGGCAGCGGGCAGAAGCCGCCAACCGCGCGAAGACGGAGTTCCTCGCGAACATGAGCCACGAGATCCGCACGCCGATGAACGCGATCGTCGGCATGGCGCGCCTGCTCGCGCGCGACTGCACCGAAGCCGAGCGGCAACGGCGCGTCGCGCGCATCGACGAGGCGTCGCAGCAACTCCTCACGATCATCGACGACGTCCTCGACCTGTCGCGTGTCGAGGCCGGCCAGCTCAGGCTCGAGTCGATCGACTTCGACCTGTCGTCCGTGCTCGACTACGTCGCCTCGATCGTCGGCCCGCAGGCCGACGCGAAGGGCCTGCAGCTGATCGTCGACTCGGGCGACGTGCCGAACCGGCTCAGAGGCGACCCCACCCGGCTGCGCCAGGCGCTGCTCAACCTGGCCGGCAATTCGGTCAAGTTCACCAACGCCGGCCACGTCGCGCTGCGCGCCTGCCTCGAGGATGCGGGTGCCGGCGAGTCGGGCGCGATCAGCGTCCGCTTCGAGGTCGAGGACAGCGGCATCGGCATCGCCGAGCAGGACCTGCGGCACGTGTTCGACGCGTTCGAGCAGGCCGACGCGTCGACGACGCGCCGCTTCGGTGGCAGCGGCCTGGGCCTCGCGATCACCCGGCGCCTCGCACGACTGATGGGCGGCGAGGTGGGTGCCGACAGCACCCTCGGCAAGGGCAGCCGGTTCTGGATGCGCGTGCGCCTCATGGCCGGCAAGGCGCAGTCGGCCGAAGCGCCGGTGCTCGACGGCGTTCAGGCGGAGGCGGCGCTGCGCGCGAGGCACCGCGGCCGGCGCATCCTGCTCGGCGAAGACCATCCGATCGGCAGGCAGGTGGCGATCGAGCTGCTCGAAGCGGCGGGGTTGCAGGTGGACACCGCCGCGGACGGCGCCGAGCTGGTCGCGATGACGCAGCAGGTGGCCTACGCGGCGATCCTGATGGACATGCAGATGCCGCGGATGGACGGGCTCGCCGCGGCCCGGGCGATCAGGGCCGCGGCGGCGAGCGGCGGTGCCGCGGGCGCGAATGCGGCGGTGCCGATCATCGCGATGACCGCGAACGTCTTCGCCCGCGACCGCGAGGCCTGTGTGGCGGCCGGCATGAACGACTTCCTCGCGAAGCCGGTGGACGTCGACGCGCTCCATCGCGCGCTGCTGCGGTGGCTCCCCGAGACACCGCCCGACGACGCCGCGTCGCAGCCGCCGGCGGCGCCGGCGAAACCCGAGGCGGCGATGGCAGCCGCGGCGACGGAAGTGACGACGCCGCCGGGCGACGCGGCGCAGCCGCTCGCGCGCCGGCTCGCGCCGATCTCCGGCCTCGACGTCGAACGCGCGCTCGCGACGGTACGCCACCGCGAAGCCGCGCTCGCGACGATGCTGCGCGAGTTCGTGCGCACCTGCGAACCGATCCCGGCGTCGATCCGCCGCTGCCTCGTCGTCGGCGACTCCGCGACACTGTCCGGACACCTTCACGACCTGAAGGGCTGCCTCGAACCGGTCGGCGCCGGCGTACTGGGGCGGCGCGTCGAGTTCGCGTGGGGCACGCTCCGCGCGGGTCGCGATGCGAGCGCCGAACTGCACGACTGCGCCGACGCGCTGCAGGCGCTGTTGCACGCGGTCGCCGCCGCGCTCCAGCCCGAGGGCTGCTCCACGCCGCCGCCGCCCAGCGTGGCCACGGTCGGCCTGACGGACGGCTGAACACCGTGTCGAGCCGCAACCCCTTCGCCGCGCTCGGGCGCTGGATGCGCCTCACCACGCGCACCGGCGCCGAGGTGCCGCCGCTGGACGACCACGCGTGGCGCGAGGCCTGTGAACACCTGCCCTTCCTCGAGGCGCTCGAACCCGCGTGCGCGACGCGGGTGCGCGCACTCGCCGCGGCGCTGATCGCGCGCAAGACCTTCACCGGCGCGGCCGGGCTCGAACTCGAGCCCTCGATGATCCTGCTGATCGCGGTGCAGGCCGCGTTGCCGATCAACCGGCTCGGCCTCCAGTGGTACGCGGACTTCGAGGAGATCATCGTGTATCCGTCCGAGTTCCTGGTCGACCGCGAGGTCACCGATGACGACGGCATCGTGCACCGGCAGCGCGAGGCGCTGTCGGGCGAGGTGCTGCCGGGCGGCCCGGTGGTGCTGTCGTGGGAAGACGTCGTCGACCCCGGTGACGGCGAGGCGGCTTACAACGTCGTGATCCACGAGTTCGCCCACAAGCTCGATCTCGCCGACGGCGTCGCCGACGGGTGCCCGCCGCTCGCCCGACCGGACCTCGACCGCTGGCGTTCGGCGCTCGAACACGCCTACGACGCGTTCTGCGAGACCCTCGACGAGGTCGAATCGTCGATCCCGCCGGACGTCGACCCCGACAGCGAGGCCGCCGATGCGTACTGGGCGAAGCTCCCGCTCGACGCGTACGCGGCGACCGACCCGGCCGAATTCTTCGCGGTCGCGAGCGAGGCCTGGTTCGTGTCGCGCCCGACGCTCGAGGCGGCGTTCCCGGCATTCGCCGCGCAACTCGCACGGCTGTACGGCGAACCGGACGCGCGCGACGCGGCGGCCGTCGGCTGACGCGGCATGGCCAGGCACCACCACAGCGTCTACGTGATCGAACTGCACAAGGACGTGCTCTACGATCGGCGCTTCGTCGCGGCCAACCCCCGCTTCGATCGCTTCAAGCCCTGCGTCTACGTCGGCGCCACCGGCCTCGATCCGGTCCAGCGCTTCAGCAACCACAAGGCCGGTCGCAAGGCCAACCGCTACGTGCGCGAGTTCGGCCTGCGGCTGCTGCCGGAGGTATACGCGTGCTTCAACCCGATGCCCTGGCGCGGTGCGCTCGAGATGGAGATCGAACTCGCGCAGGCGCTTCGAGAAGCGGGCTGGGCCGTATGGCAGGGCTGAACGTCGATCGGCGCGCACCGACGCGCCGATCGCGCAACGTCGCCGGCCTCGCCGCGATGCGCCGCGACCCGGCAATTGCTATGCTGCGCGTTTCCGTTCGACAGCAGGGTCCGGCGTCCCGCCGCCCTCCCGAGGCCCCATGCGCACACCGCCGGGTGTCATCACGACCGTCCTGATCGCCGCCACGATGGCGTGGGTCGGCGGTTGCGCGAGCACGACGCCGACGCCCGGGGCACCGCCCCAGCCCGCGATGGCGCCGACACCCGCCGTCGCCCCCGCACCGGCTGCGCCGGATGCACCGGCACCTTCGCCCATGCGGACGGCGGCGCCGATGGCTGCGTCGACGCCCACGCCGACGCCCGCGCAGCAGGTCTACCTCGACGGGCTGAAGGCGCTCGACGCCGGGAATCACGAAACCGCGGTGCGTCTGTTCAACCGGGCGATCGGACTCGACGCGACGCTCGTCGACGCATGGTCCGGACTGGGCGTCGCGCTCAACCTCGCCGGGCGTCCCGGACAGGCGCTCGAGGTGTTCCGGCAGGCGATCGTGGTGGCACCGAACGACGCCACTGCCCATGCGAACCTCGCGCTCGCGCTGCAGGGCGAGGGCCGACGCACCGAAGCGCAGGCGGCGATGGCCCGCGCGCGCAGCCTGGCCCCCGACGACGAGCGGATCCGGGCCGCGCAGGAAAGCCTGCAGGAAGACGACGCATCGAGCCCCGCCGCCGCCGGCGAACCGCCGGTCGCCGACGCGGCACCCGTCGCGTCGGCAACGCCCGTCGCGCCGGCGACACCGGTCGCCCCCGCCCCGGGCGGTGCATCGGCTTCGAGCGAAGCAACCGCCCCGAGCGAAGCGACACCTCCGGCTTCGGCGTCCCGCCCGAGCGAAGTGCCCCGACCAGCTTCGGCGTCCGACCCACGCGAAGCACCCCGTCCGGCCGCGGCGTCTCGCCGGTCCGATTCGCCCCGTCCGGCCGTGACAGCCCGCCAGGCCGACGCGCCGCAGAAGCGGCCAGAATCGGTGCCCGCACAGCCCACGCCCCACAGCCGCCCGCCTGCGCCTCCGGCGCCCGCGCCCGCATCCGCGGCGCCGCCGCAGGACGCGGTGGCACCGGCGGCGCCGACCCGCGTTCCCGGCCTCTTCGTGAGCGACGACCGGCCCGACCGGTCGAGGGCTCGTGCGGTGGTCCAATGGCTCGCGCGCAACGGGTTCAGCGGGCAGCGCGTCGGCGCCGCCCCGATCGAGGGGCCGCAGGTCACGACCGAGATCCACTACCGTAAAGGCTTCGAACGCCAGGTACGCGCGCTCCAGGCTGCGCTGCCGGTCAAGTCCTACGCGGCCCAGCTCGACGCGCTGCCCGAGGGGGTGAACGTGCGGCTGCTGGTCGGGCGCCAGCTCGGCGAAGCCGCGTCCCGGTAGGCGCCTGCCCGACCCCGCGCGCGCGCCGCGCGAGCGTTGCGTTGCAGCATGCGCGCCGTGACTCCCGGCCGCCAACCCGGCGCCGCCGCCGTGACGGCGATGCGGACATTGTTCCGCGCTTCCCCCACGTTCCGCGCGTAGCCTCGAGGCAACGGACGCGTCTGCCCGGCGGGATCCAGCGGGGCCGGTCGTGCGGCGCGCCGGCGTGTCGGCCAGCGTGACCTCACGGGTTGCGGCGGCCGTGCACGGCAAGTCCCGGGCCCGAGCCTTGCGAAGGCGCAGCGTCGCCCGACCCGCGCATGGAGACCGTCATGAAGCCGATCCAGTACGTCCGCCAGCAGATGCTGCGCAGCCTGGTCGATTTCCTGGTCGCGCCGGTGCCTTCGGGCGAAGACGTCGACCCCGAGCCCGCCACCGACGACCTCGCCCGCGTCCTGCAGACCGGCGACATCCTGCTGGTGCGGGGCCGGACACGGTTCGCCCGATTCGTCTGCGCGCTGACCGGTTCGCGCTGGTCGCACGTGGCGATCTGCGTGCGCGGCGAGGACGGCGACGGCGAGGCGGTGTGGGCGATCGAGGCCGACATCGAGGCGGGCGTGCGGCGCATCGATCTCGACGGCCTCGGCGCGCGCGACCTGCTGGTGATACGGCCGGCGGGGCTGACGCTCGCGGCACGCCTCGACCTCGCGCGCTACCTGATCGGCCGGCTCGGCCACGGCTACGACGTCGACCACGTGCTGGAGCTGACCTGGCTGCTGGTCGCGAGACGGATCGGCACGTCTCGCCTGGGCTCGGCCCGCCTGGGTGCGGGCCGATGGAAACTGCGCCCTGCCGACCCCGCACGCGCGATCTGCTCGACGCTGGTCGCGCACGCGCTGGCCGCGGCCGGCGTCGCGCTGCGGGTCGACGCGCCGCTTGCCGCGAGCGGCGAGACGCTGTCGCTCGATCACCTGGTGCCGGGTGATTTCGAGCGCGCGAGCGGCATGGCGACGGTGTTCGATTCGCGGCTGCCGCCGGCCGCCTGAGCACCGCCGCCGCGAAGGCGATACCCTCTCGGTCGAATCCCCGCCGCACCGACCGAGACCCGTCATGGACAACCGCATCCAGTTCCGCCTGCGCCTCATGCACGGCGACACCATCGCGCTGGGCCCCGGCAAGGTCGCGGTGCTCGAGGCGATCGTAGAGACCGGCTCGATCAACGCCGCCGCGAAGCGGCTCGGCATGTCCTACCGGCGGACCTGGCAGCTGGTCGACGCGATGAACCGCGCGTTCCGCAAGCCGCTGGTCCGGACGGCGATCGGCGGCAGCCACGGCGGCGGCACGGTGGTCACCGAGGCAGGGCAGCGGGTGATCGAGCTCTATCGACGCGTCGAGATGAACGCCAAGCGCGCGTCGTCGGACGAACTGCGCACGCTGACCGGCATGATGGCGGACCGGGTCGCGCCACCGTCGGCGCGCGACGCCGACGCCGACTAACCGCGATCGTCCAGGCCGGCCGCATCGATCGACGCGAGCAGCGACGGATAGTCCGCGTGGGCCTTGAACTGGGGGAACTGCGCGGTGATCGCGTCCGGGGCATGCAGGAAGAACCCCGCATCGGCCGCGCCGAGCATCGTCGTGTCGTTGTACGAATCGCCGGCGGCCACGATGCGCAGGTTCAGCGAGCGGAAGGCGTTGACCGCGGCGCGCTTGGGATCGGGCATCCGTAGCCGATAGTCGAGGACCGAGCCGTCCTCGCCGACGACGAGCCGGTGGCACAGCAGCGTCGGCCAGCCGAGCTGGCGCATCATCGGCCGCGCGAACTCGTAGAAGGTATCCGACAGGATGACCACCTGATATCGGCTGCGAAGTTCGTCGAGGAATGCCTTCGCGCCGGGCAGCGGCGACATCGTCGCGATCACCGCCTGGATGTCGCCGAGCTTCATGCCGTGCTCGCGAAGCACCTGCAGCCTGAACCGCATCAGCTTGTCGTAGTCCGGCTCGTCGCGCGTGGTGCGCGAGAGCGCCGCGATGCCGCTGCGTTTCGAGAACTCGATCCAGATTTCGGGGATCAGCACGCCTTCGAGATCGAGACAGACGAGATGCACCGGTGGCTCCAGCAGTGGGTTGTTCGACACAGCCCGGAAGCATCGTCGTTTTCGCGCGCGCAGGCAAATCGACCGGCGGGCGCCCGACGCCGGCGATCGATCATACTCCGGCCATGCTGCTGGAGACCCTGGGGTCGGCGCGCGACCTGCGACGCCTGAACGAGATCGCGGTGATCCTGGTGCGCCACGGTTTCGGCGACACCGTGCGCCGCCTCGGCCTCGCCGACCTGCTCGCACGCGCCGGACACGCGCTTCGCCTGGACGGCGCCGCCGAGCTCGCACGGCTCGAGCCGCCGGTGCAGGTGCGCAAGGCGATGGAGGAACTCGGGCCGACCTTCGTCAAGCTCGGCCAGATCCTCGCCGGCAGGGCCGACCTCTTCGGCCCGGCGTGGATCGCCGAGTTCGAGAAGCTGCAGAGCCGCGTGCCGCCGGTGCCGATCGAGTCGCTGCGCGAGCAGCTTCGCGCCGATCTCGGCGGCGATCCCGAGACCGTCTTCGCGTGGTTCGACCCGTCGCCGCTCGCCGCCGCGTCGATCGCGCAGGTGCACCGCGCGCGGCTCGCCGACGGCACCGAGGTCGTCGTGAAGATCCGCCGCCCGGGCGTCGCCGAGCGCATCGAGGCCGACCTGCGCCTGCTCGAGCGGATCGCGTCGCTCGCGCAGACCGAGCTGCCCGCGCTGAAGCCCTACCAGCCGGTGCGGCTGGTGCGCGCGTTCGCCCGTTCGCTGCACCGCGAGCTCGACCTCGCGGCCGAGTGCCGCAATGCCGAGCGCATCGCGGCGAGCCTCGCGACCGCGCAGCCGTTCATCGTGATCCCGCGCGTGCACTGGGCGTGGACCGGCGAGCGGGTCAACGTCCAGGACTTCATCGACGGCATCCCCGGCGAGGCGCCGCAGCGGCTCGCGGCCGCCGGGCTCGACGCGACGCTGCTCGCGCGGCGCGGCGCGCAGGCGATGCTCAAGATGATCGTCGAGGACGGCTTCTTCCACGCCGATCCGCATCCGGGCAACATCGTCTACCTGCCCGGCAACCGGGTCGCGTTCATCGACTTCGGCATGGTCGGACGCCTGTCGTCCGATCGGCGCGACGAGGTGCTGCAGCTGCTGCTCGGCCTGGTCGAGCGCAAGCCGCAGGGCGTCGCCGAATCGCTGCTCGAGTGGGCCGGGCACGTGCGCGGCATCGACGTCGACGAACTCGAGATGGAGATCGAGGCCTTCGTCGACCAGTATCGAAACACGCCGCTGGCCCAGCTGAGCCTCGGCGGCATGCTCGAGGACGCGACGCGCCTGCTGCGCGAGCACCACCTGGCACTGCCGGCCGACCTCGCGCTGCTGGTCAAGGCTTTCATCACGCTCGAATCGCTGGGCCGCGGCCTCGATCCGGGCTTCCACATGGCGACCGAGGCGCTCCCGGCGCTGAAGTCGGCCGCGAAGGCGCGCTACCAGCCGGCCGCGATCGCGCGCAGGTCCAGGGCCGGCATCGCCCGTGCAATGGCGCTCGCCGAGCGGCTGCCCGACAACGTCGCGAGGCTGATGCGCCGCGCCCAGCGCGGTCAGATGCGGCTCGAGCTCGATCTCGCGCACCTCAGGCGCGTCGGCGACCAGATCGACCGCGCGGCGAGCCGGCTCGCGATCGCGCTGGTGATCGCGGCGCTGGTCGTCGGGTCGTCGATCGTGATGACGGTGAGCGCCGGACCGCGCCTCTTCGGGCTGCCGCTGTTCGGCTTCCTGGGATTCTGCGGCGCGGCGCTCGGCGGGATCTGGCTGGTGCAGTCGATCCGGCGAAATCAGCGCGACGACGACACCGGCTGACGGCCGGGCGCCGGCCCGGCGCCGCGCGCGCGGCGTGTCGAACGCCCAGGGTGTACCCTTGCGGCGTCGTCGGCGCGGCGCCGGCACCGGGCGCGCGCACGGCGCCCCTCTCACCGAAGGCGATGCATTGAAGACCCTGCTGCTGATCCGCCACGCGCACGCCGGCCACGGCGAACCCGGCCTTCCGGACCGGGCCCGCACGCTCAGCACGCGCGGCCAGCAGGAGGCGCTCGCGCTCGGTCGGCGCCTCGCCGACAGGCACCTGAGGCCGACGCTCGTCGTCACCAGCCCGGCGCTGCGCACCGCCGAGACCGCACGCGCCGTCGCCCGCGCGCTCGGCTATCGGCTCGAGGACATCGTGCCGAACGAACGGCTCTACGAATGCCGGGCCGACGAACTCCTCGACACGATCGCGGCCTTCAACGACCGCCACTCGGTCGCGATCGTCGTCGGACACAACCCCGCGCTCAGCGAACTCGCCTGGCGCTTCAGCGAAGCGATCGAGTTCATGGCGCCGGCGTCGGTCGCCACCGTCGAGTTCGACACCGACGAATGGATCGCGCTGCTCCACGAGCGCCCGGTCGGCGCGTCGCTCGACGCCGGCGAACCGGGCTGAGCGCGCGCCGGCGACCCAGCGCCCGCGCTGGCGACCCGGCGCGGGCGCCGGACGCCTTCCGCGCCGATTCCGGCATGCGACGGGTTTACCCGACCTGACCGGCCGCTGCCGGTGGCGGTAGCATCACCGGCGTTTCGGTCCCGATCGGCCCTGCTGCGAGCCGGCGACCGGCCCACACCACGAACCACGACGGAGACCCGACCATGAACCACGCCCCGAACCGCCTCGTTCCCCGATCGCCGGCCGCGCGCACGGCTGCCCGTTCGCCAGCGCGGCGGAGCGCCGTCGCGCTGGCGCTCGGTATCGCGATCGCCGCCGGCGCGACGCCGGCGATGGCGGCGTGGCCCGAGCGGCCGATCACCGTGATCGTGCCGTGGGGCGCCGGCGGCGGCACCGACGCGGTCGCGCGCTTCATCGCGGCCGAACTCGAGAAGGACCTGAAGCAGCCGGTGAACGTCGTGAACCGCACCGGCGGCAGCGGCGTCGTCGGCCACTCGGCGATCGCCACCGCGGCGCCCGACGGCTACACGCTCGGCATGATCACCGTCGAGATCGCGATGATGAAGCACGCCGGGCTGACCAAGCTCGGCCCGTCCGACTACACGGCGCTCGCGCTGATGAACTTCGACCCGAACGCGGTGTTCGTGAAGACCGAGTCGCCGATCAAGGACGTCAAGGGCCTGATCGAGGCGGCGAAGGCCAATCCCGGCAAGCTCAAGGCGAGCGGCACCGGCCAGGGCGGCATCTGGCACCTGGGTCTCGCCGGCATGCTGGTCGACGCGAAGGCGCCGGGCACGGCGATCGGATGGGTGCCCAGCCAGGGCGCCGCGCCCGGATTGCAGGACCTCGTCGCCGGCGGCGTCGACGCGGCGTCGTGTTCGCTGCCCGAGGCGCGTGCACTGGTCGAGGCCGGCAAGGTCCGCCCGCTGGTGCTGATGGCCGACAAGCCGGACGGCCTGTTCCCGAAGGTGCCGCTGCTCAAGGCCGAGACCGGCAGCAGCTGGACCAACGGCGCGTGGCGCGGCATCGCGGGCCCGAAGGGGCTGCCCGCCGACATCTCGTCGAAGCTCGAGGCGACGCTGAAGAAGATCAACGAATCGGCCGGCTACCAGGATTTCCTCAAGCAGCGCGGCTTCGGTTCGCTCTATGCGGACGGCAAGGGCTTCGCGGCGTTCATGGCCAAGGAGGACCAGGCGAAGGGCGCGGTGATGAAGGCGGTCGGGATCGCGAAGTAGGCCCGTCGCGATGACGCAGCGCACGCACGCCGGACCGAGACCTTGAAGCTGCACGACTCGGTCATCGGCGTGCTGCTGCTGGCCGTCGCCGCGTTCGCGCTCTGGCAGGTCCGCGGGTTTCCACCGGTGCCCGGCCAGCCGTACGGCGCCGCGCTCTTTCCCGGCCTCGCCGCGGGCGCGCTGGCGGTCTGCGCGCTGGTGCTGATCGTCAAGGGCCTGCGCGGCACGCGCAGCGCGATGATCCCGGCCGGCGGAGCGTCTGGCGTCGGCGCGATGCGCGTGCCGCCGCTGCTCGCGACCGTCGGCGCGATCGGCTTCTACATCCTGGCGGCCGACTGGCTCGGCTTCGTCGTCACCGGCTCGATCATCCTTGCCGTGCTGATGGCCGCGTACGGCGTGCCGTGGCGCCGGCTGGTGCCCGTCGCGCTGGTCGCGACGCTGCTGATCCACACCGGCTTCTACCGACTGCTGAAGGTGCCGCTGCCCTGGGGCGTGCTCCAGCCGATCGCATGGTAGCCTCGACGCGACGCGCGACGACGCCGGCGGTCGCGCACTGATGGACGCCTGGATCGCCGCCTTCCAGATGGTCGCCGACCCGACGGTGCTCGCGAGCATCGTGCTGGCCTCGCTGTTCGGACTGTTCGTCGGCGCCGTGCCGGGCCTGACGGCCACGATGGCGACCGCGCTGCTCGTGCCGATCACCTTCTTCCTGCCGCCGATCGCCGCCGTCGGTGCGATCGTCACCGCCACCGCGATGGCGATCTTCGCGGGCGACATTCCCGGCTGCCTGGTCCGCATCCCGGGCACGCCCGCGTCGGCCGCCTACGTCGACGAGTCCTACGCGATGACCCGCAAGGGGCAGAGCGAGACCGCGCTGGGCGTCGGGCTCGTCTTCTCGGTGATCGGCGGCGTGTTCGGTACCGTCGTGCTCACCGTCGCGTCGCCGGCGCTCGCGGAGTTCGCGCTGCAGTTCAGTTCCTTCGAGTACTTCTGGCTGGTGCTGATGGGCCTGACCTGCGCCGTCTTCATCACCGGCGACAGTCCGTTGAAGGGTGTCTCGACGCTGTGCCTCGGGCTGCTGTTCGGGTCGGTCGGCCTGGAGAATCCGGCGGCGCATCCGCGGTTCACCTTCGACCTGCCCGATCTCCTCGGCGGGCTCGGCCTCATCCCGGCGATGATCGGCCTGTTCGCGGTGTCGGAGGTGATGCGTTTCTCGCAGGCGCCGTCGACGCTCGACGCGCCGGTACGCCAGATCGGCAGCGTCTTCCGGGGCATGGGCCGGTTGCTGCGCGAGTACCGGCTGCAGGCGCTGCGCGGCAGCGCGCTCGGCACGGTCGTCGGCGCGCTGCCCGGCGCGGGTGCGGACATCGCCGCCTGGATGGCGTTCGCGATCAGCAGGAAGACGTCGAAGACGCCCGAGAAGTTCGGCACCGGTCATCCTGAAGGCCTCGCCGAGGCGGGCGCGGCGAACAACAGCGCGCTCGCCGGCGCGTGGATCCCGGCGCTGGTGTTCGGCATTCCGGGCGATTCGATCACCGCGATCGCGATCGGCGTGCTCTACATGAAGAACATGAACCCCGGCCCGACGATCTTCGTCAACGCCCCGCAGAACGTGTACGCGGTCTTCCTGCTGTTCCTGATCGCGAACCTGCTGATGCTGCCGCTCGGCTGGCTGTGCATCAAGGCCGGATCGCGGCTGCTGCGCATCCCGCGGAACATCCTGATGCCGGTCATCCTGCTGTTCTGCATCGTCGGCGCGTTCGCGATCAACAACACCAGCTTCGACGTCTACGTGCTGCTCGGCTTCGGCGTGCTGGCATGGGTGCTCGAGGCCAACGGCTTCCCGGTCGCGCCGATGATCCTCGGCATGCTGCTCGGCACGATGCTCGAGGAGCACTTCATCCGCTCGATGATCAAGGCCGACGGCGCGTGGCTCGCGTTCGTCGACCGACCGATCGCGGCGACGCTGGCCGCGATGACGCTGCTGCTGTGGGGCAGCAGCGCGTGGTTCGCGTGGCGGCGAAGGCGCGCCGCTCGCGACGTCGGGGCCGATGGCCGCGGATGAACTCGACCCCTCCACGCCCGCCCGCTGGACCCGCGCAGCCCTCGGGCCGACCGGCGACGGTCGCAGAGGGGTTGATCGTCGGTGCCGACGGGCTGCATCGCTGCGCGTGGCACCAGGGCCTGGACGACTACCGGATCTACCACGACACCGAATGGGGGATGCCCGTCGCCGACGACCGCAGGCTCTTCGAGAAGATCTGCCTCGAGGGCTTCCAGGCCGGGCTGTCGTGGCTGACGATCCTGCGCAAGCGAGAGCACTTCCGACGCGCGTTCGCCGGCTTCGATCCTGCGAAGGTCGCGGCCTTCGACGACGCCGACGTCGAGCGCCTGCTGCAGGACACGGGCATCGTGCGGCATCGCCAGAAGATCGTCTCGACGATCAACAATGCGCGCCGCGCGCAGGATCTGTGCGCCGAATTCGGTTCGCTCGCCGCCTATTTCTGGCGCCACGAGCCGGCGCCGGCCGACCGGCCGACACGCGTCGACGCGGCAGCGCTGCGCGGGCTCGGCAGCACGCCCGGCTCGACCGCCCTGTCGCGCGACCTGAAGCGGCGCGGCTGGACCTTCGTCGGTCCGACGACCGTCTACGCGTTCATGCAGGCGATGGGGCTGGTCAACGACCACCTCGACGGCTGCGTGATCCGCGAGGCGGCGCTCGACGCGCGGCGCCGCTTCGTCCCGCCCTGCTGAACCTGCCGCGGCGAGGCCCGCGGCGCACGCTCAGGACAGCGGCACCTCGAATCCGCGCTTCGTCGCCGGACGCGCCATCATCGCGCCGTACCAGCGCGCGACGTTCGGGAATCGCGCGAGATCGATGCGATGGCGCTCGTGGCGCCACGCCCAGCCGAGGATCGCGAAATCGGCGATCGAGACCTCGCCGGCGAAGTATTCGTGATCGGCCAGCCGGCGGTCCATCACGCCGTACAGTCGCTCGGTCTCCTTCGTGTAGCGCTCGAGCCCGTAGCGCCGGTCGGCCTCGTTCTCGAGACCGGCGAAGTGGTGCACCTGTCCCGGCATCGGCCCGAAGCCGCTCATCTGCCACATCAGCCATTCGTAGACCGGGATCCGCGCCGCGGCGTCGCGCGGCAGGAACCTGCCCGTCTTCTCGCCCAGATACAGCAGGATCGCACCGGACTCGAACACGCTGACCGGCGCGCCGCCGGGCCCTTGCGGGTCCACGATCGCCGGGATGCGGTTGTTCGGACTGATCGCGAGGAACGCCGGCTGGTGCTGCTGGCCCTTGGTGATGTCGACCGGGTGTACCTCGTAGGCCAGGCCCATCTCCTCGAGCGCCACGCTGATCTTGCGTCCGTTGGGCGTGTTCCACGCGTGCAGTGCGATCGGGGCCTGGGTGGCGCTCGGGTTCGTCATCGTCGGTTCTCCTTGGATGGGACTGGAAGGGGATCGGATACTGGCCTGGTTCAGCCGGCGCGGACCGCCGCAGCGACCGGACGCACGACCGCCGCCTCCCTGATCGGCAGATTGACGACCGCGGCGAGCGTCGCGAGCACCGCGTCCGCGATCCAGACCGTGTCGTAGCTGCCGAAGCGCTCGAACGCGATGCCGCCGAGCCAGGCGCCGAGGAAGCCGCCGACCTGGTGCGACAGCAGCGTCAGGCCGAACAGCGTCGACAGGTAGCGCACCCCGAACAGCTTTCCGACCAGGCCGGCGGTAGGCGGAACCGTCGCGAGCCAGGTCAGGCCGAGCGCGATCGCCAGCAGGTAGAAGGTCGCGGGCGTCTTCGGTGCGGCCATGTAGACGAGGATGATCACCGCGCGCGACAGGTACATGCAGAACAGCAGGTGCTTCATCCGGAAGCGCTCGCCGAGCTTGCCCACGCCCAGGCTGCCGACGATGTTGGCCAGCCCGATCAGCGCGATCGACGCGCCGGACACGGTCGCGGGCAGGCCGCACAGCGCGACCTCGCCCGGCAGGTGCGTGATCAGGAAGGCGATGTGGAAGCCGCAGGTGAAGAAACCGGCGTGCAACAGCAGATAGCTGCGGTCGGCGAAGGCGCGACGCAATTCGGCGCGCATGCCGCCCGCCGGTGCCACCGCGGCCGTGCCGGTCGTGCCGGTCGTGCCCGGCGCGCCAGCCGCACCGGACGAGACCGACGCGCGCGCGCCGGCGGCTGCAGCGGCCGCTTCGGCCGCGGCGGCATCGGCCTCGCGGCGCTGCCGGCGGCCGATTCGCCCGAGCCGCAGCGCGAGGGGGATCGTCAGCAGCGATGCGACGGCGAGCCCGATCAGCGCATTGGCCCAGCCGGCGAACGCGATCAGCCGCTCGGTGAGCGGCGCGAACAGGAACTGTCCGAAGGAGCCCCCCGCATTGATGAAGCCGGCGGCGAAGGAGCGGCGCTGGGGGGGCAGCTGCTGCGCGCTTGCGCCGATCAGGATCGAGAAGCTGCCGGCGCCCGAGCCCGCGGCCATCATGATGCCCAGGGTGACGATCAGCCCCCACTCGCTGCTCATCGACGGCGTCAGCGCGGTGCCGGCGGCGAGCAGCAATCCGCCGCCGACGAGCACCGGCACCGGGCCGTAGCGATCGGCCAGCGCGCCCGACACCGGTTGCGCCGCGCCCCAGACGAACTGGCCGATCGCCATCGCGAAGCTGATCGTCGCGACGCCCAGGCCCGTCGACGTATTCAGCGGCGACAGGAACAGGCCGGTCGTCTGCCGGGTGCCCATCGTGATCATCAGGATCGCGGCCGCGGTCAGCAGCACGCCCCAGGTCGCCGAACGCGCGGAAGAATCTTGAAGGGTCATCTGGCGGAAGGGTGGGAGAGGCCGGCGTCTCGATGGGGCGTCGTCGTGCGTCGGCGCAGACGCGGCCGAGGAGCGATGGTATACACCTTTGCCGGGTGCCCGCAGGCTCGGTCATCCCGCTGTCCGATCGCCCGCTGCGCCCACGTGCTCCCTTCGCCCCGCACCCCATGCGCCGACGCGTCGCGAACGCGACGGCCATCCCGGGCACGGTCCCTGCCGTGGGCGCCCATGGACAATCCCCTCGTCAGCGGGCGCGTGGCCTCCGACGCGCGAGCGGGCGCCGCGCCGACACCGGAGCCGTTGCCGCCGCCCGCGCCTGGGATGGCGCCCGGCATGGCGCCAGAGATCGCGCCGGCGAAGGCGCCTGCCACGGCGCCAACCGACGCGCCGGTCCACGTGGTGCTGAATCCGGGGTCGGGACGCGGCAGCGACGATCTCAAGCGCGCACCGATCGAGAAGGCACTGCGCGACAGCGGCCGGCGCTGGACGATCCATCCGCTCGGCACGACCGAGCCGGTGACCTCGCTCGCGCGGCGGATCGCCGAGCTGGCGCAGGCCGAGGGCGCGATCGTCGTGGTGGCGGGTGGGGACGGAACGATCAGCACCGTCGCGAGGGAACTCGTTCCGCGCGGCGTCACGCTGGGCGTCGTGCCGGAAGGCACCTTCAACCTGCTCGCGCGAGACAACGGCATCCCGGAGGACCCGCAGGCGGCGATGGCGGTGGTCCTCGAAGGCCAGGTGCGCAGCGTCCAGGCGGGTGCGGTGAACGGCACCGCCTTCTTCGTCAACGGGAGTATCGGCTGGTATCCGCAACTGCTCGCCGACCGCGAGGACTACAAGCGACGACTCGGCCGCACCCGACTGGTCGCGGCCTGGGCGGCTGTCAACAGCCTCCGACGACAGATCCGCCCGCTCGACATCGAGGTGGACGTCGACGGCGAGGACGCGCAGCTGCATACGCCGACGCTGTTCGTCGGCAACAACCGTCTGCAACTGGCGCGGGTGGGCTACGAGCAGGCGCGGGAAGTGGAGCACGGCCGCCTGCTCGGGCTGTCGAGCGTGCCGGTCGGCGGACTCACCGGGCTCAGGCTGCTCGCGATGGGTGCGCTCGGGCTGCTCGATCACGCGCCCGAGGTGCGACCGGTACTGTTCCGACGACTCGTCGTGCACGGCGTTCGCGCGGCGGTGACCGCGAGGCCGTCGACCCGCCGCGCCGGGCGCCGAATGACCGTCGCGCTCGACGGCGAGCTGCACCGGTTCGCATTGCCGCTGCGTTTCGAACCGCACCCGCAGGCGCTTCGCCTGATCGTGCCGCATCCGGGCCCGGCGCCCGACGATGACTGACCTGCTCCACCTGTCCGACCCGCACTTCGGCACCGAGCGTGACGAGGTCGGCGATGCCTTGCTCAGGCTGCACCGCGAGATCGCGCCGGCCATGGTGGTGGTGTCGGGCGACGTCACGCAGCGCGCGACCGCCACGCAGTTCGAACGCGCGGCGAACTTCCTGTCCAGCCTCGGCGACGCCCGCGTGATGGTGCTGCCGGGCAACCACGACATCCCGTTGTTCGACCTGTTCACGCGGCTGACGGTGCCGTACGCGCGATTCAGCAGGCACTTCGGGCCGGATCTCGAACCGGTGCTCGAGACGCCCGAACTGCTGGTGATCGCCGTCAACACCGTTCGCGCGTACCGGCACAAGGACGGTGAACTGTCCCGAGGGCAGATCGCCCGCGTCGCGTCCAGGCTGAGGGGCGCCGGCCCGCACCAGCTCCGGGTCGTCGTCGCCCACCACCCGATGGCGGTGACCCGGCCGGAAGACGAGACGAATCGCGCGCATCGAAGCACGCGGGCGATCCGCGCCTGGGTCCCGGCAGGCGCGGACCTGATGCTCGGCGGCCACATCCACCTGCCGTTCCTGCTGCCGCTCGAGCCTGCGGACGCTGCGCAGGGCCGCCGGGCGTGGCAGGTGCAGGCCGGCACGGCGATGTCGTCGCGCATACGCGGCACCGCGCCGAACTCGGTCAACCTGATCCGGCGGCTGGCGCCCTCCGACGATCCGCTCCACCCCCGCAGCTGCACGCTGCAGCGCTGGGACTACGACGAGACCCTGCGCCGATTCGCGCTGGCGAACGAGTCGACGCTGCGCTTCGACGCGGGTGTGCCGGTGCGGCCGTCGCCGACGGTTCCGGCCAGCCGCGGCTCGCCGGCGACGGTTTCCGCGCTTTCTGCGCCCGCTTCTCCTTGGAGGACCCGACATGCGCTCTTTTGACCATCTGCCTTCCGACGAACCGACGACGCCCGGCGATCCCGCGCCGGACCCCGATCCGGCGAAGCGCAAGCGCGATCCGGAGAAGGATCATCCGGAACGTCCGACGCACGACGACATCAGGGAGCCGCCGACGCCGACGCACCCGCCGATCGGCGACCCGGGGGACCCGCCGGCGCAGCACGTCGGTCGGCGCGCCGTCGCGCACGGCGCCCCGGGTGCGGCCTGCCGCAGTGATCAGTGCCGGTACAGATACGCGCCGAAGCGCATCCGCCCGCCGTCCACGACGCCGTCGCCACCGCCGCTCGCGCGGTCCTCGGCGAGGCGCACGCCCGCCTCGCGCGCGACGCCCGAACACGCATCCTGCCACGCCTGGCGCGCGAGCGCGGCAAGCGCGTCGAGCGACGCGGTCGACAGGCCGTTCGCATAGATGCTGTGGTCGAGGAGCGGAGCGGCGGCGCCCGCTCGAACCGCCTGCAGGTTCTCGCCCCCGGCTGCCAGGTGGTCGCCGACCTGGACCGCCAGATCGGCGCAGGCCCGTCGGAATGCATCGACGGACCCCGAGGGGTCGGCGACGACTTCCACACCGTCCGCGGTCTCGCGCACCCAACCACGCGCCACCAGCTCGTCGAGCACGGCCCTGCGCGAGAAATCCGAGGTGACGCCCGCCACCAGCGCCTGGAACGACGGCGCGTCGGCGTCCAGGCGAAGGCGAGCGGGCGCACCGCCGGCGTCGAGCCACCGCGTCTGCGTGCACCACGCGCGCAGGACGGCGAGCGCGACGCCGGCGCCTGCGGCACCGGTGTCGTCCGCGTCCGCGGTGCGCGATGGCGCAGGCGGCGAGCCGTCCACGCGTCCGCCGTCACCCGTGCGCAGCCGCTTGCGCTGGACTCCCGCGCGAAGGCTCAATGCCGCCTGACTCGTCGCCCGGCCTTCGGCGTCCAGCGCATTCCGCGCCTCGTCGACGAACATCGTCCTGAGGAAGCGGCAGGTTTCCTGATATCCGATGCCGTGGGCGACGAGCATCCGGACCAGCGGCACCATCACCCGCCGCGCCGCGGCCGCGACCGCGGCGGCGCGGGCGTTCGCTGCGCCGACTTCGGACGACACTCGCCGGGAATCTCGGACCTGGGGCACATCCACCTCCACCGCACGTAATGCCTGATGACGCCGATCTCGGCCCGCCGCTGCGCGGCGCCGTTCCCGAATGAATGATTATGCAATCATTACGAGGACTTGCAGTTCTACCCCGGCTCGATCGCAGATCCGAGGTCCGACGCGGCGACGGCCTGATGAAGGATGACGAGTGTCCCTGCCGGACGCGGGCCGTCCGCCCTCGTGCTGCCGCAGGCGCGCCCCAGGGCACGGCAGGCGATAATGCATCATCGCGATCGGTCCGTCGGGGGAAATCCCAGCCCTAGCGCCGTCAGCCAGGCGGCAACTCCACAGTGCCACTTGCACCGCGCTGCCGCCCCACCTGCCGCCCCACCTGCCGCCCCACCTGCCGCCCCACCTGCCCATCCACCCGCCACCCACCAGCCCGCCACCATGACGCCAAGCTTCGATCAGGTGCAGCTCTTCACGGACACCGACGGCCGCGCCCGCTTCAGGACCTCGCCGATTCCCCTCGACCAGGGCACGACGCAGACCAGCCTGTCGGGCGTATTTCCCTCCGGCGGCTATCAGCTGCGTCGAAGCCCCGTCGGCTTCAGCAGCAGCTTCCACTGCACCCTTCATCCGCAGTGGGTCTTCATCCTGTCGGGCACGATGGAAATCGGCCTCCAGGACGGAAGCTCGCGACGTTTCGGTCCCGGGCAGCACTTCCACTCCGCCGACACGCTGCCGCCGGGCGCGGCCTTCGACGCCGGCGTGCACGGCCACTGCAGCCGCCAGGTCGGCGAGGAACCACTGGTCACACTGTTCGTGCGCGACCCCGCCTGAACCCGCGCCTCACCCGCGCGCGCGATGCCGTCAGGGGTCAGGCCGCAACCAGCGCCGCCAGATCCACAGCGCGATCGCGTTGACGACGATCACCCTGATCGCCTGGAACGCCGACACCATCGGCACGTCCAGGTGCAGCGCCTTGGCGGTCAGCGCCATCTCGGTCATCCCGCCCATCGCGAACAGCAGCACCGCCGTCGGCGCGGGCACGCCGAAGAGCGCGACGCACGCGCCGGCCAGCGCCGCGACCACCACCGAACTGAACACGAAGACGCCCGCACTCGCGCCGAGCACCGCCGGCATCGCCCTGACCGCCTGCGCGGTGAACGAGGTGCCGAGCGACACCCCGAGCAGCACCTGCGCGACGGCCAGAAGTCGTTGCGGCACCGGCACGAAATCGGCGCCGAGCGCTTCGCACACCGCCACGAACACCAGCGGTCCGAGCAACCACGGGTTCACGATACGCAGGCGCCGGGCGAGCAGCCCGCCGGCGACGCCGACCAGTGCGAGCGCCGCCCACGAGAGCAGCGACGACGCGTCGACCGTAAGCGGTGCTGGGGTCGACGCGAGCACCGCCGCGACCTGCGCGCCGGATCCGTCGCCTCCCACCGCACGGCTCAACCAGCGAACCGCCGGCGGCACCAAGGTCACCGTCAGCGCGACCCGGGTCACCTGCGCGAGCGCGACCGGCGCGGGACGCCCGCCCTGGCTCTCGCTGATGCTGGCCATCTCGGCGGCCCCCCCGGGAAGGACCGCGAACCAGGCGGTCGCCCGATCGGTGCGCGCGACGCGCTGGAACCAGCCGATGAACGCGACGCTCGCGGCGATCGACAACAGCGCGCCGGCCAGCATCACCGGCAGCCACTGCACCAGCGCCTTCGCGACACTCGGCGTCATCAGCAGCCCGATCGCGCAACCCAGCACCAGCTGGCCGACGCGTCGCGCCGGCCGCGGCGTCCCGGTCGGCAGCCCCGCGACACTCGCGATCGCGACCAGTGCAAGGCTGCCGATCATCCACGGCAACGGCCAGTGGATCGCGAAGGCGATCGCACCGCCTGCGACGCCGATCGCGCCGGTCGTGATCCAGACGACGAGCTTGCGGGCGAACGGCGTAGCGGTCGCGCCTATCTCGCCACCCCGGGCACGCGGGTCAATCGCCGAGCCGGATGTTCGGCGGCAGCCGCTTCTCGATCGCCCACTTGAGCAGCGCCGCGCTGCGATAGACGCCGTGCGCGAACTTGCCGTAGGGCATCGTGAGGAAGAACGCCATCACCGCGCCGAGATGCGTCGCGAGCAGGATCGGCAGCGCCGCCGTCTCGCGCAACCCCAGCAGCGCGAGACCGGTGACGGACACCAGCAGCAGCAGCACGATCAGGCCGATGTCGAGCGGCGCCTGCTCGCTCGCACCGGCAAGCGGATGCCGTCTGCGATTCAGGATCAGCAGGCCGATGGGCCCGACGACCAGGCCCAGCCCGCCGACGGTGCCCAGCAGCACCGGCACGCTCGACAGCGCATACGGCGCCTTCCAGCCCAGGCCGTAGTGATAGATCGTCGCGATCGAGGTCGAAGCGAAGCACAGCATGAACCCGTAGAAGGTCAAGTGATGATAGCGACGCCGCGCGAGGCTGAACGCGTCGTCCTCGACGTTGCAGCCTTCGCCGTGGCCGCCGCCCAGGTAGCGCAAGCTCAGCACGTCGGTGCCGGCCTCGACGACGGCCGCCGTCCCGGCAGCGCCCGGCGGCGCCTCGCGCCAGAACCGCGCGACGCCGATGCCCAGCGCCAGCACCACGAACAGGAACACCGGCCCGAACAGCCCCACGAGCAGGTTGTGCGGGAAGATCGCATAGAAGTCGCCACCGGGCACCGCGCCGAACAGGTGGCCGTTGAGCGCGATCGCAAGCATCAAGAACGCGGCGATCGCCCCGCAGAGCGCGAGCGCGACGGCGAGCCCGGCCTGGCGGTAGAGGGCGCCGAAGGCGCGCGGCCACGCGTGCTCGACCCAGGTGTGCAGGCGCACCCGCGCCATCGCCTGCGGCACCGCGACCGCGAATTCGTGCGGAGGCGCGTACTGGCACGCGTGCAGGCAGGCGCTGCAGCCGTGGCACAGGTTCGCGAGGTAATGGACGTCGCTGCGCCCGAACTCGAGCCGCCGCGTCATCGCCGGGAAGACCGCGCAGAAACCCTCGCAGTAGCGGCAGGCGTTGCAGATCTGCATGATCCGTGCGACCTCGGCCTCGGCCGCCGGGGCATCGACCTGCGCCGCCTCGCGTACCAGCCGGTCGAGTCCGTGATGGCCGGACCCGTCGCCGGACCCGCCGGACCCGCCGGCGCCGGTCGGCGACTGGCCCGACGGGAGGGGACGCGCACTCATTGCGCCGCCCTCGCCGCCTGCGTACCGGCAATGCGACCGAACGCGGTACCGATCGACATGCCGACGCCCGCCGTATAACCCTTGCCGAGGACGTTGCCGGCCATCATCTCGCCGGCGACGAAGCAATTCGGGCTCGCGCGCCCGCCGAAACGGACGGCGGCGGTCTCGTCGGTCTTCAGTCCCAGGTAGGTGAAGGTGATCCCCGGGCGCAGCGGATACGCGAAGAACGGCGGCGTGTCGAGCGGCAGTGCCCAGTGCGTCTTCGCCGGGGTGATGCCGTCGGTTCGGCAGTCGTCGAGCGTCGTGTGGTCGAAGTGCCCGGGGCGGCACGCGGCGTTGTACGCGCGCACCGTCTCGTCGAGCGCCTGCGCCGGCAGGCCGATCGCGCTCGCCAGCGCCGGGATCGAATCGGCGCGCGTGCCGGGGAAGACCGGCGGCATGAAGCGTCCGACCGCCTTCGCGTCGATGATCGAATAGCCGATCTGCCCGGGCTGCAGCGCGACCAGCCGCCCCCAGATCGCGTAGCGCTTGGGCCAGAAATCCTCGCCTTCGTCGTGAAAGCGGCGCGCGTCGCGATTCACGACGATGCCGAGCGACACGCAGTCGATCCGGGTGCAGATGCCGCCGTCGTACAGCGGCGCGCGCGCATCGATCGCGACGCAGTGCGACTGCGTCGGGTCGCCGATCCGGTCGGCGCCCGAATCGAGCATCGATCGCAGCACCGCCCCCTGGTTGTAGCGGGTGCCGCGGATCAGGAAGTTGTCGGCGGGCCACTCGCCGGCGTCGTTCTGCCCCCACGACTCGCGCACCCACGCCCGGTTCGACTCGAAGCCGCCACAGGCGAGCACGCACGCGCGCGCCTCGATGCGCTCGGCAGGCGCATCGGCCCCCGGCCGCACGATCGCCGCCGCGAAGCGGTCGCCGTCGAGCACGATCGACTCGACCGGCGAATCGTATCGAACGCGCACGCCGAGCGCCTGCGCGCTGCGATAGTAGGCATTCACCAGCGCCTTGCCGCCGCCCATGAAGAACGCGTTCGTGCGCGCCACGTGCAGCGCGCCCGACAGCGGCGGCTGGAATCGCACGCCGTGGCTCCGCATCCAGTCGCGGCAGTTGGACGACGCCCGGATCGTGAGACGCGCGAGCGGCTCGTCGGTCTGGCCGCCGGTGACCTTCAGCAGGTCCTGCCAGAACTCCTCTTCGGGATAGGCGTCGACGAGCACGTCCTGCGGCGCGTCGTGCATGCAGCGCAGGTTTCGCACGTGCTGGGTGTTGCCGCCGCGCCAGTCCTTCGGCGACGCCTCGAGCAGCATCACCGACGCCCCCGCCTCGCGCGCCATCAGCGCGGCGCACAGCGCCGCATTGCCCCCACCGATCACCAGTACGTCGACCACGCCCGCTCCTTGCGTCAGGCACCGGAGTCTGAGCCCAGGCGACATTGCTGTAAAGTGCGCAAAGCGGTGCAATTGATGCACTTCCTGCACCTGTCGACCCGACCCCGATGAACTGCGACCTGGACGAGCTGCGCGCCTTCCTCGCGATCGCCGATACCGGCAGCTTCAGGGCCGGCGCGCAGATGCTGCACCTGTCTCCGTCGGCACTGTCGCGGCGCATCGACAAGCTCGAGCGCGGGCTCTCGATCCGGCTCTTCGAGCGGAGCACGCGCCGGGTCGAGCTGACGGCGCTGGGCCGCGGCTTCGTCGCCCGCGCCCGCAACGTGCTGCACGAGTTCGACGAGGCACTGCTCGGCATCGGCGAGGTCGCCGAGCGCCTGTCCGGGGAGGTGTCGATCGCGTGCGTGCCGTCGGCGGTCCCGCACCTGCTGCCGCCGGTGCTGCGCCGGTTCCACGCGATGTATCCGGGGATCCGCGTGCGCGTGATCGACGAGTCGTCGATCGACATCCTCGGCACGGTCGCGCGCGCCGAGGTCGACTTCGGGCTCACCTACATCGGCGCGGAAGAGCCCGATCTCGTGTTCGAGGCCCTGATCGCCGACCCGTTCGTCGTCGCGTGCCGGCGCGACCACCCGCTCGCCGCCCGGCGCCGGGTCCGCTGGGCCGAACTCGACGCGCACGAGACGATCGCGCTCGCCCCCGGCACCGGCAACCGGCTGCTGATCGACCTCGCGCTGGCGCGGAGAACGCCGGTGCCGCGCTGGTTCTGCTCGGTCAACCACGTCGCCGCGCTGCTCGCGTTCGTCGACGCCGGGCTCGGCGTCGGCGTGGTGCCGCGGATGGCGCTGCCGACGGGCCGCGGCCGCGCCGTCGTCGGCGTGACCCTGGTCGAGCCCGCGATCGACCGCACGGTGGGGCTGATCCGCCGGCGCGGCCGGGAACTCGCGCCGGCATCGCGCACGCTGCACGACCTGCTGCTCGCGACCCGGCGCCCGGCCACGCCCGAACGCCGGATTCCCGCAGCCGGATGACGGTTGCCGCCTCCCGGGCCCGGAATCCGGCTACGATCGGCCGCGCCCGGTGTTCGCCGGCCACGACAAGAATCCCCTACGGAGACGACACGATGCAACGCAGGATCAAGGCAGCCCTCTTCTCGACGCTGGCCATCGCGTGCGCGCTGGCGGGCGGCGTCGCCCGCGCCGACGTCTGGCCCTCGCGCACCGTCAAGCTGGTCTCGCCGTTCCCGCCGGGCGGCACGACCGACCTGCTCGCGAGGGTGCTGGCGCAGCCGCTCGCGAGCGCGCTCGGCCAGCAGGTCATCGTCGAGAACCGCTCGGGCGGCGGCGGCTCGATCGGCACCGGCATCGTCGCGAAGTCGCCGCCCGACGGCTACACCTGGGTCGTCGTGTTCGACACGCACGCGGTGAACCCGGTGCTGATCCCGAACATGTCCTTCGACACCCGCAAGGACCTCGACCCGGTGATGCTGGTGGCGACCGGCGCGATGGTGATCACCGCGCACAAGTCGCAGCCGTACAAGTCGCTCGGCGACCTGATCGCGGCGGCGAAGGCGAAGCCCGACACGATCAGCTTCGGCTCGATCGGCAGCGGCAGCCTAGCGCACCTGGCGATGACGCAGATGGGCGCGCTCGCCGGCTTCAAGATGGTGCACGTGCCCTACAAGGGCGGCGGTCCGCTGACGGCCGACGCGATCGCCGGCCACGTGCCGATTGCGATGGGGACGTCCGCGCTGATGGCGCCGCACATCAAGAGCGGCGCGGTGCGGCCGCTGGCGGTGAGTTCGGCCACCCGCGACCCGAGCCTTCCGGACGTGCCGACGATCGCCGAGCAGGGGATTCCCGGCTTCGAGGCGCTCGCGTGGTGGGGCGTGTTCACGGCGGCGGGCACGCCCGCGCCGATCGTCGCGCGGATGAACGCCGAGATGTCGAAGATCCTGCAGGACCCGAAGGTGCGGGAGCAGTTGTCCTCGCGCGGCATGAACCTGCGGCTGTCGACGCCCGCGCAGCTCGGCAGCTTCCTGAACGGCGAGATGGACCGCTGGGCGAAGGTCGTGCGGGAGTACGGGATCCGCGCCGGCGATTGAGTCGGTCCGCGGGCGGCGACGATCCCCCGCCGGCGACGATCCGCCGGCGTCAGCGGCCGATCGCCGCCAGGTAGCGCGCCCGCACGTGCCTCGTCGTCGGACCCGGGCGCCCGTCTCCGATCGGACGGCCGTCGATCCGGGTGACCGGCGTGATCCCGCCGAGCGTGCCGGTGATGAACGCCTCGTCGGCGGTATAGGCCTGCGCGATCGTGAAGTCGAGCTCGCGCGCGACCTCGCCGTCGCCGCGCGCCTGGTCGAGGACGGTCTGCCGGGTGATGCCCTTGAAGCAGTACGCGCCGCTCGAGGTCCAGAGTTCGCCGCGGCGCACGATGAAGAAGTTGGTGGAGTTGCAGCTCGCGACGAAGCCGCGCGGATCGAGCATCAGCGCCTCGTCGGCGCCGGCGTCGATCGCCTGGATCAGTGCCTGGATCAGGTTCAGCCGGCTGTGCGAGTTCAGCCGCAGGTCGAAGACGTCCGGCGTGCTGGTGCGGAAGGTCGACGTGAACAGCGCGATGCCGCGGTCCAGCAGTTCGGGACGCGGCGTCTTGAACTCGGCGACGATCACGATCGTCGCGCCGCCGATCACGAAGCGCGGGTCCTGGTTCGGCGTCTTCTTGACGCCGCGGGTCACCATCAGTCGCACGTGCGCGCCGTCGGTCATGCCGTTCTTCGACAGCGTCGCGTCGAGCGCGGCGGCCAGCTCGGCGCGGCTCAGGCCGATGTCGAGCCTGATCGCGGCCGCCCCCTCGTACAGCCGATCGAGGTGCGCGTCGAAGCTCACGAAGCGGCCGTTCACCAGCCGCAGCCCTTCCCAGACGCCGTCGCCCAGCGCGAAGCCGCTGTCGAACACCGAGACCTTCGCCGCGTCGCGGCGGAAGAACTCGCCGTTGACGTAGACCCAGACGTCGTCGTTGCGGGGATCGGGCAGGTAGCCCTGCGCGCTGCCGGTGTCGCTGCGGGAGGTGGTCATCATCAGTCTCGGAATCGGAATTCGTCGTGCCGCGCGAGGAACGCCTGCGTGCGTGCCTCGCGCGGGTGCCTGAGAACCTCGTCGGGCGTGCCCGACTCGTGGATCACGCCGTCGGCCAGGAACAGCACGCGACGGGCGAAGTGATAGGCGAAGCCGAGCTCGTGCGTGACGAGCAGCATCGTTCGGCCCTCGTCGGCGAGCGAGCGGATCGTCTGCAGCACCTCGCCGACGAGTTCCGGGTCGAGCGCCGACGTCGGCTCGTCGAAGAGCAGCACCTCGGGGTCCATCGCGAGCGCGCGCGCGATCGCGACGCGCTGCTTCTGGCCCCCGGACAGGCGCGCCGGATACTGGTCGGCCTTGTCGGCGAGCCCGACGCGCGCGAGTTCGCGCCGCGCGCGCTCGGCGGCCTGTGCGCGCGGCTGCCGCTTGACCGTGCGCAGCCCTTCCATCACGTTGCCGAGCGCGGTCATGTGCGGAAAGAGATTGAACTGCTGGAACACCATGCCCACGCGCTGGCGAACCCGCGCGAGCGCTGCGTGGCGGTGGACCTGCACCGGCTCGCCGTCGACCGCGACACTGCCCGCGGTCGGCAGCTCCAGGAAGTTCAGGCAGCGCAGCAGCGTGCTCTTGCCGGAACCCGAGGCGCCGAGGATCGCGATACGGTCGCCGCGCGCCACGTCCAGGTCGATCCCGCGCAGCACCTCGTCGTCGCCGAAGCGCTTGTGCAGGCCCCGGATCGACAGCAGCGCGCTCACTGCCCGCGGCCCATGCGCCGCTCGAGCGCGTAGGTGGCCTGCACCAGCGGGAACAGGAACGCGAAGAACGCGAGCGCGATCACCGTATAGACCTCGATCGGGTTGTAGTCGAGCGACGCGATCAGCTTGCCCTGCTGCAGCAGCTCGACGTAGGCGACGGCCGACGCGAGCGTCGACATCTTGAAGATCTCGATCGCCCGGTTGGTGAGCGCCGGCAGCATCCGGCGGATCGCCTGCGGCAGCACGATGCGCCGCATCGCCTGCGCGTCGCTCATGCCCAGCGCCCGCGCGCCTTCCCACTGGCCGGGCTCGATCGACTGGATGCCGCCGCGGAAGATCTCCGCCGAGAACGCCGCCGAGTTCAGCGAGATGCCGAGCGCCGCGGCGGCGAGCGGGCCGATCTCGACGGGCACGAGCATCGGCGCGGCGAAGTAGAACCAGAGGATCTGCACCAGCACCGGCGTATTGCGGAAGAACTCGACGAACGCGCTCGCCGGCCAGTAGAGCCACCTGCTGCGGGCGCGTCGCGCGAGGCCGACGACGAGGCCGAGCGCGAGCCCGGCGACGAGGCAGATCGCGAAGATGCGGAGCGTGCCCACGGCGCCGGCGACGAGCGCGTCGGTGTGGGCGAAGACGCCCTCGAAGTTCCACCGGTAGTTCATCGGAGCGTCGCGGCGGTCATCGGACCGTCGACTCGCCGCTGACCGCGAGCGCCCGCTCGACGCGATGCGCCACGAGGCTGACGCCGGAGATGAACGCGAAGTAGATCAGTGCGGTGACGGTGAACACCTCGAGCGGACGGAAGGTCTTCTGGGCGACCTCGTTCGCCTGGTACAGGAGGTCGGCATACGACACGGTCGCCACCAGCGTCGTCGTCTTCATCAGCTCGATCGCGCGCTCCATGAACGCGGGGATCATCCGCTTGACCGCCTGTGGCAGCACGACGCGCCGCATCGCCTGCGCCCGGCTCATGCCGATCGCGTGCGCGCCCTCCCACTGGCCCCGCTCGACCGACGCGATGCCGCCGCGGAACACCTCGGCGAAGAACGCCGCCGACTGGATCGAGAAGGTCAGCGACGCCGCCATGAACGGCGTCATCTCGACGCCGATCAGGATCGGCAGCGCGAAGAAGAACCAGAAGAGCTGCACCAGCGGGGGCGTCGTGCGGAAGAACTCGATCACGAAGCGCGCCGGCCAGGACAGCCAACGGCTCGGCGCGAGCCGTGCGAGCGCGAACGCGAGACCCAGCGGCACGCCGCAGGCGAGCGCGACGCCGGTGATCTTCAGCGTGTTCAGCAGGCCGTCGGCAAGGAGGCCGGCGTTGGCCCAGACCGGCGCGAAGTTCCAGCTGTACATCGGTCGGCGTGGCTCGCCCGGGATTCGTCGTCGGCGCGACCGCCCGCTACCTGATCATCTCCTTCATCACCGGCGGCACCGCCTTCGCGTCGAGCCCGAATTCGGTCAGGAAGGCCTCGTACCACTGCTGCGTCCGGCCGTCCTTGTAGAAGGCGGCGATCGATCGGTCGACCCACTGCACGAAGGCCTTGTCGCCTTCCTTGCGCACCGCGACGCTCGAAGGCTGCGACAGCGCCGGGGTCGGCACCACGATCCGGCCGGCACCGAGCTTCTGGCGCGCGGCGAGCAGCGGCGGGTGGAAGAGACTCACCGCATCGACGCGCCCCGCCTGGAAGGCGGCGATCGCCTCCTGGTTGCCGGGGAAGCGCTGGATCCGGGCGTTCGGCGCCTTCTCGGTCACGTACTTGTCCATGCTCGAGGCCTGCGGCACGGCGATCCGCAGCTCGGGCCTGTTCAGGTCGGCCCACGTCTTGACGACGAGATCGTCGCGCGTGAGCACGGCGAGCGAGTAGTAGAGCAGCGGCGTCTCGGGGAAGTCGACGGCGGCGCGGCGCTCGGGCGTCGCGTCGAGCATGTACATCAGGTCGATCTTGTTGCCCTGGAGCGCGGCGATCGACGTGCCCCAGGTCACCTCGACCGGCTCGAACTTCACGCCGAGATCCGCCGCCATCGCGCGCCCCAGCGCCACGCCGACCCCCTTGGTCCACTGGCCGGTCGCCGGATCCTTCGAGTACCAGGGCGGCGCCTGCGTGACGCCGACGCGCAGCGAGCCGCGCTTCTTCACCTGGTCGAGCGTGCCGTCGGACTGCGCCGACGCCGTCGACGGCGCGAGCACGGCGGCGATCGTCGGCATCGCGGCCATCCCGCCGACGGCGGCGCGACACATCGCGGCGATCCCGCCTCGGCGGCGGGCGTTCGGGGTGCGTGGACTCATGTCGAAGCTCCTCTGTTCGATGGTGGTCTGGGTGATGCGCCGCGCGGCAGGCGACGGCTGCCCCGTGGGATGGTCGCCTTCTCGCGAAGGAAGGTGCCGGTCTCGGCCAGCCCGCGACGCATGTGCGCGTCGATCTCGGCGCGCATCGCGTCCAGGTCGTCGCCCAGCGCGCAGCGCAGGTACGAGTCGTGGGCGTCGCGACGCGGACCTGGCGAACGGTGCGCGCGGTGATGCGCGGCCCAGTAGAGCTGCAGCCGCCCGCGCAACGCCGCCCAGTGCCGCTGCAGCAGCCGGTGACCGCAGGCTTCGTAGACGAGGCCGTGCAGCGAGAGTTCGGCCTCGATGCAGGCCGGATCGTCGCCTGCATCGATCGACGCGAGCAGCGCGCGATGGCGGCGACGCATCTCGAGCGCGAAGGCCTCGTCGCGGCGCGGCCAGACCTGCTCGAACGCGAAACGCTCGAGCGCGATGCGCAGGCTGTGGATCTCGTCGACGTCGACCGCCGACAGTTCGACGACGCGGGTGCCGGTATACGGCACGGCGACCAGCAAGCCTTCCTCGATCAGCTGGCGCAGCGCCTCGCGCAGCGGCCCGCGGCTCACGTCGAACTGTCTCGCGAGCGTGGTCTCGATCAGCGCGGCGCCGGGCGCGAGCTCGCCGGCGAGGATCGCGGCGCGTAGCCGGTCGGCGATGTGCGCCCGAAACGTCTGTCGACCGAGCTTGGCGATACGCGGGTGCGGCAGGTCCGTCGCGTCCCGGCCCGGCAGCACGGCGCCGCCGGCCGGCGCGTCGTCGACTGCCGATGCGCCGGCCGGCGGCACCAACGGCAGCCGCCTGCGGGGCATGCGGGTCTTGCCAGGCGTTGCGGTCGGAAGCGCGTGGGTCATCGGTCGGGGACGATCGTCGATTGTCGACAATGTACCGCGTTCGGTACCTGTCTGTCAGCGCCCCTCCCAGACCGGGGGGCGCTTCTGCGCGAAGGCCACCGGCCCTTCCCGCGCGTCCCGGCTCTCGAGCATCGTGCGGGCCAGCGGATAGTCCGCGTGCATCGCCGCCTGCAGGTCCGCGTGCCGGGCGCTCTGCAGCATCACCTGCTTGGACGCCTGCAGCGCCAGCGGCGCGCAGCGCAGGATCTTCGCCGCGACCTCGGCTGCGCGCGACAGGAGGCGCGCGCGCGGCACGACCTCGTTGACGAGGCGCAATCGCGCCGCCTCGCTCGCGGGCAACCGGTCCGCGGTCAGCACCATCCACATCGCGTCCTTCATCGCCATCTGGCGAGGCAGGCGCTGCAGCACGCCGCCGCCGAGCGCAGCCAGTCCGACGAGCGGCTCGGGCAGGCCGAACTGCGCATCGTCGGCCGCGATCGCGAGGTCGCAGGCCGCGACGATCTCGACACCGCCGCCCAGGCACAGTCCGTTCACCGCGGCGATGACCGGCTTGAACAGGTCGAAGCGGTGGGTGATTCCGCCGAAACCCGTCGCCGGCTTGGTATGGTCGCCGCTGGCCGCAAGCGCCTTGAGGTCGCTGCCGACGCAGAACGCGCGCGCGCCCGCGCCGGTGACGATCGCGACGTGCAGGCTCGGGTCGTCGCGGAAGCGGTCGAAGGCGCGCTCGAGTTCGACGTGCGCATCGTGGTGCAGCGCGTTGAGCACCTCCGGGCGGTCGATCGTGATCACCGCAACGCGGCCATCGACCTCGAAGCGCGAGAATCGACCCTGCGTCACGCGCGTCACGCGCGTCGAATCCGCCGCAGCGCCGGCGACGGCGCCGCCGCCTTCCGGGTCGACGCCCGTGCTCGCCCGATCACCACTTCGGCTTGAGGACCTGCGTCACCTCGGCCTTGCCGCCGACGACCTTCACGAAGAAGCTTTCGCGGTCGAGGTCGCCCTTGTCGTCGTAGCGCACGTCGAAGAGCACGCCGGGATAGTCCTTGACGGCGATGCGCGCGCCCTTCATCGCCACCGCGAATGCCTTCGGGTCGAGCTTGCCGACCCTGTCGTAGATCGCCTTGGCCGCGTGCATCCCGGTGTAGCCCTTCATCGCATTGTGATCGGGCTTCATGCCGAACTCCGCCTGGTACTTCTGCGCGAAGGCCTTCACCGTCGGATTCGGTGCGTCGGCGGTCAGCCCGACGTGCGCGACGACCCCGTTCGCCGCGTCTCCCGCGAGTTCGATCACCTTGTCGTTGGCCAGCGTGGTCTCGCCGACGATCGGCTTGTCGTAGCCGTGCTTGCGCAGTTCCTTGAGCAGGCGCGCCGACTCCTCCTCGTTCAGGTACACGAACAGCGCATCGGCGTTCACCTGCTTGGCCTTGAGCACCGTCGACGAGAAGTCGACCTGGCCCTGGTCGGTCGACAGGTCGGCGGCGACCTTGATCCCCGCTTCACCGAGCGCCTTCGTGATGACGTCGCGGCCACCCTTGCCGAAGTCGTTGTTCACGAAGACCACGGCCACGCTCTTCGCCCCCAGCGTCTCGACGAAGTAGCGCACGACCTTCGGCATCGCCGCGGCCTGGGTGAACGAACAGCGGAACACGTAGGGATTGCCCTGCTGCGTGATCGCGGCCGCCTCGCCGCCGACGACGTTCGGGATCCCGGCGCGCCGCGTCTCGCCCATCGACACCAGGATCGAGCCGGAGTAGACCGGCCCGATCACCAGCGGCACGCCATCGTCGATCGCCTTGGCGGCCAGCGCCTTGGCGACGCCAGGCTGGGTCTGGGTATCGGTTGCGGTGTACGCGATCGGCCGCCCGAGCAGGCCTCCCCCGGCATTGATCTCCTTTACCGCCAGCTTGACGCCGTTGTTGAAGTTCGTGCCCGCAGTGGCGCCCGGACCGGACAGTTCCGCGATCCCGGCGATCGGGATCGGTGACGACTGACCCTGGGCAGCGGTGGCGCCCAAGGCAATGACGATCGCGGCACTGAAGCGGCGAATGAACGGCGGCATGACGAGTCTCCTCTGCAGGCGTGATCGCCTGGTTGCAGCGGACTCTAGCAGCGTCGGCTCGGGGGTGTCCATCGCGAGGCCGCAATACGCGCCATTGCGATGCGCAATCTGCCCCGGATCACCTCCTGCGGGCGCGCGGCGATGCGCGTGGCGCATCGCGCATGAACAGAGACGCCACCGCCTCGCGAAGCCAGCGGTTGCCCGGGTCGTGGTGATACCGCGTGTGCCAGTGCTGCTTGACGGTGAACGGCGGGACCGGCACCGGACAATCGTGTACCTTCAAGCCTCCCCCCGCGGCGAGCGTCTCGCCGATGTGCCGTGGAAGGGTCGCGACGAGGTCGGTCGTCGATACGATCGCCGCCAGGCCGAGGAATCCGGGCAACTCGAGCAGCACGCGGCGCGCGATCCGATGCCGCACGAGCGCGTCGGCGAGCAGCTTCGATCCGGTGCCGGCGACGATGCCGATGTGCGCCTCGTCGCGGTATGCGCGAATCGTCAACGACCGGCCGACCCTCGGGTGATCCGCATTCACCAGGCACACCCAGTCCTGCGGAAACAGCGACTGCTGGTAGAAGCCGGACTCCAGCCACGGAACCAGTCCGACCGCGAGGTCGGCTTCGCCCGACTGCAGCGCGTGCGCGGTCGAGTCGTCGATCCGCGCGGCTTCGAGACTCGCCCCGGGCGCGTGCGTGCGCACGTGCGCGAGCAGGTGCGGAAGCAGCGTGATATGGCTGGCGTCGGTCATGCATATCCGGAAGCGCCGCGACGACGCCGAAGGCTCGAAGGCCGTCTCGCGCGCCACCAACCGGCGAAGCGTGTCGAGCGCCTCGCGCGCCGGCGCGATCAGCGCGTCCGCGCGCGGGGTCGGCTGCATGCCCGATGGCGTACGCACGAACAACGGATCGCCGAGCTGCCGACGAAGCCTGCCGAGCCAGATGCTGACCGTCGGTTGGGAAAGGCCGAGCAGTGCGGCGCTGCGCGTCACGCTCTGCGTGCGGTAGAGGAGGTCGAACAGGCGCAGAAGCTGGACGTCGGGCAGCGCGACGTCTTGCGAGGCGGCGTCGTGTACCGCATCAGGCTGGATCGCCACGCCGCTCGCGGACGCGCGCTGCGACGGTGCAGCGTGCGCCGACCTTCGATTCGCCGCCAATCTGGCCTTCGTCATTGCGAAACGCAATATAGCTCATGTCCCGTGCCGCATGGACATCCCGATGCACGCCCACTATCGTGTCGCCTCGATCGGGGAGATCCGCACTTGAACATCTGCATCCTGGGCGCGGGCGCGCTCGGCTGCGCGATCGGCTCGGCACTGGCCCGAGCCGGATCCGACGTGTCGCTCGTCAACCGATCGCCTGCCCACGTCGCGGCGATCAACCGGCACGGACTGCGCGTGCGCGAAGGCGAGACCGAACGCACCGTGCCCCTTCGCGCGAGCACCGACTGCGCGAACCTCGGGCCGGCCGACCTGGTGATCGTGCTGGTGAAGTCCTTCGATACGCAGGCGGCGATCGCCGCGGCCTCGCCGCTGATCGGCGACGCGACCGTCGTGATGTCGCTGCAGAACGGGCTGGGCCACGAACGGGTGCTGGCCGGTGCGGTGGGGGCGCACCGGGTGATCGCCGGGCGGACCTACGTCGGCGGGGTGATGCTCGGCCCGGGCCACGTCATCGCGGGCACCCGGGCCAAACGCACCTTCATCGGCGAACTCGACGGACGCGCGAGCGAGCGTACCCGCGCCATCGCCGCGGAGTTCGATCGCGCCGGACTCGCCACGACGGTCGCCGACGACATCGTCGGCGTCATCTGGGACAAACTGCTCGTCAACGTCGCCACCGGTGCGTTGGCCGGCATCACCCGACTGCCGTACGGGCCACTCTACGCCGTGCCGGAAATCGAGTCGACCGCGCTTCAGGCCGTTGCCGAGGCGATGGCCGTCGCCAGCGCACTCGGCGTGCGCGTATCGGTCCGCGAACCGCGCGACGCCTGGACGATGGCCGGCGCCGGACTCTCCGACGACTTCAAGACCTCGATGCTGCAGAGCCTGGAGAAGGGCTCGCGCACCGAGATCGACTTCATCAACGGCGCGGTCGTGCGCGAAGGCGAGCGGCTGGGCATCCCCACGCCCGTCAATCGCACCCTGGTCGCGTGCATCAAGGGCATCGAGAAGGGACTCGGGACATGACGTCGGGCAAGGCCTACATCGAGCACGTCGCCCTGCGGGTACGGGACATCCGCTGGCACATCCGCTTCTTTCGCGAGGCGCTGGGCATGCAGATGCGCGAAGTGCAGGGTCCGGCCGACGACCCGGCACAATACTGGACCCTGGGCGGACTCCAATTCGTCAGCGATCCGGATTTCGAGGGCCCGGAGGGCCGCCTCGCCCACCTCGGCGTGATGTGCGAGGACCTCGAGTCTGCCCTCGCAGCCGGTTTGCAGCGGGGTGCGGTCCCGACGAGCGACGGGCCGAACTGGCTGCGCCTGCCGGACGGCCTCGTGCTCGAACTGATACAGGCGCAGCCTGCCGCGGCGGTGGCGCAGGCGCTGGCCGTGAACGCGAGAATGACCGGATGAGCATCGATGCGAAGTACTGGGACGACGTCACCGTCGGCGAATGCTGCACCAGCCCGGACTACGAGGTGACCGAGGCCCGGGTGATGGCGTACGCCGACCTCACCGGCGACCACACGCCGGTGCACACCGACGAGGCCTACGCCCGCACGACGCCCTTCGGCACGCGCGTCGCGCACGGCCTGTTCGGGCTGTCGATCGCCGACGGGCTCAAGGTGCGCAGCGACCTGCGCTTCCAGCCGGGCATGTCGCTCGGCTGGGAGTGGAACTTCGTCGCGCCGATCCGGCTCGGCGATTCGGTGCGCGTGCGCTTCAGGGTCGCGAGCAAGCGCGAATCGCGCAGCCGGCCGGGATGGGGGATCGTGGTCCTGCCGAGCGAACTGATCAACCAGCGCAATGAGGTGGTCCAGCAGGGCGAGCACCGGCTGATGATCCCGAGGAGACCCGCGTGACGCAGCCGCCCCCCCTCGACGGCGTGCGCGTCGTCGATTACTCGCACTTCCTCGCCGGCCCGTACGTCGGACGCTGCCTGGCCGCGATGGGTGCCGACGTCGTCAAGGTCGAGCGACCGACCGAAGGCGACGCCGGCCGCCGGCACCCCTGGTTCGTCGACGGTCACAGCGGCTATTTCCTGCAGCAGAACATGGGCAAGCGCGGCCTGTGCCTCGACATGAAGGACCCGCGCGGCGTCGAACTGATGCGCCGGCTCGTCGACGGGGCCGACGTGTTCGTCGAGAACTACCGCCCCGGCGCGCTCGACCGCCTCGGGCTGGGGTATGCGTCGCTCGCCACGCGCAACCCCGGACTCGTGTACGCGTCGATCTCCGCATACGGGCACACCGGCCCCGACGCCCACCGCGCCGGATTCGGACTGATCGCGGAGGCCAAGAGCGGCATCATGCAGATGGTCGGCTCGCCCGGCGAGGCGCCACCGCTGCTGCGCATCGCGCTGGGCGACATGTACACCGGCATCCACGCGGTCGCGTCGATCTGCGCGGCGCTGCTCGGGCGGGTGAAGAGCGGCCGCGGCCAGCACATCGACCTCGCGCTCTACGACTGCCTGGTGTCGATGCACGAGTATGCGGTGCAGTGCTACACGCTGTCCGGCGGCACCGAGGTGCCGGTGCAGTCGGGGCACGACCTGCCGACGTCGACGCTCTACGGGGTGTTCTCGGCGCGCGACGGCCACGTGGTGATCGCCGCGCAGGTCGACGACGCGTGGAAGCGGTTCGCCAAACTCGCAGGCGGTGACCGTTTTGCCGCCGACGCACGCTTTCACAGCGCGCAAGGCCGCAACGCGCACCGCCTCGAGATCCTGCCGGTGGCGCGCGCGTGGGTCGAGAGCCTGACGGTCGACGAGTGCCTTCGCGCGCTCGACGCGATCGACGTGCCCGCAGCCAAGGTGCAGCGGATCGACGAGGTGCTCGCCGACCCGCAGATCGTCGCGCGCGGGATGGTGAACGAGCAGACGCACCCCGATCTCGGCACGATCAGGCTGCCGAACCTTCCGTTCCGCTTCTCCGACTGCGACACCACCTGCCGCATGCCCGCGCCGGCGCTCGGGCAGCACAACCGCGAGATCGCGGCAGAACTGGGGTTCTCGACCGGCGAGGTGGACGCGATGGTCGCCGACGGCGTGCTCTTCGCCAGCCGCTGATCGACAGGCCGCACGGCGGCACGCGCGCTGCGTCCCCGGCACACGTGCACGAACTTCGCGGCGGTGGTGCAAAATCCGAGATGAAGCCGTCCCGGCACCCCACAGCGAAACCGACGCCATGAGCACGAATACCACCCTCCAGACCTTCCAGGCCGACGTCATCGATGCGTCGATGAAAACCCCCGTCCTCGTCGACTTCTGGGCCGAGTGGTGCGGCCCGTGCAAGGCGCTCGGCCCGGTGCTGGAGCGGCTCGAGGCGGCCTACGGCGGGCGGTTCAAGCTCGTGAAGATCGACTCCGACAAGGAGCAGCAGCTCGCGCAGCACTTCCGCATCAAGTCGATCCCCACCGTCTACGCGTTCGTCGGCGGCAAGCCGGTCGACCAGTTCCAGGGCGCGCTGCCCGAGGGCAAGGTGCGCGAGTTCATCGACCGCCTGATGCCGAACCCGGCCGACATGGAGCTCGACCTCGCGAGCGAGGCGCTGGATCGCGGCGACCACAAGGCCGCGAGCGAGCACGCGAAGAAGGCGATCGCGCTCGAGCCGACCAACGACACCGCGCGCCTGCTCTACGCGCAACTGCTGCTCGCCGACGGCGACCCGGGCGCGGCGAAGGTGCAGATCGACGCGCTGTCGGCGTCGGCGAAGCGCGACCCGCAGGTGCAGGGCATCTCGAACCAGATCGCGGCCGCGATCGAGGCCGCGCGCGCGCCCGAGCCCACCGCGCTGCTGGCGCGCGTGACGGCGAACCCCGCCGATCTCCAGGCGCGCCTGGAGATCGCCGAGCACTACGTGAAGTACAAGGAGTGGGCACACGCGTTCGAGCACCTGCTCGAGATCGTGCGTACCGACCGCCAGTTCCAGGACGACATCGGCCGCAAGCGCATGATCGAGGTCTTCGGGCTCGCGTCCTCGCAGCCGCAGCTCGTCGCCGAATGGCGACGGCGCCTCGGCGCGACCTTGAACGTCGTCTGAGCGCACGCGAACCGTCCGGTGACGTCCGACCGACCGGCCCGGCCCGCGCCGCACGCGGACACCCGCGTGCTCCACGAGCCCGAGCCCGACGGCGGACCCGCCGACGGCATCGTCGCGCCGATCCACTACAGCGCGACCTTCGGCGCACGGGACGCGGCCGATTTCGCCGACATGGCGACGCGCGCGCGTCACCCCGCCTACTACACGCGGTACGGCAATCCCGGGCACGCGCGCGTCGAATCGATCATCGCCGACCTCGAAGGCGCGCAGGCCGCGCTGCTGACGTCGTCCGGCATGGGCGCGATCAGCACGACGGTGCTCGCGCTGGTCCGCGCGGGCGACCACGTCGTCGCGCAGCGGCGCCACTACATGGGCACCAGCCGCCTCTTCGACGAGGTGCTGCCGCGCCTGGGCGTCGCCTGCACGCTGGTCGAGCAGGACGACATCGCCGCCATCGACGCGGCGATGCGCCCCGGCACGCGGCTGGTGATGGTCGAGACGCCCGCCAATCCCACGCTGACGCTGACCGATCTCGCCGCCGTCGCGCGACTCGCGCGCGAGCGCGACGTCGTCTCGATCGCCGACAACACCTTCGCGACGCCGCTGAACCAGCGTCCGCTCGAACACGGCATCGACATCGTCGTGCACAGCGCCACCAAGTATCTCGGCGGACACCACGACATCACCGCCGGCGCCGTCTGCTGCGCCGCGCCGTTGGCCGAGCGGATCTGGGATATGCACACCGTGCTCGGATCGGTGCTGTCGCCGATGGACGCGTGGCTGCTGCTGCGCGGGCTGCGCACGCTGCCGGTCCGCGTCGCGCGGATCAACGAGACCGCGCTCGAGGTGGCGCGCTGGCTCGAGTCACGGCCCGGGATCGGCCGTGTGCACTATCCGGGCCTCGAGAGCCATCCGCAGCACGCGCTCGCGCGACGCCAGATGCACGGCTTCGGCGGCGTGATCGCGTTCACCGTCGAGGGCGGCTACGCCACGACCAGCCGATTCGTCGGCGCGTTGACGCTCGCGCGGCAGGCGGTGAGCCTCGGGGGCGTCGAGTCGCTGGTCGTGCACGCGGCGGCGATGTGGGCCGGCACGATGAACGACGCGCAGATGCGCAGCGCCGACATCGATCCCGGCCTCGTGCGGATGTCCACCGGGCTCGAACACCCCGACGACCTGAAGGCCGATCTGGCGCGTGCGCTCAGCGCCGCGCGTGCGCCTCGATGATCGACGCCGATACCGCCGTCGATACCACCCGCGCGATCGCCAGCCCGGCCGTCGCGAGCAGCGCGCCGAATTCCGCCGCGCTGCGCTCGCGCCCGGTCGTGATCGCCATCATCTGGAGATCGATCAGCTTTCCCGGATGCACGCCGTTGCCGTCGGGGATCAGGTTCTCGACGATCAGCAGCCTCGCGCCCGGCGCCATCGCGCGCGCGACGCGGCCGAGGATGCGTGCGGCCCTTCGATCGTCCCAGTCGTGCAGCACCGAACTCAGCAGGTATACGTCGCCGCCGGCGGGCACCGCCTCGAAGAAGTCGCCGCCACGCGCCTCGCAACGCGCCCCGACCGCGCTCCCGGCGAACTGCGCCTGTGCCGCCTCGACGACCGACGGGCGATCGAGGACGATGCCGCGCGCGTCCGGTGCACGCGCGAGGATCGCGACGAGCAGGCCGCCGGTGCCCCCGCCGACGTCGACGATCAGCCGCGCGCCGTCGAAGTCGATCGCGTCGACGACCGCCGCGTGCACCTGCAGCGCGTAGCCGTTCATCGCCGCGTCGAACACCTGCGCCGCGTCGGCGTCCTGCTCGAGATGGTCGAAACAGTCGGCGGCGCCGAGCGCGTGCTCGATTGCCGGCCTGCCGCTCTTCACGCTGTCGAGCAGGCCGCCCCAGCTGCGCCAGTGCCAGTCGGCGCCCTGGAAACGGGCAAACGCGCGCAGGTTGCCCGGCACCGCGTCGCGCAGCAGCGTCGACATCGGCGTGGGGACGAACACCGTGGGCTCGCGCTGCGCGAAGACGCCGACGCTCGCGAGCGCGCGCATCAGGCGAAACAGCGAATCGGGGTCGGCGCCGCTGCGCTCGGCCAGTTCGGCGACCGTGCTGCCGCGTCGATCGACGAGGTCGGCGAGCCCCAGCTCGGCGGCGACGTGGATCGCCTGCGCCACCCAGTGGCCCGACATCAGTTCGAGCAGGCGGCCTGCCGGTGACGTCGGCTTCGCCGGCAACGCGTCGGCGGCGCGCGCGTCGGCGGCGCGCGGGTCGATGGAGCGCACGTCGGCGGGCGGCGCGCCGTCCGGCGGGACGACGGCAGGCGTTGCGCCGCCGGGTGTCGCCGGCAGGCTCGGCGCCGACTGCTGCGCGGGGGCTTCGCTTCGCACGCTCATGACCGCGCGGATGATAGCGAAGATGCCCGGCGACGACGGTGCGGACCGCCTCAGCGACCTGCCGGCGGGACGGGCGGATGGCGCGCGCGCCACTCGCGAAGCGCGACGAACACGATCCGCACGACGACGAGCGGGAGCACGAACAGCAGCATCGTCATCGAGAAGCCTTCGAGCGCCGCGTGCTCGGCGGCCGCGAGGATCAGCCAGGTCGTGTACGCGACGTAGCCGAGCGCGAACACGGCGCCCTCGCCGCGCGAGATCACGCCTCCCGAAAAGAAGATCGGCAGGCAGAGCGCCGCGACCGCGATCATCACCGGCAGGTCGAAGGCCAGTACCGACGGTGCGACCGTCAGGCCGGTGGGCGCGACCATCGACGCGATGCCGGCGACGCACAGGATGTTGAACAGGTTGCTGCCGAGCACGTTGCCGACGGCGATGTCCCGCTCGCCGCGGATCGCCGCCAGCACCGAGGTCGCGATCTCCGGCAGCGAGGTGCCGAGCGCGACGATGGTCAGGCCGATCACGGTCTCGCTCACGCCCAGCAGGCGCGCGAACACGAGCGCGGCGTCGACGAGCAGGTTCGACCCCTGGACGAGCATCGCCAGCCCCACGACGATCATCGCGACCTGGACCGGCCAGCGGCGCGGCTCGGATCGGGTGTCCTCGACGCCGTCGGCGCCGTCGGCGTGCGCGACGGGCTCGGCGACCTCGGCCGCGCGGCCGCCGGCCCGCGACTGGCGCACGACGAACACCGTGTAGACGATCAGCAGCGCGAACAGCACCAGCCCCTCGACGCGGCCGATCGACGCGTCGAGCGCGAACACGAAGAGCAGCAGCGAGGCGCCGATCATCAGGGGCACCTCCTGGCGCACCAGTTGCCGGTGAACCAGCAGCGGCACGATCAGCGCGGAGAGCCCGAGGATCAGCAGCACGTTCAGGACGTTGCTGCCGACGATGTTGCCGATCGCGACGTCGGCCTGGCCGTTCCAGGCGGCCTGGACGCTCACCGCCAGTTCCGGCGAACTCGTGCCGAAGGACACGACGGTGAGGCCGACGACCAGCGGCGAGATGCCGAAGGCGAGCGCGAGGCGCGACGCGCCTCGCACCAGCACCTCCGCACCGCCGATCAGCAGCGCCAGTCCGAGCGCGAACGGCAGGATCGATTCCATCGTCGGTCCCGCCGTGCGCGACGGCGCGTCAGTTGCCGCGCGCCTTCAGCGCCGCGATCCGCGCGTCGAGCGGCGGGTGCGACATGAACAGCGCCTTCAGGCCCTGGCCGACGCCACCGTCGATGCCGAAGGCCTGGATCTGGTCGGGCAGCGCGGCCGCGCCCGGGCCGTTGCCCTTCAGGCGCTCGAGCGCGGCGACCATGCCGCGGCTGCCGACCAGGGACGCGGCACCGGCGTCCGCGCGGAACTCGCGCTGGCGGCTGAACCACGCGACGATGATCGTCGCGAGCACGCCGAGCACCAGTTCGGCCACCATCGACACGATCCAGAACGCCGGCCCGTGGCCCTCCTCGTTCTTGAACACGACGCGGTCGATGACGCTGCCGATCACCCGCGCGATGAAGATCACGAAGGTGTTGACGACGCCCTGGATCAGCGTGAGCGTCACCATGTCGCCGTTGGCGATGTGGCTGACCTCGTGCGCGAGCACCGCCTCGGCCTCCTCACGCGTCATGTTGTCGAGCAGGCCGGTGCTCACCGCCACCAGCGACGAGTTCTTCGTCGCACCCGTCGCGAAGGCGTTCACCTCGTCGGACGGATAGATCGCGACTTCGGGCATCCCGATGCCGGCCTGCTCGGCCTGCCTGCGGACGGTTTCGACCAGCCACAGCTCGCGCGAGTTCTGCGGCTCGGTGATCACCTGCGCGCCGGTCGAGCGCTTGGCCATCCACTTCGAGATCGCCAGCGAGATGAACGCGCCGCCGAAGCCGAACACCGCCGCGAACACCAGCAGGCTGCCGAGGTTCAGGCCGCCACCCTGGGCGTTCAGGTAGCTGTCGACGCCGAGCAGGCGCATGGTGACGCTCAGCACCAGCAGGATCGCGAGGTTGGTGCCGAGGAAAAGGACGATTCGTTTCATGTTGGCCCCCTTTGAGGCGAGATCGTTGCCCGGACGCCGGGCGGTATTATCGATGGCAGCACTCTACGCGATTGCAAAGATACGGAAAAGTCGAACGTAACTGTTCGTATCGCAATTTTCTTCGAATATCGGAGGTGCGGTGACCGAACTCAACTACAAGCACCTGCACTACTTCTGGGTGGTCGCCAAGCGCGGCACCATCGCCCGCGCCAGCGAGCAGCTCAACCTCACGCCGCAGACGATCAGCGGCCAGCTTGGGCAGTTCGAGGAAGTGCTCGGCCAGCGGTTGTTCGCGCGAAGCGGGCGGCGGCTCGAGCTGACCGACACCGGGCGGGCGGTGCTCGGCTACGCCGAGGAGATCTTCACGCTCGGCGAAGCGCTGAAGTCGATGCTCGCACAGGGCGCGGGCGCACGGCCCCAGCAGTTCCGCGTCGGCGTCTCGGACTTCCTCCCCAAGGCGATCGTGTTCCAGCTGATCGAACCCGCGCGCGCACTGCCCGAGCCGATGCGGCTGATCTGCCGCGAAGGCAGGCTGTCGACGCTGCTGGCCGACCTCGCGATCCACAAGCTGGACGTCGTGCTCTCCGACAGCCCGATGCCGGCCAACGTCGAGGTGCGCGGCTATTCGCACCTGCTCGGCGAGTCGGGCATGTCGTTCTTCGCGAGCGCATCGGTCGCCGGGCAGCACCCGGGACCATTCCCGCAGCGCCTGGACGGCGCGCCGATCCTGCTCCCCGGCGAGGACACGGTCGTGCGCGCGCGCCTGCTCCACTGGTTCGCGACCGTGGGCGTGCAGCCCCGCATCGTCGGCGAGTTCGAGGACAGCGCCTTGCTCAAGGCATTCGGCGAAGCCGGCGCCGGGATGTTCGCCGCGCCGACGGTCACCGCGGCCGACGTCGTGCGACAGTACGAGGTCGAGTCGGTCGGCACGACGAACGCGGTCCGCCAGCCCTTCTACGCGATCTCGGTCGAACGCAGGATCCGGCACCCGGCGGTGCTCGCGATCCGCGAGGCGGCCGCCAGGAGCCTGGGCGCGGGGGCGCACCAGGCATGACCTGCCCACGCTCGACGTCGAGCACCGCGACCGGGCGCTGCCCTGCTCCGCCGTCGTGGCGCGATCGAGCCTCCCCTGCCCGCACGCACGCCGCCGATCGCGCGCGGGCGCACGCGCACGCGCGCTGATGTTCGACGTCGCGACCGCCTGCCTCGTCGTCACCGCGCTGCTCGCCTGGGTGAACAGGCGCTTCATCGGCCTGCCGACGACGATCGGCGTGATGGTCACCGCGCTGCTGATGTCGCTCGCGATCCTCGGACTCGATCGGCTGGGCATCGATTTCGGCCTGCGCGAGTTCGAGCAGTCGCTGATCCATTCGATCGACTTCACCGAACTGCTGATGAACGGCATGCTGTCGATGCTGCTGTTCGCCGGCGCGCTGCACGTCGACCTGACGGCGCTGAAGGCGTACCGCTGGCAGATCGGCGCACTGGCGATCGTCGCGACCTCGCTGTCGACGCTCGCGATCGGCGTCGGCGCGTGGATCGCGCTGCCGTGGATCGGCGTGACGCTGCCGCTGATCCACTGCCTGCTGTTCGGCGCGCTGATCTCGCCGACCGATCCGATCGCCGTCATGGGGATCCTGAAGACCGCGGGCGCGCCGAAGAGCCTGGAACTCGTGATCGCCGGCGAGTCGCTGTTCAACGACGGCGTGGGCGTCGTGATCTTCTCGCTGCTGCTGGGCGTGCTCGCGAGCGGCGCGACGCCGACGACGCAGGAAGGCCTGCGCCTGCTGGCGCACGAGGCAGGCGGCGGCATCGCGTTCGGCCTCGCGCTCGGGTGGGTGACGTTCCGGATGCTCAAGAGCGTCGACAGCTACCAGGTCGAGGTGCTGCTGACGCTCGCCGCCGTGCTCGGCGGCTACGCGCTCGCACAGCGACTGCACGTGTCCGGGCCGCTCGCGATGGTCGTCGCGGGACTGGTGATCGGCAACCACGGCCGCGCCATCGCGATGAGCGACACGACGCGCCGCTACGTCGACCTCTTCTGGGAACTGATCGACGAGATCCTGAACGCGGTGCTGTTCGTGCTGATCGGCATGGAAGTGCTGCTGGTGACGACCACCGTCGACATGCTGGGCGCCGCCGTGCTCGCGCTCGCGCTCACGCTGCTCGCGAGGCTCGTCACCGTCGGCTTGCCGGTCGCGCTGTTCGACGCGGCGTTTCGACTGCCGGCCGGCGCGTGGAAGGTGCTGACCTGGGGCGGGCTGCGCGGCGGCATCTCGGTCGCGCTGGCGCTGTCGCTGCCGGTCGGCGCCGAGCGCGACCTGATCGTCACGATGACCTACTGCATCGTCGTGTTCTCGATCCTCGGGCAGGGCCTGTCGATCGGCAAGGTCGTGCGGCGCGCGATCCCGGACGGCGCGAGGCCCGACCCGGAGGGCTCGCCGGGACACTGAGCGCGCGCCCGCCTTACACTGGGCCCTCCACCCGCCACCGGACGCTCCGCTCGCCCGGCAGGCGTGCGAATTGCCGCCGCGCCGGTCACGCCACCGGAGCCCGATGTCCGCAACCGAATCCCCGACCGTGTCGACGACGCAGCGCGCGCCGCTTCCGGCGCGGGTCGACGCGATCCAGTGGCTGCGAGGCATGGCCGCGATGCTCGTCGTGTTCGATCACGCGGCGCTGCTCGCGCTCGAGAACGCGCCGCAGGCCGGTGGCGCCTGGCGGCTCCAGTGGTTCAACCTCGCGTGGCTCGGCGGCATCGGCGTCGACGTCTTCTTCGTGATCAGCGGCTTCGTCATGGCCCTGAGTGCCACGCGCTTCACCGGCCCGATCGGCGCCGCGCACTTCCTGCTGCAACGCTACAACCGGATCGCCCCGCTGTACTACCTGCTGAGCGCGGTGCTGCTGGCCGACATGCTCCGCGCCGCGGTGCACATCGACGTCAACGAAGTCGTCAACACCTTCACGTTCATCCCGCTGCTCGACGTCGGCGCGTACTCGTGGCCGATCCACTACCTGGGCTGGACGCTCGCGTTCGAGTTCGTGTTCTACGTGCTGGTGGCGTCGCTGATCGCGCGCAGCGGCGGCCTGTCGCACCGCTGGCTGCTCGCGCTGCTCGTCGCGCTGCCCTTCGTCGGGATCGCGTGGCCGGGCACCTGGCTGCCCTGGCGCATGCTCACGAGTCCGATGATGTGGGAGTTCGCGCTCGGCGTCGCCATCTTCCTCGGCTGGCGCGCCGGCGTGTTCACCCGCCACCGGCGCGCCGGGCAGGCCGGTTTCGTGATCGCCGTGCTCGCGGCGACCTTGCCGGCGATGACGGACTGGCCGATCGTCGAGCGCGCGGCGGGCGGGTACTGGTCCCGCGACGGCGCGACGATCCGGTTCCTGTGCTGGGGCGTGCCCGCCGCGCTCGTCGTCGCGGCCGGCTTCACGCTCGCGCCCGATGCGCCGGGCATCGCGCGCCCGGCACTGCGCCTGCTCGGCGACATGTCGTACTCGCTCTACCTCAGCCACCTGTTCGTCGTTCGGCTGATGCTGGAGGCGATCCAGCGATTCGGCCTCGACCCGATGCTCGCGATGGTCGCGGTCGTCGTCGTGTCGCCGTTCGTGGCGTGGGTCGTGTACCGCCTGCTCGAGCAGCCGCTGCTGCGCCTCGGGCAGACGCGCGTGCGCGCGCTGGTCACGATGCTGAGGGCGCGCGCCGACGCCAGAGCCGGCGTGCGCGCCAACGGCTGAACCGGCGGGCGCGGGGTCGGCCGCGTCCGGCGCTGCGGCGTGCCGCTAGGGAACGGCCAGCGCCTCGAGCACGGCGGCCCCGTAGGCCTCGATCTTGCGCTCGCCGATGCCCGGCACCGTGCCCAGCGACGCGAGCGATGCCGGCGCCCGGGTGGCGAGCGCGAGCAGCGTCGCGTCGTGGAAGATCACGTACGCGGGCAGCTTCTTCTCCTTCGCGATCGACGCGCGCCACGCCCGCAGCCGCTCGAAGCGCGACCGCGCCGGGCCGTCGAGCCGCGCGGCGGCGTCGCTTCCGCCCTCAGCCCGAGCACGGCCCTGCGCGCCGCGCGCACGGACAGGCGGGGCGCTCGGGCGCCGCAGCATCACCGGCACTTCGCCGCGCAGCACCGGCCGGCTCTCGGCGGTGAGGCACAGCGCATTGAAGCGCGCCGGGTCGGCCCGCACCAGGCCGGCGATCGTGACCTGGCGCAGGATCGACCGCCAGTCGTTCGCCGACAGGTCGGCGCCGATGCCGTGCACCGGCAGGCGGTCGTGGCCGAAGCGGCGGATCTTCTCCCCGGCCTGCCCGCGCAGGACGTCGATCACGTGCTGCGCGCCGAACGGAAAGCCGCTGGCCTGCTCGCAGCGGTAGATCGCCGACAGGAGCTTGCGCACGGCCTGCGTCGCGTCCCACAGCTGCGGGGGCTCGGTGCAGTTGTCGCAGTGCCCGCACGCGATCCGCGCGCCGGCGTCGATGCCGGCGTCGATTTCGGTATCGATACCGGCGCCGGTTCCTGCGTCGCCCGCGCCGCCGCCCGCGCCGCCGCCCCGGTACTGCTCGCCGAAATAGCCGAGCAGCCGGATCCGCCTGCAGTCGGTGGTCTCGCACAACGCGAGCATCGCGTCGAGCTTCTGGCCGGCGACGCGCTTGAACGCCTCGTCGGCAGGCGACGCGTCGATGAAATGCCGCTGCTGCACGACGTCCGCGAGCCCGTAGGCCATCCACGCGTCGGCCGGCAGGCCGTCGCGTCCGGCGCGACCGGTCTCCTGGTAGTAGCCCTCGAGCGAACGCGGCAGGTCGAGGTGGGCGACGAAGCGCACGTCGGGCTTGTCGATGCCCATGCCGAAGGCGATCGTCGCGACGACGACGAGCCCGTCCTCGCGCTGGAATCGGGCCTGCGCCTCGGTCCGGTGCGCCGTGTCGTGGCCGGCGTGATACGGCACCGCCCTGACCCCGTGCTGCACGAGGTACGCCGCCGTCTGGTCGACCTTGTCGCGGGTCGCGCAGTAGACGATGCCGGCATCGCTCGGATGGTGCGTGCGCAGGAAGTCGAGCAGCTGGCGACGCGGGTCCTGCTTCTCGACGATGCGGTAGAAGAGATTGGGCCGATCGAAGCTGGTGACGAACTCGCGCGCGTCGTGCAGCCTGAGCCGCTCGACGATCTCGCGCCGCGTCGCCGGGTCGGCGGTGGCGGTGAGCGCGACGCGCGGCACGCCGGCGAAGCGGTCCGCGAGCACCGACAGGCCGATGTACTCGGGGCGGAAGTCGTGGCCCCACTGCGAGACGCAGTGGGCTTCGTCGATCGCGATCAGGCCGATGCGGACCTGGTCGAGCAGCTCGAGGCAGCGGTCGGTGAGCAGCCGCTCGGGCGCGAGGTACAGCAGGTCGAGTCGCCCGGCGCGCAGCGCGCGCTCGATCTCGCGGCTTTCCTCGACCGTCTGCGTCGAGTTCAGGAACGCCGCGGCGACGCCGAGCTCGCGCATGGCGGCGACCTGATCCTGCATCAGCGCGATCAGCGGCGAGACGACGATCGCGACGCCCTCGCGCAGCAGCGCCGGCAGCTGGTAGCAGAGCGACTTGCCGGCGCCGGTGGGCATCAGCACCAGCGCGTCGCCGCCGTCGAGCAGGTGCGAGACGATCGACTGCTGCAGGCCGCGGAACGCGCGGTGTCCGAAGACCTTCTCGAGCGTGGCGAGGGCGCGGGCGAGCCCGGGGTCTTGCGTCATCGGGGCGACGACGACGCGTGCCGCGATGGGCACGACGCTTGCCCCGCACCGGGCATCGTCCCGACGGAGAACGACATGATCAAGGTGCTCATCGCCGCCATTGTCGCACCACTGATGGTGCTGGTCCTGGCCGGATGCAATACGATGGAAGGCCTAGGCCAGGACGTTCAGGCGGCCGGCGGCAAACTCGAGAGCAGCGCCGACCGCAACAAGCGCTGACGCGGGCCGCGGGCCGCGGGCCCGCGCCGCGCCCGTCAGAAGCGATAGCCGATCCCGATCAGCAGCATCGGCCACACCGGCAGCTTGTCGAACTCCTTCTGGACCTTCGCCTGCTCGGCGTCGATCTCCGCCTGCGCGTCGCGGCCGGCGGCGGTGAGCCGGTCGCGCACGCCCTGGCTCGCGTCGAGCTTCGCGGTGAACTTCGAGAAGTGCACGCCGGCGTCGATGCTGAACGACCACCCGCGGCTGCCCGGCGCGTGCCCGTAGCCGATGCCCAGGTACGGCGCCACGTTCGGCGTCGTCGCCTCCAGGCTGATGCTGTCGCCGGCGCCGTACGCGATCGTCGTGCCGTTGATCGTCACCGAGCCCGCCGAGGCCGGCACGCCGGTGCCTCGGACCTTGAGGTCGTTGAACGACACGCCGCCGGTGACGCGAAAGCCGCCCGAGACGAAGCCGTCCAGGTACACGCCGAGCATGTCGCTGCGCAGCTTGCCCTTGTAGTCGATGCCCGACTCGCTGACGTCGCGCGTCGGGTTCCCGAGCGTCGTGTACTGCGCCCGCAGGCCGAGGCGGTCGTTGATGCCGAAGCCCGCGCCCAGGCCGACGCCGGGGAAGCCGGCGACGGCGTAGATCTCGGCGCTGCCGGCCGCCTGCGCGCCCGCCGGCTGCTGCCCCGCGGTCATGAACGCCGGCGTCGTGGTGACGGCCGGCGACTGCGCGCGCAGAGTCGCCCCCGGGGCGAGCAGCAACGCGAGTGCGCAGGACGACGCGGCGAAACCGGCGCCCGATGGGAAGACATTGCGCAAGGCGCGCGAGTCGATCTTTTTCATGTTCGATGGCCCTGGGCCGATTGGCTGGTGGAGCGGGCATTGTCGGCTGCCGCCGCGCGCGCCCGCCCGACGTCCGCTCGACGGCGGTTCCGGCCCGCCCGTCGTCGGCGTCTTGTGTCGCCCGCGCCTCGGTCGCCGCCGGCCGGCCGGACTGGTCGGGCGCATGGTCGCTGTTCGTCCGATCGCGGGCTTCGCGCTATCCTTGGCTTCGACCCTGCCGCGTCGCCCGACGGCGCCCGCCCCACCCACCCGGCCCGACCGCCCCGGAGTGCCCGATGATCCCGTTGTCCGTTCTCGACCTCGTTCCAGTGCGCCTCGGCGACACGCCGGCCGACGCGCTGCGCAATGCGCTCGAACTCGCCCGCCACGCCGAGTCGCTCGGCTACCGGCGCTTCTGGGTCGCCGAGCACCACAACATGACCGGCATCGCGAGCGCCGCGACCTCGGTCGTGATCGGCTATCTCGCGGGCGGTACCTCGACGATCCGCGTCGGGTCGGGCGGCATCATGCTGCCGAACCACTCGCCGCTGGTGATCGCCGAGCAGTTCGGCACGCTCGAATCGCTGTACCCGGGGCGCATCGACCTCGGCCTCGGCCGCGCACCCGGCACCGACCAGCTCGCGATGCGCGCGATGCGCCGCGACGTGCACGCGGGCGACCGCTTCCCCGACGACGTGCAGGAGCTGAGGGCGTTCCTGGGCCCGGTGCAGGAGGGCCAGCGGATCCGGGCGGTGCCTGGCGCCGGACTCGCCGTGCCCTTGTGGATCCTGGGCTCGAGCCTGTACGGCGCGCAGGTCGCCGCGTTCCTCGGCCTGCCGTACGCGTTCGCGAGCCATTTCGCGCCGGACGCGCTCGACGCGGCGCTGGCGATCTACCGCGAGCGCTTCCAGCCGTCCGAGCAACTCGCCGAGCCGTACGCGATGCCCTGCGTCAACGTGGTCTGCGCCGACACCGACGACGAGGCCCGGCGCCTGTTCACCAGCCTGCAGCAGCGCTTCACCGACATGGTCCGCAATCGCCGGGGGCTGCTGAGCCCGCCGATCGACGACATCGACGCCTACTGGACGCCGGAAGAACGCATGCACGCCGAGCGGATGCTGAGCTGCTCGTTCGTCGGCTCGCCTGACACCGTCGCCCGCGGACTCGACGCGTTCCTCGCGCGCACCCGGGCGAACGAGCTGATCGTCAGCGGCACCGTCTTCGAGCAGTCGGCGAGGCTGCGCTCCTTCGAACTGCTCGCGAAGGTCGGGGAGCTGATCGGCGCCTGACGCGCCGGCACCACGCCGTCGGCGAGCGCCGGCGCCGGACGTTCGCCCCGACGGGACCGTTCGTCCGGAAGCGTCGAAGCGATCCGCATCGCGCGCGAATACTGGGGCCACGACCCTGTGGCCATCCGGTGACACGAGCGATGCCTTCCCCCTTTTCGAGAACCACCCTTCCGACGATCGCGACGGCGATCGGACTTGCGCTCGCGTCAGGCCTGCTCGGCGGGTGCCAGACCGCGGCACCCGACGGCGTCGACGACGGCCCGCTCGCCGCCACCGAAGACACCGCGGACGCGCCGACCGCGGCCGCGCTCGCGCCGGCCCCGATGCCGCCCTTCCGGGTCGAGGTCGACCCGCAGCCGATCGTCGTCGCCCCCGACCTCGCGCACCTGCAGGCGCGCGCCAGGGGCGGCGATGCGCAGGCCCAGGCCGAGCTCGGCGAACGGCTGCACACGGGTCGCGACCTGCGGCGCGACGATCGCCAGGCGCTCGTCTGGCTGCGCCGTGCGGCGGCCCGGGGCAGCCTGGACGCCCGTGTCGAGCTGGCGCGCATGCAGGCGCTGGGCCACGGTGTCAGGCGCAACCCGGCAAAGGCGCTCGAGCTGATGCGCGACGCGGCGACCGGCGGCCACCCGGCGGCGCAACTCGCGCTCGGCGAAGCGCTCGAGACGGGTACCGACCTGAAACAGGACCAGGCGGCGGCGCTCGAGTGGTATCGGCGAGCGGCCGAGCAGGGTCTTGCCCAGGCGCAGTTCCGGCTCGCGACGATGTTCGAGCACGGTCGCGGCACGGCGCGCGACGAGGCCTTGGCGATCGCGTGGTACCGCAAGGCGGCCCGCCGGCGACACCCGCACGCGCAGACGAACCTCGCGGTGATGATCGACGCCGGTCGCGGCACCGCCGCCGAGCCGCGCGAAGCGCTCGCCTGGTTCCGCGAGGCGGCGCTCGCCGGCTTCGATCTCGCCGAGTTCAACCTCGCGCTGGCGCTCGAGACCGGCCGCGGCACGCCCGCCGACCTCGACGAGGCGGCGTACTGGTACCGGCGTGCCGCCGAGCGGGGCGACGCATCGGCGCAATATCGCCTCGCGACGCTGACCGACGCCGGCCAGGGCGTGGCGCAGGACGACCGGGAAGCGAGCCGCTGGTACCGAAGCGCCGCCGCGCTCGGCCACGCGGGCGCGATGTCCCGGCTCGCCGCCCGCTACCAGTACGGCACCGGCCTGCCCCGCGACCCGATCGCCGCGTTGGCGCTGCTCGAGCTGTCCTCGGCCGCCGGCCACGGCGTGTCGCGCGAGGCGCGCGATTCGCTCGCCCGCACGCTCGGCGGCTCGGGTGTCGACGCCGCCGGGGCGCTAGCCCGTGCGCTCTCGGCGCCGGGGCGCTTCGAGCAGGTGCTCGCGAGTCGGAACGGCGAACGCGACGCCAGCCTGCCTTCCGTCCCCGAGGCCCGGCTGGTGGATGCGCGAGCGCCGATACCGGAGCGGGCGTGGCGCGCGCAGGCGAAGGCGCCTCGACCTGAATAGAAAACTCAAATCGGTACGACAGAAACAATCAATTTGATTGACGGAGGGGGCGCCTGCACAATCCTATCACCAGTTAACTCTCATTAGGAAAGTGCAATGTCCCTCATCAATACGCAGGTCAAGCCGTTCAAGGCGACCGCCTATCACGCCGGCAAGTTCGTCGAGATCACCGACGCCTCGCTAAAGGGCCGCTGGAGCGTGTTCGTGTTCTACCCGGCCGACTTCACCTTCGTGTGCCCGACCGAACTCGAGGACCTGGCGGAACGCCACGCCGAGTTCGCCAAGCTCGGCGTCGACCTGTACGGCATCTCGACCGACAGCCACTTCGCGCACAAGGCCTGGCACGACACCTCGGACGCGATCCGCAAGGTCGAGTATCCGCTGATCGGCGACCCGACCGGACAACTGTCGCGCAACTTCGAGGTGATGATCGAGGAAGAGGGCATGGCGCTGCGCGGCACCTTCGTGATGGATCCGGACGGCTTCATCAAGCTGTGCGAGATCCACGACAACGGCATCGGGCGCGATGCCGGCGAACTGCTGCGCAAGGTCAAGGCCGCCAAGTACGTCGCCGCGCATCCGGGCGAGGTCTGCCCGGCGAAGTGGAAGGAAGGCGAAGCCACGCTGAAGCCTTCGCTCGACCTCGTCGGCAAGCTCTGAACCGGAGGGACGCTGCCATGCTGGACGCCGAACTCAAGACCCGACTCGCCGCGTACCTCGAGCGGCTCGCGCACCCGATCGAACTCGTCGCGACACTGGACGACGGCGAGGCGTCGGCGCGGATGCGCGCGCTGCTCGCTGACATCGCCGACGCCTCGCTGAAGGTCGCCGTGCTCGAGCGACGCGACGACGGCGCCCGGGTGCCCTCGTTCGGCATCCGGCGCGCCGCCACGGCGCCCGGCGGCGTGGAGACCGCCGAGGCACGCGTGCACTTCGCCGGCCTGCCGCTGGGCCACGAATTCACCTCGCTCGTGCTCGCACTGCTGCAGGTCGGCGGCCATCCGCCGAAGATCACGGCCGAGCAGCACGCGGCGATCGCCGCGCTCGACGCGAACCTTCGCTTCGAGACCTGGATATCGCTGTCGTGCCAGAACTGCCCGGACGTCGTGCAGGCGCTGAACCTGATGAGCACGATCAACCCGCGGATCAGCGTGACGACGATCGACGGCGCGCTGTTCCAGTCCGAGGCCGAGGCGAACGGCATCATGTCGCTGCCGACCGTGCTGCTGAACGGCGCGCCCTTCGCCCAGGGGCGGATGGGGCTCGAGCAGATCCTCGAGAAGCTCGACGCCGGCGCCGCCGCGCGAACGGTCGACCAACTGCGCGAACAGGCGCCCTTCGACGTGCTGATCGTCGGCGGCGGCCCCGCCGGCGCGGCTGCCGGCGTCTACGCCGCGCGCAAGGGCATCCGAACCGGCCTCGTCGCCGAGCGCTTCGGCGGGCAGGTGCTCGACACCCTGGCGATCGAGAACTTCGTGTCCGTGCGCCACACCGAGGGGCCGGCGTTCGCCGCCGCGCTCGAGGCACACGTGCGCGAGTACGACGTGCGCGTCTTCGACGGCCAACGCGCGATCGCGCTCGAGCCGCCGACCGCCGACGAGCCGCTGGCGCGGGTCCGGCTGGCGAGTGGCGCGACGCTGTCCGCGCGCAGCGTGATCCTCGCGCCCGGGGCCCGCTGGCGCCAGCTCGGCGTGCCGGGCGAGGACGAATACCGCAACCGGGGCGTCGCGTACTGCCCGCACTGCGACGGGCCGCTGTACAAGGGCAGGCGGGTCGCGGTCGTCGGCGGGGGGAATTCGGGCGTCGAGGCGGCGATCGATCTCGCGGGCATCGCGGCGCAGGTGACGCTGATCGAGTTCGACGACGCGCTCCGCGCCGACGCGGTCCTCGTCGCCCGGCTGCGCAGCCTGCCGAACGTGACGATCGTCACCGGCGCGCGCACGACCGCGATCGACGGCGACGGCAAGCGGGTCGAGGGCCTGGTCTACGAGCGCCGTGCCGACGGCAGCGCGCACCGGATCGCGCTCGACGGCGTATTCGTGCAGATCGGCCTGGTGCCGAACACCGAGTGGCTCGGCGACACGGTCGCGCTGAGCCGCCACCGGGAGATCGTCGTCGGCCCGCGCGGCGACACCAGCGTGCCGGGGATCTTCGCCGCCGGCGACGCCACCACGGTGCCGTTCAAGCAGATCGTCATCGCCGCGGGCGACGGTGCCAGGAGCGCGCTCGGCGCCTTCGACCACCTGATTCGCACGCCGGTCGGGTCCGTCGCGTCGGCTTCAGGGCCGGCGGCGCCAGCGTCGGCATCGGCGTCGGCGTCGGCGGCACCGGCATCGCCGGCATCGAATCCGGTCGCGCAGCCCGCCTGAGCGAGGCTGGCGGCGCCCGGTCCGTTCAGACCGCCCGGGAAGCCTGGCGCTCGCGCACCCGCCGATGACGCAGCGTCACCGCCGCGTGCTCGGGCCCTGCCAGGCTGGCGAGCAGGTGCAGCACCTGCCAGCGGACCCGGGTGAACACCGAGCCCGACGGCGCCGCCCGGCGCTCGCCGCGGCCATCGCGGACGTCGCGGACGTCGCGGGTGCCGCGGCTGGCGAAGGAACGTGGCGCCTGCGGCGCCGACTCGGCACGGGAAGGGACACGGCGGGGCGCGGCCGGGGCCGGGGCCGGGGCGGCGGCTTCCTCGCGGGTGACGGTCGCATCGACCGCGAACAGGCTGCGCACCGACCACGAACGCGACCTCTCCGCCCGCCGCGGCCAGCCGTCGCGTGCGCGCAACGCCGCCGGCAGCACCTCGTCGGCCTGGATCGCGTGCATCGGCACGAGTACCCGCACGGGCGCGGCCTCGCGCGGCACGTTGCGCAGCGCGTTCAGCGCCGCCTGCTCGGTCGATTCGAATTTCAGCATGTCGTTCTCCCCAGTGTCGGTGTCCGGTCGATGCACCTGAGTCGCCGGGGCGGGGAAAAAGGTTCAATGCGGGTTCGGCGGGCGTATCGGGCGACACCCGCGGCGCGGGCTCAGCCGCGAAATCGCGGCGGCATCGTCGCGCCGCAGTTCCAGCAGGCCTCGAACGGGCCTTCGACGAGTTCGGCACAGGCGTCGCACACCCAGCGGCGGTGCGGCGCGTGCCGGATCGCGTCGAGCAGCGCCTGCGCCCGGGCGAGGTCGGCGTCGTCGGTGACCCACACCTCGGGCGCCGTCTGGTCGACCGGGATGTCGCCGGCGATGCTGCCGGCGAAGTAGCGCTGCATCGTCGCCTCGATGCCGGCGCTTCTCAGCTGGTCGACCCAGAGCTGCGCGATGAAGACGTTGGGCGCGCGCACGACCCGCTTCATCGCCACGGCGGATTCACATGCTGCGCCGGTACTGGCCGCCGACCTCGAACAGCGCCCTCGTGACCTGCCCGAGCGAGCACACGCGGACCGCGTCCATCAGGACGGTGAACACGTTCTCGTTCGCGATCACCGCCTGCTGCAGCCGCGCGAGCATCGGGCCCGCCTCGTCGGCGTGGGCCGCGTGGAAGGCGGCGAGGCGGCGCAGCTGCGACTGCTTCTCCTCGTCGGTCGAGCGCGCGAGCTCGAGCACCTGCGGCGTCTCGTCTCCCTTCGGGTTCCTGAAGGTGTTGACGCCGATGATCGGCAGCTCGCCGGTGTGCTTGAGCATCTCGTAGTGCATGCTCTCGTCCTGGATCTTGCCGCGCTGGTAGCCGGTCTCCATCGCGCCGAGGACGCCGCCGCGCTCGGCGATGCGCTCGAACTCGGCGAGCACCGCCTCCTCGACCAGATCGGTGAGCGCCTCGATCACGAAGCTGCCCTGGTTCGAGTTCTCGTTCTTCGCGAGCCCCCACTCGCGGTTCAGGATCAGCTGGATCGCCATCGCGCGCCGAACGCTCGCCTCGGTCGGCGTCGTGATCGCCTCGTCGAATGCATTGGTGTGCAGGCTGTTCGCGTTGTCGTAGGTCGCGATCAGCGCCTGCAGCGTCGTGCGGATGTCGTTGAAGTCGATCTCCTGCGCGTGCAGGCTGCGCCCGCTGGTCTGGCAGTGGTACTTGAGCTTCTGGCTGCGCTCGTTCGCGCCGTACCGGTCGCGCATCGCGACCGCCCAGATGCGGCGCGCGACCCGCCCGAGCACCGAGTACTCGGGGTCCATGCCGTTGCTGAAGAAGAAGGACAGGTTCGGCGCGAAGTCGTCGATCTTCATGCCGCGCGCGAGATAGGCCTCGACGAAGGTGAACCCGTTCGACAGCGTGAACGCGAGCTGGCTGATCGGGTTCGCGCCGGCCTCGGCGATGTGGTAGCCGCTGATCGACACCGAGTAGAAGTTGCGCACGTCGTGCTCGACGAAGTACTGCGCGATGTCGCCCATGACCTTCAGCGAGAACTCGGTCGAGAAGATGCAGGTGTTCTGACCCTGGTCCTCCTTGAGGATGTCGGCCTGGACGGTGCCGCGCACGCTCGCGAGCGTCCTCGCGCGCACCTGCGCCGCCTCCGCGGCGTCCGGCGCGCGCCCCTCGCGGGCCTCGAAGGCCGCGAGCTGCTGGTCGATCGCGGTGTTCATGAACATCGCGAGGATCGTCGGCGCCGGACCGTTGATCGTCATCGACACCGAGGTGGCCGGATCGCACAGGTCGAAGCCGCCGTACAGCACCTTCATGTCGTCCAGCGTCGCGATCGACACGCCGGAGTTGCCCACCTTGCCGTAGATGTCGGGGCGCAGATCGGGGTCGTGCCCGTACAGCGTCACCGAATCGAAGGCGGTCGACAGGCGCTTGGCGGGCATGCCGGCGGACAGCAGGTGGAAGCGCCTGTTGGTGCGGAAGGGATCGCCCTCGCCGGCGAACATGCGCGTCGGATCCTCGCCCTCGCGCTTGAACTGGAAGACGCCGCCGGTGTAAGGAAACGCGCCGGGCACGTTCTCGAGCAGCAGCCACCGGAGGATTTCGCCGTCGTCCTCGAAGGCCGGCAGCGCGACGCGCGGGATGCGCGTGCCCGACAGCGAGGTCCGCGCGAGCGCGGTCCGGATCTCCCGATCGCGCACCTTCACGACGAACTCGTCGCCGGCGTAGCGCTGCCTGAGCGCGGGCCATGCGTCGAGCAGCGCGCGCGCATCCGGCGCGAGCCGTCGCTCGCGTTCGAGCGCGAGCCGTTCGAGCGCGTCGGGCACCTGCGCCCCGCCTTGCGCCCCGCCTTGCACCGCCTCTTGCGCCGTGCCGTCGGCCTCGGCCTCGGCCTCGGCTTCGAGCATGCGGCGGCTCGCACGCAGCTGCTGGATCTCGCGCGCGGTGCGGGCCTGCGTGCGCGCCGCGGCCTTGTAGTCGCGCACGACCTGCGCGATGTCGGCCAGGTAGCGCACCCGCTGCGGCGGCACGATCGTGACCTGCGCACTCGAGTGGCGGGTGGCGACGCGCGGCAGCCTGGCGGCGTCGCCGTCGGGCACCGGCAGCGTCAGCCCGAACTCGCCGAGCACCGGCAGCAGCCCCTGGTAGAGCGCGGTGACGCCGTCGTCGTTGAAGCGTGACGCCTGCGTGCCGTAGACGGGCATCTCTTCGGGGCGGCTCGAGAACGCCTCCCGATTGCGCTGGACCTGCTTGGCGACGTCGCGAAGCGCGTCCGACGCGCCCTTTCGATCGAACTTGTTGATCGCGACGAAATCGGCGAAGTCGAGCATGTCGATCTTCTCGAGCTGGCTCGCGGCGCCGAACTCCGGTGTCATCACGTACAGCGAGCAGTCGACCAGCGGCACGATCGCCGCGTCGCCCTGGCCGATGCCCGAGGTCTCGACGACGACGAGATCGAAGCCGGCGAGCTTGCAGGCGGCGATCGCGTCCGGCAATGCGCCGCTCACCTCCTTGCCGGCCTCCCGGGTCGCGAGCGAGCGCATGAAGATGTTCGGCGAATCGATCGCGTTCATGCGGATGCGGTCGCCGAGCAGCGCGCCGCCCGACTTGCGCCGGGTCGGATCGACCGAGATCACCGCGATCGACAGGCGGTCGGCCTGGTCGAGCCTGAAGCGTCGGATCAGCTCGTCGGTCAACGACGACTTGCCCGCGCCGCCGGTCCCGGTGATGCCGAGCACCGGGACCTTCAGCGCGTCGGCGAAGCGGTGCAGGTCGTTGCGCAGCATCGCGAGATCCTGGTCGTCGGCCTGCCCCGCGCCGGCATCCGGCGAGGCCGCCGCGAGCTCGAGCCGCGTGATCCACTGCGCGAGCGCGCGCTGGCGGCGCGCCGGGTCCGGCTCGTGCGCCGGCATCAGCGCGTCGAGCGATCGCGGCGCGAGCGACGCCAGGTCGCGGTCGCAGCGCCGGACCATGTCGCCGATCATGCCCTGCAAGCCGAGCCGCTGGCCGTCCTCGGGCGAGTAGATCCGGGCGACCCCGTAGGCCTGCAATTCCTCGATCTCGGACGCGACGATCACGCCTCCGCCGCCGCCGAACACGCGGATGTGCCCGGCGTCCGCTTCCTTCAGCAGGTCGATCATGTACTTGAAGTACTCGACGTGCCCGCCCTGGTACGAGCTGACCGCGATGCCGTGCGCGTCCTCCTGCAGCGCGCAGTCGACGATCTCGCGCACCGACCGGTTGTGCCCGAGGTGCACGACCTCGCAACCCATCGACTGCAGGATGCGTCGCATGATGTTGATCGACGCGTCGTGCCCGTCGAACAGCGACGCCGCGGTGACGAAGCGCACCTTGTTGGTCGCGCGATAGGCGGCCAGTTGCCTGGCGTCGGACAGGTCGGTCATGTCGTCGTTTCCTGGATGGGCGGACGCCTCGACAGGCGACCGCAGGCGCTGGCCCGCGCCCGCGCCGGCCACGCCCAAAGCCTAATTGACGTTTACGTAAGCGTCAATTTCCGCTACGTCAAGCGGGTGCCGGCGCAGCGACGGTCCCGGGACCGCGACCTGCCCGAAAAACCAACACCGGCAGCGGGGCGACGCGGGGTCGGCGAGGGCAAAGGGCCTATAGTCACGCCGCAACCGCTTCCCGGGATCCGATCTCATGAATCACGCAGGCGACGACCACGCATCCCTCACCGTGCCGGACCCGAGCCTGGCGATCGTCGACCTCCTGGATGCCCTGGCGAGCTACCGCGCCGGGGAGGACGTCGAGGCGATCGACTGGGTGTCGGCCTGCCTCCTGCGGATCGCCGGCGAGCAGGCACTGCCCTCGGCGGTGCGCATGCTGGCGAACCAGCTCTACGTGGAGACCTGCGCGCAGGCAGGGGCCGTCTCCGGCCAGTCGTTCGGACTGCTGAGCACGTTCATCCATTGAACGCCTTCGTCCATTGAATACCGTGATCCACTGAGCACCGGCCGCCACCGGGCGCCGCCGTCCCCGACGAGCGCCCACCCGCCGGACGGCGTCAGCCGGACGCGGCCGGCGCGTCGAGGCGACGCAGGATCACCGGCAGCTCGGCAGCACCCATCGGATGCGCGACCGGCGGGTACGGCGGCCGGGGCCACTCCCAGTGTGTCGCCGGGAACAGCGCCCGCATCGCATTGATGTCGCAGTGGTACGGCGGCCCTTCGATCCGCCCGCCGGCGGCGCCGGGGCGAGGCATCTGCATGAACAGCGCGAACAGCGCGCCACCCGGCGCGAGCCAGTCGTGGAGCAGGTCCGCATAGCCTCGCCAGGCGTCCGGGTGGAGCGCGCACAGGCAGGTCTGCTCGTAGATCGCGTCGAAACGCGCGGCGGGCCGGTAGTCGAAGACGTCCGACTGCACGAGTTCGGCGCGCAGCACGTGGCCGGCGCGCCCGGAACGCATCAATGCGGCAAGGCCCTCGCGCGTGCGCTCGATCGCGGCCGGCACAAAGTCGAGCGCGGTGACGTCGAAGCCCCACTCGGCGAGCACCGCGACCTCGTGGCCGGCACCGCACCCGGGCACCAGCACGCGCGCGACCCGCGGGTCGTCGCTCCCGGAGGCGCGCGGCTGCCGGCCCGCCTCGGGCCGCAGCGCCCCGCCCCGGATCCAGCGCTCGAGCTGCGGGTTCGGCGCACCGCGATCCCACGGCGTGGCGTTCTGGTCGAAGCGGGACTGCCAGAAATCAGGGGTGGGACCGGTCATGGGCTCGGCAGGCAGACTGAGCGCCGATGATAGCCGGCGCGACGCCGGCCCCGTCCGCCGGCGGCACGCCGGCGCATCGGCGCAGGTGGCGGGCGCATCGCGCCCCGCCTGCGCCGGTGTCGGTCGATCATCCGCGCCGCGTCGACACCGTCGCTTCGTTGACGATCGAACCGCCGCCCGAGGGCGCGCGGCTCGCGCGCGCCGTCTCCTGCCAAAACCAGCGCCGCGGCAGGTGCGAACGATCGTCGACCGCGAGGTAGGTCTGGAGATTCAGCCGACAGAAGTAGTCGAGCGACTCGAGCGACGAGAAGAACGGCGTAACCCGCTGCGCGTTGGCGTCCGGATCGTCGACGTTGCGCGGCTGGCCCAGCGCGACCTGGATCGGCTCGCCCTCGCCCTTGACCTCGATCAGTTCGAGGCCGAGGTGATCGCGAACCCGGGCGATGAACGGATAACGGCCCGGATCGTAGACCTCCATCGGCTCGGCGCGACGCCGCAGCCCCCAGGTCCGATAGGTGGAAGTGGCCACCGGCGCGGGCTTGTCACCACCGCGCGCATGCTCGGGGGCGCGCGCCTTGTCGGCCGAGGGCCGGGCGGAAGGCTGCCTGAGACTGGCGTGCTTGCTGGTGCTGTGCATGGACATGTCGTTCATCCGTTGAACCCGGCTGCGGGGCTTCTTGGGCCCGTCCCCGGCTGGTCATTGAAACCTGCATCGTGTGCAGGTGCTACTTTGCCACTGGGTCGGCGGCATCGCGCAAAACTTTCGCTCCCTGTCGGATCCGGCCGCCTGACCGGACCCTCTGCAAGTAACGCGCCTGCGTCGGAATCTGGGGACACGCGTCACGATTGCAAGCGTAATCCCCGGTGACTCGCGCATCGCGCCGATCGCGGTACCGTAGAATGCCCGGTTCCCATCGCATCCGGAATGCCCAGCCATGAGCCTGTCGATGTTCGAGGCCACCGTCCCCCCGATGACCCGGATGCTCGGCAACCTCGCCGACCTGCTGCGCAAGGGCGCCGCGCACGCGGAGGCGAAGCGCTTCGACCCGGTGGTGCTCCTGCAGCAGCGCCTGCACCCCGACCAGTTCGCGCTGCCCCGGCAGGTACAGGTCGCCTGCGACACCGCCAAGCTCGCGGTGGCGAGGCTGACCGCCCGCACCGCCCCGCAGCAGGAAGACAACGAAGCCAGCTTCGCCGAACTGCAGTCGCGCATCGGCGCGACGATCACCTGGATCGAGACGGCGACGCCGCAGTCCTTCGAGGGCAGCGAGACGCGCATCGTCGAGATCAAGCGCCGCGACGACACGCTCAGGCTGGTGGGCGCCGACTACCTGACCCGCTTCGCGCTGCCGAACTTCCACTTCCACGTCGCGATGGCCTACGCCATCCTGCGTCACAACGGCGTCGACCTCGGCAAGAGCGACTACCTGGGCCGCTTCGACGATCTCACGCCGCGGTGAACGCGGTCGCCAGCGCGAGCGCGGCGACGACGCTCAGCAGCAGGCGCAGCCGGACGAACCACGCGGGCACGCCGGCGTAGCGCGGGTACAGCACCACGTCTGCCGCGAACGCGAACGCGAAACCGGCGGCGAGCCAGCCGAAGGCACGCGGCAGGTCGATCAGCGACACGACGATCCAGCCGTAGAGCGCCGGCATCACCGACCAGACGAGGCCGCGGCTCGCCTGCCCCTCGACCCGCTCGGGTGCGGCCAGGACGAAGCCCCAGTGCAGCGCGCCGACGAAGGACAGGATCGCCACCGCGTAGACGCTGAGCATGTGCTGCAGCTGGCCGACGACCGCGAAGCCCGGGCCGAGCGGCGTGCCGGCGAACAGGGCGGAGAGCGTCGCCGCATCGAGCCGCACGCACGCGGCGAGCGCGACGAACGGGACGAGTCCGCCGACGCCGAGCCCGATCGCGAGGCGGCGCGGCGCGCTCATCGGCGCCTGAAGCGGTAGATCGCCTGGGTGGCGCGCTTGCTCGCGAACCGACGCACCTCGCGGCCCTCGTCGAGGAACACGCGACCGGTGATCGTCAGGTCGATGCGTGACAGGAAGAGCTCGAAGTCCCGGATCGTCGTCAGGTGCAGGTTCGGCGTGTCGTACCACTGGTACGGCATCTCGCGGGTGACCGGCATGCGCCCGAGCAGGATCGACCACACGTGGAACCAGTGGCCGAAGTTCGGGAACGACACGATGCCCTCGACCGCGACCTCGCTCATCTCGCGCAACACCTTCTCGGTGCGGTGCGTCGCCTGGATCGCCATCGACAGCACGCAGACGTCGAAGCGATTGCCCCGGAACATGCCGAGGCCTTCCTCGATGTTCTGCTGGACGACGTCGACCCCGCGACGCGCGCAGGCGAGCACCTCGGCGGCGTCGATCTCGACGCCGTAGCCGGTGCAGCCCTTGTGGTGGCGCAGCCAGGCGAGCAGCGCACCGTCGCCGCAGCCGAGGTCGAGCAGGTTGGCGCCGGGCGCGATCCAGTCGGCGATGCGCGAGAGGTCGGGCCGCAATACCAGCTCGCTGCCATCGGCGGCGCGCGGCGGAGGACCGGCGACGTCGCGGATCACGACTGGACCTCGCGCGCATCGATGCGCTGCGCGAGGGCGATGCGCTCGAAGTAGGCGCGCACGAGCGCGTGGTATTGCGGATCGTCGAGCAGGAATGCGTCGTGTCCGTGCGGCGCCTCGATCTCCGCGTAGGTGACCGGGCGGCGGTTCGCGAGCAGTGCCTTCACGATCTCGTGGCTGCGGCTGGGCGCGAAGCGCCAGTCGGTGGTGAACGACGCGATGAAGAAGCTGCAGGTGGCCGGCGACAGCGCGAGGCGCAGGTCGCCGCCGTGCGCGGCGGCGGGATCGAAGTAGTCGAGTGCGCGGGTGATCAGCAGGTAGGTGTTCGCGTCGAAGTAGCGCGAGAACTTCTCGCCCTGGTAGCGCAGATAGCTCTCGATCTCGAACTCGGCGTCGAAGGAATAGGCGTACGCCGGGTTCTTCAGCACGCGACCGAACTTCTCGGCCATCGCGTCGTCCGAGAGGTAGGTGATGTGACCGATCATCCGAGCGACCTGCAGGCCGTGCGCCGGCACGACGCCGTGGTCGTAGAAGCGGCCCCCGTGGAACTGCGGATCGGTCATGATCGCGCGTCGCGCGACCTCGTTGAACGCGATGTTCTGCGCCGACAGGCGCGGTGCGGTCGCCATCGCGACGCAGTGCGCGAGCCGGTCGGGAAACAGGTAGCTCCACGCGAGCGCCTGCATGCCGCCGAGCGAGCCGCCCATCACCGCGGCGAAGCGGTCGATGCCGAGGACGTCGGCCAGCCGGGCCTGCGCCCGCACCCAGTCCTCGACCGTCATCATCGGGAAGTCCGGGCCCCACGGCCTGCCGGTCGACGGGTCGATCGACAACGGGCCCGTCGAGCCGAAGCAGCTGCCGGGGTTGTTCACGCCGATCACGAAGAAGCGATTGGTGTCGACCGGCTTGCCGGGGCCGACCATGTTGTCCCACCAGCCGGGCTCGTCGACGCCGCCGACGCTGGTCGCGAGTCCGGCGACGTGGTGCGAGGCGTTCAGCGCGTGGCACACCAGTACCGCATTGCTTCGCGCCGCGTCGAGCTCGCCGTAGGTCTCGTAGACGAGATCGTAGTCGGCGAGCGACGCGCCGCTCGCGAGCCTCAGCGGCTCGCTGAAGTGCTGGCGCGACGGCGTGACCCGGAAGCTCACCGCGGCGTCCATCGAACCGGTACGGTGGCGTTCACGCGGGAAGCTCCTGCTCCCAGCCGCGGGTGCCGGCAGACGGCTGGCCCTCGACGAGTCGCTCGAGCGCCGCGCGCTGGCGCGCCGGATCCTCGAGGTTGAGCAGCCGCCGCACCCGCGGCCCGAGCCGCGACACGTCGGCGCGCAGGATCTCGCGCTTGATGCGCAGCAGGCTCGTGGGGTGCATCGAGAACTCGCGCAGCCCCATGCCGAGCAGCAGCGCGCAGGCGGCCGGGTCGCCGGCCATCTCGCCGCAGACGGCCACCGGCTTGGACAGGCGCTGCGCGGCGCGGATCGTCATCGCGACCAGCTGCAGCACCGCCGGATGGAACTCGTCGTACAGGTGCGCGATCCGGTGGTCGGTGCGATCGATCGCGAGGGTGTACTGCACCAGGTCGTTCGTGCCGATCGACAGGAAATCGAGGCGCTGCGCGAACAGCGACGCCGACAGCGCCGCGGCCGGCACCTCGATCATGCCGCCCACCGGCACCGACGGCGCGAACGCCAGGCCGCGCGCGCTCAACTGCTCCTTCGCACGCGCGATCAGCTGCAGCGCCGCGTCGATCTCGCGCGCGTGCGAGAGCATCGGCAGCAGGATCCGCAGCGGGCCGTGCACCGACGCCCGCAGCAGCGCGCGCAGCTGCGTGAGGAACACCTCGGGCTCGGCGAGGCTGTAGCGGATCGCCCGCTGCCCCAGCGCAGACGTGCCGTTCGAGGTCAGCGCCTGGCTCTCGAGCGCCTTGTCCGAGCCGACGTCGATCGTGCGGATCGTCACCGGCCGCCCGTTCATCAGGCGCACCGCCTCGCCGTAGGCCTCGGCCTGCTCGTCCTCGCCCGGCAGGTCGGGACGGTTCAGGAACAGGAACTCGCTGCGGAACAACCCGACGCCCGACGCTCCGAGCGCCCGCGCATCGGCGGCCTCCGCCGGCTTCTCGATGTTCGCCATCAACTCGACGTGGCACCCGTCGAGCGTCGTGCTGGGCACCTTGACGAGTCGCATCAGCTTCTGCGACTCGAGCGCGGCGAGCTGCTGCCGGTCGCGATACTCGTTGATCGCGAGCTCGTCCGGGTTCACCAGCACGACGCCGCACTCGCTGTCGAGCACCAGCATGTCGCCGTCGCGCACGACACGGCTCGCGCTGACCGCACCGACGATCGACGCGACCTTCATGCTGCGCGCGAGGATCGCGGTGTGCGAGTTCGACCCGCCCCGCTCGATCACGAATCCGACCGCGTCGTTGAGCTGCAGCATGTCGGCCGGCGAGATGTCGTGCGCGACGAAGATCAGCGCCTCGCCCGGTACGTTGCGCAGGCGGGCCAACCGCGAACCGGCCATCGCCTTGAGCAGGCGCGTCGTCACCTGCTCGACGTCGCGCCCGCGTTCCTTCAGGTACGCATCGTCGATGCCGCGGAACTGCGCCGCGAGCTCCTCTGCCTTCTCGGCGATCGCCCACTCGGCATTGATCAGGTTGCTCTCGATCGTGCCGCAGGCCGCGTCGATCAGCGCCGGGTCGTTCAGGATCATCGTGTGCACGTCGAGCAGCGCCGCCGCCTCCGCCGGCGCGTCCGGCGGCAGGTGCGCGGCGACCGCGCGCAGCTCGGCGGTGACCTCGCGCGCGGCCGCGCGCACCCGTGCGAGCTCCGCGTCGCGGGCGTCGGCCTCGATCCGGTAGCGCGGCACGTCGATCAGCCGCGACTCGACGACGCACGCACGCCCGATGACGATGCCCCCGCCGATCGGGGTTCCGAACAGCGACAGCATCACCGCGTCGCCTCAGTGCGCACTGCCGGCATCCGCGTTCTCGCCGAAGCCGCTCGAGACCAGCGCGGCGAGCGCGGCGAGCGCCGCGTCCTCGTCCTCGCCGTCGGCCTCGATCAGCAGCCGGCTGCCCCTGGCCGCCGCGAGCATCATCACGCCCATGATGCTCTTGCCGTTGATGCGCCGCGCCCCCTTGGTGATCCAGACGGCGCTCTTGAAGCGGGTGGCGAGCTGCGTGAGCGCGGCCGACGGGCGCGCGTGCAGTCCCAGGCGGTTGACGATCTCGACTTCGACGGTCTTCATCGGGCTGACTTCATCGGACGGGATCCGGGCGGCGGACTGCCGGGCGCCGCGACCGGTTTGCGCGGCGGCACCGGCGACGGCGCGGCAGACGTCGCAGCCGACGGCGCGGCCGACCCGCAGGCCGCCTCGGCGTCGAGCAGCGGATTGATCAGGCCCAGCGACGCCGGCGCCGCCTCGACGATCTTGTCGGCCAGCGCCTCGAGCGGCAGGTCGCGACGGTAGGTCAACGCCTTGAGCAGCATCGGGAGGTTGACGCCGTGGAACACGACGACGCGAAACGGCTCGGCGAGCTTCGCGGCGATGCGCGACGGCGTCGCGCCGTAGACGTCGGTCAGCACGACGAGGCCGCTGCCGTCGTTGATCCGGGTCGCGAGCCCGCGCGCGGCCTCGAGCGCGGCCTCCGGGTCCTCGTCCGGCACGACGTCGAGCGCGGCGACCTGCCGCGGCAGCTGCTTGAAGATGTGCCGCGTGCAGTGGATCAGCGCGGTCGCGAGCGGCTCGTGCGCGATGACCAGGACCGAGATCATCGAAGCGATTGCTCGAGCTTTCGCACGAAGAGATCGCCGACGTCGAAACCCGCCTGGTCGGCGATCTCGCGAAAGCAGGTCGGGCTCGTGACGTTGATCTCGGTGAGGCTGTCGCCGATCACGTCCAGGCCGACGACGAACAGGCCGCGCGCATTCAGCACCGGCGCGAGCCGCTCGGCGATCTCGCGATCGCGGGCCGACAGCGGCTGCGCGCGCGCGGTGCCGCCGGCGGCCAGGTTGCCGCGCGACTCGCCGGCCCGGGGTATGCGGGCGATCGCGAAGGGCACGACCTCGCCGCCGATCAGCAGGATGCGCTTGTCGCCGTCGGCGATCGCCGGCAGGTAGCGCTGGCACATCACGGTGCGCTCGCCGAAGCGGTTCATCGTCTCGAGGATCACCGACAGGTTCGGATCGTCGGCGCGCGCGCGGAAGATCGACGCGCCACCCATGCCGTCGAGCAGCTTCAGCACCGCCTCGCCTTCGCGGGTCACGAACGCGCGGATCGCGGCCGCGTCGCGCGTGACGAGCACTTCGGTCGTCAGGTCCGGGAACTCGGTGATCGCGAATTTCTCGTTGTGGTCGCGCACCGCCTGCGGGTCGTTGACGATGCGCGCACCGGCGCGCTGCGCGTGGCCCAGCAGGTAGGTGGAGTACAGGTATTCGGTGTCGAAAGGCGGGTCCTTGCGCATCATCACGGCGTCGAAGGCCGCGAGCGGCTCGAGCGCCGGTTCGCCGAGCATGTACCAGCGGTCGACGCTGCCGTCGAGCGCGCCGGTCAGCGTCAGCTCGGACATCGCCGCGACCACCCGCCCCCCGGCCAGCGACAGCGCCGATTGCTCGCACACGTAGAGCCGATGCCCGCGCGCGGCCGCGGCCGCCATCATCGCGACGGTCGAGTCCTTGTAGACCTTGAGCTCGTCGAGCGGGTCGATGACGAAGGCGAGGCGAAGCACTGGCATTGACGTTCCGGCGGGGTGTTCGCGTCCGGTACTGGCCTGCGGGGCCGGATCGGGCGCGATGACGGGCGAACCGGGGCCATTCTACGCAACGCCCGGTGCCGGCGGCGCGGCCGGCCGTCGGGACCCTGAACGCGACGCGCCCGGCAGTTGCCTGCCGGGCGCGTCGCCGACCGCCGTGCCGGCCCGGCCGCCGGGCCGGGCACGGCGCGATCCCGGTCAGGCGTGATAGGCCGTCTCGCCGTGCGAGGAGATGTCGAGGCCCTCGCGCTCCTCGTCCTCCGGCACCCGCAGGCCGATCAGCACGTCGACGATCTTGTAGGCGATCACCGACACGACCGCCGACACGACGAGCGTGACGAGCACGCCCTGCGCCTGCACCCAGACCTGCGCGCCGATCGCGTAGTCGGGGCTGGCGGCGTTCTTGACGTAGTCGAAGATGCCGGTGCCACCGAGCGACGGTGCGGCGAACACGCCGGTCAGCAGCGCACCGACGATGCCGCCCAGGCCGTGCACGCCGAACACGTCGAGCGAATCGTCCGCGCCGAGCATGCGCTTGAGCCCGGTCACGCCCCACAGGCAGACCACGCCCGAGATCAGGCCGATGACGACCGAGCCCATCGGGCCGACGAAACCGCAGGCAGGGGTGATCGCGACGAGGCCGGCGACGGCGCCCGACGCGGCGCCCAGCATCGACGGGCGCCCCTTCGCGGTCCACTCGGCCATCGTCCACCCGACGACCGCGGCGGCGGTCGCGATGAAGGTGTTGATGAACGCGAGCGCGGTGACGCCGTTGGCCTCGAGGTTGGAGCCGGCATTGAAGCCGAACCAGCCGACCCACAGCAGCGAGGCGCCGACCATCGTCAATGCCAGCGAGTGCGGGGCCATCGCTTCGCGGCCGTAGCCGATGCGCTTGCCGACCATGTACGCGCCGACCAGCCCGGCGACGCCCGCGTTGATGTGCACGACCGTGCCGCCGGCGAAGTCGAGCGCGCCCTTGCTCCACAGCCAGCCCGCGCTCGCGGTGACGGCCGCGAGCGTGGCGTCGTCCTTGATCGCGTCCGGGCCGTCCCAGTACCAGACCATGTGCGCCATCGGGATGTAGCTGAACGTGAACCAGAGGATGCAGAACAGCAGCACCGCCGAGAAGCGGACCCTTTCGGCGAAGGCCCCGACGATCAGCGCGCAGGTGATCGCGGCGAAGGTCCCCTGGAACGCGATGAAGCTCAGTTCCGGGATCACCACGCCCTTGCTGAAGGTGGCCGCCACCGAGTCCGGCGTCACCCCTTTCAGGAACAGCTTGTCGAAGCCGCCGAAGAAGGGGCCGCTGCCGCCGAAGGCGAGCGAATAGCCGTAAAGCGACCACAGCACGACGATCACCGAGAAGACGACGAGCACCTGCATCAGCACGCTGAGCATGTTCTTGCTACGCACCAGGCCGCCGTAGAACAGCGCGAGGCCCGGCACTGCCATCATGATCACCAGCAGCGTCGCGACGCTCATCCAGGCGACGTCGCCCTTGTTCGGCACGGGCGGCGCTTCGGCCGCCGCCGGCGCCGCCGCGGCGGGTGCCGCTGCCGGCGTCGCCTGCGCCAGCTGGATCGGTGCGTCGGCCGCCGCGACCAGCAGCGGTGCCGCCGCCGGCGCATCGGCCGCGTGCGCCGGCGGCGCGAAGCTCGTGAACACGCCCAGCGCGAGCGTCAGGGTCAGCGCCAGCGCCATGCAGGCGACTAGGCGTTCGATCGCATGTTTCATCTTGTCCATTCCTCGGGAATCAGGTTCCTGGTACATGTCGGTCTCTCGATGGTGCGGGCCGCCGGTCAGAGCGCGTCCGCGCCGGTCTCGCCGGTACGGATGCGCACGACCTGCTCCAGGTCGACGATGAAGACCTTGCCGTCGCCGATCTTGCCGGTGCGCGCCGACTGCTCGATCGCCTCGACCACCCGGTCGGCGATCGCGTCGTCCACCGCCGCCTCGACCTTGACCTTGGGCAGGAAGTCGACGACGTACTCCGCGCCCCTGTACAGCTCGGTGTGTCCCTTCTGCCGCCCGAAGCCCTTGACCTCGGTGACGGTGATGCCCTGGACCCCGATCGCGGACAAGGCCTCGCGAACCTCGTCGAGCTTGAAGGGCTTGATGATGGCGCTGATCAGTTTCATGGTTGCTCCCGTGTTTCTCGCCCGCCGCGCAGGCGACCGATGCTCAGAACGTCTTGCCGATCGACAGCACGAGCGCGGTGCCGCCGAGCTTGCGCGTCTTGCCGTTGGGCTTGGAGAACTCGAAATCCTCCGACGTCGAGTAGACCGACGCGCCCCAGGTGAAACCGACCCAGTCGTAGGTGGCGCCGAGCCGGTAGTCGGTGTAGCTGCCCGAATTGCCGTCGCCGGCGATGTTCTGGCGACCGATGTGGGCGATCAGGTTCAGCCCTTCCTGCAGCGGATACGTGAGCGTCGCGTCGAGGTAGCCCGAGCCTCGCGCACCCGGCACGCCGAAGAACTTGTCGTTGAGCGAGTGCGAGTACTTGATCGCGAACCAGTTCCAGCTCGCGCCGATGTAGGCCTCGAGCGTGTTGTACAGCGACTCGCCCGGATACAGGTACTGCAGCAGCCCGACGTCGCCGGTCCAGCCGGCACCGAGCGGGAACTTGTAGCCGCCGTAGATGTCCAGTTCGATGCCGGCCGAGTCGGCGTAGAAATCCTTGTCGACCATCGACGCCCAAGAGCCGACGTAGAGGCCGCTCGAGTGACCGTAGTCGACGCCGCCCTGCAAGGCCGGCTTGCGGAAGGTCTGCGACACGCCGCGGAACCGGTAGTCGGACACGACCGCCGCGTTCGCGGTCAGCGTCGACGCGGCCGGATCGGACTGCGCGGACGCGACGGCAGGTAGCAAGGCGGATGCTGCCGACAGCACGAGGGTCGCGGCGACTGCTCTGGGATTCATCTCTGTCCTCTGGACTGGGTCGGTGGTAACGATCGGGGCCCGCGCATCGCGTCGACGCGCAGGACGTGGTTCGGACTTAGCACTTCGCGTGCCACCCTTCGACTGACTCGGGCCTGACGTAATTCATGATCGATAAGCCACGAAAATGTTGCACTGCGGTTAAACCACCGCCTGGCCCGACGGGTTTGCAGCGTAGGCACGTGCGATCGCACCGAAATGGCGCACGCTGGCGCCACCGACAGGCACGCACCCAGACGGTGCAGACAGCAACCGTGGTCCGGACCGGTGCCGTCGCGCAGGCATGGCCGCATCGATCCTTTGCGCACCGGCGCCGATGGCCGATGCATCCGACCGAGCCGTGCCGCCCGGGGGCTCGCGCCCCCTGTGCTATCCTGGATTTCGACTTCGCCACTGGGAGATCCGGCCATGGACAGACAGCGCTTCATCCAGGATTTCCAGCAGAAGCTCCTCGAGCTGATGCGCGCCAGCCCTGCCGCAGACCTCGAACGGAACCTGAAGGCGCTCGTCGGCCAGTCGCTCGCCCGGCTCGAACTGGTGACGCGAGACGAATTCGAGATCCAGCGCGACCTGTTGCGTTCGCTGATCCAGCGCGTCGAGGCACTCGAGTCCCGGGAACCGGCGTCGGACACCCCTCGTGACCCGGCGCGCCCGCCTGGCGAGGCCTGAGGGCAGGCGCCCGCCGCCCCTCCACACGACATTCCGGCGCCGGCGATGAGCGGGCTGGCCGTCGTCCAGAGCCGAACACTGCGGGGCCTCGATGCCCCCGAAGTGCGCGTCGAGGTCCACCTGTCCAACGGCCTGCCGCTGTTCACGATCGTCGGTCTGCCCGAGGCGGCGGTTCGCGAAAGCCGTGAACGCGTCCGGGCCGCGCTGATCCAGACCGGTTTCGACTTCCCGCAGCGGCGCATCGCGGTCAACCTCGCGCCGGCCGACCTCCCCAAGGACAGCGGTCGCTTCGACCTGCCGATCGCGATCGGCATCCTGTGCGCCGACGGCCGGCTGCCGCAGGCCGCGTTGAACGGCGTCGAATTCGCCGGCGAGCTGTCGTTGACCGGCGCACTGCGACCGATCGTGGGCGCGCTTGCCTTGGCCTGCGGACTGAAGCGCCACGATAGTACGCACTCACTGGTGCTGCCATTCGCCAGTGCGCGCGAAGCCACTCATAGCCGGCATCCGCGGGTGCACGGCGCCCGCGATCTCGCCGAGGTCTGCGCGCACCTGCTCGGCCGGCAACGGCTCGCACCGCTCGGGCAGGCAGACACGTCCGATCCCGGCGGTTCAGACGCGCCCATCGAAGGTGAGCGCCCACACACCGAAGAATCCCCTCCGCCCGATCTCGCCGACGTCGTGGGCCAGCCCCAGGCGTGCCGGGCGCTCGAGATCGCCGCTGCCGGGCGCCATCACCTGCTGCTCGACGGCGCGCCCGGAATGGGCAAGAGCATGTTGTCGGCGCGCCTGCCCGGGATCATGCCGCGGCTCGACGACGACCAGGCGCTGCAGGTTGCCAGCCTCGCCTCGCTGCGCCGGCTCCCGGTCGATCGGCTGCCCAGCGTGGTGCCGATGCGCAGCCCGCACCACTCGGTGTCGGTCGCCGGCCTGCTCGGCGGGGGCCAGCCACCGCGGCCCGGCGAGATCAGCCTCGCGCACCATGGCGTGCTGTTCCTCGACGAACTCCCGGAGTTTCGCCGCAGTGCAATAGAAGCGCTTCGCGAGCCGCTCGAAACCGGTGCCGTGACGGTGGCGCGCGGGCCCTACCAGGAGACCTTCCCGGCGAGTTTCCTGCTGGTCGCCGCGATGAATCCGTGTCCCTGCGGCTACCTCGGCGATGCCCGGCACGCGTGCCGGTGCACGCCGGACCGCATCCGCCGCTATCGGGCAAAACTGTCGGGCCCGCTGCTCGACCGCTTCGACCTCGCGATCACGGTGTCCTCGCCGGCGGCCGCGGGCGCCGGCGCGGCCACGGCAGCAGGGAGCGGGATGGCGCCAAGCGGCGCGAATTCATCATCCTGCATTACGACCGCTGCGGTGCGCCACCGCGTGTGGCAGGCGCGCCGCCGTCAACTCGAACGGCAGCGTGTGCCGAACGGCCTGCTCGGCCCGGCCGGCCTGAGCGAGCGGGTTGCGCTCGCCCCGGCCGCGGAACGCCTTGCCCGCCAGGCGATGGCCCGATTCGGCTGGTCGATGCGCGGCCTTCACCGCATCTACAAGGTCTCGCGCACGATCGCAGACCTCGCCGCGTCGGCGCAGGTCGGCGAAGACGCGGTCGCCGAAGCGGTCGCGCTGCGGCGCCACCTCGATGCCGCGCCTGCCGCCGAATGACCGCCACGCGCCTCGCGACCCGGTCCGGCATCGTGGCGTCGATCAGCCCGGCACGGTCGGCGCGGCGCGCTCCGGAAACAGCTTCGGCCACGCGAGGAACAGCAGCCAGACCAGCGCCTGCGCGCCCGCGAGCATCGCCAACCCGATTCTGAAGGCCTGCGCCTGCGGATGACCGGCGCCGATCAGCGCGTCGAGCACCACGCCGACCAGCGTCTGCACGCCGATCACCGAGGTGAACACCACCAGGTTGAAAGCCGTCAGCGCCCTGCCCGAGTAGGCCTGCGGGAAGCTCAGCGCGACGCGCGCCTGCAGCGGCGTGAACACCGTCGACAGCGCGGCGAACAGCAGCCACCCGGCGACCCCGGCGCGGTCGGGGAAGGCGGCGATCGTGAACTGCGCCACCACGGTCAGCAGCACGGCCACGGCGGCGATGCGCACGGTCGTGCGCTCGGCGGTGCCGAAGCGCGGCGCGAACCAGCCGCTGACCAGGTACGCCGCCAGCAGGCTCAGGTTGAAGGCGAACAGGCTGTCGGCTGCGCGCTCGGCCGACAGGCCCAGCACGCGCGTGAACCACGGGCCGATCCACAGCGTGTGCAGGGAGATGAAGCCGCCCTGCACCGCGCTCGCCATCAGCACCATGCGCCAGAAATACGACCGGCGGAACACCTCGCGATAGCCGACGAGCGAGCGCAGGAACGGCTGACCGTCGACGCCGACGGGTTCGCGCGACTTCGGCAGCCCGAACCACATGGCGACCGACACCAGGCCCAGCACCGCCGCGCAGACGAAGAACAGCCCGCGCCAGCCCAGCACCGGGATCGCGGCGCGCGCCGGCACCGTCGCGATCATCACGCCGGCGGTGCCGACCATCATCACCCACGCGGCCAGCCGCCCCTGCTGCGACGCCGGGAACCAGAGCCTGAACATCGCGAACGACGCCATCAGCGCCGCGGCGAAGCCGGCGCCCATCAGCGCGCGCGCGAGCCACAGCGCGACGAAGTGCGTCGACAGCCCGATCAGGCAGCACGCGAGCGATGCGACGGCGATCAGCGTCGCGTCGACGCGCCGCGGCCCGTAGCGATCGATCCAGATGCCGACCGGTACCTGCATCAGCGAGAAGCCGACGAAGTACGCGCTGGTCAGCGACCCGAGCGCGGCGTTCGACAGCCCCAGTTCGGCGACGAGTTCGGGCGCGATCGTCGCGTTGATCGCCCGCAGCCCGTAGGACATCAGGTAGCCGGACGCGAGGATCGCGAAGATCCGCCAGCCCCGCTCGCGTGCAGCCCGCTCAGGCACCGACGATCGTCACCGAATCGAGGAACTGGCGCGCGGCCTCGTCATCCATCTGGGGGCCCATCACGACGGCCTGCGTCGGCCTGCCGTGGGCGAGGAAGAAGCGCGCCTTCATCCGCATCGTGTCCGACTGCACGCTCAGTTCGACGCCGTCCCGGGGTGCGAGCCTTCGGCCGGCGCTGTCGACGCTCGGCACGCCGACCGGATCGCCCTGCGCGGGCGCAGCCTTCACGTTGCGAAGCATCTGCTCGCGCATCGCGTCGAGCAGCGCGCGGGCGGCTTCGGGCGACGCCGGCGCCGACGCGAGGCTCGCGACGGTGAAGCTCAGCCCGCCGGCCTGCGCGCCGGTCATCCGCATCTCGACTTCGGCCTCACGCAAATGGATGCGGCGGCTCATCTCGGCGGGCCTGCCCGGCAGGAGGCAGCGCACGGCACCGTCGGCGCAGCGCACCTCGCGCCAGTCGAAGGTGGCGGTGCACGCCGCCAGCGCGGGCAGCGACGTCGGCAGCGCGAGCCGCACCCGACACGCGGCCGACGCGATGCGCGCCGGCGCCGGCGCCAGGCACGCTCGCGCGATCGCGGCGCCCAGCGTCCTGACGCAGGCGCGCCGCGACGGCCGTTCGATGCATGCGGGATCTTCGCTCATACGGGATAATGGTAACGAAGCCATCCGCGACGCCACCGGCGCCGCGCCGATCGAGGAGAACCAGCCCATGTTGTTCGAGTTCAAGTCCCGCGCGACCGGTACCGTCGTGATGACCGAGGCGGTCGGCAAGAAGGTGCTGGCACTGATCGGCAAGTCGCCCGACCCGCAGGGCATCATCACCGTCGCGCAGATGCCCGACGCGATGCGCATCCTGCAGCAGGCCGCCGATCGCGACAACGCGCTCTCGAAGGCCGCGCGAAGCGCCGGGCCCACCGCAAAGCCCGAGGCCACCGACACCGACGACGAGACCGACGACGACGCGTCGATCGGGATCGGTCAGCGGGTGTTCCCGCTCATCGAGATGATGGGCGAGGCCCACAAGGCCGGCAAGGACATCACCTGGGGCGTCTGATCCGGACCCTGCGCGCGGATTTCGGCTGGCAGTACGCCGGCAACGGCCTGATCGCGTTCGCGTTCGCCGCGAGCGGCCCGGTCGCGGTCATCCTCGCGGTCGCCTCGGGCGGCGGCCTCGACCAGGCGCGGATCGCGTCGTGGCTGTTCGGCGCCTTCTTCATCAACGGGCTGCTGACGATCGGGTTCTGCCTGCGCTACCGGCAGCCGCTGATCTTCTTCTGGACGATTCCCGGCACGGTTCTCGTCGGTCCGGCGCTCGGGCACGCGACGATGCCGGAGATCGTCGGCGCGTACCTCGCCACCGGCGCACTGATGCTCGCGCTAGGCGTGTCGGGCCTTTTCGGCCGGCTGATGCGCCGGCTGCCGATGCCGATCGTCATGGGCATGGTCGCCGGCGTGTTCCTCAAGTTCGGCACCGACCTGGTCCTCGCGCTGCACGGCGCGTGGACGATCGCGCTGCCGATGACGCTGGTGTTCCTGCTGTTTTCGGGCGTGCCGCGGCTGGGCGCACGCCTGCCGGCGCTGATCGCGGCGCTGCTGGCCGGCGCCCTGTGCGTCGCGCTCGGCGTGCCGGGCAGCGAGATGAGCGGATCGGCCGTGTTCGCCGGCGGCTGGGGCGGCGCGCTCGCCCAGCCGGTGCCGGTGGCGCCCGCGTGGTCGCTTCAGACGATGATCGAACTGGTGCTGCCGCTGGCGATCACCGTGCTCTTCGTGCAGAACGGCCAGGGCTTCGCGGTGCTGGCCGGGGCGGGCCACAAGGCGCCGATCGACGCGGTCACCACCGCCTGCGGCGCGACCTCGATCGTCGCCGCCTTCGTCGGCACCGTCTCGACCTGCCTGACCGGGCCGTCCAACGCACTGGCGACCGCGTCCGGCGAGACGCACCGGCACTACGTCGCAGGCGTCGTCACCGGCGTCCTCGCGGTCGGCTTCGGGCTGTTCTCGCCGGTCTTCACCCGACTGATGATCGGGCTGCCGCCGGCCTTCGTCGCGACGCTCGCCGGCCTTGCGATGCTCAGGGTGCTGCAGGGGGCGTTCACCACCGCGTTCAAGGCGCGTTTCGCGCTCGGTGCGCTGGTCGCGTTCCTGGTGACCGTCGCGGGCGTGCCGCTCGCCGGCATCGGCGCGCCGTTCTGGGGAATCGTGTTCGGCGTGCTGGTGGCGCTGGCGATCGAGCGCGAAGACTGGACCTGAGCGCCGGGGGGGGGGGCTGTGGGGCTGTGGGGCTGTGCGGCTGTGCGGCTGTGGGGCCGTGCGGCCGTGCGGCCGCGCGACCGTGGGACGCGGCTGTGCTTCGGCGCAGCCGGTCAGAGCACGACCTCGATCAGGCAGGGGCCACGGCCGGCGATCGCGCCGCCGAGCGCCTTCCGCAGGCTCGCGAGGTCGGTCGCGCGGCGGGCGTCGACGCCGTGCCCCTTCGCGATCGCGAGCCAGTCGAGCGCGGGACCGTCGAGCGACAGCATCGCGCGCGCCTTGTCGCCGCCGATGGTTGCGCCGACCCCGGCGAGCTCGCCCTGCAGGATCCGGTACGAGCGGTTCGCGAACACGATCACGGCGACCTGCAGCGACTCGCGCGCCATCGTCCACAGCGACTGCAGCGTGTACATCGCGCTGCCGTCGCCGGTCAGCGCGACGACCTGCCGCCCGCCCGCCGCGACCGCCGCACCGGTGGCGCCCGGCAGCCCGTAGCCGATCGCGCCGCCCATCGTCTGCAGCAGCGTGTGGCGCGCGGCACGGCGAAGGTGCGGCGCGAAGTGGCGACCGGAACTGACGCTCTCGTCGACGACGATCGCGTCTTCGGGCAGGAGCTCGGCGATGACACGGCCGATGTTCTCGAGCACCCAGTCATCGGGACCGACACCCGCGCCGCGCGACGGCGCAGCGGGCAGCGCCGCCGCCGTATCCGCCGCGCCCGGCGCGACGCCGAGCGCGTCGGCGAGCGCCTCGATCGCGGCGCCCGCGTCCTCCTCGGGCAATGCGAGCGTCGACACCGCGCAGCCGGGCGGCGCGATCAGGCTCGGCTTGCCGGGATACGCGAAGAAGGCGACCGGATTGGTCGCGCCGGCGAGCACCAGGTGGCGCACGCCCTTCAGCTGGGCGAGCGACGCGTCGACCGAGTACGCGATGCGTTCGAAGCCGGGCAGGCCGGCGCCGACCGGCAGGCTGGCGTTGTAGAACTCGAGCATCACCCGGCAGCCGGTCCGCGTCGCGATCGCGCCGGCCAGCCGCTGCGCACGCACCGAGGTCGCCCCGGCTCCCAGCAGCAGCAGCGTGTCGGCCGGCGCGGCCTCGAGCTGCCGCGCGATCGTGTCGACCCCCTGCGAGGAGAACGCCGGCAGATCGACGCCTTCGTCGTCGTCGCGTGCCGACGCGGTGCCGGCGTCGCCGGCGTCGTTCCACGCGGCGTCGGCCGGCAGGATCAGCGTCGCAATCCGCCCGCTCGCGCCGAAGCGGGTCGCACGCACCGCGTCGGCCGCATCGGCAGCGACGTCGCGCGCGCGCAGCGAGCGGCGCACCCAGTGCGACACCGGCCGCACGATGCCGTCGATGTCGGAATGGAGCGGTGCGTCGAAGCGCGCGTGCGCGACGGCGTGATCGCCGACGACGTTGACGATGCCCGAACGCGCCTTGCGCGCGTTGTGCAGGTTCGCGAGGCCGTTGCCGAAGCCCGGGCCCAGGTGCAGCAGCGTCGCCGCCGGCTTGCGCGCGATCCGGTAGTAGCCGTCGGCGGCGCCGGTGACGACACCCTCGAACATCCCGAGCACGCAACGCACGCCGGGCCAGCGATCGAGCGCGGCGACGAAGTGCATCTCCGATGTGCCGGGATTGGCGAAGCAGACGTCGACGCCCGAGGCGGCGAGGGTCGTGACGAGCGATTCGGCACCATTCATCGGACGGTCTCCAGGTCGATGCGCGTCCGATGATAAGCCAGCCCCGAATGCACCGAACAACGCGGGGGATGCCCGCCTCATCGATCGACCGAATCCCGGAACGGCGCGCGACACTCGACGACAAGCCCCGCAAAGCCCCGCAGGAACACCATGCCCAGCCAACCGCCGTCCGCTCGCCCCGCCACCCCTGCCGCCGCCGCGACGAGCGCGACACGCGCCACGCCGCCGGTGTCCGGAGGGAAGTTCAGGCTCGTCACCCGATCGGACTTCGACGGGCTGGTCTGCGCGGTGCTGCTCAAGGAACTCGACATCGTCGACGACATCCTGTTCGTGCATCCGAAGGACATGCAGGACGGCAAGGTCGAGATCGGCCCGCGCGACATCACGACCAACCTCCCTTACGTCGCCGGCGCGCACATCGCGTTCGACCACCACCTGTCCGAGACGAAGCGCAATGGCGGCGTCGCGGCCAACCACGTCATCGACCCGAAGGCGCCATCCGCCGCACGCGTCGTCTACGACCACTACGGCGGGCGGGCACGCTTCCCGACGATCTCGCGCGAGATGATGGAGGCGGTCGACAAGGCCGACTCGGCGCAGTTCAACGCGCAGGAGATCGCGTCGCCCGAGGGCTGGGTGCTGCTCAACTACCTGATGGATGCGCGCACCGGTCTCGGGCGCTTCCGCGAATTCACGATCTCGAACTACCAGCTGATGATGAAGCTGATCGACGCGTGCCGCACGAAGTCGATCGACGAGATCCTGCAGATGCCCGACGTCGTCGAGCGCGTCGAACTGTATCGCCAGCACGAGGCGCCCGCAGCTGCGCAGATCCGCCGCTGCGCGACCGAACACGACAACGTCGTCGTGCTCGACCTGCGCAACGAGGAGACGATCTTCGCGACCAACCGCTTCGTGATCTACGCGCTCTTCCCGCGGTGCAACGTGTCGATCCACGTGCTCTGGGGTCTCAAGAAGCAGAACACCGTGTTCGCGATCGGCAAGTCGATCCTCGATCGTTCGTCGATCACCAACATCGGCGACCTGTGCCTGCGCTACGGTGGCGGCGGCCACCTCGCGGCCGGTACCTGCCAGGTCGAGAACAACTGGGCCGAGCGCGTGCAGGGCGAACTGGTCGAGGCACTGATGCGCGACGAGGCGACGCGGCGCGCGAACCGCAAGGCGGCGATCGCCTCGCGCCTGAACCACTGACGCGGGGCACCCGGGGGGGCTGGGTCAGGACCTAGAATCGGTCCATCATGGACCTGCACCTCTGGCTGATCTATCTCGCCGCCGCCGTCGGCCTGTCGCTGACGCCGGGCCCCAACGGCCTGCTCGCACTCACGCACGGCATGCGCTTCGGCTGGCGCCCGACGCTGCACACGGCGCTCGGCGGCATCGCGGGGTTCATGCTGCTGGTCGCCGCGTCGATCGCGGGCCTCGGCGCGCTGCTCGCGACCTCCGAGCGCGCGTTCGAGATCGCGAAGTGGATCGGCGCGGCATACCTGGTGTACCTCGGCGTGCGCACCTGGCGGGCGCCGCCGCCGCTGATCGACGTCGCGCCCGCCGGCCCCGCATCGGGCGACGACGGCGGTGCCTCGCTCGCGATGCCCAGCGCGCGCCGGCGCTTCGCCGAAGGCTTCATGGTGGCAGTGTCGAATCCGAAGGCGCTGATCTTCTTCGCCGCCTTCCTGCCGCAGTTCATGCAGCCCGACCTGCCGCTCTGGCAGCAGTTCGCGATCCTCGGCGGGACCTTCGGCCTGGTCGAGCTCGCATACGAACTGCTGATCGCGAGCGCCGCGCAACGCGTCGCGCCCTGGCTCGGTCGCCACGGCCGCTGGTTCAACCGCACCGCCGGCGCCACCTTCATCGGCATCGGCGGCGCACTGGGCGTGTCGTCGCGGTAGGGCCCGTCCGGCAGGCAGGGCCTGTTCGCACTACGCTCGTGCCCGCGCCGGGGTGCCGAGCAGCGACTCGATCACTTCGCCCGCGCGTGCGCAGGCCTGGGCGTCCACGTCGAGGTGGGTGACGAAGCGAAGCTTGGTAGGCCCGAGCGCGTTGATCAGCACGCCCTGCGCGCGCGCCTGCGCGACCAGCGCCGCCGGGGACAGCGTCGGGTGCTCGAGCTCGAACACGACGATGTTGGTCTGCACGCGATCGAGCGCGAGCGTGACGCCCCGGCAGGCGGCGACGCGCGCCGCGAGCGCGCGCGCGTTCAGGTGGTCTTCGACGATGCGCTCGACGTGGTGATCGAGCGCGAAGTCGCAGGCGGCGGCCAACATGCCGACCTGCCGCATCGCGCCACCGAGCATCCGGCGGTGGCGCTGCGCGGCGCGGACGAGGTCGCGCGGGCCGGCGAGCATCGAGCCGGCCGGCGCGCCGAGCCCCTTGGAGAACGCGACCATCAGCAGGTCGAAGGGTCGCGCGAGCGCCGCCGGCGACAGGCCGGTCGCGACCGACGCGTTCCACAGGCGCGCGCCGTCGAGGTAGGTCGCGAGGCCGAGTTCGCGGGCGGTCGCACAGACCGCTTCGACGTCTTCCTGCGGAAACACCAGCCCGCCGTGCCGGTTGTGGGTGTTCTCGACCTGCACCAGCGTCGTCGCGGGCAGCGGCAGCACCGGCTCGTCGCGTGGCTTCGCGTGACGGCGCACGTCGGCGGCGCCGAAGAGCCCCGCGTGGCCGATCTCGGTGAACTGCACGCCCGAGTTCGCCGCGGCGCCGCCCGCCTCGTGCCACATCGAATGCGACTCGCTGCCCACCAGCACGTCGTCGCCGGGCCGGGTCAGCACGCGCAGCGCGACCTGGTTGGCCATCGTGCCCGACGGCAGCCACAGCGACGCCTCCTTGCCCAGCAGGTCGGCGACGCGCGCCTCGAGCGCGTTCAGCGTCGGGTCGTCACCGTACTGCATGTCGCCGACCGGCGCGCGCGCCATCACCGCTCGCATCGCGTCGGTCGGTCGGGTCACGGTGTCGGAACGAAGATCGATCATGGCGGGCCTCTCCTCGGATTCAGGCGTCGGACGCCGCGCGCGCGCGCATCGCGGCGAAGCGCGAGGCGCGCGCCGCGTTGACCGCGCCCTTCGGCACGTCCCCCTTCAGGATAGCGGCGACCTGCGCGACCGTGTCCATCGCCTGTCGGTTGATCGCCGGCGGCGTGAGGCCGCCGACGTGCGGCGTCGCGATCACCCGCGGGTGCGCGGCGAGCGCGGGCGTCGGCATCTGGTCGGGCGCACGACCGACGTCGAGCGCACAGCCGGCGAGCCTGCCCGAATCGAGCGCGGCGCACAGCGCCGCCTCGTCGACGAGGTTGCCGCGCGACGGATTCACGAAGTACGCCCCCGGCTTCATCCGCGCGAACGCGGCGGCGTCCATCAGGTTCTCGGTCTCCTCGGTCGCGACGGCGAGGCACACGAGGTAGTCGGCCTCGGCGAGCACCTCGTCGAGCCCGAGCCGGCGGATGCGCGTGCCCGGCACGCGCGCGTACGGGTCGGCGACGACGACCCGCATGCCGAAGGCGAGCGCGACGCGGCACAGGTACCGCGCGATGCGCCCGTAGCCGATCACCCCGAGCGTCGCGCCGTAGAGCTCGCGTCCCATCGTCGCCGCGGGCACGCGCCCGGCGTGGTACTCGGCGCTCGCGCGACCGAGGCCGCGGCTGAGGTCGACCATCGCGCCGATCGTCCATTCGGCGACCGACGCGACGAAGCCGGGGCCGGCCTGCGTGACGAGCACGCCGTTCGCGCTCGCGGCGTCGACGTCGATGTTCCGGATGTCGATCGCGCAGCGCGAGAACGCGACCAGCGAGGGAAGCGACGAGAACACGCGGGCGGGCGCCTCGGACTTGCGGTACGACACGATGAGCTCGCAGTCGCGCGCGGCATCGATCATCTCGTCGACGTCCATGTCGCGCCCGAGCGGGTTCAGCCGGACCTCGGCGAGCGCGCACAGGCCGGCGAGCGCTTCGTCTCCGTAGTAGTTCGCGAGGGCGTCCGGCGAATGGGTGAGCAGGACACGCGGCATCGGGGGGCTCCGGGTCGGTTGAAGGGCGTCTGCGGACGAGTGCGGGGCCAACGCGCGCCGCGCCGCGTCAGCCGAGGAACACGCGCGGGATCCACGCGGCGAGTTCGGGCAGCCACAGCACCAGCAGCAGCACCGCGACCTCGGCAGCGATGAAGGCCCAGCAGTGGCGGATCGTGTCGGCGTACCGGCAGCCGGCGATGCCGGTCGCGACGAACAGCAGCACCGCGACGGGCGGCGTCGTCGAACCGATCTGCGTAGCCATCACCATCAGCAGGCCGAGCTGGAACTCGTCGACGCCGTAGTTTCGCCCGATCACGACGGCGACCGGGATCATCACGATCAGCACCGCCATCGAGTCGATGAACATCGTGAGCACGAGCATGATCGCGGTGAGCCACAGCAGCGCCGCGATCCGCGTGTCGGCGACGGCGTTGATCGCGCCGAGCACGGTGTCGTTGAAGTTGAGGTAGCTGAGCAGCCAGCCGAGCGCGCCGGCGATGCCGATGATCCCGGACACCATCGCGGTCGTGACCGCCGCGCGGATGAAGACCTTGGGCAGGTCCGCGAGCCTGAGCGTGCGATACACGAAGAAGCCGACGAAGAAACCGTAGAAGCACGCGACGACGCCGGCCTCGGTGGCGGTGAACGCACCGCTCAGGATGCCGCCGACGACCAGCAGCGGCGCGAGCAGCGCCGGCCAGACCGCGAGCGTCGCCCGAAGCACCGCCTTCAGGTCGAAGCGGCCGGCGACGACGCGCAGCTCCGGATAGCCCGGCGCGCGCGAATAGAGCACGATCACCAGCATCAGCCCGACGCCGATCAGCACGCCGGGCACGATGCCGCCGAGGAACAGGCCGCCGATCGACACGTTCGCCATCGAGCCGTAGACGATCATCGTCATGCTCGGCGGAATGATCGCGCCGATCGTGCCGGCGCAGGCGATCAGCGCTGCGGCGAAGCCGGGCCGGTAGCCCTGCGACTTCATCGCCGGCACCAGGATCGAGCCGATCGCCGAGGTATCGGCGACCGACGAACCGGACACGCCGGCGAACACCATGCTCGAGACGACCGACGCGTGACCGAGCCCCGCACGGAAGTGGCCGACGACCGTCTGCGCGAATGCGACCAGCCGCGCGGAGATGCCGCCCGCCGAGATCAGCTCGCCCGCGAGGATGAAGTACGGCAGCGCGAGCAGGCTGAAGTTGTCGAGCATCGCGAACATCTTCTGCGGGAACAGCGCAGGCACCAGGCCGGGCGTCAGCAGCACGCCCGCGAGCCCGATGATGCCCATCACCAGCAGGATCGGCATGCCGAGCAGGATCAGCACGAACAGCGCCACGAACAGGCCGATCAGCATCGGCGCGCGCTCCCGGTCATCGACGCGCGCTCAATGTCCCGCACCCAGCGGCTGCGGTGGCGGGTCCTGCCAGCCGAAGTGGCTCGCGATCCGGCGCAGCACGACGAAGCCGAGATACGCGCTGCCGATCACGAGCCCGAAGTACACCCAGTCCATCCGCAGCCCGAGGCCCGGGCTCTCCTGGTTCTTCGCGATCGTCATGATCACCAGCGTGTAGCGGCCGATCGCGAACGCGAGCGCGAGCCACAGCAGCTCGGCGAGCAGCGCGAGGCCGCGTTGCAGCATCGCCGGAAACCAATGAACGAGCATGTCCATGCCCAGGTGCGCACCGCGCCGGTACGCGACCGGGATCGCCAGCATCACCATCCAGATGTGGCCGAACTTCTGGAACTCCTCGCTCCAGGACAGCGGGTAGTCGAGGACGAAGCGGTTGAACACCTGCAGCCCGCCGACCAGCGTCAGCGCGAGGAACACGAGAAACAGCGCGTACTCGACGGCGAGGTCGATCCAGCGGCAGATCGAGGCGATCACGAACGCGCTGCGCGGGGCGGCTGCGGGCGGGGCTACTTCGTCGCCCGGATCTGCTCGAGCAGGTCCGTCGCGCCGAGCGTCTTCGCGAGCTGGTCCTGCAGCGGCATCGCGGCCTTGACGAACCCGCTCGTGTCGATCGGGTTCACGATCATGCCCTTGTCCCTGAGCTTCTGCATCGACTCGTCGTCGCGCTGCTGGCTCAGGCTGCGATTGACGTCCTGCGCGAGCTTCGCGGCCGCGGCCACGACCGCCCTCTCCTTGTCGGTGTAGCCGTCCCACTCCTTCTTCGAGATCACGGTCGCCGTCGGGCCGAACAGGTGTCGCGTCAGCGCGATGTACTTCGTGACCTCGAAATACTTGCCTGTGAAGATCACCGCCGACGAGTGCTCGAAGCCGTCGAGCACGCCGGTCTGCAGCGAGGTGTAGACCTCGCCGAAGGCCATCGGGGTGGCCTTCGCGCCCATCGCGTTGAGCGCCGCGACATAGGTCGGGGTCTGGATCGTGCGGATCTTCAGGCCTTTCAGATCCTCCGGCGTCTTGACCTCCTTCTTGACGGTCACGACGTTGCGATAGCCCCAGCTGTCCTGCCAGCCGAGCACCTTGAGGCCGAGCTTCTCGTGCTCCGCAGCCAGCGTCTGGCCGACCTTGCCGTCGAGCACGCGGTGCGCGTGCGCGTAATCGCGCCACAGGAAAGGCAGGTCGAGCACGCCCATGCGCTTGTTGAAGTTGTTGTGGATCGCGGTGCCCCCGACGTGGATCGTCGCACCGGCGCCCAGCTGCATCCCTTCGACCACCGCCCGCTCCTCGCCCAACTGGTTGGCCGGATAGATGCGGGCCTCGAGCGTGTCCGAGTTGCTGTTGATGTGGTTCGCGAGGATCCACGCGACCATGTGGTTGTCGTTCGCGACGTCGGCCGCCGTCGCGTGCGAGATCTTGACCTGCTTCTTCGCCTGGGCGTGCGCCGGCGCCGGCGGCAGCGCGAACGCGAGGGCCGCCGCGGCGGCGATCGCGAACGCGTGAATGCGTGCCCGCGACGGGTTTGGCGTCGACGTCGTCGACGGGATCGATCGGGGGTGCATGCGCGTGTCTCCGGTGTTGCCGCAAGAGGATCGCCCGGCACCGTCGTGCGGCGATGGCATGCCGGTCCGGACCGGCGGTGTCGGCCCGGGCCGGCAGTATTCAGCACGCCAACTCGGCAAGTCAATGCACGCGCGGCGGATTACGGTACCGCGCGGGCGAGGCAGCGCTGGTAGCGCGCATCCACACGCTCGGCGAACCAGGCGGTCGTGAGCTTTCGGGTGATCTTCGGGCTCTTCAGGTCGAGTGCCGGCAGCACCGCGCGCGGCACCGCCCTGCCCGCGCGCGCGTCGGCGAGCGCGAAGACGCGGCGGTGCAGTTCGGTGCGATCGAAGTCGGGGCCCTCGCCGCGTGCCAGGTCCTCGCGGATCCGCGCGTCGTCCATCCCGAGGCGTTCGCCCAGTCCGCGGACCGCCACCTCGGTCTGCCCCGGCGGGTCCCTGGGGCTCGAGCCCGGGCGGATCAGGTCGCCGTCGAGCGCGAGCTTCACCCCGGAGAGGCCGGCAACCGCCTGCTGGAACGCCGCATTGCGGCTCGACCAGTGGCCGGCGTTGAAGTCGGCGAAGCGGTACTTCATCTGCGGGTAGTCGGCGGGGTAGTCGAGCAGGTGTGCGATCCCGAAGTACATGCCGCCGCGACGGGTGAACACTTCGCGGCGGATCGACGCCGCCTCGCCGTACGGCCATGGCCGCCGCGTCGCGTGCTGCTCGGCGAACGCGATGCTCACCTGCATCGGCCCGCCGGTTCGCACCGGGTTGTGCCCGGCGAGCAGGCGGGCGCCGAGCGGCACCATGCCGATGAAGTCCTCGAAGAGCTCGCTCAGTTCGCGCTCGGTCTTCACCCGCGCGAGGCGCTCGCCGTAGGTGCCGCCGGCGGACGACGACAGCCCGAGCGCAACGTCGACCGCGATCGCCGGCACGCCGATCCGCGCGGCGCGCCGGTCGATCTCCGCGCGCGCGATCTTCGGCAGGCCAGGCACCGGCGGGTCGGCCACGAAGCCCGACTCCTGCTCGGTCACCGCGATCGCCGCGCACAGCGCCGACGCCTCCGGGGCGAGCTTCAACGCGGCGAAGGCGGTGCGGATGTCGGACGCCCAGCCGTCGCGGTCGCGGATCGTGGGCGGCAGCAGCGCGACGATGCGCGCCTGCACGACGCCGGGCGGCGTCTCGACCGTGCGGACCGTGCCGTCGTTCGCGCAGCCGGCGACGACGATGCACGCGACCGCCACGCGCGCGACGGGCGCGACCCGGATCATGCCGTGGCCGACCGCGCCCCGGCGCTCACTGGGATACCTTCGCGCTTCGCGCTGCGGTGCGAGCTTGCTTGGGGCGGCCCGGCGCTGCGCTCATATGCGCACGCGGCGGGTAGGGAAAAGGACGCGAAACGGACCATACCGGCCTATCGTACCGTCACCCAATACCGAACGGGGTACTGCCATGCAAGGATTCCGACCGATGCGCCGGGCGTCGCGCGCCCCCCGCCACGTCGTCTGGCTGCAGGCGCTCGCGCTGGCGCTCGGCCTGGGCGTCGCCGCCGGCGCACTCGCGCACCACGGCTGGCGCTGGACCGAAGACGGCGCCTTCGAGCTCACCGGGGTGATCACCGACGCGACGCTCGGCAACCCGCACGGCGTGCTGGTGCTCGATGCCGACGGCGAGCGCTGGCAGGCCGAGGTCGGGCAGCCGTGGCGCAACGAGCGCGCCGGGCTGAAGGACGCGATGCTGGTCAAGGGCGTCGAGCTGACGATCGTCGGCAAGCGATCGGCCGATCCGAAGGAGCGGCGCGTGAAGGCCGAGCGCGTGCGCATCCGCGGCACCAACTACGACCTGTATCCGGAGCGGCTCGACAAGGGGTCCTGACGCGGTGATCGACGGCTGGCTCGAGGGCCTCGAGGCCGGAGGCCTGTCGAGCGGGCTGCGCAAGTCGCTGTGGCTCTACCCGATCGTCAACGCGCTTCACGTGCTGGGGATCGCGCTGCTGGTCGGCCCGATCCTCGCGTTCGACGCGCGCGTGCTCGGCCTGTGGGCCCGGGTGCCGGCAGCGACCCTCGGGAGCGTGCTGCTGCCGGTCGCGCGGCTCGGCTTCGGCCTCGCCGTCGTCACCGGCGCGCTGCTCTTCGTCGCCCGGCCGCTCGACTATGCGTACAGCGCGCTGTTCCTCGCGAAGCTCGCGCTGATCGCGGTCGCGCTCGCGAACGTGGTGCGGCTGCACCGCTCCGCCGGCTGGCGCGGCCTCGAGGCCGGCGCGCGACCCGGTGCCGCCGTCCGCCTCGCGGCCGGCCTTTCGGCGCTGTGCTGGATCGCCACCGTGTTCGCCGGCCGCATGCTCGGGTATCGTTAGAGGTTGCCGTCCCCTCGAACGCTTGCCCTCGAACGCTTCCCCCGAACCCCTGCCCTCGACCGGAGTCCTTCCGATGATCCCCTTCCGCTGGCTGCTTCGCACCCTCGCCGTGGCGTGCTTCGTCAACCTGGCGTCCTGCGCGAGCACCCCCTCCGTCTCCGCCCCCGACGTCGGGCCGCTGCGCCTCACCCCCGACGCCACCGACCCGACGCTGATGCTGCGTGGCCACGACCCGGTCGCGTACTTCACGCAGAACGCCGCGGTCAAGGGCGACCCCGCGATCAAGCTCGTCCACCTCGGCGCGACCTGGCGCTTCTCGAGCGAGGCGAACCGCGAGGCGTTCCGGCGCGAGCCCGCGCGCTACATGCCGCAGTTCGGCGGCTGGTGCTCCAACGGCATCAACTACGCGATTCCCGGCGGCGCCGGCGGCGAGGAAGACACCTGGCGCATCTACCGGGGCAAGCTCTACGTCTTCGGCGGCAAGGCGTCGCGCGACCACTTCGAGATGGACACCGAGCTGAACCTGAAGCGCGGCCACCAGTACTGGAACGACGAGATCGCCGGGTCGAGCCCGCGGCTGCAGCGCTGGAAGCGCCTCGTGTTCCGCGTGCCCCACTACAAGAGCGACGCGCAGCTGCAGGCCGAGTGGGAAGCGAAGCGGGACGCCGGCACGCTGCCGGTGATGCCCGGCGGCAGGCAGGTGGTCAGCGCGCAACCCTGATCCGCACCACCCGCTGGTCCGCACCTGGTCACGCCGCGAGGGCGCGACTCGGCCATCATCCGCGTCGGTGGTCCGCGAGATCGGCGCCGACGAGCGACTTCGGCCGCCCCGCGATCGACGCACCCACGGCCGCGCCCAGCCCAAGCAGCGACGCGACGAAGGCGGCGAACGCGGCAGCCGACGCGGCCCTGGCCGCCTGGTCGGCGGCCTCCAGGCTCTTCTGCCGCGCCTGCGCGACCGTCTGCTGTGCCGACTGCACCGCCTGGTCGACGCGGCCCGTCACCTTGTCCCACGCTGCGCGTGCCTCGTCCGGCGACACGCCGAACTGCTGCTCGAGCGCCTGGGTCGCCTCGCGGCGGTTCTGCTCGGACAGCAGCCCGCCCTGCCGTCCGAGCGTCTCCTTCAACTGCGCGAGGTGCGCGTCGGCCTCGCCGGGGTTGCGCAGCGTGGCCTCGAGCGCCGTCGCCAGCGCGGCCTTCGCGTTCTCGAGTTCGTCCTCGTCGACGACGCCGCGCACCGCCGCGCGGAGCCGCTCGTCGGCATTCTCCGGGGTGATGCCGCGCTCGCGCATCGCCTGGCGCACCGGCTCGGGAAAGTCGTCTAAGCGCAATCCGGAGAGCGAGAGATCGGGCATCTGCAGATCGTCGGGCAGCGCGGCGGCGCCCGCCTTCGCGACGGCGGAAGTGGCCGAGCCGAGCATCGACAGCCCGCCCGAGACGACTGCGCCGACGGCCCCGGTCGCGAGCCAGACCGTCGCGATCGTCGCCACCGCCCACACCGCGACGCCGTGGATCGCGCTCGGCAGCAGGCGCGGCACGCCCGCCATCTTCGCGGCCACGTAGCCGCCTGCGCCGAGGGCGACGAGCTGGCTGAACACGATGTACACCGCCGATCCGCCGGCCTTCGCCTGGATCGAGCCCTCGCCCGACAGCGGGTCGATGCTCGCCGCGCCGATGCCCAGGCCCAGCAGCGAGAGCAGGATCATCAGCGCGATCGCGATGATCGCGCCGACGAAGATCGCGCCCCAGGAGACGCGGGACGTCGTGACGGCCCCGCCGGGGGACGCGATGCCGTAGCCGGTTGCGTGTGTCGAAGCGCTGTTCATGTCGCGTGCCTGCCCGTGTCGGTGGTGGAACCGACCCTGGGCAAGCGACGCGCCTGCGCGCTCAGCCGATCACCGACGCCAGCGCGCGCCTGAGATCCGCCTCGCTGCGCGCCGACCGGCGCAGGTAGTCGTCGAACTGGTCCTGACCGATCCGCCCGACGTTGAAGTAGCTGCTCTGCGGGTGCGAGAAGTAGAAGCCGCAGACGCTCGCCGCCGGGCTCATCGCGAACGATTCGGTCAGCGTCATGCCGATCTCCTGCGCGCCGGTCAGCTCGAACAGCGCGCGCTTGACCGTGTGCTCCGGGCACGCCGGATAGCCCGGCGCCGGCCGGATGCCGCGGTACGCCTCCTTGATCAACTGCTCGTTGCTCAGCGCCTCGTCGGGCTGGTAGCCCCACAGGTCGGTGCGCACGCGCTGGTGCAGGCATTCGGCGAAGGCCTCGGCGAGCCGGTCGGCGATCGCCTTGAGCATGATCGACGAGTAGTCGTCGAGCAGCGCGGCGAACTCCTTCTCCTTCTTCTCGGCGCCGAGTCCGGTCGTCACCGCGAACAGGCCGATGTGGTCCGCGATGCCCGATGCACGGCCGTCGATGAACTTCGGCGCGATGAAGTCGGCGAGGCACTTGTTGGCGACACCCTCGGGCTTCTGCGTCTGCTGGCGCAGCCCGTGCCAGACGGTCGCGACCTGCGTGCGCGTCTCGTCGGTGTAGATCTCGATGTCGTCGTCGTTGATCGTGTTGGCCGGCAGGAACGCGATCGTCGCGTTCGCGGTCAGCCAGCGCCCGTCGATCACCCGCTTGAGCATCGACTTGCCGTCCGAGAAGACCCGACGCGCCGATTCGCCGACGACCTCGTCGTTGAGGATCGCAGGGTAGGCGCCGTGCAGGTCCCAGGTCTGGAAGAAGGGCTGCCAGTCGATGTACTCGGCGATCTTCGCGAGATCGAAGTTGCGAAACGCGCGCCGACCGACGAACTTCGGCTTCGGCGGGTGATAGTGCACCTGCACGTGCGGCCCGTCGGCCGCCGGCCGGTCGTCGGCTTTCATCACCCAGGCGATCGGCGTGCGGTTGGCGCGCGCCTCGGGCAGCGTCACCAGCATCGGGCCCTTCTTGGACGCGTGCTGCGCGCGCACCTTCTCGTACTCGGCCTTCAGTTCGTCGAGGTACGCCACCTTGTGCTCCTCGGATACCAGCGCCTGGGCGACCGGCACCGAGCGCGACGCATCCGGCACGTAGACGACCGGGCCGGAGTAGTGCGGCGCAATCTTGACCGCGGTGTGCACCCGCGAGGTCGTGGCGCCGCCGATCAGCAGCGGAATCTTGCGCACGCGGAACCAGTCGTCGCGCTCCATCTCGCCGGCGACGAAGGCCATCTCCTCGAGCGATGGCGTGATCAGGCCCGACAGGCCGATCATGTCGGCGCCTTCGACCTTCGCGCGCGCGAGAATCTCGTTGCACGGCACCATCACGCCCATGTTGACGACGTCGAAGTTGTTGCACTGGAGCACGACGGTGACGATGTTCTTGCCGATGTCGTGCACGTCGCCCTTGACCGTCGCGATCAGGATCTTGCCGCGCGCGCGCGTGTCGCCGCCGGCCGCCGCGATCTGCCGCTTCTCCTCCTCGATGTACGGGATCAGGTGCGCGACCGCCTGCTTCATCACGCGTGCCGACTTCACGACCTGCGGCAGGAACATCCGGCCGGCGCCGAAGAGGTCGCCCACGACGTTCATGCCGTCCATCAGCGGCCCCTCGATCACCTCGATCGGGCGGCCGCCGCGCGCGGCGATCTGCGCACGCACCTCCTCGGTGTCCTCGACGATGAACGTGGTGATGCCGCGCACCAGCGCGTGCGCAAGGCGCTCGGCGACCGGCAGCCGACGCCACTCGAGGTCCTCCTCCTTCTTCGCGCCGCCTGCCTTCAGCGTCGCGGCGAACTCGATCAGCCGCTCGGTCGGCGTCTTGTCGCGCTCGGGCGAATCGACCGGCAGGTCAGGCGGCAGCGTCGCGCCGCGGTTCAGCACGATGTCCTCGACGCGGGTGCGAAGTTCCGCCGGGATCTGGTCGTAGACGCCGACCATGCCGGCGTTGACGATGCCCATCGTCAGGCCGGCGCGGATCGCGTGGTAGAGGAACACCGTGTGGATCGCCTCGCGCGCCGGATCGTTGCCGCGAAACGAGAACGACACGTTCGACACGCCGCCCGAGACGTTCGCGTGCGGCAGGTTCTCGCGGATCCACCGGCACGACGCGATGAAGTCGTTCGCGTAGTTGTCGTGTTCCTCGATGCCGGTCGCGATCGCGAAGATGTTGGGATCGAACACGATGTCCTCGGCCGGGAACCCCACCACGTCGACCAGCAGCCGGTAGGCGCGCTCGCAGATCTCGATCTTGCGCGCGTAGGTGTCCGCCTGCCCCTGCTCGTCGAAGGCCATCACGATCGCGGCGGCGCCGTAGCGCCGGCACAGCGTCGCCTGGCGGACGAACTCTGCCTCGCCCTCCTTCATCGAGATCGAGTTGACGATCGGCTTGCCCTGCACGCACTTGAGCCCGGCCTCGATCACCGCCCACTTCGACGAGTCGATCATGATCGGGACACGCGCGATGTCGGGCTCGGACGCGATCAGGTTCAGGAATCGCGTCATCGCCTTGACCGAGTCGAGCATCGCCTCGTCCATGTTGATGTCGATCACCTGCGCGCCGTTCTCGACCTGCTGGCGCGCAACCGCGAGCGCCTCGTCGTACTGCTCGGCGAGGATCAGGCGGGCGAAGGCCTTCGACCCGGTGACGTTGGTGCGCTCGCCGACGTTCACGAACAGCGAGTCGGCGTCCACGTTGAAGGCCTCGAGCCCGGAAAGCCGCAGCGCCGGCGCGATCGACGGCACCACCCGCGGCGTCGCGTCGGCAAGGCTCGCGGCGATCGCCGCGATGTGCGCGGGCGTCGTGCCGCAGCAGCCGCCGGCGATGTTGACGAAGCCGCTCGCGGCGAACTCCTTCAGCAGTTCCGAGGTGTCGCGCGGCGTCTCGTCGAAACCGGTCTCGCTCATCGGGTTCGGCAGGCCGGCGTTCGGGTAGACGCACAGGAAGGTGTCGGCCTTCTTCGAGAGCTCCTCGATGTACGGGCGCATCAGCGCGGCGCCGAGCGCGCAGTTCAGGCCGATCGTCAGCGGCCTCGCGTGGCGCACCGAATTCCAGAACGCCTCGACCGTCTGGCCCGACAGGATGCGTCCCGACGCGTCGGTCACGGTGCCCGAGATCATCACCGGGATGCGCGGCGTGCCCGCGGCGATCCGGGCCGCGTTGATCTCGTCGATCGCGAACAGCGCCGCCTTCGCGTTCAGCGTGTCGAAGATCGTCTCGACCAGGAACACGTCGACGCCACCCTCGGCGAGCGCCGCCGCCTGCTCGTGGTACGCGGCGCGCAGTTCGTCGAAGCTGACGTTGCGCGCGCCGGGATCGTTGACGTCGGGCGAGATCGACGCGGTCTTGGGCTGCGGGCCCAGCGCCCCGGCGACGAAGCGCGGGCGCGCGGGGCTGGAGAACTTGTCGCATGCCGCGCGCGCGAGCCGCGCCGACGCCAGGTTCAGGTCGCGCGCGATGCCGGCGAGGCGATAATCGCCCTGCGCGATCGCGGTCGCGCCGAAGGTGTTCGTTTCGATCAGGTCGGCGCCGGCGGCCAGGTACTGCTCGTGGATCTCGGTGATGATCTGCGGCTGCGTGAGGCTCAGCAGTTCGTTGTTTCCCTTCACGTCGTGCGGGTGCTGCGCGAAGCGCTCGCCGCGGTACTGATCCTCGGTGAGCCGATAGCGCTGGATCATCGTGCCCATCGCCCCGTCGAGGATCAGGATCCGGGTCGCCAGCGTGTCGCGCAGCAGCCGCTCGGCGGCGCCGATGCCGTCGCCGGCGGGCGCGCCGGCCGCGATCGGGCCCGCCGCCGCGATCGGGCCCGTGGCCCCGGTCCGGCCGGCGGCCTGCGTCGTGGGCGGGGTGGCGGGCGAGGCAGTCGACATGGTAGGCGTTCCGGTTTTGGCGCAGCGCACTTTGCGCTGCAGCAACCGACCATCTTAGCAAGGCTCCCGTCGGCAGTCCGGCCACCTGTCGGCCCATGCGTGACGCCTGCCACACGCTACCATCCGCAATCCCCCTCCTGAGGACCTTCCCGATGAGCAATCCAGCAGCGACCGTCGTGCCGGCTCCGGCCCCCATGCTGATCCCCGTGGTCGGGATCGGCGAGCGGTTCCCGGTGCGTCGCATCTACTGTGTCGGCCGAAATTACGTCGAGCATGCGAAGGAGATGGGCTTCACCGGCCGCGAGCCGCCGTTCTTCTTCATGAAGCCGGCCGATTCGATCGTGTACGTGCCGGAGGGCGAGACCGGCTCGGTGCGCTACCCGCTCGCGACGAAGGATCTCCACCACGAGATCGAGATGGTCGTCGCGATCGGCAAGGGCGGCGAGCACATCAAGGCCGCCGATGCCCGGTCGCACGTGTACGGATACGCAGTCGGGCTCGACCTGACCCGGCGCGACCTGCAGGGCGAGGCGAAGAAGCTCGGGCGCCCCTGGGAAGTCGGCAAGGCCTTCGACCAGGCCGCGCCGATGGGCCCGATCCGCCGCCTGTCCGAGACGGGCTGGATCGCCGGTGGCGAGATCAGGCTCGACGTCAACGGCAAGCCGCGCCAGGCGAGCGACGTCGACAAGCTCATCTGGAACGTCGAGGAAATCATCGAGCACCTGTCGGGGCTGTGGCGCCTCGAGCCGGGCGACCTGATCTTCTCGGGCACGCCCGAGGGCGTCGCCGCGGTCGTCAAGGGCGACGTGCTGGTCGGATCGGTCGCGAAGCTCGGCTCGCTGAAAGTCCGGCTCGACTGATCCCTGATCCGCAGCGATCGGCCGCGCCGATGAGCGCCACTGCCGTCGTCTTCTTCTGCCACGGCTCGCGCGATCCGGGCTGGCGGGCGCCCTTCGAACGCATCGTCGACGAATACCGGCGCGCCCATCCGGGGCGCGCCGCACACCTGGCCTTTCTCGAACTGATGACCCCGGGACTGCCCGAGGCGATCGATCGATGCGTCGCCGACGGCCACCGGGACCTTCGTATCGTGCCGCTGTTCCTCGCGCCGGGCGCGCACACCGAGCGAGACCTGCCGGCGCTCGTCGCCGCCGCGCGCGAGCGCTGGCCGGGACTGACGGTGCGCATCGAGTCGACGCTGATGGAATCGGCGTCGGTGCGCGCCGCGGTGCTCGAATCGCTGGGATGAGCGGTCGTCCGGCCTGCAGCTGAGCCGTCGATCGGCACCGACCGGCACTGACCCGCTTCGACCTGCACTGAGCCGCTTCGCCCGGCGCCGCCCGGCGCCGACCGGCAATTCTGCCGCCGACGACGGTCATTCTTCCCGATCGCCACGTGGCCGGTGCCGCGCGCGCGTGCATCCACACGCCGTCGAGGCGCATAGACACGGGCATGCGCCCGTATCGACGCCTGATCGCCTTCGGTGGCACGAAACCTGCTGAGCCGCAGATCGCGGCATCTGCCGATGCACTCGGCCGACCGCCAGGGCGCCGCGCGGGTCGCGTCGCGCGCCCGGTGCAGGACCAACTGGAAGGAGCTGCCGCATGAAGGCCGCCGGCCGACGGGTCGATCGCCGCTGGCGCCATGCGCTGGCGTTCACGGCCGGGCTGCTCGCCTTCGCGTGGCTGCTCGGCGTGCGGGATCGGGCGCCGTCCGAGCGCGTGCCGGCCTTCGTTCCCGCCGATTCGACGGCGGTGCTCGAGCGCCTGCCGCGCCGCCTCGTCGCCTCCCCGGGGCGGGACGGCAACGCGTCGCCAAACGCATTGAACGCGGACGTTCCGGAGCCGACCGACGCGAGGCGCGAGGCCGACGCCGTCGCACTCGCGCGCCGCCACGTCGCGGCGTCACGGGCGTGGGGCGATCCACGGGAACTCGGCTACGCGCAGGCCGCGCTGTCGCGATGGTGGAACGACGCCGAGCCGCCGGTCGACGTTGCGCTGGTGCGGGCCGTGATCCACTCGCAGCAGCACGACTTCGATGCGGCGCTCGCCGATCTGCGCAGCGTGACCCGGCGCGAACCGGGCAACGTGCAGGGCTGGCTGTCGCGCGCGTCGATCGAGCAGACGACAGGTCGCCTGGACGACGCCCGACAGAGCTGCCGGCACCTCGTCACGCTGCCTGCCGCCTTCGTCGGGCGCGTCTGCCTCGAGGACCTCGCGTCGCTGACCGGCGATCGTGCCGCGTTCGACCGGCTGAAGGCGGTGCTGCAGGGTGCGGCGATCCGGCAGGCGGAAAGGGGATGGGCGCACGGCGTGCTGGCCGAGATGGCCGAGCGACTGGATCGACCCGACGACGCCGAGCGCGCGTTCGCCGTCGCGCTGATCGACGACGCCGGCACCTACGCGCGCACCGCATTCGCCGATTTCCTGATGCGCGACGCACGCTGGGCCGACGCGGCGCGCATCCTCGAGGGCGCGCCGGCCACCGACGCCGTGCTGCTGCGCCGGGCGATCGCGCTGCGCGCGCTCGGCGATGCGCGGGCCGCCGCGCTGGGCGACGAACTGCGCGCGCGCTTCGCCGACGAACGCCTGCGCGGCGGCGCCGTGCACCTGCGCGAGATGGCGCGCTTCGCGCTCGAGTTCGAACACGCGCCCGAAACCGCGCTCGCCGACGCGCAGCGCAACTGGTCGCACCAGAAGGAGCCTGCCGACCTGCTGCTGCTGATCGCCGCCGCGCGCGCCGCGGGGCGGCCGTCGGCGGCCGCGGACGGCGAGCGCTTCATCGCGCGCTACGGCATCGTCGATGCGCGGCTCGACGACGCGCGGGGCGGCGCGCGGTGAGCACCGGCGTCACTTGCACGCGGCCGATCGCGGCGTTCCTGGCGGCGATCTCGACGACGCACCTCGCGGCACTCGTCGCGACGGTCGCGCTGCTGGCCGCACCGGCCGCGTACGCGCACAAGGCGAGCGACGCGTATCTCGACTTCCGCTTCGAGCCCGCGCGCACGCAGCTGCGCTGGGACATCGCACTGCGCGATCTCCATCAGCTGATCGATCTCGATCCCGACGGCGACGGCGCGATCGAATGGGGCGCGGTCGACGCGCGGCGCGAGGCGATCGTCGATCTCGCCCGCGGCGCGCTCGACCTGTCGAGCGGCGCCCAGGCGTGCAGGCTCGCGCCGACGGCGCTGCAGATCGCCCGTCGCAACGACGGCGCGTACGCGGTGCTGCGCTTCGACGTCGATTGCGGCGCACCGGCGACCCGGCTCTCGATGCGCTATCGCCTGCTCGCCGCCGTCGATCCGACGCACCGCGCGATCGTGTCGGTCGCGGCGCCGGGCGCAGCGCCCGCGTCCTCCCCATCCGACGGCATCCGCGTCGTGCGGCCCGACGACCTGCCGGTGCCGATCGAGGCCGACGCGTCGGCGGCGTCCGCCGATCGGCCCGCCGGCTGGACCGGGTTCACGATCGAGGGCATCCGCCACATCCTCGGCGGCACCGACCACCTTGCGTTCGTGCTCGCGCTGCTGATCCCGACGATCGCGTTCGCCGGGCGCGCCGGGCGCGCGCTCGGCCCGACCACGCTCGAGCTGACGAAACTGGTGACGCTCTTCACGATCGCGCACTCGGTCACATTGTCGCTGACGGCGCTGCGGCTCGTCGAGGCGCCGTCGCGGATCGTCGAGTCGCTGGTGGCGATCAGCGTCGCGGCAGCGGGTTGGCACGCGTGGCAGGCGACCCGCCCCCGCGCGCGGCACGACGGGACGCACGCGTCCGGCATCGCACCGTGGGTCGTGTTCGCGTTCGGTCTCGTGCACGGCATGGGCTTCGGATCGGCGCTGCTGTCGTCCGGCTTCGCGCCCCGCACCGCGCTGCCGGCGCTCTTCGGCTTCAACCTCGGGGTCGAAGCCGGACAGCTGCTCGTGCTCGCGGCGCTGTTCCCGCTCGCGTGGGCGCTGCGCCACTCGGGCGTGTTCCTGCGTCGCGCGCTGCCGGCCGTGTCGCTGCTGATCGCCGGGTTCGGCGTCGTGTGGCTGCTCGAGCGCGCGTTCGACGTCGCGATCGTGACCGCCATCGCGCAGGCCACCGGCGGGGTGCTGCGATGAATCGGTGCCCCACCGGGCCACTGCCCGCGCGCGCGTGGATCGTCTGGCTCCTGCTCGCGCTGTGGCCGCTGCACGCGTGGACCGCCGCCGTCGGCGTCGTGCGCGGCGTCGCGCACGTGCACGCACCGGCCGGAATGCACGCGGCAACGTACCCCGTGTCGCGCGTCGGATTGCACGCGGCACCAGGCGCCAGAGCGCGCGCCGAAGCTCACGCGCGCCTGCACGCGGCCGACGGTCGCGGCATCGCACGTTTCGCCGACGACTACGCGATCGTGCGCGATCGACCGGCCGTGGGCGACGCGCCCCCCTGGCCACGAGACCTTGGCGTACACGTCGGACCTACCGCGCACGAGGACCACGGCCCGCTGTCCGACCACCACCACGCGCGCGGCACACACGGCGTGATCCTCGTCGCCGACGACGGCGGCGGCGACGCCGGTGGCCAGCGCCTGTTCGCGCGCTCCGCCGCGTCGCTGACCGACGTGCTCGCCGAACCGGTCGCGATCGTCGCACCGTCGCACGCGCGCAGCCGGCCGGCCGTCGCGCCGACGGTCGTGCCGCGATCGTGGCACCCGCCCCCGATCGAACGCCCTCCCCGCTGAGTCGCCGTGATGCGCCGGTCCTGCGACCGGCGTTGCCGCCGGCGCCACTGCCGGCACCAAGGCCCCCACCGAACGTGCGTCCGACGTGCGAGACGCCGCGCACGCGCGTGCGATCGGCGTCGCGCGCGGCGTCGTCTGCCGCTGCACATCGGCGCGGGCCACCGCATCGCCACGACCCACACCGAGGAATCATCATGACCGTTGTCGACACGACCGACCACAACCCACGCAACGCACGCAACGCACGCAACCCACGCAACGCCCGCACCCCGAAGCGTCCTGCGCGAGCGCCCGTTTCGTCATCCGCCGTCTCGCTCGCGTTCGCGCTCGCGCTCGCACTCGCCGCACCTGGATCGTTCGCCCACGACGCGTGGGTCGCGCCGACGGCATCGGCCACCGGGTACCCGATCGAGTACGGCCACCTCGAGACGATGACCTACGCGCAGCAGAAGGTGAAGGAGGTCCGCGCGTGGGACGCGAAGGGCCGCCCGATCGACGTCGAACTGACCCGTGGCGACGCGGGCGTCGTCGCGAAGCCTGCGCAGGCGCCGGCGATGATGACGGTGACGCTCGACAACGGCTACTGGACCAAGGTCGACGGCAAGAGCCGAAACGTCGGCAAGCGCGAGGCACCGGGCGCGACCGAGTCCTCGCACCCGCTCAAGTACGGCAAGACGATCTGGACCTGGGGCGACGCGGCGTTCGAGCCGGTCGGCCAGCCGATCGAGATCGTGCCGGAGCGTTTCGACGGCGAGCCGACGCCCGGCAGGCCGATCACCGTGCGCGTGCTGCGCGACGGCAAGCCGCTCGCGAACCTCGTCGTGCTCGGCGACCGCGAAGCGACGAAGGCGACGACCGACGCGAACGGTCGGGCGACCTTCACCGTCGCGCGCGGCGTGCAGCGCCTGAGCGCGGAGCAGCGCACGTCGATCGCCGGCGACCCGGATGCCGACACGCTCGCGCTGAGCGCATCGCTGACCTTCGTCGCGCGATGAGCGGGGCGCCTGCCATGACACGTACGACGCCTTCATGCCGGCGCCGCCGGCCAGCGCCCCTGCCCGCCGCGCTGATGCTCGCGATCGGCCTCGCACCGCCCTGGGCCGACGCACGCGCGCAGGCCGTCGACGACGACGCACCGCGGGAGAGGCGACCCGCGGGTGTGCGTCCGCCCGCCGAAGATCGCGCGACGTTGCCCACGATCGAAGTCAAGGGCCAGGCGCTGCCGAGCGAGGCGGCACCTTACACGATCGACGAGATCGACGGCGAATCGATCCGATCGCAGGCGGTGAGCACGCCCGAGGCGACGCTCAACGACGTGCCCGGGGTCAGCGTCAACAGCTACGGCCTGGGCGGCGTCGCGAATGTGATCTCGATGCGCGGCTTCTCCAACGGCCAGCACGGCGGGGGCATCGGCTTCGTCGTCGACGGCATCCCGCTGAACGAGGCGCTGTCGCACGCCGACGGCTACGCCGACCAGAACGTGCTGATCCCCCTCGAGATCGACACGATCAGCGTGCACAAGGGGCCGACGTCGGCGCTCTACGGCAACTTCAACCGCGCCGGCCTGATCGATTTCCGCACCCGCAAGGGCGGCAGCTACCTCGAGACCGACCTCTCGGCGGGTGCGTATTCGACCTTCGACGCCCAGGCTGCGTACGGCGCGAGGCTCGGCGAATCGCAGCTGAACGCCGCCGCACAGCTGTACCGCAGCGACGGCTTCCGGCCCGATTCGCAGTACGGCAAGGGCACCGTCGCCGGGCGGCTGTCGTTGCCGCTCACCGGGCGGCTGCAGGTCGCCGTCTCCGGCCGCGCGCACGAGGGAAGCTGGGACTCGTCGTCGTACCTCGGTGCCGCGCAGTTCGCCGCAGACCCGACCGGCAAGGACCCGCGCGTCGTCGGCGACGGCGGCGACAAGCGCTTCTACACCGCGCGCGTCGACGCGAACTACGCGCTCGCCGACGACCTCAAGCTGCTCGGCTTCGTCTACGGCACCCGCCAGGGCTTCACCCGCTGGTTCACGCGCCCGGTCGCGCCGACCGCGTGGCGCCAGCGCGAGGAGGCCTACGACCGCGACGTGCTCGGCGCCGGCGTGAACCTCAACGGGCGCACGCTGCTCGCCGGCATGCCGCTGACCTGGGTCACCGGCATCGAGTCCTACACCGAGCGCACCGAGTACGACCAGTTCGACGGCACGAGCAACCGCTCGCGCGCGGGCGCCGCCACCGTCAACGACCGGCGCTATCGCTTCGACAGCAACGCGCTGTTCGGCGAGGCGGAGTGGGAACTCGCGCGCTGGCTGCGCCCGACGCTCGGCGTGCGCTACGACCGGTTCAGCGGTGCGTGCACGCCGCGCGAGCCCGAGACGACGAGCGAACCCTGCGCGACGATGAAGGACTACGAGCAGCTCAGCCCGAAGGTCGGCGTGCGCTCCGAGGTCGTCAAGGGGCTCGAGCTTCGCGCGAGCTACGCCGAGGGCTTCGCGCTGCCCGACGGCTCGGCGAAGTACGCGAGCGGCTCGGACCTGCGCGCGAACGACCTGCGCCAGACCGAGCTCGGCATCACGCTCAAGCCCACGCGCGCATGGCAGGCGGATCTCGCACTCTACCGGCTGCTCAGCGCGAACGAGATCCGCGCGGTGTCGCCGGGCGTATTCGAGAACTTCGGGTCGACCCGGCGCACCGGCGTCGAGGCGCAGCTCAGCTGGTTCCCGGCGCCCGACTGGGAGGCGCTCGTCGGCTTCGCGACCGCCGACAGCGAAGTCACCCGCAACGCAAACGCCGCGCTCGTCGGCCGCCAGGTGACCGGCGTGCCGGAACGCACCGCGACCGCACGCGTCGCGTACCGGCCGCTGCAGGGCTGGGGCGCGGGCGTATCGTGGCGACACGTCGGGCGATTCGCGGTCGACGCCGCCAACAGCACCTTCAATCCGTCGTTCAACCTCGTCGACGCGCAACTCAGCTACGGCGCACGCACGGGGAACGGCCGACGCTACCGGCTCTACGCGAACGTGTCCAACCTGCTCGACAAGGCCTACGCGGCGAATGCGTTCGTGATCTCGGGCGAGCCGTTGTTCTCGCCCGGCGCGCCGCGTACGGTGATGGTCGGCATCCAGGGAGATCTCCAATGACGTCAAGACGGGTTTCGACCCCCACACCACCGGCGCGGTCCGCACACACGCGCGCGACGGTCCTGCGATGTGCGCTCGCGGGCAGCATCGCGCTCTCGCCCGCCGGGCACGCGAGCGCGCACGGCCTCGCGCTGGACGTCGTCGTCGATGGCACCACGCTGCGCGGCAGCGCGCGCTACTCGGATCGCTCGCCGGTCGCGCGCGAGCAGGTGCAGGTGCATTCGCCCGCCGACGCGCCCGAAGCCTCCCGCACGATCACGACCGCGGGCGACGGCCGCTTCGCGATCGACGGCGTCGCGGGCCGCAGCTACCGGTTCGTGCTCGATGCCGGCGAGGGCCATCAGGTCGAGCAGACCGTCGCGATCCCGGCGCAGTCGACGCAGCCGGCGCAGGCGCCGCCGGCGGCGGGGTCTGCGCGGGCGCTGACCCGCGCCGATCTCGACGCCGCACTGCTGCCGCTGCGCGAGGATCTCGCGACGCTCACGCGCCAGTGGCGCATGACCGACCTGTTCGCCGCGATCGGCTACGTGCTCGGCATCTACGGACTGGTCGCGTGGCTTCGCGCGGGGCGATCATGAGCCCGCGCTCGAGGGCGCGCACGACGCGCGCGACGCAAGCGACCCATGCGACGCGCGCGATGCACGCGGCGCGCGCGACGATCGCCCTGCTGCTCACGGGCGCATGCGGCCACGCGCTCGCGCACGTGGGTGGCGGCGACGTCGCCGGGGGCTTCGCCGCCGGATTCCTGCACCCGCTGCTCGGGCTCGACCACGTCGCGGCGATGGTCGCGGTCGGCATCTGGGGCGCGCAGCTCGGTGCCCCGGCGATCTGGATGCTGCCGATCACGTTCCCGCTCCTGATGGCGGTCGGCGGCGCGATCGGCGCGCTAGGCTTCGAGGTCGGCGGCATCGAGATCGGGATCGCCGCGTCGGCGATCGTGCTCGGCGCGATGATCGCGTTCGCGGTGCGCTTGCCGCTCGCGGTGGCAACCGCGCTGGTGGCCGTCTTCGCGCTGTGCCACGGCTACGCGCACGGCGCCGAATTGCCGGCGTCGGCCAGCGCGATCGCGTACGCGAGCGGCTTCGTCGTCACGACCGGCGCACTGCACGCGACGGGCATCGGCTTCGGCACGATCGAGCGATGGCGCCGGGGCGCGCACCTGCTGCGGGTCGCAGGCGTCGTGATCGCCGTCGTCGGCGTGTGGTTCCTGCTGCCGCACCTCGGTGGCTGAGCGCGACGTGCGCAGGGCGATGTCGCGCGATGTCGTCGCGGCCCGGTCCGCAGCGAACCGGGCCGCGGTGCGACAGGCCGTTGCGCGCCGGCTCGTTGCGCGCCAGCCCGTTGCCCGCCGCCTCGCCGGGGGCCTGCTCGTCCCTGCGCTGCTCGCCCCGGCCCTCCTCTTCTTCAGCGGGCCCGCGCACGCGCACGCGACCGCGGTCGGCGTCGGCGATCTGCTCGCCGGGCTGCTGCACGTCGTGACCGGGCTCGAGCACGTGCTGCCGATCCTCGCGCTCGGCTTGCTCGCGGGGCGCGTGCGCGTGGCCGTGCTCGGCGGCTGGAGCGCGTCGTTCATCGGCGCGTTCCTGGTGTTCGCGGTGCTCGGCGCGGCCGGCCGGTCGATCGTGCCGCTGCCGGACCCGGGAACCGCGCTCCCGGCATCCGGCGCGCTGCTCGGCCTGTGGCTCGCGCTGTCGCCACGCCCGGGCCGCGTCGCGTGGATCGCGGTCGCGCTCGTCGTCGGCGCGCTGCACGGCCTGGGCAACGGGCAGGCACGCACCGACGCGATGTCGCTGCCCGCGTTCGTCGCGGGTGCCGCGCTGGGCGCGCAGGCGATCGCCGGGATCGCGATGCTGGTCGCCGACGCGGCGAGCGCGAGCAGGCGGCAGGCGGTCGACATCGCGTTGCGCGCGCTGGGCAGCTGGATCGCGGCGATCGGCGTGCTCGTCGTCGCGCTCGCGCTGCGCTGAGGGGTTGCGCGATCGGCCACGCGAGGCTGCCCCGGGCGCTGGCCCAATTCCAACACCGACGGCCCGTGCCTGCGGCCAGGCGCCACCGCGGTCACAATCGGCCATGACCGCAACCTCCGCACGCCCACCCGACGACGCATCGCTGCGCGCACCGCGCTCGCTCGGCGAACTCTTCTGGTCTTTCAGCTGGCTCGCACTGCAGGGATTCGGCGGCGTGCTCGCGGTCGTGCAGCGCGAACTGGTCGAGCGCCGCCGATGGATGAGCAACGCGCAGTTCGTCGAAGACTGGGCCGTCGCGCAGATCCTGCCCGGCCCGAATGTCTTCAACCTGTCGCTGATGGTCGGAGGCCGTCACTTCGGCCTGCCCGGCGCGCTCACGGCTGCCGCCGGCCTGCTCGTGTTCCCGACGCTGGTCGTGCTGGCGCTCGCGCTGGTGTTCGGCGCGGTCGCCGAACTGCAGGCCGCCCAGGGCGCGCTGCGCGGCATGGGCGCCGTCGCCGCCGGCCTGGTGACGGCCACCGCGATCAAGCTGCTGCCTGCGCTCAGTACCAACGCGATGGGCGTGCCGACCTGCGCCGCGATCATCGCGGTGGTCTTCGTCGCGGTGGCGATTCTGCGGGTGCCGCTCGTCTGGGTGGTGCCGGGGCTGGGCGTTGCGTGCTGCGTGTGGGCGTGGCGATGCCTGGGCGTGCGTGATCGTGCGGATCGACCGGACGCGACGGCGTCCGCCGCGAACGCCGACCATCCTTCGCGGCGCTGACGATGACGCCGATCCTGGACCTGGCCGCGGCCGACTGGCTGCAGTTCTTCGCGCACTTCATGACGCTGTCGCTGCTCGCCGTCGGCGGCGCGATCTCCACCGCGCCGGACATGCACCGATTCCTCGTCGACCAGCGGCACTGGCTGACCGAACCGCAGTTCACCGGGTCGATCGCGCTCGCGCAGGCGGCACCGGGACCGAACGTGCTGTTCGTCGCGCTGCTGGGCTGGAACGTCGGCCTCAATGCCGGCGGCGGTGCGCACGGTGGCGTCCACGCGTACGCGCTCGCGCTCGCCGGCGCCGCGATCGCGCTGGGCGGGATGCTGCTGCCCTCGACCGTCATCACCTACGCCGCCACGCAGTGGGCGCATCGCAACCGCGCGCTGCGCGGCGTGCGCGCATTCAAGGCCGGCATGGCGCCCGTGGTGGTGGCGCTGATGCTCGCCACCGGATGGCTGCTCGCGATTGCGCAAGGCGGCGACGCGCACGGCTGGCACACGTGGCTGCTGACCGCGGTGGCGACCCTGATCGTGTGGCGCACGCGCGTGCACCTGCTGTGGCTGATCGCAGGCGGGGCCGTGCTGGGGGCGATGGGGTGGGTGTGAGGGCTTCGGCGTGAGATGGATCCTATCCCCATCGGGGTGGCGTCATTCTCCATCTTCGATATGGTACGTAGGAACTAAGCCAACGAAAGTGAGTGAATTCCGAGATACATCGCTGGGGGCAAGAAGTTGGGAACGACAATGACCCACATACGAGTGCTCGTCAACCAACCTGTCGATTCGCGCGCGCCAGAGCGGCGCGCGTGCGGCTTAGGAACCTAGCCCCCTTGGCGCTGGATGGCTACTGACATGTCTGGCCGAAGTCTTGATGACTTTCCCTGTACTCCACGATGGCTCCGCCGGGCGCAATCGACAGGCTGGCATAGAAGGTGCTATTGATTGCCGGGTACTCGAACAGCACTGGGCCGGCTGGCGCCGACGCACCTATCTCGATCGGTGCAGGGGTCACCGGTGTAGTGAGAGCCCTTTCCCCACCTTTGAAGAAGACGCCCTGATAGATCCCGAAGTCGATCGGCGCTTCCGCGGTCGGGTTGCCCATGGTCGTGTACTTGCAAAGCAATCTGACGGGTGGAGCAGACTGGGGAAATTGGGACCGGGGATTCTGCGATGCTGGATCGAGCGAGACTCCGCAAAAGACATGACTAAGGTCTGTCGCCTCATGGTGACCTGCGCCGATGATCTTGCCGCCCGTGTCGACGATCATCCAAGCTCTCCCACCCAGACTTGACTGGAACCAGCCTGTACTGCCTGCGTAGTCCTGCCGTTCTGCCGCCACGTCGATCTGGTACCGCCAGATGCGACCCGCGGACTCGAACTTTACGATGCCACCTTGATAACTCACCGTGTTGTTCGTGGTCGGCCACCATGGCAGCCCGGTGCCGCAAGGAAGCGATGCTTCTGGGTACGAGTACGGAAGCGCCGGCGCCGCGGGAGTGCTCGGTATCGGCGATGGCGCAGGTGTGGGTGGTGGTGGCGCTACGACAACTGGTGGCTGCACCGGGGCCGGGGTAGAGCCAGTCGGCTGCGATGGCGTCGCAGGATTCGCGGGGCTTGGTGACGCGGGAGAACTAACAGGCGGCGTTGCAGTTGGATTGGCAGAGACGGCTGGTACGGTGTCAGATCCTCCTCCACCGCAGCCGACAATAGCAAACAGCAGCCCAACGGCCGGGGCGGCTCTATACGGGGTCATACGTGTTCCTCTCTCTCGTTGGTGACCTCTGGCCAGTCTCTTGACTGGTCCGCGCGCGCCAGCAACCTGTATGCCCTCGGAGGCACCGATGTGAAAAGTGAAACGCACCCTCGCCCGCGGTGACGCCGAGCCGATGGAGCTATGCGCTTGCGTCAACCTCGCATCGACTTGGGGATTGAACAGCGATTTCGACGGGGATGTAGTAGCAGGAACCGATCAACCGGATTTCGATCGAGATCGGCCTGATGAGAAGACCGTTTGAGGTCTTGCTGCGCACCGGGCAACGGGTCGCCGCTGTGATGACACGGATTCAGTCGGTGAACCCAAACCGGCACGACCCGTACGCCTATCTGAAGGACGTGCTGTATCGCTTGCCGTCGCATCGACGCCTGGTGCATCGGCGCTCTGCTCTGCCGTCGGTGTGCGTCTGAATCAGTCGGCCGAGGCAAACAAGGTGAAACTGCCGCCCGATGACCAGTCGCATCCCGCAGCGGAAAGTACGTCTGGGTAGAGATGGTAGGCATTGCTCACCAACGCGCCGACGTCTCTGTCGAGATCGGACGTGTGTTCGGCATCGTCCTTACCCTTTCCTTCGTGCTGCATCATGAACGGCGCCAGGCCGAAACCGGATACTGGTGACAGAGGCGCCGCGTTCGACGGTGTCTGCCCAGAGCGCGAATGCGCCGAGGCACTTCGCCGATGGGCTGGGTCATAGTCAACGTGAGCGCTACACCGGAATGGCTGCCGCTCCGGGCAAGTTCATGGAGTCGTTTTCGTGCCGGATCCGATTGAGGCCGAGCAGCCTATAGCAGTGTCGGCATTTCAAGCGGGTGAAACTCCGTCGCGACCGCCCTGCAAATCGTGTCGCCAAGGGATGTCAAACAGCTCGGAATATCGATGTCCGCCTCCGCTGCAACTCAAGACTGCCCTCTGCGTGTCGGACCGCGATTACGCTGGCGCAGCGTATCAAGGGCGCCACGCAGGGGTGCATACGCCGCGACCTCGAGATTCCCGTTAGCGACGAGGGTTCCTGCCCTTTTTCGAGCCCGGGCGTGTTCTGATCCCGACCTGTCGCGTCCCGCTCCCTGAAGACGATGCTCGAAACCCCGTTCGACCAACTGTTCGCCCCGATCGTCGACCTCGTGCGCGCCCATGTCGAATGGGCCGGGCCATTGGTGTTCGTGCTCGCCTTCGTCGAATCGCTGGCGATCGTCGGCGCGTTCGTTCCGGCGACGCTGCTGCTGCTCGCGATCGGATCGCTGGCCGCGGCCGGTCTCGTGAGCCTGGTGGCGCTGTCCGTCTGGGCGGCGGCCGGGGCGGGCCTGGCCTATTGGCTGAGCTTCGAAATCGGCCGACGCCATGGCGACCGGATCACGTCGATCGGCTTTCTCCAGCGTCGACCAACCTGGCTGAGCAAGGCTCACACGTTCTTCGAGCGGTGGGACTGGTTCGCGATCATCGCGAGCCGCTTCGTACCACCGGCCCGGGCGGTCGTGCCGCTGCTCGCCGGCGCGATGGGTGCGCGAAGGCTGGGATTCCACCTGGGCAACTGGGTCTCGGCGGCGCTGTGGGCGCCCGTGACCCTCGCGCCCGCCTCGATCGGCGTTGCGCTGAGCGAACTGGTCGCGTCGGCGCCGCCGCAGTTTCGATCGATCATGACGATTGCGCTGGCCGTGGTCGTCGTGCTGGCGATCCGGGCGCTGCGGCGTTGACCCGGCCTTAGCCGCCAGCCCCGCTCGCCGCCGGCCCCGCGCGCTTCCATCGCACGGCGACAGCCGGGGAAATCGCACCATGGCTTCGGGCCCGATCCCGGCACAGCCGCTGCTGACCGCACCGATCCTGCCCGCCTTGCTGCGCTTCGCGCTGCCCAACATGGCAGCGATGCTGGCGACCGCGCTGGCGACGATCGCCGAGACGGCCTACGTCGGTCGTTTCGGCGTGCCCTCGCTCGCCGGCCTGGCGCTGGTGTTCCCGATGGTGATCCTGCAAATGATGCTCTCCGGGGGCTCGATGGGCGGCGGCGTGGCGGCGGCGATCAGTCGCGCACTGGGCGCCGGCGCACCCGCGCGCGCGAACGCGCTGGCGGTCCACGCGATGTGGATCGGCCTCGCCGCCGGCGTGCTGAACGGCCTGCTGATGCTGGTCTTCGGACCTGCGATCTTCGCGGGCCTGGGCGGGCGCGACGAGGCGCTGTCCGAGGCCATCGCGTATTCCAACGTGGCGTTCTGCGGGTCCGTCGGCGTCTGGCTGATGAACACCTTCGCCTCGGTGCTGCGGGGCGCCGGCAACATGCGGGTGCCGTCGGCGACCTTCCTGCTGGTCTCGCTCGCCCAGGTGGTGATCGCCGGGGCGCTCGGGCTCGGCTGGGGGCCGCTCCCGCGGCTCGGCATGCCGGGCGTCGCCGCGGGTCAGGCCATCGCCTTCAGCGCGGGGGCCTTGTTCCTCTTCGGGTACCTGCGAAGCGGCCGCTCCGCGATCGGCCTATCGATTCGCGACACGTCGCTGCAGCGCCCGTTGCTCGGCGACATCCTCAAGGTCGGGGCGCTCGCCTGCGTTTCGCCGGTGCAGACGGTGGCGACCGTGCTGATCACCACGCGCCTCGTCGCGCAGTTCGGGCCGACGGCGCTGGCCGGCTACGGCATCGGCGCACGCCTCGAATTGCTGCTGATACCGATCTGCTTCGCCATCGGCGTCGCCTCGGTGCCGCTCGTGGGCATGGCCATCGGCGCCGGCCTCGCGGCGCGCGCCAAGCGTGTCGCGTGGATCGCGGCGCTGCTGACCGCGGCCACGCTGAGCGTGCTCGGCGCCCTCGTCGCCTTCGCGCCCGGCCTCTGGGTGACGCTGTACACGCACGACCCGGCGGCACAGGCGTCGGCCGGGCTCTATTTCCGCTGGGCCGGGCCGGCCTACGGCTTGTTCGGCCTGGGCCTGTGCCTGTATTTCGCCGCGCTGGGCTCGGGCAGGATCGGCGGCCTGGTGCTGGCGGGCACCTTGCGCCTGGTGGTCGTGGCCATCGGTGGCTGGGCGCTGCTGCAGGCGTCTGCCGAACCGTGGACGGTGTTCGCGCTCGTCGCGTTCGGCATGGCGCTGTTCGGGCTCGCGGCGGCGTTCGCCGTTCGGGTCACGCGCTGGGGCGACGAACGCCCGGTGGCTCAGGTCCTGCACCCGCCGGAACCGTACGGCCCGCAGGCCGGCGCCATGCCTCGGAACGGAATGCCGAAGAAGTAGCGGCGCTCGGGCCCGACACCTGCAAAGGCATGCCCATCTCGAGCCGTTCCGTCGTGTCTGCGACCCGCTCGTCCCGCGCCACGCCATCGACCTCCTCGTGGCCCGCGACCTGCTCGACGCCCAGCGCCGCGACCTCACCGATCACCAGCACGGCCGGACTGCACAGGCCGGGCTCGGCGGCCAGCGTCGTGGCGAGCGTGGCGAGCGTGCAGCGCGCATGGCGCTGTCGCGCCGTGTGCGCGGCACTGATAACCGCTGCCGGCGTCTGCGGCGGCAGTCCTGCGGCCAGCAGCGGATCCACGACTTCGGCTACGCGCCGGGTGCCCATGTAGACGACCAGCGTCAGGCCCGAGCGCGCGAGTGCCGCCCAGTCCGGCCCTGCGCCACCGGGCTTGGCGTGGCCGGTCACCAGCGCAACGCCGGGCGCGTGGCGACGGTCGGTGACCGGGATGCCGATCGCCGCCGGCCCGGCGATGCCCGCCGTGAGCCCGCTGACCACGTCGACCTCGATGCCGGCTGCGCGCAGCGCAGCCGCTTCCTCGCCGCCGCGGCCGAACACGAATGGGTCGCCGCCTTTCAGCCGCACGACCTGTTCGCCCGCGCGTGCCTCGGCCACCATCAAGCGGTGGATGAACACCTGCGGCGTGCTGACGCAGCCGCCGCGCTTGCCCACCGGCACGACCCGCGCACCGCGTCGCAGGTACCGCAGCACGCCGGGGTCCACCAGGTCGTCGACCAGGGCGACGGTGGCGCGGCGCAGCGCCTTCACGGCGCGCACGGTCAGCAGGTCGGCGTCGCCGGGTCCGGCGCCGACCAGGGTCACGCGGCCGGCGGCGCGCGGCGTGGCGATGGCGGTCATGCGGCTTCCCGGAGCGCTGCGGTGGCGGGCGGCGACGCCGCGCGCAGGCTGCGTTGCAGCGCCGGCAGGCACGAGCCGCAGGTCGTGCCGCAGCGCGTGACGCGCTGCACGGCGGCCAGGCGCGCGGCGGGATCGGCCTGCCCGCAGCGCTGCAGGGCCGCGGCGATCTCGGCCTCGGCCACGTCGTTGCAGCTGCAGACGACGGCGCCGCGGCCCGGCCCGGCAGCCTGCGGCGGCACCTTGCCGCCGGCCAGCAGCGCGGCCCCGTGGCCGCCGACCTCGCGGTCGGCCTGCAGCCAGTCGAGCAGCCAGGGTGCGGCGGCGATGTCGCCGGCCAGCAGGAAGCCGCTCACGCGACCGGCCGCGTCGAGCCGGATGCGGCGGTCGCGCCCGGCTCGGGCGTCGGCGTACTGCAGCAGGCGGCCCTGGTCCAGCGCAAGCGCAGCCGCCAGCGACGCGACGTCGTCGACCCCGGGCTGGGCGGCGGCGGCCAGGTGCAGCCGCAGGCCCAGGCGGTTCGCATCGTCGCGGCCGAACGGTACGACGCTGGCATAGGCCCAGCCGGCCTCGGCCAGCCGAGCGCGGAGGCGCTCGCGCAGCGCCAGCGCGTCGTCGGCCGGCCACCAGCTGGCCGCCACCAGTTGCCAGGGCAACTCGGCGCGTTCCACCCGCACCGCGGCGTGCTTCAGCTCGGGCTGCCTCGACTGCGGGCACGCGTCGGCCGGCATCAGCGCGTTCACGCCCGGCGCATTGGCCCCACCCAGCCATTCCTCGCCCCAGTGCATGGCGACGAAGGCCTGCGCCGGGCGTACGGCATCGCTCGGCTGCACCGGCAGCACGAGCACGCCGCGGCGTGACTTCACGCGCACGAGATCGCCCGGCGCCAGGCGTCGTCGCGACAGTTCCTGCGGATGCATCTCCACCGCCGGCGCCGGGCAGTGCGCGAACAGCCGGCCCAGCGTGCCGGTGCGCGTCATTCCGTGCCACTGGTCGCGCAGGCGGCCGGTGCTCAAGGACACCGGGTAGTGCGCGTCGCGGCGCTCGGCCGTGCCGCGCCAGGCCGGGGCGTGGAAGCGCGCGCGGCCGTCGGGCGTGTGGAAGCGGCCGTCGGTGAAGAGCCGCGGCGTCTCGTCGCGCCCGCCTTCGGGCAGCGGCCACTGGCGCGGCGTCGCCTCCAGCATCGGCCAGTCGAGGCCGGTGATGTCGAGCTCGGTACCGCGCGTGGCTTCGCGGTGCTCCTGCCACACGGCGCGCGCATCGGGCCAGTCGAACATCGAGCGGCCGGCCAGCGCCGGCACGCGGCGCTCGGGCAGCATGCGCTCCAGTCGCTGCGCGACCGCAGCCGCGATGGCCCAGTCGGCACGCGCTTCGCCTGGCGGCGGCACGGCGGCGCGAACGCGGCTGATGCGCCGCTCGCTGTTGGTGACGGTGCCTTCCTTCTCGGCCCAGCTCGAGGCCGGCAGCAGCACGTCGGCAAAGGCCACGGTCGCGGCCGTTCGGCTGGCTTCCTGCACCACCACGAACTCGCAGCGCGCGAGCGCCCGGCGCACCAGCGCCTGGTCGGGCAGGCTCTGGGCAGGGTTCGTGCAGACGATCCACAACGCCTTCAACTCGCCGTCCGCGGCGGCGCGAAACAACTCCAGCGCCGTCTTGCCCGGCGTGGCCGGCAGCCCTTGCAGGCCCCACAGCGCGGCGACCTCGGCGCGGTGCACGGGGTTGGCCGCCTCGCGGTGCCCCGGCAGCAGCGGCGCGAGGCCGCCGACCTCGCGCCCGCCCATCGCATTGGGCTGGCCGGTCAGGCTGAAAGGCGCCGCGCCGGGCCGGCCGATCTGGCCGGTGGCCAGGTGCAGGTTGATCAGCGCCGTGTTCTTGTCGGTGCCGGCCACGCTCTGGTTCAGCCCCTGGCACCACAGACTCAGCGTCGGCGCGCGCGTGCCGTCATCGCGCACGCCGGCGAACCAGCGCGCGGCAGTGACGATGTCGTCGGCCTTCAGCCCGCATACCCGGGCGGCTTCGGCTGGGCTGAACTCGCGCACCCGGTCGCGCAGCGCCGCGAAGCCCTGCGTGTGCCGCGCGATGTAGTCGGTGTCGACCAGCCCCTCCCACAGCATCACGTGCAGCATCGCGTGGAACAGCACGACGTCGGTGCCCGGCAGCAGCGGCAGGTGCAGGGTGGCTTCGGCCGCAGTCTCGGTGCGGCGCGGGTCGGCGACGATCACCTTGATCGCCGGGTTGCGCGCCCGGGACGCCTCCAGCCGCCGATACAGCACCGGGTGCGCCCAGGCCATATTGCTGCCGGCGATGAAGACCGTCGCCGCATGGTCGATGTCGTCGTAGCAGCCGGGCACGCTGTCGCTGCCGAACGCGGCCTTCATGCCGGACACGGCGCTGCTCATGCACAGGCGCGAGTTGGTGTCGACGTTGTGGGTGCCGAGCAGGCCGCGCCCGAGCTTGTTGAACGCGTGGTAGTCCTCGGTGAGCAACTGGCCGCTGAGGTAGAGCCCCACGGCATCCGGACCGTCGCGCTGCACGATGGCGGCGAGGCGCCCGGCTACCTCGTCGAGCGCTTCGTTCCAGCTCACGCGGGCCAGCGGACCGCCCCGCCGGGCGCGGCGCATCGGGTGCAGCGCGCGCACCTGCGCGGTGACTTCCGTCGTCGCCGTCAGGTGCAGGCTCTGGCCCTTGCTGCACAGGCGTCCCGCATTGGCCGGGTGCGCGAGATCACCGCGCACGCCCTCGACGCGACCCTGGGCATGCGACACGATCACGCCGCAGCCCACGCCGCAATACGGGCAGGTGGTACGAGTCTCGGCGACGCTCATGTCGCGTCAGCCGTGCCGGCAGGGCCCGGCGGTCGGCGCAGGCAGGTCCAGCGCCAGCGTCGCCAGCTGCCCGGCGTCGAGCAGCACGCGGCCTTGCGCCACGCGGCAGCGAAAGGTCGGCGTACGACCCACGTCGGGCTCGCGCGCGTGGCCGTCGATCAGCGCGATCGCCCAGTTGTGCAGCGGGCAGAACACGTGCTCGGCGGCGACGATGCCCTGGCTCAGCGGCCCGCCCATGTGCGGGCAGCGGTCGAGCAGCGCGTGGACCCGCTCGCCCTGACTGCGGAACACGGCCACCGGCAGCCCCATCGGCCGCGCGATGCGGCGTGCGCCGAACTCGGGGATGTCGTCGACGGCACAGACGTCGACCCAGGTACGAACCTCGTCGATCGCGTTCATGCGCCCTGCTCCACCGTCGAGGACACCGTCATCGCCTTCGCCTGCTGCGTCGCGACCACGCCTGCCTGCAGCGGCGCGAACTGCCGCAGATCCACCTGCGCCTTCTCGAACTCGAACCACGGGTCGGGCTCGCCGTCGAGCGCGAACTGCAGCTGTTCCCACAGGGCCCGGCGGCCCGGCGCGTCTTCGACGATCTTCCGCTTCACGTGGTCCAGCCCGACGCGCGCGAGGTAGTGGCAGGTGCGCTCGAGATACCAGCCCTCGAGCCGATACAGCTGCAGGAAGGCGCCGCTGAATTCCAGCACCTCGTCGGCCGTCTGCACCTTGCACAGGAACTGCGCAACTTCGGTCTTGATGCCGCCGTTGCCGCCGACGTAGATTTCCCAGCCGCTGTCCACGCCGATCACGCCGACGTCCTTGATGCCGCTCTCGGCGCAGTTGCGCGGGCAGCCGCTCACCGCAAGCTTCACCTTGTGCGGCGCGTACATGCGCCACAGGGCCCGCTCGAGATCCTTGCCCATCTGCGTGCTGTCCTGCGTGCCGAAGCGGCACCACTCGCGCCCGACGCAGGTCTTCACCGTGCGCAGCGCCTTGGCGTAGGCGTGGCCGCTGGGCATCGCCAGATCCTTCCACACCGCGGGCAGGTCTTCCTTCTTCACGCCCAGCATGTCGATGCGCTGGCCGCCGGTGACCTTGACGGTGGGGATCCCATACTTGTCCACCACGTCGGCGATGCGCCGCAGCTCGGCGGCCGAGGTCTCGCCGCCCCACATGCGCGGGATCACGCTGTAGCTGCCGTCCTTCTGGATGTTCGCGTGGCTGCGCTCGTTGATGAAGCGGCTCTGCGGGTCGTCTCGCGCCTCCTTGGGCCAGGTGCTCAGCACGTAGTAGTTGATCGCCGGGCGGCAGCTGCTGCAGCCGCCCGGGGTACGCCAGGCCAGGGCACCGTAGACTTCGGGGATCGCGGTCAGGTGCTGCTCGCGGATCGCGTCGCGCACGTCCTGGTGGCCGAGGTCGGTGCACCCGCACAGCGCCTTCTTCGTCGGCGCGGCGCTGAAGTCGCCACCCGCCGTCAGCATCAGCAGCTGCTCCACCAGGCCGGTGCAGCTGCCGCAGCTCGCGCTGGCCTTCGTGTGCCTGCGCACGTCGTCCAGCGTGAACAGGCGCTTGCTGCGGATCGCCCGGCAGATGCTGCCCTTGGTGACGCCGTTGCACCCGCAGACCTCGTCCGTATCGGCCATGGCCGCGGCACGGCTCTGGCCCTGGTGGCCGGTGTCGCCGAGGTTGGCCTCGCCGAACATCAGCTGGTCGCGGATGTCGGCGACCGAACGGCCCTCGCGGATCAGTCGGAAATACCAGCCGCCGTCGACCGTGTCGCCGTAAAGGCAGGCACCGACCAGCTTGTCGTCCTTGACCACGAGCTTCTTGTAGACGCCGCCCACCGGGTCGGACAGCAGGATCTGCTCGGTGCCCTCGCCACCGGTGAAGTCGCCGGCCGAGAACAGGTCGATGCCGGTGACCTTGAGCTTGGTCGAGACCTGGCTGCCGGTGTATCGGCCGATCCCGAACAACGCCAGGTGGTTCGCGCAGACCCTGGCCTGCTCGAAGAGCGGCGCCACCAGGCCGTAGGCGACGCCGCGGTGCGCCGCGCACTCGCCCACCGCGTAGATGCGCGGGTCGGTCACGGTCTGCAGCGTGTCGCTGACGACGATGCCGCGCTCGCAATGCAGCCCGATGTCCTGCGCGAGCTGCGTGTTCGGGCGGATGCCGGCGGCCATCACCACCAGCTCGGCCGGCAGCTCGTTGCCGTCCCTGAAGCGGACGCGGGCCACGCGTCCGTCGGGGCCGGCGAGCAGGCTGTCGGTCTGCGCGCCCATCAGGAAGCGCAGGCCGCGCTGCTCGAGCGAGCCCTGCAGCAGCCGGCCGGCGGTGTCGTCGAGCTGGCGCTCCATCAGCCACGGCATCAGGTGCACTACCGTCACCGCCATGCCACGCCGGGCCAGGCCGTTGGCCGCCTCGAGCCCGAGGAGGCCACCGCCGATGACCACCGCGTGCCGGTACGTTGCGGCGGCGTCGATCATCGCCAGGGTGTCGGCGATGTCGCGGTAGCCGATCACGCCCGGCAGGTCCTTGCCCGGCACCGGCAGCATGAACGGATTGGAGCCGGTCGCGAGCAGCAGCCGGTCGTAGGCGAACGCCTCGCCGGCGTCCGTCTCCACCCGGCGCGCGTTGCGATCGACGCGAACCACCTTGCGGCCCGTGTGCAGCGCGATGTCGTGCGCGTCGTACCACTCGCGCGGGTTGAGCACGATCTCGTCCAGCGTCTGCTCGCCGGCCAGTACCGGCGAGAGCAGGATGCGGTTGTAGTTCGGGTGCGGCTCGGCGCCGATCACGGTGATCTCGTACAGCCCAGGCGCGATCTTCAGCAGTTCCTCGATCGTGCGCATGCCGGCCATTCCGTTGCCGACCACCACCAGCTTCATCTTGTGCATCGCCATCTCGTCCATCGCCATCTCGTCCATCGCCATCTTGTCCATCGCCATCTACACGACCCCTCGGAAAGTCCTGGCCCTCGTGGTCCCGCGCTCAGTGCTGGTGCCCGCACGACGCCAGGAAGCCGATCAGCGACTCGCGCAATGCGTAGTAGCGCGGGTGCGCGAGCAGCGCCTCGCGGGTGCGCGGCCGCTCGAGCGGCACCGGCAGAACCTCGCCGATCCGGGCGCGCGGGCCGTTGGTCATCATCACCACGCGATCGGCCAGCAGGATGGCCTCGTCGACGTCGTGCGTGACCATGATGGCGGTGACGCGGTTCTTCGCCCACACGTCCATCAGCACCTCCTGCAGCTCCCAGCGCGTCAGCGCATCCAGCATGCCGAAGGGCTCGTCGAGCAGCAGCAGCTTGGGCTGCAGCGCGAAGGCGCGCGCGATGCCCACGCGCTGCTTCATGCCGTTGGAGAGTTCGCCGGCCTTCTGGTGCATCGCGTCGGCCAGCCCGACGCGATGCAGGTGGTGGGCCACGGCGTCGCGCTTCTCGGCCGCCGTCACGTGCGGGAACACGCGCGCCACGCCCAGCATCACGTTGTCGAATGCCGTCAGCCAGGGCACCAGGCTCGGGCTCTGGAACACCAGGCCGCGGTCGGGGCCGGCGTCTCGCACCTCGCGCCCGCCGAGCACGATCACGCCCTCGGTCACGTCGGTCAGGCCCGCGATCATCGACAGCACCGTGCTCTTGCCGCAGCCCGAATGGCCGATCAGCGAGACGAACTCTCCCTTCGCCATGCGCAGGTCGAAACCCTCGACCACGGTCTGCGGGCCGGCCGGCGTCGGATAGACCTTGCTCACGCGCGAGAAATCGACGAAGCGCTCGTCGCCGATCCGCCCGACGCCGTCCGCACCCGCGCGCGGCAACGGCGCCGGCGCCACGGCCGCCGCCCAGGCCTCGGCTTCGGCCTCGAGGCGGTCGACGCGATCGGCGTGTCGCAGGCGCAGCAGCCGGGCGACCGTCGGCGCCGGCGCCGGAGCCGCGAGGTCGCGCGGCGTCATCGTCGGCATGCTGATGACGCGCGCGCCGCCGCCGTTACGCCGCGCGTGCGCCATGTCGAGCAGCGTCTGCGTGATCTCGGCGCGCAGCGCCTTGAAGCGGCGATCGTGGTTCATCGCGCCGCGATCGCGCGGTCGCGGGATGTCCACCTCGAACGCTCGCGCCAGCGTCGCGCCCTTCCCGCCGCGCTCGCCGTGCTTCCCGTCCGCCCGGTTCGCTCCGTGCTCCGGCAGCGTCAGCGGGATCACGCGGTCGGCCATCATCAAAGCCTCGTCCACGTCGTTGGTGATCAGCAGCACCGTCTTGCGTCGCGCGGGATCCGCACCCCAGATGCGCGTGATCTCGTCCTGGAGTTGCGCGCGCGTCAGCGCGTCGAGCGCCGACAGCGGCTCGTCGAGCAGCAGCACGTCGGGGTCGGTGGCCAGTGCGCGCGCCACGCTCACGCGCTGGCGCATGCCGCCCGACAGCTGCGCGGGCTTCTTGTCGATGGCGGGGGTCAGCCCCACCAGCTTCACGAAGTGCCGCACGCGCTCGGCGCGCTCGGCGGCCGGTGCACCGGCCATCACACGGTCGATCGCCAACGCGACGTTCTCGCCCACGGTCAGCCAGGGCATCAGCGAGTAGCTCTGGAACACGATGCCGCGGTCGGGGCCGGGGCCGCTGATGGGCAGGCCTGCCTTCAGCACCTCGCCGCGGTCGGCGCGGGTCAGACCGGCCAGCAGATTCACCAGCGTGGTCTTGCCGCTGCCGGAGAAGCCCACCACCGCGACGAACTCGCCGCGTGCGATCGACAGGTCCAGGTCCTGCAGCACCGCGTGCCGACCGTAGGACTTGCTGACGCCGCGCAGCTCCAGCACCGAGGGCGAAGGCACGGCCGCGAGGCTGGGGCCGCCGTCGTCGCGCGGCCCGGGAAGCACGCGTCTTGCAGGCACGCCCATGTCAGCGCCTCGCGGCCAGGGCCTGCAGCGCCTGCATCGCGCGGTCCAGCCCGAAGCCGATGATGCCGATGGTGAAGACGGCGACCAGGATGCGGCCCAGCGAATCGCTGCTGCCGTTCTGGAACTCGTCCCAGACGAACTTCCCCAGGCCCGGATTCTGCGCGAGCATTTCGGCGGCGATCAGCACCATCCAGCCCACGCCCAGGCTCAGGCGCATGCCGGTGAAGATGAAGGGCAGCGCCGAGGGCAGGATGATCCTGCGCACCCGCGTGGCCAGCGGCAGCTGCAGCACGCGGCCGACGTTGACCAGGTCCTTGTCGACGCTGGTCACGCCCACCGCGGTGTTGATCAGCGTGGGCCACAGCGAACACAGCGTCACCGTGATGGCCGAGATCAGGAAGCTCTTCTCGAACATCGGTGTGCCCGAAGTCACGTACAGTGCGCTGACGACCAGCGTGACGATCGGCAGCCAGGCGAGCGGCGACACCGGGCGGAAGACCTGCACCAGCGGGTTGATCGCCGCCTGTACCAGCTTCGACGCGCCGGCCGCGATCCCGAGCGGCACCGCCACCACCGTGCCGAGCAGGAAGCCGGTGAACACCGTCAGCAGGCTGGTGACGATCTGGTCCAGGTAGGTGGCCTTGCCGGCGTACCTGAGCCGGCGCGCCTCGTAGGTCGGGTCCTCGGCACGGCGCTCGGCGTTGCGCTTGTCCTGGCGCGCGTAGAAGGCCGCGGCGCGCGCGCGCTCGTCGCGGTGTGCCTGCACGAGGCCCCAGGCCTGCTCGGCCACCTGCATCGGCCCGGGCACCGCGCCAAGGCTGGTCTGGATGCGTGGCGCTACGCCGGCCCACAGCGCCACGAACAGCAGGATCGCCACCACCGGCGGTGCCAGGCCCTGCAGGAGCTGCCGGGACAGCGCGCGCGGGTCGGCCAGTTGCTTCATCAACGCTTGCATGCCGTGCCCCTGCTCAGACCTTGTCCGCGGCCTTCAGGCCGATGCGGAACTTCGACAGGTACTCGTTGGGCTTGCGGCCGTCGTAGACCACGCCGTCGATGAAGCCGTCCTGCGCGCCCTTGTAGCCGTCGGTGGCTGGGAAGTCGCCGGCCTTGGCCTTGCCCTCGGCGACCAGCGCCTTCGCTGCCTGCAGGTAGATGTCGGGGCGATAGACCTTCTTCGCCGTCTCGTGATACCAGCCGTCGGGCTTGCCCTCGCCGATCTGGCCCCAGCGGCGCATCTGCGTCAGGTACCAGATGGCGTCGCTGTAGAACGGATAGGTCGCGAAGTTGCGGAAGAAGACGTTGAAGTCCGGCGCCGGCCGCTTGTCGCCCTTCTCGAACTCGAAGGTGCCGGTCATGCTGTTCGCGATCACCGCCTCGTCGGCGCCGACGTACGCCGGCTTGGAGAGGATCTTCACCGCCTCGATGCGGTTCTTCATGCTCGCGTCCAGCCACATGCACGCGCGGATCATCGCCTTGACGACCGCGACGTGCGTGTTCGGATGCCGCTCGGCCCAGCCGCGCGTGACGCCGAAGACCTTCTCCGGATTGTTCTTCCAGATCTGGTGGTCGGTGACCACCGGCACGCCGATGCCCTTGAACACCGCCTGCTGGTTCCAGGGCTCGCCGACGCAGTAGCCGTGGATCGTGCCCGCCTCCATCGTGGCCGGCATCTGCGGCGGCGGCGTCACGCTCAGCAGCACGTCGGCCTGCTGCGTGCCGGTGACGTCGCTCTCGGTGTAGTACCCCGGGTTCAGGCCGCCGGCGGCCAGCCAGTAGCGCAGTTCGTAGTTGTGCGTGCTGACCGGAAAGACCATGCCCATCCTGAAGGGCTTGCCCTGCGCTTTCCACTGGTCGACCACCTTCTTCAGCGCGTCGGCCTTCACCGGATGCACCGGCTTGCCGCCGTCCATCGGCAGGTGCTTCTTCATCTCGGCCCACACCGCGTTGCTGACCGTGACCGCGTTGCCGTTGAGGTCCATGCTGAAGGCGGTGACGACGTCGGCCTTGGTGCCGAAGCCGATGCTCGCGCCCAGCGGCTGGCCGGCCAGCATGTGGGCACCGTCGAGCTGGCCGTCGATCACGCGATCGAGCAGCACCTTCCAGTTGGCCTGGGCCTCCAGCGTGACGACGAGGCCCTCGTCCTCGAAGTAGCCCTTCTCGTACGCGATGACCAGCGGCGCGCAATCGGTCAGCTTGATGAAGCCGAACTTCAGCTGCTCCTTCTCGGGACGGGCGGCGGCGGCGCGGGCCAGCGGCAAGGCGGCCGCGCCGATCAGGGCGGCGGAACCGGCCAGCATCCGGCGGCGGCCGTGGGCGGAGCGAGGGGGGTGCGAACGCTGGGTCATGGGAAGCCCTTGAAAAGAGGTGCAAAAAAAAAGGCGTCGCGACGGCGCGCAGCGAGGAAGTTCGCTGCGCACCCGTCGGACGCCTTTGCCCGCGGATTGCCGCAAGCCGTGGCTTGCGTCGGGCATTCCCTTGCAATGGCCGTGCCAGGGCAATCGAGGGCTTTCAGACGGCTGCAGCCCCCACATTGGCGCATCCGGAACGCAGATCACCTGTCTTGATGCACCGCAACAATGCGCGCGGGTCGCCGCTGGTGCGCATCGCGCCGATCACCCCGTGCACGGCGATTGCTAGGACGAGCGCGTGAACCCCACGCTGACCTTCCTGATGGCGGCCCGGCGCAGCGAGATGCAGGGCCTCGTGCAGTTGCGCGCCACGGCCGACCTCGTGCGGGACATGAGCGAGTGGGTGCACCGGCTGCAGCGCGAACGCGGCGCCGGCAACCTGTACCTCGCCTCGCGCGGTCAGCGCTTCGCCGCCGAGCGCGAGCGCTGCGAAGCCGACAGCCTCGCACTCGAACACGCGGTGCGCCAGCGCCACTTCGGCCCCGGCGTCGTGCCCGAGCAGGTCTACGGCGGCATGCGGCTCCTCAGCTGCATCGCCCGCTTCCTGCACGCGCTCGACGGGCTGCCGGCTCTGCGGCTGCAGGTAATACGGCGCGAGATCGCGGTCGACGAGGCCACGCGCGGCTACAGCGAGCTCATCGCCGGCATGCTGTCGGTCGTCTGGGAGGCGGCCGACACGGCGATGGACCCGACCGTGTCGCGCGCGCTGGTGGCGCTCTTCAATTTGATGCGTGGCAAGGAACTGGCCGGACAGGAGCGCGCCGCCGGCACCGTGGCACTCGCCGCCGGCCGCTTCGACGGCCCGGCACAACAGCGCCTGTCCCAGCTGTACGAAGCGCAGCAACGCTGCCTGCAGACCTTTGCCGACTTTGCCGATCCGATGCTGCTGCGCCTGTGGCAGAACCAGCAGGCCACGGCGGACGAAGCGGCGCTGCAGCGCTGGCGGGCCGAATTCCGCGCGACCGGCGCCGAGCGCGCGGCGCCGCGTGCGGCCGAACGCTGGTTCGAAGCCAGCACGCGACGCATCGACGCGCTACGGCTGATCGAGGATGCCGCAACCAGCGCGGTGGTGGCCTGCTGCGAGGCCGCGCTGGCGGCCGCCCGCACCGGGCTCGACGACGAAGCTGCGGCGCTGCAGGCCCTTGCCGCGCCGGCCGCGGTGGACGCCGCCGACACGGCCGCCGGCGCGCCGTTGGCCAACGCCACCATGGCGCTGTTGCACGCGCAGACGAGACGCCTGCAGTCGATGGCCGAAGACCTCGCCGCAGCGCAGGCGGCGCTGCGCGAGCGCAAGCTCGTCGAGCGCGCCAAGGGCCTGCTGATGCAGCAGCGCGGCCTCTGCGAGGAAGAGGCCTACCGGCTGCTGCGCAACACCGCGATGCAGCAGCACCGCCGGCTCGGCGAGGTTGCGGAGCACGTGTTGCAGGGAGCACCGCCGGTCGAGCAGAAGTGATGGCGGCGGTCGAGCGCCTCGGCCAACGTGATCGGCAGGCAAGTGGCGGCTGCGCCGCGCCGCGAGCGCGGCGCTAGCGCGGCGGCGTGGGGGCCGGACGCTGCCTCAGGACGTCCAGGGCGTCGATGGCCGCCCGGACCCGCGAGGGCAACAGGCGGCCGGACGGGTAGACGACCTGGATCGGCATCACCTCGGGTCGACAGCTCGGCAGCAGCTCGACCAGCTCACCGCGCGCGAGTTCGTCGGCCACCACCATGTCGGGCAGCTGGCAGATGCCCAGGCCGAGCTTCACGGCTTCGGCCAGGCCTTCGGTTTCGCTGATCCGCACGTGCGGGTTGAGCGTGAGCTCGACCAGGACGCCGCGCTGGCGCAATTGCCAGGGCCGGTCGCGGCCGCTCGTCGGCAGCCGGAAGGCGATCGCGCGGTGGCCCGCCAGGTCGTCGACGCGGCGCGGGACGCCGTGGATGCGCAGGTACTTCGGGCTCGCACACAGCACCAGCGTCTGCTGGTCGATGCGCTTGGCGACCAGGGTCGAGTCGCTCATGCGGCCGATCCGCACGGCGAGGTCGACGCTGTCGCGCACGACGTCGACCCAGGTGTCGCTCAGCCGCAGGTCCAGCCGCAGTGCCGGATGACGGTGCAGCAGCGACTGAAGGATCGGGAGCACGAAGCGCTTGCCGTAGAACACCGGTGCGTCGACACGCAGGATGCCCGCCGGCGCGGCCCGTGTGCCGGGCGCCTCGGCCTGGAGATCCTCGACCTCGGCCAGCACACGCTGGCATCGGTGAAAGAGGCGCTCGCCGTCCGGCGTGAGCGTGACCTGACGCGTCGTCCGATGAAAGAGCTTCACGCCCAGCGCAGCCTCGAGCCGTGCCACCGCCTTCGCGAGCGTGGACGGTGCGACGCCGGCTTCGCGTGCCGCCGCGGCGAAGCCGCCGAACTTCGCGGTGTCCGAGAAAGCGATCAGCTGCTGCAGACCCTGCATGCGGGCCTCCGTCGATTGAGGAACGTTTGTCCTCAATGTTATTCCACTGCATCCTATTCACGACGCAACCCGACGCCGACACAATGCGAACCGCGTCGCAGCCTCGGGGCTGCCGCTCACACCGGAGAAACCCATGAACATCCTCGAACAGATCGCCCCCGCCACCACCCCGCTGCCGGGCATCGAACACACGACGTGGGCCGGCGCGGCCGACGGACTCTCGCAGCTGTCGGTCTGGCGCCAGACGCTCGCCGCAGGCGCCGTCACGCCCCCTCACAGCCACGACTGCGACGAAGTCGTCCTCTGCCTGACCGGCTGGGGCGAGGTGCACAGCGAAGGCGAGGTCCGGCAGTTCGGTGCCGACACCACCGTCGTGCTCCCGCGCGGCCGCGTGCATCAGCTGTTCAATGCCGGCCCCCTGCCGCTCGAGATCATCGGCATCTTCGCGGACACCCCGGTTGCCACGCGGTTGCCCGACGGAACGGCGCTCGAGCTGCCCTGGCGCAGCTGAGCGGGAACCCCTTACCGACAACTTAACGAAGCATTAGCCGAGTTCTACTGGCGCACGGTCCGCAAGGGGTCCACAGTCGTTTCTCGCCGGATCCACCATTCGTCGAATCCGCGGCGCGAGGCCGCCGCCCCCCTTTCGAACCCAGGAGACCCCGATGAAGACGTTGAAGTTGCTTGCGCTGGCACTGGCCTTCTCCGCGCCCACCCTTTCGGCGCTGACCCTCTCGACGTTGACCCTCTCGACGTTGACCCCTGCCTCCGCGTTGGCCCAGGCCCCGGGCGACGCCGCGGCCCGGCAGATCGAGCGCGGCCGCTACCTGATCAAGGTCGGCGGCTGCAACGATTGCCACACCGCCGGCTACGGCCTGTCCAACGGCAGGATCCCGGAGCAGGAATGGCTCAAGGGCGACCCGCTGGGCTGGCAGGGTCCGTGGGGCACGACCTACGCGAGCAACCTGCGCCTCTATTTCAGCCGGCTGAGCGAGAACGAGTGGCTCGAGCAGGCGCGCACGATGCAGACGCGGCCGCCGATGCCCTGGTTCACGCTGCACGACATGCAGGCGGGCGACCTGCGGGCCATCTACGCGTTCATGCGCAAGCTCGGCCCGGCCGGTGAACCGGCCCCGGTCTACGTGCCGCCCGGCCAACCGGTCCAGGGGCCGGTAGTCAAGTTCCCGGGCTGAGGCGATGATCTGGTCGACGCCGGGCGACTCGCGCGGCGTGCTGCCGCCGCCGTCCGGCCAGCGCTTCCCGGTCCCGCACATGGACGCGAAGGCAGACGCCAACACGTTGTTCCTCGAGCGGCTGCCCGACGTGACGCTGCTGCTGACATCGTTCTTCCGGGAGAACCTGATCGAGTTCGGCATGGGTCCGCGACGCAGGCCGGACGGTGGGATCGAACTGGCCCTGCCGCTGGGCGCTGCGCGCCTGTATTGCGCCGCGCGCCCGGTGGCAGCGACGCGAGCGCGCCATCCGGGCCTCCTGAATTTCCGCGCCTGGTTGCGCACGCACGTCGGCGAACTCGCCTGCTGATCGTCGAAGGGCCCGGCGGCCACGAGATCCGTTGTCGCAGCGATGCAGCGGGTGCAGGCCGAGGCGGCGGTCGGCGCCAACGACGCCGGCCGGCGCGGCATCACCGACGGAACAGGTACACGCCTCCGCCCGGAATCGGCTGGCCGGTCGGCGCCGGATCGACGCCCGCTCCCGGGGTCTCGTCGTCCGGCGCGCCCGCCGCGAGCCAGCGGCCGTCGCGCGACAGCGCGACCTGCTTGCCGAGTCGCGTCTTCGCATTCGGCGGGACCGCGCGCTGCGTCGATGTCGCCTGCCAGCCCGTCGCCCCGCGTTCGTACAGGCGCACGCTGCCCGACCATGTGACATAGCCGGGATTCGCCGAGCCGACGGCGTTGCCGTCGAGCGGCATCCCGACCGCCAGCGTGCGGCCGTCGCTGCTGAGGTCGACCGAATAGCCGAAGAACCGGTCGGTCGGTTCCGCGCGCGGCCCGGCGAGCGACGCCTCGAGCACGAACCCGGTGTCGCTGCGGCGGTAGACGTACACGAAGCCCGATTCGAAGCTGCCCGACGCCGACACCGGATTCGATTCGGCGTCGTAGCCGCTCAGGTCGGCGCCGACCGCCATCAGGCTGGCGTCGGCCGAGAAGGCGATCGAGCGGCCGAAGCGCAGGAAATTGCGCAGCACCGGCGCCTTCAGCGCGGCGAAAAGGACGGCCGACCCGTCCGCCTCGCGCCGATAGACGTAGAGCGCGCCCGAGCGGTGCGTGTTCGCCGCGACCGGATCGGGCACCGCGCGCAGCGCGGCGTCGGTCGCGTCCTCCGGCGCGCCGACCGCGAACCAGTTGCCGTCGCCGGACATCGCCACCGCGGTGCCGAAGCCGGCGTCCCGGGCGGGCACCGGCGCCCGCAGACGCCGCACCGGTTCGAGCAGCCCGGCACCGTTGCGCCGGAACAGATAGGCCGCGCCCGACGCCGACAGCGGATTCTGGAAGTCCGCTGCCGTGGCGACGTCGCCGTAGTCGCGGCCCGGCGCGCCGGCGACGACCCACTGAAGGTCGTCGGCGGCGGCCACGGCTGTGCCGAGCCGGTCGCTCTGACGGCCGTCGGCGATCGCGAGCGACTGGCCCAGGCGCCACCCGCCCGACGCGTCGCGCTCGAACTGGTAGAGACGGCCGGCACCGAAGCCGAGTTCGGTGCCGCCGAGCGCCGTCGGGAATTCGATGCGCTCGCCCCGGCCCTGCGACGCACCCACGATCAGGCGGTTGCCGTCGGGCGAGATCGCGAGCGCGGTGCCGAGCCGGCCGCCGATCTCCGGCGCCTTCAGGTAGGCCTGGCGCGACCAGCGGCCGTCCGCTGCGCGCAGATAGACGTGGACCGAACCGCTGCCGGACAGGCTCGCCCCGCTGCGTTCGGTCTCGCTGCCGTCGATCGTCGTCGCGGTCGCCTCGTCGTCGGGCGCGGAGACGGCGAGCGTGCCACCGTCGGCCGACAGCCGGACTGCCGCCCCGAAACCATATCCGCTGACCGGCTGATTCGCCCGCAGTCGGGACGACAGGCTCCAGCTGGACCCGGTCGCCGGCGTCGCGCTGACCGCCGCCCCGTCCCCCGGCGGCTTTGGTCCGTCGCCGTCGCCGCCGCAGGCGGCGACGAGGACGAGCGTCGACAGGAACGTGGGCCAGCGAAGCGTGACCGACCGATCGTGCCGCCGAGCCGCCCTGGTCATGAGCCTCACCGATCAGCCCCAGGCGATCGGCTCCCCCAGCGTCGCGCCGCAAGTGCAGCGCCGCTCGGGTCGGTGGGCCACCCTCTTCGAACAGGCGGTGCATCGAGTCCAGCGCGTGTTCAGGCGAGGCGTCGTCCAGACGCTGGTCCAGCCGCCGGCCCCGACCGAGGCGAAGAAGTCGCGCATCGACACGGCCGTGGCGCGGGTCCGATTCCGGATCTGCTCGATGTCCTCGGCCGAGCCTGCCTGGATCGCGGTGATCGAGACGGCGCCGGGCGTGGTCGGGTCACGATAGGTGCCGCCGGCGACGAAAAGTTCGGCGAGCGATTGCGTCCGCCCGCTGTTCCAGGCATCGAAATAGCCGACGATCGAAGGATCGGTCATGGCGATGCTCCCGAGTGGGTTCCCCGCAGAAAACGGCAGCGCGCGGCAGGCCTCCGACTCTAGGCCGGCTCACCGCCCCCGGTCAACGACCGGATGGAGGATGCCCTGGGCCCCGGTGCCGGCCGCCGCATCGTCGCGGTCGACGGCGGGCCGCGCGCCCACGCCCGAATCTGATCGATCGTGGCGGTCGCGCCGCCGCAGGGCAGCCTTCCGCCACCGACCGACAGCACAGGCGGCGTGTCGATGTGCAGGGGGCGCGAGACGCGGGAAGCGACTGGGGCACGATCGGGCGGGTCGCCCGGCATCGGATCACGCGTCCTGACGGTCGCTCGACCGATCAGGACCATCGTAAGATCAGGCGCATGATGGTCCTCTGGCCGTGCACTGGCGCCCCATGACCGAAGGCCCGAGCCCGATGAGCGACCTCGCTGCGGTCGCGGCCGACGGCGAGACCCTGTTCGGGCGTGGCCTCGAACAGCAGGCGCTCGGCGCCCGCCTGGAAGCGGCGGTCCAGGGAAAGGGCTCCCTGGTGCTGCTGGCCGGCGAGGCCGGCATCGGAAAGACCTCGCTCGCCCGGGATCTGGCCCGGCGCGCGGCGGCGGCGGGTCTGAGCGTCGCCTGGGGTCGCTGTCGCGAGGATCGCGGCGCGCCGGCCCTCTGGCCATGGCGGCAGATCCTGCGTTCCCTCGGGCTCGACCAGGCTCTGCAGGTCCCGGAAGCAACCCTGACCGACGCGTCGACGACGGCATCGCGGCAGTTCCGACGGTTCGAACGCGTCGTCGACGCGCTCGGCGGCGCCGCCAGACCGCTCTGCCTGCTGCTCGACGACGTGCATCGGGCGGACGAAGAGTCGCTCGCGCTGCTGCTCCACTTGGCCGACGGCATCGAGGAGCGCAGGCTGCTGGTCATGGCGACCCTTCGCCCGCACGAGATCCGCGAAGGGGGGCCGCTCGGACGCCTGCTCGGCAATCTCGGCGCCCATCCGGCGACCGACTACCGGACGCTGGGTCCGCTCGATCCGGAGGCCAGCAGCGCGCTGCTGCGCTCGGTCGCCGCCGCGCGTCACGACGATGCGTCCCACCGGGCCACGGTACTGGCCCGGGCGGCAGGCAATCCGTTCTTCCTCGAGCAGTTGATCCGGGCCTCGCCGGCCCGGCCCGAGTTGCCCCTGACGGTACGCGAGGCCGTGCTGGCGCAGGCGGGCATGCTCTCGGCCGACGCGCCGGACATGCTCGGCGCCTGCGCGGTGCTCGGGCGCGACTTCGACGCGCCGTCGATCGGCGAGGCGCTCGGCGTCGACCCGATGATCCTGGCGGCACGACTCGTCGAGGCGCAGCGGGCCGGTCTCGTCGAACCCACCGACGGCGGCTGGCGCTTTCGTCACGTGCTGGTGCGAGACGCGCTCTACGAGTCGCTGGCCCCGGACAAGCGCCGACGGCTGCACGCGATGTTCGCCGGGCGCCCGCCGCCGCCGGCCCCCACGGCGGACGACTGGATCGCGCGCGCCCACCATGCCCGCGAGGCGCGCAGGCTGGGCGAGCCGATCGACAGTGCCCTGCCGTGCTGGCAGGCCGGCAAGGCGCTCGCGCAAGCGCAGGGTCACGACGAAGCGGCGACCTGGTTCGACCGCGCGCTCGAGGACGATCGGAGCGCCGCGCCCGACCCGCTACCCTCCCCGTCGGCGGCCGTGGCGACCGGTGCCGGCGCTCCCTCGCCGTCACGAACGACCCTGCTGCTCGACGCGGGCGACGCGCACCTGCGCGCCGGTCGGGCGACGGTCGCCCGGCAGCGCTTCGAAGCAGCCTTCGCGCTTGCCGACGCCGCCACCGCCGTGCCGCGCCCGGACGGGGAAGGAGAGACCCTCGAAGAACAGGACGCGCGGTCGGCGAAGGCGGCGGCGGCCTTGAGCGTCGGTCGCTGCGTGGTGACCGCCGGTGCGGTCGACTGGTCGTTGGTCCGACTGCTCGAGCGGGCCGGCGAACCTGCCGACCGCGTCGCCGCCGACACCCGCGCACGGCTGCTTGCCCGGCACGGCATCGAAGTCTATTGGGAGGACGGGCCGCTCGCGCGCCGGCTGTCGGATCGGGCCGCCGCCCTGGTCGGGCCGGCGACGCCGGCGAAATCGCGTGCCGAGGTGATGTTCGCGCAACTCTTCTGCCTGCGCGGCACGGATAGGCTATCGGATCGGGTCGCGATCGGACGCGCGCTCGTCGACCTGGCGGTCCGCGAGCAGTTGGGCGACGAGGCGTTCCGAGGCCGTGCCTGGCTGATCCCCGAGTTGCTGCAGGTGCCCGACCTGCCCGCCTACGACGCGCAAGTGGATGCCCTCGCCCGACTGGCCCGGCAGACCGGCGAGCCCTTGCATCACTGGTATGCCGACCTGTACCAGGCGCAGGCAGCGCTGGTGCGCGGCGATCATGCCGCCGGCCAGGCGCTGGCGGCGTCGGCCCTCACCCATGGACTGCGCGCCCAGGCGGCCGTCGCCCCCGTCTACCACCTGGGCCAGACCCACCAGGCGCGGCGCGACCTCGGCGGCCTGGCCACGCTCCTCGAGCCGCTGCACGCGTTGAGTGCGCGCTTTCCGGCCTTCGCGACGCTGCGCGCGTTGCGGGCTCTGGTCCTGGCCGAACTCGGCCACCGCGACGAAGCGGCAGGCGAGGTGACGCGTCTCTCGCACCAACGGTTCGACCGGGTCCCGCGCGATTCGCTGTGGGTGGCCACGTTGTGCCTGTGCGCCGAGACCGCTCATCGGTGCGCGATGGCCGACACCGGCCGGCTGCTCGCGCAACTGCTGGCGCCCCATGCGGGGTCCTGTGCCGTGCAGGGGTTGCCGTGCTGCTACGGCGCGGTCGACCTCTATCGCGGGCTGGCGCTGGCCGCCGCCGGTGAACGGCCGGCGTCCCTGGCCGCACTGGAGGCCGCCGTCGCGCAGCACCGCCGCGCCGGTTTCGAGCCGCTGCGGATCCGGTCGGAACTCGCGCTGATCCGGGTCGGTCTGGCGCGGTCCGTAGCGGCGAGCGACGGCCGGTCGGACCTCTCCTCGGCCGGCGGGTTCGCCTCGGACGTCGACGCGGCCCGACAGGCCCTGGGCGGCCTGCGCGCGCAGGCCGCCGAGCGCGGCTGGGCCAACCTGGTCGCCGAGATCGACGTCGCCTTCGGGCAGACCACGCGCGAGCCGGCCGATCGGCCGGCCGGCCCCGGCGGCCGACTCTCGCCGCGCGAGGCCGAAGTACTGGCGCTCCTCGCCGAGGGCGCCAGCAATCGGCTGCTCGCCGAGCGCCTGCACATCAGCGAGAACACGGTCGAACGCCATCTGCGCAACATCTTCGTCAAGCTGGGGGTCGCGAACCGCGCCGAAGCGGTCGCCCGCCATCTGCGGCACGTGGGCAACCGTCATCCAGACGGCGCAACGAATCACGGATTGCCGTGATGCGCGGCGACGCGCGGCGCGCGACAGTCGGTGTGCGCCGACTGGCCGGCGCCACGCCACCCCACCGGAGATCTCCATGAAATACCTGATGCGCTGGACCGAACGCAGCTACGGATCGGCCGCCGACTACGAAGGCGCCCAATCGCGGGTGCTCGCCCTCATGCAGTTCTGGAAGCCACCCGAGTCCGTCAGGATCCAGCAGTTCGTCGTCCGCGTCGGCAACTACGCCGGCTACGCGATCTTCGAGACCGACGACCCCGTCGCCGTGCACCAGATGACCTCCACCTTCGCCGTCTTCGACTTCGTCGTCGAACCGGTGCTCGATGTCGCCGATGCACTGGGCGCCGAAGGCGCCGCGACAAGCTGGCGCGCATCGCTCGGCTGAACCGCGGTCGAGGCGGCAAGGTTCGGCCCAGCGGCGGCCACCGGCATCAGAGGCTGCGCCCGGCCCGATGGCCTTCGAATACCGCCTCGAGCGCGTTGCGGGGCGCAAGCGCATCGCCGATGAGCCAGGTTTCGACCCCCGCCTTCGCGAGGGGGCTCTCCAGCGGGTGGTACGCGACGGCCGGCACGCAGGCCACGAGGGCATCGATGCCCTCGAGCGCATCGGTCTCGCCACAGGACGTGTCCTCCAGCAGAAGCGTCCCGTCGGCGAACGAAAGCGGCCGTCGCAGCGTTCGGATGCGGATGCGCTTGTCGCGCCATCGCGAGAACGTGAGCGTGTTCGAGTAGATCGTCGTGCGCCACAGCGCGCCGGCCAAAGGCGTCACGAGGGTCACGCGCGCGCCGGTCTCGGCCAGGTGCTCGACCAGTCCCAGCGTGCCCCAGTCGCCGGTCTCGTCGTAGACGGCGATGCCCTGCCCGGCGAAATTTCCGACGGCGGCTTCGTCCAGCGTGAGGGCCCGCGTCCCGTCGGGAAGCGTCATCGCGACCGGCGTCGCGCCGGTCGCGAGGATGACCGCATCGGCGCCGCTCGCGGCGATCGCGTCGACGCTCGCCTCCATGTCGAGCTTCACATCGACCGAGGCTCGCACCAGGCGTCGCGATCCCCAGTCGAGCCACAGTCCGAAGTCCTCGCGCAGCCGCAGTCCGCCCGCCAGCGCCAGCCGGCCGCCGAGGCGCGACGCCCGTTCCCACAGTTCCACGCGATGACCGCGCTCTGCGGCGACCCCGGCGGCCTCGAGCCCTGCAGGGCCGGCGCCGACGACGAGGACCCGCCGCGGTGTCGACGCGCGCACCGAGCCGAGGTCCGGCCATTCGCCCTCTCGTCCCGCCGTCGGGTTCACGAGGCAGGTGAGCGCAATGTTCTTCTCGAGATTCTGCGCGCAGCCCTGGTTGCAGCCGATGCAGGTCCGCACGTCGTCGGCGCGGCCGGCCTGGGACTTGCGCACGATGTCGGGATCGGCCACGTGGCCGCGCGCGATGCCGACCATGTCCGCCGAACCCGCGGCGATGATCCGGTCCGCCTCCGACAGGTCGCGGTACTTGCACACCGTGAGGATCGCGACCCGGTTCGGCGCACCGGCGACGGCTTCGCGGATGGCGCCCGGCAGGCCGCGGAACAGGGTCCGATCGACGCCCATGTCGGCCATCTGGGTGCCGAGCGAACGGCTCATGTGATACGCGGAATGCGTGACGTGCACGAAATCGAGCTGCACGTCGCGCACCGCGACGCGCATGATGCGCACCGCCTCGTCGAGCGTCAGGCCCCCGTCGACGAACTCCTCGGCGCTGAAGCGCACCCCGAGACACACGTCGGGGCCGACGAGCGCACGAAGCGCCCTCGCAACCTCGAGCGGGAAGCGCATCCGGTTCTCGGTCGAGCCCCCGTACTCGTCGGCGCGCTGGTTGGACAGTGGAGAGAGGAACTGCTGCAGAAGGTGGCCGTGGCCCCAGTGCAGTTCGATGCCGTCGACCCCGGCCTCCAGCAGATTCTCGGTCGTGCGCAGGTGCCCATCGAGCACCGCGCGCATGTCGCGACGCGACATCTCGCGCGGCGGATACGCGCTCATCGCCCAGCGGATCGGCGAGGGCCCGTACGAGCACGTGCGCTCGAACTCGCCCTCGATCTGGCGACCCATGTGGCAGATCTGCGCCCAGAAGAGCGCACCCTCGCCGTGCACGGCGTCGGCCACCTCGCGATAGGCGGGGATGCAGTCGCGCGAGTAGCCCGCGACGCCCTGTGGGCGACCGAGCGTGTTCTCCATCACCCGGATCGCCTCGAAGATGACGACGGCCGCGCCGCCGCGTGCGCGAGCACGGTGGTATTCGACGTGCCGCCGGGTCGGCAGGTGGTGCGATCCGAAGTTGGTGGTGTGCGCCGGCACGAAGATGCGATTGCGGGTGTGCAGCCGGTTGATCTGCAGCGACGTGAAGACGTGGTCCATGGCAATCACTCCAGCGCGGCGAGAATGCGACCGACCCGTTCGAGGACGGCATCGGGTAGCTGCACGAGACGCGCGCCTGCCAGCGTGTGCGCTGCGGCGTGGAACTCGTCGCACGGCCGGGACCCGATTCGCGTGTCGCCACTGCCGAACGGGCCCGGCGGCATCGGCGCACTCAGCACCGCGCGCCACGCGTCGTGATACGTGCGCCACGACTCGAGCGCCGCGAGCACGTCGCGATGGATCGCCTCGGGCTCGATCGCCGCATGATCGATCGTGCGGCTCGCGAGACGCTGATCGAACCAGGGCCTGAACAGCCGGCGGTTGCGCACCGCATGCCATAGCGTCAGGAGATGCGTGCCGGCCCAGTCGGGCTCGATCGGCGGGGCATAGGATGCGGCGAACGCGTCCTCGCCGGGATAGCCTGCGACCGGCGACTCGAGAAAGAGGTTCCGGACCTTGGCGGCCCGCGTGCTCGCGAGCCGAGCGGCAACGTTGCAGCCGCCGTGAAGCGCGTAGAGGTCCACGGTATCGAGCCCCAGCGCCTGCAGCCCCGCGGCGAGCGTGCCGGCCATGTCCGCCACATCCATCGTCGGCAGCGGATCGGAGTCGCCGCATCCCGGCACGTCGATCGCGAGAACCGGCCGATGGCGGGCGAGCGCCTGCAGTTCGGCCGCCATCGCGGCCCCCGAACCCGGCGCCGGCGGGATGACGACCAGCGGGCGGCCGCTCTCCGGGCCGCAGCGTCGGAGCGCGAGCTGGATGCCGTGCGCGTCGACGTAGCCTCGGGTGATCCCTGCCGGCTTCGTGCCCGCGGAAAAACGCGGATCGCAGGCGCCGGCCCGATGCCTGCCGAGCAGCGCGATCTCGCGGGCGACACCCGCGTTTCGATCGTCGGGCATCGCTTCGATACGGCACGCGTCGGGGAGCGGGCCCAGCAGCGCGAGTGCCTGGGTGAGGGAGTCGTCCGGATAGGCGAGGAAGTACGTGGGGACGCCCACCTGCCGGAGGAGTTCGTCGCTGCGGCAGCGGAAGGCGGCGGAGTACGGCCGTCGATACTCGTTGCCCACCCTCAGCATGTCGACGACGCCCTCGTGCAGGAAGACCGGGTCGGGGACGTCGCATCGGGCCCGCGTCGATTCTCCCGGCACGTTCCACGGCCAGAACAGGTATTGCTCGCGGTAGCGGTGCCAGAGCCACACGAGGTGCGCGCCGTCCCACGACACCTCATAAGGCGGAAAGTAGGTCGCAACCCGCCGATCGCGCTCGCCGGGGGTGTAGACCGGATAGCCGTCGACGAGGATCGTGCTCACGCGCTCGGGCGCGGCAACGGCGAGCTGGACGCAGATGAGCGCTCCGGTGTGCGACCCGTAGAGGGCGGTACGCTGCACGCCGATCGCATCGAGGAACGCCGCGAGTCCGAGCGCGAGGTCCGCGATCTCGGGCTGCGGCAATCCGAGCGGATCAGAGCGACCGAGGCCGGGGATGTCCACGGCGATCGCGTGAAAGCCGGCTGCCGCGTACGCCACCGTCTGGAGGTCGAGCGTTCGCGCGGACGTGGGCGACTGATGCACGAGGACGACCGGGTCCCCGGCGCCTGCGCGCCGGACATGTACCTGGCGCGTCCCGACGGTGACGTATTCGCGGCGGATCGCGGTCGAGGCGGATGCGTTCATGCGTCGTTCACATCCTCGAGATCAGGCGCGGCAACCAGGTCACGATCTCGGGCACGACGCCGATGATCGCGACCGTGAGAACGAGCAGGAGGAAGAACGGGGCGGTCGCCCTCGCGATGCGGGTGCTGCTGCGCCCGCTCAGCGACTGCATGACGAACAGGTTGAACCCGACGGGCGGCGTGAGGGTGGAGAGCTCGGTCATGATCACGATGAAGATGCCGAACCAGAGCCGGTCCAGCCCCGCCTGATTGATGAGCGGCAGCGTGATCGACGTGGTGAGGAGAATCATCGCCACGCCTTCCAGCGCGGTGCCGAGGATCAGGTAGACGACGCACAGCGCCGCGATCAGCATGTACGGGCTGAGGTGCAGGGCGCCCACGAACGCCGTCAGGGCGCGCGGTATGCCGGTGAAGGCCATCGCGGCGTTGAGCACGGCCGAACCGGCCAGGATCAGCCCGATCATGCAGGTGACGTGGAGCGCGCCGTACGCGCTGTCGACGAAGTTCTTCCAGGAGAGCGAACGCGTACCGGCGGCCAGGAGCAGCGCCCCGAGGACGCCGAGCGCACCGATCTCCGTCGCGGTGGCGACGCCGGAGAAGAGGCCCGCGATCACCGCCGCCACGAGCAGCAGGCTGGGCACGAGCTGGCCGGAGGCGCGCAGCTTCTCCGTGAACCTGAGCCGGCGGTCCGGTGTGGGCACCTTGTCGGGGTTGGCGAGCGCCCAGAGGGCGATGTACCCGGAAAAGAGCAGGGTCACCAGCAGCCCCGGCAGGATGCCCGCCGCGAACAGATGGATGATCGAGACTTCCGCGGCGACGGCGTAGACGATCATGATGACTGAAGGCGGGATCAGGATCCCGAGCGTTCCGGAGCTCGCGAGCGAGCCGAGGATGATGCCCTCCGGGTAGCCGCGCCGCGTCAGCTCGGGCAATGCGATCTTGCCGACGGTCGCGCAGGTGGCCGTCGACGATCCGGAGATGGAGCCGAACAGCGCGCAGCCGAGCACGTTCACGTGCAGCAGCCTGCCCGGCACGCGGCTCAGCCAGGGCGCGAGGCCGTTGAACAGCCCTTCGCTGATGCGCGTTCGAAAGAGGATCTCGCCCATCCATATGAACATCGGGAGCGCGGTCAAGGTCCACTCCGCGCTGTTGCCCCAGATGGCCGTCGCCGCGACCTGGCCCACGGGCGCAGGGCTCGAGAGCGCGATCCCCATCGCGCCGACGACGAGCAGCCCGAATCCGATCCACAGGCCACACGAAAGAAGGGCGAGCAGGAGGACCAGCAGGCCGAATGCGAGTTGGGCTACGTCCATCCGCGGCGACTACTCGGCCATCGCGGAGGGCAGCGCCTCGCGCGCGTCGCGCTCGGCGTATACCGGCTCGCTGCCACCGAGGACCCGGACGCACTCGTCGATGAGCGCGACGAAGAGCACCAGCAGGCCGGCGAGCATCAGCAGCATCGGGATCCACTTCGGGATCGGGACGAGGCCCAGGGTCATCTCGCCGAGCCGGTGCGTGGTCAGGATCATGTTCGCGGTGTACCCGAGCAGGACGCCGACGATCGCAGCGCCCATCCCGGCGCACAGCACCTCCGCGCGCCGCCGGTTGGCGGGGCCCAGGCGCTGCAGCACGACCAGCATCCGCACGTGCGCGCCCGCGCGCAACGTGTGCGTCAGGCCGAGAAACACCGCACCCGCCATGCAGAAGCCGGCGAAGTCGTCCGCGGACGGCACGATGGTGCCCAGCAGGCGCGCACCGACCTGCGAGAGCGTCAGGACGGCGATCATCACGAGGCAGCCGACGGCGAGCACGCCCGAGATCCGGTAGAGGCCATCCAGGGCGCTGCGCATGCCGCTCACCGCGCTTCGCTGCCTGCCGCCGGACGGCGGCCCACGAATGCCGTCCACGGGAAGCGCCAGGTGGGCCAGTCGGGACGCGTGGCCCCCGGCGCCTCCTCGAACGCGATGGCCTGCACATCGGTGAAGCCGGCGCGTCTCATCTCGCCCTCCACGTCCAGTTCGTTGAGCGGCTCCATGAACGGCTCGTTGTTGCGGCGGCTGTGCCCGTAGTGGATGAATTCGAGGAACGGATCCTTCACGCGGAAGTCGAGGTGGACGACGGTGCCCCCCGGTGCGAGCAGGCGGTGGCTCTCGCGCATCGTGTCGCGCACCGAAGGCATGTCCATCTCGTGCAGGACCATGGTGGAGGTGACCAGGTCGAAGGAGGTGTCGGGATACCCGGTGCGTCGCAGGTCGGCCTGCACGTACCGCAGGTTTCCGACCCCGGCGGCCGACGACTCGACGGCGGCGAGTTCCAGGCACGGCGCCGACAGATCCACGCCTTCGACCTGCGCGTGCGCGAAGCGCTGGGCGATCGTGATCGCGCTCTTGCCGAAGCCGCAGCCCATGTCGAGAACGCGCTCGAAGCGGCCGAGCTTCTCGAGCCACGCGGCAAAGCGCTCGTGCAGCACGTACCCCACGGTCGCGCCGGGCTGGGTCGACGTGGCGCTCGCCTTGTAGACCAGCCCGGCACCGGCGCCTTCCAGCAGGTTGCCCGGATGCTGGTGGGTGTCGACACCGCTGTAGTAGCGCGGTATCGGCAGCCCGGGATCGAGCACGAGGTTCTTCGCCGCGTCCGCACCCGCGGGCCGCTCGTGCGCGTAGCGCCGGACCAGTCCCAGGCGACCCGAATATTTCATGCGCTGGAGGTGGCGCTCCATCCACGCGTAGTAGCAATACGTCGCGGATGGAGACAGGATCGACTCGACGTCCTTCGAACTCGCGACGTCCCGGCCGGCTGCGAGCGACGCGTATTCCTCGCGCAGCGACTGCCACAGCTCCGACATCCAGTATCGGCGCGCCTCGACCAGGAATCCCTGGTACGCCGCCATGTCGCGTCCGGACATCATGGCTGCGCCCTCACTTCCTCTGGGCCGAGTTCATTGCGGGAAGCGGCGCGACCACTCACCGGCGCGAGAAAGTGTGCGACGAAGTCTCGGCGGTCCGCCGCCAGTTCGGCCTCGATCGCGGCACCGGCGTCGACCGCGTCCAGCGCGCCATCCGGAATGGCGCCGCGCTGCTCGAGCACGTGCTCGAGCAGCTTCACGCGCTCGCGCGTCACCTGGAGCTCGGCGGCGAGATTGAACACGAGCCCGACCAGCCGATCGATCGCCGGGTCGGGAAAGAACGTCTGCTCCATCTGCAAGGCATCGGTCACTGGCAGGGCCTCCTCGAGCCAATGCGGGCACGCGCCGGGCGATCAGCGACCCACCTTCTTGAGAAACGCGTTCACGGTCGCCTTCGAATCGTCGTCCGCCTTCGCCAGCCAGTCATCGAGCATCTTCTTGCCGATCGCGTCGAGCTCGGCCTGGAGGGCGGGGCTCGGCTTGACGACCTTCATCCCCATTTCGGCAAGCTTGCCACGCGCTTCGTCGACCTTCGCGCGGCTCATCGCCCAGCCACGCTTGTCCGCTTCCTTGGCCGCGTCGAGCATCGCCTTCTGGCTTGCAGCCGGCAGCTTCTGGAACGCCTCGAGGTTCATGAAGACCATCTGCTTGGGCAGCCACGCATCGGTGTCGTAGAAGTGGGACGCAAACTCCCAGGACTTGTAGATCACCGCGGACGTCGGCGAGGTGTTGAACGCCTGCACCGTGCCGGTCGTCATCGCCTGCGGGAGCTCGGTGATCTGCACCGTGGTCGGAATCGTTCCCATGAGCCGCGCGAGGTTGGAGGTCATCTCGTTGTACGCACGCTGGCGCAGGCCCTTGGCATCGGCAAGCGAATCGATGCTCTTCTTGAAGTAGAACCCTTGCGAGGGCCACGGCGCCGCATACAGGAACTTGAGCCCCTGCTTCTCCATCCACGCCTCGACGTACGGACGGGAGATCTCGTAGAGCATCATGCCCTCGTCGTAGCTGCGCACCAGGAACGGCAGGCCGTCGATCTCCATCAGCCGCTTCTCCGGTCCGAGGTTCTGCATGAGCTGGGTGCCGAGCTCGACCTGCCGGGTCTGGACCGCTCGCTTGATGTCCGGGTTCTTGAAGAGCGAGCCGGCGAAGTGCATCGTGATGTCGACCTGGCCGTTCGTGGCGGCGCGCACGTCCTCGCCCCACTGCTTCATGTTGACGTTGATGAACTCGGTGCCGGGATAGGCATCGGCCAGGTTCAGCTTCACCTGTGCAGTACCCGTCGCGGCGAGGCCGAGCGTGGCCGCTGCGATAAACCCTTTCAGGGCCGTCTTCCAAGTCGTCGTCAACATGCCTTTCCTCCGTGGGGTGTCTCGTCTGCTGGATCGTGGTGCTACGTGAGGCGAGCGGCCTGCTCGCCCTCGAAGATTACCGCCTCGATGGAACGAGGCGCGAGGCAATCGCCGATGCGTCGTGCCGCAAGGCCCTGCCATTCAGGCTCGCGGGGCTCGCGATCGAGCGCGAACACGACCGTATCCGCAGTGATGCGAGACCGCTGCGTCGGGCTCCAGAGGTCGTAGACCTCGACTTCGCCCGACTCGATGCGCTCGACGAATCGCTGCGCATGGACCCGAACGCCCGCGGCACGAAGGCGCGGCATGACGTGCGGTAGGTCGTAGGTGCGCGCGAGCGCCTCGCCCCACCAGCTGCGCGGCGTGACGACGTCGACCTGTGCGCCACTGCTCGCCGCGAGCTCCGCGAAGCCCGCGACGAGCTCCTCGCTGCCGTCGTCGACGATGACGATCCGTTCGCCCAGGCTTTCGCCCGCATCGAGCCGCTCGAGCGCGACATCGATGCCGATCACGCACGCATGATCCGCGATCGGGATCGATTCGCGCTCCGGACGGTACGCGGAATACCCGGTGATCGCATAGCGCGCGCCCGTTGCCATGACCACCTCATCCGCGCCGATCGACGCGAGGACCGTGCGCTCGCCCCGAACACCCCGGCGAAACTCGACCCCACTTCGATCGGCACGGCCGACGAGACTCTCGATACCGTCGCGCCAACGGGCACGACCCGGTAGCCGGCAGAGTGATCGCAGCCTGCCGCCGGGCTCCCGAGCGGCTTCCAGCAAGACGACCGAATGCCCGCGTTCAGCCGCGGTCCCGGCAAAACGCAGCCCTGCAGGTCCCGCGCCGACCACCGCCACGCGCTTCTTAACCGCTGCCGGAGAAAGCGTACCGTGCCCCAGCCTTGCTTCCCGCCCGAGCGCCGGATTCATCACGCAGGCCACCGCGTTGTTCTCTCCCAGCCGCCTGATGCAGACATTTGCCCCGATGCAGCGCGTCACTTCGCGCGCGCGGCCCGCCTGGGACTTCTGCACGATCTGCGGGTCGGCCATGTGCGCGCGCGTCATCGCGACCATGTCTGCAGCACCGGACTCGACCAGGCGCGCGGCGCCGGCGATGTCGAGCACCCGGCCGACCATCAGGACGCGGCTTCGCGATTCGACGATCGCCTTCGCCTGCCGTCCGGCGGCGGCGAGAAAACCCTCGTCGAGATCGGTGGTCATCGGCGGCGTCGCGACATGCTTTGCAAAGTAGCCGCCGGCAGACAGATCGTAGAAGTCGAACAGCCCGCTCGCGTGGAATCGCTCGAGCTGGCTCATGAACGCCTCTTCCGTGATGCCGGCACCGAACGCGAGCCGCTCGTCGACCGACAATCGCAAGCCGATCACGAATCCGTTGCCGGTGGCCCGTCGTACCGCTTCGCCGATCTCGATGACGATGCGGCAGCGGCGGGCCAGATCTCCCCCATAGCCGTCGGTGCGGCGATTGAAGGCGGGCGATAGAAACGATCCGAGCAGTTGGCTGTGCGCGGCATGGATCTCGACCCCGTCCAGGCCGCCTTCCCGTGCGTGCTGCGCCGAGGAGACGAACCCCCTTGTGACCGAGCGGATGTCGTCCTCGGTCATCACCGAAGGCTGCTCGTGGAACTGCGTGGAAGCGATCGAGGATGGCGCCCAGAGCGGCCGCCATTCGTCGATGTACATGGTCCCGGAACCCTGAGCGCCGCCACAGAAGAGCTGGGCCATCACGCGCGTGTCGTGCGGATGCACTGCATCGGAAAGCGCACGGTACGCGCGAACCGAGCGCGGATCATAGGCGCGGCACCCCTGGAGATAGTTGGCTCCGCTGGGATGGGCCGCCTGCTGCTCCGTCACGATCACGGCAACGCCGCCCGCCGCCCTCTCGCGGTAGTAGTCGATATGGCGCTGCGACAGCACGCCGTCGATGCCGTAGAGCAGCGTGTGCCCGGTCGTCATCACGCGATGACGCACGCGCATGCCGCCGATGTCGAGCGCAGTCCAGAGCGGTGAGTCGTGCGCGATCGCGCGGGCCTGCATTGCCAACGCCTAGGTCGCGTGCAGCACGGTGCCGCCGATGGTTGCGCGCCTTGCGAGCACTTCGGACATCGGTGCCACGTCCACGCAATGCTCGGACATGTCGAAGCGGTTCACATTCCGTCCCAGGGTCGCACGGCGACAGATCCAGGCCTTACCTGCGGGCAGGTTACGCCGAGCGCTGCAAATCTGTCAAACACGTTGATTCCGCTTTCGTTATTGATTCCCTGAATGGCTTGCGCACGCGCGCGCCGCCGCGATGATCGATCTCGTCCCACCGGTGTGCATGACCCGCCGCGACGATCCGATCGCGGCCGACGGCCGCCCGAGACCGAGGAAAAGTCAGCGCGTTCCCTGCGCTGCGGCCTTCGCCGCGGCGAGATCGTTCCACACCTTCTGGTCGACGATGCGCCCGTCGCGAATCAGGAACCGGTCGATGTAGCGGATGCCATCGAACGGCGTGCCGTCCGCCCATTCACCCCGCAAGCTGCCGTAGTTGTAGACGACCGTTCCGTCGTCCGCCCGGTATTCGTCGAAGCGCTCGAAGTCCTTCTTGACCCAGCGGTAGGTCGCGCCGGCACGCTTGGGAAGCTCCTCGCAGTCGGTGAAGACGACGCCACCCGGAAAGAGCATCTCGCAGCCAGGCGCGAGGTAGGCGTTCGCCTCGCGGTAACGGCGCTGGGCAAAGAGCGTCAGGAAGTCCCACACCAGCTGCCCTCCGGGCCCTAGCGCGTCGCGGCTCATTCGATGATTGCTCGCAGCGCCTGGCGCTGCCTGCTGCTGGTTCATGGCGAGGCTCCTTCATTGGGAGCGCCGAAGGATACATCGCGACCATCGCGACGCCTTCGATCTCGAGCAGAAGGCGGTCGAGTTCCTCGCGTTCTTCGTCGCTCAGCGTGTCTGCGGGGATCATGTGCGACCGATTCGGCGTGGTCACGAATACGGCTGCACGAACAGGCATGTGCCCGATCGCCACTGGAGTCAGTGCGCCGACTCCGGATGGGCGCAGCCGAGCTGATAGGCGATTCGGCTCAATCTCAGGTCACGGGTCCAGAGACGGGTGCCCGGCATCAAGGCCACCGAAGTCAGCAGATGGACGTCGACGTAGCCGACTCCCCTTCCGTGGAGGGCACGGCGCTCGATGAAGGTCAGGACCTCGTCGGGGCCGGCAACGATCGCGGCAGGCAGATCCTGCAGCAGTTCGAGCACAGCGGCGCGATCACGCAGATTGCCGCAGGCGATCTCGCCAAGCACGAACGGGTGCATGAGCACAGCCGTTTGCCCGAGCCTGGCAATCAGCCCCGCATCGCCGCGTCTCAGGTGATCCACCCAAACGGAGGTGTCGACCAGGATCAAGCGCTACGTGCGCTGCGCCGGCGCGGCGCAGCGTTGAGCGAGGGTTGGCTTCCGCCCAGCCGCGCAAGCCTTCTTGCACTTTCGCGTTCGATGAGCGCCCGCAGGCCTTCGCTCAGAATGGCAGTCCTGTCCATGGGACCGGTCAGCCTGGTGGCCTTGGCAAGCAACTCGTCGTCGATCGTGACCGTGGTTCTCATGCACTGCCCCCGAAACATGGTGCGCATCAATTCTAGCATCACTTGATGCGCCGCCAGGTGCGGGCGTGGCATGCGCGGACCGTCTTGCGTGCCCGTCCGAACGGCGTCGGACGCCGCATGGGTGCCGCAGCGGCGGCGCCGTCACTTCTCCCGCCTGTCCTTGCGTTCGGCCTTGCGCGCTTCGCGGTCGGCCTTTCGCTCGGCGCGATTGGCCTGGTTGGCGGCGTTTCTCGCGCTCGATTCGCTCGTGTAGCTCTTGCCGTCGGTCGTCTTGCCCACGTCCGGTGTGATGTACCAGGTGCTCGGCGAGTCGTGCTTCCTGAAAGGAACCCACTTGCCGTCCTCGGCAAGCGCGCTCGACGCGGCGACCGACAAGATGGCGGCAACGGCCGCGCCGGCGAGGCGGGTGATTCGTGTGGTCATCGGACGCTCCAAGATGATGGCGTCCGGCAGTCTGCGCCCGTCGTGCGCTGACGCGCCATCCCGTGAACGAGGGAGGCGCGTCGACGAACGCGTGCCTGCGCTATGCGATCACGACGGTATGCTTCGGCTGCATCGCTTCCGGCGTCTTCGGCAGCCAGGTCGTCAGGACGCCATCAGCGTACGCCGCGGACATCGCGTCGACGAGCACCTTGCCGTTGAGCGCGAATTCGCGAACGAAGTCGGCCGACCACGACTTTCGCGGGGGTGTGGGATCGGCGGCACTGCAGGCGAAGTCCGCGTGGCGTGCCTGCGATCGTGACCTCGGCGGGACAGCCGAACGCAGCGGCTCGCCTTCGATGGTCGGGACGAACCTGGGCCACGGATCGACGCCGACGCGCCGGTGCCAGGACCGGTCGGCAAGGCCGCCATGGAAGTCGCCATGGCTCCAGCGGAATCCGGACCAGACGCGACGCACCAGGTAGAGCGCCAAGATCGCGAGCAGGACGGGAAGCAACAGGTGGGCCGAAGCGATCCAAGGACGCGCAACCTTCGATGCCGCCGCTGCTCGAGCGCGTGCTCGTGCCGGCCGGATCGGTGGCGTCGTCGGGCGGGGTGATTGCGCGCGTGCGGCGAGCGGGCGCGTACGCCCGGCGCGACTTCCCCGGTTTCGCCGCAGCGGGCGCTTTGGTGGGCATCGTCGCGCGGCCGAACCGGGTCGATCGGGCGCTCACGCGAACCTGGCTGCCGCGATGTTCATGCCTCTTTCGGGATGACACCGCTATCGTGCACACTACGATCATCCGGCTTTGCAACCCTCGCGAGGACATCGATGAATACCGTCAAGACCGCGCTGGCCCAGAAGAGTGCCGCCCTCGTCCATGTTCGCTCCAGCGACCTGGTCGTTCTGGCGCTGCAGAAAATGCGAGAGAACCGCGTCCGGTCGGTGCTGGTCATCGACGACGATGTGCTGGTGGGCATCATCACCCAGGGTGACTGCGCGATCAAGGTGCTGCTGCCCGGGCTGGATGCGAAGCAGACGCCGGTGGGCCATGTGATGACCGGCAACCCGGTCACGGTCAAGCCGGACGACCTGCTGCAAGACTGCATGACGACGATGGCTTCGCGCGGCTTTCGCCATCTGCCCGTACTCGATGCAGGCAAGATCGTCGGCGTGATCTCCATCGGCGACGTCGTCAAATACGTCATCCGGGACCTGCAACTCAGCGTGGACGACCTCAGGGGCTTCATCATGACCGACGGGCCTGGGGGTTGATGCCCGCACCGGGGTCGCCGGCGCCCGGCAGGTAGCCCGGTGCCGACGGCGCGCGAGACCGCCGCTCAGGCGGTGATCTCGAGCGAGGAGATCACACCACCCTCGATGCGAAATCGGTACCGCAGATCGACCGGGCTGCCCGGGAAATTGCCGGCGACCCGCCCGCGCACGATCTGCAGGCCACCCTGTTCGTCCATGGCGAACGGCTCGACGGTGTAGGTATACGAGGAGGACGCCGCCGCTTTCCATGCCTCGATGGCCGCCCTGCCGACGTGGGTCCGGCCTTCGTCGATCACGGTGGCATCTTGGGCGAAGCATCGGGCGATGGCTTCGGGATCCCGCTTGTCGGCGGCGAAGTAGGCGGCGATCGGCTGGGGAAGGATCAGGTGGGTCACGGTGACGACTCCTCGGTTGCGATGCCGACAGCATGCCCGTTCTGTCGTATTCAGGGAATCGCCTAGAATCTTCATGGATCGTGTAGAAGGCGATACAGAATGCGCGGGTCGGAGTTCGCCGAGCTGAAGGCGTTCGTCGCGGTGGTCGAGCGATCGAGCTTCGCGCGCGCGGCAGAACACCTCGGGCTATCGCCGTCGGCGCTGAGCCAGACGATCCGCCTGCTCGAAGACCGGCTGGGTACGCGGCTGCTGAACCGCACCACGCGCAGCGTAGCGCCGACGGTGGCCGGGGCCCAGCTGTACGCCCGCATCTCGCCGCTGTTTCGCGAGATGGCCGACGCGGTGGCCGAGGCGAGCGCAGCCGCCGGGCAGACCGGCGGCACGTTGCGCATCAACACGCTCGGCATGGCGGCCCGGCAGCTGATCGCGCCGCGGCTCGGCCGCTTCCATCGCGCGCATCCCGAGGTGGTGCTGGACATCGTCGTCGACGACGGCCTGAGCGACATCGTCGCCGGTCGAATCGATGCCGGCATCCGCGTCGGCGGCCGGCTGGAGAAGGACATGATCGGCGTTCGCCTGACGCCGGACCTGAAGATGATCGCCGTCGCGTCGCCGCGCTATCTCGCGCAGCGCGGCGTGCCGCGCACTCCGGCCGACCTGCACGGCCACGCGTGCATCAACTGGCGCCTGCAGTTCGACGGCAGTGCGTCCCGCTGGGCGTTCGAGCGCAAGGGCCGGCGCACGGAGGTCGCGGTGGAGGGGCCACTGGTCACGAACCACTCGGACGTCGGCGTCGCCGCCGCACTGCAGGGCCTGGGCATCGCCTACGCGTTCGATCGCGTGCGCGTCGACGAGGCAATGATGCGCGGGCGGCTCGTGCAGGTGCTCGCCGACTGGTCGATCACGCGGCCCGGGCTGTTCCTGTACCACCCGAGCCGGCGCCACGTCCCGGCCGCGTTGCGGGCGTTCATCGACTGCCTGCTGGACCGCGACCGGAGCGGCCGCTCGCTCACGCCGTCGCACGAGCCTTGACCCGGATCCGTGTACGATCGATCGCCCCGATCCGGATCCATGCCGGCCCGCGCGCACGCACCGATGCAAGCGTCGTCGATTGTCGTGTGCCACGATCGCCGTCGCGTCGCACTCGCAAGGTCGCCGCGCTCGATCCGTTCGCGCCGCTCGGCGCGCAGGCGTTCGACCACGACGTCCCGATCGGATCGTTTCCCGTCGTGCCGTCGATCGCGTCGTGGGACGGCGTGACCGGGTGGCCTTCGCGAAGATCGTGTTCTCGCCGGAATGGGCCATCGGCTGGGCATTGGCGCGCACGCCGCACCAGAAGCCCCACCCGCTGCCGTCTCGCAACCGGTTCGGCGACGGGGTGGACAGCGGCACCGGCGCGTTCATGGACGCGGCCGCGGGATGGGCCGCCGTGTTCGGCTCCGGCGAGGGTGTCGGCTTCTACGAGTCGTGGATCGGCTACGACCGGCATGGTGCGACAGACGCGCTGGTGACCGACTTCGACGTCGTTCCGTGGAATCGCCCGATCTGACCGGATCGTCGCCACCCAGCCCCTTCGCCACGACGCTCCGGGCATGCCGATTGCGCCCGCTGCGTGATGGACGCCGACCGTGCCTGCGTTACGCCGCCGCCGCATGCGTCGTTGCTCGCGCTCGCCGTCGTCGCGTTGATCCAGGGCTGCGTCGCCGGCCCCGACTACGTTGCGCCGCGCGCGCCGGAAGTCGAGCACTACGTCGCGCGCCCCGACGGAGCGTCTTCGCCGCGGCTCGCGCGAGGCGCCCGGCCGCGCGCCGACTGGTGGACGGGCTTCGGCTCGCCGACGATCGACCGCCTCGTCGCCGACGCCCTCGCGCGGAGCCCGACGCTGGACGCCGCGCATGCGCGGCTCGCCGCCGCGAACGCCCAGCTCGCCGCGCAGCGCGGCCTGCGGTATCCGACGGTCGACGCGTCGGCGAGCCTCTCGCGACGTGCAGGAGCGGGCGGCACGACAGCAAGCGGCACGACAGCGAGTGACACGACACCGAGCGACGCAGCGCCCGACGTCGGCACCGCCGGCGGCGCGTCCCGGACCGCGGGCTCGGCCTCCGCGTACACGGTGTTCACCGCCGGCGCATCGGTGCGATACGACGTCGACCCCTTCGGCCGGGTCGACCGGCTCGTCGAGGCGGCAGCGGCGCTCGCGATCGCCGAGCGGGCGCGCGTGAGCGCGGCCTGGCTCTCGGTCGCCGGCAACGTCGTCGCGACCGCGCTCGACGTCGCGATCGCACAGGCGCTGATCGTCGCGCGGGAGGAACTGCTCGAAGGCCAGCGCGAACGCCTGTCGCTCCTCGACACGCAGTATCGCGAGGGGGCGCTCGCACGCGCCGACGTCCTCGCGGCACGCACCGAGGTGTCGGTGCTGCGGGCCGAGCTGCCGCCGTTGCGCCTGCGACTGCAGCGCGGCCGCCACCGCCTTGCCGAGCTGACCGGGCGCGCGCCGTCGACGATCGGCGCGATCGATATCCGGCTCGACGCGCTGAAGGTGCCGGATGTCGTGCCGCTGGTACTGCCGTCGACGTTGGTGCGCGAGCGACCCGACATCGTCGCGGCCGAGTCGGCGCTCGCCGCCGCGAACGCGCGCATCGGCATCGCCACTGCGGACCTCTATCCGCGCCTGTCGCTGGACGGCCCGCTCGGACGGGTCGCCGTCGACACCGGCGGCGCGACGTTGTGGGGTTCGACCTGGGCCCTCGGCGCCAACCTGCTCGCGCCGCTGCTGCAGGGCGGCCGGCTCGCCGCGCTGCGCGACGCGGCGCTCGCCGATTACCGCGCGCGGCTGGCAGACTATCGTTCGACCGTGCTCGCGGCGCTGCGCGAGGTCGCGGACGGCATACGCGCACTCGAGCACAACGCCGACGCGGTGGCGGCGAGGCAAGTGGCGCTGGCGAACGCGCGCGAGAGCCTCTCGCTCGCGAATTTCAGGCTGCGACAGGGCGTGGCGAGCGTGATCGACGTGCTGACGGTCGAGCGTCGCTACCAGGAGTCGCTGATCGCGTCGATCGACACGCTCGGACAGCGCCTGCAGGACGCGGCGGCGCTCTACGCGGCGCTGGGACGCTCGCCGCTGTCGGAGGACGCAATCGGCGCCGCACGCCTCGACAGGCTGCTGAGAACGACCGCCGACGCGCTCGAGCGGGGCGTCGCGCCAGCGAGCGTGGTGGCGCGATGAGCCCCGCGACCGACGTTCGACGCGGCGAGCGCGAGCGCGTGCGCGTACGGGCGCGCGGCCGGCCCACGCGCGCGGGACGGCGCCGGCGCACGCTCGCGTGGGTCGTCGGCACGGCGAGCGTGCTCTTGCTGGCCGGCATCGCGGGCCTGCTCGCGTGGCGGTACTTCGGCGATGCCGCCCCTGCGCAGGAAGCGTCCTCCGGCCGGCCGCCCGCGGTGGTCGCGGCCGCCACCGCGCAGCGTGAGACGTGGCGGCTCGAGGCCGGCGCGGTCGGCACGGTACGCGCCTACCAGGGCATCGCGGTCACCGCCGAGACCGCCGGCAAGGTCGTCGAGATCGCCTTCGACGCGGGCGCCCGCGTCGACGCGGGCGACCCGCTCGTCTCGCTCGACACCGGCACCGAACGGGCGGCGTTGCAGGCGCTCGAGGCCCGGCTCGCGCAGGCGCGCGCAGACCTCGCGCGCTACCGGCGGCTGATCGCGCGCGGCGCGGTCGCGCGAGCGGAACTCGAGCAGGCGGCGACGCAGGTGCGCACGCTCGAGGCGCAGGCCGCGCAGCAGCGCACGCAGATCGACAAGAAGACGATCGTCGCCCCCTTCGCCGGCCGGCTCGGCATCCGCAGGGTCAGCGAAGGGCAACTCATCACGCCCGGCACGCCGATCGTCGACCTGCAGGCGCTGAAGCCCGCGCTGGTGGACTTCACGCTGCCCGAGCGCCGCTTCTCGCAGGTGCGCACCGGCCAGCGCGTCGAGGTGACGGTCGCGGCGTGGCCGGACCGGCGCTTCGCCGGACGGATCACCGCGATCGATCCGGGCGTGACCGCGTCGAACCGCTCGCTCCAGGTGCAGGCGACGGTGGCCAACGAGGCCGAGCTGCTGCGCCCGGGAATGTTCGCCGACGTCGTCGTCGACCTCGGCGAGGCGCGCGAAGTCGTCGCGGTCCCGGCGACCGCGATCACCTTCAACGCCTACGGCGAGTCGGTGTTCGTCGTCGGATCGCCCGGGGATCGGGCGAACGACGCCGGCGCGACCGGAGCCGGGGCGAACGAGCCTGATCCTACGGAAGCGGGTGCGACCGAAGCGGGCATCACCGGAGCGGGCACGGGCGGCGCCGGCGACGAGCGGCCCGCGCCCGCGGTGGCCCGGCGCGCGTTCGTCGAGACGGGCGAGCGCCGCGGCAAGATGATCGAGGTCCTGAAGGGGCTCGACGCGGGCCAGCGGGTCGTCACCGCCGGGCAGCTCAAGATCGACGGCGGCGCGCCGCTGCTCGTGTCCGGCGAAGACGCGCTCGCGCGCGCCGACAGGTCCGGACCCGCGGGCCCGGGCCTCGCCGAAGCAGGATCCGGCAATGCCGCGGCCAACCCTGGAGGCAGCGCCACCGGCGAGCCCGACGGGACGCCCCGGTGATGAAGGCCTTCGAGCGCCTCGTCGATCACCCGGTCCGGGCGCTGGTCGTCGCGATCGTCATCGTGCTGCTCGGGGTGCAGGCGATGCAGCGGCTCACGGTGCGCCAGTATCCGGAGACGACGAGCACGACGATCCGTGTCGTGACGCCGTACCTCGGCGCGAGCGCGGAGCTGGTGCGGGGCTTCATCACCACGCCGCTGGAGCAGGCGCTCGCGACGGCCGACGGCATCGACTACATGCAGAGCGCGAGCAGCCAGGGCCAGAGCGTGATCACGATCCGGCTCGAGCTCGGCCGCGACCCCGACGCCGCCACCGCGCAGATCCTTACGCGCATCCAGCAGGTCGGCAACCGCCTGCCGGCCGGCGCAGAGAACTCGGTGCTGCGGATCAGCACCGGCGGCGACGAGGCGGCGATGTACCTCGCGTTCCTCAGCGACGTGCTGGACCCCGCCGAAATCACCGACTATCTGACGCGCGCGGTGCGTCCGCAGCTCGAGACGCTGCCGGGCGTGCAGGAAGCGCGGGTCTTCGGCGGCGGTGAGCTCGCGATGCGCATCTGGCTCGACCCGGGCCGCATGGCGGCGCTCGGCGTGACGGCGACGCAGGTGCGCGAGGTGCTCGCGGCGAACAACTTCCTCGCGCCGGTGGGCGAGACCAGGGGAGAGACACTCAGCATCTCGCTCGACGCGAACACCAACCTGCGCACCGTCGACGAGTTCCGCCGGCTCGTGGTGCGAGAGGACGCCGGTACGCTCGTGCGGCTGTCGGACGTCGCGCAGGTGCGGCTCGGCGCCGAGACCTACGACAGCTCGGTGCTCTTCGACAACCGCGAGGTGGTCTTCATGGCGGTGTCGGTGAACCCGACCGCGAACCTGCTCGACGCGGTCGCCGGGGTGCGCGAGCGCCTGCCGCGGATCCGCGAACAGATGCCCTCGGGCATGGCGCTCGTGACCGTCTACGACAGCACCGAGGCCGTGCAGCGCTCGATCGACGAGGTGGTCTCGTCGCTGATCGAGGCACTGGTGATCGTGACGGTGGTGATCTTCCTCTTCCTGGGTGGGCTGCGCAGCGCGCTGGTGCCGGGCGTCGCGATGCCGCTGTCGATCGTCGGCGCGTTCTTCGCGATGCAGATGCTCGGCTACACCGTGAACCTGCTGACGCTGCTCGCGCTGATCCTCGCGATCGGTACCGTCGTGGACGACGGCATCGTGATCGCCGAGAACGCGACTCGCCACCTCGAGCACGGCGCGACGCCCACCGAAGCTGCGAAGCGGACGGTGCGCGAGCTCGGCAGCTCGATCGTCGCGATGAACATCGTCGTGCTCGCGGTGTTCGTGCCGATCGGCTTCGTCGGCGGGCTCACCGGGACGCTCTTCACCGAGTTCGCATACACGGTCGCGGCCGCGACGCTGATGTCGGGCGTGATCGCGCTGACGCTCTCGCCGATGATGTGCGCGACGCTGCTGCGCCGACGCGAGCGGCGCACGTGGGGCACGCGCTGGGTCGATGCCGCGTTCCGCAGGACCTCCGCCGGCTACGCGAGGGCGCTGTCGCTCGCGCTCGACGCACGCTGGCTGGTGCTCGCCGTGGGCGCGGCGCTGTTCGCGAGCGTCTTCTTCATGTGGGGCGCGTCCGAGCGTGAGCTTGCGCCGGCCGAGGACGACGGCTTCCTGCTAGCGACCGCGCAGGGCGATCCGAACACCTCGCTCGAGCAGCTCGAGCGCTGGACTGCCGAGCTCTCGGCGCGGGTACAACGCTTCGACGCCGTCGAGCACGTCTTCGTCGTCAACGGCGCCGGGCCGGCGGGCGCGACCGGCAGCAGCGCGTTCGGCGGCGTCGTGATGAAACCGTGGGAGGATCGCGACACCACGCAGCAGGCGCTCCAGCCGCAGGTGCAAAAGGCGGCGTTCGCGAGCGCCGGGCTGCAGGCCTTCGTCGTGTCGCCACCGTCGCTGCCCGGCTCCGGCGGCGGCGCGCCGGTGCAGTTCGTCGTCGGCGCGATCGCCGAGCCGCGCGCGATCGTCGAGCAGAGCGAGGCGCTGATCGAGCAGGCGATGCGAAGCGGGAAGTTCGCGTTCGTGCGCTCGGACCTGAAGTTCGACCGCCTGCAGAGCCGCGTCGAGATCGACCGCGAGCGCGCCGCCGCGCTCGGAATCGACATGCGGCAGCTCGCGGGCGACCTCTCGACACTGCTGTCGGGCGGATACGTCAACTACTTCAGCCTCGACGGGCGCAGCTACCGCGTCGTGCCGCAGGTTGCGCAGCGATTCCGGCAGCAACCCTCGCAGGTGCTCGACTACCGCGTCGCCACCCGCAACGGCGAGCTGATTCCGCTGTCGTCGATCGCGACGCTGAGCGAGCGCGTCCAGCCGCGCCAGCTGCTGCGCTTCAACCAGATCAATTCGGCGATCATCTCGGCGGCGCCCGCGCCGGGCGTCGCGATTGGCGATGCGATCGCGTTCCTGCGCGATGCGGCACGGCAAACGCTGCCCGACGACTACGTGGTCGACTGGGCCGGCCAGGCGCGCCAGTTCGTCGACCAGAGCAACACGCTGCTGCTGAGCTTCGGCCTCGCGGTCGCGCTGATGTACCTGACGCTCGCCGCCCAGTATGGCAGCCTGCGCGACCCGGCGGTGATGCTGGTGAGCGTGCCGATGTCGATCGCCGGCGCCCTCCTCTTCTTCGTGCTCGGCGTCGTCAGCATCAACATCTACACGCAGATCGGCCTGCTCGCGCTGATCGGCTCGATCATCCGCCACGGCATCCTGCTCGTCGAGTTCGCGAACGATATCCAGGTCGACGAAGGCCTCGGGCGGCGCGACGCGATGCAGAAGGCGGCGGGCCTGCGGCTGCGCTCGATCCTGATGACGACGCTCGCGACGCTCTTCGGCCTGATCCCGTTGCTGGTCGCGAGCAGCGGCCCGGGCGCGGCGAGCCGCTTCGCGATCAGCTTCACTCTCGGCGTCGGGATGCTCGTCGGCACCGTGTTCACGCTGTTCGTGGTGCCGGCGCTGTACACGGTCGTCGCGACGCGTCGCAACGCTGAAGGCGCGCCGCCGCTCGAGGCGCGCCGCGCCGGCGCTGCGCGGCGCTAGCCTGCCGGCGGCTTCGCTCCTCGCCCGGTGCGTTCCTGCAATTCGTCGATGCGCTGCGAGGCCTGCGCCTTCGTCAGGGTGTCGTCGAAAGGTTCGCGCGCTTCCTCGCTCAGCGTCTTCAGGTAAGACCGCTGCGCGCCGGTCATCGGCTCGTCGCCGGTGACCCAGGCATCGGGGTCCTTCTCCATGTTGCTCTCGTTCGCGTGCTGCTGCGTCTGCTTGTCGGTCATGACGGCCTCTCCGGCAAAGCCGCCACAGGGCAAGCGGCGTGCCGGTGGACACACGGCGTGCCAGAGGACGCTCAAGGGACGACCCGCACCCGCTGCCAATCGGCGAAGCTGCTGTCGCGAGACGCGAGCGCCGCCAGCAGCGGCGCCGGCTCCCACCAGGCGCCGAGCCGCTCGTGGAGCCCGACGACCACCTCGTGCACCCGCGCAACGCCGATCCGATCGGCAAGGTACATCGGCCCACCGCGGGCGGCCGGGAAGCCGTACCCGTTGACGTAGACGACGTCGATGTCGCCGGGCCGCTGCGCGATCCCCTTCTCGAGCAGCCGGGCGCCTTCGTTGATCATGCCGAACAGGCAGCGCTCCAGGATCTCCTCTTCGTCGATCGCACGGCGCGCGATCCCGAGGCGCGCCGACTCGGCGACGATGAACGCCTCGAGCGCGGGATCGCGCCGCGGCGTGCGGTCGCCGGCCTCGTAGCGGTACCAGCCGGCACCGGTCTTCTGCCCGAGCCGCCCCTGCTCGACGAGCTTCATGATCAGGTCGTTCCAGCGCCGGTCGGTCGCGCGCGTCGCCATCTGCGCCTTGCGCGTCGGGTAGCCGACGTCGTTGCCCGCGAGGTCGTGCACCGCGAAGATCCCCATCGCGTAGCCGAAGGCCTGCAACGCGGCGTCCACCTCGTGCGGCAGCGCGCCGTCCTCGACCAGGAAGTGCGCCTCGCGGTTGTACTGGCGGAACAGCGCGTTGCCGATGAAGCCGGGATAGACCCGCGCGAGCACCGGCACCTTGCCGATGCGCGCGCCGAGCGCCATCAGCGTCGCGATCACGTCGGGCGCGGTCGCGTCGGTGCGCACGACCTCGAGCAGGCGCATCACGTGCGCGGGGCTGAAGAAGTGCGCGCCGGCGACGTCCTGCGGGCGGCGGGTCACGGCCGCGATCGCGTCGATGTCGAGGCCGGAGGTGTTGGTCGCGAGGATCGCGCCGTCGCGCACGATCGCGTCGAGCCTGCGGAAGAGGTCCTGCTTGAGCGCCAGGTCCTCGAAGACGGCCTCGATCACCAGGTCCGCGGGCGCCGCCGCATCGAGGCCGACCCGCGGCGTGATCCGCGCCATCCGCGCATCGGCCTCGTCGGCGCCGAGCCGGCCGCGCTTCACGCTCGCGTCGTAGTTCGCGCGAACGCGCGCCGTCCCGCGCTCGAGCGCGGGCGCGTCGACGTCGATCAGCGTCACGTCGATGCCGGCGCCCGCGAGCGCCATCGCGATGCCCCCGCCCATCGTGCCTGCGCCGACGATCGCGCAGCCGGCGATCGGCCGCGGCGCGGTCCCCTCGGGCAAGTCGTCGATGCGGGCGGCCTGCGCCTGCGCAGCCTGCACGTAGGCCCGCGCCCGCGCCTGCTCGGCCTCATCCGGCGCGTCGATCCACGTGCTCACGCGCCCTCCTCGTCGGTCGCGCGACCCGACGCAGCGCCGGACACCGGCGCCGCGCCCGCGCCCGCGCCCGGCGGCACCAGCGCCGCCGCCTTGCCCTCGACGAAGGCCCGCAACCGCTCCTCGACTTCGGGCGGGCGCGCCATCGCGGAGTTGAGCTGCTCGACGAACAGACCGTCGTCGTGCGACAGGTCGTTGATCCGCGGCAGCACGTTGACGATCTTCCAGTTGGTCTCGATCGTGTTCTGCGCGATGCGCTGTGCGAGCGACTTCGCCTTCTCGAGCGCACGGCCAGTCGGCTCCACGTAGCGCACGATGTGTACCTGCAGCGCCTCGGCCGGAGACAGGATGCGCCCGGTCAGCATCATGTCGGTCATCACCGAGGTGCCGACGACGCGCTGGATGCGCACCGTCCCGCCGCCGCCGACGAAGATGCCGCGCTGACCCTCGGGCAGGCCGAAGAACGCGGTCTCGTCGCACACCCGCAGGTGCGCCGCCGTCGCGAGCTCGAGCCCGCCACCGACGACCGCGCCGTGCAGCGCCGCGACGACCGGGATCGGCCCGCGCGCGATCTGGTCGAACACGACGTGCCAGCTGTGACGCCGGCGTTTTCGCGGCTGCACGATCCGGCCGGTCGCACGCGCGAGCGCCTCGCCGAGGTCGAGCCCCGCGCTGAAGCACGGGCCGTGGCCGAACAGCACGACGACGGAGGCCTCGTCGTGGGCGCGCGCGAAGGCGGCGGACAGCGCGGCGACGACGGCCTCGTCGATCGCGTTGCGCTTGTCCGGGCGGTTCAGGCCGATCGACGCGACCGGTCCTTCGAGGGCATAGGTGACGAGTTCGCTCATGCAGTTGCCTGACGGTGGAAATCGGCCCGAGCGTGCCGCACGGGTCAGAGATCGAGGACGAGCGACGGACCCAGCGACCCGCTGCAGCAGATCAGCATGCGATCGTTCGCGGCACGCTCCGCGTCGCTCAGCACCAGGTCGCGGTGATCCGGCGCGCCGGCGAGGACCTTCGCCTCACAGGTGCCGCAGACGCCTTCGCGGCACGAGTTCGGATGCATGATGCCGAGCGCGAGCAGCGCGTCGAGGATGCTCTGGCCCTCGCGGACCGCGACGCTGCGCCCGTCGCGCGCGAGCTTCACCTCGAAGCCGCCCGCGGTCGCCGGCGCGTCCTTCGCCGCGAAGTACTCGACGTGCACGCGCTCGCGCGCGAGGCCTTCGCACGCCGACTCGAACGCGGCGAGCATCGACGCGGGACCGCAGCAGTAGGCGTGCGCCGCAGGCGGCAGTGCGGCGACGATCGCGCCGAGGTCGAGCATCGACGCGCCGGGCTCCGCATCGAAGCGAAGGTCGAGCGCGCCGCCCGAAGACTCGGCGAGCGCCGCGAGCTCGGTGGCGAACGCGCACGCGGCCCGCGTGCGCGTCGCGTAGTGCAGCGTCCAGGGCCGGCCGAGCGCGGCGAGCCGACGGACCATCGACAGGATCGGCGTGATGCCGATGCCGCCGGCGATCAGCACCGTGTGCGCTGCGTCCTCGACGAGCGGGAAGTGGTTGCGGGGCGCATCTGCCTCGATCACCCGGCCGGCGTGCAGCGCGTCGTGCACCCACGCCGATCCGCCGCGACTGTTCGCGTCGCGGTTGACCGCGATGCAGTAGCGGTGCGTCTCCGCCGGATCGTTCAGCAGCGAGTAGCTTCGGACCAGGCCGTTGCCCAGCACCAGGTCGAGGTGCGCGCCCGCCTCGAAGCGCGGCAGCGCGTGCGTCGCGTCGGCCGGCACCAGCTCGTAGCCCAGGATGCCCTCGGCCTCCCAGGTGACGGCACGGACCCGAAGCCGCAGTCGCGCGGGTCCTGCGGTCATCGTGCGGCCGGGCTCACGCCGCCTGCACCAGGGTCCGCCAGTCCTCGCCCTCGCCGATCAGGCCGCCGACCGAGCGGATCGCGCGGTAGTCGAGCTCGGGATTGTCGGCGAGCGACGGCGTCCTGCCCTCGAGGAACTCGCGCACCGACTTCAGCAGCGCCTGCCTGACGCGGATCACCGCGCCGTCGGCCGAGCACAGCTGCTCGTCGGTACGATCGACGATCGGCCCCTGGCTGATGAACATCGCGAAGTCCTCGGTGCCCAGGTGCTGCGGGAACCCGGTCGCGTGCCCGCGCTTCATCAGGTCGCGGTTCTGTCCCCAGTTGTCGTCGGCTGAGCCGGGCGGCAGCGGCGGGAAGTTCCAGACGTCGGGCGACGCCGACATGTTGGTCATGCCGAGCGGATGCTGCGCGTTGAAGTGCACGAACCACGCGCGGTGCGTGACGTCGTCCACCGGCGTGCTGAAGAACACGGTGCTCGGCCCGCCCGCGTGCGGCGCGCAGATCAGGCCGTACCAGGGCATCACGAAGTTGTTCACCCGCGCGTAGCGCCGGCCGTCGGGCGTCGGCCGGATCGCGGCGTAGCGATAGCCGTAGGGCCGGTCCTCGAACTCGAGCTTCGGCGCGAGCGCGCGGTTCATCAGCAGGCGCTCGTTGCCGCCGCCCGCGGAGATCTGCGTCGTCGACTCGTGCAGCACGCCGACGTGCGACGAATCCATCGACGCCTCGACGCCCTGCAGCCAGTTCGTCGGCACCTCGACGCTGGTCACCGAGCGGTGCGCCTCGTCTAGGTCGACGAACGGGAGCTCGGGAAACGGCGGGGGCCGCTCGCCCTCGCCGAGCCAGACCCAGACGATCCCGCCGCGCTCGGCGACGGTGTAACGGTTGACCCGCACGTGCGCGCAGAACTTCTGCTGGTCGCCCGCGTGGTTGGGCGCCTCGACGAGCGCGCCGGTCGGGTCGAACTTCCAGCCGTGGTAGATGCAGCGCAGGCCGCCGTCGGCGTTGCGCCCGAGCGCGAGCGAGGCCTTGCGGTGCGGGCAACGCTCGTCGAGCACGCCGACGACGCCCTCGGTCGAGCGGAACGCGACGTAGTCATCGCCGAGCAGGCGCACGCGGTACGGCCGACCGCCGGCCTCGAGCTTGCTCGCCGGAATCGCCGGCAGCCAGTAGTGCCGACGGATCATCCTGCCCATCGGCGCGCCGTGCTCGACGCGCGTCAGCAGGTCGTTCTCCTCCCGGGTCAGTGCCATGACGCTGTCTCCTCAGTCCTTGCGGAACGCGCGCGTGTAGAGCCGCCGGCAGTTGCACTCGAAGATGTCCGCCTTCGCGTCGGCGTCGAGCCACTCGATACTCTCGATCACCGGCTTCATGTCGTCGTAGTCGCGGCCGGTCAGCGGGTCGCGCGCGCTTCCGGTACCCGGCTTCTCGGTGCCGAACATCACGTTGCGCGTGCCAACGACTCTGAGCAGCAACTCGATCGACTCCTTCGAGTAGTTGCAGGTGTCGAAGTGCAGCCGCTTCAGTTGCTCGTCGAAGCTGATGCGCTCGCCCTTGCGAACGCTCCAGCTGCGAAAGCGACCCATCTGGTACGGGATCGCGCCGCCGGCGTGCGCGACGACGATCTTGAGCGCCGGGAAGCGCTCGAAGGTGTCCGAGCCGAGCAGCGACACGACGGCGATGCTCTCCTCGTTGATGAACTTCAGCGTGTACGACTCGCGCGGGCTGCAGCTGCCGGCCGAGTGGATCAGGCCCGGCACGTCGAGGCGCACCATCGCTTCGTAGAGCGGATGCCAGAACGGATCGCCGAGCCCCGGCGGCGGCAGCGCCGAACCCTCGGTCGGGTCGGGGTCGATCAGGCAGCCGACGAAGCCGAGTTGCTCGACGCAGCGCTCGAGTTCGGCGATGCAGGCCTCGCCCGGCGGCTCGGTCATGTGCTGCGGCAGCCCGGCGACGCCGCGGAAGCGATCGGGAAAGAAGCCGACGACCCGGGCGATGATGTCGTTGCAGTGACGCGTCCAGAGCTGGGTCACCCGCGCCGGCTTTACCGAGTGCATCTGCAGGTAGGGCCGCGGCGAGATGAACTGCACGTCGGTGCCCACGCCGTCCATGATCGCGACGAGCTCCTCGGCGGCCTTGCGTACCGCCTCGTCGGGGATCTTCGGCGGCACCGACGGGTTGCCGCGACCGCCGACGAGCTCGGCCATGAACCGGAAGCTCTGCGGGGGCATCACGACGTGTGCATGCGAATCGATGATCACGTTGCCGCCTCTCCTGGGTGTAGGCCGACTGCGGCGACCGGAAGCAGCCGTCGGGTCATGGACTGCCCTCGCCGTCGGCTTCGAAGAAGCTCATCGGCACCGTCGCGAGGAACTCGGAAAAGCCGGTCGTGCCGGCTGGGACGTGCAACAGCATCTCGCGGGCGGCCAGCGCCTCGTCGCCCGCCTGGATCGCGCGCGCCACTTTGAGGTGCTCCTGCAGCGAGCGATTGATCTGCGCCTTCCCCTGGAAGTCGCGCACGCGGTAGCGCTGGATCAGTCGACGCGCGTGGCGGATCTGGTCGGCGAGCGGCTCGTTGCGGCTGCCCGCGTAGACGACCTCGTGGAACATCGTGTTCGCGATCGAGTACTCGACGGCGCCGCCGTTGACCGCGGCATCCTGGCAGCGGGCGAGCGCTTCGTCGAGGCGCCGCGAGACCTCGTCGTCGATCCGGCGCGCCGCGAGCTTGGCGGCGAGCGCCTCGAGTTCGGCGAGCAGCTCGAGCACCGCCCGCACCTTCGCGATCGACAGCCGGGTGACGCTGACGCCCTGGCGCGGCGCGATCCGGACGAGCCCGCCGACGGCAAGCTGCTGCAGCGCCTCGCGCACGGGCGTGCGACTGACGTCGAATCGCACGGCGAGCGCACGCTCGTCGAGCGGCGCGCCCGGCGGGAGCTTGCCGGACTCGATCTCGTCCTGCAGCACCGAGCGGATCGTCGCGGCGCGCCCGCCGCGCGGCACCGGCACCGGCGCACGCGCGGGCCCGTCATCCCTCGGGGGCTCGGTCGTTGCCGCAGAAGCGCTGTTTCGGGATTGCACGCATCGAGAATACCAGAATACCTCCGTGGCATGCAATCTGGCGCACCCTTGTCCAGGAAGGCAGGTGTCCTTGCCGTCCTTCGACACCTGAGCGGAAGACCACTCTGCGCGCCGGATGACGGCAGAGAGCGCACACGTGGTGTATTGCATTTCGATTATTCGTATGCCAGACTGCGCCGCAATCGACGCCAACAAGGCGCGCTCCTCACACCGCACGCCGCAGCCTGGCGCCATCATCCGACGAAGTCCCCATGGACGCACCCCGCCCGCTCGACTGCCTGCTGCGCCCCCACTCGGTCGCAATCGTCGGCGCCTCGACCGACGACCGCGCGTTCGGCAGCTTCGTGCTCGGAAACCTGCGGCGTTTCGGCTATCGCGGGCAGATCCATCCGGTAAGCCGGAGCAGCACGGAGATCGACGGGATCGCCTGCGTGCGCACCGTCGACGCGCTGCCGCAGGACATCGATCTTGCGGTGCTGGCGATCCCGGAGGCCGGCGTCGGCGACGCGATCCGGGCGCTCGGCGCCCGGCGCTGCCGCGCCGCGGTCGTCTTCGCGTCGGGGTACTCGGAAGCAGGCGACGAAGGCCGCGCGAAGCAGGAGGCGCTCGCCGCGGCGGTTGCGGACGCGGGCATGCTGCTGCTCGGGCCGAACTGCATGGGCTTCACCAACTACGCGCACGCGCTCGCCCTCACCTTCGAACCGCTGCAACCCGTTCCTTCTCTCGGGCCGGACCGGCCCGGTGTCGGCATCGCCGCGCAGAGCGGCGCGATGGCGGCGACGATCCGCGATGCGCTGCTGGGGCGCGGCATCAACCTGCACTGCGTGTGCTCGACCGGCAACGAGGTGTCGGTCTGCATCGAGGACGTGCTCGACGACTACCTCGACGATCCCGCGATCCGGGTCGTCGCGATCTACGCCGAACAGTTGCGCCGGCCCGACCGCTTCCTCTCGCTCGCACGTCGCGCGCGCGCGCTCGGCAAGCCGATCGTGCTGCTGATGAGCGGGCGCAGCGCGCGCGGACGCGAAGCCGCCGCGTCGCACACCGGCGCGCTCGCCGGCGACCATCCGAGCGCGCTCGCGCATCTTCGGCGCGAGGCGGTGGCCGTCGTCGACACGCTCGACGAGCTCTTCGACACGACCGCGATCCTGCTCGCCCACCCGCGACCGGGAACCGGCGGGACCGCGTTCATCACCGGTTCGGGCGCGATGAAGAACCTCGCGCTCGACTTCGCCGACGACATTGCGCTCGAGCTGCCTGCGCTGACCGAGGCGACGACGGCTTCGCTCGCGGCGAAGCTGCCCGCCTACGCCATTGCCGAGAACCCGCTCGACTACACGACGATCGGCGTGCGCCAACCCGGGCTGATCGGCGAGCTGATCCACACGATGATCGCCGACCCCGGGATCGGCAGCGCGGTGCTGTGCATCCCGGTCGGCCCGAGCGTCGCGCAGCGCGACAAGGCCGAGTACATCGTGCCCGCTCTCCAACGGGCGACCAAGCCCACGGTGCTCGTGCTCAGCGGCGACACCGGCCCGATCGAAGCGTTCTTCCTCGACGCGATCCGCGCCGCGGGCGTTCCGCTGTTCCGGTCGGCCGACCGCGCGCTTCGCGCGATGAAGCGCGTCGCACAGTTCGGCGAGGCCCTCGCGCGCGCGGCGCGCGCCGACGAGGCGATCGGCGACGCCGCCGACGCGCACGTGGCAGCAGCCTTGCCGGGGCCGGTTCCGTCCAACGGCATCTTCGCGGAGTACCTCGGCAAGGCCTGGCTCGCCGACGCCGGCATCCCGGTGCCGGACGGCGCGCTCGCGCGCGAGCTCGCCGAGGCCGAGACGATCGCGCAGCGCATCGGCTATCCGGTGGTGCTCAAGGCGCAGGCGAGCGAACTGCCGCACAAGAGCGACGCGGGCGGCGTGATCCTGGGACTCGCCGATGCCGCCGCGCTGCGTGCGGGCTGGGCCGTGCTGCAGCGCAACCTGGCGGCGCGGCGCCCCGGCCTCGCGCTCGACGGCGTGCTGGTCGAGCCGATGGGGCCACGGGGGCTCGAGCTCGTCGTCGGCGCGCGCCGCGATCCGGACTGGGGCGTGGTCGTGCTCGTGGGGCTCGGCGGCGTCTGGATCGAGACGCTCGCCGACGTGCGCGTGCTCGCGCCCGACCTCGCCGAGGCCGACATCGTCGAGGAGCTGCGCCGGCTGAAGGCCGCGCCGCTGCTCGCCGGCACGCGCGGGGCACCGGCGGTCGACGTCGGCGCGATCGCTCGCGTCGCGTCGGTGATCGGTCGGCGCATGCTCGCCGACCCGCGGCTCGTCGAGATCGACGTCAATCCGCTCGTCGCGTACCCGGACAGGGTGCTCGCGCTCGACGCGCTGCTCGTCGCACGCGGTGATGCACGATGAGACTGGCGTTCACGCCCGAGCAGCAGGCGTTCCGCCTGGAGGTGCGCCGCTTCGTGCGCGATCGCCTGCCGGCCGACATCCGCCGCAAGGTCGAGCTCGGGCTGAGGCTGGAACGCGACGACTACGTCGCGTGGTTCCGCATCCTGCACGAGCGCGGCTGGCTCACACCGAACTGGCCACGCGAATGGGGTGGCCCCGGCTGGGATCCGGTGCAGCGCTACCTGTTCGACGAGGAGACCCTGCTCGGTGGCGCCCCGCGCATCATCGCGAGCGGCATCCAGATGCTCGGACCGGTGCTGATCGCGTTCGGCACCGATGCGCAGAAGGCGCGCTACCTGCCCGACATCCAGCACAGCCGCACCTGGTGGGCGCAGGGCTTCTCGGAGCCGGGCGCAGGCTCGGACCTCGCGTCGCTGCGCACCCGCGCCCGGCTCTCGGACGACGGCTCGCACTTCGTCGTCACCGGGCACAAGGTCTGGACCTCGTACGCCCAGTGGTGCTCGATGATGTTCGCGCTGGTGCGCACCGACCCCGCCGCCGACCGGCCGCAGCAGGGGATCAGCTTCCTGCTCGTCGACATGGCCGCGCCCGGCGTCACCGTGCGCCCGATCCGCATGCTCGAGGGCGGGACCGACCTGAACGAAGTGTTCCTCGACGACGTGAAGGTGCCGCGCGAGAACCTCGTCGGCGAACTGAACAAGGGCTGGGATTACGGCAAGTACCTGCTCGGGCACGAGCGCACCGGCATCGCCGGCATCGGCTCGTGCAAGCAGCAGCTGCGCCGCGCGCACGCGCTCGCGCGACGCCAGGGCCTGGCCGACGACCCGCTGCTGCAGGCACGCCTCGCGCGGGTCGGGATCGAGCTGATCGCGCTCGAGTTCACCGCGCTGCGCCTGCTCTGCCACGGCCAGCGCAGCCGGATCGCGCAGGTCGAGGCGTCGATGCTCAAGGTGCGCGGCACCGAGCTGCGCCAGTCGATCCACGAGACGCTGCTCGAGATCGGCGGGCCGCAGTCACTGCCGTTCTCGGCCGAAGCGCAGTTCCTCGAGCACTACGAGGCCGACGGGGCCGAGTCGGACGCTGCGCTCGCGACGCTCGCGGCGAGCTGCCTCGACTCGCGCAAGCTCTCGACCTACGGCGGCAGCAATGAAGTGCAGCGCAACCTGATCGCGCGCGCCGCGCTCGCCGCCTGACGCGATGGACTTCTCCTTCGACGACGACGACCTCGCGCTGCGCGACGCGGTGCGCCGCTTCTGCGACGACGCGTTTCCCGCGAACGAGCGCGGCGATCCGTTGTCGCCGCAACGCGAAGCGTCGCTGCGCACCGCATTGACCGACCTCGGCCTGTTCGGGCTCGCGCTGCCCGAGGCGGTCGGTGGCAGCGGCCTGGGCCCGGTGCAGACGATGGTGGTGGCGCAGGAGTTCGGGCGCGCGCTCGCGACCGGTGCCTGGTTCGCGAGCGCGGCGATCGCAGCGCCCTTGCTCGCCGAGGCGGCGTCGCCCGAGCAGCAACGGCGATGGCTACCACGTGCGGCGGCCGGGACATCCGTCGTCACGCTCGCCTGCCACGAGCACGACGCGCGCTACGACGCGTCGCGGGTGCTCGCGCGCGCTCGGCGACACGGCGACGGCTGGCAGATCGACGGGTGCAAGACGCTCGTCCTGGAGGGCGACACCGCGGACCTGCTGCTCGTCGTCGCCCGCACCGACGGCGAGCCCGATGCGCGCACCGGCCTCACGCTCTTGGCCGTCGAGCGATGCGCGCCCGGCGTCTCGGTCGCGGCGCACGCGACGCTCGAGGCGCGACGCATCGCGACGCTGTCGCTCGATCGGGTCGCGGTCGCCGCGACCGACGTCGTCGGGCCGGTCGGCGGCGCATGGCCGCTCGTCGAGCGCGGCATCGACCGTGCGGTCGCGGCCGTCTGCGCCGACAGCGCCGGCGCACTCGAGGCGATGCTCGAACTCACCGCCGAGCACCTTCGCACGCGCCGCCAGTTCGGTGCGCCGCTCGCGACCTTCCAGGTCCTGCAGCACCGCGTCGCGGACCTCGCGATCGCGCTCGAGCAGCTGAAGTCCATGGCCTGCGCGGCCGCGCTCGCGCTGCAACCCGAGGTCGACGCGCAGCGTCCGCGACTCGTGTCGGCGGCGAAGGAACTCGCGTCCCGACTCGGGCGCGAATGCGCATTCACCGCAATCCAGTTGCACGGCGCGATGGGCATGACCGACGAGGCGCGCGTGAGCCACTACGCCCGGCGCCTGATCGCGAACGGCCAGTGGTTCGGCGACGCGTCCCATCACCTGCGACGCTTCATGTCGCACCCCGACGGCGGGCACAACGAAGGAGACATCGGATGAAGACACCCACGACGAGCCCAGGCTCGAAGCCACGGCGCCACTGCGGCGCGATCTTCGCAGGCCTCGCCCTGCTCGCGGCGATCGGGGTCGCGGCGCCATCGGTCGCGCTGGCTCAGCCGGACCGCCCGATCCACGTGCTGGTCGGCTTCCCGCCGGGCGGCGCGACCGACGCGATCGCGCGCGTCGTCTTCGACCGGCTGCCCGCCGTGCTCGGCCAGCCGGTGGTCGTCGAGAACAAGCCGGGCGCCGGCGGCCGGATCGCCGCCGACGCGGTGCTAGCGTCGAACGCGGACGGCCTCACGTACATGGTCGCGCCGAACGCGACCCCGACCTTCCAGACGCTGGTCTTCGGCGACCAGATCCGCTGGAACGTCCTCAAGGACTTCGCGCCGGTCGCGGCGATCGCGTCGTATCCGCTGGGCATGGGGGTCGCGCTGAACACCGGCGCGACCACCGCGCGCGAATTCGTCGACTGGGTCCGCAGGAACCCGGGCAAGGCCAGCTTCGGCACGCCGGGGCTCGGCGGCCAGAATCACTTTCTCGGCGTGCAACTCGCCGCCGTTGCCGGCGTCGACCTGCCGGTGACGCCGTACAAGGGCTCTCCGCCGATGGTGACCGACCTGATCGGCGGCCACGTGCCGGCGGCGATCAGCCTGATGGACGGCATGATGGCGCAGCAGCGCGCCGGCAAGATCCGCGTGATCGGCATCTTCACGAAGGAGCGCTCGCCGCTGATGCCCGAGGTGCCGACCTTCGCCGAGCAGGGCTTCGACGTCACCAGCGGCGAGGGCTGGACCGGTGTCTGGACGAAGGCGGGAACGCCGGCGAAGGAGATCGAGCGCATGCAGCGCGCGATCGAGACGGTGCTGCAGATGCCCGAGGTGCGCAAGACACTCGCCGAACGGCTCTGGGTACACCCGAACTTCCGGACGGCCGCGCAGACCGACGCGCTGCTGCGCGCCGAGCTCGAGCACTGGGCGCCGATCATCAAGCGCTCGGGCTTTACGCCGCAGAAGTGACGCGATGCTCGACGCAGAGCGCAACCGGCTGCTGACCGAGGTCGGCCCCGGCACGCCGATGGGCGAAGTGCTGCGCCGCCACTGGCACCCGGTCGCGGCGGTCGACGCGCTGCAGCGCGAGCCAGTGCAGGCGGTGCGGCTGCTCGGCGAGGACTGGGTGCTGTTTCGCGAACACGGTGGCGCCTACGGGCTGGTCGAGCGCCGCTGCGCGCACCGCGGCGCCGACCTCGCATTCGGCTACGTCGAGAACGCCGGACTTCGCTGCCACTACCACGGCTGGCAGTTCGCCGCCGACGGCCGCTGCGTCGCGCAGCCGTACGAAGACGTCGTCGACCCGCAGTGCAGGCTGCGCGACAAGGCGCGCCTGCGTGCCGGCAAGGTCCGCGCACTCGCCGGCCTGCTCTGGGCCTACGTCGGCCCCGACCCTTCACCGCAGCTTCCGGACTGGGAGGCCTTCCACTGGCGCAACGGATTCGTGCAGGTCGTGTTCGCCGACGTGCCGTGCAACTGGCTGCAGGCACAGGAGAACTCGATCGACCCGGTCCACTTCGAGTGGATGCACGCGAACTGGGGTCGTCGACTCGCGCAGCGAGACGGCCCGTACGCGCCGCGCCACCTGCAGGTCGCCTTCGAGGCCTTCGAGCACGGCCTCGTCTACAAGCGCATCACCGAGGACACCGACGCGTCGGACCCGCTCTGGACCATCGGCCGCGTGTGCCTGTGGCCGAACGGGTTCTTCCTCGGCGACCACTTCGAGTGGCGCGTGCCGGTCGACGACACGCACACGCGCTCGGTGCTCTGGTCCTTCATCCGGGTGCCGAACGAGAGCGAGCCCTTCGAACAGGCGAGCATCCCGTCGTGGACCGCGCCGACGCACGACGCCGACGGACGCTGGATCACCAGCCACGTGATCAACCAGGACATCGCCGGCTGGGTCGGACAGGGCGCGATCGCGGATCGCACGCGCGAGTGCCTCGGTGCGAGCGACCGCGGGATCGCGATGATGCGTCGCCAGTTCCTGAACGACATCGACGCGATCGCGCAGGGGCGCGATCCGATGGGCGTGATCCGCGACGCGGACGCCAACCGCGCGATCGTGCTGCCGAGCGACCACCGCGACTTCTTCCTGAACGGCCTGCCGCGCGCCGCGTACGAGCGCCACCCGAAGTGGAACAAGCTGCTTCGGCAGTTCATCTTCCACGCGGGTCAGCCCGAGGCGGTGCGGCTGGCGACCGAACGAGCGACCGGTGTGCCGCAGCACGGCCCCGCCATCGTCGACCTCTGACGCATGTGGCGTCCATCCGACCGAAGCGAACTTCGATGATCGACGCAAGCACCACCGATCGATGCAGTCCCTTCGAAACCACCGCCGGCCCGCAGGAGCCGGCGAACCGGAGACACGTGATGAACCGAGCACAGCACCCGACGAAGCAACTCCAACGACGAGCGATCGCGCCGCCGAGCACCGCGCCGGCACGCAGGCGTACCCTCGCCTTCGCCGCAACGCTGCTGCCGATCGCCGCGGGGCTGACGATCGGCCTCACGGCGCCGCGCGCGACGCACGCGCAGTCCGACCGGCCAGTGAAGCTGCTGGTGGGCTTTCCGCCGGGCGGCGCGTCCGACCGCATCGCGCGGCTGCTCGCCGACAAGCTGCGCGCGCCGCTCGGCCAGGGCGTGATCGTCGAGAACAGGCCCGGGGTCGGCGGCAGGCTCGCCGCAGCCGCCGTCAAGGACGCGGCCCCCGACGGCCTCACCTACATGGTGGCGCCGAACGCGACGCTCACCTTCCAGCACCTGACCTATCCGGTCGAGGTGCTGCGCTACGACATGACGAAGGACTTCACGTCGGTCGCTCGCGTCAACAGCTACCCGATGGCGATGGTCGTGCACCAGAGCGTGCCAGCGAAGAACGCGAAGGAGTACGCCGCGTGGCTGAAGGCGAACCCCGACAAGGGGACCTTCGGCACCGCCGGCCAGGGCGGCGACACGCACTTCAACGGCCTGCAGTTCGGTCAGGCCGCCGGCGTCAGGATGTCGGTCGTTCCGTACCGCGGCAATGGCCCGTTGGTCAACGACCTCGTTGGTGGCCAGATCCTGACCGGCAACATGGTCGCCGGCGACGCGCTCGAGTTCGTCAAGGCCGGCAAGCTGCGCTACATCGGCGTGTTCGCGAAGCAGCGCTCGCCGCTGCTTCCCGACGTACCGACGATGGCCGAGCAGGGCTTCGACACCGGCGGCGACAACGGCTGGATGGGCATCTGGGGGCCCGCCGGGCTGCCCAAGGCACAGCGCGAACGGATGGAGGCCGCGCTGAAGCAGGTGCTCGCGCAGCCCGACGTGAAGGAGACGCTCGCGAAGCATTTCGTCCAGGTCGCCGACTTCGCTCCCGGACCCGAGGTCGACCGCATCCTCGCCGCCGAGCTCGCGCACTGGGGACCGGTGATCAAGGCGTCCGGCTTCACGCCGCTGAAATGATCGGGGATCGTCGATGAGTCTGAACGGCAGCGCCTGCATCGTCGGCGCGTACGAACACCCGACGCGCAAGGCCGACAAGCGCTCGGTGCTGCGCCTGCACGCCGACGTCGCGAAGGGCGCGCTCGCCGACGCGGGCCTCGCGAAGGACGACATCGACGGCTACTTCTGCGCCGGCGACGCGCCAGGGCTCGGCACCGCGACGGTCGCCGAGTACCTCGGCCTGAGCCTGCGCCACCTCGACAGCACCGATTGCGGCGGCTCGGCGCCGATCCTGCATGTCGCGCACGCGGCCGCCGCGATCAAGGCCGGACGCTGCAACGTCGCGCTGATCACGCTCGCCGGCCGCCCGCGCGCGGCGATGGCCGAGGCGCAGGCGCGCGCGAAGGCACGTGCCGATGCGGCCTCGGCATCCGACGTCCGCGCGGGCGACGCCTCGCCCCGCCCGGCGGCGGCCGCACCGGCCCGCGCGCCGCTCGCGCTGCGCCCGCCCGACCCGGATGCGCCGGAACTCGCGTTCGAGCTGCCCTACGGCCCGGCGACGCAGAACCTGTACGCGATGGTCGCGAAGCGCCATATGCACGATTTCGGCACCACCAGCGAGCAGCTCGCGTGGATCAAGGTCGCCGCGTCGCGCCATGCGCAGCACAACCCGCACGCGATGCTGCGCGAACCGGTCAGTGTCGACGACGTGCTCGCGTCGCCGGTCATCGCCGACCCGCTGCACCGGCTCGACTGCTGCGTGATGAGCGACGGCGGCGGCGCGCTGATCGTCGCGCGGCCCGAGATCGCGCGTTCGCTGAAGCGTCCGGTCGTGATGGTGCGCGGTACCGGCGAAGCGCCGCGCAACGCGATGGGCGGCAAGGTCGACCTCAGCGTGTCGGCGGCCGCATGGTCGGGCCCAGCGGCATTCGCCGAGGCAGGCATCACGCCATCGCGCATCCGGTATGCGTCGCTCTACGACAGCTTCACCATCACCGTGCTGATGCAGCTCGAGGACCTCGGCTTCTGCGCCAAGGGCGAAGGCGGGCGCTTCGTGCAGGACGGAAACCTGATCGCAGGCCACGGCAGGCTGCCCTTCAACACCGACGGCGGCGGGTTGTGCAACAACCATCCTGCGAACCGTGGCGGGGTCACGAAGGTGATCGAAGCGGTGCGCCAGCTGCGCGGCGAGGCCGCGCCGGCCGTGCAGGTCGCCGGCTGCGACTGGGCGATTGCGAGCGGGATCGGCGGCGCGCTCGCATCGCGCCACACCGCGGCGACGCTGATCCTGGAGCGTCTGTGATGCGCAAGGTACCCTCGCCGATGGTGCTCGCCGAGACGCGCGAGTACTGGATCGCGGCCGATGCCGGCCGGCTGCTCGTCAAGCGATGTCGCGCGTGCGGCGAGTACCACCACTACCCGCGCGACGTCTGTCCGTTCTGCCTGAGCGACGACACCGAGTGGACGCAATCGGCCGGCACCGGCACCGTCTACTCGTTCAGCACGATGGGCAAGGGCGAAGACGCGTACACCATCGCGCTCGTGACACTCGACGAGGGCCCGACGATGATGACGAACCTCGTCGGCGCCGACACGTCCGGCTTCGCGATCGGGCAGCGCGTGCGCGTCGTGTTCGTGAAGAGCCAGGACGGTCGGGCGGTCCCGATGTTCGAAGCGACATGAAGCGCGACGGCGCCCTCGCCCGCTTCACCGTGATCGACGCGTCGCGCGTGCGCGCCGGTCCGACCGTGGTGCGCACGCTCGCCGACCTGGGCGCTCGCGTGATCGAGCTCGAGATCCCGCCCGGCGTACCCGGCGGCGACGCCCTGCGTGCGGTCAATCCGCGGCTGGTCTACGCGAGCATCTCGGGCTTCGGGCAGGATGGCCCGGCTGCCGGTTGGCCCGGCTTCGACAGCATCGCGCAGGGCATGGGCGTGAGCGTCACCGGAAGGCCGGGCGAGGGCCCGATGCGAGTCGGCATCCCGATCGCGGGCCTCTGCGCCGGCCATTTCTGCGCGATGGCGATCATGGCCGCGCCGCACCGGGGCGAACAGACCGACGCGATCCTCGCCGAACTCGGCTACGCCGCCGCCGGCATCGCCGCGCTGCGCGAGCGCCACGTGATCTGATCTCCACAGGACCCGCAGATGGCCCGACTCGTGACCGCATTCGGTTCCTCGCACAGCATCATGCTCGTGTGCCAGCGCGAAGACTGGCAGCACGGCTTTCGCGAGGTCGACCCCAAGAATCCCTGGTACTTCGACCGTGCCGGAAACCGCACGAGCTACGACGCACTGATCGCTGCGGCGCCGGCAGACGCCGAGGCCAGGGTGACGCCTGCGCTGATGGGCGAACGCTACGACCGCACCGTGGCTGCGATGGACGCACTGCGCGATCGCATCGCCGCAGCAAGGCTGGACGTGCTGCTGATCGTCGGCGACGACCAGACGGAGCTCTTTCGCACGACCAACAACCCGGCGTTCGCGATCTACTACGGCGCGACGATCCGCAACGCGAAGCAGTCGCTGGCGCCGTCGGACAGCTGGTACAAGAAGGCGCGGATGGTGCGCCAGGAACCGGGTGCCGACCGCGACTATCCGGTCGCCTCCGATCTGGCCCGATGGCTGATCCGCGAACTGTGCGATCGCGACTTCGACATCACCGCGATGGACGGGCTCGAACACGATCGCTTCGAGGGCCACGCGTTCTCGTTCATCCACCGTCGCTATCTGCAGGGCGTCGCGCTGCCGGTGATCCCGGTGATCCTGAACACGTTCGACGAGCCGAACCAGCCGACGCCGCGCCGCTGCGTCGCGCTCGGTGCCGCATTGCGCGAGCTGATCGCCGCCTGGCCCGAGGACATCCGCGTCGGTGTGCTCGCGTCCGGCGGCCTGTCGCACTTCGTCGTCGACGAGGCGCTCGACGCGTTCGTGCTCGACGCGCTCGCGCGCAAGGACCGTGCCGCGCTCGAGTCGCTCGATCCGCGCAGCCTGCAGGCCGGAAGCTCCGAGATCCGCAACTGGCTGGTCGTCGGCGAGATGGCGCGCGAGCTGCCGCTGGACTGGGTCGAGTACATCGCCGCGTACCGCACGCCGGCGCTGACCGGCACCGGCCTTGCGTTCGCGCAATGGGGCTCGGCCGCATCCAGCGCGGGGCGCGCATGACGGCGATGCCTGCGGATCCCTTCGTCGCACGGCTGCGCCGGCTCGACGCGTGCGCGGTCTCGGACGCGCTCGACAAGCTCGGCCTCGTGGGCGCGGTCACCGGGCTCACGCAACGCAGCGGACCGGGGCGCATCGCCGGGCGCGCAGTGACGATGAAGCTCGGCGTCGGCGCGCCGCCGCCGGGCCCGCCCAGACACCTGGGCTGCACCGCGATCGAGTGCGCGGGCGCCGACGACGTGATCGCGATCGAGCAGCGCAGCGGCGTCGAGGCCGGCTGCTGGGGCGGGCTGCTCACGCTCGGGGCCCAGGTGCGCGGTGTCGCCGGCGTGATCGCCGACGGACCGCTTCGCGACGTCGACGAAGCGATCGAGCTGCGCTTCCCGATCTTCAGTCGCAGTCTCACCTCGTTCACCGCGCGCGGCCGCATCGTCGAACTCGGCACCCAGGTCCCGATCACGATCGGCACGGTCGACGTGCGGCCGGGCGACTACCTGCTCGCCGACCGCAGCGCGGTGATCGCGATCGCCGCCGCCGACATCGCGCGCGTACTCGAGGCGGCCGAGGCGATCGCCGCGCGCGAGGCGGCGATGGCGACGGCAATACGCGGCGGCACGCCGATCGGCGAGGTGATGGGCGGCGCGTACGAGCACATGCTGAAGCGCTGAGGCGCTCGCGCGCCGACACGCCGAACGACGAACACGACTTGGGGAACACGACGTGACCGAAGACCGCAACACCGCCCGTGCCGCGCGCCTCGACACCGCGACGATCTCCGACGCGCTCGACCGGCTCGGCATCGCCGGCCAGTGCTACCGGATCAAGCCGCGCGACGCGGCGTTCCGGATGTCCGGCCGCGCGTGGACGCTGCTCTACGGTCCGGCCGGCAATCCGCCCGGCACCGTCGGCGACTACATCGACGACGTGCCGCCGGGCAGCGTGATCGTGCTCGACAACGGCGGGCGCGACGACGCGACCGTGTGGGGCGACATCCTGACCGAGATCGCGCACCGCCGCGGGATCGCCGGCACCGTGATCGACGGCGTCTGCCGCGACGTCACGCTGTGCCTGCAGCTCGGCTACCCGGTGTTCAGCAAGGACCACTGGATGCGCACCGGCAAGGACCGCGTGCAGGTCGAGGCGACTGGCGTCGTCGTGAACATCGGCGATGCACGGGTCGCACCCGGCGATCTGATGCGCGGCGACGCCGATGGCGTTCTCGTGATCCCGGCCGCGCACGAGGATCGGGTGCTCGACACCGCCGAGGCGATCGAGTCGGCCGAGGATCGGATCCGAAGCGCGGTGCGCGGCGGCATGCGGCTGGACGAAGCGCGCCGGCTGCATCGATATCACCAGCTGCAGACGCGCGACGCCGGTTGAGCGCGAAGCGCGAGCGCCGGTTCGTCGACACGCCGATGTCACTCGAGGCCGACTTCGTGATCGTCGGCGCCGGCACCGCCGGCTGCGTACTCGCGAACCGGCTCAGTGAAGATCCGCGCACGCGCGTGCTGCTGCTCGAGGCCGGCGGCGAGGACCGGGACCTGCTCGTGAGGATGCCGGTCGGCTTCCTGAAGGCGCTCGGCAAGCCGCACCTCGGCTGGGGCTACCGCAGCGAGCCCGAGCCCGGTCTCGGCGGACGCGTGCTCCCGGTGCCGCGCGGGCGGCTGCTCGGCGGATCGTCGTCGATCAACGGGATGTTCCACATCCGCGGCGATCGCCGCGACTTCGACGACTGGCGAGACGCGGGCTGCACCGGCTGGTGCTACGACGAGGTGCTGCCTTACTTCATCCGCAGCGAGACGAGCTGGCGCGGCGCCGGCACCTACCACGGCGACGCCGGCCCGCAGCAGGTGCGGCCGATCGACACGACGCACCTGCTCGAGGCGCCGCTGCGCGAGTCGGCGCTCGCCTGCGGGCATCCGATGAATCCCGACTACGACGGTTCGAGCCGCGAGGGCTTCGCGCGCGGCGAGGTGACGATCGATGCGCGCGGACGGCGCCACAGCAGTGCCCGCGCGTACCTGCACCCGGTGCGCTCGCGTCCCAACCTCACCGTGCTGACCCGCAGCCGCAGCGAGCGGATCGTGTTCGATCAGCGCCGCGCGACCGGCGTCGCGCTCGTGCGCGACGGCGAGCGCCTCCTCGCGCGCGCGCGGCGCGAAGTCATCGTGTCGGCCGGGGCGTACGGCTCGCCGCACCTGCTGCTGCTATCCGGCGTCGGACCCGGAGACGAACTGCAGCGCCACGCGATCGCGCCGGTTCACCCGCTGCCCGGCGTCGGTGCGAACCTGATCGAGCATCCGCGCATGCCGCTGCAGTACCGCATGAACGCGCCGGTGAGCTTCGCTCGGCAACTGCGCCTGGACCGCGCGATCGTCTCGGCGCTGCGCTGGGCGATCATCGGCCGTGGCCCGTTCGCGACCCAGATCTGCAACGGCACCGTGCTGCTCAGGAGCGACGCATCGCTCGATCGACCCGACATCCAGTTGCTGTGCAACCCGGTGCGGGTCGACGCCGGGCTCTGGCTGCCAGGCCTCACCCGTGCACCCGAACACTGCTTCTACGTGACCGTCTGCCACCTGTATGCGAAGAGCCGCGGCCGCGTGAGCCTGCGCTCGCCGGATCCGGCGGCACCGCCGCGCATCGCGTTCAACCTGTTCACGCACCCGGACGACCGCCGTGCGATGCGGGCGGGCATCCGCGCCGCGCGGACGATCTACCGGCAACCGCCGATCGCGGCGCTGATCGCCACCGAGACGCTGCCCGGCGCCGCGCTCGAGGACGACGAGGCGCTCGACGGCGCGATCCGCGCGCTCGGCGGCATCACCCATCATCCGGTGGGCACCTGCGCGATGGGCACCGGGCACGACGCCGTCGTCGACGCACAACTGCGCGTGCACGGACTGCAGGGCCTGCGCGTCGTGGACGCGTCCGTCATGCCGACGATCGTCGGCGGCAACACGAATGCGGCCACGCTGATGATCGGCGAGAAGGGCGCCGACCTGATCCGCCACCACTGACCCGAGGAGCACACCAATGGATCTGGGCATTCGCGGCCGAAAGGCGATCGTCTGCGCGTCGTCGCAGGGGCTGGGCTACGCTTGCGCGCTCGCACTCGCCGCCGAAGGCTGCGACATCGTCGTCAACGGGCGCGACGCCGGCAGGCTCGATGCCGCCGCGTCGGCACTGCGCGCGGCGATTGCGGCGAACGGCGACGGTGCTCGCCCTCCGCGCATCACGCCGATCGCCGCCGACATCACGACCGACGCCGGCCGCGCCACGCTGGTCGCCGCCTGCCCCGACGCCGACATCCTCGTGAACAACAACGCAGGCCCGCCGCCCGGCGTCCTCGCCGACTGGGACCACGACAGCTGGATCGGCGCGCTCGAGAACAACCTGATCGCGGCGGTGCTGCTGATCCGCGCGCTGCTGCCCGGCATGCGAGCGCGCCGCTTCGGCCGCATCGTCAACATCACCTCAGCGATGGTCAAGACGCCGCACGCCGCGATGGGACTGTCGACCGCGGCGCGCGCCGGACTCACCGCGGTCAGCAAGGCGCTCGCGCGCGAGGCGATTGTCGACAACGTCACGATCAACAACCTGCTGCCCGAGCGCTTCGACACCCCGCGCCAGGCCTTCATGGCGCAGCGGATGATGAAGGAGCACGGGATCGCGCTGGAGGAGGCGCGCCGCCGGATCGCCGACACGCTTCCCGCAGGCAGGCTCGGGCGGCCGGAGGAATTCGGCGCCGCCTGCGCGTGGCTGTGCGCCGCGAACTCGGGATTCATGACCGGGCAGAATCTGCAGCTCGACGGCGGTGCCTACGCGGGACTGATCTGAGCGGCGGGAGCCCCACGCGCTGCCTCACGGCGGCGCTTCCGCTTTCCTGGATCCGCGCCTGCACTTTCTCAGGCAGGCCGGATTTCGTGCAAGTGAGTGCGCAGGTAGTTCAGTATCCTGCCGCGACGCTCCGGCCCGCGCCGCGTGCTCGTCGCACGTGTGCTCGCCGCCCGATCGCCCGTCTCCGTTGCATCGTCCTTGAGGACTTCGCTCGTGTCCAGGCGCTCGAAGATGCCGCGCCAATGTCTGCGAACCGTCGCAGGCGATATCGAGAGTCGTCGAGCCACGTGTTCATCGTCCAGATTCCATAGCGCAAGTTCGGCCACCCGGCATTGCGCCGCACTCAATCCGAGGCGACGCGTGCTTCGGCGCAGCACGTAACCGAGCGTGTGGCTGGGCCAGGATGTGGCCACGTCCTCGCGCAGCGCGCCGTACAGCCAACGAGGCTGCGCATCGGAACCGGCAGTGCGATGCTTGACCAGGAGCCCGCCGGCGTTCATCCACTCGTGGTCCGACGGCAGGCCCTCCTGCCAGACTCCCTGCAACACGAAGCCCTCGTGCATCAGACGGAACGCAGAATGCCCGGCGTGCATCAGCTCCAACGCGATCGGGTCTCGGGGGTCGTATGTCTGCTGCCGATAGGCGATCACGCACAGGTGCAGATCGTCGCAGCGCTGCGCGCGCGTCATCTCCGCCTCATCGAGGTAGACAGGCTCCGATCGGATCTCCCTGATGACATGGCTGGCGACCATCGGCATCCCGGAAGTGGCGAGTCCGAGCACGTTCGCGCCTCGGACGAAGCCCGACATGCCGAAGCCCAGAACCCGCAACGTCGCCGGATCCTGGATGACGGCGCCCCGCACACGCTGTTGCCGAAACGCGCGCTCGAGCGTTGATTTCGCCACGGCGGGCGGCAGATCCGGCAACGGCCAGCGCGCGAGGCAATGCGCAAGATCTGCGGTCGTCATCAGCCTGATCAGCATCGTCGGTCCACCGAAAGTGCCCAATTTGGGCATTTCCCCGGACGGCGAAGCGTGCAAAAAAGTTCTGGTGTCAAGTCTTTCGCGCAAAGCACGCAAGGCTTGAAACCGTATATGGGACAGTAGGTTAGCTCTTTTCGGGGCCGCGGCGCAGGATTGCGGCTTGGTGGGCTAGGTACCACATAAGAGCGTCGAGAGGGAAAGCCGGATCGCACTTGGTCGTGCTGGATTGCCGAGTAACGGCGGGCTTGTTTTTTCATCATAGCCCAAGTGGCTTCGCAGCATCCAGAATGAAGAACGCGCAGCTCAGGGGCTGCGCGTTCGATGGATGCCGTTGGATGGTGTGCAACGCCATCATGTCGGCTTCAATGGCGTGCCGCCCCGTGTCGCAGTGCCCTTCCTGAATCCCCGATCCCCCGCCATGAACGCCTCCAGCATGTGCGGGATCAGCGTCGCGGCGTCCACCGCCTCGCCGTAGGTTTGCGCATGTAGCGTGGCATAGCGGTCAAGGTCAGCTTTGAGGCTGGCCGGACATGCGAAGGTCAGCTTCGTGGACTCCAGTTTGGGAAGCGGCCCCAGCCGCAATTTCTTCGCCGTGCTCATCGCATCGCTCCCCGGTTGAAAAACATCGGCTGGTACGGACGCAACACCAGATCGCGGTTGACGATGATCCGCACCGGCAAGCCCGGCCGCTCGGTCAGCGTCGGCTGGATGTTCATGTTGCGCCGGGTCATCTCCTGGCCCACCTGATTCACGCTGTCCTGCAGACTGCCTTGCCCGGCGATGATGACCCGGTTGCCGTCCTGCCGGTTCTGCGGCGCGGCCAGCTCGGCACCCACGCCCAGCAGCGTCGTCAGCGCCGCGCCGGCAAAGACGCGATCCCAGTGCCAATCGACGTCATCCTCCAGGCCGGAATAGCCGGCAGGATCGGTGCCCGCGAGGTTGTCGAGCTTCAGCGAAGACGTGTCCGGCAGGATGACCCGGTTCCACACCACCTGCACGCGGCTCTGCCCGTAGCTCACCTGGCTGTTGTATTTGCCCAGGATGCGCGAGCCCTGCGGGATCAGCAGGAACTTGCCCGTGGCCGTGTCATAGACCGGCTCCGTCACCGTGGCGATCACATCGCCCGGCAGATCGGACTTGATGCCCGTCACCAGCGCCGCCGCGATCACCGTCCCGGCCATGACCTGATACGGCGAGGACGGCATTTGCAGATTGCCGGAATTGCGGGTTTCCGTAGAGCCGCCTTTCAGGAAAGACTCTTTCTGGTCTTGCCGGTTCTGCGCAGCGGTGGGATCGCTGGGTTGAGCCGCTGTCGAGGCCGGCCCGGCGGCCAGCGGGTCGAACCCCGCCAAGGCCGATGTCGAGCCGGCCGCCGCGACCTGCGCAGTGGCCGGCGCAGCGGTCTTGCCGGGGGTGCCCGCGCGGAAGAACACCGACGAAGCCGCCGCCGCATCGGCCTCCTTGCGCCGAGCGTCCTCCGGGTCGTGTCCCGGCGGCGCATACGTCGGCGTTACCGGCTGCTGCGACTTCACAATGGCTGGGCCAAGATCGCCTGGCAGCGGCGGCCCTAGCTCCGGCACCTTGGCCGGCAGCTTGGAATAGTCCGAAGGCAGGCCGTCCAGCCCTTCGGACTTCGACACGCGATCGACGTTGTACAGCTCGGTCTGCTCGCCCGCGCCGCGACGGTGCGGCTGCAACGACCAGATCGTGGCCCCGAGCACGGCGACCGACAGGCCGCCCGTGAGGATGGCCAAGGTGCGCCGGTTCAGGCGCGTGACCGGGCGCGGCTGGGCGCGCAGCGCCACCGCCTCTGGCGCGACCTTGCCCGCCTGCGGTGCAAGATCAGGGGAATCATCCTGGCTCATGGTCAGTTCCTCCGCGTGCCGTCCGTGCGCTCGATCCGCACCACGTCGCCTTTGTCCCCACCTAGGCGCAACTCAGCCGCGCCAAACAGCCGATCCACGATGTAGTACGGCGAACGGAAGCGGTAGTTCACCAGTTGCCCGTCACCCTGCGCGCCAATGACGAACAGCGGCGGCAGTTCGCCCTGGGCGATGCCCGGCGGGAACTGGATGTAGACCTTCTCGCCATCGTCGAAGGCACGCAGCGGTTTCCACGGCGGATTGCTGCCGCTGACCGCGTAGCGGAAACGGATCTTCTCCAGCGACAGGCCAGCATCGACCGGCGCGGCGGCGCTGGCCGCCTGCGCCTGGCGCTGCAGGGCCAGCATCTTGTCCTTCGGATATTCCCACGACACCGATGCCATCCATGTCTTCTCGGTCGAGGTCAATTCCAGCAGGTACGTCCTGCGGCTGGTCGTGATGACCAGATTGGTCTTCAGCCCTGAGCGGATCGGTTTGACCATCACGTTGACGCGCAAAGCATCGCCACTGCCGCTGGACGTGTCGCCCACGATCCAACGCACGGTATCGCCAGCGGCCACCGTCACCAGCTCCTCGCCCGGCTGGAGCGCAATCACGGTCACGCGACCCACGGCCGCATAGACTTGGTACAGCGCGCCATCGGTGAAGGGCCACACCTGGATCGCGTTGACGTAGCCTTCGCGCGTGGGCGCAATGCGCGCCTCGGCGTTGGCGCGAGCCACGCGCACGGTTTCATCGGCGGGTTCTGCGGCGGGCTTGGCGTCCGGGATGGGTTTCATCTGCGCCGGCATTGGCAGCACCTCGGGCACAGCCACGACTTCGACCGGCTTCGGCGCCTTGGGCAGCGGCTGGGCCTGCACCGGCTCATCGAGCGAGATGGTCGGCGGCGGCTTTCCCTGCGTGGCGCAACCCGCGAGGGCAAGCAACACGATCGGCAAGGCGGATTTACGGAAAAGATCATTCATGGTTTTGCTCCTTCATTCGCTTCCAGTTCGCGGCTCCACGACAAGCCGTTGACGTAGATTCCCAGGGGGTTCTTGCGCACGCGCTGCTCAGTGCGCGGCGTCTGCTGCACGATGGACACCACCGCGTTCCAGCGCTCGGTGCGATCCAGCGCGCCGTTGACGAAACGTGTCTCCGTCCAGCGCACGTTGAACGACGTGTCGCTGGCGCGGGTCACGCTGCTGATCTGCACCGTCACCGATTCCTTGCCGATGCGCGCGAACGGGTCGTTCACGCGGGCGTACTCGTTGAGCACCACGGCGCCCTTGTCGGTCGTGTAGTCGTAGGCATCGAGCCAGTTCTGCCGCACCACGATGGGGTCGATGGACAGGCTGCGCACCAGGCCGATGAAGCGGCCCAGGTGGTAGGCGATCTGCGCATCGCTGGGCCGATAAGGCGTGGCGGCTTCGCCGACCGCGCGCACCTGGCCCGCGTTGTCCACCTCGATGACGTAGGGCGTGACGATGGACTGCGCCGAGCGCCAGACCAGGCCGCCCGCCATCAGTACCGCCAGCGTGAGACAGCCGAAGGCCATGAAGCGCCAGTTCTTGGCCTGCACGCGGGCCGAGCCGATACGCTCGTCCCAGACCTGGGCCGCGGATTGGTACGGAGTGGCAGGCTGCGGCGTGTCGGCGTAGCGCACCTGCGGTCGTTTGAATCGCATGGGGTTCTCCTTGAAGATCAGGAATCGGAATCGCGCAGGCTCGGGCCTTGGCTGGAGCTGCCGCCGTCGCCGCCGCGCAGCGTGTGGGCGGCGGTCGTCGCGGCATGGGTGAGCTGCTGCCTGCGATGCAGGCGCTTGGCCCACGCGGGTTGCGCGGTGGACGGGGTTGAAGCGGGAGATTCGTTTCCAGCACCGGCCCCCGACGCCGATCCAGCGTCATCGGGCCGGAAGGCGGCGGCGACACGCTCCTTCATCGAGTGCGCGCCTTCGGCCACCTTCTGCCCAGCGGCCTGCGCGCCGGTCTTGGCGACATTGCCCACGCCAGCGGCAGCGCCCTTGAGGCCACCGCCGGCGGATGCAGAGCCAGCCTGGAACGCCGACCGTGCGCTACTGGCCGTCGAAGCGGCGGCACGCGCTCCGCTACCGGCCAGCTTGGCGGCTGCGGGTGCCATGCGCGCCCCGGCGGCCACTGCGCCGCCGACACCCGTGGCCGCAGCGCCTACGGCAACGGCAGCGCCGGCCACACCCAGCGCGGCACCGGCCATCGCACCTGCGCCGAGCTGCGGGCCACCGGACACCAGCCCGGTTGCAATGCCCGGCCCGAAGATGCCCAAGGCCAGCAGGGTCAGCGAGGCCAGCATCACGACCACGGAATGGTCAATGGATGGTTCGGCGGGCTGTACCTGAAACTCGGCGAACAGTCCCGAGCCGATGCCCACGATCACCGCCAGCACCAGCACCTTGATGCCGGACGACACCACATTGCCCAGCACCTTTTCGGCGAGAAATGCGGTCTTGTTCCACAACGCGAACGGCACCAGCACGAAGCCCGCGAGCGTGGTCAGCTTGAACTCGATCAGCGTGATGAAAAGCTGGATCGCCAGCACGAAGAAGCACAGCAGGACGATCAGCCACGCCAGGAACATCACGACGATGGGCGTGATGTTCACGAACACCTCGGGAAAGCCCGCCATGTCGCCGATCTGCTTCAGGATCGGCGCCCCGGCGTCGATGCCGACCTTCGCCAGCCGGCCCGGCTGCAGGAAGTTCTCCATGCTCAGGGTCGAGCCGCTGGCCGTCAGGCCGAGGCCCGCGAAGGAGCGGAACACGATGCCGGCCAGCCAGTTGAAGTTGCCGATGATGTAGGCGAAGGCACCGATGTACAGCACTTTGCGGATCAGCTTGGCGATCACGTCCTCGCCCTGGCCGGTGGCGTGGCCCATCGCCCAGAACAGCCCGGCGAGCGTCATGTCGATGACGATCAGCGTGGCGGTCAGAAAAGCCACCTCGCCGTGCAACAAGCCAAAGCCCGAGTCGATGTAGCGCGAGAAGGTATCGAGGAAGCGGTCGATGACCGTCACGTCGTTCATGGCGAGTCCTCCTGCCCAGGCAGAGCGACTGCCCCATTGCCACCGGCGGGTTCATCGAAGCTGGGTGGGATCGGCGGCAGGTCGGCCAGCGTCTGGTACTCGCCCGGCCCGGCCTGGCCGGAGAGAAAGCGCCGCAGGTCGGCCTGCGCCACCTGCGTGCAAAACGCGCCGTCGTGCTCGCCCGCGCGGCACTGCGCGCGCAGCGCGTGCAGCCGGGACGCATCGGCGGCCAGCGCATCCACCGACAGCCGCTGCGGCTGGTCACAGCCGGCCAGCACAAGCGCATGAACGGCGAAGGCGAACACGACGGGCGCGCGTTGCATGGCGGCCTCCGTCAGCGGTTGTAGAAGTCCACGGGCTGCGGCGTGTACGGCGTGCCTTCGCCCAGGAAGCGGCGCGTCACCTCGCGCCCGCGCTCCGTGGCCGCCGCCTGCCGCGCCAGCTCCAGCGAGGCGGCGCGATCCTGCGTGATCTGCAACCGCTGCGTCTGGATCGACTGCTTGGCCTGCAGGGCCAGCAACTGGTTCATGGCCTGCATCGCTTGCAGCGCGCCCTCGGCCGACTGGCTCTTGCCCACGAGGTCGGCCAGCACGCTTTCGTCGTCGCTCAGGTTCTGCGACGCCTGGGCCTGCATCTGCATGGTGGTCTGCAGGCCATTGAGCGTGTTCTTCCAACGCTCCTGCGCATCGAGATACATCTGATTGCCGCTCACCGTGGCGGCGTACTTCTCGGGATACAGGCGCGCGAACTCCCGGTCGATGCTCGTCACGTCGTAGGCCAGGCCCTTGGCCTGCGCGATGAGGCGCTGGGTGGTCGCCAGGTTCGCGCGCAACTGGCCCACCACGCTGGACGGCAGGCTGGCGAGGTTGCGCGCCTGATTGATGAGCATCTGCGCTTCGTGCTGGAGTTGCTGGATCTGGTTGTTGATCTGCTCCAGCGTGCGAACGGCGGTGAGCGTGTTTTGCACCAGATTGGTCGGGTCGAGCACGATGTCGCCGACGCCGAACAGCGCGTGCGCGGGCTGCGCGATGCCGAAGGCGAGCACGCAGGCGGCGGTCAACGCGGCGAGCTTGGGGGTATGCAATTTCATGGCAGGTTCTCCTGGGGGTGGTCAGTGGTACGGAGGGAACCCGGCGCGAGGCCGGGGAACGAAGGCAGCAGGTCAGCCGCCCAATCGAGGCCGCGATGGCGCAGCCAGGCGGCTGCGAACGGGGAGGAAGAGGAAGATGTGGAGATAGCGACCGCAGCGAGCACCGCGTCGATGTCGCGCTGGTCTTGCGGCATGGAGGCACCCGCGAAGGCCAAGGTCGCGGCGCCCAGATCGAGGTCGAACAGGCGGTTGCCGAGACGCGATTGGTAGTAGTAGTCGCGCTTGGGCTGCGCGGTGGCCACGATCTCGATCTGGCGCGAGTTCAACCCGAAGCCTTCGTAGATCGTCCTGATCTGCGGTTCGGTGGCCTGCGGATTCGGCAGGAAGATGCGGCTGGCGCAGCTTTCGATGATCGCCGGCGCGATGCTCGAATCCTTGATGTCCGCGAGCGACTGCGTGGCGAAGATGACGCTGACATTCTTCTTGCGCAGCGTCTTGAGCCACTGGCGGATGCGAGCCGCGAACACCGGGTCATCGAGGAACAGCCACGCTTCATCGAGGATCAGCAGCGTGGGCGCGCCGTCGAAGCGTTCATCGAAGCGAGCAAAGAGGTAATGCAGCACGGCCATGACGGCGGCCTTGCTGTGCATCAGCTCCTCCATCTCGAAGCCCTGCACGTCGGCCATCCCGAGCCGGTCATGGTCGGCGTCCAGCAGCTTGCCGTGCGCGCCGCCGAGTACGTAGGGAGCCAATGCCTGCCGCAGCGCGTTCGATTGCAGCAGCACCGACAGGCCCGTCATCGTGCGCTGCTCCAGCGGGGCGCCGGCGAGACTGCCGAGCGCCGACCAGATGGCGGCCTTCTCGTCGGGGCCGACCGCAATGCCTTCATGTCGCAAGCGGCCTTCGATCCATTCGGCCGCCCAGGTGCGGTAGCCCTCGCGGTCGATGCGGGCCAGGGGCTGGAAAGCGATTTCTCCGTCCGTGCCCAGGTCGTAGTGCTCACCGCCCAGGCCCAGGATGGTGGCGCGCATGGAGCGCCCCATGTCGAAGGCGAAGATGCGCGAGCCGCGATAACGGCGGAACTGCATCGCCAAAGTGGCGAGCAGTACCGACTTGCCCATGCCGGTCGGCCCGGCCACCAGCGTGTGGCCCACGTCGCCGATGTGCGTGACCAGCCGGAACGGCGTCGCGCCATCGGTGCGCGTGACGATCAGCGGCGGGCCATCGAGATGGTCGTTCTTCTCCGGCCCGGCCCAAACGGCGGACACCGGCATCAGGTGCGCCAGGTTCAGCGTCGAGACGATGGGCTGACGCACATTGGCGTAGGCGTTGCCAGGGATCGAGGACAACCACGCATCCACGGCATTGAGCGTTTCGGGGATGGTGACGAAGCCGCGCCCCTGGATTACGCGCTCCACCATGCGCAGCTTCTCGTCGGCTACGGCGGCGTCCGCATCCATGACGGTGATGGTCGCCGTCAGGTAGCCGAAGGCCACCTGATCGCTGCCCAGTTCCTGCAAGGCGGCATCGGCATCGGCGGCCTTGTTGCTGGCGTCGGTATCGACCAGCGGCGATTCCTGCTGGAAGATGGTTTCGCGCAGCAGCGCGATGACGTTCTTGCGCTTGGCGAACCACTGGCGGCGCAGGCGGGAAAGCTCCTTTTCCGCATCGGCTTTGTCGAGGCAGAGAAAGCGCGTACTCCAGCGATAAGCAAAGCCGAGGCGGTTGAGGTCATCCAGAATCCCCGGCCAGGTCGAGGTGGGAAAGCCCCGCACCGACACCACGCGCAGGTGCTGATCGCCCAGCATGGGCGCCAAGCCACCGACCAACGCGGAGTCGGCCAGCAGCGCGTCGAGATGGAACGGCACTTCCGGGACGCCCACGCGGTAGCGCCGCGTCGAAACCGTGGCGTGCAGGTAGGTCAGCGTCTGGCTGTCATCGAGCCACGCGATCTCCGGCATCACGCCGTCGAGCAAATCGAAGATGCGATCTGTCTCCGCGACGAAGGCCGAGAGGCGTTCGCGCCAGTCCACGCCTTCGGTGGGCCGGTTCTCGTACAGCATCCCGGCAGCACGGGCACGGGATTCCTCGGGCGGCAGGTACACCAGCGTCAGGTGATAGCCGCTCTCGAAGTGGTTGCCCGACTCCTCGAACGCGGCGCGGCGCTCCTCGTCCACCAGCCACGACAGCGACTCTGGAAACTCGGAGCGTGGATAGTCGGCTGCGGCGCGGCGCTCGGCCTCGATGAATAGCGCCCAGCCCGAACCCTGGCGGCGCAGCGCGTTGTTCAGCCGCGCTGACGTGGCGATCAGTTCGCCTTGTGTCGCGCTGTCGAGATCAGGGCCGCGAAACCGGGCGGTGCGCTGGAAACTGCCGTCCTTGTTCAAGACGACGCCCGGCGCAACCATCCCGGCCCACGGCAGCCAGTCGGCGAGCAACGCGGGCCGCTGGCGGTATTCGGCAAGGTTCAGCATGGCATCACCTCACACGTCCAGCAGTGGGCGGTGCTTGATGTGCCGCGCGAACACGGCCATGAACTGCGGGTCAAGGCGCGCGCCCCAGACCGCCAGCGCATGGCCGGTGATCCAGAGCACGGCGCCGGGAATCCACAGTTGCAGGCCCAGCCCGACGGCAGCGGCCAGCGTGCCGTTGGCAATCGCCACGGTGCGCGGTGCGCCGCCCAGCAGGATCGGCTCGGTGAGCGAGCGATGCAGCGGCACCTCGAAGCCGGCCGCGAAGGTGTCCGGGCCGCTCATACGACGGCCCCGCCCGAGAAGCTGAAGAACGACAGGAAGAAGCTCGAAGCCGCGAACGCGATGGACAGGCCAAACACGATCTGGATCAGCTTGCGAAAGCCGCCCGACGTGTCGCCGAAGGCGAGCGCCAGGCCCGTGGCGATGATGATGATGACGGCAACGATGCGCGCCACCGGCCCCTGGATGGATTCGAGGATGGATTGCAGCGGCGCTTCCCACGGCATCGAGGAACCGGCCGCCTGCGCGGTGCCGGCCAGGAACGACAGCAGCGCGGCCAGCAGCAGTCCTTGCCCCGCAGGGCGGGCCAGGCTGCGCAGCCGCACAAGGCGCAAAGCCGGATTTACAGAAAGACGGAAAGCAGGAACGATCATCTGCGTCATGGCAGTTCTCCAGGTGAGTCAGGGGATGAGGAAGTCGCCGCAGCGGGTGCGGCATCGGAAATCGGCGGCAGCTCTGGAAACGAGGCTTCCATCGCGTCCGCCAGTCGGTAGCCCACGCCGTCGAAGCCGACGACGCGGGCAATGCTCTCGATGCGGCGCTTGCGCCCGCGCCCGGCGATGTGGATCACCACGTTGACCGCCTCGGCGATCAGCGCATGGGGCGGGTTCACCGCCACTTCGAGAATCAGTTGCTCCAGGCGCAGCAGCGCGCCCAGCGCGGAGCCGGCGTGGACGGTGGCGATGCCGCCCGGATGGCCGGTGCCCCACACCTTGATGAGATCCAGTGCTTCGGCGCCGCGCACCTCGCCGACCACGACGCGATCAGGTCGAAGGCGCATGGACGAGCGCACCAGCTCTGTCATCGACACCACGCCCGCGCGCGTGCGCAGCGGCACGTGGTCGCGTGCCGCGCATTGCAGCTCCACCGTGTCTTCGAGCACCAGCACGCGGTCGCCCGTGGCGGCGATCTCGGCCAGCAAGGCATTGGCGAGCGTGGTCTTGCCGCTGCTGGTGGCTCCCGCGATCAGGATGTTCTGGCGCTCGCGCACGGCCCGCACCAGAAAGCCCGCCTGGGCGCTGGTCATCATCCCGTCGATGACGTACCGCTCCAGCGGGATCACGCCGATGGCGCGCTTGCGCAAGGCAAAGGCCGGCCCCGGCGCGGCCGGGGGCAGGATGCCCTCGAAGCGTTCGCCCGTTTCGGGCAGCTCGGCGGACAGCAGCGGCTGGCCGCGATGCACTTCTGCGCCGACGTGGGCGGCCACGAGTCGGATGATGCGTTCGCCATCCGCTTCGGACAGCTCCACACCCATCGGTGCGCGGCCCGATGAAAGCCGGTCGATCCACAAGGTTCGATCCGGGTTGAGCATGATTTCCACCACGTCCGGGTCTTCGAGCGCGGCGGCGATCAGCGGCCCCATCGCCGTGCGCAGCATTTGGATGCGGCGGTCGAGCGACGTCGCACTCATTGACCGCGGAACGGCGCTCATGACGCACGCTCCTGCGCTTGCGCGGCTGCCGCCGCGTCCTCCATCCGCATCGGGTCGGGATGCAGTTCCTCCACCAGGTCACGCACCAGACTGCGCCCGCGCAGCAGGTGGCGGCCAAGCTGCTCGGTGAACTGCTCGAAGCGCGCCTTGCCCTGGGCACGGGCGGCCTCTTGATGGGCCTCGGGGACGGGCGTGCTGACCGTGAGGTAGTAGCGGATGAACAACGCCAGCGTTTCGATGGCAATGTTCTGGTCGCGCTCCATGCGCTCGGCATGGTGCGACAGGCGATCCAGCCGCTTGGCAATCGCCGCTTCGCGCTGGTCGGCCGCATCGGGCGACAGCCACGATGCGAGCGCTGCCGCGACGATGCTGGATTTCGACACGCCTTTGGTCGCGGCCAGCTCATCGAGCCGCTTGGCGTGCTCGGGCTGGATGAAGAGGTTCAAGCGGTGCTGGCTCATAGCTCGATTCCGTCGTTGGGGTCGAGAGCAGCCAGCCGGGCCGTGCGCTGCATGGCCGGATCAAGCTGGCGAGGAAGGGGGAGCGGCAGGTCGTCGTCGTCATCGAGCAACGCGAGGTCGGCCGCGGGCGTGGCCTGCTCGGTGTCGTAGGCGACGGCCTCGGAAAGCTCGGGCTGACGGCGCGGGCCGCCGTCGTCGGCGGCGCTGCCCAGGCCGTCAGCGGACGCAGTGGTCGGAGCGACAGGCACGGTGGGAATCGCCAGCCCGATCCAGTCGTCGGGCCGCGATGGCGGTACATCGACGTACTGACCACCTGCGAGCACAGGCGGCGGCAATACGCGCCGCTTGAAATTGGCGTCCGCGTAGTAGCGCAACTTCTTGGCCCTGATCGGCGCCACACTGGACACCATCACCACGGCTTCGTCGGGCGGTAGCTGCATCACTTCGCCCGGCGTCAGCAGCGGACGTGCCGTTTCCTGGCGCGACACCATGAGGTGTCCGAGCCACGGCGCGAGCCGGTGGCCCGCGTAGTTGCGCTGCGCACGCAGCTCGGTCGCGGTGCCGAGCGTTTCGGAAATCCGTTTGGCCGTGCGCTCGTCGTTGGTGGCGAACGTCACGCGCACATGGCAGTTGTCCAGAATCGAATGGTTCTGCCCATACGCCTTGTCGATCTGGTTGAGCGACTGCGCGATGAGGAAGCTGCGAATGCCGTAGCCCGCCATGAAGGCCAGCGCCGTCTCGAAGAAGTCGAGCCGCCCGAGTGCGGGAAACTCATCGAGCATCAGCAGCAGCTTGTGGCGGCGGGCAATGCCATCGCTGCCATCCAGCGATTCCGTGAGCCGCCGCCCGATCTGGTTGAGGATCAAACGGATCAGCGGCTTCGTGCGGCTGATGTCCGATGGCGGAACCACCAGATACAGCGACACCGGATGTTCGGCCGCGATCAGGTCGGCGATGCGCCAATCGCAGCGCGAGGTGACTTCGGCCACCGTGGGATCGCGGTACAGGCCCAAGAACGACATGGCCGTGGACAGCACGCCAGAGCGCTCGTTGTCCGATTTGTTCAGCACCTCGCGGGCCGCCGACGCCACCACCGGATGCGGGCCATCACCAAGATGCGGCGTGGTCATCATCCGGTGCAGGGTCAGCTCGAACGGACACGCGGGGTCGCTGAGGAAGTTGGCGACACCACGCAGCGTCTTGTCCTCGCCCGCGTAGAGCACATGCAGGATGGCGCCGACCAGCAGCGCGTGCGAAGTCTTCTCCCAGTGATTGCGCCGCTCCAGCGCGCCTTCGGGATCGACCAGGATGTCCGCGATGTTCTGCACATCGCGCACTTCGTGGGCGCCGCGCCGGACTTCCAGCAGCGGGTTGTAGGCCGCTGACTTCGCATCGGTCGGGTTGAACAGCAGGCAATGCGAGAAGCGCGAGCGCCAGCCGGCGGTAATGCTCCAGTTCTCACCCTTGATGTCGTGGATGACGGCGGACGTGGGCCAACTCAACAAGGTCGGCACCACCAGGCCCACGCCCTTGCCCGAGCGGGTGGGCGCGAAGGTCAGGACGTGTTCCGGGCCTTCGTGCCGCAGGTACTGGCGTTCGTGCTGTCCGAGGAACACACCGCCAGGCTGCGTGAGCCCTGCCTTGCGAATGTCATCCGCGTTCGCCCAGCGTGCCGATCCGTAGGTCGTGACCAGACGCGATTGCCGCGAGCGCCAGATCGACATGCCGATGGCCACCAGCACGGCCACCAGGCCGCTGCCGCCCGCGATGGCACCGCCGATGTCGAAGACACGCGGCGCGTAGGCGTCGAAGAAGAACCACCACTCGAACAGCCGCCACGGGTGATAGATGGGCGTGTCGAAGAAGTCGAACCAGGGCGAGCCAAGGCGTAGCTGATAGCCCAGGGCGGCGGCTGTCCATTGTGTGGCTGCCCACACGCCGGTGATCACGATGCCGAACACCACGGCGATCTGACCGAACAGCACGTTCGTCCCTTGCATGATCCTGCCTCCAATCACGGCACACGCAGGTGCCGCAGCACCGAGGATCAAGGTGTGGGTGCAGGCCGGTCAAAGGCCGTTATGGCGAGGATTCAGGCCGAAAAAGCCTGATTTCTTGCGGGAGCGAAGGCAATAAAAACGCCGCAGACGCGAGCGCGTTGCGGCGTGGTGAGATAGCAGCGAGAACTTCGTCGCGGCGAGGCGACTGCGAAGGTGCTACTTGGATTTTTGCTCCGGCCGATCGCCGAAGAAACGCCGATTGGCGGCTTCAGCGGCGCGGCGGCAAAGTTCATCGCCGACCTTTGTTCGATCTTCCTTGCATTGCCGTTGAATCTCCTTGATGCGCTCGGGATGAGCCACGAGGAAATCCACGGTTTCCGAAGGTTGAGAGGGGCCGCATGCGGTCAGCGTGGCGGCCAGCATCAGCAGCATCACCTTGTTCATGGTGCCAGTCCTTTCATCGGGTGGGGTGGGAGTCCTCGGCGGCGTCGAGGTCATCCGCTGAATCAATGAAGGCCACTCGTTCGATGAACCGGGCCAGCATCTCGGAAGGCTCTGCGTCACGGCGCAGCAGATAGGTGGTGAGCATCGGCGGCCGCCCCGCCAACGGCCGGGCCACGACACCGGATTCGCGGCTGGATGCGATGTGCGCCGTGCCTGCCAGGCCCAGTGCAAGCCCAGCGGAGACCAGGGTCATCATCAGATCGAACGTAGCGACGTACTGCGCAATCAGTGGTTCTTGCTCGTGCTTGCGCAGGATGCGATCAACCTGCCGCGCATGGCCTTCGCATACCGCCGGGTCGCCCAGTACCAAGGGATAGCGCAGCGCCTCCCCCAGTGGAACGCGCTTGAATGCAAGCACAGGGTGGCGAGCCGGCACCGCCACCATCAATTCGTCCTCCCAGGCCGGGCAAGCCACGATGCCATCGTCCACCTCATCGGCCATCGAAAAACCAGCGTCGTAGAGATCGTCGTGCAGGCCCTTGATCTGCTGGGCCAGTGGCACCTCGAACAGCCGTATCTCGACCTCGGGGTCTTCCTCGCGGCATTGTGCCAACAGGGCTGGCAGGCGCGATGGCGTAATGCCGTCGGACAAGGCAATGCGCAACTGGCCATGAAAACCATTGGCCGCGGATTTAACGCTATCGCGAGCTTGCTCCAGCGCAGCAAAGATACGTGGCACGTGCTCCAATAACAGTTGGCCTGCGCGGCTCAGTTGTGTACTGCGGGTGGTGCGAACGAAAAGGCGAGCGCCAAGTTCTTCCTCCAGCTCCTTGATAGTGCGGGATAGCGGCGATTGGTCAATGTGCAGTCGTTCGGCAGCGCGGGCAAAGTGGAGTTCCTCCGCGACTGCAAGAAAGCATCGTAGATGACGTAGTTCCATGTTTGTGGATCGCACTACAGCAGCGGCTTGCGCTCGCTGCGAACCCGAATGGCCTCCATCAACCCCACAAGCCAGCAGGCAGGACATCCCCGCATGAAGTAGATGGCCAGGGGAAGTAGCGCTAGCGCCGGCCAAAAATGCGGTGTCAAAAAGATTGCCCCCGCAATGGATGCTGCTGCCAAGACGCCACGAATCAGTTGCGCGGTCACGGAAGTGCTGCAGTACATGATGAGCCCCCATCGCCTGAAGCGGTCTGTTGAGAGAGAAGCCGGTCACAGGGAAGAAGGCCGCCGTGGCGGCCTTCTTCCCTGTGGGTACTTAGAAGAGGCGTAAAAGCGCCAAAACGGTTCGCGCTTAAGCAAAAAGTCTGAATGGCGACGGCTAGAACGTGGCTCGGACGAGGCGCGCAGCCATGTGCGACGACTTCAGCGGCTACAAGGCAATGACCAAACCGAGTGTCGCCGAGGCGGGTTAGTGTTTCTTGTCAAGCTTGCGGCCGACCATCGCGCACATCGGGCAGAAGCCGAACAGCCCGGTCATGGCAAGCATGGCGGCCATGACGCCAATGCCGACGGCCCAGCCCGAGCTTCCCCAGTTCATCACGGCGAAAGCCAGGCCCATCACGCCCATGACGACGCGCAAGATGCGCTCCCATGTAGGGACATTCTTGACGTAAAACATTGCGATCTCCTTTGGTCCGGTGGTGTGTGAGGACATCCCTCGTGAGCAAAGAGGGCCGTGCAGCGCAAAACGGTTCGCAGGGAGAGAGAAATAGTTCTGCACGTCATCGCAGGGGGAGCGCCAAGAAGGCAGCTCAGTTAAACGAGCAGCCGGCAGGATTGATGCCGCTAGGCACAGATAGCCGCAGCTTTCAAGCGCTTGAAGCAGCCGGCTCACCAGCCAGCTTTCCATCGAGATCAAGTGAGAGTTCCGAAAGAATCTCAAGTGACTCGTCTGCGAGCACTTCGCCGCCGGCAAAGCTGAACAGGGTACGGTCACGTTCCTCAAGCAACCCGCGAATCTCGCCGGCGTAGAGGCGAATGACGGACTGCACCACGGCATCGACATTCGGATGACCGGTGTTCAATGCGAGCTGATCGAGCAAGGCGGCCGTGGACGATGCGGACAGCATCGAGTCACCTGTGACCCAGCTATTCACGGTGAACAAGCTGGTGGGTAGACCCTTGGCATCGAACCCGATGGCAAGGAGATGCCGGGTGTTGCCCCTCTTGAGCGGCCCTCCCTCAAGACGCGAAAAATGCGCCTCTGATTCGCTGCGGGTGCTCAGGAAACGTGACCAACGCTTGCGCCTTGCAAACAAGTGGATGTGGCCATGCTCGGCGGAACTTGAACGATCCTGCGGCGAGTGCGAGTGATAGAACCATTGGAATCCACTGCCGGGGTCGATCGCGTCGTCCTCGGGGTAGTGCGCCCATTGCGTCGGGGGTTGCCCTCCGAGCAAACTGCCAAAAAGATGCTCACCGCGCTCAGCGAGGCTTGCATAGGTTTCAAGCAGCCTGCCGCCAGCGGCGCGAACAGCACCGCTGGCGGCAGGCGTGGTGGATCTTGTCCGCCGCACTCAGGTCAGTTCTTGGCGCCGCACTTGGGAGCGCATTTCGGGGCGCACTTGGCAGCACATTTTTTCGCCCTGTGCTTGGCGGCAGATTTTTTCGTTCCGCACTTGGCGCCGCATTGAGCGCCGCACTTGCCAGCACATTTCGCCGCGCACTGGGCCATGCCCGCCTTGGGCTGGCACTTCGCAGCGTCGCTCGTTCCTTGCGCGGCGGCGGGCAGCGCAAGGGTAGCCGCCGTCAGTGCGGCCAGAGTCAGGGATGCAAGTTTCGATGATGTTTTCACGGGTGTTCCTCTGTGGTGGATGAATCGAGACCGCAAAAGGCTGCCTCGCCTCACTAAGAGGTGACCGGGGGGGCGTTGGGTTCTCGTTGCGCAGAAATATTTTCTGACGCCCGCGAACCGTTTTGACCGTCTTCCACCTCTTAAGACAAGGCGGCCAACTCCGATAGCCGAGTAACCCCTTATAAGGACATGCACCATGAAGCTACGCACGACCACCGCATTTCTCGCGCTCTGCGCGCTCGCAGGCATTGCTACCGCTGGCGAAATCAAGCCGTTCAGCCAGGCCGAGTTCGACCGGTTGACACGTGCTGGCCAACCTGTGGTGGTGGATGTCAGCGCGACATGGTGCCCCACGTGCAAGGCGCAAAAGCCCATCTTGGAGAAGCTAATGAAGCAGCCCGCCTACAAGGATGTGACTTTGCTGACCGTGGATTTCGACAGCGAAAAGAGCACCGTCCGCGCGTTCAAGGTCAGCATGCAAAGCACGCTGGTGGGCTTCAAGGGCGCCAAAGAGGTGGCCCGTTCGGTAGGTGACACGACCGAGGTCGGCATCGAGGGCCTGATTCAGAAAACCACGCGCTGATGGCACTCGGCCTCGGTTCCTACGGCTTCGGCTTGCTCGCGGGGGTGCTTTCGACGCTATCCCCTTGTGTCCTGCCAATCGTGCCGATCCTGATTGGCTCGGCGGTGAACGCCCATAGACACGCGCCGCTGGCCCTGGCGGCTGGCCTCGCGCTGTCCTATGCCATCGTCGGTACGGCCCTGGCCTGGGCAGGCGCCTCGCTCGGCATCGACACTTCGATCTTCCGGGGCGTCGGTGCGGCCCTCCTGGGATTGCTGGGCCTGGTGCTCATGTCCAGCGTCCTCCAGCAGCGCTTCGCGTCGCTGACATCGGGCATCGGCAGCGCCGGAAACATCCTGCTCGCGCGCGTTCAACTGGATGGGCTGATTGGGCAGTTCGTAATCGGCCTGGTGCTCGGCGTGGTCTGGAGTCCCTGCGTGGGGCCGACGCTCGGGGCCACCATCGTCCTGGCCAGCCAGGGCACGAACCTGGCGCAATCCGCCCTGATGATGGCGGTGTTCGGCGTCGGCGCGGCGCTGCCGCTGGTGGCCCTTGCCTATGTGTCGCGCGGCGCCATGGGCCGCACCCGATCCAAGCTCATGCACGTAGGCAAGACCGGAAAAGTCCTGTTGGGCGCGGTCATGGTGGCCTTGGCCGTCCTGATCCTGACGGGCGCCGACAAGCCGATGGAAGCATGGCTGGTCGAGCATTCGCCGGCTTGGCTCACGCAACTGACGACGAGGTTCTGAGCCATGCTCGGCCCGAAGTTCACCGTCATTTCGACCGGGTGACGCCATGGCAGGTATTTTGGACAGCATCGCGCGCAAGTGTGGGGCGGGACTGAGCCGCTACCTCAGTCAGCCTCATCACGTGCATGGCGTCGCACCGGCAACTGATCCAGACCTTCTCATGGCGTGCCTGCGGCCCGGCGACGTGCTGCTGGTCGAAGGCCAGAGCCGGATCAGCGTCGCCATCAAGTACCTGACCCAATCCACCTGGTCGCATGCGGCACTGTTTGTCGGCTCGGCCGGCAGACCCGCCGATGCCGAAGGGCGGCCCCGCTGCTTCCTCGAAGCCGACCTGAACGAAGGTGTGCGCCTGGTCAGCGTGGCCGAGTTCGCCGACCTGCATGCCCGAGTGTGTCGGCCGGTGGGCTTGACCGCTGCCGAAATCGACACCCTGATCGGTACCGCGGTGGCCCGGCTGGGCCATCAGTACGACTTGAAGAACGTGATCGACCTGGCCCGATACCTTCTGCCTACGCCGCCGGTGCCGGTGCGTTGGCGCCGCCGCATGCTCGCCCTGGGCAGCGGCGATCCCACCCGCGCCATCTGCTCGACGCTGATCGCCCAAGCCTTCCAGTCGATCCGCTATCCGATCCTGCCGCTGATCGAGACCGTGCCGTCGCAAAACCCGATGTGCCCAGGCTGTGTGGACGAGATCCTTCATGTGCGGCACCACAGCCTGTTCGCCCCGCGCGACTTCGATGTTTCACCCTACTTCGCCATCATCAAACCCACCCTGGAAGCAGGATTTCTTTCTACGAGGACCAACCCATGAACGCCAAACTGACACTCCCCCTGGTTTCCGAAGACACCGCCGACGAAAAGGCGCTTGAAATACTGAGCAACACGCGTAAGAAGATGGGACGCATTCCCAACATGTACGGGGAAATGGCCAACGCCCCCGGCGCGCTCTCGACCTATCTGCATGGGTACGACTGGTTCCGCAAGGAATCCGGCTTCACGCCGGCCGAGCAGGAGGTCATATTCCTGACCATCAGCCGGGAGAACGCTTGCCACTACTGCGTGGCCGCTCACAGCATGATCGCCGAGAAGGTATCCAAGGTGCCGGCGCAGGCGATCCAGGCGATTCGTGAGGGCGGGACGATTGATGATCCGAAGCTGCGCGCCCTGGCCGAGTTCGTCAAAGAGATGGTGCAAACGCAGGGCAACCCGTCCCAAGGAAGTTTGCAGACCTTCACCAGCGCAGGCTACAGCCAGCAGCAAGCCCTACAGGTCGTGCTCGCCATCGCCGTCAAGACGATCTCTAACTACACCAATCACCTGTTCGATACGCCGGTGGACGCGGCTTTCGCGTCCTATGTCTTGCCGGCGGGGACGAAGTGAGCACTCGGACCGGAACGAGCACGGCAAGCTGAACGGGCTCGGGTACATCGCAATTGCCCCGATCGAGCGGCCAAGCGGCCCCGGCCTGCTTCGCTTGTGTCGACCCAGGGCCGGCATTCTCGCCAGGTCGGGCAATTTCGCTGCCGATGCGGACGCGCTCATTTCATTGAGAGATTGTTATGCGCATCAAGGCACTGACATTTGACACCGGGGGCACGATCCTCGATTGGCACGCGGGTCTATTTGGCGCCATCGAGCGTGTCGGCCAGCGGTGCGGCCTCTCGGTCGACTGGCATGAAGTCGTGAACGACTGGCGGCGTCGCGCCATGAAAGCGATCGTCGGGCAGCTGCAGCCTGAATTCAACATGGACGATATGTACACAGTCGAACCCTGGACGAGTCTCTTGCGCACTTCGGGCTGCAGGAATTCACCGCCGATGACCGGCATGAGGTGTGGAGTGCCTGGCACGCTCTGGATACCTGGCCGGACTTCCCGGCGGCGCTGGCCGAGCTGAGGCAGGAACTGCCTGTGGTCTCTTTCACCATGTTGCCCACGTCGCTGGTCGTTGACGTGTCGCGCAAGAACGGGTTGAACTGGGATGCCGTCATCTCTTGCGAGATGATCGGCGCGTACAAGCCCCATGCGCAGGCCTACGCCACCGCCGCGAAGTGGCTGGATCTGCAGCCGTCGCAAATCATGATGGTGGCTTGCCACAACTTCGACCTCAACGCCGCGCACAAAGCCGGATTCCGCACCGCATTCGTGTACCGGCCCGAAGAATGGGGGCCGTCCGGTCCACCCGATCCCCACCCGAACATGGCTTACGACCTCGTCGAAAACGACTTCGATGGTCTCGCCCGCAGCATCCTTGAAAGGAAAGCAAGATGGATGCGGTGACAACGATGCCGATGGATGCGGCTCCTGCTTCCTATGCCGTGCCAGCGGAGCCGAAATGAGTTCTGCGCCCACCCTGGAGTCAACCATCACGTGTTGCGAGGTGCGGCTTCAAGAAAGCGGAAGTCATGCCGGTGGATTCGTGCCAGTTTTTCTGAGAATGCCCGGCGTGCCATGAATTGCTGAAACCGAAGCCGGGCGACTGCTGTGTCTTCTGCTCTTACGGCATCAGCAAGTGTCCGTCCAAGCAAGAAGGTGTTGCCGGGGGATGCTGCGAGTAGAAGGCATGAAATTGTTTCGTATCCGGCGGTCGTCGCTTCCGCTGGGATTCTTTGGCGAGCTGCTGGCAGCGCTCTACATGCGTGTGATCGCGTGGATCGCGGCGGCCACGCAGGTTCATTACATTCTTTTTCCGGAACTGGGCGCCCTGGCCCATGTCGTGATCAAGCAGCCACACGGCACCTGGGCCAAAGCGCCGGGGGTGCTCGTTCTTACGCCGCTGCTCACCGGGCTTGTGGGAGCGATCCTCGTCCAAAGCATGGGCAGCGGAATCGTGCCGATCCTGTTGGCGATCGCTGCGGCCATCCTCATCATCCGTGCCTTGCAATCGCCAATTGCCCCGGCCATCTCGGCGGGCGTCCTGCCGATCTCGCTCAACATCACGAGCTGGTACTACCCTGCATCGTTGCTGATTGGGCTGGCGTTGCTCGCGGCAATCTCCCTCATCTGGCGCCGCATCGTTGCGCCGCCGCCAGTGCGAACCCCTGTTGATGTGGCCGATGACATGACCGAAGAAGCTCCCCGCAGCTATTCGTGGTTTCCTTTCTTCGGGGTGTTTTTAGTCGGTACGGCCGTGCTGGCTGAAGTCACTGGATGGCGGCTGATT
>JBFWSZ010000007.1:0-406553 GCA_050248115.1 Lautropia sp.
GATTCGAAAGGCTCACGTTGCCCCTCTGCACCGGAAGACAGTCGGCAATCGTCTCGTATTGGGATGGTGTAATTTCCATCCCAATATTCTATCCTAAGCAGGGGCTGTAGTGTTAACACGCCCTAGTCGTGCGTTCGGAGCGGACAACCAGTTTGCGCGAGATGGTGAACCCTGCCAAAACGCGATTAACCGCCTTCAACAGCCCTTGGCAGCGATTGATCACTGTTCGGGCCGGTCGCTTCGGAGAACAAAGCATCGCGCCAAGGATTTTCTGGGAGGAGAGATCTTTGGCGCTCAGTCCGCAGCCGAGGGACCGAGATTCTTAAGTTCCGCAAACTTAGCGGCCATGGTCGGGTTGCCCCTGGTTAGCTTCTTGATGGTCACGTCCTGGGCTTTGTCATTGGCCAAGCGCAGGTTGCGGTCAGCACCCAAGAGCGCGTCCCTGGTCTTCTGCAGGTGGTCGATGGATTTGTCGATTTCGTCAATAGCGGTCTGAAACCTGCGCGTGGCCAGATCGTAGTTCTTGCCAAACGCGGTCTTAAAACCTTCAAGTTCGTTCTCGAAGTTTGTTATGTCGATGTTTTGGGCCTTCACAAGAGCCAACTCAGTCTTGTACTTGACCGCGTTCATCGCCGCGTTGCGCAGCAGCGTGATGATCGGAATGAAGAACTGCGGGCGCACCACATACATCTTCGGGTAGCGGTGAAACACGTCGACGATGCCAGTGTTGTAGAGCTCGCTGTCGGGTTCCAGCAGGGAGACCAGCACTGCATATTCGCATCTCTTCTCCGTACGGTCCCTGTCCAGCTCTTTGAGGAAGTCCTCATTGCGCTTCTTGGTGGAAGTCGCATCGCTCTCGTTCTTCATCTCGAACATAATGGAGACCATTTCAGTGCCGGACTCATCGGTGTCGCGGAAAATGTAGTCACCCTTGCTTCCGGTGCTTGTGTCGTTGTCCTTCTCGAAGTAGGCCCGTGGGAAGGCGGAGGCGCGGATCCGGTTGAATTCGGTCTCGCAGTGCTGCTCTAGAGTTTCGCCCACCATCTTGGTGGATAGGCGCGCCTTCATGTCGCGCAGGCGTTCGATAGCGTCGTCGCGATCCCTGATCTGGACTTCGTAGCGTTCCTTAAGAGATTGCTCCGCCAGATGCTTTTCCAGCCGGGCCTGAGCCAGACTAGCCTGCAGTTCGTCACGCTGCTTTTCGACGCCAGTCAACGCCTCGGTAATGGCGAGCTTCTGAGAAAGCTCGACTTCTGCTAGTCGTGCCTTCAATCCCTGGATTTCGCTGTCTTTCCGGGCGGCGGTGAGCTGCAACTCGGCCGTACGTTGCGCCTCGGCCAGCTGCCGGACCGTCAGGGTTTCCTGCCTGGCTTTGTCTAGTTCACTGGCAAGGGAATCCCTCTGCTTTTCGACATCGCCCAGGGCCTGAGCGACAGCCAGCTGACGGGATACCTCGCCAGCCTCCAGCTGGGTCTTGAGTTTCTGGATTTCGGCCTCTCGTTCGGCACTGTGCTTCTGCAACTCAGCAGTCAGCTGGGCGCGAGCGAGTTCTACGGCGCTCTGTTTAGCACGCTCGGCGAGTTCCAACCGCTCGTGCAGTTGATGCTCGAAGTCACTATCGCGCACCTGCTTGAGGATGTCGGCGTAGCCGGCCTCGTCGATCTTAAAAGCCTTTCCGCAGTGCGGGCAGATGATGTCGTTCATGTCCTTCGCTCTCTGAACCCTCAGGTTAGCAGACCCGGGTTATTGGAGGACTTAATTGGCTCTGCCGCTGATCGCGGTGGACATGCTCTTGAGCTGAGGTTTCCCGATACAAAGCGGTCGGTTTGGCTGGGCGCAATGCGATGACTGGTGCTGGTGGCAGCTGTCTTTGACGGTCCGAATACAACAGGTGACGGAACACAGTCTCAAGCCGCGACTCTGCGTAACGAGGACAAGTTGACCGGGGTCCTGCCGAGATTGCCGGGCGTACCACAGTGGAACAATCCAACATCCTAGACTCGCTTCCTCGAGAACGCCCGCACCGCATCCCACGCGGCCTTTCCGTCCTCGCTTGAGTACCGCGTCGTCGTCGCAAGACTTGCATGTCCCAGCACCGCCTGCACAACGTTCGGCTTAACATCGTGCGCCATTGCGTGCCGCCCGAAAGTGTGCCGCAACCAGTGCGTCGACGCACTCGCGAAGACCTCCGCATCCCGATCCATACCGCGTTTGCGTGAGAGCTCCTCGCACTGCCCGAACGCGCCTTTCACGATCTTATAGACCATCGTATGGGACAGCCCTTTTTCAACTGGCCGTCTGCCTCCGAGGGGTCCAAGCAGCCGCACACCGTTCAGCCCCTCGCGCTGACACAAGACCCAGTCGGACAGCCCGCGCGCAGCAAGCGTCGCATCGATAAGCTGCTCGACCTGCGGCACGATCGGCACGGTCCTGAGTTTGCCGCCCTTCCCCAGGACGCGAAGCAACACGCGTCTTCCATGCAAGCTGCCTTCCTCGTCCGCCTTAGCTGGCGCGTCCACTTCAGTCTGATCGATCTCCGTCGATTCATCGGCCTGGACGGTCAGCCGCCCTATTCTCGCGTCTGCCAGTTCGGACAGCCGCAGCCCCGTCGATCGTGATCGCATGCGCGACGCTGCCCGCCGACAATGCCCCATTGAACGGCCGCCAGTCTGGCGACATCCGAGGCGCCCTCCCCTTCCCCACCCACCAACGGCCGGCTGCGGATCCCGCAAAAACACTCGGAACGCGATCGCATCCTCGACGGTCAGCGAAGACACGGGCTTCCTTCGCTCAAAGATCGCCCATATCAGCAGCCTCTCCGCCTCCCGCCGATAGGCGCGCTGCGTGTTCGCGTTCGACCCCGCGCGCGCCTCAATCCAGGCTTCGATGGCTTCCCGGTCGTTCGCGGCACCTAAGCGCGAGAGACCCGGCAGGCGGTTCGTGCCCCGGCTTCCGTCCAGGTCGGCCGGCACGAATAGCCGATCCAGCGGCGCGAGCACACCGGACAACTGCGGCACCGCCCGCCAGCGCGCGACTAGTTCCCTGCGCGACATCGTCACGCTCGCATCGAACCGGATTCCCAGCGCATCCGCGTTGCGACGCAGCCAGTCGACGACCCGCCCGGCCGCCACCTCCCCGACTCTTGGCACGACGGTCCACCAGCGCTGACCGCGCTGGCGGATCCAGTCCGCGAGCTTTACGAGGGTCGAGAGGCCTACGGCCTCGATGCGCCGGGCCGTGGCCGGCTCGAGCCAGGCCGACGGCGGATCGTCAAGGCTCGGCGGGAACACCAGGATGCGTTCGATTGCATCAAGCGCCCGCCTCTGGCGCTCGCGCAGGCGCGCGAGCCGTGCCACCCGCCGACCGCCGTCCGGGGTCGCGTGCTGCTGCTTATAGAGCGCAAGCAGCTCGGCCTCCCCGTAGAACCCGTCCGGATCGACCCTCTCGCGGAACTGCTCCAGCGACGGTACGGCGGGCGGCGCCTCGCGCAGCGAAGTCGGGATCTGCGCGATGTCGAGCTGCGGGGCTCGCACATCGCCTGGCACTCCGCCCCGTCTGGCGGCCGCAAGCAGTTCGGTGCGCAACCAGCGGAGCTCTGACTGTACGACGCGCAGATCCAGCCCTTCCCCGAGGTACCGGTCTGCCGCCTCCCGCATCGGGATGCCGAGAACGACCGCGCGCACGAACGCGAACTGCGCCGCATCGATCCGCCGCTGTCCGGCCTCACGCGTAACCTGCTTGCCCTGGGCCGGCCCGGCCGCCCCGCCTTTTCGGCCCACCGGTCTCGTCTTACAGCGTCGGTGTGCGCGGAAGCAACCTGGCGACGACCCGAAAGGTTCCGGGCAGCGTCAGGATGTTGACTCCGACGGGCGGGCCGGTGAGCCTTTGGCAGTCGATGCAGTGGCAGCTACCGTTGACCTTCATGTACGTCTCCTGAAAAGAAGGCTCGCCTACGCGTTACGCTGGCGGTTACGAAGGAAGGCCTGCAGGGAAAAACGACGCCCGCCAACGGCTGCCGCGCCCTCCCCTACCCTCCTGCAAACCGCCTTTCAGAGCCCTGCGGCGAAGTCGACTTATGATAACTATCACTATCAGCAGCAAGTTCTCCAAGAGCCGCCTTTCGACCAAACATCGGAGGCTGTTCTCCAGATGCCAGGCCGTTCCCCACAACGAAATGGATCAACGCCGCGCATACCGCATGTGCAATCGGCACACCGGTCTGAAGCGCTCCACCTCGACTTGTGCGCCGCCGTGCCGCTGACCGGATCGCGCGCAGCGGTGCCGATGAGCATGTTGACATTGGCCCCAATCGCGGTAAATGGATCGTCACCCGGCGACGCCATGGCGAGTCCCTTCTCGTGTAGTAGGGTCCCCGGCGTCGCGCCCACGCTGGCTAAGCTGTAGAAACATCTGACCACTTTCCAGCCGCCATGACGGGCTTGCACGGCGGCGTCAGGTGACAGGTGCCGCAACGCTACCGCTGCCGGCAATCGGCGGCGTGTCGCTCGGCAGCCGCGCCACCAGCGGTCGCGATGAACCCGAACCCGAGCCGCCGGCACCAACGCCGTTGCGCGGGCTCGCGCTGTTGCCGGCAACGCTCGCGTCGAGCTGGCAGGGAACGGGCTTCGGCGCCGGATCCGCCATCACCGTGCCGGTTCCCGTGCCGCTCGGACGCGCAACCACAGGCGACCTTGTCACCGGCCTGATCGCCAGCGCGATCACGGTCGGCATTCTGACGAATCGGCAGCGCGAACAGCGGGCCCTGGGACGTGCGCTTCGACCCGCTCGATCTGCTCGACCGGCAACTGGCCACGGCACTGCCCGCGATTCGTTCGATTACTACGCCGACTGGCGCAACGGCGGCGGCGACCGCGCTGGGTCACCACGCCGCCATCGACGATCTATCCGTCGACCGAGGCGCTCGAGCAGTCGGCAGAGGCGGCGCGCATCGGCCTCGAGAAGGTCGTCGACCGCTTCGCCGAGTTGATCGTCGCGGACGTGCAGCGGCATGCGCGTGGCCTCGCGCGACTGGATTGACGCACCCGCCGGCGCGCGCAAGCTCGATCGCGTCCGCGCGCGAGGGAGCGGGCATGCAGCTGCGGATCGATGACGGTCGTGCCGCCCTACCGTCCGCCCGCCCGACTCAGGTACCGATACAACGCCCGCGCATCGACATCATCCAACTTGCTCAGCGCCTCGAACGGCATCACCGCAATCGCCGTGCCGTCGGGTCTGCGGCCGCTGCGCAGCATCGCGACGAAGGCATCGGCACTCGCATAGTGGGCCATCACACTGCCCTCACCCGGCGCCAGGCGCGCGGCCGCTGGCCAGTCGGGCGGCCCACCAGGAATGCGGCCACCCTCGAGCTTCGCCCCGTGGCAACCGACGCACATCTGCGCGACGTAGGCGCCGTGCTCGGTGCTAACTTCGCGCGCCACCGGCTGCGAGGGCGCCGCCGCGTGGTCGATCTTCTCCGACGCGTCCTTGATCGCGCTTAGGCCGTAGGCGGCGAGCACTGGCAAGGGCCAACGCGATTCGAAGGCGGTGCCGCCAGCCGCGGGCAGGCTGCGCACGTAGGTGACCAGCGAGGCGAAGTCGTGCTCAGTCATGCGGGCGTAGTCCTCTGCCGGCATGATCATCGTCGCGCGGCCGTCGGGCTTGACGCCGTGGCGCAGCAGGCGGGTCCAGTCGGTGTCGTCGAAGCGTGCGGCGGGCGTGCCATGCGAGATGTCGGGGGCCTTGATGTAGAAGGCTTCGTCCGGCGCGCCGATCACGCGCCGGCCGGCGCCGTCGGCGCCGTGGCAGTCGGCGCAGCCGCGCGAGGCGTACAGGTAGCGGCCGTGCGCCAGGTCGGCGGCGCGGGCGTCGACCCGGCTGGTCGCGAACGCCGGCAGGTCGACCTGGCGCTGCAGCTTGCGGTAGCCGAGGCCGACGGCGGTCGCGGCCGCGACCAGCCCTAGCGCCAAAACACAGGCCAGGCCTATCGCCACGCGCCGCGGCCAGCGCCTGCGGCGCGGGGTGACGACGGGCGGGGTCGCGCCGTCGCGGGAGTGGGGCCGAGGGACGGGAATCGAGGACATGATGGGCTCCTTGAGGGGGCGGGCTCGGGGGTGGCAGCCGCGGATGGAGGCATCGTCGGCGATCGGCGCGCGGGCCGCATCAGCCGGAAGAGCCATCGACCCGCGGCGCAATGGGCCATGGCGTGGCGGGTGCCCGCTGGCCCGGGCTCGACCTCGGGTGGCGTCGTCGTGGCCCGTCGGCTGGCCCATCGGAGCGATGTGCGGCGGCGCGCGCGTCCGCATGCTTCGACCCATGCCCGGCAACCCGCCGCAGCAGCCAACCCGAGGAATCCGTCATGACCACTGCCACCCGCCTCCACACCGTCGCGCCCGCCGAGCCGCTCGACGCGCCGGCCGCCCCGCGCATCAACCTGTATGCCGCCATCCACCGCGCGCTGCGCATGGCGATGACCGACGCGCTGCTGCGCGTGGGCAGCGTCTACACCGCCGATGCGTCGGCGACGCGCACCGCCGTGACCGCCGTGCGAGAACTGCTGGCGCAGTGCCGTCACCACCTCGAGACGGAGAATGCCCACCTGCATCCGGCGATCGAGGCCGCCCGCGCCGGCGCCAGCGCGCGCATCACGGCCGAGCACGAGGAGCACGTCGCCGCGATCGATGCGCTCGAGGTGGACGCGGCGCGGCTCGAATCGCGACCGTCCGCGGCCAGCGCCGACCACCTGTACCGGCGGCTCGCGCTGTTCGTGGCGGAGAACTTCGTGCACATGGACGTCGAGGAGACGGTGCACAACGCGGCGCTCTGGGCCGCCTACAGCGACGCCGAACTGGTGGCGATCCACGATCGGCTGCTGGCGTCGATCTCGCCGGCCGACATGTTCGGCATCCTGCACTGGATGCTGCCGGCGATCGCGCACGCCGATCGCGCCCTCATGCTGCGCGAGATGCGCGGGCAGATGCCGGCACCGGCCTTCGAGGCGGTACTGGCCCTTGCGAGCGAGCGCCTGCCGGCCGACGAGTGGCACAAGCTCGAGGACGCGCTCGAGAATCCGCTCGAGGATGCCGTCCAGGATTCAGTCGCGGTTGCGGACGCGGCGCCGGTCGCGCGTGCGGCCTGATCCGGAACGCGGCCCGGTGTCTTCCGGCCGGACTTCCGCCTGACCGCGGTTGGATGGCGGCCCGACTTCGCCCGAACCACGGCCGACCTACGGCCGAACTACGACCGGATCGCGCGGAAGGCCGCGGCCGCCTGCCCGCGCGTGTCGACGCCGAGCTTGCCCAGGATGTTGGCGACGTGGCGCTTGACGGTGTGCGGGCTCAGGTCGAGCCGGCGCGCGATCACCTTGTTGCTGTCGCCGGCGGCGAGCAGCGTCAGCACCTCGAGCTCGCGGGCCGACAAGCCGTGAGGATGGGCGCCGGCCGGCGCCGTGGTTGCGCCGCTGCGCGCCTGCGCGGCCGGCGTCGCAAGCGGCACATCGCTCGCGTCGGCCACGGACGCCTGCGCGTGCGGCGCGTTCTGCTCATGCTGCGCGCTCAACCCGTGCTGCGCGTCCTGCCCGTGTCCGCGTCGAGCCTGCGCGCGCGCGTCGACCGCCAGCGCCCGCATGCGCGCGAGGCACTCGCGCTCGGCGGCATCGAGCCGCCCGGCCCAGTCCGCCTGCGCGAGCGGCACCATCACCCGCGGACCGGCGAGCACGGCGCCGGCGCAGGCGCCGCCGGCGATCACGTCGGCAAGCCATGGGCGAAGCGTCGCGGCCGCGTCGTCGAGCCGGCCCAGCGCGCGGTAGGTTTCGGCCAGCAGCAGGCGCGAGCGCGAGAAGCTGAAGCTCTGCGTGCAGCTGATGGCCGGCACGTGGTCGCGCAGCGCCGCCAGCGCCGCCGCGGCATCGCCGCGCGCGAGCGCCGCGCTCGCCGCCATCTCGGCGAACTCGTTGCCCAGCGTGCGCCACTCGTGCGGATGGCGCAGGCGCGCGGCCTCGTCCGCCAGTGGCTGCAGCGCCGCGTCGTCGTGCAGCAGCCAGCGCGCGAAGCTCTCGACGTACGCGAGGCCACCGGCGTGTGCGCGGTACAGCCCGGGGGTCGCGTGGTAGATCCGCGCATAGCGGTCGTGTGGCGCCTGCAGTGCCGCCGCGTCCCCGCGTACCGCGTCGACGACGATGTGCAGGAACGCGTTCTCCGACACGGCCGCGACCGGACTGCCGAGCCACTCGATGTCGTCGTCGGCGCTGTCGAGCCACTGGGCCGCGTCGTCGAGCCGGCCCGCCGCCAGTGCGCGCCCGGCGCGCACGTGCGCGAGCGCGGTGCGGAGCAGCCCCGCTCGATCGCCGGTGTGCACCGCCGCCAGGCGCTCCCAGCGCGCCATCCACGGGTCGATGCCGGGGTAGCCGACGAGAAACATCTGGAAGTACGTCATCTCGAGCGCCTCGACCGACGCACTGGCTTCGATATGACGGACCATGCTCGCGTAGTGCGGCGTGACCGCGCCCGGATCGTTGTCGGCGATGGCGACCCAGGCGCTGTACAGGGCGGCGAGCGCGTTGACCACCGGCCCGTGGTCGCGGGCGGCGATCTCGGACAGGCCGCGCCGCGCTTCGTCGATGCCGCCGGTGTTCATCCTGGACGTGTACATCAGCACGCGCGCGAACGCCGCGTCGTCGCGCCGGCCCTGCGCGTCGAACGCAGTGGCCGCCTCGGCCATCGACGCGACGACCTCGTCGAAGGCGAATCGGTTGAAGTGGCACAGCCCCTGCAGCAGATGCAGGTCGGCACGCTCGCCGAACAGCGTGCCCGGGCAGAGCGCCAGGAACTTCTCGACCGTGGCGGCACGGCCCCCGTGGATCAGGTCCTGGCCGTGCCGCAGCAGCCGGTCGGCCAGCCTGCCCCACGCCTCGGCGCGCGCGAGCCAGGTCAGCGCACGGACGAGATCGTCTTCGCCGTCGGCGGCGCGAACGAGCAGCGCCGGCAGTTCGCCGGGCTCCTCGCGCACGAGCCTCGCCTCGAGGAAGTCGCGGAACAGGTCGTGCAGCCGCAGGGTCTGGTGCGACGCATCCAGCGCGGTGACGAAGAGCCCCTGACGCTCGATCTCGTCGAACAGCGACGCTGCCGCCGGCATGCCGCTCACCTGCGCGCAGCGCGCCGGGGTCAGCTCGGGCAGCACCGAGCAGCGCACGAGGAAGCGCCGCATCTCGGGCGCCATCGCGTCGAGCACTTCCTCGGCCAGGTAGTCGAACACGTGGCGCATCGGCGCGCCCGGCATCGCCGCGCCCTGCGACGACGAGCTCAGCATCAGGCGCAGGCCCGCGGCCCAGCCCTCGGCGCGCGCGACCAGCGCCGCGGCGCCCGCCTCGTCGCGCGACGCCTGGCGCAGCAGCGCCGCCACCTCCTCGTCGCGAAAGCGCAGGTCGCCCTGGCGGAACTCGGCCATGCGCCCCGACACCCGCAGCCGCGCCAACGGCAGGGCCGGCTCGCTGCGCGACGCGATGACCACGCCCCAGGACGGTGGCACGTGCTCGACCAGCATCGCGAGCAGCTCGACGATGCGCGCATCGTTCACGCGGTGCACGTCGTCGAATACCAGCAGTCCGCGCCCGACCAACGCCTCGGCCAACGCATTGACGATCTCGTCGGACACGGCGCGCAGGCCGCGATCGCCCTGGGCCAGCACCGGCAGCGCCGCCGGCGACACGTGCCAGGGAAGGTCGAGCGGGGCGAGCGCGCCGCTCAGGCACGCGAGGAAGCGCGGGACGTCGTCGTCCTCGTCGAGCGAGACCCAGATCACGCGGCAGTCGGCGTCGAGCTTGCCGCACTGGCGTGCCAGCGCCGAGGTCTTGCCCCAGCCCGCCGGTGCGATCAGCAGCGTGAGCGGCCGCTCGGACAGCGCCGCTCCCAGCCGCGCCTCGAGCTGGGGACGCTCGACCAGGTCGCCGCTCGCGCGCGGCAGCTGGATCTTGGTACGGGCGAACGAGGGACGGAGGTCGGCGGCGACGGCGGGGGACATGGGCGTGGTACTGCGTACGTTTCGGCGTTCGTTTCGTTGGATGGCTGGCGGGAACGCCCCTGCCCCGCCCGTCGAGTGTCGGTCCCGGCGATCGCCCGGCCGGGGCGAACGGCCGTCTAAGGTATCGCCGGCGCGCGAAATCTGCAATTCGCCCCGCACCTGGGCGGTCGCCGGGCAACTGCGACCGAGCATCGTGCTGGCGGACATCCGCCTTCAGGACGGCGAGAGCGGGTTCGACGCGGTCACCCGCCTTCGCGAGCGGCTGCCGGACCTGCCGGTCCTCCTGATCAGCGGCGAGACGTCACCCGAGCGCCTGCGCGATGCGGACGCGCTGGGCGCCCCGCTGCTGGTCAAGCCCGTGGATCCGGCGACGCTGCTCGGCGCGATCGACCGGTTGCGGTCGGCTGGCGCACGGTGAAGCGCGCCGCCCCCGATGCGGGCACCTCGCCGCGCTAGCCTCGAATCGATCTACGAAAGCGCAACGAGACGCTGAATCGCTCCGCCGGATACACGATGCGACCCGACAGTACGAGCTGCCGATCCGCGAGGTAGTAGCGTCGGACCACCTCCATCGCCGGACCGCCAGCCTCGGCATCGAGCATCTCGGCATACTCCGGCGACAGCAAGGTGGCACGGGCATCCTGGCGGATCTCGTCGATCACGACGCCGTATTCGCGCGCGAGCATGACGTGCGTGGCACCGACGAGCCGCTTCAGATGGTGTTCGACGCCGTCGAAGCAATCGCGCAAGTAGATCTCGGTCACGCCCATCGCCACGCCGTCGGATCGGCGGTGGCGTATCCCGTCGATGTGCAGCCACCGCGTCGCGTCCGCGCACTCGAGCAGACGCGCCCTTTCGCCGTGCACGATCACCGTACCGATGGCGAGGATGTGCAGTCGCGCCTCTTCCGCATACTCCTGCAGCTCGGCCAGCGAGCTGATCGAATACGCGTAGTGCGTCTTTGGAGACTGCAATATCACGCGCGTGCCGATGCCTGGCTGCCGCGTGACCAGCCCCAGCTGGGACAGATGGCGCAATGCCTCCCGAATCGTCTGGCGGCTTCGACCGAACTCCTCGCTCAACCGATGCTCGGTCGGCAGCAGGCTGCCGACGGGGTAGGCACCGGTGGCGATCCGGGACATCAGCTTTGCGGCGATCCGGGCGTGTTGCGGTTCGTGTCGCCCTTCCTCGCTCGTCGATTCGCCTCGATCAGACCCTGGGTGCGCTGTGGAATGCATGGGCCCGAATGTTAGCCGACGCAGCGCACCCGGTCGGCCGGGAGCCGAGCAAACTTGCACACTCGGCGCCCCTCACGATGAAGACACGCCCGTATCGGCTACGGGGTCGCGCGCTGCTCAACGGGCAGCGTGCACCGGCTGCGGCAACGTGCCCAGCGCGGCGATCACGTCGGCGCGACGATTCCGCATCGCAAGGCTCATCATCCGCCGATCGCCGCCGATCCAGAAGATCGTCACACCCATCTCGCGCCAGGCCTTCGCCTCGGCCTCGAGCGCCGCCGAGTCCGATGCAAGCAGCACGGCAACCGCGTCGATGCCGCGCTTGCGGGCCGCGCCGACGACGCGGCGCAGCGCCGCAACGACATCCGGATGACTCATGTCCGCGTTGTGGCCCATCGCCTGCGCGAGGTCGAACGGGCCGGGCACGATCGCGGCGATGCCCGGAACATCCAAAATCGCCTCGATGTTCTCGACCCCTTCCAGACTCTCGATCAGCAGCCAGACCTGCGTGTTCTCGTTCGACCATCGAGCGAATGCCGGCCAGTCTCGCACCAGGTGCCAGTTGGCACGCGTACTCGGGCAGGAGCCACGGGAGCCGAAGCCGCTGTCGTCGAGGTACTTCGCAGCCGAGGCGATCGCCCGCGCTTCCTGCGCATTGCGGACGTTCGGCACGACCACGCCCATCGCGCCGGCGTCCAGCGCGCGCAGCACATGGTGCGGCGTCTGGTCGGGAACCCTGACCAGTGCACTGATCCCGACACCGTCCGCGGCCCGCAGCATCTCGACCACCCGGTCGAACGCGAGCGAGCCATGCTCCGCATCCAGCACGACGAAATCCAGCCCTGCCGCGCCGGCCATCTCGACGTTGTCGGCGGCTCCCGTCTGGATGATCACGCCGAGCGGGTTTTCTCCGCGCGCTCTGCGCTGCTTGATCTGGTTGATCTTCTCGTGCATGGGCTGTTTCTCCTCCCCTCTTGGATGCATGGCCTGCGACCATCGCGCCGGCCTCACGTGCGGCGGCGCCGACCGGCTAATCGAATCCGTACATCTGCCGCGTCTGCGCCACGCTCGCCGGTGAACGCCCGTGCGCGCGTGCCTCGGCGACGATCGCCTCGACGAGCCGCGCATTGGTGGGCGAGCCCAGCTCCGGATAGACGTAGTCGCCCAGTCCGATCGACACGTGCCCCCCCCGTGCCATTGCCGCCGCAGCAATCGGCATCAGATCGCCTTCACGACAGCACACGCTCCACTCGATCTCGCGCTCGGGCAGGAACGCCAGCATGGAGTCCAGACCAGCCAGCGTGCCCGGGTGCCCGCCCAGGATGCCGCCGTCGGTGAGCACGACGCAGAGCACCGCCGGGTCGGCGCTGATCCAGCCGGCATCGACGAAGGCATCGATGGTACGCAGACAGGGGACGGTCCACGCGCACAAGAGCGGCTTCAGCCCCAGACGCACGACCTCGCTCGACATCTGTCGTAGCGCGCCGACCGAATTGACGTAGGTCTTCTGCTCGGTGGTGAACATGCGCCGCATGGGGTCGTAGCAGTCGAGATTGGTGCTGCCCATGTCGAGCGGCGCAAAGTCCGGCCGAGTGGACGGATCGTCGCAAAGCGCCTTCAGGGGCGCCAGCCGCTGGAGCGGGTCGGGCGTGATCACACCTGCCAGCGTCGGGTGAATCAGGATGTCGCAGCGCTCCCGGATCGCGCGAATGGCGTCTGCATAGCGGTCCAGGTCGTGAGCCGGGGCACCGTCGGCGCCGCGAACGTGGAAGTGGACGATCGAGGCACCGGCCCGCCAGCACGCGTATGCGTCGTCGGCGATCTCCTGCGGCGTCCATGGCACATTGGGGTTCACGTCTCGCATCGACCATTCGTTCAGTCGCGCCTCGATGACGACGGGCTTGGCCTGCGCCATGATCAGTTCGCCTTCACGCCTATCTTGCCGATCAGCTCGGACCACTTCGGCATTTCGGCATGCACGACTTCGTCGAGCTCGCCTGGCGTGGACGTGACGACCTCGATGCCGAGCGCTTCCTGTTGCGTCTTGAGTTCCGGGCGATTCAGGATCGCGCGTCCCTCTTCGCTGATCTTGCGGATGACGTCGTCGGGCGTTCCGGCCGGCGCGAACATCGCAAGCCAGGAGGTCGACGAGTAGCCGGACACGCCGGACTCCGCGACGGTCGGCAGATCGGGGAGGACCGGTGCACGCTGCGCCCCGGTCCATGCCAGCGGCTTGATGAGACCCGCCTTGATGTTGGGCAGGGACGAAGAGATCGCGTCGAACATGAGTTGCACGTGCCCGCCGATCAGGTCCTGCATCGCCGGTGCCGTCCCTTTGTACGGCACATGCGTCAGTTTGGTTCCGGCGAGTGCGTTGAACAGTTCCCCGCTCAGGTGATTCACACCTCCCGCGCCCGAGGAACCGAAGTTCAGCTTCCCGGGATGGCTCTTGTCGTAGGCGATCAGTTCCTTCACGTTGCTCACCGGCAGCGACTTCGCCGCCACGAGCACGACCGGAAGCCGTACCAGCATCGAGACCGGCTTGAGGTCCTTCAGCGGATCGTATGGAAGCTTCTGGTACAGGCCGGGGACGATCGTGAAGTGACTGCTGGTCACGAGAAAGGTATACCCATCGCCCTTGGACCGACTCACGTACTCGGTGCCGATCGTGCTGCTTGCGCCGGGCTTGTTCTCGACGACGAACGGCTGGCCCAGGGCGTTCGAGAGCCCTTGTGCAAGCTGGCGCGCGGTGAGATCCGTGGAGCCTCCGGCCGGGAACGGCACGATGATCTTCACCGGCTGGCTCGGCCATCCCGATGCTGCCTGAGCGGCAGCCGTGCAAGCTGCGAATGCGAGCGCGACGGCTGCGTTGAAGACGCGGGGGTTCATGTGGTCTCCTCCTTCAGAGTACTGCGTGGTGGGTTCAGTGGCATTCGAGCAGGACTTCCTCGAGCCTGGTGGCGTCGGCCGGCTCACGACCCAGCGAGCGGCCCAGCGCCACGGCCGCCTCGACCAGATCCTCGTTTCTCGTCGACGAGGGCCCGGCGAAGTCTTCGAGACCGACGCGGACATGGCCGCCACGTTCCATCGCCGCCTTCGCCAGACCGGCTGTCACGTCGCCGTCGCGGAGTGTCACCATCCACGGCACACGCCGACTGTCGAAGAGTCGTAGCCAGCACGCCAGGCCTTCCTCGTCGGGCGGAAGGCCGAACAACCGGGCACCGGCGCTGAACTCGAGCTTCACGATGGAGCCGGCCGGGAGCGTGCCCGCCAGCCGGTGCGCCTCGACGAGCCTGGCGAAGCCGGGCTCGAACAGCGACAAGGTGCACGGCAGCCCGCGCCGACGGCCGATCGAAAGCGCTTCGGAAACATCGGCGAAGGTGGTTTGGTAGACCTTGTCGTGTTCCGGAGGACGACCGGCGTCGTCGATCCTGCCGTAGTTCATCGTGCCGGGATCGACCGGCAGCAGGCCGACCAGGCCGAGATCGGCCAGCTCGCAGACGTGCGCGAGGCGCTGCGCCATCGTCGTGCCGACGCCTCCGCCCGGCAGCGTGGGATACATCAACAGGCCCGGGTGACGCTCGAGCACCCGCGTGAACGGCTCGACGTAGGGCGCGGCCTCGTGGCGCGCGCCGGCACCGACGACCGCCTGGCCCGCATGGGCGTGAACGATCGTGGCGCCCGCCTCGACACAGGCCGATACGGTCCGGACGATCTCGTCGGCCGACAGGGGTACCGCGTCGAAGTCCGCTTTCGTTCGGCTCCCGTTGATCGCCACCTCCACGATCAGGGGCCTTGACGAGTGATGGTCGGTGGATCCGTTCACGGTAGGCATCGATCCAGTCCCGGCGACTTTGTTCGAACAAAGTCTACTTTGTCCGTACCAGGCTGGCAAGGCCGCACCGATGCCGCGGTCGACCGCCTCGCGCGGCGCTCGCGTTGACACCACCCGGGGCCCATGCTAGCGTAATGTGGTCTCCTTAATTTGCTCGCGCCGCCGGTGTCGGACACGACAGCGGCTGCGGGCGTCAATCGAGAGGCCCGCTCGCGCATGTCGAAGCGAAGTTTCGTCGTCGAGATCGATCACGGCCGATGCCGGTCCTGCGCCGTGTGCTGGGACGAGACGGTCTGCGAACCCAAGGTCCTTCACTGGCAACCACCGTTCAACAAGGCGATCGTCGTGGACATCGATGCATGCACGGGCTGCCGGCACTGCGAGTGGCTCTGTCCGGACTGGGCAATCGTGGTGCGCGACCGGCAGGCTGCCGTCGCCGATGCGGGAGCCAGCGCATGACGCGCCGGCTGCTGTTCGGCAACGAGGCATTCTGCGAGGGGGCCATCGCCGCGGGCGTACGCTTCTACGCGGGCTACCCGATCACGCCCGCCACCGAGGTGGCGGAGACCATGTCGCGGCGGATGCCGGAAGTGGGTGGCACCTATGTCCAGATGGAGGACGAGACCGGCGCCGCCGCCGCCTTGATGGGCTCGTCCGCCGCGGGGGTGAAGTCCGCCACGGCCAGTGCCGGGCCGGGCATGGCCCTGATGCAGAACGAGATCGGACAGAGCATCGCGGCCGAATGCCCGATGATCGTCATCAATGTGCAGCGCGCCGGCCCCGGCATCGGCAACGCGACGCGCTCCGGGCAGATGGAGTTCATGCAGACCCGCTACGGCACGAACGGCGAGGCGCCCGCCGTTGCGCTGGCGCCCTCCACGGTGGAGGAGGCATTCTGGCTGACCGTGAAGGCGGTGAATCTTTCCGAGCAGTTGCGCACGGTCGTCACCGTGCTCGGCGATGGCTTGCTGGGGCTGCAACGGGCAGTGGTGGACCTGCCCGACTACGCAACGATCGAGAAGGTCGACCGTGTCCGGCCCAATGGCCCGGTCGCGAACTGGCGCGGCAACTACGCCGCGACCGAACTCGACGAGATCCCGCCGATGTCCGATGTCGGCTCGCGCTACAAGAGCGTGATCAGCACGGTGGGCCTCTTCAAGCGCGGCGGCGGCGACTCGACCGTGGAGGGACTGGACATCGACGACCAGGAGTTCACGATCCGTCGACTGCACCACAAGATCGAGTCCAGGCGGGACGAGATCACGCTCACCGAGCAGATGATGACCGAAGACGCGGACGTGGTCTTCGTGGCCTACGGCACGCAGGCACGCTCGGCCATCGCAGCCATGCACCAGGCACGCGCTGCGGGCATGCGGGCCGGCGTCCTGCGCTTGATCACGGTGTGGCCGTTTCCGTCAGAGGTCGTGCGAAGGGCCTGCGCCCAGGCCAAGGTCGTCGTGGTGCCGGAGATGAACCTCGGCCAGGCCCAGCTGATGGTCGTGCACGCGCTCGCGAACACGTCGACCCGCGTGGTCGGCGTCAACCACGTGGACAGCAACTACATCACGCCCGAGGAGATCATCCTGAAGGCCAGGGAGACACTGCGATGAGCGAGCACACGGAGGGCTCGGTGGCGATCGTCGCGCGCAAGCGCAAGCAGATCGATACGCCGATGGACGAGATGGTCGAGGCCTATGCGGACGTGCCCGACCGCAGCTTCCGCTATTGCCCCGGTTGCGGCCTGGGCATGGCGCAGAGCGCGATCCTGCGTGCATTCGATCGCCTCGGCCTGGACATCAACAAGGTGGCGACGGCCGGTGGCAGCGGTTGCTACTCGCCGATGGGGCACTACTTCAAGTCCAGCCACATCCACGGCTCCCACGGCCGGGCGTGCGCCTACGCCACCGGTCTCAAGATGGCCAACCCCGAATTGACGGTCCTGACGCTGCAGGGCGACGGGGATGCATTGTCGATCGGCGGCAACCACTTCATCCATGCAGCGCGGCGCAACATCGACATCACCGTGATCTGCTTCAACAACTTCGGCTTCGGCGACACCGGCGGTCAGTTCGGCCCGACGACGCCGCTAGGCAGCGTGACGGAGACCTCGAACGCAGGCATGCCGGAGGCCGCGTTCGACGCGTGCAAGCTGGCCATCGGGGCGGGCGCCACGTTCGTGGCGCGCAGCACGGTGGCGCACCCCGCACATCTCACGAAAATGATCGCCGATGCGATCGAGTGGAAGGGCTTCTCGTTCGTCGAGGTCCTGCAGAACTGCCATGTATTCTGGGGCAAACGCAACGGCATGCCGATGGCGATGGACATGCTGAAGTTCTACAAGGCGCACGCCGCCCGCACTGCCGACACCCCCGAAGAGGACTGGTTCGACATCCCCGTCTACGCCGAGAACGACAAACGGATCAAGTTCGTGCTCGGCCTGCTGCACAAGGCGGCGCGTCCCGAGTTCTGCGAGGAGTACGGCAAGCTGCGGGAGGCCGCCATGGCCAACGCCGCGCAGCGCGAGCAGGTCCGATGAGCACCGGTGTCCGCTTCGCCGGCGTTGGAAGTCAAGGCCTGGTATCCGCCAGTGTCGTGCTGGCCCAGGCCCTCGGCGTGGTGGCGGGCTACGAAGTCGTTCAGACGCAGTTCTATGCCGCCAGCATCCAGGGCGGTGCGTCCTGCGGAGACGTGATCTTCGGCACCGAGAAGATCGTGTTCCCGTGGATCCTGCGCCCGGACGTGCTCGTGGCGCTGGCACAGGATGGCGTGCGGGCCCATGCGCCTGCGATGCAGCCGGGCACCCGCGTACTGGTGGACGATCTCATGGTGAAGGACCTCTCGCCCTTCGCGCCGGGCGTAGAGATCTACCAGGCGCCGCTGATGCAGATTGCCGACTCGCTGGGTGTACGAAAGTGCATGAACATCGTGGCCCTGGGCGCCTTCACCCGGCTGACGGGATTTCTCACGCTCGAGCAGATCACGCAGGCCGTACGCAGCCACGGGCCCGGTCGCCCGGAGGTCAACGAGCAGGCGGTACGGCTGGGACATGCGCTCACGTTGCGGCCGGTGAGTGCAAGGGCCGCGGCGTGATCACGCGAGTCGCTCCGTGCCGGTCAAGCGCCTGGCGCCGCCGGACTGCCCGAATCGGGTGAGGCATGGGCAACCCGATCGCCTTCGAGCCCGTGCAACTGCCACCGCAGTTGCAGGATCTGCGGCGCGAGGTGCGGGCCTTCGTCCAGGCGCAGGTCCCGGTCGGGGCCCACTACACGCAGTCTTCCCGTGCGTTCAGTCGCAAGCTCGGCGAGCGAGGCTGGATCGGCATGACCTGGCCCGCGCGCTGGGGCGGCGGCGAACGAAGCGATCTGGCGCGCTACGTGGTGAGCGAGGAGCTGATCGCCGCGGGCGCACCGATCTTCTACCACTGGGTGGCCGACCGGCAGAGCGGCCCGCTGATCCTGCGCTTCGGAACCGACGACCAGCGCGCCCGCTTCCTCCCCGCCATCGCGAAGGGCGAATGCGGGTTCGCGATCGGCTTGAGCGAACCCGACGCCGGCTCGGACCTGTCCGCGCTGCGCACGCGCGCCACGCGCCGCGACGGCGGTTGGCGCATCTCCGGAACGAAGATCTGGACCAGCAACGCGCACGAGGCCGACTTCATCATCGTGCTGTGCCGAACCGGCGACAGCGGCGGGAACCGGCACCAAGGCTTTACGCAGTTCATCGTCGATCTGCACGCGCCCGGTGTTCAGGTCCGACCGATCCTGAACATCGCGGCTGCGCACGAGTTCAACGAGGTCGCTCTCGATGAGGTCTTCGTGGCGCAGGAGAACCGCCTGGGTGAGGTCGGGGACGGCTGGAAGCAGCTGATGAGCGAACTCGCCTTCGAGCGCAGTGGTCCGGATCGGTTCCTGAGCGCGCTGGCGCTCTTGCGTCGCTTCATCGATGCGATCGGGACGTCGCCCGACGATGCGCAGGCCGAGTTCGTCGGGCGCTGCGTGGCGCGCCTGCGCACGCTGCGAATGATGTCCATGTCGGTCGCGTCGATGCTGCACGACCGCGCACCGAATGTCGAGGCGGCCATCGTCAAGGATCTCGGCAACGAACTCGAGCAGGACATCGTCGAAGGTTGCCGGCGGCTGCTGCCGGCCTGCGCGGCGACGACCGACGATCCCTCGTCCTATGCCCGCGCACTGCAGGACGCCCAGCTCTACATGCCGCGGGTGACGATCCAGGGCGGAACGCCGCAGATCCTTCGCAACGGCATCGCCCGGGCACTGGGGATGCGATGAGCCAGTGGGCCGACATCCTCGGCGAACCGATCGATCGCCTGCTGCGGCAGCGCTGCGACGACGCGCGCGTGCACGAGCCCGGTGGCACGGCATGGGCAACCGACCTGTGGAACGAGCTCGAGCGGATCGGCGCGACGCTTGCGCTGGTATCCGAGGAACTCGGCGGTGCCGGCGTCCCCTTCGTCGAGACGGCCTCCATCATGCGCGCGGCCGGCTATCACGCGGCGCCGCTGCCGATCGTGGAATCGATGCTGGCCCACGGCGTGCTGTCGCAACTGGGACACCGCACCGAAGGCGGTCCGCTCGCACTGGCGATGGCACCGGCCGGATCGGCCCTTCATGCGCAGGTGTCCGGATCGCGCCTTCGGCTCGGCGGGCATGCGGCGGCGGTTCCCTGGGCCCGGCATCTCGATGCCGTTCTGGCAATCGCGTCCGCCGAGGGTCGCGGGCAGACCGCGATCACGGTTCCGCTGCAGAAGCTCGCGATCCGGCCCGGCGTGAACGCGGCCGGAGAGCCTCGCGACGCACTCTCCTTCGATGGCGTCGAGGTCGACGCGTCGACGTTGACGTGGGCCGACGCCGACCTCGCATCGCTGTGGTGGCGGCGAAGCGCGTTGGCCCGCTGCCAACAGATGGCGGGCGCGATGCAGTGGATCAGGGATCGCACCTTGGCCTATGCCATGGAACGTCGGCAGTTCGGGCGCGCCATCGGCGAGTTCCAGTCGGTACAGCACCTGATGGCCCGCCTGTACGCGCATGTGAGTGCGGCCACCATGGCTGCCGACATCGGCTTGGGCGTCTCGACCGGCGTCCCGCTGCACGATGACGTGGCCAGTGCGAAATCCGTGGTGGGTGAGGCGGCTGGCGCAGTCGCGGCGATCGCCCACCAGCTGCACGGCGCCATGGGCTACAGCTGGGAGTACCCCCTGCACCATCGAACCCGCCGCCTGTGGGCGTGGCGAGACGAGTTCGGCAATGAGCGCGAGTGGCAGATCGCGCTGGGCAGGCGAGCGGCGGCCCGGGGGGCTATCGCCCTCTGGGAGAACCTGACGCTCCCGTAGCGATGGGCTTCTGCCAGTGACCCACAACGACATCTAGGAGACAGCTTTGCGCCAACCGACCAAGCGAATGCTCTTCGGCGTTGCCATCGGCCTTACCGCGGGCATTTTCGTGCCAGCCACGAGCGTGGCCGATTCCAGCTACCCGAGCCACCCGATCCGGCTCGTGATCCCCTTCCCGCCCGGCGGACCCACCGACGTCTTCGGACGATTGTTCGCCCAGAATCTGGCGGATGTGCTTGGGCAACCCGTCGTGCCGCACAACCGCGCGGGCGCCGGAAGCGCGATCGGGGTCACGCACGTGGCCACCTCCGATCCCGATGGCTACACGGTCCTGTTCGGCACCGGCTCGATCGCCACCGGCGCCGCAATGACGAAGCTGCCCTACGATCCGCGCAAGGACATCGTGCCCGTTGCCCATGCGGGCATCGTGCCCCTGGTGCTCCTCACCGCCCCCGACATGCCGAAGTCGGTTCCGGGACTGCTCGCGCACCTGAAGGCCAATCCCGGGAAGATGTCCTACGGTTCCGCCGGACCGGGGACGACGACCCACCTGGCCGGCGAGATGCTCAAGCTGAAGGCGAAGGTCGATCCCGTGCACGTGCCCTACAAGGGTTCGGCCCCGGCGCTCGCGGACGCCATGGCAGGGAGGGTGGCGTTCGTGTTCGAAACCATCACCGCATCCAAGCCGATGTACTCGTCCGGCAAGCTGAACCTGATCGCCGTGGGCACCAAGGAGCGCTCGCCCTTGCTGCCCGACGTGCCGACCGTCGCCGAAGGCGGCGTTCCCGGGATGGCCGCCTACACCTGGAACATCGTCTTCGTGCCGGCGGGCACGCCTCGCGCGATCATCGATCGCCTGAATCAAGCCTCCAACCGGGTGCTGGGCGACCCGGCATTCGCCAAGCGCATGGCCGAACTGGCCACGCAGGTCGTCTCCGATTCCACGCCGGAGTCGGCCCGGGACTTCTACTTCAGCGAACTGGACTTGTGGGCTTCGATCGTCCGGGAATCGGGCGTGAAGCCCAATTGAGCAGGGCTTCATCCCGGCGCGCCGTGCGTGCGAGCCGGCTGCCCGCGTGCGAGCTCGACGGTCGACGCATCGACTCGACGCAACGATCGTCCGGCCACGCGATGGCGATGGATCGGTGAGCACGCTGCAAGGGCTGTTGAGCCCGAGGTCCATCGCCATCGTCGGCGCTTCGGCTGACATGAACAGGGTCAGCGGCCGGCCGATCCGGAACCTGCTGCGCGACGGCTACCCGGGTCGCATCTTTCCGGTCAACCCGCGCCATGCCACCGTGGGCGGCCTACCCTGCTATCCGGATGTCGACTCGCTGCCGGAAGTCCCCGACCTGGGCGTGGTCGCCGTGTCCGCCGAGCGGGCGCGGGACACGATGGAGGCGCTCGGGCGCAAGGGCGTCCGCATGGCGATGGTGTGGAGTGCGGGTTTCGGCGAAACGGGAGACGCAGGCCGTCGTCTCGAAGCCGAGCTGGTCGAGACCGCTCGTGCCTACGGCATGCGCGTGTGCGGCCCCAACACGCTGGGCCTGACCAACGCGTTCGAGCGCATGCCCCTGACCTTCAGCCAGTATGCGGACACGCCGCTGGCACCCGGCCCCGTCGCCTTCGTCAGCCAATCCGGCGCGTTCGGCACCGCCGTCGCCACCAGCGCGCGCGAACGCGGCATCGGGCTCGGATACTTCGTCAGCACGGGCAACCAGTGCGACCTGACCGTCGCGTCCGTCATCGATGCGGTACTGGACGATTCGCGCATCCGCGTGGTGGTGGCCTACATGGAAGGGCTGCGCGACGGCGCCGCGTTCCTGGCTGCAGCCCACAAGGCCGCGACGCTTCGAAAGCCGGTGATCGTCGTCAAGGTGGGGCGTCATGAGGCCGGCAGCCGGGCGGCCGTATCCCACACGGGCGCATTGGCCGGCAACGACGCGGTGTTCGACAGCGTGATCCGCCAGTTCGGCGTGATCCGGGCCGAGGACGAACTGCACGCGCTGGACCTTGTCGCGGCGCTCGTGAGCACGCCGGTCCCCGAGCCGGGCGGCGTCGGGTTGATCACGATCTCCGGGGGCGCAGGCGCCATGATGGCGGATCTCGCCGAGGAACTCGGACTCGAGGTCCCCGTCCTCGCGGACGCCTCTCAGGCGCGCCTGCGCCGGGTACTGCGAGGCTTCGCGGCAACCGGCAATCCGGTGGACGTCACCGGTCAGGTGATCGAGGACGTGACCTGCCTCGATCAGAGCCTGGAGATCGTGCTCGACGATCCACGCGTGAGCATCGCGGTCGTGTGGGTGCAGTGGCTGCGCTCGCAGGCGCAGCGGCTCGTCGACCTGCTGCTGGCGAGGCGGCAGGCGACCGCCATGCCTTTTCTGGTGTGCTGGCTCAACGCCCCGCCCGATGAACTGCATCGGCTGCGCGAAGCGGGCATCTTCGTCACCGCCTCGACACGCGGTGCGATCCAGGCTGCCGCCGGCCTGATCGCCGTGGGTGCTCGCCACACGGATGTCGACCTCGAACGGCCTGTACCGCAGGACATTGCACGAATCGGCGACACGCAGGCACCGACCGAGGTCGTCCCGTCCATCGAAGCGGCCGCGCTGCTCGAGGCCGCCGGACTCGCATTGATCCCCACGCGATTGGCAACCGACGAAAGCGATGCCACCCGGCACGCGCAGGTCCTTGGCTACCCGGTCGCGATCAAGATCGAGTCCCCGGACATCGTCCACAAGACGGATGCCGGCGCGGTGTGGCTGAACGTCGCCGATGCCGGCCAACTCGCGCACGCGTATCGAGAAGCCCTGCGGCGCGCACACGACTTCGATCCGCAGGCGCGCGTCCTCGGTGTCCTGGTCCAGCGCATGGCGCTGCCCGGCACGGAGATCGTCCTGGGCATGCGCCTCGACCCGGTATTCGGCCCTCTCGTGATGGTCGGCATCGGCGGGGTGTTCATCGAGGTGCTCGAGGACGTCGTTTTCGTTTCGCCACCCTTCGGGCACGACGCGGCGCTCGCCGCGATCGGGCGCCTTCGACACGTGTCCGTCCTGAACGGTTTTCGAGGCAAGCCCGCCGTCGACCGGCAGGCCCTGGCGCGCGCCATGTGCGCACTGAGCGGCCTCGCCCTGAACCATCCCGACGTGGTGGAACTGGACCTGAACCCCGTGCTGTCGGGGCCTGACGGTACCATCGCCGTGGACTGGTTGATGGTGAGGCGCACGGTTGACGGTACAGACAGGCACTAGCAAGGGCGCGAACGGGAGCGCGCGAAGCGCGCGGGGGGACCGGGTGCGCAGCCTCCTGCTCGACGTGGCCGAGGAGATGTTCGCCACCCACGGCATCGACGCCGTGTCGTTGAACAGCATCGCACGCAAGGCGAACCAGCTCAACGCGTCGGTGATGCAGTATCACTTTGCGTCGAAGGCTGGCGTGATCGAAGCGATCCTGGCTCGCCGCATGGAGGACATCAACAGACGCCGCGAGGAGTTGCTCGACTCGATCGACCCCACCGTCGGAAAGCCGGCGCTTCGCCAGATCGCGCAGGCCATGGTGCTGCCCTTTGCCGAGCACCTGAAGATGGAGGGCGGCAGCCGCTACCTGCGTTTCGTCGCCCAGGTGACCTTCAACGCCGACAAGAGCGTGTTCGAGATCGTTCGAGGCAAGCACGACTCCGCGGTGCGCAGGATCGCCGATCTCGTTCTGGACATCGAGGGCGAGCTTCCCGCCGAGCTCGTGCGCCACCGGCTGGCCGTGGTCACGAACATGGTGCTGTTCAATATCGGCGAGCGGGAGAAGCTGCGCATGTCGGGGCGGCGCACCGGAGTCGCGCGTATCGCGGCAGACGACTTCGTGGCGGACCTGGTGGAGATGATCGTAGCAGCGCTCGATGCGCCCAGAGGCGGCTCCGCTGGCTTGAACGGCTGAACCCTGACGAAGTGGATCGTCCGTCGTCGATGGTCTTGCCCCACCCTGCCGGTGCGATCAGAAGCGTCGTGGACAGCGCCGCCACGCCTCAAACCGCCTGCGGCTGCCGCCAACGCTGCAGCTTCACCAGCAGCCTTTCGCTGACCACGTGGTGCACGACGCGCACCGCCAGGCACGCATAGACGATGAGCATCGCCATCGCGGCCGCAGACGCGGTCGAGCCGGTCTCGTCGATGTGGATCACCGCCACCGCGGCGACCTTGGTCTGCGCGGTATACAGGAAGATCAGTGCCGAGAGCGTGGTCATCGAGCGCAGGAACAGGTACAGCCAGATGTCGAGCAGCGCACCGGCGCAGGCGGGCAGTGTCACCTTCCAGAAGACGCGCCACACCGGCGCGTTCAGCGCCAGGCCCACGCGTTCGATCTCGGGGTCGAGCGACTTCAGCGCCGTGAGCGCGCTCAGGTGCGGCACGCTGTACAGATGCGTCAGCGTACTGACGACGAGCAGGGCCATCGTGCCGTACAACGCGCCGACCGGATTGCCGGGCCGGTTGATGAACATGAGGTAGGCCAGGCCGAGCACGAGGCCCGGAATGGCCATCGGCAGCAGCATCGCCATCTGCAGCACACGGCGCAGCGGCGCGTCGAGGCGCGGCTTCTCGACGACGTAGGCACCGATGAAGATCAGGGCAGCGCCCAAGGTGGCCACCCAGCCCGACAGGCGAAGGGAGTTCCAGAAGTTCTCCCAGCCCACGCCTTCCATGTCGAACTGGTAGTTGGCCCAGGTCAGGCTCAGGTTGTAGGGCCAGAACTTCACCAGCGCCGCGAACTGCGCCATCGCGAGCACCACCGCGATGGCACCGACCACCAGCGCGCAGTACGCGAAGCAAGCGCGGTCGCGCACGGCGCTGGGCCGCACCTGCAGCGGGAGCGAGCGGCCGCTGAGCCGCTGCGACTGCTTGCCGGCGACATGGCGCTCCAATGCGAACACCAGCACCGCCGGCAGCAGCAGCACCACCGACACCACCGCGCCGGTCTCGAAGTTCTGCAGGCCGACCACTTCCTTGTAGATGTCGGTGGCCAGCAGGTTGTAGCTGCCGCCGATCACCTTCGCGATGCCGAAGTCGGTGAACACCATGACGAACACCGACAAGAACGCCGTGACGACGCCGTAGCGGCAGGCCGGCCAGGTCACGTGCCAGAAGGTTCGCCAGCCACTGGCCTGCAGCACCTGCGCGGCCTGGTACAGGCGGCGGTCGGCGTGCGCGAGCGACACGACGATGATCAGCACGGCGTGAGGAAAGGTCCACATCACCGAGGCCGACACGACGCCCAGCGGGCCGTAGATGCTGCCGCCGAACAGCCAGGACTTCAGCCAGCCCTGGTTGCCGAACAGGTAGATCAGCGCGATGGCCTTCAGGATGCCGGGAATCAGCAGCGGCACGTACACCATCGCCCTGAAGAACCCTCGGCCCGGCATGCAGCTGCGGCACAGCGCCCAGGCGTAGCCGAAGGCCAGCGTGATCACCAGCAGCGACGTCGCCAGCGCCACCCACAGGCTGTGCCCCAGCGACGTGAGGAATGCGCCGGACGCGAAGTACTTCTGGTAGTTGGCCAGCCCGACGAATCCGTCGCGCGAATCCATGACGCTTCGCTGCAGCAGCACGCCCATGGGCACGAAGATGCACAACAGCAGCGCGACGCCGAAAGCCAGCATCAGCGCCAGCAGCAGCCGGTCGCCGCCTTCACGCGCAACGCGCGCTGCGGGCGCTGCGGGCGCAGCCAGGACCCCGGATCCTGCCGCGGTGGTCATGCGCGCTGCATCACGCCGGCGCCATCAGGCGAACACCTTCACGTCGTCGGCCCGCACGTTCAGCCACCGCACGTCGCCCACGCCGAACGGCGCTCGGGCATAGGCCCGCTTGCCCACGTCGGCCACCCAGCGCAGCGCATCGCCGACCCGCAGGTGCGCGCGCACGACCGCACCGAGGTACTCGACCTGGTGCACCACGCCCCGCAGCGAGGCGGCATTGCCCGGTTCGGTGACCAACGCCACGTCCTCGGGTCGCACCAGCACGTGCAGCGCCTGGCCAGGCGCGTAGGCGGATACGTCGCAGGCGATGAACGATGCCTGCGCGCCCCCCTGCAGCGCCACGCCACCAGGCTGCACGACGGCGCGGTGCAGGTTGGACGTGCCCACGAAATCGGCCACGAAGGCGCTGACCGGCTCGTTGTAGAGCGCCCAGGGCGTGCCGACCTGTTCGATGCGACCCTGGTTCATCAGCACGATGCGGTCCGACAGGCTCTGCGCCTCTTCCTGGTCGTGCGTGACCATCAGCGTGGTCAGGCCCAGGCGCGTCTGCAGCTCGCGCAGTTCGCCGCGCAGCCGCGCACGCACCTGGGCGTCCAGCGCCGACAGCGGCTCGTCGAGCAGCAACAGCGAAGGTGACAACGCGAGCGCGCGCGCGAGCGCCACGCGCTGCTGCTGGCCTCCGGACAACTGGCTCGGAAACTTCTTCTCGTGCCCCTGCAGGGACAGCAGCGCGATCAGGTCGGCCACCGTGCTGCGGATCTCCGCCGCGGGCCTGCGCTGGCTGACCAGCCCGAAGGCCACGTTGTCGGCCACCGTCAGGTTGGGAAAGAGCGCATACGACTGGAAGACGATCCCCACGTCGCGCTGCGAAGGCGGCAGGCCCTCGATGGCAACGCCCGCCTTGAAGATCTGCCCGCTGCTCGCTTCTTCGAGGCCGGCCAGGCACAGCAGCAAGGTGGTCTTGCCGCAGCCCGACGGGCCCAGGAAGCACACGAACTCGCCCTTCTCGATGCCGAAGGACACGCCGTTCAACACGGGCGTCGCGCCGAACCGCTTGCCCAGCGCACGTACCTCGAGGTAGGGCGCAGCAGCCGGGTCGACTGCCGGCACTGCCTGCGAAGCCTTCACTTCTTCGGTTCGGTCTTGGCGTCGTAGCGCTTTCGCCAGTCGTCGAGGATTTCTGCCTTGTGGGTCGTGGCCCACACGAAGTCGTTGTCGATCATGCGTTTCGTCACCTCGGGCGGCATGTTCGGGCGTCCGGCGTTCTTCACCGGGTAGGCCACCACTTCCACCCTGCTGGCACACGCCTCCATCGCGGCTTCCGACACCGACCAGTCGACGAAGGTCTTCGCGTCGGCCGCATTGCGCGTGGTCTTCATGATCGCCACGCCCTGCATCTCCCAGCCGACGCCGTCGGTGGGGATCACGGCCTCGATCGGCGCGCCCTTGGTCTTCAGGTCGGCGGCGCGGCCGGGCAGCGAGATGCCGACCACGTATTCGCCGGACGCCACCTGGTTGCAGGGCTTGGAGCCGGAATGCGAGTAGGCGACGATGTTGGCGTGCAGGCCGTCCATGAACGCCCACGCCTTCTCCTTGCCCATGATCTGCAGCCAGCCGGCGACGCTGAGATAGCCCGTGCCCGACGAGGCCGGGTTGGGCATCGTGATCTGGCCCTTGTAGACCGGCTTCGTGAGGTCGGACCACTGGACGGGCTTGGGGATGTTGCGCTTGGCCGCCTCCACCGTGTTGAAGCAGATCGCGTTCGCGAAGCCCCAGAGCCCCGTCCACGTCGGTGCGGCCTTCTTGTCGCGGTAGCGCGCGTCCAGCTTCTCGATGCCCTTGGGCGTGTACGGCAGGAACTGGTTCATCGCGTCAAGCGCCAGCAGGTCCGTCGCGGCGTGCGCGAAGATCACGTCGTGGCGCGGTGCGTCCTTCTCGGCCATCAGCCGCGCCTGGATGATGCCGGTCGAGTCGCGCACCCAGTTCACCTTGATGTCGGGATGGGCCTTGGAGAAGCGCTCGGAGAACACCTTCAGGTTGTCGCCTTCGGTCGACGTGTAGATGGTGAGTTCGCCCGCCTGCGCGGCGCCCGCACCAAGGCCGCACGACAGCGCGGCGGCCAGCACGGGTGCGGCGCTCTTGAAGATCGCCCGGGTCATCGATGGTGCCGTCATGGTCTGTCCTCTGCGGTGGTGAAAGCGTGGGGTGTGGAATCAGGTCGCGTCGGATCGCCGCGCGCGCCGGCGGTGCCGCGCATCGGCCAGCACGCACAGGATCTCGAACATCATCGTCATGCCGACCAGCGCGGTGTTGCCCCCGGGGTCGAACGGTGGCGACACCTCCACCACGTCGCCGCCCACCAGGTCCAGGCCCTGCAGGCCCCGCACCAGTTGCTGGGCGTCGTAGGTGGTGGCGCCGCCGATCTCGGGCGTGCCGGTGCCGGGCGCATAGACGGGGTCGAGGAAGTCGACGTCGAAGCTGACGTACGTGGGGCCGTCGCCCACGACGCGCCGCGCCTCGGCGAGCACACCGGCCACGCCCAGGCGGTGGTATTCGTCGATGTCGATGACGCGCACGCCCTGCTCGATTCCCCAGTCGTTCTCGGCGTCGTTGTACAGCGCACCGCGGATGCCGATCTGCACCGTGCGCCTGGGGTCGAGCAGGCCTTCCTCGATCGCGCGGCGAAACGGCGTGCCGTGGGTGTACTTGCTGCCACCGAAGTAGCGGTCCCAGGTGTCGGTGTGGGCGTCGAAGTGCACCATGCCCAACGGGCGGTCCTTCGCGATCGCGCGCATCACCGGCAGCGTGATCAGGTGGTCGCCACCGGCAACCAGCGGCACCATGCGCCGGGCGTGCAACTGCGCGATGAAGCCTTCCACGCGCTGCAGCGTGTCCAGCAGATCCACCGGGTTCACCGGCGCATCGCCCAGGTCGGCACACCGGCACAGCTCGAACGGGCTGATGCCCGACGCGCGGTTCACGTTGCGCGCGAGCGTGGACAGGTCGCGCAGTTGCCGCGGCCCGTGGCGTGCACCAGCCCGGTTCGTGGTGCCCCCATCCCAGGGCACGCCGACGAGCGCGATGTCCACCTCGCTGGCGCGCGCGTCATCCGGCGCCAGGTACGGCAGGCGCATGAAGGTGGCGATGCCGGCAAAGCGAGGCAGCACGGTACCGGTCACGGGAAGGAAGAATTCAGCGGTCATTGTTCGACATCGACATAAGCAATCGGTGTGCCACTTCGGTAGGAGGAGATCGCGATGCTAGTGGCCCGCAAGCGGGGCACAAATACGGGAACAACGTAGTAAGCTTCGCTGAATTCATAAGTGACGCGGCAGCGCCTTCGCGATGCAGAACACGGTGGACCTCAAGCGCCTGAAGCTCTTTCGCCAGGTCGTCGAGTGCGGCGGGCTGTCGGCTGCCGAGACGGTGCTGAACATCAACCTGCCCACCATCAGCGCGCACCTCGCTGCGCTCGAGGCGCAGTTGGGCATGCGGCTATGCGAGCGCGGCCGCAAGGGCTTCCGGCTGACGGCACAGGGCCGCAGCGTGCTGGACGCGAGTGCGGTGTTGTTCGAATCGGTGGAGAACTTCCGCGCCGCGATCGGCGATCTGAATCACCAGCTCAGCGGCGTCCTCCGGCTGGGCCTGGTCGACAACACCATCTCCGACCCCGATTGCCCGGTGGTGCCTTCCCTACGCGCGCTGCGAAGCCGCAGCCGCGAACTGGAGATCGTCATCGACGTGCGAAACCCCTTCGAACTGGAACGTGCACTGCTCGAAGAGCGCCTCGACATCGCAGTGGGCGCGTTCAACGTCACCGACCCCGCACTCGAACAGCATCCGATCCACACCGAACGCCTGTCGCTTTACGTCGGCCAGGGCCACGCGCTGTTCGACCGGAAGACCCTGAAGCTCGGCGACCTGGCCGGAGCCGACTGCGTGATGCGCGGCTACCTGCGCGAGTCGCAGGTGGTGCAGCAGCACGTCAGCTTCAACTACAGCGCGACCGCGCAGAGCGTCGAGGGCATCGCGAACCTGGTGCTCACCGGGCACTACGTGGGCTACCTGCCCGATCACGTGGCCGCGCCATGGGTGAAGGCGCGGCGCATGCGCGCGGTGCTGCCCGAGTTGATGGGTTACGACGTGCCCTTCAAGGTGATCGTGCCCAGGCAGCCGCGGCGCACCCGCGCGAGCGGCGCGCTATTGGACACCCTCCTCGCGCAGCACCGATCGATGCTGGGAGAACGCGTGTGATCGACGCCGCCGTGCCCCCGTCGCCGCTCTGCGGCCCCTTGCACATCGACGTGCTGTCGCTGCCCGCCACCGACGACGGTGCAGCCCCGCCCGGCCGCATCGGCATGACGCACTGCCCCGGCCGCTGCCGGCCCGACGGCCGCGGGCGCGATTGGCGGCGCGACCTGGCGCAGGACGTGGCGGCGATCCGCGCTGCCGGCTTCGGCACCGTGCTGAGCCTGGTGGACGACGCCGAACTGGCCTCGCTCGGTGCAGCCCGACTGCCCCAGGCGTTGCAGCAGTCCGGGCTGCGCGGGCTGCGCTTTGCCATTGCGGATTTCGGCGTACCCGATGCGCAGGCTCTGGCCGCATGGCGCGACGTGCAGGCGCAGGTGCTTGCCCGGCTGCAGTCCGGAGAATCCGTGCTGGTGCACTGTGCCGCGGGGCTGGGGCGCACCGGCACGATGGTGGCCGTGCTGCTGAAGGCGCTGGGCGACGCGCCCGACGTTGCCATCGACCGCGTGCGCCGCACGCGCCCGGGCACCATCGAGACCGAAGCACAGGCCCGCTTCGTGCACGACTTCGACCCGGCTCCCGACCGTGCAGGCGACCGCGCGCGCTGAGCCGCGGCGATCACGCCGGCGTCGCCCGGCCAGTCACGACGTGCCGACGCCGCCGCACGCGGGGTCAGCCATCGGACACCCCTCGCCCCCCCGGCGTGCGGAGCCGATTGCGGAACTCCGACGGCGTGAAGCTCAGATACTTGCGAAACACCCTGGCGAAATACTGTGCGCTTTCGAAGCCGCTGTCGAACGCCACGGTGGTGATCGGGTCCGCGGTCGAGACGAGCCGCTGGCAGCACTTCTTGATCCGGAGCCGCTGCAGGTAGTCGTTCGGCGACATGCCCATCGAGCGGCGGAACAGGGCATGAAGGTGGCCGCGGCTGCATCCGAGCGCGTCGGCGATGCCGGCGATCGTGACGGGCTCGTCCCAGTGCTCGTGCAGGTAGCGCTTGGCCTGGCCGACCAGTTTCCCGTGGTCGCTGGGCGCCTGATCGCGCTCGCACGTCTTCCAGATCTCGAGCAGCACGCTGTGGAGCTTCGCGCGCAGCTCGGCGATGATGAGGCCGCCGCCCGCGAATATCGCGGGGTCGACCAGCAACCGGGCGAGATCGACGAGCTGGCCGAGGCAGATGTCGCCGAGCTCGTAGAGGCGTTGCCCGTGGTCGAGCTTGTTGCAGAAGGCTGCGTGCGCATCGCTGGTGAGCAGCGCGGGCTGCGCAACCTCCTCCGGCCCGCGCATCAGGATCCAGAGCGACTCGCTGGGCGAATAGACGGAATTCAGGATCCGGTGGCGCATCCGGGCCGGAAAGACGACCGCCTGCCCGCCGACGGCCTGCACGAGATGCTCGTCGCCGTCTTCCCAGCAGGCCTCGCCGTTGAGCAGGAAGACGATCTCCGGCCCGCTGTGGCTCGTCCAGTCGTCGTTGGTGCGCACGGCCTCCCGGAACTTGCAGTAGCCGAACATGCGGACTTCGGGCACGCTCAGATCGGCACCCGCGATGCGTGGATTGATGTCGATGATCTGCGAGCCGAGCATGGGTCTTCTTCAGCCTTTGAGGCCCGAGCTGGTGACGCCCTCGATGATGAAGCGCTGCGCGACGAGGAACACGACGAAGAGCGGGATGACTGCCATCGAGACCGCGGCCATCAGCGCGGCGAACGAGAAATCGCCGAACTGATCCGAGATCGACAGCAGTCCGACGGGCAATGTCATCGTCTCGAGCTTGCGCACGAGCACGAGCGGCACGGCGAAGTTGTTCCAGCTCTGCGTGAAGGTGATGATCGACAGCGCGGCGATCGGCGGGCCGAGCTGCGGCAGCGAGATGCGCGTGAAGATCGTCCAGTAGCCGGCGCCGTCGACGAAGGCCGCCTCCTCGTATTCGGGCGGCTGGTTCAGCATGAACTGGCGCATCATGTACACGCCGAGCGGCGACGCCGTCGCCGGCAGGATCAGCGCCCAGAGCGTGTCGAGCAGGCCGGTGGCCGCGAACCCGAAGAACAGCGGTATCAGCAGGAGGCTCGGCGGCACCATCAGCCCGAGCAGCAACAGGCCGAACAGCAGGTGCTTGCCGGGGAAGTCGAGGCGCGAGAACGCGAATGCAGCCATCGTCGAATTGATGATGACGCCGAGCGTCGTCACGGTGGCGACGACGAGACTGTTCCAGTACATCCGCAGAAACGGTACCGGCGAGTCGAGCACCTCCCGGTACGCGGCCAGATGCAGGCGGTCCGGGATGAAGCTGGGCGGAAGGCGGTATGCCTCACCTGCCGGACGCATCGACGACGCGAACATCCAGAGGAACGGCAGGAACATCAGCACGGCGCCTATGCCGAGCACCACCACCACCGGCAGGTTGCGCCAGTGTATCACCCGGGATGCGTCGAACAGCCGGCCCCAGAAGTCTGCCCGGATCGGTGCGGCCGCAGCGGTCACGTCGAGACCCACCGGCGTGCGAGCCTGGCCTGCAGCGCGACGACCATCGAGACGACGATCAGCAGCGTCAACGCGGCGACCGATCCGGCACTCAGGTCGCCTGCGCTGAACGCCTCGCCGATCATGTACATGACCACGCTGCGGGTGGCATCGCCCGGACCGCCCTCGGTGAGGATGCGTATCGAGTCGAAGACCTGCAGGCCGCCGATCGTCGCGTAGGTCACGCAGAAGAGGATCACCGGCGCGATGCAGGGCAGCGTGACGTGGCGGAAGACGCCGCGCCGGCTGGCGCCGTCGAGCGTCGCCGCTTCGACGAGCTCCTTCGGCACGCCCTGCAGTGCGGCCAGCAGGATGATCATGAAGAAGCCGACGTGCTTCCACACATCCATGATGACGATCGAGATCATGGCCAACATCGTGCTGCTCAGCCAGGGAACGCCGGGCAGGCCGGCACTGCGCAGGTAGTAGTTGATGACGCCGAGATCGTCGCCGTACAGGAAGCGCCAGATGTAGGACACGAACGCGACGGACACGAGCACTGGAAAGAAGTAGGCGAGGCGGAACAGGTAGAGCACGCTGCGAGGCAGCGCCCGATCGAGCAGCACCGCCAGCAGCAGGCCGAGGCCGACGTTCCCGGTCACGGCCAGCGCGATGAAATAGAAGGTGTTGAGGAAGGTCCGCCAGAAGCGCCAGTCGGTATAGACCCACTCGAACTTCTCGAGCCCGGCGAAGGTCATGCCCATCGTGAAGCGGTCGATGGTCACGAAGCAGAAGACGACCGTCGCGACGATCGGGATCAGGATGAACGCCGCGTAGAACAGCATGACGGGCGCGAGGAAGCCGGCAGCCGCGACACGTTCGCCACGCTTCAGCGGAGACATGTCTAGGCTCCAGGACGACAGGCGTGGCGGCCGAAGCAGCCCGGCATGGCCGATCCGCGCGACCGGCTAGCGCACCCGCCGCATCGCGCGTGAGAGTTCCGCGTCGAGATCGGCAATCATCTTTTCCTTCGCGACGTTGTTCGTCAGGTAGAGCCCCGCATGGCGCATGAAGATCGCCTCCACCTCGGCGAAGTTGGGCGGCGATGCGATCGGCACCGCGTTCTCGATCGAGGTGTAGAAGAGTCCGGCGTTCTCCGGGTACTTCGTCCATTCCGGCGTCGAGGCGATCGAGCGCAGCGACGGGATGTTCCGGTTGGTATCGGCGTACATGCGCTGCGCCTCGGGGCCCGTCATTTCCTTCACGAGTTCCCACACGAGTTCGGGGTTCTTCGTCTGCCGGGTGATGCCGAGGCCGCCGATGCCGTACACGGTCGCATTGCTCCTGCCGGCGGGCATGAGCTGCACCCCCACATTCTTCAATCCCGCCTCGATCAGCGTCGGCACGACCCAGTGGCCGGCCGAGAACATGGCCACCTGCTTCGCGGCGAACTGCACGTCGCCCACGCCCTTGTCGAAATTGGGCGCGGCCTTGTCGACATGGATCAGGTCGTGCAGGAACTTCAGCGACTCCGCGAACTTCGGGTCGGTGACGTTGGACTCCTTCCAGCCGGGCTTCAGCTTGTCGGTGCCGTTGGAGACGAGCCACCCGGACAGCGCGAAGTTGATGCCCGGCACGTAGTACCCGTACTGCGTGACGTTGCCGCTCGCGTCGCGCTTGGTCAGCGCCTTGGCCGTGCGAGCGAAGTCCTGCCACGTCCAGCCGGGCTTGGGATAGGGCACGCCGGCGGCGTCGAACATGTCCTTGTTGTAGAACATGATGACGTTGTTCCAGGACGTGGGGAAGAAGTAGAGCGTCCCGCCCGTGGCGTCCGACATGCCCTTGAGCAGCTTCGGGTCGATGTCGGCGAGAAGTGACTTCGCCTTCTCGTCGCCGGAGATCACCTTGTCAAGTGGCAGCAGCAGGTTCTTGCTCGCGATGGAGGAGAACCCTTCGATGGCCACCTCGTAGATGTCGGGCACGTCTCTCGACGCGACCTGGTTGAGGAAGCCGCTGATGTACTCCCCCCAGGTGCCCAGCGGCAGCCACTGCGTCTGCACCTTGACGTTGGGGTACTTCGCGTTGAAGCGCTTGATCGCGGCCTCGGTCACCGCCTGGATCGACGCGTTGGTGCGCTGGTAGGTCTTGATCGTCGCGACGGTGTCGCTCGGGGGCGCACCCAGCGCGGACCCGGTCATCGCCAGCGCAGTGGCGCAGGCCAGTACGAGCTTTCTCATTTCTGTCTCCTCGCTTTGTCGGCCGGCGACGGCGTCGCCCGGCGCCTCAGATGTCCGGAACCTCCGGCAAGTCGCTCACGCGAATCCCCTGCGCCTGCAGTTCGACGACCGAGCCCGCCTCGACGGGCATGCGCTCGAACACGGCGTCGCCGCCTTCGACGCGGACCGCGAACGGTGCGCCGTCGAGCCTGCCCCGAACCGCGCCCGAAAGCCCGGGCAGGCCGATGCGAGCAAGGTCGAGCCTGCCCTCGGACACGGCGAGCACGAGGGCGGCGTCGCGGATCGTGACCTCGCCCCACGCTTCGCCGATCGCCCAGAAGCAGCTGAACGCGTCGCCCGCCCTGACCCTGGGCGCGAAGGCGATGCGGTGTCGGCAGAGGTCGAAGCCGAAGCCCGAGAGCGCGAGCAGCCCGCCATACGCCGCCATCGAGCGCACGTAGTTCGACCCGCACTCCATCTCGTTCCACGGATTGCGGTTGCCCCCGCGATAGCGATCGCGCACGGCCGCGAAGATCTCGGTGCCCTTCGCGACCTCGCCGGCGAGCATCAGCAGCGAGCCGAATGCGTATTCGCTCCCGTGGAAGGTCTCCTGGGAGTACGGGATGGGGAATACCGGCCGCGCCGCACCCTTCGGCCACTCGCACACGATGCTGCCGCTTTCCGCTTCGAGGCCGAAGACGCGGCAGGGGTTCGCGACGTCGCCCAGCCGCTGCTTGAAGTTCAGTCGGTAGATCGAATTCAGCGTGGTCGAGACCTTGGCCGGATCGAACACGGGTCCGATGCCGTAGAGGCGGGCGTGCCACTCCCCCAGCAACTGGTCGAGCAGGCACCCGTCGACGATCTGGTACTTGATCTCGCCGTGTTCACCGCTCCAGTAGAGATCGTGGATCGAACCCTTCAGCACCGCGCTTTCGGGCCCACCCTCGTAGGACGCAAGAATGGCCGCGTCGGTCACGTCGACCTTCTGGACGTAGTAGCGTCCGTTGAACAGGTGCTCGTCGGTCCATCGGCGCCCTTTCTCGAACAACGCGTCGGCGTCGTCCGCGAAGGCCTCCTCGCCCAGGTGGCGAGCCATTTCCGCGGCGGCACGCAGCGCGCCCAGATAGAAGCCCGTGAGCCAGCCATTGGGTCCGAAGAGCTCCATGTCGAGGGTGTGATGCTGGCGTCCGTGCAGCACGCCCGTCCTGTCCGGATCCCAGCGGTCGTGATTCTGCGGATGCCACGCGTACTCGACTGCCTTCCTGACATTCGGCCAGACCCTGCGCAGGAACGCGTCATCGCCGGACACCTTCCAGTCCCGGTAGGCCTTCATGACATTGCCGAACTGGCCGTCGGCGCATGGCCTGATGTCGTAACGGCCATGTCCCAGCGGCGCGCTGAGCCTGAAGGACATGCCGCCGGTGTGCGGATCCTGGTTGTGCTCGAAATCGACGATGCGCATGCGGCGTTCGAGCGCCGGGAAAAGGAAGGGCGTGACCTGCTGGTAGTTCCAGACGTGCGCGCAGCTTCCCTCGCAACTGCCGGCCGTCGAGTCGCAGCCCTCCCAACCGTAGAGCGTGCCGTCCGTCAGTCGCAGGACCGTCGGCGTCCTCAGCGTGCCGAGGTTCGCCGAGACCGCGTCCAGCACCGGCAACGGCAGGGTGGACCGCCGCAACGTGTCCCGGAACGCGAGGGTCCGGTCGCGCAGCGAATCCCAATCGCGCAGGGCGTGCCGCGCGACCGCCTCGGCACCCGACCAACGGGTCGCGTAGTAGTTCTTCCAGGTGCTGTCCGCCTGCGTCGGCTCGACCGCGTAACCGTACAGATTCAGCCAGTCGCGCACGAAATGGGGGAAGTACCACGCGATCGCGAAACGGAAGACGGTCTTCTTCCCGGGCACGACGGTGCGGTGCGCCGCGAGCACCGAATGGCCGCGATGCCGCTTGCCCCCGTCGAGCCGCCGATCGACGTGCTGCCCGTCGTATGTACGGTCGCGCAGCGGTCCGGGCGCGCTGATGTCGCGCCAGTAGACCTCGAGCGAATCGAACCAGCTCCCCCGGTACCACTCGTGCTGGAAAGTGATGTCGGCCTCGTCCGTCGCGAGGATCACTTCACCGTAGTCGCGGTCGTCCGGATCGACGCCGCGCGCGAAGTTGAGCATGCCCGACGCTTCGCCGCCGCGCACCAGGCGTGCGCCGTGCGCACCCTTGACCGGATTTCCCAGGCATCCGACGAGCGTGTAGCGCAGCGGCACCGGCCCGGGATTTTCCACCTCGAACTCGAACAGGGCGACCGGCAGGCTGGAAGCCTCGTCGTCCATCGGGATGAACGGACTGAAGGCCGAGACCTTGACCATTGCCGGGAAGTCCGGGTCGGCGAGGCCGAGTTCGGCGCAGGGAAAGAAGCCGGTGAAGCGGGCCTCGCGGAAATGAGGCAGCCCCGTCAGGTATTCGCGCCTGACGCCGTAGCCGAACTCGCGATAGTTCCCGGCGCCCCGGTCGCCGGCGAGATTGCCGTGGAAAGGCCCCTGGAGCACCCGCGCCCGGCATTCGCCGTCCGGCGACTCGGCGCGAATCGCGAAGTGGGAGAAGCCGTTGGTGGAGCCCTTGTCGGGCCGGTTCGCGATCTCCCAGTCGATCAGCCGCCCCGATGCGGAGAAACCGATCGACCCCGCCCCGATTCCCCCCAGCGGAAAGGACACGTGTTCGCCGTCGACACCGTCGTAGGCGAAATAGTCGGCCTCGCGAATCAAGGATCTCCTCCTGGTGCCCGCCGGGGCGGCACGCACCGCAACGTCTGCGGCCGCTCACGCTATTCCGTTCAAGCGTCGGAGGCTATAACGCAAATCCTGAAGACATTTGTGCACGTCGTGCGGACATTGGCAAGGTCGCGCCGGTTTCCACCCATGCATCGAATTCAGCAGCGACGGCGACGCGCCTGCTGCGCTCCGAGCACCTGCAGCCACGCTGCATGCGCGCCTAGATCGGCAGCCGATGACGGCGCGTGATCGGATCGATCATCAGCGTGCACCGCACACGCGCTTCACGCTTCGTTCGACCTGCCGCCTCGGTCGATACCGCCTCATCGCACCACCAACGCCAACCCGCGGACCGCCTGCACGAACGTGGCCGTGACCACGAGAACGCCGGCAACGAGGGCGAGCCAGACGACCATCGATCGACGCCTCGCCGGTAGCAGGCGATCGGCGAGCCATCCGACGAGCGGCAGTGCCTGGATCATGTGGGCGGCGAAGAAGTGCGGCACCCTGAGATCGCCGCCGGTGGTCGACCAGCCAGTGATCGGCAGCCCAGCGGCGTTGCTGCGCACGCCGCCGACCCACGGTCCCGGTCCATCGATCGCGCCGGCGGCCAGCGGCGCGGTGACGAGCAGCGTGGCGATGCTGCCGACGACGAGTCCGAGCACCGCGCCCAGGCGCAACCCCGGTCCGCGGTCTCGGTCAGGGTGCCGCCACGACCAGGCGCCGACCGCGAGGGTCGCGGCCATCATCACGAGCGCCGCGCCGCCCATCAGCATGTAGTAGAGCGCCGACTCGAGCGCGGTATCGACGTTGAAGTGCGACGCGCGACCACGCGCACCCTGCAGCGTGATGTAGCCGACCTCGATCACGGCGGCGGCGGCGCCGGCCAGCACCCATCGACGCAGCCCGGGCGAATGTCTTGCCGCCGGGTCGACGCAGCCGAGCAGCCAGGCGACGGTGAGCCAGTGCAGCGCAAACGACAACTGGAACTTGAGCGGCTTGGCCCATACGCTGGCGCCCAGGATCGTGCGGTCGTCCACGAGCAGGCCGACGATGCCGGGCAACACGGGCGCGACGAGCATCAGCACCGCCGCGCCGGCGATGCGCCGGGGATCACCCGGATCGCGCGTGGCAGGCCACGCGGTGGCGCCCGCCCTGCCGGGCGCCATCACGCCGCCTTCCTTCGCAACGCCCACCGCCCATCGCCATGGTGCGCGTCCAGCGCGGCCAGCAGCGCCGGCAGCCGCTCGCGGGCGTGCGCTTCGCCGCGCTTGCGCGAGTCGACGAAGTACCGCCGGAACGGCCCGGCCGCGTAGTCGAGGTCGGGGTGGATCAGGAAGTCGGCGAGTGCGACCTCGGGGTCGATGCGCGCGCGCCTGCGAGCGTCGCGTTCGCGACGCGCCGCGGGGGCGTCGGCCGGTGCGGACCCGGGTCGTGCCGACACGTCGACCGCGATCCCGAAGCGAGCACCGGCCTGCCGTGCCGGGGTCACCGGCACCGGCAAGGATTCGTCGCCGTCCTCGTACTCGACGCCGTCGATGCCGACGGGCGAGACGATGCCGGGCATCGCCGCGGAGGCGCGCACCGCGACACCGGCGTTGCCGCTGGCGAAGTAGCGCGGCTGCTTGTCGTCGCGCCGGGTCGCCACGACGATCACGCGGCGCGGCAATGCGTCGAGGCGGCGGCCGCGCAGCCCCGCGGTGACGTAGTCCTGCAGGCGTTGGCCACGGATCCAACCGCGATCGGCGAAGAGCGAGGGGTCGAACACGGTGAGTGGCCCGCCCTGCATCGATCGCTCGTCGATCTCGGCGGCGTCCAGGTCACCGGCCCAGAAGGCGCCGATCAGCGCGCCGACACTGCTGCCGACGACGAGGTCGGGCACGATGCCCGCGTCTTCGAGCACGCGCAGCACGCCGATGTGCGCGTAGCCGCGCGGCCCGCCGCTGCCGAGCACCAGCGCGATGTCGGGACGGGGTTTCAGCGGTGCGATCCTGGGCAGCGCCAGCGGCGCGTCGGCCTGACGGTAGTCGAAGGCGGCGCACCCGATAAGCGCCGGCAGGCCCAGGCCCATCGCAAGCGCGCGCCGGCGCGTATATGGGTGAGCGGTGAGCGGTCGGTTCGCGGTGCGACAGGCGGGAATCTTCATCGGGGTACCTCGAGCGACGGTTCGGACACGGGCATCCACGGCGACGGCGACACGCGTTCAACGACGCAAGCGGCGCCAAGGACGAGGGAGTTGACAGTGTCTACAGTATCGCGCGAAGATGTTGACGGTGTCAACCTCAGGCGCGGCAGCGACCCGCCCGGCCGGATGCACGCCGCGTCTCCCCCATCGCACCTGGAGATCTGCCATGTCCGCCTGCCTCCCCCGTTCATCCCGCCACCGCGCAACGCGGCTGCGCTTGACCCCCACGCTGCGGCTGGTCACCGCTTCGATACCGTCTCGGGCAGCGACGAACCTGGTCGTCCGCATCGACACGAACTGGGTCGGCATGCGGACGGAGCATCAGGGCGTGTCGAACAGCGCGAGGCCGACGCTGCGTGCGCCGCGCTTCGGCGAGGCGGTGTTCGCACAGTGCTGGCACTTCGGGCGCTTGTTCGCCGCGCGCGGCCGCGGCGGCATCGTGCTGATGAGCTCGGTGGTCGCGTTCCAGGGCGCGCCTATGTCGGCGCACTACGCGGCGACGAAGGCCTACGTGCAGTCGCTCGCCGAAGCGCTGCGCCACGAGCTGCGGCCCTGCGGCGTGGACGTGATCGCGAGCGCACCGGGTCCGGTCGCGAGCGGCTTCGCCGCCCGCGCGCGCATGCACATGGCGCGCGCCGCCGACCCCGAGGTCGTGGCGCGAGAGACACTCTCGGCACTCGGCCGGCGCGCCACGGTGCGCCCCGGCGGACTGGCGAAGCTCCTGGGGTGGTCGCTCGCAACGGCACCGCGCGCGCTGCGCGTGCTGATCATGGGTCGTATCATGGGCGGCATGACGGTCGCGGACCGGTCGGTCCGGTAGGATCTAGCCAGTGCCGCCGCTCCACCCGATGCTGCCCGGGCATGCCCGATCCTGACGACGACGAACCCCTGCCCCTGAAGGAGGCCTGCCTGCGCGCGGCGCGCGAGGCCATCGCCGAACACGGCGTCGAGCAGCTCAGCCTGCGCGAAGTGGCACGCCGCCTCGGCGTGTCGCATCAGGCGCCGTACCGGCACTACCCCAGCCGCGACCACCTCCTGGTCGAGGTGATCCGCCGCTGCTTCCGCGATTTCGCGACCTTCCTCGACGATCGCGAGGTGCACGCCGACCCGCGCGCCGACCTCGGCGCGCTGGGCGAGCGATACATCGACTTCGCGGCGCGCCACGCGATCGAGTACCGCCTGATGTTCGGCACGCCGTGGCCGGCGGCAAGCGAGGCGCTGGGCCTCGCGACCGACGCGGTGCACGCCTTCGACGTACTGCGCCGCGTCCTGCGTCGCATCCATGGCGAGCATGCGGCGGCGCGCCGCCTAGTCGACCTCGACGCGATGTTCATCTGGGCCAACATGCACGGCATGGCGAGCATCACGCAATCGAACGTGATGGGGCACCTCGGGCTCGCACGGAAGGTCGAGGCCGGCGCGGCGGCGCACATGTTCGAGATGATCGGCGAGGCGATGGACGCTCGCGCGGCGCGTCACCGTCGGCCGGATCGCGATTGAGCCGGACCGACACGCTCACATGTCGATGAGCGGCGCGATCTCGATCGAGCCGCCGCCCTCTCGGATCGGACAGCCCTTGGCCATCGCCACCACGGCCTCGAGCGTCTCGGCCTGCACGATCGTGTAGCCCGACGCCGGATTCGCGCCGCCGTTGGCGACGACCGAACCGTCGCTCAGCACGGTGGTCGACTTGCCGACCGGGTTGCCACCGTCGACGACGGCCGGCCCCATGCCGGCGTACCACTTGCCCCACTGATCCATCGCCCGCTCGCGGGCCTGCGCGGTATCGGGAATCTTGCCGCCGTGATAGACGAACAGGTATTTGGTCATGTCGATCTCCTGTAGTGCACCCGGGTCGGGTACGAACTTGGAGAATATCGACACCCGCCGCCGGTGGCATCGGCGAGAATCCCCGGCGACTCGTCAAGGAGATTGTGGAGACTGCACAATGACGCGCGTTCCTCGCCCGAAGGTCTCCCGCGCCGGCAGCGCCGGCAGCGCGCGGCCGCACACCGTGCCCAAGGGCGCCGGCCACGCGCGCCCGCGCGCGCGCGCGACCGCGGGATCGCCCGCCGTGGCGCCCGCCGCTGCGCCCGACGTTGCCCTCGACGCCGCGCTCGCTGCGCTGCGGGCCGCACCGGCATTCGCCGACATCGGCGCGCGCTTCGCGCGCGTGCGCGAGGAGGCCGCGTCGCACTGGCACGCGAGCGTCGCGCAACGGGTGCCCGCGTGGCGCGAATCGAGGGCGCCGGCGATGGACGAGGCGCTAGCCGCGCACGCGCATGCGATCGCCGCCGACGTGGCCGCGCTGCTCGAGGGCCGCGCGCTCGGCGATCTGGACTTCGTGCGCGCGCACGCACGCGAGCGCGCGGCGCACTTCTTTCCGCTCGAGGCGGTGCTGCATGCATACCGGTGCCTCGGCCAGGTGCTGGGGCGCACGTTGCGCAGCCTCGCCACGGACGCGTCACCCGCGAATGTCGGCCTGCTCGCCGACCTTGCCGACGCGTACGTCGACGCGATCAGCCTGGTCGCGGGCGACGCCTATGCCGAGCAGGCGCAGCGCAGTGCCAACGTCGCCGACGACGAGCGATCCGCGCTGCTCGACCTGCTGCTGGCGGGCTGCGACGAAGCTGACCGGCGCACGGCCGAGCGGCTGCGAAGCGCCGGCCTGCTCGATGCCCGGCAGGCCTTCTGCGTCGTGTGCGCGCAGTCGGTCGACGCGGCGCACATGCGCGATCCGGCGCGCGTTCGCCGGCTCGTCGACGCGCTGGACGCATTGCTGCCGCAGGCGCTCGCGCGACGGTTGACGGGCGTGCGCGGCGACCGGGTCGTGATGATCCTCGCCGCGACGCGACGGCAGTCGGGCTGGACGGCGCCGCATCCGCCGCTGTCGACGCGCATCGCGGCCGCGCTCGCGCTCGCCGGCAACGACGTGCTGATCGGCGTCGGCCCGGACGTGCCGTCCACCGGCCTGATCCCGTCGGCGCACCGCCGCGCGGTCCTCGCGCAGCGTCTCGCGCACGTCGGCGAGCGCGTGCGGGTGTTCGATCGCATTCCGCTGCGCGAGTTCGTGCTGCAGCAGGCCGGTCCGTCGGTGGTCGAACTGCTTCCGGCCTGGCTCGACGCCTTCGAGGACGCCGACCGTCGAGCGGGCGGCGCGCTCGGCGCGAGCCTGCGCGCGTACGCCGCGTGCAACCTGAACGTGCTGCAGACGGCCGCGCACTTGAAGGTGCATCCGAACACGCTCTACGCGCGCTTCGCGCGCATCGGCGAGATGACGGCGCTCGACCCGCGGCACTACGCGTCGCTGGACGCGCTGCTGCTGGCGCTGGACCTCGCCGCGCTCAGGGCGCGTTGAGCGCAGCGCCGAACCGATGCGTCCGGGTCGCCGCTGCGCGCCGGGGCGGTCACGCGAGCGCGTCGATGGCAGCCAGCAATTCCGCCTTGCGGCGGGCATCCGCCCAGCTCGCGCGCACGCCCGCCCTCGCCGCCTCGATCACCTGCGTACGCGCCGTGACGGCGTCGAGGCCGGCGACGAAGCGCCGGTACGCGTCGCCGATGTCGGTGCCGAACATCGCGGGGTCGTCGGTGGCGAGCGTGACCTCGAGACCGGCATCGCGCATCGCGCGGATCGACGCGATCCGCCCCGCCTCGCGCTCGGGGGTCGAGGGCTTGGGGCAGCAGGTGAACGCGATGCCGTCGTCGCGTGCGCGCGCGAGCATCGCGGGATCGGTGAGCACGCGATAGCCGTGGTCGAGCCGTTCGCAGCCGAGCAGATCGCGGCAGGCGGCGTAGTTCGCGGCGGGCGTGGGCGCGTAGTCTTCGCAGACGTGCGCGGTGCGCCGCAGCCCGGCGGCGCCGGCGCGCCGGAACACGGCCTCGTAGGCCTCGGGCGGACCGCGGTCCTCGGGGCCGTCGATCCCCAGTCCGACCACCTCGTCGCACCGGTGCGAGAGCACGTCGTCGAGCACCTGCTCAGCCAGCGCGGGCCCGAATTCGCGATCGACCGAGGGAATCAGCAGCGCGGTGACGCCGAAGTCGCGACGCGCCGCACGGACGCCCTCGCGCAGGCCGTCGAGCTGCGTCGCGTACGCGACGCCGAACGGATAGTGGTAGCTCGGGTCGAAGAAGCACTCGACGTGCTGCAGGTTGGCCGCGCGGTGGCCATCGGAGACGTACTCGTAGAGCACGCGCGCGAAGTCGTCGGCCTTCACCAGCGATCGCGACGCGAGCCGGAACAGCGCGATGAAGTCGTAGAAGGAGCCGTACCGGTAGAGCGTCTCGATCGGCCGGGGCAGCGCGAGGCCGTGCCGCGCGGCGAGTTCGGCGAGCGTGGCCGGCCTCAGCGCACCAACGACGTGCACGTGCAGCTCCGCCTTCGGCAGGCGGGCGATCAGGCGGTCGAGGTCGGGCGGCGTTTCCAACTTGCGGCTCCCATGCGCGGAACCTATCATGAATCTAGCTCGAGGCCATCGCGCCTGTCCATCGTCGCTTTCCCATCGTTCCTGCCCATCGCCGCTCTTGATCGGCCCTTCCCATCTTCTTCGAGCCCCAATCCAATGAACCTCACATCAATCCCGTCCGGCCGCGCACCGCGCCCGGCGTCACGCCGGTCGATCGTGTCGCGGGTCGTCGGCCTTGCCGCCGTCGTCGCGCTCGCCGGCGCCACGCAGGCGAGCGCGCAGACCTGGCCGTCGCGACCGATCACATTGATCGTGCCCTACGCCGCGGGCGGCAACGTCGACGCCGTCGCGCGCAGCGTCGCGCCGGCCCTCGCGAAGCGACTGGGCCAGCAGGTGCTGGTCGAGAACGTCGCCGGCGCGGGCGGCATCATCGGCACCGATCGCGCCGCGCGCGCGGCGCCGGACGGGAACACGCTGCTGCTGTCGGTCGAGAGCACGATCGTCATCGCGAAACTGGTGTCGCCGTCGGTCGTGAAGTACGACGGACTCAGGGACTTCGCGCCGGTCACGCTGCTGGCGAGTTCGCCGCTGGTGCTCGTCGGCAAGCCGAGCCTGCCGGCGGCGAACATGGACGAGCTGGTGAAGCTGCTCCGCGCGAACCCCGGCAAGTACAACTACGCGACCTCCGGCATCGGCACCTCGCTGCACGTCGCCGGCGAGATGTTCAACCAGACGGCCAAGGTGCAGGCGACGCACGTGCCGTACAAGGTGGGCGCGCAGATCGTCACCGACCTGATGGGCGAGCAGATCGACCTCGCGATGCTGCCGATCCCGCTCACCAGCGCGCAGGTCTCCGCCGGCAAGGTCAAGGCGTACGGCGTCACGCAACCGACGCGCTCGAACGCGCTGCCGGACGTGCCGAGCATGAACGAGCATCCGGACACGAAGGGCGTCGACCTCACGGTCTGGTTCGGCGTGTTCGCGCCGGCGCGCACCGACGCGGCGATCGTCGGCAAGCTGCACCAGGCGCTGACCGACGTGCTGAAGGACGAGGCGCTCAACGTGCGCTTCACGGCGCTGGGCATGCGTCCGCTCGGCATGGGCCCCGAACGCTTCACCGACTTCCTCGCCGCCGAGCACACGAAGTTCTCGGCGATCGTGAAGGCGGCCGGCATACGGGCGGAGTGAACGGTGGACACGCCGATCGGCATGCAGGCGCGTGCGCGCGCGATTCGTGCGGCGCAGGGCGTCGAGCCCTTCGACCTGCTGCTGACCGGCGCGCGGGTCGTCGACGTCGCGACGCTCGAGCTGCGTGAAGCCGACGTCGGCATCGTCGACAACCTGATCGCGAGCGTGCACCCGCGCGGTACCGTCCGCGAGAAGGCCGCCGCCGCGCGCGAGGTGCACGATCTCGGGGGGCGCTTCCTCGCACCCGGCTTCATCGACGGCCACGTGCACTTCGAGTCGTCGCACATGCTGCCGCACCACTATGCGTCGGTCGTGGTGCCGCAGGGCACGACCACCGTCTTCTGCGACCCGCACGAGCTCGCCAACGTGCTCGGGCTCGACGGCGTGCGCTTCGCGATCGCCGCGAGCCGCGGCCTGCCGCTGCGCTTCGTCGTGCAGGCCTCGTCGTGCGTGCCGGCGGCGCCCGGCCTCGAGACCTCGGGTGCCGACTTCCGCGCCGACGAGATCCGCGAACTGCTCGGCTGGCCCGAGGTCGCGGGCCTGGCCGAGGTGATGGACATGCGCGCGGTGCTCGAAGGCAGCCCGAGGATGCTCGGCATCCTCGAGGCCGCGCTCGCGAGCGGCAAGATCGTCGAGGGCCACGCACGCGGCCTCGCCGGCGCCGAACTGCAGGCGTACCTCGCCGCCGGCATCACCGCCGATCACGAGATCACGTCCGGCGCCGACGCGCTCGAGAAGCTGCGCGCGGGCATGACGGTGGAGCTGCGCGGTTCGCACGACTATCTGCTGCCCGACGTCGTGGCCGCGATCCGCGCGCTGCCGGTCGTGCCGACGAGCCTCACCGTCTGCACCGACGACGTCTTCCCGGAGTATCTGGTGCGCCACGGCGGCGTCGTCGACGTGCTGCGGCGACTGATCCGCTACGGGCTCGACCCGGTGCAGGCGATCCGCTGCGCGACGATCAACAACGCGTACCGGCTCAAGCGCGAGGACCTCGGCTGGGTCGCAGCCGGCCGCCGTGCCGACCTCGTCGTGCTCGACGACCTGCGCGATCTCGGCGTCGAGCGCGTGTACGCCGACGGCAGGCTCGTCGCGCGCGACGGCAGGCTCGCCGTCGCCGCGACGCCCGCGCAGGTCGCGCTGCCCACCCGCTCGATGAAGCTCGCGGTGCTTGCACCCGCCGACTTCGAGGTCCGCGTGCCCGAGCTCGCGAACGGCCGCGCCGTCGTGCGCGCGATCAAGGGCGCGCGCTTCACCGAGTGGCGCGAACTCGACGTGCGCGTCACCGACCACGTCGCGCAGGTGCCCGACACCCACAGCCGCATGACGGTCGTCCACCGCCACGGCCGGCAGGATCGCGGCGCGCAGACCGCGATCATCGAGGGCTGGGGCCGGTGGCGCGGCGCGTACGCGACCTCGTACGCGCACGACTCGCACAACCTCGTCGTCTACGGCGCCGATCCGCACGAGATGGCGCTCGCCGCCAACACCGTCGTGCAGATGGGCGGCGGCGGCGCGGTCGTTCGCGACGGCAAGGTGAGCGCGCGCTGCGCGTTTCCGGTGGCCGGCCTGTTGTCGGACCGACCGCCCGCCGAGGTCGCGCGCGAGCACGAGGCGCTGGTGCGCGCCGCCGGCGAGGTCGTCGAGTGGGAGGCGCCGTACCGCACCTTCAAGGCGCTGTCGGGCCAGTGCCTCGCGTGCAACGCCGGCCCGCACCTCACCGACCTCGGGCTCACCGACGGCACGACGCGGCAGATCTTCGGGGCGTTCGTGCGGGCAGCCTAGGGCCACCCGGCCGGCGGCGCCATCTCGACTGCCGCATCATCGATTACGCACGCGATCGACAGAGGGCAATTCATGCGCCCCACAGCCTGAATGGAACATGGACTGCGGCGTGGGCGAAGTCATTGTCCGTGGCGAGCAGCGTCAGTTGATGCCTGCCGCAGAGCTGGATGAGAAGCGCGTCGATCGCGCCGACTTGCACGCCGGCCCTACGGCAGGTGTTTCGCACCTCCGCCGCCGCAATGTGGTCGCTCCTGTCCGGCGCGATGATCGGCAGCGACTGAAACCGGTCGACGATCGCCGCCGCCGCGCGTGGGCCGTTGAAGCCTTGCAGGAGTTCCTGGAGCACGAAACCCGTCGTCACCACGCCGTCGGCGCCCGCGAGCGCATCCTGAAGCATTCGCACCTCGGGTGCAGTCGCCGGGCCGTCGCGACGAAGCGCCAGCGACCAGACGCTCGTATCGACCAGCAGGGTCATGAGCGACTGCGCTCTGCCTTGTAGTCGAAGCTCGAATCCCAGTCGAGTTTCCCGAACAATTCTGCAACCTTCCGTTGCTCCCGACGCGCGATGAACTCCCTCAGCGCGAGGGTCACTGCGGCCTTCTTCGTCCGTTCCCCGCTGAGTTCGAGCGCCCGATCGAGAAGCTCGGGATCAAGGGCAAGGTTCGTCGCCATGTGTGCCTCCGTGTGTGAAAGCATACACAAAGCACGGCAACGCGTCCAATGCATCCATCCACCACGCCCATGCTCGCTGCCTTGCACCCTTCGATCGGAATGCCGACGACCGCGTGCGGAAGCGCCCGGTCCTTCAGTCGTCCCGACCACCCCTGCCATGGCCGTGGCCGTGTGCCCGACCGTGACCGTGGCCGCGATCGCGTCGGATGCCTTCCGTGCGAACCGCGTGAGCCGGCAGGTACACGCGCTGGTACCACTCGTCCTGCACGAAGTAGGTCGGCTGCCCGCAGGCCGCGTAACGGTGACAGTGCCTCGCCCAGTGCCTCGCGTGCCCCGGCGGAACGCGCAGGTACACCGGCTGCCTGACGACGGCGACCGGCATCGGCTCCACGATCACCGGCTCCGGATAGACCACCACCGGCGGCGGCAGGTCGCCGATCCGGATGCGGCCGTAGAAGCCGGGTTGCGCGACGTCGATGGCGACGCCGACCTCTGACGCCGCTGCCGCGGGGGCGGCGGAAACGAGGATCGAAGCAATCGCGACCTGGGCTGCGCTGCGAATCGAAAACGTCGGCATGGTCCGCCTCCTTGAACGACGGCGCCATTTCAGCACCGCCTCGTGCCGCAGCGCGGGTCGCGACCGCCGGGTGGCGGTGAACGGACGATCGACGGCCGCTTTCCAGGGCGCGTCGGCGCCCGCAGGCCGCTACGCCCGATCGAGGATCTTCGCGATCGGCCTGCCCTTGGCGAGCTCGTCGACGAGCTTGTCGAGCTGACGGATCTTCTGCATCAGCGGGTCCTCGACCGACTCGACCCGTACGCCGCAGACGACGCCGGTGATCGCCGAGCGGGCCGGATTCATTGCCGGTGCCTGTTCGAAGAACGACGTGGCGGAAGGCGCGGGCAGCACCGCTACAGGGGTGGCGCGCCGCCCAAGTCGCATGCGAGGATGCCCGAAGGCGCGAGGCGCCTGCAGATCGGACACCCTCATGAGCAAGGCGAATCGATGAGACGAGACAGACGACAGTTCCTCGACTGGGCCGGCCACGGCTCGGTGGCCTTCGGTGGCACGGTGATCGGCGCCATCCTCGCGACGCCGGTGCGCGGCGCCGACCCGAGACCGCTTCGCATCGGCATCGTCGGCTCGGGGCGGGTCGGCGGCACGCTCGGCGAGGTCTGGGCGAAGGCGGGGCACACGGTGATGTTCTCTTCGCGCAGCATCGAGGCCGACCGTGCGCTCGCAGCGCGCGTCGGCCCGAACGCGCGGGCCGGCACCCCGCGCGAGGCGGCAGCGTTCGGCGACGTCGTCATGGTGTCGGTACCGTACGGCGCGTTGCCGGCGGTCGGGAAGGAACTCGGCGAGACGATCCGGGGCAAGGTGGTGATCGACACCTGCAACCCCTTCGTCGGCCGCGACGGCGAGATCGCGACCTGGGCGCGCGACAAGGGTGCCGGGCTCGCGTCGGCGGAACTGCTGCCGGGCGCCCGCCTCGTTCGCGCCTTCAACGCGATCGGTGCCGGGCGGATGGGCGAGGCGCACCTGCGCCCCGGAGAGGTGGGCATGCCGATCGCGGGCGACGATCCCGAGGCGCTCGCGACTGCCTCGCGGCTGGTACGCGACATCGGCTTCGAGCCGGTGCCGATCGGCGGGCTCGCGATGGGCCGGCACCTGATGCCGGGCACCGCGCTCGCAGGCGAGCGGACGCCGGACGAGCTGCGGCGGATCGCGGCGACGCTTCGCTGAGGCCGGCGCCGCGCCCGGCTTGCGCGCGCCACCGTGGCGCACAGCCCGACTCCACCGCTCGAGCACGATTCTTGCCCTGGGTGGCCGGCGCAGCCCCGGCCGGGCCGCAGCCGCGCCCCAGCCGCGCCGGGGCCTTGCCGGGGCGCGATGCCCAACGTTCACCGCGAACACACATGCTGCTGACCATCGTCCTGACGGCTGTCGTCACCATCACCCTCGTCGTGATCTGGCTGAACGTCCGCGCGCCGGTCAAGAAGCTCGAGCGGGAGGTCCGCCGCTGCCACGCGCTGACTGACCCGCAGTTCAGGCGCGAGATGTCGGTGATGCTCGGCCCGACGATACTGGAAGGCAACCGGGTCGACCTGCTGCAGAACGGCGACGAGATCTTTCCCGCGATGCTCGACGCGATCCGCGGCGCCCGCGACACGATCAACTTCGAGACCTACATCTACTGGTCGGGCGACACCGGGCAGGCGTTCTCGGAAGCGCTATCGGAGCGAGCCCGCGCGGGCGTCGCCGTCAGCGTCCTCGCCGACTGGGCGGGCAGCCTGAAGATGGACACGGCGCTGATCGACGCGATGCGGGACGCCGGCGTCACGTTCCGGCGATTCCGGCCGCTGCGGTGGTACCACGTCGGACGCCTCAACAACCGCACGCACCGCAAGCTGCTGATCGTCGATGGACGGCTCGGCTTCACCGGCGGCGTGGGCATCGCCGACCAGTGGCGCGGCAACGCCGAGGACGCTGCGCACTGGCGCGACATCCACTTCCGCATCGTCGGCCCGGTTGTCGGCCAGCTCCAGGCGGCCTTCAACGACAACTGGATCAAGACGACCGGCACCGTCCTTCACGGCGCGCGCTATTTTCCCGAGCTGCGGCCCGAGGGCACGCTTTGCGCGCAGATGTTCCTCGCGTCGCCGTCGGGCGGCAGCGAGAACATGCAGCTGATGGTCCTGACCGCGATCGCCGCGGCCACCGTCTCGATCGACCTTCAGGCGGCGTACTTCGTGCCGGACCCCCTGACGGTCGAGGCGCTGCTCGCCGCGCGTGCGCGCGACGTGCGCATCCGCGTCATGGTGCCGGGCAAGCACATCGACGCCGAGTCGGTCCGCTTCGCTTCGCGAACGCACTGGCCGCGACTGCTCGATGCCGGCGTCGAGATCTTCGAGTTCCGGCCGACGATGATGCACAACAAGCTCCTGATCGTCGACCGCGAGATGGTGTCGGTGGGATCCACGAACTTCGACCAGCGTTCGTTCAAGCTCAACGAGGAGGCGAGCCTGAACGTATACGACGCGGCGTTCGCCCTCACGATGACGCAGGTCTTCGAGCGCGACCTCGAGCGCGCCGAGCGCTACGACATGGAACGCTGGCGCGCCCGCACGTGGGGGGAGCGGCTGCTCGAGACGCTGGTCCGACCGATCCAGTCGCAGCTCTGATCGGGACGGCGAATCGAGGCCCTGGCACGCGCGTTGTTCTGCCGCGCTCGGCATCGACGTAAGCGGTGCCACTCAAGTGCTGCGCAGGCCCTTCTCTAGCGGATCGAGCGCGGGCCGATCCACGAGTCCGCGGCTCGTGTAGAACGCGCGCGCCCGTCAGTCGGACGCGCCGATCTGCGACGAGAGGTTCGTGCGGCTGTGTCGGCGCCGAAGATCTAATCGGCACCGGAGCTACCCCCTTATCGTCAGGCGCCTCGCACGGACTGACGAACCGCCATCACGCAACCGTCAGTCGGTGCATCTTGCGCCGCCGGTGCGGCCCATAGTCGAAGTTGACCTTGTGCTGAGTCGAATAGTTGTCCCAGACGAGCAGGTCTCCGACTTGCCATGAGTGCATGTATACGACGTCAGGCCTGACGATGTGTGCGCACAACCGCGCGATCAATGCTTGCGCTTCGGCGTCGGGCATTCCCTCGATCCCGAAAGTAGTGCCTTCGTTCACGTAAAGGCACTCGCGGCCCGTTCGCGGATGCTTCCAGACCACAGGGTGGTAGAGGTCCGGGTTGAGCGCCTTCTGCGCGTCGGTCAAAGGCACATGGGCCCCCTTGCCCGTGAGCCTTTTCTTTTCGTACTGGATGATCAGGCTGTGTAGCCCGCGAAGCGATCGCAAACGATCCTTCGTGGGTTCGTCCAGCGTCGCGAACGCGTGCACGGTGCTGACGAACATCGTGCTACCCAGCGGCTGCCCGGTATCGTCCAGCGGAACCTCCTGGGCATTCAGCACCGAATAGAGGTGCGGCTGCGTCTCGAAGGCGCCATCGGTGTGCCAGTACTGCCCAGCGTCGGCGACGCCGATCTGCCGCCCATTCTCGACGATGTTCGAGATGAGAAGGATCGCCGGATGCGTCGGAAGCAGGAACTGGTCGAACACGTGTCGGCGCACCTTTCCAAGTCGCTCACCGAACGTGACGTATTGGTCTGGCGTCAGGAACTGATTTCGAACGAAAACCATCCCGTGGTCGTCGATCGCCTCGCGCAGACGCAATAGGCCGCGGTCCGACAGTGGCGAGGCGAGGTCGAGGCCGCACAGTTCTGCACCGACGGGAACTGCGTTGGGTACGATCTCGAATGGCATCACACGTTCTCCGGTTGTCTCGTCTGGGGCGGCAACGCGCCGGCTTTGCCGCTACACCCTCTCCTCGTGCCAAGGCTACTCGGGAGGTCGCCCTCAGATCTCCCCGTCCGTCCCCCGGACCGACCGAAGCGCAGACAGCGTCGACATCCCCAGCACCAGCGCGGCCAGGATCAGAAGGGACAGCGACAGCGGCCTCTCGAACAGGATGCCGAAGTGACCTTGCGACATCTCGAGAGACTGGCGCAGCGAGCGCTCCATCAGCGGGGCCAGCACGAAGGTGAGCACGAGTGGCGCGAGCGGCAAGTCGACTTTGCGAAACAGGTAGCCGAGGACACCGAATCCGATCATCAGCCCTACGTCGTACGTGCTCGCGCGCATGCTGTAGGCGCCGACCACGCACATCGTCAGCACGATCGCCACAAGGTATGCGTGCGGGATCCGCAGCACCCTGACCCAGAGCGGGATGAACGGCAGCGACAGCACGAGCAGCATGCCATTGCCCACGAAGAAGCTCGCGATCACTGCCCAGATGAACTGCGGGCGTTCGACGAATAGCGCGGGCCCGGGCGTGAGGCCGTTCATCATCAGTGCACCCATGAGTATCGCTGTGGTCGCGGCACCAGGAATTCCTAGGGTGAACAGCGGCACGAATGCCGCGTTCGCATAGGCATTGTTCGCGGTTTCCGGCCCTGCAACGCCAGCAATCATGCCAGTGCCGAACTTGGCCGGCGTTCTGGAGACGTTCTTCTCGATGGCATATGAGAGATAGGTCGGTACGATTGCTCCGACCCCAGGGATGAGGCCGAGCAGGAACCCGATCCCGGTGCCGCGGGCAATCGGTCCCGCCGACTCGCGCAGCTCTCGCCGGCTGATCAGTAGTGAACGGGCTGGCGCCGCGAACATTTGGCGCTCGCGCTGATCGAGGCTCGTGAGGATCTCGCCGATGCCAAAGAGGCCCATGACCAGCGGCACGACCCCTACACCGTCGAGCAATTCCATTTCGCCGAACGTGAACCGGGGGACACCCATGACCGGGTCGATGCCCACCTGCGCCAGCAACATACCGATGACGGCGGAGATCAGCGCCAGAACCAGCGACCGACTCGCAAGCGCGATCACGAGGCACAGACCGATCATCATCAGAGAGAAAAATTCCGGAGGGCCGAAGCTCAGCGCCAGGCGGGAAAGCGGTATCGCGAGCAGCACGAGTCCGGCCGTGGCGACCGTTCCGCCGATGAACGAACCTATCGCGGCGATGGCGAGCGCGGGTCCTGCACGACCCTGGCGAGCCATTTCGTAGCCGTCCAGACAGGTGATCGCAGAAGCGGCCTCGCCGGGTAGGTTCAGCAGGATCGAGGTGATGGTGCCACCGTACATCGCGCCGTAGTAGATCGCAGCGAGCATGATCACCGCCGCGGTCGGATCGAGCGAGACGGTCAGTGGGATCAGGATTGCCGTACCGGCAGCGGGACCAACGCCGGGGATCACGCCAACCAGCATCCCAAGCACGCAGCCGGCGAACGCGAACGACAGGTGGACGGGCTCCAGCGCCACGGCAAATCCGGCGAACAGATGGGTCAGCGCTTCCAATGACGAACCCCACGATGCGGCGGTTCCGTGCCGCCGCGGGTACGGGTGGCGTCGCATCGCGACACAAGCCCACCTACCAGCCGAACCAACCCTTCGGCAGGGGGACGGCGAGCCACGCCGTGAACAGGTGATAGACGCCGAAGCTTCCGAGCAGTGATACCACGAACGCCATCGATCCTCGGCGACCGAGTGCAGCCAGAACCAGCAGGTTCAGCGCGAAGATCGACAGACTGAAGCCCGCAATCGGCAGGACCGCGGTGGCTGCAATAAGCGTGGCGAGCACGACGCCGATTCGTCGAGCGTCGGCAGCGCCGGGCACTAGGCCCTCCGGCAGCTGCCGCCGCGGCCGCCGCAGTGCGTCGACAGCAAGCAGTATCGAAAGGAGCGCGAGCAGGCCGGCCAGCCAGGACGGAAAGAAGCCTGGTCCTGGGCCGAGCGGGGTGAGGTACTCCAGATCTCGCGCCAACATCGCGACGAACGCGGAAAACACGAGTATCGCCGTGGCGAGGACGAGATGCGGTATTCGCATCTACGCGGCGCCGAGGCCCCGGCAGCGGTGCATGAGCCAAGCGTCGCGACAGCGCCGTCAGTCCGTCAGGGGCTCGATGCCGTCCTGAGCGACCCAGCGGAACTTGCGTTGCTTGTACTGCGCACCGTCGGCGCCGGAGAGCATGACCAGCATCGCATAGATGCTACGGCCGGACTCGACCCACTGCTGCTCCTTGTCGTCGAAAACGATGCTCTGCTGTGCCAGATGAATGACTTCGGCCGCCTGCGCCCACGGCACCACCGCGATGCCGTCGTCATCCGCAAAGATCAGGTCGCCGCTATTGACAGGAACGCCACCACAAATGACCTGGTCGCCGATCGCACCGACACTCGGCGTACCGAAGCCCGCGATCGCGGGCGCCTGCCCGACTGCGAACAGAGGCACCGCGCCCTCGAGGTCCCGAATCTCCGTCAGGTCGCGGGTGGGTCCGTCGACGATGACTCCGCCAAGCCTTTCGCGCGTAGCATTCCAATGCGCGACACCGCCCCAAGGGGACATTTCGGAAGGCCCCCCGGCCGCGATCACCAGCACGTCGCCAGCCTTTGCCAGGGACAGGGCTTCGAGCGACTTGCGAGTAAAACCGGGCAATGTACGCACGGTCAGTGCCCGGCCGACGATGCGCCTGCCCGGCAGCATCGAGCGGATGCGTGTGGCCATCACAGCGCCGCCGCCGGAATAGACGTGCTCGGACGTCATGCGAGGGTGATTCAGCCGATCGATCAGGGCTTGGTCCGCTGCGGTGGTGACTGGTCGCTCGCTCATGGGGTCGGTGCTCGCACTGGTGGATCGGTGCAGGTGGGCCGTGATGGGATGAGGCCGCGCTACTTTGCCGCGACAGCGCTTTTCGCCGTTGCCATTAACTGCGCGACCTGCTGCTCTGAATCGGCCCAGAACTTCTCGAATGCTTGCGGGTCGAGATAGCGCAACGACTGGCCCATCGCCTGCATCCGTTTCCTGTGTTCTTCGCTCTGCACGACCTCGCGCACCGCATTGCTGAGGACTTTCTCGATGTCCGAAGGCGTACCCGCCGGCAGTGCGATTCCGCGCGACGCCGCGAAGCGCATCGGCACGCCTTGGGCCTCGAAGGTCTTAACCTCTGGCAGGAAGGCATTCGGCTCCGAGTCCGCCACTGCAAGCACCCTGATCTCGCCCGTCTTCACGCGGGAATACGCGCCGGCGACAGTATCCATGTGAACGTCGATGTGGCCACCGAGCAGCGCGGCAACGCCAGGCGCGGATCCTTCGAAATTGACCAGCGCGAACTTGACTCTCGCGAGTCGCTCCATCTCGAGAAACGCCAGGTGCGTGGTGCCCATGAACCCGCCGGTCCCGCCCCGGATCTTCGAGGGTGACTTCTTGAGCGCGCCGATCAGGTCTGCCAGTGTCTTGTACGGACTGTCTCCCCGCACGCTGATCGTAATCGGATCCGAAACGTGCAATGCCAGCGGCTGAAGGTCCTTGCGCGAGAACACCGCCTTGCGCGCCGGGTCCAGGTACGCCGTGATCAACTGCGGCAGACTGACGAAACCCATCGTGTGGCCGTCCGGCTTGGCGCGCGCTAACTGCGTCGCGCCGATCTGGGTGCTCGCCCCCGGCCGGTTGGTCACGGTGACGGGGACGCCCAGCTTATGCTCGAGTGACGTTGCAAGCAACCGCGCCGCACCGTCGGTGGGACCGCCCGCCCCGAATGGCACGATCATCTCGATCGGCTTGCCTCTGGTCGGGAAATCCGCAGCCACCGCGGGCGCTACGGCGAATAGGGTGGTGAGAATTCCTAGGGCAGAGAGCTGCTTGTACATGAACGGTGTCCTCCGCCGAAGCATACGGGGTCGGAACAGTATCGAAGCAGCACCCGGCATTGACAATTATCGATTTGCGTCGCTAGCTTTCGCATTTCGCGAAATCTCGATCGGAAGACGGTATGCCCTTCGCAAGCGCTCGCCCCCTCCCCCGCAACCACTGGGGTCTCGACTTCGTGACATTGGAGCTGATCGTGGCCGCCGCCGAAACGGGCAGCATCAGCAACGCGGCCAAGCGCAACCACCTGGCTGTCGCCGCCGCGAGCCGCCGCATCGCCGAGTTCGAACAGCGCATCGGCGTAAAGCTGTTCACGCGGGAGCCGCGCGGCGTGCGGCTGACGAACTCCGGCCACGCGACCCTGTCGGCCGTCAGAGCGCTGCTCGCCGATGCCAACGGACTCGCACGTGCAGTTGAGGGTGCGCGGCTCGGTGTCACGGAGCACCTACGCCTCCTTGCCACCAACGCGGCGATCGCGTCGGTCCTGCCGGCCCCGCTCGCGTCATTCAGCGATGCTCACCCGACCGTGCGCGTCGAATTGGAAGAGTCCGCCACGCCCGACACCGTGCGAGCGATCGTCGAAAGGCGTGCCAGCATCGGTGCGGTCTGGTCGGCGCTCGATGCGCGGGGGCTCGAGAACGTGCCGTTAGGTACCGACGCGCTTGTCCTGATCGTGCCGCGGCGACATCCGCTGGCAGGTCGCCGCCAGATCGCGTTCGCGGAGGCGTTGGCGCACGACTTCGTGCTCTTCGAGACGCTGAGCCCCATCTACCAGCTCCTCAGCGTCGAAGCGGGTCGTACGAATGAAGTCCTCAAGGGCCGCGTCTGCGTCCGCGGCTTTTACGCGATGAGTAGGATCGTCGAGGCCGGGCTCGGAATGGGCGTTGTGCCTCATCGGCTCGCGACTCAATTGGCACGTGCGATGAAGCTGGACATCGTCAGGTTGCGCGACAGCTGGGCACGGATGGAGTTCAGCCTGGTCTTTCGCAGGTTGGACGAGTTGGCGCCCGTCGAGCGCGCCTTCGTCGATGCTGCAATCGTCGCCAGGGCCGACGCCTCCCCCAGCACCGCAAGTACCCAGAGGCGTGCTTCACCCGTTGCCGGGAATCGGCCTGCATCCAGTCGACAACGACGAGGGCGAGGCGGACCGCACGAGAGATAGACCCGTACGGAGTTCCCACCGTCGCGACGCGCATCACTCGGCCGGCTGCCCGGGAGCGCAGCCGCCTTGCCTGGATCCGAATGGAGACGACGCGGACGGCCGGAACTCCGGCCTTCAACCGGATCCGACGGAATTCCCGACCGGCTGCGCGATCGTGCGCCGCGAGTCGACCATGCCCTGCACACGCGAGGCGAGCGCGGCCCGGTTGTGCGCCTGCAGCTTGCGAAACGCGTTGGCGAGGTGGAAGCGCACGGTGGTGTGGCTCACGTTCAGCCGCCGCGCGATCTGCTTGTCGGGGCACCCGCAGGCAACGAGCCACGCGACCTCGGCCTCGCGCGGGCTCAGTCGCGCACCGCGTTGCAGCAGGTCCTCGGCCCGCTCGGTGAGCCGGGGGTCAGGCGCGTCGTGCGCCTCCCAGTGCAACCGTCCGAGCGCCGACGCGATGGCGGGTTCGATCAGCTTCAGGATGTCGACCTCGTTGGCTTCGAAGTTGCCGCGTTCGCGCTTGCGCCAGATGCGGAAGTCGCCGACGCAGGTCTCGCGGTCGTGGAAGTAGACGTTGATACCCCAGTGCATCGACTCGGGCCGCAGGAAGTCGTTGAAGAACTCGGTCTTCGCGAGTTCGGCCTGGCGCAGGATCTGCGTGGCGAGGGTCGGGCGGCGCCGCTGCATCATCGGAAGGGTCAGCGGATCGACGAAGCGGTAGTAACGGTCCCAGTTTCGTAGGCCTTCCTGCGACAGGTTGATCGCGGTGAAGCGCTCGAAACGGCCGGTCGCGGGGTTCCAGACCATCGACGCGTACTGATCGGCGCCGAGGAGGTCGAGCATCGGCAGCGCGAGCGCTGCGCGCAGCGCGTCTCCGTCGGTCGCCTCGGCGAGCAGTCGCATCGCTTCGCCGAGCGCCCGGGTCTGAGTCGATGTCAGGTGCATGGTCGGCCGCCGGTCAATGGTCGTGCAACCGGGGGCTGGATGCAAGGTCCCGGATGCGCGACGCCGGATAGAAGGCACAGCACGCAATGTCCTGCGCCGCGACCGTCCCCCCTGGCATTCCTGACAGGTGCGAACCTGCGAGGGGCGCACTAGGCTAATACCGGGCTCCCGTCGATCGCAGGAGGCATCATGGACCTGACCGCCCTCACCGTCACCCGACTCCGTGGCGCGCTCGCGAATGGCGAGGTGCGCAGTGTGGATCTCGCCGACCAGCTGATCGCGAGGACCGACGCATGCGCGCAGCTGAACTGCTACGTCGACTTCGATGCACAGGACCTGCGACGGCAGGCGCGCGAGGCCGACGCGCGACTGGCGGCGGGCGAGCGGCTGCCGCTGCTCGGCGTGCCGATCGCGCTGAAGGACAACATCGAGGCGATCGGCTTGCAGTGCGGCAACGGTACGCGTGCGCTGCACGGGCGAAGGCCGCAGCAGGACGCGGCGTTGGTCGGCCGCCTGCGCGCGGCCGGCGCGCTGATCGCGGGCAAGCTCGGCATGCACGAACTGGCCTTCGGGATCACGTCGAACAACGCGGTGACGGGCGCGATCCGCAATCCGTGGGATCCTGCCCGGATCCCGGGCGGCAGCAGCGGCGGTTCGGGCGCGGCGGTGTCGGCGCACCTGGTGCCGGCGTCGATCGGCACCGACACCGGTGGCTCGGTCCGGGTCCCAGCGGCGCTTTGCGGCGTCGCGGGGCTCAGGCCGACGGTCGGCAGAGTGAGCGCCGAGGGCATCGCCCCGATCTCGGCGACGCGCGACACGGCCGGACCGATCGCGCGCTGCGTGGCCGACCTCGCGCTGATCGACGGCGTGCTCACCGGCGACGACGCGCCGCCGCCCTCGGCGACGCTCGGCAACCTTCGCCTGGGCGTGCCGTCGGACTACTACTGGTCGGACCTGGACCCGGGCGTCGCATCTGCCGCTCAGGGCGCGCTCTCGATCCTTCGCGACGCGGGCGCGACGCTCGTTCCGGTCGAGCTGCCGGGGCTCGCCGAACTAGACGGCGAGGTGAGCTTCGTCGTCGCGCTGTACGAGTTCGTGCGCGACATGACGGCGTACCTGAAGGACCGGTCGCGCGGGATCTCGTTCGAGACGCTGGTCTCGGGCATCGGCAGCGCGGACGTCAAGGCGATCGCCGGTGCACTGGCCGGCGACGGCGCGGTACCGCGCGCGGCTTACGAGCAGGCGCTGCAGGCGCGGGTGCGCCTGCAGGCGCTCTACGCGGGCACCTTCGCGTCGGCACGCGTGTCGGCGCTGCTGTTCCCGACGACGCCGCTGACGGCAGCGCCGATCGGCCAGGACGAGACCGTGATGCACAACGGCCGCGCGTGCCCGACCTTCGGCACCTTCATCCGCAACACCGATCCCGGCAGCAACGCGTCGCTGCCCGGCGTCACGCTGCCGATCGGCCTGTGCGACGGACTTCCGGTCGGGCTGGCGCTCGACGGGCCGATCGGCAACGACCGGCAGTTGCTGGGCATCGCGGCCGCCATCGAGGCCGTGCTCGCGCCGATGCCGGCGGCGCCGTATCCGCGCTGACGGCGCCGGCCGCACCCGTCCATCCGTCACACCACCGAACCGACAGAGGAGAATCCGATGGATCGTCGCCAGTTTCTGCACGCAACGGCCGCAGCGGCCGCAATCGGGGCACTGCCGACAGCGCGCGCGGCCGGACCGATGAAGGTCGCCGTCCTGATCCCGCAGAGCGGGCCGGCCGCGTTGTTCGGTCCGTCGTCGAAGGCGTGCGCCGAGCTCGCCGCCGATACGATCAACGCGCGCGGCGGCATCCTCGGCAACAGGATCGAGATCCTGTTCGGCGACGCGGGCCTCGCGCCGGCCGAGGCCGCGCAGGCCGCGCTGCGGTTGTGGAAGGGCTCGGGCGCGTCGGCGGTGATCGGCATGCACGACAGCGCCGTGCGCGGCGCGCTGGTGGGGCTCTTCAAGGGGCAGGTGCCGTACTTCTACACGCCGGTGTACGAAGGCGGCGAGTGCGCCAAGGGCACCTACGTCAACGGCGAGACGCCGCAGCAGCAGCTCGCGCCGGTGATCCCGTGGATCGCCGCCGAGCGCAAGCCGACGAAGTGGTACATGATCGGCAACGACTACATCTGGGGGCGCAACACCAACGCCGCCGCCAAGGGTTACATCGAGAAGACGGGCGCGAAGGTCGTAGGTGACGAGTACCTGCCGTTCACCGTCGACAACTTCGACGCGAGCCTCGCGCGCATCCGCGACTCGGGTGCGGACGCGGTGCTCGTGTCGCTGGTCGGCGGCGCATCGGTCGGCTTCAACAAGGCCTTCGCCAGCTTCGGTCTCGCCGAGAAGGCACTGCGCCTGGGAACGCTGATCGAGGAGAACACGCTCGCGGGGATCGGCATCGCCAACGCGAAGAACCTGTACTCGAGCGCCGGGTACTTCGCGAACGTCACGACGCCGGCGGCGATGCAGTTCGCCGAGGCATACGCGAAGCGATTCGGCCCGAAGGCGCCTGCGCTCAACGGCCTGGCCGAGTCGACCTACGAAGGCTTCCTGATGCTCGAGGCGGTGGCCAGGAAGGCGGGCGCGCTCACGGTCGCGAAGATGGACGCGGCCTGCGAAGGCGCCAGCTACGACGGCCCGCGCGGCCCGGTGACGATGAAGGCGCGGCACGTCGAACAGGACGTGTACCTGGCCGACGTGAACGAGAAGGGCTTTCGCGTCGTCAAGACATTTCCGCGCGTCGCTTCGGGCCAGACCTGCAAGATGTGAGCCTCGTGGACGGCGGGCTTCTGCTGCACGCGCTGAACCTCGTCTACGAACTGTCGACGCTCGCGCTCACGACGCTGGGGCTGGCCGTGGTGTTCGGGCTGCTCGGCGTCATGAACATGGCGCACGGCGAGTTCGTGATGATCGGCGCCTACGCGATGGTCGCGGTGCAGCAGTTCGGCTGGCCGATGCTCGCGTCGCTGCCGCTCGCGATGGCGGTCTGCGGCGCGATCGGCTGGATCGTCGAACGCTGGCTGATCCGCCCGCTCTACGCGCGCCCCTTCGACACGCTGCTCGCAACCTGGGCGCTGGCGATGCTGCTCAGAAAGCTGGTCGAGGCGATCTGGGGCAAGGGTTACCAGAACGTCGAGAGTACGATGACCGCCGCGGTGCCGCTCGCTGGCACCGCGTATCCGGCTTACCGCCTCGGGCTCATCGCGGTCGCGCTCGCGCTCCTGGGCGCGTCCTTCGCCTGGTACCGACGCAGCGGCACCGGCCTGCGCGTGCGCGCGATGACCGGCAACCCGGCGCTCGCGCAGGCACTGGGCATCGACACGCGCCGGCTCGCGTCGCGCACCTTCGTCGTCGGCGTGATGCTCGCCGGCGCTTCGGGCGTGATGCTCGCGCCGCTGATCCGGATCGAGCCCAACATCGGCGTCGACTACCTGCTCGATTCGTTCTTCGTGCTGGTCGTCGGCGGCCTGGGCACGCTCGAGGGCTTCGCGGGCGGCGTGGGCATCATCGGCGGATCGTCGGCGGTGACGAGCAGCCTGGCCGGCCAGACCAGCGGATACACGGTCGTGCTGCTGCTCTCGATCGTGTTCCTCTGGCTCAAGCCCGATGGCATCTTCTCCCGACGCTGACACGGCGCCCGCGCCGCGTATCGCGTGGGGCCTCGCACGCACGAGCTGCTGGCCGGCACTGGCGCTCGCGGCCGCGTTGGTCGCGGTGCCGATCGCCGGCAGCGAATTCCTCGCCTACCAGATCGCGCTCTTCGTGATCTACGGCATCGCGACGCAGGGCGTCGCGCTGTGCTGGGGCCGGCTGGGCTTCCTGCCGCTCGGGCACGCGCTCTACTTCGGGCTGGGCGCGTACCTGGCCGGCGGCGCGCTGAAGGCCGCCGCCGATCGACCCGCGTGGCTGGCGGCGCTGCTGCCCGCGACGCTGCTGCCGGCGCTGCTCGCGTGGATCGTCGCGCGGCTCGTCTTTGCGCGCAGCCTGCGCAGCGGACCCTACTTTTCGCTGATCACGCTGGCGATGACGATGCTGGGGTTCCTCGTCGCGCAGCAGTGGAACGCAGTGACCGGTGGCTTCAACGGGCTCGGCAACATTCCGGAGCCCCCGGGGCTCGAACGCTTCTCGACGCTGTACTGGCCGATCGCGGCGACGGCCGTCGCGTCGACGGCGCTGCTCGGCACGCTGGTCCGGCGGCCAATCGGCATCGTCTGGGACGCGGTCGCGCAGAACGAGGAACGGATGCAGTTCCTCGGCTACGCGACCGATCGTGTCAAGGCCGACGCGTACGCGCTGTCCGCTGGCCTCGCGGCCGTGGCCGGCGCGCTGTTCGCCGCGCACCAGGGCATCGTGACACCGCAGGCGATGGGCTTCGTGCTGTCGACCGAATTCGTGATCTGGGCGGCCGTGGGCGGCAAGGCGAGCCCGGCGGGCGCGCTGCTGGGTGCGGTCGTCGTTGGGTACGCATCGGCGGAATTGCGCGAGCAGGTCGCGAGCTGGGAAGTGTTCGTCGGGATGCTGTTCATCCTCGTCGTACGCTTCCTGCCCGACGGCCTCGCGGGCCTGGCGGTGCACCGGCGCGCGGGCCCGGCGGCGAGCGCCGGTCCTCCGGTGCCGGAGCGCCCCGCACCGCGATCGCGCGCGCCGCGCCGCGTCCCCGACCTGGTGTTCGACGCGGTGCGATCGTCGCTCGGCGGCGTTCGCATCCTCGACGGTCTGAGCCTCAGGCTCGCCGGGCCCGGCATCCGTGCGGTCATCGGCCCGAACGGCGCGGGCAAGACCTCGGCATTCAACGCGCTGACCGGCAGGCTGCCGATCGGGGCCGGCCGGATACGGGTAGGCGACACGGACGTGACCGGCAAGACCGCGTGGCAGGTCGCGCGCCTCGGCGTGGGCCGCAAGCTGCAGATCCCGTCGGTCTTTCCCGACCTGACGGTCCGGCAGAACCTGGCGGTCGCATTGTGGTCCGGCCGCCTGCACGGCGGAGCCGCGTTTCGCAGCGCGCCGCACGCGTGGACGACCGACCTGCGAGCCGAGCTGCTGGGCTGCTTTCCCGACCTCGCCCGGCAGCTCGACCAGCCGGCGGGCCAGTTGTCGCAGGGCCACCGGCAGGCGCTGGAGCTCACGATGACCGTACTGCCCGAGCCCCACCTGCTGCTGCTCGACGAGCCCTGCGCCGGCCTGTCGCCCGCCGAGACGCGCCGGATGATCCAGGTGATCCAGCTCGCGGTCCAGCGTCTCGGCGCGGGTGCGCTGCTGATCGAGCACGATCTCTCGGCGGTCGCCGCACTGGACGGCGAGGTCTACGTGCTGCACCAGGGCAGCCTGCTCGCGCAGGGGTCGCTCGCGCACGTGCGCGCCGATCCCGACGTGCGCGCCGTCTACGCCGGGGCGGGCAAGTGAGTGCGCGCGGGCTACGCTTCGAGCATCTCGCCGCCGGGTACGGCGACACGATGGTGATCCGCGACGTGTCCGGTGAGGCGGGCGCCGGCCGGGTACTGGCGATCCTCGGGCGCAACGGCGTCGGGAAATCGACGCTGATGAAGGCGCTGGCCGGCTTCGTGCCGGTGAGCAGCGGCAGCGTCGGCTGGAACGGCGAGGACCTGTCCCGCGTTCCCGCGCACGCACGCCTCGCGGCGGGCATCGCCTACGCACCGCAGGAGAACGTCGTGTTCGGCGAACTGAGCGTCGCCGACAACCTCTGGCTGCACCTGCACGACCGCGACCCGATCCGCTACGAAGCGGCGCTGGCCGCGTTCCCGCGGCTGCGCGAGCGGATGCGCCAGCGCGCGGGATCGCTCAGCGGTGGCGAGCGCAAGCTGCTGTCGTTCACGCGGACGCTCGGACTGCGCGCCACGCTGTCGCTGCTGGACGAACCGACCGAAGGGGTGCAACCGGAGAACATCGACCGAATGGTGCAGCTGATCGTCTCCGCCAGGTCGCGAGGCCTCGGGTTCGTCATCGTCGAGCAGAACCTGGGCTTCGTCGAGCGGATCGCCGACGAGATCCTCGTGCTCGACCACGGCGAGTGCGTGCTCTCTGGGCCGCTCCATCAGTGGGGCCGCGAGCAGCTCGAGAAGCACCTGATCGTCTGAGCGCGCGCCGCCGCATCGATCGAGGTCGCGACTGCGAGAGCGCGCGTGCCTCGACGTCGACGACCGCACCCTGCCCGGTCGGGCAGTGGCACGCGAGGGCGCACGCCGCGATACTGGCACGCATCCCACCGAATCGGATCGCGCCATGAACATGCCTTCTTCCCCCTCGGATGCCACGCCACCGGACGACTTCGCCCGCGTCTCCGACGCGCGGGTACGACTCGTCGAACGCCTCCTGCCGCAGGTGGTGTCGGTGCACGGTGCGGGCCAACGGTGCAGCGGCTTGCGCTGGCGCGAAGGCTTCGTCGTCACCGCCGACGAAGCACTTCCCGACGCGCGCGAGATCGCGATCTCGGCCGCGGTCGGCCCCGTCGAAGCCATCGTGGCGAGCATCGCCGGGCGCGATGCCGGCACCGACGTCGCGCTGCTTCGCGTGGGCGACGTAGCGGGCATGGGCGCTGCGGCGGGCTTGGGCGACGCCGCGGGTGCCGGGGACGCACCGCCCGACGAGGGTGGCGCTGCGCAGGCACCCACCGCGGCTGCATCGGAGGCGCCCGCGCTCGGCGCCACCGTGCTGGTGCTGGGCGCGTCGGCCGATGGTCCGGTCGTCGTCGACGGGATCGTGTCGCACGTCGGCGCCGCGTGGCACAGCATCCGCGGGGGGCTCGTCGACCAGCGCATCGAACTGGGCCTGCGCTTGCCGCCGGTCGCCGAAGGGGGGCCGGTCTTCGACGCGCGCGGCACCTGGATCGGCATGGCGGTTTTCGGTCCTCGCCGACGCGTCCTGGTGATCCCGGCGCTGACGATCGAACGCATCGCCGGCCGGCTCGCCACCGACGGCCGCATCCCGCGCGGCTATCTCGGCATGGGCCTGCGGCCGGTGCACCTCGACGGCGGCGGACACGGCCTGCTCGTCGCGAACGTCGACCCGCAGGGGCCGGCCGCCCGAAGCGGCATCCACCAGGGTGATCTCATCACGCGCTTCGCAGGCGACACGCCTCGCGCCCCGCGCGCGCTGATCGCGATGCTCGGACCCGACTCGGTCGGCACCACGGTGGCGATCGGCCTGCGCCGCGGCGGCGCCGACAGCGAGCTCGCGCTGACGATCGGCGAACGGCCGGCGCCGTGAGCGCCCGCTTCGGGCCCGCGGCGACCGACGAGGTCGCGACAGGCGACGCGCCGCTGACGCTCGCGATCGCCGTCGCGGACCCGCTGCTGCACGATCGTCTCGTCGCGCTGCTCTCGAACGTGCCCGGCGTGCGCCTGGTGACGGCGTCCGAGGACGAGGCCGAGGCCGACGGCGCGGGCGCCGTGCTCGTCGACCCGAGGACGCGGCCGACGCCGCACCCGAAGCCGGCCGACGCGGTCGCCAACCGTCTCGACCCCGGCTTCACGCCGCGCGAACGGCAGGTGCTCGACCTCCTCGCCGAAGGGGCGTCGAACCGCGAGATCGCGGCGCGCCTGGACATCTCGGTGCACACCGCGAAGTTCCACGTCGGCTCGATCCTCGACAAGCTCGACTCGACCGGGCGCACCGACGCGGTCGCCCAGGCGGCGAGGATCGGGGTGCTCCAGCTGTAGCGAGTCCTCGAGAAGAAACCACGCAAAGGAATACGAAGCATGGGCGCGAACGACGCATTCCTGCTCGACGCCTATTCGCAGGCGGTGTGCTCGGTCGTCGACGCCGTCGCGCCGAGCGTGGTGGCGGTGCGCACGGCGCCCGCTCGCGGCGCCGCGGCGACGCGCAGGCCCACCGCCGACGCGGACGCGCGCGGGTCCGGACGCGAACCGGGTGGCATGGGTTCGGGCTTCGTGTTCACGCCCGACGGCTTCGTGCTGACGAATTCGCACGTCGTGCGGCCGCCGGGCACGTCGACACAGTCGCGGCCGCGCGACCTTCGACATCGCGTCGCGATCGACGGCGAGCGCCCCTGCGACGCGCGCTGGGTCGGCGACGATCCCGACACGGACCTCGCGATCCTCCAGGTCGACGGCGCATCGCTCGGCGGCCTCGCGCACGCACGGCTGGGCAACTCGAAGACGCTCAGGCGCGGGCAGGTCGCGATCGCGATCGGCCATCCGCTCGGCTTCGAGCACACGGTGACCTCCGGCATCGTCAGCGCGCTGGGCCGCACGATGCGCGCAACGACCGGCCGGCTGATCCCCGACGTGATCCAGACCGACGCCGCGCTCAACCCCGGAAACTCCGGCGGTCCGCTGCTCGATTCGCGCGGCGAGGTGATCGGCGTCAACACCGCGATCATCCGCGGTGCGAATGCGATCTGCTTCGCCGTCGCGATCGACATCGCGAGCTGGGTGATCCCGCAATTGCTGCGCGACGGACGCGTGCGGCGCGGCTACCTCGGCGTCGCCGGCGCGCAGGCGACGCTGGGTCGGCGCGTCGTGCTCGCGCACGCGCTGCCGCTTTCCACCGGCGTGCGGGTGGCCTCGATCGAGCCGGAGAGCCCGGCCGAGCGCGCGGGCCTGCGGGTCGATGACGTCATCGTCGGCATCGACGGTGTCGCCATCGGCTCGGTCGACACGCTGCACCAGTCGCTGGGCGAGGCGCGCATCGGGCGCGACTGCATGATGAAGGTGCTGAGGGGCTCGCCGGTGCTGCAGCCGTTCTACCTGTCGGTACGGCCGGGCGAGCGGTGAGCCCGGGGGGCACGCACGCCTCGAGCAACGCCTCATTGCGCAGCGGATCGTCGCCGGCTCGACGCCGTTGCCGATGGCCGACCAATCGTCCAGAATCCGTCCGTATATCGACGCTGAAGTGGCCTGCGACATGAACATGGCCCTGGCCCCGCTGCATCCGATCCGGCGCATGGCGCTCGCAACACTCCTGCTCGTCCTGACCGGACTCGCGCTGCCGCCTGCCCGCGCCCAGCCCCTGCCGGGGCCGTTCGTCCTGAGCCGCCCCGCCGGCGACGGGCCCTTCCCCGCAGTCATCCTCCTGCACGACTGTTCCGGGCTCGGCCCACGTTCGAGCGGCGCGCCATGGCGCTGGTCGACCCGCCTCAACCGGCTCGGCTACGTGACGCTGTGGCCAGACAGTTTCTCGTCGCGCGGCTATCCGGACGGCGTGTGTACCGAGACCGCGCGCGCTGGCGTCACGCCCGACCAGCGCGCGGCCGACGTCCACGCGGCGCTCGCCTACCTCGGTTCGCTGCCGTTCGTCGACCGGCATCGCATTGCGCTGATGGGCGGCTCGCACGGCGGCTCGTCGACGCTGGCGACGATTGCCCGACCGCCCGAGGCGTCGCCGGCGCATTTATCGGCGGCGCGGCCCGCGATCGCCGCGGCGATCGCGCTGTATCCGGGCTGCGCGCGCAGCTACGGCGCCTGGAAGGTCGTGCGCCGGCGACCAGCCGGTACCCGAATCGATCCCGTTCCAACATACGCGGGGGCTTTCGAGCCGATCTCCCCGCTGCTGATCCTGATTGGCGAGCTCGACGACTGGACGCCCGCGCAACCGTGTCGCGAACTCGCTTCGCGCGCCCGCTCGGCCGACCAGCCGGTGGAACTCGTCGTCTACCCCGGCGCGCATCACGCCTTCGACAGTGCCGCGCCGGTCGCCTTCCGCAAGGAGCGGCGCAATCCGAACGCAGAAGGCGGACGCGGTGCGACGACCGGCGGCAATCCGGAGGCGTGGAAGGACGCCGAGGCCCGCGCGAGGCCTTTCTCGCGAAGCACCTCGCGTCGCCGCGTTAGACGCCTCGGGGCCAGGCGGACACCCGCCGCAGGTTGCGAAGACGAGGCCGCGGTGGCGATCTCGTTGCACGGCAAGGTGGCCGGTGGCTCGCTCGCGACGCACGCCGGTCCGCACGCGCGTGCCGAAGCGAAGCGTGGATCCGACTTTTTGCCAGCCATAAATCAAAAAGTCTTGACTATTCGCCAGTCCCCTGATAAAAGTCGGAACGCTCCGACACCATGACGATCGACCGCTACCTGCACCGCCCTCTCGCGCGCGACCTCGGGCGAAAGATCCTTCTGATCACCGGGCCGCGCCAGTGCGGCAAGACCACGCTCGCAACGCTGCTCGAGGCCGATCACCAGTATCTGAGCTACGACCTTGCCGAGCACCGGCAGATCCTGCGCGAGAAATCGTGGGACCGCGAGCGCAAGCTGATCATTTTCGACGAACTGCACAAGATGCACGGGTGGAAGTCCTGGCTCAAGGGCATCGTCGACGTCGAAGGCATGCCGCCCGCGCTGGTCGTCACCGGCAGCGCCAGGCTATCGGCGTTTCGCAAGGCCGGCGACTCGCTCGCCGGCCGACACTTCGAGTTCCGGCTGCATCCGCTCGATCTGCGTGAGGCAATCGAGCAGCGCGCGGCCCCCGCAGGCGTGGCGTTCGAGCGTCTGATGACCGTCGGCGGATTCCCCGAGCCCTTTCTCGAGGGCACCAGGCGCTTCCACAACCGGTGGCGACGCTCGCACCAGGACATGATCCTGCGCGAGGACATGATCACCCTCACCGCCGTACGCGACATTCAGGCGATCGAGACGCTGATCGAGATGCTGCGAAGCCGTGTCGGCAGTCCGGTGTCGGCGAACTCGCTCGCCCGCGACCTGGGCAAGAGCCCGACCACGGTGCGCCACTGGCTCGGTCTGCTGGAGGACCTCTACGTGGTCTTCAGGATCTCGCCGTGGCACCGGAACATCGCAAGAGCCTTGCTGAAGGAGCCCAAGTACTACTTCTTCGACAATGCGCTCGTCGTGGGTGACGAGGGCGTGCGACTGGAGAACCTCGTCGCCTGCGCGTTGATCAAGGAAGTACAACGTGCCGCCGACGTCGACGGCGAAGAACTGTCGCTGCACTACATCCGCGACAAGGAGGGCCGCGAGGTGGACTTCGTGGTCGTGCAGCAGCAGCACCCGGTGCTGATGGCCGAAGTCAAGTGGTCCGATGCGGCAGCGAGCAGGAATCTGGCGCGGTTCCTGCCCGAAGCGCGAGTCGAGCGCATACAGGTCGTCGGGACGCTGCGTACGGCCAAGTCGTGGCCCGACGGACAGCGCGCCGAGCCGGCGATCTCGTTTCTCCAGCGCTTGCGCTTCGGCTCGGACGCGTCCGACTCGCGCTGAGAGCGGCTGTGCTACTCGACGATCTTCCAGTACGAATCCTTCCGGATGACCATGCCGTCTCGGAAGGTGTAGTGGTCGCAGCCGTTCACGCGGAGCCTGACGCCGTCGGTTCTCGTACCGGTGAGCAGCCACTCCGAAACGCCCATCGATCCGGCGACGAAGTGGCGGACGTCGCCGTAGTGCACGTCCGGCGTGGTCTCGAAGCGCATCGCGAGACCGCGGCGCACCGCGTCCTTCCCGACGTACCGCGATCCCCACGGATCCGGGCCCCGCGGCATGTCCAACGAACAGTCGTCGGCGAACAGTTCCATGATCGCATCGAGATCGTGCGCGTTGAAGCGATCCGCCAATCGTTCCAGGAGGCTCAGGTTGCGTTCGGCTTCGCTCGTGCTCATGGGGTCACCTCGGCAATGTGATTTAGTGAACGTCGATTGGCGTTACCCGGCGTCGCGGTCCATCGTATCCGTCGCGAGCGGACTTGCGAAGTCCCCGGGCCGCCGGCGATCGCACAGCATGTAGATCGCCGGTCCGTCCGGGGTCACGATCTTGCCGATCCGGCGAAAGCCGGCCTTCTCGTAGCAACGGATCGCGCGCAGGTTGTGCGGTGCCGGGTCGGTCTGAACCTTGGTCACGGCGGGATCGCGAAACAGCGTGTCTACGAGCGCGCGAACGAGACGGGTTCCCAGCCCCCTTCCCAACAGGTCCGGGTCCGCGATCGACTGGTCGATGCCGCGAACACCCAGGTCGGTCTCGTCCTCCCACCAGCCGTCGCCCGCGCCGTACGCCACGTACGATTGCGCGTACGCGAAGGGGACTCCTGTTAGCAGTCCGATGTAGGGCGTGACCCGTTCCTTCGCCATCGCGTCAGGCCGGTACGCGTCGCGGACCTCGGCCAGCGATGGCCGTTCACCACCCCACCATTCGACGACGTGAGGCCGGTTGAGCCACGCGTGGAGCATGTCCAGGTCGCCTTCGGTCATCGGACGCAAGGTGACGGTCTCGTTCGTCATGCAGACGCCGCGGCAGGTAATTCAGCGCAGCTCGTGCGTGGGGTGCAGGCTCACGACCCGCGCGCCGCCTCGCGTTCGGCCTTGTCGAGCACGTAGGGTTCGACGACGGCGGTGACGCCGTCCGCTGCGAAGAAAGGGCTCGGCCGGGACTTCCCGAGCAGCCTGCCCTTCAGGATGAACGGCATGACGGTGAGCATGGCCTTCAGGTCGAAGCGTGCGGGCGTGCCTTCGGGCGGGGTCCCCTTCGCGTGCCGCCCCATGATGCGACTGCGGACCGGTCCCAATTCGTCGAGCGCCCGCGGATCCGCGGCGACGTACACGCACCGAAGGAAGCCTGCCCAAGGCGCCCCGGGCCGCGTATTGGCGACGGGCGTGTTGCAGCAGGTCGTGGAGAATCGGAACGTGCCGTTCGGCGAGAGCCGCGTGCACTTCAGCTTCACCTGCCCAAGCAGGATCTCGACGTCGGCGGGGTACGCCGGGATCACCTCGGTGCCTCCGTTCGCGTCGAGCAGGTCGGCGCGGCCGAGGTGCTTCAGGTAGGTCTGGCAATCATCGCAGTAGCAGACGAGCCGCCCCGGCGTGCGCCGCGGAAAGGCGGCGAGTCTCGCGCGGAAGTCTCCGCATTCGCACTGGACATCCATGGTTCGGGCCCCATCCGGATACGCCGACCGCGCGCACGATGCCGTACGCGCGCCGCCGATTCCGGCGAGCGCGCCAGCATCGCCGATTCGCCGTCGATCCGCAAGCACGGTTGCAGGGGTCGGACGCCGCGTGTGCGGGTCGCACGCACGCAGGCCCACGACTTGCAGCCACACCTTGTTGTCCCTTCAGCCAACGTCAAAGGAGCGACGATGATGCCTGCATGCCGCGATCTCGCCCTCGCCTGCGCCACCGGCGCCGCCCTGCTGGCGGGCTGCGCCAGCTCGAACGGCGTCGTCGGCGAAGTCACCGACGCCGTCGCCGGGATCGTGCTGCCGCCCGAGCAGGCCGCGCAACTCGGCGATCGACTCGCCGCCGAAGTCGACGCGAAGTATCCGCGCGCGTCGCCGACTGCACAGCAGCGCGTCGATCGCATCGGGCGGCAGCTGCTCGCCAGCGCAGACACCGGTTCAGCGCCGTTCGACTTCGAGTTCACGGCGATCGAGCAGCCGGGCGTCGTGAACGCGTTCGCGCTCCCCGGCGGGCACATCTACGTGACGACCGGGCTGCTGCAGCTCGCCGAGACCGACGCCGAGCTCGCGTCGGTCATCGGCCATGAGATCGCGCACGTGACCGAGCGCCACATCGCCGAGCGGATGGCGTCGCAGTACGGCGTGCAGCTGCTCGCGAGTGCCGCGCTCGGCCAGAACCCGGGCGTCGTCTCGCAGCTCGCCGGCTCGGTCGTCGAGAAGGGGCTGCTGATGCGCTACTCGCGATCGCAGGAACTCGACGCCGATCGTGTCGGCGTGCGGACGATGCGCGCGGCGGGTTACGACCCGCAGGGCGCGGTGAGCATGTTCCGCGACCTCGAGCAGGCGAGCGGCGACTCGGGAACGCCGGAGTTCCTGTCGAGCCACCCGAGCAACGAGCGTCGGATCGAGCGGATCCAGGCGATGATCGCAGAAGGAAGCTGAAGGCACGGGTCAGCGGGTCGCGCCCCCCCCTGCGCGACCGCCTGCAGGTGCGCATCGAGCAGGCGCGTGTGTTCGCCCGGATGCGTCGCTGTCAGGAAGTGGCTGCCACCGGCGATCCGTGACAGCCGGCACGCGTGATAGCGGAATCGGCCGAAGGCCACCGTTGCACTGCGGGTGCGGGACGGTGCGGCGGGCCGCACGCTATACCGGGCGAAGCGGCGTGTGCGCGTGCGGCGTGTGCTCGACGGCAATGGGATCGCCCGGATGAACGGTGCCGGACTCGAGCACGATCCCCATGACACCGGCCTTTCGCACGAGCTGCCCGTCTGGCATGCGGCCGAGCACCGCCGCAAGCAGCCCAGGCTTGAACGCCTCGATCTGTGCGCACGGATTGTGCAGGCCAGTGACGCGCACCAGCGAACCGCTGCCGATGCGAAGAACGCGTGCGTGGCTTTGCGATGGACGGCGACGACTCGTGCGGACATGTGGCGTGCGACCTGTTGAGAAGAGATGAACGGCGGCCGATGCGGCCGGCGCTCGCGCGAGGAAGGCATCGACGCACATCCGGGCAATGGATCATCGACGCGGATCGTCGGCCAGCAGCGCGAGCGCCTCCTCGGCCGCCGCGACGACCGACTGTCCGAGCCCGTTGTGCTTCGCGGTGTCCAGGGCCGACAGCGCGAGCTTGCGCGGGGTGCGACCCTCGCGGTTCCTCGCGTCCATCGGGAAGTTCCTGTGTGCGAGCCATCGCAGCTTGGCCAATGCCGGTGCACCGTCGACGAGACGGCGCGCGGCGATGTGCACGAGCGTATCGCCGCCTTCGTCGGCGTAGCGCAGGTCCGCGCCCGCCGCCAGCAGCGCCTCGCACGCCTGCGGCTGCGAGCACAGCACGAGCGCCGGGCCGTACGGCCTAAGGTAGCCCTTCTCGACGAGATCGGTCCGCGCGCCGTGGCGCAGCAGCAGCGCGATTGCCTCGGCATCGTCACCGGCCGCTGCGGAGTTCAGTGGCGAGAGGTTGGGCAGCTGGAACAGGTTGTAGTCCTCGATGCGGAAGTTGGGATCCGCCCCGGCGGCCAGCAGCGCGGCCAGCGAGGCGAGCCGATCGGCGGGCAGCGGTCGCGGCAGCGACGCGGGCCCGCGGATGAACAGGTCAGCACCGGCACCGGCGCGGATCCGACGAAGAACGCGTGTGCCGCGTCGTAGCGCTCGAAGCGGCCGACCGAGCCACCCATTCGGATGTACTCGCCGACCTCGGCGACGGTGATCGTCTCGGCGCCCATCTTCGTCGCGTAGGCGGACAGGCTCGAGCGATTGAAGAGCGCGCTCAGCCACGAGCCCCTGGGCGAAGGCTTTACCTCGTCTGCGGCCCGGGCGTTCGAGGCGGGCGAAGCGCCGGCCATGACCGCCAGCGCCAAGGCTTTGCGGCGGCTGGTCGTCGACGGAGCAGGGTTGCCGCGCGATGCGTCGGACCGTCGGCCGCGGGATGAGGCATCGTGCGAGGAAGACGACATATCGGGAAGGGGATTGCACTCGACGCCCGGTGGCGGATCGATCGATCGCGAGTGTAGGCGGCGAGGGGATCGATCGATTCCACTCGTCGACTGCGAGCGCATCGGACTGCATTGGCGGGGTGCGTCGGCTCAGCGCGACGCGCCATCCGTCGTCGAGCAGGTGCCATGCGATCGCAAGTCCGATTCCGGTACTGGCACCGGTGTCCAACGCGGGATTCTACCGGGTGTGCATGCGCGCTGTTCCGGGCCTCGATGCCGCTCGCCCGCCCAAGGCGCTCGAGAAGACCACCTGGGCCAACGCCATCCGTCTGCTCGGCTCTCGACCGAGGCCCAGAAGGGTTTACCCTAGTTTGTTCAACAGGTAGAACGCCATACCATCGGTGAATCAAAAGCGGACTGTCACTGGAGGGATGCCGGTGGTCCAGAACCCGACCGGTTCGTCTTGGATCGGCAAGCCGGTCAGGCGCGTGGAAGACGACGCGCTGCTCCGCGGACGCGGGCGTTTCGTGGCCGATCTCGCACTGCCGGGCACGCTCCACGCACTGTTCCTTCGCAGCCCGCATGCACATGCGCGCATCGTCGGGATCGACGCGGCGGCAGCGCGCCGGATCGACGGCGTCGCCGCGGTGTACACGGCTGCCGACGTGCTCGATCGCACCGAGCCGGTCTGCGTGGCCGGCGAAGCGCACACGCCCGAGAGCCTCAAGCGCGCGCTGAACCCGCTCGACCGGGTCCACCCGGTGCCGCTGCTGCCCCGCGAGCGGGTGACCTATGTTGGCCAGCCGGTCGCGCTCGTCGTCGCGGCGTCGCCCTTCGTTGCACAGGATGCGCTCGAGGCGATCGAGGTCGAATACACGCCGCTCACCGCGGTCGTCGACGCCGCCGATGCGCTGACGCCCGATGCGGCTCTGGTCGAGCCATCCTGGGGCACGAACCTCGCTCTTGCCGTCGCGACCGGCAAGGGCGACACCGACGGCGCCTTCGCCAGCGCTCCCGTGGTGGTCGAGGAGACCTTCCGAACCCACCGCTACGTAGCTGCGCCCGTCGAGACCCGGGGCATCCTGGCGAACGTCGATCCGTTCGATGGCCGCATCACGGTATGGGCGAGCACGCAGACCCCGCACGTGCTGCAATCGTTGATCGCGCATTCGCTGCGAATCGGCGCCGATGCGGTGCGGGTGGTCGCCTGCGACGTCGGCGGCGGCTTCGGACAGAAGGGCGTGCAAAGCGTCGAGGACATGCTGGTGCCGCTCGCCGCCCGAGACCTCGGCCGCCCAGTGCGCTGGATCGAGACGCGCTGCGAGAACCTGAGCGCCGCGGTGCACGCACGCGACCAGATCCACACGATCCGGATCGCCGCGACCGAGGATGGCCGGATCCTCGCGGTGCACGACGAAGTGCTGGTGAACTTCGGCGCATTCAACGTGATCGGGCTGGTCGTGCCGTACAACACACTCTCGCACCTGCTCGGCGTCTATCACGTCCCGAACGCGCAGATCTCGGTGCGGGCCGTGCTGACCCACACCACGCCGACGACGCCGTATCGCGGTGCAGGACGGCCCGAGGCGGTGTTCGCGATGGAGCGGATCATCGACCGGCTCGCGGCGCGACTCGGCATCGAACCTGCCGACCTGCGTGCGAGGAACCTGGTGCCGTCGACCGCGATGCCGTACGACACGGGCCTGCTCTACCGCGACGGCAATCCGCAGGTCTACGACTCGGGCGATTTTCCGGAACTGCTTGCGCGGGCGCGCAGGCTGATCGACCTCGACGCGATCCGCGCACGCCAGCAACGCCGCAAGGATCCCGACCGGTTGCTCGGCGTCGGATTCGCCCTGTACGTGGAGGGCTCCGGCATGGGGCCCTTCGAGGGCGCGACGGTGCGCGTGCTGCCGAACGGCCGGGTACAGGTCGCGACCGGCGCGTGCAGCCAGGGCCAGGGGCACCGCACCGTCTACGCGCAGATCGCGGCCGATGCGCTGAAGGTGCCGCTCGACGCGGTCGACGTCGTCGGCGGCGACACCGCCACGATCGACTTCGGCATCGGCACGATCGCGAGCCGCAGCACGGTGACCGCCGGCAACGCGATCTTCGCGGCCGGCGAGGCGGTTCGCGAACGCGCCCTCGCGATCGCCGCCGGCATGCTCGAAGCGGCGCAGGACGATCTCGAGATCGTCGAAGGACGAATCTCGGTCAAGGGCGTGCCGGGCCTGTCGATCGCGATCGCCGACGTCGCGCAGCAGGCCGCGCGCTCGGCGCTGCGCCTGGGAGTGGCCGGCGACGGAAGGCTGGACGCGACCTCGTACTTCAGCCCGCCGACGGTCACCTACTCGAGTGCGTGTCATGCAGTCGTCGTCGAGATCGCGCGCGAGACCGGCGAGGTCCGCATCGCACGCTACCTGGTGGTGCACGATTGCGGGCGCGTGGTCAATCCGATGCTCGCCGATGCCCAGGTGATCGGCGGCGTCGTGCAGGGCATCGGCGGCATCCTGCGCGAGGAGATGGTCTACGACGACGCCGGCCAGCCACTGAGCGGCAGCTTCATGGACTACGCGGTGCCGGTCGCGGGCAACGTGCCGATGATCGAGCTCGACCACATCGAGAACCTGTCGACCCGCAATCCGCTCGGCGTCAAGGGCCTGGGCGAGGGTGGCGCGATCGGCCCGCCGGCGGCGATCGCCAACGCGGTCGAAGACGCGTTGAAGCCGTTCGAAGCAATCGTTCGTCGCGGGCCGCTCACGGCCGCCCGCGTATTTCAACTGATGGAGAGGGCCGATGCGGTTGCTGACTGATTCGAATCCAATCACGACAGACGCGATCGGGGGCGCCTCGCCGACGCCGCGCGAGCCGGCCGGATGCGCGGCACGCCCGATCGGTTCGCGACGACGAATGCTGCTCGCCGCGAGCAGCACGGCCGGCGGCCTGGCAATGATGGCGGTCCCCACGCTCGGGCGCGCGCAGGCGAAGCGCCTGAAGGCAGGGATCATCCTTCCGCTCTCGGGCGTGCTGTCCTTCCCGGGCATCGCCACGCGCCGTGGCTCCGAGGTCGCGCTGAAGATGTTCGCCGAACAGGGCAGCGACATCGAGGCCGTGTGGGCCGACACCGAATCGAAGCCGGAGAACGGACGCGTCGCGGCCGAGCGGCTGATTCGCGACGGCTGTACGGTCCTGATCGGCGCCTGGGACTCCGGCGCGACGATCTCGGCGGCGCAGGCCTGCGAGGCGGCCAAGGTGCCGCTGGTCGTGAACGTCGCGTCCGCTCCGCAGCTGACCGAGCAGGGATTCACCCAGATCTTCAGCAACTTTCCCCGCGCCGACACGATCGTCGCGAACGGCCTCGAACACTTCAAGGGCTTGCTGGGACCGCAGTTCCAGCCGAAGACCGCGGTGCTGATGCACGTCAACGACACCTTCGGCCAGGCCGTCGCGGGTGCGGTGAAGGCGCTCTGGAAGAAGTTCGGCGTCGGCATCGAGATTCTCGACACGATCAGCTACGACGCGCGGGCGCGGGATCTGTCGGTCGAGGTCGGCAAGGCGAAGGCCACCGGTGCCGAACTGCTCGCCCCGGTCACGCGCGTCAACGACGCGATCCTGATCGTGCGCGAGATGGTCAAGCAGGCGTGGAACCCGATGGCCATCTACGGGCCCAGCTCGCCGGGTCCCTACGAGAAGGCGTTCACCGACGCGCTCGGCAAGTACGCGAACGACTACCTGGTGTCGGTTCCCTGGTACGACCAGCGAAGGCCGCTGACACGCCAGGTGCTCGAGCGCTGGAAGAAGGCGTATCCGGACGCGCGCCTCGAACTCAATTCGGGTTTCGGCTGGGAGTCGATCCAGATCGTTGCCGACGCGTTCAAGCGCGCCGGATCGACTGCGCCGGCGGACCTGCATGCAGCGCTGCGAAAGACCTCGATCACCGAGCACATCATGACCGGCGGCCCGATTGCCTTCAACGAGAAGGGGCTGAACACGAACATCGCCGTGCCGCTGCTGCAGGTCCGGGACCAGGAGCCGGTCGTGGTCGCACCGAAGGATTTCGCGCAGACCACCGTTCGCCTGCCGATGGCACGCTGGGACGCGCGTTGAGCGAACTCTGGCTGAACGCGCTCGCCAACGGCCTGATGATCGGCGCGATCTACGCGCTGGTCGCCACCGGGCTGAACGTGATCTTCGGCGTCATGAAGGTGGTCAACTTCGCGCACGGCGAGATGGTCGTGATCGGGATGTACGTGGGCTACGGAGCCTGGTCGATCGGCGGCCTGCCGCCGGTCGCCGGCGTCGCGATCGCGACGGTGGTGCTGTTCGGCTTCGGCTACCTGTTCCAGCGCACGATCGGCACGCGCTTCGTCTCGAAGCCCGCGCACGTGCAGTTCGTGCTCTTCATCGGCCTCGCGCTGACGATCACCGGCCTGCACGCGATGCTCTTCGGCCCCGATCCGAGGGCGATCCAGAGCGCTGCCAGCTTCGAGGTCTACCGCCTCGGCGCCTTGCGCCTCGACGCCGTGCGCCTGCACGCCGCGCTCGCCGCGCTCGCGCTGATCGCAGCGCTCTTCGCGTGGCTGCGCTCGAGCATGACCGGCAAGTCGCTGCACGCCGCGGCCGAGAACCTCGTCGGCGGCAAGGCGATCGGCATCCGCATCGAGCACGTGTTCGCGCTGACGATGGGCATCGGCGCGGCCTGCGCGGGCGCGGCGGGTGCGCTGCTTGCGTCGCTGTACGACACCCAGCCGTACCTGGCGGCGGAGTTCACGATGATCGCGTTCATCATCGTGATCATCGGCGGCCTCGCGAGCCTGCCGGGCGCACTGCTCGGGAGCCTGCTCGTCGGCGTCAGCGAGGCGGTGGCCGCGATCGTGCTGACGCCGTCGGCCAAGAGCCTTTTCAGCTACGGACTGCTCATCGTCGTGCTGCTACTGCGCCCGGCCGGGCTTCTCGGCGCGGCGCCCAGCACACGAGGGTGATCATGGCGATGGTCGACCGGACCCAGTTCATCGCGGCGGCCCTGTTCGTCGCACTGCTGCTCGCGCTGCCGCTGGTGGCCGATGACTACCAGCTTTCGGTGCTGACCACGATCTTCCTCTTCGCGTACGTCGGCATCGCCTGGAACCTGATGATGGGCTTCGCCGGCCAGCTGTCGCTCGGGCACGCGCTCTACTTCGGCGCCGGCGCCTACGCCATCGCCGTGCTGACCGAACGCTACGGCGTGTCTCCCTGGCTCGCGATGCCGGCGGCGTTCGTCCTCGGCGGGTCGCTCGCCACCATCGTCGGTGCGCTCGGCTTCCGATTCGCGGTGCGCGGCATCTACTTCGCGTTGCTGACGATCGCGTTCGCCGAGTTCGCGCGGATCGCATTCGAGCATTGGAATCTGGTCGGCGCGAACGGCGGCTTCTATCTGAAGGCGCTCGGTGCCGACAACGTTCCGCTCGCGAGCCTGCGCGGCGGTGCGCGGTTCTTCTACTACGCGATGCTGCTCATGCTGGTGGCGACCTGGGCGCTGTCGGCTTGGCTGGTCGGCAGCGCGATCGGCTATCGCTGGCGCGCGATCCGCGAGGACGAGGATGCAGCCCGCGCGCTCGGTGTGCCGGCATTTCGACTGAAACTCGCCGCGACCGCGATCAGCGGCGCGTTGACCGCGCTTGCCGGCGGCTGGTTCGGCCTGATCGGCGGCAGCGTATTTCCCGATTCGGTCTTCGGCATGCGCATCAGCATCGACCTGATCGTCGCACCGATCGTCGGCGGCATGGGCACGCTGTTCGGACCGGTGTTCGGCGCCTTCGTGGTCGTGCCGCTGAACGAGTGGTCGCGCGACGTCTCGCAGGCCCTGGGGGTCAACGGCCTGAACCTGCTGCTGTACGGCGTGCTGCTGATGGGGGTGATCGTCATGGCGCCGGCCGGCTGCTGGCCCTGGGTCGCCCGGTTGCTGCGGCTCGACCGGAGCGCGCAGCGATGAGCCTGCTCGAGGTCCGCGGCCTCGGGCGCCGGTTCAAGGGGCTCGTGGCCGTATCGGACGTGTCCTTCGACGTCGAGGCGGGGTCGATCACCGCGCTGATCGGCCCGAACGGCGCGGGCAAGACGACGACCTTCAACATGATCGCCGGCGCACTGCCGCCGAGTGCGGGCTCGGTGCGCTTCGACGGGCGCGACATCGTCGGACTCGCGCCAGAGCGACTGTGCCGGCTCGGCATCGCGCGAACCTTTCAGATCGTCCGCCCGCTGACCGGCATGAGCGTGATCGAGAACGTGATGGTCGGCGGTCTGAACCGCGGCTCGAACCTGAAGGTCGCCCGCACGGCGGCCCGCGACCTGCTCGAGCGGGTCGGACTCGGGCCGAAGGCCAATGCGCCGGCCGCGACGCTGACGCTCCCCGATCGCAAGTTGCTCGAGACTGCCAAGGCGCTCGCGACAGGCCCCCGCCTGCTGATGCTCGACGAGGTGATGGCCGGCTTGCGGCCGGCGGAAGCCGATCGGGTCGTCGAGGTGCTGCGCGCGATGCAGCGCGACGGCCTGACGATCCTGCTGATCGAGCACGTGATGCGCGTCGTGATGGCGATCGCGCAGCGGGTCGTGGTGCTCCACCACGGCGAGCTGATCGCGCAGGGCGATCCGTCGACTGTCGTCGCCGATCCGGCGGTCGTCGCCTGCTATCTCGGGCGCACGCCCGTGCCTCGGCCGGGATGACGACCCGACTGCTCGAGGTCGACGGGCTGTGCGCCGGCTACGACGGCGCGGTCGTGCTCGCCGGCGTCTCGCTCCATGTCGAGCGCGGCGAGACCGTCGCAGTGATCGGCGCGAACGGCGCCGGCAAGACCACGCTGATTCGCACGATCGCCGCGATGGTGCCGGCGACGGCGGGCCGGGTGCGCTTCGAAGGCTCGGACATCGGAACGCTCGCGAGCCCGGCCATCTGCGAGGCGGGGCTCGCCCAGGTACCCGAGGGACGGCAGCTGTTCCCGACGCTGAGCGTGGAGGACAACCTGCGCCTCGGCGCGAACCTGAAGCGCGCACGGGCCAGGGCCGCCGCGAATCTCGACCGCGTGTTCGGCCTGTTCCCGCGGCTCGCGGACCGACGGCGTCAGCTGGCCGGTACGCTGTCGGGAGGCGAACAGCAGATGGTCGCCATCGGCCGCGCACTGATGGCCGAACCGGTGCTGGTGATGTTCGACGAACCCTCGCTCGGACTCTCGCCGCTGCTCGTCGAGGTGATGTTCGAGACGATCGTCACGCTGAACCGCGAGGGTGTCAGCATCCTGCTCGTCGAACAGGCCGTCGCCGAATCGCTGGCGATCTCGTCGCGCGGCTACGTGCTCGAGAACGGCGAGATCGTCGCCACCGGCTCGGGCGAACAGCTGCTCGACGACGATCGGGTGCGCAGGGCCTACCTCGGACTGTAGGGGAGACGCGTGCATCGGGCGGCCTCGCGGGACGCGCGCTTGCGTTTTCCATATGAATCAACGTACCATTGGCGAATCAATCGTCCGGTGCGGACAGGCGCGATGACCGAAGCCGACGCCACTGCAGAGATCGAGATCGAGTTCTCCGGGGTTACGAAGCGGTTTGCGGTGAAGGGCCGCGCCGAGCCCGCGCCCGCCGTCGAGAACCTGAGCTTCGGCGTGCGCCGAGGCGAGGTCGTGTCGATCATCGGGCCCTCGGGTTGCGGCAAGAGCACGCTGCTCAACATGGGCTCGGGCCTGTACCTGCCTTCGACGGGCGAGGTCCGGGTAGGCGGGCGCATCGTTCTCGGACCGCAGCGCCAGGTCGCGTTCATGCTGCAGAAGGACCTGCTGATGCCCTGGCGCACGATCAGGCGAAACATCGAGATCGGCCTCGAGATCGACGGCGCGACGCGCGACGCGCGGCGCCAGGTCGCCGAGCACTGGCTCGCCCGCTGCCATCTCGCCGGCTTCGGCGACCACTATCCGTACCAGCTGTCGGGCGGCATGCGCCAGCGGGCAGCGCTCGCCCGCACGCTGGCGGTCGACCCGGCGGTCGTGCTGCTCGACGAGCCCTTTTCGGCGCTCGATGCGATGACGAAGATGGTGCTGCAGCAGGAACTCGCGCGCACGCTGCACGAAGAGAAGAAGACCGCCCTCTTCATCACCCACGATCTCGTCGAGGCGATCGCCCTCGCGGACCGTGTGCTGGTGATGAGCGACCGGCCCGGTCGGATCATCGACGAGATCCGCATCGACCTGCCGCTTCGCGAGCGCCCGCTCGAGCGGCGCACGCTGGCCGGCGTCGGGCCGCTGGTCGGGCTGTTGATGGAGCGTCTGAAGGTCGGATCCCAGGCGGTGCTGCACTGATGCGCATCGCGAGCCGTTCACCTCTCGAGGAGCCTGCAGCATGAAGCACCGCATCGCCCATCGTGCCGGTCTCGCCCTGATCGCGGCATCGGGGCTCGCCGCCGCGCTGTCGCTCTTGGCGCCCCGGGCGGCGCTCGCCGCGCCCGAGGAGATCACCTACCTGCTGCCGGCGCCTGCGAACCTTCCGGCCTTCGCGCCGTGGATGCTCGCGCTGCAGAAGGGCTACTACGCCGACGAGAACCTGAAGGTGAGCTTCGTGACGGCGCGCGGCGGTGTCGATGTCGCCAAGCAGGTCGGCGCCGGCAACGCGGTGGTGGGCGGCGCGATCGGAGACACGCCGATCATCGTGCGGGCCAACGGCGTGCCGGTCAAGGCCGTGGCAGTGCTCGGGGCGGGCTCCCTGACGATGCTCGCGACCCACGAGGACGGGCCGGTCCGGTCGGTACGCGATCTGAAAGGCCGGACGATCACCGTGATCGCGTACACCGACACCACCTACTACGCGCTGCTCGGCACGCTCGGCATGGCCGGGCTCGGCAAGGCAGACGTTTCGGCGCAGGCAGCCGGCCCGACCGGCGTCTGGCAGCTGTTCGCGGCGAAGAAGTCCGAGGTGATGGCGGGTGTCCCCGACTGGATCGTCAGTGCCGAAGGCGCGGGCGCGAATGTACGCCTGCTGCCCCGCGAGGCCATGTTCCAGAGCATGGCGCAGGCGATCCTGGTGTCGGACGCGACGATCCGGGACAAGCCCGAGCTCGTCAAGCGCCTGGTACGGGCGACGCTGCGGGGCCTGCAGGACATCATGAACGACCCCGAGGCCGCAGTCGCCGAGTACGTGAAGGCGGTGCCGGCGTTCAAGGGCAAGGAGGCACACGTCGAGAAGATCTTCGCGCTGTACAACGAGCACGTGTACGCGAAGCAGGCGATACCCGGCCGGATCGACGAGAAGCGGCTGGCGGCGGTGCAGGACTTCTACGTGAAGGAGGGCATCGTGCCGAAGGCGACCCCGCTCGAGGATCTCTACACCAACGCCTTCGTCGGCACCGCCCGCTGAGGCGGCGGCCGAAGGGCACGAGACGAGCGTTGCGCGACGATGCCGGAACGACTGACCACCGCCGCCGCGAGCCTCGGCGTCCTCGCGGCGTTCCTCGTGCTCTGGCAGTGGGGTCCGGCGGTGCTCGGCCTGCCGGAGTTCGTGCTGCCGAAGTTCACGCGGGTGCTCGAGGAGGCGCGACGGATGTGGTCGGACGAGCGCTACGCGATGCACTTCGGGGTCACCGCGCTCGAGGTCGTCGCCGGCTTCGCGCTCGGTTCGCTGCTCGGCGTGGTGTTCGGCGTCGCGCTCGGCCTGAGCCCGCGAACCGAGTCGATCCTCTCGCCGTACATCCTCGCGCTGCAGATCGCGCCGAAGGTCGCGTTCGCACCGCTGTTCGTGATGTGGATGGGTTATACCGTCTACCCGAAGATCCTGGTCGCGGTGCTGATCGTGTTCTTCCCGGTGATGGTCAACGTGCTGAGCGCGATGCGCACCGTCGACCCCGACCTGGTGAACCTGGTGCGCACGCTGAACGCGCAGCGCAGGCAGATCTTCGCCCTCGTCGAGTTTCCGTCGGCAATGCCGGCGCTGTTCGCGGGCCTGCGGATCGCGGCGACGCTGGCGGTGATCGGCGTGACCGTCGGCGAACTCGTCGGTGGCAACCTCGGGCTCGGCTACCTGCTGGTGGCAGCCGAAGGCCAGGGCAACACCGCCGGCGTTTTCGTCGCGATCGTCGGCTTGACCGCGATCGGCATCGCCGCATATGCGGCGGTGCTGTGGGCCGAGCGACGCGTGCTGCACTACCTGCCGCGCGCCGTCGTGACGACGGCGTGAGCGCGGGAACGAGGACGAGGACGAGGACGAGGCGACGATGATCGACGACGATCCGGGCGCAGACGACAGCGCCGCACCGATCACCGCCGGTTCGTGGCTCGGCGAGCTTCCGGCAACGCTGCTCGCCGGGCGTCGCGTGCTCATCACCGGCGCGGCACGCGGACTCGGGCTCGCGTTCGCGCGGGCGGCAGCGGCGAGCGGGGCGCGGGTCGCGATGGCCGACCTGCACGAGTCAGCGGTACGGGATGCCGCTCGCGCGCTGCAGGCCGAGGGCGCGCAGGCGCAGGCCTACGCGGTCGACCTCGCCGATCCCGCTTCGATCGATGCCTGCGTGAGCGCCGTGCTCGACGCGGGTCCGCTCGACGGACTGGTGAACAACGCGGCGATCACGAACTCGGGCGGTCGCAACGCGATCGCGCTCGACGTCGCGACCTGGGACCAGGTGATGACCGTCAACGTACGGGGTGCCTGGCTGACGAGCCGTGCCTGCCATCCGGCGCTGGCGGCGAGCGGGCGAGGCGCGATCGTCAACCTTGCGTCCGACACCGCGCTCTGGGGCGCGCCGAACCTGCTCGCCTATGCATCGAGCAAGGGAGCAGTGATCGCGATGACGCGCTCGCTCGCGCGCGAGTGGGGCGCAGCCGGCATCACGGTCAATGCGCTCGCGCCGGGGCTGGTGCGCGGCGTCTCGACCGAGTACGTGCCGCCGGCGCGGCACCGTCACTATCTCGACGGGCGGGCAATCCCTCGCGAGCAGCGCGAAGCCGATTGCTGTGGCGCGGTGCTGTTCGCGCTGTCGGGGCTCGCGCGCTTCGTGACCGGCCAGCTGCTGGTCGTCAACGGAGGTTTCGTCATGCATTGACGCGCATACGCCTTGCTGTCGGGTCCCTGCCCCGGCAGCGCCCGCGATCCGCGATCCGCCGTCCGGCATCCCGGGCGGCACCGTTTCTGCCACCGCGCCCCGGCGCGAACGAATGAAGGAGCCGATGTGATGAGCCAAGCCACTTCTTCCTCCGGCGAGTCCGCGCCGAGCTGGTCGCGCCCCGCGGGTGCGAGCCTCGAGGCGTGGATGAGCACGCGGATCGCCCGCTACGCGACGCGCAGCTACGACTGGAACGCGCTGAAGTTCCAGGCCGACTTCGACCCGAAGTACCGGCGCGCGCAGATGCGCTATGTCGGCACCGGCGGCACCGGCGTGGACAAGGACGCGAACACGGTGCCGGCCGAGCACTTCACCTTCTCGACGATGGTGATCCCCGCCGGCCACGTCGGGCCGTCGCACATCCACACCGACGTCGAGGAGGTGTTCTTCGTCATCCGCGGCAAGATGAAGCTCGTGATTGAGAAGGACGGCGAGCGATTCGAGACGATCCTCACCGATCGCGACCTGGTCTCGGTGCCGCCCGGGGTCTACCGCGAAGAGACGAACATCGGCGACGAAGACGCGCTGATGTGCGTGATGCTCGGGGCGAAGAAGCCGATCACGCCGACCTACCCACCGGACTCGCCGCTGGCGAAGATCAAGCGGTGATCGCAGCCGCTTCGCGACCCGTGGGCGCCAGTCGTTCTTCGTGCGCGTGGACGCCGCGCAGCTGCGGGAGGGCCCGGAGGTGACGCTGCCTTCCGCGCTTCGGCCATCGGCCGCGGCGCTCGCCGAACTCGAACGCGACTTCGCCACGCGAGCGGTCGCGCTCGCCGACACGCGCGCGCAGGTCGCGGTCCGCGAGTGCGGTTCGGGACCGGTGCTGGTGCTGCTGCACGGCATCGGTTCCGGCTCGGCCTCCTGGCATGCCGTCGCGAAGGCGCTGTCGTCGCGCTTGCGCGTGATCGCCTGGGATGCACCCGGCTACGGCGCGTCGACCCCGCTCGATCGGGCGGCGCCCTCGGCGCACGACTACGCGGGCCGCCTGCACGCGCTGCTCGATGCGCTCGGCATCGCACGCTGCACGCTCGTCGGGCACTCGCTCGGCGCGCTCGTCGCGGCAGCGGCGGCGACCCGTACCTGCCCGCGAGCGGCGCGCTTCGACCGGGTGATCCTGTTCTGCCCGGCACGCGGCTACGGCTCGCCGGCCGCGGGATCGCGGAACGGCCCGGCCGACGTGCTCGGGCGGGCGCGTGCGGCAACCTGCGAGCAGGTGCGCAATGCACGGTTCGGCGCGCTCGCCGAGCGGGGCATCGAGGGCATCGCCTGCGACGCGCCCGGGCGGCTGCTGTCGGCCGCGGCCGACGACGACGCGCGACGCTGGGTCGCGTGGAACATGGCGCGCCTGAACGCCGACGGCTATCGACAGGCGATCGAGATGCTGTGCGCGGACGACCTGCTCGAGATGCTCCCGACGGCGCCACCGGTTCGCGTCGTCTGCGCGGCGCAGGACATCGTCACACCGCCTTCGGCCTGCGAGCCGATCGCACGGGCCTGCGGCGTGGCGCTGGAGTGCATCGAACGCTCGGGCCACGCCTGTCATGCCGAGCGTCCACTCGAGGTAGCCCGCCTGATCGAGGAACACCCATGAGCCGAAGCGACGCTCCCGAGGGAGACGCACCCGAGTCGTCGGGCGGGGGCTTCGATCGCTACAACGTGCCGGCGCTCGAGCGCGGCCTCCGGGTGCTGAGTGAATTCAGCCGCGACAACCCGACGCTGACCGCGCCGGAGCTCGCCCGGCGCTTCGACCTGCCCCGCTCGACCGTGTTCCGGCTGCTCGCGACGCTCGAGAGCCTGGGCTTCATCGAGCGCACCGAAGGCGGACGCGCGTACAAGCTCGGCCTCGCCGTGCTGCGCCTCGGTTTCGAGTACCTCGCCTCGCTCGAGCTGACCGACCTCGGCCGGCCGTTGCTCGAACGGCTGAGCACCGATCTGCGCGTCCCCTGCAATCTCGTCGTGCGCGACGGGCGCTCGATCGTGTACGTCGCGAAGGTCGCACCGCCGGCGCGGCTCACCGGATCGGTCACGGTCGGCACCCGCCTGCCCGCCCACGCGACGGTTTTCGGCCGCGTGCTCCTCGCCGACCTGACGCTGCCGGCGCTGCGCGCGCTCTATCCGGAACCGCAGCTCGAAGCCTTCACCGCACAGACGCCGCGCACGGCGAAGGCGCTGTTCGACCTGATCAAGGACGACCGCGCCCGTGGCTACGTCGCCGGCGAGGGCTTCTTCGAGTCGAACATCTCGACGGTCGCGGCGCCGGTGCGCGACGACAGCGGCAAGGTGATCGCGGCACTCGGCGTAACGATCGCCGCGAGCCGGATCGACAGGACGAGCCGCGCGGCGACGATCGCCGGCGTGCGCGAAGCGGCCCACGCGCTGTCAGCGCTGCTGAACCACGCCCCCGACGAGGGCTTGCGCAACGTGGTCCCGCTTCGCGCGCAGCGGGAGCAGCGATGAGCGCGCCCCGGCCGGACACCGGCGCCGAAGCCACCTGCGGCTTCGATGCGGGCCTGCTGCGAGGCCGCGTCGCCGTCGTGACCGGAGGCAGCTCGGGCATCGGCCTTGCAACGGCGGGGCTGCTGCTCGATGCCGGCGCCTCGGTCGCGATCTGCGGGCGCGACCAGGCACGGCTCGACGCCGCGCTCGCGCACCTGCGTGGCCGGCGCCCCGGCCTGGCAGGCGGGCGGCTCCTCGCGCAGGCAGCCGATGTGCGCGATCCGCAGGCGATGCGGGCGTTCGCGACCGCGGTCGAGGCGACGCTCGGCACAACGTCGATGCTCGTCGCCAACGCCGGCCAGGGACGGATGTCGACCTTCGCCGACACCGACGACGCGGCGTGGACCGACGAGCTGCACCTCAAGTTCTTCTCGCTGATCCACCCGACGCGGGCGTTCGCCGAGCAACTCGCCTCGCGCGCCAAGGCGCTTGGCGACGCAGCGATCGCCTGCTCAAACTCGCTGCTCGCGCGCCAGCCCGAACCGCACATGGTCGCGACTTCCGCGGCACGCGCGGGGCTAGTGAACCTGGTGCGCTCGCTCGCGACCGAGTTCGCACCGCAGCGCGTGAGAGTCAACGGCATCCTGATCGGCATGGTCGACTCCGGGCAATGGCGACGTCGCTTCGACGCACGCCCCGACCGCACGCAGGACTGGGAAGCCTGGAGCGGCGCACTCGCCTCGAGCAAGCGGATTCCGCTCGAAAGGCTCGGTCTGCCCGTCGAAGCCGCACGCGCGCTCGTGTTCCTCGCATCGCCGCTGTCGTCGTACACGACCGGCAGCCACATCGACGTCTCCGGAGGCCTGTCGCGCCATGCCTGACCCACACCGCCCTCAACCGGCGCCCGGTGCACCGATCACCGGCGGCGCGCTGGTCGCCGCTTTCCTCGAAGCCTGCGGCGTGCGCGCCGCGTTCGGCGTGATCTCGATCCACAACATGCCAATCCTGGATGCAATCGCCTCGCGCGCTGCGATCCGCTTCGTGCCGGCGCGTGGCGAGGCCGGCGCGGGCAACATGGCGGACGCGTGCGCGCGCTCGACGGCGTCGCTCGGCGTGTGCATCACCAGTACCGGACCGGCTGCAGGCAACATCGCCGGCAGCCTCGTTGAAGCGCTGACCGCAGGCACGCCGCTTCTCCATCTCACCGGGCAGATCGAGACGACGTACCTCGATCGCGGCATGGCGTACATCCACGAGGCGCCCGAACAGCTCGCGATGCTCGGCGCGGTTTCGAAGAAGGCGTACCGCGTGCGCCACGCCGATACGCTGCTCGCCACGCTGCGCGAGGCGGTGCGCTGCGCGATGACGGCGCCTTCGGGTCCGGTCAGCGTCGAGATCCCGATCGACATACAGGCGGCGACCTTGCCGATGCCTGCCGATCTGCGCCCGCTGCCCGTCTCGGTGGCGGTACCCGATCCGCAGGCGATCGACGCACTCGCCGATCGGCTCGCGCAGACGCGTCGACCGCTGCTATGGATCGGTGGCGGTGCGCGCGGTGCGCGCGACGCGATCGCGCGGCTGCGCGCGCTGGGCTTCGGCATCGTCTCGAGCACGCAGGGGCGCGGCATCGTCGCCGAGGACGATCCGGCAACGCTCGGCGCCTACAACATCCACGGGCCGATCGAGGCTTTCTACCGACGCTGCGATGCGATGCTGGTCGCCGGCTCGCGCCTGCGCGGCAACGAGACGCTCAAGTACACGCTGAAGCTGCCGAGCCCGCTGCTGCGGATCGACGCCGATCCGGCGGCCGAGGGCCGCTGCTATCCGAGCGAGCACTTCGTCGCGGGCGACGCGGCGCTCGCGCTCGCCGCACTTGCCGAACGGCTCGAAGCGCGCGGCTGGCGCGCCGACCCGCAACTGCTCGTGGACCTTCGCGCCGCCGGCGACGCCGCGCGCGAGGCGCTCCTCGCGGGACTCGGGCCGTATGCCGCGCTCGTCGAACGACTGCAACGCCACGCCGGGCGCGACTTCTTCTGGGTACGCGACGTCACGCTGTCGAACAGCACCTGGGGCAACCGCGAGCTGCGTGTCTTCTCCCCGCACGCCGGCGTGCACGCGACGGGCGGCGGGATCGGGCAGGGCCTGGCGATGGCAATCGGCGCGGCGGTCGGTGCGGCGGTCGGCCCGGCGTCGCAGGCGTCGCAGGCGTCCCATGAGGCATCGCCGAACCCGCGCGATGCCCGCCTGGGCACGAAGACGCTCTGCCTCGTCGGCGACGGCGGACTCATGCTGAACGTCGGCGAGCTCGCGACCGCCGTGCAGGAAGGGCTCGACCTGCTGATCGTGCTGATGAACGACCGAGGCTACGGCGTGATCCGCAACATCCAGGACGCGCAGTATGGCGGGCGGCGCTGCTACGCCGACCTGCACACCCCGGATTTCGAGCAGTTGTGCGCATCGCTCGGCGTCGCGCATGCGCGCATCGAGACGATCGAGGCGATCGATGCACCGCTCGCGCGCGCCGCGGCACAGCGCAAGCCGTTCGTGATCGAGGTCGACATGACGGCGATCGGCGGGTTCAGCGAGCGTTTCGCCGGGCCGCCGGTGCGCGAGCACGCGCAACAGCCTTCGCCGCCGATCGGGGAGCGCGGCCGTGGGTGAGACGGCGTCGCTCGACATCTGCGTCGCCGGGCACTGGCGCGCGGGCGGAGGCGACGCCTATGCGACCTGCTACCCTGCGACCGGCGAACCGGTCGCGCGGCTGCGCGCTGCGGGACCCGCCGACGTCGACGAGGCGATAGAGCGCGCCGACGCCGCGTTTCACGGCAGCGGCTGGGCGCAGCGCCTGCCGCACGAGCGCGCAGCCGTGCTCCACCGCATCGCGCAGGCGATCCGCGATCGCGCCGAGTCGCTCGCGCAGCTGCAGCGACTGGACAACGGCAAGCCGATCGGCGAGACGCGTGCGCTGGTCGCGAGCGCGGCCGGCACCTTTCAGTTCTTCGCCGCGGCGCTCGAGACGCTCGAGGACCGGATCACGCCGGCACGCGGCCCCTTCGTCACGATGAGCGTGCACGAACCGATGGGCGTCGTCGCGGCGATCACGCCGTGGAATTCGCCGATCGCGAGCGAGGCGCAGAAACTCGCGCCGGCGCTCGCCGCCGGCAACGCGGTCGTGCTGAAGCCAGCAGAGGTCACACCACGGCTCGCGCTCGAACTCGCCCGCCTCTGCGAGGCGGCCGGGGTGCCGAAGGGGCTCGTCAGCGTGCTGCCCGGCAAGGGCTCGGTGGTTGGCGACCGGATTGTCCGCCATCCGCTCGTCAGGCGCGTGGCCTTCACCGGTGGCACCGCGACCGGGCGCGCGATCGCACGCCTCGCCGCCGACAAGCTGATGCCGGTCTCGCTCGAACTTGGCGGCAAGTCGCCGACGATGGTGCTCGAGGACGCCGACCTCGACCACGCGGTCGCAGGCGTGCTGTTCGGCATCTTCAGCTCGTCGGGCGAATCGTGCATCGCCGGCTCGCGACTCTTTGTCGCGCGCAGTCTGTACGACGCGTTCATGAGCCGGCTCGTCGCAGGCGCACGCGCGCTGCGCGTCGGCGACCCCGCGCTCGAGTCGACGCAGATGGGCCCGCTGATTACGATGGCGCATCGCGACTCGGTCGAGCGCTACGTCGCGCTCGGGCGCGAAGAAGGCGCGAAGCTGCTGACGGGCGGTGCCCGCCCGATCGACGCCGCGCTCGCTCGCGGCAGCTACTACTGCCCGACGATCCTCGCCGGGCTCGACAATCGCAGCCGCACAGCCCAGGAAGAGATCTTCGGCCCGGTGCTGGTCGCGATTCCCTTCGACGACGAGGACGACCTGATCGCGCAGGCGAACGACAGCGTCTACGCACTCGCAGCCGGCATCTGGAGTCGCGACTTCAAAAGGGCGTGGCGCATCGCGCGCGCGGTACGCGCCGGCACCGTCTGGATCAACACCTACAAGCAGTTCTCGATATCGACCCCCTTCGGCGGCTGGCGCGACAGCGGGCTCGGCCGCGAGAAGGGCCGCGAGGGGATCCTTCAGTACATGGAGCAGAAGAGCCTCTACTGGGGCACCGGCGACGCGCCGCTGCCCTGGGCGGGCTGAAGACGGAGATGATCGGATGAGCGTGCTTGGCATCGACGAGATCACCTATGGCGCCGACGATCTGCCGGCTTGTAGGCGCTTCTTCGAGACCTGGGGGCTTGCGCTCGTGCGCGAAGCCGAAGGCGAACTGGTATTCGAGTGCCTGAACGGCTGCCGCGTCGTGGTCGCTGCGACCGGCAGGGACGGGCTCGCGCCGGCGATCGAGCCGGGGCCGACGTTGCGCGAAGTGGTCTGGGGCGTCGAGACGGAGGACGACCTCGATCGGATCGGCGCGGCGATCGCCGACGTGCGGGGCTTCATCGACGCCACGCCCGCATCGGGCACAGCGGCCGGCACTGGGGCCGGCACCGCGACGGACGACGCCGACGGCTGGCGGCGCATCGGCTGTCTCGATCCGAACGGTCTCGCCTTGCGGCTTCAGGTCACCCGCAAGCGCGCGATCACGGTCGAGTGCGCGGCCACCAACAGCTGGAACGCGCGCACGCGAATCGACCGCCCGAGCACCTTCTACGAGCGCGCGCATCCGATCGAGGTCGGGCACGTGGTCTTCTTCACCGACGACGTCGCGGCCGCCAGCGCGTTCTACCGCGAGCGCCTCGGCTTCATCCTGTCGGACAGCTATCCGGGACGCGGCGCCTTCCTGCGCTGCGCGCCTCGGGGCGGGCATCACGACCTGTTCCTGCTGCAACTTCCGGACGGCAAGCGCGGGCTGAACCACGTCGCGTTCACCGTGCGCGACATCCACGAAGTCTTCGGCGGCGGACTGCACGTCGCGCGCGACGGCTGGTCGACGCAGCTCGGCCCCGGCCGCCACCCGATCTCGTCGGCGTACTTCTGGTACTTCAAGTGCCCGGCCGGCGGCCTGATCGAGTACTACGCCGATGAGGACGAGCTCACGCAGGCCTGGCAGCCGCGCGAGTTCCAGCCCGGCCCGACGGTCTTCGCCGAGTGGGCGATCGACGGCGGACTCGACGGCCACACCCGGCGCCAGCGCGACGCGAAGGCACCGGACCAGCGATTCATGACCGAGAAACGGGAGGCCGACCGATGAAGGACCAGCAGTACACGCTCATGAAGACCCGTCGCGCCGTGTTGCGCCGGACGGCGTTCACCGCGGTGGTCGTGCTCGGCGCGACCGCATTCGCCGCCGGCGGCGCCCTGCCTGGAACCGCGCAAGCACAGGCATCGAGCGGGCAGCGCGGCGGCGCCCAGGGTTCGGGCGCAACGCCGATGGACGACGCGGCGCTCGAGCAGCACCTGAGGGCCGAGCGCTACGCGATCGTCGCACCGTTCCCACCCGGCGGACCGATCGACATCCTCTCGCGCCTGCTGGCCGCCGACCTGACGAAGCGCTACGGCCAGACCGCGGTCGTCGAAAACCTTCCCGGCGCCGCCGGCAACATCGGCATCGCGAAGGTCAAGCGCGCAAAGCCCGACGGTCGCACGCTGCTGGTGATCCCCGCCGGCAACCTGACGATCAACCCGACACTGATGAAGGACTTTCCCTTCGACATCCAGAAGGACTTCGCCGCGGTCACGATGATCGCGAAGGCCCCTAACGTGCTCGTCGCAAGCCCGGCCCTCGGCGTGAAGTCGGTGGCCGAGTTGGTCGCGCGCGCGAAGGCGAAGCCCGACAGCCTGTCGTACGCATCGCCCGGCATCGGCAGCGGCCTTCACCTAGCCGGGGAGCTGTTCAAGCAGCAGGCGGGGGTCGAGATCCTGCACGTGCCGTACAAGGGGACGACGCCGGGCCTCAACGACGTGCTCGGCAACGTGATCCCGCTCGCGTTCAGCAACCTGCCGGCGTCGCTGCCGTTCATCAAGGACGGCAGGCTCGTCGCGCTCGCCGTCACCGAGGCGAAGCGCTCGCCGGCCGCGCCCGGCATTCCGAGCCTCGGCGAGCAGGGTGTCGCCGGTGTCGAGGTGACCTCCTGGTACGGGCTGCTCGCCCCCGCCGGCACGCCGGCGGCCATCGTCGAGCGCCTGGCGAAGGACGTCGCCCGCATGCTCGAGGAGCCGGCGGTCCGCAGCCGCCTCGACTCGCTCGGCCTGAGCGCGGCGGCAATGCCGCCGGACGCGTTCGATGCCCACATCCGCGCCGAGACGGCGACCTGGGCGAAGGTGATCACCGACCGGAAGATCGTCGCGCAATGACGCGCGTTAGGGAGTGAAGCCATGACCGACCGATATCTCGAGCCGCACCAGGCGCGCCTTCGCGCGCCCACGCGATACGAAGACCTGCTCGGCGACGCGATCGAGCGCGCGTTCCAGAGTGGGATCGCCGACCTCGCCGCGCTGGTCGCGCACCTGAACGCGAGCGGCCTCGCGACGCCGAGCGGCGACGCCTGGACGGCGGAGCGCTATTGCAGCGAGATGGCGGAGCTCGGACGATGAACGGCGACCCGACCCAGGATCCGGTCGATCGCGTGCTCGAGGTCGGCCTGAAGAACCTCTGGTACCCGGTCTGCCCGTCGCGCTTCGTCGGCAACGATCCGGTGAGCCTGCGCCGCTTCGGCCGCCGCATCGCCCTCTGGCGCGACACCGCGGGCAAGGTGCACGCGCTCGAGGACCGCTGCCCGCACCGCGGCGCGCCGCTCTCGCAGGGCATTTCACTCGGCGACCGGATCGCCTGCCCGTACCACGGGGTCGAGGTCCGCCACGACGGCGTCGTCACCCGCGTGCCGGGAAGCCCGGGCTGCAAGCTCGAGGGCATGCGCCCGACACGCCACTTCATCGTGGAGGAGCGCGCCGGCGCGATCTTCCTCTACAACTCGGTCGATCCGGTCGACGAGGCGCCGGCGCTCACGCTGCCGCCCGAGCTGACCGACAACGCGCAGTACTCGCGCTTTCTCTGCTATGTCGAGTGGAAGGGCGACTACCGGTACGTCATCGACAACGTGATGGACCCGATGCACGGCACCTTCCTGCACAAGCAGTCGCATTCGATGTCCGAAGGCGAGGCGACGGCGAAGTTCGGCATCCGCCCGACACCGACCGGCTTCGTCTTCGAGAAGGAAGGCCAGCGCGACGTCAACTTCGACTGGACCGAGTGGGCCGATACCGGCATCCACTGGATGCGGCTCGAGATCCCGTACCCGAAGACGGGAGGACCGGGAGGCAACTTCATCATCGTCGGCAGCTACACGCCGGTCTCGCCGAGCCTGTCGGCGGTGTTCTTCTGGCGGGTGCGCAAGGTGCCGCCGGGCTGGGTCAGGGACACCTGGCGATTCCTCTACCGCAACCGCCTCGAGGCGCGCCACTGGCACGTGCTCGAGCAGGACCGCCGGATGCTCGAAGACATGGAGCCGGATGCCAACGCGGTCGAGAACCTGTACTCGCACGATCTGGGCATCGTTCGCCTGCGCCGCCACATGCGCACCCTCGCCCAGGCGCAGCTTGCCGGATGAGCCTGCCGCAGTCCGGCGCTGTGCCGCAGGTCGTCGGCGTGACACGCCTCGCGGACGTCGCGCAGGCTAATCCCGGCATGCAGGCGGGCCTGGTCGCCGCGCGCGTACAGGCGATCCGCTACGAGGCGAAAGGCATCGTCAGCGTCGAACTCGTGCCGCTCGAATCCGGCGCGTTTCACTCGTTCACCGCCGGGTCGCACGTCGACCTGCATCTGCCGAACGGCGTCGTTCGCAGCTACTCGCTGTGCAACCCAGCGGGCGAAACCCGGCGCTACCAGATCGCCGTCGCGCACGATCGCGCGAGCCGCGGCGGGTCGCGCTTCGTGCACGAGCAGTTGAGGGTTGGCGCGACGATCCGGATCTCGCCGCCGCGCAACCACTTTCCGCTCGTCGAGTCGGCGCCGCACCACGTGCTCGTCGCCGGCGGGATCGGTATCACGCCGCTCTGGTGCATGTTCCAGCGCCTGGTCGCGATCGGTGCCTCGGTCGACCTCGTCTACTGCAGCCGATCCCGGCACGAGGCCGCCTTCGCCGACGCGATCGAAGCGCTCGCCGAGGGTGCCGGTCGCGGCGACGCCGCGACCGGCGGCGGCGGCGGCGGCCGACGCGCGAGCGTACGATTTCTTCACGACGATCGGGAAGGTGGTCCTCCCGACCTGAATGCGCTGCTGGGCGAGGCGCCGCCGGATGCGCACGTCTACTGCTGCGGCCCGGCCCCGATGCTCGAAGCGTTCGAGGCGGCGTGCGCGCGCCTCGGCCTCGCGCATGCGCACGTCGAACGTTTCGCGGCCCGCGAGCAGGCACACCCGTCGATCGCCCGCGACGCGTTCGTCGTAGTGTGCGCCAGGAGCGACCGTAGCGTGGAGGTGGCCTCCGGCGAGACGATCCTCGATAAGGTGCTCGCGGCGGGCATCCACGCGGACCACAGCTGCCGCGAAGGCGTCTGCGGCGCGTGCGAGACGACCGTGATCGAGGGCTCCGTCGACCATCGTGATTCGCTCCTCTCCGATCAGGAGCGTGCCGCGGGAAAGACGATGATGATCTGCTGTTCGTTGGCCGCAGGCGAGCGCCTCGTCCTCGACCTCTGAACGCTCGGGCGAAACCTGCGCTGCAACGCGCAGGTGCGCATTCGCCGGGCACGACTGTAAGTCCCTTCCCACCGTCCGCGACTGAGTCGGCAAGGTCACGGGGCGGGCCTTCCACGTCGTCCCATACGGAGTCCATTCATGAAACGAACGGCTATCGTGCTCTGCTTCGCCGCGCTCGCGATCTCGGGTGCAGCGCTCGCACAATCCACCGTCGAGATCCAGAAGGACGGTCAGCAGATGCGGCCGGCGCAGACCATTCGCGTGTCGCCCGCGTCGACGAGCGCATCCCGCGCGCCGACGCCTGCGGAGATCGAGGCGGCCGCCACGAAGGAAAAGGGCGAGCAGATGATGCCGCAGGCCACCGGCATGCCGCCCGCGCACGCGGCAAAGGGAATGGCCAGGCCGATGCCGGAAGCGGAGAAGGCCGCCGCAGCGACGAAGGAGCGCGGCGAACAGATGAAGCCGAGGTGATCGGCTCAACGGCGTCGATTCGGCGGCGCCTGCGCACAGCCGTCGGTGCGTAGCGTACGCTGCCATCACCCGGCGGCGCACGGTTCTGCCCCGTGGCAGGTCGTGCCGAGGCGCGGTGCGAACGCCGGACGCCGCTGGTGCTACCGCGAACGCAGATCGAGTCGCATCGTCTGCGCCATCAAGGTCGAGCCCTTGCGAAGCGGCTCGACATCTCCGGCCGGGGCGAAGCCGAACGATCGATACAAGCGCATCGCAGGCGACTCCGCCAGTGTGACGCCGAGCCGCAACGCCTCCGCCCCGGCACCCTTGGCGTACTCGACGATTGCTTGAAGCAAGGCCGTGCCCACGCCACGCTCCCGCGCCTGCGGCGCGACCCACATCTGATAGACGTCGGCGACGCGCGGGTCCGATGCAGACACCTTGCACCATGCCAGGCCGCACACCACCCCATCGACCTGCGCGAAGAGCGCACGGGCCGCGCCGCCGGCGCAGGCGGCCGCCACGCGCGCGGCCCATCCTTCATCCGCGAGCGCAACTTCTGCGCCATGCGTACTGCCGAAGGCATCCGGGGCGTCGAGCAGCGCGCGCAGCCGGATGTCTCGGTAGACCGGCCATTCCTCGGCACGCATCGGTCGCACGAGCGTCATCGTCGCCAGGTGGCTTGTCGAGCGGCACGCATCATCGAACTCAGGCCTTGACGATTCCCTTGTCGAACAGGCTGGCCACGGTATCGACCAGCGTGTCCGCCGCCGGGATGTATTCGAAGCCGAACACCTCGCACGCATGCCGGCCCGACACCTCGCGCACCCTGCCCACGCTGCGCTTCACCTGGCGCATCTCGGGCATGAACGCCGCGAGGATCGCGACCATGAAGCCGGGCATGCGGCGGGCGGGCACCTTTCGCGCGCGGTCCGGAATCCTCTCGCGCAGGATCGTCGCCATCTCCTCGACCCACATGAAGCCGTTCGACGCCGCGAAGCGCTCGCCGCGCACCATCTCGTCCGGAGCCTCCAGCGCGAACCGGTGGATCCTCGCGACGTCGCGCACGTCGACCACGCCGATGCCGAAGTGCGGGATCAACGGCATCCCGCCGTCGACCAGCCGCTTGAGCACCTCGACCGAGGTCGAGAGATCGTCGTTCTCCACCGGCCCGAACACCACCACCGGATTGACCGAGCAGAACACCATGCCCGGCGCGTTGGCAGCCACCCAATCGCGTGCTGCGCGTTCGGCGATCGTCTTGGACTGGATGTAGGGCTCCGCGTCGGGCCCGTCGAGGTTCGTCCAGTCGCTTTCGTCGAAATGCGTGCGCTGCGGCGCGTGGCCGTAAGCGATGGCGGCCGCCGAACTGGTCTGGACGAAACGCCGCACCCCGGCCTCGTGCGCGAAGCGCAGCGCGCGCAGCGTGCCTTCGCGCGCCGGCATGATCAGCTCGTCGGCATGCTTCGGAATCGCCATCGGAAAGGGCGACGCGACGTGCGCGACATGGCTGCATCCGGCATTCGCCTCGGCCCACCCCGCATCGTCCGTCAGGTCGGCCTCGAAGACCCGAAGCCGCCCGCCCGCGTCGGGCCAGCGCGCGCGCAGCCGACCCTCGCTTTTCACTTTCGAGCGCACCGTGGTGCGGACGTCCCAGCCCGCGGCGAGCAGCTGATCGATCAGCTCGCCCCCGATGTAGCCGGTACCACCGGTCACGAGAGCGGTCTGCGCCATGCCCTGCTTCCTCGCTCAGGGGATGCGGGTCAGGCGGCCGACGACGATGCGCCCACCCGCCACCCTCTCGGTCAACCAGCGCGAGCCGTCGCGCCGACCTTGGGCATGACCTCTTCCGCAAAGAGCTGCATCTGGTCGATGAGATCCTGGACCGAACTGGCCGCGAAATACAGCCCCAGGAGGTGCGTCACACCCGCCTCCTTCAACGCGCAGGCCTTGTCGACGATCTCGGCCGGCGTCCCGATCAGGTTGGACTCGTCCATCCGGATATCGCCCTGGTCCTTGAGCGTCGACTTCTTGAGCGACACCAGGTGCTTGTACATCTGGCTGCCTTCGAAGTCACGCATCGCCCGGCTCCGGTCCCGGTCGACGCGGACGATGTATTGGGGCGCGACGTCGACCTCCTTCCAGTCCCGACCGATACGGTCGGCATGCTGCTTGAGCAATGCAACGCCCTCGCGCACCTTCGACACATGCAGACCCGCGGGCAACCACCCCGTCGCGTGCTCGACCGCACGACGGATGTTGTTCGGGTTGTTGCCCCCGACCAGCAGCGGCATCCTCGCCTGCAGGGGTTTGGGCGACAGTTCGACGTCCTTGTACTTGAAGAATGCACCGTCGAACGACGACACGCGCTCGGTAAACAGCTTATTCAGCGCAACCAGGCTCTCGTCGACGATATCACCGCGCTGAAGCGTCGAGTCCGGATGCAGCGCCTTGAATTCCTCGCGGTACGCGCCGATGCCGACGCCCAGTTCGACCCGTCCGCCGCTGAAGTGATCGAGCGTGCACACTTGCTTTGCGGCAACGACGATGTCCCGGCGCATCGGCATCACGAGGATGCCGGTACCGAAGCGCAGCGTTTTCGTGATCGACGCGAGGTACGCATAGGTGACGAGCGGCTCCCAGAACCGGGGCGGTACCGGGAATTCGGCACGCACATAGTGCTGCGTGGTCATGTGGTCGTTGCCCCAGACCGAGTCGTATCCGAAGCGCTCGGCCGCCAGCGCGATGTCGATCACGTTCTGCGGATCCGAAAAAGGGATCGGGTAGGTGAGCCCTTCCATCCCGGTGGGAAGCCCCGCACTGACTCTCATCGCACCATCCTCCGTGCCTTGGTTGCGTCGGCGTCGAATTCGCCGTTCGCATCGAACATCACCCCGTAGTCGCGCTGCGCGGCCTCGATCGACACGAGCCCCAGACGAACGTCCTGCACGACCCGCTCTGGTTCACGTCGCATCGGATCGCCCAGGCCGCCGCCTCCGGGCATCTCCATCACGAAGGTCTCGCCCGGGTGGATGGTCTGCTGTCCCTTGCCTCGAAGCACCCTGTCCGGCGCGTTCGTGCCTTGCGTCCGAACGATGCCGCGCGCACCGCTCAGTCCGCCGTCACGCCCGCGCGGCGCGAACTGGACCCGGTCGTAGTTGGCGCTCATGAGAAAGGGCACGTCGTCGAGATGACGCGCTTCCATCACTTGGCCCAGACCGCCGCGGAACTCGCCCGGCCCGCCCGAGTCCGTGCGGTACTCCTTGCGGGTCACGAGGATCGGCGACAGTGCCTCGGTGATCTCGATCGGGCAGTTCTTCACGCCGCTCGGGAACGCCGTGGCCGACATCCCGTCCTTGCCCGGCCTTGCGCCGGTACCACCCGAATGGAAGCTCATCACGTTGAAGCGCTGGGTCTGCGCGACGCGCTCGGCGTCGGCCTCCACCCGATTGTCGCCGCCCATCGCGAACAGGTTCCACAGACACGACGTCCCTTCGGCAGGCACCGCGTCCTTCAGCGCCTGCCCGAGGCAACCGAACATCAGGTCGGGCAGCAGCTGGCCGGTGATGTGACGGGTCGCGACCGGCGCCGGATGGACCGCATTCAGGATGCATCCCTCGGGGGCCGCGATGCGGATCACCGACAGCGAGCCTTCGTTGTTGGGCACCTTCGGTGCCACGATGCACTTGATGCCGAAGCTCGCATAGGCCTCGGTATAGCAGAACGGCACGTTTATCCCGAACGCGGAAACGCCCGATGTCCCGGTGAAGTCGACGTCGATGCCATCCGCCCCGATCGTGATCTTCGCGACGAGCCGCACCGGCTTGTCGTAGCCGTCGACCATCATCTCGTTCGTCCAGGTGCCTGCCGGTATGCGTCCGATCGCCTCGAGGCTCGCCTGGTGGGATCGTTCGAGGATGTACCCGGCAAGTGCATCGAGCGAGTCGATGCCGAACTCGCCCATCATCGCGACCAACCGCCGCGCACCGACCTTGTTGCAGGCCGACAGCGAGAACAGGTCCCCGATCACCTGGGTCGGCTCGCGCACGTTCTGCCGGATGATCTCGATGACGGGCGCTTCAACCTGGCCCTCTCGCGCAAAATGCATCAGCGGGATGTAGATGCCCTCCTCGTACACCTGCCGCGAGTCCGGGCCCATGCCCCGGCCTCCGACGTCCACCATGTGGCTGGTCGACGCGAACAGCGCGACTGCGCGCCCGTCGCGAAACGCGGGCGTCACGAACGTGAAGTCATGCAGATGCCCCGTCCCCTTCCATGGGTCGTTCGTGAAGAACACGTCACCGTCGCGCATCGTCTCCAGCGGATACTTGGCCAGGAAATGCCGGACCGCGCGCGCCATTGCGTTCACGTGTCCGGGGGTGCCGGTCACCGCCTGCGCAAGCATTCTTCCCCGGGTGTCGAAGATGCCCGCCGACACATCGCCCGCCTCGCGCGTCGAGGTGCTGAAGCCGGTTCGAATCAACGTCAGCGCCTGCTCCTCGGTGACCGCGATCAGGCGGTCCCACATCACCTGCATGCGGATCAGCGACAGTGACGAGCGCGTGGGATCGGTGACGGTGTTCATGGCAGCGTCTCCTGCTTGCGTTGCATGATGATATGGCCGAGCGCATTGATCCGCGCACTGAACGACGCCGTGACGAGGGTCGAAGTCTCGTCCTCGGCAATGATTGCCGGCCCGTCGACCTGCGCACCGGGCGCCAGGTCGAATCGCCAGTAGAGCGGCACTTTCGTCCGTCCGCCGGTCAGCGGATCGAACAGCGCGACTTCGTGCGAACCCGCCTGCGCCCGTCGCGACGCGGGGTCGTCCGGTGCGGGTGCCGCCGGCATCGGCGGGCACGCCTCGAGCGGGCGCGTCGCGGCCGCCATGCGCAGCGCCCAGCTCATCACTTCGACGTCCATGCCCGGAATCGTGATGCCGAAGACGCGCTCGTACTCGCGCTCGAAGCGCTGGCGCAGATCGGCGGTCGATGTCGCGTCGAACGCCCCGGCCGCGAGCGTCACCGTCAGGTCGTGGCCCTGGCCCTGGTAGCGCATGTCCGCCGTCCAGGTCTCGGTCAATTCGCCTTCGCCCGCACCCTGGCGGATGAACGCGCGCGCTTCGTCGCGCATCTCGTCGCGAACGGCGTTCACGGTCTGGGCGTCGAAGCTGTCGTCGAGGCGCGTGTGACGGGTTCTCACCGTCTCGAACGCCACCGGCGCCAGCAGGAAGCCGACGGCCGACCCGACGCCGGCGCCGGCTGGAACGAGGATCCGGTCGATCGCGAGCTTGTCGGCGAGCCGCGCCGCGTGCAAGGGCGCCGCGCCTCCGAAGGCGATCATCGTGCGCCCGGCGAGTTCCTTGCCGCGCTCGACCGCGTGGACCCTGGCCGCATTGGCCATGTTCTCCTCGACGACCTCGAGAACCCCGTACGCCGCCTGCTCCGCGGTGAAGCCCAGCCGCTCGCCGATCGTCTGCTCCATCGCCTTCGCCGAGCGCTCGACCGCCAGGCGGATCGTGCCCGCGGCGAATCGCGCGGGATCGATCGCGCCGAGCAGCACGTCGGCATCGGTGACGGTCGGGGCGACACCGCCGCGGTCGTAGCAGGCTGGACCCGGCTCCGAGCCGGCACTCTCCGGGCCGACCTGGATACGGTGCAGGGAGTCGACGCTCGCGATCGATCCGCCGCCGGCGCCGATCTCGACCATCTCGACGACCGGGATGCGCAGCGGCAGTCCGCTTCCCTTCAGGAAGCGGTAGGCGCGGGCGACCTCGAAACTTCGCGCATATTGCGGCTCGCCATCGTCGATCAGGCAGACCTTGGCCGTCGTCCCGCCCATGTCGAAGGACACGACATGGTCGAACTCGCACTGGCGCGCAAGGCGGGATGCGAGGATCGCGCCGCCGGCGGGGCCCGACTCGACCAGCCGGATCGGAAAGCGTCTCGCCGTCTCCAGCGTCGTGAGCCCGCCGGCCGACGTGATCAGGAAGACCGGGCAGGCGAATCCGCGCTCGCGCAGCGCCTCGGCGAGGCGCCCCAGATAGCCGGCCATCACGGGCTGTACGTACGCGTTCGCACACGCGGTCGACCACCGTTCGTACTCGCGGATCTCCGGGCTGACTTCGGACGAGCAGGTGATCCACAGGTCCGGGAGCGCGCGCGACAGGATCTCGCGAACCCGCTCCTCGTGCGATGGCCACGAATACGCATGGAGGAAACCGATCGCCACGCTCTCGATGCGCTCGCGCTCGAGCACCGGCACGAGGGCGCGCACCGCATCGATGTCGAGCGGGCGGACGACGTTTCCGCGGGCGTCGATGCGTTCGGGCACGGGGAAGCGCCAGGGCCGGGCCACCAGCGGAGGCGGCTTGTCCATGAAGATGTCGTACTGCTCGAACCGGTTCTCGAAGGCCATCTCGATCGAGTCTCGAAAGCCCTCGGTGACGAGCAGCGCCGTACGTGCTCCCTTGCGCTCGATGATCGCGTTGGTCGCGAGCGTCGTCCCGTGGATGATCGCACCGACATCGGCCGCTTGGATGCCGGCCTTCGCGAGAATGGCGGCAAGCCCCGATAGCACGCCCAGTTCAGGTGCCTGCGGCGTCGTCAGGACCTTCGCACTGAAGCGCCGCCCCTCGTGCTCTAACGCGAAATCGGTGAAGGTTCCACCGATGTCGACCGCCATTCGGGTAGCCGGATTCATGCACGTACCTCGTGTTGAAGTTGCCCATCGCCCGGGCCCGCAGCCGACTCCAGGTTTCCGCCCAGGTAGGCTCGCCGGATCCGCGGGTCGTGCAGCACCTCGGCAGCGGGACCCTCGGTGAACTTGCGTCCCAGCTCGAGCACGATCGCCCGATCGGACGCCTGCAGCGCGCCGTGCACATTCTGCTCGACCATCAGCACGGTCACGCCGCGCCGCGCCAGCCCACGCGCCATGTCGAACACATCGCGCTGCATCAACGGCGAGAGCCCCAGCGAGGGCTCGTCGAGCAGCAGAAGCCCGGGCTCGAGCGCCATCACCATCGCAGTCTCGAGCATCTGCTGCTCGCCACCGGACAGGTTGCCCGCGACGACGCCGAGCTTGGGACGCAGCACCGGAAAGAGGTCGAGAAGCCGCTGCTTCGCCGACGCGTGACCGGCGGCAGGCAGCGTGTAGCAGGCCATCTTGATGTTCTCCTCGACCGACATCGACGCGAAATTGCACCTGCCCTGGGGCACGAATCCGATGCCCATGCGCAGGCGGTCCCACGGCTGCGACCGCTCGACGCGCGTGCCCTTGTACGTGATCGACCCGGAGAACCACCTGCAGGTGCCGAAGATCGCGCGCATCAGGGTCGACTTGCCGGCCCCGTTGCCGCCGATCAGGGTCGTGACCGTTCCTTCGTCGATCCGGGTGGAGAAGTCGCGCACGACCGCAACGTCGGCATAGCCCGCCGTCAGATTCTCGATCTCAAGCGCGCAGGCCAAGATACGCCTCCAGCACACGGGAATCGGCATGCACGTCGCGCGGGCGCCCCTCGATCAGCTTCAGCCCCTGGTCGAAAACGATGACGTGATCACAGAGGTTCATGATGAATTCCATGTTGTGCTCGACCACGAGGAACGTCTCGCCGGCGTCGCGCAGCACGCGGATCGCGGCCTCGATCTCCCGGATGCGCGTCGGGTTGACACCCGCAACCGGCTCGTCGAGCACGACCAACCTCGGCCTGGACATCAGTGCCGAGGCCAGTGCGACCAGCTTCTTCTGCCCATACGACAGGATGCCGACCGGCATCTGCGCATAGCGGGTCAGTCCGATCAGGGCGAGCAGTTCGTGCGCACGCGCCCGCGCGGCCGACTCCTGCTGCCTGAGGCGCTGCGTGCGCAGCAGTGCGTCGAGCCACGTCGCGGTGTCGAAGGACTGCATCGCCACCAGCAGATTGTCGATCAGGGACATCTGGTCGTAGACACGCACCGTCTGGAAGGTCCTCGTCAGACCCGCGCGCGCGATCTTCCAGGCCGGCTGGTTCGCGATGCTCGCGCCATCGAGCGTCACGGCGCCGCGGTCAGGGGTCTGGAATCCGGTGATGCAGTCGATCGTCGTGCTCTTGCCGGAGCCATTCGGTCCGATGATGCCGACGATCGCGTTTTCCCTCACGGAGAACGAAATCCCGCCCACGGCGTTCACGCCCTGGTACGCCTTCGCGAGATCGGCGACGACGAGCAGATCGCTCATCGAATCGCATCGCCCTGCAGGCCGGACGCCTGCGCGTCGGCTTCGCTAGCGAGCGCCCGGCGCATCGTCGCGACGCGCCGCTCGCGCAGCCAACCTGCCACCCCCTGCGGCATCACCAGCACGGCGACGACCAGAATCGCGCCGTAGACGACCATCCGCAGTTCGTTGGAGAATCGCAGCGCCTCCGGCAGCACCGACATCGCGAGCCCCGCCACGACGACGCCCCAGAACTGGCCTGCGCCGCCGATGATCACCATGATCAGCCACGCCTGCAGGTAATAGAAGTCGAACATGCTCGGGTCGACGATCTTCAGGTAGAAGACCTGCATGCCGCCCGCCATCCCGGTGAGCGCCGCGCCGGTGGCAAACGCGAACAGGCGCCACGGCGTGGGCGCGACCCCTTGCGCCGTCGCCAGGGGCAGGTTCTGCTTGATCGCGAGCAGTACCCGACCAATCCGTGAACTCACGATCGCATAGAGCAGCGCGAGCGACGACACGAAGAAGGCGAGTGCGAGCCAGTAGTACGTTCGCAGCCCGGCAAGCTCCACGCCCAGCAACACCGGCGCGGGCAGGCCAGGCAGGCCCAGCGGACCACGGGTCAGCGCGACCCAGTCCCGCGCGACCAGCCACGCAAGCAGCGAGAACGACAAGGTGACGATGACGAACGAGTCGCGCTGCAGTCGCAGCGCGGGCCAACCGACGAGCAACGCGAGCAGCGCATTGAGCACGGCCGCTGCAATGAGCCCGGTCCAGAACGACGCGCCTGCATCCACCACCAGCAGTGCGGTGCAATAGCCTCCGATTCCCCAGAACGCCAGCTGCCCGAAGTTCAGCAACCCTGCGTATCCGTACACCAGGTTCAGGCTCGCCGCGCAGACGGTGAACGTGAACGTCGTGATGCCGATGCCGATGACATACTCTGACGCGAACAGCGGCAATAGCGCCAGCACGACGACGGTCGCGACGGCGAGCGCCCACGCCCTCATCCGACGCGTACGCTCGCGCGCCCGAAAAGCCCGTGCGGCTTTAGCAGGAGGACGGCGATCATCACGACGAACGCGGCTGTCTCCTGCCAGATCACCTCGAAGAATCCGCCGATCCAGTTCTCGATGACGCCGAGCGCGATGCCGGCCACGATCGCCCCGCCCATGCTGCCCAGCCCGCCGATGATGACCAGCGCGAAGGCCTTGAATATCAGGAACTGCCCCATGATCGGCTGCACGATATGCACGGGCGCCAGCGCCGCGCCGGCAAGGCCGGCCAGCACGGATGCGACGATCACCGCATGGCGCGCCACCGTGCGGGGCCGGACGCCGACCATCAATGCCGCCTCCCGATTGATCGCCACGGCTCGCATCGCCCGACCGAACTGGGTTCGGTGCAGGATGAACCACAGCGCACCGAAGGCGGCGATTGCAATGCCGCTGGCGATCACGCGCGTCCAGGTGATGCGGATCGAGCCGACCTGAACGCCTTCGAAGCCGAGCTGCGTATTGACCAGGATCGGGGTCGACGTGAACAGGTACTGGCAGCCGTAGAGCAGCACCATCGACAGACCCATCGTGATCAGAATGCTGCGCTCGAAATCCTTCTCGCGAAGGCGCACCAGGAAGCCGTCGTACAGGAGCACACCGAGCGCCGCACTGACTACGAGTGCCGTGAGCATCGCCGGCACGTACTGTCCGCCGAGCGCGGGCAGCGCGAATGCCATCACGTAGGCCCCCACCATCAGCAGTTCGCCATGGGCGAAGTTGATGATCTCGAGCACCCCGAAGATCAGCGCGAGTCCGGCAGCGATCAGCGCATAGAAGAGCCCGAGCACGAGCCCGTTCAAGGTCAGCTGAAGCAGGTAGGTCGCATCGACGGCCAAGACTCGGACTCGCGGGTTGGGCGGTGCGCAGCGCTCGGCGCGATGCTCGGCGCGGTGCCCGGATGTGCATCGGTGCCATCGGCGCAGGCCCGGGGGATCTGGCGCCAAGGCCCGATTCATCTTACATCATTCGCCTGCGGTCGGACATCGTGCCGGTTCCGCTTTGGTCCCGCAGCGGGCTTGCCCTCACCTTCACCCTGGCCCGCTCCTTGCACCGTGTTCAGCCGCTCGATATATTGGTGCCAGACGTCGCGAATCCGCGCCCGGGCCTTCGTGCCGTCGAGCACCATCACGAGGCCAACCAAACACCCTGTGAGAGAAACTTTGATGAAACGCGCGCTACTGTCCGCCGTCGCTGCCGCTCTCGTGGCGATCGGCACCCCCCCGGCATCCTTCGCTCAGGAAAAAATTCGAATCGGCCTGTCCGGCGCGTTCACCGGCCCAGCTGCGCTTGCCTCCGAATGGGAGAAGTGGGGTGTCGACCTTGCCGCCGAGGAGATCAATGCGGCGGGCGGACTTCTGGGCAAGCAGATCGAGATCGTCCCGGTCGACAACCGCTGCAACCCGACGGAGGGCGCGAACACGGCACGAAAGCTTGCGCAGGAGAAGGTGAGCGCGATCGTCGGCGCGCACTGCTCGAGCGCGACGCTTGCAATGATGCCGATCATCGCGGATGCCAAGATCCCGATGATCACCGGCGTGTCGTCGAGCCCGAAGATCGGCGAACTCTCCGGCGCGGGGGGCAATCCGTGGATGTTCCGCATCAGCCCGGACGACCTGAAGATGGCCGAAGCGCTGACCGGCTACCTCGGCGAGAAGAAGCTCTTCAAATCGATCGCGATCATCGCCGAGGATTCCGACTTCGGGCGCGGCGGCGCCGCCGCGTTCAAGCCGCTCGCAGAAAAAGCCGGCATCAAGATCGTGTCGACGGACTTCGCGCCCCAGATGATGCCGGACTTCACCCCGCTGCTCACCCGGGTCGCCCAACGCAAGCCCGATGCGATCGCGATCTTCATGCTCGGCGCAGACCAGCTGAATCTCGCGCGCACGGCCATGCAGATGGGCCTCAAGATCCCGTATACCGGACGGGCTGAGCTAGGCGGGAAGATGGGCGAGGTCGTCGCTGCAGGCGGCATGGAGGGTTCGGTGTCGGCGTGGACCTATTCGCCGGGCATCGACAACGAGCGGAACCGGAAGTACGCGGCGACGATCCTTCAGAAGCACAAGGCCGCCGCGACGCTCCAGAGCTGGGCAGGCTACGACAGCATGCAGGCCATCGCGCAGGCGATCCGCGACGCGAACAGCACCGACCCAAGCAAGATCCGCGATGCGCTCGCCAAGACCAGCTTCGAATTGCTGCACGGCATGAAGACCTCGTTCAACGACCACAATCAGGCCGCCAAGGTCGTCGTGCTGCAGCAGGTGAAGGACCGCAAGGTCAGCGTGTTGGACCTGTACCAGTTGAAGTAGCGGCGGCAAGCCGTCTCGCGAGGCGCCCTGCCATGGTGCCTCGCGCCTGCGGGTGTTCGGCCAGTGCGCCCAGATCGCGCGGCAGGTCGATGTCGAAGGCGATGCCGGGCAGCTGCAAAACCAGAGGGTCGAGTCCGGCAAGGCGGGCGGCATCCAGATGCGGCCCGAAACTTGCGCCGTCGAATGCAAGTGCGATCGACGCCGGAAGCCTCAGCAGCACTGCGTTCGTTCCGCGGCCGTCCCGGGCCGCGACGATCGCACACCGCCGCCCGTCGCGGTGCGCCGCGACCAGCCGCTCGATCTCCATCGGCGTGATCAACGGCAGGTCGGCAGGCAGGACCAGCGCCGCGCAGGCACCGCAGCGCGCCAACAAGGCGATCGCGTTCGCGACGGCGCGCGAATATCCGTCGGCGTCGTCTGGCATCGACGACGGGCACGGTGCACCGCCCGGCGCGACCCACGCTCCCGCGTCGGACACGATGTCGGCGCCGTGACGGCGCCCGATCGAGGCAGCCCGGGCGTCGTCGGTCACGACCGCGCACCCGCCGAGCCGCGCCGGGCCGATCGACGCCGAGATGCTGCGAAGCACGTCCTCGAGCATCGCCAGGATCAGCTGTTCGCGCGCGGCTTGCGTATCGAGCGCCGTCCGCAATCGCTGCTTGCCCGCACCCAGCCGCTTCACCGGCACCAGCGCCCAGACGCCATCGATCGACGCCGGTACAGGCGTCATGCCCCCGCTCCGCGCGACGAGCCGTCGAGCTGCGGCAGCAATGCCAGGATGCGCGATGCGAGCGCCTCCTTGTCGGCGAGCGTGCTCATCAGCGTCGGAAGCGCAAACACCGGCACCCCATGCCGATCTTCCTCGTTCGCGCGCTCGTCGCTCGAATCCACGATGAACGCATCGATCAGCCTGCCGTAGTGGCGCGCGACACTGCGCGCCGTGACCGGCACGCCGAGCTCCGCCATGAGCTTGGCCGCCGGGCCCTTGATCGCCTTTTCGCCCACGATCGGCGACACCGCGACCACGGGCGCTGCGCAGGATGCGATCGCGTCGCGAATGCCCGGTACCGCGAGAATCGGATCGACGCTCAGGTACGGATTCGAGGGACAGATGATCACTGCGCGCAACGTCGGGCTCGCGAGCGCGGCCAGCACTTCGCCGGACGCGCGTGCATTCGCCGCGCCGTCGAAGCGGATGGCCGAGACGGCCGGTGCGCACTGCAGCCGGACGAAATAGTCCTGGAACGCGATCCATTCGCCCTCGACGCACAACATCGTGCGTACCGGATCGTCGGTCATCGGCAAGACGCTGCAGCCCACACCCAGCCGTCGGCAGAAATCGGCCGTGATCGCGTGCAGCGATTCGCCCGAACGCAGACGTCGCGTTCGTTCGACGTGCGTCGCGAGATCCCGGTCGCCGAGCTGAAACCAAGTCTCACCGCCCAGTCGTGCCAGCGCTGCCATGAACGCCCAGCTCTCGTCGCGCAATCCCCAGCCGGTCTGCGGGTTGGCGACGCCGGCAAGCGTATACATCACCGTGTCCAGGTCCGGCGAGACATACAGCCCCAGGTGCTCGAAGTCGTCGGCCGTGTTCACGACGACGCATAGCGCCTCGGGTGGCAGGATGCGGCTCAGGCCGAGCGAGAGCTTGGCGCCCCCGACGCCGCCGCTGAGCGCCACGATCATCGGAACAGATCCCCCTGCGGCGCACGCAGCAGCGCCTTCACCGGACATTCGGCGGCAGCCGGCGACTCGACGCCGCGCACGACGACGACCGGCCGGCCCTCGTCGGCCTGCCCCATCAGAAGCGACGCGGCCGCGGCAACCTCGTCGGCATGCGCGACCTGCGTCGAGCGTAGCGGCCGTGCGAACAGATCCTCGCGGCCACGCAGATCGACCAGCGACGCGAGACCGGCCGCGCCGAGGGCGATGCCGACGGTGCCGTGACGCCACGGTCGTCCGAAACTGTCGTTGATCACGACGGCTGGCGTCACGCCTGTGCACTGCGAGAGCGCGACGCGCAGGCGCTGCGCCGACGCGTCGGCATCGAGCGGCAGTGCGAGCGCCCAGTCGCCCTCATCGGGTGCACCGATGTTCGATTGGTCGACACCGGCATTGGCCATGACGAAGCCGCAGCGGTGCTCGACGATCAGCACGTCCGGCGCAGCGCGCACGACCCGCCTGGACTCGCTGAGGATCAGTTCGACCAGGCGCGCGTCCTTGCGCACGATCTGCGCGAGTTCGGTTGCCGCGGGCGATACTCGAAGCGCGCGCAGGTCGACGAGCCGGCCCTCGGCCTTCGAGACGATCTTCTGCGCGACGACGACGATGTCCGTGCCGCTCGGCCGGATGCCGCCACGCGCATAGCCCGCCTCGATCAACGCGGCCAGATCGTCGCCCGCCTGCACGGCTGGCAGCCCGGGAAGCGCAATCAGTTCCAGACGCGGCGTGAGCACGGTACGGCGCAGCCCCTCCGATCAACCGAAGCGGGCTCGCAGGCGCGGCAGCACCTCTCGGCCGTAGCGCTGCAGAAAGGCCGCCTGGTCCGGACCCGGCGCGTGAAAGACCAGATGACGGAACCCGAGTTCGACGTACGGCCGGATCTGCTCGACCTGCTCGTCCGGATCGCTCGAGACGAGCCAGCGGCTCGCTGCGCGTTCGAGCGGCAGCTGCGCTGCCAGCCGCTCCATCTCGACCGGATCCTCGACCGACATCTTCTCGTCCGCCGACAGCGCCAGCGCCGCCCAGTGGCGCGTGTCCTCCCGTGCGCGCACCGCATCGGGGTCGAACGACACCTTCATCTCGATCATGCGATCGATGTCGGCACCTTCGCGCCCGGAGGCGGCGATCCCGGCCTCCACGGCCGGCAGCAGGGTTTCGCGATAGAGTTCGGCCGGCTTTCCGCTGGTGCAGATGAATCCGTCCGCGACGCGCCCGGCGTACTTCGCGACGACGGCGCCGCCAGCCGCGACGTAGATCGGCACCGGATCCGCCGGGCGGTCGTAGACCGTCGCGTTGCTCGTGCGGTAATACTCGCCCTCGAAGCTCACCCGCTCCTCGCGCCAGAGCGTGCGGATCAGCGTCAGGCCTTCGCGCAGTCGTGCGAACCGTTCCTTGAACGCCGGCCACTCGATGCCGATGGCCGGAACCTCGTTCAGCGACTCGCCGGTGCCCACGCCCAGGATCATGCGGCCCGGAAACATCGCGCCCAGCGTGCCGAAGCCCTGCGCAACGACCGACGGGTGATAGCGGAAGGTGGGCGTCATCACGCTGGTGCCGATCCGGATTCGCGACGTGCGGGCACCCAGTGCACCCAGCCACGCGAACGAGAAGGGGGCATGGCCATCGGTGTGGCGCCACGGCTGGAAGTGGTCGCTGACGAAGACCGTGTCGAAGCCGACCTGCTCGGCCATGCAGGCGAACTCGAGCAGACGGTTCGGGGAGAACTGCTCGGCCGATGCCTTGTATCCCAGCGTGATCATCCCTGCGGCGCCATGGTTGGACTCGCCCTTCTGCGCGGTGGCGTCAACACGATCGGAACGAGCGGCGCGGCTGACAGGCTGATCTCCCGGCGCGCGGGGTCGATGTCCGCATACAGCGTCGAGCGCTGCTTCGGCGTGCGCTGCGCCGAGCGGATCAGCGCCTCCATCTGCGCCGGAGGCATCTCTTCGCCGTGACTCGCGCCGGCCGCCCTCGAGATGCTTTCGTTCATCAGCGTACCGCCCAGGTCGTTGACCCCGGCGTCCAGCAGCATGCGTACCCGCTCGGGGCCGAGCTTCGTCCACGACGCCTGGACGTTGGTGAGCAAGGGGCCCAGCACCAGGCGCGCGACCGCATGCATCAGGAGCGTCTCGCGCCAGGTCGGCCCCTTTCGCGCGAGACCGCGGCGAAACATCGGCGCTTCCATCGCGACGAACGGCAGCGCCACGAATTCGGTCAGGCCGCCGGTGCGCGCCTGCAGATCCCTCAGGTGCAGCAGGTGCCGGGCCCACGAGCGAGGTCGCTCGACATGCCCGAACATGATGGTCGAGGTGGTCGGCAACCCCGCCCGATGGGCGGCTTCGATCACGTCCAGCCACTGCCGGGTCGAGAGCTTGTCCGGGCAGATCTTCGCGCGCACCTCGTCATCGAGGATCTCGGCCGCCGTGCCGGGAAGGCTACCCAGGCCGGCCGCCTTTAGCTTGTCGAGGAACCGTTCGATCGACAGACCGAGCGTCCGGGCACCGTGGGTGACTTCAAGCGCGGAAAACGCATGCACGTGCAACCCCGGCGCCGCCTCCTTCACCGTGCGCAGCAACGTCAGGTAGGTGTCTCCGGTATAGGACGGATGGATGCCACCCTGCATGCAGACCTCGGATGCGCCGCGGCGCCACGCCTCGTCTGCCCGCCGCGCGACCTCGTCGAGCGACAGATCGTAGGGCGCGCCGCGCAGATCCTCGTCGCGCCGGCCCTTGGAGAACGCGCAGAAGCTGCAAGAGAACGAACAGAGGTTCGTATAGTTGACGTTGCGCGTGACGACGTACGAGACCGTCGCGCCGTTGGCGCGGCGCCGCGCCTCGTCGGCAGCGGCCACCACGGCGTCGACCACGGCACCGCGCGCGCCGAAAAGCGTCTCGATGCCGGCGATGTCCAGACGCTCGCCCGCCTGCGCGCGCGCAAGCAGCCGATCAAGTGATCCGTCCACCGGCGTCCGCCGGCGGCTCGCGCGGCGGACGCCGGCGGCAGCCATCGCCGACGCGGTCGACGGATCCGCACCGGCAGCGCGACCGCTCGCCTCGCCCACGACGAAATCATCGTCACGCGCGAAACCTTCGCTGTCGCCGTGCGCTAGCAGGTACGGCCTGACGGCCGGATCGACCCACCGCTCGGCATCGCGGACATAGGACGGATAGATCGCAAGCCGCTCGACCAGCACCGCGCGTGTCGCCTCGGTCGCTTCGCGCAGGCGCGACAACGCCGGCCAGGGTGCCTCGGGATTCACGTGATCGGCGGTCACCGGCGAGATGCCGCCCCAGTCGTTGATGCCCGCACCGAGCAGCTCGGAGAAGCGGGCAAAGCTCAGATTCGGCGGTACCTGGATGTTCATCGTAGGTCCGAGGACGAGCCGGGCGACGGCTGCAGTCCACAGCAGGTCCTCGTGCGCAGCCGAGGGCGACGCCGCCATCCGGGTGTCCGGCTTGGCGACGAAGTTCTGCACGATCACCTCCTGCAGGTGCCCGTGTTGCTCGTGAAGATCGGCCAGCGCGAGCAGTGCCTCGATGCGTTCGAGGCGGGTCTCGCCGATCCCGATCAGGATCCCGCTGGTGAACGGCACCTTCAGCCGGCCAGCGGCCTCGATCATCGCAAGCCTCGCCGCCGGATGCTTGTCGGGCGAGCCCCAGTGCGGCCCTCCCCGCTCGCACAATCGCGTCGAGACGCTCTCGAGCATCAGGCCCTGCGACACGCTGACCGTGCGCAATCGCGCGATCTCCGCTTCATCCATCACGCCCGCGTTCACGTGTGCGAGCAGACCCGTTTCCTGCATCACCCGTCGACATGCGTACTCGAGATAGTCGACGGTGCTCGCGAAGCCCAGCGCCTCGAGCGCGCTGCGCGCGGCCGAATAGCGCGACTCGGGTCGATCGCCCAGCGTGAACAGGGCCTCCCGGCAACCCGCGCTGCGCCCGGCGCGCGCGATCGCCAGCACCGCCTCGATGCCCAGGAACGCCGACTCGAGCTCGCGCGGCGTCCTCGCGAAGGTGCAGTAACTGCAGGCGTCCCGACAGAGGCGGGTCAACGGGATGAAGACCTTGCGCGAATGCCCGATTCGATCCCCATGGGCCTGATCGCGCATCGCGCGCGCCTCGGCGAGCAGTGCCTGGAGCGGCTGCGACTCGAACCGCTCGAGCAGACGCGCGGACCGGCCGTGCGCGGCATGGACGAGCGCGGGGCCATCAGGCGGAAGCGCGATCTGAAGACGCTGGTTCATGTGCACCCTGTTCGGCAGGAACTATATCAGGCGGTGAAGGGTCGCATCCGTGGCGGATGCCGACGGCTCATACCGCAAAGTCGAAGTCGACCGATCGATCGAACTCGGGGGAGCGGGCAGGATCACGATTGGATACACTGAAGGGCTTCCGGATCCTGCCACGCAATCCGCCATGTCCAATCCCGTCGGGCTGACCTGCATCCGTTGCGCCAAGGCGTTTCCGATCACCGCCTACGGACGTGGCTGCGACACCTGTCTGGCGCAGGGCGTCGCCTCGAATCTCGCCGTCAGCTACGCGAAGCGGCCCACGCTCCTGCGCGACGCGCTGCCGTCCGAACCTCGCTCGATGTGGCGCTACGCCGAGCTGATGCATGCGCCCGCGGCCGAAGCGGTCAGCCTCGGCGAAGGCCTGACGCCCCTCGTTTCGGCCGATCGGCTCCAGCTCGGTGCATTGTGGCTCAAGGACGAGAGCCGCAATCCGACCTGGTCGTTCAAGGACCGGCTCGCGAGCGCCTCGGTGACGCTCGCGAAGAAGCTGGGGGCGAAGGTCATCGCGTCGAGCTCCTCCGGCAATGCCGGTGCGGCGAGCGCCGCCTACGCGGCGCGCGCGGGTCTGCCATGCGTGATCGTGACCTATGCCGCCGCCGCCGGGCCGATGCTCACGCAGATGCGCGCCAACGGTGCGATGTTGCTGACGGTCCCGTCGAGCGCGGACCGATGGCGAGTCCTGTCGGCGGCGGTCGACCGGTTCGGCTGGTACCCGACGACGGTCTACCGCGGACCTGCAGTCGGCAGCAACCCGCTCGGCATCGAAGGCTACAAGTCGATCGCCTACGAAATCGCGGAGTCGATGCATTGGCGCGTGCCGGACTGGTGCGCGCTGCCGGTCTGCTATTGCGATGCGCTCTACGGCGTGTGGAAGGGATTCGACGACCTGCACCGGCTGGGTTGGATCGACCGGGTCCCGAGACTTCTCGCTGCCGAAGTCTCGGGGTCGCTGACGCAGGCGATGCAGGCATCGATGGACATGCCGCCTTCGATCGACCATGGGACGCCGTCGATCGCCACCTCGATCGCAGCGCTGCAGGCAACGCATCAGGGCGTGGTCGCGCTGCGCCGATCCGACGGGCGCTCGGTGCAGGTGTCTGACGAAGCGATCGTCGAGTGGCAGATGAAGCTCGCACGCCTCGAAGGCATCTACGTCGAGCCGTCGGCAGCCGCCACCCTGCCGGCGATCGCCTCGCTTCGTGCCGACGGAACGATCGCGAAGGACGCGAGCGTCGTTGCCCTGCTCACGGCGACCGGCCTCAAGGACAACGCGGCGACTGAACGCGTGCTGCGCGCCACGCCGGCGATCGCGCCCGACGTCGATGCAGCCGTGCGTGCGCTCCGGGAGCACTATGGATTCGACGCAGCCCACTGATCACCCGCCCTGCGAGGTCGGCGTCTCGTCCGACGGCCGGGCACCGATCGCGACCTTCGTCGAGCAGGCCAAGGCCGCCGAGGCCGGAGGGGCGACGACGATCTGGGTCGCCTGCCATCTGTTCCTGCGCGACCCCGTCACCGCGGCGCATGCCGCGCTGGCGGCAACGACGCGGATTCGGGTGGCCTTGATGGCGATGAGCCCGTACTCGGTGCACCCGGTCTACATCACGATGGCGGCCGCCGCGCTCGACGAACTGTTTCCCGGGCGGGTGGAACTCTGTCTCGGGGTCGGCGCGCCCGGCGACCTGGCCGCCGCGGGCATCGAGTCGCCGCTGCCGCTGACGACGTTGCGCGAGGCGATCCGGATCTGCCGTGCCTTGCTGACGGGCAACACGATCCATCACGAGGGCCAGGTCTTCAAGGTCAGCGGGCGGCGGCTCGCGAACCCGACCGACCGGATCGCGATCACGCTGGCCGCGTCCGGTCCGAAGATGCTGGAACTTGCAGGTGCCGAAGCCGACGGCGTGCTGATCTCGGCGGCGACCTCGATCGAATACATCCACTGGTGCCTCGGGCACGTCGAGCAGGGGCGGGCGCAGCGACGCATCGCCGGCCACTGCAGGCGCATGGCCCTCGTCTACACGAGTGTGAACGATGACGCGTGCGCCGCGCGCGACGCGATCCGTCGCACGATGGGCTTCATCCTGCGCGGGCCCCACCACGCGAAGAACATCGAACTCGCGGGCACCCGTCTCGATCGGCAGGCCCTCTGGAATGCGTATCGCGACGAAGACTGGCAGGCAGTCGAGCGGATGATCGGCGACGAGGTGCTCGCCGCGCACGCGGCGGCGGGAACGCCCGAAGCGGTGCGCCAGCGTTATGCGGCCTATCGGGCAGTCGGCCTCGAGCAGGTGATCATCGGCGGCATCGACGATCCGGCAGGTCTCGCGCGCGCCCTTGCCGCCACCGGCATGGGCGAGGCGGGTAGCCGATGAAGTTCAGCGTCTGCCTGCCCACCGGGTTCGAAGGCGTGATGCATCCGATTCCGTTCGTCGCGCCCGAGGACTTCACCCGTCTGGCCAGGCGCTGCGAGGCCTTGGGCTACGACTCCGTCTGGGGCAACGATCACATCACCTCGCAGCGCTATGTCCGACAGAAGTATCCGCACACGCCGCCGAATTTCTACGAGGTGTTCACGACACTGTCGTTCATGGCGGCGTGTACGACGACGCTGCGCTTCGGTACCGCAGTCTGCGTCGTGCCGATGCGTGATCCGCTGTGGATTGCGAAGCAGGCCGCCACCTTCGATCAGCTCTCGGGCGGCCGGTTGAATCTCGGCGTGGGCATCGGCGCGTATCGCGAGGAATTCGAGGCCTGGGCGCCGCGCCTTCGCGCATCGGCACGGCGAGGCGACATGCTCGACGAAGGCATGGCCGCGATCCGTGCGCTGTTCGCCGAGCGTGTCGTCGACTTCAGCGGCACCTACTACGAATACCGCGATCTCGAGATGGCCCCGAAGCCACGGCAGGATCCATTGCCGATCTTCTACGGGGGACACAACCTCGCCGCGCTCGAGCGCGCGGCGCGGTTCGGGCACGGCTGGCTGCCAGGCTGGCGCCCGTGGCCGGAGCTGAAGGACCGGATCGACCAGTTGCGCGACCAGTGCGAGGCGCTCGGACGTCCGCGCGACGCGGTCGAAGTGGCGCCCGAATTCAGCGTGACCATTGCCAAGACCGCCGAGGAGGCCGAGCGGCGACACATGGCAAGCGGTCTGGTTGCGCACCGCATCTCGCTGAACTACACCGGCCGCGACCTCACGCAGCAGGTCAGCGCCAATCTGGTGGGCTCGCCAGAGTTGATCCTCGAAAAGGTCGAGGCGCTGAAGCAAATCGGCGTCGATCATTGCTGCGCTCTGATGTTCCCGGCCGACACGATGTCCGAGTTCGAGGAACAGATCGAGTGGTTTGCGAAGACGGTGCTGCCCGAAGCGGGCTGATTCCCTCCCGCACGCCAGCAGGGCGTCCCATATCCTTCCCGCGCGCGCTGGACGGTGCCGTGTCGCTGAAAGCGTCACACGCGGGTTCGACCGATCCCGTTCGATTCACCGGGACGCTTCAGGACGAACGGTCCGTCACGCTCGGCTCGGCCGCAGCGGCGCAGGCTGCCGCTCGACGCGCTCGAGCGCCGGGTCGAGGCAGGCCCAACGCGGTGCGCTCGCAGACCAAATATTCGCCACCGGCGCGACCGAAGACGGATCGTCGAGCGTTCCGACACGCACGACGGTCAGCCCCGCCCTGCCGGTGGAGTCGGCGAATAGGTGGCTTCCGCAGGTCGGGCAGAACCGGCGGCTGACCGTGTTCCCGCTGTCGCCCTTGCTGCTGAATTCGGCCAGCGTGCCGGTGACGGCGATGGCGCCCGACGCGAACATGACGTTCGCGGTGCCGTTGCCGGCGATGTGCTGGCAGTCGCGGCACCAGCACAGCCGCGCGACGACCGGGTCGGACGTGATCCGGTAGCGAACCTGCCCGCAGAGGCAACGTCCGGTTCTTTCGGTCATTCGAACTTCCCCATTTTCGTCCGGCCTGTTCGTTCGACCTGCCGCTCCGGCAAGCAGATCGACATAGGCGCCTTCGACGAGATCCGCGCGCACGATGCCCAGTTCGTCCATCAGGCGGTGCGCTTCGACGACGCCCGATTCCGTCGACTCCGACGCGTCGAGGACGACCTCGAGCTCCAGGTACTCGCCCAATCCCTCGACTCGGTCGAGGTGGATTCTCGTTCGCCCCGCGATGAACAGAATCCGGACCTTCCTGACCCTGCCGACCTGTCCGTAGGCGAGACGAAGCGACGTGCGCAGCGTGTCCGGATCCGACGTCCGCGACCTCAGGTAGAACGACGCCTTCGGGCCCGCGGCATCCGCCCGCCGATAGTAGATCAGCTCGCCGCTGCCGTCGCCGAATTCGCGAAGCTTCAGCCGGCCGGTGTCGCAGCGAAAGAATGTGTCGTCCTGGCGGATCTTTACCGGACCCTCGGAGGCGATGGCCTCGCTCCTGCGCACGAGCGCGGCGAAGTCCCGCACGACTGCCTTGATCTCCACGTTGCGCGACATCGAGGATGTCCTCCGTTGGGCGCATTGTAGGATCGCATGACGGGAACGAACCAGGCCCTCCCCTCGCACCTGCCCCCTACGCCCATGTCGCCTGTCGAGATCCGTCCTGCCGAGTCCGCCGACGCCGATGCCATCGCGCGGATCTACAACCACTACGTCCTCACGACCGCGATCAGCTTCGAGGAGAAGCCCGTCCCGGTGGACGCGATCCGCGGGCGGATGGCGGGTGTCGGTGCCGCCTCGCTGCCTTGGCTCGTCGCGACTTTCCAAGGGGCGGTAAGGGGCTATGCGTACGCCGCCCGGTGGCATCAGCGTCACGCCTATCGATTCACCGTCGAGTGCACGGTCTACGTCGATCCGGATGCCGTCGGCGCCCGGATCGGTTCCGCGCTCTACGACGCGCTATTTCCCGCCCTCTCGGCGCGGCAGCTTCACGCTGCTGTCGCGGTCATCGCGCTGCCGAACGCGGCGAGCGTCGCGCTGCACGAGCGATTCGGGATGAAGAAAGTCGCGCACTTCGAGCAGGTCGGCTTCAAGTTCGGTCGCTGGCACGACGTCGGGAGCTGGCAGAAGCGCCTGTGAAACGGCCCCTGGGCCGGGAGCGCCGGATGCGCCGGGGCCCCGAGCACAAGGACGCGCGCTGCCCGACCCGAGCATCGCCAGCCTCGTTGGCGCTCAGACGCTCACCGTCGCCGGCAACTCGTCCACGCTCAGCTTTAGGTCGGGCTGGCGCCGCACGTGCGCGAGCAATGCGTCGACGACCACGCGCGTCCTCGGCGCGAGGAACTGCCGATGCGGATAGTGAAGACTGAACTCGCGAGCGCCAGGATCGTGGGGTCCGGCCAGCACCCGCTTCAGGCGCCCGGCGCGCAGCGCGTCAATCACGCCGTTTAGCCCCACCTGCGCGATCCCCGCCCCGTGCATCGCCAGGTCGATCACGGCCTCGGATTCCGTCGCGACCAGCGCGGCGGCGGGCACCAGCTGCCGGCTCGCGCGCCCTGCGCAGCGGCGAAAGCGCCCGTGCGCGGTCGTGCCGTCCGCGAGGCGCTGCAGGATGCACCGGTGGCCCAGGAGTGCGTCCGGTTCCCACGGCACGCCCTTCTCGCGCAGGTACGCCGGACTCGCCACAAGGACGACCGGCAGTCGGCAGAGTGAGCGCGACACCAGGCTGGCGTGTGCGGGTGCACCGCCGCGCACGCCGATGTCAAAGCCTTCGGCGATCAGGTCGACTGGGCGATTGTCTAGGTCGATTTCGATCTGCAGACTTGGATATCGCGCGCTCAGTGCAGGCAGGGCCGGCAGGAGGCCGCGCCGCAGGTGGCGATCGTGAAGGCGTTCAACTCGGTGGGCGCGGCACGCATGATCGCGCCGGTCTACGAGGCCGGTCCGCCGACGATGTTCGTCGCCGGCGACGACGAGAAGGCCAAGGCGCGGGTCGCCGCGTTGCTGAAGGAACTGGGCTAGGTCGTCGCGGACATGGGGATGCGCCGTGCCGATCGTGCGGTGGAGGCGCTCTGCATGCTGTGGTGCCTCCCCGGGTTCCGCGAGAACTCGTGGACGCACGCGTTCAAGCTGCTGCGGTGAAGCGCGAAGGGTGTGCCCGTCCGACTCGTGCGTGCATCATCATCGGTCGGCCGTCGGCCGGGTCCCTGGCGCGACACCAGCGGTCGCTGAACGCCGAACTGCGCGAGATCGTGCGCGTTGCGCTGACCCGCCCTCAGCACGGCACCACTGCCGAACTGAAGAAGCTCGCTGCGGACATCCGTGCGTTCAGTGCGGGCCGCCGGCAAACCCCGTCCGAAGATTTGCTGCGCGAGAGCCGCCGCGAGCGCTGGCGCTCGATGCGCACGCTCCGTTGCCGGGAAGGTGCACACAGCGCCTGCGCGCTGCATCGTTTGCCTCTATAGTGACAGGCATCGGCGACGTCCTCTCCGGTCCCGCGGGTCGCGAGCGCAGGCGTCACGAGCCCGCCGCCCAAGGTCGCGTGCAGCACACGCGCCCCGAGCGACGCCGCAGGACCGGACGGGCAGGCTGCACGGTCTCACGATCCGCATATGCGGGAGGTCGAGATGGCAGACATCGCGATCAACGGCACGATGCTCGCCTGCCGCGAGTGCGGGCAAGGCCCTCCGGTGCTCTTCGTCCACGGGTCGGCGAGCGACCACCGTACCTGGCAGGGACTGGCGCCCGAGTTCGGCAAGCGATTCAGGGTGATCAGCTACAGCCGCCGATTCCACTGGCCGAACGAGCAGATTCGGCGCAATGATGACTACGCGATGAGCCAGCAACTCGATGATCTGCACGAGATCATCGAGCGGCTTTGTGACGAGCCCGTACACATCGTTGGCCACTCGTACGGAGCCCTCCTCGCCCTCCTGCTGGCCCAACGGCAGCCGTCGTTGATTCGCACCCTGGTACTGGTCGAGCCGCCTGCGATCACGCTCTTCGTGAGCAGCAAGCCAACGCCGCTCGAACTCCTGAGACTGCTGGCGACGCGGCCTCGCGTGGCCGCGGCGATCATCGCCTTCGGCGCGCGAGGCATCGTGCCGGCGACCGCGGCCGCGAAGCGAGAGGACATGATCGAGGCCATGCGCATCTTCGGCACTGCCGTGCTCGGGCGCACCGCGTACCAGTCGCTATCGAGCGACCGCCTCGACCAGGTTCGGGCAAACGCGATCAGGTCGGAGTTCCTGGGCAGCGGAATGCTCCGGCTGGATCCCGTGCGCATCCGCAGCATTCGGACGCCCTCCTTGCTCGTCGAAGGGCAACGCAGTCCGCCGCTCTTTCACGCGCTCGCGGATGCGCTGGCTGAACTGCTGCCTCAGACGAAACGGCTGGAGGTGGAGCGCGCCTCGCACATCGTGCATGAGGAGGATCCGCAGGCGTTCTCAACGGGCCTCATCGCGTTCCTGCTCGGGCAAGGCACTGCCGAGTCCGCACGGCCACGCCCTGCTCATGAGCGTCGACGCGATCGACCTCTCCCGCCCGCTCGACGCCGAGTCGACCGTACTGATGCCGCGGACGCTGCTCGGCCCGGATACCCGTCCGATCGACCGTCGATCGACAATGCTCTACCGCTGGTCCCTGAACGGCGGTCCCGACGGACCGATTCGATGCACTGTCGGTCCCGATGCCCGCGATGCCCCGATCCTCCGGAGTGGCCATGTCACGATGCACAGCCCCCACGCGTCCCGGACCCCATCCCGCCCGCTTCACCCCGATCCTGCTGCACCTGCTCGTCGCTTCCGCGCTGGCCGCCTACGGCAGCGGCGACGCGGCGGGCGGCGGCGAGCCGCCTGCCGGCGCGTCGGCTCAACTCGCGGGCCAAGGAGGCAACACCCCCGACGCGGCGACTCCATCGGCCGTCACGGTGACGCCCACGGGATCGGCGGATTCCGAACCGGCGCCCGCCCCGGTTCCCACGCCAACGCCCGCGCCCTCTCCCGCGCCGGCACCGTCGGGCGCCGTGATTCAGGCCGACGCGTCCAACTACCTCCAGCGGCTTCGAGGCCTGCAGCCCGGTGAGACGCTCGTGCTGGCCGCCGGGGACTACGACACCGTCGACGACGTCCCCGGCCTGCCGATCTTCGACATCAACGGTACCGCCGAGCACCCTGTCGTCATCACCGGGCCCGACACCGGCCCGCGGCCCCGCCTGCTCGGCCGCTCGACGCACAACACGATCCGTCTCGCCAACGCCAGCCACATCGTCGTCCGAAATCTGAACATCGACGGCCGCGACCTCGGCGGCGCCGGCGTGGCGGCCGAGGGAATCGCCCACCACATCACGATCGAGAACCTGCGGATCACCGGCGTGGGGGGCGACCAGCAGAACGTCGGCATCTCGACCGTCGGCTCGCCGACCTGGAACTGGACCGTTCGCGGCAACACGATCATCGGCGCCGGCACCGGCATGTACTTCGGCAATTCCGACGGTACGAGCCCCTTCGTCGCCGGTCTGATCGAGCACAACCTGATCCGCGACACGATCGGCTACAACATCCAGATCAAGCACCAGAACCCGCGTCCGTCGATCGCCGGCATGCCGACCGGCCGCAGCTCGACGATCATCCGGCACAACGTGTTCAGCAAGTCGGCGACGAGCTCGACCGGATCGCTCGCGCGCCCGAACCTGCTGGTCGGCCACTTCCCGACCAACGGACCGGGCATGGACGACGACTACCAGATCTACGGCAACTTCTTCTGGCAGAACCCGACCGAGACGCTGTTCCAGGGCGAGGGCAACATCGCGTTCTACTCGAACCTGCTCGTCAACCACGGCGGATCCGGCGTGATGATCCAGCCGCACCACGATGTGCCCAAGACGATCCGAATCTTCGGCAATACGATCATCGCCGCAGGAATCGGTGTGCGGGTGTCGGGCTCGAACCCGGGGCACGTGCAGCGCGTCGAAAAGAACGCGGTGTTTGCCGCCACGCCGGTCACCGCCGCCGACCAGGCCGACAACACCACGGCGAGCCTGGTGGAAGCAGGCAACACCCTCGCGAGCCCGGTCAATGACCTGACCCGCTTCGACGCATCGCCGCGACCAGGTGCGCTCACCGCGAACGGCGTCGCGCCGACGGGCATCGGTGCATACGGCTACGCCACGATCGACTTCGACATGAGGGCGAGGGACTGGCAGGTCCGCGGCGCCTACGCTGCGGAGTCGGTCGAACCCAAGTGGCGACCGGGACTCGAGTTGAAGCACTGAGCCGGTACGGCCGCGAGCAGAAATCTAGCATTGCACACGGCCCGTCCCGGCGTCGAAGACGCCGGGGCGAAGTGCGGTCGGAAGTGCGGTCGGGTGACCCGATCGCCGGGGGTGCTGCTCGGCTGTTCGGACGGCACGAGCCACCGTCTAAGCAACCGAGCCGAGGTGCGTGCGTCGGGCACGCTCGCCCGCTTCACTCCCCGGCCCTTTCGTGCGGATCCATCCCGGGAATGTTCTCTGCGGTAACGATACCGCGGCAGCGCTGCATGAACGCCTCGACGATCCGGCGCGGCTCCCGGTTGCGCGCCCACGCAAGCCCGAGCTGCATCGGCCGGTGTTCGCCGCTCAGGGGGACTCGAACGACGCGCCTGCCGTCCAGCGAGAGCGGCGTCCGCGGACGGACGTTGGCGAGCGAGTAGCCGACACCGTTCGCGACCAGCGAGCGCAGGACGTCCGGACTGCTCGACCGCGCACCGATCAGCGGCGTCAGGCCGGCCTGGCGGAACAGCGCGAGGAAGTAGTCGCGGCTGAGCGGCAGGTCGAGCAGCACCATCGGACGAACCGCCAGCTCGTCGATCGTCACCGATGGACGTCGGGCAAGTTCGTCGTGCTCGCCGACGATCGCGTGGGGCGGCAACGATGCCAGCGGCTCGAAGGCGATGTCCGGTTCCGCGGTGTCGAGGTCGTAGGTGATCGCGACGTCGATGCGCGCCGCGCGCAGGCGCTCGAGCAGGCCTTCGTGGTGATCCTCGACCTGCGAAACCTGGACGCCCGGATGCGCCTGGGCGAAGCCCTGGCACAGTTCCGGTGCCACCATCGGCGCGAGGGTGGCAAAGCATCCGACACGCAAAGATCCACGCACCGTGTCGCGCGTGCCGGCGGCCACTTCGTGCAGATCGGTGATCCGGTCGAGCACCCCCCGGATCTGTTCCAGCACCTGTTCGCCTGCCGGCGTGATCGCCATGCCCTGGGCGTGGTGGCGCACGAACAGCGCCACGCCCAGCTCCGCCTCGAGCCGCGTGATCGCCGACGAGATGGCGGACGGGGAGACGTGGATCGATTCGGCCGCGAGCGCGATGCTCCCGAACTCGGCCGCCGCCAGGCAGTACTCCAGTTGCCTGAGGGTCAGCCGCGTCAGCGCGCGGCGCCCCGGGAGCGACCGTCCTCGGGGCTGCGACGTGGGGCGTACGGTGCTCAGGTCGACGTCGGGTGTGGCAGGGTGGCGCATGGGCTGGGGGCGGACCCGTGACCCCATCGGCCCGGCGTGGGCGCCGATGGAAATCCAGTATACCGGTGCCCTCGGGCCGCGTTCGCGTTCGCAGAATCGGGCCGTCGGAAAATCCGATCCAGCCCGAGGGCGGTTGTTGCTACAGTTTTCGTCGAACGGGACGCGCCCCTGTGCACCGGAAAACGATGCCGACGATGAGCGAAGCACCGCGGAACCGACGATGACGCCGCAGCGGACACGACCCGACACGATCGTGATCGGCGCCGGCCAGGCGGGCATCGCGATGAGCGAGCACCTCGGCACCATGGACGTCCCGCACCTCGTGCTGGAGCGCGACCGCATCGCCGAGCGCTGGCGCAGCGCACGCTGGGACTCGCTGGTCGCGAACGGCCCGGCGTGGCACGACCGATTTCCCGGGCAAGCATTCGACGACCTCGACCCGGACGGCTTCGCGTCGAAAGACCAGATCGTCGCGTACTTCGAGGCGTATGCGAAGCGGATCGACGCACCGATCAGGACGGGCGTCGAGGTGACGCGGGTCGTGCGCAACGCCGGTCGCCCGGGCTTCGAAGTGCAGACTTCGGACGGACCGCTCCATGCACCGCGCGTGGTGGTCGCGACCGGCGCGTTCCAGCGCCCGCTGATTCCGCCGATCGCGCCGAAGGGCGGGTCGCTCTCGCAGATCCATTCGGCAGACTACCGCAACCCGCAGCAGCTGCCGCCGGGCGGGGTGCTGGTGGTGGGCGGCGGCTCGTCGGGCGTGCAGATCGCCGACGAGCTGCGCGCTGCCGGCCGGAAGGTCTACCTGTCGGTCGGCCCGCACGATCGACCGCCGCGCGCGTACCGTGGCATCGACTATTGCTGGTGGCTCGGCGTGCTGGGCGAATGGGACAAGCCGACGCCGGCGCAGGGACGCGAGCACGTGACCATCGCGGTCAGCGGCGTGCGCGGCGGCGAGACGATCGACTTTCGCCGGCTCGCGCAGCGGGGCATCGAACTGGTGGGCACGACCCGATCGTTCGACGACGGCGTCGCGACCTTCGAACCCGACCTCGCGACGAACGTGGCACGAGGCGACGCGAACTACCTCGCGGTCCTCGATGCGGCCGACGCCTACGTCGTGCGCAACGGACTGCAGCTGCCCGAGGAGCCAGAGGCGCGGGCGATGCTGCCGGATCCGCCGTGCCTGACCGATCCGATGCGCACGCTCGATCTGGCGAAGGCCGGGATCACGTCGATCGTCTGGGCCACTGGCTACGTATCGGACTTCGGCTGGCTGCCCCCCGACGCGCTCGACGAGCGCGGCAGGCCCCGCCACCAGCGCGGCGTGTCCAGCGAGCCGGGACTCTACTTCGTCGGGCTGTCGTGGCTGTCGCGCCGTGGCTCGGCGTTCATCTGGGGCGTGTGGCACGACGCCAAGTTCATCGCCGACCACATCGCCACGCAACGCCGCTACCTCGCCTACCACGATGCGGCGCGGCAACGAAGGGAGCGCTGATGCCGACCCACACCCGCATCCGGATGTTCAACACCCGGGACACCTATCCGAACCAGGCGCTGGACAACGATCTGTGCCAGGCGGTTCGCGCCGGCAACACCGTCTACGTGCGCGGCCAGGTGGGCACCGACTTCGAAGGTCGCCTCGTCGGCCTCGGCGACCCGCGCGCGCAGGCCGAGCAGGCGATGAAGAACATCCGGCAACTGCTCGAGGAGGCCGGCAGCGACCTGTCGCACATCGTCAAGACGACGACCTACCTCATCGACCCACGCTATCGCGAGCCGGTGTACCAGGAAGTCGGCAAGTGGCTGCGGGGCGTGTTCCCGATCTCGACCGGGCTGGTCGTCTCGGCGCTGGGGCAGCCCCAGTGGCTGGTGGAGATCGACGTGATCGCGGTGATCCCGGACGGCACGCCACCGCTCCAGGACGGGAGGCAGCCGGCATGACGCTATCGATCGTCGGGCACTGCGCGGACACCGGTCAGGTGGGCGTCGCGATCAGCTCCTCGAGCATCGCGGTGGGCGCACGCTGTCCGTGGGTGCGCGCGGGGGTCGGTGCGGTCTCGACCCAGAACGTCACGCTGCCGGCGCTGGGACCGCGGACGCTCGACCTGATGCAGCGCGGATCGCCGCATCCATCCGACGCGCTGGAGCAGGCGCGCGCCACGGACGCGCATGGCGACTACCGACAGGTGATCGTGGTCGACGCCCGAGGCCGGACCGCGATGTTCACCGGGGCCAAGGCGCTCGGCGTGCACACCGCGGTGTCGGGCGAGCACTGCGTCGCTGCCGGGAATCTGCTGTCGCACGCGGGCGTGATCGACGCGATGGTCGCCGCCTTCGAGGCGGCCCCGGGCGCGCTGGCCGATCGTCTGATGACGTCGCTTCGGGCCGCGATCGACGCAGGCGGAGAAGCCGGACCGGTGCACTCCGCCGCGCTGCTGATCGCGGGCGAGGTCGAGTGGCCCGTCGTCGACCTTCGCGTCGACTGGGCCGACGACGATCCGATCGGTGCGCTGTCGTCGCTGTGGCAGGCGTACCGCCCCCAGATGCAGGACTACCTGAACCGGGCACTCGACCCGGCCGCCGCGCCCAGCTACGGAGTGCCCGGCGATGCCTGATCCGACCAGTCGCGCGCTGCTCGAGCGACTGGTCGCGTTTCCGACGGTGAGCCGGGACTCGAATCTGGCGCTGATCGCGTACGTCCGCGGGTATCTCGAGGACCTGGGCGTCGAGAGCGAGCTGTTCCACAATCCCGAGCGCACCAAGGCGAACCTCTTCGCCACGATCGGACCGTCCGATCGGGCCGGCATCGTGCTGTCCGGCCACACCGACGTGGTGCCGGTCGACGGACAGGACTGGTCGGTGGACCCGTTCAGCCTGACCGAGCGCGAGGGCCGCCTGTACGGGCGCGGCACCGCCGACATGAAGGGATTCATCGCGGCCACGCTCGCGAGCGTGCCGCGCATGCTGGCGCAGCCGCTGACGCTGCCGGTGCACCTCGCGTTCTCCTACGACGAGGAGGTGGGCTGCCTGGGCGTGCGTTCGATGCTCGCGGCGCTGCGCGAGCGCCCGCACAGGCCCCGCCTGTGCCTGATCGGCGAGCCGTCCGAGCTGCGACCGGTCCTCGGCCACAAGGGCAAGCTCGCGATGCGCTGCCAGGTGCGGGGCGCTGCCTGCCATTCGGCCTACGCACCGCACGGCGTCAACGCGATCGAGTACGCGGCACGCCTGATCACCCGGCTCGGCGAGATCGGCGAGCGGCTCGCCCGACCGGAGTCGCGCGACGACCGCTTCGACCCGCCGTTCTCGACGGTGCAGGCCGGCGTGATACGGGGAGGCCGCGCGTTGAACATCGTGCCGGCCGAGTGCGCGTTCGACCTCGAGGTGCGCTCGCTGCCTGGCTTCGATGCGCAGTGCGTGGCGGAGGAGCTCAAATCATATGCGTCGACCCAGCTCGAGCCGAGGATGCGCGCGGTCCGTCCGGACACCGGCATCGACTTCGAGCTGCTGTCCGAGTACCCGGCGTTGTCCACCCCGCCGGACGGCGACGCGGCCCGCCTGCTGGCCGCGCTCAGCGGATCGAACGCGTTCGGCACGGTCGCTTACGGCTCCGAAGGCGGGCTCTTCGACCAGTCCGGCATCCCGGCGGTGATCTGCGGGCCCGGCAGCATGGACCAGGGCCACAAGCCCGACGAATACGTCACCGTCGAGCAGCTCGCCCGCTGCGACGCGATGCTCGCGCGGCTGGTCGAGCGCCTGCGTGCGCCGGCACCGGACTGGACGACGGAGGCTGCTTGACGCGCCCGAAGCGCGAACCGGAGAATCGATCGGCCTGGACGGGCCGATCGGACGCGGCAGACCGGGCCGCATGCCGACCGTCACCATGACCTGAACCCAGGAGGGACCGAAATGTCGAAGCAAGTGCTGGATGACCCCCGATCGATGACGAGGACGGGATCGGACACCGTGGTGCCGGACGGAGCGAGCCCGAGGTCGCGCGGGCGCCGCTCGATCCTCGGGATGATGCTGGCCGCACCGGGATCGATCGCGTCGATCCGCACGGCCCGTGCCCAGTCGAAGACGGTCTATCTGCTCAGCTGGGGCGGGACCATCCAGACGACCTTCGAGAAGGAAGGCTGGGCACAGAAGTTCAAGGACGCGACCGGCTACGAGGTCATCCTGGTGCCCAAGGCGACGACCGCCGAGATCATGGCGACCGCAATCGCACAGCGCAGCCGTCCGCAGGTCGACGTGGTGATGTGCGACTACGCCGGCTGGGTCAGCGGCCCGCGCCAGGACCTGTTCGACACGATCGCGCGGACCGAGCTCCCGAACCTCGCCAACGTGGCGAAGAACGCCGTCATCGAGAAGGACGGCAAGATCCTCGGCGCGCACACCTACACCGATACGATCGGTCTCATTTACCAGAAGAACATGTTCGAGAAGAAGGGCTGGAAGAAGCCCGAGGGCTGGAACGACCTCTATCGTCCGGAACTCGCCGGCAAGCTCGCGCTGCCGCCGGCGAACAACACCTACGGCATGTACCTGCTCGTTCACCTCGCACGCGCCAACGGCGGCGGCGAGAAGAACATCGATCCCGGCATCCAGTCGCTGAAGAAGCTCGCGCCGGCCGTGCTGGACTGGTCGACCACCTTCGCCCAGATCGGCACCCTGATGCAGAGCGAGTCGGTCGCGCTCTCGGTCTTCGGCGCCAATTCCGGCTACGAGATCAAGCGCCGCGGCATCCCCGTGGAAGTCGTCATCCCGTCGCCGAACTACCTGAGCGCGACCTCGGTCGGCGCGATGAAGGGCGCGCCGAACCCCGAAGGCGCGCGGGTGCTGATGAACTGGCTGCTGGGCAAGGATTTCCAGCAGTTCAGGGCGGAGCGCTTCGGCAACAACGCGATGAACACCGAGGTGCGCGTCGAAGGCAGCGCCGCCGAACGCCTGCTGAGCCGGGAGCAGGTGGCGAGCCTGCTCTCGCTCGACTACGAAACCATCCTGGAGCAGCGCTCGAAGTGGAACGAGCGCTTCGAACGCGAGGTCGCGCACGTCCGATGAGCCTTCGTCGTCGGGTGTCCGATCATCGGCCCGCGGGCATGACGCGGTGAGTCTCGAGCTGCGTTCCGTGTGCAAGTCCTTCGGCGACGTCGTCGCCGTCCGGGACGTCACGCTGAGCGTGCGCCAGGGCGAGTTCTTCTCGCTGCTCGGCCCCTCGGGTTGCGGCAAGACCACCCTGCTGCGCACGATCGCCGGCATCTACCCGACCGATGCCGGCGCGATCGCGCTGGACGGGCGCGAGATCGGCAACGAGCCGATGAACCGACGCGGCACGGCGCTGGTCTTCCAGAACTACGCGCTGTTCCCGCACCTGAGCGTATACGACAACATCGCGTTCGGGCTGGTGATGCGCAAGGCGGCGAAGCCGCTCATCCGGTCGAAGGTCGACGCCGCGCTCGAACTCGTGCGCCTCCCCGGGTTCCGGGATCGATTTCCGCGCGAGCTCTCCGGTGGCCAGCAGCAGCGGGTCGCGCTGGCCCGCGCGCTGGTCATCGAACCCAGTCTGCTGCTGCTCGACGAGCCGCTCAGCAATCTCGACGCGAAGCTGCGCGAGACGATGCGCCACGAGATCCGCGACATCCAGCGGCGGATCGGCATCACGACCATCCTCGTCACCCACGATCTGCAGGAGGCGTTCGCGATGTCGGACCGCATCGCCGTGATGAACGGCGGGCGCATCGAGCAGATCGGCACGCCTCGCGAGATCTACTCCCGACCGAGCACGCGGTTCACGGCCGAATTCGCCGGCCACACCAACCACCTGGACCTGCAGGTCGTGGAGCAGGCCGACGGCACGGTCACCGCGGTGTCCCCGGAAGGCCTGCGCATCCGCATCGCGAGCCTCGACGGCGTCGAGGCCGGTCATCGGATCGAGGTGCTGCTGCGTCCGGAGCGGGTCCGGGTCGCCGCCGTCGCATCGGGACTCGCGAACAGCTTCGCGGCGGTGGTAAAGAAGACCAGCTACCTCGGCAGTTCCATCCTGTACACGCTCGACGTCGACGGCATCCGCCTGGTTGCGCAGGTCGGCAACACCGACGATGCCGCGTTCGAGGAAGGCGCGCAGGTGACCGTGGAGTGGAACGAGCACGATGTCGTCGCCCAGCGCTGACGCGGCCGTCGTCGCGATGCCTTCCGGCCAGCGTCCGATCGAACGATACCTGCCGGTCCTCCTGGTGGCGCCGCTCGCGCTCCTCATGCTGGGCATGTTCGTCTGGCCGCTGCTCGAGAGCGTCGTCAACAGCTTCCATCCGCACACGCTGGGCGGCGTCGATCGGTCGGAGTGGACGCTCGCGAACTACCTGAAGCTCTTCGACGCCTACTATCTCGGCGTGCTGTGGCGCACCATCCGGATCAGCGTCGTCACCGCGCTGCTCACGGCCGTGCTCGCGTTCCCGATGGCGTGGTACATCCGCGAACAGAGCCCCCGGGCGCAGACCTACTGGCTGCTGCTCTTCGTGACGCCGTGGCTGGTCAACGTCGCGGTCAAGGCGTTCGGATGGAGCCTGATCCTCGGCGTCAACGGGATGATCAACCGCGCGCTGCGCGAACTCGGCCTGATCGATTCGCCGCTGCGCCTGATGTTCAACGAGATCGGCATCGTGATCGGCCTGGTGCACGGGCACTTCATGTTCGTGCTGCTGCCGCTGTGGGCTGCGCTCGCGAACTTCGACCGCACGCTGATCTGGGCCGCCGGCAACCTCGGCGCAACCTCGTGGCAGGTGTTCGCGCGGGTGGTGCTGCCGCTGACGATGCCGGCGCTGATGGCCGGGCTCATCATCGACTTCACGATGAACATGACCGCCTTCGCGACCCCGGCGCTGCTCGGCGGCTCGCGGGCGCGGGTGGTGTCGTACCTCGCCTACGAGGTCAACCTCGTCGATCTGAACTGGCCGCTCGGCGCGGCGATGGCGATGGTGCTGCTGATCATCACGCTGGCGTGCATCGCCGCGGGCCAGCGGGCGACGGCGCCCGGCCGGCGCAGGGGCCGGTCGTCGTGAAGACGCTGCTGCGCGTCCATGCGCTGCTGCTCGCGGTGTTCATGCTGGCACCGCTGGTGCTGATCGTGTGGATGTCGTTCACGCCGGACGAATTCTTCAAGCTGCCGACCGACGAGTTCACGCTGCGCTGGTACCGCCAGATCTTCGCCCACCCGGGTTTCGTCGACGCTTTCTTCCTCAGCCTGCGGCTCGCGGTCGTGTCGGGCCTGGTCGCCTCGGTGCTGGCCTTCTTCGCGGCCTACGCGATCGTGCGATTCGATTTCCCGGGACGCGGCGCGCTCGACGCGCTGTTCATGTCGCCGATGATCGTGCCGGCGGTGGTGTTCGGCATCGCCGTACTGCAGTTCCTCAACCGCTTCGGCCTGTACAACACCTTCGCGAGCCTGGTGGCCGCCCACGTGATCGTGGTCGTTCCCTTCGCACTGCGTGCCGTCAACGCCGCCCTGCGCGAGGTGCCCCAGGAACTCGAGTGGGCCGCGATGAACCTCGGCGCGAGCCGGCTTCGGGCGCTGCGCAGCGTCACGCTCCCGATCGCGCTCAAGGGTGTCGCGGCAGGGTTCGTCTTCGCGTTCATCATGTCCTTCGACGAGGTGACGGTGACGATCTTCATGACCGGCCCCGCCTACCAGACCTTGCCGCTGCGCATCTACAACTACCTGTCCGACCAGGTCGATCCGACGGTCGCAGCGGTGTCGTCGCTGCTCATCCTGCTGTCGCTCGTCGTCATCCTGGTTCTCGACCGCGTCGGCGGTCTGAAGACGATGTCGAAGTGACCGGCAGAGACGCGAACACACGCGGCAAGACGCGCGGGAACCCACACAGGAACCCATAGGGGAGCTCATCCATGGACGCATCATCGATCGTCGTCAGCCACGAGGCCGGGGTCTCGACGATCTGCCTCAACCGGCCGCCGTTGAACCTGGTCACCCCCGGACTCCTCCAGGAGCTGATGGCGGCCTTCGACGCACTGGAGTCGCGCGACGAGACGCGCGCGATCGTCTTGCGCGGTGCGGGAGAACGCGCCTTCTGCGCCGGTGCGGACCTGTCGCACGAGAGCGGACCGGCCGGCGACGGGCGCGGCCTGCGCGACGCGGGCCGCGCGTTGGTCGAGCGCATCGAGATGTTCCCCAAGGTGATCATCGCCGCGATCCGGGGCTGGTGCATCGGCGGGGGTACCGGCATCGCGTGGCCCTGCGACATCCGGATCGCGTCGAGCACGGCAAGGTTCAGGGCCGGCGACGTCTATCTCGGCATCATCCCGTCGTGGAGCGTCGGCATGGTCCGGCTCGCCCACTACATCGGCCGCAACCGGACGCTCGACCTGCTGCTGCTCGGCGAGGACATCTCCGCCGACCGCGCGCTGGAACTCGGCATCGTCAGCCGGGTCGTGCCCGACGAAGACTTCGAGCGCGAGGTGGCGCTGGTCGCCGAGCGCCTTTCGACCGGGGCGCCGCTTCCCATTCGGGCGATCAAGGAAGCGGTGCGCGCGCAGACGCGCGAGGGCTTCGACCGGGCGGCCCTGCTCGAGGAGGCTTGGGCGCAGCGCATCTTCGCGTCCACCGACGCGAAGGAGGGCATGAAGGCCTTCCTGGAGAAGCGCACGCCTCGCTTCGAGGGCCGCTGACATGGCCACGGTGCTGGAGGGAGCCGCGCTGGAGCGACGGGCCGGCGAACTGCGGGAGGCCGCGCGCGAAGCGATCGCGTCCGTCGTCGAGCCGCTGGTCGCCGAGGTGGGGGCGCACGGGAGGCTGGACACCGCGCAGATGCGGCGCCTCTATCGCGGCCTCGCGCCGCTCGGGTACGTCGGCAGCACGATCCCGGTGCAGGCCGGCGGCGCCGGGATGTCGTACGTCGAGTACGGGCTGCTGCTCGAGGCGCTGGCCTGCGCGCCGCTGATCCTCGGCGAAGTCGTGCCGCCTCGGACCGTGTTCTTCCTGGGCAACGCGTCGCAGCAGGCGCGATGGCTGCCGGGCCTGCTGGCCGGCGATATGGTGTCGACCGCCGCGATCACCGAGCCGCAGGCCGGCTCGGACCTGCGCGCGATGACGACGACCGCGCTGCCGGCCTCCGACGGGTTCCGGCTGAACGGCTCGAAGAAGTGGATCAAGCTCGGCGGCGTCGCCGATCTGCTGACCGTGCTGGCCATCACCGACCCGAAGCAGGGCCATCGCGCGATGAGCCGGCTCGTCGTGACCCGCGACCAGTCGCCCTGGGCAGCACGGGAACTGCCGTGCGTCGGCATGCGCAACTTCTCGTTCGCGCAGATCGACTTCGACGGCCTCGCCGTGCCGGCGGAGAACCTGCTCGGCTCGGGCGGCGATGGCGTCGAGGGCTTCTACCGCGGCATCGAGGCGTCGCGCGCGCTGCTCGGCCTGCAGGCGGCCGGCATCGCGCGCGCGGCGATCGAGATCGCGAAGACCTATGCGGGCCAGCGGACCGCGTTCGGCCGCACGCTCTCGCGCTTCCAGGCGGTGCAGGTCGGACTCGCCGATTGCGCGGCCCGCGTCGAGGCCTCGCGCGCGCTCTCGATCTCGGCCCTCCAGGTGCTCGATTCGGGCCGGCGATGCGGTCGCGAAGCGTCGATGGCCAAGGTCTTCGCGACCGAGACCGCCGTCGAGGCCTGCTCGGTCGCGATGAGCAGCATGGGCGCGTTCGGCCTGTCCGAGGAGGCGGGCGTCGAGCGCCACTGGCGCGACGCCAAGATGCTGACCGTCATCGACGGCACGTCCGACATCCAGCGGCTGATCGTCGGTCGCGAGGAGTTCGGCGTGGCCGCGTTCACCTGAACCCGGAGCGAAGCGTGGCCCAGCCTGTCAATTCCAGGATCGATGCCGCGGGCATCCTGCGTCCCCAGTCGGTCGCCGTCATCGGCGCGAGCGAGAATGTCGGCAAGTTCGGTGGCCGTGTGATGCACTACCTCACGAAGCACCGGTTCGAGGGGCGGATCGCCCCGGTCAGCACCTCGCGCGAATCGGTCTTCGGCATTCGCTGCCACCGGAGCATCGGCGAGGCGGGCGCGGTCGACGTGGCGCTGCTCGCCCTGCCCGCACGTCAACTCGTCGCCGCAGTCGCCGACTGCGCCGCAGCCGGTGTCCGGTCATGCGTCATCATGACCACCGGATTCGCCGAAGCGGGGGAGGAAGGCGCGCGGATGCAGGACGCGCTGCTCGACATCGTGCGCACCACCGGCATGCGGATCGTCGGGCCGAACTGCATGGGCCTGATGAGCCCCCACCACCAGATGGCGCTGACGTCCTCGCTCGTCCTCGAGGACGCGCCGCTGCGCAAGGGCGCGGTCGGCCTGATCTCGCAGAGCGGTGCGCTGATGGTGTCGATCTACAACCGGGCCGACGATGCGGGCATCGGTTTCAGCGCGTGCGTGTCGCTGGGCAACCAGTCGGATCTCGAGATCTGCGATTTCCTCGAGTTCCTCGTCGACGACCCGCAGACCTCGGCCATCTGCATCTACATGGAAGGCTTGCGCGACGCCCGGCGCTTCCTCGCCGCGGCCGATCGTGCGCGGCGCGCCGGCAAGCCCGTGCTGCTGGTCAAGACGGGGCGTACCGAGGCAGGCGTGCAGGCGGCCAAGTCGCACACTGCCAGCCTCGCCGGGGCCTACGACGTCTTCGCCGCGGCCTGCGCCGAGCAAGGCGTCGTGCTGCTCGACGATCCCGACGGGATGGTGCAGCTCGCCGACTTCCTCGTGCGCTGGCCCGGCATCGCGGGATGCAGCGTCGGCGTGGTCTCGAGTTCGGGGGGAGGTGCGGGCATTTCCGTGGACCGACTGTCGGAGGCCGGCATCCGGCTCGCGCGCCTGGCGCCGGACACGCGCGATCGGCTCCGTGCGTTCCTGCTCCCCCCGCAGGCCGACAATCCGATCGATCTCGGCGGACGCCAGGTCAACGACCCGTTCGAAGCGGCGCAGCGCTCGGTCGAGACCATGGCCAGCGACTCGGACGTGTCGCTCGTGCTGATCGTGCTCACGACGATCCCGTTCTACACCCGATCGACCGAGGTGCTCGCCCGCACCGCGATCGCCTCGGGCAAGCCGTACCTCGTCCTCGTCACGCCCGGCAGCGCCGCCGACGAGCCGCGCCGCATGCTGCGCAGCCTCGGCAGCCCGTTCCTCGAGCGATTCGACGACGGCGTGCGGCTGCTTGCAGGCGTGCGCGACTTCGTCGCCCAGCGCACGCCGATCGCCGAGCCGGTCCGACCCGCGGACCTGCCGGTGATGGATGGTGCCGCGCTTCCGGCCGGCGCAACGCTGCTGACCGAGCCGGAAACCAAGCGCCTGCTCGCCGCCTACGGCATCCGCACGACGCAGGAACAGGTCTGCTCGACGGCTGCCGATGCGGCATCGGTCGCCGCCGGGATCGGCTTCCCGGTCGTGCTGAAGGCGGTCGCCCGGGGCCTGATCCACAAGAGCGACATCGGCGGCGTTCGCCTCGGACTGACATCGGCACCCGACGTCATGCAGGCCTTTGCCGACATCGAACGGGCGGTGAAGGCCTCCGCGCCCGACGCCGTGTTCGAAGGATGCGTGGTCCAGGAGATGGTTCGGGCCGAGGCGGAACTCATCCTGGGCGTCAAGCGCGACCCGGTGTTTGGCCCGGTGATCGTCGCAGGGGCGGGTGGCGTGCTCGTCGAGATGCTGAAGGATGTCTCGATGGCGCTCGCACCGGTCGACCGGGAGCGGGCGCTCGCGATGCTGCAGCGGCTGTCGATCCGGCCGATGCTCGACGGCTATCGCAAGCGACCGGCGCTGGACGTCGAGGCCGCGGCCGACGCGCTGTGCAGGTTGAGCTGGCTCGCAGCCGACCTCAGCGAACGCATCGAGTCGCTCGACATCAATCCGCTGGGCGTGAGAGCGAAGGGAGAAGGGGTCGTCGCGATGGATGGGCGAGCGAGCCTGACGGGATCGCCTTGACACGCGACGTACGCGCCGGCCCCCGCTACACGGGGCGAAGCGGCGTATGCGTTTCCGGCGTGTGCTCGATGGCGATGGGATCACCCGGATGAACGGTGCCGGACTCGAGCACGATTCCCATCACACCGGCCTTTCGCACGAGCTGGCCGTCCGGCGTCCGACCGAGCACCGCGGCAAGCAGGCCAGGCATGAACGCCTCGATCTGCGCACACGGATTGCGCAGGCCCGTGATGCGCACCAGCGAGACGTTGCCGATGCGCAGCACGCTTCCCTCGGAAAGCGCCAGAAGCGACAGGCCGCTCGTGGTGATGTTCTCGCCCATCCGACCCGGCGAGACCTGGAAGCCCATCGCCTCGAGCTCGGTGAAGAGCTCGGCATGGATCAGATGGACTTGCCGTAGGTTCGGCTTGCTCGGGTCCCTGGCAACCCGGGATCGGTGCCTGACCGTGACCCCGTGGTGGGCGTCGCCGGCAACCCCGTGGCCGGCGACGAGCTCGATGCCCGGCGCACTGTCCTTGGAGAATGCGTGTGTGGCCTTGCGATGGACGGCGACGACTCGTGCGGTCATGCGGCGTGCGGCCTAGCGGGCCGTTCCAGCGGGAGGATCGCCGGCAGATCATTCGGCGTTGCCCTTCGTATCTCAGCCCGCACGCAGCACCTTCGACAGCCAAGCGCTCAGCAGCGGCGGCAGCGCCAGTTCGGTGACGAGAAGTGCCAGGACCAATGGCGGCGGCACGCCGTGGGTGACGATCGACACGAGCCGCGCGAGGCCCGACGCGAAGAAAACCCAGATCACGCAGCGCAGGACGGTCGCGTACCGGCGAAGGTCGGTGGCGCACAGGTAGAGCAGGACGCCATACAGACCGAAGGCGACCCCGTAGAAGCGATTCTGGCTGTCGAGGGCGGCGTCGGCCAGCGCCTCGGGTGGCAGCCGTGCACCGAGCAGCACGTCGGCGCGGACGCCGAGCACGAGATGCAGCGCGCCAACCAGAACGAAGACCGGCGAACCAAGCTTCAGAAGCAGCGCGAGAGTGGACATGGTCAGGTAGCCGACGCCTTGCGCCACATGATATTGCCCCGACGCGATTTCACGTCGCCGTCGACTGTCGACTCGTCGCGCGCGTGAGGACGGCGTTGTCGGCAAGCGTGACGCACAGACGAATTTCGGTGGCACCGATGGCCGCGAGGACGTGCTCGGCGATCGGCTTGAAGTCGAAGCGCTCGCAACAGGCCGGATTGCCATAGGTCAGCGCCACCCGTTCCCCGCGATCGGACAGTGCCTCGAGCCCATACCGGATCAGCGCCGTCCCGACACCAGATCCTTGACGGGGTGGAGATACGGCCACTGGCGCGAGCAGGTAGACCGACGCGCCATCCGGGAAGTGAAGCCGCGAAAAGAATCGACTGCCGCGTCGCCTCGATGCGGCCGGCTTCCGTGTAGAGCAACTCGATCAGCGACGAGAAACCTCGGCTCGGTCGAGGTCCTGGCCGGAAATCAGAAAAGGGTTGCGTCGCTCCGGCGAAGGGCCGAGCGCCACTGCCCTCGGGAAAGGCCGCCGTAGCCCATCGGAAACCTGGACATGACCTGCGAGGTCATTGTCTCCGTGCAAGCGGGCGTTCAGACTATCGCAACACCTGGAGGCGTGCATGAAGAAGTTCGTACTGGTCATCGTGTTAACGGTGTTCTCGGCATTGACGTTTGCCGCCGTCATGCAGCATGGCTACGTGGGCATCTTCGAGTATCAGTTCCGAAGCCTCGCCGGGATGCAGGTGCTTGCGGACCTGGGGATCGCGCTGCTGCTGGTGCTCGCCTGGCTGTGGCAGGATGCTCGGGCCAACGCGAGGAACCCATACCCGTGGGTCTTGCTGACGCTGGCGGCCGGTTCGTTCGGCCCGCTGATCTACCTGCTCACCGCGCCACGGGGGCCGAGCGAAAGCCGTGCGGGGGCCAGCGACACCATGCTGCGCCCGTGACGCCGAACGAAATCGGGCCATGACGACCTCAGTGAAAGTCGACGATCTCTACATCGGCTGCACCGGTCTCCGTCCAGACGAAGCGGATCCGGAACCGATCGTCGATCCGGGTGCTGTGCTGTCCTTTCCGATCGCCCCGCAGTGCCTCTCGCTGATTGCACGGGCGAGCGAACGAAGGGTCAGGCGTCCTCGTCATCCGAAAGCAACTGCTCCAGACGGCGAGGATAGTGGTTCAGGAAGTCGTGTGTGATCCCGTACTGCTCGGTGTCCTCATAGGCGATCTCGCTGACGCCCGATCCATCGAACTGGATGATCCGGGCGTGCGGATACGCCAACAGGATCGGCGAGTGGGTAGCAATGACGAACTGTGATCGATCTTCCACGAGCTGGTGAATCGCGCGCATGGCTGCCATCTGCCTGCCTGGGGACAGGGCGGCCTCCGGTTCATCGAACAGGTAGATGCCGTCTCCGCGCAACTTGTTCAGGAGAACGGCCATGAACGCTTCACCGTGCGATCTGCCGTGTAGCGAGCCGCCGTAGGCGTCTACGTACCCTGTCTCGTCCACGTAGGACGCAACGTTGAAGAAGCTCTCCGCACGAAGGAAGTAGCCGTCCTTGGGCGGCGGAGCGCCCTTGGCGACGCGGATGGCATGGTGCAAAGGCGAGACGGAGTCGACAGTGCGGAACTGGACGTTCTTGGTTCCACCCTCTGGCCCGAAGCCGAGCGCCACGGCGAGTGCCTCGAGCACCGTCGACTTGCCCGCACCGTTCTCGCCGACGAAGAACGTCACGTTCGGGTGAAAGCGGATGTCCTCCAGCTCCCGGACCGCGGGGATGTTGAACGGATACGCGTCGAAATCGAGTTTCGCGTCAGGACGAAACGACGCGTGGAGCAGATACGGCTTGGCTCGACGGGACATCGGGACACCTGGCGAACGAACGGGACTTCCCCGTCCCGAACTGGCCGCGAAGCGGCGAACGGCATCGATCTCGCCGACTGGGAAGAAAGCCCTAGTAGACTCAGCTCACGGGCGCTCGACGCGTGACTAGCCCGCGGCAGCGGGCGACGGCGCGGGTCAAGCGTACCGTGCAGCGCATTGCTATGCGGCGATATCGACATACTCGACCTGACTGCTCGGCGGCGGGATGTCCAAGCCGTCTTCCCGCATGCCATCGATGTGGAAAAGAATCGCCTCCCGGATATTGGCTTCGACCTCAGGAATCGTGTCGCCAGTCGCGATACAACCCGGCAGATCGGGCACGTACGCCGAAAAATTCTCGTCGACCTTCTCGATAACGATTGCGTAGCGCATTTGCCTTACCTTCTCCAACCCGCTTGTTTGAAGATACTCGACTCGGTTCCCTCCGCAACGGTATCAGACAGCTTTCCAGGCACTGTCACGCGGCCGGGCTTGTCCGGGTGTTTGAACTGGCGATGGCTGCCACGGGCCCCGATGTGCACCCACCCGTCCTGCTCGAGGAGACGGATCAAGTCTCGAACCTTCATTGGCATGCCGCCTCACCTCCCGCGAGCCGCATGACGTCGAAGCTGAGCGGCAATCGACGCAGACGGCGTCTTGCGGCAGCAAGACGGTGGCTGGGTCAATTATCCGTTCGAGCGACCTGTTATATGCGTCGTTGCCATGCCTTCGGGTCGCGCCGTGCATGAAAGACGGCGAGCACGACTATCTGGCGAGACCGAAGACGATAGTAGATGCAGTAGGGAAACCGGCGCAGAACCGTTCTCCGGACATCGTTGGATACAACGGGAAAGCGCAAAGGATCGACTGCCGCGCGGTCGATGGCTTCCGCAACTTCTGCCAGGAACGCTTCTCCGAGCCCGTCTCGTTGTGCTTAGTACCAGTGGACCGTCTCGTCGAGCTCTCCCGCCGCCGCGCGCCGAAAGACGACTTGATAGGTCATCGTCGGAGCTTGGCGCGGACCGCGTTCCTGACTTCATCCCACGGGATCACGTCATCGGGAAACGACTCGTCGTCAGCGACTCGACGATCCAGCTCCTCACGCTGAGCCACCGAGAGCGGAAACGCTTTCGCGTCCGCGCAGATACTGGCCCAGATTTCCTCAACTAGGGCAAGCCTGTCAGTCACGTCGAGCCGATCTATTCCGAGAGATTTCGCCGTCAGCGCCATTTCGCAATCCCCCTTGCCTTGAGTCTCCGCCTGTCGTAGGAGGCGACCTACGACTCCAAGCATATAACGTCAGAGCTAACCGGCAGCCCGCTTGCGGGCTGTCCGCGTTGAGCGACTAGTTAGAGCGTCAACATGAGCTTCAACATACGCATCCAGCAGTCGCCGGATCATTCGCTGGTACTGGGTGTCGTTCTGAGCCGCCTTGCCCTTGAAGAAGTCGACGCTGCGCTTGCTCAAAGTGATCGTGATCTTTACGTCCTCATCGCGATATGCAAGCTCATCGGGCGATGGAAGGAAGTCTCGAATGACTCTCGGTTCGCCGATGGGCTCATCGCTGTACCTGATTTTCGCGCTCATAGATGTTCTTCCCCTTGCGCCAGTAGCCGGCGCCAAATATTCGAATGACTCCCGCTCGCCAGGTAAAGCGGACCGTCAGGACGCCACCGTCGACAATGCCAAAGCAGAAGTAGCGTTTCTCGCTTTGGCTATGTGTCGTGTCCTCAGCAATCACTCGTCGTGGATCCGCGAACGCACGCTGCGCATCCGAGAACCAGACCCCGTGCTTTTCAGCGTTCTCCCGATTCTTCCGCGCGTCCCAGTCAAACGTGCTTGTACTCATGATCAAGGGTAGCACATGTATGGGCATTGCGCCATACCACGGTATGGCCATTGCGCTCTGACGTCAAAGCTGAGCGGCGCTTGATGCGGGCGGCGGTTTGCGGCAGCGAGCTGCCGTCTGGGTCAAGCGTCCGTTCGAGCGACTGGTTCGACGTCAGTACGCCGTTGCAGCCCTTCAGGCCGCCCGCGAACTTTCATCTCTCGGCTCGACGCGACGCAGGATCTCGTTGCGCGTTGGGAGCGTCTTCAAATCATAGATCGCCTGGAGATTGAGCCAAGAAGCCGCATCACCCCCGAAGTAGCGGGCCAACCGCTCGGCGGTATCCGCCGTGACAGCCCTGCGCTCCTTGACGATCTCATGAATTCGAGTGGCTGGCACCCCGAGCGCAAGGGCAAGCGCATTGACGCTCATCTTCAAGGGATCGAGAAACTCCTCACGGAGAATCTCACCTGGGTGAACTGCACGCATTCGATTGACGGGACGAGCCATGGCAGCCTCAGTGATAGTCGACGATCTCGACCTCGGACGGTCCGACCTCCGTCCAGACAAAGCAAATCCGGAACTGATCGTTGATCCGGATGCTGTGCTGTCCTTTCCGATCGCCCTGCAGTGCCTCTAGCTGATTGCCCGGCGGCGAACGAAGAAACTCCAGTGTTTGTGCGGCATCCATCTGGGTCAGCTTCCGAACGGCGACGGACTTGAACGAACGAAACCGTCGCGGTTCGCCTCCTTCATACAAGGACCGAGTGTGCTTGCATCGGAAGGACTGGATCATGGCCCATGATATTACGCGCCGCGTAACATGTCAAACGGGATGCGCCCCTGCACTACCGCCGCAGCCTATGACGTCGAACGTCGAAGGTCAGCGGCGCTTGACGCGGCCGGGCGACCGCGGCAGCGGGCGGCCGGACGGGTCAAGCGTCCGTTGGACCTCCCTGTTAGACGTCGTGCCAGTCCGCTGCGGAACCAGTTTCAGCTGGAGTTCACAGCCGACGGCCTGCGCATAGCGCTGCAGTGTTCCTAGCGACGGGGAATGCCGGCCAGCAGACTCCAGGCGCGACACTGCGCTCTTGGTTGTTCCCATCCGTTCTGCGACGGCATCTTGCGTCAATCCTGCCTTGGCCCGAGCCCTCAGCAGCAAGTTGACGACCTCGTACTCCAATGCGAGCGCTTCATACGCTTCCGGGAACCCCTTGCGCTTCTGCGCTCGCTCCAGGAACTGCGCATGATGATGGGGCACGGGCTTGTAGTTCAGTTCATCCACCTCGGACTTCCTTCTGCCGCTTACGCGCAAGTCTCAAATCCCGATCCGGCGTCTGCTGAGTCTTCTTGACGAACGCGGTTAGCACGTTTGCTAACTCTATGCCACGGCGATGCTCGACGTCTAACGTCCAAGTTCAACGGCGCTTGACGCGGCCGGCCAGCCGCGAGAGCGGGTGGGCGGACGGGTCAAGCGTCCGTTGGGACGAAATGCTAGGCAACGTGCTGCATCTTGTTCGCATAGTCGCGGCCCGAAGTCGGAGGTGGTAGCTCTCGACCTTCCGCGTGATACAGGGCAATGGTCTCTTCAACGATCTGCACGAGTTCGTTGAACACCTTCTTCTCGTCGTCGCCGTGGCAACCACCGTAAAGCAGCCCGGGCGAACTGCCTACGTAGCATTGATCTTCCTCCGACCATTCAACGATCTTGGCATAGCGAGCGGAATCCTTCATCGCTTCGACTCCTCGATTGCACTCTTCACTGCCCGAAGCTGGTATTGCTTCGCATCGCTCCCGGGCGATCCTGAGATCGTCACCGGCCTTGCCACCTTCGGATGCACATAGTTCCGATGGCTTCCCTTTCCACCTCGGTTCGCGAAGCCTGCAGCTTCGAGGTCGGCGACCAGTTCTCGGATCTTGGGCGGCATCCTGCCATTGTCTCAAGTTGCCTCACCTAGATCTGAACGGCAAGGCCTGACTCGTTGACCTTCCGGATAACTTGGTGATTCTGCCGTATAACAAGCTGGGGACGCACAACCCTTTCCTCTCTCCCCACAGTAGGTTACGCCATCATTCCGTGAGTTCGCACCGGCTTAAACAACGCTGAACTGCGGACAATTGAAGGCCAACGGTTTTCGCCTGGCCGGAGAAGCCGATCGAAGCACGCAGCGCTCGCTCCGCCCGCGCGCATCCTCGACGCAAGGCCGAGCCTCAGGTCCTAAGCCGTTGTCCTGCGTACCACGACCACACCCGCCGCGCCATCGACCTCGACCCAGTCGCCGTTGCGGATCACCCCGAACGGATCCTGATCGAAATCCGTCACCGCCGGCGCACGCGTCACCACCGCGCCCAGCGCGACCTTCGTCGTCATCTCGGTGAACAGCAACGCCGCCGGCGCGACGCCGAAGCTGCGCGTCAGGTGAAACGCGTTCGACCACCCGGACGATCCCTTCGCCCCCGGAAACAGCAGCACCTTGCCCGCGAACGACACGCCGCGCAGTTCGTGGCGCGACTCGACGACGGTGGCGGTGCGCGAGTCGATGCCGCCCCACCCCGAGATCTGCTCTCGCGTCACGAGTGCCTCCGCGGCGGTCTTTCCGGGCACGACGCAACGCCCGCGCAGCGTCGCGACGATCGGCCATTGCGCGGGGTTCACGCTTCGCCCTCCTGCCAGCGGCCGGTGCACGCGGCGTCGATGCACTGGGCGGTGGTGCCGAACCAGGCCTGCACGCCTAGGATCGCCGGCAGGTAGTGCGCCTGCTTGGCGGAATCAAGCGCGACGACGCGGGTGCCGGGCGGCACGGCGCGGCTCATCGCCGAGCAGCTGTCGGTCATGAGCACGCCGCCGGCCTCCTCGATGATGCGGGTGTAGCCGCTGCGGTCGGCGAGGGTCTTGACGGCCATCGCGGTGAAAATCCACAGCGCGCCGTCGGCGTGCACCTTGCGGCCTTCGATGAGCCGCGCGACGTCGCGGATCTGGCCGATGGTGTAGTGCGGGCAGCCGAGCATCACGTAGTCGACGTGGCGTTCGGTGGCGGTGGCGTTGATGCGCGCGAGCGTCTCGGCGCGCTCGGCGGCGCCGTAGCGCCAGTGGTGCTTCGCGGTGCCGCCGCCGAGCGCGGCGTCGAGGCTCGGCGCCTCGGGGGTGACGCCGACGAGGTGGTACATCTCGACGCCGCCGGAGGACGCGGCCGCGGCGCCGAAGTGCTTGAGCCGCTCGAGGTCGGGCACGGGGCCGAGGCCTTCGATGACGGGTACGCGCTCCTGCACCTTCTCGCCGATCCAGTAGCCGAGCAGGCCCCAGTCGGCTGTCGTCTCTACAGGCGTGTCGAGCACGACGTGGTCGGTGGCGCGGCGGGGCGCGTCGAGGTGGTAGCCCCAGTACGGGATGCGGCGGGTGAGCATCGCGGCGCCGACGCTCTCTCGCCCTTCGGTGTTGGTGCGCGCGCCGAGCACCGAATTGCAGTAGATCACCGCCGAGGACTCCATCCACGCGCAGTGTTCGCCACGGGTGGGCACGTTGCCGAGCTGGTACGGCGTGCAGGTGTTGGCGGCGTGCACGCCGAGCCGCCCGTTGAAGGCCTCGGCCTGTCCGTAGAAGCGCATGGTGGCCTCGTCGACGCCCATCGCCTTCGGGTGGCCGGGGTCGAAGCCGAGCTGCGCGTGGTAGGTGAGCGTGCGCACCGGCGGCACCTGCACGACCTGGTCGCTGTCGAGGCTGAACTCGGAGAACACGGCGTCCATGCCGCCGCGTGCCCGCGCGAAGTCGCGCATGAACGGCGTGGTGGCGGCGACGGTGGCGACGACGTTGTTGGTCTCGACGAGGCGCTCGGCGCCGAGCGCGCGGCCGTAGCGCAGCAGCAGGTCCATCGCGGCGGCGATCGCGGGGCCGTCGCGGCCGTCGGCCATCGCCTTCTCTTCGTCGGTGAGCTTCATCGCGCGGACTCCTGCGCCGATGCCGGCGCTGCAGGTTCGACGCGCTCGGCGGGAGACTCGGCGGCGCCGGCGGGCGCAGACGCGCTCCCCGGCTCCGCGCGCCGCAGGTACACGCCCTGGCGCAGCAGCGCCACCTGCACGGCGCCGACGTTCACGTCGCGCGGCTCGACGCCGGCAGCGACGGCCTGCGCGGCGGCGACGCCCGCCGCCTGACCGGTGATCCAGCACTGCGGGATCTCGCGCATGAAGCCGTGCGAGTTGCGGTCGCAGGATACGTGGCGGCCGCACGCGAGCAGCCCGTCGAGTCGCACGGGCACGAGCGCGCCGTACGGGATCGAGATGTTGGGGAACGCCGGCGACACCGACGGCGTGACGCCGATCTCGTCGGCGAGCGGCGTGCCTTCGGGCCAGCGGGCGCGCAGCACGCCGTCGAGGCCCTTGAGCCTGCGGGTGTGGCGCACGCCGAGCTGCGGCGCGGAGAGCAGCAGCCACGCGCGCTCGAAGCCGGGCGCGTGCTCGCGGAAGAACGCGAGGTGGCGCTGCATCAGCTCGTGCGAGCGGACCTCGACGGCCGTCATGTCGTCGACGTTCAGGCCGGAGTAGCCGGTCTGGCGCGGGCCCATGAAGAGCGCGACGTCGTCTCGCCACGAGACGAACGCGCGCTCGAAGAGGCCGTGCGCGTCGCGCCCGCGCTGCATGAACGCGGCGAAGGCCTCGGGCTGGTTCTGGCGGAAGTCGATGAAGCGCGGCATGTCGACGCCGCCGAACATCCACGCGGTGTTCATCGCGTGGTGGATGTCGCCTTCCTCGATGTCGTCGTCGAAGCCGCCGCCGGCGCGCGCGAAGAGGTCACCGTCGCCGGTGGCGTCGACGACGACCTTCGCGCGGATCGCCATGCGCCCTTCCTTGCTCTCGAAGACCGCGCCGCGCACCGCGCCGTCCTCGACGATCGGCTGCGCGACCCACGCGTGATAGACGAGCTTCACGTTGCGCTCGAGCAGGATCCGCTGGCTTTCGAGCTTGAGCCATTCGGGATCGATGGTGGGCGACCAGGTGACGACGCCGTGGTAGGCCGCGGTGCGCATCGACCAGTGCGCGGCCTTGGCGGCATCGCGCGAGCCCCAGGCGTCGCGCGGCGGGCCGGCGATCGCGTCGGCCGGAAGCCGGTCGAGGATCTCCTCGCCGAAGCCGCGGATCACGAGATTGCCGTGCCAGTCGGTCATGCGGTCGATCCAGATCACGAGGCCGCCGGTCGAGAGCCCGCCGAGGTGGTTGTAGCGCTCGACGAGCGTGACGTCGGCGCCCTCGGCGGCGGCCGCGGCGGCGGCCGCGGTGCCGGACGGACCGCCACCGACGACGAGGACGTCGCAGCGGTGGTAGACCGGCGTGCGCCGCGACGGCTCCTCGATCGTGCCGTGGTCTGGGCGATCGGCGCGCGCATCGTCGCGGCCGAAGGTGTCGGACATCAGGATGCGCTCGTCGGTGCGCTCGATCGTGCGTCTCATCGGCTCCTCGCGTCGGGTCCCGGTCGGGGCGACCGCGCCGGCGGCAGTGTGCGGCCGGGCGGGCGCGTCGCGTCGCACCACCCGCGGGTGCGCTCGACGGGTGCATCATACGGGAGCCTCGGGCGCGACGACGTCGGCCGGAGCCGTCATTCGATCGAAGAACGCAGCCTGTCCCAGTCCGCGGGCGCCAGCACCTCGCGCGCGAGCCCGCACATCGCGTCGAAGACCGGCGCCGGTGCCGTCGCGCGGATGTCGGCCAGCATCGCGGTGTGCTCGGCCGGCGACAGCGCCGGGATCATCATCCGCATCGTGGCCATCATCTGATCGGGCGGGATCGAGCCGACCAGCCTGCGGTGCATCGCGTCGATCGCCGCGTCGTCGTAGTGGTGCCAGAGCACGGCATTGTGCTCGGTCTCCTCGACGACCATGTGCACGAGGTTGTGCGCGACGAACACGCTCAGGCCGAGGTAGAGCGCGTGGGCGGTGGCGGCACGGGTGGCGTCGTCGGCGTGCGCGAGCGCGTCGATCGCGCGGCGCAGCTCGGCGACGTCGTGTTCGTGCTGGACGTGCTCGCCGGCGATCCGCCGGCTGGAGGCCGGCACCCGCGCCTCGAGCATCGGATGGATGAATTCGTTCTCGTGGCCGAGGTGGTCGACGCAGAGATCGCAGAATTGCGCAAGGTCGGTACAGAGGGCGGCGACGGCGGCGGCGTCGGTACAGTCCAGACGTCCGACGGCGACGAGAACGTCGGTCATGCGCAGTCGCAGCGCCTTGTGGATGCCGCGGTAGATGTCCTCGCGGGGCTGACGGTTGGCGTTGACGATGGCGGCGATTTCGTCGAGGTCGACGTGCATGGCGTGCTCCTGGTAAAGGTTCGGATGGGGTGTCGGGATCGGATGGCCGCTGGGGCCGGCGACCGTGCGCGAAGTCGTGCGGCGATCGGTGGAGCAAGTCTAGGAATCGGGCGCGGGGCCCGCTCCTAAGAATTCGCTAGCGAAACGCTAAAAGAACCTTAAGATCCGGGTAGGCAGGGCCGCGCACCGCGGGCACCGCCTCACGCCGGACACCGTATCCGGCCTCCGCTTCACGAATCCGATGGACGACGCACTGCTGGCCCTGCTGAACGACCGCTGCGACATCGTCGCCGCGTCGGCCGGCGTCGACCGGCGCCCCAGCGTGTGCTGGGGCATGGGCTGCCAGGTGCACGAGGACCGGCGCACGGCGACGATCTGGCTGCGCCGCGACCAGGCCGCCGACCTGGTCGCAGACGTCGCGCGCACGGGGCGGATCGCCGTGGTGTTCGAAGTGCCGCTGACGAACGTCGGCGTGCAGGCCAAGGGCAGCGACGCGCGCGTGCGCGACGCGATGCCGTCCGACGTGCCGCGCCTGCGCACGCACCTGGCAAACATGGTCCGCTAACTCGCGCTGGTGGGCGTGGACGAGGCGTTCACCCGCGCCGCGTTCGAGCAGGCGGTCGACGACCTGGTCGCGGTCGAGTTCACGATCGACACCCTTCACGAGCAGACGCCGGGACCGCGTGCCGGCAAGCTGGTCAGGGACACCGCATGAAGGTGTCGCTCGACCAGATCCGCGACGCGCTCGAAGGCGCGAACCCGGCGGTGGTGGCGACCTGCTCGGCCGACGGCGTGCCCAACGTCGCGATGCTGTCGCAGGTCCATTACATCGACGAGCGTCACGTGGCGCTGTCCTACCAGTTCTTCAGCAAGACCCGGCGCAACATCCTCGACAACCCCTATGCGCAGCTCACGGTGCCGCATCCGCGCAGCGCGCGCCTGTACCGGATGACGCTCCACTACCTGCGCACCGAGAAGTCCGGGCCGCTGTTCGAGCGGATGAAGGCGCACCTCGAGGGCATCGCGTCGCACACCGGCATGGCGGGCGTGTTCCGCCTGCTGGGTTCGGACATCTACGAGGTGCTCGACGTCGAGGCGACACCGGGCAGGGTGCTGCCGCTGCCGCCGCCGCCGTGCAATCCGCTCGCGGGCTTGCGGCGCGCCTGCGACGCGATCGCCCGCTGCACCGACGTCGGTACGCTCGTCGACGCGACGCTCGACGCGCTGACGACCGAGATCGGCAGCCGGCACGCGGCCTTCCTCGTGCACGACGAGGCCGCCGGGCGGCTCTACACGGTCGGCTCGCGCGGATACGAGGCCTCGGGGGTCGGCTCCGAGATCGCGGTCGGCGACGGGGTGCTGGGCGTCTGCGTGCAGGCGCGCACGGTGATCCGCATCAGCTGGCTCACGCACGCCTACCGCTACAGCCGCACGATCCGCGAAGTCACGCTCGCCGACGGCGCCGGCAACGTGCTGTCGACCGAGATCCCGTATCCCGGCCTCGCCGACCCGCACAGCCAGGTCGGCGCGCCGCTGATCCACGCCGGGCGCGTGCTCGGTGCGCTCTTCGTCGAGAGCGAGGAGGACATGGCCTTCGGCTACGACCACGAGGACGCGCTCGTCGCGCTGGCGGGGCTGGTCGCGGCGAGCCTGCGGGCGCTGGGGTCGATGCCGGAGTCGGCGCAGGAGGCGAGCACCGAGTCGTCGCCGACATCCGATGCGAGGCCGCGGGCCGACGCAGCGCCCGCCGCCGGCGGCGGGCCGGCCGCGGCCCCGGCCGGCATCCCCTGCGCCGGACCGTCCGACGGCCGCCCGGTGCGCGTGCGCTGCTACGCGGGCACGAACAGCATCTTCGTCGACGACGCGTACATCATCAAGGGCGTCGCCGGCGCGGTGCTGTGGCGGCTGCTGAGCGAACACGCGCAGACCGGTCGCACCGAGTTCACGAACCGCGAGATCCGGCTCGATCCGTCGATCCGGTTGCCCGACATCGTCGACAACCTCGAGGCACGGCTGATTCTGCTGCGGCGCCGGCTCGCCGAGCAGGCGTGCGGCATCGCGCTGGAGAAGGCCGGGCGCGGGCGGCTGCGGCTGTGCGTCGCGTCGCGGCTCGAACTCGCGCTGGTTGAGGATAGACTCGACGGCACCGGCCGAGACACCGGATAGAACAGGAGGCGCGGATGACGACCCCGATCCACAGCGTGAACCACGTCGGCCTTGCGGTGCGCGACATCGCGGACACCGCGCGCCGGTACGAACGAATGGGCTTCGTGCTGACGCCGTGGTCGGCGCACTCGGGCGCGGCGCGGCCCGGCGAGCCGGTCGCGCGGATGGGCCAGGGCAACCGCTGCGTGATGTTCGGCCGAAACTACCTCGAGATCCTGGCTCACGAGGACCCGGCTGCGCCGAGCCCGCGGATCGACGCGTTCCTGCGCCGCCACCAGGGCGGCCACATCATCTGCTTCGGGACCGAGGACTGCGCGGCGGTCGATGCGCAACTCGCCGCCGCCGGGCTGAAGACCTCGGGCGTGATCCCGCTGCAGCGCGACGTCGACACGCCCGAGGGCACGCGCACCGCCCGCTTCGAGCGCGTGCAGTTCGCGCCCGACGACTCGCCCGAGGGCTACATCCAGGCCGCCCGCCACCTGACACCCGCCTTCATCTACCAGCCGCGCTACACCTCGCACCCGAACGGCTGCACCGAGCTCGCCGACACGGTGCTGCTGGTCGACGAGGTCGAGCGCTTCGTCGCGCGCTATCGCGCCTACACCGGCGTCGTGCCCTCACCGGTCGAAGGCGGCGCGCGCTTCGCGTTCTCGTTCTCGACGCTGACGATCGTCGATGGCGGCGGACTGTCGCGGCTCGCGCCGGGATCGCTTCGACCGCCGGTGCCGGCGGTCGCGGCCGTCGCATTCCGCTGCCCCGACCTCGCCGCGCAGGCCGCGCGGCTGCGCGACAACCGGGTGCCGTTCGCCGAAGACGGCGAGCGCCTGGTCGTGCCCGCGGAGGAAGCCGCCGGCATCGCGGTCGCGTTCGTCGCCTGACCCGCACCGCGATCGCCCGACGCGCGTCGCGTTCGCCTTGTCCCCGATCGCCCAACGACCCTGGAGGAGGAATCTCGATGATCCGTTTCGCTCTCGCCCTCGCCCTCGCCCTCCCGGCCGCGCTCGCGGTCCCGATCGCCGCCGCGCAGTCCTATCCGACCGGCACCGTCCGGCTCGTCGTGCCGTACCCGCCGGGTGGCGGCGTCGACGGGCTCGCGAGACCGCTCGCCGAGCGGCTCGGCGTGCTCTGGGGCAAGCCGGTGATCGTCGAGAACCGCGCCGGAGCCGCGACAATCATCGGCACCGACTTCGTCGCGAAGGCCGCGCCCGACGGACACACGCTGCTCTTCACCTCGGACTCGTCGATCACCAGCAACCCGCACCTGTACGCGAAGCTGCCCTTCGACCCGATGAAGGACCTGGTGCCGGTCACCCAGCTGATCGACCTCTACCAGATGGTCGTGGTGCACCCGTCGGTGAAGGCGGACTCGATGAAGGCGCTCGTCGCGCTCGCGAAGGCATCGCCGACGCCGCTCAACTACGGTTCGTACGGCGCGGGCAGCCAGCCGCACCTGCTCTTCGAGACGCTGAAGCTCGAGACCGGCATCGATCTCACGCACGTGCCCTACAAGGGCATCGCGCCGGCGCTGACCGCGACGCTGGCCAACGAGGTGCAGATGACGCTCGGCGGCGCCGCGACCACCGGTGGCCATCTGTCCACCGGCCGGATGAAGGCACTCGCGATCGCCGCGCCGCGACGCAATCCGCAGTGGCCGGACGTGCCCACGCTGCGCGAGGCCGGGTACCCCGAGGTCGGGCCGCGCTCGTGGTTCGGCATCCTCGCGCCGCGCGGCACGCCCGATGCGACGGTCGAGCGGATCGCGCGCGACGTCGCGTCGATCATGGCCGATCCGGCGTTCGACGCGACGCAGGTCACCGGCAAGGGCTACCAGCGGGTCGCGAGCACGCCGGCCGAGTTCGCCGCGGCGATCCGCGAGGACCACGCGCAGAAGGGGCGGATGATCTCGCAGTCGAAGATCAGGGTCGAGTAGCGGTCGAGGCGGGCCACCCGCCCCCTCACTTGATCGAGATGTTCCCGCGCCGGATCAGCGCGTCCCAGCGCTCGACCTCGGCGGGCAACAGCGTCGCGAGCTCGGCGCGGCTCGACGGCGTCGGCACCGCGCCCTGCTTCTGCAGCGTCTGCGCGACCGCGGGATCGGCGATCGCGCGGCGGTTCTCCTCGTCGAGCCGCGCGAGGATGGCATCCGGCGTGCCTGCCGGTGCGATCAGGAAGAGCCGCGGCGCGGCGTCGAAGCCCGGCAGCCAGTCGGCGACCGGCCGCCACGGCGCGCTCGCGAGCTTCGCCGGTGTGGTGAGGCCGAGCACGCGGATCTTGCCGGCCTCGACCGGACCGACCGCGGCGCCGGCGCTGACGACGCCGATCGGCACCTGGCCGCCGATCAGGTCGGGCAGGATCTGCGCGGCGCCGCGGTACGGCAGGTGCGTCATCTCGAGCTTCGCCTGCGCGAGCAGCGACTCCATCGCGAGGTGGTGCACGGTGCCGATGCCCGAGGTCGCATAGATCAGCTTCGGGTCCTGGCGCTTTGCAGCAGTGGCCATGTCCTCGAGCGAGCGCAGCGGCGAGTTCGCGGCGACCGCGATCGCGAGCGGCGCGATCGCGACCGAGCCGATCGGCGCGAAGCTGGTGAGCACGTCGAAGTTCACCTTCGCCATCGCGCGCGACGCGATCAGCAGCGAGGAATCGGCGAGCATCAGCGCGTAGCCGTCGGGCGGCGACTTCGCGAGCACCTCGGCAGCGATCGTGCTGGTGGCGCCGGGGCGGTTCTCGACGACGACGCTCTGCCCGAGCGCGTCTCCAAGGCGCTGCGCGATCGTGCGCGCGATCGCGTCGGCGCCGCCGCCGGCGGAGAAGCCGACGAGCAGCTTCACCGGTCGCGTCGGCCAGGCCTGCGCGCGCAGCGGCGCGCCGAACGAAACGGCGGTGCCGGCGGTCGCGCCGGCAAGGATCGCGTGCAGCATGCGGCGACGGGTGGGGCGGTCGTTCATCGGGGTCTCCTCGGGTGCGTCATCGGGTTGTCGGCGGGGGGTCTGCGTCAGCGGGTCGTCGTCGAAGGACAAGCGACCTCAGAACGTCCGGCGATTCGCCGAATCGCAGGATCGCAGGATCGAAGCATCGGAAACATCCCCGGACCTTCGCCTCGTGCAAGCATACCGAAGCCTTCGGCAGCGAGCGACGGCACGTGTCGAGCATTCCCTATCCCGCGGCCGACGAGGTGACGGCGCGACCGCCTCACATGAAGCCGGTTTCCGACGCCGGCGGCCTGCCGGTCCGGTGCGACGAACAACTCGGCGAGAAACCAGAACCGGCCGCTGCTCCAAGCGAACGACGCGTCGCCCTCGCACGCGACGCCGAAACCCTCGGGGTCCTCGGCAAAGGCTTCCGCCTGGAACTCGGCAGGTCGCGCGCGCGCCGGCTCGCCGAATCCGTGGCGACTGCAGAGCGCGTTGATGCTGCGCGCGATGTGCGCCTGCACGGCCTGGAGTTCGTCGGCACGTGGACGGCGCGGTTCGATGGCCAAGGCAGCCTCTTGATCGCACGTTGCAAGAGCCGCCATTCTGACACCGCCGGCACGACGTGGGCGACTTGCCGCGGATCGGCGCGGATCGACGCGGATCGACGCATCGCGCGCTGCCGCCGCGATGCCGACGGCAGCGCGCGTTGCTCCGCCAGTCAACACAGCTTGTGCGAACGCGGTCGGCGCGGACCCTGCACGACGGGCTAGAGTCCGGCGACATACACGAAGCACCACGGAGACAGCACGATGCAAGCACTCGGGAGCAGGCCGGGAACCTTCGCCATGGGCGCGATCGGCACGGTCGCCGCGATTGCCGCATGCCTGACCTTCGGCGCGCGCGCCGAAGCGGCCAGCGCCGAGGCATCGAAGTCGCCGACGGACTGCGCGCAGCTGCAGCGCCTCGCGTTGCCGGCGACGCGCATCGTGTCGACCGCGCACGTCGCCGAAGGCGAGGCGCGAGCAGGCAAGCAGCGCCTTCCGTCGCACTGCGTGCTCTCGGGCGTGTTCGGCGAGCGGACCGGCGTCGACGGCGCGCGCTACGCGACGCACTTCGAGCTCAGGCTGCCCGACGCGTGGAACGGGCGCTTCCAGTTCATGGGCGGCGGCGGCACCGACGGCTCGGTGAAGCCCGCATACGGCTTCGACCGCAACGGCTCGAAGCCCGCGCTCGCCGACGGCTACGCGGTGGTCAGCAGCGATTTCGGCCACCAGGCCTCCGATCCGCGCGACGCGTCGTTCGGGCTCGATCCCGAGGCGCGCATCGACTGGGGCTACCGCGCGATCGAAGCGGTGACCACGCGTGCGAAGTCGGTGATCGGCACGTACTACGGCCGCGCGCCGAGCCGGTCCTACTTCGCCGGCTGCTCGGGCGGCGGGCGCCAGGCGCTCGTGGCCTCGCAGCGATTCGCCGACGCGTTCGACGGCATCGTCGCCGGCGCGCCGATCCTCGAGCAGCACGTCGCGCAGATCGGCTCGATGCAGATCCTGCAGGCCTTCACCGCGATCGCGCCGCGCGACGACGCGGGCAGGCCGATCCTGAGTCGTGCGTTTTCCGACGCCGACCTCTCGCTGCTCGCCACCGACGTGGCGAAGCGGTGCGACGGGCTCGACGGCCTCGTCGACGGCATCGTCGACGACTACCGCGCGTGCCGCTACAGTCCCCGCGCGCTGCAGTGCGAGGGCGAGAAGACGGCGAGCTGTCTGGCCGCGCCGCAGGTGCAGGCACTGACGAGCGTGCTCGCTGGACCGACCGACTCGCGCGGCAAGCGGCTGTACGAGCCGTACCCGATCGACATCGCCGTCGGACAGTGGCGAGGCGCGATGCTCGGCACCTCGAACACCCCGACGCCCAACGCCCGGCGAGCGACCAATACCTCGATCCGCTTCGTCTTCATGACGCCGCCGGCGCCCGACTTCGACTACCTCGCGTTCGACTTCGACCGCGATCCGCCGCGGCTCGCGGCGTCGGCGCCGGTCACCGCATCGAACGGCACCGACTACACGGGCTTCAAGGCGCGCGGCGCGAAGGCGATCGTCTACATGGGCATCGGCGACGCGCTGCTCAACGCGAACGGCACGTTGCGCTGGTACGAGCGACTCGCCGAGGCGAACGGCGGCCTCGCGGCGACGCAGGCATTCGCGCGCTACTTCCACGTGCCCGGCATGGGGCACTGCGGCGGCGGCCCGTCGCTCGACCAGTTCGACCCCTTCGGCGCGCTGGTCGCGTGGGTCGAGAACGGACAGGCACCGGACGCGCTGATGGCGTCGGGGCGCGCGTTCCCGGGTCGCACGCGGCCCTTGTGCGCGTACCCGAAGCAGACGCGCCATGTCGGCGCCGGCAGCATCGACGACGCGGCGAACTTCCGCTGCGAGTGAGCTGAGCGCAGGTGCTGTTCGGCGAGATGGCCGAGCAGACGTCGAGCGACCCGGAGATCAGGCGCTTCGCCGCGCGCACGGCCGAGTACCACCGCGGCTCCATCGAGCGGCTGCAGGCCGCGGCCAGCCGGTTGGCCGTGAAGCCTCCGGCCGCTTCGAGCCCGGTCGCGTCGCGCACGCAGGCGTCGCTGGAAGCACTCTCGGGCCCGGCTTTCGATCGCACCTACCTGACCAGCACGATCATCGCCAGCTACAGCGGCATGTACGGCGCGCGCCGGCAGATGGACCACGGATTCGACCCCGAAGCGCGCGGGCGCCGCTGCACGTCAATCACTGATCCGTGACCCTTCTCCGCACGGAAGCCACTTTCCGCGTCTCGTCGATGTCGCGCCGATTGCGTCGTCGGGCAACCGGGGCTAGTCTGCACCGTGGTCAACGGAAAGGGATCGATCCCGAGGGAATGGTGATGGCTGATCTGATCGTTCTCGGCACCCGCAAGGGTACGGTCCTGGTGGACCGCGTCGACACGGGCTGGCGCGCCCGACCGATTGCGCACGAAGGCGTGCCGGTCTGCTACGCGGCTCGCGATCCGCGCGACGGCACGCTCTGGGCGTCACTGGATCACGGGCACTGGGGGCCGAAGCTGTCGCGCTCGCGTGACGGCGGCGCGAGCTGGCAGGAGGTGCTGACGCTCAAGTACCCGAAGGGCGCGCGCTACATCGTGAAGACGCTGCCCACGCCCGACTTCGACCCGGACGCGCCGACCGGAGAACCGCAGTATGCCGATGCCACGGTCTACAAGATCTGGAACATCGCCTTCGGCCCTTCCTCCCAACCGGGCCGCTGCTATGCGGGCACGATCCCAGGCGGCCTGTTCGTCAGCGACGATGGCGGCGATACCTGGGCGCTGAACCGCAGCCTCTGGAATCACGAGAGCCGCGGAGGCGATCTGTCCGCGGGCGGCGCCACCAGCCAGAATCAGTGGATGGGCACGCCGGCGAGCATCGACTACGGCGTGTTCGAGCCCGGCATCCATTCGATCATCGTCGATCCGCGCGATCCGGATCACCTGTTCGTCGCGGTGTCGACGGCGGGCGTCATCGAGAGCCGCGACGGCGGCGAGACCTGGGCGAGCCGCAACAAGGGCATGGTCAACGAGTATTCGCCCGACCCGCAGGCCGAGTGGGTCCACGATCCGCACTTCGTGAGCGCCTGCGCCGGCCAACCGGATCACCTGTGGCAGCAGAATCACTGCGGCGTCTTCTACAGCGACGACGGCGCGCGGAACTGGCGCAAGGTCAGCGCGCCGGATGCGGGCGTGCACTTCGGCTTTCCGGTGGCGGTCGACCAGAGCGACGGCCGCACGGCCTGGCTCGTGCCGGCGCGCAGCGACGCGCAGCGCATGACCCTCGGCGGGGGGCTGTTCGTCGCGCAGACGAGCGACGGGGGCCAATCCTGGACAGCGCTGCGCGATGGACTGCCGCAGGAGAACGCACACGACGTCGTGCTGCGCCACGCGCTCGACGTCTCGGGCGACACGCTGTGCTTCGGCAGCACGACCGGCAACGTCTACCTGTCCGAGGACCGCGGCCGGTCGTGGCAATGCCTGGGCAACAACTATCCGCCGGTGTACTCGGTGCGCTTCGGATAGCCGGCATGGTCACGGTGAAGACGACACCGCATCTGCACCGGTTCTTTCCGATGCTCGCCGATCGCGAGATCCGGGTGCCGGCCGGCTCGGCTGCGCAGGTCCTGCAGGCGATGAACGCGATCGCGCCCGGCTTCTCCGACTACGTGCTCGACGAACAGGGTGCGCTGCGCCGGCACGTGACGGTGAGCATCGACGACGCGGTGCTGATCGATCGGCGCACGCTGTCCGACCGGGTGCCGGACGGCGGGACGCTCTTCGTGTTCCAGGCGCTCAGCGGAGGCTAGGTGTACGCACGATCTGCACGCACGATCTGCACGTGCGTCGCCAGTTCGCCTGCGACGCTGTCCTCGACCCGGTAGCCGAGCGCGGGCAGGTCGAGGCCGGCGAACATCGCTTCGCCGCGGCCGAGCAGCAGCGGCGAGACCGCGAGGTGCATCGCGTCGACGAGCCCGCGCTCGAGGCACTGGCGCACGGTCGACACGCCGCCGCCGATCCGCACGTCGCGATCGCCGGCCACCGTCCTCGCCCGCTCGAGCGCAGCCTCGACGCCGTCGGTGACGAAGTGGAAGGTCGTGCCGCCCTTCATCTCGAGCGGCGCGCGCGGGTGGTGCGTCAGCACGAAGGTCGGCACGTGGTACGGCGGGTCGTCGCCCCACCAGCCCTTCCACGCGTCGTCGGGCCAGGGGCCGCGGACCGGGCCGAACATGTTGCGACCGAGCACGTAGGCGCCGACGCCTTGCATCGCGCGACGCGCGAAGTCGTCGTCGATGCCCTCGACGCCGCCGTCCTGGCCGAACATCGCCTTGAAGGTGCGGGTGCCGACCAGCCAGCGGTGAAGGTCGCGGCAGCCCTGCCCGAGCGGGTCGGCGAGCGACTGCGACGGCCCGGCGCCGAAGCCGTCGATCGAGAGCGTGAAGCCTGCGACGCGTACCTTGCCCATGATGCCTCCCTGTGTATCGAGTCGCGACGATCGAGCCGCGGCGATTTCGACACGGGCGTGCTTCAGGCGGCCGGGTTGCCCTGCCGCGCGAGCGCGCGGAGCTCGCCGCGGCTGCCGATCGCGAGGTCGCGGTACGCGCTCGCGATCTGGTTGCGCACCGTCGACGGCGACAGGCCGAGCATGCGCGCGACCGCCTTGTAGCTGTGTCCGTCGGCGAAGAGGTTCGCGATGCGCGCGCGCTGCACCGGCAGGTCGTCGAGCGGCGTCGGCGGCTGCAGCGCGAGCAGCAGCATGTCGGCGCAGCGCCGGATGTGGATTCGCACCCGGTGGCCGACGTGCTCGACCGCGGCGCGCCCATCGATCGCCTGCATCAGCGCCGTCGGCAGGTGGTCGGCGGCCTCGCGCCATTCGCTGGCGAGGCCACTGCGGAAGGCTTCGTCGGCAAATCGGATGCGGCCGTCGCCATCGGCGAGTGCCATCGCGGGCACACCCAGCCCCGGCGGCCGCGGGCAGGCCTCGTCGACCAGACGGTTGATCGTCAGCGCCTCCATCAGGTGGGGCATCAGCAGGTCGCTGAGCGCGTGCTCGGCGCTGGTGTACGCATCGTCCGGATCGGGACGGTAGAGCGCCAGCCAGCGTACCGGCAGGGCGCCCGGCGCACCCGCACCGGCGATGCCGTCGCGCGTCGACAGGATCATCACCTGCTGGCAGCCGTAACGCGCGGCCCAGTCGCGACAGACGGCGCCGTCCGGGCCCGGGAAGAGGCTAGGCGTATGCGACTGCACGGCCCGGTCCGGGTTGGCGAGCGTGATCGGGATCAGCTTGTCGCGGGCATTGAACGCCTGCCACGCCACGGTCGAATCGGGGTCGATCTCCGAGGTGTGCGCCCACGTCGCGGCGACGGAGACGCCGTCGGTCACGCCCTGCCCCCAGACGGCGGCGTGAAAGCGCAGGCCCAGGCGCACGCGCGACAGCGCGAACGCCTCGAACGCGCCGCGCGGCAGTTCGCGCGCGCCTCGGTACAGCTGCAGGAGCAACGGCGCGAGCGGCTGCAGTGCGGTCTCGGACGCGCGACTCGGTGCGACGCGGAAGCTCATCATCAGGTGTTGCGCATTCAGGCTCGTGAGGCAGACGCGTGAAGCGGTACCGTGCGGCCGGTTCTGCCGGTCCACCGGCGCACATCGTCGGCAGACCCACCAATGCCGGGGTCGCGCGTCGTCGTCAATCACCCATCCGTGGTAAACGCCGGCCCGCCCCGTGGGCGGCATAATCGCGCCGACGCGTCACCACCTGCCAAAGACCAGAACGATGCCCCGACCGATCCACCACGGCGCAGTGCCACGCTCACCCGCGAGGCGACGCCTGCTCGACACCTGCGCCGCGGCCGGTGCGGCCGCGCTCGCCCCCGCGCTGTTCGCACGGCCTGCGGTCGCGGCACCGATCGCGGGCGGACGACCGATCACGCTGATCGTCTCGTATCCCACCGGGGGCGGCGCCGACACGATGGCGCGGCTGATCGCGCCGCGCGTCGCCGCCTCGCTCGGCCAGTCGGTGATCGTCGAGAACAAGCCCGGCGCGAGCGGAACGATCGCCGCGGGCCAGGTGGCGCGCGCCGCGCCCGACGGCACGACGCTGCTCTTCGACGCATCCTCCTTCGCGGTGAACCCGGCGCTGTTCCCCAAGCTGCCCTACGACACCGCCTCCGCGTTCACGCCGATCGCGGTGCTCGCGCAGTTTCCGAACGTGCTGGTGTGCACGCCATCCTTCGACGCGAAATCGGTCGCCGACGTGCTGCGCCTCGCGCGCGCGAAGCCGGGCGGCCTGTCCTATGCGTCGTCCGGCAACGGCTCGGCCCAGCACCTGGCCGGTGCGCTCTTCGAGCAGCTCGCCGGCGTGCAGCTGACCCACGTGCCGTACCGCGGCGGCGGCCCGGCGCTGAACGACGTGATGGCCGGCCACGTCCCGCTGTTCTTCGCGAACGTCGCGTCCTCGCTGGGCCACATCACCTCCGGACGCCTGCGACCGCTCGCCGTCACCGCTGCGACGCGCTCGCGCGCGCTGCCCGACGTGCCGACCACCGCCGAGGCCGGCGTGAAGGGGCACGAGGTGCTCGAGTGGAACCCGGTGCTCGGACCGGCAGGCCTGCCGGCCGAGACGGTGGCGGCACTGAAGCGCGCGGTCGGCGACGCGATGAACGACCCCGAGGTGCTGGGCCGCGTGCGTGCGCTCGGCGGCAACACCTTCGACGGCGATCCGGCGGTGTTCCTACGCGACCAGCAGGCACTGTGGGGCCGGGTGATCCGGGAGCGCGGCATCAAGCGCGAATGACGCGCCGATACCGGGTCGCCGTTTGGCAATTGCGCCTGCGCGCGTTCAGCCGAAGTATCGCTCGATGAAACGCCCGAGGCCGTCGCGCGAGAAATCGTCGACCGACCAGTCGACGTCCTCGAGCAGTTCCGGCCGCAGGAACAGGTAGACCTGCGCAGTCTCCCGCGTACTGCCGACGATCACGTCGCGCGTCTCGCGCCGATACCAGTCACCCTCGAAGGCGTCCAGGCGCCCGAGGTCGGCCTCGTCCAGGTCGCGATACAGGATGCCGTCGACCCGCGCGGCCGGCGCGTCCGCTGCCGCCGGCACCAGCCCGGGGTAGGTCTCGCCACGCACCACCAGACGGCGGTGCCCGTACAGCGTCGCGACCTCGCCGATATCGCCGCGCCCGGTCGCGCGAAGCCAGACCGGTGCGAACATCAGCGAGCCGTAGGTGAACAGGTGCATCGACCGAGATGCCATGCGACGCCGGCGGCCGTGGGCTTGCTACGCAGGCCTGCAGCCTGCGCCCGGCGGCCCTCAGCGCCCGCCGGGCTGTCGACCATACCCGGGCTGCTGACCGTATGCGGGCGATTGGCCGTAGCCGGGCGGCTGGCCGTACGGCGACTGCTGCTGCTGCCCGTAGCCCTGCGGTTGGCCGGCCCCCTGCGGTTGGCCGTACCCGGGCTGCTGGCCGTAGGGGGACTGCTGCCCGTAAGCCGGGGATTGGCCGTAGGCGGGCTGCTGGCCATACCCGGACTGTTGGCCGTATCCGGGTTGCTGGCCGTAGCCGGGTTGCTGCCCATAGGCGGGCTGCTGCCCGTACCCGGGCTGCGGCTGCCCATACGCCGGTTGCTGTCCCGCGCCGGGCGCCTGGCCGTTCGGCCCGGGTGCGTTCGCGCCCATTGCATTGGCCGGCATCGTCGGCAGCCCCGCACCCTTCCAGGCCTCGATCCCGCCGCGATACCAGAGCACGTTCGTGTACCCAAGCCGGATCGCGCGCAGCGAGGCGTTGTACGACATCCAGCACTGGGTGCTGAGGCAATAGAAGACGAGCGGCACGTCGCGCCTGCCCTGGGTGCCCTGCTGCAGGTACTGGCCGAATTGTCGCTGCACGGGATCGTCGAAACTGCCTGCCTGCGACGCCGCGACGGCCGGGATCGCGCCGGGCAGCGTTTCGGCGCCACCGAGGACGTCGAACAGCAGATACGGTCGCCGAGCCTGGACCAGTTGCACCAGTTCCTGCGTGGTCAGCAGCTTGCCGCCGGGGATCGACGTCGGCGTCGGCCCGTGCATCGCGCCCGAGTGCAGCTCGGCGGTCGCCGCGACGCCGAAATCCTGGCGCTCCGCACCGTCCGAGCCGGCGCCCATGCCCATCGCACCGCCCTGCCCCTGGAAGCCGCCTCGACCCTGGGCGCCGCCTTGACCCTGGGCACCGCCTTGACCCTGGAAACCACCCTGCCCCTGGACGCCGCCCTGGCCCTGGAACCCGCCCTGACCCTGGAAGCCGCCCTGGCCCTGCGCACCACCCTGGCCCGTGTACGGACCGGACGCGGGCGCCTGTCCTCCCTGCATGGGGAACGTCGCCTGCGGCGCCGGCCTGCCGCCGAACGAGTCCTGCGCGAGCGCGACCGACGAACAGACGCCGATCGACGCGGTGGCGACGATCGACAGCCGCTGCATTGGGTTCATCTCATCGCCTCCAGCCGTCGGGCGTCCTGCCCGGTGGCCGCATAGGGGTTCAGGGAAGGATCGTTGCTGAGCAGGTAGGTGCCATCCTGCAGCCGCCAGGCGTTCGCATAGTGATTGGACAGCTCGATGGTGCCGCCGGCAGCGTCGGGATCGCGATAGGTCTCGACCTCGCGGAGGGTCTCGCTGTACTCCCGATGCATGCGATCCTGGCTCTTCATGCGCCGCTCCCACGACTTGTTCTGGATGTCGCGGATCTCGGCGTTCGTGTTGGCCCTGATCTGGCCGATCTTGCGCGCGGTCTCGAGATTGTCCCGATTCATCGCCGCCCGGTGCGCATTGATGCGTCGGCTCCACTCGGGGTCGAGCTTCGCCGACGCCCGGATCGCCTCGGTGAGCTGCATGTCGAGCATGCCGGCCGGCGCGCTCGCGGCGAAGCCGGGAAAGGTGGCGCCGCTCAGCGTCTCCAACGGCGCGTTGCCCCACGAGCCGTCGAAGCGGCTGTAGCTGAAGTAGGCGACGCTGGCGATCGTGCCTCGCATCTCGCGCCCGTTCTCGGTGTAGGCGACCAGCACCTCGCCCGCCTCGACCCAGCTGCGCAGCTCACCGCTGGGCAGCGGCGAGCTCGATTCGAGCGCTGCGAACTGGCGGCGCAGGTCCTCGCGCGGCCTGAAATCGAGCACGCGCGCGCGCTGGTCGAGCTTGGCCACCAGCGCCTCGAGATACGCACGCAGATTCGTGAACGGCCAGTTCGGGCACCGCCCGCCGGTCGCCCCGAAACTGTTGGTCGTCCAGCCTTCCGCCGGGACGAGCGCGACCTTGCTCGCGCCATCCGGAGACACCGCCTGCCACCTGAACGCGTAGCCGCCACTGCACAGGTTGCGCGGATCCCAGACGACGCCGCCCTCGGCGCGCCAGCCCACCGGCAGCAGGATCGACGCGGCGATCATCGGCCGGTCGAACCCCCCCGGATCGGGGATCGCGACGCGCTGGACCTGCACGGTGCCCGGCGGCAATGGGCGAGGCTGCGCGGCGGCCGGCTGCAGTCCGGACAGGACGACCGCCAGCGCGACGCAGGCATATCGAGACAGGCTCTTGATCAGACCGGGCTTCATCGCGCGCCCCCAGGAATTCGGCCCGGTCAAGTATAGGCAGACACGGCGAGAGCTTGCAAAGGCCCCGCCGTCGACACGGCGGGGCCCCGCGGCCCGCGCCCCGAGCCCCGGTCCCCGCGCCCTAGCCTTCGTACTCGAGGATGTAGAGTCCGCCGTTGTAGTCGTTCGCGTAGACCAGCCCGTCGCGATCGACGTACACGTCGCAGGACTGGATCACCAGCGGGCGGTTGGGCCGGTGATCGACGAGCCGCGGCGGCGTCGGCGGCACGAAGGCCGCGACCTCCTCGGGCCGATACGGGTTGCGGATGTCGTAGACGCGAATCCCGGCGTTCTGCAGCGTCGCGAAGATCTTCTCCGAACTCACGAAGCCGTCAGGCCGGTTCTCGTGGATGTTGTGCGGCCCGAAGTGCCCGCCCTTGAACCGGTAGTCCGCTTCGGCTGGGGTGGGAAAGGTCGAGATGCTCACCGGGTTCGACGGCTCGCGCAGGTCGAAGAGCCAGATCGGCTTGAAGCCGTCCTCGTAGTCGTCCATCACGGCTTCGTCGACGACGACGAGCAGGTCGCGATCGGGCAGGTGCAGGCAGTTGTGCGTGCCGCCGTTGAAGGGTGGTGACCAGTTGCGGTGCAGCTTCAGCGTCGGGTGCTCGCGATCGGCCACGTCGATCATCACGAGACCGGCATCGCGCCACGCGCCGAACGCGGTGTCCCCGCTGACCGTCGCGTGGTGCAGACCGTAGCGTCGCGTGGGCGGCCAGCTCATCGTCTCGCCCCCCGCCGCGTGCATGCCCGGCAGCCACACGCGGCCTCCGGCCTTCGGCTGCGTCGGGTCGGCGAGGTCGACCGTCATGAAGATGTAGTCGGTGAAGCCATCGAGCAGCACCGACACATAGGCCCACCGCCCGCCGGTGTACCAGATACGGTGCACGCCCCCGCCCTCGACCGGCAGGAAGCCGATCTTGCGCGGCGAGGCCGGGCTTGAGATGTCGTACACCGCCATGCCGGCGGTCCAGTCTCGCGCCTTCGGCGCCGCCGACGCGGCGGTGCCGACTTTCTCGCCCAGCGCCCCCTTGTAGTAGGCACGCTCGTCCTGGAACTCGGCCGACGCGAACATGTCCTTCGCATTGATCACCAGCAGCAGGTCGCCGAAGGTCTGCAGGTGCAGGTTCCACGTGTTCGGTGGCGCCGGCACGTAGGCGACCGCCCTGGGCGAACGGGGGTCGGAGCAGTCGACGACGCTGAAGCCCTTCGAGAACATGTGGCCGACGAACGCGTGGCGCTTGTTGACCATCAGCTGCACGCCGTCCGGGCGGCCACCCTGGTCGGAGTGGCCGATGAGGGTCATCGCCTTCGCGTAGTCGGGCTTCGGCAGGTCGGGCTTGGGCATCGTCGTCTCCGGTGGGTGAGATCGGAAGGGCTCACTTGCCCCAGATCGTCGCGTACACCTTGCGATAGCCGTTGTCCGGGTCGTAGGTGTTCTTCGGGCCGCCGTCGGACTTGATGTTCGTCGGCAGGAACAGGTGCGCCGGCGCGACGAAGCCACTCTGCTTTTCCTTCGCGAGCGCCCGATTGGCCTCGTCGACGACCTGCCAGCCCTGAAGGTTGAGCGGCTCGGCGACGGTGCCGGCCTGGTACTCGCCCTGGCGGATGCGCTGGAACGCGACCTCGCTGCCGTCGCCCGCCGACACGGCGAGCGGATTGCCGTTGCCGGGCACGCCCGCCGCCGCCAGCGCAGGCGCCATGAAGTCGAAGGTCAGGTCGTTGATGCTGAGCGCATGCGTCCACGCCTTGCCGTACTTCTGCAGCAGCGAAGTGGTCAGCTGCGGCATGCGATTGGCGGCGTCGGCCAGCGGCGTGTCGACGATCTCGAGCACCTTGCTGTCGCCGCAGGCCTTGATCACCTTCGCCATCGCATTGGACTTCGCGACCGCGATCTCGTAGGTCGAGTCGGTGAAGATGACCGCACCGACCTTGCCGTTGGTGGTGGCGCACGGATAGGAGGCGGCCGACGCCGCGACCTCGAGCGGATCGGTCGTGATGTTGTTGAAGATCGGGAGCTTGTCGTGCGGACCCGATTTCGCGTACGAATGCCAGCCGATCACGACGATCCCCTGCTTGCCCGCCTGCTCGATGACCGAGGCCTGTTCGGTCGCATCGATGCCGCCGAGCACGATCACGTCCGGCTTCGACGCAATCGCCTGCGCGAGGCCGCTCGCGCGCCCCGACACCGATCCCTGGCCGTCGATCAGCTTGTAGGTCCAGCCGATCTTCGCCGCCGCCTCCTTGACGCCCTCGCCCGCACCCAGTGCCCCGCCGTTGCGCTGGTCGGTCGACACGTAGATGATGGTCTTGCCGGCGACCGCCTTCGGACCGGTCGTCGGACCGGCCCACGGCGCGTTCGGCGTGCTGGTCTTCTCGACGATCTTCTTCGCGTCGGCCACCGCGTCGGCATTCGCGGCGGTCGCGACGAACGACGTCACGAAACCGGCGGCAAGCAGCGGCAACAACTGGCGTGTCTTCATGGCAGCTTCCTCTTCTGGAGATGGGACCCGGCGCGAGGCGCGCAAGGCAGAGTGGCCGGACTGCCGCTCAACTGGGCGGCGGCGCCCCGGCCGATGGGTTGGGGGCGGCCCGCGCGTGACGCGAATCACCCTTGCGGCGCTGCGCGTAGCCGGCGATGCCGATCGCGATCAGCAGCGTGACGCCGTTGAACAGCGGCTCGACGAAGAACGCGCCGCCGAGCTGCTGGATGCCGGAGATCCCGACCGCGAGGATCGCGACGCCGATGATCGTGCCCCAGACGTTGACGCGCCCGGGCCGGATCGTCGTCGAGCCCAGGAACGCGCCGACCAGCGCCGGCAGCAGGAACTCGAGGCCGACGCTGGCCTGCCCGATGCGCAGGCGCGCCGCGAGCACGATGCCCGCCACCGCGCCGATCAGGCCCGACGCGATGAATGCGCCGATCACGTAGCGCCGGCTCGGGATGCCGTTGAGCGTCGCCGCGCGCGGGTTCGCGCCGATCGCGTACAGGTAGCGCCCGACCGGCAGGTATTCGCTCGCGATCCAGAGCGCGAGGCTGAGCGCGAGCACGTAGAACGCCGCGATCGGGATCCCCAGCGGCATCGACGTGTACAGCTCGGTGAAGCCCTTCGGCAGCACGCCGATCACCTGGCGGCCCTGCGTGTACCACAGCGCGATCGCGTACAGCGTGGTGCCGGTGCCGAGCGTGGCGATGAAGGAGTCGATCTGTGCGAGCTCGACGAGAAAGCCGTTGATCGCGCCGAGCAGGCAGCCCAGCGCGAGCACGATCAGGCAGGCGACCGGCCAGCTCAGGCCCAGCTTCGTCTGCAGGCCGATCGCGAGCACGTGCCAGAGCACGATGCCGTAGCCGACGGTGAGGTCGATTCGCCCGGCCATCATCGGGATCATCGCGGCCAGCGACAGCATCGCGATGATCGCCTTGTCGCCGAGGATCGAGCGGAAGTTGAGCATCGTCGGGAAGGTGTCGGGCAGCACGATCGAGAACAGCACGATCAGCAGCACCGTGCAGATCGGCAGGCCGTAGACCGGCAGGATCCGAACCAGCCTGGCCAGCGGGCCCAGGTGCTGCAGATCGGCCGCCGTCGGCTCGAGCGCGGTCGACTTGATCGAGTTCACGACGCCGTGGCCCGCGTGGCGGGCGGATGCGCCGTCACCGGAGGAGCCGTCACCGGAAGTGCCGCCGCCGGTGCCTGCATCGAGGTCGCGCGGGTGATCGCCTCGACCGACAGGTCGGTGCCGCCGATCTCGGCGACGACCCTGCCGCCGTGGAAGACCAGCGCACGGTGACAGATCGCGGCAACCTCTTCGAAGTCGGTGGACACCAGCAGCACCCCCTGTCCCTTGCCGGTCGCCGTCGCGAGCAGCCGGTAGATCTCGGCCCTGGCGCCGACGTCGACGCCGGCTGTCGGGTCCTCGAGCACCAGCACCCGCGGGCCGATGCGCATCCAGCGCGCCATGACCACCTTCTGCTGGTTGCCGCCGGACAGCACCTCGACACCGGCGTCGGGATCGTTGGGCGCGAGCCCGACGGCACCGCCGAGCGCCCGCGTCTCGCCGGCTTCGTCGGCCGGCAGCCGCCACGACCACAGGCCACGCCCCGAGGCCGACGGGTTGATGAACAGGTTCTCGCGCACCGACAGGCCGGGGGCGATCGATTCGGCGACGCGGTCGGCGGCGACGAATCCGATGCCGGCACGGATCGACTGCGTCGGCGTGCTCAGCGCGAGCGCCCGGCCGCAGAGCGAGACGACGCCGCCGGCGGCCGGCGGATCGCCGACCAGCGCCCGGCCCACCGCCTCCTGGCCGGCGCCGCGCAGGCCCACCAGTGCGACGATCTCGCCTTCGTGAAGCGTGAAGTCGATCGGCCCGACGTCGCCAATGGCGAGCGCGGCGCAGGTCAGCAGCGGCGTCGTCGACGCGTCGCCGCTGCGCGCGTACACCGCATCCGGCCGGCGGCCGATGATCGACGCGATCAGCGCGTCGGGCTCGGCCTCGGCGGTGCGTCGCCGATCGACCACCCGGCCGTCGCGCAGCACGACGAGCCGGTCGGAAAGCGCGAAGACTTCGTCGAGCCGATGCGACACGTAGATCATCCCGACGCCGCGCGCCTTCAACCCGCGCAGCACGTCGAAGAGCAATGCGACGTCGGCCTGCGGCAGGCTCGCGGTGGGTTCGTCGAGCACGAGCACGCGCGCGTCGACGCCCAGCGCACGCGCGATCGCCACCAGTGATTTCTCGGTGCGGGTGAGGTCGGACACGCGCCGACGCGGGTCGATGTCGTAGGCGATCATCGACAGCGACCGGCGGGCCGCCGCGTCGACGGCTCGCCAGTCGATCACGCCGCGCCGGCGCGGATAACCCTGCGCCATCGCGATGTTCTCGGCGACGCTCATCCACTCGATCAGCCCGAGATCCTGGTGGATGAACGCCACCGCGCCGCGACGCGCGCCGTCGAGTGGCCGGCCGTCGAGCCGGATCTCGCCGGGATCGGCGGCGTACACGCCGGCGAGGATCTTGATCAGCGTGGATTTTCCGGCGCCGTTCTGGCCGAGCAGCGCCAGGATCTCGCCGCGCCGCAGGTCGAACTCGACGTCGACGAGCGCGCGGGTGCCGCCGAAGGCCTTGCACATGCCGTGGAAGGACAGCACGGCGGGCGGATCGAGCGCATCCCCCACGACTACCGTCCCGGCCCGGTGTTCATCGATCTGTCCCCTGTCGGCTCGAGGATCCTGCCCGGCTTCTGCCCGGCGGTCGAGCGCATCGTTGGCCGCAAGCATGGGCCATCGCGTACCGAAAGGCAATCCCCCGGCACGCGCGTCAGCGGCCGCCGGCGGTGCCGGCCGTCGCCGGCCCCTTGAGTTCGATGCGGTTGCCGTCAGGGTCGGTGAAGTACAGGGACGGGCCCTGCCCCTGAGCCCCGAAGTTCACGGTGGCGGGGCCGCGAGGTGCAGCACCGCACGCGCTCAGGTGGCTGGCCAGTCGGGCTTCGTCGAAGGCATCGATGCGCAGGCAGACGTGATCGACGTTGTGCCCGTCGGCCCGAGGCGGCGCGCCGCCGGCGGCACCGAGCCGTCCCGAGACCGAGACCAGATCGATAAGGCAGGTGCCCGCCCGCAGATGGACCAGGCCGAGATCCTCGCGGATGCGAGCGACCTCGCACCCGAGCGCCTTGCGGTAGAAGGCGACGCTCGCGTCCAGGTCTCTCACCCGGAAGACGACGTGGTCGATGTGCTCGATCCGGAAGGGAATCTGGGAGTCGGACATCCTCGCGCCTCGACGCCGGGCCTCGATCGGGTCCGTCGACCGGAAGGCGGACGCGTGCCGCTTCGGCCCGGACGCCTCGACTGTACTGCGTCGCGGCACGCAGGCCAAGCGCACCGCCGGCGATGCCAGCCTGATCGGCGACCCGACCGGCGGGCGTCACGATCAGCGGGGCGTCACGATCGGGAAGCTCACGGTGCGATATCGGCCCGGCGGGCGCGCGTCAGCGCAGCACCGCGCTCGCGCCCGCCGCGGCGATCAGCGACGCGGCGTCGTCGACGAGCAGAAAGCCTTCGCGCACCGCGCGCTCGGCCGCCTTGCGCACCGCCTGCACGTAGCCCTCGTGCGAGCCGTAGCGTTCCTCCAGCGAAGGTCGCGGGTCGCCGCTCGCGAGGCGCTCGGCCGCCGTGCGGGCGAACGGCACCATGCCCCCGACGTAGTTGCAGATCTGGTCCTTGTGGAACGGCCGCTCGCCGTCCGCGGTGACGTTCCAGCCGAGATAGGTGCCGAGCGGCGCATCGAGCAGCACGACCGGCACGCCGCCGACCTCGTTGCCGTCGGCGTCGACCTTCGGCGCGAGCATCGTCAGCACCCGCCGGATCGGCGGCGGCGCGTTGCTCGGCACGCCGCTGCCGTCCACGGGATTGAACCCGGGTCCCCAGTCGTAGTCGTGCACCGGCATGATGAAGCCCGGCTCGGGCACCGTCTTGCGCAGCCCCGGCAGGTCCGGCATCCCGAGCGCCGCCTTGTGCGCGGCGACGAGCTCGCCCTTCGCGAGCAGCGGATAGCGGCTCGGCGGCGGCTCGATGCCCTTCATCACCCAGTTGCGAAAGTGCACGCGCAGCGCGTTCACCGTCTGCAGGTGCGGCACCGGGTTGGCCGGCAGCACGGCCTTGCCGAAGTTGTTGCCGGGGCAGTTCGGGCCTTCGGTCGGCAGCTTCACGCCGGGCAGGCTGGTGTCGAAGCCGCCGACGCCGCCGCCGTGGTTGCTGCTCGCGATGTAGTAGCGGCGCACTTCGGGCGGCAACGGCAGGTCATGCCTCGCGTCGGCGCCGACCCACTCGGGCGTGAGCTTCAGCGCCCACACCTCGGCGGACCCGAAGTGCTCGACGATCTTCGGACAGGTGTGGCTCGCGAGGCATCGGTCGAGGATCCCGGAGGACGGCAGCCCGCGCACCGGGTCCGGGTGCGGCAGCCACCACTGCGGGCCTTCGCTGCCCGCCTGGTAGAGCTCGAGCACGCCGTCCGGCTGCGCCCATCGGAAGTTCAGCGCGATGCGCCGGCCGGCGATGATCGGCCATATGCCGTCGTGCACGCGCGCGCCAGCCTCGTCGCGGTTGAAGCCCAGGTGCAGCCAGCCGCGCAGGAAGTTGCCCGACTGCGAGATGCCGCGGCCGATGCTGTGCGTCACGACCCCGCCGATCGGGTTCGGCGTGCCGGCGTCGTCGGCGCGCGCGTGCCTGAACCACTGGCCGAGGTCGCGCCACGCGGCGAAGCCGATGCCGAGTACCGGCGGGTTTTCGGCGGTGAAGACGACCTGGTAGAGCCGCTTCGGATCGAAGCCCTCCCGCAGGCAGATCTGCGTCGGGTCGGGCACGCCCGGAAACGGCGTCTGCGCATCGCACTTCGCCCACGCCCAGTCGCCGGCGGCGATCGGTCGTTCGTCGACGACCTTGCCCTCCATGTCCTCGCCACCTCGCGACACCAGTGTCGCGAGCGAAGTGTCGAGGCTCGCGGGCTTGTACGGCACCGGGTTGGTCTGCACGATCAGCGGCTGCGACGCCGGTCCCGCGCGGTTGACGATGCGCGCGAGCACCTTGCCGCTGATCGCCGAGCCGTCCGGATTGCGTGCGACCGGCACCTTCAGGAACTGCCTGCCGTCGACGCTCGCGGTCGGCCGTACGACGGTCGCGCCGGCGTCGTCGCCCTGCCAGGCGCTGACGAGGTCGATGTCGCCGGCGGCGCGCTCGGCGACGGCGAACGGATAGACGCGGCCGCGATTGGGCACGTCGTGCCACATCAGGCCGCTCGCGCGCGCGACGTCGACGGGCTTGAAGAGGACGAAGGAGGCGACGTAACGCACCTTGCCGTCGGGCTCCTTCGCGAGCGCGATGTCGTTGATGATCGCATTGCCGGGAAGGCTGGGATCGAGCACGCCGAACGCGCGGCCGGCGACCTGCTCGTACGCGATGTCCACGCCGGGCGCGGCGGGCATCGGCTTCGTCTCGTCGATCACGATGCGTTCGACGCGCGCGTGCGCGATCGACACCACTGCGCACAGCGCTGCGCAGGCCACCCATCTCAGTCTCATGCACGCCTCCCCGCCATCCCGGCGATCGCGTCGGACCGCTTCCCGTGGCGACGCGATGATCCGGGCAATTCGCGGGCGCGGCAAGGTCGGTGCGTGCCGAAAAGACCGCTTCGCGTCGAATCGCTCGCGAGCGTCCGCCACTGCCTGCTTCGCGACGGCTCGCAGGCATCCGATCGGTCCGTTCGACGAGGACTGGCGACGCAACGCCATCGCGCCGATACTGAACACCGGACGACGAACCGGACCCGCGCGATGATCGACTGGACGCAACCCGATGCCGACCTGGAGGGTGCCGTCGACTTCGGCGTGTGTCTGCGCCAGTCCGCGCCTGCGACGACGACGCGTTTTCCCGCGATGGCCAAGGCGATGCTGACGGCCACCCGGATCGGTGCGTCCGAGTGGGCGATCCGGTTCCACGCACTGACGTCGTCTCCGACGACCCACGTTCAGACCGGCCCGCTGCATGCTCTGGGCCTGGTGCTGCCGGCGTCCACGGCCGCACGCCTGATGGGTCCGACCACCGGCGCGAGGGTCGACGTCGTCCTGCCCTGGGGCGATGTGGCCGGCGATGGCGAGCAGGCGCGGCTGCTCGATGCATGGAGGGCGGACGACACGGATGCGTCGCGCCTGCACGCGTTGCAGGAGAGCCTGCGGCGCGTCCTGGCGAGAGAGCCGGAACGACACCGGGACTCGCGCGCGCGCATGCTGCGGCACCTCGAGGACGCGGTAGGCCGCCAGGGCGCACGGGCGGCCGGCGTGCTTGGGGTGAGCGAGCGTCAGCTCGAGCGGCGCTGCCGGCAGTGGCTCGGGCTCGCTCCCAAGCGCCTGCACCGGCTCACGCGCTTCGAGTCGGCACTGTGCGGCGCGTTGGCGACGCGACGCGTGCCCGATGTCGACGCGGCGCTCGCGGCGGGGTACTACGACCAGTCGCACCTGGCGCGCGACGCGAGGCGACTGGCCGGCGCGCCGATGCGCGAGCTGCTGGCCGGCGCGCGTGCCGACGCGGCGTGGTGGCCGCTTGCGACGCGGCGGATGACCGGCGAGCGGTGGCGGTGAGGTCCGGACCTTGCCGCTCAGTCCGCAGGACGCCGGCCTGCGCTTCGCCACCACAGGTAGCCCGGCATCGCGAACGCCAGGCCGACGAAGAAGGTCAGCGGCACCGCCCACCATCGGCGAGCGCCCGCTTCCCGGTCGAGGGCCACGGCCACGCTGAACGTCACGGCGGCAAGGTAGACATCCAGCGTGATGGCCGAGGTCAACGCGTTGGCGAACACGGTGCCGAAGAACGCGGCCGGGGCGAGCCCGCCGCCGCCGGCGAAGTACTGCAGGTTGTACCACCAGGGCAGCGCCAGACCCAGCAGGGCCAGGGCAAGCAGCAGTCTGCGCACGACGGGGGAGACGGGTTGGATCATGCAGCGAGTCTAGGGACCGACATTCGGCAGCGATAGGAAGAATCCGACATGCGTATCCTGCTGGGCTTCGCCGGCGCGCCGGCAGGGTACTTCATGCGGATCGTGTTCCGCGGCGACGGGCCGACGGGGAGCGCGACCTACCGGCCGGCAAGCGGCGGCTGGGTCAGCGTCGGCGTCGCGCGCTACGTCGCGATCGCGCTGCTCGGCGCGGTCGGGATCCACGCGTTCGACGACCTGCCGGTCACCCGTTTCGCGCTGAACGAGAAGGCGAAGTCGATGCTGACGCCGGCGTATTCGTTCGCGCTCGCGTCGAACTTCAGGCCGATGCGCGACTACGAGGCGAACCTGCGCGCGGTGCGCCTGCGCTGCACGATCGTGGCCGGCGCCGCAGACGAGGCCTTCGTCGCCGACGCGTTCGAGCCGACGATCCGCGGCGCCGGCGTCGACTGGCCGGTGAGGCTGCTGCCGGGGATCGGCCACATCGCGCTGACGCTCGAGCCGAGCGCGATCGACGCCGCCGTCGACGCCGTCGACGCGATGCGCGGGCGCGCACGCGGCGCGGGGCGCGCCGTCGTGCCCGGACGCGGCAGCGCCCCGCGCGACGCGGCAACCGGCGACGGCGCCGGCACGGCGGGCGGCGACTGAGCGCACGACGAAGCGGCGTCGCGCGGCAGGCGGCGTCGCGCAGGAGGCGGCGCCGCGTGGGGGGCGATGTTGCGCGGCAGGCGGCCGCGCGTAGGCGCCGGATCAGTCGGCAGCGTCGAGCCAGCCGAGGACGTGCTCGAGCACGCGCTCGTTGCCGTGGTCCATCATCATCATGTGCGAGTGGCCGGGCAGGCCGGCGTCGGCGAGCCGCAGACACTCGGACGTCGCGCCGGCGTCGGCGAGCCGCCGCGACCAGGCCTGCGTGCGCGTCTCGAGATCGAGCCACATCGGGCACTGCTCGAGGAAGTCGCCCATCAGCTGCAGGAAGCGCTGGCCCTGCAGCGACGCGGGAACCTCCGGCGGAAAGGTCGACGGCTCGAGGCTGACGAGGCGGCGCACACGCTGCGGGTGGGCGAACGCGAGACGGTAGCCGTGGATGCCGCCCGACGAGTGCGTGATCACCGTGCAGGGGCCGATGCGCTCGAGCGCGGCGTCGAACGCGCGCGCCGCCGCCTCGGTGTTGGTGACCCAGCGCGGCACCGCCTGCTTCATGAAGCCTTCGAGCGCGTCGACCGGAAAGCGCTGGCCGTCGAAGGCCTTGCGCGCATCGTAGTCCCCGGCGAGCCCGAAGCGGAACAGCCACCACGCCTCCTGCGCGTGGCGCAGGATCGTCGGCCCGCTCCACACGCCGGGGAGCGAGCACCAGCCGGCGCGCCCGCGCTCCATCATGTCGGCGACGTACACCGGCCGGCCTGCCTCGAGCAGCAGGCTGACCCAGCCGGGCCGGCCGTCGGGCGTCGTCTCCCAGCAGGTGCCGCTCAGCCCGCCGCCGTGGATCAGCAGGCAGGGCTCGCCCGTCGGGCGCGCCGGGATGAAGTACTGCACGTAGCAGGACTCGATGAGGTAGTCGCCGTTGGGGTCGTGCGGCAGCGTGAGCCCGGGCGCGATCGCGATGTCGGCGGTGGGCTCGCCGTCGATGCGGTGTCGCCGCCCGCCGGCGTGGAAGCTGCCGATGTCGGCGAGTTCGATCGGCATGGACGTCTTTCTCCTCGGGCGCCGCTCAGCGCAGCAGGCCCAGCGTGATGCCCGGGAACGCGACCAGCAGCAGCACGATCAGGCACTCGATGAGCACGAAGGGCGCGGCACCGCGGAACGCGTCGCCGATGCTCAGCTCCGGCACCGCGCCCTGGACGACGAACACGTTGAGCCCGACCGGCGGCGTGATCGCGCCGATCTCGGTCATCTTGGTGACCAGGATGCCGAACAGCACCGGGTCGATGCCCGCCTGCTGGATGATCGGGTAGACGACCGGCATCGTCAGCAGGATCATCGACAGGCCGTCGATGAACGCGCCGAGCAGCAGATAAGGCAGCAACAGGCACACGAGCAGCGTCGTGCTGCCGAGCCCGAGCGTGCCGACCCACGCGGCGAGGTCCTGCGGGATGCGCGTGGTGGCGAGCGCGAGCCCGAAGAGGCCGGCGCCGACGATCAGCGCGAAGATCGACGAGGTCGTGACACCCGTCTCGATGAGCCCGCGGCCGAGCGCCTTGCGGTTGCCGCGGGTGCGCGCGAGCGCGATCGCGAGCGCCACCGCGGCGCCGACCGCGGCGGCCTCGGTCGGCGTCGCGAAACCGAGGTAGATCGATCCCATCACGATCGCGAACAGCAGCACCGCCTCCCACGCGCCGAGCAGCGCGCGGCCGCGCGCGGCCCAGCCGGCACGCGGCGCGCGGGCGGCCGGCACGAGGCTCGGGTCGATGCGGACCATCGCGGCGATGCCGGCGGCGTAGAGCAGCGCGGTCAGCACGCCGGGGATCACGGCGGCGATCAGCAGCTCGGACAGCGACACGCCGGTCGCGATCGAATAGATGACGAGGATGCCGCTCGGCGGGATCAGCACGCCGAGCGTGCCGCCGGCAGCGACGCACCCGGCGGCAAGCCGCTTCGAGTACCCGGCCTCGAGCATCTCGGGCACGGCGACCCGTGCCATCGTCGCAGCGGTGGCGACGCTCGAGCCCGAGACGGTCGCGAAGCCGGCGCAGCCGTAGACGGTGGCCATCGCGAGCCCGCCGGGCACGTGGCCGACCCAGCTGCGCGCCGCTGCGTACGCCCGCCCAGACAGGCCCGAGGAGAACGCGAGGTGCCCCATGAACAGGAACAGCGGCACGATGATCAGGGAGAGCTCCGCCGTCGCGGAGTACGGGAAGTTGCCGGCGAGGAAGTTCAGGCTGGGCAGGCCGCGGATCGCCGCGAGCCCGACGAGCCCGATCGCGCCGAGCGCGAAGGCGATCGGCATGCCGATCACGAGCAGGACCGGAAGCGCGACCATCATCGCGATGCCGATGTCGGTCGGCGTCATTCGACGAAGGCGTCGTGCCCGCCCTGCGGCAGCACGCCGTACCACGCCCGCACGATGTCGACGACGAGTTGCACGCCGAGCAGCGAAAAGCCGAACGCGACCGCGATGCGGCTGGGCCAGATCGGGAACTGCACGATGCCGAAGCTCGACTCGCCGCGCAGCGTCGACTGCCACGCGCTCGCGATCGTGAGCCACGCGACGGCGAGCACGAACAGCAGGCTCAGCACCAGCACCAGCAGCTGCACGCGGCGCCTGGCCGTCGGGCCCAGGCGCTGGACGAGGAAATCGGCCGAGAAGTGCGACTGGCGCGCCTGCGCGCCCGCCATGCCGAGGTACGCGAGCACGACGAGCAGCAGCACGCTCGCCTCGGAGGCGCCGGGGATGGTGGTGTTGAAGAACTTGCGCAGCAGGACGTCCGGCACAATCAGCAGGATCATGACGAGGGTCGCCACGCCACTGAGCGACCCGAGGACGATGCTGGTGCGCGAGATCCGTTCGAGCACACGCACCCTGCGCGCCCTACTGCTTCTGCTTGGCGAGCAGGTCGAAGCCCGGCGTGTAGCCGGAAGCGGGTTCGTACTTGCGCACCAGCGTGATGAACTGGTCGAGCACCGGCTTGCCGTCGAGCCCCTTCGCCTTCATGTCGGCGAGCCACTTGTCCCAGACCGCCTGCGCGGTCTTCGCCTTCCAGCTCGCGTTCTCTTCCTCGGTCGGGCGCACCGCCTGGATCGACTTCGTCGCGGCGAACTTCGCGGCAGCAGCGGCGACCGCGGCGTTGGTGAGCTCGAGGAACTTCTTCGGCGCCTCGGCGGCGACCTCGTCGAAGACCTTCTGGACGTCGGGCGGGAGCTTGTTCCACGCGTTCAGGTTGAACGCGGTCGCGATGATGCCGTACACGCCCATCCGGCCGGCGTCGTTCGCGTAGGCGGCAGCCTCGTGCAGGCCGACCTGCACGCCGAGATCGAAGGGCGAGGACGCGAAGCCGTCGATGGCGCCGCGTTTGAGCGCCTCGACGCCGTCCTGCATGCCCATCGCGACCGGCGTCGCGCCGAGCAGGTTCAGCGACTGGGCGACCCCGAGCGTGGCACGGATCCGCATGCCCTTGAGATCGGCGGCGGTGCGCACGGGCTTGCGCGTCCACAGCGTGTTCTCGACCGCGGCGAGCGGATACACGAGGCGCATGTTGTTCTTCTGCCATTCGTTCTTGAAGACCTCGTTCGTGCGGTACAGCTCGCTGAACGCGAGCACCGCCGCATCGGCCTTCTCGGTGATGTACGGCTGGATCACGCTGGAGAGCGGCAGCATGTCGACGTTGTAGCCCGGCGCGCCGGTCGCCAGGTCGGCCGCGCCGCTGGCCAGGCCCGGGAAGACGTCGAGCGCCTTGAGCAGCGATGCGCCGTAGTAGGTCTTGAAGGTGACGCGCCCGTTCGTGCGCTTCGTGACCTCGCCCATGTACCAGTCGTCGACCTGCACGAAGGTGAAGGCCTTGGGCAGGTAGGTCGCGTAGGTGAGCTCGATCTTCTGCTGCGCATGCGCCGAAGCCGGCAGGCCGGCGGCGGCGACGCTGGCCGCGGCACTGATGGCGAGCGTGCAGAAGGTACGGCGGAAACTGCGGTTCATCGGATGTCCCCTGCCTTCTCCGGAAGGCGTTGGCTGTTGGTGGTTCGGCGGGTGCGGGGCCGGTCGCGTCGGCAGACGGTGCGTGCCCGCATGACGGGCCCTGCCGCTTCGCGAGGCATTGTAGGACAAGCCGGCCGAGGGTCCCGGTGCCGGCACGCCGCTTGCCGCGACGCCGCTCACACGCATTCGGGAGCCGTCATGCGGCAATGGCGGCGCGACGCACGACTCGACGCCATGCTCGCGCTAGCGGGATGGGATCACGATCTTGCTGATGGAGGGCGCGACCAGCGAGCGCCGTCGAGCAGGTCGCCGAAGGTGGACGGCGTTCCCATCTGGCCGCCCTTGAGCATCAGCTCGATGCCGTCGTAGCGCGCCGATCCGGCGCGGGCACGCATCAGCGACACGCCGGGCCCGAGGCTGCCGACGTGGGCCAGCGCCCACACGTCGAGCGCGCGGACCGCGAAGCTCGAGGTGTCGCCGCCGGCCACGCCGACGCGACGCACCGCGGGCGCGAGCTCGAGCACGCGGCGCAGCAGCGTGCTGCAGTGCTGCGCGACCGCGAGCGGCGCAGGCCCGCCCTCGCGCGCGGGCGAGGTGCGTGCGAGCACCGACCGCCCGTCGCGAAGGAGGCGGGCGCAGGTCGAGGCGAGATCCTCGAGCGGCTGCGCGCCGCGCGCGAGCGCGTCGACGTCGATGTCGACGCCGGCGTAGCGCGGCACGCCGTCGCCGTCGCGCATCGCGAGCGCCGCGTCGACCTGGCGCGCGGTCCACGGCGACTGGCTGCCGGCGAGCAGGAACACCGGGCCGTCGGCCGGCGCGACGCGCAGCACCGGTGGCGTCGCCGGCAGATCGCCGACGGCGCGCCAGTGCGCGATCAACGCCTGCGCGACGCTGCTCGCGCCGAGCGCGAGCACCGGCGCGGCGACGGCGCGCGCGAGCAGCGCGCGGCCGATGCGCGCCAGGTGCGCGGCGTTCAGGACGTCGAAGAGGATCGCGTCGGGCCGGCTGCGGAGCGCGGCGTCGAGCGCGGCGTCGAGAGCGGTGCCGTCCGCGGTGCCGTCCGCGGTGTCGATCGTCCCGCCGGGCGCGTCGGCGTCGAGCACCCGCATGTCGATCAGCGACACCTCGCGCAGGCCCTGCGCGCCGAGGTGCCGGCGCAGGTCGGCCTCGAGCATCGGCGTGACCGGGTGCCGGCTCATCGTCGGATGCCGGTCGATGCGGCAGACCTCGCCATCCGACCCGGCGCGCGCGAACAGATTGCCGAAGACGCAGTAGCGACCGAGGCTCGGCTGCCCGCCGAGCACGGCGACGAAGGCGGGCGCGAGCGCCGGCGACAACGCGCGCAGCGCGGCACCGAGGCTGCCGGTGGTGGGCGAACTGTCGAAGGTCGAGCAGCACTTGTAGTGGACGACGCGTGCCTGCAGCGACGCGAAAAAGGGCGCGACCGGCGCGAGCTCGGCGGCCATCGCAGCCGGGTCCATCGCGCGGGCGGCGCCGGCGACGCCGATCGCGTCGAGCGGGCCGGCCTGCGCGAGCCGCGCGGGTGTCGGCACGCCGAGGAACAGCAGCGCGCGCAGGCCGGCGTCGGCAACCGTCGCGAGCGTGTCGGACGCGCCGGTGAAGTCGTCGCCGTACCAGGCGTGGCGGCAGATCGGGGCCATCGTCGCGATCGATCGGGGCCGGCTCAGCCCTTGGCGCCGTAGAACGCCAGCGCGGCGTCCAGCGCCGGCGCGTCGCGCGCGGCATCCTGCAAGGTGCGGCCGTCGCGGATCGCCTGCCACGCGTCGCGCACGCTGCGCACGCCGGCGGCGACACCCTGCGGGTGCGCGAGGATGCCGCCACCGCACATGAACAGCAGGTCGCCGCCGGGCACCGCGTCGATCGTCTGCGGCAGCGTGCCCGCCCACTGTCCGGACGAGAACGCCGGCATCACGACGTCGGCGTGGTCGGCCGGATCGGCGAGCGGTGCGAGGCAGTCGCGCGCCGAGGACACGACCTCGGCGTCGGGTTGCGAGAACTTGCCGGCGAGCCCGTGCACGTGCATGTGGTCGACGCCCGCGAGGCGCCACAGCGTCTGGTACGGCTGGAAGTCGATGCCGAGCGCCGGATGGCGCGACATCATGCCGAAGCCGTTGCGGTGGCCGTGCACCGCGAGCGGGGTGTGGCGACGCAGCGCCTGCATCGACGACAGGCCGACCCAGTTCAGGCTGACCATCACGCAGCTGCCGCCTTCGGCCTCGACGAGGTCGGCGTGGCGGCGCATCGCGTCGTGTTCGTCGGTGATGTTGAACGCGACCATCACCTTGCGCCCGCTGCGCTCGCGCCAGTCGCGCACGACGCGCATCACCGCGCGGATGCGATCGGCGATCGGCGCGTGCTCCGGGTCGGCGCTGCACTCGTCGTCCTTGACGAAGTCGATGCCGGCCTCGCACAGGTCTCGCACCAGCGCAGCGGTCTCGTCGGCGCTCAGCCCGACGTTGGGCTTGACGATGGTGCCGATCAACGGCCCCTCGGGCACGCCGGCGAGCGCGCGGGTGCCGGCGACGCCCTGGCGCGGCCGCTCGAAGCGCGCGCGAAACGCGGCGGGCAGCCGCAGCCGGGTCAGGCGCAGGCCGGTGGTCTCGCCGAGGTCGAAGAGGTTGCCGGCGACGGTGGCGGCGAGCGTCGGCAGGTTGCGCCCGACGTTGGCGAGCGGATAGGACACGACGATGCGCGCGCGGCGCCACGGGCCGGCGCGGCGCTGGCGCTCGAGCAGCGCGTTCGGCAGGCTCGGCGCGTCGAGCGGCGCGAGCTCGTCGATGCGCTCGACGCTCGCGCGGCTGCGCGCGCGCAGCGCGTCGCTCTCGCCGGCGACGCGCACGAAGGTACCGCTGCTCTGCTCGCCGGCGAGCACCTCGGCGACCTGCGCCGGATCGAGCGGCGTCTCGATCAGGTAGCTGGCTTCGATCGCGTCGGCCCGGCTCATGCGCCGCTCACAGCGTGTCGAGGTCCGGAAACGCGCGGACCGGGTCGACGCCGTCCCAGCCGGCCGCGGCCTCGCGGATCAGCTTGAAGAGCCGGCCCTTCGGGCCCGCGACCTCGGAAAGCTCAATCACCGTGCCGGGGTGCGCACCCGGGTGCCGCGGCTGCGCCTCGAAGTACACGAAGCGCCCGTCGCGACCGACCTCGCCGCCCATGCACACCTGGAAGCCCGCGGCCTGCGCGCGGGCGAGGTCGGCGTCGAAGTGCTCGGTCCAGTAGGCGACGTGCTGCACGCCCTGGTGCCCCGCCCGCTGGAAGTCGCGGTACATCGACGGCACGTCGTTGCGGGTCTGCAGCAGCTCGATCTGGAGCCCGCCCGTGTTGGCGAGCGCGACCGAGTTGTGCGGCTCGTGGCGCTCGCCGCGGTAGGTGTAGTTGCGGATCGGCACTTTGGGGTTGTAGTACCAGGGGCCGACGCCGAGGACGCCTGCCCAGTAGTCCATCGCCGCCTCGATGTCGGGCACGAGGTAGGCGACCTGGCGGATCTCGCCGAAGAAGCGGCTCACGGTAACACACTCATGATGGTTCTCTCAACGGACGATGAGGTTGGGCAGCCAGGTGGACAGCGCCGGCACGAAGGTGATGACCGCCAGCGCGACCAGCAGCGGCCAGATGAACGGCACCGCGCCCGCGATCACGCGCTGCAGCGGCATGCGGCCGACCTGCGCGACCATGTAGAGGCTCATGCCGACCGGAGGGGTCAGCAGGCCGATCATCAGGTTCAGCACGACGACGACCGCGAGGTGCACCGGGTCGACGCCGGCGGCCGCGAGCGCCGGCGTGAAGATCGGCGCGAGGATCAGGATCGCGGCGATCGATTCCATGATCATGCCGACGAAGAGCAGCACGACGTTGACCATCAGCAGCAGCACCCACGGATTCTTCGAGAGCCCGAGCAGGAACGCGCTGGCGTGGGTGGGGACCTGGTCGATCGTCAGCACCCACGCGAAGAGCGCCGCCGACGCGACGACGAACAGCACGCTCGCGGTGGCGTGCACCGTCTCGCGCAACGCGCCGACGACGCCCGCCCAGGTCAGCTCGCGGTAGACGAGCGTGCCGAGCGCGAGCGCATACAGGACGGTCACCGCGGCGACCTCGGTGGGGCCGAAGAGACCGCTGACGAGGCCGCCGATCAGGATCACCGGTGCGAGCAACGCGGGCGCCGCGTGGACGAATGCGCGCGCGCGCGACGGGCCGTGCTCGGCGATCGTGTCGCGCGGCAGGTCCTGGCGGCGCGCCATCACGCCGATCTGCAGCATCAGCACGATCGCGATGACGATCGCGGGCAGCGCGCCGGCGAGCAGCACCTTGACCGCGCTGACCTCGGCCGCCGCCGCGAAGATGATCAGCGGGATGCTCGGCGGGAAGATCGGGCCGATCGTGGCGGCGGCCATCGTGATGCCCGCGGCGAACTCGTCGCGATAGCCCTGCTCGCGCATCATGCGGATCTGCGTGCCGCCGAGCGCGCCGATGTCGGCGAGCGCGGCACCGGAGATGCCCGAGAACAGGAGATTCGCGAGCACCGTCACGTGGCCTAGCCCGCCGCGGATGCCGCCGACCAGCAGCCGGATCAGCACGAACAGGTGCCTGGTGATGCCGGAGGCGCCGAACAGCGCGGCTGCGAGGATGAACATCGGCACCGCGAGCAGCGGCAGCGAATCGAGCGCGTTGACGGTGCGCTGCGCGACCACGGCGAGCGGCATGTCGTTGAACCAGATCACGACCGCCGCCGACGCGCCGAGCGACATCGCGATCGGCACGCCCATCATCATCGTGACGACGAAGAGCACCACGACGACGAGGCTCGTCATCGCACCGATCCCCCGGCGAGCGCCCGGGCGAACCGCGCCACCGCCACCAGCGTGAGCAGCGCGAGGCCGAGGCCGGGGGGCAGGTAGTACAGCCAGTTTGGGATGCCGAGCGCAGCGGTCGAGAACGACGCCGCGCGCTTGAGGAACAGCCAGCCGCCCCACAGGAAGAAGCCGCAGAACGCGAGCACGACCACCTCGTTCGCCAGCCGCAGCGCACGGGCGGCGCGCCCGTGCAGCCGCTGCTCGAGCATGTCGACGCGGATGTGCTGGTTCCGGTGCAGCAGCAGCGGCACCGCCAGGTACACGACGCCCAGCCCCGCGTAGCGCGCGAGTTCCTCGGCCCACGGCAGGCCGGCGTCGAACAGGTTGCGGCCGGCGACCTGCACCAGGATCAGCGCGGTCATCACGACCACCAGCGCCATCGCGATGCGCTCGAAGACCGCGCACGCGCCGGCGAGCAGCCCGGTGCGCGCCGGGGTGTCGGCGTCGTGCATCGCTCGCGTCCGGCGAATCGCGAGGGCAGGCCTAGCGGATCGCCGCGATCTCCTTGTAGAGATCGCCGTACTTGTCGGCGAACTTCGCCTGCACCAGCTTGCCGACCGAGGCCTTGAACTTGTCGAGCTGCAGCCCCTCGGCCGGACCGACGACGGTCATCTTCAGCGACTTGAGCTTCGCCAGCTCGTCAGCCTCCGAGTTGCGGACCATGTCGGTCGCGCGCACGCGCACCTCGTTGGCGGCCTTCGTGACCGCCTCCTTCATCGCCGGGGCGAGCCCCTGCCACACCTTCTCGTTGATCACGATCAGCTGCGCGTTCATCACGTGCCCGGTGAGCATCATGTGCGACTGCGCCTCGTAGAGCTTGGACGACAGCACGACGTTGACCGGGTTCTCCTGCCCGCTGACGACGCCGGTGGCGAGCGCGGTCGGCACCTCGGACCAGTCGACCGGCACCGGCACCGCGCCCAGACCCTGCACCGCGGTCGTGTAGATCGGGAACGGGATCGCGCGGATCTTCACGCCCTCGAGATCGGCCGGCTGCATCGCCGCCTTCTTCGCGGTGAGCTGGCGCGTGCCGAAGTAGTAGCCGTAGAGCACCCGCACGCCGGCCGCCTTGATCAGGCCCTCGTTGAGCCTCTTCATCACCGGCGAGTCGACGTCGACGACCTTCATCAGGTGATCGACGTCGCGGTACAGGTACGGCGTGTCGAGCGCGGCGAAGGGCGCGTACAGCGAGCCGATGCCGGCGGCGGTGTTGTGCGACAGCGCGATCGTGCCGGTGGACACGGCCTCGGCGAGCTCCTGCAGCTTGCCCAGCTGCGACGACGGATACACCGTCGTCTTGATCTTGCCGCCGCTGTGCTTCGCGATCGCCTCGGCGAGCCAGTCGGCCTGGATGCCGGCGGCGCTCGTCGGCGGGTTCATGTGGCCGTAGCGGAATTCGACCGGCTTCTGTGCGTGCGCCACGCCGGCGGCGAGCGCGATCGCGCCGGCCACGCCGAGGCCGATGATGCCGCGACGGCGCGATGCTTCGATTCGAGTGGACATGGGTGTCTCCTTCGTGGGTGGCCCGGGCGTCGCTGATGCGATTTGATGGGCTTCGATTCGCAACCCCGCGAGATTAGTATCCATGCCGGCAGGTCGCAACGCGCCCGCCTGATGGATTTTGATGGAGTCGCACGCGAGACCATGGCCGCCCGCCGAACCAGGAGCCGCATCGCCGACGTCGCCGCCGAGGCCGGCGTGTCGACCGCCACCGTCGACAGGGTGCTCAACCGGCGGGCCGACGTCCGCCCGGCGACGGCGCAGCGCGTGCTGCGCGCCGCCGCGCGCCTCGAGTACCTGCCGCAGGCCGAACTCTGGCGCAGCCTTCAGCCGCCGCCGATGGAGCTCGCGTTCCTGCTGCCCACGGGCACCAACCGCTACCTGCGGATGCTCGGCGACACCATCGGCAGGGCAGCCGACGCGCTGCTGCCGTTCAACGTCCGCTGCCGGGTGCACTACATCGACAGCTTCGATCCGGCGCGCGTCGCCGAGGCGCTGCTGCGCCACGGACGCCGCGCGAAGGGCATCGCGTTCATGGCGCTCGAGCACCCGCTGGTGCGCGAGGCGGTCGACGCGCTCGTCGAGCGTGACGTGCACGTGATCACGCTGATCTCCGACCTCTCGCAGTCGCGCCGCGCCGCCTACGTCGGCATGGACAACCGGGCCGCCGGCCGCACCGCCGGCAGCCTGATGGGCCGCTTCATCGGGCCGCGCAGCGGGCCGGTCGCGATGATCGCCGGGTCGCTGCGCTACCGCGGCCACGAGGATCGCGAGACGGGCTTCCTGCACCTGATGCAGGAGGCGTATCCGGCGCTGCGCGTGGTCGGCGTGCGCGAGGGACGGGACGACGCCGACGCCAATCACCGGCTCGCGAGGACGCTGCTCAGGCAGCACCCCGACCTCGTCGGGCTCTACAACATCGGCGGCGGCGCCGACGGGATCGGGCGCGCGCTGAAGGAGGCGAAATCCGAACGCCCGGTCGTCGTCATCGCGCACGGCCTGACGCCGGACACCCGCGCGCTGCTGATCGACGGCACGCTCGACGCGGTGATCAACCAGCACCCGCAGACGATGCTGCTGAGTTGCGTGCGGATCTTCTGCAACCTGCGCGACGGCCGCGGCGCGACCGCCGGCGTCGAGCCGATCCGGATCAGCGTCGTGCTGCGGGAGAACCTGCCCTGAGGCATCGGGTGTCGACGCGCCGCAACCCTCGCCGACCACCCGTCCGTCGCCACGCGCTGACGGTCGCGTGGACACGGTGGCGAAGCGGCAGGCGTGGGACAGTGGTTCCACCATGCAACGCCCGCTCACGCTGCACGAACTCCAGCTGACCGCCGAGTACCGCGCCGGCGGCTGGCCGCTTAGGCTATGCGCCGACGATTCGCGGATTCCGGGTGTCTACCCGACCGGCGAGACCGGCTGGTTCATGCCGACCTTCGGGCACGCGAGCCGCTTCGCGCGCGAGCGCGCCAGGCTGTTCGGCGAACCGTTCTCGATCTCGGAGATCGACGGTTGCTGGTTCGTGTTCGAGCCCTCGTTCGCGCGGATCGACGTCGACGGCGAGCCCGACCGATGGGTGCCGAGGATCGCGTTCCCGGCGATTGCGGCCGACGACGCCTTCGAGCTGCGTTGCGCGATCAAGGCCTGGCTGGACGCGCTGGTCGAAGACGATCCGGCCGCCGACGCCCGATCGGCCCCGCCACGCCGACGCGACGCCGAAGGGCGGCAATCGTCCTGATCGCGGCGTGCTCGCTGCCCCAACCTGATCGCGGCGTCCCGACTGGGGCGCGCCGGCCGACGCGCCACCGGTACACTTCGCGTCCACGTCATCACGCCGCACCCGCCCCAGGAGATCGACCCGATGAGCACGACGCCGCCCCCCACCCCCGTAGGCTATGCCGGCGACCTGAGTCCCGCCGAGGCCTGGCGCCGCGTCCAGGCGGGCGAGGCGGTGCTGGTCGACGTGCGCACCTCGGACGAGCTGTTCTGGATCGGACGGGTGCCGGGCGCGCCGGCGGTCGAGTGGGCGCAGGGGCGCGGCATGACGCCCAATCCGAACTTCGTCGCCGAACTCGCCGCGGTCGTGCCGAAGGACACGCCGGTGCTGTTCCTTTGCCGCAGCGGCGGGCGTTCGGTGAGCGCGGCGAAGGCTGCGACCGCAGCCGGCTACCGGGCCGCGTTCAACGTGCTCGAGGGCTTCGAAGGCGTGCTCGACCAGAATCGCCAGCGCGGCACGCTGGGCGGCTGGCGCAAGGCCGGCCTGCCGTGGGAGCAGGGCTGACACGCATCGGGCGCGGCCGCTAGCAGGTCGCACGCGGCACTTCGCCCGCCGCACACGGCCGATATAACCGCCGGTTTGCGCCGCCAATCGACAAAATCGTTCGTTTCCGGTCGCGTCGTCCCTACAGTCTTCCCCTGCGGCTTCGATGCCGATCCGGTGAGACTTGCATGTACCAGTACGACGATATCGACCAGCGCCTGGTGGACGAACGCGTGGCGCAGTTCCGCGACCAGACGACGCGCTTCCTGGCCGGGCAGCTGTCGGAGGACGACTTCCGGCCGCTGCGGCTGCAGAACGGGCTCTACATCCAGAAGCAGGCGCCGATGCTGCGCGTCGCGATCCCTTACGGCCTGCTCTCGTCGATGCAGCTGCGAAAGCTCGCCGACATCGCGCGTCGCTACGACCGCGGCTACGCCCACTTCTCGACGCGCCAGAACATCCAGTTCAACTGGCCCGAACTCGCGCGGGTCCCGGAGATCCTGGCCGAACTCGCGACCGTGCAGATGCACGCGATCCAGACCAGCGGCAACTGCATCCGCAACACGACGACCGACCCTTTTGCGGGCGTCGCGCCCGACGAGATCGTCGATCCGCTGGTGTGGGCCGAACTGATCCGGCAGTGGTCGACCTTCCACCCCGAGTTCGCGTACCTGCCGCGCAAGTTCAAGATCGGCATCAGCGGTGCGCATGAGGACCGGGTCGCGACGCAGGTGCACGACGTCGGGCTGCAGGCGCTGCGTGGCCCGGACGGCGAGCCGGGCTTCCGGGTGATGGCCGGCGGCGGGCTCGGACGCACGCCGATGGTGGGCCACGTGGTCGCGCCCTTCGTGCCGTGGCATGACCTGCTGACCTACCTCGATTCGCTGCTGCGCGTCTACAACCGCCACGGGCGGCGCGACAACAAGTACAAGGCACGCATCAAGATCCTGGTGAAGGACCTCGGGCCGGAGACCTTCGCCGCGCAGGTGCTCGACGACTGGCAGCACTTTCGCGGCGGCGCGGGCACGCTGACGGCGGCCGAGGTCGCGCGCGTCGCGGCGCGCTTCACCCGTCCGTCGTATCGACGCCTGCCGGCCGGCGACGCGTACATCGACACGATGGCCGCCGCCGAGCCCGCGTTCGCGCGCTGGCTCGCGCGCAACGTGCATCCGCACCGGGTCGACGGCTTCCGCGCGGTGACGCTGTCGCTGAAGAAGCCGGGCGTGCCGCCGGGCGACGTGAGCGCCGCGCAGATGGACGCGATTGCCGCGCTCGCCGATCGCTTCTCCTTCGGTGAACTGCGGGTGACGCACGAGCAGAACCTGGTGCTCGCCGACGTCGAGCTCGGTCACCTGCACACGCTGTGGCAGGAGGCGTACCGCCTCGGGCTCGCGACGCCGAACATCGGCCTGATCGGCAACGTGATCTGCTGCCCCGGCGGCGACTTCTGCGCACTCGCGAACGCGGTGTCGATCCCCGTCGCCGAGAGCGTGCAGCAGCGCTTCGAGGACCTGGACTACCAGTTCGACATCGGCGAACTCGACCTCAACATCTCGGGCTGCATCAACGCCTGCGGCCACCATCACGTGGGCCACATCGGCATCCTCGGCGTCGACAAGGCGGGCGAGGAGTGGTACCAGGTGACGATCGGCGGACGCCAGGGCAACGACGCGCGGATCGGCCGGATCATCGGGCCGTCGGTGTCGCGCGCCGAAGTGCCCGACGTCGTCGAGCAGCTGATCGCGGTGTACCTCGAGGCGCGGGTCGCGCCGAACGAGCGCTTCGTCGACGTCGTCGACCGCATCGGGCTCGCGCCCTTCAAGGAGCGGGTCTATGCCGGTGCTGATTGACGCGAACGGCGTGCCGCTGGCGGATCGGTGGTCCCTGCTCGATCCGTCGTCGGTGCGCGCGCTCGCGACGCAGGGCCTGCCGCCGAACGTCGGCGTGCTGCTCGAGCCTTCCGACGATCCGGCGATCGTCGACACGCTCGGCCCGGACGTGCGGCTCGCGCTGGTGGCGGTGCGCTTCCCCGCGGCGACCGACGGCCGCGGCTACTCGATCGCGCGCCTGCTGCGCCAGCGCCACCGCTGGCAGGGGCCGATCCGCGCGACCGGCGACGTCGCGCGCGACCAGCTCGCGTACCTGCGCCGCTGCGGCTTCGACCAGTTCCTGCTGCGCGACGGCGAGACGCCCGAGGCCGCGCGCGCGGCGCTCGCCGGCTTCAGCGAACGCTACCAGGCGAGCAGCGACGGCGGGCCGCTGTTCGCGCGGCGCGCGGCGTGACCGGCACGGTCGCGCTGGTCGGCGCCGGCCCGGGCGCGGCTGACCTGCTGACGCTGCGCGCGGCGCGACTGATCGCGCAGGCCGACTGGCTGATCCACGACGCGCTGGTCGGCGGCGAGGTGCTCGCGCTCGCGACGCGCGCGCGCCGCTACTGCGTCGGCAAGCGCGCGGGCCGGCGGTCGGTGCCGCAGGCGCGGACCAACCGGCTGATGATCGCGTGCGCCGCGCGCGGGGGGCTGGTCGTGCGGCTGAAGGGCGGCGACCCGATGCTGTTCGCGCGCGCGAGCGAGGAAATCGCCGCGCTGCGCGCAGCCGGCGTCGCGTTCGAGATCGTGCCGGGCATCACCAGCGCGCAGGCGGCGCACGCGGCGCTCACGGTGCCGATGACCGACCGCGACACCCGGCGCTCGGTCGTGCTCGCGACGCCGCAGGTCGCGCGCGGCCGCGAGGCGGGGCTCGAGGACACCAGCTGGGCGCGGGCGCTGGCCAACGCCGGCGGCGGCGCGGTGTACATGGCGGCGAGCGCGTCGGCGCGGATCCGGGCGCTGCTGCTGACGATGGGGATGCCCGCGTCGACGCCGGTGAGCTGGGTCAGCGACGCGTCGCTGCCGTCGATGCGCATCGAGGACGGCACGCTCGGCACCCTCTCGCCGCCGGCGGCGTGGCGTGCGGGCGCGGCGACGCTGCTGCTCGTGGGCACGCGGGCGGCCCGGCGCACCGACCCCCTATACTCGGCGCAAGATGAACCTCCAGCAACTCCGGTATGTGCGCGAGACCGCTCGGCGCGACCTGAACCTGACAGCGGCCGCGCTCGCGCTGCACACCTCGCAGCCGGGGCTCTCGAAGGCGATCCGTGAGTTCGAGGAGGAGCTCGGCGTCACGATCTTCGTGCGCCACGGCAAGCGGCTGACGCAGGTGACCGACGCGGGCCGCCAGGTGCTCGCGATCGTCGACCGGATCCTGCTCGAGATCGACAACCTGAAGCGCACGTCGACCGAGTGGCGCGATGCCGAGGCGGGCGAACTGCGGATCGCGGCGACGCACACGCAGGCGCGCTACTCGCTGCCGCCGGCGATCGCCGCGCTGAGGCTGCAGTACCCGCAGGTCGTGGTGCGGCTGCACCAGGGCAACCCGACGCAAATCGTCGAGATGCTGCGCGGCGGGCAGGCGGACATCGGCATCGCGACCGAGGCGATCGGCGCGCAGTCCGACCTCGACTCGGAAGCACTGTTCTGCTGGTACCACTGCGCGATCGCGCAGGCTTCGCACCCGCTCGCGCGCTTCGAGCGGGTGACGCTCGAGCAGCTCGCCGAGCACGACCTGATCACCTACGACCCGGAGTTCGCCGGTCGCGGCCGCATCGACCAAGCCTTCGCGACGCGCACGCTCAGGCCGCGCATCGTGCTCGAGGCGACCGATTCGGACGTGATCAAGACCTACGTGCGGCTCGGGCTCGGCGTGGGCATCGTGTCGGAGCTCGCGCTGGGGCCGTCGGCCGACGGCAGCGTCGACGGCCTGCGCGCGGACTCCGGGCTCGTGACGCTGCCGATCGGGCGCCCGTTCGAGCGAAACCTGACGCGCGCGGCGTGGCTGGCGGGGCGGATGCTGCGCGGCTACGAACGCAGTCTGATCGAGGGCCTGAAGCGATAGGCCGGCAGTGGATGGTGTTATCGTCGCGACCTCCGACCACCGGCGGCCGGATCCTCGGCCGACAGCGATGCCAGACTTCTCGATTGCGCCCGAGCCCCTGGAACACTGGGTCCGCGACCTGTTCGCGGCGGCCGGCTCCGGCGCGCGCGAGGCCGAGCTCACCGCGCATCACCTGGTGCTCGCGAACCTGAGCGGGCACGACTCGCACGGCGTCGGCATGGTGCCGCGCTACGTCGACTCTTGGCTCGCCGGGCAACTAAAGCTGAACCGGCGGATCGAGATCGTGAAGGACGCCGGCGCATTGCTGACCATCGACGCGAAGCGCGGCATGGGCCAGTCGGTGACGCACCAGGCGATGAACGAGGCGATCGCGCGGGTGCGCGAGCACGGCGTGTGTGTGATGGGGCTGCGCAACGCGCACCACCTCGGGCGCGTCGGGCACTGGGCCGAGATGGCGATCGACGCGGGGCTGGTGTCGATCCATTTCACGAACGCGGTGAGCAACCCGGTGGTCGCGCCGCACCTGGGCGCGCAGGCACGCTTCGTCACCAACCCGTTCACCGTCGGCATCCCGCGCAAGGGTCGCGAGCCGCTGCTGCTCGACTTCGCGACCAGCGCGATCGCGGCAGGCAAGGTGCGGGTGGCGTACAACAAGGGCGTGCCGGTGCCGCCGGCCTCGCTGATCGACCACGCCGGCGCGCCGACCGACGACGCGTCGGTGCTGTTCGAGCCGCCGCTGGGCGCGCTGCTGACCTTCGCCGGCCACAAGGGCTATGCGCTGGCAATGGTGTGCGAGCTGCTGGGCGCGGCGCTGACCGGCGGCGAGACCACGCTGCCCGACACGGCCGGCAAGACGCCGGCGGTGTGGAACAGCATGCTGACGATCGTGTTCGACCCGGCGAAGATCGGTTCGCTCGCCGACTTCGAGAAGTCGGCCGCGACCTTCGAGGACTGGGTGAAGTCGGCGCCGCTCGCGCCGGGCGCCGACCGGATCCGCATGCCGGGCGATCCCGAGCGCGAGTCGCGCGCGGCGCGCGCGCACGGCATCGCGATCGACGCGCAGACGCTCGCGCAACTCGATGCGTCGGCCGGAAAGGTGGCCGCGCAGGCGGCGCCCGGCACGCCGGCGTCGAAGGCGGCCGGGCTGGTCGCGCTGTCGACGCTCGGCAAGGGTGCCTGAGGGCGGCGCGCCGGTGAGCGAGACGCGGGTCTTCCGGCTGGCGATCGACGTCGTCTTCGGCGACTGCGATCCCGCGGGCATCGTGTTCTACCCGAACTTCTACCGCTGGTTCGATTCCTCGGTGCACGCGCTGATGCGCGAGATCGGCTGGGGCTGGCAGCGGACCGCCGCCGAATTCGACTGGCTCGGGCTGCCGATCGCCGCAGCGAGCGCCAACTTCCTGCGCCCGGTCGCGCACGGCGACCGCATCGTCGTCGAGTCGCGCGTGCTGCGGATCGCCGATCGCCGCATCGTGTTCGCGCACCGCGTGCTGCGCGGCGACGTCATTGCCTGCGAAGGCGAGGAGACGCGCTTCGTCGGCATCCGGCACCCGGACGACCCGGCGCGGGTGAAGGCGATCGAGGTGCCCGACGCGCTGCGCGCCGCCTTGGGGGTCGCGCCGGCGCAGGCGGGCGGCGGGTGACGCAGAAGTCCTTCCGGCGTTGGCAGGTGGGCGAGGTGACGGTGACCCGTATCGTCGAGCTCGAGACGCTAGGAGGCACTCACTTCATTCTGCCGGAAGCCAGCCGGGCGCGTTGCCTGAAGATCGGCTGGCTCGCCCCGCACTTCATGAACCACGAGGGCCGGCTGCGGATGAACGTCCAGGCGCTGGTGGTGCAGACGCCGACGCGGCGCATCGTCGTCGACACCTGCCTGGGCAACGACAAGCGTGGCCGCGAGGTCCCGCACTGGAACGGCCTGCAGACCGGCTTCCTGCAGGACCTGGCGGACGCGGGCCTGCCGCGCGAATCGATCGACACGGTGCTGTGCACGCACCTGCACGTCGATCACGTCGGCTGGAACACGATGTTCGTCGACGGCAAGTGGGTGCCTACTTTTCCTAACGCCCGCTACCTGATCGCCGCGCCCGAGTACGCCCACTGGCGCGCACGTCACGACGCGGCGCTGGCCGCCGGCACGCCGTCGCCGATCTTCGACGATTCGGTCGCACCGGTGTTCGACGCGGGGCTCGTCGACCTGGTCGACGTCGGATACCGGATCTGCGACGAGGTGCGGCTGCTGCCGACGCCTGGCCACACGCCGGGCCACGTGAGCGTCGAGATCGCGTCGGGCAACGAGCGCGCACTGATCAGCGGCGACTTCGTCCATCACCCGTGCCAGCTGGCGATGCCGCAGTGGACCGCGTCGGTCGACGACGACCCGTCGCTGTCGACGCGCACGCGGCGCGAGACGCTCGCACGGCTCGCCGGCGAGGGCACCTTGCTGATCGGCACGCACTTCGCCGGCCCCACGGCGGGACGCGTCGCCGCCGACGGCGACGCCTGGCGCCTCGACGTCGACTGATCGCCGCACCATCGCGTGGCATCGATGCCACCGAGTGGCGCGTGCGCCGCGATCTGTTGCGGTCCCGCCCCGGCCCGCGGCGCTTGCCGGCGGCATCGACGGGGTGGCGCAGGTCTTGCGCTACAGTCGTCCGGGCCTGCCGCCTCGTGGTGTCGGCGGCGATCAACACAGAGGGTTGAATGGGTCGTATCGATTCTTCGCGGTGGCTTCAGTCGGCAAGGCGCTGGACTGTCGCGGATGAATCGTCGTTGTTCGGCTGGCCGGCTGAGGACGGCCGCGTGCGGCCGCACGCCGACGCCGACGCGCACGCGAGCGACCCGATCGACGCGCTGGCGGTTGCGGCCTCGGTCGAGGCGCGCGAGGCGCTGGCGGCGGACCTCGAGCGCAGCCTGGAGGCGAGCGAGCAGAGCGGCCAGCACCTCGCGGTGCTGATGATCGACTTCGGCGGCCCGGCGCTCGCGCCGCGCACGCGGCTCGGGCTGAACGACCGGGTCGCGTCGCTGTCGCGCCAGGGCGACGCGCTGCACTGGCTGCAGGACAACGTATTCGCGCTGGTGCTCAACGGCCTGGGATTCCGCGAGGAATGGGCGGCGGTCACCGCGAGCCGGATCGCGATGCGGCTGCGCCGCGGCGACGGCGAAGGCGCGCGCATCGGTGCGAACCCCTGGGTCGGGATCAGCATGTGCCTGGGGCGCCGCCTGATGCCCGAGGTGTCGATCCGGCTGGCCCACGCGGCGCTGCGGCGCGCGCGCGACGAAGGGCTCGACGCCACGCGCTTCGCGTGCCCGGTGCTCGACGCGAAGGTGCGCGCGCTCGCCGAGATCGATCACGAGCTGCAGCACGCGATCGACGCGCGCGAGTTCGTGCTGCAGCTGCAGCCGATCGTCGACAGGCGCGGTGCACTGGCGCGCGCGGAGGCGCTGGTGCGCTGGCGGCACCCGCGGCTGGGGCACCTGCTGGGGCCGGACCGCTTCCTCGATCGCGCGGCCGAGAACGGGCTGCTGGTGCCGATCGGCTACCAGGTGTTCGAGCTGGCCTGCCAGCAGCTCGCGTTCTGGTCGCGCGACGCGGGGCTCTCGCGCATCGCCGTCTCGGTGAACCTGGGGCAGACCCAGCTCGCCGACCGGCAGATCGCCGACCGGCTCGCGACGATGACGGCCGAGTACCGGGTGCCGCCGCAGCGGCTGGTGCTCGAGGTCGCCGAGTCGACGATCGCGTGGGCGACCGACGACACGCACGACCGGCTCGACGCGCTGCGGGCACGCGGCTTCGGCATCGCGATCGACGGCTTCGGCTCGGGCGCGCTGTCGCTCGCCGCGCTTCGCGAGCTGCCGGTCAGCGAGCTGAAGCTGCTGCCTGCGCTGCTCGAGAATCCGTCGGACCCGCTGGCGTCGATCGTCGGCTCGGTGCACCGGCGCGGGATGCAGGTCGTGGCCGGGCGGCTCGAGTCGCGGCTGCAGATGCGGCGCGCACTCGATCTCGACTGCGACGGCTTCCAGGGCTTCCTGGTCGGGCGTCCGGCGAGCGGGTCGGCGGCGCTGCTCCGGTCGGCGGCGAACACGCCGGACTGAGCCGCCGATGGCACCGCACCCACCGGCGGCGTCCGCGCCGCCGGCGCGGGTCCTGCCGGTGCTCGTGCTCGCGCAGTTCCTCGGCACCTCGCCGTGGTTCTCCGCGAACGCAATCATGGCCGACCTGGTGCGCGAAGGCGGCATCGCGCCGGCGCAGGTGGGGCTGCTGACCTCGGCGGTGCAGGCCGGCTTCATCGCCGGCACGCTGTGCTTCGCGCTGCTGCTCGTCGCCGACCGCTTCGCGCCGCGCACCGTGTTCCTCGCGTGCAGCCTGCTCGTCGCGCTGGCGAACGCGCTGGTGCTCGCGGGGCCGGTGTCGCTCGAGCGCGCGCTGGTCTCGCGGCTGCTGCTGGGGTTCTTCCTCGCCGGGGTGTACCCGGTCGGCATGAAGATCGCGGCGAGCTGGTACCGGCAGGGGCTCGGCAGCGCGCTCGGCTTCCTGATCGGTGCGCTGATCCTGGGGACGGCGGCGCCGCACGGGCTGCGCGCGCTCGGCAGCAGCGTCGACTGGCACCACATCGTGCTCGCGGTCTCGGTGTTCGCCGCGCTCGGCGGCTGGATGGTGCACCGGTGGATTCCCGAGGCGCCGGCGGCCGGCGGCGACGCGTCGCGCCCGGCGCCGATCCGGTTGTCGGGGCTCGCGGTGATCTGGCGCGACCGCGCGGTGCGGGCGTCGGCCGCCGGCTACTTCGGCCACATGTGGGAGTTGTATGCGGTGCTGGTGATGATGCCGGCGATGGCGGCGGTTCTGCTGGCGCGACACGCGGCGACGCACGTGGTGACCGGCGGCGCGGAGGGCGGTGCGGCGGGTGGTGCGGCGGGTGGTGCGGCGGGCGCGGCGCTGATGGCGGACGCCGCGCTGGCGGCCGCGGATCCCCGGGCGGTGTCGTGGATCGCGTTCGCGGCGATCGCGGCCGGCACGATCGGCTGCGCGGTCGGCGGCGTGGCAGCCCGGCGCCACGGCAGCGCGCGGGTCGCGACCTGGCAACTCGCGACGAGCGGCGCGTGCTGCCTCGCGACGCCGTGGCTGCTGCACGCGCCGCTCGCGGTGGGCATCGCGTGGCTGCTGCTGTGGGGCACGACGGTCGTCGGCGATTCGCCTCAGCTCAGCACGCTCACCGCGCGGAACGCGCCGCCGGCGATCGTCGGCAGCGTGCTGACCTTCGTGAACTGCATCGGCTTCTCGATCAGCATCCTGACGATCCAGGCGACGACCGCGCTGGCGACGCGCTGGCCGCTCGAGCAGGTGATGCCGTGGCTCGCGCTCGGCCCGATCGTCGGCGTGCTCGCGTTGCGGCCGCTGCGACGCGCCGAACTCAGATCGTGATCGGCGACACCCGGTTCGTGAGCGCGCGCACGACGCTGAACACGGTCAGCGCCGAGGTCTTCGGATTCGACGCGAGCGGCTCGCCCTGCAGCTCGAGCACGAGCCGGCCGAAGGCACCGCGGGCGTCGATGCGGTGCAGGTTGCCGCCGGCGGCCGGGTCCGCGACCAGCGTCACCCGCGTCGCGTCCAGGCCCACGCCGGCGAGCGCGATCGTCGCGGCGACGTTCGCGTTCTTCGGGTAGCGCGCGGCGGCCTCGCGCGCGCTGCCCTCGAAGAGCACGGTCGCGCGGTCGATCGCGGCGAGGTCGCGTCCGTCCTCGGCCGGCGTGCCGCGCCACGCGAGCGGCGGCTTGCAGCCGCGGTACACGACCTCGTCGAGCCCGCCGTGACGCGCCGCCGCGAGCGCGTCGATGCCGCCGACCGCGCCGGCGAGCAGGTGCACCTGCGCGCCACCCGCGAGCGCGGCGGCTTCCAGGCGCGCGGCGAGCGCGGCGTTTGACAGCGCGCCGATCGACACGACCAGCGCGTCGACGCCGGCTTCGAGCGCGGGCAGCACGTGCTCGGCGATCGCGCCGTGACCGGCGCATTCGACGACCAGGTCGGGGCGCGCCGCGCCGCCGATCTCGAGGCGATCGACGAAGCGCGGCGACGACGCGCCCTGCGCGCGCAGCCGCGCGAGCGAGCCGCGCGAGACCACGACCGGATCGAAGGCGATGCGCGCGTCGTCGGCCAGCAGCGACATCACGCCGGTGGCGATCGCGCCGTGACCGATCATCGCGACGCGCAGCGGACCATCGCGCGGGCCGCTCCCCCGACGTGCGCTCACCGCACGATCCGCCGCACGGTGACGGCGACCTCCGGGTCCGGCTGCATGCTGCCGAGCACGACGCCGCGCACCGGCGTGACGTCGCTGAAGTCGCGGCCCCACGCGAGCGTGACGTGCTCGCGGTCGACCAGGCAGTCGTTGGTCGGGTCGACGTCGATCCAGCCGTGGGTCGGGCACCAGACCGAGACCCACGCGTGCGAGGCGTCGGCGCCGACCATCGGGCGGTCGCGCTCGTCGCCGCGCCAGGTCTGGACGTAGCCGCTGACGTAGCGTGCCGCGAGCCCGAGGCTGCGCAGGCAGCCGATCATCAGGTGCGCGAAATCCTGGCAGACGCCGCGCCGCAGCCGCAGCACCTCGTCGATCGGCGTCGACAGGTCGGTGGCCTTGGGGTCGAACGTGAATTCATCATTCAACCGGTGCATCAGCGCGGCGGCGCCCTGCACGACGCCGCGTCCGCCCGGGAAGCTCGCGCGCGCGAAGGCCGCGAGCGACGCGCCGCGCAGCACGTGCGGGCTGTCGTACAGATACTGGCGCGCCTCGAGCGGCGCGGCGTCGACGCGCGGCGAGCCGAGCGCGGCGGCGGTGGCCTCCCAGGACGGTGACCGATCGAGTTCGCCGAGCGGCGGACGTGGCGACAGGTGCAGGCGCGAGCGGGCCTCGACGCGGAAGTCGGCATGCGGCTGGTTCAGCACGACGATGCGCATCGGGTTGCCGAACCAGTCGTGCCGGTCGATCGACTCGTCGGGCACCGGCGCCACGTCGATGTGGTGCGCCCTAGTGCGCTGCCACGGGCCGTCGCGCGGCGTCAGGTGCAGCAGGTGGTGCGAGGTCGACGCGGCGTCGAGGTGGACGTAGCGGGTGCGATGCACGACCTCGAGCTCGACGGTGTCAGTGCCCACTCTCGCTCCGTGGCCCGGCGTAGCTGAAAAAGCGCTGGCACACGCGATCGGACAATGCACCGCTCGCGGTGTGGGTGCGGACGAGCCAGTCCTCGAGCCGGCGGCTGCCGTGCACCAGCGCCCCGTCGGCGCGCAGCGCCTGGAGCTCGTCGTTCAACGGCGCGATCGCGTCGCGGGTCTGGCCGGCGTCGAGGAACGCGATCTTGTCGAGCGCGCCGACGAGCCCGGCGAGCTGGAACGCGACCGCGCGCGGATTGGTGTCGTCGGTGACGAGCAGGTCGAGCACCAGCGGCCACTGCGCACGCGACACGTAGCGCGCCCGGTAGGTCGCGATGCTGTCGCCGAGTTCGAGCAGCCAGTCCAGGCCCGCCTCGCGCGGCATCTCGAGCGCGTGCCGGAGCAACAGCGTCATCGCCTGCAGCCGCTCGATCCGCCGGCCGATCGACAGGAAGCGCCACCCCAGGTCGCGGGTCATCCCGTCCAGCGCGAAGCCGGACAACGTCATCGACACCTGGATCGCCTGGTCGAGCCGCTGGGTCGCGGCGTCGACCGTCGCCGGCCGGAGTGGCGTCGCAAGGCGCTGCACCATCTGGTTGAGCACCCGCCAGTTGTCGAGCGAGAGCCGCTCGTGCAGCCGTGATGCAACATCATGGAAGGTGCGCAGCAGCACCGGCAGGCCCCGCTCCGGCGCGCCGAGCACCGCGTCGAGCAGCAGCGACTGGATCTGCGGATCGTCCGCCTGGACCTCGGCGCCGAGCAGCTCGGCGTGGCGGCACAGCGCGATCATCGTGAGCCAGTCGTGGCCGCGCTCCTCGGGCGACGCGGCGAAGAGCGTGTCGAGCGTGCGGCGCAGCAGCCGCGCCTGGTCGTCGACCCGCTCGGCGTAGCGGCCGAACCAGAACAGGTTCTCGACGGTGCGGCTCGCGAGGCGCTCGTTGCCGCGCACCGGATGCACCGGCGCGTCGTCGCTGCGCAGCAGCGTCGTCGTCTCGACCGAGCCTTCGGCGAGCACCCAGATGTCCTTGCTCGCGCCGCCCGACTGCATCGTGACGGCGCGCTGGCGCGGATCGGTCGCGACGCGCGCGAGGCCGCCGGGCATCACCGAGTAGCGCCCGTCGCCGAGCGCGCACGCGTAGACGCGCAGGCCGAGGATCGACGCACCGAGCGTCGCATCGGCCTGGCGCCACACCGGCGCGCGCGACACGTGCACGCTCTCCTGCGCGACGAAGGCGTGCGGGCGTTCGCGCATCCGCGCGACGAGGGCATCGCGCGCCGCGCCGCGCAGGTCGCGTCCGAACACCGGCGGTTCGCGCAGCTGCGGGAACGCCGGCTTGATCACCAGGTCGTCGAGCCTGGCGATCGCGTCCTCGAGCGCGGCCGGTTCGCCGCACCACCAGGTCGCGACCGACGGCATCTTCAGCGGCTCGCCGAGCAGCCGCTCGGACAGCGCCGGCAGGTAGCCGAGCAGCGCGCCGGACTCGAGCAGCCCGGAGCCGAGGTTGTTCGCGATGACGACGGTGCCGCGCCGCACCGCCTCGGTGAGGCCGGGTACGCCGAGCGCCGAGTCGCTTCGCAGCTCCAGCGGATCGCAGAAGTCGTCGTCGAGCCGGCGAAGGATCACCGACACCCGCTGCAGCCCCGAGAGCGTCTTGAGCCACACGAAGCCGTCGCGCACCGTCAGGTCGTTGCCGACCACCAGCGGAAAGCCGAGATAGCGCGCGAGGAACGCCTGCTCGGTCCAGGTCTCGTTGTACGGGCCCGGGGTCAGCAGCACGATCAGCGGCGGCTCGTCCGACGTGGCGCCGTCCGGCGCGACGCGCGGCGCCCGCGCCGCGAGGCTGTCGCGCAGCGTCGCAAAGAAGCCGGCGAGACGCTGCACGCGCATGCCGCGGAACAACTCGGGGAACGCGCGCGAGATCGCGAGGCGGTTCTCGAGCGCGTAGCCCGCGCCGGTCGGGCCCTGCGTGCGATCGCCGATGACCCACCAGCGCCCGTCGGGCGCGCGCGCGAGGTCGGCGGCATACAGGTGAAGCGGCGTGTCGCGGTAGTTCGCGATCCCGTGGCACGGACGCAGGAAGCCGCGGTGCCCGTGGACCAGCGCGGCCGGCAGCACGCCTTCGAAGAGCAGGCGCTGCTCGCCGTAGACGTCGGCGAGCACGCGGTCGAGCAGCCGGGCGCGCTGCACGATCGCGGACTCGATGCCGCGCCACTCGGGCGCCGACACGACGAAGGGCAGCAGGTCCAGGTCCCAAGGCCGTGCGGCACCGCGCGGATCGGCGTAGACGTTGTAGGTGACGCCGTTCTCGCGCAGCATGCGCTCGACTTCGCGCGCGCGCGCCTGCAGCTGGGCCGCGCCCGCCTGGCGCAGCGCGTCGAGCAGCGGCGCCCACGCGGAGCGCGCGCGGCCGTCGGCGGCGGCGTCGGGGCTCTCGAACAGCTCGTCGAAGCGGTCGTCCACCCGGGGCGTGCCGATCGACGGATAGCCTGCGAGCAGCGGATCGGGAGGTGCCGGGACGCCGGGGAGCCCGGTCGGCAGGGTGATCGAGGAAGGCGGTGGCACGGCCGGGGACGACGACGCGAAATGGCGACAGTCGCCGATGATAGACCGGCCTGCCCGGAGGCCGCCCCGTGCTTGCCTGCGCGCGTCCCCTCGGTGTCAGCGGTCGACGATCGCGGGCTCGAGCAGGCGTTCGGTCGCGAGCGTGGCGACCCGCGCGTGCAGGCGTGCCTGCCAGGCCTCCCAGAACGCGGTCGTGGCCGCGGCGCAGGCGACTACATCGGTACGGGCGACGACGTCGGGCAGTTCGCGCCAGTGCCGAACGCGCGGACACGGGAAGTCGGGGCCGAAGACTTCGGTCCAGAAGTCCGGGTGGCGCAGCCACCAGGCGACGTCGCGCCAGTAGCGTCGGGTGAAGGTGCCGTAGGTGCGGCGGCGGGGTGCGCTGACGAGGTCGCGGAACACGGTCCACAACAGCTTGGGCGCGGTGACCACCTCGACGACCGGGATCGCGCCGGCGATCAGCGCTTCGTAGAAGCGATAGGTCTCGGGCAGCCGGTTGCCGCCCGGGGCGAGGCAGAACTTGGCGTCGCACAGCAGCTTGACGTACTCCGGGAAGCCGAGGCTGCTCGAATCGTTGAACACGCCGCTCTCGGAAATCAGGCCGCCGGGAATGCGCTTCGCGTGCCAGGCCATCGCGCGGCGCGACAGGCGCCCCCTCACGCAACCGGCGAACACCCACTGGTAGCGCCGCTGCGCGATCGGTCGCGCCTCGACGTGCTCGCGAAAACCCTTCTTGTACCCGATCGGCACGAACACGACGTTCGGCGCCGACATCACCTCCGAGCGCCAGCACTGGCGCAGCACGAACGCGGCCTGCGGATAGAAGTCGACCGGTGCCTGCGCGAACTCGTCGGCGACGTGCATGACGGCGACCGGCAGCCCGAGTGCACGGAACCGGGCAAGGTAGTCGCGCATCTCGATGCCGTCGCGCGCGAGCCCGTCGCTGACGATGACCGCGCCGGGCCCGATCCAGCGGTGGTGCAGATCGATGACGGACTCGATGCGGTGGCCGGTGCGCTCGAACAGTTCGACGATCGTGTCGGTCTCGAGGATCGCATCCGGCGAAACCTGCCAGACGACGGTCAGCGTGCGGGACGGTGCGACATCGTGCGGGGCTGCCGCATCCGGTGCGTCGATGGTGGCCGAGGGCGCCAAGTTCACGCGTGCCTGTGTCATGCCTAGCCCTCCGATCGTTCGGACGATTGTGCACGAACGCAACGGACGCGTCGAGTCGGCGATCGTGACGACCGCGCACGCCGCCGGCGCGCATCCCATTTCACCTGTAATCCGCCGCGGGCCCGGCGCTTGCCGCCCTCGGCGCCCGCACGGGCCCCTGCTACTGCAGCATGAAGGTCGAGTACTCGATGCGCCGGAAGCTGCGCTCGAGCGCCTTGAAGCCGACGACGACGACCAGCAGCAGCGACAGCGCGAAACCGTAGCCGTACCAGACCGGCCCGAGCGCGAGCGAGAGCGCGGTGAACGCCGCGTTGCCGAGCACGAACAGCAGGCACAGCGCGAGCACGACGAGGCGCTTGTCGAGGTAGAAGTACACGGTGAGGATCGACAGGAACAGCACCTGCAGCGCGGCGGCGATCGTCTGCACGTACAGCAGCGGCAGGTACAGGTCCGATATCTGCAGCCAGCGCAGCAGCCGCTCGCCGGCGACGAAGAGCAGCAGCACCGCGATCGATTGCACCTTCATGATCTCGAACATGCCGGCACGCACGGTGTCGACCATGCCGTTGCGGTGGCGTTCGATGACTTCGAGCGAGCCGCCGTCGCGCACCGCGCCGTAGAAGCCGTCGTAGTGCTCGACGAAGTCGGTCTCGATGCGCACGAGGAACACCGCCATGCCGGGGATGATCGACAGGTACGCGAGGAACACCGGCAGGTCGTAGATCACCGAGGCGCGAAGCGGGCCGATCACCGGCTCCGACGTCGGCACGAAGTGCCAGAAGATGAACTTGTCGATCCACGCCCCCGCGTTGTACAGGAAGCCGATCCACATCAGCGCCGGATAGCGCAGCCGGCGCTGCAGGAAGTCGAAGCGCATGCCCTCGGGCGTCTCGAAGTTGCGCACGATCAGCGCGTGGATGCCGGCGAAGAGGAAGCACTGGCCGACGAGGAATCCGCCGAGCAGGCCTTCGAGCCCCCAGGGCCGCAGCGCCCAGGCGGCGGCGACGCTGATGCCGTAGCCGAGCAGGTAGAGCAGCACGATCTCGCGATACTGCTTGATGCCCGACAGGAACACCGTCGCCATCCAGATGTTGCTCACGACGACGAAGGTCGCGACGACGAGGATCCGGTAGCCGTTCGACTGCGCCGGGAACAGCGTCGCGACGGCGGCGAACGAGAGCAGGCCGGCGGCGCCGCTGGTGAGCATCAGCACGCCGAGATAGTTGGCGGCGACGATGTCCGCGCGTCGCTCGAACAGGCGGTCGGCGACGAAGCGGGTGAAGGCGAGCTGGCCGAAGCCGGTGAGGATCAGGCTGCCGGCGATGATGTTGGTGATCGTCACCTGGAACTGGGTGATCAGCACGCCGGGGGTGACGACCGAGAAGCTGAGCACGCCGATCGCGAGCATCCCGACGATCGACAGCACCCACGGCCCGGACGAGATCACGCCGGCGTACAGGTACGCGCGCACCATCGAGAGCAGCGAGTCGCGCTGCAGCAGCTTGCGCAGTTCGAAGCCGATGCCGGCCACGGTCAGGCCGCCGGCGCGCGCGTCGCCGCCGCGGCCATTGCGTGACGCGGGCAGCCGGCCGCGTCGCCGCGGCGGACCTGCGGCGGCGGTGGCGGCGGCGCGAGCGCGCGGCCCTGCGCGAGCGCGGTGTCGTAGATCTCGCGGTAGTGCGCGAACATCATGTCCTGCGTGTAGAAGCGCTCGACCCGCTCGATGCCGGCCTTCTGCGCGGCGTGCCACGCCTTCGGGTCGGCGAGCAGCCGGATCGCCGCCATCGCGAGCGCCTCGGGATCGGCGATGCGCACGATGTCGCCGGCCGCGCCGATCGCGCGGTCGTCGTCGCCCAGGCCGAACACCAGCTGGCGGCACGAGCCGACGTCGGTCGCGACCGCCGGCACGCCGGCGGCGAAGCCCTCGAGGAGCACCAGCGGCAACGCCTCGCTGATCGAGCTCAGCACGCCGAGCCCGACCTTGGGCAGCAGCTCGTCGATCTTCTGGAAGCCGAGAAACTTCACCCGGCTCTCCAGGCCCAGGCTCGCGGCGATCGAGCGGCACTCCTGCGCGTAGGCCTTGTCCTCGTCCTCCGGGCCGGCAATCCAGCCCTCGGCGTCGGGGATCGCGTCGCAGACCGTCTTCATCGCGCGCACGAAGGTCTTGATGTCCTTGATCGGCACGACGCGCCCGATCAGGCACAGCGTCTTCGGTGGCTCGCCGTTCGGCCCGTAGCTGCGCCGCTCGCGCAGCGCCGCGAGCCGCGGCAGGTTGATGCCGTTGGCGACGTTCATCGTGCGCTCGGCCGGCGCGCCGTCGGCGACCTGACGCAGCCGGTTGGTCTCGTACAGCGCGACGATGCGGTCGGAGGCGTCGTAGCACATCCGCCCCATCGCCTCGAAGAAGCGGATCCACATGTCCCGGAAGTAGCCGACCTGGCTCGGGTCCTTCTCGAACAGGCCGCGGTTGTCGCGGATCCAGGTCGACTGGAACAGGTCGATCTTGCGCTCCTTCGTGTAGATGCCGTGCTCGGACAGGATCAGCGGCCTGCGCGTGCGGTGCTTGAGCAGCGCGCCCAGAAAGCCGGCGTAGCCGGTAGAGATCGTGTGGTAGCAGTCGGCCGGGATCAGCGCGTCGGCGATGCGCATCAGCTTCCAGATCGGCGAGTGCATGATGCGCACCGTCCAGAAGTAGTCGACGAAGGACGGATCGGTGCAGTTCGCGCGGTACTGCTCGGTGATGAACGACCACGAGCGCTCGGCGTAGAGGAACGCGTCTTCCGAGAGCCGGCCCTTGCCCGAGAGCATCGGGATCACCGACGCGAGCAGTTCGCCGGCGCGCGCCGCGCCCTCGTTGCGCTCGCGGCTCGCGCGCAGCGCCTCGTGCAGCGCCGCGTTGCGCGCGAAGGCGTCGGCGTCGCCGCGCAGCGACGCGGCCGCCGGCGGCGCGGCGGTGTCGTGCATGTGGTGGATCTCCAGGTGCACGAAGTTCGGCGGCAGCTCGTAGCGCATCTCGGCGTAGTCCTCGGCGCGGCTGCCGAGGAAGACCGCGCCGAAGCTCAGGTCGGGAAAGCCGCGGATGACCTGGTTGACCCAGCTCGACACCCCGCCGGACACGTACGGGAAGGTGCCCTCGAGCAGCAGCATCACGTCGACGCGCGCCGCCTTGGGGATCGTGGCGGCCCGCGCCGGCGCGGCGGCGGCGCTCATCGCGCGCCGACCCAGAATTGCACGATCGCCGCGAGCCGAAGCGGCGGCGTGCCGCCGGGCAGCCGGCCGAGCACCCGCGGGACGTCGGCGAGGCGACGCTCGAGCCACGCGATCTCGGCCTCGTAGGGCAGCAGCTGGTCCTCGGCGAAGCCGCGGCTTCTCGCCGTGACGAGCGCCGCCTGCGCCGCCTCGACCTCGCGCAGCTGGACCGCGACGCGCAGCAGCAGGAAGTGAAGGCCGGCGTCGGACGCATCGAGCGCGAGCGCCTGCTCGACGTGCGCGCGCGCCTGGCGGCATGCGTGGCGCAGCATGTCGCCCTGCACCAGCCGCTGCCACGCGAGCTCCCAGTACAGCTCGGCGAGGCGCTTGTGACAGCCGTAGCGCGCATCGTCGGGGATCGCCATCTCGAGCATCTTCTCCTCGGCGAGGATCCGGGCGCCGATGCGCTTCTCCTTGCCGTCGAGCATGCCGTAGGCGAGCAGGCGGATGTCCTCGACCGGATCGGCGAGCAGCTGGCGAAGCAGGTCCGCGCTCGCGCGCGCCGGGACCTCCTGGATCGCCAGCAGCGCGGCGAGGCGGGCCGGGGTCGGCACGTCCTGGTTCAACAGCTTCGAGCGCACCAGCCCGCCGCGCGCCTGCAGGCCGGTGGTGCTGCGATAGATCGAGTATTCGGGTTCGGCGACGAAGTCGACCGGCGCGTCCTCGAACAGCCTGCGAAAGCGGGCGCCGAGCGCGTGGGCGGCGCGAAGCAGCAGCGGCAGGCCTGGCACGACGAGGTTGCACAGGAAGCCGAAGCCGAGCACCGCGCGACGCGGCTCGCGCATCTCGCGCGGCAGCGTCGCCCAGGTGCCGAGCGAGAGGAACGCGCTCGCGAGCGCCTGCGCGGCGACGTAGCGCATCAGGCCCACGGTGCCGGCGGCGTCGCCCACCGCCAGCGACAGCGCGAACGCCTGCAGCGCCGCGCCGACCAGCAGCACCGCGCCCGCGCGCGCGATCGCGCCCGAATCAGATGATCGGGGCATCGGCATGCGCGGCGGCGTTGGGGCGCAGCGCGTGGGCGCCGGCGCGGTTGAGGATGTCGTCGAGCATCCACTCGGGCTCGGCGCGGCTCATGCCCGCCGAGTGCACGACGATGCCGAGCTCGACCATCGACCTCTCGAAGCCCTTGCGCATCGCGCCGTCGAAGCGCTGCAGCATGCCGTCGACGGCGGCGGCGCCGGACATCGGCAACAGCAGCACCATCACGTGGTGCTTCGCGGTCTCGAGCTCCCAGCCGATGTCGGTCGCGCGCCGGATGCGCCGCACGAGGTCGAAGGCCGCCTTGCCCTCGCCGCTGCGCGGGAAGGTCAGCGCGAGCAGCGAGGAGTCGACCCGCGCCTGCTGGTGCAGCCGCTTCATCCGCACCAGCTCGAGCGCGAACTCGGGCGGGGCGAGCGGGCGCAGCATCCGGATCGGGTGGATCGCGCGCGACGCCATCACGCCGTCGGCGTAGTAGCCCAGCAGCACGACGATGAACTGGAGGTTCTCCTCGTTCAGTGCGAAGAACGGCATCGAGCGCACGACCAGCAGCCCGAGCGTCTCGCCGCTGCTCGCGCGCACCGGCGCGGCGACCAGGTACGCACTGCGGTACAGCGACGCGTCGCCGGCGCGAACGTGCACGGTACGTCCGGTGTCGATCGCCATCGCGACGAGCGGATCGGCGCAATCGAGCGGCGCGACGTCGCCGATCGCGGCGGCGGCGGCGTCGATCGGCGCGCCGTTCTCGACGGGATGGATCGCGCCGGTCTCGATCTCGCAGCTCGCCGCCAGCAGGCGCAGCAGCAGGTCGGCGCGGTCGAGCCGGCCGGCGTCGACCGGCACGCCCGGGCGCAGCTCGGTCAGCAGGTCGCGCAGCATCACCGGTCGCATCAGCAGCTCCTGCTCGAGTCGCAGGTGCGACAGCCGGATCAGGTAGTGCGTGCGCGTCAGCGACACCAGCCGCTCGTCGAGGTACGCGTTGGCCGAGCGGATCCGCGCGAGGCGGCTGTTCCAGACGTCGGCGAACTGGCCGCACACCAGCGTCGTCACCAGCCCGCCCAGGAAAAAGCCCTTCGGGAACTCGGGCATCGCGGGCTCGGGCAGCAGCCAGGCGGCGAGCAGCAGCGCGGTCGCGAGCGCGCCGTCGATGCTGCCGTAGCGCAGCGCCAGCAGGATCGGGCCGAGCCAGACCCACGGGAACGGCGCGTCGAGGCCGAAGGGGTCGCCCGGGTCGAGCCAGCGTGCGAGCGCGAGGATCGAGCCGGTCACGATCACGCTCTCGGCGAGGATGCGGGCGAGTTCGCGCGCCCGTTCCCAGTTGCGGGTGACGGGGGAGAACACGCGCGCCGCGCCGGGCAGCGTCAGGATCGCGTCGGTCCGCGCCATCGTCGTCGTCGCCTCATCGCGGGCGGTTGCGCGCCTGCACGCCGGCAGCGGCAGCGGCGCCGGTACTGGCGCCGGTACTGGCGCCGGCACCGGCACCGGCGTCGGCAGCGGTGGCGGTCGCGGTCGCGGCAGCGGCAGCGGCAGCCCGGCCCGCGCCCGGCTGGCCGGCGCCGAGTCCGGCAAGCGGGCGCGTCAGTGCCTGGAGCAGCTTCTGCGCGACCCCCGACAGGCCTTCGCGACTCCATCCGGTCTTCGCACCGGTCGCGCTCCAGACGACGTCGCCGGTCGCGATGTCGACGAGCTGCAGCGTGATGCCGACCGCCGGCTCACCGTCGACGCCGACCTTGTAGCGCCACTCGTCGACGCTGCCGGTCAGGCCATAGCGGACGCGCTCGCTGCGCGCCCAGCGCATCGCCTTGTCGACCGCGTTGCGCTCGGTCGGCTCGAACAACGCCTCGACATTCAGGTCGCTCGGGTACCTGCGCAGCGAAGCCAGGCCGCGTCCACGCACGATGCTCTCGAGGATCGCCTCGGCGCGCAGCCCGGCCTGCGGCGTCTGCGTGTAGTTGACGATCGGCAGCATCGCCCAGCTCGCGTCGGGCGCGATGCCGCGCGGCGCAGGCTGCACGCTGGTCGTCGTGCAGGCCGCGAGCAACGTCAGCGCGGCGACGAGGGAGCCCAGGGCGACGCGCATCCGGGCGAGGCCGCTTGCGAGACCGCGCCGGGCGCCGCGACGCAGGCCTCGAATGCGGCCGCCGGCGCGGTCGCGCAGGATCGACGTGATACGGACAATCGGTGAGGACGGCTTCATCGGCGCAACCGGTGACGGACTCCATGATTCAGTACGACAGGCGATAGGACAGGCCCGCTTCGCGACTGCCGCCGGGACTCGACTGCGTCGCGCTCGTGAACGACGCGTAGAACGTCAGGCGATCGGCGCCGAACACGCCCAGCCCGATGCCGCCGCGGGCACTCACGCTCGTGCCCGAGACCGAGTTGCGGTGGGATCCGAGCTCGAGGAACGGTCGCGCCGCACGGGTGTGGCCGTCGACGATCGCGCTGCCCACCGTCGCGTAGAGATCGAACTGGGTGGAGCTTGAACCAACGAAGCGACCGGCGGGATCCGCCGAGCCGGGCGGCGCCAGCCGGGTGACGATCGGATCAACGGTGTTGTTTCGGGGGTTATTCGTTCGATTGAGCACCGCGCGCAGCGTCAGGTCCGGATACTCGGTGCGTATCCGGTGCCCGTACTCGAGGCCGACGTTCGACGCGGTGCCCAGCGTGGTGTCGAGCCGCGTCTCCAGCCGGGCGAGCTCGACGCGCGCCGCGACGTAGTCGCGCCTGCCGAGCAGGTAGCGCGCCTCGGCCTCGACCAGGTCCTTCTGCCCGCCGGCGGTCATCGCGGCCGAATCGGTCGACACCTGGGCGAGTGCCGCGCCCGCACCCAGCGACACGCCCGCGGCGACGTCGCCGGTCCAGCGCAGCCGCGCCGGCGTCGAGCGCGCGAGGCCGGACCGCTCGCCGAACTCGGCGACCCAGCGTCCGCTGCGTGCGGTCCACTCGAGCGCGAGCCCGACGGTGCGCGACGCGACGCCCGGGTCGGCCAGCAGCGTCGCGTCGCGGCTGGCGACCTCGTCGCGCTCGACCCAGGCGCGCAGCAGCGCGTGCTGGTCGACGCGGGTCGCGCCGTCGAGCCGGGCGGTGCGCCGCCGGTACGCATCCTGCGAGGACTCGGCCGCCGTGACGCCGGCAGACGGCTGGTCGCGCGTCATCTGTTCGACCAGCGTCTCGTGTGCGGCATCGCTGTCCGGTCGCGAGGCCGCGGTGTCGAAGGCGAGCGTCTGCGCCTCGGCCGGGCGGCCGGTCTTCGAGAGCGCCTGCACCCGATCGAGCTTCGGCAGCCAGTCGGGCATCGTGTCGAGCAGTCGGTCGAGCTCGTCGACGTCGTCGCCGGCGAGCGCGAGCGACAGTCTCGCCCAGGCCGGCCTGCTCAGGTCCTGCGCGTAGCGCGACAACAGCCAGCCGCGGGCGGCCTCGTTCTCCTCGGTCGCGAGCAGCCACGACAGCGCGAGCTCGTTGGCGACCGCGCGCTCGGCGCGCAGGGTTTCCGCCGATCGCGGTCGGCGAAGCGGGTCGGGGGGGCGCGGCGCGCGGTCGACCTCGGCCGCGGCGCGATCGATCAGCATGCCGAGCGGGTCCGCGTGCGGCGCTGCGTGCAGCGTTGCCTGCTGCGCTGCGTCCGGATCTCCGTCCTGCCGCGACGGCGCGACCGACGTCGCCGCCTGGACACGCCCGGCGGACGCGACCCGTAGCGTCGCGTCCGGCTCGTCGCCCGGAAAGCGCGGCGCGCGCGCGGCTTGCGTCGGCGCGCGGTCCTGAACCAGCCGGCGCAGCAGCGCGGCGGCGGCATCCGGCGGACCGAACTGCATCGCGAGCGCGACCACCCGCTCGCGGGCGGCGGGCGAGCCGGCGAGCTCGCGCGGCGGCGCCTTGCGCAGCTGCGTCCAGGCGCGCCGGCGCAGTTGCCAGGCGGCATCGGGCCGACCGGCGGCGCCGAGCGCGTCGGCATAGGCGAGCCACCACAGGTAGTCCTCGTTCTCGCGCGCCTGCCAGACGAAGTACGGCAACGCGTCGCCCGGCTCGTCCAGCGCGAGCAGCGCGGCACCGAAGGGACCCCACAGCCGCGATTCGGTGCGCGCCTCGCCGCGCCAGCGCGCGAGCATCATGCGCAGCCTGGGCGCGTCGCGCTGCGCGAGCGCGAGCCACATCATCGCGGCGCGGTTGTCGAAGTCCTGCGGCGCGAGGCGATGCGCCTCGACGCGATCGCGCATCGCCTCGGCGAGGCGACCGGCGGCCTGCAGCGCGGCCGCCCGCTCGCGCAGGAACCCGGGGCTGGCGACGATCGTGCGGCGCAGCCGCGGCGCGAGCGACGCGAGGAACGTGTCGGCCGCGTCCAGGCGCGACGCCTGCAACCAACGCGAGAGCGCCTGGCGCGCGAGCGACTCGTCGCCGAAGCGGCGGTAGCCGATCGCGAGCGCCTCGGCCGCGTCGGCCGGCGATCGCGCGGCGAGCACGGTGACGAGGTTCGACAGGTCGTCGCGGTCGAGACGGTCCAGCCGCGCGAGCTGTCGGTAGGCGTCGAGCGCCTTCGCGGTGCGCTGCAGCCGGTTCGCGAGGTTCGCGTAGGTCGACCAGAAGCCGATGTCCGCCTCGGCGGCGGCGTCATGATTCGCCGGGTCGGCGGCCCATGCCGCCGCGCGGTCCAGTGCGTCGAAGGCGGCCTCGATCCGGCCCTGGCGATACGCGACGTTCGCGATGCGCGCGGCGCGCCTCGCCTGCGGACCGACGAGCGTTTCGGTGCGCTGCAGTGCGTCGAGCAGCCGCGCCTGGTCGCCGGCGCGCTCGGCGACGTCGGCGAGCCGCTCGAGGAGCGGCAGCGTCGCGGCCGGCCCCGCCGCCGGCAGGCGCGACGCGAGCAGGTCGAGCGCGCGCCGCGGATCGCCCTGTCGTTCGTACGCGTCGGACAACTCGAACACCAGCGCGAGATCGCCGGGGCGCTGGCGGATGCGGTGCAGCAAGCTGGCTTCGAGCCTGGGCTCGTCGCGCAGCGCGCGGGCGAGCCGCTCGGTTTCGCGCCACGCGTCCGCCCGACCGGTGCGCGTCGCGATCAGGTGCCAGGCGTCGAGCGCGACCTCCGGTCGCTGCGACCATTCGGCCACCTGGGCGAGACGCAGCCGCCATTCGAGGGTCGCGCGGTCGTGCCGGGCCGCGACCCAGGCGATCGCGTACGCGTCCTCGAGATTCGCGTTGGCGAGCATCACCTGATAGGCGAGTTCGTACGCCTGCGGCTCGAACGCGAGCCGCGGGCGTGGCGTCGGCGAGGCCGGGCCGTCGGTGATCCGGGTCTCGTAGATCCGTTGCACCAGCCGGCCGACCCGCAGGCTTTCCGTGAGCGGGACGAAGTCCCGCGACTCGGCCGGCGATGTCGGATCGCCCGGTACGGGCAGCGCCGGCTCGAATGCCGCGGTGCGCGCGTCGTGCGGCACCCGCGACGCGTCCGGCGGTGCGGGATCGTCGTCGTGGCGCGCGGCTGGCGGGCTCGGGTCGGGTGTCGGTCGTGCCGTGATCATGGCTGTCGGTACCGGGGTTGGGGATTCCATCGGTGTCGAATCGGTCGTCCGCGATTCGACCGTCGTCGTCTTTGCTTCTGCGGTGTTCGCCGGTGGCGGCTGCGCCGTCGGGGTGGCCGCCGTGCGGTCGAACACCGACGGCGGGTCGGGACGCGCGTCGAACAGGCCGGGCGGCATGCCTTCGTCGGCGCCGCGCGCCATCCGACCGGCCGCGCGGGCCTCGCGGATCGGCACGATCGCATCGGCGAGGTCGCCGATGCCGTGGGCGATCCTCGCGGCGAGCAGGCGCAAGGCGAGCGTGCCGGGGAGCCTGATCGACGGGTCGTCGCCGGCGAAGCGCAGCATCTCCTTCGCGTAGCGTTCGGCCAGGTCGAGGCGATTCGCGGCGAGCGCGAAGCGCGCGAGCTGCTTGTACGTGGGCACGTCCAGCACGACCCGGTGGCGCCGGCCTTCGAACGCGACGAAGAATTCGCCCAGCCGCCCGCCGGCCTGCTCGGTGCGCGCGACCCGCGCCAGCATCTCGAGACGCGCGCGGTTGTCGGCGGCTTCGTCGAAGGCCCGCCAGTAGAGGAGCGACGCGAGGCGGAAGTCGCCGAGCGCGACGGCCTCCCTGGCGTACTGCTCGATCGGACGTCCCCGGGATGCGGCAAGCCGCGGATCGTCGATGCGCGAACTCAGGCGGGCGAGCAGCGTCGCGGCGAGCGGCGCGTCCGCGAGCGCGAGCGCGCGCCGGTAGTAGGCCTCGATCTCGACGGCGTCGTTGGCCTGGAGCGCGATCCTGCCGAGCTCGCTCGCGACCTCGGCGAGCAGCGCGCGGCGCCTCGGACCGTCGTCGAGCTGCCAGGCGAGCCGTTCGATCACGTTCAGGCGCACGCGGGCAATCGCCGGCTGAAGATCCGCCGGCCCGCGCTCGCGCAGCGTGTCGAGCGTCGCGAGCGCGGCGGCATCCTGGCCGAGCAGCGCCTGGTGACGCGCCAGCGTGAAGCGCAGTCGCGCGTCGTCGGGGGTCGCGTTCAACCACGCGTGCAGATACGCGACGGTGAGCAGGCTCGACGCCTCCGCACTCGCCAGGCGTTCGTGCAGCGCCTTCGACGGAAGCGCGAGCGCGCCGACCAGCAGCATCGTCGCGCCGAACAGCGCGAGGATGCCCCGCGGAAACAGCCTTCGCCGTCCGCGTTCAGCAGTCGATCGATACCAGGTTTCCTGCAGCACCATGGGCGTGGCTCGGGTTGTAGCGATAGAGGCGGTGGCCTTCGGGGGCACCGGTGAACGCAGCGTCGCTGACCGACGCCGGCGCGAGCGGCCGCCCGTCGACGCGCACGCGGCACGAGGCGGCGTGCAACAGCCGGAATTCCCCGGGCACGTGGCTCGAGAATCGGAACGAGGCGCTGGCGCCGGCGCGCGCGAAGGCGTCGACGCGACCGTTCGCCGACTCGACGATCGGCACGCGCAGCGGCTGCGACGCCGGGGCGAGCACGAGGCGTGCGTCCGGCGCCGACAGATGCAGGTACGCGCCGTCGCTGCCTTTCGCGTAGCCGGCCACGCCGACGCTGCGCCCCCAGTCGATGCGCGCGACGTCGGCTTCGGGCAGGCGCACGGTGCGCAGGTCGCCGCCGGTGCGTATCAGCCAGGTGTCCTCACCGCTCGCGCCGTCGACCGGACGGCTGAAGACGATCCGCTCGAAGTCCTGGACCTTCCGGATGTACGCCGACGCGAAGATCGGCGTCACCGGCTTGCTCAGTGCATGGCGGTAGACCGCGTCGAGCGCGCGGATCGACGAAGCCTTGCTCGCGGCATAGGTGTGGTAGTAGATGTCGATCGGCTTGAGCCGCAGCGGGCGCTCGGTCATCTCGTAGGTCTCGATCACCCGCTCGAAGCCGTAGAAGGGGCCGGTCCAGTTGTTGGTGTAGACGTTCTCGTTCTGGTTGGGCGCGTGGATCTGCAGCAGGCCGTCCTTGCGCAGCGACATCGGCGCGACCCGGGCCAGGCCCGGCGTCGCCCGGGTGACGACGGTGTCGCCACCGTTCATGTTCAGCAGTCCCGCCCGCTCGGCCGCCCCAATCGCGGCAGCCGGCGGCACGCAGTCGCCCGACCAGAGCAGCACCGTGGTGCGCTTGCCCGGCGGCGCGAGTCGCTCGTCGATGTAGCGTGCCGAGCCGGCGATCTCGCGATCGAGCGAGAAGCGGTAGCCGGGCAGCGGCAGGTGAAGCTTGCGGCCGCGCTCGTGCGGGTCCTCGCCCGGCGCTGCGGCCGGTGCGTCGTCCTCGGCGGCGACGCGAAAGAGGTCGTTCCAGTAGAACGGATGCGAATAGGTGTGCGTCGCGATCTCGACGTGCCCGAGCCTGAAGATGTCGCGCGCGATGCGTTCGAGCGTCGGCGACGCTGCCGGATGCAGGCCGTGCGGCGCGATCTCCCCTTCGATCACCGACACCGTGTGCGGCACCGGGTAGCGCGCGATGAAGTCACGCAGCATCACCTCTGCCGCGTACGGACTGCCCGGGATTTCCGCCCGCGATGCGAAGCCGTCTCCGTCGATGTGCACCATCAGCATCCGGCGCCCCGTCTCGGTCGTCACGTCGGGCACCGGGGGCGCGTCCGGTCGGGCGAGCGCGCGACGCAGGAAGGCGATCGGGTCGATGACCCAGAGCGAGCCCCTGGTCGTCCAGGTGAACGGGCGCAGCGCGAATCCGCCCCAGGGCGTGAACGCGGCGCCGACCGATTCGTCGCCTCGCGCGTCGCGCAAGCGCACGATCGGTTCGGCGTCGCCCGCAACCAGCACCCCGGCGGTCGCGCCGTCCGCGAGCACCGGCACCTCGAAGCCGGTGAGCGGCCTGCGCTCACCCGCCACCTCGATCGGCGCGAGGGGCGAACGGTCCGGCGAGCGGATGCCGAGCACTCGATCGAGGCCATCGCCGGTCGCGGCGCCGAAATCGTTGAAGATCGCGATCGGCACCGCCTCGGCCCGCGCCCGCGCGAGGAGCGCGATCCATCCGGCGGCCTGGTTGCCGAGGTCCTCCTCGAAGACGCCGACGATCGCCGCATAGCGTCCACCGAGATCGCCGCCCGGCAGCGTTCGCCGTTTCGCGTCGAGCAGTTCGACCCGATAGCCGAGGTAGTTCAGTGGCATCGCGAGCAGTTCGTGCGCGCTGCTGAACTGCTCGTCGCCGCCCTGCGTGCCGTTGTGCACCACCAGCACCGTGCGCGGCGCGATCCGGATCGAGCCGGTGCCGACGCTGCCGAGCGCCCCGTCGGTGACCCAGGGCATCGCGCCGGTCTCGAGGATCTGGCCGGCGATACGCACCTGGCGCGCACGATCCGAGGGGTCGGCGTAATCGATCGCCAACGTACCCACGCCGTACGCGCGGGCCTGCGCGAAGCGCGCCAGCAGCCACGCCCGATCGGCTTGTGGCACCTCGCCATAGCGACGCGTACCCTGGTCCCAGCGGCCGAACAGCGATTCGGCGGCGATCACGTCGATCAAGGCGTGGATCCGCGGCAGCAATTCGAATCCGCGATTCGCGATCAGACGCGCCTGCGGGAAACGCGACTTGAGCAGCGAGAGCGCGCGCACGACGCCGTCGCCGCGCGCCGCACGAACGCCGGCATCGCCGGCGGTGGCGTGGTACGCATCGATCGTGTCGAGGAAGAAGCCCCGGAACCCCTTCGCCCAGAGCGGCGCGATCACCCTGTCGACGAAGAGGGCCGGCCAGTCGGGATGCGCGGTGTCGACGCGACGACTGCCCCACTTCGGGTTCTCGCCGAGCAGCATCGACGCCGGCCAGTCGCGCGCGACCGCGCGACGCGGGTCGAGTTCCCCGAGCGACACGTAGGCATACAGTGCCGAGCGACCATCGTTGTCGCGCCGGTACCGGTCGGGATCCACCCCGTGGTCGGGATCGACGACGACGACGTCGAACGCGCGCAGGGTGTCGAGCGGCGGTTCGGCCCCGTAATACAGCGCGATGCGAGGCGTGGAAGCGGCGGGCGCCGCCGCCGCGGACACGGTCGCCGGCCGCTCGCCGGCACCGGCTGCGCCTGAATGCAGCATTCCGGCCACGAGCATCAGCACCGCGAAGACCGTCAGGATCCAGTGCCCGCCGACCAGCATCAGCCGGTGCAGACGATGCCGCAAGCGCCCGCGATGCAGCATTCCTGCAGCGCCGTCCATCAGCCGTGACGGGATAGGCTGGCTGCATTCAGAATCACGAACGAGGGCGAAAGGTCCGGTTGACTGCATCGACCACTGCTCACTTAATCAGGCCGGCGCTACACCGGCGTTCGAATCGCGTCGTCTGCATGACGGCGTGAGGACAGTGTCGATCCGCGTCATCCCGATCGAGGCAACGCGGGGACGGCCGCAGAAAAGCGGCGATGAACGGCCGTTGTTTCGTCGATCGTTCGCAACAGTTGCGCGAACGAGACGGAAATCACGTGATGATTGATCAGCGCGCTGACAGGCGCGCCGGCGGAATGAAGTACGCCTGATGACGCACTTGCAAGCGCGGCGGCGCGGGCTACCATCGTTACCCCGCGGCCCGCCCTGCCCCGACGCGAGCGTCCGCCAAGAGCCCGACCCAGCCCCCCCGACCCAGACCCAGACCGGAGACTCCCATGCGCGCCGTCGTCATCCATGCTCCCCGAGACCTGCGGGTCGAGGCGGTCGAACCGGTCGAACCCGCCGCCGGCGAGGTCGTCGTGCGCATCGGCGCCGGCGGCATCTGCGGGTCGGACCTCCACTACTACCAGGACGGCGGCTTCGGCACCGTGCGCATCCGCGAACCGATGATCCTCGGCCACGAGATCGCCGGCACCGTCTCGCGCGTCGGCGCCGGCGTCACCCGCGTCGCCCCCGGCACGCTGGTCGCGGTCAACCCGAGCCGGCCCTGCGGACACTGCCGCTACTGCCTCGAGGGCAAGCCCAACCACTGCCTGAACATGCGCTTCTACGGCAGCGCAATGCCGTTCCCGCACATCCAGGGCGCGTTCCGCGACGAACTGCTGATCACCGAAGCACAGGCCTTCGCGCTTCCCGACGGCACGACGGTGGGCGAGGCCGCGATGGCCGAGCCGCTGTCGGTCGGTCTGCACGCGATCCAGCGTGCGGGTGGCGTGCTGGGCAAGCGCGTGCTCGTGACCGGCTGCGGGCCGATCGGCTCGCTGCTGATCGGCGCGCTCAGGCGCGCCGGCGCCGCCGAGATCGTCGCCGCGGACATCGCGTCGGCCCCGCTCGCATGCGCGCTGAAGATGGGCGCAGACCGGGTGATCGACAGCGCCCGCGACATCGCGGCGATGGACGAGTTCAAGCGAGAGAAGGGCAGCTTCGACGTCCTATTCGAAGCCTCGGGCAACGAGCGCGCGATGCTCGGTGCGCTGGAGACCGTGCGGCCGCGCGGCGTCGTCGTCGTCGTCGGACTCGGCGGCGATATCCGCATGCCGATGAACGCGATCGTCGGTCGAGAGATCGAACTGCGCGGCACCTTCCGCTTCCACGAGGAATTCGCGCACGCGGTGCACTTCATCGGCAGCGGCCTCGTCGACGTGACCCCCGTGCTCAGCGCGACGGTCCCGGTGGAGCGCGCCGTCGAGGCCTTCGAACTCGCGGCGGACCGGACGCGGTCGATGAAGGTGCAACTGAGTTTCGCCGCGCACTGAGGCGGCGCGCGTGACCGTGACGAGCCCGGTGATCGTCGTCGGCGGCGTGTCCGGCTGCGGCAAGACGACGATCGGCGAAGCACTCGCGAAGCGCCTCGGCGCAACCTTCCTCGATGGCGACGACTACCACCCGCCGGCCAACGTCGCGAAGATGGCCGGCGGCACGCCGCTCGACGACGACGACCGCGCACCCTGGCTCGCCGCGCTGAACGCGATGCTGCGCGAGCGACGCGCCGCCGCGACCCCGGTCGTGCTCGCGTGCTCGGCGCTCCGGCGCGCGTACCGGGATCGCCTGTGCGAGGGCATCGACGCCGCGCACTGCGTGCTGCTCGTCGGCACGCAGGCAGTGCTGGCCGAGCGCGTCGCGAACCGGCAGCACCGCTACATGCCGGCGTCGCTGCTCGCGAGCCAGCTCGCGACGCTCGAGCCGATCGACGTTGCGCGCGAGGGTCCGCACCGCCACATGGTGGATTTCGACCGGCCGACCGACGCGATCGTCGACGAGATCGCCGCGCTGCTGGCCGCCTCGGCGCGCACTTGAGCGCGGGCCCCCGCCCGCGGCAACGCTGCCGTGCTCAGCCGCGCGGCGCGACGATCGATTCCGACCACATCGCGCCGGCGCTCGCAGCCAGCGCGGCCGACTGCGGCGGCCCGTAGCTGCCGGCGGCGTACGGCAGCGGGCGCTCGTGTTCGGCGTCGAAGCCGGCTCGGAGCCGGTCGACGAACGCCCACTGCGTCTGCACCTCGTCGCGGCGCAGGAACAGGCCCAGGCGTCCGCGCAGGATGTCGGTGATCAGCCGCTCGTAGGCATCGCGCACGGGGATGCGCCAGGCGTCGAAGAAATCCAGGTTCAGCATCACCGGCCGCAGCCGCTGGCGCTCGCCGGGCGACTTCGCGAGCAGGTGCAGTTGCACGCGATCCTCGGGCTGCATGCGCACCACCAGCCGGTCACCGCTCCACGGGCCGCCGACCGCGGCGAACAGCGGGTGCGGCACGTCGCGGAACTGCACGACGATCTCGGCGAAGCGCTGCGGCATCCGCTTGCCGGTGCGCAGCAGGAACGGCACGCCGGCCCAGCGCCAGGTGCGCACCTCGGTTCGGAGCGCGACGAAGGTCTCGGTGCGCGAATCGACGGCGACGCCGGGCTCGTCGAGATAGTCGGGCACCGCGCGGCCCTCGACGTGGCCCGCGCAGTACTGGCCGAACACCGCTTCCGGCGAGTGCCCGCCGGTGTTGGGGATCGACAGCGAACGGAGCACCTTCAGCTTCTCGTCGCGGAGCGAATCGGCCTCGAGGTCGATCGGTGGCTCCATCGCGATCGTCGCGAGGAGCTGCAGCATGTGGCTCTGCACCATGTCGCGAAGCGCGCCGCTCTGCTCGTAGAAGCCCGCGCGGTCCTCCACGCCGAGGTGCTCGGCGACGGTGATCTGCACGTGGGCGACGTGCTGCCGGTTGAACAGCGGCTCGAAGATCAGGTTGCCCAGACGCAGCGCGAGCAGGTTCTGCACCGCCTGCTTGCCCAGGTAGTGGTCGATGCGGTAGATCTGGCATTCGTCGACCTTCGCGGCGACCGCCGCCTCGATGCGGCGCGCCTCGGCACCGCTGAAGCCGAAGGGCTTCTCGAGCACGACCCGCAGCAGCGCCGGGTCGCGCGGCCCGTCGATGCACGCCATCAGGTCGACGAAGCGCGAGGCCGGCAGCGCGGCGTAGTGCACGACCGGCTGGGCACCGCCGGCGGTCGCTGCGGCGAGCGCCGCCTTCGCCCGCTCGTCGCCGAGGGTCAGCGCCGCCGTCTGCGTCAGCGGTGCGAGCGCGGCGAGCGCCGCACGGGCCGCCTCGTCGCCGGCGTCGGCGAGGAACACGTCGGCCTCCTGCAGCGCCTGCGCGGCGGACATCGCCTGGCGCTGCGCGAGCACGACGCGGCTGCCCGCGGGAAAGTATCCCGCACTCGCGAGGTGCCCCAACGCCGGCAGGATCTTGCGCCGCGCGAGATCGCCGGTGGCGCCGTGCAGCACGAAGGTGAACGGGTCGACCGGAACCGGCGCAGGGGAATCGTCCAGGGTGCGGGGCATGCGCGGATTGTAGGGGTGCGCCACCCGCGCCGGTGTGCCGCCCTTTGCTGCGCAGGGTCCGCGCTTCGTGAGAGGATCGAGGCGAACGCAAGGACGAACCGCCAGGGAGCGACGCAGATGACGACACCACCGACCGACGCGCGAGCGGCACCCGCGACACCGGCGCAATGGCTGGCGTTTCCGATCGTGCCGGTGGTGGTGGTCGACGAGGTCGACTCGGCGCTGTTCATCGCCGACGCGCTGCTCGAGGCCGGCCTGCCGTGCATCGAGGTGACGCTGCGCTCGCCGATCGCGCTGCAGGCCATCGAACGGATCGCAGCCGCGTGCCCGACGATGACGATCGCCGCCGGCACCGTGCTGGCGCCGGCGCAGGTGCGCGACGTCGCGAATGCCGGCGCGACGCTCTGCGTGTCCCCCGGCTTCACCCGCACGCTGGACGACGCGATGAAGGCCGCAGGCATGCCGTGGATCCCCGGCGTCGCGACCGCGAGCGAGGTGATGCGCGCGTGCGAGGCGGGCTATTCGCTGCTCAAGTTCTTTCCGGCGGCGGCGGCCGGCGGGCCGGCCGCGCTCGGCGCGATCGCCGCTGCGATCCGCCCGGCGCTCGGCGGCCGTCCCGACTTCATCCCGACCGGCGGCGTCAACGTCGGCAACCTGCCGGCGTGGAAGGCGCTCGGCTGCGTCGCCGGGGTCGGCGGCAGCTGGCTCACGCCGGCCGCGTCGGTGCTGGCGCGCGACCGCGCCGCCATCGTCACCGCGACCAGGGATGCGCTGATGGCCTGGCACCGCGCGCCGGGCTGACCGGCGGCGGCGCGGCCGTGACGCGCCGCTGGAAGCCGCTCAGAATCCGCCCAGGCCGGCGCCCCGCTGCACCTCGGTGAGCAGTCCGGCGCGGTACTGCGTCGCGGAGTCGCGCGACATCCGGCGGAGGTCCGTCGCGAGGTCGGCCCACGCGATCGTCTGCAGGCGCACGTAGTCGCAGTTCACCTGGTCCCGCGCCTTGAGCGCAGCTGCCTGACGCGCAAACCGGCCGTCGACCCGCTCGCGCTCGGCCGTCGGCACGGCGGCGTCGACGTCGCGGCGTTCCAGGTCGAGCACAGGGTACGCCGCCCGGAAGGCCTTGAGCGCGTCCTCGCGAATCCGGTTGTCGTCGCCGCAGCGCTCGACCATGCCGTGCATCGCGCCGAGGATCGCGGCGAACCCGCCGGCCTCGAGCTGCGACGGGTCGAACGGGTCGACGCCGGTCGCGCGGGCCGCGCTCGCGACCGCCTGCGGGCCCGCGGCCGGATCGGGCTCGGTGGCCGGTGCGGGTGCGGTCGAGGTATCGGGCCACGGCGGAGTGCTTCGGACGACGGACGAGCCGACGGGAACGGCCGCCAGGCTCGCGCCATCGCTTCGCGTCGGGTCGGCTGCGCCCGCGATGGGGCCGGTCGACGCGGTGTCGCCGCCGGCCACCGGTGCCGTCGGCGCCAGCGGGACCAGACCGACGACCGGCACGGGATCGCCGGACACGACGTTGCCGGCGCCGGAGAACCAGGCGAGGACCCGGGCTTCGTCGGCCGGAGCCGGCGGCCGCGCCGCGGCAGCAGCAGCCGCTGCAGCGGCCAGCGCGGCATCGGCCGGCGCGTCGGCGACCGCGCGCGGCGGCGGGAACGTGCGCGCGACGATCGGCGCGCCGGGCGCGCCCTCGGGGATCATGTCGGGGACCCCGCCGGCGTCGGCATCGGCGCCATCGGCGCCATCGGCGGCTTCGGATACGGGTGCCGGGGCGGTGCCGACGGCCACGCCGGGCCGGTCGATCGCGGCGCGCACCGGTACCGGGATCGACGCATCGACCGGCTCGGGCTCGCTCGCGCCGGCAGCGGCCGGCGACTCGAGGGTGGCGATGCCGGCCGGCTGCGACAGCACGGCGAGTTCGTCGCGCGCGCGTGCCGCGAGGTCGCGGGTGACGATCCCGGCGCCCGCGCCCTGTCCGCTGCCGTCGGCGGAGGCGTCGCCGTCCTGCGGGTCGCCGTCGCCCCGCCCGGTGGCGCAGGCGGCCACGATGCCGACCACGCCGACGACCAGCGCGAGGCGCCAGCCGGCGGCGGCGCGCGGCTCGGCCGGGAATCGGCGTGGGGTCGACTGGGCTCTCGCCATGGCTTCAGGCCTCATCCTGTGGGACTCGATTGGGGCGGCGCCCGACGATCCGGGTACCGTTCTCCGCCCAGTATTTCGCAGGCCTCCGGCGGCGGGGCGCGATCGGCGGCAGCACGCGACGAACGGTTCCGGCGGCCCGATCGCGAGACGCAGGCTCGCGCAGCGGCGCCACACTCGCGTCGCCGCGGAACCTGCGAGGCGCCCGCGTCAGCCCCGCAGCGTGAAGCCGATCCGAACGCCGCCGGCGACGTCGGCGGCGAAGACCTCGCCCCCGTGGAACTCGGCGATTACGCGAACGAGGTAGAGGCCCAGGCCGAGGTGGGTCGCGTCGCGCGCCTCGCCCGTGGCGGTGGCGTCCGCCCGCACCGACACCATCGATTCGAACAGGCTCGACGCCATCGACGCCGGCAGCGCCGGCCCGCGGTTGCGCATCGCGAGCGTGAAGCGCCGTTCACCGTGCCGCGCGCCGCCGGCAGCCTTCGACGCTGCGGGCACGTCGTCGCAGGCGAGGTCGAGCACGACGCGCGACCCGGACTCGGCGAAATCCGCGGCGTTCGACGCGAGCTTGTCGAGCGCCTGGGCGACGGCGTCCGGGACGACCCGCGCGAGCAGCGCGCCGTCGCGGCCGCGCTGCGGCCGGACCTCCAGCTGCCAGTCGAACGCCGGCCAGCTGATCCGCCACGCGTCGACGCACGCATCGCAGAGCGCGCGCAGGTCCACGACCTGCAGTTCGCCGTCGGCCAGCATCGACTCGAGGCTGCCCGCCTCGCTCATGTTCGCGACCAGCCGCTCGAGACGCGCCGCGCCCTCCTCGGCGCGGGCCGCGTAGCGCGCGGCGGCCTGCGGAGACGGGTCGGCGGCGAGGTTCTCGAGCGACGAGCGCACGACCATGATCGGCGTGCGCAACTCGTGCACGAGGCGCGAGCGCAGCCGCGCGAGATAGTGCTGGTGTTCGCGCAGCCGCTCGAGCAGCCGCGCATAGCTCGCGGCCAGCGCGCCCACCTCGTCGCCCAGCCGGAACCGGGGAATGCCGCCGACGACCCGCCCACGCGCGTCGATCGCGCGATCGGCGGCCTGCCCGAGCCGCCCGATCCGCGCGACCAGCAAGGTGCCGATGCCGGCGAGCGCGAGCACGCTCGAGAGCATCGCGCCGGCCGCGAGCAGCGTCACGCGCTCGAGGGTCGCCTGCCCCAGCGCGAGGCGGTCGACGGTGCTTTCCTCGAGCACCAGCGCGCCGGCGACGCTGCCGTCGATCCACACGGGTTGCGCCGCGACGATCTGCCACGCCGGCATGCCGCTCGCGATCGGGATGCGGACGGTGCTCGCCGCGCCGACGCCGGCGAGCGCGTTGGCCAGCGGCGTGCCGGTACCCGGCGCGATCCGGTCGGGCTGCGCGAGCCGCAGCAGCCAGCGGGCGAAGGCGCTGCCGACGCCCGCACCCGGCGCGACCTCGTCGACGACCTCGCCGCGCTGCGCGAGCAGGCGTCCGTCGGCCGCGTGGATCGACACCCGACCGCCGGCACGCTCGAGTGCACGCAGCACCTCGGCCCAGCGGCGGTCACGCCGGCTCGCGTCGGCGCCGATCGCATCGTCGCCGGCGAGGCCGGTCAGCAGCAGCAGGCCCGAATCCGCCTGCGCCTCGATCCGGCGGGTGCCGATGTAGTCGACGTCGTCGACCTGCACGCGGATCAGGCGGGTATCGGCCGGCAGGTCGAGTGCCGCCCGCCAGCCGGTCGCGGTCGGCTCGAGCGCGACCGGGATACGCTCGCGCCATCCGGGCAGCGCGATCTGTGCGGCGCCGCTCGCGCGCGCGCGGCGATCGGCCTGCAGCGCGCGCACCCACTCGGCCGCGCCGCCGACAGACACCGTCAGCGCATCGCCGGGCGCCACCAGCGGCGCACTGCCGTCGGTGACGAGGTCGCCGGGCGCGACGAAGCGCTCGTCGTCGGCCTCGACGCTCAGCCGGACCGTGTCGGCGCCGAGCGTGCGGGCGAGCGCGATGCGCACCGCCAGCGTCGACGCGGGCGCCTGGCCGAGCAGGCGCACGGCGAGCGGACGCGGGTGCGCCGCGACCCCGACCTCGGCACGGGCGTCGCCGGCGGCGGCCAGCGTCGACACCTCGACAGCCTCGACCCCGCGCGGCAGCACCAGGTCGCCATCGACGCCGCCGAAGAGTTCGCTGCGCTCGTGCAGCGACGCGGCCAGGCCGCGCGCGGCCGCCTGCAGGTTCTCGAGCTGCGCGTCGCGCGCGAGCACCGCGAAGGACTCGACGAAGCGCAGCCCGATCCACGGCAGTGCGAGCAGCGGCAGCAGGCTCGCGAGCAGCGTGAGCCTGAGCCCGGGCTTCAATCGGGCCTCCCGATCATCGGCCGCTGGCCGACGGCCGCCCGGCACCCGTCTCGCGGCCCGGCCGGCGGCGATGCGTCACGGCCGCTCGACGTAGCGGTATCCCAGCCCGTACACCGTCTCGATCGACGCGAAGCCGGGATCGATCAGCTCGAACTTGCGACGCAGCCGCTTCACGTACGAGGTGACGGTGTGGTCGTCGACGACCAGGTTCGCGTCGCGCATCAGCGCGTCGCGCGCCTTCACGTGGCCAGGGTGGCGCGCGAGGGCGTGCAGCAGCCAGAACTCGGTGACGGTCAGCTCGATCGGCGTGTCGCGCCAGCGCGCCTCGAAGCGCTGCGCGTCGAGCCGCAGCGGGCCCCGCTCGAGCACCTCGCTCGTCTCGGTCGAGCGCATCGCGTCGACCCGCCGGAACAGCGCCGACACCCGCGCGAGCAGGTGCGGCAGGCTGACGTTCTTGGCGACGTAGTCGTCGGCGCCCAGTCGCAGCCCGGACACGACGTCGATCTCCGAGTCGCGCGCCGAGAGGATCAGGATCGGCAGCGTCGCCGCCCGATCGCGCAGCCACCGGCACAGCGTGAATCCGCCCTCGGGCTCGACGCCGAGCCCGACGTCGATGATCGCGAGATCGGGCAGGCGCTGCTCGAACGCCGCCTGCGCGCCCGCCCGGTCGGCGTGGCAGTTCACCAGCCAGCCGTGGCGGCGCAGCGCATCGGCGAGGTTGCCCGCGATCGCGGCCTCGTCCTCGACGATCGCGATGCGGCGCGCGCTGGCCGCGGCGCCGGCTGGGGAGCTGTCGTTGCGATGGCCGGTCATCGGGCAACTGTAGCAGCGCCGCGCGAGGCCGTCCGACGGGTACCGCGACGCCCGCCGTCCCACGGTCGGCAGCCGTGCACCGTCGGCGCCGGCTGTCACCGCTTCGCCACAATCGATCACCGATCCGCCCCGATCGCGCCCGCCCCGCATCCCGCCGGCGCCCGCCCAATGCAGGTGTCGCTGCGGCGGGTCGTCCCGGCCCGTCCGCTCGCGCGACATCGCCCGATCCGGAAGGACATCACCGTGAATGCCACCCTCGACACTAGACCCGCGCCGGACGATCTCCGGCCCGCGCCCGGCGCGCGCGCGCTGCCGTGGATCCTGCTGCTGCTGCGAATCGTCGCCGGCGCCCTCGCCATCGGCCTCGCGCTCGCGACCGCGCTGGTGCTGCTCCTCGTCGTCGCCGGCCAGCAGGCGCAGGCCGCGGTGCCTGCCCAGCCGACTGCCCTGGCGGATAGCGCCGGCGGCGGCGGCGCAGGCCCCGGCACCGATCTCGAGCGCCTGCGCATGCACGCGGCGAGCGGGCTGCTGATCGCGACACCCGAAGGCCTGCGCGTCGCGCCGCTGCAGTCGAGCGACGCGCGCCTGCGCGTCACCGGCACCACGGTGCGCGCCGTCGTCACCCAGCGCTTCCTGAACCCCTTCCCGGCGGCCGACGGGCGCTGGCTCGAGGGGACGTACCTGTTTCCGCTGCCCGACGACGCCGCGGTCGACCACCTGCGCATGCGCGTCGGCGACCGGGTGATCGAGGGCGAGATCCACGAGCGACAGGCGGCGCGCGCGCTGCACGCCGCCGCGCGCGCCGCCGGCCACCAGGTCGCGATGATCGAGCAGCAGCGTCCCAACGCGTTCCGCACCGCGGTCTCGAACATCGCGCCCGGCGCGACGATCGAGGTCGAGATCGAGTATCAGCAGGGCCTCGCGCTGCGCGACGGCCGGTGGACGCTGCGCTTCCCGACGGTGCTGACGCCGCGCTATGCCCGCCCGGTCGACGACGGCGGCGACGGTGACGTCGGCGCCGTCGCCGGCAGCCCGGAACCCGCCGAGGCACCCGAGGCCTCGTCGACGCAGATGCCGTCGACGCACCAGCCGTCGATGCGCCAGCCGGTGATCGTCGGTGCGCACGACCTGAACCCGGTGTCGCTGCAGGTCGAGATCGACGCCGGCATGCCGGTGACCCGGCCGGCATCGGCGTCGCACCACCTGCGCGTCGACGCGCAGGACGCGGACGGCGACGAGGCGGCGCGCTGGCGCGTCGCGACCGCCGACGCGTCGCCGGCCGACCGCGACTTCGTGCTGTCGTGGGCGCCGGCACCGACGCACGCGGCATCCGCGTCGATGCGCATCGAGCGCCACGCCGAGGGCCTCTACGGCCTGCTCGTCGTGAGTCCGCCGAACGGCGCGCTCGACACGCAGCCGCGGCTCGCGCGCGAGACCACCTTCGTGATCGACACCTCCGGATCGATGGGCGGCGAGTCGATCGCGCAGGCCCGGCGTGCGCTGCTGTTCGCACTGGCGCGGCTCAGCCCGATCGACACCTTCAACGTGATCCAGTTCAACAGCACGCACGCGAGCCTGTGGACCGCGCCGCGCGCGGCCGACGCCCGCGCGATTGCCCAGGCACGCGAGTGGGTGGGCCGACTCGTCGCCACCGGCGGCACCGAGATGCGCGGCGCGCTCGAGCAGGCGCTGTCGACGCCGCTACCCGAAGGCCGCCTCGGACAGGTGGTGTTCATCACCGACGGCGCGATCGACCACGAGGACGAACTGATCGCGCTGGTTCGCGAGCGCGTCGGCGCGCGGCGCCTCTTCACGGTCGGGATCGGTTCGGCGCCCAACGGGTGGTTCATGCGCAAGACCGCCGAGATCGGCGGCGGAACGCACACGATGATCGGGCGCACCGGCGAGGTCGAACTCAGGATGGCCGCGCTCTTCGACCGGATCTCGCGACCGGTGTCGTCCGGCCTGTCGCTCGACATCGAGGGCGCGCGCGCCGTCGACACGTCGCGACTGCCGCGCGAGCTCTACGCCGGCGAACCGCTCGTGGTCGCGCTGCGGCTCGACGCGGTACCGACGGCGGTGACGGTCTCCGGTCGGCACTCGAGCGCGTGGACCGTGCCGGTCCGGGTGCTCGAGACCGACGGCGCCGGCCTCCACGCGCTGTGGGCACGCGAGCGACTCGAGGCGCTCGGCGACGAGCTGCGCCGCACCGTTGCCGACAGCGACGCGGGTCGCGCGCTGCGTGCCGACGCGGTCCGGCTGGCGCTCGCGCATCACCTCGTCAGCGACTGGACCAGCCTCGTCGCGGTCGACCACACGGTGGCGCGTCCCGCCGAAGCACCGCTCGACGGCGGCGACGTGCCGGCGAACATGCCGGCGGGCTGGTCGCTGCCGCGCACCGCGACGCCGGCGCCGCTGCAGCTCGCGATCGGCGTGCTGCTCTTCGGGCTGGGCTTCGCGCTGCTGCTGAACCGTCGCGCCTCGCAGTGGATCGCCGCCACCGGCGTGCGCCGCGCGCCGAAGGCGAGCGCGTGAAGACCAGGCTCGCCGCGATCGCGCTGCTGCTCGCGGGCACCGCGTTCGTCTTCAGCGGCGCGTGGATCCACGCGAAGGCCCTGCTAGCGCAGGTGCTGATCGAGGCGGCGTGGGCGCGCGCGCCGGGTGCGAAACCATGGGCGTGGGCCGACACGACGCCGGTCGCGCGACTGCGCTTCGAGCGGACCGGCGACCGCTACGTCGTGCTCGCCGGCGACTCGGGCGCGACGCTCGCGTTCGGCCCCGGCCACCACGACGCGAGCGCGATGGCCGGCGACGGCGGCAACATGGTGGTCAGCGCGCATCGCGACACGCACTTCAGCCTGCTGCGAGACGCGCGGATCGGCGAACGGATCCAGGTCGAGCGTCGCGACGGCCGGGTGATCGAATACGCGGTCGATTCGACGCAGGTGGTCGACGAGCGCGACACGCGCGTGCTCGCCGTCGGCCCGCGCGAGCGCCTCACGCTCGTCACCTGCTGGCCCTTCGACGCCATCGTGCCGGGTGGTCCGCTGCGCTGGATCGTGACGGCGACGCGGGTGGACGCGCCGCATTGAACTTCGGCGCGCCGGCAGGCGACTCATGCACAACTGCCCCGGCCGACGATGATCGAAGCGACATCCGAGGTGCGAGGCACCTGCCCGGAGCGGGTTCCGGGCCACCCTCTTCCGTCTGTCTCCCGTGCTGTCCTTGCCCGGTGTGCGCCACGAGCGCTGCACCGGGCTTCTTTTTGCGCGACGCGCTCAGCCCGGCAGACCCTTGCCGCCGAACACGCTGTCGAGCAGTTCTCCCTGGGTGATGCCGTGGCGCCGGGTAAGCTGGTTCATCTTCTTGCGGGTCGCTTCGCGCACCAGCACGTTGATGTACACCTTCTTGGGCGGCCTGCCGGGCGCCGGGCCTGACTGGACGCGGGCCTTCAGGGGTTTGGAGTCTGGTTTCTTGGACATCAGGAATCGCGGGTTGCCTGCCCGCAAGCGTACCAGCAATGGCGGCTTACGACCCTCGGGCGCGTGCCGCCGACGCGGATTTACGGCACGATGCGTGCGCGCGACGGCACGGCATAATCGCGACATGGAACTGTCGTCGCCGGCACCACGCCGCCACCTGCACACGCGCTCGATCCACTGCGAAGGCTTCCTGCGCGAAGACGCGCTGTGGGACATCGAGGCGCGCATCGTCGACACCAAGTCCTATGCGTACCGCGAACCGTGGCGAGGCCGGCGCGAGCCGGGCAGCGCGGTGCACGACATGCACGTGCGCCTCACGATCGACGACGCGATGACGGTGCACGACATCGAGGTGGCGATGCCCGCGACGCCGTACCCGACCTGCGCCGAGGTGCGCGCGCGCTTTCGCGCGCTGATCGGCCTGACGATCGGGCCCGGCTGGCGCGCCGAGATCAACCGGCGGGTCGGCGCGACGTTCGGCTGCACGCACGTGCGCGAACTGCTGTTCCCGATGGCCACCGTCGCGTTCCAGACCGTGCGCGGGTGGCCGAGCGAGGACGAGGTGCCCGACGCGGCCGCGGCCGGCGTGCTGCCGTCGGGATTCCTCGACGGCTGCCACGCGTGGGCGGCCGACGGCGAAGTCGTCGCGACGCTCTATCCGATGCACGCGAAGCCGCGCGCGACGCCGGCCGACGAGCGTTAGGCGCTGCGCAGCCGCGCGCCGCGCGTGACGCCGCGCCCGAGCAGCAACGCGAGCTCCGGCCCCTGGATCAGCCGCACGCGCATCTGCGCGGCGTACGCGAGCGCCTGCCCGGTGATCTCGCCGGTGGCGACGAACACGACCTCGTCGACCTCGCGCGCCTCGCGCAGCGCGACGAGCTCGCGCAGCGGTTCGATGCCGGTGCGCGCCGCCTTCCAGCGTCGTCCGGCGAGCAGCGAGCGACGCCCGGCCTTGCGCAGTTCCAGGTCGGCGCCGCGGATCGTCGCCGGAAGGACCTCGTAGCCGTCGCGCTGGAACGCCGCCGACAGCTGCGCCGAGAAGTCGGCCCAGCTCAGGTCGGCGACGGCGGCGACGGTGGCCGCGACGCGCGCCTCGCTCGGTCGCTGCAACTGCCGCCACAGCGCGATCGCGCCGATCACGACGAAGGGCAGCGCACCGACCGCGCCGAACACGACGTACTTCGGCGGCAGCCCGATCACGGACAGCGCGACGATGCCGGCGGCGACCAGCATGCTGATCCACCACGACGACCGGAGCAGGATCGCGAACAGCGAATTGGGGGCCATCTCGAATTTCAATGCCTGCACTCCGTGTCGTTGCGCGCGCGTCGCGAAAGTCGCGAACGCGCTATTGTGTGCGCAACGCCGATGCCGTCAATGGCATCGGGTCATCGATCCGGAGGCAGACACATGACGGCACAACCGGCCGACGCGGGCCCACCGGGCCCGCACGACGCGAACGGTCCCGACGTCGACCCCGCGCGACGCGCCGCGATCGCGTCGCTTCCCGCGCTCGCGGTGCTGGGCGGCGCCCCGGGCGCGACTGCCCGGACGGCGGACGCGACGCCGTCGATGCTGACGCGACCGATCCCCGCGACCGGCGAGGCGCTGCCGGTGGTCGGCTGCGGCACCTGGCTCGGTTTCGACCACGCCCCCGGCAGCACCGTGTACGCGCGGCTGCCGGGCGTGCTCGACGCGCTGTTCGAGGCGGGCGGGCGCGTCATCGACAGTTCGCCGATGTACGGGCGTGCCGAGCGCACCACCGGCGAGCTGCTGGCGAGGCGCACGGCGACGACGCCGGTGCCCTTCGTCGCGACGAAGGTCTGGACCCGCGGCCGCGCGGCCGGCGTCGCGCAGATGAACGAGTCGATCGCGCTGCTCGGGCGCGAGGCGATCGACCTGATGCAGGTCCACAACCTGGTCGACTGGCGCGAGCACCTGGCGACGCTGCGCGACTGGAAGGCGGCCGGTCGCGTGCGCCACGTCGGCGTCACCCACTACACCGCCAGCGCCTACGACGCGCTCGCCGAGGTGCTGCGCAGCGAGCGGCTCGACTTCGTCCAGTTCGACTATTCGGTCGACTCGCGCGAGGCCGAGCGCACGCTGCTGCCGCTGGCGGCCGATCGGGGCACCGCGGTGCTGGTCAATCGGCCTTTCGGCGGCGGCGGCCTGCTACGGCGGCTCGGATCGCGTCCGCTGCCGCCGTGGGCGGCCGACGCCGGGGCGTCGAGCTGGGCGCAGCTGCTGCTGCGCTTCGTGCTCTCGCATCCCGCGGTCGGTTGCGTGATTCCCGGCACGAGCCGGCCGGCGCACATGGCCGACAATGCCCGGGCCGGTTTCACGCCACCGCCCGAGCCCTCGTTCTGGGCCGACAAGCTCGACACGCTCGGCGGCTGACGCGACCGCAAACCCCGTCGACACCCGAGATCGTGTAAAATACGAATCATTCTCATCGATTGGTCCAGCGCCCGATGTCGTCGCAGACCCTCGCCTTCGATCCGATACCGTCCAGCATTTCCGTGCCGCCCGACGCCACCGGCGCGGATCGGCGCCCGCTGCCGGACGCGCGGGCGGCGGGCCGCGCGGCGATCGACCTCGACGCGCTCCAGACCGGCCGGACCGCGACGGTCGACGCGGTCGACGCCGCCGCGCACGCGCCCGACGCCGCGCGCTGGCTGGCCGAGATCGGCTTCGTGCCCGGCGAACGCGTCACCGTGCTCACCCGCGCCTGGCCGGGCCGCGACCCGCTGATGGTGCGCGTGGGGCACAGTGCGTTCGCGCTGCGGCGATGGGAAGCGCGCTGCATCCGGGTGGTGCCCGACGGCGCAGACGATGCGGGGACGGGAACGCACCGATGAGTGCCGTCGTCCGGCCCCGCGCCGGCGAAGCGATCGTCCACCTGCATCCGGCCGGGCCGCTGGTCGCACTGGTCGGCAGCCCCAACTGCGGCAAGACGGCGCTGTTCAACCTGCTGACCGGCAGCCGCCAGAAGGTCGCGAACTACGCGGGCGTGACGGTCGAACGCAAGGAGGGCCGCCTGCCGACGCCGGACGGCCGCACGCTGCGCATCCTCGACCTGCCGGGCGTCTACAGCCTGTACCCGCGCTCGCCCGACGAACGCGTGACGCGCGACGTGCTGACGGGCACAGCGGCTGGCGAGAAACGGCCCGACCGGATCGTCTGCGTCGTCGACGCGACGAACCTGCGGCGCGGCCTGCGCCTGGTGCTCGCCGTGCAGCGGCTCGGCCTGCCCTGCCTGGTCGCGCTGAACATGGCCGACCGCGCCGAACGCCTCGGCATCCGGATCGACGACGCCGCGCTCGCGCGCGAACTCGGCGTGCCGGTGGTCCGGACCGTCGGCGTGCGTGCCGGCGGCGATCGCGCGCTGCGCGACGCGCTGCTCGGCACGGGACGGCGCGAGGCGGCGGATGCGACGGCGGCGGATGTGATGGCGCCGGATGCGGTGATCGCAGATGCGGTTGCGCCCGAGGCGGACCATCTCGCGGTGCAGTCGATTCTCGAGCGCATCGGTCTCGACCAGTCGGTACGCGAGACCGTCAGCGATCGGCTCGACCGGATCACGCTGCATCCGGTGATCGGGCCGCTGCTGCTCTCGGCGATCCTGTTCGTCGTGTTCCAGGCGGTGTTCGCGTGGGCCGAGCCCGCGATGCAGGCGATCGAGGGCGCGACCGCCGCGATCGCGAGCGTCGTCGGCCCGTTGCTGCCCGAAGGCTGGCTGCGCAGCCTCGTCGTCGAAGGCGTGATCGCCGGCGCCGGCGGGGTGCTGGTGTTCCTGCCGCAGATCCTGATCCTGTTCCTCTTCATCCTGGCGCTGGAGGATTCCGGCTACCTGCCGCGCGCGGCCTTCCTGCTCGATCGGCTGATGGGGCGCGTCGGCCTGTCCGGGCGCTCGTTCATCCCGCTGCTCTCCAGCTTCGCGTGCGCGATCCCCGGCATCATGGCCGCGCGCACGATCCCGAACCCGCGCGACCGGCTGGTGACGATCCTGATCGCGCCGCTGATGACCTGCTCGGCGAGGCTGCCGGTGTACGCGCTGCTGATCGGCGCGTTCATCCCGGCACGCACCGTCGGCTTCGGCCTCCAGCTGCAGGGCATCGTGCTGTTCGGCCTCTACGTCGCCGGCATCGTCGCCGCGATGGCCGTCGCCTGGTCGATCCAGCGGATCATCGGCGGCGAGCAGCGGCTGCGTCCGCTGATGATGGAGATGCCGGCGTACCACTGGCCGACCGTGCGCCACGTCGCGATCGGCCTCTGGCAACGGGCGATGATCTTCCTGAAGCGCGTCGGCGGGATCATCCTCGCGCTGACGATCGTGCTGTGGTTCCTCGCGTCGTTCCCCGGGCCGCCGGCGAACCACGACCCCGCGACGATGGGTCCGGCGATCCTGTACAGCTTCGCCGGCCAGCTCGGGCAACTGCTCGCGCACGTGTTCGAGCCGGTCGGCTTCAACTGGCAGATCAGCATCGCGCTGGTGCCGGGGCTGGCCGCGCGCGAGGTGATGGTCAGTTCGCTGGGCACGGTCTACGCGCTGTCGGCCGCCGGCGACGCGCAGGCGAGCCAGCTCGCGTCGACGATCGCGACGCAGTGGGCGCCGGGCACCGCCTACGCGCTGCTCGCGTGGTTCGTGTTCGCGCCGCAGTGCATCGCGACGCTCGCCGCGATCCGTCGCGAGACCGGCGGCCTGCGGATGGCGCTGGTCGCGGCGGGCTACCTGTTCGTGCTCGCGTGGATCGCCGCGTTCGTCACCTGGCAGGTCGCGAGCCGGCTCGCCGGCGGCTGAGGCGCCCGCGGATCAGGCGTCGAAGCGATCGAGCACGCGCCCCGGGCCGCGGTCGTGCGGCAGGTACGCGTGTCCGTCGTGGACCTGCACGCCGTTGACCCAGACCCCGTGCACGCCGGTCGCGGCGCGCAGCATCCGCGAGCCGCCGCCCGGCAGGTCGGCGACGGCGGCGGCGCGGGTCAGGCCGACCGTCGTCGGATCGAAGAGCAGCAGGTCGGCCGGCGCGCCTGCGACGAGGCGACCGCGCGCCGGGATCCGGAACCGCTGTGCCGGCTCGCTCGTGAGCCGGCGGATGCCCTCGGCGAGCGTGAAGGTGCCGGTCTCGCGCACCCAGTGCGCGAGCAGGTGCAGCCCGAAGCCCGCGTCGCACAGGTACACCAGGTGCGCACCCGCGTCCGACAGCGTGATCACGCTCGCGCGATGCCGAAGCAGCGGCGCGACCCCGGCGTCGACGTTCTGGAAGCACCTCGCGATGAACGCGGTGCGCAGCCCGTCCTCCAGCGCCAGGTCGAAGAACGCGTCGACCGGGTCGACGCCGCGGTCGCGCGCGATGCGGGCGATCGTCCGGCCTTCGAGCGGCTCGAGCGACGCGTCGTGGACGCGGTTGACCTCGATCCCTTCCCAGTTGCCCAGGAACAGCACGCCGGGGCGCGGCGTAGCCAGGTCCTCGCGCAGGCGCGCACGGAACGAGGCGTCGGCATAGATCGCCGGCAATCGCTCGGTCGGCAGCCCCTTGATCGCGTCGAAGGCCGAGTGGCTGAGCATCAGGTACGGATCGCGCAGGTCGAAGTTGAACGACAGCGGCTGGCAGCTCGTAAGCACGTGCACCTCGTGGCCACGGTCGAGCGCCTGCGCGCACGCGTCGTAGTAGGTGAGTGCCCGCTCCGGCGCAGCCTCGTTGAACATCGTCAGCACGGTGGAGATGAACACCGGCCGCTTCGTGCGCGCGGCGATCGCCTCCATCTTCTGCGGCGTCAGCCGCGAGCCGGTCGCCGACATGAAGACGCCGCGGCCCGCCTCGCCGAGCACGTCGACCAGCGCGTCGAGCTCGCGGTCGGGCGCGATCGTCGAGGGCATCGGCCGCCCGCCGTGGCCGCTGTGGTTCGGCGAGAACGACGACGCGAAGCCGATCGCGCCGGCCGCCATCGCCTCGCGCAGCAGCGCGCGCATCGCCTGCAGCTCGGCGTCGGTCGGCTCGACGCGCTCGGACGCCGCTTCGCCCATCACGGCGGTGCGCATCACCGAGTGCCCGGCGAACACCGCGGTGTTCAGGTACGGACCGGCGCGGCGCAGCGCGTCGAGGTACTCGGGAAAGGTCTCGAAGTCCCAGCGCATCCCGTGCAGCAGCGCGTTCAGGTCCATGCCCTCGACGACCGACAGGTTCTTCAGCATCGTCTCGCGCATCCCTGCCGGGCACGGCGCGACGCCGAAGCCGCAGTTGCCGATCACCGCGGTCGTCACGCCAAGCGCCGGCGACGGGCTCATCGTGCGGTCCCAGGTGAGCTGCGCGTCGTAGTGGGTGTGAAGATCGACGATGCCGGGCATCAGTGCGAGGCCGCCGGCGTCGATCGTGCGGCGCGCCGACGCCGCGCCGATCGCGCCGATCGCCGACACGCGCCCGTCGTCGACGGCGACATCGACCCGCGCCGGCGGGTTGCCGAGGCCGTCGTACACCTCGGCCCCCCGGATCAGCAGCTCATGCATGGTCGCCTCCCTTCCTGTCGCAGGTCTCGCCGTCGCCGCGCTCACCATCGCCGCCGCGCAGCCGTGGCGCGAGCGCGTCCGGCACGTCGACGACGAAGCCGAGGATCGCCGCCGACAGCGCCTTGCCGTAGTTGTCGAGCCCGAGGCTGCGCGAGACGCCGCCGCCGAGCGCGCCGTGCGCGACGAAGTTCAGCGCGAGCAGGTTCGGCGCCTCGTAGCGCAGGACCTCGCCGCGGATCGCGCCGCGGTAGTGCGCCTTCAGCGCGTCGGCGGTCAGCTGCTCGCACAGCGCCGGATAGAACGCGGCGTCGTAGGCGAACACGGCGATGTTCGAGATGTCGCCCTTGTCGCCCGATCGCGCGTGCGCGATCCGCTGCAGCCTCACCCGCATCGGCAGCTCCCTAGGTGGCGGTCGAATCGTGGGCACGTTCCATGGCGCGACAGCCTCCTAGCTCTCGAACCAGTCGAGCGTCGGCCGCACCGCGTCCCGCGCAACCAGCGACGACCACACGCCGATGATCTCGCGGGTACGGTCCTGGTGCGGCACGCGCTTGCCGGTGTGCGCGACGCCCGACACCGCCATCCCGTCGACCTCGCGCCCGACCTTCAGCGCCTCCTCGCGGGTACGCGTGCGCGCGGCGACCCGCACCGCGACCTCGTAGGGTTCGGGTGCATCGGCCGGCGTCGCCTCGCCGTGGATCGCGTTCAGGCCGAGAAAGTCGATGCGGATCTCGTCGGCCTTCAGCCCGACGATGCGAAAGCGCTCCTCGAGGATGCGCCGCGCGAGCTTCGCGCGGCGCAGTGCGCCCGGGCCGGCGTAGAAGAACAGGTCTTCGCCGATGTGGCCTTCGGTGCAGCCGATCGACACCTTCAGCGTCGCGGTCCTGGGCTTGCCGCCGATCCCGCTGACGCGGACCCGGTCGGGGCCGAGCTGCTCGAGCCGCGCGCTGGTGAAGTCGACGACCGCGTCGGGCGTGATGTAGTTCGCCGGGTCGTGCACCTCGTAGAGCATCTGCTCGCGCACCGTCTGCAGCGTGATCGCGCCACCAGTGCCGGCGATCTTGGACAGCACCGCGTTGCCGTCGGCGTCGACCTCGGCGATCGGGAACGCGAGGTTCCACGGCTCGGGCACGTCCTTGAAGCCCGGGTCGGCGAAATAGCCGCCGGTGACCTGCGCGCCGCACTCGAGCAGGTGCCCGATGCCGCTGCCGGCGCCGACGCGGACGTGATCGAGCGGATCCCAGCCGAATTCGTGCATCATCGGCGCCAGGAACAACGAGGGGTCGGCGACGCGGCCGGTGACGACGATGCGCGCGCCGGCGTCGAGCGCGTCGCGGATCGGCTCGGCACCGAGGTAGACTTCGGCCGACACCAGCGCCGGCGCCAGCGTCGCGGTCGGCGCGCCGTTCTCCAGGATCCGGTCGGTGAGCGACAGCACGCGGTCGGTGATCAGGCTCCCGTTGACCGCCGCGACCTTCACGCCGCGACAGCCGAACTCGCGCAGCCAGTGCACGATGCGCTCGGCGGCGGCGTTCGGCGCGATCCAGCCCTGGTTCGTGACGATGCGGGTCCGGTGGCGCATGCAGGCCGGGAGCACCGCCCGCATGCGGTCGTCGAGCCAGGTGTCGTAGCCGGGGAACGCGGGATCGCGCCGCTTGCGCACCTGCGCCGCCGACACGGTCGCCTCGGCCATCGTCTCGAAGCACAGGTAGTCGAGCGCGCCGCGCTCGGCGTTCAGCGCCGCGGGCTCGATCCGGTCGCCCCACCAGGCGGCACCCGAGCCGATGCGGATCGTGCGGGACGAAGGGGCTGCGGCGTTCATCGCGCGATTCTCGCAGCTTCGTGCAGGATCGGGCGGCGCGCCGGTGCCGCCGCGGCCCGAAATCCGCGAAGGACGCGCTATTCCTTGACCGCGCCGGTCATGCCGGACACGTAGTACTCGACGAAGAACGAGTAGAAGACCGCGACCGGCAGCGAGCCGAGCAGCGCGCCGGCCATCAGCGGCCCCCAGTGGTAGACGTCGCCCTCGACGAGCTCGGTGACGACGGCGACCGGTACCGTCTTCAGCTCGGAATCGGAGACGAAGGTCAGCGCGTAGATGAACTCGTTCCAGGACAGCGTGAACGCGAAGATGCCGGCCGAGATCAGCCCGGGCACCGCGAGCGGCAGCACGATGCGGATCAGGATCTGCAGGCGCGACGCGCCGTCGATCATCGCGCACTCCTCGAGCTCGAACGGGATCGAGCGGAAGTAGCCCATCAGCAGCCAGGTGCAGAACGGGATCAGGAAGGTCGGGTACGTGAAGACCAGCGCCCAGCGGGTATTGAACAGCCCGAAGTACTGCAGCACGATCGCGAGCGGGATGAACAGGATCGACGGTGGAACCAGGTACGCGAGGAAGATCGCGAGCCCGCTGACCTTCGCGCCGCGAAAGCGCAGCCGCTCGATCGAGTATGCGGCCATCAGCGCGGCCACCAGCGACACCGCGGTCGCGATGACCGCGACCAGCATCGTGTTCCACAGCCACACCGGGTAGTCGGTCTCGAACAACAGCTTGTTGAAGTGCGCGAGCGTCGGGTTCACGACCCAGAATGGATTGCCGTCGCGCGACAGCAGTTCGGCGTCGGGCTTGATCGACGTGATCACCATCCAGTAGAACGGGAACAGCAGCACGATCACGAAGACGACGAGCGGCACGTACAGCGTGACCCAGCGCCGCGTGCGGGTCTCGAGGAAACCCATGCCGCCGACTTCCTCGGTCTGCGCGCCGCTCACTTGCCCCCCTGCCACGCGCGGCGCTGCAGCCCGAAGTACGAGAACAGGATCGCCGCGAGCAGGAACGGCACCATCGCGATCGCGATCGCGGCGCCTTCGCCGAGCGCGCCGCCCGAGATCGCGCGCTGGAACGACAGCGTCGCCATCAGGTGGGTCGCGTTCAACGGGCCGCCGCGCGTGAGCACGTAGATCAGCTGGAAGTCGGTGAAGGTGAACAACACGGAGAAGGTCATCACGACGGCGATGATCGGCGTGAGCAGCGGCAGCGTGATGTGCCTGAAGCGCTGCCAGCCGGTCGCACCGTCGATCGCCGCCGCCTCGTAGTAGCTCGGCGAGATCGTCTGCAGGCCGGCGAGCAGCGAGATCGCGACGAAGGGGATGCCGCGCCAGACGTTCGCGACGATCGTCGAGACGCGCGCGTTCCAGGGGTCGCCGAGGAAGTCGACGTATTCGTCGATCAGCCCCAGTCGCTGAAGCACCCAGCTGATGATCGAGAACTGCGAATCATAGATCCACCAGAACGCGATCGCCGACAGCGCGGTCGGCACGATCCACGGCAGCAGCACGATCGCGCGCAGCGCGGTCGCGTGCCTAAGCGTGCGGTTTAGCAGCAGCGCGAGCCACAGCCCGAGCAGGAACTTGAAGATGCTCGCGACGATCGTGTAGAAGAGCGTGTTGAAGAGCGCGAGCCGCGTGACGCTGTCACCGAACAGGTAGGCGTAGTTCTCGAGCCCGATGAACTCGCCCGGCCTCCCGATCTTGGTGTCGGTGAAGCCGAGCCAGACGCCCAGGCCCAGTGGATAGGACATGAACAGGATCAACAGCAACGCGGCCGGCAGCAGGAACGCGTAGCCCAGTCCGTTGCGACTGTCCTGGAAGCGGTCGAGCAGCGAGCGGCGCGACCGCGCGCCGCTCGCCCCCTCCCGGGGGCCCTCGGCCGCCACCGCCGAAGCGGGCTGCGCGCGGACCTGGCTCAACGCGATGCCCTGCCGCCGTCGGTGCGCGCCACCCTGCTCAGACCTTGTAGTAGCGCTCGGCGCGCTTGGCGGCGCGCTCGACGGCTTCCTTCGGCGTCTTCGAGCCGCTGATCGCCTCGGCCACCATGTTGGCGACGATGAAGTCCGACAGCGCGCCGGCCGACGCGTAACCGAGCTTGCCCGCGTAGCCGGCAGGACGCAGATTCTTGGTCGCGTCGCGGTACGGCAGGTTCTTCGGGTCGGCGGTCCAGATCGGGTTCTTCTCGTAGTACCGCAGCGGGTGCGACACGTAGCCGGCGCCGCCCTTGAGCCAGTCGTCGAACTGCTCCTTCTCCATCATGAAGCGCAGGAACTCCTTCGCGGCTTTCGGGTACTTGGTGTACTTGAAGATCATCTGGTTGAAGAACAGATGCGACTCGGTCGGCACGCCGACCGGCCCGATCGGGAACTGGGCGTGCTCGATGTCGGCAGCCATGTCCTTCAGCTTCGGATCCTTCGCGTTCTTCGCGGCATAGTAGATCGAGATGCCGTTGTTGGTGACGCTGACCTGGCCGTCGAGGAAGGCCTTGTTGTTGTTCGGGTCGAGCCAGGACAGCGTGCCGGGCACGAAGGTGTCGTAGAGCTCGCGTCCGTACTCGAGCGCCTTGATCGTCTCGGGGCTGTTGATGACGACCTTGTTGTCCTTGTCGACCAGTTTTCCGCCGAAGGCCCAGATCAGCCAGTGCGTCCAGCCGCTGTCGCCGGTGGCATTGCCGAGCGCCATGCCGCCGGGCGTGCCCTTGGCCTTGAGCGCCTTCATCATCTTGAGGAAGCCGTCGGTGTCCTTCGGGAACGCGCCGAACCCCGCCGCCTCGGCCTGGCTCTTGCGATAGACCATCATGCCGCCCGCCGATCCCAGCCCGACGCCGAGCCAATTCTTGCCGTCGGCCTTCAGGTACGCCTCGACGGCCGGATACCAGCCGCCGTACTTCTTGCCGAGGTAGTCGCACAGGTCGTTGACCTTGAGCAGCTTGTCCGGGTAGAGGTTCGCGTCGTCGTTGGTCGAGAGCACGATGTCGGGGCCGCTGCCGACGTTCGCCGCCACCGCCGCCTTCGGGCGGACGTCTTCCCAGCCTTCGTTGTCGACCCGCACCGGGATGCCGTACTTCTTGGTGAAGCGCTCGACGTTCGCCATGTAGGCGTCGATGTCGCCCTGCACGAACCGGCTCCAGCGCAGCACCCGCAGCTTCGCGCCCTTCTCGGGCGTGTTCTTCCACTCGGGCGCCTGCTGCGCGAAGGCCGCCGGAACGCCGGCGAGGCTGCCGGCGCCGAGCACGGCGCCGGTCCTGAGGACATCGCGACGCGACGCGGTCGCGGCAAGGGGGTCGATGCCGGCTGGCTTGCGCTGCTTGGATTGCATGATGAATGTCTCCTTCTCGTTGGGTCTCGATCCGATGCACGCGACGCCCGGTGCACGGTGCGCGAATCGTCGCACATCGCTCGGACTCGGCTCCGTCGCGGTCCGAGCCGATGGTACCCCAGCCCTATGGCCCGACGCCTCGAACCGGCCGTGGCCCGGCTACGGACTTTCCCGGTGTCCGGCGTCGCCGGGCGCCTGCGCGTCGGCGGGGCGGCACCGGTACATCCCCATGCCCCGATAGCTCATCACCACCTCGCCGTGCTGGTTCAGCACCTGCTGGAGCATGCGCACGATCCCGCGGTCGGGCTTCGATACCGAGCGGCGCGACTCGACGATCTCGAGGCGCCCGCGAAGCCGGTCGCCCGGCCGCACCGGCTTGTGCCAGCGCAGCTCGTCGATCCCCGGCGAACCCATGCTCGAGCGCTTCGAGATCACGTGGTCGACCAGCATGCGCATCATCACCGACGCCGTCATCCAGCCGCTCGCGACCAGGCCGCCGAAGTTCGACGCCTTCGCCGCCTCGGGATCGACGTGGAACGCCTGCGGATCGTAGCGTGTGGCGAACGCGATGATTTCGTCCGCCGTCACGAGGTAGTCGCCGAACTCGTGCACCTCGCCGACGCGGTAGTCCTCGAACCATCGCTCGGCAAACGGTACCGTCATCGCATCGCCTCCATGGATACGCGCCTTCGCGCCGCCGAACACATCGCCCGCGCGAGCAGCAGCGAGGGCAGCACCAGCGCGGCGGCGGCGGCGGTCATCGCGAGCGGCGACACCGGCATCAGCCCTCCGCCGGGCGCGATGAACATCAGCCCGCCGACGACGAGCGCCACGCGCAGCGGCCACTCGAGCACGCGCGTCGACCGCAGGTCTCCGACGCCGGGCAGAAAGCCCTGCAGCCCGCCGCAGACGACGGCGATGCCGAACAGCGCGGTGACGAAGTGCATCGGGAAGTCGGACAGGTCGCCCTGAAGCACCAGCGACGGATTCATCACGAAGAAGAAGGGAACGAAGTAGATCACCGCGCCGATCTTCATCGCCTGCAGGCCGGTCGCCATCGGCGGGGCCTTGGCGATCGAGGACGCGGCGAAGGCCGCGAGCGCGACCGGCGGCGTGATGAACGACACCATCCCCCAGTACATGACGAACATGTGCACCGCGAGCGGGTTCAGCCCGACCTCGATCAGGCTGGGCGCGAGCAGCACCGCGAGGAAGATGTAGCAGGCGGTGATCGTCATGCCCATGCCGAGCACGAAGCTGGTGAGCGCACCCATCAGCATCAGCAGGATCGGCGAGGTGCCGGCGATGTGCAGCAGCTCGGTGGTGAGCGTGCCGGTCAGTCCGGTCAGCGAGAACGCGCCGACCAGCAGCCCGACGCCCGCGAGGATCGTCGCGAGCTCGACGAACACGCGCCCGTTCGCCTCGAGGAACACGCCGACGTCGCGCCAGGCCCAGCGGTGCTTCGAGAACACCTGGTTGAGCACGAGCAGCAGCGCGGTCGCGAGCCACGGCGCCCAGTTCTCCCGCTTCATCACGAGCAGCAGCACGACCAGCAGCACGATCACGAAGATGAAGTACCAGCCGTCCTTCAGCACCCGGCCCAGCTGCGGCAGCTCGGCGGCGGGCAGCCCCTTCATGTCGTTGCGGCCGGCGTTGCAGTCGATCTGCACGAACAGCGCGAAGAAGTAGAAGAACGCCGGCACCGCGGCCGCGAGCGCGACCGTCGCGTACGGGATGTCGAGGAACTCCGCCATCACGAACGCGGTGGCGCCCATCACCGGCGGCGCCAGCACCGCGCCGGTCGACGCGCAGGCCTCGATCGCGCCGGCGGTGGCCGGCTTGAAGCCGGAGCGGCGCATCGCGGGAATCGTCATCGTCCCGGTGGTGAGCACGTTCGAGATCACGCTGCCGCTCATCGAGCCGAGCAGGCCCGACGAGAAGATCGCGACCTTCGCCGCGCCGCCGCGATAGCGACCGCACAACGCGAACGCGAAGTCGATGAAGAACGCGCCGGCGCCGGTGTACTGGAGCGCGGTGCCGAACACGAGGAAGCCGATGACGAGGTCGGCGAATGCGCGCATCGGCACGCCGAGCACGCTCTCGCGCGAGAACACGTGGAACGCGGCGGTGTCGACGAGCCCGACCGACGGCGAGTTCAGCGGCGCGGGCAGCACGCCGGAGAAGAGCGGGAACAGCGAGAACAGCGTCATGATCACGAACAGCGCGGTGCCGCCGGCACGGCGCAGCGCCTCGAGCACGAGCACCCAGAACGCGATCGCGGCCCAGAGCGTCCACGCGGGTGCAGCCGTCGCCGCGCTGTACTCCCATCCGCCGGCCGCCGATTCGCGCGCGGTGAAGATCATCGCGATCGACAGGCCGGTCGCCATCAGGAACAGCAGCACGTCGGTGACGGGTACCCCCGACGCCTGCGACCTGGCATGCGCCGGATACAGGACGAACGCGAGCGGCACCAGCGCCGCGAGCAGCGCCCAGAAGTACTCGGTGTCGAGCATCGTGAACCCGACGAAGAAGCGCAACGTGAACTGCTGGTTGATGCACAGCGCGAGCACGAGCGAGGTCCAGGCGAGCAGCACCAGCCGCCAGCCGCGCGACAGCCGGCGCCTGCCCTCGGCGCCGCCCTCGGGGCCGGCCTGCGCGCCCGCGTCGTCTCGTGGCGCCGCCGCCTTCGGCGCCGCGGCCGACGCCGCGGCCGACGTGTCGACCATCGACTACTCGAACACCGGATCCATGCCCGCCTTCTGGAGCGCTTCCTTGCGGATCTTCATCCAGTTCTTGTACGCGGCGTCCTTGTCGTCGCCGGGCTTGCTGTCGAGATGCGCCTTCCAGGCGACCGCCAGCACCGACTGGCGCTTGAGCAGTTCGTCGTTGTGCTTCTGCGCCTCGTCGGTCCAGACGCCCGCCTCCTTGAAGGCCTTGATCGCGCCGGCGTGGTACGGCAGCACCCAGGTGAGGTTCTGCCGCTTGAGCTCCAGCCCGTCGGCACCGGGCGCGCCGTTCTTGTACGCGTCGTAGTTGACGATCATCGCCTTGGTCAGGCCGTAGACCACGTCGGGCGGCTGCGAAGCGTAGGCCGTGAAGATCGGGTACGGATACGCCGGCAGCGACACCGGATTCTCCTTCGACAATCCGCCGGCACCACAGGTCACCTGGTGCGGGTAGAAGTACGGGCCGAAGGCACGCACGCGCTTCCACGCCTCCTTGTCGTCGGCCGGCGCCGGCGGCCACACCAGGCCGCGCGGCGACGCGTCGACCTCGCGCGCCTGGCCGGAGATCGTCGACGCGAAGGCCGCGTCGACCTCGTCGTTGACGATGCCTTTCCACATCGCGCCATAGCTGGAGAAGTCGACGATCTTGACGTCGTTGCGCGTGAGGCCGCCGTAGGCGATGACCGCGAGCGCGTTCTGGTTGAGCGCAGGCGCGCCGACGACGAAGCCGACCCGCTTGCCCTTCAGGTCGGCGATCGTCTTGACCCCGGTGTCCTTCGCGACGCCGAGCGACAGCCCGTTGCACGAGGTGGAGGAGAGCATCAGCTGCAGCGGTTGCGGGCCCCAGTCGGCGGCGCCGAACTCGAACACGCCTTCCTGCGCGAAGTACACGCCGACACCCATCGCGGACGCCTGCGCGCGGCCGGCCTTCAGCGGCGCGAGCCGCGCGATGTCGTTGCCGCCCGGCAGCACACGAAGGTCGACGCCCTGCTTCTCCTTGAGCATCTTGCCGATCGCGACCGCCATGTTGAAGCCCGACGAGCCGGTGTCGTAGGCCGACATCGTCAGCGACCTGGGCAGCTTGATCTCGTCGGCCGCGTGGGCGGCGCCGGCGCCGGCGAGGACCGCGGCGATACCGGCAGCGACGCTGCAGCGCCGAAGCGCGGTGGCGAGGACTGGCCCGCGGGCACCGTCTGCCTGCGTGCGGGCGGGGCGTCGATCCGACGCGCGTGCGGTGGCGCCTGCTTCGATGAGCGTCATGCCGTGTCTCCTTCCGTGGGGTTGCGAATGCGCCCTATTATGCGTCGGTCCCGCTTCCTGTCATCCGCCGCGGGTCCAGCAGCGCCTCGAGCTGCGCGCGGTCCAGGTCGCAGCGCGCCAGCGCGACCTCGAGCACCGAGCGCCCGTCGCGCGCCGCCTCCTTGGCGATCTCGGCCGCCTTCGCGTAGCCGATGCTCGGATTCAGCGCGGTCGCGAGGATCGGGTTGCGCGCAAGCTGCGCCTCGAGCCGCGCGGCGTCGACCTCGAAGCCGGCGATCGCGCGGTCGGCGAGCAGGCGCGCGGCGCGCGCCTGCCACTGCATCGAATCGAGCAGGTTGCGCGCCACCAGCGGCAGCATCGTGTTCAGCTCGAAGCTGCCGGCCTGCCCCGCGATCGCGATCGCCGCGTCGTTGCCGACGACCTGCGCGCCGACCATCGCGACCGCCTCGGGCACGACCGGGTTGACCTTCGCCGGCATGATCGACGAGCCCGGCTGCAGTGCCGGCAGGCGAATCTCGCCGAGCCCGGCGATCGGACCCGAGTTCATCCAGCGCAGGTCGTTCGCGATCTTCGTCATCGCGATCGCGAGCGCCTTCAGCGCACCCGACAGCGCGACCGCGGTGTCCTGCGCGCCGATCGCCGCGAAGCGGTCCGCCGCCGGCTCGAATCGCAGGCCGGTCAGGTCCTGCAGCGCCTCGCAGCACGACGCGGCGAAGCGCGGGTGCGCATTCACGCCGGTGCCGACCGCGGTGCCGCCGAGCGCGAGCCGCGCGAGCGCGGGTGCGTGCGCGTCGAGATCGGCGATGCGCTGCTCGATCTGCGACGCCCAGCCGCCGAGCACCTGGCCGAAGCGTACCGGCAGCGCATCCATCAGGTGCGTCCGGCCGGTCTTGACGATCGCCCCGATGTCGGCGTTGCGCCCGCGGATCGTCGCCGCCAGGTGCACGAGCGCAGGACGAAGCTCGTCGGCGAGGACCCCCGCGGCAGCGACGTGGATCGCCGACGGCATCACGTCGTTGCTGCTCTGGCCGCGGTTCACGTGGTCGTTGGGATCGACGACGCACGCCGTCTCCCCGTCACCGGCACCGCCGTGCTGCGCACCGCCGTGCTGCGCACCGCCGTCCTGCGCACCGCCGTCCTGCGCACCGCCACCCTGGGCACCGCCGTCGCCGGCACCCCCCGCGTTCGCCCCGCCGGCCAGGCTCGCCTGCGCGAGTCTCGCGAGCACCTCGTTCGCGTTCATGTTCGTGCTGGTGGCGCTGCCGGTCTGGAACACGTCGACCGGGAAGTGCACGGTGAAGTCGGTCGCCAGCAGGCTGCCGACGGCGCGTTCGATCGCCGTCGCGCGCACGGCATCGAGTTCGCCGAGCGTGCGGTTGGCGATCGCCGCGGCGGCCTTGATGCGCAGCAGCGCGGCGATCAGGCTGCGCGGCAGCGGGACGCCGCTGATCGGGAAGTTGTCGATCGCCCGCTGGGTCTGCGCCCCGTAGAGGGCATCGGCCGGCACCTCGACCTCGCCGAGCGTGTCGCGTTCGATGCGCGTGCGGCGTGCGGCCGCAGGCGGGTGGCTCGATCTCATCCGGGTTCCTCCATCGCGCGCGCCGCCGGTGCGTACCGGTGCGCGCGCGGTGCCGGGGCATCGCGCATGCCTGCGATCGACGGTTTCCTGCGCCGCTCGCGGCGAGCCGGCGCGCGGCGCGCTTCCGGCGGAACCGCGGCCGTGCTAACTTCGCGGGCATGTCCGACGCCCGCCCCGTCCTAGCGCCCGCCCGAATCCATCCGGCGATCGACCAGCGCATCCGCGACCTGCATCGCGACCTGATCGACGAAGTCGAGATGGCGATCGCCGGCAACGACGTCGTGGTCGTCGGCATGAGCGGAAACCCGTTTCCGCGCAAGGCGCGCCGCATGCTCGACGGCATCGGGCAGCCCTACCGCTACCTCGAGTACGGCAGCTACCTGAACCAGTGGCGCCGTCGCAATGCGCTGAAGATGTGGACCGGCTGGCCGACCTTCCCGATGGTGTTCGTGCGCGGCGTGCTCGTCGGCGGCGCGAGCGAGCTCGCCGCGCTGCAGACCTCGGGAGAACTCGCGCGGCTGCTGGCCGCGCCGGTCAGCGTCCCGGTCGACGACCCGCCTGGCACGGGCTTCGGCCCGCCCGACGCGCCCGATCCACGGGGCGCGAGCGCCGAGCGCGAGCCTACCGGCGCCTGATCGGCACCGCGCGCACGGCCGCCTGCCGGCGGCGCTGCATCCATCCCAGGCCCAGCAGCAGCGCGAGCGACTCGATCCATCCGACCGCGCCGCCTCCGCCGCCGCCGCCCTCGCCCGACTGCGAGACCTCGACCGGAAACTCGATGTTCTGGCCGGTCGCGCCGTAGGGGTCGCTGACCGCGACCTTGACCTGGTACGAGCCGGCCGCGGATGGCGTCCAGCTGAGCACGCCGGTCTGCAGATCGACCGCCATGCCCTGCGAGCCCTGCAGCAGCGTGAAGTCGATCGGGTCGCCGTCGGGATCGGTCGCGCCGAGCTGTACCGACACCGTGTTGCCGACCCCCGCGCTGACGGGCTGCATCGGGTTCGGCACCGGGGGGTTGTTCACCTCGACGACGACGTTGGCGTCGGTGTGGTTGCCGGCCGGATCGGTGACCCGCAGCCGCAGCTTCACCGTCGTTCGCACCGCGGGCAGCGTCAGGTGCAGCGTCGACGCGGCCGGGTCCGCCAGCGTGGCCGGCAGGCCCGAGAGCTGGGTCCACGCGTAGACGAGCTGCCCCGGCGCGTAGACGCTCGAGGTCGCGGTCGCGACCACGTCGAGCTGCGACGACCCCGGCAGGAAGGACGGCGGCGGCGTGACCTGCACGATCGGCGCGACGCTGAGGTGCTGCGCCGCGGCGAACACGTCGAGCATGCCGGCGCCGCACAGCCCGGCGCCGGCCGCGCCGGCGCAGAAGCTGCCCTGCGGCCACGGGCGGGCCGTCGACTTCAGCGAGTTGACGACGTCCTGCGGCGCGGCCTGCGGCGCCACCGCGAACAGCAGCGCCGCGGCGGCGGCCGCGTGCGGCGTCGCCGCGCTGGTGCCGGCGAAGTTCTGCCGGTATGACGGCGCGCCCGGTCCCTGCTGCCCGGCGTTCGTCGCCGTCGTGATGCCCTGCGCCTGGCACGCGCCGCCCTGCACCTTGCAGCTGCCGCCCCCCGGCGCCGTCAACCCGACGCGCGCATCGAAGTTGGAGTAGCTCGCCAGATCGCCGGATGCGGTGTGCGCGGCCACCGCCAGCACGCCGTTGCAATTCGCGGGCGCGCCCATCGCGCCGCCGGCCTGCGGGTAGCCGGCGCTGCCGCCTTCGTTGCCTGCGGCGGCCACCAGCAGCGCGCCCTGCGCGACGATCTCGTCGACCGCGGCCTGTTCGAACACCGAGCACTGGTAGTCCCACGCGGTGCCGAGGCTCAGGTTGATCACCTTCGCCGGCGTCGGGTTCAGCGGCACGCCCGGCACCGGCAGGCCGGCGGACCAGCGCATCGCGTCGACGATGTCGGAGATGTAGCCGCCGCAGCGGCCCAGCGCGCGGACCTGCAGCACCTCGGACTGCGGCGCCGCGCCGATGATGCCGATCCCGTTGCCGCCGGTCGCGGCGATGATCGCAGCGACCGAGGTGCCGTGCCACGACGAGGCGCTGCCCTGCTGGCACCAGTCGCCGGGATCGTTCGCGCTCGCGTCGCGACCGTCGCCGTCCGCGGCACCGGTGTAGGTCGCGGGATTGCTGTTCGGGTCGGCGCCGACGAAGTCGTACTGGCCGAGCCAGCCGAAGGCGTGCACGTCCGGGTGCGTCGTGCCGCCGGTGTCGATCACCGCGACCCGTATCGGCACGCCGGCGCCGGTCTGCCCCTGCGTCGTCGACCAGAGCTTCACCGCGTTCATGCCGCCGGCGCTGCCGCCGAAGCTGCCGTACCACGCGCCGGGCTCGGTGAGGTTCCACTGCTGCGAGACGAGGGTGTCGTTCGAGAACTTCGGCTCGATGCGGACGTCGGGCACCGCGTACTCGACCTGCGGGTCCGCGGCCAGCCGGCGCGCGAGTGCGCGCGCCTCGCCCTGGTCGACCGCCGTCGGAAGCGCGACGACGACGCTCGCGCCGCTCGCCTCGCGCACCACCTCGAGCGCGACCGCGGCGCGTCCCGCGAGTTCGGTCACGGCACGGACGGTTTCCGCCGGCGTGACGACGCTGGAGACGTCGCCGGTCGTGCCGCCCTGGTCGGTGACCTCGCCGCCGGACTGCGGGTCCGGGTCGCCCCGGCCCCCGTCGTGCTCGTCCATCGGCCTGGGGCGGGTGGTGGCGAGCGGGCCGGCCGACGCGGACTTGATCCGCACGCCGGTCGTGCTCACCGCCGTGCCCTTGAACTTGACGATCATCCGGTCGACCCGGTCGAGCGGCACCGGGGCGAGCGGGACCTGGTCGAGCGCCTGCGCGCCCCCGTCCAGCGGCGCGGCCAGCAGCGCCGCCAGCACCGGCGCGACGAGGAAGGATGTGGTTTTTCTGTGCATGGCTTTCCCGGCAAGGCTGGGGGGCCGACCTGCGCGACGCCGCCCTTCGATCATTGTCGGGAGTCGATCGCGGTCGGTGGGGACCATGCATCGGTCCCGGTCGACCGGGCGGTCGGGTGCCTGCTGGCGCGTGCGGCGAAAGCCCGGATCAGGCGGGCCGGACCCCGCCTGTCCGGGCCGCCCGCGCGGCGCCCTGCCAACGCGCGGGACCCGGTTCGCGCCCGAACGTCGGCGCCGCCGGCGGCGCCCGGCGTCGCCCGCGCGCCGCCGCCCGGCAGCAGGCGGTTGACGCGTGCACGAGACCGTGGCCTGCTTGGCGCGCGCCGGCCGTCGCCGGCGCCATGTCACCCACGAACCCCGGGGTCGCGCGTCTTGCTCCTCGAATCACTGGCCTATTCGCGCGACGCGGTGTCGGCAGGCGAAGTCTGGCGCATCCCCGCGTCGAGCCTCGCGCACCTGTCGATCGCCCACCTGGCGGGCAACCTGCTGGCGGCGACGCTGCTGGTGTCGCTGCTGCGCGGGCTGGTGCCGGCGCGCCGCGCACTCGCGGTGCTGTGCGTCGGTTCGCTCGGCGTCGGGCTGGGCGTGCACTGGGCGACGACGCTGGCGTGGTACGGCGGCCTGTCCGGGGCGATCCACGCGCTGATGGCGTACGGCGCGCTCGCGCTCGCGCAGCGGCGGCGCTGGCGCCGGCACGGCGTCGCATTGTTCGTGCTCGGCGCGGCGCAGGTGGCGTTCGACCAGTCGCGCACGCTGTCGTGGCTCGGCGAACCGCTTGCGCCGCAGGCCCACCTGTGGGGCTACGCGAGCGGCGCGGCATTCGCGCTCGCCGGGTGGGTCGTCGCGACGGCAGTCGCGCACGTCGTCGCGTGGCGCGTCGGCGCACGCGTGCCGCCGGGCAGCACACCGGGTCAGGTCACGATCCTGCCGTAGCCGGGCCGCCGGCCTTCGATCGCGTCGATGCTGCGCCGGATTGAGTCCAGGTTCGGATTCACCGCGAGCGCCCGCCGCCACCACGCGATCGCACGCGCCTCGTCGTCGAGCCTGAAGTAGATGTGCCCGAGGCCGGCGAGCGAACCGAAGTGATCGGGCACGCGCGCGAGCGCCTCGCGGCTGTCGGCGAGCGCGCCGTCCAGGTCGCCCTGCAGGAAGCGCACCGTCGCGCGCTTGTTCCATGCCTCGGCGAATGCCGGCAGGTGCTCGATGACGCGGGTGAAGGTCGCGTGCGCGCGCGCGAGGTCGCGTCGCGCCAGCTGGCGGACGCCGGTGCGGAACAGCGTGTCGACCGCCGTGTTGCCAGAGCGCCCCCACATCGACCAGATCGCACCTTCGGCCGCGTCGCGCAGCCCCGCGTCCGCGTCGTGCAGCAGCGGCATCAGCCGCACGGCGTCGTTCGCGCTGCCGTAGCGCGCCAGCGCGTCGACGACGCGGCGCATCCGGGCCGCGCGGCGCGGGTCGTCGACGAGATCGGGCGACGGGTCGTCTGCATGTGCCGGCGCCACCCGCGCGCCCGAGGCCGCCGGCGAGCCCGGTTCGGGCCAGGCGGGCGTCGGGCGTACCGACGCGCGTTCGGCACGCGCGGTGTCGCCGTCCGGCGCGTCGGCCGGTGGCATCGCGAACAGCGTTCCCGACAGCGCTAACGCCGGCGCCAGCGCCAGCACCGCGGTCGGCAGGCGCGCCGGCAGGCGCGCCGGCGAGCGGGCCGGCAAGCGGGCCGGCCGGCTGGGCGCCACCCCGGCGGCAGGCACGCGCCGGGTCGTACGGGAAGGTCGGTTCATCGTCCTGAGCTGGGCGGGGAGCCGCGTCGCGCGGGCCCGCGGCGACCGCAGAGGGCGCCGCGGCGCGTTCGCACGACCGCAAGCCCAGAGGCTACCCGCCCGAGGTGCGGGTGCCTGTGACCGATCGCACGCGCGGCGCGTCGCGGCGCGCGCTCAGGCGGTGACGAGCCGCGTCGGCTGCCCTCGGGCGAACGCGTTCAGCGAATCGAAGGCCTCGCCGAAGTAGCGCTCGTAGTTGCCGGCCTCGACGTAGCCGAGGTGCGGCGTCGCGAGGACGCGCGGGTGACGCACGATCCGCATGTCCGGCGTCGGCTCGTGCTCGAACACGTCGAGTGCGGCCAGGCCCGGGCGCCCGGCGTCGAGCGCCGCGAGCAGCGCGCCCGGCGCGATCAGTTCGGCACGCGCGGTGTTGACGAGCATCGCATCGGGCTTCATCGCGCCGAGATGCGCAGCGGTGACGACGCCGCGCGTCTGGTCGTTGAGCCGCAGGTGCAGGCTGACGACGTCGCAGCCGGCGAACAGCGCCGGCGCATCCGGCACGACCTGCAAGCCGTCGGCGCGCGCGGCGGTGATCGACGCCTCGCGCCCGAAGGCGACGACCTGCATGCCGAGCGCCGACGCGACCTGCGCGACCCGCCGTCCGATCTTGCCGTAGCCGTAGATACCGAGACGGCGTCCCACGAGCCCGCGGCCCAGCCGCGTCTGCCAGCGCCCCTCGAGCAGGCGCGCGTTCTCCCACGCGATGTTGCGCGCGGCGGCGATCATCAGCCCGATGGTGAGTTCGACGGTCGAGTCGGGCGCGCCGGAACCGTCCGCGACCGCGACGCCGCGTGCGGCGCAGGCGGCGAGGTCGATGTGCGGACCGCTGCGCGCGGTCTGCACGAGCAGGCGCAGCGCCGGAAGCTTCGCGAGCAGCGCGTCGGTGATGCGGGTGCGCTCGCGGATCAGCACGAGCGCCTCGCGATCGCGTATGCGCTCTGCGAGCGCGTCCGGCGCGAGCGTCTCGTTGAGCACGATCACGTCGTGCCCGTCGAGGCGCGAGAAGGCCTGCAGCGTGCGGACGCTGTCGGCGTAGTCGTCGAGGATCGCGACCTTCATCGTCCGGCTCAGCGCACCGTGTACTGGTCGATCAACCGGCGGGCGCCGTCGAGCAGTTCCTGGCCCTTGTAGCCGCGCGCGTCCATCTCCTTGACCCACGCGTCGTCGACCTTCGACGCGGCCTTCTTGAACTGCTCGTAGTCGGCATCGCTGAAACGGTGGATCTGGTTGTTGCGCGCCTCGGCGGCCGCCCTGCCCTTCGGGTCGTTGCCCTGCTGCACCTTGCCGAGCCAGCCCGAGGTCTCGAGCCCGCTGTTGGCGTCGATGACCTTCTTCAGGTCGGGCGGGAGCGACTCGTACTTCGCCTTGTTCATCGCCATCACGAAGGTGGTCGTGTAGAGCGCGGGCTTGGCCGGGTCGAACTCCGAATGATATTTCGCGAGTTCGTGGACCTTGACCGAGGGCACGACCTCCCAGGGGATCACCGCGCCGTTGATCACCCCCTTGGACAGCGCCTCCGGGATGCCGGGCAGCGGCAGGCCGATCGGCGTCGCGCCGAGCGAGGCGAGCAGCTTCGTGATCTGGCGCGTGGGGCCGCGCATCTTCAGGCCCTTCAGGTCGGCGATCGACTTGACCGGCTTGTCACGCGTGTGGAACATGCCGGGCCCGTGCACGTTGACGGCGATCAGGTGCACGTCCTTGAACTCGTCCTTCGCGAGCGTGTTCACGTAGGTCCAGTACGCCTTCGACGTGGCCTCGGCGTTGGTCATGATGAACGGCAGCTCGAAGACCTCGACGCGGGGAAAACGTCCCGTGGTCGTGCCGGGCAGCGTCCAGGTCACGTCCGCCAGCCCGTCCTTGACCTGGTCGTACAGGTTGGCCGGCGTGCCGCCGAGCTGCATCGCGGGGTAGCGTTCGAACTTGATGCGCCCGCCCGAATCCTTCTCGACCTTGTCCATCCACCCTTCGTGCATGTCCTTCCAGACCGCCGACTGGGGAGCCATGAACGTGTGGAACTTCAGCGTGACCTCCTGCGCCAGCGCGGCGCCGGTGGCGGCGAGCGCAGCCGCGCCGACCATCGCGTGGCGCAGCGTGCGGCAAGCTATCGATGCGTGGATTCGGATCAAGATCGTCTCCTGTGTGGGGCCGCCTGCAAGGCGATGCTGCACGCTACGGCCGACGGGTCCCGCTTGCAAGTGAGGGATTGTGCGGAGTGGGCCTGCGCGCGCGGTATCGGCACCCAGCTCAGATCTGGCACTCGGGCACCTCGAAGCGGATCCCGTCGAGTTCGTCGGTCATCCTGATCTGGCAGCTCAGCCGACTGCCGGGGCGCTGCGGCGCCGCGGTGTACTCGAGCATCTCTCGCTCGTCGGCCTGCGGCGGCGGCAGGCGCTCGGCCCACCGCGGGTCGACGTACACGTGGCAGGTCGAGCAGGTCAGGCCGCCGCCGCACTCGCCGAGGATCCCGTCGACGCCCTCGCGAACGGCAGCACGCATCGGGCTCTCGCCGCGCGCGACGTCGATCACACGTTCGGTCTGGTCGGGCTGGATGAATACGGCTCTGGGCAAGGGCGGCTCCTCGATCGGCATGCGGGGGAGTGGTATTTTGCGGTACTTTCCGCCCAGGCCCCCCACCCCGCCATGCTCGAGCGAATCTTCGCGCCCGCCTCGATCGATTCGCTGTTCTCGGACGCGGCGATGCTCGCGGCGATGGCGCGGTTCGAGACCGCGCTCGCTCGCGCGCAGGCCGGCGCGGGGCTGATCCCGCCGTCGGCCGCCGAGACGATCGCGCGCGTCTGCCACGAGATGGGCGACCCCGCCGCTACCGACGGCAACCCGGACTCGGTCGCCGGCGGACGCTTCGACGCGGCCCGCCTCTACGGCGCCGCGCGCGCGAGCGGGTCGCTCGCGATCCCGTTCCTGCGCGCGCTCGGCGAACAGGTCGCGTCGGTCGACCCCCAGGCGCAGCGCTTCCTTCACCTCGGGGCGAGCCACCAGGACCTCATCGACTCGGTGCTGTCGATGCAGTGCAAGGAGGCGGGCCGTCGGCTGCTCGACGCGCTCGAGCGCACCGGCGCGGCGATCAGCCGCCTCGCCGACGATCATCGTCACACGCTGATGCCCGGGCGCGCGTCGATGCAGCCGGTCACCGCATCGAGCTTCGGCTGGAAGGCCGCCCACTGGCTCGATCCGCTCACCCGCTGCAGGCGCCATCTTCGCGCCGCGCTGCTCGACGCGTCGGTGCTTCAGCTCGGCGGCGTATCGGGCAATCGCAGCGGCCTCTCGAACGATCCGGCGCTGGCGACGCAGGTCGCCCAGCGCGTCGCCGACACGCTCGGCCTGCTGCTGCCGCCCTCGTCGTTCACGCCGGCGCGCGACCGCGCCGCCCGGCTCGGCACCGAGCTCGCGATCGTCTGCGGCCAGGTCGGCAAGATCGGCCAGGACCTGGCGCTGATGATGCAGTCGGAGGTCGGCGAGTTGAGCGAGGCGCCGCCGGCGGCGAGACCCGGCGACACGGTGCCCACCGCGCAGCTGCCGGCGGGCGCGCTGCTGATGAAGGAAGCGGCGCTGCGCGCGCCGGGGCTGGCCGCGACGCTGCTCACCGCACTGCCGACCGAGCACGAAAGCGGGCTCGGCGGCTGGCAGTCGAGCTGGTGGACGCTGCGCAGCCTGTTCGGCGCGAGCGCGAGCGCGGTGCTCGCGGCCGAGGACGTGCTCACGCACCTGCAGGTTCACGCGGACGTGATGAAGGCGAACCTCGCGCGCGACAACAGCCGCATCTTCACCGAGGCGGTCGCGCAGGCGCTGACGCCGCGGCTCGGTGCGGCGCAGGCGTGGACACTCGTGCTCGAGCTGTGCGCGGAGGCGAGCGCGCGCAAGCTGAGCCTGCGTCAGGTGCTCGGGCGGGACACGCGGATCTCGGCGCTGATGAACCTCGGCGAGCTCGAGCGCCTGTTCGATCCGGCGACCCAGTTCGTCGCGGCGGACCCGATGATCGACCAATTGCTCGCCGCCTGGCGATCGAGCCGATGAAACACCTGAATCCGGTGCAGGCGTGGCAGTTCCTGCAGGCCAATCCGCATGCACTGTGGATCGACTGCCGCAGCGAGGCCGAGTATTTCCTCGTCGGTCACCCGATCGTCGAGCGCGAGGGTCAGGATCCCTGGCGGCCCGAACTCGTGTGCTGGGCCGACGAGTTGCACGCGGAGCCCAATCCCGACTTCATCGACCAGGTGCTCAGGCTCACCACCGACCGCAGCCGTCCGGTCGTGCTCACCTGCCGCTCGGGCCGTCGGTCGGTCTCCGCCGGCGAAGCGCTCGAGCACGAAGGCTTCGTCGACGTGATCAACGTGCTGGAGGGCTTCGAGGGGCCGCTCGACGAGCGCTTCCGGCGCGGCACCGTCGCTGGCTGGCGGTTCCGGGGCCTGCCCTGGGAACAGCTCTGATCGCGGCGCGAGACGCGTCGGCCGGGGCCGGCGCGCGCGTCAGTGCAGCACCAGCGGCTGCTGCATCAGTCCCTGGAAACTCGCGAGGAAATCATCGACTTCCTCGATCGACGGTTCGCTGGCGATCAGCATCGTGACGTCGTTGCGGAACTTCTCCGCCATCGCGCCACCGATGAAGATCTCGCGCTTGCAGGCCTTGTCCATGATCTCGTATCCGCCTCCGAAAGCCTCCGGGTCGGCGCTCTTGAATTCCACGATACAGAAATTCGGACTGTTGTAGATCATGTTCATCGGGTTACCTCTTGCATGGCTGCAAGTGTCGGCCCGCCCCGCCTGCCCCCCTAGCCGGTGCCGATGGGCGATCCGCCCGCACCGATGAGCGTCCGGTCGGCGCCGTCCCGGTGTGGACTGCGCGGCAACTCGGCCGGCCGTGCGCGATCGCGCGTCCGTGCGCCTCAGCAGGCCGACGGCCCGATGCCGGCCAGCGCCGCGAGCACCGCGCCGGACGGCGACCGGCCGTCGTGCCAGACCTCCAGCCGGCTGTCCAGGCGCCAGCCGGTGCCCTCCTCGGCCAGCGGCGGGCGCACGGCGACCGGCGCCGCGCGGCCGTCCCCGGCGCCGGTCGCGGCGGCGCCCTCGCCCGACCACTGGTACCAGTCGCGCCCCGTGCGCCCGACGAAGCGCAGGTAGCGCACGTCGCCGCAGGCGGCGAGCCGTCGCAGCGCCGCGACGGTGTCGCGGCGCTCGAAGACGCACTCGCCCGGCCAGCGCCGCGCCAGCCGCTGCGCCGATTCGTCGTCGATCGCGGGCGGCGGCTCGAACACGGCCTCCAGGCGCACGCGGCCGGCGAGCGTCGGCCACGATCCGTCGGCGGCTTCGCCGGTCGCCGTGTCGGCGCCACCTCGCCGCCAGCGCCATCCGGCGGTCGCCGCCTGCCCCGCCTGCCCCGCCTGCCCCGCCTGCCCCGCCTGCTCCGCCTGCACGCCAGTCGACGCCGGTTGCGCATCGCTCGCGCAGTCGAGCCAGGCGACGGCAGCCCCCGGACGCGGCACGCGGCGCGCAGACGCCGGCGCGATGGCCGGCAGGTCGACCAGGTGTTCGATCCGGAGGTAGGCAGCGATCGGGGGCGTTCTCAGCAGGTCGGCGAGGCGTGGCAGGTCGACGCCGGCGTCGGGCGCGACGACGATGCGCGATCCGGCCCGCCCGCGCAGCAGCCGCGTCAGCGCGCCACGGAGCGCGAAGGCACCGGCGCAGCACGGACAGCCTTGCGGCAACTCGAAGGACGCGATGCCGGGCGCAGCGAGCATCCGGTCGGATGTCGCGAGCAGCGCCCAGTCGCCGTCGGCGGCGTCCAGCCGGCGCCACGCCTGCACCAGCGCCCGCGCGTCGTCCGCGACGTCCGCCGCCACGATGCTCACCGGGTTCGGCTGCACGCCGAGCGCCTTCCCGCCCATCTACCGTTCGACCCTCGATGCCGCTCGTTCAGCGGATTCGGTCACATGCGCCGCGCGCGTCGATCGCTATGCTAGCGGCTCGACCATCGCCCGGCCCGTCGGAGTCCGTCGCCGCCCATGCAAGTCATTCGCGACAAGATCCGGACGCTGTTGAACATCCGCGTGCAGCGCGCCGCGGGCAGCCTGGGCACCCGGCCGCGCACCGGTAGTCGCATCGTGCTCGGGCGGCTGCGGATGATCGTCACCTGCACGCCGTCGGACGACCTCTGGTACTTCATCTCGCTGCTGGGGTGGCGCGAAGTCAAGGTCGCGCGCGATCGCCGCCAGTACGTCGACCTGCCGCGTGCGAGCTTCGAACAGCTCGTCCGGGCGAAGCCGACGCAGCGCGAGGCGCGCTACCGCGCGGTGATCGCGTCGGGCGACCGCGCGCGGATCCGCAGCGCCTGAGCGCGCCCGCGGACCTGGGTCCGCCCGAAACAACCGATTACAAGAATTTTCCGGCCGCACGGCAACGCGATGCGGCCCGTGGGCGTTGAATGGACTCGTCGGTTCCGGCGATTCCGCCCCGACGCCTTCGAGGACGTCACCATGATTTCGATTCGTTCGTACGTCGCCGCCGCCGCCGCCGTCTCGACGCTCGCCGCCGGCACCGTCCATGCCGCCAACCCGGTCGCGGGCGCGGTCGTCGGCGCCGGCGCCGGCGCGCTGGTCGGCCAGGCCCTCGGGGGCCGGGACGCCGCGATCGTCGGAAGCGCGATCGGCGCGATCGCGGGCGCAGGCATCGCGCAGGCGTCGCAGGGCCGCGGCGCGATGATGATCGTCGCGCCCGCGGTGCCGGTGCGCGTGCACGACCGCGGCCCCGGCTACATCGTCGGCCCGTACCCGCCGCCGCCGCGCCATCGCGATGGCTACTGGCAGCGCTTCCAGGACAACTGGGGAGCGCCGTACTGGGTGTGGCGGGACGTGCGGCCGGTGATCGCCGCGCCGCCGGTCTATGCACCGCCGGTCTATGCACCGCCGGTCTACGTGCCGGCACCGGTTCGCGTCGGGCCGGCGTATCGCACGCCGCCGCATTTCGCACATCCCGAGCGGTACTTCGACGGGGCGGCGGCACCGTATCGCCCGGACCCGCGTTTCGACCGTGACGGCCGGCGCGGGCATCGCTGACCCGCGGGTGTCATCGATGGGTGGGGCTCTCGCCCCGCTCGTCGCCAGCCTATTCGTCGCCGGCTCGCGCGGCGTCGGCGAGGCGGCGGGTACCCGCCGCCGGCGCCTCAGGCGCCGGGACGCCGCACGATCTCGATCAGTCCCATCTTGACGAGCATGTCGAAGGCCTCGTCGAGGTTCCGGTAGCGCGGCAGCAGGTCGCGGAAGTCGGCGACGGTGCGCCGCCCGTTCACCAGCAGCAGCAGCATGCGCATCCGGTCGGGGATCGTGCCGTGGCCCTCGGTCGCCATGACCGCGCCGCGCCGCGTCTGCGCGAAGCGATCGACCGCGGTGAACTCGGTGACCTCGCCGGCGGTCAGCAACGCCATGGTCCTGCCCCACTCGTCCGATCGATACGTGCCCATGCGGCGAGTGTAGCGAGGATGCGTCGCGAATCGCGTGCGCTGGTTCACGCGTCGCGACGAATGGCGGGTCCTGCGCGCACCCGCCGCGGCACCCGCCGGCAATGGCGAGCCCCGCTCACGCGACGGACGGCGCCGCCGCGCAGCCAGACCGGTGCTATCGCGGGCGAGGCGGAAACACGTGCTCGTACGCAAGCCGCAGGTCGACGGCGTTCTCGACCTGCCATCGAGCGGCGCGCCGGGCGAACGCGCGCATCGACGCGTGCACCCGCGCGAACATCGGGTTCTCTCGGGACTTCTTCTCGACGACGCGCGCCCACGCGTCCAGCTGCGCCCGAAGGATCGCCTCGGAGGTTCTCACGTAGCGCACCCCCTGCATCGCCTCGGTCTCCTCGAAGTCGCGCGAGTAGCGATCGATCGCCTTCCAGCTCATCTCGGTCGACGCCGCCTGGACCGCGTGCTCGAAGAGCGCGCGCAGCTCCGGCGCGAGCACCTCGTACACCGGTCGATTGATCAGCACTTCGAAGGTCTCGGCGAGTTGGTGGAAGCTGCCGAGCATGCACACCTTCGCGACCTCCGGCAGGCCCAGGATCCGGTCGCTGGTGGCGTTGTTGAATTCGGCCGCGTCGAGCTGGCCGCTGTCGAGCGCGCGGGCGATCTCGCCGGCCGGCAGCGACTGCACGCTCGCGCCGAGCGCCTCGAACAGGTCGATCGACAGGCCGACGGTGCGATAGCGCAGGCCGCGAAGATCGGCCGGCGTCGCGACCGGTGCCCGGAACCAGCCGAGCGGCTGCGGCGGCATCGGACCGTACAGGAAGGATTCGACCGGCAGGTTCAGGTCGGCGTAGACCTCGGCGAGCAGCGCCCTTCCGCCGCCGCGCATGTGCCACGCGAGCACCATGTTCGCGTCCATGCCGAAGGCAGGCCCGCAGCCCCAGAGCGCGAGCGCCGAATTGCGCCCGTACCAGTAGCTCAGCGCGCCGTGGGCACCGTCGATCACGCCCCGGGCGACCGCATCGAGCAGGTTGAATGGCTGCGCGATCGCGCCGGCCGGCAGCATCTCGATCTCGAGCCGCCCGCCCGACATGTCGCTGAGCTTTCGCGCGAAGTCGTTCGCGAACTCGTGGAAGATGTCCTTCGCGGGCCAGGCGCTCTGGAAGCGCAGCCGCACACCCTCCTGCCGCGGGCGCGGCGGGCTCGAGACGTTCGCGCCGCGGGCGCCCGAAGGCACCGCCGCCGACGTGGCGAGCGCCGCCCCGGCGAGCCCCAGCGCGCGGCGGCGCGGCAGCGGCGCGCCCGTCATCCTGCCGTCCCGCGCAGTCGACGACGCCAATGCCGGCGGACTACAGCGCCTGGCTCGAGCCGCGCCGGTAGTTGCCCTTGGACAGGTCGATGCCGAGCTGCTTGAGCTTGCGGTACAGGTGCGTGCGCTCGAGGCCGGTGCGCTCGGCGACGCGGGTCATGCTGCCGTGCTCGCGATGCAGGTGGTGCTCGAAGTACGCCCGCTCGAAGCACTCGCGTGCCTCGCGCAGCGGGACGTCCAGCGGCAGGTCGCGCGCCATGATCGACGGATGCAACTGCGTGGCCGGCACGCCGCCGGCCGGCGTCGCGAGGAACTGCGCGGTCGGCGAGGTCAGAGGGATCGTCTGGCCCGGTGCGTGCCCTTGCGGAACCTGCAGCATCGACAGCGGCATGCCGCCGCCGACCGGGCTGGCCTGGTAGCTGCTGGGCATCGAACGGACCGGGACCGGGCCGTGCTTGCCTCGCGTGAGGCCCTGCTCCACCGCCTTGAGCAGCTTCTGCAGCGCGATCGGCTTCTCGAGGAAGTCGAGCGCGCCGATGCGGGTGGCCTCGACCGCGGTCTCGATCGTGGCGTGCCCGGACATCATGATGACCGGCATCGACAGCTGCCCCGCCGCGGCCCACTCCTTGAGCAGCGTGACGCCGTCGGTGTCGGGCATCCAGATGTCGAGCAGGACGAGATCGACCTTGCCCGCCTGCATCGCTTCGCGTGCCTGCTGCGCGTTCTCGGCGAGCGTGACCGCGTGGCCCTCGTCGCCCAGAATCTCCGAGAGCAGCTCCCGGATCCCCATTTCGTCATCCACTACGAGTATTTCAGCCATGGCTTCCTGGTGAGTCTGTTTTAGGTGTCGATCGATGGCGTCCATGGCTCGGCGTCGCCCCGTACCGGCGTCGGCAGACCAGCCGCCACGCCTCGAGGAACGACACGTATCACCGTAGGGTGCCCGTCGCGCTTATGTTGTTGCCGAGACGAAATTGTCGTCGCTTTTAACCAATTTCGCAAAGACAACATTGACGTAGGCCCCGCCGACGTCGGGCTGCGTGGCGGTGGCGCCACCCTGCGAACCGGAGGACGACGGCAGCTCGAATGGCTCGGGGCGATTGCCGACCTCGATCCGCCCGCCGTGGTCCTGGATGATCTTCTTGACGATGGCCAGGCCCAGGCCGGTGCCCTTCGCCTTGTTGCTGACGTAGGGCTCGAAGACGCGCGGCAGCAGCGCCGGGGCGAAGCCCGGACCGTTGTCGCGCACGACGAGCCGCACGCCGCTGACCTGGTTCGCACCCGCATGCACGGCGTCGGTGAACACCTCGACGAGTCGCAGCGACTGCTGCTCGGTCGCCTCGCTCGCGTTCTTCAGCAGGTTGTGAACGACCTGCCGCAACTGCCCCGCATCGCCCTGGATACGGGGCAAGCCGGGCGAGAGCCGCGCGCGCACGGTTCGCGTCGGCTCGGTGTCCGCATACAGCGACAGCACCTCGGTGACGAGCTCGTTGAGGTCGATCGGCTCGAGCTTGGCGGCGGGCAGGCGCGCGTAGTCGCGGAACTCGTCGACCATCACCTTCAACGCGCTCACCTGGTTGACGATCGTTCGCGTGTTGCGCGCAAGCAGGTCCCGATCGGCGCCTTCGAGTCGCGGCGAGAGCTTCAGGTCCATGCGTTCGGCGGCGAGCTGGATCGGCGTCAGCGGGTTCTTGATCTCGTGCGCGAGACGTCGCGCGACCTCGCTCCAGGCGAGCGCGCGCTGGGCCGACACGACGTCGGTGATGTCGTCCAGGACCAACAGGTGGTCGCCCTGCGCGTCGGGCAGCACCGCGCCGCGCAACAGCAACGTCTGGCCGGTGCCCTGCTCGTCGTTGTCGAGCCGACCGGCGTCGATCAGGATCTGGCGCTGCCACGCGCTCGATTCGCCGTCCAGCCCGATGCCGTCGAACTCGCCGTAGGCCTTCACGATCTCCTCGTGGAACGCCGCCAGTCCGGGCAGTTGCGAGATGTGCTGGCCGGCGATTCGGGCGGCCGGCGCGCCGAGGATCTTCTCGGCGCCGGCGTTCGCGAGGGTCAGGCGAAAGCCGCGATCGAGCACGAGCACGCCTGCGGTGAGGTTCGAGAGGACGCTCGCGAGCCGCGTGTTCGCCTGCTCGAGCTCGACCCGGTTGCGTTCGACCTGCGCGCGTGCCTCCTCGAGCTGGCGCGTCATCGCGTTGAACGACTGGGTGAGCACGCCGAGTTCGTCCCGGCCACGGTAGTCCTTGACCGGCCGGAAATCGCCTTCGGCGACCGCCCGCGTCGCCGCGGCCAGCATCGACAGCGGCCCGGTCATCCAGCCGGCGAGCAGGAACGCGGCGGCGATCGCCGAGAACACCGTGAGCAGCACCGTGACCGTGAGCGTGACCCGGAAGATGCGTTTCAGGCCGATGCGCGACAGCGACAGCTCCTGGTAGTCGCGAAACCCGCCCTGCACTGCCTCGGCGGTCTCGGCGAGCGTCGTCGGGACGGGCTGCACCAGTTGCAGGATGCGCAGGTCGTCGCCGAGCGCCGGCGCCGGGATCTGCGCGAGCGCTCGCATCTTCAGCCCGACGACACGCGGTTCGGCGCCGCCAGCAGTGGCGTCGGGTCCGCCTTCGGGCTTCTGCTCGACCGTCTCCATCACGCCGTAGGAACGCGCGACGCGCACCTGGCGCAGCGCCGCCGTCGGCGGCAGATCCGGCACCAGCGTCGCGAAGCGGGTGCCGCTCGCGTGCAGGATGCGGCCGGTGCTGCTGACGATCAGCGCCTCCTGCACGCCGAGCCGTTCGCGCAGTTCGTCGAGCCTTTCGCCCCAGACCGACGACGGACTCGCCTCGAACTCGGTCGCGCCCGCGCGGGTCTTCGCGAGCAGGTCGGCGACCATCGCGTCGAGCGCGGTCCGCCCCAGTGTCAGGCCCGACTCGAGCGCCCGCTCCATCGGCACGTCGAACCAGCTCTCGATCGAGCGGCCGAGGAACTGCACCGCGACCGTGTAGATCAGCATCACCGGGATCGCGGTCATCATGATGAAGGCGATCGCGAGACGGGCCATCAGCCGCGTGCCGAACAGCCCTCGGCGATAGCGGTGCACCAGGCGTCGCGCGAGCTCGATCGCGAGGATCGCCAGTCCGATCGCGACGCCGACGTTCAGCCAGAGCAGCAGCCCGTAGTGGCGCTGCAGCAGTTCGTTGTTGCCGCTCGCGACCGCGAGCAGGCTGAGCAGCACGGCGGCGAATGCCACCGACAGCACCAACGCGAGCCGCAGCGCCCGCGTTACCGAACGGCGGTCGGCGTCGGAACGGTGAAGTCGAACCGCTTCCATTCGGACTGCGGGTTCCATTCCCGGTTGGTCAGCGCCGTCATCTGGAACGGCTTGGGCAGGCGGGTCGCGTCCAGGCGCATGCGCACCCACGCGTCGTAGCGCCTGCCGGCGACGAGGTTGTCGGCGACCGCGACCGGCATCGCGCGGATGGTGCCCATCGCGCCCAGTGCCTCGTCGAGCGTGCCGTACGACTGCCCGAGCGCGTTGCCCGAGACGCGGTACTGTCGCGTCAGCGCGTGATACGACAGGCGCCACTCGATCGAGGTCTCGACCAGCTTTTCGTCGGTCCAGTACCAACGCGGACGCTGGATCTCGAGTTCGGTCTGGAAATACAGCGCGAGGCCGCGGTTGACCGCGTCGACGAGGGTGTCGGTCAGCGGCATCGAGACGTCCGCGTTCAGCAGCAGCCGCAACGAGGCGTTCTCGCCAGCGACGACCTCGAGGCTGGCCTGCTTGATTTCGATCGACCCGTTGGCGTTCGCGGAAGGTGCCCTTCCGAGCAGCACCGCGAAGCCCAGCGCTGCCAGGAATAGACGCCGGTTCAAGTTCGCTTGCTCAACAACGCATAGAAGAAACCATCGTGCTCGCGGCTGCAGTCGCCCTGCCCTGCCGGGCGCGTGGGAAGCAGTTGCGCCGCCGCCGATTCGCCGTCGGCCCATCGAACCGTGGCGACTCGACGCCCGGCGTCGGAATGATGCGAACAGAATGCTGTGATCACGTCCTCGCCTTCCTCTGGAAAGATCGAGCAGGTGACGTAGACCAATGTACCACCCGGCTTCAGCAGCGGCCAAAGCGCGTCGAGCAGCCGTCGTTGCGTCGCTGCGAATGTCGCGATATCGCGACGACGCCGATGCCAGGGCACGTCCGGGTGTCGGCGAACGATGCCCGACGCGCTGCACGGCGCATCCAGCATTATCCGGTCGAAGCGTCGACCGTCCCACCAGTCACCCGGACGCGTCGCGTCGCCCTGCAGCACCGTCGCCTCGAGGCGCTGGCGACGCAGGTTCTCCTGGATGCGCTCGGCGCGGCGCGGGTCGAGTTCGAGTGCCACCACCTCGCAGGCCGCGAGTTCCAGCAGGTGGGTCGTCTTGCCGCCCGGCGCCGCGCAGGCGTCGAGGACGCGGTCGCCGTCGCGCGGCGCGAGCAGCGGCGCCGCGAGCTGGGCGCCGGCGTCCTGCACCGTGACGAGGCCTTCGACGAAACCCGGGATGCGCTCGACGGCGATCGCGTGCTCGAGCGTGAGCGCGACGACGCCGGTGCGCCGCCACGCAATCGATGCCTGGTCGAAGCGACGCGTGACGGCGTCGACGTCGGTTGCCCTGGCGTTGACGCGCACGGTCAACGGCGCCTTCGACGTCGACGCGTCGACGATGTCGCGCCAGTCACGCGGGTAATGCCTGATCAGTGATTCCACCCACCAGCCGGGCAGATTGCAGCTCGCCTCGCGGTCCGCGCGCGCGAGCGCGAGCAGCGCGTCACGTTCGCGCAGGAACCGCCGAAGCGTGGCGTTGACGAAGCGGCTGCCCGCCTCGCCGGCTGCGCCCGGCGACAACGCACGCGCCGCCGCGACCGCCTCGTCGACGACGATCGCCGGCGCGCGCCGTCCGTCCAGCAACGCCGTCAACGCGACGCACTGGAGCGCCGCGAGCCGCGGCGCAGGCGGCCGGGCGTTCAGGCGGTGGGCGAGGAAGCGGGTGGTGCCGAGCGTACGCAGCGTCGCGTACGCCATGTCTCGCACCGGCGCGCGCGATGCGGCGGGCAGCGGCGCCGCAGGATCCGCCGCCCGCGGGCTGCGTGCCGGCGCATCGGCGGACGCGCCGTGCAGCGCGGTGTCGAGCGCGCGGTCCAGGTGTTGTCCCTCGAGCGTCGCCGCGACGGCGCCGGCGCAGGCCGCGAACTCCTGCGCCAGCGCGGCCCGCGCCGGCCCCTGAACCGGCCCCTGAACCGGCTTCTGCGCCGGCCCCTGCACCGGCCCCTGCATCGATACCGGCGCAGGCACCGGCGTTCGTCGGCCCGGCGGCGGCGCGTCTCCTGTCACCGGGCCCCCCGCGCGCGCGGCCTCACGCAGGCTGCGGTACGGGGTTCATCGCCAACAGGCGCCGAATGCGCTCCTCGGTGCTGGGGTGGGTCGAGAACAGGTTCTGCAGCCCGCCGCCGCTCAGCGGATTCATGATCATCATCTGCGCGGTCTCGGGGTGTGCCTGCGCCGCGCGCATCGGGATGCCCTGCGCGTAATGATGAATCTTCTCCAGCGCCCCGGCCAGCGCGCGCGGGTTGCCGCTGATCTCGGCACCGAGGCGATCGGCCTCGAATTCGCGCGCCCGCGAGATCGCCATCTGGATCAGCGCGCCGGCGATCGGCGCGAGCAGCGCCACGGCGATGCCGGCGATCGGGTTGACCGGCCGCCCGTCGTCGCTTCGCCCGCCGAAGAACATCGCGAAGTTCGCGAGCGCCGAGATGGCGCCTGCCATCGTCGCTGAAATCGTCGAGATCAGGATGTCGCGGTGGCGCACGTGCGCGAGTTCGTGCGCCATCACGCCCCGCAGTTCGGCCGCGCTCAGTACCCGCAGCAGCCCGGTCGTCGCGGCGACCGCCGCGTGCTCCGGGTTGCGGCCGGTCGCGAAGGCGTTCGGTGCATCCTCGTCGATCAGGTAGACCCGCGGCATCGGCAGGCCGGCTCGGCCGGCGAGTTCGGCGACCATGTTGTAGTAGGCAGGGGCGCTCGACTCGTCGACCTCGCGTGCGTTCACCATCCTCAGCACCATGCGGTCGCTGAACCAGTAGGCGAAGAAGTTGCTCAACAGCGCGAATCCGAGCGCCATCATCATGCCCGATCGGCCGCCGAAGGACGCGCCGATGAGCATGAAGAGGGCGGTGATCGCCGCCATCAGCATCCCGGTCTTGATCCAGTTGAACACGTCGTCGAGCTCCTGCAGAAGGATCGGCTGCTGCGCCGTGCGCGCGGCCGTCGCGCGCCATTCGGCCCGCGCAGCGCGCAGATCCGGCCGGTGTCGCGGAATTTCAACCGGCCATCCGCCGTCTAGCCGGAAGGCCCCGACGCGGCCGGAGCCGGAGCCGGCAACGCGAACCGATCGCCCGGCGCGATCGGAAACCCGGCGAGGAACTCGCGCGCGGGCAGGCGCCGTCCGCCCGGACGCTGCCAATCACCGACCACGATCGCGCCGTCCCCGCACGCGATTGTGACACCGTCGGCCGCGACCGCGAGCACGGTGCCTGGCGCATGGTCGCCGACCGGCGATGCGGCCGCCGGGATGCGCGGCGCGAGCAGGCGCAGCGCGGTCTGCGGCTCCCGCACGAGCGAAGCGGTCGAACCCGGCGCCGGATCGAAGGCGCGAAGCTGGCGATCGATCTCGACGGCGGCGCGGCGCCAGTCGATCACGGCCTCGGACTTCGCGAGCTTGTGCGCATAGGTCACGCCGTCGACGGGCTGCGCGACGAACGAGAGCCCCGGCCGGCGCAGGCGGCCGAGCGCCGACACGATCGCCGCGGCCCCGAGTTCGGCCAGCCGGTCGTGCAGCGTCGCCGCGGTGTCGATCGGCCGGATCGGCGTCTCGACGCGCTCGCAGACCGGGCCGGTGTCGAGGCCGGCCTCCATCTGCATGATGCAGACGCCGGTGACGGCGTCGCCTGCCTCGATCGCGCGCTGGATCGGCGCGGCGCCGCGCCAGCGCGGCAGCAGCGACGCATGGATGTTCAGGCAGCCGAAGCGGGGGAGGGCGAGCACCGCCGGCGGCAGGATCATGCCGTAGGCGGCCACGACGATGACGTCCGCGCCGAAGCGCGCCACCTCTGCGACGGCCGCAGGATCGCGCAGCGTCTCGGGTTGCAGCACGACGATGCCGTGCGCGAGCGCGAGCTGCTTGACCGGCGACGCGACCAGGCGCTGGCCGCGCCCCGCAGGCCGGTCCGGGCGGGTCAGCACGCCGACGACGTCGAGGTCCGCCGCGAGAATCGCATCGAGCGCGGTGGCGGCGAACGCCGGCGTACCGGCGAAGACGATCCGGAGTGCTGCGTCGTTCAAGCCGGCGAGCAGGCGAGGGCGTCAGGCAGCCGCCTGGTCGCGCTTGTGGATCTTGCTGCGGATCCGCGATTGCTTGAGCCGGGAGAGGTACTGCACGAACACCCGCCCGTTGAGGTGGTCGATCTCGTGCTGAAGGCAGACGGCCAGCAGGCCTTCTGCGTCGCAGGTGAAGGGCTTGCCGTCGAGCCCGAGCGCCTTCACGCGCACCCGTTCCGGACGTTCGACCTCCTCGAAGATGCCGGGCACCGACAGGCATCCTTCCTCGTGCGCCTGAAGTTCGGCGCTCGAGCCCACGATCTCGGGGTTGATGAACACCTGCAGCCGGTCCTTCGCGTCGGACACGTCGATGACGATGAGTCGCTCGTGCACGTCGACCTGCGTGGCGGCGAGCCCGACGCCGGGGGCGGCGTACATGGTCTCGGCCATGTCGGCGGCGAGGCGACGGATCCGATCGTCGACGACCGTCACCGGCCGCGCCACGGTGTGAAGTCGCGGATCGGGATAGCGGAGGATGTCGAGCACAGTCATCGGTGGACCACAATCATCGAGTCAAAAAACACCACTGATCCGGAAAAGCCTTGCCGGATCAAAAGTCTATCGGCAACAATTAACGACGTAGCTCAAGTCCTGTCCGTCGGGTGGGCAGTCGCGCTCGTGCGCTGACCCGATGTGCCGATCAGCCCCTTCCGAATCGAGATGGCGCTGGAGCGGCCGCTTTCAAGGATCGACCATGCCGGTAGAAAAGTCTAGCACCCCACGCACGCCGTCCAGCAGCCCGACCCTGGCGCCGACGGCGTTGGCCGGCCTCGCGCTGGCGATCGGCGCCGCGTTCGGCGCAGGGTCGGCGATCGCGCAGTCGACCGGCGCCGCAGTCGCGCCGAGCCGCACGCTGCAGGATGGCGCGAGCACCGCGACGGCGCCCGCGGCGGGCAGGACACGCGTCGCCGCGCGGCGGGCCGACGCGCCGCTCGAGATCCTCGAGGGCGCGCCCGACAAGCACGTCGTCGTGAAGGGCGACACGCTCTGGGGCATCTCGGGCACCTTCCTGAAGGCGCCGTGGCGATGGCCCGAAGTGTGGCAGCTGAACAAGGACCAGATCCGCAATCCGCACCTGATCTACCCCGGCGACATCGTCTATCTCGACACCTCGGGGCCGACGCCGCGGCTTCGCCTGGGCAAGCCGGTCGGCGGGCGCGTCGTCGCCGACCAGTACGCGGCGGCGGGGCAGGCGGGGCAGGCGAGGCTCGAGCCGATGGTCCGGGCGAGGGCGCTCGAAAAGGACGCGATCCCCACGATCTCGACCGCGGCGATCGAGGCCTTCATCAACCGGCCGCTGATCGTCGACGAAAAGGGCCTCGCGGGTTCGCCGCGCATCGTCGCGACCCAGGAAGGCCGCGTCTACCTCGGCCGCGGCGACAAGGCCTACGTGCGCGGCATCAAGGACGATTCGATCCCGGAGTGGCACATCTACCGGCCCGCCAAGCCGCTGCTCGACCCGGACACGCGCAAGCCGCTCGCCTACGAGGCCCTCTACCTGGGAACCGCCCACATCGTGCGCAAGGGCGACCCGGCGACGATCCAGATCAGCGGCAACGCCGAGGAGATCGGCGAGGGCGACCGGCTGGTCGCCGCCGAACCGGCGCGAACCGTGAATTTCGCGCCGCGCCCGCCCGAGCGCGACGTGAAGGGCAAGATCGTGTCGGTGTATCGCGGCGTGACGCAGGTCGGCAAGAACAGCGTCGTCGCGCTCAACATCGGCAAGCAGCAGGGGCTGGACGTCGGCCACGTCCTCGAGATCCAGCTCACCGGCAAGCTCGCGAAGGACCGGGAGACCAACGAGCTGCTCAAACTTCCGAATGAGCCGATCGGTCAATTGCTCGTCTTCCGCACCTTCGACACCATCTCCTACGGCCTGATCGTCGACGCCACCCAGTCGATCTCGGTCGGCGATACCGTCATCAACCCCTGATCGCCCCGACCCGGCGCCCTTCGCGAATGGCCGCCCAGCGCGGCCATCGTCGCGAGGGCAGCCAGCGTTGCACGCATCCGATCGGCCGGATCCAGAAGAACTCGCCGCCTGGCTGAGGCTCGCCGCCACCAGCGGCATCGGACCCGCCGTCGGCAGGCGCCTGCTGTCGGTCTTCGGCCTGCCGATCGACGTCTTCGCCGCCGACGCCGCGTCGATCGCCGCCGCGTGCGGCACGCCGGCGGTGGCGCAGGCACTGCACCGGCCGGACCCGCAGCGGGAATCCCGCGTCGAACGGAGCCTGGCGTGGCTCGCCGGCGCCGCCGACGTGCCCCGTTCGGTGATCACGCTCGCCGACCCTCGCTATCCGCCGCGCCTGCTGCACCTGGCCGATCCGCCGTTGCTGCTTCACGTCGAGGGGTCGGTGCAGGCGCTGTCGCGTCGCGCCATCGCGATCGTCGGGAGCCGAAACGCCACCGCGGTCGGCGCCTCGACCGCGCGCGACCTGGCGGCCGCGCTGGCGGGGGCGGGGTGGTGCATCGTCAGCGGGCTGGCCGAGGGAATCGACCGGTCGGCGCATCTGGGTGCACTGGACGCCGGGACGCACGCGGCGGGGACGGTCGCAGTGATGGGTACCGGCATCGACCGGATCTACCCGTCGCGCCACCAGGCGCTCGCGCGCGAGATCGCGCGCAACGGCGCACTCGTGTCCGAGCAGGCCGTCGGCACCGAACCGAGGCCTGGGTGCTTTCCGCGCCGCAACCGGCTGATCGCCGCGCTGTCGCACGGGGTGCTGGTCGTCGAGGCAGCGCTGCGCAGCGGCTCGCTGATCACCGCCCGGGTGGCCGCGGAGCTGGGACGCGACGTGTTCGCGGTGCCGGGCTCGATCCACTCGCCGCAGGCCCGCGGCTGCCACCGGCTGATCCGGCAGGGTGCGGTGCTGACCGAAACCCTCGACGACATCGTAAGTGAGTTCTCGCTATCGATACCCTGCGGCATCGAGTGCGCGCCGTCGATCCCCAGTGGTGGCACCCGCGACGGATACGACGACGGCCGACGATCGCGGGCGGGGCTGGCCCCGCCGCTTCGCGCGCTGCTCGACGCGCTCGACGGCGGGCCCAGTCGCGTCGATGCGCTGCAGCGGGTACTCGGCTGGCCGGTCGGATCGCTGCTCGCGGCGCTGCAGACGCTCGAACTCGACGGCTGGCTCGGCGCCGCCGCCGACGGAACGTGGTACGTCGTGCGCTGAAATCGACGTCCGCCGCGGGGGCGGAGCCGGATTCGCCGAATCGCCGACGGCCCGAATGGTCGCTTGCACTTTCCGGGAGCCCGCTCTTACCATTGCCCCCCTCCATGAGCAAAGCACTGATCATCGCCGAGAAGCCCTCGGTCGCCACCGACATCGCCCGCGCACTGGGCGGCTTCACGAAGCAGGGCGACTACTTCGAGAGCGACGACTACGTGATCAGCTCGGCGATCGGTCATCTGGTCGAGATCGCCGCGCCCGAGCAGTTCGAGGTCAAGCGAGGGAAGTGGTCGTTCACCAACTTACCGGTGATCCCACCACACTTCGACCTTCGCCCGATCGACAAGACCAGCGACCGACTCAAGTTGCTGACGCGGCTGATCAAGCGCAAGGACATCGACCGCCTGATCAATGCCTGCGACGCCGGGCGCGAGGGTGAACTGATCTTCCGGCTGATCGTGCAGCACGCGAAGGCGAAGCAGCCGGTGCAGCGCCTCTGGCTGCAGTCGATGACGCAGGGGGCGATCCGCGAAGGCTTCGCACGCCTGCGCACCGACCACGAGATGCTGCCGCTGGCCGATGCGGCACGCTGCCGTTCCGAGGCCGACTGGCTGGTCGGCATCAACGGCACGCGCGCGATGACCGCGTTCAATTCGCGCGACGGCGGCTTCTACCTGACGACCGTCGGTCGGGTCCAGACACCGACGCTCGCGGTCGTCGTCGAGCGCGAGGAGAAGATCCGCAGGTTCGTCTCGCGCGAATATTTCGAAGTGAAGGCCAACTTCGCTGCCGAGGCCGGCCTTTACGAAGGAAAGTGGTTCGACCCGGACTGGAAGAAGCGCGAGGACGATCCCGAGCAGCGCGCCGATCGGCTCTGGGACAAGGGTACGGCGCAAGCGATCGCCGACGCCTGTCTAGGCCGGCCCGGCAGCGTCACCGAGGAGTCGAAGCCCTCGACCCAGCTCGCGCCGGCGCTGTTCGACCTGACCACGCTGCAGCGCGAGGCCAACGGCCGCTTCGGGTTCTCCGCCAAGACCACGCTGTCGCTCGCGCAGGCACTGTACGAGCGCCACAAGGTGCTGACCTACCCGCGAACCGACTCGAAGGCGCTGCCGGAAGACTACATCCCGACCGTCAGGCAGACGCTCGAGATGCTCAAGGAGGTGCGCCCGCACGGCGAGTTCGCCGCGCGCATCCTCGAGAAGGACTGGGTCAAGCCGAACCGCCGGGTGTTCGACAACAGCAAGATCTCGGATCACTTCGCGATCATCCCGACATTGCAGGCGCCCAAGAGCCTCTCGGACGCCGAGCAGAAGCTCTACGACCTGGTGTGCCGGCGCTTCATGGCGGTGTTCTTCCCGTCGGCCGAGTACCTGGTCACCACCCGGATCACGACCGTCGAGACGCATCGCTTCAGGACCGAGGGACGCGTGCTGGTGAATCCGGGCTGGCTCGCGATCTACGGGCGCGAGGCAGCGGTGGAGGGCGCGACCCCGACGCTGGTCGCGGTGGCGCCGCAGGAGCAGGTGCTGACGCAGGAGATCCAGGCGGTCGCGCTCCAGACGCGCCCGCCGGCACGCTATTCGGAAGCGACGCTGCTCTCGGCGATGGAAGGCGCCGGCAAGCTGCTCGACGACGACGAACTGCGCGAGGCGATGGCCGGCAAGGGGCTCGGTACGCCGGCCACCCGGGCGTCGATCATCGAGGGGCTGATCGCCGAGCGCTACCTGCTGCGCGAAGGCCGCGAGCTGATCCCGACCGCGAAGGCGTTCCAGCTGGTCACGCTGCTGCGCGGACTCGACGTCGCCGAACTGACGCGCCCGGAGCTCACCGGCGACTGGGAGTACAAGCTCGCACAACTCGAGCAGGGCAAGCTGCAGCGCGGCGCCTTCATGACCGAGATCGCCGAGATGACGCGGCAGATCGTCGAGCGCGCGCGCAACTACAAGCTCGACACCGTTCCCGGCGACTACGCGACGCTGAAGACGCCGTGCCCGAACTGCGGCGGCGTCGTGAAGGAGAACTACAAGCGCTTCGCCTGCACCGCCTGTGATTTCTCGATCACCAAGATTCCCGGCGGGCGCCAGTTCGAGGTGCCCGAGGTCGAGACGCTGCTCGCCGACAAGGTGATCGGGCCGCTGAGCGGGTTTCGCAGCAAGATGGGTCGGCCGTTCTCGGCGATCCTGAAGATCACGCCCGAGCACAAGCTCGAATTCGACTTCGGCCAGAACGACCAGGACGACGAGTCCGGCGAGCCGGTCGATTTCGGCGACCAGGCGTCGCTCGGACCCTGCCCCAAGTGCGGCTCCCGGGTATTCGTGCACGGCATGAGCTACGTCTGCGAGAAGTCGGTCGGGCCGGGCAAGACCTGCGACTTCCGCTCCGGGCGCGAAATCCTGCAGCAGCCGATCGAAGCCGCGCAGATGCAGAAGCTGCTCGCCGACGGCAGGACCGACCTGCTGACGAACTTCGTGTCCTCGCGCACCAAGCGCAAGTTCAAGGCGTTCCTGACGCGCGGCCCGGACGGCAAGGTGGGCTTCGAATTCGAGCCGCGGCCGGAGCGCAAGCCGGGTGCCAAGGCGCCAGGTGCCAACGCGACAGGGAAGGGCGCAGCGAAGGCGGCGGTGAAGGGGGCGGCGGCGGGCGCAGCCGGCACACGCGGCGACGCGGCGTCCACGCAGTCCGAGGCGCCCGAGGCGCCCGGCGAGCGCGGCGGCGCGGCGCGGGCGGCACGGGCGCCCGCGTCGGGCGCGGCCCGCAAGGGCGGCGCAACGCCGGCACGAAAGACGCCGACGAAGACCACCGCCCGAAGCGCGGCCAAGGGCGCCAAGCCACCGAAGAAGTCGAGCGGCAAGAGCGGGCCCGGGGCCGTCGAGTAGCACATCGATCCCCCGGCGTCGAAGCCGGGGGCAGCGCGACGACGGCCGGGCAGGCCTGCGCGATCCTAGACGGGTACGAGCGCGATCCGCTGCTCGGCGCGCCCAACCGGCGCCTGTGCCTGTGCCTCTGCCTGCGGACGCGTGTCGCTCGCGACCACGTTGTCGCGGCCTCGCGATTTCGCGAGGTACACGCGCCGATCGGCGGCGAGCATCAACGCCGAGACCGCGTCGCCGTCCTGCGGCGCGAAGGCGATACCGACCGACACCGACAGCGTCGGCCCCGGTTGACTCGCCGGAATTGCCGGTAGCGCCGTGCCCGCCAGGGTCCCGCCCACACCGCCCACGCCGCCTGCGCCGAGCGCGCGGGTCCGGGCGCAGATGCGCTCGGCGAACGCGATCGATTCGGCCGGGCTGGCGTCATGGAGGTACACGCAGAACTCCTCGCCGCCGTGACGGCCGGCGACGCCGTCGACGGGGAGCGCGTCGCGCAGCAGGTCCGCGAAGCGACGCAGGACCTCGTCCCCGCCGGCGTGGCCGTACGAGTCGTTGATCCGCTTGAAGTGGTCGAGATCGAGCATCAGCAGAGCGCCGGCACCCGATGCCTCGTCGCGCAGCCTTCCGACCCGTTCGTCGAAGGCACGCCGGTTCGCGAGCCCGGTGAGCGTGTCGGTCCGTGCCAGGCGCTTGTACTCGAGCGCCAGCCTGCCGTTGACCAACGCGACGAGGAGCATCGCCCACGCCACGCCGACGAGCGAGTAGAGCGTCGCGAACAATTGGATCGTCAGGTTGCCGCCGGTGGGTCCCGACGGGCCCGCGCCGACGCCGCCGAACAGCGTCGAAGCCAGGCGAAGCGCGTTCGATGCGGAGTAGAACACGCAGAAGCCGATCATCCAGCGCATCACGATCGGGGGATCGAGCCTGCGGCGCTCGATCATGATCGGCAGCATCGCGAGCGCGAACGAAAGATGGACGACGGATGCGATCGCCACACGCAAGCCGACGGACTGGGGCCCGGGATCCAGCGCCAGCTGACCTGCGAACAGCGCGATCCCCGCGAGCACGACCGCGGCGGTCCGCGGCGGTCGTCCGGCGATTCGACGCACGGTCTCGAAATAGAGCAGCGGTACCACCAGACCGACGCCATTGCCGAGGTTGACCGCGACGAAGTCCGGCGCGATGCCGTGCAGCGCATAGAGCCCGAGCGAACACGCGGCCAGCGCCTCGCCGAGCGCAGCCAGCGCCATGTACCGGCGCGAGCGCTCGTGCACGCGGCGCATCGACCACAGCAGGACCGCGCACAACGCGCAGGTCATGGCGGCGACGACGGCGACGGTTTTCGTGTCGATCATCTCGATATTCGAGCGCCGACCGGGCCATTTCCTCGCACTGCGGCGTCGGTCGGTGCGGCGCCACCGACGGATGGCATTCGCGCTGCCGCGCGCTGTCGCGTCGGCACGTCGACGCGGCACGTCGACGCGCCGCGCGCCGACGGGCGGATTCAGCGCCCGTCCTGCATCGAGAGGCGCGCGCGCAGCTCGGTCTTGAGCACCTTGCCGTAGTTGTTCTTCGGGAGCGCGTCGACGAACAGGTAGCGCCTGGGGCGCTTGAATCGCGCAATTCGCGCGAGGCAGTGCGCATCGAGCGCATCCTCGCCGGGGCGGTGGCCGGGCCGCGCGACGACGAACGCGACGACGACCTCGCCCCACGCGGGATCCGGCGCGCCGACGACCGCGACCTCGGCCACGCCGTCGGCCGTCAGCAGCACCTCCTCGATCTCTCGCGGATAGATGTTCGAGCCCCCGCTGATCAGCATGTCCTTGCTGCGGTCCTTCAGCGTCAGGAATCCGTCGGCGTCGAGCGACCCGATGTCTCCGGTCCACAGCCAGCCTTCGCGAAGCGCGGCGGCAGTGGCGTCCGGGTTGCGCCAGTATCCGGCCATCACGGTGTCGCCCCGCACCAGCACTTCGCCGAGTTCGCCGGGCGCCAGCGTACGGCCCTGTGCGTCGGCCACCCGTACCTGCACCGGGGTCTGCGCGACGCCGACCGAGGCCAGCCGTTCGAGGTGGCGCGGATCGGTCGAATCGGCGATCCGGCGTCGCGACAGCGCGGTCGCGACCATCGGCGTCTCGCCCTGCCCGTAGATCTGCACGAAGCGGGGCCCCATCACGCGCAACGCACGCTGGATGTCGGCGAGGTACATCGGCGCGCCGCCGTAGACGATGGTCTTGAACGCACGCGCAGCCTCGTCGGGGCCCGACGCGGAGGCCTCGGTGAAATCGACCAGGCGATTGACGATCGTCGGCGCGGCGAAGGTCGTCAGCGGCCCGAGCGCGTGTCCGAGCGCGAAGAGCTCGGCCGCATCGACGCCCCCGGATGCCGGCACGACGTGACGCGCACCGGCCATCAGGTGCGGGATCGCGTAGATCCCGCAGCCGTGCGACATCGGCGCCGCATAGACCATCGCGTCGTCCGGCGTCGCGGCGTCGACGTCGACGAAGTAGGCGAGCCCCATCGTCATCAGGTTGCGGTGCGTCAGCATCACGCCTTTCGGCCGCCCGGTCGTCCCGCTGGTGTAGAAGAGCCAGGCGAGGTCGTCCGGGGCTCGATCGGCGATCGGTACCTCCGCCCACGCATCGACCGGCGCGAGCAGTTCGTCGGCCAGCGCCGACGCGATGTCGACCTGGCGTTCGAGCCCGCGCAGCGGCTGCGGCGCGACCTCGCTCGTCACGAAGCCCCACCGCGCCTGTGCGTCGTCGACGATCCATTCGACCTCGGCCGGGTGCAGCTTGGCATTGACCGGCACCGCGACCAGGCCGGCCCACCAGAGCGCCCACAGGATCTCGAGGTAGCGAGGATGGTTGCGCATGAAGACCAGCACGCGGTCGCCGGGCGAGAGCCCGCCGGCACGCAGGCGCTGCGCGAGCCCCGCGCTGCGCCGCGCCCACTCGGCGTGGGTGGCCCATGCGTGCACGCCTTCGAAGATCGCGTCGCGGACGGCCGCTGCACGGGCCTGGCGCGCCAACAGGTGGGCAAGTTGCATCGCGTCTCCGTGTCTACGAATACCGAAGCCTGCGCGTCGGTCCGCACGCCTCAGACGTCGATATTGCGCGCCCCCAGCGCGTTCTCCTCGATGAACAGGCGTCTCGGCTCGACGTTGTCGCCCATCAGCGTCGTGAAGATCTGGTCTGCGCCGATCGCGTCCTCGATCTGCACGCGCAGCAGGCGGCGGACCTTCACGTCCATCGTCGTCTCCCACAACTGCGACGCGTTCATCTCGCCGAGCCCCTTGTAGCGCTGGCGTGAGACGCCGCGTTCGGCGTCGGCGAGCAGCCACTTCATCGCGTCGCGGAAGTCGCGCACCGCGTGACTTCGCGCGCGCTCGCCCTCGCCGCGCCGGATCTCGGCGCCTTCGCCGATCAGCCCGCTGACGGTGAGTGCACAGTCGCGAAGCGTCGCGTAGTCTGCCGAGCGAAGGAAATCGGCGTCGATCTGGCCGATGCGCACGTTGCCGTGGACGCGGCGCCGGATCTGCAGTCGCCACTCCTCCTCGGTCTCGTCGAACACCGGCACGACGTCGGGCGCGAGGTGCGTCTGGCCGGGCCCGAGCTGGTCGACGAGCGCACGCTGCAATTCGATCGCGCTCGACTGCGCGCTCGCTTCACTGGAGAGGTCGAGTTCGGTGCCGTCCATGATCCGGCGCATGGCATCGGCGTCGATCGCGCGGGAGAGACGGTCGATCACCGCCTCGGCGAGCAGGTACTTGCGCGCGAGTTCGCCGAGCGCGTCGCCGCTGATCGGATCCTGGCCGGCGCCGGGCACGAGCACCGCGCCGTCGAGAGCCAGACGGAGCATGTACTGGTTGAGCTCGTGATCGTCCTTCAGGTAGCGCTCCTCCTTGCCGTGCTTGACCTTGTAGAGCGGCGGCTGCGCGATGTACACGTGACCCTGCTCGATCAGCGGCAGCATCTGCCGATAGAAGAAGGTGAGCAGCAGCGTGCGGATGTGACTGCCGTCGACGTCGGCGTCGGTCATGATGATGATGCGGTGGTAGCGCAGCTTCGCAAGGCTGAAGTCGTCCTTGCCGGATTCGCGCGCACCGTTGCCGTTTCCATGGCCATTGCCGTTGCCGTTGCCGTCCAGCGCGTCGTCGCGCGCGACGGTGGTGCCGATGCCGGTGCCCATCGCCGTGATCAGCGTCGCGATCTGCTCGGAGGAGATGATCCGTTCGAAGCGGACCTTCTCGACGTTGAGCACCTTGCCGCGCAGCGGCAGGATCGCCTGGAACTTCCGGTCGCGCCCCTGCTTCGCGGAACCGCCCGCCGAATCGCCCTCGACGATGAAGAGCTCGCACTTGCTGGGGTCGCGCTCCTGGCAGTCGGCGAGCTTGCCGGGCAGGCCGAGGCCGTCGAGCACGCCCTTGCGACGCGTCATGTCGCGCGCCTTCCTGGCGGCTTCGCGCGCGCGTGCGGACTCGACGATCTTGCCGCAGATGATCTTGGCGTCGACCGGTCTCTCGAGCAGGAAGGTCTCGAGGCCCTTGGCGACCATCTCCTCGACCGGCGCGCGCACCTCGCTCGAGACGAGCTTGTCCTTCGTCTGCGACGAGAACTTGGGCTCGGGCACCTTGACCGACAGCACGCACGCGAGGCCCTCTCGCATGTCGTCTCCGGTCGTCTCGACCTTGGCCTTCTTCGCGAACTCGTGCTCGTCGATGTACTTGTTGAGCACGCGCGTCATCGCGGCGCGAAGGCCGGTGAGGTGCGTGCCGCCGTCGCGCTGCGGGATGTTGTTGGTGAAGCAGAGCACCTGCTCGTTGAAGGTGTCGTTCCACTGCATCGCGACCTCGACCCCGATGCCGTCCTTCTCGCTCGACACGCTGAAGGTCGTCGGGTGCAGCACGGTCTTGGCCTTGTTGATGTACTCGACGAAGCCCTTGACGCCGCCCGCGAACGCGAAGTCCTCTTCCTTGTTCTCGCGCTGGTCGATCAGCTTGATGCGCACGCCGTTGTTCAGGAACGAGAGTTCGCGAAGCCGCTTCGACAGGATGTCGTAGTGGTACTCGATGTTCTCGAAGATCTCCGGGTCGGCGAGGAAGTGCACCTCGGTGCCGCGCTTCTCGGTCGTGCCGATCACCTTGATCGGCGAGATCGGCACACCGTCGTCCATCGCGAGCTCGCGGTCCTTGACGACGCCGCGCTCGAACTCCATGAAGTGGACCTTGCCGTCGCGCTTGATCGTCATGCGGAGCCAGACGCTGAGGCCGTTGACGCAGGACACGCCGACGCCGTGCAATCCGCCCGACACCTTGTAGCTGTTCTGGTCGAACTTGCCGCCGGCGTGCAGTTCGGTCATCACGATCTCGGCCGCGCTGCGACGCGGTTCGTGCTTGTCGTCCATCTTGACACCGGTCGGGATGCCGCGGCCGTTGTCGGTCACCGAGATCGAGTTGTCGGTGTGGATCGTGACGGTGATCTCGTCGCAGTGCCCCGCGAGCGCCTCGTCGATCGCGTTGTCGACGACTTCGAACACGAGATGGTGAAGGCCGGTGCCGTCCGAGGTGTCGCCGATGTACATGCCCGGTCGCTTGCGTACCGCCTCGAGGCCCTCGAGGATCTGGATGCTCGACGAGTCGTAGGTGCGAGGTGACCCGGACGCGGCGGATGCCTGGCCGGCGTTGGGCGCTGGAACTTGATCGGTCATCGATGTCTACCTGGTGATTCCCTGGATGCGTGCGACGGGCAAGGCGCTAGATGCGCATCGGCATGATCACGTACTTGAATCCTTCGTCGCCGGGGAGGCTGATCAGCGCGCTCGAGTCGGTGCCGCCGAACTCGACCTTGACCAGATCGGTCTTCAGGTTCGCGAGGACGTCGATCAGGTACTGGACGTTGAAGCCGATCTCGAGGCTCTCGCCTTCGTAGTCGACGTCGAGTTCCTCGACCGCCTCCTCCTGCTCGGCATTGCTGCTCTGGATGCGCAGCATCGATTCGGAGAGGGCCAGCCGAACGCCCTTGAACTTCTCGTTGGTGAGGATCGACGCGCGCGCGAGCGACTGGGCGAACTGTTCCCGGTTCATCGCGATCGCCTTCGTGTAGCCGGTCGGGATGACGCGCTGGTAATCGGGGAACTTGCCTTCGACGAGCTTGGTGACGAGCTCGATGTCGCCGAACGCGATGCGCAGTTGCTGGTTCATCACCTGCAACTCGACGCTGTCGTCGGTGTCGGAAAGCAGGCGCATCAGTTCGGCCACGGTCTTGCGGGGCACGATCACTTCCGCGGCGGCCGTCGCGTCGCCGCCGTCGAGTGCGCAGTACGCGAGCCGGTGGCCGTCGGTCGCGACCGAACGGATCGCCTGCGGCGAGATCACCAGCAGCAGGCCGTTCAGGTAGAAGCGGATGTCCTGCTGCGCCATCGCGAAGTGCACCATCTGCAGCAGGTGGCGCAGGTCGCGCTGGCTGATCGTCGCGCTCGAGCCGACATCGGTCGCCGCGGCTCGCGCGGGAAAGTCCGCCGCCGGCAGCGTCTGCAGCGTGAAGCGGCTCTTGCCCGCCGCCACCACCAGTCGATTGGCGTTCTGCGTCAGCGTGACCTCGGTCTCCGGCAGTGCGCGCAGGATGTCGATCAGCTTGCGCGCCGAGACGGTGGTGCCAGCCGAATCGCTGCCGGCGCCGATGGCCGCACGCGTGCGGATCTGCATCTCGACGTCGGTGCCGGTGAACGACACCATGTCGGCGTCCTTCTGGATCAGCACGTTGGCGAGGATCGGCAGCGTCGTGCGCTTCTCGACGATTCCGGCAACGGTCTGAAGGGGCTTGAGGATCGCGTCGCGAGTGGCTTTGATGATCTGCATGGTTCGGTGGCTTGCTCTATCGCTTTAATTCTTTATATATCTTGAAGGTGTTGTTGATGCTGCTCGCCCGCCCGCTGTGGATAAGCGCCGGCGCGCCAGTGCCGCTGCGGGTCGAACCGCTGGGCAACCCGGTGCATGACCGGTGCACCGCCGGTTCTCACGGCGGGGACAACTTCGGGCCCGGCGGGAATTCGCGCCGTTATTCACAATGCCCAACACGTTCGTGCACCGGTTTTCCCCGCAGTTGTCCACATCGCTCACAGATACTCCTTGAGCGTCTGTTCGAGCAGGTGGATCTGGTGGTTCAGCTCGCTCTGGTGCCGGCGCTGCTCGGCGATCTTGCGCACCGCGTACAGCACCGTCGTGTGATCCCGCCCGCCGAAGGCTTCGCCGATCTCCGGCAGGCTCTTCTGGGTCAGCTCCTTGGCCAGGTACATCGCGACCTGCCGGGGCAGCGCGATGCGTGCCGGGCGGCGGTTCGAGTACATGTCGGCGAGCTTGATCTTGTAGTAGTCGGCGACCGCGCGCTGGATGATCTCGATCGAGATCTGCCCGCGGTTGTACGACAGCAGGTCGCGCAACGCTTCCTTCACCAGCTCGATCTCGATCGGGCTCGAGCGGAAATTTGCGTAATGAATGATTCTCGCGAGCGCGCCCTCGAGTTCGCGCACGTTCTGGCGGATGTGCTTCGCGACGAAGAACGCGACGTCCTCGGGCAGGCGCACCTTCACGCTCTCGGCCTTGCGCAGCAGGATCGCGACGCGCATCTCGAGCTCGGGCGGCTCGATCGCCGCGATCAGGCCCGAATTGAAACGCGAGATCAGGCGGTCTTCGATGCCCGACATCTCGTTCGGGTAGGTGTCGCTCGAGATCAGGATCTGCCGGTGGTCCGCGACCAGCGACTCGAAGACGTAGAAGAATTCTTCCTGGGTGCGCTTCTTCTCGGACAGGAACTGGATGTCGTCGATCAGCAGCAGGTCGAGCGACTGGTAGTACCGCTTGAACTGCTCGACGCTGTCGCGACGCAGCGCCTGCACCATGTCCTGGAAGAACTGGTTCGCCGACACGTAGCGCACCGCGGCGTCGGGCATGCGCGCGAGCACCCCGTTGCCGACCGCGTGCATCAGGTGCGTCTTGCCCAGGCCCACGCCGCCGTACAGGAACAGCGGGTTGTACGCGCCGCCCGGCCGGTCGGCGACCGATGCGGCGGCGGCGCGGGCGACTTCGTTCGCCTTGCCGGTGACGAAATTCGCGAAGGTGAGGTCCGCGAGCAGCTTCGTGCGGTCGTCGGGCGCGCGGGCACCGATCGCGCCGAAGCCCCTGCCGCCTTCGGTGGCCGGCACCGCGACGTCGCCGGCGATCGATGCGCGGTCACCGCGGGCGGGCAGCGCGGCGGTGCGGGCGGCGCGCGGCTCGGCGGCGTCGACGGATGGATCGGTCGCGAGGGCGAGCGCGACCTCGGATTCGGAAAGCGTGTCGTCGGGTGTGTGGTCGGGCGCGCCGGACGCGTCCGGCGCCCTTCTGCCGCCGGCTGCACCCGCACCCGCCGCGGCGCGGGCGGCGGCCGTCGTCGAGCAGATCTCGAAGCGGACCGCGGCCTCGGCGGCGAAGCACTCGCGCACGACCTGGCCGATGTTGTGCGAGAACTGCTTGCGCACGATGTCGAGCTTCATCCGCGAGGGCGCACCGAGCCGGACCACCCCCTCTTCGGGATCGAATCCGAGGTAGACGAGCGGCTTGATGTAGGTTCTGTGCGCGGGCTCCGACATCTCTCCGGAGAGGCGGTCGACGCAAGCTTGCCACTGTTCCTGCATGAGGTCGGCGGAATCCGGATACGGTCTGGCTGGCGGATGTCGATTCTAACTTATCCACAGACCGGTGCCCCTACGTTTGACAGTCCTCGGTGAATCCGATGGAATAGAGGGCTTTTCCTGCAAAAAGACCCCACTCGATCATGAAGCGCACCTACCAGCCATCCGTCGTTCGCCGCAAGAGAACCCACGGCTTTCGCGCTCGCCAGAAGACCCGTGGCGGTCGTGCGGTGCTTCGGGCACGCCGAGCCAAGGGCCGCAAGCAGCTCGCCCTCTGAACCCGGCCGTCCCGACCTGGCCGCCTGATACCGGACGCCTCGCGTGTCGGTTCGTCGCTGCACCGCCTGTCGCGGCCGGATACCGGCGCTTCGGTCGGTGTGCGGGGATGCCGTAGCCGGCGTGGCCACCGCGTGGTGAGAGTCGACAGCGATTTCTTCGACCTGACCGATCGCTTCAAGCCCGCGTCCTCGCATGGCGACGCGCGGCTCGTGATCAGCGTGCCCAAGCGGCTGCTCCGATCGGCGGTCCAGCGCAACACGGTCAAGCGCCTGGTGCGCGAGGCGTGGCGCAGCGCGGGGTGCGCCGGCGGTACCGGCCGGGACTGCGGCCCCGTGGCCGGGCCTGGCGCGCTCCTGCTGCGCCTTCGAAACCTGCCGCAGCTGCACGACGCGGTCGCTCCGGCTTCGACGCCTCGCCGGCGCGGCGCGGCCAAGGCGCAGCGGCTCGCGCCGCCTTCGCCGACGGTGCGACTCGGCCGCGGAGCGACTGTCGGTGGCCGCCAGTGGCGGCGCGTGCTGCGCGCCGACGTCGAGGGCCTGCTCGGTCGGTTCTGCCGCCGGCTTCGCGCAGGCGGCGCACGCGAAGCCGGGCGTGATCCCGGGCGTGATCCCGGCCGGACGCTCGGCCAGGAACTCGACCAGGACCCGCGGTGAACACGGCAGCCCACCGCGTGCCCGGCGGCCCGCAGGCCACGCCCCCGTACGCCCGGTCGCTGCCGGTGCGCGTGCTGACCGGCGCGATCGGCGCCTACCGCGTCGCGATCAGCCCGATGCTCGCGCCGAGCTGCCGGTACTGGCCGAGCTGCTCCGCCTACGCGGTCGAAGCGCTGCGGCTGCACGGCGTGCGCAGGGGCGGATGGCTCGGCTTGCGCCGGATCTGCCGGTGCCACCCGTGGGCCGACGGTGGCGTCGACCCGGTGCCGCCCGTGCGGCGATCGACCCTCGACACGATTCAACAGGACATCCGAGCACCATGATGCAAACGCAAAGAACGATCCTCTGGGTCATTTTCGTGATGTCGCTGCTGTTTCTCTGGGATGCCTGGCAGAAGCACAACGGCCAGCCGACGCTGTTCGGTGGCGCCAGCACGCAGAAGCAGGCCGCGCCGGCGCCCGGCACGGCCGCGCCCGACGCGGCGCCGGGTGTGCCGGGCGCCACCGTTCCGACGGCGCCGCCGGTTCCGGCGTCGGGCAGCGCCCCTCAGGCGGGCACGGTGCCCGGCGCCGCCGCGCCGGCTGCGCAGGCGCAGCCAGGCAAGGTCGTGCGCCTCGCGAACGACGTGCTGCAGATCGACGTCGACACGACCGGGGGCACGTTGCGTCACGTCGAACTGCTCAAGCACAAGGACGACACCGACAAGAAGGCGAACCTCACGCTGCTCGAAACGGTGCCGGGGCGGTTCTACCAGGCGCAGACGGGGGTGATCGGCATCGAGAGTGCACCGAACCACACGACGCCGTGGTCGGTCGTGTCGGGGCCGACTGCCGCGACAGCGGGCGAACCGGCGCGGCTGGTGCTCGCAGCGACCGGCGGTGGCGTGCGCGTCGAGAAGACCTATACCCTCGCGCAGGGCTCCTACCAGCTCGAGGTGCGCAACACGGTCACGAACGAGGGTCAGGCCGCCGTCACGCCGACGGTCTACATGCAGCTGACCCGTGACGGACAGAACCCGCCCGGCACCTCGGGGATGTACAGCACGTACACCGGACCGGTCTTCTACACCGATGCCGAGAAGTTCCAGAAGGTCGATTTCCCGAGCATCGAGAAGGGCAAGGCGAGCTTCGCGAAGAATGCCGACAACGGCTGGGTCGGCATCATCCAGCACTACTTCGCGGTGGCATGGGTGCCGCGGCAGGGGCTGGCGCGCGAGTACTACACGCGCCGCGTCGACAACAATCTCTATTCGGTCGGCGCGATGCAGACGCTGCCCGCGGTCGCGCCGGGTCAGAGCCAGTCGCTCGACGCCAAGCTCTTCATCGGCCCGCAGGACCAGCGCATCCTGTCCGAGGTGGCGCCGGGGCTCGACCTGGTCGTCGACTACGGCTGGCTGACCGCGATCGCGAAGCCGCTGTTCTGGCTGCTCAACTTCCTGCACGGCATCGTGCGCAACTGGGGCTGGGCGATCGTGCTGCTCACGATCATCGTGAAGCTCGCGTTCTTCCCGCTGCAGGCGGCGAGCTATCGCTCGATGGCGAAGATGCGCAAGGTCACGCCGAAGATGACCGCGCTGCGCGAGCGCTACGGCGACGACAAGATGAAGCTCAACCAGGCGATGATGGAGCTGTACAAGACCGAGAAGATCAACCCGCTCGGCGGCTGCCTGCCGGTCGTCGTGCAGATCCCCGTCTTCATCGCGCTCTACTGGGTGCTGCTCGCGTCGGTCGAGATGCGCAACGCGCCGTGGATGCTGTGGATCAAGGATCTCTCGGCGCCGGACCCCTTCTTCATCCTGCCGCTGGTGATGGCCGCGACCATGTTCGCGCAGACCAAGCTCAATCCGAAACCGCCGGATCCGATGCAGGCCAAGCTGATGATGTGGATGCCGCTGATCTTCTCGGTGATGTTCTTCTTCTTCCCGGCCGGCCTCGTGCTCTACTGGGTCGTCAGCAACCTGTTCTCGATCGCCCAGCAGTGGGTGATCACGCGTCGAATCGAGGGCAAGCCGGTCTTCGGCCGTGCGCCTGCGTGACGACGCGCCGATCTGCGCGATCGCGACCGCGCCCGGCAAGGGTGCGATCGGTGTCGTTCGCGTCTCCGGACGCTCGCTCGGCGACCTCGATCGCCGCCTGACCGGCCGCTCGCTCGCCGAGCGCGTCGCGACCTACGGCGCGTTCCTCGACGACGACGGCTCGACGATCGACGTCGGCCTCGCGCTGCGCTTCGCGGCGCCGCGCTCGTTCACCGGCGAACACGTGATCGAGCTGCAGGGGCACGGCGGGCCGGTCGTGATGCAGATGCTGCTGCAGCGGGTCCTGCGTGCCGGCGCGGACATCGGGGTGCGGCTCGCCGAGCCGGGCGAGTTCACCGAGCGTGCGTTCCTCAACGACAAGATCGACCTCGCGCAGGCGGAAGCCGTCGCGGATCTGATCGACGCCAGCACCGCGCTCGCCGCGCGCAGTGCGGTGCGCAGCCTGCAGGGCGTGTTCTCGACGCGGGTGGGCGAGCTGGCGGCGGACATGGTGTCGCTTCGCATGCTCGTCGAGGCGACGCTCGATTTTCCCGAGGAGGAGATCGAGTTCCTCGAGGCGGCCGGCGCGGTCGGCAGGCTCGACGCGATGCGCGAGCGGGTCGCGGCACTGCTGGCGACGGCGTCGCAGGGTGCGCTGCTTCGCGACGGCCTGACCGTCGTGCTCGCGGGCGCGCCGAACGTCGGCAAGTCGAGCCTGCTGAACGCGCTCGCCGGCGACGAGGTCGCGATCGTCACGCCGATTGCCGGCACGACGCGTGACAAGGTCGTGCAGGCGATCGACGTGCGCGGCGTGCCGCTGAACATCGTCGACACCGCGGGTCTTCGCGACACCGACGACGAGGTCGAGCGGATCGGCATCGCCCGCAGCTGGCGCCAGATCGAGGCGGCCGACGTCGTGCTCCACCTGGTGTCGGCCGATACGACCGGCGAGCCGGCCGTCGCCGATGCCGGCCTCGCGGCGCGCATCGAGCAGGCGCTGCCGGCCGGCGCGAGGCGCATCGTCGTCGTCAACAAGATCGACCTCGCCGGCGCGGGGGTCGATCCGTCGGGCCTGCTCGGCACGGCTGGGACGAGCGGGCCCGACGGCGACCGGCCGGCGGCCTGCGTCCGGCTGTCGGCGCTCACCGGCGAGGGGATCGAGGCGCTCCGAGACGCGCTGCTCTCGATCGCGCGCTTCGAGCCCGGCGCGGAGCAGGTGTTCGCCGCGCGTGAACGGCACCTGCAGGCGCTGCGCGAATCCGCGGTCCACCTCGACGGGGCGCGGACGCAGGCCTCGAAGGGCGACGCGGCGCTCGAACTGGTGGCGGAGGAGCTGCGAGGCGCGCACCTCGCGCTGCAGCGGATCACCGGCGAAGTGACGGCTGACGACCTGCTCGGCGTGATCTTCAGCCGGTTCTGCATCGGGAAGTAGCATCCGGGCAGGCGGCGATTGCCTTCGTCGCCCATGCCTACATCGGAGACAACCATGGCAATCCCGCTTATCCCGCGTCGCACCGCCGGCGTGCTGTCGCTCGCCGCAGCCTGCGGCGTGGCCGTGACCGGCCTTCCGGCCCGCGCCGCCGACACCCGTGACACCGCCTGTCGAACCACGCAGGAATGTCTCGCCGAGGTCGCGAAGATCCAGGGTACCGTGAGCCGCGACGCGACCAGCGCGCTGTCGAAGTCGCAGGACCAGTTCTACTGGCTCGGGCGCATCAACATGGCGTCGACGGTGATGACCGCGGAACGGAAGATCATCCCGCCGGAACTCGTCGGTCCGATCGCGCGTGGCGTTGCGCATTCGATCGACCAGGCGAGCAAGCCCGGCGGCAAGCGACCGGGAGACGTGCTCCAGGTCGAGAAGATCATCACCGACGTCGCAGGGCCTGAAGCGACGCTGATCCACTCCGGCCGCAGTCGGCAGGACATGTACGCGTCGATCCGCTCGGCGCAGCTGCGGCTCGAACTGCTCGATTTCGCCGACGCGCTCGACGCGGCGCGTTCGCGGCTGCTGGCGATCGCCGAGAAGCACGTCGACACGCTGGTGCCGGCCTACACGAACGGCGTGCAGGCGATGCCGGTGAGCTACGCGCACTACCTGCTCGCGTTCGCGGATTCGTTCGCGCGCGACGCCCAGCGAATCCGCGAGGCGTGGGCACGGGTCAACCTCAGCGCGATGGGTACCGGCGTGCTCGCCAACTCGAGCTGGCCGCTGGACCGGGAGCGGCTCGCGTCGCTGCTCGGATTCGACGGGCTCAGCGTCAACTCCTACGACGCCGGCCAGGTCAGTACCTACGACGTGCCGATCGAGGCGGCGAACATCGCGGGGTCGGTTGCGATCCGGGTCGGCGCGATGATGCAGGACGTGCACATCCAGTACCACCAGACGCGGCCGTGGCTGCTGCTCGCATCGGGAAAGACCTACACGAGCAGCGCGATGCCGCAGAAGCGCAACCCGGGTGTGATCCAGAACACCCGCGGCAAGGCTTCGGACGTCGTCGCATCCGCGCAGTGGGTGACGATGCGCGCGCACAATGTCAGCCCGGGGATGACCGACTACAAGCAGAGCTGGAATGCGTCGACCGCGCGCACCTTCGTTCTCGGCGTCGAGATGCTGCGGCAGTTCACCGATGTGCTCGATTCGCTGCGCATCGATCCGAAGCGGTCGCTGGAGGAACTCGAGGTCGAATGGACGACCTCGATGGATCTCGCCGAGACGCTGCAACGCGAGCGCGGCGTGCCGTTCCGGGTCGGCCACCACTTCGCGTCGGAGATCGTCAGCCATGCGCGCGAGCACGGGTTGACGCCGAAGGAATTTCCCTATGCGCAGGCGCAGCGGATCTACGCCGAGGCCGGGGAGAAGTACCGGATCGCCGACCCGACGCTGCCGCTCGACGAGGCGGCCTTCCGGAAGACGCTGTCGCCGCAGAACATGGTCCGTACCCGTGTCGGTGTCGGGGGACCGCAGCCGGACGAGGTGCGCCGGATGCTCGGCGTCGCGAGCGAGCGGCTGAAGGCCGACCGGCAGTGGGCGAGCGAGCGGCGTGCACGCCTCGCGGAAGCGGAGGCGACGCTCAACCAGGCTTTCGCGACGCTGCTCGCTCGCTGAATCGACCCCCGTCCCGACGCCCATCCCGACGCGCGGGCGCGCGCCGCCCGCGCCGCCCGCGTCAGTCGATCCAACGGCGCGTGGCCGACTCGACCGCGTCGACGCTCGGCCATGGGTCGCCCTGCAGCAGGTGCACGTGCGCGCCGCGCGCGCCGTGGCGCGACGCGTCGGTCGGCCCCAGCACCGACACGAGCGGTGCGCCGACCGCGGCGGCGACGTGACCGGGCCCGGTGTCGTTCGCGACGACGACCGCGGCGCGGGACAGGATCGCCGCGTATGCGTCGAGGCCTACGCCGGCCAAGGGCACCGCGCTCGCGAAGCGTTCGCGTGCCGCGGCGTCCTCGCCGGGCCCGGGCAGCACCACGACCGGCAGGCGCGCGGCCAGGCGCGGCGCGAACGCGTCGAAGCCCGGCCATGCCTTCGGCACGCCGCCGAGCGTGCCGGTGGCGAAGGGCACGATGCAGGCGAATCGCCGATCGATCCCGGCGGCGACGAGCAGTCGCTCGGCTTCGCGTTGCGCGTCTTCCGAGACGCGCAGCACCGGTCGCGGCGCCGCGGTCTGCGGCCCGGCGGTGGCCTGCGCCGCCGCGATGTCGGGAGACACGCCCGGCGCGGCGCCGACCTGCCGCGACAGTGCGTCGAAGCGGTCGATCTCGTGCGCGCCTGCCGTCGGCGTCACGGCGCGTGCGAGCAGCCAGCCGCGCGCGTCGGAGGCGTGCCCGAGCGCACGCAGGCCCGCGAGCCTCGCCTCGAGCGCGCTCGAGAACGAGTTGGTGAGCAGCAGGCAATCGAGGTGCGGCGGTGCGTCGTGGCGCGCGCCGGCGTCCCGTGCGATCCGGCGCAGCATGCGGACCCGCTCGCGGACGCCTGCCGGATGTCGGTGCACCGGCCACGCGTGGCCGGACAGCAGCGAGCCGGCCCAGCCCTTGCCGACGAGCACCGGCCGCCAGCCTTGTGCGTCGAGGCGTTGCAGTGCCGGCAGTGCCATCACGACATCGCCGATCCAGTTGGGCAATCGAACGATGATCGGGCGCATTGGCGGTAATCTACCGCGTCGCGCGTGGTGCAGGCACCGCGGTCGGCGTCGGTGCACCGGCACGGAGGACACGGAAGGATGGATCGGACGACGAAACCAACGCAACGGCCGCGCGCAACGCGTGGCGACCACCCCGCCACGTCCGGTGAGGGTGCGCCCGCGCTGCCCGACGGCGCGGCGGTGGTGGCCTTCCATCGCACGTGCCTGGCCGAGCCGGGGTGGCCGCATCCGGGCGAGGCGACGCGCGCGGCGGCCGATGCCGCCGACGTGTGGCACTGGATCCGCGCGAACCACCGCTTCAACAGCCTGCTGTGGGCCGAGGAGGACCTGGCGCGGCGCACCCGCGTGGCCGACGCCGACATCGCGGCGAACAAGCGCGCGATCGACGGCTACAACCAGGCGCGCAACGACGCGACCGAACGGGTCGACGAGATCCTGCTGGTCGCGCTCGGCCTGGTCGACCCGTCGTCGATCGGCACCGACGCGCCGCGCAGCACGGCGGCGGCGGGCGCGCGGCTCAACAGCGAGACGGCGGCGAGCATGCTCGATCGCATGTCGATCCTGTCACTGAAGGTCGACGCGATGGAGCGCCAGACGCGTCGCACCGACGTCGACGACGAGCACCTGCGGTCCAGTCGTGGGCGACTCGCCCGGCTCGTCGAGCAGCGCGACGACCTCGCCGCGTGCTTCGACGGCCTGCTGGCCGATTCGCGTGCCGGGCGCGCGTGGTTCAAGGTCTACCGCCAGTTCAAGATGTACAACGACCCGCGGTTCAATCCGGTGCTGGTCGCCGAGCGCGCTGCGCCCGCACCTCGCTGACCGGGTCGTCGACGGCCCGGCACAGCGGCGCCAGCACCGACCAGGCGGCGTGCTTGTCGGCGACCGGCACGCCGGCGTTCGCCGGGCTGGTCGAGGGCAGCACCCAGGTCCGAAGCCCGCGGGCGCTGAACCATGGCTCGCGCGACGCCGCGAGGCGCCCATTGAAGGCGACGCCCTGCAGCGCCGGCAGTTCGGCGAGCAGCGGCTCGAAGGTCTGGTGCTGCGCGTCGCGGATTGCCGAGTCCAGGCTCCCTGGACGATCGCAGCGGGCGATCACGTCCCACAGCGCGATGCCGTGCGCCGTCAGCACGTGCAGTCGCCGCTCGTACGGCGCGTCTTCGAGCGCGACGCCGGTGAGTGCGCCGACGATCGGCCAGAACAGGTTTCGCGGGTGCGCGTAGTAGCGCTGCGCGCGCAGCGACGCGCGGCCCGGAAAGCTGCCGAGGATCAGCAGTCGCGCGCGGCGATCGTGCACGGGCGCGAGCCCGACGTCGCGTGCGTCGTGAGGCTGATCGTGCGGGTCGGCGCGTAGAATCGCCGACGCGGCAGCGGCGTCGTCGGGCGGGCGTCGGGCGCGCTTTCGCGGAGATGGGTCCTGCATGTTCGAGAAGGTGGTTTTTGCCGGCGGAGGCAATCGCTGCTGGTGGCAGGCCGGATTCTGGGACAGCCTGGTCGCCGAGATCGAGTTGCGCCCGCGGGTGATCGCCGGCGTGTCGGCCGGCGCGGCGACCGCGTGCATGCTCTACGCGAACGAGTCTCGGCGCATGCTCGCATGGTACGAGCGCGAGCTCGCCGACGTGCGGGGCAACCTGCGCTGGTCGAACCTGCTCCGTCGCGGCGAGCGGCTGCTGCCGCACGCCGCGATCTATCGCAAGGCGCTTCGCGCGGCGCTCGGCGGCGATCACTTCCGTCGGCTGATGTGGGGCGCACCGGAGATCCGCGTGCAGTTCGCGCGCCTGCCGCCGGGCATCGGGCCGGGGAGGGCGGTGCTGTCGGGCATGCTCGCCTACGCGACCGACAAGTACCTGCGGGGCTCGCTGCATCCGACCCACGGCAGGCGGCTCGGCTTCACGCAGGAGATACGGCGCGTGCAGGATTGCCGGTCCGAGCGCGAGCTGGTCGACCTGTTGATCGCGTCGAGCTGCACGCCGCCGTTCACGCCGATCGAACGTCTCGACGGCGCCCCGTGCCTTGACGGTGGACTGATCGACAACGTACCGATCGGCGCGGTCGCCGACGTGCCCGGGAACGCGCTGGTTCTCACGACCCGCCGCTACAAGGCCTTCGCGCCGGTGTTCGTGCGCAACGGCCACGTCTACGTGCAGCCGTCGCGACGCATCGAGGTGGCGAGCTGGGACTACGCGTCGCCGCAGCGCTACCGACGCGTGTACGACCACGGACGCGAAGATGCCGAGGCGTTCCTGCGCATCTTCGCACTCGGGCGTTTCGAGCGGACGATGCAGGAGCCCGCGACGCCAGGCGGCGCCGCTCAGGCGGACGCGACCGACGCCGGGATCGACGCGGCCTTGAGCGCGATCCAGCCGGCCTCGTCCGACGGCCAGTTGCGTTCCGATCGTTCGGCGAGCGCGAGCAGGATCTGATGCAGGTGCCACTCCGGTGGCGCGCCGAGCGCGGCCGGGCACTGGCGCCACAGCGCACGGACGACGTTCTCCGAGACCCTGAAGTAGCGACCGATCGATTCGATGGTCCAGCGGTCCTGGCCCGAGTCGATCGCACGCGCGAGCTCGTGAAGCAGCCGCGCCTCGTCGCGGCCGCTGCGCGGCCCCGCGACGATGCCGCGCAGCAGCGCCTCGCTGGTCTCGCTCGACGGACCCAGCAAACGTTCGGCGAAGAACTGCCCGAAGGCCGGCAGCTTGTGCAGCACCGACGCGCGATGCGCGCTGACACGCGGATCGCGTGCGAGCCAGTTGTAGCAACCCAGATGCGGGCCGATGCGGGTGCGCGCGAGCTTGGCGAGCACGATCGGGTCGAGCGATGACTCGACGATCGACAGCAGGCGCTGCTCGGTGGCGGTTTCACGGGTGTCGATCGCGCGCAGGATGCGGCCGTAGAACTCGACGTCGATCATCGCGTCGCGCAGCGCCTGGTGAAGCGCCGCGGTGAACTCGGGATATCGGCTGCGCCGCTCGAACAGGCTTCGCATGCCCGGGCTCTGGACCAGCGCGTGGGTGTCTGCGACCAGCAGGCCCTCGCGCGCGAGATGACGCGCCCAGTCTTCGCGGCGTGCGTCCAGGATCGTCATCATCTCGTCGGCCAGCAGCGCGAAGACCGTGTCGAGCGCATGGTCGGTGGCACGGCCGTCGGTGACGCGCGAGCCGCCGTCGACCTCCCGCCCGCCGATCAGGTGCGCGAGCGCGTCGACCAGCCGCGACAGCGCCTTCGCCCCGAGGATGTGCCGGAAATCGTAGGCGCGTCGATCCGCGTCGACCCCGATGAAGCGCAATCCGGCGCCCCACTCGCGCACCAGCCGGCCGAAGATCGGGTTGGTCATCAGCGACAGGCGCGTGACCAGCGGCAGCGTGATCACCAGCAGCGGCCAATCGGACGACGCGTTGCGCCACACCAGCGCGCGCGGCGTGCCGCAGTAGGCCTGCGCGATGCGCGCGAGCTCGGGGCCGACGGTCGCGGCGTCGGTCAGCTCGGCATCGAGCGGCAGCGCGTCGATGGTCAGTGCGGTGAATCGCATCGGCCGATCTTAGCAGCGTGGCGCCGGATGCGCGTGGGACCCCCTGCAACGACGGCGCGCCGCCCATCGGTTGCCGGCGGCAGGCGATCGGTGGGCCGTGGGAGCGCGCGGGGGGCGCTTCGATACTGACCGGTGAACGTCGTTGGAGATCAGATGTCGCCGTCCGCCGTACCCGATGACCCGATGTCGCCGTTGCGCGGCGCGCCGCGCCTGGCCCGGGATTCGACCGCGCGTCGGTCGACGAACGGCTATTCGCTGATCGAGGTGCTCGTCGTGATGGTGGTCATCGGCGTCGCGGCCGCGTTCGCGATGCCGTCGATGAACCGGGTCCTCGCGTCGGCGCGCGTGTCGTCGAACGCGAACGAGCTTCTGGCGAGCCTCGAGTACGCGCGTGCCGAGGCGCTCGGACGCAATACGCTCGTCGTCGTGTGCCGCGTCGCCGACCCGCGCGCCGCGGTACCGGCGTGCAGCAGCGCCGCTGTCGGCGGGATCGCCGGCAACGACTGGGCCGCGGGCTGGATCGTCTACGCGAAGCCGCAGGACGCCGTCGCGATCGGCAACTACGACGCCGCGACCGATCAGCTGCTGCGTCGCTTCGAGGCCTCGGGTCTGCGGCCGGCCGGTGAGCGCACGATGATCGTCGCGGCACCGGCGCCCGGCACGATCGGGTTCGCCGGCAGCGGCCTGCGCTTCGCGGCGGCCGGACAGGTGCCCGTCTACACGATCGACCACCGCGATCCGGCGAGTCCGGTCGACCTCACGCTCGCACGATGCGTGACGCTCTCCGTCGTGGGTCGGGTGCGGGCCGCGAAGGTGGCGGCCGACGGGAGCTGCAATGCCTAGCCCCGGGGTCGCGTGGCGCGACAGGGCGCGCGGGCTGTCGCTGATCGAGGTGCTGGTGAGCCTCGTGATCATCTCGATCGGCCTGCTCGGGCTGATCGGCATGCAGGCGCGCTCGATCAGCGGCCAGAAGGACTCGTTCGACCGCAAGGCCGCCGCGGAACTGCTGGGACAGCTCACCGAGCGGATGCGGGCGAACCATCTCGCGTTCATGAACAACGACTACGCGTCGAGCCTGCTGCCCGGTGCGGCCCTGCCGGTGGCCGGCGCGTGCGTGGCCGGGGCGCCGTGCACGCCGGTGCAGGTGGCCGCGCTCGACCTGATGAACTGGTACCAGGACCTTCGCGCGCGGCTGCCCGAATCCGGGGCGGTCGTCGCACCGACGGGGCCGGTCGGCGCCGCGATGGGTGCGGGCGCGAGTTCGATGCGGATCACGGTCATCTGGCGCGAAGCCAATCCGAACAGCGGCGCCGACGCGCGGTGCACGGCGGTCGGCGTCGTCGACGACAGCTACCGCTGTCTGGCGGCCGAGGTGTTTCCGTGACGCGGGCGCAGCGACCGCCGGGCGTCGCGCGATCGGCGCGCGCGCAGCTGGGTCGCACGCTGATCGAACTGATGATCGCGATGACGATCAGCGTGTCGGTGCTGTTCGGCCTCTCGGTGTACTACGCCGACGCGTCGCGGACCGCCAGCGTGTCGCACCAGATGGGTTCGCTGAACCAGGAAGCGCCGCTCGCGATGCTGATCATGGGGCAGTCGATCAAGCGTGCCGGCTACGGCGAGATCGTCGGTACCGGCTACGTGAGCACCGGACAGACGATGTTCGACGGCCCGCACCTGCGCGCGTGCAGGGGCGGCACCTTCGCCGATCCCTCCGCCGGCGACTACAGCTGCGTCGTGCCGGCGCTGCCGGTGCCGGACACGCTGATGGTGAGCTTCCAGGGCGACGCGACGGTCGCGCCCGACCAGTTCGCGACGCGCAACTGCGCCGGCGCGCTCGCCGTGCCGACGCTGGTCACGAACCCGGCGCACGTGGCGAACGGCAGCCTCGTGCCCCTGGTGCGCAACGTGTACTCGGTCCTCGGCGGGCGTCTCGTGTGTGCGGGCAACGACGCCGCCGCGGAGATCCTGGCGCACGACGTGGTCGACCTGCGCGTGTTCTTCGGCTTCGACGACGCCGGTGCCGCGCTCGCGCTGGCCGGCGGCGTCGGCGTCGCCCCCACCGGCTCGGTGATCCTCGACGCCGACCAGGTGATCGCGCGCAATGCGGCGTTCGCAGGCTCGTCGCGATCGGCCTGGGACTTCGTCGTCGCGGTGCACCTGTGCCTCGTGATGAAGACACGGGGATCGGCGAGCAGCGCCGTCGAGGGGGCCTACGCGTATACCGGCTGCCCGACTTCGCCGGCGCAGGTCGCCAGCGGGACCGGGCCGGCGCTGAGCGCGGCCGACGGGTCGGTCCACAAGCGCTTCACCCAGGTGTACACGGTGCGTTCGCGCGCGACCGGGTCGCCGTCGGTGTCGATGTGAGCGCGCCGATTCGCGCGGCGGCGGCGAACGCGCGCCACGAGCGGGGGCTGGTGCTGCCGGTCGTGCTGTTCCTGCTCGTGATCGTCACCGTCGTCGTGTCGACGCAGCTCAAGCGAGGCCTGCTCGACGAGCGGCTCGCGACCTCGCTGCGCAGCAACGTGGTCAGCGACAGTGCCGTGCAGACCGTGCTGCGCTGGTGCGAACTGCGCCTGTCCGCGGCGCCGCTCGAGACACAGGCGATCGCCGCACCGGGGCGCGCGACGGCGACGATGCCGGCGTGGCGCGACGGGTCCAACTGGCTGCCGGCGACCACCTTCCGCTTCACCGGCGTGTCGCTGCCGGGCGCGATCGACCACGCGTGCCTGATCGAGCGCGCCGACGGCGAACTCGCCGCGTCGATCTCCGACAGCGGCTTCGCCGCCGATCCGGCCGACACGGCGCGCTGGCTGAAGTTCCGGATCACCGCCCGCGTGCAACGCGATGGCGGCGGCTTCGAGCACGCGCAAAGCGAAATGAGGCTCTATCGTGACTGATTCGACCCCTGCCCGTCCGGCGCTGCGCCGGGTTTCGACGGCGCTGCGCCGGTTGCGTCGCATCGTGATCGCCATCGCGTGGCTGCCGTGCCTGATGGTGCTGTCGTTGGTGGCGCCCGGCAGCGCGCTGGCGCAATCGGCGATCGCGCAGAAGCCGCTGACCGCGCAGGTGTCGCCGGCGTCGAACGTGATGCTGATGATCGACGACTCCGGATCGATGCAGGAGAACTGGCTGCCGCCGATCGCCGGTTTCGACTTCGCGACGCTGGTGGCCACTGGCTTCGACGCGAACCGGAACGTCGACATCGCGAATCAGTGGGGCGGCGGCACGACCTCGGTTCCCGCATGGGACGTCCGGCTTCGCGTGCCGTTCATGAATCCGATCAGCTACAACCCGACCGTCACCTACAAGCCCTGGAACGACGACAACAAGCCGCTCGCGTCCAACTTCCCGCCGGCGGACGTCGGCGGCTACGACGGCGGCGGCAACTTCGTCGGCGGCACGCGAAACGACATGCGCCGCGTCACCGTCGCCGGCGTCCGGACGCCGGTCGACACCTCGGTGGCGGCCGACCTGTTCCGCCGGCCCGCCGGGACCCGCAACGGCTCGGTCTGCCTCGCGACCGGCACGCGCCCACGACAGAACTGCGTCGTCGACGCGACGGTCGACATCGGCTACGTGTGCACGCCGGACCCGACGGCGACCGAGTCCTACTGCACGACCTGGAACCAGGTGCCGCGACCGATCGAGGCGCGCTACTACCGGTTCATGGGCCCGACCTGGGCCGAGCGCCACGACATCGGCGCCTACCGCCTGGTCGAGATCGACCGGGACGCGCCGACGCAGACCTATCCGGTGCCGATCGATCCGCAGACGGGCGCGGCGACGACGCGCAGCGACTGCGCGGCCGGCACCTGGTGCACCTTCGCCGAGGAGGCGCAGAACTACGCGAACTGGTACACGTACTACCGCACGCGGCTGTTCGGCGCGATCGCGGTCACGGCCGAGACGCTGGCCGGGCTGAGCGCGCCGATGCGCCTGGGCTACGGGCGGATCAACTACTTCGCGAGCGGGCCGGGCCAGTGGCCGCAGGATCCGGCGAGCAGTCCCGGACCGGTGCTGCCTAACGTCGACGGGCAGCCGGCGCCCGGCCACGTGGTGCGCGGCGTGCGCGACTTCACCCCCGGTTCGACGCCCCGCGCCGAGGTCTTCGACTGGCTGTTCCAGTTGAAGGCGGACGGCTGGACGCCGAACCGCGAGGCGCTCGACGCGGTCGGTCGCTACTTCTCCCGCGGCGATCCCGCGGGCCCGTGGTCGAGCAATCCCGGCACCGGCCCCGGCGGCGGCACGGCCGATCTGGCGTGCCGGCGCAGCTACGCGATCCTCGCGACCGACGGCGGCTGGAACAACGGTGGCGGGCTGCCCGCGATCGGCGCGAGCGGTGGCCCGTGGGGCGCCGGGCCGCGCGAGTCCGACGGCGTCGTCGGCCCGCTGATCGCCGGCAGCGGCAGCCAGGCGGGGCGGAACTACCGGTACGACCCGGCGACCGACAGCGTCTTCGGCGGCGCGCTCGCCGCGACCGCAGACACCTTCACCGACGTCGCGCACTTCTACTGGTCGCGCGACCTGCGCGCCGACCTGCCGAACCTCAAGCGCCCGATCCCGTGGGCCACCGGTGGCAGCGGTACCTGGCCGGGCGGCGACGAAGACCCGTCGACCTGGCAGAACCTGTCGACGATGATCATCGGTTACGGGCTGAGTTCGCCCTGGAGCAGCGAACAGGTGCGCTCGGCGATGAAATCCGGCGGCACGATCCCGTGGCCGGGCAACGTCACCGAGGCGTCGCCCGACTGGATGAAGGTACACGACACCCAGCGCGCCGCGATGGCGAGCCGCGGCGACTTCTACACGGCGACGTCCGCGACCGAACTCGGCGATGCGCTGTCGAGCGCGTTCGCACGGGTGCAGGCTCAGCGCGCGTCGGCCGCGAGCCTGAGCGTCTCGAACGCGGTCATCACCTCGGTCGACGACCTGGTGTTCGAAGCGGGCTACACGGCCGGCGAATGGACGGGCTCGTTGCGGGCGCTCGAGGCGCTGCAGCTGCTGGCCGGCAACCGGGTCGAGCGATGGCAGGCTTCGTTGCCGGCCGCGTCGGCGCGCCGGATCGTCACGACCGCCGCGCGCAACGCGGCCGTCGATTTCGAGTGGGCGACGCTGGCCACCGCGCAGCAGGCCGCGCTCGGGTCGGCGCAGATCGTCGACTACCTGCGCGGCGACGCCACCCGCGAGAAGCCGTCGGGCCCGCTGCGGCCGCGCAAGTCGGCACTCGGCTCGATCGTGCATTCGGCGCCGCTCTACTCGAAGGCGACGAACCACAACTACCAGTCGGGCCCCACGGCCGGCGGCACCGGCTATGCGACCTGGCTCGAGACGAAGCGCACGAGCCGCAGGGCCTCGGTGATGATCAATGCGAACGACGGCATGATGCACGCGTTCGATGCGCAGACGGGCGTCGAACTGTTCGCGTTCGTGCCGCGCGCGACCATCGGCAGGCTCGCCGACCTCGCGTCGCCGTCCTACGACCACTTCTATCTCGTCGACGGCGCGCTTTCCGAAGGCGACGTCCATCTCGGCGGCGCCTGGAAGACCGTCGTCGTCGGCGTCGGCGGCGCGGGTCCGAGGTCGATGTTCGCGCTCGACGTCACCGATCCGACCGCGTTCGGCACCGGCAAGGTGCTGTTCGACCTGGATGCGAGCGACGTCCCCGACCTGGGTCATGTGATGGGCCGGGCGCTGATCGCGAGCACCAAGGCGGGCAAGTGGGTCGCGATCGTCGGCAACGGCTACGAGAGCGCCGACCATCGCGCGAAGCTGCTGGTCGTCGATCTCGCGGACGGTTCGGTGCTGCGCACGATCGATACCGGCGTCGGCGCCGACGCCGCCGGCCAGCGCAACGGGCTTGGGCCGGTGACGCCGATCTACGACCTGAAGCGCGACGTCGTCGGGTTGTATGCGGGCGACAAGCTCGGCAACGTGTGGAAGTTCGACCTCAGTTCGTCGAATGCGTCGAACTGGAAGATCGCGCGGGTCGGCGCCGCGCCGGCGGCGCCGCTCTTCACCGCAACCGACCCCTCGGGCAATCCGCAGCCGATCACCACCGAGATCCGCGTGTCGACCCATCCCCTGGGCGGGCGCTACCTGTCCTTCGGCACCGGCAAGCACTTCGAGACGGTCGATGCCGGCGATACCGCCGTGCAATCGATCTACATGCTGCGAGACCTCGGCAACACCGTGACGATCGTCCGCTCGGACCTGCAGCAGGCCGTGCTGGCGGACGTCAGCGGCGGGTTCCGCTCGCTTTCCTGGCCGACGGCGATGAACTGGGCGACCAAGAAGGGCTGGTACCTGAACCTCGTCATGGGCGGGACGGCGGGTGGCGAGCGCATCGTCGCGACGCCGGTGGCGAGCGGCGGCAAGGTCAGTTTCACCAGTTTCAGGCCGACCAGCACCGATCCGTGCGACAGCAACGGCACGAGCCACCTCTACGTGTTCGACCTGGCGAGCGGTCTGACGCGGCCGGCGTTCGAGGGCGAAACCGCCGACATCGTCGGGCGGCGACTCGACGAGGGCGTGCTCGGCGGCAACATTCCGCTGTACGCGCCTGTGGCGGGCGGCCCGATGGTCAACCAGATCGACGCCTCGTCGCTGTCGGGGATGTCGGACGCGACGGTGTATTCGCTGACCGGCACGACGGTGACCAAGGGGGCGAGCGGCTCGGCCTGCGCGTCCGGCGCCACCAGCATCGGCCAGTCGGCGATGGCGGTGCCGACGAGCTGTTCGGGCACGTTGCCGCTCAGGGTCTGGCGGGATCTCAGATGAGGGCGCGCAGACGGATGCGTCCGACCATGGTTTCGTTCACGGGAGCTCGAATGACGGATACCGGATCGATCCTGCCGGGCGTGCGCTCGCGCGGCGCAAACGCGGGCTTCACGCTGCTCGAGGTCATGATCGTCGTCGCGGTCGTCGCGATCCTCACCGCGATCGCGGTGCCCAGCTATCAGGAGTCGATCCGGCGCGGCCACCGCAGCGAAGCGCGCGCGGCGCTGCTTCAGGCAGCGCAATTCATGGAGCGGGTGCGCACCGAACGCAATACCTACGCGCCCGGCGCCGCCATCCCCGCGCTGCCCGCGTCGATCGCCCAGGTGCCCGCCAGCGGGACGGCACGCTATACGCTGACGGTGACCGCTGCGGCGGGCACGAGCTACACGGTGCGGGCGCAGGCGACCGGCACGATGAGCGGCGACGTCTGCGGGGATCTGACGATCGACCAGACTGGCCTGCGCGCGTTCAGCGGCGGCGGCGGCACGATGGCGCTTTGCTGGGAGCGCTGACCGGCGGCGTGTCTCGGTCGGCGCGCTTCAGTCGGTGCGCTTCAGTCGGCGGGCTTCAATCGGCGCGTCGCGCGGCGACCAGCAGCGCGGCGCCGGCGGCGATGATCAGGCTGGAGAGCAGCCCGCCCGCCAGCGACGCACTCATCAACGCCGGCGGCCACAGCGCGACGCCGGTCACCAGGATCACTTTGGCGGTGACCGCGGTGCGTTGGCCGGGGGACGGTGCCGTGGTGAGTTCGTTCATCGATCGGGCCTCTTCGATCGGGCAGGCTCGCTGCCGTGAAGTGTTCATGCCGACTGCCGATCGGTACGCGACCATCGGCTTCGTGTTCAATACTACGCCCAATGGCGCTTCGGCGTTGAAGCCCTGACACGCGAGTGGTCGATCCGAGGGGGGAAGCGGCAACCGGACGGTGGCCGTGACGACGAAAATGGCGCGCCTGAGACGAATCGAACGTCCGACCCTTGGCTTCGGAGGCCAATACTCTATCCACTGAGCTACAGGCGCGCGGGGAAGGGGAGGATAACGGTTTTTGGCTTTCGAGTCCACGAACGCCCGCAACTGCGCCGTTCGCGGCTAAAATACCTGGTTTTGCGGCGTCGGATGCCGCAGCGCACGGCCTCGCGCCGATCCCCCAGCACGGATGGAACACCAGATGGCAGCAATGAATCCCGCGGCGAAGGCCAATCCCCCCGCCCCGCACGGCCCGACGCCGGGCCACAGCCTCGGTGGCGGGCACGGCGGGGACGACGCGCACGAGTCGGCGATCAAGACGCCGCGCCAGCTGATCACCGTCGTGGTGCTGGCGTTCGTGGTGCCGGTGCTGGTGATCATCATGCTCGCGGTGTTCGTCGCGCAGGGCCTGCGCTCCGGTGCCGGATCGGGCGCGATGACGCCCGAGGCGATCGAGGCGCGGATCAAGCCGGTCGCCGGCTTCGAGCTCCGGGCGGCGGGCGCGGCCGCCGCGTCGCGCAGCGGCGAGGCCGTCTACCAGGCCGTGTGCTCGGCCTGCCACGCGACCGGCGCCGCCGGCGCGCCGAAGTTCGGCGACAACGCCGCCTGGGCGCCGCGGCTTCAGCAGGGGCTCGAAGCGCTGGTCGCGTCTGCGCTCAAGGGCAAGGGCGCGATGCCGCCGCAGGGCGCGAGCGCGTCCGAACTCGAGGTCGCGCGGGCGGTGGTCTACCTGAGCAACGCGGCGGGCGCGAAGTTCGAAGAGCCGAAGGCGCCTGCCGAGCCGGCGAAGTAAGCGCCTGCTCCGGTCCGGCTCCCGGGCCGTTCTCGGGCCGGTTCCAGCGTCGGTTCCAGCGTCGGTTCCCGGCCCGATCACTTCCGCAGCATGTCGCGGATCGCAGCCAGTCGGCGCTTCGCGTCCTCCACGCCGACGACCGCATTGTTGCCGGCCTCCGCGTCGAGCGCCATTTCCGCGATGAACCGCGACGGTTGCCGCTCGAGCACCGACCGCGCGCGACGGCGCTGACGGCACCACGAGATCGTCAGGCTTCGCTTGGCGCGGGTGATCGCGACGTACATCAGCCGGCGCTCCTCTTCGATGCGGGCGTCGCGTTGCGCATCGCCGTCGTCGCGCCCCATCTCGCCACCTGCCGGATGTGAGTCTTCGCTCTCTTCGCGTCCGGCGTGAGGCATCAGCCCTTCCTCGACGCCGATCAGGTAGACGTGGGGATACTCGAGCCCCTTGGCAGCGTGCACCGTCGACATCCGGACGGCGTCCGAGTCCTGCTCGCGCCCGTCCAGGCGCGTGATCAGGGCGATGCGCTGCGCCATGTCGATGAGGGTCCGGTTCTCCTCGGCGGCCTGGCGCGCGACCCAGTCGCAGAACTCGGTCACGTTCTGCCATTTTGCGGTGGTGGCGCGGGCGTCGCCCTGTTCGCGGATGTAGGTCTCGTAGTCGATCGCCGCGATCAGGTCGGCGAGCACCGGGGCCGCCGGCTCGCGGGACGCGCGCGACTGGAAGCGGTTGACGAAGCCGCCGAAAGCTCGAAGCGGCTGGAGCTGCCGCTCGGGCAGGCGATCGTCGAAGCCGGTTTCGAACAGCGCGGCGAACAGGCTGCAGCGGCGCTCGCCGGCGTATTCGCCCAGGGTCTTCAGGGTCTGGGGCCCGATGCCGCGCCGCGGCGTCGTGATCGCGCGGATGAACGCCGGGTCGTCGTCGTCGTTGGCGAGCAGCCGAAGGTACGCGCAGAGGTCGCGGATCTCGGCGCGCTCGAAGAACGACTGGCCGCCCGACAACTGGTACGGGATGCGCTCCTTCCTCAGCATCTGTTCGACGATCCGCGCCTGCTGATTCGATCGGTAGAGGATCGCGTAGTCGGCCCATGCGCCGCGGCGCTCGAAGCGCGCCGACTGGATGCGCATCACGACCGTCTCGGCCTCCTGCTCGTCGTCGTCGCTCGCGATCACCTTGATCGGGTCGCCGATGCCGAGCTCGGACCAGAGCCGCTTCTCGTGCAGCTTGGGATTGTTCGCGATCAGCGCGTTCGCGGCCGACAGGATCGTGCGGCTCGAGCGGTAGTTCTGCTCGAGCTTGATCACCTTGAGCGTCGGGAAGTCCACGCCGAGCGCGCGCAGGTTTTCCAGCGTCGCGCCGCGCCAGCCGTAGATCGACTGGTCGTCGTCGCCGACGGCGGTGAACGCGCCACGGTCGCCGGTCAGCGCCTTGAGCAGCGCGTACTGGGTGGCGTTGGTGTCCTGGTACTCGTCGACGAGGAAATAGCGCAGCTTGTGGCGCCAGGTCTCGGCCGCTTCCGCGTCCTCCTGCATCAGGCGCAGCGGCAGCCGGATGAGGTCGTCGAAGTCGACCGCCTGGTAGCCTTCCAGCGTGGCCTGGTACTCGACGAAGGCCCTCGCGACGCGGAGCTCGCCCTCGCCACGCGCGCGCTTCAGCGCCGCGGCCGGCTCGACGAGCGCGTTCTTCCACGTCGAGATCCGTGCCGCCGCCGCGCGCACCAGCTTTCGATCGGTCGTCGCGAGGAGCTGCGCGAGCAGGCTCGCGCAGTCGTCGGCGTCGAAGATCGAGAACGATGGCTTCAGGCCGACCGCGCGGCCGCTCGCGCGCAGCATGCGCATGCCGAGCGAGTGGAAGGTGCAGATCGTCGGCCGGTCGGCGGCGCGGAGCCGCCCGTTCCGGTCGGCGCCGGCGGTGTCCGGCACACCGTGGCGCGCGATGGCCGTGGCGAAGCGCTCCTGCATTTCGAGCGCCGCCTTGTTGGTGAAGGTGATCGCGGCGATGCGATTGCCGGCGAATCCGGCGTCGATCAGGTGACGCAGCTTCGCGGTGATCACGCTGGTCTTGCCGGAGCCGGCGCCGGCGATGATCAGACACGGCCCGTCGAGGTACCGGACGGCCTCGAGCTGCGCCGGGTTCAGGCCGGCGAGCGCGGGGCCGGCCACCGGCGACGGCGTGGCGGGGGCGGTTGGCGACATGCTGCGGGTGCTCATATCTCGATGGGGTCGACGACCAGCGACCATCGCAGGCCGCCGCCGGCGCCGGTGGCGAGTCCGGCGAGCATCGGTCGCCAGTGCGTCAGCATCGCGTGCAGGCGTGGCCGGGACGCGGATTCGACCAGCAGCTGGGCGCGGGCGACGCCACGGATCTGCGCGACCGGCATCGGGATCGGGTCGCACACCGTGCACCCGGCAGCCCGATCGTCGGCGCGCATGGCGTCGGCTGCGGCCTGGAGGAAGCCGATCGCGACGTCGGCCTGGCGCGCCTGCGCGAGCAGCAGCGCCTGGTGCGACGCCGGCGGCAGCCCGTTGGCGACGCGCTCGTCGAGCTGCCGGTCGGCGAAGGCGTCGTAGTCCTGGCGGATCAGCGACTCGAACAGCGGGTGCTCGGGAAAGCGTGTCTGCACGAGGGTCGTCGCGTGCTCGGGGCGATGGCGGCCGGCGCGTCCGCTGACCTGCATCAGCGTCGCGAACAGTCGCTCGGGCGCGCGGAAGTCGGAGGCGAACAGACCTGCGTCGGCGTCGACCACGACGACCAGCGTGAGGCGCTCGAAGTCGTGGCCCTTCGCGAGCATCTGCGTGCCGATCAGCAGGTCGAGGTCGCCCTCGTGTACCGACGCGAGGAAGCGCTCGGTCGCGCCCTTGCGACTCGCGACGTCGCGATCGAGCCGGCCGATGCGCGCGCTCGGAAAGAGCGTCGCGAGGCCCTCCTCGAGTCGCTGCGTGCCGCGGCCGATCGGGCTCAGGTCCTGGTTGCCGCAGTCCGGGCAGGCGTGGGGCGCGGGCGACTCGGCGGCGCAGTGGTGGCAGATCAGGCGGTAGCGGGGGCGCTGCGCCGGGCCCGAGAGCCGCGTCGGCTGCGCGACGCGGTGGAGCACGCGCCACGCGTCGCACTGGTCGCAGCCCGACAGCCAGCCGCAGGCGTTGCAGGTGAGCACCGGCGAGTAGCCGCGGCGGTTCAGGAAGAGCAGCGCCTGTTCTCGCCGATCGAGCGTCTCGCGGATCGCGGCGAGCGCCGCCTCGGTGAGGCCGTGGCGCGTGCTGCCTTCGCGCAGCGACACGCAGCGCACCCGCGGCAGCCGGGCGCCGGTGGCGCGGTCGGCCAGCCGCAGCAGGCGGTAGCGGCCCTGACGGGCGTTGCGCCAGCTCTCGAGCGACGGCGTCGCCGAGCCGAGCAGGATCGGGATTCGCGATTGCGCGGCGCGGGCGACCGCGAGGTCGCGCGCGGAATAGCGCACGCCCTCCTGCTGCTTGAACGAGGCGTCGTGCTCCTCGTCGATGACGATCGCCGCGAGCGACGGGATCGGCGCGAGCGCGGCCAGCCGGGTGCCGAGCACGATGCGGGCGCGGCCGGTGGCCGCCGCGAGCCAGTGCGTCGTGCGCTCCGCGTCGGTCATCGCGCTGTGGAGCACCGCGATCGGAAAGCGCGAGAGGCGCTCCTGGAGCTGTCGGTGGAGTGCCGGCGTCAACCCGATCTCGGGCACGAGCACGAGAACCTGCGCGCTTGGGTCCGCCTCGAGCAGGTGCTCGATCCAGTGCAGGTAGACCTCGGTCTTGCCGCTGCCGGTGATGCCCTGCAGCAGCCACGGTGCCGGCGGCTTCGCCGCGTCGGTCGTCGTCGACGCAGTGTCGTCGCGCAGTGCGTCGAGGACCGCCTGTTGCGCCGGGTTGGGGGTGCGCCTGCGAGCCGGTGCCGTTCGTGGCGCGGTGTCGAAGTCGGCGAGCCGGCCTTCGGTCCTGCGGGTGCGCTTCGTCGGCGGCGTGCGCAGCAGCCGCGGCACGGCGGCGTGCGCGAGTTCCGCCGCCTCGGCGTGGTAGTAGCTCGCGGCGAAGCGTATCGTGTCGAGCCAGGCCGTGCCCATCGCCGGCCGATCGGTCAGCAGCGTCTCGACCTCACGGACGCGCTGCGGATCCAGCGCGGTGTCGCGCCTGCAGTCGGCGACGAGCCCGATCCGACGGCTGCGCCCCCACGGCACCACGACCCAGTCGCCCGGCGCGGCGTCCAGCGGCGCGGGCAGTGCGTAGTCGTACGTGCCGGCGAGCGGTCCGTCGATCCAGACACCGACGTAGCGTGGCGATTCCGTGGGCTGATCCGGCGTCAAAGTTAAGGTGTTTCGCGCAAACGGGCGGCAAGTATCGGGCGGATAAGGGTTTTTCGGGTTGATTCACAAAAGCTGTGGATAAGTGTGTGCACATCTGTCCCGGATCGGCCGCGAAGCCGCGTAATTACCCGGTCCGTCGTGCCCTGCTCAAGAAATCGTCATAATTACACTCAGTCAAATCAATGACTTAGCTTGCTTTGTCACGACTTGTTGCCTGCGGGCCGCGCCGGGGGGCGCCTGCCCGCCCCGTGTGCATAACCCGCCGGTGCGACGCTAATTAAGTGAGGATCCACTCGCGCCGCGAGCCATGGTTTTACGGCTTCGGGCGTGAATCGTGTCGACGAGCACCGAGACGTTCTCCGGCGGCGTGTGCTGGTTGATCCCGTGCCCGAGGTTGAAGACGAGCCCTCGGCCGGGCGGCAGTGCGGCGTCTCGGTCGTAGGCGTCGAGCGTCGCAATCGCTTCGGCCTCGATGCTCGCGGGCGTGCCCATCAGCGCCATCGGGTCGAGGTTGCCCTGGATCGCCACGCGGTCGCCGACGCGCGCGCGCGCGTCGCCCGGATCGACCGTCCAGTCGATGCCGATCGCGTCGGCCCCGCTCGACGCGATCCGCTCCAGCCACTGCCCGCCGCCCTTGGTGAACACGATCGTCGGTACCCGCGGCGCCGGCCCGGCGGCGCGCAGGCCGGCGATGATCCGGGCCATCCAGGCGAGCGAGAAGGTCTCGTAGTGCCGCCCCGGAAGCACACCGCCCCAGGTGTCGAAGATCATCACCGCCTGCGCGCCGGCGGCGATCTGGGCGTTGAGGTAGTCGGTCACCGCGGTGGCGGTGACGGCGAGGATGCGCTCGAGCAGGTCCGGCCGCTGGTAGAGCATCGTCTTGACCAGCCTGAAGTCGCTGCTGCCGGCGCCCTCGATCATGTAGCACGCGAGCGTCCACGGGCTGCCGGAGAAGCCGATCAGCGGCACGCGGTCGGCCAGCGCGCCGCGAATCGTGCGCACCGCGTCCATCACGTAGCGCAGCTCGATCTCGGGGTCCGGCGCGGCGAGCGCCGCGACGTCCGCCTCGGTGCGGAGCGGGCGCGCGAAGCGCGGTCCTTCGCCCTGCGCGAAGCTCAGACCGAGGCCCATGGCGTCCGGGATCGTCAGGATGTCGGAGAAGAGGATCGCGGCGTCGAGCGCGTAGCGCGCGAGCGGCTGCAGCGTGACCTCGCACGCGAGCTCAGGCGTCTTGCACAAGGTCATGAAGTCGCCGGCACGCGCGCGAGTGCGGTTGTACTCGGGCAGGTAGCGTCCGGCCTGGCGCATCAGCCAGACCGGCGTGTAGTCGGTGGGCTGGCGGCGCAGGGCGCGCAGGAAAGGGTGGTCGGCCATAGGTCCTCGATCGATGCGCGTTGAACCGGGCCGCGCCCGCCCCTCGCTGCGCTCAGCGCGTGTTCATTGTATCGGGCGACACGATGAACAGGCCCGGCGACCGATGCGCGCACATCGCGTCGAAAGCGAGCGACGCGATCTCGGTCGATCGCAGCGCCTGAGCGCCCGCTGGCAGCATGAAGCGCAGCTGCGACAGGTAGAAGCGGGCGAAGCGCTCGATCGCCCGGCCGCGCGGCGGCGAGCCGGGGGGCGCGGGCGGCGCGGTGGGCTTGAACACCACGACGACCGGAATCGCAGATGCCGCCAGCGCCATCTCCAGTCCTTCGGGCAGCAGCCGTGACGCGGCCGAGAGCTGCTGCCAGGCGGCGAGCGGGGCGAGCAGCAGCAGGCGCGCGGCGCCGGCGCGTGCGGCGAGGGTCGCGACCGCGAGGGCGTCGGTGGGGGTGGCGATCGCCAGGAAGTTGGCATCGCGCCGGTTCGCGACCGCGTGCGCCGCGTCCGGATCCTGCAGGATCACGATCAGGTCGAGCGCGCGACGATCGCCGTCGGTGCCCGGCTCGCGATCGGGCGCGCCCGGGCCGGACCGAGCGTCGAGCCCGGCAAGGTCGGTGACCCGCAGTCCGGCATGCGTCGAGGCCATCGGACGGTGCGCCAGCACGGTGACGACGGCGTGTTCGGCGCTACGCAGCGCGCGTGCGATCACGGCCTCGCCGAGCCGGCCGGTCGCGCCGGCGAGCCACAGGTGCCGTTGCGGCTCCCGCGGCCGGGCTGCGGATGGGGCGGTGCCGCGGGTGATCGCTTACTTGCGTCGCAGCTTGCGGATCGCGGCGAGCTGAGCGGCCATCGTCGCGAATTCGGATTGCGCGCGCGCGAGGTCGATGTCGCTCTTCGCGTTGTTCATCGCCTCCTGCGCGAGACGCTGCGCCTCCGAGGCTTTGGCCTCGTCCAGATCGGCGCCGCGGATCGCAGTGTCGGCGAGCACGGTGACCCGGTTGGGCTGTACCTCGAGGATCCCGCCGGCGACGAAGACGAACTCCTCGTCGGCGCGATTCGGCAGCTTGATCCGAACTGCACCCGCGTTGATGCGGGTGATCAGCGGCGTGTGCTGCGGGTAGATGCCGAGCTCGCCGGCTTCTCCCGGCAGCGCGACGAACTCCGCCTCGCCCTCGAAGATCGATTCCTCGGCACTGACGACGTCGACGTGGATCGTGCTCATTTCATCGTCTTCGCTTTTTCGAAGGCTTCGTCGATGCCGCCGACCATGTAGAACGCCTGCTCCGGCAGCGCGTCGCACTCGCCGTTGACGATCATCTGGAAGCCGCGGATCGTCTCCTTCAGCGGCACGTACTTGCCGGGGGAGCCGGTGAAGACCTCGGCGACGTGGAACGGTTGCGACAGGAAGCGCTGGATCTTGCGGGCCCGCGCGACCGCGAGCTTGTCCTCGGGCGACAGCTCGTCCATGCCGAGGATCGCGATGATGTCGCGCAGTTCCTTGTAGCGCTGGAGCGTGGCCTGCACCGCGCGCGTGGTGTTGTAGTGCTCCTCGCCGATCACGTTCGGGTCGATCTGGCGCGACGTCGAGTCGAGCGGATCGACCGCCGGGTAGATGCCGAGCGATGCGATGTCGCGCGAGAGCACGACGGTGGCGTCGAGGTGGGCGAAGGTGGTTGCAGGGGACGGGTCGGTCAGGTCGTCCGCCGGCACGTACACGGCCTGGATCGAGGTGATCGAGCCGGCCTTGGTCGAGGTGATCCGCTCCTGCAGGCGGCCCATCTCCTCGGCGAGCGTCGGCTGGTAGCCGACCGCGGAGGGCATGCGCCCGAGCAGCGCCGACACCTCGGTACCGGCGAGCGTGTAGCGGTAGATGTTGTCGACGAAGAAGAGGATGTCGCGTCCCTCGTCGCGGAAGCGTTCGGCCATCGTCAGGCCGGAGAGCGCGACGCGCAGCCGGTTGCCCGGCGGCTCGTTCATCTGGCCGAACACCATCGCGACCTTCGATTGCGCCAGGTCGTCCTGCACGATGACCTTCGCGTCCGACATCTCGTGGTAGAAGTCGTTGCCTTCGCGGGTACGCTCGCCGACGCCGGCGAACACCGACAGGCCGGAGTGCTCCTTCGCGATGTTGTTGATCAGCTCGAGCATGTTCACGGTCTTGCCGACGCCGGCGCCGCCGAACAGGCCGACCTTGCCGCCCTTGGCGAACGGGCAGATCAGGTCGATGACCTTGATGCCGGTCTCGAGCAGTTCGAGCGACGGCGAGAGCTCGTCGAACTTCGGCGCGACCGCGTGGATCTCGCGCTTCTCGTCGGCCTCGATCGGGCCGCGTTCGTCGATCGGGCGTCCGAGGACGTCCATCACGCGACCGAGCACGGCCGGGCCGACGGGCACCGAGATGCCGGCGCCGGTGTTGGCGACCGCCATGCCGCGGCGCAGGCCGTCGCTCGACCCCATCGCGATCGTGCGGACGATGCCGTCACCGAGCTGCTGCTGCACTTCGAAGGTCAGGCCTTCCTCGGCGAGGGACTTCGCGCCGCCCGACTCGAGCCTGAGCGCGTCGTAGACCTTGGGCATGCTGTCGCGCGGGAACTGGATGTCGACGACCGCGCCGATGCATTGAACGATTTGACCTGTACTCGTCTGGTTAGTCGCCATGGCTTGAGCTTCCTGTGTTCAGTATCTGGGTTGGCTGTCGACGCGCGGGGCGGCGCCTGGGTTCCTAGACGGCGGCTGCGCCGCCGACGATTTCGGAGAGTTCCTTGGTGATCGCGGCCTGGCGGGCCTTGTTGTACGACAGCTGCAGGTCGTCGATCAGTTTCTTCGCATTGTCGGTGGCGGCCTTCATCGCGACCATCCGTGCCGACTGCTCGCTCGCCATGTTCTCGGCGACGGCCTGGTACACGATCGCCTCGACGTAGCGCAGCAGCAGGTCGTCGAGCACCGCCTGCGCGTCGGGTTCGTAGAGGTAGTCCCACGAGTACTCGCGCGAGTCCTCCTTCAGGCGTTCGGCCGACAGTGGCAGCAACTGTTCGATCACCGGTTCCTGCTTCATCGTGTTGATGAAGGTGGTGTACGCGAGGTAGACGGCGTCGATCTCGCCGGCGGCATACGCGTCGAGCTGCACCTTGACCGGGCCGATCAGCTTCTCGAGCCGCGGCTGGTCGCCGATCTGCGTCGCCTGCGACACGATCGTCGCACCGACGCGCTGCATGAAGCCCAGGCCCTTGTTGCCGATCGCGGTGACCTGCGTCGGGATCTTCGCCGCCTCGTGCTCGCGCAGCTTGGCCGTCACTGCGCGAAGCACGTTGGTGTTCAGGCCGCCGCACAGACCCTTGTCGGTCGTGACGACGATGAGCCCCGCCTTGCGGACCGTCTCGCGTCCGACGAGGAACGGATGCCGGTACTCGGGATTGGCGTCGGCGAGGTGCGCGGCGATGTTGCGGATCTTGTCGCCGTAGGGCCGGGCGAGGCGCATCCGCTCCTGCGCCTTGCGCATCTTGGCGGCGGACACCATCTCCATCGCCTTGGTGATCTTGCGCGTGTTCTGGATGCTCTTGATCTTGGTTCGAATCTCTTTCGAACTGGCCATCGCAATTCCTCGGATTTCCGGTTCGCCTGCCTGCGTCCCGGGAAACGGGGCTGCAGGCGCGGCGTCGAGAACGATCGTCCGGCGTCGGCGTTTCGGGCGCGGCACCGGCTGGGCCGGGTGCCGCGCGGCGCCGACGCCGCGGCGGATCAGTACGACTTCTTGAAGTCCTTGAGCAGTTCGTGCAGCTTCGCCTCGACGTCCTTGCTGAACTTCTTGTCGCGCTCGATCTCCTCGACCAGCGACGCGTACTTGGTCTTCGCGAAATCGCGAAGCGCCTTCTCGGCGGCGAGCGCCTTCGGCACCTCGATGTCGTCGAAGTAGCCGTTGTTCGCACCGAACAGCGTGAGCGCCATCTCCCAGACCTGCAGCGGCTGGTACTGCGGCTGCTTCATCAGCTCGGTGACCATCCGGCCGCGCTCGAGCTGCTTGCGGGTCGCTTCGTCGAGGTCGGACGCGAACTGGGCGAACGCGGCGAGCTCGCGGTACTGTGCGAGCGCGAGGCGGATGCCGCCGCCGAGCTTCTTGATGATGTCGGTCTGCGCGGCGCCGCCGACCCGGGAGACCGAGACACCGGCGTTGATCGCGGGCCGGATGCCTGCGTTGAAGAGGTCGGTCTCGAGGAAGATCTGGCCGTCGGTGATCGAGATCACGTTGGTCGGCACGAAGGCCGAGACGTCGCCGGCCTGCGTCTCGATGACCGGCAGTGCGGTCAGCGAGCCGGTCTTGCCCTTGACTTCGCCATTGGTGAATTTCTCGACGTAGTCTTCGTTGACGCGGGCCGAGCGCTCGAGCAGACGCGAGTGCAGGTAGAAGACGTCGCCGGGGAAGGCCTCTCGGCCCGGCGGGCGGCGCAGCAGCAGCGAGACCTGGCGGTACGCGACGGCCTGCTTCGACAGGTCGTCGTAGATGATCAGCGAGTCCTGGCCGCGGTCGCGGAAGTACTCGCCCATCGTGCAGCCGGAATACGCGGAGATGTACTGCATCGCGGCCGATTCGGACGCGGTGGCGGCGACGATGATCGTGTAGGCCATCGCGCCGTGCTCTTCGAGCTTGCGCACGACGTTGGCGATGGTCGACGCCTTCTGGCCGATCGCGACGTACACGCAGAAGAGGTCCTTGCCCTTCTGGTTGATGATCGTGTCGATCGCGACGGCGGTCTTGCCGGTCTGGCGATCACCGATGATCAGCTCGCGCTGGCCGCGGCCGACCGGCACCATCGCGTCGATCGACTTCAGGCCGGTCTGGACCGGCTGCGACACCGACTTGCGCGCGATCACGCCGGGCGCGACCTTCTCGATGACGTCGGTCATCTTGGCGTTGATCGGCCCCTTTCCGTCGATCGGCTGGCCGAGCGCGTTCACGACGCGACCGATCAGCTCCGGGCCGACCGGTACCTCGAGGATCCGGCCGGTGGCCTTGACGACGTCGCCCTCCGAGATGTGCTCGTATTCGCCGAGCACCACCGCGCCGACCGAGTCGCGCTCCAGGTTCAGCGCGAGGCCGAAGGTGTTGCCGGGAAATTCGATCATCTCGCCCTGCATCACGTCGGACAGGCCGTGGATGCGGCAGATGCCGTCGGTCACCGAGATGACGGTACCCTGGTTGCGCGTGTCTGCGCTGGCGTCCAGGTTCTGGATCTTGCTCTTGAGCAGTTCGCTGATTTCGGCCGGATTGAGTTGCATGGGGAGACTCCTTAGTTCTTCAGGGTGGCGGCGAGCTTCGCGAGCTTGCCGCGCACGGAGGCGTCGATCATTTCGTCACCGATGCGGATGCAGACGCCGCCGATCAGCTCGTCCTCGAGTTCGGTGGTGGCGCGCACCTTGCGGCCGTACTTCTTCTCCAGCGTCGCGACGATGTCCGCGACCTGCCCCTCGTCGAGCGGATACGCGGTCTGCACCGTCACGTCGAGCACTTCCTCGTGACGATTGCGCAGCAGCCTGAACTGCTGCTCGATGTCGCCCATCACCTCGAGGCGTTCGTTCTCGGCGAGAACCTGCACGAAGTTGCGCTGTGCCTGGCCGAGCTGCCCAGCTGCATCGGCGATCAGCGCGGCGATCTGGGCCGGGCCGAGACGCGGGTTCGACACGAGCCCGCGGGCCTCGGCAGACGCCATCACCTGCGCGAGCCGGTTCAGCGCGTCGCTCCACTGCGGCAGCGTGCCGGTCTCGCGGGCGATGCCGAATGCGGCGTCCGCATACGGGCGTGCGATCGTCAGAGATTCAGCCATGGTTGCCCTAGTGCAGCTCGTTCTTCAGGTTCGACAGCAGGTCGGCGTGGCGGGCGGCGTCGATCTCGCGGCGCAGGATCCGCTCGGCGCCGGCGACGGCGAGTTGCGCAACCTGTTCGCGAAGCTGGTCGCGCGCGCGCTGGGCGGCGAGCGTCGCTTCCTCCTCGGCCGCCTTCTTTGCCGCGGCGACGATGCGCGCGGCTTCGGCGCGTGCGTCGTCGACCAGTTGCCCGGCCTGCTTCTCCGCGCTCGCGCGCAGTTCGCCGGCGCTCTCGCGGGCCTTGCGCAGCTCGACCTCGACGCGCTTCTCGGCGGCCTGCAGGTCTGCCTTGGCCTTGTCGGCGGCGGCGAGGCCGTCGGCAATCTTCTTGCTGCGGTCGTCAAGCGCGGTCACGATCGGTGGCCACACGTACTTGGCGGTGAACCACCAGAGTGCGGCGAACACCACGATCTGGACCAGCAGGGTCGCATTGATGTTCACGACGTGTTCTCCTTCTCGTTGCAGGGGGGCGCGCGGCGCGGTCCGCTCGTGCGAGCCTTCGTGTGCGGCCGCGAGCGACGCTCACGCGGCACCGTCGACGGTGCCGTTCGCGGATTCGCCGGCGCCGTCGGGACGGTGATCAGCCCTGGAACGGGTTGGCGAACGCGAACATCATCGCGATACCGACGCCGATCAGGAACGCGGCGTCGATCAGGCCGGCGAGCAGGAACATCTTGGTCTGCAGCTTGTCCATCAGCTCGGGCTGGCGGGCGGCGCCTTCGATGTACTTGCCGCCCATCATGCCGATGCCGATGCAGGCGCCGAGCGCCCCCAGACCGATGATGAGACCGCAGGCGATGGCGACGAGAGCAACGTTGGTCATTGATGACTCCTCAGTGAAATGACGTTGTTGATGAAGTTGATTGCGGGTGAAGGCGGCGGTGTGATGCGGGTTCGTTCAGGGCGCGCCGCTTCCGGCTGGACGGTTGCGGCGGGCAGGTACTGCGTTCGTGCTGCGTGTGCTGCTTGCACCGGCGGTTCGCGCCGGTGCGTGGATTGACTGACCTGGTTCGTCGGATCGGCGCGGAGCGCCGACGACTCGCCCGGCCGATCGTGTCGGTGCGGCCTGCGTGGGAGGGGTTCAGTGCGCCTCGTGTGCCTGGCCGATGTACACCAGCGTCAGCATCATGAAGATGAATCCCTGCAGCAGGACGATCAGGATGTGGAAGATCGCCCAGCCCAGGCCCAGCGCGAAGTGCAGCCCGTAACCCCAGAGGGTGGCCGTGGCGCCGAGCAGGGCGATCAGCATGAAGACGAGTTCGCCGGCGAACATGTTCCCGAACAGCCGCATGCCGAGCGAGACGGTCCGCGCGAGGTATTCGATCAGCTGCATCGCGAAGTTGACGACCCACAGGACCGGCTTGATCAACAGGCCGGGGCCCGAAGACGGCCCGGTGCCGAAGGGCGCGGCGAACAGTTCGTGCGCGAAGCCGCCCGCGCTCTTGACCTTGATCCCGTAGTAGATCGACGTCGCGATGACGACGAGCGACATCGCCATCGGTGCGTTCAGATCGGCGGTGGGCACGATGCGCTGATAGTGGATGCCGATCTTGTCGAGCAGCCAGGGCACGAGGTCGACCGGCACAAGATCGAGCGCGTTCATGAAGACGATCCAGACGAACGCGGTCAGGGCGAGCGGCGCGATGTGCCGCACGTCGCCGTGCACGATCGAGCGCGCCTGCTCGTGGACGAACTCGACGAGCGACTCGATCGCGCCGACGAAGCGATTCGGCACGCCGGTGCCGACCGACTTCGCGGCCTTGAGCATCAGCCATCCGGCGAGCGCCGCCATCGCGATCGACCAGAAGACCGTGTCGATGTTCAGGATGGAGAAGTCGACGATCGCCTTCTGCGGATGGCCCGAGGTGTTGAAGTGGGCCAGGTGGTGGACGATGTACTGGGACGCGGTGAGTGCGCCTTCGGTCGGTGCTGTCGACATCTGGATGGGTATGGAACCGTGGGTTAGCCGTTGGCGGCGTGCGCCGGATGATACGTGCCGTGTCCGACGGCAAGCTTGCTGGCGTCGTGCCGTTCTGCCTGCCGGTCGGTCTGTTCGTCAGGTCGGGTGAAGGCGTGGGGCGCGTCGTGCGCGAGCGGGGCGCGGGTGCCGGTGGCGGCGAGGCCCGCCGGGACGTCCTTGTGCAGCGCCAGCGCGAACAGCGGCGCCTTGAGCGCGACGATCAGGCCGATCATCAGTGCGAGCCAGCGTACGTCCCCGTGGACCTGGCCTGCATATCGGATCACCGCATACATCAGGAACAGGGTCAGGCCGATCTTCGCGAACTCGCCGATGAAGAAGACCACAGGATAGGATTCGGGCGACCGATTGCGGTGAAGCGACAGGCGCAGCGCGAACAGCATGTTGGGTATCGAGGCCGCGAGCCCGCCGAGCACGACGTACGCTGCGCTGGCCATGTCGTTGACGAGCCATGCGCCGAGCGCAAGGATCGAGACGGACGCCAGTTGCAGCAGGATGGCAGTGAGCACGTGCGATTGACGGGGAGGTTCGCGGGCGGGGGCCGATCGACGTGGCGACCGATCCGGCATGCCGCAGACGGGGAGCCGTCCGTGCCGCCGCGCGCAGCGCCGGGTGTTATCCGCCCGCTGCCCGGTACGCGCTGTCGCGCCTGCCCGTTCGACTGGGCAAAGCCTGCGGAGTATAAGGGATAACGCGTAGCCGGGTCAAAGCGTGATGCTGCATTCCCGCTCGGGTGGGCGCGGGTGCGACAGTGGCGCGCTCAATCGGTGGCTTCGTCGAGCGCCTGCGCCAGGTTGAGTCGGGCGAGCAGGTCGGAGAATGCATCATTGCCGGCGAAGTGGATCACGAGCTTGCCGTTGCCACGCGCGCGCGTGAGGATCTCGACGCGTGCGCCGAGCGTGTCGGCCAGCCGTTCCTGCAGCCGCTGAACGTCGCGGTGCGGGGTGGCATCCGGGCGCCTGACGCGCTCGTTGGCCGCGGGGCCCGCCTGGCGCGCCTGCTCGGCGAGCGTCCGGGCAACCTGGCTCTCGGTTTCGCGCACCGAGAGCCGACGCTGGGCGACCTGATGCGCGACGAGGATCTGCTGCGCGCGTTCGAGCGAGAGGAGCGCGCGTGCGTGCCCCATCTCGAGGGTCCCGTCGAGCAGCATCTGATGGACCGGCTCGGCGAGGTTCAGGAGTCGCAGCAGGTTGGTCGTCGCGCTCCTGCTGCGCCCGATCGCCTGCGCCGCCTGCTCGTGTGTGTAGTGGAACTCGTCGATGAGGCGCTTGATCGCGGCGGCTTCCTCGAGCGGGTTCAGGTCTTCGCGCTGGATGTTCTCGATGAGCGCCATCGCCAGCGCGTTTTCGTCGGACACGTCGCGCACCAGCACCGGCACCGTGTCGAGCTGCGCGAGCGCCGCGGCGCGGAAACGACGCTCGCCGGCGATGATCTCGAAGCGGGACTCGTCGATCGCGCGCACGACGATCGGCTGGAGCAGGCCGTGCTCCCGGATCGATGCCGCGAGCTCCTGGAGTGCCGGTTCGTCCATCCGCGTGCGGGGCTGGTATCGACCAGGGCGAAGCCGGCTCAGCGGGATCTGCTGCAGCGGGCCATCGTCGTTCGCGTCGGCCTGGCGCGGGTGCGACTCGATCGAGGCGCCACCGGCGCCGAGCAGTGCGTCCAGGCCGCGGCCCAGGCCTTTCGGTTTCTTGATCATCGTGGTTCCGGCATGCGCGGGGCAGAGAGGTTGGTCGACGTGGGGCTGCCGTTCGCGACGGGCGGTTCCGACGGCTGCGGGCGGGGCTCGGATGGTGCGGCGGGCGTCCCGGCGGGCACGGCAGGCTGGGGCGACGTATGGGACGAGTCGTGGTGCGACGCGTGGTGCGACGCGTGGTGCGATGCCTGGTGCGATTCCTGGTGCGATGCCTGGTGCGATGCCTGGTGCGAGGACGCGGCGGCCGACCGTGCGAGCTGCGGGTCAGGCCGTGCGAAGGCCTCTGCCTTCTCGATGAGCTCGGACGCGAACTCGACGTAGGCGACCGCGCCGCGCGAGCTGGGATCGAAGATCACCCCGGGGATGCCGTGGCTCGGCGCTTCGGCGAGTCGGACGTTGCGCGGAATGATCGCCTTGAACACCTTGTCCTTGAAGTGCGCCTCGAGTTGCGCCGAGACCTGCTGCGACAGGGTCATCCGGCCGTCGAACATCACGCGGAGAATCCCGATGATCTTGATCCGGGTGTTGAAGTTGGCGTGCACTTTCCGGATGGTGTTCACCAGATCGCTCAGGCCTTCGAGCGCGAAATACTCGCACTGCATCGGGATGATCACGCCGTTGGCCGCGCACAGCCCGTTCAGCGTCAGGATCGACAACGACGGCGGGGCATCGATGAGGATGAAATCGTACTGATCCGCGACCGAATCGAGTGCCTCGCGAAGCCGGCTCTCGCGTTCCTCGAAATCGACGAGCTCGATCTCGGCGCCGGCGAGTTCACGGTTGGCCGGAAGCACGAAGTAATTGCCCACTCCGCTCGGCACGCTTGCTTCCTGGACATCCGACAGGCCGATCAGCACGTGATAGACCGATTTGGCGAGGGCGCGCTTGTCGATGCCGCTGCCCATCGTCGCATTGCCCTGGGGGTCGAGGTCGACCAGTAGCGTGCGCTTTCCCTGTTGCGCCAGCGCGGCCGCCAGGTTGACCGAGGTGGTCGTCTTGCCGACGCCCCCTTTCTGGTTTGCGATGGTCAGGGTGATGGCCACTATGCGCTCCGCTCCGTTGCGGACGTCGGTCGCGGCGTGTCCGCGGACGGCATCCTGTCGGGTGGTGCCTCGAGTCGGACTTCGGCGAGGTATCGGGGGGCGTCCAGCGTCGGGACGGTGAGGTCGTGGACCTGGACACGGCTGGCGTCCACCGTTGCGAGTTCGTGCTGCAGGCGCGCCGACTTCATCGCGAACAACCGCGATCCGCGCGTCGCGAAGGGCGTCGCTTCGGCAATCAGCGTACGCATGTCCGCGAACGCGCGGCTGCTGAAGTGGCGTTCGCGCGCGGGCGCCTGCGTGGCCTCGATGCTGCTCAGGTGGGGTAGGAGTTCGGCCATCCGGGTCTCGGCGACGCTGATGTTGGGGATGTGGCAGACGGCAGCGGCCTGCCTGAGGAACGCGGCCTTCTTGGCCACGGGTTCGACCGCCACGACGTGAAGCGCCGGCATCGACATCGCGATGATGACGGCCGGCAGGCCGCCGCCGGAGCCCATGTCGACGAGGCGCGTGCGCGCCGGGTCGAGTCGACGTTGCAGCACGGGGACGATCGCCAGGCAGTCGGCGACGTGCTCCGCAACGATGGTCGCCTCGTCGCGTGCGCCGACGAGATTGTAGGTCCGGTTCCACCTGAGCAGCAGGTGGACGTAATCCTGGAGGCGCTGGAGCGTGTCGCCCGGCAGCGCGAGTTGCAGCGCAGCCGCGACGGCCGGCAGCGCCGGCGTGGTCGCTCGGTACGATCGAAGGGGGGGCGGAGCTTGCGACGGCGCTGGCATCAGCCGATCGATGCGCCTGTCTTGCGGTGCCGTTTCAGGCTGATCAGCAGCAGGGAAATGGCGGCGGGCGTGATCCCGGACAACGAGGCCGCTGCGCCGACGGTGGCGGGTCGCTGCGCGGCCAGTCGTTGTCGCACTTCGATCGACAGCGCCGGGATCGCGTCGAAGTCGAAATCGGGAGGGATCGGAATCCGTGCGTGCTGCGCCTGGCGCTGCACCTCTGCGGATTGCCTGGCAATGTAGCCCGCGTACTTGACCTGGATTTCGACCTGCCTGCGGGCCTCGGCGTCGGGAGGGGGGCCGGCGCGTTGTTGCCCTTCAGGCGTGATGCAGGATATCGCATCCCAATCGACGCCTGGACGACGCAACAGTTCGAGAAGTGAGTACTCACGTGTCAGGGGTGCCCCGAAGAGCCGTGTTGCCGTTTCGTCTCCGACGGAGCCGGGCTGGATCCACGACGATGCGAGGCGCGACAGCTCACGGTCGATCGCGTCTCGCTTCTGCTCGAAGCGGCGCCAGCGGGCGTCGTCGATGCTGCCCAGCCTGCGACCGATCGGGGTGAGTCGCAGGTCTGCGTTGTCCTCGCGCAGGTGCAGGCGGTGTTCGGCACGGCTGGTGAACATGCGGTACGGTTCGGTGACGCCTTTGGAGGTCAGGTCGTCGACGAGGACGCCGAGGTATGCTTCGTCGCGTGCCGGCGTCCAAGGCGCCTCGTCCTTGCTGGTCCTCGCGGCATTGATACCGGCCAGGAGTCCCTGCGCCGCCGCTTCTTCGTATCCGGTCGTGCCGTTCACCTGCCCGGCGAGGAACAGTCCGTCGATCGCGCGTGACGCCAGGGTCGGATGCAGGGCGCGTGGGTCATAGTAATCGTATTCGATCGCATAGCCCGGCCGCAGGATGTTCGCGTGCTCGAGGCCTCGCATCGAGCGCACCACGGCCAGTTGCACGTCGAACGGCAGGCTGGTCGAGATCCCGTTGGGGTAGATCTCGTTCGTGTGCAGGCCTTCGGGTTCGAGGAAGATCTGGTGCGCGTCCTTTCCAGCAAAACGGTGCACCTTGTCTTCGATCGACGGGCAGTAGCGGGGCCCGACCCCTTCGATCGTGCCGGTGAACAGGGGTGAGCGGTCGAGGCCGTTGCGGATGATTTCGTGTGTCGCCGCATTGGTGTGCGTGACCCAGCAAGGACGCTGCTCGGGATGCTGGGTCGCGGCGCCGATGAACGAGAACACCGGCATCGGATCCGTGTCGCCAGGCTGCATCGCAAGCGCAGAAAAGTCGATCGTGTTTGCGTCGAGCCGGGGCGGCGTGCCGGTCTTGAGCCGCCCCTGCGGCAGTGTCAGCGCCTTCAGTTGCTGACCCAGGGCGATCGCTGGCTGGTCCCCCGCGCGGCCGCCGGCGTGGTGCTCGAGGCCCACGTGGATCTTCCCGTTCAGGAAGGTTCCTGCGGTCAGCACTACGCATCGCGCGTGAATCCGGATTCCGAGCCCGCATTCAACGCCGACGACACGTCGACCGTCGATCAGGAGGCCGTCGACCGGTTGCTGGAAGATCTGAAGATTGGGGGTGTTTTCGAGCTTGTGCCGGATCCATGCCTTGTACAGGCTGCGATCCGCTTGCGCTCGCGTTGCCTGAACAGCGGGGCCTTTGCTGGAGTTGAGAATACGGAACTGGATACCAGCGTGGTCTGTGGCCTGCGCCATCAGTCCTCCCAGGGCATCGATTTCCTTCACCAGATGCCCCTTGCCGATGCCACCGATCGATGGGTTGCACGACATCTGACCGAGTGTGTCGATGTTGTGCGTGACGAGAAGCGTCTTGGCACCGAGCGTGGCGGCGATGTGCGCGGCTTCGGTGCCGGCATGTCCGCCGCCCACGACGATGACATCGAATCGGTCTGGGTACTGCATCTGGTGTTGTCCTCTCAAGGTGGAATGATACCGTGGAGGCGGTACGTTCCACGTGAAACACCGGGCTGCGGTGCGTAGTCGGCGCGCTCTGGAGGTGACGAAGGCAAGCACGCGCAGGCCTGTCCAACGCTGCGGTTCATCGTTGTTGCGGAAGCTCCGGTCGGCTTTCGCGCAGGGCGATGCAGACGTCGATCTGGAAATGAGCAGCGGAAGCAAGGGGTGCGGGAACAACTCCCGCCACGGCCGCAGGAGCACACAGGCCATATACATGCGCTTCGCCACGAGCGGCGCAGGGTAGACGGACGGAATGCGTCGCAGTCACCTTGCTCTAGAGGATGCTTTGTGGTGCTACCAAAGTCGTACGACTGGCAACTGAAGGCGGAAAGGATGAGCAAAGGGACTTGATCCCGCGCATGACAAGGCATTCGACGTCGCGTCTACGTGGGAAACAGGCGAAATGCGATTAGCGAAGCAAGATCGGGAGGCGCCGGAGACGGAAGCAGTCGATTGCAGAAGCCGCAACGCCTACGAGCCGCCGAACGTGTTCCACGTGAAACGAAGGCATGCGCAAACCACAGGCGCAAGCGCCGAAGTTCTTCCGCGCACCCTGTGCCAGAATGGACGGAAGGTAGCAGTGTCGATCTTCCATGAACGCGACACCTTCACCAAGGGGACGTGCTAGCGAGCGCTCTGGCGCCTGAGGAAGGCGCAAGACACCGGTTAGCTCAAGCAGCCGAGCGATCGACGTTGCCGGCGCAGGCATCGCAGACGGCAGACGCACGACAGTGGCGCACCACGACGCAAAATCGGATCCAGACTGTTCAAAGGCATGCATTCAGATCACAGCGAAAGACCCGACTCGACGCTTCGCATCGGCGTCACGATGGGAGACCCGGCAGGTATCGGCCCGGAGATCCTGGTGGCCGCACTTGCACGACTCGAATCGGCTTGGAAAGACGCGCAGGATGCCGTCGAATTCGTGATCTACGGGGATCCGACCATCCTCCGGCGCGAGGCAGACCGTGCCCAAGTGCAGCTGACGCGATGGCGAGTCAAAGAGACCTCGAAGCTGTCGCCGATACCAAGAATGGGACAGGTAAGTGCAACTGCCGGGGAAGCCGCCTATCGGGCGATCGCCGCCGCAGCAGATGACGCACGGACCGGCAAGATCGACGCAGTCGTGACGGCCCCGATCAGCAAGGCTGCACTGAACCTGGCGGGGCATCACCACCCCGGACACACCGAGATTCTCGCGGAAGCCGCAGGGGGCGTACCGGTGAGAATGATGCTGGCGAACGACGAGCTGGCCGTCGTGCTCGACTCGATACACGTCCCACTGAAGCGGGCGGTCGAGGAACTGAGCACCGCTCACCTCGAAGAGACGATCCGAGTCACCCACCTCCACTGTCGACGCGACCTAGGGCGTGAGCCCAGGATCGCCGTCGCCGGACTCAACCCGCACGCCGGCGAAGGCGGACTGCTGGGCGATGAAGAGCGGACACTGATCACGCCGGCCATCACGACGTGCAGACGCGACGGGATCGACGTCGACGGCCCATTCGCGCCGGACACCGTGTTCATGAACGCGCGTGGCTTTCGGCAGGCGGATGTCGTGATCGCGCTCTACCACGACCAGGGATTGATTCCCGTGAAGTACCTTGGCGTGGACGCAGGCGTGAACATCACGATCGGCCTCCCGTTCGTCAGAACGAGTCCGGATCACGGCACCGCTTTCGACATCGTCGGTACCGGGAAGGCAGATCCGGCAAGCATGATGGCGGCGATCCGGGTGGCCATTCGACTGGCGAGGGCAGCCAGAGCAACCCGCTCTGCCACGGACACGCAGACGCGGGCCACGCAGACACCGCGAACAACAGCCAACGGAGTTCGACCGGAGCATGAGCGCACGCGACTTCAGAAGTGACACCATTACCCGACCGACGGCCGCCATGCGGGAGGCCATGATGTCGGCACCGCTCGGCGACGACGTCTTCGGCGACGACCCGAGCGTCAACCGACTGCAGGACGAGGCCGCACGTGCACTCGGCTTCGAAGCAGCAATCTTCGCACCGACGGGAACGCAGTCGAACCTGATCGGCATCATGAGCCATTGCGGGCGTGGCGACGAAATGATCGTTGGCCAGTACGCACACACCTACCGGTGGGAAGCGGGTGGTATGGCCGTGCTGGGCTCGATACAGCCGCAACCGATCGAGCATGCACCTGACGGCACTCTACCGATCGACGCCATCGTGGCGGCCATCAAGCCCGACGACCCACACTTCGCACGAACGCGATTGATCGCGCTCGAAAACACCATCGGCGGGAAGGCGCTTCCGCCCGACTACCTGCCTCGCGTCGTCGAGATCGCAAGGGCGCGGGGCCTCGCAGTCCACCTGGACGGCGCCAGGTTGTTCAACGCGGCGGTCGCCGGACTGGTACCAATCGATTCACTCGGCGACGAACAGGGTGATCGCGGCACACCCCCGCGCGACGACGTACTCGCCGAAGCCCGCCGGCTCTGCGCCGGTGTCGACAGCGTGTCGATCTGCCTGTCGAAGGGGCTCGGCGCGCCTGCCGGATCGCTGCTGCTCGGCTCGCGTGAGGTGATCGCGCGAGCCAGACGGATACGGAAGATGGTGGGCGGCGCGATGCGGCAAAGCGGCGTGCTTGCAGCAGCCGGCAGCCATGCGCTCGCCCATCACCTGAGCAGGCTGGTCGACGACCATCGACACGCAGCGCTCCTCGCTCGAGGGCTCGGCTCGATCATCAGCGAAAGGCCCAATCTCGGGGAACTGATGAAGGTGGAGCCGGCGCAGACCAACATGGTCTTCGTCGAGATCAGACAGGAAGTGAGCGCCTCCTTTGCCGAACACCTTCGAAACGCGGACGTTCGGGTGACGCAGTCCGGCAACGGACCCTGGGTGAGACAGCGGTGGGTCACCCATCTCGACGTCGACCGGAACGACGTGCTCGCCGCGCTGGATCGCGTGGCCGACTGGACGCCGCAGCGCGAGGCTTAGGGTAGGGGGACGGCGGCAGTGCGCCGCCGCCGTCCGGTCCGCCGAACGCCGGAGGCTCAGGCTTCGGCGAGCTGGCTGGCGAGACGCTGGCGGGTCTCCAGCAACGGCGTCGGGAGGCGCTCCTTGAGCTTGCCGAACAACTCGTCGTGCAACTCGAACTCCTGCCGCCACTGGGCCTTGTCGATCGAGGTGATGCGCTCGAACTGCTCGCGCGAGAAACTCAGCCCGTCCCAGCGCAGGTCTTCGTAGGCTGGCGTCACGCCGAACAGGTGCTCGCGTCCGCCCGCCTTGCCGTCCAGCCTGTCGAGCATCCACGCGAGGACGCGCATGTTCTCGCCGAAGCCGGGCCACACGAACTTCCCGTGATCGTCGGTCCGGAACCAGTTCACGCAGAAAATAGGCGGAAGTGAGCCCTTGCTACGTTCGAGCGCCTGCCCCATCGCGAGCCAGTGGGCGAAGTAGTCACTCATGTTGTAGCCGCAGAACGGAATCATCGCGAACGGATCGCGCCGCACCACACCCTGCTGGCCGGCCGCTGCCGCCGTCGTCTCGGACCCCATCGTCGCCGCCATGTACACGCCCTCGACCCAGCTGCGCGCCTGCGTGACCAACGGCACGGTCGTGGAGCGCCGACCGCCGAAGATGAATGCGTCGATGACGACGCCGTCCGGATCGTCCCATTGCGGATCGAGTGCGGGATTGCGCGTCGCGGCCACGGTGAAGCGCGCGTTCGGGTGCGCCGCCTTGCGCCCGGCCTTGCCGTCCTCCGGCGTCCAGTCGCGTCCCTGCCAGTCGATCAGATGCGCCGGCGGTGCCGACATCCCTTCCCACCAGACGTCGCCATCGTCGGTCATCGCGACATTGGTGAAGAGCACGTCCTCGTCGAGCGAGGCCATGCAGTTCGGGTTGCTGCTCTGGTTCGTACCCGGTGCGACGCCGAAGTAGCCGGCCTCCGGATTGATCGCCCGCAGGCGCCCGTCCGCGCCGGGCTTGATCCAGGCGATGTCGTCGCCGATCGTGGTGACCTTCCAGCCGCCGAAGGCCGCCGGCGGGATCATCATCGCAAAATTGGTCTTGCCGCAGGCCGACGGAAACGCTGCGGCGACGTGGCGCTTGCGCCCGTCGGGCGAGGTCACGCCGAGGATCAGCATGTGCTCGGCAAGCCAGCCCTTCCCGTCTGCCGCCGCCGCGCGCTGCCCCATGACCGACGCGATGCGCAGCGCGAAGCACTTCTTGCCGAGCAGCGCATTGCCGCCGTACCCGGAACCGAAGGACCAGATCTCGCGCGTCTCGGGAAAGTGAACGATGTACTTGGTCTTGTTGCACGGCCAGGGCACGTCGCGCGCGCCGTCGGCGAGCGGAGCACCGACCGAGTGTACGCACGGCACGAACTCGCCGCTGTCGCCGAGCACATCCCAGACCGCCCTGCCCATCCGGGTCATCAGGCGCATGTTCGCGACGACATAGGCCGAGTCGCTCAGTTCGATCCCGATCTGCGCGATCGGGCTGCCGAGCGGCCCCATCGAGAACGGGATCACGTAGAGCGTGCGCCCGCGCATGCAGCCGTCGAACAGGCCGTTCAGCGTGTTCCGCATCTCGCCCGGCTCGATCCAATTATTGGTCGGCCCCGCCTGGTCCCGGGTCTGTGAGCAGATGAACGTACGGTCCTCGACCCGGGCGACGTCCGATGGATCGGACAGCGCCAGGTAGGAGTTCTTCCGCCGGGCAGGATTCAGCCGCTTCAGCGTGCCGGCTTCGACCATCTCCGCGCACAGGCGGTCGTACTCCTCCTGCGAGCCGTCGGCCCAGACCACCCGGTCCGGCTTGACGAGCGCGACGATCCCCGCGATCCAGTCGATCGCGCCACGATGGCGGACGTAGGAGGGGGCGTCGACCCGGGCGGGCGCGCCAGCGGCTTGCTTCATTCGGTCCATCCAGTCTCTCCATACCGGGAAGCGCCCGGATCATGCATTACCTGTCGAACTCGCGAGTTTACGACGGGTGATGCGGGATGACGGCGCGCGTGGCCACTTGCCGGGGCGGCAGGCGGCGTCCCTTCGCGCCTGAGCGGTCCCAGGCGACGACGACAGTCGAGAAGATGCCACCGAATCGCAAAACGCGCTGCGACTTATGTCCCGCGCCGCAGGCGTCCGCGGTGCGCCGCTCCCAGGGACCGTCGGCAACCCGTACGCCCGCCCAGCCCGATCCGGACACCCCGTCGGCGGCGGTATCATCGACACCCGGCGCCGGCGGACCCCATCCGCGCCGGTCCGCAGGCCGGCAGGATCGATGCGTCGGCTCGCCGCCCCGTCCTTCTGGAGCCGTCAGATGTCGAGCCGATCGACGCCCGTCCCGCCGAACGCCCGCGCAGCCGAGTCAGCGGCATCGACCTCCGGGGCGGCGCACGGGCCGGGCCCGGGGCCAGGGCCCGGACAGGCGCAAGCGCAGGCGGACGAGCACGCCCAGGGGCGACCGGGCGCTAGCGAGATCGCGCACCTGGGACGCGCGACCAGTCGCCCGATCCGCGGTGTCAACGTGCCGGTCCACCGGGTGTCGAGCGTGGTCTTCGACACCATCGAGGCCGCACGCGCCGAAGGACCGGCTGCCGTCGCGGGCGAACTGCACCGCTCGACCTACGCCACCTCCGGCACCGAGACGACGCAGGCGCTGTGCGACGCGGTCGCGGCGATGGAAGGCGCGCCGAACGACTGCCGTGCCGCGCTGATGCCGTCGGGGCTCGCGGCGATCACGACGGCGCTGCTCGCGTTCACGCGACCCGGCGAACACGTGCTGATGAGCGACTCGGTCTACGGTCCCGCGCGGGTGTTCGCGCAGGGGATGCTCGCCGACTTCGGCGTCCGCACGACCTTCTTCGATCCGCGGATCGGCGCCGGGATCGAACACGCGATCGAGCCGGACACGCGGGTCCTCTACCTCGAAAGCCCGGGCAGCTACACCTTCGAGGTGCAGGACGTGCCGGCGATGTGCGAGGTGGCGCGACGTCGCGAGCTGGTCTCGATGATCGACAACACCTACGCGTCGCCGGTCCTCGCGCGGCCCTTCGATTGGGGCGTGGACCTGTCGCTGCTCGCGCTGACGAAGTACTGGTCCGGGCATTCCGACCTGCTAATGGGCGCGGTCGTCGCGCGGGCGGCGCTGTGGCCCCGCCTGTGGCGCGGCGTCAAGCAGCTCGGGCAATGCGTCGGCGGCGACGACGCGTGGCTGGTGCTGCGCGGGCTTCGCACCGTCGAAGTGCGGATGCGCCAGCACGAGCGGTGCGCGCTGACGGTCGCACGCTGGCTGGCGTCGCGGCCCGAGGTCGGTCGGGTGCTGCATCCGGGGCTCGAGAGCCATCCCGACCACGCGCTCTTCGCGCGCGACTTCCTCGGCTCGAACGGGCTGTTCTCGTTCGAGCTCGCCGGCGATCCGGCGCCGGACGCGGCGGCGGTCGCTGCGCTGGTGAACCGGCGCCGGCACTTCCGGATCGCCTATTCCTGGGGCGGCTTCGAAAGCCTGATCATGCCGGCGGCGATCGACACGATGCGCACGGTCACGCCGTGGCGTGGCGGGCCGCTGATCCGCCTGCACTGCGGACTCGAAGCACCCGAGGACCTGATCCGCGATCTCGACGAAGGCTTTGCCGCGATGCGTGCGGCGATGCGCCGCTGACCCGACCGCCCGGCAGTCACCGGCCTTCCGTTGGCCCCCGCGACGTTGCCGACCGGCGTCGAAGCGGTACAAATTGGCGGCACGAAGCGGCGACGATTGCGATAATGTTGCTGCATCGCGCCATCCCGGGCGCCGTTCGCGCCCAGACCCCCACCGACGGCAGACATGACTTCAACCGCACTGACCCCGCTGAACGAGCTGATCGAGCAGGATCTGGAAGACCTGATCCGCAAGGCACGCCCGGAGTTCGAGGAACTCGCCGGCAAGCGCCTCTGGCTGACCGGCGGGGCCGGCTTCCTCGGCTACTACCTCGTGCTGTCGATCGCGCACTGGAATCGATCGGCGAAGCCGGGCGAGCGCATCCGGCTCAAGGTGCTCGACAACTACATCCGCGGCGTTCCCGGTTGGCTCGACAGCATGAAGGGCGAGGACATCGAGCTCATCCGGCACGACGTGACCGACCCGATCCCCGCCGCCTTCGGCGAGTGCGAATACCTGATCCACGCGGCATCGATCGCATCGCCGATGTACTACCGGAAGTTCCCGCTCGAGACCATCGACGCGAACATCAACGGCTTGCGTCACATGCTCGATCACGCGGCGGCGCGAAACAAGGCGAAGGCAGGGTCGTTCAAGGGGCTGCTCTTCTTCTCGACCAGCGAGATCTACGGCGATCCGCCGGCCGGCGAGATCCCGACGCGCGAGACCTTCCGTGGGCTGGTGTCGTGCACCGGTCCGCGCGCCTGCTACGACGAATCGAAGCGCCTGGGCGAGACGCTGTGCGTGCTGTACGCGCAGAACCGCGACGTCCCGGTGTCGATGGCGCGCCCGTTCAACAACTACGGCCCCGGCCTGAAGATCACCGACGGTCGCGTGCTTCCCGATTTCGCGCGCGATGCGCTTGCCGGACGCGACATCGTGATGCTGTCCGACGGTTCGCCGACGCGCACCTTCTGCTACATCACCGACGCGCTGTCGGGCTACCTGAAGGTGCTGGTGCGCGGTCGTCGCGGCGAGCCGTACAACATCGGCATCGAGACACCTGAACTGTCGATGAAGCAGCTCGCCGACCGGGTGCGGTCGACCGCGCAGGCGCTCTGGGGCTACGACGGCAAGGTGGTCCACAAGCCGTCCGCCGAAGGCGCGTACCTCACCGACAATCCGAACCGTCGCTGCCCGGTCATCGAGAAGGCGCGCACCGAGATCGGCTACGCACCCGAGGTCGACGTGGACACCGGCATCCGGCGGATGCTGAACTGGTACTACTTCAATCGCGAAGGCGCGTCTGCATGACGCCGCGCCGAGGCCGTGCGCACCGCGCACGCCTGCACGCACACCCGATGAGAACGAAATGAAGATCTGCGTTGTCGGAACTGGCTATGTGGGCCTCGTGTCGGGCACCTGCCTCGCGGAGGTCGGACACGACGTCGTCTGCGTCGACATCGACGCGGCGAAGGTCGCGCGCATCAACCGCGGCGAGCCGCCGATCCACGAGGACGGCCTCGAGGCGCTGCTCGCCAGCAACGTCGCGAAGGCGGCGGGCCGGGGTACGGACGGCGCGAAGGGCGGCCTGCGGGCGACGACCTCGCTCGCCGACGCGATGGACGGCGCCGAGGTCGCGCTGATCTGCGTGGGCACGCCCTTCGACGGCAGGACGATCGATCTGTCGTACGTGCGCCAGGTCGCGCGCGAGATCGGCACGGTGTTGAAGACGAGCACGCACTATTGCGTCGTCACCGTCAAGAGCACGGTGGTGCCCGGCACCACCGACACCGTCGTGCGCGAGGAACTCGAACGCGCGTCGGGCAAGACCGCTGGCCGTGAATTCGGGCTCGGCATGAATCCCGAGTTCCTCGCCGAGGGCGTGGCGGTGAAGGACTTCATGACGCCGGACCGCGTGGTCGTCGGCGGCATCGACGAGCGCAGCACGAAGGTGCTCGCCGACATGTACGCGATGTTCGAAGGCGTGCCGATCGTTCGCACGACGACGCGTACCGCCGAGATGATCAAGTACACGTCGAACGCGTTCATGGCGACGATGATCTCGTTCTCGAACGAGATCGCGCGGATCTGCGATGGCGTCGGCGAACTCGACGTCGCCGAGGTCTTCAAGGGCGTGCACCTGATGAAGCACCTGACGCGTCGCGGCGACGACGGCCGGCTCACGACCGCCGGTGCATCCTCGTTCCTGTGGGCCGGTTGCGGCTTCGGCGGCAGCTGCTTTCCGAAGGACGTGAAGGCGATCGCGGCGCACGCGGGCAAGCGCGGCGTAGCGACGCCGCTGCTCGACTCGGTGCTCGAGATCAACAAGACGCAGCCGGCGCGCATGCTCGCGCTGCTGAAGGACCGGATCGGTTCGATCGCCGGCAAGCGGATCGCGGTGCTGGGCGTCGCGTTCAAGCCCGGCACCGACGACGTGCGTGAATCGCCGGCGCTGCCGATCATTGCCGACCTGCTCGCCGCCGGCGCGACCGTCGTCGCACACGATCCGATCGCGACCGAGACCGGGCCCAGGGGCCTCGCCGACTTCGGCGTCGACGCGTCGAAGGTCGCTTTCGCGGCGAGCCTGGCCGATGCGCTGAAGGATGCAGACGCGGCGATGCTCGTGACCAGCTGGCCGGAGTACCGCGACGTGCCGGCGCTGCTCGGCAGGCTCGGCCGGTCGGTGCCGCTGATCGACGGGCGGCGCTTCCTCGCGCGCGACAGCGTCGCCCAGTACAGCGGCATCGGGCTGTCGGTCTCCGCCGGCTGAGCACCTCCGTCGGGCGGCGCGGGCGCCCGTGGTGCGGGCCGCACGAATCCGATGCGCCGACGCGGCGGCCAGCCGCGTCGCCGGACTTGTCGAAGGGCGTCCGGCGCCCGGGGAAAACCCCGTGGACATTCGGAATAACCCTCGCTGCGCGGCGCCGGGCACTGGTTGGCGCCGCGCGCGCACCGTAGACTAAGCGGATGGATCGGCCGCAACCGGCCGGTCCGCCTCGTTCAATCGCGGCCGCTGCCGCGTCTACGGAGATGTGTCCATGAAGATGAGCCTGAGCAGCCCGGGTGCGATCGCGTCGTCGATCGCGGCCGTCGTCGTCGCCGGCGCGCTGGTCGCGCCAACGTCCGCGCTGGCCGGCGCGAACCTCGATGCGATCAAGTCCAAGGGCGCGCTGCGCTGCGGGGTGAACTCGGGCCTGCAGGGCTTCTCGGCGCCCGACAGCAAGGGCGAGTGGACCGGCATCGACGCCGAGTACTGCAAGGCGCTCGCCGCGGCGATCCTGGGCGACGCGAAGAAGGTCCAGTTCGTGCCGAGCAACACGCAGAACCGCTTCACGCTGCTGCAGTCCGGCGAGGTCGACATCCTCGCGCGCAACACCACCTGGACGTCGAGTCGCGACACGACGCTGGGCGGCGTGTTCGTCGGCGTGAACTTCTACGACGGCCAGGGCTTCATGGTGAAGAAGGGCCTGGGCGTGAAGAGCGCGAAGGAACTCGACGGTGCCACGGTCTGCGTGCAGCCCGGCACCACCACCGAACTCAACCTGTCCGACTGGTTCCGCGCACAGAAGATGAGCTTCAAGCCGGTCGTCGTCGCCGACCTCGCCGGCATCCAGCAGGCGTTCTTCAGCGGCCGCTGCGACGTCTTCACGACCGACATCTCCGGCCTCGCGTCCACCAAGCAGAAGGCCGACAAGCCCGACGACTACCAGATCCTTCCGGAGGCGATCTCGAAGGAGCCGCTCGGGCCGATGATCCGGCAGGGCGACTTCGAGCTCTTCAACATCGCGCGCTGGACGCTGTTCGGGCTGATCGCCGCCGAGGAGCTCGGCGTCGGCAGCGGCAACGTCGACAAGATGAAGGCCGAGTCCAAGGACCCCAACGTGCAGCGCCTGCTCGGCGTCACGGGGGACGTGGGCAAGTCGCTCGGCCTGGACAACGACTGGATGATCCGCGCGATCAAGGCGGTCGGGAACTACGGCGAGATGTACAAGCGGAACATCGATCCGCTCGGCATCCCCCGGGGCCTGAATGCGCAGTGGACCAGCGGCGGCCTGATGTACGCCCCGCCGATGCGCTGACCCTGCGACCCGAACGCACCGTCGGTCCGGGACGCGCCTGACGCGGGTCCCGCCGACCGACCGACGCCCCACCCGGACCCGCAGAAGGTCGCCCGGATGTTCGCCAACGAGAAAGCCAGGGGCATCGCCTGGCAGGTGCTGCTGGTCGCGGCGATCGGCCTCGTCGCGTGGTACCTGATCGGCAACACGCTGCAGAACCTCGCGACCCGCAACATCCAGGTCGGCTTCGACTTCCTCGACAAGGAAGCGGGCTTCGAGATCGCCGAGTCGCTGATCGCCTACGACGCCACCCGCAGCTACGCACGCGCGTTCCTCGTGGGGCTCGGCAATACCTTGCTGGTCGCCGCCTGCGGCATCGTGCTCGCGACGATCCTGGGCGTGCTGATCGGCATCGGCCGGCTGTCGAAGAACTGGCTGCTCGCGACGCTGTCGTCGGCGTACGTCGAGGTGATGCGCAACGTCCCGTTGCTGCTGCAGATGCTCGTGTGGTACGGGCTGTTCACCGAATTGCTGCCGTCGGTTCGCCAGTCGATCGACCTCGGCGGGCTCGCGTTCCTGAATCAGCGCGGCCTGCGCTTCGCGTGGCCGATGCCGCACCCGGCCTTCACCGCGGCCGGCTGGGCCTTCGTCGCCGGCATCGTCGCCTTCCTCGCGTGGCGCCGGATCGCCCGGCGCCGACAGGCGCGGACCGGCGTCGCGCCCGCGCTGCTGTGGCCGGGCATCGCGCTGATCGCCGGGCTCCCGCTGCTCGCGTGGCTGGCGGGCGGCGCGCCGACGGCGCTCGACGTCCCTCGGCTAGCCGGCTTCAACTTCCGCGGCGGCGTCACGCTGAGTCCGGAGTTCGCCGCGCTGCTGATCGCGCTCTCGACCTACACTGCCGCCTTCATCGCCGAGACGGTGCGTGCCGGCATCCTGTCGGTCGACCGCGGCCAGACCGAAGCGTCGATGGCGCTCGGCCTGTCGCCGGGCCAACGGCTTCGACTTGTGACGCTGCCGCAGGCGCTGCGGGTCATCATCCCGCCGATGACGAGCCAGTACCTCAACCTCACCAAGAACTCGTCGCTCGCCGTCGCGATCGGCTATCCCGACCTCGTCGCGGTCGCGAACACCACGATGAACCAGACCGGCCAGGCGATCGAGGCGATCGTGATCCTGATGGCCGTCTACCTCACGATCAGCATCGTGATCTCGCTGCTCATGAACTGGTACAACAACCGGATGCGACTGGTCGAACGATGAGCCTGCCCTCGCCGGTGGCCTGGATCCGCCGCAACCTGTTCGCGACCCCGGTCGACGCAGCCCTCACGATCGCGATCGTCGTGCTGCTCGCGTGGGCGCTGCCGCCGGCGATCCGCTGGCTGTTCATCGACGCGGTGTGGGGCCCGCAGCCGATCGCCGCATGCGAGGCCGCGCGGGGGCAGGGTGCGTGCTGGGCGGTGATCTGGGAGAAGTTCCGGGTGATGATCTTCGGGCTCTACCCCTACGACCAGCAGTGGCGCCCGGCGCTGGTGATCGTCGTGCTCGTCGGGCTGCTCGTCGTCTCGGCGATCAAGTGGTTCTGGCGCGCGAGCCTCGCCGCCGTGTGGGCAGTGGGGATCGTGCTGACTTTCTGGCTGATGGGCGGCGGCGCTGGGCTCGCGCCGGTGCGAACCGAGCTTTGGGGCGGCCTGCCGGTGACGCTGATCCTCGCGATCTTCGGCATCGCCTTCGCGTTCCCGCTTGGCATCGCGCTGGCGCTGGGCCGTCGCTCGCGGCTGCCGCTCGTCAAGAGCGTGTGCGTCGTCTACATCGAGGTGGTGCGCGGCGTGCCGCTGATCACCGTGCTGTTCATGGCGAGCGTGATGTTCGCGCTCTTCATGCCCGAGCAGTTCAAGATCGACCAGCTGCTGCGCGCGCAGGTCGCGATCATCCTGTTCGTCGCCGCCTACCTCGCCGAGGCGATCCGCGGCGGGCTGCAGGCGGTGCCGAAGGGGCAGTACGAGGCGGCCGAGGCGCTCGGCCTGCCGTACTGGAAGTCGATGGGCCTCATCGTGCTGCCGCAGGCGCTGAAGATCTCGATCCCGCCGATCGTCAACAGCTTCATCTCGCTGTTCAAGGACACCTCGCTGGTCGTCATCATCGCCATCTACGACTTCGCGTACGCGACCAAGAAGGCGGTCGAGACCGATTTCCAGTGGAAGAAGTACTTCGTCGAGGCATTCATCTTCTCGATCGTCGTCTACTGGATCTTCTGCTTCGCGATGTCGCGCTACAGCCAGTGGCTCGAGCGCGACCTCAACCGCGGGCACCAGCGCACCTGATCCGATGCATCGAAGGAGAGCTTACCGATGAGCGCAATGACCCAGGCCGACGCGAGCACCGCGCCGCGCGACGGCGGCTCGAACGCCGCGCCGCTCGGCACCGACGGGCCCGCGGTCCGGATCGAGCAGCTCGACAAGTGGTACGGCGAGTTCCACGTGCTCAAGCACATCGACCTGGAGGTCGCGCGCGGCGAGCGCATCGTCGTGTGCGGCCCGTCGGGCTCGGGCAAGTCGACGCTGATCCGTTGCATCAACCGGCTCGAGGAGCACCAGAAGGGCCGCATCACGGTCAACGGCGTCGAGCTGACCGGCAACCTGAAGAACATCGACCAGGTCCGCAGCGACGTCGGCATGGTGTTCCAGCACTTCAACCTGTTCCCGCACCTGTCGGTGCTCGACAACTGCACGCTCGCGCCGATCTGGGTGCGCAGGCAGCCGCGCGCGCAGGCCGAGGCGACGGCGATGAAGTACCTCGAGCGCGTGCGCATCAGCGAGCAGGCGCGCAAGTACCCCGGCCAGTTGTCGGGCGGCCAGCAGCAGCGCGTCGCGATCGCGCGGGCGCTGTGCATGACGCCGTCGATCATGCTGTTCGACGAACCGACCTCGGCGCTCGATCCGGAGATGGTCAAGGAAGTGCTCGACACGATGGTGAGCCTGGCCGAGGAAGGCATGACGATGCTCTGCGTGACGCACGAGATGGGCTTCGCGCGTGCGGTCGCCGACCGGGTGATCTTCATGGACAGGGGCGAGATCGTCGAGTCCAACACGCCGCAGGCCTTCTTCGATTCGCCGCGCAACGAGCGCACGAAGCAGTTCCTCAGCCAGATCCTCGATCGTTGACCCGCGCTCGCGCGCGCCCTCCTTTCGCGCGTTCCGGCGGCGCGCGTCCCTATAATCGGCGGGACGAACGACGACCGTTCGTCGAGGGAGGCCGGATGAACGCCAGGCAGCAATCCGAATGACGGCAGCGCGCCACGCCGCACGCGTGCTGTGCGTCGGACACGCAGCCTTCGACTCGGTGTTCCGGATCGAATCGTTCCCGCCGCGACCCACGAAGGTCCGGGCACTGCAGCACGACGAGAGCATCGGCGGCATGGCGGCGAACGCCGCGTGCGCGATCGCCGCGCTCGGCGGTCGCGCCGCCTGGTGGGGGCCGCTGGGCAACGACGACATCGGCCAGCGCATCCGATCGGAACTCGCGCACGCCGGCGTCGACACCGACGGCGCGCGGATGATCGACCGGGCGACCTCCTCGCACTCCGCGATCATCGTCGACGCAGCCGGCGAGCGCCTGATCATCAGCCAGCGCGGCACTGCGCTCGAGGCCGACGCCACGCCGCTGCTGCCGGAGCACGTCCCGGCCGACGTGGTGCTGATCGACGTACGCTGGAACGCGGGGGCGGAACGCGTCGCGCGCCGCGCACGCGACGCGCGGATACCGGTGGTGCTGGACGGCGAGATGGGCAACGTCGACCTGCTGCGCCGGCTGGTGCCGCTGGCCGACCACCTGATCTTCTCCGAGCCAGGCTTCGCCGAGTGGATCGGCAAGAGCGTGCCGATCGAGTCGGTCGCCGCGTACCTGACGGTGCTGGTCGACGCCGGCGCGACGCTGGCGGCGGTCACGCACGGCGAGCGCGGCGTCGTGTACGCGCACGCGGGAGGCGCGGGGCACGCGCCGGCGTTCCCGATCCGCGCGCGCGAGACGCTCGGCGCCGGCGACGTCTTCCACGGCGCGTACGCACTCGCGCTCGCGGAAGGGCAGCCGATCGACGCCGCGTTGCGTTTCGCCGCGGCGGCCGCGGCGCTGAAGTGCAGCCGCACCGGCGGGCGTGCGGCACTCGCCGACCGCGCCGAAGTCGAGCGACTGCTGGCGATCGCCGCCTGACGCGGGCCCGGGTGCGGGCCGGTCAGCGGGTGACGAGCAGGTCGATCTTGGTGTGCTGCAGCAGCTTCTGCGTTTCGCTGCCGAGCAGCAGCGCACTCAGGCCGCCGCGCCCGTGCGAGGAGGTGACGATCAGGTCGCAGCCTCGCTTCTCGGCGAGCGAGATCAACGCCTCGTACGGACTGTCTGCAAACTCGAACTCGAGCGAGCACGTCACGCCCGCCGCCTCGGCCTGCTCGCGCGCCTGCGACAGGATCCGGTTCGCCGAGTCGCGCACGCGGCTCTCGTGTTCCTCGGGCGATTCCACCGCGGCAGGCACGAACTCGCCGGCATACACCGGCGGCGCGTAGGGGACGCCGATGTTGGCGACCGCGAGCCTGGCGTTCAGGCTCTTCGCGAGCTTGATGCCGGTGGCGACCGCCTTGTCGCCGCGTTCCGAACCGTCGGTCGCTGCCAGGATACAGGTGTACATGTCGGCTCTCCTGCGATGCAAGGTGACGCGGCTAGCTTAGACCAGCGGGACCGCACGGGGCAAGCCCGTGCCTTCCCCAGTGCGCCCGGGCCCGATCGTGCCGATCGAAGCGATGGAAGCGACGGGCCGGCCGACACCGCGAGTCGCGCCGCGGTCGCACCACCGCGGCGCGACGTGCCGTCGCCTGAGGCACGGCGCACCGCATCGAGTCAGCGCATCGGGTCGGCGCATCGGGTCAGCGCATCGCGTGCAGCATCCGTCCGAGCGCGTCGGCGTCCGCAGCGCCGCCGAACAGCGAACCCTGCAGCTGGTCGCAGCCGCGTTCGCGCAGGTGCGTCATTTCGGCGTCCGTCTCGACGCCTTCGGCGACGACGCGAAGGCCCAGTTCCCGGCCGAGCGCGAGGATCGCGTTGACGATCGCGACGTTGTCGCGCGAGGCGGGCAGCCCCGCGACGAACGCGCGATCGATCTTGATCTCGGCGATCGGGAATCGGCGCAGGTAGGTGAGCGACGAATAGCCGGTGCCGAAATCGTCGAGCGACAGGCGCACGCCGAGTGCGGCGAGGGCCTGCAACTGCGCGGCCGTGTCATCCGAACCGCCGATCAGCGTGGTCTCGGTCAGCTCGATGGTCAGCCGCGATGCGTCGAGTCCGCTGCCGGCGATCGCATCCGCGACGATCGCGCACACGTCCGCCCGCGCGAACTGCGTTGCCGACACGTTGACCGCCAGCGCGATCGCCGGAAGCCGCTTCGCGTCCCACGCGGCGATCTGCCGGCACGACGCCTCGAGCACCCATCGGCCGATCGGCGCGATCAGGCCGGTCTCCTCGGCGATCGGGATGAAGTGCGCTGGCGCGAGCAGCCCGCGGTCCGGGTGCTGCCAGCGCACGAGCGCCTCGACGCCGCAGATCCTCAGGTCGCGCGAGGCGACCTTCGGCTGGAAGAAGACCCGCAGCTCGCCCCGGGCGAGCGCGTGGCGCAGCGCTTGCTCCATCGCCAGCCGTCCGGTCGCGTGGGTGCCGATGAGCTCGCTGTAGACCGTGACACGATTGGTGCCCTGACGCTTCGACTGCTTGACGGCGAGCTCGGCGCGCTGCGTCAGTGCGCTGGCGCGCTCGCCGTGCAGCGGATACCGCGCGAGGCCGATGCTCGCACTCACCAGCAGATCGCGACCCGCGACGCGAAACGGGCGGTCGAAGCAGTCGACGATGGCGCGCATGCACTGCTCGTGGCGCTCCTCGCCGGTCTCGCCGGGCAGCAGCGCCATGAACTTGTCGCTGTTCATCCGCGCGAGCCAGGGCGTTGCATTGAGGTCCTCGGCGCGCTTGCCGGTGCCGCCGAAGGTCACCACGACCTCGGCAAGACGGGTCGCGACGCCGCGCAGCAGTTCGTCGCCCGCCTCGTGTCCGAGGCTGTCGTTGACGTGCTTGAAGCGATCGACGTCGAGCAGCATCAGCGTTCGCGCGACGGCGTGCTGCCCGGGTTCGCGCAGCAAGCGATCCACGCGGTCGATGAACTCGGCGCGGTTCGCGAGGCCGGTGAGGGCGTCGAGCTTTCGCAGGCGATCCTGGTAGGCCTTGATGCCGAGCGCGTTGCGAAGGCGCAGCGCGAGTTCGCTCGCGTCCACCGGCTTGGCGAGGATGTCGGTGGCGCCGAGCTCGAGCGCGCGCAGCCTCGCGTCGGCGTCGGTCCGGGCGGTCATCAGGATCACCGGCAGGTAGCGCCAGCGCTCTATTGCACGAAGCCGTCGAAGCACGTCGAAGCCGCCGGCACCCGGTGCGGCCGGCGCGGCGAGGTCGAGCAGCAGGATGTCGGGCGAGTGCGCGTCGAGCAGCTGGTCGGCGCGGGACGGATCGGCGGTCGTGAGCAGTTCCGAATAGCCGGCGGCTTCGAGCAGGCCGCGCAGCGAGTCGATCGCCGACGCGTCCGCGTCGACGACCATCACCGTCGCCCGGCTCGGCGGCCCGGCCGTCGCGGCGCGACGGCGCGCCGAGCCTGCGCGCCGGGCCGGCTTCATCGGGCCTCGCGCCGAGGGCGCGCGCGGCAAGTCCGATGCCGGCACCGATCGGGCACGCCCGACCGCGCCTCAGCCGAAGGGCCGCACGCCGATCAGCCAGCCGTGGAGCCAGAACGCGAAGGCGATCCACGCGACGACGCCCGCGCCGATCGTGACGAGGGTCATCGCGGCCGAGGGCGCGGCGCGCGCGACGCCGTTCGCACGGTCTCGCGCCCGCGACGCACGGAACAGCAGCACCGACCACACGAGGAAACCGCCGAACAGCAGGACGTCGGCGAGCGTGCCGTTCGCCAGCAGGTGTGCGAACGCCCAGAGCTTCGCGCCGGCGACCATCGGGTGTCCGATCGACGACTTCAGGTGATTGCGCGGCACGTACGCGGCGGCGAGGAGGACGAATGCGAGCAGCGTCAGCAGCGACGCGAGGTGTCGCGTCCAGATGGGCGGCACGTACAGCACCACCGGGTGCTGCCGGGCGATCGCGTAGCCCCACACGATCAGCGCGAAGCCGATCACCGAGACGACCGAGTAGATCCCCTTCCACGCGGGCTCGCCGAGCGACTTGATCCGGGCGCTTCGCCAGTCGTCGGCAAAGACGCGGGTCGAGTGCAGCCCGAGAAAGACGACGAGCCCTGCGATCAGTACGGCCATGTCCGTGGCTCCCGGGGGCGGCGCCCCTTCAGTTCGGCTTCGCGAAACGCTCGCGAAGCAGGTTCTTCTGTACCTTGCCCATCTGGTTGCGCGGCAGCTCGGCCTGCACGTACACGCGCTTGGGCACCTTGAAGTTCGCGATCTTCGCCTTCAGCGCGGCGATGATATCCGCCGCTTCGACCGACCCGCCGGGCAGCGGCACGACGATCGCGGTCACCGCCTCGCCGAAGTCGGCATCGGGCACGCCGATCACCGCGGACTCGAACACGCCGGGCAGCTCGTCGATGTACGACTCGATCTCCTTGGGATAGACGTTGTAGCCGCCGGTAATGATCAAGTCCTTGTTGCGCCCGACGATCGACACGTAGCCGTTCGCGTCGCGCTTGCCCATGTCGCCGGTCCGGAAGAAGCCGTCCTCGGTGAACTCCTCGCGGGTCTTGTCGGGCATCCGCCAGTACCCGGCGAACACGTTCGGCCCGCGCACCTGGATCGCGCCGATCTCCTCGAGGCCGCACGGACGTCCCGCGTCGTCGACAATGCGCAACGTCACGCCGGGCAGCGGCAGCCCGACGGTGCCGGCGCGCCGGTTGCCGTCATAGGGATTGCTGGTGAGCATCGCGGTCTCGCTCATGCCGTAGCGCTCGAGGATGCGCTGGCCGGTGCGCGCCTCGAACTGCTGGAAGGTGTCCGGCAGCAGCGGTGCCGATCCGGACACGAACAGCCGCATGCCGGCGGCGGTGTCGCGATCGAAGGCCTTCTCGCCGAGCAGGCGCACGTACATCGTCGGCACCGCCATGAAGACCGTCGCACGCTTGAGCTGCGCGCACACGGTGGCGGGATCGAAGCGATCGAGCCAGATCATCTTCGCGCCGGCCAGCAGCGCGCCGTGGCTCGCGACGAACAGGCCGTGGACGTGGAAGATCGGCAGCGCGTGAAGCAGCACGTCGGTCGGGCGCCAGCGCCAGTACAGGTCGAGCGTGGCGGCATTGCTCGACAGGTTGCCGTGCGTGAGCATCGCGCCCTTGCTGCGCCCCGTCGTGCCCGAGGTGTACAGGATCGCGGCGAGGTCGTCGTCGCCGCGCGTGGCCGTGTCGAATGCGTCGGGAAATCCCGCGGCGAAGCCGAGGAGGCTGCCGTCGCGCGCCTCGCCGAGTGTGAACACGCGGCACTTCCCGAGGCGAGCCGCGATCGGCGCGATCCAGCCCTCGTTCTTCGGGCTGCAGACGACGACCTCCGGCTCGGCGTTCTCGAGGAAGTAGCCGATCTCGGACGCCTGGTACGCGTTGTTGAGCGGCAGGTACACCAGGCCGGCGCGCAGGCACGCGAGATAGAGCAGCAGCGCCTCCGGCGACTTCTCGACCTGCACGGCCACCCGCGCGCCGCGCGACAGCCCCAGCGACGCGAGCGCGTTCGCGATGCGTCCGCTGGCGTGGTCGATGTCGTTCCAGCTGTAGTACAGCGCGCGGCCCTGCCGGTCGATCGCCTCGATCGCGCAGCGCGAGCGGTCGGCTGGAAAGCCGGCGGCGAGCAGCGCGTACAGGTTCCGGTTGGCGGGCTTGCTGCGGCGCGCGCCGGCGCGGGGCGTGGTGTCGGTCTTCATCGGGTCGGGTGTGGATGGCGTCTGGTTGGGCGTGGCGGGGCGCTTGGCGGGGGTGCGTCGAAGGTGCGCGTGGCGGAGATGTAAAGCAGATGCGCGTGGCGGCGTGCTTCAGACCAACGCCATCACGGCACGCGACGCGCTGACCGAACCGCCGACGAATGCTTCGTGATTCGCCTCGATCTGTCCGAGGTCGTACAGGTAGTTCACCATCATGCCGTGCGCCTGCTTCACGCCCTTGCGCGAGAGATCCGCTTCGGCGTTGATCCGCTCGAGCCGGGCACCGTTGTGAAGGTGGAAGCGCGCGACCGGATCCGCGTTCGGCAGGTGAGAGCCGCGCACCAGGAACCATGCCGCGAGCGCCTTCAGCGCGGCCTCGTCGTCGGTCGCGAGCGGCGTCGCCTTCAGGCCGGCGAGATCGACGCCGTGACGCTCGACGAGCGCCGCGAGCGTCTGGTTGATCCTGGCGAGCTTGGCCGGCGCCGCCGTGTCGTCGTCGATGGCCTGTGCCTTCGCCGCCTTGGCGAGCCAGTTCGCGAAGCCGGGGATCGGGCTGAGCGTGCAGAAGGTCTTGAGGCTGTCGAATTCCCGCTCGAGCTGCTCGGCGACCCGCTTGATCAGGAAATTGCCCAGGTTGATGCCGCGCAGGCCGGGCTGGCAGTTCGAGATCGAATAGAACACCGCGACCTTGAACTTCGATGCATCGATCGGCTCCGGCTCGCTGCGATCCAGCAGTGGCGCGATCGCGGTCGGCATCTCCGCCACCAGCGCGACCTCGACGAAGATCAGCGGATCGTCGCCGAGGACCGGATGGAAGAACACGAAGCACCGCCGATCCGGCTCGAGCCGCCGGCGCAGGTCGCTCCAGCCGTCGATCTCGTGCACCGCCTCGTGCTTGATCAGGCGCTCGAGCAGCGCGGCCGGCGAGTTCCAGTCGACGCGCGCGAGCGTGAGGAAGCCCGGGTTGAACCAGGACGAGAGCAGGTGCTCGAAGTCGGCGTCGACCGCCTTCAGCCGCTTCTGCGTCTTCAGCCGCTCGAGCAGGCGCTCCCGCATCGCGACGATGATCGCGGTGCCGCCGGGCGCACGGTTGAGACGGCGAAGCAGTTCCTGTCGCGGCGGTTCGGCCGCGCGAGCGAGCCGGATCAGGCTGTCGGGAGAGCGGGCGACCGCGTACTGCTCGGCGAGCGCGAGGACCGTGCCGGGATCCGGATCGAATTCATCGGCGAGCACATCGAAGAACTGCTGCAGTCCGTCGGGCGACAGGTTCTGGAAACGTGCGAGCGCACGCGCGGCGATCACCTGGCTGTTGGATTCGCCGCGCGCGCCGAGCAGTTGCCGGCAGTCGGCGATCAGCGCACCGAAGTCCTCTTTCTCGCGGACCGTCTTGCGCGCCTGGCGGAAGCGCTCAAACACCGACCGATGCGCTGAACGGTGCGGCGCCGGCGGCCGTTCCGTGCGGGTGTCCGCCCACGTCGACGGACGCGCGGGCGTCCGCGGGCGCGTGTGGCGCGTCGTGCGTGGTGGCGTCGGCGGGTGCGGTCGACGGAGCCTGGGCCCGCGCCGCCTTCCACGCACGAAGCTGGGCGAACAGATGGTGGTGCATTACCTGTTCGGCGGCGTCGGCGTCGCCGCGCTCGATGTTGCGCATCAGCGTGCGGTGCTCGGCGAGCGACTGCATCAGCCGGTTGTCCGGGTGCCGCGACTGCCCGCGTGCGAGCCTGAGGAAGCTGCGCAGGTCGGTCGTGATCTTCATCAGCCACGCATTGCCCGCGAGCGAGTGCAGCATCTGGTGGAACTGGTCGGTGGCCTGGTGAAACGCCTGGACGTCGCCCGCCTGCACGTGCAGCTCCATCTTCTGCTGGACTGCGTCGAGCCGCCTCACGTCGGCGGGTGTCTGCCGGCGCACGGCTTCGGCGACGCAGCGACCCTCGAGCATCGCGAGCACTGGCACCAGCGACTCGAGGTCGTGCAGTTCGAGTTCGGTGACGAACGCGCCGCGGCCCGGCGCGAGCTTCACGAGGCCTTCGTTGGCGAGCACCTTGAGCGCCTCGCGCAGCGGCGTGCGCGACGTGCCGAGCTTGGCCGACAGTTCGAGTTCATCGATCCGGAATCCCGGCGGCAGCGTTCGCTCGAAGATCATCTCGCGTACGCGATCAGCCACTTCCACGTGAAGCGACGCGCGGGCAATCTTGTCGTTGAAGTCCATCGTGATCCTAATGTGACCCAGGCGTGCCCGACAGGGGCGCATTCATCATTACCGGCGATGGCGGCTTCACGTCGCTCGCGGGCTGGTGCGGGTGAGACGGCCGGTCGAGGCCGTCGACCCGTTGCGGTGGACGGATTGTATCGCAGCGCCTCGCTCCAGCTTCAAGCATTATTCGTGCAGCGGTACCCCTCGCGGCGGGTGCGAGGGCGCGCGATTCGCGCGCCGGCCGCTGCCGTTTCGCACGTCGCCGACTGTGGCGGCGATCACACGCCTGCGTCGCCGGCGTGGGCTGAAAGCGTCGCCGCGCGGCCTGTCGATAGAATCCTGCTCATGCTGAATTCCCAGGTGGACGAACTCGTCCGGATCCTGCGCATCGCCATCGTCGATCTCGGTGTCGACGCGCAGGCAGCGTCGCAGGCGAGCATCGTGCTCGAGCGTCCGCGCGACGCGGCGCACGGCGATCTCGCGACGAATCTCGCGCTGCAGCTCGCAAGGCCGCTGCGCGTCGCACCGCGCGATCTCGCGCAGCGCCTGTGCGCGGCGATCGTCGAGCGGGCCGGTCATCTGGTCGCGAGCGCGCAGGTCGCCGGGCCCGGCTTCGTGAACATGGTGTTCACCGACGCCGCGCGCCAGCACGTGCTCGTGGAGGTGCTCGTCGCCGGCGAACGCTTCGGCCACGTCGCGCGCCGGCAGGTCGTCGACCCGGCGCCCGGTGACGGCGACGACACCGCATCGACCGTGCTGCTCGAGTACGTCTCGGCGAACCCGACCGGGCCGTTGCACGTCGGCCACGGCCGGCAGGCGGCGCTGGGTGACGTGCTCGCGAACGTGCTCGAGGCGCAGGGCCACGCGGTGTCGCGCGAGTTCTACTACAACGACGCCGGCGCGCAGATCGAGAACCTGGCGCGATCGGTGCAGGCGCGTCTGCGCGGCATCGCGACCGACGACGCCCGCTTTCCGGCCGACGGCTATCGCGGCGAGTACATCGCCGACATCGCGCGCGACTATCCCGGCGGCGACAGCGAGAACCTGGACGCGATTCGCCGGCACGCCGTCGCCTGCCTGCGCCACGAACAGGATCTGGACCTGCAGGCCTTCGGGGTTCGCTTCGACCGCTACTACCTCGAGTCTTCGCTCTATACCGACGGGCTCGTCGAGAAGACCGTCGCCGGACTGATCGGCGCGGGCAAGACGTTCGAGCAGGACGGCGCGCTGTGGCTGCGCACGACCGACTACGGTGACGACAAGGATCGCGTCATGCGCAAGTCGGACGGAAGCTACACGTACTTCGTCCCGGACGTCGCCTATCACGTCACCAAGTGGCAGCGCGGATTCAGGCGCGCGATCAACATCCAGGGGTCCGACCACCACGGCACGATCGCGCGGGTGCGTGCCGGCCTGCAGGCGCTGGGTGTCGGCATCCCTCGAGGCTATCCCGACTACGTGCTGCACAAGATGGTTCGGGTGATGCGCGACGGCGCCGAAGTGAAGATCTCGAAGCGAGCGGGCGCTTACGTCACGCTTCGCGACCTGATCGAATGGTCGGGTGAGGGCGACCTTGCCCGAGGCCGCGACGCGGTGCGCTATTTCCTGGTGTCGCGAAAGGCCGACAGCGAATTCGTGTTCGACGTCGACCTGGCGCTGTCGCGCTCGGACGAGAACCCGGTGTACTACGTCCAGTACGCGCACGCGAGGATCTGCTCGGTGCTCGAGCAGGTCAGGTCGCGGCATCCGCATGATGCACCGGTGACCGTCGGCACGCCGTCCGGCACGCAGTCGGCCGGTCCGTCGACCGCGCAGGCCGCGGCACTCGTGCGCCCGCTGGTCGCCGCGAGCGAAGTGGCGCTGATGGCGCGGTTGGCGGCGTATCCGGCAGTGCTCGAGTCGGTGGTCGCTGACCTGTCGCCGCACCATCTCTGCTATTACCTGCGTGATCTCGCCGCCGAGTTCCACGCGTTCTACAACGCCGAACGCGTGCTCGTCGACGATGCGCCGGTACGGCACGCGCGGGTGGCGCTGCTCGTCGCGACCCGGACCGTGCTGAGATCGGGCATGGCGCTGATCGGCGTCGCCGCACCGGAGCGAATGTGAGCACTTGCTGTTTGATCGAGCCTGATGCCTTGCAAGGGGCCCGAGCCTCGACGCGGAACCGCCGGTCGGCCGGAGCACCTCGATGAACGCGATCGCGGCGCAGTCCCGTCAGCGCGGGGGCACCTATCTCGGCATCCTGATCGGCATCGTGCTCGGCCTGGCCGCAGCCGTCGTCACCGCGCTGTTCGTCACGAAGGCGAACGTGCCGTTCATCGGCGGCGAGCCGAAGTCCGGCCTGCCGCAGGTCGCGGCCACGCCCCCTGCCCAGGACGCCGGGGCGAGGGCGCCGGTCCAGGTTCCCGATCCGAACCGGTCGCTGTCGCGGCCGCGCGAGGCACCCGCGGCCCGGCGGGTCGAAGACACCCGGGTCGCCCCGGTCGTCGCGCCGCCGGCGCCGGAGGCCCCCGCCGCGACGCCGGCGCGTCCCGGCCCCGCGCCGGTCATCGTCGCGACGCCGTCCGTCGCGCCGCGTGCGCAGCCGCAGATCGCCACCGCCCCGCAGGCTTCTCCACGCGCGGAGCAAGCGACCACTTACCTGCTGCAGGCCGGGGCGTTCAGGTCCGGCGGCGATGCCGAGAGCATGAAGGCCAAACTCGCGCTGATGGGCTTCGAGGCCAGCGTCGTGCAGTCCGAGATCAACGGCAGTACGCTCTATCGGGTCAGGGTCGGCCCATACCAGGGGCTCGATCCGATGAACCGCGCGCGGGCGAGGCTGGCCGAGAACGGTATCGAGGCGTCGGTGCTGCGTCAGCGATGAACGGTCGTCGGCCCCGGGGCCTGCTCGCGCGTTGACCATGGCACCCACGGCCGCTGGTCGGCGACGGGCTCGTCCGGCCACGCGGCAGGACGGCGCCCGCCGTCCAACAACGAACTGGAACCTCCAATGAACAGACAGCAATTTCTCTCGACGCTCGGTGCGATCGGCATCGGCACCATCCTGCCGACCCTGCGAGCCGTCGCCGCCGACCCGCCCGGTGCGTTCAAGAAGCTCTCCGCCCCCGCGCCGACCGACGTGCCGGCCGGCAAGATCGAGGTCGTCGAGTTCTTCTGGTTCGGCTGTCCGCACTGCGCGTCGCTCGAGCCGGTGATCGAGAAGTGGGCGGCGGCGCTGCCCGCGGACGTGGTGTTCCGCCGGCAGCACGTCCCGTTCCGCGAGAAGCGTCACCAGCAACTCTATTTCACGCTGCAGGCGATGCAGATGGACACGCCGAAGGTGCTCGCACGCGTCTTCGCCGCGATCCACACCGATCGCAAGCGGATGCTCGACCCGAAGGAGATCCTCGACGTCCTCGCGCCGCTCGGCGTCGACGCCAAGGCGTTCAACGACGCCTGGGCATCGTTCGGGGTGCGCACGAAAATGCAGCGCGCCGACAAGCTCGCCGATGCCTACGCGATCGACGGGGTCCCCGCGCTGGGGGTGAACGGCAAGTACCTGACGGCGCCGTCGATGGCCGGATCGAACGAGGCCGCGCTCGAAGTCGTCAATCGTCTCGTCGCGCAGGAGCGCGGCGCGGCGCGCTGAGCGCGGCACACCCGGCGGCGTACCCCGCGGCGCGCTCGATGCGATCGCGGGCACGATGGCGCGTCGCCGTGATACCGCGGCCGATGGCCCTGCTGGCGATCCTGCTGCGCTGGATGCCGCCCGCGCGCGACGATCGTCTCGCGGCCGCTTCGCCGCGCAAGCCCCGATGGACCACCGGAGACTCCACATGAGATCAGCCGTCGCCCCGCTGTTGCTCGTGGCGCTCGGCGCCGCCGCCTGCACGTCGACCGTGATCGACCCGATGCCGCCGCGGTCGGTCGAGATGCCGCGCGCGGTCGACGCCGACACGGCGACGGCGAACACGGCGACGGCAAACACGGCGGTGCCCGCCGACCCGCGCACGGCGTCCGCGCCGGCCGGAGCCGGATCCGGCGAGGGACCCCGCACGGGCGAGGCCCCAAGGGCGGGTACTGCCACGGTGGGAGGCGCTGCGGTCGACGCGCTTCGGACCCCGTCGCAGTCCGGAGCGTCGACGCGAATTTCCGGAGTAGCGGGCGCTTACTACCTCGACGATGGCCCCGGCGCTTCGCCGCTGCCCGATCCGTCGTCGATCGCCGACGCGACCCCGATCAGCGAGCCCCTGCACCCGCGTGCCAACCGGCCGTACGAGGTCTTCGGGACGAACTACGTCCCGCAGGACGCGCGACGGCCCTTCGTGCAACGGGGCACCGCCTCCTGGTACGGTCGCAGGTTCCAGGGCAAACCGACCTCGACCGGCGAACCCTACGACATGTACGCGATGACCGCCGCCCACCCCACATTGCCGTTGCCGAGCTATGCCCGGATCACCAATCTGGAGAACGGCCGCTCGGCGATCGTCCGCGTCAACGACCGGGGCCCGTTCCTGCGCGGTCGCGTGATCGACCTGTCGATGATCGCGGCGCACAAGCTCGGCTATCTGGAGGCAGGCAGCGCGAGGGTCGAGGTACGCCTGATCGACGGGGCTGCCGCAACCACGCCGGCGAGGTCGTCGACGGTAGAGGCGGCAGCGGCGCCGCCGCCGACCGAGACGGCAGCGGCGCCCGCACTGGCGCGCGTGCCCGAACGGTCGGCGGTACCGTCCGGATCGACCGTCGCGATCGCCAGCGCGCCGGCCGGACAGCACTACGTGCAACTCGCGGCGTTCTCGTCGCGGGAGGCCGCCGATGCCGGACGCGGCATGATGCAGACGCGCTTCGACTGGCTCGACAGGCCGATCCGCGTGATCGGCAACGCGTCGGTGTTCAGGGTGCAGGCAGGGCCCTGGCCGGACCACGCCGGTGCCAGGGCGGTGGCCATGCGGATCGAGGCGGAGACCGGTCTCAGGCCCTGGATCGTTGCGCGGCCCTGAATGCGTACAACGCGTCCGCGTCGTCGCCGCTGATCCGGGCTGCAAGCTTGGCCGCCTGACGCGGCGGCAGCTGCTCGCAGAGAATTCGCATCGCGCTGCGCCCCAGTGGCGACGGGCCCGCGTCGCCTGACGCAGACGCAGGGGCCCCGGTGTCGTCGACCGCGCCTTCGACGTCGTCCGGCACGCGGCGTACGCGCGGGTGCAGCGCGAGCACGAACTCGCCGCGTCGCCGGTTGGGGTCGGCCGCGAGCCACGCCGGCCAGTCGCCGAGCCTGAGCAGCACGATCTGTTCGTACAGCTTCGTGAGTTCGCGCCCGACGACGATCTCGCGGTCCGGGCCGAGCACCGCGAGCAGGTCCGCCGCCGTCTCCTCGATCCGATGCGGCGCCTCGAACAGGATCACTGCGACCCCGAGATCGTCGAGCGCCTCGATCCGTGCGCGTCGCTGACCGCTGCGAGCGGGCAGGAAGCCTTCGAACAGGAAGCGGCCATCGGCGAGGCCGGCCGCGCTCGCCAGCGCGGTGACCGCGCTCGCACCCGGGACCGGTGTCACGCGAAGCCCGGCGTCGAGCGCCGCGCGTGCCAGCCGCGCGCCAGGGTCGCTGATCGCCGGCGTGCCGGCGTCCGAGACGAGCGCGATCCGCTGTCCTTCGTGCAGACGCGCCAGCAGGCGCGCGGTCATCGCGGCCTCGTTGTGTGCGTGGAACGCAACGCACGCCGTGTCGACGCCGAAGCTGCGCAGCATCGGCTTGCTCTTGCGCGTGTCCTCGCATGCGACGAGGTCGACCCCTCGCAGTACCTCGAGCGCGCGCGGGCTGAGGTCGTCCAGGTTCCCGATCGGGGTGGCGACTACATATAATGCTGAATTCAACGCCGATGCGATGCCGGCACGCGGGTCGGTCGGCGTCGGGACGGCGTCGGCAGTTTCCGGATGGTGGATCGATGAAGACATGGATGCGGCGTCGTGAAATCCTGCTGTCGCTGGCGGCTGCAGCGACCCTGACGGCGCAGGGCGGCATGCCGAGGGCGCAGGCCCCCGTCGACCGGATCGGGCTATTGTTACCCAAGACCAGCGGACCGTTCGGCCGTGCGAGCACCGCCGTGCGAAGCGGCATCGAAGCCGCCTGGAAGCGCGAAGGCCGCGATTTCGCCGTCGACATCTACGAGATCGACGAGACCGCCGCGTCGCTCGCCGGCGCGTATCGCGGCATGCTCGAACGCGGCACCGCGCTCGTGCTCGGGCCGCTGACGCGCGCCGGTGCGAGCTCGCTGCTCCAGCTCGGCGACGTGCCGATCACCACCGTCACGCTCAACCAGATCGAAGGCGATGTGGCGCTGCCGTGGAACGTGATCGTCTTCACGCTCGCGGTCGAGCTCGAGGCGAGCCTGATCGCGCAGGAAGCGTTCCGGGTCGCGCAGTCGATCGCGGCGGCGCCGCGCGCGAGCATCGTCACCGCCGACACGTCGCTCGGGCGTCGCGCGGCGGCGAGTTTCCTCGAGCGGTGGCGCGAGCTCGGCGGCGACGCCGGTCTGCCGCTCGAGCTCGAGCTCGGCGGGCTCTACAAGTTCCGAACGCTGGTGAAGGACGAGACCGGCGACATCGTGTTCCTGTCGATGGACTCGAACCTCGCCCGTCCGGTGAGCACGATCCTCGGCAACGCCCGCCCGATGTTCGGCACCTCGCTGCTTTCGGTCGGCGGGCCAGCCGCGCGACCGGTGCCCGAGCTGAACGGCGTGCGGCTGCTCGAGATGCCGTCGATCCTCGACCCCTCGTATCCGGCCACGCTCGGCTACGATCCGATCCCGCCCGATTTCTCGCTCGAGATGCAGCGGCTCTATTGCCTGGGCGTCGACGCGATGCGCGTGGCGCGCGCGATGTTCACGAATACCGGCCGCTTCGAACTCGACGGGCTCAGCGGGCGACTTCGCTACGACGCCGACCGGCCGCGGATCGAGCGGTTGCCGGTGCTCGCCGTCTACCGCGACGGCGTCCCGGTGCCGTTGTAACCCGGGCGCGCGTTGAGCCCCACCCGGCGCGCGATCGACGGCGCAACGGCAGAGGCCCGGGCGCGCGCGCACCTGCAGGCGCAGGGCCTGTGCTTCGTCGCGGCGAACGTGCGTTACCGACTTGGCGAGCTCGACCTCGTGATGCGCGACGTCGATACCCTGGTGTTCGTCGAGGTGCGCTCGCGTGCGTCGATGCGCTTCGGCGGCGCGGCCGCGAGTGTCGACCATCGCAAGCAGGCGAAGCTGCGACGCGCGGCGACCCTCTACCTGCAGCAGCACTACGGCGCGCGTGCGTGGCCGGCCTGTCGCTTCGACGTCGTCGCCTTCGAGGCTGGCGCGCCGACCTGGATCAGGGGTGCATTCGACTCCTTATAATCCCGGTCCACACAAGGCCAGGGGAGCAGGTGCATGAGTCGATCCACCGCCGTCGTCGCGCGGCGCGCAACCGTCATGGGCCTGGCCGCGCTTTCGCTCGGGCTGTCGGGTTGTTTCGGCATGGCGCTCACCGGTGCCGCCGTCGGCACCCTGGCCGTGATGGACCGCCGCTCGATCGGCGCGCAGACGGAAGACCAGGGGATCGAACTCAACGGATTGCGCGCGCTGAACGCCGCCTTCGCCGACGGGTCCGCGTCGGTGTCGATCACCAGCTTCAACCGCCGCGTGCTCCTGACCGGTCAGGCCAGCAGCGAGGAAGCGAGACAGCGCGCCGAGCAGGTGGCGCGCAACGCCGCCGCGAACATCCGCGACCTGTACAACGAGATCGAGATCAGCCCGGCGGCGTCGTTCGCGACCCGCACCAAGGACACCGGTCTCACGGCGCGGGTGAAGGCCGCGCTGGTGCGCGAGCGCAACCTGTCGGCCAACACGATCAAGGTCGTCAGCGAACGCTCGACGGTCTACCTGATGGGCCTGGTCACCGAAGACGAGGGCCAGCGCGCCGCGATCATCGCGTCGCGCGTGACCGGCGCGAGCCGGGTGGTCACGCTGTTCGAGTACATCACGGCGGCCGAACTCGATCGCATCCAGGGCACGGCAGACGGCAGGTAGACCCAGGGCGACGAAGCGGGCCTGCGGCCCCGCGGGTGCGAATGCGCGCGGCGTCGCCGCAGGCGCGTCGCGACCCGGTCGGATGGGCGAGCCGCGAACGCTGATCAACGGCGCGCCGCTTCGACGCATTTGCCACTAACCTTCTCCTCGTCAAGCAGGAGAAGTCCATGCCATCGCCGTTCGTCGTCCTGACCGTGCTCGCCGTGCTCGTCGTGGGGTGGGCAGTGCTCGCCTTCAACCGGATGGTCCGGCTGCGCAACCGCATGGACAATGCCTACTCGCAGATCGACGTGCAGCTCAAGCGTCGACACGACCTGATCCCGGCGCTCGTCGACACCGCCAAGGGCTACCTCAAGCACGAGCGCCAGACGCTGGAGGCGGTGACGCTCGCCCGCCAGCGCGCGAGCGACGCGCGGGAGGCGGCATCGGCGTCTCGCGGCAAGGCCGACCTGATCGAGACGCTGGACCGCGCCGAGGCCGGTCTCGCGACCGCGCTCGGCCGCTTCTCGCTGGTCATCGAGGCGTATCCCGAACTGCAGGCCGACCGGTCGGTGATGCAGCTCGCGGAGGAACTCGCGTCGACCGAGAACCGCATCGGGTTCTCGCGCCAGGCCTTCAACGACGCGGTCAACGCGTACAACGACGGCATCGGTCAGTTCCCTGCCAGCATGATCGCCACCGCCTGCGGCTTCACGCAGGCCGGCCACCTGCGCGCGACCCGCCGCGCGCAGGAGCGCGAACCGGTCGCCGTGCAGTTGTCCTGACGCCGTGCCGACGTGGATTTCGATCGTCATCGGTACGAGGCCGCGCGCGCCGCGCGCAGGCTCTGGCTACTCTACGCGATCGCCGTGCTCGGCGTCGTCGCCGTCTTCGACGGGGCCGGCTGGCTGATCTGGCGCGCGCTGTTCGCCGAAGCGCCGCTGCCGATCGGGTTCCACACCATCAACGTGCTCGCGACCGCCGGCCTCGTCGTCGGCGGCTCGCTGGTCGAGCTCTCGCGCTTCGACCGCCACCCGGACACGGTGGCACAGCGGCTGGGCGCAAGGGCGGTCGAGCCGGGCGGCCGTGGCCTGACGCTCGCCGAGCGGCGCCTCGTCAACGTGGTCGAGGAGATGGCGCTCGCCGCGCACGTGCCGGTGCCGCGCATCTTCGTCGTCGAGCGCGAACCGTCGATCAACGCGCTCGCGACCGGGCTGACGGTTCCGGCGTCGGCGATCATCGTCACGGCCGGCGCGCTCGAGCGGTTGTCGCGCAACGAACTGCAGGGGGTGATCGCGCACGAGATCGCGCACATCGCAAGCGGCGACGTTGCCGTCGGCACGCGGGTCGCCGCGCTCAACGCCGGGCTGGAGCTGGTGTCGGACGCCGGTCGCCGCTTCGGCGCGATCGGCACGATCCTGCTGGTGTGCGGATCCGCCGGCCATCTCGCGGCGACGCTGATCGCGGCGGCGATGAGCCGCAACCGGGAGTTCCACGCCGACGCGCTGGCCGTCGTGCTGACGCGTGAACCGACCGGCCTCGCGCGCGCGCTGAGGAAGCTCTGGTGGATCGCCGACGCCGCTGCGCTCGCCGCCCGTACGCGCGTGCCGCGGCCCTGGGGCGAGCGCCGGGCGCGTTCGCCGCTCGAGCAGCCCTGCGTCGCCGGCTTCAGGGCGGCGATGTTCGATGCCTCGGCGATGCCGGCGACCTGGCTGCGCACCCATCCGCCGCTGCGCGAGCGGATCGCGCGGCTGCTGGGCTACGCCGCCGGCCCGCTGCCGTGCGCCGAGGCGGATGCGGCAGGCCCGGGCACGGGCGTCGCGGACGCGAGCGATGCGATGCGGACCGGCGGCATTGCCGGGCTCGCCGGGAACGCCGGGAACGCCGGGAATGCCGCTGATTCGGCCGCGGGAGCCGCGCTCGCCGAGGCGCAGACGAGCGCCGCCTGGCTCGCACGTCACGCGCTGCCGGCGCTCGCATTCGATCGGGCGGTGCTTCGCGACGCGGCCGATCCGGGCGATCCGATGATCGCGCTGGTGCAGGCGACGCACGACGCCAACGACGCCGCAGCGCTCGCGATGTTGCTGGTCTGCGGGGCAGGTGCCGACGAGTCGACGTGGCCGCCGCGCTGGCGCGTGGCGTCCTCGCGCCAGCAGCACATCGCCGACCAGCTGCGGCGCCTGCCGTCGGCGTCGATACAGGCGCTGCGCTGGCCCCTGCTCGAGCGCTGCGCGGCGAGCCTGCGCGGGCTCGCCGAACCGTGGCCCCGCGAACTCCTCGGCGCGCTGCGCGCCCGCATCGAGCTCGACCAGCGGGTGACGCTGTCCGAATGGATCTACTACATGCTCCTGCGGGTGCGTCTCGCCGGCGACTCGAGCACGCGCTGCCGTGGCGACGAGGCGGAGATCGACGCGGCGCAGGCGGTGCGCTGGACGGTGATGCTGCTCGCGCGTGCCACGGCGCAGCCGGAGCTGCGCGCACAGCGCGTCGCGAACGAACTGGTGCGGGCGCTGGCGCTGCCGCGCACGAGCCCGACGACGCCGCCGCTCGACGTCGGCGGCCTGCAGAGCGCGGTCGCCAGCCTGCGCGGCATCGGTCTCCTTCAGCGACCGCTGCTGATGCGCGGCCTGGTCGACTTCCTCGTCCAGGATGCGCCGGTCGAGGCGCGGGACTTCCTGCGCGTGCTGGCGCTGGTGATCGATACGCCGCTGCCGCGATTCGGGCCGCCGCGGCCCGACGGCGCGATCTTCACCAGGGCGCAGGCCATCCCAGCAGCGTAGCGGCCTGCCGGTGGCGCTCGCGCAGCGACGATTCATCGGGCGCGGAGAGGTTCATCACGCCGTAGCGGTGGCTGCCGAGCCACTTCAGTTCACGCTTGAAGCCGACGCTCGATTTCGGGAAGGTCATCAGCAGCACGTCGGGCATCTGCCGCGCGAGGGCCTTGCGGCGCGCGGCGTCGGGTTGCGCCGGCGGCGGCCGTGAATCGAAGGTCCTGAATACGCAACTCGCCGCGACGCCGCCGCTCGCCGGTCGCCTGGCGAGTTGCGCCGGGTCGCGCCCGAACGCCAGCGCGAGGTTCATCCCGAAGACGTCGAGCCCGTCGACCCGCTCGTAGAGGTCGGCCATCTGCCCTGACAGCCTCGGGTTGAACTCGACGATGCTGAGCCGGTCGGTGAGCGGATCGTGAAAGAACTCCATGTTGAAGAAGCCGTGGTCGAAGCCCACCGCCTCCAGGAATCGCGACGCGACGTCGGCCGCGCGCTGCTGGACCGCGGGCGCGAGCTGGCTCGGATACCGGAAGCGCAGGAAGGCCTGGGTGCCCGGATACATCAGTTCGTCGACGACGCCGAGCGTGCGGACCTGGCCGCGCCACACGTAGCCGTCGAGGTTGTACTGCGGCGCGTGCACCGGCTCCTCGATCAGCATGTGGTTCGCGTCGATCTCGCCCGGCAGCAGCCGCGACGCGACCGCATTGAACGGCTTCACGAGCCGCCTGATCACCCACTCCTCCGCCGGCGAGAAGCGGATGTGCGCGGCCATCTCCGCGGCCGAGTCGATGCGCCTGGCCAGTACCGAGAACGCGGCCTTCACCGGCTTCACGAACAGCGGGTAGTCGAGCTCGACCTTCAGCGTGTCGCCGAACTCGCAGGGCAGCGGAGCGAAGGTGACGTTGGCCTGCGGCGCGACGCGCGCCATCACCTTGCGAAAGTGAAGCTTGTGCTGGCAGGCGACGACCGCTTTCGACGGCGTGCCGGGCAGGCCGAGGCGCTCGGCGACCAGCGCCGCCGCGAGCGCCCCGAACTGCTCGTTGTTGGACACCAGCGCGTCGACGCCCTCGCGCCGCGCGCGTGCGACCTGACGGTCGACGAAGCGGTCCATGTCGAACCACGCGAGGCGGGCGTTGTCGGGGAAGGAGAACAGGTCGAAGCCGGCGCGCAGGAACGACACCTCGGCGGCGTGCCGCGCGAAGCCGAGCCCGTCCCAGTCGAAATCGAACAGGGTCAACGCCCTGGGCAGTCGGGCGGGGCGCTGCAGCTGCACCCGCGTCGCGCCGGGCTCCGTCGCGCCCAACCCGACGAGCGCGCCCAGCGACACCGGGGCCGGAAACGGCACGAAGGCGGCGGAGGCCGTCGTCGTGCCCGACGATTCGTTCAGCAGGCAGGACCCGGGGTGGGGCGCGTCGGCGGTCGCGCCTGGCGCGCGCAACGGGATACCCGAACTGGACATGGTGGCGAGACTGTACCCGATTGGGGCGGGGTTGCTCCGCGGTCCGGGTGAAGTCTCGTGAACCCGCCGATCCTTTCATTGCCCGGTCGACACCCGCCCGGCCAGGGGCGCCGCACGCCTGGTGTCGACGCCCTTCACACGAGGGCCTCGCGCTGAGCGTGAACGACCTCCGGTCGCCACCCGGCCGGAAATCCGACGCGCGCGGCTGCTATGGTCGCGCCCCGGCGCCGGTCGCGCCGCCCCCTTACTGCGGACCCGTCGGTTGTCGATCCCCTTCCGTTTGCCGCGCCGCGGCATGTCGTTCCACCGTGCGCGCGGCGGCCGCCCGGCCCGTTGCTCAGTCGCCTCGCGCGATGCCGCGCCGGTCGCGCTCGTAGGCGTCGAGCGCGATCGCCGTGCGCTCGTAACCGAACGCGATCAGCTCACGAGCGCGGTGAAAGTCGAAGAAGCCGCACAGGTTCCGCGGGATGTGGATCAGCACCGCGGGCGTCGTCGCCGCGAGCCTGAACTGGGTGATGCTCGCCTGCATCGCCTCCATCGACCGCAGCACGATGTCGGTGAACCCCACCTTCTCGGCGGTCGCGCGGACCGGCGCCGCGCGACCCGGCGCCTCGCGCGGGATCGCATCGACCGGCGGCGTGCCGGCGTCGGCGCTGCCGGTGGTGACCGCGTCGGCGGCGCCCGCCCGAGTCGCCGGCGAACCGGCGGCGCTCGCGTCGGCCCCCGCGCCTTCGCCCGGCCACCAGCGTTCGAAGAAGCTGCCGATGCGTTCGCGGTAGACGCTCGCGACCGACAGCGGCAACCGGTCGGCGTCGGCCGCGCGTGCGGCGATCGGTTCGGGGCGCCCGTTGAGATCGACCGCGACCGTGACGTCGGTGAGGCTGTTGAGCGTGGGGCCGACCGGCACCGGATTGACGATGCCGCCGTCGAGCAGCAGGCGCGAGCCGAGGCGGACCGGCGCGAAGATCGTCGGCACCGCGATCGACGCGCGGATCGCGTCGAACAGCGGCCCTCGGTTGAACCAGACCTCGCGGTTGCTGCTCGCGTGCGACAGGTCGGTCGCGACGGCGGTGAAGCCGATCGGCAGCGACTCGATGTCGTGCTCGCCGATCAGTTCGCGCATCGCCGCCATGATCCGCTCGCCCTTGAAGATCGCGTCGCCGCCGAAGGAGAGGTCGAGCAGGCGAAGCACGTCGCTGCGCTGCATCGCGCCGACCCAGTCGGCGTAGAGATCGAGTTTGCCGGTCGCGTGGATGCCGCCGATCAGCGCCCCGATCGAGCTGCCGGCGATCGCGCGGATGTCGTAGCCGCGGTCCTGGAGACATCGGATCACGCCGATGTGCGTCAGCCCGCGGGAGCCGCCGCTGCCGAGTACGAGCGATGTGGGAATGCCCGCCATGTGTGCCGCCTTTCGCGCGGTCGCGCGTGCGTCAGGGAGAGGGCCCGATCGTACCGCCTGCGCGCCGACTGCCCGGTGGTCCGGCTGCGCCAGGCGCGCCCCGGGTCACCGTTTCCCCTGCCGTGCCCTTCGAACTGCCCAGCCCAACGGAGATCCTGACGATGACCCGCCGCCGATTCCTCGCCACCGGTACCACGCTCTGCCTCGGCGCCGGCCTCGCCGCCTGCGGCGGCAGCGGTGGCGACGGTGCTGCCGCCGCCGCGCCGGACGCGGGTGGCGCCCCGGCCGGCACCGGCGGGACAAACGCCACGATCGGCGCGACGGTGGTCGACGCCGCCGGCGCCCCCGCGGGAAACGTCGTCCTCGTGTGGGTCCGGGCCGCGCTCGAGGCGATCCGTGTCGCCAAGCCCGGGCCGCCGATGGTCGCGCGATCACTCGCGATCGTGCAGACCGCGATGTTCGATGCGTGGGCCGCCTACGATCCGGTCGCGGTCGGCACGCAACTCGGCGCGACGCTGCGACGACCGGCCGAGGAGCGCACGATGCAGAACAAGGCGGTCGCGATCAGCCACGCCGCCTACGTCGCGTTGCTCGACCAGTATCCCGGATCGAAGCCGCTGTTCGACGCGACGATGAAGGCCCTGGGACGCGCTCCCGACACGGTGACCGTCGAACGCAGTCGTCCCGAGGGCATCGGGAACCTCGCGGCGCAGGCCGTGGTGACGTTTCGCCGACGCGACGGCGCGAACCAGGACGGCACCGGGACCGCGAGCGGCGTGCCCTATGCGGACACCACCGGCTACGTGCCGCTCAATGCCCCGGCGAGCTTCCTGCAGCCGACGGCGAAGTCGACGATCGCGGTGCCCGATCGCTGGCAGCCGATCAGCTATGTCGACGAAACGGGGGTGCTGGTGACGCCGACGTTCATCGGCCCGCACTGGCGCGAGGTCCGGCCCTTCGCGTTGACGTCCGCCAGCCAGTTCCGCCCACCGCCGCCGAAGGCCGCCGGCACCGCCGCGTTCGCCGCGCAGGCGCAGACGGTGATCGACATCGAGATGGCGCTCACCGAGCGTGAGAAGGTCATCGCCGAGTACTGGGCCGACGGCCCGCACTCCGAGCTGCCGCCGGGCCACTGGTGCCTGTTCGCCGAGATGGTGTCGGTGCGCGACGCACACGACCTCGACCGTGACGTGCGGATGTTCTTCGCGCTGTCGAACGCGGTGCTCGATGCGAGCATCGCGATCTGGGACGCGAAGCGCCACTACGACTACGTGCGACCGCTGACGGCGATCCGGTACCTGAAGAACGGGCAGGCGATCCGCGGCTTCGGCAGCGCCGGGCCGGCGGGGGGCATCGTGACGATCGACGGCGCGGCCTGGCGCACCTTCCAGCGCGAGCGCTTTCCGACGCCGCCGTTCCCCGAGTACCCGTCGGGACACAGCGGCTTCAGCACCGCCGCGGCCGAGGTGCTGCGCCGCTTCACCGGCTCGGACCGCTTCGGCGGCAGCCACACGCAGGCGCCGGCGACGCTGCAGGCCGAGCCGCTGCTGCCGCGCGAGCCGGTGACGCTGAGCTGGCCGACCTTCACCGCCGCGGCCGAAGAGGCCGGCTACTCGAGGCTGCTCGGCGGCATCCACTTCGAGGACGGCAACCGCTTCGGCCTGATGCTCGGCCGGCAGGTGGGCGCGCAGGCCTGGGCGCGCGCGCAGGCATTGTGGAGCGGCAGCGACGTACCGGCGGTCTGAGGCGGCGCCGGCGGCGCCGTCGTGAGCTCAGGAGACCGTCTGGTAGTACAGGTTCTGCGGATGGCGCGCCTGCGCGAAGAAGGTCCAGCGCTCGGCGAGCAGGCCGGGTGCCTGCAGCAGCACCGCCAGCAGCCACGGGGCCGCCGCCCAGCTGCGCACGCCCCACAGCATCAGCAGGATCGGCAGCACGAACAGCAGCAGCAGGAAGCCGAGCCGGATGTTCGCGACCGCGACGGCCGATGCGCCGTGGAAGAACTCGCGGGTGTTGAACGCGCCGGCCGACATGCCCATCGACGTCTGTGCCAGCCTGCCGCCCTGGATGCCGGTCGCGGTCTTCGCGGTCGATCGATGGCGCAGGTTCGCGTTGCGCGCGAGGCTGACCCAGCGCACCACGCCGGCGAGCACCGTCACACCGAGCGCCCACGGCCGGGCCGCCTGCAGCAGTGCGGCCTCGCCCGCGACCGCCGCCATCGCGCACGCGAGCACCAGGCCCGACGACAGGCCGATCAGCACGAAGTTCGCGATCGTCAGCGGATGCGCCCACTCCTCGATGAAGCGAAGGCACGCATAGATCATCGCCGTGCAGTACCACAGCGCCAACGAGCCGGCGATCAGCAGGACCGGTAGCAGCCACTGCCACGGATCGCCAGGGCCCGCGCGCAGCGCGAGCCACCAGACGCCGACCAGCGCGATGAAGGCGGGCAGCACGATCACCTCGCGCGACATCCACGAGGTGCGCCACATCAGCACCGCGCGCCACGCGCGGGTCTTGCGTCCCAGGTGCAGGAACGACGCGCCGAGGCCGGCGAGCAGCAGCACGAACGAGAATGCCAGCGCGCCGGACAGGAAGCCGGCCTTCATCGGCACGCCGGCGAGCACCGCCACCGCGAGCGCGACGACGAGCCCCTGCGCGGCACCCGCGAGCGTCGTGAAGAAGAGGATCGAGAAGGCGGGATGCATGGAAACGGTCCTTGGAAAGGCGTCGCGCGGTGGCGCGGACGGGTCGCGGTCTCGGGTCGAGGGCCTACTGCGAGCGCGTGACCCGGCGCGGCAGGTAACGGTTCGCGGGATTGGTCTCCCACTCGGGCATCAGCGCGTAGCCGCCGCGTTCGCGGATCGCGGCAGACACCTCCGAATCGGGGTCCTTGACGTCGCCGAACAGGCGCGCGCCGGTCGGACACGCCTTGACGCACGCGGGCTTTCGATCCTCCGGCGGCAGCGCGTCGTCGTAGATGCGGTCGACGCAGAGCGTGCACTTCGTCATCACCTGCCGCGTCTCGTCGAGCTCGCGCGCGCCGTAGGGGCAGGCCCAAGCGCAGTACTTGCAGCCGATGCACTTGTCGTAGTCGACCAGCACGATGCCGTCGGCCTTGCGCTTGTAGCTCGCGCCCGTCGGGCACACCGGCACGCACGGTGGGTCCTCGCAGTGCAGGCAGCTCTTCGGGAAGTGGATCGTCTCGGTGGCCGGGTAGGTGCCGGCCTCCCAGGTCTGCACCCGGTTGAAGAAGGTGCCGGTCGGATCCGCGCCGTAGGGCCGCTCGTCGGCGAGCGGGCCGGCCGAGCCGGAGGTGTTCCACTGCTTGCACGAGGTGACGCACGCGTGGCAGCCGACGCACACGTTCAGGTCGATCACCAGCGCGAGCTGCTTCGCGAGCGTCTCGCCCGGCGCCGCCCGCACCGAGTCGCCGGCCTGCCCCGTCGGTGCGGGACGCGTGGTCGCGGGCGGCGTGGCCGTGCGATCCCTCGCGACCGGCGACTCGTCGAGCGCGTTCGCCTTCAGGAGGTCCTTCAACCAGCCGATCATGTCCGTCTGCTCCGTGAGGCGAAGTAGCCCATCACCTGCGTGCGGATCGCCTGTGCCGCGCCGCGCTGACCGTCGCTGCCCTGCGGCTGCGCGCCGAGCACCCCGGGGACCGAGGGCATGCTGCCCGCCTGCGGCCAGGTCTCATCCGGCTCGGCCGCCTCGGCCGGTCGGATGCGGACCCGCACGTCGTACCAGCCGGCCTGGCCGGTGATCGGGTCGGAATTGCTGATCGTGCGCGCACCGCCGCCGCCGTCCTCCGACGCGTCGGCGGCGCCGGGGAGCGGCAGTTCCTCCGAGATCAGGTGATTGAGCAGGAAGCCCTTGCGCGCTTCGTCGGCGCCGGGCGCGAGCTGCCACGCACCGTCCGCCTTGCCGATCGCGTTCCAGGTCCAGACGGTGCCCGGCTCGACCGCCTCGCTGTGGCGGACCATGCAGCGCACCTTGCCCCACTGGCTCTCGACCCAGCACCAGCCGCCGTCGGCGATGCCGGCCGCGTGCGCCGTCGCCGGATTCACGTGCAGGTAGTTGTGGCTGTGGATCTGCCGCAGCCACGCGTTCTGGGAGTCCCACGAGTGGTACATCGCCATCGGGCGCTGCGTGATCGCGTTCAGCGGGTAGGTCGAAAGGTCGCTCGCCGCCGCCTCGAGCGGCGGATACCAGAACGGCAGCGGGTCGAAGTAGGTGGCGATGCGCTCGCGAAGGTGCTCGGGCGGCTGCGGGCCGTCGGTACGGCCCTGCGCCGCGAGGCGGAACGACTGGAGCGTGTCGGAGTAGAGCGCAAGCTGGATCGGGTCGTTCTTCTGGCGCCACCCCTTTTCCTTCGCGAAGTCGAGGTACTCGCGGTTCCAGTTGCGCATGAAGTGCATCGACTCGGGCATGTGGTACTGGAACACGCAGTCGTTCTTCGCGTACATCTCCCACTGCTTCGGGTTCGGTTCGCCGCGCAGGTGCTCGGTGCCGTCCTTGCCGCGCCAGCCGAGCAGGAAGCCGATGCCGGGCGCCGGCTGGAAGTTGACGACGAAGTCCGGGTAGTCCTTGAACTTGCGCCCGCCGTCGGCGGTGGTGAACGCCGGGAACTTCAGCCGCGACGCGAGCTCGACCAGCACCTCCTGGAACGGCCTGCACTCGCCCAGCGGCGCGACGACCGGGATTCGCACCGAATCGACCGGCCCTTCGAACTCGGAGATCGGCCGATCGAGCATGCTCATCACGTCGTGACGCTCGAGGTAGGTCGTGTCGGGCAGCACCAGGTCGGCGAACCCGACCTGCTCGCTCTGGAACGCGTCGGCGACGACGATGAAGGGGATCATGTACTCGCCGGCGTCGTCCTTCGCGCGCAGCATCTCGCGCACCTTCGACGTGTTCATGCTGGAGTTCCAGGCCATGTTGGCCATGAAGATCATCAGCGTGTCGATGCGGTAGGGGTCGCCCTTCACCGCGTTGGTGATCACGTTGTGCATCATGCCGTGCGCCGACAGCGGGTGCTCCCACGAGAACGCATGATCGATGCGCAGCGGCGAACCGTCGGCGTTGATCGCGAGTTCGTCGGGCCCGGCCGGAAAGCCGAGCGGCGCGGCGTTCAGCGGCGTGTTCGGCTGGATCGCGTCCGGCGAATTGAACGCGCGGTAGTTCGGCACGATGTGCCGCGGGTACGGCGCCTTGTGACGAAAGCCGCCGGGCGCGTCGATCGTGCCGAGCACGCTCATCAGCACCGCCAGCGCGCGCACCGTCTGGAAACCGTTGGAGTGTGCGGCCAGACCGCGCATCGCGTGGAACGCGACCGGACGCGCCTGCGTCGACGCGTGCCGCTTGCCCCAGGCGTCGGTCCACGCGACCGGCACCTCGAATGCCTGCTTCAGCGCGGTCTCGCCGAGCTCGCGGGCGAGCAGCCGGATGCGCGCTGCCGGGATCCCGGTGATGCCCGACGCCCACTCCGGCGTGCAGTCGGCGACGCGTTCGCGCAGCAGCTGGAACGACGGGGCGACGCGGGTGCCGTCATCGAGCAGGTAGCGGCCCTCGAGCGCCGGATCGCAGCCGTCCGCGATGCCCTCGGGGTACGCGTTCATCGCCCTGCCGCTCGACTTGTCCCACACGAGCTTGTTGTGCGGGTTGCGTCCGTCGCCGGGCGCGCCGCGCGCCGGGTCGGGGTCGTGCGCGAACATGCCGTGGCGCTTGCCTTCGTCGAGCACGACCAGTTGCGGTGCGTTGGTGTATCGCTTGAGGAACGCGTGGTCGATCTGGTCGGACGCGATCAGCTCGTGCAGCAGCGCCATGAACAGCGCACCGTCGGTGCCGGGCCTGATCGGGATCCACTCGTCGGCGATCGCCGAATAGCCGGTTCGCACCGGGTTGATCGAGATGAAGCGTCCGCCCCCGCGCTTGAAGGCGCCGAGTGCGGCCTTCATCGGGTTGCTGTGGTGGTCCTCGGCCGTGCCGATCATCACGAACAGCTTCGCGCGCTCGAGGTCGGGGCCACCGAACTCCCAGAAGCTGCCGCCGATCGTGTAGATCATGCCGGCGGCCATGTTCACCGAGCAGAAGCCGCCGTGCGCCGCGTAGTTCGGCGTGCCGAACTGGCGCGCGAACAGCCCGGTCAGCGCCTGCATCTGGTCACGGCCGGTGAACAGCGCGAAGCGCTTCGGATCGGTCGCGCGGATCCGGCCGAGCCGTTCGGTCAGCAGTTCGAAGGCACGCTCCCAGGAGATCGGCTCGTAGTGCCCGTCGCCGCGCTCGGTGCCCGGCTTGCGCAGCAGCGGCCGGGTGAGCCGGGCGGGCGACACCTGCTTCATGATCCCCGACGCACCCTTCGCGCAGATGATCCCCTTGTTCAGCGGGTGATTCGGATTGCCGTCGATGTAGCGCACCTCGCCGTCGCGCAGGTGCACGCGGATGCCGCAGCGGCACGCGCACATGTAGCAGGTGGTGGTCTTGACCTCGGTCGCGGCGCCGGGCGCCGCCGGCGCGAGCGGATCGTGGACCGGTTCGCTGGACAGAAAGTTGAACACGGAGCCTCGCTCGGTGGGCGGCCGCCAGGCGAGGCGACCGGACCGGCGATGCTAACGGGGGACGCTCACCGGAAAAAGCGGATAAAATGCATACGATCAACCGGAAATTCCGATCGTATGCGGCGCTGCGCCGCGAAGGGACGAAAGCGATGGGCCCGATGCCGAAGCCGCGGCTCGATGGTGATGCCGCCGCGCCCGGCACCGCCGGCGGCGGCGCCGGGTCCGAATCGCACGGCGGCAGCGCGCGCCTGCGGCTCACGCTGCGCCAATGCGAGGTGTTCGTCGCCACGGCCCTCGAGGGCAGCACCCGGGGGGCGGCGTCGCGGATCGCGCGCTCGCAGTCGGCGGCGAGCACGGCGCTGATCGATCTAGAGCAGACGCTCGGCGAGCGCCTCTTCGACCGGATCGGGCGCGGGCTCGTGCTCAACGAGAACGGGCGCGCGATGCTGCCGCACGCGCAGGCGCTGATCGACCGCGCCGCCGAACTGCAGTCGCTGTTCGCCGACGAGCACCGGGCTCCGCTGCGCATGGCGGCAAGCTTCACGATCGGCGAATACCTGCTGCCCGAGCGCGTCGCGCGATGGTCGGTGCTCCACCCGGCGAGCCCGCTGTCGCTTCGCATCGGCAACACCCGGGAGGTGATCGCGTCGGTCGCCGCCTTCGACGTCGATCTCGGCTTCATCGAGGGCCCGCAGAGCCATCCCGACCTGATCGTGCATCCGTGGCTGCGCGACGAGCTCCTCGTCGTCGCGGCGCCGACGCACCCGCTCGCGCGCGGCACCGCGACGCGCAGGCAATTGGCCGCGGCCGACTGGGTGCTGCGCGAACAGGGATCGGGCACCCGTCAGGTGACCGACGCCTGGCTGATGCGGCACCTGCGCAGTCCGCGTATCGGTCTCGAACTCGGCAGCACCGAGGCGATCAAGCGCGTGGTCGCGCAGGGTGCTGGCCTGGGCTTCCTGTCTCGTCACGCGGTCGCGCAGGCGCTCGCCGAGGGCACGCTGGTCGAGGTGCGCACGACCCTCCCCGACGAACGGCGTATCCTCTCGGTCGTCGTTCACCGCAACAAGCGGCTGGGGCGCACCACGGCGGCGTTCGCCGCGCACTGCGGCGTGAGCGGCCTCGAGGGCGCGACGGCGCGCTTCCTGCCCGCCGGCCGGCGCCCCGGCACGGCCGTTGCACACAGCGATCACCGCCGATGAAATTCTCGATCGTCACCTGCACGCGCAACAGCATCGACTGGATCGACGAGTCGATCGGTTCGGTCGACGCACAGCAGGGCGTCGAGATCGAACGCGTGTTCGTCGACGGCAGTTCCACCGACGGTACGCTCGAGCGGCTCGCGTCGTTTGCGCAGGGCCGCGCCGACGTCCGGCTTCTGCGCGACGTCGGCGGCGGCATCGCGCGGGCGATGAATGCCGGCGTCGAGGCCGCCAGCGGCGACGTGATCGCACACCTGCACTCCGACGACGTCTATCTCGGCAGCGACGCGCTGTCGAAGGTCGCGGCGGTGTTCGCCGCGAAGCCCGATACGCAGTGGGTCGTCGGTCGCTGCGCCGCGCTGCTCGACGGTCGCATCGAGGAGAACCGCTTCGAGACCAAGCCCTACAGCTGGCGCGAACTCGTGCGCGCCAACATCGTGCCGCACCCCTCGACCTTCATCCGCCGCCCGTTCTTCCTCGCGTCCGGCGGCTTCTCGACCGAACTGCGCTACGCGATGGACTACGACCTCTGGCTTCGCCTTGCGCGCGAGTCGGCGCCGGTGCAGATTCCGGACTACCTCGCCGCCTTCCGCTTCCACGACGACAGCGCGTCGACCGCCAACCCGTGGCCCAGCCACTTCGAGGCGTTCTCGCTGCACTGGCGCTACTCGGCCGAGCACCCGGTCGAGCGGCTCGAGCATCTCGCGCGGCTCGCGGTGCGCAGCGTGCGGCTGCTGCGCGCGATCCGGCGCGGCGAAGGGCCGTACGGCGCCTGAACCCCCGGGCTCAGGTGTTCACGATCGGCGGTGCATCGGCGGCCGCGAGCGCGTCGTTGTCGGCATTCGGCGCGATGCTGATCAGGCCGCCCGGGCGGGTCAGCGCGTTTCGGATGTTCTCCGGGATGCGCAGCGACGCGAGCGTGCCGTCGGGCTGGATCTGCGCGTGGATGCGGGTCGCGCGGCCCTCGGTGATCGTCGCGCCGGTCGCCACCTGCACTGCCTTGCAGTCCCAGTGCAGCGTCGAGTTGCCGATCTTCGCGAGCTGGATCGTCGACCGTACCCGGTCGCCGTACGCCGCGGGACCGACGAAGCGGAAGTGCACCTCGCCCATCACGAAAGCCGTGCGGTTCTCCTTGATCAGCTTGTCGGTCGGAAAGCCGATCGTGCGCAGCAACTCGTGCTCGGTGTCGTTGAACCAGGCGAGCATCAGCGGGAAGTAGACGAGGCCGAACGGGTCGGACTCGCCCCACTTGACGGTGATTTCGGTCGAATAGGTGATCATCGGGTCGGCCTGTTCCGGACGGCGCCGCTGCGGGGTCGCTCGGGCCGTGAGGCGTATTCTAGGTGGGGCGCCGCCGCCGCCGGGGCCGGACCTCCAGCCGGGTCGGCCGCGTCGGTGGCTGCAACGGTGGCTGCGTCGCCAACCGCGTTGGCACGCGTGCAATTCACCGCTACGATGTTTACCCAAAGTTACGCCGGCCGCGTGCGCGCCGCGGCCGGCGTCGGCGTTCTTCTCCATGCCTGCGGGCCGTTCCGCCGGAAAACATCGAAAAAGGAAAGACACCATGTTCGCTCGCCTCTCACCCCTCGCCGCGGTCGTCGCACTGTCGTTGGCCGCGGCAACCGCTCACGCCCAGTCGCCCGGCGGCGCGCCGGCGACACCCGGCGTCGACAAGCGGCAGGCGAACCAGGAACGGCGCATCGAGCAGGGCGTCGCGTCGGGCCAACTCACCCCGCGCGAGGCGCAGCGCATGGAGCGCCAGCAGGCGCGCGTCGCCCGCGCCGAGGAGAAGGCCAAAGCCGACGGTACCGTCACCGCGAAGGAGCGGGCGCGCCTGCACCGGGCCGAGGATCGCACGAGCCGCCATATCCACCGGCAGAAGCACGACGGGCAGAAGGCCGCGAAGCCCTGATCGACCTGCACCGCGGGGGTGGTTGCGGCCGATGCGTCGCACGGACCCAGCCGAGCCTCTCGCGGTGCCATCTGCCCGTCGATCGATCCGCCGCCGACGCGAAGGCTTGAGCGGCTTCGCGTCGACCGCCTCCGGCTGATCGTCGAACGCCGCCAGAGCCTGCCCGCGCGCGTCGCCGCGACGCGCGGCCTCATCCAGCCCGTACGCTGCCGCCCGCTCGGTCGCCCGCTCGGCGCGCGGTTTGCGGCCCGGGTGCGCGCGCCGTGCGCGCCACCTGCCTGCGACGACCCCGGCCGCGCCGAACACCGAATGACCCTACAGTCCTGTCTGTGAACGCATCAGTCTACTATTTGAACTGAGCGGTCACCGGTCGGTGGTCGCCGCAACCCACCTTGCAGGAGACCGCGACATGAACCCGAGTGTGCGAAAGTGGCTGGCCGCATGCAGCATCGCCTTCCTTGCCGCCTGTGGCAGCAGCTCCGACGACGATCAGGCCAGCGTGCTCGGCGTCGCCCAGAACGATCCGCAGCAGTTCAGCATCCTGACCGAGGCGGTCACCGCTGCCGGGCTCGACGACACGCTCAACGGGGCAGGGCCGTTCACCGTCTTCGCGCCCACCAACAACGCGTTCGCGGCGCTGCTGACCGAACTGGGCGTCACCAAGGAGCAATTGCTCGCCGACAAGACGCTGCTGACCAGCGTGCTGACGTACCACGTGCTGCCGGCCGAGGTGAGGAAGGACGCGGTGCCCGCCGGCAAGGCGATCACCACCGTGCAGGGTGGCATCTTCAAGGTCGAAGCCGGCACCGGCGGCGCTCTGACGATCCAGGACGGGCGCAACCGGGTCGCCAACATCGTGTCGACCGACCTGGCCGCGCGAAACGGCGTGGTGCACGTCATCGACAAGGTCCTGCTGCCGGCGAATCGGAACGTCGTCGAGACCGCGATCGCGACGCCGGGCTTCGGCATCCTGGTCGAGGCCGTGGTGGCCGCCGGGCTGGACGGCGTGCTGTCGGGGGCCGGTCCGTTCACCGTCTTCGCGCCGACCGACACCGCGTTCGCCGCGCTGCTCGCCGAACTGGGCGTGACGAAGGAAGCGCTGCTCGCCGACCACCCGCTGCTGACGAGCGTGCTGAAGTACCACGTGGTCAGCGGGCGCGTGCTGAAGGCGGACGTGCCGGTCGGCGCACCGATCGCCACGCTCGAGACCGGCAAGACCTTCACGGTCGACGCAGGCCTGGTGATCACCGACGCACGCGGGCGGACCGCCAACATCACCGGCACCGACGTGCTCGCCTCCAACGGCGTGATCCACGTGATCGACAAGGTGATCCTGCCCTGATCGCAGGATGAGCGTCGGTTCGCCCGACCCCCCGGCCACGCCGGGCCGGGCCGGGCGAGCCGCCGTTCGTCCGCGCAACGCTGCCGCCGGTGCGCCCGCAGGCTGCCGTCGGCGCTCCGATCGGGCCAAATCGCCTCGCGCCGAACCAGGGGCCGTTCGATGCCCCGCAACTACCGGCGCGAGGAGTTCCCATGTCCGATCTCGATACCACGACGATCGCGCCGAAGCGGCGCATCCATCCCCTCGTCGCGACCGCCGCGGTCAGCGTCACCGTCCTCAGCCTGGTGGGGGTCGGTGCACTGACGGGCCTGATCGATTCGCCACTCGCCAAGAGCGCGTCGCCGCAGGCGGCCATCGCATCGGCGCTGCCGACGACGGGAGCGTCCACGGCGACGGCTTCGACGGCGACGACGTCCGCCGCAGCGGCGGTCGCATCAGCCGAAGCAGGCGCGCAGCCTCAGCCCCAGCAGCAGACGCAAGCGCATCGTCCGCCCCAGGCCGACGCGGCGCGACCGGCTTCGCCTGTCGCGGCGGATCGGGCACCGACGGCGGAATCGCCGGCGAGGCAGGCGACACGACCGGCGCCGTCGCGACCCGTCGCGAGCGAGTCGCCACGGCGCGTGCAGCCGCCCGCCGCGCCGGTCGCTGCCGTCGATCCCAACGTGGGCACCGTGCTGTCGATCACGCGTGTCGAGGAGCCGGCGTCCGGAAGCGGCGTCGGCGTGATCGGCGGCGGCGTCGTCGGTGGCGTGCTCGGCAATCAGGTCGGCAAGGGCAACGGCCGCAAGGCGATGACGGTGCTCGGCGCGATCGGCGGCGCGGTGGCCGGCAACGCGATCGAGAAGAAGGTGCGTACCGAAACCCACTACGACGTGCTGGTGCGGCTCGCCGACGGCTCGACGCGCACGTTGCGCTACGCCGATCAGCCGGCCTTCGGGGTCGGCGAAAGGATCCGCGTGGACGCCGGCAGCCGCGCGTCCTGAGCGCGGGCTCGCGGGCGGCGCGTCAGGTGCCGCCTGCCAGCACCGCGAGCGCGACCGACGCGATCCGCGCGGTGAGCGAATCGGCGCGCGAGGTCAGCACGATCGGCACGCGCGCGCCCAGCACCAGGCCAGCGCAGTCGCCGCCACCGACGTAGTTGAAGCTCTTGTAGAGCATGTTGCCGGCGTTGAGGTCCGGCATCAGCATCAGGTCGGCGTCGCCGGCCACGTCGGACACGATGTGCTTCGTCCTGGCCGCCTGCGCCGAGAAGGCGTTGTCGAAGCCGAACGGGCCTTCGACGATAGCGCCCGGCCACGCGCCGGCGCGTGCCTGCCCGACCAGCGCCTGCGCGTCGACGGTCGCGGGGATCGCCGGGTTCACCGTCTCGACCGCAGCGACGATCGCGACCTTCGGGTGCGCGATGCCCAGGCACTGGAGCAGGTCGATCGCGTTGCCGAGGATGTCCTGCTTGGTGTGCAGGTTCGGCGCGATGTTGACGACGCAGTCGGCGAGCGCGAGCAGCTTGTGGTAGCGGGGCAGGTCGAACACGAAGGCGTGGCTGATCCGACGCTTGCCTCTGAGCCCGGCGTGCCGGTCGACGATCGCCGACATCAGCGTGTCGGTGTGCAGCGAGCCCTTCATCAGCGCCTTCACGTCGCCGTCGCGGGCGAGCGCGGTCGCGCGGGTCGCGGCGCGCAGCGGCGCATCGGCGTCGTCGGCGCCGGTGTCGACGATGTCGACGTCGAGCGCCTGCCCGCCGGCCGCCTCGTTCGCCCGCTCGATTCCGGCCCCCGGTCCGACGAGCACCGGCCGCGCGATGCCGGCGGCGGCGATCGCGCGTGTCGCCTCGATCGCCAGCGCGTCGCAGGGATAGACGAGCGCGAGCGGCATCGGCGATGCGCCGGCGCGCTCGCGCGCCGAGGCGATCAGCGCCGCGAGTCGCGGATGCGCCCGTGCGGCATCGTCGAGCGCGACCGGCGTGCCGGTCGCGTCCTGCGGCAGCGTCACACGTAGTCCTTGTACTTGTCGAGGAAGCGCACCGGTTTGCTCAGCGCGTCGCGACGGAACGGGTCGCCGAGCTCGCGGGTGCACATGATCTCGATCACGCAGGTCTTCTTCTGGTTCATCTGCATGTCGATCGCCTTCTTGAGCGCCTTGCCGACGTCCTCGAGCTTGTCGACGACGATCGCCTCGGCGCCCATCGCCCGCGCGATGCCGGCGAAGCTCTGGTTGTCGAGTTCACCGGCGACGAAGCGGCGGTTGTAGAAGTCGACCTGGTTCTTCTTCTCGGCGCCCCACTGGCGGTTGTGGAACACCACCGCGGTCACCGGAATGTCGTGTCGCACGCAGGTCATGATCTCGCTCATGCTCATGCCCCAGGCGCCGTCGCCGGCGTACGAGACGGCGGGCCGGTCGGGCGCGGCGACCTTCGCACCGATGATCGTCGGCAGCGCGTAGCCGCAGTTGCCGAAGCTCATCGGCGCGAAGAAGCTGCGCGGCTCCTCGAAGCGCAGGTAGCTGTTGGCGACCGAGTTGATGTTGCCGATGTCTGTGGAGACCATCACGCGCTTGGGCATCGCGCGCTCGAGTTCGCGCAGCACCTGCCGCGGGTGCAGCCAGCTTCCCTTCTCCTTCTTGGCCTCCTCGATCATGTCGAGGCTGAAGGGGTCGCGCTCGTGGGTCCAGCCGTCGAGTTCCTTCTCCCACGCGGCTTTCTCGGCCTTGATCGTGGCGGCACGCTTGGCCTTGGTCGCGTCGCAGGCGAGCTTCTTCTTCGCGAGCCGCGCGATCAGTTCCCGCGCGACGGCCTTCGCGTCGCCGTGGATGCCGACGGTGATCTTCTTCACGAGGCCCAGGTTGGTGTGGTCGGCCTCGACCTGGATGATCTTCGCGTCCTTGGGCCAGTAGTCGAGGCCGTGCTGCGGCAGCGTGCCGAAGGGACCCATCCGCGAGCCAAGCGCGAGCACCACGTCGGCCTGTGCGATCAGCTTCATCGCGGCCTTCGATCCCTGGTAGCCGAGCGGGCCCGCCCACAGCGGGTGGCTCGCCGGGAACGAGTCGTTGCGCAGGTAGCCGTTGCAGACCGGCGCCCCGAGCCGCTCGGCGAGCGCCTTGCACTCCTCGACCGCGTCGCCGAGCACGACGCCGCCGCCCGAGAGGATCACCGGGAACTTCGCGGTCGCGAGCAGGTCGACCGCCGCCGCGACGCTCTGCTCGCCGCCGGCGCCCCGCTCGACACGCATCGGCTTGGGGATCTCGCACTGGATCTCGCCGTAGAAGTAGTCGCGCGGGATGTTGAGCTGCGTCGGGCCCATCTCGGACAGCGCGCGGTCGAAGCAGCGTGCGGTGAATTCGGCCATCCGCTTCGGGTTGTTCACGTGGCCCTGGTACTTGGTGAACTCCTGGAACATCGGCAGCTGGTTCGCCTCCTGGAAGCCGCCCAGGCCCATGCCCATCGTGCCGGTCTCCGGGGTGACGATGACGACGGGACTGTGGGCCCAGTAAGCGGCGGCGATCGAGGTCACGCAATTGCTGATGCCGGGACCGTTCTGCCCGATCACCACCCCGTGGCGTCCGCTGACCCGTGCGTAGCCGTCGGCCATGTGGCCGGCGCCCTGCTCGTGCACGACCGGGATCAGCGTGATGCCGGCCGGCGCGAAGATGTCCATCGCGTCCATGAAGGCCGAGCCCATGATGCCGAACATCGTGTCCACGCCCTGTGCGACCAGGGTCTCGACGAAGGCCTCGGACGGGGTCATCTTCTGGACGCCGGTGACGACGCTGCGTCGGTCGGTCCTGGCGCCGGGCGCCTTGGTCGCGGTGGACTTGGCGGAGGCCTTCTTCAGGCTGGCGGTCTTGGTCTTGGGTGCGGCGGGGCTCATCGGGGCGTCTCCTGGGTGGAACCGGGCAGTGGCTGGAATGCGGGGGCGAGCGGTCGTGGCCGGCGGGGGGTGCCCGCTCGGGGCGCGTGGCGCAGGCACGTCCGGCGTGCGTGCAGGCCACGTCGCCCGCACGGAACGCGACGGGCGGAAGGTGCCCGCACTGTAGGAAAGAACCCCGACGAAGTCAAGGTCGATACCGGAAATCGGAATCTCCAGCCACATAAATCGAGATCCAGCCGGATTCTGCTAGAGTGCTGGCATGGACACGGAGCGAACCCCGCCGCGTGTGCCGGCGCTGCGCTCCGCAGGCCGGCTGAGCGCGATCGACGGCGACACGCCGACGCTGCGCCTGATCGCGCTGCTCGAGGTGATCGCGGCGCGCGACCGCGTGTTCTCGCTGCAGGACATGGCCGACGAGACCCGCCTGCCCAAGCCGACGCTGCACCGGATGCTCGCGCAGCTCGAATCGGCCGGGCTGCTGCAGCGCGAGGGCGACGGGCGGCACTACGGCACCGGCGTTCGGCTTCGGCGGCTCGCCGAGAACCTGCTGCTCAACAACACCTTCCACGGCGCGCGGCGCGCGGTGCTCAGGCACCTGGTCGACGCGCTGGGCGAGAGCTGCAACCTCACAGCGCTCGCCGGCTCCGAGGTCGTCTACCTCGACCGCGTCGAGACGGCCGCGCCGCTGCGCTTCTACCTGCACCCGGGCTCCAGGGTCCCGGCGCACTGCTCGGCGAGCGGCAAGCTCTTCCTTGCGCAGATGAGCCCGGCGCAGCGGCGCCGCCTGACCGAGCAGGTGCCGCTCGAGCGATACACGCCCGGCACGCTGGTCGACGCGGCGGCGCTCGAGGCGGAGATCGCCCGCGTCAGGCGCGACGGCTACGCGATCGACAACGAGGAGTTCCTGCCGGGATTGCTGTGCATCGCCGTCGCGGTGCCGGCACGAGGCGGGCGCTCGCGCCTGGCGGTGGCGGTGCAGGCGCCGGTGATGCGGTTCACGCCGGACCGCGCGCTGCAGTGCCTGCCGGCGCTGCAGCGCGCGGCAGCGGCCATCGCCGCGATCGAGCAGGATGCGCCGGTGGGCGGATCGGCACCTGGCGCCGTCGGCAGCGGAGCGGGGGTCGCAGCGGGGGTCGCGGCGGAGATCGACGCCGGCATCGAACCCGGCATCGAAGCTGGCATCGAAGCCGGCATCGAAGCAGACCCGGGAGCGGGCGACGCCCCCGCCACGGACAACACGAGGATCGGAAGCACCGGGATGATGATCGACGTCGATTCGAAACGCACGACCGCCGACGGCCGGCCGCGCCGGCGCAGCGGCGGCACGCGATGAGCGGCACCACCCGTGGCGGTACCGGGCGCCGGGCCGCGCCGGTCGCCGCGCCCATCGCTGCGCCCAAGGCCACGTCCAAGGCCACGTCCAAGGCCACGCCGGAACCCGTCGGGATGCCTGGCCTCCTGCCGAGCCGGACGGTGTCGGTGCGCGAGGTCTTCGGGATCGACAGCGACCTGCGCGTGCCGGCCTTCGCCGAGCGCGACGAGCACGTGCCGGACGTCGACGACGTCTACCGCTTCAACCGCGACGTGACGCTCGCGATCCTCGCCGGCTTCGCCGGCAATCGCAGGGTGCTGGTGCAGGGTCTTCACGGCACCGGGAAGTCGACGCACATCGAGCAGGTCGCCGCGAGGCTGAACTGGCCGTGCGTGCGGGTGAACCTCGACGGTCACATCAGCCGGCTCGACCTCGTCGGCCGCGATGCGGTGGTGCTGCGCGACGGCCAGCAGGTCACCGAGTTCGTCGAGGGCATCGTGCCGTGGGCGCTGCAGCGTCCGGTCGCGCTGATCTTCGACGAGTACGACGCCGGCCGCCCGGACGTGATGTTCGTGCTCCAGCGCATCCTCGAGCGCGAAGGGCACTTCACGCTGCTCGACCAGAACCGGGTGATCCGCCCGCATCCGGCGTTCCGGCTCTTCGCGACCGCCAACACCGTCGGCCTGGGCAACCTCAACGGGCTCTACCACGGGGCGCAGCGGCTGAACCATGCGCAGATCGACCGCTGGAACATCGTCGCGGCGCTGAACTTCCTGCCGCGCGACGAAGAGGTCGCGATCGTGCAGGCCCGGGTGCCCGGCAAGGGCGGCAAGCGCGACCGCGAACTCGTCGAGCGGATGGTCGCGGTGGCCGACCTGACGCGCAAGGGCTTCGCGGCCGGCGACCTGAGCGCGCTGATGTCCCCGCGCACGGTCATCACGTGGGCCGAGAACACCGAGATCTTCCACGACCCCGCCACCGCGTTCCGGCTGTCCTTCCTGAACAAGTGCGACGAGGCCGAGCGCGGGCTCGTTGCCGAGTACTTCCAGCGCTGCTTCGACCGGCCGCTCGACGAGCTGCTTCGCTGATGGCCGTCGTCCCGCGCCCGGCGAGCGGCGCACATGCGGCCGCCCGACTGCAGCAGCGCATCGAGGAGCTCGGCGGCGCGACGATCCGCGCGATCAGCGGCGACGCGCGGCTCCACTTTCGCGCGCGCCGGCTGCACCGCGACGACACGGCGCTGCCGCTGTTCGGCCCGCACCTGCAGCCCTCGCTCGACGAGGACGACCTGGATTCGCACCGCGGCGCGGCCGACGCGATGGCGCTGCGGGTCGTGCACTCCGACGCCGCGCTGCACCGCGCGCTGTGCCCGTCCGACGCGACCGCGCGCTGGGTCTTCGAGCTGATGGAGCAGTGCCGCGTCGAGCGGCTCGCGCCGCCGGAGATGCCCGGTGTCGCCCGCAACCTGCGCCATCGCTTCGAGGCCTGGTCGATCGCCTTTCACCGCAGCGGGCTCGCCGAGACGTCCAGGGGCATCCTGCTCTACACCGTCGCCCAGATCGCGCGCAGCCGCATCTTCGCCGAGCCGGTGTTCCACGCGACCGAGGACCTGATCGAGGTGACCCGCGCGGCGATCACGCCCAAGCTCGGCCACTTCCTCGGCGGCATGCGCCGCCACCGTTTCGACCAGCGCGGTTTCGCGGTGCACGCGCGCGCACTCGGCGAGCGGGTCTCGCAGATGATCCGCGACGAAGCGGCGCGTGCCGGCACCGACGGCGAGCCCGACGACGAGGCGTCGTCCGAAGCGAGCGTCGGCGGCTTCACGCTGCTGGTGGACTTCGACGCCGAGGTCGGCGACGGCATCGCGAGCGTCGAGAGTGCCGACAGCGCGGTGCTCGGTGCGGCGCCGGACGGCTACCGCGTCTTCACCCGTGCCTACGACCGCGAGCTGCGGGCGTCGAGCCTGCTGCGGCCGGCGCAGGCGACCGAATACCGCGAGCGCCTGGACGCGCTGATCGCCGCGCGTGGCCACCACGTCGGCCGCCTCGCGCGCCGGCTGCAGTGGCTGTTCGCGGTGCCCTCGCGCGACGGCTGGGAGGACGGTCGAGAGGAGGGCCGGGTCGACGGCCGCCGCCTTCCGCAGCTCGTGGTGTCGCCGACCGAGCGGCGACTGTTCAGGCTCGAGCGCGACGCGCCGGTCGCCGACTGCGCACTGGCCTTCCTGATCGACTGCTCTGGCTCGATGAAGCAGCACATCGACCACGTCGCGACGCTCGTCGACGTGTTCTCGCGCGCGCTCGACGAGGCCGGCATCGCGAACGAGGTGCTGGGCTTCACGACGGGCGCGTGGCAGGGCGGGCGCGCGGCACGCGACTGGCGTCGCGCCGGCAGTCCGGCGCACCCCGGGCGCCTCAACGAGGTCGACCACCTGGTGTTCAAGGACGCCGACACGCCATGGCGGCGGGCACGGCGCGACATCGCCGCGCTGTTCCGGGCCGATGTCTTTCGCGAGGGGGTCGACGGCGAGGCGATCGACTGGGCGGTGTCGCGGCTGTCGGCGATCGACGCGCGTCGGCACCTGCTGCTCGTCGTGTCCGACGGCTGTCCGATGGACGGTGCGACCGCGCTCGCGAACGACGACCACTATCTCGATCACCACCTGCGCTCGGTCTGCGCGCGGCACGCGCGCGAGCGGCGCGTCGACGTGCTGGGGGTTGGGGTCGGCCTGGACCTGAGCCCGTTCTACGAGCACTGTGCCGCGCTCGACCTGTCGCACGGCGTCGACGCCGCGGTGATCGGCGACGTGCTGGCGCTGATCGAGGGGCGGCGGCGCCGCTGAGCCGCGGCGCGCGGCGCGGGCTCAGTCGCGATCGGGGGCGCCGAGCGGGAATCCGGCGCGATAGGGGCGCGCCTCGTCCACGCAACGCGCGACGCTCGGTCGCGCGAGCAATCGCCGGCGATACGCGAGCACGTTCGGGAAGCGATCGCCGATCGGGTGCGTCCAGTCGGCGTAGAACAGCTGCGGAGCCGCCGAGCAGTCGGCCAGGCTGAACTGCCCGCCGCTCGCCCACTCGCGGCCTTCCATGCGGCGCTCGAGCCAGGCGTACGAGGTGTCGAGCATCGCATTGGCCTGGCGCACCGCGAGCGGGTCGCGATCCGGCGCGTCGCGCAACGCGTTGAACACGACGCGCTGCTGCGGGGTGGCGACGTAGTTGTCGAAGAAGCGGTCCATGAAGCGGACGTCGAGTGCCGCGACCGGATCGGCGGGCACCAGCGGTCGGCCTCGCGCGTGGTGTAGGTCGAGGTGCTCGACGATGATCGTCGCCTCGAATACCGGAGTGCCGTCGTCGACCAGCACCGGCATGCGCTGCATCGGCCAGTGCGCGGCCCACGCGGCGAGCGTCTGCGGATCGTCCGGTGACAGCCGTCGCCAGGTGAAGTCGATCCGGTGCTCGTACAGCGCGATCAGCGCCTTCTGGCAGTACGACGAGAAGGGGTGGCCGAACAGTTCCAGCATGTGCATCTCCAGGGTTCACGCCGTCGCGACGATCGACGGTACCGGATTCCGACACGGGGGGGAAACCCGCGATTGACGACGCGGCCCCGCCGAGTGCATGCTCACTGCCCCAATCAGGGCTCGCCCCGAGACCCGACACACGGAGACAAGACAGCCATGTTTCGACCCACGCAAGCTACCCGGCGCGTCCCCGGTGCAACCACCGCCGCGATCGCCGTCGCCGCCGCGCTCGCCTGCCTGGCGGGCACGCAGGCTCGAGCGGCCGATATCGAACTGCACGGCGCGACCCAGTTCAACGACGACCACGCGTTCAACAAGGCGCTGCTCAAGTTCCAGGAACTCACCGCCGCGTGCTACAAGAAGCCGATCAAGTTCGTGCTGCATCGCAATTCGGAGCTCGGCCTCGAGAAGGACTATTTCAATTTCATGAGCAAGGGCGTGTCGGTCGACTACGCGATCGTGTCGCCGTCGCACATGTCGACGTACTCTAAGAAGGCGCCGCTGATGGACATGCCCTTCCTGTTCCGCGACGTCGACCACTGGAACAAGGTGCTCGACGCCGACGGTCTCGCGCCGATCGCCGAGGACGTGAAGAAGCGCGCGGACGTGATCCTGATCGGCTATGCCGGCGGCGGCACCCGCAACCTGATCGTCAACAAGCCGGTGCGCAACATGGCCGAGCTCAAGGGCCTGCCGATGCGCGTGATGGGTGCGCCGATCCAGACTCGGATCTTCGAGGCGATCGGCGCGGCGCCCAGCGTGATCGCCTACTCCGAGGTCTACAACGCGATCCAGACCGGGGTGATCAAGGGCGCCGAGAACGAGGCTGCCGGCATCGAGCAGATGAAGTTCTACGAGGTCGGCCCCGACATCTCGCTGACGCAGCACGCGATCACCGTGCGGCCGATCGGCTTCTCGGGCAAGACCTTCAAGCGGCTGCCCGCCGACCTGCAGGCGTGCATCATGACCTCCGGCAAGGCGGCCGGGAAGTACGGGCGCGAGATCGAGTCGGGCGAGGACAGTGCCAAGCTCGAGAAGATGAAGGCCGAGGGCAAGCTCCGTACCTACGCGTTCACCGAGCGCGAGCAGCTGCTCAAGCTCGCCGAGCCGGTCAAGGCGGCGTACGCGAAGGAGCTCGGCGCGACCGACGTGCTCGAATCGATCATGAAGGTGAAGTGAGCCGGACGGGCCCGCGCGAATGAGGCACCTGCTCGCCGGGCTCAACCGGTTGCTCCAGTGGGCCGTCACCGCGCTGTTCGCGGTGCTGATCGTGCCGGTCGCGATGCAGATCCTGTCGCGCTACACGAGTCTGATCCCGCGCTACATCTGGACGGAGGAGATCGCGCGCTTCTGCTTCATCTGGGTGATCATGTTGGGCGCGATGATCGCGGTGCGCGACGAGACGCACTTCAACGTCGACCTGTTCAGACCGGCGCGCACGCGTGCGGGCAAGGGCTGGTCGCAACTGCTCGTGCACTTCGCGATGCTGGCCTTCGCGCTGTGCTTCGTCTGGTACGGCCGGCAGTTCGCGGAGGAGGGCATGATGCAGACCTCCGAGATCGCCGACCTGCCGATGATCGCGATCTATGCGGCCTGGCCGCTGTCGGGCCTGGTCTGGGCGTTGTTCCTCGCCGAGAAGCTCGTCGAGGACGTTGCGCTGATCCGGGGCGGCGCGCTGCCGGTCGCGGGCACCATCCACGGCGACGACGGCGGGCGGGCCGCACGCGCGGCGGTCCACGAATGAGGGCCGGTCGTCGCCGGCCGGGAACTGCCCGCCTCGCGGGCACGCAAGGATGATCGAGATCGCATGAGCCCTGGCCTAGTCGCCGCCATCCTGTTCGGCACCTTCGCGTTCCTCGTCGTCATCCGCATCCCCGTCGCCTTCGCGCTCGGGCTCGCCTGCGTCCCGGTCTTCTTCATCTCCGACCGCCTGTCGCCGACGCTGCTGTTCGACCAGATGTTCGTGTCGTACAACTCGTTCATCCTGCTGGCGGTACCGTTCTTCCTGCTCGCCGCGAACCTGATGAACAGCGCCGGCATCACGCAGCGCCTGATCGACCTGTCGCGCAGCCTGGTCGGGCACCTGCCCGGCGGGCTGGGCCACGTCAACGTCGTCGTGTCGATGCTGTTCGCCGGCATCTCGGGTTCGTCCACTGCGGATGCCGCCGGCATCGGTTCGCTGCTGATCCCGCAGATGAAGAAGCAGGGCTACGACACCAGCTTCTCGGTCGCGATCACCGCGTGCTCGTCGGTGATGGGCGTGATCATCCCCCCGAGCATCCTGATGGTGGTCTGGGGCGGGCTGATGTCGGTGTCGATCGGCGGGCTGTTCCTCGCCGGCGTGCTCCCGGGCATCCTGATCGCGGCCGCACTGATGGGCGTCGTGCACGTCTACGCAAAGCGGCGCGGATACCCGGTCTACGCGCGCTCCAGCCTCTACGACCTGGGCCGGGCGTTCTCCCGCGCGATCCTCGCGCTGATGACCCCGCTGATCATCGTCGGCGGCATCGTCGGCGGCCTGTTCACGCCGACCGAGGCCTCGGTGGTCGCGGTGATCTACTCGCTGATCCTCGGGCTCTTCGTCTATCGCAGCATCACCTTCGCGGACCTGCCGCGCATCCTCTACGATTCGGCCCGCTTCGCCGCGATCGCGCTGTTCTGCATCGGCACCGCGTCGGCCTTCGGCTGGATCCTCGCGTACTTCCAGATCCCGAAGCTCGCGGTCGAGGTGCTCGCCGGCTGGGGCAGCGGCCCGATATCCACCGGCCTGATCATCGCCGCGTCGTTCCTGCTGGTGGGCATGTTCATCGACGCGATCCCCGCGATCATCATCCTGGGCACCGTGCTGTTCCCGGTGGCGCAGGCCGCGGGCATCCACCCGGTGCACTTCGGCATCATCGGCGTCGTGTCGCTCGCGTTCGGGCTGGTGACGCCACCCTACGGGTTGTGCCTGCTGATCAGCAGCGCGATCGGCGGGATCCGGCTTTCGCAGGCGCTGCGCGACACGGCGATCATCCTGGTGCCGATGCTCGCCGTGCTGCTCTTCATCATCCTCGTCCCGGATGCGATCCTCGCGCTGCCGCGCTGGCTGATGCCGAAGTTCCTCTGACGCAGGCGGCGGGCCCCGCGCTTGCTCTGCACGTCCGGCGCGCGCGCCGGCGTCGCGCGCCGTCGATTCCCGGTCGCGCTCATGAACGACACCTCCCGCAACCGCTTCGCCGCGGGCCTGCTCGCGGCCTTCCTCGTCGTGTTCGCCGTGCTCGCCGTCGATCCGCACGACCGCACCACGTGGGCGCTCGAGAACATCCTCGTCGGCACCGCGATCGGCGTGCTCGCGCGCCACCATCGGCGCTTCCCGCTGTCGCGCGTGTCCTACGGGCTGGTGTTCGTATTCCTCGTGCTCCACGAGATCGGCGCCCACTTCACCTACGAGCGGGTGCCGTACGAGGAATGGTCTGCGCGCGTGTTCGGCACGACGCCGGGTGCGGCACTGGGCTGGACGAGGAACCACTACGACCGGATCGTGCACTTCGCGTTCGGGCTGCTGCTCGCCTACCCGGTGCGCGAGCTCCATCGGCGCATCGCCGGGGCAAAGGGGTTCTGGTCGTATTTCTTCGTCGTCGAGTCGACGATGGCCGCGTCGATGGCCTACGAGCTCTTCGAGTGGGCCGGCGTCGCGATGCTCGGCGACGCCCCTGCCGGCCAGTCCTTCCTCGGCGCGCAGGGCGACCCGTGGGACGCGCACAAGGACATGGCACTGGCGACGCTCGGCGCGGCGGTCGCGATGCTGCTGACGCTCGCCGGCAACCTCGCGCTGCAGCCCGAATTCGCGCGCGAGTGGCGCGACAGCGTCGCCATCGACCGCGCGAAGCCGCTCGGCGAGACCGCGATCGCGCAGATGTGGCACGCGCGACGGGGTCGCGAACGCCGAAACCGACCCCGACCCCGGCACTGACGTCGACACCTACTCCGGCATCGGCACTGGCACTGGCACCGGCACCGGCGCCGACGCACCGGCGCCATCCGGACCCTGTATGCTTGCGCGCCGCGCGGACCGCATCGTCCGTCCCGAGGCGCCGATGGCCGTGAACATGCAGCACTCGACTCCCCCGATCCCGCTCGCCGAGGCCGTCCGCGTCTGGCTGCGCATCGCGTGTCTGAGCTTCGGCGGGCCGGCCGGGCAGATCGCCGTGATGCACCGGATCCTCGTCGACGAGAAGCGCTGGATCGGCGAGGCGCGCTTCCTGCACGCGCTGAACTACTGCATGCTGCTGCCGGGGCCCGAGGCGCAGCAGCTCGCCACCTACGTCGGCTGGCTGATGCATCGCACCGCCGGCGGGCTGATCGCCGGCGGATTGTTCGTGCTGCCGGGGCTGCTGTCGATCATGGCGCTCTCGTGGGTCCATGCGATCTGGGGCGAGACGACGATCGTGCAGGGCCTGTTCCTCGGCCTGAAGGCGGCCGTGCTCGCGATCGTGCTGCAGGCCGTCGTGCGGATCGGCGCGCGCGTGCTGAAGGCGCGACCGATGGCGGCGATCGCTGCCGGGGCATTCGCGGCAATCTTCCTGTTCCGCGTGCCCTTTCCGCTGATCGTCGCCGGTGCCGCGTTTGCGGGCTTCGTCGGCGCGAAGCGCGGCTGGCCCGGCTTCGCGCCGGCGTCGGCGGGCGAGCGCGGCGCGAAAGACGACACATCCAGCCGGCTCGGCGAGTCGCTGCCGCCGCACGCGCACCCACCGCGCCGCGCGCGCACGCTGCGCGTCGCCCTCGTCTGGGGACTTGCGTGGCTGCTGCCGGTGGCGGCGCTGTGGCTCGTGCTCGGGCCGACGCACGTGTTCACGCAGATCGCCGCCTTCTTCAGCTGGCTCGCCGTCGTCACCTTCGGCGGAGCCTACGCGGTGCTCGCCTACGTCGCGCAGCACGCGGTCGAGGTGCGCGGGTGGCTCGACGCGCGCGAGATGCTCGACGGGCTCGGGATGGCCGAGACGACGCCCGGCCCGCTGATCATGGTCACGCAGTTCGTCGGCTTCATGGCCGCGTATCGCGCGCCCGGTGCGCTCGATCCGCTGGCGGCGGCGACGCTCGGTGGGCTGCTGACGACCTGGGTGACCTTCGCGCCCTGCTTCCTGTGGATCTTCGTCGGCGCGCCCTACGTCGAGGCGCTGCGCGCGAATCGGGCATTGGCCGGCGCGCTCGCCGCGGTGTCGGCCGCGGTGGTCGGCGTGATCCTCAACCTCGCGCTGTGGTTCGCCGTGCACACGATGTTCGCGCGTACCGAGCGCTGGCGATGGCTCGGGATGACGCTCGATCTGCCGGTGCCCGCGAGCGCGTCCTGGCCGTCGATCGCTCTCGCGCTGGTCGCGTTCGCTGCGGTGTTCGGCCTGCGGCTCGGCACGCTGACGGTGATCGCCGGCTGCGCGGCGCTCGGCCTCGCACTGCAGTCGACCGTCTGGATCGGCGCGGGCGGCTGAGCGAGGCGGGCGACGCGCGCCCGAGCCCTCGCCGCAGCTCGACGGCAGGTGCCGTGGACGCCGTGGACCGATGATAGGATGCGCGGGCCGCATCCCGCCCGACGCCGCGCGGCGGGCCATGCACGCCGGCATCGTGCGAGCGACTGCGCGGGTGCGAACGAAAGCAACGAGGCCCCGATGAAGCTCACGAATACCCCGGACCTGCTCGCGCTCGGCGCGGCGGTCGGCGACGCGCTGGTCGCGCGTGGCGACACGATCGCGGTCACCGAATCGTCGACCGGCGGCCTGATCGCGGCGTCGCTGCTGTCGCGGCCCGGCGCCTCGGCCTACTTCATCGGCGGCGCGGTCGTCTACACCCGCGACGCCAGGCGCGTGTTGACCGGCATCACCGAGGCCGACATGGACGGCATCCGCTCGGCCAGCCTCCCGTATGCCGAACTGCTCGCACGCGACACGCGCTCGCGCTTCGGCACGACCTGGGCGCTGACCGAGACCGGCGCGAGCGGTCCGGCCGGCAACCGCTACGGCGACCCGGCCGGGCACAGCTGCCTGGCGGTCGCCGGACCGGTGCTGCGTTCGACGCAACTGCGCACCGGCAGCGGCGATCGGGCGGCGAACATGGTCGCATTCGCGGCCGCCGCGCTGACGCTGCTGCGCGGCGTGCTGGTCGGCGCCGACACGTAGCGCACCGGCGGGCATCCGGCCCGCAGGGCGATCGTCATCGGCTACCCTCTCGGGCGGTCCGTCCCGGATGCCGGCGATCGATCCGGCGTCCGCCCGCAGGCAACCGTTCACCGGATCGGTCGGTCGTCCGGGCCGGCGCGCCGATTCACCCACCGCAGGTCGACACGCGTCATGGAACATGCCCCCGTCTGGCTGGTCAACAGCCTCGTCTATCTCGGCGCCGCCGTGTTCGCGGTGCCGTTGTCGCGGGCGCTCGGCCTCGGCTCGATCATCGGCTACCTGATCGCCGGCATCGCGATCGGGCCGTGGGGCGTCGGGCTCGTCGGCGATCCGAAGGACGTGCTGCACTTCGCCGAGTTCGGTGTCGTGCTGATGCTCTTCCTCGTCGGGCTCGAGCTCGAGCCGAAGCGGCTGTGGCAGATGCGCGGCCCGATCTTCGGCTGGGGCAGCGCGCAGGTCGGCGTCTGCGCGGCGGTGCTCGTCGCCGCCGCGCTGGCCTTCGGCGTCCGATGGGAGCTCGCGCTGGTCGCGGCGCTCGGGCTCGCGCTGAGTTCCACCGCCATCGCATTGCAGGTGATGGACGAACGCAACCTGCTGCGCACCTCGAGCGGGCAGAGCGCGTTCTCGGTGCTGCTGTTCCAGGACGTCGCGGCGATTCCGATCCTCGCGCTGGTGCCGCTGCTCGGCGGTGCGGCGGCGGCGTCGCAGGCGAGCGAGGTGCCGCTGTGGCAGGGCGCGGCGAAGGTGCTCGGCGTGGTCGCGCTGATCGTCGTCGGCGGACGGCTCGCGGTGCGTCCGGCGCTGCGGTGGATCGCGCGCAGCCGCACGCCGGAGATCTTTACCGCCGCCTCGCTGCTGCTCGTCGTCGCGATCGCGACGCTGATGCTGTCGGTCGGCATGAGCATGGCGCTCGGCGCGTTTCTCGCCGGCGTGCTGCTGGCCGAAAGCGAATACAAGCACGAGCTCGAGGCCGACATCGAGCCGTTCAAGGGCCTGCTGCTCGGACTCTTCTTCATCGCGGTGGGCATGAGCATCGACTTCGGCGTGCTCGCGCGTTCGCCGCTGCTGCTCGCCGGCGTGCTGGCGGGCTTCGTGCTGCTCAAGCTCGCCGTGATCTACGGCCTCGCCGCCGCGATGCGCATGCCGTACCGCGACCGGCCGGTCTTCACGCTGCTGCTCGCGCAGGGCGGCGAGTTCGCGTTCGTCGTGTTCCAGGCGGCCGCGGGCGCGCAGGTGTTCGACAACGAGGTCGCGTCGCTGCTGATCGGCGCCGTCGCGCTCAGCATGCTGCTGACACCGCTCGCGCTGGTGGCGGTCGACCGATTCCTGCTGCCGCGCTACGCACGCGCCGCGGCGCACGACGAGCGCGAGATCGACGAGCCGCAGGACGCGCCGGTGATCGTCGCCGGCTTCGGGCGCTACGGGCAGATCGTCGGCCGGCTGCTGATGGCCAACGGAATCGGCACCACGGTGCTCGACCACGATGCCGAACGGATCGCGTCGGCGCGCCGCTTCGGCTACCGGGTGTTCTACGGCGACGCGACCCGGCTCGACCTGCTGCGCATGGCGGGCGCCGCCGAGGCGCGGGTGATCGTCGTGGCGGTCGACGACGCGCCCTCGATCAACGCGATCGTCGACCTCGCGCGCGAGCAGTTCCCGCAGGCGCGGCTCGTCGTGCGGGTGCGCGACCTGACGCACGCCTTCGACATGCTCGACCGCGGCGTCCAAGACTTCGATCGCGAGCTGCTCGGCTCGAGCATGAAGAGCGCGCGCCGTGTCCTCGACGCGCTCGGCGTCGACCCGCTCGAGGCCGATCGGATGGTCGCGCGCTTTCACGAGCACAACGTCGCGCTGATGCACGACACGCACCGGGTGCGCCACGACACCGGGCAGCTGATCGCGGCCTCGCGCCTCGCGCGCTCGAACCTCGAGCGGCAGATGGCCGAGGAGCGGCGCGAGGCCGAGCAGGCGCACGCGCACGCCGACGCCGCGGCCGACGCGCTGCAGCTGCCGCAGACCGCGCCTCGCGGCGTGCGGACCTGAGGCAGGCGCGCCACCCGGGCGCGCTGCGCCGACCAGCGCCGGGGGACGGCGGGGCGGTGCGGGATCGAAGCGTGATATGGTCCACGCGACGCTCGCGGCCGGCGCGAGACTCCGAATTTCCCGTCACGCCATGCCTTCGTCGCTCGACCACGCCCGCTCCCGGATGTCGCCGCTCGCGCCTCGCCCGCTTCAGCCGTCTCGCGCGCTCGCTCCGCTTCCTCCGCTTCGCGCGCTGGTGCCCGTGGCGCTCGCGCTCGCGACGCTGCCGCTGGGCGTGTGCGCGGACGAACCGCCCGCGGGCCGCGAGCCCCGGCAACGACCGCTGTGGGAGCTCGGCCTCGCCGGTATCGGGCTGTCGCAGCTCGCGTACCCCGGCTCGGACACGCGCGTCGCCCGGGCGCTGGCGGTGCCCTACGCGCTCTATCGCGGTCGGGTGTTCAGGGCCGACGAGCGCAACGTGGGCGTGCGGGCGCTGCGCTCCGAGCGTGTCGAGTTCGACGTCGGCGTCGCCGCCGCCTTCGGGTCCAGCGCCAACGAAGTGAAGATCCGCGAGGGCATGCCGCGGCTGGGCACGCTCGCCGAGATCGGCCCGCAGCTGCTGGTGCGCCTCGGCCCGCTCGAGGCCGGCCGGCCGGCGGCGCGCCACCCGCTGACCCTCGAACTGCCGCTTCGCGGCGTCTTCGACGTCAGCGACAAGTTCGCGTACCGCGGCCTGAGCTTCGAGCCGCGCCTCACCTGGCGCACGGCGCTGCCGGCCCGCTTCGCGCTGAGCCTGAACACCAGCCTGCTGTTCGGCAGCGGCCGGCTCGCCGACACCTTCTACGGCGTCGACGCGCAATACGCGCGCGCCGACCGGCCGGCGTATTCGGCGAGCGCCGGCCTGATCAGCACCCGCTTCGGCGCGACGCTCAGCCGCCCGATCGGCCAGGACGTGCGCCTGTTCGGCTTCCTGCGCGTCGACCACGTCGGCGGCGCCGCGAACGCCGACAGCCCGCTCGTGCGGCAGCGCACCGGGTGGACCGCGGGGCTCGGCTTCAACTGGACCTTCCTGAAGTCGAGCGAGCCGGGCGCACCCTGACCGACACCGGGCGCCACGCCCGCGCGAGACCTAGTCGAGCGTGATCCCCACCTGCTTGATGATCGCGCCCCACTTCCTGCCTTCGCTGTCGATCAGCGACCGGAAGTCCGCCGCCGAGCCCCCGCCGGGGATCAGCCCCTGGTTCACCAGCGACTTCTTCACCGCCGGGTCGGCGAGCATCGCGTTGACGTCGGCGTTGATCCGTTCGGTGACTGCCGCCGGCGTGCCGGCCGGCGCGAAAAGCCCGTTCCACGCGAGTGCCTCGAAGCCCGGATAGCCCGACTCCGCGACGGTCGGCAGGTCCGGCAGCGAGTCCTGCCGCTGCGTGCCGGTGATCGCGATGAACTTGACCTTCCCCTTCTGGACCAGCGGCAGCAGCGCCGGCGCGACGGCCATCAACATCTGCACCTCGCCGCTGCCGACGGCGAGCGCCGCCGGCGGCGAACCCTTGTACGGCACGTGGACCGCCTTGATGCCGGTCGTGTTCAGGAACAGTTCCATCGCGAGGTGCGACGAACTGCCGGCGCCGACCGACGCGTAGCTGACCTTGTCGCCCTGCGTCTTCGCCCACGCGACGAGACCCTTCACGTCCTTCACCGGCAGGTCCGCCGGCACGGTGAGCACGTTCGCCTGCGAGGTCGTGAGCACGATCGGCACGAGGTCGGTCGCCGGCGCGTACGGCATCTTCTTGTACATGTACGGGCCGAAGGCGATCGGCCCGTTGAAGCCGATGCCGATCGTGTGGCCGTCCGGCGCGGCCTTCGCGACCGCGTCCATGCCGATCATGCCACCCGCGCCGGACTTGTTGTCGACGACGAGCGGCTGCTTCCACTTCGCCGCGAGCCCGTCGCTCATCGCGCGCACGATCGCATCGAGCGAGCAGCCGGGCGGGCAGGGAACGACGACGCGGACCGGCTTCGTCGGCCAGGTCTGCGCGAACGCGGGTGCGAGCGGTGCGGTGGCGATCGCGGCCGCCAGAAGCGTGGCAACGGGTCTTGTCATGGTGAGCTTTCCTGTGACGGGGCGGGCGGTGCCCGGGACGGACCCGCCAAGTGTATGGGAAGCGAGCCCCTTCGAAGCGCCCCGCACCCGTCGCACGGGCGACGCTTTCCAGGGAAAGCAAATCTATCGCTCGCGACGATTAAAATTCGATTGTCGTTTGGCTCGACCGGCCGGACAATCTGTCGGTCTTCAATGGCTCCGACCGCCTGCCGTCGCGCGCGGGTCGGCGCCGCCCATGCCGTCATGGAACCGGTCATGAACGAAGCCCGTCCCGTGATCGCCGACATCGACGTCTTTCGCCTCCGGGTGCCGCTCGTGCGCCCCTACAAGCTGTCGTTCGGTGCGGTCGTCGCCTACGATTCGCTGATCGTGCGCCTGCGGGCGGCCGACGGCCGCACGGGCTCGGGCGAAGCGACCCTCCTGACCGGGTACACCGACGAGACGATCGAGCAATCGTGGACGAGCGCCTGCGGCCTGGCCGACGCGCTCGCGGGCGCGGCGCACGAGCGCTTCGTGGGCGAGGTCGAACGCATCGCGCCTGGCGCACCCTTTCTCGCCACCGCGTTCATGACGGCGCGCGACTGCCTGCTGGCGCATCCGATGCTGCGGGTCGAGGCGCCGACCCGGGTGCCGATCCTCGGCATCCTGAACGAGACCGAGCCGGCGCCGCTGGAGGCCGACATCGAACGGCAGCTCGCGGCGGGGTACACCACGCTCAAGGTCAAGGTCGGGTTCGACGTCGACGCCGACCTGCGGCGCGTGGCGTCGATCAAGGCGCAGGTGAAGGGCAGGGCGCGCATCCGCCTCGACGCGAACCAGGGCTACTCGGCCGACGACGCGATCCGCTTCGTGAAGGCGCTCGAGCCCGAGGGCATCGAACTGCTCGAGCAGCCGTGCGCGGCCGGGGACTGGGACTCGCACATGGCGGTCGTGCCGCACGCCGCGGTGCCGCTGATGCTGGACGAGTCGATCTACGGGATCGAGGACATCGACCGGGCGGCGTCGCTCGGCGCGGCGCGCTTCGTCAAGGTCAAGCTGATGAAGCTCGTGTCGATCGACGCGCTCGCCGCGGCGATCGAGCGGATCCGCGACCGCGGCATGACGCCGGTGCTGGGCAACGGCGTCGCCTGCGATCCGGGGTGCTGGATGGAGGCGTGCGTGGCCGCGCGCCACATCGACAACGCGGGCGAGATGAACGGCTTTCTCAAGCCGCGCGCGCGGCTGCTCGCGAGCCCGCTCGACTTCGACGCCGGCGACATCGTGCTGCGGCCCGGCCAGTCGGGCGAGATCGACGAGCGCGCCCTCGAAGACCACCTCGTCGGTCGCCACCGCGGCCGCAACGTCCTTTCGGTGCCGGCTCGATGAAAACCCGTACCCTCGTCACCGGCGTCATCGGTGCCGACACCCACATCGTCGGCAACCGCATCCTCAGCATCGCGCTCGAGAAGGCGGGATACAAGGTCGTGACGCTCGGCGCGCTGACGCCGGCGCAGGACTTCGTGCGGGCCGCGATCGAGACCGACGCCGACGGCATCATGGTGTCGTCGCTCTACGGGCAGGGCGAGATCGACTGCCGCGGATTCCGCGACCTGTGCGTCGAAGCCGGGCTCGACGACATCCTGATCTACGTCGGCGGCAACCTCGTCGTCGGCAAGCAGCCGTGGCCGGAGGTGGAGCGCAAGTTCGTCGAGATGGGCTTCGACCGCGCGTTCCCGCCCGGCACGCGCGTCGAGGCGGTGCTCGACGCGCTGAAGGAGGACTTCGATGCCCGCGACGACGCCGGACGACGTGCCGACGCGTAGCGGGCGACGGTCCTTCGCGCCCGACCCGAACACGGTGGCACCGCTGGTGCGTCGTCCGGCATGAGCCTCGCGCTGCTCATCGACTTCGGCAGCACCTTCACGAAGCTGCGGGCGGTCGACCTGGCGGCGTGCCGGATCGTCGCCACGTCGCAGGCGCCCTCGACCGTCGCGACCGACGTCAACGTCGGGCTCGACGCGGCGAGCGCCGCGCTCGCCGGGCTGCTCGGCGGGGCGCCCACGTTCCGCTACCGCTTCGCATCGAGCAGCGCCGCCGGCGGACTGCGGATGGTGACCGTGGGGCTGGTGCGCGAACTCACCGCGCAGGCCGCCCGCGAGGCGGCGCTGGGTGCGGGCGCCAAGCTCGTCGGCAGCTTCGCCTATCGCCTGACCTCGGGCGACCTGCGGCAGATCGCGTCGCTCGCGCCCGACCTGCTGCTGCTGTGCGGCGGCACCGACGGCGGCAACAGCGAGGTGATCCTGCACAACGCCCGCCTGCTCGCGTCGGGTCCGCTCGCGTGCCCGTTCATCGTCGCCGGAAACCGGGCCGCCGCCGACGAGGTCGCGACGCTGCTGGAAGCGGGCGGCAAGACCGCGGTGATCACCGGCAACGTGATGCCGGAACTGAACGAACTCTCGATCGAGCCGGCGCGCAAGGCGATCCGCGACCTGTTCATGGCGCGGATCGTCACGGCGAAGGGCATCGACCGCGCCCAGGCGCGCTTCGACCGCGTCCTCATGCCGACGCCCGCCGCGGTGCTCGAAGGCGCGCGCCTGCTCGCCGAGGGGCCCGGCGACGCGCCGGGCATGGGCGACCTGATGGTCGTCGACCCGGGCGGCGCGACGACCGACGTGCATTCGATCGCGAAGGGCGAGCCGACGGAGCCCGGCGTGCTGCCCTACGGCCTGCCGGAGCCGTATGCCAAGCGCACGGTCGAGGGCGACCTCGGCATGCGCTTCAACGCGCTGGCGGTGGCCGAAGCGGCCGGCGTCGAGCGCCTCGCGAGCGACGCCCGTCTGCCCGAGTCGCGGGTGCGCGAGATCGTCGAGCGGCTCGGGCGCGAGACCGAACGCCTGCCCGCGGACGACGACGAGCGCGCGGTCGACCTGGCGCTGGCGCGCGCGGCGCTGAACATCGCGGTGAACCGGCACGCCGGGCGCGTCGAGACCGTCTACACCGCGCAGGGTCCGGTGCGCATCCAGCGCGGCAAGGACCTGCGGCGGCTGGGCGCGGTGATCGGCACCGGTGGCGTGATCGTGTCGGCCGCCGACCCGCGCGCGGTGATGGAGGCGGCGCTGTCCGGCAGGGGCGATCCCGCGTCGCTCGCGCCCAAGGACGCGGCGCTGTGGATCGATCGCGAGTACCTGCTCTACGCCGCAGGCCTGCTCGCGGAACACGAGCCGGGCGTCGCGTACCGCCTGGCGCGCTCCAGCCTCGTCGGGCTGGACAAGGAGACGACACATGGCTGAACTGCTCGATGCCGCGACGACGCGCCCGCCGCTCGCCGAGACGGCGATCGACTGGGACGAATTCGACCGCCAGCGGCGCGCGAATCTCGCGCGCTGGCCCACCGGCGCCGCGGTCGACCTCGACGAGGCGGTCGCATTCCACGAGGCGCTGCCGGTGCACAAGCGGCTGAGCGACGTGCTGCGCAAGGCGCGCGCCGAGCGCCGCTGCCTGACGCAGCCGCGCGGCGGCTTCGGCACGCTGAAGCTGCAGAAGGAGCTGATGCGCGCGCTCGACGTCGACGGCCTCGCCGACATCGTTCCCACCACCACCGACAGCTACACCCGCAACGAGCAGTTCGCGCAGGCGGGCAAGGGGTCGGCGGAATCGGAGGCAGCGGGCCGCTCGCTGCTCAACGGCTTTCCGATCGTCAACTACGGCGTCGCCGCCGCCCGCGAACTGATCGAGTCGATCGAGAAGCCGGCGATCATGCTGACCGGCACCTCGATGCCGAAGCTGGTCGGCGAGATCGGCTTCGCCGCGGGCTACTCCGGATTCCTCGGCTCGGGCATCGCCTACACGACCTCGTACACCAAGGAGCTGTCGATCGAGGACGGCATCCGGAACTACCAGTACCTCGATCGCCTCGCCGCGCTGTACGCCGAGCGCGGCGTGACGCTGCACCGCCGCCAGCCCGGCTTTCTCACCGGCACCAACATCCCGCCGTGCATCGCGATCTCGATCGCGGTGCTCGACTGCCTGCTCGCGGTCGCGCAGGGCGTGAAGGAATACGGCCTCGAGCTCGCGCAGACGCTGCACATGGTGCAGGACGCCGCCGCGATCTCGGTCTGCGAGGAGATGGCGCAGACGTACCTCGCGCGCCGCGGCATCACCGACGTGAGCACGCCGGTGACCTCGCTGCACTGGATGGGCGCGTGGCCGCACGACGAGGCGCAGGCGACGGCGCTGATCGTCTACGGCGGGACGCTCGCCGCCGTGGGCGGCGCGGTCTCGGTGACGACCAAGACCACCCACGAGGCGATCGGGCTTCCGACGCCGCAGGCGAACGCCGACGCGCTGCGCATGACGCGGATGGCGATCTATCTCGCGCGCAACCTGCGCCTGGACGGCATGGCCGAGTACGAGCGCGAGAAGGACCTGATCCGGCGCGAGGTGCGCGGCATCGTCGACCGGGTGCTCGAGATGGGCGACGGCGATGCCGCGCTCGGTACCGTCCGTGCGTTCGAGGCCGGCGTGCTCGACGTGCCCTGGTCGCCGAACCGCCAGGTCGCGTCGCGTGTATTGCCGGCGCGCGACGCCGACGGCTACCTCCGGATCCTCGATGCCGGCTCGGTGCCGCTCGACGCCGACGTCGCCGAGTTGCACCTCGAGCGGCTCTCGCGTCGCGCCGAGCGCGAGAAGACCACCGTCGGCTACGACCTCGCGGTCTCCAGCGTGTACGAGCTGTCGGAACCGCTCGGCGTGCTGATGAGCGACGGCTGGGCGAGGCAGGCGTCGTGAAGGCCGTGCGCATCGCGGCCTTCGGCGCGCCCGAGGTGATGCGCGTGCAGGAGGTCGACGCGCCCGAACCCGGGCCAGGCGAGGTCCTGGTCGAGCTCGAGATGTCCGGCATCAACTTCATGGACATCTACATGCGCAACGGCACCTACGCGAAGTCGCAGACGTATCGAACGCCGCTGCCGATGGGGCTCGGCATGGAAGGGGTCGGTCGCGTCGTCGCGCTCGGCGAAGGCGTGCAGGGCGTCGATCGCGGTGCGCGCGTCGCGTACTGCCTGTCGCGCGGCAGCTATGCCCGACTCGCGTGCGTGCCGGCGTGGCGCGTCGTGCCGGTGCCGGCGGGCGTGAAGGACGAGGTCGCGGTCTCGCTGATGCTCCAGGGGTGCACCGCCCACTACCTCACGCACTCGGCGTTCGCGCTCGCACCGGGGCACACCTGCCTGGTGCACGCCGCGGCCGGCGGCGTCGGCCAGCTGCTCACGCAGATCGCGCGGATCCGCGGCGCGCGGGTGATCGCCACCGTCGGCAGCGAGGAGAAGGCCGAGATCGCGCGCGCACGGGGTGCCGACGAGATCATCCTGTATCGACGCGACGATTTCCGCGAGGCGGTGCTCGCGCTCACCGACGGCAGGGGTGTCGACGTCGCGTACGATTCGGTCGGCAAGGACACGATCGCGCGCAGCATCCGCAGCATGCGGCGCCGCGGCACCTGTATCCTCTACGGCGCGAGCTCGGGGCCGGTGCACTCGATCGAGCCGATCGAACTCGGCGAGGCCGGCTCGGTGTTCTTCACCCGCCCGCATCTCGCTGACTATACTGCCTCGCAAGACGAAATCGCGCAGCGTTGCGCCGATCTCTTCGGCTGGGTCGAGCAGGGGCGCCTGACGGTATCGATCGATCGCGGCTTCGCGATCGACGACGTCGTCGAGGCCCACCGGTACCTCGAGGCCGGAAGAACCCGGGGCAAGTTGCTGCTTCACATGCATTGACGATTCAACACTGGAGGAGACGATCATGTTGCTGCCGAAGAGCAGGACCTTGAAGCACGTGCTGATGGCGCTCGGTGCCGTCTGTGCCGCCGGCATCGGGCCGTCGGCGTCGGTCGCGCACGCCGCCGACAAATACCCGGCGCGGCCGGTCGAGTTCATCGTGCCGTGGGGCCCGGGTGGCGGCGCCGATGCGCTGGCACGCCAGGCCGGCAAGATGCTCGAGCAGAGCCTCAACGCGTCGTTCCCGGTGATCAACGTCCCGGGTGCGACCGGCCGGACCGGCCTGAACAAGATGCTCGCGGCGCCGTCGGACGGCTACACGATCTCGATCATGACCGGCGACACCTTCGGGCTGCTCACCAGCCCGAAGCCGAACTGGAGCCTCGACCAACTGGTGCCGGTCGCGATCATGATCCGCCAGCCCTCGGGGTTCATGGTGTCCGAGTCGGGATCGATCAAGTCGTGGGCCGATCTCGAGCGCGAGGCGAAGTCGAGGCCGCTGAAGGTCGCGGTGACCGGCTTCGGCAGCCCCGACGACCTGACGGTCAACTACTTCCGCAAGCGCGGCCTGCAGCTGGTCAGCGTCCCGTTCGCGAAACCCGGCGAGCGCTACTCGGCGATCCTCGGCGGACACGCCGACGTGCTGTACGAGCAGCCCGGCGACGTGCGCAGCTTCATCGACGGCAAGCAGATGCGCCCGGTGATCCTCTTCGGCGAGAAGCGGCATCCGTACTTCAAGGACGTGCCGGTGTCCAAGGAGCTCGGCTTCGACATCACGATGCCGCAGTTCAGGATGGTGACCGTGAAGGCCGGCACCGATGCCGCGCAGATCGACGTCCTGTCGCGCGAGCTCGAGAAGGCCGCCAAGACGCCGGAGTTCCGCAAGTACCTCGAAGACCAGATCGCCGAGCCCGACAGCTTCGTGTCCGCCAAGGACGCGCAGGCCTTCCTGAAGGGCGAGCTCGCCGCGATGAAAGAACACGCCGGGGTCAAGTGATCAGCCGTGCGCGCCTGCGCCGGGCAGCGCCGCACCTGGCGATGCTCGGCGTCGCCGGGCTGCTCTGGTGGGCGGCGCTCGGCATCGACGGCGAGGCCGCGCAGGCGGCGGGCCGGATCGGACCCGACTTCTGGCCCAAGCTCGTCGTCGGGTTCCTCGCGGCGCTGTGCCTGTGGGAGGTCGTCGCGCGGCTGTCCGGGTCGAAGGACGCGCCGTCGGCGGCGGCCGCAGACGCAGACGCGGGCGAACGCGCCGGTGCCTCACCATCGGCAGATGACCCTTCGCCGGCCGACCACCCCGGCCGGCTGCTCGCCGGGATCGCGTGCATTGTCGGCTACGCGATCGGCGTCGAGTGGACCGGCTTCTTCGTCGCCACCGCGCTGTTCCTCTCGGTGTTCATGTACGTCGGCGGCCTGAGGCGGCCGTGGCTGTCGATCGCGCTCGGGCTGGGCGGCAGCTTCGCGCTGATCGTCGTGTTCATGCGCGTGGCCTACGTGTCGCTGCCGCTGGGGACGGGCCCCTTTCGCGAGCTCTCGCTCGCGCTGCTTCGCCTGATCGGGGTGAACTGACCCGGAGCCGATGCCTTGAGTGTCCTGCTGCAACTGCTCGCCGGTGCCGGCGAGGTGCTGTCTCCGCTCAACGCGCTGATGCTGTTCGTCGGGCTCGTGCTGGGCATGCTCGTCGCGGTCCTCCCCGGCCTCACGCTGGTGATGGGGGTGGTGCTCGCGCTGCCGTTCACCTACCGGATGGGCGTCGCGCCGGCGCTGGTGCTGCTGACGGCGATGTACGTCTCCGGCACCTATGCCGGCGCGATCACCGCGATCCTCTTCCGGATACCCGGCGAGCCGATGGACGTCCCGCTGCTGTGGGACGGCTACGAGATGACCCGCAAGGGCCAGGCGGCGATCGCGCTGGGCTGGTCGCTGCTGGCGGCGCTGGTCGGCGGCCTCGTGTCGGCGTTCATCATGGTGCTGCTCGCCGAGCCGGTCGCGCGGGTCGCGCTCAGCTTCTCGTCGCCCGAGTTCTTCGCGATCGTGTTCTTCGGCCTCGCGAGCGTCGTCGCCCTGTCCGGGTCCTCGGTCGTGAACGCGCTGATCAGCCTGTGCATCGGCCTGCTCATCGCCACGGTCGGCGTCGACGACATCTACGGCGCGGAGCGCTTCGCGTTCGGCTACCCGTTCCTGGTGGACGGCATCGAGTTCCTGCTGGTGATGGTGGGCGCCTACGGGATCGGCGAGGTGCTGACCCGCCTGCGCGCGGGCTTCGAGCAGGACCCGACCGAGCCCTCGGATCGGCAGTCGCGCTTTCGCACCGCGTTTCCCCGGCTCGCCGAGATCGCCAGACTCAGGTATTCGCTGATCCGCGGCACGCTGACCGGCGTCGTCGTCGGCATCGTGCCGGGCGCCGGCGCCACCGTCTCGGCCTTCGTCGCGTACGGCATCGAGAACCAGTACGGCGCCAACCGCGCCGAGCTCGGCAAAGGGGCGCCCGAGGGCATCGTCTCGGCCAAGTCCGCCGCGACGGCGTCCGTCGGCGGCGCGCTCGTGCCGCTGCTCGCGATGGGCATTCCGGGCAGCGGCGCCACGGCGATCATGCTCGCCGCCTTCCTGCTGCACGGCATCCAGCCGGGACCGCAGGTGTTCGTCAACGAGGCCGGGCTCATCTACACGATCTTCGCCGCCGTGTTCCTGTCGGTGATCGGCATGTGCGTGCTCGGCTACTTCGCGATCCGGCCGCTGTGCAAGGTGCTCGACGCACCCGAGGCGATCGTCTCCGCGTTCATCGTCGTGTTCTGCTTCGTCGGCGCGTTCGCTGCCCGCAACAACCTGACCGACCTCTACGTGATCGCCGCGTTCGGCGTCGCCGGATACCTGTTCGAGCGCTACGGTTTCCCGATCGCGCCGCTCGTGCTCGGCACGATCCTCGGGCCGCTCGCCGAGACCAACTTCATGACGACGATGGTCAGCTACGACAACGACTGGACGATCTTCTTCCGTCGTCCGATCAGCGCCGTCGTGCTGGCGCTCGCGATCGGCGGCCTGCTGTGGCCGCTGCTGCGCTATGGGCTCCGGCGGCTGCGCGCACCCGCAGGGACGTCGTCCGTGGCGAGATGAAGCCGGCGGTGCCTGCCGTATCCGCCGGCCGGCGCGCCGCCGGCCGCGCCCGTGCACAATTGCCCGATAATGCCGGCGCCCGGCGGCGCGGGCCGATCGAATCCGAACTTTGCGAGGCCAGCAGCGATGAAGCGCGATGACAGAGACGTCGCCCGAGAGATTGACCCAGCGATCGCGGCGCTCGTCGCGCGCGCCCGTGCGGCGCAGCGCGTCGCCGACACCTACGACCAGGCCCGCGTCGACGACCTCGTCATCGCTGCCGGCTGGGCGATCATGGAGCCGTCCCGCAATCGCGAACTCGCCGAACTCGCGGTCGCCGATACCGGCGTGGGCAACGTCGACGACAAGATCCGCAAGAACCACCGCAAGACGCTCGGCCTGCTGCGCGACCTGAAGGGCGCGAAGACCGTCGGCGTGATCTCGGACGATCCGGCGACCGGCATCACCGAGATCGCGCGCCCGGTCGGCGTCGTCTGCGCGGTCACGCCGTCGACGAACCCGGCGGCGACGCCGGCGAACAAGATCATCAACGCGCTCGCCGGGCGCAACGCCGTCATCCTCGCGCCGTCGCCGAAAGGTGCCGGCACCGCGCTTCGGCTCGTCGGCTACATCCGCGCGCAACTCGAGCGCCTGGGCGCACCGCCCGATCTCGTGCAGACGCTGCCGGCGCCGATCACGAAGCAGGCGACCGGCGACCTGATGCGCGCCTGCGACCTCGTCGTCGCGACCGGCTCGCAGGCCAACGTGCGCGCCGCCTACACCTGCGGCACGCCCGCCTTCGGCGTCGGCGCCGGCAACGTCGCGTCGATCATCGACGAGACCGCCGACGTCGACGCGGCCGTCGCGCGGGTCGTGCTGTCAAAGACCTTCGACAACGCCACGAGCTGCTCGTCGGAGAACAGCCTGATCCTGCTCGAGCCGATCCGCGAGCGTGCGCTCGCCGCGCTCGAGAAGCACGGTGCGGTGCTGCTCGACGCGCCGAGGAAGGCCGCGCTCGAGCGCTTCATGTGGCCCGAGGGCAAGCTCGGCGCGGGCGCGATCGGCAAGTCGGCGCGGGTCATCGCCGAGGGGGCGGGCTTCGCCGACATCGCCGCGCGCGAGCCCCGCGTGCTGATGGTCGAGGAGGACGCCGCCGAGGGCTTCGGCCGCGCGCACCCGTTCTCCGGCGAGAAGCTCAGCCCGGTGCTCACGCTCTATCGTGCCCGCGACCTCGACGACGCGATGCGCATCGTCGAGCGCATCTACGCGTATCAGGGCGCGGGCCATTCGGTCGGCCTGCACACGCGCGAGGCGTCGCGCGCGCTCGCGCTCGGGCTGCGCCTGCCGGTCACGCGGGTGATCGTCGAGCAGCCGCACTGCATCGCCACCGGCGGCAGCTTCGACAACGGCCTGCCGTTCTCGCTGTCGATGGGCTGCGGCACCTGGGGCGGCAACAACTTCTCGGAGAACCTGAGCGTCAAGCACTACCTGAACATCACCCGCGTCGCGCGCCCGATCCCCGAGCGGGTGCCCACCGAAGACGAGATCTTCGGCGACTGGTTCGCGCGCTGCGGCAAGGCCTGAGCGTGGACGCGAACGCGAATCCGGGTGCGCGCGCCGGCGGCGCCGACAGCGGTGCCGACAGCGGCGCAGACGCCGGCGCGGCGTCGACCGTCGCCGGCCTGATCGACGCGCAGGCCGCCGCCCGCCCGCGCGACGCGTACGCGCTGTCGACCGAGTCGACGGCGACGATCGACTTCGCGACGCTCGCCGCCGACAGCCGCGCGGTCGGCGCGTGGCTGCGCGCGCTCGGCTCGCGTCCCGGCGAGGTCGTGGCGTTCGTGATGCCCAACGGCCTGCAGACGCTGCGGCTGCTGCTCGGCGCGATGCACGGCGGCTGGTGCGTGTGCCCGGTGAACCTGCTGTCGCAGCCGGCGCAGATGCGCTACGTGCTCGAGCACTCCGACTGCACCGTCGTCTTCGTGAGCCCGGACCGCGAAGCGACGCTGCGCGCCGCGCTCGACGGGCTTGCGCGGCCGGTGTCGGTCGTCGTCACCGATCCCGAATCCGGCACCGTGCCGCAGCCCGCGCGCGACGGCGCGACGGGCGCCGCGGGCGCGGGCGGCGCATCGGACAGTGCGGCCGCAGATCGGCCGTCCGCGGCGCCCGACCCCGACGCGCCGGCACTGCTGATGTACACCTCGGGCACCACCGGCAACCCGAAGGGCGTGCTGCTCACGCACGCCAACCTCGTCGCGAACGCGCGCGCGATCAGCGCCGAGCACGGCCTCGTCGCCGGCGACCGCGTGCTCGGCGTGCTGCCGCTTTACCACATCAACGCGTTCACCGTCACGATGCTCGCGCCGCTCGCGCACGGCGGCAGCGTCGCGATCACGCCCCGCTTCTCGGCCGCGCGCTACTGGGCGCAGGCGCTCGACACCGGCTGCACATGGATCAACGTGGTGCCGACGATCATCTCCTATCTGCTCGAGGGCGAGGACCCGCCGCCGGCCGCGCGCACCGCGATCCGCTTCTGTCGCTCGGCGTCGGCGGCGCTGCCCCCCGAGCACCTGCGCGCGTTCGAGACGCGCTTCGGCATCGGCGTCGTCGAGACGATGGGCCTGACCGAGACCGCGGCGCCGTCGTTCAGCAATCCGATGCAGGCGGCGGCGCGCAAGCTCGGCTCGGTCGGGCGTGCGTCCGGTTGCGAAGCCTGCGTCGTCGACGGCAACGCCGGGGCCGAGCTGCCCGATCCGATCCGCCCGCTGCCAGACGGCAGCGTCGGCGAGATCCTGATCCGCGGGCCGCAGGTCATGCGCGGCTACTACAAGAACGACGCCGCGACGCGCGCGAGCTTCGCCCCCGGCGGCTGGCTGCGCACCGGCGACCTCGGCTACCGCGACGCCGACGGCTTCTTCTTCGTCACCGGGCGCATCAAGGAACTGATCATCAAGGGCGGCGAGAACATCGCGCCGCGCGAGATCGACGAAGTGCTGCTCAGGCACCCGGCGGTCCTCGAGGCCGCGGTCGTCGGCGTGCCCGACCGGCACTACGGGCAGGACATCGTCGCGTGCATCGTGCTGCGCGAGCCGGCGGCGGCCGCCGACACGGGGGCCGGCAACGGCCCCGATGCGTCGCACGATGCGGTGCGCGAGCAGTTGCGCGCGTTCTGCCACGAGCACCTCGGACGCTACAAGACGCCGCGCGACTTCCACTTCGTCGCCGAGCTGCCGCGCGGACCCTCGGGCAAGGTGCAGCGACTGAAGATGCTGTCGATGCTGCCGGCCTAGCGGCACGCGCGCAGCGGCGATGCCGACGATGCTCGCGATGCTGCCATCGCTGCCGGTGCTCGCCGCGTCGTTCGCGGTGGCGCTCGCGGCCGGCTTCGTGCGCGGCTTCTCCGGCTTCGGCTTCTCCGCAGTCTGCGTCGCCGGCCTCGCGCTCTTCGTGCCGCCGTCCACCGTCGTGCCGGCCGTGCTCGCGCTCGAGATCGTCGCGTCGATCGACATGCTGAGGCCGGCGATGCGCCACGCCGACCGCGGGTGGGTCGCCTGGCTGCTCGCCGGCAACCTCGTGTTCGTGCCCGTGGGCATCGCGCTGCTCGCGGTGCTGCCGCCCACGCCGCTGCGCTTCCTGGTGTCGGGCAGCCTGTTCACCGCGGCGATCGTGCTGCGCGCGACGATCGGGCGCACCTTCGCGGCGAGCGTGCCGCTGCGCGTGGCCGCCGGCGTGGCGTCGGGCCTGCTCAACGGGCTCGCCGCCAGCGGCGGCGTCGCGGCGGCGATGCTGCTCAGTGCCGCCGCGGTGCCGCCGGCCAGGCTGCGCGGCACCATGGTGGTGTTCCTGCTGTTCGCCGGCGCCTGGTCGCTCGTCTGCGCGGCGTTGATGACCGTCACCGGCACCGGCGCGACGCCGCTGCTCGGAAGCCAGACGCTCGTGTGGATGGCGGTCCTCGCGCCGGGCATGCTCGTGGGCATCCGCGTCGGGCACCGCGCGTTCACCGGGGCGGACCCGTCGGGATACCGCAAGCGCGTGCTCGAGCTGCTGATCGTCATCTGCGCGTTCGGGCTCGCACGCGCCTTCCTCGACCTGCGCTGAACGATCGCGGCGCGTGGCGGGCGCGTGATACCTTAGGCGCGTACCCCCGCGCGCCGCAGCCTGCCGGGCCTGCCGCGTTCCGCCCCATCGCCTGCCACCCATGCCGACACCCGAGCCAGCCAGCCGCCCGCGTACCCGTCGCTTCATCCAGTGCGACGTCTTCAGCCCCGTGCCCACGCAGGGCAATGGCCTCGCCGTCGTCGTCGACGCCGACGGGCTCGACACCGCGACGATGCAGCGCTTCGCCGCGTGGACCAACCTCGCCGAGACGAGCTTCCTGTTCGCGCCGACCGAACCCGACGCCGACTACCACGTGCGCATCTTCACGCCGGGCCGGGAGATGCCCTTTGCCGGGCATCCGACGCTCGGCAGCTGCGCCGCGTGGCTGCACGCAGGGGGCACGCCGCGCGTGCCGGGGCTGGTGCGCCAGGCCTGCGGCGTCGGGCTCGTCGACATCGACGTCACGCAAACGGGCGTGCCGGCCTTCGGCGCGCCACCGACCCGCATCGCCGCGCTCGACGCGGCACGGCGCGATGCGATCGTCGCGGCGCTGGGCATCGCGCCCGCGCAGGTCGTTCGCACCGTGCACCTCGACAACGGCCCGGTCTGGCAGGTGCTCGAGCTCGCGTCGGCCGAGGCCGTGCTCGCGGTCGACTCGGCGCGCGTGCGCTATCCCGCGTTCGAATCGATCGGCCTCATCGGCGCGCACCCGACGGGCGCCGACTGCGCGTTCGAGGTCCGGATGCTCGCGCCGTCCAGCGGCATGAGCGAAGACCCGATCACCGGCTCGCTGAACGCGGCGCTCGCACAGTGGATGCGCAGCGAAGGCCGGCTCGACCGACCGCTGCGCATCGCGCAAGGGACCGTGATCGGGCGCCAGGGCCGCGTGCACGTCCGACCCGCTGCGCAACACATCTGGATCGGCGGCCAGACGCACGTGCTGATCGAGGGCACCGTCCTGCTCTGATGCCTGCCCGGCACGGCGCCGGGGGCGATCAGGCGGTCGGTGGCGCCAGCCCCTCGCGCGCCGCGTCGATCAGCTCGAGCGCCGCGGCGCCGTCGCGCAGCCGGTCGATCGCGAGCAGCGCGAAGCGCTCGAGAAAGCGCGTCGCGCCGTCCTCGCCGAGCGTGGTCATCGTCTTGCACAACGCCGTGTAGACCGTGTCCAGGTCCACCGGCGGCGCTGCGCCCGTGGGCTGCGTGGACTCGGCGGCTGCGGCGGAAGCCGTGGATGCGTCGTACACGTCGGATGCGCCTGGCGCGCCCGTCGTGCCGGATCCGTCCGGCGGCGCGAGCACGGCGTCGATCGCGCCGCGCAACTCGTCGAGCTGCGCCGCGTCGACGCGCCTGCCATCGGGGCACAGTCCGATCCAGCGCGCGAGCACGTGACCGTCCGGACGCACCAGGTACAGCGAGCCCGGCCGCGCACCGAAAAGGGCGACGGCGCGCCCGGTGTCGTCGAGCACGTGCAGGTCGCTCGAGCCGCGGGCACGCATGACCGGCGCCACCGAGGCCCGCATCGCCACGACCGGCACCAGCGCGAACGGCACCTCGCGCGCATCGAGCGCGTGCGCGAGCGCCTGCAACGGCGCCGGCACCGACGGGTCCTCGCAGAACAGCAGCGCGGTGAAGCGCGCGCCGAGCACCTCGGTCAGGTGGCCGGCCAGCGGCGCGCCCTGCGTCGACGCCGGATCGCCGACGATCGTCACCGGGCATTCGGGCAGCACCTCGCCCGGCACCGGCCCGGCGTCGAACGCCGCCGAGCGCGCGGGCAAGGCATTCAGCGGCGAGGCGTCGTAGCGGATCGCCGAGGTCTGCCGTGGGTTGATCAGCGTGCGCAGGCCCTCGTGCCGCGCCGCGAGCCCCAGCACCGCCGTGCGCATCCGCTCGAACGCGAACGACGGTGGCGCCATGAACTCGGTGCTCTTCGTGCCGTGGCGCAGGTTCTCGTGCGCGGCGGCGACGCGCTCGTCCGAATAGCTGTCGAGCAGCCGCTCGCCCGCGAGGCCCTTCACCACGAACGCGAGCTTCCACGCCAGATTGTCGGCGTCGTCGATGCCCGAGTTCGCGCCGCGCACGCCGAAGATCGGCACCAGGTGCGCCGCGTCGCCGGCGAGCAGCACGCGGCCGTGGCGATAGCGCTCGAGCGTCAGCGCGTTCGCGCGGTAGATCGTCGTCCACACCGGGTGCCAGGGCGCGCGCTCGCCCATCATCTCGAGCAGGCTCGCGACGCGCGGCATCACGTGCTCGGGCAGCACCGCCTCGTCCGGGTCCTCGTCGTCGCGGAGCTGATAATCGATGCGCCAGACGTCGTCCGGCTGCTTGTGCACCAGCACCGTCGAGCCCGGATTGCACGGCGGATCGAAATACGCGAGCCGCTCGGTCGCCCGGTCGCTCTTCATCAGGATGTCGACGACGACGTACCGGCCCTCGTAGCTCGTGCCCTTCAACGCGAGCCCGAGCGACTCGCGCACGACGCTGCGCCCGCCGTCGGCGGCGACGAGCCAGTCGGTGTCGATCGCGTAGTCGCCCAGCGGCGTCGCGACCGACAGTCGCACGCCGTCGCCGTGTGCGTCGAGCGCCGTGACGCGCGACTGCCATCGGATGTCGATCAACCCCGACATCGCCTCGGCGCGCTCGAGCAGGATCTGCTCGATGTGGTACTGCGCCAGATTGACCATCGGCGGCAGCTTCTGGTTCTCGTCCTGCGGCATCCGGAAGTTCAGCACCTCGACGTCGCGATAGAAGCTGCGCCCGCCGGTCCACGGCAGGCCGATCGACAGGAATCCGTCGAGCGCGCCCAGTCGCTGCATGATCTGCAGGCTGCGCCGCGAGATGCAGATCGCGCGGCTGCCGAAGCACACCGAATCGTCGGCCTCGATCAGCACGACCGGCACGCCGTATTGCGCGAGTCCGAGCGCGGCCGTCAGCCCGACCGGGCCGCCGCCCACGATCACGACCGGATGGCGCACCGTCTCGACACCGCCGCGCGTCTCGGGCAGCGTGGCGCCGTACCGGGTGGCCGCGAACGGGTAGGGCCTGAACTCGATCTGCATGCGGGTGGTGTCGGTTGGCGTGTGGGGCACGGGCGGTGAAGCAGCGACTGTAGCGCCAGGGTGCGCCGAGGCGGCTTCGAGGCACCGCTTCGCCCGACATTGACGCGCGAAGTCACCCATGTTTAATATGTCGGAATGGAATCATCCGGGAATTCCAAGGCGCATGCGTCGACCGAACGCGCCGTCGTGCCGCGCGCGCGGCAGCGCGCGGCCGAGGTGTCGGATCCCGGCTTTTCGACGACGCTCGCGCGCGGCCTCGCGCTGCTCGCCGCATTCCGTCCCGGCGACGGCAGCCTGTCGAACGCCGAGCTCGGCGCGCGCACCGGGTTGACCCGACCGACCGTCTCGCGGCTCGCGTCGACGCTGATCCGCCTGGGCTACCTGCGCCGCGGCGAGCGGGAGCGCTACGCGCTGTCGGTGCGCACCGTCCGCCTCGCGTATCCGCTGCTGTCTCACCTGCGCGTGCGCCAGCTCGCGCAGCCGCTGATGCGCGAGGTTGCCGAGTCGCTGCGCGCGACCGTCTCGCTCGGCATGCTCGACGGCACCGACGTCGTCTACGTCGAGACGAGCCGTGCGAGCGAGGTCGCGCGCTTCGTCCCCGACATTGGCGCGGCGCTGCCGCTCGCGCGCACCGCGATCGGCCGCGCGCTGCTGTCGATGCTCGACGCCCCGCTGCGCGCGCAGGCGCTCGCGTCGATACGCGCGCACGATCCCGCGCTCTGGACCCGCTACGGCGCGGCCACCACCACCGGCATCGCGCAGTGCGAGCGCGTCGGCTACTGCGCATCGCACGGCGACTTCCAGCCGGAGATCCACGCCGTCGCCGCGCCGCTCTTCACGTCGAACGACGGCGACCGGTTCGCGATCAACTGCGGCATCGCGCTGCACCGCCTGAAGCCGGGCCAGCTCGACGACGAGATCGGGCCCCGAATCGTCGCGCTCGCCGCGTCGATCCGCAGCCTGCTGCCCGGCCGCGACCTGCCGGCCGGCGCGCCCGCCCGCACACCCACGACACGGAGACCCGAATGATCCGAGACCCCGAACGCTTCGAGCAGCAGATCGCCGCGATACGCCGCTTCGTGCGCGAGATCGCCATTCCCAACGAGCGACGCGTCGAAGCGGCCGACGAAGTCCCGCAGGACCTCGTCGACGCGATGCGCGCGGCCGGCTTCTTCGGCTGGAGCATTCCGCAATCGCACGGCGGCGCCGGCATGACCACCGAGGAACTCGCGCGCGCGAACATCGAGCTCTCGCAGTGCTCGGTCGCGTTCAGGGCGCGGTGCGGCACCAACACCGGCATCGGCGCCGAGGCGCTCGTCGTCGACGGCACCGACGCGCAGCGCGACGAATGGTTGCCCAGGCTCGCGAGCGGCGAGATCACCGGCTGCTTCGCCGTGACCGAACCCGGCGCCGGATCCGACCTCCTCGGCGGCCTCGAGACGACCGCGCGCAGGGACGGCGATCACTACGTGCTCGACGGCACCAAGCGCTACATCACCAACGCGCCGATCGCCGACCTCTTCACCGTGCTCGCGCGCACCGACCCGGACGCCCGCGGCGGTGCGGGAACGACCTGCTTTCTCGTGCCGCGCGGCACGCCCGGGCTCGGCACCGGGACGCCGCACCGCAAGATGGGGCAGGCCGGATCGCCCGTGTCCGAGGTGTACCTGAAGGACTGCCGCGTGCCGGCGAGCGCGATCCTCGGCGGCGTGCCCGGGCGCGGGTTCGCGTCGGTGATGAAGGCACTGAACAAGCAGCGCATCAACCTCGCGGCGCTGTGCACCGGTCCCGCGATCCGCATGCTCGACGAGGCGCTCGCGCACGCGAGAAGCCGACAGCAGTTCGGCCGGCCGATCGCCGACTTCCAGCTCGTGCAGGCGATGCTCGCCGACTGCAAGGTCGAGATCGAGGCCGCGCGCGCGCTCGTGCTCGAGACCGCACGCAAGCGCGACCGCGGTGAGGACGTCACGCTCGACGTCTCGATGTGCAAGCTCTACGCCAGCGAGATGTGCGGGCGCGTCGCCGACCGCGTCGTGCAGATCTTCGGCGGCGCCGGCTACTGCGGCGACATCGCCGACCCGATCGAGCGCTTCTACCGCGACGTGCGCCTGTTCCGGCTGTACGAAGGCACCTCGCAGATCCACCAGCTGAACATCGCCAAGCAGCTGCTTCGCGGTGCCGGCCAATCACCCAAGGAGTGAAAGCCATGAGAACGGTCCTTTCCCAACGGACGGCACCGCAACCGGCGCTCGCGAGCAGACGCCGGCAGACTGCGTTGCGGCGCCGCCGGGTCTCGCTGGCCGCGGCCGGCACGGCGCTCGCGCTCGGTCTCGGTGCGCTCGGTCTCGGCGCGCCCCGCGCGGCACTCGCCCAGGCGTGGCCGTCGAAGCCGATCCGGCTCGTCACGCCCTACGCGCCCGGCGGTACCAACGACGTCAGCGCGCGGATCATCGCCGAACGCCTGGGCGAGCGACTCGGGCAGCGCGTCGTCGTCGAGAACAAGCCCGGGGCCAATACCCAGATCGCGACCGACGCCGTCGTCAAGAGCGCGCCCGACGGCTACACGCTGCTGTGGACCGCCGCGCCGCACACCACCAACCCGGCGCTCTTCGCGAAGCTGCCGTACGACACCGTCGCCGACCTCACGCCGATCAACCGTGGCGTCGCGCTGCCGCTGCTCTTCTCGGTGCCGCAGGCCTCGCCGGCGAAGTCACTGAAGGAATATGTGGCGCTCGCGAAGAAGGACGCCGCGCAGGCGACCATCGCGAGCCCCGGCAACGGCAGCGGCCCGCACCTCGCGATCGAACTGTGGGCGGGCGTCGCCGAAGCCCCGTTCCTGCACATCCCCTACGGCGGCGACGCCAAGGCCGTCGTCGACATGGTCGGCGGCGCGGTCGGTGCCGGCATGAACGGCTTCGGCACGCCGCTGCCGCACGTGAAGAGCGGCAAGCTGCGCGCGCTCGGCGTCGTCGGCACCGCGCGAATGCCGCAACTGCCCGACGTGCCGACCTTCGCCGAAGCCGGCTACCCCGAAGTCGACGCGTTCGCGTGGTTCGGGCTCCTCGGCCCGGCCAGGCTGCCCGCCCCGATCGTCGCGCGGCTCAACGACGAAGTCGGGCAGATCCTCAAGGAACCCGCGGTGATCGAGAAGCTCGCGACGATCGGTGCCGTGCCCGTCGGCGGCACGCCGGCCGAATTCGACGCGTTCATCCGCAACGACATCGCCCGCTGGCAGCGTGTCGTGAAGTCTCGCGGGATCAAGGTCCAGTAGCCGATGCGCGCGTGCGCTCCGCCGCGCGCGCCACGATCCCTAGCTGCTCGACGACCCACCACACGCGAACTGCCGTGAGCGCTTCGGGAGGCAACACGCCGCTGCCGAAGCACAACCTGCCGGATTGCCGGTCGGGCGCGAAGTACATGCTCGCTGCGACCGCCGAAGCCGGTGCATCGGCCAGCAGCGATGCCGTCGAGCGCATCGCATCGGCGTCGCAGATCAACCGGCCCGTCCATCCGGCATCGTCGGTCACGACGCAATAGCCGGGCAGACAAGACGGCGCGTCGATCACCTTCCACCGCTTCAGCCGATAGATCAACGCGAGCAGCGGATTGCGGGCCGTCTTCCTCAGCATCATGAACAGGCGCACGCGCACCGGCGTCCTGCATTCGATCCTCAGCCGGTAGCCCTCGCGCGTGCGCACCCGGATATCGCCGGCATAACGCGTGCGGCCCTGCGGCGCGACGACGATCACGCACTCGCGTTCGTCGACGCTGCCCTTCCACGTCGCGCCCCCGAGCCGCGCGATCCGCTCGAATCCCCGTCCGCCCAACGCGTGGTCCAGCGCGGCCAATCGCTCGGCGAATTCGCTCACGACGGCCTCGTCCCCATGGTGCGCGAATGATATCGGCCGCGCCGACGCAGCGGATCGTGAACGAGCAGAGTGGCGCGAGCACCTACACTCGGGCGCGGGTATCTCCTCTCGGATGCACGCCCAGGGAATCCAGCGGGCTGTGCACGCCGGAACCGCCGACTTTCAGCACGCGCAACTTCGTCACGCGAAAGCACGACCGGGAGCCGATGGCGCTGCCGCGGCCGGCCGATCGAATCGAGCCACGGCAGATCGGACTGGAGAACGCGCCTGTAGAGGAAAAGGATGGCGGCGAGCGCCTGCCGGTGCGTCGCTGCGGAGACGCGCTGTTCGTCCGCGAGCCAGGTCAGATATGCCTGGACCTCCGAAGGCCCCAGGACGGAAGGGTGCTTCATCCCATGGGACTTCAGAAACTTGCGGATCCAGAAGACGTAGGCCTTCTCGGCTTGATAACTGTAGTGCAGGTAGTGGATGCATTCCCTGACCCGGCCGACTACAGTCGGAGCCGAAAGCGGGGGGATTTCAATTGTCCGCATTTCGCCACCTGTTAAGCCTGTATGTGTCAACAGTACAATGACGCAACGCCTCGTGTCATCGGCCAATTGGCCGAGGCAGCCGAGGATCTGTTACTAGGCGGGAATGCCCCGTTGAATGGACGGCAGCCACATCTGCACCTGCCGTTCAAATCTAAGTTGGGCCTATTCACGGTTGCCGCGATGACCGAACTCTTTCCGCCTTGGCCGTCGTTCTCCGCTTTCCTTCTTGCTAGCGTTGTCCTCGCGGTTACGCCTGGAGCTGGCGTTCTTTACATCGTTACGCGCAGCCTTGTTCAGGGGCGCAGGTTCGGCTTGGTCTCCGTAGCGGGTGTCGCTCTCGGCAACCTCGGCAACGCCCTTGCCGCTTCAGTTGGTCTTGCTGCTTTGTTCGCAATTTCGTCACTTGCCTTCTCCGTCGTCAAGTATGCCGGCGCGCTGTACCTTGTGTACCTCGGCGTGCAGATGTTCCGTTCCGCGCCCGTCGATACTTCGACCGCCGTCCCCACTGCTGCGCCACTTGAGCGCGTCTTCCGTGACGGTTTCGTCGTCGCTCTGCTCAATCCCAAGACGACAGTCTTCTTTGCCGCCTTTCTGCCGCAGTTCCTCAGCCCCTACGCGCAACCCATGTTTCAGAGCATGGCGCTTGGTTCCCTCTTCGTGGCAATCGCCGCGGTAACTGACAGCGCCTACGCTTTGGCCGCTGGGGCGGCCGCTCCAGCTTTGCGCGGCGCCGCTGTTCGCCGCGTTGGTCGGCGTCTCGGTGGCGGAGTGTTCATCGCCCTTGGCGTCTTCACTGCGTTCGCGGGGTCGCGCGGTGCAGAATAGGCCCAACCCATCATTCCACCGGACCTCGCGCATAAAGCCGCGCGAGGCCGGTGAATTCAGACGTTGGGCATCACAACCAGCCCCGTCGGTCTTCGAGGACGCCCGATACAATGAACACTCGAACAGGAGTCAGTCATGCCAGATTCGGTAGCAGAACTCGCGCAGCGCGGACGGGCGCTGAGCCCGGAAGATCGTGAACGACTGATTGACCTGCTTCTAGATTCGCTCGCTGAGTCTCCGGATCCCGAAGTGGAGGAGGCGTGGCGGCTGGAGATCCGTAGTCGCATCTCTGCATATGAGCGCGGCGAGGCGACGTTGCACGATGCGTCCGAGGTGATGGAGGAGGCGAGGCGGTTGGCTCGGTGACTGACCTGCGCCTTGACTCCGCAGCGCGCGCCGAGTTCCTTCACGAGGTGCAGTACTACGAGGCAACTCGTACTGGTACCGGTCGTAGATTTCGTGAAGCAGTCGCCGCGGTGTTTGAGCGGATAGAGCGCACCCCTGCGGCCGGAAAGCCGGACGAGGCGGGCTGTCGGCGTATGCGGGTCCCCGGATTCCCGTTCTCTGTCGTATATCGGGTCGAACGTGACGAAACCGTCGTGTACGCGCTTCGCCCAGATGCGAGAAAGCCGGGCTATTGGATCAAGCGCGCCCGGTGATGCCCAACAATGCGCTCCAAAGGACACTTGACCCGACCGCACGCCCGCTGCCTCGGGCGCGCGGCCGCGTCAAGTGCCTCTGAGCTTAGGCGTTAGATCGCACGGCCGTGCCCAGAGCTCAGCTCACAAAGCGCACCTTGATTGAGTTCCGCGAGTGGCTCGTGGGCTGGACGCTGCGCACGATTTCCGATCTCTTTGATGGACACGGTTTCAAGCAGGTCTTCGTCCCTCCGGAGAAGCTTCCCGGTGGGCAGCGCCGGGACCTTGTGGAGTGCTAGTACGCAGGAATCGCCCTGAAAGACCGAGCCCAAGTGTCGCGGCTGCTTGCCGTCTTCGAGGACATCGTTCTTGAGGTTCCTGAATCGCACGAAGACGGTAAGCAAAGGCTGATTCGGCTTGTTGAACGTGACGGCTTTGAGTACCGAAACGGGAGAATCGTCGACCCGGCATCGAACGATTCGCTGGACCTAGCGATCCCGTCCACTTTGGACACAAGCCATCTTTCCGTGTACCTCGACCGCATCAACAGCTCGGTTGAATCGGACCCTGAACTTGCCGTGGGCACGACCAAGGAGTTGGTTGAAGCGACGTTGAAGACAATACGTCGCGGTCTTAGCGAAGGCTTCGACGAGTCGAAGGAAGACATCCCGGTGTTGCTGAAGAGAGTGAAAAAGGCTTTGGACCTCGCTCCCGACGACGTCGATTCTGCACGGAGAGGGGCGGATACGATCAAGCGAATCCTGAGCAACTTGGGCGCCGTGGCGATCGGCGTCGCAGAACTGCGAAACTTATATGGTTCGGGCCACGGCCGGTCCCAGCGCCGCGTCGTCGATGCCCGACTTGCACGACTCGTTGTTGGGTCAGGAGGTACCCTGTGCAGATTCCTGCTGGAGACGTATGAAGATCGCCAGAAGCGGAAGGCCAGTTCAGGTGCGACCTAACTGGTCGGTCGACTCGGACACGTTGCGGCAAGGGGCCGCAGCGTTCCGGTCACCTCAACGTTAGGCCTCGGAGTACAAGCGCCTCATGTCGTCACGTCCGCTCAACACCTATCGTGGCACCTGCCACTGCGGCGCCGTGCGTTTCGAAGTCGACACTGGCTTCCCGGAACTCACGATGTGCGATTGCTCCATCTGCAAGAAGAAGAACGCCCTGATGGTGAAGGTACACGAGAGCAAATTTAGACTGCTCGCGGGCGAAGAGAGCCTCACTGAGTATCAGTTTCATACCAAGACCGCGAGACACTTCTTCTGCAAGGTCTGTGGGATCTATCCCTTTCATCGCAAGCGCGTCACTCCGGACAACTTGGGCATCAACGTGTACTGCCTTGAAGGGTTCGACCCTACGGGAATCCCTGTGCGCCGGGCAGTCGGCGCGGCTATGACCTGACGTAAGTATGGTGTGCCACGAGCTGAGGCCTAACCCGGCGTTGCAGCCGATCCGCTACGGCGTGCCACCGCGCGCGGCCGGCGGTGGCCTTCGGCCATTGTCCGCCGGCCGCTCGCGGCGTCACGCCTCCGCGGGCGGCTGAACTCGACGTTAGGCGCCAATGGGGCCGCTCGACAACTGTGCGCCTTAGGCGTATAGTGCGCGAATGTCGACGGTTGTCGAAACCCTGCTTTTTCAGCGTAAGCGGCCAAACGCCGACGTCTATTGACGGGGAGCGGCGAGATCCGAACGGAGCGGGTTTTCGGCGAAGCGCTTGAGCCATTCTCGAGGCGTGAGTTCGGCGACGCGGCTGGCCGGCAGTTCGT
>JBFWSZ010000008.1:0-355684 GCA_050248115.1 Lautropia sp.
CTGATTCTGTTCCCGCCGCTGATCGTGATCGGCTTTGAAATGTTTGCCCATTCGGACGTTTGCCCTTGGGCCAAGAAGTCGCTCTTGCTGCCGGTTGCATGCACTCTTAGTGCGCTCGCCGGCGTTGCATTGGTCACGACCTTTGGGATGCGCCGCTGGCAGTGATTGCCAGCACGGCATGCGGCACCCTGATCCTGCGGGTATTCGATCTGCATGTGCCGCCGGCGCTCGCCGTGGGCCTGCTGCCGTTCGTTATCCCGGCCGTCGACTACAAGTTCGCGGCCTCCGTGGGCATTGGCACCTTGTCACTGACCCTGCTGTTCCTGGTATGGAGCAAGCTACGAAAATAAGTCTCTCACCATCCTGAAGACTAGGCGCGCCGCTCCAGGGCGTGGACATCGTAGAGGCCATAGCCGCCTTCGGTATGGCCCGCTGGCATGGGCAAGACGCGCAGCACATCGTCGCGCACCACGCTCACGCCCGCGTCCTGCGCCACCTTCGATACCGCGTAGATGCTTACGGTGAGTCTCCTTCCTTGCTTCTGCTATCCCGCGCAGCAGGACAGTTGCTTCACGTCCTTGCTGAAGGTCTGCGCGGCGAGCTTCAAGCCCTCGACCATCGTTAGGTAGGGGAACAACTGGTCGGCCAGCTCCTGCGCCGTCATCCGGGCACGGATCGCCAGCGCCGCGGCCTGGATCAGCTCGCCGGCCTCCGGCGCGACCGCCTGCACGCCAATCAGCCGATGGCTGCCTTCCTCGATCACCAGCTTGATGAAGCCGCGCGTGTCGAAGTTGACGAGCGCACGCGGCACGTTGTCCAGCGTGAGCAGGCGACTGTCGGTCGCTATGCCGGCGTGGCGCGCTTCCTGCTCGCTCAAGCCAACGGTGGCGACCTGCGGGTCGGTGAACACCACCGCCGGCATGGTGGCGAGGTTCAGCGCCGCGTCACCGCCGGTCATGTTGATGGCGGCACGCGTACCGGCCGCCGCCGCGACATAGACGAACTGCGGCTGCTCGGTGCAGTCCCCGGCGGCGTAGATGTACGGGGCGCTGGTGCGCATGCCCTGGTCGATGACGATGGTTCCTTGCGCATTGACGGCGACGCCAGCAGCATCGAGATCGAGGCTGCGCGTGTTCGGTGTGCGGCCGATGGCGACCAGCAGCCGGTCGGCGTGCAATTCGCCAGCCGAAGTTGTCAGCACGAATTCACCGTTTGCATGCTCGATCTGGCTGGCCTGGGTGTGCTCCAACACCTGGATGCCTTCGGCGCGGAACGCGGCAGTGACGGCTTCGCCGATGGCCGGGTCTTCGCGCAAGAACAGTGTGTTGCGCGCCAGGATCGTGACCTTGGAGCCGAGCCGCGCGAAGGCTTGCGCCAGCTCCACAGCCACCACCGACGAGCCGATCACAGCCAAGCGCTCCGGGATGGTGTCGCTCACCAGCGCTTCGGTCGAAGTCCAGTAGGGCGTGTCCTTGAGGCCAAGGATCGGCGGCACGGTGGGACTTGCGCCGGTGGCGACCAAGCAGCGGTCGAAGCGCACGATGCGCTCGCCGCCATCGTGCAGCCGTACTGTGAGGCTGTGGCCGTCGTTGAATCGCGCTTCGCCGTGCAGCACGGTGATTGCGGGGTTGCCGTCGAGGATGCTTTCATACTTGGCGTGACGCAGCTCATCGACACGCGCCTGCTGCTGAGCGAGCAGCTTGTCGCGCAGAATGGCCAATGGTGCTGGCGACAGGCCGGGGTCGAACGGGCTTTCCCGGCGCAGGCGGGCGATATGGGCGGCGCGGATCATGATCTTCGAGGGTACGCAGCCGATGTTAAGGCAGGTACCGCCGATGGTGCCGCGCTCGATCAGGGTGACGCGCGCCCCTTGTTCGACCGCCTTCAGTGCCGCCGCCATTGCCGCCCCGCCACTGCCGATGACGGCGATATGCAGCCCGCTACTTTCGCGACCGGCCTTGTCTCCGCCACCTCCCCACTCGCGCACGCGGTCGAGCAGCTCGCCATTCACGGGCGCGGCCGGCGCGTCGGCTAGCGCCGCGCGATAGCCGAGTCCGGCGACGGCGGCGATCAGAGCGTCGGGCGAGGTGTCGGAATCGAGCGCCAGTCGGGCACTGCCTTGGGCATAGGACACGTCGGCCGACTGCACGCCGGGTACGCTCTCCAGCGCCGCCTTGACATGGGCGGCGCACGAGTCGCAGGTCATGCCGGTGATTGTCAACTGTGTCATGAGGTCCTTCCTCTTCAATTGGTGGTGGCCGGCAAGGTCGCAGCCAGACCGTACCGGCTCAGCGCTTGACGCTGGACGGATAGCCGGCGTCTTCGGTGGCCTTGGTCAGCTTCTGCACGCTGGTCTTGGCGTCGTCGAAGGTAACGACCGCTTGGCGTTTCTCGAAGGTCACGTCAACCTGGCCGACGCCCTCGACCTTGGAGAGCGCTTTCTTGACCGTGATTGGGCAGGCCGCGCAGGTCATGCCAGGTACGGACAGGGTGACGGTTTGGGTGGCCGCCCAGGCCGGTGTGACGATGGCGGCGAGAGCGAACGAGGCAAACAGCTTGTTCATGATGGACTCCTGATCAGTAGAAGAAGGGCAACACGTAGGGGAACCCGAGCGCGACCACGACCAGCGCGGCCACTATCCAGAAAATCAGTTTGTAGGTGGTGCGAACCTGAGCAATCGCGCACACCTCGCCCGGCTTGCAGGCTTGGGCCGACCGGAAGATGCGCAACCAGGCGAAGAACAGAGAGACCAGCGCAGCGCCGATGAAGAGCGGCCGGTACGGTTCCAGCGCCGTGAGGTTGCCGATCCAGGCCCCGGAAAGACCCAACCCGACCAGAACCAGCGGCCCCAGGCAGCAGGTCGAGGCGAGGATGGCGGCCAAGCCGCCGGCGGCGAGCGCGCCGCGTCCGTTTTGCGCTTCCGACATCAGGTTCTCCTTTCTGGATTTCGCTTGATGCTGTAACGTTACTTCCGTAGTCAAGTACGGAGTCAAGCGGAATGGAAACCGATTTGGAGAACCTGACCATCGGCGCTTTTGCGAAGGCGGCCGAGGTCAATGTCGAGACGATCCGCTTCTATCAGCGCAAGGGCTTGCTGCTGGCGCCGGACCGGCCCTATGGCAGCATTCGCCGTTACGGCAGGGCCGACGTGGCGCGGGTGAAGTTCGTGAAGTCGGCCCAGCGACTGGGCTTTAGCCTGGATGAGATCGGCGAGCTGCTGAAACTGGAAGACGGCACCCATTGCAGCGAGGCGGCCAAACTCGGCGCGCTGCGGCTTGCCGACGTGCGCACTCGTCTGACCGACCTCATGCGGATGGAGACTGCGCTGTCAAAGCTGGTAGACGAATGCTGCGCGCGTCACGGTCACGTGGCCTGTCCGCTGATTGACGCGCTGCATGGTGACTGAACGTTCAAATGGCGGCTGATGGCACGACGGCGTGATCGCCAGACATGCGGGTATCCGATCTGCATGTGCCGCCGGCGCTCGTCGTGGGCCTGCTGCCGTTCGTCATCCCAGCCGTCGATTGTGGGAGCGTGATCATTTCTGGATAGCCTCGTGCGTCAAGCCTCCCAGCGCCTTGGACAGGTTCTCCACGACGGGGCCGCAGTTGTCGGCGCCGTGGCGTAGCGCGAGATACTTCGGATCGTTGTAGGCGAGCCAGACTTTCCCGGCCGCGTCTTGCCAGGCCAGCGCCTTGAGTGGCAAGTCGATGCCAGCGGACTGCGCGCACTCCATCAGCGGCGTGCCGCCCTGGGGATTGCCGAACACCAGAAGCTCGGTCGGCCGCAAAGTTTTGCCGATCTTCTTGGCGCTCTCCGCGTGATCGAGGCGCAAGAAGATGTTGATACCCCGAGATTTGGCGGCTGTCTCGAAGCGGTCAATCGTTTCCTTGACGCTGTACGGACTCTGCACGGTAGTCAGCCCTTCGGCGGCTCCGGCCGCCGAGGCGAAGCAACATGCCATCAAGATGGATGTGATGCGCAATGCAAGCATATTTACGTCCTTTCAGGTCGAGGTCGCGCGAAGCCCGCAGAACCTGCGAATCCACTGGTCAAGGGAAAGCCGGCCCGGCCCGATGGCGATCAACGCAATCGCCATGGTCGCCCAGGGTAGGTGAAAGTTCGCCCACCCCTCCGGCACGATGAGCTGGATCACCGCCGTCATGCCCAGCAGGCCCAGGGCACTGAACCGCGTAGCAAGACCAAGAATCAACAGGATCGGAAAGATGATCTCGCCCAAGCCGCTGGCGAACGCGAGCACGTCCGGGACGGGCAGGTCATAGACCTGCCCGAGGATGTGCAACTTGAACTCCTCTTCGAACAGAAAGCTCGCGGCCGGGGACAGCGATAGAAAGCCGTCCCATTTGGTGAGGCCGGACTTGAAGAAGGGCAACGCCAGCGCCACCCGAAGAAAGAGCGGCGCGGCCATACCAGCGACCCTTGCCATCCAGCGGAGTGCGCAGTTCACCATGCCCGGTACACCCGGCCAACTTTTCACCACTTGCGTGTTACTCATATTTGTTCTCCCCGGGCTCCAGCTCGAAGCCGACAAAAGCACCCATCTGGATCAGTTCCCGCAGGTTTTCCGATAGGTCGAAATCGCCGTCAACGGCGAGGGCTGTTTCCAGGGCCTGCGACAGCGTCAGGCCCTGCCCGAGCGCGGCCACGAAGTCATGGCTCGCGGGCAGCATATGGCGAACGTCCACCTCGGCGTCGGGGCGCAGCACCATCGTGTCCTGCGCTTCGGAAAGATCCACCGGCGCCGGCGTGGCATCGGCGGCGTTCATCCGCCAGATCGTGAAGGCCGGAAATGGCGAGCGCACCAGGCGCACAGAAGGGTGGAGCCTGAACCGCAGCCATGGCGTTTGCTCAGGCGGCACGTCCGCGAGCGCGCTGGGCGTCAAGGGGGCCGCTTCGCGCTCGTGGTAAGCCTCGGTCGCGGCGCGCTCGATGCGGGCCACGTCGGCGAGATAGGGCAAGGATTCGGCGGGCGGGAAGGACGCGATGAAATCCGGAAACTCGGCGCCATAGTGCAGCAGCACAGGCGAGCTGGGCGGCCTGGCAGCCGCGAAGACGCGGGCCATCGCGGCAAAGAACTCGTCTCCGACCAGCCTGACGAGGCGAGGAAAGCCCGCGCGCAGCGCGTCGGTCAGCCCAACGAAGACGTTGTTTCTATAGACGGCAAACCGCCGGGCGCTGGTCTCACCATCGGGGCCGACAAGACCCGCCGGTATGGCGCGGTCGGGGTCGAGCAGTGCCGAGGCGAATTCCTCCAGGCGTTCAGCCAAGCGTGCCATTGCGCCGCTCCTTCGCGTTCGACATGTCCATCAGCACCTCGGCCATCACCGCCTCCGCTTGCAGTTCGGGCCATGCGGGCACGTTGGAGTCCCATTCGATCAGCGTAGGGACTGGCCCGACGCGTTGGACGACCTGCCGAAAGAGGTTCCAGACCAGTTCGTCCACGCGCTGGTCGTGCGAGTCGATCAGCAAGGGACGCCCTTTCTCGTCCGTCTGGCGGGAGTGGCCGGCTAGGTGGATCTCCTGCACATGGCCAAGGGGGAAGTTGTGGATGTAGGCGTGCGCGTCCCACTGCTGGTTCGCGCTCGCCACATGGACGTTGTTGACGTCCAGCAGCAGGCCGCATCCGGTTCTTTGGGCAATCTCCCGGATGAAATCCGTCTCGAGCCAGGTGCTTTCCTTGAACCAGAGGTAGGTCGCGGGGTTCTCCAGCAGCATTTGCCGGCCCAGGGCTGTTTGCACCTGGTCGATGTGCTGGCAGATGCGGTTCAGCGTGTCGTCGGTGTAGGGCACCGGCAACAGGTCATCGAGGTAGCTGGCGCCGTGCGAAGACCATGCAAGGTGTTCGGAAAACAGGGCGGGTTCGTAGCGCTCGTTCAGCGCCTTGAGGCGCTGCAAATGTTCTGGGTCGAGTGGCCTGTCGGCACCGATTGACAGGCCCACGCCGTGCAGCGACAGGGGGTAGTGTTCGCGGATGGCCGTCAGGTAGCGATGGGGTGGGCCGCCGGCTCCCATGTAGTTTTCCGCGTGGACTTCAAAGAAGCCCATATCGGGCCGCGTCTCGATGATGGCGCGGTAGTGGTCGGCCTTGAGGCCGACGCCTGCACGTGCAGGGATTTCCCGCCCGGCGACACCTGCGGGATGGTGAACACCCATGTCTCATCCTCTCTCAAACGGGGGGATGGGCGAAGCCAGATGCCACCGCCCACCCATTCGGAAGCCGGTATCAGCTTTTGGCAGTGAGGCTGCCCTTGCCTGCGGGCGTCGAGATCGTGGTGCAGGTGCCTTTGGCGACCATCTTCCAGGCGTTGCCCTGGTAGTCAGAGGTGCTGGTGCCCGCACAGGTCGTTCCGGCACCGGCGAAGCAGTCGTTCTTGCCCTTCTCGGCGACGCCGTAGCATTTCTCGAAGTTGCCAGTCTTCATCTTTTCCATGTTCTTGGCCTGAACTTCCTTCTGCATTTTCTCCATGTCGGCTTTGCTCATGCCCATGTTTTGGGCGAAGCCGGGGGGGGCAAATGCGCCGATCGCGGTGACAAAGGCCGTGGCGACGGCGGCGGACAGCATGCGGTTTGACATTTCGATCTCCTGAAGTAAAGAAGCAGCCGGGTGAGCTGCGGGTAATAGGCCAGCAGTAGCCAGCCTCAGCAACTAAGAGGGAGGGATCGAGCAAAACGGTTCGGGGAAGCAGAAAAAAGCCCTCATCCGCCAGCCGAAACCTGACGCATGAGGGTTATCCACGAGAAAGGTTGCACCCCCTGCGGTCGCAAGAGGGCAACTGCAGTTCGCCTGGCTATTTCACCGGAGCGCGGTGTCCCGAGGATGGCTCCGTACTGAGCATGTATTCACGCACCAGCTCGCGGGCGCGGTGCAACCGGCTCTTGACCGCGCCGGGCTGCTCGTTCAGCCGAGCCGCGATCTCGGCAATGGTCAGCTCCTCGAAGTCGCGCAGTAGCACGACTTCAAGGTAGTGGGCAGGCAACGACTCCAGGGCATTGGCCAGGTCAATCCTCAACTCGTTGTCAGGGCGATGCAGCAACAGCTCCTCCGCTACCTCATCGGGCAGCGGTTCATGCCTGAACATCATGCGCGCGAGTTTTCGGCACTCGCGCTTGATGACCGTGAACATCCACGATGAAAAGGCCGCAGCCGCCTTAAGACCGCTGACCTTGCGGGAAATGATGAGCAGCGATTCTTGTACGGCATCATCAACGTCGCTGGCGTGGCAGTGCTTGTAGGCATAGCGGCGCGCGTCGGCCTGGCACACCGCCAACAAACGATTGAGGGCGGCCGCGTCTCCCGTCTGCGCCGCCATAATCAAATTGTTGCGCTCTCCAGCAGTAGCACCCATGACAATCCTCTGTTTTGACTCACTGATCGGATTAAATCAGTGCGCTTTTATTTCCAATGCTGGCATCTTGCTTTCATTCTTGGACATGCGGTTGCGATTTCTGATCTTCTGGTACACGCCCGTCGCAATGAGGGCAGGAGCCGCCACCACGCATACTGGGCAGACGAAGCCAGCGAGAAGGGTTGTCGCTGTGACATAGCTGCCCAACCCCAAGCCAAGCCCGACATAGAGCGTACTGTTATCCGGGGGAATCTCGTTTCCCGTCGTGACCTCTGTCTCGTTCGTCATGTGAATAGCTCCATGTAGCGGTTAGTGTTTAGGAGGACGTAGCAGACTGCCCAGAACTCGAATTGACTTTGAGCCGGTCATAGGCGTAACCCAGTACGGCACCCCAAATGAGGGGCATCATCAGGGTCATCACCGGCGCCATCATGCCGAGCTTCATCCCAAACAGGCCCGCGCCGGCCATCGGCATGGGCAGGATCATCATCATTAGCCAAGCCAATGCGGAGAAAGACATGCCCTTGAGCAGCGCGTTTCCGCCGGGGAGCCAGCGATATAGCAGCTTGAACAGGATGCCCCACAGGACGGTGCCGATCATGAAGTGCGCCACCCACCCGACCAGGGGGGAGGCCGGCATGCCCATTTTTGCGTGCGCCATGTCCGTGAGCATGACTATCGGATTCAATTCGGGCATCAAGCCCATGGCGCCCTTCATCAGCATCAGCAGCGACAGCGCCACAGTGGCGACAAATCCGGCCACCATCGAACGAACGTAACAATTCATGGATTCAAGCTCCTCATGATTGGGGATAGTTGATCCCGGATTGGGATGGAAGCACCCACGGCTCCCACTTGCCCTATAGAGGCGCTGAACTGCGAAAACGATTCGGTCGATTCGCTAAATTGTTGGGCCGAGCTGTCGCCCCCAGGCCCAGGAGACCCCGCTGCCGCGCACCGTTGCTGCGAGCTGCTGCCCTAGCCGCTGCTCGATCACCGGCTTCCACGGCACCAGGCTGAATCCCATGCCGTCATCGAGCATTGCGTAGCGCCCGCTGGCGAGCATGATGCTGCGCCGGTAAATGCCAGCCACGCGCTGCCCATCAGCCACCGGGCGATGTTCCAGCCCGGTTTCGGCGGCTATGCCCTTCGCCGCTTGGGCCAGTTCCCGGTTTCGCAGCGTGCCCAGCAGGTTGCGAGCCAGGATCACGCGCTGCCCGCGCCGCTCGGCCAGCCCCTGTTCTGCGAGGAAGTCGGCGCGTTGCTGCATCGCCTGCTTGGCCTCGCTACCAAAGCCCAGATCGCCCAGCCCCTTGCCGCCGCCGATCAGTTGCTGGTCGAGCCAGGTAGCACCGATCACGCACGCCTGCCGTTCGATGGGCAGGTGCGATTTCAGCTCCACGGCCACGCCGCCCAAGCGCTGCGCGTCGTACTGACGGCCACGCTCGGTCAGGTCGTCCGGCACCTTCCATAGTCCTTCGGCCACGCGCTCCACGATGTCGGCGCGGCGCAAGGCTTCCAGACGCCGGACGTGGGTGGCTACAACCTCTTGCGGATCGCGGCCAGGCACGGCCCGGCCCTGCGCCACGGCAAGGTGATGGTCGGTGCGGTACAGGCCACCGCTCGCCAGCGCAGTGATATTGCGGTCGGCTGCCCGAACGTCGGCAGAACCCTTCACCTCCACCACGGCGCCGGTCGGATAGTTCGCCAACTCGTCGCGGGCATTGAGCGCGACATAGTGGGCCTTGCCGTCCACACCGTCGATGACCAGATAGCCCCGGTCGCGCAGCTCGTCGGCCAGTCCTTTCGCAGCGACACGCCCGGCGATCGTGCGGCCGTCATCACCCGGCTCGAACACCGCCAATTCGCGCGGCTCGCCACTCATGGCCCGTTGCATGGTGCGGATGATGTCGCGACGCTCGCCCAGTGCACGCAAGGTCTTCTCGGCATCGGCATGGACGACCCAGGTGCCGGGTTGCATCTCGTCGGCCAGACCCAGGCGCTGCAAGTGCTGCAGGCGGCCGATTAGCAGCAGGCGCTGGCGTTGCAGCTTCGGCTCGTTAAAGTGCTCGATCTGCACCCGGCCATCGTCCGCTTCCCGCTTGAGCGTGCGATCCAGGCTCGTCCACCGCTCCTGCTCCACCTCGCGCCGCAATGCCTGCTGGATCTCCAGTTCGGTGCGCGGCCCCAGCCATTCGGTCGCCAGTTCGGCCGCGCGATGCCGGAACCCATCGGCGATGTAGTCGCTCGCGATGATGAGGTCTTTGCCCGTGTCGTCGCGCCCGCGCACGATGAGGTGGGTGTGCGGGTTGTCGGTGTTCCAGTGATCGACCGCCACCCATTCCAGCCGCGTGCCCAGGTCGGCTTCCATGCGCCCCATCAGGTGCCGCGTATAGGTGCGCAGGTCTTCCAGCTCGGCGCCATCCTCGGGCGAAACGATGAAGCGGAAATGATGCCGATCATCGGCGCAGCGTTCCTTGAAGGCGTCAAGGTCGGCTTCGTCGGTCTGCGGCCCGTAGGCCCGGCCCGGCTCACCATCGCGGCCCACGCCGTCGCGTTCGACGTAACGCAGGTGCTTGGCGAGCGATTGCGGGCTGGTCCGCTGCTGATTGACCAGCAAGGTCTTGATGGTCACGCGCCGGGACATGGGCGTGAGCTTCGCGCCCGCGAAGCGCGCAGCCGTGTGGCCGCGCCCCAGGCGCGAGCCGGGCCGCTGGCCGGTGCTGCCAGCCGGCCCAGGACGGCGCACCGAGGACTTGCCGCTGCTGGCTTTGCCCGCCTGCTTGAGCACCTTGGAAACGAAGCTCTGGCCCCGGTTCTTTGGGGCGTTGGGGCGGATGCGGAAATCGTCGTCGCGGCGATTGGTCATGGTTGTATCCCGGTAAAGCTCCAGCGTGTCCGGTCGTGCGAAGCACGCGGACATGCTTGCATCGGCGCGGGCCACACGCCCCAAGCGGCACGGCGGCGAAGCCGCTGCGTGCCGTGCCACCCCCACGTGCAGACTGGCTTTGCGGGCCGACAGGTGCCGCCCCCTTTTGTCTTGCCTTCCGCATTTGCCTCCCGCATCCGCTCCCGGCAACTGCGGCCCGGTGGCGCTGCTGCACCAGCAGCCAGCGCCCCGGCGAACACGGCGATGGCCGCAGGCCAGCCGTGTTCGAGGCAAGACGCCTGCACGTGGGACGGCTGCGCCGAAGGCAGCGCGAAGTGCGACGTGAGTACGCTCGCACTGCACGCGCGACGACACGGCGACGGCCAGCAGCACGACACGCCCGATGGCACGATGAGATGCACGGCGACGTGCAGCGGATCGGCGGCCATCATGGGCGCTTCTCCAGCCAGACCGGGCGCGCAACGCCGATCACGGCGGCTGCGCTGACCGGCCCGAAATACCGACTGTCGAACGACGCTGGATTGGTGACGCTGAGCAGGAACAGCTCGCCAGGCCGAAGGCGGCGGCATTGCTGCCAGGATGGCAGCGGCCGGCCCCAGCGGTCAGCGGGCAGCACGGTGGCCGAAGGCACGCCGTCGATGCGGACTCTGCCGTCAGCGATGCACACCTCTTGCGGTGCCACCGCGCCCACGCGCTTGAGCAGTGGGATGCGCGTCGGCAGGTAGCCGCGCTGCGCAGCGAGCGCGGCGGCCTCGGCGGGCAGCGGCACCAGCACGATGCTGCCCACGGACAACGGACGTGGCAGCGGGCTGGCGCGATGGTTGAGCGGATCGACACGATACCAGCCGACCGCCACGCTGTCGGACGGGTTGTAGGTCAGGCGCGGCAGCGGATGCACGAAGGACGCCCAGGCCAGCGCAGCGAGGGCGCAGGCGGACAGGCCGGCCAGCACGAGGCGAGCGCACAGGCCCGAACGAGGACGCGGCGTGGTGCCGGCAGTGGAAACGGCGGTCATGGCAGCGCCCTCCCGGCCAGCCAGGCGGCGTGCCGCTCGGCGCTGTATTCGGGCAGCGGCAAGCGCGCCGCGAGCCGGTTGCCCAGCGTGCGCCAGTACGCGGGCGAGGCGCCGGCAGGCGCGATGCCCAGCGCCTCAATGGCGTCGATGCGCTCCAACACGGCGCGCACCTGGTTGTCACCCTCGGCGTGCAGTAGCAGGCGCGCACCCGGCTGCACGCCGGGGATGCGCTGCGCCGCGTCCAGCGGCGTGCAAGCCTGCATCACCATGAGCTGCCAGCGGATCGTGCCGTAGTCGTTGGCCTGCCACCGGATGCGGCACAACATGGTGCCCGGCAGGAACACCGCGCAGCGCCGCCAGCGGTCGAGCTGGAGCGTGCGCGCGGGTTCGCCGAAGCGCAGGTAGAGCTTGAAGCGCGGCTCGATGTAGGCCAGCGCCACGCGCGTCAGCGGCGTGCTGGCAGGCTGGACGGAAGGGGCTGCGAGCGCGGCCGTGACCGCGCCAGCGGCAGGCGAAGCGGATGCGTTCATGGTGCGTTCTCCCTGCGTTGCTCTGGAAACTCCCGCTCCAGCAGGCCGCGCAGCAGGTCGGCCACCGTCACGCCCTGCGTGAAGGCCGACACCTTGATGCGCGCCCGCATCGCGGGCGTGATGTCGAGGGTCAGGCGCGCGGTGTAGAGGTCGCCCTTGCCCAGCGCATCGGCATCGGCCTGGCGAATCCACGCCTCGGCGTGCGGATTCGCGGGCGGACGCGCGCCGATGCCGACGCGCTTGGCCGCGCGTTTGCTGTTTGGTGGCGGCTTCGCTGTCATGTCGGCCACCGCAACAGTTCGTCCACCAGCGCGGTGATTTCGCGCGCGGCGGCGCTGTCCGGCGCCGTCTCGCGCGCCAGCCGGCCAGCGGCCACGCTGTCGGCGAACACGATGCGCTGATGCACTTCCGAGCGCAGCGCGGGCAGCGGCTGCTCGGCCAGAGCGCCGCGCGCTTCGCGTCCAATAACGGTGGTACTAACGCGCCGGTTGATGACGAAGGCCGCGCGCAGCGCCGGCCTGAATACCTGCGCCTCGCGGATCAGCGCCACCATCTCGGCAGAAGCCCACAGGTCGTAGGGGCTGGGCTGCACCGGGATCAGCACGCGCTCGGCCGCCAGCAGCGCGGAGCGCGCCAGCGCCGCAATGCGCGGCGGGCCGTCGATGACGACGTGATCGGCCCGCCTGGCGAGTTCTGGCGCTTCCTGATGCAGCGTTTCGCGTGCAAGGCCCACGGCGCTGAACAGCCTTGGCAAGCCTTGCTGGCTGCGGCGCTGCGTCCAGTCCAGCGCGGAGCCCTGCGGGTCGGCATCCAGCAGGATGACCGACTGCCCGCGCATCGCCAGCTCGCCAGCGATATGCGTGGCGAGCGTGGTCTTGCCCACGCCGCCTTTTTGATTGAGCAGCGCGACGATCATGGCCTGGCCCTCCCTGCTGGAGAACCTGGCTGTCGCTGCTGCGCGTGGTGCCGCTCGGCGGTTGTCCACCGAGGCGCGGCGCTTCTACTACCAGTTAGATGTTTTAAGTTAGGGAAGTTAAGGGAGGCCGAAACCCGCGCCGTTATTGGCTTTGCGGCCGATTCGTACTCCTGGTAGCACGAGGGTCGTACTCCCGATAGCACGATACCCCGTACTCCTGATAGCACGAGCCCGTCCACAGGCTTCGCACCGTTTATCCCCGTGCCGCGAACGGCACGGGCCGAAAGGTCAGCAGCTCGGCGCCGTTGTCCGGCATCCGCTCGATTCCCAGGACGTAGCCGGGCAGCGACTGCCGTGCGACCAGCGCGCGCAGGTCGTAGGCGAAGTCCGAGAAGCGCGTGGCGCTGCCCGATTTCCGATACAGGTGTCGGAAATCGAACTGCCAGCCGCCAGGCTGCCGCCCGCCGTGCTTGCGCACCAGCCGGTACAGCCACCGCTCGATGCCGCCGGTCAGCCGGAAATACGCCGGGTCGATGGTCAGCACCAGGGCGGCATCGAGCACGCCTGCATAGAACCAGTCCGGCAGGATCAGCTCGATGCCCAGCGGCGTGCCGCGGGCATCGGCCAGCTCTTTCCACTCGTTGATCCACGAGAAGCGGTGCAGGCGCCGTCCCGTGGTCTCGCGGATCGACGTGGCCACGGTTGTGGATTGCAGGCGATCCAGCGCGGCTTTGAAGCGCTGGTAGTCGCGCAGCGACGTACCGCGTCCGATGAAGCGCAGGATCTCGTAGGGCGTCGCCTGCATCAGCCGCGACGGGCGCAAGCCCGCGTCGCGCGCTTCCACGATCTGGCTGGCCGCCCAGATCAGGATGTCCGCATCCCAGATCGTGGCGATGCCATGCTCCTGTGTCCCTTCTACGCGGATCGTGATGCCGCTGGCGCGGAAGTCGATCGGCGCAACGCGCCGCGACTTCGCCAGCGAGAAGAACGGGAAGGCCATCAAGTCCTGGCTGTCGCGCGGCGCCATATCGCCCGGCAAGGCGCGGAACAGGTCGAGCTGTTCGCGCTCCTGCGACGGCCGCTGCCGGGACGGCAGCGCAGGGCTGGACATGGCGAAGGCCACCCGCGCGCCAGCGGTCAGCGCGCACGGCTGTCCGCCGAGTGGTGCTCGGCGTACTCGGGATCGGAAGTCGTCTCGAAGCTGCGATCGGCGGCCCAGGCATCGAGGTCGGCCACGGCGTACATGACGCGGCGGCCGAACTTGCGGAACTTGGGGCCGCCACCCAGCACGCGCTGTTTTTCCAGCGTGCGCGGCGACAGCCGCAGGTACTCGGCGGCTTCGTCGTTGGTGAGATAACGCTGCGGTTGCGCAGCGGTAGTGGCGGGAGCGGCGGCAGGCCGCAAGGGAGCGGGACGCATGGTGTGAACCTCCATCGGTTGCAGGGCTCCGGCCACACAGCGCAACCGGATGGAGGCAGTCTCAGAAAACAAAGCTCCCCTGCTCAGGGACGTTTTGCGTCCCCTTCAAAACGTCCCTTCTCAAGCGACGGCAGTTGTGCTAGGTGGCGGTAGCCGCCGCGCATCAACGCATTGCCACGCCGCACCAAACGGCGCACGCGGGCGCGCAGGTCGCCATCGGCGTGCCAGTCGGCGGCCACGGCATCGGCGCCGAACAGTCCTTCGGCCACGTCGCGCAAGGACGCGCCCGTCAGGGTCGCGTCGAGCGCCTGCAAGGTGTGCAGCTCCAATAGCGCGGCCGGTGTCGGCCTGGGCCTGGTCTGCACGGTGCTGGGCGCGAGGCCGAGCGCAGGCGCGGCAACACCGCCGCGATGGGCATAGGCGACAGCCATGCCGTCCTCCAGGCCGGGTGCTAGCGCATAGCGCAAGCATCGGCCGGGGCTGCGCGCGATCAGCGCCAGCCCTTTGCCGTCATGCAGCAGTTGCTTGTGACCCGGAAGGCTCCAGAACGCGAAGGCTGCCGCATCGGGCGGTGGGTCAGCATCGGGGTAGAGCTGCACCACGCTGGCATGGCCGGGGAGCCAGGCCGGATGCGCGTCGCGCGCATCCAGGGCCGGGTCTTCCAGCAGGCGCAAGCCCCAGCGTTGCGCCGCGTGCTGTGCCGCCTGCGACCGGCGATGACGGTGCAGCCAGTCGAGCCGATAATCGGGATGGCGGCGCAGGTACTCCCAGGCCAGTGCGAACGCATCGAGCCACAGAACGTAGAGGTAGGCCGCAGTGGGATACCAGTGCGCGAAATGGTGAGGGCTGACCATGACGAAAGCTCCTGTCGAACAGCAGGAACGTCGCCACGGCGTCAGACATGCGGGAGCGTCAAATCAACGTAGAAATCCGGTTAAGCTGTAACTGCTGGTGTCAAGACTGATGGGCTCCGGCGTGCTGCGAAATCCGTCCGAATGCGACGGCCGCTCGACTCCAAAATGTCATGCGGCACGAAATACCGTGCCGCAACTCCCGCAAAAGATCGTGGCTGTTTTACGCATGAGGGCACCGTTTCGGTGCAAGAGTGCGGATTCAGACTTTGCGGGTCTGGAGCAAGACCGAAATAGTCTCAATGCGCCCGGCTTGGCCGTGGCGCGAGCGGTTCAATCGACGATGGAGCCGTTTTCCTGCGCCAGCCGCAGGTATTCCGACAGCGGGCGCACCGCCTGGAAATACCGATCCCGCATCACGGGCTGCTGACGCGGTCCGACGATGGAGGCCAGATCGGACAGCTTGATGCGGCCCAGCTCGGGCATACCGATGCCCACGTCCATGACGCCGAACGCCGTGTCGCCATCGGCAGGATCGAGCGAGGCCAGCAGCCAGATGGCGTGCGCATCAGGGGTGAACAGCCGCACGACCGGCAGCGGGTCATGCGGTTCACCGGCTGCGGCCCGCCGCCCGTTCTCCAGCAGCGCGGCGCGCTGCTCCTCGGTGACCAGGGGAGCGTTCATCGGGGTGCTCCTGTTCCAACGTGGAATTCCGGCTTTGCGTTTCCCCTCGCAAGCGTGGATGCGTATTCCATCCAAACCGTGGAAACACGAAAGCGCAAAGCCGCAATTGTAGAAATCCGGAAAGACACGATGGCGGTTCTCCGGTTCTGTCGGAATCCGCAAACGCGGATTTCCGTAAAAGCACGAATAAGGCCAATGGCATGAGTTAAAGATAACGTGGTTTTAATTGTGCTGCGACTTGACGCTTCTGTCCATGCAGAAGCGATCCATCCAGCGCGGCCGGCCAGCGGGCGCCACCACCTTCGACGCCGAATTGGCTCAAGCCTTCGGCGCGGCGGTGCGCGCGTTGCGGACGGAACGCGGGATCGCGCAGGAGTCGCTGGCGCATCTGGCCGGCATCGAGCGTTCGCACATGGGCAAGGTCGAGCGCGGCGAGCACATGCCCACGCTGGCGATCATCTTCAAGATCGCCGGCGCACTCGAATGCAGCACGGCAGTGCTGCTGAGCGAGACCGAAGGCCAGCTTGAGGCGGCCCGGTCGTAGCGGGACTGCGCCCCGCCACAGTGGGCGGGGCGCTGGCGGCCGTCAGGCCGCCTGGGGCTTGCTGCGCGACCAGATCAGGTCGTGCGTGCCGTTCTCGCCTTCGATCAGGCGGGCATAGACCGTGGCCGGGAACGAAGGATCGTCAAGGGTCACGGAGATGTAGTCCCGCCCGGCCTCGCTGGTCTTCTTCCACGCCGCGCCGATATCGTGACTGGCGGCCTGCAGGCGGAAGTCGGGGGCCTTCTCGTTGTCGCCCTTGTCGTTGGGAACCAACTTGACCTTGACGTTGAGCGTCAGGGTGCGAAGCGTGCCGGTGAAGCCGTCTTTGTCTGCGGTGAAGGTGCCGATGTTGGCCATGATGTTTTCTCCTTTCGGTGGAACAAGGTTCGCGCCCATCGCGTCCTTGTTGTGATCCGGCCGGCGGGGGACGGGCGGGCTGCACCGCTTGCGGTCGCAACGCAGTGGAGAGCCTGGAGGCGAAAAGAATTTGGCCCGCGAGGAATGCGCGCAGCGCAGGGGAAATTGTTTTCGCCGGACGGTTGCAGCCATGAAGCCCGAGGCGCAGCCGCGCCCCCGCCAGGATTCACAACAACACAAGGACGCCTTGGGCCGAACCGCACCGAAAGGAGACAGGGCCGACTCGGCATCCCCGCACGAAGGCTGCACCGGCTCGCCCCCAGACGCGGGCCAGGTCAATACCCCAACGACGGGCGAGAACGCCCCGGCCGCACATTGCGGCGCCAATCTTGAGACGTGGCGTGGAAGCTCCATAGCGATGCCGGGCGGGATGTCCGTGAACCGTCCTTCGTGACGTGATGGGCGAGAACCGCCAGCGTTGGGGACGGCACGCATCTGCACAACCTGCCGCAGCAAGCGCCAGCGTGTTCGCCAGCCCCCGTCAATTGCGGCGGGGCGCTGGCCGGGCCGATCCGGCGCAGCCGGTTCGGCAGTGCCGAGGGGCGCCAAGCATCGCGCGGCGGGGATAGCTCGCAGAGCTTTCCCCTGGAGGCAAGCGCAGCGCGCAGCGCCGCAGGCGCGAAGGCGTGAGGGATTGAAGCCGAATGGCCGTGACGGCAAAGACGGCACGGGGCGCAGCCCGAAAGCCCGGCGGCGCGAAGCGACGACACGCTCTGCTTGAGAATTTTCGTGCAGCTAGACGCTGGGGACAGGAAGCTGGATGAAACGCTCCGGTGACGAAATCGTCAGTGATCGAGTAGCCCGAGAAATAGCTACATAAAAGAGCTTCGCCTGAGCCTGACGCTCATTGGCGAAGTGGGTAGCGTCAGGAATGACCACATGGTCGAATTCCAGCCCCTTCAATAGCAACGGGGTCGAGACAGTGCGCTTGGGCAGCCTCCGGCCTGAGTTGCTGACTCGCTGGCGAATGCTGAGGGTCGCCGCTGCCATCGTCTCGGCTCGATCTGCTGCGACTTCGGTCGCTGCTCGTTCGGCATCGCGCCACAGTTCATTGCGGTAGAGCTTCCATCTTGGGCGTTTGCGGGCCAACGCGAACATCTGGGCGACGGCTTCCGCTCCATTGCCAGTGCCCAGGCTAGGCACCAAGTCCCGCATCGCCTGCTGAAGCGCAGCGTCCTCGGGATCAAGCGGCTCACCTTCCACAACCGGTTTTTTGTGGAAGCAGTCCTCAATGAGAGCGGTAAACGCTCGAAGTCTGCCAGCGCCATCAGTCGCCCGATCCCACGCGGATGCGAAATCTCGCAGTCGATTTGCGGCGATTTCCTCGATGGCTTGGTATCCACCATTCGCGGCTTTGGCCAGTCTGTAGCAGATAGTCTTGTTGCAATGGATGGCGGCGAAACTGCCATCCTTGCCATCCTTGCCATCGATGCCTTCGAACAGCGTTCCCATATCGAAGGCATCATCGGATTCACGGTAGCTGATGCGAGGGTCGGCCAAGTCGATGGCTTCGCCACGCATGAGCTTCAATCGGGTCTCGGCGATCCACTGCCCGAGTTCGGGATTCTTGCCGGCCCAGCGGTGAGGTGTTTCAAGTGTCCCAGCAAACGGGAAGCCAGGATGGATCTCGTCGTCCCAGCTCAACGTCGCGCCGGCGAACTCGAAGATACCCTGCATCGGGTCGCCGAAGATCAAAGTCGGCACGATGTTTGAGAGTTCGACCGCGAGTTGATGCTGCAAGCCGTGGCAGTCTTGATATTCGTCGATCAAGATGCGGTCGTAGGAGGCCGCAATGACTTCACGGACGGCCTTGACCCCGAGGGCGCACGTCGCGCCACGGTAGAGCTGATTCCATTGCTCGCCGGTTTGCGGCATGCCATCAGGCGGTTGAGCCACGCCGGGGAAAGCATGCGCGTAGCGCATGCACCATCCAGCGATGGTATCTACGGCGACGCGCACGTGAGGGATTCCCAAGCGCTTTATGCGCGCTCGAATGGCATGCACGCCCGCGTGCGTGTGGGTCAGGATCAGCGCGCGACCGCCCAAGGCTGCGACATTGGCAATGATCTCCGTTTTGCCATGCCCGGCAGGCGCCACCACTGCTGCGTTGCCCAAGGCGGAAAGTTCGGCGGCGTCAGGCATACAGCCATGCCTCGGCTTGAGTCAGGGCTGTCGCAAGGGGTGAGGCGGGATTTTCCGCGGCGATCCGCCAGACCATAGGCGCCAAGCCCCGACCGATCCTTTGATCTTTGAACCATTTTTTCCGGCCAGCCACTTCGGCAATTGCTTCCCGAAGCTGGGCGCCATCCATTTCAGAAAAAAGCTCCCAGGCTGCAAAATCGCCTCTGATCGTTGCTATATCGAGGTCGGGGATTTTGATGTCGAGGTTGTTGTCGATGGCGTCGTCGCCGCGTTCTTCGCGTGCGTAGACCAGCAGCTCTTGAACCAGAGCATCGCTTGCCGTCGAGAAAATGGCCTGCTCGGTGTTGAGTCCACCGCCATATTCAAAAATGGGAACATCAGCCGCCGCCAGCGCGGCCACGATGGCGGGGGATAAAACCGTATCCGAATCTCGATAGATTGCAGTCGCATAGCCGAGTCCAGCGAGCGCAAGAGCCATCGATGATGCCTGCTCGCCATTGCCGTCAGCGAGGGCTGCCCCCTGTTGCTCAATCGGCCGATTGGCATGACGCGCTGGCCAGTTTTCGCGCAGACCAAGAAGCAGGCCAAGCTCCGTGTTTCCTTCAGTCACCAAGATGCGACGGGCGAACAGTGCCCTGGGCGTGAAGCGCATCAGCGCACGAATTGGATCAGGGGAATTTGGGTGAGCGATAGTGGCCGTTCGTCCTGGTCGGGATGTTTGGATCACACGCAGGCTGGTCGCACCAGCCTCTCCGAGTGCAACATCGGAGTGCGTGGTCATCAGAACGTGCCCCGCAGGCTTGCCAGCATCCTTGGCCTTGGTTTGATCGGTCTTGAGTTGCGCAATCGCGCCGATGATCCGATGTGGCTCAAGCCCATGCTCGATTTCGTCGATCAGGACGATAGCCCCTTCAGCAATAGCGGATTTCTGGATCGCCAAGGTGGCGAGTCGTCGGGTGCCAAGGCCGGACAAACGAAGCGGCACTCCGCTGTCGTGGAGGGCGATAGAGCCCGAAGAAAGCCCGGATCGCCCAAGCTCCAAGCCGGGCTCATATGCGCCCTCGACATATGCGCCCAATCCTTTGGCAAACCCTTCGGCCAATTCGGCCGTGTCGGCTAACGCTTCGATGTCACCCAGATTGGCACTCGCTCGGGCCGCTCGATACGCTTCTGCGAGACGGGCTGCTGCTTCTTTGTTGTCCCCTGTCAGCCTAGCCAGAACCGATCCTTGGCCCCAAGCCAAATGCCGCGCGTCTTCACCGGCCAACCGAACAAGGCCGAACAGCGCACGGTCACGGTTAGACAACGTGCGGGGTTCCTCGCTCCGATCACACACGAGTTCCCAGACAGGCTCCATCGTGGCGTCAACGGTGAGGCGGACGGTCAACACGGGCTCATCATCATCTTCGGGTTCGTCGCGTAGCTGGCCAGCAGTCGTCCAGCCTCGGATGTAGAGGCCGAGTCGCTCATCCGATTTCAGAGGCTTGGAAAGCTCACCGACTGTGGCCTCGATGACGATGGGGCTGGAGGTGTCGCAGGCGAGGAAGTCGGGCTCGGTGAACGAGAACCAGCGAGACGAGAGTGCCGCTTCGGCTGCATCAAGCAAGGTGGACTTGCCCGAATCACCCGAGCCGATTAAGCAGCAAAAGGAAGAGTCAGGCTTCCAGTCCAGCGCGGAGATGCCTCGAAAATTCGATATCTTGAGTTGTCGGATTTGCATGCGCCCCCTTTCGATGCACGCCAGGTTGATTTCTATTTTTCAATTTGGAAATAGTATGTCAGGAGGCGCGTACCCCAGCGCTTTAAGCGATGGTCGAGGGTAAACCCGTTATCCCCATTCCTGACTTCAACGTCTCCGCCTGAGTGTCAGCGAAGGCGGAGACGTGGTATTCGGCTTTAACACCGGGCGCGGCCACTGCCGCGCCCGGATTTTTGAAGTTCACCGCGCCCAGGGCGGAACGGCCTGGGCGCGGTGCTGACGATGGTTATTCCTTCGTCTCGATGATCCACCACACGGCACTCGGCAAGGCGCAGCCCGTGATGGGATGAATGTCGGTGAGGTCGGCGCGGGCTGCCCAGCCCGAGGGCGGGCGGTAGCCGCGCACATCGCCATCGCCGTGCCAGCGGCGGGCGCGTACCGTGCCGGGGGTATAGGTCGCCGCCATGCGTGGGCGGCTGGTGGTGGTGCGGGTCATTGGGGGCTTCTCCTTCCAGCGAAGCGCCCCGGTCGAGGCCGGGGCGCTTGCCTTCGGCGCAGGTCACGCGGCCAGCGCCTCGGCGGGTTCATCTGCCATTGCCTCGGCATCCTCCGGGACGTCCTGCGTCTTCGGTTCCTCCGGCGCAGCTTCAGGGCCTTCGGCCTTGAAGATAGCGGGCATCCAGCCGGTGCCATCGGCCAGCCGTTCCGCTTCGCTGGCAATGTCGGCCTTCTTGAGCTTCGCCAACCGGGTGACGTGGGCCGGGGAGAACGCGCCCACGGCGTCCAGAATCGCGGGCTTGGCGATGTGGCGGAAATAACCCTCGGCGGTGGGCTTCCACCACGCGGCCATATCGAGGCCCACGGCCTGCGCCAGTTCCGCGCCGGGCTGGTGCGGCGTAGCGCGAGGCGTCACCACGTCCACCGTCGAGGCCACGCACACGGCCAACAGCTTGACCAGCTCGTCTTGCTCCATCGCCAGCAACGCGGCGAACAGTTCGGCGCTGTCCTGCGGCAAGGCTTCACCGGCCACCTGTTGCACCTCGCGCAGCGCGACGGCGGCAGCCGATTCCGGCCAGTCCGGAGCCATGCCTTCCAGCCGGTCTTGCACCGTGAGGCGCACGCCCAGCGGCAGATCGTTGCCGTAGTGGCGGCTCTGCAGGACCGTCTGCACCATGCCATGCACCAGCGCCGCCAGCGCGACTTGCGGATGGCGTGCGACTTCGATTTGCAGCGCGGCGGTGCGGTGGACGCTCAAGCGTTGGGCCAGCCGGTCGGACATGGCTGCGGCCTTGGGCGCTTCGTCAGCATCTTCGCCTTCGTCGTCACCTTCGATTTCCGCGCCGCTGAAACCTTGGCGCAGCTTCTCCAGCGTGCGCAGCGCCTTGGCCTCGGCTTCACGCAGCAGCCCGCGATGAATCACGGCCTCGCCGTTGCGGTCGATGGTGACGATGGCACCGGCTGCGGCCTTCACGTTCGCGGCATAGTCCAGCAAGCCATCCTCCAATGCCTGCAACTGCTCGCCCAGACGCTCGCCTTCTTCCTGCAAGGCTTCGGCCTTGTCCTCGTCTGCGTCCATCGCGGCATCAATGGCTTCGGCTACGTCCTGTATCTTGGCTTGCAGCTTCTCGATGCGCTGCGCCTCTCGCTTGCCCGGCGTGCGGCGTTCCCTCGGCGCACGCTGGAAGGCTTGCAGGTCGGCATAGGTCGCGGCGGGCGTGGTATCGACCCATGCCCAGCCTTCGGTGCGGATGGTGTCGGCCATGCTCGCTAGCTTCTGGCACACCAGCGTCTCCAGCAGCGCAGCATCGTTGAGGTACACGCCCGCATCGCCTTCCGCGAACAGGTCACGGCGGATGCCGCCGCCCGCCCGCTCGTAGGTGCCCAGCCCGACAAAGCGCACCAACGGATGCGATGCCCCAATCTCGCGCTCGGTCAGCCGCTCGCGCAAGTTGGACGGGTTGCGCTGCCACTGCGGCGCATCGTAGAACGCGGCTTCCTGTGCGGCGTGGTCATCGGTGATGGACAGCGCCATCAACTGATCGAGCGTCACCGCATCGGCCCGATAGTCCGCCATCAGGCGGGACGAGACATTCGCCAGCTTCAAGCGGCGCCGCACCACCAGCGGCGTGACGGCAAAGTCCGCCGCAATGTCCTCAACGGGACGGCCTTCGGCCACCAGCGCGGCGAACGCCTCGAACTGGTCAGCCGGGTGCATGGCCTCGCGCTGCACGTTCTCGGTCAGGCTCACGGTACGGGCGCTGGCGTCCTGCACCAGCAGGCAAGGCACCTCCCAATCCTTGGCAATGCGGTGCTTCTTCGCCAGCAGCTTGAGGGCGGCAAGGCGACGACCACCGGCCACCACTTCGTAATGCTCGCCATCGCTGGCAAGAATCACGGTCAGGTTTTGCAGCAGGCCCACGCGGGCGATGCTGGCGGCCAGCGCATCCACGGATGCGCCTGCGGTCTTGCGCACGTTGCGGCGCGAGGGGCGAAGCTGCGACAGCGGCACCAGAATCAGGTTCTGCGCCGGGGCGGCGATTTCCAGCGCCGGGGCGCGGGTGTCGAGGGCTTGAGCTTCGGTGGTGGTAACGGCGTTCATGGTCTATCTCCAATCGAGTGAAACAAGGAATGGAGGGGAACCGCCCCTCCGGCGGGGGAACGGTTCAGGCTTTGAGGGCGCGCATACCGTCGGCCAGCAACCACAGGGCGCGGTTCAGGCGAATGTCGGAATCAATGCCCTGCACGGGGCGGGTCTGCTGCCTGCGGCCATTGGCGGCGCGGCCAGACAATCCGCCCTTGGTCAAGTTCTCCTGCGTGCGGTTGAACACGCTCCACAGGTCGGGGCGGCGGTCATCGAACCGGCGCGGCATCAGGATTTGCGATTCCGTGATGGGTGCGGGCTTGTCGGGGTCGTCGTACTTGAGGGCCAGCGCGGCGCGGGCGAACACTTCCGATTCCCCGGCGTCCAGCGTGATGGCCTGCATGGATTCGCGCGATTCCTGCGCACGCTCGAAGCCGTCCAGCACCTGATAAGCGCCCTCGATGACATGCCCGGTCACATCGCCCTTGTGGGGCACGCGCACATCGCCCACGGTGTCACCGCAGACAAGGCCGTTTTGGCAAACGAAGCGGAACATGCCACCCAATAATTGATAGCTGCTCGTGCCGTCGTGCGAGTTCAGCAGGATGATTTCGTTGGCCTCGCGGGCGTTGATCTGGTTGGCATGGCGCAGGCGTAGCATGTGTTTCGTGTGCTCGCGCCGGCCCTCGTTGCGTACGCGGGTCTGGCACACCATGAAGGGCTGAAACCCCTCCTTGCGAAGCTCGGTCAGCACGGCAGCCGTGGGGATGTAGCTGTACCTCTCGGAACGGCTCTCATGCGGGGCGTCCGCGAAGATGGACGGGGCCACCCTGCGAATCTGGTCATCGGACAGCGGGGTGTCGCTGCGCAGTGCGGGGGAGTGGGAAGCGAAACGGGTTGAAAGCATGTCGTTCTCCTGACTTGGCTGTTGAAGAAACCGCACACCGGATTCCTAGATTCGGAGCCCAGCCTTTCGGCTGTTCGGTGCGGTTGGCACGAGGAACCCGGTTGGCCCTGTTGCCACCGTCTTTCCTGAGTTCATCGCCCGCGACGGTCAGGAGCGCGCGGACGGGTGCCGTCAAGGAGGAAAGCGCAGGGTTGGTGCGGCCCGCAGGCGCAGCCGAGGACACGGCCCTGCGCGCCTTGACGGCACACGGGCGCGGGCTACAGTCGCGGTGAAGGTGATGGAGTCAGGGAAGACGGCTGAACAGGCAACGGCCATCCCTGTGTGCCGGCTGCACGGCAAGCGAAGCGCGCAGGCCCGAAGCTGGAAGCCGGGCCGGAGGCGTCAGCCGAGCGGAGCGAGGGAACGATGGAAGCCCGAAGGGGCGAGACGCTGCAGGCGGCTCGATGCGCGGCACGACAGCGCGACCGGCCATGCTCCCTTGGCCGGGGACGTCCGAATTTCAACGCGAAATAAACGACCTGCGCAAAACGAACGCTATGCTTGCAAAACCAACTACAGTTCTTTCGATTCGATGACGAAATCCACCAAAAAGCAGAACAAGGGAAAGTCCGACTACTTCTCTGCTGGCAAGCCGGTGCATCGGCTGTCTTATTGCACCTTTCTGGATGTCTTGGGTTTCTCGGAAAGGATTCGCGCCAGCTACAAGGACGGCAGTGCGAACAAGCTGCTGGAGAGTTTTCACAAAATTCTCGCCAGGAGCATCGCTGAGCTCAAGAAAAGCACCGATGAGTCGATGCTCTATTTCAAGTCATTCACTGACAACGTGGTGCTGGCCCATCCCCGGTTCAGCGACGACATGGAATCCGAGTTCGGGTTCATCCTTTGGGCCATTAACGAATATCAGTTCCAGATGGCGCTGAAAGGCTTCTTCATCCGAGGCGGCTTGGCGGTAGATCAGTTGTTCATGGACGAGAACAGCGTGTACGGCGCGGCGTTGCTGGAGGCATATCGCCTTGAGAGCAAAGTGGCCGTCAACCCTGTCGTCGTCCTGTGCGACAACACTATGAAGCTGGTGGACAAACACCTCACCTACTACTCCGGTGAGGTCGCTCCCCAACTCAGGGATGTGCTGAAGGGCCCTGATGGCCGCTATTTCCTGAACTATCTGACGGAGTGCATTATTGAGGGCGATGATCGAGAGTATCTCGATGACAAGTCCCTTCGTCGACACAAGAAGCAGATCGAGGCGGCGCTGAAAGTCTATGCGGCAGTCCCAACGGTCTTTTCAAAGTTCGCGTGGCTCGCCGCCTATCACAACTACTTCTGCGACATGGTTTCCAACTACCCGGAATACAAGGATTCGCTGAAGGTGTCGGAAACGATCGCCGCCACCCAGTTTCAACGTCTCACCAAAAAGAAGTAAGCCGCCGATGCAACCTTCCAAGCTCTATGTCATTGGAAACGGGTTCGAACTATGGCATGGGATTTCTTCGAGCTACGCCCAGTTCAAGGAATACGTGAAGAGAGTGCATCAACCTCCAATAGAAGGTACCAACGCACAATCGCAGGATCGACACCGATCCTGGATCAACCTTCCGAGTCAGCCACAATTGGGAACAAGCCGTATCTACCGTGATGCGGGTTCTTGCCGAACATCAGTGACTGCTCACGCTTCATGATTGAATCAGGCGGGTCAGTGTTCTCGACGACGATGACCTGGGTGTCGATAGGCAATGCTTCGAGGTAGGCATAGAACTGCTCCTGAAGATCAGTGCCGGTCAAATCATCTTCCGTCCCATCAGGCTCCCGATACGCGAGCAAGGGAGAGTCAAGAACAACGAACCCAGTGTGCGGCGTTTGGCGCGCCCGACAGAACGCTAGCAGCCCGAGCGTGAAGGCCGCGTGCGTGATTGCGCGAAGGCCCTTACCAAAAGCACTGCGCGACTTGCCGGCGATGACAAGATCGCGAGTCTTGGAGTCGAAATACACATCCCCGGCTTCTGGAAAATGCCAACCCGACAGGATGTTCTCAACAGTCTTGGCAAAGCTGTGAGTCACGGTGGTGGGGATGTCTGCGTTGGCAAGCGTCCCAGCCTTCTCGTCCTCAGCGCCCTTCTCAAGATCGGCACGGCGGCGCTCCATGTCTTGCACGGTGGCGTAGAGTGCCAATGCCTCACGCACCTCGGCGCGTTTGTCGGCGAAATCAGAATAGGATTTTCGAAGGGTCGAAAGCCTAGGTGCGATCAGTTCTTCCACAGCGTCGGAAATTGATTCCAATTCCTGAACGACTGAAGGTAGTCTACGGTCGAAGCTGACACTCTCACGCTCAAGATTGCGGACAGTGGCTGCAAGCTCTGCTCGCAGTACTTCGATCTTTGCGATCTCCATCCGGGCAGCCTGAACGACAGCATCGGTATCCCCATTGCATTCGGCATCGGCGCGATGATGAGCGGGCGCTGCACCACAAAGGGGACAGTGCCCACCACCTAGCACGTTAAACAGCGTCCCTCCTTCTTCGATAGCACGCAGCCGTTCGATGTCGGATACGTAGTGCTTGTCTAGTAGGCTAAACCGCTCAAGCATCGCCCCGACCTCTGCTCGTCGCCCGCGGCTTTCCTCCAGTTTCTTTCGCAGTTCACGCCGCTTCCCCGCAGCTTCCTGGAATTCTGCTTCGGTGGTGTTCACTTGGCCCGCCTGCTGGCGCAGCGAGGTGTCGATCTTCTCTAGCTGCTCATCCAACTCCTTCGGGCTTTTGGTCAGCTCCCTGAGCCGCTCACGGTAGTCGTCAAGAAGCTGATCGAGAAGTTGTAGTTGCGCCTCACGCGACAGCTCTTCCGGTTCGCTCTTGTTGTTCGCGACCAGCGCCGAGTCGTCCGTGCCAGTCAGAAGTAGCTTGAACGTTGCGAGGTTGGGCGTATTGGCGGTGGGATTGCCATCAAACAGAGGAGAGCTTTGTTGCGTGATCTCCGTCTCGTCGACGATCATCAAGCGCGCAATGTTGCGAAAGCTCAGGCTGTTGGTTTCGTTCCGGGAATTCTTGCGGACACGCTTGCCGCCAAGACCGCACAGTTCCAGTAAGAAGGAGGAGAGGTTCGCGTCATTCCTCTCACTATGTTTATCGTCAAGCTGCTTGTATGCAATGTCGGTCGCGGGTGGCGTCTGATGCAAACCGTCATAGAGCCGAAAGCCGCCACCGTCCATACTGCGCCAGAGCGTGAAGGACTTACCGTCAAGTGTCTCAAGCCCGAGAAGAATGAGGTCGTATCCGACACGCTCCGGAATGTCACGCAGGGGCGGCTTGCCGCCGAGCATGAAATCGATGGCCTCAACGATAAAAGATTTTCCGGTGTTCGACGCGCCATAGATGACATTCAGGCCGGGACCGAAGGTGACACTTGATGGCTGCTTCTGCGGCCCGTAGAAGCCGAGAAAACGCAGGCGGAAACCGGGAGTTGCTGCTGTCATGCTTCTCCCCCCAGACTCTGCTCAACGTGGTGAAATTCCTCGACCCATTTATCGAAAAATCGGCGCATCATGCTCTTAAATTGTTCGTCCGTGAGACCACCGATGGCTTCGACAAGCCAAGTGGCACGCTCCTTGAGGGCTACCAGGTAGTTGGAAGACACCGACGACAGAAACGTGGTGGCGTTCTCGCCCGCACCGTACTTGATGCCGTCGGCTGTAACCTCACGCGCCACCAGGTCACGGGTCATCATCAGAAGCAGCGACTGCTCGACCAGTTTTCGGCGCACGAGCATTTCAGCAGAGGGCGTCGGCGTCGGAGGATGCAAATTTTCCGGGCCGTCGAGATCGCCTGTATGGACAAGTAGGTAGTCAAGCGCGACGAGCCTCTGGAGGTCGTAGGTATGCGGGTAAGCGGCGCCCAGAATCGAGACCGCGCGGATACCGGCCTCAAGCGGACCATTGAAGGTGATCGGCTTACGTTCCTGGCTCATGATCGTGTCCACCGCAGGCGATCTTCATTCACGAGCTGATGGCAGATTCCATCCCGGTCTTTGGGGTTCGTGCAGGTAATGAGGGCGTTCGCCGTGATTTGCATGTCACGGGCCGCCTTGGTTACGGCGCAGACCTTTACATAGCCATCGGCATGACTCGCGTCGTGCGTGTCGATAACGCCGTCGTGAATGTCGTCGAGCAAGGACTCAAAGGTGCCAGGCGGGACACCGTCGCGTGCGAAGACGCGCAGTGACTCTGCTTCGTAGAACGCCTCGCGCTGACGACGGAAGTGATCTTTGAGCTTTTGCACAGACAGAGCCGTGGGGTCGGTCACGACCGTCCCCGTGTGCTCACCGTATGCACCGAGCAACTGCGTCACATAACGACTTTCGACGGAAGCGACCTCTTGAGGAGGCTTTTCCGAAGCAGGTCGTGGTCGCAGTCCGCCACCGAAGCGCGCGGCGTGAGCCGGCGTAGTGCGATGATCGTCAACAAGCTGCAGTGCGGTCTTGGCGTCGAAGATGGAGAAGTCGAAGGCGTCTACGTAGGCGCGGAGCTTTGCGTCCAGTGGCACCGTTTGTGTGCTAGTGATCGCATCTTTTACGTTCTTATCCCAGTTTGCAATCAACTCCTCGCGCAGCTTCGTAGCATTCGAAAACAGGCGGCTGAGTGATGTGCCGGCACCGCGCGGCGAAACAAAGAAGTAGCAGCGGGGAGTTGTGTATTCACCGGTGTATGAATACCAGATAACCTTGCCAAACTCGGCCCAAACGTCACTGGGCCTGAGGGCATGGTCGTAGTGTTTGCACTGGTAGTTGTCCCAGGCGCCCTTCAGGCGCGTGTCGTCAACGAACCCGGCAACATCGATCCCCATATCGCCAGCGCCCGAAAAGCGTTGGACGTGCTTGTACCGCGCTGCGAGGCAGTAGTAGGCCCACTCTTCAACGAATCCTTCCCACTCGGCCGGCGAATAGGTCAACAGCCTTTGCTGCGGCGGAATGACGGGACCATTCGCCACCTGCGCAGCGGTGACGGCATTTGCAGGGCTTGGTGGCTTGTTGATGTCTTTCCAATTCGCTGTCATGACCCGCCACCCTCTTGAACGTCATGAGGGCGGAAATACGGGTTCTTGTGTATCTGCGCCGCCTGGATTTTCTTCGTGAAGAACTCTGCAAGGTCGTCCTGCTGATTAAGCAAGTACACGATCTCTTGAAGCGTCGAGAGGATCAAGACCTTGTGTTGCAGGAACTCGCGTACCGTGTGAATCGCGGGTTCCGTGTAGTCACTGGCAGAAATGAAGATGCCACGCACCTCGGCACGCGACATGAGGCGAACAAGATGTTCAGAAATCTCGGGCTTGCCTACCGGATCGCGATACCACTTCATCTCGACGAAGTACAGGGCGCCGCCGAGTTCAATAACCCCATCAATTTGCTCCACGATCCCTTCTCCAGCCTCGCCAACGAGGTGGAAGGCTTTGCGGACAAGAACGCCGTAGGCTTGAAAGAGATTGTTGAGGGCAGCTTCCAGCATCTTGCCGCGTTGCTGTGCAGTCGCCGTGGAGCCAAACAGCGCATACAAATCCTGCTTGGCATTCTCGATCCTGGCAGTGCGCTCGCGCTTCTCCGCCGCGATCCGCTGTGTCTCGGCAAGGCGCGCTTGCCGCTCCTCTTCGCGAGCGTTGTTCATGCGTGTGAAGGCGTCCTTCTAGTTGACGACTTCGCGGATGCTGGCGACAAGGCCCTTTGCTTTGAGCTGGTCATCTGGCCAGCACGAGTCGAAGTTTGCAAAGTCCACAACGCGCCGCAGCACTTCTCGCCGCTCTCGCAGAGCAGATTCCCCCTTTGCGTTGAGGCGCTCAAGCACAGTGCGCACTATCTGGTACTTGTTGACGTCTTTCGGCGCGGCCTTCAAGCTGGCAGCGATGTCAGAGGTCATGCTGTCAGACACACCTGCGCCTCGAAAGAAAACCAGCACGTCGGTCTTCGAGCGATTGAGCAGCGGCAGAACATCCACCAGAAGATTGAATAGCTCCGGTGGATAGTGGAATGTGATGTCGGCTGGCCCATCAGTCATGCGCTGCTCCCAAACGCACATCACCGATGTGAAAAAAGGTTTTGTTCTCCCTTGTCATAAATCCTTTCCTACACGGTCTTCGCATGCCTGTTGGCATTGGCATTGGCGTTGCGAGCGGTTGGCCCCGTGGGGAGTGAGCTGATAGATCGTCCCGACTCAGCTTCCGCAATCTCCAGGTCGCACTGCACCTGCAAACTCATCCAGAACTGTGGGGTATCTCCAAACCAGTGGGCGAGTCGCAGCGCCGAGTCGCCAGTGATCCCGCGCTTGCCGTTGATGATCTGAGTGATCCTATTGGCGGGAACGTCGAGCTGACGCGCCAGCTCAGTCGGCGACACGCCAACGACTTCAAGCCGCTGGGCGAGAATTTCACCCGGATGATGGACTGCTACCGTCATGTTGCGCTTCAGAATGAACGGGCTGTCGCCCTTGCTTTCAGTGCTTGGCTAACATCAGGTCAAGAATATTGACGATGTACGTCAATCGTACATTACTTTTTCTTACTTATGCACAATGAAAGTGCGCAGCACGCGTTGGACCGAGGCGGCTGGAATGCGTGAAGGTTCAAAGCCGAAAGGCAGTGATTCGGCATCAAGCACGGGGCAACGGCCGAGAGCGTGAAGGCGCTCCGCTCCGCCGTGCCCAAATGCCGTTGTCAGGACGAGGTGCCGTCCGTCTTGCGCTGCTCGATCTCCAACTGCGCCCGCTGGGTGGCCTGATGCAGCCGCTCCGCCAACACCGCACGCGGCGGCAAGGTGGTCAGGTACTCGGCAACGTGGATGCCCGATTTGTCCAGCTCCAGTAGCTCGATCTGCTCAGACTTCTTGCCGGTGCAGAGGATGATGCCCAGCGGCGAGGCTTCTTCCGGCTCCCGTTCGTGCTTGTCAAGCCAGCGCAGGTAAAGCTCCATCTGCCCCTTGTACGCAGCCTTGAACTCGCCGACCTTCAGCTCCACCGCCACCAACCGGCGCAGCTTACGGTTGTAGAACAGGAGGTCGAGGTGGAAATCTTCGCCGTCGATCTGGATGCGCTTCTGCCGGGATACGAATGTGAAGCCCACGCCCAATTCCAGCAGGAAGGATTCCATTTCGCGGATGATCGCCGCCTCCAAGTCGCCTTCCTGCCACGTATCCCGCAGGCCCAGGAAGTCGAGGATGTACGGGTCGCGCATCACCAAGGCGGGCGACATGCGCTGCGCATCGCGCATCGTCGCCAGTTCCTGCGCGATCATCTCGTCCGGCTTTTGGGACAGCGCTGTGCGCTCGTACAGCATCGAGTCGATGCGCTCGCGCAGCGTCCGCACGCTCCAGCGTTCGGCGCTCGCCATCTGCGCGTAGTAGTCCCGCTGGAGCGGGTCTTTCAGCGGGATCAGGGCGATGAAATGCGTCCAGCTCAATTGTCGTATCAGTGATACGACAATCTGCTCCTCGGGGAAGGTGGCGGCGAACTGCACCATGCGGCGCAGGTTCTTCATGGAAAAACTGCTGCCGTACTCCTTCACCAACTGCGCGGCCAGGGTCAGCACGACTTCTTCGCCATAGTCGGCCCGCCGCCCCTCCAAGACCTGCGTGTGGATGCGCTGGCCGATGCGCCAGTAGAGCATCGTCAGCTCGCTATTCACCGCCGAGGCGGCGCGCTTGCGCGCCGCCTCGATCAGTTCCCGAATGTCGCCCAGCAGCGCCGACGGCGCTGCGGACGATGCCACGGATAACCGGCGCGCGTTCATGCTGTCGCCTCTGCGGGCTGGCGCGCGCCCGTGATGGCCTGCCGTCGGCTAGCCACCAGCTCGGCCGCCTCCCGCACCGGCTTGTCCTCTGTGTGGACGTAGTGCATGAACATCGCCACGGTCTTGTGGCCCGTCAGCTTCATGCCTACCTTGGTCGGCACGCCCGAATTGGCAATGTCGGTGGTCGAGCGATGGCGGATGCCGTGTGTGCCGACGTGGGCCACGCCAGTGGCCTTGAGGACCCGACACCAACCGCCATAGTGCTCGCCAAAGGTCAGGTGCTTGGCTGGGTCGTTGGGCGACGGCAGGACGTAGGGGCAGCCTTCCCGGCGCGGTGCCGTCGAAAACAGCCGATAGGCTTCCGCGCTCATGGGCTTGGAAAGGCCGCCAGTCTTGCTGTCCGGCCAGACCACGCGCCGGTTCTCCAGATCGACCCACTTCCATTCGAGGGTGCAGATTTCCGAGCGGCGGCCCGCAAACTCGAATTGCAGGCGGATCGCCAGCGGGATGACGTAGTTCTCCAGCCCCTCTGCCTCCAGCTTCTCCAGATGGCGGAAGATCAACGCCAGCTCGTCGTCCACGATGAGCCGAGTTTCCTCGCCGGGCGGATACATCGGGACATGACGGCACGGGTTCGTGCCGTCCGGGCGATAGCCCCACACTTCGGCCAGGTTGAACATCTTGCGCAGCACGCCGAAGGTGTTGTTCGCCTCGGCCGGCTTGTAGGCCAGTTTTTCCATCAACCCGGCAATGTCGGGCCGCTTCACGTCCTGGACTTTCTTGCGGCCCAGCAACGGGACAATGCAGCGGTCGATGACGGCCTGGTAGCCGCGCTGCGTGGTGGGCTTGTTGCGCTTCTTGGAGTAGTCCCCCATGAACTTCTTGCACAGCGCCTCCACCGTAGGCGCCTTGCGCGCCTCGGCCTTGGCGCCGCCGGGATCGCCGCCTCGGCGAACCTCGGCCAGCCAGTCCTGGGCCATGACGCGGGCCTGCTCGACGGTTAGTTCCCCGAACAGGCCCAGGGCGGGCTTGCGGCGCTCACCCGCATTCGTGCGGTACTGGAGCATGAACACCCGGCGGCCCGCCGGAGTGATCTTGCACAGGAAGCCGGGCACGACGGTATCCCTCAGTTCGACGGCCTGCGCCTGGGGTCGCGCCGCCTCTACAGCGGTCTTGGTGAGCTTGATCTTTGCCATGATGACTCCTCGGAACGACCCGGTTCCAGGAGCCACATAGGAGCGGCGCCAGGGGAAGCCGGATCAGGTTTCAGAAAGCACCGGCATATGATGGACGCGCGTAAGTTATTGATAAACCTGCTGTATCGAGCTTCAGCGCAGTCCAGCGAAATGCCAGGCTGGAGTCATCGTCAAACAAAAAATACGTCCCGGGACATGCCGCAGCCCTGTTGGCTTGCGCAAAGCGTCGGGCTTCCGATGACGCGTGCGCCCGAGGTACGTGACACGTCGTAGACAGCTGTAAGGCATGCGCGCGACCGTTCCCCGCGTCGCGCGACCCGATAGGATGGCAATTCACCCCTGGGTACGTCAAGTGCATCGGGGGGGCGGATCGCCGGGCAAAGCGAGCCTGTCCTCGCCCGTGCGCCCGGCAGGACTCGACGCACTTCGCCGGCCAGGAGCTCGACCGCCCGACATGCCAAGGGAGTTGATCGCGTGAACGAACTCGATCGAGCGCAGACCGTGGGTCCCATCGAACCTTCGGGGCGGATCGCGCAGCCCACCCGGCCTTCAGGACCGGCACGGCTCGGGTACAAAACGCAATCCGGGCGTCGATCGCAATGGCCTGCCGATTGCGGCGTGAACCGTCCCCGCAGACGCTCACGACCCGTACCGGGTCGAACCACTCGTTCGACGCCGTGGACCGATCAGCAGTCGCCCGTGGAACCCACCTCGGACGCGCCCCGCGCGACCGCGCGCCGGCCGGGACTACGACCACCGGCGTTGCCGCCCGTCCCCGCAACCAGCCGCCCCTATGGTCGGTTGCCCCCGGAGCCTCGTACGCATCGACGTTGGAGGCTCGTGACCCCAGCCAGGGAGTAAGCGATGAAATACTCGAAGTATCGATGCACGCTGGCAATCAGCGCCTCGTCTGCGCTCATTGCCGCGCTCGCAGCCTGTGGCGGCAGTGGTGGAAGCAATACGGCGCCTGGGAGCGCAGGCGGGACGGCGGTGTCCAGCAGCACGACCGCCGGCGCCACCGCAGATGCGTCCGCGGGCGCGACGGCGGGCCCGGCGGCCCCGCCGACAAGTTCCGGCCCGCTGCAGATCGCGCCGGACGACCAGCGTGTGTGGGTGGTGAATCCGGAGACCGACACCGTATCGGTGGTCGAGGTCGCGCGCGACGCGAATCGGCTGCTCCAGAGCATCCCCACCGGAAGGGAGCCGCGCAACCTCGCGATCTCGCCCGACGGCACGCGAGTGTTCGTCGCCAACAGCGGGGACGACTCGGTCTGGGTCTTCGATGCGACGAGCTACGCCGTGCTTGCCAAGATCCCGGTCGGCGCCGAACCCTATGGCCTCGCATTCACCCCGAACGGAAAGCGGCTGTTCATCGCGAATGCGCGCTCGAATTCGGTCTCGATCGTCGACCCGATCGCGTATTCGGTGTCCGCGACCATCTCCGACGTCGGTGCCGAGCCGCGCGGCATCGCGGTCACGAGCGACGGCGATGCCGACGACGACGATGAGAAGGTCTACGTCACGCAGTTCCTCGGCGTCGAGCGTCCGGGCGAGTTGATCGGCACCGACAAGTACAAGGAAGGCCGGGTCGCGGTGCTCGCAAGCACCGACGGCAGGCTGCTCAAGCGCGCGGTGCTACAGCCGATCGACGACACCGGCTTTCGCTCGCGCGGCTCGGTGCTCGGCGGCGTCGCCGCGCCGGCCAACGCAACGGATGCCCCCAACGCCGCCACAGGAGCCTTTCCGAACCTGCTTCAGGCGATCGCGATCAAGGGCACTCGTGCCTACCTGCCGAACACCTGCCCCTCACCCGACGGCCCGGTGGCGTTCAACGTGAACGTGCAATCGTGCATCACCGTGCTAGACACGACGACAGACCAGGACGCCCGCCAGACGCTGAACATGAACCGTGGCGTGCAGTTCGAGGTGGCCGATCCAGCCGACGAACGAAAGCGCCTGTTCCACGCGGTTCCCTGGGCGATCGCATTCAAGCGCGGCGCCAACGAGGGCTGGGCGATCTCGCTCTCCTCGAACGTCGCGATCAAGGTTGCGCTCGGCGCCGACGGCGCGCCGACGATCAACGCGCCGACCGCCGCAGGGGACCAGGGCGGCATCGTGCGCGTGCTTGTCGGCCAGGGCCCGCGCGGCATCGTGATCAACGGTGCCGACACGCGGGCCTATGTCGCCAACGAGAATTCGCGCGACCTCTCCGTGATCGACCTGGCGAGCAACACCGTGATCGCCACCGTGCCCACCGCCGCGCTGCCCTCGCCCAGTACCGAAGCGGCGATGCGACTGGTCGGCAAGGCGATCTTCGACAGCTCGAGCGGCGTGAACCTGCCCACGCTCACGTCGGCACAACTGTCGGGCGTCGTGCCGAACCGCAGGCTATCCGACAACGGCTGGGGCTCTTGCTTCGCGTGCCACGCATTTGGCAAGACCGACGGCGTGACCTGGATCTTCGCAAGCGGGCCCAGACGGTCGCTCCCACTCAACGGCACGTTCAACCCGCGCGATCCACGGGACCAGAAGATGCTGAACCATTCGGGTGTCTTCGACGAAGTCGCGGACTTCGAGCTCAATATCCGCACGGTCTCGGGCGCTCCGCAGCGGGCAGGCGCACCGGCGGAACAGGGTCTGATCCTGAAGGCCGATGGCACGCCCGACGACCAGGTCACAGTCAGCGCCTTCGGCAACGCGACGAGCCCGCCGCTCAACGCCGGACGCAGCGCACAGCTCGACGCGATGGCGTTCTACGTCGCGACCGGCATCGCCACACCCCGCGCGCCGGTCTGGTCGCTCGATGCGAACGCAGTCGCGCGCGGCCGCGCGCGCTTTCAGGCAGCGAACTGCGCGAGCTGCCATGGCGGTGGCGGCTGGGCATCCGAGAGGGCGACGGTTCGCCCGCCGACGCTCGATGCAAGCGAAGGCATCGCGCAGGCGATCGACGCGCTGCGACCGGTCGGCACCTTCGATCCGGCCGCGGCAAACGAGAAGCGCGCGAACGGCGCCGGTGCACTCGGCAAGCTCGGCTACGTGCCGCCTTCGCTGCTCGGTGCGTTCGCACTCGGTCCGTACCTGCACAACGGTTCGGCGCCGACGCTCGAAGCGGTGATGGCGCTCGTCACGCATCGTTCGGCCGGCACCGGCGGCACCGACACGCTGGCCAATCCGGCTGATCGCGGCGATCTGGTGGCGTTCCTGAAGTCCATCGACGCGACGACGGAGCCGTTCCCGGGTCCGTGAGGGAGGCCGAGTGCGCCGTGCCTGCTCGGCGTGGCCGATGAACGGGATGCGGCGGCGCGACGCCAGATGATGCTGCAAAGGCAGAACCCGGCGGTTCCTGCCGCCATCACCCGAGCGGCCTGGCCCTGAACCCATCCCATACCGCCAGCGCCGGCTTCGCCGCGAAGTCCGCACCGACGAGCCCGATGCTCGCGAACAGCGGCAGGTTCTCGGGTACCGGCTGCGGCAGGCTCGCGAGGTCGGCGTCGGCGAACAGCAGATGCAGCCACGCCTGCGCATCGATGCTGTCCAGCAGCTGTCCCTGGCGCGCGAGGTATCGCGCCTGCAGCTGCGGATCGGTCACGATCGTGCCGACCGAACGGCTCGGCCAACCGCCCTCGCTGACGATCGCCGGCAGGCCCGCGGCCTGCACGATGCGGCGGTAGTAGTCGTCCGGTATCGCGTCCGGCGTCGCGTAGGCGAAGTACGGGTACGACGACAGCCCGAGCAGCCGCATGAACGGGAAGTCGACGAGGTCCTGCGCGATGCCGCGGTAGGGGACGGTCGCGCCGAGCAGTCCCCAGCAGGTTTCGACCTGGATGCTGACCATCGGCGTCGCCGACGAGCCGGCCGCGCCCAGGTCGGCAGCCGAGGCGTTCGCGACCTCGCGCAGCGCATCGTAGAGCGGCGCCGGTGCGGCGACGCGCACGAGGTTGGTTTCGGCCGCGAGACCGATGATGTCGGGCTTCAGGCGCCGGTCGATCGCGAGCAGGTAGTCGCGGTACAGCCGCTGCACGGCGGGTTCGGTCAGGCTGCGGCCGCGATCGCGCAGCGCGCGCGCGTCGCGGGCCCGGTCGAGGCCGTCGGTCGCATCGCCGACGAAGACGAGACCGAGCCCCTTGCCGCGCAGGTAGGCGACGAGCTCGGCCTTGTCCCGATCGATGATCTGGTCGGGCGTGAGGCCGGCCAGCAGGTCGGCCCAGGGCAGGTCCTCGTGGATGACGGCGAGTTCGGCCCGCGGCGCCCAGAGGTCGATGCCGCGGATCACGTCGTCGACCGTGGGCCGCGGCGGATTCGGCGAGAAGCCGAGCCGCCAGCGGCGCGGCGTGCCGGCGGGCGAAGGAGCAGGCGCGGGGGCGGGCGCAGGCGGCGATGCGGGCGGCGGCGACGGATCGGGCGTCGAACACCCACCCGCCCACGTCGCGAACGCCGACGCACCGGCGAGGCACGCGCCACGCCAGAGCCAGGCCCGACGGCGAAGGTCGTTGACCGGGTCTGTCGTCACGACGCGTGGGGTCGCGCAGTACGCATCGCAGACTGACGGCGGTGATGGCCAATGCAAGCCCGCAAGTCGTTCGCCCTCCGGCCGCATCGACGCCCGATCGACAATCGTGGCACAGTCTCTCCTTCCTCGAGGGGCAAGCCGCCATGAATCTACAAGAACGCCGAGTCATCGACGACCTGTTCGACAAACTGGCTCAGGCCGAACGGCAGGCCGGCCCTCGCGAACCCGAGGCCGAAGGCCACATCCGATCGCGGATCCAGGCGCAGCCGGGTGCGCCCTATCTGATGGCGCAGACCATCGTCATGCAGACGCATGCGCTCGAGGCAGCGCAGGCACGGCTCGCGGCGCTGGAAGCGGAACTGGCGCAGCGCCCGGCGGGCGGGGGATTCCTGTCGGGCCTTTTCGGAGGAGGCACGGGTACGGGTACGGGTACGAGCAAGGCTACGGGCGCGCGCGAGTCCACCGCCACCTCGAGCGCCCTCCGGGACGCAGGATTCGGCTCGAGTCCGCCCGGTCAGACCAACGCCCAAGCCCAGCGAGGCACGGCAGGCGGCGGTTTTCTCGCCGGTGCAGCACAGACAGCGATGGGCGTCGCCGGCGGGATGTTGCTCGGCAGCATGATCGGCAGTGCCTTCGGGGGGGGGGGTGCCCACGAGACGTCCGAGCCGAAGTCGAGTCCCGATGTCGCAGATGCTGACCCCACGGATGTCGACCCCGCGGATGTCGACCTGGCCGATGATGACGGCGGCGACGTCGGGATCGACGAGGCTTAGAACGAGTACCGCTGCGCGAGCTGATCGCCTGCGCGCGCCCGGCGGCGGGGGGCCGTGCAGCCGCCCGCCGCGGCCGATGCGACGCGCAACGGCGATCAGGCGCCGACGTACTTGGTTGCCGGGACCGACCGGCGCTGGATCTCGCTTTTCGTGACCCGGGTCGTCGGGTCGGAGGCCGACGCGGTGAACGCGGGGTTCGGCACGAGCGAGACTTCACCGCGCCCGGGCAGGTATTGCGGCGTGGCCGCCTCGCGGCTATCCGCGTTTGGGTTCGACGCGGCGGTGCGCGCGGGCGAGACGCCGGCGGCGCTCGCGTTCCAGGTCGCCTGCAGATCCGGCGGGACGCCTTCGCTGGCAAATGCGGGCGCGGTCGCGGCAGCGATGGCGAAGATCGCGACGGTGGTCTTGAGTGCGTTCATGTTGGTTCCTTTCGTAGTGCGTTGGTGGGCCGGCTGGCGCCGCACGGCGTTTCGTGCCGCTGCGCCGGCCGGCTTCGGTGAGTGATGGCTCATCGATGGAGTGAACTGTATAGACTCGCCTTCGATCAATAAATGGGCGACTTTGCAATTGATCGTTCCCGAATCGGCAATAGTCCAGATTGCATGGATCGACTCGATGCGCTAGCCGGCGCGCACCTGAGCGTTCGTCGACTTCCTCGTGCTGGCGTTCGGCGGACCGCGCGTCGCGCTGTAAGGGCGCCACTGTCCGACCGACCCAACGCCATCGCCGAACCGACGCGCCGTGCTCGCTCCCATCCGCCCCTCGATCGCGCATTCCGACCTGCGGTCCGCGCTGGAGCGGCATCGCCGCTTCGATCCGGGGCAGCTCGCCGGGCGTCGCTGGCCGATCGGTTGCGTGTCGCTCGAGGTCACGCAGCGCTGCAACCTCGATTGCAGCCTGTGCTATCTGTCGGACCTCTCGGAGGCGGCGCGCGACCTGCCGCTCGCCGAACTGATCCGTCGCATCGACCAGATCGCCGAGCGCTACGGCCCCGATACCGACATCCAGATCTCGGGCGGCGACCCGACGCTCAGGCCGCTGGCCGACCTGGTCGCGATCGTGCGCCACATCCGTGCGCGCGGACTGCGCTGCTCGCTGTTCACCAATGGCATCCTCGCGACCCGTGCGCTGCTCGAGACGCTGGCCGACGCGGGCCTGAACGACGTGGCGTTCCACGTCGACCTGACGCAGCAGCGCAAGGGTTTTGCGACCGAGGCGTCGCTGAACCGGCTGCGCGTCGAGTACCTCGCGCGGGCCCGCGGGCTGGGCCTCTCGGTCTACTTCAACACGACCGTCTTTGCCGGCAACGTCGGTGAGGTCGCGATGCTCGCGCGCTTCTTCGTCGCGCACGCCGACGAGATCGATTTCGTCTCCTTCCAGTTGCAGGCCGACACCGGCCGCGGCGTGCTTCGTGCGCGCGCCGACGCGATCACGCAGGCGCGCATCGAGGCGCTGATCGCCGAGGGCGTGGGCGTTGCACCCAACTTCGATTCGATCCGCGTCGGCCACCCCGAATGCAACCGCTTCGCGATGCTGTTCGTCGCGGGCGGACACGCGATCGACGCCCTTGCCGAGACCCGCCTCGTGCATCGTTTCGTCGCGCTCACGGCCGACCTGGAAGCGACCCGCGGCACGCCGATCCGCACCGCCACGCGCTTCGTCGCGCGAGCAGCGACGCGCGGGTTCCTGCTCGATGGGCTGGCGTGGTTCGCACGCCTGGCCTGGCGCCTGCGCCGCGGCCTGCCGAAGGCGGTGATGCGGATGCTGCTGAACGGGCGTGCGCCGGTCCGCAAGCTCAGCCTGATGACCCACAATTTCATGGACGCGAAGGCGCTCGACGACGAGCGGCTCGCGTGCTGCGTGTTCATGGCAGCGAGCATCGACGGCCCGGTGCCGATGTGCCGCTACAACGCCGAGCGCGACCACTGGCTCTCCCGTCCGGTGCCGCTGGCCGACGGCACGGTCTGGGAGCCGCTCGCCGGGCGCGTGCCCGCCATCGCGCAGCGCAGCACCGGCAGTGGCACGGGCACGGGCACGCCGGTGTCGCCGGCGGTGGCGATACCGATCAAGTGGCTCAAGGGGCGCGCTCGTGAAACCGCGCTGCGCGCCCGTCGGCGGGGAATCGCGTGATGAAGGTACGGTGGCTTCGATGGCTCGGCATCGCGCTGACCGGTGCGTGGCTCGCGGGTTGCACGACCCTCGTGCCGGCGCCGCAGCTGCCGGCCTCGGCAACCTCGGCGATGTCGGCCTCGCCGACGTCTGCGACCGGACAGGTCGAAGCTGCCGAGCGGCGGATGGCGCTGGACGCGTGGGCACGCGTGCTCGAGCGCTTCGTCGATGCCGAGGGCGAGGTCGATTTTGCCGCGCTTCGCGCGCAGCGCGAGGACCTCGACCGCTACGTCGCCTGGGTCGGGCGGATCGAGGCGTCGTCGATCAGCGGCGCGAACGAGCGGCTCGCGCACTACATCAACAGCTACAACGCGCTGTCGATGTACAACGTGATCGAGGCCGGCATCCCGGCCACGCACGCGGGGCTCGCGAAGGTCCGCTTCTTCGTGCTGCGCAAGCTCCTGATCGGCGGCGAGCGCCGCTCGCTCTACAGCTACGAGAACGACGTGATCCGGCCGTTGAACGAGCCGCGCATCCACTTCGCGCTCAACTGCAGCGCGGTGTCGTGTCCGGTCCTTCCCCGGGTGCCGTTCACCGGCGCCAGCATCGACGCCGAACTGGAGCGCGAGACCCGTGCGTTCTTCGCGCGAGCGTCGAACTTTCGCATCGACGCCGCGTCGCGCACCGTCTGGTTGAGCGAGCTGCTCGACTTCTACCCCGAGGACTTCGTGCCGGGCTTCGCGCCGAGCCTGCTCGCCTACGCGAACCGCTACGCGCCGGTCGCCGCACCGCTCGACTACCGCGTGCGATTCGTTCCCTACGACTGGACGGTCGCGAACAGCGCGAGACGAGGGGCGATGAAGTCGAGCGAGCTGCGTCGCTGAACGCTTTGATCGGAGCGTGAACCGAACGAACCGGTGCGTGACGATGGCGGCCCGCTGTCGCGCACGCGCGTCGACGCGAACTTTGCGCTTGCATCGAAATACTGTATGTCTGTACAGTCTGTCGGACCGCCGCGCAACGGGCGCGGCCCGACACGAGGAGCAGCACGATGATCAAGCATATCCTATGGCGCACCGCCCTCTGGACTCGGCGCACGCACGGTGTCGCGCTCAGTGCACCGGGCGCGGCGTCGGTCTTGTCGCCCGCGCGGATCCGCGAGCTCGACCAGCCGACCTACCTGCGTCGCAACCTCTGCATCGCTGGCCTGGTCGACGCACGCCGCGGCCACTGAGCCGCCGTCCGCCCCGGCACGCGCGCGTCGCCGCGCGTCAGGCGCCTGGATTCGCACAAACGGTCAAAGCTGCGCTCCCGCCAACGGATAGGATGAGCCGACACCTCATCAGGAGACCGTCATGACCGATGCGAAGTATGTCTGGGAAACCTATGCGTCTGCGTGGAAAGCCGAAAGCGCCGAGGCCAAGAGCGCGATGCTCGCGAACAGCGTGGCCGAAGATGCCACCTATCGCGATCCGCTCGCCGAATGCCACGGCCATCAGGCGTTGACCGACTACATGCTCGCGTTCCACGCGCAGGTGCCGGGCGGTCATTTCCGGACGACCTACTTCCTGGCCCACCACGATCGCAGCATCGCCCGATGGGACATGGTGGACGGACAGGGCCACAAGATCGGCGACGGCGTGAGCTACGGCGAATACGCGCCTGATGGCAGGCTGGTGGCCATGACCGGCTTCTTCGAGCCGCCAGCGGCCGCATGAACCACCTGAGGCAGATCCAGCGCGGCATCGACTTCATCGAGGCCCATCTAAGCGAAGACTTCCGGACGGCGGATGTCGCGCGCCACGCGTTCGCGAGCCACTGGCATTTCCAGCGCACGTTCAAGGCGCTGACCAACGAGACGCTGAAGCACTACATCCGCGCGCGACGCCTGGCCAATGCGCTAGTGTCGCTCGACGCGCGCGAACATCCGATCCTGGAGATCGCGCTCGCCTCCGGATTCGGCAGCCAGGCCGCCTTCACGCGTGCGTTCAGGCGCGCGTTCGACACGACGCCGGGCGCCTATCGGACGATGGGAAAGCGCACGCAGTTCGTGCGCAAGCTGCGCATCGACGACGACTACCTGCGCCACCTTCGAGGCGGTGTCTCGCTAGTGCCGAGCTTCGTGAAGCGGCCGGCGATGACGATGGTCGGATTGCGGACGCATTTCTTCGGCGTCGAGTCCGACAAGAGCAACATGGGCGACAGGCTTCCCCCGTTGTGGAACGCATTCCTCGAGCGAGTCGACGAAGTCGTCGCGATCGATCCCGGGGTTCGGGCCGACGCGCTCTACGGCGTGGTGATCCCGACGCCGGGACGCGAGCAACTCGACTACCTGGCCGGTGCGCTGGTGCCGCATCGCGCCCGCGCGCCCACGGGCATGCTTGCCGTCACGATGGGCGAACAGACGTATGCGGAGTTCGTGCACCGCGGATTGCCGAAGGATCTGAACCGGACGGTGAACTACATCTACGCCAACTGGCTGCTCACCTCGGGCATGAAGCACACGTACGGACCCGACCTGGAAATCTACGGCAGCGACTACGTGCCCGACTCGCCCGACTCGGTGATCCGGTATGCGATTCCGGTGCGCGGACGCGCCAAGCGGTCAGCGGCGATCGGCTGAGGGCCGCTGCAACCTCACACGATCGCACCCGCGCGCATCGTCGAGCGTCGACGGCGCGCGTCGAGCAGCCGCTCGACCGCCGCGATGTTGGCGCGCACGCCGTCCATCTGCGGATTGACCGCCAACGCCTTGCGCATGTAGTCGAGCGCCTGGTCGTAGCGCTCGAGGTTGACCAGGATCAGGCCGTAGCCGGACAGCGCGCCGAAGTGCAGCGGATTGCGAGCGAGCACCTCGTCGCAGTCCGCCATCGAGCTCAGGAAATCGCCGGCGAGGTAGCGCGCCGTCGCGCGCTTGTTCCAGCCTTCGGCAAAGTCGGGCCTCTTCGCGACGACGGTGCTGAAGGCCTCGATCGCGCGCTGCAGCTCGCCCCGGGCCATCGCTTCGCTGCCGGTCGCGAGCAGCGCATCGACGTCGCGGTCGCCCGAGCGGCTCCACATCATCCACAGCGCCTGCTCGGCCAGTGCGCGGATCTCGGCCTCGGCATCGTGCAGGCGCGGCGCGACGCGCAGCGCATCCTCGGCCGTGCCGTGCTCGGCCATCCAGACCACGGCGGCGGCGCGCTGCATCGGCTCGGGTCGGTCGAGCTTGCCGAGTGCATCGGCGACGTCGGTGATCGCCGGCGCAGGCGCCGTATCATCGCCCGCCGGGGCCTCGGCCGACGTGAGTGACGCGATGCCGATGCCGATCACGACCAGCAGCGCGAACGCAGGCCTCCGCCATCGGATCCCGCCGCGCCGCAACGACCGGCCGGCCCTGTCGGACCCGTCGGATTCATCGGACCCGACCGATCCGCGCGACGACAGGTTCCTCTTCGCATCGAGCGTGTTTCCCATCCTGTTCTCCCGATCGTCGACCATCCCGTAGCCGCAGCGATCCGCCTGCAGGTGCCGCGCGCACCGCATCGACACCGATACGGACAACTTTGATGCTAAGCCCAGGCGCGCGAGGCAGGAACATTTCAAGCGTCGTCGGCAGGGCGCTGCACGGGTGTTCGCGGCACGGCCGCGACGCCGATGCGTCTGCGCGTCGCGGCGGACGACCCGTGCGCGGCTAGGGTGCGGGCGCAGGCGCCATCGCCTCGTAGACCCTGAGCGCGGCGTACGCATCGTTCGCCGCGTAGTGAAGCTGTCGAGGCGTCAGCACCGCGGCGCCCCAGTTCGAGGTCTGCACCGACTTCGACTTCTGCAGCCGGCGCCCCAGCACCACCGCGACCGCGGCCTTCGCGCCCAACGCGTCCTTGTGCCCGAGCGGGCGCAGCACCGTCGCCACCTCGACCATGCCGCGCAGCCGCAGGCCGAGCTTGTGTTCGAGCGGGCCCTCGTCCGACACCACGCCGAAGCCCGCCTTGACGATCGCGTCGGTCTCGAGCACCGCGCGCAGGAATTCGATCGGCGTGCGCTCGCCGACCTGCATGAGGAACGCCACATCGCGGGTCGCGAACTGGATCAGGTGCGGTCCGTCGCGGACCGCGTCGCGGGTGAAGGTCGGCTTGGACTCGGTGTCGAAGCCGATCACCCGCGCCCGGGTCAGCGCTTGCAGCGCGGCCTCGCACTGCGCGGGCGTCTCGAGGAGCGTGATGCGCGCGAGCGGCAGCGATTCGAACACCGGCATCTCGGCGATCTGCTCGCGGGTCGGACGCGCGCGGTAGGTCTTGCCGGAGGCAGGGCGCCGGGCGACGCGGGGCGGGGACGCGTCGGCATCGGTTCGCGCCGCTCGAGAGCGGGGGGCGCGCGGCGCGGGTGGCGAAGTCGAGCGGGCTGGATGAGCCGGACTGGCCGCGTGGGCTGAACGAGGCGAATGGGCCGGCGCAGCGTCCGAGGCGCGATCGGTGATCGGTCGAGGCGTCGGTGCGACGGTGCGCGGAGACTGCGCGCCGCTCGGCGCTTCGCGCGGCAGTGGCGGCGCGGGGCCGACGGCGAGGGTATCCGCGCTACCGTCTTCCGCCGAACCTGCGCCGGTCGCGTCCCGTCGAGTCGCCCGCGCGGCCGCCGCCCGCAGCAGTGCGCGCGAGTACCACCGGTGCGCGCCGAGCAGCAGTCGGAACGCCGCCCCCATCCGCGGCCGCCCGGCCGCGTCGACACCGCTCGGCAGCACCGCCGAACCGAGGAAGAGCCGCGTGCCGTCGTCGCCGCGTGGTCCGATCGGCTCGCTCATCAGCCAGGTCCGCGTGCGCCCGCCCGCGTCGCGCAGCAGCAGTTCGGCAGGCGTCCTCGCCTCGACCGTCCAGATCGCGAACCGCCCGCCGTCGCCGGCATCGGCCGCATTGCCCGCGTCGGACGCGAGCCGCGCCGCGTCCGCGTCGGTCGACGGCCGGCGCGCGAAGGTCGCGAGCACGAGCCGCTCGAGGCGGAACAGCGGCGTCGTCAGGAACGCCTCGACGAACGCCGCCTGCGTGACGCGCGCCGCCACCTCGAGCACGTGGCAATCGACGAAGCCCCCGGCGCCCGCGTAGCGGGCCAGCAGCACGTGTGCGGGCAGGGGGACGGCGCGCACGGATCGGTTCGGATCGGTCATGACCGACATCATGCGCGATCCGGCCGGCGGGCATGGCCGCCGGCGGGCGCGAACCACCAAGACGGCAACGCAGCGCGCACGGCACGCTGCGCGTAGCGATCGTCGAGCAGGTACAGCGTGCCACGGTCGTCGACGCTGCGCACGATGCGCCCGCCCGCCTGTCCGACCTTCGTCAGCCCGGGCACCAGGTCGTTCAGCGTCCACCCGTCGCCGAAGCGCTGCTCGATCAGGCGGCGCGACGCCTCGTTCGCCGCGTCGGCCTGCGGCAGCCCCAGCGTCGCGACGAACGCGCCACCGAGCCGCGAGCCGACCAGGTCGATGCCTTCGCCGAAGCCGCCGCCGAGCACGGCGAAGCCGACCCCGACGCCGCCCGGCACGAAGCGATCGAGGAACGCGGCCTTGTCGGCGTCGGTCATGCGCGGCGACTGCATCCAGGTGTCGAAGGCCGGGCCGGCATCCGGCTGCACGACCGCATCGTGCAGCAGTTCCAGGTACGCGTAGCTGCTCGCGAACACCAGGTAGTTGCCCGGCGACGCGCGCAGCACCTCGCGCACGAGCGCGCCGATGCGCGCGGCCGACGCGCTGCGATCACGCCAGCGCGTCGAGATGTCGGTGCGCACGACGACGCGGAGCTGGCCTTGCCACGGCGACGCGCACGCGAACTCGGCGGCCGTGTCGGGCACGCCGAGCAGGCGTCGGTGGAAGTCGAACGGCGAGAGCGTCGCCGACATCAGCGTCGTGCCGGGTGCGGCCGACCACGCGCCGACCAGGTGCGCCGACGGCACCACGCAGCGCACGCGCAGCGTGCTCGTGCAGCCGCGCCGGCGCGCGGCAGGCCCCACGCCGCTTCCGGCCGTGCCCCCGACCCCATCCGGCGGATCCCGCAGGGCCTCGAGAACGTCGCCGTCGCCGGCCTCCTCGAGCAGGCTCCTCAGCGCGAGCAGGTCCCACGCGGAATCGATCTGCGCCGGCGTCGCGTGCGGGCACTGCGTCGGCAGGTCGGCCAGCACCGCCGCCAGCGCGTCGGCCGCGTCGCCGAGCTTGCGGGTGAACGCCTCGGGCAACGTCGCCTGCTGGTACGGCGCGGCGAAGCGCGCCTCGGTGCGTCGCCACGACCGCGCGAGCGCACCGAGCGCGCCGACCTGCGGCAGCAGCGCGGCGAGCGCCTCGACGTCGCGCCCGGCGAGCGCACGCGTGTACATCGAGCGGGTCCGCTCGACGAGGTTGTGCGCCTCGTCGACGACCACGCCGACCTTCCATCCATCGGCGCGCGCCAGCGTCTGCAGGCCGGCGTGCCGATCGAACCAGTGGTTGACGTCGGCGACGATCACGTCGGCCCACGCGACGAGTTCGTGCGCGAGGTGGTACGGGCACAGGCCGTGGGAGCTCGAGAAGCCCGCGAGCGATTCGATCGACGCGACGCCCTGCGCGAGCGCGGCCGAGCGGGCCGCCGGCAGCCGGTCGTAGAAGCCGACGGCGAGATCGCAGCCCTGCGGCGTGCACGCGGCACCGCGGCGCTGGCACGCGCGCTCGCGCGAGCCGAGTTCGAGCACGCGCAGCGGGGCGTCGGGCCTGCCGCGGCACTGCGCGAGCGCACGCAATAGGCCGTGGGCGCCGGTCGTGCGGCAGGTGAGCAGCAGCACCTTGTCGAGCGAGGCCGCGTGCATCGCCTTCAGCGCGCCGAACACCGCCGCGATCGACTTGCCGAGTCCGGTCGGCGCCTCGGCGAGCAGCGCGCGGGCGCGCTTACCCGAGCGATAGACGGCCGCGGCGAATACGCGCTGACCCGGCCTGAACGCGCCCGGCGGGAACGCGAGCGCCGCGACGAACGCATCGCGCGCGCACCGGTGCGCGCGCTCCTGCGCGATCCAGCGCGCGAAGCACGCCGCGCGTGTCTTCAACGACGCGACGAGCGCCGCGGTATCGCAGCGTCGCGTCTCGAGCGTCTCCTCGCCGCTGTCGACCTCGACGAACCGTAGCGAGACCTCGACGCGCGCGGGCATCGACGGTGCCGCGAGCGCGTGCATCGCCGCGTAGGTCTCGGCCTGCGCCCAGTGCAACGCTGTCCGCATCGCGGGGATGCGCTCGCGCGCGCCGCGATGCGACTTGATCTCCTCGACGCGCCCGCGCGCCTCGTCGAGCGCGTCGATGCGTCCGCGCACGCGCAGCCCGTCGATCTCGACGGCGACCGGCACTTCGTGACGCAGGCCCGCGTCGGCGGCCTGCGCGGCGCGCTGGTGGATCGCGAGTCCCTCGGCGGCGCTCGCGGTGGGCCTGAGCGCGAGGTCGAGGTCGCCGCACCGTGCGGTGAAATCGCACAGCGCGCGCACCGACACCGACGCGCCCACCGCGCCCGCTGCGGCCACTGCGTCCACCGTGCCCACCGCATCCACCGCATCCACCCCGCCGGCCACGTCGCGCGGCTCAGCCGACGGCATCGATCAGCGCCTCGAGCGTGGCGAGCGTGTCGGCCTGCCACGCCGGCTTGTCGTCGCGGATGCGCAGCATTCGAGGGAAGCGCGTCGCGATGCCGCTCTTGTGGCGAGGGCTGCGTGCGATCCCTTCGAAGCCCAGCTCGAACACCAGTGAAGGGCGCAGGCTGCGCACCGGGCCGAAGCGCTCGACGGTCGACTTGCGCACCAGCGCGTCGACGCGCCCGAACTCGACGTCGCTCAGCCCCGAGTACGCCTTCGCGAAGGGCACCAGGCGCAGCCCGGCGTCGTCGGGCGGCGCGCGCCGCGCGATCGCGTCGAACACGGCCTGCGCCTCGTCGGCCGACTCGGGTGCGCGACTCCACACCGCGAAGGTGTAGTCGGTGTAGAGGTTCGCGCGCCGCCCGTGCCCCGCCTGCGCGTACACCAGCACGCCGTCGACGGTCAGCGGATCGATCTTCCACTTCCACCAGGTTCCGTCGACACGGGTGCGCCCGGTGCCGTAGCGTGCGTCGCGCGCCTTCAGCATCAGGCCCTCGACGCCACGCGCGCGTGCGTCGAGTCGCTGCCGGGCGAAGTCGGCCCAGCGTTCGCCCTCGACCAGCGGCGACAGCGCCAGGCCCGCGTCGCGGGTGAGGCCCTCGAGGACCTCGCGCCGCGCGGACTGCGGCTGCGTGCGCAGGTCCGCGCCACCGGACTCGAGCACGTCGTAGGCGACGAAGACGACCGGCGCCTCGGCGAGCAGCTTCTTCGTCGGCGCGAGCCGGCCGATGCGCCGCTGCAGCAGCGCGAAGCCCGCCGGTCGCGCCGCGCCCGGCAGCCACGCGAGGATCTCGCCGTCGAGCACCGTCCCCTCCGGCAATCGGCGCGCGACGTCGACGATCTCCGGGAAGCGTTCGGTCGCGAGTTCCTCGCCGCGGGTCCAGATCCACACGCCGCCCGCGCGCACGACGATCTGCGCGCGGATGCCGTCGTACTTCCATTCGGCGAGCCAGTCTCGCGGAGCGCCGAGCGCGGCCTCGAGCCGAGCGTCGACGGTCTCGTCGGGGTCACGGTCGCCGTCGCCGTCGCCAACACCGTCGCCGCTGCCGCCGCCGCCTGCACCGAGCGCGAGCTGATGCGCGAGGAAGAACGGATAGGGCTCGCCACGCGCCGGCGCGTCGTCGGCGGCGTCGGACACGATTCGCAGGAAGCGTGCCGCGTCGGGCGTGCGCGCACGATCGGTGTAGCCGATCAGTCGCTGCGCGACACGCTTCGGGTCGAGGTCGAAGGCCTGCGCGAGCGCACGCTGCACCAGCAGCCGGCTCACGCCGACCCGGAAGCCGCCGCCGATCAGCTTCACGTGGATGAAGCGCTCGTCGGGCTCGAGCCTCGCCCAGTCGGCGGCGATCGCGCGCTTCTGCTCGTCGCGCGCGCGGCCGCGAAGCGGCAGGATGCGCGACTCGACCCAGTTCGCGAGGCCGTCGTCGTCCGGCTGCGTCGGCGCGGGCAGCACGTACGCGATCGCCTCGGCCAGGTCGCCGGTCACCGCATAGCCCTCGTCGAAGAGCCACGGCGCGACGCCCGCGATCTCGCAGGCGAGTTCCCGCAGCAGCGCCGTCGGCACGACCTGCCGCGGCTTGCCGCCCGCGAGGAAGTACGCCGCCCACGCGGCGTCGGCGGGCGCGGCCGCCCGGAAGTACGCGACCATCGCCTCGACCTTGTCCCGGGTCGAGGTGCTCGCGTCGATCGCGCGGTACAGCGCTGCGAACCGCCTCACGGCGCCGATCCTGGCGGCGGCGCGTCGTCCTCGACCGCGTCGTCGCCGTATTCGGTCTCGAAGCGCGAGGCCTGCAGGCCCTGCTCGCCGAGCCAGCGCACCATCGCGTCCTCGTAGCCGTGCGTCACGATCACGCGCGACGCGCCGGTGGCGCGGATCGCGCGCACGAGGCCGGGCCAGTCGGCGTGGTCGCTCAGCACGAAGCCGCGGTCGACCCCGCGCCGGCGCCGCGCGCCGCGCAGCCGCATCCACCCGCTCGCGAACGCGTCGCCGTGCTCGCCGAGCCGGCGCGCCCACGCCGAGCCGTGGACCGCCGGCGGCGCGATCACCAGCGCACCCCGCGCCGCCTTGCGATCGAGGTCGCCGGCGAGCGCCGTGGCCGTCGGCAGCGCGACTCCCGCATCGCGGTACGCCTGCGTCATCCGCTCGACTGCCGGGTGCAGGAGGATGGGTCCGATCGACGCGTCGACGCCGGCGAGCAGGCGCTGCGCCTTGCCGAAGCTGTAGGCGAGCAGCAACGACGCGCGGCCGTCGCGGCGATTCGCGTCCCACCACGCGTCGACGTCGGCGAACACCCGGGCGTCCGGCGCCCACCGGTAGATCGGCAGCCCGAAGGTGCTCTCGGTGATGAAGGTGTCGCACCGCACCGGCTCGAAGGGCGCGCAGGTGGGGTTCGCCGCGCCCGCGTCGGCGTCGTGCTCGCCGGCAACGAAATAGTCACCCGACGCCACCCAGACCTCGCCGCCGACCTCGACGCGCACCTGCGCCGATCCGAGCACGTGCCCGGCCGGGTGAAGGCTCACCCGCGCACCGCCGAGCCGCAGCGGCTCCCCATAGTCGAGCGACTGCAGCGAGATCTCGCCGAGCCGAGCGCGCAACACGCCTTCGGCGGCGCGCTGCGCGAGGTAGTGCCGGTGGCCGGTTCGCGCATGGTCGGCGTGCGCGTGGGTGATCACCGCGCGCTCGACCGGGCGCCACGGGTCGATGTAGAAGTCCCCCTCCGGGCAGTACAGGCCCTCGGGACGGCGGGTGATCAGGTCGGCCAAGGCGTGCTGAGGGGTGGGCGGACGAAGACGGGCGATGGTGCAGCAGGCGCGGCAGCGCCGCGACCACGGCCTGTTCGAATATACAGCAGCGACGGGTCCCGGCAGACGGGCTGCGGCGCGCCGTGCGAGAATCGTTCCCGCACCCGACCGCCTTCCGGACCCCCGCGATGCAGATCACCGATCTACCCTTCGGCACCACCGACTGGTCTGCGGTACCCGCCACCGAGCATGCCGGCGAGCGTGGCGTCGCGCGCTGGCGCACCCGCCAGTTCGGCCCGATCCGCGTGCGCATGGTCGACTACAGCGCCGGCTACCTCGCCGATCACTGGTGCGAGAAGGGCCACATCCTGCTGTGCCTGGCGGGCGAACTCGTGACCGAACTGAAGGACGGCCGCGTGTTCACGCTAACCCCCGGCACGAGCTACCAGGTCGCCGACGGCGCCGAGGCGCACCGCTCGTCGACGGTCGGCGGCGCGCAGCTGTTCATCGTCGACTAGGTCCTAGGACGATCCCCCCACGCTCGGTGCACCGGGCCATTTTCCGATGCCCGGCAGCCGCAGCGAGACGTCGTCGAAGTCGATCCCGACAGACAGTCCGAGCAGGTTCGCCTCGAGTCCCTCGGCCAGCGCCGCCCCGACACCCGCCAGGCCGAACAACGAAAGCTGCCATCCGGTACCGCTCGGCATGCGGTCGACGAGCCGCGCGCCGCCGAGGAAGTCCTTGCCGATCGCCGTCGGCGGCAGGTCGACCCGCAGTTCCGGCACCGCGCGCGCGATGAACGCGACGAAGGTGTTGCTGTTCGGGCCGGGCCACGCGCGATAGCGGTCGGCGTACGGATACGCGTCGATCGCCGCCTCGATGCGTCCGATCAGCGGTGCCGCCGCGTCGCCGCGAACATCGGCGAGCAACTCGGGCATCGCGCCGAACCAGCGGAAATCCGGTGGGCCGCGCTGCGACACCACCGCCGACCCACCCCGGTACGCGCGCCAGCCCAGCACGTGGTGCACCTCGTACTCGCTCGCGTCGGTGCGCTTGGTCGCGACCCAGGTGTGGACCGCGAAGGCGCCGCGCCAGCCGATCGTGCGCGCGGCATACACCTGCACCACGGCCCCCGGGTGCGCCGCAGGGTCCGGCGCGAGGCCGGTCGACGCGCGCGACGCGACGCGCCAGTCGGCGCCTGGCGTCAGCCCGCCGAAGCCGAAGACCGCGAGCGGCCCGAGCAGCAGCAGCGCGATCGCCACGGCCAGCACGCCGCCGGCGCGCGCGGCGAACCGGCGCGCGCGGGAGAACCGCGACCCGCTCGGCGACCCGCCGGACGACGCGAGCGGCGACACGCCCGACGGCGCGGCGGACGGCGGCGCGGAGAACGGCGATTCGGCAGGCGACGGGTCGGGCGGATGCACCAGCGGATTATCGCGGCGCGCCCGGACGCGCGCCGGAAGACCACGTGCGCTCAGGTCATGAAGCCGAGGTCGCGCGAGGCGAACGCCCGCAGGTTGGGCATCACGTCGAGCAGGTGCGTGTCGCTCAGTCCGAACCACTTCGCCATCGTCGCCGCGTACTGGTCGACGGCGATCCCCGGTACCAGCCGCCCGCTGCCGACGTCGCTCGCCGCGTTCACGCCGATCGTCGGGAACGCGCCGTAGACGTCGCCGCCGCGCACCGCGCCGCCGACGACGAAGTGGTGCGAGCCCCATCCGTGGTCCGACCCGTCGCCGTTGGACGTGAGGGTCCGGCCGAAGTCGGACGCGGTGAACAGCGTGACCGCGCCGCCGGCGCCGATCGAGTCCATCGCACCGTCGAACCACGCGATCGCATCGGCGACCTCGGTCATCTTGGCGCCGTGGGTCGCGACCAGGTTGTCGTGCGTGTCGAAGCCGCCGGTCGCTACCATGAACACCTGTCGCTTCGCCCCCGTCGACGCGCGCCCGCCGATGATCTTCGCGACCACCTGCAGTTGCGACGCGAGACCGTTGCCCGCGGGTATCGTCGCGAACGAGGGCGACGACGCGATCGCGGTGTTGAGCGCCGCGCCGGTGTCGATCGCGCGCGACGCGATCCGGTTCAGCTCGCGCTCCATCAGGTGCGAGCGCGCTTCGGTGACCGTCGCGCGCACCGCCTTGGGTGCGGCCGCGATCCCGTAGAGGCTGCCGACGCCGTTGATCCCCACCGCCCCGCTGCTGCCCACCTGATACTGAGTGACCGATTCGCCGTTCAGGAAGACCGCGTTCCCGCCGGCGGAGATGCAGGTGAAGGCCGGCGTCGGGTTGGCCGCCGCGAACAGGTCGCCGAGGCGCCCTCCCCAGCCCGAGCGACTGCCCTCGGGGCCGAAGGCCATCCAGGTCGACTGCTGGTCGTTGTGCGAGAACAGGCTCGTGGGCAGCGGCACCGACTTCGCCCTGAACTGCGCCGGCGTCGTCGGCACGATCAGCGGCCCGACGTTCGCGACGACCGCCGCGCGCCGCGCGGCGAACAGCGCGCGGATCGGCTCGAGGTTCGGGTGCAGCCCGAAGCTGCGCCCGGCGTGCAGCGTCGCCGCGCTCGCCGGCACGACGGACAGCACCGAGCGCGCGCTCGCGGCCTCGGGCAGGTCGAGCGCGATCGGGTCGGGCGGCGCGCCGCGCGCGGCGAGGTACGCGCCCCACGACTCGGGGTCGGTCGCGAGCACGGTGTTCGCGTAGTCGCAGCCACCGAACAGGAACACGCACACCAGCGCCTTGTAGTCGCCGGGCGCCGCTTGCGCCGCGGCGGCGCCGATCGAGGCCAGGTTCAGCGCGAAGCCCGATCCGGCGGCGGGCAGGACCCCGCCGAGCGCCGAAGCGGTCCGCAGGAAACGTCGTCGCGAAGCATTCGAAAGGCTCATCTCGGGGCTCACTTCTGCGCCAGGAATTCGGGGGAGGCGACGCTCAGGTAGAGCGCGGCCATCACGCGGTTGCGTCGCGCGGTGGCGACGGCCGTGGCCGTGCCCGTCGCGGGGATCTTCACCGACTCGATCACCTCGCGGATCCGCTGGCGCGACGGCGCGTCGAAGGCGCGCGAGAGCACCAGCAGCTCGATCCGGGCGAGCAGCGCGTCGCCGTCGGCGGCGATCGCCGCGAGGTCGTCCAGGTCGAGCTGAAGGTCGCGAGGCGAGCCGCTGCCGATGCCCGACTGGATCAGCGTCTGCATCGCGTTCAGGTAGCCGGCGACCGACATCTCGTTGCTCGCCTGCAGCTCGGGGGCCACCAGCCCGGCGAGCGCGAGGTCGCTGTTGGCCGGCGTGTAGCCCGGGCGCCAGAAGTTGAAGACCGACGGCGAGCGCATCACGGTCTGGCCGAGCGAGCGCGTCGGATCGTCGGTCGCCCCGATCCGGAACTGGCCCGACGCGCTTCGCGCACCGGTCGCTCGCATCAGCGCCGTCGCGCGCAGGATCGGCTCCCTGACCTTGCCCACGCCGAGCGCGTCGGCCGCCGGCGCGATGCGTGCTTCCGGATCGAGCAGGATCGCGCGCAGCACCGCCTTCATGTCGCCGCGCACCCCGGCGCCGTTGTCGGCGAAGCGCGCGGCGACCCGGCCGACGTAGCCCGGGCTCGGATTGCTCGTGACCAGCCGCTGGATCAGCTGTCGCGCGATGAACGGGCCGGTGTTCGGGTGCGCAAACAGGCCATCGAGCCCGCACTTCAGGCTCTGCGGCGGCATCACGCCGCCGGGGCAGGTGATGCCCAAAAAGGTCTTCGGCCCGTCGTGGTGGAACTGCGGGTACGCCTGCATCGGCGTGATGTCGCGATCGGCGAACACCGGGCTGCCGCCGCCGGTGAAGCGCGCGTCGCTGCGGTCCGGCCCCGCCCAGCCCCAGCCGGTGAACACCTTCGCGATGCCGGTCACGTCGTCGTTGCCGTAGGCCTCGATCGGCCTGCCGTCGGCGCCGGTGCGCACCGTCCCGTTCGCGTCGAGCGCGTACAGGCCGATCGTGAACAGCTGCATCACCTCGCGCGCGTAGTTCTCGTCGGGCACGCGCGAACCGTCGCCCCGGTTCTTGAGGTGCGAGAGGTACACACCCATCATCGGGTGCAGCGTGACGTCCTCGAGCAGGTTGCGGAAGTTGCCGAACGCGTGCCTGCCGAGCATGTCGTAGTAGCTCGCGACGCCGCGCGGGGTGCGCGCGACGTTCGCGTCGACCAGCGACACGACGAAGATCTGCGAGAGCGCGAAAGCGACCCGCTGGCGCAGCGCGTCGTCGCCGGTGAGCGCGCCGCGCCAGAAGCTGTTGGTCAGCCAGTCGGCACTGTTCGACGACGGCGTCTCGGCCTTGCGAGCTTCCCAGTACGCGAGGTGGGTGTCGGCGATCGGCTTCGCGAACTGGTCTTCGAGCCATTGCTCGAGCTGCAGCGAAAGGACGCGATCGACCTCGGCCGCCGTCGGCCCGAAGGTCGCCTGCGACAGGAAGCGCGACGCGTCGGTCGGCGTCTCGGCCTTCACGACCGGCGCCACCGCGTCGGCGGACGCTCCGCCGCCGTCGCCGCTGCCGCTGCAGGCGGCGAGCGCTGCCGCGACGCCGAGCATCGCAATGCGACGCTTGAAGAGGTTGGGATTCATCGGAAGGGGGCCGGGACAGCCGGAAGCGCGGCGATGTGCGGCACTTTAGTGGCGCTTTCGCAACGATCGCCGCACCGCCGACCGGTGGCGCGATCGGTGCGACCGGCGGCGGCTCAGCCCCCGACGGGCGGCGCCGCGTGACCGGCAGCGCGCGGCGCCGGATCGACCGGCTCGGCCTGCAGCGCCGGCGGCGAGAGCCGGAGCGTCGCGACGACGCTGGCGCCGTCCTGCACGATGTCGAAGTCCGAGCCGCGCATCGGCAGCAGCTGGCGCATCATCTGCAGCCCCCGGCCGGGGCCCTGGGCGTCGTCGTCCCCGTCCATCGCCCCCGCCAGCACCCCGTCGTTGCGGATCGACAGCTCGAAGCCCTGCGCCGATTGCCGTACTGTCATCGATACCGCACTGCCCGCGCTCGCGTGCTTCAGCGCGTTCGTGAGCAGTTCGTTCATCACCAGCGCGATCGCGACCGCCTGGCTCTCCGGCAGCAGCCAGACCGGCGCGTCACCGGGCGCGTCGTCCGGCGCCTCGATCGATATCGCGCGCCCGAAATTGCGCCCGAGCTGCTCGGCGATCGACGCGGCGACGTCGCCCGGGCGCAGCAGGCGCCCCGACTGCACCTGCAACCCGTGCACCTTCGCGATCGCGTGGATCTGCTGCGCGACGTCGCGCAGCGCCTCGCGCGTTTCCGGCTGCCGCGCCGCCGCGCGCTCGAGCAGACCGGCCGCGCCCTGCAGGTTGTTCTTGATGCGGTGGTGGATCTCGCGCACCAGCGTCTCGCGCTGCTTGAGCGCCTCGTCCAGCCTCGCATGCTGGCGCCGCCGGCGCTGCGTCACGTCCTCGGCGAGGACGAAATACTCGGGGGCAGAGTCGCCGCTGCGAAAGAAGCGCGTGCGCACGATGCGCGCCGGCGCGCCGCCCTCGGCGAACGACGCCTCGACCTCGGCCTGCCCCTCGCGTGTCATCCTGCGATAGGCGTCGGCGAGCGCGTGGCGCGACTCGACGCTCGCGTGCCCCCATGCGCTCGGCAGCGGGTTGCCGACCAGCCGCGCGGGATCGATCCCGAAGACGTCCTCGGTGGCCGCGTTCGCGTGCAGCACCCGGTCGCCGTCCGGCGACACGACGACCACCGCCTCGTCCAGGCTGCCGGCGAAGGCTTCGAAGCGCGTCTGCATCCGCCGCGCCACCGCGACCTGGCGATCGAGATCGGCCTGCGCCTGCGCGATGTGGCTGATGTCGATCGCCATGCCGCACCACAGCGGCTTGCCGTCGAGCCCGCGCATGCAGTCGAGCTCGAGCCGGTATACCACCTCCCTGCCGTCGCGACGCAGCGCCCTTCGGATCGACGAGTACCGGGGCAGCGCATGCTCGGCCGCGCGCAGCGCGATCTCGCGCTGGCGAAGGATCTCCGGATGCAGGTCCGGGCTGTGCATGAAGTCGATCGGGTCGCGCCCGATCAGCTCGTGCAGCTCGTAACCGATCAGCTCGCAGAACGCCTGGTTGACCAGCACGAAGCGCCACCGGCTGTCCTGCACCGTCGTCGGGATCGGCGAGCGCTCGATCGTCACGCGGAACACCTCGCTGCGGCTCACCAGCATCGCCTCGTTCGCGTCGGTGCGATTCACGTCCTCGAAGAGCACCGCGTAGAAATCGCGTCCGGCCTCGACGTAGCGCGACACCCGGAGCTTCGCGTGCAGGCGCTCGCCGCCACGCGAGAGCAGATGGCGCTCGACCTGCACCGCGTCGATGCCGCGCTCGATCAGCGACGCCATGTGCGCGCGCACCTCGCCGAGCGTCGCCGGGTCGTAGAGATCGAGCACGTGTCGCCCGACGATGTCGGCGCTCGTATACCCGAGCACCGATTCGAACGCGGGATTGATCGCGCAGAAGTGCAGCGACGCGTCGACCAGCGCGGCCGGCACCGACAGGCCGCCGAAGAAGCCCGCCATGCCCTCGGGCAGGCGTGCCGGGGCGTCGGTGGGCATCCCGAGCGTCAGCTTCGCGTCGCGCGGATCCGTCTGCATGGGTCGTTCGGTAGCGCGTCGGCGCCGACCTGCTCGCGCAGGCGGAGGTGATCACACCGTGGCGGAATGCACGGTGCCTACCCGGAACGCGGGATCGTCAATGTACACCAGCGACCGGCCGACACGGCCGGTCGGCGGGGCCGCGGGCCGACGGCCGCCCGCGACGGGCATCGCCTGCGCGCCGCCGCTCAGGCGGGCGTCGCGAACTCGGGCCCGTCGTAGGCGTCGGGCACGGCGACGCGCCCCTCGCGGATGTCGGCGGCGACCTTCGCGATTCGCTCGCGCACCGCCGCCGGCACGTCGGCGGCCAGCGCGAGCTTCACCGCCTCCGGCGCCTCGAGCCCGATCCGACGGATCACGCCGCCTTCGAAGCGACCGGACGAGACGTCGCGGATCGCGTTGAACACGCCGATGCTCACGTCGGCGATCGCCGAGCCGACGAACACGTCCGGCACGGCCGCGACCCAGTCGACGACGTTGCCGATCTGCTTCGCGCCTTTCTCGCGGCAGGCGTCGATCGCGCCGGTGCGCCCTGCATTGAGCATCGTGAAGATCACGTCGGCACCGCCGGCGATCTGCGCCAGCGCCACCCGCCGCGACAACGCGTTGTCGTCCTGGTTGCCGGAGAAGTTCGTCAGCACCTTCACATCGGGATTCGTCGCGCGAACGCCCGCGACGTACGCAGCGCGCCCCTTGAGCCCAGGCTTCACCCGGATCCCCGACATGTGCCCCACCACGCCCGATCTCGTCGTCGACGCCGCAAGGACGCCCGCCAGGTAGGCGGACTGCTCCTGCAGCACCTCGTAGCTCGCGAGGTTCGGACCCACGACGCCACCCTGCGTCACCGCGAAGCGCGTCCCAGGGAACCGGGCACTGACCTCCCTCGCCGCCTCGTTGTTCTGGCCACCGTGCGCGATCACGAGATCGGCGCCGGATTCGGCGAGCGTCGTCAACGCCGCGGCGAGCAGCGGCTTCTGCGGCTTCACGCCGTCGATCAGGCGCGTCTTCACGCCGAGCATCTCGCGCGCCCGCTCGAAGCCGCCGAAGCCCGCCTGCATGAACCCCCTGTCGTCGATCCGGCCCGCGATCAGCAGGCCGACGGTGATCGGCCCGCCGGCGGCGCGAACGTGGCGAACCGGAGCGGCGATCACGCCCGCGGCCAGGCCCGCGCCGAGGCGGCCCGTCGTCAGCAACAGCGACCGGCGCGACGCGTGCGCGATCGGTACGCGCACCGGATCGGTCTCGGCAGGCGGCGGATGGCACAGCGGCGCGTGAGAGCGTGTCATGGGAACGGGATACCTCGATCGGGAGGGACGGGGGCGTCGCGGCAGGCGACGGGCTCGGAACCGATCGGATCGTAGTGCATCCCGCGCCATCGCGCATCGCGCTTCTATACTGGACCGGCGACGATCGGCCGCCGCCGGGCGGCCCACTGCAGGAGAAGCGTTCGATGGCGACCGGCCCGCACCAGCGTGCACCGTTGAAGCTCGGCATCCTCGAGGCCGGCGCGCCCCCGCCGCGGCTCGCGGTCGCGTTCGACCGCTACGCCGGCATGGTCGCGACGCTGCTGGGCCCGGACGTCGCGCCGCGCGCCTACGACGTGCGACAGGGCGAATGGCCGGCGACGCCGCTCGAGTGCGGCGCCTGGCTCGTCACCGGCTCGTCGGCCGGCGTCTACGACCCGCTGCCGTGGATCCCGACCCTCGAAGCGTTCATGCGCGAGGCGGCGGGCCGGCGCCCGATGGTCGGGATCTGCTTCGGGCACCAGCTGATGGCGCAGGCCTTCGGCGGCGCGGCGGCCAAGTCGCCGAAGGGCTGGGGAATCGGCCTGCACCGCTACCGCATCGACGATGCACCCGGATGGATCGACGATGCGGCCGACGTGCGGCTGCCGGTCTCGCACCAGGATCAGGTCACGGCGGTCCCCGACGATGCACGCGTCGTCGGCGGCAGTGCGTTCACGCCCTACGGCATCGTCGCCTATCCGTCGCGTCGCGCGATGTCGATCCAGGCGCATCCGGAGTTCGAGCCGCGCTACGCGCGGGCGCTGATCGAGCATCGCCGCGGCGACCGCTTCGACGCCGCGACGGCGGACGCCGCGATCGCGAGCCTCTACGGCGAGGACGACCGCCCGCGCGTCGGCGGGTGGCTGCGGCGGTTCCTGCGCGAGGCCTGAGCCGGCACGGCGCGCCGATCTAGGCCGCGCGGCCGCGGCCGTTCGTCCGGTGCCCGGCCATCCGGCCGATTTCCACGACGCGGCGCCTGCGCGATGCTGCGGCGATGTCAGCCTCGCAGCGCATCGCCGCCACCACCGCCGCCGCCGTCGCCATCTTGCTCGCGGCCGCGCTGCCCTTCGCCGCCGAGCCGGTGCACGCGCAGTCGTGCAGCCCCGCCGACGGCGGCCCGACCTGCCCCGCATCATCGGGCGCGGCGAGCCTCGGCGACCCGAACGGGATCGACGTCAGCGTCGGCAATCCGATCGATCCGATCACCGGCAACAAGTACCAGGAGGACGTCGACGCCCCGCCGCTGCCCGGCCCGCTCGGGCTCGAGATCCGCCGTCACTTCAGTTCGCACTACACCGCGAGCGACGACGACGCCGGCCGCGGCTGGCGCCTGTCCTACGACACCCGCCTGTACCGCACGCGCGCCACCGCGCCCGGCACCGCCGGCGAGCGCATCCAGATCGTCCAGGCCGACGGGCGCAGGATCGTCTTCCACGCGCGCGCCGCAGGCGTCGCGTGCGAGCCCGAGGGCGCGGGCCAGGGCGCGCTTGCGCGCTCGGACACCGGCTGGCGATGGACCTGGCCCGGCCGTCGCGAATTGCACTTCGACGCGGCCGGCCTGCTCGTGCGCATCGCGCCGATCGACGGCGGCGATCGCGAATCGCTGCACATCGCGCGCGACGCGGCCGGGCGGATCCGCTCGGTCACCGACCCTGCCGGGCGCACGATGCGCGTCGAGCACGACACACGCGGCCACCTCGCGCGGATCGAGCACCCGCTCGGCACCTGGCACTATGCGATCGACGCCGACGGCCGGCTGCTGTCGGTCGGCGCGCCGGACGGCGCCACACGCGGCTATCGCTACGACGACGCCGGCTTTCGTGCCCGGATCACCGCGATCACGCGCCGCGCCGCCGACGGCGTCGTGCACACGGTGGGCCGATGGCGATACGACGACCGCGGCCGCGCGATCGCGCATGTGCGCGCCGACGGCAGCGAACTGCGCATCGCGTGGGAGGCCGCGCCACCCGGGTCCGGTGGCGATGGGCCGTCGCCGGCGCGCCGCGTCGCGGTGCTCACGAACGCCACCGGCGCCACCACGCGCTACACCGCGCGCACCATCGCCGGCCAGTGGCGCGTCACCTCGATCGACGGGCCCGGCTGCAACGGCTGCGGGCCGGCCAACCGCCGGATGCGATACGACCCCGCCGGGCGGCTGATCGCAATCTGGCCGATCGGCGGCACCGGGCTCGCGCACCGCTACGACGCCGCCGGACGCATCGTCGACACGCGATCGCTGCCCCCCGCCCACCAGCCGGCGGTTGCCGAGCCGCGCGCCGCGATGCGCGCGATCGACGCGGTGTTCGACGCGCTCCCACGGGTCGCGCGCTTCGAGTACGCCGACGCGGCCGCACCGCAACCCACCGTCATCGCCCGCCCCGGCGTCGTCGCAGGCACCGAACACCGCATCGAGATCACGCGCACGCCGCGCGGCGAGCCCGTCTCGATCGTCGAGACCGGCCACGCGCCGCCCACCCCGCGCAGCGCCGGCCACCCGATCCGGCGCGAGACGCGCTTCGTCCACGCCCGCCTCGCCGGACGGCACGTCGTCACTGCGGTCGACGGTCCGCTCGCGAACGGCCCGCTCGGCACGCCGGCGGACTCCGACGTCTCGCTGATCGACACCGACCCCGCCACCGGGCTCGTCACCGGCGCGCGCCAGCCGGGCGGCCTGCGGATCGACATCCAGGCGCGCGATGCGGGCGGACGCCCGATCGCGATCGTGTCCGACGACGGCTACCGCCGCGTGCTGCAGCAGCGCACGCTGGACCTCGCCGGCCGCGTGCTGCAGGTGCGCCTCACCGGCTGGCTGCTCGATCGCGACGGGCAGCCCCGCGAATCGTCGCGCGTCGCCGTCGCGCTGTCCGCCCGCTACGATGCCGCCGGCCGCCTCGTCGCGATCACCGATCCGGCGGGCCGCACCCGTCGGATCGAACGCGACGCGCAGGGCCGCGTCGTCGGCGAGCACGACGCGCGCGGCTGGCACAGCCGCCTCCACTTCGACGCCGAAGGCCGGCTTCGCGTGGCCGCGCTGCACGAGCCCGGGCAGGCGGCGCCGCTGCGCGCCGCGTATCTCGAGCGCGACCCGCAGGGACGGCTGCGCTCGCTGCTGCTTCCGGACGGGCGGCTGCAGCGCTTCGTGCACGACGTCGACGGCCGCCCGCTCGCGACGCTGGACGACGCCGGCGTGCTGCACGTCGCGCGGCCGGGCTGGGCCGCGACGCCGCACCCGCCGGCCGCGGCTGCCAACGGCCCCGCTCGCACGACCCGCGCGTGGCACGACGACTTCGGCCGCCGCATCGCCGAGGAACTCCCCGACCACGGCCTGCGCAGCCTGCAGGTCGACGAGGCCGGCCGCATCGTGCGCGCCACCGACGGAGCCGGCACCGCGATCGACTTCCGCCACGACGCCGGCGGACGCCTGCTGCAGGAGATCCGTCCCGCCACCGCCGACGCACCGGCGTCGTCGCTCGCCGAGTACACCTACGAAGGCCGGTGGCTCGCGTCGGCGTCCACCCCCGCGCAGCTCGAGCGCTACGAGCGCGACGCGCTGGGCCGGATCGTCGCGACGCGGGTGCGCTACGGCTCGCTTCCGGGCCGAAGCTACACCCACCGGACCGCCTACGATCCGGTGACCGGCCTCGTGCGCACCCGCACCCTCGTCGACGGCCGGCGCGTGCTGCTCGACCGGACCGACGCCGCCGACGGTGCCGTCGTCGCGCGCATCCGCCTTCGCGGTGCGCGCTGGGCGGCCCTCGAAGACCGGCTCGCCGGCGCACTGCCGGCGGCGGTCGCGCGGGCGCTGATCGCGCGCCTGCCGGCACGGGACATCGTTCGCGACGTCTCGGTCCACCCGTTCGACGGGCTCGTCGCGTTCGACCACGGCAACGGCGTGCGCACGCGGCGGCACCACGACCCCGCCGGCCGCCTGCAGCGGCTTCGCATCGGCGCGGGCGGCGTCGTCGCCGACGGCGTCGGCGCGGGCGGCGGCAGCGCAGGCGATGCCGCCCCGCTGGGCGGCGCGACACCGGCGCCGATCGTATCGCTGAGGTACCGCCACGCGGCCGGCCCGCGAATCAGGTCGATCGAGCAGTTGCACGAGACGCCGCTCGCCGGCGCGCAGTCCGGCACGCGGTCCGCCCCGACGCCCGTCGCCGCGCGCCGGCACTTCGCCTACGATCGCGCGGGGCGGCTGCTCGCGCCCCCGGGCGCGGCGTCCGAGGCCACGGCACGCGAGCCGCGCGGCCCTACCGACGCTGCCGGCCGTCGGGTCCGCGACGCGCGCCACCGCTACGTCTGGTCGGCGCACGGCCAGCTCGCGGCGGTCCACCGCGCGCGCGACGACGCACTCATCGCGCGCTACCGCTACAACCACCGTCGCGAGCGCGTCGAGAAGGAGGTGTTCGACGGCGCCGGGCCGGTCGGCGAGCGTACCCACTACCTCTGGGTCGGCGGCAGCGTCGCCGCCGAGATCGACGCCGACGGCGCGGTGCGCGTGCAGTACCTCCGGCTCGACGAGGCGCGCGGCAAGCTCCCGATCGCGCGCCTCGACACCCGCCGCGACGGCACGCAGCGCCTGCTCGCGATCCACACCGACCACCGCGGCGCGCCGATCGCGATGACCGACGAGCACGGCCGCGTCCGCTGGCGCGCCGAGCTGTCGGCCACCGGCCTCGCCACGATCGGCAGCGCAGACACCGCCGGTGCGTGGCACCCGACGCTCGACCTCCGGCTGCCGGGACAGATTCATGACGCCGAGACCGGCCTGCACGACAACCACCACCGCACCTACGATCCGCACACCGGCCGCTTCCTGCAGCCCGACCCGCTCGGCTATCCGGATGGCCCCGACGCCTACGCCTATGCACGCGGCGACCCGATCAACGCCACCGATCCGTCCGGGCTCTACGAAGAGGACATGCACTACTACATGACCTGGTTCGTCGCGATCACCACCGGCTACAGCGTCGAGGACGCGCGCACGCTCGCCCTCGCGGCGCAGTACGTCGACGTGAACCCGATCACCAGGCCGATGGACGGCACCAGCGCCTCCACGACCTTCGAATCGATCACCCGCAACCACCAGCAGCTGCTCAATTACCACTTCGTGCTCAGCAGCCCGGTCGATGGCAGGACACGACCCGCCTTCGACGGCAACGACCTTCGCAACGTGTGGAGCCCGCAGTTGCGCAACCTCGAGCGCGCGAGCTACAGTCCGCTGCTCACCCGCACCGGCCACCTCGTGCTCTTCGGCGAGTTCGCGGGCCACGCGCTGCTCGACACCGTTTCCCACCGGGACGCCAACGACATGCCGGTCGATGCACTCCTTGCAGGCTGCGGTGTCGGTCACGGCCTCCTCGGCCACGAGCCCGACTACACCTACGACTCGCGCGTGAGGCCGGGCGGCGAGCTCGACACGCAGGGGCCCGAGTGGCGCCGCGAGGCCCGCACGCTGATCGCCGAACAGATGCTCCACGAAGCGCTGTCCGGATTCACCGCCGTCCCCCACGACGGCAGGGCCGTCCCCTTCGAAGCGCTGGAGCCCTACCTGCGCGCGTTCAATGCGATCGAGGAGGACGGTAGTTCAGGCGGGCAGAGTCCCGAATCCCAGTTCGAGCAGAAGATCAGGGTCCTTCGAGGCGCCTTGCGCGACTTGGGGTACGGCGAGGTGGACATTGAGGCATTCGACCGGAGAGAAGCAGAGCGGCAGCGTGAAGCCGCTTTCATCGACGCCGATGGAAACGCGTTGAATGAAGAGGATTTCCCTGGCGTCTGCGTAGAAGGCGGAACGCGTTGCAATCCCGTCTGATTCCCGCGGCAGCACTCGCATGGACAGCGATCCTGTTCGCCTGCGTCTCGCCACCGGCTCGATTTCAAGCGACGCCGCCCACGCTTCACCTGCCCCAACAGGGAATCTTGCCGTCCGGATGCAAGGCGGCAATCGTCAAGGATTTCCGTTCAAAGTCAGTGGCGCTGGCATATGGATCACCGATCTGGGAGCCCTACCTGGATCTTGACGCACCAGGCTTCTACTGCCTCACGACTGATGTCGTAGCGGTTCCTCTTTGGGATAGCCATACGTGGTCGGAAGCTCCAGTGTCAGGCATCGGAAGACTGGCTACGATCCAGGCCAACGACGTGACGCTCGATCTCTCCGCACACGAACTTCGCAACGAACGAGCCTCGGGGATGACGCTCGTCTCTCATTACAAGTACTTCAAGTACGGCCACAAGCAACCTTTCCAGTTCAAGCGCACGCGCGTACGAAACGGCGCGTTGAACTCGATCGGCGGCTTGGGGATCGTGCTCGTCACGCCTGTCGACCCTAGCCCCCGAAGCGTCTACCTGCCGGACACCGGGGACCGCGCGGACTCGTTGAGCACCGGCGACGGTATCACCGCGCATGTGGTGGAGAACCTCACGATCCGGGCCGGCGTGGCAGGCATCATCATCGACGGCGTCGACAACGTCATTCGCAACAACCGGATCATCGTCGATGGTCCGGTCGCGATCGTCGCCAAGGGCCCTGGCCTGATCCTGGAGAACAACGTCATCGAGGTCAGCGACCGGCTCGACCGGCGCGCGTGGCCGGGCGCGCGTTCGGGCACGACGTCGCCACCCAGGCTGCCGATCCACCTGATCCAGGCCGACGGCGCGATCGTGCGCAACAACCGGATCGAGTACGTCGGCGTCTGGCCGTGGAATCGGCCGGCGGCGGGCATCGACCTGATCGAGAGCCGCGACGTGACGCTGGAGGGCAATACGTCGACGACGCTCGAATCGATCGTCCGCAGGGATGCCCGCAGCGGCCTGCGCGACGCGGCGCCCCGGCCCCCGCCGCGCGACCCGTGACGCCGTCGGACGTCTGCGTCCGGGTCCTCAGCCGACCGGCTTGATGCCCCGCTCCTTGATGATCTTCTCCCACCGGACCGCCTCGCGCTTCAGCAGTTCGGTGAACTCGCTGCCCGGCGCCGGCGTCAGCTGCGTGCCGATCTTCTCGAGACCCGCGACGACGCCGGGATCGCCGATCGCCTTCATGAAGGCGTCCGACAGCGTCTTCACGATCGGCGCCGGCGTCGCCGCCGCGGCAACCATCCCGTACCAGGGCAGGAACATCGCGTCCGGAAAGCCCGCCTCCGCGATCGTCGGCACGTCCGGCAGGTCGGGCGCGCGCTTGGGCGCGCTGATCGCGAGCGCCTTGAAGCGCCCCTCCTTCAGGTGCGGCGCGGCGAGCGCCATCGTCATCAGGCTGAACGAGACCTGGCCGCTCGCGACGTCGGGCATCATCGCCGGCTGGCCCTTGTACATGACGTTCTGCATCTCGAGGCCGGTGGTGCTGAAGAACAGCTCCTGCCCCATGTGGTTGGAGGTGCCGACGCCAGGGTTCGTGACATTGAGCTGGCCGGGGCGCGCCTTCACGTACGCGACGAACTCCTTCATCGTCTTCGCCGGCACGTTGTTGGCCGCGACGAAGACGTTCGGCGGCGCGCCGACGAGGCCGACGCCGACGAAGTCGGCGGTCTTCCACTTCGTCGATTTCATCAGGTGCGGATTGGTCGCGAGGTAAGGCGAGCCCATCAGGAAGGTGTAGCCGTCGGCCGGCGCACGCAGCACCTGGTCGGTACCGATGTTGGCGCTCGCGCCGGGCTTGTTCTCGACGACGATCGGCTGGCCGAGGGTGCGGCTCATGTGCTCGGTCACCAGGCGCGCCACCTGGTCGACGACGCCGCCGGCAGGGTACGGCACGACGAGCTTGATCGGCTTGGACGGGAACGCGGCCTGCGCACGCGCAGGTGTCGCGTGCACCGCGAGCGATCCCGCGACGGCGAGCGCGACCACGCCCGCCGTCGACCCGAGCAGCCGACGCCGCCCCGCTGCCGTCGCCAGGGGCTGCCGGCCGCTCGCGGACCGCGTCGATGGATGGGCCGGGAAATGGATTCGTATCACTGTCGTCCTCCTGCATCGGATGATTGGCGGCACGTCGACCGCGTGCGCGCGGCGCGCATCGTCTCCATGCGCGCCGAGACCATGGTACCGAACCCGCGCCTCCCGCGACGCAGGCACCCCCGCGACGAGGGCGCCCGCCGGGTTCACGCGTTCAGGCGAGATGCTGCCTGAAGAACGCGACGGTTCGTTCCCACGACAGTTTCGCCGCGGCCTCGACGTAGCGCGGCGTCGAGTCGTTGTGGAAGCCGTGTTGAGTACCGGGGTAGCGGTGCATCTCGTACCTGGCGGCGGCCGCCTTCAATGCCGCCTCGAACGCCGGCCACATGCCGTTGATCCGCTCGTCGTTCTCGGCGTAGTGGATCAGCAGCGGCGCCCGGATCGACGCGACCGACGCGGTGTCGGCTGCCGCACCGTAGTACGGGGCCGCCGCGTGCAGGTCGGCACCGAGCGTCGCAGCGAGGAAATTGGTCGTGCCGCCACCCCAGCAGAAGCCGGTGGCACCGAGCTTGCCGGTGGACAGCGCGTGCGCCTTCAGGAAGCGCGCGCTGTTGAGCATGTCGGTGCGCAGCTTCGGCTGGTCGAGCTTGGCCTGCATCGCGCGGCCGGCGTCGTCGTTGCCGGGATAGCCGCCGAGCGGCGCGAGGCCGTCCGGTGCGAGCGCCAGGAAGCCGGCGGTCGCGGCACGTCGGGCGACATCTTCGATGTACGGGTTGAGGCCGCGGTTCTCGTGGATCACCAGCACTGCCGGAAAGGGCCCGTTGCCGGCCGGCTGCACCAGGTAGCCCCGCATGGTGCCGCCGTTGCCGCCGGGCGATGGATAGGTGACGTACTGCGGTCGGATCCGCGGATCGGTGAACGAGACCTGCTGCGCCTTGGCGTAGTTCGGGAGCATCGCCTCGGCCATCGCCAGCGCCGATCCGCCGACGACGGTGAGCGCCGCGGCGCGCCTCAGGAACTCGCGTCGATCGAAGCTGCCGTGGCAGTATTCGTCGTACAGGTCGTAGACCTGCTGGTCGATCGCGAGCTGGGTGATGCCGGGCGTCACGGTGGGCGAGGCGGACTGCGAATCGGTGATCTCGGTCTGCATGGGTGTCTCCGGGCGGTTGGAGCGTGCAGTGTAGGGCCGGGCCGCGACGATGCGCCGAATCCCCCGCGGCCCTGCGGGCGCCACGGGGCCGCGAAGCCGTCGATCCGCTGCGGTAGGATGCCGGCATGAAACCGAACCTGATCTACATCGTCGCCGACGACCTCGGCTTCGCCGACCTGGGCTGCTACGGCGGGCGCGACGCCCGGTTCGGTCCGGTGTCGCCGCACATCGACGCGCTCGCCGCCGGCGGACTGCGCCTGACCGATGGCTACTCGAATGCGCCCGTCTGCTCGCCGACGCGCTTCGCGCTGATGACGATGCGATACCAGTATCGCCTTCGGGGCGCGCTCGACGAGCCGATCAACAGCCGCAGCAGGCACAGCACGACGCTCGGCCTGCCGGCCGACTTGCCGACGCTGCCGTCGCTGCTGCGCGAAGCCGGCTACGCGACGGCGCTCGTCGGCAAGTGGCACCTCGGCTATCCGCCGGCATTCGGCCCGCTGCGCTCCGGCTACGACGAGTTCTTCGGGATCATGGCCGGCGGCGTCGACTACTTCACGCATTGTTCGTCGAGTGGCGAGCACGACCTGTACATCGGCGAGGCACCGCACCACGAGGTCGGCTACCTCACCGACGTCTTCAGCGCGCGCGCCATCGACTACGTCGAGCGCGCCGCCGCGCCCGCCAGGAGTGGACGGCCCTTCATGATGAGCCTGCACTACACCGCGCCGCACTGGCCGTGGGAGACACGCGACGACGCGCAGGTGGCACCCGATGTCGCGAAGAACCTGTTCCACCTCGACGGCGGCAGCGTCCACAGCTACCACCGGATGATCCATCACATGGACGAAGGCATCGGCCGCCTCGTCGCCGTGCTCGAACGCGAATCGCTGCTCGAGAACACGCTGATCGTCTTCACCAGCGACAACGGCGGCGAGCGCTTCTCCGACAACTGGCCGCTCGTCGGCGGCAAGATGGACCTGACCGAGGGCGGCATCCGCGTGCCCTGGATCGCGCACTGGCCGGCGCGCATCCGTCCGGGCGCCGTCAGCGCGCAGCACTGCATGACGATGGACTGGTCGGCGACGCTGCTCGAGGCCGGCGGCGGCAGCGCGCACCCCGACTTCCCGATCGACGGGGTGTCGCTGATGTCGGTGCTGGACGATCCGTCCGCGGCCTTCCCGCGGCCGATGCACTGGCGCATGAAGCACCGCGCGCAGCGCGCGACGCGCGACGGCCGCTGGAAATACCTGAAGGTCGACGAGCACGAGTACCTGTTCGACGTCGACGCCGACGCGCGCGAGCGAGCGAACCTCGCGAAGCGCGATCCCGATCGGCTCGCACGCATGCGCGACGCGTGGGAAGCCTGGAACGCGACGATGCCGCCGATCCCGGACGATGCGACGGTGAGCCTGGGCTTTTCGGTGAAGGACATGCCGCAGCGCTGATCGGTCCCAGCGCACGGGCGAACACCGATACGACGAGCGCGCGCGCGAGCGCCAGCGCATTCAACCGCCGGCCCGCTCGGCCGCCGGCCCGCTCAGCCGCCGGCGTGCTGCGCCAGCCGGTGCGTCAGCGCGTTGAAGTGCACCACCGGGTTCGCGCCGCCGCAGGTCGCCTTCACGATCTTCCCGACGATCATGCGATGCGTGCCGATCGACTGCGTGAACACGATGTCGCACTCGAGGCTGGCGAGCGCGTCGACCAGCACCGGCAGGCTCGCGTTGCCTTCGCGCCAGTTGCCCACCGCGAAGCGGTCCGGCCCCTGCGGGCGCTCGAGGAACGCCGCCATCACCGCGTCGTGGCATTCGCCGATCACGTTCGCGACGAAGCGCCCGCTCTCGAGCAGCAACGCGTGACACGACGCGCGCTGGTTGATGAAGAAGCCCACCAGCGGCGGCTCGGCCGAGATCGACGTGAGGCTGGAGACGACGATGCCGCTCGCGGCCTCGCCGGTGCCGGTGGTGATCACGCTGATCCCCGCCGGCAGCGCCCGCATCGCGGACCGGAACTCGTCGGAACTCACGGCCTCGTCGACGCCGGCGAACGAGAGATGCGCACGCACCTCGCCACGCTCGTCGACCCAGCCGGCGCGCCCGGCGAAGGCGATCATCTTCTCGAAGCCCGCCTCCCACGCGGCGTCGCCCGCGTGGGGCGACAGGAAGCGCAGCACCGCGGGTGCGAGCCGCAGGTGATCGTCGTCCTCGCGCCGCCCGATGCGGGCGATCGACCGTGCGAGCCGCTCGTCGGGCTGCGGATCGACGAGCACGTCGAGCCGGCGGAAATCGGCCGCATCGCGCAGCGTGATCGCGCCCGAACTGGTCAGGTGGATGCGCATGCCGTCACCGGGTGTCTCGCGTGCCCCGCGTCGTCTCTCACGCGACTCAGGCCGCGACCGCCGCCTGGCCGATCTCCTTGCGCACCGCGGGGATGATCCGGCTGCCCCACAGCTCGATCTGCTTGAGCATGCACCGCTGGTCGAAGTCGCCGAGCTGCGTCTGCAGCGCGATGTGCTTGGGGCGAAGGATGGCGATCTCCTCGAGCAGCTTGTCGATCACTTCGTTGACCGACCCGACCGGCAGGTTCCTGCGCATCTGCTCGAGGCTCAGGTCGGTCTCGAACGGCACCTCCTTGATCATGTAGCCGTCGTCGGTCTGGTGCCGGCGGTACTTGAGGCTTTCGGAGATGCGACGCTGGAAGCGCGCGTTGTCAAGGTAGCTGTCGATCTCGGCGGCGTTGTCGGACGCGTAGCCGCAACGCAGGAAGCCGAACTTGACGTCGCGGTCCAGGTCCTTGCCGTTGTCGGACGCGATCTTCTCGAGGCGCTCGCGTAGCCCGGCGATCGCGTCGTTTCCGTTGAGCAGCGACGTGACGAAGAGGTTGTGCTCCTCGCGCACCGCGCGCCCGAGCGTCAGCGGGTTGCCGGAGGTCACCCAGACCGGCGGCATCGGCTTCTGCACGCAGCGCACGGCGATCGAGCTCGGCGGCACCCGCAGGAACCTGCCCTCGTGCTCGAAGCTCTTCTGCGTGAGCCCCTTGGGCAGCAGGTCGAGGAACTCGTTGTAGATCGCGCCGGCCTCGGCGAGCTTGACGCCGAAGCGTTCGAATTCGAACTCCTGGTAGCCCGAACCGACACCGAGCTCGAGCCGGCCTTCGGTCACGGTGTCGACGAATCCGACTTCGGCGAGAAAGCGCGCCGGATGATAGAGCGGCAGGATGCAGACGGCAGTGCCCAGGCGGATCCGCTTCGTCCTGCCGGCGACGTGCGCGACCATCATCAGCGGCGACGGCGACAGCGAGTAGTTGTTGAAGTGGTGCTCGGCGTACCAGGCGGTGTCGAATCCGGCCTGCTCCGCCGCGACGGTCTGCTCGATCGAGTTGTGGATGACGTCGGTCGAGCTCTGGTGGTAGCCGCGCTGCTGGGCGAGGATGAATACGCCGAATTCCATGGGGGGATGTCTCCGAAGGTGTGCCTGTAGGCAGTGGCTCGCCGATTCTAGGTTCCGCTACTATGTGCCGGAATAGTCGCAATGAGTGATTCTGTCCTGCGCAATCCGGAGAAATAATGGACCGACTCCGTGCGATGGAGTACTTCCTGTCGATCTCGGCGACCCACAGCTTCTCGGAGACCGCGCGACAGTTCGGCGCGTCGGCGACCTCGGTGTCGCGAACCATCTCCGATTTCGAGGACGACCTCAAGGTCAAGCTGCTGCTGCGCTCGACGCGCCAGGTCGCGCTGACCGAGGCGGGTGAGGAGTACGCGCGCCACCTCGAAGGGATCCTGTGGCGCATCAACGAGGCACGCGACAGCATCACCGCGATCCGGGTCGCGCCCAAGGGGCTGCTGCGCGTGCATTCGCGAACGATGTTCGGTGTCGGCGTGCTGCCGCCGCTGATCGCGGCGTTCCGCACGCTGTACCCGGACATCCACATCGAGCTGATCCTCTCGGAGGGCAAGGCCGACCTTCGACGCCAGCACATCGACATCGACTTCCGGATCTCGCCGCCGGTCGAGGCCGGGCTCAAGCGCCGGATCCTGTTTCGCAGCGAGCGGTTCATGGTGGCGTCGCCCGAGTACGTCGCGTCGATGCCGCGTCTCGCGACGCCCACGGACATCGTCGAGCACCGCTGCCTGTCCTACCTGCTGCCGGGTGGCCAGTCGACCTGGCGATTCCTCGGCCCGTCGGGCGGCGAGGAGGTGTCCTTCGCCCCTCGGCACGTGGCGAACAACGGCATCGTGCTGCTGCACCTGGCGCGGCTCGGCGAAGGGATCGCGCTGCTCGACGACTACACCGTCGCACAGGACATCGAGCAGGGAAAACTGGTCAGGCTGCTCCCGCAGTACCGCGTCACCAACAGCACCTTCGAGGAGGGCATGTTCGCGACCATCCTCGACACCGCGATGATCCCGGCGAAGATCCGCCTCTTCCTCGACTTCGTCGCCGATCACGTCGGCGGCAAGGCGCTGCGTTTCTCCGCCTATGGCAAGAGCACCGACAGCGCGGCGCGCGCCGACGCTCAGGCCACGCCGCCCGGGCCCGCGCCCCTTTCGTCCGCGCCCCTTTCGTCCGCGCCCCCTTCGTCCGCGACACGCGGATCCCCGCCCACCGGAGCCGAGCCGGCGCCGCCACGCCGCCGGGCGAGGCGACAACGCGGCGACGCGTAGCCGCGATACCCGGTGCCGCGCACCCGCAGCACCGCGCCGTCCAGCGGCCCGTCGGCGCGCAGCCGGCCGCTGTCGCGGATCGAGGTGACGTAGAGCTCGTCCATCGCCGGTCCGCCGAAGCACAGCGAGCTCGGATGCGCGACCGGCAGGTCGATGCGCGCCGTCAGCGTGCCGTCCGGCGCGAGGCGCGCGAGCGCGCCGCCACGCACCAGCGCGGTCCAGAGCCCGCCCTGCGTGTCGAAGCAGCAGCCGTCCGGCGACGAACCGAAGGCCGAGGTGTCGACGAAGGTGCGCCGATCGACCAGCCCGCCGTCCGCGTCGAACGCGTAGGACACGATCAGGCTCGCGGCGCTGTCGCAGACGTAGAGCCGGCCGTCGTGCGGCCCGACCCGAGGGCCGTTGACGATCCCGAAGCCGGCGTCGAGCCTGCGAAGGCGCCCGTCCGCGTCCAGGCGGAAGAGCCCGCCGAGCGGCGGCACGCCGGGCTCGCGCGGCACGTGCATCGTGCCGACGACGAAACTGCCGTCCGCGAGCGCGGTGCCGTCGTTCAGGCGAAGGTTCGGATGACAGTCGCCGATCCGCGCCAGTTCGATCCGCGCGCCGTCGGCCGGATCCACGAGCACGATCGACGCCTTCAAGGCCACGACCAGCCCGCCGTCGGCGTCGAAGGCGAAGGAGCCGGCCGGCGGCGGGACGTCGACGATGCGGGTCTCGCGCCCGTCCGGCCCGAGCCGCCAGATCGTTCCGCGACGGCAGTCCATCAGCCACAGGCACGCCTCGCCGGCGTGCCACAGCGGGCATTCGCCGAGCTCGGTCGTGATCGTGCCGAAGCGGTCGATCCGCGGCGTCATGCCGAAGCCGCGGGTGCGCCTCGCATCAGCCCTTCAGCACGATGTTGTTCTCCTTGATGATCTTCCCCCAGAACTGCCGATCGTGCTCGAGCTGCGCGTCCAGCACCTCGGGGCCGCCCGCCTTGAGCGTCTGGCCGTTGGTGACGAGCTTGTCGCGGAACGCAGGCTCCTGGATCGCCTTGTTCGCGGCGTCGGAGATCGCGCGAACGACCGGCATCGGCGTGCCCTTCGGCGCGTGCATCGCCGTCCAGTACGAGGCGATCAGGTCGGGGTAGCCGAGTTCGGCGACGCACGGGATGTCCGGAAACGACGGATAGCGCTTCTCGGTCGTCAGCGCGAGCATCTTCAGTTCGCCGCGCTTCTGGAAGTCGACCAGCGACACCGGCGTCGCGACGCTGAAGTCGCCGTTGCCGCCGACGAGGTCGATGATCGCCGCGGAGTTGCTCTTGTAGGGCACCGGGATCAGCGGCAGGCCCAGCCGCTTGGTCAGCATCATGCCGTACAGTTCGCTGACGCTGCCCGGGCCGAAGGTACCGTAGCGCAGCGCGCCGTTCTTCTTCGCGTACGCGACCATCTCGGGCACCGAGTTCACGTTCAGCCGCGTCGCCACGGTCAGCGTCAGCATCCCGTCGAACAGCATCGCGACGGACTGGAAGCTGTCGAGGCTGTACGCGAGCGACGGGCGCATCATCACGTTCAGCGACACCGGCCCGGTGCCGCCGAGCAGGACGACCGAGCCGTCCGCGGGCGCGCGGGCGACGTAGGTGGCGGCGATGATGCCGTTGCCGCCGGGCTTGTTCTCGACGATGACGTTGCGACCGAGCGTGGTGCTCATGCTCGCCGCCATCAGGCGGGCGAACGCATCGCTGGCGGTGCCACCGGCGGCGTAGGGCACGACGATCGACAGCGTCTTCGCGTCAGCCGCGCGTGCCGGTCCGGCCAGGCCGGCCATGCCGATGGATGCGGCGGATCCGGCAATGCCGGCGAGCAGCCGGCGGCGTTCGATTCGGGCCATGATGGTGTCTCCTGGTGCGCGATTGAATGAGGACGTCGGCGTATCGGGCCTTCAGGGGTGCCCACGCCGCGACGCGTGATCATAAGGGGGCCGATTCGTGCGGAAAAGTATGCAAACGCGCAGAACACAGCACTGGAATCTGCAGGAAAAGCGCGTCGGGGGCTGCCTACAATAGCGGCCCGTAGCCGGCCTGGCGGGCGTGCGCCCAGCCGGCGCGCGCACGGCCACGCCCGGCCGCGCCCCGCCTCGCCGCACCGGCCCTGGGCGGCGAGATCACCTTCCGATCAAGACGCCGCCGGCCCGCGCCCCCCGGGCCGGCGGCCGCAGACGATGGAGACCAGATGAGCGACCCGATCGTACGACTCGACGTGGCAGACGGCGTGGCCGTGGTCACGCTGGACCGCCCGCCGGTCAATGCGCTGAACCGCGAGATGCGCCGCCGGATCGTCGCGACCTTCGACGAGGTGTCGGCGCGCGACGACATCCGGTGCGCGGTGCTGACCGGCGCCGGCAAGGTCTTCTGCGCCGGCGCCGACCTCAGGGACCGGCCCGACCCGGAGACCCCCGGCGACTTCCTGGAGCACAACCGCATCACGCGTGAGACGACCAACGCGATCCGCGAATGCGCGAAGCCGGTGGTCGCCGCGGTCAACGGCGCCGCGCTCGGTGCGGGCCTGGGCCTCGTCGCCGCCTGCGACGTGCTCTACGCGGCCGAGGAGGCGACCTTCGGGATGCCGGAGATCAACGTCGGGCTGGCGGGCGGCGCGGCGATGCTGCGCACGCTGTTCGGTCGCTCGACCGCGCGACGCCTGTTCTACACCGGCCAGCGCCTGAGCGCGCAGGAGATGTTCGAGCTCAACGTGATCGAGAAGCCGCTGACCGCGGCGCAGCTGCTGCCGGTGGCGACGCGGCTCGCGGCCGAGATCGCGCGCAAGGCCCCGCTCGCGATCGTCTACGCCAAGCGCGCGTCGAACATGGTCGAGGTGATGCCGCAGCGCGATGCGTACCGCTTCGAGCAGGAGTTCACGATGGCGCTCGCGAAGACCGAGGACGCGAAGGAGGCCCGCATGGCCTTCCTCGAGAAGCGCGAACCGGTGTTCAAGGGCCGCTGACCGATGCCGGCGCGCGACGCGGGTCCCGCGGCGACGGCGACGGCGGCAACGACGGGCCGGCCCGCGGCCGGCGACGGACTCGAGGCGTTCTTCGCGGCGCGCGCGATCGCGGTCGTCGGCGCGTCGGAGGACATCCACAAGATCGGCGGCCGGCCGGTGCACCTGCTGCGCCGGCACGGCTTCGCCGGACCGGTCTACCCGGTCAACCCGAGAGGCGGCGAGATCCAGGGCCTGCCGGCGTACGCGAGCGTTCGCGACACGCCCACCGTGCCCGACATGGCGGTGCTCGCGGTGCCCGCCGAGGCGACGGCCGCGGCGTTGCGCGATTGCGCGGCGCGCGGCGTGAAGGCCGCCGTCGTGCTGTCCTCCGGGTTCGCCGAGGCCGGCGAGCGCGGTGCGCGAGTGCAGCACGAACTCGCGTCGATCGCGCGCGATGCGGGCATGCGGCTGCTCGGCCCGAACTGCCTGGGCACGGTCGACGTCGCGAGCGCGACGATCGGCTCGTTCTCGATCGTGCTCGAGGAGCACCTGCCGCTCGCCGGCACGGCGGGCATCGTGTCGCAGTCGGGAAACGTCGGCAGCTTCGTGATGCAGAACGTCGCGCAGCGCGGGCTCGGCGTCAGCCGCTTCATCGCGACCGGCAACGAAGCCGACGTCGACGTCGCCGACGGCATCGCCGCGCTCGCGAGGGACCCGGGCACGCGGCTGATCCTGTGCTGCATGGAAACCTGTCGCGACGCGACGCGCCTGATCGACGCGCTCGCGATCGCCCGGCGCGCGCGCAAGCCGGTCATCGTGCTGAAGATCGGCTCGACCGAGCAGGGACAGGCCGCGGCCGCGTCGCACACCGGCGCGCTGGCGGGCTCGGACGCGGTCATCGACGCCGTGTTCCGTCGACACGGCGCGCTGCGCGTGTCCTCGGTCGAGGCGCTGCTCGACATCGGCCAGGCCGCGGCGGCACTGCTGCCGGGGCGCCTGCCGCGCGGCGATCGGGTCACGCTGCTCGCGGCGTCCGGGGGATTCGGGATCCTGATGGCCGACGCGATGGTGCGGGCGGGCATGACGCTTCCCGCGTTGTCCGATACGACCCGCGAGCGCATCCACGCGGCGCTGCCGCTCGCGAGCGCATCCAATCCGGTCGACGCGACCGCGCAGATGTCGAGCCGCCCCGACATCCTGCTGCAGTTGCTGTCGGCGGTGCTGGACGAGGCCGCGTCGGACCTCACCGTGCTGTTCCTGTCGCTGTCGCTCTACAACGCACGGCTGCGCGGCGTCTACATGGACGCGCTCGCCCGGGTGCGCGCGTCGCGCCCGCAGCGGCTGCTCGTCGTCGTCAGCCGCGGACCCGAGGACGCGGTGCGCGAGATCGAGGCGCTCGGCATCCCGGTGTTTCCGACGATCGACGCCGCCGCGCAGGGGGTCGCCGGTCTGGCACGGCTGGGCCGGCTGCTCTTCGCCGGCGCTGCCGATTCGGCCGACGCGGCCGGCGGCGCCGCCGCCTCATATGCTGCCGATGTCACCGGTGTCGCCGAAGCCGCCGATGGCGCCGATGCGCCCCGGCCCGCGCTCAGCCCGCTGCCCCCCGCGGCGTTCGACAACGAGTACGAGGCCAAGCGCGCGCTCGCCGCCGCCGGCATTCCGGTGCTGCCCGAGGCGATCGCGGCGGATGCCGACGAAGCCGCCGCGCACGCGCGCCGGCTCGGCTTCCCGGTCGTGCTGAAGATCGCTTCGCCCGACATCGCGCACAAGACCGATGTCGGCGGCGTCGCGCTCGATCTCGCCGACGAGGCCGCCGTTCGACGCGCGCACGCGCGCCTGCTCGCGAGCGTCGCGGCGCAGCGCCCCGGCGCGCGCATCGACGGGGTGCTGGTCGCACCGATGGCGAAGGGCGGCACCGAACTGATCATGGGCGTGTCCCGGGATCCGGTCTTCGGGCCGGTGGTGATGGTCGGCTTCGGGGGTATCTTCGCCGAGGTGCTGAAGGACGTCGCGGTACAGGTGGCGCCGGTGACCGAACCCGAGGCCGACGCGATGATCCGCGGGCTGAAGCTGTTCGCGCTGCTCGACGGCGCACGCGGTGGGGCGGTGGCCGACGTCGCGGCGGCGGCGCGCACCGTCGCGCAGCTGTCGCGCTTCGCGGTCGCCCACCGCGATCTCGTCGCCGAGATCGACCTGAACCCGGTGCTCGTGAAGCCGCTCGGCGGCGGCGTCGTCGTGCTCGACGCGCTGATGGTCCGCACCATCTCCGACACCGATCCGCCGGCGCGAGCCGCCAACTGAACGAGCGACACCACCGTGCACCCAAGCCGAGACGAAGCGCCCCCGGGCGCGTCCACCCGAATCGATCCGATGCCGACCGACCGGCCGCGCATCCCCGACCCGGCCGACGGGCGCGACGTCTACCGCCGGCACGCGCGGCAGTGGCTGGCGGCGAACCTGCCGGCGTCGATGCGCGGCGACGACCCCGGCTACCGCGCGCCGACCGTCGACGAGTGCCAGGCGTGGGAAGCGTCGATGCACCGCGCCGGCCTCGCCGGCATGACCTGGCCGAAGGCCTTCGGCGGGCACGGCCTGTCGCTCGCCGAGCACCTGGCGGTGAACAAGGAGATCGGCCGGCTGATGATGCCGGAGAGCATCAATTCGATCGGCAAGGAACTCGCCGGCCCGATCATCATGTCGGTGGGTACCGAAGCCCAGAAGCGGCAGATGCTGCCGGCGATCCTGGAGATGCAGGCGTACTGGTGCCAGGGCTTCTCCGAACCCGACGCGGGTTCTGACCTGGCGCGGCTTCGCACGCGCGCCGTGCGCGACGGCGACGGCTGGCGCATCTCTGGCCAGAAGATCTGGACGAGCGGCGCCGCGAAGGCGCACTACTGCCTGCTGCTCACGCGCACCGGCGTCGTCGCCGACAGGCATCGCGGCATGCTGATGTTCGCGGTGCCGATGGACACGCCCGGCATCCGGGTCGCGCCGATCCGATCGATCGACGGCAAGCGCTCGTTCGCCGAGGTGTTCTTCGACGACGTGGTGGTGCCCGACGCCGCCCGCCTGGGCGAGCCGGACGAAGGCTGGACCGCGGCGACGCGCGTGCTCGCGACCGAGCGCGCGACCAACCGCATGTACCGCGCGTGGCGCTTCGAGGCGGAACTGCGCTTCCTGGTCGCGGCGTGCCGCTCGGACGCGCGGCTCGCGACGCTGCCGGAGGCGCGACTCGCGCAGCGGATCGGCGAGGTCGCCGCCCAGATCGACGGCCTGAAGGGGCTGGTCGAGCGCAGCGTCGCCGATCTCGCCGCAGGCCAGCAGATCGGCGCGCGCGGCTCGCTGATCAAGCTCTGGTGGTCCGAGTGCCATCAGGCCTTCGCCGGCCTCGCGCAGTCGATCGTGTCGCAGGTGCGTCCCGACTCCAGCCCGCTCGCGCGCCGCGCACGCGAGCACTTCACCGAGGCCTATCTCTTCTCGCGCGCCGAGACGATCTACGCCGGCACCTCCGAGGTGCAGCTCGACGTGATCGCGCAGCGCATCCTGAAGCTTCCGAAGGACTGACGACATGACCGCTTCGCAGGACGCGCTGCGTCCGGAGGAATTCGCCGAGGCCGCACGCGCCGCGGTCGACGACGCGCGCACCCGCCCGCTGCGAGACGCCGCGCGGGTGCTGGCCCGCGCGGGCCTGAGCGGCGTCGGCGCCGCCGAGGCGGACGGCGGGCTCGGCCTCGACATCGCGTTCGCGCTGCCGATCGCCGAGGCGGCCGGGCGCGAGCAGTTGCGCTTCCCGATCGTCGAGCAGATGCTGCTCGCCCGCGCGCTCGCCGGCACGCCCGCCGCCGCCGCGCTCGCCGCCGGCGACGCGCTCGGCAGCATCGCGTGGCAGGGCAGCATCGCGGAGGGCGTCGCGGGTCACGCGCGCCACGCGGCCGACGTCGACTGGGTGCTCGTCGCGCAGGATGGCGCCGACGCGGCCGTCGACGACGGCGACAGCGGTGCGGTGCTGCTCGAGGTGGCCGGGCTCGGCGTGCAGGCCGACGGCGCGCTCGATCCCGAGGTCCCGTGCGTGTGGCTGTCGCTCGAGGGCGCGCGCGAAGTCGCGCGCATCGACGCGGCGCGCCTGGCGAGGCTGCGAGACGAGGCCCGGATCCTGTACGCCGGCTTCGTGACCGGCGCCGCCGAAGGCGCGATACGGCGCACCGCGAACCACGTCGCGACCCGGGTGCAGTTCGGCCGCCCCTTGTCGGCCAAGCAGGCGGTGCGCCACTGGCTCGCGCGCATGCAGCTGCTCGCCGAGGTATCGGCCGCCGCGAGCCGTCGCGCGCTCGACGCCGACGAGTTCGGCGCCGCGCGCGACACGCGCGCGACGCTCGCCGGCGCGCTCGCGAACGCGACCTTCGTCATCGAGAAGGCGATCCACCTGCACGGCGGAATGGGATTCACCTGGGAAATGCCGCTGCACCATTCGCTGCGCGACATCCGCGCGGTCGATGCGGCCTTCGGTGGCGGCGGGCTCGCGCACGCGATCGGGCGGCGCTTCATCGACGCCGTCGACGCCGCACGGCAGGCGCGCGCCGCATGAGCACTCGTGCAACGACGCCGGCGGCAGCGCCGGCCGATCTCGCCGGGCGCGTCGCGCTGGTCACGGGCGCCGGCAACGGCATCGGCCGCGCGACCGCACGGCACCTGGCCGCGCGCGGCGCGATCGTCGGCGTCAACGACCTCAAGGCGGAATTCGTCGACGCGAGCGTCGCCGCGATCCGCGACGCGGGCGGCGAGGCCTTCGGCGTCGTGCAGAACGTGTCGACGCGCGACGGCATGCACGCCGCCGTCGCGCTCGCGCACGGCCATCGCGGGCGATTCGACATCATGGTCAACAACGCCGCCTGGGTGCGCTACCAGGCCGTGCCCGACATCGCGCCCGAGACCGTCGAGCGCATGATCGCGATCGGCTTCAGCGCGGTGATCTGGGGCATGCAGGCCGCCGCCGCGGCGATGGACGACACGCGCGGCGGCACCATCGTCAACGTCGCCTCCACCGCCGCGTTGCGTTCGGCGAAGCACTCGGTCGTCTATTCCGGCATCAAGGCCGGGATCCTCGGCCTCACGCGCGCGGCGGCCGCCGAGCTCGGCGTGCGCGGCATCCGCGTCAACGCCGTGTGCCCGTCGGCCGTGCCGACCGAAGGCACGCAGCGAAACCGGAATGCCGAGCGTGATGCACGGCGCGTCGCGACGACCCCGCTCGGTCGCCTGGGCACGGTCGACGACATCGCACGCGGCATCGGCTTCCTCTGCAGCGACGCGGCCGGCTTCGTGACCGCGCAGGCGCTGGTCGTCGACGGCGGCATCACCTTCACCAACCTCTAGGCCTGCCGTCGGCGCGAGGAGAACGACACCATGTCGACGCCCACCGTGTTGATCACCGGCGCCGGTTCCGGCATCGGCCGCGCCGCCGCGAACCGCTTCGCCGCCGACGGCTGGCGCTGCGTGCTGATCGACCGGGATGCGGATGCGCTCGCGCGGGTGCATCTCGAACTGCCGTCGACTCGAGGCGGCGCCGACACACGCACCCCTGACGGCCGCGAGCGCAGCCATGCGACCCGACGCATCGACCTCGCCGACGCCGCGCAAGTGGCGACGCTCGCCGACATCGACGGCCCGATCGACGCGATCGTCAACAATGCCGGCATGTCAGACCCGTCCGGCCTGCCGCTCGTCGAACAGGATGGCGCGCGCCAGGCGGCGCTGGCCGCGTTGAATCTCGCCGCGCCCGCCGCCGTCGTCACCGCGCTCGAGTCCCGGCTCGCGGCGGGCGCGCGCGTCGTCAACGTGTCGTCGGGCGCCGGTCTTCGCGCGATCCCGTGGCGCGGCTATTACAGCGCGACCAAGGCCGGCCTGATCGCGCAGTCGCGCGCGCTCGCGCTCGCGCGGCCCGACCTCGTCGTCACCGTGCTCTGTCCCGGCTTCGTGCGCACCGAACTCGTCGACGCGCTGATCGCCGCCGGCCGGCTCGACGCCGGCCAGGCGCTCGAGAAGACGCCGCTCGGGCGCATGGCCGAACCGGCGGAGATGGCCGAGCTGCTGCGCTTCCTCGCGAGCCCCGACGCCGAGGTGATCCGCGGCGAGGCGGTCTCGCTGTGCGGCGGCTCGTCGGTGTACGGCGGCAGCCGGCACTGCGAGGCGGCGACGCTGGCGCCACTGCCCCGCGACACGCGCCTCGCGGCGAGCGTCGTCGGCCGTCCGGGAGGCGGCTCGACCGGATCGTCCGCGCTCGCCGACCTCGCGGCCGACCTCGCGGCCAGCCTGACCGCCGGCCTCGACGCCGACGCCGGCATCGGCTCCGACATCGCCCCGGCACCGGGCGACACGCCGGCGTACCCGGCGGTGGTCGACCTCGGCGCGCTTTGCGCCGCCGACAGCGGCGGCGACGCCGGCACGCTTCCGATCGTCACCGCCGTACACGACGCCGCGCGCCGCTTCGCGGCGCGACACGCGCGAAGCGCCAGCCTGACGCTGCTGCTGCCGGCCGACGACGCGCCGCACGCCGGCGCGTGGCAGCGCGGCGGCGAGCGCGCGGCAGCGCGGATGCTGGTGTCGACGCTGGCGTGCGAGCTCGCGCCGCGGGCACTGCGCGTCAACGCGATCGAGGTCGGCACGCGCATCGACGCCACGCGGCTGATCCCGCTGCTGCGCTACGTCGCGGGTGCGCGTGCGCAGTACCTGACGGGCCAGACGCTGCGCGCGGTCGACGCGCGCGGCTAGGACCGTCTCGGGCTACGGGCGCTGCCGAGCCGCGAGCCTCGTGCCCTGCACGAGCGCGTGGAGCTTGGCGAGCGCCAGCCCGCGCGACAGCGGCGCCATCCCACAGTTGGTACACGGGATGATCTGCTGCGCGCCGAGGTAGCGCCCGGCCTCGCCGATCACCGCCGCCACCTGCTCGGGTGACTCGGCGAGGTCGTTCGCGACGTCGATCACGCCGACCAGCACCTCCTTGTCCTTCAGCAGCCCCAGTAGCGACATCGGCACCCGCGAGTTCGCGCACTCGAGCGAGACCTGGTCGACGCGGCTGGCGTTGATCGCCGGAAAGATCGCCTCGTACTGTCGCCACTCGGCGCCGAGCGTGCGCTTCCACTCGACGTTGGGCCGGATGCCGTAGCCGTAGCAGACGTGCACCGCGGTCTTGCACGCGAGGCCGTCGATCGCCACGTGCAGCGCGGCCATGCCCCAGTCCTGCACTTCGTCGGTAAACACGTTGAACGCCGGCTCGTCGAACTGGATCACGTCCACGCCCAGCGCCGCCAGCTCGTGCGCCTCCTCGTTGAGCAGCCGGGCGAAGGCCATCGCCATGTCAGCGCGCCGCCCGTAGTGCGCATCGGCGATCGTGTCGCAGATCGTCATCGGGCCGGGCAGCGTGAACTTCAGCTGGCGCCGCGTGTGCGCGCGCACGAACGCCGCCTCGTCGCCGTGGACCTTGCGTCGGCGCGACACCGGCCCGACGACTGTGGGCACCTGTGCCTCGTAGCGGTTGTTCCGGATGCCCATCGTCGTCATCCGGTTCCAGTCGATGCCGTCGACGTGCTTCAGGAATCCGTGCACGAAGTGCTCGCGGAACTGCTCGCCCTCGGTGACGATGTCGATGCCGGCGGCGTCCTGCTCGGCGAGCCAGACGAGCGCCGCGTCGCGCTTGCCCTGCTCGAGCGCCTCGCCTTCCAGGCGCCACGGCGCCCACAAGGTCTCGGGTTCGGCGAGCCACGAGGGCTTGGGCAGGCTGCCCGCGATGGTCGTGCGGTAGGTCATCGGTGTCGTCTCCCTTGCGCCTGATCCGGCGGCGGCGCCGCGCGGCCTTCGCGGCGCCTCGATGGTCTCACGCGCGGGCCGCGCGCGGGAAGGCCGTGCAATCCCGCGCGGCCGCGCGTCCGCCGCAAGTGGCGATCCAACCACCTCGGCATGCCGCCCGTCGGCCCCGGCCGGCCGTCCTTCCGGATTGACATAAGGGCACCGCCCGGCGCGCTTGAACGGCCGAACGGTGCGACGGAGACTGCACGAGCCGCACGCTTCACCACTCGATGTCGACCCGGCCCGGCACGCGCCGCGCCACTGCCCACTGGAGAACGCCATGCTGAAGATGGAAGCCGCAGAAGCCACCATGACTGCCGAGCGCAGCCGCACGCCGGACCAGCCGCTGCCGCCGATGACGCTCGAAGTCGCGAGCGAGCGCCACACGGAAGCGATCGACCGGCTGCGCCAGGTCACCTACGCGAGCGCCGGCTATTTCTCGCTGCCCGACCCGGAGACGGTGCGCCGCAGGACGGACCCGCCATCTTCGCTCTGTCTGGTCATCATGCAGGGGAACACCCTCGCCGCGACGGGCCGCTTCACGCCGGCCGAGACGCGTGCCGACGCCGAACGCATCCTCGAGGGCGAGGCAAACCTGCCGGCGCACTGCTTTCCGACACTCGCGATGTGCCGCGGCGCGACCGACCCGCAGTTCAGGGGACTCGGCCTGATGGCATTCATCGTCTCCGCAGGCGTCGCCGCCGCGAGCCGCGCGGGGCTGGGCAGTGCCGTCGTCGTCCAGTACGACGGGACGCCACATGCCCGCGCGATGAAGCGTGCCGGCTGGGAGTCCAGGCCGATCGGTGGCGACCGAATGGGTACGGTCCGAGGCCATGCCGACCTGAGCTTGCTGTACATTCCGAAGTCTTCGTTCAAGGACAGCGAGGCGCACTCGGCGACCGTTCATGCAAGGCTGCGCGCGCATCTCAAGGCGGCTCCGTTCATCGAGGAGCTTGGGCGCCTTCTCGAGAAGCGGCGCCGTTAGCACCACGGGCCGTCCCGCCTGCGGGCGGCGGTCCCGTGTATAGGACGGCCGTTCCGACCGTGCCCGCGCCTGGTCGAAGGTGCTCCCTTCCCCGCCTCGCACGGTCATGAATCCTCAAGCGCCTGCCGTACACGCAAGCTTCTTCCTGAACCTGGGGATACCGGCCGCGATTCTGGATGCCGAATTCGGGTTCCTGTTCGTCAATCCGGCCTTCGAGCAGCGCTTCGGGTACCTGGCCAACGAGCTCGTCGGCCAGAACGTCCTCAGGATCTACGATCCCTCCGCCGCCGACACCGTCCGGAGCAACTGCGAGCTTCTTAGTTCGCTCGATTCGGCGACGATGAACGGCGAACGGCATCTGATCGATCGCAGCGGCCGCCGCTTCGACGCGATCGTCCACACGGCCAAGTACCTGGTCGAAGGGTCGATCTTCTACGCGGTCGTCTACCAGGACATGAAGGAGTCTCGCGAGCGCGAGCGCCTGCTGGTGAGCCGCGCAGAGATGTTCAGGCTCACGATCGAACAATCGCCGGTCCCGATCTCGATCCAGGACCAGAACTGGCGGCTGGTGCTCGTCAATCGGGCGTACTGCCAGCTGATGGGCTACGACGAGTCCGAACTGCTCGGCCGGGACCCGCTCGAATTCCTGCACAGTGAGGTGGCCCGATCCGAAGTGCCGCGACAACGCGAGGCGCTCAGACGCTCGAACCTCGACGAACTGCCGCGCTTTTCCTCGATTCGCGAGGCTCGGCACCGGGATGGTCGGCTGGTGCACTACCAGCTCGAGCTCGGCTACACCAAGGGCATCGACGGTGCGCCCCTGTGGTGCAGCATCCTGATCGATCTGAGCAAGATCCACCAGACCCGGTCGGACCTGGATCGGCAGGTCGCGCTGTCCAAGCAGCTGCTGACCCGCTTCCAGGCATTCGCGGCGAGCCTGGACGAAGCCGTCGTCGTCGTCGCGCCCGGCACCGATGCGATCGTCTACGCCAGCCCGGCCACGCTCGAGGTGTTCGGCCTGACGCCGGACAGGCTCGTCGGCGAGCCGGTGTCCTGCCTGTGGCGCGCGACGGACGCAGCGTCGCGCTCGGCGCTCGAAGACGGCTACCGGCAACTGGCCCGCTCGCACAGCGCCGCGAGGGACGCCGTCGTCACCGGTGCCGACGGGGCGTCGCGAACCCTGCGCGTGCGCTTCATGCGCAGCGAGGAGATCGCGCCCGAGTACTTCGTGCTCGCCGAGGACGTGACGGTGGACCGCAGGCTGCAGAAGGAGCGTCTCAACGAGGCGATCGCGCAGCGCGAGGCCATCATCCGGGAAGTGCACCATCGGATCAAGAACAACCTGCAGGGAGCGGCCGGCCTGCTGCAGCGCGCGGCGGATCGTCGACCCGAGTGCAGGGACGAGATGCTGGAGGTCGCCGACCAGATCCACACGATCGCCGAGATCCACGGACTGCAGATCCGCTCGGGCCTGCTGGTACAGGTCCAGGACGTCGCCGTCGTGATCCGCGACCACCTCTCGAGCCACTTCGGCCGCAGCGTGCAGTGCGCCAGCATCCGCAAGGGCGACGGCACGCGCTGGCAGCTGAGCGAAGTGCAGGCCGTGCCGGTCGCGCTCGTGTTCAACGAGATGCTCACGAACGCGATCAAGCACAGCCCGCCCGATTCGCCGATCGAGCTGGCGATCGACGAACGCGACGGCGAACTGCGAATCGTCGTTCGCAACCGGATCGCTCGCGCACGCCCCGACGGGCAGGTCTTCAACGGCGCGCCGCACGGCGGCATCGAGATGATGCGTACACTGCTGCCGATGCGGGGCGTGGCGCTGCATTTCGACGCGGAAGACGGCGTCGCCACGTGCACGCTGCGGCTGTGGCCGCCCGCGATCGCGGCGGCGGGCGAAGCCGTCGCCGGCACCCAGGGATCGGCACACGCCGAGGCTTTGCGGCCGCGTTGACCCGAGCTTCGATGCCCGCCGCGTTACCTACAGTAGGCGGACGACCGCGGCCCCGCTTCCATACTGCGGCCCGTACGCATAGACCTTCGCGGTTCCGATCCGTCCGCCCATCGCACCGAGCGCGAACGCTAGGTGCTTGAGGCCCATGTCGGCACGGGCCTGGGAGACGAAATCGGGCAGTTCGCGCAGCAGTGCATCGACGTCGCGGCCTTCGATCAGCTTGAGCACCCGCCTGTTCCACTCGTCGTCGGTGGCGGTGGCGATCGCATCGTCCGCGAAGGGTCGATCGTCCCGGAACTCGCTGCCGGACAGTCCGCCCAGCACGAGAACCACGACCCGCTTGCCCTGCGCGACGGCCTGTGCCGCAGCCAGCTCGCCCAGCGTGCGGGTGCCGTCGAAGCTCTGGTACAGGTTGTTCGACACGATCAGGGCCGGGAACCTTGCCTCCGGATTGACCAGCGCATTGGCCGACAAGGTGGCGGAGTCCAGCGGGAAACCTGCGTAGTCGACGAGCCTGGACGAGATCCCTGCACGGGTCGACGCCCGGACGCAGGCACGAGCCAGGGAGACGTCGGTCGTCAGGTCGTAGCGCATCTCGCCGAGCTGATGCCAGTTCTCGTCGACGTGCAGCCCGCTCATGCGGGCGCGACCCTGCCAGAGCTGGTCGAGAACGGCATACCAGCGCGTCGAGTAGATGACGAGTGTATCCGGTTCGAGATCGACCAGTTCCCCGGCCACGCGCTCCATTGCGGCAACGAGGTCCGCATACCGTGCCTCGTCGCGCCGCAGGCTCAGCAATGGGCTCGCAGGGAGCATCCAGACAGCGACGACACCGGGCTGATCCACGAGCGCGGCGCGATCACCGGCCACGTCGGAGCCGAGCAGCCAGCGGCGCCATTGCAGCAGTGCCGACGTCGGCGCGCGGCGTCGCTGTCCGTGACGGGCGTCGTGCAGCATCCCCATCAGGCCTCGAGGCATCAGGAGCATCAGCAGGATCGACAGCACGCCGAGCAGGAGCTGCCCCTGGCCAGCCGCCGCACCGAGCACCCGCTCGATGAAGATATAGACCACTGCACCGACGATCGGCCCGGCAACCGTGCCCAGCCCGCCGGCGACGGCGATGAAGACGACGATCGACGCCCACCCGATCGAGAATGCCGACGGGGGCGTGAGGATCACCACGTCCATGAAGTAGAGTCCGGCGGCAAGGCCGGTGAGCGTCGCACCGACCATGAACACGGATGCCTTGACGGCACCGACGTCGACGCCGCTCGAGCGCGCCGCTTCCTCGTCGTCCCGCACGGCCGTCAGCGCGAGCCCCCAGGAGGATCGCATCCAGCGCCAGACGATCGCCGTCGCCACGAGCATCAGGCCCAGCGCGACGTAGTAGAGCTGGGTGCCGGTGACGTTGGATTTCAGCTGCATGCCGCCACCAGCGCCGACGACGCCCCACCCATTGAACACGGTCGAGACCGACTCCGCGATCAGCCACGTCGCGATGGCGAAGTACGCGCCCTGCAGTCGCAACAGCGGCAGTGCGCCGAGGAAGATCAGCAGCAGAATCGCGACACGGCGGGTGTAGTGGCTGCCGAACACGTCGTACTGCGGGGCTGCCGCGATGAGCCACTCGTACAGTACCCAGCAGACGATCGCGATCACGACGCCGATCCGCACGCGGCGCCGGCCTCCGCGCTCCTGCAAAGGCAGGCACAGAAGCCAGGCGAACAGCAGCGAGACGACGCCGGCCGCAGGCCACGCGAGCCAGATCGAGGTGCCACCGTAGTAGTAGACGATCGCCTGGGCGAAACCCCCGAGCCCGATGAAGACCTGCTGGCCGAAGGTCAGCAGGCCCGCATAACCCGCGACCAGGTTCCACGAAGCGCCCAGCGTCGCGAACACGAACACGGAAAAGAGCAGGTGGACCAGGTAGCTTCCGTCGCCCAGGACAGGTACCAGCAGGAGTGCGACCAGGACAACCGCACCGGTGATCAAGCCGGCGCGCCCGTGAAGCGCGTCGATGACCCGACGTCGGGTCGATCGCCCCGAGGATGTGTCCGTGGCCGCGTCGGCGCCCAGCACCTTCACGACCGCTTCGCCAGCAGGCCCTGCGGCCTGACCGCGAGGACGAACAGGATCAGCAGATATCCCGCCACCTGCTGCGCCGCCGGACCGAAGTAGGTGCCCGCAAGCACCTGCACGATCCCCAGGAGGATCCCGCCGAAGAAGCTGCCCATCAGGGATCCGAGGCCTCCGAGCACGACGACGCCGAAGGCCATGAGCAGGAACGGCGACCCGTCGAACGGCTGGAAAGAGCGGGACATGCCGACCATGAAGCCCGCGATCGACGCCGAAGCCAATGCGACGCCACTCGCGACCGAATAGACATGCCCGGTCCGCATGCCCATGAGGGCCGCGATCTCGGGATCGTCACTCGCCGCACGGATGGCTCGGCCGAGGTGCGTGCTCTTCAGCCAGATCGACAGGCCGGCCAGCAGCACGGCCGCAGCGACGAAGAACCCGAAGCGCAGGGTCGAGATGCTGAGATCCTCGGAAATCCTGATCGCGGAGAACGACCATTCGTTGCGGATCGTCGCAGCGTCGGCGCTGAACACCAGCAGCATGCCCTGGCTCAGCACGATCGACAGGCCGAAGGTCACCAGCAGAGGAAGCATCAGACCGAACACCGGCGAGAGGCTCCGTCTCTCGGCCGCCTGGGCCGACACGTGGTTCAGCAAGCCTCGCTGCACGCCGTAGCCGACCCCGTACATCAGCGGGACGACGACGATCAGCGACCACAGCGGCGCCACGCCGGTGGCCGCGATGAAGGTCACGCAGAGATACGCTGCGACGATGAGCCAGTCGCCGTGGGAAAGATTGACGAGGCGCATCACGCCGAAGTTCAGCGCGAGACCCACGCTGATCAGCGCGTAGTAGCCACCGAGCATCGCGCCGGAGAGAATGCCGTTCGCCAGATCGATCGCGATCCAGTAAAGCGCTTCGTCGCCCATCAGCGTGCGCTCCCCATCAGCGGCTCTCGTCGGGGGAGCCTGCGACGGCGCCGAAGTAGGCCGCGGTGATGGCGTCCTCGCTCGTTTTGCCCGGCCGCCCTTCGAGCACGATGCTGCCTTCGAGCATCACGCAGAATCGGGTACATGCCGCCAGCGCACGCTTCAGGTCCTGCTCGACGATGATCGCGGTCGTGCCGCCGGCGATGATCGTGCCGAGCCGACCGTATATCTCGTCAACCATGGCGGGCGACAATCCGAGCGACAGTTCGTCGAACGCGATCAGCGACGGCGAGGACATCAGCGCGCGGCCGATCGCCACCATCTGCTGCTCGCCGCCCGACATCTGCGACACGATCTGCGTGCGACGTTCGCGCAGCTTGGGGAACAGTGTGAACACGTCATCGAGCCGCGCGCCGATCCCGGTACGGCAACGCGGCAGGTACGCGCCCGCAAGGAGATTGTCCTCGACCGTCATCCTCCCGAAGAGGCGCCGTCCCTCGGGTACGAGCGCGATCCCCGCGTCGATGATCCGGTCGGGCGAGAGCTGGTCGATCCGCTGGCCGCGAAATTCGATCGTTCCGCGTGTGTGGGAGCTGGCGCCATGATTCATCAGTCCGACGATCGCGCGCAGCAGTGTCGACTTGCCGGCGCCGTTCGCCCCGATCACGGCGAGCACCTCGCCGCGTCCCAGTTCGATCGACACGTCGTAGATGGCCCGCAATTCCCCGTAGTAGGCCGACAGACTCGATACCGTCAGCACCGTGCCGGCGCTCGGCGACGTCGTAGCCCCATTCCGTTCAGGTGCCGAGATAGACACGCTTGACCTCCGGCGAACCCATGACATCTCCCGGCGCCCCGATCGCCAGCACTCGCCCACCGGCAACCGCCATCAGGCGATCGGTGGCGGTGAGCATCGTGCGGATCACGTGCTCGATCCACACGATCGTCGTGCCCATGTTCCGGATCCGCCGGACCAGGTCGATGAATTCGCCGACTTCCTGCTCGGTCAGGCCTGCAGCCACTTCGTCGATCAAGAGCAGGCGGGGGCGCATCGCGAGCGCGCGGGCGAGTTCGTGACGCTTGCGCACGAGCAACGGCAGGCGTCCGGCGAGTGTCTCCGCGTGCCGGCTCAATCCGGTGGCCGCCAGGGTGCGCTCGATCCATTCGGTCGCTTCAGCGCCCTTCAGCCCGCCGGCGAACACGGCGGCAACACGCAGATTGTCGAACACCGTCATCTGCCCGAACGGTCTCGGGACCTGGTAGGTACGCGCGATGCCCCGACGCGCACGATCCTGTGGCGGCAGCGAGGTGATGTCTTCGCCGCGGAACTCGATACGCCCCGACGATGGCTCGACGTGCCCTGCCAGCATGCCGAACAGCGTCGTCTTCCCGGCCCCGTTCGGACCGATGATGCCGAGGATCTCGCCTTCGTTGACGTCGAAGCTGACATCGTCGGCGACCCGAACCGCGCCGAAGGACTTCGACACCCCGCGCACGTTCAGCAGTGCCGTCATTCCCGCTTCTCTCCGCCGCGGCGGACGTCGTCCAGGTGGACGCCTCGGACACCCGCGGCCATCCCGATCCATCGGCACAGCACGCTCTTCGGATTCTCGAAGCCGTAGATCGCATCGAAGTGATTGCAGCCCTGCTGAGGCATGCGCTTGGCACGATTGCCCGCAGCGGTCCAGGCGGCGAGGAAGTCGTCAGACTGGCGGCGGAATTCGTCGGGCTCGTCCGCACCCCAGCTCACCAGCACCGGCGTTGGGCAGCGCCGCACGCTGAACATCGGAGAGTTTCGCCGGATGACGCCGTCGTCGAGCTGGATCTGCGGCTGCATCATGCTGAAGCGCAATGGCTGAAGGTCGTAGAGCCCGCTGATCAGGACGGCGCCGACGAGGGGATCCTCGTTCAGGCCGTACTCTTCGCGCCAAGGCGTCTGCAGGCACATGGCGGTGAGCTGCGCGCCCGCCGAGTGCCCCCCCACGACAACCCGCCCGGGATCGCCGCCGTGGCGGTCGATCCGCCGCAGCACCCAGGCCACCGCAGCCCTGCACTGGCGGGCGATCTCGTCCAGGCTCACCCGCGGTGCGAGCGCGTAGTTGACCACGACCGTGGTGATGCCCAACGCATTGAGGCCCGTCGCGACGCAGCTGAATTCCTTCGAAGACAGCATCCTCCAGTAGCCGCCGTGGAGGAAGACGAACACCGGCGAGTGACGTTCGGCAGCGGGAAAGATGTCGAGCGTCTCGGCCAGTGTCGGCCCGTACGGGATGTCGAGCTCGCAGCGCAGCCTGTGCCTCGTGAGACGGCTTTCCTCGACGTAGTGCCTCGCGTAGCGCGTGAAATCCGGGACGGACCGCTCGACGTCGTACTGCGCATCGATCTCGGCCTGGCTCACGAACTGGCGATAGAGTGCCGCCATGGGGTGCCGTCGGCGACGAAGGCCAGGTGCTACTGCTGGTACAGGCGCATGTCGGCCGTCTTCTTCACGCTCGGGTAGACCGCGTTGTAGACGTTCTCCTTCACCAGCCTCTTGCGCGTCTCGTCGAAGCGCCACTGCGCCCCGCCGAGCGGCTGCACTGAATAGTTCTGTGCATTGAACTTCACCGGCCCGACGACCGTCTCGAGGTCCGTCTCGTGGATGGCCTTCAGCACGGCTGCGCGATCGGTCGTGCCGGCGCGCTGGATCGCGTCGAACAGCACGTCGTACGCGGCATCGTCGTAGCCGAGCGGCGGAATGTACTGCTTGCCAGGGTTCGCCTTCTCGAAGGCGTCGACGAGCCCCTGCCCGTCGTATCCGCCGAACCTGGATCGTCCTGGATATGCCGGCGACCAGAAGTTCACGCTCAGCAGGTCGTAGCCCGCCTTGCCGACCGCGTTCATCGGTTCCGGGTAGCCGGTCGCCTTGTCGATCACGTACATCTTCGGCCTGAATCCGGACTGCGCCGCCTGTTGCAGGAAGTTCTGCATGTCCGGCGGCGCGAGCACCCCGGTCACGACCTCGACGCGTGCCCGCTTGAACTGGTTGATCACCGAAGAGAAATCCGGCAGGCCCTGGGCGAAGCGACCCGGATCGGTCGGCTTCCAGCCCTCCTTCTTGAACGCCGGATCGAAAAGCGACGCGAACACCGTGCCGTCCGGATCGTTCGGATAGAGATAGCCGATATTGCCGTTGAACCCGCCCGGCAGCGCCTTGATCATGCCGACGTGATTCTTCACGAGATCCGGCACCGAAAAGAAGAAATGGTGCGTGTACTTGTAGGTCTTGGGCTTGCCGTCCGGTCCGAACAGCCACGCCTCGACCGGCGTATTGACCGTGATGCACGGAACCTGGTTGCGTTCGCACAGATCCGACGGCGCATTGGTCGTGTCCGGGGTGCCTTGCGCCATGAGGAAATCGACCTTGTCGGACAGGATCGCGCGTGTCGCCGCCTCGGCGGATCCCGCGACCGTGCTCTTGCTGTCGTAGATCCGGTAGTCGATGCGGCACTGCTTGTCCCCGACCTTCAGCCCGCCTGCCTTGTTGATCGGCCCGAGCTTGTTCTCGTCGACCCACGGCGTGTCCTTGCCCACGTCGGCGAGCGGCCCGGTAACGGGGACCACCCGGCCGACGGTGATGGTGCAGGACTGCGCCCAAGCGCTGGATGCGCCGAGCGCCGCGATCCCGATCAGGGCCGCGGCGACGTGTCTGCCTCCCGGCGTCGCCTGCAGCGCCGTACTCGATTCCAGGTTCAGCTTCATCAGCACTCCTTCTCCCCTATCGGGATGATCATTGAGAGAACTCCACCACCGCGGCGCCGCTGCCGTACAGGGGCCCGTACCCGTGAACACGCGCGCCCGGATAGCGTCCCTTGAGCGCGCCCAGGATCCAGTGCACGTGCTTGCCACCCATCTCGGCGCGCGCTTCGCGCGCGAACTCGGGCATCGCACGGCGGATGCCGGCGACGTCCCCGGACTCCATCAGCTGCAGAATCCGTTGATTCCAGCGGTCATCTTCCGCGCTGGCGATCCGATCCGACCGCGGATCGATCACCGTGCGGTACAGCGATCCGGACAGGCCGCCAACGCCCACGACCGCCACTCGCTTGCCCTGTTCCTCGGCGCACGCGATCGCCATCGCGGCCAGCCTTTCGGTGGTGTCGGCATCGTGGTAGAGGTTGTTCGACGCCACGACCAACGGCCGCTCGGGCGTCCCGATGCCCAGCAGGTCACACGCGACGATCGTGCCGGTGTCGATCGGGAACCCCTCGAAATTGACGCCTCTTGCGTGCACGCCGATGCGCGGCGACCCCGCGACACAGGCGAGCGCGAGCTCGACGTCGGCATGAATGTCGTAGGCCAGGTCCCCGTACTCGTACCAGTTCTCGTCGACGTGCAGGCCGGTACTTCGACGACGCGTCAGCCATTGCTGATCAAGCACCGCCATCCACTGCGTGGAGTAGACCAGCACGGTATCCGGACGCGCCGCCTGCAAAGCGCGACCTGCGCGCTGCATCGCAGTGGCGAGCCGGCCCCATCCGGAGATCTCCGGCTTGAGTCGCGGCAGCGGGCTGCCGGGAACCAGCAGCGCGCAGACAACGGTCATGAACGCTCCTCCCGGCGCCACGACGCGTGGCCGATCCTGCGGCAGGAGACGAACTCGCGTCGCCGGCGTCGGATCACCGGGTACCGGCGTGCATCGGCCGGGCTCGCGCGCATCAGTCGACGAGGCTGCCGCGCAGGTCGTCGGCTCCCACTGCGCGCGCACCGGACGGATCGAGCATCGACAGCCCTTCGCGCCGGAGGTTCCACTCCATCACGGCGTTGCCGGTGCCGATCACGGTGCCGTATCCGAAGAGTTCGGCAGGGATCTGCGGATATCCCATTGCCGCGTGCATCCAGGTGAATGCCCCGGACTTCACCTCGGCGAACGCCTCCTCGATGAACTGCGGCAGCAGACGGAAAACCTCCTGCATGCGGCCCTTGCGCATCAACTCGATCATTCGCATGTCCCACTGATACCCGGCCATCGTCTGCGGATGCTCCTTCGACATGTCTTCCGGAATGGCCGGCTCCTCGTGGAAGTGCCAGTGGGAAAGCGTGTTCGAGGCAAGCAGCACCGCGCGACGGCCCGTCCTGCGGATGGCTTCCCGCGTCGCCTTGCCAAGCAGATCCATCTCCGACAGGCCCTCCTTGGTGTTGAGGTAGTAAGGCGTGTTGTTTGCGGAGATGCCCACCACGGGGATGTCCCACTGGGGACGGATCATGTGAAGCGTCGTGATCGTGCCGTAGTCCACCCGGAAGTTCGGGTTTCGCATCATCTTCGTGACCAGCCCGGCCTTGCGCCCCTCTTCGCAGCAGGCCTCGGCGAGTTCGAGGTCGACTTCGAGCGAAAATCGGTAGCGAAACAGATTCGGGAAGATCGGATCCACCGACTTTCCCGACAACTGCCGCACGCCCAGGAAGTGATGGCCCACCGAGGTGATCCAGTGTGGCGAGTGCACGAGCAGCACGTCGGGCTTCATGTCGTCGAGGTGCTCGCGCGCGCGCTCGTATGCCCAGCGAAGCGGCTCCCAGCCGCCCTGCGACCGTGGCTCGTTCTGCGGCGGATTTTCGCCGTACACCAGATGAGGCGGGTGCGGCGCGAGGAATCCCGCAATGATCTCGCCTTGCCCCATGTCAGTGCCCTCCGCGGTTCAGGCCGTAGCACGACACCTGCAAGGACGCGGATCGCCCCGTCACCGAAAACCCGGCAGGAAGTGATCGCGACACATGCAACATGTACGTATACACACAGCCATGTAGGACGTGTACGTGCGTTTGAAGTCCGAGTCTAGAAACTGCTACGCGACTCGTCAAGAGCAGGCTCGCCTCGTCGACTTGGCGATGTCTCTGACGGGGAATCCCTCACCGATCATCCAAGTTCCCGCTGCGCCCGACAAGGGTTGACGCACATGGCGTGGGCAACTGAAAATCCGAAGACGTCCTATCTTTCAGAGCCTTTTGTACGGATTCCGCCCATCGATGAGCACCCTCCTCGTTACGCCTTCGCGGCGACGGAAAGCTGCCCGCGCGAAGTCCACCGGCCCTGCCGATGCGAGGGATCTGCTGCGGCCCGAGGTCAGGGAGATCCTCGACGCATTTCAGCTCGGTGACGTCGGCACCCATCTGCTTCGTCGCGCGCACTTTATGGCGGAAGAGGCCTTCGCCCAGGAGTTCGCAGACGAATCGCTAACGCCGCGCCAGAAGGCGGCGCTCGTCACGGTCTACCAGCAATCGGGCCTGAATCAGAACGCGCTTGCCGATCGACTCTTCATGGACCGCAACACCGTGGCCGACATGGTGCGCCGCCTCGTGTCGGCCGGGCTGTTGTACCGCGTCGCCGCCAAGGACGACCAACGCGCCTATCAGCTGTTCCTCGCGCCTGGCGGCGCGGATCTGTTGAATCGGGTGATGCCGCGAGACCTGGCGGTCGAGCAACGCGTGCTCGGGCGGCTTCCCGAGGAATATCGCCCCCTCTTCGTCAAGTGCCTTCGGATTCTCGTCGAACCGCCCGTACGCGCTGAACGCACTGATTGCCCCGAGGACTCGTGAACCATGCAGACTACATTAGGCGCCGTGCTCCTGTTCATCGTCACCCTCGTCATCGCCATCGCGATCGCTTGGTGGCTGCTCTCGAGGCTGTATCAACGCTCGACGACCGAGCTTGCGTTCGTCCGAACCGGATTCATGGGCGAGCGAGTCGCGATATCGGGAGGCGCGCTCGTCATCCCGGTGCTGCACGAGGTCACACGGGTCAACATGAACACGATGCGGATCAGCGTCGCGCACGAGAACGAGAATGCGCTGATCACGCAGGACAGGCTGCGCGTCAACGTGGAAGCGGACTTCTACGTTCGGGTCAAGCCCGAAGCCGCCTCGGTAGCTGCCGCGGCCCGCACGCTCGGCAGTCGCACGACGTCCGTGGACGGCATGCGTCAGCTGTGGGCCGCACGCTTCAACGACGCCCTGCGCACGGCAGCTGCCGAGCGTACGATGGAAGTCCTGCACGAGAACCGCGGCGAATACTCAAGGCGCGTTCGTGAACTCGCGTCGCTCGGCCTCGACGCGAGCGGTGTGGAGATCGACAGCGTTTCGATCTCCAAGTTCGACCAGGCATCGCGCGAATTCTTCAACCCGAACAACGCCTTCGACGCTGCCGGCCTGACCAAGCTCACTGCCGAGATCGAGGAACGACGCAGGAGACGCAATGAGATCGAACGCGATGCCCAGGTGGCCATCCAGCGCAAGAACCTCGCGGCGGAGCAGCAGATCCTGGAGATCCAGCGGGAGGAGGAATACGCGCGCCTGCAGCAGGAACGCGAGATCGCGATCCGTCGCGCTCAGCAGCAGAGCCAGATCACCGTCGAAAGCGCCGAACTCAAGCGCACCGCCGATGTCGCCGAAGTCGGCGCAGCAGAGGCCGTGGAACGGGCGCGGCTCGTCTCCGACAGAACCGTCAGGGAGGAAAAGGTGCGTCTGGAGCAGCAGATCCGCGAGATCGAGATCGATCGGTCGCGCGCGGTCGAGATCGCGGAGAACGAACGACGCAGGGCGTTGGAGATTGCGCAGCAGGAGACCGAGATCGAGATCGCGGAGCATTCGAAGCGACGCAATGCCGCGCTCGCGGAAGCCGACGTCTCGCGGGCGGCGGCCGTGAAGGCCGAGGAAGCCGTCATATCGACGCGGGAAATCGGACGCGCGGAGCGCGACAAGTCGCTCGCGCTCGTTGCAGCGGCGAAGGAGGCCGAGGCGATTCAGTTGAACGTACTGCGACAGGCGCAGGCCGAGAAGGAAGCCGCGGCGCTGAAGGCGGATGCTGTCCGGGTGCTCGCGCAGGCCGACGCCGACGTCGACTCACTCAGGCGAGACGGGTTGGAGAAGCGCAACGCAATCGAGGCGCGGGGCCGTCATGCGATGAACGAAGCCGACAATCTCATGAAGCCGGAAGTGATGCAGCTTCGGATGAGACTCGCCGCGATCGATCGGATCGAAGCAGTCGTGCGCGAGAGCGCGAAACCTCTCGAGCACATCAGCGACATCAAGATCGTGCACGTCGACGGGCTCGGCGGTGCCGTGGCGCCGGGGGCACAGGCAGACGCGAGCGGCGGACAGAGCCTGTCAGACCAGGTGATGAGCAGCGCATTGAAGTACCGGCTTCAGGCCCCACTGGTGGATGCGTTGATGGAAAGCGCGGGGATCAGACCCGTCGACATGATGAACGCGCTGACCTCCGGGTCGCCGAGTGTCTCGACGCCACCCGGCCCCGGGGTCTGAGCCCACCGAAGCGCGCGCGCCTCAGGCACGTCGAGGAAGGCCTCATCCGAGACGATCTTGATCCGATGTCCGTCGGTCGTCAGCGCGAGCCCGCGCCTCGACCCAGCGTGTCGCGATCGCCAGCTCGCCGACGAAGCGCCGGCGCTCCTCGCGAGCCATGTCGGCCTGAGGCAGACGCAGCAGGTACGAAGGGTGGACGGTGACCAACACTTGCCGGCCGCGCGCCTCGATCGGCCGGCCACGGATCTCGCCGACCTTCACCGCGCCGCCGAGCACCGCGCGCGCCGCGGTCGCGCCCAGGCACACGATCAGCGACGGCGCGACCCGTTCGATCTCGGCGTCCAGCCACGGCGCGCACGCGTCGATCTCGCCGTCGCGCGGCTTCGCGTGCAGGCGGCGCTTGCCGCTGACGCGGAATCGGAAGTGCTTGACGGCATTCGTCAGGTAGAGCGCGTCGACGTCGAGCCCCGCCTCGATCAATGCCTGCCGAAGCAGGCTTCCGGCGGGACCGACGAAGGGCCTGCCCGCGAGGTCCTCGCGATCGCCTGGCTGTTCGCCGACCAGCATCAGCGCGGCGTCGGCCGGCCCTTCGCCGAATACCGTCTGCGTCGCGTGCTCCCACAACGGGCAACGGCGGCACCGTCGCGCCTCGATCGCCAGGCGCTCGAGCGTGGCGGGCGCGCTGCCGGCGATCGCGGCCGCTTGGCGCTCGTCGGGCGTCGGCGGCACCGCGCCGAGCGCAGGGACATCCGCCGTCTTGCGCGCGGCCACCATCGCCGCGACGCGCCGCGGCGCTTCGTCGATCATCGACGGGATCGCCCTGGCCTCGGGCAGGTTCTTCCAGTATTTCATCGGCATCTCGGCACGCATCGCCGCCGGCTTCAGGCGGGCGGGATTGAAGACGCTTCGGTAGTAGCGCAGCCACGCGTCCTCGACGCGGTCGCCCGCGGGCGCCGCATCGCGCGACACGCCCGGCGAGAACCATGCCTGCGCGTCGTGCTGGCGGCCCTCCCAGTGCGCGCAGCGCGTCGGCGTCAGGATCGACCAACGCATCGTGGCGAAGCGCCGCTGGAAGAAGCCCGCGGTGTCGTCGACGATGTGGTGCTCGGGCTCGAACCACGCGACGTAGCGCGCGTCGTCGTCGTCGGTGGGCATCGCTCGAAAGCGCACGAAGGCCTTCATCTTGTGCGCATCGCGCCTCACGGCCTTCGCCCATCGCTCGAGCCGGATGACGTCCGCATCCGCCGGATCCTGCAGCAGGCGGGGCTCGTGGCCCGACAGGCGCCACAGCACGCGGTAGAGCAGCGCAAAGCGGTTCGGGTCGGAATGACAGCTCGCGGTGCGGGCGAGTTCGACGAATGCCCGCGGCACGCGGATCGCCGGGTCGACGCCGTCGCACGCGCGCGGGACGTCGAGCCGGACCGGATCGACCTGCGGCCCGCCGACCGGCAACGGCACGTCGGCCTGCCAGTGCACGGCGTCGGGCGCGCGGCGCTCGCGCAGCAGCCGGCGTGCCTCGCGCTGCCACGACACGAACGACGGTGCGATCCGGGCCACGGCGTGCCCTTGCGGGAGCGTCGCGTCGTCGAACAGCGTGCGCGGCTGCACCGTGCCCCTGCGTGCGGCGGCGGTCGGTCCGGCGCCCCGCTCAGCCGTCGGCGCGATGCGCCGCGCCGGCGGTCGCCGGAGCCGGCGCGTCGCCCAACGCGAGCGCGAGCTGTCGGGGTGCGGGAGCGAGTGCGGCGCGCAGGCGCGCGCTCTCGGCCTCGCCCGCCGCCGGTCGGTGGTCGGCGCACACGACGAAGGGCAGCGCCTTCTTCACGCCGGCGCGCAGCGCGACCAGGTCGGCGACGCGCACGCGCCGGAAGCGGCGCATGCGGAGCAGCCGGTCGACCGTCTTCAGGCCCAGCCCGGGCACCCGGAGCAGTTGCTCGCGCGGCGCGCGATTCAGGTCCACCGGGAACCAGCCGCGGTTGCGCAGCGCCCACCCGAGCTTCGGATCGACGTCGAGCGCGAGCATGCCCTGCGCGGGGTCGGACGGATCGTCGCCGCTCGCGATCTCGTCGTGCGTGTAGCCGTAGAAGCGCATCAGCCAGTCGGACTGGTACAGGCGATGCTCGCGCACCAGCGGCGCGCGTACCGCCGGCAGCTTCGCCGATGCGTCGGGGATCGGGCTGAACGCCGAATAGTAGACGCGTTTCAGGCGGTACGACGAATATAGCGCCGCGGCCGTCCGCAGGATGCGCGCGTCGCTCGAGGGCTCGGCACCGACGATCATCTGCGTCGATTGCCCGGCCGGCGCGAAGCGCGGCACCGACCGGCGCGGCACGATGTTGTCGACGCGCGCGCCGGCGGCGCGGTCGGCGGCGGCGGCGTCGAGTCGCTCGCGGATGCGCGCCATCGACAACCGGATCGTCCGGTGGTCCTTCGCCGGCGCGAGCTCGGCGAGTGCCTCGCGCGTCGGCAGTTCGACGTTGATGCTCAGCCGATCGGCGAATCGGCCTGCAGCCGCCAGCAGTTCGCCGTCGGCGTCGGGGATCGTCTTCAGGTGGATGTAGCCGCGAAAGTCGTGCTGCTCGCGCAGGCGCCTCGCGACCTCGACGAGTTGCCCCATCGTGTAATCCGGGCTCTGCACGATGCCCGAGCTCAGGAACAGCCCCTCGATGTAGTTGCGGCGATAGAAATCCAGCGTCAACCCGACCACCTCGTCGACGGTGAAGCGCGCGCGACGCACGTTCGACGAATTGCGGTTGATGCAGTAGCTGCACTCGTAGGTGCAGTAGTTCGTCAGCAGGATCTTCAGCAGCGAGATGCAGCGGCCGTCCGGTGCGTACGAGTGGCAGATGCCCATGCCCTCGGTCGAGCCGATGCCCTTGCCGGTGGACGAATCGCGCACGACGCTGCCGCTCGACGCGCACGACGCATCGTACTTCGCCGCGTCGGCGAGGATCTCGAGCTTGGAAAGCAGGTCCATCGTCGAGGCATTCTAGGCAGTGCGCGCCGGGTGCGTCGGCGGCAGGGTCTTCATGGGGACGCGACCGGACACCGGCCCGTGGCCGCGCTCGGCTCAGGGACTGTTCAGCGCCGGGTGGTCGGGTGGCGGCAGGATCCGCTCGGGCGGGTCATCGGCCGCCGGCCGATCGCCGGCGCGCGCCTGCGGCCCGTCGCCGGACGCACCCGCCCGCAGCGCCTTTCCCCGGTTCCGGACGAGCGCGATCGCCGGTTCGCAGCCCGCCTCGTCCTGCGCCTTCGGCGCCTCGATGAACGGCAGGACCGCAGCGATCGGATTGATCGCGCCGAGCACGATCGCCGAGAGCACCTTCAGCGCGATCGGCCGGGGCTCGACACCGAGCGACGGCTTCGCGAAGGTGCCGCCGATCGTGACCGGCGCGGCGAGGCTCAGCGGGCTCCAGTCCTTCGGCGCCGGCACCAGCCTGAGGTCGAGCGACTCGGTCCTCAGGTTCGCCGACCCGTCGACGAAGACGACCGAGTCCTTCGTGTTCAGCAGCACCAGCTTCGGCGTCACCCGGCCCCGCTCGATCGCGATGTCGAGCATCGCGCAACTCAGCGCCAGCGGCTCCTCTTCCTTCATCGCGACGCCGAGCGCCTGCCCCAGGTCGAGGTCGACCGCCTCGACGAGCAGGTGCGAGATCGCGCCGTTGGCGATGCTGCCGCGGACCGATCCGTCGGCCGCGCCGAGGATCGCGGCGGGGGACCTGCCCCGACTCCTGATCGCCGTGTGTCCGGAAAAACGCCCCGCGACGAAGAACGCGTCGTCGGCGGCCCGGATCCACCGCTTCAGGTCGACGCGCTTCCAGTCGAGCGTCGCCTCCCACGTCGGCTCGTCGCGGCTGTCGGACGCGTCGAGCGTCGTGCGTCCGGCGATCGAGCCGCCGGCGACGCTCGCCTGCAGGTCGGCGATCGCGAACGCGCCGTCGTCCAGGCCGATCCGTCCGCGAACGCCGCGCAGCGGACCGAGCACCGGCGTGCCGAGATCGAGCAGCTTCAGGTCGATCGCGATGTCGGCATCCATCCGGCGCAGCGCCGGCAGGTCGAAAGCCTCGTCGGACAGACGCTTCGAGGATTGCCGATCCTCGGTCCCGCCGCGCCGCCGGTCGCCGCCGCCTGCACCCTCGCCGCCGCCGCCGCCGACGCTCGGCGCGAGGTCGGCGAGCAGCAGCTTGTCGGCCGTCAACTCACCGCTGAGCCTGGGTACGCGCGGCGCCGTGTCGTACTCGAGCCGCGCGCCGAGCACGCTGTCGCCGATGCGCGCGTGCTCGGTGCGGAATGCGATTCGTCCGCCGTCGCGCTCGATCCGTCCCTTCAGGTCGAAGGGGCGCGTCTCGGGCAGCGTCAGGCCCGGTACCACGCCGAGCGCCGCCAGCGATCGGCCCTCTAGCGCGACCTCGCCCGACAGGCGCGCCAGCGACGGCAGTCCGTCGACGTCGCCCCGGTAGCGCAACCGCGCGTCGCCGACGGACGCGTCGAGCGAAAGCGCATTCACGCGCATCGATGTGGCCGCGTCGAGCCAGGCCGGCACGGACACGTCCACCCGCACCGGACGCCCCGCCCACTCGCCTCGCGCGGCAGCCACGAGCGTATTCGGCGACCCCGCGCCTTCGCTCGCGTCGACCGTCCTTGCGTCGACGTCGATCCGAAGCTGCGCGACCGCGTCGTCGACGCGGACGGCGAGTGCGCCGATCCGCACCGTGCCGATGTCGGGCAGGTGCGGGGCGTCGGCCGGCTCGGCCGATGCGCGTGCCGGGCCGAGCTGCCAGGTCGCACGGCCGTCCTCGGTACGGACGGCGTCGATCTCGCCCTCGTCGATCGACACCGACGCGATCGACACCGGCGACGCCAGCAGGTCGCGCCACCGGGCGCCGATCCGCAGCCCGTCGAGCCGCACGAAGGTCCTGTCCTCGCGCCAGGCCGGCCCGGCGATCGACACCGAGCCGAGCCGCAGCGAGGGCGAAGCGAGCAGGTGCAGCCGGAACGGCGCGTCGATCCGGACCTCGCGGTCGAGCACGCGCGAAAGTACCGATGCCGCGGGCACGCGCAGCCACGGCCAGCCGGTGAGTTCGCCGACTGCCGACGCGACGCCGGCGACGGCGAGACACAGCGCAGCGCCGTAGACGAACGGGTGCCAGCCTGCAGGGAACGACTTGCGCATCGCGAGCCTCCGCGCGTCGAGTCGACGCCGCGAGGCCCCGCATCTATCGCGCCCGCACGGTGGCCCGCCCGGCTCAGGCGTCGGCGGTCTTCTTCGCGCCGCGCACGTTCATCGCCGCGAGGCCGACCTGCAGCACCACCAGCGCCCAGCTGCCCGAGTACACGCCCCACGCGACCCACAGCGCGTTGCTGAGCAGGAAGACCCAGAAGCCCCAGTTGCGCCGAGCATCGTGTGTCGAGCCGACGAGCCATGCGGCGGCGAGCGTGGCCACCATCGCCGGCCACTGCAGCAGGTCGATCCAGTTCACCGGCATTCGTCCCGCATCGCAGCCGGCGGCGGATCGTACGCCGCCTCCGGATCGGCCAGGAAGAAGCGGAGCATCTCGCGCGTCGCGTCGGGCCCGCGCGGATCGGTGTAGCTCCCGCCGGCGCTGCCGCCGCTCCACGCGTGCCCCGCGCCGTGCACGATCCACTGCTCGAGCAGCGGCGGTGCCTCCGCATCGGCGCCGGCGTCGCGCCAGACGGTCCGCTCGCACGCGCGCCCGCCGGCCTGCGCCGTGAGCCGGGCCGTGCTGCGATCGAGCGCGGTGGCGTCGACGTCCGCTCGCCGGGCGGCGAGCCAGCCTTCGACGAGGCGCCCGGCATTCGCAGGATCGACGATCGCGTCCTTCGCGCCGTGGAACACGATCATCCGCGGCTGCCGGGCGCCGTGCGAAGTCGGCACGGTCGCGCGCGGGTGCCCACGCATCGCGTGCAGTGCAGTCTGCAGGTCCGCGGCGCTGCCGGCCGCCAGCCCGGAGTGCACGCCGATCGCCTCGTAGAGGGTCGGGTGGGTCGACGCCAGCAGCGCAGCCATCGCGCCGCCGGACGACATGCCAGCGACGAACACGCGCGCCGGATCGATGCGATGCGCGTCGACGATCGCGCGCGTCATGCCGGCGAGGATCGCGGGTTCGCCGCGATCGCTGCGCTGGTGTGCGTGCTCGAACCAGTTCCAGCAGCGGCGCGGATTGGCGTCGGTCGCCTGTTCCGGGTAGAGCACGCAGAAGCGCCGGGCCGCCGCCGCCTCGGTGAGGCGCGTGCCGGCGGCGATGTCTTCGGGGGTCTGGGTGCAGCCGTGAAGCATCACGACGAGCGGCATCGGGCGCGACGCGCTGCCGGGCGGAACGTAGAGCCGATATGCGCGCCCGCCGGCGTGGTTCTCGAAGCGACCGTGGTGCAGCGCCGGGTCGGCGCCCGATGTCGGCCGCGCGACCGGCGCACCCGGCAGCGACGACCAGTCGAACGCCGTCGCTGGCATCCTCCGCATGGCGCCGCCGGCCGGCACCGATGCCGGAAACGCGTCGATCGCGGCCCTGATCCGCCGCAGCGCGTCGGCCGGATCGCCGTCGCGGGTGGCGCGCGTGGCCTGCCGGATCAGCCTGGTGAATGCCGGGTTCATCGGGTACCTCTCGGGTGGCGGCGCATCAGGCCGCGTTCATCGTTGCAGGGAGGCGAGCGCGGCCTTGACCGCGGCGCTCGCCTGGACCGTGCCGAGCACGGTCATCGACGCGATCGTGTCGCGAACCAGGTCGGGCGTGACGTCGGCGGCGAAACTCACCAGGCCGAGCACGCGGATGTCCAGGCGCTCGCGCGCCTTTCGGATGCTGCGCAGGTCGGCAGCGGTGTAGTGCTGGATGCCGAGCACCAGCGTCTTGCGCGCGATGACCTGCTGCAGGCTGTCGGCGTGGGTCGACAACTGCCTGCGGATCGCCGTGCGGATGAAGTCGGTGCGGTTCGCATAGAAGCCTTCCTGCACGAGCAGGTCGACCTGTCCGAGGTCGATCACGCCGAGGTTGATCGTGATCTTCTCGTCGGGCGGGCGCGACGAGGCGGACGGGTGCAGGTTGGGCATGCAGCCATCATATCACCAACGACCATCCAAGTGGATGGTTACTCGTGCGCTGCGCAGGGCACGGTGAAGCCGTCAGGATTCGCCGACGCTCCCGGTCACCGGCAGCACGATGCCGGTGATGTAGCTCGCACACGCCGGCGACGCGAGGAACACGTAGGCCGGCGAGAGCTCCTCCGGCTGCGCCGCCCGCTTCATGTCCGAGCCCTGGCCGAACGTCGGCAGCTTCTCGGCCGGCCGGTCGGCCGGGTTGAGCGGCGTCCACACCGGCCCCGGCGCGACCGCGTTCACGCGGATGCCCCTGTCGAGGAGGTTGCTCGCCAGCGACTTCGTGAACGCGTGGATCGCCCCCTTCGTCGTCGAGTAGTCGAGCAGCTGCGCGCTGCCTCGCAGCCCGACGACCGAGCCCGAGTTGACGATCGATCCGCCCTCGCGCAGGTGCGGGACGGCAGCCTTCGCCATGTTGAAGTAGCCGTAGACGTTGGTCTTCATCGTGAGGTCGAAGCGGTCCTCGCTCAGCGACTCGAGGTCGGGCGCGTGCTCCTGGAAGGCCGCGTTGTTCACCAGGACGTCGAGCCGCCCGAACGCGTCGACCGTGCGCGACACCGCGTCGCGGCAGAAGTCGGCGTTGCGGACGTCGCCCCGCAACGCGAGGCTGCGCCGTCCCTCGGCCTCGATCGCGGCACAGGTGCGCCGCGCGTCCTCGTCCTCGTCGAGGTAGACGATCGCGACATCGGCGCCCTCGCGTGCGTACAGCACGGCGACCGCCCGCCCGATGCCCGAATCGCCGCCGGTCACGATCGCGGCCATGCCCTCGAGCTTGCCGCTGCCCTTGTAGTAGGGCGCCTGGTAACGGGGTGCGAGCGAGAGCTCGTGCTCGTTCCCGGGTTTCTCCAGGTGCTGCGCCGCCAGGCGTTCGGGTTCGGCGCGCACGCCGGCCTGCACGGCCCCCGAGCCTTCGTCGTCGCCGCCACGCGCGCCGGCGCCGCGCGCGTCGCGCCGGTCCTGCTGTGCCTGCGCCGCGAGCTGCGCGCGCACGGCCGGCCTGTTCGAATCCTTCGAAGCCATGTGGTTCTCCCATCGATGTCTGCCGCGCTTCGCCGGCGGACCGGATGCCGACGCGGCGGTCTGCCATGGCGGCCCGCCTGCTGCCGTCGCCCGCTGCCGTCGCACGCCGCCATCGGTCGTGTACGAGCGCTTCGCAAGCGACGTTCCCGTACGGATGGCGGCGCGACGCCGCAGAACGGCCCGATGCGACCGAAGGCGCTCAGGCCGCGTTGATTCCGCCGGCCACCCCGAGCGACGGGCCGGTTCCGGCGCTCTCGGCGAGCCGCGATCGCACGTCGGCGACCAGTGCGATCAACCGCTTGCCGGTCTTCGCGAGGCGCGCATCGGTCTGGTGCGAGACGTCGCCGGAGGAATTGAACGAGAAGACCGTGCGGCCGTCGGGATGCACGAAGGGCACCGCGACCGAGGCCGTCGCGCTGTCGAAGGTCCGCACGCCCAGGCAATAGCCGGTGTCATGGAAGGCCTCGAGGGACGCCTCGACCTCGGCGCGGATCGACTTCCACTCGCGCGGGTAGTACGCGCGAATCGACTCGAAGATCCGCTCGCGCTCGTCGGTGCGCATCGCGGCGATGCACGCGCGCCCCATCGCGGTCCGCACGAGCGGCACGCGAAAGCCCACGCGCTGCCGACGGTTCATCACGGCCTCGCCGAGCGCGTATTCGAGATAGAGCACGCTCAGGCCGTCCTGAACGCCCAGTCCGATGTTGCTGCGGGTGTCGGCGGCGAGCGCCAGCATCAGCGGCCGCGCGACGGGCGCCACGGTCTGCTTCGCGAGGTACGGATACGCGAGCCCGACGACGCCGGCGGCGAGCTCGTAGCGCGCCAGCTCGCTGCGGTACCTGAGGTAGCCGAGGGTCGTGAGCGTGAACGTCAGCCGCGAGACCGTCGCCTTCGGCAGGCCGGTGCGCTCCGCGATCTCGACGTTGCCCAGCAGTTCGTCGTCGAGCTGGAAGCAGCGCAGGATCGCGAGGCCCCTGGCCAGCGCATTGTTGAATCTCGCGTCAGGATCGCTGGTCTTGATCTCCAGCGCCTCGGTGTAATTGGGCAGCGTCGATTTGTGGTCTCGACCCGGTCGTGCCAAGAGGCGGCTCCTCGCTCAGCGCATGAAACGGGATCATAGCCGACACCCTCCGCGCGCCGCCGACACCCGATCCGATACGACCCGCGTCAGAGATCGAGTACCAGCGTGTCGCTCAGACTGCCGGAACAGCAGATCATCATCACGTCGTTGCGGGCCTTTTCCTCGTCCGACAGCAGCGAATCGCGATGCGCGGGGATGCCCGACACGACCCGCGTCTCGCAGGTGCCGCAGATCCCCTGCTCGCACGACACCGTGACCGGCACGCCGGCGTCGATCAGCGTCTCGGCGATCGAGCGCCCCGGCTCGACGCGCAGCCGGCGCCCGCTCTTCGCGAGCGCGACGGTGAAGCCCTCGCCGACGGCCGGCGCCGGCTTCGGCGCGAAGCGCTCGACGTGGACCCGGTCGGCGGGCCGGCCGGCGGTCGCGGCGTCGAACGCGTCGAGCATCGCCGCCGGCCCGCAGCAGTACAGGTGCGCGTGCGCCGGCGCCGACGCGACCAGCGCCCGAAGGTCGATCACGCGCCCCTGATGCTCGTCGTCGACGTGCAGGTGCACGCGATCGCCGAACCGTGCGAGCTCGCGCGCGAACGCGGCTTCGCGACGGCGGGCGACGGCGTAGTACAGGTGCCAGTCGCCACCGGCCGCGGCGAGGTGCTCGACCATGCAGCGGATCGGCGTGATGCCGATGCCGCCCGCGAAGAGCCACGAGGGGTGCGCGCCGTCGGCGAGCGCGAACTGGTTGCGCGGCGAGCCGACCGACACCAGGTCGCCGACCTTCAGCCGGTCGAACATCCAGGTCGAGCCGCCACGGCTCGCCGGATCGCGCTTGACGCCGACGACGTAGCGGTCGCGCTCGGCCGGTGAACCGCACAGCGAGTACTGGCGGCTCAGGCCGGGCGACATGTGGATGTCGACGTGCGCGCCGGGTTCGAAGGGCGGGAGCGCGAGGCCGGCCGGATCCCGGAACTCGAAGGTCGACACGCCTTCGGCCTCGTAGCGGATCGCCTCGAGCCGCAACGAGAGCGGCTCGCCTCGATCGACCGCGCCCTCGGGTCCGGCTCGGGCCATCGGGGTCAGTCGCTCAACGCCAGTTCGCGAAGCACAGTCCGGTACCCGTGCCCGCCGGCGTGCGATACGCCGGGTAGTAGTCGATCTGCTCGAGCGACAGCGTCTCGACCGCGCCGGCCAGGCAGATCCAATTGCGGATCTCCGAGCTGCCCGAGTTCAGCTTCTCGCGCGGCAGCGCCGCCAGCGCGTCGGCGTCGCGCTCGCGCAGTGCACGGATCACGGTGCCGTCCAGTTCCTCGTCGACGGTGAAGTGGCTGAGGCCGCCGGAGGCGGCGATGCCGATGCGCGCGTCGCCGGGATAGCGCTCGATCGCGGCCCGGATCGCCTGGCCGAGCCGGTAGCATCGACGCGGCGTCGGCTGGTTCGGCGGGAAATAGGTGTTCAGGAACACCGGGACGACCGGCAGGTCGAGGCCCGCCGCGAGCCGGTGGTGCACGAACCCGAACGCGTGTCCTTCGCCGAGCCCTTCGGGCAGCGAATCGGCGCACGCGACGTCGAACTCGGCTTCGATCAGCGAGGCGATCAGGTGCTCGACCAGCCCGGTGTCCACCGGGTATTCCCTCGGGGCGGTCGCCTCGTAGTAGCGGGCCGACGCGCGCGCCGCCCAGTCCGGGCCCGGATGGTCGCGCAGCGGCACGTTGCGGATCGTCCTGCCCCGGAAGAGCAGGATGCTCGGCATGTTGTCGTCGTGGTAGAGCTCCTTCTGGTCGTCGCCGATCACGACCAGCGTGTCGAGCCGCGCGTCCTTCAGCGCCGCCGACAGCCGATCGAGCTGCGCGCTCGCGAGCCGGTGGCGCTCGGCGAACACCGCCGGGCGCAGCTGCTCGGCGATGCCGGGATCGGCCTGGCGCTCGAGCGCCTCGTAGGTGATCGGGCGCCCCGCCTTGTCGAGATGCGGTCGAATGCGGTCGCGCTCGATGAACCGCGGCCAGTCTTCGACCGGCGCGTTGAGCATCGGGGTGTGCGAGGTGCCGAAGCCGGCAACGAGTCTGGCCATGGCGTCAATCCCGAGAGCGTGCGGCGGGCTCGGCGAGCCGTGTCGCGGTGGCGAGCGCATCCCGATAGCGCTGCGGCCAGTCGCGCTCGTCGCCGGCCGCCGTGAAGAAGCCGCTGCGCGCGCCCCAGTAGATCGATGGATCGTCGACCCCGGGCGCGGGCGCGACGCCTTGCCTGAAGTCGCGGGCGGCGCGCAGCACGCGGCGTCGGGTCCGCGCGATCATCAGGTCCGCCGGCCCGAGGTGCTCGAGCGCGTGGTCGGTGATCGGACCCATGCTCTCGGTGACGGCCTGGTCCTGGAGGTGGATGTTGTCGATGCCCGAATAGATACGGTTCGTGCGCTGCGCCTCGCGATCGATCAGCCAGTCGTTCGAGGCGTTCGCCACGAGCCGCCATCGCCCGGTCCAGCCGGGATCCGGCGGCAGGTACGCGTGGTCCGGCCGCGCGCCGGCGAGCGGCCTGCCACCCTTCAGCGGCACCCGACCCGAGGTGCTCGGCTGCCACTGCAGGTGGATGAACATCGTGTGCTCGTCGTCCATCGGCACCCACGCGCGCGCGTTGATGTGGGTGTCGAACGCGCCCTGCGGCTGCATGGTCCAGAACGGGAACATGAAGCTCGCGGTGCGCCAGTAGGTCGCGTCGCCATCCACCGGGCGGTACGCCGCGTACTGGGTGCCCCACGGCATGTCGGCGACGTGGTAGCGCGGCGCACGGTCGCGCACCGCGTGGTAGATCGGGTGCTCCTGCGGCACGTCGGCGAGGTCGACGCTGCCGACGTGCAGGAAACCGAAGTGCGAGGTGTCGATGTCGCCCTCGAGCGCCTGCATCCAGTTGCACTCGCGCTGCACGAACGCGCACACGCGGTCCTGCGGCGAGAGCAGCGTCGCCTCGATCCGGGGCAGTTCGGGCGGCGACGGCCGGTCGCCCATGTAGACCCAGACGAGGCCGTTGCGCTCGGCGGTGGGATAGGCCTTCGCGCGCACCTTGTCCTTGAAGTCGTGCTCGGGCGGCACGTTGGGCATGTCGACGCAGCGCCCCTGCACGTCGAACTTCCAGCCGTGGTACACGCAGCGGATGCCGTTGGCCTCGTTGCGCCCGAGAAAGAGCGACGCGCAACGGTGCGGGCACCGGTGCTCCATCACCCCCACGCGACCGGCGGTGTCGCGAAACGCCACCAGCCGCTCGCCCAGCAGCAGCAGGCGCATCGGATCGCCGTCCGCCACCAGTTCCGCCGACTTCGCCGCCGGTATCCAGTACTGGCGCATGAAGTCGCCCATGACCGTGCCCGGCCCCACGCGGGTCAGGTCGACGCTGTCATCGGCTGCCGACATCGCATCCTCCGTCATGCATCGATCGTCATCCCGCCTCGAGCGCGCCGGCGGGTGCCGGCGTCGGCACGCCGGCCGGGCGAACCGCCTGCCGCACCTGCTCGTCGAAGGCCGCCAGCCAATCGACGCCGGGCTCGGCGAGGAAATAGCCGCTTCGCGAGCCGAGGAAGACCTCGGGCGAGTCGACGCCGGGCGGGACCTGGCCGGTCTCCCTGAACGCCCTCGCCGCCTGCACGACGCGGCGCCGCGTGCGCGCGATCATCAGGTCGCCGGGGCCGAGGTGCTCGAACGCGTGATCGGTGATCGCGCCCATGCTCTCGGTCACCGCCTGGTCCTGCAGGTGGATGTTGTCGATGCCGGAATAGATCCGGTTGCTGCTCTGCGCCTCGCGGTCGATCAGCCAGTCGTTGCTCTGGTCGGCCCTCAGGCGCCACCGCCCGAGCCAGTCGGTGGTGTTCGGCAGGTATTCGGGCGTCGGGCGGCTGCCGGCGAGCGGCGCGCCGCTCTTCAGCGGATCGCGGACGTTCTTCGACTGGCGCCGCCAGCGCAGGAAGATGAACATCGTGTGCTCGTCGTCCAGCGGCACCCACGCGCGCGCGTGCACGTGCGTCGGGAACTCGCCTTGCGGCGTCTGCGACCAGAACGGGAACATGTAGTTCGCGATGCGCCAGTAGACCCGCTCGGCGCCGTCCTTGTGCACCTTGCGCCACGCGGCGTAGGACGTTCCCCACGGCGTGTCGCGCACGTGATAGGCGGGCGCGCGATCGCCGGCGGTGTGCTCGAGCGCGTGGCCTTCCGGCACGTCGTCGGGCGAGAGGTGGCCGACGTGCAGGAAGCCGAAGTGCGAGGTGTCGATGTCGCCCTCGAGCGCCTGCATCCAGTTGCAGCGCCGCTGGATGAAGGTCACGTCGACCTGGTCTTCCGGCAGCAGTGCGATCTCGACCATCGGCAGCGGCGGCGGCACCGCCCGGCTTCCCATGTAGACCCAGATCAGGCCGTTGCGCTCGACCGCCTTGTAGGCCTTCGCCTTGACCTTGTCCTTGAAGTCCTGGCTCGGCGGCACGCTGGGCATGTCGACGCAGTTGCCCTCGACGTCGAACTTCCAGCCGTGGTAGATGCAGCGGATGCCGTTGTCCTCGTTGCGGCCCAGCACGAGCGACGCGCATCGATGCGGGCACCGGTGGTCCATGACGCCGACCCGCCCGCTCGAGTCGCGAAACGCGATGAGCTTCTCGCCGAGCAGCATCATCCGCATCGGCGCGCCGTCGGCCGATACCTCGCTGGATTTCGCGGCAGGGATCCAGTACTGCCGCATGAACTCGCCCATCACCGTGCCCGCACCGACCTGGGTCAGTGCCTCGCTGTCTGCCGTCGCCATCACGTCGTCTCCGAGGAAAGTGTGTTCATGCGGGTACCGGCACGTAGCCGCTCGCCTTCGCCAGGCGCGCGTAGCGCTCGCGCTCGCGGGCCAGCGACGCGGCGAGTTCCGCGCCGCTCATCGATTTCGTCGCCATGCCCTGCTTCGACAGGCGCTCCACCAGCGTCTTGTCGCCGAAGAGCGGCTGGAGCGTGTCGTGCAGCTTCGCGACCAGCGCGGGCGGCATGTTCGCCGGTCCGTACAGGCTCGCGGATATGACGATGCTCGCGTCGATCCCGCTCTCGCGCATCGTGGGCACGTCGGGCACGAGCGGCGACCGCTCGTCGCCGGAGGTCGCGAGCATCTTCAGCTTGCCGGCCTGGTGCATCGCCGCGAGCGGCGACGTGCCGGTGATCATCAGCGGGATCCGGCCGCCGATCGTGTCGATGATGCCCTTGGCGCTGTCCTTGTACGGCACCGGGGTCAGCTTCAGGCCCGTGGCCTGCTCGACGGCGATGCCGGCGAAGTGCGACGCCGAGCCGGTGCCCGGGGCGGCGCCGTAGATCACGTCGTTGCCCTGCCTCTTCGCCCACGCGAGCATGTCCTTCATGCTGCCGATGCCCAGCGCGGGCGCGACCGCGAGGCCGACGTCGAACCACGCGACGCCGGCGATCGGCGTGAAGTCGCGGACCGGGTCGTACTCGAGGTTCGTGTAGATGTTCGGGAAGATCGTGAACGGGCTGCTCGTGGACAGCATCAGCGTGCGCCCGTCCGGCGCCGCGTGCTTGAGTTCGCCGAGTGCGAGCCGCCCCCCGGCGCCGAGCTTGCTCACCGCGATCACCGGCCGGCCGAGCGCCTCGCGCAGGTAGTCGGCCAGCAGCCGGGCGGTGAAGTCCATCGACGAGGCCGCGCCGACCAGCAGCGTGATCGGCGACCGATCTTCCTGCGCGATCCCGGCCACGCCGGTGCCCGCGAGCGCGCCCGCCGCCATGCCCTTGAGAATCGTCCGTCTGTCGTTCATGTCCGTGTCCTCTCGCAGTGCTCGGGCGTGCAGTCAGCCGGCGGTGGGCTTGTAGCCGCTCGCCTTCACGAGCTCGCCGAAATACGCGCGCTCCTCCTTGATCGACGCCCGCATCTCGTCGCCGTTCGTCGGCCACATCGAATTGCCCGCCTCCTTCAGCGCGCCGGTCACCGCCGGGTCGGTGCGAAGCGGCTTGATCGCCTCGTAGAGCTGGCTCACCAGCTCGGGCGCCATGCCCGCCGGCCCGAACACGCCTGCCGTCGTCGAGCGGGCGACGTTGATGCCCATCTCCGACAGCGTCGGGACCTCGGGCACGAGCGGCGAGCGCGTCGGCCCCGACACCGCGAGCAGTCGGATCTTGCCGGCCTTGTGCAGCGGGATCTGCGGGCTCAGCCCGGTCACCATCATCGGGATCCGGCCGCCGGCGAGATCGAGCAGGCCCACGCCGCTGTCCTTGTAGGGCACGTGCTCGAGCGGGATCTTCGCCGCGATCGAGGTCGCGATGCCGACGAAGTGCGAGAACGACCCGTTGCCGGGCGCCGAGCCGAACACGGCGCCGTCCTGACGCGCCCTGATCCAGTCGAGCAGTTGCTTCAGGTCGGTGACGCCGGTCTGGGGGCCGGTGGAGATCGCCACGTCGAACTTCATCACGCCGATGATCGGCGTGAAGTCCTTGTCCGGGTCGTAGTCGAGGCGGGTGTAGATGTGCGGATAGATCGCGAGCGGGCCGGTCGTGGCGAACACGAGCGAGCGCCCGTCGGGTGCCGCGCGCTTGACCTCGCCCAGCGCGAGCCGCTGGCCGGCGCCGAGCTTGCTGACGGCGATCGCGGTTCGCCCGAGCGATGCGCGAAGCTGGTCGGCCACCGCACGCGCGGTGTAGTCCATCGACGAGGCCGCCCCCACGTAGACCGAGATGGTCGATCGGTCCTGCTGCGCAAGGGCGCCGCCGCCGGCCATCGCGAGCGTGGCGGCGCCCAGTCCCTTGAGCGTCTCGCGTCGTGTCGTCATCGGGTGTCTCCTCCAGTGAAGCGGGCGCTGATTCGATAATCAGAATTAAGTTTCATTTATGTTGACAGGCGGGACGGCGCGATGCAAGACTGAGGGTCAATGTCCCTACGCACATCCCCGACAATGCCAGCTCCGTCTCCGGTGATCCAGCTCGCGTCAGGTTCGGTCTCGGGGATCGACGGCCCCGTCCGGGCGTACCTGGGCATCCCGTACGCAGCGCCGCCGATCGGCACCGCGCGCTGGCAGCCCCCCCGCCCGCCGGCGCCCTGGCGCGGCGTGCGCGAGGCGGTCCGCTTCGGCGACGACTTCCCGCAGGCGCCCAACCCGCTGTTCCGCGCGCATGCGCAGTCCGAAGACTGCCTCTACCTGAACGTCTGGGCGCCAGCGCACGCCGCACCCGGCTCGCTCCCGGTGATGGTGTGGTTCCACGGCGGCGGCTTCGTCGGCGGCAGCGGGTCGGACGTCCGCTGCGACGGCCACGCCTTCGCCGCCGGCGGCGCCGTCGTCGTGAGCTTCAACTACCGCAGCGGCATCTTCGGCTTCCTCGCGCACCCGTCGCTCACCGCCGAGTCGGCGCACGCGAGTTCGGGCAACTACGGCCTCCTCGACCAGATCGCCGCACTCGCCTGGGTGCGCGAGAACATCGCGGCATTCGGCGGCTCGCCAAAGCGCGTCACCGTGTTCGGCGTCTCGGCGGGCTCGGCGTCGATCTCGCTGCTGCTGACCTCGCCGCTCGCGAAGGGCCTGTTCCAGCGCGCGATCCTGCACAGCCCCGGCGCCTGCCGTCCGCTCGCGAGCCTGGCCGACGCCGAGCGCGCGGGTCGGTCGGTCGACGTCGACATCGCCGCGTTGCGAGGCCTCGACGCGACGCAGCTGCTCGCGAAGACGAGCCTGCTGGTGCCGAAGATGCGGGGCCTCACCACGCCGCGCGTGCTCAGGCCGATCCGCGACGGCTGGGTCGTGCCGCGCGACGAGCGCGAGGCCTTCGACGACGGCGCGTTCGAGCCGATGTCGATCGTCGTGGGCACGAACGAGGACGAGGGCAGCAAGCTCACCGCAGGCTGGACGATCGACACGCCCGCGCAGTACCGCGACCTGATCGACGACGCCTTCGGCCCGCTCGCCGAGCGCGCGCTCGCGTGCTACCCCGCCGACGACGCGACGCAGGTCCGCCGGCGCGTCGCGGAAGTGTTCGGCGACGCGCAGTTCAACTACGGTGCGTGGCGGCTCGCGAAGGCGATGTCGCGGTCCGGGCAGCGCACCTGGCGCTACGTGTTCCGCCGACGCCGCCCCGGCCAGCCCGACGGCCCGCATCACGGCGACGAAGTCGCGTACACCTTCGATACCCTGTCGCTGCAGTACCCTGGCGCGTCCCCGGCGGATGCGCCGGCGTCGGTCGACGAGGTCGACCACCGCGTCTCGCGCACGATGCACGGCGCCTGGCTGCGCTTCGCGAGCACCGGCGACCCCAACGGCGGGGATCTCGCGCCGTGGCCCGAGTTCGCGGCCGAGGACGCGTGGCACCTGGCCTTCGACGACACGACGGCCGCCGGGCGGCACTGGCGCGCGGCGCAGATCGCCTTCTTCGACGACTTCCATCGCCAGGATGCCGCGCGGTCGCGGGACGGCGCCGCCGCACCCGCAGCCTCGGGGCCGCCGCCGGCGCAACCGCTGCGGCTGCCGGCGGCGCTGCGCGCGCGAGTCGACGGTGCGCTCGCCAATCGGTGCCCGATGGTGCTCGCATACACCGCCGACGACGGCCAGCCGATCCTTTCCTTCCGTGGCTCGGTGCAGGTATACGACGACGACGCGCTCGCGATGTGGATCCGCAAGCCCGACGGCAGGATGATGGCGTCGATCGCCGTCCGGCCCAGGGTCACCCTCATGTACCGCGACGAGGCCACCCGTGCGACCTACCAGTTCCAGGGCCGGGCCCGTCGCGTCGACGACCCCGACGTGCGCGAGCGCGTGTGGTCGAGCGCACCGGAGGTCGAGCGCGCGCACGACCCCTCGCGCACCGGCGCGGCGGTCGTCGTCGTGCTCGACCGCGTCGAAGGCTATGCCGGCGTCGGACCGTCCGGCCAGATCGACAAGCTGCTGCTGCGCCGACACCCCTGACACGCCCGCGCACGATCCGACACGCACCATCGAACCGGACATGCCCCGATGAAGCCTGCCCCCGCTGCCCCCGCTGCCTCCGCTGCCTCCGCTGCCTCCGCCACCACCACCTCCGCAGCCGCTGCCACCGAGGCCCCGGCCGCCGCCGCCCCCGTCAGCGGCGCGGTCGCACCCGTTCCGGCGAACGCCTTCGCCGGCGTCGGGCCCGGCACGCCGGTCGGTCGGCTGATGCGCCAGTACTGGATACCGGCGGCGAAGTCGGCGGAACTGGTGGCGGACGGCGATCCGATGCGCCTGCTGCTGCTGGGCGAGCGGCTGGTGGCGTTTCGCGACACCGCCGGTCGCGTGGGGGTGATGGAGCACCGGTGCCCGCACCGTTGCGCGTCGCTCTTTCTCGGGCGCAACGAGGCCAACGGCATCCGCTGCGTGTACCACGGCTGGAAGTTCGACGTGCAGGGGCGCTGCGTCGACATGCCCAACGTGCCGCCCGAGCACGACTTCAAGGACAAGGTGCGCGCGAAGGCCTATCCCACCGCCGAGCGCAACGGCCTCGTCTGGGTCTACATGGGCGACGCGCGGCCGGCGCCGCCGCTGCCGTCGATCGAAGCCACGCTCGCGCCGGGCGACGAGGTGTCGATCCGCTTCGTGCAGCGCGAGTGCAACTGGATGCAGGCGCTCGAGGGCGACATCGACACCTCTCACTTCGGCTTCCTGCACGCCGGCAGCGCCGGGCCCGACGATTTCCAGCACGACCACCCGATGCGCCACACGGTCACCAGCCGCACGCCGCGCTATCACGTCGCCGACACGCCGTGGGGCACCAGCTACGGCGCATACCGGCACGACGACGACGGCAAGGTCACCTGGCGGATCGCGAACTTCCTGTTCCCGTTCTGGACGCAGGCGCCCAACGCGGACTTCGACACCCACGTCGGCGTGCGCGCCTGGGTGCCGATGGACGACACGCACACGATGGTCGTGATGGTCGCGTGGACCCGCCACGCCAGCGTCTACTCCGGCATGCCGCTGAAGAACGGCAAGCCGCTGCCCGGCTTCGCGCCGTCGATCGAGTTCCTGCCGAACACCACCGACTGGTACGGCCGCTTCCGGCCGGTGGCGCGGGCGGATAACGACTACCAGATCGACCGCGACGCGCAGCGGCGAAACGAGATCTACACCGGCATCCGGATGATCTTCATGCAGGACCAGGCGGTCACCGAGTCGATGGGCGCGATCACCGACCACGCGGTCGAGCACCTCGGCTTCAGCGACCAGATGATCGCCCGCACCCGCCGTCGCGTGCTTCGCGCGGCCCGCGCGCTCGAGGCCGAGGGCACGCCGCCACCCGGCGCCGGCGACCCGGCGTTGTTCTGGCAGGCACGCAGCGGCGCGTTCCGCACCGACGCCGACGCCGACTGGCAGGCAGCCTATTCGAGCCGTCTCGCAGGCGCGACCCGCGTCGCCGCGGCCGACGCGCCGTCGCCGCCTTGATCGCGGCCGGTGCCGCCGGCGCCGACTGCCCGAGGTCGGTCGCCGGCAGGCCGCGGACGCAGCTGCACCTGCACCTGCGCGCGCCGATTGCGATCGGTTACGCCCGGTAACCCGTCGACGCTGGACTCGCGACGCGCGCAGGCGCACATTCGTCGGCGCCCGATCCAGGGTGCCCCGCGCCACCTCGCCCATGCGATACCTGTTCGCGCTCCTGCTGGTCCTGAGCCACGCCGGCGCCGTCTACGCGTCGTGCCGTGATCACGACGTCACCGTGCCGTCCGCGGTCAGGCCGCGGGGCGAGTCGGTGATGATCGTCGTCCACGCCACCTCGAGCTACGACGCGCGCGCGTCGGCCAAGCGCGGCATCGACGACGCGGTGCGCTTCGCCAAGGGCGCGAAGATCCCGGTCGTCTACCTGCAGGACGATACCCCCGACGAGTTCTACTTCATGCAGGACTGTTCGCCCGACTACTGGGTCTACTCGCAGGGCGGCGAGGTGAGCTTCGAGGTCGCGCAGTCGCACCTGTACATCGTCGGCGGCCATCTCGAGCTCTGCCTGTCGGCGACGCTGCACGACGTCATCGGACAGTGGGCGAAGCGCCCGCCGCGCAACTTCACCGTGACCTACTTCATGGATGCGATCTACTCGAACGGCAAGGCTATCGAGGCCTCGGATCCCTACTACGACGACTTCGGCCGATTCATCGGCATCGTCACCCACGGTCGCCCGGGCGGCGAACAGTGGCCCAAGCTCACGCTGCTAGAGACGATGGGCATCATCCGGCGCGAGGAACACGAACTCGCGTACATCCGGAAGATCCTGCCGCGATGGGACCGAAGCTTTCCGCCGGCCTTCCGCATCGAGGTCCAGATGAACGGGTCGTCGAGAAAGGTGCTGCGGGCGGCGCCGGGGTGGAATCCGCCGACGGTGCTGTTCCAGTTCGTCGACTCGGCGCTGAGCTTCGCCACGGCGTCTGAGATCCGGGGCCAGTAGCCGCGGCCGGAACGCACCGGCCTAGGTCGCTCGCTGGCCGGCGACCTGCCGCACCAGGTCGGGCCTGCGGATCTTGCCCGTCGGCGTCATCGGCAGCTCGGGCAACACGACGAGATCCTCGGGCAGCTTGTAGTCGGCCACCCTGCCCTTCAGGAACGCGACCACCTCGTCGAGCGTGAGGCTCGCCCCCGGCTTCAGCACCGCGCACAGGCAGTTGCGCTCGCCGAGCCGCGCGTCGGGCGCACCGACGATCGCCGCCTGCAGGATCGCCGGGTGCTCGTAGAGCAACTCCTCGATCTCGCGCGGGAAGTACTTCTTTCCGCCCCGGTTGATGATCTCCTTCTTGCGGCCCGAGATGCGGAGGTTGCCGTCCGCATCCGCGAACTGCCCGAGGTCGCCGGTGCGGAACCAGCCGTCCGCCGTGAAGCTCTCGCGGTTCGCGATTTCGTTGTTCAGGTATCCGATGTGCACCGACGGGCCGATCGCCGCGACCTCGCCGACCTCGCCCCAGGGCACGTCCTTGCCCTCGTCGTCGATCACCCGCACGCCCATCTCGTCGACGCAGCGCCCGACGGTGCCGTTGACCTTCAGCGGATCGTCGGTGATGCGGGTGAAGGTGTGGAACCCGGTCTCGAGCATCCCGTAGAGCTCGATGAGCTTCGCATGCGGCAGCGCCGCCTGGAACGCGCGGATCGTCTCGACGGCGGCCGACGCGCCGCCGGTGATGACGATGCGCAGCGACGAGAGGTCGCGCTTGCCGAGGTCGGGCGCGTTCAGCATCGCGACGATCGACGCGGGCGCGGTCGGGATGTAGCTGACCTTCTCGCGCTCGATCAGCTCCAGCGCCCCCGCCCCCGAGAAGCGCTCCATCAGCACCACCCTCGCCCCTGCGATCACCGACTGGACCAGCGTGAGGTAGCCCCAGTTCAACCCCACCGGCAGGTAGTCGAGCATCACGTCGTTCTCGGTGACCTGCAGCTGCCGATTGACGATCTCGGCCGTGCCCAGCGTGGTGTTGAAACAGTGCAGCACGCCCTTGGGATTGCCCGTCGTGCCGGAGGTGAAGCACATCCGCATGACCTCGAACGGCGACATGCGCACGCGGTCGCCGTCGGCGATTTCGGGCGTCTGGTCTAGCACGGCGGCAAAGCTCTCGACGCCGTCCGCCGAGACGTCGTCGACGCACACCACGAGGTCGAGGTCGGGCAGGCTAGGCCGCAGCTGCCCGATCATCGCGAGATAGTCGAAGCCCTTGAACGACGACGCGCAGACGTACGCACGCGACCGGGAGAACCGCAGGATGTACTCGACCTCGACCGCCCTGAAGTCGGCGCTGATCTTGTTCGCGACGGCCCCGATCAGCTCGAGCGAGAAGAAGACGACGGGGAACTCGATCCGGTTGGGCAGCTGCAGCGTGACGACGTCGCCGCGCTTCACGCCGCGGCGCCGGAGGTACTCGGCGAATCGCCTGACTTCGGCCCACAGGCCGGCGTAGGTCAGCCTGCGCCGCGCGTCCGACAATGCCTCGCGCGCAGGGAACGCCGCGGCGCGGGCTTCGAGGATGTCGGCGAAGCGCTGGTCGGTCCAGTACCCCTTCGCGCGGTATTCGTCGATCACCGCCTGGCTCGGCGGTCGCGGCGCTTCGATCATCGGGATTCTCCTTCAGCGAACCGCGCGCAGCAGGCCGCCGTCGACCTGGATTGCGGTTCCGGTTATGTATGCACCCCGCGGGGAGACCAGCAGGGCGACCAGCGACGCGATGTCCTCGACCCGCGCGATCCGGCGCATCGGGATCTCGGCGACCAGCCGCGCCTGGACGACGGCAGGATCCTCCCCGCCCGCGGCGAAGACCTTCTGCAGGCGCGTCGTGTCGACGTAGCCGGGACAGATCGTGTTGACGTTGATCCCGGCGTCGGCGATCTCGAGCGACAGCGTCTTCGCGTAGCCGATCACGCCCGCCCAGGTCGCGACCGATAGCGCGAAGCCGGGAATCGGCTGGATCGCCGAGATCGCGGTGACGTTCAGGATGCTGCCGCCACCGCGCGCCTTCATCGACGGCACGCACTCGCGCACCATGCGCACGACGTACATCAGGTTCTGCTCGACCGCCTTCGACCAGGCGACGTCGTCGAAGCCCAGCACGTCGCCCAGCGGCGGCGCGCCGTCGTTGTTGACCAGGATGTCGATGCCGCCGTGCCGGGACTTGACGGTGTCGACGACCCGGCTGCAGTCCTCGGCGACGCGGCAGTCGGCCTGGACGTGGTCGACGTCGCCACCGGTCTCGGCCTTGATCTGCGCCACCGCCTTCACCAGGTCGCGCTCGCGCCTCGCGGTGACGACGACGGTCGCGCCTTCGGCGGCCAGCGTGCGCGCGATGCCCAGGCCGATCCCCTGGCTGCCGCCGCCGACGATGGCGACCTTCCCCTTCAGATCAAGGTCCATGCCGCGAGACCTCTTCGAGGAAGCGCGTCGCGTTGCGGTGGAACACGTTCTCGAGCACCTCGGCGTCGTAGCCCTCCGAGCGCCAGTCGCGAAGCAGGCGCTCGTAGCGGAACAGCGGGTAGTCGCCACCGAACATCACGCGCTCGCGCAGTCGCCGCGAGATGTCGTGCTTCAGGTCGGGCGTGAAGTACTTCGGCGACCAGCCGTGGAGCTCGTACCAGATGTTGCGCTTGTGCATGAGGACCGCGATCGTCTCGGCCTGCCACGGCCAGCCGGGCCGCGCCGCGACGATCTTCATCGTCGGATAGCGCGCGGCCACCTCGTCGAGATGCCGCGGGTGGCAGTGGTCGAGGATGATGCCGTCGCCGCCCGGAAGCCCCGCACCCAGACCCGTCGTCCCGACGAAGATCAGCACCGGAATGCCGGCGTCGACGCAGAGGTCGTAGAGCGGTGCCCAGGCCGGATCGCTCGCCGGGCCGCTGCCGGACCCGGAGACGGCGAAGCCGACGAAGCCGGGCGCCGCGTCGATGCATCGTCGAAGCTCCCGCACCCCCGCCGGCCCGGTCTTCGGATCGATGTGGATCCAGTGGCCGATGATCTCGTCCGGATACGCGCGCTGGGTCGCGAAGCCGTAGTCGTGCAGCGGGGCGGCTTCCTCGAGCGGGATGAATTTCGTGAAGCCGAAATCGAGGATCGCGCGCACGCCCTCCCGCCGGAAGTATCCGGCCATCTCCGCCTCGGTGTCGAAGGTCGGATCCGAATTCCAGGTCTTTCGCTGCTGAGCCAGTTCGGCCTGCGTGCGCAACGCGTAGCCGCGCTCGGTGCCCCAGTGCGAGTGGATGTCGATTAGCGTCATGTCAGTCTTCCGTGCCGCGAGCGCGGCGTGCTGTTCCGATGAAACGGGGACTCACCTCCGGGCGCCGAGATACGCGCGCTCCACGCGCGGATCGTCGACGAGTTCGGCACCGCTTCCCTCGAACGCGATCGTGCCGTTCTCGAGGACGTAGCAGTGGTGCGCGATCCGGAGGACCTTGCGGGCGTTCTGCTCGGTGATCATGATCGAGGCACCGGCTTCGTGGATCTCGCGGACCTTCTCCAGGATCGTGTCGAAGACCTTGGGCGCCAGTCCGAGCGACGGTTCGTCGAGCAACAGCAGCCTCGGACGCGACATCAGCGCACGCCCGATCGCGAGCATCTGCTGCTCGCCGCCCGACAGGAACGCGGCGGCCTGCGTCGCGCGTTCCTCGAGGATCGGGAAAAGGGCCAGGACCCGCTGCATCTGCTCGCGGACCTTGCCGGCGTCGGACTCGAGATACGCGCCCAGCTCGAGGTTCTCGCGCACGCTCATGCTCCAGAACAGCGCGCGGCCCTGCGGGACCTGGATCAGTCCCTGCCTGACGACGGCATCCGCGCTCGCCTGCGAGAGATCGTGCCCGTCGAACACCACCCGACCGCGGCGCACCGGATTCAATCCGGAGATCGCGCGAAGCAGCGCGGTCTTGCCCGCGCCGTTCGGCCCCAGCACGCCGACGATCGCGCGGTCCGGCACGACGAGCGACACGTCGCGGACCGCGTCGATCCGCGTGTAGCCCGAGAAGAGCGACTCAATCGACAGCATCGACCGCCTCCTCCCCGAGGTACGCGTCGACGACCTGCGGATTGCGCTGGATCTCGGCGGGCGTGCCCTCGGCGATGACCGCCCCATACTGCATCACCGTCACCCGGTCGGCGAGCGCCATCATCACCCGCATGTTGTGCTCGATCACGACCAGCGTGACGCGGTCGCGCCGCGCGAGCTCGCGCACGGTCGCGATCGCGCGGTCGGCCTCGGCCTCGCTCATCCCGGACGTGGGTTCGTCGAGCAACAGCAGCCGCGGCCGGGCGCCGAGCGCGCGCGCGAGGTCCATGCGCTTGAGGACGCCGAACGGAAGCTCCGACGCCCTCGCCTCGCGGAATGCCGCGAGATCGAAGGCTTCGAGGATCGCCTCGGCCTCGCGAACCGACTCGCGCTCGCGACGCCGCGCGGCCGGCAGGCCGAGCAGGGTGCCGAAGAAGCCCGCGCCGGCGTGGCGGCCGACACCGACCAGCACGTTGGTCAGTACCGTCTGGTCGGCGAAGGGCTCGACGTGCTGGAAGGTCCGCGCCACGCCGTGCCGACCGATCAGGTGTGCGGGCAGGCCCGAGATGATCTCGCCGTCCAGCCTCACGACGCCGCCGCTCACGGGAACCGCGCCGGTGATCGCATTGATCGCGGTGGTCTTGCCTGCGCCGTTCGGGCCGATCAGGCCCCTGATCTCGCCGACCGGCACCGACATCGACAACGCCTCGATCGCGGTCACGCCGCCGAAACGCACGGCGACACCTTCCAGCGTCAGGCGATCGGATTGCCGCGACGCCCGCGACCCGTCGGCGGGATCGCTCATTCCTGCGCAGCCACCGGCGACGCCGCCCGCCGACCCCGACGCAACGACGCCATCGCGCGCGCCCAGACGACGACCAGGCCGCGCGGCATGAACAGCAGGAAGAACAGCAGGATCACCGTGTAGATGACGTCACCGTACTCCTTCACCGGCCGCAGCAGCTCGGGCAGGCCGCTGAGCACCGTCGCACCGATCACCGATCCGGCGACCGAGCCCATCCCGCCGACCACGATGAACGTGATGTGGCGCAGCGCCGCCGAGATGCCGAACTCGATCGGATCGATGAATCCCACCAGGTTCGCCATCAGTCCGCCGGCGACGCCCGCATAGGCAGCCGCCATCGCGAAAGCCGACAGCCGCACCCGCGCGACGGAGACGCCGAGTGCGGCCGCGGCATGGGGACTCTGCCGCACGGCATTCAGCTCGCGCCCGATCTGGGATCGCAGGAGGTTGCCGGTCATCCAGATCGCCGCGACGCAGACCGCGAGGATGATCAGGAACATCGCGTACTCGGACACCGGAAGCCCCGGCACGACGACCGGACCGGGCACCTTCAGGCCGCTGACGCCACCGGTGATGTCCGAGAGCTCCTCGATGCCGAGCTGGACGATCTGCAGGAAGCCCAGCGTCGCGAGCGCGAGGTACAGCCCGCTCAGGCGGCTCGCCGGATAGCCGAGCGCGGCGCCCACCAGCGCCGAGCAGGCGGCCGCGGCCGGCACGGCAAGCCAGAACGGCAGCCCGAAGTGCGTGGACATCAACGTCGAGCCGTACGCACCGATCGCCATGAAGGAGGTGTGGCAGAGCGAGATCTGCCCGGAGTTGCCGGTGAGCAGGTTGAGTCCGAGCGCCGAGACGACGTTGATCAGCGCGAGGCTGATCAGGTACGTGGGATACGTGCCGACGGAAGCGCCGAAGAGCGCGAGCGCACCGACGACGACGATCGTGGCGAGCAACTGCGCCTTCACGCCCGGGCCTCAGACGCGCTTGACATCGGCGGAGCCGAACAGGCCGTGCGGACGAAAGACCAGCAGCACCATCAGCAGCAGGAACGGCACGAGGTTCTTGAAGGCGGTGCCGACGAGCACCCCCGAGAAAGTCTCGATCAGACCGACGGCCAGCCCCCCGATCAACGCGCCGGAGATGCTGGTGAAGCCGCCGATCACCGCCGCGAGCAGACCCCGCAGGATCAGGTGCCCGATCTCGGGATTCACGCCGACGAGCGGCGCGATCAGCAGCCCGGCGAGTGCGCCGATCGCCGTGCTGATCGCCCACGCCCACCGATAGACCGTCGCGACCCGGATGCCCATCAGCCGGGCGGCCTCCGCATTGATCGACACCGCCCGCATCGCCTTGCCGAGCCTCGCGTAGCGGAAGAACGCGACGACGCCGAAGGTGACCGCCGCAGTGCAGATGAAGATCCATGCGGAGGACGGGTTCACCCGCAGGGTGCCGAGCACGAGCGGCTCGTAGCCGAAGGGCCCGTCGATCGTCGCGGTCGATTCGCCGTACCGCAACGCGATCACGCCCTTGATCAGCAGGCCGATCGCGAAGGTGGCGATCACGAGCGTGAACTCCGGCGCAGCGACGATCGGGCGGATCAGCAGCCGCTCGATCGCGATGCCGCCCACGGCGCCCACGACCAGGACGCCCGCGAGCACCAGGGGGTACGGCAGCGCCAGCTGGGTGAGGATCAGCGCACTGTAGGCCCCGAGCGTGACGATCTCGCCCTGGCCGAAATTGAGGACGCCGGACGCCTTGAACGGAATCACGATCGCGAGCGCCGCGAGCGCATAGATGCTGCCCACGCTGATGCCGGCGATCGCGAGCTGGAAGGCCAGGGCCGCCGTCATGTCGCCCGATCGGTCGGCCGCCCGCGGTGCACCGGCATCGCTACTGGTACTGCTTCAGGATGTCGCTCTCGCGGCTGGGCTTCCAGCCTTCGAGCGGCTCCCAGCTCCCCTTGGTGACCACCATCGGCACCAGCGACAGATTGCCGATGTGGTGCTTGGCGGTGAAGGTCCGGGGCGTGGCGATCGCGCCGACCCGGTAGTCGGTGATGCCTTCGAGCGCCGTGATCAGCTTGTCCGCGCTCAGGTCCTTGCCGGCCTTCTTCAGCGCTTCGGCCAGCACGTACATGTCGCTGTACGCGAGGATGTCGAAGATGTTCGGCCGACCCGCCGGCGCGCTCGGGTACGCCTTGGACCAAGCCGCCTTCCACTTGGCCATCTCGGGGTGAGTCGAGGTCGGCAGCAGCGGGATCAGCGCGAAGCCGACGACGCCTTCCGCGTTGCTGCGCGCGGCGGTCACGAACGCCGTGTCGACCATGGTCGTGCCGACGAACCAGCGCTGCTTCAGGCCGAGCTCCTTCGCCTGGCGAACGGCGATCGCCGCCTCCGCCGGATTGCCGAAGAAGGCGATCACGTCGGGCGCCGCCTGCTGGACCTTGACCAGCTGCGAGGTGAAGTCCTTGTCGCCGATGCTGAAGTCGACGCGCACGGCGGGCTCGATGCCGTACCACGCCTTGAGCTTGGTGGCGATCGCGTTCGCCTCGTTGCGCGGATACTCCTCGCGCCCGTGCATCAGCGCCACCTTCTTCGTCTTGAAGTACCCGTCCATGATCTCGGCGTAGAGCTCGCCGTAACGGGCGGTCTCGGTCGTGCCGCCGCGGAACATGTTCCGCGCGAACGGGAAGGTCACCTGGGGCGCGGACGCGAAGGAGACGTAGAGCGGCACCTTGCGGTCGCGCACGTAGTCGACCAGCCCGACGGTCGCGTTGCTGCCACCGACCGAGAAGAGCGTGAACACCTGGTCCTGTTCGACCAGCTTCTTCGCTGCGGCGAGCGCCCGCGTGGGCGAGTGAGCATCGTCTTCGAACACGACCTCCAGCTTTCGCCCGTTCACGCCGCCTGCGGCGTTGATCTCGTTGACGGCGAGCTGCAGGCCGTCGCGCCCGCCCAGGCCGATGTAGGCCGCGGGCCCGGTGATCGGGCCGACGGCGCCGATGCGGATCGCATCGGCGGTCACGCCCTGCGTCTGCGCAATCGCGGGCGACGCTATCGCGCACGCGACGGAAAATGCCCCGGCGAAGCCGGCCCGCAGCAGATCTCTCATCATTGCCTCCCCCTCGTCCGGCGCGTGCGCTCGGTGTCGCACGCTTCAACCTGACTGAGCGCTCAGCCTAAATGCTCTTGCCCCTCGATGTCAAGGCGACGACCACGAGAGACGCGTTGCACGGTCCTATAATCGGAACCCGCGCCGAAGCGAGCGCGCGATCGAGCCGAACGAGAGGTCCCATTGGAAGCCGCACTCAAGCGGAGCACGAACGAGATCCGGGGTCGCAGGATCAAGACCGCGACCAAGGACCCGGCGCTGGTGCGCGAGAAACGCGAGGTGCTGATCAGCGCAGCGATCGGCGTGCTTCTCGAGAAGGGCTTCCACAACACGACCGTGCGCGACATCGGCCGCGCGGCGGGCATGACCCAGGGAACCATCTACAACTACGTCAGCTCCAAGGACGACATCCTGTACATGGTGTGCGACCGGATCGTCGACGAGTACCAGTCGAAGGCCCTGCAGGCGGTGCAGACGTCGAGCGATCCCACCGCCCGCGTGAGGTCGGCGATCCGCGCGGTATGCGAGGTGATGCACGCCCACCGCCGGGAGATCGCGCTGATCTACCAGGACAGCCACCTGCTCGACCGGAAATCGCTGCGCGTGATCAAGGCGCGGGTCGAGGAGTTCATCGGGCTGTTCGAGCGCATCGCGCTCGAGGCGGCGCACGAACTCGGCCGGCCGCTGCCGCATCCGCACGTGTCGGCGAACATCCTGACCTTCCTGCCGGTGATGATCTCGTTGCGCCGATGGTCGCTCGGCAGGGATCTCCCGCCGGAGCGACTCGTCGAGGAGGTGACCGAGTTCATGGTGCGGGGACTCGGCTTCGACTGACCGCGGCCCTGCCGCCGGACTCGCGTGCGCAACCCCGGCGTGCAACCGCGTCAGCGCGGCGGCGCCACCTGCGCGGTGTACCAGTCGGCGATCTCTCCGCCCTGCATGAAGCAGATGCCGGGCGTGCGCACCAGCAGGTCGAGCATCGCCTCGAAGGTCCCGAAGCGATGCGGCACGCCGATGAGGTGCGGGTGCAGGCCGATCGCGAGCACGCGCGGGCGCTTCAGCGACTCGCGCTCGAACAGCGCGACCGTGCGCTGCACGCGCGCCAGCATCTCGCCGGTCGCGTGCTTCTCGATCGCGTAGACGATCGAGTCGTTGAGCTCGACGTTGTACGGCAGGCTGAGCAGAGGACCGTTCGCGGTCGTCATCCAGTTCGGCAGGTCGTCGACGACCCAGTCGAACACGTACTCCACGCCCGCGGCCTTCAGCGTCTCGGGCGTGCCGTGGCTCTCGCGAAGCCCGGGACCGAGCCAGCCGCGCGGGCGCGTGCCGGTGAATGCCTGGATCTTGTCGAGGCTCTTCGCGACGACCTCCTCCTCGGCGCCGGCATGGTTCAGCGCCTTCTGGTGCATGCCGTGGCCGATGAACTCCCACCCCGCCTGCAGCATCGCCTCGGCGGCGCGCGGGTACGCGTCGATCACGCTGGCGTTGAAGCTGGTCGACGCGACGAGGCCGCGCGAGGTGATCGCGTCGATGATGCGCGGCAGGCCGCAGCGCATGCCGTAGTCGACCCAGCTGAAATTGGGCACGTCGGGTACCGTCTCCTTGCCGTGCGGCGGCGTCACGATCGTGCGCGGCATCGGCGCGTCGAACACCCAATTCTCGACGTTCACGACCAGGTGCACCAGGATACGACCCTGCGCAGGCGCCGCGAGCGGTGCGCGCTCGTCGGAGAAGAAGTAGGGAATGCGGGGATTGGCCATCGGTGTCCTCCTTGCTCAGATCACCGCGTCGGCGCGATAGCGTCCGATCTGCGCGGGTGAATAGCCGATCTCGGCCATGATCTCGTCGGTGTGCTCGCCCCATGCGGGCGCCGGCGCGACGACGCGTGCGGGCGTCCTGCTCAGGTTCGCAGGCTGACTGATGTAGTGCGCCGTCTTGCCGTCCTGCGCGGGCAGCGAGGCGACGACACCGAGATGCCTGACCTGCTCGTCCTCGAAGACCTGGGGCACGGTGTAGACGGGCCCGACCGGGATCCCCGCCGCGGTCAGCAGGTCGACCCACTCGCGCACGGTTCGCGACGCGAAGCGCTCGGCGAGCAGCGCGTTCAGGCGCTTGCGGTTCGCGACCCGGAGCGCCTCGGTCGCGAACTCGGGATCGCCGAGCCACGCTTCGCGCTCCAGCACGCGGCACATCCGCGTCCAGTTGCCGTCGCCGGACGCGCCCAGGTTGAACACGCCGTCGCTCGCCCGGAACAGTCCCATCGGGCTGCTGGTCGGATGGTCGTTGCCTTCCTGGACCGGCACGACGCCGTCGTTCAGGTAGCGCGCGACCTGGAAGTCCATCATCGCGATCTGCGCGTGGAGCAGCGACACGTCGACCCACTGCCCGCGACCGGAGCGTTCGCGCTCGTGCAGCGCGGTGAGGATGCCGATCGCGGCATACAGCCCGGCGCTCATGTCGGCGACCGCGAGCCCCGCGCGAACCGGGCCGCTCTCGGGGAATCCGGTGACCGACATCAGCCCGCCCATGCCCTGCAGGATCTGGTCGAAGCCCGGCCGCCCGGCGTCCGGGCCGTCCTGGCCGAAGCCGGAGATGCTCGCGAGGACGATGCGCGGATTGACCGCGGCGAGCGATTCGTAGTCGACGCCCAGCTTGTGCTTGATCTCCGGGCGCCAGTTCTCGACGACGACGTCGGCACCCTCGACCAGCCGCATGAAGACGTCGAGCGCCCCCGGCCGCTTCAGGTTGAGCGTCATCGACCGCTTGTTGCGGTTCAGGTTCTGGAAGTCGCCGCCGTTGCGGTTGCCGGCGAACAGTGCCTCGTTCGGATCGACGCCCGGCGGCGGTTCGATGCGGATCACGTCGGCACCGAAGTCGGTGAGGATCCGTACGCAGTTGGGCCCGGCCCGCACCCGCGAAAGATCCAGTACGCGGAACCGCGAGAGCGCAGTGGACGCCTGGATTCTTGCCATCGCTCACTCACCTCCTAGGAAGAGCTGGAACCGACCGGCTGCGCTTCGGTGCCCATAAATATAATCATAATGCGGTTCTCTATACGCAGACCCGCGTGCATTGCGCCCATGGCCAGTCCGAAGAAGCCTTTCACGAAAGTCAGCGCGAGGATCCGCGGCGAGATCGAGCGGGCGATCCGCGAGGCGGTACTGTTGCCGGGCGATCCGATCGACGAGGAGAAGCTCGCCGCCCGGTTCAAGGTGTCGCGCACGCCGATCCGCGAAGCGCTGATCCAGCTCGAGGCGCAGGGGATGGTCACCAGCATCCCGCGCAGTGGCATGATCGTCGCCAAGATGGACCTGCAGCAGCTGCTCACGCTGTGGGAACTGCTGGCCGAACTCGAAGGCGTCGCCGCGCGGCTCGCGTGCCAGCGCATGTCCGCTTCGGACCTCGACGAGCTCGTGCGCCATCAGGCCTCGAGCGCGGCGGTCGCGAAGGCGAACGACGTCGCCGGCTGGCAGGAGAGCAATCTGAGATTCCACGAACTCATCTACCGGGCGACGCGCAATCCGTACCTGCGTCAGGAGGTGCTGCACATCCGAACGCGCACCGGCTACTACCGCCGGCACGCGTTCGCCGCGCTCGGGCACATCGCGACCTCGTTCGAGCAGCACCAGCGCATCGTCGACGCGTTTCGTTCGCGCGACGGCGTCGCCGCCGGCGCCGCGATGGTCGAGCACATGCGGCCGGCGCCCGACGCGAAGGGCCTGACCGAGTTTCTGGTGAACCTGCCGCAGGCCTGCATCGCGCGCTGACGCGAGCGCCGCTCACGGCAGTCGCGGATCGAGCGCGTCCAGCTGGCTCACCGTCGACGCGAGCACGTCGTCGAAGCGTCGGGCGGGCATCTGGAACGCGAAGAGCTCGACCTCGATCGCCGGGCGCTGCGTGCGCGACAGCGCCGCGCGGAGCAGGCCCTCGATGTCCAGCACGCCCTCGCCCAGCGGCACGCGGCGCGGCGCGTCGTCCTGCCCGAGCGGCGCAACGTCGCAGATCTGGAGCAGGCCGAGCGGTCGATCGTCGCGCGAGAGGAAGTCCTCGACGTCCTCGTCCCACCACGAATGGAACAGGTCGAGGTTGACGCGCGTCGCCGGCATCGCCGCGATCATGTCCAGCGATTGCCTGAGCGAATGGACGCAGCCCTTGGCCCACATGCCGATCGGGTGGATCGGTTCGAACAGCAACGGGACGCCGACGGCGTGCGCCTGCGAACCGAGCTGCCCGAGGCACGCCCCGGCCTTGCGCCTGGCCTGCGCGAGCGTCAGCGACCCGCCGGCGTGGCCGAGACCGCCGACGATGACGTTCAGCGGCGCACCGTCGAGCTCGGCCGCGCACTGCACCAGCCAGGCGTTGCGCTGCGCCTGGCGCCCGGCGGCGGCAGGATCGGCGTGCAGGAAGTAGCCCGCGCTGTTGACCGACGACACCGACAGGCCGCGAGCCGCGAGTTCGCGCCGAAGCACGCGCGGCGCGACTTCCTCGAGCGCCCGCTCGGTCAGCCCGACGCCGACGAAGCCGCTCGCGACGACCGCGTCCAGGAAAGGCAGCAGCGCCAGGTCCGGCGGGCAGAGATAGTGGCTGATGCTGTAGATGCGGCGCACGTTCGCCTCGGACGGGATACCGGCTCAGCCGGCGGTCGATTGGCCGCGCGGGTGCGCATCGTCGCGTCGCTGCCCCAGGTAGGCGCTCCGGACGAGCGCGTTCTCGCGCAGTTCGGCGCACGCCCCCTGAGCGATCACGCTCCCGTTCTTGAGCACGTAGCCGCGGCCGGCCGTCTCGAGCGCCACGCGCGCGTTCTGCTCGACCAGCAGGACGCTCACGCCGCTCGCATTGATCTCGCGGATGTGGCGGAAGATCTCCTGCACGATGATCGGCGCGAGCCCCAGCGACGGCTCGTCCAGGCACAGCAGCCGCGGCTCGGACATCAGCGCGCGCGACAGCGCGAGCATCTGCTGCTCGCCGCCGGACAGCGTGCCCGCCTTCTGCGTCGCGCGCTCGCGCAACCGCGGAAAGGTGTCCATCATCCGGTCGATCAGCTGCCGCATGCGGGGCCTGTCGCCGCGGTGCCGGAATCCGCCCATCTCGAGGTTCTCGACCACGGTCAGGTACGGGAAGACGCGTCGACCCTCGGGCACGAGCGCGATGCCCGCCGCCGAGCGCTCGTGCGAGGGCATGCGCGTGACGTCCTGCCCGCGAAAGAGCACCCGCCCCGACGCCGGCGCCATGATGCCGGCGATGCCCCTGAGCGTCGTCGACTTGCCTGCGCCGTTCGAACCGATCAGCGTGACGATCTCGCCTTCCTCGACCTCGAGGTCGATGTCGACGACCGCCCGGATCGCGCCGTAGGAAAAGCTCAGCTTCTCGGTCTTGAGGATCATCCGGCCGCCTCGCCCGCACCGGCGCCGAGATAGGCGTCGATCACCCGGCGATCGTTCTGCACCTCGTGCGGGCTGCCCTCGAACAGCGCCTCGCCGTGATTCATCACGAACACCCGATCGGCGACGTTCATCACCAGGTCCATGTTGTGCTCGACGAGCACGACCGTGATGCCGCGCCGCACGAGGTCGCGCAGCAGCGCGAGCAGGAAATCGACCTCGGCCGGGTTCAGTCCCGCCGCCGGTTCGTCGAGCATCAGCAGTCGCGGGCGCGTCGCCATCGCGCGGGCGATCTCGAGCATCCGCTGCTGGCCGTACGCGAGCGCGCCAGCACGCTGCGCGGCGTGGTCGTCGAGCCCGACCAGCCCGAGCAGCGCGAGCGCGTCGTCGCGGCAGCGCTTCGCGTCGAGCCGGAACGCGGCGCCGTGGATCACGTACTGCCACGGCGGAATGCGGTGATGGACGTGAAAGCCGGCGAGCACGTTCTCGAGCACGGACAGCTGCTTGAACAGGCGGATGCTCTGGAAGGTCCTCGCGATGCCGATCCGCACGCGCTCGTGCGCCTGCAGGCCGACGAGATCCCGGTCGTCGAACCGGATCGTGCCGGCGTTGGGCTGATAGGCACCCGACAGCAGGTTCAGCATCGTCGACTTGCCGGCGCCATTCGGGCCGATCAGCGCGAACACGCCGTCGCGCGGCACCGAAAGGCTGATGTTGCGCACCGCGTGGACGCCGCCGAAGCTGCGCTGCAGACCGACTGCGCTCAGCAACGGCCCGGCGGCGGCCTCCGGCGCCGTCACGACGCCCGCGCCTGCGACGACGCGCGTGACGACGGCCGCATGCGCGCCCTCAGCAGGCTCCATCCCTGCACGAGCCCGCCCGGCATGAACAGCACGACCAGCGTGAGCGACAGCCCGTAGACGATGAGCCGCATCTCGCCGAACTCGCGGAACAACTCGGGCAGGAAGGTGAGCACGGTCGCGCCGAGCACCGGCCCCACCATCGTACCCATGCCGCCGACGATCACCATCGCCATCATCGTGAACGACTCGACGATGCCGAACGCGTCGGGCACCAGCGTGCCGACGAACACCGGGTAGAAGCAACCGGCGAGGCCGGCCACCGCCGAGCCCAGCGAGAACGCGAACGCCTTCCAGACCCGGCTGTCGATGCCGAGCGAGGACGCCGAGATCTCGTCCTCGCGGATCGCGCGCAGTGCCTGCCCGATCGGGGACTCGACGATTCGCTCGAGCAGCAGGTACACCAGCAGCGCCACGGCGGCCACCAGGTAGAACAGGTTCGCCGAATTCGAGAACGCGATCTCGCCGAGCGGGCCGAGGCCGATCGGCGGCGGCGGCGCGATGCCGTAGATGCCGCGCATGCCCTCGGTGACGCTCTCCCAGTTCACGATTCCCTGGTAGACGATCACCGCGAAGCCGAGCGACGCGATGCCGAGGTAGTGCCCGCGCAGACGCACCGCGAACAGCGCGAGCGTCAGGCCGAGCAGGCCGGCCGCGCCGAAGGCGGCCGGCACCGCGAGCCAGAAGCTCCAGCCCCAGGTCTTCACGAGGATCGTCGACACGTACGCGCCGACCGCGAAGAAGCCGGCCTGGCCCAGGTGCAACTGCCCGGTATAACCCAGCACCAGGTTCAGCGCGAGCGCGAGCATCACGTTCATCGCGCCGACGATCAGCAGGCCGCGCCAGTACGGGCTCTGGAGCACGATCGGGAGCACCGCGATCACCAGGATCGCCACGATCACCCCGAGCCTTCGCGGCGAGCGCGACGGCGCCACTAGACGTTGACCTCGCGCCGCTCGGCGACGAGGCCGGTGGGCCGCACCGCGAGCGTCAGCAGCAGCATGCCGAAGACGATCAGGTCGATCAGCCCCGAGCCGAGGTACTGCACCGTGAGCGCCTCGACGACGCCGACCAGCAGGCCCGCGAGGATCGTGCCCTCGATGTTGCCGAAGCCGCCGATGATCACGATCGCGAACGCCTTGACGATCACCGTCGCCCCGGCGAAGGGCGACAGCACGATCACCGGGCCCAGCAGCGCGCCGGCAAGCCCCGCGAGGCCCGAGGCGATCACGATCGTCAGGCCGATCAGGAACGCCTGGTCGATGCCCATCAGGCCGGCGGTCTCGCGATCCTGCGCGACCGCCCGCAGCGCCTTGCCGACGAAGGTGAACCGCAGGAACGCGTACAGCGCACCGACCGTCAGCACGGTCACCACGACGACCAGCAGGTTCTGCTGCGTGAAGAAGATCCGGCCGATGCGGATCGTCTCCTGGGAGAACGGCGAGTTGAACTGGAACGGCACCGGCCCCACCAGCGCGAGCAGGCCGTTCTCCAGCAGCACCGACACGCCGATCGTCGCGATCAGCGGACGGAGTTCATCGCCGCGCTCGCGCAGCGGCGCGAACACCGTGGCGTTGATCAGGTAGCCCAGCAGGCACCCCACGCCGAAGGCCACCACCACCGACAGCAGGTAGGCGGCAGTGTCCGGTATGCCGAGCGCGTGCGCGGCGAGCCGCGTCGCGAAGAAGAACGCGGCGAACGCGCCCCAGGTGACGAAGTCCGAGTGCGCGAAGTTGATCTGGTTCATCACGCCATAGATCAGCGTCAGCCCCAGCGACACCAGGACGTACATGCACCCGAGGTAGACGCCGTTGATGCATTGCTGCGCGAGCAGCGTGCCGAAGTCGGTCATCGGTGGGCGGCGCCGGGCCTAGCGCTCGAGCACCTTCCAGGAAAAATCGGCGTTGGTCTCGACGAAGTGCATCGCAGACGGGTCGATGTTCTGTCCCTTCGCGTCGAAGCTGATCGTGCCGGTCGTCAGCTCGAGGTCCTTGATCTTCGCCAGCTGCGCGCGGATGCTCTCGCTGTCGGTTCCCCCGCGGCGCACGGCCTCGGCGATCAGCATCACGGCGTCGTACGAGTGCGCGTGGATGTGGCTCGGGGTCTGGTCCGCGCCGTACTTCGCCTTGAACGCCGCGACGAAGTCCTTCACGACCGTGCGCGATTCGGTCGGATCGAACTGCACGATGCGCACGTAGCCTTTCGACGAAGGCCCGGCCTTCTTGTCGAAGCCGTAGGGCAGGTAGATCGTGCCGAGCGGCGCACCGGTGCCGCCGCCGCCCTTGGTGATGCCGGCCTGCGCGAGCGCCTGCGTCAGGCGGATCGCCTGTCCCTCGAGACCGTAGGTGGGCAGGATGTCGACCTTGCCGAGCGACGCGACGCGCGTGGCGATCGAGCTGAAGTCGTTGACGTCCCGGCCGAAGTCGATCTTCGCGAGCACCTTGCCGCCGTTCGCGGTGAAGTACTTCTCGAACGAGGTGGCGTTGTCCAGGCCGGCGTTGGTCTTCTCGTACAGGATGACCGCCGTCTTCGCGCCCATTCGCTTGGACGCGTAGTTGGCGAGCGCGACGTTCTGGATGTCCGCGTGCGGGAAGATGCGGAACGCGTACTTGTAGCCCGATTCGGTCAGCCGCACCGCCGCCGACGTGACGTTGATCGTGGGCACCTTCGCGGCCTCGACGATCGGGGCCATCGCGAGCGCGGCGTCGGAGCACCACTCGCCGATCATCGCGTGCGGCTTGAACTGCTCGATCAGCTTCTTCGCCGCGTTGGTGGTCGTCAGCGGGCTGCAGGCGCCATCCTCAACCTGCAGCTGCAGCTTGCGGCCGTTGACGCCGCTCTTGTTGACCTGCTCGACCGCGAGTTCCATCGCCTGCTTGGCCGGCACGCCGAAGTAGGACGCGGGTCCCGACGCCGGCACCAGCACGCCGATTCGGATCACGTCCTGCTGCGCGTGCGCGCCCACGGCGAATGCGGCCAGCACTGCGGCCGATACAAGGTGGCGCATCGATCGATTCATCACGAGTCTCCAGTCGGGAAGTCCATGGACAGCGCGCGCGGCGTCATATCGGCGTCGCGAGCAGCGAGGGAACCAGCGCGGTGTCGACGATCACGAGGACCGACCTGAAGCGCGCGCCTGCGCCATCGACGAGGATGTCGCAGCGATAGCGTCCGACGCTGAACAGCGTCGTCCGCCCTTCGAGCGTGGTCTGCGCGAGGCTGTAGCCCGCCTCGATTCGCCAGGCGCCGTCGACCTGCCCGCAGTGGCGCAACGGACCGATCACGTGGCGGTCCCAGTGCAGGTTGTATTCGTTCACGTGGCGGTACGACTCGACACGGTCCCGGAGCATCGCCCGGTTGTCGCACCAGATCATGACGTTCGGCAGGCCCTGCTCGACGTTTTCGCGGGTGATCACGCGATAGTCGCAGGCGTCGTCGAACAGCGCGACCCATTCTTCCAGACGGTTCTCGTCGATCAGCAGGCCGTACTCGGCCATCAGGTCCTCGATCGCGTGCCGGACCTCGATGCCGGGCCCGGCCGGCCTGGGCGCGACGGCGGCGCTCATCGGATTCCGCCCGGCGCCTCGAAGCCCATCAGCTCGGCGTAGTACGACCAGAACCCCCGGATCGGCGTCTCGGTCACCCGGTGCGCGAGATCGGTGACCGGTCCGCGCCCGCCCATCTCGATGACCGACGATCCCGCCGGGCCCGCGCGCGTCGACGCGTGCACCAGTTCGATCGCCTCGCCGTCCTCCATGCTGACGAGCCCTGCCGGGCCCACGAGGTTGCCCGAGATCAACCGGTGGCGGCGCATCTGCGGGGTGTCGTCCGCGTAGCCGAAGAGCGTCTGGAAGACCTCGAAGGCGTCGACGCCCTTCGGCCGGATCTGGCGCGTGCTCAGGCTGTTGTTGATCTGGATGACGACCACGTTCGGGAAGAAGGTCGGTGTTGCCAGGCTCAGCGTGTCGTCGAACTCGGAGGTGTAGTCGAGCAGCTTCGTGTCGCTCAGCCGCAGCCGGTCGAGTTCGACGCCGGCGATGCCGGCGTACGCCTGCTTCGCGCCTTCCTGGCTGTCCGACGCCGGGTACGCGTGGTTCATGTTGTGGCGATGGCGCGCGTCCATCTTCACGCCGCCCTTCTGCGTCGCGCGGTCGACGCCGTAGGTCACGAAGAACTCGTGCAGCAGGCTCGCGTGGTAGGTGTCGCGCAGGTTCTCCGCGTACAGCTTCCAGTTGCCGCGGATCAGCTGCCGCGAGTACCCCAGCACCTCGATCGGCTTGTGGAAGAAGCGCTCGAGCATGCCCGTGCCGAAGGTGCCGAGGTAGTCTTCGAGCGGCTCGGTCTCGTCCGAGAACGTGCCGAACAGCACGCCGTGGAAGTTGCGCACCCGCAGCCTGCGCGGCGCGACCGCCTTCGGATCGAAGTCCTTCGGCATTCCGCCTTCGCCCCTGAGCCCACGCCGGAACGGAATGCCGATCAACTCGCCCTTAGGCGAGTAGCACCACCGGTGGTAGATGCACACGTGGTCGGTGGCATTGCCGTGCGTCTTGCGGACGATCTGCGCGCCGCGATGGCTGCAGCGGTTGACGAAGGCGGCGATCTCGCCGTCCTTGGCGCGCGACACCACCACCTGGGTATCGCCGACCCAGGTCGTGCGGAAGTCGCCGGGATCGGGCACTTCCGCCTCGAGCCCGAGGTAGCACCAGACCGGACCGCGGAAGATGCGATCCATCTCCTGCGCGTAGATCGCAGGGTCGTGATAGAGCGAGAAGGGAACGCGGGAGTAGTCGTCGCGCTCCCATCGGACCGACGCGTTCATCCGACCACCATTGGCTCAGCACAGAAGCACGTCACCATCGACCCAGCGCCCCACCGCATTCCGCGTATCGGTGCCCAGTTTAAATATATTTGTGTCGTTGGCCAAATATATTTCGAGCGGCGGGACTGCGGGGACGGCAGGCGTTCGCGCTGGCCGGCACGGCGCACGGGACGCACCGCCTCGAGCGCCGGCCCGGCGAGCCACGCGCAACGCGAGGCTCATGAAGCATCCGGGCGCGGTGCCGGTCGACCCGGCAGCCGCAACGCTCATCGGCCGCCGCGCCCTTTCGGCGGCACCTGCACGCCGTAGTCGCGCTGCGCCGCCTGCGCCGACACGTAGCCTTCGTCGACGTCGCGCCGCACCGCCTCCGGATCACGCGCCGACGGCGGGCCGAAGCCGCCACCGCCCCCGGTCAGCGTGCGCACGACCTCGCCCTTGCGGATCAGGTGGCCGGTTTCCTTGCGCACGTGACGCGTCGCGCCGTCCGGCGAGCGGATCTCGACGTCGTTGACTGCACCGTCCTTGCCACCCCACAGTCCCCACGGTGGCGTCGCCTTGCGCTCGAGGCTGAACGTGATGTGGCCGTCGTCGAGGAACTCGTAGGCCCGCTCCAGACCGAGGCCTCCACGAAACCGGCCGGCCCCGCCGGAATCCTGGCGCAGGGCATACCGCACGACCCGGATCGACGGGACGCGCGACTCGACGACCTCGACCGGATTGTTGCGTGCGGTCGAGCCGCCCAGGATGATCATGCCGGATTCGCCGTCGTAGCCGGGACGCCCACCGGTCCCGCCGGCGTTGAGATCCCCCTGGATGTAGAGTCGGCCGGTGCGCGGATGCGTGCCGTAGGCGATGGTCGGCATCTGGTCACCGTATGCGCCTGCCGGAATACGATCGGGCATCGCGGGGGCGAGCGCGCGCTGTCCCAGCTCGATCAGCAGGTTGACCGGCACGTAGTAGCGCGCCGTCGGCGCCGGCTCCTCGCAGGCGAGCACCGAGCGCCGCGGGATCACCACGCGCAACGGCCTGAAGCAGCCTTCGTCGACCGGGTCGAGCGGCGTCGTCAGCAACTTGAGCAGCAGTCGGCAGGCGCTTGTCGTGATCGCATCGCCGCAATTGAACGGGCCGACGACCTGGTCGGCCGAGCCGGTGAAGTCGACCGTCAGGCCGTCGGGAGCCACGGTGATCGACATCTCCACCCGCACGGGCCGGCTTCGGTCGATGCCGTCGTCGTCGAAGTGTCCGACAGCGTGGTAGACCCCGGGCGGCACCTGCGCGAGCGCGGCGAGCGTGCGCCGCTCCGACTGTTCGAAGTACCTGTTCGCCGCGCCGGTCACCGTCGGGAGGCCGTACTTGGCCAGGATCTCGCCGAAGTAGCTCACGCCGGCCCGGCACACGGCGATCATCGCCTGCGCATCCTTCAGCGTGCCACTCTCGACGCGGATGTTGGAGCGGATGATGCCGAGCACCTCGTCGTTCATCTCGCCCCGGTCGATCAGGCGCACCGACTGGAAGCGAAGTCCCTCCTGGCGGAAGTCCCGCGAACCGACCTGCATGCTCGATGGCACCGGACCGCCGACATCGCTCCAGTGGGCCTTGACCGACACGAATCCGGCGAGTTCGCCTTGCCAGAACACCGGCGCGAACATGCACACGTCGTTGAGATGGTTGCCGTTGCCGGTGTACGGGTCGTTGTGGATGAAGACGTCGCCCTCCCGGAATGCGCCGATCCCGCGCGCGTCGATCGTCGCCTGGATCGGAAAACCGAGGTGACCCTGGAAGATCGGCATGCCGATTCCCTGGGACAGCATCTGCACGTCGGCGTCGAAGATCGCGCAGCCGAAGTCCAGCGTCTCGCTGATGATGTGGTTGTAGGCCGTCTTGATCATCGTGATGCGCATTCGCTCCGCCGCGGCGTTGAACGCCGCCCGCACCACCTCCACCGTCACGGCGTCCGGCGCCGTGTCGCGCTTCGTACTGCTGCTCATCCGCGTATCGCTCCGTTCAAGGGGTTCCGCCTTCAGGCAGGCTGCGCAGTGCCGACACCGACATCGATGCAGAGGCATCCGAATCGATCGACCGTGATCACGTCCGCTTCCTCGATGACCGTGGTCGTGCCGGGCTCCTCGACCACGGCAGGGCCGGCAATCACCTGCCCGGCGCGCAGGTCGGCGCGCTGGAACACCTCGAAGGTCCGAGCCGTTCCCGAGCTCATCGAATGGATCCGGCGCGAGCCCGGCACGGCGGTCGCGCCTGCGACCGGACCGATCTCGGCGACTCGAGGCCGTTCCAGCGGGAACACGACGGTGAGCCGCAGGTTGATCAGCTCGACCTCGACGTCGGGGGCGTTGTAGCCGAAGGCGCGCAGGTGCGCTGCATCGAACTCGCGGCGGACATCGGGCCAGTCCTCGAGGCGCTCGAGCGCGACGCTGACCGCGTGGATCTGGCCCAGGTAGCGCAGATCGGCACCGAGGTGCATCCGGGGCGTGCCGACGGCGGGCATCGCCGACGCGATCTCCTCCCGCATCTCCTCGTAGCGCGCGCGTGCCCACGCGACATCCGCGCGCTCGAGCGGCTCGAGCACCGTCCGGACGAGGTCGTGGCGAAGGTCGGTGGCGAGCATGCCCCACGCCGAGAACGTCGAGGGCGACGGCGGAATCACGACCTTCGGAATCCCGATCTCGCGCGCGATCGCGACGCAATGCAGCGGCCCGCCGCCGCCGTACGCGACGAGCGCGTAGTCGCGGGGATCGAGCCCGCGCTCCGTCGTGATGCTGCGGACCGCCAGCGCCATCTTCACGTTCGCGAGGCGCAGCACGCCGGCCGCGGCGTCGACCGGATCCAGCGCGAGCGGCCTGGCCAGTCGCTCGTCGATCGCCCGGTGCGCTGCTGCCGCGTCCAGCGCCATCGTCCCGCCGACGAAGGTGCTCGACGCGATGCGCCCGAGCACCAGGTTGGCGTCGGTGACCGTCGGACCGGTACCGCCTCGGCCATAGCAGACGGGGCCCGGGTCGGCCCCCGCGCTCTGCGGCCCGAGCGCGAGCGCGCCGCCGACGTCGATCCACGCGATGGTGCCGCCACCGGCACTGACTTCCTTGATGTCGATGACGGGCACCCGCATCGGATGCCCGTTCACCTGGTACTCGTCCGTCGTCTGCACCAGGCCGCCCTCGACGATCGCGCACTTGGCGGTGGTGCCTCCCATGTCGAAGGCGATCAGTCGTTCGTGGCCCAGGATCGGCGCGAGGCTCGCGCAACCCATCGCGCCCGCCGCGGGCCCCGACTCGACGGTGTGCACCGGCTTCACCCGCGCCGCGTCGATGGAGAAGGCGCCTCCGTTCGACTGGGTCACCAGGATCCGGCCGTCGAAGCCGCGCCGGCGCAGCGAGTCGTCGAACGCGCCCAGGTAGCGCGCCATCACGGGCTGGATGTAGGCGTTGACCACCGTGGTGCTGGTCCGTTCGTACTCGCGCCACTCCTGCGAGATGCGGTGCGACACCGAGATCGATACGCCGGGCAATTCGGCCTCGACGATCTCGGCCGCCCGACGTTCGTGTTCCGGCGACTTGTACGAGAACAGGAACACGATCGCGACCGCTTCGACCCCGCGTTCGCCGAGACGCCGCGCCGCTGCCCGCACCGCCGCTTCGTCGAGCGGCGTCAGCACCTCGCCGTTCGCGCTCAGTCGCTCCGCCACTTCGAGGCAACGCCCTCTCGGCACCAACGGCGAGGGACGCCGATAGAGCACGTCGTACATCCGGTGGAAGTTTCCGCGCCCGATGCCGAGCACGTCCCTGAAGCCTTCGGTCGTGATGAGGCCGGTGCACGCCCCCTTCTCCTCGAGCAGCGCGTTGATGCCGATCGTCGTGCCATGGATCACGAGGCGACAGTCGGCGAGCGAGACGCCGGCCTGCTCGACACACGCCATGATGCCCTCGAGCAGATCGCCGGGCGTGCTCAGCGCCTTCGCGCTGGTGACGGCCCCGCTGCCCTCGTGCAGGCAGACCAGATCCGTGAACGTGCCGCCGATGTCGACGCCGATCCTGAGAGTCAATTCGATGCTCCTTGTCGCTGCATTCCGAAATCCGGGCGCGTCGCGCACGGCGACTATACAAGTTCCGGGGGCGTACCCGACACTTCCCCATGTCGAATCGCGCGTCGAGGCGGTGCGCACTCGACAATCCGGTGCGTCTTCGTGCACCGTCCCCGGGCCTTGTGCCGGACGGCGGCCGCGGGATAGACTTTCCCGGCCACCCCTGTCCGAAGGAGCGACGATGTCGGAAGCAGATGTCATGTCCGCGATGGCGATCGAGAACGTGCGCAAGCACGTCGACCACATCTGCACCGAGATCCCCTCCAGGCTCGCGGGATCGGAGAACGGCAGGCGGATGGCGCACTACTCGCGCGACGTGATGTCCTCGCTCGGCTTGAGCACGGTCGTGCACGAGTTCCCGGCGGTCGTGAGCTTTCCCGGCGTCGCGCGATTCAGGGTGACGTCGCCCGTCGATCTCGCGATCGAGGCGAACACGCTCGGCCACAGCCTGAAGACGCTGCCGGAAGGCCTGTCGGGGCAACTCGTCTGGGCCGGAGACGGCGGCTACAAGGACTACGAGACCCGCGACGTCACCGGCAAGATCATCCTGAGCGAACTCTCGTATTCGCCGGCGCGGCACGAGAAGCAGCGCATCGCCGGCGAGAAGGGCGCGATCGGCGCCGTGATGATGAACTGGGGGCACGACACCAACGACGCGGTGCCCTTCGGTTCGGTCAAGCCGGTGTGGGGCAACCCGACACCGCAGACCTGGAAGACGGAGATGCCCACGATCCCGTGCATCGGGATCGCCCGTACCGCTGGCCTGAAGCTTCGCGAGATGGCCGAGCGCGAGAAGGTGATGGTCCACCTCGCGACCGAGGTCGAGAACGGCTGGAAGCCGATACAGATCACCGTCGCGGACATGACGCGCGGGCCCGATCAGGACTTCGTGCTCGTCGGTGGTCACCAGGACTCTTGGTTCGGAGAGGCGGCGACCGACAACGCGGCAGGCAACGCCTGCTTCTTCGAACTCGCGCGCGTCTTCTCGAAGTACAAGGACCAGCTGCGGCGCGGCATCGTCTTCGGCTTCTGGACCGCGCACGAGACCGGCACGATGGCCGGTTCGAGCTGGTTCGTCGACCAGTACTGGGACCGCCTGCGCCGGCACGCCGTCGCCTACATGCAGATCGATCAGCCGTCGTGCTTCGGCACCACCGAGTGGAAGACCAGTTCGAACGCCGAACTCAAGGAATTCCACCAGTCGATCGAGAAGCGGCTGCTCGGCAAGATCCCCTATCGCTGGCATCGCGCCGTGAAGACCGGAGACAACTCGTTCTTCGGGCTGGGCATTCCCAGCTTCCACGGTGAAGGCGGCTTCACCGCCGACGAACTGAAGGCGTCGGCGAACGCGACGCTCGGGTGGTGGCACCATTCGCTCGAGTGCTATCGCGACAAGCTCGACTGGGACTACTTCGCGCTGCACCTGAAGCTCTACGCGGCCTATGTCTGGGAACTCTGCACCGCGCCAGTGCTGCCGTATCGCTTCGGCTCGGTCGCAGACCAGTTCGTCGGCCGACTCGAGGAGCTCGCGTCGAGCGGGCGAACCGTCGGGCTCGACGGTGCGCTCGCGCAGGCCCGCGAGTTCCAGGCCGTCGCCGCGCGTTTCGACCGTGCAGCCATCGAGCTGCGGGCGCGCTTCGACCAGGGCGCGGGCAACGAGGCCGAAGCGGATGCCGTCAACCGCTGCATGAAGCGGCTGTCCCGGCTGCTGGTGCCCCTGCAGAGCACGGCGAAGGGCACCTACGGCCACGATCCGTACGGCTACACGCCCCAGACCACGATGATCCCGCGGCTCTACGACATCCCGAAGCTCGATCGGCTCGCCGCCGACGACCCGCAACGCTGGATGCTCGAGACCGGGCTGAGGCGCGAACGCAACCTCGTCGCCGACGCGCTCGACGATGCCTGCACGATGATCGGTGACACCCTCGCCGGGCTGCGATGACGCGCGTTCTCTATCAGTTGCCCGGCAAGCTCGACCAGGTTCTGGGCAGCGGTGTCATCACCGAGCGCCAGGCGTTCCTGAACCGAAACGCCGGTGACGGCCTGACGGTCGAGGTCCGCGCGAACCCGGGTGGCCCGGACGCGATCCAGTCGGTTCGCGACGCGGCGATCGCCGTGCCCGGCATCATGGACGGCATCGCTGCAGCGGAACGCGAAGGATTCGCCGGCGCGATCAACGGCTGCTTCAGCGACCCGGGCATGTCGGCGATCCGGCAGTCGGTGCGGATGCCCGTCGTCGGGCCCGGCGCGTGCGCGTTCCAGATCGCCGTCCAGCTCGGCGACCGGTTCTCGATCCTCTCGCCGACCGGCGGCGGCACGCGCGGCCGTGCCGAGTTGAACGCGACGGGCATCGACGACCGGCTCGCTTCCGTCCGTCCGATCGGGCTCTCGGTCATCGAGATCGCGCGCAATCGCGAACAGGCACTCGAGCGCGCGATCGCGGCCGGTCGCCTCGCGGTCGAGCAGGACGGTGCCGACACGATCGTGCTCGGCTGCATGAGCCTCGCGTTCCAGGACGCGTCGACCGCGCTGCAGGACGGCATCGGCGTGCCGGTGGTGAATCCGGTCGTCGCATCGCTGATGCTGCTGCGGACGCTGATCCACATGAACCTGAGCCACAGCCCGGTGGCGTATCCGATGCCACCGGAAGCGGCGACCGCCCGTCACTGAAACCGTAGAGGGGAATGACGATGAACAAGCTGATCATCTCGACTGCCTGTGCCGCGACGCTCGCACTGACGGCACTGGCCGCGCACCCCGGCAGTGCCCACGCCCAGGGCAAGCGTGCCTCGCTGGTCTGGGGCGACCAGCTGCCGGCCGGCCTCGATCCGCACGCGATCTACGACGTGCCGATGCAGTACGTGCTGCTCAACGTCTACGACGGACTGTACCGATACATCGGCAACCCGCCGGAGCTCAAGCCCTGGCTGGCGGAAAGCCACACCGTCAGCGACGACGGACTGACCTGGACGTTCAAGATCAAGCCGGGCGTGAAGTTCCACGACGGCAGCGAACTGACCGCCGCCGACGTCGCCTACAGCTTCCAGCGCGTGCTGGGCATGAAGCGCGGGCCGGCCGGCGCGTTCCTGCCGGTGCTCAAGTCCGAGAAGGTGACGGCGCCGGACAAGCTGACCGTCAAGTTCCAGCTCGAGAAGCCGTACGCCCCGTTCCTCGCGACGGTGCCGCTGGTTGCGGTGGTCAACGCGAAGCTCGTGAAGGCGAACGAGAAGGATGGAGACTGGGGCAGCGGCTGGCTCGCCAACAACGCGGCGGGGTCGGGGGCGTATTCGATCGATCCGGCGAGCTACGTTCCTCGCGAGAAGCTCGACCTCGCGCGCAACAAGGATCACTTCTTCGGCTGGTCGGACAACCCCAAGCCGATCGACAGCGTGCAGTCGCGCCCGGTGAAGGAGACCTCGACGCGCGTGCTCGCGCTGATGCGCGGCGACCTCGATTCCACCGACAGCTATCTGCCGACCGACCAGGTCGAGCGGGTCGCGAAGAACGCGACCACGGCCGTGGCCCGCGACGAATCGATGCGGGTCTTCATCATCCGGATGAACAACAAGAAGCCGCCCTTCGACAACGTCGACTTCCGTCGATGCGTGAGCCAGTCCTTCAACTACGACGGCTTCATCAAGGTGATCCTGAAGGGCTACGCCGAGCGCAACGCGGGCCCGATCCCGAAGAATCTCTGGGGCACGCCGGCCGATCTCAAGGGCTATGCCTTCGACCTGAAGAAGGCGAAGGCCGACTGCGACAAGGCGAAGACGGCCGGCGCACCGGTCGATCGCGAGATCGAGATCCACACCCAGTCCGAGCTCGACCAGACGCTCCAGGCCGCCCAGCTGCTGCAGAGCGACCTGAAGAAGATCGGGATCAAGGCGAAGATCACCCCGAACCAGTGGCCGAACCTGACGTCGTCGACCGGCAAGCCCGAGACGACGCCCGACATGTGGATCCACTGGATCAGCACCTACTTCGTCGACCCGGAGAACTGGATCGGGCAGACCTACGACAGCCAGTTCCACGGCACGTGGAAGGCGTCGTCCTGGTACTCGAACGCGAAGGTCGACGCGCTGCTGCGCGAGGCACGCTCGATCTCCGATCAGGCCAAGCGCAGCAAGCTCTACGAGGACGCGTCGCGAATCGTCGTCGACGAGGCCGCCGACATCTGGGTGTACAACACGGTGCAGCTGCGCGGGCTGACCAAGCGGGTCGAGGGCTACAAGTTCAGTCCGATCGGCGGCGGCGGCGACCTGCGCTACATGTCGCTGAAGGACTGAGAGCCGGATCGATGCACCCACCACCGGCGACGCCCGCGGCGGAACCTGACCCGACCGCATGATCAGGTTCCTGATTCGGCGCTCGCTGCTGGTGCTGCCGGCACTGTTCGGCCTGCTGCTGCTGACCTTCGTGCTCATGCGGATCGTGCCGAGCGATCCGGCGGCTGCACTCGCCGGCGAGAATTCCACCGCCGAGCAGATCGCCCAGATCCGCACGAAGTACGGCTTCGATCGGCCGATGCACGAGCAGTTCTGGGTCTACCTCAAGCAGGTCGCGCGCGGCGACCTCGGCTTCAGCGTCTTCAGCAACCGACCGGTCGCCGAGGACATCGCGCGCACGCTGCCCGCGACGATCGAACTCAGTTTCGTCGCGCTGGGCCTCGCGACCCTGATCGGCATCCCCTTGGGCACGCTCGCGGCGGTCAACTACAACGCCCCGATCGACCACCTGATCCGCCTGTTGACGGTCGGCGGTCTCGCGATCGCCAGTTTCTGGCTCGCGATCATGCTGCAGCTGCTGTTCGCGATGGACCTCGACGTGCTGCCGCTGCGAGGCAGGCTCTCGAACGACGTCGACGCGCCGCCGTTGATCACGGGGCTGCTGCTGCTCGACAGCCTGCTCGCGCTTCGCTTCGACGCGTTTCGCGACGCGCTTGCCCACCTCGTGCTGCCGGCGTCGACGCTGGCGTTCCCGGCGCTCGCGACGATCGCGCGCTTCACCCGCGCTGGCGTTCTCGAGACGATGCAGAAGGAGTTCGTCAGCTACGAGACCGCGGTCGGATACGCACGCCACCGGCTCGTCGCGATCTACGTGCTGCGCAACTCGGTCGTCACTGCGGTGACGCAGATCGGTCTGCTGTTCGGGGCGCTGATCTCGAGCGCGGTGGTCGTCGAGGCGATCTTCGACTGGCCGGGTCTGGGCAGCTACGCCGTCTCAGCCATCCTCAGCCTCGACTACAACGCGATCCTCGCCGTGACGCTCGTCGTCGGCATCGTCTACGCGATCGTCAACATCCTGGTCGATCTCGCCCACGGCGTCATCGACCCGCGCATCGCGGAGCAGATGTAGTGCTCGTCCTTCGCAAGTTCCTTCGCGACGTTCCGGCCACGCTCGGCCTGCTGCTCGTGCTGCTCACGGTCCTGCTCGCGATCTTCGGCCCGAGTCTGGCACCCTTTCCGGACGATGCCTTCGAGTCCCACATCCTGCAGCGGCTCCAGGCGCCGAGTGCCGAGTTTCCATTCGGCACCGACAATCTCGGTCGCGACGTCCTGTCCCGGGTGATCCTCGGCGCACGCTACGCGCTCGGTGTCGCGATGCTGGTCGTCGGGGTCGCGATCTCGATCGGTGTTCCGCTGGGTCTCGTCGCAGGCTATTTCGGCGGATGGCTCTCCGAAGTCGTGATGCGCGTCACCGACGTGTTCCTGGCGGTTCCGCAACTGATCCTCGCGGTCGTGCTCGCACAGTTGCTCAAGCCCAGCCTGGAGAGCGCGATGCTCGCGCTCGCCGCCACCTACTGGCCCTTCTTCTGCCGGACGGTATACGCCGAGACGCGGCGGCTGAAGACCTCGCTGTTCGTCGACGCGCTCGAAGGCATCGGTGCGAGCCCGTGGCGCATCATGTTCATGCACATCCTGCCCAACGCGGCATCGCCGATCATCGTGCGGGCCACGCTCGGCATGGGCTTCACGATCCTCACTGCCGCGGTTCTCGGCTTCCTCGGCATGGGCGCCACGCCGCCGCTGCCCGACTGGGGCCTTGCGATCGCGGAAAGTCGGCAGTACCTGCCCGAGTCCTGGTGGTTCGCGCTGTTTCCCGGCATCGCGATCTTCCTGGCGGTGCTCGGGTTCAATCTGGTCGGTGACGGCCTGCGCGACATCGTCGATCCCAGGCTGCGTCGCTCCAGATGATGCAGACGGTCGAAGGAGGCGTACACGAGTCGGCGTCCGGGCACGCGCACGACGACCCAGGGGCGCTGCTGTCGGTGCGCAACCTGCGGGTGTCGATCCCCGGCGACGAAGGCGTGGCGCGGATCCTCGACGACATCGACCTGCGGATCGGCCGTGGCCGGATCGTCGGCGTCGTCGGCGAAAGCGGCTGCGGCAAGTCGACGCTGATCCGCTCGATCCTGGGCATCCTGCCGTCGAACGCGCGGATCGAGCGGGGCAGCATTTCTTTCGAAGGCGAGGACCTGCTCGGGCTGTCGACCCGCGAGATGACGCGGCGCGTGCGCGGCAGGGCGATCGGCTTCATTCCGCAGGACCCCTTCCAGGCGCTCAATCCGGTCTTCAAGGTCGGCACGCAGCTGATGGAGATCCTCCGCGGGCGAGGCGACGACGAGCGCGTCGACGCCGCCGCCCGGCAGGCGCAGCTGCTGGAGCTGCTCGCCGCGGTGCAACTGCCCGACCCGAAGGCCGCACTCGAGCGATATCCGCACCAGTTCAGCGGCGGCCAGCGCCAACGCCTGCTGATCGCGGGTGCGCTCGCCTCGCGGCCACGCCTGTTGATCGCCGACGAGCCGACGACGGCCCTCGACGTCACCACCCAGATGCAGATCCTGCGTCTGCTCAAGCGCCTGACCGCCGAATATCGGGTGTCGATGCTGTTCGTGACCCACGATTTCGGCGTCGTCGCGCAGTTGTGCGACGAGATCAGCGTCATCTACGCAGGGCAGTCGGTGGAGAGCGGACCGACGGCGGAGATCCTCGGGCAACCCCGCCACCCGTACACGCGCCGGCTGATCGAGTGCCATCCCGACCGCGCCAGGGATCTCGTCGGCATCCCCGGCGCAGTGCCCTCTCCGCTGAACCCCCCGTCCGGTTGCCGCTTCAGGCCGCGCTGCGACGATGCCATGCCCGGCTGCACCCGCTCGCCTGCGCAGACCGACGTCGGCGGCCCGGGTCATCGCGTCGGCTGCTGGCTTTATCCCGCCCCGACACCGCCCTGCGCCGATGGCTGAGCAGCGCGCATCCTCGGCACCCGGTCGGCAAGCCCTGCTCGAGCTCGACGGGCTCTCGTGCGTGCTGGGCGGCAACGCAGGCTTCCTCGCGAGCGCGAGGCCGGCGGTGCGTGCCGTCGACGGCGTGAGCCTGAGCCTGCACAGCGGCGAGATCCTGGGTCTCGTCGGCGAGAGCGGCTGCGGCAAGACGACGCTCGCGCGGATGGTGCTCGGACTTCAGCGCGAGAGCGGCGGCACCATCCGCTTCGACGGGCGCACCGTCAGCGGCCTCGCGCCGAGGGCGGCGCGCCGCGCGCGCGGACAGATCCAGTACGTGCATCAGGACCCGGGCGCAGCGCTCGACCCCTGGTGGAACATCGGCCGGATCCTCGACGAAGGCCTCGTGATCCACGGCGTGCGCGATCCCCGGGCGCGCGCCGAGCGGGTCGATCGCATCCTCGACGAGGTGGGACTCGACACCAGCTTCAAGCCGCGCTACCCCCACGAACTGTCCGGCGGGCAGCTCCGGCGCGTCGGGCTCGCGCGCATCCTCGTGCTCCAGCCCCGCCTCGTCGTTCTCGACGAACCGACGTCGGGCCTCGATCTGTCGGTGCAGGCCACGGTGCTGCGGCTGATCCGCGAACTGCGCGACCGACTCGGCCTCACCTACCTGTTCATCTCGCACGACCTGTCGGTGGTCGAGCGGATGTGCGATCGCGTCGCGATCATGTACCTCGGTCGCATCGTCGAGATCGCGCCGGCGCGCACGATCTTCGAACGACCGATGCATCCGTACACGCGCGCGCTGCTCTCCGCCGCCCCCCGCCTCCAGCCCGGGCAGGTGATGGACGACCGCCTGATCCTCGGCGAGCCGCCGAAGCCGTCGGAGATCCCGTCGGGCTGCTCGTTCCGCAGCCGCTGCCCGCATGCAACCGACGAATGCGCCGCACGCGTGCCACTGCGCGAAGCGGTATCCAGCGGGCACGACGTGGCCTGCGTCCGCTGGCGGGCGCTCGCCGCGACGCCCACGCACGCCGTGCCCGACGCCCGGGTCGGCTGAAGGACCCGTTCACCTACGCCCCCGCACGGAGGAACGCTTCGATGAAGGCAGCCTGGTTCGATCGCATCGGTCCCGCCCGCGAGGTGCTCCAGATCGGTTCACTGGAGACGCCCCGACCCGCCGCCGGCGAGGTGCTCGTGCGGGTGCGGGCTTCGGGCATCAATCCGAGCGACGTGAAGACGCGCTCGGGGTGGATGAACGTCCACCGCGTGTCGGGGCGCGTGATCCCGCACATCGACGGCGCCGGCGTCATCGAGGCCGTCGGCGAAGGCGTCGACGGTGCCAGGGTCGGCGAGCGCGTCTGGCTGCACTGCTCGCCGATCAACGGCATCCAGGGCACTGCGGCCGAGTACATCGCGCTGCCCTCGCGCGCCGCGCGGCGACTGCCCGATCCGACCGGATTCGACGAAGGCGCCTGCCTCGGTGTTCCCGGCCTGACCGCGCATCACGCGGTGCTCGTCGATGGCCCGATCCGCGACCAGCAGATACTCGTGGCCGGCGGCGCCGGTGCGGTCGCGCAGTACGCGATCCAGATCGCGAAGCAGGAAGGCGCGTCGATCATCGCAACGGTCAGTTCCGACGAGAAGGCGTCGATCGCGCTGGCGTGCGGCGCGGACGCGGTGGTCGATTACCGTCGCGAGGACGCGGCGTCCAGGATTCTCGAATGGACCGGCGGGAAGGGGGTTTCGCGCATCGTCGAGGTCGACTTCGGCGCGAACGTCGCGCTGGACGCACGCGTGATCGCGCCGAACGGCATCATCGCCTCGTATTCGTCGTCATCGGTTCGCGAGCCCGTCTTCCCGTACTACCCGCTCGCCGTCAAGGGCGTGGTGCTGCGGATCATCCAGGCGCACATCATTCCGGGCGAGGAACGCAACGAACGGCTCGATGACCTCGGGCGGCGACTGCACGCGGGCCACCTTCGCAACCACGTCGGCCGGCGATTCGCGCTGGATGACATCGCCGCGGCCCATGAAGCGGTGGAAAGTGGCCGGACCATCGGCAAGGTCGTGCTCGATGTTCGCTAGAACGCGGACCCGAGATCACCCGGGCGCAGTCGGACGCCACGACGCAGTCGCCTGAACGGCAACGCAGCCGGATCCACGAGCATCAACCCGGGCGCGGCGACGACGAGCACGCGCTCGGCGATCGGCTCGAAATCCGCCCTGAAGTGAACCGAACTCTTCAGCGCGATCACCCGCGCCTGCGCCGGCTCGATCCCGACGTGGCGAAGCAGCGACTGGTCGAGCGCCTGGGTCTTCCGGCTCGCGACGATCACCCGCACCCCGCCGATCGCGAGCAGTGCGGTCGGACCGAGGCGCTGCGGCCTGCCGTAGGCCATCGGTCCCGTGCCGGTAAAACTGCCGTCGGTGAGCCGTTCGACCCGTGCCCGGACGCGCAGCGGCGTGTGCGACGGCAAGCCCGACTTCGCGCCGATCTCGACATCGATCGTCGCGCCGAGACCGGCGGCATGCGCGGCCTTCGCACTCGCCGCGTCGGCGATCGACGCGACGACCGCGCCGTCGACCGCGTGCCTGACCAGCGCATCGAGCAGCCAGACCGTGTCGCCGGTGCCGCCCGCGCCCGGATTGTCCTGGGTGTCGGCGAGCACGATCGGCCGCGACGACCCGACGCAGAGACGCTTCGCCTCGACGGCCGCGTCGTCCGCCGAGTAGAGCCGTCCGCCGAAGTCGCGTTCGGCATCGCGGACCGCCTGCGCGAGGGCCTCGACCGCGTGCGCCGTCGCATTCGCGTCCCACCCGTAGCCGAAGACCGTGGGACCGCAGTCGTGGATGTCGGCGGCGGGGAAGCCGGGCGTGAAGCTCAGGCTCGCGACCGGCCCGGTCTCCCGCTCGACGAGCTCCGCGATCAAGGCCTTGCAGGGCGCACTCGTCGTGCCCTGCCATGTCAACGGAATCAGGAAATCGAGCTGGCGGAAGGCCCGGTGCAGCACACGTCCCTTGAGCACCTCGACGAGGAGTTCGGCACTGCGCCGGCCGGTGTCGCGCATGTCGACGTGCGGATAGGTGCGATACGACACCAGCGCATCGGCGAGCCGGAACATCTGCGGCGTCGTGTTGCTGTGAAAGTCGAGGCTCGCGACGATCGGCACCGAATCCCCGACCAGGGCGCGCACCCGACCGAGCAACTCGCCCTCGCCGTCCTCGACGTGCTCTACCACCATCGCGCCGTGCAGGCAGAGATAGATCCCGTCGACCGGCAGCGCGGCACGAAGGTCGTCGAGCAGCATCGCGACGATGCGCTCGTACGCGTCGCGCGTCACGTGCCCCGCGGGCGCTGCGCTGGCCCAGAGCAACGGCACCGGCGTGAGACCCGCGCCGCGCAGCACGTCCAGCGCCCCGCCGACACCGACGTTCGACGACGAAAAGGTCTCGAGCATCGCCGCCCCCCGCACCAGCGGCTCGCGATCGCCGGCGTGCGCGAAATCCTCGTAGCGCGTCGGCACCGGGGAGAAGCTGTTCGTCTCGTGCATGAAACCACCGACCGCTACCCGCATGACCATCTCCGATGAGCGTAAGCGCCGTCCAGGCCGGACCGGCGCGAGTCCGACTGCGAAGCCTGCACCAGCGATCGATTCAACCCATCTTGATGCCCGCCTGCTTGATCACGTCGGTCCAGCGCTGGATCATGCTGCGCATCATCGCGGTGTGCTCGGCCGGCGAATTCGCGATCGGGACATAGCCCGCCGCGGTCAGCCGATCGGCGAGCGCCGGGCTTCGCAAGGCCTGCGTGACGTCCTTGTTCAGCCGCGCGATGACATCGGCCGGCGTGGCGCTGGGCGCGTAGAGGCCCCACCAGGTGTCGGCGTCGACCCCCTCGAGCCCCTGCTCGATGAAGGTCGGCACGTCGGGCATGCCCTGGTTGCGCTTCGGCCCCGTCATCGCGATCGCGCGCAGACGACCGGACTCGACGTGCTGCTTCGCCGTGCTGATGCCGGCGAACTGCATCTGCACCTGCCCGGCGAGCAGGTCGTTCATCGCGGGCGCGGTGCCCTTGTACGGGATGTGCACGATGTCGACCTTGGCGGCGATCTTCATCAGTTCGCCGGCCAGATGCGTCGATGCGCCGTTTCCGCCGGATGCGTAGTTCATCGACCCGGGCTTCGCGCGCGCCATCGCGAGCAGTTCCTGCAGGTTCTTCGCCGGCACCGACGGATGCACGACGAGCAGCACCGGTGCGGTCGCCATCATCGTCACGCCGGCGAGGTCCTTGACGGTGTCGAAGGGCAGCTTCGGGAACAGCCCGGGGTTCACCAGCAGCGCGAGATCCGACGCGAGCAGCGTGTAGCCGTCGGGCGGGGACTTCGCGACCAGGTCGGTGCCGATCACCGACGCGCCGCCGGGCTTGTTCTCGATCACGAGCGTCTGGCCGAGCGATTCGGTCAGCGCCGGCGCAAGCATGCGCATCAGGTTGTCGGTACCGCCGCCCGGACCGTAGGGCACGACGACCTTCACCGACTTGTCGGGGAAGCCGGCGGCGCCGGCGGTGCCGGCCGCCGGCAGCGTCGCGGAGAGCGCCGCCCATTTCATCAGCGCGCGGCGGCGCGGGTTCGTGCGAGCGAGCGGGGTCGGGTGTCGTGTCATGTCGAACTCCTCGAAGGGGTGGGGTCGCCGGTCTTCGCGCCGTGGCGGGCGAGGAAGGCCAGCAACTCGGCGGTGCAACGGCCCGGATAGCCGTCGCAGATGTTGTGCGCATCGGTGTCGATCAGGATCTTCTCGCTGCCGGCGATCCGCTTTCGCATCTCCTCGTAGGCATCGGCGTGGCCGATCCGCTCGCGGCCGGCCGCGACGATCATGGTCGGGCAGCGGATCGCCGACAGCTCGTCCATGAAGTCGTGCGTGCACATGTGGAGCACGAAACGCGCGATGAACGCCGGGTCGTTCGAACCCGCCTGCCTGATGAACCACTGCACGAGCGCGGGGTCGGCGCTCGAATCGAAGCGTTCGTCGATCGTGTCGGCGAGGAAGCGCTCGAGGCCGATCTCGCCGATCCGCGGGATCCACGTCGGCGCGTGGCTGTGCTTCAGGCCGGGCGTCGACCCGTACAGCGCGAGCGTCTTGACCCGTTGCGGCTGCTCGATCGCGAGCCGCTGCGACACGTAGCCGCCGGCGGAATTGCCGACGACGTGGGCCGACTCGATCCCGAGGCGGTCGAGCAGCTCGACGACGTCGCCGACCAGGTGTGCGAGCGAGAACGGCTGCCCGGGAGCCGGCAGCTCCGACTCGCCGTGGCCGCGCAGGTCCATGCGCACGACGCGGTAGCGCGGCGCGAGCGCGGGCATCCAGCTGAACCACCGCACCGAGCTGCCCATCGCCGCGTGCAGCAGCAGCACGGTGTCGGGGCGGGTCCACGGCGCCGTGTAATCGTCGACGCGCCAGGCGACGCGCAGGCCGTCGCGGGTCGTGAACGACTGCATCGTCGTCGAGGTGTGCGCATCGTTCATCCGTCGTCTCTCCTGTGTCCGTTGGCCGGCGCCTGCTAGGCTCGGCAGCGATCGCCGGCAGTCATCGTCGATCCTTCGGGTCAATAGGCGGACCGGCCGCCGTCGGCCGGTATCGCCGCGCCGGTGATCATCCGGGATTCGTCACTCGCGAGAAACAGCGCGACGTGGGCGATGTCGTCGGGTTCGCCGAGCCAGAATGGGTACGCCTTCACCTGCTCGTCGACCTTCATCGGGTCGTGTGCGGTTCCGGGGCGCCCCGGAAGCCCGTAGGTCGTGCGCACGCGCTCGGCGTTCACCCGCCCCGCGCAGATCGCGTTGACCCGCACGCCGTCCGTCGCATGGCTGCCGGCGAGCGCGCGTGTCAGCGAGACGATCGCGCCCTTCGCGGCGCTGTACGCGTGCGCCCGGTTCGAGCCTCGCAACGCCGCCCCCGACGACATGTTGACGACGGCTCCCCCGCCCGAGGCGACGATCATCGGGATCAGGTGGCGACACGTCAGCATCGTCCCGCGCAGGTCCAGCTCGAGCGTCCTCGCCCAGGTCGCGGGATCGGACTCGGTCACCGGACCGTCCTGCGGCAGCGAGCCGCCCGCGCAGTTGAAGAGGACGTGCACGCGGCCGAAGGCCTGGCGGGCCGACTCGGCGGCCGCGGCGACGGCGGGCTCGTCGCGGACGTCGGCGAACACGAAGTGCGCGCTGCCGCCGGCCGACGCGATGCGGCGCGCGACGTCCTCGCCGCCCGCGCGGTCGATGTCGGCGACGACGACCGACGCCCCTTCGCGCGCGAACATCAGTGCGGCCGCGCGACCGATGCCGGTCGCCGCACCGGCGATGAACGCGACCCGCCCCTCGAGCCGGCCCGCTCGAGGCTCAGTCGGCACCGGAGCCGGCACCGAGGCGCGACCTGAATGCCTGCTCGATCGCGCCGAGCGTGCGGAACTCGGCGCCGCGCGCCGCCAGGGCGTCGACCAGCTTCTCGAACATCGCCATCCGGTGGCCCCGCCCGATCACGTACGGGTGGAAGGTGAACACGAGCATGCCCCAGTCGCAGGTGCGCTGCATGTAGTCGAAGTCGGCCAACCAGTTCTCCAGTACCGCTGAGGCGTTGCTCAGCCCCGGCAGCACCTCGTTCTTCGTGCGGATGAACTCGAAGTGCGGATGATCGTCGAGCGACCAGCTGATCGGGATCTCCACGAGATCGGTCGTCTCGCCGAACTGCATCGGCTCGTCGACCGAGACCTTGTCGCCACGCCGCGCCAGGTAGGGCAGGCAGTCGTGGCCCATCATGCTGCTGTCGTAGCCCATGCCGTGCGAGAGGATCAGGTCGATGGTCCGGTCGCTGAGGTCCCACGACGGCGAACGATAGCCTCGCGGTACCCGCCCGGTCAGCCCCTTGATCGCCTCGACCGCCCGGCCGAACTCCTCGGCCTCGCGGTCGGCCTCGAGCCAGGCGGGCGGCATGTGGCTCCACCCGTGATGTCCGATCTCGTGCCCGGCCGCGACGATCCGCTCGCACATCTGCGGATAGGTGCCGATGATCACGCCGGGGATGTACCAGCTCGATGGCAGGCCCCGCGACGACAGGCAGTCGAGGATCCGCTGCGCGCCGACGAGCCCGAACTCGCCGCGCGACACCGGGGTCGGCGTCGTCATGCCACGGGCGGCGAAGCCGGACCAGGCGTCGAAGTCGAACGACAGGCAGGCGATGTGGGTGGGCATGGCTAAGGTAGCTCCACGAGCGGGCCGTACAAGTCGGGGCGCCGGTCGCGCCACCAGGGAATTGCCTTGCGATGGATCGAGGCTTCATCGATATCGATGCGCGAGACGAGCAGGCATTCGTCCTGCGTTCCGGCCTCGGCGAGCACGCTCCCCTTTGGATCGACGATCATGCTCCTGCCGAGATGCTGCCGCACACCCTCGCTGCCGACCTTGTTGGCTGCGACGACGAAGACGCCATTCTCGTACGCGCGTGCGCGAAGCACCAGATCCCACGCAGCGTTCCGGTGCGCGGGATCGCTGTAGACGGAATAGCAGATCGGCATGAAGACGATCTCTGCGCCCTTCATGCCCAGCACCCTGCAGCCCTCGGGATACAGGCGGTCGTTGCAGATCTGGACGCCGATCCTCACGCCGTCGACATCGAACACCGGCAGCGCTCCCCCCGGCGTGAAATACATCCGCTCGTAGCTGCCGGTGCCGCCGGCCCGCGAATTGGGGAAGTATGCCGGGATGTGGGTCTTGCGGTAAGTGCCCAGGTGACGGCCCGTCGAATCGAAGACGAGCGCAGCATTGAAGCGCGCCGCTGCTGCACGCTCGCCAATCGGGAGGATCAACGCCAGCTGCCGCGCCGCCGCCGCGGCGACGATCTCGCGCACCAGCGGATCGTCGGGCGCGATGAAGTATCGATCGAAGTCCGCTTCGAGGCGGTTCGGAAAGAACGGCGAGAGGAACAGCTCGCAGAAGCACAGGATGCGCGCCTCCTGCTCCGCCGCCTGTTCGATCATCCGAAGCGCGGCCGGCACCATGCTGCGCATGTCGTCGGTGGCCACCGGCCCGGTCTGGGCCGCGGCAACGGTCAATGGCCGGCTCATCGCGCCCACGCAACAGCACCGGCATCCGGCCCCGAGGCGACGGGCACCGGGCGCATCATTGCGGCTCCAGGCCGATCTTCTTCGCGAGGTCGCGCCACCGCCCCTGCTCGGACCCGATGAACTGCGCGAACTCGGCCGGCGCCAGCCCGGCGGGCTCGATGCCCTTGTCGCCGAAGGCCTTGCGCACGGCAGCCGACTGCAGGACCGCGCGCAGTTCGCTGCCCAGTCGGTCGACGACTTCCGGCGGCGTCCTGGCAGGCGCCATCACGCCGAACCAGGTCCCGCCGACGAAGCCGGGCAGACCGCTCTCGGACACCGTGGGCAGGTCCGGCAGCAGTGCCGTGCGTTCCGGCAGTGTGACGGCGATCGCCCGCAGACCGCCGCTCTTCACGTGCGGCAAGGTCGCGGTGATCGTGTCGAAGGTGTACTGGACCTGGCCACCGAGCAGATCGGTGATCGACGGCGAACTTCCCTTGTATGGCACGTGCGTCGCATCGATGCCTGCGGCGGCCTTGAATGCCTCGCCGGTCAGATGGTTGGTGGTGTTGCTGCCGAACGAAGAGTAATTGACCTTGCCCGGGTTCGCCTTCGCCCATTCGAGGAAGGACTTCATGTCCTTCGGGGGCAACTTGGCGTTCGTGACGAGCAGGAACGGCACCCGCCCGATCAGCGTGACCGGCTTGAAGTCGCGCAGCGTGTCGAAGGGGACGCTCTTGCGGGTGACGTTCGCGATGGTGAGCTCGGCCGCAGAACCGAACAACAGCGTGTACCCATCGGCGTCGGCATTCGCGACATAGGCGGCACCGATCGTGCCGCCGGCGCCTGCCTTGTTCTCGACGACGACCGTCTGGCCGAGCGCCGGGCCCAGATGCTCGGCGACGAGACGGGCCGCGACGTCGGTGCTGCCGCCCGGCGGATACGCGACGATGAAGCGCACCGGACGCGTGGGCCATGCGGCCGGCTGCGATGCGGCAAACCCCGGCAGCACGCAGAGCAACGCGACCAGCGCGCGGACATAGCTACGGGGCATCGCTACCTACCTCCATGTCGACTCCTGATTGGGATGACGGCGCGGCCAGGCCGCCGGCCCGACGTGCATCGATGCTACGGTCGGTTCTCTCGATCTGCAATAATCGGTATTGCATTGCAATCCAGCGACCCAGTCGACTCCTTCCACTTCTCCGGCACCGACAGGCATGCCAGCCAGAAGCCGCACCGCCGAGCCCTCCACCCCGGCCGCGCCCGCCCACGGCGACGATCGCCTGTTCATCGGCTCGGTCGCCAAATGCTTTCGCGTGCTCGAACTGCTGAACGCCTCCGACGGCCCGCTCGGCCTCGTCGAGATCGCCCGCCAGAGCGGGCTGGGCAAGAGCGCGGCCCAGCGGGCGACGCACACGTTGCGTGAACTCGGCTATCTGCGCCAGCACCCAGACACGCGTGCCTATGCGCTCTCCTCGAAGATGCTGGATTTCACCCACACCGTGCTGGCTCAGGATCGCGTGCGCAGCGTGGCGATGCCGGCGCTGGAGGCGCTCAATCGCCACTGCGGCGAAACGGTGAACCTCACGCGTCTGGAGGGCGAGGAGGTCGTCTACGTGGCGCGCTTTCCGAGCATGCACGCAGTCAGTGTCGACCTGCACATCGGCTCGAGGCTCCCGGCCTTCTGCACGTCGCCCGGTCGCGCGATGTTGTCGCGCATGCCCGCCGAAGATGCTCGCAGGATCCTCGACGCATCCAGGCGCATCGCGCGCACGCCGCACACCGAGACCGGTCTTCGCCGCATTCTCGACATCCTCCAGGAGACGCGCCGACGGGGATACGCGGTGAACGACCAGGAATCGCACGTCGGCGACGTGTCGATCGCGGCAGCCATCGTCGATGGCGCGGGTCGCGTCGCGGGCGCGATCAATATCGCCGCACCGTCCCCCCGCTGGACGATCGTCAGCCTCCAACGCAGATTCAGCGGGGAACTGATGTGGACCGCGACCGAGGTGTCGAAGGCGATCGGCGTGCTCTAGGAGGCCGTCGGAGCATTGCATGGCGATACGCTGTATTGCGTTGCGCCATCCGATTGCCTACGATCGCCCATCGCCCTATCCGGACAGCCGATGCGCACCATCATCATCCACGCCAATGTGCTCGACTGCGTCGAGCCGACCCCGATCCTCGACGCCTCCGTCGTCCTCGCGAACGGGCGCATCGAGTACGTCGGCCCCGCAACCGGCGCCCGCCCCGGTCCGGAAGACACGGTGATCGACCTCGCAGGGGCCTGGCTGCTGCCGGGCCTTTGGGACGTCCACATTCACCCGGACTACCTGTCGCTCTCCGACATGCCGCTCGCGGACCAGGTGACGCTGTTCGGCCACCGCCTGATGAGCGCGCTGACGGACTCCGGCATGGTCGGATTCCGGTGCGCAGGCGCACACGACTTCATCGACGTCGCCTGGAAGCGCGCGTTCGAGGCCGGACACTACGTCGGTCCACGGCTGTTCGCGAGCGGCCACTTCCTCACCACCACCGGCGGTCACTTCCTCACCTCGGGTCACGCGCTCGAGTGCGACGGCCCGTACGGCTTCGTGAAGGCGATCCGCGATCAGATCAAGAACGGCGTCGACCACATCAAGCTGAACCTGTCGGGCGGCATCATGGGCCCCGCGTGGGACCTCCACACCCACTCGTTCCTGCTCGAAGACGAACTCAAGGCGGCGTTCGAGATCTGCAGGCGCCGCGAGTTCAAGGTGATGGCGCACGCAACCAACCCGGAAGCGGTGAAGAGCGCGATCCGTCTCGGCGCGCACAGCATCGAGCACGGCTACATCATGGATGACGAGTGCATCGAGCTCCTGTTGAAGCACGACACCTGGCTCGTGCCCACGCTCGCGATCAGCCACCTTACGCCGAAGCAGGCGACGAACGACTGGGAGAACCGCTGGACGAAGCAGCGCAACCTGTCGCACGCCCTGTGCTGCAGGGCCGAAGCGGCATCGGACGTGCACGGCAACTGGTTCGAAAAGGCCGTGAAAGCCGGTGTGAAGATGGCGCTGGGCTCCGACATCCGCCCGCTGAAGGACGCTGGTCTGCTCGAGATGGGCCTATGGACCCGAAGCGGCGCGACGCCATGGCAGACGTTGGTTGCGGCGACCCGCCATGGCGCGGCGATCTGCGGCGTCGGGGACGAGCTCGGCACGGTTCAAGCGGGCAAGATCGCCGACCTGATCGTCGTCGGCGCGAATCCGCTCGAGAACATCAACAACCTGCGCAAGCTGCAACTGGTCTTCAAGGATGGACGGATCGTCTCCGACAAGCGACGCAGCTGAACTGCCATCGGTCGCGGTGATCGGCGCCGGCATCGTCGGCGCCTGCCTCGCGTTGCGGCTCGCGCAGCGCAACGCGCGCGTCGCGCTGATCGACCGCGACGAACCCGGCAACGGCTGCAGCTTCGGCAACTCCGGCGCGATCAGCGAAAGTTCGGTCGCGCCGCTCGCGATGCCAGGCATATTGTCGAGCGTGCCTGCGATGCTGCTCGATCGCAAGGGCCCGCTCTACCTGCCGCTCGCGCACCTGCCCGTCGCGCTGCCGTGGCTCGCGCAATTCGTCGCGAGCGCGCGTCCCGCCCGGGTCGCACAGGCGGCCCAGGCACTGGCGGCGCTGCACCTCGGCGCCGTCGAGAGACACACGGCACTCGCCCGCGAGGTCGGCGTGCCGGAACTCGTCGCGAGGCGCGGCCACCTGCACCTGTACCCCGACGCGGCGGCATTGGCCAAGGACGCAGGCGGCTGGGCGCTTCGCGAGCAGATGGGCTTTCGCTTCGCACGTCTCGCGCGCGACGAGATCCTCGCGCTCGAACCGAGGGTGCCGCCGCGCTACACGCATGGCGTCTACCTCGAGGACCACGCGACGGTACTGAACCCGCATCGCTACGTGAAGGCGATCATCGACGCGGGCGTCGCACGCGGCGTGCGCATCGAGCGTGACGAGGTGAAGGCGATCGAACCCGCGACGCCGTCCGCATCCGCGCCGGCACGCTGGCTGGTGCACCAGGGCACGTGCACGAACGCGTTCGAGCACGTGATCGTCGCCGCCGGAATGTGGTCGCGCCCGCTGCTCGCGCCGCTCGGGCTGCACCTGCCGCTCGAGAGTCAACGCGGCTATCACGTCCAGTATGCAGGCGCCGAACGCGTGGTGAGCCGCACGGTCGTCCTCGCGGATCGCAAGGTCTTCGTGACGCCGATGGAAGGCGGCGTGCGGGTCGGTGGAACGGTCGAGATCGGCGGCACTCGGCGCGCACCCGACTGGCGGCGCGCGGCGCTGCTCGAAGACATCGCCACCGAAGCGTTCCCGATGCTGGAGCCGATAACCCCGACGCGGTGGATGGGACATCGCCCCTGCACACCGAACTCGGTGCCCATCGTCGGCGCTGCCGCCGACCGCCCCGGACTGTGGATCGCCACCGGCCACGGGCACCTCGGGCTGACCGACTCGATCGGCTCGGCCGAGCGGATCGCCGACGCAATCGCCGCGCAGAGCCGCTGACACCCCAGCCACCCATCCCGGAGCCACCATGCGACGCCTCGCCACGCTTGCCTTCGCCTTTGCATTCATCACCGTTGCGCCGGCCGCATCGGCGGTCGCGGCGTCCTGGCCCGACAAGCCGGTCCGCCTGATCGTGCCGTTCCCGCCCGGCGGATCGACCGACGTCGTCGGGCGCGCCATCGCCGAGAAACTGCGCGAGCGGCTCGGCCAGCCGATCGTGGTCGAGAACAAGGGCGGCGCCGGTGGAACCATCGGCTCGGACGCCGCGGCGAAGGCGGCTCCCGACGGATACACGATCCTGATCGCCACCAGCAGCACGCACGCGATCGCACCCGCGGTACGGGCCGCGCTGCCTTACCACCCTACCAAGGATTTCGAACCGATCACGCTCATCGGCTCGGCCACGGTCATGCTCGTGACCAATCCCGCGGTATCGGCTGCATCGGTCGCGGAGCTGATCGCGCTGGCGAAGGCAAGACCCGACCTGCTCACCTTCGCATCGAGCGGCACCGGCGGCGTTTCGCACCTGATCGGCGAGTACTTCAAGTCGCGCGCGGGCATCCAGATGCTCCACGTGCCATACAAGGGCGACACGCCGATGATCACCGACCTGATCGGCGGGCAGGTCTCGCTCGCGTTCGGTACCGCCGTCGCATTCCTGCCGCATGTCCAGAAGGGCGCATTGAGAGCGATCGCGGTGACATCGGCGCAGCCGTCGCCGATCGCGCCTTCGCTGCCCACCGTCGCGGCATCCGGCCTGAGCGGTTTCGAAGCACTTCAGTGGTTCGGCATCCTGGCGCCGAAGGGGACGCCCGCGCCGATCGTCGAACGACTCAACGCGGAGATCGTCTCGGTTCTGAAGCTGCCCGTGATCCGAGAGCGCTTCGCCGCGATGGGCATCGAAGTGGCCGGCAGCTCGGCGCCGGATTTCGTCGCGTTCATGCAGGCCGAGACGCAGAAGTGGAGAAAGATCGCCGGCGATGCCGGCGTCAAGGTCGACTAGGATCCCTCAATGCCCCGCGGGCACCGAGGCTTGGCCCGTCGGTCGCGCATCGCCCCCGTACGCTCGCACGACGCGCTCGCGCAGCATCACTGCCCGAAGATCGTTTCCAGGTCGACATCCTCGGCGGCGGGCTCGAGCCGGAGGCTGGATTCGATGTGCTCGAGGTGCTCGAGCATCAGGCGCTGCGCGCGTTCGACGTCTCGCCGCGCGACCGCGTCGATCACCGCGAGGTGCTCGTCCGCGCGGCAGCTGGTCGCGGTCGGCGCGTCGTAGAGGAAGATGATCAGGCAGGTCAGCGTCGACAGCTCGCGCATCTGGCGGGTCATCGCGCCGTTGCCCGCAAGCTCGGCCAGCAGCACGTGGAACTCGCCCGACAGGCGCACGATCGCGCGCGTGTCCTCGCGCCGCCTCGCCTCCTGCTCGAGCACCTGGTGCTGGCGCAGCCGCTCGACGCGATCGGGCGTGAGGTGTTCGACGAGCCGTCGCAGCACCGCCGGCTCGATGACCCGGCGTGCCTCGAAGACGTGCATCGCCTGCTCGATCGTGGGGCGCGCGACGTAGGCGCCGCGTTGCGGGATCAGGTCGACGACCTGTTCGTGGGCCAGGCGCGCGAGCACCTCGCGCACCCGCGCGCGCCCGACGCCGAAGACGTCGGCGAGGCGCTCTTCGACCAGCCGCGTGCCGGGGTGCAGCCGGTGCTCCTGGATCGCGACGTGGATGCGCTCGTGGATCTCGTCGACCGCCCCGGCCCGATCGCCACGCGCGTCGCCGTCTGCGGGCGCGCGCGCGTCGCGCTGCCGGGGCGCCCCGCGCACCGGCGTGGCGCGCTTCTTGCTGGCTCCGGATGCGGTCCTGCGGGACTTCGCTGGGGCGGCGACGCGGGGCGGCTTGCGACCGGGCTTCTTCGGCGGGGACGTGGTCATCGGTCGAGCGGCGCGGGCGAGGAGGTCGATCGGCCGACAAGTGTATCGGTACGCGGCGTTGACACGATGCGAAGCCGATGTTTACACTGGTGTCGACACTTCTGTTGACATCCCTTCCGTCGACATCCCCCTGGCGTCTCCTCGGCCGGCCGATACCCGTGCAAAGCTTCGATCTCGTCATCCGCAATGCCACCGTCGCCACCGCGAGCGACACCTTCGCGTCGGACATCGGCGTGCGGGACGGCCGGATCGCGATGCTCGGCCAGGGGCTCGGCGCCGGCACGCGCGAGATCGACGCCGGCGGCCGCGTCGTCACGCCCGGCGGGGTCGACGCGCACTGCCACCTGGACCAGCCGATGCTGCCTCCGATCCGGATGGCAGACGACTTCGACACCGGCACGCGCGCCGCGGCCTGCGGCGGCACCACCACCGTCATCCCCTTCGCCGCGCAGGCCAAGGGCGGGTCGCTTCGCGACGCCGTCGACGACTACCATCGCCGCGCGCACGGCAAGGCGCACGTCGACTACGCGTTCCACCTGATCGTCAGCGATCCCACCGAACGGGTGCTCGGGCAGGAGCTGCCCGCGCTGGTCGCGGAGGGCTACACGTCGTTCAAGGTCTACATGACCTACGACGACCTCAAGATCGACGACGGCCAGATGCTCGACGTGCTGTCGGTCGCCCGCGCGACCGGCGCGATGGCGATGATCCACGCCGAGAACAGCGACGCGATCGAATGGCTCACCCGGCGCCTCGAGGCCGCCGGCCGGACCGCGCCGCGCTTCCATGCGCACGCGCGGCCGATGCTCGTCGAGCGCGAGGCGACGCATCGCGCGATCGCGCTCTCCGAGCTCGTCGACGTGCCGATCCTGATCGTGCACGTCTCGGGTCGCGAAGCCGTCGAGCAGATCCGCTGGGCGCGCGCGCACGGGCTGCAGATCTTCGCCGAGACCTGCCCGCAGTACCTGTTCCTCACGGCCGAAGACCTCGGCATCGACGACAGCTACCAGGGCGCACGCTGCATCTGCAGTCCGCCGCCGCGAGACAAGGGCAACCAGGCGGTGATCTGGCAGGGCATCGACGAGGGGCTGTTCACCGTCTTTTCGTCCGACCACGCGCCCTTCGACTACGACTCGCCTCAGGGCAAGAAGCCCGGCGGCGAGGAGGTCGCGTTCCGCCACGTGCCCAACGGCATCCCGGGCATCGAGACGCGCATGGCGCTGCTCTACAGCGAAGGCGTGCTCGGCGGCCGGATCACCCTCGGCAAGTTCGTCGAGCTCACGTCGACCAACCCCGCCAAGGCCTACGGGCTGCATCCGCGCAAGGGGTCGATCACGATCGGGGCGGACGCCGACCTCGTCGTCTGGGACGAAGCCGAGCGGGTACTCACGAACGACCGGCTGCACCACGCGGTCGACTACACGCCGTACGAGGGCATGCGCCTTCGCGCGTGGCCGGGCATGACGATCTGCGGCGGCGAGGTCGTGTGGGACGGCAATACTTTCCATCCGCGCGCCGGTCGCGGCCGTTTCCTCAGCTGCGGTCTGCCGACCCTGCGCCCGACAAGGCGTGTCGGCTGATGCCGCGCATCCTGCTGATCAACCCGAACACCTCCGACAGCGTGTCGCGGCTGATCCGCGCGGAGGCCGAGCGCGCGGCCGGCGCCGACGCGACGATCGAGGTGCTGACCGCGCCCTTCGGCGTCGCGTACATCGAGACCCGCTTCGAGGCGCTGATCGGCGCCTACGCGACCGCGCAACTCGCCGCCGGCCATCACGAGACCGCCGACGCGATCGTCGTCGCGGCCTTCGGCGATCCCGGGCTTTCGGGGCTGCGCGAGGCGCTGCCGGTGCCCGTCACCGGCATGACCGAAGCCGCGCTCGCCAGCGCCTGCCTGCTGGGCCAGCGCTTCTCGATCGTCGCGATCTCGCAGCGCATCCGCGCGTGGTACCGCGAGACGGTCGACGCCAACGGCCTGATCGGCAGGCTCGCGAGCATCCGAGCGCTCGACGAGCCGCTGGCCGACATCGGCAAGGTCCAGGAAGACAAGGCCGAGCGGCTGGTCGAGCTCGCCGGCCGCTGCGTCGACGAAGACGGCGCCGACGTGATCATCCTCGCCGGCGCCCCGCTCGCCGGGCTTGCGCGCAGCGTCGCGTCGCGCCTGCCGGTGCCCGCGGTCGACGGCGTGTCGAGCGCGATCCGCCACGCGATCACGCTCACGCGGCTCGCGCCCGCCCGCGCCACCCGCGGCAGCTTCGCGCCCACGCCGCGCAAGCCGCACACCGGCCTGCCCGAGCCGATCGCCCGCCTGCTGGACCGCACGCCGCCATGAACGCCCGCCGCGCCGTCGCCCGGCGTCGCGACGCAATGCCTTCGACCCTCGCCTTCGCCCCTACCCCGCCCAGGAGAATCCGCATGTCCCCTACCCGACGCACCCGTCTCGCCGGCATCGCCGCGGTCGTCACCGGTCTATTCGTCGGCGCGAGCGCGCACGCCGAGACGAAGCTGCGTGTCGCGAGCAACTTTCCGGTCGAGCACACCGCGAGCCAGGCACTGGAGAAGTTCAAGGCCGAGGTCGAGAAGGCGAGCAACGGCGACCTGAAGGTCGACGTGTTCCCGGCGATGCAGCTCGGCGGCGCGACCGAGAACACCGACCAGATCCGCTCCGGCACGATCTTCGCCGCGATCACCTCGATCGCGTACTTCACCCGCGTCGTGCCCGAGTACGAGGCGGTGAGCCTGCCGTTCCTCTTCAAGACGCGCGAGCAGGCGTTCAAGGTGATCGACGGACCGGTCGGCAAGACGCTCGACGAGAAGATGGCCGCGAAGGGTTTCGTCAGCCTCGGGTACGGCGAACTGGGCTTCAGGCACGCCACCTCGAACGGCAAGCCCTTCAAGTCGCTCGCCGACTTCAAGGACGTGAAGATCCGGCTGCAGCCCAACGAGGTGCACCTGCAGACCTTCCGGGCACTGGGCGCGAACCCGGTCGCGATGGACGTGAAGGAGCTCTACTCGGCGCTGCAGCAGGGCGTGCTCGATGCGCAGGAGAACCCGTACAACATCATCTACACCCGCAAGTTCAACGAGGTCCAGAAGTACCTGAGCGACACCGGCCACTTCTTCGACTACGTGAACGCGGCCGCCAACAAGCGCGTGTTCGACAAGCTCGCGCCGGCGCAGCAGACGATCGTGCGCACCGCGATGAAGAACGCGCTCGCCTGGCAGCGCGCCGAGGCGGCGAAGCTGGACACCGACTACCGCGACAAGCTGGTGAAGGCCGGCATGACCTTCACGCCGCTGTCCGACGAGACCCGCGCCGAACTGCGCAAGGCCACCAGCAAGGTCGTCGACACGATCAGCAAGCGCGTCGACAAGTCGCTGATCGAGCAAGTGCTCGCCGAAGCGAAGTAGTCGTGCAGGCGGCAGGCGTGCAGGCGGCGGGCGCGCTCGGCGCCGTCCTCAGGCTCGTCGATCGTCTCTCCTACGGCGCGATCGTGCTGGCGATGGCGGCGATGACGATCCTGGTCTCGGTGCAGGTCTTCGTGCGCTACGTGCTCGGCTCGTCGATCGATTCGGCCGACGAGCTCTCGCGCCTGTTCTTCATCTGGGCGATCTTCCTCGCGATCCCGCAGGGCATCCGCTACGGCATCCACGTCGGCATCGACCTGCTGGTCGCGAAGTTCGGCCCGCGGAACCGGGACCGGCTCTTCAGGGCGATGTCGGCGGCGGGCGCGGTGCTGATGGCGACGGTGCTCTACGCCGCGATCGTCGCCACCGCCGACAAGTGGCAGGAGCTGATGCCGACGATCGACGTCACCGCCGCGGTGTACTACATCGCGGTCCTCGTGTGCGCGGTGCACTCGCTGCTGCACCTGCTTCACCAGACGCTGGCCGGTCCGTCGGCCGTCGACAGGGATTCGTTTTGACCTCGATCGCCATCGCGCTCTTCGCGCTCTTCGCGGCGCTCGGCATGCCGCTGTCCTTCGCGCTCGGCTTCGCGTCGGTCGCGATCCTGTGGGCAGCCGACTTCGAACTCGTCGTGATGGCGCAGCGCATGCTCTACGCCGTCGACAACTTCCCGCTGATGGCGATCCCGCTCTTCATCCTCGCCGGCGAGATCATGGTCAAGGCCGAGATGATGGAGCGGCTGGTCGGCTTCTCGAACAGCCTGATCGGCAAGGTCCACGGCGGCCTCGCGCACGTCACGATCGTCTCCGGCATGATCCTCGCCGCGGTCAGCGGCGCGGCGGTCGCCTGCGCGAGCGCGCTCGGCAGCGCGCTGGTGCCGGCGTTGCGCAAGTACTACCCGGACGGCTACTCGAGCGCGGTCATCGCCGCGTCGGCCAACCTGGGCCCGGTGATCCCGCCGTCGAACGCGATGATCGTCTACGCGCTGATGGCCGGCTCGTCGGTGTCGGTCGGTGCGCTCTTCATCGCCGGCATCGTGCCCGGCATCATCCTGACGTTCGGCTTCATGCTGATCGCGAGCTTCCTGTCCTGGCGACGCGGCTATGCGCTGACCGGCGAGCCGCTGTCCTGGCGCAACATCGCACACCACTTCCGTCGCGCGATCGTCATCGTGCTGATGCCGATCATCGTCGTCGGCGGCATCGTCGGCGGCGTGTTCACCGCGACCGAGGGCGCGGCGATCGCGGTCGTCTACTCGGCGATGGTCGGCTTCTTCGTCACCGGCAGGCTCAGGCCCTCCGACCTGCCCCGGCTGCTGTTCAGGAGCGCGGTGACCGCGGCGATGGTCGGCGCGCTGATCGCCTTCGCGTCGGCGATCACCTTCGTGTTCACCATCGACATGGTGCCGGGCAAGCTCGCGGCGCTGCTGCGCGCACTGACCCACGATCCGCAGGTCTTCGTGCTGCTGGTGATGCTGCTGCTCGTCGTCGTCGGGATGCTGCTCGAGTCCAACGCCGCATACATCATGCTGGTGCCGCTGTTCGCACCGATCGCCGTCGAATACGGCATCGACCCGCTGTGGTTCGGGTTCCTGTTCATGTACAACCTCGTCGTCGGCATGATGACGCCGCCGGTGGGCGTGCTGTTCTTCGTGATGAGCGGCATCACGCGGGTGAACATGGGCGTGATCGTGCGCGAGTCGATGCCCTACGTCGTGTTCCAGTTCGTCGTCCTCGGGCTGTGCGTCGTGTTTCCCCCGCTGGTCACGGCACTGCCCAAGGCGTTCGGTTTCTGACGGGCCCCGCAGCCCCCCCCATCCACCGGAGCCCAGGATGAACGAAGCAGCCGCCGCCTCCCCGATCGACGTCGACCTGCGGCTGGACGGCGCCACCGTCGTCCGTACCGCCACGCCGCTCGACGTGATCGACGACGCGACCATCCTCGTCAAGGGCAATCGGCTGGTGCACGTGGGTCCGCGGGCGCAGTGCCCGCGAGAGGTGTCCGCACGCCGTAGCGTCGACCTGTCGGGCCACCTCGTCGTGCCCGGGATGCTCAACGTCCACACGCACACGATCCTGTCGATGGTGCGCGGCGTGGCCGAGGACATGGGATTCGCGCCGGCCTACACGCCTGGCGTACCGCACGGCCACGACGTCACGCCCGACGAGGCCGTTGCGCTCGCGCGTCTCGGCGCGCTCGAGGCGCTGCTGTTCGGCTCGACGCTGATCAACGACAGCTTCGTGCACGCCGAGGTCGCGCTGCCGGCGATGGAGGCCGTGGGCCTGCGGGTCAGCGCCTGCGGACGGATCCACGACGTCGACTTCTCGCGCGTGCACCTGGGCGAATGGCAGCACCACGATGCGATCGGCGACGCCACGCTCGCGGCGGCGATCGACCTGCACAAGGCCTGGGACGGCAAGGCGCAGGGCCGGATCGGCGTGCAGCTGACACCGCATGCTCCCGACACCTGCTCGAAGGCGCTGCTCGCGCGGGTGGCGGCGCACGCGGCGCCGCGGGGGATCCGGGTCGCGACCCACCTGTCGCAGAGCCGCATCGAGAACCGGCGCGTCGCCGAGCGCGACGGCTGCTCGCCGACCGAACTGCTCGAGTCGGTCGGCCTGCTCGACGACCGGCTGATCGCCGCGCACGGCATGTACCTGTCCGACGCCGACATCCTCCGCGCCGGCCGCGCGGGTATCCACCTGGCGCACATCCCGAAGGGCAACGCATCCGGCGGGCGGATCGCGCCGACGCGCAAGATGCGCGACGCCGGCATCTCGCTCGCGCTCGCCACCGACAACATGCACGGCGACATGATCGAGACGATGCGCTGGGCGCTGTGCATGGCGCGGATCCAGGCCGAGTGCATCGACGAGACCTGGCAACCCGCCGACGTGCTCGAGATGGCGACGATGGCCGGCGCGCGCGCGATGGGCAAGGCCGACGACCTCGGCTCGCTCGAGCCCGGCAAGCTCGCCGACCTGGTCGCGATCGACTTCCGGCGTGCGCACCTGACGCCGCGCACGAACATGCTCGGCACCCTGGTGCACACCGGGCAGGGGCGCGACGTCGCGATGGTCGTCGTCGACGGCCGCATCGTCGTCGAAGACGGTGCGCCGACGCTGGTCGACGCGGCCGAGATCCTGGCGAAGGGGGAGGCAGCGGCACGGGCGCTGTGGAGCCGGGCGCGCGCCGAGGTGGCCGGTGGCGGCGTGAGGCGCGATTGAGCCTGCGTCGGCGATGACCGAGGCTCACCGCCCCGCGCGCCCGGGCCGCGCCCGCGCGAGCGAGTGGCACGAACGATCGCATCCCCATCGGACGATGGCGCACGCGCGATCGACGCTCCTTCCAGGCGTTTTCGCCCGACAAACGGGAACGTGAATTGCCCCACGCCGGGTCCGGACGCCGTTCACGCATCGGCGCGTCGAGCGAACCGTCGATGATTCGCATGCGGCTGCCGTCTGCACTCGGGGGCACGAAGCATGGCGCTGCAACACTTCGACGTGGTCATCATCGGTGCCGGCCAGGCTGCCTCGCCGCTGGCGACGGCGCTGGCACGACAGGGCAGGACCGTGGCGCTGGTGGAGGCAACGCACCTCGGCGGCTCCTGCGTCAACTTCGGGTGCACGCCGACCAAGGCGGTGATCGCGTCCGCACGGGTCGCGCACATGGCCCGGCGAGCGGGCGACTACGGCATCGACGTCAGCGGCGTGAAGCCGGATTTCGCGAAGGTGATCGCGCGCGCGCGAGCGATCGTCGCGCATTCCAGAACCGCCCTGGAGGAACACCTCGCGGACGAGGACAACCCGCGACTGATCCGGGGCTGGTGCCGCTTCGAGGGACGTGACGACACGCGTTTCCGGCTCTGCGCAGGTGACGCGCGGTTCAGTGCCGACACCGTGGTGCTGGATACCGGCACCCGCACGCGCGTACCGCGTCTGGACGGGCTCGAGGACGTGCCGGCACTGTGCGCGGAGAATTGGCTGGCGCACGACGAACTGCCAGAGCACCTCGCGATCGTCGGGGCCGGATACATCGGCCTGGAGATGGCACAGTTCTATCGGCGCATGGGTTCCGAGGTCACGGTGATCGGGTCGGGGCAGCAGGTCGCTCGCCACGAGGATCCGGAGGTCGCGCAGGCCGTGCAGGCGGCGCTCGAGGCCGAAGGCGTGCGATTCGTGCTGGGCGCGCACGCGAAGGGCGTGAGCTCGTCCGCTGACGGCCTGCAGCTGCGCATCGGCACCGAGGCCGGGGACAGGACCCTGGACGCCAGCCACCTCTTCATTGCGACGGGCAGGCAGCCGAACACGGACGATCTCGGTCTCGATCGGATCGGGCTGGCTACCGGATCGAAGGGCGTCGTCGACGTCGATGAACGTCTCGCCGCATCCGTCCCGGGCATCTGGGCCGCCGGTGACGTCCGCGGCGGCCCGATGTTCACCCACACGGCTTGGGACGACCATCGGATCCTGCTGTCGCAGCTGCTGGGCGACGGCTCGCGCACGCTGCAGCGCGTGGTTCCCTATGCGCTGTTCACCGACCCCGAACTGGGTCGGGTCGGCATGACCGAGGGCGAGGCGCGCCGCGACGGCAGGAAGATCCGCGTCATGCGGTTCGACCTGAAGCACAACGGACGGGCGCGAGAAGCGGGGGAGACGGAGGGCTTCGTCAAGGTGGTCGTCGACGACGCAACGCGGCAGATCCTCGGCGCCGCGATCCTGGGTCACGAGGGCGCGGAACTGGTGCACGTGTTCATCGCGCTGATGAACGCGCAGGCACCGTACTCCGTGCTCGAACAGGCGATCCAGATCCATCCCACCTACGCCGAGGCATTGCAGAGCGCAGTGTCCGGCTGAAGCCGCACACCCGCGCCGGCGGGCGTCGGTTCGAATCGCAGCACACCGCTGCACAGGGCCGACCAGGCCCCGGCGAAAGCGCATCGCACCCCGTGAGTGTCACCTGCGCCGATCACGATGCGTGACGCCGCCGAGCCGCTACGTCGGCGCGTGACCGACCGCGACATCGCGACGTCCCGCCCGTCGCCGAGACCTGACCGTGATCTCGTCGACCTCGAGATGTCATCCGAAGGCAATGGGCACGATATCCCCACTACGCAGAATCTCTACATCGACGACGGCAAGCCAACGCGAGTCGCAACGTCGAACGATGACCCTTCGAACAACACACAAGGACGCACCATCATGAACTCGATCAAAGCCCTTCTCGCCACCCTCGGCCTCGCCGCCGCGATCTCCCCCGCGCTCGCCGCGACCGACGGGCTGCCGCCGAACCTGCAGGACGACCGCGCGGTCCAGGCTCGCCAGGCCGACGGCGCCGCGACCGCCGCCACACCGCAGTACCTGCACGGCAAGGGCGAAGTCTCGCTGGTGCCGAACCCTGCGTTCGAAGCGCCGACCACGCCCTCGATGCAGTTGGGCCGCGTGACGCCGCTGCGCGGTTACGTCGGCGCCTGAGGACCCTCGCCCGGGCCCGGCGCCCGGCGCCGCGGCGCCGGACGACCCGACGACACGCCCGCTCCCTGGCGACAGGGGACGGGCGCTTCGTCGTGGTGCGATCGTCCGGCGCCGGGCCGCGCGCCTTCGCCGTCGCGCGTAGCCCTCGGCGCTCACGCCGCGACGGCGCGGCCGATGCCGCTGCAAGGGGCGGATCAACGTCGACGTTGCCGCATCGAAGCGCAGAGATCGTAGAGGTGCTTCGCCGCCGGGGTGAGCACCGCCGAGCGGCGCTTGATCAGTCCCACCATTCGCTTCACCACGGGCTCGACCAGCGGCACGCTCGCCAGCAGCGGGTGGTCCTTGGCCGGCATCGCCATCGACGGCACGACCGCCACCCCGAGACCCGCTTCCACCAGGCCGATCATGGTGGTGCCGTGCCGCGTCTCGTACAGGCTGCGCGGCTGCTGCGCCATGCCCGCGAGTGCCTGGTCGAGCAGGAGCCGGTTTCCGGAGACCTTGTCGGCGGCGATGTAGTCGTACTGCGCGAGTTCCGACCACCGCACCACCCGCTTGCGTGCAAGCGGGTGGTCGCGCCGGCAGGCGGCGACGAAGCGTTCCTCCATCAATGGCTGGAACTCGACGTCGGCCTCCTGCGACCCGACGAAGTCGAGACCGAAATCGGCCTCGCCGCGCGAGACGGCGATCAGCACGGCGTTCGCGCTCTCGTCGATGATCTTCACCCGTACCCGCGGATAGCGCTCATGGTAGCGGGCGATCACGCCGGAGAGGAAATAGTTCACCGTCGAGGGCACGGCCGCGATCGTGACCTCGCCCATGCGCGTGGCCGCGACGCCCCGGATCCCCAACAGCGTGGTGTCGAGCGCGTCCAGGATCTGGCGGATCTGGCGATCGAAGTCGCGTCCGACCACGGTGAGGCTCACCCGGCGCGTGGAACGCTCGAGCAGTCGGACGCCGAGCGCCTGTTCGAGCTTCTCGATGCGCCTGCTGAACGCCGGTTGCGAGATGTGCACCGCCTCGGCCGCCTTGCGAAAGCTGCCCAGTTCCGCCACCGCTCGAAACGCCATCAGGTCGTCGAGATCGAATCGCGATGCCATGGTCCTCGGTGACGCGCCGGCGACGGTGGGTTGATCGATGCACGTAGTCTATCAATCGATCCCAACCATGCAATTCACAAGCGTTCGCATCGGGCCGAAGATTCGAGATTCGTCCGGCGGGCAGACCCGCCGGATCGTCGAACCGCACCGGAGACGCCTTCATGAAGCGAGCACTGACCGTCATCGCCCTCGGCCTTGCCACCACCTTCGCGCACGCCGCGGCCCCGTATCCGGCCAAGCCCGTCACGATCGTCGTGCCCACCGCCGCCGGCGGCGGCAACGACCTGATGGCACGCACGATCGCGCAGAAGCTGGGCCCGCTACTGGGCCAGAGCGTGATCGTCGAGAACCGGGCCGGTGCCAACGGCGCGATCGCGAGCGAGTTCGTCGCGCGCGCCGCACCCGACGGCCATACGCTGATGCTGGGATATATCGCGACCCACGCGATGAATCCGGCGCTGCAGAAGCTGCGCTACGACCCGGTCGCCGACTTCTCGCCGGTCGGCCTGATCGGCTATTCCGCCACGCTGATGGTGGCCAATGCCGATGCGGGCATCAAGGACGTGCGCGACCTGGTGGCGCAGCTCAAGTCCAAGCCCGATCGCTTCGTCTACGCCACGGCCGGCAACGGCACCGCCCCGCACTTCGCCGGCGAGCTCTTCAAGCTGAACGCCGGCGTCGCGATGATCGGCGTGCCGTACAAGGGCTCGGCGCCGGCACTGAACGACACGCTCGGGGGACACACGCAACTGATGTTCCCGAGCCTGTTCTCGGCGATGCCGCACGTCAGGAGCGGAAAGCTGAAGGCGTTGGCGGTCGCCGGGCCGAAGCGCTCGCCACTGCTGCCCGAGGTCCCCACGATGAAGGAAGCGGGTGTCGACGACGTCGAGGTGCAGCAGTGGTACGCGCTGTTCGCGCCTGCGCGCACGCCCGGCGACATCGTGCACACGCTCAACAAGGCCCTCAACCAGGTACTTGCCGATGCGGAGGTGATCAGGCGCATGCAGGAGCACGGTGCGCAGGTCGCCTTCGGGAGCCCCGAGGAACTCGGCACGCTGGTGAAGACCGAGCTCGCGAAGTGGAAAGGCGTCGTGGTGAAGGCCGGCATCAAGGCCGACTGACACGCCTCGCCACCACCGCCGGCCAGCGCCCCATGTCGATGTCGATCCCCTGTGTCCTCATGCGGGCCGGCACGTCGCGCGGCCCCTTCTTCCTGCGCGACTGGCTCCCCGAAGGCGACGAGGCGCGCGACCAGGCGCTGATCGGCGCCATCGGCGCGTCCGACCCGCTGCAGCTCGACGGGCTGGGCGGCGGAAGCACGCTCAACAGCAAGGTGGCCATCGTCTCGCGGTCCGACCGGCCCGGTTGCGACCTCGACTACCTGTTCGCTCAGGTCGGGGTCGGCCATCGGTCGGTGGACACCCGACCGAACTGCGGGAACATGCTCTCCGGGGTCGCGCCCTTCGCCATCGAGCAGGGACTGATCGCCGCGCAGGACGGAAGCACCACGGTGCGCATCCGCAATCTGAACACCGGCGCGCTCGTCGACGCCACCGTGTGCACGCCTGGGGGGAAGGTGAGCTACGACGGCGACGCCCGCATCGACGGCGTCGCCGGCACCGCCGCGCCGATCCTGCTGAATTTCCTGGATGCCTGGGGTGCGGTCACCGGAAAGGTGTTTCCGACCGGGCGACGCATCGACGAAATCGACGGCCTGCAGGCGACCTGCATCGACGCGGCAATGCCGCTGATGATCCTCCGTGCCGCCGACCTCGGCCTCTGCGGCCGAGAACCGCCGGCGGAGCTCGACGCCGATGCCGGGCTGCTCGCACGCATCGAGTCGCTGCGGTGCGAGGCGGGGCGTCGCATGGGCATGGGCGACGTGTCGCGCAGCGTCGTCCCCAAGCCGGTACTCGTGAGTGCCGGCGATACCGCCGACAGCATCACCTCGCGCTACTTCACGCCACACCGGTGCCACGCCTCGCATGCAGTGACCGGCGCGATCGGGGTGGCGACGGCATTCTGCCTGCCCGGCACGGTCGCGAGCGGAGCGCTTCGCGATGCAGGCCGCCACGCACTCGCGGTCCTGCATCCGGCGGGCCGGATCGACGTCGAGGTGGACCTGGCCGGGATCGGCGACGCCGTCGAAGTCCGCAGCGCGGCCCTGGTGCGCACCGCCCGGAAGATCATGCAAGGCATGCTGCACCTTCCCGGCTACGTCTTTCCCCCGGCGTCGCCCGCCACGCCGGTCGACGGCACGCCCGTCTCGAGGCGCGCCACCCGCGGCTTCCCGCAGCGCGAAGTGCATGTCATCGTACCCACCAGTGCCGGCGGGGGAAACGACACGATGGCGCGCACGCTCACGCGAAGGCTCGGCCCGCTGCTCGGCCAGCCGGTGCTGGTGGACAATCGCGCCGGCGCAAACGGCAGCGTCGCCAGCGAGTACGTCGCAGCGGCAGAGCCCGACGGCCACACCCTCCTGTTCGGCTACATCGCCACGCACGGGATCAATCCGGCGCTGCAGAAGCTTCGCTACGACCCGGTCGCCGACTTCGCACCGATCGGCCTCGTCGGCCATTCACCCACGCTGCTCGTGGTGCCGGCCCTGCTGCCGGCGGACGACGTCGCCGCGCTCGTGCGCCTGCTGCGCGACGCATCCGCGCCGCTCACCTGCGCATCGGCGGGCGAAGGCACGGTGCCGCACCTCGCCGCCGAACTCTTCCGGCTCCAGACCGGCACCCGTCTGAACCGCGTGGATCATTCGGGTGCCGGCCCGGCGATCGCCGACGTCGCCAACGGCATTGCGCAGATGATGTTCCCGAGCCTCTTCACGGCCCTGCCGTACCTGCGCAGCCGACGGCTCAAGGCCCTGGCGGTGGCCGGGCCCCATCGGCTCGCGGCGTGCCCGCAGGTGCCGACCTTGGAGGAAGCCGGGGTACCGGGCGTCTCGATGACCCAGTGGTACGCGCTGTTCGTGCCGGCGAAGACGCCGCACGCGGTGACGCGCCGCCTGAACGTCGCGCTGAACGCGGTGCTCGGCGAACCCGAGGTCATGGCACGCATGCAGGCCGACGGCGCGCACGTGCAGCGCTCCACGCCGGGCGAGCTACACGATCTCCTGCTGGCCGAAGGCGAACGCTGGCAGGAGGTCGTCGGCAGGACCGGCCTGCGCCTCACGACGAGCACCGACTGAACCGGCGGGCGCGTCGCCGGCGGACGCATCGCCGTCGGCGAGCGCGCCGGGGCGCCCTACCGGCAGAGGTAGGTTCGACCCGTACCGTCGTCGACGTCGAGCGTGCCGTCCGCGCGCCTGCCGGCGGTCACGGTCTCGCCGGTGTCGCTTCGCGTCGCCCGCCCCGTGCCGGCATCGACGACGAGGTGGTGCGGCGACCCGTACCCGATCGTGTCGGGCGAGGACGACGAGAAGCACGTCGCCAGCTCGAATGGTGCGGAGAGTGCCATTCCCGCCGTCGTCGTCGAGCAGCTCAGGCCCAGCGTTTCGGGGGCGGTCACCGTCACGCCCGCGAGTCGCCCCTTCGCGTACGACTCCGTCCACACCAGCGATCCGTCCACGCCCACGTATCGCGCAGTCCGATCGATCGCCGCCGACGAATGCGCCTGCGCGCTGCCGGCCTCGCCGACGACGGGCTCGACGTCCGGGCGAACCCGCCCATTCACCGCACCGCCGGGGCTCAGCACCGGGACGCCCAGCGGATGGATCACCGTGCGCGTGCCGGCGCGCACCGGCAATGCCGGGTCGTAGGCACGCAGGTCGATGACGTCGGCGAACGGGTCGCGCCCGCCGATCGTCCTGCACAGCAGCAGCGTCATCGAGGCGTCCAGCGCGGGGGTGGTGGCGACCGGCGCCGCGGGGGGATTCGTCGACGGCGAATTCGCCGACGGCGGAATCGTTGGCTGCGGACTCGTCGACGGCTGGGTCGGTGCCGCGGCCGGCGGCGGAGCGCCCTCCGCGGCACTCGCCGTCGCGGTCGGCGCGTCGACGCCGTCGCCGCCGCACGCGGCGGTCGCTGCGGTCGCAGCGACCAGCAACATCGCCACGCAGCACCTTCGGATCCCGTTCGTCGTCATCGCGCGCCTCCAGCACGTGCTCGCGCGCCCGATGGCGCCCTCGGGCGATGGTAGCGAGATCGCCAGCGCATGCCGACCGGCATTCCCGACACGACGATCGAAGCTGCACGGGGCCTCGTCGTCGATCGACGGCGCAACGTCGACCGACATTGCGACCCGCGCCGACTCGCGCCACAATGCCGACGACACGAATCACGGAGACACACCTTGCTGAACACCACCCGTCGCCAGATGCTGCACGCCGCCGCCGCCGCCGCCACGTCGTCCGTCGCGGCGGCACTCGGCGCGCCGGCGCTCGCCCAGGCGCCCTTCGCCTGGCCCCGCAACTTCTCGGTCATCACGCCGGTGGTCGGTACCGCCAATCACTCGCTCGCGGTCGCGTGGACCTCGAAGTTCCAGGCTGCCACCAAGACGCGGGTCGCGGTGCTGCCCGCCCCCAACGGCTTCGCGCGCGCCAACTGGCTGAACACCGGCGAGGGCCGCGTCGGCATGCTGCAGGCGTCCGACTACTTCGACCAGATGGACGCGATCCAGGGCTACGCGTCGGAGGCGAGCGGCCCGCACGACACGCGCGTCGCGCACATGAACATGGTCACGCCGTGGGGCTTCGTCACCCGCGGCGACACGGCGATCAAGTCCTTCGACGACGTCGGCCCGGGCACGAAGATCGCGCTCGCGAAGAGCTCGTCCTTCCTCGTCGTCGCGGTGAACGCGCTGCTCGCCTACCGGGGCCTGAAGCCGTCGGACGTCAACCTCGTCGAGGTGGGCAGCTACGGCGCCAACACCGCGGTGCTCGCCGAGGGCCGGGTGGACCTGTCGTTCACCTCGCCGATCTCGGGCCCGAGCTACCAGGCCGAGGCGAACCCGGCCGGGCTGCGCTGGCTGCCGCTGCCCGAGCGCAGCAAGAATCCGGAGGCCTACGACCGCTATCGCAAGCTGATGTCGGGCTACGTGCCCAGGGTCACCGGCTCGGGCGTCAAGTCCGCGATCAAGGTGCCGATGGATCACGCGTACCAGTGCAACCACGTGCGCGCCGACGAAGACCCGGCCTTCGTACACCAGCTGATCAAGTGGCTCGACGAGAACCACGAGAGCTACAAGAACGACTTCACCCACGCGCACCTGATGACGGTCGCGAGCCTGGTCGAGTTCCTCGAGGCCGGCGCGCTGCAGCCGATGCACGAGGGAACGATCCGCTACCTGACGGAGAAGGGCATGTGGAAGCCCGCGTTCCAGGCGCGCCAGGACAAGCTGGTGGCGCTCGCACGCAAGCGCGTCGACGGTTTCAAGGCGGCGGTCGCCGCCGCCAGGGCGAAGGGCCTGCGGGTCGATCCGGGCAACGCCGACTGGGTGAAGTTCTGGACCGACTACCGCGCGAAGAACGGGATGGCGACCCCGTACGGCGAAGACGTGCTGGCGCTGGGCTGACGTGAGCGCACCGTCCGACGGCGGCGCAGCACCGGCCGCCGCCGCGGCCGACATCCCCGACGCATTCCTCGACCGCTCCGTCGAGCGCTATCGGTCGATGCCGGCGCCGGTTCGCGCGCTGGTGCTCGCGATGGCCGCGGGCGGCATCCTGCTGTCGGTCGTCTACATCTTCGGCATCGCGCCGCTGCTCGACGTCACCTACTATTTCCTGCTGATGGCGGTGTTCCTGCCGATGGCATTCCTGTTCCTGCCGGCGCATCGCGGCGAGACGCGCGTCGGCTGGCTCAGCTGGATCCCGGCGGCCGCGACGCTGGGCCTCACCAGCTTCATGGTCTGGAAGTCGTCCGACCTCGTCTACCAGACCTGGGTGCCGGTCACCGAGACCTGGCAGCTGGTGGTGGCGGCGTCGCTCTTCACGCTGATCCTGGAGGCGGCCCGCCGGTCGGGCGGCAAGATCTTCGTCGCGATCGTGCTGGTGCTCGCGCTCTACCCGATCTACGCCGACTACATGCCCGGGATGTTCTGGGGCCCGCCGACGACGCTGTCGCGCACGCTCGCGTTCAACGTCTACTCGTCGGACGCGCTGCTGGGCGTGGTCACGCGCGTGGTCGGCGAGATGATCATCGGCTACCTGATCCTCGCCGCGCTGCTCGTCGCGACCGGCGCGGCGGACTTCTTCCTGCGTCTCGCGATGGCGCTGATGGGTGACTCGCGCGGCGGACCCGCCAAGGTCAGCGTGCTCGCCAGCGGCTTCTTCGGCAGCCTGAGCGGCAGCATCTTCAGCAACGTGGTGAGCACCGGCGCAGTCACGATCCCCGCGATGAAGCGCGGCGGCTTCTCGCCGCAGTACGCCGGCGCGCTCGAGGCCTGCGCGTCGACCGGCGGCATGCTGATGCCGCCGGTGATGGGCGCGGTCGCGTTCATCATGGCCGACTTCACCAACACCGAGTACGGCGTCATCGTGCTCGCCGCGATCATCCCCAGCGTGCTGTACTACGTGGGCCTGTACTTCCACGTCGACGGCTATGCTGCCCGCCACGGCATGGTCGGCACGCCCGCACGTGACCTCCCGTCGGTTCGCGAGGTGCTGGCCGAAGGATGGCCGTTCCTGCTGATCGTCGGCTTCCTGGTCTACGGCCTCGTCGTGCTGCGATGGGAGCGACTGGCACCGTACTACGCGTCGGCGCTGCTGATCGTGCTCACCTTCGTCAAGCCCTCGCTGCGCCTGGATCTCGGCAAGCTGCGCGACATCCTGCTCGAAGCCGCCAAGCTGCTGAGCCAGACGGTGGCGCTGCTGCTGCCCACCAGCTTCATCCTCGGCGGGCTGATGGCCACCGGCGTGGCGCCGTCGATCACGTCGGCGCTGGTGCAGATGGGCGGGGAGAACATCGTGCTGATCCTCGCGATCGGCATCGGCGTGTGCGTGATCTTCGGCATGCTCGGCATGATCGTCGCCGCGTACCTGATGCTCGCGCTGACGCTCGCCCCGGCGCTGGAACAGGTCGGGGGCCTCAATACCCTCGCGGTGCACCTGTTCATCGCCTACTACGCGACGCTTGCCGCGATCACGCCGCCGGTCGCGCTCGCCGCCTTCCTCGCCTCGCGGATCAGCGGCTCCGACCCGATCCTCACCAGCTGGCACGCCGCCCGGCTCGGCATCGTCATGTACTTCATCCCGATCTTCTTCCTCTTCGAGCCTGCGCTGATCATGCAGGGGGCCTGGTACCGCACGGTGATCTGGGTCGCGCTGAACCTCATCGCGATCCTCGTGATCGCAGGCGCCTCCGAGGGCTATCTCTACCGGGTAGGCCTGCTGCGCCCCTGGGCGCGCGGCGTGCTGTTCGTCGCCGGGCTGCTGATCGGCTTCCCATCTTGGATCAGCACCGGCGCCGGCCTGGCGATCCTCGTCGCCGTGGTGGCGGGCCGCCGCTGGGCAGTGCAGCCCGACGCCGCGGCGGTGCCGGGCACATTCGCTGGACAGCGACAGACCTGAGCGCCCGGCCGCTGCCCGCAGGGCCGGGCCGACGCTCAGCGCCGCTTGCCGACCAGCCCGAAGGCCGCGCCCTGCGGATCGATGCCGTTGATCGAGAATTCGCCGCCGGGGATCTCCTGCGGCCCGAGAATCACCTGGCCGCCGCCCGCGACGATCGCGTCGTGCGCCGCGTCGATGTCGGCGACGCGGAAATAGAAGCCCCACATCGACACCGGCATCTCCGCGGGCTTGCGCATCACCGCACCGATCATCGCCGGGCCGTGATGGAAGAACCGGTACTTGCCCATGGGCCCCATGTCCATCTCGCCCTCCTGCCGCCACCCGCACAGCCCGGTGTAGAAGCCGATCGCCGCATCCGGATCGCTCGTGACGAGTTCGTTCCACGCGCAGTGGCCGTCCATCGGCTCGGTCAGCGCGAAGGCCTTGCTCTCCTTGTCCGGCGCGTCGGCCGGCGGTATCGGACGCATCAGGTAGAACGGCGCGCCCTGCGCGTCGGCGACCATCGCGATCCGGCCCACGTTCGGCATGTCCATCGCCGGCATCTGCACCGCGCCACCCGCGGCCGTCGCCTTGCCCACCGCGGCGTCGACGTCGTCGACGAGGACGTAGCCGAGCCAGATCGGCCGGGCCCCGCCCGCGCGCATGTCGTCGGTGATCTGCATCAAGCCGCCGACGCCTTCGTCCTTCGCGTGGATGATCCGGTAGTCGACCGAGGTCTGCCCACTGTCGGCGTAGCGCCAGCCGACGACCGCGCCGTAGAAACGCTGCGCCGCGTCGGCGTCGCTGGTGAGGAGTTCGTACCAGATGAAATCGCCATGCCTGTTCGCCATGCGGATGCCCTCGTGTTCGTGGTGATCCTGGGTCGCGATCGTGCGCCACCAGTGTGACACGACGATCGACGCGCGGCGGTTTCGACACGCGGGCAGCGATCGGGGCGAGGGGCGATGCAGGACCGACCGGCGCACGTTCGCGGGCCGAAGACCTCAGGTCCGTGCCGTCGCGATCTCCGCCAGTCGCGTCGTGTACCGTGGCGTGCGCGATGCCTGCCGGCCGACGCTGGCCCCTCGGCCGGCGGGACCCGCAGGCCGCATCGCGCTCGCGACGGTGACCGCATCCCTGCCGAAGCGCCGGTTCAGGCCGTCGAGCGCCTGCATGAGTGTCGACGCCCCGGGCGACGCGATGCGCGCGGGCGTCGTGTCGCCCGGGAACAGGTCGAGTTCGCGTTGCTCGTGGCCTTGCGCGCGCAGATCGACCAGCATCACGCCGGCTTTCGCGTAGTCGAAGCCGGGACGGTACATCCGCTCGAGCGCGTCGACGACGATGCCGATCACGCGCGGCGAATCGGCGGTCGGTCGTGCGAACGAGATCGTCATCGTCGGGCTGTGCTGTCGGTCCTCGCGACGGAACGGACTCGTCGACAGGAAGACCTGCACCGCACCCGCGACGCTCTGCTGATCACGCGCCTTCTCGCACACGCGCGACGCGAACTGGCTCACCACCGCGACGAGTTCCGGCAGGTCTGTCACGGCCGATCCGAAGGAGCGCGAGCACATGATCTGCTGGCGCGCGGCCGGGTCGTGGTCGACGTCGAGGCACGGCGTGCCGCGCAGCTCGAGCACGGTGCGCTCCAGCACGACGCCGAACCGGCGGCGCAGCGCACCGAGATCCGCCTCGACCAGCTCGAGCACCGTGCGGATGCCGCACTCGGCCAGACGCGGCGCGATGCGCCGCCCGATGCCCCAGACGCTGCCGACCTCGGTCGCGTCGAAGACGCGGCGCAGCGCGGTCGGCGAGGCGGCACCGAGGTGGCAGACCTGCGCGAAGCGGGGATCGTAGACCCCGGGCCTGCGCTCGGCCGTCTTCGCGACGTGATTCGCCAGCTTCGCCAGCGTCTTGGTGGGGCCGAAGCCGACGCTGGTCGGCAGCCCGGTCCAGCGCAGCACCTGTTCGCGCATCCGCCTGCCGATCGCCCCCAGCTCGTCGCGCACGCCGTCGAAGTCGAGGAACGACTCGTCGATGCTGTAGACCTCCTGGCGGGGTGCGTACGCGCCGACGAGCGTCATCATCCGGTTCGACATGTCGCCCTACAGCTCGAAGTTCGCCGACAGCGCGATCAGCCCGGCCTGCCGCGCCAGATGGCGCACCTGGAACCACGGCTGCGCCATCTTCACGCCCAGGTCCTTCGCCTCGTTGCTTCGTGCGATGCAGGCGCCGTCGTTGTTCGAGAGCACGACGACCGGTCGACCGTTCAGCGCCGGGTCGAACACCCGCTCGCAGCTGACGTACATGTTGTTCACGTCGATCAGGGCGAACATGCGGCGCGCGTCGATTGCAGGATGCCGGACCAGGCCGCCGAGTCAGACCGGCATCGCCTTCACGACCTGCGTGACGACACCCCACAGCTGGAGCTCGGCGCCGTCCTTCGCGACGATGTCGGGCACGCCGGGCTGCGTCGCCTGCAGCCGCAACGATGCGCCCAGGCGGCAGAGCCTTCGGCAGACGAGTTCGTCTCCGACCACCGCGATGACGACGTGGCCGTGAGCCGGCGCCAGCGCGCGATCGACCAGCAGCAGGTCTCCGGTATCGATGCCCAGCTCGCGCATCGCCTCGCCGCGCGCACGCATGAGGAAGGTCGCCTGCGGGTGCCGCACCAGGATCTCGTTGAGATCCAGCCGCTGCACGCCGCTGTCGCCCGCCGGCGAGCCGAATCCGATCGCCACGCTCGCACGCGCGGCGGCCGCGTTCGGCCGCGGGTCTGGGCCGACGCGGGCGAAGGGGGCGTCATCGGGATCCGTGCTGTACATCGATACAGTATAGCGGGCGAACATCCGATCGCAACGGGGGATGCGCATCGATCCTTGCCGGCGTCGCGTCGAGACCATTGAACCGCCAGCACCGCAACTGCGACTCACGGCCAGGCCCCCGCGCCAATGCAGGCAACCCGGGGCACGGAGCTCGCGATGCGCATGACCTTCCGCACCGATCGTCGCACACGTCCCCTTCCCCGACGACGCCGCCCACACGCCGGCGCCATCCGCACCGGCGGCACGATCGCGATCGCGGTCGGTGCGCTGCTGAGCGGCTGCGCCGACTCGGCCTCGGCCGACGACGAGCCCGGCTCGGCACTGGTCAAGGCGCTGGCCACGGAGATCTGCCAAGGCAGCCGGGCGTTGGCCGCCGCGAGACCCGCACCGACCGAACGCCAGACCGCCGCGCTGCTGCCACCGGCACCGCAGGTCCAGGACCCGCTGAAGGGCGTGCTGCTGGCCAGCCCGGGATTGGCGGCGACGCCGAACCTCGGGTGGCAGCGCAGCGCACCGACCCCAAGCGCATCCACACCGGGTACGCTCTCGCAGGGCCAGCCGGGCACCGCGGCCCCTGTGGGGAGCCTCACCAACGGCGCGGATCCCGCGCGTACCGACGCGTGCCGCATCGACTTCACCGACCCTGCGGCGCTGTTCCTGGCAGCGCAGGGGCTGTGGTTCGATCGGGTCTACATGCCCTGGTTCCAGGCCTGCGGCACCAAAGGCTACGTCGATTTCCGGCCGACCGTCTACGAACACTTCCACCTCGGCTTCGCGGCCGCCGACGTGATCCCGTGCAACGACCGGCCCGACGCCGCCCCCGGACGCGACCCCGGCGACGGGAGCTGCCAGCCGGTCGACGCGACGCAGGAGCCGCGCACCCACATGAGCGCGCACGAACCGCGGGAGTTCGTGCACCTTCGCGCGATGACGTCGATCGACTATCGGCCACTGGCCTTCGACCTCGAGCAGATCCGCGTGCTGGGCTCCAAGCCGGTGCGCCTGTGCTATCGCCAGCACCTGCAGCCGACCGACGGTGCATGGCTCGCCTACCAGGTCGATGGCCACGACAAGCCCGGCATCTGGAAGTGCTGGGCCGCGCTCGACGCCGGCCTGTGGGACCTGTCGGCGTGGGCCACCGACGTCGACGAAGTGCGCATCACCGGCGCGGACGTCGGGGTCGGCACCTTCATGCTCGACGACATGCAACTGCGCATCCGGTGATCCGGCGGCGGCCTCGCCCGACCGGGACGGTCACGCGCGGCACGCCGGTTCGCGCAGTCGACGCGACACCGGTCCTCGCCCGGCGGCGAGCGCCACCCGGATAGCCGCGTCGTACGCATGGGGCTGGTCTGGGCCTGGGCGTGCGCCTGGGCGCGGGGGCGGAGGTGCGAGGGGGTTGGCGGCGGAAGGTGCCCATGTCACGGACACCGTGACAGCCGCAAGGCCAAATCGGCAGGCGCACCTGCGACGGCCGGCGCAGTGCTGCAGCGCGGTGGTGCAGTGCGGTGCCGTAGCGCGATCCGTGGTTCGTCCCGTGGGTTCGATCCGTACGTGCGACCCGGCGACGCGTTCAGGCGAAATCGGCGACGGCGCCTGCCGCCAGCGCGACCACGTCCACCGCGATCCGGTTGCCGGGGTTGCGAGGCACGCGGGTCTGGTAGCGCTCTCCGGCGAACTCGAAGACGACGTCGAACCCGAGCAGCCGACTGATGCCGCCGGGGGTCCGGGCTGCGCTCATGTCGTAGACCGGCATGCGCTGGACGACCTTGCCGAAGTGCGCCGGGTTGGCCTGGGGCTGGGCGCCGTGGGCCTGGCTGGCGGTGCGGACGGTGAATGGATGGTCGCTCATGTCGCTTGCCTCGGTATCGATCTGCGTGTCTGTCGGAGCCGGTCGCCGTGGGAACGACGACTCGCTGATGTCACTGGGTGGCTCGGGCGAGGCCGAAGGTTCAATGCCACCGGCCGGGGTCGCCGGTCATGGATCGGCGGCCGGACGCCGTCAGCGATCGCTGACGGCCAGCCTGACACCGAGGCTCGCGAACGCCGCGGCGAAGCCGTAGCGGAGCCAGCGCTGCACGGCCGCCGACTCGACGACGTGGCGCCGGAACGCGTGCGCGACGAAGCCATAGGCGACGAAGACCACGAAGGTCATCGCCATGAAGACGCCGCTCAGCACGAGCAGTTGCGCCAGCGGCCGCTCGGCGCCGGGCTCGACGAACTGGGGCAGGAACGCGAGGAAGAAGATCGTGAGCTTCGGGTTGAGGATGTTCAGCAGGAAGCCCTTGACGACGATGCCGGACGCGCTGGTGCGCGACACGCCGCCGTCGACCGCAAACGCCGACTCGTCGCGCCAGGTGGCGTAGGCGACATAGAGGAGGTAGGCGACGCCGGCGAACTTGAGCGCCTGGAACGCGAGCGCACTGGCGTGCATGACGGCAGCCAGGCCGAGGATCGTGGCGGCGAGGTGCGGGACGATGCCGGCCGTGCAGCCCAGGCTCGCGTGGACGCTCGCCGCCCGACCCCGGGCCAGCCCGGTCGACACGGTGTAGATCACCCCGGTGCCGGGTACCAGCACGACGACGAGGGACGTGAGAAGGTACTCGATGGTGATCATGCACGCGCCGTCGAGGTGATGTCGGTTCCGATGATCGGCTCCCGGGCAAGCAAGCGGAATGGAGGCCGTACTGTGCCCGCTTCCGCGGGCGGCCGCAACGTCCGGCCGCCATCACGCCGCGCGCACCCGGGTCGCGGGCATCGCGTGGCTGGGCAACGCACTGCAGATCGAGACCGAGCGCTCGCATCAGCAGTTCGCGCAATGGGCCACGCAGTACGGGAGCATCTACCGATTGGCGCTACCCGGGCGCAGGATCGTCGTCGTCGCCGATCACGAGATCGTGGCCACGCTCCTTCGCGATCGCCCCGATGGATTCCGGCGCACGGTCCGGCTGGACGAGGCCTGGTCCGAACTGGGCCTGCCATCCGGCGTGTTCGGCGCCAATGGAGACGAGTGGCGCGCCCAGCGGCGGATGGTGATGGCCGCGTTCGATCCGGCACACGAGAAGCGCTGCTTTGCGTCGATGCGAAAGGTTGCCGACCGTCTCGCATCGCGCTGGGAACGGGCCGCGGCCTGCGGCAGCCTGATCGACCTGCAGGCCGACCTGATGCGTTTCACGGTCGACACCCATCGCCGGGCTCGCATTCGGTACCGAGGTCGACACGCTGGGATCGGACCAGGACGTGATCCAGCAGCATCTCGACAAGATCTTTCCGGCGGTGTTCAGGCGCATCTTCGCGCCGTTTTCATGTGTCGGATCGTTCGTACACCGTCGGTAGGAGCGAATGGCGTTCACGATGTCGCCGGTCGGCCTGTCGATGCGCCTGAGGTCGAGGCGGCGCCCGGACTGATCGAGACGCCGGCGTGCCGCGGCGCGCGACGCCGCTGCGACCGCCATCCGTCGCCGCGCATCGACGCCTACGCGTCGGGCTGCAATGGATTCGCCAAGCAGTGCTGCCGGATCAGCGCGGCGACCGGATCCGGGTGCGTCAGCGGCGACATGTGCTCGGCCCCGGGCACGACCTCGAGGCGACTGTGGCCCATCGCCTCGTGCAGGATCTCGGTCACGCGCCGGTCGGGTGTCGTCGTCATGCCGCCGCAGACGATCGTCGTCGGCACATGGATCGCACGGACGTCATCAAGGCTCGTCGGGTTCGCGAGGTTGGCGCGGAACGCGCCGATCGCGCCCTGCGTTCCGGCGACGAAGCGTGCGCGCCGGCCCTCCGACAGGCGGGCCCAGGTGCCTGCGCCATTGCGGTAGTCGACGAAGTCCGACCACGCGCGTTCGACGTCGCCGACGGCAACCGCGTCGAGGAAGCGGTCGGCGACTGCCTTGTAGTCCGCGAACGCCGCCGCATCACCGGCAGCTGCCAGCAGCGGTGCCAGCATCGGCTCGATCAGGACCAGCGATCCGGCGACCCGCTGGTCGCGCAGCGCCATCCGCACGCCGTCGCGCCGCCATACGAGTGCCCGACCAGGTGGAAGCGGGTCAGACCGACGGCCCCGGCCACCGCGGAGACGAGGTCGGCCTGATCGTCGTGCGACAGCGGCGCAGCGCCCGCCCACGCGCCCGCTCCCCCCACCCGAACGGCGCGACGATTGCCGGCCCGCGTCGAACCGTGGACAGCGTGCGTGTTCGCCTCAGCCCGCTTGCAGCGGCATCCAGATCTCGACGCCGCCGAGACCGGTCGACGGATCGAAACCGGACATGTGCCGTTCCAGGCACAGCCCGCCCTCGTCGATGCGAAGACGGCCGTCGACCGGCCAGGCGTCCCAGATGGCTGCGTAGGTGGCGCCGATCGCCGAGACGTGCCCCCGATGCTCGAACACCGCATAGTCGCGCGCCGGCACGTCGATGCGCGACATCCCCTGCATCGACGGTGCCGACGGATCGACCAGGACGGCGCATGCGTAGTCGACGACGTCCGGGTCCGGCGTCGTCCGGCCGATGCCGACCGGCACCCCCCCGCGGGCGACCAGTCCATGCGCCTGCGCCATGAACGACTGCCACAGGCCAGCGGCCGCCGACGCGTCGCCTACCTCCAGTCGATGCCAGACGCCGAAGCACACGAACGCGCCCGCGCTGGTGCGCACCGGCGACACGTCGGACGGCTTCGCGGTCGCGGCGAGTTCGAGCGGCGCGACGAGGGCGAGGTGCTCGGTGGATGCCGCCGCGCGCACCGACTGTGGCGTCACGTCGAACTGCGACCTGAACGCGCGACTGAAGGCTTCGTGCGACGCGTAGCCGCTCTCGAGCGCGAGGTCGAGGATGTCGGTCCGGTGCTCGGCCAGTGCGCGCGCAGCCACCGACAGGCGCCTGCCGCGCAGGTACTTCACGAGCGGCGTGCCGGCGCGACGCACGAATGCGTGCGCCAGATGGAAGGGCGTGACGCCGCAAGCCTTCGACACGGTGTCGAGATCCAATGGCGAGGCCGAATTGCGTTCGATGATCCAGATGGCTCTTTGGGCGAGTGACATGGGTGCAGTGGGGAGCGTTGAAGGGGTGACGGCATCCTAGGGCGGACTGCCGGGGCGTGCTTGATCGGGATTGCGCTGGTCCTCCAGCCCGGTGCAGGCGCAGGGCCGGCCGCGCGGGCACATCGATTGCACGGTCGATGCATCCGCAACCCAGGAGAGCACCATGCGCCCAGTCATCACCGCCCTGCTCCTCGCCGGCGCCTTCGCGCTGGGTGCCTGCTCCTCGACCGGGCTGGGCGCCGCCGCCGGTGCGGCGACCGGCGCGGCAACCGTCGGTGGTGTCGGCGGCACGCTCGGCGGCGCAGCAGTCGGCGGCGTGATCGGCCACGAGGTCGGCCGCGACCGCGACGAGTGAGGCCTGCGACTCGCCGGCTTCAGCTCTCGAGCGGCCTCTGCCTGCCGCGCAGACGCTTCTTCGCCAGTTCGATCAGCGCGCGCGTCTTCGCCGGCGGCTCGAGTCGCCCCGGCCAGGCCGCGTAGAGCGACAACGCCGGCAGTTGCACGTCCGGCAGTACCCGCACGAGGCGCCCCGCCTCGATGTCGGCACGCAGGGCGAAGTCAGGCGCGCCGAAGATGCCGGCGCCGGCCAGCGCGAGTGCGCGACCGGCGTAGGACATCGTCGCGCTGAGCCGTCCGCGCAGGCGGACGACGTGCTCGCGCCGCCCGACCCGGCAGCGCAGCGTCCACGGACTGGCGAGTCGGGTGAACGCGATCCAGTCGTGCGCGACGAGGTCCTGCGGACGGGTCGGTGTACCGCGTTCGCGCAGGTACGCGGGCGACGCCGCGCACCAGACGTCCAGATCGGCCAGTCCGACCGCTCGCAGGCTGGAGTCGCGCTGGCCGGTCACCCGCACGCTCAGGTCGATATTCTCGCGCACCAGGTCGACGAGCTCGTCGCTTGCGACGTACTCGACGCGCATCAGCGGGTGTGCAGCCGCATACTCGGCGATCAGCGGCGCGACGAGCGGGGCCGCCTCGATCGACGAGGTGATCCGCAGCAGGCCCGACAGCTCGCCCTGCCGTGCACGCGCGCCCTCGACGACACGGCCGACGTGCGCGAGCAGTTCGCGCGCGTCGGCGAGGAAGGCGTGACCGGCTTCGGTGATCGCGAGGCGGCGCGTGGAGCGCTGCAGCAGCTGGACGCCGAGCTCGCGCTCGAGTGCCGCGACCGCCTGGCTTGCCGCCGACTTGGTGAGCGCGAGCCGTTGCGCCGCCGCGGTGAACGAGCCGGCTTCGGCGACGGCGACGAAGATGCGAAGGCGCGAAAGTTCCATCGGAGGCAGAGCGTGGGACCGATCCGATTGTATCGCCCCACTGGACAGTGATTTCTCTGTCGTCTGCTTTCCGGGAACGATCCCGTAGGCGAGCATCTCGGCTCGGGCGTCGCATCCCGCGGCGCCGGCAAAACGGAGCACGAGCCATGTACGTCCTGCTGGGCGCCAACGGCAACATCACCTCACGCGCCGCGCGCGCGCTGCTCGAGCAAGGTCGGCCGGTGCGCGTCGTCGGCCGCCATGCATCGTCCCTCGAACCGCTGCACCGGCTCGGCGCGCAGATGGCCGTGGGCGACGCGAAGGACGCATCGTTCCTCGCGCAGGCCTTCGACGGCGCGCAAGCCGTCTACGCGATGATTCCGCCGGACTACGGCGCGCCCGACATGCGCGCCTCGATGGCGCGTGTCGGCGCCGCGATCGCCGACGCCATTGCGCGCAGCGGCGTGCGACGTGTCGTCAATCTGTCGAGCCTGGGCGCCGACCTGCCGGCCGGCACCGGGCCGATCGTCGGCCTGCACGCGCAGGAGCAGCGGCTCGATGCACTCGGCGGCCTGGACCTGTTGCACCTGCGCCCGGCCTACTTCATGGAGAATCACCTGCACGCGATCGACGCGGCGGTGCAGGCCGCCGTCTACCCGTCGCTCGAGGACCCCGACGTCGCCGTGCCGATGATCGCCACGGCCGACATCGCGACGGTCGTCGCACGCGAGCTGACGCAGCCGTCCGCGCGCGGCGTGCTGCACCTGCGCTCCGGGCGCGCGTACACCTTCCGCGAGGCGGCGGCGATCCTGGGCGACGCCATCGGCCGGCCCGGCCTCGCGTACGTGCAGGTCGAGCCCGCGCAGGGGATCGCCGCGATGCTGCAGCTCGGCTTCTCGCCCGACGCCGCCCACTGCATGGCCGAGATGGCGGGCTGGCTGTCGCAGGGGCCGCACGCCGCGCCGTCCGGCCCGGTCGAGGTGACGCCGACGACACTCGAAGACTTCGCGCCGCGCCTGCGGGCGGCATTCGAGGCGCGCCCGCTGGCCACCGCCTGAGCCGAAGGGCTCACGACACGACGGCGCCTCGGCGAGCAACAGCGACGCGGATCACCCTGCGTTCAGCGCCATCCCGAAGTCGAGCTCGACGATCGAGCCGGTCATCATCGAAGCGCCGGTGGCGAGCCAGTGGATCGACTCGGCGACCTCGTCCGGATGGCCGAGGCGGCGCAGCGGCGACACCGCCTTCTGGTGCGCAGCGCGCTCGGCGAAGGACTCGGGCGCGAGCCGCTCGACGAAGCCCTGTTCGACCAGCACCGGACAGATCGCGATGACGCGGACCTCGGGGGCGAGCACGCGCGCCATCGACATCGTCAGCGCGTTCACCGCCGCCTTGCTGCACGCATAGGGCAGCGACGAGCCGCTGCCCGCCAGCGCCGCGCGCGACGAGAGATTGACGATCGCCGAGCGCACCGCCTCGGTCGATCCGGCCTTCAGCGCCGGCGCGGCCGCGCGGATCATCTGGAACATCCCGACCGTGTTGACCGCGTAGATGCGGTGGAAGTCCTCGGCGGAAATGTCGTGCAGGCGGTCGTGCGGCACCATCCGGCTGATGCCGGCGGCGTTCACCAGCGCGTGCAGCGCGCCGAACGCGTCGGTCGCCGATCGCACCAGGTTCACGCAGTCGGCGTCCTGCGTGACGTCGGCGACCGTGCAGCGCGCACGATCGCCGGCGTCGGCCGTGGCGGCGACCGCCTGCGCCTCGGCCTGCTGGCCGTCGAGGTGGCCGATCACCACGTTCCAGCCTTCGCGAAGGAAGCGGCGGGCGGTGGCGGCGCCGATGCCGGTCGCGGCGCCGGTGACGAGGACGGTGCGTCGTTGCATGGTCTGTGTGTCCGTGAAGTGTCGACACGGCCGCGGGACGAGCCGGTCGCGAGCAGCGACTCTACACGACCCGGCGGTCGCGCCCGGCCTCGCGACGACGCTCGTCGACCGGCAGCTGCATAGAATGGCCGCCTCCAGGAGCACTCGCTACCATGACCCTGCTTTCCGACGCCGTCGTCGACGCATCCAGGCGCAGCGTGCTCTGCTGGCTCGCCACGGTCGGGCCCGATGGCATGCCGAACGTCTCCCCGAAGGAGATCTGGACGATCCACGACGAGACCCGCGTCCTCGTCGCGAACGTCGCGTCGCCGCGCACCGTTCGCAACCTCGCGCACTGCGACAAGGTATGCCTGAGCTTCGTCGACGTGTTCGTCCAGAAGGGATTCAAGCTCACCGGCCTCGCGCAGCACGTGAACGCCGCGCACGCCTCGTACCGCCGATGGGCCGAACCGCTGCTGACGATCGCCGGGCCGCGGTTCCCGATCCACGGCGTCATCGTCATCGAGGTGTCGCAGGTCGAACCGATCGTCGCGCCAAGCTACCGGCTCTTTCCGACCGAGACCACCAAGCAGGGCCAGGTCGCGGCGGCGATGCGGACCTATGGTGTCTCGCCGGCGCCGGGCGTCGCTTCGCTGCCCGCGGCCGATCGCGGGACAATCCGCTCCGATGCGCACGCGCGCACGACACCCTCGACTCGTGAAGGACCGCCATGAAGCTAGAAGCCTCCAGCCCCGCCCCGGTGGCGATCGACGCATCCGAGGTCGTGCCTCGCGCGCAGGCATCGGTCTATCCGGCGCCCTTCGCCTCGCGCATGAGCGGGCGCAGCAAGCGGCAGCTCGGCAACGTCTTCGGCCTCGCCAACTTCGGCGTGAACCTCACCACCCTCGCGCCCGGCGCAGCCTCCTCGCTGCGGCACTGGCACAGCCGGCAGGACGAGTTCGTCTACATCCTGCAGGGCAACCCCACGCTGCACACCGACGAAGGCATGCTCAGGCTGTCGCCGGGCATGTGTGCCGGCTTCAGGGCCGGCGCGCCCAACGGCCATCGGCTGATCAACGAGACCGGAGCGGACGTCGTGTACCTCGAGGTCGGCGACCGCTCACCTGCCGACGAAGGCAGCTACCCCGACGACGACCTCAAGGCGCTGCTGGACGAAGGCAAGTGGCGCTTCGTGCACAAGGACGGCAAGCCCTACCCGTGACGCGGCCGCGCCGATGCGTCCGACGCGCCGGCGAGGCGGACGCACCACCCGGGCAACGACCCTGGCCGTCGCGCGTCACGCGATGCCGGCGCCGCGCGCCGCGTCGAGCGCGTCCTCGAGCCGGTCGTTGCCCCAGAACAGCTCACCATCCACGATGAAGGTCGGCGCGCCGAAGATGCCGAGCGCCCTCGCCCGCTCCGTCTGCGCCCTCAACCGTTCCTTGTTCTCCTGCGTCACCGCGGCGGCGAGCCAGGCGTCGGGCTGCTGCCCCAGGCGGGCGAGGACACCCGAGACCGCAGCCGGCGTGTCGATCTCCTCGTCGGCCGAGAAGTTGAGGATGAACACTTCGCGAACGAAATCCGCGAGCCAGGGCGCATCGACAGCCGCGGCGGCCACCGCCACACGTGCCGGAAGCACCGCGCCGCGCGGGAAGGTGGTGGGCCGCGTCCAGGGAATGCCGTGCTTGCTCGCCTGCCGGACCATGTCGCGCCAGACGTATTCGCCCTTCTCCTTCTGCAGCACGAAGGGCGAGGTGGCCCAGCCGAATGAGCGGAAGATCGGCCCCAGCAGGAACGGGCGCCAGTGCACGACGACGCCGTGGCGGTCCGCCAGCTCGCCGATCCGCATCGCGCTGAGGTAGCTGTAATTGCTGCCGAAATCGAACCAGAATGCGATCTCGCTTGGCTCGCGCATGCTTGCGGACGGCAGCCGTTCAGGTCGACGCTAGGATTCGCGCCGCGCCAGCGCGAGGCAGGCGCCCAGCAGCAACATCGTCACGCCGGACACGGTCGAAAGCAGCCGCGCGCGCGCGTGCCGTGCGGCTTGCGGCCGGAGCAGACGCGATGCGCCGAAGACGGCGGCCACGTCCGCCAGCGTGTTGAGCGCGACACAGATGCTGCCCAGCAGCACCAGCTGCGCGATCACCGGCGCGGTCGGGTCGACGAACTGCGGCAGGAAGCCGAGGAAGAACAGCGCGGTCTTCACGTTGAGGGCTTCGACGGCGATGCCTTCGATGAGCGCACGATGCGCACCACGCGCAGGGGTCGGCGTGATGTCGATCGCGGCACCGCGCCGCCGCAGCAGACGGATGCCCAGATAGATCAGGTACGCCGCACCCACGTACTTGACGAGTTCGAACGCCAGCGCCGACTGCGCGAGCAGCACCGAGAGCCCGAGCGCCGCCGCGCCAACGTGCAGCATGCCGCCGATGCCGGTGCCGATGGACGACGCCATCCCCTCGGCGCGACCGCCGGAGACGGTACGCGCGACGACATAGGCGATGCCGGGACCGGGCGTGATCGCCAGAAGTACCGCGGACAGCAGAAACGCAAGGAAGGTCATCGGGGCGCACCCAGGGCGTCGGCAATCGATTGTATCGGCCGATGCACGCGCGGCGAGGCTCAGGCGGCGGTCAACGCGCGATCCCGGCCCGCGTCCTTCGCCCGGTACATCGCCCTGTCGGCGCGTTCGATCGCCGCTTCGAGATCGGCCTCGCCTCCGCACTGCGCGATGCCTGCCGAGAAGGTCATGCGCAGGCCGGGCGACACGTCGTCGAACGAGGTCGCGAGCAGCCTGTCGCGCACGCGATCCAGCGCGTTCAGCGCCTGCTCGTCAGTCGTCGCCGGCATGACGAGCAGGAACTCCTCCCCACCCCAACGCGCTAGCACGTCGCCGGCACGCAGCACCGCCTGCCCCGCTTCGGCGAAGCGTCGGAGCACCGCATCGCCCGCCGCGTGTCCCAGCGTGTCGTTGACGCGCTTGAAATGGTCGATGTCGATGAGCGCCACGCTCGTCGTCGCCGGCGCGCGGTCCGTTTCGGACAGATCGCTGCGCAGGCGCGCCATGACCGCACGACGGTTGGTCAGGCCGGTCAGTTCGTCGATCGTGGCCAGCGCCTCGATGCGTGCCAGCGCGGTGGCCAGTTCGTTCTTGCGCTGCTGCAGTCGGGCACGCAGCGAGCCCACGCGGATCGACAGCACCGACACCGCCGCGATGCACAGCGCGGTGAATACCAGGTGCACGCCCTCGACGCGCGGGTCGTAGTGGTTCGTCAGGCTGCGCCACAGCATCACGCCCGCCAGCAGCACGAACGCGACGACCGAGAGCATGCCCACCTCCTTCGGCTTCAACGAGAAGACGCTGAAGGTCATCAGCAGCATGACGATCACCAGGATCGCGCCTCGCGCAGGGCCGGTGATCGCGTACGACCAGGCCACGGCGACCAGTCCCCAGCTGATCTGCGGCACGGTCAGCGCCTTGTCGCCCGCGACCCGCAGGTTCAGGCCCAGCCGGATCGCGAGGTAGAAGACGGTGCCGCCGGTGAGGTAGAAGGCGGTCAGGCGCCACGAATCGGCTTCGTCCACGAGACCGAGCAGCACCTCGGCATGCTGCACGACCGCCAGCGACAGGTAGATGCCGAGCGACAGCAGTGCCTGCGATGCACGCAACTGCTGCTTCGGCTCCTCGCCCAACAGCAGGGATCTCAACTTCTCGAGCGCAGCCGACATCATCCCATGCACTTCGGACGCCGTGGGCATCGGCTTGAGGGCGGGGCAGGCGCGGCGGGTACCGGCGGTCGCTCCCCAGCCGCCTTGCGTGTCCCCTGATGCCTTCGATCGCCATGCGAGACCGTCCGGCACCCGGTACGCAACGTTCGTCGGTCGGGCGAAACGACGCTGCGCGCGATACCGCGGCGTGGGTTCGCGGTACAGTCTCGCCAACCACGAGGAGACGACATGAGCCAAGGCCGCATCCTGACCACCCACACCGGCAGCCTTCCCCGGCCCGACAGCCTCATCCGCGTCATGTACGCCAAGGAGGAAGGCGTACCGGTCGACCGTGCGGCACTGGCCGCGCAGATCCGTACCGCGGTTCACGACATCGTCCGAAAGCAGGTCGACGCCGGCATCGACGTCGTCAACGACGGCGAGATGAGCAAGCCGAGCTACGCCACCTACGTGAAGGATCGCCTGTCCGGCTTTGAAGGCAGCAGCGAGCCGCTCGTGTACCAGGACCTCGTCGACTTCCCGGAAATGGCGCGGCGGGTGTTCGGAGACCCCGGGCGCTCGCGCCGCAAGACGCCGGGCTGCAACGGCCCGATCGCGGTGAAGGACCCGCAGGCGGCGCGTATCGACGCGCAGAACCTGCACGACGCGACCGCCGCCGTCGGCGCGACGAAGGGGTTCATGAGCGCCGCGTCGCCGGGCGTCGTGTCGCTGTTCTTCAGGAACCACCACTATCCGGATCACGAGACCTACCTGCACGCCATCGGCGAGGCGATGCGCGACGAGTATGAGGCGGTGGCGGCCGCCGGCTTCGTGCTGCAGATCGACTGCCCCGACCTCGCGATGGGGCGCCACATCCAGTACCGCGAGGCGAGCCTCGACGAGTTCCGCAAGGCCGCGGCGCTGCACATCGAGGTGCTGAACCACGCCACGCGCAACATCCCGCCCGAGCGGCTGCGCATGCACCTGTGCTGGGGCAACTACGAAGGGCCGCACCACTGCGACGTGCCGATCGCCGACATCATCGACCTGGTCTTCACCGCGCGGGCCAGCATGATCTCCTTCGAGGCAGCCAACCCGCGCCACGGCCACGAGTGGACGGTGTTCGAGACGGTGAAGCTGCCGGAGGGCAAGACGCTGATCCCGGGCGTGATCGAGTCGAAGTCGAACTTCATCGAGCACCCGGCGCTGATCGCGCAGCGCATCCTGCGCTACGCGAACCTCGCCGGCCGCGACAACGTGATGGCCGGCAGCGACTGCGGCTACGGCACCTGGGTCGGGCAGGCCGCGGTCGACCCGGACATCGTGTGGGCGAAGCTCGCCGCGCTCGCGGAAGGCGCGCGGATCGCGAGCGGCACCCTGTGGAAGGCGGCGGCCTGAGCGTCCAGCGCCTCGACTCGCCTTGACGCGGCGGCGAGCGCCGAGCCGATAGGCTCGGCGAAGTGCGCCCTCGTTCGTTCGCGCCGGCAGCTCGCGTCGTATGTCGGTTAAATTAGTGTTGACTAATGCATTAGTACTGACTAATCTATTGCTCATGGCACGCCCCGCTTCCATCGACACCGTCATGCGCTCGCTCGCCGACCCGACGCGACGCGCCGTCTTCGAGCGGATCGTCCAGTCCGGCGAGATCAGCGTCGGCGAGCTGACCAGCGGCAGCGGCGTCACGCAGTCCGCCGTGTCGCAGCACCTGCGCTCGCTGAAAGGCGCCGGCCTCATTGCCGATCGCGCCCAGGGCCGACAGGTGTTCTATCGCGCCCAGCCCAAGGGTCTGGCGCCGCTCGTCGACTGGATCGACCACTACGGCGTCTTCTGGCGCGACCGGTTCGCCGACCTGAGAACCCTGCTGAAGGAGATCGATCCATGAACGGCCAGACCACCACCCCTTCCCACCACACGACCACCGACACCGCGCCCGATACCCGCCGCATCGTCGTCGAGGAGGTGTTCCCGCATGCACGCGAGCTCGTGTGGAAGGCGCTCACCGCCCGCGAGCTGCTCGGGCGATGGATGCCGATGCCGCCGGACGGCTTCGAAGCGGTGCGCGGCGCGTGCTTCACCATGAAGACGAAGCCCGCCGGCGAATGGGACGGCACGATCCGATGCGAAGTGCTCGAGGTCGTGCAGCACGAACGCCTCGCCTATCGCTGGGTCGGCGGGCACGAAGGCAATGTCGGCTACGGCGCGCCGCTGGACACCGTCGTCACCTTCACGCTGACGAGGGTCGAACACGGCACCCGATTGCGCCTCGAGCACACCGGGTTCGTGGTGCCGAGGAACGATACCGCCTACAAGGGGATGAGCGACGGCTGGCCGAAGGTCGTGCGCGCGCTCGGCGCCGCCGCCGGAGACGTGCGATGAGCGCGTTCTGCCCGACCTGCGGCTCCCCGGCTTCGCTGACATTCGCCGACCAGCCTGACATCTTCACCGTGCACGCCGCCAGCCTCGACGACCCCGGACGATTCCACCCACAGGCCGTCACGTATACCGTCAGCGGACATCGGTGGGACCGCCTGGACCCGGCGTTGGCGACGTTCGAGTGGATGCCGCCCGGGTAGCGGTGCCGGCTGCGGCCAACGCGAACGTCGCGAGGCCGATTGCCGTTCAGGGTGTCGCGTCGGGCGCGTCGGACCCGTCGACCGCGGCATCGCGCGTTCGCGGAAATCGGCCGGCATTCACCCGCAGCTTGTCCCGGCCCGCGGCCACGACGTCGATGCCGAGCGCATTGCCCAGCTGCACCAGGTACAGCAGGACGTCCGCCATCTCGCCTCGCACCGCGGCCAGCTTGTCGGGTGCCAGGTTGCGGCTCTGCGCCTCGGTCATCCACTGGAAATGCTCGAGCAACTCGCCCGCTTCGACGATCAGCGCGCTGGCGAGATTCTTCGGCGCGTGAAAACGGTGCCAGTCGCGCTCGGCGGCGAATCGGTCGAGGTCCCGCGCGAGGTCTTGCAGGGAGTCGGGCATCGGGGGGCCAGGGTCGGAGTGAGTCGTTGGGATCGGCGCGTCCGAGTCGAGCCGCACGCCAGACGCAAGCTTAGCGCTCGCCCGGCCGCCGAAACCCACCCTCGATCCAGGCCGCGGCCGAGCGGCGATCGCGCTGAGCGTCGCCGTGGGCTCGTCCTCGTCGGGCACGATGTCCAGGCGCACGGTCAGGCTCCGCGCACCGTCGACGACGACGATCGACTGATGCAGCAACGCGTCGCGCTGCTGCTCGCGCCAGCGCACGAACTCGCTCGCGGTCTTCACCAGCGTGAGGAACGCGGCGTTGTCGAGCGGCTTCGGATTGCGCTTGTCGCGGCCCATGGTCCACGGGCCGACCAACGCGGGTTCGGACTCGCCCTCGCGGGTCATCGCGACGGCCCAGCCCTCGTCGTCCTCGTTCTTGATCACCTGGGCGATCGCCCTCGTGTCGACGCCCGATTCGAGTCCTCAGCGCGTTCCCTTCGGGGCCGCCTTCGTCACGGCAAGGTCGTTCCACACTTTCTGGTCGACGATGCGGCCGTCGCGAATCAGGAACCGGTCGATGTAGCGGATGCCATCGAACGGCGTGCCGTCCGTCCATTCTCCGCGCAGATTGCCGTAGTTGTAGACGACCGTCCCATCGTCCGCCTGGTATTCGTCGAAGCGATCGAAGTCCTTCATCACCCAGCGGTAGATCGTGTCGGCACGCTTCGGCAGGTCCTGGCAGTCCGTGAAGACGACACCACCCGGGAACAGCATCTCGCAGCCAGGCGCGAGGTAGGCGTTGGCCTCGGCGTATCGCCGCTGCGCAAAGAGCGTCAGGAAATCCCACACCAACTGCGAGCCAGCCCCGAGCGCATCACGGCTCATCCGATGGTTGCTTGGAGCGGCTGGCGCTTCGTCTTGCTGCGTCATGGTGAAACCCTCCTTCCGAGAAGTCCGGAGGATACACCGCGACGCGTGAGGTACACCGCGACGCGTGAGGACACCGAAGCGCGGCTGCACCTGGACACTCGACGGCATGCGTTCGCCAATCCTGCGTTGAACCGGTCGCGTTCACCGTGCGTGCCTGGACTGCCGGTCCCCGCCCGCCGCAACACCCGGCTCAGACCAGATCCTCGCGCCGGATGCCGGCGCGCCGCAGGATCGCGTCGAACATCATCTGGCCGGGATGGCGGCCGACGGCCATCGGCTCGCGCTGCGCGGGAATGCGTTCGAGCACCTTCGCGTCGATCGGCAGGTTCTCGCCGCGCATCGAATCGCTCGCCAGTTGCACCTCGCAGGCCCGCTGCAAGGTCCACAGCGTGCGAAAGGTCGCTGCGACGTCCGGACCGGTGACGAGCAGCCCGTGGTTGCGCAGGATCATCACGTCGCAGGCCCCGAGGCTCGCGACGAGCCGTTCGCACTCGTCGGCGCCGGTGGTGACGCCCTCGAAGACGTGGTACGCGATCCGGTTGGCCAGCATCGCGCTGTAGAAGTTGTCGTGGCGCAGGCCTTCGCGCTTGCAGGCGACGGCCATGCCCGCGGTCGTGTGGGTGTGCATCACGCAGTGGGCGTCGGCGCGCGCGCCGTGCACCGCGCTGTGGATCACGAAGCCGGCCGGGTTCACCGGCCATTCGCTCGATCCGATCACCTTGCCGCGCAGATCGATCTTGACGAGGTTCGACGCGGTCACCTCGGTGTAGTGCAGGCCGAAGGGATTGATCAGGTAATGCGGGTTGTCGGGCTCGCCGCCAGGCACGCGCAACGTCAGGTGGTTGAAGATCATCTCGGCCCAGCCGAGGTGATCGAACAGCCGGTAGCAGGCGGCGAGTTCGATCCGCGCGCGCCATTCGGCCGCGGGCATCGCCGGCGGGCGCCGCGCGTCGAGCGCCGCGGCGGCGGCCGGCGGCAGGTCGTGTGAAGCGGTACTGTGCAGGGACGGTGTCTGGGTCGGGTTCTGCATTGCGGACGATGCCTGCGGCGCGATGCCGCGTCGATGGTGGGGATGGTGGGTACGGTCGGTGCCCGCGCGCTCGGGCAGGCAGGCACCGCCCGATGGTGGCACATCCATCGACGGATCGGTGGCGGGTCGACTTTCGCGATCCGCCGACGTGGGTTACCCTTCGAGCCGAAGGTCGCCGCTGCGCCCGTGCGCGGCTGGCGTCGATGCAGAGGAGACGATGATGCAGCAAACCGGCGAGCCGGTCCCCGAGCGTCCTGCGGTACTCGAGCGAGCCGGCCTGCAGGTCGTGCGCCAGGGCGGCAACCTCGGCGCCGAGATCCGCGGTGCCGACCTGGGCAGACCGCTGTCCGACGAGCAGTTCGCGGCGATCCACGACGCGCTGGTCGCGAACGAGGTCGTGTTCTTCCGCGACCAGGACATCACGCTGGACCAGCAGCGCGAGTTCGCGGCTCGCTTCGGCGAGCCGTCGATCCACCCGTTCTCGCCGAACCTGGACGACAAGCGCGACGTGATCGTGCTCGACTACACCGCCGACAACCCGCCCGCGCTCACCGACCAGTGGCACGCCGACGAGACCTTCCGGCGCGCCCCTCCGCTGGCGACGGTGCTGCGCGCGCGGGTGCTGCCGGCGTATGGCGGGGATACGGTGTTCTCGAGCATGACGGCGGCGTACACCGGGCTGTCCGAGCCGATGAAGCGCTACATCCACGGCATGGAGGCGTTGCACGACTTCAAGCCGTGGCGCGGGCTCTTCACGAGCTCGGAGAAGCACCAGAAGAAGCTCGCCGAGCTCGAGCGCGAGTTCCCGATGACCTGGCACCCGGTCGTGCGGGTGCATCCGGTCTCGGGCCGGCGCATCCTGAACGTGAATCCGCAGTTCTGCATCAAGCTGAAGGGACTCCGGACCGACGAGAGCGATCACATGCTCCAGTTCCTCTACAGCCGGGCGGCGATTCCGGAGTATCAGTTCCGGCTGCGCTGGGCGGTGGACACGGTCGTCGTCTGGGACAACCGTTCGGTGCAGCACTACGCGCCGCACGACTACTGGCCGCAGCGCCGCACGATGGAGCGGGTGACGATCTCCGGCGACCCGGTGCGCGGCGTCGAGGGACCGTACACCCCCGAGCAGGGCGTCGCGCCGCTGCCCGACGGTCATCATCTCGATCCGGCGCTGCGGCGCCCGACCGCCACCCGGGAGTTCGAACGTGCATAGCCCGCTGCGACGCATCCTGCTCAACGCCACCGCGGTGCTGCCGGCGAGCCTCGCGCTGCCGGCGCGCGCCGAGATCAAGCGCATCACGATCGGGACCAATCCGGTCGGCACCTTCTACTACGTGCTGGGTGGCGGTCTCGCGAAGCTCTTCAGCGAGGAGCTGGGCATCCGTTCGATCGTGCAGCCGTACGCGGGATCGTCGGTCTACCTGCCGATGATCGACGCCGGCGACGTGACGATGGGCCTGTCCTCGTCGCTCGACTCGGGCGGCGCGTACCGCGGCGAGCAGGGGCGCGACCGCAACCGCAACCTCCGTTCGCTCGCCCGACTCTGGCCGCTGCGCTATGCGCTGGTCGTGCGAAAGGATTCGCCGATCCGCACGCCCGCCGACCTGAAGGGCAAGCGGGTCGTGATCAACTTCAAGGCGAACGTCTCGCTGAGCCCGATCCATCATGCGGTGCTGAAGTCCGCCGGGCTCACCGACAAGGACGTCGTCGCGGTCGACGTCGCGGGGCTGCCGCAGGGGATCAAGGGCGTCGTCGACGGCAGCATCGACGCGACCTGGGCCGCCGTCGGCATCCCGGCGATCAAGGAGGCGCACGCGGCGGTCGGCGTGCGCTACGTGGAACTCGCCGGCCCGAATTTCACCGAGACGTTTCTCGACAACGAGGTGCCGGGGCTCTTCCCGATCGGGATCGCGCCGGCGCCGAACCTGCCGGAAGTCGATGCACCGCTCACCACCACCGGCTTCGACGTCTTCCTGGTCGGCTCGAGCACGCTCGACGACGCGACGGTGGGCAAGTTGCTGGGCACGATCCATTCGGCCTTCGGTGCGCTGCAGAAGGACTACCCGACGATGCGCCAGGCGAAGATCGAGGACATGGGCCGCGCGAGCAACACGGTTCCGTACCATCCGGGGGCGGTCGCGTTCTACAAGTCGAAAGGGCTGTGGACACCGGCGAACGACGAGAAGCAGAAGCGCGTGACGATGGCCTGAGGTGGTTCACGACACCCGAACCGTGACGATCGCCCGATACGCGTGACGCACGACGCTCGCCCGTCGACGACGCGCGTCGCGGCATCGCTGCGAAGTGCGTGCTTCGCACTGATCACCGTCGCGGCCTTCTTCTGGCTGCTCAACGGACCGACGCGCTTCGGCCTGCCGCTGCTCGACGAGCACCTGTACCTCGTCGTCGCCGGCCTGGCGACCGCTGCCGGCCTGTTGTCGCGCCCGTTCCGCCAGCACGCGGGTGCGATCGAGATCGCGTTGGGGCTGATCGCGATCGCGGCGTGGTCCTGGGCTGCCTGGCACTACGACGACTGGCTGATCCGTGCAAATTCACGGGACCCCACGCGCTGGGTGCCGGGCCTGATCGCGATCGGGCTGTTGCTCGAGGCGGTGCGGCGCAACTGCGGCAATGCGATCGCGTGGCTGATGATCGGTGCGCTGGGCTACGGTCTCGTCGGGCATTGGCTACCGGGCGTGCTCGAGGCGCAATACACCGAGCCGCGCCGGCTGATCGGCTTTCTCTACGTCGACACCAACGGCGTCCCGGGCATCGTGCTGGCGGTCGCGTCGACGGTCGTCCTCTCGTTCATCCTGTTCTCGAAGTGCCTCGAGTCGACCGGTGCGGGACGCTTCTTCGATCGCGTCGCGCTGTCGATGCTGGGCCGCTATCGCGGCGGGCCGGCGAAGGTCGCGGTGGTGTCGTCGAGCCTCTTCGGCATGATCAGCGGCTCGACGGTCGCGAACGTCGTATCCTCGGGCAGCGTGACGATCCCGCTGATGCGCCGTTCCGGCGTGCGCGCCGAATACGCCGCCGCGGTCGAGGCGGTCGCGTCGAATGCGGGCCAGCTGACGCCGCCGGTGATGGGCGCGACCGCGTTCCTGATCGCGGAGTTCCTCCAGATCTCGTACGGCGAAGTCGTGCTCGCGGCGATCGTGCCGGCGCTGGTCGTCTACATCGTGCTGCTGGTGCAGGTCGACAGCCACGCGGCGCGCCACGGGCTCGCGGGATTGCCGGCGGCGGAACTGCCCCGGCCGTGGCCGGTATTGCGCGAAGGCTGGCCCTTCGTGCTGCCGATCGTCGTGCTGGTGTGGACGATGTTCGCGCTCGGTCTGCCGGTGACGATCGCCGCGCTCTACGCCGCGGCGACGATGCTGCTGCTCGCGGTGCTGACACGTCAGCCGGTCGAGTGGCGCACGCTCGCCCGAAAGCTCACCGTCGGCGTCGGCGAGGACATGCTCGCGATCCTGCTGGTGTCGGCCGGCGCGGGCGTCGTGATCGGCGTGCTGAACATCAGCGGGCTGTCGTTCTCGATCACGCTGCTGCTCACGCAGGTCGGCCAGCAATGGGGCGTGCTCGCGATGCTCGCGCTCACCGCGGGGCTCGCGATCGTCCTCGGCATGGGCATCCCGACCGCGGCGGTCTACGTGCTGCTGTCGGTGATCCTCGCACCGGCGCTGACGAAGATCGGGATCGAGCCGCTCGCGGCGCACATGTTCATCTTCTACTTCGGGCTGATGTCGATGCTGACCCCGCCGGTCGCGATCGCGTCGTATGCGGCGGCGAGCCTGGCCGGGGCCGACCTGTGGAAGACGTCGTGGGAGGGAATCCGGCTGGGCTTCTCCGGCTATCTGCTGCCTTTCGTGTTCGTGATGAACCCGGCACTGCTGTGGCAGGACTCGCTCGCTGCCGGCGCGATCGCGAGCGTGTCGGTGATCGCGTCCGGCGCGATGCTGGGCTTCGCCGCCGAAGGCGCGGTGGGCGCCCGGTTGCTGGGCGCGCGATCGAGGCTGGGCCTGCTGGTGGCGGCCCTGGCCACCGGCACGTCGACGATCTGGCTCGGCGCGCACTCGTGGCTGAATCCGCTGGTCTCGGCGGCCGGGCTCGCATTCGCCGCCTACGTCGCGGGTCGGGAACAGGCCGGCAGTCCCGCCGACAGGCGCACCGCGTAGGCCGGACGGGGCGGCTGCTACGTGCCGTCGCGCAGCGACGCCGGATTCGCGAACAGCAAGGGCATGCCGCCGGTGTGCAGGAACAGCACGCGCTGGTCGGCCGACCACCTGCCCGCGCGCGCCATGCCGATGAGGCCGGCCACGACCTTGCCGGTGTAGACCGGGTCGAGCAGGATGGCTTCGGTCCTGGCCATCAGCCTGACCGCCTCGACCATGCGCGCGTTGGGCAGCCCGTACCCGGGTTGCCAGTAGCCCCCCACGCACGCCATCCGCTCGGACAGGCGGTCGGGATCCAGATCGAGCAGCGCGCAGATCGCCGATGCTTCGCCGAGCACCAGCGGCGTCTGCTCGGCCGGATCCCGGCTGGTACCGACGCCCAGGATCGGCAGGTCGAGGTCGATCGCGGCGAACCCGGCGAGCAGGCCGGCATGCGTACCCGAGCTGCCGGAGCCGACGAGGAGCGCATCGAAGCCGCGATCGAGTTGACGCAGCTGCCGGTGAAGCTCGATCGCGCCATCGACGTAGCCCAGGCCGCCGAGGGCATTGGATCCGCCGACGGGAATGACGTAGCCCCTGCGCCCCATCGCGGCGAGCGCCTCGACCTCCCGCTGCATCGCTGCCTGCAGGTCGGCGCCCGCAGGAACGACCGACAAGGCCTCGACGCCCATCAGCCGGAAGAGCAGGTGGTTGCCGCTGGCATCCTCGCGGAAGCTGCCCGGGACGCGCTCCTCGATGACGAAGCGGCAGCGCAAACCCTCGCGGATGGCCGCGGCGAGCGTGATGCGGCAGTGATTGCTCTGCGGCGCGCCGCAGGTGATGAGCGTGTCGGCGCCGCGGGCGAGCGCGTCCGCCACGAGGAACTCGAGCTTGCGGGTCTTGTTGCCGCCCGGCGAGAGCCCGAGGAGATCGTCACGCTTGATCCAGACCTCGGGCCCGCGTCCGTCGGGACAGGTCGCGGCGAGCGCGCGGGAGAAGCGGAGCAGGGGTTCGAGCGGCGTCGGGACCGGGGTGTAGCGGCGACGACCGAAGCGCGCCAGCGTCGAGGAAAGTGGGGTCATCGGGTCACCGGGCTCGGCATCCCCGCCTCCGGGCATGGCATGCGGCCGAGTACGCGCCATTCTATCCGGCGCGAAATTCCGGTCACGCCGATCCGATGCACGAAGCCGCCCCGCGTGTCGACTAGACTTCATGGGTCCGCCAACCCCGAGGGACCGCATCAGATGAATGCCACCGCCCGGCGAATCGCCATCGCCGAGTTCTCCTACGAGGGCAACAGTTTCTCGATCCGTCGCGACGGCGAGGCCGAATTCGCGCGCTCGATGCTGGTCGAGGGCGATGCAATCTGGGCGCGGATCGAAGGCCGTGCGAGCGCCCTCGCCGGTGCGGTCGATTGCCTGCGCGAAGCCGGCTTCACGCTGCTGCCGACCACCTTCGCCAAGGGGGTGTCAGGCGGCAGCGTCGTCGATGCCTTCTATCGCAAGACCCGCGACGCGATCCTCGCCGGCATCCGCGCGGCGATGCCGCTCGATGGCGTGTACCTGTCGCTGCACGGCGCGATGATCTGCGAGTCGCTCGACGACCCGGAAGGCGACTTGCTCGCTGCCGTCCGTGCGATCGTCGGGCCCACCACCCCGATCGCCGCGAGCCTCGATCTGCACGCGCACGTCACGCCGGCGATGGTGGCCGCAGCGACCGTCCTGGTCGGCTACGAAACCTATCCGCACGAGGATGCGCTGACGACCGGACAGCGCGCGGCCCGGTTGCTCGCGGGCGCCGTGCGCGGCGAGATCAGGCCCACGATGCAGTTGCGTCGCATCGACGCGATCGTGCCGGTGCTCGGCGGCTCGACCCGGGATGGCGCGCCGATGGCGCAGGTCGCCTCGATCGCGCGCACGCTCGAGCGCACCGGCCGCGCGCTCTCGGTCAGCTACTTCCCGGTGCAGTCGTGGCTCGACCTGCCCGACACCAGCATCGCCGCGATCGCCATCACCGACGACGAACCGGTGCAGGCGAAGGCGGTTGCGACCGAGGTCGTCGAAGCGATCTGGCATCGCCGCCGCGACTTCGAACTGCCGCTCTTCGAGGCCGACGACGCCGTGCGCGAGGCACGTTCGCGCAACGACCGCACCACGCTGATCGTCGACGCGACCGACAGCGTCGGCGGCGGCGCGTGCGGCGATTCGCCGCTGGTGCTGGGCGCACTGCTGCGCCATGCGCACGATGTCGATTGCGCGATCAACCTCGTCGACGCGCCGGCTGCGGCACGGTGCGCCGACACCGGCGTGGGTGCGCGGATCGATCTCGAACTCGGCGCATCGCTCGATCGGCGGCATTTCTCGCCGCTGCCGGTGACCGGCCGGGTCGAATCGCTGCACGACGGCCGCTGGGTATACGAGGGCGGGCCCACCAAGGGGGCACGCGCAAACATGGGGCCGTCGGCAGTCGTGCGGACAGGCTCGATCCGCATTCTGGTCACGAGCCATCCCTTCTATGAATTCGGCGACGAGCACTATCGCGCCTGCGGCATCTCGGTCGAGGCGATGCGCATCGTGGTGTTCAAGAACCTGATGAACTTCAGGACGCTGCTCGGGCCACAGGTGCAATGGGTCGGCGTCGACGGGCCGGGGGCCACGCCGCCTCGGCTCGAGACCCTCCGTTGGCAGCATCGCACGCGGCCATTCTGGCCGTGCGACGATTTCGATTCCCCGCCCTTTCGCGACGAATGAGGAGAAGACGACGATGAAGCGAGACACGATCGAACCCGGGCCCCAGGCCGGCAGCAGCGCGCATCCGATTCACGACGAAGGCCCGACCGCCCCCACCGCTTCCGGCCCGCGACATCCGGTCGGCGGCCGGCGCGCCTTTCTGAAGGGTGCGGCCGCGGTGTCGATCGTCCCGGCGCCGCTGATCACCCGCGCGCAGAACGGGAAGACGCTGAAGTACGTGCCGAGCAGCAACCTCACGATCCTCGATCCGGTGTTCACGCCGGCCGCGGTCTCGATCACCCACGGCTACTGCGTGTTCGACACGCTGTACGGCGTCGACAGCAAGTTCCAGCCGCAGCCGCAGATGGCCGAGGGCGCGACGGTGTCGGACGACAAGCGCGAATGGACGATCAAGCTGCGCGAGGGGCTGCGCTTTCACGACGGCGAGCCGGTGCGCGCAGCCGACTGCGTGGCGAGCCTTGCGCGCTGGAGCAAGAAGGACACCTTCGGCCAGACGCTGGGCGCCGCGGTCGACAGCTGGGATGCGGTCGACGACCGCACGATCCGCATCAAGCTCACGCGCCCTTTCGGCCAACTGCTGCATGCGATCGGCAAGCCCCACTCGTCGCCGGCGATGATCATGCCCGAGCGGCTCGCGAAGACCGATCCGTCCAAGCCGGTGACCGAGATGATCGGCTCGGGCCCGTACCGCTTCCTGAAGGACGAGTACGTGTCCGGCGATCGCGTCGCCTATGCGAAGTTCGACGCGTACAAGCCGCGCAGCGAGAAGCCGGACTGGACCTCGGGCGGCAAGGTCGCGCACTTCGACCGGCTCGAGTGGCACGTGATCCCCGACCAGGCGACCGCGGCCGCGGCGCTGCAGGCGGGCGAGGTCGACTGGGTCGAGAGCGTGATCCCGGACCTGCTGCCGCTGCTCAGGGCGAACAAGGACGTCGAGGTGATGCGCCGCGATCCGCTCGGGCTGATGGCGGTCATGCGCTTCAATCACCAGACGGCGCCGTTCAACAACGTGAAGCTGCGCCAGGCGGTACTCGCCGCGGTCGAACAGGAACCGTACATGCTGTCGGTCACCGACGGCGAGAAGGACTCGTGGCGCCAGTGCCTGGCGATGTTCCCGTGCGGCATGCCCGGCGTCTCCGAGATCGGCAAGGACGCGATGAAGCCGCCGCGCGACCTCGAGAAGGCACGCGCGTTGATCAAGGCGAGCGGATACGCCGGCGAGAAGGTCGTGATCATCAACCCCACCGACATCGCGAGCATCCATCCGCACGGCGTGATCACCGCCGACCTGCTGAAGAAGCTGGGCATGAACGTCGAACTGCAGGATACCGACTGGGGCACCGTCGTGCAGCGCCGCGTGTCGAAGAAGCCTGTGGCCGAGGGCGGCTGGAGCATCGCACTCACCAACTGGCCGGGCATCTCGATCGCCAACCCCGCCACCAATGCAACCATCCGCGGCCAGGGCGCGAAGGGCTGGTGGGGCTGGTACGACGATCCGCAGATCGAGAAGCTCACGCAGGAGTGGCTCGCCGCGACCGACGACGCCGACGCCCAGCGCCGATTCGACGCCGTGCATCGGCGCGCGCTCGAAGGCGTGCCGGTGGTGCCGCTCGGGCAGTTCTTCGGAAACACCGCGCATCGAAAGAACGTCACCGGGATCCTCCAGGGGTCGGCCGCGTTCTTCTGGAACGTGCGGCGCGCGTGATCGAGGGCACACTCCCGCGACGATGCTCGCCTACATCCTGAGGCGTGTCCTGGCCACCTTGCCGGTGGTCGCGATGGTCACGCTCTTCGTCTTCAGCCTGCTGTACCTGGCCGCCGGCGACCCGGCCGCGATCATCGCCGGCGACCAGGCGACGCAGGTCGACATCGAACGCATCCGCGAGCAGCTCGGCCTGCACCGCAGCTTCCCGGTGCGATTCGTCGAGTGGGTCGGCGGGCTGCTGCGCGGCGATCTCGGCACGTCGATCTTCACGCGGCTGCCGGTCGCGCACATGATCGCGCAGCGCATCGAGCCGACCGTGTCGCTGATGCTCGTGACGCTCGTGTTCGCCGTCGTCGTCGCGGTGCCGCTCGGCGTGCTCGCCGCGGCGCGCCGCGGCTCCGCGATCGATCGCGCGATCATGGTGTTCGCCGTGGTCGGCTTCTCGGTGCCGGTGTTCGTCGTCGGATACCTGCTCGCGTGGGTCGTCGCGCTGCAGTGGTCTTGGCTGCCGGTGCAGGGCTACACGCCGTTCGCCAAGGGCTTCTGGCCGTGGCTGCGCCACCTGATCCTGCCGGCGATGGCGCTCGCGACCTTCTACGTCGCGCTGATCGCGCGGATCACGCGGTCGGTGATGGTCGAGATCCTCCAGCAGGACTACATCCGCACCGCGCGCGCGAAAGGCGCAGGGCAGCGCGCGATCCTGTTCGTGCACGCACTGAAGAACGCCGCCGTGCCGGTCGTCACCGTGATCGGCATCGGCGTCGCGCTCCTGATCAGCGGCGCGGTGGTCACCGAGAGCGTGTTCGCGATCCCCGGGCTCGGCCGCCTCACCGTCGACTCGATCCTGCGGCGCGACTACCCGGTGATCCAGGGGCTGATCCTCGTGTTCAGCTTCGCGTACGTGCTGATCAACCTGATGGTCGACATCAGCTACACCTTTCTCGACCCGAGGATCCGCTATTGAGTGCCGATCGGGAATTCGCCGCGGCGCCGACGCTCCCGGCGATCATCGCCGACATTCCTCCACGCAGTGGCGCGATCGGCTTCGCGCTGCGCCATCCGACGCTCGTCGTCGGCGCGGCGATGCTGTCGGCGATGCTCTTCGTCGCGGTGCTGGCACCCTGGCTCTGGACGACCGATCCCGGCGCGCTCGCACCGGCGCTTCGCGCCCGCCCGCCGACGGCTGCGCACTGGTTCGGCACCGACCTGCTCGGGCGCGACGTCTACTCGCGCGTGGTGTACGGCGCGCGTGTCTCGCTGGTCGTCGGCTTCGCGGTCGCGATCGCCTCGACCGCGATCGGGCTCGGGATCGGCGTCGTCGCCGGCTACGTGCGCTGGGCCGACAACGTGATCATGCGCGTGATGGACGGCATGATGGCGATCCCGTCGATCCTGCTCGCGATCGCGCTGATGACGTTGTCGCGCGGCTCGCTGGGCAACGTCATCTTCGCGATCACGGTGGCCGAGATCCCGCGCGTCGCACGACTCGCGCGCGGCGTCGTGCTGTCGCTGCGCGAGCAGCCGTACGTCGAGGCGGGGATCGCCGCGGGCTCCACGGCGCCGAGGATCATCCGGCACCACATCCTGCCGAACACCTTCGCGCCGCTCACCGTGCAGGCGACCTACATCTGTGCAAGCGCGATGATCATCGAGGCGATCCTGTCGTTCATCGGCGCGGGCCTGCCGTCGACGATTCCGTCGTGGGGCAACATCATGGCCGAGGGTCGCGCGCTGTGGCAGGTCAAGCCGCACATCGTGTTCTTTCCGGCGCTCTTCCTATCGCTGACCGTGCTCGCGGTGAACCTGCTCGGCGACGGCCTGCAGGACGCGCTCGACCCGAAGCTCGCGAAGAAGGCGTAGCGCCGATGCCGTTGCTCGAAGTCGAGAACCTGCAGGTGCACTTTCGAACACCCTCGGGCGTGAATCGTGCGGTCGACGGCCTGTCGTTCGCGATCGACGCCGGCGAGACGGTCGCGATCGTCGGCGAATCCGGATGCGGCAAGTCGGTCACCGCGATGTCGATCCTGCAACTGGTGCCGCAGCCACCCGGCCGGATCGCCGGCGCGATCCGCTTTGGCGGACGCGACCTGCTGACGCTCGGCGAGCGCGAGATGCGCGCGATCCGCGGCGCCGACATCGGCATGATCTTCCAGGAACCGATGACGTCGCTGAATCCGGTGCTGACGGTCGGACGCCAGATCGCCGAGGCATTCGTCCTGCACCAGCAGGCGTCGCGGCACGACGCGCAAGCCCGGGCGATCGAGATGCTGGAGCTCGTCGGCATACCGTCGCCGGCCCAGCGGGCGCGGGAGTATCCGCACCAGCTGTCGGGCGGCATGCGCCAGCGCATCGTCATCGCGATCGCGCTCGCGTGTCGCCCGGCGCTGCTGATCGCCGACGAGCCGACGACCGCGCTCGACGTCACGATCCAGGCACAGATCCTCGAGCTGATGCGCGAGATCAAGGAGCGCACCGGCTCGGCGATCATGCTGATCACGCACGACCTCGGCGTCGTCGCCGAATTCGCGCAGCGCGTCATCGTCATGTACGCCGGACGCAAGGTCGAGGAGGCGAGCGTCGCCGACCTCTTCGACGCGCCGTTGCATCCCTACACCGCCGGACTGCTCGGCGCCGTGCCCAGGCTCGGCTCGTCGCTCGAAGACGAGACGCCGGCGCCGTTGACCGAGATTCCGGGCGTGGTGCCCGACCTCAAGCGCGCGCTGCCCGGCTGCGTCTTCGCCGACCGGTGCGCGAACGCACGGGCGCCCTGCACGCAGATCGCGCCGGCACTCGAGGAGAAGCGCCCCGGACGCTTCGTCGCGTGCCACTTCGTCGCGCGGGAATCGATGGACGCGAGCGCATGAGCGAGCCCCTGAGTGAGGGCATCGGCGAGCACACCGGCGCGGGCGGGTTCGATCGCACGGTCGAACAGGCGCGGCCGCTCCTCGAGGTCGTCGACCTGAAGATGCACTTCCCGGTGCGAAAGGGCGTGCTCGGCCGGGTCGCGGCCCACGTTCACGCGGTCGACGGCGTCAGCTTCACGATCGACCGCGGCGAGACGCTGTCGCTTGTCGGCGAGTCGGGCTGCGGCAAGTCCACCGTCGGCAAGTGCATCCTGCGCCTGCTCAAGCCGAGCGCCGGCGAAGTCCGCTTCGACGGCACGCGCATCGACGATCTGCCCGAGGCCCGGATGCGGCCGCTGCGCAGGCGCATCGGCACCGTCTTCCAGGATCCGTTCAGCAGTCTCAACCCGCGGATGCGGGTTCGCGACGTGATCGGGGAGCCGATCCGGAACTTCGGGCTCGCGTCGACCGACGGCGAGATCGACGCGCAGGTCGCGCGCCTGCTCGACACCGTACGGCTGCCGAAGTCCGCGATGCACAATTGGCCGCACGAGTTCTCCGGCGGCCAGCGACAGCGGATCTGCATCGCGCGCGCGCTGGCCGGAAGGCCAGACTTGATCGTCTGCGACGAGGCCGTGTCGGCACTCGACGTGTCGGTGAAGGCGCAGATCGTCAACCTGCTGCAGCAGTTGCAGGTCGAGTTCGGGCTCGCGCTGCTCTTCATCAGCCACGACCTCGCGATCGTCGAGCACCTGACCCATCGCGTGGCGGTGATGTACCTTGGGCGGATCGTCGAGCTCGCGCCTCGGCGCACGCTGTTCGGCACACCGTCTCACCCGTACACCGAGGCGCTGCTGTCGGCCGTGCCGGTGCCGGTCCCGTCGGCCGCGCGCCGACGGATCGTGCTGCACGGAGACGTGCCGAGTCCGATCGACCGCCCCCCGGGATGCCACTTCCACACCCGGTGCCCGAAGGCGATCGAGCGCTGCCGACGCGAGGCGCCGGCGTCGCGGGACCTGGGCAGTGGCCAGGTCGCGGCGTGTCACCTCGCTTAGCGAACTGCCGCTGCGATCAGATCATCCGGGACGGCAGCCAGGTCGCCAGCCAGGGAAAGATGCACAGCAACACCAGGCGCAGGACATCGGCAACGGCGAACGGGACGATTCCCCGCACGACCTCGGCCAGCGGTACTCGCGCGACGCCCTGGATCACGAACAGATTGATGCCGACCGGAGGAAGGATCATGCCGATCTCGCAGACCGTGACGAGCATGACGCCGAACCAGATGGGATCGAAGTCCAATGCCGTGATCAAGCTGTAGACCGGGCCCACGGTCAGAAGGATCATCGACAGTTCGTCCATCAGCGCGCCCAGGACGATGTAGGTCAGCATCAGTGCGCCCATGACCCACCATCGGTTCCATCGAAGCTGCTGGATCACCTGGATCAACGCGTCGGTCATGCCCGACGATTCGATGAACGCGTTGAAGATGCCCGCGCCGATGAGGATCATGAAGATCATGCCGGTGGTTCGCGCGGTTTCGGAGACACCCTCGCGCATCACCTTGCCATCCAGCCGTCCCGAGATCGCGGCAAGCGCGACGGCACCGACGGCGCCGACCGCCGCGGCCTCGGTCGGGGAGAACCAGCCGGAATACATCCCTCCCAGCACCAGGCCGAACAGCACGGCGATCTGCCAGATCGCGCCTAGCGCCTTGATGCGATGCGTCCAGGTGCTGCGGGGTCCGGCGGGGCCTGCAGATGCCGAACGCCGGACCGTCCAGGCAACCGCGGCGCCGTAGAGCAGCACGCCGAGCAATCCGGGCAGGATTCCCGAGAGGAACAGCTTGCCAATCGACTGCTCCGTCGCAAGTCCGTACACGACGAAGAGGATCGAGGGCGGAATCATCACGCCGAGCGTGCCCCCGGCGGCGATCGTCGCGCACGCGAGCGAGTCGGCGTAGCAGTGGCGGCGCATCTCGGGCAGCGCGACGCGTCCCATGGTCGCCGCCGTCGCAATGCCGGAACCGCTGACTGCGCCGAACAGCGCGCAGCCGCCGATCGTCGCCATCGCAAGGCCTCCGCGCCAGTGACCGACCAGCGTCGCGACGAAGCCGTACAGGGACTGCGAGAGGCCGGCATGCCCGGCGAAGACGCCCATCGCGATGAAGAGCGGCACGATCGACAGCGAATACGGGAAGACGGCCTCGAACGACGACCGACCCAGCATGAAGCCGGAGGTATCGAGGCCGGCCGTGAGGGTGAGGCCGCAGAACCCCACGGCGCCCATTGCGATCGCAACCGGCAGGCGCAGCAGCACCAGCAAGACCACGAGCACGAAGCCGGCCGCGCCGATGATCGGCATGGCGGTCATGTCGGCGCAGCGCTCAGAAAGGCGACGTCTTCGCGAAACCCGGAGGTCGCCGCTCGCGCAGGCTGGCCACGCCTTCCTTCACGTCCGGACCGGCAAAACCCATGAACTCGACGGCCAGTGACGTGTCGAACGTCGGGCCCATCATGCGCAGCCAGTTGTTCAGCGCGTATTTCGTCCAGCGCACGGCGGTTTGAGACGAGGTCGCCAGGCGGTGCGCGACGTTCAGCGCCGTCTCCCGCAGTTCGGACGCGTCGACTGCGCGTGCGACGAGACCGATCCGCTCGGCCTCCGCACCCGAGACGGGCTCGCAGAGAAGCAGGTAGTACTTGGCCTTGGCCATGCCGCAGAGCAGCGGCCAGATGATGGCGGCGTGGTCACCTGCCGCAACGCCGAGGCGGGTATGTCCGTCGACGATCTTCGCGTCCCGGGCTGCGATCGGGATGTCTGCAAGCAATCCGGCGACGAGGCCGGCGCCGACGGCCGGGCCATGCATCGCGGAGACGATCGGCTTGTCGCAGTTGATCACGTTGTAGACGAGGTCGCGCGCTTCGCGCCAGACGCGCGAACGAACCTCGAAGTCGGCCGCCATGTCCTCGACGAGCGAGAAATCTCCGCCCGCGGAGAAACCCTTGCCTTCGCCCCGCAGCACCACGGCTCGAATGTCCGGATCATCGCCGATGTCTCGCCAGACCCGTGCGAGTTCGCGATGCCCGTTATGGTCTGCCGTGGCCAGCTTGCCGGGCTTGCCCATCACGACCTCCAGCACCGACTCGGGATGCTCGACGAAGCTGAGGGTGGTGTAGTGGGCAAAACGTTCGATCATGGCGACTCCGGTAGCTCCGCAAGCGTGTTTTCGGAAGGCTGCTTCAATGCCTGGCGGATGCAGACGGCTGCAGCAATCGATGTTCCAACGAAGACCGGCACCCAGAACCAGATCATCGGCACTGCAAGCGTGGGCGACGTTTCGCCGTACTCGAAAACCTGGGCGGCCGCCCTTGCCGCATGCCAGGCAACCGACAGCAGGAAGGCGGCGCCCAGCAGCGGCCAGAGCACCGACAGCCAATTGCGCGCCTTGCGCGGCAGGCGGTCGAACAGGAGATCGACTTCGACATTGGCGCGCTGTTCGAACGCAAAGGGTATGCACAGGAACACGCTGCTCATCACCAGCAGCTGCGTGAGATCGATCAGGCCGGGCACCGACAGGCCGACGGCTCGCCGACCAACGATATCGGCGACGGTGATCAGCGCGCAGGCCATGAGCAGCCCGACGCCGAGCGAGGCACAGCGCCGGCAGAACCTGTGGATGAACGAGCCGTCCGTGGCGTCCATTGCATCCGTGGTGTGCTCGGCGTCCTTGGCGTCCGTCACCTTGCCTCGACCTTGGCGACCTCGCGCTGCATCGCAATGTAAATCTCGCGGGCATCGGCAATGTTCTGCTTCTCGAAGTCCACCATCGCCTTGTTCTGCAAGGGCACGAGCGTGCGCTCCCACTGTGCGCGTTCGGCACCCGCTATCGTGGTGATCGTGTTCCCCCGGGCCGTCGCGCTCGCCTTGCCGGCCGCATCCCATGTGTCCCACCAGCCCTGGATCTTGCCGAGCAGCGCCTGTCCCGACGTCTGATCGATCACCTTGCGGACGTCCTCCGGCAGCGACCGGTACTTCCGATCGTTCATGCCGAACCAGAAGGCCGCAGTGTAGAGACCGAGGTCGCAGTGGAACTTGCTCACCTCGCCGAGCTTGAACGCACGCACGGGATCCCAAGGAAACGCAGCACCGTCCAGTACACCACGCTGCATGTTCTCGTACACCTGCCCCGGCGGCATGCCGACGGGGCTTGCGCCGAGGAACTCCAGCATCATCGAGATGGTGGGCGACGGCGTGCGGATCCTGAGTCCGCGCAGATCGTCGGGCGTGCGGACCAGCTTGTCGCGCGTGTGGATCAGCCCGCCGTTGTGGGTCATCAGCACCAGCGGCTTCATGCCCGCGTAGTCCGCGCCGAGCGCGCCTGTGCGCATTGCCCACAGCGTCCGCGACCCGGCTTCCGCCTTGCGGACCAGCATTGGCATCTCGATGATCGTACTGCGCGTCATGCGCCCGCGAGGCAGTCCGCAGATGCCGAACGCGATGTCGACAATACCGTTTCGAACCTGGTCCAGCTGGTTCTGCGCCTGCCCGAGCGCGGTGGTGCCGGGCGAGACCTGGATCGACACCGCACCCTGCGTCTTCGCTTCGACTTCCCGGGCCCAGGGCTCCATGAACTCCGCATGCAGCCCGTGGGTGGGTGGCAGGTAGTGGCTGAGCTTGAGCTGGATCCTGGCCTGAGACCGGACAAGAGCCGGAAATCCGGCTACCGCGGCGACGCCGGTCGCGACGCCCACGGCAAGCCGCCGACGATCCCGCAACAGCCGCCTGCCCCGTCGATTGCCGCTCGCATCAGTCATACTCATCGTGGTCTCCTTCAGGCCTGGAAAGCGTCTTCGAACACGACCGATTCAGATCTTCTTCGACTTGCCCTTCCAGAACGGTTCGCGAAGCAGGTTCTTCTGGATCTTGCCGATCGGCGTCTTGGGAAATTCGGTGACGATCTTCACCAGTCGCGGGCGCTTGAATTCCGCAAGCCGCTGCTGGCAGCGCGCGACGACGGCGTCGGACGCCAGCGCCGCGCCCGGCTTGAGCATGACGTAGGCGGCAGGCACCTCGCCCCATTTCTCGTCCGGTATGCCGAACACGGCGCACTCGGCAACGGCGTCCAATTCGTAGATGACGTCTTCTATTTCCTTGGGATAGACATTCTCGCCGCCCGAGATGAGCATGTCCTTGGCACGATCGATCAGCGTGATGAAGCCGTCCTCGTCCCGCACCCCGATGTCGCCGGTCAGCAGCCATCCGTCGCCGAGCCTGAATACCGCGGCCGTCTGCTCCGGCTCTTCGTAGTACTCGAGCATGACGTTGTCGCCGCGGCTGGCGATCTCCCCGGGCTCGCCGGCGGCCGACATGCTGCCGTCGGTCTTGAATAGCGCGACGTCCACATTGAACGCCTGACGTCCGACAGCGCCGAGCTTGGCCGGCAGGTACCAGTCGCGCAGCGACGTCAGCACGCCCACTTCGGACTGGCCGTAGATCTGCGTCAATGCCAGGTGAGGGAGCTTTTCCTTCAATGCCTTCTGGACCCAGTCGGGCATCGGCGCACCAGCGAAGGACAGCTTGCGCCAACTTCGCAGCATCGTCGCATCGAAACCCGGATGGGTCACCAGCATGTTCGCCTGGGTAGGCACCATGAACGCCGCGCTGATGCGTTCCCGGTCGCATGCCTGCATGAAGCCGTCCACCGACCAGGGTGTCACGAAGACGCAGGTGGCGCCGACCAGCACCGCCGGCTGGAACATGATGTTCAATGCCGCAACGTGGAAAAGCGGCGTGACGATCGCGACGACGTCCTGCTCGTCGAGCGCTTCCTCGACGACGACCGTCAGCGCGGTCGTGGCGCGGGCCCGATGGCTACACAGTACCCCCTTCGGCCGGCCCGTCGTGCCACCGGTGTACGTCATGCAGAAGGGGTCCGTCTCCGCAATGTCGACATCCGGATCGGTTGCAGGATGCGCGTCGAGAAACGCCTGGAAATCCACGGCGTGCGAAAGGCCGCTTCTCCCGATCGCTACGACCGTTTCGATCCTCGGACACGTCGGCAGCACCGCGGCCACCTTGTCCTCGAACTGCGCGTCGAAGAGGAGGATCTGCGCATCCGACTTGCCCAGCACATACGCCAGTTCGGCGATCGAATACTGAACCGAGACGTTCACCAAGATCAACCCGGAGCGGGCGGCGCCGAAGAACGCAATCCCGTACTGGGGCAGATTGCGTGAGAGGATTGCGACCTTGGCGCCCTTGGCAGGGACGGCGAATCGCAGCGCGTTCGCCAAGCGGTTCGCAGCGAGATCGAGATCGCGATAGCTCAGCCGGAACCCCGCTGCCACGATGGCAGGCTTGTCGGGAAAACGCTCAGCGGAGCGTCGTAGCATGTCTCCTGTCAGCACGCGCGTTGAAACCCCTGCTTTGATCTCGTTTTGCGTAAAGTCTTTTCGCCAAGCGTAACGCTTGCCCCCCAGTATTGTCAAAACCGGTGCCAGCCTCGATGGTCGTCGACTCTCCCAAGCCACGTCGCACAGCTGCCAAGACCGAAAAGCGCCGGAACGCCGGCGTTCAATCCTTCGAAGTGGGCCTCGCGCTCCTGTCGCTGCTTGCGCATCAGCGTCGGCCCATGAAGATCACGGCGCTGGCCGCACAGGCACACATGGCGCCCGCCAAGGCGCATCGGTACCTAGCAAGTCTCGTGCGCTGTGGATACGCGTCGCAGGACCCCGACAGTGGACTCTATTCCACCGGTCCTGCGGCGCTGGATTTCAGCCTGTCCTGCCTGTCGACGATCGAACCGATCGAAGTCGCGACCGCGCAGGCCCGCGAGTTGTGCCGAGCGGTCAATCACACCGTGGCACTGTCGGTGTGGGGTTCGTTCGGCCCGACCGTCGTCAGATGGGAGCAACCGCCCCGTCCGGTGATGGTCAACATCGGACCGGGGTCGGTCTTCCCGCTGCTCGAGTCGGCGACGGGGCGGGTATTCGCCGCGTACTTCGACGAAGCGGTCGTTCGACGGCATCTCCAACGCGGCGATTCGTTCCCGCAAGGCAACGGCGAGCGCGTTGCCGGCGCGGTCGCGCGCAAGGTCGTGGAATCCATCGACCAGGTCCGAAAGCGCGGGATGGCGCGCGCGCGCGGCGATTTCATGTCCGGCTTGAGTGCCTTCGCGGCACCGATCCTGGACCATCGCGGTCGGTTGGCTCTGGTGATCACCGTGCTCGACTACAGCCGGGATTGGGACCATCGCTGGGAGGGTCCCATAGCGACGGCACTGCTGGAGACAGCAGCACGGATCTCCGCATCGCTGGGTCACGCGTAGGCGGCGTGTCGAGCCTACGTGCACGACCTCGGCCGCTGGTGGGCGATTGACGGCCATCCGGGAACTACTTACGATTGGCAGAAATAGTTTCCGCTTACCGAAAACGGGCGGATTCGAAGGAGGAGGCAATGCACCTCGATCTGGCCGGCCGGACCGCTCTGGTGCTGGGCGGCACTCGCGGCCTGGGGCTGGCCTGTGCCACCGCGTTGGCTGCAGAAGGCGTTCGCGTGCTATTGAACGGTCGTGATCGTGCACACGGGTCGGCCGTGGCGTCGAGGCTGGAAAACGCGGCCTTCGTGCCGGGCGATGTCGGCATCGTTGCCGAACGATCCGCGCTGATCGACGCGGTAAAGTCGATCGCGGAACCCGACATCATCGTCACCAACGCGGGGGGGCCACCGGCGGGCCCGTTCGAGAGTACCGACGCCGCGATGTGGCGCAAGGCGTTCGAAACCAGTATCGCCGGACCGCTCGAAGTGGTCAGGGCGTTCCTTCCGTCGATGCGCCTGCGCAGGTTCGGGCGAATCGTCAACGTGACGTCGTTCGTCGTGAAGGAACTCTATCCGAACATGTCCCTGTCCAACAGCGTACGTGTCGGCCTGACCGGCGCGATGGGTGCGCTCGCACGCGAGGTTGCAGCCGACGGCATCACGATCAACGGCCTTCTTCCCGGCCTGATCGATACCGGCGCACTCGAGCGCGTGATCCGGGATCGGATGAAACGAAGCGATCAGTCCGAGGCCGAGGTCCGCGTTCAGATGGAAGCCGGCATTCCAATGGGCCGACTCGGCGTCGCGAGCGACTTCGGCCCACTGTGCGCATTCATCGCCTCACCACTTGCCGCCTACATCACTGGCCAGAACATCTGCGTCGATGGTGGGCTGACCAAGAACGTCATCTGACAACAGGAGCCTACCGTGTCCCATCGAGCCAAACTGATCACCGCAGCACTGCTCGCGGCCGCACCCATCTCCGCGTTGCTGGCCCAGAACGCGCCTGCGCCGGCTCAGCGCGTCACGATCGGCGTGATGACCGACATGAGCGGGGTGCTTTCAGATCTTTCCGGGCAAGGATCGCTCACGGCCGTCAAGATGGCCGTGCAGGACTTCGGCGCGATGGTGCTCGGCAAGCCGATCGTCGTGCTCGACGTCGACCACCAGAACAAGGCCGACATCGCCGCCAACAAGGCCAACGAATGGTTCGACGTCCAGAACGTCGACATGGTCACCGATCTGACCAATTCATCGGTTGCCCTGGCCGTGATCGGCATCGCCGACCGCAAGAAGCGGGTCGCGATCGTCAACGGCGCGGGCGCGACGCGAATCACGAATGACAGTTGCACGGCTCACAGCGTGCACTATGCCTGGGACACCTACGCAATGGCCAACGGCACGGCCAGGGCCCTGATGAAGCGCGGCGGCGACACCTGGTACTTCCTGACGGCCGACTACGCGTTCGGCCATCAGACCGAGCGCGATGTCACCGAGGTGGTCAAGGAAGGCGGCGGCAAGGTGCTGGGCAGCGCGCGCCATCCTTTCAATGCAAGCGATTTCTCCTCGTTCATGCTGCAAGCGCAGGCGTCCGGCGCAAAGATCATCGGTCTGGCCAACGGCGGTACCGACACCATCAATTCGATCAAGTCGGCCCGCGAATTCAAGATCCTCGAAGGTGGCCGCCAACAACTGGCCGGACTCGCGGTCTTCATCACCGACATTCACGGAGCGGGCCTGAAGGCCGCCGAAGGCCTGCTGATGACCGAGGCGTTCTACTGGGACGCGAACGAGGAGACCCGCAAGTGGTCTCGTCGCTTCTTCGAAACGATGAAGAAGATGCCCACGGCGATACAAGCGGCCAACTACTCGTCCACCATGCATTACCTGAAGGCCGTGCGCGACGTCGGCGACACCGACGCGGCCAAGGTGATGGCACGGATGAAGGCGACGCCGATCAACGACTTCTTCGCGAAGAACGGAAAGATCCTCGATAATGGCCGGATGGTCCACGACATGTACCTGATGCAGGTGAAATCACCTGCGCAGTCACGCTATCCGTGGGATTACTACCAGACGCTTGCAACGATACCGGGCGAACAGGCCTTCCAGCCGCTGTCGAAATCGACCTGCCCGCTGATCAAGAAGAACTGACGTCGCGACCCTTTCCGGGTCGTCAGTCCGTCCCGAGGTATAGCTCCGCCATCCGCGCATCCGCCAGCAGCGACGCGGCCGGCCCGGCCAGCACCACCTTGCCCTGGTCGAGGATGAAGCCTCGATCACTGACGGCGAGCGCCTGCCGCGCCCGTTGCTCGACCATCAGCACGCCGACCCCCGCCTTCGGCAGCTGCGTGACCAGTTCGAACACCTGCGCGACCAGCGCGGGCGCAAGCGCCGCGGTCGGCTCGTCGAGCACGACGAGCTTCGGATCGGCGAGCAGCGCACGCGCGAACGCGAGCTGCTGGCGCTCGCCGCCCGACAGGGTTCCCGCACGCTGCGACACCTTCGGCTTCAACGCCGGAAACGCGTCGAGCTGCTTCGCGATCCGATCGCCGCCGCTGCCGCGCACCGGCACGACCTTGAGGTTCTCCATCACCGTCAGCGTCGGAAACACGTTCGCCACCTGCGGCACGTAGCCGAGCCCGGCATCGACCCGGTCCTCGACATCGAGCGTGCTCACGTCGACGCCGGCGAGTTCGATCCGCCCTTCGACCCTGGGCAGCAACCCGACGACCGCCTTGGCGAGGGTCGACTTGCCGGCCCCGTTGGTGCCGGCGATGGTCACGATCTCGCGCTGCGCGAGCTCGAGGCTCACGCCGTGCAGGATGTCGACGGCGCCGTAGCCACCGCGCACGTCGACGATTCGCAGCAGCATCAGGCGATGCCTCCCATGTACGCTTCGTGCACGCGCGGGTCCGAGAGCACCGCCTCGGGGTCGCCCTGCGCGATCACGCGACCCTGGTCCATCACGTACAGGTGCCGCACCAGCGCCTTGAGCGCGCGCAGGTTGTGCTCGATCACCAGGAACGCGATGCCGCGCTCGACGTTGAGCGTGCGGATCCGCTCGGAAATCTCGCCGACGAGCACCGGGTTGACGCCGGCGAAGGGCTCGTCGAGCAGGATGCAGCGCGGCTCGAGCATCAGCATGCGGCCCAGTTCGAGCAGCTTCTTCTGGCCGCCCGACAGCAGCGACGCGGGCTGGTGGGCAACCGCGGCGAGATTCAGGAACTGCAGCCATTCGTCGGCGCGGGCACCGAGCTGCGCTTCTTCGTGCGCGACGCGGCGGCTGCCGGCAAACACCGAGCGCAGGGTCTCGCCGTACTCCCTGTGCGCGGCGACGAGCAGGTTCTCGCGCACGCTCAGGCTCGCGAACTCGCGCGGCACCTGGAAGGTGCGGCCGATGCCGAGCGACGCGCGCCGCTGCGCCGCGAGCGCGGTGACCGGTGCACCGTCGAAGCGGATCTCGCCTTCGTCGGCCGCGATCTGCCCGCCGATGATCGCGAAGAGCGTGCTCTTGCCCGCGCCGTTGGTGCCGACGATGCCGGTGAGGCCGCGCGCCGGAAGCGCGATCGAGACGTCGCTGAGCACGGTGAAGCCGTCGAAGCGCTTGCCGACGTGCGTTGCCAAGAGCAGCGTCGGTGCGTCGCCGGCCGTCGCCTTCGCGTTGGTGTTTGCGTAGGCGTTCGCGTTCGAGCGCAGGTCCGACCGCGCGTTCACCGCTTCGCTCCCGCGAGCCCGTGCGGCCGATACAGCGTGAACAGGATCAGGGCGAGCCCGATCAGCGCGAGCCGCAGGCTCGCCATCTGCACCTCGCTGACACCGGGGATCCAGTCGCGCGCGAAGCGCGAGCCCTCGAGGAACACCATCAGCAGCACACTGCCGACGACCGCGCCGCCGACCTTGCCGATGCCGCCGACGATCATCGCGATCCAGACGTAGAAGGTGACGAGCGAGACGAACTGGTCCGGCGAAAGGTAGCCGATGAAGTGCGCGTAGAAGCCGCCGGCGAGGCCGGCGAGCCCGGCGCCGAGCATGAACACCTGCACCTTCGGCTGCTGCGGGTCCTTGCCGATCGCCTGCACCGCGACCTCGTCGTCGCGGATCGCCTTGATCAGCCGCCCGTAAGGGCTGCGCACGAGGCGCAGCATCAGCCGCACCGCGACGACATTGCTGATCGCGAGCGCGAGCAGGATCGCGATCGCCGACGCCTCGCCGACCTCGAGCCACTGGAACATCCGCGGGATGCCGGGCAGGCCCTGCACGCCACGGGTCAGCCACGCCTCCTGCTGGATGACGATCCGCACGGTCTCGGCGAAGCCGAGCGTGACGACGGCGAGGTAGTCGTCCGACAGACGCAGCGACAGCAGGCCGATCGGCCAGGCCGCGAGCCCCGCGAGCAGCATGCCGGCGACGAACGCGAGCACCAGCGGCCAGCCGGCGAGCGACAGCAGCGCGGAGGTGTACGCACCGATCGCGAAGAACGCGACGACGCCGAAGTTGATCAGCCCGGTGAACCCGTACTGCAGGTTGAGGCCCACCGCGAGCAGCATGTAGATCGACGCGAAGGTCGCGACGGCGACGAGGTAGGCGAGCATCGAATGTCCTGGTCCTGGTCCCCGTAGCGCCGGCCGTGCTATCTCGCGACGATCGGCCGGCCCATCAGCCCGCGCGGGCGCACCAGCAGCACGGCGAGCAGCAGCGCGAAGGCGACGGCGATCTTGTAGCTCGGGCCCACCAGCGGTACCGACAGTTCGGAGGCGATGCCGAGCAGCACGCCGCCGAGCACGGCGCCGCCCGGCGAGCCGATGCCCCCGAGGATCATCGCGGCGAACGCGGGGATGAGCAGTTCCCAGCCCAGTTCCGGCATCACGACGGCCTTCACGCCGTACATCATGCCGCCGAGCGCGCACAGCGCGCCGACGACCGCCCAGAGCACCAGCAACACCCGGTTCGCCCGAATGCCGCTCGCGCGCGCAAGGTCGGGGTTGTCCGCGATCGCGCGGATCTGCCGGCCGATCGGCGTGGCGTGCAGCAGCACGAACAGCAGCACCATCGCGACGATCGCGACGATCGCGACGCTCAGGTCGGTCGGCAGGATCCGCACCCCGCCGAGGTTCCACGCGCGCACGAGCGGCACGTCGAAGGTGTGCTGATCGTGGCCGACGAAGAAGGTCAGCACCGATCGCGCGAGGAACGCGACGCCGATCGCCGCGACCAGGCTCGCGACCGGCGGGCGACCGCGCAGCGCCCGGAACACCCACAGGTAGAAGACGATCGAGATCGCGACGCCCGCCGCCACCGCGCCGACACCTGCGAGCGCCAGCGACTTCGCGCCCAGCGCCTGCACGCCGATGCCGGCATACGCCGCCACCGTCATGTAGTCGCCGGTGGCGGCGTTGGGGAAACGCGCGATGCCCATCACCAGCGTCAGCGCCAGCGCCGGCAACGCGATCAGCAGGCCTTCGACGGTGCCGTTGACGAGCAGGTTCGCGACGTCGATCGCCGACATTGGCGTGCAGCGTCAGGGGACCGACCCTAGATCGCGACGACGTCCTTGCGCACCAGCACGCCCTTCTCGTAGACGTAGACGCCGAAGTCCGGCGTGACGTCGCCGTACTGGTCGAAGTCGAGCTTGCTCGACGCGCCCTGGTAATCGACCTTCTGCTTCGCACCCAGCGCCTTCTTGCCCTCGGCGAACGAATACACGGCCGTGCCCGGCGGGTTCGCGATCTCGCGGATCTTCGCGTTGATCTGGGCGACCGTCGCGTTCGGGCCGGCGGCTTCCATCGCGAGCCCGATGACGATCACCATGTCGTAGGTCATCGATGCGTAGACATTGGAGAGCACGCTCTTGCCGGCGGCCTTGGTGTAGGCGGCATCGAGCGCCTTGAACGACGCGGCGTTCTCGTTCGACACGCTGTCCACCGAGATCACGGTCTTGAGCACGTCCTCGCCGAGCGCCTTGAAGAGGTCGGGCCCGGTGGCCCAGCCGGGCATGATCCAGGTGAGCTTCTCGGCCTGGCCTGACTGGAACCACTCGCGAAGGATGATCGTCGAGTCGGGCAGGTAGGATCCGGTGACGATCACGTCGGGCTTCTGCGCGAGTACCTGCTGCAGTTCGGAACGGTAGCTCGGGCGGCTGGGCTCGTAGACCACGCTGCCGACCACCTTGTTGCCCATCTTCTCCCATGCCTTCCGGAAGCCCTCGGCATTGCCGATGCCCGACGCATTGTTGAAGGCCATCGTCGCCGCCCGCTTGAAGCCGCGCTTCTGCGCGATGACGGCGAAGGCCGCGCCGAAGCGGTCGTTCGTCGCCTGGTAGCGCCACACGAGGTCCTTCTTGTCCTGCGTCGAGATCACCGGTGCGCCGGAGGTGTTCATCTCGATCAGGTCGGCGGCGTCGGTCAGCGGCATCACCGCGAGCGAGACACCGGACGACCACGTGCCGATCACCGCCTGCACCTTGTTGACCTCGATCAGCTTCTTGGCGGCGAGCACCGCGGCATCCGGCTTGGTCTGGGTATCCTCGGAGAAGAGCTCGAGCTTGCGCCCGCCCGCACCGCCGGCCGCGTTGACTTCGGCGACCGCGATCTCGATCGCCTTCTGCATGCCGCCGCCGTAAGGGCTGCCGGCGCCGGTGACCGGGCACAGCGAGCCGATCCGGAAGCTCGCACCCGCCTGCGCCGCGGCCACCCGCGGCAGCGCCGCCGCGGTGACGAAGCCGGCGCCGGCGAGGAGCGCGTCTCGGCGCCGGGCGCTGACAGTCGGGCGGAGGGCGGAAAGGACAATCGGACGGTGTGTCATTCGGGAATCTCCGGAAAGAGGGATGATGAGGACGAGGCGCGCCGCGGGCACGAAGGCTCAGCCGGCGAGCGAATCCTTGCAGATCCTGCCGCCCTTCACGATCAGCGACAGGTGGCGCCCCTGGCCCTGCAGCAACGACAGGTCCTCGAGCGGATTGCCGTCGACCGCGACGAGGTCGGCCAGCGCCCCCGGCGCGACGACACCCAGGCGACCGACCTGGTTGAGCAGCTCCGCGTTCACCGCGGTCGCGCTCCGCAGGATCTCGACGGCCGGCATCGCGCCGGCGCGCAGCGTGAACTCGTTCGATTCGTCGGCGTGCATCTCGCCGAGCAGGTCGGTACCGAAGCCGATCTTCACGCCGGCGGCGTGCGCGATGCGGATCGCCTCGGTGCCCTGCGCGCGCACCAGCGCGAGCTTGGCGATCATGTCCTTGCTCCAGCCCAGGCGCTCGGCGTTGCGGTCGAGCGAATCGTAGGTCGCGAGCGTCGGCACGAGGAACGCGTCGTGCTCGGCCATCACCTGCGCCGCCTCGGCGTCGAGCAGGTTGCCGTGTTCGATCGAGCGCACGCCGCAGCGGATCGCGCGGATGATCGACTCGGGCGTGTACGCGTGCGCCATCACGTAGGTGCGCGCCGCGCGCGCCTCCTCGACCACCGCGGTCAGCTCGTCGATCGAATACTGCGTGCCCTCGAGCGGGTCGCTGGGCGACGCGACGCCGCCGCCGGCCATCACCTTGATCTGGTGCGCGCCGTTTCGCAACTGCTCGCGCGCCGCGCGCCGCACCTCGCCGACCCCGTCGGCGATCGCTCCCAGCAGCCCCACCGCTCCGCAGCACACGCACCCGCGGCCGGAGAAGAACGCCGGTCGCGAATCGCCGTGGCCGCCGGTCTGGGTGATCGCGCGCCCGGCGATGAACAGGCGTGGGCCCTCGAAGTGGCCGAGCGCGACCGCCTGCACCAGCCCGGCATCCGCGCCACCGGCATCGCGCACCGTCGTGAAGCCGCGCATCAGGATGCCGTGCAGGATGTCCTTCGACTGCGCGGCGATCAGCGACTGCGGCATCAGCGTGAGCCGGAAGAAATCCGGGATCGTGGCGGTGACGTGCACGTGCGCGTCGATCAGCCCGGGCAGCAGCGTGCGCCCGGCCAGGTCGATCGACTGGTCGCAGGCGGGAAGCTTGCCGTCGAGCGCGACCACGCCGATCGTGTCCCCGTCGATCGCGACGCCGGCGCCGGGATGCAGCTTGCCGGTGAGGCTGTCGAACAGGGTGGCGTTGCGAAGCGCGAGCGATGGCATGATTCGGGCGTGGGGGGTACGGTCCGGGGAATATAGCAGCCGCCGATTCCACGGACGGGCCTTTCGAGCCTGCCCCTTCCAAAGCCTGCGGAGATTGCCATGATCATCATGCACGACGGCCACCCGTTCGACGTTCACGTCGACGGCAGCCACAACGACGAAGTCCTGCTGCTCTCGAACTCGCTCTCCTCGGACCTGACGATGTGGGACGAGCAGATCGAACGCTGGTCCAGGCGCTTCAAGGTGGTTCGCTACGACCCGCGCGGGCACGGCGCGACGCCCCCCACCCCGGGACCCTACACGATCGAGCAACTCGCGCAGGATGCGCTCGCGATCCTCGACGGGCTCGACATCGAACGCGCGCACGTCTGCGGGCTGTCGATGGGCGGCATGGTCGCGATGGCGCTGCTGCGGATCGCACCCCGGCGAATCAGGCGGGCGGTGCTGTCGAACACTGCCGCGTACATGGGCCCGCGTTCACTGTGGGACGGTCGGATCGAACTCGTGCGCACGGGCGGCATGGAGGCGAGCGTCGAGCCGACCGTGCAGCGCTGGTTCCCGCCGGCGTTCCACCAGCGCGCCCCCGAGACGATCGATCGGATGCGCGCGATGATCCGGCGCACCAGCGCCGAGGGCTACATCGGATGCTGCGAGGCGATCCGCGACATGGACCAGCGCGAGTCGATCCGCACGATCACGAACCCGGTGCTCGTCGTCATCGGCGCGAACGACCCGGCGACCACGCCGGCAGCCGGCCGCCAGATCCACGAGGCGATCCCGGGCTCGAAAGTCGAAGTCCTCGATGCCGCGCACATCTCGGCGGTCGAGCAGCCGGAGGCGTACGGACGGGTGGTCGAGGCGTTCCTGACCGAGGCGTGAGCGCGCTCGCCACCAGCCCCGGGGATCGGGGGCGCGCGCCTCCGTCTGCTCGACGTCGCTATTTGGACGCGAGGCCGGCCCGTCGGATCACCGGAATCCACTTCTCGTACTCGCCGGCGACGAACGCGGCGAAGGCCTGCGTCGGCATCGAACGCGCTTCGGAGCCCATCGCCGCGAATCGCGCCGCAAGCGCCTCATCGGCGAGCGTCTGCCGAAGCGCCTCGTTGATGCGCCCGACGATCTCGGGCGGCGTGCCGGCCGGCGCGAACAATCCGATCCAGGTCACGGCCTCGAAGTCCTTCACGCCGGCCTCGCCGAACGTCGGAACGTCCGGGAGCAGCGGATTGCGCGTCCGCGACGTGACGGCGAGCGGCACGAGCTTGCCCGCCTTGATGTTCGGCGCAGCCGCCGACACCTGTTCGAAGCTGAAATCCACCTCCCCCGAGAGCAGCGCCGCGAGCGCCGGCGCATTGCCCTTGTAGTTGACCGTCGTCCACCGCTTGTCCATCGACATCTGGACCAGTTCACTGACCAGGTGGTTCGTGCTGCCCGCACCGGCGTTCGCCATCAGCAGGTCCTTCCGACCGGCGAGCTCGAGGAATTCGGCGAGCGTTTTCGGGCCCAGGCCCTGGCGCGTCTGGAGCACCAGCCCGGTGAACGAGATCGGTCCGATCGTCGCGAAATCCTTGCGCCAGTCGTATGCGGCGCGATTCAGGATGATCGGGCTGAACAACAACGGACCGTTCGCGCCGACGAAGATCGTGTACCCATCGGGATCCGCGTGGGCGACGAGTTCGCCGGCGATCATGCCGCCCGCACCCGGCTTGTTTTCCACGACGATCGCCTGACCGAGCAGTTCCTTCATGCGCGGCGCGATCAGCCGGACCGAGATGTCGAGGTTTCCACCCGGCGCGTACGGAACGATCATCCTGATCGGCTTCTGGGGCCACGCCTGGGCCAGCAAAGGGCCGGCGCCTGCCAGCAGCGAGAACGCAATCAGCGCGTTGATGATCGATCGCATGGGATCTCCGGTGGGTGGATGTTCGTGCAGACGTGCGACTCGGTTCAGCAGGGAGGCCATTGCTCCCGATAATCCGCGTCGGCGACCTGGCGTCCGATGGCCATCCGGCGTTCACGATCCGCTTCCTTCGACCCCGCCATCGGCGCGAACACGACCGTGTTCTGCGTGCGGGTCCTGATCGGCTGCGAAAGGTCGCGGTGAACTCCGCTCGGGTCCGAGCCGCCTGCCACCGCACGAATCTCGCGCCGCAGGACCTCGCGCAGCAACCGGACACCATCGTCGCTCGGCGTGAGGTTCTCGCGAGCGTGGATCGCGATCGCGCCCTGCCCGACCTGCGCCTCGTAATCGCCCGGATGCCGCTGCCGCTCCGCATACGGCCGGTCGTTCGCCTGGCCGAACGCACGCGCCCGCTGGTAGGCCTTCAGCGGAAGGCGCGAATCGTCCAGCAGCAGGTAGAAGCGCTTCGTCGTGTGGTTGTCCATCGGGACGGCCCAGATGATGATGAAGGGCCCCTGCGATACGCCCGCCTTCGTGCCGCGCTGGTCGTCCGGCGGCACCAGGTTCACGTTGCCGAGCATGGCGTCGACGATGCGCACCCAGACGTTGTCGCCGACGCGGCGAGTCGCGATGTAGTACGTGCCGGTTTCGCTGGCCGCGAACTGGATGTCGGGCAGGACGCCCATCTGGTCGGAGAAGCCTCGCTGCGTCCCGCTCACGAGGACGTGCACGAACGCGGTGTGGACCGGATCCATCCCGTTTTCCTGGATCTGCAGCCAGTTGCACTCCATGATCGCGGTCCGTTCGAGTCCGGGCTCGACCGACACCCACGGCATCCGGGCCGCATCGAACGACGGGAACTGCGGCTTCTTCTCGGGCGGCCCCAGATACGCGAAGACGAGATCCTGGAATACGTGAACCGGGTAGGCGCCGTGGTGCAACCGGCATTCGTGCGACTCGGGTGCGCCCGCCGGCGTCTGCAGGATCGTGCCATCGGCGTCGTAGCGCCAGCCGTGGTACATGCAGCGAAGGCCGTGCTCACCGATCACGGCGTACTCGAGCGACGCGCCGCGGTGACTGCAGTGCAGGTCCAGCAGCCCGATCCGCCCGCCTCCGTCCCGGTACAGGACCAGATCCTCGCCGAGGATGCGGACCTTGAGTGGCAGGTCGGTCAGTTCCTGGACGAATGCGATCGGCTGCCAGAAGCGGCGCAGGTATTCGCCCGCCGGAGACCCGCGATCGACGTGCGTGAGCTCGGCGTCCTCGCGCAAGCCGCGGGGCGCGTGGTACCCCTGGAACGGGCCTCGTAAGATCGCGTCGCTCACTGGGATACCTTCGCGCTTCGCGCTGCGGTGCGAGCTTGCTTGGGGCGGCCCGGCGCTGCACTCATGTCGTCTCCAGGTGCTTTTCGAGTGCCGTCGGCACCGTCTCTCGTGTTCGTCCACTCTAGGTTCCGTCGATTCCCGATGCAATCGCGATCTATTCACATTCTCCACATTGTGGGAAACTGGATCGATGGAGACCACCAGGGATGGCGCGCAGAGCATCCATCGCGCGCTCGCGATCCTGCGCATCGTTGCCGGTGGGCAATGGCGAGGACTGAGGCTGAAGGACGTCGCCGCCGAATCCGGGCTCAGCGTCGCGACGGCGCACCGGATCCTGCGCGCACTGTGCGACGAAGGGGTCGTCGAGCGGGCTCCGACGCCCACCCGCTATCGTGTAGGGCAGGAGATCTCGATGCTGTCGCTGGCAAGGGGCGAGGTTTCGCCGCTGGTGGCCCTTGCCGATCCGTACCTGCGCGAACTCTGCGCACAGGGCAAGGAGAGCGTGTTTCTCACCGTACGCGCGAGACTGGACTCGGTCTGTATCGATCGAAAGACGAGCGAGCGTTCGATCAACCTGCTGTCGCACGGCATCGGGGCGCGCCGGCCCCTTGGCCACGGCGTCGCGGGACTCGTCCTGCTGGCCTACATGCCCGCCGCCGAGGCATCGGACATCCTGCGGCGAAACGCGGCCCGACTCCTGCGCCACGATACGGATCCGGCGTCGATCCATCGCCAGTTGGCGACGATCAGGACCCGGGGCTATGCGTTCACCGAGATCGGCGTCACGCCGGGCTCGAAGGCGATCTCGGTGCCGGTGCTGGACTCGAACCGGCGAGCGATCGCTGCGATCAGCATCGGCGCAGTGGCGGCGCGATTGTCCGACGCGCGGGCGGCGACGTTGGCGACGCTGATGACGGCACAGGCGAAGCGGCTCGCCGCTCGGATCGGACGGCAGACCGCCGAGAACGCCTGACGCGGTCGCGCCCGCGAACATCCGCGCCAGCGTTTGCGCCTCGTCGATGCCGGCGCATCGGGGCGCACGCACCGTCCCGCGTGTCGAGCGGCCTGCGTCAACGCAGCCGGTGCGCGCGGAAGAACGCCCAGATCTCGTCGTTCGCGTCGATCGCGGTGGACGGCGCGTCGGCGACCGCACGCTGGCGGATACCGCCCGGCCATGCGTGGCCGCCGTCCTCGGTCAGCAGCAACCGTACTTCGGATTGCGCACCGCATGCGGTCCAGCGGGTCCGGGTGTAGCGACCGGCCACGGCGTCGACCTGCGGCGACTCGCGGCAGCCATCGAGGCGCACCCAGGTGCCGATCGTCGCATCCAGCGACGGATACGAAACGCCGGAGATGCCGACGCCCTTGCCGCCCGCGACCGGCACGTTGCGATCGCGCCTCGAATGCATGTGCAGCACCGCGACCGGACGGGACGGCGCGCAGGTCGCGTGGACGAGCGCCGCCGCATTCGGCGCGATGCTCGCGATCTTCGTCGACAGGTCGCAGGCGAGCCGATAGGCCATCATGCCGCCGTTCGAGTGCCCCGTCGCATGCACGCGCCTGAGGTCGATCGGCCAGTTGGCGGCGATGTCGTCGATCATCGCCTCGATGAACTTCACGTCGTCGACCTGCTGCGCGACGGCGCTGCCGCAACAGCCGCCGGCGTTCCAGGTCTTGAGCCCGATCGCCGTACGGGCGGTGCCCTCGGGGTAGGCGACGGCGAAACCCGACGCGTCGGCCTTGCGGGTGAGCAGACTGCCTTCCTCGAACTGGGCCGCGCTGCCGCCGCCGCCGTGCATCGCGATCACCAGCGGGACCTTCCCCATCGCCTCGTGACCGGGCGGCAGGTTCAGCACGTACCGGCGATCGCGCCCGTCGACCATCAGGTGTCCGCGCACGCGACGCGATGCCGGCGACCGCGACGGCGCGGAGGCGGAAACCGTCGCTGCCGAAGGCGCCGCATCGGCACAACCGCCGGTGACCGCCAGTGCCGCCGCGACGGCGCTCGACAGCAGTGCCACTCGCACCGAGGCTCGATGGGTCGCGCCGATTCGTCGGCGCTGCGAACCGGGGACCGGCGGCGCGCCCGATCGCCGACGCCGCGCGATCATCGCCGAACGAACACCATCCGGCTGACCTTGCCGTCGGGCTTGTAGACGAGCGTGGCGCTGTACCGGTCGGACGGTGCGAAGGTGAAGTAGTCGCCGACGTGGCCCACGAAGGAGACGACCACGTCGATCGCCGCGGACAGGATGCCGCGGGTCCTGACTTCCGGCTCGGCCGAGACCTCGCCGCCGGCGTCCTTGACCGAGTAGAGCCATCGGTCCACTCGCGGCGGGATCTCGTTCAGGCTGAAGCCGACGGGAACGTCGACGACGATCTCCGAAGCCTGCGCCTTCATCGCCCGCGACAGTTCGTCGTCGAAGATCCGCGAGTCGAAGAAGCTCAGGTTGACCGGCGCGCCGCTGCTCGACGCGACGGCACCCGTCGCGGCCTCGCCATCGGGTGGCCGCGGACCGGCCGCACAGGCGCAGACCAGCAGCAGGACAGCGAGAGAGGTGACGCTCAGGTTCATCGTGGGCTCCGCAATCGCCACCCTGTAGTGGTCGCTGCACCGGGCAAAAGGTTCAATGCTCGTGCATTTTCCGTCATTCAACGAAGTGGTTGACGGTTTGCGCCGGGACGGCTATATTCAACTTCATGGTTGAACGAACTCCCATCGACCTCGATACCGTGTTCCACGCGCTCGGGGACCCCACGCGCCGGCAGATGCTCATCGACCTGTCGCACGGCGAACGCACCGTGGGCCAGCTCGCCCAACCGTTCGCGATGTCGCTCGCCGCCGCGTCGAAGCACATCAGGACGCTCGAGCACGCCGGCCTGATCCGCCGCGAGGTGCTGGGTCGCACCCACGTGTGCCATCTCGAACCCGGCCCGCTGGCGAGTGCGCAGCAGTGGCTGCGCTTCTACGAGGCGTTCTGGACCCGACGGCTCGACGTGCTAGACGAACTGCTGCGCAAGGACGACGCGCGCAAGCCCCCCGGACCGACGAGGTCCTCCAACCGCAGGAAAGGAACCGACCGATGAACACGACCGACCACGCCACGATGCAGCCCGACGCGTACGGCGTTCTCACAGAGCCCGCGACACTGACGATCCGGCGCCTGCTGCCGGGGCCGATCGAACGCGTCTGGAACTACCTGACCGACAGCGACCTGCGCCGCCAGTGGCTCGCGGCGGGGCAGATGGAGATGAGGGTGGGCGCACCGGTCGAACTCGTGTGGCGCAACGACGAGCTGGGCGATGCGCCGGGCGAGCGCCCGCCGGGCTTTTCGGCCGAACACCGCCTGCAGAGCGAGATCCTCGAACTCGATCCGCCGCGCAGGCTCGCGATCTCGTGGGGCGATACCGGCGGCGTGAGCTTCGACCTGCAGCCGCGCGGCGACAGGGTGCTGCTCACGGTGGTGCATCGCCGGCTTCCCGATCGCGACACGATGCTGATGGTCGGTGCCGGCTGGCACGCACACCTCGACGTGCTCGCGGCCCGCATGGGCGGCACGCCGTGCGCGCCGTTCTGGGATGCCTGGCGCCGGCTGCGCGCCGACTACGCGACGCGGCTGCCGGCGTGAAGCGGTTCGCTCATCCGCCCGTCGGCCACTGACCCGCCGGCAGCCGTACGCCGAGCAGCCCCTGGAAGAGCCAGTGGAAACCGGCGACCAGGAGCACGCCGACGAGCACGAACACGAGGGTCCGCTTCACGCGCGCGGGCTCGCGGTCGGCCACCAGCGCCAGCACGACGAAAGCGAGGACGCTCGACACCAGCAGGCCGACGCGCTCGAGCACGTAGATCCAGAGCACCATCGTCGCGATCAGCAGCACGCTGCGCACGAGACCGTCCGTGGGGAGCCCCGCCGCCGCCTTGCCGCGCCCGCGAAGCGCGCGCCAGCACGCGAGCAGGCTGCCGACGAACAGCGCGATGCCGATCGTGCGCGGGAAGATCGAGCCGAACATCGTGAAGTCCTGCGCGGTCCACAGCGCCGCCACCGCCACCGCGGCGAGCAGCGCGGCAACGATCGCCGCACCGGTGTCGGTTCGGCGCGACGATGAGGACGCCTGCGCCTGCGCCTGCGCCTGCACCTGCACCCGCGCCGACGTTGTTGCCGATGCCGATGCCGGTGCCGGTGCCTGCACCACATCCGTCGACGAAGCCGCCGACGCCTTCGCATCGCGACGACGCGTCCACGCCGGCCACGCGAGCGTCAGTGCCGCGATCGCGATGATGACGAGCGAGATCGGGCGGCCGAAGAACATGCTCGGCAGCTCGTCGGTGGCCGAGCCGATCATCCACGCCTGCACGAAGCCCTGCTCGGCGAGCGGCCCGAGGATCAGGCCGAGCACGATCGGCGCCGGCGGATAGCCGAAGCGGCTGAGCACCCACCCGACGAGGCCGGTCGCGAACATCACGACGACGTCGTCGAGCGCGCCGTGGATCGCGTAGCTGCCGATGATGGTCAGGAATGCCACCGCCGGCACCAGCATCGCCTTGGGCACAGCGATGATCGAGCCGTAGGCATAGCGGCCCAGCACCAGGCCGACGGGCAGCATCAGCAAGGTCGCGATCAGCAGCCCGAAGATGAAGGTGTAGACGATCGCACCCTGCTCGTTGAACAGCGACGGCCCGGTCTTCACGCCCTGCACCATCAGCGCACCGAGCACGACGGCATCGGCCGGCGTGCCGGGGATGCCCAGCACGAGCGTCGGGATGAAGCCGCCGCCGACGGTGGCGTTGTTCGACGATTCGCTCGCGATGATTCCGCCGGGATTGCCCTTGCCGTATTCCGGCGAGGTGCGCGACGCCCGACGCGCCTCGGAGTACGCGACGAGCGCGGCGATCGAACCGCCGGCGCCGGGCAGCACGCCGACGATGGTGCCGATGATCGAACTGCGCGCGAGGTTGAGCTTCTCGGCACGCGCGATCCCGAATGCCTCGGCGAGCCTGAAGCCGGCGACCTTGCCGGTCGCCTCGAGATGCTCGCCGCGCGAGGCGACGAGGTCGATCAGCACCGGGACGCAGAAGAGCCCGATCAGCGCAGGCACGACGCCGACGCCGCCGAGCAGCAGGCTCGAGTCCATCGTGTAGCGGATGTCGCCGCCGACGACGGCCGAGCCGATCATCGACAGCATCAGGCCGACGCACGCGCCGACGACGCCCTTGATCGAGTCGCCTTCGGACAACGCGGCGACCAGCGTCAGCCCGAGGATCGCCAGCCAGAAGTACTCGATCGGGCCGAACGCGAGCGCGAAGTCGGCCAGCGGCGGCGCGAGCAGCAGCAGGAACAGCGCGCCGACCAGGCCGCCGACGACCGACGCGAGGCACGCGAGCGTGATCGCGAGGTCACCGTCACCGCGCCGCGCCATCGGAAAGCCGTCGAAGGTGGTGGCGATCGCCGACGGCGTGCCGGGCGTGTTCAGCAGGACCGCCGAATAGGCGCCGCCGTAGATCGCGCCGGTGTAGATCGCCCCGAGGAGCACGAGCGCCGGTGCCGGCGCCATCGTGAAGGTGAACGGCACGAGCACCGCGACCGCCATCGTCGCCGTGAGCCCCGGCAGCGCGCCGACCACGGTGCCGGCGATGACGCCGATCAGCGCGAGCAGCAGGTTGAGCGGCGCGAGCGCCGCCAGCAGGTTGTCGAGCAGTTGCATGGGATACCGGGCCGCCCCCCGCGCGGCGTGAAGCGCGCGGGCAGGCGTGTCGCAGCCGCCGGTGTCGCGCTACTTCAGCAGGCCGACGTCGCGCGCGGCCGCCTCGGCGGTCTTGCGCTGCTCCGCCATGAACGCCGGCATCTTGTCGTAGCCGATGTCGACGATCACGAAGCCCCCGTCACGCATCTTCTTGCGAAAGCCGGGATCCTGGTTGACCTTCGCGAACAGGTCGGAGATCTCCTTGCGCTTGGCCTCGGGCGTGGCCTTGGGCACCGCGACACCCCGGTACACGCCGGACACCATGTCGATGCCCAGTTCCTTGAAGGTGGGCACGTCAGGGTGCGAGTCGAGCCGCTTCTCGAGCGCGACCGCGAGCATGCGGACCTTGTCGCCCTGCTGAATCGCCGCGGTGGTGAAGGTCATCGCCGCGCTGACCTGCTTGCCCATCATCGCCGCCACCGACGGCGCGGTGCCGCCGAACGGGATGTAGGTGGTCTTCACGCCCGCGAGCTTGTTGAAGGTGGTCGCGCTCAGGTGCGGGCCGGTGTTCGTGCCGCTGCCCGAAAGGGTGACCGCGCCCGGCTTCTTCTTCGCCGCATCGATCAGGTCCTTGAGCGACTTGAAGGGGCTGTCGGCCGGCACGACGATCGCGTCGGGCGTCTGCTGGAAGACGAAGACGTTGACGATGTCGTCGGTCTTGTAGCCGACGTCCTTCTGGATCGGCTGCAGGATGATGTGCGGCAGGTTCGTGCCCATCACCGTCGTGCCGTCGGCGGGCAGCTTGTTGAGCGACGCCCAGGCGGTGGCACCGCCGGCACCGGTCTTGTACTGGACGACGACGTCCTTGCCGGACACCTTCGCGAGCACCGGCTCCTGGATGCGCGCGGTGACGTCCGATTCGCCGCCGGCCGGAAACGGGATCACGTAGGTGAGCTGGTCGGCGAGCGCGCCGGTGCAGGCGAGCAGTGCACCACTTGCGAGGGCGCCCGTGAGCGTGCGTCGGCTCATGCGCGACGCTCGGTTGGATGGTTCGTTCATGGGTCTCTCCGGTTCGCGTGCCACTGATCGGCACGATCGTGTCGTTGGTGAATGCCTCGCGACGTCGAGCGTCGCGAACCGGAATGATGCCAGCTGATCGCCCCGCGAACGGCGATAAACGTTTCACCTTTGTCGAAAGTCCGCCCGCGCGAAATCCGACGCGGGCGGCACCCGGCCGTTGGCGGCGCGTTCAGAGCACCGACAGCCAGCCGCCGTCGACGTAGAGGATCTGGCCGTTGACGTAGTTCGACGCGGCCGACGCGAGGAACACGGCGGCGCCGACCAGTTCGTCGGGTCTGCCCCAGCGCTGCGCCGGGTTGCTCGCCTTGACCCACGCGTCGAAGGCCGCGTCGTTGACCAGCGCCTCGTTCATCTCGGTGAGGATGTAGCCCGGACCGATGGTGTTCGCCTGGATGTCGTGCTTCGCCCATTCGGCTGCCATCGTCTTGGACAGCAGCTTGATCCCGGCCTTGGCGACCGTGTAGGGCGCGATCGTGGCGCGCGCCGAGTCGCTGGTGAGCGAGCCGATGTTGACGATCTTGCCGCCGCGCCCGCGCGCGATCATGCGCCGCGCCGCCTCGCGCCCCACCAGGAATGCCGCGGTGAGGTTGGTGTCGATGACCCGCTGCCAGTCCGCGAGCGCGAGCTCCAGCATCGGCTTGCGATGCTGGATCCCCGCGTTGTTCACGACGATGTCGACCGCAAGGCCCTCGCGGTCGAAGGCCTCGAAGGCGTGAATCACCGACGCCTCGTCGGCGACGTCGAAGACCGCCGCGCGCGCCGCCAGGCCGTCTGCCGTCAGCTGCCCGACCGCCTCGTCCACCGCCGCCTGGCTGCGGCTGTTGACCAGGACCGTCGCACCGGATTCGGCGAGGCCGCGGGCGATCGCGAGGCCGATGCCGCGCGACGAACCGGTGACGAGCGCGGTGCGCCCGGTGAGATCGAACAGCGCGGGGGCTCGGCGTGTCGCCATGCGTCTGGTGTCCATGGGGTAGGATGCGTGCGGGGACCTGCATCATACGCGCGGCCATCGCCCGACGAGGGAAATCGACATGTCGTCTCGCTCCGTCCTGCTCGCCGGCGCCACCGGCCTGATCGGAAGGGCGCTGCTCGACGGCCTGCTCGCCGACGAGGCGGTCGGGACGGTGCACGTGCTTGCCCGCCGCGACCTGGGTCGACACGCGCCGAAGCTGGTCTCGCACACCGTCGACTTCGCCGCGCTCGCGCCGCTGCCGCCGGTAGACGAGGCGTACCTGGCGCTCGGCACGACGATCGGCGTCGCCGGCAGCGAGGCGGCGTTCCGCGCCGTCGACTTCGACGCGAACCTGGCGGTGGCCCGTGCCGCGATCGCCGCGGGCGCGACGCGCGCGGGCCTCGTCAGCGCGATGGGCGCGGACGCCGGCGCCCGCCTCTTCTACAGCCGCGTCAAGGGCGAGCTCGAGGACGCGCTTCGCGGCCTGCCGCTGGACGGCCTCGTCATCGCGCGCCCGTCGCTGCTGGTCGGCGACCGCGCGGCGCTCGGCCAACCGGTGCGTCGGGGCGAGCGCGTCGGCGAGTGGGTGGGTCGCGTCCTCGGCCCGCTCGTGCCTCGCAACTACCGGCCGATCCCGGCCGAGCGCGTCGCGGCCGCGCTGCTCGCCGCGGTGCCGTCGGCCAGCGGACCCGAGGTCCTGATGTCGGGCGCGATGAACGTGCCGCCGGCCACGCGCACCCGCTAGCTGGCGCCGGACGGCCCCTCGGGCGCACGGCATCGGGAACAAGGGCACGAGACCGGCGCTGTTGCCGGCCTCGGACCGTCCGCGCCGCCGTACCATGCGAAGCACGCCGTGGCGGCGCGTACGGCAGCAGCAGATGTCCATCCAGTACAACCCGTTTCTCGTCGTCCTGTCGTTCCTGGTGGCGGTCTTCGCGTCGTATGCGGCGCTGAGCCTCGCGGGTCGGGTCGCGCAGTCGCACTCGGCCTGCCGGCCGTCGCCGGCCTGGGTCGCCGCCGGCGCATTCGCGATGGGCACCGGCATCTGGTCGATGCATTTCATCGGCATGCTCGCGATGACGCTGCCGATCGCCACCACCTACGACCTGCCGCTCACCGCGGCGTCCTGGGCGATCGCGGTCGGCATTTCGGGGATCGCGCTGTGCACCGTCGGCGGCCGCTCGCTGACCTGGCCGAGGCTCCTGCGCGGCGCTGCGCTGATGGGCGGTGGCATCGGCGCGATGCACTACGTCGGCATGGCAGCGCTGAACGTCTCGATCCCGATCGCCCACGATCCGTTCGTCGTCGCGCTGTCGTTGCTCGTCGCCGGCGCGGCGGCGCTCGCGGCGCTGTGGCTCGCATTCCGGCTGCGAAGCGGCGCGGGGTGGCGCTTCGTCGCCTCGCGCGCCGGTGCCGCGCTGCTGATGGGCGTCGCGATCGCCGGCATGCACTACACCGGCATGGCCGCTGCCGGCATCGACGCCGACGCGGTCTGCATCGGCGGCGTGCCGATCGCCGGCGAAGGCTTCGCGACGACGCTCGCGCTGGTGACCGCGACACTGCTGACGTCGACGCTCGTCGTGTCGTCGCTCGACACGCGGATGCAGGCGCGGCAGGCCCGCTTCGTGTCGCGGCTGCGCGCGACGAACCGGACGCTGCGTCGCCGGGACGCGGCGCGCAACCAGGCGCTGCGCCGCTCGTCCGCGTTCCTCGATTCGGTCATCGAGAGCATTCCCGTCGCCGTGTACGTGAAGGACGCGCGCTCCCGGCGCTACCTGAAGATGAACCGGCTGGGCGCGGAACTCGTCGGCAAGGCAAGCGACGCATTGCTCGGACGCAAGCCCGAGGAAGCATTTCCGGCGGAGATCGCCGCGCTCGTGAATGCCCAGGATGCGCAGGTACTGGCGCGCAATGCGCTGGTGGCGTTCGAACCGGTCGCGATGCCGCTGCGCGAGGACGCGCGCCCGCTGCTGCGCTCGATTCGGACGATCGTTCCCGACGAACGCGGCGAGCCGCTCTACCTGCTCGCCATCACCACCGACGTCACCGCAGAACAGACGACGCGGGCTGCACTCGCGCGCAAGACGCGCGAGTCGGAAGCGGCGAACCGCGCGAAGTCCGCCTTCCTCGCCGCGGTGAGCCACGAGATCCGCACGCCGATGAACGGCGTGCTCGGCGTCATCGACGCGCTCGACGTCGCGGGGCTGGCGCCGGCCCAGCGCGCGCGGATCGACATCATCCGGTCGTCGTCGCTGAGCCTGCTGCGGATCGTCGACGACATCCTCGACTACGCGAGGATCGAGGCCGGCCGCTTCGAGCTGGCCCGCGTGCCGGTGCGGATCGAGCAGGTCGTGACCGAGGCGGCAGCGTCGCTGTCCGCACTCGCCGAGCGCGAGGGCGTGTCGCTCGAGGTGCACTGCGACCGGGGGCTGCCGGCCTGCGTGGCTTCGGACCCCGACCGGCTGGGACAGGTGGTCCGGACGCTGGTCGGCAACGCGATCCGCTTCAGCCGCGCCGACGGCACGCGCCGCGGCAGGGTCGAGCTCGTTGTGCGTCCGTCCGCCAGGCCGGGCCAGGACGCGAACGGGCGGGCGTCGGTGCACCTGCGGGTCGCGGACAACGGCATCGGCATGTCGGCGCAGACGATCGAAGGACTGTTCCAGCCATTCGCGCAGCCGCGCGGGTCGGGCCACTTCGGCGGTACCAGCCTCGGCCTGATGATCGTGCGCCACATCGTCCACGCGATGGGCGGTCGCATCGAGGTGCAGAGCGAGCCGGGCGCGGGCGCCACGTTCTCGGCGACGCTGTCCTTCGAGACGATCGACGCGGTCGAACCGGCGCCGACGCACGAGCCGGCGCCGGCCGCCCGCCTGCTCGTCGCCGAGGATCATCCGATCAACCGCAACGTGCTGATGTACCAGCTCGAGCGGCTCGGGCACCGGGTCGACCTCGCGGTGGACGGCCGGGAGGCGCTCGCGATGTGGCGCACGAGCGCATACGACGTGGTGCTGACCGACTGCCACATGCCCGAGATGGACGGATACGCGCTGGCCGCCGCGATCCGTGCCGCCGAGACCGGCACCGGCCGGCGCACGCCGATCGTCGCGATCACCGCCCACGCGACCGACGAGGAGGCGGAGCACTGCCTGCAAGCCGGCATGGACGACTACCTGGCGAAGCCGCTCCAGATCGACCGGCTGCAGGCCGTCCTCGCGCGATGGGGCGCCGGCACGGCGCCGACGCCCGGTCCGGCGCAGCCGCCCGCCCCGGCGCGGCCGACCGTCGGCGAATCGACCACGGCCCCGGCGACGATCGATGCGCCGCCGCAGCGCGATGCGACGCCACCGATCCGTCGGGTGGCGCTGATCGACGCATTGGGAACCGGGGAACAGGCGATACTGGGTGCCTTCTTCGAGGATTTCCGGATGAGCACCGCGCAACTGATCGGCCAGATGGGCGTCGCCTTCGAGGATGCCCAGTGGGCCGCGCTCGGTGGCATGGCGCACCGGCTCAAGTCCTCGGCCGCGACCGTCGGCGCCGACGCGCTCGCCCGCGCCTGCAGCGACCTCGAGCAGGCGTGCCGGGCACGCCAGGCGCTCGGCGTCACCGAGGGTTTCCGCAACGTGGAGCGATGCTTCGCCATCGCCGACGACTGGCTCGCAGCCCAGGAGCACTGACACGATGCCGATCGACACCGCCCTGGCCGTCACGCCGGCCCACGTGCTCGTGGTCGACGACGATCCGTTCCTGTTGCGGGTCTGCCGCCACGTGCTCGGGTCGCTCGGCTGCGCACGCGTCTCGACCGCCCTGTCGGGTGCCCAGGCGCTGACCCTGCTTCGGGCCGACGGCTGCGACGTCGACCTGATGCTGTGCGACCTCGAAATGCCCGAGATGGACGGGGTCGCGCTGCTGCACGAACTCGCCGAGCGCCGCTTCGGCGGCGCGGTCGCGCTGTTCAGCGCCCAGGACCCGAAGCTCGTCGAACTCGCCGAGGCGCTCGCACGCGCCCAGCGCCTGCGCGTCATCGGGCGGCTCGGCAAGCCGGTTCGAAACGGCGACGCCGTCCAACTGCTCGAACGCTGGCGCGCGTCGCCGCCGCATCCGCCCGCACCCGTGCTCGCGGCAGCCCAGGCCGACGCCGAGATCCAGCCGGCGACGCTCTCGCGCGCGATCGCGACCGGCGAGTTGCGCCCGGTGTTCCAGCCGCAGGTCGACATCGGCTCCGGCCGCGTCGTGGGCGCCGAGGCGCTCGCACGCTGGACCAGCCCGGTCTACGGCGTCGTGTCGCCGGCCCGATTCATCGACGCGGCCGAGTCGCACGGGCTGATCCAGTCGCTGACGCGGTACATGCTCGAGGCCGCGGTCGGCCAGGCCGCACGCTGGCACGCGGAGGGATTCCCGCTGTCGGTGTCGGTCAACATCTCGACGATGGACCTCGCCGACCCCGGCTTTCCCGAACGCGTGGCCGCGATCGTGCGGCGGGCCGACCTGCCGCCGGCCTCGCTGACGCTCGAAGTCACCGAGACGCGCATGCTGCACGAACTGACCGCGGCGCGCGAAGTGCTGCTGCGCCTGCGGCTGCAGCGATTCGGCCTCGCGATCGACGACTTCGGCACCGGTTACGCCTCGCTCGCGCACCTGCACGCGCTGCCGTTCACCGAGCTGAAGATCGACCGCTCGTTCGTCATCGGCGCGGCGACGCAGCCGTCGACGCGTGCGATCCTGGCATCGAGCGTCGCGCTCGGCCGGGAGCTCGGGCTGACGATCGTCGGCGAGGGCGTCGAGACCATCGCCGAGTGGGAGGCGCTCACGTCGGCCGGATGCCACCGGGCGCAGGGATACCTGGTGAGCCGCCCGATCGAGGCGTCGCGGCTGACCGCGTTCGCGCGCACCTGGCGCGTCGGCGCACTCGGCGCTGCAGGCACGGCGACACCCGCCGCCGCCACGCCCGATCCGGTCGCGCTCGCGGCCGATCCGACGGCCCGATAGGGCGGCGCGGCGTCGCGTCGGGCGCGACGACGCCCCGGCCGTCGCGCGTTGCCGTGCGCGCCGAGCCGCGCCGGGTTAGAGTGAGGCCGTCGTCAGCAACACCGGAAGTCGGGCCATGCAGGTCGATCCCATGTGCAGGAACAGGGTCCACAGTCCCGCGCCGGTCGTGACCGACGGCACCGGGTCGGCGCGTGGCTAGCGCGGGCGACTGGCCGCTGGCCTGGGCGCGGCTGCCGCTGGCGGCGCTGCGGGTGACGGCGCAGGGCGCGATCGAGCGCGCGAACCCGGCCGCCGCGCGGCTCTTCGGCCGTGGCGTCGACGCCTTGTGCTCGATCCCGATCGACGCGCTGCTCGCGGCCGGTCCGGAAGGCCGCGGCCGTTACCACAGTCAGTTGCTCCCCGCGCTGCGTCGAGACGGCGCGGTCGAGCAGGTGGCGCTGTCGGTGCGCGCGGCCGCCGGCGACGACCTCGAGGTGCTCGCGTTCGCGACGAGCGAAGCGACGGAGGCGCCCGTTGCAACCGATGCGCCCGACGCACGTTTCACGCTGATGTTCGCGCCGCTGGCGGGCGACGACCGGACCGACGCCGCGCGGCCACGGATCGCCGGCGAGCGCGAGCGCGAACGCGAACACGTCGAGCGCGAGCGCGCGGCGGCGAGGCGCGCCGAGGACGCACGACTCGAGTCCGAGCGCCTCACCCGCGCAGTCCTCGACGCGCAGCCGACGATGGTCGCGTGCTGCGGGCTCGACCGGCGGCTGCGCATCGTGAACACGACCTTCCTCGAGTGGCTGGGTCTCGCGCGCGAGGACGCGATCGGCCGGCCGCTCGCGGAGGTCCTCGCGAACGCCTTCCCCGACCGTCACCACGACGCACTCGCCGGCATGCTCGAGGGACGCACGATCGGCACCGAGGCCCGGATGGTCGATGCGGCCGGGCGCGCCGGACACTTCTGGATCCAGGCGCAGCCGCGCATGCGCGAGGGTGCCGTCGAGGGGTACATCTTCGTCGCGGCCAACGTGAGCGAATTCGTGCAGGCGCGCGAGCGCCTCGAGAGCCTGAACCAGGCGATCGCCGAAGCGGCGCGCTTCACCCGCATGATCGCCGACATGGTGCCCGGCCGGATCGCGTACTGGGACGGCGACCAGGTCTGCCGGTTCGCGAACTGCCACTTCAGCGCGTGGCTCGGGATGACGCCCGAGCAGCTGGTGGGCCTGCACTCGACCGTCGCGCTCGGGCCAGCGCTCGAGCAGGCGCTCTCGCCGTACATCCGCGCGGTGCTGACCGGCGAGCCGCAGGAGTTCGAGCGCGAGGAGACCGACGAGCGCGGCGAGCGTCGCGTGCGGCTCGTGCGATTCCTGCCCGACGTGAACCAGGGCACGGTGCGGGGGTTCATCGTGCTCGGCACCGACATCTCCGCGATCAAGCGTTCGGAACACGCGCTGCGCGACGTGAATGCCCGCCTGGTGGCGGCGATGCAGGCCGTCGAGGAGGCGACGCGCGCGAAGAGCGCCTTCCTCGCCAACATCAGTCACGAGATCCGCACGCCGATGAACGCGATCATCGGACTCACGCACCTGATGGCGCGCGACGCGCGCGACGCGACCGCCCGCGAGCGGCTGGCGAAGATCGACGGCGCCGCGCGGCTCCTGCTGCAGATCGTCAACGACGTGCTCGACCTCTCGAAGATCGAGGCCGGCAAGATCGTGCTCGAGGACATCGAGTTCGGCGTCGACGTGCTGGTCGGCGGCGCCTTCGACCTGGTGGCGCAACGGGCGCGCGACAAGGGGCTCGAGCTCGTGCTCGACACCGACCACGTCCCCGAGCGACTTCGCGGCGACCCGACGCGCCTGTCGCAGGCGCTGGTGAACCTGTTGTCGAATGCGGTGAAGTTCACAGAGAGCGGGTGGGTTCGCCTGCGCATCGGCCTGATCGGCGAATCGCGCGACGCGCACCTGCTGCGCTTCGAGGTCGCCGACACCGGCCCCGGCATCGCGCCCGACGCGCTCGCGCGGGTGTTCGGCGCCTTCGAGCAGGCCGACGCCGCCACGACGCGGCGCCACGGCGGCACCGGGCTCGGGCTCGCGATCACCCGCCACCTGGCGAAGCTGATGGGTGGCGAGGTCGGGGTCGACAGCACGCCGGGCGACGGCAGCCGGTTCTGGTTCACCGCGTCGCTGGGCCGTGCAGCCGAGGCCGGGGACCGGGCGCTTCCGCCGGCACTGCACGGACTGCGCGCGCTGGTCGTCGACGACCTGCCCGAGGCGCGCGAGGTCATCGCGGAACGCCTGGCCATGTTCGGTCTGCAGGTCGACGCGGAGGACGGCGGTCACGCGGCGATCGCGCGCGTCCGTCACGAGCTCGAGGCGGGTCGCAGCTACGACGTGCTGGTGGTCGACTGGCGCATGTCACCGCTCGACGGCGCCGAGACGCTGCTCGCGCTTCGCGAGATGCTCGGTGCGGGAATGCCGCCCAGCATCATGGCGACGGCATTCGACGAGGCCGACATGTGGCACGCGTCGCGCACGGCCCGGTGCGGCGCCGTCGTCGTCAAGCCGATCACCGCGTCCGCGCTGCACGACGCGCTGGCGCGCGTGCTTCGACCGACCGTCCGCGCATCGGCCGAGCCGGCCGCGGCCGGCGGCAACGAGCGCGTGCTTCGGCGTCGCCACTCGGGCCAGCGGGTGCTGCTCGCCGAGGACAATCCGATCAACCAGGAGGTCGCCGCCGAACTGCTTCGCGTCGCCGGCCTCCAGGTCGAGATCGCCGGCGACGGCCGACGCGTCGTCGAGCTCGCGACGACACGCAGCTACGACCTGATCCTGATGGACGTGCAGATGCCCGAGCTCGACGGGCTCGACGCGGCCCGCGAGATCAGGCGCCGCAGCGGTCGCGGCGTGCCGATCGTCGCGATGACCGCCGGCGCCTTCGACGAGGACCGCCGCGCCTGCCTCGACGCGGGCATGAACGATCACGTCGGCAAGCCGGTCGACCCGGAACGGCTGTACGCGACGCTGCTTCGCTGGCTGCCCTTGCGCGCCGACGCCGCGCAGCACACGGGCGCCGCGGCACCGACGACGCAGACGCTCGCCCGCCGACTCGCGAAGGTCGACGGATTCGACCTCGCGACCGGCCTGCGCAACGTCGGCGCCAACGCGGCGCTGCTCGAACGCCTGATCTGGCAGTTCGTCGATCTCTACGAAGGTGGCGTGCCGGCGCTCGGCCGCGCCGGCGACCCGGATCAGCGTGACGCGGCGCGCCGGGCGGCGCACTCGCTGTGCGGCGCCTGCGCGACGATCGGGCTCGCCGAGCTCGCCGCCGACCTCGACGCCTTTGCGCTCTCGGTCGCATCGCCGGAGGACGCCACCACGCTGGGCGATCGCGGCGGGCGTCTCGGCGAGCGGGTGGCGGCGACCGCGGCGGCGTTCCGGCGCACCCTCGACGAACCCGCCGCCGACTGAGCCGCGCACGCGCCGCGGTCGGCCGCCTACTTCTCGAGGCGCCGCCTGATCAGCGCCTTCGCATCGGCCGCGCCGGCGTACAGGTCGGAGCGGTCGGCGTCGAGCCTGAGCAGCTGGTTCAGCTGCCCGCCGAGCGTCAGCCCGTCGGCGAGCGGCACGTCCTCGACGGCGCGCATCAGCGCCTTCGTGCGGCGCACCGCCCAGGCGGCGTTGTCGTTCAGCGGCTTCACGAAGGCCTCGAGCGCCGCGTCGAGTTCGCCCGGCTCGGCGAGCCGGTTGACCAATCCCCACGCGTGCCAGCGTTGCGCGTCGTGGATCTCGCCGGTCATCGCGACCTCGAGCGCGCGGCGCCGGCCGAGGTGGCGCATCAGCAGCACGGCGTTCAGCGCCGCCGGAAAGCCGTAGGTGATCTCGACGTTGCCGAATCGTGCATCGCGCTCGGCGACGAGAAAATCGCACGCGAGCGACATCGCCTGGCCACCGCCGAACGCGAAGCCCCGCACCGCCGCGATCGTCGGCTTGGGCGACGCGATCAGTCGCCGCAGGGTGTCGGTGAACAGTTCCACCGTCGCCTCGAGCGAGCCGTCGAGCATCGACACGCGCCTCGACCCGGTCGTGCCGACGTCCTTGCGGTCGCGGCCCGCGGTGAAGCACTCGCCTGCCCCGGTCACGACGATGCTTCGGACCGCGTCGTCGGCCAGCGCGTCGTCGAGACGCTCGTTGAGCGCGACGAGCATTTCGTCGCTCATCGCGTTGCGCTTGGCGGGCCGGTTGAGCACGAGGCGCATCGTGGCACCGTCGCGCTGTGCGAGCACCAGGGGTTCGGATGTCGTCACGGCGCGACGCTCCCCGGCTCGTAAACGGCGCCGCGCGCGCGCATCGCGTCGAAGGCTGCGTCGTCGACGCCGACCTCGCGCAGCAGCGCGCGGCCGTGCTCGCCGCGCAACGGCGGCGGCGCCAGCGTCGACGGGTGCGGCGCTGTCGATCCATAGCCCGGGCCCGGCACGGCGACGATGCGGCCGTCGGCGCGATCGAGCCGCACCCGGGGCCATCGCGCCGCATCACCCTTCGCGCGATCGTAGGCCGCCGCCGGCGACACGACCTCGGCCGCCGGCACCTCGAAGGCCCTGAAGTGCGCTTCCCAGTCGGCAGCGCTGCGGGTTGCGAGTCGCGCCGCGATCCAGTGGTGCGTCGCCTCGACGTCGCGCTGGGCGACCGCGGCCTGCAGCGCGTCGACCTCGGTGGCGACCTCGCCGGCAGCGCGCATCGCGCTTACGAAAGCGCGCGATTGCGCGTCGGTGTTGCAGACGATCGCGAGGTGGCCCGCCGCCGTGTCGAAGGTGCCCGACAGCGGGTTGCCGGAGAAGGCCGTCGCACGCGAGGCCTTGCGCTCGATCCCGCTGACGGCGTGCGACGCGTACGCTGGCGCGCTGATCGTGAGCGCGACCTCGTGCATCGAGACGTCGAGCCATTCGCCGCGGGTGCGCGGCACGCCGGCCACCGCGTCCTGCGCCCGTCGGTGCAGCGCCGCGACGACCGCGAGCGCCGCCTGCATGCCGGTCGCGTAGTCGATCAGCGGCAGACCGATGCGCTGCGGCCGTCCCGCCTCGTCGCGATTGGCCGCCATGATGCCACTCGCCGCCTGGATCACGTGGTCGTAGGCGCGTCGGCCGGAGAGCTCACCGCTCTGGCCGAAGCCGGTGACCGAGCAGACGACGAGCCTGGGGAATCGCTCGATCAGCGCGGCCGGATCGAGACCGAGCGCGCCCAGCTTGCCCGGGCGGAAGTTCTCGATCAGCACGTCGGCACCCGCGATCAGCGCGAGCAGCGCGGCCCTGGCTTCGGCGTCGCGCGCGTCGATCGCGATCGAGCGCTTGCCCGAGCCCTGCATCACGAAGCCTTCGCCGAGCTCGAGCGCGCCGAGTCGCTCGTCGAGCGCGGTCGTGCGCGTGATGTCGCCACCGTCGGCGCGCTCGACCCGGATGACGTCGGCACCCATCTGCCCGAGCAGGTATCCGGCGTAAGGCCCCGCGAGCACGTGCGTCCAGTCGACGACACGCACCCCCGCAAGGGCCGGACGCTCGGCATGGGTCCCCGCATCGAGCATCCGTGCTACTCCACCTTCACGCCGGTCTCGCGGACGTACTTCGTCCACTTCGCGATCTCGTCGGCGACGAAGCGCCGCGCATCGTCGAGATCGCCGCTCACCGGCAGCCCTGCACTCGAGACGCGCAGCTTCTGCCCCTCGGGCGAGGTGATCATGCGGCGAGCCGCGGCATTGAGCCTTCGCACGATCGGTTCGGGTGTGCCTGCCGGCACGAACACCGCGTTCCACGACAGGAAGTCCATGTCGAAACCCTGCTCCGGCGCGGCCGGAATTCCCGGCAGCGCGTCGAGCCGCGACTTCGCCGCCACCGCGACAGGACGCACGCGGCCCGACTGCACGAAGGTCGACGCGGCGCCCATGTCGGAAATCGCGAGCGTGATCTGGTCGCCGGCGAGGTCGGTCAGCGACTGGGCGTTGCCCTTGTACGAGACCGGCACGAGGTCGGTGCGGCCCAGCTTGGAGAGCAGGCTGCACGCGACCAGCGTGACCGCGTTGCCGGTGCCGCAGCTCGCGCCCTTCGCCGACGCCTTGGCCGACGCAAGGGCCTCGCCAACGGTCGCGCCCTTCACCTGCGGCGCCGCGAAGATCACCGGTGGCGTGACGAACACCACCGACACCGCACTGAACTGTTCCGGCCGGTAGGTGATCCGGTCGGCGTAGAGCGCGTAGTTCGCTGCATTCGCGGTGCCGCTTCCCATCAGCACCGTATAGCCGTCGGGCGCAGCCTTCGCAACGAGCGCCGAGCCGATCATCGCGTTCGCGCCAGGCCGGTTCTCGACGACCACCGTCGCACCGGTTTCCTCGGTGATGAACTTCGCGTAGAGCCGCGACGTGACGTCGGTGCCGCTGCCGGGTCCGAAGGGCGCGACGATCGTGATCGGCTTCGAAGGCCACGCGTCGGCCGCGTGCGCGGCGAGTGCCGGCGCCGCGGAAACCGCGGCGAGTAGCGCCAGCGCCACGAGGCGCCGGCCGGGGTCGGGTGTGTGCATGTGTCTCCTCCCTGCGTGGAATGTAGACACGGTCCACGCGCGGAGCAATAAAATCCTTCAGAGCAGACATTCCCGAATGGCATGGCATGCGCACCGAAGACCTCAGCCAGTTCGTCGCCGTCGCCCGCGCCGGTTCGATCGCAGCGGCCGCGGAGCAGCTCGGCGTCTCGCAGCCGACGCTCTCGAAGTCGCTTGCACGGCTCGAGCGCGCGATGCGGGTGACGCTGCTCGAGCGGCACGCGCGCGGGGTGCGCCTCACACCCACGGGTCGCGCGGTCCTCGAGCACGCGCAGCGGGTCGACCTGGGCATACGCGACGCATTCGCCGCGGCCCGCGACCTGCGCCAGGGCGTCGCGGGCTTCGTGCGCGTCGGCGTCGGTGTCGGCATCCCGCAGGCGCTGGTATCGGCCGCCTGCGCCTCGGCGCTGGCGGCCTCGCGGATCGAGCTCGAGGTGCAGGGCGGCATGTCGGACTCGCTGTACCGTGCGGTCGCCGCAGGCGAGACGGACTTCACGGTCGCGGGCGTTCGTCCGCCGCGCGAGCGCGGCCTGTCGTGGCGGCCGCTGTTCGCCGACCCGATGATCGCGATCGCGCATCGCTCGCACCGCCTCGCCGCCGCCCGCACCGTCACCTGGGAGACACTCGCGCAGCAGACCTGGATCACCGCCAACGTCGGCACGATGACGCGAGGGTGGTTCGAACAGCAGTTCGTCGAGCGCAACCTCCCGCCGCCTGCGCATGTCGTCGGCCTTCGCGGCTTCCCCTTCACCTACGACCTCGGCCGCCAGCTCGGCGCGCTGATGCTCGTGCCGGCGAGCACCGCGCGCGTGCCGCGCGACCGCGGCGACTTCGTCGTGATCCGTCGCCCCGGCGACTGGCGCTCCGACCGCGTCGTCGGCATCCTGTCGCGCGCCGGCGGCTACGCGAATCCGGCCGCCCTCACGCTGATGGCGTCGTTCGCCGACGCGGCGGCGCAGCTGTTCGCGAAGCCCGCGCGCTGACGGCCCCTCCCCGGGCCGGCGCGCCGCTCAGCGGCCCGTCTCGTCTCGAAATCGATCGCGTGCGTCGAGCGCCGTGTTCGAAAAGTCGGAGAACAGTCCGTCGACGCCGAGCCGGTAGAACTGCAGGTACTCGGCCTTCGGGTCGCCGGCGTAGTCGAACGCGAGGCGCGCGGGCTCGCTTCGGAAGGTCCAGGTGTGCACGAAGAGCCCGAGCGCGTGCGCGTCGGCCACCAGCGAGGTTGGCGTCGTCGAACTGGCATCGGCGTAGTTGACCTTGCCGTCCCCGTTGGCGTCGATCATGTTGCCCGCCGCATCGAACAGGCCCTTGATCGGCACGATGTACGGCTTCCAGGGGCCGACGCCGTCGGCATAAGTCGCGATTTCGGCCAGGCCCTCGGGCGTGACCATCGAGCCGAAGAGCCCGGTACGCCCGGCACGCGTCCAGTCGTAGGGTCGATCGTAGGGAGGCGCGAAGGTCACCGCGCCGGTCTTGAAGTCGTAGTCGTTACCGTCGACCAGTTGCACCAGGCGCACCGCGGTGCGAGAGCGCAGGTACTTGAGGTTCGAGGTCTCGAAGGACTGGATGATGACCGGAGACGACTTCTTCGTGTAGCCGTGCTCGGCGAGCACGTCGAGCAGCCGATCCTCGAGCGGCAGCCCGGCGTCGATGTGGTAAGTGGGATGTTTGGTCTCGGGATAGATCCCGATCTCCCGCCGGAGCCGCTTCGATTCGGCCTTCGCGAGCGCGATGATCTCGCGCAGCGTCGGGATCCCGAACTTGCCGTTGTAGAACGGATCGCGGTCGGCGAAGGCCTGGACCGCGCGCAGCGTACGGATCTGCGCGAGGGTCAGGTCGGTCGCGAACCAGCCCTCCTCCTCGACGCCGTCGACGACTCGTTTGCGCTTGTAGGACGCGAACTCGGGCCGCGTCGCGATGTCGGTCGTCGCGGTGATGTTCGGCTCGTGCCGAGCGATCAGTTCCCCGTCCTTCGTCGCGACCAGGTCGGGCTCGATGAAGTCGGCGCCCATCTGTATCGCGAGCCAGTAGCCCTCGAGCGTGTGCTCGGGCAGATAGCCCGGCGCGCCGCGATGGCCGATCACCAGCGGCGCTTTGCCGTCGACGGTCGGGTACCCGGTCGAGCGGTCCGCAGCCGTCGCCGGTCGACGTCGGCCCTCTAGCAGCTTCTCGACGACGCTCGTGTCGAATGCGGTCGGCGCGCTGGCGGTCGACGCGACGGCGCCGTCGGTGGCGCCGTCACCGCCACTGCACGCACAGAGCAGTAAGGCGGCGGCGATCGCGGCAGCGAGGATTCGGTGCGGGGCGAGGGTCGGGAGGGTCATGGATGAAAGGCCTTGTTCGATCGATGGACGGAGCCTCGATACTGACGAACGCGCATGATCGATTGATGACGGTTGCCCCCCCGTACCGCCCGTCTCGGCCCGGACCCGGCCGACGCTATCGGCGTCATTGAATCATTTCATCGCGCAGCGCCTAAAGCGCGCGCGTCCCGCGCCGCTAAGCAGCCATCCCGGTGCGGGCGCCACCCGCCTGCGACCGGGCCATTGTCCAAACGGAGCTCCTCGGCATGCATTTCGATCGAATGACGGTGCGCACCCGCCTCGCGGTGGGATTCGGCGCACTGCTGGCGGTACTGGTGGTGATGACCGGCCTCGCGGTCGGCAGGGTCCAGACGATCAAGGCGGCGCTGCTCGCGAACAGCACCGAGCACTCGCTGATCCAGCGCTACGCCATCAACTTCCGTGGCTCGGCGCACGATCGCTCGATCGCGGTGCGCGACGTGGTGCTGAGCACCACCGCCACCGACCGCGCCAGGGAACTGGCGACGATCGATCGGCTCGCGCGCTTCTACGCCGAGTCGGCCGCGCCGCTCGAGCGGCTGCTGAAGACCTCGAGCGATTCGGCCGAACTGGATCGGCTGTACGGCGCGATCAGGGACATCGAGGCGAAGGCCGTCGCGTCGACGAGCGCGGTGATCGCGGGTGTGGCCGCGGGCAAGGTGTCCGAGGCGAGCCAGGTGCTGTGGGGCGAGGCCAAGCCGCAGTACGAACAGTGGCTCGCGGCGATCAACCGGCTGATCGACTTCGAGGAGGCGCGGCTGCAGGCGCGGAACACGCAGGCGCTCGACGAGGCCAGCGCGTTCCTGACGGTCATGCTGGTCCTGCTCGGCATCGCCGTGAGCGGCGGCGCGCTGCTGGCGTGGATGATCGGCCGCAGCGTCCTCGTGCAGCTCGGCGCCGAGCCGCTCGCGCTCGAGGAGATCGCGCGGCGCGTCACGCAGGGCGACTTGCGTCCGCTTGCACAGGCGAAGGCGGCGCCCGCCGGCAGCGTGATGGCGTCGCTGGCCGCGATGCAGGCCGGGCTCGCCGAGGTCGTGGGCCGCGTGCGGCAGGCGTCCGACTCGATCGCCGCCGGCTCGGTCGAGATCGCCAACGGCAGCGCCGACCTCTCCGTACGCACCGAGCACCAGGCGTCCAGCCTCGAGCAGACCGCCGCGTCGATGGAGCAAATGAACGCGAGCGTGAAGCACAATGCCGACGCCGCGCGCAAGGCCACCGAACTTGCCGGCGAGGCGAGCGCGGCCGCCGGCAAGGGCGGCGAGGTCGTCGGCCTCGTCGTGTCGACGATGGACGACATCGCCCAGAGCTCGAGGCAGATCGCCGACATCATCGGCGTGATCGACGGAATCGCGTTCCAGACCAACATCCTGGCGCTGAACGCCGCGATCGAGGCCGCGCGCGCGGGCGAGCAGGGGCGCGGCTTCGCCGTGGTCGCCAACGAGGTGCGCAATCTCGCCAAGCGCAGCGCCGACGCGGCACGCGAGATCAAGTCGCTGATCGGCTCGAGCGTCGAGAAGGTCGACGCCGGGTCGCGGCTGGTGCGCGACGCCGGCGCGTCGATGGAGGGCATCGTCGCGCAGGTGCGAAACGTCTCGGCGCTGATCGACGACATCAGCTCCGCATCGATCGAGCAGGCCGCCGGCATCAACGAGGTCAGCAGCGCGGTCGCCGGCCTCGACCAGGCCACGCAGCAGAACGCGGCGCTCGTCGAGGAGAGCGCGGCGGCGGCGGCCGGGTTGAAGGATCAGGCCGCGCGTCTCGCCGAATCCGTGCGCGCGTTCCGGCTGACGAGCGACATCGGGCAGTCCTGAGGTCGCGGCTGCGGCGCGGCTGTAGCGCAGCTGCGGCCGAGACGGCCGCGGCGAGCCGCGCCGCTCAGCCGAGCCCGGCGAAGAACGCGCGGATGTCGGCGGCCAGCGCGTCCGGCTGCTCGAGTGCGGCGAAGTGCCCGCCCTTGTCCATCGTGCGCCAGTGGACGATGTTGTACTGGCGTTCGGCCGCCTCTCGCGGCGGGCGGAGGATCTCGCGCGGAAACGCGCAGTAGCCGGTCGGCGTCTCGACGCGGCCCTCGATCGGCCACGGGCCGTGCCGGCGCGCGTAATAGGGCCAGAACGAGGCGCCGATGCAGCCGGTGAACCAGTACAGGCTCACGTTGCCGAGCATCTCGTCGAGCGTGAGCGCGTTGCGCGGATCACCGTCGCAGTCGGTCCACGCGCGGTACTTCTCGACGATCCACGCGGCGAGCCCGACCGGCGAATCCGCGAGCGCGAACGCGAGCGTCTGAGGGCGGGTGCCCTGGATCCACTGGTAGCCGGTCTCGTCGTCCAGCCACGCCTTGAGTTCGTCGACGTAGCGGCGCTCGGCCTCGCTCGGGTTGGCGAACATCGCCGGATCGCGCGCGAGCGGCATCAGGTTCAGGTGGATGCCGCTCAGGTGCGCGCGCCGGTGCCGGCCCAGCCAAGCCGACACGAACGAACCCCAGTCGCCACCCTGCGCGCCGTAGCGCGCGAAGCCCAGCCGCTCGCGCATCAGCGTGTCGAAGATCGCGGCGATCTCGCCGATCGACTTGCGCGGCTGGCGCTCGCGAAACGACAGCGTGTAGCCCGGCAGCGAGGGCACGACGACGGTGAACGCGTCGGCCGCGTCGCCGCCGTGCGCCGCCGGATCGGCGAGCCGGGGAATCAGCTTCATGAACTCGAGCACCGAGCCGGGCCAGCCGTGCGACAGCAGCAGCGGGCGCGGCTTCGGCCCCCTGCCCTCGACGACGATGAAGTGCACGTCGATGTCGTCGATCGTCGTCTTGTACTGCGGCAGCGCGTTCAGGCTCGCCTCGGTCGCGCGCCAGTCGTGGCGATGGCGCCAGTGGTCGACGAAGCTACGCATGAAATCGAGCGAAGTGCCGTAGGCCCACGGCGGCGCAGGCGCCTCGTCGGGCCAGCGCACGCGGTCGAGCCGCGCGTGCAGGTCGTCGATCGCCGACTGCGGCACGTCGAGCCTGAACGGGAGCATGTCGGAGCGGGGCATCGTCTTCGTCCTCGAATCGTGCGCCGCCGCACCGCCGAAGACCGCGCGCCCGCGAATCCGGCGGCCGCTGCGGGCACGAGGGGCCGGGTCGACGCGGGCACGGCGCGGGGCGTCGACCCGCGATCGCTTTCGTCGGGACGCGCGGCGCTTTTCAGGGGCGATCGTACGCGATGCGCGACCGTCGCGCGAGGCGCCCCCACGCGTCCGGCTTCGCCACGGCGCCCCGACCGGGTACGATGGCGCGAGGCGCGCGCTGCGCTGCACGCGGTGGATGTCGACGGACGAGGTGGGCGGATGGACGACACGGATCGAAGCACGACACACGAGCAGGCCCCGAGCCGCCGCGGGAGCGCGCAGGCGCCGGTCGTCGCCGACGCGGACGTCGTCGTGATCGGCGGTGGCCCGGGCGGCTTCGCGGCGGCGCTGCGTGCGCGCCGCGAAGGCTGCAGCGTCGTGCTCGTCGAACGCTTCGACATGCCCGGCGGCGTACACACCTCGGGGCTGCAGGGCGCGGCGAATCCGGGGGTCGGCGGCATTCACACCGAACTGATGGCGCGCTTCGAGCGCGCTGGCTGCATCTACGTCGCCGACGAGAGGAGCCTGCCGGACTGGGCCGGCAATCCGCTGTCCCACTACGACTACCACCTCGCGCCGGGCAGCGCGTTCAGGCGCATGTCCTTCAACCCGGACGGCGCCGGCAACCAGATGGCGATGATGCTGCAGGAGGCCGGCGTGCACGCGATCTACGGCGCCGCGTTCGTCGACGTCGTGACGGCGCCCGACGGCGACGAGCGGCGCATCACGCACGCGGTCGTCGAGACCGTCGCCGGCAGGCAGGCGATCAGCGGGCGCGTGTTCGTCGAAGGCACCGGCACCGCCGAGGTCGTCGCGCGCGCGGGCGCGCCCTACGTGCGCGGCGGCGGGCGCCAGCCCGGGACGCTCGGCGACGGCGTCGCCCGCCCGATCCCCGGCGGCCTGCTCTGGATCATGAGCGGCATCGACTTCGCCGAGACGGCCGCGTACCAGAAGCGCGAGAACGACCCGTCGCTCCTGAAGCTGATCGAACGCGCGCGTGCCGCCGGCGACATTCCGGACGACCTCTACCGGCCCCGGCTCGCCGCACAGGGCGTGTACGGCGACCACTACATCGGTCATCCGACGGTCGACATGAGTCCGATCCAGGCGCCCGGCACCTTCATCTTCTGGCAGAACGTGCCCTACGAGTGGGCGCTGCACATGGACGACGACGCCGAGCACGCGTCGCGGGCGCGTCGCGAGATGCGCCGCCTCGTCGACGCCGAGGCGGGATTCCTCAGGCAGTACGTACCCGGCTTCCAGCACGCATTCATCTCGCACGTCGGACGACAGCTCGGCGTGCGCGACGGCCGGCACCCGATCGGCGAGTACGTTTTCTCGATCGACGACGCGCGCGAGGAACGCCGCTTCCCCGACGCCGTCACGCGACCGATGACCAAGACCTTCTTCTGGGACGCGTACCGCCGCTACACCTTCGAGGTGCCGTACCGCTGCTTCCTGCCGAAGGCGGTGAGCAACCTGCTGCTCACCGGCGCGTCGCTGTCGTTCACCTTCGAGACGATCTTCATGGTGATGCGCAACTTCCCGTGGTGCACGCAGACCGGCGAGATCGCGGGCCTCGCCGCGGCGCGTTGCATCCGGGAAGGCACGGGCCCGAAGCAGCTGCGCTGGACCGAGCCGCTGTTCTGAGCCGCCGCGAGGCGCGGCGCGACGGCGGCGCGCGACTTCGCAGGGCGCGCGATGGCGCCGGGCGCTGCGGTATCCTCGCACCCGGCGCCGATCGGGCGCAGCGAGACGCGGAGCGACTGCACATGGGCGTGGTGCTGAAACAGCGGATCGACGGTCCGGCCGCGTGGCGGGGATGCGAACTGGCGACCGATTCGTCGTGGATCCTGACGCTGCCGGACGCGGCGATCGCGACGCTCGACCGTGCGCTGCGCACCGTGCAGTCGCGCGGGCGGGCATTCCCGCGATTCGACGCAGCCGATTTCCCGATCGACGCGCTGGCCGACGACCTGCGCCGCCTCGCCGATACGCTCGAGAACGGCCGCGGCTTCGCGCTGATCCGCGGCCTGCCGGTCGAACGCTACACCGATGCCGAACTCGACATCCTCTACTACGGGCTCGGCCTGCACCTGGGCACGCCGGTGTGCCAGAACCCGCGCGGCGAGCTGCTCGGCGTCGTCGCCGCGGTCGGCGACCCGCAGGACCGCAACACCCGCGTCTACCAGACCAACGCCTATCTTCCCTACCATGGCGACCTGTCGGACGTCGTCGGGCTGCTGAGCGTGCGGCAGGCGAAGTCCGGTGGCGTCAGCAGCCTGGTCAGCGTGGCGGCGATCTACAACGAGATCGTCGAGCGCCACCCCGAATACCTCGGGCTGTACTACAAGCCCTGGTTCTTCGCGCACCTGGGCGACGAGAAGCCGACGCCGTCGCCGATCTTCAGCGTGCACCAGGGCAAGCTCAGCTGCCGCTACCTGCGCCAGTACATCGAGCTCGGCCACGCGCTGCAGGGCGTGGCGCTGTCGCGCGTCGAAGTCGAGGCGCTCGACCTGTTCGATGCGATCACGAACGACCCGGCGGTGCGACTCGACATGATGCTCGAGCCCGGCGACATCCAGTTCGCGAACAACTACGCGGTGCTGCACTCGCGCACGCGCTTCGAGGACCACGAAGACCCGGCGCTTCGGCGCAGGCTGCTTCGGCTGTGGCTGAAGATGCCGAACGCGCGCGTGCTGGCGCCGGACTTCCCGGGCAGGAACGGGTTCCCGCCGCCGCTGCCGATGGCGGCCTGAGCGATACCGGTAGCGCCCGTCAGCCTCGCGAGCCGTCGCGCAACGTGCGCTGGCGCGCCTCGAAGCGCGCCGACCACTCGCTCGCCGGCTCGAAGGTCGGATCCGCCCTGCAGGTCCGCTCGGTCTCGGCCCAGATCTCGGCGTCGGCGCGGTCGAGGTCGAGCGGGTCGCCGTGCGGCTGCCGGACCTGCCAGGGCGTGTCGAGATACGCCTCGACGGTGTTCCCTTCGGGATCGCTGAAGTAGATCGACAGCGCGTTGCCGTGGTTGAGCCCGCGCATCGCGGTCGCGCCGTTGGCGAGCGCGCGTCGGCGCGTCTCGCGCAGGTGCTCGATCTCGTCCACCTTGAACGACAGCTGCATCACCGTGCTCGGCGCGTCCGGCGCGCGCCCGGTGGCGAGCGCGAGCTGGTGGTGCTGATCGCACTTCGCGCTGAGGAAGGCGATCTTCATGTCGAACGTGATCCCCTGCCCGCAGTCGGTCTGCTGCATGTCGAAGACGTCGCAGTAGAACCGCACCATCCGTTCGAGGTCTCGAACGAACACACCGCAGTGCGAGAGGTTCGGCGAGAAGGTCGAAGTCATCATGGGTCGCTCCAGGTCGTGGCTTCAGCGCTGGCCGTCGTGGACGGACACGTTCTCCTTCGTGAGGCCGCCGAGCCTCGCGTGGACGCGGCCGCCGGTGCCCATCGCGAGCGCGAACAGGATCTCGCGCGGCCGCGGCGCATCCTGCACGCCGATCTCGATGCCGTTGAAGTGGCTGCGCACATAGCACGCGTGGATGTAGTGCAGCGGCATCATCAGCCGGTAGCCCGCGGCCGCGACCGCCTTGCTCGCCGGCACGATCGCCTTGGGCTCGCCCAGCACCGACCGCATCGCCCAGCCGCCGGCCTCATGCCACACCGCGCCGTGCTCGAGCTCTCCGTCGACGCCCACGATCGCCGCCTTGCCGTAGACCTCGACCGGCTCGTCGCCCAGCGCCTGGACGAGCGACTCGGCCATCGATTTGCCGAGCGAGCGCAGCGCCGCCATGAACGGCAGCAGATCGGCCTCGTACCGGCCGGCGTAGGGATTGCGGATCACCGCGCACGCGGCCGCGATCCGCAGCGGCTGCGCGGGCGGCGGCCCGCCCTCGTGCAGCGTGGTCTCGATCGTCAGGGTGCGCTTGCGTACATCGATCGTCGGCATCGGGTCGGCCTCCTTCGGTCGGTTCGGGTCAGCCGCGGGGAATCTTCGCTTCGTCGATCAGGCCCCGCCATGTCTCGGCCTGCTTCAGCATCATCGCCTTCATCTCGTCGGGCGTGCTGCCGCGCGCCTCGCCGCCGATGTCGGCGAGCTTCTTGCGGATCGCCGGCGCCTCGAGTGCCTTCAAGGTCTCGGCGTTCAGGCGGGCGACGATCGGCTTCGGCGTGCCGGCAGGTGCCAGCAGACCGGCCCACGAGCGCACGTCGAAGCCGGGCACCCCCTGTTCGGCGACCGTGGGCACGTCCGGCAGACCCGGCCAGCGCTGCGGGCCGGTGGTTGCCAGCGCCTTGACCTTGCCTGCCTGGATCTGGCCCAGGACCGCCGTCGGCGGCGCGATCATCGCGGGCACGTCGCCGGCGAGCAGGCCGACGATCGACGCCGCGTCGCCGCGATACGGCACGTGCAGCAGCGGCGCCTTGGACTGGCGCGCGAGCAGTTCACCGCACAGGTGGTGCGTGCTTCCGACACCGGCACTGGCGAAACCGAGGGTGCCCGGCGCCGCACGAGCGGCCGACAGCAGCTCGGAAAGCGATCCGTACTTCGAGCCCGCGGGCACGACCAGCAGGAACGGAAAGAACGTGATCGTCGAAATTGCCTCGTAGTCGTCGACTGGGCGGTAGGTGGGTTTGGCCGCCATCGACGCTGCGACCACGTGCCCGGCGGTCGCGAGCAGCAAGGTATAGCCGTCGGGCTTCGAACGGGCGACCTCGGCCGACGCGATCTGGCCACCCGCGCCGGTCTTCGCCTCCACGACGATCGACTGGCCCAGCCCCTTCTGCATCTCGCCGCCTATCAGCCGCGCGATCGTGTCGGCGTTGCCGCCGGGTGCGAACCCCTGCAACACCTTGATCGGATGCTCGGGGAAGGCCTGCGCGCGTGCGGGAAGCACTGCCGATGCCGCGACGGCCGACCCTGCTGCGATGAACGATCTGCGATCCATGTCTGTGTCCCCTCTTGTCTGTTGTGATTGGCGCGGCCTTCAGGCCTGCTGCGCGATCGGATTGCGCAACACCCCGATGCCCTCGATCTCGACCTCGCAGACGTCGCCGGGCTTCATGAAGCGCGGCGGCTTTCGACTCCAGCCGACGCCGGCCGGGGTTCCGGTGACGATCAGGTCGCCGGGCACCAGCGTGAAGATCGTCGAGGCATACGAGATCAGCGTCGGGATCGAGAAGATCATGTGCCCGGTGTGGCTCGACTGGACCTTCTCGCCGTTCAGCCGGGTCTCGATCGCGAGCTGCCGGCCCGGCGCGATCTCGTCGGCCGTCACCATCCAGGGCCCGAAACCGCCGGTCGACTCGAAGTTCTTGCCCGACGCGATCTGCTTCGCGTGGAACTGCCATTCGCGGATGCTGGCGTCGTTGTAGACCGAGTAGCCCGCCACGTGATCCCAGGCGTCCGCCTCCGCAATGCAGCGGCCGGTCTTGCCGATGACCACGACGAGCTCGCCCTCCCAGTCGAGCGATTCCGACACGTGCGGACGCACGATCGGCTCGTCGTGTGCGCACTGCGAGCGCCAGACCCGCAGGAAGATCGGCGGATGTTCGGCCAGTTCCCGCTGCAGCCCCGCGGCGAGCACCTCCTGGTGATGATCCATGTAGTTGCGCACCGCGCAGACGATCTTTTCGGGCCGGGGGATCGGCGGCAGGTAGCGAAGCCCCGCCAGCGCCGCGACCGGCGCGGCCTTCGCGGCGATCGACTCGCGTTCGGCCCAGCGGGGGCTCGCGATGAATTCGGCGAGCGTGGGCAGGCCGGTGGCGGCGGCGAGGTCGAGGACCTGGTCGCCGCGAACGGCGCCCCAGGTCTCGCGGCCGTCGAGGAAGAAGGAAAGCAGGCGCATCGTCGGCTCCGTGGAGAATCGATTTGTTTTGGCAGACTCGGGGCGATTGTGCATAAAATGCGTCGTATGCGCAAATGGTTCGAACGCGCACGGCGTGCTAGACTGCAGTCCATCGCTCCAGGCCATTGCCGATCGGGAACGGCTCCATGTCCGCGCAAGCACATCCGGCGAATGCCCAATCCACCCGCACGGATGCCGTGTTCGCCGCGCTGCGCGGCGCGATCGTCGGCTGCGAGTTCGCGCCTGGCGAACGGCTCAGGGTCGAGTCGCTCGCCGAGCGCTTCGGCGTCAGCAGCAGCCCATTGCGCGAGGCGCTGAGCCGGCTGGTCTCGCTCGGCCTCGTCGATGCGCTCGAGCATCGCGGCTTTCGCGTCGCGCCGATCTCGGTTTCCGATCTCGCCGACCTGACGCGCGTGCGCCTGCTCGTCGAGGCCGAAGTGCTGCGCGACGCGATCGCGCACGGCGACGATCAGTGGGAGGCCACGCTCGTCGCCGCCGCCCATGCGCTGTCGCTGGTCGAGCACCGGCTGGGCGACGTCTCCCCCTCGCTCGACGACGGCTGGTCGGCACGCCACCGGCAGTTCCACATGGCGATCTATGCCGGTTCGACATCACCGCTGCTGCTCACGCTGGTCGGGCAGTTGTTCGATCGCGCCGAACGATACAGGCGCTTCTCCGCTCGCCACCGCACCGTGCCGCGCACGAAGCACGCCGAGCACCAGCGGCTGCTCGACGCCGTCCTCGCGCGCGACCTGCAGCGCGCGCAGAGCCTGCTCGTGCGGCACATCTCGATGACCGAGCGAAGCGTCACCACGGTGCTGCTCGCGATGCAGGCCGGCACGCTGCAGTAGCGCCGTCCGCCACCCGAAACCGGCGCCGTGCGCCTTCACCCACGACGGACCACACGATGAAGGCAGTGCTCGTGAGACAGCCTGGCGGCCCGGACGCGCTCGAGGTCGTCGACCTGCCGGTGCCGAGACCCGGACCCGGCCAGGTACTGATCGAAGCGCGCGCCTTCGGCGTCAGCACGCCGGACGCGCTGATCCGCAGCGGCGTCTACAAGTGGATGCCGCCGTTGCCGGCGAACCCGGGCAACGACGTCGCCGGCATCGTCTCGGCCGTCGGGCCCGGCGTCACCCACGTCGACGTGGGCACCAAGGTCCTGCTGAGCGCGCGGGACCTGCCGACGCGCGGCGGCTGTCATGCCGAGTTCGTCGTTGCCCCGGCCGATGCGATCCACCTGCTCGATGCGCACGTCGACCTCGAGGCAGCCGTGTGCCTGCCGAACTACCAGGTCGCGCAGGCGCTTTTGCAGGAGTGCGCGCATCCGCGCGCGCCGCGCAGCGTGCTCGTCGTCGGCGCCGCGGGCGGCGTCGGCAGCGCGCTGGCGCAGCTCGCCAGGCGCCAGGGCCTGCGCGTGATCGGCACGGTCAGCACCGAGGAAAAGGCCGATCTCGCCAGGCGAAGCGGCGCCGACGAGGTGATCTTCTACCGTCGCGAGCCGGTGGTCGAACGCGTTCGCGAGCTCACCGGCGGCGAGGGGGTCGGACGGATCTTCGATCACGCAGGAGGCCCGGCCTTCGTCGATTTCATCGGTGCGCTGGGCCCCTGGGGAACACTCGTCTCGTACAACGGCTTCGCGCCACTGCCCGAGGCGAACCTGGTTGCCGCGATGCGTGCGCACATGGCGGTCTGCCCCGCCGTGCGAAGCTTCTCGTTCCACATCTACGACCACGATCGCGACGGGCGCCGCGCCCTGATGCGCGAGGTCATCACGGCGCTGTCCCGCGGCGAGATCGCCCCGATCGTCGGGATGCGGTTGCCACTGACCGAGGTGCGGCGCGCGCACACGCTGCTCGAGAGCGGGAGCGCACTGGGCAAGATCGTGATGGTGCCCACTGGCCCATCGCGCTGAGCGGGCGCGTGTCGACGCACCGGCGCCGGCACGCGGCGGCATGAACCGCTGATCCCGCACGCCCGCGCGCAACGCGCCGGGCGCTCCCGGCCCTCGGAAGCGGCGCGCCCGGCGATTCGAGAGGACGGCACTCACCAAATTGCACGATGCCGGCTGCCGATGCGCCCGATACGATGCCGCCCGCGCGCCGCCGATGCAGCTCGCGCCCTTCATCCACGTCTTCCAGGAGATGCCTGATGTCGAATCGGTATACCCCGCTGTTCGCGCTCGCCGTCGTGCTTGCCACCGTCGCGACACCCGCCGCGGCGCAAGGCGGCGCCAAGGATCGCGCCATCTGCCAGTCCATCGGACCCTCGAGCATCGAGCCGGTGTCCAATGGCGTCGTCCTGCAGGCGATCCAGTACAGCTGCAGGGTCGAAGGCGGGGCGATGAACGGCGCCATCATGACCGGCGAACAGCGCTACGAGATCGAGGGTGCGAAGGGACGCCTGGTGACCGGCTCCGGTGCCACGCGCGTGCCGGGCGGCACACTGGTCTACGCGATCGACCAGGGCGCGACGACGCTGGCCATCACCGACGGCAAGGTCACCGGATCGAGCGGCTCCGGCAAGGGGCACTACGTCGCCGCCTACGGCGCGGTCGCCGCAATGGCCGGCAAGACCTTCAACTACACGGTGCATGCAACCGGCCCGTTCACGTTCGTCATCGACTTTGCCAACGAGTAGGTCGGGCAATCGCGGCCGGATCCGCGCGAGCCGTCGCCTCGCCCCACGCACGCTCGAAGGCCTCGCAGAACGCCTGGTGCACGACCGACAGCGGCCGATAGCGATTGCGGATGATGCGGATCTCCAGGCGCTCGGCGCTGCGGTACGGACGGACGGCGAGCCCGGCGAAGGTGGTGCCGGAAACGGCGGCCCGGTCGACGACCGCGATGCCGGCGCCGGCCTGTGCGAACCAGCACGCGGTGGTGGACGAGCGCACGACGATGCCGAGGTCGAGCTGATCCGCGTACCTGCCGTAGGCACGGCGCAGGCTCTCGCCGTAGCGCGTATCGGCGGGTGACGCGATGACCCGGTGTCCGCGCAGGTCCGCCGGCAGAATCTGCCTGCGCGACGCGAGCGGATGGTCTGCGCGCATCACGCACGCGAGCTCGCAACGATAGGTGGCGACCGTCACCAGGTTCGGATGATCGTTCGGCAGCAGCCCGACCGCGAGGTCGGCCGAGCCGTCCAGCAGGGCGTCGACCATGATCGGCGCGATCAGCACCTCGACGCGGCTCTCGAGGCGCGGGAAGCGATCGTGCAGCAGCGCGACCGCGCGCGGCGCGAGGTGCGGCGCCAGGCTCGCCGACACCGCGAGCCGCAGGCTCCCGGTGCTCGGGCGCACGAGCGCGCGCGATACCTCGCGCACGTGCTCGAGCGTGCGCCAGAGCTTCTCGACCTCCTCGTAGAGCGTGCGTGCCTCCGGCGTCGGGACGAGCCGGCCCTTGACGCGGTCGAAGAGCTTCATCCCGCTTTCGCGCGCGGCGCGCGCGAGCAGCTTGCTGATCGCCGGCTGCGAGATGTGGAGCAGTTCGGCCGCGCCGTTGACGCCGCCGGTCAGCATCACCGCCCTGAAGACTTCCATGTGACGCAGGTTCATCGCGGGTCTCCCGTTGCGCGAGCGGTGGCCGGTGGCCGTGGTCGGTGGCCGTGGTCGGTGGCCGGGGCCGTTGGCCGTGGCCTGTAACCAGATCGCATAACCGGATGTTATGCGCTGCCCAGGTCTTTTCATTTGCCTGCGCAGCGGGCGCTGAAAAATAATCGCCTCACCTGCCCGCCACGCACGAGCGGCGCTCGCGCGCCTGCATCGCGGACGCAAGCGCGAGGCCAGACATCCATCGGAGACACGACCATGCGCGAAGTACCGCCGTTTCGCCGCACACGCCGCCGGCTGCTCGCGAGCGCATTGGCGTGCGCCTTGCCCGTTCCGGCGATGCACGCATCCGCGCAGTCCGAGGCCTTTCCGGCGCGTCCGGTGCGCATCGTGCTGCCGCAACCACCCGGCGGCGCGGCCGACCGCCTCGCGCGCACGATCGCCGCGCAGCTCGAGACGCGCTGGAAGCAGTCGGTGCTGGTCGAGAACCGGCCCGGCGGCGGCGTGATCATCGGCACCACCGCGACCGCGCGCGCCGCGCCCGACGGGCACACGATCGGCCTGCTCGGCAGCTCGCTCAGCATCAACGCGGTGCAGCGCAGCGACCTGCCCTACGACGCGGTCAGGGACCTGACACCGATCGCGCGCCTCGGCTACTACACGGTCGCACTCGTCGCCGCGCCCGATTTCGCCGCCAACGACGTCGCGCAGCTGGTCGCCGAGGCGAAGCGAAGGCCCGGCAGCATCTCGTTCGGCTCCAACGGCATCGGCACCTCGGCGCAGCTCGCCGGCGAGATGCTCAATCACATGGCCGGCATCGAGCTCGTGCACGTCCCGTACAACGGCGCGGCGAAGATGTACACCGACATCGTCGGCGGGCAGATCCCGATCGGGTTCGGCATCGCGACCTCGGCGATGCCCTTCGTGCGCGACGGTCGCCTGAAGGTGCTCGGCGTCACCAGCCTGCGTCGCAGCCCGCTTTTTCCCGACTGGCCCGCGATCGCCGAGACGCTGCCGGGTTTCGAGTCGGTGAACTGGGCCGGCTTCGCCGGACCGGCCGGCATGCCGCCCGCGATCGTGAAGCGGCTCGCCGACGACCTGATTGCCGTCTTCGCGTCGCCTGCACTCGCGAAGGAGCTCGTCGCGATGGGGATCGAGGCCGCGCCACAGGGGCCGGACGAATTCCGGACGTTCATCGGCGCCGAGATCACGCGCTTCGCGCAGGTGACGAAGCCGCTGCCGCGCGCCGGCAAGTGACGTTCCACTCGAGATCCGCATGAGCAGCGCACCCGACACCGAACACACCGTTCACACGTTCAGCCGCCGCATCCCGGTGGACGACGGCTACGACCTCGTCGTCGCCGGCGGCGGCCCGGCCGGCACCGCCGCCGCCGTCTGCGCCGCGCGTCTCGGGCTGCGCACGCTGCTCGTCGAGGCGACCGGCTGCCTCGGCGGCATGGGCACCTCGGGACTCGTCGCGTCGTTCGGGCCGGTGTCCGACGGCGAGCGGATGCTGGTCGGCGGCTTCATGAAGGAGCTGCTCGACACGATGTGGACGCAGCAGGCCTTCGGCCCGCACGTCGTGCAGGCGTTCCTTCACACGCAGCTCAACCGCTGGATCCCGTTCCGTCCGGAGCACCTGAAGCGCATCCTCGACGACTTCGCCGTCGCGGCCGGCGTCGAGCTCCGCTTCTTCACGCGCGTGGTCGAAGCCGAGACCACGCGTGGGCGAATCGACGGCGTCGTGCTCGCGAACGTCGAGGGACTGCGCTTCGTGCGCGCGAAGACCTTCGTCGACGCGACCGGCGACGCCGCGCTCGCGACATTGGCCGGTGCCGAGTGCAAGGTCGTGCTGCGCGACACCGACACTGTCTCGCCGAGCACGCTGTGCTCGCTGGTCGGCGGGATGCACTGGGACGATCCCGCCTATGGCAGCGACTGGCGCAGCATCGACGCGGTCAAGGCGAAGACCAAGAACGAGTGGGTACCCAAGGCGATCGAGGACGGCTTCTTCACGCAGGAGGACCGCTTCTTCCCCGGCATGAACAAGCTCGGCGAGCGCACCGCGTCGCTCAACGCCGGCCACGTCTTCAACCTGAACCCGCTGTCGAACCGCAGCCTGAGCGACGGCATGGTGTTCGGCCGCAAGCTCGCCGCCGAGTACGTCGAGTTCTACCGCCGTTACGTGCCCGGCTGCCAGGACCTCGAGCTGATGACGACCGCGCCGGTGATGGGCATCCGGGATTCACGCCGCATCGTCGGCGAGTTCGAGCTCGTGATCGACGACTTCCGGGCGCGGCGCCAGTTCCCCGACCAGGTCGGCGTCTACAACCGCCCGACCGACGTGCACCCTTCCGACACCTCGAAGGCCGAGTACGAGCGGTTCATGAAGGACTTCCACGGCAAGGACAACCTTGGCAAGGGCGGCTGCGTGGGCATCCCGTACGGCATCCTGGTGCCCAGGGGCGCGCAGAACCTCTGGGCCGCCGGGCGATGCCACTCGAGCGACACGAAGGTACACGGCTCGATCCGCGCGCAGTCGGCGGCGTACCTGATGGGACAGGCGGCGGGCACCGCCGCCGCGCAGTCGGTCGCGACAGGTCAGCCGGCCTGCGATCTGGACACCTGGCGACTCGTGGAGCAGTTGCGGGCCGATGGCGCCTACCTGCCGCAGGCGACGCTGTCGCGCACGATGACGCGCTGACTGCCGCCGGTCGCGCGTTGCCTTGGGAGGCGCGACACTCAGCCCGTCTTCGAGAGCTGGACGAATAGGTCGAGCAGCCTTCGTGCGGCGGGCGACAACAGACCTTGCGCGCGGTAGGTCACGACCAGCCTTCGGCGCATCGTGGCCCCCCGGACCGGCACCTCCTTGAGGCCCGGGATCCGCGCCCTGCCTTGCAGGTGATGGCGCGAGATGAAGCTCAGCAAACCCGTCTGAACGATCAACGCCGGCAGCATCAGGAGCATGGTCGTTTCCACCTGGACGTGCGGACGCGGCAATCGGTGGCGATCGAAGGCATGGTCGAGCCAGTCGCGAGTGGGCGCACCGGGTGGCTGCAGGGCCCACGCGTGGACGGTGAGATCCTTGAGGGTCGCGCGGGCGCGAAAGACGTCGTGGCGCTCGCTCGCGGCGACGACGATCATGTCTTCGGATAGCGGTATCGAGATCCACCCGGGCTCGGTGACGCTCTCGGTCCCGACCATCAGATCGAGCTCGCCGGCACGAAGCTGCGGCTTGAGCGTGTCGATCAGCGCGACGACGGTGCGCAGCGTCACGTTCGGCGCGTCCTGAAGCAGCCGGCGCGCCACCGACGGCAACAGGAACTGCGCCGCCGTCGGCACGATCCCCAGGCGGACGTGCCCGGCGAGTCCAGCGCCGATCGACTGGAGCTCGCGTCTTGCGTCCTCTTCGTCGAAGCGCAGGCGCTGCGCCCACTTCAGCAGCACCTCGCCCGCAGCGGTCAGCCGTATGCCTCGACCGGCGCGCTCGAAGAGCGCGGCGCCGCAATCGGCCTCCAGGCGACGGATGCTGCTCGACAGCGCGGGCTGGCTACGGTGCAGCCTGGCCGACGCGCGACCAAGGTGCTGCAGCGCGGCGATCGTCTCGAAGTAGCGCAGGTCACGAAGATCCATTCAGCAAGTTCCATCAATGATTCCGATCATATTATCGATTGGACTTCGTGTTTTCGGCAGCCGATACTGCGCGGCTCGAAGACACCCACGGTGCGAGGTGTCGTCGGAACGACAGGAGACACCATGCAAGCCTTCCCCCGCCTATTGCTCGCGCTCGCCGCAGGCGTTCTCGCCGCATCCGCCGGCGCGCAGACGTCGTATCCGGACAAGCCGATCCGACTCGTCGTGCCCTTCCCGCCGGGCGGTGGCACCGACATCATCAGCAGGGTCGTCGCCGAGAAGCTTTCATCGACGCTGGGCTGGAAGATCGTGGTCGAGAACAAGGCGGGTGCCGGCGGCACCATCGGCCTGGACGCCGCCGCCAAGGCCAAGCCGGACGGGTACACGATGGTGATGGGCCAGACGAGCAACATGTCGATCGCGCCGTCGCTGATGTCCGCACTCCCGTACGACCCGATCAAGGACTTCACGCCGGTCACGCTGGTCAGCGAAGTGCCGCTCGCGATCACCGTCGGCACGGCGTCGCCGATCAAGTCGTTCGCCGAACTGGTGAGCGCCGCGAAGGCCGATCCCGGCAAGCTGCTGTTCGCGTCGCCCGGCAATGCGACGGTCGCGCATCTGTCGGGCGAGTACCTTCAGAAGGCCGTAGGCGTCAAGTACAAGCACGTGCCGTACAAAGGCACGGCGCAGGCGCTCCCCGACGTCATCAGCGGCCGCGCAACCTTCTTCGTCGCGTCCATCGAGTCCGCACGCGGGCCGGTGAAGGCGGGCCAGCTTCGGCCGATCGCGGTGACCTCGGCGAAGCGCGTGCCCGAATGGCCCGACGTGCCGACCGTCGCGGAGTCGGGCTTCCCCGGCTTCGAAGCCGTCACCTGGTTCGGGATCGCCGTGCCGGCAGGCACGCCCGAGGCGATCGTGTCGCGACTGAACGCCGAGATCGCCAAGGCACTGCAATCGCCGGACGTGAAGGCCCGGCTCAGCGGCGACGTCAAGACCGGCCCGGCCGCGTTCTCCGCGGCGTTGAAGAGCGATCACGACAAGTGGGCCGGCGTCATCCAGGAAGCCGGGATCGCGAAGAAGTAGCGTCGCGCAGTAGCGTCACGCACCCGCGTCGGCGCACACGCGCGCTTCGGCCGCCACCCCCATGAGGACCGGGCTCCTTCACAACCGCGACGTGCTCGCCGGCCTGCTGTTCGTCGGCATCGGCGTCGCCGGCTTCGTCGGCGCGCTCTCCTATCCGTACGGGAACGTCCAGGAAATGGGGCCGGGCTACTTCCCGCGCGTGCTCGGCCTGATCCTCGTCGGATTCGGTCTGGTGACGGCGTACCGCGGCCTTCGATCCGGCGAGCGTGTCGACGGATCGTGGGGGTGGATGCCGCTGTTCCTGATCGCGCTCGCGCTCGTCGCGTTCGGGTGGTTGATGGAGCGCGTGGGGCTCGTACCCGCGCTGATCGTCCTGATCGTGACGAGTGCCCGGGCTGGCCGGGCGTTCCACTGGCGCGAGGTCGCGGTGTTGTCGCTGGTCCTCTGCGTGATGGCGCTCGCGATCTTCGTCTGGGGCCTGGGGCTGCCGTACCCGCTGTTCGCGTTCGAGCACTGAATCATGGATGCCCTCGATCACCTCGCGCTCGGCTTCGGCGTCGCGCTCACCCCCGGCAATCTCCTGTACTGCTTCCTGGGCGTGCTGCTGGGCACGCTGATCGGCGTGCTGCCCGGCGTCGGTCCGCTCGTGACGATCGCGATGCTGCTGCCGATCACCTTCGGCCTCGATCCGGTCAGCGCGCTGATCATGCTGGCCGGGATCTTCTACGGCGCGCAGTACGGCGGATCGACGACCGCGATCCTGGTCAACATGCCGGGCGAGGCGTCGTCGGCCGTCACCGCGATAGACGGCTACCAGATGGCGCGTCAGGGACGTGCCGGCCCTGCGCTCGCCACGGCGGCGGTCTCGTCGTTCGTCGCCGGCGTGCTGTCGACGCTGCTGGTGGCCTTCTTCGGACCGTTGGTGGGGCGGTGGGCGCTCGAGTTCGGCGCCGCCGAATACTTCTCGCTGATGCTGATGGGCCTGGTCTTCTCGGCAGTGCTCGCGCACGGTGATCTCGTCAAGTCGCTCGCAATGGTCGTCGTCGGGTTGCTGCTCGGCATGGTCGGCACCGACGTCACCTCGGGGCTCCCGCGCTTTTCCTTCGGCGTGCCCGAGTTGCTCGACGGCGTCGGCTTCACGGTGATCGCCGTCGGCCTGTTCGCCGTCGCCGAGATCGTCCAGAACGTCTCCCGCACCGAGAAGGTCGAGGTGTTCTCCACCGACGTGAAGAACCTGATGCCGACGATCGCGGACCTCAAGGCTGCCGCCCTGCCGACGCTGCGCGGCACCGCGCTGGGATCGTTCTTCGGCGCGCTGCCCGGCATCACCGCATCGATCGCGTCGTTCTCGGCCTACATGCTCGAGAAGAAGCTCGCGAAGGATCCGCAGCGCTTCGGGAACGGGGCGATCGAAGGCGTCGCCGCACCCGAGGCGGCGAACAACGCCGCGGCGCAGACGCACTTCATCCCGACGCTGACGCTGGGCATACCGGCGACCGCCGTCATGGCACTGATGCTGGGCGCACTGACGATGCAGGGGATCCAGCCCGGCCCCGAAGTGATGAATTCCAGACCCGAGCTCTTCTGGGGGCTCGTCGCCAGCATGTTCGTCGGCAACGTGCTGCTGCTCGTGCTCAACCTGCCGCTGGTCGGGCTCTGGGCCCGCCTGACCCAGGTGCCGTACCGCTGGCTGTTCCCGGCGATCATGGTCTTCGCCGCGCTCGGCAACTACAGCCTGAACAACAGCGCGACCGACGTCTATCTGTGCGCCGCGACCGGTGTGCTGGGCTACGTGCTGGCCAAGCTCGAATGTCATCCGGCGCCGCTGATCCTGGGGTTCGTGCTCGGGCCGATGCTCGAAGAAAACCTTCGCCGCGCGCTGCTGATGTCCGATGGCAGCTTCGCGGTCTTCGTCACCCGACCGATCAGCCTCGCGTTTCTCGTCGTCACGGCGCTGCTCGTCGTCGCGATGGTGCGCCCGTCGGTGCGCCGGCACCGCGGGCGGGCGACCGCAGGCGGCGACGCCGACTGAGGCCCGACCCACGGCACGAGCGCCGACCGAAACCCACTCCTCCAGCCGCGCGCGCGGCCTTTCACGACAGGATGCCCGAATGAATCAAGTCCAGCCCACGCCCGACGTGATCCGCGATTTCCAGCGGGTCGATCCGGAGGTCGTCACGCAAGCCGCGCGCTTCGCCTCGTCGATCCTGGCCGACGTCGCGGGTCGCCGCGGCGGCCTTCACGGCCGAATCGCGCCGCTCGCACCGACGATGCGCTTCGCGGGACCGGCACTGACCGTCGAGGTGCGTCCCGGCGACAACCTGATGATCCATGCCGCGCTCGCGATCGCCAGGCCGGGCGACGTGATCGTCGTCGACGGAAAGGGGGATCTGGGCAGCGCGCTGATGGGCGAGATCATGAGCCGGCAGGCGGTCGCGGTCGGCGTCGCTGCGGTGGTGATCGATGGCGCCGTACGCGACAGCGACGCCATCCGCGAGCTCGGTTTCCCGATGTACGCGGCCGGGCTGAACCCGAACGGGCCGACGAAAGGGGTCGCCGGCCGGCTGAATCACCTGATCTCGATCGGCGGCGTCAGCGTCTGCGCCGGCGATCTGGTCGTCGGCGACGCCGACGGCGTGACCGTGATCGAGCGCGAGAAGGCCGCAGCGATGCTCGCACTGGCGGCTGCGAAGGTCGACGCGGAAACGAAGCGGATCGCCGCGATCAGGAACCGCCAGTCCTTGCGCCCGGGATGGCTCGACGACGCGCTGCGCGCGGCCGGCGTGATCCGCGAAGGCGACTCGCTGTGACGGACGCGAAGCCGGCCGTTCTCGTCACCGGCGCCGACCTCGCGGCGCCCGCGCTCGACCTGCTGCGCGACTTCGAGGTGGTCTATGCGGGCAAGGCACCGGGCGTAGACGACATCGTCGCGCATTGCCGGCGCAGCGATCCGATCGCGATCATCGTGCGCTACGGCAGGGTGGGCGCAGCGGCGATGGACGCCGCCCCGAGCCTGAAGGTCATCTCCAAGCACGGCAGCGGAACCGACACGATCGACAAGGAGGCAGCAGCCGCGCGCGGCGTACGGGTGGTCGCTGCGGCCGGCGCAAACGCCACGGCGGTCGCCGAGCACGCGCTGGCGCTGCTGCTCGCGTGCGCGAAGTCGGTGCCCCAGCTCGATCGTCGGATGCACGAAGGCCAATGGGACAAGGCGACGCACAAGAGCGTGGAGCTCGAGGGGCGCACGCTCGGACTGGTCGGCCTGGGCGCCATCGGTGCGCGCGTCGCCGCAGTGGCGCACGCGATGGGCATGCGGGTGCGCGGCTTCGATCCCTATGCGAAGGACGTGCCGTCTTGCGTCGAGCGCGTCGCGCTCGACGTGATCCTGCGCGAATCGGACGCGATCTCGCTGCACTGCCCGCTGACGCCGGAGACGGCGAACCTGCTGAACGCACAGTCGCTCGCGACCTGCAGGCAAGGGGTGATCGTCGTCAACACGGCACGCGGCGGCCTGATCGACGAAGCGGCGCTGCTCGCGGCCATCCGTACCGGGCAGGTCTCCCACGCCGGGCTGGACAGCTTCGCCGTCGAGCCGATGACGGCGGGCCATCCGTTTCACGGCGAGCACCGCATCACCCTGTCGCCGCACATCGGCGGCGTGACGGCCGACGCCTACGTGAAGATGGGCGTCGCCGCGGCCAGGAACGTGCTGAACGTGCTGAACGTGCTGCACGGCTGACGCGACGATGGCGCCGCGCTGGAAGCAGAGCCCACCCGACAGCCACTGGGGCGAGTTCGGCCCCGAAGATCAGCGTGGACGGATGAATCTCGTCACGCCGGCGAAGGTGCGGCAGGCGATGGCCGAGGTGCACCAGGGCCGCACGTTCTGCCTGAGCCTTCCGCTGGACGTCCCCGGCGGACAGGCCTTGAACCCCCGACGCATCGCACCGCGGCGCTACGCGGTCACGCGCGACGGCCGCAGCGCCGGTCAGCAGGGATTCTGCTGGGCCTACGCCGGCGAGGACCCGGATCTCAGCGATGTCGTCAACGACGATCTCGTCCTGATGAGCCTGCAGTACTCGACGCAGTGGGACAGTCTCGCGCACGTCGGCAGCCGCTTCGACGCCGACGCGGACGGCATCGCCGAGGCGGTGTTCTACAACGGCTTCCGGGCGGGCGAAGAGATCCGCGCGGGCGTCGAGGACACCGAGGCGCGCGAGCCGCACGCGCGCTATCCCGGGCCCGTCGCCGGCGCGCTCGGCATCGAACGTCTCGCCGAGCACGGCGTACAGGGTCGCGGCGTGATGATCGACCTCGCGCACCACCTCGGGCGCAGGCGCCAGGCGGTCGGCTACGACGCGCTGATGCGCATCCTCGAGGCCGACGGCGTCGAGGTCGAGGAAGGCGACATGGTGTGCGTGCACACCGGCTTTGCCGACACGCTGCTGGCGATGGATCGCAGGCCCGACCCTGCGCGGCTGCACGAGACCGGCAGCGGCCTGGACGGATGGGACGAGCGACTGCTGCGCTGGATCGTCGACGTGCGACTCGCGTGCCTGATCGCCGACAACCCAGCCGTCGAACTCGTCGTGCCGAAGGTGCTGCGTGCGCAGCCGATGCGCCAGCCGAGGCTGCCGCTGCACGAGCACTGCCTGTTCAAGAACGGCATCCACCTCGGCGAGCTCTGGTACCTGACCGAACTCGCGGGCCACCTGCGGGCGATCGGCCGCCGGCGTTTCCTGTTGACCGCGCCGCCACTGCGACTGCCCGGTGCGGTCGGCTCGCCGGTGACACCGATCGCGACCGTCTGACCGCGTGTCGGCACGCCCTGCCATCGATTGCCTACCCTCCGATGAACCCCTCGGTCCGAGAGACCCCGAAGAAGGAGCAAACATGAAGATGAAGCGACGATCCGCGCAGCGTGTCATTGCCGCGCTTGCGTTGGCCGTTGCCGGCGCGAGCGCCCCCGCGCTGGCCGCATGGCCGGGCAAGACCGTCAACATCGTCGTACCTTATGCGCCCGGCGGCACGGCCGACGCGCTCGCGCGACTGCTGGCACAGCACCTGGGGCCCAGGCTGGGCACGAACGTCGTCGTGCTCAACAAGGCGGGCGCGAGCGGCGTGATCGGTCAGGGCACCGTTGCGCAGGCCGAGCCCGACGGCAACACCGTGCTCTACGATGCGACGCCGCTGTCGATCAACCCGCACCTTCAGAAACTGCCCTACGACCCGCAGAAGGACCTGAAGCCGGTGTCGCTGGTGGCCGTGACGCCGATGCTGATGCTCGTGCCGAAAAACTCGCCGTACGACACGATCGAGGGCCTGATCAAGGCGGCCAGGCAGTCGCCCGGCAAGATCACCTTCGGGTCCGGCGGCCAGGGAACGGTGCAGTACATGGGCGCCGAACTGTTCGCACAGGGGGCCGGCATCAAGCTGCTGCACGTGCCGTATCGAAGCGGCGGCCCCGCGATCGCCGCACTGATGGGTGGCGAGATCGACATGGGCTTCGGCAACCTTCCGGCCGTCAGCGGGCACGTCGGCAGCGGGCGACTGAAGCCGCTGGCGATCACGTCGGCGACGCGCAATGCGGCCTTCGCCGACGTGCCGACGATCGGCGAAGGCGCGGTCAAGGGTTACGAGGTCTACGAATGGAATGGAATGTTCGTGCCTGGCGGAACGCCGGCCGAGATCGTCGAGCAGTTGAGTGCGGCGGTTCGCGACGTGATGGCGCTGCCCGAGGTGAAGGCGAAGTTCGACAGTCTCGGCTCGCGGATCGTCGCGTCGAAGCCGGAGGCGTTTCGCGAGTTCCTCTCGAAGGAGCACGACCGCTGGGCCCGGACCGTCAAGGCCGCCGACATCAAGAAGGAGTGATCCGGCGGATCCGACGAACTGCCGGACCCGCAACGCCGATGGCCAGACCGAGAGGGAGTGCGTGATGTTCCTGCTGCACCCGCCCGAGATCCGCGACATGGACGTGTTCACGCGGCTGCCCGATCGCTTCCGCCACCACGCCGTTCGATCGGCGTGGGCCGATGCGAACCGGGGCGGCGCGTCGATCGACTCCTTTCTCGAGGGGCCGGTTCTCGACGCGGCCGGCGATCTCTACGTCTGCGACATCCCTTTCGGGCGCGTCTTCCGCATCGATGCGCGCGGCGACTGGACCCAGATCGCGCAGTGGAACGGCGAACCGAACGGGATGAAGTTCCTGAGCGAGCACGAGCTCGTCATCGCCGACTATCGCAACGGGCTGATGGCCTGCGACGTGCGCGACGGCATCGTGCGCCCGTATCTCGAGCGTCGCAACAGCGAGCGCTTCAAGGGCGTCAACGACCTGATCTTCGACAGCCGCGGGAACCTGTACTTCACCGACCAGGGACAGACCGGCCTGCACGACCCCACCGGCCGCCTCTATCGGCTGAGCCCGGACGGGCGGTTGGAGGCACTGCTGGCCAACGTCCCCAGTCCGAACGGCGTCGCCCTGTCGGCGGACGAGCGGGTGCTCTACCTCGCCGTGACCCGGGGCAACCAGGTCTGGCGCGTGCCGCTGCTCGAGGACGGCGGTGTCGCCAAGGTGAGCGCCTTCTTCACGTCGTACGGGCCGAGCGGCCCGGACGGCCTCGCCATCGACGACGCGGGCAACCTGATCGTCGCGAATCCCGGGCTGGGCTACGTGTGGGTGCTGAACCCGCGAGCCGAGCCCGAACGGGTGCTGCGAAGCCCCGTCGGCAGTTCGCTCACCAACGTCGCGTTCGGCGGCCCCGATCGCAGGACCCTGTTCGCGACCGAATCGGTCAGCGCCAGCGTGCTTCGCGCGCAGCTCGACGCACCCGGCCTGCCGCTGCATCGGGCGTCGCCCCGGACGCCACGGACTTGACCCCCCAAACGGAGACATTGCATGAGACGTCGACTGTTTGCGCTCGGACTCGGCTCGGTGCTCGCGAGCACCGCCGCATCCGCGCAGCCCGCAGCCTATCCCGAGAAGCCGGTGAGGCTGGTCGTCGGCTTCGCCGCCGGCGGGCCATCCGACCTGGTCGCCCGCGCGTTCGCCGCGCAGGCGGGCAAGGCGCTGTCGCAGAGCTTCATCGTCGAGAACAAGCCGGGCGCGAACGCCGTGCTCGCGACCGAGGCGGTCGCTGCCGCGAAGCCGGACGGTCTGACCCTGCTGTCGGCGGCGACCAACCACACGATGATCCCTGCGCTCTACGGCACGCGCATCCGGTTCGACGCGGCCAGGTCCTTCGCTCCGGTGTGCACGCTGGCAGCGAGCGCGACCGTGCTCGTCGTGGGCCCCAAGCTGCCGGTGCGAACGGTCCGTGAGTTTCTCGAGCGCGTCCGAGCGACGCCCGGCTCGGCGACCTACGCGTCGCCCGGGCAAGGCAGCTCGCCGCATCTGGCAACCGAGCAGTTCGCGAAGCTGGCCGGGGTGTCGATGGTGCACGTGCCGTACAAGGGCGCGGCGCCGGCGATGACCGACCTGATCGGCGGACAGGTCGACCTTTCGTTCGCGACGCTCGGCTCGGTACTACCGCACCTCAAGTCCGGGAAGCTCACCGCGCTTGCCGTCGCGTCGCGGCAGCGCTCGTCGTTGCTGCCGCAGGTGCCGACCTTCGAGGAGCAAGGCATCGGCGGCTTCGTCGTCGACACCTGGTACGGCTTGCTTGCGCCCGCCGGGACCCCGCCCGGTCCGATCGCCGCACTGACCGATGCGGCCAACGCCTTCGCCACGTCGCCCGAGGTGCGCGAGCGTCTTGCGAAGACGGGGCTCGAGCCGCATGCAGTCTGTGGCGACGCGTTCGCCTCGCAGATCGTGCGGGAGATCGACACCAACACCCGGATCGCCCGGGATCTGAACCTCAAGACGGAGTGAATCGACGATGATCGCCTTCAGGCACCCGCATGCCCCCTCGTCGCCGAAGACGACCGGACACCTGCTGACGCGCTCGGTCGCGCGCATCTCGCTCTCGCTCTCGCTGTCGCTCTCGCTCGTGCTTGCGCTCGCGCCGGCGGCCCACGCGCAGGACACCTATCCGAGCAAGCCGATCCGGCTCGTCGTGCCGTTCCCGCCTGGGGGCAACGTCGACCTCAGCGCACGCATCCTCGGTCCCGAACTGCAGAAGGCGCTCGGCCAGCCGGTGGTGGTCGAGAACAAGGCCGGCGCCGGCGGCACGCTGGGTCTCGACGCCGTGGCGAAGGCCGCAGCCGACGGCTATACCCTCGGCATCGCATCGCCGGTCAACCACCTCGCCGCGCCGTCGCTGTACGCGAAGCTGCCCTACGACTCGATAAAGGACTTCACGCCGATCGGCCTGATCGCCAGCGTGCCGATGGTGCTCGTCGTCGGACCATCGTCGCCGGTGAACTCGGTGCCCGAACTGCTGAAGCTCGCGCGCGAGCGCAACGGCACGATGACGATGGCGTCGGCCGGCAGCGGCAGCGGCAACCACATCGTCGGCGAGCTGTTCCAGGCGGCGACCGGATCGCGCTTCGTGCACGTGCCGTACAAGGGCAGCGCACTGGCGAACAACGACCTCGCTGGCGGCCACGTCGACATCCACTTCGACCAGCTTTCGTCGATCCTGCCGCTGATCAAGGCAGGCAAGGCGCGGCCGCTCGCCGTGACGACGACGACCCGCTCGGCGCTGCTTCCGGACGTGCCTACGCTCGCGCAGGCCGGCGTCGCCGGCTTCGACGCGTCGACGACGCTGGGTCTCGTGCTCCCGGGGGCCGCCGCACCCGATCGCGTCGCGCGGCTCAACCAGGTCCTGGTTCAGGTGCTCGGTCAGCCGGAGGTCCGCGAACGCTTCGCGAAGCTGGGGGCCGACGTCCGCCCCGGAACGCCGACCGAGTACGCCGACTTCATCCGCTCGGAGATCGCGCGTACCGCGAAGATCGTCAAGGACGCCGGGATCACCCGCGACTAGCGGTGCTCGAGCCGGCCGAAGAGCCGGGCGTCGTCGACGCCCACTTCCACGTCATCGCCGCGCCGCATCGCTATCCGATGCTCGCTGCTCGCAGCTACACGCCGCCACCGGCGTCGCTGTCCGACTGGCAGGCGACGCTCGCGGCCCACGGCGTGAACCACGGTGTCGTCGTGCAGCCCAGCTTCTACGGCACCGACAACCGCGTGCTGCTCGACACGCTCGCGCTCGGCCAGGGGCGACTCGTCGGCATCGCGGCCGTCGACGCCGCGGTTACCGACGCCGAACTCGACCGACTCGCCGACGCGGGCGTGCGCGGTGTGCGCATGGCGCACTTCGAGGCCGGCGACCCGCGTGCGCTGGGCGGCTTCGTGCCCTTCGGCGCCTTCGACGCGCTGCAACCACGGCTGCTCGAGCGCGGCCTGCACCTCCAGCTCTTCACCGACGCCCGGCTGTTGCCCGCAATCGCAGACCGTATCCGCAACGCGCGGGTTCCCGTCGTCATCGATCACATGGGGCGCGCACCGGCGGAGCTCGGCGCGACGCACGCGGGCATCCGTACACTCGTGGATCTGATGCAGGACGGTGGCGTCTGGGTGAAGCTCTCCGGCATCGCGAACGTCTCGCATGCCGCGCCCGATTACCCGGACGCACGCCGGGTGCACGACGTGCTCGTCGACGCCGCACCCGATCGGCTGGTCTGGGGTTCGGACTGGCCGCACACCCGGCGCGACGGCCCCCCGCCGGATACCGTCGCGCTGCTGCGGCTGTTCATCGCGTGGACGCCCGAGCGCCATCGCCGCGCGATCGGTTTCGACAATGCGGTATCGCTCTATCGACTGCCGCAAGCCTAGCGCGAACGGTCGCGATGCCAGGCGCCGGCCGCGATGACGCCGGTGCGCGATCCGACGCGCGCCACCTATAGCGTCGGATTGCGCACCTCGCCGCCCAGCGCGGCCAATGCCCACGCGCTCGCCTGTGCGTCGACGCTGAAGTTGATGTGTCCGGCCGCGGCATGCTGGTTGCGCCAGATCCGCTCGATCGCGCCGCGCGTGTACAGGCCGTTGGCGCCGGCGAGCGCGTAGAGCGTGTCGACGCATTCGGTGGCGAGCGCCATCGCGAACGCGCAATTGCGCTTCTGCTTCAACCGGGCTTCGAGATCGGGCAACTCGCCCCGCTCGGCGAGGCGCTGCGCCTGCACGCAGTCCTCGCGGGCCATCAGGCGCGCGGCCTCGAGCTTCGCCGACGCCGTTCCGACGCGCAGTTGCACGGTGCCGAGATCTCGCATCGAGAGGCCGGTGTAGCTCGTGCTGCGCTCGCGCACCATCGCGACGATCGCATCGAGCATCGCCTGCGCGTTGCCCAGCGTGGTGCCGAGGATGCAGTGCGCGGCCAGCCCGCCGAACGGGATCCGGTAGAGCGGCTCGGGGTTCGTGCGCAGGCCCGGGAAATCGGCCGGGCCGCCGGCACGCCCGCGCGCCATCGACAGCGCCCGGTGCTCGGGCACGAACACGCCTTCGCAGCGCACCGACATGCTGCCGGTGCCGGACAGCCCCATCACCTGCCAGTCGTCGACGATCTCGTAGTCGCTCGCCGGCACCACGGTCATCACGTGGTCGATCGGCCGGCCGGCGTCGTCGCGCACGACGCACGCGAGCATGTTCCAGCCCGAGCAGCCGACGCCCGACGAGAAGTTCCAGTGGCCGGAGAGCGAGAGGCCGCCCGCGACGCGCGTCGCGCGCCCCTGCGGATAGGCGATGCCCGAGGCGATGTACGCGTCCGGATTCGCGCCCCAGATCTCCGCCTGCGCCGCCTCGTCGTAGAGCGCGAGCATCCAGTGATGGATCGCGATGTTCGCGAACACCCACGAGGTGGACGCGCACCCCTGCGCGAGGATGTCGGCGATCTCGACGATCGCGTGGAAGTCGAGCGCCATGCCGCCCCAGCGGCGTGGCTGCAGGATGCGCATCAACCCGCTGGCATCGAGGTCGGCGATCGTCTCGCGCGGGAGCGCACGCGCCGCCTCGCACGCCGTCGCGCGTTCGCGCAGCACCGGCACCAGCGACCGCGCCCGCTCGCAGGCCTCGTCGAACGAGACCGCCGCGTACGAGGAGGCTGCGCGCGGCGTGGCGGCGCCGTATCGGTCGTTCATCGACGGGCCGGCGCCGGCCGCGCGCGCGACGCGTCGGCGTCGGCCACGAAGACGACAGCGTGGGTCAGGTCGGTCAGGTGCATCTCGCGTCTCCAGGGCTCGACGGGTTGCTGCTGCGACGATGCCAAAGCCCCCCGGGTCGATCCGATGGGGTCGGCGCGCGCGCCCCCATGGTAGCCGGTCGCGGCGAGCCGCCGCGCGATCCGCGTCGGTGGCGGCTTGGCCGTGCCGTCGGCCAGGTGCTTGCCTCGCCATGCGCGCTGTCCGATACTCGAACCGACGACCCGACCGCCCGCCAGCGGGCCAGCACGCACGACACGGAGGAGACCGCCGAGATGCCCCAAGTCCGCTCGTACCTCGATCACCTGGATGCCGCGCAAGCACCATGCCGATCCGACAGGCGGCGCGCGCTCGCCGCGCTCGCGCTCGGCGCGATCCTGTCGGCGTCGGCGGCGGCGGCCGGCGCAGCCGACTGGCCTCAGCAACCGGTCAAGGTGCTGGTCGGGTATCCGGCCGGCGGCGCGAACGACACCGTCGCCAGGGCCGTCACGGCACGCCTCTCCGAATCGCTCGGACAGTCCTTCGTCGTCGACAACCGCTCGGGTGCCGCCGGCACGATCGCCGGCGGCGTCGCCGCCAAGGCGCCACCGGACGGTCATCTGCTCTACATGATGTCGAGCGCGCAGGTCCTCGCGCCGAGCGTGCGAAAGGACGTCCCCTTCGATCCGGTCAAGGACTTCAAGGCGATCGCGCTGTGCGCGTCGGCGCCCTACTTCCTGGTCGTGCACAAGGACGTCAAGGCCAACAGCGTCGCCGACCTGGTCGCGATGGCGAAGGCGAAGCCGATGGGGCTCAGCTACGCGTCTTCCGGCGTCGGCGCCGGACCGCATCTCACGTCGAGCCTCTTCATGACGGTGGCCGGCATCGAGATGAACCACGTGCCTTACCGTGGTGATGCCGACGCGGTCGTCGACCTCGTCGCCGGTCGCGTGCAGGCGTCGTTCATGTCGGTGTCCGCGACCTACCCGCACATCAAGTCCGGTGCACTGCGCGCGCTGGCGGTGTCGAGCGCCGAGCGCTCGCCGCTGCTGCCGGACGTTCCCACGGTGGCCGAGAGCGGCTATCCGGGCTTCGACATGGGCGCATGGTGGGGCCTGGTCGGGCCGGCGACGCTGCCGGACGCGATCGCGCAGAAGGCGGCGGCGGCGGTGAAGCCGATCCTCGCGTCCGAGCAATTCCAGGCGCAGTTCGCCGCCCAGGGGATCACCGCCGGCAAGCCGGTGCTGGACGCGTTCCAGAAACGGATCGCGGATGACTTCGTCAAGTTCGCCGATATCGTCAAGCGCGCCGGGATCGAACCCAAGTGACCCGTGCGGACGACGGCACGATCGTCGTCCTCGGTGCCGGTGCGGTCGGCTGCCTGGTCGGCGGCCTGCTCGCCGAGGCCGGCCGTCACGTCGTGCTGATCGACGGCTGGGCCGAGCACGTCGAGGCGATTCGCGCACGCGGCCTGCGACTCGACACGCCCGAGGGCGAGCGGGTGGCGAGGCCGCAGGCGTGGCACCTGGGCGAGGCGAGCCGCCTGCGACGCCTGGCGCCGAAGGTCGCGTTCCTGACGGTCAAGCTGTACGACACCGACTGGTCGGCAAGGCTGCTCGCGAACTGGCTCGACCCTGCGGTGCCGGTCGTGTCGCTGCAGAATGCACTGGTCGAGGAGGTCGTCGCACGGGCGGTCGGCTGGGGGCGCACGCTCGGCGCGATCGGCGGCGGTCTCGACGTCGCGATGGTCGGCGCGGGTCACATGCGGCGCAGCCGTCGGTGCCGCTCGGGTGACGCGATCACCTTCAAGGTCGGGGAGATGAACGGCCGGCGCACGCCGCGGGCGGCGCAGGTCGCGGCGCTGCTCGACGAGGTCGACCGGGCGGCGGTCACGACCGACCTCTGGACCGAGCGCTGGGCGAAGCTGTGCGCCAACGTGATGACGACCGGCCTTTCGGGGATCACCGGATCGAGCCTGAAGGCGGTCTACACCAGCGAACGCGCGGCCCGCATCGCCGTCCACCTGGCAGCCGAGGCGCTCGAGGTCTGCGCGGCGCTCGGCTTCGAGCGCCCGTCGATCTTCGGGCTCGATCCCGGGCATTGGCGGGCAGCGGCCGGCGGCGACACCGCGGCGATGACGCGCGCGGTCGGCACGATGGCGGCGCAGGCCGCGTCGATGACCGACGATGGCATGTCGGGCACGCTGCAGGACCTGCGCCGGCAACGACCCACCGAAGTCGACTACTTCAACGGCTTCATCGCGCGTGAAGGCGAACGCGCCGGCGTCGCCGTGCCGCTCAATGCGAGGCTCGCCGCGCTGATCCGCGAGATCGAGCGCGGCGAGCGCGCGATCGCTGCCGACGCGATCGAACACCTCGCCACCGCCCACGCCATCCACACCTGAACGCGAGCGACACCGATGACGACCAGCCGTACCTTCACCACCAGCGATGGGCTGCGTATCGCCTACTACGTCGACGACTTCACCGATCCGTGGACGAAGCCGCAGACGATGCTCCTGCTGCACTCGGCGATGGGCAACTCGCAGCGCTTCCACGCCTGGGTGCCGAGCCTCGCGCGTCACTTCCGGGTGGTGCGGATGGACCTGCGGGGCCACGGCGCGTCGGCACTGCCGCCGGCCGACGTCCCGCTGTCGATGAAGCGCTTCGTCGCCGACGTGACCGAACTGCTCGACGAGATCGCGTGCCCGACGGTGCACGTGGTCGCGAATTCGGCCGGCGGCTACCTCGCGCAGCGCCTGGCGATCGAGCATGGGGAACGCGTGCTCAGCCTCGCGCTCTTCGGCTCCACGCCGGGGCTCGATCCCGGCGCGCTGAAGTGGCTGCCGAGGATCGAGAAGGAGGGCCTGCGCCCCTTCCTCGCGGACACGATCGCGATGCGCTTCGATCTCGCGCGCACCGACCCGGCGCAGATCGAGTGGTTCCTCGACCAGACGGGCGCCAACGACCAGGCCTACGTCGTGCGCTTCATCGGCTACATGGCGACGCAGGCCTGGGGCGACGAGCTCGACCGGATCAAGGTGCCGACGCTGGTGGTGATGCCGGGCGGCGAGACCGTCGGCACGACCTCGAGCTACGACGCGATGCGCGATCGGATCCCGGACGTCGAGATGCGGGCCTACGAGCACATGCCGCACAACATCGCCGACATGATGCCGGAGCGCTGCGCCGGCGACGTGCTCGACTTCCACCGCCGGCGCTTCGGTCATCCGAAGGCCTGAACGACACAGCGACAGGAGACTCGACGATGAGCTGGCTATCGGATGCGGAGCGTGCCGGCGTGCCCGGCGTGGCGGACACCTTCGCGAAGGTCGCGGCGAGCCGCGGCTGGGTGTCGAACCTGCTGCGCTCGCTGGGCCACGCCCCCGACGCCCTTGCGCGCTTTTCCGCGCTCGGGCACTACGGACGCTACGGGACCGAACTCAGCGAACTGCAGCGCGAACTCGTGATCGTGATCACCGGCAGGCACGTCGCGTACGCGTGGGCGCACCACGCGCCGCTCGCGCGACTCGCCGGGGTCACCGACCCGCAGCTCGACGCGATCCGCGCGGATCGCACGCCGCCGGACCTGCCCCCCGCCGAGCGCGCGCTGTGCGACCTGGTGTTCGCGCTCACCGCGATGCGCGGCGTCGCCCGGGCGCAGCGGGAGGCGGCGCTCGCGCACTTCTCCGAGCGCCAGATCACCGACATCACGATGCTGACCGCGTACTACGCCGCTGCCGCGACGGTCATCGTCGGTCTCGACGTCGCGGTCGAGCCCCCCGAGGTGCTGCAGATCGAACTGGACTGGCAACGTCGACCGCGCGACCCGGCGACCGGCCAGGTGATCGGCGATGCGCGCGCCAGACCCTAGGCCGGCACGGGCCGCGGCGTAGGCACGCTCGCGATGGGTGGCTGCTCCCGGTCCGAGGCGCGGGCGAGGCTGCGCCGCCGCTTCCGCGGCTACTTCGCGGTCCTCTACACCCCGATCGACGCATCGGGCGAGATCGACGAGCCGGGCCTGCGGCACAACGTCGAGCACGTGCTGGGGCTACCGGGCGTCGGTGGACTGTCGGTCAATTCGATCCACCAGGAGTTCTGGACGCTGACGCTCGACGAGCGGATGCGGGTCGCCGAGATCGTCCTCGAGACGACCGGTGCGCGCGTGCCGATCGTCGTCGGCGTGTCCGACCCGGCGACGCGAAACGTGATCCGCCTCGCGCGGCACGCCGAGCGAGCCGGCGCCGACGCCGTGATGGTCTGGCCGCCCTACTACGGGCCTCGCGCTCCCGAAGGCGTCGACCGGTTCTATCGCGAAGTCGGCGACGCGATCGACATCGGCTTTCTCGCCTACAGCACGACGCTCGCCGAACTCGGCCACTACCTCACGCCCGAGGCGCTCGCCGAACTGCTCGACATCGAGCACCTGTGCGGCGTGCAGGACACCTCGCAGAGCTTCGCCAACTTCGCGAACATGGTCGAGCGGGTCGGCCACACGATCGCCGTGTCCACCTCGCTCGAGGAGACCTTCCTCTTCGGCCGGCAGGTGTTCGGCCCCGACCGCATGCCCGACTTCCTGATCGGGTCGTCTCGACCGCTTCTCGTGCAATCCGCCGCGCAACCGCGATGCGGCCGCTACCTCGACGCGGTGCTCGCGAGCGACTACGCGGGCGCGGCGCAGGCGATGCGCGAGATCGTCAGGATCGCACAGCGCCTGCAGGGCCGGTACTTCTCGCGCGGAAGCCACCACGTCGCGCTCACCAAGACGCTGGCCGGATACCTGGGGATGAAGACCGGCGGTTTCCGTCCGCCGCTGAGCCCGCCGTCACCGCAGGAACTGGACGAGTGCCTGCAGGTGCTGGTCGATGCCGGCCTGCTCGCCGGGCATCCGGCGTCGGGGGCCGGTGTCTGAAGCCTCAGCGCCGCTGCGCATGCGACGACTTGACGGCCTTTCCCCGGCGCGTCGTAGCGCTGTGCCGGCGCCCCCCGAGGCGCTTCTCGAAGAAGGCGTCCGGGTAGGGATCGTCGTTGAAGCGGGGGATTTCGACCCACCCCGTGCCCCGGTAGAGCGCGAGCGCCTCCGACAGCGCGCTGTTCGTGTCGAGACGCAGCACACGGATGCCGAGCCGGCGCGCCGCGTCCTCGACCTCGCCCATGAGCCGGCGTGCCAGCCCCTGTCCGCGCGCTGCCGGCGCCACCCACAATCGCTTGACCTCGGCCAGGTCGTCGCCGGCGCGCTTGAGCGCGACGCAGCCGACGGGGAGGCCGTCCGACCACGCGAGCAGGAAGGTGCCGCGAGGCGGGCGCATGTCGGCCGCATCGGGATCGCGCGAGCGCCTGACGTCGAAGCCGCCGGCGAAACGGCGGCCGAGTTCGCCGTAGTAGGCCTCGAGGCAGGTCTTCGCTGGCGCGCTCGTCGGTTCGGCCGCGGCGATCACCGTGCGAGCCCCGTGGAAGGCCCCGGCGACGAGATCCATCGCCGCCAGCAGCCGTTCGGGGTGCGGATGTCGCGCGAGCATCGCGCCGGCCTGTTCGTCGGACAACTTCTCGTAGGCGCCGAACTCGCGCCGACCCGCGCGCGTGAGCCGGACGATGCGCCGCCGTCCGTCGTCCGGATGGGCGACGGTCTCGACCAGGCCCTCGTCTTCCAGGCCGCGCAGCAGCCTGCTGACCAGCCCCGAGTCCAGCCCCAGGGCTTCGCGCAGGCGCGCGACGTCGGCGACGCCCCGGCCGATCGAATTGAGAACGCGCGCGGCGCCCAGCGGCCTGCCTCGGCCGAGGAACGAGGTGTGGAGTGCCCCCACTTCCACGGTGACGGCGCGGTTGAACCGGCGCACGCGGGCGATCGAATCCCGATCCATTTTTCTGACTTTAGTCAGAAGATTCTCGCCGGTCAAGCGATCGCGTTCTACGACTCGGTCGGCCGCGGTGTCGCAGGCGCCGGCGCGTCGAGCGCCCGTTGCGTCAGGACGCGGCAACCGCGTGCGCAACCCGGATGCCGAAGGCCGCCCTCAGCTCGACGAGCGGCACGTCCAGGTATTGCCGATGCTCGATCCAGGGCCAGCGCCGGGTCTGGCGGCTGCAGCGCCAGAGCGTGCGAACGATGAGGTACGGTGCCTCGAGAAGCGCCCGCGCCGTGCCCCCGAGCGGCAGCCTCGCGTAGATGTCCAGCGTCTCGTGGTGCGTGTAGCCGCGCAGCACCGAGAGTCCCGCCGTCGTGCCGAAGAGGCTGCTCAGCTTGACCACCGCTTCGTCCGTCATCGTGGCCCCGCACCCGTAGAGGACGTGGACGGTGTCGTGCGCGCGAAAGAACCGTCTCGCCTCCGCGCAGACGAGTTCGTCGCGCTTGAGCGACGGGTTGACCTCGAAGTACTCGGCCAGCCCATCGGCGAGCGTCTGCGTACTGTGCTGCGACTCGAAGCGATGCCGAATCCCGGTCGCCATCGTGCCTCCTCTCGCCTGATCCGTTGCCCATTGCGACGCGAGGGCGGACGTCCCGTCGCGCCTCGCCCAGCGCCGGAGGCTCGAGAGCGGCCTCCAGCCCGCACGATACGCCGAAATCGCGCGACGCGACGCGACGCGACGCGTGGCACACTCGCGCGTCCACACTCGCGAAACACACCATGACGCTCGCCCAGGGCCCCCAGACCCTCGCCATCCCCGGTCCCTCGATCGTGCCCGAGCGCGTGCTGCGCGCGATGCACCGGGCCTCGCCCAACATCTACGCCGGCGCGCTCGTCGAGCTCGCGGTCTCGCTCGCGCCGGACCTGAAGCGGGTCGCGCGCACCGACCACCAGGTCGCGATGTACATCGGCAACGGCCACGCCGCGTGGGAGGCCTCGCTCGCGAACACTCACGCGCGTGGCGACCGCGTGCTGGTGCCGGTGAACGGCGCCTTCGGGCGAGGCTGGATCGAGATGGCCTCCGGGCTCGGGCTGCAGGCCGAACCGATGGATTTCGGCAACCGCACGCCGATCGACGCGGCGCGCATCGGCGAGCGCCTCCGCGCCGACCGTGACCACGAGATCCGCTCGGTGCTCGCGGTGCACGTCGACACCTCGTCGTCGGTGCGCTCGGACCTCGCGGCGATCCGGCGCGAGATCGACGCGGCGAACCACCCGGCGCTGCTGCTCGCCGACTGCATGGCCTCGCTCGGCTGCGACCGCATCGAGATGGACGCGTGGGGCGTCGACGTGCTGATCGCCGGTTCGCAGAAGGGGCTGATGCTGCCGCCCGGCCTGTGCTTCGTCTTCTTCAACGATCGCGCCGATGCGGCGCGCGAGCGCGCCGACTGCGTGACGCGCCACTGGGACTGGCGCCCGCGCGCGAAGCCGCCGACGCCCTCGCATCGCTTCAACGGCACGGCGCCTACGCATCACCTGCACGGCCTGCGCGAGGCGCTCGACATGATCGTGCTCGAGGAAGGCATCGAGGCCGTGTGGCAACGTCACGAGACGCTCGCGCGCGCGTTGTGGGCCGCCTTCGAGGCGTGGGAGGCGCCCGGCGGCGTGGAACTCAACGTGCGCGACCGCGCGCACCGCAGCCACGCCGTCACCGCGCTGCGCCTGCCGGGCAACGGCACGGCGCTGCGCGAATGGACCGAACGCCACACCGGTCTCACGCTCGGCATCGGACTGGGCATGGCACCCCCCGACAGCCCGCAGTGGCACGACTTCTTCCGCGTCGGTCACATGGGCCACCTGAGCGCGCACTCGCTGATGGGCACGCTGGGCTGCATCGACGCGGGGCTGCACGCACTCGGCGTCGCGCGGGGCGGCGACGGGCTCGCCGCAGCGGCGCGCGTGATCGGTACGCCTTCCGCCTGATCGCCCTTTCGAACTCGAGCGTGCGCGTCTCGTCGCCGCCGGGAGAGGCCCACGGTGGTCGGGGGCGCCGCGGCTCACTGGGATACCTTCGCGCTTCGCGCTGCGGTGCGAGCTTGCTTGGGGCGGCCCGGCGCTGCGCTCACGCCGCGTCCGCCGCGCTCCAGGCAGTGTCGGGGTCGAGCGGGAAGACGGGCCGAGGGATGCGCTCGAGCGGCAACCGGTGCAACCGGGGCGTCGTCAGGCCCGGCCCGTCGACCTCGATGATGCGCCCGGGTGGCGCGAAGCCTTCGAACGCCGCGCGGAAGTGCCCGCGGCTCTTGACGACGAGCGTTCGGACCGCATCACGTTCGAGGTCGACGCCGAGCACCTCGAGCTGCGCCGGGTCGAGCAGCTGGTGGCGCAGCGAGACGACGGCCACCTGCACGCCACCCAGGTCGAGCAACGCGCTCGGCCCCATGTTCTGGGCGCTCCCCGCGAGCAGGCCGCGCCGTCCGACGAAGGCCCCGTCCGAAAGCGCGCGCACCGTCGCGTCGTGCACGAGCGAGCGGACGAACGCTTCGCGGCCTTGCCCGGTGCCGGCACGCCGGTTGAACCGCGCCGCGAAGCGCGCTCCCACGCCGAGGTCGTGGGCTTGCGCGGCAAGCGCAGGGTCGCAGAACACGCCGAGCAGCACGTGGCGGGCGCCGGCCTCCAGCAGCGCGGCCAGCAGGTCCGTGACGTTGCCCGTGCCCCCGCCGCCCGGGTTGTCGCCGACCTCCGCCAGGATCAGCCGACGTTGCGCGGCTTGCTCGCCACCGGCCTGCACCGCGAGCGCGACCGCGTCGGCGAGGGGCGTGAGCGGGGTCAGGAAATCGTGCCGCCGTGCCCAGACCTTCTCCGCGAGCCGGCGCGCGAGCGCCTCGCCCGCGACCCGCCGCCCGCGCCGAGCCGTGACCACGACGGAAAAGCCGCATTTGGCGCAGTCGGCGAGCGGAAAGCCGCCGCACAGCGAGACGTTGAGGATGTCCCCGCCGGCGTGTCGCCGACCCTCGTCCACCAGCGCGTGATAGGGCGTGCCCGGTGCGATCAGCTGGTCGGTCGACGCCGGCAGGAACGGAAGCCTCACCCGCGCGACGTCGCCACCGCCTTCGCGCAGCATCACGCGCATCAGCGCCGCCGCCTCTTCGCCGCGCTCGCGCAGGTCGACGTGCGGGTTCGTGCGATAGGCGACGAAGGCCGACAGGGCGTCGGTCATCCGCGACGACACGTTGGTGTGCAGGTCCAGCACCGCGACGACCGGAACCTCGGGACCCACGATCGCGCGCACACGCTCGAAGACGACGCCGTCGGGGTCGTCCTCTGCGGTCGCGAGCGCCGCGCCGTGCGACGAGAGGAAGACGCCGTCGAGCGGCAGCGCGCGCCGCAGGCGTGCCTCGAGGTCCGCCACGAACGCGTCGAACCAGGCCTGCTCGATCGGGCCGCCCGGATGCGCGGCGGCAGCCCTCAGCGCCACCGGCGTCCAAGCGCCGCCCGCGTCCATCCCGGCGACGAAGCCGGCGATGTCCGGAAGCGTTCGCGGCCGCGCGGCACCGAACTGTGCGTGCAGATCGTCGCCCGCGAGATCGAAGGCATCGGCGAAGTCGCGGCCGGTCGTGACCGGTGCGAATCGATTGGCCTCGAGGAAGAAGCCCGCGATGCCGATCCGAGGCGCGGCCCCGGGACTCATTCGAAGCGGATCGATCGGACGATCGGCCCGTACTTCGCCCGCTCGGAGCGAACCAGCGCCTGCGTCTCGCCCGCCGACAGCACGGCGGGAAGTTCCGCTCCCAGGCGCTTCCGCGCCGTCACGTTGGCGGGCAGCATCAGCGCGGCGTTGACGGCTTCGTTGAGTCGCTGAACGACCGGCGCGGGCGTGGCGGCAGGCACGTAGACGACCCCCCATGTCGTCAGCTCCAGGTCCGCGAGCGGCGCCGACTCGCCGAAAGGCTGCGCCCGGCCGATCGCCGCCAGACGCTTCGACGAGGTGACGCCGATCGCCTTCAGCCGGCCGTTGGCGACGTAGCCCGCGGCGTTGACCGCGGAGGTGATGCCGACGTCGATCTGGCCGCCGATCACGTCCGTCAGGATCTGCGCACCGCCACGGTACGGGATGTGGACCATGAAGATGCCCGCACGTGCCTTGAAGGCCTCGCCGATCACGTGCTGGAAGGTGCCGTTGCCCGGCGAGCCGTAGTTGAACTTGCCCGGATTCCGCTTGGCCAGTGCAATGAACCGGTCCAGGTCATCGGCGGGAAAATCGGGGCGCACGACGAACGCGGCCGGCGTCGCACCGGCGAAGGCCACTGCCGCGAGGTCGTCGGGCCCATAGCCCACCTTCGGATTGATCAGCGGCACCAGCAGCGTCTCGCTCAGCGAGCCGTACAGCAGCGTGTGGCCATCGGCCGGCGAGCGCGCAGCCTTCTGCACGCCGAGCGCCCCCCCGGCACCCGCGACATTGTCGATGACCACCGGCTGGCCCAGCCGACGTCCGATCTCGGCGTTGAGCATGCGCGCACCGATGTCGGACGCGCCTCCAGCCGTATACGGGACGATCATCGTCAGCGGTCTCACGGGAAACGCCGCCTGCGCCCGCGACGCACCCGGCATGGCAGCACCGGGGAGGGCGAAAGCGCCGGCCAGCGCCAGCAGGCGCCGGCGGGAAGGGCACGCGGTCGATTGCATCGTCGTCTCCTGTCTCGTGGTGCACCACTGTAGGGTCCGGACGCCAGCGTCGGCCAGTGACGATCCCGCCAGATCACGTGGCAATATCGCCAGATGGTCAGGCGCGCACACGTCCCGTTGATCGTCGAGCTGCTGGTGTCCGAAGACGGCCTGGACGGGCCGACCGGCGCGGCCGTCGACGTGCTACGGCTCGTGAACCACCTTGCCCAGACGCGAGGCGCGAAGCGTCCCGTATGCACGTGGCGGTGGACGACGCCGGACGGGCGCCCGCTGCGGCGCGGCGGCGCGCCGCCCCGCTCGCCGGGCGTCGCGCGCATCGTCGTCGTCGGCGGCTGGCTCGCGCGCAACGGCCCGCACCTGGACCGGCTGGTACGGCGCGACCGCTGCGCGTGCGCGCGGCTGCGCGCCGTGCACGCCGCCGGTGGTCACGTGATCGCGCTCTACACGGCGGTGGCGCTCGCCGGCGAAGCCGGGCTGCTGCAGGGACGGCGCGCCGTCGTGCCCTGGCCCTTCGTCCAGAGCGTGCTGCGCCACGCGCCCCAGGCGCAGCTGGTCGAGACCGAGGCGTGGATCGAGGCCGACCGAGTCTGGACCGCAGCGTCGCCGGCGCTCGCGAGCGAACTGACGTTGCGCGCACTCCAGGCGTGCGGACTCCAGGACCTCGTCGACGCCGCGCGCTCGGTGTTGCTGCACGCGCCGCAGCGACAGCGGCTGGTCAGGGCGATCGCGCAGGGCGTCGGCACGCGCGTCGGGCCCGGTTCGCTCGAGCGCGCGCGGCGCTGGCTCGAGGACCACCTGCACGAGCCGTACAGCCTTGCGGCGACCGCGCGGGCGGCCAATACGAGCGCCCGATCGCTGCTAAGGCACTTTCGCGCGACCTTCGATCGCACGCCGCTCGAGATGCTCCACGAACTGCGCGTCACGCACGCGCGCATGCTGCTCGAGACCACCTACCTGCCGCTGGAGACCGTCGCCGAGCGCTGCGGCTGGCGCGACCCCGCGATGCTGCGAAGGGTATTCCGGCGTGCGACCGGCACGACGCCTGCACGCTATCGCGAGCGGCACCGGCTGCGCACCGAGCGCCGCCAGTGGGGGCGGGACCTGGATCGCGCGGATCGCGACGGCAGCGGGCACTAGGGCGCCGGCACCGCGCCCTCGGCCTACCGGCAGCAACAGCCTTTGCGTGCGGGCGCCGCGATCGCTTCGTCGCCATCGGGGCTCGCTACCAGCCGCGCCGTATAGCCGGCCTCCTCGATCGCGTTGCGCCACCGCGAGGCGCCGGCATCGCCGGTCTTGCCGGCGACGATGTCGACCCGATGCGTTGCAAGGTCGATCCGGAGCGTCGCGTCCGGATCCACGTCCTTCAGCGCCTTCGTGATTGCACCGACACAGTGGCCGCAGGTCATGTCATCGACTTGAAAGGAGATCATCTGGCGTCCTCGCCTAGGATGTTGGACATGACGTCACTATGGAGCTTGACATCGTGGGAAGGTCAAGCACCCGTCCCGCTCCTTCCGAGGTTCATCCGGCATGCACGCGACCTGGGTTTCCCGATCGCCGATATCGCCAGGCTCGTGGGCCCGTGTCGGGACCGGCAGCGGCCCAGCCGCCTTGTCAAGGCGCTGGCCGAGGCGGACATCGGGGCGCCACCTCAGGCAGGCACGAAGATCCCGTGCAGGCCCAGTGGCATCACCCGCGGCATCGTCGCCTGCATCACCGGGCCGTCGGAGAGACGGCGTGCATCGAAGACCGAGAACAGCATCTGCCGGCGTGCCAGGTCGAGCGCCGTGCCGACGAGCCAGCCGTCGCCCTCCCGGCCCTCGCCCTCGCGTCGCGGCACGAACACGTGTTCCTCGACCATCACGTCGCGCCCGTAGCGGTAGCTGTCGCACTGGCCGCCGACGACGTCGACGCGGATCACGGCGTCGAAGCCGGGGCGCGGGCCGGGATCGACGCGCGCGGCGGCGAAGACCTGCGCGTACCGCCGCCCGACGACGCGCGGATCCACGCGCGGAAACTCCGCCACCTGCGGCAGTAGCACCTGCCGCGCCCTGCCCGCCTTCGGATCGATCTCCAGCAGCGCGACGTTCGGGTACTCGCGCGGTTCGTAGCGACCGCGCATCAGCGCCTTCATGCCCGTCGTCGCGTTCCACGCGCTGGGCGAGCGGATGTAGTCCAGCCGGATCACGCCGCGCTCCTCGCACGCGTTGCCGATGTGAAAGACGAATCCTGCCGGCAACTCGAACCACTGCTGCGTGTCGAGCCGGTCCTTGTGCAGCACCAACACGCGCATGCCCAGCGACGGGCGCCACACGTGGCTGTCGAGAAAGGTCGCGCCGGCCGCGGCGCGATCGGCGTCGAACACCAGCGGCGGCAGCAGGAAGACCAGGTAGTGCTCGGTCACGGCGAAGTCGTGGACCATCGCGATGTCGGGCACTGCGAAGGTCGTCGCGCGGTCCAGCTCGCCCGTCGGTTTCACGCGATAGATCGACAGCATGCCGCGGGCGCTGCTGACGCCGAAGTTCCACAGCGTGCCGTCGGGCTCGATCTTCGGGTGGGCCGAGAACGGCATGCCGGCGTACTCGGCAGACCATACCTTCGGTGCACGCGTGGCGAGTGTCCGTGCGTCGAGGACGGTCGCCGATCCACCCTCCCACAACGCCATCAGCTCGCCGCCGTGGCTGACGACGCTGGTGTTCGCGACGTTGATCGCGTCCGGCGAACCGATCGGGTCGGCGCCCGGGGGGTTCGTACCGAAGGCTGCGCGCACGGGCCGACCCGCCTCGGTGTCGGCAAGGTACTTCTCGGTGCGCACGAAGCGGCCCTGGTGCACGATGCCGTCGTCGGACAGCGCGTATCGCTGCACCATGCCGTCGCCATCGAACAGGTGGTGGTAGCGCTGGCCGCCGAGCATGTGGCGGGCGGGGCCGTTGCGATAGAACGCGCCGCGCAGTTCGGCGGGGAGGCGGCCGCGAGCGTTCAGCGGCATCGGTGGCGCGTCGGACTGCAGGCCGACGTAGCCGAGGGTCCACGGGTGTGCGGACCGTTGCTCGGCAAACGCGGCGGCGTATGCGTCCACTTCGGCGCTCGCGGCGGCGTGCGCAGCGGCGTCGACGGCGAGGGTGCCCGCCCAGGCGCCGTGGCCGGCGGTGCCGGCGGCGGCGATCATCGTCTGGAGGAAACGTCTGCGTTGCATGGCGGCTGCTCCGGCGGCTCAGCGCAGCTTGACGGTGATCGACAGGTCGCCGTTCAGATCGAACGCCGCGTCCCCGAAGACCGGCGGCCCCATGCGGCCGCGCGCGTCGCGGCTGAAGCCGTAGCGCTCGGTCGGCATGCCGACGACGTTGCTGTCGAGCTTATCGTTGCCGTTCTCGTCGTGGAACACCGACAGCGCGTATCGGCCGGGCTTCAGGTCGCGGTAGACCAGCACCGTCTTCGATGCGGCGGGCTCGCGTTCGCCCTTGAGCGGCGTCTTCAGCCAGGTCGCGTCGTCGCCGTACAGCGCGCCGGCGACCGTGCCCTTGTCCGAGCGGGCGTTGTCGACCTCCACGGTCAGGTCGTAGGCGCTCGCGGCACCGCTGGCGGCGACGAGGAGGATCGCGGCGGCGAGGCGCGAGGACAGGCGGATCGAGAACGGTGTCATGGTCGTGCACTCCTGGCTGAGGGTTCGGCGTCGTTCGCGAAGGCTTCGCGCCCTCGACGAAGTGCACTGTAGAGGGCCCGCCCCAGCCCATCGACCGCCGTGCGACGAGACGTCGCGTCAGGGGTGTGGAGTGTCGATTCGCGCGATGAACCGACCGATCAGCCGAAGAAGCAGCAGTAGACGTCTTCGTCGACGACCTGGAGCGCCGACGCGAGCGAGCGATGGATCGGCGCGGGGTCGTAGGCGTGCCACTTCAGGTCACCGCGCATCCAGTAGAGACGCCAGTGGCCCTTCGTCCTGACGAAGCGCATCCGAGCGACCGGCGTGTGCCGCGTCGACGTCCTGTCCTGCCAATCCGGGCGGATCTCGAAGACGTCGACGGTGTGCCCGACGATCGCATAGCCGATGTCGAGCTCGGGCAGGATGTGCTCGGGTGGTCTGCGCCTGCCGAGGAATGCCTTCAGTGCCTGAAGGTTGACGGTGCGCTCGGTCTCGGTGAATGCCATGCGCCTCCGATGATACGGCCCCGCCCGCGCACGGTGAAGCCGCAGCCGTCCCGCGGGTCCGTCCGGCGCGGCTGGCGTACGATCGGGCCTTCGCTGCCATCCGGGAGGCCGCCCCGGATCTTCGCCGCCAAAAGGAACCTCGCCCATGCCGATCGAGCCGTGGCTCGCCTTCGTCGCCGCGTCCGCGGTCCTGCTGGTCATCCCGGGTCCGACCATCCTCACCGTGATCAGCTACTCGATGGCGCACGGCCGCCGAGCCAATGTCCCGCTCGTCGCGGCGGTGGCGCTCGGCGACTCGACCGCGCTCGTCGTCTCGCTGCTGGGGCTGGGCGCATTGCTCGCGACCTCGGCCCTCTGGTTCACCGTCGTCAAGACGGTCGGCGGCCTGTACCTGCTGTACCTCGGCCTGCGCCTGCTTCGCGCAGGCGTGTCGGCGACGACGCCGTGGACGCCGGCCGCGCCGGCGTCGCGATGGAAACTGTTCGTCAATACCTATGCCGTCACCGCGCTCAACCCGAAGGGCATCGTCTTCTTCGTCGCGTTCCTGCCCCAGTTCGTCAGCACGAAGGCGAGCGCGGCCGGTCAACTGTGGGTGCTGGGCGCGACCTTCGTCGTGCTGGCCGCGCTCAATGCAGGCCTGTATGCCATGTTCGCGAGCGCGGCGAGCCGGGTGCTGTCGTCGCCGGCCGCGCAGCGCCGATTCAACCTCGCGGGCGGGTCGTTGCTCTGTGCGGCAGGGGTCTGGGCACTGATGGCGCGACGCCCGGCGTAGCGGAGGTCGCCTCGCCGTTCGGCGCCGCGCCTGCACGGAGAAGCGGTTGCGCTCGGCCCGCCGCCAGAAGCGCGGGTCGCTGGCATCGTCTTCACCCTGCATCCTCATATGCGTCGCCGCGAGATCCCGTCGCCGGCATTCCGCACGCCGCTGTTCTATCGACACGTCCGTCACCCGATCTACGTCGGATTCGTTTTCGGCTTCTGGGCAACGCCGCGAATGACGGCTGCGCGAACCCGTCGAATCGAACCGCGCGACGCCCCGACAGTGCGACACGCAGTGCGGAATCGCGCGTCGCGCGTCGTGCAGGCGAAATTCGCGTCCTGGACGCGCCGCAACGAGATCGGCTAGCATGGAACTCGGTGATGATCACTTTGCATCATCCATCCAAAGTGCCGCATGGCTCCTCGTTTCAAGCGCGCGCGCCGCTCGCGCGCAACTCGTGACGGCGGTAGCCGAGCGCTTCGACCACGACGCGGCGCGCCTGCGTCAGGTCAGATCCGAGATCGACCGCCCCACGTCCGCTTCATGTCCGGGCGACAGGGCAGACATGCTTCGCGTCCCCGGCACGAAGACCCTTGCGGAGGCGGTGGCCTAGGGTCTGTCGCCTCGCCTTGTCCGCCACCGTGTTCAAGGACACCGCCCGCCGCTGCATGCCGGGTCGTCCGGCATCGATGGCCGTCTTTCGGCCGCTGGGTTCGAACCGCGCAGGAACGTCGTTTGCCAATGCGGCCGCACGAGCCGCGACGCGACCACCTTGGAGAGTGCCGTCGATGCAACTGTTGAAGCCGGCCCTTCGCCATGCAACGGCCGAAGGCGAGTTCGTTTCGATCCTGCTGGAAGCGATGGGCGCCCTCATGTCGCGAGGCAACGCCGAGATCCTCGCGCTGGCCGCGTCGCAGCAGGTGCCGACCGAGGATCAAGTACGAAAACTGTCGATCGATTTCGAGCGCCTCGTGGCGCCGTCCATCGCGACTGGGCGCCTGGCAGCCGAGACCGCACACGCGGCGCTCGATCGGGTTCGCGACGCCTGCGAGGCGGCGCGCCTTCAGCTGAGCAGTGCAGATGAACGCCAGCAAGCCGCCGACGCGTGCGCGCAGACCGTCGCCATGCTCGAGACGTCGATCCGCGCGGTGAACCAGTCGCAACGCCGTATCCGGACCGCGGCCGACGCGCTCGGCGAGATCGCGCGCGATCGAGCCGCGTCGCCCGAACTGGCACGGAACGTCCGATCGCTTCTCGCGCGGATTGCGCGCGAAGGTCCCCAGGACCGCGATACCGGTCATTGAGGCACACCGGGCTGCGAGAGCCGGCTGCTCGCGCCTGCGCGATCAGGCGACCAGGTCCGTTTCCCGCAGACGAGCCGTATCGCCGGACGCGGGCGTCGGTGCCGGCCGGATGGCATGCGTGTCCGCCGCTTCCCGACCTGCGATCGCCGCCAGCGCGGCGAACACCTCGGCGTCGACCGCCTTGCCGACCTCCGAGCCGATGATGTCGAGCGCGCGCGCCACCGGCATCGCCGCGCGATACGGTCGATCGGCGGTCAGCGCATCGAAGAAGTCGGCGACGGTGATGATCCGGGTCTCGAGGGCGATCTGCGTGCCGCGCAAGCCCCTCGGATAGCCCTTGCCGTCGAGTCGTTCGTGGTGCGCGCCGGCGATGCGCGCCATGTCGCCGAAGGCCGCGATGCGCGACAGGATCGACTCCGAGTGCAGCGCGTGCGCACGCATGCTGACCCACTCGTCGTCGTCCAGCGGCCCCGGCTTGTCGAGGATCGCGTTGGATACCCCCAGCTTGCCGACGTCGTGCAGCAGCGCGGCGCGCACCAGCCAGCGCCGCCGCGCCGGGTCGACATCCAGGGCCTCGGCGAGCAGGCCGGCGTAGCGGGCGACCCGCGTCGAGTGCCCGCTGGTGTACGGGCTCTTCGCGTCGACGACCTGTCCGAACGCCGCGGCGATGTCGTCCAGATACGCCTCGTCGACGGCGACCCGGTCGTGCGCCGGTTCGAACGCCAGGATCCGACGCGCCACGTCGGGCGAGCCGAGCACCCGCCAGAAGCGCTCGTCGCGCGCGACCGCCTCGAACGCGCGAACCAGTTCGGGGTCGAACCAGCGCCCGGCGCGCCGGCCGACCTCCGCGAGCGCGGCCTGCGGCCCGCCGGCGGTGTTGAAGACGTCGACCACCTGCGCGAGCAGCGCGATGCGGGCGTGGATCGGTATCGCGTTCCCGGCGAGCCCCTGCGGCTTGCCGCCGCCGTCCCAGTGCTCGTCCAGGCTCTGGATCCCGTCGGCGACGGCGTCCGAAAAGCGCAGCTGGCGTGCGATGCTCGCGCCCCGGTGACAGCGTGTCGCGATCAGTTCGGTGGCGATGTCCTTGCCGTTGCGCACGATGTTGGCGACCGCGCGAAAACGCTCGGCGAGACCGGCCTTCAGCCCGGTGTGGCCGAGCACGAACGCGAGCGCGCCGGCGACGCTGCCGTCGACGGTCTTGTAGTCGCGCTTGAAGGAGAGATCGTCCGTGAGGTAGAGCTCGCAGATGCGCGCCGCGTTCGAACTGCAGCCCAGGTCCTTCAGCAGCAGCGTGTAGTACAGCTCGCGCAGGCGCTCGCCCGCGAGGCCGATGCGCTCACCGACGTGCACGCCGATCCAGCAGCAACGCACGCAGTGCACTTCGGGCTGGCCCTCGGTGATGTCGAGCGCGTAGGACAGCGCCGACAGGATTTCGGCCAGCGACACGTCGCCATGCGGGTTCGGTTCGACGGACGAGGACATGGGTAGCTGCTGACGCCTGTTCCGGCTACGGACGCCGCGAACTGCCGCTCGCGACACGGTCGATCCAGCATGTCAGCCTACCGCCGCGAGGCGGCCTCGTGAGCGACGGCACGATCGGCGGTCGTGGAGGCGGCGCGTGCGGTGGAGGGAGATCGTCCGGCATCCTCGCCGTGGGTCCGACACACGGTTAATATGGAGCTTGACATCGTGGGAAGCTCGAGCCTCGACCAGCGCCCACGCATCGACAACCCTGGGGCGAACCGTCGCGGTCCGAGGTCGTGCATGCAGCTCCTGTCCATCGGTGACGCCGCGAAGGCCACCGGCGTCTCGGCGAAGATGATCCGGCACTACGAAGCCGTCGGCCTGCTGCCGGCACCGGAGCGCACGCCGGCGGGCTATCGACAGTACGGCGCGGCCGACCTGCACACGCTGACGTTCATCCGGCACGCCCGCGACCTCGGGTTCTCGATCGCCGAGATCGGCAAGCTGGTGGGGCTGTGGCAGGACCGGCAGCGGCCCAGCCGCCTCGTCAAGGCGCTGGCCGAGGCGCACATCGAGGCGCTCGAGAAGAAGGCGCAGGAACTCCTCGCGATGAAGCGCACGCTCGAGAACCTGGTGCGGTGCTGCCGCGGCGACGACCGGCCGGCGTGCCCGATCCTCGAGACGCTGGCCGGCGACGTGGATCGCGAGGTGGATCGGTAGCGCGACTACTTCGGCCCGAGCCCGCGCTCGCGCACGAGCGTGCCCCACTGCTCGTATTCCTTCTTCATGAAGGCGGCGAATTCGGGGCGGGTCGTCGGCTGCGGCGTCACGCCGTGCTCGGCCAAGGTCTTCACGACGCCGGGGTCGCGCAACACCTTGACGATCTCGGCGTTCCAGCGATCGAGGAGGTCGGCCGGCGTCGCGGCGGGTGCGACGAAACCGTACCAGTTCAGCGCCTCGAAGCCCGGCATGCCACCCTCGGCGACGGTCGGCAGGTCGCGAAGGTAGTCCGGTCGCGTGAGTCCGGTCGTCGCGAGCGGCACGATCTTGCCCGCCTGGATCTGCGGCAGCGCGGTCGGCGGCGCGGCGAAGTACCCGGTGATGCGTTCGCCGATCAGGTCGACCATGATCTGCGCACCGCCCTTGTACGGCACGTGCGTCATCTCGGCGCCCGCGCGCTGCGCGAACAGCTCGCCGGTCAGGTGCGAGGCCGATCCCGGCCCCGTCGACGCATAGCTGATCTCGCCCGGCTTCGCGCGCGCGGCGGCGACGAACTGCGCGAGGTTCTGGATGCCCGCACCCTTGTTCACGACGAGGATGCTCGGGAAGTACACGCCGCCCGACACCGGCGCGAGGTCCTTGAAGGGGTCGTAGGGCAGCTTCATCAGGTGCGGCGCGATCGTCAGCGGCCCGATCGAGCCGAGCAGCAGCACGCTGCCGTCGGCAGGCGAGTCGGCGACGAGCTTGTGCGCGATGTTGCCGCCGGCGCCGGGCTTGTTCTCGACGACGACCGAGGCACCGAGGTTCTCCGACAGCTTCGCCGCGACGAGCCGCGCCGACGTGTCGGCGGCGCCGCCCGCGACGAAACCGACGACGATCGAGATGGTCTTCTTCGGCGGGAAGTCCGCGGCGCGGACGCCGGGCGCGGCGACGGCGAGGCCGAGCGCTGCGACGGCGAATGCGGCGCGGGCGATCGGCCCGAGGGGCAGCGTTGCGAGGGGATTGGCAGGCATGATCCGGAACTCCTCAAGGGGAACGATGCGCGGCGGGACGCCCGATGAGCACCGGATCCGGCGCGCCCCGCCGCGCGGGCCCCGCAATGTAACGCACCGCCGGGCCGGCGTTCGGCCCGGCGCCCGGACCGGCGCCACCCCTGTAAGAAGATCGGATCGCGCTTCGCGCAGGCGGCGCCGTCTTCGTCAGCGCCAGTCGCGCGCCAGCACGCCGGCGATCTCGGGCACCAGCGCATCGGCGCCCGCCTGTCCGAGCGTGTGCTCGAGCGTGCCGAGCACGGCGTCCGCGATGGCGCGATGCGCGTGCGCGTCGCCGGCCATCTGCGCGTAGTAGCCGAGGTCCTTGCACGCGTTCGCGATCGAGAAGCGCAGGCCATTCGCGTCGCCCGTCAGCAGGTACGGCTTGATGCGCTCGAGCGCGACGCCACCGCCGCCGCCCTTCGCCAGCACGTCGACGAAGGCTTCCGGCGCGACGCCGCTTCGCTGCGCGCATGCGGCCGCCTCGGCGAGCAGCGTCACCGTGCCCAGCGAGACGAAGTTGTGCAGCAGCTTCATGCCGTGCCCTGCGCCGACCGGCCCGACGTGCGCGATGTTCTCGGCGAAGCACGCGAGCACCGGCCGCACCTGCGCGAGCAGGTCCGCGTCGCCGCCGACCAGCAGGTTCAGGCGTCCCTCGGCCGCCTCCTTCGGCGTACGCGTCATCGGCGCGTCGAGAAAGCGCCCGCCGGCGTCGGCGACCGCCTTCGCCATTCGAAGCGTCGAAGACGGGATCGCGGTCGAGCAATCGATCACGACGGTGCCGGGCCGCAGGCCGGCCAGCACGCCCTCAGGCCCGGCGATCACCGCCTCGACCTGCGGCGAACCCGTCACCACCACGATCACCATCTCGACCTGCGCCGCCAGTGCGCTCGCGCTCGCGGCGCCGATCGCGCCGGCCGCCTTCAATGCATCGAGCGGTTGATTGCCCGGGTGTTCGAGCAGCACCAGTTCGTGACCGTGCTTGACGAGGTTGCCGGCGATGCCGATGCCCATCAAACCCACGCCCGCCATGCCGATCTTCATCTCGCTTCTCTCTCGTGAATGCCGGGGAGTCGTCCAGGCCCCGGCCCTGCCCGGTCATGCAGGGCTTCGCTCGGTAGTCGATGCGAGCAGCGCCGCCTGAGCCGTGATGATGCACGAGTGGCCTGGTCGAACGCACACCCTCGCGTTCACCCGCCCCCATCCCGCGGTCGTGGCCGATACGGTCGGCGCCACCGGCGCGCCGGGCGACGTCCGCGACCCGGCTCGTCATCCGGGGCCGATGTCGACCACGGCATCGGCCGCGACCACCGAGGATTCGGTGACCATCAGCGGGTTGATCTCCAGCGTGCGTACGCGCGGGCCGAGCGCCGCGGCCAGGGCGGCGAAGTGCACGATGACGTCGACCAGCGCTCGCGGGTCGACGGCGGGCTGCCCACGCCAGGCCTGCAGCCGCTTCAGGATGCCGAGGGCGTCGAGCCGTTCACGCACGCGCTGCGCCGTGGTCGGCGCGGTCAGCACCGCGGTGCGCGGCTCGAGTTCGACCGCGACGCCACCCAGCCCGACCACCACCAGCGGGCCGAAGGACGGGTCGTGGCGCGCCCCGAGCATCACCTCGACGCGCGGCCGCAATTGCCGCGCGACCAGCAGCCCCTCGCGGCGCGCGTGCGGCGCACGCTGCGCGACCGCGTGCTCGATCGCGGCAGCGGCCTCGTGCAATTCGGTCTCGTCGCGCAGGCCGACCCGAACGCCGCCGACGTCGCTCTTGTGCAGGAGGTCGCGCGAGACGATCTTCAGTACCGCACGCGCGGCAGTGTCGCCGTCCTTCAGCTCGCGCCACGCATCGACCAGGCCGTCGGCGTCCCGCACGAGGCGATGCGGTGCGACCGGAACGCCGTGCGCAGCGAGGAAGGCCAGCCCTTCGGCCTCGTTCGTCGGCCCGACAGGCAGCGCCACGGCCAGGCGCGGGGCGACCGGCCGCGGCGCGGCGGCGTCGAACGCCTGCCAGCGCGCCATCCGCGCGAACACCTCGATCGCGTGCGTCGGCTCCTCGAAGACCAGGCAGCCCAGCGCGAGCAAGTCGCCTTTCAGCGCCGGCGTCACGATGCCCGACAGCGCGAGGCTCAGGTCGGGCGCCGCCTCCCGCACGAGGCGCACGAGATTCAGGATCTTCGGCGCATAGGCGGGCGCCGCACCCGTCGCAGCGAGGAACAGCACGAGCGCGTCGAACGCGCCGCAGCGCGCCGCCTCGACCGCCGCGAAATCGAGCACGCCGAAATCCGAGGTCGCCTGCCCCGTGACGTCGACCGGGTTCGTCGTCGAGCAGAACGGTACGCGCTCGCGCAGCGCCCGACCGACCGCGTCCGGCAGCGGCGGGAGTTGCAGTCCGGCGTCGCTGGCGGCATCGGCCAACAGCGTGCCGACACCCCCCGAGATGGTGATGATGCCGAGCCGCGTACCGCGAGGCGGCTTGCCGAGCGCAAAGGACTGGCCGAGCCGGAACATCTGTTCGACGCTGGCGGCGCGGACCGTGCCGGTGTCGTCGAACACCGCCTGGTAGACGCTGTCCTCGCCCGACAGGCTGGCGGTATGCGACATCGCGGCACGCGCGCCGGCCTCGGTGCGGCCGACCTTGGTGAGCACCACCGGCTTGCCGGCTGCCCGCGCACGCTGCAACGCCTGCTGCAGCGCGCGGCCGTCGCGGGCACCTTCGACATAGGCGAGGACGACCTGCGTGCCCGCGTCGTCGACCAGTGCGTCGATCACGTCGGCCACCGAGGTCGTGGCCTCGTTGCCGGTCGTGACCCATTGGCTCAGCCCGAGCCCGCCGGCGCGCGCCAGCGAATACGCGTAGCCGCCGAACGCGCCGCTCTGGCTGACGATCGCCACCGCGCCGGGCTTCGGCGTGCCGGCCAGCGGCGCCGGCGAGAAGGTCGCGAACACGCTGTCGCGAAGATTCATCACGCCCAGGCAGTTCGGCCCGAGCAGCGTGATCCCGCCGGCACGCGCGACGTCGACCAGTCGCTGCTGCATCGCGACGCCGTCGCCGCCGATCTCGGCGAAGCCCGAACTCAACACGATCGCCGCACCCACGCCCGCCGCGACCGCGTCGCGCAGCGCCGCCTCGACGGCCGACGCCGGGACGGCGACGACGATCAGGTCGGGCGCCTCCGGCAGTTGCGCCAGCGACGGGTAGGCGCGGTGTCCCTGCACCTCGGCCGCGCCGGGGTTGATCGGGTACAGCCTGCCGCGATAGCCCAGCTCGGAGAGCAGTCGAACCGGCATGCCGCCGACCTTCTGCGCGTGCTGCGACGCGCCGACGACGGCGATCGACTTCGGGTACAGCAACGCTTGCAGCGACATCGACGGCATCCTTCGATCGACACGGTTCGGCATGCGCCGCCCATCAGCAGGGTGCGGCACCGGTGACGCCGGGCCTCGCGCCGGGCCTCGCGCCTGGCTTCACGCCGGGCCGCGCACCGCGACCGACTGCCGCGAGGTTCACCAGCCCCCGCGAACCGCGAAGTGTAAACGCCCGCTCGTCGCGCAAGCCGCGCGATCGAGGTCGGCGACCCGGGCGGCGGCGTCAGAGCATCTCGAGCGCCGTGGCTTCGTCCGGCGGCGGGAACAGCGCGTCGAGTTCCGCGAGCTGCTCGCGCGACAGCGGATGCGCCAGCGCGGCAACGTTCTCCTCGAGCCGTTGCGGGTCGGCGGTCTTCGGGATCGCGATGACGTCGTCGGCCGCGAGCAGCCACGCCAGCGCGGCCTGGGCCGGGCTCATGCCGTGACGCGTGGCGAAGTCGACGAGCCGATGATCGCGCAGCAGACGCGCCTGCTCGATCGGCGAGTACGCCATCACCGGCACCCCCTTGTCGCGCAACCACGGACGCAGGTCGAACTCGATGCCGCGGCGCGTCAGGTTGTAGAGCAACTGATTCGTCGCGAGCGCGTCGCCGCCCTTCACCCGCCACCACGCGCGCATGTCGTCGAGGTCGAGGTTGCTGACCCCGAAGTGGCGGATCTTCCCTGCGCTGCGCAGCGCCTCGAACGCCTCGATCGTTTCCGCGAAGGGTACGCTGCCGCGCCAGTGCAGCAGGTAGAGGTCGATGCGGTCGGTGCGCAGGCGGCGCAGGCTGCGCTCGCAGGCAGCGACGGCCCCCTTGCGCGACGCGTTGTGCGGATAGACCTTGCTGACGATGAACGCCTCGTCGCGTCGCCCGGCGAGCGCCTCGCCGATCAGCGATTCCGCCGCACCCTCGCCGTACATCTCGGCGGTGTCGATCAGCGTCATGCCGAGTTCGAGGCTGCGCCGGACGGTCCGGATCTCGGCCGCGCGAAGCGCCCGATCCTCGCCGTAACGCCAGGTGCCGAGACCGAGCGCAGCGACGCGCTCGCCCGAAGGCAGTGTCACCTGTTTCATCGATCGTCTCCCGCTCGCGATCGCCGCGACGGTCACCATTGTGCCGTGGGCCGCATTCTCGCTGCGGCGATGGCCATCCGGCCGGCTCAGGCCGCGAGGCGTGCTCGCGGACCCGCCGGCTCGAGCCCCCGAGACGCCGCGATCGCGCGCCTCAGCCCGCCGCCACGATCGCAACCGCCTTCGGCCGGTGCGCTGCGTGCGCGCGTTCGACGTCGTCGGCCACCAGGTCGGCCGTGGCTGCCGACAGCGTCCAGCCCAGGTGGCCGTGGCCGGTGTTGTAGAAGACGTTGGCGCGACGACCGCGGCCCACGCGCGGCATCATGTCGGGCATCATCGGCCGCAGGCCGGCCCACGGCACCACCTGCCGGGTGCTCACGCCGGGAAAGCAGCGATTCACCCAGTCGACGAGCGGGCGTATGCGGTCGGCGCGGATGTCGCGGTCGACGCCGTTGAATTCCGCGGTCCCGGCGACACGGAAGCGGTCGACGCCGAGCCGGCTGGTCACCAGCTTGGCGTCGTCGTCGAGCAGGCTGACGACGGGCGCGGCCTGCCGGCTCTGCGCATCGAGCAGGTTCACGGTGATCGAGTAGCCCTTGACCGGATAGACGTTGACGCGGTCGCCCAGCTGCGCGGCGAGCGCGCGGCTGCCGACGCCCGCGCACACGACGACGCCGTCGAACCGGTGGCGCTGTTCGCCCTCGTCGCCCGCGGCGAACACGGCGGCGTTGCGCCCATCGCTGCCCACGCGCCGGACCGACTGCCCGAACCGGATGCGCACGCCCAGGCGTTCGGCCGCCGCCGCGAGGCCGACGCAGAACTTGTGGATGTCGCCGGTCGAATCGCTCTCGGTGTAGAAGCCGCCGTGATAGTGGCCCGCCAGCGTCGGCTCGATGTCGCGCATCTCCTGCGGCGTGACGGCACGGCGGTGCAACCCACCCTCGGCGAGCAGCTTCGTGACGCCGGCGGCGTGATCGAAGCCGGCCTTGTCGCGGTAGACGTGCAGGATGCCCTGGCGCCTCAGGTCGAAGTCGATGCCCTCGGCCTCGGCCCACGCGAACAGGTGCCGCCGCGCCGCCACGGCCAGGCGCGCCGTCGCGACCGTGTTGGGCCGGTAGCGCGGGATGCTGGCGACGAACTCGGCGAACCACGACAGCTTGTGCCAGGTAGGTCGCGGATCGACCAGCAGCGGCGCGTCCTTGCGCAGCATCCACTTCAGGCCCTTGAGAAGGGTGGACCCGTGCGTCCAGACTTCGGCGTTGGACGCCGACAGCTGGCCACCGTTGGCGAAGGAGGTTTCCATCGCCACATAGCGGTGTTGCTCGAACAGGGTGACTTCGTAGCCGCGCTTGGCCAGCGCGTAGGCCGTGGTGACACCGGTGATGCCACCGCCGACGACGGCGATCGATTGCATGGGACAGGCTCCAATGAAGGTCGGGGACGGTGGCGCACCACACACCCTGTGCGGCGCGCGCCCCCTCTGTTCGGAACCTGAGAGATTCGTGACGCCGGCGGCGTCACTTGCTCCTTCGGTGATCCGGCTGACGAGGCCGGATGCTCTTCAGAGACTTGGCAGTCGATCGGTCCTTTGGCCTGAGAGTTTCCGGGGCGGTTGCTCCTTCGGCGCCGGCACGCGCGGTTGTGCGTACCGGTCTCTCCCGATCGATCCGGTGATTGTACGGGGCGGCGCCTACCTCATCCAGTGCACCAGCAGCAGGCTGATCGAAGGGAACGCGACGAGGATGCCCAGGCGAATGACGTCGGCGGCGATGAAGGGCGCCAGCCCGCGGAAGATCGTGCCCACCGGCACCTGCGGCAGGTTGGCCTTGAGCACGAACACGTTCATGCCGATCGGCGGCGTGATCAGCCCGATCTCGGTGAGCACCACCACGATGATGCCGAACCACACCAGGTCGTAACCCTGCGCCAGCAAGGTCGGCGTGAACAGCGGAACGAAGATCAGGATGATCGCCATCGAATCCATGACGCAGCCGAGCACGAGGAACACCGCCAGGATGGCGATCAGCACGCCCAGTCTCGACAGGCCCGACGACTGGACGGCGTCCAGCAGGCCGTCGGCCAGGCCCGAAAAGGCGATCAGCTGCGAGAAGAGCATCGCGCCGAACAGCACCGTGTAGAGCATGACCGAGGTCTGCGCCGTGGCGAGCAGCGTGTCGTAGAACCGGCGCCAGGTCTGGCGACCCTGCACGGTCGCGACGATCAGCGCGCCACCGGCACCGATGCCGCCGGCTTCGGTCGGCGTGAACCACCCCAGGTAGAGCCCGCCGAAGATCAGCCCAAACAGCACGAGGAAAGGCCAGACGCCGACGAGCGACTGCCAGCGTTCCTGCGCACTGGACCGCGCGCCGCGCGGCGCATGTTCCGGCCTGAGCCAGGCCACGGCGGATATCGCCAGCATGTACAGCGCCAGTCCGAGCAGTCCGGGAAGGACCCCGGCAATGAACAGCTGGCCGATGTTCTGCTGCGTGAGGATGCCGTAGATCACCAGGATGATCGAGGGCGGGATCAGGATGCCCAGCGTGCCGCCGGCTGCGATCGTCGCCGATGCCAACCGGTCGGAATAGCCGAACTGCTTCATGCTCGGGTAGGCGACCTTCGACATCGTCGACGCCGTCGCGAAGCTCGATCCGCACACGGCGGCAAAGCCGCCGCAGGTCACCATGGTCGCGAGCGCGAGGCCGCCGCGCACGGCGCCGAGAAAGGCATTGGCGGCACGGAACAGATCGTGCGAGATGCCGGTGCGAGACAGCACGTCGCCCATCAGGATGAACAGCGGCACCACGGCCAGGTCGTAGGAGAACACCGCGTCGGTCAGCGTGAGCGGAATCATCGTGCGTGCCGCATCGAAGCTGTTGACGACGCCGATGCCGGCGATCGACACCGTCAGCAGGGAAAAGCCCAGCGGCACGCGCAGGAACGCGAGGAGCAGCACGGCGGCGAGGCAGACGAGGCCGATGGTCATGCATCGAACTCCGTCTCGCCCGCCGCGTGTCGCGCAGGCGAGCCCACTAAGAGCGCCGTGACCGCGGCGAGCGCCGTCGTGAACGCGATGAAGGCGTAGCTCCAGGCGCGCGGGATCGTCAGCGCCGGGCTGACCTCGCTGTTGGTCTGCGCCTCGGCGACCGCGAGGAAGTACTGCCACGCGACGAGCCCGAGCACGGCGAAGATCAGCAGGTCGACGAGCTTGTGCCACCACCACAGCCGCGGCTGCAGCAGCCAGGCGTCGAACAGGTCGATGCTGAGATGGCCGCGCCGCGCCGTCAGCATCGGCAGCCCGGCGAAGACGATGACCGCCATCAGGTGCTCGGTGATGTCGTTGGCGCCGAAGACCGGCGTGTTGAACAGGCGGCGACCCAGCACGTCGACGAAGGTGAGCGCGACCATGAGGCTCAGGCTCACGACGAGCACGGCGCCGATCGCGCGCTGGACAGCCTTCAGCAATCGCTTCATGGCCGCGCCTCGCGTCACTCGGCGAGCGACCGGTACTGCTGCTCGTAGAACGCGACCATCGCCCGGTAGTCCTTCACGCCGAAGGACGGGCCCTCGGCCTGCAGATCCTCGAGCATCGCATCGCGCACCTTGCGGATCCTGTCGAGCAGCGCCGCGTCGGGCTTGCCGAAGGTGTGGCCGTCGGCGCGCATCCGGGCCTCGGCGGCCTCGTTCTGTTCGTCGAAGGCCTTGCCCCAGCGGCGCGACAGCGCCTCGCCCGAGACCGTCAGGATCGCCTGCTGGTCCGCGGCCGGCAGCGCCTTGAACCTGGCCTCGTTCATCACCATGAAGAAGGCCGCGTCGTAGAGCCCATTCGGCACGATGCTGTGCATCTTCAGCTTGCCGTCCAGTCGGAAGTTCACCACCGATTCGATCGGATGAAGCGACGCGTCGATCGCGCCGCCCTCCAGCATCTCGTACGCCTTGGTGGCCGGCGCCGACACCGGCACCGCGCCCAGCGCCTCGAGCAGGCGCTTCTGGATCGGCCCGCCCATGCGGACCTTCTGGCCCTTGAGGTCGTCCGACGATGCGATCAGCCTGCCCGGGTGGTGGAACTGGCCGCCGCCGAACATGGCCACGCCGAGCACGACCACCCCCTTGAACGCATCGTTGCCGGCGAGGAACTTCTCGTAGGTGCGCCACAGCGCGACCGAGCCCGCCTCCGCGTTGCCGCCCATCATCGGCAGCTCGACGAACCAGACGTGCTTGAACCGCTCGGGCTCGTAGGTGAAGTTGCCCCAGGTGACGGCGGCCACGCCCTTTCGTGCGAGCTCCCAGTGCTGCGGCGGCGACCCCACGGCCTTGGGCAGCATGTTGATCTTCACTCGGCCGGCGGTCGCCTGGCCGACGTCATCGGCCCAGCGCAGCAACACTTCCCGGGGCAGCCAGTGCGTCGGCGGCACCCAGTTGGACAGGGTCAGCGTCGTCTGGGCCTGGGCGCCGCCGCTCAGCGCCGCCAGCGCCAGCGCGCCGCCGGCCACGATGCCGTTGATGAGATTGCGCGGGTTCATGTCGTCTCCTCCGTCGTGTCGATCGGTGAAAGCAGCTCGTGCACCAGCGCGATCCAGTAGGACGCGCCGGTGCCGATGTTGTGGTCGTTGAAGTCGTATGCCGGGTTGTGGACCATGCAGGCACCGGGCTCGTCGCCCTCGCCGTTGCCGATGAGCAGGTAGCAGCCCGGCACGCGTTCGAGCATGAACGCGAAGTCCTCGCTTCCGGTGAGCATCGGACCGTGCGCGTCGACCTGTTCGGGCGGGAAGTGCCTGCGCGCCACGGCGAGCGCGCGCGCCGTCTGCTCGGCGTCGTTGACCAGCACGGCGTAGCCGGGCCGCCAGTCGGCCTCCGCGCGCAGGCCGAAGCTGTCGGCCTGCGCCGCGGCCAGCGCCCTGATGCGCCGCTCCAGATCGAGCCGCACCTGCGGCGCCAGCGCGCGCACGCTGATCTCCATCCGCGCCGTCGGCGGGATCACGTTGTTGGCCTGTCCGGCGTGCAGCGCGCCGACGGTCACGACCGCCGGTTGCAGCGGGTCGACGTTGCGCGACACCACCGTCTGCAGTGCCATCACCAGCGAAGCCGCGCCGACGACCGGGTCGATCGTCCGGTGCGGCAGGCCGCCGTGGCCTCCTGTTCCGTGCAGCGTCACCGTCGCGTAGTCCGAGGACGCCATCGTCGGGCCCGCGCGGAACACCAGGCGGCCCTGCGCAATGCCCGGCATGTTGTGCATCGCGAAGATCGCGTCGCAGGGGAATCGCTCGAAGAGGCCGTCGGCCATCATCCGCAGCGCCCCGCCACCGCCTTCCTCGGCCGGTTGGAAGATCAGGTGCAGCGTGCCGTCGAATCGGCCGTTCGTCGCCAACTCGTGCGCCGCGGCCAGCAGCATCGCCGTGTGGCCGTCGTGTCCGCAGGCGTGCATCACGCCGGGGCTGCAACTGCTCCACGCGGCGCCGGTGGCCTCCGCGATCGGAAGCGCATCCATGTCGGCGCGCAGGCCGATGCGCCGCCCGGACCCGCCACGCACCAGCGTACCGACGACCCCGGTGCCGCCGAGCCCGGTGGCGACCTCGTAGGCCCACGCCCGCAGCTGCTCGGCCACCAGCGCGCTGGTGCGGTGCTCGTCGAACGCCAGTTCCGGGTGGCGGTGGATGTCCCGCCGGACGGCGACGAATGCCTGGACGGCGGATTCGCTGAGACGGTTCAAGCGTCGGGCTCCTGTCCTGACCGCGCCCTCGGGCGGCGCACTTAAGTGCAAGCGACTCGGTCGACGATGCAATTTGATGCATGGTATGGACACGCAGAACTAAAATCCAATGCATTCTTTGATCACTATCAATGAGTTTCAGGCATGATTACGGCGTGACCCTGGTCCAACTCCGCCACTTCGTCGTCCTCGCCGAGATCGGCTCCTTCGTGCAGGCCGCCAAGGCGCTGTTCGTGACCCAGCCGGCGTTGTCGCGAAGCATCCGGGGGCTGGAGGATGAACTGGGCGGCGCGTTGTTCGACCGAATCGGGCGCCGCATCTCGCTCACGCCGTTCGGCCTGGAGGTCCTCAGGCGCTCCCGTCGGCTCGTGGGCGACGCCGACGCGCTCAAGGCGGCCGGCAAGGGCCTGCACACCGGCCTGAGCGGCACCCTGCGCATCGGGCTGAGCTCGGCGCCGGGCGCGCTGTTCTCGACCCCGCTGATGCAGCACATGGCCGAGCACCACCCACGTCTGCAGGTGCACGTCTCGCGGGGCAGCACCACCGTCCTGCTGCACGAGCTGCGGGCGCAGCGGCTCGACGCGGCCATCGTCGACGTGCGCTCGATGGTGCCCTCGGCAGACCTGGCGATCGCGTGCGCCTTCGAGCTGGGTGCCGGCTTCCTCGTGCGGCGCGACCATCCGCTGCGCGCCCGCGGGCGCGCGGTGACGCTGCGCGAGCTGAGGGCCTATCCGATCGCGTCGACGCCACTGAGCGACGAAGTGGCGCGGATGCTGGTCGCGCGGTACGGGCCCGAAGCAAACCCACAAGACATGGTGACCCTGCACTGCGACGAGACGCTGAGCATCGTGGCGCTGGCGCAGCGCGCGGACGTGATCGTGCTCACCGTCACCGCGGTCGCGAGCGATCTCGTGCCCCTCGACGTGACGCCGAGCCTCGACGCGACGGCACGATTCGGTCTCGTCACGCTGGCCGGTCGCCACGAGGCGCCGGCGCTGCACATCGTGAGCAGCCGGCTGGCCACCTGGACCGAGGGCCTCCGATGAACGAGCCGACGGCGCCGAACTGCGCCCTCGCGTGACGCGGCGCGGTTGCCGGGCGGCACCCCACGGCTGCCGGGGGCGGCGCGCCTACTTCAGCTCGGACGTGACCACGGCCTGCAGCAGCTCGACGAAGTGGCCCAGCGCGGACCCCTGCTCGGCACGCTTGCTCCAGAGGCAGCCGATCGGCGCCGAGACGCTCGGCACGTCGATCGCGAGCGCCTTGAGCCACCCCAACCGGATGTAGTGCGCTGCCAGGTGGGGCGAATAGAACCCGACGGCATCCGACTCGCGAAGCAGCGTGTTGCTGGCGGTCATCGAACCCGACTCGATGACCGGCATGTCCGGCTCCAGGCCCAGGGCATCCAGCGCACGCTCGACCGTGAAGCGATACACGGTTCCCTGCGGCGGAATGATCAGCGTGAATCGCGCCAGGTCCCTGGCGCCGACCCGGCGTCGCGCGGCCAGCGGATGCCGCACGCCCGCCACGACGCTGACCGATTCGCCCGGGTGGAGCATGCGCACCTCCAGGCCGACGGTCGCCGACGCGGCCGGCAGCGTGCCGACGACCAGGTCGAGCCGATCCTCCCGCAGCATCGGCAACAGCCGGTCCGCCGTCGCCTCGTGCAGGACGACGCCCGCGCGCGGCGCGGCGCGCCGCAACGCCAGCACGGCACGCGGGACGATGACGGGCGCTGCGACCGGCAGCACGCCGATCCTCAGGCGGCCGGCCTCGCCACGCTGCAACTGCCTGAGTTCCTCGCCGACGGCGTCGAGGTCGTTCAGCATCGAACGGCACAGGCGGACCATGCACTCGCCGTACGGGGTCGGTACCAGGCCCTGTTTTCCGCGCTCGAACAGCTGCACGCCGATCCCGCGTTCGAGCTCGCCGAGGGCCTTGGAGACCGCGGGCTGGCTGACGTTGAGCATCGCGGCCACCCTGCCCACGTGCCGCAGGTCGTCGAGCGCGACGAGCAGCTGCAGGTGCCTGGGCTTGAGGTTCGAACGGATGTACCAGTCTAGGCGCGCCACGGTGCGGTCCGAGTCGAGATCATTACCGATCGGTTATTCACCCGACCAAAGCATTCATTGGATGGTCATGACGCGGCGTGCGACATTGAGCCGAGACAAGGCCACGACAGCAGAATCATGCCCGGATCCGACGCACAGCCACTGCGCAACGTGCTGTTCATCATGTGCGACCAGCTGCGCTGGGATTATCTGTCGTGCTACGGGCACCCGGTGTTGCAAACGCCCGCCATCGACGAACTGGCACGCCGCGGCGTGCGCTTCGACCGGGCCTACGTGCAGTCTCCGGTATGCGTACCGTCGCGCATGAGTTTCTACAGCGGGCGCTACATGTCGAGCCACGGCAGCACCTGGAACCACGTGCCGTTCTCCGCGGACCAGGTGACGCTGGGCGATCACCTGGCGCGCGCGGGCCGCACCGCGACGCTGGCCGGCAAGACGCACGTCATCCCGGACACGGCGAGCCTCGAGCGGCTGGGGCTGCCGAAGGACTCGCGCGACGCCAGGCTGAGGCTGGACGGCGGCTTCGGAGAGCTGGATCGCTACGACGGCCACGCCCCGCCGGGCCGCGAATCGGGATACGCCGACTACCTCCGGGCGCATGGCTACGACAGCCCGGACCCGTGGACCGACTACGTGATCGGCACCGTCGACGAGCAGGGCAATGCGGCGAGCGGCTGGCTGCTGCGGTACGCGCACCTGCCGGCGAAGGTCGCGGAGCGGCACTCGGAGACGGCCTACATGACCGACCGGGCGCTGGCCTTCATGGAGGCACAGGGCGACAAGCCCTGGGTCCTTCACCTCTCCTACATCAAGCCGCACTGGCCGCTGATGGCACCGGCGCCTTACCACGCGATGTACCGCGGCGCCGACAGCGGGCCCATCATCCGCGCGGACCCGGCGAGGGAGAACGCGCACCCGGTGGTCCAGGCGTATCGCGCGGCCCATGGCGACTGCCTGAGCTACGCGCGAGAGGACGTCGTGCGCCACGTGCGGCCCACGTACATGGGCCTCGTCAAGCAGGTCGACGATCACCTGCAGCGGGTCATCGACTTTCTGGACAGCAGCGGGCGCAGCCGGGACACGCTGATCATCTTCACGTCCGACCACGGCGACCACCTCGGCGACCACGGGCTGGGCGAGAAGGAACTCTTCTACGAGCAGGCGGTCCGCGTGCCGATGATCGTCGTCGACCCGCGCCCGCAGGCACGGGCGACGCGGGGTTCCGCCAGCCTGGCGATGGTCGAGTCGGTCGACGTCGTGCCGACCATCCTGGACAGCCTGGGCCTCGACGCGGCCGATCACGTCGTCGAGGGTCGCTCGCTCACGCCGCTCCTGCACGGGCACGGCCACGGCGACTGGCGGGACGCCGCGATCAGCGAACTGGACTACGGCTTTCGAGCGGCACGCCACGCGCTGGGGCGCCGGCCCGACGCGTGCCGGGGCTGGATGGTCCGCACCGATCGATGGAAGTTCGTCCACTGGCAGGGCATGCGCCCACAGCTCTTCGACATGGCGCAGGATCCGGACGAAACCGTCGACCTCGGCGACGCGCCCGGCCTGGACCACGTGCGCCACGACATGCGGGATCGGCTGCTGGCGTGGAGCCTGCAGCGCAAGGTTCGCACCACCGTGGACGACGCGACCGTGATTCGCCGTACCGAAGATCACCGCGACAGCGGCCGGATCTTCATCGGTGTCTGGTGAAGCGAGCCGCTCGGCTGGACTGCGATCATCGGCCCCGCGACACGATCTCGACCCGATCACTTCTCGACAAAGGAGAAATCGCAGTGAAGCTTCGACCGATTCACACCCTGACCCTCGCCGCGACGCTGCTGACCGCGACGGCAGCCTCGGCGCAGACCAAGCTGTTGCTCAGCACCTTCTTCCCGCCCGGGCACCCGATCGTCGCCAAGGTCCTCGTGCCGTGGGCGAAGGACGTCGAGACCTCGACCGCGGGCCGCGTGAAGATCGAGTTCGCCAGCAGCAGCCTCGCGCCGCCGCCGGGGCAGCTGGACATGGTGCAGAAGGGCATCGCCGACGTGGCCCTGCAGTACACCGGGGTGGTGCCCAAGCGGCTTCAGCCGGAAATGCTGACCGAGCTGCCGGGGCCCGGCGCATCGTCGGTGCAGATGTCCAAGGCGCTGTGGGCGACGCACGAGCGCTACTTCCAGAAGGACGCGCGCTACAAGGGCGTGAAGCTGATGTCGCTGTTCGCGTTCCCGAACCAGGGGTTCTACTGCCTGAAGGAATGCTTCACCACGATCGACGAGTTCCACTCTGCCAAGATCGCCACGACGCCGGGCACGGCTGCGCGGCAGTGGGGCGCGCTGACCTCGGGCATCGTCGCCGGCCCGGCCGTCCGCTACTTCGAGGTCGTCTCCAAGGGCATCGTCGACGCGTACGCCGCGGTGACGCCGATCGAGGTCTCGTCGTTCAACTTGGCGCCGAGCACCAAGGGCGTCCTGCGCTTCAAGAACCTGGAGACCGCCGGCTCCTTCGCGTTCGTGCTGAACCAGCGCAAGTGGGACGGCCTGGGCGACGCCGACAAGGCCGCCATCGCGAGGCTCGGCGGTGCCGCCTTCGCGGACCGGCTCGCCGCGCTGGACGAAGCGAGTGCCGCATCGGTCAAGCAGATGAAGGAGGCCGGCTTCAAGTTCAGCGACGCGAGCGATGCGCTGAACGCGGAGTTGCGCAAGCGCTTCGCCTTCCTCGAGAAAGAGTGGATCAAGGACGCCAAGACGCGCGGCATCGACGGCACCGCGGCGGTGAAGTTCTATCGCGAACAGCTGATACATTGACGACCGGAATCCGCGCATGAAGGGACTGCGACCTGTCTTCTGGCTCGAGGCGATGGCCGGCGTGGCGTTGCTCGCGATGATGCTGCTCGTCGTGGTGGACGTGGCCGGGCGGTATCTGTTCGCGACGCCGCTGGCCGGTGCGATCGAGCTCGTCCAGTTCGCGATGGTGATCGCGGTCTTCGGCGGCCTGCCCGCCGCCTCGCTGCGCGGACGGCACATCTCGCTCGACATCCTGCAGAACCGGCTGCGGGGCCGGGCCCGCCGCTGGCACCAGGGCGCGCTCTGCCTCGGCGCCGCGGCCGTGCTGGCGGCGCAGGCCTGGCTCCTGTGGGACATCGCGGGGTCGATGCGGCGCAATGCCGACGTCATCGGCTACCTGAACCTGCCGACCTTCCCGGCGGCCTACTTCATGTGCGCGCTTTCGCTGATCACGGCCGCCGTCCTCGCGTGGTGCGGCCTGCGGGGCGCCGCGGACGCACACGCGGCCACCTGAGCCGACTCGTCACCGATGCTGATCGCGCTGCTGGGCTTCGCGGCCCTGTTCACCCTGGCCCTGGCCGGCCTGCCGCTGGGCTTCACGATGGCGGTGGTCGGCCTCGCGGGCTTCGCCTGGTATCGCGGCGCCGAGCCGGCGTTCGCGATGGCCGCCCAGCAGGTCGTCGACATCGGCATGAGCTATGGCCTGACGGTGATCCCGCTGTTCGTGCTGATGGGCTCGTTCATCTTCAAGGCGGGCGTCGCCAACGACCTGTTCTCCACGGCGCAGCGCTGGCTCGGCGGCATGCGCGGCGGGCTGGCGCACGCCTCGCTGGGCGCCTGCGCGGGATTCGGCGCGGTCTGCGGCAGTTCGCTGGCGACCGCGGCCACGATGACCCGCGTCGCGGTGCCGGAGATGCGCCGCTACGGCTACGACGATGCCTTCTCGGGGGCGACCATCGCGGCGGGTGGAACCATCGGCATCCTGATCCCGCCCAGCGTGCCGATGGTGATCTACGGCATCCTGACCGAGACCGACATCGGCAAGCTGTTCGCGGCGGGCGTGATCCCGGGCATCGCGCTCACGCTCCTGTACATGGCCGCCGTCTGGCTGACGGCCCGCACCCGCCCCCAGGTCGTCGGGCAGGTGACGCGCTCGACGTGGGCCGAGCGCTTCCTCGCGCTGCGCGGCCTGCTGCCCGCGGGGCTGCTGTTCACCTTCGTGTTCGGCGGCCTCTACCTCGGCATCTTCACCCCGACCGAAAGCGCCGGGCTGGGCGCCGCCGGCGCGCTGGGCATCCTGGCGATGCGCGGACGCGCCACGCTGCAGACCTTGCGCGAGGCGCTGTCCGAATCGGTGGAGCTGACCGCGGTCATCCTGCCGGTGACGATCGGGGCGGGCATCTTCACCAACTTCCTGACGATGACCGGGCTGACGCAGAACGCCGCCACCTGGGTGGGCTCGCTGGACGTCTCGCCGCTGACGGTCGTCGTGCTGATGTGCGTGATCTACCTGATGCTGGGTTGCGTTTTCGACGGCCTGGCGATGATCTTCCTGACCATCCCGATCTTCTACCCCATCATCGTCGGTCTCGGCCTGGACCCGGTGTGGTTCGGCGTGATCGTCGTCATCGTCGTCGAGCTGGGACTGATCACGCCGCCGATGGGCATGAACGTCTTCGTCGTCAAGAGCCTGCTGCCCGAGGTCAACACCTGGCGGATGTTCGCGAACATCGGCGGCTTCGTCGTCGCCGCGCTGGCGTGCCTCGCGCTCGTGATCTACTTTCCGGCGATGGCGTTGTGGCTGCCGTCGATGATGAAGTGAAGCACCCGCAAGCCGTCGACCGCGCGGGTCACCGTCGCCGGACCGCGCGCCGGCGGCGCGCGTTCGATCGGCGGCGGCCGGAACGCCGCAGGCGTCAGTCCTTCTTCGCGAGGAATTCGCCGATCGTCTCGTCGGTGTGAAAGACCGGCTTCTCGTAGTAGTGCGGGCCGTCGTAGATCTCGATCAGCACGCTCTTCGCGTGCGCCAGCGTCGGCCCGTGCGGATGGTCCTTCGGGTTCATGTAGAAGGAGCCCGGCTTCAGGCGCAGGCCGACGTCCGTGTACTCGTAGTCGCCCTCCAGGCAGTACATGAACTGGTTCGACGCGTGCGTGTGCTTCACCGGGATCCGGCCGCCCACGTCGAACTCGAGGAGCGCGATCGAGGCGCCGGTCTCCGGGTTCTTCCAGAGGAAGTACTGGCGCAGCCCGTACTCGGGGAACTCGATCCACTTGGTGTGGTCGAGCGCTTCGCGATGCAGCAGCACTTCGAGGGTGCGGGCAAGCGACACGTTGGGGTGCTGTTCCTGGTTCATCGATCGGGTCTCCTCGTTGGGTTCGGACGTTCAGACGAGGCCGGGTCGACCGTCGGCGACCCAGGCCTGGTATTCGATCGTCGTGGCGGCAGTGGCCGGGAACAGGCCGAAGATCGAGCGGCCACGCCGGATGTGCATCGCGACGAAGCGTTCGTAGTCGGCGGTGCCCTCGCACTCGGCCGCCACCTCGTCGACGAGGTGGCGCGGGATCACGACCACGCCCTCGCCGTCGCCGACGACGACGTCGTTCGGGTAGACGGCGACCCCGGCGCATCCGACCGGCTGGTTGAACGCGACCGGCGAGAGTGCCACCGGCGTCGCGGGCCCCGAAGGCGCGCGCTGGAAGCACGGCAGCCCGGTGTCGACGATGCCCGGCGTGTCGCGAAAGCCGCCGTCGGTGACGACGCCGGCCACGCCGCGCACCTGCAGCCGCAGCGCCATCAGGTCGCCCATGCAAGACGCCGCGGTGTCGCCGCCGGTGTCCATGACCAGCACCGCGCCGGCCGGGCACTCCTCGATCGCGCGCCGGTGCATGCTGTCCTCGCGCGCATAGAGTGCCATGCTGTCCTTGTCCTCTCTCGCCGGGATGAAGCGCAGCGTCCAGGCCGGCCCGATCAGCTTCGGCTGGCCCTCGCGCACCGCCCCCAGGCCGAGCAGGAAGGACTTGCGGATGCCGCGCTTGAGCACGGCGTTGGCCAGCGTGGCCGCCCCGCAGTGCGCCAGCCGCGCGCGCGTCGCCTCGTCCAGCGGCTGGAATGCGACGAGCCCCGGGTCGGCCGCGCCGCTCATGCCGCCGGCCCTTCCTTGACGACCGGGTTGCGCAGGACGCCGACGCCCTCGAGCTCGATCTCGACCACGTCGCCGTGCTTCATCCACACCTGCGGGTCGCGCCGAAGCCCGACGCCGCCCGGCGTCCCGGTCACGATGACGTCACCGACCTCGAGCGTCGTCCACGTCGAGATGGTGGTGATCAGCTCGACGAGCCCGAACATCATCAGGTCCGTCGTGGTGTCCTGCATCGTCTCGCCGTTCAGGCGGCACTGCAGGCGCAGACTGCGACTCGGGTCGACCTCGTCGGGTGTCACCAGCCACGGACCGAAGGCACCGGTGGCGGGGAAGTTCTTGCCCGGCGACCACTGTGTCGTCTGCAGCTGCCAGTCGCGCACCGAGCCGTCGTTGTAGCAGCTGATGCCGGCGATGTGCGACAGCGCGGCCTGCGCGCCGATGCGCCGCCCCGCCTTGCCGATCACGACCGCCATCTCGGCCTCGTAGTCGAACTGGTGCGACTCGCGCGGGCACAGCATCGGGCGGCCGTGGCCCACCTGGGATTCCGGGATGCGCAGGAAGATCACCGGTGCCGGCGACGTCGTCTTGTGCCCGCCTTCCGCACGGTGAGCGACGTAGTTCAGGCCGACGCAGACGATCTTGCCGGGGTTGGGCAGCAGCGGCAGGAAGTGGATGTCCTCGAGCCGGTAGTCCGCCGGCGCGCCACGCGAAAGCGCGCCGATGCGATCGAGCGCGCCGGACTGCAGCACGCGCTTGAGGTCGGGACAGCTGTCGCCCAGGCGCACGCCCATGTCGATCACGCGGTCGCCATCGAGCACGCCGAAACTGGCGCGGGTCGGGGTCAGGAAGGAGAGCAGTCGCATTCGTGGATCCGGTGGCGGGGTGGATGGGGCCGGCGCGTCAGTTGCGAAGCGCCATCTCGAGGGCGCGGCGCACGGCGACGCCGATCAGCCGGGCGCGGTAGGCCGCGCTCGCGTGGAGGTCGTCGTTCAGTCCTTCGTGCGAGGCGCGGAAATCCAGCATCGCGTCGGGCGCGAATCGCGCGCCCAGCCGTGCCTCGAGTTCGCGATGACGGAACACGCAGGGCGACGCGCCGTTGATGGCGACGCGAACGCCGTCGTCCAGCCGCGTCACCCACGCACCGGTGTCGACCAGCCCCGACGCCGGATGGGGGATCTTGCAGTAGCCGCTGCGCCGGTGGCGGGGGAACTCCAGCTGGAGCACGAGCTCACCCGGTTCGAGCGCGGTTTCGAAGAGCCCGCGGAAGAAGTCGTCCGCTGCGATTCGCCGACGGTCGGTGACGACCGTCGCGCCCAGGCCAAGCACGGCGGCGGGATAGTCGGCGCCGGGGTCGTTGTGCGCCACCGAGCCGCCGATGGTGCCCATGTGCCGCACCTGAGGATGCGCGATCCCGTTCGCCATCGCCGACAGCGCGGGCAGGGCCTCGGCCACCACCGCGCTGGCCGCCACCTCGGCATGGTTGGTGAACGCGCCGATGCGCAGCACCGTGCCGTGCAGCGCGATGCCGCGCAACTCCGGCAGCGCCTGCAGGTCCACCAGCAGGGCCGGGCGCGCGAGGCGCTGCTTGAGCACCGGGATGAGCGACTGTCCGCCGGCGAGCGCCTGCGCCGTCGGCTCCCCGACGAGCAGCCCGAGCGCCTCCGACAGGCGCGCCGGTCGCGCGTAGTCGAAGTCGACCATCGCATTGCTCATCGCGGCGTCGGGTCGACGGCCTTCGCGTCGACCCGCCCCGCGTAGTCGAGGATCGCGTCGACGATGTTCTGGTAGCCGGTGCAACGGCACAGATTGCCCTCGAGGTCGCGGCGCACCGCGCCCTCGTCGTCGCCGCGGCCGCGCCGCACGATGTCGATGCCCTGCATCACCATGCCCGGCGTGCAGAAGCCGCACTGGAGCGCGTGGTGACGCTGGAATGCCTCCTGAAGCGGATGCATCCTGTCGACGCTGCCGATGCCCTCGATGGTCGTCACCTCGGCACCCTGCGCCTGCGCGGCGAGCACCGTGCAGGCCTTCACCGCGCGTCCGTCCAGGTGCACCGTGCAGCAGCCGCACTGCGAGGTGTCGCAGCCGACGTGGCTTCCGGTCAACCCGCAGTGCTCACGCAGGAAGTGCACGAGCAGCGTGCGCGGCTCCGCCTCGTGCGCCTGCAACTGCCCGTTCACCGTCATCGAGATCGTCATCCGGCGTGCCATGCGATGCGCTCCGGCTAGCGCGCGGCGAGCCAGCCGACGAGGCCGGCCAGCGCGACGACGGTGATCACCCAGGTCCAGGCCGGCATCTGCAGCGTGACGACGCCGTGCGCCGGATGCGGAACCGCCGGCGCGCCTGCGGGCAGCGCCGACGCCGAGACCGACGCCGAGGCAGGCATCGATGCCGCCCCCTGCCTCGTCGCGGCCGCGTCGGTGGCCGCAGCCGCGACGCGCGGCTCGCCCGACACCGCCGAAGCGCCCGCCGGCGCGACGATCGTCTGCGTCAGGCGCTCGAAGAACTGCGTCGACATCCTGGCCGCCGTCGCATCGACCAGCCGTGCGCCGATCTGCGCGAGGCGCCCGCCGATCTGCGCCTGCGCCCGGTAGGTGAGGCGGGTCTGGGCGCGATCGTCACCCTCCTCGGTGAGCTCCACCTCGGCCGACCCCTTGGCGAAGCCGGCCATGCCGCCGTCGCCTTCGAAGCTGAGCGTGTAGCGTTGCGGCGGCTGCAGATCCTGCTGGCGCATGCGGCCCTTGAATCGCGCCTTCACGGGCCCGACGGCGGCCAGCACGCCGACGGCGAAGACGCCCTCGCCCTCGTCGGTGACGAATTCGCACCCGGGGATCGCAGCCCGCAGGGTGACCGGATCGAGCAGCGCCGACCACACGCGGTCGCGCGGCAGCGGCAGCAATTGTTGTCCCGTCAGTTCCATGTTCGTGCAGTCGCTTCGTTGGCGTGCCCGCTCACCGGGGCGGAAGGTAGGGCGTGTGGCGGTTCATCGCGCTTCGCCCGGTTGCTGTCTGCCGGCACCGCGCGCGCGCGCCGTCTCGATGGCCTGCCAGACCGTGTGTGCGGTGGCGGGCAGGCCGATGTCTCGCACCCCGAGCGGCCGCAACGCATCGACGACCGCCGCCGCGATCGCCGGCGGCAGGCCGATGGTCCCGGTCTCCGCACCGCCCTTGACACCCAAGGGGTTCGTGCGCGTCGGCACCGGCCGGAAGCCCAGCCGCATCCGCGGAAGATCGTGCGCCTGCGGCATCGCGTAGTCGGTGAACGAGCCGGTGAGCAGCTGGCCGTCGTCGCCGTGGACGATCTTCTCCTTCAGCGCCTGGCCGACGGCCTGGGCCACGCCGCCGTGGATCTGCCCTTCGAGCAGCAGCGGATTGATCATCGTGCCGACGTCGTCGACGCCGGCGATCGCGACCAGCCGGACCTCGCCGGTCTCCGGGTCCACCTCGACCTCGGCCACGTAGCAGCCGTTCGGGTAGTTCTGCGGCTGCGCACTGAAGTGCCCCTGCCCCTCCAGGCCGTTCCACAGGTCCGCCGGCAGCGGCTTCGGCGCCCCCCACGCGAAGGTCGCGCGCGCGACGCGGTCCAGCGTCACTTCGCGCGCGGCGTCGGTGCCATGCCGGTAGACGCCGCGCTCGAAGCGAAGCGCCTCGGGCTCGCAGTCGAGCAGGATCGCGGCCACGCGCCGGCCACGCTCGACGACCTGCCCGCAGGCCGCCTTCAGTGCCGATCCGCCGACGGTCATGCTGCGCGAGCCGAAGCTGCCCCTGCCGGTGGCGATGACGTCGGTATCGCCCTGCACGAACCGGATCTTCTCCAGCGGCACGCCCAGCCAGTCGTGCACCATCTGCGCGTAGCTCGTGTGATGGCCCTGGCCGTAGCTGAAGGTGCCCGCGAGGATGCTCAGGCCGCCGGTCGCGTCGAAGCGCAGTTCCATTCGCTCGCTGATCGTCGCGCACACCTCGATGTACACGGCGAGACCGCGCCCCCGGAGCAGCCCGCGCGACGCACTGACGGCGCGTCGCGCCTCGAAGCCGCGCCAGTCGGCGAGCTCGAGCGCCGCGTCCATCACCGCCTCGAACTCGCCGCAGTCGTAGGTCTCGCCGATCGCGGTGCGATACGGCATCCGCCGCGGGTCGATGAAGTTGCGCCGGCGGATCTCGGTCGGGTCGATGCCGAGTTCGGCCGCCGAGAGATCCATCATCCGCTCGACCACCAGCGTCGCCTCCGGCCTGCCGGCGCCGCGGTACGTCGTCAGCGTCCTGGTGTTCGTGAACACGCCGTTGACCGTGACGTGCATCGCCGGGAACGCGTAGACGCCGGACAGCATGCGCGAGCCCACCAGCGGCGGGTGTGCCGTCGACGGCCCGAGCTGGCAGCCGAGGTTGTGGTGAAGCACGACGCGCATCGCCAGCACGGTGCCGTCGGCGCGCAGCGCCATCTGCGCATCGGCGAGCTGGTCGCGACCGTTGAAGTCGGACAGGAAGGCCTCGCTGCGGTCGCTCACCCACTTCACCGGCCGGCCGACGCGCTGCGCGGCCCACAGCACCAGGATCTCCTCGGGATAGAGCCCGCCCTTGGTGCCGAATCCGCCACCGACGTCGCCGGCGGCGACGTGCAGGCGGTGCGCCGGCACGCGGAAGACGTGCTCGGCGAGCAGCAGCCGGATGCGGTGGGGATTGGCGGTCGAGGTGATCAGCGACCAGCGCCGCTCCGCCTGCTGGTAGACGCCCAGGCACGCGCGTGGCTCCAGCGGATTGCCGGCGAGGCGCTGGCTGCGAATGCGCGCGCGCACGATGCGGTCGGCGCGAGAGAAGGCCTCGTCGGTGGCGCGTGCGTCGCCCATCTCGTGCACGAAGCAGCGGTTGCCCGGCGCCTGCGGCCACACGCTGGGCGCGCCGGGCGCGATCGCGGCTTCGACGGTCGGCGCGGCCGGGAGGGCGTCGTACTCGACGACGACGCGCTCGGCCGCGTCGATCGCCGCCGCGAGCGAGTCGGCGACGATGAAGGCGACACCGGCGCCGACCGAGCGCACCGTCTCTGGTTCGAGTGGCGGGAACGGCGTCGCGTGGTAGGTCTTGCCGGTGATCGACGGCGGGATGCTGACGCAGGGGATGTCGCCCAGCCCGTCGGCGCGGTAGTCCTCTCCGGTCAGCACCGCGAACAGCCCCGGCACCTCGAGCGCGGCGCTGACGTCGATGCGACGGATGTGCGCATGCGCCACCGGCGACCGCAGCACGTAGCCCCACGCCTGGCGCGGGTGATTGAGGTCGTCGGCGAAGCGCCCGCCGCCGGTCAGCAGTCGCGGGTCCTCGAGCCGCGGCAGCGGCGCACCGATCCCCTGCGCGATCGCGCCGGTCCTGGCGTCGTCGATGATCGTCGTCGTCGCCATCACCAGCGGTATTCGTGATTGGTCCAGAAGCCGTCGGGCAGCGCGTCGGCGCTCCAGTCGGGCGCCGCCACGCGTGCGTAGCGGCCGCCGTGGAACAGCAGCGGTTGCGGACCGTCGGGCGCCAGGCGCAGTTCGCTCACGCGGCCGACGAACAGCGTGTGGTCGCCGCAGCCGTAGTCGTGCTCCAGGTCGGCCGCGAGCTGCACCGCCGCGCCGGCCACCACGGGAAGCCCGCCGACCCGGTCGAACGCGGGCAGGCCGTCCTTCATCGGCTTGCCCGCGAAGTGATTGCTGATCGCCTGCTGGGTCTGCGTGAGCACGCTGATGCCGAAGACGCGAGCCTCGCGAATGCGCTGGTGCATGCGCGCCGTGCAGGCGACGGAGACCAGCACCAGCGGCGGCTCGAGCGAGCCGGACATGAACGCGTTGGCCGTCATCGCGTGCGCCGCATTCTCGAACTCGGTCGATATCACCACCACACCGGTGGCGAACCGGCCCATGGCGTCGCGGAACTGGCGCGCGTCGAAGCGCGGAAGCGGCTGCGACGGGGTCGGCCGGATGGCGCGTCCTTCGATCGGCGGCATGGGTTCTCCTCGGCCAGCGCGGTCAGCGGCGGCGCGCCCCGAGCAGGGAGACGTCGTCCGGGTTGACGAGGTCGGGCACCGTCCACCCGTCGAGGTCGTACTCGTTCATCGCCGACTGCGCGAAGGCCTTGAAGCGGTCGAGGTTGCCCGAACCCTGCGCCGCCCACAGGTTGGTCAGCCGGGTGATGTCGTTGCTGCCGATGTAGTTGATCTCGTAGAGCTCGTGGCGCGACCCGAACTCGGTGCCGATCGCGTCCCAGAGCATCTTCATGACCTTGACCCGCTCCACCGCCGTCGTGCCGCCCGAGCCGCGCACGTACTTGTCCAGGTAGCCGCGGATCTGCGGGGTCTTGAAGTCCGCGGTGTGCGAGTTCAGGTAGATCAGGCCGGACGCGACGATCTGTTCGATGATGTTCTTGACCTTCGGCATCGCCTCCTGGTTCAGCACGCGATACGCGCCGGCGAAGTGCGAGTCCGGGCGGATCATGCCGTTCCAGGGCACCGCGCTCTTGGCCATCGCGTCGGACAGCGCCCAGAACGCGTTGCGCCAGGCGATCACCTCGCCCAGCGCGGCCTGCACGCCGTGAAAGCCCTTGGCGCCGGTGATCTCGAGCGCCCGCGCGAGCAGCCCGCAGATGAAGTCCATCTTCACCGCGAAGCGCGTGCACCCGTGCATCGACGCGCGCTCGAGGAAGCCCGAACCGACGTTGAACTTGTTCGCCTGTTCGAGGTCGCCGTGCATGAACACGTCCTCCCACGGCACGAACACGTCGTCGAGCACCAGGATCGCGTCGTTCTCGTCCAGGCGCGAGGACAGCGGATAGTCGAACGGACTGCCCAGCGCCGCCGCCCGGTACTCGTTGGAGACCCTGCACAGCAGCTTCACGCCGGGCGCACCGGTGGGCACGATGAACACGGGCGCGAACTTCGGATCGGCGATCGGCACCTGCGCGATGTGCGCGATGAACGTGAAGTGCGTCAGCGCCGAGTTGGTGGCCACCACCTTGGCGCCGCTGACGTAGATGCCCGCGTCGGTCTCCCGGGTGATCTTGACGTACACGTCCGAGCCGTCCGCGGTGGGCAGGTCGCGGTCGACCGGCGGGTGCATGATCGCGTGGTTGACGTACCAGGTGCGCTCCTGCGCCTTGCGGTACCAGCGCGCGGCGTTCTCCTCGAACCCGCGGTAGAAGCCCGCGTTTGCGCCGAGGGTGCCGAGAAAGCTGCCCTTGTAGTCGGGCGAGCGCCCCATCCAGCCCCACGCGCATCGCTGCCACTCGGCGATCGCGTCGCGCTGTGCGACCTGCTCGTCCACCGTCTGCGGGGCCCGGTAGAAGCGGTGCGTGTACCCGCCCCACTCGGTGGGCACCGTCAGCACGTCGCGGCGCGCCGGATCGTGCAGCGCGTCGTACATCCGCGCGATCATGCGCGCGGCGTTGCGAAAGGCCGGGTGCTCGGTGATCTTGCCGACCCGCTCGCCGTAGATCCAGACCTCGCGCCCGTCGTCCAGGCTCTGCAGGTACTCTGCCCCGGTGAAGGGGACGTGCTCCGACTTGACGTTCATGAGGTCTCTCCTGGCCGCGGGTCGATCGGGGATCAGGCGCGGCCGCTGCCCGCCATCGCCTGGGCGGTGATCTCGAGCTTGATCTCGGGGCTCGCGAGCGCGGCGACCTGCACGAGGGTCGAGCACGGGAAGTCGCCGCTGAAGAATTCCTGGCGCGCGCGCCAGACCTCCTTGTTGTCGGCCATGTCGGTGACGTAGATCGTCATCGTGACCAGGTCGGCCATCGTGGCGTTCGCCGACTCCAGGCAGTCGCTGATCTTCTGGAAGATGACCTTGGCCTGTTCGTAGGCGCTGCCGCTGCCCTGGATCGTCTTCAGGTCGTTGGCGCGTGCGGTGAAGCCCGATAGCCAGATGTGGTCGCCGACCCGGATCGTGTTCGACCAGTGCCCGGGCGGGTACTCGGCGACCTTGGGTGAGATGAAGCGCTGCTTCTTGAGGGCCATCTGGAGACTCCGTTGGTGGGTGGTTGAAGCGAAGGGGAAGACGTCTTCAGTCGAAGAACGCGCGCGGCGGATCCATGCCCCATTGGGTGGTCTCGTCCGCGTAGACCGCATAGCGCACGGGCTCGTACGCATCGTTGGCGACGTCGCCGTCGGTGTAGTGCTCGATCCGGTTGCCGAAGGGATCGCGCCAGTAGTCGAAGATCTGGCTGCCGACGAGATGGCGGCCGATCCCGCACTCGAGCGCGTGGCCCTTCTTCAGCAGGTGGTCGTGGGCACCGAAGATCGCGTCGAGGTCCTGCATCTCGAAGCTGCAGTGGTGCACGCCGGTGTCCGACGGGTCGCGCGACTGCGCGATGAGCATGCAGTGGTGGTCGACGTAGCGTTCGCCGGCGTCGAAGCGCACGAAGGTGCCCACGATGCGGCGCTCGTCGCCGGGCACGCAGAGGTAGTCGCTGTCGAGCAGCCCGAAGCGGTCGCGGAACCACTGCCGCGTGACCTCGTGATCGGCCACGCGAAGCCCGAAGTGGCCGATCCGCAGCACGAGCCCAGGCTCGCGCCGCGGCCGCAACGATGCATTGAACCGGTTCTTGACCGTGCCCCAGTTGTAGCGATTGGGTTCGCGCAGCGGCACCGGCTCGAGTCGTCGCTGGCCCCAGATCGCGTCGATCGCGACGCCGTCCGGCGTCTGCATGCGCACCCGCCAGCCCTCGCCGGGCAGGTCGTCGATCGGCTCGACCGGAGACGAGCCGGGCATCGCCGCGAGCGCGTCGAGCTCGTCTCGCGACCCCATCTCGAGCGCGGCGCCGACGAACCGGTTCGCGGACCCGTGGCGCGTGACGTGCAGCACCGGTGACGGGCCCGCGCCGCGCATCACCAGCTGCCCGGCGTCGCGCCTGCCGGTGAGCATGCCGAAGTCCTCCAGGAAGACCTGCATGCGATCGAGGTCGGTGCACTCGTAGACGACGTGCGCGATGTCGATGGCCTTGGGCATACGCGTGCGCTCCTCGGGTCAGCGGCTGCGCAGCGAGCTGACGTCGTGGTTGTCGATCAGGTCGGGCGCCTTCCAGCCGTCGAGGTCGTACTCGTCCATGCACCGGTCGACCAGCGCCTCCATGCCCGCCATGTCGCCGCTGCCCTGCGCCTCCCAGAGGTTGGCCAGCCGCGTCACGTCGTTCGAGCCGAGGTAGTTGATCTCGTAGAGTTCGCTGCGACCGCCGAACTCGGTGCCGATGCAGTCCCACAGCAGCTTCATCACCTTGACCCGGCCCTCGGCGTCGACGCCGCCGCTGCCGCGCACGTAGCGGTCGAGGTAGCCGCGCAGCTCCGGCACCTTGAAGTCGTCGGCGTGCGACGGCAGGTAGATCAGGCCGCTGGTGACGCTGGCCTCGATGATCTGCTTGATCATCGGGAACGCGACCTGCGAGATGGTGCGGTAGGCCGCGCCGTAGCGCGCGTCCGGCTGGACCATGCCGTTCCACGGGATGTCGCTCTTGGCCATCGCGTCGGACAGCCCCCACATCGTGTTGCGCCAGGCCACGACCTCGCCGAAGCGCGACTGCACGCCGTGGAACGCGTTGGTGCCGGTGATCTTCAGCGCCTTGCTCAGCACGCCGACGATGAAGTCGAGCTTGACGGCGAGCCGGGTGCAGCCGTGCATCGCCGCACGCGCATTGAAGCCCGAGCCCGGCGCGAAGTCGTTGGCCTGCTCGACGTCGCCGTGCATGAACACGTCCTCCCACGGCACGAACACGTTGTCGAGCACCAGGATCGCGTCGTTCTCGTCCATCCGAGACGACAGCGGGTAGTCGAAGGGGCTGCCGAGCACCGCCGCGCGCTGCTCGTTGGAGATGCGCGAGATCATCTTCACGCCCGGGGCGCCGGTCGGGACCATGAAGACCGGGGCGTAGGCGGGATCCTTGATCGGGATCTGCCCGGCGTGGGCGACGAAGGTGTAGTTCGTCAGCGCCGACGCGGTGGCCACCACCTTGGCGCCGCTGACGTAGATCCCCGCGTCGTTCTCCTTGACGACGCGCACGAACACGTCGGAGGTGTCCGCGCTGGACTTGTTCCGGTCCACCGGCGGATTCATGATCGCGTGATTGATGTAGGCCGTGCGCTCCTGCGCCTTGCGGTACCACCGCCGGGCGTTCGCCTCGTAGCCGCGGTAGTAGGCCGAGTTCGCGCCCAGCGTCGCGAGGAAACTGCCCTTGTAGTCGGGGGACCGTCCCATCCAGCCGTAGGAGATCCGCTGCGACTCGGCGACGGCGTCGCGCGCAGCCACCTGTTCCTGGACCGTCTTCGGCGCCCTGAAGTAGCGGTGGGTGAAGCCGCCCCACTCCGTCTCCGTGGTGAGCACGTCCTTTCGCGCCGGGTCGTGCATCGCGTCGTAGAAGCGCGCGACCATGCGCGCCGAATTGCGGAACGCGGGATGCGCGGTGATCCGCTCGACCCGCTTGCCGTAGATCCAGACCTCGCGCTCGTCGTCCAGGCTGTCCAGGTACTCCTGGCCGGTCATGGGAACGAGGGCTTGTCGTTGCATCGGTGCGTTCATCGGTTCTCCGTTCGGGCGAATGGGTGGTTACACGTGGCGATCAATGGCGCGCGAGCGCCATCGCGACGATCAGGATGCAGCCGATCGCCATCGTCTGGGCGTAGGCGCCGATCTGCATGAGGTTCAGGCCGTTGCCGACCATCATGATCAGCAGCGTGCCGAGCAGCACCTTCAGCGTGCGGCCCTGGCCGCCGCCGAGGCTGACCCCGGCGATCACGCAGGCCGCGATCGACTCGAGCGGGAGGCTCGCGCCGATGTTGGCTTCACCGGTGTCGAGCCGCGCGGTCAGCAGCAGGCCGGTGACGACCGCCATCACGCTCGATGCGACGAAGGACGCGACGATCACCCGCCGGGTGCGCACGCCCGACAGCTCGGCGGCGCGCGCGTTGCCGCCGGTCGCATACAGGTGGCGCCCGAAGCGCGACCACTCCAGCAGGCCGTAGGTGAGCAGGACGAGCGCGAGCGCGACCAGCGCCGGCACCGGGACGCCGAGCAGTTCGCCGAAGCCGAAGACCTCGCCGAGCACCGGTGGCAGGCCGTAGATCGGCGTTCCGCCCGACACCAGCAACGTGACGCCGAACAGCACCGACGACATGCCCAGGGTCATCATGAACGGCGGGATGCGCAGCACCGTGCTCCCCCATCCGTTGAGCAGACCGACCGCGACGCCGATCGCCAGGCCGACCGCCAGCCCGGCGGCCACCGCGAGCCACGGCGCCTCGGGGTGGGCCGCGAACACCGCGGCCATCGCCGTGGCGCCGGCCACCGACGTCAGCGCGACGACCGCGCCGACCGAGAGATCCAGGCCGCCGCCGATCAGCACGACCAGCTGCCCGAGCGCGACGATCAGCAGGTAGACCGACTGACGCACCATGTTCGTCAGGTTGTCGATCGTCAGGAAGCCGGGCGCCTGCAGCGCGAACAGGACCAGCGCCAGCACGAACATCGCGGGCAGCGCGATCGACTGCCGGCGCGCGCCGACCCACGACAGCACCCCGGTCGTGCCCACGCCCGTCAGCGGGCGCACCTGCGGAGGTCGGGTGAGGGTGTTCATTGCAGGTCGGCCGTGGCGCGCGATCGGAAGAAGCACTCGAGGATGCGGTGCTGGTCGTAGTCGTCGCGCTCGAACTGCGCGACGATCAGGCCGTCGTTCATCACCGCCAGCCGGTGCGTCATGCCCAGAAGCTCCGGCAGGTCGGACGACACCAGCAGGATCGCCGCCCCGGCGGCGCTCAGCTCGGCCAGGCACCGGTAGATGGCCAGGCGCGCGCCGACGTCGACGCCGACCGTGGGCTCGTCGAACACGTACACGCCGATGGCCTGCGCCAGCCCCTTGGCCAGCATGACCTTCTGCTGGTTGCCGCCGGAGAAGTTCGCCGCCGGCTCGCGAAGGCGCTGCGCCGCGAAGTCGACGCGGCCCGACAGTTCGCCGAGCCAGCGCCGCTCGGCGGCCGGTCGCAGCCAGCGTCCGCGCAGCGGCCCGAAGTCCAGCCCCGACAGCGCCATGTTCTCGCCCGCCGCCAGACCCAGCGCCAGGCCGTCGTGCTTGCGGTCCGCGGGGCTGTACCAGAGCCCCGCCGCGATCGCGTCGGCCGGGTGGCGGAATCGGGTCCGCCGCCCGTCGATCACGATGTGGCCGGTCGCCGGGCGGCGCAGGCCGAAGCACGCCTGCGCGAGCTCGCTCTTGCCGCAGCCCACCAGCCCGGCCAGTCCGACGATCTCCCCCGCACGGACCGTCAGGTCGACGTCGCGCACCGTCACCACGCCCTCGGCGGGCACGAGCGAAAGCCCCTCGATCGCCAGCCGCACCCGGGCCTGCACCCGTGCGGGGGGCGGGTAGACGTTGTCCAGCGTGCGGCCGGTCATCAGCTCGATCAGCGTCGACTCCGGCGTCGTCGCCGGCACCGTGTCGATGCGCCGGCCGTCGCGAAGCACCGTGACGCGATCGCCCAGCTCGGCGATCTCGTGCATGCGGTGGGTGATGTAGACGATCGCGGTGCCTTCGGCCTTCAGGCGGCGCACCAGCGCGAACAGCGATCGCGCGTCGTGCTCGGACAGCGAGGCCGTGGGCTCGTCCAGGATCAGCACGCGCGGCGATTGCCGCAACGCCTTGCAGATCTCCACCATCTGCTGCTTGCCGCGCGGCAGGCTGGATACCGGCGCGCGCGGCTCCAGATCGAACCCCAGTCGCGCGATCAGCGCGCCCGCCTCGGCGATCGCCAGCGTCTTGGCCAGCAGGCCGCCGCGGACCGGCTCCTCGCCGAGCACGATGTTCTCGGCAACCGTCAGCGTCGGGACCAGCGAGAACTCCTGGAACACGGCGCGCACGCCGTGCGCCCGCGCTTCAGCCACCGATCCGTAGGACACGCGCCTGCCTTCGATCGCCATCTCGCCGTCGCTCGGCGCGAGCGCGCCGGCCAGCATCGAGATCAGCGTCGACTTGCCCGCACCGTTCTCGCCGAACAGCACGTGCACCTCGCCCGCCATCACGTCCAGCATCACGCCATCGAGCGCCAGGTGCGCTCCGTAGCGCCGCGTCAGCCCGCGAACCCCGAGCACCGGTTGCACCGGCGCGGGAGCATCGGGTGCCGGATGCGGGGACAGGCGCAGCATGGCGGTCGGGGGCCTGCGGACCGGCCTACTTGCCGACGTTGAAGACGGGACGGAAGCCCGCCGGCGCAAGCACGGTGTTCGGGTCCAGCGTGCCGATGTCCGCGGCGGTGTAGACGCGCCCCAGGGTGCCGACGTCGCTGTGCTCGACCTTCTTCTCGAGCAGCCGCACGGCGCTGTCGAGCATGATGCGGGCCGTCAGCACGACCGGCGCACTGCCGGCGGCCTCGACGTTGCCGGCCTTCAGGTGCTGGTAGACACCGGGCGTCATGTAGACGGACACCAGCTTGACCTTGCCGGCCAGCTTGCGCGCCTTCAGCAGGGGCACGGCAGCCTCGGCCATCACCGCCGTGCCGACCAGGTAGTCGAGATCCTTGTGGGTCTGCAGCAGATCCTCGACGAGCCGCGCCTGGACCTCCTTGCCGACGTCGCCGTTCTTCGTCTCGGCGACGACGACGGCGCTGTCGCGGATGCCTTCGTGGAAGCCCGCGTTGAACGCTTCGACGAAGCCGGCACCTGCGGGACCGGGCAGCCAGGCCACCTTGACGGGCTTGCCGCCCTTGGGATGCTTGCGCGCCAGGTACTGGCCCGCTCGCAGACCCTCGTCGCGCGGGCTCGTCAGCACGCGAGCGCCGGTGTCCTTGGACGACACGCCGTTGATCGCGTCCACCACCGGAATCCCCTTGGCCTTCAGCTGCGCGAGGAGATTGCCCATGCCGTCCTGGGCGATCGCCACCATCACGACCGCGTCGGCGCCGCCGGCCACGCAGTTCTCGATCTGCGAGATCTGCGTGTTCAGCCCCGTGTAGCCGCCCGCATCCAGCGTCTGCACGCGCACGCCCTGCCGCTTCGCCTCCTCGACCATGCCGTAGTTGACCGCGAGGAAGAACGGGTCCTTCATGTGCGGCACCGACACGCAGATCGACCAGTTCCGGCTCGCCTTGTCCAGCGGCCGGTAGTCGACCAGCGCCTTCGCGTCGTTGACGCCCGCGTTCACCTGCAGCGGGCTCCAGCCTTGCGCCTGCGCGGCCATCGCGGCACACAGCATCAGCGACGTCAGGACCGCGTTGCGGGCACGTCTGCGGGTCATGAGCATGGTCTGCTTCCTCTCGTTCGATGGGTGTGGAAGGTTGGCCGCGCCGGATGCATCGAACGGGCGGGACAGTCGGTGTCGACACTCGGTCTCGAGACTCGGCCTCGACATTCGGCCGGGAGCCTCGACCGACCCGTACGACGACGGCACGAGGGGCATGGTCGGGATTCCGGCTCATTCCGTCCATTGAAAGTTCAGGACTTCGCCGATAACCGGATCGTTATAATTGCCCGCCACTCATCCGCGAGCGCACGATGCCCCGTCTCGACTGGTACATCCGGGCCAACCTGAAGTTCAGGCACCTGCAGCTGCTCGTCGCGATCGACGACCTGCGGCACATGGGCCGGGTCGCCGCCCACCTGAACGTGACGCAGCCCGCGATCTCGAAGACGCTGGCGCAACTGGAACAGGGGCTCGGCTTCGCCCTTTTCGAACGAACGTCGCGGGGCATGGAGCCGACCGAACACGGCACCTGCCTGATTCGCCACGCACGCAAGATGCTCGATTGCCTCGTCAGCGCCCGCGACGAGTTGATGGACATCGGCCAGGGCCGCATCACGCGCGTGTCCATCGGCGTCCTGCCGATGACCGCCGTCGTGCTGGTGCCGCGCTTCGTCGCCGCCCTCGAAGGCGAGGCATCCGACGTCGCCGTCAACGTCCGCGAGGCGACGATGTCGGCGCTGCTGCCGGCGCTGAGGGCCGGCGACATCGACCTGGTGGTCGGCCTGCTGCCGCCGCGCTCGCTCGGCCCCGAGTTCGCCACCGAACGGCTCTACGACGATCCGATGGTCGTGGCCGTGCGTCGAGACCACCCGCTCACGACGACGGCGAAGCTGCAGTGGAAGGACCTGGCGGGGTACCCGATGGTGCTGCCGCCGGCCAGCGCGCTGACCCGCGACGCACTCGACCACTTCATGGCCGAGCAGGGCGTCAGCATCCCGCGACGCCATGTCGACTCCGTCTCCACGCTGACCAACGTCGGCGTGCTTCAGTTCACCGACTCGGTCGGCTTCCTGTCGCTCCAGCTGGCCCGGCACTACGCCGCGCAGGGCATCCTGCAGGTACTGCCGCTGTCGATCCCGAGCATCACGATTTCTGTCGGTCTCGTGATGATGGCCGAACGGCATGTCGGCGCAGCGCTCCGGCTCATCCGCCGGCTGCTCGTCGACACGGCCGCCCAGTTGCCACGGATCGCCGCCGATACGGCGCCGCTCAAACCCACGCCGGCAGTGGCCGGGCGACGACCGCAGGGGGTGTGGTGACCGACCGACCCGGCGCGATCTCACCGTCGATCGGGATCGCAGGCAGCGGCCAGACGAACGCGTGCGCCGATTGCCGCAATCCGGTCACCCGCGCAAGGCAGCCGGTTGCGCCGCGTGCGCTGCCCGCACGCACGCTCAGCCCGACAGCCGCCGGTCGAGTTCCGCGCACACCGCGCCGACCGCGTACGCGGCCGCTGCAAACGCCGGCGCCGCAGCCGGCCCGAAGCGGTCGGCCAGCGCACCGGCGATCACCGGGCCGACGAGCTGCCCGATGCCGAGCGCCGCGGTCGCGACGCTGAACGCGCGTGCATAGTCGGCCGCCGTGCTGCGCGTGCGCGCGGCGGCAGTGATCAGCGCCGGCGTCGCGGCGAGGCCGAGCCCCACGCCGATCGCGCCGACGAAGGCAGCCGTGTCGCTCGACCCGATCGCGATCGCGCTGCCGACGGCTGCGCTCGCCATCGCGAACGACAGCGCGTGCGTGCGCAGCGCGACGCGCGCGAGCAGGACCAGGGTGAACGCGCTGCCGACGACGGTCGCGACGCCGAGCGTTGCCCAGGAGAGCGTCATCGTCGCCACCGACGCGCCGGCCGCGGACATCCGCGAACCCGCGAAGGTCGCGTACGCGATGTAGCCGAGTCCGAAGCTGGCGTAGGTCGCCACGATGAACGCCCAACGGCGCGACATCACCGCGGCGAGCGCGAACGCCTGACCGCTCGCGGCATCGGCCGGCACCTGGGCGGGGGCCGGCAGGCCGATCGCGAGCACGAGCGCGCACGCGGCCGCGGCGGCGAACGCGTAGCGCCACGCCCCGGGCTCGATCAACCACGCGACGCCGAGGCCGCAACCGAGGATCGCGACGGCCATACCGGTCCACATCAGCACGCTCGCCGACACCCGCTGCGCCTCCGGCACGCGCGACAGCACGCTGACCATGATCGCGATCACCGCGGGGCCGGCGCCGTAGCCGGACGCGAGCCGGCCCGCGCCCAGCAGCAGCGGACCGAGCGTGCCGCCGGATGGAACCGCAGCGCACAGCAGCGCGCCGGCCACGACCAGCAGGTGCGCCCAGCGCGCCGTGCGATGCATGCCGAAACGCCGCGCGAGCGCCGGGCCGGTCAGGGTGCCGGCGAGGTAGCCGCCGAGATGGATCGCGTTCAGCAGCCCGCCGGTCGTGTAGTCGAGGCCCAGATCGATGCGCAGCGACGGCAGCACGACCCCGTACGCGAAGCGCGCGAGGCCGATGTGAAGCGCGACCCCGAGCGCGCCCCAGGCGAGGATGCCCCAGGGCATCGAACCGACAGATCGGGGCTGTGCGCCAGGCATCTGGGTGGTGGCGCCTTCGGCAGCGCGTTGCGGATCGACGAATGACCATCATAGCGGATCGCGCGTGCGCTGGACGATCGTCGCTTGGCGATCGTTCGCACGCGCACGCACACCCGCGCATGCGCATGTCCACGCGAGGCGTACTGAACCTTCACCCGGTGCCGCGCGACCTACCTCGCGCCAACATCCATCTGGAGGTCAACCATGATCGCGAATCTGTCGCGGTACCCGAGCCATGTCCTCGAGCAGGCGTTCGGCGCGCGCGGGCGCGCACGTCTGCTGCCGATCGTGTCGATATCGCTGGCGTTCGTCGTGGGCTGCTCGAATCCGGAGCACGGTGACGCTCCGGAACGCACGGGCGTCGCCGCTGTCGAGAAGGACTCTTCCTCGATGCGGTCGCCATCGGCCGACCCGACCGAATCGTTGGCAGCCGCTGTCGCGAAGACCGCATCGAAGCCTGCCTCGGCGCCGGTCATGGTCGACATCGCCACGGGAGACCCGATCGCCGGGGCGCCGGTGCCACGGCTCGTGACCCGACCACCAGTGGCGCGGTCCGATGGGTGTGTCATCGACTTCACGGATCAGGATGCGCTCGCGCAGACGATCTCGACGCTCTGGTACGACCGCGTGCGGGTGCCGTGGACGCAACGCTGCGGGGTCGGATTCGCCACCTTGCGTGCGCTCTTCTCCGACCACTTGCACGTCGGGTTCGAGCACTGGATGGAGGTCCTCCCCTGCAGCGATCCCCAGGATCCGGCATTCGAGCAGGCCTATCCGAGCCGGATCGCCGACGACGGGCGCTGCGAGCACGTCGACATCAGGACCGAGCCACGCACCTACGCGACGACACACGATTGGTGGGATGGCGTCGTGCTCCGGGCCTACGTCGACAGCAGCCATTGGGCTCGCTTCGATCTGAAGCAGATCCGGATTGCACCGCCACACTCTGCACGGGTCTGCTATTCGCGTGCCGAAGGAAGCGATGGCCCGTGGCTGACCGGCACGCCGTCGCCGGCGACCCACCCCGGCATCTGGCACTGCTGGGATCGGCTGCATCCGGGTGTGTGGGACCTTTCGGATTGGGTCACCGACGTCGACGAAGTCCGATTGCTGTCACCGCGAGACGACTACAACAACATCTCCTTCGACGACCTGAGCGTCTCGCTGCGCTGGCCGAACTAGGGCCTGCCGTCGCGCGCGGCCTGCTGCAGCGCCTGCACGACGACGGCGGTGGTGACGGTGGCGAACATGCGCGCTCCCCAGGCCGCGTAGCGGTCTTCGTCGCGCGCCGTCAGGGCAAGCACCCCCGGGCACGTTCCCGCCGCCGCGACCGCGCGCACCGCGCGTTCGATCGCAGCCTGCACCTGCGGCTCGCCGAAGCGGTTTTCGAAACCCATGTCGTGTGCCAGGTCGTTGGGGCCGACGAAGACGGCGTCCACGCCGGGAACCGCGGCGATGGCGCCGGCCTGTGCGACCGCGTCCTCGGTCTCGATCATCACGACGAGCGCGATCCCGTCGTTGCTGCGGGCGGTGTGCGCGGGGCCGCCGAAGACGCCGTAGCCGGCCGCCCGCGTCGAGAAGGCGCTGCCGCGGCGCCCGGATAGGCCGCCCGCGTTGCGCGCGAGCGGGTACTTCACGCGCTGCACCAGGTCCGCGGCGTGTTCGGCCGACTGCACCATCGGGATCTGCAGGCCGCCCGCGCCGATGTCCAGCGTGCGTGCGATGTCGTGCTCGAGGCAGCGCACGAGCGCCGGCACGCCGCTCGCGCGCGCCGCGCGCAACATGTGCTCTGTGGTCTCCAGGCCGGCGCTGCCGTGCTCGTCGTCGATGACGACGAAGTCGAAGCCGGCATAGGCGCACATCTCGACGATGGCCGGTGACGCAATGCCGTTGAAGATGCCGCGCAGGCGTTCGCCGCTTCGCAACAACTGCGGCAGGCGGGTGTCGAGCGGCATCGGGCGATCGTGCATGGCGGGGCTCCTCTCGTGGGGTGCGTGGGTCGCGAATCGTGCGCGGTGCGGCTACTGATCAACGCGCCGCTCATCGCGGCCCCAGAGACGGTCGCTCGCCATGCGCGCGCCCTCGGCCATGCTGGCGAGCTTGGCGTACGCGATCGGCGGGTGGATCGCACCGAAGCCGGCGAAGGTGCCGAATCCGCAGTCGGTGGCCGCCATCACGCGTTCGCGCCCGACGATGCCGGCATAGGTCTCGAGCCGCTGCGCAACCAGCCGCGGGTGTTCGATGAAGTTGTTCACCGTGTCGATCACGCCCGGCGCGAGGATCTTGTCGTCCGGGATGCGCCCGGCGCGGCCGGCCTCGGCCCACACCTCCCACTCGTGCGCGTGGCGCGGGTTGGCGCCCTCGAAGAGCACGGTCGATGGCTTGGCCGAGAGCACGACGTCGATGATGCGATCCAGGCCGATGTCGTGGTGGTGCGGTCCTTCGTAGTTGCCCCAGCACACGTGCATGCGTACCCGCTCGGCGGGGACGTTGCGCAGCGCGTGGTTGAGCGCCTCGACCTGCAGGCGCGCGTTGCGAAGGAACTCGCGCTCGTCGACATCGCGAAAGCGGATGTGGCGGCCCATCGCGAGGTCGGGCGCGTCGATCTGCAGGTCTAGGCCGGCTGCGACGATGCGCTCGTACTCGGTGGCCATGGCTTCGGCCAGGGCCTGGACGTACTGCTCGTGGTCGGGGTAGTACCGGTTCGGCTGGAAGACCGCGATCACGCCCGGCGACGCGCTGTTCATGAACGCGCGCTGCGGCGTGCCGTCGGCATCGCGAACCGCGTCGCAGGCCGCCTTCAGGTGTGCGATGTCCTGGTCCAGCGAGCTCAGGTCGCGAACGCCGATGGGGCCGGTGCAGATCGGGCGGTGGTACCGCGGCGTTGCGCCGAGCTTCGCGAGCCGCTCCTTGAACTCCGGAAAATCGTCGAGGTCGCGCGGCACGGCGCGCGGCATCTCGCCGATCTCGAAGCCGGTGAGCCGGTGGCGTATGTAGGTCGCATACGAGATCTTGCTGAGTTCGCCGTCGCTGACCACGTCGACCTGCGACGCGACCTGGCGGCGCACCACGTCGGCCACCTCGCTCGACATCACGCGCTCGAACTCGGCCGGGTCGTGGTCCAGGCCGGTGTCCTGGGCGAACAGCTGGGTCACGACCCGTTGCGGGCGCGGCAGGCTGCCGACGTGGGTGGTCAGGATGCGCTCGGACGGGTTGCTCACGATGCTCGGTCTCCGATGTTGGACGGTCTGCCGGACGGGGCGCGCTCAGCGCTGGGCGCGGTCGGTGAAGCGCTTGGGTGCGAGGAAACCGTCGGCGTCGATCGCGAGCCCCGCAGCGGCGGCCGCGGCGACCACCTCGGGCGCCCATTCGATGCGCTTGCGCGCATCGCCGGACGTCATCAGCAGCACCTCGGCAGCGCCACGGCCCGCGTTGTGCACGCTGCGCCAGGCGTCGGCCGGGGCGGCATAGCTGTCCCAGGACGCATCGGTGCCGCTCAGCGTGAACCGTTCGCCCTCCTCGCCGATGTCCAGCCGCACGTCGCCCCTGTAGCAGATCAGCACCTGCCTGCTCGCCAGCCGATGGCGCGACACCCGCCCTCCGGGGGGCAGGCGCAACCACTCGATCGAGAAGCCGTGGGCATTCGTCACCGGCGCCAGATGGTCGCGGTCCTCGCTCGTGCCCAGGCCGATCACCGGTGCCAGCTCGCCGCCGCAACCGGGCAACGCCGAATCCAGCAACGCGTGCGACGACCACTGCAGCTCGGTGTGCCGCACCACGCGCCTGCCCATCTGCTCTGGCGTCCATCGGCGCAGCTGAGCGATCTCCTGCGGCGTCATCGGCTGCAGACGGCGCATGGTGGCATCGTCCCAGCGCTGGCCGAGTTGCTCGTCGACGATGCGGTAGTCGTCGGTCAGGTGTACGCCCTGCAGGCGCGCCGCCTCGAGCGTCTGCGGCGCCCAGAGGATCCCGCCGGTGTCGTCCCGGCCGAGCGCGGTGAACATGAACCCTTCGATCTCGCCCATGTTCTGGAACCCGCGGTAGATCCAGGTCGGCACGGTGGCGATGTCGCCGGGGCGCACTCGCGCGCTGAGCGCTTCCGGGTCGAAGCCCCATTGCAGGTCCCACTCGCCGCGCACGCAGACGAACACCTCGGCCGTGAAGTGCATGTGCGGCGGGTTGCGCTTGCCCGGCGGCATCGCCACCCCACCGACCTGGAAGCCGTGCTTCTCGCGCAGGCTGACCGGCTGGTCGGGGTTCTGCGACACGCCAGGCCCGATCAGCGCGTAGTTCTTCTTCGGCGCGCAGCCCGGGATGCGGTAGTCGATGAAGGCCTCGGTGGTATAGCGAAGGCTAGAGAACGGAATGAAGCGATCGGCAAGTGGGGTTCGTGTCATGGCGCGTTCTTCAAGGAAACGGGGTTCACGGCTGCACCTGCGACGCGGTGCGGATGCGCTGGCCGTCGTCGGCATCGAACCAGTACACGCGGTCGGGATGCATGCGAAGGCAGACGCGGTCACCCATCGCGAGCCGCAGACTTCGTTCGCCCTTCAGCGCCACCGAGGTCTGTCCCAGCTTCACCGTGACCTGCGTCGCGTCGCCCAGCAGTTCGAACGCGAACACCTCGGCCTCGACGAGCGCTTCGCTGGCCGACGCGAGCGCGATGTCCTCGGCGCGCGCCCCCATCAGCAGGCGGCCGGCTCGCGGCGGCGCGACGCCGAGGCGCCCCCCCCCGTCGGCGCGCACCTCGCTGCCCTCGACCTGCACCGGGATCAGGTTCATCGGCGGACTGCCGATGAAGCCGGCCACGAAGGCATCGTCGGGGTCGTCGTAGATCCGCTCCGGCGTGGCCAGCTGCCGGATCACGCCGTCCTTCATGATGGCGACCCGATGCGCGAGCGTCATCGCTTCGACCTGGTCGTGAGTGACGTAGAGCGTGGTCACCTGGAATTCGTGGGCGAGGTGTTTGATCTCGGCGCGCATCGCCACCCGCAGCTTGGCATCCAGGTTGCTCAACGGCTCGTCCATCAGGAACACGCGCGGCGTGCGCACGATGCTGCGCGCCAGTGCGACGCGCTGGCGCTGGCCGCCCGAGAGCTCGCGCGGGCGCCGGTCCAGATACGGCTCCAGTTCCACGCGGGCGGCCGCGCGCCGGACGGCGGCGTCTCGCTCGGATCGCGACAGGCCGCGCAGCTTCAGCGGGTAACCGATGTTCTCGGCCACGCTCATGTGCGGATACAGGCCGTAGTTCTGGAACACCATGGCGACGTCGCGCGCGCGCGTCGGGACCTCGTTCACGCGCTTGCCGTCGAACGCGATCTCGCCGTGGGACGCATGCTCCAGGCCGGCGACCATGCGCATCGTCGTCGTCTTGCCGCAGCCAGAGGGCCCGAGCAGCACCAGGAACTCGCGATCGGCGATGTCCAGGTTCAGGTCGCGCACGACGGGCACCGCGCCGAAGGTCTTGTGGATGCCGCGCAGCGAGATCTGGGTCATGGTCGGTCGCTGTCAGGCTCAACGCGAGGAGCCGGCAGTCAGGCTCTGGACGAATTGCTTCTGCACCAGCAGCGAGAGGATGAACATCGGCGCGGTGATCAGCGTGCCGCCGGCGGCCATCAGCTCCCACAGGTCGCCGCGCTCGGTCCGAAAGCCGATCAATCCGATCGGCAGCGTGAGCGCGTGCTGCTTGGTGATGACGAGCGCGAACAGGAACTCGTTCCAGGTCAGCGCGAAGCCGAACACCGCCGCAGTGACGATGCCCGGCAGCGCGGTCGGCACGACGATCTCGGCGATCACGCGCGCGCGGTGCGCGCCGTCCACCATCGCCGACTCCTCCACCTCGATCGGCACCGCGTCGATGAATCCCTTGAGCATCCACACTGCGTAGGGCAGCACGATCGACATGTTCACCAGGATCAGCGCGATGCGGGTGTCCAGCAGCCCGACCTGCTTGAACAGCAGGAAGTACGGCAGCACGACGACCGCAGCCGGAATGAACTGCGAGGCGATCACCACGAGGAACAGCGCCCACTTGAAGCGGAAGTCGAATCGCGAGAACGCGTAGGCGGCCATCGTGGCCATCGGAATCGCCAGCAGCACGGTGCAGGACGCGACGAGGAGGCTGTTGACGATCTTGTCACCCAGATTCCACGGGTGCTCGAACACCGTGCGGAAGTTCTCCAGCGTCGGGGTGAACGCCAGCGCCGCGTCGAGCGAGTAGACCTCGCGCGGGAGCTTGAACGCGGTGAGCAGGATCCAGGTGATCGGCAACAGGATCACGCAGATGCCGGTGAACACCAGCATGCGTGCAAGCCAGCCGCGTGCCGTCTCCGGCCAGGGTGCGAGGTAGCCTGGCACGAGCGCCGTCGGCGTGCCCGGCAGGTCGGAGGCGGTGGAGGAAGCGACGGACACCTTATCTCGCCCTGGCAAATACGAGCCGCAGGTAGAACCCGGCCAGCACCAGCAGGATTGCGGTCAGCAGGTACGCGGCGGCCGCTGCGTAGCCCATGTCGTAATAGTTGAAGCCCTGCTCGTAGACAAAGTAGGCCAGCGTCTTGGTCGAGTTGCCCGGCCCGCCGTTGGTCAGCGTGAAGATCGTGTCGAAGGCCTTCAGCGCGAAGACCGCCTTGAGCACCGCCACCACCCCCAGCACCGGCAGCAGCTGCGGCAGCGTGATGTCGCGGAACACCGCCCAGGCCGACGCGCCGTCGACGCGCGCCGCTTCCTCGGTCTCGCGCGGAATCGAGGCGAGGCCACCGAGCACCAGCAACGTCATGTAGGGTGCCCAGTGCCAGACGTCGGACAGCACCACCGCGACCATCGCCAGCGTACGGTCGGCGAGCCACACCGCGTCCTTCAGGCCCGGCACCAGCCAGCCGGCCAGGTGCGCGAGCACGCCGTACTCGGCGTTGAGGAAGAAGCGGAACGAGATCCCGATCAACGCCGGGCTCATCACGAAGGGCAGGATCAGCAGCGTGCGGGCGAGCGAGTTCAGTCGCCCGGCACGCTGAAGCAGCAGGGCCCCGCCCAACGCCACGAAGACGGTGAGCAGCACGTCCGAGACCACGAACACCGCCGTGGCCTGCAACGCCTCGACGAAATCGGGGTCGTCGCTCAGCAGGAGGATGTAGTTCTCCAGTCCGACGAAGCCACCGGGCGTGGGGCTGCGGGCGAGCTTCCACTCGCGCAGACTCAGCAGCAGCGAATGGCCCAGCGGAAAGAGCGCCATCGCCCCGACGAACGCCAGCGCCGGTGCCAGCAGCCACACCTGGGGCGGGATACGCCTCATCGATCTGCAGCCCGCAATCGCCGCGCCGGCGAGGCGCCGGCAGGCACGGTCATCAGGCGCGCAGCGCCCTGCGCACCCGGGCAGCCGCGTCGTTCAGCGCCGGCTTGACGGCCGCCTTGCCCGTTGCCAGCTCGCTGATCGTGGCCTCGAGCACGTCGCTCACCTGCGGCCACTGCGCAAACAGCGGCGTGCCCTTCGCGCCCTTGAGCGCCTGCGCGCCGAACAGATGCATGCCGTTGTAGCGGATGTTGACGTCGGCGTCGATCAGGTTGCGGGTCTGCATCGCGACGACCTCGTTCAGGCTGCGATCGAGCAGTACCGAGCGCTCGATCTCGGGCTGCGTGAGCCACGCGAGGAACTCCATCGCCGCGTCCTGCTTCTTCGAGAATCGGTTGATGCCGTAGAACCACGTGTTGGTGTAGGTGGTGGCGGGCTTGCCCGGCATGCCCGGCAATGGCGCGAAGGCCAGCTGCTCCGGCTTGAGGGTCGACGACTTCGGGTCGACCAGGCTCGCATAGCGCCACCACCACACCGGCACCATCGCGCTCTTGCCCTGCGCGACGGAATTCACCGCGTCGGTCTCGTTGAACGAGGCGGACGCGGCCGGCGCGGCCTTGTGCTTGAGCAGCACGTCGATGTAGGCCTGCGTCGCCGCGACACCGGCCGGGCCGTTGAACGCCGGCTGGCCCCTGGCATCGAGCAGATCGCCGCCCATGCCCCAGAGATAGTTGAACCAGATCATCAGGTTCTGGCCCCCGGTCTTGCCGTAGTACATCGCCACGCCGGCCATGTCCGTCTTCGAGGCGATCGTCTTGCCGGTTTCGACCATGTCGTCCCAGGTCGAGGGCGGCTTGAGGCCGAGCCGCTCGAACACGTCCTTGCGGTAGAAGAGCAGCTGCACGTGGCCGCGGATCGGAAACCCCAGCACGTTCCTGCCGTTGCCGTTGCCGTCGCGCGAGGCGCGCAGATGCGCGTACGGGTAGCGCGCCTCCATGTCGATCTTCTTGTCGGCCAGGCGGTCGTTGATCGGCACGAACAGGTTGTACAGCGACGGGCCCCAGACGTCCATGACGCTGAGCACGTCGTATTGCGCGCTCTGGCCGACCAGCTCCGCGGTGAGCTTCTCGCGCGTGGCGGCGAAGGGCACGTACTGGTACTTCACCTTGATGCCGGTGATGGCCTCGAATTCCGGCAGCCTGGCCTCGTGGGCACGGAACTGTGGCGCCACCACCGTCAACAGGTTGATCTCGGTGCCGGCGTAGGGCTTGCCGGGCTTGAGGTTGGCGCCGGTCTGCGCGAAAGCCGACGGGGCCAGGGCCCCACCCATGCCGGCTGCGGTGGCTTGCAGAATCTCCCGTCGCTTCATGCGTGGCTCCACACAGTGGGATTGAATGCGAATTCACAATCCAGGGCACAATTCGATCGCAAATATAGGCGCCCGCCGATTCCGTGTAAATGCGGGATCGGGATTGTCCGGATGTGAATAGGAATTCATGGCACGCCGCAAATCCGTCGCACCGACCTCCTACGACGTCGCGCGCCATGCCGGCGTGTCGCAGGCCGTCGTCTCGCGCGCATTCCAGGCCGATGCACCGATCTCCGCCGAAGCGAGGGCGCGCGTGCTGGCCAGCGCCGCGGCACTTGGTTACCAGCCGAATGCGGTCGCGCGCAGCCTGATCACCCGGCGCTCGGGCCTTGCCGGCGTGTTGCTGACCGAGGCAACGCAGCGCGACACGCCGGAGGTGCTGATCCAGCTGTCGCAGGCGCTGCTCGCGCACGGCTTCCAGCCGCTGCTGTTTCCCTGCTCGGAAGAAGCGCAAGGCGACGGCGCACTGGACAGTGCCCTCGCCTTTGGTGTGGACGGCATCGTGTCCTGCATCGGCCTGAGCCCGCCGATGCTCGCGCGCGCGCGCCAGCGCCAGCGACCGATCGTGCTCTTCAACCGGCAAGGAGCAGGCGTGGCGCAGGTCGCCTGCGACCACGCCAGCGCCACGCGCCTGCTCGCATCGCGCCTGTACGCCGCCGGCCATCGCCGCTTCGCGGTCGTCACCGGCCCGCGCGACGCGCCGGTCTCGACGCTGCGGGTCGAAGGCTTCTTGGCACGCCTGGGTGAGCTGGGCGTCACGGAAATGGCGCGTCACGAAGGCAACTACCACTACGAATCGGGCCACGCTGCGGCGCTGCACATGCTCGCGCCTTCGCGCTCGCGCAGGCATGCCCGTCTGCCGCAGGTTGTGTTCTGCGCCAACGATGCGATGGCGCTGGGCGTGCTAGATGCGGCGCGTTTCACGCTCATGCTCCGTGTGCCGAGCGACGTGTCGGTCATCGGCTTCGACGACATTCCGGACGGACGCCGACCGACCTACCTGCTCACGACGGTGAGCCAGCCGTTTGCGGAGATGGCGCAGGCTGCCGCATCGCTGCTCAGGCGCCAGGTACGGGGCGAGCCGTTACCCTCGGGGCCGCTGTTGCTGTCGGGCAGACTGATCGAGCGCGGATCGGCGCAGTTGCTGCCGGACTCGGCCACACTTGGCGCTGCAGGGAAGCGCTGACGCTGGCGGAAGCTGCCGACGGTGCCGCGAGGGTCACGCCCGCCGTACCCGATACAACACGCGCCAGATCGACCGCACGCAGGTACGCGGTCCAGGGACGCGGTCGGCGCGGCTTCCGGCCAGCGTTCGTGTCGCCCTAGCTCGCTCGGCCCGCGCCGTCGTTGCCGTCGGCGTCGACGAACTCGGCCACCGCCGCCTCGCGGGTCACCACCCGCGCGGCGGGCGCTTTATTCAACAACAGACGCGTGACGTCCGGCCGCGCGTAGTGCCCCGCTGGATCGGCCGCCGCCTTCGCCAAGGAGATCATCCCCAGGTCGATGTCGGCGTAGACGATGCCCTCCTTGCCCTCGGGCAGCGGTTCGTGCATGAGTTGCCCGTCAGGCGCGTAGATCGTCGAGAAGCCACCGCCCTGCAGCAGGAGCTGATTCTTGGCCGGGTCCTCGCCGCACAGCATCTCGATCATCTCGGCCGATACGGTCGCGCAAGGCGCGATCACGAAGCACGACCCCTCGACCGCATAGATGCGGCTCGCGGCGTTGTTGACTTCGGGCCCGAGCGCGTACGCGCCGCCGCGGTAGAGCGAGAAGCTCGGCCAGGCGGCGATGTGCACCTGCTCGTTCTGCGCGTACATCGCGTACTTGGAAAGCGGTTGCAGGTGCTCCCAGCAGCAGAGCGCGCCGATGCGGCCCAGTTCCGTGTCGTGCACACCGAGATCGCTGCCGTCGCCCTCGCCGAATACCGTGCGCTCCACGTGCGTCGGCTTGAGCTTGCGTCGCCGCGCGACGGTGCTGCCGTCGGTGCCGATGATCCACTGCCCCATGTAGAGGCTGCCGCCGTCCTTCTCGCTATGCCCCATCACCACCATGATGCGGTTTCGTCTCGCGGCGTCGACGAGCCGCTCGGCCTCGGGGGTGCCGTAGATCAGCGAGTTGTCGTGATAGCGCTGGACGAACTGCATGCCCCACGCCGGCGAGTCGAGCCAGATGAACCAAGGGTAGCCCGGCAGCCAGGTCTCCGGGAAGGCGATGAGTTTCGCGCCTCGTGCGGCGGCCTCCTCGATCAGCGCGATCGACTTGTCGATCGTGGCGTCCAGGTCGAGGAAGACGGGCGCAGCCTGGACTGCCGCGACACGATACTTGGGATGAGATGCGCGCATAGGGTCGTACTCCCGGGTCGGGATTGAGGGGGGATCGGACAGCGGTCGCGCCAGACTAGCCGCGCGGGCGCAAGACGTCTTGTCCCAGCGCGTCCCGATTCTTGACGCCGACACGCAAGGCGCTCGGTGGCGGCGGCCGTTGGCGTCGCGGAGCGGATGACGTAGACTGGATTTCATGCCGCTGCGCATGTCGACGAACGACGTGGATTCACCCGACCGTGTGGCCTACTGGACCGACATGGTGTGCGACACCTATGTCCGTCTCGATTGCGATCCCGGCCCAGGTCACGAGGACATTCAGGGCGAGATTCTGGTGGAGCGCCTGGCGGCGATCGAACTGTCCCGGGTGACGTCCACCGCACAACGGGTCAGCCGGACGCCGGCGCGAATTTCCGCATCGGCGGAGGATTTCTTCCTCGTCAGCATCCAGACCGAGGGCCGGGGCAGAGTGCTGCAAGACGGTCGCTGCGCGGAACTGAGTCCGGGCGACTATGCACTGTACGACAGCACGCGGCCCTACCAACTGCACTTCGACACCGACTTTCAGCAGTACGTGCTGATGCTGCCGCGCACGGTCCTGCAGGCGGTGGTGCGAAACACCGAAGCGCTCACGGCCTCGACCATGAGCGGGCAGCGCGGCGCCGGCCCGTTGATGATCAACATGATCCGCACGCTGGCCGGCAGCATCGACTCGCTCGCGCCGGCGTCGGCAGGGGCCGTCGCCGACAGTGTCACGCAGATCCTGGTGGCAGGCCTGTCGTCGCTGCCGGCCGCACTTCAGAGCCAGCCCAGCCAGCTGACGCGCTTTCATCGCGAGCAGATCAGGGCCTACCTGAACGCGCACCTGGGCGACCCGCAACTTGGCGTCAACAGCATCGCTGCCGCGCTCAAGGTTTCGCCCAGCACAGTGCACCGGGCCTGGGCCGGCGAGGCCTGCACGCTGGCCGATACCATTCGCAACGCGCGGCTGGATGCCTGTCGGCGCGCGCTCGCCGATCCGGCCCAGGCCTTGCGCGGCATCAGCGAGATCGCGTTCGAACACGGGTTCAGCGACGCGGCGCATTTCAGTCGATCGTTCCGGGCCCGGTTCGACTGCGCGCCGCGCGAGATCAGGCCACGCCGCGGCGAGACTTGAGCATAGATGCCGATCATCGGCGGGCGGACTTGCGCCCCTTGATGGCCGGCGCATGATTCTCGCGCAGGTGGCTCGACACCGCCTCGTCCATCTGCGCCACCGACGGCGGCGTCGCGTGCGGCGACTCGAGCAGTCCGCGGATGCGTCGCGCGTCGGGCTTGACCAGCCGAACGCAAATCGTGTCGTCATCGAGGAACTGGAAATCGAGCATCGATCCTGCACCGAGGCCGAGCCGATCGCTGATCTCCTTCGGCAGCGTGATTCAGGCAGTTGTACTTCGCCGCCTTCCCGGACGGACAGTCACGCCTTTCGTGGCCCGGCATCACCTACGTGCGCGCGAGGCCCACGCGGTTGTGGTACAGCGACTTCAGGCGCGCGCTGGAACTGCACGAACACGCCTCGACCATCGTAGCTCTGGTCGTGCGCACCGAGCCCCTGGCCATCCGACAGATGGACCCACGGCACGCCGATCGACGCGCGCCAGATTGGCTCGCGCGACGCCGTCGATTATCCTCTCTCGCACGGGCACGACGTCGAGCGATCCTCGCCTGCCGCGCCCGAACGGGGATCCTCACGCGTGACTCTCACAGTGCTCGCAGCGATCTTCATCGCCTGTGTGCTCCTCCACAACGTCGAGGAGGCTTTGCTGCTGCCGGCCTGGACGGCCCGGCACCCCCGATGGCACCCGCGCGTCGGCGCATCCGAGTTCCGCTTCGCGGTGGCCATCCTGTCGGTGGCCCTGGTCGCGACGGCGCTGGCTGCGGCGCTGCGCGGCCCGCAATCGGCGGCGGCCTATCTGGTCTTCGGCTTCGTCTTCGCCATGGCCATCAATGCGGTGTTCCCGCATCTGGCTGCATCGCTGGCCGTGCGTGACTACATGCCGGGGACCGCCACCGGCCTCCTTCTGAACCTGCCGGTCGGTGGCCTGCTGCTCCATCGCGCACTGGGCGAGCAATGGGTCAGCCTGCGACACATGCTGTGGGTCGCGCCGGCCGTTTCGCTGGCGCTCGTCGCCTCGATCCCGCTTCTCTTCTCGTTGGGGCGAAGGCGTTCCTTCGCGCCCGTCAGCGACAGAGATCGCGGCAAGACCTGAACGCCCGCTCGACGCAAGGAGCTCAGCGACACATGCCAAACCCGGAAGTCGACGCCTGGTTCGAGGCGGCCGATCCCGCACGACGCGACACACTGATCGCGCTCAGACGCCTGGTGTTTTCGGTCGCGCCGGAGGCGACCGAAGCCCTCAAGTGGGGTCGCCCGTGCTACGCGAACGCGAAGGGCCTGTTCTGCTACCTGTACGTCACGAAGCGATACGCGACATTGGGCTTTCAGCGCGGCGCCGCACTTGCCGATCCTGGTGGACTGCTCGAGGGGACCGGCAAGGACATGCGACACATCAAGTTCACCGAAGGCCGCAGCCCCGATGATCCGTACGTGATCGCGCTGATGAGGCAGGCCGCCGGCGCGTGACGAGCCGCTGATGCGGGCGCGGCCCGCGCGACGCCCGCGCTCGTGCACGGTGCATGCGATGGCGGCGACGGCGGTGATCTTCCCCCAGGCGAACACCGGCAACCATTGGTCGGTCGCGGCACCCCGACCGGCAACACATTATTACGTATGAAAGAGATTGCATGCGAAGGTCGGGCGGTCCTTTCCTTCCGCCGGAGCCCTGCGTGCCGCCCGACCTCCTTCGATCGATCGATTGCCATGCCGACGCCGCCCCCGACCGGCCCGCCCTTCTGGGATCGGACGGCCGGGCCCTGTCTTACGCGGCGCTGCGGCGCGCGCTGGCCTGCCGACGCCAAGCGCTGGAAGACGCCGGCCTGTCGAGGCGCACCCGGATCGCCGTCCTGCTGCCCAACGGCGAGCACGCGGCGCTGGAGATCCTGTCGGTACTGACGCATGCGACCTGCATCCCACTGAATCCCGCCATCGGCGCCGAGGCATTGCGGCACCAGCTCGCGATCTGCCGCGCCGGGGCACTGCTGCACGCCGCCGATGCACCCGACTTCGTCCGCCGCGCGGCAATCGATCTCGGGCTCGGGTCGATCGCCGCCTCGGCGGACCGCACCGACGTGGAGCGCCCGTGGATCGTCCGGCCACCCGTCGCCGACGTCGGGCCTGCGCCGGCGTCCGACACGCCCGCGCTGGTCCTGCAGACCTCGGGCACGACCGGTTCGCCCAAGCGCGTGCCGCTCAGCCTCGCGAACCTCGGCTGGTCCGCTCGAGCGATCGCCCGCCATCTGGCGTTGGGACCGTCCGACCGCGCGCTCAACCTGCTGCCGCTGTTCCACGTGCACGGGCTCGTGGGATCGGTGCTCGCGCCGCTCGTCGCCGGCGGCAGCGTCGTCTGCACCGCCGGCTTCGAGCACGGACGCTTCGTGCAGTGGCTGCACGATCTGGCGCCGACCTGGTACACCGCCACGCCCGCGATCCACCTTGCCGCCCTGCGCGCGATGCAGGAAAGCGACGCCGCGCCGCCCTCGGCGCTGCGCTTCGTCCGCTCTTCGTCGTCGGCGTTGGCACCCGCGGTCATCGCGCAACTCGAGCGCAGGTTCCGGGTGCCGGTGATCGAGGCCTACGGTGCCACCGAGACCAGCAGCCCGATCTGCAGCAACCCGATGCCGCCGGGTCTGCGAAAGCCTGGATCGGTCGGGCTGCCTTGCGGGACCGAGGTGGCGATCGTGGGCTCCGACGGCAAACGCCTCGCCACGGGCGAGCGCGGGGAGGTCGTGGTCCGGGGGCCCGGCGTGATGGCCGGCTACGAGGACGACGCAGACCACCCGCCGACGACAGATCGCGACGGCGGCGTCGGCCCGGTGGCCGACGGATGGTTGCGCACCGGCGACCTCGGCCATCTCGACGCCGACGGCTATCTGCACGTCGACGGGCGACTGAAGGAACAGATCAACAAGGGCGGCGAGAAGGTGTCGCCCCGGGAGATCGACGACGCGCTGCTGGCGCTCGAGGGCATCGCCGAGGCAGCGTGCTTTGCGATCCCCCATCCGACGCTCGGCGAGGACATCGCGGCCGCCGTCGTCCTGGCACCCGGATCGCCGCTCGACGCGGCGTCGATCCTCGTGCTGCTGCAGTCCCGGCTCGATCCGCCGAAGGTCCCGACGATCGTCCATTTCGTCGAGCGTCTGCCTCGCAACACCGGCGGCAAGGTCCTGCGCCACGAGCTCGGCGCGCGCCGCTGGCCGGATGCGCCTTCGGCGGGCGCGCCGGTCGCGCCCGCCGATGCGCTGACCGCACGCCTGACGGGCCTCTGGCAGGACGTCCTCGGCGGCGCGGCGCCGCGCCCGGACGCCGACTTCTTCGCGAGCGGCGGCGACTCGCTGCAGGCCGCGCGCCTCGTCGCACAGATCAACGCGGCGTTCGACCTCGACCTGACGGTCGACGCGGTGTTCCTCGACCGCAGGATCGCCACGCTCTGCGCGCGGATCCGGTCGGGCATCGACGCAACCCGCGCGCATCGCGCCGACGCTGCGTCGCCGGACGCCTCGCCGCGGTTCGACGACGTCGACGCGATGACGGACGAGGAGGTCGAGCGCGAACTCGCCGCCCTCGAGGCGATGTCGGACGACGAAGTCGACGCCATGCCGAACAGGAGCGCCCATGTCGATGCCTGATGCACCTACCACCCGCTCCGAGGCCCGCCAACGCCTGCTCGCGCTGCGCGCGGCCCAGCTGCGAAAGGACGGCCGGACGGCCGGCATCGCGACCGAGCCGGGCCGCACGAGCGCGCCGGCGACGCCGGCGCAGTGCGCGCTCTGGTTCCTCGACCGACTGCACGGGGCGAGCGCGCTCTACAACACGAACCTGGCCGTGCACCTGACCGGCACGCTGGACGTCGAACGGCTCTCCCGAGCGCTTCGGCTGCTCGCGCGGCGCCATGGCAGCCTTCGCACCGCCTTCGAGATGCACGGCGACGAGGTGCGACAGTGTGTCGCCCCGGCCGAGGCGATCGAGCACGCCTTCGACCTGACACCGGTCGCGCAGGCCGACGTAGCCGCACCCGGCGACGCGGCCGCCGACTCGCAGTCGCGCCTCGAGCGTTCGCTGCGGGCGTTCGCCGAGCAGCCGTTCGACCTCGAGGCGGCGCCGCTCGCGCGGGCCCGGCTGCTGCGGCTGGCCACACACGAGCACGTGCTGCAGATCGTCGTCCACCACGCCGTGACCGACGGCTGGTCGATGGCCGTGCTGGCGAGCGACCTCGGCACCCTCTACGAAGGTCTGGCAACCGCGCCATCCGCGATCACCGGGGCCGCCGCGGCAGCGACGCCGCCCGAGCTGCCGCTGCAGTTCGTCGACTACGCCGCGTGGCTGTCGAGCCCGCAGCGGCAGAAGGCGATCGCCGCCGACATCGACTACTGGCGCACGCGCCTGGCCGGCGTGGCGCCGCTTCCGCTCGCCACCGACAGACCCAGGCCCGCGCACGCCCTGGTCCGCGGTACCGTGCACCGGTTCACGCTCGATCACGCGCTCGCCGCGCGCGCCCGGGCGCATGCGAAGGCACGCGGCGCGACGCTGTTCATGGTGCTGCTGGCCGCGTTCAAGGCCGTGCTCGCCCGCTACGCCAACGAGACGGACGTCGCGGTCGGCACCCCGGTCGCGGGTCGCGACCGGCCCGAGCTCGAGGGGCTGATCGGCTACTTCGTGAACAGCATCACGCTGCGCTCGACGCTCGATCCGGCGGCGGGCTTCGACGCGCTGCTCGACACCGTCCGCGACACGGTTGTCGAGGGTCTCGCGCACCAGGTTGCGCCGTTCGACGCGGTGGTGAATGCGCTGAACGTGCCGCGCGATGCCTCGCGCAACCCGATCTACCAGATCTCCTTCGCGCTGAACAACCAGCCGCGGCCCGTCTTCAGGATGCAGGGGCTCGAGACACGCCTGCATCCGGTCGCGACCGGTACCAGCAAGTTCGACCTGTCGCTCACCTTCGAGGGGCACGACGACGTACTCGCCGGCGCGTTCGAGTACGCGACCGATCTGTTCGACGCCGGCACCATCGAGCGGCTGGCCTCCCACTACCGACGGTTGCTCGCGGCCGCGCTTGACGATCCCGGTCAGCCGCTGGCGCGACTGCCGCTGATGGATCCGGCCGAGCACCGGCTCGTCGTGGCCGGCTTCAACGCGACCGACGCCGACTATCCGCTCGCGCAGTGCCTGCCCCAGCTGATCGAGGCGCAGGTCGCGCGCACCCCGCACGCGGTCGCTGTCGTCGACGGCAATCGGAAGCTCAGTTTCGCCCAACTCAACGCCCGCGCGAACCGCATCGCCCACCGGCTGCGCGCGCTGGGCGTGCGGCCCGACGACCGGGTGGGCGTGAGCCTCAGGCGCGGCGCGGCACTGCCGACCGCCCTGCTCGGCGTGTTCAAGGCCGGCGCGGCCTACGTGCCGATCGACCCCGACGCGCCTGCCGACCGGCGCCGCTTCATCGTCGAGGATGCCGGCATCCGGATCATGCTGGGCACCGAGCCGGACGGCCGGCTCGGCGAGCATCTGCTCTGGCTCGACCCTGCCGACCCGTCGCTCGAGGCCCTGCCGGACGCCAACCCGCCGGCCGGCGCCGGCCCGTCCGACCTTGCGTACGTGATCTACACCTCGGGGTCCACCGGCCAGCCCAAGGGCGTGCTCATCGAGCACCGCGGCCTGGTCAACAACGTCTGCTGGCAGATCCGCGAGTTCGGCTTCGACGCGAGCGATCGCTTCCTGCAGTGGACCACGTTCACCTTCGACGCGTCGATCTGGGAGATCTGGACGCCGATGGTGATCGGCGCCGCGCAGATCCTCGCCGACGAACAGACGATGCGCGATCCCGCGCAGACCCTGCGCCTGATCCGCGACGCGCGCGCGACCGTCGCCGCGATGGTCCCCGGCTTCCTGTCGGCGATACTCACCGAGCTCGAGCGCGGCGCGCCGGCCGGGCAGGGCCTGCCGCTGCGCCTGATGTTCGTCGGCGGCGAGGCGCTGGAGCTCGCCGATGCCCGCCGCTGGGCCACCCTGTACGACATCGAGCTCGTCAACACCTACGGTCCCACCGAGACCACCGTCGATGCCACCTTCAATCGCGACGTCCAGCGCATGGTCGCCGACCCCACGATCTGCACGATCCCCATCGGCCGGCCGATCGCCAACACCCGCGTCTACATCGTGGACGCGCTGCTGCAGCCCGTCCCGTTGGGCGTGGTCGGCGAGCTCTACATCGCCAGCGCCGGCATCGCCCGCGGGTACCTGAACCGCCCAGAGCTGACCGCGCAGCGATTCGTGCCCGACCCCTTCTGCACGCGCGATGGCGCACGCCTTTACCGCAGCGGTGATCTCGGCCGATTCCGTCCGGACGGCAGCATCGAGTTCTTCGGCCGCGTCGATCACCAGGTCAAGCTGCGCGGCTACCGTATCGAACTCGGCGAGATCGAGGCGGCGCTCGGCGCGGATTCCGGCGTCGACCGATGCCTCGTGATCGTCCGCGAGGATCAGCCCGGCGACAAGCGCCTGGTCGCCTACCTCGTCCCGGAGCCGACGCGAGGCGAGGACCCCGCGCTCGTGTCGCGGCTGCGCGCGGCGCTCAAGGCACGCCTTCCGGCGTACATGGTGCCGCAGCACTTCGTGCTGCTCGAGCGGATCCCACAGCTGCCCAACGGCAAGACCGACCGGCGCGCGCTGCCGCGACCCGACGTCGACGGCGGGCCGTCGGACGGCGATGGGACTGATGAACGCCCGCAAGGGCCGGTCGAGACCCGGCTCGCCGCGATCTGGGCCGAGACGCTCGGGGTGCCGTCGATCGACCCGACCGTGAGCTTCTTCGACCTGGGCGGCCACTCGCTGCTCGCGCTGCGGATCATGCACCGCATCGAGCAGGCGTTCGGCCGGCAGTTGCGCCTCGCGAACCTTTTCGACGCGCCTTCGGTACGCGAGCTGGCGCGCCTGCTGGCCGACGGCGACAACGCCGGACGTGGCAAGGAAGGCAGCTGCGCGGTCGCGATCCGCGCCACCGGCCGTCGAGCGCCGCTGTTCTTCGTGTCCGGGTGGGGCGGCGCGATCCTCGGCTTCAACGCGCTGGCCAGGGCGCTCGATCCGCAGCAGCCGCTCTACGTGCTCGACACCGGTGCCTTCGACGTGAGCAAGGCGCCGGTCGAGAGCGTCGAGCAGGTCGCGGCGAAGATGGTCCACGACCTGCGCGAGGTCCAGCCCCAGGGGCCGTATCACCTCTGCGGCTTCTCGCAGGGGGGCAAGTTCGTGCACGAGGTCGCGCAGCAACTGGTCGCGAGCGGGCAGGAGGTCGCGCTCCTCGCGCTGATGGACTGCAACGCGCCTGGCTACCCTCGACAACGCAACGGACTGCAGCGCATCGCCGCGAACCTCGACCGGATGCGCCGGCAGTCGCTGGCCGACAATCTCGCCTACGTCGCCGCGCGGCTCGCCTGGTTCCGCGACCGGCTCACCCGCCGCGAGCACGCGTTGATCGCCGACGACCAGGAGGTCGGCGCGAGCGCCGTCGCCCAGGCGATGCAGGCGACGGCAAATGCGATGACGGCCGCGTGGCGCCGCTACACACCCCGCTACTACCCGGGCCGGATGCTGCTGATCAGGGCCCACATCCGTGAATCGTATGCGCGCATGATCGACGACGACCGGGAGCTCGGCTGGCGCGGGCTGGCCGGCGGCGGCATCGACGTGAGCGAACTCCTCTGCCGGCACAACGAGATGGTGAACCCCGAGCACGCCGAGGCACTCGCCGGCATCCTGAACGACTTCCTGCCGGACGGCCCCTGGCATCTGCACGGCGCCTGGCGGGCGGCGGGCGATGACGAGCGCGGCGGCCTGTCCGTCGACGAACAGGCGCGCGGCCTGGGAGCCGACACACCGTCCGATGCCGCGATCGCCGACGCCGAACCGACCGATGCGCAAGGTCGGACTGGCCACTCGCCTGCGACGCACGGGGATCGGGTGCTCGAGCACTGATGAGGCGGGCCGAGGCGCAGGCGGCGCTTGCTTCGATCGTCGAATCGGCGGTCACGCTCGCCGCCGGATCACCCGACGGCCCGACGCCTTCACTCGAGCCCGCCGAGGCCGCGCTCGTCGCGACCGCCTGCGCCGAGCGCCAGCGGGAGTTCGCCTTCGGTCGCGCCAGCGCGCGCGCCGCACTGCGTGCGCACGGCGCACCGGTCGTCGCGATCCCGGTCGGTCCGCGCCGCGAGCCGCAGTGGCCGGCCGGCATCGTGGGCTCGATCACCCACTGCGATGGCTTCTGCGCAGCCGCGGTCGCGTCGTCCGACACGGTCGCCGGGCTGGGCATCGACGCCGAGGTCGCCGGCGCCCTGCCCGACGGCACCGCAGCGCTGATCCTGGACGCCGAGGAACGCGCCTGGCTGCGCGGGCGCGAGCACGCGCTCCAGATGGTCTTCTTCAGCGCCAAGGAGAGCGTCTACAAGTGCCTGGCGCCGCTGACGGGCCTCTTCCTCGACTTCCGGGACGCCACGCTGACGCTCGATCTTGCCGCTGCGACGTTCGTCGCGTCGATCCGCCATCCTGCCTGTCCGATCCGGCGGCTGGCGGGCCGCTTCGCGCTGGCAGGTGGACTGGTACTCACCAGCGTCGCGTATCGGGCGTCCTTCGACCACGACGACCGCTAGCCCGTCTTTCTCAACTCGGTGCTCGCGCTGGCCCCAAGTGATTGATTCTATTGAACGCGGTCCCTGACGGTCTTCACTACAAGGTCATTTGCGCGCCGGCGGTCTCGCCCGGTCTTGCGGTGA
>JBFWSZ010000009.1:0-310589 GCA_050248115.1 Lautropia sp.
GGCCACTATCTGCCAGACGGCCCCTTCGTGCAACTCGAAAAGGACTTCGCGAACAGGATCGAGAAGCGCACCAACGGGCAGGTCAAGATCAACATCACCTTCGCCGAGGGTCTGGGCAAGGGCACCGAGCTGCTGATGCTGACCGCCCGCGGCGGCATCGACATGACGGCCACGGCACCGGGCTACAACCCCGACCAGCTTCGCTACTGGCGGGCATTCCAGACGCCGATGCTGTTCAAGAGCACCAGGCAGGTCATCGAGGTCCTCGAGAAGGTCGTCGAGGAGTTTCCGGCCTACCGCCAGGAGATGGACCGCATCGGCGTGGTGTGGCTCTTCCAGCAGCCGCTCGGCGAGTATTACATGAGCGGCTCGTCCGCCGACTGCAGCTCGGTCGCCGGCCTTCGCGGCAAGAAGGTGCGCAGCTTCGGTGCAGACATCCCCAAGGCGTTCACGGCGATCGGCGCGGTGCCGGTCACCGTCGCGCCGGTCGGTGTCTATGAAGCCCTGCGCAACGGCAATCTCGACTACTCGTTCATCAACGCGGGCAACATCCAGTCGCTCAAGCTGAACGAAGTGGCCAAGACGCATTGCGGCCCGGTGATGGCGATCTCGGGCCACAACGTCACGATCAGCAAACGCACCTGGTCGCGGCTGCCTGCCGACATCCAGAAGATCTTCCTCGAGGAGGCGCGCGCCACGCAGCGCGAGTACATGAACTGGGTCGGCGATTTCGAGACCAAGGCCGTCGCCAACGTGAAGTCGCAGGGCGGCAACTTCGTGTCGATACCCGACGCCGAGCTGAGCAAATGGCGGGCGGCTTCGCCGGACTTCCTCGGCGATTGGGAGAAGGCCACCGCCGCGGCGACGGGCGATGCGGAGACGCCAAAGAAGGTCGCGGCGCGCTGGCGCGAACTGATCGGCAAGTGAGGCCCGTCGCGGCGGCCGGTCGCGGTCGCCGCGCCACGCATCTCGTAGCCTCGGGCGCATGAAGCGTTGCGGGCCGTTTCTCCTGATCGGGTGATGATGCAACGCCTCAGATCGATCATCCACCGACTGGCGCTCGGGTTGCTGCTGCTCGGCGCGATCGGCATGATCGTATCGATGCTGCTCGGCTTCGCCGACGTCGTCGGCACCCACTTCCTGGGCTGGCCGGTTCCCGGGGCGCTCGAAGTCACCGAGAGCACGATGGTGCTCATCGTGTTCGGCGCCCTCGCCTATACCCAGGCGCAGCGCGGGCACATCCGCGTCGAGATCCTCTACAACTTCGGTGGCCCGCGCGCGCGCGCGTGGATGGACGCGCTGACCCATCTGCTCGCCTTCGTCTACTTCGGGCTGATGTGCTGGCAGGGCGTGGGCGAGGCCATGTACAGCTGGGACCTGAACGAAGCGACCATGGGAACGGTCCGCTTCCCGCTCTTTCCGGCGCGGGTGCTGCTCGCGACCGGCACCTTCCTGCTGCTGCTGCAATTGCTGCTGGACATCGCCTCAGATGTGGGTCGTGCACTGCGCGGGGGCGACGCGCGCACCGCTGCCACGACGCCCCCTTGATCGGCCGGACGCCCTCTCATGCCCCTCCTCAGTCCTGAGGTCACCGGCTACCTCGTCGGCGCGCTGCTGCTGATCTGGCTCGCACTCGGCGCGCACATCGGCGTCGGCTTGGGCCTGGCCGGCTTCCTGGGCATCTACCTGTCGGTCGGCCCCGATGCGGCCTTCGCGCAGCTCGCCGCGATTCCGTTCGGCACGACCAACTCCTTCGCGCTGGCGGTGATTCCGCTGTTCATCCTGATGGGTTCGTTCGCCACGGTGGCGGGCATCACGACCGAGCTCTTCCGGGTCGCCTATGTGTGGCTGGGCACACTCCGTGGCGGGCTCGCGATGGCCACGATCATGTCGTCGGCCGCGTTCGGGGCAGCGTCGGGCTCGACGATCGTCAACGCCGCGGTATTCACCAAGATGGCGATGCCCGAGATGCATCGCTTCGGCTACGACGTGCGGCTCAGCGCAGGCTGCATCGCGGCAGCCGGAACGCTCGCGGCGCTCATCCCGCCCAGCATCCTGCTCGTCATCTATGCGGTGATCACCGAGCAGTCGATCGGCAAGCTGCTGATCGCCGGCGTCGTGCCGGGCACGCTGACCGCCGTCATCTACTGCGGCGGCATCTACGCCCTGGCGCGAATCCGCCCCGACCTGGCGCCGCTGGCCGACCTCACGTTCACCTGGAAGGAGCGCTTGCGGTCGCTCAAGGACGTCTACGGAATCGTGCTGCTGTTCACGATCGTCGTCGGCGGCATCTACGGCGGGTTCTTCGCGGCCACCTACGCGGGTGCGGTCGGCGCGTTCGGCGCGTTCGTGATCGCGCTCGCCAAGCGACGCCTGGGCATGCAGTCGCTGATCGAGGTGTTGAAGGAGGCGGCGGTCACCACGTCGGTGATCTTCATCATCGTGGTGGGCGGCATCCTGTTCGCGCGCTTCCTGACCTACTCCGGCCTGGTCACGATGATCTCGTCCGCGCTGGTCTCGCTGGGCACCGGAAAGTACACCTACCTGTTCGGGTTCATCGTGCTCTTCATCGTGCTCGGGTGCTTCATCGAGCCGATCGCGATCATGGTAATGACGCTGCCGATCATGTTCCCGGTGATGATCAAGTCGGGCTTCGATCCCATCTGGGTAGGCGTCATTGCGGTGAAGCTCGCCGAGATCAGCGTGCTGACACCACCGGTCGGACTCAACGTCTTCGTCGTGAAGAGTTCGTCGCCGATCCCGGTGACGCTGGGTCAGGTGTTCGCCGGCGTCACGCCCTTCATCGTGCTCGACTTCCTGTCGCTGGGGCTCTACGTGGCGTTTCCCGAGATGATCCTCTGGCTGCCGAACCTGATGGGGCCCGGCTGATGCCGGTGCGTTCATACGACGGCAGCATCTTCGCGTCGCGGGTTCTGGTGCCGATCGGTGGCCAGATTCCGGCCGGCGGCCCGAAGCTGCAACGCGCCGCCGACCTGCTGATGGCGACCACCACCGGGCGCCTGGCGGGCCGTGCCGCGGCAGCACTGGTCGGGGCGGAGCGCTGACGGCATGCGCGCGCGGTCGCTGGTGCTGTGCGAGAACATGCGGGCGGTGCCTTACGTCCCGTTCTACCTCGCGCTCGCAGGCGGCTATTGGCAGACCGAGGGGCTGGACATCCATCATGTCGTCTCCCCCGCCACCACCAACACGCCGTTGAAATTGCTCGACGGCAGCGCCGACGTGTCCTGGGGTGGGCCGATGCGGGTGATGATGCACCACGACGCCGACCCGGCGTGTCCGCTGGTGTGCTTCGGTCAGGTGGTTGCGCGCGACCCCTTCATCCTCGTCGGGCGCACGCGCAAGTCGCGCTTCCGATTCGCCGACCTCGACGGCCTGCGCGTCGCGCCGGCGGGTGACGTCCCGACGCCGTGGATGACGTTCCAGGACGACCTGCAACGCGCCGGCATGGATCCCGCGCCGATCGCGGGGCGGCGCCTGCGCAAGTTGGCGCGCAACGTCGAGGCCTTTCTGCGTAACGAGGTCGACGTCGTCCAGGTCTTCGAGCCACACGCCGACAAGCTGGTGCAGGGCGGGCATGGCCATGTGTGGCACCGATTCACCGCACGCGGCGACATCGCCTACACGACCTTCTATGCGACGCGGCGCCTGACGCGTTCGCGGCGCGACGCGTGCCACCGCCTCGTCGCCGGCATCGCCCGTGCCCAGGAGGCGCTCTTTCGCGCCACGCCGGCGAGCGTGGCCGACGCCGTCGCGCCGTTCCTGCCGGACCTGTCGCGCGAGGCGCTCACGCGGATCATCGGGGCGTATCGTGAGCATGGCCTGTGGGCGCGCACGCCTGCGCTGCCACCCTCCCCCTTCGTGCGCCTGAAGGCCGCGCTCCTCTCCGGCGGACTCATCGGCAGCGACATGCGCTACGAGCAACTCGTCGACGCGGAGCTTTCGCGCACCCGCTGACCGAAGGACACCGACATGAATCAGCACACCGCCGTACCCACGATCGATCTCGGACCCTTCCTCGCCGGCGATGCACAGGCCACGCGCGACATCGCACGACAGGTTGCGCACACGTGCGAGCAGACCGGCTTCCTGATCGTCGCCGGACACGGGTTCCCGCTCGATCTGCTCGAACGCGCGAAGCGGCAGCTCTTCGCGTTCTTCGATCAGAGCGACGCGGTCAAGAACCGGTGGCACCCGACCGGACCCTCGAAGCAGCGCGGCTTTCACGGCTTCGCGACCCGCGGCCTCGCGTACACGATGGGCATGAAGACCCCGCCCGACCTGCGCGAGTCGCTCTTTCTCGGCCCGATCGAAGACCACCGCGCCCACTACGCGCACATGCCCGAGGCCGCCACCAGCTACGCGCCGAACCTGCTGCCGACCGAACCCGAAGGGCTCGACGCCACGCTGGTCGCGCTCTATCGCGAATACACCCGGCTCGCCGAGGACATGATGCGATTGTTCGGCGCCGCGCTCGAATTGCCCGAAGGCTACTTCGACGGGGTGCTCGCGCGCCACTTCAGCATCATGTCCTGTCACCACTACCCGGCGCTGACCGAGCCGCCGCTGCCGGGCCAGCTGCGCACCGGCGCGCACACCGACTACGGCGCGATGACCCTGCTCGCGGCGACCGACGCGCAGGGCGGGCTCGAGGCTCGGCTCCCCGACGGCAGCTGGGCCGCGGTGCAGCCGCGCGCAGGCGAGTTCGTCGTGAACCTGGGCGACATGATGGCGCGCTGGACCAACGACCGCTGGGCGTCGACGCTGCACCGGGTCGTCAACCCGCCGCCGGGCTCGGCGATGAGCCGCCGGCTGTCGATCGGCATGTTCGTCCACCCCAGCTACGACCAACGCATCGCCTGCGTGCCGACCTGCGTCGCACCGGGTGAGCAGCCACGCTATCCGGCGATCTCGGCGGGCGAGCACATCAAGCGCAAGATCGAAGCCAGCCACGGCGCCAGCGCCGCGAAGCAAGTCGAGGGCAGCGCCGCTTCCTGAGCGTCGGTCGCCCCGCGCGCGACCTGATGCACGTCCTCGCCGAACGCGGCCTGCGGGAGCCGCGACCTTGACGCGAGGGGCGAACGGCGGCACCGGCACCGCCCGTAAGCCGTCCGGCCGGTCGCGTCACGCAGAAGCGACATCGTCGCACCGTTCATCTCGCAGCGACGACGCTGTGTCGGTTCGCGCTCACGTCGGTTCGATGCGGCAGGCATCGTCATCGCTCACGCACCCCGGTGGAGATGACGATGAGCGCCGACCTCTTGGTCGAACGCGAGCGTTCGGCAGGCCTGGCGCTCGATCGAAGGGCACTGCTCGAGACCTTTCGTTTGCGACTGGCGACGCCTCGCGACGAGATGGCCGTCGACCGCTTGCGGCAGCGGGCGTATGCAACGGCGGTGAACTTCACGCTGCACGAGCCGGGGGCCTTGCGCACACGCAACGATCCGCCTGGATCGGTGGTCCTCATGCTGACCAGCGGCGACACCTTGGCGGCCACCGTTCGGCTTAACGTCGTGGCGTCGAGAGCGAGGGCGTCACTCGAACTCGAGGCCGACGCGAGTGTGCCCGCCGACTGGTTCCCGGGACTGATCATCGGTCGCGGCGCGACCGACCCGACGTTCCGCGGCCTGGGTTCGATGGCCTTCCTCGTATCGCTCGGCGTCGCGGCGGCCCGGGACGCCGGGCAAAACTGCGCGATTGCGACACAGTACGAGGGCGCCCCCCATTTCAACGCGATGCGCCGCGCGGGTTGGCAGAGGAAGTCCGTCGGCAGCGAGCGCATGGCGCGGACGCTCGCAAAGAGCATCGGCCCGCTCAATCTGGTATACATTCGTGATGCGCTGTTCGCGGACAGCGTCGCCCATTCTGCCCAGGTCCATGCGGATATCCGCCGGGTGGTGCGGGCTTCGAGCATCGAGCGCGAAGTCGGTGCCGCGCTGGAGAAGGCTAAGACAGCGACGGGATAGTCGACCGGCTCCCCGGTTCGGCCGGAACGCGGCCTATGGCCGGCAGCGCGCCGAGTATATTTTCGCCGACTCCCCTCCAGGCCAGGATGACTCGCCCAGACCACGGGTTTTCACTCCGATGACGTCGGCGTCGAACGCCCCGGCCGAGGGATATCCCGGGTTTTTCGAGTCCGTACCGGTACCTGCCGTCATCCTCGACGCGCGGCTCAGTGTCGTCGCGGCCAATCCGGCGCTTCGATCGCGTCTCGGGTACACCGACAGCGAGATCGTCGGCAGGCGATTGCATTCCCTCATTGACCCAGGCGCCGACGATGCAGCTGGCGCCGGCTGCGACCGTCTTTCGCTGCCGGCGGGAGAACACCGGTTGCTGCGCAAGGATGGCGTGCGCATCGAGGTGTTCGTCCAGTCGGTCCGCTACGAGCATGGCGGCCAAACGTTCCACTCGGTGCTCTTCGGCGAATCGCTCGCCTCGCCGACGCGCAGCCTCGTCCCCGTCAGCCAGAGCGAGTTGTTCCGCCTCACCGTCGAGCAGTCTCCGGTCCCCATTTCGATACAGGATCACCAGTGGCGATTCGTGCTGGTGAACAAGGCCTACTGCGATTTCGTCGGCTACGACGAATCGGAACTGACTGGACGGGACCCGCTCGACTTCCTTCACCATGCCCAGGCCAGGGACGAGATCCTTCGCCAGCGCCATGCGTCGAAAGCGTTCGACATGGACCGCCCGCCCCGATTCACGTCCACGCGGCATCTGATCCATCGGGACGGGCGCGTCCTGCGTTACCGACTCGAAGTCGGCTTTTCCCGCGGCACCGACGGCAAGCCGCTTTGCTGCGCGGTGCTCATCGACCTCAGCCGCATCGATCAGGTCGAGACGGATCTCGCCGAGCAGACCCGCGCCACCAGGATGATGCAGAACCGCTTCGAGTCGTTCACGCGATCGACCGATTCGGCGGTCGTCGTGTTCTGCTCGAGCGCGCACTCGGTCGTCTTCGCCAATACGGTCGCACGGCAGATCTTCGACCTCAGCCCGGATGGCACCCCGCAATTGCGCTACAGCGACCTGTGGCAACGTGCGGACCCCGGCGCACGCAAGGCGCTCGACGAGGCCTATGACGAGATGCTCCGGCGGGGCGCTTCGCAGGCGGACGTCGAGCTGCAGTGCGATGCGGCTTCGTCGAGGCGGACCTTTCGGGTGCACTTCACGCGCAGCGCGGATGACTCGCAGGAGCACTTCCTGGTTGCCGACGACATCACCAGCTGGCGCCGGCATCAGCAACGACGATTCAACGAGGAAGTCGAGCGGCGCGAGGTGCTCGTGCGAGAGATTCACCACCGCATCAAGAACCACCTGCAGGGTGCGGCCGGCCTGCTGCACCGCGCGGCAACCCGGTCGCCCGCCGCGCGCGCCGTACTGACCGAGGTCGCCACCCAGATTCACTCGATTGCAGAGGTTCACGGCCTCCAGGTCAGCGCTGAGCGCGCGTTGCTCGCGTTCGACGTCGCCAGGCGCATCGCTCAGCACCTGGAGCGCAACTACGGCCGCCCGATCACGATCGAAGCCGTCGAAGACGTCGGCGAAGCCGACTGGATGCTGGTCGAGCACAGCGCCGTGCCGACCGCGCTCGTGCTGAACGAATTGATGACCAACGCCATCAAGCACTCGCCGGAAGGCAGTCGGGTCCTCATGTCGCTGAAGGCTCACGAACACGGGCTCGACATCGAGGTACGCAATCCGGGGGTGGTCCCCTGCCTGGACCAGACGAACCGGCGCCCCCGCTCCTATGGCGGGCTCGCGATGATCGCGTCGCTGCTGTCGAACCGCGGCAGCGGATTCGGCCTGACGCAGGACGGGGCCGATGTCGTCGCGTCGCTCAGCCTGCGGCCGCCGGCCATCGGGCGCTCAGCCTCGTAGGCGGCGTCGGGGCGGCCGCTCGCCGAGCAGCCGCCGGCGCCTTGTCGCCGATGTGCATACGACGAACTTCGAACAGCGCAAAGCGATGTTTTGCCAGGCACTCGGCACGCGAACAGGCCGAAGCCCCGACCGAGCTCGGTCGGGGGCGCGATGATTCGCGCAATCGATGCGTCGTGACCCGGGGCGGGTCGTCGGCGTCACTGCCCAGACTCGCGGTCCACGTTCGGTGCGTCAGCGTCTTGTCGAGGTGTTGATCCAGCGCAGCGTGCCCTCCAGCGATCGCGCAGTTGATCCCGCTGCGCCGGGCTCAGGCCTCGCCAGCGGTCGCGGACCGATCCATCGTCGCCCGGGACCCGGGACCACGGACCGCGTCCACCACGGCCCCATCGTCCGAGCAGGATTCGGCACAGCAGCAGCAGGCCCAGGGCCTGCCAGAAGCTCATCGGCCGCGCCCCGCTGATCTCGACGACGACCGAGTTCCAGAGCGCCTGCACGACCCAGCCGATCACCGCGACGAACACCGGGAACACCAGCAAGAACACCGCGATTCGCGCCGGATGTCGACGGGCGCCGCGACGGCGCCATCCGAAAGGTCCCATCACCTACTCCGTTGTGTTGCCGATCATGTCGTTGAGATCCGCCAGCTCGCGCCGCAGCGCCTTCACGGCGGCGCCCTTGCGGTAGATCAGGGTCTTGATGTTCTCGCTGCTTTCCTCGGCGAGTTCGCGCAGCGTCCGGCCCTCGAGCTCGTTCTCGACGAACACCTGCCGCTGCTCGGTGGGCAATCGGTCGAGCGCTTCCACCAGCGTGTCCCAGAACAGCCGATTCAGGTACTGGCCTTCGGGTGTCTCGTCCGCGACGAGGAACTGTTCCAGCCCCAACGACTCGCCGTCCTCGTCGGGACCCGGCGATGCGAGATCGTCGAGCAGCACCTCGCGCTGCTTGCGCGAGCGATCGATCGCACGGTTGCGGGCCACCTCGTGCAGCCAGCCGCTCATTTGCCGGATCGCATCGATCTCCGGCTGGGTACTGAGCTGCTGCCAGACGTCCTGCAGGACGTCTTCGGCGTCTTCGTCGCTGGACACCCGCCGGCGGATGAAGCTGAACAGCCGACCGCTCCAGTCGCGCACGACCTTGGCGATCGCCTGATCGCGACGATCGCCTTGCGAGGACTTGGAGAGGGTCATGCAGTGGGTAGCGGCCAAGGCAAGATGCGTGGGCGCACAGCTTACCGCCGATCCGGGCGTCGAGCATTTTTGAGCACGGCCCCAGTAATTCGCGCGCTGGTTCGTCTTCCGTGGACAACCCCTCGAAAGGAGCCGATATGTACATCCCGTTGAAAGCCCTCGTGGCCGGCGCGCTGCTGCTCGCGCTGGTCGCCTCGGCCCATCTGCTGTTTCCCGTCCTGCTCGTGGTCCTGGCGCTCTTCCTGGTGCGTCGCGTCTGGTCCGGATTGCGCTGGAGCCACGGTGACTGGACCGACCGGTCCTGGCACCGGCGCGTCGGCGTCGATCCGTGGTCCAGGTTCGTCCCGACCATCGACGGCGAGCCGCTGCGTTCGGCTGTCCCGCCGAGGTCACGCACGCAGACACACTACTCGGACTTCGCCTGAAGTGCCGTCGATCGCACACCCCTCACACCCCTACATGGAACACACATGATGATCAGTGCAACCCGCCCCGACGAGAACGCCCCGTCTGCCGAACGTCTGGCAGGATCAACCCGCGAAGCGCCGAGCCCGGCCGCAGGCCATAGCCCCCACGGCCGCGGTGGACGACCCGGCTCTTGCGGCTGGGCCATGCGCGAGCGATTCGGACACGGGTACGGCGGCCGCTTCGGCGGGCGCTTCCCGGGAAGGCATCAAGGCCGGCACGGCGGCGCGAACCAGCCACCGGTCGATATCGAGGACACGCGTGACGCGTTCGTGCTGAGCCTGTTCGCTTCGGGCCTGGACAAGCAGCGCGTCCACATCGGCGTGCGCGACGACCTGCTGACGATCCGGTACACGGCGCCCGCCGAGGTGGACGAATCGGGCCGGCGCTTCACTCGGCGCGAGTCGTGGTCGGCCGATTTCGTTCGCGAGTTCGCGCTCAACGGCAAGGTGCTCGTCGAGGCGATGTCCGCCTCCTACGCCGATGGCGTGCTGACGATCCGGCTGCCGAAGACGCCGGAAGCGATGCAGCCGGAGCATACGGTCGTGATCGCATAGCGCCGGCACGCGCGAAGCGAGCCGAGTCGCGCACTCGGCGGCGGCACTTTCAGGCGCGCCGGAACCTGTGACAGTCGTGATTGCACACCGGCCGGGCGGCGTGATAGATTCGCCGCCCGGGCTGGACAGGACGCCCGACTCGCACAAGTCGCCACACCTGTCAGCCGGAAGACATCCGCGCGGATCCGTCCAGCGGATGCTCCGGCATCACCCGCGCCGCTGTCGGCGGCGCGCCTTGATCGACGGTCATCCGCCAGGTCCGATGCGAGTGGGGCCTACAACGTGGAGCCGCCGTGTCGATACCCATTCCCGTTCCCGAGTCTGTTTCTGCGCCTGGTCCCGTTCGTTCGCCCGGACCCGCTCCCGCCCGCGATCGGCCGACCGCGACCGATCCACACGCCGATGCGTCTCGCGACGCCGAAAGGCACGGTGTAGAGCACTACCTGCACCGCGCCCGCGTGATGCAGCGCGCCGCGCGCAGCGATCGCACGTCCGACAGCCTGCCGGTGTTGCGACGGCTGGTCGCGACCGCGGCATTCGCGCCGTCGATCGCGCTCGTCGAACTGCACCGGCGCCGCGGCGAGGTGCGCCGGCGCCACTGTCTGCTCGCGCTCGCGCGTGAGGCCGGCATGCCCGACTGGGGCGCGCTGCGCGCCGTGCTCGAGCGCGACCCGTCTTCATTGACGCTCGACGCCCGCGCGCTGTCGCCGCCGGGCACCTATCCCAATCACTGGTTCTCGACCTTCGACGAGGCGATCGCGTTCCAGCGCGCGCACGGTGGTCGCGTACGGCGCCACGGGGCCCAGGCCGTGGTGATCCCGCAGCCCGAAACGCCACGTCCCGAGGCCTCTTCCGATCCCGCTACCGATCCTGTCCATCATGACCGCTGACCGCCATCCGCCGGCTGGCGACAACCCGTTTCTCGTGCTGCCGTTGCCCACGCTGTATCTGCGCAATGCGCTGCCCGTGATCGCGATCATGATGATGAACGGGCTCGTGACGGTCGTCGACGCGATCTTCGTCGGCGCCTACGTCGGCGCCGACGCGCTCGCGTCGATCACGCTGATGTTTCCGGTGTTCATGGTGATGGTGGCTTGCGCGTCGGTGGTCGGATCGGGCTCGGCCAGCCTGCTCGCACGACAGCTGGGCGCCGGCCATCGGGCCCAGGCGCGCGCGGCGTTCACCAACTCGCACCTGCTCGCGCTCGCGATCGCGGCACTGCTGATGACCGCCTTCGCGATCGGCGGGCGCGCGGTCGCCGACTGGAGCGCGAACGGGCACGCCGACATCGCGACGATGGGCTGGACGTACATGGCGATCGTGGTCGCCGGCGCGCCGTTGCAGTTCCTGCTCAGCCTGAACGGCGATGCCTTGCGCAGCGAGGGCCATGCCGGATCGATGGCCGCGGTCGGCGCGCTAGTCACGGTCGCGAACATCGCGTTCACCTGGTGGCTGGTCGCTGGTGCCGGCATGGGGGTCGCCGGCTCGGCACTGGGCACCGTGCTCGCACAGCTGCTCGCGTTCGGCGCCGTGCTGCTGTTCCGACGCCGGCGCGACACCGTGCTGCGCCTGGTGCGCCCGACCCGCGAAGCCTGGCGCGCTTACACGAGACCCGTGCTCGCGATCGGCGTGCCGGCTGGCCTGAATTTCGTGGGCATCGCGCTCACGGCCGCCGTCACGATCCACGCACTGCGCCTGTGGCAGGACGATCACTACGCGTTGACTGCAGCTGCCTACGGCGTGGTCACGCGCATCCAGGCGTTCGCGTTCCTGCCGCTGCTCGGCCTGGGCATGGCGACGCAGGCGATCGTCGGCAACAACGTCGGCGCCGGGCTCTGGGACCGCGCACGCGCGACGCTGCGCGTGGGCCTCGTCATCGCCCTGGTCTACGGGTTCGTGCTCGAGCTGCTGCTGACGCTCGCGCGTCGACAGGTCGGTGCGCTGTTCGTCACCGACGCGGCCGCGATCGACGAAGTCGCGCGAATCGTGCCGATCGTGTATGCGATGTTCTTCGCCTCGGGCCCGGCGATGATCGTCGCGGGCTTCTTCCAGGCGATCGGCGATGCGCGCCGCTCGGCGGTGATCGGCCTGTCTCGCGTATACCTGTTCGCGGTGCCGCTCACCTACCTGCTGCCGCTCCCGCTCGGCGAGACCGGGATCTGGCTTGCGACGCCGGCCGCCAGTGCGGCGACCGTGTCGCTGGCCGCGATCGTGTTTGCCGCCTGGCGCTCGCAGCAGGCGGCGACTGCGATCGGCACGCCTGGGGGTGTGACCGGCCCTGCTGCTTGAGCCCGCACCGATCTTCTACGGCAACGAGCAATCGTGCTGGATCCGCCTGGCGTGGCCCGCGAACCTGCCCCTACGTTCGCCGGAGCGGCTGCGACGACTACGACGCAGTCACTCCGTCTGCCCGAATCCGGCACCGCGCGACGGCTGATTTCCCCGGACCGTCGCAAAGATCTGCTCGAGCGCAGCGATGTCCGCCGGCTTCGTGAGGTGATGATCGAATCCCGCCTCCAGGCTCTGTCGAACATCCTCCTCGCGACCGTAGCCGGAAAGCGCTACCAAGCGAACATCGGCAAGCTCGGGATCCGAGCGGACATCACGCGCGACGTCGTAGCCGCTCTTGCCGCCAGGCAAGCCGATGTCGCAGATCACGACATCGGGATGGAGCCCACGAATCCTGGAAATGCCGTCCACACCGTCCGCCGCGAGACTGACCCGATGGCCGGACAGCTCGAGCACCCATCGAAGCGATTCGCCGGCGTCCCGATTGTCTTCGACGACGACGATCTGCAGCGCACCGGCAACGATCGGGCTGAGCACCTCGAGCGCCTGCGATGCCGGCGGTTCGGCCATCGGCAGGCTCAAGGTGAACTGGGCGCCCTTGCCGGCACCCTCGCTACTGGCCGCTACAGTGCCGCCGTGGAGCTCGGTCAGTGTCTTGACCAGCGAAAGCCCCAGCCCGAGGCCGCCCTGAGACCGATCGACGGGTTGGCGTCCCTGCAGGAAGATCTCGAACACGTGAGGCAAGAGCTCGGCTTCGATGCCGACACCCGTGTCGCGAACCGTCACGACGGCCTTGTGGTCGTCGCGTCGGGCGCGAACGTCGATGTGGCCACCCTCCGGTGTGAACTTGTGCGCGTTGGAGATGAGATTGTTCAGGATCTGCGCAAGCCGGACGCGGTCGCCCCGCACCCATAGCGACTCCGATGGCATGTCCGGTCTCAGGTGAACCGCCTTCGCTCGCGGGAGCGCCAGCGCCTCGGCAACGGCGGAACGGCAAAGCGGCACGAGGTCGAGCACTTCGTTGTCGAGCTGGATCCGACCCCGAACGATTCGCGCAATGTCGAGCAGTCCGTCGACCAATCTCGCCATGTGCGCTGCCTGACGTTCGAGGATCTGATGCGCGCCCGCCAGAACGGCACCCTCCGCCTTGCCGGATTTCAGCACCTCGGCCGTACTCTGGATGGCTGCGAGCGGGTTGCGCAATTCGTGACTGAGCATGGCGAGAAAGTTGTCCTTCTGCCTGTCGGCCTCGCGCAGCTTCTCCTCGATCTCGCGCAGTTGCGTCACATCGGTATTGGTACCGAACCAGCGAACAACGGTCCCATCCGCGCCGCGTATCGGCACTGCGCGAGACAGGAACCACCGGTACTCACCGCTTGCACCTCGCAAGGGAAACGTGTCCTCCCATGCCTGACCCCGCGCCACGTACTCTCGGAACTTCCGCTCGACACGCGCCACGTGGTCCGGATGATGCACTGTGCGCCAGCCCCAGCCCTGCATCTGCTCGAGCGTCGTCCCCGTGTACTCGTACCATCGGCTGTTGTACCAAACGATCCAGCCGTCGCCTCGCGTCATCCACGCAAGCTGAGACACATTGTCCGCCAAGGTACGAAAGCGGTCCTCGCTTTCACGCATGGCGGCCTGAAGGAGATGGCGATCGGTGATGTCGGCACTGGCGCCGACGATCCCGTGGAACTCGTTGTTCGGACCGAATCTCGGCTTTCCCCAGGACTCCACCCAGTGCCACCGTCCATCGGCATGCCTGACACGTACCTCGGCGTGAAATGCTCGCCTTTCGGCCAGACTGGCATGGAACTCGCGCGCGTATGCCTCGGCGTCGTCGGGATGTACGAGCGTTTTCCAGCGCCCTCCCTTCATGTCTTCCCGTGTAACGCCGAAGAAGTCGCAGAGGGTCTGATTGACCATCTGCTGCTCTCCCCTTTCGTCATGGACCCATACGACCAGCGGTAGCCCGTCGACCATTTCACGAAACCGCACCTCGCTTTCCTTGAGCGCAGCCTCGGTCTCTTTGAAATCGGTGATGTTCATCATCATCCGGAGCAGCTGGCGTGGTAGCCCGCGATGGTCCCGTTCGACGACGTTTGCCACCTTGCGCACCCAGATCCACTGACCCGCATGGTGGCGAATCCGCACCGTGATCGAGAATCGATCGGTCCGGCCTTCGGAGAAATCGGAATGCGTGCGGTCGAATCGCTCGCGATCCTCGGGGTGGACCTGCTGCGACAGCCATCGGAGCAACTCGCTGTAGTGAGGCAGCTCGTTGCGGCCATAGCCGAGCACCTGCGCCCAGGCTTCGCTCACGTACGTGGACTCATCGAGTGAGATCCGGTGCTCGAATATCCCGCCTTGGGCGGTTTCCCAGGCCAGTTTGAGTCGCCGGGCGTCACGTGCCGCCACCGCGGTCGCCTCGCGCCGCTCCGTCACGTCGTTGAAGTTGACCACGACGCCTTCGATGCGCCGGCTTTCGGTGCGATAGGGCAGCACCTGTCGCGTGATCCACCGGCCGTCGGCGATCTGAATGTCTCGCGAAATGGCGGTCAGGTTGTCGAGGACCTCTTTGGCCTCGGTCGCCAGGTCGTGCTGCAGCAGTTCGCGAGCGATGTCGGCGACGCCTCGACCTGTATCGGAAGGTGCGAGACCGAGCAGAACGCGGGCGGACGGCGTGAAGCGCTTGATGAACTGACGCTCGTCGAGAAACAGGGTCGCGATCTTGGTACTCGCGAAGAAGTTGTTGAGGTCGTCGTGTGCCTGCTCGGCCGGTTCGATCTTCTCTCGCAGTTGCGAATTGACGGTGGTGAGCTCTTCGTTGAGGGAGCGCAGTTCCTCGGTCGTTGCCTCGAGCTCTTCGTTGGCAGACTGCAGCTCTTCGTTCATCGACATCGACTCTTCGCTCGATGAACGCAGCTCCTCGTTGGCCGTCTCCAACTGTTCCAATGTACTGCGCAGATCCTCCCGCGTCGCCTGTAGTTCCTTGTCGAGATGCTCGACCATGGCTTCGTGTTCGGGCGCCGACGGGCGTGTTGCCGCCGTCGGATCCGCCGCCGGCGGCAGCTCTTCGAAGGTCAGCACGACGGCATCGCTGCCCAACGAGGGCGCCGGACGTGCCGCGATCTGCACGCGTCGCCGTCCGCCATCGGGGCTCGATGCAGCGAATTGTGGTGTCCCCTCACGCCTGCACTTGTAGAGGACGCCGCGTACCCGGATGGCGTACGCTTCACGCAGCACCGAACCGAGCTCGAATCGCGGATGATCGCCCTGAGGCAACTGCATGTACGGGCTGAGATCCCCGTGCGCGAAGACGATCGTTCCGTCGCCGGTGACCACGAGCGTCGGCGGTGCGATTGCATCGAGGACGGCACGTCGCGCGACATCCCCTTCTCCGCGCGGGGCGCCGCCGCCGACGGCCCTCGGAGGGGGCTTCGCCAATCCATCGGCATCCGATAGAACCTTGAAGCGCGAACGTGGCACGCTGATGGCTTGCGACGCCCCGACCTTGCGGTATATCCGCTGGGTGTTGGATACCGTGGTGAACAACTCGCGCTGCGGTCCGATGGATTCCGAGGTGCTGAGAAACAGGTGCCCTTCCCGTTCCATTGCGAAGTGAAGCACCTTGAGCACGTGCCGTTGCGACTTCGTCGTCAGGTAGATCAGTACGTTGCGGCAACTGACGAGGTTCATCCGGGAGAAAGGCGGATCCTTCGTGAGGTCGTGCATCGCAAACGAGACGACGTCGCGCAATGCCCGTCGCACCTGGTAGCCTTTGCCATCGACCGGTTCGAAGTGGTCCTTCAAACGACGCTCGGAGACCTGATCGGCGATCGACGCCGGGTAGATTCCGGCACGGGCGAATGCCAGTGCATCGAAGTCGACGTCGGTCGCGAAGACTTGCAGGCTCAGACGCTTGTTCTGACTCGCGAGGGACTCCAGGAACTCGATCGCGATCGAATAGGCCTCTTCTCCGGTCGCACACGCTGGTACCCAGGCTCTCAGCGTAGCGCCTGGCGAAGATGCGGCCACCATCGGGTCGATCACCAGTTCTCGCAGCGCCCGAAAGGCATTGCCATCGCGAAAGAACTCGGTGACGCTGATCAACAGGTCGCGAATCAGCGTCTGCTGCTCCGACACGTTCGCGCGCAAGTGATCCAGGTACGGTTCGATCGCGTCGAATCCGGACAGCGCGAGGCGCCGTAGCACACGGCGTTCGATCGTCTCAGGCTTGTACACCCTCAGGTCAAAGCCGCTCTGCGCATCGAGCACGGCAGCCAGTCGGGCGATGTCCTGCTCGCCAAGTCTCCCCAGTCGCTCGGGCTCTCCCTCTGGCAGCGCTTCCAGCACTGTCTCCAGGCGGGGCATTGGCGGCATCGCGGCGAACCGGTTCAGGGCCGCCGGCATGTCGGGGATCCTCAATACGAGATCGACCGCGCCAGTGTCGATGGCGCTTTGCGGCATGCCGCGCTGCCCGCTGGTGTCGGGCGCCTGCGCCAGGACGAGGCCTCCCTCGGCCTTGATATCACGAACCCCTGCGCTGCCATCGCTGCCGGCACCCGACAAGACGATGCCGACGGCGCGCTGGCCGTATTGCTTCGCCAGTGACCGGAAAAGGTGATCGACCGGCAATCGGGCCCCCTGGTACGACTTCCGAGGCGAAAGTTCGATGCGGCCCTCCTGCACGGCGAGCGCGGTGTCCGGCCGGATGATGTAGACCGTGTCGCGCTCCAGCAAAGCGCCATGGTCGGCGTCGCGCACGCTCATGTTCGTACATGCTGCGAGCAACTCGCTCAATAGACTCCGGTGGCTGGGATCCAGGTGCTGGACGAGCAGGAAGGTCATGCCACTGTCGTGTGGCAGAGCGGCCAGCAATTGCTTGAAGGCTTCCAGCCCCCCGGCAGAGGCGCCCACGCCGACGACGAGCGCTGGTTGATGCGCATCATTCATGGTGAATTCGCGATTCCATTCGCTCGGATCCGCATCGTGCGCTCGTTGCGTCCGCTGAGCGGACGCGCCGCGCCGAGCGAAACGCCGTGCATGACGGCTGCGGCCAGCGGGTGCGCAGACGCACTGCCGGCGCCCGCTTGCACGTAGTTGCAACGGGCTCGGCCGGTCCAAGTCGCCGGCTGGCGAACTGCTGGCAGGCGCCGTTGTCGCGAGGTGGGGAATGCTGCAACCATCGGCGTTTGAGCGAAATGGTTAGCGGCGGCGATGGGTCAGGGCTCGCATGATGAAACGGGTGCCCGGCGCTGGCGCTCGCGTCGCTCAGGGGCAGCGTCACGTCTTGAGGCGGCTTTTCGGCAGGGGAAGGATGGTCAATCGAGCGTCCCAGCAATTATCGCGCCCGCCAGCATCGTAGGGGCAACGCGCCTCATCTACCCTATGGTGCCGGGTCCTGTTGAGAGCCGACGAACGAAGGTTCGCGCCGACCCCCGGGAACCGCCTGCACGAGGACCCGGTCGGCCGATCACCGTCTGGGCCGCTGGGGCGCCCTCGCGGGAATCGTCGGCGAGCTGTCGGCGCCGCCCCATCGATCGAGGATCGCCTTGTATTGCGCCAAGGTCGCGGTCGTATGCGTACCTCGCAGCAGATCGACGAGAAAGTCGAGTGAATCGAGATCGGTGGGATCTTCCCGAAGGCCGGCTGCCGACGTTCCCACCGCCTTTTCGGTTTCGCCGATCCACTGGAAGTAGATTGCCGTGGCCAGGCGCCATCTGGCCTGCTTGGCCGGCGTCGTGGGACGCGCGGGATCGTCCTTCAGCGCACCCGCAAGGCGCTGCAGCGGCCTGATGGCGTCGCGACGAGCGTCCTGCGCCTGTCGGTCGAGCTGGTCGGCGCGGGCTCGATCAGCGGCGCTCGGGTAGGAGGTGATCCGATACACGCCATCGCGTCGCTCCTCGTCACGGTAGGTGGGCGTTCGCAGCGCAGTGGCCTGGTCGTTCAACACGCGTGCCATCCCCGTACGGTGGTCGAGGTACAGGCGACACAGGTCCAGATCGAGCGGATCGTGGCGCAGGGCCGCTTCCATGTACGGCCGCATCCGGTCGAGATCGCCCCGCATCCGGTAGTACATGGCGAGTTCGCGCGCTGCGCGTACGTTGCCGGGGTCGATGGCCATCGCCTTGCTCAGCAGCGGCCAGGCCGAACGCGTGTCGCCGCGGAACACCCAGGGCACCGCATAGACGTTCTTGAAGCCCTCGGGAACGATCTCGTTGCGCAACGGCACGTCGAACGTGCGAACCTTGCCGTCGGCTGCGGCGATCGTCCTGCGCGCGACCGGCTTCAGGTAGAAGGACGCGAGCTCGACCAACGCGTCGGCCCTGCCTGGCCGGGCGTCGATGGCACCCTGCAACTGCGCTACCCGCTGCGCGTAGACGGCTTCACGGTCCCAGTCGGCGGCGTGCGCAGCCACGCTTGCCGATGCGAGCACGGCGATCGCGAGCAGGATCCAGCCCTTCATTGAGCACCTCCGCATGCTGGCGTTCGCGCTATCGACGCCATCCGAGGCGTCCGGACCGGACCATGGTAGCGCGGGCGCCGAGGAACTGGTCATGTCGGTCGAGGTCAATCCGGTCATCCGTCGAGCGCGAAGCGCGAGTAAGGCGCATCGGTCCTTTCGGCGTACTAGTACGCCGCCTATCTTGCCCGCCCCTAAGCTGATCCAAAGTGAGCCGGGTTGAGCCGATTTGAGCCGGATTGAGCCGATGTGAGCACCGCTTCTTCGCCCCCGCATCCCATTCGGACGCAGTCTAAGAAACGCCCCTGTCGATCAGGCCACCTGCAGGACTTCGGTCGTCACCATTGCCAATCTGAAGAAAAGCGCTCCGAAGTCTCCCGGGACGTCGCGCCGATTTGACCGGTCACTGCGCTAGCCGACGCCAACGGCTGCAACCAGTCTTCAGCGGCTTTCGACAGCAGCCGCGCTGCGGGAATGGAATGGGCCGCTCTGGGCCGGACGTCGGGAGTCGGCCCACTGCCGCCGTTCAAGGTTGCCGGAACCGTTCAGACGACCGGGCCTGGGTGTCAACCGCTTCGTGGCCAGGAGGCTGACGTCCATGGCCACCAGGACACGGCCACAATCTGGCGCCCAGCACCGACGGTAGCAGCCTGCAATCTGGAGCCATAAGGCCCAAAGCCGAGCGATTTGTGTTACCGTACTGACCATAGGTAATACCCAAGGGGTCTGCATGACGACGACTCTGACCAGCAAGGGCCAGGTCACGATTCCCAAGCGCATCCGAGATGAACTGCAACTGCTGCCCGGAGCACAGGTGCAGTTCTCGGTGAACGCGGCCGGCGAAGTGGTGCTGCACAGGCCAGCTCGCGTCAAGGGCAAGCGCCGACCGCCGCTCGACCGATTCGAAGCCGTTCGAGGCCGTGCCGACGTGCGCTGGCGGACCGATGATCTGATGAAGCTGCTGCGTGCCGACGACTGATGTTGTTGGTCGACACCAACGTGCTGGTCGACGTCCTCCAGGACGATCCGCAATGGGCCGATTGGTCCATAGGCCAGATGCGCGCGCAGGCGACATTGCATGCCTTGGTGATCGATCCGGTGATCTACGCCGAGTTGTCGCTGTCGTTCTCGACCATCGAAGCGCTCGACGATGTGGTGCAGACGCTGGCGCTCGAACTGCGTGAGATACCGCGACCAGCGCTGTTCTTGGCAGCCAAGGCCTTCGCGCAATACCGTCGACGCGGCGGCAGCAAGAGTCAGGTGCTGCCCGATTTCTTCATCGGCGCCCATGCCGCAGTCGAGGGTTGGCCCTTGCTAACGCGGGACGCCAATCGCTTCAGAACCTACTTCCCGTCACTCGAGGTTCTCGCGCCCTAAAGGATCGAATCGAAGACATCCAGTACCGATGTACAGCGTGTGTCCGTCGCCTTCGGACTTGGCCGCAAGGTCGCCCGCGATCAGTTCGTTCGCACCGGGCTTCGGATCGACGGCGACCGGCTGCTTCCACAGCTGCGACAGCCGTTCGGCGAGCCCTCTGGAGGCTGCGTCGACGACGCCGCCCGGATAGGCATGCACGATCCTGACCGTCTTGACCGGGAACGAGCCGGCCGCCGCCGACACTGGCGCGATCGACGCCGCCCCCACTGCCAACGTCAAGGCCAGCGCCATCGCCGATGTCGCGCGCGCGCCCCCCTCTTGCATCGATTCCGTCCGTACCGCATCTCCGTCTCCCTCGGCGCCTGCGCCCGGACCGGTCGATCGCGGCACGCTCGGCACCGGCAAGTGTCCGTTCGATCTCCGCCGCCGGCTATACATCTGGGACATCCGCTTTTCAATCGGGGACATCGTTGGAGCGCCTGCTGATTCGAAGTTCCGCCATCGCCGGATATCCCGAGCTCGCGCGTTCGGTCGGTCTCGATCCAGCCCGGATCGCGCGGCAGGCCGGACTGCACCTGTCGAGCCTCGCATCGCCCGATCACCAGATCCCCACGCGCGCTGCGTACCGGCTGCTCGAACGGTCGGCCGCGGCCAACGGTGTCGCCGACTTCGGGTTGATGCTCGCGGCGACGTACCTGCGCGGCCTGTCGCACCTCGGCGCGCTGGGCCTTCTCGCGCGCGACGAGCCCGACGTGCGCAGCGCGCTGCCGCTGGCGCTGCCGATCGGTCGTCGGGCCGGTGTCGAGCGCGTACACCGCTCGATCCTGCTGCTGATGCCGACCGGCCGCTGCACGGCACACGCGGTCGCCGAGCTGCTCGGAATCGACCGCCGGACGATGCACCGGCACCTTGCCGAGGACGACACCGACTGCGACGCGCCGACGCGCGGGCCGGTGATCCGACGCTGCAGGATCAGCTGCGCGAAGCGGGGCTCGACCAGACAGAAGTGGACCGCGCGAGGCTGAACTGGATCGGGAAGCTGTTCCGCGGCGAGTGAGCCTGCGCGCCTGCCGTGCCGAAACACTGTACTTGCGCCTCGATTCTCCGCCTCGGCACGAACGCGGACGACATTCGGCGCTGGAGTCCGGCGTTCGGGCGGTGCAGAAGATCGATGATCGGCAACCCGTGCAGCATGTCAGTTCTGCGGTTCTGGCCCGACTTGCTCGTGAAGACCGCCATGAAAGCCGCGCCGGTCCCGACACATCCCCGCTCTGGAGGCTCCTGGCCATGCGCATGTCCTCAGTCCTGGCACTTGCCGCTGTCGTCTTCTCCGCACCTCTGCGGGCCGACACCGGGACACTTCCCCCGCGGTCGCACGCCGTACTCGCCGAGCTGTTCACGTCGCAAGGATGTTCATCCTGCCCGCCCGCGGAGAAGTTGTTCGCCGAACTCGCCGACATGCCCGCAGTCGTCACCATCGAATGGCACGTCGACTACTGGGACACGCTGGTGCACCGCGGCAGTCGCTGGAAGGATCCGTTCAGCTCGCCGGCGTTCACCCGTCGCCAGCGCGACTACAACCGTGTGCTGCGCGGAACCGGCGCCGTCTATACGCCGCAGGCCGTCGTCGGTGGTGCCGTCGAGCTCGTCGGCTCGCAGTCGGGCGCAGTGTCGGATGCGCTGAAGCGGGCTCGGAAACCATCCGTCAGCCTCGTCGTCGGCGATGACCGCGTGAGGCTCGGTGGGGCCGGGCACGGCGACGTGGTGTGGGTCCGCCTCGACCCCGCACATTCGACCCAGGTCAAAGGCGGCGAGAACAGGGGCCGTCGACTCGAAGGCCGCAACGTCGCGCTGGAAACCCGGCTGCTCGGCAGATTCACCGGCACGCCCGCTGAATACCGCTTGCCCGAGCTGTCGCCCGGCGAGAGCTGCGCGATCTTCGTCCAGGACGGATCCGGCCCGGTGCTGGGTGCCGCCTACTGTCGTGGGTAGCGTCCCACCGTCGGGGCGCTCGGGTAGCGCGGCAGCTTCTTCGCCAGGTCGGCGGCCCATTCAGTCAGCGGGATGCCGTGTGACGAGAGGGTGTAGATCCCGGCGAGCTTGTTCGATGCCTTCTCGACCAGTACATAGCAGGCGGCATAGTCGCGCTTCACATCCTGTGAGACGGTCTGACGGAAGTAGAACCCGACGCGTTCACTGCCGCTCGTGAAGGCAGAGCGGTCGTGCTTGCCCAGCGCTTCCGAGTAGAAGCCGGTCACCGCACTTCGACATTCTCGGCGTGACTGCGCATGGCGCGCTTGAGCGCCGCGTTCGGGGCGGGCGGGTTGATGAGTGCCGCAGCAAAGCGCTGCTGGTCCTCGGCGGACTGGCGGATGATCCCCTCGTCCTCGATGGCGCGCCGCGCCGCGTCCTGTGCCGCGTTGACGCCGAAGTCCGAGATGCTCCGGCCTTTCAGCTCCGCCGCCCGCGTGATGAGGGCGTAGACGCTGGCCGGAAGACGTGCTTCGAGACGGGCGGTGGCTGCTTGGTAGTTGCCATGATGTCACGAAGAATGGACTGGCTTCGTTCCGGGGGCGATGCGAGGGATTTCCATATGGCACGAGGAACATACATTCTCCAGCGTTGCGTCCGAGCCCGCACGGGCAAAGTCCTTGCTTCCACAGGCGCCCGCGTCGAAACGCGATCTGGCACGGGCAGCACGCTCACCTCGGCGATGCAACGGTCGCCCCCATTCCCGTCACTCGTACCCTTGCGGGCATGACGATTCCTTCGGAGGAATATCGATGAAGCTCACATTCGTGCTGGCTGCCGGTCTGGCGATTGGCTCGACGACACACGGTTCGACGGCCTTCGCCGCCGATTTGGTCGTCGAGATGAAGGCGGCCGAGAAAACCGGTAGCGGGGCCAGCCTCGGCACGGTGCGGATCGTCGAGACCGAGTACGGAGTAGTGTTCCGGCCGGATCTGAAAGGCCTCGCGCCCGGCCTGCACGGCTTCCACGTCCACATGAACCCGTCGTGTGCGCCGGCCGAGAAGGACGGCGCCAGCGTGCCGGCGGCGGCAGCGGGCGGCCACCTCGATCCGCGCGGCACGAAGCGCCACGGCGAACCCTGGGGCGACGGCCACCTCGGTGACCTGCCGGCCCTCTACGTCGCGGACGACGGCACGGCCGTGCAGCCAGTGCTGGGCCCGCGCCTGAAGCTCGCCGACCTGGCCAAGCGCTCGCTGATGGTCCATGCGGGAGGAGACAACCACGCGGACGATCCGGCACCGCTGGGCGGTGGCGGGGCGCGGGTCGCTTGTGGAGTGATCGGAGGAGGAGCGGGCTAGTCATCAAGCGGCTCGACGCCGTTGAGCTTGCAGGTGCCCAGCAACGAGTAGGCCAGCGCGGCGCGTCGCCAGCCGGCCTCGGAGCCTGCGAACATCCTGTTCCGGCGCGCCAGCGCCACCGGTCTGATGCAGTTTCGACCGCGTTCGTGTCCAGCGGCAGGCGCCCGTCCTCGAGGTAGCAGAGCGCGGCCCCCGGTTGAGCGTGTACTGCATCACATTGGCGAGCGCGCTGCGCGGGGGCGCCTAGCGCTGATTCGCGATCAGCCACTCCCGAAGGGCAGCGAGCAACGGCCCGGCGCGCGGGCACGTTCATCTGGCCCCAGGTCGCGCATCGGCGAAGACGTGAGCGAGTCGCTCGAGATGATCCCGGGCCGATTCTGGGTCAGGGCGATACGTGTCGCTGTCGGGTCGCGAGCCCTCGTTGGCGGTCGGCGGAAGCTGCTGCTGATCGGTGCCCTGGTCCTGGCGGAGCAGTTCGTCAGCGTCGGCGAGATGCTCGCCGCGACGCTCGCCTCGATCGCCGACCCCGATCAGTCGCTGCGCAGGCGCATCAGTCGCGTGATCGTGATCGCGGCGAACGGCAGCAGCAGGCTCGCGACCGTCACGACGATCAACAGCGGCCCGAGCTCGGTGTAGTCGGCAGTGCTCGTGACGGCCTGCGTGACCGGGTCACGCACGGCACGACGCACCTCGAAGATCTGGTTCAGGTACTTGGTACCCAGCTGCGAGGCCGAAAGCGCCAGGTTCGTGAACGAGGCCATCACCGCGAAGAAGGTCGCCTTCAGGTGCGCCGGCGCCGAGTTCGCGATCCAGGCGAGCATCGGCACCATCGACACCTGGCCCAGCGGCGATTCGACCGCCGTGTTCACCAGCGCGATGAAGCGCGCATCGACCACGCCGCCGGTGTGACGTGCGGTCCATTCGTGCAGGCCGTAGTAGAGGCCGACCGACGGCAGGCTGAGCACGAAGCCGGCCACGGTCAGCAGGCCGACGACGTAGGTGATCGAGCGCTCCGCCATCATCCGGCGAAACACGAACAGGCCGAGCATCGTCAGCAGGCTCGCGATCAGCGACAGCCGCGACAGGAAGCTCTCGTCGAAGCCGAGTTCGTCGATCTGCCACCAGGTCGCGCCGGGACCCGGGCCCGGCAGCGCGCGGAACACGAAGATCACGAGCGCGGTGCCGAGCAGCGTCGCGCGCACGTCGGGCTCCAGTTCGCGCATCAGCCGGATCATCAGGAATCCGACGATCGCAAACGAGCCGCCGAAGACGATCTCCTCGCGATAGGTCAGCGGCGAGAGCCCGGTCAGGATCGACAGCGCGACGAACACCGCGCCCCCGCCGAGAATCCAGGCACTGGCCTGCGTCGGCGCTTCTTCGTCGGTCGGCTCCGCAGCGGGACCCGTGGCGAGCGTCGCCGGCGATCGATGCCGCAACCATGCGGCCAGCGCGACGCCGGCCACCGAGATCAGCGGGATGACCAGCGCCATCAGGTAGATCCGCGCGTAGATGTCGGCCTTGGCCGACGCCGGAAGCTGCTCGATGCCGTCGAACAGGATCACGTTGACCAGCGACACGGCGACGCCGCCGCCGATGATCGCGACGCGCCCGAGCGTCTGCATCGTTGTGTTCATCCGCTTGCGCGCCTCGGCCGACAGCGGCAGGCCGTTGTCGTCGACCCGCGGGATCGCCTCGACCGTCATCGCGTCGGCGACCGCGTCCTGAAGCACGTAACCGACCGGCGCGAGCAGGGTCGACAGCACGAACCAGGTGCCCAGCGGCAGCACGTCGCGCATCGCGGCGGGCGCGCGGATCAGCCCCACCATGATCAGCAGGCTCGCCGCGAGCAACAGCGCACCGAGGTAGACAAACCCCGACTTGTAGCGCCAGAACAGGTCGACCAGGTGGCCGATCGGGATCTTGAGCGCCCACGGCAGGCCGGCCCAGAAACCGAGCGACGCGATGAACGCGGCCGACAGGTCGAGCGAGTCCTTCACGAAGAAGGTGCCGACGATGGCCGTGAGCCCGGACACGCCGGCCGCCAGGTAGACCATCAGCGGCGGCAGATACGACACGCGCATCTCGCGCCACAACGGGATGGACTTCGACTTCCCTTGCGCCAACGCTCCCCTCCGTGCCGCCCAGGACCGGCGGCAGCGGCCGCGCGGTCGGCAGCGATTATGCTTCGGCTTTCCCGCGAGCCACCCGATCATCCGCACCGACCTCCCGATCGACCAGGCGATCAACGACGCGCTCGCCCCATGGGCCGCGCGCTTCTCGGCGCTCGTCTTCCACCCGGTCGCGATCGGGCAGACCGAGGTACCGCTGATCGTCGGCTGGCTGGTGCTTGCCGCCGTCGTGTTCACGGTCTACTTCGGGGCCGTCCAGTGGCGCATGTCGGGGCACGCGCTGCGGCTCGTGCTGGGCGGCGGGCAATCGCGCGGGCCGGCCGGCGCGCCTGGCGAGGTGTCGCATTTCCAGGCGCTTGCAACGGCGTTGTCGGGTACGCTGGGCCTGGGCAACATCGCCGGCGTCGCGGTCGGCCTGTCGCTCGGTGGCCCGGGCGCGACGTTCTGGATGATCGTCGCAGGCCTGCTCGGCATGGCGTCGAAATTCGTCGAATGCATGCTCGGCGTGCGGTTTCGACGCAGCAACCCCGACGGCTCGGTGTCGGGCGGCCCGATGTACTACCTGTCCGATGGCCTCGCCCAGCGGGGCCTGCCGGTTCTCGGACGAACGCTCGCCGCCGTGTTCGCGCTGTTGTGCATCGGCGGCGCGATCGGCGGGGGCAACATGTTCCAGGCGAACCAGGCGTTCCACCAGGTCGTCGCGGCGACCGGGGGCGAGGCCAGCATGCTCGCCGAGCGCGGCTGGCTGTTCGGCCTCATCGCCGCGGCACTCGTCGGCACGGTCGTGATCGGCGGCATCCGCTCGATCGCCGCCGTCGCAAACAAGCTGGTGCCGTTGATGACCCTGCTCTATCTCGGCGCCTGTGCGCTCGTGCTCGCGCTGCACGCCGACCGGCTCGGTGGCGCAGCGCGCGAGATCCTGGCCGGTGCGTTCACCGGCCAGGGCGTCGCCGGAGGCGCGCTCGGCGCGCTGATCCAGGGTTTCAGGCGCGCCGCGTTCTCGAACGAGGCCGGCGTCGGCACGTCGGCGATCGCGCATGCGGCCGTGAGGACCCGCCATCCGGTCACCGAAGGCTACGTCGCGATGCTCGAACCCTTCATCGGCACCGTGGTGGTGTGCACGATGACGGCACTGGTCATCGTCTCGAGCGGTGCGCTCGCCAGCGGCGCCGCCGGTGTCGCGCTCACCTCAACCGCGTTCGCCGGTTCGATCCCGGGCTTCGCCGGCGTCCTCGCGCTGGTCGTCTGCCTGTTCGCCTACTCGACGGCGATCGCCTGGGCCTACTACGGCCTGAAGTGCTGGACCTATCTGGTCGGCGAAGGCCGGCGCCGCGCGCTCGGCTTCCACCTCGTCTACTGCGGTTTCGTCGTCGTCGGTGCGAGCATGGAACTCGCCCCGGTCATCGCGTTCGCCGATGCGATGACCTTCGCGATGGCCGTGCCCAATGTCATCGGCTTGTACCTGCTGATGCCGCTGGTCCGGCAGGAGGAGCGTGAGTACCGGGCGGCACTGGGCCGAACGGGCTGACCGCGCCCGGCGACTCGACCACGTTCCAACTCGAGCCTGCTCGGCCCGAACGCGCCACCGATACCCGACGCTCGCCCGTACGGCCGCCTAGTTGATCTTCGCCCCGGATGCGTCGATCCGCTTCTTCCAGCGCGCGGCGTCGTCTTGCCAGGTGCGCGCGAGCGCGGCAGGCCCGCCGGCGGCCGGCACGACGCCGAGCTCGAGGAGCCGGGCCCTGATCGCCGGCTTCGCGAAGATCGCCTGCACCAGACCGGCGAGCCTGTCGACGCTGTCGGGCGGTGTGCCCGCCGGTGCGGCGAGCGCCCACCAGTTGCCACCCTCGATCTTTCCGAGACCGGCCTCGGCGAAGGTCGGCACGTCGGGAAGCGACGCGAGTCTCTCGTCGCTCGAGACCGCCAGCGCCCGTATCCTGCCCGCGCGAATCTGCGCGAGCGCGACACCCGCGCCGAACAGTCCGACCTGGACCTCGTTCGTGATCAATGCCTGGACGACCTGCGCGGCGCCCTGGTAGGGCACGTGCGTCATCTTCATGTCACGCGTTCTCGAGATCTCGTCGAGCCACAGATGGGGTGTCGTCGCATTGCCCGGACTGCCGTAGTTGAAGCGTCCCGGCTGCTTGCGCGAAGCCTCGATCAGCTCGGCCACCGATCGGGGCGCGATCAGCGCGCTGCTCAGCAGCACCGACGGAACATCGACCAGCATCGAGACCGGATCGAACGCCCTCAAGGGATCGAAGCCGAGATTCGGGTACACGATCTGGTTGATCACGAAGTTGTTGGTCGCACCCACCAGGAACGTATGACCGTCCGGACTCGCACGGGCGACGGCGCCGCTGCCGATATTGCCCCCGGCACCGGCCTTGTTCTCGACGACCACCGGCTGTCCGAGCGCCTGCTGCAGTTCCTGGCCGAGCATGCGTGCGAGGATGTCGCCCATCGCGCCGGGCGCAAAGGGCACGACGATCTTCACGGGCCGCTCGGGCCACGCAGCACGCGCGCCGGCGCACGCAACGGCGGCCCCGGCAGCCACGATCGCGAGCAGGGATCTTCTCGTCGCTCTCATCGATTCTCCTCGACTGCGAGCGCGTCGGCGAACAGCTTGACGCGGAACGAAACCCGGTGCTACCTTAACATTCTAATGTTAGAACGACCAAATCGCGATCGAGTCGCATCGACTTCGAAGCCGGCGTCTCCGGTGAGCCAGGCCGTCGCGGCCCGTCGGCGTAGGCCGGCGCCCGACCACGGACTCGCCCGGGGCGGCGTGTCGCTGTACATCCAGGTTGCAGGACTGCTTCGGCGCAAGCTCGAGGCGGGGGTCTGGCGCATCGGCGACCAGTTGCCGATCATCGATGTGCTGATGGCCGAGTACGGCGTCTCGCGAATCACGATGCGCCAGGCGATCGCCCGGCTCGAAGACGAGGGACTGCTCAAGCGCGGCCAGGGCCGTGGCACCTTCGTGACCGGCGACGCGAGCCTGCACCGCTGGGTCGTGCTGCCGACCGAATGGCACGCGCTGGTCGAGCACATCGAAGGACTCGCAAGCACGTCGATCACGCTCGAGAGTACGCCCGGCATGCCCCGGATCGAAGAGAAGGACGGCAAGCCGGCTCCCGCGTACAGGCACATGCAACGCGTGAACCTGGCGAACGGGGCGCCCTACAGCCTGACCAGCGTGTACCTCGACGACGCGCTGTATCGCAAGAATCCCGCATCGTGGGACACGCGGCCGGTACTGCCGCTGCTCGCACGCCAGTTGCGTCGCACGATGGGCCGCGCAAGCCAGATGCTCGAGGTCAACACCGCCGACATCGCCACGGCGACCCACCTTCGGATCGCCGTCGGCACGCCGACCGTGCACGTGCGCCGGGTCGTCGCGAACAACGCGCAGCGCGTCGTGTACGTCGCCGATGTCCAGTACCCGGCGCAGGCGCTGCGCATCGAAACCCTGCTTCATCCGTAGCCGCCGCGACCGGCGATCGGCCGACGTCCCTCTCCCACGGTGTGAACCCCCCAAGCATGAAGATCACCTTCCTCGGCACCGGCGCCGCCCTCGCGGACCCCGATCGTTGCCAATCGTCGATCCTGCTGACGCTCGACAACGGCAAGCACTATCTGTTCGACTGCGGCGAAGGCGCAACCCGCCAGATGGTCAAGGCCGACATCAACCCGGCCGATGTCGGCTGGGTGTTCCTGTCGCACCTGCACTTCGACCACATCTGCGGATTGCCGTTCTTCGTGCTGTCGAGCTGGATCTTCAATCGCACCGGCGCCCCGATGGTGTTCGGCCCACGCGGCACGCAGAACTACGTCGATCATTTGTTCGAGAACGGCGCATTCAAGGTCGACTTCACCGCGCGCAGCCAATACAAGCAGCGCCAGCGAAATCCGGAGGCGATGCGCCCGGCGGTCACCGAAGTCAGGCCGGGCCTCGTCTACGAAGACGAGTCGATCAAGGTCTACGCCGATTGGGTCGAGCACATCCCGCGCGACATCTGCGAGTGCTTCGGCGTGCGCGTCGAGGCCGAAGGCAAGGTGCTCGCGTTCTCGGGAGACACCGCTCCGTGCGATTCGATGGTCGAACTCGCACGCGACGCCGACCTTCTGATCCACGAATGCACGTTTCCGGAATCGTTCATCGAGCACCGCCGCAAGTCGGCGGTCGGCACGTTTGCGCACACGAGCCCGACCGAACTCGGCAAGCTCGCTACCCGCGCCGGCGCCAAGAGCCTGGTAGCGACGCACTTCGGGCATTTCGATTCGCTCAGTCCGGTCATCAAGCGCGCCGCGGGGGCTCACCTGCCGGTCGAGGAGATGGGCCCACACCAGATGGACATCGTGTCGCGCGACATCCGCGCGCACTACAAGGGGCCGATCCGGCTCGCGAGCGACCTGATGCGGGTCGACCTTTGACGACATCCCGATGCCTGGCCGACGGGCTCGGCCGGGCGGACCACCGACCCTGTTCACCCGAACACCTGAGGAGAAGAACATGAGACTGGCCGGCAATGCGCGTCACCCCCGTTCCCGGTTCACCGCCGCGTTTGCGGCGGCCCTTGCAGCCGCGACGACCACGCTTGCTCCGAGCGTCGGCATCGCCGCGGACAAGCCGGTCACGCTCAAACTCTCGCACTGGGTCCCTCCCACCCACGTCATCGCCAAGGGCTCGATCGCCGACTGGACGGACGCCGTCGAGAAGGCATCCGGTGGAACGCTCAAGTTCCAGGTCTTTCCGGCCGGGCAGCTCGGCAAGGCCGAGTCGCACTACGACCTCGCACGCGATGGCATCGCCGACGTCGTCTGGCACAACCCCGGCTTCAACGCGGGGCGCTTTCCGATCTTCGCGGCCTCACAACTGCCGCTGATGGTCGGCGACTCGCCGTCCGGAAGCCACGCGCTGACCGAGTGGTATCGGCAATACGAGGCCAAGGAGATGGGCGACGTCAAGGTCTGCCTGGCCTACCTGATGTACCCGCTCTACATCTGGACGCGCGAGAAGGTCGTGTATCCGGAGGACCTCAAGGGCATGAAGATCCGTCCGTCCTCGGCGATGGAGGCGACCTACATCAAGCTGGCCGGCGGTTCGCCGGTTCCGGGCGCCTATCCGCAGTCGCGCGAGATGATCGAGCGCGGCGTACTCGACGGTACGACCGGCGTGCCGGCCTCGGCGCTAGCCTTCGGCGTGGACAAGGCCGTCAAGTACACGCTGACCGTGCCGCTGTCGCAGCCTTCGTACGTACTGGCGATCAACAAGGCAAAGTACGCATCGCTGTCGGACGCGCAGAAGAAGGCGCTCGATGCCCACTGTACGCCCGAAGCGGCGAAGCGCTTCAGCGCCTTCCAGTACGAGGCCGAAGGCAAGGGCATCCCGGCACTGAAGGCGCGCAACGATGCAGGACGCGAGATCACCGAGCCGAGCGCCGAGGTCATGCAACGCTGGCAGAAACTCGCACCTCAGGTGGTCGAGCAGTGGGCCAAGGAGGTCAGCGCTCGAGGCGAGGACCCGGCGAAGGTGCTGGCCGGCTTCAGGCAGGGGCTCGAAAAGCAGGGCGCACTGATCAAGTGACGATCAGGCCTTGACCGACCCGGCCCGATCGGCATGAACCGGATCATCGTCGCGATGGAAGCGGCCGGTGGCGTCGCGCTGGCCGCGGTGATGCTGATCGTGACGGCTTCGGCATTCGGGCGCTATGCGTTCAACAGCCCGCTCGTCGACGGCGACGACCTCGCGCGGCTGGTGCTCGGCCCGGCGATCTTCTGGGGCTTCGCCGGCGCGTGCCGTCACGGTGAGCACGTCCGGGTCGACCTGCTCTGGGAGGCGGCGAGCGTGCGCCTGCGCTCGATCATCGATCGCTTTGCGACCGGCTTCACGTTCGTCGTCGTCGCTGCGATGGCAACGACCGCGGCGCGACGGGTCCTCGACCTGCAGGCGAGCCGCGAGGGCACCTACGAATTGCGCCTGCCGCTCTGGCCATCGTTTGCCGCGTCGTTCGTCGGGCTCGCCGCAGGCACGCTCGTGCTCGGCTGGCTGCTGCTGCGACGGCGCGGCGAGCCCGACGATCGCGGTTGACGACGTGCAGATCGATCCCGCGCTGCTTGCGCTGACCGGGTTCTGCGTGACCTTCGGCCTGATCGCGCTACGGGTGCCGATCGGTATCGCGCTCGCTTTCGTCGGGGTCGCGGGCTTCGCGTCGATCGTCGGGATCGACCCGGCGCTCAAGCTGCTCGCGATGTCCCCGATGGAATCGGCCGCCGACCTGAACTTCGCCGTCGTCCCGCTGTTCGTCGTGATGGGCGCAATCGCGCGCGAATCAGGCATCAGCACCGACCTCTATCGCGCGGCCAGCGCCTGGCTCGGGCACCTTCGCGGCGGCCTCGCGATGGCGACGATCGGTGCCTGCGCGGCCTTCGCCGCCATCTGCGGCTCGTCGGTCGCCACGTCCGCCGCGATGGGGCGCATCGCGCTGCCGGAGATGCGTCGGCAAGGCTACGACGACGGCTACGCGGCAGCGACGGTCGCGGCGGGCGGTACGCTCGGCGTGCTGATCCCGCCGTCGGTGCCCTTCATCCTCTATGGGTTCGTCACCGACACCGATATCGCGAAGCTATTCGTGGCCGGCATCGTTCCAGGCATTCTCGCGGCGTGCCTGTACATGGTGACGATCCGCCTGATCGCGGCGCTGCGGCCCGCTGCGATCCCACCCCCCGCCCCCGACATTCCCCTTGCCCGAAAGCTGCGCGCGTTGAACGGGGTCTGGGCATCGATCGGAATCTTCGGCTTCGTGATCGGCGGCATCTACGGCGGCCTGTTCACGCCGGTAGAAGCGGCCGGCGGCGGCGCCTTCGCGACACTGATGGTCGCGCTTCTGCAGCGACGCATGACACTCGTGCAGGCCGGCGCAGTCTTCGTCGAGTCGATCAGGGTAAGCGCCTCGCTCTTCATCATCCTAATCGGCGCGGTATTGTTCGGCAAGTTCCTGGTGATCACCGGGGCGCCACAGGAGATCTCGGCCTTTCTCACCGGATTGCCGTTGCCGCCCCTGGGAACGCTGACCCTGATACTCGCCGGCTTCGTCGTGCTTGGATGTTTCCTCGACGTGATCGCGATGATTCTGATCTTCATCCCGATCGTGCATCCGACGATAACCGCATTGGGCTTCGACACGGTCTGGTTCGGTGTGCTCGTGGTGATGGTCTGCGAACTCGGGCTGATCACCCCGCCCTACGGCATCAACGTGTTCGTGATCAACGGCATCGCGAAGGATGTCGCGCTCACGCGGATCTTCGGCGGCGTGATGCCGTTCGTCGGCATCGACCTGTTCAGGGTCGTGCTGGTGCTGCTGTTTCCAGCGATCGCGCTCTGGCTAACGGGGACGATGGGATGAATCGGGAATTCGAAGGGTTGTCCGCCATCGTGACCGGAGGAGCCGCCGGCATCGGCCTCGCCTGCGCACAGTTGCTCGCGTCGCGCGGGTGCCAGGTCGCATGCCTGGACCTGAAGGTCGATGCGCTTGCGCCTCCGCTCGAGGCGATTGCTTGCGACGTCGGCAGCGACGCGTCCGTACGGGCGGCGATCGCGCAGGCGGCCGGTCGCTTCGGCGGCATCGACATCGTGATCAACAACGCGGGCATCGGTGCGCTCGGCGACGTCGCGTCCAACGACGACGCCGAGTGGCACCGGTTGTTCGACATCAATGTATTGGGCGTCGTGCGCACGACCCGGGCAGCGCTGCCGTGGCTCGAACGGTCGCGGCACGCGGCGATCGTCTGCACCTGTTCGGCTGTCGCATTGACCGGGTTGCCGAATCGCGCGCTCTACAGCGCGACGAAGGGTGCCGTGCTGTCGCTGACCCGCGCAATGGCGGCAGACTTCATCGCCACGCCGATCCGTGTCAACTGCGTGACGCCGGGTGTCGTCGACACGCCATGGCAGACGCGTGCGGTCGAGTCGTCCGTCGATCCGCAGGCCCGACGCGCCGAGCTCAACGGATTTCAGCCGAGCGGGCGGATGGCGAGCGCGATCGAGGTCGCGCGCGCGATCGCCTACCTGGCAAGCCCCGCCAGCGGCTCGACGACGGGCGTCGACCTTCCGGTCGACGGCGGCCTGCAGGCGCTGCGCGCGTCCGCGTCGCCGGCCTCGCCTGCGCCGCGCAGCGGCGCGGGCACGTCGTCGGGCGCAACGACCGGCACGTCGCGCGGTGCTCCGACGGAAAGATGACGCGAAGAGCGCAGAGGCGATCGACCGGTCGCACCGGTACGTTCGTACAGCAGCAACGAAGAGGGGTTCTGAATGAAGTGTGAATGGATCGAGTTGAGTTCCGCCGACGGCGGACGAGTCGGCGCATATGTCGCCGACCCGGGCGGCACAGCGCCGGGATTGGTGCTGCTGCAGTACATCTGCGGCGTCAATGAAGTGATGCAGCGACTCGCGCGCACGTTCGCTGACCAGGGCTTTCGGGTCGCCGTGCCCGACCTTTTCTGGCGCCAGCAGCCGCGTGTCGCGCTCGCCAACGATCCCGCGACGGCGAGCGCGGAAGACCAGAAACGCGCGCTTGCGCTGAACCAGGCGTTCCAGGATGCGCCTGCCGTCGACGACATGCGGACAACGCTCGCTTGGCTTCGCGCGCACCCGCGAGCCGGTGGCAAAGTCGGTGCGCTCGGCTACTGCCTCGGTGGGCGAATGGCGTACCTGCTTGCTGCACGCAGCGATGTCGACTGTGCAGTCGGATATTACGGCGTCAACATCGATCGGTATCTCGATGAAGTCGCGGCGATCGACACGCCGCTGCTGTTGCACATGGCGGCGAACGACGTGCTCGTCCCGCTGACGCAACGCGAGAAGATCTGCGCCGCGCTTGCCCCAAACGCGAACATCACCGTATCGGTCCACGCCGGCGTCGATCACGCGTTCGCGCTCGAGGGAGGCCCGAACTTCGACGCGGCCGCAGCGACGCGCGCCAACGACGCCTCGCTCGCTTTCCTCGAGGCGCACCTTCGATGACGACGGGTCATCGAGTTCGGGCGACGGCGTGAAAGACCGTCGAATGAGCGGCTGCACGGGCATGCACGCCACGGAGGCTGGCGCTCGCCGGAACTGTATCGTGACCGGCGCCGCCAACGGCTTGGGTGCCGCAATGACGGAAGGCCTGCTCGAGGCGGGCGCGCAGGTGATGCTCGCCGACATCGCCGAAGATGCGCTCGCCGACATAGCGACGCGGCTGAGCAATCGCTTCGGTGCATCGCGGGTACGCGCGTCGTGCGTCGACGTAACCCGCGACACCGAGCTCGAATCGCTGGTACCGGCGACGATCGACGCGTTCGGGAGCGTCGACGTCGTGATCAACAACGCCGGCACCGGCGCTCAGATCGTCAGGCCCGACTTCATATCGCGTCCGCTCAGGAGCTGGGAGGTACCACCGGACAAGTGGCGCCGGATCGTCGAGGTCAACGCGATCGCCACCTTCGTGCTCTCGCGCGCCGCGATTCCGGCAATGGTCGCGCAAGGCTTCGGGCGGTTGATCAATCTGACGACAGCCTGGGAAACCATGTTGCGGGCCGGCTTCGCGTCCTATGGCCCGTCCAAGGCGATGATCGAGGCGATGAGCGCCGCGATGGCGAGCGAGCTCGAGGCAACGGGCGTCACCGTCAACACCATCCATCCCGGCGGCCCGGTCGATACGGCGCAGGTACCGCCCGACATCGGCGTCGCGCGAGACAAGCTCCTGCGCCCTGCTGTCATGGTTCCGCTCGTGCAGTGGCTCGCGAGCGATGCTGCCGACGCAGTGACCGGTCGGCGTCTGACTGCCGCCGCGTGGCGCTCAGACCGAAGCGATGCCGAGAATCTGGATAAGGCCTCGGAACCGGCCGCGTGGCCGCAACTCGTCAAGCCGATCGTGATGGCCGACAGGGGCAACCTGTGAACGCGGGGGCATCACCGGGCGCCGGAATCGCCGACGAGACCCAAACCCGCCAGGCCGCGGACGCTGGCGACACCCTGAAGGAGCAAGGCGTCATGACGGTGATCGAAGTACCGGTGCTGATCGTCGGCGGCGGTGTCGTCGGCATGTCCGCATCGATGATGCTCGCCAAGCACGGCATCGAATCGCTGCTCGTCACCTACTACCCCGGCACGTCCCCGCATCCGAAGTCGCACATCCTCAACCAGCGCACGATGGAGATCTTCACCGAACTGGGCGTCGCCGACGATATCTACGCGGTCGCGACGCCGCCAAATCGGATGAAGTACGCTGGCTGGTTCAGTGGCCTCGCCGGCAACGATGACCGCTATGGTCGTGAGATCGGTCGGGTCGAGGCATGGGGCGTCGGCTATACCGATCCCGACTACATCGCGGCGAGTCCCTGCCGCTCGGCAAACTACCCGCAGATGTATCTCGAGCCGATCATCAAGCGTCACGCCGAGCGGCTGTCGCCCGGTCGGGTCCGCTTCTTCCACGAGATGCTGGGCCTCGAGCAGGACGCAGACGGGGTCGAGGCGATCGTGCTGAACCGGGAGACGCGGCAGCGATTCAAGGTCCGCTCGAAGTACCTGTTCGGCGCAGATGGCGGCAAGACCGTCGGGCGGATGGTCGGTATTGCGATGACCGGGCAGCCGACGACGATGCGCATGGTCTCGGTGCATTTCGGCGCCGACCTCAGCCGCTGGGCGCACGGCCCGGACGTGATGACGCGCTTCCTGATCAACCCCGATTTTGGCGGCTCGTGGGCGAGCGGCGTGCTGATTCCCGAAGGCCCGACCCGGTGGGGAAACGAGACCGAGGAATGGGTCTTTCATTCGCGGTACACGTCCGACGATCCCGGGCCGATCGATCCGGCGACCGTACTTGCGCGGATGAAGCTCGTGCTCGGCTTCGATGTCATCGGCGTCGAGCCGATCGTGCATAACGTCAGCGAATGGGCGATGGGCGGAAAGTTGGCCGACCGCTATCGCGCCGGCCGCGTGTTCCTGTTGGGAGACTCGTGCCACCAGCATCCACCGACCGGTGGGCTCGGCATGAACAGCGGCGTGCAGGACGCCTACAACCTCTGCTGGAAGATCGCCGCGGTGCTCGACGGGCGAGCGCGGGACGCACTGCTCGACAGCTACGAGGTCGAGCGTCGGCCGGTTGCCGCGAACAACGTCGAGGTCGCGATGGGCAACGCGATGCACCACTTCCGGATCGACGAGGCGATCGGGCTGTCCGAGAAGAACAGTGTCGAGGAAAACTGGGCGCGGCTCGCCGCGATATGGAACGAGCACCCCGCGGAAGATCTGCCCCGAGCGCAGTCTCTGCACGAGCAGCTGGCAAAGGCAATCGCCGCACAACGCATCGGCTTTCGGCACCACAACGTCGAGTTCGGCTATACCTACAAGGCGGGCGCGCTCGTACCGGACGACACGCCGGAGCCGGTGGCGCTCGACCCCATCCTCATCTATGAACCGGCCACCCGCCCCGGTCATCCGCTGCCGCATGCCTGGGTGCAGCGTACCGGCAAGCCCGTGCCACTCGCCTCGCTGATCGACGGCACGCACTTCCTGCTGATCGCAGGCGAAGACGGGCGCGACTGGGTCGACGCGGTGCAGCAGGTCGGCACTGCCCGGAACCTGCCGCTGCGCGCGTTGTGCCTGGGTCTGCACGACGGTGATTGGCTCGACATCCGCGGCACCTGGCTGCGATTGCGCGGAATCGGTCGCCGCGGCGCGGTGCTGGTACGACCCGACCACTACGTCGCCTACCGATCGGCTTCCGCCGTCGCCGACCCCCACGGGACCTTGCAGGCGGTCTTCCGCACGATCCTGTCCGGCTGAGACGCGGACCCGCGCGGTCGTTCCGGATCGACAATCCGCCAGACGGCCGTTCGAGCCCCGTGCAGCTTAGCCGGCGCCGCGAGGTACTCTGCCGCGCATGCACGATCGCGGCGCGAGGACTGCGTTTAGCCGCATCGAAGTGCCGAGCTGGCACCGTTCTGGTGCGCTATTCGGGCGACTGGAAAGGTCGCCTTTCTCTTATCGTAAAACCTCAATTCCTGCGCTTCATCGCTGGCAACCAGTGGTACCGGCCTCATTTGAGACCGCCTCGAGGGGGAACCTGATGAGACTCACGACGCAAATGGCGCTCCTCGTCGGGGGCGCCGCCTCGATCATGCTGGTAAGCGGCATGATCGGACTTTACGGGCTGTACCAAACCAAGGAAGGCCTGCGAACAGTCTACGAAGATCGCACCGTCCCGGCAGCCCAGCTGTCCGACCTGAACGGGCTGATGTTGCGCAACATGCGGCTGCTGGGTGACGCCGCCCTTGCCAACGATGCAGCGTTCGCCGAGCGCAGCGCTGCCGCGGTCGAAGCCAACATTGCAGCCATTTCCAAGACCTGGGAAGCGTACCTGGCCACCTACTTGACGCCCGAGGAAGCGGGGCTGGCCAGACAGTTCGCGGAGCACCGCAAGCACTTCGTCCAGCAGGGACTGCGGCCGGCGATCGACGAGTTGCGCAAGGGTGAGGCAGCCGCCGCGGCTCGCATCATCCTGCAAGAGATGCCTGCGTTGTTCGACCCGGCCGATCGGGACCTCGACGCGCTGATCAAGCTGCAGATCGAGGTGGCCAAGCAGGAGTACATGGCGGCGGAGGCGCGCTTCGCATCTACTCGTAACTTGGCCATCGCCGCGATCCTGCTCGGGGTGCTGGTCACGGCCGTCGTCGGCGGCCGGCTGGCCCGCAACCTCCTGCTCGCGCTAGGCGCGGAGCCCGAAGCCGTGCGAGGCGTGGCCGATGCCGTTGCGGCGGGCGATCTCTCGACGTCCATCGTGCTGCGCAACGACGACCAGCAGAGCGTGATGGCGTCGATGGCTCGCATGCGCGACAACCTGGTGAAGATAGTGCGCGATGTGCGCAGTAACGCTGACGGCGTGGCAGCGGCCAGCGGCCAGATCGCTGCAGGCAATGCCGATCTTTCCAGCCGCACCGAGCAACAGGCGGGCGCACTGCAGGAGACTGCGGCGTCCATGGAGGAGTTGGGTACGACCGTGCGTCACAATGCCGAGAATGCAGCGCAGGCCAACCAGTTCGCGGTGCAGGCCAGCTCGGTGGCGACACGGGGAGGCGAAGTCGTCACGCAGGTCGTGACGACGATGAAAGAGATCCAGGATGCGAGCCGACGGATCGCGGACATCATCGTCGTGATCGATGGCATCGCGTTCCAAACCAACATCCTAGCGCTCAACGCCGCTGTAGAGGCCGCCCGGGCAGGTGAGCAGGGGCGGGGCTTCGCCGTCGTCGCGAGCGAGGTGCGCAACCTGGCTCAACGCAGCGCCACGGCCGCGCGCGAGATCAAGGCATTGATCACCGGCAGCGTCGACCGCGTCGAACAGGGCAGCGTGTTGGCAGACCGTGCAGGGCAGACGATGCACGAAGTGGTCGACGCGATCCGTCGGGTGGCCGACATCATGGGCGAGATCAGCTCGGCCAGCAATGAGCAGAGCTCAGGCGTGATGCAGGTCGGTCAGGCCGTCACCCAGATGGACCAGGTGACTCAACAGAACGCGGCGCTGGTCGAGCAGAGCGCTGCGGCAGCGGAGAGCCTTAAGGTCCAGGCGTGCAAGCTGGTGCAGGTCGTCAGCGTCTTCCACCTTGCCAAAGCCTGAATTGTCGAGGCTGACCATGGCAGGTCATGCTCGGCCCGGGCCCTGCGCGATGAACGTAAGAACCAGGGCATTCAGCGACACTTCACCACCTTCTTGTGCCTGGGGTTCGGTCTTACATGGCCTACGCCTCTTGCGAAGGTCAAGAGCGTCGGGACGTCGCTTGCGCGTGTTCGATAGCACTACGCGACGCCCGGCTATTCAGCCTTGTCGCGCGCTGCCCAGCGCTCATACCCTCCTCTTCGTAAACCCCCGCACCGCGGTTGCCGACCGATACGGGCTTCGCGCGGCGTCGACGACCGACCCGCATGCGCATCACTACGGCGCCAGGCGCGCAAGACTGCCGGCCTGCGCTGCCGCGACCAGCCGGTCGGCATCCTCGTCTAGCAGCAGCGATTCACGCACCATCGTCGCCGCGGCGCGGCGTACGGCCTCGACGTAGTCGCCTGCATCGGGATAACGCTCGGCAATCGAGCGGCGCGGATCGTGCGCGGCTTCGCGCTCGGCGCGCGTGGCGGCGAATGCAACCACGCCGCCCTGCAGCGGAAACAAGGCCGCCGGTCCGTAGCCCTCGGCGCGCGGATTCCAGCCGGTGTAGGTTGCACGCGGAACGGCGAGCGCGAGCATGCGGATACCGGCGATCGACATGCCGTCGGCATCGGCGCGCGGCACGAACACCGGATAGCGGCCGATCTCCCGCGGCGGCAGCACCGCCTGGTCCGAATAGGCAGCCGTCGTATAGATCGCGTCGTACTTGAGCCCCGGTATCTGCATTGGGAGCGCGTCGCTGGCGTCGACGAGCGTGCCGTGTGCGCGCATCGGCACACGACTTGCAGGCGGCTCACGCCCGTCGCGAATCCACCCCTGCATCGCGACCAGCAGTGCGCGCATCGGCGGGCCGGCGTGCATCGGATTGACAGGCAGCACCATCGTAGGTGCAGGCTTCACCAGCTGGCCGGGCGCAGCGTAATGGGGTGTTCCCGCGATCATGTAAGCGCGCACGTCAGGCGGCAGATCGATGTGCGCGCCGCGGGTATCGGTGACGAGCAGCGACCCGCGCGAGGCCCACCACTCGTGCTCGCTGTCGGTCTGCATCACCTTAGGACAGGTCGCACTGAGCCGGCAGCGTTGCATCAGGCCGTCACGCTGCCCCGAGACCGGATCGTCGAGCGTCGCATAGGTGAACGGAAAGCGGTCCGCATGCCACGCCGGGTCCTGCGGATGTCGCGCGTTCCGACCCGGCAGTCCGAAGCGCAGGTTGGTCGCCATGCGCCGAGCGCCCGCGACGTGCGGCATCAGGCCATCGAACACGACCCGCCCGCGCTCGTCCTCGTTGAAGCCGAGGTGGAGAAAGTCGCGCAGGAAGCGCCCGGACTGGGAGACGCCGAAGCCGATCGCGCGATCGACGCTCGGGCGCCCCGCGGCAGCGAGCGGATTCGCCGGGCTGACGTCGCGGCGCAGGAAGGACGCGACGTCGCGCACGGCGGCAAAGCCCAGGCCGAGCACCGCAGGGTCCCGACCGACGTAGGTCACTTCGTAGAGCGCACCGGCGTCGAAGCCTTCGGCCGGTCGCGTGATCTCGACCTTCTGGGGCTCGGTCGCGCGGATCGCGAGCCCCGCCGGCGTCTGACGCGGATCCTGCCAACGCTGGCGCACGGTCACGGCCAGCGCGGACGGATCGGCAAGCGGCCACTGCAGCGTTGCGACGGCCGGGTTCTTGCTGTGGTCGAAGACGAATTCGTCGCGCACCGGGCCGGTGACGCCGGCAAGCACCGGCGCGCGCAGCCCGAGTTGCACGTCGGTCGACGCGAGGTCGGCCTGCCAGCCGACCCAGACCAGGGTGAAGCCCTGGCGACCCAGGAAGCCGATACCGGCATCCTCGGCCTTGGTCGAACGATTCGCGCCGGGCTGCGCGATGTCGTCGAAGAGTTGCGGCGCAAGCCGCCGGCCACGATTCGGCACGTCGAGCAGCAGGGTGCCGTTGCCGTGACGCGGATCGACCGGCCGGACGATCACGACGTCTGCAACCGCCTCGACCCGACCCGCGCCGTTGCGCGGCGCGACCCCGATGTCGGCGATCAGCGCATTGCGCGGATCCGCCGGATCGAGCGCGATCGTGGCCCGCGCACGAATCTCCTCGTAGGCACCGACGGAACCGAAACTGCGCCCTTCGAAGGCGGGCCGAGGCGCCCCCGCGAGCTCGAACTTCACGACTTCGGCGGCAGCCGGCGCGGCAAGCGAGATCACCGCGAGTCCAGTCAAGAGATTGCGCATTCGAAGCCCCTCCCCTGTTTCGAAGCATGATAGTGGCCGCATACCGCGTGTGGCGCATGCATCGATTCCGAATAGTGCTGCCCGCACGCGTCCATGTATTCGACGCCACCGACGCGGCGCACGCGGCCGCGTACGACGCAATTTCGCGTGACGCGGCACGGATGTTTGTGGTGCACTCGTACCCTGCTGACGGAGCATGCGATGACGATCGACCCCGGCACACTGCTGTCCCGAACGATGAACCATGCGCTCGCGTACCGCCGCACGGTAGCCCAGGATCCGCGCCCGCCGAGCGCGGACTATTTCGCGATGCTCGCAGCCTTCGACGCGGCGCTGCCCGAGCACGGTACGGACGCCGGCGAGGTCCTCGATGCCCTGGCGACGCAGGCGCTGCCCGGCCTGATGCCGATGACCGGGCCACGCTTCTTCGGCTGGGTGATCGGCGCGTCGCATCCGGCAGCCGTCGCCGCGGACTGGCTGGTCTCGGCCTGGGGCCAGAACACCGCCTACCATTCGCCGACGCCCGCCACCGCGGCGATCGAGGCCGTCGCCGAACGCTGGCTGCTCGACGTGCTCGACCTGCCGCGGGAAAGCTCGGTCGGCTTTGCGACCGGCGCGACGGTGGCCAACGCGATCGCGCTCGCCGCCGCGCGCACCAGTGTGCTGCTCGAAGCCGGCTGGGATCCGGATGCCGACGGTCTGTTCGGTGCGCCACCCGTCGAGGTGCTGATCGGCGCGGACGCGCACTCATCGGTGTTCTCGTCGCTGCAACTCATCGGTTTCGGCTACCGACGCGTGACGACGGTGGACACCGACGACCAGGGCCGCATGCAGCCGCAGGCGCTGGCGCGCGCCTTGCACGACAAGCCGGGCCCGAAGATCGTCATCGCACAGGCGGGGCAGATCAACACGGGTGCCTTCGACCCGTTCGCCGACATCGTCGCGCTGGCCAGGGCCGCGCGCGCATGGGTGCACGTCGACGGCGCGTTCGGTCTGTGGGCGCAGGCCGTGCCGGCCCTTCGGCACATGACTGCCGGCATCGAAGGGGCCGACTCCTGGGCGACCGACGGGCACAAGTGGCTGCAGGTGCCCTACGACTGCGGCTTTGCCATCGTCCGGGATCGCGTGGTTCACCAGCGCGCGATGACGCAGTGGTCGAGCTACCTGCCGAGCATCGGCCAGGGCGTGCGGGTGCCGTCGGCCTTCGTGCCGGAACTGTCGCGTCGCGCCCGCGGCGTGCCGGTGTACGCGATGCTCAGGGTGCTGGGCCGCGAGGGCGTCGCCGCGATGGTCGAGCACCACTGCACGCTCGCCCGGCAGTTTGCGACGCTGCTGGCCGCGGAGCCCGGCGTGCGGGTGCTGAACGCGGTATCGCTGAACCAGGTGATCGTGAACTTCGGCGACGGCGACGCCGCGTCCCGCCGCGCGGCGACCGAGGCGGTGATCGCGCGCGTCCAGGAAGAAGGCACCTGCTTCGCCGCCGGCGCGCAGTGGCGCGAGGACTGGGTGATGCGCCTTTCAGTAACCTCGGGCGCAACGACCGCGCGCGACATCGAGATCTCTGCCGCTGCCATTGTCGCCGCCTGGCGGGCGGTGCGGCTCGAGAGGAAGGCGTGAAGCCACGCGAGGCGGTCAAAGCAGAAAGTCGCATCACGTGATCGCACGCATGATGCAGACGCCGCCTCCCGCACGGAGCCCGTCCTTTCGCCGCGCGACATGAGACGATCGCAGTCATGCAATCGTCTCGCACTGGGCTGCGATCGGCTTCAACCTTCTGAAGGTGCATCGTCCCGAGACAAGCGTCTTTTTGACGTGGCCACAGATTGAGGGGTTTGGGTAGCCGTCTGGGACCCTGTTTCCCAACCTCTGCTCCTGACTGGATTAGGGAATCGAGCGACCTCTTGCACCGAAATCAATTGACAACGTGCAGACTGGCATATACAATCGCGCATATACATTGGGGCTCATGCGATGGCTTTGCGATCGACTTCATCCAGGCCGAAAGAGGCCAAGCTGTTTCGCAACAACCGCAGCCAAGCGGTACGCATTCCCGTGGAGTTCGAGTTCCCAGGAGATCGTGTGCTGATCCACCGCGAGGGCAGCAAGCTCATCATCGAACCGGTCATCCACCCCACAAACATCGTCGAACTGCTTGCCGATTGGAAGAAGGAAACGCCGCTAGGGCCAGAGGATCAATTCCCGCCCATCGAGGACATGCCCGCTGGGTCTGAGGACATCTTTTGAACGGGTATCTGCTGGATACGAACATCCTCAGCGACTTGATTCGCAGTCCGGACGGACTTGCCGCTCGTCGTATCGCGCAGGTCGGCCCGAAAGCGGTTTTCACCAGCATCATCGTCGCGGCTGAGCTGCGCTATGGCTGCGCGAAGAAGGGTTCGCCCAGACTGCTCGCCAAAGTAAAGAGCCTGCTTGAAACGATCCCGGTGTTGGCGCTGGATGTTCCGGCCGACACCCAATATGGTTCGATTCGAGCTGAAACGGAAGCGGCGGGTCAGCCTATCGGCATGAACGATCTGCTGATCGCGGCGCACGCCCATGCGCTCGGCCTCACATTGGTGACGAACAACATGCGTGAATTCAGCCGCATTCGTGGCCTCAAGGTAGAGAACTGGTTGGAAGGATAGCCGTGTGGCCTCAGGGTTGCTCCAGCATCAGATGGGAAAAGTGAACCGGTCCCTGTTTGATGGACGCCACGAAGGGCTGCAAGCGTTATCCACGGACGGCCGGAACGGCGCTTGCGACGTACCGGACCGGACGGCAGTGGATAACGCGTGTTGTTTCACAATTCGATCCTACCGCGCTGTTGGTTCTTTGCGTGCCAGCGCCGTTCGAAGTCACTCGGGGTCACGTACCCGATCGAGGAGTGAATCCGTTCGGTGTTGTAGTACCCGAGGTATTCGACCAAGGCCTGCGCCGCTTCGGCACGCGTCTTGAAGTTCTCCCCATGCACGCACTCGACCTTAACGCCTGCCGCGATGCTCAAGGTTCTCTTGATGTAGCTTGCGCGCCTTGCACAGACCTTGGCGACGACATCCGGCCCGCTCAGAGGCTGCACCGGCTGCCCGGTACTCAGACCCGCTTCCTCGTAAACCCCCGTACCGCATCCCAGGCCTGCGCCCCGTCATCGCTCGTATAGACGGTCGTCGTCTGCAGGCTCGCATGCCCGAGCACTGCCTGTAGCACGTTGAGCTTCACGCCGCCCGCGACAGCGTGTCGGCCGAAGGTGTGCCGCAGCCAATGGGTCGAGGCTCGCGCGAACACCGCGGCATCCTGATCGAGCCCGCGCTCGAGCAACTGCGCCCTCGCCGCGTCGAACGCCTCCTTCACCAACGTGTAGACCGACTTCGCCGACAACGCGTCCTCGGGCTCCCCCTTGCCCCGCAGCCGCCCGATCAGCCGCACGCCGTTGCGCTGCCGGCGCTGACAATCGACCCAGTCCGGCAGACCTCGTGTGGCCAGGTAATCGTTCAATAGTCCCTCGGCCTGCGGCACGATCGGCACCTGCCGCACCTTGCCGCCCTTGCCCAGCACCTTGAGGATCACCCGGCGCTCGGGTGATCGTGCCGCGCCCTCCCCTGCCCCATCGTCGTGTGCTTCACCGACCCGGCACTCGAGCCGGCCGATCCGCGCATCGATCAGTTCGGACAACCGCAACCCGGTCGTATACGCGAGCACGATCGTGAGTCGCATCCGCAGCCCGATCTCGTCCGAGCCGAGCGCCGGCAAGACCGAACGCATCACCGCCCATTGCCCGTGGGTGAGCCAGCGGCTGGTCTCGGCGACCAGTCGATCCGGATCGGCCTCCGCGGCCGCGTTGACCGTCTTTGCCCGCGGCAGCGCTTCGAAGATGTTGTGCGCCAGATAGTGCCGTCGCACGAGCCAGTCGAACATCGACGCCAGTACCGTGTGCGCGAAGGCCGCACTGCGCGCCGACAGCGGCCCCTGGAACGGGCGCCACTCGGGCGAGAGCCGGATCGCCGCGCGCTTGCCGACCCAGCGATCCAGCGGCTGCGGGTTGCGCAGGAAGGCCCGGTACGCTGCCGCATCCTCGACGTTCAATGACGACAGCGCCTTGCGCCGCTCGAAGATCGCCCAGAGCAGCAGGCGCTCGGCCTCGCGTCGGTACGCACGCCGCGTGTGTTCGTTCCCGGCCCCTCTTGCGTCGATCCACGCCTCGATCGCCTGGCGGTCGTTCGTGGCCGCGAGCACCGAACCGCCGGGCACGCGGTTCGTGCCGCGACTGCCGTCGAGCGCGTCCGGGACGACGAGCTGCTCGATCGGGGCGAACTGGCCAGCGGCCGGCGGCACCGCCTTCCAGCCGAGCGCGAGCACGCGCCGGGGCAGTGTCTCCTTCGGGCCCAGCACCACGCCCAGCGCCTCGCCGTTGCGCTGAAGCCAGTCGACGACGCGGGCGGCCGCGACGACGCCGACCTTCGGGATCACCTCGTACCAGCGGTGCCCCTTGAGCTTGATCCAGTCGGCGAGCTGCCCGAGCGTGCGCAGCCCGACCGCTTCGATGCGCGCAGCCAGTGCTGGCTCTAGCCACGAAGACGGCGGATCGTCGCGGGTGGGTGGCTGCACCAGCACCCGCTCGAGCGTGGCCAGCGCCCGGTGCTGTCGCTCCCGCAGACGCGCGACGTGGCGGGCGCGCCGATCCCCGGGCGGCACCGGGTAGCGCTCGCGGTAGAGCGCGAGCAATTCCGCTTCCGAATAAAAGTCTTCATGCGGATCGACCTCGGCGCGGAAGACCTCCAGCGTCGGCTGCCCCTTACCCGCCGCTTCGACCGCGCGCCTCGGGAGCTGCGCCACGTCCAGCTGCAGCGCACGCACGTCACCGAACGCACCGGCCCGACGGGCCGCCGCGAGCAGCTCGGTGCGCAGCCACCTGAGTTCGCGCTCGACGAGCCGCTGATCGATCCCCTCGCCCAGGTACCGGTCGGCCGCTTCGCGCAGCGGCACGCCGAGGATCACCGCCCGCAGGAACGCGAACTGGAGCGCATCGATGCGCCGCTGGCCGGGCGCGCGCGAGGCGCGCCGGTTGCGCATCGATCCGGAATCGCGGCCCGCGCGCGTCAACGGTCTCGACCCTGCCGATCCTGCAGACCCGGCACCGGCGAGCCCGCCTACTGCTTCTCGGTCCCCGGGATCGAGCCCACGTCCTGCGACCACGCCAGGGCCGAGCGGCACCAGATGCGCCGCTTCGGCGGCAGCTGCTCGCGCTGCGCGAGGCCACCGACCCGCAGCCCGCGCACCGGCGGATCGTCTTCGTCGGCGTGCGCGTAGAGCGGCGTGCCGCAGTCCGGGCAGAACGCGTGGCGGCGGCGCTGGCCGCTCTCGGCGGTGGTCTTGACGTACTCCTTCGGCGTCCCGCTCAGCAGCCGGTAGGTGCCGGGGTTCGTCGCGATGTTGACCCGGAAGGCCGAGCCGGTAAGGGTCTGGCAGTCGGTGCAGTGGCAGATGCTGCTGCGTTCGGGCTCGACTTCGGCCTCATAGGTGATCTTGCCGCAGTGGCACGCGCCGTTCACTTTCATGTCGTCTCCCGGTGGGTTCGTTGCACCCGAATATCGATGGACTGCAATCTTAGCTTCCGATAACTGTCATTATCGGCACCGCATTTTAGTGCACCAGAATCCGAGTGCGTGAATTCGATCACGGGTCTCCGCGTCATATTTGCCGACGGATCAACCACTTGGTCGATCGGCTCGGGTGGACTCGATAGGCGGCACTTCGTCCCACGGATCGTGGGTCGCGATGCCGACTGCGCGATACCCGCGATCGCCGCACGCGAGAATGGCGCAGTGGTGCTGGAGCGCAGTCGCCGCGACGAGCGCATCGGGAGGCGCCATGCCCTCGGCGCGACTACCCGGTTCGATCAGCTGGTGCCATCGAAGCAGCACGTCGGCCGAGACCGGCAGCACCCGCGCGTCGAATGCGAGCGCGAGCCGATCGAGCCAGTCATTCAGGTCGCGGCGCTTGTGCGCGTCACCTACCCGCTCGATGGCCGCGCGCACGTCCGCGAGCGTCGACGCGCCAATCAGGAACTCGGCGTCGCGCCGCGCGTCGAGCCATCGCGCAAAGCCCGGCGGCGCCCCCGTTCGGCGCAGCCGAAAGATCGTGCTCGCGTCGACGAGCCAGCGTCCCGTCACGACGGTTCGTCGACGCCTGCAGATCCGACGACCGTCTGCAGGTCGACGTCCCGGTGGGGCGAGTCGGTGCACAGTGCGATCAGGTCGACGCCACGCGTGCCGAGGAGGCGTTCATACGCATCGATGCCGAGCACGACCGCCGCATCCTTGCCGTGGACGGTGACGACCTGAGGACCTGCGTACCGGGCCTGCCTGATCAGTTCACTGAATCGTGCCTTCGCTTCATGCACCGACCAGGCACTGCCCTGCTCGCCTTCGGACCCTGGCGTCAATACCGATCTGATTTTGGTCATTATGACCATAATGATATCGCTGACCCCGGTCCTGTGGGGTGTGTTGCAGTTGCCCGGTGGCCGGCGTCCGGGATCGATGGGGTTCGGTGGCGACCGGCGCACGATGGACCACCCTCCCCGCCTGGCGGTGATGTTGCGTCGAAAGTAGGGATCGGCTGGCGTCCGGTCGTGCCGCGTCCTGCTCGATGCCCGCTACGCGATCGCTATTCGGCCAGCGTGCGTGCGATCGCCTGCAGAAGACCTGCCATCGACTCTTCGGGCACGACGCCTGGGGAGAGCCTGATCGAGATGGCACCGGACGCCGCCCGCGTGACGCGGCCGACGGTACGCTCTCCGACCTTGATTTCGTGCTTCGACTCGAGCGCGTCGATCGACCGCGCCCCGAGCAGCTGGTTGACGACGACGCTCGGCGCAAGCGACTTGCCGCGAATCTTCTCGGCGCGCTTCAGGATCGCACGTCGGTCCTTCTCGAAGCCGCTCTTGAGCGATTCGGCATGATGGGGTTGGACCTCGAGCGGGCTCCTGAAGCACTCGACGATCGGGGCGGGAAGTTGTGCGACCGCGAGCGTCTTGCGCACCCACGTGTGACTGACGCCCAGCGCTTCGGCGAGCCTGCGAATCGAAGGGAACAGCGCTTCGTCCAACGCGCGCTGGTACATCGTCCCCTGCTCGAACGCGGACAGGTCGGTGCGCGACCGGTTCTCGCGATCCATTGCCGAGAACAGGTCGAGTTCCGACATCGGGTCTGACCACACGACAGCGAGAACCGGCAGCCCGAGATCGGCGCAGGCCCGGTGACGTCGATGGCCGAAGACGATCTCGTACGTGCCGGCGCGTTGCGCGTCGGGCCGAACCAGGATCGGCTGGACGTTGCCTCCGGCGTGTTCGATCTCGGACTTCAGCGCGCTGAATTCCTTCGTATCGAAGCTGGCCGGATGGCGGTTGGCCCAGCGGCTCGGATGGACGCTGGCCGGATCGAGCTTTCTCGCGGGTGCGCTGTCGGCATACTGCGCAAGGCGCTTTCGGAGTTCCTCGAGTTCATGCTCGACTGCCGTCATTGCGCCACGCATCGCGAACATCTGCCCGGGCGCGGTCTTGGCCACCGGTCGCCCGGGAAGCGCAGGTGGAAACCTGGTTTCCACCTGCGCCGGCGCCTCGCTACGCGTCGGCGCAACCGGCGCAACCGGCGCTACCTGGGCGGCTGGGACGGCCGAGGGAACCGTATCGGTGGCCGCAGTTTCCCGCGCCCTCACGGGCGGCTCGAGGAGGTCTGCGGTGAGGGCTTCCAGCCGCTTCTTCGTGCTCATTGATCATCTCCGATGCGGTGGAAACCTGGTTTCCACCCCGACCCGCGCCGCCTTCATGCCGGCACGACATCTGCATTCTCAGGGATGCGCTTCGAACGGTCCAACCTGCGCCGCCGGCTCGTTGCGCCCCGCCCACCCGTTGCGGACTCAGCTCGATTCATCGCAGCGCCGGGATCGCGTCAGGGTGGCTGGAAACCAGGTTTCCACCCGTCCTGCCCCGCCACCGTCGCCTGCGCTGCTCCCGGTCCGCGCACCCTGACCGCCTCGACGATGCGCGCTTCGCGTTGCGCCACATCGCGCCACATCCAACCGCACCCGAACACGATCCGGTCGTCGAACCGCCTGCCGAGCCCGCGGCTTCGGCGGCCTGGAAATCGAATTGATCGCCGCCTGCGCCACTCGACGGTGGCGCCGAGGCGTTCACGACCGACGCCACTATCGCCCGGCCTGTCGAGCTGTCGCAGGCGATCGGCTGGAAACCTGGTTTCCGCCTTCCGCGGCGGCGGCATCGAGCGCCGCTGCGCGATCGGCCCAGCCGATCGTCTCGCCTCGTTCAAGCTGCGCGCGCCACGCCTCCACCAGCGAATCTTCGACCAGTTCGACGAAGCGGTCGTAGGCGTCGAAGGCGCGCTTGTAGGTCTTCGCCGAGCCCTCGTACTTCTGAACGTCGTAGACGGTGCCGAACTCGGCCGCCTTGTTGGTGGCGACCGTCGTCTTCGGGATCTCGATCGGCAGCACGTATTCACCATAGGTCGCCTGGATCCAGCCCCTGACCGCGGACATCGCCGGGTCCGCCGAATCGACACGGCTCAACAGCACGTGCAGGAAGTCGAAGTGCTTGCCCACCGCGGCCCCGCGCTGCAGGTCGATCTTGCCCGCGAGGTCGGCTAGCAAGGTCCAGAACTGCGCCGACGACGCGAAGTCGAGCCCCGACGGCGGAACGGGCACCACGATTCCGTTTGCCGCCCACAGCGCATTCGTCGTCAGGTAGGACAGCGAAGGCGGCGTGTCGATGATGATCACGTCGTAGAGGCCGCGCACCGACTGCAGGCCGTTGTCGAGCACGTCCCAGAACGTGGCGTTGCGATGCTCGAGGTGTCGTGCAGGCAACGAGAATTCCGCGGTATAGAGGATCGACGCCGCCGCGATCAGGTCGATGCCGTCCCAATAGGTCGAGCGGATCGCATAGCGCACGTCGGCCTGCAGCGACTCGTAGAGCGGGTACAGCGTCATGTCCTCGTCGACCTCGACGTCGGGCAGCAGACCGTGCAGCGTCGTCAGCGAGCCCTGCGGATCGGTGTCGATGACGAGCACCCGGTGTCCGCGCAGGCTGAGGCCCTGCGCGAGGACCATCGCGGTGGTCGTCTTTGCGACCCCGCCCTTGAAGTTGCCGATCGCGATCGTGAATGCCTGAGCACCCAGCGGCCGCATCCGCTCGGCGCGGTACGCACGCGTCCATTGCCGAAGTTGCTCGAGCGTGAATTCCCGCTTGGCGCCGGACGGCGTCAGCCTCCCGACCGGCAGGTCGCTCTTGGTGAGCCGGTAGTTGATGTGGGACTTCTCCACGCCGCACAGCGTCGCCAGCTGCGTCGCCGAAAACGTCGGTGCCACCTTGCGGATGTCCGGCGCGAGCAGACGACCGCGGATCTGCTCGACCATCCCCGTCGCACGATCGGCGATCTGTGCCATCCTCGCCATGTCGATGCGCGCGCGCGGCAACGCCGGCACCCGGCCGGCAGGGGAGGGCAGTGCCGTGGAAACCAGGTTTCCACCGGTCTCGTTCGCCGGATTCTGCTGCGCCATGTCTACCTCGTTCAATGACGTCCGACTCGACGGAATTCGAGTAATTCGCGCGAAACCGTAGAATTCCCGGACCTGGATCTTCTAGCGGAATGTTAGCCGAAATCCCTTCAGGTGACTGTGAGGATGGATGGGGAACTGCGAGCTGCAAGACGCGCGGATGGCGCCCGAATGTGAGTCTCGATGGGAGACCGGCTCTGGCGCACCGCCGATCGCAGCACCGACGCTGCGCGCGCACGCGCGAATCCAGCGTGCATCCCAGTACCGACGGCAAACGCGGCGTCGCGCCTCACCGGATCCACCGCTCCACTCACAGTGGAACCCAATCGGGCTCACGGAACCGACACCACATGCCCAAGAAACCTCACGTATTTCCCCAACGATCCTCACGTCGCTCCCCAAGCAAACTCACCGAATCGCTGCCAACGCCTTGATTCTTGGCGCAATATTGCCTGCGCAACTCTTTCAAGGGCTTCAAGTCTGTTTTCAAGAAACACAAGACATCGAACCCCGTGTGCCGTGAATAATGTGAATTGACACCATCACAATCAAACGACAGAATGTGAGACTCACGGTCGCCTCAGACGATGGATATCGAGGACATCCAGCCACGAGCCCTTCCACCGCCTGAACTCCGCGCCCAGCGGGAGGATCAGACGCTCGCGAAGGCGAACGAGGCCATCGCGATACGTCCGAAGCGCGGCAAGCTCACGCTGCTGTCCAGGCGCATCTACAACGCACTGCTCTATCACTCGCAGCGCCAGGGCGTCGATCTCGCCCACTATGCGCTGCCCCTTACCGAACTGATCGGCGACGCCCGCTTCAACTCGAACAACACCGAGCTCCTCAAGTCTCACCTTCGGGACATGCAGGCGACGACGATCGAATGGTCGACCAGTTCCGCCGGCCAGAAGAAGTGGCTCTCGACCCAATTGATCGGCACGGTGTCGATCGAGGAACCCGGCCGCGGGCGCCCCTGCGTCATCCGCTGGACCTACCCGGACGAGATTCGCGAGCGCCTAGTCAGGCCGAACCAGTACACGAAGGTGCTGCTCGAGATGAGCGCGCGGATGCGCAGCTATCCGGCTGCCGTCCTCTACGAGATCGGCGCGCGCTACCAGACCTCGCCCGCCAAGCTGTCGATGCGCGAGGACACGATCTGGTGGGCGGCGGTGCTGACGGGGCGCAGCGACAGGACGACCATCGACTACCGCTTCTTCAAGCGAGACGTCATCAATCGTGCGCTCACCGAGGTCGATGCGCTGTGCGACGAGTTCTCGCTCGAACTCATCGAATACAAGCGCGGTCGAAAGGTCGAGGAACTCCAGTTTCGCGTGCTGCCGAAGGCGCAGCGCGTATTCGACGCGATCGACGACCCGACGAAGAACGTGTTCGACCTCGCGCTGGTCGAGCGGATGATGAAGCTGGGCATGAAGCAGGACGATGCCCAGGATCTCTACGCGGTGACGGACGAAGCGCAGCTGCGAACCGCGCTCGAGCACGTCGAGCAGCGTGCGCGCAGCGAAACCTTGCCTCGGCTGCAATCGTCGGCGGCCTATCTGCGAGACGCGATCCGGAAGGGATACGTGAACGGCATCGACGCGAAGGCAGGGCAGGGCGCTGCGAAGCGACCCAAGCGTGCCGTGCAGACGAGCGCGGCCGAACGGATGCAGCAGATCCGCGATGCCTGGGACTCGGACCGCTTCGCGCGTGCGAGGGCGCTCTACGAGGAGATGGACACCGCGCAGCAGGCAGAGCTGAGAACGCGATTCGATGCGTCGGCGATGGGTGAACTGCCCAAGCCGATCGCAACCGCCTGGACGCGGGAGGGCACGAAGAGTCGCATCGCGGCCTCCTCGTTCTTTCGATGGATGGCATCGAGCCTCTGGCCCGAGGCGCCGACGGAGAAGGCGCTGCTCGATTTCGCGGTCGCACGCAACTTCGTGCAGGTCGATCGCGCCGACGGGCGGACCTGAATCGGCTGTCGTCCGTCGTACGCCGTACGCCGTCACGTCGGCTTGCGCCGCGACGCGAGCGGTGTCGCCTCGCGCGGCGTCCCGCACGGACGCTTCTGCATCCCGTCGCCGCGACACGCGCCGCGCCGCCATGACTGGCGACAGTCCCGAACCGGCAACAGTCACCGAGCCGGTGAGTGCGACGAGCGCGTGATCGCGTCCAGATACCGGCGCACGCCGCGCTCGGCGGCATCGAGCGCGCCGGCCATATAGCCTGGAAACGCGCGTGACCACTCGCTGCCGATCCCGGTCAGACGCTGATGCCAGGCGCCGTCGAGCGCTTCTGCCGGGGGAGCCGCTTCGAGGTGCCCGCTCGGATCCTGGTCGTCCTGCGTGGCGGTGAGCGGGTCGAGCGCCCAGTCCTTCAGCGCGTCGGCGCGAGGTACGCGCGCGTGCTCGCCGAGCAGCCGTCCGAGTTGGGCCCGACACAGTGCCTTCAGCGCGTCGTTCGACATCGGTCTGCGCACGGATGCCGGCACCCCGATAAAGCCGAACAGTGCGCCCCGGCCGCCGGGCATCGAGTGGTCGTGGATTTCCGCCATCGGGCCGAGCGCGCTGCGCGCGGCGCCGGACAGGCCCTGGTCGCGCCAGAACGGCGTCTCGTAGATCGCGACGTACTTGGCATGCGGTGCCATCCACGTCGGCGTCGCGCGCCAGCGCTGCGCGAGTTCGGGCGGCAACGGTGGATCGAACGCGATCCGGCGCGCCGCCAGGCGTGGCGGCAACGCAAGCATGACGTGCGCAGCGGGCAGGGTGGCGAATGCGCGCGAAGCGCCTTCGATCTCGACGTCGACCCGTTCGCCGACACGGCGAAGGCGGCGTACCCCGTGGCCGGTGTACAAGCCGCGCAAGTCCAGCCGTTTGCAGAGGGCGGTGACGATGGCGCCGGTTCCGCCGATCAGCCGCATCGCCGGCGGTGCGCTCGCGTAGCCGGGCACGCGCATCGGTGCCTCCCGCGCGGAGCGCTCGACGAGCATGTCGCCTTCCTCGAACTGCTCGACGCACTGCAGGCCGAGATCGTCGACCAGCCGCTTGAAGCGAGGTTGCAGGTCGGGCCAGAACCAGGTCGGCCCGAGATCGAAGCCGTCGGGGGCCGGCAGGGCGCCTTGTGCGGCGACTCCCTCGGCATCGACGCCGGCAATGCGGCCGCCGAGCGCTTCCCGTGCCTCGACGAGCGTGAGGTCGCGAATGCCTGCCTCCCCGAGACGCATCGCCGCAACGAGCCCGGCAAGCCCACCACCGACAATCACGACGGGCGACTTTGTCCCGCTCATGCCGGGTTGCCGATCGGACGCATTGTCACGACGGTTCCCTTGCAGATCCGGATTGGCGGTCGAGAATGGCGTTCGATGAGGGTGCGGGTGCATGGCACCCAGCCGCAGCGGGGTGAGACCGGCAGCGGGGCAGGATTCGAAACCGACGCGCTGCGCGCAGGCGCTTTCGCAGCGGCGGGAACGGGACTTGCGAGACGCAATTCTCAATCCCGAGCCGACAGGAGAATCGACATGAGCAGGGCCTTCTTTCTTACGCTGGCAATCCCGTTCTTCATGATGACACTCCATGGTTGTAACACGATGGAGGGCGCCGGCAAGGACGTGCAGGCGGTCGGCAGCAAGATCGAGAACAGCGCCGATCGGAACAAGCGGTAGTTCAAGCCGTAGTTCAAGCGGTAGTTGCGTGTCCTGACCGTCGCGCCGACGCGGCGGGCAGGCTGCTTCGTCCAAGGTGCTCGCCGCGAATCAGGGTCTGTACAACGGCTTTCTGGCCGCAGGGCTGTTCTGGGGACTGGTGTCGGAGCAGAACGGGACGTCGATCAAGCTGTTCTTCCTCGGATGCTTGCTGGTGGCTGGGCTGTACGTCGCGGCCACCGTCGGCCGGAAGATCTTGTTCATCCAGGCGCTGCCCGCACTGGTCGGCATCGTGCTCCTGTTTGCCTGAACGCGCGATGAGCTTCGCCGCTCGTCGGGGCTGCTGCCGAGGCGTCGGCGCGGGGCCCGCAAGGTGCCGGAAGCGGGCGTCGCACCTTCCGGCGCTGCCGCGCCAGGCTCTGAGGTCAGTGCTCGACGGGCGGGGGAAAGTCGTGGGTCTCGAAGAGCCAGGCAGCGGTGGAGGCGGCGAGAAGTCCGAAGAAGGCGATCCAGAGCATGTTGATCTCCGTGGCGGTTTGGCGCGGCGTCGTGGTCGTAATGACCGGCCGATGAACCTGAGTCGCCGCCTCGGGGCCAAAGGTTCAATGCCACTGCCCGCCCGGACGTTCGAGCGGCGCACGACGGCCCGGGTCCGGCTTGCCGCCGGCGCGGGCGCTCACTCGCCTTGGGGCCGCGGATCGGTTGACGCCGGGTGCCCGTCGCTCAGGTCGAAGACCCGGAAGCCGCCGGTGGTGCGCTGGTGCGCGACGCTCTCGAGCCGGTGCAGCGAGTGGGTCATGTCGGCATGGCCGGCGCGCCAGTGCTCGAGCATCGACGTCCGCGAGAACTCGTAGTCCTTGTTCTGCGACTCCCATTGCTGGTGGCGCCGGATCAGGTGCACGAGGTCGACCGACGCCTCGGCCGCGTCCGCGATCCACTGACGCAGCTCGGGATCCTCCCGCTCGCCGGGCTTGAGCCTCGCGCCGAGCTCGCGGATCCGCCGGTGCAGTTCGTGGCGCTCCCGCAGCATGTCGGTAACCGCCCGGGTGCGACTCGAGAACCGGATGTCCTTTTCCCGCTCGGCGACTTCGGCGAGCGTGGTCGGCACCTTGCCGCGCGCCGGGAACAGGTCGATCTGGAAGATCGTCGCGGCCGGGCTGTCGAGCGTCTCGACGACGTGGCGCAGCGGCGTGTTCGACACGAGGCCGCCGTCCCAGTACGCGCGACCGTCGACGGTCACCGCGGGAAAGCCGGGCGGTAATGCGCCGCTGGCCATGATGTGCTCCGGGCCGATCGGCTGGCGGCGGTTGTCGAAGTAGTCGAAGTTGCCGGAGGCGACGTCGACGACGCCGACCGACAGGCGCATCGGGCCGTCGTTGATCAGGTCGAAGTCGATCAGGTCGACGAGGGTCCGGCGCAGCGGCTCGGTGTCGTAGAGGCTCGGCTTCGAACGATCGCCCACCCACGCGCCGAACGGGCCGGTGAATCCGGTACGGGGCAGAAAGAATCCGGGTAGGCCGAACGCCATCGCCCAGCCGGCCGCCCACTCGTTCGCCAGTGCCCGCAGCGGGCCCGCGGCGGCGCGCCATGGCGCTGCCGGATCGCCGAAGGTCACCTGCTCCCAGAACGTCTTGAGCCGCGCGCGTCGGCGCTCTGGCGGGTTGCCGGCGATCAGCGCGGCATTGATCGCGCCGATCGAGATGCCGGCGACCCAGTCGGGCTGCCAGGCGGTGTCCGCCATCGCCTCGAACGCGCCGCCTTGATACGCACCCAGTGCGCCGCCGCCCTGCAGCACCAGCACGGTCGTGTGCCTGCCATCGTCCGGACCGGCGTTCGCCATCGTCAGCCGACCCGGATCGCGACGACGAAGCGTCTCGATCCGCGCTGGATCAGCAGGGCCACTGCCTTGTCTTCGGTGGCGAACATCCGGCGTACCTGATCGATCGACGAGACGGCTCGACCGTTCACCGACAGCAGGACGTCGCCACGAACGATCCCGACGGCGCGTGATTCGCCCGTCGCCGACGCGACGACGAGTCCCGCTGGAGATCCGGTCGCGCGGCGCGCGGCAGCGGCAGGGGGCCTCAGCGAGAGTCCCAACCGAAGCTGCTCGGCATGCACGTCGGGCGCTTCCTTGCGAGGCACGGCATCGTCGGCGGCGTCGCCCAGCGTTGCGACCACGGTCCGTAGCGCCGCATCGCGCCAGACCTCGAGCGCGATGTGCTGGCCGGGCAGCGCCATCGTGAGGATGGCAGGTAGATCCCCGGAGAACGCGATCGGCCGTCCGTCGGCGCGCACGATGACGTCGCCCACGCGCAGGCCCGCCTTGTCCGCGGCACTGGCGCGCACGATGCCGTTGATCACGACTCCGCCTGCGCCGGGCAGGCGAAACGCGTCTGCCATCGTCTGATCGACCTCCTGTACCTCCACGCCGAGCGAGCCGTGAGCGGCATGACCGTGCGCGACGATCTGCGCCTCGATGCGTTGCGCCACGTCGATGGGGATCGCGAAGCTCAGGCCCTCGTAGCCGCCGGTGCGGCTGAAGATGAGCGAGTTGATACCGACGACCTCGCCTCGCGCATTGAACAGCGGTCCGCCCGAGTTCCCCGGATTCACCGCGGCGTCGGTCTGGATCAGCGGAACGGCGCTGTCGCCGGGCAGGCTGCGGCCCTTCGCGCTGACGACCCCGACGCTCACGCTGTTCTCCAGGCCGTACGGCGAGCCGATCGCGAGCACCCACTCGCCGGTCGCGAGGCGCGCAGGATCGCCGATCTCGACCTCCGGCAGATCGGTCGCATCGATCTTCAGCACCGCGATGTCGGTGCGACCATCGCTGCCCAGCACACGCGCCTTGAACGCGCGCTGGTCGGCCAGGTGCACGACGACGTCGCTGGCATTCGCGACGACGTGCGCGTTGGTGAGGACGAGTCCGTCGTCGCTGACGATGAACCCCGAGCCCTGTCCCTGGACGGGCACTTGCATCGTCGCCTCCGACGCATCGAACTCGCGTCGCAGGCGGTCCAGGCTCGCCTGCACCGGATCGTCCTCGACATCGCGGCGAGTGGCGTCGTATTCTTCGCGCTCGTCGGCAGCGGGTGCGTCTGCGGCGACGACCTTGCGGGTCCCGCTCACGCTGATGTTGACGACCGAGGCGCCGTACTGTCGCGTGATCAGCGAGAAGTCCGGCGATCGGCAGGTCGCCGTCGGGGCGCCGGCGCGGGGGGGTGCATCAGGGCCGGCGCCATGCGATGGAAGGGCAACAGCCGCGGCGCCGAGCAGCATCGACGCGCCGAGGAGCGCTGGTCGTCGCATCGGGGTCTCCATGACCCGTCATCGTGACCGCTCGCCTGTGTCGACGGTCTCGAGGCGGGTGTCCTCGCAGCTTACCGCGGTCACGACGCCGGCCGCAAGCGCGCAACCGGCCACGGTGATGCGATTGCCCGGGTTGCGGGGCAGCCGCGTGCTGTAGCGTTCGCCGTCGAGTTCGAAGACGACATCGAATCCGATCGGACGGCCGACGTCGCCGTGCTTGCGCACGCCGTTCGCGTCGTAGACCGGCATGCGGCGGATCACCGTGGCGTGGCGCAAACCGGCGCACCGAGGCGATGGAGCATCGATGAGCTTGGCTGCGCAGACGGTGCAGCGGATCTCGGTCATGGCGATTGCCTCTTGATGGAACAGCCACTGTCGGGGCGCCGCGTTACCGGGCGATTGGCGCCGCCCCCGTCACGCGTTTCAGTCGTAACGCACCTGCATCTCGCGCCGTCCTGGCATGATCACCCGTCGTAGTGGGGGCACCCTGGCATCCCCGCGGATTGCCGGTCTGCCTGCGTCGACGCACGGCGCGGCGGCGGGGGCGCCGCGCGACGCCTCCCGCATTTGCCCCGGCCGACCGATCGATGTGCCGGCGCGCCGCACGCGTGCCCGGCCGATCTCGCGGATGCTGTCCTTCTGCCCATGAGTTGGTCTACGATCGAGCAGGCGCGCCCGCGATCGCCGACGACCATACGGAGCCCCTGCCCATGGGTGAGATCCACCTGCACTACCTGAACCACGCCGACGTCCAGGCGCTCGCGCTGACCGATGCCGAGATCATCGCCGCGGTCGAGTCGGCACTGCTCGCCCAGGGGCGCGGCGAGACGACGATCGAGCCGCGCATGCACCTGGTGCCGGAGAAGGACTATCCGGGACATTTCAACGTGCTGCGCGGGTACGTGCGCCCGCTGGGCTTTGCCGGCGTCAAGGTCGTCGGGGACTTCTATCGGAACTACGAGCAGGGCCTGCCGTCGGAACTGGCGCTGCTCACGCTCCTGGACCCGAAGAACGGCGCGCCGATCGCCATCATCGACGCGTCCGACATCACCGACATGCGCACCGGTGCGGTCACGGCCATCGGCGCGCGCCATCTCGCGCGCAAGGATTCGAAGGTCCTGGGTCACATCGGTGCCCGCGGCACCGCGTACTGGAACGTGCGCCTGCTCGATTCGATCTACGACTTCGACGAGATCCGGGTGCACTCCAGGCGTCCGGAGAGCCGGAACGCCTTCGCGGCACGGCTCGAGCGCGATCTCGGCAAGAAGGTCGTCGCCACCGAGGACTGGGCGTCCTGCGTGCGCGGGGCCGACATCGTCGTCGAGGCGTCGCGGCTGGAGAAGCCCGAGCCGCTGCTGAAGACCAGCTGGATCGCCAAGGGTGCGTGCGTGATTCCCTACGGCACGATGAGCGCGGTCGAGCTCGACCTCACCGACGTCATGGACAAGATCGTGATGGACGACTGGGGTCAGGCGGCGTCGGGACCGTTCGGCGCGCTGCGGATGCACGTCGACAGCGGGCGCCTGAGCCGCGAGACGCTGCATGCGGAACTCGGTCAGATCGTCGCCGGCACCAGACCGGGGCGCGAACGCGACGACGAGACCACGCTGTTCTGGCATCGCGGCCTGTCGTTGTCCGACATCGCGCTGGGCGCGGCGATGCTCGCCAAGGCGAAGTCGCTGGGTATCGGCCAGTCGCTGCGCTACCGCTAGCGTTCCCCTGCGAGCGCCCGATGCCGATCCTCAATGCCCGGATGTACGGCGCGACGCCGGCGCTGCGCGACGACTGGCGCACGCTGCTGCATTGGGTGCAGGCACGCGCCGGCCTGAGCCGGGCGGCAGGCTGGGAGGTGATCGACTACGATGCGCCGGCGCCGCTCTCGGCGCTGTGGGCCAGGCCCGACCTCGGTGCGGTGATGATGTGCGGACTGCCGTTCGCCCGCCAGCGGGATCGCGTGCAGATCATCGCGGCACCCGTGCCGTCGGCGCCGCGCTTTGGCGGCCGGCCGGTCTACTTCACCGACCTCGTCGTGCGAAGCGACTCGCCGGCGGTGTCGCTCGAGGACACCTTCGGCGGCGTCGTCGGCACCACCGTGGCCGACTCGATGTCGGGCTGCATCGCGCTGAAGGCGCACCTGCGCGAGCAGGCCGGCGCGCGCGCCCGGTATCGACGCGTCGTCGGCGGGCTCGTCAATGCGCGCGGCGTCATCGAGGCGCTGGCCGCCGGACGCATCGACGTCGGTCCGCTGGACGGCTGGTATCACGATCTGCTCAGGCACAACGACCCCGCTTTTGCGGCCCAGGTCCGGACGATCGCCACCACGCGCGCCTGGCCGATCCCGGCCTTCGTCGCGGCGACGTCGATCGAACCCGACGTCGTGATCCGGCTTCGCGAAGCACTGCTCGCGGCGGCCGATGCACCCGAACTGGTCACGCCGCTGGCGCGACTCCTGCTAGCGGGTTTCTGCGTACCAGACCCCGATTCCTACGACGTGCTGTCGGTCCTTGCCGATGGTGTTGCCGACTTCATGGAGGACGTGACATGAAAAAGTTGCTGTGGGCCCTGGCGGTCATGATGATTCCCCTCGCCGGTGTCGCGCAGACCTGGCCGAGCAAGCCGGTGCGGGTCGTGATCCCGTTTCCGCCCGGCGGCCCGACCGATCTGCTCGGCCGCACGGTCGCCAATTCGCTCGGCGAGACCTTCGGGCAGCCTTTCGTCGTCGAGAACAAGGCGGGGGCCGCCGGCAACCTCGGTGTCGGGCAGGCGGCCCGGTCTGCACCCGACGGCTACACCTTCGTGGTCGTGCCGGCGGGCAACATCGCGGTCAATCCGAGCCTGTACCCGGACCTGCCGTACCGGGCGTCCGACCTCGCGCCGGTCACGATGCTCGCGACGGTGGAGAACGTGCTCGTCGTCCATCCGGATGTCGCGGCGAAGACCGTGCCGGAGCTGATCGCGCTGGCCCGGGCGAAGCCGGGCGAACTCACCTTCGCATCGCCCGGCGCCGGCAGCCAGGCGCATCTCGCGGGCGAACTGCTGCAGCTCGACACCGGCATCAAGCTCATCCACGTGCCGTACAAGGGCACCGCGCCCGCCGTCCAGGATCTCGTCGGCAAGCAGGTCACGATGATGTTCGCGCAGTTGCAATCGGCACTGCCGTTCATCAAGGATGGCCGCTTGCGCGCGATCGGCATCGCGAGCCCGAAGCGCACGCCGGTGCTGCCCGATGTTCCGACGGTGGCGGAGCAGGGCGTGCCGGGCTTCGAGGCGGTGTCCTGGTACGCGCTGATGGCCCCCGCCGGGACGCCGCAGGAGATCGTCGGCAAGGTGGCGCGCGAGGCGACGACGATCCTCGGCAAGCCGGCCAACAGGGAGAAATTCGCCGGGCTGGGCATGACCTCGATGGGCGGCGAGCCGGAAGAACTCGCGCGCACGATCGGTGCCGAAAGCACGCGCTGGGCGGAGGTCATCCGCAAGCAGGGCATCAAGGTGCAGTGACGGATCGCAAACGCGAGGATCTGCGGCTACATCCGGATCGACCTACCGATTGGGGCGCGTTGCCGCCGGACGCCCGATGACGCGAGCTGGCGGATCCCGCCGCCTATTGCGCTTCGGAACGCAGACGTTTCGGCCGTGCTGGCGCACTCGTGCGACGGAAGTTGCTGAGCGGCCGGCGCAGCTCGCGCGCGGGTTCGTTCAGGATGTCGATCGTCTTCGGGCCGTCGTAGGCGGCGAGCACCAGGTCGCGCATGCGCTCGAGGTGGTGGCGCCAGAAGCGCTCGACCTCTTCGGACCTGCCGGTGCGCATCAGGCGCACCGCCTCTTCCCGGTTGCCGATGCTGCGCTGCCGGAGCTGATCGACGCTCGACTTCTCGATCGTGCGCTCGGTGACGTCCTCGTGCTGGCGCCGGATGATGTCGTAGATCAGGGAGGCCAGCAGGTGCAGCGTCTTGCTCCCGCAGTGGCGCGTGATCAGCATCGAGAACTCGGCACTCAGGTCAGCGTATCGGATCAGGTCGTTGCGCGCTGCGTCCCGCGCCGCCGCGATGTTGGCCTCGAGGGCCTCGAAGGCCGTGGCACTCTGGACGCGGGCGAGCAGTGCCGCTGCCGGCGGCTCGATCACGGTGCGCGCCAGCCAGACGTCCTGTAGCGACGTTCGCTCGATCTGCAGGTAGATGCCGACCTGGCGCGCTGCGGCGCCGAGGTCCACCTGCCGCACACGGGCGCCACCGTGCTTGCCCCGACTGATCGAGATCAGCGACTCGGCCTCGAGCAGTCGGAGCGCCTCGCGCAGGGTCGGACGCGAGACGCCGAACTCGACCTGTAGCGCACTTTCGGGCTGCAGCTTGTCGCCGGGCTTGAGACGGCCGGCGACGATCTGGTGACGCAGCTTGTCCGCGACTGCGACCGCTGCCTTGGGTGGCCGGACGGGCTTGAGCGGGTCAGACACGGGCGTCGCGATCCATGGGAGTGACAGGAGGCCGCAAGCAAGCCCGGGCCAAGAAGCGCGACCGCGCATCGACCGAGCGCAGCCTCGCCGCCGCGAGCCTAGCACACCGGCGATCGGATGCTGGTGGATCGACCGGAGCACGCGCTTGACGAGCACGGGGCATTCGCCAATAATAGTTATACAATTAACCAATTACGATTCGAACCGGAGACGTCCATGCGCACCACGAACTGCCTCGCACGTCGGATTCTTCGCATCGTCGCGATCGGCCTTGCCTTTGCCACGGCTGCGGTATCGGCGCAGGACTTTCCGTCCCGCCCGATCCGGATCATCGTGCCGTACTCCACCGGAAGCGGCAGCGACACCCTGGCTCGAACGATAGGGCAGGCGGTCTCGGAGCGCGCCGGCCAGCCCGTCGTGATCGAGAACCGCGAGGGTGGCGGGAGCCTCGTGGGTACGCTCGCCGCCGCCAAGGCCCCCGCGGATGGCTATACCCTGCTGATCGTCGCGAACCCGTTCGTGATCGGGCCGACGCAGCGAGCGGTCCCGCCTTACGATCCGCTGAAGGACTTCGTCCCGATCGCGAAGGTCGCGATCGTCCCGCTCGTGCTCGTGAGTTCGACCTCGATCCCGGTGAAGTCGATCTCCGAGCTTGTCGCCTACGCGAAGGCAAACCCGGGCAAGCTCACGTATGCATCGTCCGGTCCGGGCACGATCAGCCAGCAGGAGATGGAGGTGTTCAAGGCCGCAGCGGGCGTGAACATCGTCGAGGTCGGCTACAAGAACACCGGGCAGGCGCTGACCGACGTAATCGGTGGACACATGCAACTCTTTCCCGTCGTCGTCTCGAGCGTTCTGCCGCACCTCAAGTCCGACCGCATCCGCATCCTGGGCATCTTCGACAGTAGCCGTTCGCCGCTGATTCCCGACGTGCCGTCCACCGCCGAAGGGCTGGGGGTGGCGGACTACGTCCCGACGCCGGTGTGGTATGGCTTCGTCGCGCCGGCGGGTACGCCGGCGACGGCCGTCGACACCTTGAACCGGTTGATTCGCGACGCGATGCAGTCTCCCGAGGTGCGCCAGCGGCTGTCGAGCATCGGTGCCCGCCAGGTCGGGCCCGACAACGCGCAGTTCGCGGCGGATCTGAAGCGGGAGATGGAGATGGCCGCGCAGCTGAGCCGTCGTCTGGGCACCGTCAGGCAGTAGCGGTGAAGCCGCTCGACGGTATCCGGGTACTGGACTTCTCGTCGGTGTTTGCCGGGCCGCATTGCGGCCAGCTGCTCGCAGACTACGGCGCCGACGTCATCAAGGTCGAGCCCAAGCTCGGTGACGACGCGCGCAACTGGCAGCCGCTGCACGAGGGCCGGCCCGGTTCCGGCACCTTGTTCTTCGTGGTCAACCGGAACAAGCGAAGCCTGGTGATCGACCTCAAGAACCCGGCCTCCCGCGGGATCGTCCGGCGCCTCGCCCGCGATTGCGACGTCGTGCTTCACAACTTCAGTGCCGGCGTGATGGATCGGCTCGGCATCGGCCAGGAGCAGCTTCGCAGCGAGAATCTCCGCCTGATCTACTGCAGCATCTCGGCGTTCGGCGAGATCGGTCCGATGGCCCGCGCACGAGGCTACGACCCCGTCATGCAGGCCTTCAGCGGCATGATGCCGATGCCCGAGCCGGGTGGAACACCGCCGGTGCGGCTCAGCGTTCCGCTGATCGACTTCACCACCGGACAGAACGCGTTCGCGGGCATCCTCGCCGCGATCATCGAGCGGGGCCGGACCGGCAAGGGTACCTACCTCGAAGTCTGTCTCGCGGATAGTGCGGTCGCGCTCCAGGCGTGGGGGTTGCAGCGCCACTGGGGAACCGCGTACCTAGGCGACTCCGTCCAGCCGATGGGGCGCGGCATACCCGACAGGGTGCCGTACGAGGCATTCCAGGCGAGCGACGGCTTCGTCTACATCGCGTGCGGCAACGACCGGCTCTGGCGGGCATTCTGCGAGGCGATCGCCCGGCCGGACCTGGCGGCGCACGAGGACTACGCGCTGAACCCGTCGCGCCGCGAACACTACGACGCGCTGATGCGCGTCCTGCGGCCCATCGTTGCGTCGCAACCGCGGTCGCATTGGGAGCGCGTGCTGGTCGCAGCGGGGGTGCCTTGCGCGCCGGTGAACGATCTCGCGGGCCTGTCGGCTCACCCCCAGGCGGCCGCTTCGGGGATCATCCAGGAGTACGACAGCCCGCACTACGGCCGCCTGAAGACGGTCGCACGGGCGGTCCGCTTCGATGGACGGCTGGATCCTGCCGGACGACCTCCGCCTGCGCTCGGCGAGCACACGCGGGAGGTGCTACGCGAGGCCGGCTTCAGCGACGCCGAAATCGACGCCTGGTGCAGGGATGGCGTGGTGGTCGAGGCCTGAGCGCCGCGCCGCGCTGGGAGGAGGATGCTCATGACATGGCCGACGGTGATCTACAGCGAAGAGGTGATGCGGGAGGGCTTCGGCATCGAATCGGTCGCCATCCCGATCGCCGAGAAGGTCGCGCTCCTCGACCGGCTTTCCGAGACCGGCCTCAAGCGCATCACCGTGGGCGCGTTCGTCAGCCCACGCTACGTGCCGCAGATGGCGGACTTCGAGTCGCTGCTTCTCAAATTCCACCCGAAGCCGGGCGTGCAGTACCTGACCTTCTCGCACACGCCCAAGGCGCGCAGGCTGGCGCAGCAGTTCTCGCCGCCGCTCACGGTGGACGATGAGGTCTGCACCTTCTTTCTCGACATCTGCGACATCCACCAGCGCAGGAACATGAACCGTTCGATCGAGCAGGTGATGGCGACGTGGCCCGCGCTGATCGCGGACGCGAAGCAGCGCGGCGTCGGCACCGGCAGGGCGGGTGTCGCGTCGTTCTGGGGCTCCAACTTCATGGGCAAGTTCGATCGCGACTACCGCTTCGCGATGCTGGCGCGCCAGGTGGACCTCCTTCGCGCCAGCGGCATGGAAGTGGTGGAGATCGGGTTGCACGACTCGCAGAGTTGGTGCCTGCCGCACGAGATGGAGGAGGATCTGCGCGAGATCAAGCGGCGCTGGCCGCAAGTGCGGCACTTCCATCTGCACATGCACGATGCGCGGGGCATGGCGATGCCGTCGCTGTATGCGGCCCTGCGTACGCTGGACGGTGGCGACACGGTGCTGATCGAAGGCACGCTCGGCGGTATCGGCGGTGGCCAGTATTGCGGCAATGGAACGGCGTCGGGCATGATCGCGACCGAGGACTTCATGCACATGCTCGAAGGCATGGGGATCGAGACCGGCGTCGACATGGACAAGCTGATCGAGTGCGTCTGGCTGCTGGAGCGGATCATCGGACGGCCGACCTTCGGCCATGTGTCCAAGGCCGGGCCGCGCCCGCTTCGGCACGAGCAGCGCTTCGACGCCAACCTGCCGGCCATCGAGAGTCTGAGGGCCGCGCGACACTTCAAGGAGGGACCGTCAGCCTATTCGGCCGAGGCCTTCGTGCCCTGGCGCGAACCGATCACGGGCCCGTACTTCCACATCGACTGATCCAACCACCCTCTCGAAAGCGACATGAACTTCGACCTTACACCCGAGCAGCGGGAGATCCGCGACACCGTACGCAGGTTCGCCGAAGCGGAACTCCTGCCCGAATACCAACGCTGGGATCGGACCGGCGACTGGCTCACGCCAGCGTACGTCAAGAAGATCGTCGACATGGGCCTGCTTCGATTGCGGCTGCCCGAGGCGTATGGCGGTCAAGGCTACTCGTTCGTCGATTGCGGCATCGTCTGCGAGGAGATCGGGCGGGCCGACCACCAGATCCGGTACATCATCTCCAATGCGATCCACCTTGGAGAGATGGCGTCGTCGCTGCATCCGGATCTGCAGAAGGAATGGATCCCGCGCATCGCGAACGGCGAGATGATGTCGCTCGCGTTCACCGAGCCCCGTGGCGGTGCCGACGCCGGCAACATCGTCACCAAGGCGGTGCGCGACGGCGACCACTGGATCCTCAATGGCGAGAAGACCTCGATCACCTTCACCGGCGTGTCGAAGGTCGTGTTCGTCTCCGCGAGGACCGGGGGGCCGGGGCCCCGAGGGCTGTCCTTCTTCTGCGTCCCGACCGACCTGCCTGGCGTCAAGACCACCAACTTCGAACGGATGGGACAGAAGCTCGATCGCGGCGGAAGCTTCTTCTTCGACAACGTCCGGGTGCCGGCCAAGAACATGGTCGGCAAGGAGAACGAAGGCTTCATCTGGGCGATGACCATCATCGGGTACAACCGGAACTTCGTCCCGCTCGCCTGTCTGGGCGCGGCGCAGAAGTCGCTCGAGGAGACGATGGCATACCTGAAGCAGCGCCAGATCCTCGGCAAGGCGGCCAGCAAGTGGCAGGGCGTCGCGCAGGAGCTGGCCGTCGCAGCGACGCAGATCGAGGCCGCGCGGATGCTGTGCTACAAGGCGCTCTCGTTGAAGGACCAGGGGCTTCGACACGATGCCGAATCGTCGATGGCCAAGTGGTGGGGCGTCAAGGTCGCCAACGAGGTCCTCTACACCTGCATGCGCCTGAATGGCCACTACGGATGGGCGAAGGACCTGCCGCACGAGCAACGCCTGCGCGACTGTCTCGGCATGGAGTCCGCCGACGGACCGCGAGAGGTGCACCTGGGCATCATCGCGCGCGATCTGCTCGGCAAGGAGTTCGCACCCTTCTGATCGCGTCGCAGCCGGGTGCGCTGCCGTCGGGCGATGCGACCGGTACCGCTGGAGACCCTTGATGACGGAGGCGGCGTGGGGCCATTGCATGGACTGAAGGTGATCGAACTCGCGGGAATCGGTCCAGGGCCGATGGCGGCGATGCTGCTCGCCGACCTGGGTGCGACGGTTCTGCGCGTCGATCGCAAGGAGCCGGTGTCGCTGGGCGTCCCGCGGCCGCAGCGGTTCGACCTGCTGCTGCGCAATCGCCGATCGGTGCCGCTGGACCTGAAGACGCCGGAGGCGGTCGGCTTGGTGCTGGACATGGTGGCCACCTCGGATGCGCTCATCGAGGGCTTTCGCCCCGGCGTCGCCGAGCGGCTCGGGCTCGGACCCGAAGCCTGCCTCGAAAGGAATCCGAGGCTGGTGTACGGACGGATGACCGGATGGGGCCAGGAGGGCCCGATGGCCGATGCAGTCGGCCACGACATCAACTACATCGCGTTGACGGGCGCGCTTCATGCGATCGGTCGTCGCGGGCAGCCACCGGCAATCCCGCTCAACCTGGTCGGCGATTTCGGCGGAGGATCGCTCTATCTCGTGGTCGGGCTGCTGGCCGCGCTTCACGAGGCCAGGTCTTCCGGCAGGGGACAGGTCGTCGACGCGGCGATCGTCGACGGCGTCGCCTCGCTGATGACCCAGCCCCAGGGCAGCTTCGGTGCCGGATTGATGACCAACGAGCGCGGTACCAACGTCACCGACTCCGGCGCACCCTTCTACGACGTCTATGCGTGTCGCGACGGGAAGTGGCTCTCGATCGGCGCGGTCGAACACAGGTTCTACGCCAACGCGCTTCGCGTGATGGGCCTCGAATGCCTGTTGAAGGATCAATGGGAGCGCGACAGCTGGCCTGCCGCCAAGGCGCAGATCGCCGAGAAGATCCGGACGCGCGATCGCGATGAATGGGTCGCGGCGTTCGACGGAATCGAATGCTGCGTGGCGCCGGTACTGGCGATCGACGAAGCGACGCGTCATCCTCACCTGCGCCATCGACAGGTGTACGTCGACATCGACGGCGTGACGCAGCCGGCACCGGCCCCGCGATTCAGCCGAAGCGTTCCGCGCACGCCACAGCCGTTCCAGCCCTGGTCGGCCGCCGAAGCGGCCGAGATACTCGGCCCCTGGTGCGACGACGCCCGGATCGCGGCGGCAAGGCGGTCGGGCGTCATCGATTGAGCCGGTGCCGACGGCGCGCCGGGTCTGCCCCCGCAGGTTCGAGCGTCTGCCGCGCGCCGAATCGTCGCCGGCTACTTGAGCGACCCCGCCGTCAGCCCCTTCACGATGTGTCGCTGCGCGAACAGGAGCAATGCGATCGCCGGCATGATCGAGAGCAGCGCGCCGGCGGCCATCACGCCGTACTTGATCTCGTACTCCTGCGCGAATTTCGCGATCGCCACCGGGACGGTCGCGCTGTCGGTGCCCGTCAGCGTCAATGCAGCGGCGAACTCGTTCCAGCTGAAGACGAAGACGAGCACGCCGGCTGCGGCGAGCCCTGGCGCGAGGAGCGGGAAGACGATGCATCGCAGCATCTGCGGCACCGTGCAACCGTCGATCCGGGCGGCCTCCTCGATTTCCAGCGGCAGCTCGCGCATGAAGAGCGACAGGATCCCGAGGCCGATCGGCAGGTGCAGCACGACGTGCACGAGGATCAGCGATGCGTGCGTGCCTCCCCAGCCGAGCGAACGGAACATCACGTACCACGGCCCGACCAGCGTGATGGTCGGCACCATGTGAAAGACGAGCGAACCGAGCAGCAGGGCGGACGCGACCCACGGCGGCCACCCGAGGCGATGCATCGAATAGGCGGCAAGAGTCGAGACGAACAGCACGGCGAGCGTCGACACGACCGCGATGAGCAGGCTGTTGCCGAAGTTCGAGAGGTAGGCGGAGGATTTCGAGTTCAGTAGCTCGTCGAAGTTTCCCCAGTACGGCGTGAAGGAGAAGCTTCCCATGAGCAGCGCGATCTGCGTCTTGAACGCGGCCAGCGCGATCCACGCGAGCGGCAGCGCGACGATCAGCACCGCGCAGGCGAGCACCACGTGGCGAAGCCGGTTCATCGGCGGCGCCTGCCCGCCGCGAGCGAGACGACCACCATCAGGGTCACCAGGAACACGGCGAGGATCGACACGGCCGAGCCGTAGCCGACGCGGTCCTCGGTGAAGAAGCGGCGGTAGACGGTGAAGCTGAGCACTTCAGTCGTCGTTCCCGGGCCGCCGCCGGTCAGCAGGTAGACCTCGTCGAAGACCTTGAACGAGACGATCAGGCGGAACACCATCGTGACGACGATCGCAGGCCACATCAGCGGCAGCGTGATCCGGGTGAGCTCCTGCCAGCGCGAGGCACCGTCGACGCGCGCAGCCTCGTAGAGTTCGGCGGGCAGCGATTCGAGCGCCGCCAGCAGCAGCAGGAAGACGAAGGGCGTCCAGTGCCAGACGTCGACGACGACGACCGACAGGAATGCGAGCGAGGGATCGCCGAGCCAGTCGCGACCGGCCAGGCCGAATGCCCCCAGCACGGCGTTGATGACGCCGAAGTCGGGGTTGTACATCAGCTTCCAGATCGCGCCGATCACGATGCCCGGCAGCAGGATCGGCATCATCAGTGCAGTCTGGTAGAAGACGCGGCCCCGGGCGACGCCACTCACCAGCACCGCGAGGAAGAACCCGAGCAGCATCTCCGCGCCGACGGCCAGGAGCGCGAAGAGGCTGGTGTTCGCGAGCCCCTTGATCAGCAGTTCGTCATCGGCAAGCGCGCGGAAATGCGAGCCGCCCACGAACGTCCAGAACGCTCGACCCTGCTCCCATCGGATGTCGTGCACCGACATGACCGCGAGGTTGACGATCGGCAGCAGCGCGAGCAGGCCGTAAACGAGCAGCGCCGGCGCGAGCGTCGCCCACTTCCAGCGGCTCGCAGCGAGCAAGGCGGTTCCCGCGACCTCGATGCCCGACTATTTCAGATCGGCGAGCCTGCCGGTCTTGTATCCGGCCTTCTTCATGATGTCGTGGATCTCGCCGGCTGCGAGATTCAGCGCCTCGGCCGCGCGCTTCTCGCCGATCACCGCCTGGTTGAGCCGCAGTTCGAGCACCGCGACGATCTGCGGACCTTCCGGGACGGTATACATCATCCGGGCGTTCGGCGCGCTCTCGAGCACGGCACGCGTCCAGCGATACGCATCGCCCTTCATGAAGGCGGCGTCGTAGGTGTCGCGGCGAATCGGCGGCTGCCCGGCGCGCGCGTAGATCTCCTGCGCCTCGCTGCCCTGGAACCAGTCCAGGAACGCGAGCGCCGCCTGCTGCCGCGCCTTCGGGACGTTGCGTGGAATGGCGCCGATGAAGTGACCGAGGGTCGGCGTGCTCTTGATGCCGGGCGCGGCGGGTAGTGGCGCGATCCCGATCTTGCCGACGACGGCCGACTTGGTCGGGTCGTCCATCTGCGGCCACGCGGCGATGACCGGGGTGGCGTGCGCGGCCTTGCCGGTGAGCAGCGCCTGGATCACCTGACCCTGGCCGTAGCTGCCGGGATTCGGCGGACCGTAGCTGCTTGCGAGCTTCAGGTAGACGTCGAGCGCCTTGAGTCCGGCTTCGCTGTTGAGGGTGACGGTGAAGTCGCCCGCCTTCTCGTCCTTGAAGATGCCGCCGCCGTGCCCGTGGAGGAAGGGCATCCAGTCGTAGGAGATGTCGGATGCGCTGCGCGCGCCGCGCGGCACCATGCCGTAGACCTTCGGCGGCTGGTGCAGCTTGGCGGCGTTGGCGATCAGTTCGTCGTAGGTCTTCGGCGGCTCGAGCCCGGCGCTCCGATACAGGTCCATCCGGTAGTAGAGCACCTGGATGTTGCCGTTGATCGGGATGCCGTAGGGCTTGCCGGTGGCGGCATCGTGGCGCTTGGTGTCGGCATTCCAGTAGCCGGTGTCGTCGTAGCGGAAGGTCTGGGGGTCGACCTTGAAGCCCGGGTCGATCGCGGTGAGCGGCTCGAGGAAGCCGCCGTGGTAGAACTCCGCGAGCCAGGTCGAGTTCATCACCAGGATGTCGAACTGACCCTGGCCCGCGCGCACCGAACTTCGCTGCTTCTCGCCGCTGCCGGCGAAGGGATTGACGTCGAGCGCGACCTTGTTGCCGGTCTTCTTCTCGTAGGCCTCGACGACCTTGGCGAAGCCGCCGAACCAGGGCGACTGGTTGATGACGATCGTGATCGGTGCAAGCGACGCTGCCTTCGCGGCCGGCGCGAGGCCAGCCGCGGCGACCGCGATCGCGAACGAAGCGATCGCGCAGGACGCGATCGCGGACCTGCGCGGCAGGTGCGGGCAGCAGCGGCTCATCGGTGTCTCCGTTCTCGACTGCGCCGCAACATGCGGCCGGGCGTTCAATGTACTTGACCTCATGTCCGAACGTCTAGACAATTTTCCGGATGCTCGACAGGACCACCGGCCCGCGTACCGCCTCGGCATCGCCCGCGCTCTCGCCGTTTCGCGAGCGCCCCGCCGTCGCGCTTCATCACCAGATCAAGGAAGACCTGTTCCTGAAGCTTCGCTCCGGCGATTGGCCGCCCGGCTTCGAACTGCCGTCCGAAGAGGCGCTTTGCACGCACTATCGCGTGAGTCGCGGCACGGTGCGTCGTGCGGTCAGCGATCTCGTCACCGAAGGCTACATCGAGCGGCACCGGGGGCGCGGCAGCTTCGTGTGCAGCCCCAAGCTCGAAAGCGGCGTCGTCGGCGCCTACAACCGCTTCAGCGTCGTCGGTCCCAGGCTCGATCCCGGGGGGCGCGTGCTCTTCTGCCGCAAGGCGCGTGCGACCCGGCAGGTCGCGACGGTGCTGCGGCTCGACCCGGGCGATGCGGTCTGGCACTTCGAGCGCGTGCGCTTCACCGAGCAGCAGCCGGTGAGCCTGCAGACGAGCTTCATGCCGATGGCGATCTGTCCGACGCTCGAGCGAAAGGACCTGACCAGGCGCCACCTGGTCGAGCTGCTGCGCGAGACGCGGGGCATCCACCTCGGAAGCGCGATCGAGTACGTCGACCCCACGGTGGCCGACGGCTACGCCGCCAGGCATCTCGGCATCAAGGTCGGCGCGCCGCTGTTCCAGATCGAGCGCACCACTTTCGCACTGGGTGGCGACGTCGTCGAGTACCGTCACGCCGTCCTCAGGGGCGACGTATACCGGTACCGGATCGAGTTGCGCTGAGCGAGGCGACGTGATGACGACGCCATCCGCAGGACGAGCATCGTGACGCGCGCCTCGGGCGTCGTGGCAGGCGGATCGCTGCGCGCGGCGCTCGATTCGGGAACGATCGCGCTGTCGTGGGAGGCACCCGATGCCGTCGCGGCCGGTTCGCTCGCGCGCTTCACCGCCACGCTGCGCGCCGACGTCGCGCTGCCTGCCGGCACTTTGGTCGCGTTCGCGCGTCGCTGGCCGAGCGACTGGGGGACCCCCCAGTGGGCCCGTCCGGACGAGGCCGACTACCTGCGCGTCGTCGTGGGCAACGGGGTGCCGGTGCAGCTCTTCAACGCGCGGATGCATCCGTTTCACCCGTTCGACCACGTGACGATGATCGAACTGCTGGGCGCGGTGCCGCCGGAGACGGAGATCCGCTTCGGCTTCGGAGACGGTCACGGCGGCTCGCCGGGCTTCGCGGTGCAGACCTTCATCGAGGAGGCGTCGCCGCTGTCGATCCGCATCTCGCAGTCCGACCCCGCGCGGTGCGCCGACGGGCTCGGTGTCGACGCGACCGCGTCCGCGCAGGCGACCGCGTCCGCGCAAGCGATCGCGTCGCGCCGATTCGTCGAGATCGCCCGGCCGACGATCCGCGTCGTCGGCGGGGCTCCCGCGCGTCTGGTGTTCACCGCGCCCTCGCGCGCCGTTGCGCGCGTGCCGTTCGCGGTTCACCTGCGGGTCGAGGACACGTGGGGAAATCCGTCGAGGCTCGACCAGCCGATCCGGGTCGCAGGCAGGGCGGCGCCGTTGCGCCTGCCCGACTGCGGCTGGTGCCGCTTCGACATGACCGTCGCGGCGCCTGGCGTCACTCGGCTCGAAGCAATCGTCGAGGGTCGCGACGGATTCGCCGCGACCAGCAACCCGATCGACCTGCAGCCGGCGTCGGAGGCCGCATCGCGCGGCCTGCTGGTATGGGGCGACCCGCACGCGCAATCGGTGATCGGGTGCGGCGCGCGCACGATCGACGCGTTCTTCACCCACGCCCGCGATTTCGCCGCCACCGACTTTTCGAGCCACCAGGCGAACTGCTTTCTCGTGTCGAACGACGACTGGGTGCAGACGCAGCGAGCCACGCGCGAGCTCAACGAGGACGGCCGCTTCGTCACGCTGCTGGGCGTCGAGTGGTCGGCGGCGAGTCCGCTCGGCGGCGACCACAACCTGTACTTCCCGGGCGACGCGGCCGAACTGCGTCGATGCAGTCACGAATTCGTCGCCGACAAGTCCGACGTCGGCTCGGACCTGCGCCATGTCGACGACCTGCACGCCCACTACCGTGGCAGCGACACGCTGGTCGCGGTGCACGTCGGCGGGCGGACCGCAGACCTCCGGCACCACGAGCCGTCGCTCGATCGGCTGATCGAGGTGCATTCGACGCACGCCACTTCCGAGTGGTTCCTTTTCGACGCGCTGCGCCGCGGGTACCGGATGGGCGTGACCGCCGGCAGCGACGGCGTCGACGGGCGTCCCGGCGCGAGCCACCCGGGTCGCATGGCGGTGCGCAACGTGCGCGGCGGGTTGACGGCGGTCGAGACGCCTGTGCTGACCCGCTCGGCGGTCTACGAGGCGCTGAAGGCGAGGCGGTGCTACGCGACCACCGGTGAGCGGATCCTGCTGTCGGTGAGGGCCGGCCGGTGGCGCATGGGCGACGAGGTCGTCTGCGACCGGGCGCGGGGCGAAGCGTTGCCGCCGTTCGAGGTGCAGGTCGAAGGCACCGCCGCGATCGAGGCCGTGGACTTCTTTCGCGACGAGCACCTGCTCGAGACGCGAGACCTGCTCGCGGCCGGCGGCGCGCTTTCGAATCGACTGCGCGTCGCCTGGCAGGGCGCATCGGGGCAGGGCAACTGGCAGCGCGCGAGGATGCAATGGGACGGCAGCCTGCGCATCGACGGTGCGCGGCTCGTCGACGTGCAGGCCTGGGCCTTCGATTCAGCCGACGAGACGCTCGAACGCGTGGACGAGCACCAGGTCCGTTGGCGCGGCGTCACCGCGGGCGATGCGGACGGCGTGGTCCTGACGATCGATCCGCGCGACCGGTTTGAAGGGGCGACCCTCGCGTTCGCCTCGGCGCCGCTGGCGATCCAGCTCCCGCTCGGCGGGATCGACGCGGGTGGCTGGCGTGTCGAAGCGCAGGATCCTTGGCGTCGCCTCGAGATCCGCCGGCTGCCGGTCGACGCACCGCCGCGCTCGTTCAGCGCGACCTTCGAGGACGGCTCGCCCGAGGCAGGCGACCACGCGTACTGGGTCCGCGTGCGGCAAGTCGATGGCGCGATGGCCTGGTCGACGCCGATCTTCGTGCTCGCGGCGAAGGGCTGAGCGCATGATGCGGGCGGCATCCCGGATCCGGATCGATGCCGTCGTCAAGCGCTTCGACGGTGATCCGCCTGCCGCCGAGCCGGTGCTCGGCGGCGTGTCGATCGACATCGACGAGAACGAGTTCGTCGTGCTGCTGGGTCGAAGCGGCTGCGGCAAGACGACGCTGCTCAACATCGTCGCCGGGCTGGAATCCGCGAGCGCCGGACAGGTGCTCGTCGACGGGGTGCCGGTCACCCGACCCGGCGGCGGCAAGGGCATGGTGTTCCAGCAGGGCGCGCTCTTCCCGTGGCTCACCGCCTGCCAGAACGTCCGCTTCGCGGCGCGCAAGCGCGGCCTGGATCCGGCGTCGTCGACACGCGTCGCGAACGAGCTCCTCGCGCTCGTCGGTCTCGCGGACGCCGGCGGGAAGTATCCGGCCGAGCTCTCGGGCGGCATGCAGCAGCGCGTCGCGATCGCCCGCGCCCTCGCGCTGGATCCGCAAATCCTGCTGATGGACGAACCCTTCGGTGCGCTCGACGAGCTCACGCGCATCGAGATGCAGAACGAGCTGCTGCGGGTGTGGGCCGCGCGACGCAAGACCGTCGTCTTCGTCACCCACAGCATCTGGGAGGCGCTGGTGCTCGCCGACCGCATCGTCGTGCTCGCGGCGCGTCCGGGGCGCATCGTGTTCGAGCGACGGGTCGAGCCCGAGAGACCGAGGCGGCGTGCCGATCCGGCACTGATCGCGATGTACGAGGAGATCTGGGAGGCGTTGCAGTGAGTCGCGCGCGCGCGCTGCTCGACCCGCTGATCGTGATCGGCACGCTGTTCCTCGCCTGGGAGGCGGCGAGCGCGCTCGGCTGGCTGCGCCCGTTCAGCTTTCCGCCCCCCACGCGCCTCGCGGCGAGCCTGTGGCAACTGATCGTCTACGGCTACCCCGAAGGCACGACGCTCGGCACGCACTTCCTGATCACGATGCAGCGCATCCTCGTCGGCTTCGTGCTCGCGCTCGCACTCGCGCTGCCGCTCGGGCTGCTGATCGGCTGGTTCCCCGTCCTCGATCGACTCACGAGCACCGTCGTCGCCTTCTGCCGGTCGGTCGCGACCCTGTCGCTGCTGCCGCTGGCGCTCGCGTGGTTCGGCACCGGCGAGTCGGCGAGGATCTTCCTGATCGGCTACGGGTGCTTCTGGGTGATGCTGGGCAACGTGATCGCTGCGGTGAAGCTGGTCGATCCGGTGCTGATCCGGGCGGCGCGCTCGATGGACGTCCGTGGCACCGAGCTGTTCCTGCGGATCGTCCTGCCGGCGAGCCTGCCGCGGATCTTCGCGGGTGCGCGCATCGCGCTGGGTGTCGGCTTCATGGTCATCGTCGGTGCCGAGATGATCGGCACGATCATCGGCCTCGGCGCGTTGATCATGGAAGCCCGCACCTTCTATCGGAGCGACATCACGATGGTCGGCATGCTGGTGCTCGGTGCGCTCGGCTTCGCGATCACCGCCGGGCTGGAGCGGCTCGAGGCGCGCCTGCTGCCCGGCCACGCCCGTCACGGGCGAAAGCCGACGTGAGGCCGTACGTCATGGCGAGGACGCCCGAGCGTCCCGGGACGGCGCCCGACGCAAGCGCGCCGACGGCAGCGCGCCGATCCGGCACCGGCCGCTCGATGCCGCTGGGGGCGGTGGGTGTCGTTGCGCTGCTGTGCGCGTGGGAGCTCGTCGCGCGCCTCGTGTGGCGCGATGCGCAGGTGCTGCCGTCGCCGGCGCAGAGCCTAGCTGCGGCGTGGACGCACCTGGGCGCGCGTGAACTGCTTGCGCACGTCGCGACCAGCCTGGCCCGCATCGCCGGCGGATTCGCGCTCGCCGCGGTGGCGGGCATCCTGCTGGGGATTGCCAGCGGGTGGTATCCGGTACTCGCACGCATCGTTCGTCCGATCGTCGACCTGCTCAGGCCGATTCCGCCGCTCGCCTGGATCCCGATGGCGATCGTCTGGTTCGGGCTCGGCGAGGCCTCGAAGTGGTTCGTCATCTTCCTCGGTGCGTTCTTTCCGATCTACACGAACGCCTGGCGCGGCATGACCTCGATTCCCGCGCCGATCCTGCGTGCTGCGCGCACGATGGACGTCGACGGCACGGAACTGCTGTTGCGGGTCGCGATACCGGCGGCGTTGCCCGACATCGCGACTGGTCTGCGAATCGGCTTCGGGCTTGCGTTCGGCATTCTCGTCGCGGCCGAGCTGATCGCAGCCGACAGCGGCATGGGCTATCTCGTGATGCAGTCGCGCGAACTCGGCCAGCTCGGCGTGGCGATATTCGGCGTGCTGCTGATCGGCGTGGTCAGCCTGATCGCCGACCGCTTTCTCGATGCCGCGCTGCGCCGTGTGGGCGGCGGCGCGCGGCGCCACGACGGCAGCGCATGATGGCGCGCCGACCTGCCTCGATACCCCTGCAGTACCGCTCGATACCACCACCCTAGAGGAGAGTCGACATGGACAGGAGAGCATTCATCGGACACGCGGGCGCGGCCGCCGCCGCCCTCGGCGCAGGCGGCTTCGCCGCGGACCTGCTGGCACAGCAGAAGCCCGAGACGACGAAGCTCGCGTTCGGCTTCGGTCGCGACCCGGTGTTCGCACCGCACATGGTCGCGATGGAGAAGGGCTGGCTGAAGGAGGCGGGATTCACCGAGATCTCGACCAAGACCTTCGCCGGCGGCGCGCTCGCCGGCGAGGCCTTGGTCGCAGGGGAGATCGCGCTGTGGACGCCCGGGAACCTGCCGCCGGTCTCGATGGCGCATTCGGGCATTCCGATCGTGCTGCTCGGCAACAACGCGATCGCCACTGCCGCCGAGAACCTGGTCGCCCGCAAGGACGCGAAGATCCGGGCGCCGGAGGACCTGTACCGGATCCGGATCGGGCTGATGCAGGGGTCGACTGCGAGCGCCGACCTGTCGAACCTCGCCAGGCACTACAAGCTCGACGAGAAGCGGCTGCAGGTCGTCAACATGCCGCCGCCCGAGCAGCTCGCGGGCCTCAAGTCGAACAACATCCAGGCGATGCTGTGCTGGCAGCCATGGGGCTACAACGCGCTGCAGGCCGGCGACACCGAACTGATCCACTCGGGCACCGTCTCGCACTTCGAGAAGAACAAGGGCGAGAAGGTCCAGATCTCGTACACGCGATCGGTGTTCGTCGCGAGCCAGCAGTTCGTGCGATCGAATCCGATCGCGACCGCGAAGATGATGGCGGCGCTCACGCGGGCGCAGGAGTACGTCGCGGACCCGAAGCACCGCAGTGAAGTCATCGACCTCTTCTGCGCGCAGACGAAGCAGGACAAGACGCTCGCGACGGCGATCTGGGACCAATTCGGTTTCGACCCGACGATCGACCAGGCCTTCGTCGACGACATGAAGGCGATGACCGACTTCCTCGCGTCGAGCGGGCGCGTCAAGAACCCGAAGGACCCGCTCGACTACACCTTCACCGCACCGGTCGCCGCGTACAAGTCCTCGCTGGTCAAGGTGCCGGGCCGGTTCAAGGCGTAGGCCCGCGGTGGTGGCCACGCACGGGCCTGCGTCGAACGCGATCGGCGTCGGCCTCATCGGTGCCGGATTCATCGCGGACTTCCACCTCGCCGGCCTGAAGGCGGCCGGCGGCGGCGCGCCGCGGCGCATCGCCGCGCGGGCCACGCCGGCGAGTCGCGTCAGGGCGGCCGCACTTGCGCAGCGACACGCGATCCCGGAGGTCGACACGGACTGGCGCCGCATGCTCGAGGACCGCGACGTCGACGCGGTGATCATCGTGACGCCCGACCACACGCACGAGGAGATCGCGGTAGCGGCGGCCGCGGCCGGCAAGTCGATCCTGCTGCAAAAGCCCATGGCGGGATCGGTCGACGCGTGCCGCCGCATCCTCGACGCGGCGGCGCGCGCGGGCGTCGACCTGCAGGTGAGCTTCATGCACCGCCACTTCGAGGAGGTCGACGCGACCCGTGCCGCGCTCGAGGCGGGGCGCATCGGTACGATCCACACCGCCCGGCTTCGCAACGCCACGCCGGGCCCGGGGTGGGGCGACTGGTTCTTCGATGCGGCGAACGTCGGCAGCGGGGTCGTCGACCAGCTGGGGGTGCACGGGATCGACCTCGCGCTGCAGTTGCTCGGTCCGGTGCGCGACGTGTCGGCCCGGATGGAGACGCGACAGCCGCGACGTCGGCTGGACGACGGCAGACTGGTCGAGGTCGGCGTGCCCGACAACGCACTGGCGACCTACGGCCACGTTGCCGGCGCGTTGCTGACACACGAGATGTCGATGACCGAGCAGGGCGGCTGCGACCGGTTCCGCCTCGAGCTCTACGGCGAGCACGGCACGATCTGGCTGCGAAGCGAACTCGGCCGGCTCGCGATCCGCGAGCCGCGTCGCCACGGCGACCGCTGGGTGCTGCCCACGCTCGAGGAGGCGCCGGCCGGTGCGCGCCTGCACGCGCGCTGGCTCGCCGGCCTCGTCGGGCGGGCGCCTCGCGAAAACACCGCGCAGGACGCGATACGGGGCATGCAGGTCGTCGAAGCGATCCGGACCTCCGCTTCGCGCGACAGTGGTAGGGTCCTGGTGGCACCGGACGAGAAGGGGCGGCTAGCGTGACGACGGAATCGACCAGGCAGGCGATGCCGCGCATCGGCGTGCTGTCGTTCGCGCACTATCACGCCAACTTCTGGAGCGAGGTGTTCGCGTCCCGCGGTGTGCACGCCGGGATCTGGGACGACGACGTGGCACGTGGCGAAGACGCGGCGACGCGCTTCGACTGCGCGTTCGAGCCCGATCTCGATGCCCTGCTCGCGCGGTGCACGGCGGTGGCCGTGTGCAGCGAGACCGCCAGGCACCCGGAGCTGATCGCGCGCGCGGCGGTTCGCGGGCTCGACGTGCTGGTCGAGAAGCCGCTCGCCGTCTCGGTCGCGGAGGGCGAACGGATCGCAGCCATCGTCGCCGCGCATCCGGTTCGCCTGATGCAGAGCTTTCCGAAGCGCTTCGATCCGGTGTCGCGCTACCTCAAGACGCTCGTCGACGACGGCTCGCTCGGCACCGTGTCGCTGGTGCGGATCCGTCACGGCCACTACTACGGCTTCGCACCGGACTTCAAGGATCGCTGGTACGTGAAGCCCGCGCTCTGCGGCGGTGGCGCGCTGATCGACGAAGGCATCCACGGCGCCGATCTGCTGTGCTGGCTCTTCGGCATGCCCGCCTCGGTGAGCGCGATGACCAGCAGCAGCGCATTCGGGCTGGACGTCGAGGACCTGGCCGTCGCGACCTATCGCTTCGACAGCGGCATGCTGGCCGAACTCACGGCGAGTTTCGGTTTCGCCGCTGCCGACGTGTCGATCGAGATCTACGGGAGTGCCGGCACCGTGCTCGTGTCCGGCGTCGACCTGGCGTCGCGCGACATCACCGCGGGCGGCTTCGTCCGGATCTTCCGGCAGCAGGGCGCGATCGAGGTCGGGAACCCGAACCAGCCACGCCAGTGGGAGACGGTCGACCTCACGCCGCGCTTCAAGCTCGGCGCCTTCCACCAGCAGAACGCGCTGGCGTTCCTCGATTGCCTGCAGACCGGCGCGCAGCCGCCGGTGGGCATCGCCGACGGCCTGAAGGCGCTGCGGATGATCGAGGCAGCCTACCGGGCTGCGGCCAGCGGTCGGCAGCAGGACGTCTGAACGCTGCGCGCCGACCCCGAGAACCTCAGCCGTCGGCGAGCGTGACGGCGTGGGTGTCGCCTTGCGCGAGGCGCGCCGCCGAACCGAAGGCCGCCTCGATGATCTCGACCGACAGCACCGCGTCGGCAAAGGTGCAGGCGACCTCGCCCACGCCGCAGAGCGCGTCGATGAAGTTGGTCGTGATCCAGCCGGCGCCGGCCTCGGCGGGCAGGTGCTCGAGCACCGTGCTGTTCGCGTCCGACAGCGTCAGCGCCCAGCCCGTCGGAAGCGTGGACGGGCGACGCAACTCGATCAGCCCGCTGTCGCCGAACAGACGGATCTCGTCCCACATGTGCAGACCCTGGTCGATGCAATGCATCTGGCACTCGACGTCGTCGAAGGCCAGATCGATGAAACCGCCGTGGTCGACGCGTCCCGGCTCGCCCGGCCGCAGCCGGCTGCGCACGACCCTCGGGCGCCTGCCGAGCATCCACGGCACGATGTCCGCCATGTGGGTTGCGCGACCGGTGTAGGCGCCGCCGCCGCCGAGCTCCGGCCGCAGGAACCAGCCGCCCGCCTCGTAGCCCAGCTGCACGGTCTGGACCAGCCGGACCGGGCCGATGCGGCCGGCCGCGATCATGGCCTTCGCCTTCACGCAGCCGACGTCGAGTCGACGGTTGAAGCCGACGCCGTTCACGAGCCCGCGCTCGCTCGCCGCCCGCGAGAGCGCGCGCGCGTCGCTCGTCTTCATCACGAAGGGCTTGTCGACCAGCGTCGCCATCCCGCGGCCCAGCGTCCATGCCGCATGTTCGGCATGCAGGGTGTGCGGTGTGGTGACGAGCGCGGCGTCGGCATCGGGCAGATCGTCCAGGCGGTCGACCAGCGAAGCGCCGCTGGTGCCGGCCAGTGCGCGCACGTCCGGCGCCGGATACGGATCGAAGATCCCGACGAGGCGTACGCGCGGGTCCGCGAGCAGCGTGGGGACGTGATAGCGACGCGAGAATCCGCCACAACCGACCATCACGAACCGCTTCATGTTGCGCACTCCTCGTTGCTCATCCGGGTTGGGCGGGACCGTGCAGCGTACGCTCGAACAGGCTGAAGAGCCGCGACCAGACGCGCTCGGCTGCGACCGGATGATGGCAGAAGCGTTCCGGGAAGGTGAAGCCGTGCAACGCACCCGCGTGCAGTTCGACCTGCCACGGCAGCTGCCTCGCGCGCAGCGCCGACTCGACCGCACGCAGGTGCGCGGGTGGCGCCGCCGGATCGTCGTCGGCCCATCCGAAGTAGGCTTCGGCACGCATCCGCGCGATCAGCCGGTGCGGCGAGGCATCGGTGTCGTTGACCAGCATGCCGCCGTGCAACGACGCCATCGCGGCGAACGCGTCGGGATGCGTCGCCGCGGCCGAGATCGCGTGGCGCCCGCCCATGCAGAACCCGATGACGGCGCCGGGCAGCCTGATCGAGGCATCGGCGCGCGCGTGTGCCAGCAGTGCGCCGCAGTCGCTGCTCGTCGACGCCATCGTCAGCCCCAGGTTGAGCGCGACCATCCGCGGGTCGAGCCTTCCCTGCGCGAGCGGGGCCGGATCGAAGCTCGGACAGCCATCGCGGTAGAACAGGTCGGGCAGATACACCGCGTAGCCGGCGGCTGCGATGCGACGCGCCATGTCGCGCAATTCCTCGCGAATGCCGAGCGCATCCATCAGGAACACGACCAGCGGGAACGGCCCGCCCTCGCCGGGTCGGGCCTCGAAGACGGGCATCACGCCGTCGGGCGTCGAGATCGCGTATCTGGCTTCGATCAAGCTGGCGGCTCCGATGCGTGGCCGGCAGGCCGGATCAGGCCTCGAGCGTCGTCGCGAACACCGGCTTCTGTCCCGGCGCGGGCGAGTAGCCGAAGTCTCCGCGGGCCAGGAGCGCCTGCACACCGCCCGCGCGTTCGATCTTCGCCTGCTGATCGGCGAACGCCGCGTCGTTCGTGGCCTCCGGATCGAGACGATCGCGCAGTGCCGACTCCATCATCGCGAGCGTCGGCGCATGGGCCGGATCGGCAGCAAGATCACGGGTTTCGCCGGGATCGGCCTCCAGGTCGAAGAGTTCCGGCGCGTAGCCGACGTGGTGGATGTACTTCCACCGCCCCTTGCGCACGAGGTACATCGCGGTGATCGATCCGGCCGCGTGGTATTCGCCCAGCACCACCCGCTCCGGATCGTCCTCGCAGGCGAGATCGACCAGCGAGGTGCCCGGCAGCGCGCGCTCGGTGTCGTCCAGTGCGATGCCGACGCTCTGCACGATCGTCGGGTAGACGTCGATCAGCGAGACCGGTGTGGGCGAGCGCTTGCCCGCCGGGACGCCCGGCCCGGCGACGATCATCGGAATCGCCGCGGCCTCCTCGTAGTGGACCGACTTTCCCCACAGGTGGCGGTTGCCGAGGTTGTCGCCGTGGTCGGTGCTGTAGACGACACGGGTGCTGGCGGCAAGGCCGCTGCGGTCGAGCGCCGCCAGCACCTGGCCGATGTTGTCGTCGAGGAAGCTCACCATGCCGTAATACGCGGCGAGCGCGATCTTCACCTTCTCGGGCGTGAACGCGTCGTCGTAGTTCATGCAGCGCCGGATCGCCGCGACGCTCGGGTGCGTCGGCTCGTGCTCCGGGCCGTAGAGCCGCGGCATCGGGAGCGTGTCCGGCGGATAGAGATCGTAGAACGGCTTGGGCGCGATCAGCGGGAAATGCGGCTTGACGAAGGACACGAACAGGCACCAGGGCTTCACCGCCTTCGGCGCGTGCTCGGTGAGCCACTGGACCGCGCCGTCGCGGATGTTGCGATCATATGCAGCGTAGGTGGATTCGCCCGGTCCGGCGTTCGCCAGGTCGGCGGTCCCGCCGCGCGCCGCCGGTTCGGGGCGCCGGATCAGCCCCAGCAGGTCACCCTGTCCGTCGACGACGTGCAACGGGATGATCTCCTGGCTGAAGCCGTTGTCGTCCCGCTCGCTCCTGAAGTGCAGCTTGCCGATCGACAGCGCCTGGTGGCCCGCGTCGCGCAGCCGGTGCGCCCAGCTTCGAATGCTGCCGTCGTACGGATGGGCATTGTCCCAGCAGCGATTCTGCGCAACCCACGTGCCGGTGTGCAGGCTCGCGCGCGCGGGCACGCAGATCGGGCAGTTCGTGTAGGCCGCATCGAAGACCGTGCCGCGGGCCGCGAGCCGATCGAGGTTGGGGGTGCGGATGAACGGATGTCCGTAGCAGCCGGTGACGTCCCGCGTGTGTTCGTCCGAGAGGATGAACAGGACGTTGGTCGGGGCCTGACTCATGGATGGGTTCTGTCGTCGTGGGTGATCCGCCGCGGCGGTCCGTCTGTCGTCGATTGTCACACAGTCGGGCGGGCCGCGAGCGCGTCGCGACCGGCCCCATGGAGGACAGCGTCACTCGTCTCGTCGCACGCCACTTCGCTGACTCATCGATGCCTGAGCGAATCAACGACGAGCGAGTCGCCCGAGCATGTTGGCCGCATAGGCTGCATACGGACCGATCCATCGTTCGTGGATCCCGTGGATCGGCAGTGCATCGAGCGAGTTCCAGCGCTGCCTTCCGTTCCGTTCCACGATCAGCAGGCCTGCGTCCTCGAGCACCTTCAGGTGCTGCATCACCGTGCATCGATCCAGTTCCGGCACCGCCTCGCAGAGACTGCCGGTGGTACGCGGGCCTGCCTTCAGCGCATCGAGCAGTCGACGTCGCACGCGGTGCCCGAGCGCCTTGAACAACAGGTCGTCGCGGTCGTCGACGCCGGCCGGAAGCGCAGCGTCCGTTTTCGACGGGGCCGCCGACGCGCCCGGCGCGGGTCGGCGTCGACGCTTGCGCTCACGCGGAGGAATCGTGGCCGTTGACATGTTATAAAACTATAACATAAGATCGACGCAATCCAACCACCTGAAGAGGGCATGCAGATGGGCGACAAGCGCGAGAAGGCGAATCCCGATGCCGCGGGCTCGGGCGCGCAGGACATCGGGGCTGCTGGCGCGTTGCGTTTCGTGGTGAGCGGGAGGATGGCCCGGCCGATCGACGACGTGTTCGAGGCGGTGGTCGATCCGGCACAGTTGTCGTCGTTCTTCACCACCGGTGGCGCCAGGGGCAGGCTCGAGACCGGCGCGGTCGTCACGTGGGATTTCCACGATTTCCCCGGCGCGTTTCCGGTCGAGGTGGTCGAGGTGGTGAAGAACGAGCGCATCACGCTGCGCTGGGCGTCGAGCGAACCCGCATCCGGCGACGAGGCAGGGCCCCGACAGACCACCGTCACGATGCACTTCGAGTCGCTGGAAGACGGCCGCACGCTGGTGCGGATCAGCGAGTTCGGATGGCAGCCGACGCCGGCGGGGCTGAAGGCCTCCTACGGCAACTGCGAAGGATGGACCGGCATGTTGTGCGCGATGAAGATGTGGCTCGAGCATCGGCTGCAACTGCGCCAGGGTTTCTATCGGTAATCGGCGAATGCCGCGATCGGCGGGGCCGTCGCGGCGCCTGCCGTGCGCGACGCGAGCCTAGCCGGCCTTGGACGGCGCCCGAGCAGCAGGTGCCGCGAGTTGCCGCGAAATTTCCTTCGCAGAGGCTTGCAGGGCGGCCAGGTATCGGGAGGCCGCCTCCTTCACGCTCAGCACCGACGAACTGAAGGTGATGTTCAGGCAGGCGATGACGCGATCGCCCACCATCACCGGCACCGCGATCGCACCGGTCTGAGGGTAAAGCTCGCCATGTCGGTATCCGAACCCGTCGCGCCGCGTGTTCGCGATCAGGCTCGAGACCAGCCGCCCGTTGCGCGCGATGGAGTCCTGCGGCCTTGAAGAGGCCGACAGGTTCTTCAGGATCGCCTCGCGTTCCGCGGCGCTGCAGAACGCGAGATAGGCGCGCCCCGTCGCGGAGGTCAACAACGGCAGCCGCTCGCCGACATGCACCTGGTCGATCGTCAGCGGGCTCGCGTGCCGGGTCGTCTCGCGCACGAGCATCGCGTCGTCGAAGAAGGTCGCGAGATCGGTCGGCCAGACCACCAGGCGCTGCAGCGCGGTCATCTCGGGCAGCGCGATCGCCGCGATCCAGTACTCCTCGTCGTAGCCTTCGCTCAGCGAGCGAACCTGCACGGTGAGGTCGTAGCGTTCGTCGTCCATGCGGCGATGCACGTACCCGAGTCCGACGAGCGCATCGAGTATCCGGTAGATCGCCGGACGCGAGATGCCGGTGACGTGCGCGAGCTGGCTGACGCGTGCGCCGTTGTGCATGTTCAGCGCGCGCAGGACGTCGAGTGTCCGGCGAACGCTGCGCATCGTGGTGCCGGGATCGGGTTTCACGCGGGTCTCCTCGAGGATCGGGTCTGGAGCCACTGTCCGGTGGGCGGACACGCAGGTTCAACGGAGTTGACGAGAGCGCTTTCAGCGGCCGACACTGACTCGACCGGACCGGCACGATCGACCGGGCCTGCCCATCGCGAGACGGCGCGACGGCTGCATGCGCAGCCCGGAAACAACGGAGACAACCATGCGAATTTCCACCGTACGTTCACTGTGTTCATTGGTGGCCGGGGCGTTCCTCGGCGCGGCCTTGCTTCTGCCCGGCCCGACGCAGGCGGCCGACTACCCGAGTATGAACATCCGATTCGGCGACGTCATCAATCGCAATTTCGGTTACTACCAGGGCATGCTCGCATTCAAGGCCGAGGTCGAGAAACGCAGCGGCGGAAAGATCAAGGTCGAGCTGATATCGGACGGCAAGCTCGGGTCGCCGAAGGACGCGCTCGAAGCCGTGCAGCTGGGCGCGGTCCAGTTGGCGGTCAATGCCGGATCGTATACGCAGAGCATCGTGCTCGAACACGGCATCTGGGACATGCCGTTCCTGTTCAAGGATCGTGCCGCCTGGCGAACGCTCGCGTACGGGCCGCTGGGCAAGGAGATCGGCCAGAAGATCGAAGCCCGCGGGCTCAAGTTCCTGACCTGGAACAGTGCGGGCGGGCGGGGCATCCTGTCCAAGAAGCCGGTGGCCACGCCGGCGGACTTCGCCGGCATGAAGATCCGCGAGCAGCCGGACCCTGTGCTCGTCGACATCATGAAGGCGTGGGGCGGCCAGCCGGTGGTGATGAACCTGGGCGATGTCTACACCAGCCTTCAACAGGGAATCCTCGATGGCGCGGACGTCAGCATCGAACTGGTGACGGCATTCAAGTTCTTCGAGACCGCCAAGTACTACACGGAGATCCAGCACATCATCACGCCCGGGATCGTGGTCGCCAACATGGCCTGGTGGAAGTCGCTCGACAAGGCGACCCAGGCGCTGTTCGAGGAAGTCATCACCAAGCACTACCGCGAGACGACGGATGCGTGGTTTGTCGAGAACGATCCTGCCGCGCCGCTCGAGGCCCAGCAGAAGGCGATGAAGCTGTTGACCGACAAGGGGGTGACGATCGTCAAGGCCGACCTCGCCGCGCTGAAGAAGGCGTCGCTTCCGGTCTTCCAGGCGCAGCGCGAGAAGATCGGCAAGGATCTGGTCGACCGCGTGTCGAAGGCGGTCGGTTACAGCCCTGCCAGCAACTGAGTGTCCGACGAATCGAAGCGCGCGTCGGGTGCGTCCCGGATCGGGTCGGGTAGCAGCGGCTTGCGCGCGCTCGTCCGGGGCATCGAGGTGGTGTTCGAGGCGATCGCCGCGGCACTGGTGACGGCGTTCGCCATCCTGATCCTCGCCGACGTCGTTTTCCGTTACGTGCTGCGCATCCCGATTCCGTGGGTGTCGGAACTGAGCGTATTCCTGTTCCAGACGACGGTGTTTCTCGGCGCGGTGCTTGCGCTGCGGCAGGGCCTGCACTTCGGCATCGGCATCGTGCTCGCCAGGGTGTGGCCGCGTCTGGCGACGCCGCTCGGCCTCGTGGTCTGGTTGATCGTGCTGCTGACGGCCGTGTTGCTTGCGGTGCTGGCCATCCGGATGGTCGTGCAGACCTGGGATGCCAGCTATGCGACGCTGGGCATCTCGCACGGTTGGATCTACGTGATCGTGGCGTGCAGCGCAGGCTTCATGGCACTGATCTCTGTCGAGCAGGGATACGCGCTGGCCAGCGCGCGTGCGCACCCTGCGACGGGAGCCGACGACGCATGACGGCGTTGCTGTGCGTATCGTTCGTGGCGATGATCGGCCTGGGCGTGCCGATCGCGTTCGCGATGCTCGGTGCCACGTCGCTGGCGATGGCCGTCGGGGGCACCATTCCGCTGGCGATGGTCGCGCAGCGCGTGGGTGCCGGGGTCGACAACTTCACCTATCTGGCGATACCGCTCTTCGTCCTCGCGGGATCGATCATGGAGCAGTCCGGCATCTCGACGCGGCTCGTCGCGCTGGCGCGGGCGCTCGTGGGCCATCTGCACGGCGGCATGGGACAGGTCGTGATCGTCTCGGAAGTCTTCTTCTCCGGCATTTCCGGGGCGTCGCTGTCGGACGCCTCCGCGATCGGCTCGATCATGTATCCGACGCTGACGAAGGCGGGGTACGAGCAAGGCCGCGCGGTCGCGCTCATCGCCGCTGCCTGCGCGATGGGCATCCTGATTCCGCCGTGCCTGACCATGGTGGTGCTGGGCGCCATCGCCGGCGTGTCGGTGGGTGCCCTGTTCATCGCGGGGCTGCTGCCCGGGCTGCTGATGGCGCTGGCGCTGATGGCGCTCGTCTACTACCAATCCCGGCGGGGCCTGCTGCCGGCCGGGGAGGTCCGTGCCACCAGGGCGGAGCTCTGGGTTGCATTGCGCCGGGCGATCGTGCCGCTGATGCTGCCGGTGATCATCTTCGGCGGCATCCTGGGTGGCGTGTTCTCGCCGACCGAAGCCGCGGCGGTTGCGGTCGCCTACGCCTTCGTCGTCGCTGCGCTCCTCTATCGGGAGATCTCGCTTGCGGCGATGTACCGCATCCTCGTGCAGACGGCAACCATCAGCGGCGCCATCGGGCTCGTGCTCGGCGCGGCCGCGGCCTTCGCCACGCTGCTCGCGCTCGATGGCATACCCGGTCAGGTCGCGGACTGGGTCATCGGCCTGTCGCGCAACCCGCTGGTGTTCCTCATCGTCGCCAACCTGATCTTCATCGTCTTCGGCGCGATCCTCGACGGCATCCCGGCCCTGTTGCTGTTCATCCCGATCCTGCTCCCGGTCGCCAATACGCTCGGCATCGATCCGCTGCACTTCACGCTGGTCAGCATCGCGTCGCTGGGCGTGGGGCTCATCGTCCCGCCGATCGGCATCATGCTGCTCGTGATCTGCTCGATCACCGGTGCGCCGCTCGCGAGCGTGTCGCGGGCGATGGGGCCGTACCTGGTGATCCTCGCCGGGTGCCTGCTGCTGATGATCGCACTGCCGTCGGTGGTGCTGGTTCTGCCGCGGATGTTCGGGTTGTGACTTCCACGTCAACTGAAGGGAGCTATTGATGCGACTGGTCAGCTATGGGGCCTTCGGCGCGGAGCGCGCCGGCATACTCACCGACGGCGGCATCGTCGACGTGGCGCAGGCGATGGCCGACACCGGGTCCGGCAATCCGGTGACCGACATGCGACTCTTCCTCGAACAGCCGGGTTGGCGCTCGTTGGTCGATCGGCTTGCGCGGGAGGCCCGGGGGCCAAGGATCGATCCTGCGGGCGTGCGGCTCGGCGCGCCGGTGCCGATGCCTCGCAAGCTGATGATCGCCGGCGCCAACACCTACACCCACGTCGCCGAAGCCGGCGCGGTGCTGGGCAAGGTCGCGGCGCCGCGCGAGCCGATGATCCTCGCGAAGGCTACCTCGTGCATTGCCGGGCCCAACGACGACCTGATCTATCCACCCGAGACCCGCAAGCTCGACTACGAGGTCGAGTTGGGCGTCGTGATCGGCCGGACCTGCAGGCGGATCAAGGCTGCGCAGGTCAAGGACTACGTCGCCGGGTTCGTTGCGACGAACGAGGTGTCCGCCCGTGATCTGCAGCTTGCCGAGCACGAGGAGAACCCGTTCTTCCGAACCCACTTCATCGGCAAGAGCTACGACACCTTCTGCCCGATGGGGCCGGCGCTGGTGACGCCGGACGAGTTCGAGTGGGGAAGGCCCTTCACGCTGACGACCACCGTGAACGGAGAGGTCCGCCAGCGTGGCGACACCGCCGACCTCGTCCACGGCATCGAGGCGCTGGTCGAGTATTGCGCGCGCGCGATGACGCTGTTCCCGGGCGACGTGATCTGTACCGGATCGCCAGCGGGCGTTGCCTTCTTCATGAAGCCTCAGGCGTTCCTGAAGCCGGGCGATCGGGTCCGGTGCGAAGTCGGCGGTATCGGTGCGGTGGACAACCTGGTTCGCGAGGAGGTGCTCGCCGCATGAGCGCGGCGCCGGGCCGCCCCAAGGCCAAGGCGCGCTCGCCCTCCCTCGGGGAGGCGACGGCCCGTAGGGACGGCGGGAGGGTACACCAGTGAGCGTCGGGGCCGCCGGCAGACGCGCGGATCGCGTTGCAGTCGACATCGGCGGGACATTCACCGATTTCGCCGGCCTGGACGCGAAGACCGGAACGGTCCGGTTCGAGAAGTCCCTGAGCACCCCCGGCCGCCTCGCAGAAGGCGTCGAGGCCTGCATGCGCTCTGCCGACGTCGAGGCCTCGAATCTGGGACTGTTCGTGCACGGCTCCACGGTCGCGATCAATGCGGTCATTCAAAGGACCGGCGCGCGCACCGCGCTCCTTGCGACTGAAGGCTTCACCGATGTCTATGGCATCGGGCGCGCGAACCGGCCCGACACGTACAACCTCTTCTTCACGAAAGTGTCTCCGCTCGTACCGGCGGAACTGCGCTTCGGGGTCCGTGAGCGCCTCGACGCGGCGGGCCGAGTCGTGACGGCGTTGGACGCGCTCGAAGTCGCGCGTCTCGCGCGGCTGCTGGCGCGCGCGAAGGTCCAGGCGATCGCGGTGTGCCTTCTGCATTCGTACGCGAATCCCGCGCACGAGGCGATGTTGTGCACGGCGTTGCGCGAGGCGCTGCCCGGTGTCTTCGTGACGGCCTCGCATGAGGTGCTTCGCGAGTATCGCGAGTACGAACGAAGCTCCACCACGGTGCTGAACGCGTATGTCGGCGGCGAAGTGACGCGCTATCTCGACGAGATCGATCGCTCGCTCGCCGGTGGGGGATTCGACGGTCACTTCCTCGTCATGCAGTCCAATGGCGGGGTCATGACGGTTCAGCGGGCGCGTCGGATGCCGGTCGCGATGATGGAGTCCGGTCCGGCAGGCGGAATCGTCGGTGCGGCGAAGCTCGGCTGCGCGATCGGCTTTCCGGACGTGATCGCTTTCGACATGGGCGGTACCACCGCGAAGACCTGCCTGATCGAAGCGGGACTGCCGAAGATGACCGACCAGTACTATATCGGCGGTCATCTCCACGGTCACCCGATGCGGCTTCCCGCCGTCGACATCATCGAAGTCGGTGCCGGTGGCGGCAGCATCGCCTGGATCGACGTCGGCGGCGGACTGCACGTCGGGCCCCGGAGCGCCGGTGCCGAGCCGGGACCGGCCTGCTACGGCAAGGGCGGACGCGAGCCGACCGTCACCGATGCGAACCTGGTGACGGGGCGATTGAACCCGAAGCGCTTTCTCGGTGGCGAGTTCGACCTCGACACCGAGGCGGCCCGGAATGCGATCGCCTCGACGGTCGCCGCGCCCCTCGGCCTGGACGAACTCGCGGCGGCCCACGGCATCATCCGCCTTGCCGATACCCGGATGGCGCTCGCGGTCAATGCCATTTCGCTTCAGCGCGGCTACGATCCGAGGCGCTTCACGATGGTGGCGTTCGGCGGCGCGGGCCCGCTGCACGCGATGGCGATCGCTCGCGAGCTGCACATTCCGACGGTGGTCATCCCGCCGCAGCCGGGTCACTTCTCGGCGCTCGGCATGCTGCTGACCGACCTTCGAAGCGACCTGGTACTGACGAAGGTACTGGACCTTGCCGACCTCGATGCGGGCGCGCTGGACCGGTGGTTCGCCGAACTCGAGGCATCGGGGCTTTCACAGGTGCAGGGTGGCGGGCTCGATGCGCAGGAAGTCACCTGCGTGCGCTCGGTGGACATGCGCTACCTCGGGCAGGAATACACCGTGTCCGTGCCGGTGCCGGACCTGCACGGGCCGAGTCCGGCGCTGGCGGAACTGCGGCGGCGCTTCGACTCGGCCTACGAGATTCGCTACGGCCACCAGTCCCCGCACACCGCCGCTCAGATCGTGAACCTTCGCGTCGCGGTGCTGGGCAAGGTGTCGCACCAGGATTTCTCCTCGCTGCGCGACAAGCCGCTGCGCGGCCAGGGCGTTGCGCAAGAGCGTCCCGTCTGCTTCGACGGGATCGGATCGATCGCATGCCGGGTCTACCAGCGTGCCGATCTGCGGCGAGGCGATCGGATCGACGGGCCGGCGATCATCGAGGAGTATGCGTCGACCACCGTACTGCACCAGGGAGACCGTGCGGTGCAAGCCGAGTCGGGCTGTCTCGTCGTGACCACCGGCAGGCCGTCGTGAGCGCCGCCGCGGACACGCCGCTCGAGACGCGTCGCTGCGACCCGGTCACGACGGGCGTCATCAACCATGCGCTCGCGGCCATCGCGGGCGAGATGACGATCAACCTCGCGCGCACCGCGCACAGCACGATCGTCTACGAGGTCCAGGACTTCTGCACCGGCCTGCTCGACGCGCAGGGGCGCCTCGTCGCCCAGGCGCCGGGAGGCCTGCCGCTCTTCGTTGGAGACCTCGATGCGCCGGTCGCCGACGGTCTGGAGATCTTCGGCACCGACGGGTTCTCGCCGGGTGACGTCGTCCTCACCAATCACACCGGCACCTGCGGCCAGCATCTGAACAACATGGTCGTCTACACGCCTGCGTTCTTCGAAGGCGGGCTGATCGGCTTTTCGGTGACGCGTGCGCATTGGACAGACGTCGGCAGTCGGCTCGCCGGCGGATTCCTGACGGATGCGGTCTCGAGTTTCGAAGAGGGCATCCAGGTACGCAGCGTCAAGCTCTACAAGGCGGGCGTGCCGGACCAGGATCTGTTCCGGATCCTGCGCCACAACATCCGCGACCCCGAGGGCAGCTTCGGGGATCTCGACGCGCAGATCGCGGCCTGCCGGCTCGGCGAGCGCCGACTCGGCGAACTGTATTCACGCTACGGCGCCGGCACCGTGTGCGCCGCGATCGCTGCCGGCTGGGAGCAGACCGAACGGATCGTCCGAGACCGGATCCGAGCGTTCTCCCCTGGGGTCTACCAGGCGGAAACGATGCTCGATGACGACGGTGTCGAGATCGGCAAGCCCGTGCCGATCCGTGTGTCGGTGACGGTCGACGGCGATCGCCTGAAGATCGATTTCTCGGCGATGAGCCCGCAGGTGCGAGGCCCGATCAATTCGGGCGCAGCCGCCGGCAGGAGCGCCGCGCGCCTTGCGCTGAAGTACCTGGTGGCTCCCGATCTGATGGCGAGTCACGGATGCTTCCAGCCGCTGGAGGTGGTTCTGCCGACGGGGACGCTGATCAGTGCGGTGGAGCCTGCCGCGATGTCCTGGTGGCAGACACCGATCCTCAGCGTCATCGACACGATCCTGCTGGCGATGTCGAAGGCCAGCCCGCACCGTATCCCGGCGGCCCACTACTGCGACATCTCGGCGATGCTGCTCACCGGCGTCGACACCGCTCGGGGACGCGCGTTCACCAGCATCGAGCCGGTCGCAGGCGGATGGGGTGCGCGGCCGAACGGGGACGGACCGAGTGCAACCTACACGATCGGGCACGGCGACACCTTCAACGTGCCGGTCGAGGTGCTCGAGACGCGGTTCCCGTTGCGGGTGGAGGCGTACAGGCTGAGGTGCGACTCCGGCGGTGCCGGCCGGTTTCGCGGCGGGCTCGGCGTCGAGCGCATCTACCGGATACTGGACAACGGCCAGTTCAACGGGCTGACCGAGCGGACGCGATGCCCGCCCTGGGGCCTGGAAGGCGGCCTCGCGGGTCGACCTGGATCAATCGCCGTCCGACGCGCCGGCAGCAGCCGGCTTCAGCACTTCCGGAAGGTGACCGGGCTCAAGCTCGCCAGGGACGATGTATTCGTCTTCTGCACCGGGGGCGGCGGGGGCTACGGGCACCCGTTCGAGCGGCCGGTGCAGGACGTGGCAGCCGATGTAGTCGAGGGCCTGGTGTCGAGGCGACAGGCCCGGGCGCTCTATGGCGTCGTGCTCGAGCGGCGCGGCGCCCGCGTCGACGCGAGCGCGACCGGCAGACTGCGCGGTCGCCCCGAGGCGCCGCCCGCCGTGGCGCTCAACCCGAACCAAGGAGAAGACCTGACATGAAGACGCGTTTGCTCGGCAATGGCATCACGGTGCCCGAGATCGGCTACGGTTGCATGGGGTTGAGCGGCATCTACGGGCCGGCGAACGACGAGGCGTCGATCAAGCTGATCCACGACGCGATCGACCTGGGGATCGGGCTCTTCGACTCGTCCGACGCCTACGGAAGCGGTCACAACGAGACCTTGCTCGGAAAGGCGCTCGTCGGCGTTCGGGACAAGGTCTTTCTCGTGACGAAATTCGGTCAGCAGCGAAAGCCGGAGGGAACGACGATATGTGGTACGCCGGCCTACGTGCACCAGGCCTGTGATGCGTCGCTGCGGCGGCTCGGCGTCGACTGCATCGACCTCTACTTCCAGCACCGGGTCGACAAGACGGTTCCGATCGAGGACACCGTCGGCGCGATGGCCGACCTGGTGAGGGCCGGCAAGGTCAGGCACCTCGGCCTGTCGGAGGTCTCGTGTGCGAACCTGCGGCGTGCCCACGCGGTGCACCCGATCGCCGCGGTGCAGTCCGAGCTGTCGCTGTGGAGCCGCCAGGACGAACTGGACATCCTTCCGACCTGTCGCGAACTCGGTGTCGGCTACGTCGCCTACAGTCCGCTGGGTCGCGGCTTCCTGACGGGGACGGTGACCGGCCGCGAGACGATGGATGCGAAGGACACCCGCCAGTCCCACCCGAGGTTCGAGAAGGAAAACATCCGGCGCAACCTGGCGCTGGCCGAGAAGCTGAAGGGCGTCGCTGCTCGGCTGGGCATTTCCGCGGCGCAGCTCGCGCTGGCCTGGGTCCTGCACAAGGGGACGGACATCGTGCCGATTCCGGGCACGAAGTCATTGCAGCGATTGCGCGAGAACGTCGGTGCGGCCGAGGTCTCGCTCGATGCCCAGGTGATGCAGGAACTCGAGCAGATCGCGCCGATCGGGATCGCGACCGGCGAACGCTATCCGGCGGCGAGCCTCGTGCACGTCGACCGATAGGCCCGCGCGCCGTCGCTCGACTCGGATCGGGGCCGACCGCGCCTCAGGCCGCTTCCTGCTCGCGCATCCCATCGAGCATCGCGGCGACTTCCCGCTTGCCCTTCGCGCGCAGCGCGGCAAGCGCGACGACCTTGCCGCCGCGCGGCTTCACCGTGCCGCTCTCCCAGTTGTAGACCGACTGGCTGCTCGCACCGACGATCTGGCCGAGATCGGCGACCGAAAGGCCGAGGCGCGCGCGCAGCGCCTTGATGCCCTTGGCGGTGATGCGAGAGACACTCTCGGATCGTGCCTCGGCGGTGGCCGGTGCCCGATCGGGCGTCTTGCCGGCCTGCCGCTTCTTCAGTTCGCTCTGCAGGCTGCGGATCTCGCGCTTGAGCGACGCGATTTCTCGGCGCTGGTGACTGGCGGTCTTTCGAAGGGGATCGCATTGTGCGCGAATCTCCTTGCGGGCAAGTCGCTGGATTTCCGACTTGAGGGCAACAGCTATTGATGCCAAGACGTTTCTCCGACGGCCTCGTCCCGTGATGTTCGAAGGACGAGGTCTCAAATTGGGAAGATGATGAGCGCGTGATTGTAAGGCGGCGCGCGCCGACACCGTCTTCAAATATCCGGATTTAGAGACAGATGGCCGATTCGACCGGCCGGATTCCCGATGCCCGTCGCTCGAGTGGGTCCTTGCGCGGCGACGTCCGTATCGTGAACGGGACCTAATCAATCGGGGGGCGGTTGCTGAAGCGCCGCGCGTGCTCGAGGATCTCCTTCGGCGGGCGCGCGTGGGTGAAGCCTCGACGCGTCACCGATACGCCGAGGCGCTTCAGGTCGCCCATCGCTTCGGCCATCTTGATCGTGGTCGACAGTGCGTCGACGACGGGCACTTCGTCGATGCGCGTGATGCCGGCCTTGTGGACGGCCTCGCTAAGGTAGAGCTGGCCCGGGATGATCGCTTCGGCGCCGAGGCGGATCGCACGCCGCGCGGTCTCGCAGAAAGTCTCGAGCAGCCGCGTCGGATCCTGCTGGCTTTTCGTCACGTCGCCGAAGCCGAGGTCGATGATCTGCGTGGGCAGCGCACGCTCGGCCAGGCCCAGGCGCTTGATGCGAAGGTCCATCATCTGGTCGAAGCCTTCCTGGAACGCGAGCACGGCGAAGCGGCTGCCGAGCAGGCAGGCGAAGTGCATGGACGCCTCGCCGTACGCGACCACCGGGATGTCGAGCAGCGAGCGGGCTTCCTCCAGCGCCGGGTCCTGCACCGAGCCGACCGCGAACACGTCGAAGCCTTGCGCCTGCGCGCGCAGCGCATTGTCGAGGATGAACTGGATGTTGAGCGACATCACGTACGGATAGATGACGACGTCCGACGGGACGCGGCCGCCGTAGAGCCCGGAAGGCATCCCGTGGAATTCGACGTCGACGCCCGGGCGGGCGATCGTCGCCGAGCGCGCCTTCAGCGCGTCGAAATACGAGGGCAGGTGGCTCGCGTCGATCAGGCTCTGATACCAGATTCGCATGGTGGATTGCTCCGGAGGATTGCTGGCGATCGCCAGGTGAACGGCGTCCGCGCCAAGGGCGGGGTCGTCGAAAACGGGCAAGCGTGGGCGGTTGCGCGGAAAGGGAAACGGGCAGGGCTTGCGCGCGTGTGGTCCGGCGGTATTATCGACCGCCAACAGGAGGGGAGACGGATGATCGGACTACGACACGTCGCCGCCGCGCTCTGCGTGGCACTGCCGCTGATGCTTCAAACGGCGGTCGCCGCCTATCCCGAACGGCCGGTGAAGCTGGTGGTGCCGTTCCCGCCGGGCGGCGGTACCGATGCCACGGCCCGCCTGATCGCGAATTCGCTCTCCGGCGAACTCCAGCAGCAGGTCGTCGTCGAGAACCGGGCAGGCGCCGCCGGCGCGATCGGCGCGCAGGCCGTCGTCGATGCCGCGCCCGACGGCTACACGCTGTTCTTCGCAACGACCGGCACGCTGACGATCAACCAGCACCTGTATGCCAGCCAGCGCTACGATCCGCTGACCGACTTCACTCCGGTGGCGATGGTGGCGTCGTTTCCGAACGTGCTGGTGGTACACCCGGCGGTAGCGGCCAACAGCGTGTCCGAGCTGATCGAGCTGGCCAAGCGCAAGCCCGGGGCGCTGACCTATGGGTCGTCCGGCGCCGGCAGTTCAAGCCATCTGGCGGCGGTGCTCCTCGAGCAGATGACGGGCGCGCGGTTCACGCACGTTCCCTACCGCGGCTCGGCGCCGATGACGGTCGATCTGTTAGGCGGGCGCATCGATTTCATCATCGACAACATCACCACCAACGCGCAGCATGCGAAGCAGGGCAAGGTACGGGCGCTCGGTGTCACCGGAACGCGCCCGTCGCCGCTGTTGCCCGGTGTGCCGACGATCGCCGAGGCCGGCGTGCCCGGCTACGACGTCACCATCTGGTATGCGATCGTCGGCCCGGCGAAGATGCCGTCCGAGATCACGAACCGGCTCAGCGATGCCCTTGGCAAGGTGATGGCGACGCCGGCGATCAAGGAGTCTCTCGCCAGGCTCGGTACCGATCCGTGGATGCTCGGTCCGAAGGCGCTCGGGCAGGTGATCCGGGATCAGAGCGCGAAATGGGGCGAGACGGTGAAGCGCTCCGGCGCGAAGGCGGAGTAGCGGCGAGGGCGCCGGCGCGACCGTCCGGATCGGCATCGGTGTCGCAGGTGCGAGCGCTCCGGGTCATCGACGAACCGGGCTGCATCGATCGGATCCGGCGAGGGGACCTGTGGTGAACGAGATGGCGTCGACAGCGATCGAGCCTGTCGTCGCGTGGCTCGCGCGTTTCAACGAGGCTGCCGCGCTGCCGACGGCGGAGCGGTTGAGGCCGCTGTTTCGCGCCGACTGCTACTGGCGGGAGGCCGTCGCGCTCTCGTGGGAACTGAAGACGGTCAGCGGCGCCGACAACGTCGCGCATCAACTGGCCGACGCGCTCTCGACATGCCAGGCACGCGATTTCGCGATCGACCCGGACCGATGTCCGCCACGCGTCGTCGAGCGCGCCGGTGCCAGCGTGATCGAGGCGATCCTTCGATTCGAAACGTCGGTCGGCCGTTGCGCCGGGGTGGTCCGCTTGCGTCTGGATTCGCCGACGGCTGCATGGACCATCCACACGACGCTGCAGGACATCCGCGGTTACGAGGAAGCGGTGCTGCGCGCCCGGCGCGAAGAGCCGGTCTTCGAGCGCGACTTTCACGGGCCCAACTGGCTCGAGCGGCGGGCCGAGCGGGCGATGTACCGCGATCGCGATCCCGCTGTGCTGGTGGTCGGCGGTGGCCATGCGGGCCTTTCGGTGGCGGCGCGCCTCGGGCAGCTCGACGTGGACACGCTGGTCGTCGATCGCATGAAGCGCATCGGCGACAACTGGCGCCTGCGCTACCGCGCGCTTCGGCTCCACAACACGCTACACAGCAATCACCTGCCGTACCTTCCGTTTCCGCCGACGTGGCAGGGCTATCTGCCGAAGGACCGGGTCGCGAACTGGCTGGAGACGTACGCGGACTGCATGGACATCGCGTTCTGGACGCAGACCTCGTTCGAGGGTGCGCGCTGGATTGCCGCGGAGCGTCATTGGGAGGCGGTCGTTCGCCGCGGCGACGGGAGCACGCGCGCGCTCAGGCCGCGGCACATCGTCATGGCCACCAGCGTCAGCGGCACGCCGAAGCGACCGACGGTTCCGACGCTGGAGCGCTTCGAGGGCGAGGTGATCCACACGAGCGAGTTCTCCGAGGGCTCGGCGTGGGCGGGCAGGCGCGTGCTGATCCTCGGTACCGGTACCAGCGCGCATGACGTCGCACAGGACCTGCACGGGCACGGCGCGATCGTGACGCTGGTGCAGCGCAGCCCGACGCTGGTCATCCAGGTCGAGCCGAGCGCGCAGCTCTACGATGCGCTGTTCCAGGGCGACGGCCCGTCACTCGAAGACCGAGACCTGATCCTGACCTCGATCCCGAAGCCGTTGATGCTGGCCACGCACAGGCTGCTGACGAAGCAGGCCGAGCAGATGGATGCGCCACTTCTGCGCGGCCTCGAGGCGGCCGGTTTTCGACTGTCTTCGGGCGTCGACGGCACCGGGTGGCCGTACCTGTTTCGCACGCGAGGCGGTGGGTACTACTTCAACGTCGGCTGTTCGGATCTGATCGTCAGGCGCGAAGTCGGTGTCGTGCAGTACGACGATCTGGACGGTTTCGTCGCGGACGGTGCCCGCCTGAAGGACGGCAGCGTGCTGGCGGCGGATCTCGTCGTCCTGGCCACCGGCTTCGAGGGCCACGAGCACACGGTGCGCAGGCTGTTCGGCGAGGCGGTGGCCGAACGCGTGGGCCAGATCTGGGGCTTTCACCCGCTGAGCCAGGAGCTGGCCAACATGTGGACGCGCACGCCGCAGCGAGGGCTGTGGTTCACCGGTGGCGCGTTCTCGCTGTGCCGCGCGCATTCGAGGCACCTCGCGCTGCAGATCAAGGGCGCGGAGCTCGGACTTTCCAACTAAGGATCATTCACCATGGCAAGACGTTTCGTCGACCTGTCGGTCCGCATCGAAAACGAGATCCGATCCGATCCGCCCGGGCTCGAGCCCAGCATCGAATACCGCAGCCACACCGAGACGGCGCCGCTCGTGGCGAAGCGCTACGAGGGGCTCGCGCCGGAGGAACTGGTCGACGGCGAGGGCTACGCGATCGAGTTCCTGAAGCTGAACACGCACTGCGGCACGCACGTGGACGCGCCGTGGCACTTCGCCTCGACGATGGATCGCGGCAAGCCGGCGGCGAAGATCGACGAGATCCCGCTCGACTGGTTCTACGGTCCGGGAGTGAAGCTGGACTTCCGGCACTTTCCCGACGGCCACGTGGTCAGCGCCGCCGAGGTCGAGGCCGAACTGAAACGGATCGGGCATGCGCTGCAGCCCTTCGACATCGTGATGGTCAACACGTCTGCCGGAAAGCGCTTCGGCGATCCGGATTACGTCAAGGCCGGCTGCGGCATGGGACGCGAGGCGACGCTGTACCTGACCTCGCGCGGCGTGCGTGTCACCGGCACGGATTGCTGGTCGTGGGATGCGCACTTCGAGCACATGGCCCGCCACTACGCCGAAGTGAAGGATGTCAAGGTGATCTGGGAGGGGCACAAGGCCGGACGCGAGATCGGTTACTGCCATATCGAGAAGCTGCACAACCTCGAGGTCCTGCCGCCGCACGGCTTCACGGTCTCGTGCTTCCCGGTGAAGGTGAAGGGCGGCTCGGCGGGTTGGACGCGCGCGGTCGCGATTTTCGAGCGCTGATCGCATGAAACTGGCGACCTTCGAGCGTGCTCCCGGGCTATCGGCTGTCGGTGTCGTCGATACCGGCCGCGGCGAGATCCTCGATCTGGTCGCGGCCGGCGTGCCGATCGAGTCGATGCAGGCGCTGATCGAGGCCGGCGACGCCGCCTCGAGTCGCGCACGCGAGGCGGCGGCCAAATGGCCTGCCGCGGCGTCGAGGCCGCTGGCCGGCACGCGTCTCCTCGCGCCGCTGCCGCGGCCGGAGTCGATTCGCGACTGCCTGGTATTCGAGCGGCATCTGCACAATGCGATGAAGGCGTGGGAGAAGCTCGCCAACCGGCCGGTGACCGAGATTCCGAAGGTCTGGTTCGAGCGCCCTACCTGGTACAAGGGCAACCGGTTCAGCGTCGTGGGTCACGACGCCGACGTGCAATGGCCCCCTTACTCGAACATGATGGATTTCGAACTGGAGCTCGCCTGCGTCGTCGGCAGGAAAGGGCGCGACATCGCGCCGGAGCGCGCCCTGGAGCACGTGTTCGGCTTCACGATCTTCAACGACTTCTCGGCGCGGGATACCCAGATGGTGGAGCGCCCGCTCGGGATGGGGCCCATGAAAGGCAAGGATTTCGATACCGGGAACGTCTTCGGGCCTTGGATCGTCACCACCGACGAGATCGGCGATCCTCAGACGCTGGACATGGTGGTGCGGGTAAACGGCGAGCGCTGGGGCGGCGGGAACTCCGGCGAGATGCAACACGGCTTCGCGCAGATCCTGGCGTTCATCTCGATCGCGGAGACCCTGCATCCCGGCGAGATCGTCGCCTCGGGCACGGTGGGCACGGGCTGCGGTCTCGAATCGACCCGATTCCTCGAGCCGGGTGACGTGGTCGAACTCGAGGTCGAGCGGATCGGCGTGCTGCGCAACCGCATCGTCCGTCCCGGCGCCTGAGCCGCCAGCGGCTGGCGCCGCTTCCTCCCGTATTCAGACAGCGTCCGGCGTCGGGTGGCCATCGGCGCGGCCGCGCCGGCACCGCACGTCCGGCGTCTCTTCTCATCGACTGCACGGGCATCGCGTCGCGCCGCCCTCCGACCCTTGACGCCCCGTCGCCGCGCGTCCTATCATTTGTCCGAATGTACCTTCAAGCATACAAATGAACGGCGATGTCGCCGTACCGCCATGGCGAATGCCGTACCGTTCAACGTCAGCATCCCGCTGTACCACCAGATCGCGCAGTTGCTTCGCCAGCGCGTCGGCGTGGAAGGGCCCGATGCCGCGGGGTTGACCGAGCGTGGCCTGTGCGAGGAGTTCGGTGTCAGTCGCAGCACGATTCGCCAGGCGCTGGGGCACCTCAAGCGCGAAGGCCTGCTCACCAGCAGGCGAGGCGTCGGTACGCGGCGCGTCCAGAGCGCGCCTGAGCCTCGGATCGCGCGCTCCGCGGGAGACCCGCTGCACGCGCAACTGAACACGCGTGCTCGGGTGATCAGCGTCGAAGAGACGGTGTCGCAGCCGGCGATCGCGTCGTTTCTGGGGCTCGAGGTCGACAGTCCCGTGTTTCGCCTGGTGCGGGTGCACGACCTGGACGACGCGCCGCTCTCGGTCGTGATCTCGCACCTGCCGCCGGCGGTCGGCGCGGGGCTGACGCTGGCCGACCTGTCCGCCCGGCCACTGCACGACATCATCGCGCAACGGTGCGGTGCGCCGCTCGCGAGGAGCAGCCACACCGTGCGCGTTGCGCGCGCCGATGCCCGCATCGCGGCGTTGCTCGACGTGAGCCTGGCCGACCCGGTGCTGTACGTCCGATCGCACGCCTACCTCGCCGACGGGCGGCCGATCCGCTGGACCGACAACTACTTTCGCGAAGACCGCTACGAATACGCGGCCGAGATCGAATGGCCGCCGCTGCGTCGAGAGCCTCGTCGCCGCGACGGTGAAACACTGCATCAGAGGAGGTCACCATGAAATACCTGCGCGCGCTCGTCGCCGTCCTGCTTTGCGTGTCGACGGCGGCGGCATCGGCCTACCCCACGAAGCCGATCAAGGTCGTGCTCGGTTTCGCGCCGGGCGGCGGCTCGGACATCCTGCTGCGCTCGATCCTGCCGGGCATCGAGCAGGCGCTCGGCGGGCAGGTCGTCGTCGACTACAAGCCCGGCGCCGGCGGCAACATCGCGATGGAGGCCGTCGCGAAGGCCGAGCCAGACGGCTACACCCTGCTGATGGGCACGCCGGGCCTCGCGACCAACCCGTGTCTCTACGCGAACCTGTCCTTCGATCCGCTGCGCGATTTCGCGCCCATCAGCCAGGTGGGCAGCGTGCAGAGCGTGCTCCTGGTCCACCCGTCGCTGCCGGTCGATTCGGTGTCGGGACTGATCCGCTACGCACGCGAGAAGAAGGGCGGGCTCAACTACGCGTCGCCCGGCGCCGGCACGTCCCTGCACCTTGCCGCGGAGCTCTTCAAGTCGATCACCGGCATCGAGATGGTCCACGTGCCCTACAAAGGGGGAGGCCAGGCGATGAACGACCTGATCGGGGGACAGGTGCAGGTGATGTTCAACGTGCTCCCGTCGGCCGCGCCCCAGATCGTGGCAGGCAAGGTCAAGCCGCTCGCCGTGACCTCCACGACGCGCGCCGCCCGCTTCCCCGAGGTGCCGACGATGGTCGAGGCCGGTGTCGCGTCGTATTCGGCCGTGACCTGGAACGGTATCGTCGCACCGAAGGGCACGCCTGGCCCGATCATCGAGCAGCTCAACCGGGCGATCCGGGCATCGCTAGACTCGCCGCAGACCCGGGAGCGTCTCGAGAAGATCGGTCAGGATCCGGCACCGAGCACGCCCGACGAGTTCGGCGCGCTGATCAAGAGCGAGAACGCCAAGTGGTGCAAGGTCATCGATTCGATCGGCCTCAAGGCGAACTAGGCGAACCCGGCGAAACAGGCGCAATCGCGGTGACAGCTGCACGGGAGGTCGGCACCGATCGCATGCGAACCCCCGCATCGGGCGGGCGCGCGGGGGCAAAGGCCAGGCGCATGCGCGAGCTGCTGCGCGATCACCGTCCGCTGGTGTCGCCGGGAGTCTACGACGGCTACAGCGCGCGCCTCGTGCAGGCGATGGGCTATCGATCCGCCGCGACCACCGGCGCCGGGCTTTCGAACGCCTTGCTCGGCCAGCCCGACATCGGCATCCTCGGCATGCGCGACAACGTCGACGCCTGCCGGAACATCGCCCGGAGCATCGATATCCCGCTGATGGCCGACGCCGACACGGGCTACGGCAATGCGGTGACCGTGTATCACGTGGTGGGGTATTTCGAGGAGGCGGGCGTCGTCGGCATCAACCTCGAGGATCAGCTCATGCCCAAGCGCTGCGGCCACATGCGCGGCAAGGAGCTGATCGAGCCCGGCGAGATGGCGAAGAAGATCGAGGCTGCGCTGAAGGGTCGAACGAATGCCGACTTCATCATCAACGCGCGAACCGACGCGATCGCGGTCGAAGGCATCGAAGGTGCGATCAGGCGGGTCCGGGCGTACGTCGCGGCCGGCGCGGACATGATCTATCCGGACGCGATCCGCAACGAGGACGACATCGCGCGGATCGTCGAGGCGGCCGGCGACGTGCCGGTCAGCATCAACATGGGATTCGGCATCCGGTCGCGCCCGACCACGCCGCTGATTCCGCTGCGGCGCCTCGGCGAACTCGGTGTCGCGCGGGTCAGCGTGCCTCGCATGCTCACGGCCGCCGCGATCGCCGGCATGCGGCGGGCGCTCGAAGCGATGCGCGAGTGCATCGACACCGGCGACATCGTCGAGCGTCCCGACCTGCTCGTCGGCATGGAGGAGATCACGGCGCTGATGGGTTACGACGGGGTATCGAGGCTGGAGGCGGAACTGCTCCCCGACGAGCAGCTGGCGCGCAAGTATCACGATGCGCCGGCGGACTACGTGATCCGACCCGAAACGGGGCGATGAATGGAGCCGCGTCGCTATGGCCCGTTCGCGTACCGTCCCATCGTCGGACGCCCGGCGCTTCGCTGGCCCGACGGCGCGAGGCTCGCGCTCTGGGTGAACCCGAACATCGAGTTCTTCCGGCTGGACGACGTGATGCCGGGCAATGTAAACGAACGGGTGCACCGGGCCGACGCGAAGGTACCGAACGTGCGCAACTGGTCGTTGCGCGACTACGGCAACCGGGTCGGCGTGTGGCGGCTGATGGAGGTGCTCGAGCGTCACGGCATCCGGGCCAGCGCGGCGCTCAACAGCGAGGTCTGCGAACAGCATCCCGAGATCGTCGCCCGTGCCGTGAGTCTCGGCTGGGAGATGATCGGCCACGCGCGGACCAACGCATTGCGGCTCAACGAGATGGCACCCGATGCGGAACGCGAGACGATCGTCTCGACGCTGGACACGATCGAACGCGCGTGCGGCGTGCGCCCGACGGGATGGCTCGGACCGGGGCTCGCCGAGACCTGGAACACGCTGGAGCTGCTTGCGCAGGCCGGGGTTCGCTACGTCTGCGACTGGGTCAACGACGATCAGCCCTACCTGATGGATGTCGGCAACCCGCGGATGGTGGCCTTGCCGTACTCGCTTCAGACGAACGACGTGCCTGCGTACTTCGACATGAAGATGTCGGTGCCCGAGTTCGAGGCGACGATCCGGCGCCAGTTCGACGTCCTGTATCGAGAGGGGGCCGAATCCGGACGGGTGATGGCAATCGCCGTCCACCCGTTCGTGACCGGCCAGCCGCATCGCATCGGTGCGCTCGACGCCGCGCTGGACTACATCTGCTCGCATCCGGGCGTGTGGCGGGCGACGGGCCGCGAGATCGTCGAGCACTACCTGCAGTCGGACCTCGCGCGAAGCGAAGCGTGATGCGTGTCGACGCCGACCGTACCCGGATGACTGCCATGCGCGCTGCAATGAAAGGCAAACGACATGAGACCTGACGATGGTCGGCCCGGACTGGCCGACGCTGCCCGAGCGCTTTGCGAGTGGGCCGCGTCGGTTCGCGCGGCGGACATCCCGGACGAGGTGATGGTGCGCGCGGTCCGCGTGCTGGCCGACGACCTGTCGGCGATCGTCGGCGCGCACGGCGAGCCGGAGGTGCGAGGCGTCCAGGACAAGCTGCTCGCCCGGACTGCCGCGTCCGAAGCCACGGTGTTTCGCGGCGGGCGTACCCGCACCGAGCGCACCTGGGCTGCGGTCGCCAACGCGGTCGCGGCGAACTGGCTGGAACTCGACGAGGGCTATCGGCTCACGCCCTGCCACGCCGGGCTCTATACGCTGCCGGCGCTGATGGCGCAGGCCGAGGCGACGAACCTGCCGCTCGAGGACATGCTGCGTTCGCTGGTCGTCGGCTACGAGATCGTGACGCGGGTGGCGCGCGGCTTCCGGCAGCGCGCGTTCAACATGCAGTCCCACGGCCGCTACTGCGCGATCGGCGCGGCAGCGGCGACCGCACTGGCCCGCGATGCCGATGCGCAGCAACTGCACGGCGTGATCACCGCAGCGTCGACGCTGGTGATGGCCTCGCCGCGAAGTCACCTGGTGAGCGGCGCGCTGGTGCGCAACGTGTGGCCGGCCGTGGGTGCCTGGAGCGGCATGATGAGCGCCGAGTGGGCGTCGTGCGGCATCACCGGCGTGCCGAGCAGCCTGGATGACGTGTACGCCACGGTCTTCGGCGGCGAGGCGCAGCCCGACGCGGTGACGAAGGCACTCGGCTCGAGCTGGGCGATCCTCGACGGCTACACGAAACGGTTCGCCTGCTGCCAGCACCTTCATTCGGCGCTCGAGGCGTTGCTGGACATCCGCGAGGCCGTGATGGCGCACGGCGGTCCGCAGGCCGTGCAGGCGATCGTCGTCGAGACGCATCCGCTCGCGCTGGTGCTGGACAACCCGGCGCCGCTGACGACGCTCGGTGCCAAGTTCTCGATGCCGCACGCGATGGGCGCCGCGCTGCTGACCGGCACCGGCGGCGCCGATGCCTTCCTGTCCGGTACGCTGCACGATCCGGTGATCCGGATGCTGCGGGAGCGGGTCAGCGTGCGGCCGTTCGCGCCGCTGCCGGATCCGCCGAACGACCGCCCGGCGCGCGTGCAGGTGACGCTTCGCGACGGTACCCGGCTCGACGGCGAGTGCCTCAGCGCGCAGGGTGGCTCGGACCGCCCGTTCCCGCCCTCGATGCTCGAGGAGAAGGTGCACGCGTTGAGCGCGGGCGTCTATCCGAAGCTTCACGCGACGCTCTTCGCGCTCGCCGATCCGGTTCGCGCCCGAAGCCGGCGCGGCTGGGGCGACATCGTCGGGGACTTCTGCAGTTGAGCCCGCCAACCTTCCCGAAGCCGGCGTGCGCGGCACGAGCCGTGCGCGTCGGTACGACATCCACGCAACTTCCGTCGGAGGCCCTTCCATGAATCCATCACGTCGTCTGCTGCTCGCCGCGGGCCTGGTCGTCGGCTCGCTCTCGGCGCAAGCGCCTTCGTTCGCGCAGGCCTGGCCGGACAAGCCGATCCACATGGTCGTGACCTTCGCGGCCGGCGGCGGTACCGACAACGTCGCGCGCGTGATCGCGCCCAAGCTCTCGCAGGCGCTGGGCCAGTCGGTCGTCGTCGAGAACCGCCCCGGTGCCGGCGGACTGATCGGCACCGCCTTCGTCGCGAAGGCACCTGCCGATGGGTACACGGTGCTGCTCGCGGCCGCCGGTCCCACCACCATCGCGCCGAACGTCTTCGACAAGGACAAGGTGACCTTCGACCCGATGAAGGATCTGTTGCCGATCGCGCTCGTCGCGACCGCGCCCTTCGTCGTCACGGTGAATCCGTCGGTGCCGGCGCGGACCTTGCCGGAACTGATCGCCTACGCGAAGGCGAATCCGGACAAGCTCAACTTCGGCTCGTCGGGCAATGGCGGCAGTCCGCATCTCGCCGGAGAACTGTTCAAGCGGATGGCCGGCGTGCAGATGCAGCACGTGCCGTACAAGGGTCTCGCGCCGGCGATCACCGACCTGATGGGCGGCCAGATCCAGGTCGTCTTCGCCGACGTGGGTCTGGTGACCTCGCAGATCAAGGCCGGGAAGCTGAGGGCGCTGGCGGTGACCGGCGACCAGCGGTATCCCGCGCTCCCGGACGTCCCGACCGTGGCCGAAGCGGGCGTCCCGGGCTATCGCGCCGCGACCTGGTACGGCCTCATCGCGCCGGCCGGCGTACCCGACGCCGTGCGAGACCGCTTGTCGACGGAGATGCGACGGATCATCGCGATGCCCGACGTGCGCGAACAGCTCGCTGCGCGCGGCAACGACGTGCCCGACATGACGATGCAGCAGTTCGGTGCGCTCGTCGGCGACGACTACACGAAGTGGCGCAAGCTCGTGCAGGACCTCGGTGGCGTCCAGGTCAACTGATCGCGCCGGCGTGATCACGCGGTGCGACCGGGGCGGCGCGGCGCGGGCGACCCGTGCGCTGCGCGCGCCGGCTGCGGCGGCACGCCTCGAGGCATTCCGATCGTGAGCGAATCATCGGCAACGCTCGCCGAGGAGCTGGCGGCATTCGTCGCCGCGCTGCGCTTCGAAGACCTGCCGGACGACGTCCTCGAGCGGCTGCGGCTGCATGCGCTCGACCTGGTGGGCGTGTGCCTGCTCAGCGCGCGCCTTCCGTTCGCCGACATGCTCGTGGCGACCGTCGCTCAATCCGAGGGGAGGGCCGAAGCGACATTGATCGGCCGGGGCGGGCTGCGCCTGCCGGCGCCGTCGGCCGCCCTCTTCATGGGTGGCGTCGCGCACGGCAACGAGTTCGACGACACCTACGCGCCGGGGCGATGGCACGGCAGCGCGGCGACGCTGCCCGCGTTGCTGTGCACCGCGCAGGCGCTGGGGTCGGACGGAAGGCGCTTCATGGTTGCGTTGGCGGCTGCACTCGAGGTGGGTTGCCGGCTGACGCGTGCCGCACCGGGCCTGCTGGGTCGTGGATTCCACTCGACGGCCACCGCGGGCGTGCTCGCGTCCGCGCTGGGCGTGGGCAGACTGCACGGCTTCGATGCGCGGCAGCTCGCGGCTTCGCTGGGCGTCGCAGGCTGCTTCGCATCCGGTACCGCCGAGTTTCTCGATGATCCGCAGGCCTGGCCCAAGCGGATCCAGGTCGGCTACGCCGCGCAAGGGGCGATCCTCGCCGCGCGCGCGGTCGCACATGGCTTCAGCGGGCCGCGCCGGATCCTCGAGGGGCGGCACGGCTACTTCAATGCCCACGCGGGCGAAGGGCGGTACGATCTCGCGTCGATCACGCGCGGGCTCGGCGAGGACTGGGAGCTGCTGAAGCTGTATCCGAAGCGCTATCCGTGCGACCACATCGCGCAGGGCTATCTCGACTGCGCCATCGCGATCGGTCGCGATGCGCGGCCGATCGCCGAGGACATCGCGCGCGTCGAGGCCGTCGTGCATCCGCTCGTCACGCCGGTGATGTTCGAGCCGCGCGCGCTTCGCTACGCACCGGACTCCGGATGGTCGGCGCGCTGGAGCATGCCGTTCAACCTGGCGGTGGCGCTGCTCGACCGCTCGGTGACGATCGACACCTACACCGACGCGCGTGCGCACGATCCCGCCACGCGCGCGCTGATGCAGCGCGTCGAGCCGGTGGAGGACTCGACGCTGCCGTTCCCTTCGCAGTATCCGGCGCGCGTGCGCGTCCACCTGCGCAGCGGCCGCGCGCTCGAGCGAAGCCAGATGCACGTCGCGGGCGCTGCGGACAATCCGTTGACGGCCGGCTGGTACGAGGAGAAGTTCGTCGACAACGCGAGCCGCAGCCTCGATGCGGCGACGGTGCAGGCGCTGCTCGCGCGCTTTCGCGCGCTGCCCGACATCGCCGACATCGGCGAGATCGCGGCGCTGTACGGATAGGCGGCATCGGCGACGGGTTGCACAGGAGACGGGTACATGCGGGGGTGTGAGGACTGGGATCTCGAGACCGAGTTCCTGATCATCGGCGCGGGCGGTTGCGGCTTGATGGCGGCGTTCGCCGCCGCGCGAACCGGCGTCGAGGTGACGCTGATCGAGAAGAACGCGACGCTCCAGTGCAATACCGAGCTTGCGAGCGGATCGATTCCGGCAGCGGGGACGCGCTTTCAGTCGGCGCTCGGCATCGACGGCACGCCCGAGCAGATGGCCGAGGACATCATGCGCAAGAACGGCGGGCGCGCCGACGCCGCGATCGTGCACATGCTGTGCCGCCGCTCGCGCGACCTGATCGATCTGATCGTCGACGAGGTGGGGCTGCCGCTCGAGCTCAATACCGACGCCGGGCGCGTGGGGCACAGCTTCTTGCGCCTGCACAATCCGCCGGGCCGTTCGGGCGCTCCGCTGGTGCGCGCGCTGCACACCGCGTTGTCGCGCTTTCCGAATTTCACCTTCGCCGATCGCACGCCGGGCACCGGCCTGATCACCGACGAGCACCGTTCGGTCATCGGCGCGACCGCCGGCGAGGGCGACGCGATGCGAATCCGGGCAGGCAAGGTGCTGCTCGCGTGCGACGGCTTCGGCGCGAATCGGCGAATGCTCGAGCGCTACATCCCCGAGATGGCGCACGCCGAGTACATCGGCGCGCAGGGCAATACCGGCGACGGCATCCAGTGGGGCATGGCGCTCGGCGCAGCGACCGATCACCTGTCGGGCCACCAGGGACACGGCTACGTCTGCGCGAAGTACGGCACGCGGCTGTCTCCGGAGATCCCGCTGCTCGGCGGCATCGTCGTCGACGCCCAGGCGCAACGCTTCGTGCGGGAGGACCAGGGCTACTCGGAGTTCGCCGGTGTCGTGCTGGCGCAGCCGGGCGGTGTCGCGATCGAGATCTTCGATCAGCGCATCCACGACATCCTCGCGCCGACCGCGCACTTCAGGGAGACGGTCGAGGCGGGCGCGCTGCGTCGCGGCGACACGGCCGAGGCGCTCGCGCTGGCGCTGCGACTGGACCCGACGCGCCTGCGCGCGACCATCGATGCGTACAACGACGCCGTGGCCGCCGGCGTCGACCCGCTGGGACGCGCGCAGCTCGGCCCGGCACTCGGAAGCCCGCTGTACGGGGCCTACATCACCGGCGCGCTCGCGCACACCCAGGGTGGACTGCGGGTCGACCTCGATGCGCGCGTGTTGCGCCCCGATGGTTCGATCATCGGGAATCTGTACGCGGGTGGTGGCACGGCGGCAGGCATCTCGGGCGACGGCCCCGACGGCTACCTGTCGGGCAACGGGCTGCTGTCGGCGCTCGGCCTCGGCCTGGTCGCCGGCGAACACGCCAGCGCGGCGCTGCTCGCCCAGCGGGTCGCGCGATGAATCGCCACCGATCGGACGCCATCGCGTCTGCGCACCCCGTTACACTCGGGGATCGATGCACCTTTCCGGAGTCAACCGAGCAATGAAATCGATCTACCTCGTACTCGACATGCAGAACGACCTGGTCGCGGCGGATGGCCCGAACGGCGCGTCTCCGCTCGGCGAGCAGGTCAGCAGTCGCCGGATCGTCGAGCTGACGGCCAAGGCGATCGCCAGGGCGCGTGCCGCCGGTATCGCCGTCGGGTTCGTGCGCGTGGGCTTCTCCGAGGGATATCCGGAATGCCCGAAGGGCTCACCGGTTTTCTCGGGGGCGCCCAAGGCCGGCCTGTACAAGCTGGGCACGCGCGGCACGCAGATCCACGACGACCTGCCGCAGCAGCCGGGCGACGTGCAGGTGGTCAAGCACCGGGTCAGCCCGTTCTACTCCACCACGCTGATGGCGCAGCTCAGCGCACAGCGCATCGAGCGCATCTTCTGTTCGGGCGTGTCGACCCAGGCCGTGGTGCAGGCGACCGTGCGCGACGGGCACGACCGGGACTTCACGATGGTCGTGCTGGAGGATTGCTGCGCCGCGCATTCGGCGCAGGAGCACGCCAACTCGATCGGCTCGATCGGCCGATTCTGTACGGTCGCCCGGTCGACCGAGGTCGACTTCGCGGGCTGACGTCGCGCGTCGGCCTCGCGCCGCCGGTCAGTCGCACCAGGCGCCGCCGTTGACGTCCAGCACTTCCCCGGTGATGAACGACGCGGCGTCGCTCGCGAGAAAGCGGATCGCTTCGGCGACTTCGTCGGCCTTGCCCAGGCGCCCGACCGGGATCAGCGCGCGGAGCGTATCGGGGAAGTTCGAGGTCATGGCCGATGCGATCGGCCCGGGCGCGACGGCGTTCACCGTGATGCCGTCCGACGCCAGTTCCTTCGCCAGATAGAACGTCAGCGCATGGACGCCGGCCTTCGCGGCGCCATACGCGACGTTGCCGGCGCGAAGCTGTTCGGCGCGGTCGATCCAGGGCCTGGGATTGCCGCCGTTCTTGCCCAGGATCGAGCCGATGTTGATGATGCGGCCGTAGCCCTGTTCGCGCATCGGGGCGATGACGGCCTGGCAGCAGAGGAAGACGCCTCGCAGGTTGATGTCGAGCACGCGATCCCACTCGTCCTCGGACAGGCCCTCTGCGGCACCCTGCGACGTGATGCCCGCGACATTCACGAGCACGTCGATCCGACCGAAGGTGCCCAGCGTGTGCGCGACCATCGCGCGGATCGACGCGCCGCTGCGCGCGTCGAATCCGATCGCTTCGATGCGGCCGCCGGCCGCGCGCAACGCGTTCGCGAGGTCGTCCGGCGGGCTCAGGTCGGCGAGGCAGACCGCCGTGCCGTCGGCCGCGAGGCGCCGCGCGGTGGCGCTCCCGATTCCGCCGGCCGCGCCGGTGACGAGCGCGACGCGTCGGCTCGCGCTCACGACGCGGCCTTCGCGCCGGAGCCGGCCGGCTGATCGCCGCCCATCCGCCGGTCCGATCCGGGCGCGGCGCCCGGATTCCTCGCCGCGTGCATCCCGGCGAGTCGTCCGAACACCATCCCCTTCAGGACCGACGTCGCACCGGTGTAGTGTCGGTAATACGTGCCGATGATCTCGCCGGCGGCGTAGAGGCCGTCGATCGCGTTGCCGTCGCCGTCGAGGACGCGCGCGTCGTGGTCGACCTTCAACCCGCCGAAGGTGAAGACGTTGGCCGAAATGATCGGATAGGCGTGAAAGGGCGGTGTGTCGAGCGGCTGCGCCCAGTTCGACTTCGGCGGTGCGAGCCCGTTGGTGGCGAGGCCGTCGAGCTTCAGCGGCTCGAAGCGACCGGGCACGCAGGCGGCATTGAATTCGCCGACGGTGTGGCGCAACGCGTCGCACGGCACCTCGATCGCGCGGGCGAGGGCGTCGATCGAGTCGGCGACCACCGGGGGCTTGTCGGTGCGGATCGCGAGGCGGTAGTTCGGGATCCGCAGGTGCTTGGCGTCGAGGATGGTCCAGGCGAGACCGTCCTCCTGCTCGTACATGCGGCGGGTGATGCGCTCGTAGTAGGCGTCGACCGTGCCCGGTGCCTCGTCGACGAAGCGCCGGCCGGCCTTGTTGACGAGAATGCCGTAGGGGAAGATGAACACCGACGGCTCGGATCCGCCGGCGCGCGGGTCGATCGGCTCGGCGTGGTAGCTGCCGAAGTCGCCGGCGGTGGCTGCGCCGGCGTCCAGCGCCATGCGCAGGCCTTCGCCCCGGTTGAAGTATGCGCCGCGGCAGATCGGGCGCAGGTACACCGAGCGCGGCCCCAGGTACCGGGCCAGCATCTCGGCGCTGCCTTCGAAGCCGCCGCAGGCGAGGATCACGCGCCCGGACAGTTCCACGCGCCCGCCCGGGCCTTTCGCGACGAGGCCGGACACCCGGCCGTCGCCGTCGTGAACAAGCGATAGCGCCGTCGTCCGGTAGTGGAAGGTCACGCCCAGGTGCTCGGCCTTCGACGCCAGGGCGTCGACCATCGCTGCGCCACCGCCGACCGGCAGCAGGCGGGGCTGCGAGCTGGTGAGGAACTGCGTCGGCAGGAAATCGAAGCGGACGCCGTGGGTCTTCATCCATTGCACCGCGGGGCCGGCCTGGTCGGCGAAGTGCTGGATGAAGTCGGGGTCCGCGAGGCTGAGCGCGCGTGCCGCTGCGACCCGCTCGCCGGGACTGCGCGACGCCTCCTCGATCAGTTCGGGATCGATGTACCCGCTGCAGTTCTCGGAAAGGTGGACCTCGAAGTCGTCGGTGACCTCGGACTCGCTCTTCATGCGCAGATACGCCTCGGTGTAGCGGCTCTGCCCGCCGCGCTCCTCGCGCGGCGCACGCTCGAGCACGCAGACCCTCGCACCGGCCTGCGCGGCCGCGACCGCAGCCGACAGGCCGGCCACGCCGCAGCCGGCGACGACGACGTCAAAGGTGGCTTGCATCATGGGGCCTGTCCTGTTCAGCGGGTTCGACCGATTCTGTGCATTCCCCGACGCGCTGTAAAGACCGCGACGGTTTCGAAATCACCGCGGCCGCGCGGCACGGGTGTCGCAACGCACCGCCGGTACACGGTGCACGAAGTTCCGGAATGCGGACCATCGCGTTGCGCCTTTGACATCCGATCTCGCGCGGCCCGATACTCGGCGAAGCGCTGTCGCGCGCCGGCGGAGTCTTCGCGGCAGCGCGACCGCCAATCGCCGACGCTGGTGTTCGCGAGCGTGCGCTCGCGAACGCGGGCTTACATGGCGACGCCGGTCCCATCGGAGCATCGAATTGACGGCCACGATCGAATCCAGGATCAGCGGCGAGACGCAGGACCTGCCCAAGCGGGTCGATCTCGCGCGCCAGATCAGCCCCGAGGTGTACGCGAAGGAGCGCGAGGCGATCTTCAGGCGCGCGTGGTTTCCGATCTGTCATACGCACGAGCTGCCCGCCAAGGGAAGTTATCTCGTCTACGACATCCCGACGCTCGAACTCTCGCTGCTCGTGACGCGGGGGCAGGACGATCGTATCCGCGTCTTCCACAACGTGTGCAGGCACCGTGGCAACAAGCTGGTGCGCGACGGCTCGGGTGTCGCCTCCAGCTTCGCGTGCAACTTCCACGGCTGGGTCTTCGGCGGTGACGGCGCGCTCAAGGTCGTGACCGACGAAGTGCAGTTCGATTCGCTGGACAAGGGCTGCCTGGGCCTCATCCCCGTGACCACCGAGGTGTGGGAGACCTTCGTCTTCGTCAACCTCGAGCCCGAGCCCTCGACCACGCTGCAGGCGTGGCTGGGCCCGATCCATGGCCAGTACGCAGGCTACTTCGAGCAGCACGAGAAGATCGCCAGCTACCAGGCGGTGGTCAACTGCAACTGGCATCTCGCGGTGAATGCGTTCACCGAGGGATACCACACGCTCTACCTGCACAAGAGCACGGCGCGCGACTACCAGGGCGGGCGGTCGAACCCGAAGCGCAGGCGGCCTTCGATCGAGCTCTTCGAGCGCCATCACCGGTATTCGGCGCCGGGCAATCCCGATCATCGCGTGCTGGAAGGCGAGCGGATCGCGATCAAGTTCGGGCGGAAGATGATTCCCGCGTTCGACTTCGACATGACCGGCATGCCGCCGGGGATCAACGCGAGCCGTCACGATCACTGGGCCTTCGACGTCGTCGAGCTGTTCCCGAACTTCGTGATGCTCACCGGCAACCACTGGCACAACGAGATGCGCTTCTGGCCACTCGATGCGGGTCGGACGCTGATCGTCAACCAGGGGTGGGCGTACCGGGCGCGCAACCTGGGCGAGCGCGCGAGCCGGACCTACTTCAGGTCGAGGGTGCGCGACGTCTTCAGGGAGGACCTGAACACGCTGGAGGCGCAACAGAGCACGCTGCGCTCGGGCGTGCTGCCCGAGGTGGTGCTGTCGCGCCAGGAACTGGCGCTGCAGCACCACTACAAGGTCACCTGGGAGATGCTCGGAGGTCGGCCATGACACGGTTGCCGCCGGCATACGCAGCGCTCGACGCGCTCGCGCCGCACTGGTCGCTCGCCACCGAGGAACTGCGGTTCCGGCGACGGGTCTCGTCCAGCCTGAACGAGCTCGAGGGCTTCTACCGCCAGGTCGCGCCGCGGCTCGAGGAGATGATCGACTACCTAAACGGGCTGCAGACCGCCGACCCCGATCAGCTCGAGCCTGCGGATCGCGCGCTCTTCGATCTCGTGCTGATGGCGATGGAGGCTGCGTCGGCGCTGGATCTCGAGTGGGACACGACGGACATCGAGGACGCGTGGCCGGTCGAGCGGCTCGAGTTCCTCGCGCCCAGCAAGGCACCGGCCAGGACCTGACGCCGTCGGAACACTGCCCGGTGTGCCGTGCGGGGCACCGGGCGACGCCATCGGAGAGACATCATGCGTGAAAGCCGAATTCGAGTCCGACGGTTGCTGGTCGCCTGCCTGGCACCGGTCGTGCTCGCGACGGCGTCGCTGCTTCACCGCGACGCGAGTGCCCAGGAGTGGCCGACGCGGCCGATCCGATGGATCGTCCCGTTCCCGCCGGGCGGGCCGGCGGACGTCACCGCGCGGCTGATCGCCCCGAAGCTGACCGCGCGGCTGGGCCAGCCGGTCGTCGTCGAGAACCGACCCGGCGCGTCGAGCAACATCGGCTACGAAGCCGCGGTGCGGGCGAACCCGGACGGCTACACGATGCTGCTGGCGGTTGCCGGCCTCGTCACGAACCCGCACGTCTTCAAGCTCAACTTCGATCCGATGAAGGATCTGGTGCCGGTTGCCCAGTTGAACTCGCTGCAGATGGTGCTGCTGGGCAGCGAGAAGTTCGCCGCCCGCAACCTGTCGGAGGCGATGGCCCACGCCAACGCGAATCCGGGCACGGTGACGTGTGCGTGGGGCGGTTCGGTGCTGCTGCAACTGGTGTGCGAGTCGCTGCGGCTCGAGGGCAAGGCCGACATCCAGGCGGTCGCGTACAAGGGAGGTGCGCCGGCGATGACCGACCTGATCGGCGGGCAGGTCGACATGATGATCGACGTCATCAACACGGCGGTCCCGCAGATCAAGGCGGGCAAGGTCAAGTTGCTCGCGGTGGCGAATCGGTCGCGCGGAAGGGCGCCGTTTCCGGATGCGCCGACGATCGCCGAATCGATTCCCGGTTTCGAGATGAACACCTGGCAGGGCGTGATGATGCCGGCCGGCACGCCGAAGGAGATCGTGTCGAAGATGAACGCCGCGATCGGCTGGGCGCTCGCGCAGCCGGACGTCGCTGCGCGGGTGGCCGAATCGGGGCTCGACGTCGCGTTCGGAACGCCGGAGCAGTTCGGGGCCTTGCTGCGCAACGACTTCGAGAAGTACGGCCGGCTGATCAGGGCAGCGGGCATCTCGACGCAGTGAGCGTGCGCGCCGTCGCGGGCGTCCACGACGCCCGGTTCGACGGGTCCTCAATGTGGACCATTCCCCGGAATCGTTGACAGCGGATTTTCCCGCGCCCGATACTGGTGCGACGCGGAATGCGTCGAAGACGTTCGACGACATCCGCCGGCGACCGCTGCACCGCGGGACCGCGCCACCGAAAGCAGGAGACAGATCATGAACGTTTCGCGCCGATCGGGCATGCAGTTGCTCGTGGCCGCTGCACTGGGTTTCGTCACGGTCGGTGGCCACGCGGCCGGCTACCCCGACAAGCCCATCCGCTTCATCGTGCCGGTTCCTGCCGGTGGCGGCGTCGACCTCCTGTCGCGCACGATCGGCCAGAAGATGTCGCAGAGCATGGGCGTGCCGGTCGTCATCGAGAACAAGCCCGGCGCCAGCGCCGCGATCGGGACCGCCGAACTCGCCCGCGCTGCGCCGGACGGCTACTCGGTGATGATGGCGTATTCCGCTCACGCCACCAACCCCATCTTCAGCTCGAACATCACCTACGACGCCGGTGCCGATTTCACGCCGATCGCGCTGGTCGGCTACATCCCGCTCATTCTCGTGACGCGCCCGGACAGCGGGATCGATTCGGTGAAGTCGCTGATCGCGCAGGCGAAGGCCAGGCCCGGCGCGTTGCAGTACGCGTCGGGCGGCGCCGGTGCAGGCGCCCACCTGTCCGGAGAACTGCTGAAGTATCTGGCGAAGATCGACCTGATCCACGTGCCCTACAAGGGGAACGCACCGGCGCTCAACGACGTCCTCGGCGGACAGGTCCCGATCATGTTCGACACGATCACGACCGCGTTGCCGCACGTGAAGGCGGGCAAGCTGAAGGCGCTCGCCGTGACGAGCGAGAAGCGCTCTCCGCTCGCGCCCGACGTGCCGACCATGATCGAGGCCGGTCTCGCCGGCTTCGACATCAGCGCGTGGTACATGGTGCTCGGACCCAAGGGCATGCCCGCCGCCGTGGTCACCCGGCTCAACGACGAGATCAACCGTGCGATCAAGGACCCGGCCGTGCAGCAGCGACTGGCCAGCGGCGGCGTCGACCTCGTCGGCGGAACCCCCGCGCAGGCGGACCGTTTCCTCCAGTCGGAGATCAAGCGATGGGCGGAGGTCGCGAAGTCGACAGGGATGAAGGCGAATTGACCCCCCGCCTCTTCGACCTCCACTCGCACTGGGGCACGAAGCGCGGTTACGTGCTGCAGTCCGAGGCCGAACTCGCCCAGCAGCAGCGCACCTGGGGATCGACGCCGAGCTATGCGACCGAGGAGGAGATGGCCGACTACTTCCGGCGCAGCGGCGTGCGCACGATCCTCGACTTCGGCTTCACCAAGCGGATGTCGCTCGACGAGGTCCGCCCGCATCACGACTACGCGATCGACACCCAGCGCCGATTCCCGGACGTGATCTTCGGCAACTGGCTGCAGATCGACCCTCGTACCGGCGAAGCGGGCGCGGACGAGCTGCGACGCTGCATGCGCGAGAGCAGCGGCTTCATCGGGTACTGCGTGTCGGCCGCGGGCATGGGCTTTCCCGCCAGTGATCCGATCTACGACCCGTTCTATCGGGTCTGCGAAGCGGCGGGCAACCCCGTCCTGGTGCTCGTCGGGTACACCGGGGCCGGCGCCGGGCTTCCGGGCGGTGCCGGCGTGCAGCTCGATCTCTGCCATCCGCGGTACGTCGATGCCCTGGCGATCCGTTACCCGAACCTGAAGATCGTCAGCGGACGGCCCGCGTGGCCCTGGCAGGACGAGATGATCGCCGTGATGCTGCACAAGCCCAACGTCTGGGCCGAGCTGCACGGCTGGTCGCCGAAGTACCTGACGGAGCCGCTGCGCCGCGACATCGCGCGCAGGCTGAAGGCACGCGTGATGTTCGGCGCCGACTACCCGTTGTTCCGATACGAGCGGCTGGTCGCCGACTGGAAGCAACTCGGCTTCGACGACGACGTCCTCGAGCGGGTCTTCCATCGCAACGCGGAAGCGCTCTTCGCCGGTCTGGGCGGCGGCGAAGCGGCCCGACCGTGAACCTCGGACTCCAGGGCAGGGTGGCGCTCGTCGGTGGCGCGAGCCAGGGAATCGGCTACGCCGTCGCGAGCCTGCTGTCCGCCGAAGGCGCTTCGGTCGCCATCGTCGCGCGGCGCAAGGATCCGCTCGTCGAGGCCGCGCGACGCATCCAGGCCGAGACCGGCAACGCCGTGGTGGCGATTCCTGCCGACATCCGTGTCGCCGCCGACTGCGCGAGGATCGTCGACGACGCGATCGCGGCGTTCGGACGGCTCGACATCCTGGTGAACAACGACGGCGCGCCGCCGCTGGGCCTGATCGAATCCTTCGACGACGCCGCTTGGGACAAGGCGGTGCAACAGAACCTGATGAGCGTCGTGCGTCTGACGCGCAAGGCGGTGCCGCGGATGCGCGAGGGCGGCTTCGGGCGCATCGTCAACATCACCGCGCTGTCGGCGATCCAGCCGATCGTGCGTTTCGGCCTGTCGGTCGCGACCTGGGCGGGCGTGATCGGCTACGCGAAGACGCTGTCGCTCGAGCTGGCCGCCGAGCAGATCACCGTCAACACGATCTGCCCCGGGCGCATCGAGACCGGCCGCCTGAGCAAGGTCTTCGGGGCCGGCGGCGGCGAGCCCGACGCGGCGGCCCAGGCGCAGATGCTGGCGCGAATCCGGGCGGAGATCCCGATGCAGCGCGTCGGGCAGCCGGCCGAAATCGCCGGCCTGGTGGCATTCCTGACCTCCGGTTACGGCGCCTACATCACCGGCGCGACCTTTCACGTCGATGGCGGTCGAAGAGCGAGTCTCACATGAGCGAAGACGAAGCGGTCGAATCCGTTCCCTGGTACTGGCGCTCGCTCGACTTCGAGCAGCTGGCGCGCGACTATCCGCCGCCGCCCGACTACTTCAAGACGACCTACGTGATGCCGCGCGAGCAGTTGCGGGCATTGCAGGAGAAGCGCTTCCTCGCGACGATGGCGCGGGGCTGGGAGATCCCGTTCTTCCAGCGCCACTGGCGTCGTGCGGGCATGGAGCCGGGGGACATCCGCGGGCTCGACGACCTGCCGCGGATTCCGCCGTACAGCGTGCACGACATCCGCGACAGCATCGAGCGCGACCCGCCCTTCGGCGACTTCATCGGCCTGAAGCCGGAGGACGGCAAGCGGATGCCGCTGGTGCTCCAGACCAGCGGCGGCACCACCGGGCTCCCGAGGCCGATGCTCTATTCGCCGCAGGATCGCGAGACGATGGCGATCCTCGGCGGGCGCCGGTTCCTGATGCACGGCATACGGCCCGGCGACCTCGTGCTCGTGACCTACGCGCTCGGCCTGTCCAATGGCGGCATGGCGCCACGCGAGGCGCTGTGGCGCTATACCGGCGCAACCCCGGTGATGACCGGCAGCGGGTCGTCGACGCCGACGCGTCGCCAGATCGAGCTGATCAAGGCGTGGAAGATCAACGTGATCCTGGGCTTCCCGGCCTATCTGCGCCACATGGCACTGGTCGCGCGCGACGAACTCGGGATCGACCCGAAGCACCTCGGGATCCGGCTGATCGGCACCCACCTGGGCATGGAGGACCGCGCACGGCTCGAGGACATGTGGGGCGCCCCCTGCTTCGACATGTACGGCACGCACGAGAGCGGCATGATGGGCGCCGAGTGCCGGCATCAGACCGGCATGCACGTGCAGGAGGACGCCTTCATCCTCGAGATCGCCGATCCGGACACCGGCGAGATCCTGGCCGACGGGCAGAAGGGGACCGTCTACATCACCACGCTCTACAAGTACGGGGCGCCCCAGATCCGGTTCAACGTCAACGACATTTCCGCGTACGCGACGGACACCTGTCCGTGTGGCAGCACGATGCGCCGGTTGCAGCGCATCTTCGGTCGAAACGACAACATGGTGAAGCTTCGTGGCGTGAACGTCTTTCCCGAGGCGGTCGGCGCCGTCGTCGCCGAGGACGCGCGCACCAATGGCGAGTACTTCTGCTTCGTCGACCAGGTCGGTGAGGCGGGCACCGACGAAATGACGGTCATGGTCGAGATGCGCGATGCGACGGCGGACCGCGCCCAGGTCAAGGCGGATCTGGTGCGTCGGATGAAGGAGGTGCTCGGCGTACGGGTCGAGGTCGAGCTGACCGGAAGCGGTGAGCTCGACCGCCATACCGGCACGTCGCAGACCTCGAAGGTCAAGCGCCTGATGGATCGTCGGAAGCGGTCGGGATAGCGCGCGCCATGGGCCTGCAGACGCTCGATCGGGCGGTTGGTCTGTTGCGCTTGCTCGGCTCGAAGGGCGAGGCCGGCCTGAGACTCGTCGACGTCCAGTCGGCGATGCAGCTGACGAAGCCGACGGCGCATCGCCTGCTCACCGAGCTGGCACGCCACGGCCTGGTCGCCCACGACCCGGTGCGTCACCGCTACCGCCTGGGCCAGGAACTGGCGGTGCTCGGGTGGTCGGTCGTCGATCGCCAGCAGGATCTGCGCACGACCGCGATGCACTCTGCGGCGATGCTCGCCGAGGAGACCGGCGACACGGTGTTCGTCGTGGCGAGATCCGGCGTCGAGACGGTGTGCATCGATCGCCATACCGGTGCCTATCCCATCAAGGCGCTGACGATCGACGTCGGCACGCGCCGCCCGCTGGGTGTCGGTGCCGGCGGGCTCGCGATCCTGGCGACCCTGCCCGATGTCCAGGCGTCGGCGATACTCGAGGTGGTCGGCGAGCGGCTCCCCGAGCACTGTCGTGCAACGCTCGCGCAGGTGCGCCAGGTCGTTGCCGAGGCGCGCAGTCGCGGCTTCGCCATCAGCAACGGCTTCGTGAATCCGGACGTGCGGGCGGTGGGGGTGTCGATCCGCGATTTCCGCGACGATCCGATCGCCGCGATCGGTGTCGCCGCCATTCATGCCCGCCTGCCGCACAGGCGGATCGCGTCGATCGCGAGGTCGCTATCGCGGGAACGCAATCGCATCGAGGCCCGGCTTCGGAGCGGCGAGCACCGGGCAACGGCCGCCAGGTCTTCCAGACAGAGGTGAAACGATGAACACGACGACACGTATCGGGCCAGCGGACGTTTCGAGGGGCGAAAGCCGCATGCTGCGCCGGCGCAGGTGGGTCGGGCGGGCGCTCGTCTCGTGCGCCGGCCTGTTGCCGCTTCTCGCCGCGACGGGCGCACTGGCGCAGTCCAACTTCCCGACCCAGCCGATCCGGCTGCTCGTGCCGCAGGCCGCCGGGGGGTCGACCGACACGCTCGCGAGGACCATCGGAAGCCGGCTGGCCGACGTTCTGGGCCAGCCGGTGGTGATCGAGAACCGGGCCGGCGCGAACGGGATCATCGGCAGCGAGCTGGTCGCCCGCGCGAAGCCGGACGGCTACACGCTGCTGGTCGGCGGGACCGGTACGATGGCGATCAACCAGAACCTCTACACCAAGCTGAGCTACGACCCGGAGAAGGACTTCGTGCCGGTGGCGATGTTCGGCTATTCGACGAGCGTCCTGGTGGTCAATCCGGCGGTGCCGGCGAGCACGATCGGCGAGCTGATCGTCCAGGCGAAGGCGAAGCCCGGCGAGCTGCGATACGCGTCGGCGGGCATCGGCAGCTCGCCTCATCTCACCGCGGAGATGTTTCGCCAGATGGCCGGCGTCGACGTCATGCACGTCCCGTACAAGGGATCGACGCCGGGCGTGATCGCGACGATCTCGGGCGAGACCGCGATGATGTTCACCGGCGTCGCATCGGCACTGCAGCAGATCCGTGCGGGTCGTCTCAAGGCCCTGTCGATCAGCGGCCCCAGACGATCGCCTGCGCTGCCCGAGGTCCCGACGGCGAGCGAGTCCGGCCTGCCTGGCTTCGAGGCGGACTTCTGGATCGGGCTCTTCGCGCCCGTCGGCACGCCGTCGGGCATCGTCGAGCGCATCAACACCGAAGTGAACCGCATCCTCGAGGCACCGGCGATGCGCGAGAGCCTGACCGCCAAGGGCGTCGAAGTGCTGCCGGTGTCGACGGCGCGATTCGCCGAGATTCTGTCCAAGGACGTCGCGCGCTGGGCCACCACGATCAAGGCCGCGGGCGTCACCGCCAACTGATGCGCGAGCATCGCCGACCCTGAACGCCGAGGAGAATCCCGATGACATCCCGAACCGCGACCCTGCGCCGCCTGCTGGCCGACGGTGGACCCGGCATCGTGCCGGGGGCAACCGACTGCTTCACCGCCCGGCTGATCGAGCAGGCCGGGTTTCCTGCGGTCTACGTGACCGGGGGCGGCACGGCGAACACCTATCTCGGGCGCCCCGACATCGGGCTGGTGACGCTCAACGAGCTGGCCGGCCAGGTCGAGCGGATCTCGGACGCGGTCGCGGTGCCGGTGATCGCGGATTGCGACACCGGATTCGGCGGAGTGGCGAACGTCGCGAGAACGATCCGGGCGTACGAGCGCGCCGGCGCCGCGGGCCTGCACATCGAGGACCAGCTGTTTCCGAAGCGCTGCGGCCACTTCGACGGCAAGGCGGTGGTACCGGCGAAGGACATGCTGTATCGGCTCCAGGCCGCGCTCGATGCGCGCACGGATCCGGACTTCCTGATCATCGCGAGGACCGACGCGCGCGCGCCCGAGGGCTTCGAGGCCGCGCTCGATCGTGCCCGCGCGTACCGCGAGATCGGCGCCGATGCGATCTTCGTCGAACAGCCCCGAAGCGTCGAGGAACTGCGCCGCGTCGGCGAGGCGTTCCGCGGAACGCCGCTGGTCGCGAACATGATCGAACGCAGCAAGACGCCCTTGCTGCCGGAGTCCGACCTGCTGGCGATGGGCTTCAACATCATCCTGTACGCGAACGCCGCGCTGTACCTGGGCGCGTTCGCGATTCGCGAGGGCCTGGCGGTCCTTCGCGAGCGACGGACCACCGAGAGCCTGCTCGATCGCATGCTGTCGTTCGACGAACGCCAGGCGCTGATCGGTCTGGCGCAGGCCGACGCCTACGAGCGCGATCTCGTCGCGCGGGTCGACGAGAAGGCGGGCGCGAAGCGCTGACGGAGGCGAAGCGAGCATGGCGTACACCGGCATCGGCCAAACCGACACGCTCCGGGCAGGCGGGCGCAGCATCGGATACATGAGCCTGGACCGAACCGAGCGGGCCGGCCTCGCCGGCGTATCCAGGCTTCCCGTCACGCTGAAGATCCTGCTGGAAGGGCTGCTGCGACACGAGGACGGGCACCACGTCACGCAGGACGACGTCCGCGCACTGGCGAACCGTGCCGAGGCGTCGGCCGGCGGTTGCGAGATTCCGTTCCGGCCGACGCGCGTGCTGCTGCCGGAGTCGTCCGGCATCCCGCTGCTGGCCGATCTCGCGGCGATGCGCGATGCGATGCTGCGGCTCGGCGGCGATCCGAAGCGGGTCAATCCGCTGATCCCGATCGACCTGGTGATCGATCACTCGGTCACGATCGACCACGCCGGCAGCGCCGACGCACTGCGACTCAACATGGCGCTCGAACTGGCGCGCAATCGCGAGCGCTACGCGTTCCTCCGGTGGGCGCAGCAGGCGTTCGGCCGCTTCCGGCTGGTGCCGCCGGGCAACGGCATCCTTCACCAGGTCAATCTCGAGGTGCTCGCCAGTGTCGTGTCCGAGGTCTCGCGCGACGGACGCCCCTTCGCGGTCCCGGACACGCTGGTCGGCATGGACAGCCACACGCCGATGATCAACAGCATGGGGGTGCTCGGCTGGGGCGTCGGCGGCATCGAGGCCGCGGTGGCGATGCTGGGCCAGCCGCTGCGGCTGCAGGTTCCGCAGGTCGTCGGCTGCCGGCTCGTCGGGAGACCGGCGCGTGGGGTGACGACGACCGACGTCGTGCTCACGCTGACCCAGCGGATGCGGGCACAGGGCGTCGTCGGCGCATTCGTCGAATTCTGCGGGCCCGGGGTCGCCGGGCTCGCGTTGCCGCAACGCGCGACGCTGTCCAACATGGCGGTCGAGTATGGCGCGTCGACCGCGCTGTTCCCGATCGACGCGGAGACGCTTCGCTTCCTCGCGATGACGGGTCGAGACGCCGCCCACGTCGAGCTCGTCGAGGCGTACGCCAGGGCGCAGGGCCTGTGGCACGATCCCGACGCCGGGCAGCCGCGCTTCGACGCATCCTTCGAATTCGACCTCGGCGCCGTCGAGCCCAGCCTCGCCGGCCCGCGCCGCCCCGAGGACCGCGTGGCCCTGTCGAAGGTGAAGGCCGATTTCGACGCCGCGTTGCCGCGCATCCGGCCCGATGCGCCGGCGGCATCCGGCGAGGGGCGCGGCGAGGCCGACAGGTCGACGCACCGGCTCGTCGACGGCGATGTCGTGATCGCCGCGATCACCAGCTGCACGAACACGTCGAATCCGTCGGTGATGATCGCGGCCGGGCTGCTCGCGCGCAATGCCGTCGCCCGGGGGCTGCGCGCGAAGCCGTGGGTCAAGACCTCGCTCGCGCCGGGATCTCGCGTCGTGACCGACTACCTCGCGAACGCCGGTCTCCAATCGTCGCTCGACGCGCTCGGCTTCCAGCCGGCGGGCTACGGTTGCACCACCTGCATGGGGAACTCGGGCCCGCTCGATCCGGACGTCGCACGCCAGATCGAGTCTCGCGGCGTCGTCGCCACCGCGGTGCTCTCGGGCAACCGCAACTTCGAGAGCCGGATCCATCCGCTCGCGAAGGCGAACTACCTTGCGTCACCGCCGCTGGTGGTGGCCTACGCGATCGCGGGGACGGTGCGGATCGACCTGAACGGCGAGCCGCTCGGCACAGGCAGCGACGGCGAGCCGGTCTACCTTCGCGACGTCTGGCCCGACGACGACGCGGTCGCCGAGGTGATGCGGCGTGCGCTGACCCGCGACCTGTTCGTCGCGCGCTACGCAGACGGGTTCTCCGGCTCGGACGCATGGGAACGCCTCGATGCCGCGCGTGGCGACCTGTTCGCCTGGGCACCGGCGAGCGACTACATCAGGCGCCCGCCGTTCTTCGATGGCCAGACCCGCGCGCGCGTGCCTCCCGCCGACATCGTCGCGGCGCGTGCACTGCTCGTGCTCGGCGACAGCGTGACGACCGACCACATCTCGCCGATCGGTGCGATTCCGCCCGACAGTCCGGCGGGTCGCTATCTGGCCGCGCGCGGCATCGCGCCCGACGACTTCAGTTCCTATGGTGCGCGACGCGTCAACCACGACGTGATGATCCGTGGCACCTTCGCGAACCTGCAGCTGCGCAACGAGATGGTTCCGGGCGTGACCGGCGGCTGGACCCGTCACATGCCGGACGGCGAGAAGATGTCGGTCTTCGAGGCTGCGACGCGTTACCGGGAGGCGCAGGTCGACACCGTCGTCGTCGCCGGCGCCAACTACGGTGTCGGGTCGTCGAGGGACTGGGCGGCGAAAGGGACGATGCTGCTGGGCGTGCGGGCGGTCATCGCCGAGAGCTTCGAGCGCATCCACCGGACCAACCTCGTCGGCATGGGGGTGCTGCCGCTTGAGTTCGAGGGTGGCACCACGCGCAGGAGTCTGGGCCTGGTCGGCGACGAGACCTACACGATCCTGGGGCTTGCCGACATCGCGCCGTCCAGGCGCCTGGACTGCCGCATCGTGCGACCCGACGGTACGGCCATCGAGATCCCGCTCAGGCTGCGTCTGGACACCGCCACCGAGGTCGACTGGATCCTCAGCGGCGGCGTCCTCAATCACGTGCTGCTGGCGCTCGCCGAGGAGGATGCAGCGTGAGCTGGCCGTTTCCCGACCTGCGGCGGCTCTTCGCGCCGCGAAGTGTCGCCTACATCGGTGCGACCGAGGACCTGCGAAAGTTCGGCGGTCGCTGCATCCGCGAACTCATCGACTTCGGGTATCGCGGGCCGATCTACCCGATCAATCCGAAGCGCGAGCAGGTGTTCGGCTATCCGTGCCATGCGTCGGTCGACGCGCTCCCGGAGGTGCCCGACCACGTCGGCATCGTGCTGCCGGCGCAGCAGGTGCCGGACGCGGTCGAGGCCTGCGCCGCCCGAGGCGTGCCGTTCGCGACGGTCTTCACCTCCGGCTTCGCGGAGATGGGGACCAGTGAGGCGCGAGCGCTGCAGGCGCGCATCGTCGAGATCGCACGTGCAGGCAATCTCCGGCTCGTCGGGCCGAACTGCAACGGGATGGTCAACTTCGTCGACCGGGTCGCGATGACCTCCACCGCGGCGATCAGGGGGCCGCGCCGCGCCGCCGGCGACATCGGCGTCGTCAGCCACTCCGGCGGTGCCGGGCAGGTCAACGTGATGTGGCGGGCCCAGGAGGCCGGACTCGGGATCAGCTACCAGATCAGTTGCGGGAACGACAGCGATCTCGACCTGCTCGACTACATGGCATTCATGGTCGACGACCCGGGCACGAAGGTGGTGCTGGCGCTCGCCGAGCGGTTGTCCAGTGGCGAGAAGCTGCGTGCGCTCGCAGCGAAGGCCGCGGCGCTCGGCAAGCCGATCGTCATGGTGAAGGTGGGCCGGTCGTCGGCCGGCAGCCGGATGGCGGCGTCCCATACGGGCGCGATCACCGGCGCCGACGACGTCTGCACCGTGGCGCTCGAGCAGTTCGGCATCATGAGGGTGGACGACTGCTTCGAACTGTACGAGGCGGCGATGCTGCTCAGGCGAGCGGTGCTGCCGAAGGGGCCCCGCCTCGCCGCGACGTCGATCTCGGGCGGCAACCTCGTGATGGTCGCAGACCTGGGCGGCACGGTCGGACTCGAGTTCCCGGCGTACGAAGCCCGCACCCAGCAGTCGCTTCGCGACCTGCTGCCCGGCTTCGGCGTTGCATCCAACCCCACCGACCTGACGGCGATGGCGATCGGGCGCGACGACGTGTTCACGTCGGTGTGTCGCGCGTTGCACGACGATGACAACGTGGACGTCGTGATGCCGGTGCTGACCTTTTCCCCGGCCGCCGACGTTCGATCGCTTGCCGCCTTTGCTGCCGATGCCGCCAAGCCCGTCGCGTTCCTGTGGACCGGACCCTGCTCCGACGATCCCGCGCTCACCGCCGCGTCGCTCGTCTCCAGCGGCATTGCCGTGTACCGGGATCCATTGCCGGCGATGAAGGCACTGCGTACCGCCGTGCGCTACCAGGCGTGTCAGGCGCGGTTGCGCGACCCCGACGTGCCGGTGCGCCCCTCGGACCTGGATCGGGCAACCTGCGAGCGGTACCTCGAGCGGGCCACCGGCACGATGAACGAGCACGAATCGAAGGCCGTGCTCGCCACCTACGGCCTGCGGGCGGCCCGGGAGGCGGTTGCGCAGATCGGCGGCGACGCGGTGCGGATCGCGCGCACGCTGGGCGGCGCGGTCGCGTTGAAGGTGCTGTCGTCGGACCTGCCGCACAAGACCGAGGCCGGCGCGATCGCGCTGGACGTGACAGGCGACGCGGCCGTCGGGCAGGCTTTCGATCGCGTGATCGACGCGGCCCGCCGCTATCGACCCGACGCGAGGATCGACGGCGTCGTCGTGCAGGAGATGGTGACCGGCGGGGCGGAGTTCATCGTCGGCGTCTCCCGCGACGAGACCTTCGGCCCGGTCGTGACGGTCGGCCTCGGCGGTGTGCACGTCGAGCTCTTCCGCGACGTCGCAATGCGCCTGCCGCCGATCGGACCCCGCGATGCGCTGGAAATGCTGCGATCGCTGCGCGCGTTTCCGATTCTCGAGGGGACGCGCGGATCGTCGCCGCTCGACATCGACGCGCTCGTCGACGCGATCGTCCGGGTGTCCTGGCTGGCGGTCGATCACCGGTCGGTGCTGGTCGAACTCGACGTCAATCCGCTGCGCGTGCTGCCTCGCGGCCACGGCGTTCGTGTCGTCGACGCGCTGATCGTGCGCGGCGACCCGAGCGAGTCAGAGGCGCCCGCCAGGTCGGGGCGTGCGCCGTGAGCGCGGATCCGGTCCTGCTGGTCGAGCATCGCGAGGCGGTCGCGTGGCTGACGATGAATCGGCCCCGATCGGCGAATGCACTCGACGCGGCGTTGCACGCGGCGATCGTCGGCGCGCTCGGTGCGGCCGACGCCGATCCGGCGGTGCGCGGGGTCGTGCTGCGGGGGCAGGGCGGCAGGGTCTTCAGCGCGGGCGCCGACCTGAAGGAATTCTCCGACCTGCCGCACGAGACCGCGGGACCGATGCGCCGCGATCTGCTCGGGCGGACACTGCTCGCAATGACCGACTTCGGCAAGCCGCTGGTCTGCTGCGTGAACGGCAAGGCCGTCGGCGCAGGCTGCATGCTCGCGTTGCTCGGTGACGAAGTCTACGGCGACCCGGCCACCGGGTTCTCGCTGCCGGAGATCCGGCTCGGCTCGCCGACGCCGGTGGGTGCCGCGATCGTCGCGTCGCGCGGCCCCCGTCGCGCGACGCAACGGCTCGTGCAGGCCGGCGAGTCCCTCGATTCGCAAGACGCGTTGGCGTCCGCGCTGCTCGACGGCCTCCTCGGATCCGATGCGCAGCTCGAAGCGGCCTGCCAGGCGCGCGCGCTCGCGCTGGGCGTTCACGCGCCAGACGCCTATCGACGCAACAAGCAGTGGATGAACGCGGCGTTGCGATCGGACATCGTCGCTGCGCTCGACCTGTCGGCCCGGTTGCAGGCCGAAGCGACTTCGAAGGAGTGAACCGATGCGCCTGGAGATCAATGCCGAGCTGGCCGAGGTGCGACCGGCGCTGCGCCGGTTCACCTCGGAGCGGCTCGAGCCGGTGGCGCGCGAGATCGATCGCAGCGGTGTGATCCCCGAGCAGGCGTGGTCTCTGATGCGCGACCACGGGTATCTGGGCATGCGCCTGCCGCCCGAGTACGGTGGCGGTGGCGTCGGCATCGACACCTACTGTCTCGCGATGGAGGAGTTCAGTCGATCGCATCGCGTCTTCACGATGCTGCTCGACTACACCAGCGGCCTCACCCCGATCGCGATCGCCACCTTCGGCACCGACGCGCAGAAGCGCCGCTATCTGCCGGGCCTCGCGAGCGGGAGCCTGCGCGCGGCATTCGCATTGACCGAGCCGGGCGCCGGGTCCGATTCCGCGGCGATCCAGACACGCGCCGTGCGCGGCGATGGTGGCTGGGTCCTCAACGGGCGCAAGCACTACATCAGTGGCGGGCACAGCGCCGATGTCGTGATGGTGATCGCCGTGACCGACGGCGCCAAGCGCGCGCGCGGCGGCATCACCGCCTTCCTGGTCGATCGGGGCCATCCGGGCTTTCACGTCACGCGGATCGATGGAACGATCGGCTCGGATGCGATCAAGCTGGGCGAGCTGAGCTTCGAGGACTGCGTGGTGCCGGACGACGCCGTGATCGGCGAGGTCGGCAACGGCTTCAGGATCGCGATGAGTTCCCTGACGAGCGGTCGGCTCGGGGTGGCGTGCTCGTGCCTCGGTGCCGCCGATCGCATGCTCGAGCTCGCGATCGCGCAGGCGAAGGACCGCCAGACCTTCGGCCAGCCGCTTGCGCAGCGCCAGGGCATCCAGTGGATGCTGGCCGACTGCGCGACCGAACTGGCCGTCGCCCGGGCGCTGACCTACGACACGCTCCGGCAGGTGCAGGCCGGTGCGGATCCCGCGTCGGCAGCCAGCATGGCCAAGCTCTACGCGTCGGAGATGGTGGGCCGCGTCGCCGATCGAGCCGTGCAGATCCACGGCGGGACCGGCGTGATCCGCGGCGTCGTCGTCGAGCGGATGTACCGCGACATCCGGCACTATCGGATCGGCGAGGGCACCTCCGAGATGCAGCGCATGCTGATCGCACGGGAGCTGTTGAAATGACCGAAGCGGTCATCGTCGGCGTCGGCGAGAGCCCGACCGGCAAGGTGCCCGGGGTCGACGCGATCTCGCTCCAGCGGCTCGCTGCCGGTGCCGCACTCGACGATGCCGGTCTCGACTGGTCGGACGTGGACGGCCTGCTGACGACGCCGATTCGCGTGGCGAACTGGGCGATGCCGTGCGGCGTGGTCGCGCAATCGCTCAACCTCCAGCCGCGCTACCTGGCGACGCTCGACGTCGCCGGCGCCTCGGGTACCGCCATGGTCCATCACGCGGCCATGGCGATCGCCAGCGGACAGTGCCATACGGTGCTCTGTGTCGCCGGCCAGAATCCGTTGAGCCATGCGAGCCGCGGTGCGGCCGTTCAGCAGATGGCCGAAGCGGGGTGGGCGCATCCCCAGTACGAGGCGCCGTACGGCCCGCTGGTCGCCACTCTCTATGCGCTGGTCGCGCAGCGCCACATGAGCGAGTACGGCACCACCGCGGAGCAGCTCGCGGAAGTGGCCGTCGCGATGCGCTCGCACGCCGCGCTGAACCCGCAGGCGCACAAGCGCGATCCGATCACCGTCGCCGACGTGCTCGGCTCGAGGATGATCACGTCGCCGCTGCACGTGCTCGATTGCTCGATCGTGTCGGACGGCGCGGCGGCGTACGTGGTGACCACGGCCGAGCGCGCGCGGGACCGGCCGAAGCCTTCGGTGAAGGCGCTCGGGCAGGGCTACGGCTTCACCCACGCCTACGTCGGAGACCATGCGTGCCTGACGCAGACGGGCGCGGTCCGGTCCGGCCGGGACGCGTTCGGCATGGCCGGTGTCTCGCCGTCCGACATCGACGTGGCGCAGCTATACGACTGCTTCACGATCACGGTGCTCGTCGAGCTCGAGGATCTCGGCTTCTGCGCGAAGGGCGAGGGGGGGCGATTCGTCGAAGGAGGTCGAATCCGGCTGGGTGGCGAGCTGCCGGTCACGACCCACGGTGGCCTGCTGTCGGCGTGCCACCCGGGACTCGCCGGCGGCATGTTCCACGTCGTCGAGGCGGTTCGCCAGCTGCGCGGAGAGGCCGGCGAACGGCAGGTCGACGGTGCCCGGCTCGCGCTCGCACACGGCAACGGCGGGATCATCGGCGTGCACTGTACGCTGATCCTGGCGCGGGCATGACGATGCAGCGGCCGATGCCCGTCCCCGACCTGCTCGGCGAGCCGTACTGGACCGGCGTCGCCCAAGGTCGCTTCGTGCTGCCGAGGTGCAGCGACTGTGGTCGCTTCCACTTCTATCCGAAGCCTGCGTGCCCGTGGTGTCGGAGTGCGGCGATCGAGTGGGCGCCCGCGAGCGGGCGCGGCCACGTGTACTCGTACTCGGTCGTGTACCGGGCGCCGGCCGCCGCCTTCGGCGACGAGGTGCCGTACGTCATCGTGATCGTCGAGACGGATGAAGGGCCTCATCTGATGAGTCGCCTGATCGGGATGGATCCGGCGGCGGTGCGCGTCGGACTGCGCGTTCGCGTGCGCATCGACACGGTCGGGGGGAACCCCGGGATGCCGATGTTCGAGCCGGATGCCGGTGCAAGCGGAGGGGACGATGGCCGATGAAGTGCTGTACGAGAAGCAGGGTGCGATCGGGTGGATCACGCTGAACCGTCCCGACCAGCTGAACGCGATCAACGATCGGATCCGCCAGCTGCTTCCCGAATGCGTGCTCACGGCCGAGCGCGATGCCGAGGTGCGCGTGATCGTCGTGCGCGGTGCGGGCGAGCGCGCCTTCTGTGCCGGAGCGGACGTGAAGGAGTTCGCGCCGGTCGACAGCGCTGCCGCCTACCGGCAGGCTCGCGTGCATCGAACCTGGATCCGTCCGTTCGACGATGCGTTGAAGCCGATCGTCGCGTCGATTCACGGCCACTGCCTCGGCGGTGGGCTCGAGATCGCGCTGGCCTGCGACATCCGCATCGCGTCGCGTGGTGCGCGCTTCGGCTTCCCGGAGACCGGCCTGGGGATCATTCCCGGCGTCGGCGGATCGCAGCGCATCCTGCGGCTCGCGGGGGCGGCGCTGGCGATGGATCTCCTGCTGACCGGTGAGCGCATCACCGCCGAGCGCGCGTTGTCGATCGGGGTGATCACCCGTCTCGTCGAGGACGAGGCGCTGGCGGCGCAGACGACCGAACTCGCCGAGCGGATCGCCGCCAAGGCGCCGCTCGCGACGGCGTTCGCGAAGGAGCTCGTTCGCACCGGTGCGGATCTCCCGCACGAGGCCGCGAGGCGCAAGGAAGTCGACCTGCTCGCCTTGCTGCTCGATACCGAGGACCGCCTCGAGGCGGCGCAGGCGTTTCGCGAGAAGCGGCCGCCCCGATTCGTCGGCCGCTGAATCGGCCAACCGCGGTCATCGGTGAACCCGGACCGCAATCTGAGGAGACCACGATGACATCGATCCGCATTTCCCGCATTGCACGATCCTGTGTGGCAGCGGTATTCGGCGCGCTTCTGATGGCGCAGGCGGCGGCACAGTCCTATCCGGACAAGCCGATCCGGCTGATCAGCCCCTGGCCCGCAGGCGGACCTGCCGAGGCGATCGCGCGCCCGGTCTTCGACAAGGTGGCGGCCCTGCTCGGCCAGCAGGTCGTCATCGAGTCGAAGTCGGGCGCCAACGGAATGATCGGCACCAGCTTCGTCGCCACTTCGGCGCCCGACGGCTACACGCTGCTGCTGTCGCATGCGGGTCCGACGGCGATCAGTCCGGCCCTGCAGAAGACGATGCCATACGACCCGATCCGGGATTTCGAGCACATCACGCTGGTCGCGGCGCCGACCATCGTCCTGCTCGTGCAGCCGAGTCTGCCGATCAAGACCGTGCCCGAGCTGATCGCCTACGCCAAGGCGCATCCCGGAAAGCTCAGCTACGGCTCCGTCGGGCCCGGCAGCACGACCCATCTGGCGGGAGAGATGCTCGCGATGATGGCCGACCTGAAGCTGGTGCACGTGCCGTATCGTGGCGCTGCGCCGGTGATGACCGACATGCTCGGAGGACAGATCGACATGGCGTTCATCGGCAATGCGGCCGCTGCGCAGCACGTGCAGTCCGGCAAGCTGCGCGCGATCGCGGTCGCGTCGAAGACGCGCGCATCGGTCGCGCCCGACCTGCCGACGGTCGACGCCACGTTGAAGGGCTTCGAGGTCGGGTCGTGGTACGGACTCGCAGCGCCTGCGGGTACGCCCGCGCCGATCATCGACCGGATATACGGTGCGGTCGCGAAGGCGCTCGCCGATCCGGATGTCCTCGCGAGGCTGAAGAAGACCGGGTCCGATCCCGGCGGCATGCCACCGGCCGAGTTCAAGGCGCGCATCGAGTCGGACATCGCGCAGTGGGCGCGGGTCGTGAAGGCGGCCGGCATCGAGAAGCAGTAGCCCGAGCGGTGTCGGCGCGCACGGGGCAGTCGACTGCACGCGGTGACGATGTCGGAAGGCGCGACGCGGACGATCGAGCGCTGGCCGACGTTCCAATTGCGCACGATCGGACCGAGGCTGCATTGATCCGATCGTGTTGCATGGCATACAGTTGATCGATCCAATGGAGGAGATGATGTCGCGACTGTTGACGAAGACGATGTGCGTGGCCGTGTCGCTGATGGTGGGCGGCGCGGCGTGGGCACAGGCGAAGTACCCGGAGCATCCGGTGCGGGTGATCGTGCCGTTCGCCGCTGGCGGTGCCACCGACGTGCTGACGCGGCTTGCCGCCGGGGAACTGAGCAAGCGGCTCGGCCAGACCTTCGTCGTCGAGAACCTCACCGGTGCCGGCGGCCTGATCGGCGCATCCCAGGCCCTGAAGGCGAAGCCTGACGGGTACACGCTGCTGGCCGGTTCGCCCGGCCCGATTACGATCATGCCGGTCATCCGCAAGACGCCGGTCGGCTACGACGTCGAGAAGGACTTCGTGCCGATCACGCTGATCGCCGACAGTCCGGGCGCGATGGTGGTGGGCAAGAACTCCCGCTTCAAGTCGGTCAAGGAGGTGCTGGACGCGGCGAAGGCCGAGCCGGGCAAGATCACCTGCGGGTCTTCCGGGATCGGCGCGTTCAGTCACCTGAACTGCGAGCTGCTGAAGTCGCTCGCCGGCGTCGACGTGACGCACGTCCCGTACCGCGGCGCTGCGCCCGCGCTGGTCGATCTGGTCGGCGGCCAGTTCGACTTCCTGATCGAGAACTATCCGTCCCCGGCCAAGCTCATCGCGTCCGGCGAGGCGCGCGCACTCGCGGTGACCTCGGCCAAGCGCTTCAGCCTTCGACCGGACATCCCGACGCTGGTCGAGTCGGGCGTTCCCGGCCACGTGATGAGTGCCTGGATCGGGTTGATGGCGCCGGCCGGCACGCCCGCCGACATCGTGAACCTGCTGCAGCGCGAAGTGGCGGCCGCGCTGAAGGAGCCCGAGGTGGGCAAGCGGCTCGCTTCGATGGGCGTGGCGGCCGGCGGCAGTACGCCGGCGGAGTTCGCCGCGTACCTGGCAGCCGAACGCAAGACCTATGCCGAGTTGTCGGCCAAGACGGGCCTGAAGGTCGACTAGGGCGGGTTCCCCGCGGACGCCGCCGCACGCGCGCACCGCTGCGTGAAGGCGGATCGTCCGGCGGACGCTAGAACTTTCCTGCGCTGGCGCCGCCGTCGACCATCAGCATGTGCCCGGTGATCGACGCGGCGGCGGGCGAGGCCAGGAACAACGCTGCCTGCGCGAAATCCGTCGCGGTCGGGATCCGTCCCAACGGCAGCGCGGCGGCAGCCTGCGTCAGCGCCGGCGCCGGGTCGATGCCGGCGTCGTGCCATGCCTGGCGCAGGAACGGCGTGTCGACCACGGTCGGCGCGATGCCGTTCACCCGCACACCGAGCGGGCCCATCTCGAGCGCGAGCGCCTTCACCAGGCCGGCGATCGCGTGCTTGCTCGCGGTGTAGACGCTGCGCTGGGCCCTTCCGGCGACGCTCTGCAGCGAGCCGGTGAAGAGCAGGCTGGGGCTGCGGCCATGCACGAGACTGCGCAGCGCAGCCTGCGCCGACAGGATGCTGCCGGTGACGTTGACGTCGATCACGCTCCGGATCTGCTGGACCGACGCATCGAGCAGCGACCCGCCGAACGGGCGCCCAGCGTTCGCGATGAAGACGTCCAGCGGGGCACCGAACCAGGCCTGTGCCTCGCCGACCATCGCCTCGCACTCGCCGGCGTCGCCGACGTCGCAGGCGAGCGCTCGCAATGCCGATGCCGGCGCCTGGATATCCTCGATCGCCCGATCGAGCGCGCCGCGGTCGACGTCCGCGAGCACCACGCGGGCGCCCGCGCCGATGAATGCGCGCGCCGCTGCGCGTCCCAGTCCGCCGGCCCCGCCGGTGATGACGACGTTCTGCTCGTGCGGGCGCATGTCGGGCGGCAACCCGGATCGCTCAGTTCGCGACGATCAGGTCGCGGCCCGTCGGCGAGAAGATCTCGAGGCCGTTCGGGCGGATCACGACGGTGTCCTCGAAATGCATGCCGCCTTCCTGCGGATCTCGGTAGAAGACTTCGAAGTTCATCACCATGCCGGCCTCGAGCTGCCACCCGCCGAACTCGTGCTCGGGCTCGGCGTAGTCGAACACCCGCAGGCCGATCGGGTGGGACACCAGCGTCGTCCATCGGGGCTCGAGGCCCAGCTGCCGCAGCACCCGTGCCGCCACCTCGGTGATCGTCGAGGTGTGCGTGCCCGGGCGCATCTGCGCCTCGGCCGCCGCCAATGCCTCGACGACGGCGCGATGCAGCTGGCGCTGGCGCGCCGTGGGTTCGCCGACGACTGCCGTGCGGGCCATGTCGGCGTGGTAGAGGCGGAACTCGGAGATGCAGTCGAGCAGCACCGTGTCGCCACCGCGAAAGCGCTTGGCCTCGATGTACGCCGGATCCAGCACGAAGGATCCGTCGGGTCCGCCGTTGAAGAGCATGCCGCGCTCGCCGAGCGGCTTGGCGCCTTCGCCGGCGAGCGACACGCGGTAGGCGTCGACCATGTCGCGCCACGGCCCGCCGCTTCGCACGGCGGCTGCGGCACGCGCCATCGCGCGATCGTTGATTAGCGCGGCCTGCCGCAGCACGTCGATCTCGGCCTCCGACTTGACCGCCCGGATCCGGCGCAGCACCGGGCGGGCGTCGACGATGGTGGCGCGGCCTCCCAGCGCCTGCGCGAGCACCTGGCCGTAGCGCAGGTCGTCGCAGCCGATCGTCAGCGGTGCGCTGCCGAAGTGCGCATCGACGTAGGCGAGCACCGCCTCGGTCATCGTCGCCTTCAGGCCGGGCCGCGTCCTGGCGAACAGTTCGCGCAGCGGCGCCCGCAGTTCGGTCTCGATGCCGACGCCCGCGTTGATCTCCTTGAGAAGCGAGCCGGCGCTCGACCATTCGGAGCCGTACGCGCGCAGTTCGGGCAGCCAGCTGGGCCTGGTGACCATGTAGGCGAGATCGTAGTCCGGCACGAACAGCGCGCCCGGAATCGACGCCGAGCGTGGCCAGGCGACGCATGCCCAGTCGTCGTAGAAGTGACAGCGCGACGCGTCCGAGATGTAGCCCGAGAGGTAGTACAGGTGTTCGTCCTGCTTCACGCAGAGCAGGTCGATGCCGGCAGTCTCGAGGAGGTGGCGCGCCCGCTGCGGATCGACGAGCTGCGGCGCTGGCCCGAACGCCGGTGTCGATGCCGGACGGGTCTCGCTGGCGGTCGTCGACATGTCAGGCACGCTCCGCCGTGATGACCGTCCACGGGTAGCGCCACGTCGCATGGTCGGGAGCGAGCGCGCCGTCGGTTTCCTCGAAGGGTTCGATCCGGACGTTTCGAAAGCCGGCGCGTTCGATCGTGGCGGCGAGGTCCATCTCGGCGAGCGGTTGCATGTACGGTTCGTTGTTGCGCTGCCCGTGCGTGTAGTGGATGAAGCGCCCGAACGCGTCCGGCAGGTGATAGAAGTCCAGATGGACCATCTTGCCGCCCGGCCTGAGCAGGCGCGCCGACTCCGCCAGCGTCTGTTCGATCACCGACGGGGGCATCTCGTGAAGGAGCATCGTCGAGGTGACCAGATCGAACTGGCCTGGCGGGTAATCCGTCGCCGCCGCGTTCATCTGCCGGAATCGCACGCGCTCGCAGTCGATCGCGGCAGCCTCCAGGCACGGCGCGGACAGGTCGATCGCATCGATCCGCGCGCGCTCGAATCGCGCCGCGATCGGCCTGGTGCTCTTGCCGAAGCCGCAGCCCATGTCGAGGATGCGCCCGGGATCCGGGTCGATCGCCGCGATCACGTCGGTGAAACGGTCGTGCAGGTCCGCATGCCGCGCGCCGGCCAGCGGCGTCGTGGTGCTCGCAGCCCGCTGGTACACGAGGCCGGCGAGCGGGTCGCTCCAGACCCCGCCCGGATGCTGGTGGATGTCGCAGGATACGTAGTAGGTCGGCATTTCCAGCGAAGGGTCGAGTTCGACCTCGGCGACGCGCTCGTCGCGCAATCGCGCCTGCAGTGCCTCGCGCTGCTGGTGATGCCACGGCACCAGGCCGTAGCGGCCGGCGTACTTGAAGCGTTGCATGTGCCGCTCGAACCAGCCGAAGTACCGGTACAGCGTGCTGTCGGCGAGGCACTCGGCAACCTCGGCGACCGTCTCCGGCGGCCGGTCGCAGGCCGCCGCGCGCTGCTCGTACTCGGCGCGAAGCGCGGGGAAGAGGTCGGTGTGCCAGTAGACCTTCACGCCCGTGACGAAGCGCTGGCCGGCCGCGAAGCTGCGCGCGCTGATCGGCGATACGGGCTCGAGCGTGTTCATGTCGTCGCTCCCTTGGATGCCTGCTGCCCGAGAACCGAGGACATCAGGTGGGCGACGAAGGCATCGCGGTCGGCCTGCGATTCCCGTGCCTCGGCCGCGGTCGGTTCCGCGTCGAGCTCGCTCGGGTCGAGCGCGCCTCGCCTGGCGAGCAGTCGCTCGAGCGCGGCCTGGCGGTCGCGCATCACGTAGACCTCCGTCGCGAGCGCCATCACGACGCCCATCGCGCGGTCGAGCGCCGGGTCGGGGAAGAATGTCTGCTCGGCCCGCGGGGCCGCCCGCTTCAGTGCGTCCGGATCAGGGGAATGCATCGGGAATCCTCCGTTTCGCTGGGATGTCGATCGGCGCCCGCGGGATCTGCGGGCGTCAGCCGAGATAGGCGCTGAACATCTCGTCGGCGCTGTCGAGCGCGGCGGCATCGGAATGCATCACGATCTCGCCATTGCGCATCACGTACACCTCGTCGGCGATGCCGAGTGCGACGCCGACGTTCTGTTCGACGAGCAGGATCGTCTGTCCCGCCTGGTTCAGGCGCTTCAGCGCCGCCGCGAGCTCCTGGATGATGATCGGCGCGAGCCCGTTGGTGGGTTCGTCCAGCAGCAGCACCGAGGGGCGCGACATCAGCGCCCGGCCGGTGGCGAGCATCTGCTGCTCGCCGCCCGACAGCGATCCGGCGCGTTGCGCGCTGCGTTCCCTGAGCCGGGGAAACAGGTCGAACACCTCGTCTCGGACGGTGCTCAGGCCGGTACCGCTCGTGCCACGGGAGAGCGCACCGAGCTCGAGATTCTCCAGCACGGTCATGTCGGCGAAGAGCTCGCGACCCTGCGGGACCAGCGCCAGGCCGCGGGCGAAGATCGCATGCGTGCTGAGGTTGGCGATCGAGGCGCCATCGAGTCGCACATCACCGCCGGTTGCCCGGACCACGCCGACGACGGTCTTCATCGTCGTCGTCTTGCCGGCGCCGTTGCCGCCCAGCAGCGCGACGACCTTGCCCTTGGGCACCGTCAGGCTGATGCCCCGGAGCACCCGCAGCGCCCCGTAGCCCGATTCGAGGTTCGCGAGTTCAAGCATGGGCGTCTCCGAGGTACGCGCGCTTCACGCGCTCGTCGGCCTGTACCTCTGCCGGCGCTCCTTCGGCGATCACGGCGCCGCCGTCGAGCACCGTGATGCGGTCCGACACGTCGAACACCAGCGACAGCACGTGCTCGACCAGCACGATCGTCAGCGACAGCTCCTCGCGCATGCGTCGCAGCAGGGCGTTGAGCTGCGTGACCTCGTTGGGGCTCAGTCCGGCCGCCGGCTCGTCGAGCATCAGCAGGCGCGGCGACGCGACCAGCGCGCGCGCGATCTCGACGAAGCGCTGTTCGGCGAAGCTGAGTTCGACAGGACGCTTGAACAGCGTCTGACCGATGCCGAGGAAGGCGAGGGTGTCGACCACCTTCTGCTGGGCGGCCTCCTCGGCGGGATCGCGGCCGCTCGGGCTGAACAGCGAGCGCAGCGATCGCCCGCGGATCTGGTCGTGCATGCCGATCAGCACGTTCTCGAGCACGGTGAACTGGGGAATGAGCTGGACCGACTGGAAGGTACGCCGCACGCCGAGCCGTGCACGGCGGTGCGCCGGCGCACTCGACACGTCTTCGTCCTGGAACAGGATCTGGCCGCCGTCGAGATCGACCAGCCCGCTCAACGCGTTGAAGAAGGTCGTCTTCCCGGCGCCGTTCGGCCCGATGACGCCGTGGATCGCGCCGGCGGGAATCGCGAAATCGACCTTGTTCACGGCGACTAGGCCGCCGAATCGAACGGTGATCCCCCGCGTCTGCAGCAGCGGCGTCATTCGGCTTCACGCCCGGTCGGGGGGGCCGCGGGCGCGGCGGCGCCGGTGGTACGTGCATGAAGCGAGCGCCAGTTGCGCGACAGGATCTCGACCGGCAGCAGCCCCTTGCTGCGGGCGAGTCCCGCCAGACCGGACGGCATGAAGATGATGAACAACATCAGCAGCACGCCGAAGATGATCTCCTGCATCGACTGGAACCCGCGCAGCAGCTCGGGCAGCGTGGTGAGCAGGACCGCGCCCAGCACCGAGCCGTACATGCTGATCAGGCCGCCGATCACGACGATCGAGAAGTGGACCACCAGCTGGAACATGCCGAAGGCGTCGGGGACGATGAAGCCGAGCGTCACGGCGTAGAGCGCGCCGCCGATCCCCGCGTAGAACGCGCTCAGCGCGAAGACGAGCCCCTTGGTGCGGGCGATGTCGATGCCGTTGCACTGCGCGACGATCTCGTTCTCCCGGATCGCGACCAGCGAGCGCCCGACCCGGGACTCGACGACGCGCTTGCCGATCACGTACAGCACGACGGTGACCACCAGAAGCAGGTAGAAGATCCGGTCGTCGCCGTGCAGCGACACGCCGAAGAAGGACGGCGACTTCACGCGCACGCCGTCGGTGCCGAGCGTCAGGCCCTTCCAGTGGATCAGTACCCACTGGATCAGCTCGGCGAAGGCGAGCGTGACCAGCGCCAGATAGACCCGCTTCATGCGAAGCGCCGGCAGCGCGCCGATCGACCCGATGATCGTGGCGACCACGCCGGCGGCGGGCAGGGCGATCCAGAACGAGAGCTGCAGGCGGTACATCAGCAGCGCTGCCGTATACGCCCCGATCCCCATCAGCGCCGCATGCGCGAACGCGAACTGGCCGGCGTAGCCCAGCAGCAGATTGAGCCCGATCGCGATGATGACGTAGACGAGCACCAGGTTCAGCACGTACTGCAGGTAGCGGTCGGTCGCGAGCGGTGCGGCGGCGAGCACGACCAGCAGGGCCGGACCGAACCAGCGGTGGACGGCATTCAGGCGACCCATGTCTCAGACCCTGTGCGCGGACTTCTGTCCGAACAGCCCGTAGGGGCGCACGAACAGCACGACGATGATGATGCAGAAGGCCGACACGTGCTGGAACGCCGTGGACACGTAGCCGCCGAAGAGCATCTCGATCACGCCGATCAGCAGCCCGCCGATGATGGCGCCCGGGATGCTCTCGAAGCCGCCGAGCACGGCTGCGGCGAAGCCTTTCAGCAGGAAGTTCGTGCCCATGTCCGGGTAGAGCAGCGACACCGGTGCCGCGAGCACGCCGGCTGCGCCGCCGGCTGCGCAGGCCAGGGCCCAGGTGCTGGAGAACACCCGACCGGTGTTGATGCCGACATACTTGGCCCCCATCAGGTTCTGCTGCGTCGCGCGCATCTGCTTGCCGATCGTCGTGAGCCGGAAGAAGAAGTAGAGCAGCAGCGACATCGCGATGGCGACACCGATGATCAGGAGGCTCTGCGGCGAGATCACGGCCGACCCGACGACGATCGGCGAGGCGTCCTTGAACATCGGCGGAAAGGTGTAGATGTCCTCGCCGAAGGGGACCCGCGCGACGCCCTTGAGCGAGAACGACAGCCCGACCGTGACCATCGCGAGCGTGATGTGGTGCTCGTGCGCCAGCCTGCGGAACGCGACGCGCTCGATGACCGCGCCCAGGACCCCGCACAGCAGCACGGCCGTGACGAGTGCGATCGGATAGGGCCAACCGAGGATCTGCGCGATCGTGTAGCCGAAGAACGCGCCGACCATGAGGATCTCGCCGTGGGCGAAATTGACGACGTCCTGGGTCTTGTAGATCAGCACGAGGCCGAGTGCAACCAGTGCGTACAGGCTGCCGTTTGCAAAGCCGGCAACGACCAGCGTGATGGCGTCCATCGGGATATGCGCTCCGCGCGGCGGTTCGAGTGGGCGGGGGCGCGGTTCCCGGCGCCGCCCGCGGGTGTGCGGGCAGCGCCGGGGCGACGTGCGTCTGTCCCCCGGCGGCAGGCTACTGCTTGACGTCCTTCCAGGACGCGCCGACGTTGACGATCTTGCCGTCCTTCAGCGTCCAGATCGTGCCGTCCAGGCATCCCTGGTGGCGGTCCTTCGAGAAGTTCACCTTGCAGTACGCAGGCCCGGCGTCGCCGTCCTTCGTGCTCTCGAGCGCGGCGAGGAACTTGTCCCGCGTCAGGTCCTTGCCGGCCCGCTTCAGCGCATCGATGATCGTGACGGCGCCGGACATCCCGTAGAACGACAGCGACTGCACCTTGTCGTCGGGGAAGTACTTCTTGAAGATGTCGCTGTAGGCCGAGAGCTCGGGACTGCTGACCGGGCCCTTGAGGAAGGACGTGACGTAGGTGTCCTTCGTCGCGGCTTCGCCGCCGGCGCGCTGGGTCAGGTCCAGCATGTCGGTGACGGCGGTGGTGCCGACGAACGGGCCCTTGAGCCCGTACTTCGCGGCGTCACGCAGGAAGACGGCCGATTCCCCAGGGTAGAGCAGGAACAGCGTGACGTCCGGCGCGGCCGCCTTGATCTTGAGCACGGCCGAGGTCGCATCCGCGGCCTTCGCCTCGAGCTGCACGTCGGCAACCAGCTGCAGCCCCGCGTCCTTGTAGCCGCTCTCGATCTTCGCGTACTTCGAGCCGGCCCATTCGTTCGGATGCCGCACGACGGCGAGCTTCTTGACGCCCGGGATCGTCTTGGCGAACGCCAGCATCACGCCGCTGTCGCCGGTCGCCGGCAGCGTGGTGGTGAAGACGTACTTGTTGACCGGCGAGCTGATCGCGTCCTGCGTCGCCGCCATCACCATGTACGGCACCTTGCTCTCGATGAATTCGTCGCGGGCGGCGACGACCGCGGCGCTGCAGTTGCCACCGTGGATCATGAAGACCTTGTCGCTGTGGATCAGCTTCTTGACCGCTGCCCGGGTCTTCGCCGGATCACAGGCGCCGTCCTCGTGGATGATCTCGATCTTGCGGCCGTGGATGCCGCCCTTGTCGTTGACGTCCTTGTAGAGGGCGACCGCGCCGTTGTTGATCGGATAGCCGAAGATGCTGGTCTGTCCGGTCAGCGGCCCGAACATGCCGATCTTGATCGTCGAGTCCGTCACGCCGACTTCCGCGGCCCCTGCGAGGCCGACGCGGGCGATTGCCAGCCCTGCCACCGCCGCGGCGAGCGCCAATTTCGAGATTGCTGTCGTTGCCATCAGTCTCCTCCCTTCGAGTGGGTTCAACAAAACTAACACGAGCGTGTGCGATGCGGATCTGGTTTCACTTCGGCGACCGTCTCGATGGCGAGCGCTTCGGGCGCGCCTTCGGGGTCGATGCCGTCCCGGGCTTCGTGCGCGCGGCGTCGCGGGTCTTCGCGCGGCGCTTGCGCAGTCGAGCCGTGGCGTCGATGTCGACGTCCGGCCGCCCCGGCTTCATGACCACGCCATAGTCCCTGGCGGCGCCTTCGGCACTGACCAGCCCGTTGCGCACGTCCCGCTCGACGAGTGCGACGTCGCGCTTCAGCGGGTCGCCGACGCCGCCCGCGCCTGCCGTCTGCCAGCTGATCAGGTCGCGCGCGCCGAGCCGGTACGTACCCTTCGAATGCAGCGGGACGGCCTTGCGGCGATCGGGGTTCAACGTGGTCGTGCCGAGCCGTCCGGCCTTGCCGCCGGCAAGGCCGTAGGGGGCGAAGCGATGCCTGTCGCCGAGGTTGTAGAGCGTGACCCCGTCCGCGAGTATCCGGAGATCCTTGCGCAGGCCGCAACCGCCGCGATAGGTGCCCGCGCCAGCCGAGTCCGGAATCAGTTCGAGTCGTTCGACCAGCACCGGATTGCGGCTCTCCTGGATCTCGACCGGCACGTTGGTGCCGTTCCAGGGCGAGGACGTCGCCTCGACGCCGTCCTTGTCGGCCCGCGCGCCGATCCCGCCGATCACCGATTCCCAGCAGATGAACTGGCGCCCGGTCGTCGGATCCGTACCGCCGATGTTGGGGTTGAAGAAGTGCGAGGTCGCCGCGATCGCGCGTTCGGGCACCGCCATCGCGAGCGCGCCCATCGCGACCTCGTAGATCCGGTGCGAGGCGACCGCGCGCCCGCCACAGGGTGCCGGACGGGTCGCGTTGAAGAAGGAGCCGGGCGGGGCCTTCACCTCGATCGTGCGGATGATGCCCTCGTTCTGGGGCGCCTGCGGCAGGGTGACGCTCTTGAGCGCGGCGATCGAGTAGGCGGCCGTGTAGTGCAGGTAGCAGTTCATCCCCGCCTCGCGCTGCGGCCCGCTGCCGGCCCAGTCCATCACGACCGCGCCGTCGCGGATCGTGACGGTGATCCGTGCCTCGACGGGCTCGGTACCCGGGCCGGCGTCGTCGAGCCGATCCTCGAAGCGGTAGACGCCCTCGGGGAGCGCCCGGATCGCACTGCGCATGCGGGCCTCGCTCTCGTCGATCAGGCGCTTCATCGCGTCGCGCAGGGCCTGCACGCCGTAGCGCCTGGCGAGCGCCTGGATCCGGCGCGCCCCGGTCATGTTGGCGGTGTATTGCGCCCGCACGTCGCCGACGACCTCGGGCACGCGCACGTTGGCTTCGATGACGCGAAGGATGTCGCGTACCGGCTCGCCCCGGTCGAAGGCCTTCGTCGGCAGGAACCGCAGGCCTTCCTGGAAGTTGTCCTGGATGCCGGTGATCGTCTGCGAGCCGGCACCCGATCCGCCAATGTCGATCTGGTGCGCGATGTTGACCGCGAAGCCCAGCAGCTCGCCGTCGAGGTGCACCGGGCAGATCATGTACAGGTCCGGCAGATGGCCGGCGCCGATGCCCGGGTCGTTGCAGATGATCGCGTCCCCGGGCGACAGCGCGTGCGCGGGATAGTCCTCCAGTACGCGACGCACGCAATACGCCATCGAGCCGAGATGGCCGGGGCTGTAGTCACCCTGCGCGACCATGTCGCCGTCGGCGCTGAACACGCCGGTGGAGAAGTCCGAGCCCTCGCGCACGGCGACCGAGTAGGCGGTCCGCGTCAGGGTCACGCCCATCTCGGCGGCGGTCGACAGCAGCCCGCCCCAGATCACCGAGAACGTGACCGGATCGATCGTGCTCATCGCAAGGGCTCCGACGGTGCCAGGTCGACCACGACGTGGCCTTCCGGGTCGAGATGGGCGTCGCAGTCCGGAATGACGACGATCGTCGATTCACGCTCCTCGATGAGCGCGGGTCCGGGCATGCGCTCGCCCGGCTTCAGGCGGTATCGATCGAAGACCGGGCAGCGGGTGAAGCCGCCGGTCTCGGGGAAGTACGCCTGGCGGTGTGCCTTGAGGGCCTGTGGCGCGTCGTGGTCGGGAGGTGGCCGCAGGATCGGCTTCAGGCCGGTGCCCGGGCGGCCGCTCGCCTTGATCCGGAAGTGGACGATCTCGATCGGATCCTCGCGATCGATGCTGCGCTCGCCGTAGGTCGACGCGTACGCATCCGCGAAGGCTTCGCGCAGCGTTCGGGCATCCGCGGCCCGATACCGCGCCTGCGGGAGGTCGACGGTGATCTCGTAGCCCTGGCCGCGAAAGCGCATGTCGGCGCTTCGACGCAGGCGCACGCCCGAACGGATGCCGCAGGCGGCGAGTTGCCGCCGGCCTGCCGCCTCGAGTTCGCCGTAGATCGCGTTGATCGCCGTGATGGTGCCGGCGTCGAGCGCGACGATCCGGGTCTGGACGAGGTCGAAGGCCGGCTCGGCGACGAGCAGACCGACCGCCGACTCGACCCCCGCATCGTGCGGAAAGACGACGCGGCTGCAGCCGAGCATGCGCGCGAGACGCACGCCGTGAACGGGGCCGGCGCCACCGAAGGGCACCAGGGCGAAGTCCCGCGGGTCCTTGCCCCTGCTCACCGAGACGACACGTGCGGCCTGGGCCATCGTGGCCGTGACCACTTCGTGGATGCCCCAGGCGGCGGCGGCGGTGTCGATGCCCAGCGGCTTGCCGATCGCCGCGTCGATGCCGCGACGCGCGGCCGGCAGATCGAGATGCATCTCGCCGCCCAGGAAGTGGTCGGCGTCGAGATAGCCCAGCACCAGATCGGCGTCGGTGACCGTCGGATCCACGCCGCCCCTCGCGTAGCAGATCGGCCCGGGCTCCGATCCCGCGCTCTGCGGGCCGACCGCGATCGCGCCCATCTCGACCCGCGCGATGCTTCCGCCGCCGGAGCCGATCTCGACCAGGTCGATCGCCGACACGTTGATCGGCAGGCCGCTGTTCCGCTTCAGGTGGACCATGTCCACCTCGAACTGGCTCGACAGCGCCGGTCGACCGGCCTCGATCAGGCAGACCTTGGCGGTCGTGCCGCCCATGTCGAAGGACAACAGGTTGTCGGTGCCAGCGGCGCCGGTGTAGCGCGCGGCCGTGATCACGCCCGCGGCAGGCCCGCTTTCGATGATGCGGATCGGAAACTGCTCGACGATGTCGGGCGTGGCGACCCCGCCGTTGGACTGCATGATGAAGAGCTTTTGCCGGAACCCGCGCTCGAGCAGTCCGCGCTCGATGCGCCGGACGTAGTCTCCGACGATCGGCATCAGGTAGGCATTGAGCGTCGTGGTGCTGGCGCGCTCGTACTCCCGGTATACCGGCGAGACGTCGCTGGACAGGCAGATCGACAGGCCCGGGGCCGCGTCACGGACGATCTGCGCTGCCCGCCGTTCGTGCGAGGCGTTGGCGTACGAATGCAGGAACACGATCGCCACCGTCCGGATGCCGGCGGCCACCATCTGCCGGGCGGCGCGCCTCACGCCCGCCTCGTCCAGGGCGGTCAGCTCGGTGCCGTCGTGGCGCATGCGGCCCGCCGCCTCCCAGATGTGATCCCGGGTGACGACCGGTACCGGCTTGTCGATGCTGTTGTCGTAGAGATCCCAGCGCTTCTGGCGCCCGATCAGCAGCACGTCGCGAAAGCCCTTCGTCGTCAGCAGCCCGGTCGCCGGACCGTTGCGCTGGATCACCGCATTGGTGGCGACGGTCGTCGCATGGATCGCCTCGGCGAGGGCCGCGACGCTCAGGCCGGCGCGTGCCACGAGCTCGTCCAGGCCCTGGAGCACCGCGATCGAGGGGTCGGCGGGGGTGCTTAGGATCTTGCGAACGTGCATTTCCCCCGCGGCCTCGTCGTACAGCGCGAGATCGGTGAAGGTGCCGCCGACGTCGACACCGATCCGGCAGCGCGCGCCGCGGCGGCTCATATCGGCCTGGCCCACGTCGAGAACAGGTCGACGAAGAGCTCGCGCATCCATCGGATCGGCGGATCCTCTGCGAAGCGGGTGTGCCAGAACAGCGAGACGTTGAAGTCGGGGATCTCGATCGGGAGCGGATGGATGCGTGCCGCGGCGAGCGACGACAGCGCCCTTGCAGCGCCGCCGGGCAGCGTCACGACGCGGTCCGTCGTCGAGACGATCATCGGGATCACCATGTAGTGCTGGACGCGCAGCGTGAACTCGCGCTTGATCCCGTTGGCGGCAAAGCTGCGCTCGATGTTCCGGTGGTCGGAGCCGAGCGATTCGATCAGCACGTGGGTCGCGGACTTGAAGTTGTCCGCGTTCATGCCGCCTCGCCGGAGCATCGGGTGGCCCTTGCGGGTCATGCAGACGTAGCGCTCGCGGTAGAGCGCGGCGTGCTGGACGCTTCGCGTGAGGCTCGGCAGGTACCCGGCCGCGAAGTCGATCTCGCCGGACTCGAGGCGCTCGACGATCTCGCGCGAGTCGAGCTGCGCGGACTCGACCCGCACCCCGACACCGAGTTCATCCAGGCGCTGCACCAGCGGCGGCAGGAAGACCATCTCGCCGATGTCGGTCATGTGAAAGCGGAAGGTGCGACGCGACTGCTGCGCGTCGAAGCGCTTCTCGCGCTTGGTCGCCGAGCGGATCAGCGTGAGCGCCTGCATCAGCGGGCGCGACAGCTCCAGCGCGCGGGGCGTGGCGAGCATCCCGCTGCCGGTGTTGACGAACAAGGGGTCGTCGAACTGTCGGCGAAGCCGGCCGAGCGCATTGCTCATCGCGGACTGCGTGAGACCGATGTGGCCTGCGGCAACGGTCACGTTCTGGTGCAGCAGCATGGCCTCGAAAACCAGCAACAGGTTCAGGTCGGGCACGAGCACGTCCGGGCATGGAGCGGAAAAATACTAGCACATGCCGTCATGGATTTGACAAATGGCGGCGGGCGTCAATATCCTCTGGCCTTCGCGCAATCGGCGCAGCATCGCCGGCGCCTCGCGCACCTCCGTCGGATCACCGCTGCGCATTGCGCCGCAACAATCCTCTCGCGGGAACACGATGAGAATCTGGCACCAGAGCTTTACCGTCCTCGAGACGCTTCCGGCGTATTCGCAGGCGATCGAGCGGCACATCCGCAAGGTGGTGCGCGCGGACACCGAAGTCGTGATGCACGGACTGAAGGAGGGAACCTACCCGACGAACTACCCCGGCACCGACATCGCGTTCTCCTCGCTCTACACGATGCACGCGATGCAGTGGTTCACGCAGGCGGTCAAGGCGCAGGACGGCGGCTTCGACGCGTATGCGATGTGCACGCTGCCGAACCCGTTCATCCGCGAGATCCGCAGCCTCGTCGACATGCCGGTCGTGGGCTATGGCGAAGCGAGCTTCCACCTCGCGTGCATGCTCGGGCATCGCTTCGGCCTGCTGGTGTTCATCGACCGGATGGTTCCGCTGTTCGAGGAGCAGATCGGCATCTACGGATTGCAGAGCCGATGCACGGGCGTCAAGCCCGTCGGGTTCACCTTCCACGACGTGCTGAACGCGTGGAACGACCCGGGCGAACTGATCGAGCGCTTCGAACGCAGTGCGCTCGAACTGATCGGCCGGGGTGCCGACGTCATCGTGCCCGGCGAGATGCCGCTGAACATCCTGCTCGCTTCCAACGGCGTCACGCGTGTGAAGGACGTGCCCATCCTGGACGGCATCGCCGTCACGCTCAAGATGGCCGAGAGCCTGGTCGACCTGAAGCGCAGCGTGGGCTTGTCGCAGAGCCGGCACGGGTGGATGAACGCGACGCCACCGCGCGAGCGTGTCGATCAGGTACTCGCGTTCTACGGCCTGAACCGGTAGAGACGGCGGCACCCGCGCGAGCGCGCGTCGCCTTCGACCTTTCATCCTTCATCGGAGCACGGACATGCCACTGCCCAAGCGGATCACGATTCACGAACTCGGCCCGCGCGAGGGCATGCAGATCGAGAAGAACCCGGTCGCGACCTCGGAAAAGGTCCGGCTGGTCGACATGCTCTCCGATTGCAACTTCCCGGAGATCGAGGTCACGTCGTTCGTGAGCCCCAAGTGGGTGCCGCAGATGGCGGATGCAGAGGAGGTGGTCGCCGGCTTCAGGCGCCGCGACGGCACGCGCTACACCTGCGTGTACCTGAACACGCAGGGCATGCAGCGCGCGGTGATGACGAAGAAGCTCGACGTGCACGGCAGTCTCAGCGTCACCGCGAGCGAGGCGTTCTCCAGGAAGAACACCAATCGCGGCATCGACGAGACCTTCGTCGAGACCGAGAAGCGCATCGAAGGCTTCGAGCGCTTCGGCGTGCGGGCCGAGGAGGTCAGCGTGATGGCGGCCTTCGGCTGCAACTACAGCGGGGAGATTGGCGCCGACCACGTCGTGGGACTGATCGATCGCCTGATGCGCATGGCCGGCGAACACGGGCTCGAGATCGAGCTGATCCAGCTCGCCGACACGATGGGCTGGGCGAATCCGCTGTCGATCCGCAGGCTCGTCGGGAAGGTCCAGGATCGCTGGCCCGAGCAGCGCATCAACCTGCATCTTCACGACACGCGCGGGCTCGGGCTGAGCAACGCGTTCGCGGCGATGGAGATGGGGGTCGACGATTTCGACTCGGCCGTGGCGGGTCTCGGCGGCTGCCCCTATGCGGGCTTCAAGGATGCCCCCGGCAATATCGCGACGGAGGATCTGGTGCACCTGTGCCAGGAGATCGGTGTCGAGACGGGCGTCGACCTGGAGCGCCTTCTGGACGTCGCACGCGAAGCCGAGCGGATCGTCGGCCATCCGCTGCCCGGCAAGGTGATGCGCGGCGGGCATCTCGACGGCTACCGACGTGCAGCGCAGGCTGCGGCCCGACAGGCCTGACGCCATGACGGCTGCGCAGACCGACTACGCGTCCTACATCGGACGGCGCGGCGAGCCGAAGGTGTCGACGGCGCCGCTCGAGCGCGACACGCTTCGCCGCTTCGTGCAGGCGATCATGGATCGCGACCCGCTCTATTACGACGACGCCCATGCGGCCGCCACCGCCTTCGGAACGCTGGTGGCGCCGCCGCTCTATCCGGTTCACGCGTTCCGGACCGCGGCCGGCGCGCCCGATCCGCTGGACGCCGTCCAGGCCGATCCCGACGCCGACGGCAGCGCAGGCAACGACGGCATGTTCTTCGGCCTGGAGCCGATCGCGTCGCCGTTCAAGCGCCTGCTGAACGGCGGCAACGAGATCGAGTTCTTCCGCTGCCTCGCGCTCGGCGAGCGGTGCGTCGCCCAGGCGCGCTACGCGAACGTCGTGCTCAAGGAGGGCAAGAGCGGCCCGATGCTGCTGGTCGACATCGAGACGACGTTCCGTACCGAGGCGGGCGAGCTGTTGCTGATCAACCGCCAGACCCTGATCTGGAGGTAGTGGCCGTGGACTACGAGGCGATCGAGGTCGGGCAGACACTGGCCACGCTCGACAAGGGCGTCATCACCACCGCGCACATCATGCGGTGGTCGGCCGCGGTCGAGAACTGGCACCGCATCCATTACGACCAGACCTTCGCGAAGGAGCACGACAAGCTGCCCGACGTCCTGATCAACGGATCGTGGAAGCAGCACGTGCTCGTGCAGCTCGTCAAGGATGTCCTGGGCCCGCGGGGCTGGCTGTGGCGACTGAAGTTCCGCTATCGACGGATGGACGTGGCCCGCGACGCGATCCGGGCCGAGGCGATCGTGCTCGCGAAGCAGCAGATCGACGGGTTCGGATTCCTGACGCTGCAGATCCGGCTGCTCAACCAGGCGCAGGCGGTCTCGACGTCCGGGCACGCGATCGGCGTGCTGCCGGTCCGCGGTGGCGCCGAGGTGCCGTATCCGTTCGTGCCCACACCTGGATGCGCGGTGCTGCAGTTTCCGCAGGACGACTGAAATGGGAGGTGCCGGCCTTCGGTTGGTGGACCTGCTGTGGCACGACGTCGCCCATCTGCCCGACCAGGTCGCGCTGTCGATCGACGGCCGGACCCGTACGTGGCGCGAGCTCGGTCGCCGCGTCGACCAGGTGCGCCAGCTGCTGGGTCGCTCGATCGCGCCGGGCGAGCGGGTCGGCCTGTGGTTCCACAATTCCTTCGCGTGGGTCGAGACCTTCCTCGCGTTGAACGCGCTCGGTGCGGTCGCGGTGCCGATCAACACGCGGCTCACCGGCCGGGAGCTCGAGGTGATCTTTCACGCCGCGCGGCTTCACGCGCTCGTGACCACCCGCCGCTATCGCGGCCGCCAGTACGCGGACGAGGCCGCAGCCGTGCTCGCCCGGGCCGGTGGGCACCTGCAGGTCTTCGAGGCGCTGGACGACGAACCGCCGACGGCGTGGCCGGTGGCGTCGATCGGCACCGTGTCCGAACGCTCGACGTGCCGTACGCCTCCGCAGGTCTTCTGCATCCAGTACACCTCGGGAACGACGTCGATCCCGAAGGGCGTGATGCTGACCGACGCCGCGTACCTGGCGACCGCGGCCTATGTCGCGCGGTGCCAGCGGCTGACGCCGTCGAGCCGGTTCATCAGCGCGGGTCCCTTCTTCCACTGCAGTGGATCGATGCACGCGCTGACCGTGTGCATGCTGGCCGGCTGCACGCTTCACTCGATGTCGGTGTGGGATCCCGAGCGCTTCGTCGACGAGGTGGCGGCACATCGCTGCGACGTGTCGCACATGGTCTATTACCGGGACGTGCTCGCGCTGGGCGCCGGCCGCACGCGCGAGAAGCTCGCGTCGATGCAGGTCACGCACGATCTCGGCACCCCTGCGTTCCTGCTGCGCATCCGGGACGAGCTCGGCATTCCCGGCGTGTCGAACCTGTACGGGATGACCGAGACCGCGGGTCAGTACACGATGTGGTTCCCGGACGATCCGATCGAGCTCAGGGTGACCGGCAACGGTCGGCCCCAGCCCGGGAACGGGATCCGGATCGTCGATCCGCAGGATCGGCGCGTACTCGGGGTGGACCAGGTCGGCGAGATCCAGATGCGCGGCCCGACGGTCAGCCCGGGTTATTTCGAGAATCCCGATGCCCAGGCGGCGGCCTTCACGTCGGACGGCTGGTTCAGGTCCGGCGACCTGGGTCGCATCGGCGCGCAGGGCCAGCTGGTGTACGTCGCACGCCTGAAGGAGATGATCCGGGTCGGCGGCGAGAACGTCGCGCCGGCAGAGGTCGAGCAGGTGCTGCGGGACCTGTGCGGCACTTCCGCCGTGTGCGTGCTCGGCGTACCCGACGAGCGCCTGGAGGAGGTTGCGGCCGCGGTGCTGGTCGCCCCGCGCGCCTGCGAATGGCCGGACGTTCTCGGCCAGCTGCGCCAGCGGCTCGCCGGCTTCAAGGTGCCGCGGGCGATCTATGTCGCCGACGCGCTGCCGATGACGGCGACGAACCGCGTGCAGCGCGCCACGCTGTTGTCATGGATCAGAGAAGACCGGCTGCAGAAGGTCGTGTGAGCAGCACGCACCGGTTGGCCGACCCTGGAGGGAAGGGCAGATGAGTGTCGACGTGATGGAAACGGCCACGGCTTCAGCGCAGGACGCGGTCGTGCGCGAGCTGGTCGATCTTCTCGGGGCCGACGCGGTCGACACCGATCTCGAACGCCGCAGGCTGTACTCGATGGATTTCTCCGAGGAGCGGGGCGAGACCGCGATGGCGGTGCTTCGGCCGCGGACGGTCGAGGACCTGTCGGCGATCATGCGGCTCGCACAGCGTCGGGGCCTCGCCGTGAACACGCGCGGCGGCGGCATGTCGTACACGAAGGGCCACGTCCCGATCCGGCCCGACACGCTGGTCATCGACAACGCCGGCTTCAACCGCGTGCTCGAGGTCAACACCGTCGATCGCTACGTGACGCTCGAGACGGGCGTTCGCTGGGTCGATCTGCGCGAGGCGCTGAGGGGAACCGGGATGCGGGTTCCATATCTCGGCACCCTGTCCGGCAACTTCGCGACCGTCGGCGGCGGGCTCTCGCAGAACGCGACCGGCATGGGCCGGATGACGCTGGCCGAGCACGTGCTCGGGCTCGAGGTGGTGCTGGGCGATGGCGAGGTGCTGAGGACCGGATCGTGGGCGACGTCGGGCACCGCGCCGTTCTACCGCTACAACGGCCCGGACCTGACCGGGCTGTTCCTGTGCGATTCGGGCGCCTTCGGCATCAAGACGAAGGTGCACCTGCTGCTCGAGCCGTGGCCGAAGATGTCGTTCGGCTGCGTGAGCTTCGGCGACCGGGTATCGCTCGTGCAGGCGCAGGCGGCGATGGCGCAGAGCGGGCTGCACACCGAGGCATTCGCGTTCGACGGGTACTTCGTGAACGAGTACGCGCTGCGGCCGCCGTCGCCGCGCGACGAGACCCGGCGAATGGTGCGCCAGTTCCTGGCCGACAACCCCGACAAGCCGCGCGCGCTGCATGCGCTTTGGCGCGCGTGGCATCCGTCCGGGCTCGGGTTCCTGAAGGGGCTGCCGAACGCCATGTACTACATCGCCGAAGCGGCGGACCAGGCCGCGGCCGACCGGGTGCGGCGACGCATCGACGCGATCTGCCGTCGCTTCGGCGCGCGTGCGCTGCCGACGACGATCCCGTTCGGCCTGCGCTACGGCCCCTACCTGAACGTGGGCGAGATCATGGCGAACCGGGAGGGCGAAGTGAACTTCCCGGTGAACGCGAAGTTCCCGGCGTCCAGGGCCGTCGACGCGATGAAGGCGTTCGAGGGGTTCGCGGCGGACAACGCGGCGATCCTGAACCGACACGGCATCCGGCTCGCATGCAACTCGCTGCTGCACGGGCACTTCTGGGGCATCGAGCCGGTGATCTTCTGGAAGCGCCCGCTGGGGCTCTATCGGAGCCACTACGCGACCGAGGATCGGAAGGCGCGAACCAGGGATATCGAGGAGAACGAGGCGCGAACCGCGGCTGCGCTCGACCTGCGCTACCGGATGCAGAAGATGTTCCGCGACATGGGCTCGCTGCACGTGCAGTGGGCGAAGTCCTATCCGTTCGCGCAGGCGCTCGAAGGCCAGACGGCCTGGCGGGTGCTGGAGCAGCTCAAGCGGGTCACCGACCCCTCGCACGTCGTCAATCCCGGCGTGCTGGGGCTCGGTCTCGATGCCGCCGGCGTGCCGGCGACCCGCCGCGACGCGGCCCTCTGAGGGCGAGCACCGCATGGCCTGGACGATCTACACGCTCGATCTGGGCGAGGTCGAGCTGAACCAGCGTCGCATCGTGCCCAATGGCGAGGGCAGCGACGTCGTCCGCGTACCGGTCCAGGGCTGGCTCCTGACGCAGGGCGAGCAGAAGGTCCTGATCGACACCGGTTTTCGCGATCCCGACATCCTGCGTCGCATCGGCGACCGGGCGCGAGGCATCGAGACGCCGCAACAGCGCCTGGTCCACCAGCTCGGCGTGCACGGCGTGCGGCCGCAGGACGTCCACTTCGTGCTGCACACCCACCTGCACATCGATCACGCCGGGCAGACTGATCAACTCCCGATGACGACCACGGTCGTCGTGAACCGTCGCGAGCTCGAGTATGCGGTCAGCGGTCTTTCCGGCCCGTCCTATCCGCCGGAGGACATCAAGCACCTGATCGATCGGCTGCACACGCCCGGGGCGATGGCGCTGCTCGACCTGGAAGGCACGGTGTCCGAGACCGTGCTGCCGGGCCTGCGTTGCGTCGCCGCCGGCGGTCATACCGAGGGATCGATGCTCGTGCTGGCGGACACCGAGCAGGGGCTGGCCTGCTTCTGTGGCGACCTCGTCTACAGCGTGCGCCATCAGCTGATGATGCCGACCGCGACGGTCAACGATTACGGCCTGACGGCGAACTACGTCGTCGCACGGCGAAGCGAGAAGATCGCGCTCAAGCGACTGATGCACATCGCCCCGCGCTTCTTCCTGTTTCCCAGCCACGACAGGCCGGTCACCGTCGAGCAGGGCCGCGTCGTCGCGGGTGCCGACGACTGCCTGCCCGGTCGTACCGGCGGCTGCTGGTGCCGGATGACCGAGTCGGGCCTTCCGGCGGGCTACGCCTCGCCTGAGCGAAGCGAGGCGAAGGGTGCCGCGGCGGGACGCGGCTCGGAATCCATCGACGGAGACACGTGATGAAGATCTGGTACCAGAGCGCGAGCGCGTATCGCCACGAGGCGGTGTGGGATGCCTACGGGCAGACGCTGGAGCAGCAGTGCGGCGCGGTCATCCGTGCCGATACCGAGCTGCACGTCACCGGCATCCCGGTGATGGTGCGCGACATCGAGAACTGGCGCGCGCTGCAGTACTACCAGAACATCGAGACGCTCAACAACATGCGGCGCGCCGAGCGCGAGGGCTTCGATGCCTTCGTGATCGGCTGCACGCTCGATGTCGGTCTGGCCGAGGGCAGGAGCCTGATGGAGATCCCGGTCGTCGGCATCAGCGAGACCGCATACCACATGGCCATGATGCTCGGCAGGCAGTTCGCCATCGTGACCAGTTCGTCGGCCTTCGGCGAGGTGTACGGCGAGCAGGTCGTGCGATACGGCGTGGACCGGCGCTACCTGCCGGGTCCGTACCGCATCGACGCCTCGGAGGAGGAGATCGCCAGTGCGCTGGGGCGGCCGGGGCCGTTGCTGGACAAGTTCCTGTCGACCGCGCAGCGGGCCGTCGACGACGGCGCCTCGGTCATCATCCCCGCGCCGGCGTTCCTGAGCACGCTCGCCTATCGCGCCGGGATCACCGACGTGAAGGGCGCGACCGTGCTCGACACGATTGCGCTGGCGGTGAAGTCGGCGGAGATGATGGTCGATCTCGGCAGGGCGGGTGTGCGTCCGTCTCGCCGGATCGGGGTGTACGCGAAGCCCGAGGGTGGCTGGGAGAATCCGGCATTCGAGCGCTTGAGGCCGGTCTTCCGGATGGCGTGAGTGCGCGTGCCGCCCCGGCGGCACGTGACGATCGGACGCCGTCGGCGTCCGGCGTGAAGATCGATAGGAGGTCGTCGTGACCGATCCGGTTCAGATCGCGTTGTTGAGCCCGCCGGACCTGTTCCCGGGCATCACCTACGAACATGCGGCCGTCGTCGGCGACTTCGTGTTTCTCGCCGGGCAGGTCGCGCGCAACGGGCGCGGCGAAACCGTGGCGCCGAACGACACGCTCGGGCAGCTCGCGCCGACCTATGCGAACCTGAAGCGCGTGCTGGAATACGCCGGCTGCACCCCGGCCGACGTCGTCAAGGTCACGACCTACCTCGTCGACGCGAGCCAGATGCAGCGGGTGCTCGAGGCGCACGCCGCGTTCTTCGACGGTCACAGGCCGCCGCACACGCTGGTCGTCGTCGAACGTCTCACGCGCCCCGACATGCGGATCGAAGTCGACGCGATCGCGCGCCGTGGCAGCGGGGTGCGTGCCGGTTGAACGTCGGAACACGGGCGTGGCGCGGCGCGCCGACGCGACTCATCGAGGGCTGTGCATGAAGATCTGGTATCAGAGCATGACGAAGGCCTCGGCATGGCCTGCCTACAACGCCGCGCTGCGGCAGGTGCTGGAGGAAGCCGGCGACAGCGGCACCCGTTTCCACATCCGCGGCATCGAGAAGCGCGGCGGCGTCGGCGACCAGTATCGGTACCTCGAGCTGATCGAGACCCAGGAGGTGCTGGAGAACGTCGAACAGGCGACGCGCGAGGGATACGACGCCTTCCTGATCGGGAACATCTGCGACCCCGGGCTGCGCGAGGCGCGCGAGATCACCGACATGCCCGTGCTCGGACTCGGCGAAACCTCGGCGCAGATCGCCACCCTGCTGGGCGGCAATTTCTCGATGATCACGGGTTCGCCGAAGCACGTTCCGAAGCTGGTCGAACACATGCGGCGCTACGGGCACCGCGACACGCTGCACAGCGCCAGGTCGATGCAGATGATCCGGCTGGTCGACCTCGACCAGGGGTTCTCGGATCCCGCCACCGGGCAGGCCCTGATCTCGCGGTTCCTGAGCGAGGCACAGCGCGCGGACGCGGAGGGCGCCGAAGTGGCGATCCCCGCGGTTGGCGTACTGATGGTGCTGCTCGCGCGCGCAGGCATCAACGTCACGGCGCCGGACGGAATCCCGATCCTCAACGGCGTCAAGGCGCTGGTCAAGATGGGCGAGAGCGCGGTGCGCCTGCGCGCACTGATGGGCAACGTCTGGACGTCCAGGCGCTGCATGTACCAGCAGCCGCCGGCGAGCCAGCTGGGCGAGATCCGGCAGTACTACGGTCGCGTCTACAGCGGCCTGCCCGATCACTGACGAGGAGACTGACATGAACGAGGAGTCGCACATGAAGGCAGCAGCACATCCGGTTCGATCGATCTTTCGGGGGCTCGCGTTGCTGGCGGCCGTCGCGGCCTCCTGTGCCGCCTGGCAGGTCCGCGCCGAGACCTATCCGGAGCGACCGATCAAGATCATCGTGCCGTACGGGCCGGGCGGCAGCGTCGATGCGATCGGCCGCACGCTCGCACGGGAGTTGACGCAGCGGCTCGGCCAGCCGGTCATCGTCGAAAACAAGCCGGGCGCGGGCAGCAACGTGGGCTCGACCTTCGTCGCGAAGTCCGCCGCCGACGGATACACGCTGCTGTTGACCTCGCCGGGCAATGCGATCGGCGTCACGCTGTACAAGCAGGTGCCGTACGACGTGCGCAAGGAACTGACGCAGGTCGCCGTGGTCGGCCGCGCGCCGGGGATCCTCCTCGTGAAGCCGTCGTTTCCGGCGAACGACGTCAAGGCCTTCGTCGACATGGCGAAGAAGGCACCCGGGAAGCTGAACTACGGTTCGGGTGGCTCCGGCAGTTCCGAGCACCTGTCGGGCGAGATGTTCAAGGCGCTGGCCGGCATCGATCTCGTGCACGTGCCGTACAAGGGCGGTGCTGCGGTCGTCGTCGACATCCTGTCGGGCCAGATCGAGGCCTTCTTCACGAACCAGGCGAACGTGATCGGGCAGATCAAGGCCGGCGCCGTCAAGGTGCTCGGCGTCGCGGCGACCCAGCGCTCGAGTCTGCTGCCCGACGTGCCGACCTTCGCCGAGCAGGGCTATCCCGAGCAGCTGGTGTCCGTCTGGTGGGGCGTCGCTGCGCCGGCCGGCACGCCGGCTGCGATCCTCGATCGCCTGAACAGCGAGATTCGCGAGGCGGGTGCCTCGGAGGCGATGCGCAAGCACCTCGCGGGAATGGGTGCCGAGTCCCTGTCGATGACGCGCGCGCAGGCGAACGACTTCCTCGAGCAGGAGATCGTGCGCTGGGGCAAGGCGGTCAAGTCGTCGAATGCGCAGGTCAACTGACAACCGATCGGGGTGGAGACGGGGATGATGAATCGATCGATATCGCGCAGCATCGTCGCTGCATTCGCTGCCGTGGTGATGTCGGGCGCTGCCTCGGCGCAGGACTTTCCCGCGCGCCCGATCAAGCTGATCGTGCCGCTCGGCGCGGGTGGCGCATCCGACCTGAATGCGAGGGTGCTCGCCGAAGGGCTCGGCGCGCGCCTCGGACGGGCGGTGGTCGTGGAGAACCGCCCGGGCGCGGAAGGGATCATCGGTGTCGACGCCGCTGCGAAGTCGGCGCCTGACGGCTACACGCTCGTCCTGGGTTCGAGCACGACGCTCGCCGCCAACTACAGTCTTCGGGCAAAGCTCCCTTTTCATCCGGTGAACGATTTCGTTCCCGTCTCGATGGCGTTCAAGAACGCCTTCAACATGCTCGTGATCAATCCCGACGTGCCGGCGAAGGATCTGAATGCGTTCGTCACCCTGGCGCGCACCAAGCCGGCGGCGTTCTTCTACGGGACGGCCACGAGCGGCTCGAAGCTATGCGCCGAGATGTTCAAGAGCGCCGCGAAGGTTGACCTGCAGATGGTGAACTACAAGAGTTCGCCGCAGGCGCTGTCCGACCTGCTGGCCGGGCAGATCCACCTCGTGTGCGAGCCGATCGGCACGGCCCTGGCGCACGTGCGGGCCGGCCGACTCCGGTCGCTGGGCGTGACGAGTCCTTCTCGCGTCAAGGGTGTCGAGGACCAGCCGACGGTCGCCGAGTCCGGGCTTCCCGGGTTCGCGTACTCCGCCTGGGTCGGCGTCTTCGCGCCTGCCGGCACGCCGCCCGATATCGTCGCCAGGCTCGACCGCGAGATCCAGGCGGTGCTCCAGGATCCGGAAGTCGCCAGGCGCATCAACGTCAACGGCTTCGATCCGATGATCGGGGGTCCGAAGGCACTCGCCGAGCTGCTGTCGACGGAGATGGCGCGCTCGGTCAAGGTCGTGAAGGACGCCGGCATCCAGCCCCAGTAGGGGCCGAGATCAGGTGCGGGCGGCGTCGAACATGCGCATGAGTCGCCGGACCGTGCATTCGGGCGAGGTGAGCACCGGTATCGTCACCGCGTCGCGGACCCGCGGCGCCGCGCGGGTCATCGAGACCTGGACGAACGCGATGGCGCTGCAATCCGCGTACCGCGTGGCGGCGTCGACGACGCGCGCATCGTGCTCGTCCTGACGCAGGTCGAGCGCCGCGTCGAAGGCATGTTCGACCATGTGCGGCCGGACGTCGAGCGCCCGGTCGACGCGCAGCGAGTGCTCCTGCAGTTCGCGCTGCATGAGCGTCAGCGTGGGTTCGAAGGTCGTGAGCAGCGCGACCGGGCCTTCGAATCGGCCGATTTCATCGTACAGCGCCTCGTTCGGCTTGAGAATCGGCACGGCATGCTCGGCTTGCGCCGCATCGACGGCAGGGCTGAAGGCCGAGCCCGTGAATACCACGGCGTCTGCCCCGGCGCCCACGCAGTAGCGCGCGAGCGCGTGGCACCGCTGCGCCAGCGCGTCCGTCAGGCCGCCCGCGGCGCCGAGGTCTGCATAGAGCGAACTGTCGAGGACCTGGAAGACCGATGCCTGCGGCCACATCGAACGGAAGCAGTCCTCGATCGGGCCCATCGAGATGGAATGTGCGTGCACCAGATAGATTCGTGGTGATGTCTGCATGGCGTAGACCCGGCGGGCGTCGTGTCGATCGTGAGTGTCATCCTACTGCATGGTGGTGACGTCGAAATGAGCGTCGATTCCCGAATATGGCAACCGGACGCACTGGCGCTGTCGGCGTCGGGCGTCGCGGCGCTGATGCGCGCCCTCGGTGTGCAGCGCTACGAGGAGCTGCTGGCCGTCTCGCTCGACGATCCCGCGCGCTACTGGGACGTCGTGAACCGCTACTGCTCGATCGTCTGGCGCGCTTCGCCCAGCGGATACGTCGACCTGAGTGGCGGACCGGCGTTCCCCCGATGGTTTCCGGATGGCCGGCTCAACTGGGTCGATTCGGTGACCCGCTGGGCGCGGGAGCCGGCGCTTGCGTCGCGCGCCGCGATCGTGCACGAACGCGAAGACGGCAGCGTGAGGACCATCGGCTACCCGGAGCTCGCTTCGCTCGTCGCGCAGTTCGCATCGGGACTCGCGAGTCTTGGCATCGCGAGGGGCGATCGCGTCGGCCTGCTGGTCGAACCCGGCGTGGAGGCGACGGTCTCGCTGCTGGCGCTGGCATCGATGGGCGCCATCGTCGTGCCGCTGTTCAGCGGGTTCGGCGTCGACCCGATCGTCGCCCGCCTGCGGGCGGCGCAGGCGGGCGCGGTGATCGCGACCACCGGATTTTCGCGCCGCGGGCGGCCGGTGGAGACGGCGCCGATCGTCTCGGAGGCGCTGACCCATCTGCCGACCGTTCGGACGGTCGTGTGGAAGCGAGCCGTCGGTGCACCGGAAGCGCCGATGCCGGGACACGATTGGCACGAACTGGTTCGCGCGGGCTCGGGGCAGCCCTTCGAAGCGCTGAGCATGAGCGCCGACGATCCCTTCATGCTCATCTTCACGTCCGGAACCACCGGAAGCGCGAAGGGCGTCGTGCACACGCACGGCGGCTTTCCGCTCAAGATCGCGCACGACGCCGTCGTTCACTTCGACATCCGGCCTGCGGACGTGTTCCTGTGGGCGGTGGACATGGGCTGGATCGCGGGTCCGCTCGTCGTGTGCTGTACGCTGATGCGCGGCGCCACGCTGGTCTGCTACGACGGCGCGCCCGACCATCCGGACTGGTCGCGGATGGCCACGCTGATCGGCCGACACGGGGTGACGCACTTCGGCGCCGCGCCGACCCTCATCCGAGGGATGGCGGCTCATGCGGACGACGCATTGCGTGGCGACGTGAGCAGCGTGCGCCTGCTGATCACGGCCGGGGAGGGGATCGACCCGGATCACTTCGCGTGGTTCCAGGCCCGCTTCGGCCGGGGCACCCAGCCGGTGATCAACTACACCGGTGGTACCGAAGTGTCCGGTGCGCTGCTGTCGAGCGTGGTCCTTCGGCCGATCCCGCCGGCCGGCTTCAATACCGTCTCTCCCGGTGTACCGGCCGACGTCGTGGGCCCCGACGGCGCGTCGGTCGTCGACGCAGTCGGCGAACTCGCCGTGCGAGGTCCATTCGTCGGCATGACGCGGTCGCTCTGGCAGGACGACGAGCGCTACCTGGACACCTACTGGCGCACCATTCCCGGGCTCTGGATCCACGGCGACCTGGCGATGCGCCGATCCGACGGCGCATTCTTCATGCGAGGGCGATCGGACGATACCTTGAAGGTGGCCGGCAAACGGCTCGGCCCCGCGGAGGTGGAAGAGGTGGTGCTCGAGTTGCCGATGGTGGCGGAGGCGGCGGCCATCGGGGTCGACGACCCGGTCAAGGGGCAGCGCCTCGTCGTCTTCGTCGTTGGTGAGGGCAAGCCTTCTTCCGATGCTGCCGTCGACGACGACATGGTGATGCACCATTTGGAGCGGCGACTCGGGCGCCCGTTTCGGCCGAGCCGCGTGCATTGGGTGACGCAGTTGCCGAAGACGAGAAGCGCGAAGATCATGCGACGCCTGATCCGAAGCGTCTACGGCGATCTTCCGCTCGGTGACCTGAGTGCCCTCGACAATCCGCCCGCACTCGAGGAGATCAGGCGCGTCGCGCGTCCCTAGTAGCCCGATCGGTCGTGACACGGAGCGGATCGGGCCCATGTTGCACCGCCACAGTCTCGGGGCACGGCGGCTGGCCCGCTGCGGATCGCGTCCCCGCAGTTTCGGCATGTCGAATCGGCTCGCAAGATGCCGCTGCTAGCATGCTCCTCGCCGTTGCCGCACCGAGGAGTTCGTCGTGGCACTTGATTTCTCCTTTTCTCCCGAGCAGGATGCGTTTCGCGAGCACGTCCGCGCGTTCGCGGCGCGGGAGATCAAGCCCTACGTGCGCGAATGGGACGACGTCGAGCAACTGCCGACGCGCGGCATCTATCGCAAGATGGGGGAGGCCGGGCTGCTCGGCATCTCGGCGGCCCGGGAGATCGGCGGCCAGGGCAGGCCTTACGTCGATCTGGGCATCGCGATCGAGGAGCTCGCCCGGGTCGATACCAGCTGTGCCATCATCTGCTCGGTCAACAATACGATGCCGGCATTGGTTCCTGGCTGGGGTGCGGACACGGTTCGAGCGGTGTTCCGGGGCGAGAAGATGCTCTCGATCGCGACCTCCGAAGACGACGCCGGATCGGACGTGTCCAACATCCAGACGCGCGCCGAGGTGAAGGACGGTCAGTTCGTCATCAACGGCAAGAAGATCCACGTCAGCCTGATGCCCGGCGCACACTACATGGGCGTGACGGCGAAGGTGTCCGGGCCCGACGGCAAGGGCAAGGTCACGTTCATTCGCGTGCCTTCCGATGCGCCCGGCGTCTCCTGCGAGCACATGCCGGAGATGGGCGCGCGCGGTCACCAGCTCGCCATCGTGCACCTGAAGGACGTGAAGGTGCCGGCCTCCGACGTGCTGGGCGGGGAAGGCGACGGCAAGCGGGTGATGTATGCCCGCTGGGGTGTATCCCGGTGTCTCTCGGCACTGAACGGTCTGGGCGCGGCACAGCAGGTGCTCGACGACACGATCGACTTCGTGCGCAGCAAGCGGGTATATGGCCGTCCGATCGGGGTGTACCAGGGGATCAGCTTCCCGCTCATCGAGCATTACACGCGCGTCGAGGCCTGCCGTCTGATGGCCTACAAGGGTCTCTGGATGAGCGACGTCGCCGAAAATCCGCAGAAGCAGGCGGGCATGGCGAAGTGGAACGGCGTCACGACCTCGGTCGACGCCATCGCCGCCTGCCTGCAGATGTACGGTGCGGCAGGCTATCTGAAGGATCTCGGCGTGGAGCGGCGCCTGCGTGACGTGATGGCGCTGCTCTTCACCGGCGGAACGATCAACATCATGAAGATCATCGTGGTGCAGGAGCTGCTCGGCAAGGACTTCGCCGCCTTGCGCACCGGAAGCGGCGCAGGCTAGCGGCCATGACACTGTCAGCCCGGATCGCAGCCCATCTCGCGAACCTTCGAATCGACGCGGTGCCGCCGTCGGCCTTGCTGGCGAGCCGGCGCATCATGCTCGACACGCTGGCGGTGGCGTGGGCAGGATCGGTCGCGCCGGGGATCCCGGCGTTGCGCCGCGGCATCGCCGCCGGCGACGCGCGCGATGCCACCCTCTGGGGCACGACGTCACGGGCGTCGGTGCTCGATTGCGCGTTCCTGAACAGTGCGGCGGCCGGCGCGCTCGACTACGATTCGCTGCATCTGCAAGCCGTCGTGCACTCGGACATCGTGCTGCTGCCCGCGATGCTCGCGATCGCCGAACGCGAACGCGTCGAGGGCCGTCGATTCCTCGCGGTGCTGACCGCGGCAACCGACCTGATGTGTCGCCTCGGGATGTCGACCCGGGCGCACAGTGGATGGTTCTACACCTCGATGCACGGCGTATTCGCTGCCGCGGCCGGATGTGCGATGCTGCTGGGCCTGAACGAATCGGGGATTCGGGATTCACTCGGCATCGCACTCTTCCAGACCGGCGGCACGCAGCAGTCGATGGTGGAGAAGAGCCTGACGAAGCGGCTCATGTCGGCCTTTGCAGCCCGCGGCGGGCTGTTCTCCGCACAGCTCGCCCAATCGGGCGTGACTGCCCCGCGCGAGGCGTTCGAAGGACAGTTCGGCTTTTACGCGATGTATGAGCGTGGCGACCCCGCCGTGGTGCTGGCCGGACTCGGCGAGCACTATCTGGGCACCGGCATCAGCATCAAGCGGTTTCCCAGCTGCGGCTGCAACCATGCGGTGATCGCCGCGACCCTGCAGCTCGTCGACGCCCACGATCTGGCGCCGTCGGACGTGATCGAGGTCCGGGCAGTGATCTCGCAGTACATGAATCGCCTGGTGGGTGCGCCCTATGCGCCCGGCGACAATCCGCAGGTCGCGGCGCAGTTCAGCGTCCAGTACTCGGTCGCGAGTGCGGTGCTGCATCGGCGGCTCGGCGTGGCCGAGATCCAGCCCGAGGCGGCACTCGATCCGGCTGCGATTGCGCTGGCGCGAAAGGTCGAGGTCGTCGTCGACGACGACCGGGCAGGCCAGCTCGCGCCGGCGGAGGTGGAGATACGAACCGCGTCGCGCGGCTGGCTCAAGTGCAGGGTATCGGAGCTGCCCGGAAGTCCGGGCAGCCCGCTGTCGGATGCGGAGCGGATCGACAAGATCCGCGAATGCATGGGCCTGGGAGAAGAGGCGCTCGGGCGCGACCGGATCGACGCACTCGTCGGGCGCGTCGACGAGCTGGAGAATCTGAAGGACATGAGCATGCTGTTCAAGGACCTGTGAGCGAGATGGAACCTCGGATCCTGAAGGGGCGGGTCGTCTGGGTGATCGGCGCATCCGGCGCGATCGGCAGCGTCGTCGCAACCTGCCTGGCGGCCGCCGGCGCGCAGACGGTCGTGTCGGCCAGATCGCGCGACAAGCTCGTCGAGCTCGCGGCCGGCATACAGACGGCTGGTGATCGCGCGCACGCGAGGCCGCTGGATCTGTGCGATCGCGCCGACGTGGATGCTGCGGCACGGGAGATCGTGGCGCAGTTCGGGTCGATCGACGGTCTGGTCAATTCCACGTCGCTGTCGATCTTCGGCGATTTCCTCGAGCTCACGGACGCCCAGTGGCTCCAGGTGCTCGACGCCAAGCTGATGGGCTACGTGCGCAGCATGCGTGCGGTGCTTCCCGTGATGGTGAAGCAGGGAAGCGGTGCCATCGTCAACATCTCGGGCAGGGGAGGGCGGCAGCCGACGCCGGCGCACCTGCCTGGCGGCAGTGCCAACGCCGCGGTCAACCTGATCGGCAAGGGCCTGGCGGATATCTACCGCAAGCACGGAATCCGCATCAATACGGTGGCGCCCGGTCCGATCCGGTCGGATCGATTCGCCAAGATCAGCGCGACCAACGCCGTGGTGTCGGGCGGTGTCGCGCCGCGAGCGGATCTGGATTTCGTCGGCGCGCCGGAAGACGTGGCCGATGCGGTGCTCTGGCTGCTATCCGATCGCGCCCGGCACGTCACCGGCAGCGTGATGCCGGTCGACGGGGGCGGGACCGCCGCGCTATGAACGCCCTCGGGGCGGGCGACTGCCTGGTCGCCGGTGCCGTCGCGGGCGCGGTCGAGTTCTGCGATGTCGAGGTGTCGGCGGCGCGAATCGATCCGATGACCGGGATCCTGCATGAACCGGGTCATCCGCTCGACGGGCACTGTCTCGCCCGGAAGGTGCTGGTCTGCCGAGGCGGCAAGGGCAGCAGCAGCGGTTCCTACGTACTGCTCAATCTTGCGCGGCGAGGGCTCGCGCCGACCGCCATCCTCGTTGCGCAGGCCGACGCCGTGCTGGTCGCGGGCGCCGTGCTCGGCGACATCGCGCTGGTCGGCAATGTCGACCTGTCCCGCTTTCATCAGGGCCAGGTCCTGGATGTCGGTGTGGTCGCGGCTGACGATGCGCCGGGATTGATCCTCGAGCCCGCGCAGGCAGCGGCCCTTTCCGGTCGTCTCGGACGCGCCAATCGACTCGCGATGCGGATGCTGGTCGCCGTGTGTCGCGCCTGCGGCGCCGACGCACTGATCCCCGTGGCCTCGGCGCACGTCGGGCTGTCGCTGTCGTCGATGGGGGCGGCGGGCGTCGAATTCCTGGAGTCGCTTGCGGCCGAGGGGGTTCGCTTCTCGGTACCCACCACCACCAACGTGCTGTCCTTCGAGCGTACCGACCGCGGCTCCGACGCCGCGTCGTTGCAGCACCGCGCGCTCGATGCGCTCGTCGCGATGGGTGCCAGCGCGAACTGCTCGTGCAATCCGTTCGCCCAGGGTCACGTTCCCCGGGCGGGAGAGGCGGTGGCCTGGAGCGAGTCCGCTACTGCGCCCTATGTCAACGGCGTGCTGGGCGCACGCACCAATCGCGAGGGGGCGACGGCACTCGCCTCGGCCATCACCGGTGTGACGCCGCGCTACGGCATGCATCTGACTCGGGGCCGCGCCGCGGGTACACGGTATCGGCTCTCGGCAGGAGCCGTCTCGCGAGAGCAGTTGCACCTGCTGGGCGTCATCATCGGCCGCGACGCGGGCCCGGGCGTGCCGACGCTGGATGGGCTCGATCCCGCGATACCCCGCGACTGGCTCTTCGGCTTCAGTGCGTCGCTGGCGACCTACTCGACGGCGGCGATGTTCCACGCCGTGGGCATCACGCCAGAGGCACCGAGTCTCGCCGCACTCTATCCCGACGGCGTCCCGGATGCGATCGACATCGGAGAAGCCGACTTCGCATCGGCGCAGCTACGCTGGGCGCCCGACGGTTCGGTGCCGGACTTCGTCGTCCTCGGTTGCCCGCACGCGACTCGCGAGCGCATCGAAGAGATCCGACGACTCCTGGAAGGCGTGCGGGTTCGCCCCGAGACGACGTTCTTCCTCCACACGCACGCCGAGGCGAAGGAGGCGGCGCGTCGTTCGGGCGATCTCGAGGTGCTGGAGGCCGCGGGCGTACGGGTCACTGCAGATACCTGCATGTACGTGTCGCTTGCGCGATTCCCGAACGGCGCCACCGTGATGACCGATTCGGCCAAGATGGCGTTCCTGCTGTCGACCCGCGGGCTTCGCCCCGCGCTTGCCGGCGTCCAGGCCTGCGTGCGCGCGGCCAGCCTGGGCCCGCGCCCGGGCATCGGGGCCGATCCCCTGCCAGCCTGACACCGCACGCGGTGCGCGATGCCCGGGTGGGAATGCCGGGCCTCGCTGGCGGGAGCCACGTCCTCCTATTGGAGCTTGATGTCGGCGGTCTTGATGACGTCTGCCCACTTCTTGATTTCGGACTCGACGAAGGCGCCGAACTCGGTGCTCGAACTGGCGACCACGTTTACCCCCCACCCCTTCAGCTTCTCGTTGACTTCGGGCTTGTTGATCACCTTCACGAAGGCGGCGTTCAGGCGGTCGAGCACCGGCTTCGGCATGCCGGCGGGCCCGAAGATGCCGTGCCACGAGCCGGCGACGTAGCCCGGTACGGTTTCGCCGATGCTCGGCACGTCCGGCAGGAGTGGCGAGCGCTTCGGGCTCGTGATGCCCAGTACCTTGGCCTTTCCGTTCTTGATCAGTGGCAACGCGGCCGGGGTGTTCAGGAAGATGAAGGAAATCTGCCCGCCGACGAGATCGATGATGCCGGGTGCGTCACCCCGATAGGGAACGTGCGTCATGCGGATGCCCGCCATGTGGGCGAACAACTCGGTCGCGAGCTGATTCGACGAACCGGGTCCCCCGGATCCGAAATTGAGCTTGCCGGGATTGGCTTTCGCGTAGGCGACGAGTTCGGGGATCGTGTTCGGCGGGAAGGCCTTGTTTGCGGTGACCGCCATCGGCACGGTTCCGATCAGCGTGATGAAGGTGAAGTCCTTCACCGGATCGTATGGCACGTTGGGGTTCAGCGAATTGTTGATCGCGTGCCCGGAGGGCGCGAGCAGGATCGTGTACCCGTCCGGCTCCGATCTCGCGACGTAGTCGGTGCCGATCATGCCGTTGGAGCCGACCCTGTTCTCGACGACGACGGGTTGCCCGAGTTCCGGGGTGAGGTGCTGTGCGAGCAGTCGTGCGATCACGTCCGAGGTGCCGCCGGCCGAAAAGGCCGCGATCAGTCGGACGGGTTTGGTCGGATAGGACTGCGCATGCGACAACGAGGCGGCCGTGGCCAGTGCGGCAACGACCAAGCCCCTGGCAAATGCGCCTATTCCAGCTTTGCACCTGATTCCTTGACGGCCTTGGACCATTTCTTGATCTCCTCTTCGATGAATGCGCCGGTCTGCTCGGGCGACTGGACGACCGGGTTTGCCCCCCGGCTGGCCAGCAAGGCCTTCGTTTCGGGCGCTTGCAGGAATCCGTTGACCGCCTGGTTCAGGCGTGCAACCACGTCCTTGGGTGTGCCGGCAGGCGCGACGAGCGCGAACCACGGCGATGCGGACAACTCCGGATAGCCCAGCTCGGCGAGGGTCGGCACGTCGGGCAGCAGCTCGGTCCGCTTGGCGGATGCCACTGCCATCGGGTGCAGTCGTGAACTCCGGATATGCCCGATCACGGCCGGCAGGTTCTCGAAGTCGATGTCGACCTGACCGCCCATGAGATCGATGATGGCCGGCCCGGTGCCCTTGTACGGGATCATGTTCACCGTGATCCCGGTGCGCAGGCGGAACAGTTCGGAGAGCAGGTGGTGCATGGAGCCCAGCGCCGGTATGGCGATCCGCAATGCACCGGGATTGGCCTTGGCGTGCGCGACGACTTCGCCGATCGTCCTGGGCTTGAACCCCGGATACGACACCGCGACCACGGTGACGTCGGCGATCATCGCGACCGGGGCGAAATCCTTGCGCACGTCGTAGGGAACCCTCTTGAACAGGTCGAGCGCGACTGCGAGCGGACCCGAGGACGACAGCAGCAGCGTGTAGCCGTCGGGCTCCGACTTGGCGACGAAGTCGGCGCCGATCGTGCCGCCGGCCCCGCTGCGGTTCTCGACGATGAACGGCTGGCCCAGCGCCTTCTGCAGCCGCTCGGCCGTGATGCGGCCCAGGATGTCGTTAGTGCCGCCCGGCGGGTACGGGACGACGATCTTCACGCTCCGGGTCGGATACGCCTGTGCGAAGACGAAACTGGAAAAAAGCAGCGCGCACAACGCCGGTACAAGGCGCCAGTTCATCTCAGTCTCCTCTCGTTCGAATAGGCCCGATTGTCCGCAGAAACGTCCGGTGTTGGGACCGACATGCGAAACTCGCACTGCACCATCTGCCTCTATCTTTCACGCTACCGACTCGTGAGGGATCGCCCAGATGGCGCTCGACTTCAGGTTCTCGCCGGAGCAGGAGACGTTCCGTGCGCAGGTGCGCGAATTCGCGCGCAACGAGATCCAGCCGTATCTCGCGGACTGGGACGAGCGAGAGGAGATGCCGTGGCCCGCCATCCGGAAGATGGGCGAGGCGGGTCTGCTCGGGATCATCGCGCCGGGTCGTCTCGGCGGGCAGGCGAAGGACTACATCACCCTCGGCATCGCGGTCGAGGAGGTGGCGCGGGTGGACAACAGCTGCGCGATGATCCTGTCGATGCAGAACACGCTGGCGACGCTGATTCCCGGGTGGGGCGACGATACCGTCCGCGAGGTCGTGCGGGGTCGTCAGCTCCTGTGCATCGCGACTTCCGAGGCCGAGGCCGGGTCGGACGTCTCGAACATGCGCACGACTGCCCGCGTCGAAGACGGGCACTTCGTCGTCTCGGGACAGAAGATCCACGTCAGCCTGATGCCGGGTGCCACCGTCATGGGCGTGTCGGCGCGCGTGACCGACGGCGATGGCAGGGGCAAGATCCATTTCCTGCGCGTGCCGGCGGCGGATCCGGGCGTGAGTTGCGAGCTGATGCCCGAGATGGGCCTGCGCTCTCACCAGCTCGCGATCGTGAACCTGAAGGACGTGCGGATCCCGATGACCGACGTCCTCGGCGCGAAGGGCGAGGGAAAGGCGTTGCTGTACGCGCGCTGGAACGTCTCGAGGTGCCTGACCGCGCTCAACGCGCTCGGTGCCGCCCAGCAGGTGCTGGACGACTCGATCGACTTCGTGCGCAGGAAGCACGTCTACGGTCGACCGATCGGGATGAATCAGGCGATCAGCTTCCCGCTGGTCGAGCATGCGACCCGCGTCGAGGCGTGCCGCCTGCTGGCATACAAGGGGTTGTGGATGAACGACCGCGGCGAGAACGCGGCCCGCGAGGCCGGGATGGCGAAGTGGAGTTCGGTCACGTTCTCGATCCAGGCGGTCTACGACTGTCTGCAGATGCACGGTGCCGCCGGGTACCTCAAGGATCTGTCGCTGGAGCGACGCTACCGGGATCTGCTGGGCCTGACGTTCACCGGCGGAACGATTAACGTGATGAAGATGATCGTCGTCAAGGAACTGCTGGGCACCGAGTTCATGGGGATCGCGAATGGCCCGGAGCATTGAATCGTGACGCCGATGACGCCCGACGGGCTCGACACGCTGGCATCGGGTTCGGGTGAATGGGCGCTGTTCGACGTGCGCGAGCCCGGCGAGGCGGATGCGGGTCATATCTTCGGTGCCACGTTCCTGCCCAGGCGCCAGCTCGAGCGGCGCGTGGCAGACCTGGTCCAGCGACGCGAGACGACGGTGGTCCTGTACGACGAGGGTGGCCCGCGTGCCGGACTGGCTGCCGACACGCTCGAGCGCCACGGATACACCGACGTGCGAGTCCTGCAGGGGGGAACTGCGGCGTGGACCCGCGCCGGACGCGAGCTGACCCGTGGCAGCAATGTGCCGAGCAAGCTGTTCGGCGAGGAAGTCTACGAGCGGCACGGGGTTCCCCAGCTGCCGGTGACGACGCTCAAGTCCTGGCAGGACGACGGGCGACGGCACCTCGTGTGCGACATCCGCACGCCCGACGAGTACGCGGCGTCGCGCATTCCCGGTGCCCGTGGTGCCTTCGGCGTGGATCTGGCACGCGTGGCGGGCGATCTTCGCAAGGCAGGCGCACCGATCGTCGTGCATTGCGCCGGGCGCACCAGGAGCATCATCGCGTGCCAGAGCCTTCGCGCGCTCGGCGTCGACGATGTGCATGCGCTCGAGAACGGGACCATGGGCTGGCAGCTCGCCGGCCTTGCGCTCGAGACCGGGGCGGCGAAGGGTGAGCTGGTGCCTAGTCGCGAGAGCGACGCCGACGGTGCAAGCAGGGCCCGGGCGCTGGCCGAGTCGGTCGGTGTCACCGCCATCGGCGCCGACGACCTGGCGGCACATCTGGCATCGCGCCGCGACAAGCGCGAGAACTGCTACATCTTCGATGTCCGCCAGCTCGACGAGTTCATCGACGGACACATCGACGGCGCGATCGCGCTGCCCGGCGGACTCGCCATCCAGCGCGCCGACGAGTTCATGCCGGTGCGCCGCGCCTGCACGATCCTGGTCGACATCGGGGAGGCGCGTGCCTGCCTTGCCGGCTACTGGCTCCGGCGCATGGGGCACTCGGATGTCCGATTCCTGCAAGGGGGCCTGGACGCGTGGCGCTCGAGCGGGCGCGCCCTCGCGCAGGGCCGGGGACGCTCGACGCCGCTCGGTGCGCAGGAGGCGGCCGACATGCCCCGGATCAGTCCGGCCGAACTGGCCAGCCGTCCCGGCGCGCTGGTGCTCGACGTCGACACGAGCCGGTACTTCGGCGAGGCGCGCGTACCCGGCGCGGTGTGGTTGCCCTACGGCTGGCTGGAAACCCGGATCGGCGAGCACGTCCCGGACAGGCGCGCGGCGGTCGTGCTGACCTGCCACGACGGCGTGCTGTCAGGCTACGCAGCCGTCAACCTCGCGCGTCTCGGCCACGTCGACGTGAGGGTACTGGATGGCGGGGTGAGGGCATGGGCGAAGCAGGGGAATCGGATCGAGCGCGGCTGGCCGGCCGATCTGCCTGCGCCGCACGACCTGGTCGTGCCGCCGTATCAGTCGGATCTCGAGTCGATGGCGGCCTATCTCGAATGGGAGCAGCGGCTCACCGCGGACCGCCACCGGGCTGTTTCGAATTCGTGAACCCTCGCGTGCATCCGCGCCCCTAGTATTGGTCGATCCCATCCCTGACTGGAAAGCGAATGAATTTCGAACTGACGGCGACGCACAAGAAGGTCTACGAGACGGTGGGCGAGATTGCGCGAGACAGATTCGTCGCGCGCGCCGCGATCGCGGACCAGACGGCCAGCACCCCGGTCGAGAATCTGCGCGACCTGCACGACGCGGGCCTGCTCGGCCTGACCGTCTCCGGCGAGTATGGCGGCATGGACAGCGGGTGCGCGGGAAAGGACCCGTTGCTCTACCTGCTCGCCGTCGAGCAGACGGCACGCTACTGCATGTCGACCGCGCAGTGCCTGCACATCCACCTGCACGGCGCGCACTACGTCGACAACGTCGGGACGGCGAAGCAGCGTGCGCGGATCCTGGGCGCGGTGGTCGAGCAGGGGGCCCTGCTGAACGCGACCGGCAGCGAGCCGGGTCGCACGTCCCGAGGGCTGTACAACCTGATCACCATCGCCGATCGGGTGGAAGGCGGGTACAAGATCAGCGGATTGAAGAACTACGCAACGCTTGGCGACGTCGTCGACTACAACATCATCTTTGCCGGCATGCGCGACAAGGAGGGGTCGGAAGGCCACCTCGGTGTGGCCCTGCCCAAGGACACGCCCGGACTGAAGGTCGTCGCGGGGTCCTGGAATCCGATCGGCATGCGGGGTGCCGCCAGCCCGACCCTTCGACTGGACGACTGTTACGTGCCCGACGAACTGGTTCTCGGCGCGCCCGGCGTCTTCCCGAAGGAGCGCTGGCAGGCCCGCTTCCATCTCAGCTTTGCCGCACAGTACCTGGGAGGGGCCGAGGGCATCTTCGACATCCTCAAGGACTATCTGCCCAAGCGTGGAACCGCCGGTGATGCCTATGCCCAGCTTCGAATGGGCGAGATACGGGTCGGTATCGATTCGGTGCGCTGGATGATCTATCGGGCTGCCTGGCTCTGGACGCAGGCGGACCGCGTGCAGGCCGAGTTGTTCTCGCTGGCGGCCAAGCATCGGGCGATCGAGAACGCCGTCGCGGTCATGGACAAGGCGGCGCAGATCGCCGGATCGAGCGCGTTCTGGGCCGACTCGACGATGTCGCGGTTCTACCGGGACATGCGCATCCACACGTTGCACGAGAATCTGGACAAGACCGCCGCGACGCTCGGCAAGTACCATCTCGGCCAGGAATTCGACACCACCGCCCGGCTGTAGCGCGATGGAGAGCCGGGAGTTGCGCAATGCCTTCGGGTGCTTCCCCACCGGGGTGGCGGTCGTCGCCTCGCGCGCGTCGAATGGTGCACTGGTCGGACTGACGGTGAACTCGATCGCGCCGGTCGCCCTCGTTCCCGCCCGCCTGCTCTGGAGCCTGGCGTCGACGTCGACGAGCCGGGCCGTCTTCGATGCTGCGCCGTACTTCACCGTCAATGTGCTGGGCGAGGACCAACTCGCGCTGGCGCGGCAGATGGCGTCGAAGGCATCGGACAGGTTCGCCGGCGTCGACTGGCGACCGGCGTCGGTGTCCGGCCTGCCGCTGCTCGCGGGCTGCATCGCGAGCTTCGAATGCCGCCGCAGCTCCACGGTGGAAATCGGCGACCACGTCGTCTTCGTCGGGGACATCGTCGATTTCGAGGAATCCGGCGGGCCGCCGTTGCTCTATCGCTCGGGTCGATACTCGCGCATCCTCGCGGAGGCTTCGTGAGCCGCGAACACCCGCTGTCGCCCGAAGTCCACTTCGCGCGGCACGACGACGACCTCTCGCGGGACTACTGGAATCCGCAGCGCGAGACGATGCCCGCGGATCGGATGGCGGCGCTTCAGTTCGAGAAGCTCAAGCGCCAGCTCGACTACCTCGCGTGCCACTCGGACTTCTATCGGACGAAGTTCAGGGACGCCGGATTCGATCCGGGCGATCTTCACCGGATCGAGGACCTGGCAGCGTTGCCCTTCACCACGAAGGCCGAGCTTCGAGAGGCGCAGGAGGCGGCGCCACCGTTCGGCTCGCACCAGGCGGCACCGATGGATCGGATCGTCCGCATCACGTCGACAGCGGGCACGACCGGCCGCCCGGTGTTCCAGGGCTATACGCGAGAAGACACCCTGCGTCGCAACGAGAGCATCGCGCGCGGCCTCTGGGGCTTTGGCGTGCGCCCCGGCGACCGGGTGATCAACGGTTTCGCGCTCAGCATGTTCAATGCCGGCATTCCCTTCTGCGCGGCGATCGAGCATCTCGGCGCGCTGGACGTGCCGGTGGGCGCCGAGCGCAAGGCCGAAGGCATGCTCAGGATCGCGCACGAGGTCAAGGCCACCGTGTGGATCGGCACGCCCTCGTTCGCCGCCTATCTCGCAGAGCGGTGCGAGGACGTGCTCGGCATCCCGCCGCACGAGCTCGGCCTTCGCGTCGTGTGCGGCGGTGGCGAGTCGGGGTTCGAATTGCCGTCGTTCCAGAAGCGAATGGAGGAGGCATTCGGCACCCGGCACGTCTACGACTGGGCGTCGACGTCCGATGCGCACCCCAACGTCTTTGCCCACTGCCGGTATCGAAACGGCAAGCACCAGCTGACACCGGACTTCGCACTCGTGCAGCTGATCGACATGGCGAGCGGCGAAGTCAAGCCGATGCACGACGGCGCCGAAGGCGAGTACATCTTCACGCATCTCGATCGGCAGTCCTGCGGGCTGGTCCGCTATCGCACCGGGGACATACTCAGGGTTCGGACCGGCGCCTGCGAATGCGGTCGCACCGGCTTCCGGATGGACATCGTCGGGCGGGCGGACGACATGCTCCTCGTGCGCGGCGTGAACGTCTTTCCATCCGCGCTCCAGAGCGTCGTCGACCGTTTCGCACCCAAGGTCGCCGGCAGGATCCAGGTGGTGCTGCCGCGTCCAGGGCCGCGGGTCGATCCGCCGGTTCGCATGCGCGTCGAGCATGCGCAAGGGCTGTCGGAGGTCGAGCTCGGCACGCTCAAGGCGGCCATCGAGGCGGCGATCCGCAGCGATCTCTCGGTGACGGCGAACGTCCAACTGCTCTCTCCCGGCACCGTGGTCCGGACCGAGACAAAGACCCGATTCGTGGTCGTCGAACCGCAATGAGAGCGCTGAGGGATCCCGAATCGGAGACCCCCGACCTGCGACGTGCGCTGGCGCGCTTCGCCGCGGGCGTCGTCGTCGTCGCCTGCCGCGCCGAGGGTGGCTCGCCGCACTGCGTGATCGCGAGTGCCTTCAACTCGGTTTCGCTCGCACCCGCGTTGCTGCTCTGGTGCGTCCCGAGCAGCTCGCGCCGATGGCTGGGTATTGACCGGGCGTACGGCTTGAGCGTACTGTCCGTCGCTCAGGCGTCGCTGTTGAATCTCCAGGATCTGCAGGCGACGCCGCTGGCCTGGGAGAGCGGCGAACTCCTGGGCGCGCCACTGCTGCGCGATGCGGCGGCATGGTTCGAGGTCGTCGCCGCCCACCGCATCGAGAATGGCGATCACGATCTCTATCTCGCTCAGGTCGCCGGGCTCGGCTATTCGACCCGGCAGACCGGTCTGCTGCGCTATTCGGGGCAGGTCGTGCGCTCGGGAGAGATCGCGCACGAGACCGAGCATCGGCAGACGCTCGTCACGCGTTGACGACCGGTTCGACGACGTACGGATTCCGCTGCACGCCAGCTCGAGGCTACCCTTGCAGCCGGCAGCCCAGCATTCACCGAGCGATTCGGCCAGGAGGAGCGTCCATGGGAGGACTGGAGTTGCCAGGCGTGCTGAAGCGCGGGAAGTCCGAGGCCGAGAATGATCGGCAGTTCGCTTCCACGCTCGGTCGTGGCATGGATGTCCTGCGATGCTTCACGGCCGCGCAGTCGGTACTCGGGAACAAGGACATCGCGCTGCGCACCGGGCTGCCGAAGCCGACGGTGTCGCGGCTCACCTACACGCTGACATCGCTGGGGTATCTGCGACATCTGCCGCGGATCGGAAAGTACGAACTGGGCAGTGCCGTCCTGGCGATCGGGTATCCGCTGCTCGCGAACATTCCGGTACGACAGCGCGCCAGGGTCGAGATGATCGAACTCGCCGAGTATTCCCGTGGCTGGGTCTCGCTCGGCATGCGCGAACGGCTCAACATGGTCTACATCGAGACGGCGCGATCGAGGGAAGTGCTCGATTCGAAGCCCGACATCGGCCAGACGTTCCCGATCCTCATGTCGGCTATGGGCCGCGCCTACCTCGCCGGGCTGGACGCGCTGGAACGCGATGCCGTCCTGAACCACCTGCGTGTCAAGGCGCCGGAACAATGGGCGAAGCACTCCTGCAAGGTCGAGTCCAGCCTCGAGGACTTCCGGGCAAGGGGCTTCTGCATGCATCACGGCGACTTCAACCCGCACGTGCATACCGTCGCGGTTCCGATGCGGCGTCGCGGCGATGCCGACATCCTGGTCTTCAACTGCGCGGTGCCGATCCAGGTGTTGCAGCGCGGGCAGCTCGAGTCCGACGTCGGACCACGGCTGGTCGCGATGGTGAAGGCCGTCGAGGCAGGTCTCGACCGTCACTAGGCACACCGCGGGCGCGCCCGCGATCGTCTCGGCGCGAAGGAGCGTAGCGGATGGAGGGTGTTCTGTCGGGCATCAGGGTCGTGGAGCTGGCGGCGATCGGACCGATCCCGTGGGCGATGATGCTGGCTGCCGACATGGGGGCATCGGTGATTCGCATCACGCGGCCGGGCACGGCCGACGATGTCTTGCCGACGGCACGGGGGCGCGTCACGGTCGAACTCGACCTGAAGTCCGAGGCCGGTCTCGACACCTGCAAGCGGTTTCTCGCGCGTGCCGATGTGCTGGTCGAGGGTATGCGCCCCGGCGCGCTCGAGCGGCTCGGCCTCGCGCCGGAGGTGTGCCATTCGATCAATCCGGCGCTGGTGATCGGCCGCATGACTGGTTGGGGTCAGGCAGGGCCCATGGCGGCGCTGGCCGGACACGACATCAACTACATCGCCCTGAACGGCGTGCTCCACGCCGTCGGACGGGATCGACCGACCCCACCGCTCAATCTGGTCGCGGACTTCGGCGGCGGCGGAACCTTTCTGCTGATCGGCATCCTGTCCGCGCTGCTGAGCGCCCGACGAACACGACGGGGCGAGGTGGTCGACGCCGCCATGATCGACGGCTCGGCCAGCCTCTCGACGATGGTGTACGAGCGCCTGATGCAGGGCCGCTGGAGCGACCGTCGCGGCACCAATTCGCTCGACGGCGGAACGCCGTGGTACGACGTCTACGCGACGAGCGACGGATGCTACATGGCTGTCGGGTGCAACGAGCCGCACTTCTACGAGGCCTTCCTCGACGCGCTCGGGCTGGATCCGGCGACATTGCCGGGCAGACACGCGCGCGAGCAATGGCCGGCGCTGCGCGCGGCATTCGCGCAGCGCTTCGCGCAGCGTACGCGGGCGGAGTGGATCGCGGTGTTCGACGGCGTCGACGCCTGCGTGACGCCGGTACTGTCGCTTCTCGAGGCGCCCGAGCACCCGCACAATGCGGCGCGCGGTACCTACATGTGCTGGGACGGCCATCCGATACCCTCGCCGGCGCCTCGGTTCGTCGGCCGTCCGAACGAGCCGGCGGCGCGTTCCGCGAAGGCGACGCCGGAAGAAGCGCTGGCAACCTGGTCGCCGGATCCACCTGCGCGGGTGCTCGGGAACGCGCGCTAGGCCGGGCCCTCGGTCCCCTCCTGTCCTTCCTTTCTCGCATCGGCTGCGCCCGCGGCGACCCCGCGCGCGCTCGTGCTGTTCCATTGACAGAACATTGGCGATGGCTGCAGACTGCAGCGGCGGAGCGCCGGAACGGGTGTTTCGTGGCGGCGCGTGCCGCTGGCCGAGGTTCGTGATCTGAAGCAAGGGAGCAGGGCATGTCGGTGAAGCCGAAGGAGAGCGCAGCGCCCGCCGGCAGGGCGGCGCCGGGGGCGGATCGGCCTGCGGTCGTCGAGCGTGGTGTGCCGGCCGTTCGCGCGACGACGCGGCTGCGTGCGTTGCTCGCGCAGGGGCGCACGCTTTTCGTGCCCGGCTGCTACAACGCGATGAGCGCGCGCGTGCTCGAGCACGTCGGCTTCCCGGCGGTCTACATGACCGGTTACGGCACGTCGCTGTCGTTGCTCGGCATGCCCGACGCGGGTCTGGCCACGATGACCGAGATGCAGCTGAATGCGCGTTACATCGCCAACGCGGTGAGCGTGCCGGTGATCGCCGATTCGGACACGGGCTACGGCAACGCGATCAACGTGATGCGCTGCGTTCGCGAATACATCCAGACCGGGGTCGCGGCGATCCACCTGGAGGACCAGGTCGCGCCCAAGCGGTGCGGGCACGTCGCGGGACGCGAGGTCGTCGCGATCGACGAGGCGATCGGCAAGATCCGTGCTGCAGACGCCGCGCGCCGCGAGCTCGACCCGGATTTCGTGCTGATCGCGCGCAGCGACGCGCGTGGCGCCCACGGCGGATCGCTCGACGACGCGATCCGGCGCGTCAACCTGTACCTGGAGGCCGGCGCCGATCTCGCGTTCGTCGAAGGACCCGTCAGCATCGAAGAGGTCGAGCGGATCTGTCGCGACGTCCGCGGTCCCGTCTTCTACAACATGACCGGCGTGTCGCCGCGCATGAGCCTCGAGCAGATGCAGGCGCTGGGCATCGCCATCACGATCACCGCCGGCACGACGATGCGCGCCACCCTGCAGGCGGTCTACGACGTCGCCGTGAAGCTTCGCGACGAAGGGCCGATGGCCGAGGCGGCGTTCATCGAAGGATTCCGCTCCCATCCGCTCGGCGACCTCCACACCTTCGCCGGCTTCGACCGGATCCGCGAGTGGGAGGAGGCGTTCCTGCCGGCCGAGCAGCTCGGCAAGTACGCCGGCGGCATCGGCCACATGCCCGAGAAGAAGCGCTGATCGCGCATCCGAGCAGGCCTGATCGTATCGATGCAGCGGCTCGCGCTAGGCCGATCGGGGGCGCGACGAGGCCGTCCCGGCGACGCATCCGCGCGCGATCCCGACGCGGGGGCGCCGGGGCTCTGGCTGCGCCTGATCCTCCCGCTGTCCATCCTCGGCGTGTGGTGGCTCGCATCAGGCGCATCCCCGGTGGTCGCGTCGGTCCTGCCGGGCCCGCACCGCGTGCTTGCCGCGCTGATTCGCGAGGCGCAGAGCGGTGCGCTGGCGGGACACGTGCTGGCGAGCCTCGAGCGCGCGTTCGGCGGTTTCGCGATCGCCGGTGTCGTCGGCGTGGGTCTCGGCCTCGCGATGTCGCAGTTCGCGCTGTTGCGCAAGGTGCTCGCCGGGCCGGTCGAACTGCTGCGTCCGATCTCGGCGATCGCGTGGATTCCGCTGGCGATCCTGTGGTTCGGGCTGGGGTACGAGAGCGTGGTGTTCGTGATCGCGATCTCGTGCCTGTTCATCGTGCTGCTCAACACGCTCGCGGCCGCGCAGCGCCTCGATCCCGACCTGGTCAAGGCGGCGCAGACGCTGGGCGCGCCGCGCTGGGTGCTGTTTCGCAAGGTGGTGATCCCGAACGCGCTGCCCGGCATCCTGCTCGGGCTTCGGATCGCGATGCAGGGTGCGTGGGGCGGGGTACTGGTCGCCGAGATGATCGCGACGCGGCAGGGCCTGGGCTACATGATGGCGCGCGCGCAGGCAGCGTTCGATTCGCCGCTGGTGATCGGCGGCATGGTGATCGTCGGCCTGGTCGGCTACCTGCTCAACGCGCTGTTCGAGGTGGTCCAGCGTCGGGTGGTGCATGTCTAGCACCGGCGCGTCGGCCGCGGTGTCCGGCGTGCGCCGCGACTGGCAGGCGTTCCTGCTCGCGCTGGCGGGCATCCTGCTCGTGATCGTGCTGCCGTGGGCCGTCGCGGTCGGCGCGGGCGTGCGCTCGGTGATCCTCCCCTCGTTCTCCCAGATGTTCGACGCGTTCGCCGACCTGATCGCCGACGACACGCTGGTCCCGGCCACGCTGATCAGCCTGTGGCGGGTCAACGTGGGCTTCGCGCTCGCGGTCGCCAGCGCTGTCCCCCTCGGCATCGTGCTGGGGCGTCATCGCAGCTGGTTCGTCGCCTTCGAGCCGGTGATCGAGTCGTTCCGCTTCGTCGTCCCCTTCGCCTGGATCCCGCTGGCGGTCCTCTGGTTCGGCACCGGCGAGCCGGGCAAGCTCTTCATCATCTGGTACGCGGGCTTCTTCGTGATGCTGCTGCCGACCATCTTCGGCGTGCGCGGTGTCGACCCGGACCTGGTGAAGGCGGCCCGTACGCTCGGCGCCGGCGAGGCGACGATCTTTCGCAAGGTGATCCTGCCGGCGATCCTGCCGAACCTGGTCGTCGCGATGCGGGTGGCGTTCGCGCTGTGCTGGATCTCGATCCTGGCGGCCGAGCTGGTCGCGTCGCGTGCCGGCCTCGGCTACATGATGGCGGACGCGCGCGAACTGCTGCGCACCGACGTCGTGCTGGTCGGCATGATCGTGATCGGCATCATCGGCGCGCTCTACAACTGGCTGTTCGGGATGCTCGCCAGGCGCTTGCACCGGTGAGCGGATTGGCATCCGGCGAGGGAGGCTGGCAAGGGGTGGCAACGACGGCGAAGATTCAGGCTCGCGGGCTCGGCAAGCGGTACGTCGCCGAGCGGTCCGGGCGCACGGTGCAGGCGCTCGACGCGGTCGACCTCGACATCGAGGCCGGGGAGTTTCTCTGCATCGTCGGCCCGAGCGGGTGCGGCAAGAGCACCTTCCTGCAGATGGTCGCCGGGCTCGAAGCGGCGAGCGAAGGCGAGTTGCTGCTCGACGGACGCCCGGTCGACGGCCCGGGCGCCGACCGCGGGGTCGTGTTCCAGAGCTACGCGCTGTTTCCCTGGCGCACGGTGATCGGCAACATCGCGTTCGGCCTCGAGGTGAAGGGGCTTGCCGCCGCCGATCGCCGGGCAATCGCATTGCGCTGCGCCCACATGGTGGGGCTCAAGGGGTTCGAGGACGCGTACCCCAGCGAGCTCTCCGGCGGCATGAAGCAGCGCGTCGGCATCGCCCGTGCGCTCGCGAACGATCCGCAGGTGCTGCTCATGGACGAACCCTTCGCCGCGCTCGATGCGCAGACCCGCGAGATGCTGCAGGCCGAAGTGCTGTCGATCTGGCGCGAGTCGGCCCGCACGGTGCTGTTCGTCACCCACTCGGTGCAGGAGGCGGTCTACCTGGGCAGCCGGATCGCGGTGATGAGTGCGCGCCCGGGGCGGATCAAGACGATCATCGACGTCGCGCTGCCGTATCCGCGCGACGTCACCTCGGCCGAGTTCGGCGCGCTGATGCGGCCGGTCTATGCGGTGCTCAGGGACGAGGTGCTGAAGGCTGCGCGCGATGCGGCCGAGGGAGGCGATCGGTGAGGGCGACGGTGATCGATGCGTACGGGCCGGCCGAGGTCCTGCGCGTGCGGGAGGTGCCGACGCCGGAACCCGGCGCCGACGAAGTGCTGGTGCGGCTGCGGTGGGCCGGCGTCAACCACCTCGAGATCGACGTGCGCAACGGCGTGGCCGGCATGCCGGTGACGCTGCCGCACATTCCCGGCACCGAAGGCGTGGGCGAGATCGCCGCCGTCGGCACCGACGTGCGTCGCTGGACGCCGGGCCAGCGCGTCGGCACCTGCGCGTTCAGGACCTGCGGACGCTGTCGCAGCTGCCGGCTCGGTCACGCGAACCTGTGCGCGGACATCCGCACGCTCGGCGTGCAGCTGCCGGGTTCGTACGCGCAGTACGTCGTCGTGCGCGAGGACCAGCTGGTCGCCATCCCGGACGGCCTCTGCTCGCGGGCCGCGATCGCGTCCTACAAGCTCGCGACCGCGTGGGAGGCCCTGGTGGAGACCCTGGCGTTGCAGGCGGGCGAGACGCTGCTCGTGACCGGCGCGGGCGGCGGCGTCGGCGTGTCCGCGGTCCTGCTCGCGCGTGAACTCGGTGCAACGGTCATCGCGGCCAGCGGTTCCCGCGACAAGCACGCGCGACTGCTGGCACTCGGCGCGACCCATGTCGTCGACTATCGCGGCGAGGACCTGAGGGCGCGGATCCGTGCGCTGACCGATGGCGTCGGGGTCGACGCCGTGCTCGACGTCGCCGCGGGACCGGTGCTGCGGGACGCGATCGCGGGGTGCCGGCCGGGCGGCCGGGTCGCCGTCGTCGGCGCCCATGCGGGCGAGGAGACGCCGATCGACATGCTCGACCTGTTCCGCCGCCACATCGCGATCCACGGCTGCGGGCGGTACACCGCGAGAATCCTCGAGGCGGTGTTCGCGCGGCTTGCCGGCGGCATGTCGCCCGTGCCGGTTCAACAGGTCTTCGATCTGGCCGACGCCGCCTCGGCGCACCGCCTGATCGAGAGCCGGAACTTCGTCGGGCGGCTGTTGCTCGATTGTGCTTGAACCCAACCTTGAAGGAGACGAACGATGCGTGACACGAACACGGGGCGACGGGCGGCGTTGATGGGCGCGGGCGCCACGGCGCTGGCGGGCGTGGCCGGATTTCCGGCGGCGGTGCGGGCGGCAGACAAGACGGTCCGGATCGGCTTGCAGCCGGCGCCGCTGCTCGGCTACTACGTCCGCGACAGGCAACTGCTGGAGAAGCGGGGCATCAAGACCGAATGGACCGTCTTCCCGTTCTCGCCGCCGATCCTCGAGGCGATGGTGGGTGGCTCGATCGACGTGGCGCTGCTCGGCATCGGACCGGTCCTGAGCACCGTGCAGCGCAATCCGGGGATCTGGTACATCTACGACGAGTTGGCGAATGCCGCCGGTCTCGTCGTCAGGACGGACAGCAGCATCCGCACGGCGAAGGACCTGAAGGGAAGGAAGCTTGCGTTCCCGGGCAAGGCCTCGCAGCTGTACGCGCAGCTGGCGATCTTCCTGAAGGGCTCGGGTGTCAGGCCGAACGACGTCGATCTCGTGCGGGCCAATGCGACCGACATGACGACGCTGTTCAAGCGTGGCGAGGTCGAAGGGATGCTGTGCTGGCCGCCGTTCACCTCCGAGCTCGTGCGCACCGGCGAGGCGCGCGTGGTCTTCAACGCCGACGACCTGCTGAAGGCGAAGGCCGGCCATTGGGCGAACTCCGGATGGGGCGTGCGCGCCGATTACGCGAAGGCGAACGAGGACGTGGTGACGGCCGTCGTCGAGTCGCTGCACGAGGCGACCCGTGCGTTGCGCGAGAAGCCGGACGAGGTCCATGCGGTCTTCGCGGCGGCGACCAAGTACAAGCCGGAGGCGGTGAAGTTCATCATCGAGAAGGGCTTCAACGCGTACTTCGATCCGAAGGACACCGCGCCGAGCGTCAAGGCGATGCACGAGATCTTCACCGTCCTCGAGGAGCACCGGATCGTCAAGGCCGATGGCGACATCAGGCCGGCGCTCGAGGCGCTCGTGCACCCGGAGTACGTCGAGAAGGTCCTCGCCAAGGGGTGAGCGGCATGACGCACGGCGTGACCCGCGAACTCGCGCGCTTCGTCGCCCGCGCGAGATGGGAGGACCTCTCGGTCGAGGCGATCGATGCGACGAAGCGCGCGCTGCTGAACATCCTCGGGTGCTGCGTTGCCGGCGTCGATACCCGGATCGGCAGGCTCCACGTCGGGCTCGCGAAGGAGATGGGCGCATCGCCGGCGCAGGCGACGATCCTCGGCGACGGTGCGAAGGTCTCGATGCCGGCCGCGGCCTATGCCAACGGCAACCTCGCGTTCGCGCTCGACTTCGAGGATACGGTCGAGTACGTCACCCACCCGGGCTTCGTCACCTGCGCCTCGGGCCTGGCGATCGCGGAGCCCATGCGCGCGAGCGGTCGCGACCTGATTCTCGCGATCGCACTGGGCTACGAGGTCATCGCGCGCGTCGGCCTGTCGATGCAGCCCACGCCGGAGCGTGGCAAGCTCGTGTTCGGCGAACAGTACCACCCGTTCGGCGGCATGGTCGCCGCCGGCAAGCTGCTCGGGCTCGACGAGGCGCAGTTCGATGCGGCCTTCGGCATCGCCGGCACCTATGCGCCCGTGCCGTCGGCATACAAGTACTTCGGCGTCGTCGCCGAGACCCGCCCGATGCGAGAGGTCAAGCTCGGCTGGGGCTGGATGTGCATGGGCGCCACGCTGGCGGCGCTGTCCGCGAAGCGCGGCTTCGGCGGCGGACACGGCATTCTCGACGGCGAGCGCGGCTTCTACGTGATGGCGGGCTCGGATCGATGCGACTTCGAGCGAATCACCCGCGGACTCGGCGAGGGCTGGCGCATCGTCGACGCCGATCCCAAGATCTTTCCGGCCATCGCGCGGCACGCGGCGCCCTATACGGCGACGCGCGAACTCGTGGCGCAGCACGGGATCGCCGCGAACGATGTCGCGCGGGTGGTCGTGCGCGGATTGCAGACGAGACTGGTCGACGACGCCGATCCGCGCAGCGCGGTCGACGCGCAGTTCTCCTTGCCGTTCGCGGTCGTCATGGCGCTCGTCGACGCGCCGCTCGGCCCGGAGATGTTCGCCGACGCGACGCTCTTCGATCCGACCGTCCGCGCGTTGCTCGGACGCGTCGTGGTCGAGCACGATGCCGACGCGGACGTGCTCTATTTCGAGGCGCAGCGCCTGCGCTATTCGGTGCGCATCGAATCGAAGTCCGGGGCGATCTTCACGCGCGACGTCGAGTTTCCGAGAGACCAGCCGCACCTGTCGCAGCGCGGACTCGAGGAGAAGTTCCGTACGCTCGGCGGCGGCCGGCTGTCGCAGGCGCAACTGTCCAGCGCGATCGCGCTCGTCGCGAGGCTCGACGAACTCGACGACCTCGGGCCGCTCGTCGACACGCTGTGCCCCACCGGCTGAGCGCGCCGCGGCGTCGGGACCGGTGCCCGCGTCGCTGCGCCTGCCCTGCTTTCCCACGATTGCATCAACCTCGAAGGAGTTCACCTTGGTCATCGACTACCGCGCCTATACCCTGCATCCGGGCACCGTCCACGCCTTCATCGAGCTTTTCGAGACCGAGGGACTCGAGCCGCAGCTGCGGATCCTCGGGAACTTCATCGGGCTCTATCGCACCGAGATCGGCAACGTCAACCAGATCATCATGATGTTCGGCTACGAGAACGCCGGCGAGCGCGAGCGGCGCCGCGCGCTGCTCTACAAGGATCCGGCCTTCGATGCGTACCTCAAGAAGGTTCGGCCGATGCTGCGCGACCAGGAGGTCCGGCTGCTCGTACCGTCGCGCTGCAATCCGCCGGTCGGGGCGCCGGTGCCGGTGTGATCGCCGTCATCGGCATCGGATGCCGACGTCGACCCGATCGCGGTCATCGTCGGCTCATCGGTCCCAATCGAAGGGCGCAGGATCCCGAAAGCGGTTCAGCACGTTGCGCGTGATGCGTCGGACGGCCGCGTCTCCGCCTTCGTGCGCGAGGCCGCCGATCCAGGCGATCGAACCGGTCGCGAACACCGCACCGCCTCGCGGCGCCGGGTGGAGCACGACGTCGGCGCGCAGCGCCGGTGCATACGGCGCGCTGATCGTCGGGCGCGAGACGAGGAGTTCCTCGTTGGCGATCAGGTAGGTGTCGTCGAAGGGCAGCGAGCGTGCGAGTCGCAAGGCCGAAGGGTCGGAGCCGAGCGCTTCGTCGAAGCGGTCGACCTCGACGCCCGCACAGCCGCCGCCGATCACGCCGTCCAGGCCGAAGGTGCGCTGGGCGACGCCGTCGAACACGAACGCCGCCCTGGGATCGTCGGCCTCGTCGCAGCGCAGATAACCGACGCTTCGACGAAAGCCCTGTCCCGCGTAGCCGACGCCCAGCCACGATTGCGGCGATCGCCCATTGCGACGCCAGAGCCCCCCGTATTCGCCGTCGAACGCGTGGTAGTACTCGGCGGGTTCCTCCGCCCAGCTGCGATTGCCGTCTTCGGCGCGTCGCAGTTCGACGATGCCCGGACGGCGGGGGTCGCAGGCGATCTTCCAGTAGAAGCCGTTGCCGCCGAGGTACATCATCCGCCCGCCCCGGTCGAGGAAGCCGCGATACGCCGCGACCAGTTGCGGCGTCGCGTATTCCGGGTGGTTGCCGGTCAGCACGACACGGTACGACGAGAGCACGTCGGCACCGCCCGCGTGCAGGTCCTCGTCGGTGAACGCATGCCAGGCGATGCGCTCGCGTTCGAGCCATTCGACGAGCAGCAGGTCGCCCGGATAGTTCCAGCGTCCCGAGCCTTCACCCGCCTGCCACGCACGCTGATCGGGGTGGAAGGTCGGGATCGGCCGCGCGCGCGAACTCAGGCTGACACCGGAGCCGTCGTGGTGGGTATCGTAGAGCGACAGCCCCCACTCGGGATGACGCGACAGCAGGACCTCGGTCGGCTCGAGCGCGATCGCGCGAGCGGCGAGCACCTCGGGGTTGTTCCCCATCAGCGCGCAGCGGTCGTTGCCGTAGGCGAGATAGGTGAAGGTCGGGAAGACGACCGCGACGGCGTCGACGGGTGCTTCGACGGGGGCGTTGGCCGGCGCCTGCGGCGGGCGCACGAACAGCGGCAGGCGGCACTGCGTGTCGAGCGCCTCGGCGTCGGCATCGTCGCAGCGGACGCGCACGGCGTATGCGCCCGATCGCAAGGTCGCCGGCAGCGTCACGGTCGCGGTGAGCGCCCAGCCGGCGTCGGCCAGGTCGTCGCGATGGAAGTGGACCGCCTCGTACTGTTCGGGCGCACGCCGCCAGTCGAATTGCGTGCCGTCCCAGTGCGCGCCCCGCACCGCGCGCTTGGGGCCCTGCACCAGCCGCCCGTGCAGGCCATGCGGACCCAGGTCGGCGACGACAGCATCGTCGGCGCCCGGCACGAAGTCCCAGCCGGCGACCGCATCCACCGGCAGGCCCGCGCCGTTCAGCAGCGCCGCGCGCGCCGTGTCGATCTCGACGGGCCACGGCCAGAGTCGGGGCCGCTCGAGGCGACCATCGAAGTGCTCGCCCACCGATCCGTCCGGCAGCGGCGCACCGGCGAGCGTCATCGTGTCGATCCGCATCTCGGCATCGAGCGTCATCTGCGCCGAGACGACGCGACCGCCGGCGGTCTCGACGATGCGCAGCATCGCTTGCGTCTCGTCCCAGCTCAGCAGCACGGCCACCCACCCCTTCAGCCGGGCCGGCCGCGCAGTCGTGACGCGCCGCGACCCGGACCGCAGCACGAAGCCCGCCTGCTGCTCGACGGTCAAGCGCAGCGAGGTCTGCGGCCCGTCCAGTGCCACGACGGTCTGCGCCGCGCCGGCCGTGGTCCAGGGCTGGACGAGCATCGCGAGGCTGCCGCGCGCCGTCGCGAGCGCCGAAAGGCCCGTGAATTCGGCGTAGGAACCGGCATCGACCGGCTGCGGTACCAGGTCGACCCGGTGGGCCGGAACGTCGGCGACCGCTTCGAATGCGATGCCGTCGGGCTCGGCGTGCTGGCCACCGACCCCCAGGCGCACCAGATCGAGCGTGGCCCGGCACGGACGAGCCGCGGAGAGACGGACCTCGACGCATTCTCCGGGGCCGGCCGACCAGCGATCGAGGTAGCCGACCGGTTCAGACATCGGGCTGCTCCGGATCCCAGCCACGGACTTCCTGCCAACGGGCGCGAAACACCGCCCACTCGGCGTCGGCGCGCGACACCCAGCGCCCGCCGATCGGCTCGACGGCGCGCTCCCGGCCGCCGAGCCGCACCAGCGTCCATCCGCCTTCGCGCGGCAGGCGCATCAGCGCGTGCTTGCCTGCCGCGGGCAGATTGCGCAGCGGGCGCAGGAACGCCTCGAGTTCGACGTCGTACGGTCCGAGCGGCGCCTGTCGGAAGCGCCGGATCAGTGCGCGCTCGCGGTCGTCGGCCGGACGGGGTTCAGTGGTCGATTCGCTCACGGTGAAGGGCGACGAAGTGATCGGAATAGTCGTGTCTGGCGATGCGCGCGTCGATCAGTACCGGCACGCCCTGCAGGTTCAACCGCCGGGCCTCGTCGATCGCCGCGTCGACCTGTGCCGGGTCGGTGAGCGTGATCCCGTGGCAGCCTTGCGCGCGCGCGATCGCGGCGAAATCCGGACCGATCGCGAACCCGGTGCTGGTGAGCGGCTTGTTCATCAGCACCTGGTTGTACTGGACCCAGCCGAACGCCTGGTTGTTGAGCACGATCCATGTGACGCCGCACCGGTGTTCGGCGGCAGTCGCGAGCTCGACGATCGACATCTGCATCGCCCCGTCGCCGACGAAGCAGACCACCTGCTTCTTCGGGCGCGCGAGCTTGGCGCCGATCGCGCCGATCGCACCCATGCCCATCGCGGTCTGCTCGGCCATCGGAACGCAATCGCCGACGTCGAGCACCCGGTAGTACGGCCAGTAGTAGCACCAGAGGTCGGCCCCCCCATTCTCCTTCATCAGGATCGTGTCGTGTCCGAAGATGCGATTGACCGCGTCGAGCAGCTGGCGGGTGCGGATCGGCGTGTGGTGCACCCGCGCATCGGCGAGGCACGTCTGCGTGTACTCGTGGCTGGTGGTCGCGAGTCGCCGTGCGCGGGTATCGTCGCGCCGGTGGCCCCGCCGGTCGAGTTCGGCCTCGATATCGCGCAGGCTCAGTCGCACGTCGCCCACCATCCCGACGGCCGGTTGCCAGTTCATGCCGATCGCCTCGGAATCGATGTCGATCTGGATCATGCGCGCGTGCTTCGGATACAGCGTCCAGCTGTTGGTGCTGAAGGCCTCGAGCCGCGAGCCGAGGACCAGCATGAGGTCGGCTTCGTCGTACCACGCCTTGCCGGCGGCGGTGAAGTACAGGCCGATCTGTCCCAGCGCGTTGGGTCCGTCCTCCGGGTAGATCCCGCGCCCACTGGGGGTGGTGAAGACCGGCGCCGCCAGCCGGTCGGCGAGGCGCGCCACTTCGTCGGCCGCGCCCGACACGACGCTCCCGCCGCCGGCGACGATGACGGGCTGGCGGGCGTTGCCGAGCAGTTCGCCGGCCAGCGTCACCCGCTCGGGGTCGGGGCGGGTGCGCCCGCAGTGCTGAGACCTCTGGTACCCGGTCCACGGCAGTCGCAGATCCGCGAGGTCCGACGGCAGCTCGACGAACACCGCGCCGGGCCTGCCGTTTCGGGCGATGCCGAACGCACGCTGCATCACCCAGGGCATGCGGCGCGGATCGGCGACGCGCTCCATCCATTTCGTCACCGGCTTCATCAGCGTTCGCGTGTCGAGTTCCTGGAACGCACCCATGCCCTCCTGCGCCTGCACGACGCCGTTGGCAATGGCGACGATCGGCACCGAGCCGCAGGTCGCCTCGAGCAGCCCGGTGACGAGATTGGTGATGCCGGGTCCCGGGTTAGAGAACAGCACGCCCGGCTCGCCGGTGAGTCGGCCCCAGGCGTACGCACAGGCGACGGCGGACTTCTCGTCGCGCATCAACACGAAGCGGATGTCGGAGTGCTCCTGAAGATCGTAGATCAGGTGCTTCGGGTTGCCGGGCAGGCCGAAGACGCAGGTCACGCCCTCTACCTTCAGCGATTCGACGACGGCGCGCCACGGACCGACGGAGTCGGGCATCTTCAGCTCCTCTTCATGATCAATGCGTTGCTGGCCGCGCGACCGGCACGAGCCTCGGGATGGCGGCGAGCAGTTCGCGGGTATAGGGGTGTTGCGGGTCGGACAGCACATGCTGCGCGTCGCCGTGCTCGACGACGCGCCCCGTCTTCATGACGACGATCCGGTCGGCCATCCGGGACGCGACGCGCAGGTCGTGCGTGATGAAGACCATGCCGAGGCCGTCGCGCGCCTGGACGAGCTCGAGCAGGTCCAGGATCTCCGCCTGCACCGATACGTCGAGCGCGGATACCGGCTCGTCGGCGACGAGCAGCCGTGCCCGCATCGCGAGCGCGCGCGCGATGACGATGCGCTGGCGCTGGCCGCCGGAGAACTCGTTCGGATAGCGGTCGGCGCTCTTCGGATCCACCTTGACCCTCGCCAGCAGCGCTCGTGCCTCCTCGAACGCCTGTGCGCGCGGCGTGCCGTTGGCGATCGGCCCCATCGCGATGCTGTGGCCGACGGTATGTCTGGGATTGAGTGATGCGTACGGATCCTGGAACACCATCTGCACGGCTCGCCGCACCGGTGCGAGGCGGTTCGCCGGCAGCGCGAGGTAGTCGTCGGCGACGTCCGCCAGTCTCGCGACGCCGGCGTCGGCGTCGGCGAGCCGCACGAGCAGCCTCGCGAGTGTCGACTTGCCGCTGCCGGACTCGCCGACCACGGCGACCGTCTCGCCGCGCCCGACGCTGATGTCGACGTCGGCCACGGCTATGGTGCTGGCGCCCCGCCGCCACCAGGGGCCGGTTGCGCGCCAGGTCTTCTCGAGGCCACGCGCGTCCAGCAGCGCAGCGGTCGGCCTTCGCGACGCGCGCGGGGCGAGCGGCGGCACCGCCGCCAGCAGGCGCTGCGTGTAGGGCACGCGCGGGTTGCCGAGCACGGTGTCTCGTGCGCCGGCTTCGACGAGACGACCATCCTTGAGCACCGCGACGTCGTCCGCCATCTCGGACACGACGCCGAAGTCGTGGGTGATCAGAAGCAGGCCGAGATTGCGCCGCCGCTGAAGCTCGCGCAGCAGCGCGAGGATCTGCGCCTGGGTCGTGACGTCGAGCGCGGTCGTCGGTTCGTCGGCGATGACGAGCGTAGGGTCTGCGGCGAGCGCGATCGCGATCATCACGCGCTGGCGCTGCCCGCCCGACAATTGCCAGGGGTACTTGTCGACGAGCGTGTCGGCGCCCGGCAGGCCCACGTCGGTCAACAGCTCGAGCACCCGGGCGCCGCGATCGCCCGGCCAGCGGTGCCGGTCGAGCACTTCGCGCACCTGCCGTCCGACGCGTTCGAGCGGATTCAGGCAGGACAGCGGGTCCTGGAACACGTAGCCGATCCGTCCGCCGCGGATCTCGAGCAGTTCGGCAGGCGCCATCGCCAGCGTGTCGCGGCCTTCGAACAGGATGCGCCCGCCGGTGACGCGCAGGCGCGGCGAGGGCAACAGGCGCACGATCGCCGCTGCCGCGAGCGACTTGCCCGATCCGGACTCGCCGACGACGCAGAGCGTGCGCCCGCGATGCACCTGCAGGTTCACCTCCTCGACGGCGTGACGCCTGTCGGCGCCGGGCGGCAGCTCGATCGTCAGCGCCTGGACGTCCAGCAGCGCGGTCATGACGCGGGCCCCCGTCGCGCGCGCAGCAGTGGATTGTTCGCGTCGCCGATGCCGTCGGCGAGCAGGTTGATCGACAGCACCGTGACGAACAGGCACAGGCCCGGCAGCACGCTCAGCCACCAGGCCTGCCGGAACACCGAACGCGACGAGCCGATGATGTAGCCCCAGCTGATGAGGTTCGGGTCGGCGAGGCCGAGAAAGCTCAGCGATGCCTCGGTCAGGATGGCCGTCGCGACCATCAGCGCGCCGACGGCGATGACCGGCGGGAGGGCGTTCGGCAGGATCTCGCGAAGGATGATCCGGGTGTGGCCGAGCCCGAGCGAGCGGGCCGCCTCGACGAACTCGCGGCTTCTCAGCGTCATGAATTCGGCGCGCACGAGTCGTGCCACCGGTGGCCAGGTGACGAGCGCGATCGCGACGATCGCGCTGCGTAGGCCCGGCGTCATGATCGCGACGAGCAGGATCGCGAACAGGAATGACGGGATCACCTGGAAGAATTCGGTGAGACGCATGGCCGCGCGATCGACGCGCCCGCCGAAGTAGCCGGCCAGTGCGCCGACGCCGCCACCGATGAGGATCGCGCAGGCCGCGCAAGCGAGACCGATGAGCAGCGACACGCGCGCGCCGTGGATGAGGCCCGACAGCAGGTCACGCCCCAGCAGATCCGTGCCGAGCAGGTACCGGCCGCCGGGCGGCGCCATCGGCGGACCGAGCAGCGCCCAGGGGTCGTGTGGTGCGAGCGCCGGCGCGAAGAGCGCGACGAGCGCGATCAGCAGCAGCGTCGTGCCACCGACGGTCGCACGCCAGTTCAGCGCCGGGCGATTGCGCAACGGCACGACCTTTCAGCGGCCGATGCGCGGATCGACCACGCGCAACACCAGATCGGTCGCCAGGTTGGCGAGCACGACCACGACCGACGACAGGAAGAACACGCCGAGGATCACCGAGTAGTCGCGCTGGAGCAGCGCGTCGAAGGCGAGACGCCCGATGCCGGGCCAGGCGAACACGGTCTCGACGACGACGGCGCCGCCCACCAGGTGGCCGATCTGGAGTCCGGCCATGGTGACGATCGGCAGCAGCGCGTTGCGCAGGACGTGGCGGCGCAGCACCTGTGCCTCGGTCAGTCCCTTCGCGTGCGCCGTCCGCACGAACTCCAGGTCCAGGACTTCGAGGGTCGACGCGCGCGCGAGCCTGACGTATACGGCGAGGTGCAGCAGCGACAGCGTCAGTGCGGGCAGTGCGAGGTGGTGCGCGACGTCGAGCACATGCGCGACCCCTTGCCTGGGAATCAGCGAGGCCATGCCGAAGGCCGGAAACCAGCCGAGCCCTACCGAGAACAGGAGCACGAGCACGAGCCCGACCCAGAACACCGGCATCGCGTAGCACAGCATCGCGCCCGACCCGATCAGGACGTCGATAAAGCCGCCGCGGCGGCGCGCCGACGCGATGCCGAGGATCGTGCCGAGGACGATCGCGACCAGCAGCGCAGCCCCGGTCAGCAGCAGCGTGGCGGGCAACCGATCCAGGATCAGCGCCGCGACCGGCTGGTTGCTGCGGTAGCTGGTGCCGAGGTCGAGCGTCGCGAGGCGGGAGAGGTAGCTCGCCACCTGCACCGGCATCGGCCGGTCGAGGCCGTGCTCGCTTCGGATCCGGTCGATGAAGGCGGCGTCGGCTGCACCGCTCTCCCCAGCGATGACGGCGGCCGGGTCCCCCGGTGCGAGCCGGATCAGCGTGAAGTTGAGCAGGCCGATCGCGGCCAGCGTGAGCACCGCGCGCGGCAGCCACGCGGCGATCGCGACAAGCAGGCGCACGTCGGCCGCCGTGCCGGCTTCAGCGAGGCGCGAGCCACGCTTCGGCGAAGCTGCTGTTCGGCCCCAGGCCGTTGATGACCGCGTCGCGCAGGCGACGGTTCATCACGGTCGGCCACTGGAGCTCGACGAGCCAGATCACGGCCGCGTCGTCGACGAGCAGCTTCTGCACGTCCGAGTACAGTTTCTTGCGCCGGGCGTCGTCGACGGCGGACGCCGCCTCGCGAAAGAGCGCGTCCACCTGCGGATTCGAATAGCCGGCCTCGTTGGTGAACGGTATCCCCTTGCGCTGGTTGTCGCTGAGGAAGGTCCGGGACACGCCGAGCGCGGGGTCCGACAGCGTCGTCAGGTACGTCATGATCATCTCGAAGTCCCAGTTCTTCAGGCGATCGACCCACCCGGCCGCATCGGTGGACTCGAGCACGACCTCGATGCCGACCTTGCGCAGTGCCTGGCGGGTGCTCTCCGCGGCACGGTTCCAGACCTCGCCGTACGGCAGCCCGAGCAGCTTGACCGTGGTGCGCACGCCGTTGGCCCCCTTCTTGAGCCCCATCTCGTCGAGGAGCGCCTCCGCCTTCGCGACATCGTGGTCGTATCGCTTCACGTCCGGCTCGTAGTAGGGCGAATCGGAATGGATCGGGCCGGTCGCGATCTTCGCGTAGCCCTGGAAGATGTTGTCCTTGAATTGCTTCCGGTCGAGTGCATGCATCATCGCCTGCCGGAAGCGCTTGTCGTTGAACGGCGGCTTGCGCAGGTTGAGCTCGATCCACGCGATCGGCGAGCCCCATTCCCATCCCTTGCTCGTCGCCTCCAGGTACGGGAGCTTGGCCAGGCGCGCGGCGTCGATGAGTTCGAGGTCGTTCTGGGTGGCGATGTGGAACTGCTGGCTTTCGATCGCGAGTGCGCGCGAGGCGGCGTCGGGAATGAAGCGGTAGAAGATCTCGTCGAGATATGGCATCCCGCTGCGCCAGTAATCGGCATTGCGCACCAGGTGAATGTATTCGCCCCGCTTCCACTCCTTGAACTTGAACGGACCGGTGCCCACCGGCTTCGCGTTCACCGGGTTCTTGCGGAAATCGGTTCCCCGGTACAGGTGAGCGGGCAGGATCGGCGCGCCGATCGTGTCGAAGCTTCGGATCAGCGGCGCGAACGGCTCGCCGAGGTTGAACTCGACCGTGTGGTCGTCGAGCTTGACGACCTTGGTGCGCTGGAACACGGCCTTCGATCGCGGATGCACGTCGACGAGGAACTCGCCGAACGTGAACAGCACGTCGTCGGCGGTGAACGGCTTGCCGTCGTGCCACTTGACGTTTTTCCGCAGCTTGAACGTGTACTTCCGACCGTCGTCGGAGATCGACCAGGACGCGGCCAGCGACGGCTTCGGGTCGAGCTTGAAGTCGTAGGTCAGCAGGCTCTCGAAGATCTTCGTGCCGGGCAGCAGCGCCGGTGACTGCAGGAAGAGCCCCGGCACGATGCCGGGGGGCTCCGGCCACAGGACCGACTGCAGGCTGCCACCGCGGGTCGGGGTCTGCTGGGCCCAGGCATTGGCGAGCAGGCTGCAGAGCAGCAGCGAGATCAGGCTCGTGAACAGTCTACGCATCGATGTCTCCTCGATTCGCGCACGCCGATGGTGCTGCGCGGTGTGATCGGTGACCGAGCATAGAAGCGGGAGTGGTTCACCCGCAAGCGCCAGTTTCTGCCAAACTGATGGATCCACTTTCCGATGGCGGGGAGATGTCGACCACACGTCCCGGCGCCGACGCCGCCGCGATCGAATCCGAGCACGAGCAGCCGCTGTACCGGCAGCTGTACCGTCGCCTTCGCGATGCGATCCTTTCCGGCACGATGGGGCCAGGCCAGCGCCTGGCGTCCTCGCGCGCGCTCGCATCGCAGCTGGGACTCGCTCGCAATACGGTGCTGCAGGCCTACCTGCAGCTCGAGGTCGAGGGCTATCTGCAGGCGCGCCGGGGGTCCGGCCACTACGTGTCGCCGCTGCTGCCGCGCCGACCGGCGAGTTCGGCCCGCCACGAGACGGTGAACGGCGGCGCGGGACCCGCACGCGTCGCTCAGGTGCGCAACCGCTTCGAGTTCGTTCCCGAGTCGCTGCGTCGGCAGATACCGGCGGTGCCGTTCCGGATCAACCAGCCCGAGCTCGACGCGTTTCCCATCGATACCTGGGCGCGCCTTCAGAATGCCGTACTGCGCGAGGCGACCCGCTCGTCCACGGTCGCGTCGCTGCTCGGCGAAGCCGATCCGCAAGGCGAGATGTCGCTGCGTCGGGCCATCGCCGACCACGTCTCGATCGCGCGCGGCGTTCGCTGCAGCCCGGACGTGATCGTGATCACGGCAGGGGCCCAGCACGCAATGGACATGCTCTTGCGTGTGCTCACCCAGCCCGGCGATGCGGTCGGGCTGGAGGATCCGTGCTTTCCCGGCGCGCTTTCCGCGACGCGGGCCGCGGGGTGCCGCGTCGTGCCCGTTCCGGTGGACTCGCAGGGCCCGGCGCTTTCACCCGCGCTCGCCGCATCCGCCGGCATGCGCGTGTTGATGGTCTGTCCGTCGAAGCAGTTCCCGCTCGGCATCACGATGAGTCTGCCGCGTCGCCTCGCGCTGATCCAGTGGGCGAGGCGCGGCGGCGCGTGGATCGTCGAGGACGACTACGACAGCGAGTACCGTTTCGACGGCAAGCCCATCCCGTCGCTGCAGGGACTGGACGGGGGACGAAACGTCATCTACGTCGGTACCTTCTCGAAGGTCCTGTTCCCGTCGCTGCGGCTGGGCTTCATCGTGTGCCCGCCGCCGCTGGTGGAGCCGCTCGCTGCGGTCAGGGCCGTCTCGGGGCGTCACGGCAGTACGCTCGAGCAGCGCGTGCTCGCGAGGTTCATCGGCGACGGCTACCTCGCGCGCCACATCCGGCGCATGCGCGGCTTGTACGGCGAGCGGCAGAAGGTGTTGCTCGAGGCGTGCGGCAGGCGCCTCGCCGGTCGGCTGAAGGTCGAGACGGCGCAGTCCGGGCTGCAGACCGTCGCGTGGCTGCCCCGCAGGCTCGACGACCGCAGGCTCGCGCTGCTGGCGCAGGAGCGTGGGCTCGTCGCCGCCCCGTTGTCGCGCTTCTGCCTGACGGCGAGACGGCCGCCTGCGCTGGTGCTGGGATTCGGCGGCTTCGATGCTCACAGGCTGCGCGCGGCGGTCGCGCAGCTTGCCACGCTCGACGGGCTGCGCGCGACCGACGGCTGATCTTGGCGTCGGGCCGCGTGCGCCGGGCCGCGGGCATCGTGCGTCGGCGCACGACGGCGCGGACCGGGGGTCGCCCGATCCGCTACTCGACGTCCCGATGCTCGGCGAGTTCGGGCATGAGTTCGTCCTTTCGTGCCTTCAGCTGCCGGCCGAGCGCGCGTAGATCGAGCGAGGTCTTGCGCAGCTTCGGAAACAGCGCTTCTTCTTCCTCCTTCACGTGGTGCTCCACGTACTCGCCGAGGACCTTGACGCGCGCGACGAACAGATCGCTCTCCAGACCGTCCGACTCGATCAGGCCGATCAGCTCCTTTGCCGTGTCGTGCTCGACCTGCGCCTCGTCGAGGAGGTCTTCGTCGTCCAGTGCTTCGCGCGCGGCAGGGTAGAGGATCTCCTCTTCGATGCTCGTGTGGGTCGTCAGCATCGCGCAGATCGTTCGCGCGATGTCTTCGATGGCATCGTCCTCCTCCGCCTTCTCTGCAAGTGCCTTGAAGTCGTCGAAGAGCGACTTGACCTGCGCGTGATCGGCGGCCAGCAACGCGAGGGCGTCTGGCGTATCGGTGGACGGCGTCGTGCTCATGGGGTTCTCCGTGGGGTTGAGCGGCAACCGGGGCGCCGGCGCCATGCAACCGCCGTACCTGCCTTCTTGCCGCCACCGGCGTTCAGGCGCCGGGTGCAGGACGCTCGACGTCGGGCCCGTTAAAACGAGAGTAAGGGCAACGACTTCTAATCGCCCGCGTGCGCGGGACAGGGCCCTTGCCTCCAGGTGTTCGTACCGGGAAAATGGAAGCGATTCCCTTACTCTCGAACTGGCATGAGCGGTCTGCAAGCTTCACTGTTCCCGGACGACCCCGCGCAGCACGCCCTCGACGCGGCGCTGGCGCAGTGGCTGACCACCCGGCGGGGCGAAGGGGGGAAGCCGCTTCGCCGCCGCTCGGAGCAGAGCTATCGGCGACTCTGGGCCGCGGTGGCGCGGTTTCTCGGCGACCGGCAGATCGCGTTGGGCGCGGTGTCGACCTCGGACCTTCGCGAACTGCTCGATTCACGCCAGCCGCGAGGCGAGGCGCTGCACGCGACCGTCCGCTATGGCTGGACCGTGCTGTGGCTCATCGAACAGGTCGCGCTCGCGATGGGGGATGCAGGCAAGGCTGCCGCGCGTGCCGCGCGCGAGCTCCTGGACGCGGAGCCGTGGCGCTATGCGAACGCGAACGATTCGGCGATTCCCGACCATCTCGACCCGCGGGCGGCGCGGGTACTGATCGATTTCCTGCAGGTAGCACCCGACACTTGGAAAGCCTGCCGCGACAAGGCGGCGGTCGCGCTGATGCTGGGCGCGGGCCTGCGGCCGGGCGAAGTCCGCAGCCTGTTGCTGTGCGAAGTCGTCGGCAGCGAGCGCACCGGCCCCTGGAAGCTCTCGCTCGAGTCGCGCAACGCGATCGTGGCGCACGAGACCCCGATGGCGCGCTGGGCCTCGAGGCTGCTTCGCCGCTGGCTCGAAACCAGGGAGGCGCTCGGAATGCCCGGCGGTTACGTCTTCGCCAGCACCGCCAGGGGCACGGCCTGGAGCGAGCCGAACCTCATCGCGCGGTGCAATGCGGTGCTCTCGCAGTCGGGGATCGACGGCAGGCACGCGGCGGGCGGCCTCTTCTTCCTGCGCCACACGTTCGCGTTGCGCCAGCTCGCGCGCGGCCGAAGCGACGCCGAACTCGCTCGGTGGCTCGGCATCAGGGACGTCGGACGCATCGCGCGCTATCACGGCGTGATCCCGGCCCCGGTCGACGTGGCCTGAAGCCTCCGCCGCGCTCGCGGGGCGCCCGTGTAGCCCGGCCGTGCGGCGCGGCGCCGACCGGGTGTTCCACGATCCGGGGTTTGGACGGCGCCGACCCGCCGGACCCGAATCAACGCGGACGCGGCGCCCGAGCGCTCCCCTACAATGGTCGCTGTCGAAGGTTCGCTTCGATCAGGCGCGTTTGCGAGCGTGGATGGAAACGGCCTGCAAGAGACTGCGACCCATGTCGGACTATCTGGTTCAGGGCAAGCTCGGGTTCACCGCCGGCTACAAGCTGCAGCGACGGTGGGGGCTCACCGAGGCCTGCGTGTTCACGCTCGAATGCGCTGGTGCGCCGCTTCTCGCGATGTCGCTGATGCTGAAGACGGAGCCGGCAGCCTATCTCACCGGCCTGATGATGGTGATGCTCGCGATCGGCCTGCTGCTGCACCACCTCGGCCACCCGCGCCGCGCGTGGAAGGCCGTGCTCAACGTGCGCCATTCGTGGATCAGCCGAGGCACCCTTGCGCTCGGGGCGTTCGTCCTGCTCGGCGCCGCCTGGCTGGCCGTCGGCCTGGGCGGCGGGTCGTTGCTCGATGGACGAGCCGCGGCGTCGATCGCGTGGGTGTTCGCGGCGGGAGCGCTCTTCATCGGGCTGTACCCCGGGCTGGTGCTGTCCGCGTCGCCGGCGATCGCGTTCTGGAACAGCGGCCTGCTGCCGCTCCTGTCGTTGCTGCAGGGCGTCGCGAGCGCGACCGCGATGCTCGTCGCCTTCGCGGGACACGACGCAGCACCTCACGCGCCGCGGCTCGCGACCGTGCTGCTCTGGCTGCTCGCGGCCAATGCGCTCGTGCTGGCGCTGTACGTCGCGGGCATGCTCGGGCGTGGCGCGGCGGCGGCCGAGTCGGCGAGGCACCTGCTGCGCGATCACGCGGCGCTCTTCGTCGCGGGGGCCTGCGGGCTCGGGATCGTGCTGCCGTTCGCCCTGACGGCGTCGCTCGCGCCCGAGCGGGCGGGCAGCATCGTGCTCGCGCTCGGCGCGCTCGCCCGGCTGCTCGGCGACCTCGCGCTGCGCCAGTCGTTCCTGAAGGTCGGCATGTTCGAACGCGTCATCTGAATCGGCACCATGGACCCGAGCCAGCACGGTCATCCCGCGTCCCCGATCACCGGTCCCGACCCGGCCACGCCTGACGACCGGTGGGTGCCGACCGTCTGCCTCGGCTGCTACAACTGCTGCGGGATCAGGGTGCGCCGGGTCGCGCAGAAGGTCGTCGACGTCGTCGGCGATCCCGATTCGCCGAACTCTCGCGGCCATATCTGCGCGAAGGGCAAGGCGCGCTTCTTCGACCTCTACCACCCGAACCGGGTAACGCGCCCGCTGCGACGCCGCAACCCGGAGAAGGGCGTGGGCGTGGATCCGCAGTGGGAGCCGATCTCCTGGGACGAAGCGCTGGACGAGGTGGCTGCCAGGCTCCGGGAGACGCGCGAGCGGGACCCGCGCGGCCTCGTCATCGCCCATTTCGATCTTCCGGCGTACGGCATCAGCAGCGCGTTCGGTGCCGCCTTCGGAACGCCGAACCTGCATTGGAACCGGGCCGACTATTGCGGCGCGGCGCCGCACGTCGCCAACCTGTTGATCAACGGCTCGTTCAACGGCGAGGTGGATCTGGACCTGTGCAACCACATCGTGCTGTGGGGCACGCAGCTGGGGCACCTGGTCGAGACGATCCCGCTGCACGCCGCGCACAAGATGGCCGACGCGCGGGCGCGTGGCGCACGCCTGGTCGTGATCGACCCGTTCTGTACGAACGCCGCCGCCAAGGCAGACGAGTGGGTGCCGATCCGTCCGGGCACCGACGGCGCGCTGGCATTGGGCATGCTCAGGACGATGGTGGTCGAGGACGGGACGGTCGACCACGCGTTCCTGAAGCGCCACACGAATGCGGCCTATCTCGTGCAGGCCGACGGGCACTATCTGCGCGACGAGGCCAGCCGCAAGCCGCTGGTATGGGATGCCGCTGGCGGGCGGGCGGCGCCGTTCGACGAGGTCGCGCCCGAGGCGGTCGCACTCGACGGCACGCATGTCGTCGGGTCGATCGAGGTGAAGCCCGCCTTCGAGGCGCTCCGACTGCACCTCGAGCGCATGTCGATCGACGAGATCGCCTCGATCACGACCATTGCCGCGCCGACGATCCGCAGGCTCGCGCGCGACTTCGTCGCAGCGGCACGGATCGGCAGCACGATCGTCGTCGACGGCCAGGTGCTGCCGCTGCGCCCGGCGGCGATCCACTTCAAGCGCGGCTCCGGCGCCCACAAGGGCGGCTTCCACACGATGCTCGCGATCCACCTGATCAACGTGATGGTGGGCAACATCGACGTGCCCGGTGGCCAGCGCGGCGTCAATCCGATCGGCCCGTACTGGCAGGTCGAGACGGACAACGACGGCATGCTGATCCCGTCGCCGATCATCACCAAGTACAGCCGCCCGTATCCCGCGAGCGAGCCCAAGACCCCGACGACCTTCGACCTGCGCGAGCTCTTTCCGACCTCGCTGTTCACGCGCGGCCTCTACCCGCTGGCCATCTCGCAGCCCGAGCGCTTCGGCATCCCGTATCGCGCCAGCGTGCTGATGCACGGGCGCACCAACCTGATGATGAACAGCCACAACGCCGAGGCGATGGCGAGCGTTCTGAAGTCGATTCCGTTCCAGGTCTCATTCGCCGACGGCATCGACGAGACGGTGGAGTTCGCCGACATCGTGCTGCCGGACGCGCACGACTACGAGCGGTGGGACCTCTTTCCGGCCAACGACCCCTACGCGTTCATCACGCCGGGGCCGGGCGAGTGGTTCTGGCTGATGCGCCAGCCCGTGCTGGAGGCGCCCGACGGCGTCCGCCCGTGGACCGAGGTCTGTCTCGAGCTCGCCGAGCGTCTCGGCATCCTCGAGAAGCTCTACGAGCTCGGCAACGGCATCTGGCGCATCGACGAGGCGAACCGCCTGGATCCGACGCAGCGCTACAGCGTGCGCGACATCGCCGAGCGGCAGGCGAAGTCGATCGTCGGCGCGCAGTTCAGCATCGGCGACCTTCGCGACAGCGCCTGCGTCGTCACCCGCGACAAGACGCTCGCCGAGGCCTTTCCTCGCCCGTTCCTCACCGCGCGCATGCCGATCTACTTCGAGCACCTGATCGATGCCGGTCGCGAGGTCGCGGCGGTCGCCGACCGACTCGGGCTCGACGGATGGGACGTGACGCCGTACGCGCCGCTGCTGAGCTTCTTCGCGTGCGAGGCGCTCGAGCCCGACGGGGACTTCGACCTCTTCATCGTCAATTTCAAGGTGCCCTTCCAGACCTTCTCGGTCACGGCGGAGAACCCGTGGATCGACGAGATCTCGCGCGCGAACCCGTACACCTACAACGTGATGATGAACCGCGCGACTGCGGTCGCAAAGGGGCTCGGCGACGGCGATGCGGTGCTGGTGGAATCGCGACACGGCACCGAGCGCGCGACGCTCCGGCTCACCGAGCTCATCCACCCGGAGTGCCTCGGCATCCCGGGCATGTTCGGGCACTGGGCGGCGCGCAAGACCGTGTCGAACCGCAAGGGCGCGTCGTTCAACAACCTGCTGCCGCCGCCGGACCTGTCGCGCATCGACATCGTCACCGGCCAGGTCGATTCATGCACGCGCGTGCGGGTCAGCCGCATCCCGGAGCCCGGCGTTCACAGACGGAGGTGGCGGTGAGCAAGTACGCGATGGCGATCGATCTGTCCCGATGCAACGGCTGCAATGCCTGTGTCGTCGCCTGCAAGGTCGAGCACAGCGCGCCGAACGAGATCCTGCTGACGACGATCCTCGAGAAGGAGGTCGGCCGGTATCCGGACGCCAATCGCCTGTTCTTCCCGGTGCTGTGCAACCACTGCGAAGCGCCGCCCTGCGTTCCGGTGTGCCCCACCAGGGCGACCTTCAAGCGCGAAGACGGCATCGTGCTGATCGAGGACGACGACTGCATCGGCTGCGGCGCCTGCATCGCGGCCTGCCCTTACGAGCAGCGCTTCTACGTCGAGGACGAGCGCACGTGCTTTCCGTCCGGCGAAGGCCGCTACCTCAACCCGCACGCGCACAAGGCGCAGCAGGGCGTTCCGGTGAAGTGCGACTTCTGCTTTCACCGGGTCGACGAAGGCCGCCCGCCCGCCTGCGTCGAGGCGTGTCCGACCGAGGCGCGGATCTTCGGGCTCCTGGACGCGGGCGAGAAGCCGCTGAACGCGCTGATCAGTCGCGAGAACTGCTTCACGCTGCTGCCCGACAAGGGCACCAAGCCGAACGTGTACTATTTTTGATCGCAAGCCGACATCGAATCGATCGCCTGATACCGGGAGGAAGCACATGAGCAATGCCAAGAGGGCCTCGGGGCCCATCGTCGAACCCGTCGTTCACCACGCAGCCGAGGCCGTCGCCTCGCCTCGTGCCTCGCGGCGCGGCCTGTTGAAGGGAAGCGGCGCGGGGGCGGCGCTGGCCCTGCTCGGCGGTGCGGTCGGTGCGCCGCGCGTGGCCGGTGCGCAGGCGCCGACGGTCAAGATCGGCTCGATCGGTCCGTTGACCGGCGCACTCGCCTACAACGGCAACCAGGCGAAGGCAGGCATCCAGTACGCCGTGGACGACATCAACGCGAAGGGCGGCATCAAGAGCCTGGGCGGCGCGAAGCTCGAGGTGATCTACACCGACGCCGAATCCCGTCCCGACGTCGCGGCCGCGCAGGTCGACAAGCTCGCGGAAGCCGGCGTCAGCTGTCTCGTCGGCTGCCAGGCGAGCAGCCTCACGCTCGCGACGACCCAGGCGGCGGCGCGCTACAAGCTGCCGCAGGTGATCGACGTCGGCACCGCCGAGCAGATCGTCGAACGGGGCCTGCCGAACGTGTTCCGCTTCTCGCCGGGCGTGGTGCGCTCGGTCGAGCAGGGCATCGTGAACCTGGACACCATCAACAAGAATTCCGGCAAGAAGGTCAAGACGGTCGCGGTCGTGCACGAGGAGGGTCCGTTCGGATCGGGCATGGCGAAGATCCTGAAGGAGAAGCTGCCCGGCATCGGCCTCGAGGTGATCGAGACGATCAGCCATCCGACGCCCCAGCGCGACTTCAACAACATCGTGCTTCGGCTCAAGGCGGTGAAGCCCGACCTCGTGATGCCGTCGCACTACATCAACGAGTTCATCCTGTTCGCGCGAACGATGCGCCAGCAGCGCTTCTCGCCCAAGGCGATGTATTCGATCTACGGCGGCGGCGCGTCGAACATCCGGTTCGTGCGCGAGCACAACGAGGCGGCCCAGTACATCATCGACACCAACCACTGGTACGACCCGCGCCGCGAGCTGTCCAAGTCGGTGGCCAAGCGGGCGGCCGACGCCAAGCTCGACCTGACCTACGACATCATGGTGGCGTACGGTGCGACGCAGCTGATCGGCGACGCGCTCGAGCGTGCGAAGTCTTCCGACCGCGAAAGGCTGATCGAGACACTCGCGACCGAGACCTTCAACGAGACGATCATGCCCTACGGCCCGATCAAGTTCGTGAAGGGCGACAACACCGGCTCGCGGCTGGTGAACACGCAGATCCGCGGCGACAAGATCGAGGTGATCTTCCCCAAGGAATTCGCGACGATCGAGCCCGTCTTCCCGATGCCAGGACGCATCTGATCCAGCCGGACCGATGCTGAGCCTCGTCCTGCCGGCGGCGATCAGCGGTCTCGCGACGGGCGCGGTCTACGCGCTCGTCGCGCTCGGCCTCACGCTGATCTACGGGGTGCTTCACATCATCAACTTCGCGCACGGCAGCCTGTTGATGGCGGCGCTCTACTCGGCGTACTTCCTGAATCGGCACGCCGGGCTCGACCCCTACGTCGCGCTGCCGCTGCTGACGGTGGTGTTCTTCGGGCTCGGCTATGCGCTGCAGCGCTATGTGATCAGCCCGTTCAGCCACGGCAAGGACGGCAACATCCTGCTCGTGACGCTCGCGATCGCGATCATCGTCGACAACCTCGCGCTGTACTTCTTCACGTCCAACACCCGCACGATCGACGTCGCGCTCGCCGGCGAGATGGTCGAGATCGGCCCGGCGTTCGTGCCGCTGCCACGGGTGATCGCCTTCGTCGCCTCGATCGCGATCGCCGGCCTGCTGTGGCTGGTGCTGGCGCGCACGCGGCTCGGCAAGGCGATCCGCGCGGTCGCTCTCGAGAAGCGCGGCGCCGAACTGATGGGCATCGACGTCAGGCACACCTATGCGATGTGCTTCGGCATCGGTTCGGCATGCGTGGCGGCGGCGGCTTGCCTGCTGCTGCCGTCGTTCTACGTGACCCCGCAGGTCGGCTACGCATTCGTCCTCGTCGCGTTCACGACGGTGGTGATGGGCGGCATGGGCTCGCTGCCCGGCGCACTGGTCGCAGGCCTGCTGCTCGGCGTCGTCGAGGCGCTGTGCGGGCTCTTCTTCGGCGAGACTCTCGGTCAGATCGGCATCTACGCGTGCTTCATCCTCACGCTGCTGTTCCGGCCGGCGGGGCTCTTCAGCGCGAGGGCGGCGCGTTGAGTCGCGGTCCGGTATCGACCCTCGTGCTCGCCGAGTCGATCGCGCTGGTCGCGATGCTGGTGGCGGTCGCGGTGCCGTTCTTCCTGAGCTCGCAGGGCACGATCGGCTTCGCGATTAACGCGATGCTGATCAGCCTGCTCGGCATCGCGTGGAACCTCACCGGCGGCTTCGGCGGGCTGATGTCCTTCGGCCACGCGGTGCTGTTCGGCAGCGGCGCCTATGCGAGCGCGATGCTTCAGATCCACCTGGGGCTGAACGCCTGGCTCGCCGCCGCGTTCGGCATCCTCGCCGGCGGGCTGGTGGGTGCGTTCGTGGGGGCGCTGTCCTTTCGCTACGGGCTTCGCGGTTCCTACTTCGCGCTGGTGACGCTCGCGTTCGCCGAGGTGTTCCGGGTGCTGGCGAGCTCGTTCCAGGTGACCGGCGGGGGTACCGGCCTGTCGGTGGACCTGAAGCCCGGCATCGCGAACCTGCAGTTCGCCGATCGGCTCTCGAGCTACGGCTTCGTCGTGATCCTCGTGGCGATCGCCCTGCTGGTGTCGCTCGCGGTCAGGCGGTCGCGTTTCGGCGCATGGCTGATCGCGGTGCGCGAGAACGAGGAGGCCGCCAAGGCGGTCGGCGTCGACGTCTTCCGGATCAAGGTCGCGGCCATGGCGCTGTCCGGCCTGATCGCGGGCGGCGCGGGTGTCGCGTACCTGCAGATCTACCTGTTCGTCGACGCGCCGATCGGATTCGGCCCGACGATGTCGATCGACGCGCTGCTCGGTCCGATGATCGGTGGGGCGGGCACGCTCATGGGCCCGGTGCTGGGCACGGTCGTGCTGCACGTGATCGGCGAAGTGGCGAAGGATTTCATCGGCGACGCCCCAGGCCTGAACCTGGTGCTCTACGGTGTGGTGCTGCTGCTGATCCTGCGGTTCATGCCCAACGGGTTGATGGGCGTACTGAGCGCGCTGCTGCGACGCGCCCGCGGCGGGGGCGGGTGATGCTGACGGTCGATCGGGTGACGCGGCGCTTCGGCGGCCTCGTGGCCGTCGACGAGGCATCGCTGCAGGTGGACGCGGGGCGGATCGTCGCGCTGATCGGGCCCAACGGCGCCGGCAAGACCACGCTGTTCGCGACGATCGCCGGCTTTCTCGGGACCCATGGCGGCAGCATCGCGTTCGAAGGCCGGCGCATCGACGGTCTCGCACCGCATCAGATCTGTCGGCTCGGGATCGCCCGGACGTTCCAGATCGTGCAGCCGTTCGCCGGGTTGAGCGTGCGCGAGAACATCGCGATCGGCGCGCATCTGCATGCACCGCGGCGTGCCGACGCGATGCGTGCCGCCGGCGACGTGGCGAAGCGACTCGGCATGGCCGACATGCTCGACCAGCCGGCGCAGGACCTCACCGTCGCCGGGCGCAAGCGGCTCGAGCTGGCCAGGGCGCTCGCGACCGGCCCGAAGCTGCTGCTGCTGGACGAAGTGATGGCCGGCCTGATACCGGGCGAGGTCGACGAGACCGTCGCGATGATCCGTCGGATCCGCGACGAAGGCGTGACTATCCTGCTGATCGAACACGTGATGCAGGCGGTGATGAGCCTGTCCGAGCACGTGTACGTCCTCAACCAGGGCAAGATGATCGCGGACGGCCCCCCGGCCCGGCTGGTGTCCGACGCGCGCGTCATCGAGGCCTACCTGGGGGAGGGCGCGGCCGAGCGGCTGGCCCGTTCGACACGGCGCGAGCAGGGCGGTCCGGCATGAGCGACGTATTGCTCGAGATCAGCGGCCTGCGTGCAGGCTATGGTCCGGTCGAGATCCTGCGCGGCATCGACATGCGGATCCTCGCAGGCGAGATCGTCGCCGTGCTCGGATCGAACGGCGTCGGGAAGTCGACGCTGAACAACGTCATCAGCGGGATCGTCGCGCCGACCGCGGGGCGCATCGTGTTCGCGGGCGACGACATCACCGGCGCGGCACCGAAGCGGATCGTCGAGCGCGGGCTCGCGCAGGTGCCGGAAGGCCGGCGGGTGTTTCCCAACCTCTCGGTCCGCGAGAACCTCGAACTCGGCGCATTTCGTCGCGGGGCGTCCAACCTGAAGCTCAATTTCGAGCGGATGTGCACGATCTTCCCCCGGCTGCGCGAGCGTCTCGGGCAACTCGCCGGCACGCTTTCCGGCGGCGAGCAGCAGATGCTGGCGATCGCGCGAGGGTTGATGTCCGAGCCCAGGCTGATCATCCTCGACGAACCCTCGCTCGGGTTGTCGCCGAAGCTCGTCGAGGAGATGTTCACGCTGATCCGTCGCATCAACCGGGACGGGCAGGCGGTGCTGCTCGTCGAGCAGAACGTCGTCCAGTCGCTCGACGTCGCCGCGCGTACCTACGTGCTCGAGCAGGGACGCTTCGCGATCGAGGGCGCGTCGGCGGACGTGCTGGCGAATCCTGCGCTGCGGCGAACCTATCTCGGCATGTGAGGCCAGGCATGAACACGGATCAGGCAATCGCGTCGACACCGGCGCTTCAGGATCGCGTGGTGGTGATCACCGGCGCGGCAGGCGACCTCGGCATGGCGATGGCACGCGCCTGCCGGCGAAGCGGGGCCTGGTTGATGCTCGTCGACCTCGACGAGCGCCGTCTGCGATCCCGCGCCGCGGCGCACGGGCTGTCCGACGAAGGCGCCGACTCCCCGACCCTGCGCATCGCCGCCTGCGACGTCGCCGATCCCGAAAGCGGACGCGAGGCGATCGACGCCTGCGTGCGGGCGTGGGGGCGCGTCGACGTGCTGATCAACAACGCGGCGGCACTCACGCTGCGCGAGCGCACCGCCGACATCGAGGTCGACGTGTGGCGGCAGGCACTGGCGGTCAACCTCACCGGCGCGTTCCTGATGAGCAAGTGGTGCCTAGCACCGATGCGCGCTGCGCGCCGCGGGGTCATCCTCAACGTCGCCTCGCAGCTGGGCCACGTCACGACGATCGGGCGGGCGCCGTACAGCGCGAGCAAGGCCGGGCTGCTGTCGCTGACCCGGAGCATCGCAGTCGATCACGCCGAAGACGGCATTCGCGCCGTGAGCCTGTCGCCAGGCGCGGTCATGACGAGCAGACTGGTCGACCTGATCGGCGACGAGCAGAAGGTCCGGGCAACGCTCTCGCCCGACCATCCGATCGGCCGCATCGGCGAGCCCGACGAGATCGCCGCCGCTGCCGTGTTCCTCGCAAGCGACGCCGCGTCGTTCGTGACCGGGACCGACATGCTCGTCGACGGCGGGTATACGGCGCGATAGCGCCGGTCCGGCTTCGCGCATGCCCGGGGCCGGCCTTGCGGCACGGCGTGCGCGAGGGCAATGGCCGGCGTACGCGTTGCGGGCGGGCAGGGCCCGTTCTATGCTTGTCGCACCGCGTGGCTCGACGCATCGGCAGGAGGCGCCCGTGACGACCCGTTCGCCTGAGTGCAGTTCGGAACCGGGCTTGCCGGCATCGGTGGCTATGCAGCCTGCATGCGAATCACGACCGCCTGGCCAGGGCGCATGGCGCTGGCGCCTGCTCGCGAGGCCGATGGTGATCGGCGCCTGCATGTTGTCTGCGCCTGCCGTTGCCACCGAAGGCTCGCCGGTCCCGGTCTTGCCATCACCCGACGGCACCTCGCCTGCTGGACGGGGGCAGCCGGAAATCCCCACCGAACGCCTCGAACAGACGGCACGCTCGGTGGTGAAGGTGTCCGCACGGATCGTGTCCGATGGCAGCACGGTCGGCTCGCTCGGTCGCAGGCGCGAAGGTTCCGGCGTCGTGCTGGACCCGACCACGGTGCTCACGATCGGCTACCTGGTCGTCGAATCCGAGTCGGTCGAGGTCGAGACCGTCGGCGGCAAGCGACTGCCGGCGACCCTCGCCGGCTATGACCACGCGACCGGATTCGGCCTGCTACGCGTACTGGTCCCCGTCGACGCACCCGCAGCCCCGCTGGGCGACTCGGACGCAGTCGCGGTCAACCAGATCGTGCTCACCGCCGGCTTCGGCGAACCGCGATCGACGCCGATTCTCGCGGTCTCGCGACAACCCTTCGCCGGAGGCTGGGAGTATCTGCTCGAATCGCCGATCTTCACCTACCCGCCGGTGAGCAACTGGAGCGGCGCGGCACTCTTCGATGGCGACGGGCGACTGGTCGGCGTGGGCTCGCTGATCGTCGACGACGCGCGCGTGACCGGCCGCAAGGTGCCGGGCAACCTGTTCGTGCCGATCAACCTGCTGAAGCCGATCCTGGCCGATCTCCAGAAGCAGGGCAGGCGCAGCGGCCCGGTTGCGCCGTGGTTGGGGCTCACGACCGAGTGGCAGCGCGACGCGCTGGTCGTGCTGCGCGTCGCGCCGCAAGGCCCGGCCGAGCGCGCCGGCATCGCCCGCGGCGACCGGATCAGCGCCGTGGCCGGCATGGCGATCACCGATCAGGCGGACTTCTACCGGAAAGTGCTGGCCGGCGGGGCGGCAGGCACCACGCTCACGCTGACGATCCGGCAGGAATCGGGAGAGCAACGGCGGGTGCGGGTGACGTCGATCGACCGGGAGACGTTCCTGAAGCGGGCGGCGGGTATCTGATGTGCCGGTGACGCCAGCCCGCGTTCATCAGCGGCCCGCGACCGCTGCCTCGATACGCGCGACGTCGATCTTTCGCATGTCCATCATCACGCCGAACGCCCGCTTCGCGACGTCGCCGCCTTGTGCCATCGCGTCGGTCAGCACGCGCGGGGTGATCTGCCATGACAGCCCCCATTTGTCCTTGCACCATCCGCACGCGCTCTCCGTACCGCCGTTGCCGACGATCGCATCCCAGTAGCGGTCGGTCTCCGCCTGGTCGTCGGTCGCGATCTGGAAGGAGAATGCTTCACTGTGCTTGAACGTGGCGCCCCCGTTCAGACCAAGGCAAGGCACGCCACACACGGTGAACTCGACGGTCAGCACGTTGCCGGCCTTTCCGCCGGGGTAGTCCGACGGTGCCCGGTGCACCGCCTTCACCGCGCTGTCGGGAAACGTGCGGGCGTAGAAGCGGGCCGCTTCCTCCGCGTCGTGGTCGTACCAGAGGCAGATCGTGTTCTTCGGCGTCATCGTTCGTCTCCTTGCGCCGGCTCCTGCCGGCAGACGGAAGTGGAGGGGGGTGACCGGTGCGCAGCGCGACCGAGCGCTGGCGCCGTCATGCCGACGTGCGCGTCGACGTCGGGCGCGGGTGAAACAGCATCTCGAGGTAGCGTCGCAGGTGCATCAAGTTCTGCCGCGCGATCGCGATGTCTTCCTTCGCCTTGACGAAGACGAAGGATCCTTGAAGCACGGCCTGGATGAAGCAGCCGACGCTTTCTGCGCGCCACGAGGCCCTCGGCACGTGCCGGCGCTTCGCCGCCGCGATGTCCTTGGTGAGCGTGGCGATGTGCGCAGACAGCGCGGCGTCGCAAGCCGCGCGAATCGCCGGGTGCGACGCGTAGGTTTCCTGCACCAGCGTGCCGAGCAGACAGGTGACCTGGGGTACCGTGCCGTCCAGAAGCGAGGCCCTGAATGCGATGTAGCCCATCACGCGATCCAGCGGATCGCTCGCCGCGTGATACGGCGCATCGGCGAACAGTGTCGCAGTCCACGCGTTCCAGTGTGCGGCGGCTTCGACGGCAAGCGCTTCCTTGCTTTCGAAGTGATGGAAAAAGCTGCCTTTGCTCAGGCCCGCCTCGCGACAGATGTCGTCGACCGTCGTGGCGGCGTATCCCCGGGTGCGGAAGACGTTCTGAGCGGCATCCAGCAGTCTGATTCTGGATGCGGGAAGGGCAGATTGGCGTACGGGCGATTCCGATGACATGAGCCGACACCATACCGACTGGTCGGTATGGTGTCAACGGACACTCCTTCACGATGCGTTCGCGGCGCGCATGCCTGCACGCCGAAGGTCGCGCAGCGCACCGCAGTCAAGTTGACATAAGGGACATTATGCGCCGTAACCCATTGATTATAAATGAAAAGCCCGCGTCTGCCGTGCGCCCCTGATAAAAAGGCCAGGATGGCGAGTGCGTGCCTTGGACGCGCGAGCGAACTAAAAATCCCAAGGATTCATCAGCGCAACCCCGGTCGATTCGAAATCGGCGTCGTTGCGGGTGACGACCGTCAGGCCATGCACCAGCGCCGTTGCCGCGATCAATGCGTCACGTTCAGCGCGCGGATCCGGCACGTGCAGGCGTGCACAGCGCTGCGCGACGCTCGTATCGACCGGCAGGATCCGTCCCTGGAATTCGGGGAGAACCAACGACTCGAACCAGGCACGCAGCAGCGCGCCTTGAGGCGCGTCCCGGCGCTCGATCTGCAGGATGCCGAGTTCGATTTCGAGAACGACGATGGCCAACAGATACAGGCTTTGGGCATCGACGCTGTCCGCCCACTGCGCGACGCGCTTGTCCGCCTTCCCGGCGCGGACCTTCCCGAGTTCGGAAACGACGTTCGTGTCGAGCAGGTACATCAGGAGAGGTCGGCTGGCCGAGCCCTGATCCTGACGCGCGGTGGATCAAAATCGATGTCTTCGCGCCCGGGCATCGCTAGCGCGTCAGCGATCTTCCGGCCGCCGCCCGTGATGCGCCGGTACTCCTCGATGCTCAGCAATACATGCGCGGGCCTGCCACGATCGGTGATGATGACCGGACCTTCCGAGGCCGCCTTCTTCGCACGACCCGTGTCCTGGTTGAACTCCCGGCTCGGAAAGCCCACGCCCACAGCCTGTGTCCCTGGCTGTGGATTCTGTGCACTCACTTGCCTCCGCCGCTTCAGGCGCTGCGGGCTATAGTGAGTGCCATTCGGCCTAGACGCTTCGTCGCGCTACGACATCGCCGACAGTCCGCATAACTAAGCGGCGCGCGCCTTGGCGCGCGTCCGTTTGAGTGCCGGGTTAGACCGCGACGCTCTGTACTCCACAGCAGGTTGAGCGGAGAATCGAACACCTAGAGCCTTTGCCACTTTCATCACCGTGTCGAAACGCGGCTTCGCGCCAGGCGTCAAGGCTTTGTATAAGCTCTCGCGTCCAAGCCCCGCGTCCTTGGCAACTTGCGCCATTCCCTTCGCACGCGCAACGTCTCCGAGAGCAAGCAAAAGTAGATCCGGATCATCGGCCTCGAACACGGCCGTCATGTACTCGGCGATGGCTTCATCGTCGTCCAGATATCGGGCGGCGTCGAACGGAACCAACTTCCGCTTCGCCTCTACGTTTGTCATACGTCCTCTCCGTACTCCCCGGCAAGGCGCAAGGCCCGGCGAATGTCGCGGCGCTGAGTCGACTTGCTACCACCGTTGAGCAGAACAATGATCACCGACCCTCGGCGGACAAAGTACAGCCGATAACCGGGCCCGAAATGCACACGCATCTCGGAAACCTCACCCTCGATGGCTTTCCAGTCACCGAGATTCCCGCCTTCGACTTGGCGAAGGCGGGCGACGATGCGAATCTGCGCTCTCTTGTCCGTAAGCGCATCAAGCCACGCAACGAACTCCTCTGTTTGCCGAACGACGAACTTAAGGCATTGTATCCGTTTGGATACTTCTGGTCAAGGACCCAGGCGTGGCACACGCGGTCTAACTTCCGATCGAAGTGAACGGGCCCCGATCTGCCCGGGGCGAGGCGCGCCAAGCTTTATCGCGCAGAGATAGACAGAGCGCTCGCTCACGGGAATGTCGCTCGTGATCCCGCAATCGAGCACGGTCAGCGCGCCTGCCCGCGCGGGCATGCCGCCCAGCGTTTTGCTTCAGTCATGATCGAACCGGTTTGATTCCCACACGTCTGCCGACGCGAAGCGCCAGGCGATATCGAGCGGGTCTGCGGTCTGCGCCCGGGAAGTTGACGCTGATGCGCCGTGTCTCGAGCATGGTGGCGTGCGCGCCGGCATCGCGGTTCACGCAGACGACTATCATCGGCGGGTCCAGGGTCAGCGAGCAAACCGACGTCGCCGTCAGCCCGAGGCGCGTTTCTTCATGGGCCGTCGCCACGATGCAGACACCGCCGGCGAGAACGCGTATGCCGGGCCCGATCGACGGATGGTTCGAATGCGCCGGCATCGACGGGGCACAGACATGATCGAGGCGACGAGCCTGCGTTACTTCCGGGAAGTGGCCCGCCAGGGTTCGCTTCGCCACGCCGCCGCACGGCTGTTCGTTGCGCAGAGTGCGCTGAGCCGGCACGTCGTGGCGCTCGAGGACGAGTTGGGCACGGCACTGTTCGAACGGCACGCGAGGGGCATGACGTTGACCGCGGCGGGCCGGCTGTTCCTCGCCTACGCCGACGAGACCCACGCGCGGCTCGACGAGGTCCGCGCCCGTATCGAGGAGTTCGAGAAGCTGCGGCGCGGGCATGTGGACATCGCGTGCGTCGAAGGGCTGCTGTCCGGGCTGCTGCCCGAGTTCGTCGAACATTACACGGAGCGGCACGACGCCATCACGCTGTCGATATCCGCGCTGGGCTCCACCGCGGTGGCCGAGGCGGTCGCCGAACATCGGGTCGACCTCGGGATCGTGTTCGGCCAGTCGCCTCGCAGCGACCTGATCGAGCTCGCGCGCATGATCCAGCCGCTCTGCGCGATCGTGGCGCCGGGCCATCCGCTCGCGCGGCAGTCGAGCTGCCGGCTCGCCGAGCTGCAGTCCTACCGCGTCGTGCTGCCGAACCGCTCGTTCGGCATCCGGCAGCTCATCGACAGGGTCAGCGCGCAGGGCCGATTCGAGATGCGCATGGCGATCGAGACCAACACCCTCGCGTTCGCGTGGCGGCTCGCGCTGCAGAACACCTGTCTGACCTTCCTTCCGATGGACACGGTACGCGCGGAGGTCGCGCAACGCAGGCTGATCGCGGTCCCGCTCACCGACCCGCTTCTGCGCAGCACGCGGGTCACGCTGGTCGAGAGTGCGTCGCGCAGGCGCTCGGCTGCGACGGAGAGCGTCGTTTCGGTGCTTCGAGAGCGGATGGCGGCACGTCCCCGGGGTCGGGGTCGGGGACGGCAGACGGGCAGCCAGGCGAAGCCGTGAGCGGTCCGGGCGTGGTGCGCCGAGGCCGCCGGTGGTGCAGTGCCGCACCCTGCCCGTGCCCACGGCGGTCGGCGGTGTTCTCGAAGATGGAACGCTCGCGTCTCAATTCGGCTATTCACCGCAAACCTCTCGGGCGATAGACTGAAGCGTCTCTCACCACGATGGAGCGCTTCCATGTCCGACAAGACACCCCTCGATCCGCGCGCGTCCCGTTCGCTGGCAAGGTTCTCGGTAGCCGCTGCCATCGCCCTCGCGCCGGCGTTGTCCGCGAGTTTCGCCCTCGCCCAGCACACGATCCGCTTCGGCGCCCCGCTGCCGCTGACCGGTGCGCTGGCACCCGAGGCGCTGAAGCAGCAGCAAGGCTACGACCTGTGGGCGGAGACGGTGAACCAGGCCGGCGGCATCGATGTCGGCGGCAAGCGGATGAAGGTCGAGATCGTCTATACCGACTACCAGTCGAACACGCCGCGCGCGGTCCAGGCCGCCGAGAAGCTGATCTCGCAGGAGAAGGTCGATTTCCTGTTCTCGCCCTTCGGTTCCGGCGCGGCCAAGGCCGCGAGCACCGTCTCCGAGCGCTACGGCGTGCCCACCATCGCGTCGACCGCATCGTCGGCGCAGGTCTACGACCAGGGCTACAAGTACCTGTTCGGCACGTTCACCCCGAACGACACGCTGACGAACCCGCTGACCGAGATCGTGAAGAAGCAGGCGCCGCAGGTGAAGCGGGTCGCGATCCTGGCGCGCAACGACCTGTTCCCGCTCGCGATCGCGCAGGAGATGGAGAAGTCATCCAAGGCCCGCGGCCTCGACGTGGTGCTCTTCGAGAAGTACGCGATCAACACGATGGACCATTCGTCGGCGCTGGCCCAGATCAAGGCCGCCAACGCCGACTGGGTCTTCGCCACCGGCTACATCAACGACCTGGTGCTCATCCGGAAGCAGATGGCCGACCAGCGTATCGCGGCGCCCGTGATCACGATGATCGCCGGGCCCGCCTACCAGGAGTTCATCGACGCGACGGGCCCGGGATCGGAGAACGTCAGCAGTGCCGCCTGGTGGCACCCGGCGACCCGGTACAAGGGCACCGACATCTTCGGCACCTCGGAAAACTACGTGAAGCGATTCACCGAGCGGTACAAGTCGGTTCCCGACTACGCGCAGGCCTCGGCCTCGGTGTCAGGTGCGCTGTTCCAGATGGCGATCGAGAAGGCGGGCACGCTCGACAAGGCGAAGGTGCGAGACGCGCTCGCGGCGACCGACGTGATGACCTTCTGGGGTCCGGTCAAGTTCGGCGCCAACGGCCAGATCAACTCGCTCGAGCCGCCGGTGTTCCAGATCCAGGCGGGCAAGACGGTCGTCGTGTATCCGGAGGCGATCAAGCAGGGCGAGTTCAGGCTGGGCGTCAAGTAGGGCCTGCACACGGGCCGGCCCCGGGCGAGTGATGTACACGCTTCAGATCCTGCTGAACGGGGTGGTGCTGGGCTGCCTGTACGCCTGCATCGCGGCGGGCTTTTCGCTGGTCTGGGGCGTGCTGAACGTCATCAACCTGATGCACGGCTCGTTCATCGTGCTCGGATCCTATCTGGCCTGGGGTGCCTACAACGCGGGCGGCGTCGATCCGTGGATCACGCTGGCGGCGGCCGCGCCGCTGTTCTACGGCATCGGCTACCTGATACAGCGCGGGATCCTGAATCGCGTGATCGCCGCCCCGGTGCTGGTGACGCTGACGCTCACCTTCGGGCTGGACCTGATCCTCAACAACGCGATGATCCTGGCGTTTCGCGCCGACTACCGCCGACTGATCCTCGAGCCGCCGCTCGGCACCGTCGCGATGGGTCAGGTCGTGCTGCCGGTGGATCGCATCCTCGCGATGGTCTTCGCGCTGGTGCTGACCGCCGTGCTCTACCTCATCCTGCGCAAGTCCCGGGTCGGGCGCGCGATCATCGCGGTCCGGCTGGACCGCGACGCGGCCCGCCTGATGGGCGTCGACGTCAAGGCGATCAATGCCGCCGCGTTCGGCCTGGGCGCCGCGATGGCCGGCTGCGCCGGCGTCCTCCTCGCCCTGATCTTTCCGATCTCGCCGCTGTCCTCGACGGCGTATCTCGGCAAGGCCTTCGTCGTGTGCGTGCTGGGCGGCCTGGGCAGCGTGCCGGGCGCGGTGCTCGGCGGGCTGCTGCTGGGCATCGTCGAGAGCTTCGGCGCGATGGCCTTCGGGCCGGAGCACGCGGTCACGCTGTCCTTCTCGCTGCTGATCGTATTCCTCGTGCTGCGCCCGCAAGGCCTGCTGGGCAAGCGGGGCTTCGAATGAAGACGCGCCGCCACGCGATGCTGTTCGCGGCGGTCCTGCTGTTCGGCGCCCTGCCGCTTTTCGGCGAGGCGTACACGCTGCGGCTCGGCACGTTCGCCTGCATGTACGCGGTGATGGCCGTCTCCTGGCACGTCATCGGCGGACTGGCCGGCTACCCGTCGTTCGCGACCGCCGCCTTCTTCGGATTCGGCGCCTATGCAGGGGGCATCCTGCTGACCCACGGCTACCCGTTGCCCGTCGCGGCGGCCACGGCCGGCGCGATCGCGTTCGGCGGCGCGATGCTGCTCGGTGCGGTGCTGCTCCGGCTTCGCGGCCACTACTTCGCGATCGCGAGCCTCGCCGTCGCCGAGGTGCTTCGCGAACTCACGAACACGGCGACCGACCTGACCGGCGGCGGCATGGGGCTCAACATACCGATCGGCACCGGCCCGGCCACCGGCGTGGCCGGCGTCAATGCCGAGGCCGCCTTCTTCTTTCTCGCGATGTGGATGCTGCTGCTGGTGACGCTCGCGATCGTGGTCCTCGTCGAACGATCGAGACTCGGCTTCGGGCTCGACTGCATCCGGCAGAACGAATCGGCCGCCGACATGATCGGTGTCAACGCCACGCTGTACAAGAGCGTCGCGTTCGCGCTGTCGGGCATCTTCGTGTCGATGGCGGGCACACTGTACGCGGGGTGGGTCCACTACATCGAGCCGCCCGACGTCTACGACATCCTCTATTCGGTCAAGCCGATCGTGATGGCTCTGCTCGGTGGCCTCGGTTCCAGCGTCGGCGCCGTGATCGGCGCGTTCGTGTTCCTCGGCGTCGAGGAGCTGGTCTGGCGAAACTTCCTCCAGATCCACTCGGGCATGCTCGGACTGCTGGTGGTCGTGCTCCTGCTCTTCCTGCCGCACGGCATCGTGTCGATCGGGCGCCGGATCGCCGGCCGCCGGACGCGCCTCGCCACCGGAGCACGCCGTGGCTAGCCTGCTGCGGATCGAAGGGCTGTCACGGCGCTTCGGCGGGCTGAACGCGCTGCAGGACGTGACGGTCTCGGTCGGCGCGGGCGAGGTGCTCGGGCTGATCGGTCCGAACGGCGCCGGCAAGACGACGCTCGTGAACGTCGTCACCGGCGTGCACAGGGCCTCGGCCGGCCGGGTGCTGTTCGAGGATCGGGACATCACCCGCCTGAAGCCGTACCAGACGGCGCGAATCGGCCTCGCACGGACGTTCCAGATCGTGCAGCCCTTTCCGGAACTGAGCGTGCGCGACAACGTCGCCGCCGCCGCACTGTTCTCCGGTGGCTGCAACGGCCTTCGCGCGGCGCACCGGATGGCCGGCGAGCAGCTGGACTTCGTCGGGCTGTGGGCGACGTCCGAGCAGCCCGCGTCCAGCCTCACCCTCGCGATGCGAAAGCGGCTCGAGCTGGCCAAGGCGCTCGCGATGCGCCCTCGCCTGCTGTTCCTGGACGAGGTCAACGCCGGACTGAATTCGGCCGAGATCGAGCAGGCGATGGCGCTGATCCGCCGGATCGCCGCCGCCGGCGTCACGATCGTGTTGATCGAGCACCTGATGAAGGTGGTCATGGCGGTCTGCTCGCGCATCGTCGTGCTGCAGCACGGCGCGCTGATCGCGGACGACACGCCGACGGCGATCATCTCGGACCAGCGCGTGGTCGAAGCGTACCTCGGCAAGAAGTACGCGCAGGCGACCGCGGCGGGGGCGGCATGACGCCTGCGGTCGACGAGATCATGCTGCAGGTCGAGGGGCTCGAGTCGGGCTACGGCGAGATCACCGTGCTGTGGGGCATCGACCTGCAGGTGCGAACCGGCGAGATCACCGCGCTGATCGGCTCGAACGGCGCCGGCAAGAGCACCGTGATGCGCACGCTGTCGGGGCTGCTTCCGGCACGCGCCGGAAGGGTCGTGTGGCAGGGGCGCGAAATCCAGGCTTGCACGCCCGCGCAGATCGTCGAGCTGGGCATCGCGCACGTCCCCGAGGGACGGCGCCTCTTCAGCGCGATGTCTGTCGAGGACAATCTGATCATGGGCGCCTATCTGCGCCGCATCGACCGGGCCGAGACGCAGCGCGAACTCGACCGCGTGTACGCGATCTTCCCGAAGCTTCACGAACGGCGTCGACAGCCGGCGGGCACGATGTCGGGCGGCGAGCAGCAGATGTGTGCGATCGGCCGCGGGATCATGAGCGGTCCGCGGCTCCTGATGATCGACGAGCTCTCGCTGGGCCTGTCGCCGCTGCTGGTCGAGCAGTTGCTGGAGGCGCTGACCCGGCTCAACGAAGGCGGGTTGACGATCCTGATCGTCGAGCAGGACGTGATGACGGCGCTCGAGGTCTCGAGCGCCGCGTACGTGATGGACACTGGGCGCGTGGTCCGCCACGGCGAGAGCCGTGCACTGCTGCGCGATCCGGCCGTGCGCAAGGCCTACCTCGGTGCGCTCGCGGACCAGGCCCACACCGCCGGCCCCGATATCGGGCTCGACGCCGCCCGGCCATAGCGGCCGCACGTCCCCCCCGACCGATTCGATCGATACACAAAGGAGCGACCTTCATGACCACCCGACCCCTCGCCACCGGAGGTTACCGCTACATTCCCGCGGTCTCGCAGTATTCCGCGGGCGTCGTCGCGCAGCCCGGCTTCCGGATCGAGCGCGTCCGCTTCTCCCGCGTCGTGCCGATGCAGGAAGGCTTCGCGCTGATCGAACGGCATCTCGGTGCGATCGGCCGCTCGAACCACGCGTTCTGCGCCTGCGAACTTCGCTCGCCGGCGCCATTCACCGAAGCGGGCTTCCGGGCGTTCAACGCGATCTACATCGAGACGCTGAAGCGCTGGGGACTGATGGCCGGCAACATCAATCCCGTCGCCCGCAGCAACGTGTGCCCCGAGATCGACCCGCCGGCCGAGCCCGGCTTCCACGCGTTCAGCTACACGCGCCCGGATGCCGACGCGGCGCCCTCCTTCGTCGTCGCCGGAAGTGGCGAAGCGCCGGAGGGCAAGGGAGACTACCGCGATCACGCGGTCGCGCTGGGCGACGTGTCCGCACGGGGGCTGCGCGCGAAGGCGGTATTCGTTCTCGACGCCATGGAGAGCCGGCTCGCGGCGCTCGGCTTCGACTGGCGCGCGGTCACGGCCACGCAGGTCTACACCGTTCACGACATCCATCCCTTTCTCGCGGACGAGCTGGTGCGTCGAGGAACGATGCGAAACGGCGGCCTGACCTGGCACTACAATCGGCCCCCGATACAGGCGCTCGAGTACGAGATGGATTGTCGCGGCGTCGCGGCCGAGTTCGTCCTCACGGTCTAGGCGCTCGTTCTTGGGCATCGCACCAGAAGGCGTCACGACCATGCGTACCATCCGGACCGAGCCGATCTCGGCGCGGGCGTTCGAACCCTTCGGCGAACTGCTGGAGGCGCCGGCCCACCCCGGCCGCACCTACTTCAACCGGGCGCTCGGCAACGCCAGGGCAAGCGCCCCGCTCTCGCTGAGCCTCTCGCGACTGGAGCCGACCCCTGCCCGGTCGCTCGACGTGCAGATGCTCGAGCGGCACGAGTTCTCCTCGCAGTCGTTCCTGCCACTGGACGCGAGCCGGTACCTGGTAATCGTCGCCCCGCACGCCGCGGGACCCCATCCGGATCCGGACGCGATCCGCGCATTCGTCGTCCCGGGGCACCAGGGAATCAGCTACGCGATGAACGTCTGGCATCACGGCATGGTGGTGCTCGATCGCCCGGCACGTTTCGCGGTGGTGATGTGGCGCGACGGCGGCGCGGGCGACGAGCAGTTCGTGCCGCTGGACCGGCCGGTGCGCGTCGAGATCGACGATTGAGCCGCCGGCGGCGCACCCCCGGCACCGGACCCGCGAACGGAAGGACACGATGACCTCACTGCATCGACGGGACTTCATCGGCTACGGAGCGTTCCCGCCGAATCCGCGTTGGCCGGGCGAGGCCCGGGTCGCGGTCAACTTCGTGCTGAACTACGAGGAAGGCTCCGAACCGTCGATCGACGACGGCGAGTCGGCGACCGAGACCGGGCTCACCGAGGCCCAGGGCCGCGGCACGGGGCTGGTCGGCAGGGACCTCGCCGCCGAAGGGCTCTTCGAGTACGGCAGCCGGGTCGGGTTCTGGCGCCTGCTGCGCCTGTTCAGGGAGCGCGGGCTGCCGATGACGATCTTCGGCTGCGCGCTCGCGCTCGAACGCCATCCGCAGGCCGCAGCGGCGATCCGGGAGGCCGGCTACGACGTCTGTTGCCACGGCTGGCGATGGGTCAAGCACTACGACATGACCGAGTCCGAGGAGCGCATGCAGATCGCGAAGGCGATCGCGTCGCTCGAGCGCACCGTCGGCGAGCGGCCGCTCGGGTGGTACTGCCGCTACGGGCCGAGCCTGAACACGCGGCGGCTGCTCGCCGAGGAGGGCGGCTTCCTGTACGACTCGGACTACTACGGCGACGAACTGCCGTTCTGGCGCACGGTGAACGGCCGCGCGCATCTGGTGGTGCCCTACTCGATCACGAACAACGACGCGCAGTTCGCGCGCTCGATCGGGACCGCCGACCAGTGGTTCGGCTTCGTGCGCGACGCCTTCGACATGCTCTACCGCGAAGGCGCGACGCAGCCGAAGATGATGTCGGTCGGCCTGCACATGCGGATGATCGGCCACCCGGCGCGAGCGGCCGGCCTCGAGCGGCTGCTGGACCACATCGGCAGGCACGAGGACGTGTGGGTCACGCGACGCCTCGACCTCGCGCGGCACTGGATCGCGACGCACCCGTATCAGGGCACGGGCCTGAACGAGGACGGGGGCCCTTGACCTGGGCACGGACCAGGGCCCGCTCGCCGCATGACGCCGCCGCCATTCGGCGAGCGACGCTGTCCGATCGTGAAGTGCGACTCGTCCGAGGCGAGCCGGACGCAGGCTCAGGCGATCTCCTGCGGCGTACTGGTCGACGCGAGTGCGCTAGCCGGCCTCGAGCACCTCGACGCGCACCGGTGTCGACTTCCCGCCGTTGCAGTCGCCCGCCTCGAGCGGGCATGCGGACAGCGCCACCAGCAGCGGCATCTCGGCACGGAATTCCACGTGATCGCCGGCGCGGCTCGCAGGCAGCCCGATCACCCAGCGGTGCCGCGTGCAGTCGTGCTCGTAACGCATGTTGATGTCGAAGGTGTCGGGGATGTCCTCGGGCAGCAGGCCGTATGGGGCGACCGCCTTGCTGATGATCTCGTGGCAGCCGTCCTGCGGCGCGAGCCCGAGCTGGACCTCGTAGAGGAACCGGTTGCACATGCGGTTGTGGCAATCGTGCACCCCCTTCTCCGGCGCCGTCTCGTCGATGAAGGTCATCATCGGACGGCACAGCGTCGACATCAGCGTGTCGCCGACGTGGATCCGGTCGCGGGGAATGTAGTCGCCCAGGTGCTTCGGCGCGTAGCGGGTGCGCGAATAGGAGGTCGACAGCTTCTCACGAAGGTTCTCGCGGTTGAAGAGCGCCATGTCGACGACCTGCCGCCCCTCCAGGTCGACGACCCTCAGGTGCTGCCCGGGGCGCATCTCGAGCGCGAGGCCCTGCTTTCCCGGCACGACCCGTTCGAATACCGTCTTCAAGATTCGTTCCTCCCAGTCGATGCCGCGGGCGTGCCGTCGGCGATGTCCCGCCTGCGCGGGAACCGTCCCGCATTCTCCCGCGGTTCGTCGCGTGGCGCACGAGGCAGGTCAGGCGCGATAATCGACCGATGCCAACCCGCGCCGACTTCATGAACTACGTCCTGGACCAGGCGCGGCCGAACGAGACGCCGACCTGCCGGCGGATGTTCGGGGAGTACGCGCTCTACCTCGACGCCAAGGTAGTTGCGCTGGTCTGCGACGATGTCGTCTTTCTCAAGCCGACCGACATCGGCCGCGCACTGCTCGGGCACCCGGACGAGGCGCCGGCATATCCGGGCGGCAAGCCGTGGTTCCGGCTCGGAGACATCGTCGAGGAGCGCGACCGCTTCCAGGCGCTGCTGCGGGCGACGGCCGACGCGCTGCCGATGCCCCGGCCGAGGAAGGCGAAGGTCAAGCGCGCGGGCGTATAGCGCCGGCGCGCGGACCTGGACGCGGACCCGGGCCCGCTCACCACATGACGTCGCCGCCGTTCGGCGAGAGACTCTGTCCGACCATGAAGCGCGACTCGTCCGACGCGAGATAGACGTAGGCCCAGGCGATCTCCTGCGGCGTGCCGATGCGGCGGATCGGCAACGACTCGATCTTCCAGCGCGCCCACGCCGGGTCGCCCTTGCGCCACATCGGCGTGTCGGTCGGCCCGGGACAGACGAGGTTGACCCTCACGCCGCGCGCGGCGACCTCCTGCGCGACCGACACCGACAGCGCAACGACGGCGGCCTTCGACGCGCAGTAAAAGCCGTTGCCCGGCGCCGGCTTGTGCGCGAGCTGCGACGCGGTATTGATGATCGAGCCCTCGCCCTGCGCCAGCATGATCGGCAGCACGTGCTGCATGCCGTACGCCACGCCCATCAGGTTCACGTCGAGGATGTTGCGAAAGTCCGCGAGGTCCTGGTCGTGGAACGGCTTCTTCACGCCGGAGATGCCCGCGTTGTTCACGAGCACGTCGATGCGCCCGAAGCGCCGGTGCGCCTCGGCGATCACCCGCCCCACCGCGTCGGCGTCGCGCACGTCGGCCTGCAACGCGGCGCCGTCGCGGCCGACGGCCCGAATGTCGGCGAGCAGGCTCTCGCACTCGGCCTCGTGCCCGAAGTCGGCAAAGAGGACGTCGGCACCCTCGCCCGCCATCAGCTGCACGACCGAGCGCCCGATGCCGGTCGCCGCCGCGATCACCACCACCTTCTTGTCCGCGAGTCGATTCATCGGCCCAGTCTCCAGTACGACGCCGCTCGCGCGGCGATCAGAACAGCTTCGACGGCAGCCACAGCGCGATCTGCGGGAAGTGGATGAGCACCGCCAGGAAGAGGAACATCGCGACGACGAAGGGGAGCACGCCGAGATAGACGTCGGACATCGTGCCGTTGTCGGTGCGGATGTTCTGCACGACGAACAGGTTCAGCCCGACCGGCGGCGTGATCAGCGCCATTTCCATCAGCACGGTCATGAAGATGCCGAACCACACCGGGTCGTAGCCCAGCTGCACGACGACCGGGAAGACGACGCCGATCGTCGTGACGAGCATCGCGATCGCCTCGAGGAAGCAGCCGAGCACGGCATAGAACGCGACCAGCAGCCAGATCGTCTGCAACGGGCCCAGCTTCTGCTCGACGATCCAGCTCGCGAAGGCCTGCGGCAGGCCGACGAAGCTCAGCTGGAAGTTCAGGATGAACGCGCCGACGATCACGAGCAGGATCATCGAGGTCGTCTTGATCGTCGACAGGAAGGCGGCGTGCAGCATCCCGATGCTCAGCGTCCGGTTCGCTGCCGCCAGCAGCAGCGCCGCGGCGATCCCCATCGCGGCGGCTTCGGTCGGCGTCGCGATGCCCAGGTAGATCGAGCCCATGACGATCAGGAACACCAGCATCACCGGAACGACCGTCACGAGCGAGCGGATGCGCCCGGCGAGCGTCAGCCGCTCCTCCAGGCGCGCGGCCTTCGAGCCGCGCACGAGCGTGAGCACGATGACGATCAGCGACATCGTCAGCGCGAGCAGGAGGCCCGGGATCACGCCGCCGGCGAACAGCTTGCCCACCGAGGTGCCCGTCAGCGCACCGAAGACGATCATGTTGATCGACGGCGGGATCAGGATGCCGAGCGTGCCGCCGGCGGCGATCGACCCGAGGATGAGCCGCTTGTCGTAACCAAGTCGGTGGAGCGTCGGCTGCGCCACCGTGCCGATCGTCGCCGCCGTCGCCACGCTCGAGCCCGACGCGGCGGCGAAGAGCGCGCAGGTGAAGATGTTCGCGTGGATCAGGCCGCCGGGAAGCCACGCGACCCAGTGGGCGAGCGCGCGGTAGAGCCGGTCGGCAACGCCGCTGCGCGTCAGGATCTCGCCCAGCATCACGAAGAGCGGGATCGCGACGAGGATGAACTCGTTCATCGTCGTCCACGCAGTGTTGCCCGCCATGCCGACGAGGACGCCGCCCGAGAAGTAGTCGGTGCCGAAGGCGAGCACGAAGAGCGACGACGCGACGTAGAGGCTCGCGCCGAGCAACGCCAGGATGCCCGCGACGTAGACCAGCGCCATGCTCATCGATCGGCTCCCTGGTCGGCGCTGCGGCGGCGTGCGTCCTCGAGTTCACGCGCGACCTCGTCCGCGACGTCCTCGCTGCCGAGCCTGCGGCGCACGAAGTCCCAGTCGCGCCGCAGGACGGCCGGCACGCAGCGAAGCGCCACGTAGACCGTCACGAAGAGGAACAGGCCGAGCGCCGCGACCCACAGCGACTGCGGATAGACGAGCGGCGTGCGCAGCGTCGTCGCGGCGACCGCGCCCATCGAGACCGACTGCTCGACGACCATCAGCCCCAGCCAGAACAGCACGAGCGCGGTGAAGATCATCGTCGAGAGCGCGAGCAGGTCGAGCAGCGCCTGGCCGCCGTGCGGCAGGCGCGAACGCACGATCTCGATGCGGATGTGCGCGCGCTCGAGGAAGGTCAGCGAGAAGCCGGCCGCGCCGACGACCGCGAGCACGTAGCCGCCGATCTCGTCGATGCCCTGGATCGAAATCGCGAAGTACTTGCGGCCCAGCGAGGACACCACGATCGACATCGCGAGCAACAGCAGCGTCCAGCCGCCGGCGAGCCCGAGGATCCGGACGAAGCGCAGCAGCGCGCGGTCCAAGCGCGACACGTTCGGCTCGACGCGTCGGCTACATCTTGATGCCGAGCAACTTGCCGACGCTGCCGTTCCAGTCCTCTGCGCACTTGGGCTCGATCTTGTTGCACGACTCGAGCCAGGTCGGCAGGATCACCTTCGTGAGCACCTCGCGGATCTTCTCGCTGCCCTTGTCGGTGATCTCCAGGAGCTTCATCTTGCCCTTCTTGCCGAACTGGCACGGGCCGGTGCCGGTGTTGCACTGGATCCCGTCCGTGTGCGAGTCGACGCCCATCTTCCACAGGTCGGCCTCGAGCTTCTTCATCTCGGCGCTGAAGGTCGCCTGCTGGGCCGGCTTGAGCTTCTTCCACGCCGACTCCTTGATCACGTGCAGCGTCATGCCCGAGCCCCCGAGCGGCACCGGATAGAGCGTCTGCGTGACCTCGTGCCAGTCGTTTGCGTTGCCGTACGCGCTGCCGGTGATGCCGCAGTCGACCACGCCCTGCAGCAATGCCTGGTATACCTCGTTGCCGGCGAGCGTCACCGGCACGCCACCCAGGTACTCGACCGCCTTCGCCGTGTACGCGCTCGAGACGCGCACCTTCTTGCCGGCGAGATCGCCCAGGTCCTTCATGTCGCCCTTGCAGTAGACGATCTGCGGCGGATACGCCCACACGGCGATCAACCGCGCGTCGTACTTCTCCTTCAGCCGCTTCTCCCAGACCGGCCGATACGCCTCGTTGAGCTTCGCGAGTCCGGGAAAGTCGTTGGACAGGCCGGGCAGGTCGGTGCCGAGGAAGGTCGGATCGTCGCCGCTGACGTGCGTCAGCTGGAAGGTGACGACGTCGAACCCGCCCGCCTTGAGCGTGCGCAGCGCCTCGAAGCCCTTCATGCCGAGTTCGTCGATGCTGATGTACTTGGCGGAGATCTGGCCGTTGGTGCGCTTGTCCATCTCGCCCCAGAACGGCTTCTCGAGCAGCTGCTGCTGCGGGTTGTTCGTGTACCAGCCGAGAACCCTGAGGTTCACGTCGGCGGCGACGGCCGAGGACAGGCCGAGGATCGAGCCGACGGCGAACGTGAGGGAGGCGGCAATCTGCTTGGGAAGGCGCTTGTGCATGGCGTGCTCCAGTGGGGTCGACTGAAAAAGTGGAAGGCTTCGCGTCGAAGGCATGAGCGGATGCGTCGTGACGATACACGCGTACGCCTAGCCTCGGAAGCGGCAGCGGTCCATAAATCGTCTGCAGTTTGCGTGCCAGCACCGACCTGCGAGCCGGCCGACGTTCAGAACGACGGCGGCGTACTCACCCACACGACGCGCGTGCGGCCCGGCCCGGGGTTCCGGTACCGATGCGGCAACTCCGATCGGAAGCAGAACGAATCGCCCGGGCCCAACGACCAGGTCTCGTCGCCGACCTGCAGCTCGAGATGACCGTCGATGACGAAGCCGACCTCCTCGCCTTCGTGCGACAACAGCCCTTCGCTGCCGCCGCCTGCCGCGAGCACGTGCAGGTTTCCCTCGAGGAGATGTCCGTCGGCGGGCGACACGAGGCGCTCGAGCGTCGAGCCCCATCGGTCGAAGACGACGCTGGGCCGATTGCCGCTCGCCGACACGATGCCCGACTGGCGCGTCGCGGCAAACAGCGCCGGGATCGTCACGTCGAGCGCCGCGGCGATGCGGTGGAGCATTGACAGCGACGGATTCACGTGCCCGTTCTCGATCTTGGACAGCAGGCTTTCCGAACAACCTGCCCGTAGCGCGACTTCGCGCAGCTTGAGGCCCTTGAGCATGCGCGTGCTTCTGACGTGCCCTCCCAGCGGCTGCGCCTCGCCGGTACCTTCCCCGGGCGGCGCGACAGCGATCGGACGGGTGGTGGCCATCGGCTTCTTCGCCATGTGGACGTTGTACCGCCTTCGAAAGTTGATCGACTTGAATGCCGGTCAACACAATACCAGAACTGCATGCGCGCTTGCGGGGCGGGCGATGCGGGGCAGGCACCCGTTGCGGGCACGGAATGGCTCGTGATGGCGCACGACGGATTCGAAATCGTGCAGGCGAATCCGATCGTGACAACGCCTTGACAGCACATCGCCGACAGCAATAGAGTTCAAGTCGCTTGCACGGCAGTCCAGCGACTTGCCGCGACGCGATGCCATCGCGTCGCCGCGGCTTCATCGGCCCAACGAGAGGAATCCGGGATTCATGGACAACCAGATCGAGCAGATCACCGCGAACCGCTCGGCGCACTACGAACCCTACGGCTGGCATCACTGGCCCGAACACCCGTGGCTGTCCTACCAGTTCCGCCGCGGCCTGGGCGAGACGCAGGAGGGCGGCGGCGCGGTGAGCGAGGTGTTCCAGGCTGCCTCGCGGATGATTCCGGGGGATCTGGAGAGCTGGCACGTCGAGTGGCGGCGCATCGCGGTTCGCAACGACGAACGCGGCGCGGCGGAAGCGGCGGCCGGCCACCTGCGCACGGCGCAGAACTGCTGGTTGAGGGCCGCCGACTACTACCGTCAGGCCGAGTTCTTCCTCGAGCACGACGACCCTCGGCGGCTGGAGACCTTCGAGCGCATGGAGGCGTGCAGCAAGCGCTTTCTCGCTCATCTGAATCCGCCGGGCATCGCGGTCGACATCCCGTACGAAAACGGCGTGTCGATGTGCGCGTATTTCGTTCGCGCGCCGTTCCCGCTCGCGCGCCAGCCGGTGCTCATCTGCATGGGCGGACTCGACTCGATCAAGGACGAGATGTGGTTCATGCAGGCGCACGGCGCGCTGCAGCGCGGCATCTCGGTGCTGATGATCGACGGACCCGGCCAGGGCGGCACGCTGCGTCGTCACGGCGTGGTGAACCGCGTCGATACCGAGGTCCCGATCGGCCACTGCATCGACTGGCTCGAGCAGCGGCCCGACGTCGATGCATCGCGCATCGCCGTGTGCGGCTCGAGCCTCGGCGGTTACTACGCGGCGCGCGCGGGCTGCTACGAACCCCGGCTCGCCGCCTGCATCGCCCACGGCGCCATCTGGGCGATCACCGACCTGTGGGAGAACGCGGGCGAGGACCACGGCCTGGCCAAGCACATCCGCTGGGTGTTCGGCGAGCCGACGATGAAGGCAGCCATGGCGAAGGCACGCGCCTTCACGCTCGACGGGCACCTGGAGCACATGCGATGTCCGTTTCTGGTCATGCACGGCGGCCACGACGTGCTGACCGTGTCGCAGGCGCAGAAGGTCTACGACTATGGCAAGGCCAAGGGCGTGGACGTGACGCTGCGCCTGCTTCAGGCCGAGGAGACGGGTGCGGAGCACTGCCAGCACGACAATCCGACCATCGGCCAGGAGATCCTCGCCGACTGGCTGGCCGATCGATTCGGCATCGACCAGAAGGCGCTGATGCAATCGGCGCTCTCGACCCTCTAGGCGGCGAACGATGAAGCTCGGCGTAGACCCGGTCAGGGCAGCGGTGCTGGCGATCGACATGCACCGCGGGCACCTCGACCTGTCGGTGGCGACGATGCCCGTGCGCGATCAGGCCCAGGCCGACGCGCTGCTCGCGCGCGCACAGCGCTTCTATGCGTGGGCGCGCTGCGCCGGTGTGCCAGTCGTGCACCTGGTCACGACCTACCGGGACCCGGGCGAGATCCGCGGCAACCCGTACTGGTGCGCGCGAGCCGACGACCCGAACGCCACGCGCAAGCACGCGATGCGCCACAACATCGAAGGCTCGCCCGGCTGCACGATCATGCCCGGCCTGCAGGCGCCGCAGGACGTGGTCATCCGCAGCAAGAAGCGCTACGACTGCTTCCGGGGCACCGATCTCGAGTTCGCGCTGCGGGCACGCGGGGTGAACACCGTGCTCGTCACCGGCATCAACACCAACAGTTGCGTGCTGTCGACCGTCGCCGCCGCCAACGCGCGCGACTACGCGGTCGTCGTCGTGCAGGATTGCGTCGACACCATGGACGACCCGTCGCTGCACGACGCGGCCCTGCTGTGCATACGCACGGCGTTCGGGTCGGTGATGCCGGCCTCGGATCTGATCGAGGAGTGGCCTGCATCATGAACGTGGACATCCACAGCCATGTGATCCCAATGGCCTTCGTCGACGCCGTGCGCGCGGCACCCGTCGAGTACGCGACCCGCATCGAGACGCGCGGCGGGCGCGAACACGTCGTGCACGACCAGGGCTACGTGTACCCGCTCTTTGCCGAATTCTGCGACCCGAGCGCCAAACTCGCGTCGATGGACCGGCGAGGGATCGACGTCTCGATCGTCTCGCCCGCGCCGCCGACCTTTTTCTACTGGGCGCCCGGTGCGCTCGGACTGAAGGTGGCACGCATGGTCAACGACGGGATCGCCGCCTTCGTTGCACAGGCGCCCGAGCGCCTGCGGCCGATGGGCACCTTGCCGCTCGGCGACCCGGCGCTCGCGGTGAACGAACTGGAGCGGATCGTGCGCGAGCACGGCTTTCGCGCGATCGAGGTGGGCACCTCGATCGAGGGGACGCTGCTGTCGGACCCGCGCTACGCGAAGGTGCTCGAGCGCTGCGCGGAGCTCGGCGTCTTCGTCTTCACGCACCCGTACTACGTGGGCGCTCGGTGCGGCATGGAGTGCTTCTACCTGACCAACCTGCTGGGCAACCCGTGGGACACGACGCTGATGGCGTCCAACCTGCTCCTCGACGGCACGCTCGACCGGTTGCCCGCGCTCGAGCTGTGCCTCGCGCACGCGGGCGGCTTTCTCCCATACCAGATCGGTCGCCTCGCGCACGGCCACGCGGTGCGCACCGAAACCCGCTCGGCGACGCCGCATTCGCCGCGCACGCAGCTGCGCCGATTCCACTTCGATTCGATGACCTTCGATCCGACCGCCCTGACCTTCCTGATGAACCTGGTCGGCAGCGATCGCATCTGCCTCGGTACCGACGATCCCTTCGACATGAGCGAAGCCGATCCGGTCGGCCTGATCGGCAAGGTCGCCGGGGCGACCGACCACGACCGCCACCTGATGTGCGGACACAATGCGCTGCGCCTGCTCGGTGAAAGCGCGACATCCCGACATGGAGCCACCCCATGAGCATGATTCCGCGCGAACGCGCCGACTACAGCGCGATCGTCGATCGCCCACCCCTCGTGCTGCCCGACGGCGGGCGCATCATCGTCTGGACGATCGTCAACCTGGAGGTCTGGGACATCGCCAAGCCGATGGCGCGCCAAGTGATCCCGGCGCCGACCGGGCAGGTGCTGCTCCCCGACGTGCCGAACTGGAGCTGGCACGAGTACGGCATGCGCGTCGGGTTCTGGCGATTTCGCGACCTCTACGAAGGGCTCGGCATCCGCCCCACCCTGTCGATCAACGCCCGGGTCTGCGAAGACTATCCTCGCGTGGCGGGCGTCGCCCACGAACTGGGCTGGGAATTCATGGGTCACGCGTACCAGCAGGGGCCGATCCACAAGGAAGAGGACCAGGCGGCGATGATCGACCGCTCGATCGACGTCATCGAGAAGTTCACCGGCAAGAAGCCGGTCGGCTGGCTCGGCCCCGGCCTCACCCAGACCCTCGACACGCCCGACCTGCTCGCCAAGGCTGGCATCCGTTACATCGGCGACTGGGTCTACGACGACGAGCCGACCGAGATCCGCACCGAGCACGGCCCGCTGGTGACCCTGCCCTATTCGGTGGAGACCAACGACATCCCGATGATGCTGGTGCAGCACCACGAGGCGGACTACTGGACGCGCAAGTGCATCGACAGCTTCGACCGGCTCTACATGGAAGGGGCGAAGCGGCCGCGGATCCTGGCCATCGCGATCCACCCGTACATCTCCGGGCAGCCGTTTCGCATCAAGTATCTCGAGGCGATCTACGACTACATGGCGCGCTTTCCCGGCGTGATCCACTGGAACGGCGAGCAGATCCTGCAGTGGTATCTCGGGCAGCGCGGCAACGCGCGCGCCGGCTGAGCGCCGGATCCGACATGCAGCCGCACGAGCGCGTTCCCTACGTCCCGATCACGACGCGGCCGGCGATCCCGCTGCCGGGCGGTGCACGCATGGCCGTCTGGGTCATCGTCAACATCGAGGAGTGGGACATCCACCAGACCATGCCGCGTACGGTGCTGACGCCGCCGGCGGGCGGCGCGCCGATGCCCGACATTCCGAACTGGGCCTGGCACGAGTACGGAAACCGGGTCGGATTCTGGCGGCTGCTGGAGATCCTGGACCGGCATCGCGTGCCCGCCGTGCTCGCGATCAACGGCACGGCGATCGCGTCGTACGGCCCGATCGCCGAGGCGGCCGCCCAGCGCGAATGGGAGTTCATCGGCCACGGCTACACCCAGCGAAACATGCAGAAGGTGGAAGACGAGGTCGCCGACATCGCCCGCACGACCGAGGCGATCCGCGCGTTCACCGGCCAGGCGCCGAAGGGCTGGCTCGGACCGGGACTGACCGAGACCTGGCAGACACCCGAGCACCTCGTGCGCGCGGGATACGAATACGTCTGCGACTGGGTGCTCGACGACCAGCCGGTCTGGCTGCGCACCGAGCGCGGGCCGATCGTCAGCGTGCCCTACACGCAGGAGTGCAACGACGTCGCGATGATGCTGATCCAGCACCACCCGGCCCGGGAGTACGCGCAACGCGCGCTCGACCAGTTCACCCAGCTTCAAGCCGACGCGGCGGGCGGAGCACGGGTGATGGCGCTCGTGCTGCATCCGTACATCATGGGTGCCCCGCACCGGGCCCGCTACCTGGCACAGGTGCTCGAGCACATCGCCCGCCAGCCCGACGTCGCATTCTGCAGCGGTGCGCAGATCAACGCCGCGTTCCGGTCCGCGATCGCACCACCCGACGGCGATGCGCTGGCCCCGCGCGCGGGCTGAGCCGACCCGATGCTCGCGTTCCAGCTCCTCAACGGCCTGACCTTCGCGGCGTTGCTGTTCGTCGTGGCGAGCGGCTTCACGCTGATCTTCGGGCTGATGCGCATCGTCAATCTCGCTCACGGCGCGCTCTATCTGCTGGGTGGATACGTGGCGTTCGCGCTGGGCTCGCAGGGCGTGCCGTTCCTGCTCGCGGCGTTGCTCGCGGCGCTGGTCATCGCACTGGTCGGCGGACTGATCGACCGCTTCCTGCTGGGCTTCGTCAAGGGATACGAGCGGCGCCAGGTACTGCTCACGCTGGGGCTCGCCCTGATCATCAACGACCTGATCCTCGTCGCGTGGGGCGGCGACACCTTCACCGTGCCGACGCCGGAGATCCTGCAGGGCCCGATGCAGTTCGGCGAGACCTTCTATCCGCGCTACCGGCTGTTCGTGCTGCTCGTGGGCGTGGTCATCTTCGTCGCGCTGGGCTGGCTGCTGAACCGCACCCGACTCGGCGCGCTGATCCGGGCCGGCGTCGACGACCCGGAGATGGTCGAGGCGATGGGCGTGGACATCCGGCGCGTGTTCACCGGCACCTTCATGCTCGGCTGCGCGCTGGCAGGCATCGGGGGGGCACTGGGTGGCGCGTTCCTGTCGCTCTATCCATCGGCCGACGCCGAGATCCTGGTGTTCAGCCTCGCGGTCGTGATCATCGGCGGACGCGGAAGCCTGCTCGGCGCCGCGCTCGGCGCGCTCTTCGTGGGCCTGCTCGCCACCTTCGGCCAGGTATGGTTTCCCGAACTCGCCTACTTCGCGATCTTCGGGCCGATGGCGCTGCTGCTCGCGTTCCGACCGCTGGGCCTCTTCGGGAAAGCCGCATGAACCGGATCGTGCCGGTCCTGCTCGCGGTGGCGCTGGCGATCGTCCCGCAGCTGCTGTCGGGCTACCAGACGCACCTGCTGACCGAGATGCTGGTGTTCGCCGCGCTCGCGATGTCGATCGACATCCTGGCCGGGTACGCCGGCCGCACGCCGCTGTGTCACGGCGCGATCTTCGGCGTGGCCACCTACGTGGCGCTCTACTACACGAACACGATGGCGGGTTCGCCATGGATCGGCCTCGCACTGGGCGTCGCCGCCGCCACCGCGGTCGCCGCGGTCTTCGCGCTGCTCGCCGTGCGGACCACCGGCGTCTATTTCCTGCTGCTCACGCTCGCGCTGGGCATGATCGTCTGGGGCATCTGCCAGCGCTGGACCTCGGTGACGGGCGGAGAGAACGGCATCCGGGGCAGCATCAAGCCCGATTGGCTGGAGCCGACCCAGAACCTCTACTACTTCGTGCTCCTGATCGTGGCCGCGATGGCCTTCGCGATGTGGCGGATCGTGCATTCGCCGTTCGGGATCACGCTGCGCGGCATCAAGGACAGCGAATCCCGGATGCGCGCGCTCGGCTACAACGTGCCGCTGCACCTGTTCATCGCATTCACGTTGTCGGGCTTCTTTGCCGGCGTCGCCGGTGGGCTCTACGCGTTTCTCAACAGCTTCGTGAGCCCCTCGACGGTCAATCTTTCGCAGTCCGTGACGGCACTGCTGATGACGATCGTCGGGGGCGTCGGAACGCTGTTCGGCGGTCTGCTCGGCTCGGTGCTCGTCATCTCGCTGCAGAACGCGGTCAGCATGTTCACCGAGCGCTGGCCCACCGTGCTCGGCCTCGTCTTCGTGATCACGATGATCTTCGCGCCCGAGGGTGTGCTGGGCCGCATCCGCCGACTGGTGAGCCGCGACCCCAAGCCCGCGACTCGCGTACCCGAGCCTTCCTGACCCCCCGTCAACCCCTTTCCAGGAGCAAGTCCATGGACCGTCGCAGATTCATCCAGAGCAGTACCGCCCTGACCCTCGCCGGTGCCGCGGGTGCGAGCCACGCGCAGCAGGAGCCGATCCGCATCGGACTGCTCGCGCCCCTCACCGGCGTGCTGGCGGCCGGCGGCAAGGAGCTGGTCGAGGGTTTCGAGCTCTTCTTCAAGCAAAGCGGCAACAAGCTCGGCGGACGAATGGTCGAGATCACGGTGGAGGACGATGCGTCGAACCCCGACACCGCGCTGCAGAAGGCGCGCCGCCTGGTCGAGCAGCGCAAGGTCGACTTCCTCATCGGGAACATCCTCGCGAACACCGGCCTGGCGGTCGCGGAGTACGTGAAGGGCAACGGCAAGCCCTACTTCATCCCGGTGATCGCCGCCGACGAGCTCACCCAGCGCAAGCGCATCCCCAACGTGGTGAGGATCGCCGGCTACACCGCGAGCCAGATGTCCCGCCCGCTGGCGGATTTCGCCTACAAGAAGCGCAAGCTGCGCAAGATCGTCACCGTGTCGCAGGACTACACCTTCGGCCACGAGCAGTGCGGCGGCTTCTCGCAGCTCTTCACCGAGATGGGCGGCCAGATCGTCAAGCAGTTCTGGCACCCGCTGAACACCGCCGACTTCAGCCCGTACATGGCGCAGATCGCCAACCTCGCACCCGATGCGGTGTTCGCGATGGAGACCGGCGCCGACGCAACGCGGTTCATCCAGCAATTCAAGAACTTCGGCCTCAAGGGCAAGATCCCGTTGCTGGGCGCACAGAACTTCACCGACCAGTCGGTGATCCGCACGCTGGGCGCCGAGTGCGAGGGCATCGTCTCGTCTGCCCATTTCTGCGAGGGCAACGACGCGCCAGCCACCAAGCAGTTCGTCGACAGCTACCAGAAGGCCTACGGCAAGCTGCCCTCGATCTACGGCTTCTCGCACTATTCGGCGGCGATGTGGCTCGACCAGGCGATCGCGAAGCTCGGTGGCAACATCGCTGACCAGGGCAAGTTTCTCGAGGCGGTCGCCAGCCTCACGCTCGAGGGCTCGCCGCTCGGGCGCCCGGTGCAGCTGGACCGCTACGGGAATCCGATCTACGACGTGTTCATCCGCGAGGTCAAGGCGGGCCCGAACGGCAAGTACTGGAACGTGCCGGTCGACGAGTACCCGAAGGTCTCGCAGTTCTGGACCTACGACCCCGAGGCCTACATGAAGCAGCCGCCGTATTCGCGCGACTTCCAGGGCATCAAGCGCTGAGCGCGACGAAGCCCCCCTGCAGCGACCGCCCGATGAGCACCGAACCCATGCTGCGGCTGGACCGCGTGTCGGTCGCCTTCGGGGCGTTGCGCGCGGTCGACGACGTGTCGTTGCAGGTTCAGGCTGGCGAGCGGCTCGCGATCATCGGCCCGAACGGCGCGGGCAAGACGACGCTGTTCAACGCCATCGCGGGCGAGATCCGTGCGAGTTCGGGCCGCGTGCACCTCGATCGGCAGGACGTGACCCATCGGCGCCCACACCAGCGCGCCGCACTCGGGCTGACGCGCACTTTCCAGATCACCAACCTGTTCGCGAACCTCACGGTCGAGCAGAACGTGACGCTGGCGATCCGCGGCGTCACGGCGCGCAGGTTCTCGCTGTTCTCGAGCGGACGCCCCCACGCCGACGAGCGACAGACGGTCGACGGCGCGCTCGAACGCGCCGGCCTCGCAGGGCGCGGCCCCGCGCTGACGCGCGAACTGTCCTACGGCGAGCAGCGCCAGCTCGAGCTCGCGCTGGCGCTCTCGGTGTCCCCGCGCCTGCTGCTGCTCGACGAGCCCGCCGCGGGGTTGTCTCCGGCCGAGCGCGTGCGCATGGCCGAAGCGATCCGCGCGCTGCCCCGCTCGCTCACGCTCGTGCTGATCGAGCACGACATGGATCTGGCGCTCGGCCTCGTCGACCGGGTCGCCTGCCTGTACTTCGGCCGGGTGCTCGCCGAAGGCTCGCCGAGCGAGATCCGATCGAACCAGGAGATCCAGGACGTCTACTTCGGCAAGGCGCGCGAGCATGCTTGAGGTCCACGATCTGCACAGCTATTACGGCGACGCGCACATCCTGCGCGGACTGTCGCTGACGGTGCGCAGGGGCGAGATTCTCGCGCTGCTGGGTCGCAACGGCATGGGCAAGACCACGCTGATCCGCTCGATCATGCGGCTTGCGCTGCCCCGGGTGGCCAGCGGCCGAATCGCGTGGAACGGCGAGTCGCTGCTCTCGCTCGCGCCCTACGAGATCGCGCCGCGCGGCGTCGGACTCGTACCCCAGGGCCGTCGCCTGTTCGCATCGCTGACAGTGATCGAGCACCTCACGACGATCCAGCGCAAGGGCGGCGCCTGGACCGTGCCCCGGATCTTCGAGCTTTTTCCCCGACTCGCCGAGCGCCGCGCGCATCGCGGCAGCCAGCTGTCGGGCGGCGAGCGCCAGATGCTGGCCGTGGCGCGCGCGCTGATGCTCGATCCGCAACTGCTGCTGATGGACGAGCCCACCGAAGGGCTGGCACCGATCATGGTGCAACACCTCGAGCGCACCATCCGACAGCTGCGCGACGAGGGACTGAGCATCCTGCTCGTCGAGCAGAACCTGATGAGCGCGCTGGAGACCGCCGACCGGGTCAATATCATCGAGACCGGCACGATCGTGCACGAGTCCGATGCCGCCAGCCTTCGCAATGCGCCCGACGTCATGCAGCGCTATCTCGGTGTCGGCTGAACCCGCCGCAAAGGAAACCCCCATGAAAACCTCCGCTGCCCCGATGCCCGATGCCGGACCGCTGCTCGGCGCGCTCGTGTCGATGCTGCAGGGCGTGCCCGCATCGGGCGCGCTCCCCGACACGCTGGTCAAGACGGTCGTCGCCAACAACCGGATCGTCGCGACCGCGGCGCTCGAGCTGCTCTCGCTCGATTGCGTACCCGGTACGGTGCAGCGGACCGACACAGGCGCGCCCCGATGACCGCGTCACCGCAAGGCGTCGTCGCCGCGGCCGACGCGTTCGCCCGCGGCGAGGCGAGCGCGGAGGCGATGGCACGCGCCGCCCTCGAGCGACTCCGCACGACGGGCGTCGCACTGAACGCCGTGGTCGCGCTGGACGAGGAGGCTGCGCTGTCGCGAGCGCGGGACATCGACCTCGCCCGACGCACAGGCCGGCCGCTCGGCCCGCTCGCCGGCGTCCCGATGGCGCACAAGGACCTCTTCTATCGCAAGGACCGGCTCTCCGAATGCGGAGCCGCGCTGCGGCGGGGCTTTCGAGCGTCTCAGACCGCGTCGGTACTGAGCCGCCTCGACGAAGCGGGAGCGATCGACCTGGGACGCCTGCACATGGCGGAGTTCGCGCTCAGCCCCACCGGCTTCAACGAGCACTACGGACACGCGCTCAACCCCTGGAGCGTCGCGCACGTCCCGGGCGGTTCGTCGAGCGGGGGCGGCGTCGCAGTCGCCGCCGATTGCATCCCGGGCACGCTGGGCACCGACACCGGCGGCTCGATCCGGCATCCGGCCGCGATGTGCGGCATCACCGGCATCAAGCCGACCTGGTCGCGCGTGAGCAGCGCGGGCGTGATGCCGCTTTCCTGGACGCTCGACTGCGTCGGCCCGCTCGCCCGCAGCGCTCGCGACTGCGCGCGCCTGCTGGCGGTGATCGCCGGTGCCGACGAGGCCGACGCGCGATGCTCGGCGCGACCGGTACCCGACTACGAGGCCGCGCTCGACGGCGATCTGCGCGGCGTGCGCATCGCGAGCGTCGGCGGATACTACGCGGCGACGCTCGAACCGGCCATCGCGGCACACCTCGCGCACGCGCAACGCGTCCTCACCGACCGGGGCGCGACGATCGTGCGCACGGAGGTCGGCGACATGGACCTGCTCAACGCGATGGCACAGGTCGTGATGTCGGTGGAAGCTGCCACGCTGCACCGGCGCTGGCTCATCGAATCGCCGCAGCACTATGCGGCGCAGGTACGCAGCCGGATCGAGCCCGGCCTGCACTATCCGGCGACCCGCTACGCCGAGGCGCTCTGCCTGCGCGAAACGCTGTGCGAAGGCTGGCTGCGCGAGGCCGTCGGCGACTGCGACGCGGCGCTGATTCCGGCGGTCGCGCGGCGCGTGCCGACGATCGAGGAAACGACGCGCGGCGATGCCGCGTCGATCGCGGCGCGGATCGCCGAGGTGACCCACTGCACGCGCGCGATCAACTATCTCGGCCTGCCCGCGATCAGCGTGCCCTGCGGCTTCGAAGGCGGTCTCCCAGTCGCGTTCCAGCTCGTCGGGCGCGCGTTCGACGAGGGTGCGCTGCTTCGCATCGCCGATGCCTTCCAGCGCGATACCGACTTCCATCGGCGCGCGCCGCCGACCGCAGCCGCGCGCGACCCCGCATGAACGTGCATTGCCGGTGAAGCCGCAGGTCCATCTGCTCGTCAACGGCCGATCGCGACGCTGCGACGCCGACCCGACGGCGAGCCTGCTGCACGTGCTGCGCGAGGACCTCGGGCTGTACGGTACGCGCGCCGGGTGCGAGGCCGGACACTGCGGCGCATGCACGGTGCTCGTCGAGGGCCGGGCGATCCAGTCGTGCAGCGTCGCCGTTCGCGATCTGGACGGCCGGCCCGTGCGCACGATCGAATCGCTCGCCGCCGACGGCGCGCCGCACCCGGTGCAGCAGGCGTTCGTCGTCGAACAGGCCGCCCAGTGCGGGTACTGCACGGCCGGCATCGTGATGACGGTGGTCGCGCTGCTCGAGGCCGACCCGCGGGTCGACGACGAACGCATTCGCCAGGCCCTCGCGCGCCACCTGTGTCGCTGCGGCGCGCAGACCCGGATCTGGAAGGCGATCCGGCGCGCACGCGACCGGGCGCAGGCACTGCCCACGAAGCCCGGGCAAGCGGCATGACGGGCGCTTTGCAGCGCGCAGCCGGTGACGCCCGGCCAGCCCGGGTCCGCCTCGACGCGTCGGGTGCGATCGTCGTCGCGACCGGCAAGGTGGAGCTCGGCCAGGGAATCGAGACCGCGCTGCGCCAGATCGCCGCCGACGCGCTGGGCGTCGAGGTCCATCACATCGCGCTCTGCGCCGGCGACACCGACCTGTGTCCGGACGAGGGCATGACGGCCGGCAGTCTGTCGGTGGAGACCGGAGGCGCCGCCGTGGCCGAGGCCTGCCGCCACGCGCTGCTGCACGATCCGGCGGTGCGGGCGGCCTGCACGCGTCTCGGCGCCGCCCTCGCCGACGCGTGCGGGCAGTCGGTCCCGCGCGACGATCTGTACGTCAAGATCAGCGCGGGCGGGTTCATCCAGGACATGGCCTTTCCCGGCCTGCACCATGCACGGGTGCTGCGTCCGCCGCACCCGCACGCGAGTCTGCTCGCGCTGGATCGGGACGCGCTCCTCGCGCAACCCGGTGTGACCGCGGTGCTGATCGAGGGCGACTTCGTCGCGATCGTCGCGCGACACGAATGGCAGGCGCAGGCCGCGTGGGCGCTCGCCGACCGACTGGCGCGCTGGAAGCTCACGCGCGCACTGCCGCGCCTCGACGACTGCCGTGACGCCGGTCATTGGCTCGCCCGGCAGCCGGCAACCACCGTGCCGGTCGCATCCGCGTCGCCACCGCGCGAGGCGTCGGCGGCAACGACGCGCGACCCCGCGACCGGACAGGTGCCCGACGCGCCGGCGGATGCGTCGACGCGGCGTTTCGATGCGACCTACACCCGCCCCTACCTGTCCCACGCGTCGATCGGTCCGTCCTGCGCGCTGGCCGCGCCGACCGGCGAGCGCCTGACGCTCTGGACCCATTCGCAGGGCGTCTTCGCGCTGCAGGCCCAGGTCGCGCGCGTACTCGCGATCGACCCGTCGGCGCTCAGGGTCGTCCACGTCCACGGGGCCGGCTGCTACGGCCACAACGGCGCGGACGACGTGGGTCTGGACGCCGCGCTGATCGCGCACCGCACCGGTCTGCCGGTGCGGGTCGTCTGGTCGAGGCGCGACGAGTTCGTCCATGCGCCGTGGGGGTCGGCGATGCACGTCGCGCTGTCCGCGCAGGTCGACTCGAGGGGTCGGATCCTCCGATGGCAGCACCGCGTGACCTCGCAGACGCACGTTCGCCGGCCGGGCTTCGCGGGCCGGGTCAACCTGCTCGCCGCGCGCTCGATCGGCCTGCACGAGCCCGCGCAGCCCGAGCAGGACTTCCCGCTGCCGGCAGGGGGCGCAGCGCGCAATGCGATTCCGCTCTACGACCTGCCGCGATGCGAGGTCGACGTGGCGCTGGTCGGTGACACCGGCCTGCGGACCTCCGCGATCCGATCGCTCGGCGCGCACGGCAACGTGTTTGCGATCGAATCCTTCATCGACGAGATCGCACGGTCGCTGGACGTCGACCCGGTCGTGCTGCGCCTGGACCACCTGAGCGATCCGCGGTCACGCGCGGTGCTCGAACGCCTGGCGGTGGCAGCCGACTGGCGCCACGCGGCCACGCTGTCCGGCGAGCGCGGTGCCGGCCTGGCGATCGCGCGCTACAAGAACAGCGGCGCCTGGTGCGCCGTGATGGTCGAGATCGAAGTGCGCGAGCGCGTCCTGCCGCGCAGGATCCACGCGGTCGTCGACTGCGGGCGGGTGATCAATCCCGATGCGGCGCGCAACCAGATCGAAGGCGGCATCCTGCAGTCGCTGAGCTGGACGCTGTTCGAGGCCGTGCGCTGGGCGCCCGACCAGGTTCACACGCAGGGCTGGGACGGCTATCCGATCCTCGGATTCGACGACACGCCCGAGATCCAGGTCGAGTTCATGCACGCCGATCACGAGCCGAGTCTGGGCGTAGGCGAGTGCGCGACCGGCCCCGCGGCGGCGGCGCTCGCGAATGCGCTGGCACGCGCGCTCGGCATCCGCGTGCGCGACATGCCGTTGGACCCCGAGCGCATCAGGGCGGCGATCGACGCGGCCTGAACCTGCCAACCGGCGTTGCGCAGGTGGCACGCCGCTCAATCGAGGTGACGAGATGACCGACCGACACAGCCCCCCCGCCCCACGCCTCGCGCCATTGCCGCCCGACGCCGATCCATCGCTCGCGCCGGTCTTCGCGGCCGCCGTCGCCCACCTCGGCTACGTCCCGAACAGCCAGCTGATCATGCAGCGCAAGCCTGCGATCCTGCGCGGCTTCTCGGCGCTCTACGCGGCCGTCTTCGATCCCCAGGGCGAGGTCGACCGCGGGTTCAAGCGTCTGCTCGCCTACGTGTCCAGCCGATCCACCGGTTGCGTCTACTGCATGGCGCACACGGCAGGCGCCGCGCTGAGCCTGGGGATCTCCGAGGAGAAGTTCGCGGCGGTATGGTCGTTCCGAACGAGTCCGCTCTATTCGGCGCGCGAACGCGTGGCGCTCGAGTACGCGATCGCGGTCGCCGCTGTGCCCAATGCGGTCACGGACGAGGTCCATGCAGCCTTGCGCCGGCATTGGTCGGAAGGCGAGATCGTGGAGATCCTCGCGGTGTTGTCGCTGTTCGGGTTTCTCAACCGCTTCAACGATTCGCTGGCGACGCCGCTCGAGGACGAGCCACTTTCCGTGGGCAACCGCGTGCTCGCCGAAGACGGCTGGCATCCGGGAAAGCACCGTTCGGACTGAGCCCGGGGTGCGGTTCCCATGCTCCCCGCCCGCGCACGTGCGACGGGCATCCGGATGCCCGTGCGCAACGCGACTGCGTGTGCAGACGCCTCAGCCGAGATATTGACCCCCATTGACGTGCCACGTCTGGCCCGTCACGTGACTCGATTCGTCCGATACCAGGAAACGAATCACTGACGCGATGTCCGAGGGCGCGGCGAGGTGCCCGAGCGGCACGAGTTGGCTCGCGGCGGCGATCTCGTCCTCGCTCATGCCGTAGCGCGGCTGCGCGGTGTCGGTGAGCCCGGGCGCGACCGCATTGACGCGGATCCGGTAGGGTGCGAGTTCGAGCGCCGTCGCGCGCGTCAGGCCGATCAGGCCGGCCTTGCTGGTGACATAGTGCGTGGCCTTCGGCGAACCCCGGTACGCGGCGCTCGAGGTCAGGTTGACGATGGCGCCGCCCCGCCCGCGATCGACCATGCCCCGGGCCGCGACCTGCGTGCACAGGAACGGCGCCTTGAGGTTGATCGTCATCGTCCGATCCCACATTTCCTCGCTCAGGTCGAGGAGCGCCATTCTCGGGAAGATCGCCGCGTTGTTGACGAGCACGTCGGCACCGCCCAGGCGGTCGGCGGCGGCCATGAGTGCCTCGATCCGCGTCACGTCCGCGAGGTCGCCCTGGACCAGGTGGCAGGCGGCGCCCGCCTCGGCGAGCTCGTCGACCAGCGACGCCGCGGCGTCCGCATCGTCGAGGTAGTTGGCGACGATCGTCAGGCCGGCGCGGCCGAGGGCCATCGCGACCTCGCGGCCGATTCCCTGCTGTGCGCCGGTGACGACGGCGACGCGCGGACGGTCCCCCGCGCCGGGGATGGATTGTCGTGAGGTCGAATCTGCAGTCATGGATGGTTCCGATGTTCCGTCGATACGCGGTGAAGGGGCTGGCGGCCCGTGGCGCCGATCAGCGGATCATATTCGCATCGATGCGTCGCGGCCAAGGCGGCGACCGAGGTCGAGGCGTGAAAGCGGTACGTTTCCGTCCGCACCGAAGTGCTCGGCGGCGCCAGGCGCTTCTGGCATGCATATTGCGAATGCATGTCCGTGCAGAACGCGGCCATTGCGGGGAATCCCAATTCGGTGCAGGTGCGCACGCTTCCGATGCAGGGTCCGGAAGACGTGACCGGCCTCGCAGCGGCATTCGCCGGCGGACTCGACGCGGCGGCGCTGCTTGCGCTCTTCGTCAAGACCGAAGGCAATGGGCTGGACAACGACTGGAGCCGGCCGCTGGCGGTGCGGGCGGTCCTCGACCTGCTCGCGGCGCAGCCCGCCAGGGGCGCTTCGTCGGCGGCGACGCCGATGATCGTCGTGTCCGGCGGCTGCGAGGGATTCCTGACGCCGCACATGATCGTTGTCTCGCGCGGCCACGGCGGCCTGCGATGCGCCACCGCCGAATCCCGGCCGCTCGGTGCGCACGAGATCGGCACCGCTTCGCAGATCGAGGCGACGGCGGCGGCGTTCCGCTCGGCGTGCCGCGCGCTCGAAGCTGGCGACATCGGGTATGCGCACGCGGTCGCTCCGTGGATCGACGACTCGCTGCCCGCGGCCGGGCCCCGCGTCGCGGAAGACGCGCACGCGTCCAAGCCCTTCACCCGCGCAGCCACTGCGCTTGGCGCCGCCGTCGCGCTCGACGGCTTGCCGATGGCCGCCGCGATCGAGGCGCTCGGCGCCCGCGACGCCGCGGTGCACGGGCTTCGCTGCGGCGTCACGGCCGGCGCCACCGGCGGCCGCGTGCGCGTGCTGGTCCTCGCCAATGGCGACGCGGCCGACGCCCGAGCGCGTGACACGCCTTTCGGTGCGCAGCGGGTGGCCTGCGTCGCGCTGCGCGATCCGCTGGACCTCGCCTCGGTGCAGGCGTCGGTGCCGGCCGGACGACGCGCGCTCGGCGTCTTCTTCAAGGGCGATCCGCCACCGACGGATCGGGTGCGCGGCGAGCGTGTCGTCCTGGGTCGCGACAGCGATCTCCACGCGTTCCGTCACTATCGCGCGGCGATGAGCGGCGTCCTGGGTGCCGGACTCGGCACGACCCGGCTGTTCGTCGGCGGTGGCGCCGAGCATCAGTGTCCGGCGGGCGGCGCGCTGCTGTCCGTCGTCACCGAGCCATTGCCGGATGCGGAGCCGGGCGAAGCGGAGCGAAGCCGATGACGCGTGATGCAGGCAAGGCCGACGACATCCTCAGCCCCGGTGCAGCGGACGGGCGGCCGGACGCCGGCGCGGTGTGGACGCCGGAAGCGATCCGGAACGATCCTGGCGGCTGGCGATCCGCCTTCGACACCCATGGCTTCGCGGTCTGCGCCGGGGGATTGCAGGGCGAGACGCTGGCGCGGGTGCGGCGCCACGTCGCGCGACTGACGGACGCGAACTGCATTCCTGCCGAGGCCCGGGCGCTGGTCGATCTCGAACCGGAGTGCCTCGACGGCCATCCGGTCGTCCAGCGGGTGAGGAAGCCCAATCTTGCCGACCCCTACTTCTTCGATCTCGCGCGCTCGCCAGCGCTGCTGGCGCTGGTCGAACCGATCCTGGGGGCGGACATCCGCCTGCACCACGGCAAGATCAACGTGAAGGCGCCTCGGGTCGGGTCGCCCCTCGAGTGGCATCAGGACTGGGCATTCATTCCCCACACCAACGATTCGCTCGCGATCGTGTCGGTGATGATCGACGACTGTACGCACGCGAGCGGACCGCTGCAACTGCTGCCGGGATCGCACCGGGGCCCGCTGCATGCGCACCACCACGACGGCATGTTCGTCGGTGCGATCGATCCGGCAGAACTCGACCTGCGTGACGCGCATGCGGTGACCGGCGACGCAGGTACCGTCGCGGTTCACCATCCGATGTGCGTGCACGGATCCGGCTTCAATGTCGGGACCGGCCCCAGGCGCGTGCTCTTCTTCGAATACGCCGCGGCCGACGCCTGGCCGCTCTTCTACGGCGTCGACTGGCACGACTTCAATGCGCGGATGGTGTGCGGTCGGTCGACGGCACAGCCGCGCCTGGAACGGGTGTTCGTGCGCATGCCCTATCCGAGCGCCAGCGAGGCGCAGGGTCGCATCTACGACCAACAGCGCAGCTTTTCCAAGCGCCATTTCGAATCCCGGCTCGCCGGCACGGCGCCTCGCGATGCCTGAATCCGGCGTCGTCGTGGTGTCGCCCCGCCTCGCGAACCTCGTGCTCGGCTCGATCGGCATTGCGTTGGGCGCCATCGTGATCGCGGTACTGCCCGGGCAGACCGGTGCGGCGGATCACCGGGGGCTGCTGGACCCCTCCGGTCCCGGCCTCTTCCCGCTTCTCGCCGCATGCGTGTCGATCGCAGCGGGCCTGTGGAGCCTCGTCAATGCACGCGCGGATCATCCGTCCGAGGTCGATGCCGGGCAAGCGCTGATCTGGCGTCGCAGCCTGCCGGTCGCGGGATGGCTGGGGCTGATCCTGCTGGGGATCGCGACGGTCGGCTTCCTGAGCGCAGTCGGCGTCGCGACGGCCGGACTGGCCTTCAGCTTCGGGCAGCGGCGCCTGCCGGTACTGGCGACGCTGGCGATCGGCACACCGCTCGCCATCTACCTGCTGTTCGAGCGCGTGCTGAGGATCCTCTTTCCGCACGGCTGGATCTTCTGATGCTGGACGATCTGCTCCAGGGCTTCACGCTGATCCTGAACGGGCCGAGCCTGCTGGCGATCGTCCTCGGACTGTCCACAGGCATCGTCGTCGGCGCGCTGCCGGGCCTGTCGGCGACGATGGCGGTCGCGCTGCTCTCGCCGTTCACGTTCTTCATGCCGCCGACGATCGGCATCCCGTTCCTGCTGGGCCTGTTCAAGGCGGCGATCTACGCCGGTTCGATCCCCGCGATCACGATCAACACGCCGGGCACCGCGGCGTCTGCCGCGACCACGCTGGACGGCCACGCGCTCGCGCGCCAGGGTCACGCGCGCAAGGCGCTCGAGATGAGCCTGTTCGCGTCGGTGGCCGGCGATCTGCTTGCGACCTTCGTCCTCATCGGCCTCGCCGGTCTGCTCGCGTCGGTCGCATTGCGCTTCGGCCCCCCCGAGTTCGTGATGCTCTACGCGATGGCGCTGATCACGATCACCAGCGTCGCCGGCAGGGACGCGGCCAAGGCGGTGCTGAGCACGGCGATCGGGCTGCTCGTCGCCTGCATCGGGCTGGATCCGATGTCGGGGGCGCAGCGCCTGACCTTCGGATCGGTCGATCTGCTGGGCGGCGTATCGCTGATCCCGGTGCTGATCGGCTTGTTCGCGCTGCCGGAAGTCTTCGTCCGGTGCGAGGCCCCCTTTCGCGCTCGAACCGTGATCGCGCCCGATCGCGACGCGCCCGGGCTGACGCGACACGAGTTCCGCCGGGCAGTGCCGACGATCCTGCGATCCACCGCGATCGGCACCGGGGTCGGCATCCTTCCGGGCATCGGCGCCGAGATCTCCACCTGGCTCGCCTACGGCGCGGCACGGCGGCGCTCACGCGAGCCGCATCGGTACGGGCAGGGTTCGCTCGAAGGCCTCGCTGCAGCGGAGTCCGGCAACAACGCGGCCTGCCCGGCGTGCCTGATCCCGATGACCGTGTTCGGCATACCCGGCGATACGGTGACGGCCGTGCTGATCGGCGCGTTCATCGCCCACGGCCTCACGCCAGGGCCGCTGCTGTTCCAGAACCACGGGCAGGTGCTCTATTCGCTGTTCGCATCGCTGATCATCGGCAACGTCCTGCTGCTCGTGATCGGCTGGTTCGGCATCCGGTCCTTCCGGCGAATCACCGAGATCCCCGAGGCGATCCTGTATCCGATCGTGGTCGCGCTGTGCCTCGCGGGGTCGTTCGCGGTGAACTCCAGCGTCGCCGACATCGGCCTGACGATCGGCGCGGGTCTGGCCGGCTATCTGATGCGCAAGCTGCACATGCCGGCGCCGCCGATGGTGATCGCGATGCTGGTGGCGCCCGGACTCGAGAACGCCCTTCGCCAATCGCTGACGCTTTCCGGCGGCAACGCCACCATCTTTCTGACCCGCCCGATCTCGGCGAGTCTGCTGGCGCTCATCGTGCTCGGCGCAGGCCTCGTCGCCTGGCGCCATTGGCGCCCCCTGTCTTCGACCCACCAGGAGTTCGACTCATGAAGATCCCGTTCTCGCGTGCGCTGGTTCCGGCCGTGTTCGCCACCTCCCTGATGCTCGGCGCGGCAGTGCCGGCGAGCGTGGCCGCGCAGACCTTCCCCGACAAGCCACTGCGACTGGTCACCGCGTACCCGCCCGGCGGCGGGACGTCGCTGCACGCCTCGATCATCACCGCCGTCGCCGAACAGCACTTCGGTCAGCCGATGATCTCGGTCATCCGCGCCGGCGGCGGCGGCGTCGTCGGCGCGACCGAAGTCGTGCGCTCGCCGGCCGATGGCTACACGATGCTGTTCGGCGATCCCACCATCAACACCCTTCGCCCGCAGGTCGAGAAGTTGCCGTTCAAGGTCGACGACTTCGTGCCGGTCGCGCGCATCAACTATTCGCCGGTCATCTTCGTCGCGAGTCCCAAGGCGCCGTTCAACGACCTGAAGGGCATGATCGACTTCGCGAAGTCGAAGCCCGGCGAGCTCGTCTACAGTTCGGACAACCTCAACGGCCTGACCTACGTCGCGTTCGAGATGCTCAAGTTGCGCAGTGGCACCCGCATGCGGGGCGTCGAACTCGGCGGCGGCGGCCCGGCGATCACCCAGCTTCTCGGCGGCAACACCCTCGCGTATGCAGGCCTGCCGGTCGTCGTGGGCGACCACATCAAGTCGGGTGCGGTGAAGGCGCTGTGCGTCACCGACGACGTGCGCCTCGACGCCTTCAAGGACATCCCGACCTGCGCCGAGGCGGGCGCGCCGATCGTCTGGCGCTTCTGGCTCGGTGCCATGGCGCCGAAGGGGACGCCGCCCGAGCGGATCGCGGTGTTGTCGGACGGCTTTCGGAAGATGGTCGCCGACAAGGGCTTCCAGGCACTGATCACGCGGATCGGATCGAAGACCGACTACCTCGACCACAAGGCCTTCGCCGAGGTGCTGGCCAAGGAGGCGGAGGACCTTCGTACCCTCTACGCGGCGATCAAGAAGTGAGCCACGCGCCGGCGTCGACCTTCACGCTCGTCGGGGCCACGGTCGTCTCGGCACCCGACCGGCTACGCGAGCGGGCTGCGATGGACGTCGGCGTCGAAGCCGGCGAGATCGTGTACGTGGAGCCCACCGGCATCCGCCCACCGATCGGCACGGCGATCGATGTGCGAGGCCGACTGGTCACACCGGGCTGGATCAACGGCCACACGCACAGTCACGAAGGGTTCTACAAGGGTCGATGCGACAACGCGCCGCTCGAACTGTGGATGAACAACGTGCGGCCGCTGAATCCGATCCCGGTGACGCCGCGCCAGGTCTACCTGCGCACCCTGATCGGAGGGATCGAAGCGATTCGCTCCGGCACCACGACGTTGTGCGACGACATGAACGCCAGCCCGATGCTGGAGCCATCGCACTACGAAGCGGCTCAGCAGGCCTACGAGGATCTCGGCATCCGAGCCATGGTGGGCATCACCCTTTTCGACCGGCCGTTCTTTCGGGCGATGCCGTTCGTCGAGGAGGAGTTCCCGCCGGCGCTGCTTGCCGAACTCGACGCGAAGCGCGGCACGCCGGCTGCCGAGTACCTCGCCTACGCCGAACACCTGTCGCGAACGCGACATCCGCTTCAGCACAGGGTGGGCTACCTGCCCACGCCGAGCGCACCGCAACGCTGCTCGCGCGACTTCCTCGACGCGGTGCGCGACCTGGCCGACCGCCACCGGCTCCCGTTGATCATCCACGTCCAGGAGACGCGCCTGCAGGTCGTCACCGCGCAGATCTTCTACGGTTGCACGATGGTGGAGCACCTGCACCGCATCGGATTCCTGAAGCAGGCCACGAGCCTGATCCACGGCGTCTGGCTGAACCCGGACGAGATCGCCATCCTGTCCGACACCGGTGCCAGCGTGCAGCACAATCCGCAGAGCAACCTGAAGCTCGGCTCCGGCCTCGCGCCGATCCGGGCGCTGCTCGATGCCGGCGTCAACGTCAGCCTCGGCACCGACGGCTGCGGCTCGATCGAGAATGCCAGCATGCTCAAGGTCGTCTCCCAGACGGCGCTGCTGCACAAGCTGCGGGGCAACGACCCCTCGCGCTGGATCGGTGCGGACGACGCATTCGCCGCCGCAACGACCGGCGGCGCCACTGCGCTGGGGATGGCCGGACGGCTTGGCCGCGTGGCCCCCGGCTTGCGGGCCGATCTTTGCGTCTGGCGGACCGACACGATTCCGTTCACGCCACTGAACGATCCGCTGCGACAGCTGGTGTTCAACGAGTCGGGCGGCAGCCTGAGCGCGATGTACGTCGACGGCGTCGAGGTCCTTCGAGACGGTGCGCTGACCCGGATCGACGAGACGGCATTGCTGGCCGAGATTCGCGAGGCTCACGAACGGATCGAGCCGATGATCGCGCGCAGCGAGCTGGACGTGCAGCGCCTCCTGCCGCCCTATACGCGGATATGGAACCGGTGTCGCACGATGTCGATCGATGCGTCGACCTACGGGGCCCGGCTGGACGACTGAGGGCGCGCCATGCGCCCATAACCTCGCGTACGCCCAAAACGTACGCCCGGTTCCGGACACGGTCTGATAATGACCGCAGCTCCCTCGTACGCCCGCGCATCGGCGCAGCTGCCGCCCTTGGCGAAGGCGATGGGCCGGTCGCGAGGGCCGCGTTCCGTGCACGTCGTCTCGAGGAATCTGTACCCCAGTGCCGGTCAACCTGTTCAGTCCGTTCTCGATGAGGGCACTGACGCTATCCAACCGGATCGTCGTGTCGCCAATGTGCCAGTACAGTGCCGTCGATGGCTGTGCCACAGACTGGCACCTGCTGCATCTGGGCCAGTTGGCGCTGTCCGGCGCCGGCCTGCTGATCATCGAGGCGACCGCAGTCGAAGCTCGGGGGCGGATCAGTCGCGAATGCCTGGGACTGTACTCGGACGACGGCGAAGCGGCACTCGGCCGGGTCCTCCGGATCATCCGGGGCCAGAGCACGATTCCGATCGGCATACAGCTTTCGCACGCCGGCCGCAAGGGTTCGCAGCTGAAGCCGGCGGACGGCCGCGGCAGCATTCCCGAACACCTGGGCGGATGGCGCACGGTTGCCCCCTCGGCGCTGCCTTTCATTCCCGAATGGCAGACACCTGACGCGCTCGATCGCGCCGGGATGGAATCGATCGTCGAGGCGTTCGTCCAGGCAACGGTGCGCTGCGCCCGGCTGGGGCTGGACATGATCGAGATCCATGCTGCACATGGCTATCTGCTGAGTTCGTTCCTGTCGCCGATCGCGAATCGACGCGAGGATCAGTGGGGAGGCTCGCGGGAGAACCGGATGCGATTCCCGCTGGAGGTCTTCTCGGCCATGCGTGGGGCCTGGCCGGCCGATCGCCCGATGGGCGTACGCTGCAACGGCACCGACTGGGACGAGCAGGGTCTGACGCCCGACGACGCCGTCGCCCTCGCGCGCGAACTGCGCGCCCTCGGTTGCGACTACGTCGATGCGTCGTCGGGCGGGAACAGCATCGCGCGGATTCCGCTCGGTCCGGGCTATCAGGTGCCCTTCGCGAAGAAGATCCGTGGCGAAGCCGGGATTCCCACGATGGCCGTCGGCCAGATCCGGGACCCGCACCACGCGGAAGCGATACTGGCCGACGGCGACGCAGACCTCATCGCGCTCGGACGCGGCATGCTCAACGATCCGCGCTGGCCGTGGCACGCGGCCGAGGATCTGGGCTTACGGATGCAGGTCCCAGCACCCTATGCACGCGCGGCGACTCGCGAAGGAATCGCCCAGCATTTCGCACTGCGCACCGCGAGCCGGTAGCGGCCACGTCCATCGACTGAAGGGAGATGACCATGAGAGAGATGATCCGACGCGGACTCTGGATCCTGATCGGCGCGGCGGTAGCCGCGCCAACGGGCGCCGCACTCGCACAGGCGTACCCGCAGCGAACGGTGAAGATCGTCGTCCCCTATCCACCGGGGGGCTACACCGACGTCCTCGCGCGGATGCTGGCGGCCGGCCTGCAGGCGCGACTCGGTCAGCCATTCATCGTCGACAACAAGCCCGGCGCCGCCACGTCGATCGCCGCGGAGTACGTCGCCACCTCGCCAGCCGACGGTCACACGCTGCTGATGACGACGGTCACGACCCTCGCCCTCAATCCGCTGACCCGAAAGGACATGCGCTACCGGGTCGAAGATTTCGAACCGGTCGCACTCGTCGCACGGCAGCCGTTCATGTTGGTCGCATCGAAGCAGTTCGCGCCAAGCACGCCGCAGGAGCTGATCGCCTATGCAAAGGCCAATCCCGGCAAGATCAATTGGGCGACGCAGGGACTCGCCGGCTCGTCCCAGCTCGTCGGAGAGCTGTTCAAGTCGCTGACCGGTACCGATATCGTTCCCATTCACTACAAGGGAAGCGCACCCGCAAACATCGACATCATCGGCGGGCGCGTGGACATCCACTTCGATGGCGTAGGCACCTCGCTCGCAAACGTGGCCAACAAGCGCGTGAAGCCGATCGCCATCACGGCCGAGAAGCGCCTCGATGTCGCGCCCGACATTCCGACCTTCGTCGAATCCGGCGTACCGGGCATGGTCGCCTACTCGTGGTACGGCATCGTGACGCCGACCGGAACCCCTGCGGCGGTGATCGAGCGACTGAACAAGGAGATCATCGCCTGGACGCACGAGAAGGACGTCGGCGCACGCATGACCAGGGACGGCTCCGAGATCAGTTCGATGTCTCCCGGGCAGTTCGGCAAGATGATCGCGCAGGAGACCGAAACCTGGCGCAAGGTCATCGAGCCGCTGAACCTCAAGCTCGAATAGAACGGACACATCGGACCATGCGGGTAGGAATCGAAGTCGGCGGGACCTTCACGGACCTGATCGCGCTCGAGGGCGGCGAGGTCAGGGTCGTCAAGGTACCCAGCGTGCCGCAGCGCCCGGAGGAAGGCGCGTTCGCGGCACTACGCGAGGCGAGGATCCCGATCTCGGCGATCACGGACCTCGTACATGGATCGACGGTTGCGACGAATGCGGTTCTCGAGCGAAAGGGCGGCCTCACCGCGTTCGTGACGACCGCGGGCTTTCGCGATCTGCTGCTCATCCAGCGCCAGGACCGGCCGAGCGTGTACCAGCTCTCGTACCGCAAGCCGGTGCCGGTCGTCGAACGTCGAGACGTGATCGAGATCGACGAACGCATCCTCGCCGATGGTTCGATCGCCCGCCCGCTGGATGTCCGCACGGCGGCGTCGGTTCTGAAGGACGCGCTTTCGCGTCGTCCGTTCAAGGCCGTGGCGATCTGCCTGCTCAACGCGTATGCAAACCCGGAACACGAGCAGGCGCTGACAGCCTTGATCAAGGAGATCGCTCCCGAGCTCTACGTCAGTTGCTCGCACGAGATCAGCAGGGAGTTCCGTGAGTACGAGCGCGCCTCCACGACGGCGTTGTCCGCGTATGTCCAGCCGGCCATCGATGGCTACCTCGGCCGCTTCGAGGAAGCGCTGGCCCGTCAGGGATTCAAGGGTCGCTTCAGCATCATGCAATCGAACGGCGGTCGACTGCCGGCGGCGGCCATCCGACGCAATGCGATCAGCGCACTGTTCTCCGGTCCGGCGGCCGGTGTGACAGGGGCGCTTCGGCAGGTTGGCGCCTCGGGCTACCGCGACCTGGTGACCTTCGACATGGGAGGTACCAGTACCGACGTCTGCCTCGTCTCCGACGGCGCACCGATCATCGCTGCGGAAACGAGCGTCGACGGGCTCCCGATACGCACGCCGGTCGTCGATATCGCATCGGTCGGCGCGGGCGGCGGCAGCATCGTGTGGCGAGACTCCGGCGGCATGCTGCGGGTCGGACCGCATTCGAGCGGAGCCGATCCGGGTCCAGCGTGCTACGGACGCGGAGGTGTCTCTCCGACCGTGACCGACGCCCATCTGGTGCGGGGAACGCTGCGCGCGGAGTCGTTCCTCGGTGGCCGGATGGCGCTCGATGCGTCGGCGGCGCGTGCAGTCTTCGAGCCGCTGGCCGACGCGTTCGGGATGTCCGTCGAACAGATCGCCGACAGTGCAATCCGACTGGCGGACGCCAACGTCGTTCGCGCCATCCAGCTCATCTCCACGGAGCTCGGCCGGGATCCGAGAGACTACGTGCTCGTGCCCTTCGGCGGCGCCGGCCCGCTGCACGCCGGGCGCATTGCCGAGGACCTCGGCATCGACACGATCGTGGTGCCTCAGAACGCCGGCGTCTTGTCCGCATTCGGTCTGCTGGCGGCAGACTATACGCAGTACGAGACCGTCACCCGACGAATGCCGCTCGACGACGCAGCGCCCGGGATCGTGCTGCAGGTTCTCGCACAGATGCGAGAGGGCCTCGATGCGAGGTTGCGCGCGATCGGACTGTCCGGGCCACTGAGCCATACGTACACCCTTCAGATGCGTTTCGTCGGCCAGGCATTCGAAGTCGACGTGACGCTGACGGACGCGATGCTCGACGCGCTGAGCACCGTGGTGCTGGCCGACCAGTTCGAGGCGGCGAACCGCCGGGTGTACCTGCACAGCGCGGGCGCAGGCATGGCGGGAAAGCGCGTCGAGATCGTCGGCTTCCGGGTCGGTGTCGCATCGGCCGAGCAGTGCCCGCTCCCTCCGCGGGCCGAGCAGGCGGCAGCGTGCCACGCCGCCGATGCCGCAATCCACGAAGACCGTGAGGCGCGAACCTGCAGAATACGCACCCGCGTCGAGATTCGCCAGTCCGGTGCTTCGCCCGGACCATTGCTGGTGCAGGACGATACCTCGACCATCTACGTCCCGCCGGGTTGGCACGCCGTCGAGGATGCGGTCGGCAACCTGATCCTGAATCGATCGAGGCGCAACGACGAGGACGAACATGACGCTTGATCCGGTCGACTATGCGGTCATCAGCCAGGCCCTGCTGGCCACCGCGCGGGAAATGGGCACCAAGCTGGTCAGATCCGCATACTCGAACATCGTTCGTGAAGCGCGTGACGCGTCGTGCGCGATTCTGGATTCGAGCGGCAACATCGTCGCCCAGTCGGAGATGGTGCCGATGCAGCTGGGTTCGATGAATACGACGCTGCGCGCATGCCTGGCCGAATTCGCGCCCGAGACGCTCACCGAGGATGATTTCCTCGTGAACAATCACCCCTACCAGGGCGGTCAGCATCTGCAGGACGTCTTCATCTTCAGGCCGGTGTTCATCGACGGCGAGCTGATCGCCTTCGCCGGCTCGACCGCGCATCATCTCGACCTCGGGGGCGGTAGCGCCGGGCTCAACGCGCTGGCGAGCGACGTGTTCCAGGAAGGGCTTCTGCTGCCCCCGATGAAGTTCAGCCTGTCCAGGGACTGGAACGGCGGCACCTTCGAGCGTCTGCTGGCGGCCAACATCCGGGTGCCCGATCTCACACTGGGCGACTTCAACGCCCAGTTCGCCGCGAAGGCGATCGGCATCGCGCGGATCGGGCAGCTGTGCAACAAGTATGGCGTCGCGTCGGTCCGCCAGACGATGCAGTCGCTGATGGACTATTCCGAGCGCCAGCTGCGGGCGGCGATACGGGCGCTACCCGACGGCGTCTACCGGGGCTCGGACGCGGGCGACGACATCGAAGGCAATGGGTCGCCGCTGTGGGTGCATGCAAAGGTCACGATCTCGGATGACGAGATGCACATCGATTTTGCGGGAACCTGCCCGCAGGTGCGAAGGAACATCAACTCCCCGTTCGCCTCGACGCAGTCTGCGGTGATGAGCTGCATCAAGGGTGTTCTGCTGAGCAGCGAGGTGCCGTTCAACGAAGGAAGCTTCCGGCCCGTGAGCATCTCCGTGCCGGTCGGCAGCATCCTCAATCCACGCCCGCCCGCGCCGGTACGCGCGCGCATGCTCCCCTGTTATCGAGCCTACGGCGCGGTCATGAAGGCGCTTGCGCAGGTGGTGCCGCAACGAGCCATTTCATCCGGGTTCGACAATGCGCTGATCACGTGCCTGGCGCGCCTCGCGGACGGTCGCTACCGTGTGTGCCTCGAAACCTATGGCGGCGGCTTCGGCGCTGCAGCCGACGTCGACGGCGCCGACGGCATCGCTGCACCATTGTCCAACACCACGAATTCACCGGTCGAGACGCTCGACATGGACTTCGACTACTTCCGGATCGTCGAATACACGCTGCATCCGGAATCGTTCGGCCACGGCCGCTATCGCGGTGGCCTCGGTCTGCGCCGAACCTACGAGATTCTGGCCGACGACGTCGATTTCTCGCTGTACGGCGACCGATTCGAGATCGCGCCCGAGGCACTGGGGGGCGGATCGCCCGGCGCCTTGACGCGCGCCGAGTTGTGGCGGGACGGCAAGACGATCGAGATCGATCTGAAGCGCGGCGCACGACTCCAGCGGGGAGACCGCGTCGTGATCTCGACCTCTGGGGGCGCCGGCCACGGCGACCCCAGAGCACGAGATCCTGCGGCGGTCGCGCTCGACATCGAGCAGGGCATCATTTCGATGGCGACGGCACGCGACGTCTACGGGTACGGCCGGTAGCGATCTGCTTCAGCGCTGGATCGACCTGACCAGCGCCGACTTGGCAGTGCGCCGAAGGATGTCCTCCCGGATGGCCGCCTCCAAGCGGCTCGCCGCGCGCGAGCGGGGCCTCTCGCTGGCGCGAACGATCCGCAGGCGATTCTGGAAGGCCGGCCTGAACGGCACCCCGACCAGCGACGGGTGCGAAGTCCCGATCAGCAGAAACGGATCCATGATCGCCAATCCTGCACCGGCCTCGACGAACTCGAGGCCTTGCTGCGACTGGTTGATGACGATGTCCACATCACGCCGCTGGCCCGCGGTCTTGAGGGCTTTCCGGACCAGCCTGCCGATCGCCGTGTCTTCGCGGTAGCAGATCAGCGGATCCTTCTGAAGATCCCGCACGCCGATGGCCTTCCTGTCGGCAAGCGGGTGGGTTCTCGGCATGACGCAGATCCCTTCTCCTTCGCAGACCACCTCTCCGTTCAGGTACGGGTTGTCGGTAGGCTGATGGATCACGCCGAAGTCCGCCTGGCTGCCCGCGACGCGATCCGCCACCATCTCGGTGGGCAGCACCATGATCTCGACCTGGATGTTGGGCCGCTCACGCACGAACCTCGCAACCGCTGGCGTGATGAACGAATTGGCGACGGAACCTGGCGCAGCCACGGTGACGCTGCCCGCGCTGCCGTCTCTCAATTGGCGGATGAGTCGCGTGACGGCATCCAGATCGCTTCGAAGCCGTTCCACCTGCGGCAACAGCGTCTGCGCCTCCGTACTGGGGAACAGGCGACCTCGCACGCTTCGGAACAGCACGAAGCCAGCGGCCTGTTCGGCGAGTCGCAGTGACTTCGACACGGCGGGCTGCGATACACCCAGCGCCCGCGCAGCCATGCTCAGCGAACCGGTTCGCATCACTGCCTCGAAAACCTCGAGCTGGCGTTGATTCATCCCCAACCTTCGGTAGCGACTGATGAAACCTCGAGTATAGGCACCCTCTCCGATAATCTGTTCACCAGGGAGCTAGTCGCGGCGACATGTTCAACATCGGAATCGATATCGGCGGGACCTTCACCGACGTGGTCGCGACCAGCGACGCCGGCGAGTTCCACGTCGCGAAGCTCCCGTCGTCTCGCGCCGATCCGAGCATGCCGGTGCGGCGCGTCATCGACGAACTTCTCCCGCGATGGGGAATCTCGCCGACACAGGTGCGCCGCTTCGTGCACGGCACGACGGTCGCGACGAATGCCGTGCTCGAGCGCCGAGGCGCGAGACTCGGTGTACTGACGACCGCGGGATTCGAGGATGTGCTCGAGATAGGGCGGCAGAACCGCCGCCAGATCTACCGGCTGTTGTTGCAGCCGGAAACGCCCGGCTTTCTTGCACCCGGCGTGCGACGGCGAGGTGTCGTCGAGCGCGTCGGGCCGACCGGCGCGATCGAGACACCACTCGATCTCGATTCGCTGCGCCAGTCGGTCGACGCGCTGCTGGCGGAGAAGGTCGAGGCCATCGCGATCTGCTTTCTGTTCTCCTTCGTCAATCCGGTGCACGAGCAGGCTGCCGCCAGCTTCATCCGCGAACACCATCCCGATCTGGTCGTCTCGGTTTCCTCCAGCGTCGACCCGGCGTTTCGCGAGTACGAGCGGACCGTCGTGACCGCATTCGACGCCTATGTCAAGTCCGGGCTGGATCGCTACCTGGGCACCATGGAGGCAGACCTCCAACGTGCGGGCGTGCCCGCTCGGCTTCAACTGATGCAGTCCAGAGGCGGCGTCTGCTCGTCGCAGGTTGCGCGCCGGCGCCCGATCCGTCTGTTCCTGTCAGGCCCTGCCGCCGGTGTCGTCGGTGCACTGGACGCAGGCGGAGCAGTCGATTGTCCGAACCTGATCACCTGCGACATCGGCGGCACGAGTTCGGATATCGCGCTGATCGCCGATGGTAGGCCGGTGATCCGGCCGGATGGCCTCCTGGACGGATACCGGATCCGCGTGCCGATGGTCGACGTCAACTCGATCGGCTCGGGCGGGGGAAGCATCGCCTGGATCGATGCCGGAGGCGGTCTGAGGGTCGGCCCGCGATCGGCAGGCGCAGACCCGGGACCGGCCTGCTACGGCCGAGGCGGCACCGAGGCGACGGTCACCGACGCGTCGATCGTCCTGGGCTTGCTCGATCCGGCGTATTTCGCCGGCGGCACGCTGAAGCTCGAACCCGAACTCGCCGTTCGCGCGATCAAGGAGCGCATCGCGGCCCCGCTCGGATTGACGCTGAGCCAGGCGGCACTGGGCATCCACCGGGTGGTCAATGCCCAGATGGCGGAGGGCATCCGCCTGGTCTCGATCAGCAGGGGATACGACCCTCGCAGTTTCGCGCTGATGCCCTTTGGTGGCGGTGGCGCGTTGCACGCGACGGCGCTGGCCGACGAGCTCGGCATGGACCGGATCGTCGTGCCGCGATACCCCGGCGTGCTGTGCGCCGCCGGACTGCTCGCAGCGATGGTCGAACACGAGGCGTCGGCGGGGTTCGTACGCCGCTTCGACGAAGTCACCGCGAGCGAGATCATCGAGCGCTGCGCCGGACTCGAAAGCGAATGCGCTGCACGCATGCGGGAGGAAGGCGTCGCCGCCAGCAGCGTCGAGACCCTCTACTACGGTGACGTCTGCTACGTCGGTCAGGCGCACCACATCGAGGTGCCGCTCGCCCCGGCCCGCCCCGAGGACCTGCTGGCCCAGGCCTATGCACGGTTCCGCGAGCTGCACGATCGACTCTACGGGCACAGCACACCCGCCGCTGCACGCTTCGTCAACCTACGCGTCGTGCAGCGTTCGGCCAACGCCGCCCCACGATATCGCCCCTCACCGGTCGAACGGCCGCCGGCCCGCAAGGGCAAGCGCGCGATCCTCCTGGACGAGGACACCGGCATGATCGACGCGGTCGTCTACGACCGTGACGGCCTCGCGGCGGGAGACCGTGTCGTGGGTCCGGCCATCGTCGAACAGGCCGACACGACGACACTGATCACCCCCCACTGGGAAGCCTGTGTCGCACCGGGCGAATCCCTGCTGATCACGAGGCGCCATCCGGCATGAGCAAGAACGCGACCCACCGCGTCGACCCGATCACGCTCGAGGTCGTACGGAACAAGCTCGAGGGCATCGCCAACGAGATGCAGCTGACGTTGCTGCACAGCGCGTTCTCGCCGATCGTCAAGGAAGGCATGGACTGCTCCGCGGCACTCTTCACCGCAAACGCGGAGACGATCGCGCAGGCGACGGCAATCCCGATCCACCTCGCCACGATGATTCCCGCCCTTCAGGCCGTGATCGCGAAGTTCGGGCTGAAGGACATGAAGGCGGGCGATGTCTACATCCTGAACGATCCCTATTGCGGTGGTACCCATCTACCGGACATCACCTTGTTCATGCCGGTCCTCTCCGGCGGCTCCACGGTGGCCTTCAGCGTCGCCACGGTCCACCATCAGGACGTCGGTGGCATGGCGCCGGGCTCGATCCCCACCAACGCCACCGAGATCTACCAGGAAGGCCTTCGAATACCGGCACTTCGATACATACGCGATGGGCAGCCGGACGAAGCGCTCGATGCATTGCTGCGCTTGAACATCAGGCTTCCCGACACGTTCATCGGCGACCTGAACGCACAGCTGGCTGCCTGTACCGTCGGCGCCCGGCGACTCGGCGAACTGTGCGAGCTCCACGGCGCGCCCTTCCTGGCGCAGCTGTTCGCGCAGCTCTTGGACCGTTCCGAGGCCATGACCCGAGCGGCGCTCAGGAAGTTGCCGGAAGGCGTGTTCCGGTATGTCGACTTTCTCGACAACGATGGCGTCGACCAGGAACGTCGCGTGCGAATCGAGGTGGCCGCCACCGTCAGGGACGGGACGATCCACTTCGATTTCACCGGTACCGACCCTCAGCTCAGGGGCCCGCTGAACTGCGTGCCATCCGGTGCCTACGCGGCGGCCTATTACGCCGTGCGGGCGCTCACCGACGCACAGATTCCGACCAACGCCGGTTGCTTCCGGCCGGTCACGCTTCACCTGCCCGAAGGTTCGCTGGTGAACCCGCGGCCGCCTGCCCCCGTGAACGCGCGAACGGCGACCATCAAACGTATCTGCGGCGCGATGATCAGCGCCTTCTCCGAAGCGGTACCCGAACGCGTGCCCGCCGCACCCGCCGGACTGTCGGTCATGCTCGCGTTCGGCGGTCAGCGCGAAGACGGCAGCCCGTTCATCGTGAGCGAGCTCGTCTGTGGCGGCACCGGCGCCGGCGCCGATATCGACGGCGTCGACTGCCTGCAGACCGATGGCTCGAACAGCATGAACCTGCCGATCGAATCGTTGTCGCTCGATGCGCCGATTCGCGTGCGGCGTTTCGGCCTGCGGCAGGATTCGGGCGGGATCGGGCGTCAGCGCGGAGGACTCGGCGTCATCCGAGAATACGGTTTCGAGGCAGACAACATCCGCCTGACCTTCCGTGGCGAGCGTCACTTCACCGCAGCGCGCGGCTCCTGCGGAGGCGGCGACGGTGCGATGTCGAAGGCAACGATCTATCGCGCCGACGGTCGGGTGGAGACGATCTCGAAATGCGTCACGACGGTCTCGCGGGGCGATCGCCTGGTGCTCGAGACGGCCGGAGGCGCAGGCTTCGGGTCGCCTGCCGAGCGATCGGAGCAGGCGCTGAACGACGACATCGCGAACCGCAAGGTGAGCGCCGCGGCCGCGATCACGGCCTATCGATCCATGAACGGAGGACACCGATGAAGCCAGCCATCATCTTCGTCACAGCACTCTTCGCCCTGCTCGGTGCCGGGCCGGGTGCCGCGGCAGACAAATATCCGTCCAAGCCGGTGCGGATCATCATTCCCTTCGGTCCCGGTTCGGCAACCGATCAGGTGATGCGAGTGCTCGCGCCGCATGTGTCGGAGCGACTGGGTCAGCCGGTCGTGATCGACCCGAAGCCGGGCGCCGACGGCGCGGTTTCGGCAAGCGAGGTGGCACGGTCGGAACCGGACGGCTACACCCTCGGTGTGGGCAGCGGCGGACCGCTCGCGGCGGTGCCGGCATTGCGCAAGAACCCGCCCTATGACGTCGTCAAGGACTTCACGCCGATCACCGACATCGGTCGGTACACGGTGTTCCTGTACATCAACACCGAAGTGCCGGCCACCAACTTCAAGGAGTTCGTCGCATACGCCAAGGCCAATCCCGGGAAGCTTGCCTACGGCACGGGCAATCCGAGCGGCATCGTGGCTTTTGCCCAGATGAACTCGCTGCTCGGGCTCGACATGCTGCACGTGCCCTACAAGTCGGCGCCCCAGGTGATGCCCGACCTGCTCGCCAACCGTGTGCAGGTGCTGATGGACCCTCCCGCCGTTGCCCTCGCGCACGTTCGCGCCGGCAAGCTGCGCGCGCTCGTCACGACGCTGAACACGCGATCTCCGTTGCTGCCGGACGTGCCGACGATCCGCGAAGCAGGGCTGCCGAACTACACGATCTCGAACTGGATGGGCCTGGTGGGCCCGGCGGGCCTGCCCCGCGGCATCGTCGATCGCGTCAATGCCGAATTCGGTGCCGTGCTCCGCAAGCCGGAGGTCGCGGCCGCGCTTGGAAAGCAGGCCTTCATCCCGAATCCGTCGACCCCGGAAGCGTTCGCCGCGTTCATCCAGGAGCAGGTCCAATCCTATGGAAGCCTCCTGCGGGCCGCAGGCGTGCAGCCGAACTGAACGGCTTCGATGATCATCGACTACGCGAGCAAGCCGCCGACCGAGGCGTTCAACCCACCGCAAACGGCGCACCTGCAGAACTATCGTCGCGTCTACTCGGCCAGCGAATCCCGCGTGGATGCGCCCCAGGACCGGTCGCTGGCGCTCAGCGGATACCTGCAGGCTTACGAGTCGCTGGGGGCCTCGCACGTGGTGGTCAAGGCGCGGGACAACGAGACGACGTTCGGACTGAAGGTGCGCAACGAGGACGTCGCGGCCTTCTGCCGCACCCATGGTCCACGGTATGTGGGCTTCGCGGGGGTGGACCCGCACAAGGGAATGCAGGCCGTGCGCGAACTGGAGACCGCGGTGCGCGACTTGGGACTGCGCGGGCTCAATCTTCAGTGCTTCGAACTCAAGCTCGCGATCAACGACAAGCGCATGTACCCGCTCTACGCCAAGTGCGTGGAACTCGACATCCCCGTGAACATCCACTGCGGCATCAACTTCTCGACGGCTTCCCAGATGGACTATGGTCGCCCGGTTTACCTCGACGAGGTGATGCAGCATTTTCCGGAACTTCGCGTCTGCGCGTCGCCACCCGGCTGGCCCTGGATCGACGAGCTCATCGGCGTGGCGTGGCGTCACCCGACGGTGTACATCGGCATCGTCGCTGTCCGACCGAAGATCCTGACCGCGGAAGATTCGGGTTACAGGTCGCTGCTGACCTATGGATCGAAGATGCTGAAGGACCGGATCATGACCGGCACGGCATATCCGATGCAGCCCATCGCACAGGCGTACGAGGAGTTCCACGCCTTGCCGCTCTCCGACACGGTCATGCGCATGTGGCTGCACGACAATGCCGCGCGCTTTCTCGGGCTTGCCTGATGAGAAAGCCGATCGATCCTCAGTGGCGCCTCGCCGGCTACACCGACGACGCCCTTCAGAGGTGCAGGCAGCTCGAATCCGAAGCGCTCCCCCACTCGACCGCGTGCCTGCTCGACGAGGCGACGCGCGACGCGCCGGACAGGCTAGCATGGCATTTCATCGACAGCGGCGAGACGGCAACCTATGCCGAGGTTCATGCCTCGGTCGCTCGGCTCGCAGCCGGTCTGCGTCGCCTGGGGGTGACGAAGCACACGCGCGTCGCGGTGATGGTGCCGAACGTCCCGCAGTTTCCGTTGACATGGCTCGCGATCGGAAGACTGGGTGCCGTGATGGTGCCGGTAAACGTCTCCTACACCCCCCGTGAGCTCGAATACGTGCTCGTGGACAGCCAGTGCACGTACCTGGTGATCGACGAGGCGTTCCTTCCGGTGCTGGACGGCATCTCGAGACAGGAGACGTCGCTCGGCGAAGGCCGCGTGATCGTGGTGGGCCGACCGCGAAGCGGCGAATGCGACTGGCAGGCCTTGATCGCGCCACCGGAGCAGGCCCTGGATTTCGCGGACGACGTGGTGCTCGATGATCTGTTGAACATCCAGTACACGTCCGGGACCACGGGCTTTCCGAAGGGCGTCCTCCAGACTCATCGCTACTGGATCACGCAGAGCAAGATCAACGCATTCCGCGACGGCCTGCGCTTCGAACGCATTCTGATCTCGACACCGTTCTACTACATGGATCCGCAGTGGCTGCTCCTGATGACATTCCATCAGCGCGCAACGGCGTTCATCGCGGCAAGACAGAGTACGAGTCGGTACACCCAGTGGCTTCGCGAGTGGCGCATCCAATTCGCGCTGATGCCGGCCGAGATCCTGTTCAAGAACGCCCCACATCCGGAGGATGCGATCAACGAGACGCGACGCGTAAACGTCTACGGTCTTCGCAAGGAGATCCACGCGGCGGTCGAAGAGCGCTTCAACGTCAACGCGCGCGAGGCGTTCGGCATGACCGAGCTCGGCTCGGCCACGTTCATGCCGCTGGAGGCGGACGACATGATCGGCTCCGGATCCTGCGGGATCTCAGGCCCGTTCAGGGAATGCAAGGTGGTCGATACCGAGGGACGCGAACTGCCTCGCGGCCAGATCGGCGAACTCGTCGTCCGTGGTAGCGGCATCCTGCGTGGCTACCACGGCAAGCCCGATGCGACGCGCGACGCGTTTCATGGCGAGTGGTTTCGCACCGGCGACCTCTTCCGCCAGGATGAGGATGGCTATTTCTACATCGTCGGGCGAATCAAGGAGATGATCCGGCGAAGCTCCGAGAACATCCCTGCGCGCGAAGTGGAGGCGGTACTGAAGAACATGCCGCAGGTGCAGGAGGCCGCCGTGATCGGCGTGCCCGATGAGCTGCGCAAGGAAGAGGTCAAGGCGTACGTCATCCTTCAACCGGGCCTGACGCGCAGTGACGTGCCACCCGAGGCGATCGTCGCGCACGCGAGGCAGTACCTCGCGCCCTTCAAGGTGCCGCGCTACATCGAGTACCGGACCGACTTTCCGCGAACACCGTCGAACAAGGTCCGAAAGCCGGTACTGGCCGGGGAGAAGGCCGACCTTCGCCAGGACAGCTGGGACCGCGTGGATTGCGTCTGGCGATGAGCGACACGCGCGCCTGATCGACCCGATTGCCGCAAGCGGCGGCGTGCTTCGACGCAGGCTCCACGGGCTCGGTCGCAGGCTGCGATAGACTTCACCGCCGCCGCGCCCGTCGCTCCCGAGTTCCGGAAGCGCCTGACCGGGCGTGCCTCCGGTTCGACCATGCGACCCCACCCTCCCCGACTGATCACGCTGGTGCTGCTTTCGGCGCTTTCGGCGCTGACGCTGAACGCCATCGTGCCGTCGCTGCCGGCGATTTCACGCGACCTGGACGCGCGCGAGTCGGTGGTCGCGCTGGCGATCTCGTGCTACATGCTGGCGTCGGCGGTGTTCCAGATCACGCTCGGACCCGTGTCGGACCGGATCGGCAGGCGCCCCGTCGTGCTGTCGGCCCTGGCCGTCTACGTCCTGGCCTCCGCCGGCTGCCTCCTGGCACAGGGCATCACGGCGCTGCTGGCGTGGCGCACCTTGCAGGCGGTGGTCGTCGCCGGCGTGGTGATGTCGAGCGCGGTGATCCGCGACCAGCATTCGGCGCGGGAATCGGCCGGCAAGCTGGGAGCGATCTCGTCCGCGATGGCGGTGGCCCCGATGCTCGGACCGATGCTCGGCGGGCTGCTCGACGCCGCGCTGGGATGGCGCGCGGTCTTCGCGCTCTACACCGTCTTCGGCGCGGCAGTGCTCGCGCTCGCCTGGCTGGATCTGGGTGAAACCCGCCGCACCGACCTGGCGCCGCCCCGCATCGCGGACTGGGCGGCGCTGATGGCGGCACCCCGGTACTGGGCGTACGTGCTCTGCACCGCCTTTTCGGTGGGCGCGTTCTTCGTCTTCGTGACCGGCGTCCCCTATGTCGCGACCGCAACCTGGAGCCTGACCCCGGCGCTGGTCGGGCTCGGCCTGGGCTCGATCACCGGCGGGTTCATGCTCGGGGCGACGATCACGGCACGACTCGCACCGCGCTCGAGGCTGGCGCACCTGATCATCGCGGGACGCCTCGTCCCCACGGTGGCGCTTCTGGTCGCGCTGGCGCTGTTAGCTGCCGGGGCCTCGCATCCGGCGGCCCTGTTCGGGCTCACGGTCTTCGTGGGCGTCGGCAACGGGTTGACCGTCGCGAACGCGAACGCCGGCGCGATCTCGGTGCGACCCGACCTCGCCGGCACGGCGGCCGGACTCGCCGGCGCGCTGACGGTCGCGCTCGGTGCGCTGCTCAGCTGGATGACCGCGCACGTCATCGAGCGACACGCCGTGCCGAGCACCTTGGTGACGATGATGCTCGCCTGCGTGCTGGCATCGCTGGGCGCCGCGCTCGCGGCGATCCGGATGGACCGGCACGCCTGAGCCGGACGGCCGCCACGCGGGTGGCGAGCGTCGGCGCGCGCCCATGCGACCGCGCCCGGAGTCGCCGGCCGGCAGGCGCGGTTCGTGCCCCCCGACGGGCGCCGGGTCGCCGGCGACGGCATGCCGTATCAAGGACAACGATGGCCGACTCTCCGCGCGCGATCTACGGTGCGATGGCGGCGAACGTCGCGATCGCAATCACGAAGTTCGTCGTCGCCGGCATCACCGGCAGTTCGGCGATGGTCTCCGAGGCCGTGCACTCGACGGTCGACACCTGCAACGGGCTGCTGCTGCTGCTCGGCCTGCGGCTGAGCAGGCGCCCGCCGAGCGTCGACCATCCGTTCGGTCACGGCAAGGAGATGTATTTCTGGGGGCTGATCGTTGCGGTCCTGATCTTCGGGCTCGGCGGTGGAATCTCGTTCTACGAAGGCGTGATGCACATACGGCACCCCGAGCCGCTCACCGACCCGTTCTGGAACTACGTCGTGCTCGGCGCGGCCGCGGTGTTCGAGGGATCGAGCTTCGGCATCGCGCTCGCGCAGTTCAACAAGGAGCGTGGCGCGCGGCCGTTCTGGCGCGCGTTGCACGCGAGCAAGGATCCGTCGGTGTTCACCGTGCTTGCCGAGGATGGCGCGGCGCTGCTGGGCCTGGCGATCGCGGCGGCAGGCATCTACGCGAGCCACGGGCTTGGGATGCCGGTGCTCGACGGGCTGGCGTCGGTCCTGATCGGTCTGCTGCTCGCCGCGACGGCGGCGGTGCTGATTCTCGAGTCTCGCGGCCTGCTGATCGGCGAAGGCCTGCGGGTCGACGTCGTGCGCGAGATCCGGAAGATCGCCGAGGCCGACCCGGCGGTGCGTCGCGCGCTGCCGCCGTTGTCGATGTACATCGGCGCAAATGAAGTGTTGCTCGCGATGGACCTGGTGTTCGATCCGAAGGTACCCGCCGCCGACGTCGCGGTCGCGGTCGAGGGCATCGAGTCGACGATCCGCGATCGCTTCCCGAAGATCACCCGGATCTACGTCGAGGCACGCCGCCACTGAGGCCGGGTGGTGCTGCCGGCCGATCAGAACCCCGCGAGGCGCGGCAGCCACAGGCTGATCGCCGGCACCAGCGAGACGCCGGCGAGCGCGACCAGGTTCACGCCGATGAACGGCAGCACTGCCCGGATCACGGCGGTCAGGCCGCAGCCCGCGATGCGCTCGGCGGCGAACAGCGAGACGCCGAGCGGCGGCGTCAGCAACCCGATGTTCAGGTTCAGGATCATCACGACGCCGAAGTGCAGCGGGTCGATACCCGCCGACTGCGCCGCGGTCGCGAGGATCGGCCCGAACAGGATGATCGCGGCCGACGGGTCGATGAACATCCCCAGGAAGAGCAGGAAGACGTTCGCGACGAGCATCGTCCCGAGCGGCCCGAGGTCCCACTGCACGACCGCCGCCGCGAGCCTGGACGTCGTGTTTTCGAAGCCCAGTACCCAGGCCAGCGCGGCACCGCACGAGACGATGATGACGAGCTGCCCGGTGAAGCGCGACACCCGCGACAGGATGCCTGGCAACGCCGACACCGACAACGAGCGATAGATGACGAACGCACACACGCTGGCATAGGCGACGGAGGCGCCGGAAGCCTCGGTCGGCGTCATCAGGCCGCCCAGGATGCTCGCGAGGATGAGCACCGGCATGCCCAGCGGCAGCAACGCCCGCGACCCGGTGCGCAGGATCGTGCGCAACGAGTGGTCGCTGCGGCGCGCCTGCACGCCGAGTCGCCGCGCGAGCCACGCGATCAGCACCATGTTCGTCACGCCGATCAGCAGTCCTGGCACGACCGCAGCGGCGAAGAGACCGCCGATGGAGACGTTGGTGACCGAGCCGTAGATGATGATCGGCAGCGACGGCGGGATCGTGGGCCCGATGATCGACGCCGACGCGATGATGGCCGCGGCGAGTCCCGGAGGGTAGCCGTCGCGGACCATCGCGGGTATGAAGATCCGACCGAGCGCCGCGATCTCGCCGAGCGCCACCCCGGTGATGCCCGAGAAGAAGATGCACGCGCCGACGGCGACCTGCGCGATGCCGCCGCGTATCCAGCCGAACAGCGCATCGGCGAAGGCCACGAGCCGCGCCGAGATCCGACCCTCGGAGAAGATCTCCCCGGCGAGCAGGAACATCGGGATCGCGACCAGGACGAAGGAGTCGAGCCCCTGGAAGAGCTTTTCGGGCACCACCGGCAGCAGCGCCCACTGGCCGGTGATCGCGACGTAGAAGACGGCGGCGAAGCCCATCGCCCACGCGACCGGCACGGCGAGCATCAGGCTCGCGACGAACACGCAGAGAAAGGCGATCAGCGCGCCGCTCACGGGCGTTTGCCGCTGCGTGGCGGAACCCGATGCCGCAGGCCCCCGGAACGCGCCTGCGCAGCCATCCGGGCCACCAGGAAGATGGCAGCCGATCCCAGGCCGATCGGGATCGCGACGATGAGCCACGACATCGGCCACTGCAGCGCGACGGTGCGCATCGTGTGATTGAACGGCACCGCGTCGACGCTGGCGACGACGACGGCGACGAAGAAGCTCAGCGTCACCAGGTCGACGACGAGGGTCCAGGCGCGGCGCAGCGGCACCGGCAGCTGGTCGACGATGAATTCGACGCGGATGTGCTCGTTGCCCCGCACCGACACCGCCGCGCCGCATACCACGCACCACAGCAGCAGCATGCGCAGCACCTCCTCACTCCAGACCGGCGTGTACGAAAAGCCGTAGCGCAGCAGCACCTGCAGGAAGACACCGACGCCCATCGCGAGAAGGCAGGCCGCGGAGACGAACCCGAGCAGCCGCTCGAGTCGATCGACGAGCGTCACGCGCGCATCCCCGTCACCTGGCGGCGTCGGCCGCGGCGATCGCGGCGTCGATGACGGCGGGCGAACTGACCTGCGTCTTCAGCCACGCCAGCACCGCGGGCTGGATGAGCGCACGGAAGTCGTCCCGCTGCCGCCCGTCGAGCGAGGTGACCGTCACCCCGGCGGCCTTCACCGCGTCGAGCGCCTCGCCTTCGGCCTTGCGCGAGGTCTGCCGGTTGAACGCGATCGCCTTGCGCGCCGCGGCGTCGATCACGGCCCGTTGATCCGCCGGCAGGCCGTTGTAGAAGGCGTCGTTGATGCCGAGCACCCCGACCGCATAGGTGTGGCCCGAGAGCAGCAGGTACTTCTGGACTTCCTGGAGCTTGACCAGCCTGAAGACGCTGACGGAGTTCTCCTGCCCGTCGACGACACCGGTCTTCAGCGAGGTGTAGAGCTCGCCGAAGGCGATCGGCGACGCGGAGCCCTTCAGCGCCTCGACCGGCCGCACCGACAGCGGCCCCATCGCCCGGATCTTCTGGCCCTGGAAATCGGCCGCGGTCGTGATCGGCTTGTTCGAACTGAAGTGCTTGAAGCCACCCGACTCCCACCAGCCCAGCACCCGGACCCCGGTCTTCGCCCGCAGGTCCTGCGCCATCTGCTGTCCGAACGGGCCGTCCAGCACCTTCCACGCGGCGGCTTCGGACGCGAAGAGGTACGGAATGTTCAGCACCTGGATGTCGGGGAAGACCGCCGCGAAGTTGCCGTCGGCCGCGTCGGTCATCTGGATCGCGCCGCGCCGCATCTGGTTGAGCCGGTCGTTCGGATTGCCCAACGCGCCACCGTAGACGAGATCGACGACGAGGGCGCCTCGGGTACCGGCCTCGACTTCCGCCTTGAACAGCTCGTACATCCCGTTGACGAAGTCGAAGCCCGGAACCCCCTTGGGCAGCGACAGCCCGACCTTGATGGTCTTCGGCGACTGGGCCGACACGCTGATCGGCAGCGTCAACGCGGCGGCGATGGCCAGGCAGCCGGTCAGTCGATGGACGCGGCGGCGGGACTTCGATGTGGATGCGGTCATGGGTGTGCTCCTCGTGGCGAATCGTCAGTGGTGGCGGAACGGGCGTGAATCGGGCCGACGCGGCCGGGGACTGGTCGGGACGGCGTATCAGGGATCGGGTTCGGCGGCGACACCGTGGCCGCCGCCGCCGGGCAGGTCGATCAGGAGGCGCGCACCGGCGGGCACGACGATCGTGCCCTTGCCGGTGATGGTGCGTTCGACGCCGGTCGACGAGACGACGACGACGCGGCCGGGTTCGCCGTCGCCGCCGCCGCTGCGTCCGCGCGCCGCATTCTCGCGCCGATCGAAGGTCGCTGCCGAGCACTCGAAGGGGGCATCGTCGCGCGCGCCGATCACGATCCGCTGCGCATCCCCGCCGCGCCACCGTCCTGCGCCACCGGAACCCGGGCGGAGTTCCTTGTGCCAGAACACCAGTGGCGCCTGCGACTCCGTCACCTCGACGGGGATGCCGCCGACACCGCTCGGGAACGCCGTCGTCGACAGGCCCGGCTTGGTCGGTCGTGCCCCGGTGCCGCCCAGCCCGACGCTCATGATGTTGAACGCCGGACCCTGGTGCCGGTCTCGGCTCATCGCGAGCACCCAGATGCTGCCGGCGGATTCGGCAGGGACGGCGCCGCCGAACGCAGCCTCGAGGCATCCGAACATCAGGTCGGGCAGCATCTGGCCGATGACGTGGCGTGCCGTGACCGGGCTCGGCCTGAGCGGGTTCACGATGCTGCCCGCCGGCGCACGGACGTCGAAGCACGCGAGCGAGCCGGCGTTGTTCGGCACGTCCGGCGCGATCAGGCACTTGAGGCCGAAGACCGAGTACGCGTCGGTATAGCACTTCGGCGAGTTGATGCCGCGCGCGCACGCCTGCGAACTGCCGTCGAAATCCACGCCGAGCCGATCGCCGTCGATCCGCAGGCTCGCCTTCAGGGTGACCGGGTGATCGTAGCCGTCGAGCGTCATCGCGGCCGACCAGCATCCGTCGGGCAGTCGTGCGATCGCGGCCCGCGCCGCACGCGCCGATTGCTCGAGGATGTGCGCGCCGAGCGGATCGATCGAGGCGAGGCCGAACTCGTCCATCATGTCGAGCAGCCGTCGCGCGCCGACGTCGTTGCAGGCGACGAGCGACAGGATGTCGCCGCGCACCTCGATCGGGTTGCGCGAATTCGCCTGCACGATCGCGAGCAGTGCCTCGTCGAGCACGCCGGCGCGCTTGAGCGGCAGGTGCGGTATGCAGGTCCCTTCCTCGTAGACCGAGCGTGCGTCGGCCGTGAAACCGAGTCCGCCGACATCGATCGTGTGGCAGGTGGACGCGAAGATCGCGACCGCGCGCCCGTCCCTGAAGACGGGCGTGACGACCACGTAGTCGAACAGGTGGCCGGTGCCGAGCCAGGGGTCGTTCGTCACGAAGACGTCGCCGGGACCCATCGCCGTGCCCGACGTTGCGCGATCCGCGGCCGCGACGATCGGGAAGCGGTCCAGGAAGTGGCGGACCGCGACGGCCATCGTGTTGACGTGCCCCGGCGTGCCCGTCACCGCCTGAGCCAGCATGCGGCCCGCCGTGTCGTAGACGCCCGCCGAGAGGTCGCCCGCTTCGCGGGCGACCGAGCCGAACGCGGTGCGAAGCAGCGCCTGCGCCTGCTCCTCCACCACCGAGACGAGCCGGTTCCACATCACCTGCGTGTGGATCGCGTCCAGCATCGGGTGGGAGGCGTCGGCGCGTCCGGGCGCGATCGCGTGAGGGCCATCGGGTCCGCTGATCATCCGGCAACCTCCATCACGATGTGTCCGTGCGCATCGATCACCGCCGACCAACCGGCCGGCACGACCGTCGTCGTCTCGTCTTCCGTGATCAGTGCCGGGCCGTCGAGGCGCTGCCCTTCGTCGAGGTCGAAGCGCCAGTGCAGCGCGAAGGGTCGGCGCACGCCCAGCGCCGGCTCCCACACCTCGCGTCGCCCGCGATCCGGTGCCGGGCCGGCCGCGCGCTCGCGCGCCGCCGCGCCGTCGCGCGGGGCCTGCCCGAGCGACGGCGACGCCGCAGGCGCGGTGGACACGGTCACCGACCAGGTGACGACTTCGACGTCGGAGTCGGGGATGCGAAGGCCGTAGACCTGCTCGTAGGCCTGCTCGAAGCGCTCGCCCAGCGACGCCAGTGCCGCCCGGTCGATCGCCGCCGCGCCCGCCTCGGGCAGCTTCACCCGCAACTCGTGCCCCTGCCCGGCGTAGCGCAGTTCCGCCAGCGCCGACACCACGAGCGGCCGTCCGCCCGCGGCTGGCTCGATGACCGCCATCGCCTCCTCGCGCATCGCACCGAGCCGGGCCTGCACCTCGCGCGGATCGAGCCGGCCCAGCAGTGCCAGGTCGCTGCGCACGACCTCGAACGCGACCGGTGCTCGAAGAAAGCCGATGGCCGATCCGACGCCGGCGCCCGCGGGCACGATCACCCGCCGGATGCCGAGCTTCTGCGCGAGCCGGCCCGCGTGAAGCGGCGCCGCGCCGCCGAACGCGATCATCGTCGAAGTCTCGAGCGCCTGGCCTCGTTCGATCGCATGGACCCGCGCCGCGTTCGCCATGTTCTCCTCGACGATCTCGCTCATGCCGACTGCCGACCAGAACGCGTCCATGCCGAGCGCCGCGCCCACCCCGTCGCGCAGTGCCGCAGACGCGCGCGCTGCATCGAGCGGCAGGCGCCCTGCGGCGAATCGCGCCGGATCGATCCGCCCGAGCATCAGGTTCGCGTCGGTCACCGCCGGCTGCACGCCGCCGCGCCCGTACGCGGCCGGACCCGGTTCGGCGCCGCAGGAGTCCGGGCCCACCGTGATCCGCCCCATCGCATCGACCCTGCCGATCGATCCGCCGCCGGCGCCGATCTCGACGAGTTCGATCACCGGGACCCGGATCGGCAGGCCGCTGCCTTTCATGTGCCGCCAGCTCCTGCCCACCTCGAAGCGCCGCGACCGTTCGGGCTCGCCGCCGCCGATCAGGCAGATCTTGGCGGTCGTGCCGCCCATGTCGAAGGCGAGCACCTCGTCCAGGCCCGCCTCGCGCGCGAGGTGCGCGGCGAGGATGGCGCCGCCTGCCGGACCGGACTCCACCAGGCGGATCGGAAAGCGCATCGCCTGTTCGAGAGTCGTCAGTCCGCCGCCCGACATCATCAGGAGCGTCGGACACCGCAGGCCCGCAGCGCGGAGCGACTCGCGCAGCCGATGCAGGTAGCCCGCCATCAGCGGCCGCACGTAGGCGTTCGCCGTCGTCGTCGAGAAACGTTCGTACTCGCGCATCTCCGGGCAGACTTCGCTCGACAGGCACACGCTCACCGCATCGCCGAGCACGGCTTCGAGAATCTCGCGCGCCCGGCGCTCGTGCCGCGGATGCGCCCACGAATGCAGGAATCCGACGGCGACGGCCTCGATGCCGTCGCCGCGCATCCGCTCGGCCGCGCGTCGCACGCCGGCTTCGTCGAGCGGCAGCAGCACCGAGCCGTCGGCGGCGAGTCGCTCGCGGACCGCGAGACGCCGTTCGCGAGGCACGAGCGGCAGCGGCAGTTCGATGTCGATGTCGTAGGCGTCGAAGCGCTTCTCGTAGCCCATCGCGAGCACGTCCCGGAAGCCTTCGGTCGTCAACAGCGCCGTGCGCGCGCCCTTTCGCTCGATCAGCGCGTTGGTGGCGAGCGTCGTGCCGTGAAGGAACAGGTCGACGTCCTGCGGCGCGACACCCGACTCGGCGAGCAGCCTTTCCACGCCCTCGCGCACCGCCACCTCGGGCGCGCGCGGCGTCGTCAGCACCTTGCAGGTGAACCGCGCGTGGGCGGTCTCGAGCACGACGTCGGTGAAGGTGCCGCCGATGTCGGCGGCCAGCCGGGTCGGATGCGCGCTCAAATCGCGCTCCCCTGGAAGCGCGGATCGCGCCAGGTCTCGGCCTCGAGCAGGTCGCGCAGGATCGCGACGGCGTGCCACAGATCGGTGTGCGAATGCACGAGCGGATGCACGCCGAAGCGAAGCGCATCCGGCTTGCGCGCGGACACGACGACGCCGCGCTCGCCGAGCGCCTGCGCCAGCGCCGCCGCATGCGCGAAGCGCACGGCGACGTGGCCGCCGCGCTGCGAATGCCGGCGCGGGCTCGCGAGCGCCAGGCCGAATCCCGCGCACTGCGTCTCGAGCAGGCGGATCAGCGCGTCGGTCAACGACCGGTGCCTCGCGTCGAGCCACGCGACGTCGACGTCGCGCCAGATCGACGCCGCCGCGCTGAAGGCGGCGTTGGCGAGCACCGAGGGCGTGCCGACGAGCCAGCGTGCCATGCCGGGAGCCGGGCGGAACTCGGGCTCGAACACGAAGGGATCGGCGTGGCCCATCCAGCCGCAGATCGATGACGGCGCGTCCTCCTGCCAGCGGGGATGCAGGTAGACGAAGCCCGGCGCGCCGGGGCCTCCGCACAGGTACTTGTATCCGCAGCCCAGCGCCATGTCCGCACCGGCGGCGCGCAGACCGACCGATACCGCGCCGGCCGCGTGCGACAGGTCCCAGAGCACCATGGCGCCTGCGTCCTGCACCTGCGCCGTGATCCGCGCGATGTCGTGACGCTCGCTGCTGCGATAGTCGACGAGCGAGAGCGCGACGACGGCCACGTCGCCCGGCGCGAGCGCCTGCGCCAGCGTCGGTTCGTCGACGCGCGAGAGCAGGCGCAGCGCCGCGTCGCCCGACTGCGCGATGCCCTGCGCGACGTACCGGTTCGTCGGAAAGACGTCGCGCTCGAGCACCAGGGTGCGCCGCGGCGCCTTCAGGCGAAGACCGAGCCGAAGCATCCGGTACTGGTTGACACTCGTCGATTCGCCGACGACGACGTCTTCGGCCGCGGCGCCGAGGATCGGTGCGAGCGACGCGCCGAGCGCGCGGGGCTGCGCGAGCCAGTCCATCTCGGTCCAGCCGCGACGCCGCGCGCGACGCCAGCCGGCATCCAGAAGCTCCGCCATGCGCGCCGGCACGTCCGCCGGCATCGGTCCGATCGAGTTCGCATCGAAATAGCGCGTATCGGCCTCGCCGGGGGCAAAGCAGGCGCGCAGCCGCGCGAAGGTTCCCATCGCCGCGTCCGCGGCGTCCAGCCGTGCGCAGTCCTCGGCACTGACGGGCATAAGTGACTCCTCGTCCAAGGGCCTCATGCTAGGGGGCTCCCGCTCTTCCCACTAGTGATGCATGATGCATGCTCATGCCCGTTTGGAATGGATAGATGACCCGCTCCGCGAAGCCGGCGCGACGGACCGCGCGCCAGCCCGCACAGCCTGCCGCCGGCACGCTCCCGACACCGGATCCGTCCGCGCTCAGGCTGCTCGCCGACATCGCCGACGCCGGCAGCCTCACCGCCGCCGCGCAGCGCCTCGGCACCACGCAGCCGGCCCTCAGCAAGCAGCTCAAGCGACTCGAGCGATCGCTGGGTGTCGCCGTCTTCGAGCGCAGCCTTCGTGGGGTTCGCCCGACCGAGTACGGCGCCGCGCTGCTGCCCCGGGCGCGAGCGATCCGCGAACAGGCGCGCCAGGCCGGCGAGGAAGTCGCCCAGCGACGCGGCCGGCTCGAGGGACGGGTGGTGGTCGCACTCTCGCACTTCGCGACGCTCGCGCTGATGCCGAGCGTGCTGCCGGCGTTTCGCGAGCGCTGGCCCGGCGTGGCGCTCCGCATCCTGCCGCCGACCTTCCATCTCGGGCGCCTGCGAGAAGGGCTGCCCGACTTCGCGGTCATGTCGCTGCCGGTGGCTCGGCTGGGCAACGAGTACAGCACCCGCGCGGTCTACACCACCACGGTCGCGGCGATCGTGCGCGCCGGCCACCCGCTGATCGGCGCGACACGCCTGCGGCAGCTCGCCGACGCCGACTGGATCCTTCCCAGCCCGGAGAGCTCGATCGCGCAGGGTCTTGCACGGGCGATGCGCGACGCGAACCTGGCCGCACCGCGCTGCAACGTCACCTGCGAGACGCTGACGGGCCTCGAGACGCTGGTGGCCCACAGCGATCTCGTCGGCGCGATCCCGCTCGAGGTGCAGCGCGCGCGCGCGCTGGCGAGCGGGCTCGTTCGGCTGCCCCTCGCCGAGACAATCGAAGGACCGCGCGTCGCCGTCCTTCGCTGGGCCGACGCCAGGCCCACGCCGGCCGCCTCGTTCCTCGAACAGGCATTCGTCGACGCGGCGCACCGGCTGGCGCGAAGGCGTGGGCGGTAGCGCCGCCCTCGGTGTCGTCGGCCCCGCGCGGCGCGCCTCCGGGCTCGTCGCCTCGCAGGCCGTTCGCTCGCGGATCGACGCCCGGATCGGCGTGCGCCTCAGCGCATCCCGAAGTACCGCGGCACCAGCAGCACGAGGTCCGGCCAGTAGGTGACGAAGATCAGCGTCAGGAACAGGGGAATGTAGAACGGCAGCACCGCGCGGGAAATGCTCGCGAGGCTGATCTTGGCGATGTCCATCATGATGAACAGGATCACGCCGAAAGGAGGCGTCAGCGTGCCGATCAGCAGGTTGACGATCAGGATGATGCCGAAGTGCACGGGATCCACGCCGATCGCGGTGACCAACGGGTAAAGCGTCGGGGTTGCGATCAACAGCACGGCCGTGGTCTCCATGAAGCAGCCGACCACCAGCAGAAGCAGGTTGATCATCGCCAGGATCGCGATCCGGTCCTGAGAGATCGACATCACGAATTCGGCGAGCCTCAGCGGCGCCTGCGACGTCGCCACGATCCAGCCGAAGGGCACGGCGCACGCAATGATGAAGACGAGTGCCCCGCAGGTGAGCAGCGTCTCGCGCGCCGCGAGTAGGAGCGCGTGCCAGGTGAGCTCACGCTGCGCGAAGCCCAGCACCGTCGCGTAGACGACCGTCAGCGCCCCGAGTTCGGTCGGCGTCGCGACGCCGAGCAGAAGGCCGGCGACGAGCAGCACCGGCGCGCCGAGCGCCGGCAACGCCCGCACGAAACTGCGCTTGAGCGAGACCACCGACATCGGCACCGGCGCAGGCGCCTTCACCCGTCCGCTTGCGACCAGCCAGTGCGACGTGGCCATCAGCAACCCGCCCATCAGCAGACCCGGCAGCAGGCCTGCGAGGAAGAGGTCCGCCACCGATGCCTGCACCATCACCGCGTACACCACCATGATCACCGAGGGCGGGATGATCGGGCCGATGATCGCCGACGCCGCGCTGATCGCCGCAGAGAACGCGGCATCGAAGCCCTGCTTCTTCATCGCCTCGACCTCGACCACACCGAGTCCTGCCGCGTCGGCCTGGGCAACGCCGGACATGCCGGCGAAGATCATGCTCGAGATCACGTTCACGTGCGCCAGGCCGCCTCGCATGTGCCCGACGAGCGCGCCCGCAAACTCGAAGATCCGGTCCGCGATGCCGGCGCGGTTGAGCAAGTGGCCGGCAAGCACGAACAACGGGATCGCGATCAGCACGAAGCTGTCGAGCCCCGAGGCGAGCCGCTGCACGACGATCGAGATCGGAATCGGCTGCGTGAACGCGACGACGACGAGCGAGGACAGCGCCATCGCGAATCCGATCGGCATCTGGATCGCCACGAGCACCGCGAACAGCCCGAAGAGCAGGAGCAGCGTCATCTCGCGCCTACTGCCCCGCCACGACGGTGAGTCCCGCGGCGGGCGGCAGCGGCGGATCGAACCCCAGCACCGCGCGCGTCTCGAGCACGAGGAAGAACACCGCGCTCAGCAGCATCGAAGTGGCGGCATACGAAAGCGGTACGGAGTAGAACCACATCCGCGCGATCTCGATCGGCAGCGAAACGGTCTTGCTTCGCGCCTCCACCCCCATGACCTTGATGCCCTGTATCAGGAGCGTCAGCATCAATGCACACACGAGCAACCACAGGAACGCGCGCAGCGCCGCCGCACCGCGCGGTGACATCGACCGGAGGAAGGTCTCGATGAGGATGTGGCGGCCGGCCTTGAGTGCGGCGCTCGCCCCGATGAAGACGAGCCAGATGAAGGCGTAGGTCGCGCTTTCCTCGACCCATACCAATGGCCGATCGAAGGCGTATCGGGTGACGACCTGGATGGTGATCGCGATCACGATGCCCAGCACGAGCGCGGTGCCGACGCCGCGTTCGAGCCACCCCAGCCAACCGAGCACCCGCCAAGCACGGCGCAGCCAGGGAACCGTCGGCACGCCGGCGGGCACGCCCGACGCGTGAGGCGCCGGCGCCGCCTGCACCGGCGAGGAGCCTGGCTGGTGCACCGGGGTCAGAGCTTCTGGATCTGCTCCCACAGCCCGGTCGACCACGCGCCCTCGCTCTCCATCTTCGAGACCGCTTCGCGCGCCCTGGCCTGGATCGGCGCCTTGTCGATGGTCGTCACGGTCGCCCCTTCGGCCGCCATCTTCGCGATCACCTCGTCGGTCTCCTTCGCCGCGCCGGCAGCCGTCTGCGCCACCGCCTGCTTGGCACAATCCGTCAGCACCTGCTGCTGGTCGGCCGGGAGCGCCGCGAACGCCTTCTCGTTGACCGTGATGTGCGCCGACGACATCAGGTGGTCGGTTCGAATGACCTGCCTTGCCGCCTCGTGGAACTTCGCCGCGTAGGCCGACGAAATCGGCCCTTCGGCCGCGTCCACCACGCCGGTCTTCAGGCCCAGGTAGATTTCGCCCCACGCGAGCCGGCTGGGCCGGGTGCCGAGGGTCTGCCAGAGCGTCAGGTAGGTCTTGATCTCCGGCACCCGCATCTTCAGGCCGCTCAGGTCCGCCAGCGCGCCGATCGGCTTCTTCGAGAACAGGATCCGGGGCTGGGTGGGCGCCGCGGCGAGAATGCGCAGGCCCTGCTCCTTGCGCAGCTTCTCGGCAAGCCTTGCATAGGTATCGCTGTCGAGAAAGTGCTGCATGTGCGCGGCGTCGCGGAAGGTGAAGCCCCACGCGAGAATCGCGAAGTCCTTCACCCAGTTGCTGTACCAGTCGAGCACGTCGCCGTAGATCTGCACCGAGCCCTGCATCATCTGCTCGATCACCTGCATGTCGGAACCGAGCTGCTCGCCCTGCACGAAATTGATCTTCAGCTTTCCGGCACCCTTTTCATTCGCGCAGGCGGTGAAGCGCAAGTTCTGCTTGTCGAGGATCGACCCGATCGCATCCGAGCCACCGAAGGTCAGCGTGGTCTGCGCCTGCACGCCGCTCACCACCCCCATGCACAGCGCGATGCCCCACGCCGCGCCACGCGACACGATGCGGGCGCCTCCACCGATCAGCACGTTCGTCACCTCGGTCTCCTCAGTCGTATTGCCGGTCGGCGCCTCTCGATCGGCGCCGATGGACGGCTATTGCACGGCCTGCTCGAAATAGCGACTGCCCGATGCCGTCTGGTTCTCGTAGATCGAGCCCTGGTGCCGCGCTGGTGGCAACGGCATGCGCACCGGGCAGGCCACGACGCGTGGCACGACCGTCGGCTCGCCGACCAGCAGGCGCGCGTTGAACTCGGCGAAGTCTCCGACGCCCATCAGCGGAAACGCGTCGGCCGCGCAGAACTCGTACAGCAGCAGATTGCGCGACTGGCTCGAACGATTCAGCGCGGATCCGTGCACTGCCCGCACGTGGTGAAACGATACCGACCCGGCCTTCGCGACGAGCGGTGTCGCATGCTCGTAGTCGAGGCGATCACGCATCGGATCCATCGCGCCGCAAAAGAAACCGTCGGCATCGTGATGGTCGTATACCGGCCCTCGGTGCGAGCCGGGCAGCACCATCAGCGGACCGTTCTCCATCGTCGCGTCGTCGAGAAGCACACCGACCGCGAGGACGTCGTCGTTCGTGTGCGGATAGAACGCCCAGTCCTGATGCCATTCGACCGGAGAACCGAAGTCGGCCGCCTTCAGGTTGAGCTTCGAGCCGTGCAGTCGGACCCCGCTCGGGCCCAGCAGCGTCGACAGCGCCTCGAGCAGCGGCGCCGATCGCATGAACCGGTCGAAGACCGGCGCGACCAGATGCGGCTTCTTGATGCGACGAACGCGGGGGCGCGTGCTCGAATGGCCCGGTTCGAGGTCGTAGACGTCGTCGTGGGTGGCGACCGTTCTGCTCCTGTCGATCAGCGCTTGCAGCACCGCCTTCATCTCGAGGCGGGTCGCGTCGTCGAGCAGATCCGGTACGACGATGAAGCCGTCGCGACGATAGCGCTCCAATGCCGCTGCGTCGATGACCCGGCGCGGGGACGATGGAGCACCGGTAGCCTGTCGGACCGAGCGGGACGCAGCGTCAGCTACATCGGATGGCATGGCGCGAAGCTCCGAAAGCCGGATGGACGGGCGGACAGCGAATCAATGCTAGTGAGGCGCCCGAGCGAAGTCAATGCGCAGGCCGGTCGCGGCGAGCGTCGGCGCGCGCTCGTCGATGTCGACTGCGAGGTCAATCGGCGTCGCGTCCGTCACACCTGCTCGGAGATCTCGATCAGGTTGAAGTCGGGATCTCGCAGGTAGATCGATCGGATCTTCCCGGTGGCGCCGGTTCGCATCACCGGGCCCTCGTCGATCGGCCAGTTCGCCGCGCGAATTCGCGTGATCACCTCGTCGAGCGGTATCGACGCGATGAAGCACAGGTCGAGCGCGCCGGGCACCGGCAGGTGGGCCTTGGGCTCGAACTCGCTGCCCTGCACGTGCAGGTTGATCTTCTGGTGGCCGAACCGGAACGCGTGGCGCTCGACCGGCGGCGTGCCGCCGACGAAGCAATCCAGCTGCATGCCCAGCACGCGGCAATAGAAGTCCACGCACGCCTCGCGACGGGCGGTGGTCAGGACGAGGTGGTCGAGGTGGTCGATCATGGTCGTTGTGCTCGAGCGGGCGGGCCGATGCGACCATCCTGGCACAGCCCCTGGGGTGGCCTAGCCGGGGGGAAGTTCTCGCGCGATCTCCGGGAACGCCTTCAGGATCTTGGCATCCATCGTCGCCAACCCGACGCCCAGGGTCCGGGCAAGTGCCACGAATTCACAGTCGTAGGCGGAGCAATCGCTGTCGCGTACCAATTCGAGCACCAGGCGCGAATCCACCTCGTACTCGCCGCCGTCCATCAGGCGCTCGGCTTCGCGCTGCACCTCGAGTGCGGCGTCGAAGCCGAAAGCGTCGCGGCGAAGGTAGCCGGCGAGGACATTGCGGAATTCGCTGCGCCAAAGGCGCGGTGCAACCCACTCGCCGTCTCGTCGGAGCAGGGCCTCCGCCTTGGACGTGTGCGTGCCCGGTAGATAGAGGTATGCGATGACGTTGCTGTCGACGACGATCACGCCCTGCCCTTGCGCTTGAACGCGTCGATGTCCTTCGGACCGAAGCGCGTATGCGACAGCGTGGCGCGCAGCTCGCGCGCCCTGTCGAGGCGCTCGGTTGCGGACGCGCGTCGCGGCAACAGGACCGACTCCAGGCAGACGATGGCCTCGCTGTTCAGGCTTCGCCGGTGGCTTTCGGCGGATGCCTTGAGCATCCGGTAGACCTCGTCCGGGACGTTCTTGAGCGTGAGGGTGGTCGGCACGACCTTCTCCTTGCAGTGGTTCCATTTTGGTTGCCAAATGGTTCCTTGTCAAGGAATCGGTACGGCAGACGACCCGGCGGACGCGCCGGCGCCGGGTGCGACCCGGCCCGGTTCCGCTCAGCCTCGATCCCGGGGCGTCGACGCACCCCAGGCGCGTGTCAGCGCGTCCAGTTCGGCGTGCTCGAGCGCGTCGACGGCTTCGCGCAGACGCCCGTACTGCGTCTCGGGCCTGCCGGCGTCGCGCCACAGTGCGCGGGCCCAGTCGTCGATCGTCGACATGTCGATCGCGAGACTCGAGCCGCCGTCGATCAGCGATTCGACCACCCGCTCGCCGCTCTCGAACGTGAGTTCGAGGCGGCAGCTCAGGGTCGACAGCGCGGGGTCGGCGTCGACCCGGGTCAGCGAGATGAGCCGGTCGCGCTCGGGGTTCGTCGTGAACAGGTCGTCGAAATCGAAGCGCCCGCACGAAAGCACCGAGGCCGAACAGAAGGCGGCGCTCATCAGCACGTCCGAGAACGAGCGGAAGGGCCCGCGGTTCAGCGTGCCCGGGTAGCGCATCTCGAACTCGTTCATCAGGATCCGGATGTCCGTCACCCGAGCCGGCGAAGCCCCGCCGTCGCGTTCACGCGCTCCGACAAGTCGCTCGGCGAGGCGCTCGGCGGCCCGCACGACGGGCTGGCAGATGCCACTGACCGGATAGCGCTTGATCACCGTGTCCAGGATCGCCCGGTCCGCATCGAAGTCCTTCGCGATCCGCCCGAACACCGGGATCATCCCGGCATGCGCGTGATAGAAGCCCGCGGCGCCGTCGAGCGCGTGCGAAGCGCCGGTGACGCCGGCCTGCGTGAGTTCGACCGCCAGCAGGCCGTTGGCCGCCGCCTGCGCCACGTGCAACTGCCACTCGTCGCTGCCGTCGATCCAGCACTGCGTGAGCCCGCCGGCCATCGACGACGCCAGCGCGATGGCATTGGCGATGCCGGATGCGGGCAGCGCGGCGATCCGGGCTGCGGCCACTGCGGCGGCAAAGGGCGAGTAGAGGCTGGTCGAGCGCAGGCCCTTGGGGGTGGTCAGCGGAGAGAACGCACAGGACAGGCCCGCCGCCACCGCGTAGCCGGCAGCGATCGCATCGAGGAAGCGCTCGCCGGTGACCCCTCCGACCCGCTCGGCCATCGCCAGTGCGGCCGGCACCAGCACCGTCGCCGCGTGCAGGTTCCCGATCGGATGGAAATCGTCCTGGGTGCGCGCGTGCATCGCGGCGGCGTTCCAGAACGCGGCATCGCGGGCAAGCGTCGTGGATTGCCCCGAGAAGAGCAGGTGTGCTGCGCCACGGCCTTGCGCGCCGGTGCTCGCCGCCGCGACGACCGGAGGGCAAGGGAGCTTCACATGGCGCACGCCGGCGACTGCGACCGACAGATTCGCCAGCAGGCAGAGCTTGAGCTTGCGTCTGGCGTCTTCGCCAAGACCACGCCACGACACGTCGGCGGCGAGCCGCCCCACTTCCTCGAGCATGACTGTCCTCCGCGTTTGCCGCAGCCCTCAGGTCGATCGGATCGCCAGCGCCGGCTTCAGCGCCGTCTTCTGGATCTTGCCCGCCGCGTTCTTGGGTAGCTCCGCGACGACGTACAGGCGCTTGGGGCGCTTGAAGCCGAGTGGCGCCTTCGTGGCCTCGATGATCGAAGCGAGGTCGGCGTCGGCGTGCTTCAGCGCCAGGTAGGCGACGACGCACTGCCCCCACTCCGGATCCGGTTCCCCGACGACCGCGGCCTCCTGCACCGCAGGGTGTTCGTAGAGCACGTCCTCGATCTCGCGCGGCGCGATGTTGTAGCCGCCGCTGATGATCATTTCGTCCGAGCGCCCGAGCAGGTAGATCATCCCGGCGGCGTCGCGCATGCCCATGTCCTTCGTGCGCAGCCACCCGTCACGCACCACTTCGGCCGAAAGGTCGGGGCGCTTCCAGTAGCCGCTCATCAGATGAGGGCCCCGCAGCACGATCTCGCCGACCTGCCCGTCGTCCAGCGCATTGCCCGCCTTGTCCTCGATGCGCACCTCGACGGTGGTCCACGCGCGTCCGGCAGAGGTCAGCCGCTCGGGGTGCGGATTGTCGAGACGGTGCTCGTCGGCCGGCAGGATCGTCAGCGTGACCGGGCACTCGCTCTGGCCATAGATCTGGATCAGCTTGGCCGCCCCGAAGATGCCGATCGCCTGGCGCAGCGGCTCGTTGGGCATCGGGCTCGCGCCGTAGATGATCGCGCGCAGCTTCGGCAGCTCGACGCGGTCGACGCCCTCCACGCGAAGGACGCGCTGGAGCATCGTCGGGATGAGCTTGATCGTCTCGATCGCATGCAGCTGCGCGAGCCGGAGCACTTCGGCAGGGTCGAAGCGCGCCATGATCACGCAGGCGCCGCCCTTGAACACGTAGGGCAGCACGAAGAAGCCGGCGCCATGGCTCATCGGCTGCATCAGCAGGACCTTCTCGCCGGTCTCCCAGGGTCCCACCTCCATCAGCAGGTTGTAGGAGACCTGCAGGATCGCGCGATGGCTGAGCATCACGCCCTTCGGTCTACCGGTCGTGCCGGAGGTGTAGAAGAGGCAGTACAGGTCCTCGGGATCGATCGACACGCCGGGCGCATGCGCGTCGCCCTCGGCGATGAAGGCATCGTACTCGGCGAGACCGGGCGCCACGCGCACGATGCGCTCGAGCTTGGGCAGGTTCGGACGGATTTCCTCGACATTCGCATCGAAGGCGTCGTCGTGGAACAGCACCCTCGCATCGGCATCGTCGACGATGTACGAGGCTTCGCGCGCACTCAGGCGCGGGTTCAGCGACACCCTGACCAGCCCGGCCTTCGCGAGCGCGAAATCGAGCTCGACGCAGCGGATCGAGTTCTCGAGCCAGGTCGCCACCCGATCACCCGGCTCGAGGCCGCTCGCGAGCAGGCGGTTGGCGAGTCGATTGGACCGCACCTCCATCTCGGCGTAGGTCCGCACCTCGTCGCCGCAGATGGCGAGCGGGCGCTCGCCGTGCAGGCGCGCCGAGCGATGGAGCTGGTCTGCCACCGTCATCATGTCGACGCCTCCGCCGGCACGTAGGCGAAGCCGGTTCGCCCGCCGTCGCCGAGCGGTATCAGGCTGAACTGCAAGGCCAGGCCCTCATGAAGTCGGCTCGGGTCCGCCGCGAGGATCGGCGCGAAGGTCGTCGGCCCTTCGAGGGTGCGTATCTGACCGATCACGTACGGTGCCTCGAAGGAATCGGCCGAATGCAGCACGGTCGAATGCCGGGTGAGCGTCGCGCGCGTACCGATGCATGCAGGTGCGACGTTGCGGGAAAGGCACATCTGGCACACCGGCACCTCGAGCAGCGTGTACGACCCGCAGTCGGCGCAGCGCGTGCCCTTCAATCCGGGCGCACCCTCGATCTCGCCGGGAGCGTGGAACAGGTTGGGATTCGACTTGATCACCGGTTCATCCTTCTGCTCGTATCAGTCGGACTGCAGGATATGGACGACGCAGACCGCGGGATCCTCCCCGATCCAGCCCCCCGCGTTGTGCGCCAGCGCGAGGCGCGCGCCCTGCACCTGTCGGCCGTGGGCGTCGCCGCGCAACTGCAGCGCGAGCTCCGCGATCTGTGCGACGCCGGTCGCGCCGACCGGATGCCCGCGCGCGCTCAATCCGCCGCTGGGATTCACCGGGAAGGCGCCGTCGAGCGCGCTGCGTCGCTCGCGCACGAATCGCCCGACCTCGCCCGCCTTGCAGAAGCCCAGTTCGTGGTAGTACATGAGTTCGGCCGGTGCCACCGCATCGTGGACCTCGGCGAAGTCGAGGTCGGCGGGGCCGAGCCCGGCCTGCGCGTACGCGGCCTCGGCCGCGAGCGCAGGGGTGGGCTTCGCGCCGTCGCGCGCCCGCACCGGCGAGGACGCGACGGCCGAGGCGCGTACGCGCACCCCGCCGCGCCCGGGTCGGGAAGACAGCACCACCGCAGCCGCGCCGTCCGAGATCGCGCTGCACATGAAGAGCCGGATCGGATCCGAGATCATCCGCGACGCCCGCACCTGTTCCATCGTCATCGGCTTGCGGAACTGCGCCATCGGGTTGTGCACGCCGTTGTCGTGGTTCTTCGCGGCGACCCACTCGAGCGCCGAGTCGTCTAGCCCCTCGGAGGCCATCACTTCCTTGACCCGGATCGCATCCACCGCGACGAACTGCATGCCGATGTTGCTCATGACCTCGGTATCGGCCGAGGTCGCGAGCGCAGCAAGCGTCCTGGCGGTGTCGTTGACGAACATCTTCTCCGCACCGAGCACCAGCACGTCGTCGTAGGCACCCGCGGCGATCGCGAGGCTCGCCAGGTGCACCGCGCTGCCCCCCGAGGCGCAGGCATTCTCGACGTTGAAGACGGCGACCTTGCCGAAGCCGATCGTGCGAAGCCAGGTCTCGCCGCGGATCGACTCCTGCCCGTTCAGCATGCCGGCATAGGCGTTCGCGCAGAACGCCGCATCGACCTCGGTGCAGGAGAGCCCCGCGTCGTCGAGCGCGGCAAGCGCGGCCGTCGCCGCGAGCTGCTTCAGCGACGTTCCGGGATGTCGTCCGAAGGGGTGATAGCCGACGCCTCGGACATAGACACTTCTACCATTCATCGTGAGTCGCTCCAGGTGTATCCGAACGCCGCGCGGCCGGCGATCCCGGCACTGCCGCGGGTGTGAGGTCGAGGCGATTCACAGCGCGCGCTGCGACGGCACCTTCTCCCGGATGTAGCCGATGATGTCCGTCAGCGAACTCCCCGGGCCGAAGACGCCGTCGATGCCGAGCGATGCGAGTTCCGCGCGCGCCTCGACCGGCACGATGCCGCCGATCACGAGCAGCACGTCCTCCAGCCCCTGTTCGTCGAGCGCCGCGCGGGTTCGTCGCGTCAGCGGGACGACCGCGCCGGACAGGATCGACAGCCCGAGCACGTCCGCGTCCTCCTCGAGCACGATCCGCGCGATCTCGTCCGGGGTGCGCCGCAGGCCGGCATAGATGACTTCCATTCCGTCGTCGCGCAGCGCCTGGGCGATGACCTTCACCCCGCGATCGTGGCCATCGAGCCCGACCTTGGTGACGACCACCCGGATCCGCCGCTGCCCTTCATCAGTGCCCATGGCCTCAGAACCTCATCGTTTCGGGAACGTATTCACCGAAGACCTCGCGCCACACCTGGCCGATCTCGCCGATGGTCACGTAGGCCTTCACGCATTCGAGCACTGCCGGCATGACGTTGGTGCCGCTCGCGCAGTCCGCACGCAACCGCGCCAGCGTGCGCTCGACCTTCGCACCGTCGCGCTTCGCACGCATCGCCTGCAGCTTCGCGATCTGGCGGTCGGTGACGGTCGGGTCGTGCTTGAAGGTCGGGATCGGGTCAGGCTCGTCGGACTGGAAGCGGTTCACGCCCACGATCACCTGGTCGCCGCGCTCCACGGCGCACTGCTCCCGGTACGCGCCCTGGGCAAGCGCCTTCTGGAACCAGCCCTTGCGCACCGCCTCGAGCGCGCCGCCCATCGCGTCGACCTCGCGCACCGTCTCGTCGATCCTGCGCTCGAACTCGCTGGTCAGCGCCTCGACGTAGTAGGAGCCCCCGAGCGGATCGACGGTATCGGGGATTCCGGACTCGTATCCGATGATCTGGTTGGCACGGATCGAGGTTCGTGCGGCCTCCTGCGTGGGGATGCCCAGTGCCTCGTCGAAGGACGCCGTCCGTGTCTGCTCGCAACCACCGAGGATCTGCGCGAGCGCCTGCAGCGTGATGCGCGCGATGTTGTTCAGTGGTTGCTGGGCGGTCAGCGGGCGGCCGGAGGTCGCCGCGTGCAGGCGGAAGTGCTGCGCGCGCGTGGTGGTGCCGCCGAATCGCTCGCGGACCAGACGCGTCCAGACCTTGCGCACCGACCGGTACTTGGCCACCTCCTCGAAGAAGTCCATTTCCGTGCAGAAGTGGAGCTCGACGACGTGGCCGAAGTCGTCGATGCGCATGCCCTTCGCCAGGCAGTTCTCGATGTAGGCGATGCCGTTGCAGATCGTGAAGGCGGCCTCCTGCACACAGGTACCGCCCGACTGCTTCATGTGCGATCCCGAGATCGAGATCGGCAGCCACTCGGGCGCGGCCTGCGTGCAGTACTGGACCGCGTCGGTCGCGAGCTTCACCGACGCCTCGATCGGCAGGAACTGCGTGCCGCGCGCGATGTACTCCTTGATCGGGTCGTTCTGGATCTGCACGATGCAGTCCCGCGTCGGCGTGCCGCGCTTCTCGTAGAGCGCGAGCAGCCACGCGAACGCGACGGGACCGATGCAGTTCGCGGTCGTGAAGATGTGGCCGATCTTGTCGAGCGGGATGCCGTCGAACATCACCTCGACGTCGGCCAGCGACGACAGCGCGACGCCGATCTGGCCGATCTCGTCACGCGCCATCGGATGGTCGGAGTCGTATCCGATCTGCGTCGGCAGGTCGAGCGCGATCGACACGCCGCCGGTGCTGCCCTGCGAGAGCAGGTAGCGATAGCGCTTGTTCGCGTCCTCGGCCGAGCCGAAGCCGGCGTACATCTCGATTTCCCACAACTGCTTTCGGTAGCCCGCCGGAATGAAGCCCCGCGTCCACGGCGCTTCGCCGGGATAGCCGACGTCGCGCTCGTAGTCCCAACCGGCCTCCTCGAGTTCGCGCGGCGTGTAGAGCGGCTTGATCGGGATGCCGCTGGAGGTTTCGAAGGAAGGCTTGCGGCCACCGGCGAGCGCGCGCGCATGCCGCTCGAGCCAGCCGTCGTAGCCGGGAACCGTGGTTGCCTGGATTCGATCGTTCATGATTCGTTCACTCCATGTGACTGGGCAGCCATAGGATGATCTGCGGGAAGGCGGCCAGGATCGCGATCAGGATCAGGTGCGCGACCACGTGTGGCCAGACACCGGCGAACACCTCGCCGACGGGTCGATCGGCATAGCGCGCGACGACGAACACGTTGAGTCCGACGGGCGGGGTCAGCAGCCCCACTTCGGCGATCACGATCACGAGCACGCCGAACCAGACCGGATCGAAGCCGAGCGAGACGATCACCGGCAGCACGACCGGCACGGTCAGGATGAGGATCGCGATCTGATCCATGATGCAGCCGAGCAGCAGGTAGCCGAACAGGATCGCCGTGAGCACCAGCCACGGCGACACCTGCCACGCGCCGACGGCGCTCACGATGTCCTGCGTGGTTCTGGTCAAGGTGAAGAAGTAGCCGAACACGTGCGCGCCGACGATGATCATGAAGATCATGCAGCTCGCGGTCGTTGCACTCACCAGCGCTTCGCGCAGTGCACGCAGGCTCAGCTTTCCGTTCAGCAGCGCGAGCAGGAACGCGCCGAAGGCACCGAGCCCGGACGCCTCGGTCGGGGTCGCGACGCCGAGGTAGATCACGCCGGTCACCGCCATGAAGAGCGCGATCATCGGTCCCGACACCCTCAGGCTGCGGAACTTCTCGGCCATCGAATAGCGCTGGCCGATCGGCGCGCGGCGCGGATCGAGCGTCACGAGGACGTATACCGTCAGCGCGATGGTCAGCGTGACGAGGATGCCGGGCACGACGCCGCCGATCAGCAGCCTGCCGATGCTGACGTCGGCGATGATCCCGTAGAGCACCAGCGCGACGCTCGGCGGGATCAGCATGGCGAGTGTTCCCGAGATCGCGACCGCACCGCAGGCCACCTTCGGTTCGTAGCCGTGCTTGAGCATCGCGGGGATCGTCGTCGCCGACAGGGTGGCCGCCGCAGCCGTGCTCGAGCCGGAGATCGCGCCGAATCCTGCCCCCGCCAGCGCCGTCGCGATGCCGAGTCCGCCGCGCACCCGGCCCACCCAGGTGGCCGCCGCCTTGAAGAGGTCGTCGGCGACACCGCTCAGCAGGACGAACTCGGCCATCAGCAGGAACATCGGCACGGTGATGAGTTCGTAGGAGGCGGTCGTCGACAGCGGCGCGGTTTCGAGGATTCCGCTGAGGATCGGCCAGCCGCCGATCGTGTAGAGGCCTGCCGCACCGGCAATACCCAGCGCGAATCCCACGGGGACACCGAGCCCGAGCATCGCGAACAGGAACAGCACGACCGCCAGCACCGTGATCGGCATCACTTCAGCCCGCGTCTGCCGGCGGCTCGATGCGGGCGGAACCGACCACGTCCTCGCCGGCCATCGCCGGCGACGGCGCCCGCCCGCCGAGGAGCGCGATTGCGAGCGCGAGCGAGCCCACGCCGAGCCGCGCGAGGATCAGCAGCAGGCCGAACGCCGCGATCGCGGCGGGAATCCAGGTCGGCCACGCGATCGCACCGGCGACCACGTTGCCCTCCTGCCAGCGCGTCCACGCGGTGCGAACGGCCAGCACGAAGATCAGCGCGAACAGCGCGAACGAGAGCAGCCAGCCGACGAGCTTGCTCGCACGTCGCCACCGCAATGCGAAGGTCGAATAGAGGATGTCGACGCCGACGTGCTGGTTGCGCCGCAGCGTCTCGGACAGCGCCAGGTAGAAGATCGCGGTCGTCAGGTAGATCGACACGAAGTCGTACGACCAGGACAGCGGCGCGTCGAACGCGTATCGCATCAGCACGTCGACGAACACGATCAGCATCAGCACGAACATCCCGATCGCCGAACCGGTCGCGGCTGCCGCGTCGAGCCAGGTGATCCGGACCTGGATGCGATCGAGCAGTCCATCGGACACAGCCATCACGCGAGGCCCCGGATCAGTTGATGGCCTCGCGGAACGCCTTGAGCACGGCGGTGCCCTGCTTGCCGCGACCGTCGAGCGCCTTCGCCCAATCGGCACCGACTTCCTCGGCCGCGTGGGCGATCTGCTTGCGACTGGCCTCGTCCATCGGCGCGACCGAGATGCCGGCGGCGCGCATCTTCTCGTAATCCTTCGCGACATCCGCATCGACCTTCGCGCAGGCATCGAAGGTCATCTCGCGGCCGACCTCGGTCATGATCTTCTGCTGCGCCGGGCTCAGCTTGTTCCAGGCCTTGTCGCTGATCGAATAGAAGAGGCCCGCGCTGCCGAAGTTCTCGTTCAGCGTGGCGGCCTTCACCAGCGGCGTCAGCTTGTACGAATCGATCGACACGATCGCGAGGATGCCGCCGTCTATCGTGCCCCGCGACATCGCCTCACGCACCTCGGGTGCGGCCATGCGCACGGGAACCGCGCCGATCTTGCGCGCCATCAGGTCCATCGGCCCGCCGGTCGTGCGCAGCTTCTGACCCTCCATGTCCTTGAGGCTCTTGAGGCTGGGCTTGCTGGTGAAGGCCTGGAATGGCGGCTGCACGATCGCGCCGAGCATGCGGATGCCGTTGGGCTTGAACTCGGCCGTCTCGAGCAGGCCGCCGACGGCGAGCGTCCACAAGGCCTTGGCGCCTTGGCAGGACGACGAGAAGCCGCCCGGCAATTCGATCACGCCCGACAGCGGCATCTGCTCGGCAACATACGGTCCGACGACCAGCGCCATCTCGGTGACGCCCGACTGCAGCAGCTTCAGCAGGTCGCCGCCCTTGCCAAGTTGGGAAGCGGGGAAATGCTGGAAGCTGATGCTGCCGCCGCTGCGCTTCGTGACCTCCGCCATGAACGGCTCGGCCAGCTTCTTCGTGAAGCTGTGCCCCGCAGGAAGACTGTCGGCGAGCCGAATCGTGACGCTCGCATCGGCAGCCGACGCATTCGTCGACAGTGACAGGAGCACCGCCGCCCATGCGCCGACGCCTGCCGCCCAGGTTCTTCCGACCCTGCATGACTTCATGTCCGTGTCTCCAGTGTTCGTGTGTGCAGCCGGGAATCAACCGCCCGCGCGCAGCGCCCCGCGGAACGCCTCGAGTACCTCGGTGCCCGGCTTGCCCCGAGCGTCGAGTTCCTTCGCCCAGTCGTTGCCGACGCCGGTCAGCGTCTCGTCGAGCTTCTTCTGGTCCTGCTCGGATAGCCGCGACAGCTTCACGCCGGCGGCGGTGAGCTTGTCGGCCGAAGGCGCGATCGCGTCGTCGGCGTGCTTGCACCCGTTTCTCGTCGCCGCCTCGCCCGCGGCAAGCAGCACCTTCTGCGTCTTCTCGTCGAGCGTCTTCCACTTCTTCTCGGAGATGGCGTAGGTGATCGTGGCACCGCCGAAGTTCGCCCCGGCGGTACCGGCCTTCACGATGCGCGCGAGGTCGTACGACAGGACGGTCGGATATCCCATCAAGCCGCCGTCGATCGTGCCCCGCGACATCGCCTCGTTGATCTCCGGCGCGGGAATCCGGATCGGCGTGGCCTTCAGGCGTCGGATCGTCGAGTCCATCACGGCGCCGAGCGAGCGCATCTTCTGGCCCTCCAGGCTGGAAAGGCCGTCGAAGGGCTTGGTCGTGACGAGCTGGAACGGCGCGAACGCGTGCGCGATCAGCACCCGCACACCGTTGGAACCGAACTCCTTGCTGGCCAGCACCCCGCCGGTCGCGAGCTTCCAGAGCGCCATCGTGCCCTCGCACGAGCTCTTGAACGCACCCGGCAGCTCGGTGACCGCGGACAGCGGCATCTTGTCGGAGATGTACGACGGAACGATCAGTCCGATGTCGGCGACGCCCGCCTGGGTCAGCGACAGCAGGTCCTTGCCCTTGCCGAGTTGCTGCGCGGGGAAGTACTCGAAGTCGATCATACCGTTGCTGGCCTTGCGCACTTCGTCCATGAAGAACCTGGCGGTCGTCTGCGCGACCGGATGCCCGGTCGGATAGACGTCGGCCACGCGCAGCGTCAGCTTCTGCTGGGCGTCTGCCGTCGCGGGGGCGAACACCGACACGCCGAGCGCCGAAGCCAGCACCGCACCCGCCAGCAGGGCACTGCCCGGCCGTTGCCCGCGCCGTCCGTCGCGCGGGATCGCCGAGGCCGCCACCGGGCCCGACGGGCGGGTGGCGCCCATGTCCGCCATTGCATCTCTGCCTTGCATGTCTGTCTCCTCCATGTGCGTGCAGCAAGTCTCAAAGCACGGCCGCGGCGATGTCGCGCGCAGCCTGCATCGGATCCGTCTGCGCGGCTTTCAGCCGCGCCTGCGCCGCCTCGAGCAGCCCGCCGTCGCGCACCCGCGCCATGACGGTCTCGAGCACCAGCCTTTCGAGCCGATCGAGCAACCGCGCTCGATCGCGCGCGAGGTTGCGCGCTTCCCACTGCCCGCTGCGCTCGAGGAACGCGCGATGCTCGTTCAGCCGCCCGACCAGCGACACGACGCCGTCGCCTTCGATCGCGGATGTCCTGAGGACCGGCGGGTACCAGCACAAGGGCCTGCCGGCGCGTGCTTCGTTGATGCCTTCGATCAGATGACCCGCGCCCGGCGCGGTCGCCATCACGTACTGCAACGTGTTCGCCGCCGCTTCCGCCCCCGGCAGGTCGGCCTTGTTGACGACGAGGATGTCGCCGATCTCCAGGATGCCGGCCTTCATCGCCTGCACCTCGTCGCCGAGCCCCGGCGCGGTCACGACGACGGTGACATGCGCGGTGTCGCGGATCGCCACTTCGGACTGCCCCGCCCCGACCGTCTCGATGAGGACGATGCGGCGCCCCCCGGCGGACATCAGCCGCGCGACGTCGCTGATGGTGCTCGAGACGCCGCCGGCCGCGCCACGGCTCGCCAGGCTGCGGAAATACACGTGATCGGACTGCGCGCGCACGCTGCGGATCCTGTCGCCGAGCACGGCGCCGCCGGTGATCGGGCTGGAGGGGTCGACCGCCAGGATCGCGACGCGTTCGCCGCCGGACGCGAAGTGCTCGGCCAGCCTGGGCAGGAGCGTGCTCTTGCCGGCTCCGCCGACCCCGGTGATGCCGATCACCCACGGGTGCGGCGCGGTCGCGTAGACGCGCTCGAGAAGCGACACCGCCCTCGGATCCGCATTCTCGATCAACGATACCGCGCGCGACAGCACCCTCGCCTCGCCCGATTCGAGCCGCCTCATCACGTCGTCGAGCATCGGTGCCTGCATCGTGGCTACCACGCCGTCTCGAGCAAGCGGATCAGCGCCTGCGGATCGGTCGTCGGACGTGGATTGAAGTAGAGTCCGCGGTCGCCCATCGTGTGCGCGGCGATCCGCTCGAGGCGGGATCGGTCGAGGCCGGTTTCGCGCAGGCAGCGCGGCACGCCGATTCTTTCCCTCAGGCGATCGACCGCCGAGATCGCCCGGTTCGCCGCGGCCTCTTCCGAGTGCCCGCGCAGATCCTCGCCCAGCGCCAGCGCGACGCGCGCGAGGGCCGGCGCGGCAACCTCGAGGTTGTAGCGCATCGCGAACGGCAGCATCACCGCATTGGCGACGCCGTGCGAGAGCCCGCCGACGGTCCCGAGCGCGTGGCATATCGCGTGGTGCACGCCGACTCTCGCATTGGCGATGACCTGCCCGCTCAGGTTGGCACCCGTCAGGGCGCCACCCCGCGCGGCCACGTCGCCCGGATCCGCGACCACGGCCGGCAACGCGCGCGCGAGCAGCTCGATACCGCCGAGCGCCAGCGCGTCGCAGATCGGGTTGCGGGTGCGCGAATAGAGCCCCTCCACGCAATGGGCGAGCGCGTTCATCCCCGTCGTCGCGAACACGCCCGCCGGCACCTCGCAGGCAGCGACCGGATCGAGCACGATCAGGCGCGGCACGACCTTGGCGTCCCAGAAGAGCAGCTTGCGGCCGGCCCCATCGTGGATGCCGAGGCCCGGCGTGACCTCTGCGGCCGACAGGGTCGTCGGTACCACGACGATCGGCAGCTTCGCGGCCGGCAGCGCGCGTTGCTGGTAGTTGGCCGGAGGCGTGAAGACGTTGGCGTGATCCGCGAGCCTGCCACCTTCGGCGAGCACGATTGCGATGGCCTTCGCCGTGTCCGACGCGCTGCCGCCGCCGACGGCGAGCAGCAGGTCGATCGCGCGCTCGCCTGCCAGTGCTGCGCCGTCTTCCACGAGCGCAGCCATCGAATGCTCGACGACACGATCGAGCGTCACGCACACGCGCTCGCCCAGCGTCCGCCGGATCCGCGCGAAGGCCTGGGAGCGGGCCGTGTTCTGCCCGCAGACCAGCATGATGCGCTTCGCCCCCTGGATCGCGGGCTGCTCCGCGAGGCGTTCGACCGCACCCGGCTCGAACCACACCCGTGTGCCCGACCCGTCGTGGGTGAAGGGCGCCGGCGCCGGCCTGCGCGCGGTCGTCGGCGGGTCGGCACTCATGCCGCGGACCTCCGCTCCGTCGTGCCGAGCCGGCGCTCGATCGTCGAGCGAAGCAGCGTCACGTAGGTGTCCTGATGCGCCCGCACGGTACGCGCCCAGCCACCGATCCCGATCGCGAGCCGCACGCCGCCGACGTCGAAGGGCAGCAGCATCCCCAGGACGGCCGCGCCCGGCGTGACACCCTTGTAGAACAGCGCGTAGCCCTGCGCACGAATCAATGCCAGGTCTCGCCGCACGGCGGCCAGGCTGACCCGCGCGCCGTCTGCACCTGGGCCGCTGTTGTGCCGGTAGACCATCTGCGCGATCTCCTCGTCGGCCTTGACCGACAGCAGCAGCCGCCCGATCCCCGAGGTCAGCATCGGGCGGGTCGTGCCGGGCCCTACCGGCAGCCGCATCGTCGCAGTCGCCGGCACCACGTGGATGTACTGGATCTGGTCGCGGGTCGGCGCCGCCAGGATGATCGTCTCGCCGGTGCGCTCGCCGAGTTCTGCCATCGCGAGCAGTACGTCGCCACCGGGCGAAAGCATCGGCGCGACCCAGGATCCCAGCAGCGACACGCGCGGCGTCGGCAGGTAGGAGCGCTGGCTCGACCCGTGATAGAGGTAACCGAGTTCCGCGAGGCTGTTCAGCAGGACCGACGTGCTCGACTTCGGATAGCCGAGCGTTCGCGCGATCTCACCGACCGTCGCCTCGCGCTGGAGGCGGTCGAAGAGCTCGAAGATCTCGAGCACGCGCACTGCTGACTTGACGGGGCGTCCCATCCGATACGTCCGGCTCCGGACCCAAGCGTGTCATCCCGCTGCACAGTCTAGATCCAGGTCGCGCACCGTTCACGGTTGAATCGCCAATATTCACAGGTGTGAACGATGATGCACCGCCGCACCCAACGACACACCGAGGACCTCGTGCGAGGACGCAGGCGATCCGGGTCACCGGCGCTTCAGGTCGAACCCGCCGCGAGCCTGCCGCGGATCAAGGTCGTCGCGCTGGCGTAGGTCGCGGCGAGCAGCTTCGTGTCGAACAGGTAGACGAAGAAATCGAGCCCGGCGGCCTTCCAGTCGTCGATCTCCTGGGGCGAATTCAGATACATGCCGACCCGAAGCCCCGCACGCCGCGCCCCGCCGATGACGACATCGACGGCCTCGCGTACCCGTGGGTGGGTCGGCTGGCCGTACAGGCCCATCGACGTCGACAGATCGCCGGGTCCCGGCATGACCGCGTCGAGTCCGGCCCCGTCGAAGAGCGAGTCCAGGTTCGGCAGTGCGTCGATGTCCTCGACCAGGCCGATGCCGATCAGGTCGGCGTTGCTGTGCGCCACATGTTCGGCATAGGAGCCGAGTGCGAAGCGTGCCGCGCGCACGCCGGTGCAGCTCGGACGGTCGCCCTGCGGCGCGTAGCGAAGCGTCGAGCAGAACGCCTTGCTCGCCTCACGGTCGCGGCCGAAGTGCGGCAGCATCAGCCCGCTCGCGCCGGCGTCGAGCAGCTTGCCCATCAAGCCATGGTCCGGTCCGGGCAGACGCACGATGCCGGTGATGCCGGCGGCGTCCGCGGCGCGCAGATGGGCACTCACCTCGCCGATGCCGAGCGGCGCGTGCTCCATGTCGATGATCGCGAAGTCCATGCCGGCGTGCCCGACGATCTCGGTGACGTCCGGATCGCGCGAGAACACGAAGGTGCCGATCGCGGCTTCGTCGCGCTGCCAGCAGCGGCGCACGCGATTGGGCGATCGCGCCGGTCCCGGTTGCCGTGAAGCGGCGTTCGCCGGCGCCGTACCTGAGGTGCGTGTCATGGGTTCGTGCCTCCTCTTTTCGTTCCGACCACGCGAGACCTCGTCGCTCACGCGACGACCCGTCTCGACCGCTTCTCGCGCAGGCGCGGTTCACCTCGGCCGACGGCCTGCGGCGATCGGCCCCGCTTCAGGCTCAAGCCTGCAGTGCGTGGCCCGCGGCGTGACCGGTCGCGGTCGCGAACTGAGCCGCGTGCGCGACCACGCAGTCGCCGACGCGGCGAAACGGCGTGCCGGCCGCGCGCAACGGCTCAACCAGCGCGTCGTTGGGTGCGCGCGGCGTCGAATAGGAGAAGAAGGCGACGTCGTCGATCGGCTCGAATTCGCCGCCGTACACGTGCCGCACCTGCAGCCGCCCCGACTCCATCGTGTCCGTCCACATCGGTTCGGCGAACGGCACCACGCGGATGCCCTTCTGATGCAGCCGACGCACGATGCCCTGCCGGGTCACGAGCGCCACGTCCTCGGCGATCGACGCCCGCGGCGTCAGCACCACCACCCGGTCGAACAGGGCGTGCAGCAGTTCGACCACTGCATAGGTGCCCTCGGTGTGATCCATGTCGAAGACCACCGCGGTGCCCGACTGTCGCGCACGGTAGCGCAACAGGTCGGCCGCCGCCTCGCGAAGGTCCGGCACGAGTCCGGCGTCGCGCAGTGCCTCGGGCAGGCAGCGCGGCCAGATCATCGTCGAGCCGGTTGCGAGCACCACCTCGTCGGGCCAGGTCTCGAGGACCTCCTTCAGGCCCGCCTCGACGCCGAGGCGGAACGTCACCCGCTCGGAATCGATCGCCTCCTGATGCTGGTAGTCGTAGATGCTCGACAGGCCCTCGCCGCCTGGCAGCAGCGCGTGCAGACGGGTCTTGCCGCCGACCTCGCCCGAGCGGCCGAGCACGGTGACCTCGAAGCCGCGCGCCGCCGCGATCCAGGCCGCCTCCATGCCGGCCACGCCCGCGCCGACGACGGTCACGCGACGCTTCGTGCTCACGCGTTCCGGCTGGTAGTCGACCTCGTCGGGCATCGCCACGCGCGGATTGTTGTCGCATACCAGCGCGCGCCCGTTGATCGCGTTGAACCAGCAGGTATTGCCCGATACGCAGTACCGGATGTCGCGCGCGCGCCCATCGCGGGCCTTCAGCGGCCAGGCTGGATCGGTGATCAACGCGCGACCGACACCGACGAGTTGGGCATCGCCGCGCGCGAGGATGCCCTCGGCCTCGGCGGGATCGGTGATGCGGCCGAGCGCGACGACCGGCACGCCGTTCGTCGCTTCGCCCAGCGTGCGGATCATCGGCATGTAGGTGAGCCGCGGCGCGTTGCCGTCGGGGATGTGCATCTCGAGCGCGCGCGAATGCGTGCCCTGCGCGAAGCAGACGTAGTCGACCTGGCGGGACTCGGTCAGCTTCGATGCGATGCGCGCCGCCAAGTCGGGGCCGATGCCACCGGGCACCCCGTCGTCGCCCGGGATCTTCAGGCCGACGATGAAGTCGCGTCCGCAATGCGCGCGAAGCGAGGCGATCAACTCGAGCACCAGCCGCACGCGGCCGTCGAAATCGCCGCCGTAGCGATCGGTGCGGTTGTTCGACCACGGCGACATGAACTGGTGAAAGATGTGCCCGTGCCCCGCCGAGATCTCGACCCCCGACCAGCCGCAGCGCTTGAGCCGCGCCGCCGACGCACCGAAGTCGTCGAGCATCGTCGCGATCTCCTCGGTCGTGAGCACGTGCGGCATCGTCCAGGAGATGTCGTCGGGCAATGGCGCGGCGCCGATCGCGGTGTAGTTGCGATACGGCAGGTGTCGGCCGCGACCCGAATCCTGCACCTGGCCGAGCAGCCTGCAGCCTTCGCCCTCGACCGCGCGGGCCCAGCGCTTGAGGCCGTCCTCGTCGGCGGCCGTGAATGCGCTCGCGCGATGCGCATTGGCCATGTGCTGGCGGATCATGCCCAGCGGCTCGGTGATCACCATCGCCGCACCGCCCTTGGCACGATTGGCGCAGTACTGGATCTGCCCGGGCCCGACCTTGCCGCCGACCGCCATGCCGAGCGACATCGACGCATGGACGATCCGGTTGCGCAGCGGCTTGTCGGCCAGTTCGAACTCGTTGAAGAGTCGCGGATACGGACGGTCGCGTTCCAGCAGGATCGTCGTCTTCTTGCGTTTGAGCATCTCGTGCGTCGCTTCGAATCAGCCGGCCGCCGTGCCGATCGCGGCCAGTGCCGCCCTGGCGACCTCCATGTCCTCGGTGTAGTGTCCGCCGCTGACCCCGATCGCGCCGATCACCTGGCCGTCCTCGACGATCGGAAAGCCGCCGCCGAAGATGACGAGCCGTGGCGTGTGCGTGATCCCGTGCAGCAGCGGCGGATCGTCCTTGATGAACTCGTACCAGACGTGGGTCGGCATTCCGAACGAAGACGCCGTGTACGCCTTGTTGATCGCGATGTCGATCGACAGCAGCGACGCGCCGTTCATTCGCTCGAAGGCCTTCAGGGCACCGGATTCGTCGGTGATCGCGATGCTCATCGCCTTCTTCATCTCGACGGCCTTCGCCGCGGCGGCCGCGATCGCCCGACGCCCCGTGCCGGCGTCGATGCTGCGCTTGACTATGCTGTTCATCGAATGCATCGCCCATCTCCCAGGTAGCGAAACCGACCGGGCGCTCGCCTCGCGCATGCCCGGTCTCGGTGCGGCGGATCATACCGCCGGGGTCGCGCCGTCGTCGACTCCCTGCTGCCGCCGCGCGTACCGCAGATCGAATCGAGCCTCTCCTGCCGCGTTCCGCTATCGGCTCGTTCCCACACCACCGGGCCACATTGATTGCTAGACTAGTCGAAACACGGTGCGAGGGAGACAAGTTCAAGATGCGCGTCTGGGAAAGCGCGATCAACCTCTTCTGGGTGCTGATCGGACTTGCCGTCTGCGTCTATTCGAAGCAGCTCGGATTGATGGGGGATTTCGGCCCCGACTCGGGCTTCTTCCCACTGCTCGCCGGCATGATCCTGACGGCCTGCGGCGCCGTGCTCCTGGTGGCGAAGTCGACGCGCGTTCCCGGCAGCGAGGTGTTCTGGGTCGACGGCGTGAGCGGCGGCCGCGTCGTTCGACTGATACTCGTGATGGCGGCGATGATCGCGGCGATGCCCTGGCTCGGCTTCACGCTGTCGGCGATCCTCGCGACGCCACTGATGATGCGCGTCGTTTCAGGTGCTTCGTGGCTTCTCGGTGCAATCGTGTCGGTCGTCTCGATCGTCTCCATCCACCTGGTGTTCGTCACGTTCCTGCATACGCCTCTTCCGCGCGGCCCGCTCGGCTTCTGACGCGATGGAGACCGTCGGCAACCTGATCCACGGCTTCGGCGTCGTGCTGACGCCCGGCAACCTCTATTACTGCTTTCTGGGCAGCCTGATCGGGACGCTGACGGGGGTGCTGCCCGGCATCGGCCCGCTGGCCGCGTTGTCGCTCCTGCTGCCGGTGACATTCGGGCTCTCCCCCGTCGAAGCGATCATCATGTTGTCGGGCATCTTCTACGGCGCGATGTACGGGGGCTCCATCACGTCGATCCTGGTCAACATCCCGGGCGAGGCCGCGTCGGTCGTCACCTGCCTCGATGGCCATCAGATGGCCCGCAAGGGCCGGGCCGGGGCCGCGCTCGGCATGTCGGCGATCGGTTCGTTCATTGCCGGCACCTTCAGCCTGGTCGCGCTGACGTGGATGTCTCCGGCCCTGGCCGAATTCGCCGTACGCCTTGGCCCGCCGGAGTACGCTGCGCTGGTCGTGCTCGGCCTGATCTGCACGCTGATGATGATCCAGGGCTCGCTGACGAAAGGCATCGTCATGATGACGCTGGGCGCCCTGTTCGCGTCCGTCGGCATGGACATGGTCACCGGTAACGAGCGCTTCGCGTTCGGCTCGGTGAATCTCTCCGCGGGCTTCGACCTGGTCGCGATCGTGATCGGACTGTTCGGCATCTCCGAGATCCTGGTCAACATCGAGGAGTCGGCGCGAGGCGCGATGGTGCACGGTCGCATCCGGAACCTGCTTCCGTCGATCGACGACTGGCGCAGGAGCTGGCGCCCGATCCTTCGCGGCACCGGCCTGGGATTCGGCTTGGGCCTCGTGCCCGGCGGGGGGCCGGTCACCGCGTCCTTCCTGTCCTACGCCGTCGAACGACGAATGGCTCGCGACCCCCAGAGCTTCGGCACCGGACGGATCGAGGGCGTCGCCGGACCCGAGTCGGCGAACAATGCCGCCGTTGCCGGCGGCATGATTCCGCTGCTCTCGCTGGGCATACCCGGCAACCCCGTCACGGCCCTCCTGCTCGGCGCGCTCGTCATACAGGGCGTACAGCCCGGCCCCACGCTGATCACCGAGCACGCGGACGTCTTCTGGGGGGTGATCGCGAGTCTCTACGTGGGCAACGTGATCCTGCTGATCCTCAACCTTCCGCTGGTGGGCCTCTGGGTCCAGCTGCTGCGCGTCCCCTATCCGATCCTGTTCCCGATCATCCTGATGCTCGCCGTCGTCGGCAGCTATTCATCGAACAAGAACTTCTTCGATCTCTGGGTGATGCTCGGCTTCGGGGTGTTCGGCTACGTGATGCGCAAGTTCCAGTACGAGCTGTCTCCGCTCATTCTCGGCCTGGTCCTCGCCCCGCTGCTCGAGCAGTCGATGCGCCAGGCGATGGTGATGTCGCCGGACGGCGCGCTCATCTTCGTCAATCGCCCGATATCGGCAGGCATGCTCGCCGTCGCGGTCGGTGTCGTCGTCTACAGCTTCGTTTCACGTCGTCCCAGGAGGAGTCCATGAAGACCAAGAGCCGTCTCGCCGCGTTCGCGGCCGCCGTCGCAGCGCTGTACGCGCTGGCGATCCCCAGCCACGCGCAGGTGCCGACGAAGGAGGCCGTTGCCGCGCTCAAACCGAAGGACTTCCCGTCCCAGCCGATCGAGATGGTGGTCGTCTACCCGGCCGGCGGCGGCATGGACCTGAATGCGCGACTGCTCTCGAAGTATGTCGAGAAGGTCACCGGCGCCAACACGCTCGTGAACAACAAGACCGGCGGCGCCGGCCTGGTCGGTCACACCTATCTCGCGACGCAGGCCGACAAGAGCGGGCACACGGTCGGCGTCATCGCCAATCTCGTGTTCGCCGACGCCTGGATGCGGGCAAAGGATCGCTGGAAGGAGACCGACCTCGAGCCGATCGCTTACCTGAATTCCGACGGCCTGAACCTGATCGTGAATGCGGCCGGTCCGTTCAAGGACAAGGGCTTCAAGGACATCGTCGACATGGCCAAGGCCAAACCGAACACCGTGCGCATCACCAACGTCCCCGGGTCGATCTACGAGTACATGATCGAGCAACTCGAAGCCGAGACCGGCGCGAAGTTCCTCAAGGTGCCGTTCCAGGGCGGCGCGCCGGGCGTCGCGGCACTGCTGGGCGACAATGTCGACGTCGCGATCGCGTTCTACGGCGAGATGCGTGGGCACCTCGACGGAAAGCGCGTCAAGCCGGTCGCGTTCACCGGCGCCGGTCGCTCGCCCTTCGTGCCGGACGCCCCGACCCTAGACGAAGCGCTGGGCCTCAAGAATTTCGTCTGGGTCGCGACCCGTTGGGTGGCCGTTCCCAAGGGCGTGCCGGCGCCGCGCAAGGCCTGGCTCGCCGCGGCGTTCACCGCGGCAGCAGCCGATCCCGGCTTGCAGGAGGAGTTTCGCAAGCTCGGCGCGATCCCGAGCACCGAGTACGACACCATCGCGAAGGTCGATGCACACATCAAGGAACTGGCGCGTCGCGAGCGCGAATTCTTCGTGAAGACCGGTCGACTGAAGTAGCGGAGCGCCAGATGGTAGACACCCTCGGATCGCGCTGTACCTTCGGCATCGTCACGCCGTCGACGAACACGGTCGTTCAGCCCGAGTACGACGACATGCGTCCCGTCGGCGTGACGAATCACATCGCGCGCATGCACATTCCGAACGACCCCATCGGCAGCGACGGCGACTTCGACGAACTGATCCGGCGGATCGATGCGGCACTCGACGCCGCGATCGAGCGGGTACTCACCGCCCAGCCCGACCGTCTCGTGCTGGGCATCTCCGCAGAGAGCGTCTGGGGTGGCGGCATGGCGGCGGCGGCGGCGATCGGAAGGCGGGTCGACAAGCTCTCCAACGGTCTTCCGTTCACGCAGGCCGCCGACGCACTGCCAGCCGCCCTGAAGGCGCTCGGTGTGCGCGGCAAGGTCGCGCTGGTGACACCCTACTTTCCGATCGCCGGTAAGCATCTGACCGCCTACGTGAAGGAGATCGGCTACGAGGCCGGCCCGCAATGCTTCCTGTCGAGGCCGAGTCCGGTCGACATCGCCCGCACGCCGATCCCGATGCTCGTCGATGCGATCCGCGAGGTCGACGCACCCGACGTCGCCGCGATCGTCCAGTTCGGCGCCAATCTCCCGATGGGGCGGCTTGCCGCGAGCGCCGAGGCAATGCTGGGCAAGCCGGTGATCGCGGTCAATGTCGCCACCTACTGGCACGCGCTGCGAAGCGCGGGCCTGAATCACCAGATGACCGGCTACGGCCGGCTGATGTCCGAATGCTGACGAGAATTCAGGGAAGGCCATCATGACCACGGCAGAACAACGCCTCGCGGGCCTCGGCGTCGAATTGCCGCCGCCGTTTCGGGACGAGGCCAATCGGGTGCGTGCACTCCGGTCCGGCATCCATGTGTACATGAGCGGGCACGGCCCGCTCGGGCCGGGCAACGTCCCCTACGTCACCGGCAAGCTCGGCCGCGAGCTCTCGATCGAACAGGGCGCCGCAGCCGCCCGCCTCGCCGGCCTTTGCTGCCTCAGCACGCTGCGCAATCATCTCGGATCACTCGATCGGGTGACGCGCGTCGTCAGGGTGGTCGGGTACATCAATTGCGCACCCGGCTTCAACACGCCGTCCGACGTGCTGCACGGGTTCTCGGATCTGATGGTCGACGTCTTCGGCGAACAGGGTCGCCACTGCCGTTCGGCGATCGGCGTCGCCGAGTTGTACGCAGACATTCCGGTCGAAGTCGAAGCGCTTTTCGAGGTCGGGCCCGACTGAGAACGCGCACCCCACCAGGCGCGAGTACGGATTCGGGAGGTGGGCAATCGCAACCGGGGCGCAGATCCCGGAAGCATCAATCTTTCATACGGAGGTAGACACGATGATTCGGAATCGGATATTTCGCTCCTGTCTCATGGCGGCCGCGGCACTCGTGCTCGTCGAAGGCCACGCTGCCGACAAGCCGGCCAATTTCCCGACCAAACCCATCGAGCTGGTGGTGGTCTACCCGGCCGGCGGCGGCATGGACGTCACCGCCCGGACGCTGGCAAAGCAGGCCGAGGCGATCCTGGGCCACTCGTTCCGGGTCGCGAACCGGGCCGGCGGCGGCGGCATGATCGGCCACGCCTACATGGCCAAGGAAGCGAAGGCCGACGGCTACACCGTCGGCATCCTCGCGATGTCCGGCGTCTTCGACCAGGTCATCAACAAGAGCGCACCGTTCTCCGAGAAGGACTTCGATCCGATCGGGTTCATCAATTTCGAGCCCTATGTGCTGATGACACGCGGCGAGAGCTTCTCCGAGCTCATGGAGAAGGCCCGCAAGGGCGGCCCGAATTCGGTGCGTACCAGCATCGTCACCGGCACGACGAGCGGCCTGGTCGTCGATCTCATCGAGAAGTCGCAGGGTGTCAAGCTGCAGCGGGTGCCGTTCCAGGGCGGCAAGCCGAGTCTGCTCGGACTGCTCAACAACACCGTGGACATGGCCATCGGCTTCTACACGGAAGGCGACCAGTACTTCCGGAGCGGCGCGGCGCGTGCGGCAGCCGTGGCAGACACGGAGAAGCACGCCAAGCTGCCGGATACGCCGACGCTCCAGTCGATCGGCATCCCGGTGTCCGGCGTGACCTTCGGCGCAGCGCGCTTCATCGAACTCCCGGTCGGCGTACCGGCGGATGTACGCACGTACCTCGAGCAGTCGTTCCTGAAGGTCCTGAAGGACAGCAGCACGCAGGCGGCCTTCGCGACGCTCGGGCTCACCGTGCGCCCCTACGACGCGAAGCAGACGCGTGCCCTGTACGAAGACTCGTTCAAGGCGATGAAGGATTCGGCAGCCAAGGCCAAGTAGTCTCGCGATGGCGCCGATGCGCATCGCCATCGCCGTCGGGCTGATGGCCTGGACGCTCGATCTGCTGCGCCAGTCGCTGCAGATCGATCAGTTGCGTGTCGTCGTCAGTGCTGCAGGCGGTTATCCGATCTGGATCCTCTGCATCACGACCTTGCTGATCGGCACGGTCCTGGTCACCGACCTAATTCCGGCTGCACGGCGCGGCCGCGGCGATGCGTCGCAGCGCACGATTGCGTCTGCCTCCGATCGCGCCCGCCTGTACGCCTTCCTTCTGCTCTGGATCGCATACATCGCGCTGTTGCCGATCGCGGGATTTCTGGTGTCGACCGCGGTGGCGACCTGGTGTTCGGTTCTGCTGCTCGATCGGAAGGCACGGTGGTGGAAGGTCGCACTCGGCGCAGTCGTCTTCGCCCTGGGCGTCGAGATCCTCTTTCGCACCGTGTTCTACGTGTCGCTCCCGGCATCGATCGTCGACGAATGGGTCGACGCCTTCCTGTTCCTGTTCTGAACGAATACCGACCGATGCTCGATGCCATCGTCCTGGCCCTTCAACCGCTGAGCATCGTGGCATCGGTGGTGGGCGTGATCCTGGGGATCATCTTCGGCGCCATACCGGGCCTCAGCGCGACGCTGGGTCTCGCATTGCTGCTGCCGGCGACCTTCTTCATGCCGTCGGACCAGGGGCTCATCATGTTGGGCGGCGTCTACGTCGGTGCGATCTACGGCGGAAGCATCTCGGCCGTGCTGCTGAACATTCCAGGAACGGCAGCGTCGATCGTCACGGCCGAGGAAGGGCATGCGCTCGCACGCAAGGGCGAAGCACCGTTGGCACTGGGTCTGTCGGCGGTGAGTTCCGGGGTCGGTGGGCTGCTCTCGGCATTCGCGCTGCTGTTCCTCACACCGGTGCTCGCGACGCTGGCGCTCAAGTTCGGTCCCGCCGAGTATGTGGCGCTCGTCGTGTTCAGCCTCGTCATCGTCACGATGGTGCTGCCCACGCCGGTGCTGGGAAACGCCACGGGCGCATTCATCGGCCTTGCACTGGCCAGCATCGGCCTGGATCCGGTCACTGGCGCAGATCGCTACACCTACGGCTTCTATCCGCTCATGGGCGGGCTGCCCTTGATCCCGATGCTGATTGGCTTCTTCGCGATGCCGCAGGTGCTGTCGCTGGCGGTCGACGCCATCAGCGCGTCGAAGCCGGCGGAGGTCGGAAGCGCCGAGGGGCATCGAGGAAGCCTGATCACCCACATGCTGAGACACTGGGCAACGGTGATCCGATCGAGTCTGGTCGGGATCGGCATGGGCATCCTGCCCGCGATCGGCCCCGTCGCGACGCCCGTCGTCATGCACTCGCTCGAGCGAAAGCTCGCCAGCGAAAAGGACAAGGCGGCGTTCGGGCAAGGCTCGATCATCGGGCTGATCGCGGCGGAGACCTCGAACAACGCGAACGTCGGCGGCTCGCTGATCCCGCTGATGTCGCTCGGCATTCCGGGAAGCGGGGCTGCGGCCGTGTTTCTCGGCGGCCTGACGATCCACGGTCTTCAGCCTGGCCCCCTGCTGTTCACGGAGAACGGTCCGGTGATCTATACGTTCTTCATGGGCTTCATCATCGTCAATCTCCTGATGATGCTCATCGGACTGTACGGCGCGCGTCATTTCGCGGTCGTGCTCAAGGTTCCTAAGAGCCTGATCGCGACCTTCGTCGTCGTCTTCTCGATCTTCGGCGCGTACGCGTCAGGCAGCGCGATGTTCTACGTCTGGGTCGTTCTCGCAGCGACGGTCCTGGCGCTGGGACTGCGTGCGATCCGCGTACCCATTCTCGCGGTCGTCCTCGGCCTCATCCTGGGCAACCTGCTCGAGCAGCAGATCGTGCAGATGGCGACGTCGTTCCCCGGGCCGGCGTACCTGCTGCAAAGACCGATCGCGCTGGGATTCTTCGCATTGACGCTGGCCGTCGTGCTGGTGATCGGCTGGCAACGTGCGAGCCAGAAGCCGGTCGAGCCGCGGACCTGACATCCGATGGCTAGAACCGCGGCGCAGGCATTGCAGACCTTCGCAGCCAGCCTCGCGAATCACGAAGCCCGATTCCGGGATCTCCGCCGCCGGACCGGCTCCCGCAATGCACCATGAACAGGGAGCTCGAGCACCCGGATCGCGTGCCAACTTTGTCATCCCCGGCGGCGCACGGGTACCCTACGATTGCACTGCCGCGCCGGGCCGGTGCGTCGCCGGGCACGGGGCTCAGACGTATCGGCCCTCGCGGCGCCAGCCGATCGATCGCAGCTGCATCGCTACCGGCTTTGGGCGAACACGGTATCGAAGCCGCCGAAGATCATCCGCTTGCCGTCGACCACCGACATGTCCATCTGCTGCCAGCGCTCGTCGGTGTGCATGCTCGCCTCGCAGCGGTCGGCAGTGGCCTTGTCCGGCCACGCGATCCACGAGAACACGACGCTTTCGCCATCCTGGAGCGCCACGGCCCGCTTGAAATCGGTGCGCGTGCCATCGGGGATCTGGCTGCCCCAGGCTTCGACGTGCTGAAGGGCGCCGTACTCCTTGAACAACGGCCAGGCCTTGGCAGCCAACGCGATGTACGCGTCCTTGTTGGCGTCCGGCACCGGGACGACGAACCCGTTGATGTAGGTCATGAGGCTTCACTCTCCTTCGAGGTCGCGGTGGGTGGCGCCGCAAGCCCGGGTCGATGGCACCCCTTGCCGATCGGCGCGACCGGGCGCGAGGCGCAGTGCCGCCCGGCTGTCGTGGGCGTCAGCCGGTCCGGCGACTACTGGTTGATCTCCGGCTCGACCAGCCTCGCCAGGTTGCGCAGCGATTCCTGCCAGCCGAGGTAGCACGCCTCGGGCGGAATGGCGTCGGGAATGCCTTCCTGCACGATCGTCAGTTCGGTGCCGACGGCGACCGCCTTCAGGGTCACCGTCACGTGGATCACGCCCGGCAGGTTCGGATCGTCGAACTCGTCGGTGTAGCGAAGCCTTTCACCAGGCGTCATCTCGAGGAACTCGCCGCCGAAGCCGTGCGACGCCATGGTCGTGAAGTTGGTGAACGACATCCGGAACCGCCCGCCGACCCTGGCGTCGATCTCGTGGACCTTGCCGGTGAACCCGTTCGGCGGCAACCATCGCGCCATCGCGTCCGGATCGATGAATGCCCGATAGATCTTTTCGGGCTTGGCGGTGAGAACGCGGTGCAGGCGGACGGTGCTCGGCATGTCGGCATCTCCTTTGACGTGGTGACCAGGGGATCATGGCAGGCGACGATCGACACGACGCCGAATCGACATGGGCACGTTCGCCACACGTCGTTGCCCGATGCCCCTGACGGTCGGCGCGTCCTACCGGACGATCATCCACCGGCCCGGCCGCTGCGCCATCCTCGCGAGACTCACTTCGCGGCAGTCGGGAACGCCGGCAGCTTGTCGATGTCGCGCGGGTCGTGCTGGATGATGAACGTCGCGTTCAGGTTCTTCTCGATCTCCTTGATCCGCTGGATCGACGCGAGCGTCTGCGCGCGGTCGTAGTTGAATCCAGGCACACCGGGTTTCTCGTAGTTCTCGTGAAAGTGCACGGCATCGCCGCTGAGCACGACCGGCCCTTTTTCCTTCAGGCGAACGAGCAGGATGTAGTGGCCCGGCGTGTGTCCAGGCGCGCGCAGCATCAGCACCGTGCCGTCACCGAAGACATCCTTGTCGCCCGCCTGGGGCTCGACCTTGCGCTTCTCGTTGATCCACTGCTCGAAGCCCTTGACGTTCGCGCCGGCCATCGGCGGCTTGGACGTGATCCCGTCCCAGTCGCCCTTGCCGATCAGCAGCGTCGCGTTGCGCAGCGGCCCGAGCTGGCCGGTGTGGTCGGCGTGGAAGTGGCTGATCCCGACGTACTTCACCGCGTCGGGATCGACGTCCATCTGCTTCAGCAGGTCCGCAAGCGGCTTGTTGGTGGCATTGGGGACCGACCCCGGCAGGTATCCCGTGTCCCAGACCAGGACGTCGGAACCGTGCCGCACGACGTAGCAGCTGAACGTGAACGGCTTGCTCGTATCGGTGTAGGCGAAGGTGTCGCTGAATCGGCGGGGGTCGTTCGACCCGCTGCCGCATTCGAGCCGGGTCAGCGTGACTTCCTGCGCCACCGCGGAAAGCGAGATCAGCGCGCCGGCGACGATCGCCAGGCAGGATCCGATTTTCATTGTCTGTCTCCGGGTTGAGCGGCGATGATAGTGAAGTCGGACCGGTTCGGGTGGCCCGGCGCGCTCGGCGCGGGCAAGGCTCAATCCGCAACCAGACGCACCAGCTGCTTGCCGATGCTGTCTCCCCGCATCATCGCGATGAAGGCGCGCGGCGCGTTCTCGAAGCCGTCGACGATGCTTTCGTGGTACCTGATCCGCCCTTCCCGAATCCACGTCGCGATCTCGCGACGCGCTTCGTCGGCGCGATCCTCGTAGTCGTAGACGATGAAGCCCTTCATGTGCGCGCGCGCCATCATCACGTACTGCTGGTAGTCGAGCCGAGGTGGACGGGTGGCGCTGTTGACGCGGCTGATGTCGCCGACGATCGCGATCCGCGCGTGCCACGCCAGATGCTGGATCACCGCGTCCGAGATCTCGCCGCCAACGTTGTCGAAGTAGGCATCGATGCGATCGGGACAGGCCGCCTGCAGCGCGGCGAGCATGTCGGGCACCGTCCGATGGTTGATGCCGGCGTCGAAGCCGAGTTCGTCGGTGAGCGCCGCGACCTTGAGGTCCGACCCGGCGATGCCGACGACCCTCGCGCCCATCAGCTTCGCGATCTGACCCGCCAGCGAACCGACGGGTCCGGCCGCGGACGAGACGACGACAGTCTCGCCCGCCTTCGGTGCACAGATGTCGCGCAGCGCGAAGTAGGCGGTGACGCCGGGCATCCCGAGAATCCCCAACGAGGTCGTGATCGGCGCGATGCTCGGATCCACGCGCGAGATCCCCGGTGCGTACTCGGCGCGGCCGGTGCTCCCGTCCGAGAGCGCGTACTCCTGCCACCCGAGCATGCCTTCGACGAATTCGCCTTCGCGGTATCCCGGGTGACGGGATTGCACGATACGCCCCACCATGCGCCCCTTGAGCGGCTCACCGTCGGCGAGCACCTTGCCGTATCCCGACGTCGGTTCCATGCGATAGCGCTGCAGGGGATCGGCCGACAGGTAGTGTGCGCGAACGAGCATCTCGCCCGCCTTCGGCTCGGGCATCGGCACCTCGCGGATCGCGAAGTCGCGCTCCGAGACCTCGCCCTGCGGGCGCTGCGCCATCACGTACTGGCGGTTGACGCGAGGCAGCGGGCCCGTCATGGGTGGCGCGGCGCGGGGTGCGCGATCGTCGGCGCCGGGCGCTCGGGCGCGGCCGAGATTGGCTTCATGGCGAGGTATCGCTCCTATATCATCGGGCGGCCCGAGCCTGAGGAGATCGGACCGCATGTCGAGGTCCAGCGTTCAGCCAAGCGCCACCGCCCTCGTCGACATCATCGAAGCATACTTCGCCGCCGTCGATCGCGACGACATCGCGGCGATCCTCTCGACGATGACGGCCGATTGCGTGCTCGAGTACCGCACGCTGGGCAAGGTCTGCGCCGGGCGCGACACCGGCATCCGCGACTATTTCACCGCGCGCGGTGCCCAGGTCGAGTCGTCCTGGCACGGCAACACCCAGCACACGGTCGACACGTCCGCGGCTCGCGTCGCGACCCGTTTCGACCTGCGGCGCGTCGACCGTGACGGCATCGAGCAGACCGGGGACAACCTCAACCTGTTCGAGTTCGAAGGGGCGCGGATCCGGCGGATTTCCGTCTGGGGCGGTACGGCGCGCTGAACGCCTCGCCGACCGCGGTCTCGCCACCCAGAACCGGCGTGCTACATTCGCCCGACCAAGGTCCAACGCCGCGAGTCGAGATGCGCATCTGGCACCAGAGTTTCACCGACCTCACGGTGATGCCGATCTACCGCAGCACCTTGGCCAGGCATGCCGCCGACGTGATGGGCAGCGACGCCCAGGTCAGCGTGCACGGGCTGCGCGCCGGCACCTACGGCGAAGGCGTCGCGCCGATCGACGCGATCCGGCATCGCTACGTCGCGGCGGTGCAGGGGCTCCAGGTGTGCGACGCCGCGATGGTGGCCGAACGCGAAGGCTTCGACGCCGTCGCGATCGGGTGCTTCTTCGATCCGGCACTGCGCGAGGCCCGATCCCTCGTGAACATCCCGGTCGCCAGCCTCGGCGAGAGTTGCGCGCTCACCGCCTGCTCGCTGGGTCGGCGCTTCGGGCTCGTGACCCTCTGCGCCGATCAGTCCGAGGACTATTCGGACATGATGATGGCCTACGGGCTCGAGCGCCGATTCGCGGGCGCCGTCGCGCTCGATCCGCCGATCGACGAGTTCGCGCTCGAAGCGGACGAAGCCACCGCGCAGGACATCGAAGCACGCTTCGACGCGGCCGCCGCGCGCGTCATCGCGAATGGCGCCGACATCGTGATCCCGGCCGACGGTGTCCTGAACGAATTCCTGGTGCGCCGCGGCCGCCTGCAGTCACAGGCAGACGTGCCGGTGATGGACAGCCTCGGCGTGCTATTCCAGCACGCGGCCTACCTGGCCCGCCTCGCCCGCACCACCGGCTCGAGCGTCAGTCGACGGCAGCTCTACACGAAGCCTTCGCAGTCGATGATCGACCACGTCCGGCGATTCGCCGGCCAGCGCCCGCTCGCCAGCGACTTTTCCGGCGATCGTTGAGGTCGCGGGCCGGCCTCGCCCGAGCCCGCTCCCGCGCCGGCCCTCAGGTCTTGTAGTCGGGTTCGCGACGGTCGAGCATCCGCTTGAGCGCGGCGAAGTGGGTCACGTGGTTGGGCTGACCGTAGTACGCCGGCGCACCGACCAGGCCCGCGGTGCGTTCGATCACCGCCTTGGGGAGCATGCGCAACGGACGTCCGGTCCACATCGCGTAGATCTGTACCTGCGCCGCGCGTTCGATGTAATAGAGCAGTTCGTAGGCCTGAGAAACGGTCTCGCCGACCGTCACGACACCGTGGTTGGCCATGAACAGGACGTTCTTGTCACCGAGCACGCGTGCGAGGCGCTCGCCCTCCGCGAGTTCGAATGCAGGGCCGGGATAGTGATCGTCGTAGGCGATGCTATTGATGAGGATCGTCTCGGTCTGCCCGATCGGCTTGAGCGTCTGGTCCTCGAGCCGTGTGAGTGCACTGGCGAAGGGCATGTGCGTATGGAAGACGCAGGCGGCCTGCGGTGCCAGCCGATGGATGGGGGCGTGGATGCAGATCGACGAGCGTTCCGGCTCGCCCTCGCCTCGCAGCACCTTGCCCTCGAAGTCGAGCTCCATGAACGAGCTGGCAGTGACCTCGGACCAGTGCAGGCCGAACGGGATCTGGTAGTAGCGGCCCGGCTTGCCGGGCACCACCGCGGTCAGGTGATTGAAGATCGCCTCGTTCAGGCCGTGCATGCACGCGAGCCGGTGCGCTGCGGCCAGATCGACACGCACCTGCCACTCGCCGGCGGGAACGCCGAGGGGATTCGGGAGAGACGATTGCTGCTGCATGGGACCTCCTGGAGGACCGCGCAATCGTATCAGGTGCCGCGTCACCCACGGCTCGTCGACACCGTCGCTCGAGACACCGTCGCTCATTCCTGGCATTGCGGTACGCCGGCGCCGCGCAAGGCTTGACATTTTTCCGTGCAGCCGTGAAATTGCGGCGTTGCCCAGTGGGCGCCGATTGCAACGGGGAATCCTGATGCTTCAATGTCGTGCACGTCTTCTCGCGGCCGCGCTCATCGGCGCCACCGCACTCACCGTCGCGGGCGGCGCAGCGGCCCAGGCCAAGTATCAGCTCCGCTGGGGCCACTATCTGCCAGACGGCCCCTTCGTGCAACTCGAAAAGGACTTCGCGAACAGGATCGAGAAGCGCACCAACGGGCAGGTCAAGATCAACATCACCTTCGCCGAGGGTCTGGGCAAGGGCACCG
>JBFWSZ010000010.1:0-301109 GCA_050248115.1 Lautropia sp.
TCACCGCAAGACCGGGCGAGACCGCCGGCGCGCAAATGACCTTGTAGTGAAGACCGTCAGGGACCGCGTTCAATAGAATCAATCACTTGGGGCCAGCGCGAGCACCGAGTTGAGAAAGACGGGCTAGAGCGCGTAGCCCGCCGACCAGCCCCGCAGGTCCTCGATGTCGGCCAGCGCGGCCAGATCCTGCGCGAGGCGGGCGGTCGTCGCGGGCGGCCAGACCTCGTTGCCGAGCGCGTCGAACTTCGCCCGCAGCGCGGTTTCGCCGTGTGGTTTGTCGGGTTCGCCCTTCGTGATCACGCACCGCCCGTCGATCGACCTGCCGTCGCGCAGCGTGACGCGCAGCTCGCAGCGCTGCTCGTTCGGGTACGTCTCGTCGAACGCCGGCTCGTGGCGCACGTCGATCCGCGCCGCGAGTCGCTGCACGGTCGCGTTCGCGACGGCGTCCTCGTCGAAGGCGCGCAGGCCGGCGTGGCCGTGGTGCAGCAGGGTCGCGAGTGCGAAGGGGATCGAGAACCGCGCGCCGAAGGACGTGGTGATCGACTTGCCGTTCAGCATCGCCGCCAGGCGATACGCGCGGACGTCGATGCGCTCGATCGACGCGACGTCGATGCGTCCCTGCGGCGTGCCCGCCAGCGCGTCCTCGAGCGCATCGATCGCCGAGTGCACGTACCGCCCGGTCGGATGGAGCTTGAAGTAGTTCTGCATCAGTACCCAGTCGATGCCGAGGCGCTCGACGACCCGATCCCGGTCGAAGCGGTCCGACAGCACCCGCCCGAAGACCGAGCCGACGCCGTCGACCTCCCCGGTGAACCCCGAATCGACGAGCCGCACTGCCATCTGCCCCATGTAGCCGGCGTGGCCGGTGTAGATGTTGCGAACGGTCGATCCCTCGAGCAGGCTCTGGCGGCTCGTCGCCATGCCCATCGTCGCCGCGACGTTGAGCAGCTCCCGGACCTGCACGCGGGTGCAACCCTCGAGCTTCGCGACGGCGATCGCCGCGCCGATCACCCCGTAGGTGCCGTGCGAATGGACCGAGGGGCGGAGCACCGCGCCGCGCACGATCCGCGCGCAGACCTCGTAGCCGAGGATCGCCGCGAGCAGCAGATCCGCACCGCTGCACGCATGCGCCTGCGCGGCGGCAAGCGCGGCGGGCACGACCTGGATGCCGGGATGGCCGCCGCCGACGTGGAGGTTGCCCTCGTCGAGCTCGAGGCAGGTGCCGGCCGTGCCGTTGAGCAACGCCGCATCGAGGGGGTTCGCCCGCTGTCCCGTGCCCAGCACCCACGCGTGACCGGGCCCTGCCTGCGCGAGCTGACGGGCGGCCAGCGCCTGCATTTCCGGCGTACGCATGCCGATCGCCATCACCGGAACGCAATCGGCGACGATCCAGCGTCCGCGATCGACGACCGCCTGCGGGAGGTCGGCGAGGCGGGTGTCGACGACGAAATCCGCGAGCGCGTCGAGGTAGGGCGGGCGTGCCGGCGAGCCCATCGGGGACCCCCGGCCGCTCAGTCGATCTTGACGCCGGCCTTCTTCACGACCGGGCCCCATCGGTCGTATTCGGCCTTCATGAACGAGGCGAACGCCGAGGGCGTGCCCCCGGCGGGGATCGCTCCCCGCGCGGCAAGCTTCTCCTTCACGTCGGGCGATGCCAGGACCTTCTGAAGGTCCGCGTTGAGGCGCGCGACGATCGGCGCAGGCGTGCCTGCCGGCGCGAGCATCCCGTACCAGAGCGAGACCTCGATGCCCTTGTAGCCCAGTTCGCCGAAGGTCGGCAACTCGGGGAACAACGGGTTGCGCGTCGGGCTCGCCGCCGCGAGCGCCCGCAGCTTGCCGGACCTGATGTGCGAGAGCAGCGACGGCGCGGCGTCGAACATGATCGGTACGCGGCCGCCGACGACGTCGACGACGGCGGCGCCGCTACCCTTGTAGGGAACGTGGAGCAGATCGACGCCCGTCACGAACTTGAAGAGTTCGCCGGCCATGTGCGGCGGCGTGGCATTGCCCGCCGACGCGAAGCTGTACTTCGTCGGGTCGGCCTTGATCAGCGCGAGCAACTCGGCGACCGAGTTCGCCGGGACCTGCGCATTCACGACCATGATCAGCGGCAGATCCGCGACCATGCCGATCGGGGTGAAGTCCTTGTACGAGTCGTACGGGAGCTTGTGGTAGAGGTGCGGGCCGATGCCGTGCGTCGTGATCGTGTTCTGCATCAGCGTATAGCCGTCCGGCGCCGCGCGTGCGACGGCTGCCGCCGCGATCGTGCCGCTCGCGCCCCCGCGGTTCTCGATGACGACCGGCTGGCCGAGGAAACCTTCGAGCTTCGCGCCGATCGTGCGGGCGATGAAGTCGGTCGCGCCGCCCGGTGGCACCGTGAGGACGACGCGAACAGACTTCGACGGATAGTCGTCTGCCGCCGTCTGCGCATGGGTGGCAGGTATGCAGGCCAGCATCAGGCCGATCAGACAGGCTGTACGTCGCATGATCATCTCCTCGCCGTTCGGACAAGGGCGAGCATACAGGCGGGTGCGCGACGACCGCTAGCGCGAACGCGCCAGAAGTAGAACGGCCGCCGCGATCGCGGGTACCGCCGCGGCGAGCATCAGACCCACCCCGTAGCTGCCGCTCGTGCGGACCGCGAGCTGCATCGCCAGCGGGCCCGCGACGTAACCGAGGAACACGACGACCGTGCCCGCCGCGGTGACATGGCCGACCTTGCCCGCCGGCGCGAGGTTCGCGAGCGCGGCCAGGAACACGCCGTTCCACGACATCACGGTCAGTCCCGCGAGCGCCGACACCAGGCCAAGCAAGACGGCGCTGCCGCCGGGTTCGAGCCACGCCAGCACGAACAGCGTCGCGGCCGAGCTCGCCCCGAGCGGCACCAGCGCGCGCGTCGGCGAGCCGATCGCGTCGCTCGCCCAGCCCATCGCGATTCGCCCGCCGATGCCCATCGCCTGCAGCAGCGCGAAGTGAGCACCGGCCGCGGCGATCGGCAGGCCGAGCCGCTCGACGAGATAGACCGGGTAGTAGCCGAGCACGATGCCTTGCGCGTAGGCGAGGCCGAAGCCGGCGATCGAGAGGCCGAGGGCCCCCGTCGTGGCGACGAGCATCCGCAGCGTCGACAGTGGCGCGAGGAGATCGAAGGGTTCGCGCACGGCCGGCGGTGCCGCCGGCCGTGTCGCCGCGCCCGCCGCGCCCGCCGCGCCCGCCGCGCCCGCCGCGCCCGCCGCGCCTGCCGCGTCCGCTGCGCCGGCTGCGCCGGCTGCGTCCGCCGCGAGCCGGCGGGGTCCGAGCAGCAGCGCCGCGAGCAGCGCGATCGCGGCGGCAGCGAGCAACGCCGCCTCGAGCCCGGCGCGCGCCAGCACGAAGGGCAGCAGCAGGCCGCCGGCCAGGCCGCCCAGCGGCACGCCGGCCTGCTTGATCGAGAAACCGAGCGCCCGACGCCGCTGCGGGACGGCACGAGCGAGCACGTCGCTGCCGGCCGGCGCCGACGGCCCGTAGCCCACGCCGATCAGCAGCGCGGCCACGAGCATCAGCGCCCAGGAGGGCGACGCGCAGAGCACGATCGCCACGGCGGCCAGCGCGCATCCCCAGCGAAGCTGGCGCCGCGAGTCGACGTGGGCGAGCGCGGGCGTGCCCCACAGGAAGAACAGCATGCTGCCCAGGCTGGTCGCCGAGGCGAGCTGGCCGACCGAATCCGGCGACACGCCCGCCGCCGCCGTCAGCGGCACGCCGAGCAGCGGCTGCGCGCGGACCATCAGCGCGAGCACCGCCTGGACCAGGGTCACGCCGACGACGACCGGCACCCAGCCGGGCATCGCTTGGGTCCGCAGCCAGCGCATCCGTCACTCCTTCAGTGCGCGGCCCGGAGCGGGCCTCGCCGAGCGCGCATTCTCTCAGGACGGCGGCGTCCGGCGCGGGTTCGCTCGGGCGCGCGACAGCATCCACCCGCCCATCGCCGTGATCGTCGCGAACAGCGCGATCCATCCCCACACCGGCCAGTCCGTCCAGACGACGCGACGCGCCTGCCGGTCCACGACCACCAGCGCGACGATCGGCAGCGCGCCCCACGCGAGCTGCGTCAGTCCCAGCGTCGCCCAGTCGATCCGCGCCGCCGCGCGTCGCAGCGCGAGGGCGCCGGCAGCGGGTGCCAGGAAAGCGACGCTGTAGAGCTGCGCGTGGAAGGTGTCGATCTTCCATGGCCAGAGCCGCGCGGCGAACTCGGTCGCGACGAGCAGCGCCAGTCCGTAGGTCCCGAGTACGAACGCCTGCGCGAGCAATGCCGCGCGGACGGTGCCCGAGGGGGCGGCACCGACGACGGGCAGGCGGCGGTAGTACAGCAGGTGTACGCCCGCGTTGACGCAGACGCCGACGTACAGGACGAACCAGATCCACGACGGCGCGCGCAACGGCTCGAAGCGCCCCAGATGCACGACCGACAGCACGCTGACCACGAGCGTGAACACGAAGATCATCGTCGTCACGACCCTGCCGGGGGCCCACCCGCCCTGCGAGGATTGCAGATACGCGGCGACGAGCGCCGCGGTGTACAGTCCGCCCAGGAAGCGCAGGTTGTACGGCGCGAGCGACCAGGGCCAGACGCCGACGACCGTGGGCATCGCGAGCAGCAGGCCGCCGCCGGCCACGATCAGCACCGCGACCTCGACCCAGGTGACACCGATCAGCAGGCGCGAGACGCGGGGGTTCGTGGCGCGGGGGTCGGGCACGGTGTGATCACGACCCCGTCGCGGCGGCCGGCGCCGGACCGGGGGCGCCCGGCGCCGCGTTCGCATTCGGCGCGTCGCCGCGCCTGCACTCGGCGACGAGGCGGTCGGCGAGCCGAAGCGCCAGCGCGACCAGCGTCAGCGTCGGGTGGTTCGACGACGAGGTCGTGAACACCGACGAGCCGGCGATCGACAGGTTGCCGACCCCGTGCACCCGGCAGTCGCGATCGACGACACCGTGCTCGGGCGAATCGTGCATGCGGGTCGTACCCATGTGATGGAAGGTGCCTTCGAGGTCCGCCGGCCATCCGCTGTCGACGAGCCGCGGGCCCGCCTCGACGCGCCCGACGCCGGCGCGCAGCAGTTCGGCGCCGATCAGTTCGACGTTGCGGTCGACGGTGCGCTTCATCCGGTCGGTCAGCCGCCAGTCGATCGCCACGCGTGGCACGCCGAGCGTATCACGCTCGGCCGACAGCGTGACGCGCGAATCCGGATCGGGTTCGGGTTCGACGATCAGTTCGAGCCTGACGTCGCGAACGGCCTTGCGCGAGCCGCTCAGGTGCGCGTGCGTGTATCGCAGCGTCGTCACCGGTTCGCGCAGCAGCGCGAGCAGGTCGGGCACGAGGCGCTCGGTCATCGACCGCGCACGCGTCTGGCGCTGGTGCATCCGGGTCAGCGCGCGGACGAGTTCCGTGCCCTCGCCGGCATAGCACGAGCGCAGCCAGCACTGCGCGTCGAGCAGTCGCTCGCGGCGCTGCACCTCGAAGGGCAGGCGCATCTGGCCGCTGATGCGCTGGCCGTCGATCGCGAGTTCGTCGGCGATGCAGTTGAACTTGATGTCGAGGTAGGGCGCGTGCCGCCATTCGGGCGCGAGCGCGATGCGCGGCCCGATGATCCGCGGATGGTCCTGGAAGAAGCGCCCGACCAGCCCGTGCGCGTTGCCCACGCCGCCGGGCTGCTGCCGGTTCGACGCGAGCAGCAGGCGGGCGTTCTCGATGCCGCCGGCGGCCAGCACGACCTGGCGTGCCTCGATTGCGAGTTCGCGACCGGTCAGCGTTCGGACGACGAGCCGCTCGACGCGGTCGCCGGCTTCGTTCGTCGCGATCTCGACGACGTTGGCCCAGAGCAGCACCGACACGTGACGCGCTCGGCCGAGCGCGTCGGCGTAACGCGGGCCGAGCGGCTGCGCCGGACTGATCTGCGAGACGATGTCCTCCAGGCGCGCGAGGTCCAGCGGCGGCCTGCGGACCGCACCGCCGGCCGCCCGGACCGCATCGAACCATGCCTGCGGGTCGTAGCGATCGTGCGCGAGGCCGACAAAGCGGTTCGCGCGAACCAGAAACGGCGCGAGCGTCGCGGCGTCGATCGGCCAGCCGCTGTGCGCGACCCAGTCGCGCGCGACGAAGGCGCTCGCGTCCCACGGCCGGCAGAAGCCGCCCCAGCAGTTGCCGCTGCCGCCGAAGAAGCGGCTGCGGTGGCCGTCGGCGAACTCGTAGCGGCGGCCGGTGCTCTTGCCGCGATACAGGTTCGCCGTCGCTTCGTCGCGGACATGGCCGCCGCTCTCGAGCAGGCAGGTCTGCACGCCGGCCGCGTCCAGCTCGCGGGCGATCGCGATGCCCGCGGGGCCGGCGCCGACGATCGCGACATCGGTGCGCAGCAGGCGTCGATCGAGGCGACGGGTGTCGAGGAACAACGCGAGGGCCGGAGACGGGTTCTGGATGATCACGAGCGTGCCACGAATGGCCCGGGTCATGCGCCGTGCGGCATCCATGCGGCGGGCGCGGGTACCCGCCGGTCGATCGATCCGCCTGCCGAGCACGTCTCGGCGGTGCCTGCAGGGGTGGGCAGCCGGGCGAGGGGGGCATCACGCGAGTCGCGGCGAGCTTCCTGCTAGATTGCGCGTCATGACCCAGAGTCCGGCAGTTGCTTCCCCGCAGTCCATCCCTTCACGCCGATCCCGCTGCACCCCGGCGCGTCCTGCCGCGTCGCTGGTCGCGGTGGCCGTGCTCGTGGCGGCGCTCGCGGTCGACGCATTGCAGGACCGGTCCGCGAATCCGGTGTTCGGCATGCGCGACGCGCATGCGCAGGCCACCGTCAAGCGGGACGACCAGTGGCGATACGCGTTCGGCGCCGGCGCGAGCATCGCGTCCGGCAACAGCGATTCGAGCCAGCTCAGCTTCAGCGGCGACGCGGTGCGGGCCGGCGTCGGCGACAAGCTCTCGCTCAACGGCAAGGTGCTCAGACTGTCCGGACAGGGCACGACCCAGTCCGACCAGATCGGCGGCGCGGCGCGATACGAGCGCGACATCGGCAATCGCTGGTACGGCTTCGGCGAACTCGATGCGCTGCGCGACCGTCCGGCCAACGTGCAGCTTCGCACGGGGACGTCGCTCGGCCTGGGCCTGCACCTCGTGCAGCGCGAGCCGACGAGCTTCGACGTGTTCACCGGCCTCGGGTATCTGGACAACCGCTACTACGAGCCGGTGATCATCGCCGATCGCTTGCGCGACAACTACGCGCACGTCGAGTACCTGATCGGCGAGGAGTCGCGGCACCGGTTCACCGACACGACCTCGTTCCACCAGAAGCTGACGATCTACCAGAACCTGAGGGACTTCGGGCGATACCGCGCGGTGCTCGACGCCGGCATCTCGGTGGCGATCGACAATCGCTTCAGCCTGAACGCGACCATCGCCTGGCGCTACAACAGCGAGCCCGGCGCGACCCCGCCGGGGATCGACCTGCCGGGCGTGGGCACGGCGCGACGCGACCTGCTGTTCGTCACCGGGCTGACGCTGAAGTTCGACTGAGCGGGCATTCAGGGTGTGTCGATGCCCGCCTTGCGGATGATCGCGATCGCTTCGGGTGTCTTCAGGAACTCGAGAAACGCGAGTGCGACCTGCGGGCTTCGCGCGGCGGGATGCAGCGCCGCGTCGACGATCGTGAAGTGCTGCACGTCGGCCGGCAGCGGGCCGATGACGTCGATGCCGTCGATGCCGATCAGTTCGCTCATCTGCTGCATGCCGAGCATCGCGGCCTTGCGCGCCACGATCGCGCCGACCGGCTCCCCCTGCGCGATCACGAATTTCGTGTTGCCGGTGTTCTCGATCTTCATTCGCCGCAACAGGGTGTCGACGTAGACGCCGCTCGGACCCTTCGAGTACGAAATCGTCGGCGTCTGCCTGAACGTGCGTTCGAGTTCCTCGCTGGTCGCGATCGCGGGTCGCGGCGTGCCGGCAGGTACGGCGATGCCGATGCCGGACCGGGCGACGGTGCGGCGGGTGTCGCCACGGGCGATGCCGTCCGCGACGAACTTCTCCACGGTCGGCTTGATCGTCATCACCACGTCGAAGCCGCCGTCCTTCCGATACGCGTCGACCAGCGGATTGGGACTCATCACGATCCCTTCGGCACGGTGCCCCGTCTGTCGCTCGAACTCCGCCGTGAGCTTGTCCATCGAGGTCTTGTAGATCACCACGGCCAGCACCTTGATGTCGGCGCAGTGCGCGCCGATCGGCGCCAGCGTGGCGAGGGCGATCAACGCGGTCAGGGTTCGCGCGCCAAGCGAACGGGAACGTCCGGCGCGTCGCGGTGACATCGGCATGAGGGTTCTCCTGGCGGTCTGGGGTCAATTTGGACGGCTGCCGCGGACTATAGGCGCGGCGCGATCGGTCCACATCGTCAGGTTGGATGACCCGGGCCACCTCGTGGCCAGTCGCTGCGCTCGCCGGTCACCCGGCGTCCTACGGTACGGGCTCGAGCGTGTTGTGGCGTGTCCCAGCTGCCGCCCAGTGCCTTGATCAGCCCGACGGTTGCCTCGTGCCGGTCTGCAGTCACCTGCAGCGAGAGGCGCCGCAGGCGAAGCTCGACCCGTTGTGCGTCGAGCAGGTCCAGCTGGGCGCCCGACCCGTTGCGATAGCGTCGCGCCGAGAGCTCGGTCGCTCGGCTGGCCGACGCGATGGCGCTGCGCTGCGCGCTGTCCTGCAGCGCGAGCAGGCGAAGCGCGGACAGGTTGTCCTCCACTTCCCGAAACGAGACCAGTATCCGGGCGTGGTAGGACGCAAGCGCGGCGGCGAGCTCGCCATCGGCGGCGCCGACCGCCGCCTCGCGCTTGCCGCCGTCGAAAAGCGGCAGGCTCAGCAATGCGCCGAGGCCCCACACGCGCGCCGACAGCCGCAGCAGGTCGCCGAGATCGGGTGATGCCACGCCGTCGAAGGCGGTGAGGGCGAGATTCGGAAACCAGGCGGTACGGGCTGCGCCCGCGCGCGCCTGGGCGGCGGCCACGCTCGAGCGCGCGGCGACCACATCGGGGCGGCGCGAGAGCAATCGACTCGGAATGCCGGGCGGGATGGCGGGAAGGGTGGGCTGCCAGTGCGCCTCGCCCAGCGTGAAGGCGGACGGCGTCGCGCCGATGAGGCCGGCGAGCGCATGGTCGAGTTCGGCGCGACGTCGATCGAGCGATATCGCGTCGGCGCGCACGCTGCTGGCCTCGGTACGCATTCGCTCGAGTTCGAGTTCGGCGATCGAACCCGCGTCGCGACGACGCTCCTGGAGCTTCAGCGACGCCTGATACGAACGGAAGGTTTCGCGGACGAGCGATCGCTCGGCGTCGAGCGCGCGCAGCGCGAAGTAGACGCGCGCGACCTCGGTCTGGACCGCCAGGCTGGACTGGCGCAGCAGTTCGGCCCGTGTGGTCACGTCGGCCTGCGCCGCGTCGTCGTCCCGTGTGAGGCGACCGGCGAGGTCGATTTCGTAGGACGCCCCGACGCCGAGGTCGAAGCGGTCGCCGGTGCCCCTCGTCCGATCGACCGCCGCGCCCCGCTGGCGCGAAGCGCCGCCGGCGAGCGCCGCCTGCGGCGCGTGCGCCGCGCGTGCCGCCTGCAGTGCGGCGCGCGCCTGCGTCAGGCGCGCGGCGGCGACGTGGATGTCGTGGTTGGTGCGGCCGGCACGTTCGACCAGCGCGTCGAGGGTGGGATCACCGAACGCGCTCCACCAGGCGCCCGAGGGAGGCATGTCGGTCGCCGCGATGTCGGTCCAGCGCGAGTCGACCGGGTCGGTCGACTCGCGGAACGCGGCGGGTACGGTCGGTGGGGAAGACGACGGTGCCGAGGGCGCCTGACCCGCTGCGCAGCCGCTCAGGATTCGAAGTGCCACCATCAGCATGGCGGCGCGCCGCACGAGGACGGCCGGCCGGGACCGGGTAGGGGCCGGCCGGCCGTCCTCGTGCGGGGGCGGTCGCTCGCGATCGGCGCCGCCCGGCCTCGCGTGGCCTCGCGTCATCCGGGCTTGCGGCTCGATGACGCGGGCAACGCCAGGGCGCGGCGTCAGATGCCGACGCAGCGGCTCACCGGCGGCACGTAGACCGGCGTCGCGTCCTCGGCGCTCGAGCTGTCGGTCGAGCCGGTGCCGGTGGGGTTGCCCTTGCTGTTCGAGTTGCTGTTGCTGCCACGGCCGGCTCGGACGTTGGTCTTGACTTTCATGTCGTTTCTCCTTGGGTCGTGCGGTTCGCACGGGGTTCGGCCGGCACCATGCCGGCCGAATTCGGTGACGGGGCGCGCACGCTGCGCGCCCTCGCGTCGATCGGTTCGACGCACGCGTCGGCGCGCCCGTCCGTGTCGCGCGGCGAGGGCGCGAGCGCCATGTGGCGATCGTCGATGACGAGACGGATCGCCAGCGTGTCGGCCAGCACGTCGAACAGGTGCGGAAGGCGGCTCTGCTGCGGCCCCTGCAGCCGGTTGTGCAGGTCGATGTCGGCGGCACTGAACGCGCCGAGCGGTGTCCGGCGTCCGAGCAGCGCGTTGATCCGTGCCTGCACGTCGCAGGCGAGGGCCAGCAGCGCGCGTTCGCGCTGCGCGTAGTCGAGCAGCGCGGTGGTCAGCGCGTCGACGGCCGGCAGTTCCGCGTGGGGCGGCATGCCGATCGAGGCCAGCACCGCCGCGCGCAAGGGATCGCGCAGTGCGCGGGTCGTCGGCCGGTGCGGGTATCCCGCGACCCAGTCGGCGAACGCGCGGCCGCGTCCGCCGGCGCGGCCCTCGAGTCCCGCCGCGCAGCGATCGAACATGTCGGCATAGACGTGTTCGCGCTCGGCGCGCCATTGCTCCTTGCCGAGGTAGCTCGCGGTGCGAAGCGTGCGCAGATGTGCATGCAGCCGTTCGCGCAGCGACGCGATCGGTGCAGGCGTCGGCGCCGGCCAGAGGTCGAGCAGTTCGGCGATGCGCGCATAGGCGCGCGACATCGCGGGCCACAGCGAGAACACGGTCGCATAGGCCTGCAGACCGAGCAGGCCGTAATCGAGCGCCGGCTCGACGGCCGAGAGTGCGTCCTTCAGCGCCGGGTCGAGTGCGTCGAGCGCCGCCTGCTGAGCTTCGGCGCCGTTGCCGTCGACGACGACCGACAGGAACTCGGCGATCATCGCCTGGGGGCCGGCACAGACGCCGTGCTCGGAGTGGAACGAGTAGTTGCGCTCGGCGTACGCGAGGATGTCGGCGGACGTCATCGGCGCATCCGGGTCCAGCGTCGGTTCTCCGACGGGCACGAACAGCATCTGGTGCATCGTCATGCGCAGCCCGTCGGTCACGCGGAACAGGCACGACAGTGCAGGGTGCAACTCGCCGTTGCCAATGCGCCCGTGCTCACGCATCAGCAGATAGGTCGGCAATGCGAGCACGCTGGTCGACAGGCGCTCGAGATGGCCGACCGTCCAAGCTGCGGCGGCGTCCGGGAAGCGCCGCAGGTAGGCGGCACGCACGGCACGCAGCAGCGCCATCATCGCGGGCCAGTGCGTGCGCATCGCCTTGAGCGCCGTCACGTTCATCGGTCGCTCGGTCTGGAAGCGGGTGCCGGCGTAGATGCATGTGCGCCAGCGCGTCGGCACGTCGATCCTGAGTGCCGGAGGGAAGACGTTGGCCTCGCCGACCTGGCGCCCGTCCGCGTCGAGCGCAGGATGCGCGACGCGGAACACCGGCACCACGAGTTCGAGATGACCGGCCTCGAGTGGGCGGCCGGTCAGCTCGCGCATCAGCGGATCGCACGCCGTCCAGTCTCGCGCCCGCTCGCAGGTCGCAGGCGGCAGCGGCGACGCGCGTTCGCCGCCACTCCGGGCGACGCGCTCGTCGGCATCCGCTTCGCCGGCCCGACGGAGAATGCCGTCATCGACGAGTTGTGCCAGCAGGGGCTCGACCTCGTGCCACGCATAGCCGCCTCCCCAACCCGTCGCGTCGCCCGCGGCGAAGCGGGACTGCTTCGCCAGTGCCTCGCCGAACCCGAAGAAGGCCGGGTCGTCGAAGCTGATCTCCTTGTCCCCGTAGAAGAGGCGCAGTTCTCGAACACCCTCCGGATTGAGCGCGTACTGCTGCACCACGCTGCGCTGCATCGGCAGCAGCAGCATGTCGGACGGCACGAGCGACGTCGTGGCGTCGTGCTGCTCAGGCTGGTTCGGACAGAGGCCGGTAATCGCGGTCATGCAGTCCGATACGCAAACGGTGTGCCAACCAGCGGGAATGCGCAGGTCATTGATTTTCCTGCGCCCCGATGGCCGGTGACAGCCGCGCGTCGGTGCAGGTGGGGCAAATGCCCCCCCGGAGGCGGATGGCGCCTGCGCCATTTCCCGCGCTGCCGCGCGCCCTTCGTCGCGCCGCACGCGTCACGGTGTCTCGACGTCGATCCATCACGTCGAGTGCACCGAGTCCGTTCGCGTCGACTTTGCGCGAGGCCTGCGCTAAATTGCGGACCGCGTTCGCGGCACATGCGACGCGCGCGGCGCGGTGCGTCGCACGAACACGTGTTCGCATCGGATGGCTGCGGATCCGTGGTCCTCTTCGATCGAGGCCTGATTGCCAGTTCTTTTCTCCCGCACCACGCGTTCGCTCGATCTGGACGGTCCGCACACCGCGCGCTGGCTATGGGCCACGGGGTTGCTGCTTCTCGCCTGCTGGTCCGCGTGGTTCGTGCTCGGTCGCGTGACCGTCTACGAAGTTTCTCCGGACGCGCGGATCGAGGTCCAGCAAGCCGCGCATCCGATCGCGCCGACCCTGGCCGGACGCATCGCGACGGTTGCGGTCTCGATCGGCCAGACGGTCGCGCAGGGCGACGTGTTGATCGAACTCGACTCGCGCGCCGCCATTCTCCGATTGCGCGAGGAGCAGAGCCGACTCGCGGGGATCGCGCCGCGGCTCGCCTCGGTTCGACGCGAGATCGCCATCCGGTCGCGTGCAAGGGAACAGAAGCACCAGGCCGCTGTCGCAGGGATCCGCTCGGCGCGCCACAGGCTCGGCGAGGCACAGGCAGGGGTGGAGTTCGCCCGCCTGAACGAGCGGCGGCTGCGGGACGAGAGCGAGCAGGGTGGTGCTGCGCGGATCGAGGCGCTGCGGGCGTCTGCCGAGGCAAGGAAGCTGGCTGCCGCGAAGGAGGCGCTCGGATCCGACGTCCTGCGTCTCGAGTCGGAGGCCGAGACGCGCGCGAACCAGAGCCAGGCGGAGATCGAGGACCTGAACCGACTCGCCGTCACGCTCGAGAGCGACACGACGACGATGCGCGCGACGATCCGCCGTCTCGAGCAGGAGATCGAGCACCACCGGTTGCGCGCCCCGATCGGCGGAAGGGTCGGCGCGGTCGCGCCCCTGCGCGACGGCGGCTACGTCGCGCCCGGCCAGCAGCTCGCGGTGGTCGTGCCCGAGGGGGCGTTCGTGATCGTCGCCGAGTTCCCGCCTGCGTCGGTGCTCGGACGCGCGCATCCGGGCCAGCGGGCGCGCATGCGCCTGGACGGCTTCCCCTGGGCGCAGTTCGGTGTCGTCGAGGCGACCGTCGCACGGGTGGGCACCGAGATCCGTGACGGACGCGTTCGCGTCGAGCTTTCGCCCGACCGCGAGCGCCTGCAAGGACTCGCGATGCAGCATGGGCTGCCCGGGGCGATCGAGATCGCGATCGACGAGGCCGCGCCGGCCGTGCTGGCATTGAGGGCGGCAGGGCAGATGCTTTCGCGGCCGGCCTTCGTCGCCGAGTCCGCCGCCGGGCCTGCGCGGGGCGTGGACCGATGAGCACTGCCCTGCGGCGCCGTTGGCTCGCACCCGAGGTCGTCCAGACATCGGCAATGGACTGTGGACCGGCGGCGCTGAAATGCGTGCTCGAAGGCTTCGGCGTGCGCGCGAGTTACGCCAGGCTGCGGGAGGCGTGCCAGACGGACCTCGACGGCACGTCGATCGACACCATCGAGTCGATCGCGAATGCGCTCGGCGTGCACGTCGAGCAGGTGCTGCTGCCGGTCGACATCGCATTTCTCGAGACGGCGGGTGTCGTGCCCGGCCTGTTCATCGTCACGCAATCGGACGGCGCTGCGCACTTCCTCGTCGTGTGGCGTCGGGTCGGACCGTGGGTGCAGGTCATGGACCCGGCCTCGGGACGCAGGTGGATGTCGTGGCGGCGCCTTCAGGCCGACCTGTTCCGCCACGAGATGAGCGTGCCGGCGACCGAGTGGCGAAGTTGGGCCGCGAGCGAACCCGGTCTTGCGCCGCTGCGCCGACGCATCGCGTCGGTCGGCGCACCCGACGCGGCCGCCGAGCGCCTCGTCGCGCAGGCCCTGCAGGATCCCGGGTGGTTCGCGCTCGGCGTGCTCGATGCGTGCGTGCGCCTGGTCCAGTCGATCTCCGCCTCCGGCGCGGTGCGGCGCGGCTGGAACGCGACGAACCTTCTCGCGTCGCTCTACCGACGCACGATCGAGAACCCGCGCGACATCCACGCGATCATCCCGCCGTCGTACTGGTCGGTGACACCCGATCCGTCCAGCGAGGACCGCGCGAACCAGCGCCTGCTCGCGCGCGGCGCCGTGTTGCTGCGCGTACTCGGCCGTCGATCGCCGGAGCCCGCGGCACGAGCGGACGCGGGCGTGCCCGCGCTGTCGCGGGAGTTGCAGGCGGCGCTGTCGGAGCCGTCGGCCCGGCCGTGGCGCACGCTGTGGTCGATGCTGCGGGCCGACGGACTTCTCTCGCCGCTCGCGCTGATCGGCGCGATGTCGATCGCGGTCGGTGCGGTCGCGGTCGAGACACTGCTCTTTCGCGGCATCTTCGACATGCTGCCGATGCTGAACCTTCCGGCGCAACGTCATGCGGCGGTCGCCGCATTGCTCGGTTTCGTCGGAATCCTCTGGCTGATCCGCGTGCCGATCGCTTCCGAGTCGATGCGCCTGGGGCGCCATCTCGACACGAGGCTGCGGATGGCACTGCTCGCCAAGCTGCCGCGCCTGAGCGACCGCTACTTCCACAGCCGTCCGATTTCGGACATGGCCGAGCGTAGCCACAGCATCCAGTTGTCGCGGATGCTCCCCGGCATGGGTCTGCACTTCATCCAGGCGAACGGCGAGATGGTGCTCGTCGTCGCGGGTATCGCCTGGCTGGCGCCGGCGAGTCTGCCGCTCGCGCTGGCGTTGGCCGGCGTCGCCGTGCTGGTGCCGATGCTGATGCAGCCGCTGCTGAACGAACGCGAGCTGCGAGCGCGCCAGCACGCGGCCGCGATGAACGGGACCTACCTCGACGCGATGCTCGGCCTCGTGCCGGTGCGCGTCCATCGCGCCGAGCGAGCGGTGCGCCGGCTGCACGAGGGCCTGCTGGTCGAATGGTCGCGTTCCGCGCGTTCACTGCTCAGGCTGTCGATGCTGGCGCAGGGGGTGCCGGCCGTTCTCTGTGCTGCACTCGCGAGCACGCTGCTCGTGAACCACTTGACGCTCGCCGGCGGCATCGGCGGAAGCGATCTGCTCCTCGTCTACTGGACCTTGAAGCTTCCCGGCATCGGGGGGCAGCTCGCGGGCCTCGCGCGGCAGTATCCGGTCCAGCGCAACGTGCTCCTGCGATTGCTCGAGCCGTTGACCTCGCCGTCGGCGGAGCCGCCGGCCGAGACGACCGGCGCCGCCGCGCCGACGCCCGCATCGGCGAGCGCCGTCGCGGGTGGCGCGATCGAGGGTCGGCGCGTCGCCGGTCTGGCCGGCGGCGATCCGAGTGCACCGGGTGGCCTGCGGATCGACATCGAGGCGGGATCGGTGGTGGCTGGCGGCCACACGATCCTCGACGAGCTCACGCTCAGCGTGCGGCCAGGCGAGCACGTCGCGATCGTCGGCGCTTCGGGCGCGGGCAAGTCGACGCTCGTCGGCGTGTTGCTCGGCTGGCACCGGCTGTCGACGGGCGTGCTTCGGATCGACGACGCGCCGGTCGACGGCGCGATTCCCGACGAATTGCGTCGGCGCACCGCCTGGGTCGATCCCGGGATCCAGTTGTGGAATCGTCCGCTGCTGGCCAATCTGACGTTCGCCTGCGAGGACGATGGTCCCGGGAACATCGCCGGCGTGCTCGATGCGGCGGCGCTTCGCGACGTGCTGCTGAAGCTGCCGGAAGGGCTCCAGACCTGGCTTGGCGAGGGGGGCGCGCTGCTGTCGGGCGGCGAGGGCCAGCGCGTGAGGCTCGCCCGGGCGCTGCTCCAGCGCCGCGTGCGACTCGCGCTTCTCGACGAGCCCTTTCGCGGCATGGACCGCCAGCAGCGCCGCGAGTTGCTGGGGGACGCGCGGCGCTGGTGGCGAGATGCGACGCTGCTGTGCGTGACGCACGACATCGCCGAGACGCTCGCGTTCGACCGCGTGCTGGTGGTACACGACGGGCGACTGGTCGAGGACGGCGAGCCGCTGCGACTGCTTGCGGCCGACACGCGCTATCGTGATCTGATCGAGGCCGAGCGTGCGGTCCACGGTCATGACTGGATGGACGATCGCTGGCGGCGCCTGAGGATCGTCGAGGGCCGTGTCGTCGACGCGACCGCGCAGGATGGTCGGCGCGCGCGCGGCGTACTCGCGTCAGAAGCGCCCGGGCGCGCGTCGACCGTTGGCGTGCCCGACGCGGCGCGGCCGGCGCCGGCACGCAGCCCGACGGCGTTGGCGGCACGGGCCGTACAGCAGGTGGGCCGGTGCTGACGCTCGAACCGCTGTGCTGGCCGGTCGCGCGGCTGGGCGAAGGTCTCGAGGTGCTGGCTGCGCGTTCGGGGCTCGCGGGAACCGAGCTCGATGCGGTTGCCGTTCCCGGAGACGTCGTTGCGGGCAATCCGTTGGCGCTCGAGCGTTGGCTATGCTGGGTCGCCGCGCGTTGCGGCATCGACCTGGAGTCGGTGCAGATCGGTGCGGCCGACGTCGCGGCGATGGTCGCGCGGGCCGCACCGGCGATCGTGCGGATCCGTGGCGGGAGCGGCGCCGGGTTCCTCCTCGTCCTGCGATCGGGCCCTCGTACCCTGTCGGTGATCGGCCCGGACCTGCGGGTGCGTCGCTGCGCGACGGCGGAGGTGCTGGCCGCGCTGACCGATCGACTGGCGCGTCCGGTCGTGGCAGAGATCGACCGTGTGCTCGAGTCGACGGGCCTGTCGACACGACAGCGGATTCGCGCGAAGCGCAGGCTGCTGGACGAGCGGCTTGCCGCCGAGGTGATCGGCGACTGCTGGATCCTCCGGCTCGCGCCCACGACCGGGTTCTGGCGCCAGCTCGCGTTCGCGCGGCTGCCGCATCGGCTCGGCACGATGCTCGCGCTGTTCGCGTTCGTCTATGCGCTCGAGATCGCCGGCTGGCGCGTGATGGGTGAGGCGGCGATCGACGGAAGGCTGGATGCCGGCTGGCTGGCAGCGTGGGTACTCCTGCTGCTGTCGGTGATCCCGCTGCGCCTGTTCGCCGGCTGGCTGGACGCGAGCTTCGCGCTGGACGTCGGTCGCCTGCTGAAGCAGCGCCTGCTCGCCGGGGCGCTCGCGATGGATCTCGACCACATCAAGCGACAGGGCTCGGGCCAGCTGCTCGGCCGCGTGATGGAATCGCAGGCGCTCGAGTCGCTGGCGCTCAACGGCGGGATGGGTCTGCTCGTCGCATTGGTCGAATTCGGCTTTGCCGGGTGGATCCTGTCGCAGGGCGCAGCGCCTGCGCTGCATCCGCTGCTTCTGGTGGCGTGGATCGTCGTCAGTTGCTGGCTCGTCCGGGTGCACTGGCGCGGTCTTCGGTCCTGGACCACCGTGCGGCTCGGCCTCACGCACGATCTCGTCGAGCGGATGGTCGGCCATCGGACGACCGTGGCACAGGAGCCGCCTGCGCGACGCGATCGTGACGACGACAGGACGATGAGCCGCTATCTCGCCACGTCGCGGGCCCTCGACGCCAGCGTGACGCCACTCGCCGCGGGCATTCCCGGCGGCTGGATGTTCGTCGGGCTGCTCGGTCTGGCGCCGTCCTTCGTGTCGGGTGAGGCGAGCCAGACCGGCCTCGCCATCGGGCTGGCGGGCGTTCTGCTGGCCGCGCGTGCCTTTGCCGGGCTCGCCGGCGGTCTCGGCGTCCTCGCACGGGCGATGATCGCGTGGCAGCAGGTCGGTGCACTCTTCCATGCGGCCGACGGGAAGGCGACTCGCGCAGGCTGGTTCGAGGGATCCGACGCCCGCGCCGGTGACGTCGCCGGCAGGGGCGACGCCGGCGATGGCGACGCCGGCGATGGTGACGCCGGCGATGGTGACCCTTCGCCCGTCCCGGCCGACGGCCGCGCGAGGCCGGTGCTGCTCGATGCGAGCGGCGTCGTCTACCGTTACCCGGGCGCGAGCACCGACACGCTGGGTTCGGTCGCGATCCGGATCGCCCACGGGGAGCGGATACTGCTCGAGGGCGCCTCGGGCGGTGGCAAGTCGACACTCGCGGCGATACTGACGGGTCTGCGTACCGCCGACGCCGGCGTCGTGCTGCTCGACGGCCTCGACCGTGCGACGCTGGGTGCCGCCTGGCACGGGCGCGCCACCGGCGCGCCGCAGTTCCACGAGAACCACGTCTTTTCGGGCACCCTCGGCTTCAACCTGCTGATGGGGCGCGGCTGGCCCGCCTCCGAGCACGATCTCGAAGCCGCGCGCGAACTGTGCGAGGAGCTGGGGCTCGGCGAGCTGCTCGAGCGCATGCCGTCGGGACTGATGCAGATGGTCGGCGAGACCGGCTGGCAACTCTCGCACGGCGAGCGAAGCCGCATCTTCCTTGCACGGGCGCTGCTGCAGGATGCGCCGCTGACGATCATGGACGAGAGCTTCGCCGCGCTCGACCCGCAGACCCTTAGGCGGTGCCTGCACTGCGCGATGCAACGCGCCGGCACGCTGATGGTGATCGCCCATCCCTGAACCTGGAGTCGATCCGATGACCAACCCTGGAACCGATGGCGGCGGCGCGCTGCAGCGCCTGCGCGGCGTCGTGCTCGGCACGCGGCCGATGAGCCTGCTGCGCTGGTTCTCGTTGACGGGCGCCGTGTCGATCGCGATCGTCAGTCTCGTGCTCGGCGTCACGCTGTCGCGCTTTCTCACCAACAAGCTGATCGAGCGCGACGCCGAGGTCAGCCGCGACTTCGTGCAGAGCATTGCCGAGACGCAGAACGTCGGCGCTTATCTCGTCGATCACCACGACGCGCGAACCGAGGCCGATTTCATCGAGTTCTTCGCACACGTCGCCGCGATGCCCGACGTGCTGCGCGCGAACGTGTATTCGCCGCAGGGCGTCGTCGTCTGGTCGAGCCAGCAGGACCTGATCGGCCGGCGGTTCGCCGACAACGACGAACTCGAGCACGCGGTCGCCGGAGGCATCGTGACCTCGTTCGATCCGGAACTGCACGGACGCTCGAAGCCCGAGCACATCCTCTTCTCGGTCGACCAGCAGCACTTCGTCGAGTACTACCTGCCGGTGCGCGATCGCGCCACCGGGCAGGTCGCCGGCGTCGTCGAGATCTACAAGGCGCCGAGGGCGCTCTGGGAGGCGGTCGCCGCCGGGAATCGCATCGTCTGGGCGAGTGCGCTCGGCAGCGGCCTGTTCCTCTATCTGTCGCTGCTGTGGCTGATCATCCGCGGAGACAAGGCACTGCGCGAGCAGCAGGCCCGGCTGATGGAGGCCGAGAGCCTGGCGTTCGTCGGCGAACTCTCGGCCGCGGTCGCCCACAGCATCCGCAATCCGCTGCAGTCGATCCGCTCGACGGCCGAACTCGCCGCCGACGCATACGACTTGGCGGCCGATCCGCCGCGCGAGCACTTCGGCGAAGGAACGGGCGAACAGGCGGCGCCGCCGACGCGCGAGCCGCTCGACGACATCGTGCGACAGGTCGACCGGATCGAGGCGCTGATGCGCACGTTGCTGACCTACTCGCGCACGCCGGACGACGGTGTGGCCTTCACGGACGTCGGCAGTACGCTGAAGGCCGCCACCGAACGCTACCAGCCCGAGTTCGAGTCGCGCGGCACGCGGGTGTCGCTCGCCTGCGACGAGGGGCTGCCTCGCGTGCGCGGAGACAGCGTGCTCTTCTCGCAGGCGCTCTACAGCATCCTCGCCAATGCGCTCGACGCGACCGGCGAGGGCGACCGCGTCCTCGTCGTCGCGCGTAACGACACCCGCCGTCAGCGGATCGACGTGACGATCATCGACACGGGCAAGGGCATCGAGGCGCGGCAGGTCGAGCAGGTCTTCAAGCCGTTCTTCACGACGAAGTCCCGCGGGCTCGGCCTGGGCCTCGCGCTGGTCCGGCGGATCGTCCACCGATTCGGCGGCGAGGTCGAGCTCGTCAGCAAGAAGGATCGCGGCACCTGCGTCACGCTGCACCTGCCGGCGGCGAGCGCCTGATGCTCGGTGCGATCCTGATCATCGAGGACGAGACCGTCTTCGCGCAGAACCTGAAGACCTTTCTCGGCCGACGCGGCTACGAGGTGCGGCTGGCCGAGAGCGCCGAGGAAGGCCTGCCGCTGATCGACACCTTCAAGCCCGGGGCCGTGCTGCTCGACTACAACCTTCCCGGCATGAACGGTCTGGAGGCACTCAAGCGGATCCGGATCGCCGATCCCCAGGTCGCGGTCGTCATGATGACCGGCTACGGCAGTGCGGAGATCGCCGTCACCGCGATGAAGAGCGGTGCCGTGGACTACCTTCCCAAGCCGGTCGCGCTGGGGGAGCTCGGCCTGCTGCTCGAGCGGCTGGTCGGTCAGGCCCAGCTCGAGGAGGCGGTCGACTACTACCAGCGGCGCGAGGCGGGCACGAGCGGTGTCGAGAAGATCGTCGGCGACTCGCCGGCGATTCGCGATCTCAAGCGCACGATCGTCACGGTGCTGCAGGCCGAGCGATCGCTCGCCGGCGGCCGATCGCCGGTCGTGCTGATCACCGGCGAGACCGGCACCGGCAAGGAGCTGGTGGCCCGCGCGCTGCACTACGACGGGCCGCGGCGCAGTCGGCCCTTCATCGAGCTCAACTGCGGTGCGTTGCCGGCCAACCTGGTCGAGGCCGAGGTCTTCGGCTACGAGCGCGGTGCATTCACCGATGCGCGCCAGCGCAAGGCCGGGCTTGCCGAGACTGCCGACCGCGGCACGCTCTTTCTCGACGAGATCGGCGAGACGGAGCCGATGCTCCAGGTCAAGCTGTTGAAGCTGCTCGAGGAGCAGGTGGTTCGCCGGCTCGGCGGGCTGCGCGAGCAGAAGGTCGACGTGCGCGTGATCAGCGCGACCAATCGTCCGCTCGAGAAGATGGTGCAGGAAGGCCGCTTCAGGGCCGACCTGTACTATCGGCTCAAGATGATCGAGCTGCGGGTGCCGCCGCTTCGCGAGCGCGGCAACGACGTGCTGCTGCTCGCGCGTCACTTCATCGCCGACGGCGCCGCGCGATACCGCAAGGACGTGCGCCTCTCCGCGGAGGCCGAGAAGGTGCTGATGCGGCATCGCTGGCCGGGCAATGTCCGCGAACTGCGCAACGTGATCGAACAGGTGGTGTTGCTCGCGGCGGATCGCACGGTTCGTCCCCAGGACCTGCCGATGGTGGGAGGCGAGGCTTCGATGCCCACTGCCGCCGGCCCGGGCGGACTGGTCGGCGAGGACCTGAACCTCGAGCGGCTCGAGCGGCGCGCGATCGAACTCGCGCTCGAGCGCTCGGGCGGCAATGTCACCCAGGCGGCGCGGCTGCTCGGCGTGAGCCGCGACACCTTGCGCTACCGGCTCGAGCGCCTGCAGCTTCGAAGCGAGTCCTGAGGCGCCACCTGCGGCGGGTGCGGGTCGCGCCGTGTTCGATGGCGAGTGCAGCGAAATGCGCATCATTCACGAGATTGCCGCGCCCGCCTGCGCCGATCATCAGTCGGCCGAGCAACGCTGCGTGACCGCTGCCCGGTGAAATGGCCTGCGCGGCTGGATCGGCAAGCCGCACGCCGGCCGCCTGCCATGCCTGCTCGATCCGCAACGGAGTCGGCGGATCGACGGACGGCCTTCATCGCTGACGCGACCCGCTGACGGCGCGTGTAGAGTCCGCGCCTGAGCCCATCGTTCAGCACCTGCTCGAACGAGGCGTCACGCTCCTTCATGGCCTTCTTCAGGAGGACCCGAACATCTTCGTCGAGTGTGACCGTCGTTCTCATTGCATCAATCATCATTTGATTGGCGTCATGATGCAAATGCCGGGATGGATGTCGATAACCGGCGATCGACCCCCTCTCGGTTGAGGTACCGACGCCTCCTCCCGCGCAGAACCGCAGAACCGCCGATGCCCGGATCCGCATTGCCCCAAGCATTCCAGAGAGGCCCGCATTGAACCTGCCCGGTCTGTTCGCCGTGCTGCTCGGTGTCGCAACCATCACGATGGACATCTCGCTCACGAGCACTGCGGTGCCGACCATCGCGCGGGGCATCGGCGCGTCCGCGGCGAGCACCATCTGGATCATCAACGTCTACTATCTGGCGGTCATCGCGGCCCTGCTGCCGCTCGCGGCGCTCGGCGAGATCCACGGGCATCGACGGGTCTTCTACGCGGGGCTGACGGTGTTCGCGATCGGCTCCCTGTTCAGCGGCGCCGCGACCTCCCTGCCGACGCTCGTCGCCGCGCGGGCGCTGCTCGGCCTCGGGTCGGCGGCCGTGTCCGCGACGACGCCCGCGCTGATCCGTACGCTGTATCCGGCATCCCGACTCGCGCGCGGACTCGGACTGTACGCGATGGTCGTCGGGGTGGCGTTCACCGTCGGGCCGCTCGTCGCGGCTGCGATTCTCGCCGCGGCGACGTGGCAGTGGCTGTTCCTTCTCAACGCGCCCATTGCGTTGCTTGCCGCGGGCCTTTCCCTCCGGGGTCTGCCGGCGACCGATCGACACCCGCGTCCCTTCGACGTGGGCTCGGCACTGCTGTGCGCAGGGCTCTTTGCATCCCTGCTGTTCGCGATCGCCGGCATGGCGCATCTCGGCCGCGGGCCGGTGCTGCTCGCATTGGCGGCCAGCGCGATCTTCGCCGTGGCGCTGCGTCGGCGCGAAGCGGGCGCGACGGCGCCGATCCTGGCGATCGACCTGTTCCGGATACCGCTTTTCAGCCTGTCCGCCCTGACGTCCATCTGCGCGTTCGTCGTCCAGGGACTGGTCTTCGTCGTCCTTCCGTTCCTGTTCCAGTTCCGGCTGGGCTACAGCCCGGTCGACGCCGGGCTTCTGATCATCCCCTGGCCCGCCACGCTGGCGTTGATGACCCTGGTCGCCGCGCCCCTCTCCGATCGCCACGCGCCCGGCGTCCTCGGCGGCATCGGACTCGTCATCGTGGCGTCGGGCCTGTTGCTGCTCGCGCTGCTGGCGCCGGGCGCCGGTCCCCTGGACATTGCCTGGCGCCTCGTCCTGTGCGGTGTCGGCTTCGGCCTGTTCCAGTCACCGAACATGGTTGCACTGATGACCAGCGCGCCCCCTCGGCGCAGCGGCGGGGCGGGGGGAATCCTCGCCGCGTCCCGGCTCCTCGGCCAGTCGATCGGTGCAGCCGTGGTCGCCTTCTGCGTCGCCACCTGGCCGGATGCCGGCATCGAAACGGCCATCCGGGCAGGATCGGCCTTCGCGCTGACCGGCGCGGCCGTCAGCCTGCTTCGCCTGGTCCCGTCGATACGACGGGCGCGGGGCGACTAGAGGCGCGGGCCGATGCCAGTCGTCCAGATAATGGACCGCCGATGCAACGACCCGGCAAGCATCGGCCGGCAGGCGCGGCGCACGCCACGATACACGACGCGGTTGGACGAGATTCGGACGGCTCTCGCCTGATCTCCCCGCCTGGCTGGAAATCGTCATCACCGAACGTCCTGCGGCGCACGCACCGGAGCCTCGCGGTGCGCGTCAAGATGGTGAACACGGCGCCGACGAGCATCCCGACGCCGAGCGTGAAGCTGATCGCGAAGCGGCTCGCCGCGCCCGGGCCGCTGCTCGCCACCTGCAGCGGGATCAGGCCGAACGGCGTCGCGAGCATCGTCATCAGGATCGAACGCAGCCGCAGGCCCGCCGCCTTCGGAGGACATGCTGGCGCTCGACGGGACCGGGGTGGCAGACGCGGATGGCCGAGAAGCTCTCTGATCGAAGCCGACGCGCCGGCCGCTTTTCATGGTGCAGGGGGAGGCCAGCCGGTTGAACTGCGGCTACGAACGAGGGTGCGGCGTCTCCGCGGAAACGCCAGGGACCTCGATGCGACCAATCATTCCGTCGATCGGGAACGGGTCTCCCGCTCAGCCCGTCGGCGCGCGGCCATCTGGCCGAGGATGCGATCGACCCGGTTCAGTCGCGCTTCGCGTCCTGGGGTGGGGGCTCGCCGGGACCCGAGCGATGCTGCTCAGGTAGACCTGCTCGCATTCACGCTGGATGAGTCGGCTGGCTCGTTCTCGCCGACCTCAGGCTGAGCAATGTCAAGCTTCAACCATCGCCGGGCGCTGCCTCGTAGCACCGCGTGGCAATCACCCGGCTCGAGCCCGATCCCGCGCACCCGCTCGACCATGTCGCTGACCTGATCCCATCCCGCGAAGTTGGTGCCGAGCATCACCCTGTCCGGCCCTTCGGCTCGGAGCAGAAAATCGAGCGCTTCATCCGTCCCGAGAAGACTGTCGAAGGTCAGTTGTGCCCAGGCCTCGTCGAAACTCCGTGCCAGCAGCTTCGCGCCCCAGGGCCGGCGTTCGAGTGCAGTCTTCAGACGTCCCTTGAGATAGGGTGCGGTTCCGCCTCCGTGGGGAATCTGTACCCGCAGCCTCGGATGACGGTCGAGCACGGCGCCGAAGATGAGTCTCGCGACGGCCTGCGTCTCGTCGTGGGCAAAGCCGGCAACGATGTCGAGGTCGAAGACGCGGCTGCCTTGCTGGTCTGCAAGCGCGCGCTCGACATCGCCTGGCGCCGGGTGGATGACGATGGGCATGTCGAGTGCCTCGTGAGCCGCCCAGACCGGATCCAGCGAAGGGGACTCGAGCGGGACGCCCGCAAAGTCGCTGCCGATATAGGACCCCACCAGGCCAAGCGAGCGCCGCGCGCGCTCGAGCTCCGCTATGGCCGCATCCACCGACTGCATCGGCAACTGGGCGAAGCCGGCGAACGAGGTCGGATGCTTCTCGACGGCAGCCGCCGTCAGGTCGTTCTGGGCCCGACAGAAGCGCACCGCGTCGACGATCGGCGCACCGTAGAAGTACGTCAGCGGGTTGGGCGACAGAATCTGGAGACCTACCCCGAGTCGCTTCATCTCGGCGAGTCGCAGGTCGAGATCCGAGAACGGAGAATCCAGGAACCGCACGCCACGCAGCACGTACTCGCCGGAGCGAAAGAAGGGCACTCCCCCCGAAACCCCCATCTCCGGACCGCCTCGTCCGGCAACGCCCATCAGCTCCGGGAAGAGCACGTGTGCATGAACATCGATCGCCTCATCGACCATCGCGCTACTCCGGCGTGATGTTGGCGGCCTTTGCCACCTTCGCCCACTTGTCGATCTCCGCACGCAGGTATTGCGCGAACGCCGCGGGCGTATCGGTCCTGGCCTGAAAGCCCAGGGCGGCCAGTTTCTCGAGGACATCGGGTTGCGCCATCGCCTTCGCGGTCTCGGCTGCGATTCGAGTCGTCACGGCATCAGGCGTACCGCGGGCAGCCATCAACCCCATCCAGCCGACGGCCTCGTAACCTTTGAGCCCGGCTTCGACCGCAGTGGGGATATCGGGCACTGACGCGAGACGCACCGGCCCGGTCACGGCCAGGCCCTTGAGCCGTCCGGCCTTGATGTGCGGAATCACGGTGTTGTCGAATGCAACCTGCACTTGTCCACTGAGCAGATCGACCACCATCGGCGCGCTGCCCTTGTAGGGGACGTGGGTGATCTGCACGCCTGCCAACGTCTTGAACAGTTCGCCCGCGAGATGCGGTGTCGTGCCCTTGCCCGATGAGCCGAAGTTGAGCTTCTCTGGGTTGGTCCGCGCATAGGAGACCAGCTCCTGGAGCGTCGTCACTGGTACGTCGCGATTCACGGTGATGATGTAGGGCGTCAACGCGACCAGTGAAATCGGCGCGAAGTCCGCCACCGGGTCATAGGGCATCTTTCGGTAGACCGATGGGGCGATGGCATGGCTGCTGACCGTCCCGAGCAGGATCTGATACCCGTCCGCAGCGGCCTTCGCGACCTGATCGGACCCGATGAGCCCGCCGGCGCCGGCCTTGTTCTCGACCACGACCGATTGACCCAACGCCGACTGCAGCTTCGCCGCAAGCAGGCGACCGACCGTATCGACCGCACCGCCTGGGGGGTAGGGAACCACCATGCGTATGGGCTTGTCAGGCCACTGCTGCGCCGCACTCGGCGTGGCGAGCCCGACCAGGCAGATCGCTGCCGACAATGCGATCGTCATGCGGGCAATGCCGCGGCGGGTCTCGAAGATCTTCACCCTCATCTCGGGCCTCCTTTGTTGTCGAATTCGCGCCGCCAGTCGTCCCTGGGCATCGAGGGGTCGACGGCTGGCTTTGATAGTACGTGATCGAACATCGACTCCGGCTTGTCAGGAGTCTGGGACGACGACACTGCCACTCGGCACCGTTCGGATCGATTGCCGCTTCGCTTCACGGCCGCTTTCTCCTCGTCCTCGATGGTGCGCTGCGCCGCGTCCTGCGCCGCGTTGACGACCCTCGAAGACCTCGAATCCATTCTCCGCCGGCAGGACGCTGCGGACCTGATCGAAGTACTCCTCGAACGCGCCGACGATTCCGATGGCATGATCGGCGATGTCGTGCGGGCGCACGTGAACGGAACCCGTCGCGACCGGCACGACGACGCGACGCCGTGATCCTTCAACGAGGAATTCCATGGACAACGATCTACCGCTCTCATCGAATGGCCCGGCATATCGGAAAACCGTAGTGCGCGAGGGCGTGCCGCTCGAATACGTTGCCGAGAAGATCGGCGTTGCCCTCGAGGACCTGCACCTGCACCTTCGATCGGAACTGAAATTGCCGCGCAAGTCGACGCTGCAGTCGGTCGACCTCACGCCCGCCCCGCTCATCCTCGTCGACGCGTTTCACAAGGTTGTCGTCGCGTACCTGGCGCTGCACAACATGCTGGCTGCTGCGAACGACCATTCATTGCTCGCTCGACTGGTTGCGAAGGACGACGACGCGCTGCGCGTGTGGATGGACGCTGTCGTCGATGGCGGATCGGTCACCGGTCTGCAACTCTGAAGCGCCGCATGGCTTTGCAGATGGTCGCCTGGCTGGAGTGCCTGAAGCACCGCGAGTCGCGATGCGCGAGGCACTTGAGATGTACATCCAGGAACTGATGGCAATTCTCGAATGGCTTTCAGGGACTGCAAGTCCAAGTCCACCTGATCCCGAAGCACGAGCGGCGCTTCACCGGCTTCGACGACAAGATCGTCGCCATGTACGCCCGCGGCATGACGGTGCTCGAGATCCGGGTCTTTCTCGCCGAGCAGGATCCCACAGCGTACCCTGGGCTTGATCGAGACGATTCGGCGGGCGGGCACGTGCGACATGAGCCGCAGCACGCCCGGGCCGCCGCAAAGCTGATGTCACGGATCGCTACCGCTGCCTATCCGGTCGGCAGTCTGCTGCCGACCGAGCATGGACTGAGCGAGGCCTCCGGTCGGAGTCGCCAGACGATCCGGGTTGCTTCGACGGTGTCGAGCACCACCTGAAGCGGCTCGTCGGCGCGACGCACGTGATGCTCGCGCGCGAATTCGGCGTCGTGATCGCGAGAGTCGCCAGGATGCCCGTGCCGCGCTTCCGAGCAAAGACCAGCGGCGTCGGCTCGAGACCTCGTGCGTCGCTGCGGCTACCCGCCGTCGCCCACCGCCACGGGTTCACCGTCACCGCACACACCGGAACCCGATGTACACCACGGCCGTATCCCCGGGCTTGCCCTGCAGGTGGTCTGCGCGCATCTGCGCGGCGCCGTACCACCAGGAGCCGCCGCGCGTGCGGCGCTCGGCGCGACCGCTTGCGCCGGGCGGCTCGTCGACCCACTCCCACAGGTTCGCGCCCATGTCGTGCAGGCCGTTGACGCCGGGGGGCGTGGCGTTCACGCGCGCGTGTCCGTCGCCGCGCATCAGCGTCGCCCCGTGCCGGACTGCGCGAGCCCTGGCCGCCGCGCCGCAGTCCTCGAGGCACTGTGCGCCTTCGGCGCCGTCGCCGGTCGGATACGGATAGGTGCGCCCGGCCACGAACGGTGCCGGCGGCAAGGCGCGGCGTTCGGTGTACGCGGCCTCGACCCACTGCGCATCGGTCGGCAGCCGGCCGCCGGCCCAGCGGCAGAAGGCCTGCGCCTCGTCGTAGGTGAGGTGCGCGGCGGGTTCGTCGTCGGCGGCATCGGCGCTGCCGCCGTAGGGTCGACGCCAGGTCCAGCCGGGCTTGCGGACCCAGCCCGCCTCGTACACCTCGCCGCCGCCGCGCTGCTCGGCGGCGGTCGTCAGTCGCGTCGCCTCGACGAAGCGCCGGAACTGCGCGACGGTGGTCTCGGTGCGTGCGATCGCGAAGGCCCCGGCCGGCGCGGTGATCGTCACCCAGTCGATGCCGGCGGGACCGGCCGCATCGGGCCGCGGCTGCGCAGCGGCGATCGCCGCCGTCGCGATCGGCCACGCCGCGCTCAGCGCCTTGAGCGGCAGCGATCGTCGTCCGCGCGTCGGGCGGTCAGCTCGAGGCATGCTCGGCACCGTTCGCTCGCGGCATCGTCAGCGAGAGGGATCGAAGGCGCTCAGGAACGCGCGCCGTGTCTTGGGCCCGTACGTGCCGAAGTGCGGCTCGGGCCGCTCCAGGTACGCGACGCGCTTGCGCGCGACCGAATCGCGCGCCGTATGGCGCTTGACGTCGGTCGCCGTGAGCCCGTACACCTTGGCCGCGTTCAGTCCGAACACCTTCGCCCGCATCTGCGCCGTGATCTGCGGATACCCGTGCCGATCACGCAGCGGCTCGGCGATCTGGAACGTCCGGAATGCCTGGATCTGGTCCTGGGGCGAGCCGTACCAGATCGAATCGGTCCCCCAGAGCAGGTTGTCTTCGCCGCACGCGACGAGCAGCTTGCCGAGCGCGTGCGCGGCCTGCTCGGGATCGCGCATCAGAAAGCGCCAGGTGCTTCCGAGCTCCGCGTAGACGTTGCTGCCGGGCGGCACCTGGTTGCGGCGCAGCGAGCTGACCAGCGTGTCGATCCCGTCGGCCGTCCCGCCCGGGTCGTAGGCCTTTTCGGTCACCGTCGTGACGAACCCCGAGTGATAGATCAGGAAGTTGACGTCCGGAAACCGCCTGGCCACCACACCGATGTCGCTGCACTGGCTGTGCTCGTAGGATCGTCGCCCGAACGGCAATCCCTTGTGCACGCAGATGTTCTTGACACCGAGCCTGCGCGCCTTCTCGATGAAGCGGATCCCGACGTCGTCGGACAGGAAGTAGCCTTCGCCATCCGGCCCGTACTGCGTGTAGGTCTTCCACGCACTGACGCCCCATTTCTCGTGCAGCTCGTCCATGCCCTCGAGGTCGCCGGGCTGGTTCGGGTTCACGCGCCCGTGCAGCAGCAGGCGGTGCGTGCCTTCGAGCGTGTCGACCAGCCGGCGCACGTGGTCGGCGGCCTGGATCGTGACGGGTTCGGCGTCGCGCGCCGACGGCACGAAGGACAGCACCATCACGTCGGTGTCGCTGTCCATGAACACGTCCTTCAGGAACACGTCGGCGTTCTTCGCGTTGCCCTTGGGCGTGTCGATGAAGTGCCCCTGGACGTCGAGGATGAACTCCTGCTTCGCGGGCCCGACCTGCGCGCGTGCGAGCGGCTGGTCCAGCGCCGCCTCGGGGGGCAGGTCGAAGAATCCGCCGGTCCGGCCGGCCGCGGCATTGGCCGCATTGAACGCGAGCAGCGTGCTCGCCGCCCCGCACGCCGAGGTCAGGAACGCGCGCCTGGGCACGCCCAGGCGCCTCGCGTTGACCGACGCCGCCTCGTGCGCGAGGCGGTTGGCCTCGCGGTTCGCCGGCCACAGCGGCACCGGCGCGAACTCGCCGTTCGAGGTGGAATCGAGCTTGATCGGAAGGCGCCTGCCTTCGGGGTCGACGTCGGTCATCTCGTGGTCCTCCGCTTCCTGGCCGGTCAGGTGGACCTCATCCTACCCCGGGACGTGGCCCGCAAGATTGTCAGGATCGGCAGACGCCATGCCCGACCGACATCGGATCGGACCATCCTGGGACGATCATTCCGGGCGTCCGGCCGCCGGGTCGTGATGATGATTTGAGGGCGTTGCGCCGGGCAATGCACGGCTGCTCCAGCGCTGCGGTCGCTACGAACCGACCCTGCTTTCGTCGGACGAGGACTTCTCGAACGCAGCCGCCCACTTGCCGTTGTTCTACCGGGCCTTCGCTCAGGGCGTATCGATGCCGGCCTTGCGGATGATCGCGGCTGAACGTCGGCCGGCAACTGGCCGATGACGTCGATGCCGTCGATGCCGATCATTTCGCTCATCTGTTGCATGCCGAGCATCGCGTCCTTGCGCGCGACGATCGCGCCGACCGGCTCGCCCTGCGCGACGACGAACCTGCGGTCTGAAGTGTTCTCGATCTTCATGCGTCGCAGAAGGGCGTCGACGTAGACGCCGCTCGGGCCATTCGAGTACGAGATCGTCGGCGTCTGCCCGAACGTCCGCTCGAGATCCCGCGATCGCGGGCTGGCCTGGCTTCATCCGCCCGGGTGATGGATGTGTGCGGCCAGCGGCATAGAGTGGTCGTCGCCGAGGTCGCCTTCGCGGCTCGCATCGATCCGCACGGGCTGCTGCCTGGACGGGCAGCAGCCCGCGAGCGAAGCCGATCGCGATGGCGTGACGCGGCGACGACCGGGACGTGCCTCCTCGATGGCGACGCATTCGACGTGATCGTCGCGCAGGCGGTCGCGCAAGGTCACCAGCGATCGATACAGGCCCGCGACCCGGGCGATCGACGCCCTGCACTCGGCCAGTTTCTGCATGTTGTCGATCGGCCATGACAGCGCGGCGATCATCTTCTGGAATGCCTGGGCGGTCTGCATCAGGAATCCGAGCGTGATCGCCCTGGAAAGTAGCGTGGCGTCGCGACGAGGATCGGTACGGCCTGCGTCAGCACCGACCAACCTGACGAGAACATGAACAGGTGTCGATCATCTACCGGCCGAGCGCGGGCTCCGGCGGCCCGGAAAGGACCCAGAGGATCCGCGTGAAGCTGACCAGCAGCAGGCAGTAGAACAGCGAATGGATCAGGTCGATCGTGTATTCGGCGGCGATCCGGAGGTCTTCGGCGATCCGTCCGTCGGGATTCTCCGGCTGGCCCGGGACCTGGCTCAGCTGATCGTGCCTGCCGTCGGCAATCCATTGATCCAGCAGGCGATGTCCGAGGTCGTCGCGCCAGTCGATCTGAAGCCGCTGGCGAACGCGAAACGAGCCGGCGAATCCGCGAGGCGGGACGCTTCGTCGTCGGGCTGTCCGGAGGGTGACCGCCGATCGTGCGTCGTCACGTCATGCGCGTTCATCGAAACGCCGGAGCATGCGGGGTGCGTGGCCGAACCCGGCGGATCGTCGATCGGGTCGCCGGCGGTCGGTCAGCAGCCGGATCGAGCCGCGGGCGCGATCGCAGGGCCGATCACCATCCCGAGTAGAGCCGCAGGCCTTAGGTCGGCCTGCGCGCCCGGCGCAGCGTGCCGCTTTCCAATTCGGTGATGTAGAGCGTACGGCGATCGGGTCCGCCGTAGGCGATGTGGGTCGTGTGGCGCCCGACGCCGGACCGGCTCCGCGCGATGCCGTTCGGGCTGGGGATGTCGTCCAGCAGGCAGTCGACGCGCCCGGCGGCATGCACGCGAAAGACCATGCCCGTGGGATCGTGCAGGCCGGTCAGCCACTGGCCGGTGAAGTAGAGATCGCCGTTGCTCGCACCTGGTCGGTGGCGACCGCGCAGGTCGTTCGGATTGAAGTACGAATGGAACTTCCAGTCCGCATCGACTGCCTGCGCCGAAAGGGATCCGAGAAGGCTGGCCAACCCGGCGACGTGGGCGAGAACGATCATTCACTTCTTCATGTCCGGCATCTCCTGCGCCGTGTGCGCCGAGTATAGACGCGACCTGTTCACCGCTTCATCCGTTCGATGACCGCCGCCGCGAATGCCTGCGTGCCGAGCGTGCCGCCCATGTCGCGCGTGCGGCCGCGCGGCTCGGCGATCACCGCGTCGACTGCCGCGTCGATCGCCTTCGCCGCGCAGGCGAAGCCGCGCCCCCTGCCGCGCCCGCCCAACCACTCGAGCAGCATCGCTGCAGACCCGATCAGCGAGGCGGGATTCGCGACGTCCTGGCCGGCGATGTCGGGCGCGGAGCCGTGCTGGGCCTGTGCGAGCGCGTGGTCGGTGCCGGCGTTCAGCGACGCGGCGAGCCCGAGGCTGCCGGCGATCTCGGACGCTTCGTCGGACAGGATGTCGCCGAACATGTTGGTCGTGACGATTACGTCGAACGCGCTCGCGTCGCGCACCAGCAGCGCCGCCATCGCGTCGACCAGGCGCTCCTCCGTGCGGACCGACGGGAAACGCGCCGCGACCCGTCGCGCGCACTCGAGGAACAGGCCGTCGCTCGTGCGCAGCACGTTCGCCTTGTGCACGATCGTCACGTGGCCGCGGCGCCGCGTCGCGAGTTCGAACGCCGCCTGCGCGATCCGCGTCGATGCGTGCCGGGTCACCTTGCGAATCGACAGCGCGAGGTCCGGCGTGGGCATGAATTCGCCGGGCCCGACGTACATCGAGCGGTCCGAGTAGAAGCCTTCGGTGTTCTCGCGCACGACCACCAGGTCGACCGGCCGGCCGCAGCGCGGGGCGAAGCCGTCGCGCGAGCGCGCCGGGCGGATGTTGGCGAACAGGTCGAGGTGCCTGCGCAGTTCGCCGGAAGGGTTCAGCCCGCCCTCGGCGACCGGCGGGTAAGCATTGTGCGAAACCGGGCCGAGCACGACGCCGTCGGCGGCGCGCGCGCGCTCGAGCACTTCGGGCGCAAAGGTGGTGCCGCGCGACGCGAGCGAGGCCAGGCCGATCGTCGCGGACGCGAAGCGCAGGTCGAGCCTGAACGAGGCGTCGGCCGCGCGCAGCACGGAGAGGGTCGCCGCCGTGATTTCCGGCCCGATGCCGTCGCCCTCCATCACGACGATCGTCGTCGGACGCTCGGTGTCGGCCTGCAGTGGATCGGTCATTCGAGGGGCTCCGGGTTCGGTTGCACGTCCCGCGCGGCCGTCGCGCGACCGGTGGCTGCATTGTGCCAGTGCGCGGCTGCACCGCGCGGGATGCGAGATGCAAGAGCCGTGCGAACTGCGGCCGGGACCGGCCGCCGCCTTCGGCGCCGGATGCGGTCGGCGCGCCTCTTGCTTGGTCGTCGTGGACGACGTCGGCGCGCACGGCGCCTCGTGTGGCTGCACACGCGCGAAGGCATCGTCGATCTCGAGCGCCTGCGCGTCGACTACGAACGCTTCCGGCCGATCGGGCGCATCGGCGCCGGGGACTCCGTGCGGCTCAGGGTCCGGTTCGCGGTCAGGGACGGGCGAGCGATGTCGGTCCGTTAGCGCGACGCGCCTCGGTTGCCATCGCATCTGCGCGATGGCACATTCCCGAACGCGGAATGTGGATTGCTGGCCGCCGATCGCGGGCCATGGGTCACGCATCCGCGAACACCCGACGTGGCGCGGCTTCGCGCCGGAGGAACCGATGCGGACCGACTCGCGCCAGCCGGCGATCGGCAGCCACGCTGCCCCGATCGCCTTCTCATGCGTCTTCGCCTGCGCATGCGTGCTCGCGCTCGCCTGGGCACCGACGCGGGTTGATGCGGCGCTCCCGCCGATGCCGGCGGAGACGCGCGCGCAGGCGGGCCCGGCCGGCTACTCGGCGGCGAACATGGACCGAAGCGTCGACCCGCGCCGCGATTTCTACCGCTACGCGGCCGGTGCCTGGCTCGATCGCCAGACGATCCCGCCTACCGAAGGCCAGGTCGGCAGCTACACGGCGCTGTCGCAGACGCTCGACCGGCAGTTGTTGCGCCTGATCCGCGCGGCGGCCGACGACGCGAAGGCCGACCCCGGCGAGAACGCGGACGTCGGCGCGCAGGGCAGGGCGCGCCGGCAGATCGGCGACTTCTACCTGGCCGCAACCGACATGGCGCGCCAGGATGCGCTCGGGCTCGAACCGGTCGCGGCCGACCTGCATCGCGTGGCCGAGGTCGAGGGACCGGCCGGCCTCGGCGCGCAATCGGCACGGCTGCAGCTCGCCTACGGTGCGTCACCGCTGCTGAACGCGGGGGTCCTGCCCGATCCGAAACGCAGCGACGTGAACGTGCTGGTCGTCGTGCCCGGTGCCATCACGCTCGGGCGCGACGAGTACCTGGAGCCGGCCGGGCAGCGTGTCCGCACGCTGTACCTCGAGTACGTCCGCACGCTGTTCGAGCGCGCCGGCGACGCGTCCGAGGCCGCGACGACCGCCGCACAGGTGGTGCTCTCGATCGAGACGGCGCTGGCATCCACGCAGATGACGCCGTTGCAGCAGCGCGATCCGAACGCGACCTACAACCTGATGAAGCCCGCCGAGCTGCAGGCGCTGCTGCCGGCGCTCGATGTCCGCGCGTTCGTCGCCGCGCTGGGCGTGTCGCCGCCTGACATCCTGCTCGTGCCGGACGTTCAGGCGGTGCGCGGCCTGCAGCAGGTGCTGGCGAGCCGCCCGGTCGCCGAGGTGCGGACCTGGCTCCGATCGCACGTGCTGACCTCGATGGCATCGGCGCTCGGCGAGCGCTTCAGCACGCCCGATCGCACGTTCAGGCGGTTGCGCCAGGGGCTCGAGTCGGACGTGCCGCGCGAGCGCGAGCTGACGCGCACGATCAAGGCGCAGTTCGCGCATCCGCTGTCGCAGCTGTACGTCGCCGCGCATTTCCCCGAGTCGACGCGACGCGCGATCGCCGAGATGATCGCGCACGTGCGCGCCGAGTTCGACGCCCGCCTGCGTACCCATCCGTGGCTCGACGAGGCGACGCGGGCGATCGCGCTCGACAAGCTCGCCGCGATGGACATCGCGGTCGGCTATCCGTCGCAGTGGATCGACTACGCCAGCCTGAGCATCCGCCGCGACGATCACGTCGGCAATCTTCGGCGCCTCGCGACCTTCCACGCGCGACGCAATCTCGAGCGGCTCGGCCTGCCGGTCGTTCGCGATCGATTCGCGGTCTCCGGTGCGACGACGCCGGTCGACCTGAACGCCGCCTACCAGCCGAAGGCCAACGCGATCGAGATCACGGCCGCGATCGTCCAGCCGCCGTTCTACGTGCCGGGCGCCGATCCGGCCGTCAACTACTGCACGATCGGCGCGGTGATCGGCCACGAGATCACGCACGGCTTCGACTCGATGGGGCGCCTGTTCGATGCGCGCGGCAACCTGCGCGACTGGTGGACGCCCGCTGCCGTGGCGGCGTTCGACGCGCGCACCCGGGTGCTCGTCGAGCAGTCGAGCGCGTTCGAGGTGCTGCCCGGGCTGATGCACAACGGCAAGCTGACGGTCGGCGAGAACACTGCCGATCTCGGCGGCATCTCGCTTGCGCACGGTGCGCTGCACAGGCTGCTGAAGGACAAGCCGCCGCTCGCGCCGATCGATGGGCTGGACACCGACCAGCGCTGCTTCGTCGCGTGGGCGCAGTTGTGGATGTCCAAGCAGCGACCCGAGTACCTGCGCGTCGTCGTCGCGACCGACCCGCATCCGGTCGGCGCGTATCGGGCGTTTGGACCGCTGCTGCACCTGGACGCGTTCTTCGAGGCCTTTGGCATCCGTCCCGGCGATCCGATGTGGCGCGCACCCGCCGATCGCGTGCGGATCTGGTGACGCGCGCAACCCTGCCGCCCGCGTCCCAGCGATCGTCAGGGTGAAGGCGGCGGGTCGACCCTGAACTCGACGACGGTGCCCACCCCCGGGGTACTCCGGATTCGCACGTCGCCCTGGTGGTGATCGACGATGCGCCGCACGAGACTCAGCCCGACGCCCGTGCCCTCGAAGTCGCCGTGCCGGTGCATGCGCTGGAACGGCTTGAAGAGCGACTTTGCGTCGCGGGTGTCGAAGCCGATCCCGTTGTCGGCGATCCGGTACCACTGGCCCTGCGCGTCGCGGTGGCCGTCGACGGCGATGCGGGCGTTCGCGGCGCGGGCGCTGTACTTCGCCGCGTTGTCGAGCAGGTTCTGCCAGACCTGGGCGACGAGGTCGGGATCGGCCATCGCCTGCGGCAGCGGATCGATCCGGCACTCGACCTTTTGATGCGGGCGCGCGTCCGACACGATCGCCCAGGTCTGCCTGGCGAGCGCCGTCATGTCCACCGGCCGTCGCTGCAGCGGTCGGTCGGACACCCGCGCGAGCCGGGTCAGCGCGTCGATCGTCGCGTTCATCCGCAGCGCGGCGCGGTCGATGTGCTCGGAGAATTCGATCGCTTCCTGCACGCGGCCCGCCTGCAGTCGGTGGCGGATCAGGTCTGCCAGCCCGAGCACCGCCTGCAGCGGCGTCTTCAGGTCGTGGGCGACCGAGCGCGTGTATTCGTGCAGCGCGCCTTCGGCGCGAACGCTGGCCTCGCGCGCGGCATCGCGTTCGCCGCGCGCCCGCGCGAGATCGGCGACGAGCGCATCGTAGCCTTCGCGCAGCGCCGCGTCGGCGGCGAGCCGTTCGGTGATGTCGCGCAGGTAGCAGAACACCTGCACCTCGCCTTCGACGGTCATCGCGGTGGCGCTGAGCAGGCAATCGCGGACGGTGCCGTCGATCTTCTTGAGCTGCAGCGGAACCGCGTCGAGCGCGCCTTCGCTGTCGAAGGATCGGACGAGTTCGTCCAGGGCCTGCGCGTCGACGTGCGCGGCGAGCTCGGCGAGCGCGCGGCCGACGAGCGCGTCGGTGGTTATGCCGAGCAGGCTCGCGAGGGCTGCGTTGGCGTCGCGCACGATGCGGCTGCCGCGCTCGACGATCAGCATCGGATCGGGATTCAGCACGAAGGTGCGTTCGAGCAGTTCCTCGGCGCGCGCGAGGGCCGCCTCGGCGTCGCGCCTGCGGGCGAGCTCGATCGCGACGCGTCGGCCGCGGCGCCTGATCCCCACGGCCATCAGCAGCAGCCCGGCGGCCGAACCGGCGGCGAGTTCCCAGGTCCACGTGCGCTGGCGGCTCAGCCCTTGCTCGAGCCGGTCACGCTCGGCGAGATCCTGGTGGCTGCTGAGCCAGCGCATGCGCAGCAGTTCGAGCCGGCCGTCGGCCTCGAGCCGGTCGAGCCCATGCTGAAGGCGTTGCTGCAGGGCCTCGGCGTGCGGCGCGACCGCGAACGCGTAGGTCTGCAGCCCCAGGTTCAGGTGGCTGCGCGCGAGGCCCCGGGCGGCGTCGCCCGCGATGAGCGCATCCGCGTAGGCGCGCGGCAGCAGCGCGACGTCGGCGTCGAGGCGCCGCACGGCCTCGAGCGCGGCCGGCGCGTCGGCGACCGGAAGGATCCGTTCGGGCGCGCGGCCGGGCCACGCCGCGAGCGTGTCGCGCATCACGTCGGTGTCGAGCACAGCGACCCGCAGTGCGAGCAGGTCGTGGAAGGCCTGCGGCGGCGTGCGCGTCGCAGGGTGGTAGACCCCGAGCGCTGGCGTCGCGTGGCCGCGCGCGAAGCGCGCCCACTGCCGGCGGTCGGCGGTGTCGACCATCGCGATGACGTCGACGCCGCCCTGGCGGAAGTCGCGCACCGTGTTCGCCCACGGTTGCAGCGTCACCTCGAAGGTCGCGTCGATTTCGCGACCGAGGGCGTCGAGGAGGTCGATCTGGAAGCCGTGCGGGCGACCGTGCGGGTCGGGCGACTCGAAGGGGGCGAACGCGAGGTCGCCGCCGTAGCGGATCCGGTCGGCGGCACGGGCCCCCCGCGCGGCGACGAGGAGGGCGGCGGTGGACGACGTCGTCAGGAAGGCGCGCCGGGTGGTCGAAGATGCCATGCTGTGGGCCGTGGTGCCCCGGCGCCGGGGTGCGTGGACACGGCGCGTTTGGAAGGACGGGACGGGGAAGCGAGCGGCACGAGCATACCAATCCGGCCCGCGGCGGCCAAGGTCCGGCCGTCGTGGGTCCGGACTCGGGATCGTCCGATCGCCCGGTTGCGGCACGGTCGATCCTGCAGGCCGACCGGAAGGCCGGCGACGTTCAGGTCGTCTCGCCTCGAACGAGACAGGCAGGGAGCACTTCGCGCGACGGTCGAGGCTTTCGGCACCCGCTCGATCCGTCGGCCGTGCGTGCCGCGATGCGCTCGAGGAGGTAACGTGCCGATCGCTCGCCGACCTCGAAGCGCGGTGAGCGTACGGTGGTCAGGCGCATCGGCAATTCGAGCTCGAGCGACGTTCCGCTGTAGCCGCACAGCGCGATGTCCTCGGGCACCCGCAGGCCGTGTGCGAGGCAGGCCATCAAGCCCCCGACGGCCATGTCGTCGTTCGAGTACGCGATCGCCTCGAGGGGGCAGGTTGCATGGGCGTTCGCCGGCTTCGTCGCGTCGAGCAGCGCCGCGGTCATCCGGCGCCCGAGCGCCTGTGTCGATGGCGCCGCATCGACGTGCACGCCGGCAGGCTCGAGTCCGAGGGCCCGGAGTTCGGCGACGAATCCGTCGTGGCGCTTGCGCGCAGCGACGTCGAGGCGGTGGTCGTGCGCGACATAGGCGATCGCACGATAGCCGCGCTCGACCAGGTGACGGGCCATCGCGCGGCCGGCCTCGCGCGGCGATATGCCCACGCCGAAGGAGACCGGCCGGCCGTCGACGTCCATCATCTCGACCACCGGGATCGCACAACCGGCGAGCATGCGGCGTGCGGCGGCCGTGTGACGCAGGCCGGCGATCGCGAGGCCGCTGGGGCGCCACGAAAGCATGTCCCGGATCAGTGCCTCCTCGAGCCGCGGCTCGTAGCCGGTGATGGCGAATACCGGCTGGAGGCCGGATCCCTCGAGCCCCTTGGCGATGCCGGAAAGGACCTGCGCATACACGTTGTTCGTGATCGACGGCACGACGATCCCGACGAGGTTCGTCCGCTGCGAGGCCAGCGACCCCGCGATGCGGTTGGGCACGTAGCCGAGCGCTCGGGCGGCCTCGAGCGCGCGGCTGCGGGCCGCCTCCGACACGTACCCGGTACCGCGCAGGGCCCGCGACACGGTCATCTCGCTGAGCTTCGCCCGCAGCGCAACTTCCTTCAGGGTCGTCTGCATCGGTCTGGTTCTTCGCGTTGAACGATGGTCGCTGCGCGGGGCTGTCCGCGGGCGGCGCTTGCAGCGGGGGTATGGTATCGCTAACATACCGCGACGCAGTGCCCCTCGAGGGCCTGCCCCTATAAATCAGGAGACATCGATGCCTGCATTCCCGAAAGCGGTGACGCGCGCGCTGGTCGCGGCCGGACTGCTGTTCGCAGTCGGCGCGGCGAGCGCCAATCCCTACGAGAAGTACAAGGGCCAGACCGTCGTCGTCAGCTGGCCGGCGCTCAGCCACTTCAAGGCGGCTGAGAAGCTGATCGCGGAGTTCACGAAGGAGAGCGGCATCAAGGTCGAGATCGACGCGCTCCAGTACCTCAAGCTGCGCGACCGGCAGCTGGTCGAGATGAGCAAGCCGAAGGGCGACTACGACGTCGTCTCCTGGGTCGTGATGTGGAAGGGCGAATACGTCTCCAAGGGCCTGCTCACGCCGCTGTCGCAGTTCTTCACCAACGGTGCGCTCGTCGACCCGAAGTACGACATCGACGACATCGCCTCGGCGTACATCCAGAACGGCGGCGTCGTCGGCGGCAAGAAGGGCTACATGCCCGGCGTCTCCGGCGCGCTCTACGGCATGCCCTTCGGCGCCGAGACCTCGATCCTCGCGTATCGCAAGGACGTGTTCGAGAAGGAGGGCATCGCGGTGCCCAAGACCTACGACGAGTTGCGTGCCGCGATGAAGAAGGTGCACGCCGCCGGCATGGGCGCGATGACCTCGCGCGGACAGACGGGCCACCAGGTGACCGCCGGCTGGCTGCTCCACCTCGCGCCGCTCGGCGGCAAGATCTTCGACGACGAGTGGAATCCGGTCATCAACAGCAAGGCGGGGGTCGAAGCCGCGCAGATCATGCGCGAGATCACGAAGACCGGGCCGAAGGGCATACCGTCCTACGGATTCTCCGAGGCCGCGGCTGCGTTCCTGCAGGGCGACGCCGCCATGTACCTCGACACGTTGAAGATCGCGTCGATGTCGCGCGATCCGAAGCTCTCGAAGGTCGACGGCAAGGTCGGATTCGCGCTGCATCCGGTCGGTTCGCGCTGCGGGGCCGAGACGGGCGGCTTCGCGATCGGCATTCCGGCCAATTCGCAGAAGAAGGAGGCGGCGTTCCTGCTGATCCAGTATCTGACCTCGAAGCAGGGCGACCGCCGGATGGTCGAACTGGGCGGCGACCCGATCCGCATGTCGACGCTGAAGGATCCGGGGTTCATGAAGCAGTACCCCGATTTCGCGATCGTCGCCGAGCAGCTGCCCTGCGCCGACGCCGACTGGCGACCGCTGATCCCGGAGTGGAACGAGCTGAACATCGACGTCCTCGGCCAGGCGCTCACGAAGGTCATCACGACCGATGACCCAATCCAGCCGATCATGGACGAGGCAAACGAGAAGGCGCGCCGGATCATGGAGCGCGCCGGCTACTACACCTGGGCGAAGTACCGGGCGAAGAAGTAGCCGTCTTGCGAGCCGACGCCTATCACCGTCCGGGAAGGGCGGCGCTGACGCCGTACCTGTTCCTGCTCCCGGCGGTGCTGGTGATGCTGGCCGGGCTCGTCTATCCGGTGCTCGATGCGTTCTACCTGAGCTTCTTCGACTGGAAGATCGGCACCCCGTTCGCGTCGGCCCCGAACGTCGGCACCGCGAACTACGTGCGGATGCTCTCGGACCCGGACGTGCGCGAGTCCCTGTGGGTGACGGTCCGCTTCGGTGTGTGGACGATCACCTGCGAGATGATCCTCGGCGTCTCGCTCGCGTTGCTGCTCGAGAAGCCGATTCGCGGCGCTTCGATCTTCCGCACGATCTTCATCCTGCCGCTGATGGTCTCGCCGGTCGTCGTGGCCCTGATCTGGCGCTACCTCTACGACGCGCGGATCGGCTGGATCAACTACTACCTGAACGCGTGGCTCGGCATCGACTACCAGGTCTGGCTCGGCGACCCGTCGCTCGCGTTCGCCGCGATCGTCATCACCGACATCTGGCAGTGGACCCCGTTCATCTTCATCATCGTGATCGCCGGTCTGCAGGCGCTGCCGGGCGACGTCGTCGAGGCCTCGCGGATCGACGGCGCCAACTGGTGGCAGCAGATCCTGTTCGTGAAGCTGCCGATGATCCGTTCGATCCTGCTGATCGCGCTGCTGATGCGGCTGATCGACGTGTTCCGGGCGCTCGAGGTCATGTACATCATGACCGGCGGCGGGCCGGGACGCGCGACCGAGCTGCTGAGCCTGCACATCTACAACCGCGCGTTCAGCGCGCAGCAGCTCGGCTACGCCTCGGCGATCGCGGTGCTGCTGATCGTCATCGTGTCGGCGCTGAGCATCGGCATCCTCGTGAAGGGCAACCCGATGAAGGACAGGGCCGATGTCTGAGGGTGTCCTCAGGGCCGACGGCGTCCGGCGCGCGCAGGTGCTCCACTATGCGGCGCTGACCGTGCTCGCGATGATCTGCCTGACGCCGATATGGGTGATGATCGCGACCTCGTTCAAGAACGACGTGGTCGTGCAGGATGCGAAGCCGCTGTGGTTCTTCTTCGTGCCGACCTTCGAGAACTACGCCACGATCCTGACCCAGGCGAAGTTCGATCGCTACCTGACGAATTCGGTCATCGTCGGCGTGGGCGCGACGCTGCTGACGCTGTTCTTCGGAGGGCTTGCCGCGTACGCGCTCGCGCGCACCGAGTTTCGAGGCCGCCGTCTCGTCGCGAACGCGACGCTGCTGGTCAGGATGGTGCCGCCGGCCGTGCTCGCGGTGCCCGCGTTCGCGATGGTCGCGACGCTGAACCTCGATCAGGACCTGGCGGTGCTGATCTTCTTCTACACCGCGCTGAACCTGCCGTTCGCGATCTGGCTGCTCTTCGGGTTCTACAAGCAGATCCCGGTCGAGCTCGAGGAGGCCGCGATCATCGACGGCGCGAGCAGCTGGCAGGTGTTCTGGCGCGTGCTCTTCCCGCTGATGAAGAGCGGCTATGCGGTTGCCGGGATCTTCACCTTCCGCATCGCGTGGAACGAGTTCGTGCTCGCGCTGCTCCTGACCGGGCGCAACACGCGCACGCTGCCGGTCGCCGCCGCCGGCTTCATCACCGATACGGGCGTCGAGTGGGGACGGATCATGGCGATGGGCACGCTGATCGTGATCCCGCCGCTGCTCTTCACGCTCTTCGCCGCGCGCCAGATCATCGCCGGCATGACGGCCGGTGCGGTGAAGGGATGATCGAACGCGAGCCCTCGCGCCGGAACGGACACTTCTCTCAAATGGAGACTCGACCCCAGTGACGACCCCGACGATTTCACCTTCGAACGAGCCCGCGCCCGCGCAGACCCGCCTCGAGACCGACGTCGAATTCGACGAGGCGGTCGGCGCCTGGTTCGGCAACAGCCGCCGGATTCCGCTCGAGCAGATGAAGCGCAACGTGTTCCGCTTCGACCAGCTGCCCGGTTCCCCGATGGCCTTCATCGACGCGGCGCTACCTGGTCACCAGCGAACGCTGATGGGCGCGCTCGGCGCGGGCGCGGCCGACGAGAACCTCCGCTCGATGGTCGAGGACGCCCAGCACTATCACATCGACTTCATCCGGGCGATGCCCGGCAACGGCGCGGCGCTCCACTCGCACGATACCGAAGAGACCTTCATCTGCCTGACGGGCCGCTGGAAGGTGACCTTCGGCGATGTCGGCGAGCACGCGGTCGAACTCGGCCTCTTGGACGGCATCGTCTGTCCATCGGGCATCATGCGTTCGTTCGAGAACATCGGCGACGGCGAATCGCTGCTGCTGTCGATCCTCGGCGGCAGGCACCCGGGGCACGTGGTGTGGGCGCAGTCGATCCGGCAGAAGATGCGCGACGCGCATGGCGCTCGCTGAGGCGATCGGCTGGCTGCTTGCGCCGCTGAGCGGCGCTACCGAACACACGATCGCCGCGCACGTGGCGTGGCACGGCCGGCTGATGGTCGTGTCCTGGGGCGTGCTCCTGCCGGTCGGCGCGCTCGTCGCGCGCTACTTCAAGGTGCGGCGCGGCCAGGATTGGCCACGCGAGCTCGACAACCCCTGGTGGTGGCACCGGCATCGCCTCGCGCAGTACACGGGTATCGCGCTGATGACGATCGGCGTGGGCCTGGTCTGGGCCGCAGGCGCGCCGTCGGTACCGGGCCCGGCGCACGGCGTTGCGCCGTGGCACCGCTGGAGCGGCTGGGCCGCGTTCGCGCTGGGCTGGCTCCAGGTCGCGGGCGCCTGGGCGCGCGGCACGAAGGGTGGTCCGACCGACGCGCGCGCCGATCCGCGGGACCCCACGACCTGGCGCGGCGATCACTACGACATGACCCGCCACCGGATCGCCTTCGAATGGCAGCACAAGGCGGGCGGGTGGCTCGCGATCGCGCTGGCCTGCGGCACCCTGTTGACCGGCCTCGTCAATGCCGATGCACCCCGATGGATGCTCGCCACGATTTCGGGCTGGTGGCTGCTGCTGGCAATGCTCGCGCTTCGCTGGCAGCGCGACGGCCGTCGCGTCGACACCTGGGAGGCGATCTGGGGCCCGCGTCGCCCGGAGGGCTGAATCGGCCTGACGCTTCTCGTGCCGGTCGCAGCCCTGCGGCGTCTTCGGACGGCGCTACCATCGGCCCCGGATGAACGTGAACGTATCGGGCGTGCCCGCAAACGACATCGATGGCCGGCGAATGTTCAGCGCCGGCGCGACCCGCGACGAGGACCGGAGCGCCTCGGTGGTCGACGTCGCCGACCTGGCCACCGAGGTCGAATGACCTCGAACGGCACCGCGGGATCGCTGCGCGGCGTTTCCGTGCTTCTGATCCTGGTCATGATGGTCTGGGGGCTGAACATCCCGGTCGTCAAGTCGCTGAGCGGGGTGATGGAGGCGGTGTGGGTCGGCACCGTCCGGCTGGTGGCGGCCGTGGTGGTGTTGAGCCTCTGCGTCCGGCTGCGCGATCGACGCTGGCCCGCACTCACGGGGAGGCAGTGGCGGCTCCTCGCGCTGACGGCCTTCCTGATGGTGTACGCGAACCAGCTGTGCTTCACGCACGGCATGCAGCTCGCCACCTCGACCAGCGCCTCGCTCGTGATGGCGCTGTTGCCGACGCTGTCGATCGTGGCCGGCGCGATCGCGTTTCGCGACCGGCTGCCGTTGCGCGCGGTCGCGGGCATCGCGATCGGGTTCGCCGGCGTCGCGCTGGTGATCCTCGATGCGCCCGACGCCGATCTGCGCTTCACCGGGCTCGGTGAAGGGATCATCTTCCTCGGCCTGTTGTCCTTCGTGAGCGGCGGCCTGCTGATCCAGCGGATGGTGCGCGACCTCGACGTGCTGGTCGTCGGCTGGGCCAGCTACCTGCTGGGCGCGTGCATGCTGCTCGCACACGCGCTGCTCGTCGGCGGCTGGGAGAAGACCGCCGTCGCGTTCGACGCGGCCTGGGTCTGGGGATGGGTCGTCTACTCGGGGATGCTCGGCACCGCGCTGAGCAACGTTGCGTGGTACTGGGCGATCGGGCGCATCGGGCAGGGCCGCGCGAGCGTCTTCCTCTACTGGCTGCCGATCTTCGGTGTCGGCTTCTCGGCGCTGCTGCTCGGTGAGTCGCTGGGCTGGCGGCACGGGGTCGCGCTGGCGATGGTGGTGGCCGGCACGCGGCTCGGTCTCGCCCGGCGTGCCGCAACCTGAACCGCGCGCCTTGAAACAGAACGGCACGCGTTGACAGCGGCCGACGCCTGTCCATAGGATCCGGGACCGCGTGCGATCGACCGCGCGGACTTGCAAGGACTTTCGGAACGCGCCCCGATGGAACGATGCTGCCGCGCTGGGTGACCTCCGCCTACCTGCTCTACCTGCTGCTGCCGATCGGCCTGCTGTTCGTCGGGTCCTTCGGCGACAGCTGGATGAATTCGCTGCTGCCGTCCGGCGCCACGCTGCGCTGGTACGCGGAAGTCGCGGCGGATCCGAGCTTCCGGCGTGCATTCGTGTCGAGCCTGATCGTCGCCGGATCCACCTGCGCCGCCTGCCTGCTGATCGGCCTCCCGCTCGCCTACGCGCTGTTCCGCACCCGAAGCGCACGGGTGCGCGCGTTCGCGCGTATCGTCTACCAGTTGCCGGTCGCGCTGCCGGCGCTGGTGCTCGCGTTCGGCTTCATCCGCGTCTTCTCGTCGGACGCGCTGCCCTGGCTCGGCAGCATCTGGCTGCTGATCGCCGGGCACCTGGTGCTGGGCCTGCCGTATTTCCTGCAGACCGTCGTGACCGACATGGCGCGGCTCGGCCTGCCCGCGCTCGAGCAGGCCGCCGAGTCGCTCGGCGCGAGCGGCGTGCAGCGCTTCTTCCACATCGTCGTCCCGTCGCTGCGGCACTCGATCCTGTCGGGGCTGATCGTCGTCGCGGCGCTGTCGATCGGCGAGTTCCAGTTCTCGAACCTGGTCGCCGGCTTCCTGAACCGCACCTATCCGATCGTGCTGCTGCAGGCGTTCTACGGCGCGACCGGCTTCGCCTGCGCAGCGACGGTGATCCTGCTGCTGCTGGCGCTGACGGCGTCGGTGGCCGGCGCGGTCACGTCGCGCAGGGCCGTCGGGCAACGCGGCCGGGGCCGGGCGGCGGCGGTTGCATGACGAGCGCCGCGGTCAGGCTCGAGGGCGTCACGTTCCGCTATCCCGGCAGCGGCCAGGGCGTGCAGGACATCGACCTCTCGATCGAGGAGGGCGAGCTGCTGGTCTGCGTGGGGCCATCGGGTTGCGGCAAGACCACGCTGTTGCGACTCATCGCGGGCTTCGTTGCGCCGGACCGCGGGCGGATCCTGCTCGCGGGCGTCGACCAGGCCGCAGTCGCGCCGCGGCAGCGCGACTGCGGGATCGTGTTCCAGTCGTACGCGCTGTTCCCGACGATGCGCGTCTGGGAGAACGTCGCCTATCCGCTGCGCGTGCGCGGCGTCGCGACGCCGGAGCGCCGCCGCCGCGCGCTGGACATGCTCGAGCTCACCGGTCTCGCCGCGCAGGCCGAACGGATGCCCACGGACCTCTCGGGCGGACAGCAGCAGCGGGTCGCGCTCGCGCGTGCGCTCGTGTTCGAGCCGAAGGCACTGCTGCTCGACGAGCCGCTGTCGGCGCTCGACGCGTCGACGCGGGTGCACATGCGCGAGGAGATTCGTCGCCTCCAGCGCCTGCGCGGGATCGCGACGCTGCTGATCACGCACGACCAGGACGAGGCGCTGTCGATGGGCGACCGGGTCGCGGTGCTGCGCGATGGCCGACTCGAACAGGTCGCGCCACCCCGCACGCTCTACGACGCGCCGGCGAGCGTGTTCGTCGCCGGCTTCGTCGGCCGCGCGAACCTGTTCGACGCGACCGTGCGGTCCGCGACGTCGGTCGACAGTTCGGTCGGCCGGCTCGAGGTGTCGCCGCAGACGGCGCCGCCCGGCACGCGGGTGCGCCTGCTGATCCGCCCGGAGCGGATCCGGCCGATCGTGGCATCGCAGCCGGTACGGGCTGACGAGCTCGTCAATCGGTTCCGTATCCGGATCCTGCGCGACAGCTTCCACGGCGCGGTCCGTCAGCTCGAGGTCGAGCCGGTACCGGCAGCCCCGGCGGCGAACCCCTCGGCGAACCGGTCGGCGAACCCGACGACGGCCGGCGCGGCCGCAGCCACCCCCTTGCGCATCGAGACCGCGGCGCGCGAGGATTTCGACGAGGTCGCGATTCCGTCGGGCGCGATCCAGTTCCTGCCAGCCGAATGACGGTCGGCGCCCGATCGTGATATCCGCTGCTGATACCCCCTCTCGGCCGATCCGGCCGGCTCAACCAGGAGACGCAAGATGACCCATTCCCCCGACCACACCCCGTGCGCCGGCACGACCCGCCGGCGCACGCTGCAGGCGATCGGTGCCGCGGCCGTCACCGCCGGCGCCGCGGCGGCCGGCGTGCTGCTGCCGGCAGCCCCCGCATCGGCACAGACGATCGCCAATTCGCCGGAGCTCTACGCCGGGGAGAAGGCGCTGTACGAGGCCGCGCGCAAGGAGGGCATGGTGGTGAGCTTCGACACCGGCCCGACCTGGGCGAACTGGGCGGCGCAGTTCGCGGCGTTCAAGAAGCGCTATCCGGAAGTCGAGATCGTCTACAACGACCTCGGATCGGCCGCGACCGTCGTCGCGCTCGAGAAGAGCCGCAACCGCCCGCAGGCCGACACCGCGTACTACTTCGCGGCGTCCGCGGTCGACGCCGCGAAAAAGGGCCTGGTCGCGCCGTTCAAGCCGGTGAACTTCGACAAGCTGCCCGAGGTCTTTCGCGAGCCCGAGGGGCGCTGGTTCACGATCCATTCGCTGACCGTCGCGTTCATCGTCAACACCAAGCTGGTGAAGAACGTGCCGCAGTCCTGGGCCGACCTGCTCAAGCCCGAGTACAAGAATTCGATCGTCTACCTCGACCCGCGTTCCACCGGGATCGGGCAGGTGCTGACCTTCGCCGCGAACTTCGGCGCGGGCGGCGACATGAACGACGTCAAGCCCGGCCTCGACTATCTCGGCAAGCTGCATGCGTCGGGCAACGTGCTTCGGGTGCTCGGCACGACGCCGTACGCGCAGTTCGTCAAGGGCGAGATCCCGATCTGGATCTCGTACGAGAACGACGGCCTGAAGGCGAAGTACACCGACGGACTCGGCGACGCGGTCGCCGTGGTGCTGCCGAAGGAGGCGACGGCCGCAGCGCCCTACGGCATCAGCCTCGTCGAGAAGGGGCCGAATCCGAACGCCGGCAAGCTCTGGCTGAACTTCATCATGACCGAGTTCGGCCAGGGCATCTTCGCACAGGGCTTCGTGCGTCCGTCGGTGCCGGGCGTCAAGCTGCCGGATTCGGTGGCCGACAAGCTGCCTTCGGCGCCCCAGACGCGGCCGCTCGACGTGCAGGCGGCGGCGGCCCGCAAGGCCGACATCGATGCAGGCTGGGCGAAGGCGACCGCCGCGAAATGACGCGGCCCGGCCGATGATCGCGGATCGCAGGTGAAGGCGCGCCACCTCGCGGCGCTCGCCGCGCCGGCACTCGTTGTGCTGGCGCTGTTCTTCGTGCTGCCGCTCGGCGCGGTGGCGCTCGACGCGTTCAGCGACGGCGGGGCGGCGTTCGGCCGGATCGCGGCGCAGCCCCGCTTCGCGTCGGCGCTCGCCGGCAGCCTGCTGCTGACGGCGGTCGCCGTCACCGTCTCGGTCTCGGTCGGGATCGCCGTCGCGCTGCACCTGTCGCGGCAGTCGGAGCGCAACCGCACGCTGCTCGCCTTCGCGATCGCGCTGCCGCTGACCTTCTCCGGCCTGATCGTCGCGTACGGCTTCATCCTCGGCTACGGCCGGGCGGGTTTCGTGACGCAGCTGCTGGCGCTGGCCGGCCTGGATCCCGCGATCATCGGGAAGGCGCTGTTCACGCCGGTCGGGCTGGCGTTCGCGTCGTCGTATTACCTGATCCCGAGGGTCGTGATGACGCTGCTGCCGGTCTTCGTCAACTTCGATCGCACGCAGCTCGACGCCGCACAGTCGATGGGCGCGACCGCGCCGCAGGCGTTCCGGCACGTGTTCCTGCCGCAGGTCGGCGGCGCGATCATCGGCGCCGCCTGCCTGGTCGCCGCCGTCATCTTCGGTGCGTACGGCACCGCGCTCGCGCTGGTCGGCACCGATCTCGACATCCTGCCGCTGCAGCTCTACTCGCTGATCTCCGACAGCGGCGCGGATTTTCCGGCGGCAGCGGCGCTCGCACTGCTGATCACCGCGACCTGCTCGACCATCATCGGCCTGGGCGAATGGGCCACCCACGCACATGAACGACATGCCTGAGATCGACGGTCTGTACCTGGATGCCGACGGCCGGTTGCGCGATGCGCGTGGCCGCGCCTACGACGCGGCGGCGCACCGGTGGCGCGATGCGAGCGCGGACGCCGACGCCGTCGCAAGCGCGCCCGGTCCGAAGCACACGACGCTGACGGCGATCGACGCGATGGGCTGGCTTCAGCGGCGCAGCGGTCATCCGCTTCGTACGCCGGTGGGGGTGATCGGCCCCAGGGATGCGACCGACGCGCAACTCGAGGCTGCGCGCGCGGTCGGAGCCGGGCTCGCGCGCATCGGTCTGATCGTCGTGTGCGGCGGGCGGCACGGCGTGATGCAAGCCGTTGCCCATGGTGTCGCGCAAGCGGGCGGCCTCTCGATCGGGCTGCTGCCCGACGCGACGCCCGAACTGGCCAACCCGCACCTGAGCGTGGTGCTTGCGACCGGATTGGGCGAGGCCCGCAATGCGGTGGTCGCGCGCAGCGCCAGCTGCCTCGTCGCGATCGGCGACAGCTACGGCACGCTGTCCGAGGTCGCGCTCGGCCTGCAATTCGGCAAGCGGGTCTTCGGCCTCGAAGGCGCGGCGCGCGTCGAAGGCGTCGAGCACCTGCCGACGCCCGACGCCGCCGTCGATGCGGTCGCGCGCCACCTGCTCGACTAGTCGCGCGGCGGCGTCCGTCGCGCGGACAGGCCCTGGCGCACCGCTTCCGCCACCACGGCTTTGCTGGCATCATCGGCCGGATGACGAAGACCGAAGAACGCCATCCCCCGGCGCCGCGTGCGGGGATGACCGGCGTCGAGAAGATCATCGCGCGCGCCTGCGGCCTGGCGGTCGTCCGTCCCGGCGACATCGTCTTTCCGACCCCGGCGTTGACGATGATCCACGACAACGTGCTTCCCGCGGCCAAACGCGTGCTCGACGAGATCGGGATCGACAGGCTCGCGACGCCGGAGTCGGTCGTGATGGTCACCGACCACGAGGTGCTGTACGGGAGCCCCCGCGCCGCGATGTATGGCGTGATCAATCGCAAGGCCGCGAAGGCCTGGCGCGTCGGTCACTTCTTCGACGTCGGCCGGGGCGGGCACGGTCACGTGTTTCCCATGGAGTCGGGCATGGTCCGGCCGGGCATGTTCTATTTTGACAATGATCGCCACTGCACCAACGCCGGCGCGATCGGCGCAGTGGGATTCCGGGTCGGGATGGAGATCGCGCGCGTGCTTGCAACCGGCACGACCTGGATCATGGTGCCGCAGTCGCTGCGACTGGCCGTTCGCGGCCGCCTCGCGGCGGGCGTTCACGCTCGGGATCTCGGCACGTACATCGGCGGCCTGGTTCGCAGCGGCCAACTGGATTTCGACCTCGACTACCGCGTGCTCGAATTCGCCGGCGACCTGGATCAATTCGGACTGGCGGCGCGTGTGGCGCTCTGCAGTGCGCCGACGGAACTCGGCGCGTACGGCGTGTTCTTCCCGCCCTCGGATGCGATCCTGGCTCACGCGCGGCAGGTTGCCCAGGCTCCCTTCGAGGCGCACTACTCGGACGTGGATGCGGCATTCGAGGCGCAGGCCGAGATCGACGTCTCGTCGCTGACGCCGCAGGTCTCCTTGCCGGGGGGCGTGCACCAGGCCGTCAGCGTCACCGAAGTGCTCGGCATTCCGGTGCAGCACGCGTTCATCGGCTCGTGCGGGTCGTCGATGTACGACGACATCGCATCGGCGGCCCGATTCCTGCGAGGGCGACGGATCGCCGACGGTGTACGCCTGTTCGTGGTTCCCGGCTCCGAGAAGACCACCCGGCGACTCGCCGACGACGGCATCCTGTCGAGCCTGATCGATGCCGGCGCCGTGCTCCTCCCCGCGGGCTGCGGGCCCTGCAACGACGCGGTCGTGGGGCCGCTCGATTCCGGCGAAGTGTCGATCTCCACGGCCACCAACAACAATGCCGGGCGCTTCGGGCCGAAGGATGCGCGGCTCTACCTCGGCAGCCCCGAGACCGTCGCCGCGTCGGCGCTGAACGGTCGCATATCCGATCCGCGAACTTTCCAATGAGAGGGAATTGACCATGTTTCGACGTGCACTCGCGCTGCTGGCGGCGCTCTCGTGTTCGATCGCGTTCGCCCAGTATCCCGACAAGCCGATCCGGATCATCGTTCCGTTCCCGGCCGGCGACGGGCTCGACATCCAGGCGCGCATGATCGGCCAGCGCCTGGGCGAGCGCTGGGGTCAGAAGGTGATCGTCGAGAACAAGCCGGGCGCCGGCACCCTGATCGGCGTCGAGGCCGCCACCAAGGCTGCGCCGGACGGTCACACGCTGCTGCTCGTGACGACGACCTACGCGATCAATCCGGCGTTGCGGGACAAGGTCCCCTACGATCCGCTGAAGGATTTCACGCCACTGATCCAGACGACCGCGATTCCGCTGATCATCGTCGGGTCGAACAAGTTCGCGCCGAACGACTTCGCGGAGGTGCTCGCACTGGCGCGCCAGAAGCCCGAGGGACTGACCGTCGGCAATTCCGGCCTGGGTACCGCTGCGCACATCGGCGTCGAACTGCTCAACGTCGCCGCCGGCGTCAAGTTCGTGCACGTGCCGTACAAGGGCATCCCGGCTGCCATGACCGACCTGGTGTCCGGCGATCTGCAGATGCTCTGCACGTCGCCGACGCAGGTGATGGCCTCGGTACGCGACCGGAAGATCAAGGGGCTCGCCGTCACCGGCGCGAAGCGGATGGCGCTGCTGCCCGATGTCGGAACGGTCCAGGAGGCGGGGATCGCGGGTTTCGACGTGAACGCGTGGGTCGGCCTGATGGTGCCGGCCGGAACGCCGCCGGACATCGTGAAGAAGCTGAACACCGAGATCGCCGCGATCCTGGCGCTGCCCGAGGTCAGGGATCCGCTGACGACGAACGGGTCGGTGGTCATCGCCAGCACGCCGGAGGCATTCGACGCGCACGTGCGGTCCGAACTCGACAAGTGGGGGAAGGTGATCCGCTCGGCGGGGATCCGGATCCAGTGAGCAGCGCGAACGGCGCCCCGATCGTGACCGCGAGCGAGACGGCGCCATCGTCGCCGTCGGGCGACGCGCCGTCGTTGCGGCTTCGCGGCCGATGCTATCGGCTCGGCGACGACGTGCCGCACATGGGTGGCGTGGTGCCGATGCGGATCGTCTCGGAGATGCGGTTCGATCCGGCCACCATCGTGCCGCACCTCTTCGAGGAGACCGACCCGGGATTCCACGAGCGCTGCAGGCCGGGCGACCTGATCGTGACCGGACGAAACTTCGGTCTCGGGCCGAAGATGCAGGGCTATATCGCGATGAAGGCGCTGGGCCTCGGACTGGTCTGCGAATCGATGTCCTTTCTCGCGTACCGCGAAGCCATCGGGCTCGGGCTTCCCGTTCTCACCGGGTGCGCCGGCGTGACGAAGGCGTGCGAGACCGGCGACGACGTGGAGGTCGATTTCCGCAGCGGGCGGTTCGTCAACCACTCGCGACGCATCGAACTCGACCTGCCCGCCGTGCCGGCGTCGCTGCTCGAACTGGTCTCGATCGGCGGCACCTCGGCCTGGCTGAAACACTGGTGGTCGCACCAGCAGGCGGCTCGCGCCGAGCCGTCGGGTGGCTGACGCGTCGACCGACTACCGACTGGCGAGGCACTGACGATGCATGCAATCGAAGCGCGCCTGAACGCGATGGGCTATACGCTGCCCGAGCCGTTCTCGTTCCCGAAGAAGAACCGGCGCGGGTGCGTGCGCGTCGGGAACGTCCTCTATGTGTCGGGGCACGGCCTTGCGCTTCCCGCGCTGCCCCTGGTCAAGCAGTCCGGCCGTTTCGGCGTCGACATCAGCGACGAGGAAGGGTACGCGACGGCGAGGGCCGTGATGCTGACGATTCTCGCGACGGTCAAGGAGGAGATCGGCGACCTGGACAAGGTCCGGCAGGTCATCCGGATCTTCGGGATGTGCAAGGTCGTGCCCGACTACGACCGCATGCCGCAGATCATCGACGGTGCGTCGGACCTGGTCTACGACCTCTTCGGTCCGGACATCGGGTGTCACGCGCGCACGGCGGTCGGCATGGCGTCGCTTCCACGCGGGATCGCCGTCGAGATCAACGCGGAGATCGCCGTCGAGTAGGCTGGCATGCCGACGACGCTCAGGATTGCTCCCGATCGCCCGTCTGCGCCTTCGGGCTGAACGGGTAGGCGCTGCCGCCGGTGCCGCTCGGCGGGATCCGGAGCGACAGCAGCATCGTCGTCGCGAGGACCGCGACGGTGACGGCCAGCGACCACGCGACGGGGATCTTGTAGACGTCGATCAGCAGCATCTTCGCGCCGATGAAGACCAGCACGACGGCGAGCCCGTAGGACAGCAGGTGGAAGCGCTCGTGCATGCCGGCGAGCAGGAAGTACATCGCGCGCAGCCCGAGTATCGCGAACACGTTCGACGTGAGCACGATGAAGGGATCGGTCGTGATCGCGAAGATCGCGGGAATCGAGTCGACCGCGAAGATCACGTCGACGATGCCGATCAGCAGGATCACGACGAACAGCGGCGTGGCCATGCGGACGCCGTCGACCTGCGTGAAGAAGCGCTCGCCGTCGTAGGTGGGCGCGATCTTAATGCGGCGATTGATCCACTTGAGCGCGGGGTTCGAATCCAGGTCGGGCTCCTGACCGGCGGCCCACCACATCTTGATGCCGGTGAACACCAGGAACGCGCCGAAGACGTAGAGGATCCAGTGGAACTGCGCGATCAGCCATGCACCCAGCAGGATCATCACCGCCCGCAGCAGCAGCGCACCGAGGATGCCGATCATCAGCACGCGCTTCTGGAACGGCGCCGGCACCGCGAAGTAGGTGAACAGCATCAGGAACACGAAGATGTTGTCGACGGCGAGCGCCTTCTCGACGAGGTAACCGGTCGCGAACTCGAGCGATTTAGCCTGCGCGAGCGCCCGCGCGGCCGGATCGTCGCCGGTACCGCCCAGGTACCACCACAGCCAGCCCATGAACACGAACGAGACGGCGACCCAGATCAGCGACCAGATCGTCGCCTCCCGCATCGTCACGCTGTGCGCGCCCTGCTTGCTGAGGGCGAAGAAGTCCACGAGGAGCGCGATCACCACGAACGTGGCGAACAGCGTCCACATCAGCGGCGTGCCGATGGTCACCATGATTGACGTCACTCTGAAGCCCGCCTGGCAGGGCGGGTGGGGATACGACGGATGCCGTTGTCGGTCTTGCCGCCCGCATCGCCATTGCGGCGATCCGGCCTGTGGCACCGGGACTGCGCCGGGTGCCAGCCCGACGCGATCCGTATTGACGATGCCGCAGCAAGGTGAGTCGCGCAGCGACTCCCTCCGGCTACTCCCCTTCAGACGCAGGCGGGAGTTAACCAGCGGGCAGGGTGGCGCGTCAACGAATCACCGACGGTTCGTAGGCCCATTGCGGCGCGTCGGTAGACCCTGTCCGCCGTGCGGCGGGCGCTCACTGCACCGAGATTCCCGCTGCCCGGACGATCGTCTCGTAGCGCCGGCGCTCCGTCCTTGTGCGGGACGTGAGTCATGGTCGGCCCAGCCATGTGGGTGAACGGTCATGGCGGCACTGCAGCAGGGATGGGGTCCCGCTACTTCGCCTGCTGCGCCGGGGCCTGGCTGAACGTGTCGAAGCGCACGATCGGTGCGGTGAGCACGACCGTCAGCGGACCGCAGTTGTCACCGTACACGACCACGCGGTCCCATTCGTGGACTTCGTCGAATTGCGTGCGCACCCGCACGTCGTAGACGCCGGGGCGTCCAAAGGCACCCGCAAGGCTGTCGGTCCGCCCGTCGATCGCGGCCTGCCGGTCCCACGCGACCATCTGCTCGGTGTATCCGCGATCGGCGAGCACGCCGCTCGCGCCGACGGCGACGCGCCGACCGTCGCCGCGCGCGACGAATTCGACGATGATCGCGGGCTGCACGTTGCGCGGGCAGCTATAGCCGTCGTACAGGTAGAAGCCGTCGGAGTAGTAGTAGTGGCCGGGGCCGCAGCCCGCGAGCAGCGCGGTGAGGCCGAGCAGTTTCGCCAGCAGGACGCGCGTCGCCGTGCGCCTGGCGCGTGGGTCGGTCGGGTGGGGCGCGTCGGCGGGCATCGTGGAGGGCTGCATGATGTACGAGAACGCGCCGCCGGCGGGAACGGACGACATCGGTGGTGTCGGTGTTCGTGTCGGATGCGGGTTGCGTCGAGCCAGAAGGACCAAGGGCTTGGGGGGCCTGGGCCGGGGGCCGGGGGGCTTGGCGATCCGGCGACTGAAACGCCGGCCATTCGGCTCCGCCGTGGTGTCGCGGCCGCCGGCTACTTGAACAGGCCCTTGAGCGCGTCCTGGACCTTGTCGCGCGCCTTGTTCTCGAGTTCCTGGCGCTTCGGCGCGATCTTGTCCTTCAGCTCGTCGACCTTCGGCTGCAGGCGCTCCTTCACTTCCTGTCCCAGCTTGCCCTTCAGCGCCTCGCGGCCGGCGGTGACCCAGTCGATCTTCCACTCGAGTGCCGCGAACGGGCCGGTGAGCACGACCGGGATCGTCACGCCGCGCAGTTCGTCGAGATCGCGCCCGTCCTGGCCCTTGGCAGTGCCGACGACCGACACGCGCGCGGTGTAGTCGATCCGCGACGCCGGGATGTCGATGTGTCCGTCGCCGCCGAGTCGCAGCAGCGGCGACTTGGCATCGAGGTCGTTGCTCGTCGCGATGCCGTCGTCGATCCGGAAGCTCACCGACATCTCGGTGAAATCGGTCTTCTGCGCGGTATCGGTCTTCGTCGACGCCGCGTTGCCCTTGCCGAGCAGCGCCTGCGCGTTGCGGATCTGCTCGCCGAGGTTGATGCCCTTGATCGCGCCGTCCGCGAGGCGGATCGACGCGGTGCCGTCGAGCGCGCGCTTCAGCGCGTCGACGGTGGCGCCCGAGGTCGCGAGGTCGAGCTTCACGTCGCCCTTGCCTTCGAGCAGGTCCTTGTTCGCGGCGTCCTGCAGCAGCGGGTCGATCAGGACGTTGGTGAGCGCGGCGGTGACGCTGGCCCTCAGCGGATGACCGGCGGGGTTCGACTTGCCGGGCGCGAGCGGCGTGACGCCGATGCGCGCGTCCATCCTGCCGCCGTAGAGTTCCGCGGTGAACGGCGCGATCGCGAGCCGGCCGTCGGCGACCTTCGCCGTCAGCGCGACCTTCGACGCCTTCATGCCCTGTGCCTTCAACTGGCCGATCGCGAGTTTCGCGTCGAGCCCGAATGCCGAGAGCGCCGACAGGTCGGGCAGCGGCGTCGGCGCTGCACCCGGGGCGGGTGTCGCGGCGGCGGGGGGCGTCTGGCCGCCGGCGCCGCCGGGTGCGGGCGTCGACGGGGCTCCGCCCGGCGGGAGCCAGGCGTCGACGTCGATCGCGTCGGCCTTCAGCGTTGCGTCGATCGCGGGCTTCGCGAAGCCGGCGACCGCGAGATCGAGCGACAGCGCCGAGCGGGCCTCGCCACCGCTGATCTCGCCGGCGAGCGCGCTGGTCACACGCTCCTTGGCCGAATCGACCGATGCCTTGCCGGTCAGCGCGAGCCTCGCCGCCTTGCTGGCGAGCGATGGCTCGTCGATCGTGAGCGAGGTGTCGATCGCGTCGAGCGAGATTCGGTTCGCGACGAGGTCGACCAGCACCGGCGACGCGAACGCGAGTTCGAAGCGGCGAAGCCCGAGGTTGCCGGCGGCGGTGAGCTTCATCGGCGACACCGTGACCCTGCGTCGCGCGGGGTCGGCGAGTTCGGGCTTGAGCTGCGCCTTGAGCGTGAAGCGCGCGGTCGCCGCGTCGGCGCCGACCGGCGCGCCGGCACCGGCCTTCGCGGCGCCGGCGAGCGGTTCGCTCGCGAAGCCGAAGGATGCGTCGATGGGGATCGACCTGCCGTCCTGGATGCGCCCGGCGCTCAGGTCGAGCTTGCGCAGCGCGAGACGGTTGCCGGCCTTCGCGTCACGCACCTCGATCGCGGCGTTGCGCAGTTCGAGGCCGCCGATGTCGATGGCCGGCAGGCCACCCGATGCGCCTTTCGACGGGTCGGCCGGCCGGGACTGCGGCGTGGTGGCAGGCGCCCCTGCGGCCGGCTGTCCGAGCAGGTCGTCGATGCTGGTCGTGCCGTCGGCACGGCGCTCGATCGTCGCCTGCAGGCCGTCGATCCGGATCGTGTCGGCGACGATCCGTCCGCCGAGCAGCGGCATCAGCGCGACGCCGACCTGCGCGCCGGCGAGCCGCGCCGCGACGGCGTCGCCGTTGCGCACCGACAGCGTCGTGCGCGGCAGTGCGACGGCGATCTTGGGTACGAAGGACAGCGACAGCTTGCCGTCGAACGCGAGCGTGCGGTCGTAGTGCGTCTTGACGTACTGCTGGATCTGCGGCTTGAAGCGGTCGACGTCGACGAGGAACACCACGGCGAGCGCGGCGACGACGAGGAGCGCGAGCACGATCGCCAGGCCGATCGACAGTTTCCTGATCATGGTTTCGATTATTGCACCCTCGATCGCCAGGGGGCGTATAACGCAGCGGCGGGCCGGGTTTCGGTGGACAATCGTGGCCCGCCCGGTGACGCGCGGCTGCCGTGCCTGCCGGGCGCGGCGCGACACCGGTGCCCGGCGCGGGAATGCCGGTGTCGCCGCCCGCGGTCGCCGCACACCGTCGCCGTGCGCCGGCGCTGCACACCGCCGCTGCACACTGTTGCCGAACGATCGACCACAGGAGACCTCGTCGATGCAATCCTCCAACACCCCCACGCATGCCCGCATCCCGTCGCGGGCCCGCCGGCGTCTGTTCGCCGGTGGCCTGAAGGCGATCGCCGGCGCCGCGGTCGCGACCGGCGCGGCCACCTGGCTGCCCGCGCCGGCGCTGGCGGCGGGCGACGCCTGGCCGTCGCGCCCGGTCACGGTCGTCGTCGGATTCGCGCCCGGCGGGCCGACCGACATCGTCGCGCGGCTGATCGCGAGCAAGCTCGAAGCCTCGCTCGGGCAGCCGGTCGTCGTCGAGAACAAGCCGGGTGCCGGCTCGAACATCGGCAGCGAATATGCGGTTCGTGCGAAGCCCGACGGCTACACGCTGCTCGTGATGACGATCGCGAACGCCACCAACATGTCGATGTACCGGAACATGAAGTACGACACGAAGAAGGATCTCGTGCCGATCGTGCAGACGATGGCGTCGCCGAGCGTGCTCGTCGTGAATCCGAAGGTACCGGCGAAGACCGTCCAGGAACTCGTCGCGCTCGCGAAGGCGCAGCCGGGCAAGCTCTCGTTCGCGTCCTCGGGTGCCGGTGGCTCGCCTCACCTCGCGGGCGAACTGCTGAAGCTGCGCGCCGGCATCGACATGATCCACGTGCCGTACAAGGGTGCGTCGCCGGCGATGGCCGACGTGATCGCCGGCCACGTCGATTCCGGCTTCAAGACCTCGCTTGCCGCGATGCCCAACATCAAGGCCGGCAAGATGCGCGCGCTCGCCGTCGCCGCGCCGAAGCGCCTCGCCGACCTTCCGGACGTGCCCACGATGGAGGAGGCCGGCTTCCCGAAGTTCTTCGTCGTGTCGTGGAACGGCCTCGCGGCACCCGCCGGCACGCCGGCGCCGATCGTCGAGCGGCTGAACGCCGAGGTGAACAAGGTGCTGGCCGATCCCGAGGTGCGAAAGAAGATGGAGACGCTCGGGGCCGAGCCGATCGGCGGCAGCGCCCAGGCCTTCGCGAAGTACATCGGCGACGAGATCGACACCTGGGCCGAGGTCGTGAAGAAGGCCGGGATCGCGCTTGACTGACACGCGGACTCGGCCCGAGCACGCCGGGGCGGTGCCGCCGAGGACGGTGGCGCTCGTCACCACCGGCGGCACGATCGTGTCGACGGTCGATCCCGCGACCGGGCTCGCGATGCCGGCGCTGTCCGGCGAGCAACTCGTCGCGACGCTCGGCGCGCTCGATCGCGCGGGTCACGCGCGTGCGCTCGAGGTGCACGAGGTCGCGCGGGTGGCGTCGCCGGCGATCGAGCCGGCACACTGGGTCGTGCTCGCGCGCACGATCCAGGCGCTGCTCGATCGCGACGACATCGCCGGCGTCGTGCTCACGCACGGCACGGCCACGCTCGAGGAGACCGCCTGGTTCCTGGACCTGACGCTGAGCGGCGACAAGCCGGTCGTCGTGATCGGTGCGCAGCGCAATGCGTCGGCGCCGGATTTCGACGGGCCGCGCAACCTCGCGAACGCGCTGAAGATCGTGCACTGCCCGCAGGCGCCCGGCAAGGGCGTGCTCGTCGCGCTGAACGACCACATCAACGCGGCGCGCGAGTGCACGAAGACCCACACGACCGACGTCGAGACCTTCCGGTCCGGCGAGTGGGGCTACGTCGGGTCGATCGTCGAGGACCAGGTCCGCTTCCATCGCGCACCCACGCGCCGGCAGCACCTGCCGCTCGCGCGCGCGACGCTCGAGGGCACGCCGCTGCCCGCGGTCGAGATCGTGTCGATGTACGCCGGTGCCGGTGGTGCGCTGGTCGCCGCGGCCGCCGACCTCGGTGCCCGGGGCCTGGTGATCCAGGCGGTGGCCTCGGGCCACGTCAACGGCGCGATGCACGACGCGATCGTCGGCGTGCTCGCGCGCGGCGTGCCGGTGGTCGTCTCGACCCGGATTCCGCAAGGCGGCACGCGGGCCGGGTACGGCTTTCCGGGGTCGTCGGCGAGGCTGGTCGAGGCTGGCGCAGTGCTCGCCGGCGACCTGTCGCCGTGGAAGGCGCGCATCCTGCTGATGCTCGCGCTGCAGGAAGGCGTGCCCTCGCTGCAACGGCTTCGCGCGCTCTACGACGACGGTTCGTCCAGCGCGATCTGACGCATCAGCGCGCGCCACGCCGCCTCGGCGTGCGGCGGCGCGCCGGCGAAGGCGCGGGCGAGGTGCAGCATCTGGGTCCCGGTCAGCCGCTGTTCGAGGCGCCGGCCCTCCGCCGACAGGTGCAGCAGCCTGACCCGCCCGTCCGCCGGCGACGGCCGCACGACCACCAGCCCCGAGGCCACCAGATGCCTGAGCGGCGCGTTGAGCGCCTGCTTGCTGACGCCGAGCACCGTCAGCAGCGCGCTGACGGGCCGGCCGGGGTCGCGTCCCACGAAGTAGAGGATCCGGTGGTGCACGCGGCCCAGGCCGCGCGACGCGAGGATCCGGTCCGGCCTCGCGGTGAATGCACGGTAGCCGAAGAAGAACGCCTCGATCGCCGCGCGCAGTTCGCGATCGCGCGCCGTGCCCGGTTCGGCGTCGGGGGCGCCGACGGGTGGGGCGGCGGGATCGGTCGCGGGCACGCGGGCGACGGTGCGGTGCTTCGGGGCGGTGGATGCGGGCATGGCGGAGCCGGGACGGCGGCGGGGGCGACGGACGTTGCGCAAGCGCGAGTATCGCGGAGATGGGGCCTGCATGGGCCGGGCGCAGGGCGGGCTTCGACGAGCGTCGTCGATGCCGGTGTGTCTGATGAGTCAATGGCATTGACGTTTCGCCCCCGGGACGCTACAGTGCCGTCAAGGTCAACGTTGCTGACGTTCATGGACATGCCCGGATGCAGGCACCCGTTCTTTCCGCGCGTGCGGCCAGGCTCTCGCCGTCGCCGATCCGAGAGATCCTGTCGGTCATCGACCGGCCGGGCATGATCTCCTTCGCCGGCGGCCTGCCGGCGCCGGACAGCTTCCCCGCGATCGACGTCTCGCGGATGCCGTCGTCGTGGCTGCAGTACGGCCCGAGCGAGGGCGAGCCCGCGCTGCGCGAACGCATCGCCCGTCACCTGCAGGGGCTGGGCCTGGACTGTGGCGTCGAGCAGGTCATCGTGCTGTCGGGGTCGCAGCAGGGGATCGATCTGGTCGCCAAGCTGTTCGTCGACCCCGGCACGCCGGTGGCGCTCGAATCGCCGACCTACCTGGCCGCGCTGCAGGTGTTCCGCTTCCAGGGGATGGCGCCGGTGACGCTGGATCCCGGCGACCCGTTGCCGGCGCTGGCGTCGCGCGCGCGCCGGCCGTCCTTCGCGTACGTGATCCCGACCTTCGGCAACCCGACCGGTCGCTGCTGGTCGGACGCGATGCGCGAGGGGCTCGCGCGCGCGGCCGACGACACGGGCGTGCCGGTGTTCGAGGACGATCCCTACCGGGACATCGCGTTCGATCGCTGCGAGCGGCGCCCGGTGTGCGCGCGCATCCGACGCGCACCGTGGATCTACCAGGGCTCGTTCTCGAAGCGCTTCGCGCCCGGCCTTCGCCTGGGGTTCATGGCGGCGTCGCCGGCGCTGGTACCGTTGCTGGTGCGGCTCAAGCAGGCGGCGGACCTGCACAGCAGCCGGATCAGCCAGTGGCTCGCGATCGAGATGCTCGACGATCCCGACTGCGGGTCGAAGCTGGCCGGGCTCGTCGACGTCTACCGCGAGCGGCGCGACCACTTCAACCGCGCGCTCGACGCGAATTTCGGCGGGCTGGCGACGTGGGCGGTGCCGGCGGGTGGGCTGTTCTACTGGCTCGAGCTCGCGCGGGCGGTCGATACCGGCGCGCTGCTGTCGGCGGCGATCGAGCGCGGGGTCGCCTTCATGCCCGGCGAGCCGTTCTTCGCCGATCCCGCCGAGCGCCGGCCGTCGCTGCGGCTGAACTTCAGCCACGCGAGCCCGTCGGACGCGGCGCGAGGGCTCGCGATACTCGCCGACCTGCTGCGGCACGCCCGGCCGGTTCGGGCGACGTGATCAGGCGCGCCGCGCGAGCCGACGCCACGTGCGCGTCTGCTGCAGCATGCCGGTCGCGAGGGCCGTGCCCAGGACGATGACCACGCCACCGGCGAGCATCGTCGCGTTCACCGTCTCGCCGAGGAACATCACGCCCCACAGGATGCCGAACACCGGCACGAGGTAGGTCACCGACATCGCCGCCGCAGCGCTGACCTGCGCCATCAGGCGGAAGTAGATGACGTAGGCGAGCCCGGTGCACGCGAGCCCGAGCACGACCGCGGCGCTCCACGCACCCGCGTCGGGCGGGGCGGCGGGCCAGTTCGCGAGCCCGAAGGGCAGCAGCGCGATCGTCGCGCCGATCTGGCTGCCGGTCGCGACCAGCCACGGATCGGTGCCGCGCAGGTGTCGCTTCACGTAGCTCGCGCCGACGCCGTAGAGGGTCGTCGCGAGCACGCACGCGAGCACCGCCCAGCCGCCGCCGCCCGCGTCGAACGAGGCCTTGTGCCAGCTGAGCGCGACGACGCCGGCGATGCCCAGCGCGAGCCCGGCGATACGCGATGCCGACAGGCGCTCGCCGAGCCAGAGCCAGGCGACGATCGCGCCGAAGATCGGTGCCGTCGCGTTCATCACCGACGTGAATCCGGCGTCGAGCGACAGCACGGCGAAGCCGAAGAGCGTGAACGGTGCGGCCGAATTGATCACGCCCGCGAGCAGCGTCCGGCCGCGATCGCGCAGCAGTCCGGCGCGTACCGCGCCCGCGCCGCGCCGCAGCGCGAGCAGCGCGACGAGGAACACGGCGGCGACCGTGCAGCGCACCAGCACGAGCGCGAGCGGTCCGAACTGCGGCGACGCGATCCGCATGAACAGGAACGACCCGCCCCACAGGGCGCCGAGCAGCACGAACTCGATCGCGTGTCGCGGGCCCATCGCTCAGGCGTCGACGCCGGGAAGCCTTGCCTGCGGCGACACGCCCTCGCGTGCGAGCAGCCAGGCCTTGCGCCGCACGCCGCCGGCGTATCCGGTCAGCGAGCCGTTCGCGCCGATCACGCGGTGGCAGGGAACGATCAGCGACACCGGATTGCGCCCGATCGCGGCGCCGACCGCGCGCACCGCGGCGCTCGCGCCGATCGACGCCGCGATCGCCCCGTAGGTGCGGGTCTCGCCGGCCGGGATCGAGCGCAGCGCGTCCCACACCCGCAGCTGGAACGGCGTGCCTCGCAGGTGCAGGCGCACGTCGAACGCGATCGGATGGCCGCCGCGATGCCCGTGGAATGTCGGGTCGAAGTAGCGGGCGAGCTGCGAGCGCAGCGCGTGCACCGCGGGCCGGTCGCCGGCGAGCGGGAGCGCGTGCGTGTCCGCCGGTACGTACTTCTGGTCCTCGACGAAATAGAGGCCGGCGAGCGCCTCGGCCTCGAACACGCCGACCATCTCGCCGAGCGGGCTTTCGAAGCGCGCGCGCTCGAGCCGGCGCGGATCGCGCCGCTCAGGGTCGAGAACGCAGTGCATCCGGTGTCGCGTCGGGCGCGAGGCGCGCGAAGTCCGTCGCGACGGTACGCCGGCGCGAACCGGCGCCGGCGGCGACCGGCTTGCCGCGCATCAGCCGCGACACGAGGATGACCGGCAGCACGCCGATCGCGACGATCGCGATCGACGGCAGCGCCGCCTCGGCGAGGCGCTCGTCCTGCGCGAGCTGCTGGGCGATCACCGCGAGCGTGTCGTAGTTGAACGGGCGAAGCATCAACGTCGCCGGCAGCTCCTTCATCACGTCGATCAGCACCAGCATCCACGCGACCATCGCCGGGCGCGCGAGCAGCGGCAGGTGCACCCGGCGAAAGACCGCGGCGCGGGACGCGCCGAGCGAGCGCGCGGCGGCGTCCAGGCTCGGCGTGATGCGCTCGATCGCCGCCTCGATGCCGCCGTAGCCCACGGCGAAGAAGCGCAGCGTGTACGCGTAGCCCAGCGCGAGCATCGAGTTGGTCAGCAGGCTCGACGACAGGCCCAGCGCGTCGGAGAGGACGCGGTCCGCGGTCGCGACCGGCCAGAGGATCGCGAGCGCGATCACGGCACCCGGCACCGCGTAGCCGAAGCGCAGGCCGGTGGCCGCCATCGTGAGCAGCCGGTGCCCGCGCGCGCCCGCGAAGCGCTCGGTGTAGACGAATCCGACCGCGAGCACCAGGACGACGCTCGCGCCGATCACCCCGGCGACGAAGCTGTTGCGCGTCCACTGCCCGAAGCGCGCCAGGTTCGTCGTGAGTTCGGGCTCCCCCGCGAGCAGCCACGCGAGCGATGCGCACGGCAGCACGAAGCCGAGCAGCACCGGCGTGAACATCAGCGCCGCCATCGCTAGCGCCGGCGCGCCCGACAGCGCCGTCGGCGGCCACGGGCGGTGCGTGCGGCTCGTGACGCGCTTCGCGCGACCGCGTGCCGCGTGGTCGACCGCGAAGATCACGGCGATCGCGACGAGCAGCAGCACGGCGAGCATCAGCGCGGCGCTGCGGTTGCCGAGCGCGAACCACGCGCGGTAGATGCCGGCGGAGAACGTCGGCAGGCCGAAGTACTGGGTCGCACCGACGTCGGCGAGCGTCTCCATCAGCACCAGCATCGCGCCGGCGACGACCGCCGGCGCGATCAGCGGGACGACCACCTGCGTGAACAGGCGCACGCCCGATCGACCGAGCAGGCGAGCCGAATCGATCGTCGCGCGCGAGACGTCGGCGAGCGCGGTGCGCGCCATCAGGTAGACGTACGGATAGAGCACGAACGAGAACAGCACGATCGCGCCGGGCAGCGAGCGCACGTCCGGCAGCCGGCCCGCGAAGCCGAACGCGTCGCGCAGCCAGCGCTGCACCGGCCCGCTGAACTGCAGCAGGTCGGTGTACGCGTACGCGATGACGTAGGTGGGCATCGCCAGCGGCAGCACCAGCATCCAGGCGAGCGACGCGTGGCCGGGAAATCGGTATCGCTCGACGAACCACGCGGCACCGACCCCGATCGCGACGGTGCCCACGAGCGTGCCGGCGGCCAGCGCCACCGACACCGCGACCGATTCGGCGAGGACGGTGCGCGCGAGGTGTGCCATCGCGGCGGCGTCGAAGCCGGTGACGGCGGTGACGGTCAGCGCGCCGAGCGGCGCCAGCAGCACGAGTGCGACCAGCAGGACACCGATCGCCGGCCAGTTCGTTGCACCCCGCGAGACCATCGGTCGATTATAGTGGCGCCCCATGGGACACACTGCATGAGTCATCTCGTCGTCGACGCGCTGTCGGTCGGCTATCCCGGCGCGGGAAAGCCGACCGTCGAGCGCCTGTCGCTGTCGATGGCGCGCGGCCAGATCGGCTGCCTGCTCGGCGCGTCCGGCTGCGGCAAGACCACCGTGCTGCGCGCGATCGCCGGCTTCCTCAGGCCGCTCGCGGGATCGATCGACCTGGACGGCCGGCGCATCGCCAGCCCGGACGGCGGCCTGCCGCCCGAGTCGCGCCGCGTGGGCATGGTGTTCCAGGATTTCGCGCTGTTCCCGCACCTGGACGTGCGCGCCAACGTCGCCTTCGGCATCGCGGAAGGGCCTGCAAGGCTGGCCCCGGCCGCCCGGCGCGCCAGGGTCGACGAGATGCTGGAACTGGTGAACCTGGGTGATCGCGGCGGCGCGTTCCCGCACGAACTGTCCGGTGGCCAGCAGCAGCGGGTCGCGCTCGCGCGCGCGCTCGCGCCGCGCCCCGCGCTGCTGCTGCTGGACGAACCCTTCTCGAGCCTGGACGTCGACCTGCGCGAGCGCTTGTCGCTCGAGGTGCGCGCGATCCTGAAGGAGACGTCGACGACCGCCATCCTGGTCACCCACGACCAGCGAGAGGCCTTCGCGATGTGCGATCGCGTCGGCGTGATGAGCGAAGGCCGCATCGATCAGTGGGACGCCGCCTACGCGCTCTACCACGAGCCCGCGACGCGCCACGTCGCCGACTTCGTCGGCGAGGGCGTGTTCCTGCCCGGCACCCGGATCGACGGTGTCGGCGGCGACCACGTCCACGTGCAGACCGAACTCGGCTTCATCACGCCGCCGGACAACTGCACGCACGCGCATCGTCCGGGCAGGCCGGTCGACGTGCTGCTGCGGCCCGACGACATCGTCCACGACGACGCGGCGAGCCTGCGCGCGACGATCGTGCGCAAGGCGTTCAGGGGCGCCGACTTCCTCTACACGCTGCGGCTCGCGTCAGGGCGCGAGGTGCTCACGCTGGTGCCGAGCCATCACGACCACGCGCTCGGCGAGGCGATCGGCATCCGGCTCGCGGCCGAGCACGTGGTGACCTTCGATGCGCAGCCGGCGGGGGCGCCGGCTCAGACGAAGGACGAATAGCGCTTGAGCACCTCGGGCACCGAGTGGCGCAGGTGCAGCGACAGGCCGAGCGCCGCCATGTGGTTGCCGTCGCGCCCGAGGATCTCCTGCGACATCGGCAGGAATTCCTTCTCTTCGTAGGCGGCGTGTCCGTGGTAGATGCGCACGAGCATCTCGATCGCCTTGCCGTCGATCGCGGCCTCCGCGCCCTTGGCGACCTTCTTCAGCGCGGGCTCGAGCCGCGTCCACTGCGCCTCGACCTCGCGGTGCTCGCGGGTCAGCCGGTCGACGATCGCCTGCACGCGATCGCGCTCCGCGCCCGGCCGGGCGCTCGCGAGCACGGCGGGAAACAGCTCCTTCTCTTCCTCGAGGTGATGCTCGAAGACGGCGCTGCGGAAGAACGCGAGCACCGAGGTCGCGATCCGGCGCGCCTGCGCCGCGGGCTCGAGCAGCGCGGGCAGCCTGCCGAAGTCGTCGAGGTGGGACAGGATCCCCTCGTGACACCGCGAGAACTGTGCGATCGGTGCGTCGGTGGGGGCACCGGCGCGGGTTTCGAGCTGTGGGTCCATGATGGCCTTCTCCGGGAGATGGCCATCGTAGCGGGGGGCGCGGCGCCCCCCCTTGACGCGGGTCAAGGGCTCAGCGATAGCCGACCTGGTCGAGCAGCTTCTGCGCATCGCCGGTGCGCTTGCCGACCTTGTCGACCGGCGCGCGGTCCTGCTTGAAGTCGCCGAGGCTCGCGAGCGCGGGGTTCTCCGCGCGTGCGCTCGCGACCACCGGCCACTCGTTGTTGCCGGCGGCGAAGTAGGTCTGCGCCTTGTCGCTCGCGAGGTACTCGAGGAACCTGACCGCCGCCTCCGGGTGCGGCGCGTGGCGCGCGACCGCGCCGCCGGCGAGGTTCATCTGCGTGCCGCTCGACGCCTGGTTGGGCATCAGCGCGACGACGCGCGAGACGACGTCCCGATCTTGGGCCTTTGTCGACTTGAGCAGCCTGACCCAGTAGTAGCTGTTGGTCAGCGCGACGCCGCATTCGCCGCTCGCGACCGCGCGGATCTGGTCGGTGTCACCGCCCTTGGGCGCGCGCGCCATGTTCGCGACGTAGCCCTTCAGCAGGTCGCGGGTCTTCGCCTCGCCGTGGCGCTCGAGCAGCGACGCGAACAGCGAGAGGTTGTACGGGTGGCTGCCCGAGCGCGTGCACAGCCTGCCCTTGTTCTTCGGATCGGCGAGTGCTTCGTAGCTGTCGACGTCCGCAGGCTTCACCGTCGCCTTGTTGTACACGATCAGCCGGGCGCGCGACGAGAAGCCGAACCAGCTGTCGTCCGACGCGCGGAACTCGGCCGGGATCCGCTGCTCGAGCGTCGCCGACTTCACCGGCCGGAACAGGTTCTGCGACTGCGCCTTCCAGAGCCGCGACGCGTCGACGAGCAGCACCACGTCCGCGGGGCTCTTGTCGCCCTCGGAGCGAAGGCGCTCGAGCAGCGCTTCGTCGCCGAGTTCGATGCGGTTGATCCGGATGCCGGTGGCGTCGGTGAAGTCCTTGTACAGCGCCTCGTCGGTCTGGTAGTGACGCGCCGAGTAGAGGTTCAGCACGTCGTCGGCTGCCGAGGCGAACGACGGCCACGCGAGGGCGGTCGCGAGCGACGCGGCTGCGGCGAGGGCGCCGAGCGGCGTGCCGCGGGCGCGGGTGGGGCCGCACGCGGTGTCGGGGGTCGGGTTCGTCGCGGGACCGCTGGACTGCTTCATGTGGCTGGACACTCGCTGGGTGGATACGTCGCGGCCGGCGACGTCGGTGAAGGGGCGTGGCATGGGGTGTTTCGGCGTGGACACGGGAGGTGTCGAGGTTGTTGATAATGAGAACCAGTCGCAACTTACCATCCCGTCGGGGGTGCTGTCCACCGACCAGCTTGCCGACGGGGCCGCTCGCGCCGTCGCCGATCCCGGACCGGCGCACGATGGTCGCACCGCCGAATACCGGTGCACAATCCGGCGCAACCGTGATCGAACGAGGAGACGAGGCATGGCGAGGCTTTCCGCCCAGGAGGTGGCGACGTACCACCGCGAGGGTTACCTGATCCCCGGCCTGCGCCTGTCGGCCGAGCGCGTCGCGTACCTGCGCGGGATCCTCGACCGGCTGATCCGCGACAACCCGGGCGTGCGTCCCGAGAAGCTCGTGTCCGCGCACATCGACGGTGTCAATGCCGAAGGCGTCCGGGGCAACCGGGCCTTCCTCGACCTGGCGATGGAGCCCGACATCCTCGACCTCGTCGAGCAGGTGATCGGACCGGACATCATCCTGTGGGGGTGCCACGTGTTCTGCAAGCCTGCCGGCGACGGGCTGGAGACGCCGTTCCACCAGGACGGGCACTACTGGCCGATCCGTCCGCTCGCGACCTGCACGGTCTGGGTCGCGCTCGATCCGTCGACGAGGGCGAACGGATGCCTCAGGGTGATCCCAGGATCGCATCGCGACGCCACGTTGCAGCCGCACCTGCACGAGGACCGGGACGACCTGGTGCTGACGCAGCGCGCGAGGGCGGACAGCTTCGACGAGGCGGCGGCGGTCGACCTCGAGCTCGAGCCGGGCCAGATGTCGATGCACGATGTCTACATGATCCACGGCGCCACGGTGAACCATTCGACGCAGCGGCGCACCGGCGTTGCGCTGCGCTACATGCCGGGCAGCTCGGTGCTCGAGCGCAACCTCAACCCGGCCGACGGGCAGACGGGCATCCCGGTGCAGTGGGCGAAGCGGCCGCTGTGGCTGCTCCGCGGCCAGGACCGCACCGGACGAAACGATTTCCGCGTCGGGCACGCGCCGGGTTGACGGGTCTCGGGGTGCGCCGACGCGTCGCGTCGGCGAAGGCGGCGCTGTCGGCGCGGTCGGCGGTGGTGGCGCTCAGGCCTTCACCGAGCCGGCGGTCAGGCCGCCGACCATGTATCGCTTGAACGCGTAGTAGATCGCCGCCGGCGGCAACGCGTAGATGAAGCCGGTCGCCATCAGCAGTTCCCACGGCGAGTCGTCGGCGGAGAGGAACAGGCCGAGCGCGACCGACAGCGGCACCTCGGCCTCCTTCGACATCAGCAGGAACGCGTACAGGTATTCGTTCCACGCGAGCAGCACCGCGTAGATGCCGATCGCCACCATCGCCGGCGTGATCAGCGGCAGGTAGACGAGCCTGAAGAGCTGGAACGCCGACGCGCCGTCGATGATCGCGGCTTCGTCGAGCTCGATCGGCAGCTTGTCGCTCGCCTGCTTGAGCACCCAGATCGCATACGGCGTGGCGAGCGTCGTCATCGCCAGGATCATCGCGAGCCGGGTGTCGAGCAGCCGGTAGTTCGCCATCGCCTTGTACATCGGCACCGCGAGGAACGCGGCCGGGATGAAGTAGGTGAAGAGCGCGGCGTTCATCAGCCAGCGTCCGCCGCTGACCCGCAGCCGACTGATCGCGAACGCGGCGAGCGACGAGACGAGGAGGGTGAGCGCGCCGACCGCGAACGCGATCAGCGTGCTCGAGCCGAGCTGGCTCCAGAAGTGCTCGAGGTAGTGGTGCTGCTGGCGGAACACCATCTCGAAATTCTGCAGCGTCGGTTGCTCGGGCCACAGCCTTCCGCTCATCGCGCTGTCCTTGCTCGAGATCGCGAACAGGAACATGTGGTAGATCGGGATCATCGTCCAGAGGAAGACGGGGATGCCGACGAGCAGCAGCCCGGCCTCCGACGCCAGCGCGCCGGATCGCCACCGCCGCCGCGCGTGCGCGGCGGCGGGGCTGCCGGTGCTCACCGGGGCGTCCTCACGACGCGTGCTCGTCGCCGGAGACCGACAGCCGGCGGATCATGAAGTACACGAGCGGCAGCACGAAGGGCATCGCGAAGACGACCGTCGCCATCGACAGCTCGATGTTGTCCAGCCGCAGGTAGCGGATTCCGAGCGTCGCCAGCACGTGGGTCAGGTCGGCCGGTCCGCCGCCGGTCAGCAGGTACACGCTGTTGAAGTCGCCGAGCGTCCAGATCATCGACAGCAGCGTGCAGGTCAGGTAGAGCTGCTTCATCGACGGCCAGGTGATGTGCCGGAACTGCTGTGCGCCGGTCGCGCCGTCGACCGCGGCGGCCTCGTACATGTCCTTCGGGATCGCGAGGCGGCCCGAGAGGAGGATCAGCGTCCAGAACGGCAGCGACTTCCAGATGTGCACGAGCATCGCCATGCCGAACGCGATCGTCGGGTCGTTCAGCCAGTTCGGCCCGTCCTGCTGCGTGAGCCGGAAGATCAGCGTGTTGACGACGCCCCACTCGGTGTTGAACATGAAGCGGAACGACAGGATCGTCGGGATCGACGGCACCGCCCACGGCAGGATGAACAGCACCGCCATCGCCCGGATCCACCAGCGATCCTTCATGAAGAAGCCCGACAGCGCGAGCGCGATCGCCATCTTCAGGTTGATCGCCACCAGCAGGAAGATCAGCGTGTTGACGACCGCGCCGGTGAAGATCGGGTCGTCCAGCAGCCGCCGGTAGTTGGCCGGGTCGTGCGCGAGCCAGAAGCCGTAGCTCACCGGGTAGACGACGAAGACCGCGAACACCAGCACGAACGGAAGCACCATCACCAGGCCGACGGTGTTCCATCCGGCAGGCCGCCACGGGCCCCGCGCGGGGCCGCGGCGGGCCGCGGCTGCCGGCCCGGACGGTGCCGGAACCGGCGGCGCGTCGCCGAGCGAGGTCGCGCTCACGACGCACTCAGAGCTTGCCCGCGACCTCCTTCACGCGGGCGATCAGCTCGTCGGCCGCCTTCTCGGGCGCGACCTTCTCGGTGACGATCCGGCTCATCGCCTTCGCCCACACGTTCTCGTTGTTGAGTTCGGTGAAGTGGAAGTTGTAGATGAACGGGAACACCCCGGTGCCGGCGCGGAACTGCTCGCTGACCATCTTGCGGTGCGGGTCCTTGCCGCTGACCCAGAAGTCGCGATCGGCACCGAACTTCGTCGTCGGATACCAGCGCCCGAGCGCGCCTTCGGTGAACGGCGTGAGGCTCGCGTCCTCCATCATGAACGCCATGAACTCCTTCGCGCGCTTCTCGTTCTTCGCGCCCTTGAAGATCACCGCGGTCTTGATCGCCGCCAGGTAGTTCATCGGCGTGCCGTCGGGCTTGTTTGGCCACTTGATCGTCGCGATCGTGTCCTCGTAGTTCTTCTTCGCCGCGGCCCGCTGGTCGGCGCTCAGCGCCGCGTTGTTCTGGTCGTCGAGCCACTTGGCCGGGATCGAGATCGTCGCGTTGTGGGTGCCGACCGTCGTCTTGTTGTGGAAGTTGACGTTGTTGTCCGGGTCCTTCCAGCTGGTGGACGACGGCGGCGAGCACCCGCGGGTCAGCAGGTTCGTGTAGTCCTTCAGCGCGTTCACCAGGCCGGCCTTGTTCTTCGGCTGGTCGAGCGTGATCTTCCCGTTCTCGTCCACCACCTGAACGTTGTAGGCCAGCATGAACTGGTGGAAGCTGTAGAAGCTGTCGGTGCCGTCGACGCCCATCGGGTTGCCGATCCCGTAGACACGCTTGCCGGTGGCCTTGCGCGCGGCCGGCTGCACCTTGTCGCACCAGAAGTCCCAGAACCCCTTCCAGTCCTTCGGGATGTCGGTCGCCTTGAAGCCGGCGGCCGCGAGCATGTCCTTCCAGTAGTTGAAGTGCATCGTCTGCTGGTAGACCGGGAACGCGTAGTAGCGCTTCTTGCCGTCGGGCCCGGCGAGGTAGGTCGTCGACAGCGTGTTCTTGAGGAAGCGGCCCTTCGAGGGCTCCATGATGTCGGAGACGTCGACGAGCTTGCCCTCGCGCGCCCACTTGCCTGTCGCCTGGAAGTCGTAGGTCATGCCGAAGGAGAAGTCGGGCACGTTGCCGGCCTCGAGCGCGGCGACGGTCTTGGGCATCACGTCCTGAACCGCGTACTTCGACAGCTCGACCTTCACGCCGGTCTTCTTCTCGAAGCGGCTGATCATCGTGTCGAGCGCCGAATCCTCCGCCGGATAGAAGCCTTTCGTGAACCAGACGGTGAGGGTTTCGGCACTGGCGGCCTGGGCGCCGAACGCGAAGACGCCGATGGCGGCAACGCTGGCTGCGAGTTGGGTCGAACGCATGGGTGTGTCTCCTCGATCGATGTGGACCGGTACCCGGGCTGGGAGCGACACCCGTGATCCGGTCGCGGAGTGTAGCCCGCCGGCCGGGCGGATGGACACCCGGGTTTGCGCGGGACCTCCAGGGGTTTTCCCGGTGGGCGGCGCACGGGCCCGGCCGCCCCGCCCACCGGCCGGCGCGCGACTTCGTGCAGAATCGGGCGCATGCCGGGCGCCTTCGCCGGGCGCCGTCGCGAGAACGCCCATGCCCGCCGACCGACCGACCGGACTCGAAGACCGACTCGCCGAACTCGAGATCAAGGCGGCCCTGGCCGAGGATCTCGTCGACCGCCTGAACGACATCGTCGCGAACCAGCAGAAGACGATCGATGCGCTGGTACGCGAGGTCGCGCGCCTCGCGCGCGAGCGCGACGCCGGCGACCCGGCGCCGGGGCGCAGCCTGTTCGACGAACTGCCGCCGCACTACTGATCGGTCGCGCTGGATCGGTCGCTCGGCCCGGGCGCGCCCGCCGTGACTCAGGGGGCGGCTTCGTGCGTGGCCGGGCCCGGGGCGCGGGTCGGCGGGGTCGCCTCCGGTGCGATCGGCGCCGGTGGCGGTGGTGGCCGTGACGGCGGCGGTGGCGGCGGGGCCTGGATCCGGCCCGGGGCCGACGCGCGCACCGGCCGGGCGTCGACCGCAAAGCCGACCGAGCGCAGGAACGCGTCGACCCGCGACGCCCAGATGTCGGGCGCCTGCGTGAACAGCTGATGGCCGTCGTTGCCGAAGGCGGGCATCAGCGCGAACTCGCCCTTGCCGCCGCTGCCCACGAACGCGCCGAACCACGCCAGCGGGTACTTGACGCCGAAATAGCGATCGTTCTCGGCGTAGATCCACAGGCTCGGGATGCGCGCCGTCTCGCCGTAGCGTGCGAGCAGGTCACGCAGCGTATCCGCGTCGCAGGGATCGGCAGGGCGCGTATCGGGGTTGCCGCCGCCGCCGCCGGCGAAGTTGATGATCGCCTGCACGCCCGGTGGCGGCCGTGCGGCGAGCGCGATCGCCCCGACGCCACCGAAGGACAGCCCGACGACGACCGCGCGGTCCTTCGCGACGTCCGCGCGCGTGCGCAGCGCCGCGAGCACCGCGCGCGTCTGCCGGCCGATCGCCTCGAAGGCCGGCTCGTAGCGCTGGTGTTCGCACGCTCCGGTGTCCTCGACGTCGGCGCCGCCGGTCTTGCCGTAGCCGATGCGTGCAGGGATGGCGACCTGGAAGCCGCGCTCGGCGAACCATTGAGCGTTCTGCGTGTAGCGCCCGCGGTCGAGCGCGGCGCGGCCCTTCGTGTCGGTCGCGCGTCCGTGGAGGATGACGAGCAGCGGCCTGGGCACCGGCGTCGCGTCGTCGTGCAGCAGCGCGACCGACACGTCGCGCTGCACGATCCTGCCCTGCATGTCGGCGACGACGGCCGGCACCGACACCGACGCTTCCTGCATCGCGGCCGTGGCGGCGGTGCCGGTGGACGCGAGTGCGATCGACGCGAGCAGCACGAGCCGCCGCGGCCCACAGGGCGCGCCCCGGCACGCCGCGCGAACGTGCATCCCCCCGTCGAGCCATCCCATCGGATCCCTCCTCTCGCTCAGGCGCCTCGAGCCCTCGCGAACGCGACGAACCAGTCGATGACTTTCGGATTCGCCATCGCGTCCCGGTTGACCGCCTTCTCGAGCGGGTGTCCGAGCAGGATGCGCTTGACCGGGATCTCGAGCTTCTTGCCCGTGAGCGTACGCGGAATCTCGGGAATCGCGTAGACCTCGTCGGGCACGTGGCGCGCCGACAGCTGCGTGCGGATCGCGTGGACCAGCCGTTGCCGCAGCGCGGGGTCGACGCCGGTCTCGCCGCGGGCGGCGCGCTCGCCGTCGGGCGCGAGCGGGTCGACAGGCAACGGGCCGCTCGCCGGCCGTCCGCGCGACTGCACGATGAACATCGCCATGAACGACGGCCTGCCGAGGTATTCGAGGTCGATCACCAGCGAATCGAGCACCTCGTCGAACGCCTCGATCACCCGGTACAGTTCGCTCGTGCCCATGCGGATGCCGTGGCGGTTGATCGTCGAATCGCTGCGCCCGTACACGCGCGAGGTGATCGATTCGGGGCGGCGGATCAGTTCGAGCCAGTCGCCGTGGCGCCAGACGCCGGGCCAGGTCTCGAAGTAGCTCGCGTGGTAGCGCGCGCCGTCGTCGTCGCCCCAGAAGCGCAGCGGCATCGAGGGCATCGGCGCGCGGCAGACGAGTTCGCCGACGCGCCCGGTGCCCGGCCGGCCCTCGTCGTCGTAGGATTCGACCGCGCAGCCCAGGCCGCGGCACTGCATCTCGCCGGCGTAGACCGGCAGCGTCGGCGACGCGGTGATGAACGCCGCGCCGGGGTCGGTGCCGCCCGAGATCGACGCGAGGAGCAGGTCCGCGCCGACGTGCGAATAGATCCAGCGGTACGCCTCGTCGGTCAGCGGCGATCCGGTCGAGCCGACGGTGCGCAGCGACGACAGGTCGAAGCGCCTGCCCGGCTCGACGCCGGCCTTCATGCACTGCCCGATGAACGCCGGGCTGGTGCCGTAGAAGGTCGCGCGCTCCTCGGCGGCGAACCGCCACAGCGTGTTCAGGTCGGGATGGCCGGGATTGCCGTCGTAGTGCAGCAGCGTCATGCCCAGCCCCAGCCCGCCGATCCAGAAGTTCCACATGATCCAGCTGGTCGAGGAGAACCACATCATCCGGTCCTCGCGCGTGAGGTCCAGGTGCAGCGCCGAACTCTTGACGTTCTCGAGCAGCGCGCCGCCGTGGCCGTGCACGATCGGCTTGGGGTTGCCGGTGGTGCCGGACGAATACACGATCCAGACCGGGTGCTCGAACGCGACCGGCGTGAACACCGGCGGTCGGGGCGTGCCGACCGCGTCGTGCCAGGCGATCACGCGCACGTCGTCACGGCCGGGGTCGAGCACGGCGCCGGGGTCGAGGTAGTCGATGAAGACGACCGCCTCGAGCGTCGGCAGCTGCGCGACCAGTTCGCGCACGATCGCACGTCGGTCGAAGGGCTTGCCGCCGTAGCGATATCCGTCGACCGCGATCAGCACCTTGGGGTCGATCTGGCGGAAGCGATCGAGCACGCTGGTGGCGCCGAGATCGGGCGCGCAGCTCGACCAGACCGCGCCGAGCGCCGTCGTCGCGAGCACCGCCGTCACCGTCTGCGGGATGTTGGGCGAGTACGCGACGACGCGGTCGCCGGCGGTCACGCCGAGCCCGGCGAGGGTGGCGATCAGCGCGCCGGTCTCGTTCGCGAGCGCGTGCCAGGTGACGGTCCGGCGAGCGCCGGCTTCGTTGCGGAACACCAGCGCCGGCACACGGTCGGCGTCGGGCTCCTGCGCGCGTGCGAGCAGGTGCTCGGCGAAGTTCAGCGTCGCACCCTCGAACCAGTGGGCACCCGGCATCCGGCGGGCATCGAGCACCCGGCGCGCCGGCGTGTGCAGGCGCAGCGCGAAGAAGTCGGCGACGTCCTGCCAGAAGCACTCGAGCTCGTCGACCGACCAGCGCCACATCGCTTCGTAGTCGGCGAAGCGCAGGCCGTGGCGGCTTTCGACGAAGGCCTGGAAGCGCGTGATCGGCGCACGCGCGATGCGCGCGGCGTCGGGGCGCCACAGCGCCGGCGGCTGCGTCGGGTCGGCGGGGTCGGCGAGGGCGGTGGGGTCGGTCATGTCGGCGTTCTCGCGAGGGACGGATCGAGCAACTCGAGCACGGCGGTGGCGCATTCGCGCGGCAGCTCCATCGGGATCAGGTGCCCCGCCGGCAGTTCGCGCCATCGATCGCCGAACAGGCGGCGGTTGCCGGGGCGGCCCGCCATGCGCAGTTCGCGCGAATGCGAGCCGGCGACGAAGCCCGGCGCGAGGCCTGCCGCACGCAGCCTGCGCAGCGCCGCGATCGCGGCGCGATGTGCGAGGTTCGCGTAGATGTCGCGCTCGGTCTCCTTCGGGATGCGCAGCCGCAGCCCGCCTTCGTGCCGTGGCGCGAGCCCCTGCGAGATGAAGTCGTCGAGCACGCCCGGCGCCCAGCGCTGCACGAAGCGCTTGCCGGCGAAGAACGCGCGGGCGGTCGCCGCGTCGTCCCAGCGGTCGCGGCGCCGGTGCGCGATCGGCGCGGGGCCGACGCGGTAGTTCAGGCCGGTGAGCCGGCTGAAGTCGAACAGCGCGCTGCGCCAGCCGAGCACCATCGGCGAATCGATCATCACGACGGGATGCCGCGCCGGCAGCGCGTCGGCGGCGAGGATCAGCGAGAGGTAACCGCCCATCGAGTGGCCGACCAGCGCACAGCGCGCGTCGCCGTGGCGCTCGATCAGCGGGCGGATCGCGTCGCGCATCGCCTGCCAGCGGCGGGCGCCGGGCATGTCGGGCGGGGTCTCGATCACCGGAAGGTCGATGATCTCGGTGCGGGCCGACAAGGCGTCGAGGAACTGCCGGTAGACGCCGGTCGGGAAACCGTTGGCGTGCAGGAACAGGGTCTTCGCGGGGAAGGGGGCAGCGGTGTCCACGCGACGATTGTAGGGGAGCGGGTGGGGTGCCCGGCGGCGCCGCGGGCCGTCGGGAGTATGCTCGGCGGATGGACGAATCGGTCGTCGGAATCGGGGTGCCGGACGGCGTGGCGCAGGTGCGGCGGGACGCGCCTGCGAGGCGCCGCGTGCTGCGCGCGGGGGCGATGCTCGCCGGCGGCGGCCTCGTGCTGGCTGCGGTGCGGCCTGCGCAAGCGCATCACGGCTTCGCCGGCCACTACGACTTCTCGTCGCCGCTCTATCTCGCCGGACGCGTCGAGTCGTCCTGGATCGGGTTCCCGCACGCACGGCTGTCGATCCTTCCCGACCCCGACCTGCGCCTGCCGCGCGCCCGCGACGCGTACCGGGCGCTCGAGGATGCGGAAGGTCGCGCGATGCTGTCGCGCCTGCGGCTGCTCAGGCAGGTCGGCGCGGTCGAGGTCAGCCTCGATGCCGCGATGACCCGCGTGCTGTTCGACGACCCGTCGATGCTGCCCGAGGGCAGCCGGACCGAGCTGATCCTCTATCGAAGGCGAGGAACCGACGAATACCGGCACGAACTGCTGGCGGTGCTGGTGCGCCTGTCCGACGGCCGGATGCTGGTCGGCTCTGGCCGCGCGGCCTCGGAGCGCGAATCGCCCGTCGCCGCCACGGGGCAGCGGTGAGCGACGCGTCGCCCGACGCGACCGGCGGCGCGTCCGACGCGGCACCGCCGACGGCGTCGCCGGTGCCCGGCGTCGCGCTGCAGACCGTCCGGGCGAACGGCATCGTGCAGCGCTTCGCCCAGGCAGGCGACGGCCCGCTGGTGCTGTGCTGCCACGGCTGGCCGGAGAGCTGGTACTCGTGGCGCCACCAGCTGCGCGCGCTGTCGCAGGCGGGCTGGCGATGCGTCGCGCCGGACATGCGCGGCTACGGGGGTACCGACGCGCCGGCCGAGTCGGGGTCGTACACGCAGCTGCACATGATCGGCGACATGGTCGAGCTGGTGCACGCGCTCGGCGAACGCGAGGCGGTGATCGTCGGGCACGACTGGGGCGCGCCGATCGCCTGGAACGCGGCGATGCTCAGGCCGGACGTGTTCCGGGCGGTCGTCGGCATGAGCGTGCCGTGGGCCCCGCCGGCCCACACCGACCTGCTGAGCGCGCTCTCGAAGGCCGGCATCCGGAACTTCTACATCGAGTACTTCCAGCGGCCCGGCGTCGCCGAGCGCGAGCTCGAGGCCGACGTGCGGACCTCGCTTCGCCGGATCTATCACGCGGCCAGCGGCGAGATGCGCGAACCCGGCCGCGGTTTCGCGGTGCTGAAGGACGGCGAGGGCCTGCTCGGCAACACCGTCGAGCCGGCACGCATGCCGGATTGGCTGAGCGAGGCCGACCTCGACTACTTCGCGGCCGAGTTCGGCAGGACGGGCTTTCGCGGCGGGCTCGAGTGGTACCGGAACATCCGGCGCACGCACGAGCTGCTCGGCGCGTGGCGGGGCGTGCCGATCCGCCAGCCGTCGATGTTCATCGCCGGCGAGCGTGACGGCGTGCTGCGCTTCCCGGCGTCGACCTCGCAGATCGCCGCGTATCCGCGCACGCTGCCCGGGCTTCGCGGCAGCCACATCCTCGATGGCGCCGGCCACTGGATCCAGCAGGAGCGCGCCGAACGGGTCAACGGCTTGCTCCTCGACTTTCTCGGATCGCTCTGAATCGACGCGTCCCGGGTGGCGCGGCGAGGGGGCTCCGGCGGATAATCGAATCGGGGCGCAGGCGGCACCTGCAGCCGACGACGACGGGAGACACCGCATGACGACATCCGACGACGGGCCGCAGGGGCACGCACCGGCCGGGGGGGCCGGGCTCGCCGCGGCGATCGCCGCCGAGAAGGCGGCCTTCCTCGCCGCCCGCGATCTGCTGCTCGGCTCGCGTGGCGACGCCGCCGCGGCGCGTGCGCGCTTTCACTGGCCGCGCTTCACGCATTTCAACTGGGCGCTCGATCATTTCGACGCGATGGCGTGCGGCAACGCCGCCTGCGCGCTCGCCATCGCGCAGGCCGACGGATCGGTCGAGCGCTATAGCTTCGCGACGCTGTCCGAGCGTTCGACGCAGGTCGCCAACTGGCTACTGGGCCACGGGCTGGCGAAGGGCGACCGGCTGATGCTGATGCTCGGCAACCAGGTGGAGATGTGGGAGCTGATGCTCGCCGCGATCAAGATCGGCGTCGTCGTGATCCCGGCGACGGTGCAACTGACCGGCGACGACCTGCAGGATCGGCTCTATCGGGGCAGGGTGCGCCTCGTCGCGTGCGACCCGGTGACCGCGGCGCGGCTCGCCCCGGTGCTCGCGCGCAAGGCGGGCGCGGTGCTCGGCGTCTGCGTCGGGCTGGACGGGCGCGGCGACGCTGGCGACGGCGGCTCGATTCGACCGCTGCCGGCGAAGCCCGAGGGCTGGCTCGATTTCCGCGACACCGCATCGGCGTCGGCGAGCGCCGCGTCGCTCGGCGGCGCGCGTCGCCCGCGCGCCACCGACCCGATGCTGCTCTACTTCACCTCGGGCACGACCGCGCGCCCGAAGATGGTCGCGCACACGCAGTCGAGCTACCCGGTCGGCCACCTGTCGACGATGTTCTGGCTGGGCATCGGCCCGGGCGACCTGCACTGGAACATCAGTTCGCCGGGGTGGGCGAAGCACGCGTGGAGTTCCGTGTTCGCCCCGTGGAATGCGGGTGCCGCGATCTTCGTGCAGCACTTCTCGCGCTTCGACCCCCAGGTCGCTTTGCGCCTGCTCGCCGAGCAACCGATCACCTCGCTGTGCGCGGCGCCGACCGTGTGGCGGTTGCTGATCCAGCACCCGCTCGAGCCGGTGCGGCATCGGCTGAGACAGGTGTGCGCGGCCGGCGAGCCGCTGAACCCGGAGATCATCGCCCGGGTGAAGTCGGCGTGGGGGTTGTCGATCCGCGACGGCTACGGCCAGACCGAGACCACGGCCGTCATCGCCAATCCGCCCGGCGTCGAACCGGTGCCGGGCACGATGGGCCAGCCGCTGCCGGGCTACCGCGTCGAACTGCTCGATGCCGACGGCCGGCCGGCGACGGAGGGCGAGATCTGCATCTCGCTCGACCCGCGACCGTGCGCGCTGATGACCGGCTACGACGGCGACGCCGCCAAGACCGCCGAGGCGATGCGCGACGGCTTCTATCACACCGGCGACATCGCCTACCGCGACGACGCCGGGCAGCTGACCTACGTCGGGCGCGCGGACGACGTGTTCAAGTCCTCCGGCTACCGGATCAGTCCCTTCGAGATCGAGAGCGTGCTGATCGAGCACCCGCAGGTCGCCGAGGCGGCCGTGGTGCCGACGCCCGACGCGCTGCGCGGCGTGACGCCGAAGGCCTTCGTCGCGCTGGTCGGCGGCGTGCGGCCGTCGACCGAGGTCGCCGAGTCGATCCTGCGCTTCACCCGCGAGCGGCTCGCCGGCTACAAGCGCATCAAGCGGCTCGAATTCGCCGAATTGCCCAAGACGGTTTCCGGCAAGATCCGGCGCAACGCGCTGCGGGCCGCCGAGCGCGACCGCGCGCCCGATGCGGCGACGCGCGAGCACGAGTACCGCGACACCGACTTCGACCTCGGGTGAGGGGCGCGGCGGGCCCCGGCCCGACTTCGGACTAACATCGGGCCTCGGGCGCGGCCGCGCGCCGCGTACCACGACAGAGCCTCCGGATTGCCCCAGTGACCCCGTCTTCGCCCGTCGCCTCGAACACCCGGGAATTCGCCGAGCCGATCGAGGCGCTGGCGCATGCGCGCGCGCTCTACGAGGGGTCGGTCGGCCACCTGCGCCATTCGCTCGCGGCGATGATCGACGGCACGCTCGCGCCCGGCCGCGTGCGCGCGTGCTATCCGTACCTGCGCATCCGTACGACCGCGCTCTCGCGGCCGGATTCCCGCCGCGCGTTCGGCTTCGTCGCGGGTCCCGGGGTCTACGAGACCACGTTGACGCGCCCCGACCTGTTCGGGCGCTACTACTCCGAGCAGTTGCGCCTGCTCGTGCGCAATCACGCCGTCCGGCTCGAAGTCGGCCTGTCGGACCAGCCGATCCCGATCCACTTCGCGCTCGGCGAGCAGACGGTGCTCGACGCCTCCTTCGACGAAGCGCGCGCGATCGAGCTGCGGGAGCGATTCGACCTGCCCGACCTCGCCGCGATGGACGACACGATCGCCAACGGCGTGCAGGGCGCGCTGCCCGGCGGCCCCGAGGCGCCTCAGCCGCTCGCGCTGTTCACCGCGCCGCGGGTCGACTACTCGCTGCATCGGCTGAAGCACTACACCGGCACCTCGCCCGGACACTTCCAGAACTTCGTCCTGTTCACGAACTACCAGTTCTACATCGACGAGTTCATCCGCCTGGGCCGGAAGCTGGTCGGCGCGGCGGGGACGGTCGGGGAGGATGGCGACCCCGACGACCCGGCCGGCGTCGGCGGGGGCTATACCGCATTCGTCGAGCCGGGCAACGTCGTGCAGTGGGCGCCGGGGCGCGAGGGCAGTTTCCCCAGCGGCGCACCCGCCGAGCCCGGGGTCGCGCCCGACCGCCTGCCGCAGATGCCCGCCTATCACCTGCAGCGCGCCGACCGAAGCGGCATCACGATGGTCAACATCGGGATCGGCCCGTCGAACGCGCGCACGATCACCGATCACGTCGCGGTGTTGCGGCCGCACGCGTGGCTGATGCTGGGCCACTGCGCCGGACTTCGCAACACGCAGCGTCTCGGCGACTACGTGCTCGCGCACGGCTACGTGCGCGAGGATCACGTGCTCGACGACGAACTGCCGCTGTGGGTGCCGATCCCGGCGCTCGCCGAGGTTCAGGTCGCGCTCGAGAGCGCGGTCGCCCGGGTCACGAAGCTGTCGGGCTACGACCTCAAGCGGGTGATGCGAACCGGCACGGTCGCCTCGGTCGACAACCGCAACTGGGAGCTCCAGTCGCACGCCGATCTCGCACGCCGCTTCAACCTAAGCCGCGCGGTGGCGCTCGACATGGAGAGCGCGACGATCGCGGCGAACGGCTTCCGCTTCCGCGTGCCCTACGGCACGCTGCTGTGCGTGTCGGACAAGCCGCTGCACGGCGAACTGAAGCTCGCCGGCATGGCGACGCGCTTCTATCGCGAACGGGTCAGCCAGCACCTGGAGATCGGGATCCGCGCGCTCGATTCGATGCGCCGGCTGCCGGTCGAGCAACTGCACTCGCGCAAGCTGAGGAGCTTCGCCGAAGTCGCGTTCCAGTAGCGGGCAGCGCGCGCCGATGTCGGACGATCGCGGGCCTCCCGCCGGCACGTTGAAGATCGCGGCGCTGTTCGTCGCCGTCGGCGCGGCACTGTTCCTCGCGATCGACCGCTTCGGGCCGTGGCAGCAGGGCGGCGGTCGCAGCCCGAAGCCGATCGAGCGGCTGAGCGAGGCCGGGCTCGACCTCGAGCGCACCCGCGACGGCCACTTCTACCTGAGCGGGACGATCGACGGGCACCGGCTCGTGTTCATGGTGGACACCGGGGCGAGCACGATCGCGATCGGCCGGCAGACGGCGCAGGCGATCGGTCTGGGCGAGTGCGCGCCGCGGCGCTACGAGACCGCCGCCGGGACCGTCGACGGTTGCCAGGCGCGCGCGGCGCGCGTCGAGGTCGGCGGCTTGCGCCTGCACGACGTACCGGTCGCGGTGCTGCCGGGCGCCGACGACGCGGTGCTGCTCGGCATGAACGTGCTGCGCCACTTCCGCATCGAGCAGTCGGGCGGGCGCATGCGCCTGACGCCGGAGCGCGGCGGCGACCCGCCGCAGCGCTGAACGCGTCGATCGCCGCGCGGGCCGCTGCCGCTGCGCGCGGTTCAGCGTCCGCCGGGCTGCAGCGTGCGCGCGCGCAGGGCGCGGCCGATCGCCTTCAGGTCGACGAGGCCCGCCAGTCGCTCGAGCGGCCCCAGGCCGACCGCCACGAGGCGGATCGCGTCGTCGCCTTCGGCGCCGCGGCGTGCGCTGCGCAAGGTCGGCGTCGACGCGTCGCGGTTCCAGGACGAGGCTTCGATCGCGTGCAGCACCGGCACGACGAAGCCGATCAGGTCGCCGTCGACGTCGACGACCAGGGTGCGCGGGATGGCGCCCGGCACGTCGCTCGTCGGCCGCCCGCCGAGACATCGCTCGAGCGAGCACAGCGTCAGCGTCCGGCCGCGCAACTGCGTGACGCCGAGCCAGGGACCGTCGGTGCCGCCCGGCGCGGCGTCGGCGTCATGCGCGAGGATCTCCGAAACGTCGTCGATCGGCGACGCCTTCTCGCCGCAGGCGACGTAGGTGAGCACCTGGCTTCGCCGCGCCGTCGATGCACCCGCGGCCGCCGCGCCCGGGAGCGCGCCCGCGGCCGGCGTCGGCGGCGCGGCGGCGGGCACCGCGGTCGCCGCGTAGCCGACGATCGCGGCGTCCTGCGACAGCGCCGCGGCGTCGAGCAGCAGGCAGTCCGCGCCGATCGCCGCGGGGAGCGCGTCGGCGCTCACGAGGCCCCTGAAGAGGCCCGCGCGCGCCATCGCGAACGGCGGCAACGAACTCACCCGGCGTTCGTGCACCGACACGATCTCCAGCACCGCGTCGACCAGCAGCGCGACCGATCCGGCGGTCGTCGCCAGCACCAGCGCGTCGCGCCGCGCGCTGCCCGGCGCAGGCGGGCGGGTGCCGGCGGGCGGTGCGGCGGCGGGTGGCGCGGCGGCGGGTGGTGCGGCGGCGGGTGGCGCGGCGGCGGTGCCCAGGCCCAGGAGGGGTGCGAGTTCGAGCGCGGCGATCTTCTCGCCGGCGTATTCGACGACGCCGGCGCAGGCCCCGCCCTTCAGCACCGAGGGCTCGATTCCCGGGTCCGACAGGGTCGAGCGGATGCCGATCGCGTCGATCGCGAGGACCGTCGATCCGCTGCGCAGCAGCAGCAGCATCGTCGGCAGCGCGTCGTCCTGGACGGCGCGCGTGCGCGGTGGCTCGTGCGCGGTGGGCACGCCGGGCAGGCCGAACAGGCCTCGCGGCGAAAGCACCGACGACTGGCTGCCGTCTGCATCGCGTTGCAGGCTCGCCGCCAGGATCGCGTGCTGCGCCCCGGGCGTCTCGATCGGATTGGGCGGCTGCGCGCGTGGCTCGAGCACCCCGGTGACCGCGCTCGCCAGCAGGCCGAGCAGGCGCGCGTCGTGTGCGACGACGACGACGGCCGGGTAGGCGATCGGCGCGACCGGCCGGGCGAGCAGCCGCCGCAGGTCGAGCACCGGCACCACCACGCCGCGCAGGTCGACGGCGCCGATCACCGCGTCGTTCGTGCAGGGCAGCGCGAGCAGGCGCGCGCCCGGTACGACCTCGCGGATCGCGTCGATCGGCAACGCCAGTTCGAGATCGTCCAGCGAGAACGCGCCGTGGTGCCCGCCGGAGCCGGCGACGGCAGCGTCGTTCACCTGGGGGTGCCGAGCAGGCCGCCGATCAGCGTCGAGACCTCGTTCGCCATCGTCCGCTGGCGCTCGGTCGCCGTCGCGATCGCGGCGACGCTGCTGCCGGTGCGCGCGACCCGGTTCATGATGCCCTCGAAGCTGCTCGCTGCCGACTTGCTGACGCCGGCGCCGCGCTCGACGTGCATCGTCGACTCGTCGATCAGCGCGGCGATCTCGCGCGCCGCGGTCGAGCTGCGCTCGGCGAGCTTGCGCACCTCGCCGGCGACGACCGAGAAGCCGACGCCGTGCTCTCCCGCCCGCGCGGCCTCGATCGCCGCGTTGAACGCGAGGAGGTTCGTCTGGTTCGCGATCTCGCCAATGACGCCGACGATCTCGCCGACCTTCGTCGAACTCGACTGGATCGCGCCGATCGCCTCGAGCGACTTCTGCAGCGCGTCGAACCCCGACCTGGCGGATTCGGCGGCCTCTTCGGCCATTTCGGCCGCGACGCCGGAGTTGGCTGCGATCGCGACGATGCTCTCGAGCAGCGTGCGCACGCGCTCGTTCATCTGTTCGGTGCGCGTCGCGATCCGGTGCTCGAGCGCGACTTCGCTGGTGACGTCGTATGCGTACTTGACGACCTTCATCGGCCTGCCGTTGAGGTCGAGGATCGGGTTGTAGGCCGCCTGGATCCAGACGTCGCGGCCGAACTTGCCGACGCGATGGAAGCGCCCGCTGACGAACTCGCCTTCGCCCAGCCGCAGCCAGAAATCGCGATACGCGTCGCTCTTCGTGTAGTCGGGCGAACAGAACATGCTGTGGTGCTGCCCCTGGATCTCGCGCAGCGTGTAGCCCATCGCGACCAGGAAATTGCGGTTGGCGTCCAGCACGCGGCCGTCGAGGTCGAACTCGATGACCGCCTGCGCCCGCTCGATCGCCGCGACCTTGGCCTCGAATTCGGCGTTCCGCAGTTTCGTCGCCGTCACGTCGGTCGCGAACTTCACCACCTTCACCGGCACGCCGGCGGCGTCGAGGATCGGGTTGTAGGTCGCCTGGATCCACACCTCGCGCCCGTCCTTGCCGAGCCGCTTGTATTCGGCCGACTCGAACTCGCCGCGTCCGAGACGCTCCCAGAACGTCTGGTACGCCGGATCCGCCGCGTACGCGGGTTCGACGAACATGCGGTGGTGCCTGCCGACGACCTCCTCGAGGCGATAGCCCATCAGCGACAGGAAGTTCGCGTTCGCGGTGAGCACCGTCCCGGTCAGGTCGAACGCGATCTCGGCCTGCGCCCGATCGATCGCGCGCAGCTTGCCGCGGGACTCGGCGTGCAGCGCCTCCTGCGCGGTGACGTCGGTCGACAGTTCGACGACGCCGAGCAGTTCGCCGTCGGCGGACATCGTCGGCGTGCAGGTGGTCTGCAGCCACAGCGACCTGCCGCGGCCGTCGACGCGTCGCACGCACCCGGCGTGCGCCTCGCCACGGCGCAGCGACCGCCACGCCTGCTCGGCCGCGCTCTGCGACGCCGGACTGGGGTCGCACAGCATCCGGTGGTGCTTGCCGATCAGGTCGGGGAGGTCGTGGTCGAAGAGCGCGAGGAAGCGCTCGTTGGCGCCGACGATCGTGCCGTCGGCGGCGAGCTCGAGCACGGCGAAGGACGCGTGCAGCGCCTGGATCAGCGACGCGGTGCGCTCACGTCGGGAGGTGGGGCCGGCCGGCTCGCCCGACGCGGGGTCGTCCTGGACCCCCGATCTGCTCTCTGACATGGTGCGGCGCTTCGACGTGGACACGATTCGCCGATTGTCCGGCGGCAACGGTCGGTCCGGTCGGCCGAAATGGCCGGTTGCGCCGGCGGATCTCCGCTTCGCCGGCCGCGCGGCGATGGCGACGTGCGGCGTGCCGCGCCGGGGCGCTCAGGCGGGCCTCGCCACCGCCTGCCGCTGCCGTTCGACCTGGCCGATCGCGGCGAGCAGCGCGTCCGCGCCCTGCGCCCCGCTGATCGCGACGCGGTCGGCGCCCTCGCAGCCGATGATGAACAGCGGCACGCCGGTGACGCCGTATTCGCGCATCTCCGCCTCGCCGGCGGCGACGATGCGGGTCACCGCTTCGCCGACCAGCGCCGCCTCGGCGGTATCCGCCGACAGGCCCGCACCGGTCGCGATCTCGCGCAGCACCGCGTCGTCGCTCAAGTCGCGCCCGTCGACGAAGTACGCGACGAAGAGTGCCTCGGCCATCGCGTCCTGCACCCCCGCCTCGGCCGACAGCTCGATCAGCGCGTGCGCCTTGAGGGTATTCGGCTGACGCCGGATCTGCTCGATCTGCAGCGTCAGGCCCACCATGCGGGCAGCGGACTTCACGCGCTCGTAGATGCCGCCGCCGTCGGTGCGGCCGAACTTCAGCCGCAGGTACTCCTCCCGCGGCATGCCCGCCGGGTTCATGTCCGGATTGAGCTGGAATGCGCGCCAGCGGACCTGCGGCGCGGGTGCACCGGGATTGGCCTCGCGCCAGCGCGCGAGCGCCGCCTCGAGCTGGCGCTTGCCGACGAAGCACCAAGGGCAGACGACGTCCGAGACGATGTCGATCTCGAGCACGGGAACCGGTTCAACGGGCATGGGCGAACTCCGCGCGGGATGCGCTGGCTGGTGGACGGGGTGGCCGGGACGGAACCGGCTCAAGCATACCGCGACCGCGGCCGATAACCGGATCATGCTGACCACGGTGCCGCATTCGCTCCAGTCCTGGGTGAACCACTTCGCCGCGGCGCCGGTGCCGGTGCTGCCGGCGACGGCCGCGACGATCGACGCGCTCGCGCGGGTCGAACGGTCGACGCAGGCCGACGAAGGGCAGGACCGTGGCGGCGAGGTGACCGCGAGCGAACTCGCCGGGCCGATCCTAGCCGATCCGCTGATGACGGTGAAGCTGCTCGCGCACGTCGCGAAGCAGCGCGCGAGACGCGTGCAGACCGGGTCGGAGACGGTGACCCAGGCGCTGCTGATGATGGGCACCACCCGATTCTTCCGCACCTTCGAGAACCAGCCGACCGTCGATCGGGCGCTGGCGGCCTGGCCGGCTGCGGCGAGCGGGCTCGACCGGGTCCTGCGCCGCTCGCATCGCGCCGCCCGGCTGGCGCTCGCGTTCGCCGTGCACCGCAAGGAGCCCGACGCCGAGGTGATCCACGAAGCCGCGCTGATGCACGACTTCGCCGAGGCGCTGCTCTGGTGCCACGCGCCGGGGCTCGCGCTCGACCTCGAGGCGCGCCAGGCCGCCGATCGCCAGCTGCGCTCGGCCGACGCCCAGCGCGCGGTCCTCGGCATCGAGCTCGCCGAGCTCGAGCACGCGCTGCTCGAGGCGTGGCGCCTTCCCGAGCTGCTGGTGCGCATCACCGACGACCGTGCCGTCGACGACCGGCAGGCGAAGATCGTGATCGCGTCGATCCGCCTGGCGCGGCACGCGCAGCACGGCTGGGGCGATCCGGCGCTCCCCGACGACTACGCGATGGCCGGCGAGATGCTCGGTCTCACGCCGGCGGCGGTGGAACACAAGGTCAGGGAACTGGTCGACGACGTGTAGCGCGCGCCGCGCCCGTTCGGTTAGCATCGGCGGGCCCGATGCGCCCCGTTAGCCCGCCGCCCCTTCGCCTCTCCCAAACCGCTTCGACGCGCCGGCGCCGTTTGGGGCGGCGCTGCGTCTGGCCGTTCTGGCTCGCGATGCTGCTGCTGCCGTTCGCGCAGATCGCCGCGGGCGTGCACGGCTTCTCGCATCTCGCGCCGTCGCGCACGGTGCAGCAGCCGGTCGGCACGGCGGCCAGCGGTGCCGACCTGCCCACCGGATCCGCGACACTGGCGCGCGCGCCGGATGGCGGATCCGACCGGGGACACGCGGGCCGCGATGCCCCGCATCGCGGCCTCGGCGATTGCCCGCTCTGCCTCGCCGGCGCGTCGCTGCTCGGCGGCGCGATGGCGCCGCAGGTGCCGGCCGTCGCCTGCGCGACGCCGGACGCGTGCTTCACGCCCGCGCGGCCGGTGCGCGCCGTCGCGCGAGAGCGCTGGCCGCGCTACCAGGGCCGAGCGCCGCCCCTCGCTTCCTGATCGATCGTCGCACCGACCTCGCCGGCGTCACCTTGCGCCGGCGTGCGTTCCCGTCTTGCAGACCTTCGCCAGGAGCGAAACCATGTCCCCGAGCCTGCCAGCGACGCTGTCGCTGCTCGCCTGCCTCTGCGTCGTGACCGACGCCGGCGCCCAGCGCGTCGCACCCCTCGACGTCGTCCCTTCCACCCCGGGCGGCGCGTCCACGACGCCCGCCGCCACGACGCCCGCCGCCACGACGCCCCCGCCCGCGGTCGCGACGACCCCACCCGCCGTCGCGACCGCGGCCCGGGCGGGGCCGGCGAGCAATGCCTTCAACCCCGCGCTCTCGCTGATCCTGTCGGGCCGCTACGCGCGTACCTCGCTCGACCCGTCCACCGCGTCGATCCGGGGGCTGACGCTGCCGCCCGACGCGGGCATCGGCCTGGGTTCCAGGGGCTTCAGCCTCGGGGAGTCCGAGCTGGGCCTGTCGGCGAACATCGATCCCTGGCTGCGCGGCGTCGCGCACGTCGCGCTCGGCGCCGACGACGAGGTCTCGGTCGAGGAGGCGTACGTGCAGACGATCGCGCTCGATCACGGCCTGACGCTCAAGGCAGGGCGATTCTTCTCCGGCGTCGGGTACCTGAACGAGCAGCACGCCCACGTGTGGGACTTCGCCGACAACCCGCTCGCCTACCAGGCGCTGCTGGGCACGCAGTACGGCGACGACGGCGTCCAGTTGCGGTGGCTCGCGCCGACCGACCGCTTCGTCCAGCTCGGCCTCGAGGTCGGCCGAGGGCGGAGCTATCCGGGCAGCGATCCTGCGGGCAATGGCGCGGGGATGTTCGCGCTGAGCGCGCACGTCGGCGACGACATCGGCGCCAGCCAGAGCTGGCGCGCGGGCCTGTCGCTGCTGCGTGCACGCGCGCAGGACCAGGCGCTGGGATTCACCGGCGCCGATGGTGCGGACCTGCCGGGCGCATTCACCGGCAGCACCCGCGTGCTGATCGCCGACGCGGTCTGGAAGTGGGCGCCGCAGGGCAATCCGCGTTCGCGCAACCTGAAGCTGCAGGGCGAGTACCTGCGGGCGACCCGCAGCGGCAGTCTCGCGTTCGAGCCGTCCGGTGACGCGCCGGCGGCCGACGCGCCGGTCGGCGACTATCGCGTGGTGCAGTCGGGCTGGTACCTGCAGGCGGTCTACCAGTTCATGCCGCGCTGGCGCACCGGCCTGCGCATCGAACGGATCGCGTCGGGCGCACCGAGCTTCGGCGGAGACGTCTCGCCGGCGATCGCCGAGCGCGCGGGTGCCGGCAAGCAGACGCTGATGCTCGAGTTCAACCCGAGCGAGTTCTCGCGCGTGCGGCTGCAGTACGCGCGCGACCGGTCTCGCGGCGACGCGACCGACAACCAGCTGCTACTGCAGTTCATCGTGAGCCTCGGCGCGCACGGCGCGCACGGCTTCTGAGCGCCTCGTCCGACGGAGTCCCCACCATGCCCACCCTGCGTCATTCCTCATCGACGGCGGCGAGCCGCCGCCAGCTCTTTCGCGTCGTGTTCGGCGTCGCGACCCTGCTGTCCGGCATCGTCGTGTCGCCGGCGGATTCCGCCATGCGCGTGCTCGCGTGCGAACCCGAATGGGGCTCGCTCGCCAAGACGCTGGGCGGCGACCTGCTCGAGGTCTCGGTCGCGACGACCGCGCTGCAGGATCCGCACCACATCGAGGCGAGGCCGGGCCTGATCGCGCGTGCGCGCAACGCCGACATCGTCTTGTGCACCGGCGCCGAACTCGAGATCGGGTGGCTGCCGATCCTGCTCGAGAAGTCGGGGAACGCGAAGATCCAGCCCGGACAGCCGGGGCACTTCCTGGCCGCCGACCTGATCGATCGCCTCGACGTCCCGCGCGGCGTCGACCGGTCGCAGGGAGACGTGCACGCCGCCGGCGATCCGCACGTGCAGCTCGACCCGCGCAACATCGCTCGCATCGCCGACGCGCTCGGCGCGCGACTGTCGCAGCTCGATCCGCCGAACGCCGCCGCGTACGCTGCACGCCTCGCCGATTTCCGTCGCCGGTGGGCCGACGCGACGGCGCGCTGGCAGTTGCAGGCGGCCCCGCTCAAGGGCCTGCCGATCGTGTCGCAGCACAAGGCCTTCACGTACCTGATCGCCTGGACCGGCATGGTCGAGGTTGCGGTGCTCGAGCCGAAGCCGGGCGTCGAGCCGAGCGCGGCGCACCTGCAGCAGGTGATGGCGTCGCTGCAGGCCCGGCCGGCGCGCATGGTGCTGTTCGCCGCGTACCAGGACGGCAGGCCGTCGGACTGGCTCGCGTCGAACGCCCGCATCGCCGCGGTGAAGCTGCCGTTCACCGTCGGCGGCACCGATGCGGCGAAGGACCTGTTCGGCCTCTTCGACGACACCCTCGCGCGCCTGCTCGCCGGCGCCGCGAAGTCGTGAGCGACGGATCCCGATGAACGACGCCTCGGCCTGGACCGCGTTCGACTGGACGATCCTCGGCCCGGCACTGGTCGCCGGCGTGCTGGTGCTGGCGACGCACGTGCCGCTCGGCATCCAGGTCCTCGACCGCGGGATCGTGTTCATCGACCTGGCGATCGCGCAGATCGCGGGCCTGGGCGTGATCGCGGCCGGCGCGCTCGGCTTCGGCGACGCAGGCGTCGTCGTGCAGGTTTCGGCGATCGTCGCGGCGCTGGCCGGTGCAGCCGCACTGTCCTGGACCGAGCGGCGCGCCGGCGCGCATCAGGAGGCACTGATCGGAGTGGCCTTCGTGGTGGCGGCCTGCGTTGGCATCCTCGTGCTCGCGCACAATCCGCACGGCGGAGAGCACCTGCGCGAGATGCTGGTCGGGCAGGTGCTCTGGGTCGGCACGCCGCAACTGGTCGGCGCGGCCGCGGTGACGCTCGTCGTGCTCGCAGCCCTGCGCTTCGGCTGGGCCGCGCGCATGGGCCGCTTCGGCTTCTACGCCGTATTCGCGCTCGCGGTCACCTCGTCGGTACAGCTGGTCGGCGTCTACCTCGTGTTCGCGAGCCTGATCGTGCCTGCGCTGGGCTCGCTGTCGCGGGCGGGCGACCGGCGGCTGCCGACGGCCTACGCGATCGGGCTGATCGGCTACCTCGCGGGGCTCGTCGCGTCGGCGATGCTCGACCTGCCGACCGGCGCGGTCATCGTGTGCACGCTGGTCATCGCGGCGCTGTCGGTCGCGATGGTGCCGGCATCGGGGTCGCGCCGCGCAAGATGAGCGGCAGGTCGAGCCGTGTGAAGTCCGCGGCGGCGCCGGCCACGTGCGGGCTGTCGAGCAGCGGATCGGCGGCATCGAGCGAACTCAGGATCACGGCGACGCGCATGCCGGCGCGTCGCGCCGCCTCGATGCCGACGCGCGAGTCCTCGACGACGAGGCACGCGTCGGGCGCGACGCCGAGCCGTTCGGACGCGAGCAGGTAGCCGTCGGGGTGCGGCTTGCCGCGCAAGACGTCCTCGGCACCGACGACCGTCGCAAAGCGCCCCTCGATGCCGAGCCCCGCGAGCGTGAACGCGACGTTGTCGCGATCGGCCGACGTCGCGAGCGCGAGGCTCGCGCCGGCCGCCGCCAGCGCGTCGAGCGCCGCGTGCAGCCCCTCGATCGGTGCAAGGCGCGGGCCGTAGATCTCGCGGAACAGCGCTTCCTTTGCGAACCCGATGCGGATCGCCTCGGCGTCGTCGATGCCGCCGTGCGCGCCGAGGTACGCGCGGACGATGTCCGCGTTGCGCAGGCCCGCCGTCTCCCGAAGGAAGCGCTCGACGTCGATGTCCACGCCTCTCGCGGCGAGGAAGCGGACCCACGCTTCGTCGTGCGACGGCATGCTGTCGCACAGCGTGCCGTCCATGTCGAAGAGGACGGCGCGGATCGGCTCCGGATGCGGCGCGAGGGCGTCGATCAATCGGGGCGCGCTTCCTCGAACTGGACGACGGTGCCGGTCTCGTCGACCGTCTCCAGGCGCACGCGGAAGCCCCAGAGGCGCTGCAGGTAGCCGAGCACGCGCGAGGCCTCCGACGACAGCGGCCGGTCGCGATGCCGGCGGTGCTGCACGCGCAGGCTGCGGTCGGTGTCGTGGTCGTACTGCACGATCTGGATGTCGGGCAGCAGGTTGTCGCGGTTGTACTGGCGGCTCAACAGCTGGCGCACGCGCCGGTAGCCGGCGTCGTTGTGGATGCTGTCGATGTGCATCGCGTCTTCCTGCTCGTGGTCGGCGACCGCGAAGAAGTGGAAGTCGCGAATCAGCTTGGGGCTGAGGAACTGCCCGATGAACGACTCGTCCTTGTAGTTGCGCATCGCGAAGTCGAACACCTTCCGCCAGTCGCCGCCGGCGATGTCGGGGAACCAGTGCCGATCCTCGTCGGTGGGGTGCTCGCAGATCCGGCGGATGTCGGTGAACATCGCGAAGCCGAGCGCGTAGGGATTGATGCCGCCGTAGCCGCGCTGGTCGTAGCCGCGCTGCGCGATCACGTTCGTGTGCGAGCTCAGCACCTCGAGCATGAAGCCGTCGTCGACGAGGCGCTTGTCGTACATGCGGTTGAGCAGGGTGTAGTGCCAGAAGGTCGCCCACCCCTCGTTCATCACCTTGGTCAGTCCCTGGGGGTAGAAGTACTGCGCGACCTTGCGCACGATCCGAACGAGCTCGCGCTCCCACGGCGCGAGCTTCGGCGAATGCTTCTCGACGAAGTACAGCAGGTTCTCCTGCGGCTCCTCGGGATACCGAGACGACTTCTTGCGGCGCGCGTCGCGTCCCGGCTGCGGCACCGTGCGCCAGATCTCGTCGTACTGCTTGCGGGCGAACTCCTCTCGTTCGTGCTGACGGCGCACTTCGTCGGCCGCCGACAGCGGCTTCGGGTGGCGATAGCGGTTGATGCCGAAGTCCATCAGCGAGTGGCACGCGTCGAGCAGTTCCTCGACCGCGCCGATGCCGTACTTGTCCTCGCACTCGCGCACGTAGTTGCGCGCGAACACCATGTAGTCGATGATGCCGTCGGCGCTCGTCCACTGCCGGAACAGGTAGTTCCCCTTGAAGAACGAGTTGTGGCCGTAGCACGCGTGCGCGATCACCAGCGCCTGCATCGGCATCGAGTTCTCTTCCATCAGGTACGCGATGCACGGATCGGAATTGATCACGATCTCGTACGCGAGGCCGCGGCGGCCGGTGCGGTACTCGTGCTCGTTCGAGATGAAGGCCTTGCCGAAGCTCCAGTGCGGGTAGCCGATCGGCAGGCCGGTCAGCGAGTACGCGTCGAGCATCTGGTCGCTGCCGATCACCTCGATCTGGTTGCGGTAGCAGTCCAGCCCGAACTCGCCGACGGCGATCTCGCTGATCGCGCGGTCGTATTTTGCGAGCAGCTCGAAGGTCCACTCCGCGCCGGTGGACAGCGGTGCGCCGCGCGCGGCCGAGTTGTCGACCGAGCCGTGTGCGCCGAGGACGACGGTGGTGTCCTTCATGTCTTTGCGGACTCCGATGAGAACAGCTCCCTGAAGACGGGGTAGATGTCGCGGCGCTCGCGCACCTGGCGCATCGCGAAGCGCTCGTGCTCGATGCGGCGATACGCCGACGCGAGCCGCGATGGCCGGATGTCGGAGTCGGGCACCTCGACGTACGCGAAGTGGCGAAGGTCGGGCATCAGCTTCTCCGCGAGGAAGTCGCTGCTCTTGTCGGGATCGGCGCCGAAGGCGTCGCCGTCGGATGCCTGCGCGCCGTAGATGTTCCATTCGCTCGGCGAGAAGCGGTCGTCGATGATCTCGCGCATCAGGTCGAGCGCGGAGAACACGACGGTGCCACCCGTCTTCGGGTCGTTGAAGAAGCGGTCTTCGTCGACCTCCTCGGCCTCCTCGGTGTGGCGGATGAAGATGACCTCGACCTTCTCGTACTTGCGCGTGAGGAACAGGTAGAGCAGCGTGAAGAAGCGCTTCGCGAGGTCCTTCTTGCGCTCGTCCATCGACGCCGAGACGTCCATCAGGCAGAACATCGCCGCCTGGCTGATCGGGCGCGGCACCGGCACCCGGTGCCGGTAGCGAAGGTCGAGCTCGTCGAGGAAGGGGACGCGCGCGACCCGCGCCCTGAGTGCGTCGATCGCCGCGACCAGCGCTTCGCGCTCCTGCGCGCGCTTCTTGCGCGCCGCCGGTGCAGCCGGATCGGCCTGCGCGTCGAGTTCCGCGAGTTTCGCCTCGAGCTCGGCGAGTTCGCGGCGCGGCGCCGACGACAGCGCGATGCGCCGTCCGAGCGCGTTTCTCAGCGATCGCGGAATCGACAGGTTGGTCGGCGAACCCTGCCGGTTGTAGCCGGCACGCTGCATCTTGTATTCGACGATGTCGCCGACCTGCGTGCGGATCAGGTGCGGCAGCTCGAGGTCGTCGAAGAAGAGCTCCATGAACTCCTCGCGCGACAGCGTGAAGGTGAAGCCGTCCTGGCCTTCGCCCTCACCGCCCTGGTCGCCGCTGCCGTCGCCTTCGCCGTCGCCTTCCGGTCGCGGGATCCGGTCGCCGGGATTGAACTTGTGGTTGCCCGGGTGCACCGACTCCCGGTCGCCACCCGCCCCGTGCCTGAACGTCGGCTCGCCGATGTCCTTCACCGGGATCTTCACGTCGCCGCCGCGCTCCATGTCCTTGATCGAGCGGTCGGCGACCATGTCGGTCACCGCCTGCTTGATGTGCGCCTTGTAGCGCCGGATGAAGCGCTCGCGATTGACCGCGCTCTTCTTGCGGTCGTTCAGCCGGCGATCGATGATGATGCTCATTGCGACTTGCGAACCCTCAGATACCACTCGCAGAGCAGCCGGACCTGCTTTTCGGTATAGCCCTTGGACACCATCCGCGCGACGAAGCTCTCGTGCTTGTTGCGATCCTCGGCCGACGCCTTCGCGTTGAACGAGATCACCGGCAGCAGCTCCTCGGTGTTCGAGAACATCTTCTTCTCGATCACCTCGCGCAGTTTCTCGTAGCTCGTCCAAGACGGGTTCTTGCCGGCGTTGTTGGCCCTCGCGCGGAGCACGAAATTGACGATCTCGTTCCGGAAGTCCTTCGGGTTCGCGATGCCGGCGGGCTTCTCGATCTTCTCGAGTTCGGCGTTCAGCTGCGCGCGATCGAAGGCTTCGCCGGTCTCGGTGTCGCGGTAGTCCTCGTCCTGGATCCAGTAGTCCGCGAAGGTCACGTAGCGGTCGAAGATGTTCTGCCCGTACTCGGAATAGGACTCGAGGTAGGCGGTCTGGATCTCCTTGCCGATGAACTCGGCGTAGCGCGGCGCAAGCCAGCCCTTGATGAAGTCGATGTAGCGGCGCTGCGTGTCCTCGGGCAATTGCTCACGCATCAGTCGCTGCTCGAGCACGTACATCAGGTGCACCGGGTTGGCGGCGATCTCGGTCTGGTCGTAGTTGAAGACCGCAGACAGCACCTTGTAGGAGAAGCGCGTGGAGATCCCGGTCATGCCTTCGTCGATGCCGGCGTAGTCACGGTACTCCTGCACCGACTTCGCGCTCGGTTCGACGTCCTTGAGGTTCTCGCCGTCGTAGACGCGCATCTTCGCGTAGATGCTCGAGTTCTCCGGCTCCTTCAGGCGCGACAGCACCGCGAACTGCGCCATCATGTCGAGCGTGCCGGGGGCGCACGGCGCCTTCGACAGCGAGCTCCCCTTGAGCAGTTTCTCGTAGATCTTGATTTCCTCGGTGACCTGCAGGCAGTACGGGACCTTGACGATGTAGATGCGGTCGAGGAACGCCTCGTTGTTCCGGTTGTTGCGGAATGCCACCCACTCCGACTCGTTCGAGTGCGCGAGGATCACGCCCTGGAACGGGATCGCCGAAAAGCCCTCGGTGCCCTTGAAGTTGCCTTCCTGGGTGGCGGTGAGCAGCGGGTGCAGCATCTTGATCGGCGCCTTGAACATCTCGACGAACTCGAGCAGTCCCTGGTTCGCTTGGCACAGGCCGCCGGAGTAGCTGTACGCGTCCGGATCGTCCTGCGACAGCGTCTCGAGCTGGCGAATGTCGACCTTTCCGACGAGCGAGCTGATGTCCTGGTTGTTTTCGTCGCCCGGCTCGGTCTTGGCGATCGCGATCTGGCGCAGCACCGACGGCTGGATCCGCACCACCTTGAATTTCGTCAGGTCGCCCTGGAACTCCTCGAGGCGCTTCTGCGCCCACGGACTCGAGATGCCGGTCAGGTAGCGCTTGTCGATACCGTATTCCTTCGTGAGCATCTCGCCGTCGCGCTCTGGATGGAACAGGCCCAGCGGCGACTCGTTGACCGGCGAACCCTTGAGCGCGTAGATCGGGTGCGCTTCCATCAGCTGCTTGAGCCGTTCGGCGATCGACGACTTGCCGCCGCCCACCGGCCCGAGCAGGTAGAGCACCTGCTTTCGTTCCTCCAGGCCCTGCGCGGCGTGACGGAAGTAGGAGACGATCTGCTGGATCGCGTCCTCCATGCCGTAGAACTCCCTGAAGGCCGGGTAGCGCTTGATCAGCCGGTTCGAGAAGATCCGCGACAGCCGCGGGTCGTTGCGCGTGTCGACGACTTCGGGCTCGCCGATCGCGGCGAGCATGCGCTCGGCGGCGCTTGCGTAGGCGAGCGGTTCGCGCTTGCACAGGTCGAGGTATTCGAGGAGGCTCAGCTCCTCGTCACGGGCCGCGGCGTAGCGCTCGCGGTATGCATCGAAAAGGTTCATCCGTGCCTCCTGGTGGGGCTCCGCTGCCCGACATCGAGCGCGGGTGGTACGTCGAGGGCGCCGTCGGAACGTCGGGTCCGCCGGCACCGGGATGCGCTAACGAGAAACCTTCGTGACCATCTTAAGGCGATTGGCGTGAGCACGCTCGTAGAACTCGTCGACGAACGTGGGTTCGCGTGCGATGGACGGAATCGATTCGGTGAGCTTGCGACACGCGACGCACCGCGCGTGCGGGTGCGCGGTTGCCGCGGTTGCGGCAGGCCGCTTCGTGCGAAGGCCGCTGCGCCGCAGCGTTCGCGTGCGTGTCGAGGGGTGTGTCGCGTGCATCCGGGGGAGCGGCGGCGGCGCGCGCGCACCGCCTGCAGATCGATCGCTTCGCCACGCAGGGACAAGGGCATGCTCCGGTGATTCGGGACACCGACATAACGTACCATGCTTCGAGAGCGTGCACAGGATCGGGCTTCGGCAAGATGCAATTCGACACCAGCGAAGCAGGATCGGCACGGCGCGCGCATTCGCCGGCGCCCGCGCGGCGGCGCACGCTGCTGATCGTCTGGCACTCGCGCACCGGCGCGTGTCGCCAATTGGCCGGCGCGGCGGCGGCGGGTGCCGCGCGGTCGTCCGCGGTGCGCGCCGGTGGTCACGGCCTGCGGCGCGATCACGGTCGCCATGACATTGACCGAAGCGGTGTCAGTGGCGGTGATGCCGGCGCTGGTGGTGGCGGTGTCGCTGGCTGTGACGGTGGCGGTGGCAGTGGTGATGGTTCCAATGGCGATGGCGAAGGCGGCGGCGGCGGTGTCGAGGTCGCGGTCGAGCGGATCGCCGCCCGGCGTGCCGGCGTCGCGCAGATGCTCGACGCGTCGGCCTATCTCTTCGTCGCGCCCGAGAATCTCGGGTCGATGGCCGGCGTGATGAAGGATTTCTTCGATCGCACCTACTACCCGCTGCTCGACCGGATCTGCGGGCGCCCCTTTGCCGTGATCATCGCTGCCGGCAGCGACGGCGAAGGCGCGGTCCGACAGATCGGCACCGTCTGTCGCGGCTGGCGGCTGAAGCCGGTCGCGCCGCCGGCGATCGTGCTGGTGCACGCGCAGACGGCCGCCGAGATCCTGGCGCCGAAGCGCGTCGCGCCGGCCGAACTGGCGCGGGCGGCGGACATCGGCGAGGCGCTGGCCGAAGGCCTTGCGCTCGGCGTGTTCTGAGTCGTCGGGTCCTGGCGCGGGCGGGGCATGCGACGGGAACGGGATGGGCGCCATCGGTTCGCTGCGAACGGCAGCAAAGGATTTCTATAATGGCGGCCTAGCAAATTGCGGTCCACCGTCGTGCCCAGGGCGCGGCGCACGGGATCGGCGACAGGATCGGCAAGGGGAACTGCGGTGCGGATCGGGGAGGTTTCGGAGGGCACGGATGCCGTCGTCGCCTGTGACGTGCTCGTCATCGGCGGCGGGCCGGCCGGCTCGACCGCGGCGACGCTACTGGCGCGCGAGGGGCGCAGCGTCGTGCTGCTCGACAAGGACCGGCATCCGCGGTTCCACATCGGCGAATCGCTGCTTCCGGCCAACCTTCCGCTGCTCGAGCGGCTCGGCGTGGCCGACGCCGTCGCGGCGATCGGCATGGCGAAGTACGGGGTCGAGTTCGTGTCGCCGAAGCACCTGCACACGACGCAGCTCGAGTTCTCCGATGCCTGGGACAAGTCGCTGTCGCAGGCGTGGCAGGTTCGCCGTGCGCCGTTCGACCACCTGCTGCTGCGCAACGCGGCGAGCGCAGGCGCGCAGGTGTGCGAGGGCTGGCGCGTGAGCAAGGTCGCGTTCATGCCCGACTTCGGCGGTGCACGGGTCGAGGCGGTGTCCGACGCGGGCGAGGCGCGCCGCTACGACGCGCGCTTCGTCGTCGACGCCTCGGGACGCGACACCTTCCTCGCCAGCCGTTGCCGGGTCAAGCGACGGAATCCGCGTCACGCGAGTGCGGCGATGTACGCGCATTTCACCGGTGCGACGCGACTGCCGGGACGCAAGGAAGGCAACATCAGCATCTTCTGGTTCGACCACGGCTGGTTCTGGTTCATTCCGCTCGCCGACGGCACCACCAGCGTCGGCGCGGTGTGCTGGCCGTACTACTTCAAGCGGCGCGACGGTTCGCTGCAGGCGTTCTTCGAGTCGACGATCGCGTCGTGTCCGCGGCTTGCCCGGCGGCTGCGCGATGCGCGCCAGGTCAACGAGGTCGAGGCGACCGGAAACTATTCGTACGGTGCCGATGCGGCGCACGGCGCGGCCGAGCGCCACAGCTACCTGATGGCCGGCGACGCGTTCGCCTTCGTCGACCCGGTCTTCTCGTCCGGCGTGTTCCTCGCGATGAGCAGTGCCGAGATGGGCGCCGACACGGTGTCGCGCTGCCTCGACGAGCCGGCGTCGTGCCGGGCCAGCCTGCGGCGTTACGGCCGGCTCATCGCCCGAGGTCCGCGGGCGTTCTCGTGGTTCATCTACCGCATGACGAATCCGGCGATGCGCGAGCTGTTCATGCACCCTCGAAACCTGCTGCGTTCCCGCGAAGCGGTGCTGTCGGTGCTGGCGGGTGATCTCTACCGCGGAACACGCTACCAGTCCGGCCTGCTCGTATTCAAGATCATTTATTACGTCGCCTGGATGCTCCACCCGCGGCAGAGCCTCGCGAACTGGCGCCGGCGCAAGACGCTCGTCCGCGACCCCCAGGTGGCAAACTGAAGCCCGGTCGAGTACCCCGTTCGCCGATCGTGCGGCACGGGCCGGCGACGGCGTTCCGCATCCGGCCGGCCCGGAACGCGGGCGGCGGATCCCCCCAGCACGAGGTGGCGCTTCGGCGCTAGCGTACGATCGCCGACACCATGCATGCGAGCGGCACGACGAGTGGCACGCGCCGGTCTCGTTGGCGGGCCTGGCGCGAGTATCCGGTCTTCTGGAGCGGACTGGTGCTGTGTGCCGCCCTGTTCCTCGGGTGGTGTGCGGTCGCCGCGCTGGTGTCGCCGTTCCTGTCGCGCGCGCGAAGCCGGCGGGTCGGGCGCCTCGCGATCCACCGCGCCTTCGCGTTCCTCACCTGGACCTTCACCCGGATCGGGGCGATCGAAGTCGACGCCGGCGCGCTCGACGCACTGCGCACGGCCGGTCCGATGCTGCTCGCGCCGAACCACCCGTCGATGCTCGACGTCGTGCTGGTGATCGCGCGCCTGCCGAGCGTCGCGTGCATCATGAAGGCTGCATTATGGGATAACCCGTTCCTGGGCGCCGGCGCGAGGATGGCCGGTTACATCCGGAACGACTCTGCGCAGTCGATGGTGAGGCAGGCGGTGTGCGATCTTCGCGAGGGATCGCAGTTGCTCGTGTTCCCGGAGGCGACGCGCACGGTGCGCCACCCGGTCAACGCGTTCACCCGCGGCTACGCCCTCATCGCACGACGCGCGGCGGTGCCGATCCAGTCGATCTTCATCGAGACCGATTCGCCGTATCTGTCGAAGGGCTGGCCGCTGCTGCGCAAGCCGCCGCTGCCGATGCGATTTCACCTTCGACTCGGTCGGCGCTTCGATCCGTCCCAGGACATCGATGCGCTCGTCGCGCAGATGCAACACCATTATGCCGAGCAACTCGCTGCCCGGCCCTCGCCATGAATGCCCGCCTGTCATCCGATCCCGCGCCCGACGCGTCGCGCGCCGCCCCGTCCGGACACGCAGACGCCGAACGCGTCGTGCCGCCGTGCGCCACCGCTCCGATTCCGCCGACTGCCGTCGCCGTCGCGCCGTTGCCGGTGGTGGCGCCGTTGGCAGCGGTGACGGCGCTGCCGGTGGACATGCCGTCGCACCTGGTGCTGATCCCGAGCTTCAACACCGGTCCGACCCTGCTCACGACGGTCGAAGCGGCGCTGGCGCACTGGCCGGTCGTGTGGGTCGTGATCGACGGAAGTACCGATGTAAGCGCTCGCTTGCTCGATCCGCTCCTCGATCCGGCATCCGAGCGGTATCGGCCGGAGCTGCGTCGTTTCGAGTTCCAGCGCAATCGGGGCAAAGGCGCGGCGGTGCTCGCCGGCCTCTGCGCCGCGCTCCAGGCGGGATTCACCCATGCGCTGACGATGGACGCGGACGGCCAGCATCCGGCCGCACTGATTCCGACCTTCATGGCGGCGTCGCGCGCCGCGCCGCGCGCGATGATCCTCGGGCGCCCGGTCTTCGACGCCGATGCGCCGCAGTTGCGGGTGCAGGGCCGCCGGATCTCGAACTGGTGGGCGAACCTGGAGACCTTCGGCGAGGGGATCGGCGACTCGCTGTACGGCTTCCGGGTATATCCGATCTCGCCGCTGGTCCAGATCATGCTGGGTCAGCGGCGGATGCGGCGCTTCGACTTCGACGTCGAGGCTGCAGTGCGGCTTTGCTGGCACGGCGTGCATCCGGTGAACATCGACGCGCCGGTGCGCTACCTGTCGGAGGCCGAAGGCGGTGTCTCGCACTTCCGCTACGTGCGCGACAACGCGCTGCTGACGTGGATGCACGCACGCCTGTTCGCCGGCTACCTGCTCCGGCGACTGATCCGGGCGCGGGCGCGTGGCGACTAGGCCGATTCACGCTGCGGGCGCCGTCGCGCGGGTGCAGGCCTAGGCCGCCACGCGCGGCTGCTCGAAGAGCAGCGGATCGTCGGGGGGCGTCTGCGGGTCCTGGCGGATGCCGCTGCCGTCGTGGCCGGCGCGCGCGGCGATCTGTCCGGCGAGCCGGTGCAGCAGCTCAGCGTGCTCGCGGATCATCGCGTCGAAGGCGGCGTCGTCCAGGCGATCGCCGAGCCGCCGGTTCAATTCGGCGAACCAGTCGAGCGCGGCCTGGTCGAGCATGCCGCCTGCATCGGCCCGGGCCGTGTCCGATCCGCGTGTGCGCGTGTCCCAGTCGCGCAACATCGCCTGGATCCGCAGGTTGAGTTCGCCGATCGCGTCGAGTTCCGGCGCGAGCCGGCTCATCGTCCGCACGTCGGTCAGGCGCCGCTGGAACCACAACTGGCAGACGATGCCCCAGTAGTACGCGTAGTCCCACAGCACCTTCACCGGCATCACGACCGGATTGCCGAACAGCGCGTACTGGTCCTGGTAGAGCGACATCTGGTTGTGCGCGAGTTTCAGGAAGATGCTCTGGTAGATCGCCGCCAGCTGCCCGGTCGGCTTGCCTTCGCGGTCCGCCCGGACGAGGTCGGTGACGAAGGTGTTCCCGAACGCGATGTAGTCGGTGCCCGGCGAGTAGAACGGGTCGAGGAACAGCCCGGCCTCGCCGGTCAGCGCCCAGCGTTGGTTCCCGTTGTACACGGCGGCGCAGTCGTAGGAAAAGCGGTTGAAACGGGCGAAGTCCTGCACCGCGTCTCGCATGGTGTCGAGTTCGGCGTGCAGTCGCGGCTGGTGCACCGACAGCCAGTCCATCGCCTTGTCGAAGATGTCGAGCGCGGCGATCGGGTGGATCCGGTTGTCGGCGACGATGCCGACCGAGTGCGAGCCGGAGGCGAGCGGGATCAGCCAGACCCAGTAGCCGTCTCCGACCAGGTGATTCGTCGAGCGCCATCGCTCCGGCGGGCTGCAGCGTCCGATCCAGGTGGCGTCGTCGGACCAGCGGTCGATGTCGATGCGTCGCGAGACCCGGAACCACACCGATCCCGCGTCGTGCTGGTTGGGCCGGGACAGTGCGAGCTTGCGCCGCAACAGGCCGGCGCGGCCGCTCGCGTCGACGAGCCACCGGGCGTGAAGCGTCCGATGGACGCCGCGATGAGCGAACGCCAGTCGATGCGGCGTGTCGCCGTCGGACAGGTCGATCGTGCGGACCGTGCAGTCGTCGAGGAAGCGGACACCGCATTCGCGTGCCGCGTCGCCGAGGTGGTTCTCGAACAGGCCGCGATCGATCTGAAAGGAGCCGGTCGGCAGGTGACGGCTGGCGCCGAGTTCGAGAACCCGCTCGATCTCGCCGCGCCCGTCGCTCCAGAAGAAGCGGAAGCCGAACTTCTTCACCTGGTCGTCGACGAGGTGGCGCCGTTCGCCGACGACGTTGGCCAGATAGTCGGCACCGATCTCGACCGTGGATTCGCCCACCTTGTGCGCGGCGATCGGGACGGGATGGCGATTGCGCTCGAGGACGACGATCGACGGCGGCGCAAGCGTACCGCCGCCGGGCGCGGGCTGGCGCTGCAGCGTCCGGGCCAGCTGCAGCGCCAGCGTCAGGCCGGCGAGTCCGCCGCCGACGATGGCGACGTCGGCCGTGTCCGGTAGGGCTTCGGCGTCGGTCGGGGAGCCGGGGTCTTGGGTCATGCGCGTGTCCGGGCGGATGTGGGTGTGGACGTGGGCGTCGGCGAGTGCGTGGACTCCGGTGCCGGGCGCGGGTATCGGGCGGCGGTTTCGAGCGTGGGTTACTGGCGTCGGTTTCTGGCGTGGGTGCGTGCGGGTCGGCGCGCTCGGTGGCGTCAGACCATTGCGCCGTTGATGCCGATCACCTGGCCACTGATGTAGGCGGCGTCGTCGGACACCAGGAAGGCGGCGAGCGCGGCAACCTCGTCCGGACGGCCGGCCCGCTTCATCGGGACGATCCGGTCGATCGCGGCCTGGTCGAAGGCGCCGTCGCTCATGTCGGAGGTCACGATGCCCGGCGCGATGCAGTTGACCGTGATGCCGCGTGAGGCGAGCTCGAGCGCGAGCGACCGGGTCGCGCCGTGCAGGCCGGCCTTGGCCGCGGCATAGTTCGCCTGTCCGCGGTTGCCGACCTGGCCGGCGACCGAGGACATGCTGATGATCCTGCCCCATCGCCTGCGGATCATCGGCAGCGCGAGGGGCTGGCAGACATTGAAGAAGCCGTGGAGGTTCACGTCGATCACGCGGTGCCACTGCGCCGACTTCATGCCGGCGAAGACCGCGTCATCATGCATGCCCGCATTGTTGATGATGATCTGGACCGTGCCGGCGGCGTCGAGGGCCGCGCAGGCGGCGGCGGCCGCGGCCTCGTCGGCGACGTCGAAGGCGATCGTGTCGACGCGGGCGCCACCGGCGCGCAGTTCGACGGCGAGGCGTTCGACGCGGTCGACGTGGCTGTGCGCATGCAGAATGACCGGGTGGCCGAGCGCCGCCAGCCGTCTGGCGATCGCGCTGCCGATCGCGCCGCTGGCACCGGTGACGAGTGCGCGCCGGGCGGCGGCCGGCGCTGCGTCGGTCGGCGCGCGGCGTGTCGGTGCCGAGACGGAAGGGGAGTCTTCGGGGCGAGAATGCATGATTACCGCAGTATCCGGGCGTGTGTCAGGGAGGCGGCTCGATGCCCGTCTCGAGCACGACCGTCGCGCGGCCGCTCGCCAGCATCGCGCCGTCTCGGTCGCGCACGTCGAACGCGTAGATCACCCGGCGGTCGTCGCCCGCGGCACGTTCGGCCCGTACGTCGAAGGGCGCGCGCGCAGGCTCGATCCAGCGCGCGCTCAGGTCGACGCTGCGCAGTGCGACCAGCATGCCCTCCCGCGGGCGGGCGTGCGGGTCCGCGGCCCTGCCGCGAAGCACGCCATGCGCGGCCATCGCCTGTGCCGCGTACTCGACGAGCGCCGGCGACGGCAGCCGACCACCGACCGCGAGCGGCGAGTCCGGCGCCGCACCGCCGACGCACCGGATCGATGCGTCGTTCCAGTCGACGACGCGTTCGAGCAGGCACATCGCGCCGGCGTGCGGCACGAGCGTCGAGACCGGCGGCGTCAGCACGGCGTGATCCGTACCGCCAGCCGGCTGGCGGGCGCACCTGCGTCGTTGCCGCCGAGGTAATCGAGCACCACCCGGGTCGCGCGGCGGCGGGCGAGCGCCGAGAGCAGCGGCAGCGCGCAGGCCGTCGGGATCGCGGTGCGCAGCGCCTCCAGCGCCGCGTCATCCAGACGGTCCGGATCGTCGGTGGTGAGCTCCACTGCAAGCGCGGCAACGCTGGTCGGCGTGCGCCTGGGGGCGAGCACCATCGCGAGACCGAATGCGTCCGGGATCGGCCGGACCAGCCTGAGCGGTGCCGGATAGGGGGCGTCGTAGGCGACGAGCAGCACCGGGCAGTCGCCGTCGACCAACTGGACGACGCTCTCGAGCAGGCCGGCACCGAAACTGGCATCGTGCGCGCACACGCTCGTCGACGGCGCCGTCGCACCCGCCGCGATCCCCCAGTATCCGCTCGGCGCGTTGTGCACCGAATTGTGGAAGCGCGTCGGCGAGATCAGGCGATCGGTGCCGGCGAGCGCCTCGCAGATCGCGTGGCAGTTGTCGCCGTCGCCGCCCGAGGAGGCGAAGACCGACGCCAGGCCCGACACCGGATAGTGGCTGCTTGCCCCGGCCTCGTGCGCCGCGGCCAGCGCGATACGGACGGCGACCCCGGTACGCCGCCGCTCCGCCGGCGGGAGTACCGGCGGCAGCGTGACGCGAGTGGGTTCGGGCGCGTAGGGCACGTCGCCGCGCAGCACGGCCGCGGTGCGCGGCCAGTCGGGCAGGCCGGGGCCGAGGACGCCGACACTGTCTAGCCAGCATTCGATCATCGGGGCGCGCATCGGTACATTCGCAGGCTTCATCCGCGTCGTCGCGTGTCGTCGCGCGGCCCGCGCGCGAGCGGCACGGCGCGGCCGATCGGGCGCGGGCTCAGTGGATCACCCTGATCGCCGGCAGGCGGTCGGCGCGGCCGATCACCAGCGAGCAGTTGGCGCCGCCGAACCCGAAGGAGTTGGACAGCGCGACGTCGATGCGGCCTTCCTGGTTGCGCAGCAGGTAGTTGACCCGCAGCGCCGGATCCGGGTTGCGCGTGTTGAGGCCGGCGGGCGCGAAGCCGTGCTCGACGGTGACCGCCGCGACGATCGCCTCGACGATGCCCGCTGCGCCCAGCGTATGGCCGGTCGCGCCCTTGGTCGACGACGCGGGCGCCCGCGACCCGAATACCGCGTGCACCGCCTTGTCTTCGGCGGCGTCGTTGCTGGGTGTCCCGGTGCCGTGCAGGTTGACGTAGCCGATGTCCCCGGGCTCGATCCCGGCCATGCGCAAGGCCGCCTCGATCGCGGCGCGCGCGCCGGCGCCTTCCGGATGCGGGCTCGACATGTGGTGCGCGTCGCTCGATTCGCCGACCCCGGCGACGACGATCGCGCGCGGATCGACGTCGCGGCCCGGCAACTCGAGCAGCGCGAAGCCGCCGGCCTCGCCGATCGAGATGCCGTCGCGCTCGGCGTCGAAGGGCTTGCAGGCCTGCCGCGAGATCAGCTCGAGGGAGTTGAAGCCGTAGAGCGTGGTCAGACAGAGGCTGTCGACCCCGCCGACGACCGCGGCGTCGATCAACCCGGCCCGGATCATCCGGCCCGCGGACCCGAAGACCTTCGCGCTGGACGCGCAGGCGGCCGACACCGCCACCGCCGGTCCCTCGAGCCGCAGCAACCGGCGCGTGAAGTCGGCGACCGAGAAACTGTTGTGGGTCTCGGCGTAGTGGAAGTCCTGCGGCAGCCGGCCCTCGGCGTCGCGCCGGCGGTAGGCGAGTTCGGTCTGGAGGATGCCCGAGGTGCTGGTGCCGACGAACACGCCGATCCGGCTCGCGCCGTAGCGGGCGACCGCGCGGGCGACGGACCTTTCGAACGCGTCGGCGCGCAGCGTCGCGAGCGCGAGCCGGTTGTTCCGGCAGTCGAAGCGTTCGAGCCCCGGCGCGAACGCGACGGCGTCGAGACCAGGCACTTCGCCGACCCAGGTGTCCAGCGCCACGGTCTCGAAGCGGCACGGTGCGAGTCCCGAGCGCCCGGCCTGCAGCGCGAAGACGTGTGCGTCGCGCCCGGACCCGAGCGCCGTGGTGAGCGTGCAGGCGGAAAGCAGCAGCGGCGGCATCGGAAAAGTCTAACAGGCGGCTGCCGAAGACCCTGGCGACGCCCCGCCATGTCGCGGGGATGCCCGTGCATGCAGCATCACGTTGGCGAACGGCGTGCCCTGACTGAGCGGGATCGCGTGGACGACGAAGCCGTGCGATCGCAACACAGCTTCCCAGTCGGCGAGCGGACGACACCACAGCCGCCCGAGGCGGTGGCCGCGAACGAAGGTCACGACCCGATCGACCCAGTTGCTGATCCGGAAAGGCAGACCGGCCGACGCGTCGCCGATGCGCAACAGCAGCAGGCCGTCATCGTCCAGCGCGTCGCGCAGCCTCGCGATCACCGCGTCCTGCGCGGCGTAGTCGATGTAGTGCAGCACGTCGAGGATCACCGCGACGTCCGCCCGCCCGAAGTCGGCGGTGCGGATGTCGCCCTGGACGAACACGATCCGCTCGGCGCGCCGCGCATCGGCGTCCCGGTGCAGTGCGGCGCGGGCGCGATCCACGTCGCGCGACATCAGTTCGATCCCGCGGAAGCGGCAGTCGAGATCCTGCGCCTCGAGCAGCGCGGCGAGCAGCCCCTGCCCGCAGCCGAGGTCGAGCACGCGCGCACCCGGCGCGATCCAGCCCTCGCCGACGATCGCCCCGAACGCGGGGTCGGAGGACAGCTTGCCGCGCGCGAAGTGCCAGGCGAATCGGCCGGCGCGCCGGTAGGGCTCGCTCGCCGCGTCGAGCAGGACCCGCGACAGGCGCGGGCGGCGAGACGCGCTCGGGCGCATCGACGCGGCGTCTCGTGCCTGCGCGCGTGGCGTGCCGGGGGGAGCGGGGTCCGGTGCTCGATGCGTCATGTGCGGCCCGTGGGCGTGGCGATGCATTCAGGCTCGGGGAGCGCGGCGACGGCGAGGCCGCGCCGTCTGCAGGCGTCGAGCAGCGCACGCAGTGCCGGCACGACGACCGGCTCGCCGTCCGCGTCGCGCGCGGCGTTGCCGTCGTGCAGCAGCAGGATGTCTCCGTCGCGAAGCCGACTGCCGTCTGCGCCGCCGGCCAGCCTGCGCAGCACGACCGACGCATCGCGCTCGCGCGTATCGAAGCCGCGCCGCGTCCAGCTCGCCAGTCGCAGGCCCAGCCGGCACAGCACCGGTTCGAGCAGCGGGTTGCGCAGTCCGGCGGGCGCGCGGAACCAGGCGGGGCAGCGGCCGTCGGGCGTCGCGAGCTCGGCCTGCGCCCTGGCCAGCTCGCGCTCGAGCGCGCGCATCCCCTTGAGCGAGAAGCCGTGGCCGTGCGCCCACGAGTGATTCTCGACGCGGTGGCCTTCGCGGACGATGCGCGCGACCAGCGACGGCTGCGCCAGCGCCTTGCGACCGACGAGGAAGAAGCTCGCGCGCGCGCCGTGCGCCGCGAGCAGGTCGAGCACGGCAGGCGTCGCGAGCGGATCGGGTCCGTCGTCGATCGTCAGGAAGACCCGGCCGCGACCCGCCTCGGTCCCGTGCAGATCGACCAGGTTCGGGCCGAGCCACCGGCTTCGAGGCCACAGGCCTGCGGCCGTGAGCAGCAGGTGGTCGACGGCCAGGGCCGCCACGAGGCCGATCGCGAGCGCCTCCGCGCCGGGCGCTGCACGGCCGGTCGCGATCGCGACGCCGAGCGCGCCCAGCACCGGCAGCGCGAGCGCGTGCAGCAGGATGCTCGCGCGGATCGCGGGGCTCGCGCGCCAGCGGCGCGCCGGCCTGGCCGACACCCGGACGCGCGATGCAGCGGGCGTCATGCGCCGGTCGTCCGGACGGCGGGGCGGCTCGCCATCGCGGCGAACGCCAGGCAGAGCGCGGCACCCGGCGCGACCGTCGTGCCGATCGCCGCGAGCACCGGCGTATTCGAGAACCCGAGCACGCCGAAGCCGATCACCGTCGTGAGGTTCGCGAGCAGCAGCGACGCGAGCATCGCCGGATCGTCGTCGCCGTCGCCGAAGAACAGCGCGTAGTTCGAGCCGACCGCGACGCTCAGCAGCAGGCCGACCAGGTGCAGGATCGTCATCGCCTGCCCGGCGAGCACGAGCATCGCGATCACGCAGCAGACCGAGGCCACCAGCGGCAGCAGCACGCGCAGCGCCCGCGAGCCGCGAAACGGCGACAGCAGCAGCACGATCAGCACCCCGCCGCCGGCCGCCAGCGTCAGCGCCTCGCGCAGGTAGCCGGCGTAGAGCAGGTCGGTCTCGCGCTTCAGGTCGAGCAGGTGGATCGCCTCGCCGGCTCGAAGCGCGCCAGCGTCGCCGACCCGCGCGAGCCGTCCGGCCACCGCGGCGCCGTCGATCTCGTTCGCGCGCGCGCCCGCCGGCGGCGCGCGCAGCGCGAGCATCGCCGTGACGCCGTCCTCGCCCGGCACCAGCAGGCTCGACGCGGCGAGGCCGAGCGCGGTACCGTCGAGCGACGCGAGCGTCAGCGGCTCGCGCGAACGCGAGGCCTGGACGTCGGCGACGAAAGGGTCGAGCCGCTCGGCGCGGATCGGCAGCGACGCGGTCGCGTCGCGCAGGTCGGCGCGCAGCCCCGCTTCGTCGGGCAGTGCGTCGCGGCGCCGCAGCTGCGTGGCACGGTCCGGCAGCCAGCGCGCCGGCGACGCGATGCCGCCGAGGGTGCCGTCTTCGACCAGCGGCGCGAGGTGCTCCGCGACGCGCGCGGCGAGTGCGAGCGCGCCGTCGGTCGTCGGCGCCCGCACCGCGACGATGTGGCGCAGGTCCGGGGCGTGCAGGTCCGCGCGCAGGCTCGCGTCCAGTTCGCGGGCCGCCTCGGTGACCGGACTCAGTGCGTCCAGGCTGGACGCCCACAGCGGCGCCCGCGCGGCACCCGCCGCGATCACGGCAAGCGCGACGAGCGCCGCGATCGCCGGCACGTGCCGCCAGCGCCGAAGCATCGGCAGGCGTGGCGCCAGGCCGTGCGCGAGCCAGCCGGGCAGGCGCGCCGGCGCCGGACCGGCGAGCGACGGCAGCAGCCACCAGCTGACCCACGCGGCGGTGGCGACGCCGGTGAGCGCGAACAGCCCGATCTGCGCCAGACCGGGGAAGCTCGAGAACAGCAGCGACGAAAAGCCGGCGAGCGAGGTCAGCACGCCGAGGCGGATCGTGCGCCACAGCGTTCGTCCGGGTCCCTGGACGAACAGGTAGATCGCATAGTCCAGCCCTTCGCCGATCAGCGCGATGCCGAAGCCGAGCGTGAGGCCGTGCACCTGGCCGAACGCGAGCGACACCGCGGCGACGCCGGCCAGCGCGCCGGTCGCGACCGGCAGCAGCCCGAGCAGCAGTCGCCGCGGCGACCGGTACACGCTCAGCAGCAGCGCGACGATCGCGGCGGCGCCGATCAACGAGAGCCGCGTGACGTCGCGTTCGATCGCGGCGCGTGATTCGATCGCGAAGCGCGCCGTGCCGCTGGTGTGAAGGCGCATGCGGTCGTCGGGCCGGATCCGCGCGAATGCGGCGTCGATCGCCGCAAGCGTCGCGGCCTGCGCATCGAGTTCCAGTCCGTCGTCGGCCAGGTGCACGAGCAGGATCGCGCGCCGGCCGTCGGCCGAGGCCCAGACACCGTCCTCGACCGCCGGCCCGGCGGTCCCCGCGTCGTCGCCGACGCGCTCGAGCAGCCGCTGCAGTTCGCCGGTCGGATCGCGCGCGAGCAGGTCCTTCGTGACCATGCCGAGCGAGGACCCGAGCCCGCGCAGCGTGTCGGCGATCGCCTTGCGCAGCCCGTCGCCGCGCAGGCGCCCCGCGTCGACGGCGTCGCCCAGCAGGTAGCGCCGCTCGAAGAGCACCGCCTCGCCGTCGGAGCCCGGCGCGCGGGTACCGTTTTCGACCGACGCGATGCCCGGCTGGCCGCGCAGCGCGTCGGCGAGGGCCCGCGACGCGGACGCGCGCCGGGCCGGCGACGCGTCCTCGATCGCGAGCAGCAACAGTCGCGACACCGGGCCTCGGCGCAACTGGTCGACGAGCAGTTGCTGGCTCGCGCTCGGCGCCGCCGGCAGGAACGCGGACAGGTCCGCCGTGTAGCGTGTCGAGGCGGCGACGAGGGCCAGCGCGGCGACGAGCAGCAGCCAGGCGAGCAGCCGCTTCATCGGTACGAGAGGCGCATCGACGATCGGTCGCCGTCGGCCTGCAGCACCTCGACGCGCATGATCCGCGCGCCGGCACCCTCGACGAGGATCCGGCTCACCAGCGCGCCGAGCTCGGCGTCCGACGGCAGCAGCACCAGCTGCCAGGCGGCCTCGTCGCCCTGTACGACGAGCCGGAAGCGCCTGCCGAGCGCAGCGGCGTCGCCCGACAGCACGTCGCGCAGCCCGCCGACGAGTGCGCCGACCGCCGGCAACTGCTGCACGCCGATGCTGCGAGTCCTGCCATCGCGCCGGAGGATCAGGCGATCGTTCTCGAGCACCATCGTCTCGGGTTGCGGGTGCTCGGTGCGCTTCTCGAGCCGGCCCGGCGGGTCGAAGCGCAGCGTACCGCTCGAGACGACCGGCGCGTCGAGCAGTTGCAGGTACTTGTGCTCGACGAAGCCGGCCTCGAGCGCGCGCCCGCCGGCGATCGCCGCGAGCAGCGCGTCGGTGTCGAGCGACGCGCGCCCGCGCGTCGCGTCCGGCGGCGCCGCTCCGGGCGCCGTCGTCGCATCGGCCGACGGCGCCGCGTCGGCCGGCGGCATGGCCGCGGCGGCGGCGGGGAGCGCATCTGCGAATGCGGTGGCGAACAGGGTGGCAAAGACCGCGGCGGACACTGCGGCGACCACCGCGGCGACCACCGCGGCGACCACCGCGGCGGACACTTCGGCGCACACGACGCCGAGCGCGGACGTCTCCCTACGCAGCCGCTGCCCCCGCGCCATTGCCCGCCTACTGCAGCCGCGCACGCTCGTCGAGCGGCGGGTCGGTCGTCGCGTCGTCGCCCTGCCAGACGTCGAAGAAGTTGAACCAGTTCAGCGGATAGCGCGTCGCGTAGTGCTCGAGGCGCGCGACGTACGCCTGCATCGCCGCGTCGATCGCCGCCGGGCGCTGCGCGGGCAGGTCGTCGGAGAAGTCGTGGATCGGCTCGAACACCAGGTGATAGCGATTGCCACCCAGGTGGATGCCCAGCATCAGCATCACCGGGCGCCGCAGCAGCGCCGCCATCCGGAAGGGCCCGACGGGAAACGGCGCGAGCCGCCCCATGAACGGCAGGCGGCGAAGGTCCGACGCGCCGGCCTGCGCGTCGAGGAGGCGGTCCGCCAGGATGCCGATGATCGCGCCGCGATCGAGCGCGTCGCGCACGCGGAGCATCGAATCGGGGCGGCCCAGGCCGATGATCTCGTGTTCGCGCGCGAGTGCCGGATCGATCTCGGCGAGCGCGGCGTTGATCGCGCGCGCGTTCTCCTCGTACATCACCATCGCGATCGGGGGCACCGCCACGTGCCGGCCGACCGCGCGCAGCACCTCGAAGCTGCCGATGTGGGCGCCGAGCAGGAACAGCCCGCGCTTGCGCCCGAGCACCCCGAGCGCGATGTCCTCCCCCTCGACGGAAAACGCGAAGCAGTCGAAGCGGCTGGTCAGCAGGTAGACGCGGTCCATCACCACCGTCGCGAAGCTGAGGTAGTGCCGATAGACCTGCCACAGCGAGGACGGCCTTCCGGTCGCGCGCGCGAGAAAGTCGCGCGACGCGCGGCGCGCCGGCGTGCTCGTCAGCAGGAAGTAGAGCGCGATCGGGTGCAGCAGCTGGCGCGCGAGCGATCTCGGCAGCAGTTGCGTGAGGCGGCGCATCAACCGCACCGTCGACAGGTTGCCGCGCTCGTTCTGGTCGCGCCAGCTCACCGAGGCGGCTCCTGCGGGTCGATCGTGCGCGTTGATGCCGACGCGGCGTCGGCCGGCTTCGCCGCGCCTGCGGCGGGCGGCTCGGTGCCGACCTCGAGCGTTCCGGACGCGATTCGCCGCTCGCCCTCGTGCACCAGGAAGTCGACGATCCGCGCGGACCGCGGGTCCAGCGACACCTGCAGGCGTTGGCCAGGCCGTGCGGGCGAGTGGAACTTGACCGCGACGAAACGGCAGCCTTCACCCGCAGGCATCGCCACGCCTTCGCGCGACTGCGCGTCGAGCGCGTCGAGCACGCCGGCGAGCAGCAGCACGCCCGGGACGACCGGGTTTCCCGGGAAGTGACCCGGCATCGCCGGGTGATCGGTGCCGATGCTGAGGTCGTGCCGCACGCCGGTCACCGGTCGCGGGGCGCGTCGCGCATCCGGTCGGCCAGCGCCAGCAGCGTCTCGCGGGGCAGCTTGCCGGTCTCGATGCGGGGCAGCCGCTCGAGCCGGTGCAGCGGGCGCGGCAGGAACACCGGGTCGATCAGCCGGCGCAGCGAAGCGATCACGTCCGCGGGCTCGAGGCCGGCGCCGACGAAGAAGGCGGTGAGCCGGTCGACCTCGCCGGGGCGGCCTTCGCGGTGCACGAACGCGGCGTCCTCGACCCCGGGGATCGACAGCAGCATCGCGTCCAGGTAGCCGATCGACGTGCGCTTGCCCGCGACGTTGACCATGTCGTTGTCGCGGCCCAGCAGCCTGAAGTGCGTCGGATCGAGCAGTTCGAGCCGATCCGACAGACGCGTGTCGAACTCGACGTGCCCGCCGCTCGCGAACCAGCCGTCGTCGCGTCGATCGATCCGGACGCCGTCGAAGGTCGTCCACGCGTCATCGTCCACCGTGCGGCGGGTCGCGATCTGGCCGGCCTCGGTGCAGCCGTAGATCTCGAGCAACGGCGCGCCGAGCCGGCGCTCAGCCTCGGCCGCGATCTCGGCGGACAGCGGTGCGGTCGCGCACAGGATCAGGCGCAGCGGCGGCAGTTCCGGTGCGCCGGCTAGCAGCGAGCGCAGGTGGAACGGCGTGGTCACCAGCACGCGGTCGCCGTCGATCGCGCCGAGCGCGTCGACGACGTCGGCCGGGTAGAACGGGCGGCCGCCGTGGAAGGCGACGCCGTTGTGCAGCGCCAGCAGGATCGTCGATTCGAAGCCGTACATGTGCTGGCCCGGCACGGTGCCGAGCAGCGTGCACGTCCGCGCCGGGCCGATGCCGAGCCGACGCGCCGCGCCCTGGGCGTTGCGCACCAGCATGCCCCAGGACTTCGGGTGCGCGCTCGGTTCGCCGGTCGACCCGGACGTGAAGACGCACGCGGCGACGTGATCGACCGGAACGCGCGGCACCCTCGACGCGAAGTCGGCGTCGATCGCCGGTGCCGTCCCAGCGCCGTCCGAATGCGCCGGGACGCCGGCGTCGGTGTCGTCCGGATACGCAAACACGGGCCCGTCCACACCGGGTACTTCGCCGTCGGCCACGACGAGCACCTCGTCGTGCGTGCGCCGCAGCCTGTCGATCAGCGCCGGCGCGTGATTCGGCGGCAGCAGGCAGGTCCGGCGGCCCAGCTGCGCCGCGCAGAACACGACGGCGAAGCGATACCGTTCGCCGCAGAGATTGATCACGTGCCGCGCGGGCGGCAGCGCCGATGCGACCCGCGACACGTCCGCCAGAAACGCCGCCGCGCGCACCGGGTGACCACGACGCCAGGCGACGACCTGGTCGGGGCGGCTGGCCGCGAGCAGCGGGAGCGTCGCGTCGGATGTTGCCCTCATCGTGCTTCAACGCCGGTAGGCGCGCAGCCCGTCGAGGAGCGAGGCGTGTGCGAAGTCCGGAAAGCGCCGCAGGCGCCACAGGTATTCGCAGACGAACAGCGCGATCACCAGTGGCAGCGTCACGAGGTTGGCGAGCGCCGACCAGGTCGCGAGCGGCGCCGCGGCGAACAGCACGACCGACGCCAGCGCCATCGCGAGGAAGTAGGCGGTCCAGAGCACGGTGACCTGGCGCGTGTAGTGCCGGATCGGCGGCGGCAGCGGGCCGTGGATCCGCGTGGCCAGGCGCGTGATCAGCGGCGGTCCGCGCGTCGCGCCCAGGGTCGATGCGAACCACGCCCCCAGGCACAGGTGCGTGCCCGCGTGCTGCGCGAGGAAGACGAGGTCGACCTGCGCCGCCAGCTCGGTGCGGAACCGCAGCGCGAGCGCGACGCCGACCGCCGTCAGCAGCAGGCCGGGCAGGCGGCGGCGCGCGCCCAGACTGGCGGCAACCCCGCATCCGGCCAGCCAGCCGATCGCGACCAGCAACGCGGGCAGGCCGTCGTCTCCGCGCGCGAGCAGCCAGTGCAGCCCGGCGAGCCCGGCCAGCGCCACCACGATGGTCAGGACCGCCACCAGCGCCGCGCGCATCGAATCGCGCCGGGCGGGTGCCGGGATGACGGGCGTCACTTCACCCGGTTCTGCGCGATGTGCTCGCACAGGCTGCGCAGCGACTGGAAGATCCGGATGTTGTCGTCGTCGTCCGAGCGCAGCTGGAAGCCGTACTGCTTCGAGACCACCAGTGCGACTTCGAGGATGTCGATCGAATCGAGGCCGAGCCCGTCGCCGAACAGCGGCGCTTCGGGATCGATCGACGCCGGCTCCATCTCCAGATTCAGCGCCTCGACGACGAGTCGCGCGACTTCCGGCTCGAGCGCCAGCCCGGCTTTCGCGTGTTCGCTCCCGTTGAGGGGCATTGCGGCGGCATCCTGCATCGATCCAACCCCGGGCGCTTGCGACTGCATGTATGGAAACCCTTGTGCACGACCTTGTCGCGGCAATGATACCCGCAAGGTCGGCCGCGGGCGCGGCCGCACGACGGTCGGCGCGACCGCGGGATCAGCGCTGGTCGGGCGGGCTGGTCCGCGAAGGGGGCGGCGGTGGGGGCGAGTTCGACTCGCCGCGGCGGGTCAGGCCGTTGGGCAGCTCGAAGGGCACCTCGACCCGCACCTCGCGGTCCCGGTAGACGATGCGCTCGACGGGGACCTCGACGATCTTCTCGACGACGCGATCGACGGGAACCTCGACGATCCGCTCGACGACGCGCTCGACCGGCACCTCGATCGTCCGCTCGACCGGGACGCGCACGGTCTTCTCGACGACCTTCTCGACGACGCGTTCGACCGGCACTTCAACGATTTTCTCGACGACCCGATCGACCGGCACCTCGACGATCTTCTCGACGACGCGTTCGACCGGCACCTCAACGATCTTCTCGACGACCTGCGGCGTGCCCGGCGTCGGCAGTGCCGTGGCGGGCGACGCATCGGCCGCGTCCGGTGAGTCCGGTGCGTGCGGGGCAGCGGCGCTGCGGGCCGCGATCAGTTCGTCGATTCGCCGCTGCGCGCGCTTCGCGTGCGCCAGCGCGTCGGTGAGCGCGGCGATCGACAGCCGCTGACGCGACAGTTCGCGGACGGTGCGCTCGGCCCGCGCGTCGGCCTCGCCGGCGATCGCGATCCAGCTGCGGGTCAGCCGGGCCTTCTCGGCGCCGATCCGCGCGGTCCTCGCGGCGTCGTCGGCATGGTCGGCATGGTCGGCATCGTCGGCAGGTGCCGACCCGGCCGCGACGCCCTCGCCGCGAAGCGCGTCGTTCTCGTTCTGCAGTTCGAGGATCCGTTGCTCGTACTGCTTGTTGACCGCGTCGATCGAACGGGCCTTGCGGAGCGCGCGCGCGCGAGACCCCTCGAGCCGGCTGCGCATCTCCGCCTGGCGGCTGCCGTACAGGGCGCGCGACACCAGCCAGGCGCACAGGCATCCGACCAGCAGCGCCAGCAGCAACCAGGTGGCGAGCTCGCCGGGCAGTGCAGGGAGCAGGGTGTTCTTCATCGTCGGCCCATCATAAGAGATGCCGGTGTCGGGCCGGGACCGCCGCGGCGGGTCGGCCGATCGGCGAGCGGCGATCGGCAGGATTTCCGACGCCGCCGGGTGCCGTCGCCTGCGAAGGCCGGCGTTGGGCGCGCGCATCGAGCCGCGCGGAACCGTTTGCCGCCGGCAGGGTATGCGTGCACACTTGGGCACGGTGTGCAATAGTCAAATACGGGCAATTGCCGCTTCCCGTCGAAATTTATTACGTTTAGCATTCGTCGGGCACAAGGGGGCAAGTCCGTCTGCGCGTCCGGCATCCGCACTTGCCGGCGCAGTCGATTCGCCAGGCGCGTCGCGACCTGGGTGACGGCACGGGGAGATGGTTCCACATGATCAGCCAATCAGGTGGGTTCGGGGCGCTGCGCGCCCTCAGGTCTCAGATCAGGGTGCTGCGCGATTCTGCCGACGGGTACGTCCGTGCGCCATTCTCGCGCCTGCTCGAGCGGATCGGCGCCCAGTGGCGCTCGGTGACCGACGGTCCGCTCAGGCCGTTTCCGATCGGGCACCTGCCAGCGCCGATGCAGGCGGGCGCCGCCGCCGGCCGCGAGACCGCGATCTTCGACGCGGGTGCCGGCCAGCGCCCGATGCACGCTCACGACTTCTACCGCGCGCTCGCCCGCATCGACGCGCCGGCCGGGACGGTGCGTGCGGTCCACGCGTTCGTCGCGACGCTGCCGTCGTGGCTCGCGCCGCCGACCGCGCACCGGCACGGCGAGGGCCAGGTCGAGCTGCAGTGGCAGGTACGCGATGGTCGGTTCTTCCGGGCGGTGATCGGCCCCGACGCGATGGTGATCTATTCGGCGCGTCTCGGTGAGCGCGGGCGCATCGACGGCGCCGAGCCGATCGGCGATCGGGTGTCGCCGATCGTCATGCACGCGATCCGTCAGCTCGGGTTGTAGCGCGCCGGACCGCCGGTGCCGAGATCCGCGCCGGATCGGGATCGCGCGGGCTACTTGTTGAAGGTGGCGAGGCCACCGACGTCGAGAACCGTCAGCGCGCCGTAGTCGATGCGCAGCAGCTGTGCGCGCTCGAGCGTCTGCAGCGCCTGGTTGACCCGCTGGCGCGATATGCCCGACAGGTAGCCGATCTCCTCCTGCGAGATCGACAGCCGCGCCCCGGTGTCGGGGTACAGATGCGGGTTGAACAGGCTCGCGATGCATCGGGCGACGCGCGCGTCGGGATCGAGCAGGCGGTCGAACTCGACGGTCGCGATGAACTGCGCGAGCCGCTCGTTCAGCTGCACCAGCAGGAACCGGTTGAACGCGATGCTCTGGTCGAGCAGCCAGCGGAAGGTCGCGCGCGGCATCAGTCCGACGACGCTGTCGCGCAGCGCGACGACGTCGTAGTGGCGCGGTTCGTCCTTCAGCAGCGAGCCTTCGCCGAACCAGCCGCCGGTGGGAATGCCGGCGAAGCTCACCGGCTTGCCTTCGGGGGACACGCTGCTGATCTTCATCAGGCCGTCGAGCACGCCGATCCAGTGCACCGCCGGCTCGCCCTTCCTGCTCACGACGCTTCCGCCCGGATACTCCCGGACGATCATGTCGTCGCGGACCCGCGCGATCTCGGTCGCGTTCAGCGTGCGGGCCCAGTGGCTGTCGTGCCAGCGATCGGCGCAGGCGCGCTGCGGCGCGTCGCCCGGCGCCACGGGTGGCGGGGCGGTACCGGGGTTTCCATGCATAGGGTTTGCCATGGGATCGGGTCGATTCCGGTTTGCACAATGTCGTCCCGATGACAGCATAGCGCAGCGGCGTCGATGAGAATCCGCCTGCACGTCCCGGCTCCTCGACCGGGCGAATGACGACGATCCGGAGACGATGACCACCGAGCCTTCGACTCTCGCGCTTGCCGAGCGAGGCGCGACCTTCCCCCGGCTGATGCTCGCGCACGCGGCGGAGCGGGGCGAGGCGGCGGCGCTGCGCGAGAAGGATCTCGGCATCTGGCAGACGATCACCTGGCGGCGCCTGCGCGACGAGGTCGAGGTGCTCGCGGCGGGGCTGCAGGCGAGCGGCCTGCGCCGGGGCGACCATCTCGCGCTGATCGGCGAGAACCGGCCGCGCCTCTACATCGCGATGATCGCGGTGCAGGCACTCGGCGGCATCCCGGTGCCGCTGTACCAGGACGCGATCGCCCGCGAGATGGTCTACGTGTTCGAGAACGCCGGCATCCGCTTCGCGATCGTCGAAGACCAGGAGCAGACCGACAAGATGCTCGAGATCGCCGAGTCGGTTCCCGCGCTCGCGCACGTCTGGTACGACGACCCCCGCGGCATGCGCCACTACGACGCGCCCGGCGTCGCGTCCTTCGACCGCCTGCTCGAGACCGGACGCGCCGCGCTGACGGCGCGAGACGGGGGCGGAACGGGCTTTCTCGAGGCCGAGATCGCGCTGGGCTCGCCGGACGATCCGGCCGCGATGTTCTACACCTCGGGCACCACCGGCAACCCGAAGGGTGTCGTCCACACGCACCGGAACCTGCTGCTGCCGTCGGTGGCGGCGTCGCGCATGGAGCACCTGGGTTCGTCCGAAGAGGTGATCGCGTACCTGCCGATGGCCTGGATCGGGCAGAACATCTTCTCGTACTCGCAGTGGCTCGCGTGCGGCTTCACCGTAAATTGCCCGGAGTCGGCGGCTACCGTCGCGATCGACATGCGCGAGATCGGGCCGACCTATTATTTCGCGCCGCCGCGGGTTCTCGAGCAGATGCTCACGCAGGTGACGATCCGCATGGAGGACGCGTCGCGGCCGGTCCGCCTGCTGTATGCCGCGGCGATGGCGCACGCGACGCGCGTCGGCGAGCGGATCCTCAACGCGCGAGGCGACGCGCGCGCGGACGGTGCCGGCGGTGTCGGCCTGGCCGACCGCCTGCTCAACCGCGTCTTCGACCTCGCCGTGTACGGGCCGCTGCGCAACGTGCTGGGCATGAGCCGCGTGCGGGTCGCCTACACCGCCGGCGAGGCGATCGGCCCCGACCTGTTCGTGTTCTTCCGGTCGATCGGCATCAACCTGAAGCAGCTGTACGGCTCGACCGAGACGGCCGTGTTCGTCTGCGTCCAGCCCGACGGCCAGGTCAAGGCGGATACGGTCGGGCCGCCGGTCGCCGGCGTCGAGCTGAAGGTCAGCGAGGCGGGCGAGGTCCTGATCCGGAGCCCCGGGCTGCTCAGCGAGTACTACCGCAACGAGGCGGCGACGCGGGAGGTCAAGGACGCGCAGGGCTGGTACCACACCGGCGACGCCGGCTACCTGGATCGCGACGGGCACCTGAAGATCATCGACCGGGCGAAGGACGTCGGGAAGATGGCCGACGGCGCGATGTTCGCGCCCAAGTACCTCGAGAACAAGCTGAAGTTCTTCCCGTACATCAAGGAGGCGGTCGCGATCGGCGACGGTCGGGACCGCGTGATGGCGATGATCAACATCGACTTCGAAGCCTGCGGCAACTTCGCCGAGCGGCGCAATCTCCCGTACGCCGGCTACGTCGATCTCGCCGGGCGCGACGAGATCTACGCGCTGGTGGCCGACTGCGTCTCGAAGGTGAACGCCGACCTGGCCGCCGATCCGATGATGGCGGGCTCGCAGATCCATCGCTTCCTGGTGCTGCACAAGGAACTCGACGCCGACGACGGCGAGCTGACGCGAACGCGCAAGGTGCGGCGCGGCTTCATCGCCGACAAGTACCGTGTGCTGGTCGACGCACTCTACGCCGGTGCCGCGACCTGCTTCATCGAGACCGAGGTCAAGTTCGAGGACGGGCGCACCGGCTCGATCTCCGCGACCCTGCGAATCGCCGATGCGAAGACCTTCGCGCCGGCGGCGGCGGCGAAGGCGGCGTGAGCGACATGAGCGAGGCCATCGAGGCGGGCGGCGCCGGCGCGATCGACACCCGGCCGGTCGCGGCGAAGGACGCGCCGACGGATGCGTCGAAGAACCCGGCACGGGATGCGGCGATCGGCGCCGCGGGGCGCGCCGCGTCGGACGCCGGCGTGCCCGACGCGGCCGGTGGCCGCCAGCGCCGGATCGGCGAGGTCATCCTCGAGCTGAACCGGATCTCGCTCGCGTTCGGCGGCGTGAAGGCGCTGACCGACATCTCCTTCGACGTGCGGGCGCACGAGATCCGCGCGATCATCGGACCGAACGGCGCGGGCAAGAGTTCGATGCTCAACGTGATCAACGGCGTCTATTCGCCCCAGCAGGGCGAGATCACGTTCCGTGGCCAGCACTTCCAGAAGATGAATCCGCGCAAGGTGGCGGAGATGGGTGTCGCCCGCACCTTCCAGAACCTCGCGCTCTTCAAGGGCATGAGCGTGCTCGACAACATCATGACCGGGCGCAGCCTTCGCATGAAGACCGGCGTGCTCGCGCAGATGCTGCGGATCGGTCCGGCCGAGCGCGAGGAGATCGAGCATCGGCGTGAGGTCGAGCGGATCATCGATTTCCTCGAGATCCAGGGATATCGCAAGACACCGGTCGGCCGCCTGCCCTACGGCCTGCAGAAGCGCGTCGACCTCGGTCGCGCACTGGCGATGGAGCCGACACTGCTGCTGCTCGACGAGCCGATGGCGGGCATGAACATGGAGGAGAAGCAGGACATGAGCCGCTTCATTCTCGACGTCAACGACGAGTTCGGCACGACCATCGTGCTGATCGAGCACGACATGGGCGTCGTGATGGACATCTCCGACCGGGTCGTCGTGCTCGACTACGGGCGCAAGATCGGCGACGGCCCGCCGGACGAAGTCCGCAACAGCCAGGACGTCATCGACGCGTACCTCGGCGTCTCGCACTGAGGGGAAGGGCATGGGCTTCTTCCTCGAGGTGGTGTTCGGCGGGCTGATGGCCGGGGTGCTGTACTCGCTCGTCGCGCTCGGCTTCGTACTGATCTTCAAGGCGTCCGGGGTGTTCAACTTCGCCCAGGGCGCGATGGTGCTGTTCGCCGCGCTCGCGATGGCGCGGCTCGCCGAGTGGGTGCCGCCGATGCTCGGCGTCGAGAGCAGGCTGGCCGCCAACCTGATCGCGTTCGTGCTGGCGGCGCTGGTGATGATCGGGCTCGCCGCGGTGATCGAGCGCGTCGTGCTGCGTCCGCTGGTCAACCAGGAGGCCATCGCGCTGCTGATGGCCACGCTCGGCGTCACGTACTTCCTCGACGGCTTCGGGCAGACCATCTGGGGCTCGGACATCTACAAGATCGACCTCGGCATCACGAAGGACCCGTTGTTCGTGCTGGATGGCGTGTTCGAGGGCGGCATCCTGCTGAACCGCGACGACCTCGTCGCCGCGGTGATCGCGGTGCTGCTGGTCGCCGCGCTCGCGCTGTTCTTCCAGAAGACCTCGACGGGTCGCGCGCTGCGCGCGGTCGCCGACGACCACCAGGCGGCGCAGTCGATCGGCATTCCGCTTAACCGGATCTGGTGGATCGTGTGGTCGGTCGCCGGCATCACCGCGCTGGTCGCCGGGATGGTCTGGGGCAGCAAGCTCGGCGTGCAGTTCTCGCTCGCGACGCTCGCGCTGAAGGCGCTGCCGGTCGTGATCCTGGGCGGCTTCACGTCGATTCCCGGTGCGATCGTCGGCGGGCTGATCATCGGCGTGGGCGAGAAGCTCGCCGAGCTGTACCTCGGTCCGATCATCGGTGGCGGGCTCGAGTACTGGTTCGCCTACGTCCTCGCGCTGCTGTTCCTGCTGGTGAGGCCGCAGGGCCTGTTCGGCGAACGCATCATCGATCGGGTCTGAGGAGCCGGCATGTTCTATCGGGAAAACGGCCAGTTCAAGACCGACTACCGTGCGGACCAGCAGATCTTCCCGATCGTGCAGGACCGCTGGTTCGTCGGCCTGCTGCTGTTCGTCGCGGCGGTGCTCGTGCCGCTGTTCGCCGACGAGTACCTGTTCCGCGCGATCCTGATCCCCTTCGTGATCCTCGCGCTCGCGGCGATCGGGCTCAATCTGCTGGTCGGCTACTGCGGCCAGATCTCGCTCGGCTCGGGCGCGTTCATGGCGGTCGGCGCGTACATGGCGTACAACGCCTTCGTGCGCCTGCCCGGCATCAACATCGTGCTGGCGTTCATCGTCGGCGGCCTGTGCGCGATGGCGGTCGGCGTCGTGTTCGGGCTGCCGAGCCTGCGGATCAAGGGCCTGTATCTGGCGGTCGCGACCCTTGCGGCGCAGTTCTTCTCCGACTGGGTGTTCGCGCGGATCGGCTGGTTCACCCACGATTCGCCGTCGGGCAACGTGTCGGTGCCCTCGCTGAGCTTTCTCGGCATCGGCCTCGAGTCGCCGCAGTCGAAGTACCTGTTCTGCCTCGCGATCGTCGTGCTGATGGCGTTGCTCGCGAAGAACCTCGTGCGGGGACACCTCGGGCGCAGCTGGATGGCGATGCGCGACATGGACGTCGCGGCCGAGGTGATCGGCATCCGCCCGGTGCACGCGAAGCTCACGGCGTTCGCCGTCAGCTCGTTCTACATCGGCGTCGCCGGCGCGATGTGGGGCTTCATCCACCTCGGTTCGTGGGAGCCGCTCGCCTTCGACGTCAACCGCTCGCTGAACCTGCTGTTCATGATCATCATCGGCGGGCTCGGTTCGATCATGGGCAGCTTCATCGGCGCGGCGTTCATCGTCGTGCTGCCGATCCTGCTCAACCAGGTGCCGGCGGCACTCGGCGTGCCGATGTCGACGGCGATGGCCTCGCACCTCGAGTTCATGATCTTCGGCGCGCTGATCGTGTTCTTCCTGATCGCCGAACCGCACGGCATCGCGCGCCTGTGGTCGACGGGCAAGGAGAAGCTGCGGTTGTGGCCGTTCCCGCACTGACGTGACGTCCCCCCGACGCGTCTTCGGCGCCTCCCCCAGGGGCATTCTTTCAAAGGAGAAGCACAGATGAGACACGATTCCACCGCAATCCCCACGGGTGCACGCACCGGCGGTACGCCCGCGCGCGTCGCCCGTACCGCGCTCGGCGGGCTGCTCGGCGGCGCGCTGCTCGCGGCTGCCGCGGGCAGCGCGCTGTTCACGCTGGCGCCGGGCGCCGCGCACGCGCAGGCGAAGGAGCAGTTCTTCCCGCTGCTCGTCTACCGTACCGGTGCCTACGCACCGAACGGCGTGCCCTTCGCCAACGGCATGCACGACTACTACAAGATGCTCAACGCCCGGGACGGCGGCATCGGCGGCGTCAAGCTGACGATGGAGGAGTGCGAGACCGGCTACGCGACCGACCGTGGCGTCGAGTGCTACGAGCGGCTCAAGGGCAAGGGCCCGACCGGCGCGACCGTGTTCCAGCCGCTGTCCACCGGCATCACCTTCGCGATGACCGACAAGGCACCGACCGACAAGGTGCCGCTGCTGACCGCCGGTTACGGCCGCAGCGAGTCGGCGAGCGGCGAGGTCTTCAAGTGGAACTTCATCCTCGGCGGCAGCTACTGGGTCGCGGCCGACATCCTCGTGCAGCACGTCGGCGGGAAGGTCGGCGGTCTCGACAAGCTCAAGGGCAAGAAGATCGCGCTGATCTACCACGACTCGCCGTACGGCAAGGAGCCGATCCCGGTGCTCGAGGAGCGCGCGAAGATGCACGGCTTCCAGCTCACGACGATCCCGGTCACCCATCCGGGCGTCGAGCAGAAGGCCGCGTGGCTGCAGGTGCGGCGCGACCGACCCGACTACGTGTTCCTGTGGGGCTGGGGCGTGATGAACTCGGCAGCGCTCAAGGAGGCGGTCGGCACCGGCTACGCGCGCGACAAGATCTACGGCGTCTGGTGGGCCGGCGCCGAGCCAGACGTCGAGCCGGTCGGCGACGGCGCGAAAGGCTACAACGCGCTGACCTTCCTCGCGCCGGCGGGCAGGGGCAAGGTGCACGACGACATCGTCAAGCACGTCCACGACAAGGGCCAGGGCACGGGGCCGAAGGAAGAGATCGGCCAGGTGCTGTACAACCGCGGCATGGTCAGCGCGATGATGGCTGCCGAGGCGGTGCGCGTCGCGCAGGGCAAGTACGGCAAGAAGCCGCTGACCGGCGACCAGGTCCGCTACGGCCTCGAGAACCTGACGATCGACGCCGCGCGCATCAAGGCGATGGGCTTCGAGGGCTTCATGCAGCCGCTGTCGACCAACTGCAAGGACCACATGGGCGGCAACACCGCGCAGATCCAGACCTGGGACGGCAAGAAGTGGGTCGTCGCCCCGAAGGTCTACTCGGCGGACATGCAGATCCTGAAGCCGATGATCGACAAGCAGGCGAAGGCGTACGCGAGCGAGAAGAAGATCGCGGTTCGCGACTGCGCGAAGGAAGTCGCGTCCAACTGAAGGCGGCGGAACACCTCGATGTCAGCGACGGGAGAATCGACGTGAGCGATCCGATACTGGTCGTCAACGGCATCGAGGTGATCTACAACCACGTGATCCTCGTGCTCAAGGGCGTGTCGCTGCAGGTGCCCGAGGGCCGGATCGTCTCGCTGCTCGGCGCGAACGGCGCGGGCAAGACCACGACGCTGCGCGCGGTGTCGAACCTGCTGAAGGGCGAGCGCGGCGAAGTCACCAAGGGGTCGGTGAGCTATCGCGGCGAATCGATCGCGAAGCTCACGCCGTCGGACCTGGTCCGGCGCGGCGTGATCCAGGTGATGGAGGGTCGGCACTGCTTCGGCCACCTGAGCGTCGAGGAGAACCTGCTGACGGGGGCGTACACGCGCGGGCTGTCGCGTGCAGAGCTGGCCACCGAACTCGAACGGGTCTACCACTACTTTCCGCGGCTCAAGACCCGGCGGGCCTCCCAGGCCGGCTACACCTCCGGCGGCGAACAGCAGATGACCGCGGTCGGCCGTGCGCTGATGGCCAACCCGAAGATGATCCTGCTCGACGAGCCCTCGATGGGCCTCGCACCCCAGATCGTCGACGAGATCTTCGGCATCGTGAAGAGCCTCAACCAGAAGGAGAAGGTCAGTTTCCTGCTGGCCGAGCAGAACACCAACATGGCGCTGCGCTACGCCGACTACGGCTACATCCTCGAGAGCGGGCGCATCGTGATGGACGGCGAGGCGAAGGCGCTGGCCGACAACGACGACGTCAAGGAGTTCTACCTCGGCGTCAGCAAGGACGGGCGCAAGAGCTTTCGCGACGCGAAGTTCTATCGGCGGCGAAAGCGCTGGCTGAGCTGACGCGCCAACCACGGGACACAATCCGCCGATGAACGCATCGCGACACTACGACGAACTCGAGACCCGAAGCCCCGAGGCGCGCGAGGGCGCGCTGATGGCGCGGCTGCCGGCGTTCATCGCCGCTGCGATGCGCGATGCGCCGGGCTGGGCGCGGCACCTCGCAGGCGTCGATCCGGCGGCCGTCTCCTCGCGCAAGGCGCTGGCGGCGCTTCCGCTGATGCGCAAGTCGGCGCTGAAGTCGCTGCAGCAGGCCGATCCGCCGTTCGGTGGCCTGACGACGGTAACGGCGGGTCGGCTCGGCCACCTCTACCTGTCGCCGGGCCCGATCTTCGACCCAGAAGGCACCGGTCCCGACCCGTGGCGCGCGGCGCGGGCGCTGTGGGCGGCCGGCGTGCGGCCCGGACACGTCATCCAGAACTGCTTCGGCTATCACCTCACGCCCGGCGCCTGGATGGTCGATCTCGCCGCGAGGCACATCGGCTGCGCGGTGATTCCTGCCGGCGTCGGGCAGACCGAGCAGCAGATCGAGGCGATCCGCACGCTCAGGCCCGATGCCTACGTCGGTACGCCGAGCTTCCTGAAGATCATCGTCGAGCGCGCGCGCGAGCTCGGACTCGACATCTCGAACCTGCGGCGCGCGCTGGTCGCGGCCGAGGCGCTGCCCGCTTCGTTGCGCCAGTGGTTCCACGCGCACGGCGTGCCGACCGTCCTGCAGTGGTACGGCACCGCCGATCTCGGCTGCGTCGCCTACGAGTCCGAGGCGCTCGACGGCATGATCGCCGAGGAGGAAGTGCTGCTCGAGATCGTGCGGCCCGGTACTGGCGAACCCGTCGCCGACGGCGAGGTCGGCGAGATCGTCGTCACCCGCTTCGACGCCACGTACCCGATGATTCGCTTCGCGACCGGCGACCTGTCGGCGATCGCGCCGGGTCCGTCGGCCTGCGGGCGCACGAACGTCCGCATCCGGGGTTGGATGGGCCGCGCCGACCAGACGACCAAGGTGCGCGGGATCTTCGTGCATCCCGAGCAGGTCGCGGCGATCGTCGCGAGGCACCCCGAGGCGCAGCGCGCGCGGCTGGTCGTCGGTGGCGAGCTTGCGCAGGACACGCTCGAGCTGCGCGTCGAGGTCGACGGCGCGCCGGACGGCCTCGCCGCGCGCATCGCCGAGTCGGTGCGCGACCTGACCCGCCTGCGCAGCGAGGTCAGGCTGCTGCCGCGCGGCGAGCTGCCGAACGACGGGAAGGTGATCGAGGACCTGCGCCGGCTCGATTGAGCGCGCAGGCGCTCAGCGCTGGGCGACCGAGGTCGGCAGGCCGAGCGACGCGGCCATCGCGCCGGTGTTCAGCGAGTCCAGGCAGGCGCGGCCGGCCGCGGCGAGCTCCTCGCGGAGCACCCGGCCGCCGTCGGCGAGCAACCGCTCGACCGTCACCTCGCCGGCGGGCGATCGCCGCTTCTCGCAGCGCTGGGACGAGAGCACCTCGCCGCTCGTCGCGTTCTCGAGTTCGACGCGCGCCGCGTAGACGATCACGAGTTGCGCGTCGTCGTCGCGAAAGGGCCTGAAATCCCAGTTCACGGTGCGCACGCTGACTTTCCATCGGGACGGCGGCGGCTGCCTCGACGCCGTGGCTGCGGCCTGCGCGGTGTCCGACGCGGCGTCCCGAGACGCGCGCGGCGCGAGCACGAACGCGGTCCGCGTCGGCACCGGCGTCGCGGCGCTGCGCGCGGCCAGCCGCTCGCGAAGCGTCGCCGCGATGTCGAGCGCCGGGTCGGGGATGCCGAGTTCGCGCACGATGCGGTTGCCCTCGACGGCCATCGCGATGACGCCGGCGAAGCCGAAGAAGCGTCGTGCCGAGGTATCGGCGTAGAAGTTGGGCGCGTCGGCCACCTCGATCTCGACCTCGTGCCCCGCGTTCGCGACGAACGGCGACGCCGCGCTGCGCGCGGGCGGTGCGCCGCCCGTCGCGCAGCCGGCGAGCCACGCGGCCGTGGTGCACAGTGCGGCGGCGAGGGTCCGGGAGCGACTAAGGAGGGCCGGGAGCCGCATCGTCGATCGCCTACAGCGCCGCTGCCTGTTCGATCGCGGCCGCGATCGCGACCAGGATCACCGCCCCGACGGTCGCGATCGCGAAGCGCTTGCCGCGGGCGTCGCGCAGCGCGACGAAGGGGTCGATCGCGAACGCGTAGAGCACGCCGATGAACAGCGCGATCGCGGCCGGGCGGTCGAGCGGGTTGTCGAGCATCCAGCCGCCGAGCCCGAAGCCGATGACGACCGCCAGCGCGGACAGCACGTCGCGTACCGCCTCCCGATGGGAGATCTTCGGCATGTCCAGGCCAAGCAGCTTCATCGACGCGTCCCTGCAACGTTGTGCAATGACGTCTATCGTCGACCCGATGCACGCACGCCGATAGGCGTCGCCGACCGGTGAGCGACCCCTGGAGACGAGCGGAAGCGGTCGCGCCCGATCGAGGGCCGGCCACCCGCTCGCGGGCGGGGAGCGATCTCGCATCGTCGTGGCGCAACGAGGGGCCATGCAGGCGCATGGCAAGGGCGGTGCCCGCGCGCGGGCCGGGCGCCGCGGGGCCCGAAGCCGGCGGTCGGCCGGCGTCGACCGTCCGTCGGTCGCGGCGGGCCGCCGGGTCGCGACCGGCCGCCGGGGCGGGCGCGGCGCCCGTCAGGGCGTGATCAGGATCTTGCCGATCGCCTTGCGGTTCATCAGGTCCTCGAGCGCGCGCGCGCCCTGCGCCAGCGGGTAGCGGGCGGACACGTGGGGGCGGAGCGTGCCGTTCGCGATGTGCCCGAACATCGTCGCGATATCGGCGGCGAAGGCCTCGGGCTCGCGTGCGACGTAGCTGCCCCAGAAGACCCCGACGATCGACGCGCCCTTGAGCAGCGTCAGGTTCAGCGGCAGCCGGGGAATCTCGCCGTTCGCGAAGCCGATGACGAGGTAGCGGCCGCGCCAGCCGATCGAGCGGAATGCGGGCTCCGCGAAGCTGCCGCCGACCGGGTCGTAGACGACGTCGGGCCCCTTGCCGGCCGTCAGCGCCTTGATCGCCTCGCGGAGGTCCTCCTTGCCGTAGTCGATCAGCGCGTCCGCCCCGTGCGCCTTGCACACGGCGAGCTTCTCGGCGCTGGACGCCGCGGCGATCACCCGCGCGCCGAGCACCTTGCCGATCTCGATCGCTGCGAGCCCGACGCCGCCGGCCGCGCCGAGCACCAGCAGCGTCTCGCCGGCCGCGAGCGCGCCGCGGTCCTTGAGCGCGTGCCACGACGTGCCGTAGGTCAGCGTGAAGGCGGCCGCGACGTCGAACCCGATGGCGTCGGGAATCGGAATCAGCTTGTCCGCAGACACCAGCACCTTCTCGGCGAACGCGCCGTGGCCGGTCGAGCCCATCACGCGGTCGCCGGCCTTCACCTTCGTCACGCCTTCGCCGACCGACTCGACGACGCCTGCGAGCTCGGCGCCGGGTGCGAAGGGCAGCGCCGGCTTGAACTGGTACTTGTCCTGGATGATCAGCACGTCGGGGAAGTTCACGCCGGCCGCCTTCATCGCGACGACGACCTCGCCCTTGCCGGGCACGGGATCGGCGACCTCCTCGACGACCAGGGTGTCGGGCAGGCCGTGACGCTTGCAGAGCAGGGCTTTCATTGGCAATCCTCCGGAAGGCCCAGAGTGTAACGGGCCGCCGCCGCCGCCGGCGCGCGCTGCGCCGCGCTCAGCGCGCGCTCGCGAGTGCCACCAGCGCGCCGTCGTCGACGCGTGCACCGCCCGCGGCGACGAGCTCGTCCCGGATCGCCGTCGTCAGCGCCGCCGTCGGCTCGCCGAAGTAGCGCGCATTGATCCGCTGCACCAGCTCGAGCTCGCCCCAGTCGCGCGCCAGCGTCTCGAGCGGCATGCGCCGGCGATCGAGCAGCATGAACGACAGCGCGACCTTGAGCGCGAGCCGCGCGTGGCGCTCGGGATGACGCACGAAGTACGCGAGCCGGCCGCGCGCCCGCTCGATCGCCGCGGCGACGTCGGTGAACATCGGGCCGTGGCCCGGCAGCGCGATCTCGGCGCCTAGCGCGGCGATCCGGTCGAGCGTCTCGGCCTGCGCGTCGAAGGCGTTCTCGCCGAAGAAATCCGGGAACTGCACGCCGAAGCCGTGCGCCCACAGCGCGTCGGCGCAGACCAGCAGCCGATGGCGCGGCTGCCAGAGCACCAGCGAATCGCTGTCGTGGCCGGGCGATCCGATCACCTGCCAGTCGAGATCGCCGAACTCGAGCGTGTCGCCTGCGGCGTACCAGCCATCGGCCGTGAATCGGTCGCAGGCCTGCCCCATCGTCCGGTAGTGCAGGAGTTCCTCGCGCCATTGCTCGATCGGCTCGCGCTCGCCGATCGGGATCTCGACACGACAGCCGTGTCGCGCGACGAGCGCGGCGTTGCCGCCGACGTGATCCGAGTGCGTGTGGGTGTTGACGATCCGGTGCAGGCGCTCGCCCTGCAGCGCCTCGTCGACGAGCGAGAGGGTCAGTTCGCGACGCGTGCAGTAGCCGGTGTCGACGATCACGTTGCCGCTCGCACCGCGCGCGATCAGGTGGTTCGACGACAGCCAGTCGCGCTCGACGAATCGCAGCGACGCCGGCAGCACGATCGGCGCGGCGTGCGCGGGTGCCGCCATCGCGCGTGCTTCGCTCAGATGCCGGCGACCGCGAGCGTCACGCGGTTGCGCCCCGCGCCCTTGGCGGCGAGCAGCGCGCGTTCGCTGACCTCGATCAGCCCGTCCGGATCGCGGGCGTGGTCCGGGCAGACGGCGACGCCGATCGACACGCCGACGCGCGTCCCGCCGACGATCTCGATGCGGTCCTTGACGCGCTGTCGGATCTCGTCGGCGCGGCGCCTCGCGGTCGCGCCGCCGGAGCCCGGCATCAGGATCAGGAATTCCTCGCCGCCCCAGCGGCACACGATGTCGCCCGCGCGCGCGCCGTGCGACAGCACCTCGGCGACGTCGCGCAGCACGCGGTCGCCGGTGTCGTGGCCGAAGCGGTCGTTGACGCGCTTGAAGTGGTCGACGTCGACCATCAGCAGCGCGAGCGGCGACTTCGCGCGCAGCGCGCGCTGGAACTCGATGTTCAGCTGCTCGTTGAAGTAGCGGCGATTGAACAGGCCCGTCAGCGGGTCGCGCAGCGCCTGCTGCTCGAGCCCCGCGCGCAGCTTCAGGTTCAGGCAGTACTGCGCCGCGATCGTCGCGAAGAGCTGCGCCGTGGCGAGGCCGTGCAGGTCTTCGCCCGGCGCGCGACGGATCGGCGGCCTGCCGGCGCGCAGGTTGATCATCCCGACGTTGCGGCCCTGCGCGACGAGCGGCAGGCACATCGCGTGGCGCCCCTCGCCGAGGCGAAGGTGCCGGCAGCGCAGCGACGCCTGCTCGTCGGACAGCGGATAGGGTGCCCCGCTCCGAAGGGCCCAGCAGTCGTCGGCGGCGAGGTTCTCGTCGGACTCGCCGGGCGGCCCCCATCCGTGCAGCAGATGCATGCCGCCGGTGCCCGTGCCCGCCGCGCGGTCGTCGTCGGCGAGTAAGATCGAGCCGGCGTCGGCGTCGAACAGCGACTGCGCGAAGCGTGCGACGACGCTCGCCCCCTCGATCGGCGTCGTGCACGACTGCAGCATCGCGTTCATCGCCTGCAGCGTCGCCTGGTCGGCGCCCTGGCGGCGCGACAGCGCCTGCAGGCTCGCGCACCGCGATTCGAGCGCGCGCGTCGACACGATCTGCGCGTCGATGCGGCGCTGCAGTTCGGCCTCGCGCCGGCTCGACGCCGTGCTCGCGGCGTCGTGTTCGCGCAGGTCGGTCACCAGCGTCAGCATGCCGCCGACCCCGTCGTGCGACCGAACCGGGCTGTTGTCGAACCGCACCGCGATCGGCGCGGCCGGGGCGAGGGCGCCGGCACCGGCCGGGCGTTGCGCGTCGCCCGCGTCGCCCGCGCCGGCCGTGCCGGCCGTGCCGAGCAGGTGCCCGGCGTGCGAGGTCGCGACGCCGCGGCGCTGGCTCGCCAGCGCGTCGAGCATGGCGGCCCGCTCGCCGGCGGGCAGCAGGTCGAGAATCGACCGGCCGGCGAGCGAGGCCGCGGGCACGCCGAGCCACTGCGCGACGCGCTGATTGCCGAACGCGATGCGCGCGAAACGGTCGATCACCAGCACGCCGACGCCGGCGTCGTCGAGCATCCGGCGCTGATCCGCCTCGCGCTGCGCCGCCTGCGACGCGAGCAGCCGCAACGCCTGCACCTCGGCGAGCAGGCGATCGTGCTCGGCCTGCAGGCGGTCGTGGCCGGCGTGTCCGAACAGGCGCCGGGTCCACGGCGCGAACGGGTGCGGGGCGTGCGAGGAACTCATCGGCTGCATGCTAGCCCAGCCTGCCCCGGCGCCGGCCGATTCGGCGCGCGGCGCGGCGCGGGTAGCGTGCGACCTGTTGCGAACGTGCTCGTCGGCGCGCTACGCGCGGCGTTCACCGGTCGTCGCGCCCGTCGGCACCGGCGTCGAGCGGCGCGGCGCCGCCGACGCGCGCCGCGATCGCGCGCCTTCGCGTCGCGATCGCGTCGAGGATCTCGCGCTTGCGGTGCTCGGGCGCGCCGCCCCAGCCGGCGATCTCCTCGATCGTGCGCTGGCAGCCCTCGCACCACCCGCTGGCCGGATCGATGCGGCACACCGAGATGCAGGGCGAGGGCAGCTGCGTCGGCACCGCGCTCGGCAGCACCCGGCCCGCGCGGCGGAACTTCACGACGCGTCCGCCGGCACCTGCGCCGCCGCGAGGCCGAGCGCCTTGCCGGCCCGCGATTGCGTCGGCCGCTGCAGCAGCGTCGAGATCCAGCGTCCGGTGTCGACGACCTGTGCCAGGTCGACACCGGTCTCGATCCCCATGCCGTGCAGCATATAGAGCACGTCCTCCGAGGCGACGTTGCCGGTCGCGCCCTTGGCGTACGGACAGCCGCCGAGTCCCGCGACCGAGCAGTCGAAGGTCGCGATGCCCACCTGCAGGCACGCGAGGATGTTCGCGAGCGCCTGCCCGTAGGTGTCGTGGAAGTGGCCTGCGATGCGCTCGCGCGGGAAGCGTTCGGCGACCGCCGCCATCACCGCCTGCGCGCGCCGCGGCGTGCCCACGCCGATCGTGTCCGCGATGCTCAGTTCGACGCACCCGAGGTCCGCCATGCGCAGCGACACGTCGACGACCGCGTCGACCGGCACCTCGCCCTCGTAGGGGCAGCCGAACGCGACCGACACGCTGCCGCGCAGGCGCAGCCCGGCGTCGAGCGTGGCGCGCGCGACCGGCGCGAAGCGCGCGATCGACTCGGCGATCGTGCAGTTGATGTTGCGACGCGAGAACGCTTCGCTCGCGGCGCCGAAGATCACGATCTCGTCCGCACCGGCCTCGATCGCACGCTCGACGCCCTTGAGGTTCGGCGCCAGCACCGACATCGTCGTGCCCGCCGGACGCGCGATCCCGGCCAGCACGTCGCCGGAATCCGCCATCTGCGGCACCCACTTCGGCGACACGAACGCGCCGGCCTCGACCGCGGGGAAGCCCGCCTGCGACAGCCGGTCGCACAACGCGATCTTCTGCGCGGTCGTGATCGGGGCGGACTCGTTCTGCAGGCCGTCGCGCGGGCCGACCTCGACCAGTCTGACGGAGGCCGGGAGCGTCGAAAGGGAGATCGGGTTCATGCGATGCCTCTTGCTGCGGGGGCACCGTCGCGACTGGGGTGTCGCGCGGCGCGGTGAACGGCGCGACCGGCGCGGGCGGAGATGCAGGGCGGAGATGCCGCCGATTCTATCGGTCGCCGACGCAGCGGCGCCGGCACGCCCCTGCGGCCGGCCGGCCTTCGCCCACTCGGCCTTCGCTCACTCGGCCCGCTGCCAGCGCGGGCTGCGCTTCTCGAGAAACGCGGCGACGCCTTCGCGCCCCTCGGCCGACGCGCGCGTGGCGGCGATGCGCGCCGCGGTGTCGGCGATCAGCGTGTCGTCGATCGGCCTGGCGTGGAAGTCTCGCACCAGCGCCTTCGACGCCGCGAGCGCCTGCGGCCCGCCGAGCCGGATCGCGGCCGCGAGCGCCGTGATCGCGTCGTCGAGCGCGTCCGCAGCGACCGCCTGCTGGACGAGCCCGATGCGGTGCGCCTCGCGCGCGTCGAAGACCTCCGCCGACAGGAAGTAGCGGCTCGCCGCGCGCGGGCCGATCGCCCGCAGCAGGTACGGGCTGATCATCGAGGGGATCAGTCCGATGCGCACCTCCGACACGCAGAAGCGCGCGTCGCTGCTCGCGACGGCGATGTCGCAGGCGCAGACGAGCCCGAGGCCGCCGGCGTACGCGGCGCCGTGGACGCGGGCGATCGTGGGCTTCGGGCTTTCGGCGAGCGTTCGGAGCAGCGTCGCGAGGCGCATCGAATCGGCGCGATTCTCGTCGTCGCCGAAGCTCGCGCCCGCCTTCATCCAGTTCAGGTCGGCGCCGGCGCAGAACGCCTTGCCGTTGCCCGCGAGCACGATCACCCGGCACCCGGGATCGGCGATCGCCGATCGCGCCGCGTCGATCATCGCCTGCAGCAGTTCGGCGTTCAAAGCATTGCGCACCGCCGGCCGGTCGATCCTGAGCGTGGTGACGCCGTCGTGTCGTTCGATCGCGAGCATGGTGTTCTCCGGGCGGCCCCGCCCGGGACCGGATTGCGCAGGCCGCGACGCGGGCGCGTCGGGGTCGCGGGGCGCGCCGGGTCGGCCCGACGCGTACCGATTATCGCGCACGAAAAAAAGAAGGCCGCGATCGGGTCGCGGCCTTCGACGACGGATCGGAGCCTCCGACCCGCACGCCCCGCCGGAAGCAACCCGTCGTGGCGTGGTTGGCGCTTCTCGCAATGCGCCGGAAAGCCTCTATCGGTCGTGCGCGGCGGGGAGCCTCGCCACGCCCGTACCGTATGTCACTTGATCCGAGCCACCAGTTCACCGGCGCCGCGGTCTTCCCAGACGACGGTGTCGTCGATCGCGTAGAGGCGGCAGCGACCGCTCACCGACTGGCAGCGTTCGAGCGCGACGCGCTCCGCGCCGCGTGCACCGTTCACCCGGGTCCAGACGCCCTTCTCGGAGATCGCGAAGGCCCGCGGGCGCGGCCCGGCGAGGAACCGTTCGTAGCCCATGCGCCCGGCGGCGTCCAGGTGCGGCACCCGCGACGTCTCGGCGACCGCTGCGAAGCCGGTGGCGAGCAGCGCGACGCGCTGGCCGGGGGCCGCCTTCTTCAGTTCGAGTTCCATCCGCTCGGGATAGGCGTAGGCGGCGTCGCCGCCGCCGATGCCGCCCGACGCGCGCGCCGCCTGGAACACGGTGCTTCCGCTCGCGCCGTCCTGCGCGCGGCAGTGCATCGAGATCGGCTTGCTCGAACGGGTGACGGCGACGTCGACCGGTGCGACCACGGTCCAGTTCGAGTGCTCGTTGGCCAGTTCGCACGAGGCCTCGACGCGCTCGCCCTCGCTCATCGTGCGCACCGCGATTTCCTGGTTGACCGGATTTCCGCTGGCGGCGCATCCTGCGGCGAGCAGGCCGAAACCGGCGAGCAGCACCGGGGCGAAGCGGGCGAGGCGAGTGGGTCGGGGCGACCGTCGGGCTGGACTGGACATGGATTCTCCGCAGCGGGCTGGCGTTTCACCGATCTTGCGCCGGGCGCGCGACGGCCCCATCCTCGAACCGGTCGACGGTCGAAGCCGGAGCCCGAACGGCGCGGCGGTGGTGTGCCGATGCCGCACCGGCGCCGGCCGCCGGATCGGCGTCTTCGCGACCGATGTCGACGAATCGAACGCATGCGGTGCACTCGCACGCACCCCGATCTGGCAAGATTGCGCCTTTGCAGTGCAACATGCCCTGCGCCCGGGAGTCGCCCATGGTGGCCGTTCGTGATTCGGACGACGAGTACTCAGCCTACGAGGGCTTCAGCCGCGTCGACTGGGCCGACCTGCGTGCGAACACCCCGCTGACCCTGTCGGAAGCCGACCTGCAGAGCCTGAAGGGCGTCAACGAGCAGGTCTCGCTGACCGACGTCGTGCAGATCTACCTGCCGCTGTCGCGCCTGCTGAACCTTCATTTCCGCTCGGCGCGCATGCTCGCCGGCGTCAAGGACGAGTTCCTCGGGCGAACGGTCGGCTCGCGGCCGTACGTGATCGCGATCGCCGGCAGCGTCGCCGTCGGCAAGAGCACCTTCGCGCGGGTGCTGCGGGCACTGCTCGCGCGCTGGCCCGACCATCCGAAGGTGGCGCTCGTCACCACCGACGGCTTCCTCTACCCCAACCACATCCTCGAGCACCGCGGGCTGATGCGGCGCAAGGGGTTCCCCGAGAGCTACGACCGCAAGCGGATGATCCAGTTCCTCGCCGCGCTGAAGGCGGGTGCGCCGGTGGTCGAGGCGCCGGTGTACTCGCACCTGGTCTACGACATCGTGCCGGGGGAACTCGCGCAGGTCGAGCGGCCCGACGTGCTGATCTTCGAGGGGCTGAACGTGCTGCAGACCGGCATCGCCGAACCCGGTCGCGCCGCCGCGCCCAGCGTCGTCGTCTCGGACTTCTTCGATTTCTCGATCTTCGTCGACGCCGACGAGGCCGACGCCGAGGCCTGGTATCTCAATCGCTTCCTGTCGCTGCAGCAGACCGCGTTCCGGAATCCGGCGTCGTATTTCCACCGCTACAAGGACCTCTCGACCAGCGAGGCGATCAAGACGGCGCGCAAGATCTGGCGCGAGATCAACCTGGTGAACCTGCGCGAGAACATCCTGCCGACCCGCGAGCGGGCGAACCTGGTGCTGCGCAAGCGTGCGGACCATTCGGTCGACCGGATCCGGCTTCGCACGATCTGAGCGGCGGGCGCCGGGGGGCGGGGCGGGTGCCGGCGCCGGCCACCCCGGCCCGGCAGGGGTGGCTGATCTGTATCAAGCCGCGCCGCAGTCGGGTTTGTACACTCGCGCCGAGCGTCAGCCGTTAGGATTCGCGTCGGGCACCGATCCCGTGCGTCCCGCCACTTTCATCCAACCCTTCCCCGGAGTCACTCCATGATTCGCAGCAACCGCCGGACCTTCATGCTCCAGGTGGCTGGCACCGCCGCCGCCCTCGCCACCGTCCAGGTCTCGGCCCAGGCCCAGGCGCCGATGGTCGATCCGAAGGACCCGCTCGCGGCGAGCCTCGGCTACGTCGAGGACACGGCCAAGGCCGACGGCAAGAAGTATCCGCAGCACAAGGCCGATCAGCACTGTGCCAACTGCACGCTCTATACCGGCAAGGCGGGCGACAAGTCGGGTCCGTGCAGCATCTTCGCCGGCAAGCAGGTCGCGGCCAACGGCTGGTGCGTGAGCTGGGTCAAGAAGGCCTGACCCCGCCTTCGGCGGCAATCCCGGTGCGCGCGCACGGCCGCGCGCGTCGCCCCGGGCCGGCTCAGCGCGCGCCGAAGAACCAGTAGCACACCGCGATGGCCGCCAGCACGCCGGCGGCGTCGGCCAGCAGCGCGCACGGTACTGCATGCCGCGACCGCCGGATGCCGACCGCGCCGAAGTACACGGCGAGCACGTAGAAGGTGGTCTCGGTACTGCCCTGCACCGTCGCGGCCAGCAGCGACGCAAAGCTGTCGACGCCGAAGTGCGTCATCGTCTCGATCAGCATGCCGCGGGCGGCGCTGCCCGAGAACGGCTTGACCAGTGCCGTCGGCAGCGCGTCGACGAAGCGCGCGTCCAGACCGGCCGCGAGCACCCCCGAGCGGATCAGCTCGAGCAGCGCGTCGAGCGCGCCGGAGGCGCGGAGCACGCCGACCGCGCACAGCATCGCCACCAGGTAGGGCAGCAGGTCGCGCGCGACGCCGAAGCCCTGCTTCGCGCCGTCGACGAACGCGTCGAACACCGGCACGCCCCGCAGCAGGCCGGCGACGACGAAGCCGACGATCATCGCGAACAGCACCAGGTTCCCGGCCAGCGACGAGAATGCCGCCAGCGCCGCGGCGCTCAGTCCGGCCAGCATGGCGATCCCGCCGCCGATCGCGAGCGCCGTGCCGACGATCCACGCGAGGACGACCGGGTCGTGCAGGCGCAGGCGCTGCACCAGCGCGACGCTCAGCAGCCCGGCGAAGGTCGATGCGCTGGTCGCGAGCAGGATCGGCAGGAACACCATCGTCGGATCGGGCGATCCCTGCTGCAGCCGGTACATGAAGATCGAGACCGGCAGCAGCGTCAGCGACGAGCAGTTCAGCACCAGGAACAGGATCTGCGCGTCGGTCGCGGTCTCGGGCGATCGGTTCAGCGTCTGCAGTTCGCGCATCGCCTGCAGGCCGATCGGGGTGGCGGCGTTGTCCAGCCCGATCGCGTTCGCCGCGAAGTTCATCGTGACGAGCCCGATCGCCGGGTGGCCGCGCGGCACGCCTGGCATCAGGCGCGCGAACAGCGGGCCCAGCGCGCGCGCGAGCAGCCGGATCAGGCCGGCGGCCTCGGCGATCTTCAGCAGGCCGAGCCACAGGCTCAGCGTGCCGAACAGCACCACCATGATCTCGACCGAGAGCTTCGCCATCGCGAACAGCGCCTCGACCATCTGCGCGAACACCGCGGCGTCGCCGCCCGCGAGCCAGCGCCACAGCGCGGCGGCGGCCGAGATCAGGAAGAATGCGGCCCACAGGGCGTTGAGCATCGACGAGGGCGGGGAGTCGGATGGAGCGCAGGCGCGCCGGGGCGCGGGCCACGGGGCCCGAGGGCCGTGCCGCAGGGGGCAGGGCGGCGCCGGCCCGGCCCCGCATTGTGGACCATCGACCCGATGTATCCTTCGCGCATGGCGAATCCTGTCGTCGTCGATCCTGCGGACGTCGAGTTGACGGCCGTTCGCGCGCAGGGCGCCGGCGGCCAGAACGTCAACAAGGTGTCGAGCGCGATCCACCTGCGCTTCGACATCCGGCGTTCGCGCCTGCCGGCGCCGGTGAAGGCGCGGCTGCTCGAACTCGCCGATCGGCGCATCTCGGACGACGGCATGCTGGTGCTGAAGGCGCAGCGCTTTCGCACGCAGGAGCGCAACCGGCAGGAGGCGCTCGAGCGGCTGCAGCGGATCGTCGACAGCGTGCTGGTCGAGGCGCCACCGAGGGTGCCGACCCGGCCGACACGGGCGTCGCAGCGTCGGCGGGTCGACGAGAAGACGCAGCGCGGGCGCGTGAAGGCCCTGCGCGGGAAGGTCGGCGACGCTTGAGCGTGCGCCGGTCGGCGGCACCTGCCGGGCGGCGCGGGGCTTCGGGTAGCATACGCCGGAACGCTCGGCGGCGGCGCCTGCGACGTGCACCGCCCGCTCGACACGTTGCCGGGGCGAGTACGCGATGACGGACTGGAGGCGGCAGGCAGGAGCGCAACGCCGGCAGGGGGATGCCGGCGGGACGGAACGCGCGCCGGGCGCAACCGGCCTGCCCGCTCCGATGCAGGCCGCGCGCCGCGCGCAGCCGGTCTCGAGCCAGGTCACGACCGCGTACGTCGGCCCCGACCTGCTCGGCGAGTCCCCGTGCTGGAACCCCGACGACGCGCGGCTCTGGTGGGTCGACTCGTTCGCGCCGGCGATCCGCCGGCTCGACCCGCTGACGGGCATCGTCGATCACTTCGCGATGCCGGCCGACATCGGCTCGTTCGCGTTCACGCACGACGGTGCGCTGGTCGCCGCCACCCGCGCCGGCTTCCTGCGCGTCGACATCGACGGCACCACGGTCCGCACGCGTCCGATCGCCGACCCGCTGTCGCGCGACCGGCGCCTGATGCTCAACGACGGCAAGTGCGATCGGCTCGGGCGCTACTGGTGCGCCAGCGTGCACTCGGACTTCGTCGGGCGGCAGGCGGAACTGCTGCGCCTGGACCCGGACGGCACGGTCGCGCGCATCGACGGCGGCTTCGTGATCGGCAACGGCATCGCGATCTCGCCCGACGAAAGCCGCTTCTACCTCGCCGACAGCCGCGACGAGACCGTCTGGGTGTACGACTTCGACCTCGCGCGCGGCACGCTCAGCGGCAGGCGCCGATTCTTCGACACCACCGACATCGACGGCCGCGTCGACGGCGCGACCTGCGACACCGACGGCAACTACTGGTGCGCGCTGGTGCACGGCGGCGCCGTCGCCTGCATCTCGCCCGCGGGGCAACTGATCGAGCGCATCGCGGTACCGGCCAAGCACCCGACGATGGTCGCGTTCGGCGGGCCGCGGCTCGACACGCTCTTCGTCACCAGTGCGAGCATGCTGCTCGCGCCGGGCGAGCGGGCCGCGTGGCCCGCGGCGGGGGCGCTGTTCCGCATCGACGGGCTCGGCGCACGCGGCGTGCCCGAGCCGCGCTTCGGGCCGCCGCCGCCCGGATCCCCCATCGAGACGCCATGACGAGACCCTGTGCGCTGATCACCGGCTGCGATACCGGACTCGGTCGCGAGTTCGCGATCCAGTACGCGAAGGCCGGCTACGAGGTCCATGCGACCTACCGCGACCCGGCGAACCGGATCGACGTCGCCGGGCTGCATCACCACCCGCTCGACGTCACCGACTTCGCGCAGTTCGACGCGCTCGCGCGAACGCTGGCCGGCGCGCCGATCGACGTGCTGGTGTCCAACGCCGGCATCGGGCGCGAACTCGGGCGTTTCGGCTCGATCGACTTCGACGAGGTGCGGCGCATCCTCGCCACCAATACCGTCGGGCCGCTGAAGCTGGTCGAGACGCTGGCCCACAACGTCGCCGCGAGCCGGCAGCGGCGGATCGCGATCGTGTCGAGCCGGATGGGCTCGATCGGCTCGAACCTGTCGGGCGGTCACTACGGCTATCGCGCGAGCAAGGCCGGCCTGAACGCGATCGGCCGCAGCCTCGCGATCGACCTGTTCGCCCGCGGCATCACCGTCGCGCTGCTGCACCCGGGGTGGGTCGCGACCGCCGGCGGCGGTCCGGACGCGCCGATCACCGCCGCCGAGAGCGTCGCGGCGATGCGCGGCATCGTCGAGCGGCTCGGCAATCACGAGACCGGCGGATTCTTCACCTGGTCGGGACAGCCGCTGCCGTGGTGAACGCGTCGTGAGGAGCGCACCGTGACGCGCGCGACGGATCCTGCCCCGGACCTGCTGCTGACGGGCGCGCGCGTCGTCGATCCGCGCAACGGCGTCGACGCGGTCGCCGACGTCGAGATCCGCGACGCGCGCATCGCGGCGGTCGGGAAGGACCTGCCGCGGCGACCGGGCGTGCCGGTGCGCGCGCTGGACGGCATGCTGGTCGTGCCCGGACTGATCGACCTGCACACGCACGTGTACCACAAGGCCACCAGCTACGGCGTCGACCCGGACGCGATCGCGCTGCGCTCGGTGCTCGCGACGATGGTCGACGCCGGCAGCGCCGGCGCCGGCACCTACGCGGGGTTTCGCGACTTCGTGATGCGCGGCGCGCGTACGCGGCTGCTCGCGTGGCTGAACGTGTCCTTTCCCGGCATCTTCGCGTTCGAGCGCGGCGTGATGGTCGGCGAAGCCGCGAACGAGGCGCTGCTCTCGGTCGAGCACTGCCGCGCCGTCGCGCAGCAGAACCCCGACACCGTCGTCGGCATCAAGGTCCGCCTCGGCGCGGCGGTGTCGGGCGACGTCGGGCTGCGGGCGCTCGATCGTGCGCTCGCCGTCGCCGAGCCGCTCGGCCTGCCGGTGATGACGCACATCGGCGCGCCGCAGCCCGGCTACGCCGAGATCCTCGCGCGCATGCGCGCCGGCGACGTGCTCACCCACTGCTTCCGACCGGCGCCGAACGCGCCGGTCGACGCGGACGGCAAGATCCTGCCGGCGTTGCGCGAGGCACGCGCGCGCGGCGTGCTCTTCGACGTCGGCCACGGCATGGGCGCGTTCTCGTTCGCAAGCACCCAGGCCGCGCTCGACGACGGCTTCGCGCCCGACATCGTGTCGAGCGACGTGCACGCACTCACGGTGAACGGGCCGGGCTGGGACCTGCTGCACGTGATGAGCAAGCTGCTGAACTGCGGCATCGACCTCGTCGACCTGGTCCGCATGACGACCGACGCGCCGGCTCGCGCGATCGGCCGCGCCGACGCCTCCGCCGGCCGCGAGCCGCTCGGCGCGCTCGGCGTCGGCGCGCCGGCCGATCTCGCCGTGCTGCGGGTCGCCGACGTTCCGCTCGCCTTCGTCGACGTCGCCGGCGCGCGGCGCGACGGCGTTCGCCTGCTCCGCGCCGTCGGGCTCGTGCGCGCCGGCCGCTGGCACGACCCGACGCCACGCCCCTGGGAGGAATCCTCCCCCAACCCACCCGGACCCCGATGAAGCCAATCGATCCCACCTTCGCCGCGACACTCGACACGCCGGTCGTCGTCATCGACCTCGAGATCGCCCAGCGCAACATCGAGCGGCTGCAGGCGGCCTGCAAGGCGGCCGGCGTCGGCAACCGGCCGCACATCAAGACCCACAAGTCGCCGGTGATGGCGCGACGGCAGCTCGCCGCCGGCGCGATCGGGGTCACCTGCCAGAAGCTCGGCGAGGCCGAGGCGATGGCCGAGGCCGGCATGACCGACATCCTGATCTCGTACAACGTCGTCGGCGCGCCCAAGCACGCGCGGCTGCGCCGGCTCGCCGAACGCGTCGCGCTCACCGTGTGCTGCGACAACGCGGTCGCGGCCGACGGCTACGCGAGCGCGATGAAGGACGCGAGGCCCGGCACGCCGGCGCTGGGCGTGCTGGTCGAGTGCGACACCGGCCGGCACCGCTGCGGCGTGACGACCCCGCAGGCTGCGATCGCGCTCGCGCAGCACGTCGCGTCGCTGCCGGGCCTGCGTTTCGACGGCCTGCTGCTCTACCCGCCGGAAGGCGACCTGCAATCGACGCAGGCGTTCCTCGACGCGTACCGCAGCGGCTGCGAGCAGGTCTCGCTCGCGCCGGGCAAGGTGTGCACCGGCGGGACGCCGAACAGCCTGAAGATCGGCGCGCTCGGCGAAGACGAGTACCGCGCGGGCACCTACGTCTACAACGACCGCCAGATGATCGCCGCCGGCGCCGCGACGCCCGACGACTGCGCGCTCCTCGTCTACGCGACGGTCGTGAGCGCGCCCGAGAATGGCCGGGTGATGGTGGACGCCGGATCGAAGACGCTGACCTCGGACCTGTCCGGGTTCAAGGATCACGGGATCCTCGTCGACTACCCGGGCTCGCGCATCGTCAAGCTCGCCGAGGAACACGGCTTCGTCGACGTCTTCCGCTGCACCTCGGTGCCGTCGATCGGCGAGGTCGTGCGCATCCTGCCGAATCACGCGTGCCCGGTCAGCAACCTGTGCGACAGCGTGCTCGGCGTGCACCCCGACGGCCGCACCGAGCGCCTCGAGATCGCCGCGCGCGGTCTCGTCGCCTGAGCGGCCGATGGCGACCGTCGAGTTCCGCCGGCTGGTCAAGCGCTACGGCGAGGTGCCGGTCGTGCACGGGATCGACCTGCAGGTCGCCGACGGCGAGTTCGTCGTGCTGGTCGGGCCCTCGGGGTGCGGCAAGAGCACCTGCCTGCGCATGCTCGCCGGCCTCGAGGACGTCAGCGACGGCGAGATCCTGATCGACGGCAGCGTCGTCAACGAGATCGATGCCGCGAAGCGCGACATCGCGATGGTGTTCCAGGACTATGCGCTGTATCCGCACATGAGCGTGTTCGAGAACATCGCGTTCTCGCTTCGCTACCGCGGCGTGAAGCAGGCCGAGATCGCGGTGCGCGTCGCCGACGCGGCGCGGGTGCTCGGGCTCGGCGACCTGCTCGATCGGCGGCCCAAGGAACTGTCGGGCGGACAACGCCAGCGCGTCGCGATGGGCCGCGCGATCGTTCGCAAGCCGCGCGTGTTCCTGTTCGACGAGCCGCTGTCGAACCTCGACGCGAAGCTTCGCGGGCAGATGCGGCTCGAGATCAAGCGCCTTCACCGGCAGTTCGGCATCACCACCGTCTACGTCACCCACGACCAGGTCGAGGCGATGACGCTCGCCGACCGCGTCGTCGTGATGCGTGCCGGGCGCATCGAGCAGGCCGGCACGCCGGACGAGGTCTACCGTACCCCGCGCACCCGCTTCGTCGCGGGCTTCATCGGCGCGCCGACGATGAACCTGCTCGAGGTCCGCCGCAGCGGCGACCGGATCGAGGTCGTCGGCAGCGAGGGCGCGGCGCTCGCCGGCGCGCGCGCCACGCCGGACGCGGGGGCGGGTGGCGGCGTCGACGCCGCGCCGCGATGCGAGCCGGGCGGCGGCGCCGGCTTCGCGGTGCGCATGCCGATCCCGGCGACGGCACCGCTGCGCGCGCTGCGCGACGACGCGGCCAGCGCACTGGTGCTCGGCGTGCGGCCCGAGGCGGTATCGGTCGCCGAGGGGCCGGCACCCGAGGGAACGGTCGACCTCGCCGCGACGGTCGACGTCATCGAGGCGCTCGGGCCGGACACGCTGGTGTTCGCGCGAATCGGTGCGCAGTCGCTCGTCGCACGGGTCCCCCCTGCGTTGCGTCCCGAACCCGGCGAGACGATCGTGCTGAGACTCGACATGCGCCAGGCGCACCTCTTCGACGCCGACAGCGGCATGGTGATCAATTGACGCTCGCACCCGTATCCGTACCCGCATCCGTACCTGCCGCGTCCGATCCGGCGCCGGGCCGCACGCGCGTCGCGCTCGCCGGCTTCGGCGCGTGGGGCCTGATGCACGCACGCGCGATCCGGGCGATCGACGGCGCCGAGGTCGTCGCGGTCCTCGCGAGGAGCGAGGCCGCGTGCGAGCAGGCGCGCGCCGAGGTGCCCGGCGCCGCGATCCACCGCGACCTCGACGCGCTGCTCGCGGCGCCCGGCATCGACGCGGTGAACGTCCTGCTGCCGAACCACCTTCACGCGCACGCGGCGATCCGCGCGCTCGAGGCCGGCATGCACGTCTTCCTCGAGAAGCCGCTCGGCCTCTCGCTCGCCGAGTGCGACGCGGTCGCCGCGGCGGCCGCGCGCAGCGGCCGCCAGCTCGTGGTGAACCACGAGCTGCGGGTGTCGCGCCAGTGGGGCGCCGTGCGCGACACGATCGCCGCGGGCGGGCTCGGCGCGATCCGCCATCAGCACCTGTCGCTGTTCCGGCGTCCGTTCCGCCCGGGCGCGGGCGGCTGGCGCCACGATCCCGCGCGCGTCGGCTCGTGGGTCCTCGAGGAACTCGTGCACTTCGTCGACCTGATCCTCTGGTACGCAGAGGCCAAGGGGCTGCCGTCGCGGGTGGCCGCGCACGGCGGCGACTGGGCACCGGGCAGCTTGTCGGACCACTTCACGCTGATCCTCGAATGGGACGACGGCGCGACCGCGGTCCTCAACCAGTGCCTGGGCGGCTTCGAGCACCACACGGTGCTCGAGGTCGCGGGCACCGCCGGCGCGCTGCGCACGTGGTGGAGCGGCACGATGGATCGAACGCTGACCCCCGGCTTCGAGATGAAGCGGCGCCTGGGCGACGGCGAGGTCGAGACGGTCGCGATCCCGCTGTCGGGCGAGGTCTTCGAACTCGAGGAGCACCTGCGCCGCGCCTATCACGGATTCCGCACGGGTCGCTCGGTGATGTCGTGCGTGATGGCGCGCCCGAGCATCGCGATCTGCCTGGCGGCCGAGCGCGCCTGGCGCGAAGGCCGCGCGATCGTGCCAGACTTCGGCTGAGGCGGGCCGCCGAACGCCACCCGCCCCTCGACCGTGTCCGGATACGTCCCGCTTCACCACCCACCACAGGAGACCACGATCATGCTGGCACGACTGAAATTCCTCGCCTCGATCGCGGCGCTTGCGATCGCGACGGCGCTGCTGCCGCTCACGCAGGCCCGCGCGCAGGACACGCTCACGATCCTGACCTGGAACCTGCCGGTCTACGGCGAGAAGATCGCCGGGTGGACGAAGGAGTTCAACCAGAAGTACCCGGACATCAAGGTCGAGTGGATCGACAAGAAGGGGACCGAGTGGGCCACCTTCTACCAGGCGCAGCTCGCCGCGGGCACCGCGCCCGACCTGATCGACGTGCAGGGCTCGCTGTGGGCCGAGTATGCGGACGCCGGGCGCCTGCTCGACCTGACGCCCTACCTCGCGGCCGACGCCGACTTCAGGAACCGCTTCTCGCCGGGCGCGCTCGACCTCTGGTCGAGCAACGGCAGGAACTGGCTCGTGCCCTGGTACTTCGCCAAGACGCTGCTGATCGGCAACCGGAAGCTGATGAAGGAATCCGGCATCACCGCGATGCCGAAGACCTTCGACGAACTGATGGGTGCCGCGGCCAAGGTCAAGGGCCCGGGCAAGTCGGGCTTTCTCACGACCAACTTCGACTGGCTGTACTGGCCGTTGTTCAGGTCGAACGGCGTCGAGATCCTGAACGCCGACTACACGAAGGCGGCGTTCGACACCGACGCGGCGGCGAAGACGCTGAAGACGCTGGCCGACGCCACCAAGGCCGGGACGATCAACAACATCTCGTGGACCGGGCGCTGGGTCGAGCCGAACACCGCCTTCGGCGCCGGCAACGTCGCGCTGTACATGGCGCCGACGACCGCGCTGTTCTGGATCGCGAGCAAGGCCGACTGGATCGACGAGGAGGGTGTCGAGGTCGCCGAGGTGCCCGGGGTCCATGCGGTGCCCAACAACCACGGCTGGGGAATCTCGAAGGGCACGAAGCACGCCGACGCCGCCGTCCACCTGCTGAAGATCGCGACCAGCGACAAGTGGCAGCAGGTGATGGCCGACACCTTCACGCTCGCGACGCTGAACGACGCCGTCGACCGCAAGCTGCGCGATCGGATCCGCGACGAGAGTCCGCTGAAGGCGCGTGCGCTCGAGCTGACGACGCAGAACCTCGACAAGTTCACCGGCTATCTTCGAACCGGCAAGGACGCGCGGGTGAAGGACATCTTCTGGACCGAGGTGCAGCCGGTGCTGCTCGGGCAGGGTGACGCGAAGGCGGCGCTCTCGAAGGCGGCGGCGCGCATCGACCGGGAGCTGGAACGCAAGTGATCCTCGCGCGCAGACGCAGCCGGGAGTGGATGTTCACCTGGCTGCTGCTCGCGCCCGCGCTCGCGATCTTCGCGGCGTACCGGGTCGTGCCGCTGCTGTGGAACCTAGTGCTGTCGTTCAGCAGCTGGTCGCCGGGGGGCGAGATGCGGTGGCTCGGCACCGCGCACTACGCCGAGATGTTCGGCGAGGACGAGACCTTCCGCGTCGCGCTCGCGAACACGGCGATCTTCATGCTGACGACGCCGGTCACGATCGCGCTCGCGCTCGGGATCGCGCTGCTGGTCGACGCGAAGGTGCTCGGGCGCGGCGTCTACCGCACGATCATCTTCCTGCCGTACCCGATGATGGTCGTCGCGGTCGGGATCGTCTGGCGCTGGCTCTACAACGACCAGGCGGGGCTGCTCAACTACCTGCTGATGTCCGCCGGCCTCGTCGAGCGGCCGATCGCGTTCCTCGAGACCACGCGCTTCGCGCTCGGCGCGGTGATGGTCGCGGCGCTGTGGCAGATGCTCGGCTTCTTCGTCGTGATCCTGCTCACCGGCCTGCAGACGATCCCGTCGCACCTGTACGAGGCGGCCCGCATCGACGGTGCCCGTGCGCGGCACCGGTTCTGGCGCATCACGCTCCCGCTGCTGCGTCCGTCGCTGTTCCTGTGCGTGATCCTCGGCGTGATCGCGTCGTTCACCAGCTTCGACCTGGTGTACTCGATGACCGGCGGCGGCCCCGGGCGGGCGACCGAACTGCTGGTCACCTACGTCTACAAGCTCGCGTTCACGCTGACCCGATTCGACTACGCGGCGGCGGTCACGGTCGTGATGTTCACGCTCTTCCTCGCGATCGCGCTGGCGGCGAACCGGCTCGCCGGCGGCGACGCCGGCAGGGTCGACGTGGCCGACTGACGCCCCACGCGCGCAGCCGATGCCCCCGAGCCGATGAAGCCCGCGCCGCGCCTGCTCGTGCACCTCGCGCTGCTCGCCGTGTGCATCGTGATGCTCACGCCGATCTACTGGGTGCTCAAGACCAGCCTGACCGGCGAGAACCTGTTCGGCTATCCGCCCTCGCTCGTGCCGGTCGACCCCAATCTCTACTACTACGTCGAGGCCTGGTACTCGGTCGACTTCGTGCGCATCTTCGCCAACAGCCTGGCGATCGCGCTGGTCGTCGTCGCGGCGAACCTGCTGCTCAACGCGATGGCCGGCTATGCGCTCACCCGACGCTTTCCCGGCAAGGCCGCCGTGCTCGCGTTCTTCCTCGCGTCGATGATGATCCCGTTCCACGCGACGATCATCCCCGCCTACCTGCTGACCTCGCAGATGGGACTGCTGGACACCCGGCTGGGCATCGCGCTGCCGGCGTTCAGCCACATCGTGTGCATCTTCCTGTTCAAGTCGAACTTCGAGGCCGTGCCCGCGTCGCTCGTGCAGGCCGCGCGCATCGACGGCCTGAGCGAGTGGCAGATCCTCACGAAGGTGCTGCTGCCGCTGTCCCGGCCCGCGATCGCGACCAACGTCATCCTGTCGTTCATCTGGTCGTGGAACGAGTTCCTCTGGCCGCTGCTCGTCGTGCGCGGCAAGGACATGCAGACGATGCCGCTCGGGCTCGTGTCCTTCCTCGCGTCCTTCGAGGACACCACCGGTGCGCTGTACGCGTTCTGCGTGCTGGTCGTGCTGCCCGGCCTGCTCGTGTTCCTGCTCGCGCAGAAGGACTTCATCCGCGGCCTGACCTCCGGCGCGACCAAGGGCTGAGCATGTCGCGTGGCTGGATCCTCAACCGCTTCGTGCTCACCTTCGGCGGCATCGCCGTCGTCGCGCTCTGCTGGAACCTGTACGTGATCGCCAACGACGACGGCCGGCTCAGCGGGCGCGTGACGACCGCCGACGGGCGGCCTGTCGAGGGCGCGGTCGTCGTGCTGTCGAAGAAGAGCGTCGTCGCGGTCGAGCGCGTCGGCAGTACGCGCACCGACGCCGACGGCCGCTTCGTCTTCGAGAACCATGGCCAGTATTCGGTCGTGCTGAGCGCGCGCAAGTCGGGTGTCGGCACGATGCGCCGGCGCACGATCGCGTTGTGGTTCCGCAACCAGAACCGCGAGATCGCCGAGCCGCTCGTGCTCGTGCGCTGACCCCGCGCGGGGCTTCAGGCGGCCGGTGCGGCCGCCGCGCCGGCGGGCCGGTGCGCGACCCACAGGCCGGCGAGCACGAGCAGCGTGCCGAGCACGACGCCGGCGGTCAGCGGTTCGCCGAGCAGCACGACGCCGAGCAGCGCCGCGGTGATCGGGCTGAGGCCGAGAAAGACCGCCACGCTCGTCGCCGGAGCGTGGCGCAGCGCCCATAGCCAGAGGAAATAGCCGATCCCGCTGCTGGCGCCGATGAAGGCGATCGCCGCCCAGCCGGTCGGGGTGATCGCGAGCGGGGTCCGGAAGAATCCCTCCAACGCGGCGACCAGCGCGAGGAACACGACCGACGCGAGCATCGCGAAGGCGCTGACCGGCACCGTCGGGTACTTGCGCAGGTAAGGGCGGTACAGCACGCTGCAGGCGGCACCGCACAGCGTCGCGGCGGCGACGGCGAGCATGCCGCGCCACTCGGCGGGCACCACCCCGGCGGCCTGCGGCGCCCCGTGGGCGCCGGCCGGGTGGACGCCCAGCGCGACGCCGACGCCGGCGATCGTGACGACGACGCCCGCCGCCTTCGCCAGGGTCAGCCGCTCGTGGCCCAGCGCCGCGGCGAGCAGCATCGTCAGCAGCGGGAAGCACGCGAAGATCAGCGCGGCCCGCGCGGCCGGCACCGTCTGCAGCCCGACGTTCAGCAGCGCCACCAGGATGCCGAACTGCGTGATGCCGAGCAGCGCGATCGGCAGCAGGTCCCGGCGCTCGAAGCGCACGCGGCGCATCGAGACGGCCGCCGGCAGCAGGCACAGGAAGCCGATCGCATAGCGCATCATCGCCAGCGCGCCGGGCGTGGTCTCGCCGACCACGAAGCGCGTCGCGACGATCGCCGCGCCGACCTGCACGCCGGTGGCTGCGGCGGCGGCGAGCGCGAGCCGGTCCTTCATCGCGTCAGCGCGAGCGACCAGTTCTGCCCGACCAGGTCGTGCCCGAAGCTGTGGTGGCGCTCCTCGTCGACGAGCACGAAGCCCGCGCGCACGTAGATCGCCCGGGCGGCGTGCAGCACGTCGTTGGTCCAGAGCGTGAGCGTCGCGTAGCCCTTGTCGGTCGCGAACCGGATGCACTCGTCGACCAGGCGCCTGCCGACGCCGAGCCCGCGTGCCGACGGCTCGACGATCAGCAGCCGCAGCCGCGCGATCTCGTCGGATTCCCGCACGACGAACGCCGAGCCGATGCGGGTGCCGTCGCGCTCCGCGATCCAGCAGCGCTCGCGCCCCGGGTCGAACCCGCGCAGGAAGCTCGCGCCGATCTCGGCGACGAGCGCCTCGAAGGAGATGTCCCAGCCGTACTCGCGCGCGTAGAGCTCGCCGTGTCGCGAGATCACCCAGCCGATGTCGCCCGGGCGGTGCTCGCGGAGCTGCCAGTCGCTCAACCGCCGACCTGCGCCCTGGCGGCGTCGGCGGTCTTGCGCCGTGCCCACACGGTACCCACCACCACGACAGCCGCCGCACCGGCGAGTTCGAGCATCGTCCGGAACCAGTCGGGCCAGTCGTGGACGACGCCGTCGAGCGCCGGTTCGTGCAGCAGCATCTCGATCGCGACGAAGCCGAGCAGCCCCGCGCCGATCGGGATGATGACGGGGAATCGCTCCATCACCTTCAGCAGCAGCTGGCTGCCGAAGATGATCAGCGGGATCGACAGCGCCAGGCCGACGATCAGCAGCATCAAGCGGCTCTCGGGCGGGCCGCCGTCGGCGGCTGCCGCGACCGCGATGACGTTGTCCAGGCTCATCACCAGGTCGGCGACGAGGATGGTCTTCACCGCCGCCCACAGCTGGTCGTTCTGCTTGATGCCGTCCTCGCCGTCTTCGGGCAGCAGCAGCTGCACGCCGATCCAGAAGAGCAGCAGCGCACCGATCAGCTTCAGGTACGGGTACTGCAGCAGCTGGACCGCGAAGACCGTGAGCGCGATGCGCAGCACGATCGCCGCCGCGCTGCCCAGGAAGACGGCCTTGCTGCGCTGGTGGTCCGGCAGGCCACGCGCGGCCAGCGCGATCACCACGGCGTTGTCGCCCGACAGGAGGATGTTCACCCAGATGATCTTGAGCAGGGCGATCCAGACGACGGCGGTACCGAGGGATTCGATCATCGGGCGGGGCCACGCGGGCCGGTGGGTGGACGGAAGGCGCGCGCGCGGTCGGCACGCGGCATCGCGGATGCTACCGCCAAGTCGGGCGGATCAGAACCCGAGCAGCCCGAGCGCCTGCGGCATCGCGTCGAAAGTGGCACTCGCGCCGGCGGCGCGCAGGTCGTCCGCACGGGTGAAGCGGCTGTAGCCGAAGACCGTCGCGCCGGCTGCCACGCCGGCGCGCGTGCCGACCGCCGAATCCTCCACGACCGCGGTCGCCGAGGCCGGCGTGCGCAGGTGCTCGATCGCGAGCAGGTAGACGTCCGGCGCCGGCTTGGCGCGTTCGACCATGTCGGCGCCGAACAGCGCGTGCTCGAAGTGCGGCAGCAGGCCGGTCCTGCCCAGCATCAGCCGCATCTTGCCGCGGTCGGCGCCGGACGCGACGGCGAACGGCACCGACCGCGCGCGCAGGCCGTCGACGACCTCGTGGATGCCGGGAATCGCCTCGATCTCGGCCTCGAGCGCCTCGTTGCGCCGCGCGACGAAGCGGGCGTACCAGTCCGGCGCGAGGGGCTCGCCGGTCATCGACTCGATCGTGCGCAGCTCCTCGCGCACCGCCTTGCCCAAAAAGGTGTCCATCGTGCGCGCGAGGTCGAAGTCGAGCCCGAGTTCGCGCAGCATGTCGCGCAGCACCCGGTTGGTGATCGGCTCGCTGTCGACGAGCACGCCGTCGCAGTCGAACACCACTGCGCCGAAGCGGTGCCCGGGCGGGCGGGAGGCGGCCACCGTCACCCCGCCTTCGCCGGCCTGGCCCCGCGTGCCACCCACGGTCCGCCGGCGGCCTTCCACGCCGCATAGCCGCCCTGGACGTGCGACACGTTCGGCAGCAAGCCCATGTCGACGCAGGTCTGCGCGGCGAGCGCCGAGCGCAGCCCGCCCGCGCAATAGAGGATGTACTCGTGCTCCGGCTTGAAGACGTCGCGGTAGTACGGGCTCGAGGGGTCGATCCAGAACTCGAGCATGCCGCGCGGCGCGTGCACCGCCCCCTCGACCATGCCGTCGCGCTCGAGTTCGCGCGGGTCGCGCAGGTCGACGAACACCACGCCGGGCGAGCCGTGCGCGGCGATCGCCTCGTCGATCGTCCGGGTGCGGATGCGCCGGTCGGCGGCGTCGAGCAGCACCTTGTGGCTCCGCCCGCCGGCGAGCCGGGCGAGGCGTGCCTCGACGTGGGAAAGGCGGTCGTTGCCCCAGAACTGCTCGGTGCCGATGAAGAAGGTGGGCGCGCCGAACACGTGGCGCGACGCGGCATCCTCGTTGTTGGCCGCCAGCGCAGCCTTGATCTCCGGGTCGCGGACCGCGTCGCGCAGGCCCGCCTCGTCGATGCCGAGCGGGGCGGCGACACGCGCGAGCGCGTCGACGTCGTCGATGCGCCCGTCCTCGACGAACAGCAGCCTGAAGACGGCCATCGCGAAGTCGTTCGCCTTGCCGGGCGACGTGCGCTGCAGCCAGATCAGCGCGCGCGAGGCGTTCTGGCTCGCCTGCGGAAAGGTCGACGGCATCCGGAACGGGACGCCGGCGAATTCGGCGCTGCGCGCGAAATCCATCACCGAGTACGCGCTCTTCCAGGGGTGCAGGCTGGTGAGCGCGATGCCGCCGGTGGCCTTGAACAGCACGCCGAGCATCACCGGGATCCAGTTGACCCGGTGGGCGTAGCGCGCACCGATCGCCTCGATCGCCTCGGCGGCGAGGTAGGAGTAGGGCGAGGTGAAGTCGACGTAGAAATCGATTTCGCCGGGGGGTGTCGCCCGCGGGGGCGTGGCCGGCGCCTCGGCAGCCGGTGCGCGCGGGCCTTCCGGACCCTCGGTCTTCGTGTTCATGCGGAATCTCCCTGCGCCAGCGCGCGTCCGATCAGAATCTTCTGGATGTCGCTCGTTCCCTCGTAGATCTGGCACACCCGCACGTCGCGGTAGATGCGCTCGACCGGGAAGTCGCGGACGTAGCCGTAGCCGCCGTGCACCTGGATGGCGGCCGAGCAGACCTGCTCGGCGATCTCCGAGGCGAACAGCTTGGCCATCGCCGCCTCCTTCAGGCACGGCCTGCCGGCGTCCTTCAGCGCGGCCGCGTGGTGGATCAGCTGGCGCGCGGCCTCGATCTTCGTCGCCATCTCGGCGAGCCTGAACTGCACCGCCTGGTGATCGAAGATCGGCGTGCCGAAAGCCTCGCGCTCCTTCGCGTAGCGCAGCGCCGCCTCGAACGCGGCCCGTGCCATCCCGAGCGACTGCGCCGCGATGCCGATGCGCCCGCCCTCGAGCCCGGACAGCGCGATCCGGTATCCGCTGCCTTCCTCGGCGAGCCGGTTCTCCGCCGGCACCCAGCAGTCGTCGAACGCGATCTGCGCGGTGTCGGAGGCGTGCTGTCCCAGCTTCTCCTCGAGACGGGCGACGCGGTAGCCCGGCGTCGACGTCGGGACCAGGAACGCCGAGATGCCGCGCTTGCCGGCGTCGGGGTCGGTCACCGCCATCACGATCGCGACATCGGCGTTCGCGCCGGAGGTCACGAACTGCTTGAGGCCGCTCAGGCTGTAGCCGGGCGCGCCCGCCGAGCCGGCGACCCGCCTGGCGCGCGTCTTCAGTGCCCCGGCGTCGCTGCCCACCTGGGGCTCGGTCAGGCAGAACGCGCCGAGCATCTCGCCGGACGCCAGCGGGGCGAGCCAGCGCGCCTTCTGCGCGTCGTCGCCGTAGGCCATCAGGATCGAGCAGACCGGGCAGTTGTTGACCGACACGATCGTCGAGGTCGCGCCGTCGCCGGCGGCGATCTCCTCGAGGATCAGCGCGAGCGCGAGGTAGCCCATGCCCGCCCCGCGCCAGCGCTCGGGCACCGCGACGCCGAAGCAGCCGAGCGCCGCCAGCCCGGCGAGCGCCGCCTTCGGGAAGGTGGACTCGCGGTCCCACGCCGCGGCGTTCGGCGTGATCTCGCCGGCCACGAAGGTGCGCACGGCGTCGCGCACCATCGTCAGTTCGTCGTTCAGGAGCATCCGGGCAACCGTGTCGCGGCGCGGCCGCGCGGAGTCGTCGAGCCCCCGATTGTGCCCGTGCCGCGCCGCCCCCGTGCCGGGCGAGGGCACCGGCCGGGGTGTCGCGTTCGGGAACAACCAGCTCAACCGCCGCGGAACTGCACCCGGCGGTTCACCGGGCCGTACGGGTCGCCGGGATCGATCGGCTCGCGCTTGCCCTGGCCGAGCGTGCGCAGGCGGCTCGCGTCGATGCCGTGGACCCCGACCAGGTACTGCTTGACGGCTTCGGCCCGCCGCCTGGACAGATCGAGGTTGTACGCGTCGTTGCCGGTCGCGTCGGTGTGGCCCTCGATGACGACCGGCACTTCCTGCGGGATCATCTTGATGCCTTCGGCGACGGCGTCGAGCTGCTCGCGCGCCTCGGGGAAGATCTTCGCCGAATCGAAGCCGAACTGCACCGGCAGCGACAGGCTCGCGCCGCCCCCGCCCGACACGCTCGCGGCGGTCGCGGCGCCGGAGGGCTGGTTCAGCGACGCCATCGATCCCGCGCCTGCCGGCGCCGCCCCAGCGTCGAGCAACTGCAGCCCGCGGGTACGGATGCCCTTGGGCCGCTGGCCCGCGCCGCCGCCGCCGCCGAGGATCGCGGCGACCGCGGCGGGATCGACCCGATCGCCCGGCCGGAAGACGGTGACGCCCTGGGCGAGCGCGGCGCCCCAGACGGAGGCTGCCGCGAGGGTGCAGAGAATGAAGCGTGGAAACATGCGGGCCTCCAGGGTGCTCAGCGGCAACCGCCGCGGGTCACGACGTTGGTCGAGTTCGGGGCATAGACGAAGACTTCGCGCGGCTGGCTGCCGATGCGCCCGTTGGTGTTCACGTTGCCGATGTTCTGGCTGCCGCACTGCGTGTTGTCGGCATCGGAGGGGTTGGTGCCGAAGCGATCGGTCTCGCGCGCCCGTTGCTGCTGCAGCGTGTTCTGGCGCGTGCGCTCCTTGGCCACCTTGGCGCTGAAGCGCGTGTCGAGGGGGTTGTCGCCGAAGTTCGCCGCGTGGCCCGCCTGCATGGCGAACAGGCCGAGCGCGATGCTCGGGACGAGGGTCATTGCAAATCGGTTCATGTCCGACTCCCTGGCTGGGTGTGAGGCGTCCGGTGCCGTGGTGGCACCGGAGGGACCGACGGAAGGCTCGACGCGGAACGTGGATTGTGAAGAAAGTCCCGCGTTCGCGCCACCGTCGGGGCGGACGCGAAAGACCCCGGTGATCGCCGGGGTGCTCGATTCCGGTCCAAGGCCGGGTCGGTTGCCCGCCCCGGCCCTGCGTGTCGTGCGTCCTTACTTGGCCGCGCCGATCAGCTGCTCGGCCGTCGAGTTCGCGCCGCCGGCGGTGTTCGTCGCGCGCGCGGCGTCCACGTGCACGTTGACGAGCTTGCCGTTGCCGGACACGACGCCGATGCCCTGCTGCGCCGTCGAGTTCGCGCCCACCGCGGTGTTCACCGCGCGGCCGGCGTGGATCCGGCTGTCCTTGATCAGGCCGTTGTCGGCCGCGACGCCGATCGCCTGGTCGGCACGCGAGCCGGTGCCCTTGGCCGTGTTCTGCGCGTTCTTCGCACGGATCTCGCTGTCCTTGATCAGCGCGTTGCCGGCGACGCCGCCGACGACCTGGTTCGCCTGCGAGTTCGCACCCTCGGCGGTGTTCTTCGCGTTGCTCGCCTCGATCTCGCTGCCCTTGATGCGGCCGTTGCCGCCGGCGACGCCGATCCACTGGCGTGCGGTGCTGCCGCTGCCTTCGGAATAGTTCTTCGCGTTGTTCGCGCGGACGTCGGTGTCCTTGATCTCGCCGGCGAGGACGCTGGCCGAGCACAGGGCGAGGGCGACGACGGTGGTGAACTTGGCTGCTTTCATGATCTTGACTCCTGGTGTGGTTGGGGTGTCGAGCGCGGCGACGTCATCATCGCCGCCTGACACTGAGTCGGGGATCCGGTCGGAAAGGTTCAATCCGACGGCGCGTCGGCCGTCTGACTGCGCTACTTGGCGACGCCGACCTTCTGCTCGGCCGTCGAGTTCGCGCCGCCCGCGGTGTTGGTGGCCTGGGTCGTGTGGACGTGGACGTCCTTGAGGCGGCCCTTCGCGTCGACGACGCCGATCTGCTGCGAGGCCGTCGAGCCCGAACCGACCGCGGTGTTGATCGCCCGGTCGGCATGGATGCGGCTGTCGATGATGCCGCCCTTGCCCTTCGCCGCGCCGATGACCTGCTCGGCGCGCGAATCGGTGCCCTTCGCGGTGTTCTGCGCATTGCGCGCCCGGATGTCGGTGTCGACGATCGCCGCCTTGCCGCCCACCGCGCCGATGACCTGGTCGGCCCGCGAGCCGGCGCCTTCGGCGGTGTTCTTGGCGTTGCTCGCCTCGACGTTGGTCTCCTTCATCCGGCCGTTGCCGCCGGCCACGCCGATCCATTGCTTCGCGGTACTGCCCGCGCCCTGCGAGTAGTTCTTGGCGTTGTTCGCGTTGACTTCGCTGTCCTTGATCTCGCCGGCGAGCGCGCCGGTCGAGCACAGTGCAAGGGCGACAGCGGCAGAGAGACTGGCTGCTTTCATGATCTCGATTCCTTCAAGTGGGGGGACCGAACAGGAACGATGGCGCAGGCGATGCGCCTACCCGATCATGAGACGCGCAGGCATCCTGGCGGCGCGATCGGGCGCAGGAAGTGACGCTTTCGGGTGCTGCTGGTGCGCGGTGCCGGCGTGCTGCTTCGGTTGCCAGTCGCGCACCGATGCTAGCAACGAAACCCGGCGGTGCAAAGACCCCGGGGTCGACGATCCGCGTGCGATCGGCTGGCGCTGCGGACGACGGTCGCGACCGTGCGCCGCGACCGCCCGCCGCTCAGCGCACCGTGCCGATGCGCTGGACGGCCGGCGTGTGGCTGTCGTCTGCCCGGTTGAGCGCGTTGTCGGCGTTCACCGACACGCCGCCGAGCGTCTTGCCGTTCTCGGCGACGCCGAGCTGCTGCACTGCAACCGAGTTGGCGCTGTTCGCGATGTTGCGGGCGTTGTTGGCGTTGATCGTGCTGTTGCGCACCGTGCCGCCGCTGCGTGCGACGCCGATGTCCTGCACCGCCAGCGAGCCGCTGCCGCGCGCCTCGTTGACCGCCGTGCCGGCGTTGACGCGCACGTTGTCGATCTTGCCCCCGCCGGTCGCCACGCCGATGTTCTGGCTCGCGGTGCTGTTGGTGCCGCTGGCCGTGTTGCGCGCCGAGTTCGCGTCGATCACGCTGTTGCGAACGCTCGAGCCCGCGCCCGTCGCGACGCCGATCCACTGTCGGGCGATCGCGCCGGACCCGGTGGCGCTGTTGCGCGCCGTGCCCGCGAGCACCTCGGTGTCCCGGACTTCGCCGGCGTGCGCCAGCGCGCCCGCGACGACCATCGTCAATGTCAGACCGGCCTTGATCGGATGCATGTCGACCTCCCTGTGGGAAAGGGGATGCGGGGCGTCGCCGTCGGGGGCGGATCGCCGCTGGCGGCGCGGGCGATCGAGTATAGGCGCATCGGCGGTCCGCGGCGAGGCCCGCGTTCGTGCGCGCCGGTCGGTTCGCGCGGGCCGGTCCGCGTCGGCGGGTCCGCGTCGGTCGGTCCGCGTCCGGGCCGAGCCGCCGTCGGCGCCGCCCCGGCGCTACCAGTCGATGCGGTGCCCGCGGTAGTCGTAGAAGCCGCCGCTGGGATAGGCGCGCGGCTGTGCGATCACCCGGCGCATGCCGGCGATGCTGTCCTTGACGTCGACGTCCGCATTCGGGCCGCCCATGTCGGTGCGCACCCAGCCGGGGTGCAGCATCAGCACCCGCGCGCCGAGCGGATGCAGGTCGTTGTGCGCGAGCCGCCCGATCATGTTCACCGCGGCCTTCGAGATCCGGTAGAGCAGGCCGTAGCTGCCGCTGGCCTCGGCGATCGATCCCATCCGGCTCGAGACGAAGGCGAGCGTGCCGCCGCTCCTGGTCAGCAGCGGGGACACGATCGGCAGCAGCCGCAGCGCGGCGAGCACGTTGGTGCGCATCACCAGGTCGAAGGCCTCGTCGGTGGGCGGGTGCTTGAGCCCGCTGTCGCGTGGCCCGTAGACGCCGGCGTTGACGATGACGACGTCGACCGGCTCGTCGTCGAGCTGCCACGCGAACGCGGCGAGGTCGTTCGGATCCTGCACCTCGAGCTTCAGCGTCTGCGCACCCATGTCGCGCAGGTTCACGCGGTCCGGCTCGCTGCGCCAGGTCGCGAACACGCGCCAGTCGGCGTCCAGGTACTGGCGCGTGAACTCGAGGCCGATGCCGCGCGAAGCGCCGATCACCAGTGCAGTGGGCATCAGAGCATCTCCAGCGCGAGCGCGGTCGCTTCGCCGCCGCCGATGCAGAGCGACGCGATGCCGCGCCTGCCGCCGGTCTTCCTGAGCGCGCCGACGAGCGTGACGATCAGGCGGGCGCCGGAGGCGCCGATCGGATGGCCGAGCGCGACCGCGCCGCCGTGCAGGTTCAGCCTGTCGTGCGGCAGCTCGAGCGCCTGCATCGCCGCCATCGCGACGACCGCGAAGGCCTCGTTGATCTCGAACAGGTCGACGTCGCCGGCCTTCCAGCCGATCCGTTCGCAGAGCTTGCCGATCGCGCCGATCGGCGCCGTCGTGAACCACTGCGGTTCCTGCGAATGGGTCGCGTGACCGACGATCGCCGCGATCGGCGCGATCCTGAGCTTCTCGGCCATCGAGCGGCGCATCAGCACCAGCGCGGCCGCGCCGTCCGAGATCGACGACGAACTCGCCGCGGTGACCGTGCCGTCCTTCGCGAAGGCCGGCTTGAGCGTGGGGATCTTCTTCGGGTCGGCCTTGAACGGCGACTCGTCGCGCGAGATCGACGTGTCGCCCTTGCGCGTGCTGACGGTGACCGGTGCGATCTCCCAGCTGAACACGCCGTCCTCGTTGGCGACCCGCGCGCGACGCGTCGATTCGATCGCGTACGCGTCCTGCGCTTCCCGCCCGAACGCGAATCTCGTCGCGCACGCCTCGGCGAAGGTCCCCATCGAGCGCCCGCCGCCGTTCGGCGTCTTGTCGTAGGCGTCTTCGAGCCCGTCGTAGGCCATGTGGTCGAACAGCGTCGCGTGCCCGTAGCGGTACCCGCCGCGGCCCTTGAGCATCAGGTAGGGCGCGTTGCTCATGCTCTCCATGCCGCCGGCGACGACGACGTCCTGGCTGCCGGCAAGGATCAGGTCGTGGGCGAACATCGCCGCTTTCATGCCCGAGCCGCAGACCTTGTTCACCGTGGTCGCGCCGGCCGACATCGGCAGGCCCGCGCCGAGCGTCGCCTGCCGCGCCGGTGCCTGTCCCTGCCCGGCGGGCAGCACGCATCCCATGATCACCTCCTGCACCCGCTCGGGCGCGAGCCCGGCGCGTTCGACCGCGGCGCGGATCGCGATCGCGCCGAGCTGGTGCGCGGCCAGGCTCGACAGCTCGCCCATCATCGCGCCGACCGGGGTGCGGGCAACCGAGCAGATCACGACGGGGTCTTTCATGGTGGGGGCTCCTTCGGTGGGTCGGTTCGGTCGTCGTGGCGGAAGCGGATCGACGCCGGATAGGGGAAGACGTCGTCGAGCACCCCGTCGCGGATGCGCTGCTGGCGGGCCTGCCAGTACTGCGGATCGAGCAGGTCCGCGTGGTAGCGCAGGAAGGGTTCGCGGATCTGCGGGTTGCCGAGCAGGAAGATGCCGAATTCCTCGGGGAACACGTCGGTCGGCCCGACCGGGTACCACGGCTCGGACGCCATCTCGTCTTCCGGCGTGCGCGGCTCGGGCACCTTGCGGAAGTTGCAGTCGGTCAGGTAGAGGACTTCGTCGTAGTCGTAGAACACCACGCGACCCTGGCGCGTGTGACCGAAGTTCTTGTACAGCATGTCGCCGGGGAAGATGTTGGCCGCCACCATCTCCTTGATCGCCTGCCCGTACTCGCGCACCGCGAGGTCGCGCCCGGCGGCGTCGGTCGTCTCGAGGTGGATGTTCAGCGGCACCATCCGGCGCTCGATGTACAGGTGCCGCACGACGATGCTGGCGCCGTCGTCCTCGAGCAGCGACGGCGCGGTCGCGCGCAGTTCCTCGATCAGCGCGTCGTCCAGCCGGTCGCGGGGAAAGGGGACGTCGGAGTACTCCCAGGAGTCCGCCATCCGGCCGACGCGGTCGTGTGCCTTGACGAGCTGGTAGCGACCCTCGATGTACTCGCGCGAGACGTCCTTTCGCCGCACGTCCTTGATGAACTTGAACACGTACGGGAACGAGGGCAGCGTGAACACGCCCATCACGAGGCCCTTGATGCCCGGCGCGATCACGAACTTGTCGGACGAGTGCGCGAGGTGGTGGAGCAGGTCGCGGTAGAACAGCGTCTTGCCCTGCTTGTGCAGCCCGAGCATCGTGTACAGCTCGCTCGGCGGCTTGGTCGGCATCAGCGTCAGCAGGAATCGCACGTAGGCGGAGGGCACCGCCATGTCGACCATGAAGTACGCGCGCGAGAAGTTGAACAGCGCCTCGATCCGCTCGGCGCCGAACAGGACGGTGTCGACGTACACGCGTCCGTCGTCGTCGCGCAGCAGCGGGATCGCGAAGGGCTCGATCTCGCCGTCGTCGACGAGCCGTCCGATCAGGTAGGCGGCCTTGTTCCGGAAGAACAGCGATCGGAGCACGTGGATCTGGCAGTCGATCGCCGGCTTGAACCCGGGGCCCAGGTGCGCCCGGCCGGCGTCGAGCACCTGCGCCAGGTCGGATTCGATGTCGCGGTAGCCGCAGGCGAGCCCGACGTCGATCACGATCTGGCGCAGCGCCTGTCTCCAGCCGGCCGCCAGCGGGTAGTACGCCCGATAGCACGGCGGCACCGAGTCGAGGTACCCGGTCGCGACCGCCGGGCGCACGAAGATGAAGTCGTTGTGGAAGTAGCTGCGGTGCAGGATCTTCGTGCTGACCGTGTTGAAGAAGGTCTCGGCGAGTTCGGGCTGCTCGTGCGAGGCCAGCAGCCCGACGTAGTGGCGCTTGACCTGCGGCCAGATCGCGTCGCGCAGGTCGCGCGCGGTGAAGCCGCCCTCGAGCGCGACGACCGCATCGCGCGCGCGCTCGTCGTAGAAGGTGATCCGCTCGCGTGCGAGCCGGCGGATCGCGTGCCAGTCGCCCGCCTCGTAGCAGGCCTTCGCCTGCTGGGCGTTGTACCGGAAGCGTGCGTAGTGGCGTGCGAAGCCGGCGAGGATCGTCGCCGCGATCGCGGCGGCGCGGCGCGCCTCGTCGCGCGCATCGGCGTCCGGCCTCGTCGGCACCGCGGTGGCGATGGCGTGCGCGTCCTCGCGAGCGGGCATCGACGCCTCAGCCACCGGCCGCTTCCTCCGCGCGTCGCGACTCGGCCGTGCCGGCGCCCGTGCCGCTTGCGCCCTTGCCCGCGTCGCCCGCGCCCGTGTCGACCGCGCCCCGTTCCCGCGCGGCGAGCGCGGCGAGCGCCGCGTCGACATCGAAGGCGTCGGCGTCGATCTCGACGCGCTTGCGCCGGGCGCTCGCACCGGCGACGAGTCGCACCGCCGAGCGCGCGAGCCCGAGCGACCGGGCGAGAAAGCGCAGCAGCTCGGCGTTCGCCTGCCCGTCGATCGGGCGCGCCGCGAGGCGGATGCGCCAGACGCCGTCGTGCCGCCCCGCGAGGGCCGAGCGCTTTGCGCCGATGCCCACCTGGACGTCCAGCAGGGTCACCGATCGGGCGCCACGGCGACCGTCCTGCATCGCGTCACCTCGTGTCGGCGAACAGTTCGCGCCCGACCAGCATCCGGCGGATCTCCGAGGTGCCGGCGCCGATCTCGTATAGCTTGGCGTCGCGCCAGAGGCGGCCGGTCGGCGCGTCGTTGACGTAGCCGTTGCCGCCCAGGCACTGGATCGCCTCGCCCGCCATCCAGGTGGCCTTCTCGGCGCTGTAGAGGATCGCGCCGGCCGCGTCCTTGCGAAGGCTGCGGATGTCGATCTCGCCGCGCGCGCTGCGATCGCACTGGCGCCCGACCTCGTACACGTACGCGCGGCACGCCATCATCGTCGTGTACATGTCGGCGAGCTTGCCCTGCATCAGCTGGAACTCGCCGATCGGCTGCCCGAACTGCCGGCGCTCGTGAACGTAAGGCACCACCGCGTCCATGCACGCCGCCATGATGCCGAGCGGGCCGCCGGAGAGCACCGCGCGCTCGAAGTCGAGCCCGCTCATCAGCACGTTGACGCCGCGCCCCACGCCGGTCAGCGGGTCCTCGCCGATGCCGCCGAGCACGTTCTCGAGCGGCACCTCGCAGTCCTCGAACACGAGCTCGCCGGTGTGGCTGCCGCGCATGCCGAGCTTGTCGAGCTTCTGCGCGCATCGAAAGCCCGTGAATCCCTTCTCCACCAGGAACGCGGTGATGCCGCGCGCACCGGCTTCGTAGTCGTTCTTCGCGTAGATCACCATCACGTCGGCGTCGGGGCCGTTGGTGATCCACATCTTGGTGCCGTTGAGGATCCAGCGATCGCCGCGAAGCTCGGCGCGCAGCTTCATCGACACGACGTCCGAACCGGCGTTGGGCTCGGACATCGCGAGCGCGCCGACGTGTTCGCCGGAAATCAGCTTCGGCAGGTAGCGCGCCTTCTGCGCGGCAGTGCCGTTGCGGTTGATCTGGTTCACGCAGAGGTTCGAGTGCGCGCCGTAGGACAGCCCGACCGACGCGGAGCCGCGCGAGACCTCCTCCATCGCGACGACGTGCGCGAGGTAGCCGAGGTTCGTGCCCCCGTAGGCTTCGTCGACGGTGAGCCCGTGCAGGCCGAGTTCGCCGAGCTTGCGCCAGAGGTCCATCGGGAACCGGTCGCTGCGGTCGATCTCGCCGGCGCGCGGCGTGATCTCGTTCGCGACGAAGGCCTGGATGCTCCGGCGCATCTGGGCGATGTCGTCGCCGAGGTCGAACACGAGGCCGGGGATGTCGATCATGCGGGTTCCTGGTTGGGGTGCCGGCGCGGGCTCAGGCGGCGGCCGCTTCGCGCGATTGAAGCATGGCGGCGATGCGCACGCGCTGCTCGTCGATCTCGCGGATCGTCGCGCGCAGGTCGGCGAGCTGCGCCTGAAGGGTTTCGCGGCGGGCATCGAGCACCCGCAGGAAGCGCTCGAGCTGCGGCGCGGTGTCGGCCGGCGTCTCGTACATGTCGAGCAGTTCGCGCACCTCGGCGAGCGTCAGCCCGAGACGCTTGCCGCGCAGCACCAGCGACAGCCGGGTGCGGTCGCGCGCCGAGTAGCGCCGCTGGCGGTTGCCGGCGCCGGTGCGCACCGGCGCGAGCAGGCCCTCGTCCTCGTAGAAACGGATCGCCCTCGCGGTGACGCCGAATTCGCGGGCGAGATCGCTGATACCGTAGGTCGTCATCGGTTCATGTTAACGTTTACGTAAACGTCAATCAATCAGGATCCACCCGGTGCGCCGCGCGGCGGGTGAAGCGACATGAACCGGCTCGAAGCGCAACTGCACTACCCCTTCGGCGACGCGTTGCCCGCGCCCGGGCAACCGATCGAGATCGCCGACGGCATCCACTGGTTGCGCATGCCGCTGCCCTTCGCCCTCGATCACATCAATCTCTGGCTGATGCGCGACGCGCTCGACGGGCGCGACGGCTGGACGGTCGTCGACTGCGGTGTCGCCACCGACGAGATCCGGCGGCTGTGGGAGCGGCTGTTCGCCGACGGGCTCGGCGGGCTGCCGGTCCTGCGGGTGCTGTGCACCCACATGCACCCCGACCACCTCGGCCTCGCGGGGTGGCTCACGGCGCGCTTCGACGCGCCGCTGTGGATGACGCTGGGCGAGTACGGCATCGGGCGCGTGCTGGCCACGCCGAGGCCGGCGGCCGCCGACGCGATGCGCGACGATCCGTCGGCCGAGCACTTCGCGCGCCACGGCGTCGCGCCGGCCATGGTCGACGCGATCCGCCGTCGCAACCGCGACTACTTCGCGACGCTGGTGCCGTCGGTGCCCGCGTCCTTCGTGCGGATCGCCGACGGGGATACGCTGCGGATCGGCGGGCGCGCGTGGCGGGTGATCGTCGGTCGCGGCCACTCGCCCGAGCACGCGGCCCTGTATTGCGCCGACGACCGGCTGCTGGTGTCGGGCGACATGGTGCTGCCGCGCATCTCGACGAACTGCTCGGTCTACGAACTCGAGCCGCTCGCCGACCCGCTGCGCTGGTATCTCGACTCGCTCGGCCGCTTCGGCGACTGTGCCGAGGACACGCTGGTGCTGCCGTCGCACGGGCGGCCGTTCCGGGGCCTGGCGACGCGCATCGGGCAACTGGTCGATCACCACGACGAACGCTTCGCGCTCGTGCTCGCCGCCTGCGACCGGCGTGCATTGACCGCGGCCGACGCGGTGCCGGTCGTCTTCGGGCGCGAGTTCGACACCCACCAGACGACCTTCGCGGTCGGCGAGGCGCTCGCGCACCTGCACGCGCTATGGTATGCGGGTCGCCTCGCGCGCCGCGTCGGCGACGACGGCATCGTTCGCTTCGAAGCGGCGTGCGTGGCGTGAACCGGGTGCGGCCGCGTGGGTGACGGCGCCGCTGGCGCGCGGGCGGATTCGACCGCAAGCGCCGGAGTGGCGACGCGCCGCGCGGGCGCTACAGTCCGGTCATCGACGTCGACACGACCGGAGGGCCACGCCATGCCATCGATCAGCCGCGCTGCCGCAGCCACCACCGCCACCGCCATCGCACCCACCGCCACCGCACCCACCGCCGACGCAGCCGCCGCCGACGCCGCCATCACCGCGGCCGGTGTGCGCGCCCGGCGCACGACCGACGACCCGCGCTGGGCGCGCGTGCTCGCGCGCGACCCCGAAGCCGACGGCAGCTTCTTCTATTCGGTGAAGACGACCGGCGTCTACTGCCGGCCGTCCTGCGCGTCGCGCGCCGCGCGGCCCGAGAACGTCGCGTTCCACGCGAGCACCGATGCCGCCGAGCGCGCCGGCTTCAGGCCGTGCAGGCGCTGCCGGCCCAACGACGCCGACGCGCGGGCGCTGCTGGCGGCGAAGATCGCCGACCTGTGCCGCTACCTCGAGCACGCGCCGCAGGTGCCGAGCCTCGAGGCGCTGGGCCGGCGCGCGTCGACGAGCCCGTGGCACCTGCAGCGCACCTTCAAGGCCGTGACCGGGCTCACCCCCAGGCAGTACGCGAACGCGCATCGCGCGAAGCGGGCGCGCGAGGCGATCGCGGCGGCGCCGACGGTCACCGACGCGATCTACGCGGCCGGGTTCAACTCGAGCGGACGCTTCTACGAGCAGGCCGACGCGATGCTCGGCATGACGCCGACACGCGTGCGCGCGGGCGGAGCCGGAATGGACATCCACGTCGCGATCGGCGAGTGTTCGCTGGGCGCGATCCTGGTCGCGCGCAGCGCCCGCGGCGTCTGCGCGATCCTGCTCGGCGACGATCCGGCGGGGCTGTTGCGCGATCTTCAGGACCGGTTCCCGAATGCGACGCTGAACGGCGCCGATGCCGGATTCGACGCGCTGGTCGCGACCGTCGTCGGTCTCGTCGAGGCACCGCGCGCCGGCGTCGACCTGCCGCTCGACGTGCGGGGCACCGCCTTCCAGCAGCGGGTCTGGCGGGCCTTGCAGCAGATCGCGCCCGGCAGCACCTGCAGTTACGCCGAACTCGCGCGGCGCATCGGCCAGCCCTCGGCGGTACGCGCGGTCGCGCAGGCGTGCGCCGCGAACGCGCACGCGGTCGCGATCCCTTGCCACCGTGTCGTGCGTACCGACGGTTCGCTGTCGGGCTATCGGTGGGGCGTGGCACGCAAGCGCGCGCTGCTCGAGCGGGAGGCGAAGGCGTGAACCGGGGGCGAGGCAGGCGCGTGACGCCGCGGCGGGGCGCGGGGGCCGGGCAGCCTTAGTCGGGATCGCGTCGGTCCGCCGGCAGCACGTCGATCGTCTGCCCGTCGGACGTGTCGAGTACGCGACGCAGCAGCCCGAAGGAAACCCGCCACGATTGTCCGCCACCGGTGTCGATCGTCGCGGTGCGCTGGTTGATGCGCACGATCACGCCGACCTGCGGCTGCAGGTACCGGTCGTCGAAGGACACGCGGTCACCGACGCCGAAGTCGGCGCGCCCCGGCCTGCGCGGTATCGCCGCGGGCGGCGGCCGCGCCGAAGCGGCGGTACCGTCGACCGCCGGCGGTTCGATCGCGGCATAGGGGAGTTGCAGCATCCGGCCCGACGCCACGTCGCGCAGCGTGACGGTGCGGTCCTTGAGTTGGAGTACCGTCGCGTCGCGCATCGTCGCGCCGTCGGTGCCCAGGTAGCGCACCGCCTGGCCCTGGTGCATGCGAGTGCGGATCGCCAGGATCCGCTTCGGATCGTCCAGCAGCCTGTCGATCACCATCCGCAGCCGGTACACGTCCAGGGTGTCGGCCATGCACAGCAGATCGACAAGCCGCGCATCGGGGCGATCCATTCCGTTCACGTCGCCGTCTCCCGAGGGGGCGGCGGTGGCGGGCACGCGCGGAAGATCCGCCGCGTGCAAGCCGCGCAGATCGCCGGGTCGAGCGCGCCGGCGATGCCCGCCACCGGCCCCTCGGTCGTCATCGGGATCAGCCGGTCGCGCCCGATCTCGACGTCGTAGCCTCCGGCAGACAGCTCGCCGCGCACGCCGTCGCGCAGGTTGTAGAGGTACAGCGCGCCGCCGATACGCTGCCGACGACGCGCCTCCTGCGCGAGCATCTCGGCCCCGGCGAGATCGATCATGCCGATCCCCACGCAGTGCAGCAGCAGGTGCTTCTGGCGTGGCTCGCGTTCGTCGACGTCCGTGAGCGCGCGCTGCACGTGGTCGACGGCGCCGAAGAACAGCGGGCCGTCGATGCGCAGCATCTTGAGCTGCGGGCAGTCCGGCAGGTTGGTGTCGTCGACGAGGTGATAGGCGCCGACGCCCGCCGCCGGCTTGACGTCCGCGATCCGGGGCCGCGACGTGCGGTTCAGGAACAGCAGCAGCGACGCGAGCACGCCGATGTAGATCGCGAACTCGAGCTCGAGCACCAGCGTCGCGACGAAGGTGAGGCCGAGCACGGCGCTCTCCGCCCGGCTCGCGTGCAGCACGTGCCGGATGTTCCGGACGTCGATCAGACCCCACGCGACGACGAAGAGGATTCCGGCCATCGTGGGCAGCGGCAGCCACGCCGCCAGCGGCGCGATGAAGAGCACGATCAGCGCGAGCACGATCGCGGCGAATACCGCTGCGAGCGGCGTGCGCGCGCCGGCCTCGTGGTTGAGGCCGCTGCGGTTGAACGAGCCGCTGGTGGGATAGGCGCTGAAGAAGCTGCCGGCGACGTTCGACAGCCCCTGGCCGATGAATTCACGGTTGCCGTCGATCCGCTGGCCGGTGCGGATCGCGATCGATCGCGAGATCGACACCGCCTCGGTCAGCGACAGCATCGCGAGCGCCATCGCGATCGGCAGCAGGCTGCCGACGGTCTCGACGGAGAGGTCGGGATGCGACAGCGGCGGCAGGCTGCGCGGCAACGCGTCGACGTAGGTGATGCCGGTGACGGCCGGGCCGAACCCGCGGTCGAGCAGCCACGCGAGCAGGCCGCCGGCCACCATCGCGACGATCATGTGCGGTACCTTCGTCGGCAGCAGTCGCCGGGCGAGCATGCTGACCGCGAAGGTCACCGTCGATACCGCGGTGACCCACGGGTTGATCTCGTCGAGCTGCGAGAAGAACGCCGTCATCGTCTCGATGAAGCTTCCGCCGCGCGCGATCTTCAGCCCGAAGAACGATTTCAGCTGGTTCGCGGCGATCAGCACCGCCGCGCCGGCGGTGAAGCCGATCACCACCGTGTGCGAGATGAAGTTCACCAGCGTGCCCATGCGCAGCCAGCCGAGCAGCAGCTGGACGACGCCGCTCAGGAACGCGAGCGACAGCGCGAGCCTGACGTAATCCGGGGACCCCGGCTCGGCCAGCGGACTGAGCGTCGAGAAGACGACGATCGAGATCGCGGTGGTCGGCCCGGAGACGAGCTGCCACGAGGAGCCGAACAGCGCGCCGACGATCGCGGGCACCATCGCGGCATAGAGGCCGTACTCGGGCGGCATGCCGGCGATCGTCGCGAAGGCCACGGCCTGGGGCACGACGATGATGCCGCCGGTCAGGCCCGCCGATGCGTCGGCGGCGAGCGTCGTGCGGTCGACCATCCGCACCCACGCCGGCAACCGGAACCACCGACGCAACCGGATGCCGTACGAGGTCATGCGACGCTCCCGTTCCGTTCCGATGCGATCGACACGGCCCGGCTGCGTCAGTCGGCGAAGCGCACGAAGGCGTCGAGCGGCGCGCGCCTGCTCTGCAGCCGGTTCACCGCGGCGTCGGGGTCGCGATAGCCGATCGCGAGGCCGCAGAACAGCATCCACTCGGGCGGCGTGCGAAGCTGCTCGCAGACGAGGCGATGGTAGTGCGACCACGCCTCCTGTGCGCAGGTGTCGACGCCGGCCTCGGTGAACAGCAGCATCGCCGATTGCAGGAACATCCCGAGGTCGGACCACTGCGCCTGCCCCATCTGCCGGTCGACGAAGCAGAAGAGCGCGGCGGGCGCGCCGAAGAAGTCGAAGTTGCGCGCGACGTGTGCGAGCCGGGCGGGCTTGTCGGCGCGCGCGATGGCCATCGTCGCGTACATCATCTCGGTCAGTTCGAAGCGGTAGTCGCGGTAGGGCGACTTCAGTGATTCCGGGTAGATCGCGTACTCGCGCGGATCGTGTGCGGGATCGCGCGCGAGGCGCGCCCTCGTCGCGGCGCGGAATCGTGTCATCGCGTCGCCCTGCACGACGACGACCTGCCACGGCTGCACGTTGCCGCCGGAGGCCGCGCGCGCCGCGGTCTCGAGAACCCGCTCGATCAGCGTGCGTTCGACCGGGTCCGGCAGGAACGCGCGCACCGACTGCCGCCGGTGCATCGCGTCGGTGACGCTCATTCGCCTGTTCGGTTCCATCGCCTCGTTCCGTTCGTGTCGATCGCGCCGTGCCGTCTCGTGCCGTGCCGTCTCGCGCCGCGGATCATCCGCCCGCCAGCTCGATCACCGCGTCGGCGAACAGCCGGGGGCGCTCCTGCGGCAGGTTGTGGCCGACGCCGGGCACCACGCGGTGGGCGCGGCGGTCGGTGAAGCGCCCGGCGTGCTTCATGTCGTCGGTCGGCAGTCTCACGCCGTCGTCGGCCCCGTCGAAGGAGATCGTCGGCACCGTGATGACGGGCTGGCGCGCGAGGCGGGCCTCGATGTCGGCGAGGGCCGGATCGCCGGGCACGAGGCCGAAGCGGTGGCGATACGACTGGATCACGACCTCGACGAAGTCGGGATTGTCGAAGGCCGGCGCGCTTTGCGCGAAGGTCGCGTCGTCGAAGCGCCAGGTCGGCGACCACTGCCGCCACAGGAGCCGGATCAATCCGCGCCGGTTCTGCTCGAGCGCGGCACGGCCGCGCTCGCTGTGGAAGTAGTACTGGTACCAGAGCCGGTGCTCGTTCTCCGGGCTGTCGGGGGTCATCGCGCTCGCGATGTGCTGCAGGTTGTAGCCGTTGAAGCTGACCAGGCCGATGCAGCGCGCCGGCCACAGCGCCGCGACGACACAGGCCGCGCGCCCGCCCCAGTCGTAGCCGGCGACGAGCGCACGCTCGATGTCGAGCGCGTCGAGCAGTTGCAGCAGGTCGAAGCCGAGCGCCGCCTGCTCGCCGGAGCGCGGCGTGGCGGGCTCGAGGAAGCGGGTCGGCCCGAAGCCGCGAAGGTGGGGCACGATCGCGCGCATGCCGTGCGCGGCGAGCATCGGCGCGACCTCGGCATACGAGTGGACGTCGTACGGAAAGCCGTGCATCAGGAGCACCGGCACGCCGTCGGCGGGGCCGAGCTCGTGGTAGGCGAGGTCGAGCACGCCCGCCTTCACGCGCCTGGGTTCGCCCAGCGGGCTCGGCGCGACCGGCACCGGATCCGGACGGCCCGTCATCGGGCGCTCGCCGCTCACCAGTCGTTGCGCAGCGCGCGCAGCCTGAGGAAGACGGTGCGTTCGTCGGGTGCGTCGGGCAGATCGGCGAAGGCCTTTCGCAGCGTCTCGACGACCGAGGCGCTCCCGAGCCGGAAGAAGGTGTTCACCTCGCGTTCGGTCGCCATCGTGGAGACGAAGGGGCTCGCGGGATCCTGGCCGTCCACGCGCTCGAGCAGCGCGCGGGCCTTCGCGTTGTCGGGCTCGCGGTCGAGCGTGAAGCGCAGGTTGTTCTCGATGTAGTCGTGGCCGGGGTAGACGCGCGTGTCGTCCGGCAGCGACTGCAGTTGCCTGGCGAAGGTCTCGAACAGCGTGCCGGGGTCGCCGCCGTTGTGGCAGTTGCCGGCCCCGGCGTTGAACAGCGTGTCGCCGGAGAAGATCGCGGGCTGCTCGCCGTGCGCGCGCAGGCAGATGTGGCACATCGTGTGGCCGGGGGTGTCCATCGCCTCGAGTTCGACCGTCCTGCCGACCTTGACGACGTCGCCGGCGACGAGCCCGCGCGAGACGTTCGGGATCCTGCCGCCGGCCTTCGCGTGCGCGAGGACGCGCGCGCCGGTCGCCGCGACGACGGCGTCGTTGCCGCCGATGTGGTCGTGGTGCTCGTGCGTGTTCAGGATCTGCGTGATGTCCCAGCCGCGCGCCCGTGCGGTCGCCAGGCACTTCGCCGAGTCGAGCGGGTCGATCGCGAGCGCCTCGCCGCTCTCGGGGCAGGCGATCAGGTAGTTGAAGTTGCGGTAGGCGTTCGCGGTCCAGATCTGTTCGACGATCATCGGTCGGGCTCCTCGAGGGTGGCTGCGCCGCGCGGTCGGCGAAGGCGGGCCGGCTGCACGATGCTCAGCCCTTCGATGATAGCGGCGCGATCAGGCCGTATTCGGTCATCCGCGCGTCGACGGCGTCGGCCCAGCCCCGGTTCGCCGCCGGCGACGCCGGGCTCGGGTGCAGGATCTGCCCGACGCGCAGGTCCCGCGCGACGGCGCCGTCGAGCAGGTCCCCCTCGACCAGCGCGCGCAGCCGCTTCTCGGCGAAGCCGCCGACGCCGACGAGCCACTGCGGTCGCAGCGCGGCGACGCAGGCGGCGAGGTGCCGGTCGCAGGCGGCCTGCAGCGGCTTGAGTTCGTGCCTGGGCAACTGCTCGGGCGTGCGGTTCCTGCCGCTCGCCTCGAGGAACACCAGCGGGCAGTAGTTGAGCACGAAGGCCTGCTCGAAGAAAGCATCGGCGCTGCCGTAGCGAAGTCGCGCCCACGCCCACACGCGGCGTCCGCTGACTTCGCTTCGCGGACAGTCGAAGCCCTGGATCGGCCGCTTCGGGTGCTGGCTCGCCGGCGGGTCGACCGGGGCGTCGATCCCCATCCAGTCGCGGACCGCGGCGACCTCGCCGAAGGGAACGCCCGTCTGCATCATCCCGTAGGGACCGGGGTTCATGCCGAGCATCACGAAGCGCTTGGTCGAGTCGCCGTAGCGCCGCAGGTAGGCCTCGTGAGAGCGCGAGGCATAATCGAGGGGGTTGTACACGTGCGCGACCGGCTCGCCGAAGCGCAGCGAGCCGACCTCGCCCGCCAGCACGCGCGCGGCCTCGATCAGCGCCCGGGCCGGGCCGGCCGGCGTGTCGGGTGCGGGGCTTGCCACCGAATGCTTCATCGACAGGACAAACGATCCATGAATGATCTCGCCGCGGGATCGGCGCTCGCGAAGCCCGAACTCGTGAAATACGCCAGGCCGCAGCCGTGGGGGATGGCGCCCGACATGATGGTGCCCGGCGTCGACACCGACGACGAGCGCCTCTGGGCGCCGGTCGGACCCGATACCTGGTCGCGTCCGATCCACCTGAACGTGACCGGCGGATTCTATGTTCATCTGCTGCGCGTGCGTCGCTCGGGCGTGCTGCAACGCCACCGGCACTCGGGCCAGGTGCACGCGTACGTGATGAAGGGAAGCTGGTACTACCTCGAGCACGACTGGGTCGCGCGCGAGGGCAGCTACGTGTTCGAGCCGCCGGGCGAGACGCACACGCTCGTCGTGCCCGACGACTGTGCGGAGATGGTCACGCTCTTCACCGTCCACGGGTCGCTGATGTACGTCGATCCGCAGGGCACTAGCACCGGCTACGACGACGTCTTCACCCGGATCGAGAAATATCGCGCGCATTTCGAGGCCGTCGGGCTCGGCGCCGACCACGTCAGGGGGTTCATCAGGTGAAGTTCATCGATCACGGAAAGGGCGGCGGCGCCGAGGTGCTCGTGCTGTCCGAGACCGACATGCCCGAGGTCGGCGCGGGCGAGGTGCTGCTGAAGGTCGCGTACGCCGGCGTCAACCGGCCCGACGTGATCCAGCGCAGCGGCCGCTACCCGCCGCCGCCTGGCGCATCGCCGATCCTGGGGCTCGAGGTGTCCGGGCGGATCGTCGCCCTCGGGCAGGGCGTCGACGAATGGAAGGTCGGCGACGCGGTCTGCGCGCTGTGCAACGGCGGCGGCTACGCCGAGTACGTCACCGTGCCGTCGGGCCAGGTGCTGCCGGTCCCGGCCGGTTTCGACATGGCGCACGCGGCGGCGATCCCGGAGACGTATTTCACCGTCTGGACCAACGTCGTCGAGCGTGGCCGGCTCGCCGCAGGCGAGACCTTCCTCGTGCACGGCGGCAGTTCGGGCATCGGCATGACCGCGATAGCGCTCGCGAAGGCGCGCGGCGCCCGCGTCCTTTGCACCGTCGGCAACGACGCGAAGGCCGACGCGGCGCGGGCCGCGGGTGCGGATGCGGCGATCAACTACCGCAGCAAGGACTTCGTCGGCGAGGTCTCCAAGCTCACCGAAGGGCGCGGCGTCGACCTGATCCTCGACATGGTCGGCGGCTCGTACATCGAGCGCAACCTGAAGTGCCTGGCGGTCGAAGGGCGTCTCGTGCAGATCGCGTTCCTGCAGCCTTCGAAGATCGAGGTCGACTGGATGCCGCTGATGGTCAAGCGCCTCACCTTCACCGGATCGACGCTCCGACCGCGCTCGGCGGCCGACAAGGCGCACCTCGCGGCGGCGCTGCGCCGGGAGGTCTGGCCGCTGCTGGAGGCCGGCACGATGAAGCCGTCGATCTTCCGCGAGTTCGCCCTCGCCGACGCGAGCGCCGCGCATGCGCTGATGGAGTCGAGCGAGCACATCGGCAAGATCGTGCTGAAGGTCGGCGGCTGACGAGGGCGCGCCGGGCCTGCGGTCCGGCAGCGGGTACCGCGTGCGCGTCGCGACGACGGTACGTCAGCGCGGCGGCGCCGTCGACTCGCGTACCACCAGCGACGCGTCGACCTCGTGGTGCAGCACGGTCGGTCTGCCGGCGAGGTGGTTCACCAGGTACTGGCCCGCGCGACGCCACACTTCGTCGGTCGGCAGGTGCATCGTCGTGAGGCTGGGCCGGAGGTGCCGGCTCCACTCGAGATCGTCGAAGCCCATGACCGACAGGTCGCCCGGCACCGACAGGCCGCGTCGCTCCGCTTCGAGCAGCACGCCGTAGGCGAGCACGTCGTTGCCGCAGACGACCGCCGTCGGTCGCTGCGTGCGGGTCAGCAGCGTGCGCGCGGCCTGACGCGCGTCGTCGAGGTGATACGGTACCTCGATGAACCAGTCGGGCCGCTGCGCGAGACCGTGGCGCGCGAGCGCCTGCACGACGCCGGCGACGCGCGCCGCCGCCCGGTCGTTGTGCCGCTGGATCGCCGACACCATGCCGATGTCGCGGTGGCCGAGCCCGATCAGGTACTCGCAGGCCGTGCGCGATGCGCGTTCGTTGTCGGCGCCGACGCTCGCATACGGCTTGTCCGGGTGGTAGACGCCGACGTTGACGAAGGCGATCCGCTGGTTCGCCAGCAGGCGCCGCAGCGCGTCGGTGTGCACGTCCCCGCGCAGGATCAGCCCGTCTACGCCGCGGCTCGCCATGTTCTGCACCTGCCGGTACTCGACCTCGGGGTCGTAGCCGCTCGTGGCGAGCAGCAGCAGGTAGCCCTCGATCGACAGGTAGTTCTGCAGCGCTTCGATGCCGCGCGCGAACATCGCGTTGTCGACGGTGGGCACGACCGCGCCGATCGTGCGGGTACGCCGCGACGACAGCGCCCGCGCGGCGGCGTCCGGGATGTAGCCGAGCGAATGGATCGCGTCGTCGACGCGGCGGCGCAGCTCGGCGCTGACCGAGGCAGGATGGTTGATCGCGCGCGACACCGACGCGGTCGACACGCGCGCGAGCTTGGCGACTTCGCGGATTCCGACGGATCTGGCCGGCATGATGTAACAGTTTACAGGAAACGATACCCGCGTCGGCGCGGGTCGAGCGGGGGCGGAGAGGGGCGTTGGTGCCAGTGCGAGCCGTCGGATTTCGGCGCGGCGCCGGTCGCTTCGGTTTGACATTCGGAGGGCATGAGACGCAGAATGATGTAACCGGTTCCATCGGTGTCGGCGGCCCTCGTCGGCACCTTCCAGTCGCATCGAACGGAGACATCGAGACCATGCCCATCCCCGCCCCGACGACCCGCCGCGCCGCGAGATCCGCGCTCGGCCTGGCGCTGTTCGCCGCGATCGCGGTGCCCGCGTCCGCGCAGTCATTCGACTGGAAGAAGCATTCGGGCACCACCGTCACCTTCCTCGCGAACAACAACCCGGTGGCCAACGCGATCCTGAAGTTCAAGGACGAGTTCCAGGCGAAGACCGGCATCACGCTCAAGGTCGACACGTACCAGGAGCAGCAGATGCGTCAGCGCATGGTCACCGTGATGAACGCGCGCAGCGACGAGGTCGACCTCTTCATGTCGCTGCCCTCGCGCGAAGGCGCGCAGTTCGCGAAGGCCGGCTGGTACGCGGACCTCGGCGGCTTCGTCAGCGCGGCGGCAGCGCCCGACTTCGACTTCGCCGACCTGAGCCCGGCGATGGTCAAGGACGCGACCTACGACGGCAGGCTCTCCGGCCTGCCGCTGAACATCGAGGGGCCGGTCGTCTTCTACCGCAAGGACCTGCTGAAGAAGTGCGGCGTCGACTTTCCGAAGGACTTCGCGGCGCTCGAGGCGGCCGCCGGCAGGCTGAAGGCCTGCGAGCCCGGCGTGACGCCCTTCGTGACCCGCGGCCTGAAGCCGGCGCTGCCGTTCACGTTCAGCGTCTTCTTCCACAACATGGGCGGCAAGTACATGGAGGGCGGCAAGTCGAACCTGTGCGGCAAGGCCGGGCAGGACGCGATCGCGTTCTACGCGAAGATGCTCAAGGACTACGGCCCGCCCGGCGTCGTCAACTACAGCTTCAACCAGATCTCGGGCCTGTACCGCGAGGGCAAGGCCGCGATGGCCTTCGAGTCGTCCAACGAACTGCGCAGCGTGATGGACGGCGGCGCGCGTCGCGACGACACCGGGATCGCCGTGCTGCCCGCGGGGCCCGGCGGCTCGCATCCGACGGTGATCGGATGGGCGATGTCGGTCTCGAACTTCAGCAAGAAGAAGGAGGCCGCGTGGTACTTCATCCAGTGGGCCACCAGCCGCGAGATGCAGGAGAAGCTGGCGCTCGAGGGGATCGCGCCGCCGAGGGCCTCGGTCGCGAACGGCGCCGGGTTCCGCAAGTGGATCGCCGCCGAGCCGGTTCGCGGCGAGTGGGTCGCCGCGCTCAACGAACTGAGCAGGACCGGAACGTCGGCGATCGGCTACCCGATCGTCGCCAACCCGGCGTCGCGCGAGCACATCGGCCAGGCGGTGAACGAGGTCATGCTGGGCCAGAAGCGCGTCGCCGAGGCCTGCGCCGACGCCGACAAGCGGCTCGACGCGCTGATCGCCAAGGAGTGAGGGCGTGAGCGCGTGATGCGGGCGGCAAGCGGCGTGTTCGCCTTCGATCCGGGGCACCGGGTGCTGGTCGTCGGCGGTGCCGGCGGCATCGGCGCGGCGATCTCGCAGGCCTTCGTCGATGCCGGTTGCGACGTCGTCGCCACCGGACTGGACGATGCGGCGATCGAGGGTTCGCGCCTCGCGGACTCGCCCGCGCGCGGCGACCGGCTCGCGCTCGCGACGCTCGACGTCACCGACGACGCCGGCGTCGCCGCCTTCGTCGCCGGGCTCGGTGCGGGCGGTGCGCTCGGCACGCTGGTCAACTGCGCCGGTATCCTCGCGCGCTTCAGGGAGTTCGAGGTCGAGACCTTCAAGCGGGTGCTCGACGTCAACCTCACCGGCACCTTCCGCCTGTGCAACGCCTGCAGGCCGCTGCTCGCCGCGCACCCGGGCGGCGCGAGCATCGTCAACGTCGCGTCGATGAACGCCTACGCGGCGCTGCCGTGGATACCCGCGTACTGCGCGAGCAAGGGCGGCGTCGTGATGCTCAGCAAGTCGCTCGCGCTCGCGTGGGCGCGGGACGGCATCCGGGTGAACGCGATCGCGCCCGGCTACGTCGAGACCCCGATCAACGCCGAGGGGCGCAGCGATGCCGCGCACTACGAACGCATCCGCGCCCGGATTCCGCAGGGGCGGTGGGCGCAGCCGGACGACATCGCGGGCTCGGCGGTGTTCCTCGCGACGAAGGCGGCCGCCTACGTGACCGGCACCGTGCTCGCGGTCGACGGCGGGTTCCTCGCCGGATGAGCCAGTCGATCGGCACCCGCGCCGAACTCGCGTTCCTGTCGATGCCGGCGGTCGCGTTCACGCTCGCGCTGATCGCGTTCCCGTTCGCCTACACGGTGTGGATGAGCCTGCACGCGTTCAGCTTCGGTGGCGCGGCGACCTTCAACGCCGGTGCCAACTACGCGCTGATGCTCGAGGACGACGAGTTCTGGAACGGCCTGCGGATCACGGTCGTGCTCTACCTGAGCTCGCTCGCGATGCAGCTGGTGCTGGGCACCTGGGTGGCGATGCTGCTGCACGCGAGCAAGGCGCTGTCCGGCGTCGTGCGCACGCTGATGATCTCGCCCTTCGTGCTGCCGCCGGTGGTCGTCGGGATGATGTGGCTGGTCGTGCTCGACCCGTCGATCGGCGCGGCCAACTGGCTGCTGCAGAGTGTCGGCCTGCCGCGCTCGGACTGGCTCGCGTCGCCGCAGTGGGTGATCCCCACCGTCGCGCTGATCGACACCTGGCAATGGACGCCGTACGTCGCGCTGATCGTGCTCGGCGGCCTGCAGTCGCTGCCCCCGAGCGTCTACGAATCGGCTCAGATCGACGGCGCGTCGCGCTGGCGCACCTTCCGGCGCATCACGCTGCCGCTGCTGATGCCCACGCTGGTGACCGCGGCAATCCTGCGCAGCGTCGACCTGCTGCGCTTCTTCGACATCATCTACATCACGACGCAGGGCGGCCCCGGCAACGCGTCGAACACGCTGAACATCTACGGCTTTCGCAAGGGCTTCGAGTTCTTCGAGATCGGCTACGCGAGCGCGCTGATGGTGACGCTGTCGGCGATCGTGCTGGGCGCGGTGCTGGTGCTGACCCAGGCGCGAAGGCGGGTCGCATGGTAGGCCGTCGGCTCGACGACGCGCTGGTTCACCGGCTCAACCTGCTGCAGATCACGCTGGTGGCGGTCGTCGTCCTCGCGCCGATCGCATGGATGGTGCTGTCCTCGCTGAAGCCCTCGTCCGAGGTCACCGCGTACCCGCCGACGCTCTGGTTCTCGCCCACGCTCGACAACTACCGCCACCTGTTCGGTTCGACGCCGTTCGGCCGCTACACGGTCAACAGCGTCGTCGTGACGACCGGGTCGACCCTGATCGGCCTCGTGCTCGGCGTGCCGGCGGCGTTCGCGATCTCCTGGACGCGCATCACCTGGCCTGCGACGATCACGCTGCTCGCGCGGATGGCGCCGGGTACGCTGTTCCTGCTGCCGTGGTACGTGATGTTCCGCGAGCTGGACCTGATCGGCAGCTACCGGGCGCTGATCCTCACGCACGCGGTGATCACGATGCCGATCGTGATCTGGGTGCTGCTGCCCTATTTCGACGCGATACCGCGCAGCGTGCTCGAGAGCGCGCAGGTCGACGGCTGCCGCGCGCCGCGCATCCTGTGGCGGATCGCGCTGCCGCTGGTCGCGCCCGGGCTGGTCGTGGGCTCGATCCTGTCCTTCGTGTTCTCGTGGAACTATTTCCTGTTCGCGCTGATCCTCTCCAACGGCGACAGCAAGACGCTGATCGCCGCGTCCTTCAATTTCATCGGCGAGGGCGTGACGAACTGGGGCGCGCTGATGGCGGCCGCGACGCTGATCGCGCTGCCGCCGCTCGTGCTCGCGTTCGTCGTGCAGCGAAGGCTGGTGTCGGGCCTCGCGCTCGGCGCCGTCAAGGGCTGACGGACGTGCAACGCGCGATCCCGGCCCACCCCCCGGAACGGATGACACACTGATGCGTGCTGCAGTATTCCACGGTGATCGGCGGATCAGCATCGCCGACGTCGACCCGCCGGTCGCCGGCGACGGCGAGGTGATGCTCAGGGTGCGCCGCACCGCGCTGTGCGGCTCCGACGCCAAGCTCTGGCTGAAGGGCGCGCAGTACACGCCCGGCCACGAGATCTTCGGCGTCGTCGAGCACGCCGGACACCCGCTCGACGGGCGCCGGTGCCTCGTCTACATCCCGGTGCACTGCGGCCGGTGCGACGCGTGCCGCGCCGGGGACACGCAGATGTGCCTGACCGAGTCGGTGCTGGTCGGCTGGAACCGGCCCGGTGGCTACGCCGAGCGCCTGGCGGTGCCCGAGCAATGCCTGCTCGAGGTGCCGGACGACATCGACGACACGCTCGCGCCGCTGCTGCTCGACACGATCGGCACCGCGGCGCACGGCATCCGCTTCGTCAAGCCGCTGGTGCCGCCCGACACCACCGCGCCGGTGCTGGTGACCGGCGCCGGGCCGGTCGGCATCGGCGCGCTGCTCGCGTTGAAGGACCTCGGCTACCGCGACATCCACGTGTCGGACATGAAGGCCGAGCGACTCGCGCTCGCGCAGTCCTTCGGTGCGATCCCGCATCCGGTGGGCGAGGCGGGCAAGCGCTTCGGCCTGATCGTCGAGTGCAGCGGTGCCCACGCGGCGCGTTCGCTCGGCATGGAGATCGTGCTGCCGCGCGGCGTGCTGATCCTGATCGGCGAGAACGACCATCCGTGGCCGGTGCAGGAAAACAAGGCGATCCGGCGCAAGGACTTCTACATGGTGCGGACCTTCTACTTCCCGAAGTCCGACTTCGCGCTGAACGTCGAGCTGCTGCGTCGCGAGCGCACCCGCTACCGACAGCTGGTCGACGCGCAGTTCGGGCTAGACGCGTTGCCCGCGATGTTCGAGCGCTTCGTCGCCGGCGACCTCGTCAAGCCGCTGCTGTCGTTCGAGTAGCCGCCGATGGCGTCGATCCGGATGAAGGGGCTCGTCAAGCGCTACGGCGACCTCACCGTCGTGCCCTCGCTCGACCTCGAGATCGACGACCGCGAGTTCGTCGTGTTCGTCGGCCCCTCGGGCTGCGGCAAGTCGACGCTGCTGCGGGTGATCGCCGGCCTCGAGCCGATCGACGAGGGCGAACTGTTCATCGGCGACACGCGGGTCAACGACGTGCCGCCGGCGCAGCGCGACATCGCGATGGTGTTCCAGGACTACGCGCTCTACCCGCACATGAGCGTCTACGACAACATGGCGTTCGGCCTGGAGATGCGCGGTACGCCGAAGGACGAGATCCGGCGCCGGGTCGAGCGCGCGGCCTCGCTGCTGAAGATCGGCCCGTTCCTGCAGCGCAAGCCCAAGGCGCTGTCGGGCGGGCAGCGCCAGCGCGTCGCGATGGGCCGTGCGATGGTGAGGGATCCGAAGGTGTTCCTGTTCGACGAGCCGCTGTCGAACCTGGACGCGAAGCTGCGCGGCGAGGTGCGCACCGAGATCAAGGCGCTGTCGCAGCAGTTGCGCACGACGATGATCTTCGTCACCCACGACCAGGTCGAGGCGATGACGATGGCCGACCGGATCGTCGTCCTGAAGGACGGGACGGTCCAGCAGTTCGACACGCCGGAGAACGTCTACCGCCGGCCGGCGAACCGCTTCGTCGCCGGCTTCATCGGCTCGCCGACGATGAACTTCTTCCACGCGACGCGCACGCAGCAGGGCCTTCGCCTCGCCGACGGTACCGGCCTCGCGCTGCCCCCCGGCGCGTGGCCGGCCGCGACCGGCCCGGTCGTGCTCGGCGTGCGGCCCGAGCACCTGTCGATCGTCGACGACGCGCTGCCGGGCCTTCGCGTCACGATCGGGGTCGTCGAGCCGCTCGGCTCGGACACGCTCGTGTATTTCGAGCTCGACGGCAAGCGCTTCGTCGCCCGCGTGTCGCCGGATGCGACGGCGAGGCCCGGCGACGTGGTGACGCTGGGCTTCGCGCCCGACCGGATCCACCTGTTCGACCGGTCCGACGGTCGCGCCCTCGATCGGCAGGCGCCGTGCGCGCCCGCGCGCGGCGGCGAGGGCGAGGTCGTCGGTCCGGGCGGCGGTCGATGAGCCTGCGGCTCGCTCCCGCGGCGCTCGCGCGGCTCGGTGCCGATCCGCCGCCCGCGCCGCGGCTCGTGTGCCTCGGCCTGACGGCGCTCGACCTGGTCTGGTCGGTGCAGTCGCTGCCCTGCGGCAGCGGCAAGCTGCGGGCGCGGTCCTTCGCCGAGGGCGGTGGCGGGATGGCGGCGAATGCGGCGGTCGCCGCCGCTCGCCTTGGTGCCGACGTTCACTTCTGGGGGCGCGCGGGCAACGACCGCGCCGGCGTCGCGATGCGCGATGCGCTCGCCGCCGAGGGCGTCGACGTGACGGCGCTGCGCTGCTTCGACGGGGCCGTCTCCTCGGTGTCGGGCATCGTCGTCGACGCGAGCGGCGAGCGTTCGATCGTGAATTTCCGCGGCGAAGGCCTGCCGGCGGCGCCGGACTGGCTTCCGCTTCACGAGGTGGCCCGCGCGTCGGCGGTGCTCGCCGACCCGCGCTGGCCGGAGGGCGCGATCGCGCTCTTCGACGCGGCTCGGCGCGCGTCGGTGCCGACGGTGCTCGATGGCGACGTCGCCGACGCCGAGGTCTTCGACTCGCTGCTCGGTCGCGTCGACTACGCGATCTTCTCGCAGCCGGGGCTGGCGGCCTATGCCGGCGGCGGGCCCGGTGTCGACGCCGACGCCGGCGCCGGACTCGCGCGGCAGCTCGACCACGCGCTCGCACGCGGCTGCCGCCTCGCCGCGGTGACGCTCGGGGAACGCGGCGTCGTCTGGGACGACGGGCAGGGCCTGCGCCGGCTCGACGCACCGCGCGTCGACGTCGTCGACACCACCGGCGCGGGCGACGTATTCCACGGCGCGTTCTGCTTTGCGATCGGCGCGGGGCTCGGCGTCGGCGACGCGTTCGTGCTCGCGAGCGCCGTCGCGGCGATCAAGTGCACCAGGCCCGGCGGACGCGCCGGTGCACCCGACCTCGCCGCCACCCTTGAACACCTTCAGACCTGCCAACCGATCGAGGACACGCGATGAACGCCGAATTCAGCCTGGGCAAGACCTGGGGCATGCGCCGGATGGCGAGCGCCGACGGCCACTTCACGATGGTCGCGCTCGACCAGCGACCACCGATCGCGGACCTGGTGGCGTCGCGCCGCGGCATCGCGCCCGCCGAGGTGGCGTTCGGCGACATGGTCGACGTCAAGCGCGTGATCGTCGACGCGGTCGGCACGCACGCGAGCGCGGTGCTCCTCGATCCGAACTACGCGATCCCCGCGGGCATCGCCCGCGTGTCGCCGCGCACCGGGCTCGTGCTCACCCTCGAGGACCATCGCTTCGAGGACACGCCGGGCGGGCGGCTGTCGCATTCGATCCGCGACTGGAGCGTCGAGAAGATCAAGCGCGCCGGCGGCGACGGCGTCAAGGTGCTCGCGTGGTACCGGCCCGATGCCGCGCCGGCGGTGGTCGCGCACCAGCAGGCCTACGTCGAGCAGGTCGGCGAGGCGTGCCGGGCGCACGACATCGCGTTCGTGCTCGAGCTCCTCGTCTACCCGTTCCCGAATCGCGGGCAGCACACGGTCGACTACGTCGAGGCGCCGGAAAAGCGCCCGGAACTCGTGCTCGAGAGCGTGCGCGAGTTCGCGCACCCGCGCTACGGCGTCGACCTCTTCAAGCTCGAGAGCCCGCTGCCCGGCGCGACGCTCCCGGCGCGCGATGGTGGCGGCGCGCATCGCGACGCGCAGCAGTGGTTCGACCGGATGGGCGCGATCTGCCGCGATGCCGGGGTGCCGTGGGTGATGCTGAGCGCCGGGGTGACCGGCGAGCAGTTCCTGCGCGTCATGGAGTACGCGTACGCGGCCGGTGCCAGCGGCTTTCTCGCCGGCCGCGCGATCTGGTGGCAGGCGATGCAGGCCTTTCCCGACCTCGCCGCCTGCGAGGCGGCGCTGCGCGTCGACGGGGCGCGCACCCTCGAGCGGCTGGCCGACCTGACCGTGCGCGCCGGCTGCGCGTGGCGGCCCGACTACGGCCGGCTCGCGAGCGTGGCCGCGGAAGGCGAGGTCTGCACGCTGCTGCGCTGACGCGCCGGCACCGGCACCGGCACCTCCGGGCGCGCTTCTTGCGCGCCTGAGCGCCTGACCTGCGCGCGCGTCGCGGGCGGGCGGGCTTCGGGAGGATGCCGCATGGCGTTGAGCACGCTCTATCGGGACCGGGTCGCCCGGCCGCTGTTCGACTGGGCGAAGCGGGCGCTGCCCTCGCTCTCGGACACCGAGCGCGACGCGCTGCACGCCGGCGAGGTCTGGTGGGACGCCGAGCTCTTCACCGGCAACCCCGACTGGTCCGTGCTGCTCGACGTCGCCGAGCCGCGCCTGACGCCGCAGGAGAAGGCCTTCCTCGACGGGCCGTGCAGCCGCTTCTGCGCGATGATCGACGACTGGGCGATCAACCACGAGATCGGCGACCTGCCGCCGCAGGCCTGGGCCTTCCTGAAGCGCGAGCGCTTCTTCGGCATGATCATCCCGCAGCGCTACGGCGGGCTGGAATTCTCCGCCTACGCGCACTCGGAGATCGTGCGCCGCATCTCGAGCCGCTCGGTCGCGGCGGCGGTGACGGTGATGGTGCCCAACTCACTGGGGCCCGGCGAACTGCTGCTGCAGTTCGGGACCGACGCGCAGCGCGAGTACTGGCTCCCGCGCCTCGCCGACGGACGCGAGATCCCGGCATTCGCGCTCACGAGCGAGGAGGCGGGTTCCGATGCGTCGGCGATGCGCGACAGCGGCGTCGTGTGCCGGGGCCAGTACCTCGGCAAGGACGTGATCGGCATGCGGCTGAACTGGAAGAAGCGCTACATCACGCTTGGCCCGGTCGCGACGGTGCTCGGCCTCGCGGTGAAGCTCGTCGACCCGGACCACCTGCTCGGCGACGAGGTCGACATCGGCATCACCTCGGTGCTGGTGCCGACCAATCTGCCCGGCGTCCAGATCGGGCGGCGGCACATCCCGAGCGGGCAGATGTTCCAGAACGGGCCCAATGCCGGCACCGACGTCTTCATCCCGCTGGAGAACATCATCGGCGGGCCCGACTGCGCCGGCAAGGGATGGATGATGCTGATGTCGGCGCTCGCCGCCGGCCGCGGCATCTCGCTGCCCTCGCTCGCGGCGGCGGCGACCGCGCTCTGCGCGCACGCGACCGGCGCGTACGCGCGGATCCGGCGGCAGTTCGGAATTCCGGTCGGGCGCTTCGAGGGCGTGCAGAAGCGGCTGTCGCGCGTCGCGGTGCACGCGTACGTGCTCGACGGCGCGCGCCGCCTGACCTGCGCCGGCCTGGACCAGGGCCGACGCCTCGCGGTGATCTCGGCGATCATGAAGGCGCACGCGACCTACCGGATGCGCGAGGCGGTCGACGCCGCGATGGACGTGCACGCCGGCAAGGCGGTGATCGACGGCCCGCTGAACCTCGTCGGCAACGTGCATCGCGCGGTGCCGGTCGGCATCACGGTCGAGGGCGCGAACATCGTGACCCGCAACCTGATCATCTTCGGGCAGGGGGCGATCCGCTGCCACCCGTTCCTGCTCGACGAGATGCTCGCGCTGCAGCACGCGCCGGGCGCCGAGGCCGAAGCGGCCGCGCGCGAACGCTTCGACCGGCTCTCGCGGGCGCACGCGAAGCACGTGCTGAAGACGGTGCTGCGGGCATTCGCGCGCGCGTGGACCGGCGGGCGCTTCGCGCCGGCGCCGCCTGCGGGCCTCGCGACGCCGATCTTCCGGCAGATGTCCCGGCACGCCGCGGCCTTCGCACTCGTGAGCGAGGCGGCGCTGATCTCGCTCGGGGGCTCGCTGAAGCGTCGCGAGATGCTGTCGGCGCGGCTCGGCGACGTGCTCAGCGAGCTGTACCTGCTGTCGGGCGCGTGCAAGCGCTGGCTCGACGAGGGTCGGCACGACGCGGACTTCCCGCTGCTCGAGCACGCGGCGCGCGACGCCTTCGCGACGATCGGGCGCGCACACGACGAGGTGCTCGCGAACCTGCCGAATCGGCCGCTGGCGTGGGCGCTGCGGTGCCTGGTGCTGCCGTCGCGTTCGCGCGGTGCGGACGACGCGCTCGCGCGCCGCTGCGCCGAGCTGCTGCTCGTGCCCTCGGCGACGCGCGCCCGGCTGATCGCAGGCCTGCACCACGGCGAGCCCGGCGATCCGATGCGCGATCTCGACGAGGCGTGGACCCTGGTGTGCGAGGCCGACGGGCTGCACCGCAAGCTGCACGACGCGGGCGGCGATCCCGAACGCGCCCGGCGCGAGCGACGGATGAGCGACGCCGAACTCGATCGCCTCGCGCGTGCGGAGGCGGCGGTCGCTCGGGTCGTCGCGGTCGACGACTTCGATCCGGACGAGGTGCTTCGTGCCGCGGCGGGCGCGACCGCGCACCGGCGGCAGCAGTGGCGCGAGGCGCGTCCCGCCGGCGCGGGGGACGAGGATGCGCACGGTCCGGACCGGCAGTCGCACGAGGCAGTCGCTTGACGCGGCGCGCCGTCCACCTGGCCGGCGGCGCCCGCACGCCGTTCCTGAAGGCGCGCGGCGCGCCGGGCCCGTTCACGCCGGTCGACCTCGCGGTCCAGTGCGGCCGCCCGTTGCTGCTGCGGCTGGGGCTCGCGCCCGACGCCTTCGACCGCGTGATCCTCGGCTGCGTGAACGTCGTCGCGCACGAGACCAATCCGGCACGCGTCGCGGCGCTTCGCCTCGGGTTGTCGCCGGACACCGTCGCCTACGGCGTGCAGATCAACTGCGGGTCCGGCATGCAGTCGATCGACCTCGGCTGGCGGATGATCCGCGACGGCGATGCCGACCTGGTGCTGGCCGGCGGTGCCGAGGCGCTCAGCCACGCGCCGCTGACGATGAGCGAGGACGCGGTGCGGTGGTACGCGAAGTTCGCCGGGGCGAAGGGCGCGCTCGACACCGCGCGCACGCTCGGCGAACTCAGGCCCGGGCGCCTGAAGCCGGTCGTCGGACTCGCGCAAGGGCTGACCGATCCGATCACCGACCTGAACATGGGGCAGACCGCCGAGGTGCTCTCGCACCGCTTCGACGTCTCCCGCGAGGCGGCCGACCGCTACGCGCGCCGAAGCCACCTGCGGCTCGCGCGGGCGCAGGCCGAGGGCTGGCTCGACGACGAGATCGAGTCCGCCTTCGATCGCGACGGCGAGGGCTACGTCCGAGACGACGGGGTCAGGCCCGACACGACGCTCGAGCGCCTCGCGGCGCTGCCGCCGGCCTTCGAGGCGCCGTACGGGAAGGTGAGTGCCGGCAATGCGTCGCAGATCACCGACGGCGCCTGCTGGACGGTGCTCGCGAGCGACGCCGGGCTGGCGCGCCACGGCCTCGCGTCGCTCGCGCGCATCGTCGACGCCGAGTGGTCGGCGCTGGATCCCTCGATCATGGGTCTCGCGCCGGTGACCTGCAGCACGCGCCTGCTGTGCCGCCAGGGCCTCGGCTGCGGCGACGTCGGCGTCTGGGAGTTGAACGAGGCCTTCGCGGCGCAGGTGCTCGCGTGTCTCGCGGCCTGGGCGGACGAGCGCTTCTGCCGAGAGGTGCTCGGGCTCGACGCCGTGTTCGGCGCGATCGAACCCGATCGGCTGAACCCCGACGGCGGGGCGATCGCGCTCGGGCACCCGGTCGCTGCCAGCGGCAACCGCATCGTGCTGCACCTGGCGCACGCGATGCGGCGCCTCGGAGCGCGCCGCGGGGTCGCGACCGAATGCATCGGTGGCGGGCAGGGTGGCGCGATGCTGCTCGAGCGGGAGGCGCGCGCGTGAACGCAAGTGCGATCCCGACGTCGCCGGCGCCGGCGCCGGCGCCGGCGCCGGCCCGGCACCGCGCCGGCGTGGCGCCGCTCGCGTTCCTCGCCGACCGCGTGCTCGAACTCGGCCCGGCGGTCACGCCCGCGGCTGATGGCGGTCACTGGCGGTTCGCGGTCGACGACGAGCGCGTCGGCTGGCTGGTGCTCGACGTGCGCGATGGGCACGGCGCGCGCGCCAACGTCCTCGGCGAAGCCGTGATCGACGAACTCGGTCGGCGTCTCGCGGCGATCGATCCCGGCAAGCTGATCGCGATGGTGATCCGATCGGCCAGGTCCGCCGGCTTCGCGGCCGGTGCCGACGTCGGCGAGATGCACGGTGCCGACGCGGTCGCGCACGAGGCGATCGTCGCCCGCCTGGAGCGCGGCCACGCAGTGCTCGACGCGCTCGAGCGCTTCAGGCCGCCGACGATCGCCGTGATCCACGGCGCGGCGCTCGGCGCCGGCCTCGAGCTCGCGCTCGCCTGCGACTACCGGATCGCGGTCGACGGCGCACGGGTCGGCTTCCCGGAGGTGCGGCTCGGGCTGCACCCGGGCTTCGGCGGCAGCGCGCGGCTCACGGCACTGATCGATCCGCTGGAGGCGATGCGCCTGATGCTGGACGGCCGCCCGGCGTGGACCGAGAAGGCGCGCGAGCTCGGCATCGTCGACGTGGTCACCGAGGAGCGCCACGTGCGCGAGGCGGTTCGCGCGATCGTCGCCGGGCGCGTCGACGCGCGCAGCGCGCGGCCGGCCGGGCTGAAGTCGGCGACCTTCCATCTGAAGTCGGCGCGCACGGTCGCCGCGCACCGGATGCGCGCGCAGGCCGACGAAAAGGCGCCGGGCGTGCACTATCCGGCGCCCGGCGCGCTGATCGAGCTGTGGGAGCGGCACGGTGGCGACGTCGACGCGATGCGCCGTGCCGAGGTCGACTCGTTCGCCCGCCTCGTGCGCACGCCCGCGGCGCAGAACCTGATCCGCGTGTTCCTCCTGCGCGAGCGCCTGCGCAGCACAGCGGGCGCGGCGCGCGCGGCGTGCGGCGATGCGGCGATCCGTTCGGTGCACGTGATCGGCGCCGGCGCGATGGGGCGCGAGATCGCCGCCTGGTGCGCGGTGCACGGGATGCGCACCAGCGTCACGGACGTCGACACCGTGGCGATCGGCGGCGCGGTCGCCGCGGCGACACGCCTTTGCGTCGCGCGCCACCTCGACGCTGTCGCCGCGCGCGAGGCCCTCGACCGGCTGGTGCCGGACCCGAAGGCGCACGGGCTCGCGTCGGCGGACCTGGTGATCGAGGCGGTGCCCGAGCAGCAGGCGCTCAAGGCGAAGGCGCTGCAGGCGGCCGAGGCGCGGATGAAGCCCGGCGCGATCCTCGCGAGCAACACCTCGAGCCTGCCGCTCGACGCACTCTCGCGCAAACTCGACTCGCCTGCCCGGCTCGCCGGCCTGCACTTCTTCGCGCCCGTCGCCAGGATGCCGCTGGTCGAGGTCGCTCGGCACGCCGGTACCGACGACGCCGTCGTCGGGCGCCTGCTGGCCTTCTGCGGCGACATCGACAAGCTCGGCGTCGAGGTCTCGCCGGCGCCCGGCTACCTCGTGAACCGCGTGCTGACGCCGTACCTGCTCGAGGCCGTCACGATGCTCGACGAGGGGGTCGTTCGCGAGCGGATCGACCGCGTCGCGGTCGGCTTCGGCCTTCCGGTCGGTCCGCTGGAACTCGCCGACCGGGTCGGGCTCGACGTCTGCGTCGCCGTCGCCGACGGCCTTGCCGGGTCCGGCGGGCGCGCGTCGGTGCCGATCCCCCGCTGGCTTCGTTCGGCGATCGACGCGGGCCACCTCGGTCGCAAGACCGGGACGGGCCTGTACCGCTGGGGGGAGGACGGCGAACCGGTGAGCGGCGCGCCCGGCGTCGCCGAGGACGTCGCCGTCGATGCCGACGCGCCCGCCGGCGGCGACGCCGACGTGGCGGACCGGCTCGTGCTCCGGATGCTCGACGCGTGCGCCGACGCGCTGCACCGCGGCGTCGTCGCCGACGCCGACACGCTCGACGCCGCGATGGTGTTCGGCGCGGGCTTCCCGCCCTTTCGCGGCGGGCCGATCCGCCACGCGCGGGCGGTGGGGGTCGAGACACTGGAAAGCCGGATGGTCGCGCTCGCGCGCCGCCACGGGCCGCGATTCGAGCCCGGACCCGGCTGGACCGCCATTGCCTGAGCCGCAGCGATTCGACGACGCCGATGCGCTCGCGCGGCAGATCGTCGCGCGCACCGACGGCGCGCCGCGGGTCGCGCTGCCGCTCGGGCTCGGCAAGCCGAACACGATCGTCAATGCGCTGACGCGGCTCGCGCTCGACGATCGTGCGATACGGCTGTCGATCCTGACCGCGCTGACGCTCGAACGCCCGGTGCCCTCCGGTGCGCTCGAACGCCGCTTCCTGGCGCCGGCGATGGACCGGCTGTTCGGACGCTACCCGCCGCTGCACTACGCCGAGCACCTGCACCGCGGCACGCTCCCGCCGAACATCCAGGTCGGCGAATTCTTCCTGATGGCGGGGCGCTGGCGCGGCGTCGAACGCGTGCAGCGCCGGTACATCAGCGCGAACTACACCCACGCGCTCCGCGTGCTGCTCGCGCACCGGCCCAACGTGCTCGCGCAGCTGCTCGCGCCGGGGCCGCGCGGGATCGACGGCGCAGGGCGTGCCGCGCACGACGGCGCGCCGGCGCGGGTGAGCCTCGCCTGCAACACCGACATCAGCGTCGACCTGCTCGACGCGCGGCGCCGAGGCGACGCGCACTTCCTGTTCGTCGGCGAGCTGAATGGCGAGCTGCCGTACATGCCCGGCGTCGCCGAGCGCGACGCCGGCGAGGTTGACCTGCTGCTCGACCAGGGCGACGGCTTCGAACTGTTTTCCTCGCCCAAGCGACCGGTCGCCGCCACGGACCACGCGATCGGGCTGCACGTGTCGCGGATGGTGCCCGACGGCGGGACGCTGCAGATCGGGATCGGCGCCGTCGGCGACGCGGTCGCGCACGCGCTGCTGCTGCGCCACCGCGACCAGGCCGGCTGGCGCGCGCTGATCGACGCCGGCCCCTTTCGCGCGGGCGGAGACGCGCTGCGCGACGCGCGGTGCGAGGGCGCCTTCGACGAGGGCCTCTACGCCGTGACCGAGATGCTGGTCGACGGCCTGCTCCAGCTGTACTGCGCCGGCGTGCTCAGGCGCGAGGTCGACGGCGTGGCGATCCACGCCGGCTTCTTCGTCGAGTCGCGCGCGTTCTATCGGCGGCTGCGCGAATTGCCGCCGGGGCAGCTCGCGAAGATCGCGATGATGCCGGTGTCGTTCACCAACGCACTGTATGGCGCCGAGGCCGACAAGCGCGGCGCGCGCATCGGCGCTCGCTTCGTCAACAGCGCGATGATGGCGACGCTCGACGGTGCGATCGTCTCGGACGGCCTCGCCGACGGGCAGGTGGTCAGCGGCGTCGGCGGCCAGTTCGACTTCGTCGCGCAGGCGCTCGAACTGCAGGGCGCACGCGCGATCGTCACGCTGCCGGCGGTGCGCGATCGGCACGGGCGTGCGGCTTCGAACATCGTCTGGTCGTACCCGCACCAGACGGTGCCGCGTCACTGCCGCGACATCGTCGTCACCGAGTACGGGGTCGCCGACCTGCGCGGGCGTACCGACGAGGAGACGATCGCGGCGATGCTCTCGATCGCCGATTCACGCTTCCAGGAGGCGCTGCGGGCGGATGCGGTGCGCGCCGGCAAGCTGTCGCCGGAGCACCGCATTGCCGATGCGCATCGCGACAACACGCCGCAGGCGCTGCGCCGCTGGCTGGACGGGGCGCGCCTGGACGGGCGCCTGCCGGCGTATCCGTTCGGCAGCGACTTCGACGCGCACGAGCGACGCCTGCTGCCGGCGCTGTCGCTGCTCGCGCTGGCGTCGGGCAGCAAGCCCCGCCTGCTCGCGCTGGCGTGGCGCGGGTTGCGGATGCCGGCGCCGACCCCCGTCGAGGCGGCGCTGCTCGCGCGCATGGGGCTCGAGGTCGCGCGCGGCGTGCGCGAGCGTCTGCTCAGGGCGCTGCTTCGCGGGGCGATCGCCGGCAGCGCGGAGGAGGCGCGACGCGTCGCGCGCTGAGCGTCGCCTCTCGCGCGCGCCGCGGCTCCTCAGGGACGGGCCGCCTGGCGGTTGCGCTTCGCGATGCTCATCAGCATGCCCGCGCCGAGGCCCAGCGTCACCGCGGCGGTACCGCCGTAGCTCATCAGCGGCAGCGGCACGCCGACGACGGGTAGGATCCCGGTCACCATGCCCATGTTCACGAACGCGTAGGTGAAGAAGATCATCGTGACGGCGCTGGCGAGCAGCCGCGTGAAGGTGTCGGTGCCATGCGCCGCGATCATCAGCCCGCGCGCGATCAGCGCGGCGTACAGGCCCAGCAGCAGCATCTCGCCGGCGAACCCGAACTCCTCGGCGAAGACCGAGAACAGGAAGTCGGTCGTGCGCTCGGGGATGAACTCGAGGTGTGTCTGCGTGCCCTGCAGGAAGCCCTTGCCGCTGGTGCCGCCGGAGCCCACCGCGATCATCGACTGGATGATGTGGAATCCCTTGCCCAGCGGGTCGCTCGTCGGATCGATCATCGTGAGCACCCGCTGCTTCTGGTACTCCTTCATCACCATCCACAGCAGCGGCAGCGCGGACAGGCCGGCGACGATGCCCCCGAAGATCACGCGCCAGCTCAGTCCGGCGAAGAAGATGACGTACGCGCCGGCGGCGAACACCAGGATCGAGGTGCCGAGGTCGGGCTGGCGCGCGATCAGCAGCACCGGGATCAGCAGCAGCACGATCGCGACGACGTACTGGCGCCAGCGCAGCATCCCGGCGTGGTGGTGGAAATACCAGGCGAGCAGCAGCGGCATCGCGATCTTCAGGATCTCGGAAGGCTGGATGCGCGCGAACTTCAGGTCGAGCCACCGGCGCGCGCCCTTCGACACGTCGCCGGTCAGCGCGACGGCGATCAGCAGCCCGACGCCGACGAGGTAGAGCGGCAGCGCCGATCGCATCATCGTGCGTGGTCCCACGAGCGTCGTCGCCCACGCGACCGCCAGCGCGAGCGCCATGTTGCGCAGGTGGCTCTCGAAGCGGCCGGGGTAGTCGAACGCGGCCGAGTACATCGTGACCGAACTGACGACGACGATCGCCAGCAGCACGGCGAACAGGAACGGATCGAAGACGAGGACGTAGCGTCGCAGCGCGTCGCGCAGGAACGAGAGGTTCATCGCACCGCCCCCGGCCTTCGCCCGGCCGCCGGCAGCGCCGCGTTCGCCTCGGCGATGCCGTCGGGCACCAGTTCGGGCTCGGTCGAGTCGGGCACGTCGCGCATCTCCTCCTCCTCGGCCGGGCTCGGCGCGAACGGGTCGGCCTGGTCCTTCGGCAGCTTGCCGAGCAGGTAGTAGTCGAAGACCTTGCGCGCGATCGGTGCCGCGGCCGCCGCGCCGAAGCCGGCGTTCTCGACGATCAGCGCGAGCGCGATGCGCGGCTTGTCGACCGGGGCGAAGGCGACGAAGAGCGAGTGGTCGCGGTGCTTCTCGGCGATCTTCTTCGCGTCGTACTTCTCGTTCTGCTTGATGCCGATGACCTGCGCGGTGCCGGTCTTGCCGGCGGCGACGTACTCGGCGCCGGCGAAGGCGATGCGGCCGGTGCCGTGCGTGTTCACCGCGACCATCGCGTTCTTGACGAGCTTGAGCGACTCGGGCGAGAGCTCGATGCGGTCCGCCGGGCGGGTGACCACCGGCGTGCGGGTGCGCGTGACCGGGTCTTCGACCGCGCGCATCAGGTGCGGGACCATCACGACGCCGTCGTTCGCGAGCGTGGCGGTCGCGTGGGCGAGCTGCAGCATCGTGAAGCTGTTGTAGCCCTGGCCGATGCCGATCGACGGCGTCTCGCCGGGGTACCACTGCTGCTTGAAGCGCTTCTTCTTCCACTCGGACGACGGAAGGATGCCGGTGGCTTCGTCCTTCAGGTCGATCCCGGTGAGCCGGCCGAATCCCCACGGCTGCATGAAGTCGTGGATGCGATCGACGCCCATCTCGTAGGCGGCGCCGTAGAAGTAGGTGTCGGACGAGACGACGATCGACTTGTACAGGTCCACCCTGCCGTTTCCGGTGGGCTTCGAATCGCGAAAGCGGTGGTTGCCGAGCTGGAAGTAGCCGGGGTCGGAAATCGCGTCGGTGGGCCGCCGCACGCCGGTCTTCATCACCGCCAGCGCCATGAACGGCTTGTACGTCGAGCCCGGCGGATACGTGCCGCGAAGCGGCCGGTTCAGCAGCGGCCGGTCGGGGTCGTTGTTGAGCGCGTTCCAGTTCGCGACGTCGATCCCGTCGACGAACAGGTTCGGGTCGAAGGTCGGCATCGACACCATCGCGAGGATCTCGCCGCTCGATGGCTCGATCGCGACCAGCGCGCCCTTGCGGTCGCCGTACCACTCCTCGATCAGGCGCTGCAGCCGCGCGTCGAGCGTGAGCCACAGGTTGTTGCCGCTCTTCGCGCCGACCCGCGACAGCGCGCGGACCGCCTTGCCGCTGGCGGCGACCTCCATCTCCTCCATGCCGGGCTCGCCGTGAAGCGTGTCCTCGTAGGAGACCTCCACGCCGAGCTTGCCCATGTGCGTCGATCCGGCGTAGGCGGAACTCCGGCCCGCCTTCTCGATGCGCTCGACCTCGTCGGCCGTGATCCGGCCGATGTGCCCGATCACGTGCGCGGCGGTCTTGCCGAGCGGATAGCTGCGATACGGGCGCGCCTTCACTTCCACGCCGTCGAACCGGAACAGCACCGACGCGATCCTCGCGACCTCCTCGTCGGTCAGGCGTGTCTTGAGCGGGAGCGTGTCGGTGAACTTCTTGTCGCCGAGCATGCGGCGAAAGCGCCGCCGGTCCGACGCGCTGATGTCGATCACCTTGGACAGGCGCGCGATCGTCTCGTCGAGGTCGCCGACCCGCGCGGGGGAGATCTCGAGCGCGTAGGAGAACACGTTCTCGGCGAGCACGCGGCCGTTGCGGTCGACGATGTTGCCGCGCTGCGGGGCCACCGGCAGCACGGTGATGCGGTTGTCCTCCGCCTGCGCGTGGAAGGTCTCGTAGCGGGTGACCTGCAGGTACCAGAAGCGCGCGACCAGGATGCCGAAGCAGGCGACGACGAGGAGCATCGCGGTCCACAGCCGCAGCCGCAGCCGGGCGAGCTCGGCCTCCGGGTTGCGGACCTCGGTTCGCGACGTCGACCGGCTCACGGGCGCGCGCTCACAGCGGTCGGTTCTCGTCGCGCTGCGCGGCCCGCCGCTGCGGCGCGAGCAGCAGCACGTCGGCGACCGGCCAGAGCAGCGCCGTCGTGACCCACTGCATGTAGATCGGCCAACCCGGCATCGGCGCGCCGGTCACGACGCGCACCAGGATCACGATCGTCTGCATCAGCGCCATCATCGGCAGCACGTGCAGGATCTGGCCGCCGAGCGAGAACCAGGGCACGCGCTTGTGCAGCATCCACGCGCCGTAGGCGAGCAGGCTGTAGAGCAGGGCGCGCTCGCCGAGCAGCGCCGCGTTGTGCACGTCGAGGATCAGGCCGAGCAGGAAACCGATGCCGATGCCCACGCGCCTGGGCTGGTGGACGTTCCAGAACACGACGACGAGCGCGACGAAGTCGGGGATGCCCGGGGTGCGGCCCCACGGGAACAGGTCGAGCGCGAGCGCGACGAGGAAACTCAGCGCGATGAACGCCCGGTTGACCGGGAGCAGCAGGTAGTCGGCGCGGTTCATCATCCCTTCATCGCTCCCGCGTCGTCTTCCTGCGGCGCGCGGCCGCCGCGCCATCCGGCGCGGGCATCGGCGGGACGCCGCTGGTGTCGACCTGGAGGATCACGAGCAGCCGGCTGTTGCGCACCGCGGCGATCGGGTCGACGAGCACCTTGATCAGGTCGTTCTTGTCGCCGCGGTCGATCGACGCGATCCTGCCGACCGGTACGCCGGCCGGGTAGAGCCGGTCGAGCCCCGACGTGACGATCAGGTCGCCGGGTCGCACGTCGGCGTTCGCGGCGAGGTACCGCAATTCCATCCGCGCGCCCGGCGCGCCGCCGAACGCGACGGTGCGCATGCCGGTGCGCTGCACCTGCACCGGGACCGCGATGTCCCGGTCGGTGACCAGCGTCATCTCGCTCGAGAACTGGAACACCCGCGTCACCTGGCCGACCAGCCCGCTCGCGTCGATCACCGGCTGCCCGGCCGCGATCTTCTGGTGCTGGCCCTTGTCGAGCACCAGGCGGTTCGTGAACGCGTCGCGGGTCTCGAACATGACCTCGGCGACCACCGAGTGCACCGGCGCGCGCTCGCGCGCGCCGACGAGCTCGCGCAGTTGCGCGTTCTCCTGGCGCAGCTGCTCGACCTGGAGCAGCGTGTTCGCGTTGAGCGCCTCGATTCGCCTGAGCTCGGCGTTCTCGTCGCGCAGGCTCGCGACCTCGGCGACGTAGTCGGTCGTGGTGCCGATCATCCGCCCCGGCGTCTGCACGACCTTCTGCATCGGGTACAGCGCGTTCCCGATGCCCTGGCGCAGGCCGGAGAGCGCGTCGAAGCGCGCGTCGGCGATCATCAGCGCGATCGAGAGGACCGCGAAGAAGAAGGCGCGGGCGTTGGCCGACGGGCCTTGCCTGAAGAACGGGGGCGGGCTTCTGTCCATGACTGCGGTGTGGACCTGCGCGCTGCTCGCGCAGTGCCGCGCCGGTGAGGCTCGCCTTGCCTGGGCCCTACTCGTGGGCGAAGATGGTGCCGAGCTTGTCCATGCGTTCGAGCGCGAGCCCGCAGCCGCGCACGACGCAGGTCAGCGGATCGTCGGCGATCAGCACCGGCAGGCCGGTTTCCTCGATCAGCAGGCGGTCGAGGTCGCGCAGTAGTGCGCCGCCGCCGGTCAGCATGATGCCGCGGTCGGTGATGTCGGCGCCGATCTCGGGCGGCGTCTGCTCGAGCGCGATCTTCACGGCCGACACGATCTGGTTCAGCGGATCGGTCAGCGCCTCGAGGATCTCGTTGGACGAGATGCGGAACGAGCGCGGCACGCCTTCGGAGAGGTTGCGGCCCTTGACCTCGAGCTCCTTGACCTCGGCGCCGGGGAAGGCCGACCCGATGTCCTTCTTGATCGACTCGGCGGTGCTCTCGCCGATGAGCATGCCGTAGTTGCGGCGGATGTAGTTGATGATCGCCTCGTCGAACTTGTCGCCGCCGACCCGGATCGAGCTCGAGTGGACGCTGCCGCCGAGCGAGATCACGCCGACTTCGGTCGTGCCGCCGCCGATGTCCACCACCATCGAGCCTGTCGCTTCCGACACCGGGAGGCCTGCGCCGATCGCGGCGGCCATCGGCTCCTCGATCAGGAAGACCTGCGAGGCGCCGGCGCCGAGTGCCGATTCGCGGATCGCGCGGCGCTCGACCTGCGTGGAACCGCAGGGCACGCAGATGATGATGCGCGGGTTCGGCGAGAACACGCTGCCCGGGTGCACCAGGCGGATGAACTGCTTGAGCATCTGCTCGGTGACGGTGAAGTCGGCGATGACGCCGTCCTTCATCGGGCGGATCGCCTCGATGTTGCCGGGGACCTTGCCCAGCATCACCTTCGCCTCGTGGCCGACCGCGGCGATCGTGCGCTTGCCGCTGGGCCCGCCTTCCTGGCGGATCGCGACCACCGACGGTTCGTTCAGGACGATTCCCTTGCCACGGACGTAGATCAGCGTGTTCGCGGTGCCGAGGTCGATCGCCAGGTCGTTCGAGAAGTATTTCTTGATGAATCCGAACATGGGATTGTCGCTTTTCTGGTCGGTGGGGTCGAAACGATCATACCGTATACTCCCTTGATATCCTTGCCCTTTTCGGGCGCGCGGCCGCCGGGCGGACGATCGAGCGGGGCTCGCCGGCAGTGCTTATGCGTAAACACAACACCCTCGTTCCGCAAGACATCGACCGCCTCGCCGAACTGGCCCGGATCGCGTTCGACGACGCCGAGAAGGCGCAGGTGCTCGCGCGCCTCAACGACGTGTTCGACATCTTCGGCCAGCTGCGCGAGGTCGACACCGACGGCGTCGAGCCGTTGACGCACCCGCAGGCGGGCGACCTCAGGCAGCGGTCCGACGAGGTCACCGAGCACGTGTCGCCCGAGCAGCGCGAGGAGATCCAGCGCGTCGCACCGCTCGTCGAGAACGGCCTGTACCTCGTGCCGAAGGTGATCGAGTGAGCGGCGCGCGATCGGCTGGTGCCGGGTCGCGCGACCCGTGGCCCGGCGGCGGGTCGCTCGCGGGCCTGCGCGCCGCGCTCCACCGGCGCGAGGTGTCGGCGGTCGAACTCGCGCGCGCACTGCTCGATCGCATCGCGGCGAGCGAACTCAACGCGTTCCTCGACGTGCGGGCCGATCTCAGCCTCGCGCAGGCGCGCGAGGCTGACGCGCGGATCGCGAGCGAGCCCGACGACGCGCCGCTGCGCGAGCCGCTGCTCGGCGTGCCGCTCGCGCACAAGGACATCTTCGTGACCCGCGGCTGGAAGTCGACCGCCGGTTCGCGGATGCTCGCCGACTACGTCAGCCCCTTCGATGCCGCCGTGGTCGAGCGCCTGCACGCGGCCGGCGGCGTCTGCCTGGGCAAGCTGAACTGCGACGAGTTCGCGATGGGCTCGGCCAACGAGAACCCGGTGTACGGCCCGGTGCGCAATCCGTGGCATCGCGATCGCATCGCCGGCGGTTCGTCCGGCGGGTCGGCCGCCGCGGTCGCCGCCGGGCTCGTGCCGGTCGCCACCGGCACCGACACCGGCGGCTCGGTGCGCCAGCCGGCGTCGATGTGCGGCGTCACCGGCATCAAGCCCACCTACGGGCGCGTCTCGCGCTACGGCATGATCGCGTTCGCGAGCAGCCTCGACCAGGCCGGCGTCATCGCGCGCAGCGCCGACGACTGCGCGCGGGTGCTGCAGGCGATGGCGGGCTTCGACCCCCGCGACTCGACCAGCAGCGAGCGTGCGGTCCCCGACCTCGTCGGCGCGTGCGCGGCGGGCGGATCCTGGCGCGCGGATTCGGCGGCCGGATCGGCACCGCTCGCCGGCCTGCGCGTCGGCCTGCCGGACGAGTTCTTCGGCGCCGGCCTCGACGCCGGCGTGCGCGACGCGGTCCGGGCCGGCATCGACGCGCTCGTGTCGCTCGGCGCCGAGCCGGTCCCGATCTCGCTGCCGCGCACCGAGCTCGCGATCCCCGCGTACTACGTGATCGCGCCGGCGGAAGCGTCGAGCAACCTCTCGCGATTCGACGGCGTGCGCTACGGCCACCGCGCCGACGACCCGCGCGACCTGCGCGACATGATCATGCGCACGCGCGCCGAAGGCTTCGGCGCCGAGGTCAAGCGGCGGATCATGATCGGCGCCTACGTGCTCTCGCACGGGTACTACGACGCGTACTACGTGAAGGCGCAGCGGCTGCGCCGGCTGATCGCCGACGACTTCGAGGCGGCCTTCGCGCGCGTCGACCTGATCGCGGGCCCGATCGCGCCGACCGCCGCGTGGCGCATCGGCGAGCAGACCGACGATCCGGTGCGCAACTACCTCGCCGACGTGTTCACGCTGCCCGCGTCGCTCGCCGGCGTGCCGGCGATGTCGGTGCCGTGCGGCGCGGACGCGCAGGGCCTGCCGGTCGGGCTGCAGCTGATCGGCCCGTGGTTCGAGGAGGCGCGGCTGCTGCGCGTCGCAAGCCTGCTGCAGCAGGCCACCGACTGGCACCACGCCAGGCCCGAAGGAGTCGGATCGTGAAGACACGAAGCGGTGTTGGCGGCGGGATTCGCACGGCGGCCGTCCTGCTCTGTTGCGCCTGGCTCGCGTCGTGCGCGATCCTCGGCGACGAGGGCCGGCCTGCGCCGGTGCGCGGCCCGGCGCCGCCGCCGTCCGGCACGCCACCGTCGCCGCGAAGCACGCCGCAGCAGGGGCTGCCGCAACCGGTACCGCAACGCGGCGGCCTCAGCCTGGCCGGGCACTGCGAGCAGCGCGAGGACGACGGTTTTCGCGAGAACGCATCGCTGAACGTGCGCGGCGGCGTCGTGCAGTCGCTCGCGTGGCAGCTGTGGGTCGGCAAGCGCGGCAGCTGCCGCTTCGACTACGCCGACTTCACCCAGACGAAGCAGTCGCCGCACATCGAGATGACCGCGCGCGACGGCAGCGGCTGCCGGCTGCTGATCTACCAGGATCGCCGCCGGGTGACGCTCGCGCACGCGGCGTGTCAGCGCCGGTGCACCGGCGCGATCTACGACGAGGCCTGGCCGGTGATGTTCGACCCGGCCACCGGGCGCTGCGCCGACCTCGCGCGCTAGACCGGAGGAACGCAGCCAGCATGCAACCCGCGACCGCGTCGCTCCCGTCGACCACCGAGGTGCCGGTGCCGGCGCCACGCCCGGGCTGGGAGGTGGTGATCGGGCTCGAAACCCACGCCCAGCTCGCGACCCGCTCCAAGATCTTCTCCGGCGCGTCGACCGCGTTCGGTGCGCAGCCGAACCTGCAGGCGTGCGCGGTCGACCTCGCGCTGCCGGGCACGCTGCCGGTGCTCAACACCGCGGCCGTCGACTGCGCGATCAGGCTGGGGCTCGCGCTCGGCTCGCGGATCGCGCCGCGCTCGGTGTTCGCGCGCAAGAACTACTTCTACCCGGACCTGCCCAAGGGGTACCAGATCAGCCAGATGGACCTGCCGGTGGTGGTCGGCGGTTCGCTCGAGATCCACGTCGACGACGTCGCGCAGGTGGTGCGGCTCACGCGCGCGCATCTCGAGGAGGACGCCGGCAAGTCGCTGCACGAGGACTTCCACGGGATGAGCGGCATCGACCTGAACCGGGCGGGCACGCCGCTGCTCGAGATCGTGAGCGAGCCCGACATGCGCAGCGCGAAGCAGGCGGTCGCGTACGCGCGCACGCTGCACGGGCTCGTGACCTGGCTGGGCATCTGCGACGGCAACATGCAGGAGGGCTCGTTCCGGGTCGACGCCAACGTGTCGGTGCGGCGTACCGGGCAGGCAGCGTACGGCACCCGCTGCGAGATCAAGAACCTGAACTCGTTCCGCTTCCTCGAGCAGGCGATCGACTTCGAGATCGCACGCCAGATCGACCTGATCGAGGACGGCGGGCGCGTCGTGCAGGAGACGCGGCTCTACGATCCCGATGCCGGCGAGACCCGCTCGATGCGCAGCAAGGAAGACGCGCACGACTACCGCTACTTTCCCGACCCGGACCTGCCCGCGCTGGTGATCGACGCCGCGCGCATTGACACGGTGAGCGCACGGATGCCGGAACTGCCGCAGGTGCGGCGCGCACGCTATCGCGCCTCGTTCGGGCTCGGCGCGCAGGACGTGCTCGCGCTGACCGCGTCCCGCGCCGTCTCGGATTTCTTCGAGGCCGCGTTCGCCGATCCGGTGATCGCCGCCGCGCCCGGCGCCGTGAAGCCGCTTGCGAACTGGGTGATCACCGACCTCGCGGCGCAGCTCAATCGTGACGGCGTCGAGGTCGGCGCCGCGCCGATCGCACCGGCCGTGCTCGGGCGGCTCGTCGCGCGGGTCGTCGACGGCACGCTGTCGGGCAGCGGCGCGCGCGAGCTGTTCCAGCGCCTGTGGCGGGAGGGCGCCCGGTCGGCCGACGCGGTCGACCGCGCGATCGACGACAGCGGGCTGCGTCAGATCAGCGACGACGCCGCGATCGTGCCGCTGGTCGACGCCGCGCTCGCCGCGAACCCGAAGTCGGTCGAGGAGTTCCGCGCCGGCAAGGAGAAGGCGCTGAACGCGCTGGTCGGGCAGGTGATGAAGGCGAGCAAGGGCAAGGGCAATCCGCAGCGCATCGGTGCGCTGCTGCGCGAGCGCATCGGCTAGGGTCTGCGGCGCCCCGGCGCGGGCACGATCGTCGTGCGCAGTCCCTAGGCGCCGGCGAGGGCACGGATCGCGGCCAGCGTGCCGACGACCCCGACCTCGTCGCCGCTCGCGTCGATCGCGAGCAACGGCGCGTCGCTGCGGCCGAGCGCCTGCAGCCCCTGTTCGATCGTGAGCGTCGCGTCGATCCGGATCGCGTCGGGCAGGCGCCCCGTCTCGCGCCACCAGGCCTGGGGCCGATCCGCGTGCGCGCGCGCGAAGGATTCCGTGATCACCGACGTCCGGCCTGCTCGGTCGAGCAGCAGCACGGCGCCGGCCGCACCCATTCGCGCGAGGCACGCCGCGGCGTCGGCCTCGCTTCGCGCCAGCGTCGTCGCCGCCTGCGCGATCGCCCCCATCGTGAGCGCCTTCGCGCGGTTCACGCCGCGCACGAAGCGCGCGACGTGCTCGTGCGCCGGTGCGAGCAGGATCGCGTGCGCGCGGTCGCACTGGCGCAGTTCGCCGTCCTGCAGGATCGCGATCCGGTCGCCCACGCGCAGCGCCTCGTCGAGGTCGTGGGTGATGAACACGATCGTCCTGCGCAGCGTCTTCTGCAACTGCCGAAGCTGCGCCTGCAGCTCGTCGCGGATGACCGGGTCGAGCGCGCTGAACGCCTCGTCCATCAGCAGGATCCCGGCGTCGGTCGCGAGCGCGCGTGCGAGGCCGACGCGCTGCTGCATGCCGCCCGACAGCTGTGCCGGATAGCGGCCTTCGAAGCCGCCGAGCGACACGAGGTCGATCTGCGTGCGTGCGCGCTCGAGCGCCTCGCGTCTCGGGACCCCGGCCGTCAGCAGGCCGTAGGCGACGTTCTCGAGCACGGTGCGGTGCGGCAGCAGGCCGAAGCGCTGGAACACCATCGACACCTCGTGGCGGCGCAGCGCGCGGATGCCCGCGTCGTCGAGCCGGAGGATGTCCTGGCCATCGACGAGGATGCGGCCCGCCGTCGGTTCGATTAGCCGGTTCAGGTGCCGGATCAGCGTCGACTTGCCCGAGCCCGACAGGCCCATCACGACGAAGGTCTCGCCGTCCTCGATCGACAGGCTCAGGTCGCGGATGCCGACGACGTGCCCATGGCGCTCGAGCATCTCCTGCTTGGACATTCCCGCCTCGAGCAGCGCCAGCATGCGCGCCGGGTGCGGGCCGAAGATCTTGGAGACCTTCTCGACGACGATCCTGGGCACGTGCCGACTATTCCGGCGACCGCAGGTGCTGCTGCATGCGTCGCCCGAAGGACTGCGCGATGCGATCGAAGACGATCGCGAGCAGCACGATGCCGAGCCCGGCGATCAGTCCCCGGCTGACCTCCAGCCGCTGGATGCCCTGCAGCACCTGGTAGCCCAGCCCGCCCGCGCCGATCATCGACGCGATCACCACCATCGACAGCGCCATCATCGTCGTCTGGTTGACGCCGGCCATGATCGTCGGCAGCGCGAGCGGCAGCTGCACGGTGAGCAGGCGCTGGCGCGGCGTCGCGCCGAAGGCGGTCACGGCTTCGAGCACGTCCGCGTCGACCTGCCGCACGCCGAGGTTGGTCAGCCGGATCATCGGCGGCACCGAGAACAGGATCGTCGCGAGCAGTGCCGGCACCTTGCCCGGGCCGAACAGCATCACGAAGGGGATCAGGTAGACGAAGATCGGCAGCGTCTGCATGATGTCCAGCACCGGCAGCGCGATCGATTCCAGCAGGTTCGAGCGCGACATCGCGATCCCGATCGGCAGGCCGACGAGCACCGACAGGACGGTCGCGGCGATCATCAGCGCGAGCGTCGCCATCGACGCGTCCCAGAGGCCGAGCAGCCCGAGCGCGAACAGCATCGCGGCGACGCTCGCCGTGATCGCGGCGCTGCGCGATGCGAGCCAGGCCAGTGCCGCGATCCCGGCGATCACCAGGTACCACGGCAGCCAGACGAGCAGGTTCTCGATCCCGATCAGCAGCTTCAGCACCGGCAGGAACGCGATCTCGAGCGACTCGCCGAACCGCACGACCACCGACTCGAATGCGCCGTCGATCGCGCGCCCGAGCGCGCGCAGGTCGATCAGCTCGGGAAAGTCCGCCGCCATCGCCGGCGCCCCTCAGCCGGCGCCGAGCGGCGTCACTTCAGGCTCTCCCTGACCTTCGCCGCGACGTCCTGCGGGACCCACGTCGTCCACAGCGGCGCCTGCGTCTTCAGGAAGTGCGTCGCGATCTCGCGGGGCGACGCCGACGCGTCGTCTCCCCACGCGAGCACCGACTGGATCGTTTCGTTCGGGATCCGCATCTTCGACAGGAACGCGACGACGGCCGGGGCGTCGCGCTCGAGCGAGGTCACGGCGACGACGGCGATCTCGCCCTTCCTGAAGTCGGTGAGTCGCGGCTCCCGGCAGTCGCTCGACGCGATGCAGTCGAATCGCTGCTGGTCGAAGGGGCCCATGTCGAGCTTCACCAGGTGGTACTTGCCGATCACCTCGGTCGGCCCCCAGTAGTAGGCCAGCACCGGCTGTCGTCGCGCAACCTTGCGCGCGATGCTCGCCTTGAGGTTCGCGCCTGAGCCCGGCGAGAACAGCTCGAAGCCCTTGTCGGCGAGTCCCGCCGCCTTGAACAGGTTGGCGTTGGTGATCTCGCACGCCCACCCCGGCGGGCAGCCGTAGAGCCTCGCCTTCGCGCCCGACGCCGGCTCGACGAACAGGTGCGCGTAGTCCGGCAGGTCGGCGACCGACTTCAGGCCGGGGTTCGCCTTCGCGACGTAGTCGGGGATGAACCAGCCCTCGTTGCCGCCGTCGGTGAACGCGTCCCCGGCCTTGAACGCGATTCCCTTCGCCCGTACCTTCGCCCAGATCTCGCCGAGCGATCCCATCCACAGCTCGGGCATGATCATCGGCTCGCCCTTCGCGAGCAGTGAGCTCGCGGTCGGCACCGTGTCGCCCGGCACGAGCTCGGTGTTGCAGCCATAGCCCGTCGACAGGATCCGGTCGGCGAGGTGAGCCATGGTCGCGGCCGACAGCCACGTCATCTCGGCGATCGTGATCCGCGCGTCGGTGCCGCAGGTCGCGGCCTTTGCGGGCAGAACGCACGGCGCGGCGAGCATCGCGAGCGCGACCGCGCGCAGCGCGAGCGTGCTTCTCCAGGTCTTCATCGTCGGGTCCCTCCCGGGTGGACGGGGATGTCGGAGGGCCGGCGTCGGCTGATCGCGGCGACCGGCGATCCGGTGACAGTACATCACCCGACAGCCTCCTGGGGGTTGTCACCGATCGTGCGCGACGCGGTGGCGCATCGGCACCACCCCGGTTCACGAGCCGGTCTTCGACGCCTCTGCCGATCGCACCGGGCGACCGAGCAGTTCGCTCAGCCGCTTCGAATCCGCATCGAAGCGAGCATTCGCGCGCTCGCGCTCCTCGCGGCGGTCCTTGATCAGCGCGTCCTCGGCAAGGATCGCGTTGGCCGCGTCGGTGATCCGCTGCTGGTAAACGAAGGGGATGCGACTGCCGGCGCGCTCCTGGCGGAAGCGCTCGACCTCCTGCTGCGCGATCTTCATCTCCTTGTCGAGCGACAGGATGCGGAGCGTCGCGAGCTTGATCTCGTGGTCGATGTCGGCGATCGTGCGCCGGCGCAGCGACTCGATCGCGCGCTCGTCCTCGAAGGTCTGCAGCAGGTTCCGGTCGCGCGCCTGCTGCACCTTCTTCGCCCACGCCTCCTCGACGCGCCGCTGCTCATCGCGCGCCCGCTGCTTCTGCTGCACCTTCTTCGCCCACGCCTCCTCGACGCGCCGCTGCTCATCGCGCGCCCGCTGCTTCTGCTGCTCCTTCGTGAGCGGGGCCGAGATGATTTCGCGCACCGAGCCGTCGGCATTGAGCACCCTGAGTTCGCGCTTCGCGCAGTCCGGGATGGGCCGGTCCGAGGTGATGATCCTGCCGTTCGCGTCGGTGCACGAGTAGATGCCCGCGCCCGGCCGTTCCTGGTCCTGGGCCCGGGCGCCCGTCGCGACGAGCACCAGCGCGAGCGCTGCTGCCCGGCGGACGAGCCGCATCGGTGATCTGGCTGGATACATGCGGCAAGCGTATTCAAGTCGCTCTTCCGGTGCCAAAGCGGGCACGATAGTCGGTGATCCGCGTACGATGGGCGGCGCTCGCCGGGTCGGCCGGGCGACGGTCGAGGTAGTCGAACAGATCGTCCAGGCCGGCGATCGCGATGACCGGGATGCCGAACTCGCGCTGCACTTCCTCGGAGGCCGACAGCGCGGAGACATGCGTCGCGTCGCCCCCGCGTTCCTGGCGGTCGAGCGCGATCAGCACCGCCGCCGGCGTCGCTCCGTGCGAGCGGATGATCTCGACCGATTCGCGCACCGAGGTCCCGGCGGAGATCACGTCGTCGACGATCGCGACCCGGCCGACGAGCGGCGCCCCGACCACGGTCCCGCCCTCGCCGTGGTCCTTGGCTTCCTTGCGGTTGTAGGCGAAGGGCATCCGCCGTCCGTCGGCTGCGAGCGCGACCGCGGTGGCCGAGGCCAGGGTGATGCCCTTGTAGGCCGGCCCGAACAGCATGTCGATCCGGCCCAGGCCTTCGCGTGCCTCGGCGCGCGCGAGGCGGGCCGCGTAGAAGCGCGCGAGGGTGCCGAGCGTACTGCCGTCGTTGAACAGGCCGGCATTGAAGAAATAGGGGGACAGGCGGCCGGCCTTCGTGCGGAACTCGCCGAAGCGCAGCACGCCGACCTCCAGCGCGAAGCGGATAAACTCCAGGGCGTTCGCCGCCGGTTCCGCGGTGGCGGAGGTGGATGCATTCACAGGATCGTCCCGATGTTGCGAGTGGTGACCCAGAATCTTAACGGCATCCGATCGGCTGCCAGAAAGGGGTGGCTCGAGTGGATCGCGACGCAGTCGGCCGACGTGGTCTGCGTCCAGGAGGTCCGGGCCGGGCCCGAGGACCTCGACGACTGCATGCGCGCGATCGGTCGCGCGCGCGGCCACTTCCACTTCGCGCAGAAGAAGGGCTACAGCGGCGTCGGGCTCTACGCGCACAAGAAGCCGAAGCAGCTGGTGGCCGGCTTCGGATGCGAGGAGTTCGACGCCGAGGGTCGCTATCTCGAGGCCGACTTCGGGACGTATTCGGTCATTTCGCTCTACGTGCCGTCCGGCTCGAGCTCCGATGAGCGGCTGCAGTGCAAGTTCCGGTTCATGGAGCGCTTCAAGGCGCACCTGCTCGCGCTGCGCGCGAGCGGGCGCGAGATCATCCTGTGCGGCGACTGGAACGTCGCGCACAAGGAGATCGACCTGAAGAACTGGCGCTCGAACCAGAAGAACTCCGGCTTCCTGCCGCAGGAGCGGCTCTGGCTCACGCACATCTTCGACGAGATCGGCTTCGTCGACGTGTTCCGCCGGCTCGACACGCGTGCCGAGCAATACACGTGGTGGAGCAACCGCGGCCAGGCCTGGGTCAAGAACGTCGGATGGCGGCTCGACTACCAGATCGCGACGCCCGGCATCGCCGGCAAGGCCAAGCGTGCCGAGATCTACAAGGCCGAGCGCTTCTCGGACCACGCCGCGCTGATCATCGACTACGCCGTCAGGTCCTGATCGGCCCGACGGGCGGCGCCGGCGCCTTCCCGGGCGGCGGGCTGTGGCCCGCGGCTTGCGCCCTGGGCCGGCCCGGCATGCGCTAGAGGTGCTTGTCGAGGAACGCGAGCGTGCGCTCGAGCGCGAGGCTCGACGCCGCGGCGTCGTAGGAGCCGCGCTGGTCGCAGTTGAAGCCGTGGCCGGCCTCGTACACGTGGACCTCGGTCGCCGACGGGTAGCGCCGCGCGACCTCGCGCCCGACCTCCGGCGACGGATGCGTGTCCTTCTCGCCGAAGTGCAGCAGCAGCGGCCGGGCGGGGGCCTCGTCGACGAAGTTCGGGATGCCGCCGCCGTAGTAGGCGACGCCACAGGTCGCGTCGGTCGCCCGGGTCGACGCCAGCCACGCGATGGTGCCGCCCCAGCAGTAGCCGATCACCGCGACCTTGCCGCCGGCCTTCGCGGCGTCGATGCCGGCTGCCAGGTCGGTCATCGCGTCCTTCCAGGCGAGCTTGGCGATCATCTCGCGCCCGGCGGCGATGTCGGCGGCTTCGTAGCCCGTCTCGTAGCCGCGCTCGAGCCGGTCGAAGAACGCGGGGGCGATCGCGAGGTAACCCTTGGCGGCATACGCGTCGGCGACCGCGCGGATGTGGCTGTTGACCCCGAAGATCTCCTGCACGATGACGACGGCGCCCTTGGCCTTTCCGGTGGGCTCCGCCTTCCAGGCCGCCAGTCGGTGGCCATCGGTGGCGGTGAGTTCGATCATGCTCATGGGTAGTCGCTCCTGACGGTGGGTGGGGGGCGGAGGGCGCGGCGCCGGCGGCTGCGCTCAGCCGGCGCGTCCCTTCGGCGGCCATGGTATCGGCTCTCCGACGTTCGAGCGGTAGGGCTCGAGCCTGCGCAGCGGCTTGCCGATCGCCTCGGCATAAAGCGGCATCACGCGTTCCAGTTTCGCGGCGATGTCGCGGATGCGGTTCTTGTGCGACGGATGGGTCGACAGCCATTGCGGCGGCTGTCGCGAGGCCGCCGCTGCCATCTTGCGCCACACGACGATGCCGGCGCGCGGGTCGAAGCCGGCACGCGCCGCGAGGTCGAGCCCGACGGCGTCGGCCTCGGTCTCGTCGCTGCGGCTGTTCCGCAGCAGCACCACCGTCGCGGTGCCGCTCGCGACCTGCCCGCCGAGATCGCCGAGGCCGAGCAGGGCGCCGCCGATCGCGGCGATCGCGGTGCCGACGCGCGCCCAGCGCTCCTTGCCGGCGCGTTCGCGGCCGTGCTCGCGCAGCGCGTGGGCGATCTCGTGGCCCATGACGATCGCGATCTCGTCGTCGGTGAGCTTCAGCTTCGTGACGATGCCGTCGAAGAACGCGATCTTGCCGCCGGGCATGCAGAACGCATTCACCTGCTCCGACGCGATCAGATTGACCTCCCACGCCCAATCCGACGCGCGGGCGTTGTAGCGGGGCGCCTGCGCGACCAGGCGCAGCGCGATCGCGCGAAGCCGCTGCAGTCGGGGCGCCGACGGTGGCGCGAGCGCCCCCTTGCGCGCGGCCTCTCGCATCAGCGCCGAATACTGCTGCGCCGACTCGCGTTCGATCTTCTCGGCCGAGACCCACGACAGCGCCCGGCTCTTGCGGCCGACACCCGCGTCGTCCTCAGACGGGTCGGTTCGCGCGAGTGCGAACCCGCCCGCGGGCGTCGCGACCGCGCCGGGCGACGGGAGCGCGGCGCCCGGCACCAGCGCCAGCACCAACGCCGCCATCAGCGCCAGGACCGGCGCCAAGACCGGCGTCAACACCGGCGCGAGCACCGGCGCGAGCACCGGCTCCGACGATCGTTCCGGCGCGCGTGCCGGCGTGCGCGCGGCCGCCCGCGCCGACGCCGGCGGCATCGCCGGATCGCTCGATCGTGCGGGAGGGGCTGGCGACGGCATGCCGCGGACTGTATCAGCGCGGTCGCGCCCGGCCAAGCGACGCCTAGGCGCCACATCGCCGCACCCGTCGACGCGCCGGCCCCCGCGCGCGCGATTCGCGCGGGCTACACTGCGCGCGATGACACCGACCCCCGCGGCGCACCGGCCTCGCAGCGCATATGCGCAGGTGTTCGCTTCGCGGAACATCGCCGCGATGCTGTGGCTGGGGTTTTCGAGCGGGCTCCCGCTCGCGCTGACGGCCGGCGCGTTGCAGGCCTGGCTGACGGTCGAGGGCGTGACGATCCGAACGATCGGCTACTTCGCGCTGGTCGGCCTGCCCTACACCTTCAAGTTCGTCTGGGCACCGCTGCTCGACCGCTTCGAGCCGCCGATGCTGGGCCGTCGCCGCGGCTGGATCGTCGTGTTCCAGCTCGCGCTCGCGCTCGCCTGCTTCGGCATGGCGACGCTCGAGCCCGGCCGCTCGATCGAGGCGATCGCGATGGTCGCGGTGCTGATCGCGTTCATGTCCGCGTCGCAGGACGTCGTGTTCGACGCCTACCGCGCAGACCTGCTCGACGCCGACGAGCGTGGTGCCGGTGCGGCGGTGTCGGTGCTCGGCTATCGCCTCGCGATGCTGGTGTCGGGCGGCGCGGCGCTGGTGATCGCCGACCAGTGGCTGGGCTGGCCCGACACCTATCGGCTGATGGGCGTGCTGACCGGCGTCCTCGCACTCGGCACGCTCTTCTGTCCGGCGATTCCGTCGGTCGCGCGCGCGCTGAGCCCCGCGCGGGTGGAACTCGTCGGCTTCCTGGTGATGGTCGCGACCGGCGCGGTCGTGTGGTGGGTGCTGAGCCGCATCGCCGCGTACGCGCTCGGAGCCGACGGCGCGGCCGGCGCCGGCGATCCCGCCGCGGCGCCGTCGCGCGTCGTCGTGCTGATGGTCGATACCGGCATCCTCGCGACGACGGGGCTCGCGGCGATCCTCGCGGCGCGGCGGGTGGGCTTCCCGTCGTTCGTGAAGCCGTGGGACGCGTTCTTCTCGCGCCGCCACGCGATGGCGCTGCTGGTGCTGATCGTCCTGTACAAGCTCGGCGACGCCTTCGCCGGCGCGCTGACCACGTCGTTCCTGCTGCGCGGGGTCGGCTTCTCCCAGACCGAGGTCGGCACGATCAACAAGGGCCTCGGCCTCGCGGCGACGCTCGTCGGCGCGCTCGCCGGCGGCGCGTGGCTCTCGCGTCGTTCGCTCTACGAGGCGCTGATGATCTTCGGCATCCTTCAGGCGGTGTCGAACCTGGGCTACTGGGCGCTCGCGGTGCTGCCCAAGAGCTACGGCCTGATGGCGGCCGCGGTCGGCATCGAGAACCTGTGCGGCGGCATGGGGACCGCCGCCTTCGTCGCCTTCCTGATGGCACTCACCGACGCGCGCTTCTCGGCCGCGCAGTACGCGCTGCTGTCGGCGTTGTCGGCGGTCGGACGGATCTACGTCGGACCCGCGTCGGGCGTCATGGTCGAGAGCCTCGGCTGGCCGGCATTCTTCCTCGCCACGGTGTTCACGGCGCTTCCGGGCATCGGCCTGCTGTGGTGGCTGCGCGCCGACGTGCTCGCGTTGGGGAAGGTGAAGCCGGCGGCGGCTGCCGACGACTGACCGGCGCGACCGCGTCGGGCCGGGCGACCCGCTCAGGCGGGTCTGAAGCGACCCGGCTCGATGTCGTAGCGCACCGTGATGCCGGCGGTGGCGACGACGCTGAGCGTCCGGTTGACCGGGTCGGCGATGTTCAGCCCGCCGAGCACCGGCACGACGACGACCTTGCCGTACGGCAGTTCCGCGGCGACGGCGGCACGGTCGACCGCGTCGGGCTTCTGCACCCCGATCCGCACCTCGATCTGCATCAGGTCGCGGTCGAGCCCGAGCGACCGGAACAGCGTGAGCGAACTGTGATGCAGCGCATCCTGCACCGCCCGGCGGGCGGCCTTCGTGTAGTCCTCGCCGTAGAGGTCGTTGCCGGTGCCCATCTCGAGGATGATCCGCTTGAGTGCCACGTCCGGGCTCCTTCGATCAGTTCGCCGCGACATCGAGGTAGACGATCGCGACCGCGTTCGCGATGACGGTGGGTGCGCCGCCGTCGTCCTTGGGAACGTCGAGCCCGCCGCGTTCGACCTTCACCTCGCTGGTGCCGTAGGGGAGCACCGCCGCGACCGCGGCCGCGTCGACCGCCTCGGGCCGGGCGACGCCGATCACCACCTCCACGTGCATCTGCCGCGCTTCGAAGCCGAGTGCGTCGTAGACGCTGAGCGCGTTGTGCCACAGCGCGTCCTTCAGCGCCCGCACGGCCGCCTTCGTGTAGTCGGCGCCGCGCAGGTCGGTGCCCATGCCGAACTCGAGCGCAAGGCGCTTCATCGCCACGCCGACCTCCGTCTGCCCATCGCACGTCTCCTGTCGCAAGGCGCCGATGGTACGCCAGCGCGTCGCCGCAGGCGTCGTCGGCCGGGCAGGCCGTTCAGCCGGCCAGGCCGCCGAGCGCGCGCACCGCGTGCTGGCCCGGGAAGACGCGCGTGTCGAGCGCGGCGTCGGCGATGCCTAGGTGCTCGCGCAGGACGCCCTTGAACACGCCGGTGTAGTGCGTCGTCGGCATCAGGTCGCGACCCTCGTGCAGCTGCGCCGCGGCGAGCCCGGGCCACTCGCCGAGCAGGCGACCGCCGCGCACCGCGCCGCCGACGACGAGGGCGAGGCTCGCGACGCCGTGGTCGGTCCCGCGGTTGCCGTTCTCGGCGGCGGTGCGCCCGAACTCGGACACGACCACGACGACGGTCCTGCGCCACGAGGCACCCAGCGCCGTCCGCAGCGCGTCGAGCGCCCGGTCGAGCGTCTCGAGGCGCCGCGCGAGGCGGCGAGGCTGGTCGGTGTGCGTGTCCCATCCGTCCGACTCGATGGCGGCGACGCGGGGCCCGTCGCTCGTCGCGAGCATCCTGCCGGCCATCGTCGCCAGCTCCTCGAAGGGGTCGACACGCGTGGCGGGGTCGGTCCGGTCGTCGGCGAGCGCTTTCAGGCCCGGCCGGGCGGCGATCGCCTCGCGCAGCGCCTCGTGCAGCAGCGCGTCGCCGGCGTAGCTCGCCTCGAGCCGCGCGAGGAAGTCGTCGTCGATCGCAGGCAGGCGGCTTGGCGCCCAGCCGCGCACCGGCGCGCTGCCGTAGAGCACCAGCGGCGTCGTCACGCCGAGCGCGAGGCCGGGCCGTGGCGACGATCGGGGGCCGCCGCGCGTGCCGTCGTCGAGCGCCCCGATCGCCCGGTTCAGCCATCCGTCGGGCGCGCCGAACGGACGGGTCGAGCCGTTCTCGAGCTGGTTCTGGGCATCGAAGTGCGAGCGGTTCCGGTATCCCGTCGTCGCGGCCGGCACGATCAGCAGTTCGCGCTCGTGCCACCGCGCGGCGAGCGCGCGCATCGACGGGTGCAGGCCGAAGCGGTCGTCGAGCGCGATCGCGCCGTCGGCCTTGCCGGGCCGTGGGACGGCGATCGCCGGACGAAGCCGGTAGTACGCGTCGTCGCCGTAGGGCACGAGCGCGTGCAGCGAATCCAGGCCGCCGCGCAGCACGATCAGCACGAAGCGGTTCTCGCCGGGTGCGTTCGCGAACGCGAGCGGCATCCGGACGGCGCCGGTCAGCGCGCCGGCGGCCAGCGCGCCGGCGTGTCCGAGGAGCGCGCGTCTCGACCGGCGAACGCGACCCCGGACCGCCGCGATCGTCGGCGCGGGCGCTGGCGTGCGCGCTCGCGAGGCCTCGGGCGCGGCCGCGGACGACGCGGGGGGTAGGGGGGCGATCGTCATCGTCGATTCCTCCGGCTGGGCCTGCGCGCGTCAGCGGCGCTGGAACTCGTGGCTCGCGAACACCATCGCGAGTGCCGCATCCGACGACGGCGCGCGCGCGACCGCGTCGCGGGTGGCGGCGCCCGCGTGCTCGCCGAGCGCGGACGCCAGCAGCCGCATCGGATCGAGCGAGCGATCGAATCCGCGGGCGCTCGCGCGGGCCCACTCGATGCGCCGCATCAGCGCGGCGGGCGATACCCAGTGGCGCGCGACGTCCGGCCAGCCGGCGGGCGAGGGCGCGCTGAACGGCAGCTGGCCCATCTGGCGCAGCGCGTCGAGCTGGCGGGCGGGCCGTGCGGCGCGCCACGCGTCGGGCGTGCGGCCGGCGTCGACGGCGCGCAGCGTCGCGCAGACGACCTCGTAAGGGGTCCTGAGCTTGCCTGCGGCGCGGGACCACGCGCTGTCCAGGTCGACCAGCGCCCGCGTGACGGCGGCAAGATCGCCGCCGCTGCCGGAGAACACGGCGGCGATCCGCGCGACGTCGGTCGGCGGCGGGTCGTCGTCGACGAAGTGGCGCACGAGCTTGCGCGCGAGGTGCCTGGCGGTTGCCGGATGGTGCGCGAGCGCGCGCAGCACCCGTTCGCCCTGCGCCTCGCCGTCCTCGGCGTAGCGTCGTCCGAGAACCGTTCGTGCGCCGGGCTCGTGCATCGACGCCCTGAATTCGAACCGGCCGTGTACCGGGACGCCGGCGGCGACCTCGCGCCGGCTGCGGCGTCCGCCGTGCGTCCAGCCGCTCAGTGCCTTCGCGAGCTCGACGACGTCGTCCTGGCGATAGCCGCCGTCGACCCCCAGCGTGTGCAGTTCGAGGATCTCGCGCGCGAGGTTCTCGTTGAGTCCGCGCCGTCTCGCGCCGGTCTCCTGGCCGGTTCGGCGCCCGGCGCCGCCGCCATCGCGCGACGCGGGCCCGACCGACACGAAGTTGTCGAGATAGGTGGTCATGCACGGGTGTCGACAGGCCGCGACCAGCATGTCCTCGAAGCGACCGAAGACGTGCGGGCGGATGGCCTCGCGCTCGTAGGCACCGCAGGCGGGGCCGACGATCGCGCGGCTGCGCGAGACCGTGAAGTGGTTCGACCAGAACAGCACCATCCGCTCGGCGAGCGGCGTCTCGCTCGACACCATGACGAGCAGCCGGTCGGCCAGTTCCTCGCCGAAACGCCGGCGATGTTCGAGGACCGCGTCGCGGCCGGCCGCCGGGCGCCCGGCGAGCTGGAACGCGAACGCGTCGCCGACGATCGCGTCGGCGCGCGGGTAGCCGGCGAGGCGCTCGGGCACGGTCTGCCGCGCGTCGATCTGGCGCATCAGCCAGTCGCGCGGCGCGTGGCCGATGCGCTCGAGCTCGCCCGGGGCGGCGCCGAGCCCGAAGCGGATCGCGGCCGTCGCAGCCGTACGCGTGCTCATCGTGTGGTGCGCGGGGAGTCTGGGAACGGACAGTATCGACGAAGCGCGTGAACCGCGGACGCGGCTCGCGTAAAGTAGCGTAACCGTGCGCTTCGCGAAGGCCCTCGTCCGGCACGCGGCGCGCGTCCACGCATGGATGCATCGATGCAGATCGTTTTCGACAGTACCGCCGCGCCGACCGAGCGCGCGGCGTGGCGCGAGGCGCTGTGCGCCGCGATGCCGGCGGCCCGCATCGTCGACGTCGCGCAGGTCGCCGACCCCGAGGCGATCGCGTTCGCGGTCGTCGCGAACCCGGCGCCCGGTGCGCTGCGCGGCCTGCCGCGGCTGCGCCTGATCCAGTCGCTGTGGGCCGGCGTCGACCGGCTGGTCGCCGACCCGACGGTGCCCGCCGAGGTGCCGATCGCCCGGATGGTCGATCCGGCGATGACGGCGGCAATGGCGCAGAGCGCGCTCTGGGCGACGCTGGCGCTGCATCGCGGGTTCTTCGACTACGCGCACCAGCAGCGTGCGCGCGTGTGGCGACAACGGCCGCAGCGGCGCGCGCAGGACGTGCGCGTGGTGGTGCTGGGCTTCGGGGAGATGGGGCGTGCCGTCGCAGGCGCGCTCGCGCAGCAGGGGTATCGGGTCGGTGCGTGGCGCGCGCGCGCGAGCGGATCCGGCGGCGCCGACGCCGACGCCGACGCCGACGCCGTCGCGGGCGTGGTGCCCGAAGCCGGCGCGCAGGCATTGCCCGGCCTGCTCGCCGACGCCGATGTCGTCGTGAACCTGCTGCCGCTGACGCCGGCGACGACCGGCCTGCTCGACGCGCGATTCTTCGGGTACCTGCCGGAGGGCGCGGCGATCGTCAATTTCGCGCGCGGCGCGCATGTGGTCGAGCGCGACCTGCTGGCCGCGCTCGACGCGGGTCGGGTCGGGCGGGCGGTGCTCGACGTGTTCGCCACCGAGCCGCTCGCGGCTGCGCACCCGTTCTGGACGCATCCGAACGTGACCGTGCTCCCGCACGTCGCGGCGCTCACCGACATGCGCTCGGCGGTCGCGGTGGTCCGTGCGAACCTGGAGGCGGTGGCGCGCGGCGAAGCCGCGTCGAACCTGGTCGACCGGCGCCGCGGCTACTAGGAAGTACGGTGCGGGCACGCCGCTTGCCGCCGGCGCTGCCCACCTTCCTTCGTGCGTCGTGCCGCCGCCTTCCCCGGTTACCGCCCTCGCGTGCTGCCTGGTCTGCGCGCCCGTCGCCCCGTTCGCCGCGGCGGCGCCCGCGACCGTCGCGCCGGAGGCCGCTGCGGCGCGCGCGTCGCGCAGCCCGCTGCTTCCGGACAGCGTGTCGATCCAGTCCGCCGGCGGGGAGGGCACCGATTCGCTCAGTCTCGGGCTGCAATGGGCACCCGGACCGGTGTGGCGGCCGGCCCCCGGGCTGCTGCTCGAGGGGCAGCTCGAGTTCGCGATGGGGCGATGGCGCGCCCGCGGCGCCGACGGCGTGCGCTCGTGGGCGTGGGTCAGCCAGTTCAGCCTGGTGCCGGTGCTTCGCCTGCGCGGCGTCGACACGACCGGACCCTACGCGGAGATCGGCATCGGCCCGAGCTACCTGACCCCGGTGTATCGCAGTCGCGACAAGCGCTTCTCGAGCCGGTTCCAGTTCCGGGACCACCTCGCCGTCGGCTGGACCTGGGGCGCCGGCGCGCGCCACGACCTCAGCGTGCGGATCGAGCACTTCTCCAACGGCGGGCTCGACGAGCCGAACCCCGGCATCAACCTCGTCGGCGTGCGCTATACGTGGCGCTTCTGACGCGGCGTCCCGTCGCGTGCAGGCTAGAATTCGCGTCGGTTGCGCGCCACGGACCGTGGGTGCCGTCCACCGATCATCGCGAGGATCCATGCCGGTCACGAGGGATGCAGTCATCTGGGGATTTCGCCTGATACTCGGTCGCGAGGCCGAGTCTGAGGCGGTCATCCAGCAGCACATGGGGGCGACGAACCTGTCGGCGTTCTCGCAGTCGCTGTTCCTCACCGACGAGTTCCGCAGCCGGCTCGGCATCCTGTCGTCCGGCAACGGCGACGTCGCTGGGCCCGCCGAGGGCGCGGCGAATGCGGACCGCGCCGCGCGCGCGCGGGTGCCTCAATCGCGGCGCGCGCTCGACGCCGGCGTGCTCGAGCTCGCGATCGACGAGTTGCCGCTCGCGTGTTTCCTCGACGAAGGCGCCAAGCGGCTGCAGGGCGTGGTGCGCGTGCCGCGCGGGCTCGAGCGCGACCTGGCGAGACTGCGACTCGGCACGCACGACGGCGAGCGGCGCGAGGGTCACGGCGGCATCGAGCTCCAGTTCGGCTCGATCCCGCGCGCGCAGATCCTGATCGGCGCGTCGAACCAGCGGCTCGCCTTCGGCAGCGGCTGCGAGGGCGAGTGGTTCTTCCGCCTGTGGGGCGAGTGCTCGGTCGAGATCGGCAACGGCACCTCGGCGCTGGGCGTCGAGTGCTACGTCGGCGACGGCGGGCGGCTGGCGATCGGCAACGATTGCCTGATCGACCGCGCGAGCCTGCACGTCGGCGACCGGCACTGCGTGTTCGAACTCGACACGCTGAGCCGCATCGGCCATCGCGAGCGCCCGGAGATCGTGATCCAGGACCACGTCCGCATCGCCGCGGGCGCGCTCGTGCGGGCCGACTCGCTGGTCGGCGCGGGCGCGATCGTCGCGGCCGGCACGGTCATCGAAGGCAACGTGCCCGGTTGCGTCGTCATCGCCGGCAGCCCGCCGGCGATCGTGCGCCGCGACGTCTCCTGGACCCGCGACCCCGCGGGCAAGGGCGCGGCCGACGTCGCGAAGTACCTTGCCGAGGACGAAATGGCCACGCTGGCGCGGCAGATCGATCCGGGCTCGCGCCCGTCCGGGTGACCGTGGTACGTGCCGGCCATCGCTGGTTGCTCGTGGCGTTGATGCTGGCCTTCGCGTTGAGCGGGTGGCGTCTCGCGGCGGTTCTCGCGGCACCGCTGCCACTGCAGGTCGACGAAGCGCAGTACGCGGGCTGGTCGCACGCGCTGGCGCCGGGCTACTACTCGAAGCCGCCGATGATCGCGTTCGCGATCGCCGGCGCCGGCGCGCTGTGTCCGTGGCGCGTCGAGCGCCGCGACGCGGTGCTCGACGAGGGCTGCGTGCGGATGCTGCAGCCGGTGGCGATGCTGGTCGCAGGGCTCTCGGTCGCCGCGACCGCCGCGGCGCTGGGGCTGTCGGCGGGCGCCGCCGCCGCGGCGCTCGCGCTGTTCGTCAGCGCGCCCTTCGCCGCGTTCTACAGCCTGTTCGCGACCACCGACGCGTGGCTGCTGATGTGGTGGTCGCTCGCGCTGCTCGCGCTCGTGCGCGCGCTTCGCGACGCCCCGGCGTCGCGCTGGCCGTGGATCGCCTGCGGCGCGTGCGTCGGCTTCGGGCTGCTGGCCAAGTACTCGATGGGCGTGTTCGTCGTCGCCGCCGCGATCCTCGCGTGGCGTCGCGGGCTGCTCCGCTCGCCGGGCCCCTGGCTCGCCGCCGGCGTCGCGCTGGCGGTGTTCCTGCCGAACCTCTGGTGGAACGCGCAGCACGGCTTCGCGACCATCGGCCACCACGCCGACATCTCCGGGGTCGCGCAGGCCGGCGAGCACGGACTCGCGCAGCGCGTGGGCAGCGTCGCGAGCTTCGTCGCCGCGCAGTTCGGCGTGTTCTCGCCGGTCGTGTTCGCCGTGTTCGTCCTCGCGTGCTGGCGCGCGCTCCGGCACGGCGTGCGCACGGTCCCGCCCGGCGTGCGCATCGGCCTGCTGTTCGCCGGCGCGATGCTCTTGCTGATCATGGCGCAGGCGCTGTCGAGTCGCGCGTTCGCGAACTGGGCGTTGCCTGCCGCGATCGGGGTCTCGATCGTCGCGGCGTGGTGGCTCGTCGACGCCGATGCGGTGCGCGTGCCGACGCCGCGCCGCCTGCTGCTCGGCCTGACGCTCGCGTTCAACCTCGTGCTCGGCGCGCTGGTGATCCACGGGCCGGCGGTATTCGCCGCGACCCGCTGGGCCGACGACGCCGCGCGCAACCCGTTCCTGCGCCTGCAGGGGTGGCGCGAGGCGGCGCTCGAGGTGCGCGATCAGGTCGCCGCCGCGCCCGGCCTGCGCGTCGTCGCCGAGGATCGCCGCCTGCTCGCGGCGATCAGCGCCTATGGCTGGCCCGACGTGACCGACCTGCGCGCGTGGGATCCCGGCGCCGCCGACGACGATCACTATCGCCGCTTCCAGGACCTCGCACAGGCGCCGGCAGCCGCGACGACGCCGATCCTGCTGGTACTCGAGGGGCCGCGCGTGCCTGGCGGCGCGCAGGCGGCGCCGGAGCCCCGGCGGCTCGAGCGTCTCGAGGCGGCCTTTCCCGGTCTGCAGCGCGTGCCGGACGAGGTCGCACCGCGCGTCGCCCTCGTCGCGCCGGGCGGGCGCCGCGACCGACGGATCGTGTTGTATCGTGCCGACGGTTTCGCACCGCCGGCCGCGCGCCTCTCGGCGGCGTCCGACGCGGCGCGGGCGACCCCGGCGCGATGAGCCGCGCACGCGACACCGACCGGGCGTGGACGCCGGCCGACGGCCTGGCGAGCGCGCGCCGGGGCCTGATCGCGTCGGCGTGGATGACGCTCGCGTTCGTCCTCGTCTTCTCGATCGCGCCGCAGCTCGACCTGCGGCTGAGCGCGCTGTTCTTCGACGCGCACGCGAACCCGCCGGTGTTCCCCTACGATCGCGCCGAGTGGATGGTCGAGTTCACCCGGATCACGCTGCTCGCCGCGAACGTGGCGCTCGCGATCGCGGTCTGCTGGTGGGTCTTCGAACTGTTCAGGCCGTCCCGGCGGCGGCTGCAGGTGACGATCGTCGCGCTCAGCCTGGTCCTCGGCCCGGGGCTCGTCGTCAACGAGGTGCTCAAGCCGCTGTGGTCGCGGGCGCGTCCGCGCGACACGACGCTCTTCGCGGGCGACCAGCACTTCACCCCGGTCTACCGGCTGCCGGGCGACTGCAGCCGCAACTGCAGTTTCCCGAGCGGCCACGGCGGTGCGGCCTTCGCCCCGCTGGTGGGCATCTTCGTGTCCCGGCGCCGGCGGTGGCTGTGGTGCGGGCTGGCGTCGGGTGGCGCGATCGGCTATGCCCGACTGCTGAGCGGCTCGCATTTCCTCAGCGACATCCTGGCTTCAGGCATCATCGTCGTGGCCGTCTCCTCCCTGGTCACCCTGCTGGTGATTCTCCATGACTCACGTCGTCGGCAACGTACCCGCACCTCCGACCCGCACGCCGGTCCCGGGCGCTGAGCGCGGCACGATGATCTCGATCGTCGTCCCGGTGTACAACGAGGTCGAGAACCTGTCGCGGCTCGTCGACGCGATCGGGACGGTGATGCTCGCTTACGGGCGTCCGTTCGAGCTGCTCGTGGTCGACGACGGCTCGCGCGACCGCTCGCGCGAACTGCTGGCCGAACTCGCCGGTGAACGCGCATGGCTCAAGCCGCACTTCCTGGTGCGCAACTACGGCCAGTCGACCGCGTTGCAGGCGGGTTTCGACAACGCGTCGGGCGGCATCGTCGTCACGCTCGACGGAGACCTGCAGAACGACCCGGCGGATATCCCGATGCTGCTCGGCATCCTCGAGGACAACCCGGACGTCGACTGCGTGTCCGGCTGGCGACAGCGCCGCCAGGATGCGACGCTGTCGCGAAAGCTGCCGTCCCGGCTCGCCAACCTGCTGATCTCGCGCGTCACCCGGGTGCAGTTGCACGACTACGGCTGTGCGCTCAAGGCGTATCGCGCGCACGTCATCCACGAGCTTCACCTGTACGGCGAGCAGCACCGCTTCATCCCCGCGCTCGCGGCCGAGGTCGGCGCGAAGATCGTCGAGGTGCCGGTCAACCACGAGCCGCGGCGCGCCGGCAAGTCCAAGTACGGCGTCGACCGCACGGTGCGCGTGCTGCTCGACCTGCTCTGGATCCGCTTCACGATGCACTTCCTGCACCGCCCGATGCACGCGTTCGGCGGGATCGCGTTCGTGATGGTCGCGAGCGGCCTGACGATCATGGCGTGGCTCGCCGGTCTGAAGCTCGTCACCGGCGAGTCGATCGGCAACCGGCCGCTGCTGCTGCTGGGCGGGTTCCTGACGCTCATCGGCGTGCAGTTCCTCGCGACCGGGCTGCTCGGCGAGCTGCTGACCCGCATCTACCACGAGCCACTGGGGCGCAAGCAGTACCTGCTCGACGAACGCTTCGGCGCGCAGGCCGACTCGACGACCGCGTCGCGCGCCGCGGTGCGCGCCGCGTCGCGTTCGGTCGCGCGATTCCGCGCGTTCCCGATCGCGTCGGGCCGACCCGCCGCGGCGTCGCCCGGCGCGGCGGACCAGCCTTCGTCCGACCCGCCCGCGTCGTCGCGCCCGGCAGCGGGCGAGTGAGCGACGACGCGTCGCGATCCGGGTCCGCCGAGGCGGTCGCCGGTCCGCCCCGCCGATGGCGCTTCGTGCGCCCGCTGCTCGGCGCGATGCTGCTGCTCGGCATCGCCGCGACCCTGGAACCGGCGCAGCTCCGCGCGCTGGCGCGCGACGCACACTGGCCGTGGTTCGCGCTCGCCGTGCTGCTCACGCTCGCGAACCAGTGCACCAGCGCACTGCGCTGGCGACGCATCCTCCTGGCACTGGGCGTCCCGATCACCCGCGGCCGCGCGCTGGTCCTGAGCTTCCAGGCGCTCGCGGGCAACGCGGTGCTGCCGGGCGGGTTGGTTGCCGGCGATGCCTGGCGGGTCGCCGGCGCGGTGTCGGCGACGCCGGCCGGCGTCGATCGGCGTGCGTCGCGTGCCGCCGCCAGCGTCGCGCTCGACCGGATCGGCGGCCTGTGGGCGCTGGCGATGCTGAGCCTCGCCGCGTGCGTCGTCGTGGGCATCGACGGTGTCGCGGCGCCGGCGGGCGGCGGCGCCTACGCGACGACGCTCGCGGTGGTCGCGCTGCTTCCGCTCGCGAGCCGCCTGGTGCCGGGCGCGGCCGCGGCCGATGGCGCGGTCGGCGGCGGGCGCGTCGCGCGGATCGCGCGCACCGTGAGCCGCGGGCTCGGCGTGATGATCCGTACGCTGCCGATGTCGCTGCTCGTGCAGGCCAGCGCCTGCGGCGCGATGGTCGCCGCCTGCCGGACGGTCGGCGCCGTGCTGGACGGCTGGCTGATCGTCGCGGCCTGCGCGACGGTGTTCGTCGCGGCGGCGCTTCCGGCGGCGATCGGCGGCTTCGGTGCGCGCGAACTCGCCGCGGTCGCGGTCTTCGTGCCGCTGGGCATGAGCCACGAGACCGCGTTCGCCGGCTCGGTCCTGTTCGGGCTGACCAACACGGCGATGGGCGTGATCGGCGCGCTCGTCTGGCTGTCCGCTAGGCGCTGAGCGCGTGGCGACCCGGCGGCGCAAGGCGACCCCGCGCGGCGAACGCGCGCTGTTCGTGCTGGTGCTGCTCGCGGTGATCGCGATCCTGTTCGCGCGACTCGGCACGGCGCCGCTCGCCGACGTCGACGAGGGCGCGTTCTCCGAGGCGACCCGCGAGATGCTCGTGCGCGGCGACCTGGTCTCGCCGTGGCTGCTCGATGCGCCGCGCTTCGACAAGCCGGTGCTGTTCCACTGGCTGCAGATGCCGTTCATCGTGCTGCTCGGCGCCGAGCCGCTCGCAGCACGCCTGCCGTCGGCGCTTGCGGGTCTTGCCTCGGTGCTCGCGGTCGCCGCGTGGGCCTGGTCGCTGTCCGGCCGCGACCTGCTCGCCGCAGCCTTCGGCGCGTCGATCGCGTCGACTTCGCTCGCCGTGCCGGTGATCGCGCGCGTCGCGACGGCCGACGCGACGCTGAACGCGCTGCTCGCGATCGCGCTGCTCGCGAGCTGGCACGCGCTGTTCACGCGCCAGCAGGTGCACGCCCGCCGTTTCGCGCGCGTCGCGGCGGCCGCGATCGCGCTCGGTCTGCTGGCCAAGGGCCCGATCGCGCTGCTGGTGCCGGCGATCTGCGTGCCGCTCGCCGCGTGGTGGTCGGCGCGCGGCGCGCGGCTCGGCCACCTCTTGCTCGATCCGATCGCGTGGGCGCTGCTGGTGCTGCTTGCGCTGCCGTGGTACCTGCTGCAGTGGCGCGCGATGGGAGCGGCCTTCATCGACGGCTTCTTCGGCACGCACAACGTCGGACGCTTCCTCGCCCCGATGCACGGCTTCGATCACGGACCGGGCTATTACCCGATCGTGCTGCTGCTGGCGCTGCTGCCGTGGACGACGCTGCTGGTGCGCGCGGTCGCCGGCGCGCTGCGCGACCCCTCGCACCCGTTTCGCGACCGCGCGTTCGGGCTCGCGTGGATTCCGGCGGTGTTCGTGCTGCTGTTCTTCTCGTTCTCGGCGACGAAGCTGCCGCACTACCTGTTCTACGGCATCGGCGGGCTGTTCGCCGCGCTCGGCGCGCTCGCCGCCGGCATGAGCCGGTCCGACGCGCGCTTCGGCTGGGAGCGCGCGGTGTGCGGGGTCATGCTCATCGCCTGCGCGTCGCTGCCGTGGTGGTGGCCGTCGGTGGCCGACGCGATACCCGACGCCTTCCATCGCCAGGCCGCGCGCGACGCGGCGGTCGTGCTCGGCGGGTACCGCGCGTGGCTCGTCGGTCTCGGGTGCGCCGGTCTCGCGATCGCGGTGCTGGCGCCGGCGAGGCAGGCCGTGCTCGGTGCGGCGACCGTGCTCGCGATCGCGCTACACCTCGTCGTCGTGCCGGCCGGCCTCGCCGGGCTGCAGGACCCGGTCGTCGCCGCCGCCGAGCGCGTCGCGCACCTGCGCACGCGCGTGATCACCTGGCGCCTCGACGTGCCGAGCCTGTCGTTCGCCGCAGGCAGGGTGGTGCGCGCCGGCGATCCCGCGATCGGCGACACCGTCGTGCTGCGCGTCGACCGGCGCGATGCGCTCGCGCAGGCGCTCGCCGGCGGCACGCCGCGCGCGTCGCTCCGCATGCAGTGGCGCATGGGCGGCATCGAGATCGCCGAGGTCGTCGCGCGCTAGCGCGCCGGCGCCGATCCGCGCCCCGGCCGGCACGCGGGCGTCGACCGTCCGTGCGGCGCGGGGTGCGGCACCCGTGGGATTGCGCTACGCTGGCGGTGCCGCGCGCAGCCGCCGCGCTGCCCGCCGACCCCCCTGCCGGAGCCCACCAGTGAACTCGCCCGCGTTGCGCCTGTACGTCGATTCCGGATTCATGAGCCCCTATGCGATGTCCGCCTTCGTCGCGCTGCACGAGAAGGGCGCGGACGTCGAGATCGCGACGGTCGACCTCGCCGCCGAAGAGAACCGCGAGCCCGACTACGCGAACCTGTCGCTGACCCGTCGCGTGCCGACGCTGATCCACGGCGATTTCTCGCTGTCCGAGTCGTCTGCGATCACCGAGTACGTCGACGAGGTGCTGCCCGGCGCGCCGCTCTATCCGGTCGGTGCGCGCGAGCGTGCGCGGGCTCGCCAGCTGCAGGCCTGGCTGCGGAGCGACCTGATGCCGCTGCGCGCCGAACGCTCGACCGAGGTCGTGTTCCGCGCGCCGGTCGCGACCGCGCTGTCGCCAGAGGCACGGCGTGCGGCGGATACCCTGTTCGCGGTCGCCGACCGCCTGATCGCGTCGGACGACGCCGACATCTTCGGCGCGTGGTCGATCGTCGACCTCGACCTCGCGATCATGCTGAGCCGCCTGGTGCGCAACGACGACCCGGTGCCGGACAAGCTCGCCGCCTGGACGCGACGCCAGTGGGCGCGGCCGTCCGCGCGCCGCTGGATCGACCTCGACCGGCCGGGCTGAGCCCGGCGCGCGCCGACGTCCCAGCCGCGCTCAGCGCGCGCGGCGGACCCCGGTCGCCAGCCGCAGGCCAGGCAGGATCAGCGCCGCGCCGAGCGCGTGGTGCAGTCCCGGCGTCTCGGCCAGCAGCACCCAGGCGATCAGGCCGCTGTACAGCGGGCCGAGGTAGAGCACGACCGCGGTGCGCGCGGCGCCGAATTCGCGCTGCACGAACGCGTACGCCTGGTACGCGACGACGCCGGGCAGCACCGCGACGACGAGCACGAGTCCCGCCAGGTGCAGGCTGGGGCGCGGCAGCCCGATCGACGCGGTCTCCGCGAGCGTGAACGGGATCAGTACAAGAATGCCGGCGCCGGTCACGGCGACCGTTCTCGCGAACGGGCCCAGCGCGCTGGGCCAGCGTCGCTGCAGGATCGAGAAGCCCGACCACGACAGCACCGCGATGCCGATCCACAGGTCGCCGGGCGTCAGCGCGAACGCGCGAAGCGCCGCCGGCGATCCCTTGAACAGGATCACCGTCACGCCGAGCAGCGACAGCGCAGCGCCGGCCAGCTGGCGTCGCTCGAGCCGTTCGCCGAGCATCCACACCGACGCGACGCCGATCAGCACCGGTGCGAACGCGTAGATCAGCCCGATGTTGATCGCGAGCGTCGTCTCGGCGGCGACATAGACGAAGGCACCGCAGATCCACATGCCGAGCGCGCCCAGCACCAGCAGGCGCGGCCACTCGCCACGCCACTGCGGCCAGCGCGCGCGCAGCTCCGGCCATGCGAAGGGCAGCATCAGCAGGAACGCGATCGACCAGCGCGCCAGCGCGAGCTGGTGCGCACCGATCGCGCCGGCCGCGGCGCGCGCGCCGACGTAGTTGGTGCTCCAGAGCGCAGGGATCAGGTAGAGCAGCAGTCGTGCGAGCGCGGTGCGACTCACGTCGGCCATCGCGCGTCGCGGCGGCGTCCGTGGCGGGAACGGGCCCTAAGCATCCGGCTGCATCGCCTGCGAGATCCGCACCGCGCATCGGCGAAGCGCCGGCAGGATCTCGCGGCGCAGCCGGTCGATCGTCACCCGCGCCGCGTGGGTGCCGACGTTCAGCGCCGCGATCGTGCGGCCGGTGGCGTCGGTCAGCGGAACGGCGAGCGAGCGCAGCCCCGGCTCGAGCTCCTGGTCGACGATCGCATAGCCCTGGCGCGCGACCTGCTCGAGCTCGGCGGCCAGCGTGGCGGCGTCGGCGATCGTGTGCGCCGTGTGACGCGCGAGGCGAGGCATGCGCGCGAGCGCGGCCCTGCGCTCGGCCGGCGGCAGCCCCGCGAGCAGCACGCGCCCCATCGACGTCGTCGCCGCCGGCAGCCGCGACCCGATCCCGATGCTGATCGACATGATCCGCGTTCGTGTCGGCACCCTGGCGACGTAGACGATCTCGAGGCCGTCGAGCACGGCCACCGAGCAACTCTCGTGCACCGTCTCGACGAGTTCGACCATCGGCGCCTGCGCCGTGGCCCACAGGCCCTGCGAGCGCAGGTAGGAGAAGCCGAGCTTGAGCACCCTGGGCGCGAGCGCGAACGCGCGGCCGTCGAAGTGCGCGTAGCCCAGTTCGACCAGCGTGTGGAGCGAGCGCCTGGCGCTTGCGCGGGTCAGCCCGCTGCGCCGCGCCGCGTCGGCGACGGTGAGCCCGCGCTCGGCGCCGTCGAAGGCCTCGATCACCGACAGCCCGCGTGCGAGCGACTGCACGAACATGCCGGAATCCGGCACGTCGCCGGCGGGCGGTCTTGACACGGGTGGGGCGGCGCTATCCAATGGGGCCTGCGTGTTCGTATAGCGAACGAATGTTCGCATGGCGAACAATCTTGGTCAATGCGACGGGTCCGTCTTCGGTCGGGCCCGTGCAGGCACGGTGAATGGAGGCGGGACATGGTGATTGCGCGGAAGCCCCGATGATCGACAAGATCGTCCCCGACCTGTCCAGTGCGATGGCGGGCATCGCCGACGGCTCGACCGTGCTGATCAGCGGCTTCGGCGGTGCCGGCCAGCCCGCCGCGCTGATCGACGCGCTGCTCGAGACCGGCGCGAAGGACCTCGTCGTCGTCAACAACAACGCCGGCAACGGCGACACGGGCCTCGCCGCGCTGCTCAAGGCGGGGCGCGTGCGCAAGATCATCTGCTCGTTCCCGCGCCAGACGGATTCGCACGTCTTCGACGCGCTCTATCGCAGCGGCCGGATCGAGCTCGAACTGGTGCCGCAGGGCAATCTCGCCGAGCGCATCCGCGCGGCCGGCGCCGGCATCGGGGCGTTCTTCACGCCCACCGGCGTGGGCACCGAGCTCGCCAGGGGCAAGGAGACGCGCGTGCTCGACGGGCGCGAACAGGTGCTCGAGTACCCGATCCGCGGCGACGTCGCGCTGGTCAAGGCGCTGAAGGCCGACCGCTGGGGCAACCTCGTCTACAACAAGACCGCGCGCAATTTCGGGCCGGTGATGGCGACCGCGGCGCGCTGCACGATCGTGCAGGTCGACGAGATCGTCGCGCTCGGCGCGCTCGACCCCGAAAGCATCGTGACGCCGGGCATCTTCGTGCACCGGGTCGTCAGGATCGACGGCGCATCGACCGACGGAGCATCGACATGAGTGCAGGCACGAATGACGCACCGGCGTCGCGGCAGGCGCTGCCGTACCGGGCGCGCAGCCGCGACGAGATCGCCGCCCGCCTGGCGCGCGACATCCCCGACGGCGCCGTCGTCAACCTCGGCATCGGCCTGCCGACGCTCGTCGCGAACCACCTGCCGCCGGACCGCGAGATCGTGCTGCAGTCCGAGAACGGCGTGCTGGGCATGGGCCCGGCGCCGGCAGCCGGCGCGGAGGACTGGGACCTGATCAACGCCGGCAAGCAGCCGGTGACCTTGCTGCCGGGCGCGTCGTTCTTCCATCACGCGGATTCCTTCGCGATGATGCGCGGTGGCCACCTCGACATCTGCGTGCTCGGCGCGTTCCAGGTGTCGGCCGGCGGAGACCTGGCCAACTGGCACACCGGCCGGCCCGACTCGATTCCTGCCGTCGGCGGTGCGATGGATCTCGCGATCGGCGCGCGCAGCACCTACATCATGATGGAGCACTGCACGAAGGACGGTGCGCCGAAGATCGTCGAGCGCTGCACCTACCCGCTGACCGGCGTCGCCTGCGTGAGCCGCATCTACACCGATCTGGCCATCATCGACGTGACGCGCGACGGCCTCGTCGCGCTCGAGTGGGTGCAGGGGCTGGCCTTCGACGCGCTGTGCCGCCTGACCGGCGCGCCGCTCGGCCGCGGCCCCGGCGCGCGCTGACGAGCCGGCGCGCGGAGACCGCCCGGCCGGGTGGCGCTCCGGCACGCCGTCGTCCGGATCAGGACACGCTCGAGAGCTGGTTGTCGACGTCCTCGACCCCGTCGACCGAACGGACCCGCTCGAGCACGCGATCGATCTGTGCCTGATCGGGCAGTTCGCCCTTCAGCACGACCGTGCCGCCGTCGGCGATCTCGACCGCCACCTTCGAGGTGTCGATCTTCGATGCGATGAGCGCGCTCTTCACCTTCGCGAGCATCGCCAAATCGGACGCGGTATCCGCCAGCTCGGTGCCAGCTGCAGCGGCCTGTCCGGTCGAGCCCGACGCCTCGCCGGACGCCGCGCCAGCACCTGCCGTCGGCGGTGTCGGTTCGCCTCGATCGCCTGCTCCGGCCCGGCCGGCGTCCGCGGTCGGCGCAGGCGCGGCCGAGGTGCCGGTCTCGGCGCGCTCGCTCGGGGTGCCGGCGGAAGACGCGGCCGTGGCGCCGGCGGCTGACGGCTCGCTCGTCGTGCCCGCCGAGGAAGCGGCGTTCGTCGTACCGGTGGCGGCGGTCGATGCGTCCTGCGCAGGCGCCGGCGGGGTCTGCGTGCCGGCGGACGACACGGTCGACGTGTCGTTCGCGACGGTCGCGTCGTCCGCGTCGTCGCACGCGGCGAGCGCGAGTGCGCTGGCGACGAGGCTGGCCGCGATGAGGCTGCGTTGGTTCATGTTGCACTCCTTGATGTCGTATCGGGTGGATCGGGTGATGCCTGCCGCCGGATCGTTCCGGCGTCCGTACCGACCGTCGCAATGCGCGTACCCGTATCGGCGGCGCCCGACCTGCGGCGGTGCATACTTCCTGCCTTGTCGAAGAACCGGAGAACCGACCCATGAACGATGCCTACCTCTGCGACGCCATCCGCACCCCCATCGGCCGCTACGGCGGGTCGCTGTCGGCGGTGCGTCCCGACGACCTGGCGGCGATCGTCCTCGCGAGCCTGCTCGAGCGCAATCCCTCGCTCGATCCGGCGGCGATCGAGGAACTGATCATGGGCTGCGCGAACCAGGCCGGCGAGGACAACCGCAACGTCGCGCGGATGGCGCTGCTGCTCGCCGGGCTGCCCACCGGCGTGCCGGCCGCGACGATCAACCGGCTCTGCGGCTCGGGCATGGATGCCGTGGGCACCATCGCCCGTGCGATCCGCGCCGGCGACATCGAGCTCGGCATCGCCGGCGGCGTCGAAAGCATGTCGCGCGCGCCCTTCGTGATGCCGAAGGCCGACAGCGCGTTCTCGCGCTCGAACGCGGTCTACGACACGACGATCGGGTGGCGCTTCGTCAACCCGGCGATGAAGTCCAAGTACGGCATCGACCAGATGCCCGAGACCGCCGAGAACGTCGCGACCGACTTCGGCGTGAACCGCGAGGACCAGGATGCGTTCGCGATGCGCAGCCAGCAGCGCGCCGCGAAGGCGCAGGCGAGCGGCTTCTTCGCCGAGGAGATCGTGCCGGTGAGGATCGCGCAGCGCAAGGGCGACCCGATCGTCGTCGACCGCGACGAGCATCCGCGCGAGACGACGATGGCGGCGCTCGGCAAGCTCAGGCCGATCGTGCGTGCCGACGGCACGGTCACCGCCGGCAACGCGTCCGGCGTGAACGACGGCGCGGCCGCGATCATCGTCGCGTCCGGGCGGGCCTGCGAGCGCTTCGGGCTGAAGCCGCGCGCGCGGCTGGTCTCGATGGCGACGGCCGGCGTCGAGCCGCGCATCATGGGCATCGGCCCCGCGCCCGCCACCAAGCGGCTGCTCGAGCGCGCCGGCCTGAAGATCGGCGACGTCGACGTGATCGAGCTGAACGAGGCCTTCGCGGCACAGGGCCTCGCGGTCACCCGCGAGCTCGGCCTTCCCGACGACGCCGCGCACGTGAACCCGAACGGCGGCGCGATCGCACTCGGGCACCCGCTGGGCATGTCGGGCGCGCGCCTCGTGATGACCGCGGTCCACCAGCTCGAGAAGACCGGCGGACGGCGCGCGGTCGCGACGATGTGCATCGGCGTCGGCCAGGGGATCGCGACGCTGATCGAGCGGGTCTGAGCGTATCGGTCGCGCGTCAGATCCGTTGTTCGGATGACGCCACCGACCGCCGGACGGTAGGTTCGGCCGTGCGAGCGGTGTTATCGTCGCAGGCGGATCGGCGGCTACCTGCCGTCGATGCCCGACGTCGCGGCGGCGCTTTCGCCGCGACGGCATCGTCCACGTGCCTCGGCGGTAATCGGTCATCACTCGCACTTCGTCCATCAGGCCCGAGCATCAGGCGGCATCGCCGGACGCGTCGCGCGCGGCAGCCGCGGCGGGCGCCGACCTGCTCGAGCCGACGATCGTCGCGCTGAAGGCGCAGCTCGATCGCTCGCGCCGCCGCCACGGCCAGCTGGTCCGGGAGCGTTCGGCGCTGCAGGCCGAACTCGCACGGCTGCGGGTGCCGACGAGCGATGCGCGACAACGCATCGCGGCGACCGCGTTCGAGGCGCACAGCGCGATGGTCGTCACCGACTTGCGCGGCGCGATCGTCGAGGCGAACCAGGCGTTCGCGACGCTTGCCGGCCTGCCGCGCGACGAGCTCGACGGACGGGCGCTCGCCAGCGTGCTGCCGGCCGACACCGGGGTCCGCACGCCGGACGAGATCCGCCGCTCGGTGCACCTGAAGGGCTACTGGCAGGGCGAGATCGTGTTCAGCCGCCGCGACGGCCGGGACGTCCCGACGCTGCACACGATCACCTCGGTGCGCGACGGCGAGGGACGCGTCACCCACTTCGTCAATGCGTTCGCCGACATCAGCGAGCAGAAGGCGGCCGAGGCACGCATCCGCCAGCTCGCGTACTACGACACGCTCACCGACCTGCCGAACCGCAGGCTGCTGCTCGAGCGCCTGAGCCAGTCGCTCGCGACCGCGCGTCGCAGCGGCCTGCACGCGGCGCTGCTGTTCCTCGACCTCGACAACTTCAAGACGCTCAACGACACTCTGGGCCACGAGCGCGGCGACGAGCTGCTGGTGCAGGTCGCGCAACGACTGCGCAAGGTGCTGCGCGAGACCGACACGGTCGCGCGCTTCGGCGGCGACGAGTTCGTCGTGCTGTTGCAGCAGCTCGACGCCGCCGAGCCGGTCGCGGTCTCGCAGGTGGGCGCGGTCGCCGTCAAGCTGCGCGAGGCGCTCTCGGTCCCCTTCGACATCGACGGCGATTCGCATCACAGCGGCGCCACGCAGGGCATCAGCCTGTTCGGGCGCACCGAGCACCGTGCCGAGGAGCTGCTCAAGCAGGCCGACGTGGCGCTGAACCAGGCCAAGGAGGCGGGTCGCGGTGCGATCCGGTTCTTCAACCCGGCGATGCAGGCGGCGATCGACGCGCGCGCGCGGCTCGATTCGAGCCTGCGCAAGGCGGTGAGCGGCGACGAACTGCTGCTGATGTACCAGGCGCAGGTGGACGTCGCGGGCCGGCTCGTCGGCGCGGAGGCGCTGGTGCGCTGGCGTCACCCGCTGCGCGGCATCGTCGGTCCGCTCGAGTTCATCCAGCACGCCGAGGAGAGCGGGCTGATCGAGCCGATCGGCAACTGGGTGCTCGAGATGGCGTGCCGCCAGCTCGCCGCGTGGTCGCACTGGCCCGCAACCGCCGCGCTCAAGCTGTCGGTGAACATCAGTCCGCGGCAGTTCCGCAACCCGGACTTCGTGCGGACCGTCGCGCGGATCCTGCGCGATTCGGGCGCCGATCCCAGGCTGCTGACGCTGGAGCTCACCGAGAACGTGCTGATCGACGACATCGACGACGCGATCCACCGGATGCGCGTGCTCAAGCGCGTCGGCGTGAACTTCGCGATCGACGACTTCGGTACCGGCTACTCGTCGCTCGCCTACCTGCAGCGGCTGCCGGTCGACCAGCTCAAGATCGATCGCGGCTTCGTGCGCGACATCGGCGCCGACACGCAGGAGGCGGCGATCACCGAGGCGATCATCGCGATGGGGCGCACGCTTCGCCTGCAGGTGATCGCGGAAGGCGTCGAGACCGCCGCGCAGCACCACTTCCTCGCCGACCGCGGTTGCCACGGTTTCCAGGGATTCCTGTTCGGCCGACCGGTGATGTCGACCGCGTCGCTGTTGCAGCTGAACCAGCCGCCCGCGCCGCCCCGCGCGCCGGCGCTGCGCCGTGACGCCAGGCAGCCGGCGCTGATGCACTGAACGCCCGCCGCGGGGCCGCTGCTACACTCGTCGGCTTCTCCAGGAGCTGACCGCATGATCGATTCCCGCGCCCTCGCGACCCTGTTCACCGAAGCACGCACGCAGAACGGCTGGCTGGACACGCCCGTGTCCGACGACGAGCTGCGCCGGATCTACGACCTCGCGAAGATGGGTCCGACGGCCGCGAACGGCCAGCCGATGCGGCTCGTCTTCCTGCGCACCGCGGCGGCGAAGGAGCGGCTGCGTCCGGCGCTGTCGCCGGGCAACGTCGACAAGACGATGAGCGCGCCGGTGTGCGCGATCGTCGCGTACGACCTCGACTTCCACGAAAAGCTCCCGAAGACCTTCCCGCACAACCCCGGCATGAAGGCCGCGTTCGACGGTGACGGGAAGCTCGCGGCGCGCCAGGGCTACGCGATGCGCAACGGCTCGCTGGCCGGCGGCTACCTGATCATGGCGATCCGCGCGGTCGGCCTGCAGGCCGGCCCGATGTCCGGCTTCGACAACGCGAAGGTCGACGCCGAATTCTTCGCGGGTACCGCGCTGCGGTCGAACTTCCTGTGCTGCATCGGGCACGGCGACGCCGCGAAGGTCATGCAGCGGCTGCCGCGGCTCGACTTCGACGAGGCCTGCCGGCTGCTGTAGCGCTCGTCGGCAGGGTGGCGCACCGCCCGATCGGCGGGACTTGAAAGCGCCCGAGTGGATCTCCAACTGGAACGCATCGGCCGGTCGTCGGCCGGCGTCAAGCACAATCCAGGAGATTCGAATGGCATCCATTTCCATCTACGATCCCTTCGCCGATGTCTTTCCGGAGCTGTTCCGGGGTTTCGCGCCGGCGACCGCGGGCAACGGCGAACGTAAGGCGGCGGCCGCGGCGATGCGCGTCGACGTGCGCGAGGGCAAGGATAGCTACACCGTCAAGGCCGACCTGCCCGGCGTCAAGAAGGACGACATCCACGTCGAGATCGACGGCAACCAGGTGATGCTGCGCGCCGAGGTCCGCAAGGAATCCGAGCAGCGTGAAGGCGAGCGCGTGCTCCGTGCCGAGCGCTACGTCGGCCAGTTCGCCCGCAGCTTCTCGCTCGCATCCGAGATCGACGAGGACAAGTCGGTCGCGAAGTTCGAGGACGGCGTGCTCGAACTGACGCTGCAGAAGAAGGCGACGAGCGCCGCGCGGCGGCTGAGCATCGCCTGAGCGTCGCCCGGGCCGCGCGCAGGCTCAGCCCTTCGAGCCTGCGTCGCGCTGCATCGCGTGGATCGCCTGCCGCAGGCTGGCGATCTCGCGGTGCAGTTGCTTCATCTCGGCGTGCATCTCGCGCCGCTGGCGCGCCTCCTCGTCACCCAGAAAGCGGGCGGTGATCGTCGCGGTGAAGAGCGCCATCATGCTGGCGCCCAGCAGCACCGTCAGGACGGCGAACAGCCGGCCGAGCGTGGTCGACGGCACGATGTCGCCGTAGCCGACCGTCGTCGCGGTCACGAAGGACAGCCACAGACCGTCGCCGAGCGAGGCGATCGCCGGATCGACGGCGTAGAACGCGGCGCCGCACGCGACCAGCACCACGGCGCCGATCAGGATCAGGATCGGTGCGGACTTGGGCGACACGCCCGTCAGCCCGCCGGCCACCTGCAGCGCGACTGCGAGCGTGACCGCCACCCGCAGGAATCGCACCACCGCGATCCAGTTCTGGTCGTTCTGCAGGAAGACCCCCATCGCCATCCCCAGCGCGACGAGCACCAGCAGCCAGTTCTCGCGCAGGTAGCGGCGCGGTTGGTCGACCACGGCCGCGAAGCCGACGACCTCGGCAGCGAAGATCGCCGCGAGCGCCAGCGAGATCGCCCCCTCGTAGCGCAGCATGAACGGGTCGCGGGCGATGATCGACAGGTAGGCGACGCCGAGCGCGATCAGCGCGGTGATCAGCATCGGCCAGTGGAGACGGCGCTGCCAGCGCCGTGCGCGCTCGTTCTCGCCGTCGGCGACGCCGGCGAGACCGATCAGGGCGAGGGGGCGGCGGGTGCGGGGCATCTCCGGTGTCGTGTCGGGGGCTCGCCCTGCATTCTGACCGCCTGCGACCCGGCGGTCAGCCCGAAGCGCGTGCGGGCGCGTGTTTTGCCACACACCCGACGTTCGCGCGGAACCGCCGGTGGCTTGCCGGGACGGGTCGCGGGCGATTCTGGAGGACACATGGGCAATACGCGCACCGGCTCCGGCGCAGACCGGCGACCGGGGAATCCGCCGCCCGACCCTGCGTCGCGCGGGCCCGCCGACGATGCCGATTCGCCGGCGCGCGCCGAGCCGATCGTCGACTGGGAGGACGAGGGCGGGAGCCCGCCCGACGTGATCTCGTCGACCGACTCGGAGAAACCCGCCACCCGGCCCGACGCTCAGCGCTGAACGGGCGGCGACGCGTCGGCGGCCGGTCGGGCGCCGGCGCCACCGGGCGCGAGCAGCGGCAGGTCGATCGTCGCGACCAGCGGCAGGTGGTCGGACGCGATCCGGGCCAGCGCGCTCGCGTGGCGGGTCGGCCTGAACCCCGGCTGGCGCGGACGCAGCCAGATCCGGTCGAGTGCGAGGAAGGGCCTCCCCGAGGGGAAGGTCGCGACCGGTGCCGCGCTCGGGAACTGGCGCGCCAGCCAGCGCATCGGGCGCGCCCACGACAGCCACTCGTTGAAGTCGCCGAGCAGCACCGTCGCGTCGCGCGGTCGCTCGCGGCGGGCGTGCGCGAACGCGGCGATCAGTTGCTCGATCTGCAGCCTGCGCTCGAACGGTCGCAGCCCCAGGTGCGTCGCGATCACCCGCAGGTCCTGTCCGGAGGGCAGGGCGACGCCGACCTCGAGCGCCGCGCGCGGTTCGCGTCGGGCGACGCGCAGGTCGTGCTCGCGCCGCAGCAGCAGCGGGTGGCGGCTGATCACCGCATTGCCGACCGGGTAGCCGTCGATCCAGCAGGTCGGCCGCGCGATCCATTGCCAGCCGGGCGTGCCGATCGCGCCGACGATCTCCTGCACGCACGAGGGGCCCGGCTCGGGCGGCAGCGGCACCTCCTGGAGCGCGAGCAGGTCGCCGCCGGTCTCGCCGAGCACGCGACCGATGCGCGCCGGCAGGTAGCGTCGATCGCGCCCGATGCATCGATGGATGTTGTAGGTGACGATGCGAAGCGTGGGCGCCGCGCAGGTCGCGACCGGGGCGGCAAGGCCGCTCAACGGGCGAACCAGCGCTGCGCGACCCACGCGATGCCGACCATCGCGATCGCGACCCCGGTGAGCGTCGCGATCGCGAGCGGGGTCGGATCCCTGAAGACGTCGACCGCGGTGCCGGCCAGGCTCGCCATCGCGACGGTGCCCGGCGCCATGCTGATCGCGGTACCGATCAGGTAGTCGCGGAACCGGATGTGCGACGCACCGGCGAACAGGTTGACGATCGTGAACGGTGCGAGCGGAATCACCCGCACCGCGGCGATCGCGACGATGCCGCTGTCGCCCAGCTTGCGGCTGAGATGCTGAACCCGCTCGCCCGCCAGCGTGCGCAGCGGCTTGCGGCCGAGCAGGCGTCCCACCCCGTAGGTCAGCGCCGCGCTGAACAGCACGCCGCCGAGCGCGTAGGCGCTGCCGGGCCAGGGACCGAACACCAGGCCGGTGACGACGATCAGCAGCATCACCGGGACGACGACGAGCCCGGCGAGGCCGAAGACGGCGATGACCAGCAGCGGCGTCGCCGGGCCCATGTCGGTCCTCCCCAGCAGCGCGCGCATCGAGTCGATGTCGAGCGCGTCGCGCAGCGGCGTGAAGCGCCACGCCAGCAGCAGCGCGACCATCGCGAGCAGCACCAGGCCGATCCCCAGGGCGCGCGTCGTCATCGGCCGGCGCGCCTCGCGCGGCACCAGCTCGCGTGCGAGGTAGTCGGGGTCGAGCGCCCGCTCGGGGTCGATCACGCTGTGCTCGGGCACCAGCCGGTCGATCTCCGGGTCGACGGTCGCCTCGATCGGCGTGAGCCTGCGCGCGCCGTCGCGGGCCAGCGCCGCGATGGTCTCGAGGAGCGTCGCGTGTCCGCGCGCAGGCCCCGCGCGCGCGCGGCGCTCCGCCTCGGCGACCGCGCCGGGGACGGTATCGAGGTGCTCGGCGAGCAGACGGTGCCGCAACCCGGCGATCGCCGCCTCGACGCGAGGGTCGCCGCCGCTCTCGACGGTCAACTGGCATTCGCTGTCGAGCGCCATCGAGCGGTTGTTCAGGTTCGCCGAGCCGATCGAGAGCGCGAGGTCGTCGACGATCAGCAGCTTGCTGTGCACGTTCAGGCAGCCCTGCTCGAGACCGGGGATCTCGGGCCCGAGCAGCGCGTAGCGGCGCGCCGTCGGGTCGCGTTCGCGCAATCGGCGGTGCAGTCGCGCGCGCAGCACGCCCATCGTCATCGTCTCGAGCCAGCCTTCCTCGCTGCGTCGCGAGACGATCGCGATTGCCGGCGGGTCGGGCTCGGCGAGCCGCGCGGCGAGCGCGTCGCCGACGACGCTCGACGTGAAGTACTGGTTCTCGACGTACAGTCCGTCGCGCGCCGCGGCGATCAGGTCGAGGTGCAGCTGTCGGACCTCGCCGACGGCGTCGCCGCCGCTCCACCCGGGTTCGGTGCGGGAGATCGCGACGTCGACGCCCTCGAGCAGCGGTTCGATCGCCGCCGGCCAGGCCGGCCCCGAGGGCGCGCGCGACCGGCGCCATCCGGCGCGAAGCGTGCGGCGCTTGAGCGGTCGCCCGGTCGCCCGCGACCATCGCGCGCGGAAGAGGTCGCCGAGCGCCAGCGCGGCCGGGCCGTCGACCGCCGCCTGCAGGTCGTGGAAGGGCTGGTAGGGCCTGCCGTCGGGCGTGCGCCGCAGTGGATTGTCCGGCCGATGCCCGCTGTCGTCCCAGCGGCACCGCGTCAGGTCGATGCCGCCGGCGAAGGCGAGGGCGTCGTCGACGACGACGAGCTTCTGGTGGTGCGAGCCGCCGACCGGATGCGCGCTGTCGAGCCTGAACATCAGCCGCCGCGCCTCGGCGCCAAGACCCATGCTGAAGCGCCACGAACTCAGCCACTCGCGTTCTAGCGAGTAGACTAGCGCGTAGTCCCAGCAAAGTAGCCGCACGCGCAGCCGCCGCTTGCGCCTGACGAGTGCGGCGAGGAAGGCGCCGAGCTCGCGAGGCCAGCCGTCGTCGGGCTCGCCGGGTGCGAGGTCCAGCCGACTGTCGATGTCCCACGCGAGGATGTGGATCGACTCGTTCGCCGACTTCATCGCCTCGCGGACGGCACGGAAATAGTCGGCCGCGTCGACGGCGACGCCGAAGCGCTCGGCGCGCTCGATGCGCCAGCAGTTGCGGCCCGGCTGGAGGATGCGGGAGGTGTTCGGGATCGGCGGCGTCACGACCGCATGCTCGCATGCGCCGCGCGTCGCGCGGTTCGCCTCGCCGCCGGGCGGACCGTCGAGGGCGGGCGCCTCGACGCGAAGCGCGCCGATCGATTCCTCGATCGGCGCGCCCGCGACGGTGCCGCCGGTGGCCGCTGTCGCGGGTTCGTCCCGAGCCGGGCCCGCGGCGGCCACGCCGGTGGTGATCGCCAATTTCTACAACTTCGGCCGGCGACCCATCACGAAGAAGATGACGGCCATGATCAGGCCCACGACGAACAGGATCCACGCGATGTTCATCGAGATCCCGGCGACGCCGCCGGCACCCAGCAGCATCGCGACGATACCGATCACGAGAAATACAGCAGCCCAGTAGAGCATGACACCTCCTGATGACCCCCCTGCAGGGGCGATTGTGGTTGCAGGCTCGCTGCTACCGCAGGACTCGTGCCTGAGCGCCGTCTTCGCCACGACCGGTCGCGAACATCGCGGCAGCACCATTGGCGACCTGCGTGCGGTGCGCGTGGCGGCGCATCTCGACGGCCTCGATGCCCAGTGCGTCCCGGTACTTCGTGACGGTGCGTCGCGCGATCCTGATGCCGCGCTGCTCGAGCATCTTCGTGAGGCGGTGGTCCGAGAGCGGGTCGAGCGGGCCTTCCTTGTCGATCAGCTGGCGGATCATCGCCTTCACCGCCGTCGCCGAGCACGCATCGCCCGCGCTGGTCTCGACGTGGCTGGTGAAGAAGCGCTTGAGGCTGATCAGCCCGCGCGGGCACTGTAGGTACTTGCTGTTCACGACACGCGATACGGTCGACTCGTGGATGCCGACGTCGGCCGCGATGTCCGACAGGCGCATCGGCTGCAGGCCGATGTCGCCGTGCTCGAAGAACGCCTGCTGGCGCGCGACGATCGCCTGCGCGGTCTTCTCGATCGTGCAGGCGCGCTGGTCGATGCTGCGCAGCAGCCACCGCGCCTGCGCGAGCTGTTCCGACATGCCGGCGCAGCCGCCGTTGTGCCGCGCGACGATGTCGGCGTACGCCGCGTTGATCCGCACCCGGGGCGTCGCGCTCGGGTGCAGCCGCGCGACCCACTGGCGGCCGATCTTGCGCACGATCACTTCCGGCACCGCGTAGTCGATGCGGTCGGTCGACCATGCCGCGCCCGGCTTCGGGTCGAGCGTGCGGATCAGCCGCACTGCCGCTGCGAGTTCCGCCTGGCTCGCGTCGGTGACCGCCGCGAGCGTGCGAAAGTCGCCTTGGCCGAGCACGTCCAGGTGCGAATCGACGACGCGAAGCGCTACGGCCAGGCCCTCGGTGTCGTCGGGTTTCGCGCGCAACTGCAGCGCGAGGCACTCGGCGACGCTCCGCGCGCCGACCCCGATCGGATCGAGGCTGCGCACGCGTTGGATCGCGATCTCGACCTCGGCGCGTTCGACCCCGCGCGCATCGCCACCCGCCGAACCGACCGTCTCCCGTGCCAGCGCCAGCAATTCGTCGGCGTCCTCGCGCAGGTACCCGGCGGCGTCCAGCGAGTCGACGATCAGCGTCGCGAAGCCGAGGTCGCGCTCGGACAGCGGCATCCCGCCAAGCTGCTCGAGCAGATGCGCGCGCAGCGATCGTTGGCTCGCGACGAGGTCGAGCGCCGAGAAGCCGTCGTCGCCACCCTGCCTGCGATTGCCGCTGGCCTCGAAGTTGCCGAAGTCGCTCGCGTAGACGGTCTCGGCGGTCATCGCCGACGACGCGTCGACCGCCGAGTCGCTGGCCGCCTCGATGCCGTCGGCCCACGCGCCGTCGGCGATCGCATCGCCGTCGTCCCCGCGTGCCGCGCGATCGGCGTCGAGGCCGGGCAGCGCCCCGCCGTCGCCTGCGAGTGCCGCCGTCCCGGACGACGCGGTGCCGTCGTCGCCCGCGCTGGTGGCGTCCGACAGCGGATCGCCGCCGTCGTCTTCTCGCTCGAGCAGCGGGTTCCTGTCGAGCGTCTCGTTGATCTCCTGCGCGAACTCGAGCGCGTTCATCTGCAGCAGTTGCAGTGATTTCTGTAGCGCAGGCGCGATGCTGAGTTGTTGCTTCATTTGCTGCGACTGGTTCATGCGCCTCTCTCTCTCTCTTTCGCTTTTCGTGTGATCGGAAAAACGAAGGGACGCAGGATCCGTGCCACCTCGCCGCATCGCGCGCAGACGAATCACGCCGTCGCCTGCGAAGCCGCGTCCTCCGGTCGTTTCCGGGCGATGGCAGCGCGACGGGCGCGCCTTATCGTGCGGCCGGAACGTGTCGTCCGGCGGCGGCGGGCGGCAAGTTTCGCCGTCGGTGCCGGCAACGACGCGGCAAATTCTGCAGGGCGGGCACGAATGCTGCGCAAGCCGTCGCCCGGGCCGCGTTCGGCCCGAACGAACGAGACATGGGAGTCACGCATATGGCAGGAAAGGACGGCACGACGCACGACACGTCACGAGGCAGCGCGGACGACGCAGCGGCACCGAAGGAGCAGGCGATCGCCCACGACGACAAGGTGCACGGCGAAGGCAACTACGAGGCGACGCGGGACTACAACCGCGACACGAAGGCGTTCATCGACGCGGGCAAGGTCGACGACGCGGCGCGCCGTGCGGCGCCCGAGTCCGAAGCGCAGGCGAAGGACCTGAAGCAGGCCGAGGCGCAGGGCGCGAAGCGCGCGAAGCACTGAGCGGCCATCGAGCGGTGACGACGCCGCATGCAGTCGCCGCCGCATGCAGTCGCGCCCGCCGGGTGGCGGGCGCGATGCCTCAGCTCGCCGGCGCTTCGGTGTGCCACTGGCCGCGTTCGAGCAGGTCCGCCATGTCGTCGGCGTGCTCCTCCTCCTCGGCCAGGATCGACTCGAGCATCCGCTTCGTCGTGGTGTCGGCATCGCCGAACCAGAGGATCATCTCGCGATAGGTGTCGATCGCGATGCGCTCGGCCACCAGATTCTCCTCGACCATCTCGCGCAGCGTCGCGCCTTCGATGTAGTCGGCGTGCGCCCGTTCGGCGAGGCCCTGCGGATTGAAGTCGGGTGCGCCGTCGAGCTGCACGATGCGGGCGGCGATCATGTCCGCGTGCGCCGACTCCTGCGTGGCGTGCTCGGCGAATTCGGCCGCGATCGACTCGGACATCGGCCCCTTTGCCATGAACGCGTGGCGCTTGTAGCGCAGCGTGCAGACGAGCTCGGTCGCGAGCGCCCCGTTCAGCACCTTGACCGCCTGCTCGCGGTCGAGCGCATATGAGCGCGTCACCGCGCCGTCCATCATGTTCTCCCGCGCGCGCTTGCGGATCGCGTCGAGGTCGGCCGCGAAGTCGCCGCGTTTCAGGCCGGTCGGTTCGTCGCGAACCGCGGCCGCCGGCTCGGCCGATCGGGCGCGGTTGCCGCGCGGTTCGTCGCGCGCCGCGCTGCCGTGGCCGTTCGTACGGCCGGCGCTCGGGCTGGTCTGTGACATGTCGGATCCTCCAGGGAGTGTGCAGGGGGTGGGGCGGGCGGTGCGCAAGTGCCGTGCCCGGCGTCGCGTCCGCGGCAGAAGTTGCCGATAATGGGGCTGACGCGTGCTGTAGACCGGCACGGTTCTTGCCGTGAGGCGCGCACCGATCCCGGACGCCGCCCGTCGGCGAAGGAGCCCCGAATCCCGAATCGCATGCCTGCCCATCCGAAGCTGCTGATCGTCGAGGACGACGACAATTCGGCCGAGATGCTCAAGGCCTTCGCCGAAACCGAAGGCTTTGCGACCTCGGTCGCGAATTCGCTGGCGGACGCGCGTCAGCAGCTGATCCTGCACAAGCCACAGGTCGTGCTGCTCGACCTGCACCTGCCGGACGGCTCGGGCATGGATCTCTTTGCCGACGAGTCGCTGCGCGGCGACGCCGAGGTGGTGCTGATCACCGGCAATGCCAGCGTCGAGACCTCGGTCGAGGCGCTTCGCCTCGGCGCGGCCGATTACCTGATCAAGCCGGTGTCGCTCAAGTTGCTGCGCAACGTGCTGCATCGGCTGATCGATGCGGCCGACACCGCCGGCGATCGGGCGCTCGACGTGTCCGACGACGCCCGCGGCGGCGGTGCCTCGAGGGCCGACGCGGACGACGGGGGGCCGGATGCGCCGGATGCCGGCGGCGAGGTCGCGGCCCCGGGCGGTGCGCGCGACGGCGGCCGCCGGGCGGCGCGCGCGGGCCGCCGCGACGCGCCGGGCGGCGACGCGATCATGAAGGGCGATTCCGCCGTGATGCGCGAGGTCGCGCGGCAGGTCGAGCGGGTCGCGAAGACCTCGGTCAGCGTGTTCGTCGTCGGCGAGAGCGGCACCGGCAAGGAACTGGTCGCGTTGTCGGTCCATCGGTCGAGCCGGCGTCGCAACGGACCCTTCGAGGCCGTCAACTGCGGCGCGATCTCGGCGCAGCTGATCGAGAGCGAGCTCTTCGGCCACGAGAAGGGCAGCTTCACCGGTGCGATCCGCCAGCACAAGGGCTTCTTCGAGCGCGCGTCGGGCGGCACGCTGTTCCTCGACGAGATCACTGAGATGTCGCTCGACCTGCAGGTCAAGCTGCTTCGGGTGCTCGAGACCGGCACCTTCAGCCGTGTCGGATCCGACTCGCTGCTGCGCAGCGACGTGCGCATCGTCGCGGCGACCAATCGCGATCCCTTCGAGGCGATCGGCGAAGGAAAGCTGCGCGAGGACCTCTACTATCGCCTGAACGTGTTCCAGATCGTGCTGGCGCCGCTTCGCGAGCGCGACGCCGACATCCGCCTGCTCGCGGGCCATTTCCTGCAGGCGTGGGCGGACAAGGAGGGCCGGACGCTGTCGTTCGCCGACGATGCGCTCGAGCGCCTCGACGAACACGACTGGCCCGGCAACGTGCGCGAACTGCGCAACTACGTGCACCGGGCGGCGATCATGGCCGACGGCGAGCGCATCACCGCCGACGCGCTGCCGCCGTTTCGCGCGAGCGGCGGCGGCTCGGGCATCGCCGCGGTCGAGCGTCTCGGCGACGGCGGCGGGTCCGCGGCGCATGGCGACTCGCTGCAGCCGGATCGGGTCACCATCACCGTGTCGGTCGGTACCTCGATCGCCGACATGGAGCGCGAACTGATCCTCGCCACGCTCGACTACTGCGCCGGCGCGAAGGAAAGGACTGCCGAGATGCTCGGCATCAGCCTCAAGACGCTGTACAACCGGCTGCGCGCGTATGAGTGAACGCGACGTTCCGGGCGAGCGGGCCACCGGCGCGGGTGCGGGCCGGGACGACGCCGCGGGCGATCCGCCCGCGCCGGCGGACCCGGTGCTCGAGGGGGCCTGGAACGCGATCGACGCGTCGATCCACGACCTTCGCACGCCGTTGAGCGCGATGAGCGGCTGGCTCGAGGTCCTCGAGGCGCGGGCGGCGTCCGGCGACACGATGGGCGCGCGCGCGATGCAAGGTCTGCGGCGGGCGATCGACCAGCAGACCCGCCTGCTCGACGACTACGCGAAGGTGTCGCAGGTCCAGCGGCAGTGGCCGTCGGCGGCCGGCCGACGGCCGCTCGCCGGCCCGCTGGATCTCGCGATGCAGCGCCTCGAGTCCGAGGTCGCGGTCCGCCTCGCGCCGGCGTCGGCAGTGCTCGTCGACGCCGACGGGCAGGCCGGGCCGCTTTGCCTGGACGCCGGCGAACGGCTCGTCGACGCGCTGGCCACCTTGCTCGGCCTCCTGGCGCACGGACTCGGCCCGCGCGGAAAGCTGAGCCTGTCGATCGAACGCGACGCGCTCCGATTCGACGCGGCGTCGATCGACGGCGATCCGACGGCGCTCGCCGCGTTCTGCGCAAGGCCCGGCAAGGCCGGCGCGCGCGCGGCGAACGTCGGCCTGGCGGTGCTCTGGTCCGCGCGGACCGTGCTCGATCGCTGCGGCGTCGTGCCCGGCTTCGACGCCGGCGACGCGGCGCACGCGTTCTCGCTGGTGCTGCGCGCGGCCGACCGGGCACGCCCGGGCAGCGTCGCGCTCGGACGGTCGCCGCACGCGGCGATCGGGCTGGAGGCGGAGGCGCCGCCGTCCGGCACCGGTCCGCGACAGGAGCCGTCGCTGCGCACGGTGCTGATCGTCGACGACCAGCGCGAGATGCGCGACATGCTCGGCCTGTGGCTGCGATGCCACCACTTCGCGGTCGTCCTCGCCGATTCGGCCCGTGAAGCGCGCGAGCGGCTCGCCGAGATCGGGCGCGTGAGCGCTGCGCTGATCGACGTCCGGATGCCCGACGAGGACGGGATCTCGCTGATGCGGAGCATCCGGGCGACCGAGCGGGGCCTGGGCCTGCCGCCGATGCCGGCGCTGGCGATCACCGCCGAGCCGAGCCTCGCGACGCGCGCGAGCGCGATCGACGCCGGCTTCGCGAGGATCGTTGCGAAGCCGCTGAAGCTTCGTCGGTTGCTCGACGAGTTGCGCGCGTTGACCGCGACGTCGGGCGGCCGTTAGGCGCTGCCCGGGCGGTCGTCGTCCGGTCGCAGGCCGGCGCGCTCAGGCGGCGGCGTCGCTGGCGACCCTCGGCGCACGCGCGGGCGCAGGCCGCTCGGCCGGTGCCGCGTCCGCCTGCCAGGGTGCGTCGCGGCGGTCTTCGCAGCGCAGGCTCGCGTGCAGCAGGATCGGTTCGTCGCCGAACAGCCGCTGGCGCTCGAGCCCGGCGTGGCGTGCGAGCGCGAGCATCGCACAGTTCGTCGGGGCGATCCTCGCCTTCATGGTGCGCGTGCCGTGGCGGGGCGCGTCGTCGAGCAGGGTGCGCACCATCGCCGTGCCCAGCCCGAGCCCCCTGAACTGCGGTGCCACGACCAGGCCGAAGCCGGCGCCGTCGTCGTCGTCTTCCGGCCGCAGGCCTCCGATCGCGAGCAGGCGCCCGCCCGATGCCGCCGGGCCGAAAATGCCCCAGGACGCGCCGCGTCGCCGCGTGCCGGCGCCCGACGCGAGTGCCGGAATCGCGCGCACGACGCTCTCGCTCAGCTCCTGCGCGGTGCGGGCGAACAGTGCCCGGACGGCGGGCTGGTCGGATTCGTCGAGCGGCCGGACCGTCAGCGGGCCCAGGCCGGAGATCGTCAGTTGGCGGACCGCCGTCGCGGCGCCTGCTTGTGTCGTGGGCATCGGTGCTGTCTCCCGCATGTCGCGAACGCGTCGACCCCTGTCGACGCTGGCACGATCGGCGTGCAACCGATTCTCCTGCAAGAAGCATGCCTTCGGCTTGACTCGGCGCAAGTGGCGGTCCCACGCCGACGGGCGGGGTTCAGCGTGGTGCGCACGCCATCAGTTGCCGGTACCAGTCCAGGTAGCCGGACGCGGCGCGCTGCCAGCCGTGATCGCGCCGCATGGCGGCGAGCATCATCTCGCGCCAGCGCTGCGGCTGTGCGAACACGGTACGCGCCGCGTCGATCGCGGCGCCGAAGGCCGGCGCGTCGGGGCGCTCGAACAGGAAGCCGACCTCGGGGTCGACGCTGTCGGCCAGGCCGCCGGTGCGGTGGACGATCGGCAGCGCGCCGTAGCGCATCGCGTACAGCTGCGTCAGTCCGCAGGGCTCGTAGCGCGACGGCACGACCAGCGCGTCGAGCCCGGCGAAGAAGCGGTGCGACAACGCCTCGTCGAATCCGATGTGCACCGCGACGTGGGCCGGATGGCGGGCGGCGACCTGGCGCAGCTGCGCCTCGAGCGCTTGCTCGCCGCTGCCGAGCACGACCAGGTCGCAGCCGGCCTCCACGAGGTGCGGGATCACCGAGATCAGCAGGTCGCTGCCCTTCTGGCTGGTGATGCGGCTGACCATGCCGAGCAGCATCCGCGCGCCGTCGGCGTCGAGGCCCATCTCGGCGCGCAACGCACGTCGGTTCGGCAGCCGCCGGTCGAGGTCGCTGGCGTCGAAGGCCGACACGAGCGCCGGGTCGCGCGCCGGATCCCACGCCCGCGTGTCGATGCCGTTGAGGATGCCGACCGGCGCGTCGCCGCGACTGCGCAGCACGCCGTGCAGGCCGTGACCGGTGGAAGGGTCGACGATCTCGCGCGCGTGGGTGGGGCTGACCGTGCCGATCCCGTCGCTCGAGACCAGGCCCGCCTTCATGAACGAGAGCTCGCCGTGGAACTCGAGTCCGCCCGGGTGCCAGTCGCGACGCGACAGCGGCAGGTCCTCGAGCGTCCACGCCGGGAACAGGCCCTGGTAGCCGATGTTGTGCACGCTGAACGCCGTCGCCGGCCGCGGACCGGGGCGGCGCTCGAGCAGCCAGCACGCGAGCGCGGCGTGCCAGTCGTGCGCGTGCAGCAGGTCGGGCGTCCAGTGCGGGTCGAGCGCCCCGGCGGCGAGCTGCGCGCCGGCCCAGCCGAGCAGTCCGAAGCGCAGGTGGCTGTCGTGCCACGGTGCGCCGCTCGCATCGATGTACGGATTGCCGTCGCGGCGATAGAGCCACGGACAGTCGAGGACGTAGACCGGCACGTCGCCGTAGGTGCCGCGCAGCAGACGGCAGGGCGCCTGTCCGACCGGCGCGACGAAGGGCCCGGCGACCGGGGTCGCGTCGGCCAGCGCCCGGACGATCGCCGGATAGCCCGGCACCAGCAGGCGCGCATCGGCGCCGGCGTCGCGCTGCGCCGCCGGCAGCGCGCCGATCACGTCGGCGAGGCCGCCGGTCTTCACCCACGGCGCCGCCTCGGCGGCAAGGTGCAGGGCGCGCATCAGCCCGCCGGCTTCGGCCGACCCGCCAGGAACGCGTCGAGCAGCGGCTGCGTCACGAGGGTCACGCCCTTTGCGGTGCGCACGAAGTGCAGGTCGTCGTGCGCGGCATCCTCGCCGATCACCATCTCGTCCGGGATCGTGCAGCCGCGGTCGACGATGCACTTGCGCAGCCGTGCGCCCCGTCCGACGGTGACCGCCGGCATCAGCACCGAGCGCTCGACGTGGGCGAACGAGTGCACCCGCACGTTGGAGAACAGCAGGCTGCCGATCACGTGGCCGCTGACGATGCAGCCGCCGGAGACGACCGACTCGATCGCGACGCCGCGACGCTCGTCCCAGTTGTGCACGAACTTCGCCGGCGGCAGCTGTTCCTGGTAGGTCCAGATCGGCCAGCTCGTGTCGTACATGTTCAGCGCGGGGACGGTCTCGGTCAGGTCGATGTTCGCCTCCCAGTAGGCGTCGATCGTGCCGACGTCGCGCCAGTAGGGCGGGGCCCCCTCGATGTTGCCCACGCAGCTCGCCTCGAAGGGGTGCGCGATCACGTCGCCTCGCGCGACGGCGGTCGGGATGATGTTGCGGCCGAAGTCGTGCGCCGAGGTCTCGTCGGCGGCGTCGGCGGTGAGCAGGTCGTACAGGTACTGCGCGTTGAAGATGTAGATTCCCATGCTCGCCATCGTGACGCCCGGTCGCCCGGGAATCGACGGCGGGTTGGCCGGCTTCTCGAGGAAGGATCGCACGTGATAGCGGGTGTCGATGTCCATCACGCCGAAGTCGCTCGCCTCGGCGGTGTCGATCTCGATGCAGCCGACCGAGCACGGCTTGCCCTTCTCGACGTGCCACGCCAGCGCGATCCGGTAATCCATCTTGTAGATGTGGTCACCGGCCAGCACGACGATGTACTCGGCGCCGTAGCTCTTGACGATGTCGATGTTCTGGAAGACCGCATCCGCGGTGCCCCGGTACCAGGAGTTCTCGTCGATGCGCTGCTGCGCCGGGATGATGTCGATGAACTCGTTGAACTCCGACTTCAGGAATGCCCAGCCGCGGTGCAGGTGCCGGATCAGCGAATGCGACTTGTACTGGGTCAGCACCCCGACGCGTCGCAGGTCGGAGTTGATGCAGTTCGACAGCGTGAAGTCGATGATCCGGAATTTGCCGCCGAAATAGACCGCGGGCTTGGCGCGGATGTCGGTCAGCTGCCTGAGGCGGGAACCCCGGCCGCCGGCGAGGACGAATGCGAAGGTCTTCTTCGGGAGCTGCAGCATCGCGGTATCGGAGAGCTTGGCGGCGCTGGCTGCCTGGGGGTCGGACATCGTGAATCTCCGGGGTCGGTTGTTCGACGGGGCGCGTCGGCCACGAACGATGGTGCGCCATTCCAACGCGGCGGGTCGTCCGTCGTGATGCCGGCCCGATTGCCGCCGCACAATACCCGACCGGCGCCGATGCGCCGATGCGCCGGCGCAACCCGCGGCGCGCACGCGGGCCGCCGATACCTCGGATCGCCGACGGGATCGTTGCAATCGTGCCGAACTCGCCGACGGCGACCCGGCGCCAACGCACCGTCGATCTGCCGCCTCTCCTCCGTCACAGCTTCCTGACCGATGATCGCACAGCCATGAATGCACCACTGAGCCCTGCGTCGCGCCCCCCGCTGAAGGCCGACATCGTCGCCGAGCCGCTTGCCAACGATCGACGTGCGATCGCGCGCTCGATCATCGACACGCTCGTCTACCGGATCGGCAAGGATCCGGCGACGGCGAGCCGACAGGATCTCTACCAGGCGGCGGCGCAGGTCGTTCGCGACCGGCTCGTGAGCCGCTGGATGGACACGACGCGGCGCCAGTACGCGCAGGACGTCAAGCGGATCTACTACCTGTCGATGGAGTTCCTGGTGGGGCGGACCTTCTCCAACGCGCTGCACGCGCTCGGTCTGTACGACGAGTTCGCCGGCGCGCTGGAGGACATCGGGCTCGAGATCGGCATGCTGGCCGACGAGGAGCACGACGCGGCGCTCGGAAACGGCGGGCTCGGGCGGCTGGCGGCCTGCTTCCTCGATTCGATGGCCACGCTCGACCTGCCCGGCTACGGCTACGGCATCCGCTACGACTACGGCATGTTCGCGCAGCGCATCCACGACGGCTGGCAGGTCGAGATGCCCGACGACTGGCTCAAGGACGGCAGCCCGTGGGAGTTCGCGCGGGCCGAGCGGACCTTCGAGGTGCACTTCGGCGGCCACGTCACGCACGACGCGGCCGGCGCGCACTGGCACCCCGCGGAGACGGTGCTCGCGATGCCGCACGACATGATCGTCCCGGGTGCCGGCACCGAATCGGTGATGACGCTGCGGCTGTGGCACGCGAAATCGGCCGAACCGCTCGACCTGGGCCTGTTCAACCAGGGCGACTACATGCAGTCGGTGCGCAACCGCACGCTGAGCGAGAACGTGACGCGCGTGCTGTATCCGGACGATTCGAGCCGCCAGGGGCGCGAGCTGCGCCTGCGCCAGGAGTTCTTCTTCGTCAGCGCGTCGGTGCAGGACATCCTCGCGCGCTACCTGCACGACCACGACCGCATCGAGCGCATCGGCGAGAAGGTCGCGATCCACCTGAACGACACGCACCCGGCGATCGCGGTGCCCGAACTGATGCGCCTGCTCGTCGATCGCCACCGGGTCGGGTGGGATCGGGCCTGGGCGCTCTGCGGCGAGATCTTTTCGTACACGAACCACACGATCATGCCCGAGGCGCTCGAGACCTGGCCGATCGACATGCTCGGCGGCCTGCTGCCGCGCCACCTCGAGATCATCTACGAGATCAACCGCCGCTTCATGAACGAGGTGCGCGCGAAGCACGGCAACGACGAGGCGCTGCTCGCGCGCATGTCGATCATCGATCACGGCTACGGCGGGCGCGTGCGGATGGCGTGGCTGTCGGTCGTCGCGAGCCACCAGGTCAACGGCGTGTCGAGGCTGCACAGCGACCTGATCCAGCGCACGATCTTCGCCGACTTCGCCGCGTTCTGGCCCGAGCGCTTCTGCAACAAGACCAACGGCATCACGCCGCGGCGCTGGCTGTCGCACGCGAACCGCGAGCTCGCGCAGCTGATGAAGACGAGCGCCGGCATCGACGTCGCCCGGGGGCTCGACGAGCTGCCGAAGCTTCGGCCCCTGGCCGACGACCCGCAGTTCCGGCAGGCGTTCGCGCGGATCAAGCACCGCAACAAGGAGCGGCTCGCCGCGTACCTGCAGGCGAACTGCGGCGTCACCGTCGACCCCGCGTCGATGTTCGACGTCCAGATCAAGCGCATGCACGAGTACAAGCGCCAGCTGCTCAACGTGCTGCACATCGTCTGGCGCTACCAGGCGATCCTCGCCGCGCCCGACGCCGGGTGGACGCCGCGTACGGTGATCTTCGCCGGCAAGGCCGCGTCGGCCTACCGGATGGCGAAGCTCGTGATCAAGCTGATCAACGACGTCGCGCAGCGGATCAACCACGATCCGCGGGTCAACGGGCTGCTGAAGGTGGTGTTCGTGCCGAACTACGGCGTGACCGTCGCCGAGACGATCATTCCGGCCGCCGACCTGTCCGAGCAGATCTCGACCGCCGGCACCGAGGCCTCGGGTACCGGCAACATGAAGCTCTCGCTCAACGGCGCGCTGACGATCGGCACGCTCGACGGCGCCAACGTCGAGATCCGCGAGCAGGTGGGCGAGGACAACATCTTCATCTTCGGCCTGACCACGCCGGAGGCGGCCCGGATCCGCCTCGACGGCTACAACCCGAACCAGTTCGTCGAGCGCGACCCGTCGCTGCGCGCCGTGCTGCACGCGATCGGCGACGGCACCTTCAGCCCCGACGATCCGGGCCGCTTCGCGCCGATCGTCGACAGCCTCACCGGCGGCGACCAGTACCTGCTGCTCGCCGATTTCGCGGCCTACGTCGCATGCCAGCGGCGGGTCGACGCGGCCTTCGCGAAGCCGGACGAATGGCAGCGGATGGCGGTGCTCAACGTCGCCGGCATGGCGATGTTCTCGAGCGACCGCACGATCGCCGAGTACGCGCGCGACATCTGGCACGTCGAGCCGCTGAAGCACTAGCGTCGCGTCCGATGCTCATGGCCCGCGAGACCGTACTGCGCATCGAACCGGGCACGCCGTGGCCGCTCGGCGCGTCGCTCGACGCGCACGGCGCCAACTTCGCGCTGTTCTCCGCGAGCGCGACCCGCGTCGAGTTGTGCCTCTTCGACCCCGACACCGGCGCGTCGATCGGCCGCGTCGATCTGCCGGCCTGCAGCGGCGGCGTGTGGCACGGAAGGCTAGACGGCTGGTGCGCGCCGGTCGCCTACGGCTACCGGGTGCACGGCGAGCAGGACGCCTCGCGGGGCCGGCGCTTCAATCCGGCGAAGCTGCTGCTCGATCCGTACGCGCAGGCGCTTTCGGGTCGCTTCGAATGGACCGAGTCCCATCTCGAGGGCGTGCACGCGCACGAGGACAACGCGCGCTCGATGGTGCGCGGCCTGCTTCGCCCGGTGCCCGGCTTCGACTGGGGCGACGACGCGCCGCCCGCGACGCCGATGGCCGAGACCGTGCTCTACGAAGTGCACGTCAGGGGCTTCACCCGGCTTCACCCCGACGTGCCCGAGCCGCTGCGCGGCACCTACCTCGGCCTCTCGCACCCGGCGGCGTTGGCACACCTGAAGCGCCTCGGCGTGACCGCGCTGAACCTGCTGCCGGTGCACTACGCGATCGACGAGCAGGGCCTCGCGCAGCGCGGCAAGGTCAACTACTGGGGCTACAACACGCTGGGGTTCTTCGCGGCGAATCCCCGCTACGCGGGCACGCCGCAGGGCATCGGCGGCGACGCCGACCTCGAGTTCAGGACCATGGTGCGGGCGCTGCACGCCGCCGGGCTGGAGGTGATCCTGGACGTCGTGTACAACCACACCGCCGAGGGCGACGAACGCGGGCCGACGCTGTGCTGGCGCGGCATCGACAACGCCACCTACTACCGGTTGCGCGAGGACGATCCGGCGCGCTACGAGAACGACAGCGGCTGCGGCAACACGCTGAACGTCGCGCATCCGCGCGTGCTGCAGATGGTGCTCGACAGCCTCCGGCACTGGGTGACCCACTACCGGGTCGACGGCTTCCGCTTCGATCTCGCGACCGCGCTCGCGCGCACCGCGCAGGGCTTCGATGCCCGCGCGGCCTTCTTCCAGGCGATCGCGCAGGACCCGGTGCTCTGTCGCGTCAAGCTGATCGCCGAGCCCTGGGACACCGGGCTCGGCGGCTACCGGCTCGGCGGCTTTCCCGCCGGCTGGGCCGAGTGGAACGATCGCTTCCGCGACGACGTGCGCGCGTTCTGGGTGCAGAAGGCGGGCGATCGGGCGTCGCTCGCGCGCCGCCTCGCGGGCTCGCGCGACCTCTTCGGCGGACCCGACGCCTTCGGGATCGGCCGCGACGCGAGTGCCAGCATCAACTACGTCGCCGCGCACGACGGATTCACGCTCGAGGACGTGGTCAGCTGGAGCCGCAAGCACAACGAGGCGAACGGCGAGCACAACCGCGACGGATCCTCGAACGAGCTGTCGTGGAATTGCGGGGCCGAAGGCCCCACCGTGCTGCGCGCGGTCCTCGCGCGGCGTCGCTGGCTCAAGCGCGCGATGCTCGCGACGCTGCTGCTCGCGCGCGGTACGCCGATGCTGCTGGCCGGCGACGAGCTCGGCCGCAGCCAGCGCGGCAACAATAACGCGTACTGCCAGGACAACGAGATCGGCTGGGTCGACTGGTCGCGCGTCGACGACGATCTCGTCGATTTCGTCGCCGCGCTGCTCGCGCTTCGGCGCCGCCACCCGGCGTTGCGCGATACTCGCTGGCTGAGCGGCGAGCCCGTCGCCGGTCGGCGCCGCGACGTCGTCTGGACCGACCGCGATGGCGCCGAGATGAGCAGCGGCCCGTGGAACGAGCAGAACCGCTACATGCTGGGCGTTCAGCTCGCCGAGGCGGGCGGCAGCGGTGCGTCAGGATCCGGTGCCGGTGCCGGTGCCGGTGCCGGCGCCGTCGCCGGCGACGCGCGGGCGAGCGACGCGCGCCTGCTGCTGCTGTTCAACGCCGAGCTCGAGGCGTGTCCGTTCCGCCTGCCGCCCGGTCGGTGGCGCTGCCTGCTCGACTCGGCAGCCGATCGTCCGTTCGGCGCCGTCGGCGATCACCATGACGGCGCGGGCGCGGCGGTCGGCGGCGAAGCGGTCGGCGGTGATTCGGTCGGCTTTGATGCGGTCGCCGATGACACGGATCCGCGCGGTGCGGCGAGCGGCGAGTGGACGCTGGCGGGATGCAGCGTCGCGCTGTTCGAGCAGCGGGCAGGCGAGGGCGATGCAGCGCGCTAGCGGCATCCTGCTGCATCCGACGTCGCTGCCCGGGGCGCTCGGGTGCGGCGACTTCGGCGACGACGCGTATCGGTTCGTCGACTGGCTCGCGCAGGCGGGCCAGCGCTTGTGGCAGGTGCTGCCGCTGACGCCTCCCGGCCCGGGTTGGTCGCCGTACATGAGCGCGTCGACGCACGCCGGCAACCCGGCGCTGGTCTCGACCGAGCGGCTCGAGCGCGAAGGCCTGCTCGACGCCGGGGACAGCTTGCGCGCGTGGGAGGCCGGCGGCGCCGACGCCGGATGCGGTGCCGGTGCGCGCATCGACGTCGGGCGCGTCTGCGCGGTCCGCGACGGGTTGCTGGCGAAGGCCGCGTCCCGGTTCTTCGACGCGCCCGCCGGGTGCGACGCGGCGGGCGCGGACCCGCTCGCCGACGCGCGGCGCGACTTCGTGCGGTGGTGCGAGGCCGAGGCCGGATGGCTCGACGACTACGCGCTGTTCCAGGCGCTGGATGCCCGCCACGCGACCCCGACCTGGCAGCAGTGGCCGACGCCGCTCGCGCGGCGAGACCCCGGCGCGCTTCGCGCCGCGGCTGCCGAACTGTCGCACGCGTGCCGCCTGCACCGCTTCGTCCAGTGGTGCTTCGACGTGCAGTGGCGGGCGCTGCGCCGGTACGCCGCGGACAGGCAGGTGCGGATCGTCGGCGACCTGCCGATCTACTGCGCACTGCACAGCGCCGACGTCTGGGCGAACCCCCGGCTGTTCGAGCTCGACGACGCATTGATGCCCGTCGCCGTCGCCGGCGTGCCGCCGGACTACTTCAGCGCGACCGGCCAGCTGTGGGGCAATCCGCTGTACGACTGGCCCGCCCACGCCGCCGACGGCTTCGGCTGGTGGATCGGACGGATGCGCTCGGCGCTGCGTCACGCCGACATCGTACGCATCGACCACTTCCGGGCGTTCGCCGGCTATTGGGCGGTGCCGGCAGGTGCCACCACCGCGATCGACGGACACTGGCGGGTCGGGCCCGGACGCGGGCCCTTCGACGCGATGCGCGACGCATTCGGCACGCTCCCGGTGATCGCCGAGGACCTCGGCACGATCACGCCCGACGTGCTGGCGCTTCGCGACGCGCTCGGGCTGCCGGGCATGGCCGTGCTGCAGTTCGCGTTCGGCGACACCGCGGCCAATCCGTACCTGCCGCACAACCTGACGCCGCGCTGTGCGGTCTACACCGGCACGCACGACAACGACACGACGCGGGGCTGGTTCGCGAGCGCCACGGCTGCCGAGCGCGAGCGCGTGCAGCAGTACCTCGAGTGCGACGGCAGCCAGATCCACTGGGACCTGATCCGCGCTGCCTCTTCGTCGGTCGCGGATCTGGCGATCTACCCGCTGCAGGACGTGCTCGGCCTGGACTCGGATGCGCGGATGAACGTGCCGAGCCTGCCCGGCGCGCAGTGGCGGTGGCGCTTCGCGTGGTCGCAGGTGCAGGACTGGCAGGCGCCGCGTCTCGCGCGCCTGACCCGGGCGCACGGCCGGTCGCTGCCCTGGCGTTGACCCGGCGTTGACCCGGCGACGGCGGCTGCACGCTCACGCCATGCGTGCCGGCATGCCGCCGCGCACCGCTCCCGCAGCGCATTGCGTCGCTATCGTGCCGCGGTGACCAGTGCACCCTCGAGCGTGCGCACCGAGCCGTCGACGCCGATCAGGCGCGCCGGGCTCGTCAGCCGGAGCACGGTCTGCGCGCCGTCGGCGACGCCGACCGCGTCGGTGCTGCGCCAGATCGGCGTCTGAGCGGGCACTTCCGGCGAAACCTGGACGCCGCCCACGCCCGGCACGAGCGTCAGGCCGATCGGTGGCGGGTTCTCCTCGCGGACGGTCGGCGGCGCATTGGGATCGCTGATCGCCTTCACGGTGCGGTGCCACCCGCCGCCGCAGCCGACCGCCACCAGTCCGCCCGAGATCCAGCAGACCGGCTTGCCGAGGTCGAGCTTCACCGGCCGCGGGTCGATCACGCGAGAACGTGCGCCGGTCGCGTCGCGCACGTCGATCCAGTACACCTCGTGCGACGCCGTCAGCGCGAAGATCTCGCGCCGGTCGTCGCTCGTCGCGATCAGCACGACCGGCGACGGAAGCGGGACTGCCTTGGCCGCACCGGGCGGCAGGCGGAAGCCCTGCGTGGCCGGGTCCAGGATCGTGTCCTCCGGGCCGCCTGCGTGGCGGATCAGCACGCCGGTGTCGCTGACGCCCCAGAGGTAACCCTGGGTCACGACGACCTGGATCTGTCGCGGCCCCTCCAGTGACAGTTGCTGCCATCCGATCGCGCCAGGTACGAAGAAGCGGCCGTCGGCGGCACGGACGAAGTAGCCCTGCGGCTCGATCCACACGATGTGCGTACCGGGGACGTCGAAGGGCCGGTCGACGCGCAGATCGCAAGGGTCGCCGGCGCTCAGCAATGCGGACAACGAGTAGAAGGTGCGGCCATCCTGGCTGAAGGCGTTCAGGAACGCCTTCTGGCGCACGTTGGGGAAGCGCCTCGTGCCGCCCCCCGGGCAGTTGGCCACGCTCGTGGCCAGGTCGTAGCGCAGCGTGCCATCGCTGAAATGGCCGACCGAAATCGCGATGCTGCCGAGCCCTTCGAACGTCGCCGAGATGGTCGACGAGTCGAAGGGCACGGCGGCGTCGCGCAGTCCGCCACTGCCGGCGATCTGCGCCGACTGGGTCGTCTGCAGCGTCTGGTTGGTCCACAACGCCTGCACCGTGTACGCCGACGGCCCCGTGCCGATGACCGGGTTGCCCGCATCGACGAGGTCGATCCGCCCGTCGGCCATGTCCTGCGCGAACTGGCGGTTGATCTCGAGCGCCGGCGACCCGTTCGGCCCCAGGTTTGCGCCACCGGTCTGTGCGAAGCCGGCAAGCGCGGCGCCGTAGCGGCCGTTCTGCGTATCCGTCAGCACCGCCGAACCCGCCGTGAAGTTGGAGGCGTTGAGGATGACCGGCAACCGACGCAGGTCGTCGAGCCGCAGGTTCCCCGGCAGCAGGTCGTTGACGGCCACCTTGACTTCCTCGTGCGCGGAGTCGACGCGTCCGACGTTGGCCCAGCCGCTCGACGCGCTCTCGCCGGCCTCGGTGGACAGCCGCTCGGTGCGCTTGACCATCGCCTCGGTGAAACTGGTGACCCCGGCATTGCGCTCGAACGAGGTCACGATCGTGCGCAGCTGCTTGCCCTCGAAGGACACGTTGCGCCCGAGCGCCTCGTCGAAGTACTGGGCGCCGGATCCCGCCGCGCCGGAGAACGCCACCTTCACCGGCGCCTTGAGCGAACACGGCACGAGCGTGACCATGCCCTTGGTGTCGTCGACGCGGACCGGCCCGAAGCGTTCGCCCGACGCGAACTCGGCGGTCACGTCGACGTTCACGAACTGCCCGAGCGCGCCGCCGATGCCGACGCCGGTTCCGCCACCCCCGTCGCCGCCGACCCCGCCGCCGCCGCCGTCGCCGCTGCCGTCGCCGGTGCGAAGCACCGACACCGGCGTGTCGTCGAACCCGCCGCTGAAGCCCTTGACGATGCCGGGCGTGCAGTTGCCCGAGCCCGTATTGCTGACCGCGGTGCCGCCGCCACCGCCGCCGCCGCAACCGGCGACGGCCGCCGCCAGCAGGCTCGCGAGGAGCGGTACGCGGACCTTCCTGAGCCTGCGGCTACCGACCGGACCTCGGCGGGGGGAGGACAGGACGAGGGTGTCGGCCGGAATCGATCGCTGTCGCCAGGGTGTCACGGGGCTTGCTCCTTCACGGACGGGCGCGGCGATCATAGCGCCGGCGCAGCGACTGTGTCCAACCGTGACGGCCGACCCGCCGACTCAGCGCAAGGCGACAGCTTCCTCGACATCGCGAAGCCGGTCCTTGCCGAAGTACATCTCGTCGCCGATGAAGAAGGTCGGCGAACCGAAGGCGCCGCGCTCGAATGCGGCCTGCGTGTTCGCGATCAGCGCGGCCTTGACCGGCGGGCTCTGCGACGCGGCGAGCAGTGCCGTCGCGTCCAGGCCGGCGCCGAGCAGCACCGCCTCGATCTCGCCGGCGTCGTCCATGTTGCGCTGCTGCTCCCACATCGCCGAGAACATCGCGTCGACGAGGGCTGCTTCGACGCCCGCCGCCTGCGCCGCGACCGCGAGCCGCATGATCTTCAGCGTGTTCACCGGGAAGAACGGGTTCATCCGGAAGCGCGAGAGCCCGTGCGCGTCGATGAAGCGTTGCCGTTCGAGCCGCTCGTACGCGAGCTTGTTCGGGATGTTCCCGAAGGCTTCCATCGGCGAGCGATTGTTGGCGAGCTTGAAGAGCCCGCCGAGCAGGATCGGCACGTAGTCGAAGCGCGCATTCGCGCGCGCCTCGATCGCCGGGATCAGCTGGTGGCACATCCACGCGTTCGGGCTGCCGAAATCGAACAGGAACTGCACGCGTGCGGGATCGGTCGGCTCGGCCATCGGGGCTACCAGGTTTCGAGCCACGGGCGCAGCTCGGTTTCATGGGTCCACGCATCGCGTGGCTGCATGTGGATCCGCCAGTACGCCTCGGCGATGCTGTCGGGGTCGACGATGCCCTGCCGCGCCTTCAGCGCGTAGCGCTCGGGGAAGGTCGTGCGGATGAACTCGGTGTCGATCGCGCCGTCGACGATCGGGTGCGCGACGTGGATCCCCTTGGGCCACAGCTCGCGCGCCATGCTCTGCGCGAGCGCGCGCAGCGCGTGCTTCGCCCCGGCGAAGGCGGCGAAGCCTTCGCGCCCCCGCAGGCTGGCGGTCGCGCCGGTGAACAGGATCGTGCCGCGCCCGCGCGGCAGCATCGCCTTCGCGACTTCGCGGCCCATCAGGAAGCCGCCGAAGCAGGCCATCTCCCAGACCTTGAAGTACACGCGCGAGGTGGTCTCGGTGATGCCGAAGCGCACGTTCCCGCCGACGTTGAACACCGCGACCTCGATCGGCGCGATCTCCGCCTCGATCCGGGCGACGAGTGCGACCATCTCGTCTTCCTTTCGGGCGTCGCTGCCGAACGCGTGCGCGCGGCCGCCGTCGGCCTCGATGCGGGCGACGAGCGGCTGCAGCTTGTCGGCCGATCGCCGGGTGACGCACGCGACGTAACCCTCGCGCGCGAAGCGGCGCGCGATCGCGCCGCCGGTCGCGTCGCCGGCGCCGACGACGAGGATCGCCCTTGCAGCGCCGTGCGCCGACGTCGGCCGTGCTTCGCCGCCTGGCGTCGTGGCGGCGGGCGACGCCTCGTCGCTTTCGCTCACAGGTCGAACCCCCGCGCGATCTCGTCGACCAGCTGCCGATGGAACGCGCGCACCCGCGCGTTCGGCTCGTTCGCCCGAAAGCGCGCGTCCAGTGGGTCGCCGGCGTCGATCGCCGACCCGGCGAGTTCGGCGAGCACCGCGTGGCCGCAGAAGGGCACGTGCAGCTCCGAGTACCCGCCTTCGTGCGCCAGCACGAGCCGCCCGCCGCACAGGTCGGCGGCGAGCGCCTTCAGCTGCCGCGTCATCTGCCTGAAGGTGTCGGCGCGCGCGAGCATCCGCGACAGGACGTCGGCGCCCGACGCGTCGAAGCCGCACGCGACGACGATCGCGTCGGGCCGGTACCGGCGCAGCGCCGGCGCGACGATGCGGTCGATCGCGTGCAGGTACAGGTCGTGTCCGCCGCCGGGGGGCAGCGGCACGTTCAGGTTGCAGCCTTCGCCGGCGCCGGTACCGCGCACCGACGCGTCGCCGGTGTCCCACGGGAAGCAGCGCTCCTGGTGCAGCGATATCGTCAGCACGTCGGCGCGATCGATGAAGATCGTCTCGGTGCCGTTGCCGTGATGGACGTCCCAGTCGACGACCGCGACCTTCGCCAGGCGCCGTTCGGCGATCGCCGCCTCGACCGCGATCGCGATGTTGGCGAGCAGGCAGAAGCCCATCGGCGCGTCCGGCAGGCAGTGGTGACCCGGCGGGCGCGACAGTGCGTACGCGTTCGCGACGCGCCCGTCGAGCACGTCGAGTAGCGCGCGCTTCACCAGGCCGGCCGATTGCAGCGCGATCTCGTAGCCGCCGGGGCCGAAGGGCGCGCGCACGCCCAGTTCGCCGCCCTGGCCGTCGCTCAGCCGCCTGAACTCGCGCAGGTACCCGGCCGGATGGACGCGTCGCAGGTCTTCGTCGGTGACCGGCGGTGCGGTGCCGGTCGCGAGGGTGTCGTACAGGCCGGTCACCCTGAGCAGGTTCACGAGCCTGCGCTTGGTCTCGGGGTTCTCCGGCAGCCCGCCCGACATCGGCTGCACGAGTCCGCCGACCGGGGCGACCGACGCGTAGTTCCCGCCGCCGTGCCAGAAGCAGCGCTCGTCCCAGAGGAACGCGGTGCTGCGGGTCGGCCCGGACGCATCGACCCGCATCAGCGAGTCCACGCGCCGGGTGCCCGGGTACCGCGCGCGCGATCCCGGGGAACGATGCGCCTCGCCAGGCCGGGCATCATCTGGCGCCGGCGCCTCAGCTGCCGCGCGTGATCGGCATCTCGACCTTGTCGGCCGCGCCGGGCACCGCGGAGTGGCGCGCGAGTTCGAGCTTGGCGATCGACGCGCGATGCACCTCGTCGGGTCCGTCGACGAGCCGCAGCGTGCGCGCGTGCGCGTACATGTACGCGAGTTCGAAGTCGCTGGTGACGCCGCCGCCGCCGTGTGCCTGGATCGCCCAGTCGACGATCTGGCACACGACGTTGGGCGCGACCACCTTGATCATCGCGATCTCGGCCTTCGCCACCTTGTTGCCGACGGTGTCCATCATGTGCGCCGCCTTCAGCGTCAGCAGCCTTGCCTGGTCGATCATGCAGCGCGCGTCGGCGATCCGTTCGTGCCAGACCGACTGCGCCGACAGCGGCTTTCCGAAGGCGACGCGCGAGCTGAGCCGCCTGCACATCATCTCGAGCGCGCGCTCCGACACGCCGATCGCGCGCATGCAGTGGTGGATCCGGCCCGGGCCGAGGCGGCCCTGCGCGATCTCGAAGCCGCGCCCTTCGCCGAGCAGCAGGTTGCTCGCAGGCACCCGCACGTCCTCGAGCAGCACCTCCATGTGGCCGTGGGGCGCGTCGTCGTAGCCGAAGACGGTCAGCGGCCGCAGCACCTTGACCCCGGCGGTGTCGGCGGGCACGAGCAGCATCGACTGCTGCGCGTGCCGCGGCGCGTCGGGGTCGGTCTTGCCCATCACGATGAAGATCTTGCAGCGCGGGTCGCCGGCGCCCGACGAGAACCACTTGCGGCCGTTGACCACGTAGTCGTCGCCGTCGCGGCGGATCTCGCACTGGATGTTGGTGGCGTCGGAGGACGCGACCGCGGGCTCGGTCATCAGGAACGCGCTGCGGATCTCGCCGGCGAGCAACGGGTCGAGCCACTTGCGCTTCAGCGGCTCGGACGCGTAGCGCTCGAGCGTTTCCATGTTGCCGGTGTCCGGCGCCGAGCAGTTGAACACCTCGGGCGCGAAGTGCACGCGGCCCATGATCTCGCAGAGCGGCGCGTAATCCAGGTTCGACAGCCCGCCGCCGGGCGCGCGCTCCGAGCGGGGCAGGAACAGGTTCCACAAGCCGGCCTCGCGCGCGAGCGGCTTGAGTTCCTCGACGACCTTCGTCGGTTGCCACGCGTTGCCGGCGCGTCGGTTGGCCTCGATCTCTTCGAAGAAGCGCGCCTCGTTGGGCAGGATGTGCTTGTCCATGAACGCGTTCAGGCGTTCCTTGAGCTCCACGCAGCGCGGCGAGTAGTCGAAGTCCATTGCTGTCTTTCCTGTAGGAGGCGGTGTTTCCCGCGGATGTACAAACGATACCAGACCGGTGCTAGCCGGCCGGGCGCCCGATCCTCGCCGGTCCGCGCAGCGCACGCGCGGCCAGCAGCGACGCGATGCCCAGCCCCGCGCCGATCAGGTCGGTCGAGGCCTCGGGCACGAGCAGCATCAGCCCGCCGATGCCCAGCGGCACGCGTGACCACGTCGGCAGGTCGCCGACGCCGTAGAAATGGCCCTCCATCGCGCCGGCAACCAGCAGCACGGCGGCGACCGCGGTCGCCGACGCCTGCAGCACCATCAGCGGCGATCCCTTCAGGATCAGCGCCGGCTGCAGCACGAAGAGGACCGGGAGCACGAGCAGCAGCGCGCCGACGCGCAGCGCCATGAAACCGGTCGCCATCGGGTTCGACTTGGCGATCGACGCGGCGGCGATCGCGGCGAGCGCGACCGGCGGCGTGATGAACGAGACGATGCCCCAGTAGAAGATGTACAGGTGCGAGGCCATCGGGTCGAGCCCGCTCTTGACGAGCGCGGGCGCGAGCACGATCGCGAGGAAGATGTAGCACGCGGAGGCCGTCATGCCCATGCCGAGCACGAAGCTCGTCAGCGCGCCGGCCGCGAGCAGCAGCCCGACGTTGTCGCCGGCGTACTGCACCAGCTCGCGCGAGAACGAGTTCGCGACACCGGTCACCGACATCGAGCCGACGATGAGCCCGATGCCGGCGACGAGTCCGAGGATCTGCGCGATGCCCTGGCCGGCGTCGACCAGCAGGTCCACGAGCCACTTCGGGTTCAGCGCCGCGCGCCCGCGGCGCAGCCCCGCGACGAGCAGCAGGAACGCCGACACGTAGAACGGTGCCTCGTCGGCGATGCGGTATGCGAGCAGGAGCCAGGTCAGCGCCGCGATCGCGAACAGGTAGAACCACCCCTGCCGAAGCGTCGGGATGAACGCGGGGATCTGCGACTGCTCGAGCCCGCGCAGGCCCTTGCGCGCGGCGTAGAGATCGGTCTGCACCAGCAGCGCGAGGTAGTAGAGCATCGCCGGCAGGAACGCGGCGACGACGACCTCGGCGTACGGCACGTTGAGGAAGCTCGCCATGATGAACGCGGCGGCGCCCATGATCGGCGGCATCAGCGCGCCGCCGGTCGACGCGCAGGCCTCGACCGCACCCGCGTAGGTCGGCGAGTACCCGCAGCGCTTCATCGCGGGGATCGTCATCGTGCCGGTCGTGAGGACGTTCGACGTCGCGCTGCCCGAGAGCATGCCGAAGAAGCCGGACGAGACGATCGCGACCTTCGCCGGCCCGCCGCGCGTGCGGCCCATCAGCGCGGCGGCGAAGTCCATGAAGAAGCCCGCGCCGCCGGCGCCGGCGAGGATCACGCCGAACACGAGGAAGCCGATCAGCGTGTCGGAGATCACCTGCACCGGAATCCCGATCACGCTCTCGGTGCCGTAGACGAACTCCTGCACGGTTTCCGCCGGGCTCAGCTGCACGCCCCAGAGGAAGCCGGGCATCGCGTCGGCGAACAGCGGGTAGCACCCGAACACGACGCAGAACACGACGAGGATCGGCTCGCCGGTGCGCCGCAGGCTCTCGAGGATCAGCACCAGGTAGAACGCCGCGACGACGGCGGCCCATCCGGGCGCGGCCATGTTCCAGCCGCCGTCGATGAAGGCCTGCGCGTTCGCCGCCAGCCACGTCGACACGGCGAGCAGCGCGAGCGCGAGCGCCCAGTCGTACCAGCGCACCCGCGCCGCGTCGGCGCTGCGGGCCTTGAAGCACAGGAAGCCGACCGCGCCGAAGAGCCCGATCATCAGGTAGTAGAACGCGTTGCTGACCGGGCTGAAGCCGGCGAGCCCCAGGTTGAAGACCTGGTTGATTGCGAGCAGGATGCCCAGTCCGCTGAGCACCGCGACCGTCCAGTAGGCACTGCCGTGCAGGCGCGCCGAACGGGCCTCCGGGTCGGCGACCGCCGCCGCCGGCGCGTCGGCCATCTCCGCAGCGGCGGGGGGAATGCTCAAGGGCGTGGACTCCTCGATGTGCATGGGTGCCGGCGCGGCGCCGACGACGGCGCGGGCCGCGGCGCCGGGGCGCCGCCCGCGCGCGACGCGCGCGCCCGCCGGCGGGTGGGGGTCAGAGGCCCTTGAGGATCGCCGCGCGCCTGCCGAGCCAGGCGTCGCGGAACGCGGCAGCCTCCGTGGGCGGACTCGAGTCCTTGAAGTCCTTCCAGCCCTTTCGCAGCGCGCCGATGCGCTTCACCGCGCCGTCCTGCCACGCCTGCGACCCGGCATCCCAGAGCTTCGCCTCCTTCAGGTAGCGGATCGCGCCGTCGTGGAACGGGGCGTCCATCGGCGCGTTCGACGCCTTCGACGGCTCCCAGCGCGTCATCACCGGGCTCGCGTCCTTGTAGGAGGGGTAGCCTTCGACGATCGCACGCGTCAGCGCGTAGGTCTCCTTCTCGTCGGTGCTCGCCTGCGTGGTCACCATCGGGTACTTGTAGCCCATCAGCCAGGTCGTGCTGTCCTTGGACAGGCCCGCGCCGATCGATTCCTGAAACGGCGACACGAAGGGAACGACCTTCTGCGCGCGCGCCCAGCCCTCCTTGTTCGCCGGGTCGAGGGTGACCCAGGCGATGCCGCGGGGGCTCGACTCGAGTTCGTACAGTTTCGCGGCGGCGGGCGCCGCGCCGGCCGCGTCGGCCTTGCCGGTGATCAGCGCGTTGAGCGTGGCCGCGTAGTTGGGGAACTCGACGATCTCGACGTCCTTCCAGTCGAGCCCCGCGAATGCGAGCACCGGCTCGGTCTTGATCATCACCGACGAGTTCGCCCTCGCGATCGCCAGGCGCTTGCCCTTCAGGTCCGCCGGTTTCGTGATGCCGCTCTCCTTGGTGGCCGCGATCGAGAAGGAATTGGTGCGCCCGAGCAGCACCCGCAGGTCCTGCGGCCCCCAGTCCGGCACCGCGAAGTCGTACAGCCCCTCGGCGGCGAAGAACAGTTCGTTGGCGAGCCAGCCGTATCCGGCGCGCTCCTTCAGCACCGGCAGTATCCGGCCGATCGACGTGCCCGAGTTCTGCAGCCGGATCCGGGTGCCGTGCGCCTTGCCGATCGCGTCCGCGATCGCCGACGCCTCGACGTAGCCGGTGGAGCCGACGTCGTAGGTGGTCCAGATCATCGTGTCCGGCAGGCCCGGCATCGCGGCGCGCGCCCGCGGTGCCAGCGCGGCCGCTGCGGCGAGCGCACCGCCGCCGGCGAGGAATTCGCGTCGTCTAAGTCTCATGGTCGCTGTCTCCTTCGTTTCGTATCCTTCGTTTCGTATGCGCGTCGATGGTAGACGATCCGGCTGCCTGCGGCATGGTAGCCTCGCGTGATTCGACAAGCGAGCGAGGGAGCAGGACCGTGAGGATCGACCACCTGATCGACGGCAGGCCAGTGCGCGGCGACGCCGTGTTCCAGACGATCGACCCGGCGACTCAGGAGGTGCTCGCCGAGGTCGCCGAGGGCGGCGAGGCGGAGATCGCCGCGGCGGTCGCGGCGGCGAAGGCGGCGTTTCCCGCCTGGGCCGCGACCCCGCAGGCCGAGCGTGCGCGGATCATGCACCGGCTCGGCGAACTGATCACGCGGCACGTGCCCGAGCTCTCGGAGGCCGAGACGCGCGACACCGGCCAGGTGATCGGCCAGACCCGCAAGGCGCTGGTGCCGCGCGCGGCGGACAACTTCCACTACTTCGCCGAGATGTGTACGCGCACCGACGGGCACACCTATCCGGTGGACCGGTCGATGCTCAACTACACGCTGCACCAGCCGGTCGGCGTGTGCGCGCTGATCTCGCCGTGGAACGTGCCGTTCATGACGGCGACCTGGAAGACCGCGCCGTGCATCGCGTTCGGCAACACCGCGGTGCTCAAGATGAGCGAGCTCTCGCCGCTGACCGCGACGCGGCTCGGCGCGCTCGCGCTCGAGGCGGGCGTGCCCAAGGGCGTGCTGAACGTCGTGCACGGCTACGGCCGGACGGCGGGCGAGGCACTCGTGCGCCACCCCGACGTGCGGGCGATCTCCTTCACCGGTTCGACGGCGACCGGCAACCGGATCATCCAGGCGGCCGGACTGAAGAAGTTCTCGATGGAGCTCGGCGGCAAGAGCCCCTTCGTGGTCTTCGAGGACGCCGACTTCGAGCGTGCGCTCGACGCCGCGGTGTTCATGATCTTCTCGAACAACGGCGAGCGGTGCACCGCGGGTTCGCGCATCCTCGTGCAGCGGTCGATCTACCCCCGCTTCGAGCAGCGATTTGCCGAGCGCGCGTCGCGCATCGGCGTCGGCGACCCGCTCGACGAGAAGACGATCGTCGGGCCGATGATCTCGCAGGAGCACCTCGCGAAGGTGCGCCGCTACATCGAACTCGGTCCGCAGGAGGGCGCGCAGCTGCTGGTCGGCGGGCCCGAGGCGCCGGAATTCACCGGCGCGCTCGCCCGCTTCTCGAAGGGCAACTTCGTCCGGCCGACCGTCTTCGGCAGCGTGCGCAACGACATGCGGATCGCGCAGGACGAGATCTTCGGACCGGTGGCGTGCCTGATCCCGTTCGACGACGAGGCCGACGCGATCCGCATCGCCAACGACACGCGATACGGGCTGTCGTCGTACGTCTGGACGACCGACATCGGCCGCGCGCACCGCGTCGCGGCGGCGATCGAGGCCGGCATGTGCTTCGTGAACAGCCAGAACGTGCGCGACCTGCGCCAGCCCTTCGGCGGCACGAAGGGCTCGGGGACCGGCCGCGAAGGAGGCACCTGGAGCTTCGAGGTGTTTCTCGAGCCGAAGAACGTCTGCGTGTCGATCAGCGACCACCCGATCCCGCGCTGGGGTGTCTGAGCCGCGCCGGCCCGCGCCGAAGCGCCTTCGCATAGCCGCACCGCCTTCAGGAGTACGACCCCATGGGCACACTCGCACTCGCCGCCAAGATCACGCACGTCCCGTCGCTGTACCTGTCGGAGCTCGACGGCCCTCACAAGGGATGCCGGCAGGGCGCGATCGACGGGCACCGCGAGATCGGGCGCCGCTGCCGCGAGGCGGGCGTCGACACGCTCGTCGTCTTCGACGTGCACTGGCTGGTGAACTCCGAATACCACGTGAACTGCGCGCCGTCGTTCAAGGGCACCTACACGAGCAATGAGCTGCCGCACTTCATCAGCAACATGCCGTACGAGGCGCGCGGCAATCCGGCGCTCGGCCGCGCGATCGGCGACGCGGCCAACGCCGCCGGCGTCGTGACGCGCGCGCACGACGCCACGACGCTCGACCTCGAGTACGGCACGCTGGTGCCGCTGCGCTACATGAACGAGGACCAGCACTTCAAGGTCGTGTCGATCGCCGGCTGGTGCATGTGGCATTCGCTCGCGGACAGCCTTCGTTTCGGGCGCGCGGTGCGCGAGGCGATCGAGCGCCGCTACGACGGCACGGTCGCGATCCTTGCGAGCGGCTCGCTGTCGCACCACTTTGCCGACAACGGCCGGGCTCCGGAGTTCATGCACAAGGTCTACGACCCGTTCCTCGAGCAGGTCGACCGGATGGTCGTCGACCAGTGGGTTCGCGGCGACTGGGCCACCTTCGTCGACATGCTGCCGATGTACGCCGACAAGTGCTGGGGCGAGGGTGGCATGCACGACACCGCGATGCTGCTCGGCGCGCTAGGCGGGCGCGACTACCGCGGCAGGGCCGAGATCGTGACCCCGTATTTCGGCAGCTCGGGCACCGGGCAGCTGAACGCGCTGTTCCCGGTCACGCCGCTGGCGTCCGCCTGAACCCCGCCCCTCGGAATCCGCGATGCCGCACCTGATCCTCGATCACTCCGCGAACCTGGACGACGCCGACATCGGCGGCCTGTGCGCTGCGCTCGCCGCGGTGCTGCGCGCGCAGCGTGCCGACGGCAAGGCCGTGTATCCGGTCGGCGGCATCCGCGTGCGCGCGTTCTCCGCAGCGCGCTACTGCATCGCCGACGGCAGCGATCGGGCCGACGCCTACCTCCACGCGACCCTCAAGCTCGGTGCCGGGCGCAGCGAGGCGACCGTCGCGGCGACCTGCGAGGCGCTGTTCGACGCGATCAAGTCGCACCTGGCCGATCGCTTCGAGCGCCACGGCCTCGCGCTGTCGCTCGAGGTGGCGGAGTTCAGCGAGGCGGGCACGATGAAGCACAACAATCTGCACGTGCGCCTTCGCGAACGCGCCGCGCGCGACTGAGGCGCCCGCACGCCCGCGCGCCTGCGCGCTTGCGCGCGGGCGCGCCGTCGACGGCTCGGTCAGGCGAGCCCGGTGCGCAGCGCCGGAAAGTCGTCGGGCGTGATCGTCTCCTTCTCGAGCAGCATCGCGACGCCCGCCTCGAGTTCGCTGCGCCGCTTCGCGAGGATGTCCTTCGCGCGGCCGTACGCCGTGTCGATGCGCTTCCGTACCTCGAGGTCCACCTCGCGCGCCGTCTGCTCGGCGAAGTCGCGCGGCTGCACCCCGACCTGGCCACCGGCGAGGTAGCCGGCGCGGGACTTCTCGAGCACTGCCTGGCCGAGCGCGTCGGACATGCCGAAGGTCGTCACCATCTGCCGCGCGATGTCGGTCGTCTTGGCGAGGTCGTCGGACGCGCCGGTCGAGATCGAGCCGAACACGATGTCCTCGGCGGCGCGTCCGGCGAGCAGCACGACCATGCGGTTCTCGAGTTCCTCGGTCGTGATCAGGAACCGGTCCTCGGTCGGGCGGGTCATCGTGTAGCCGAGCGCGCCGATCGAGCGCGGGATGATCGACACCTTGTGCACCGGATCCGCGCCAGGCAGCGACGCGGCCGCCAGGGCATGGCCCATCTCGTGCCACGCGACCCGCTCGCGCTCGGCCTTGTTCAGCAGCCGGCCGCGCCGCTCGGAGCCGGCGACGATGCGCTCGACCGCCTGCGTGAAGTCCTCCATCGTGACCTGGTCGCCGCCGCGCCGGGTCGCGACGATCGCCGCCTCGTTCACCAGGTTCGCGAGGTCCGCGCCCGAGAAGCCGGGCGTGATCGCCGCGATCTGCCCGACGTCCAGGCCGGCCGCGACCTGCGCCTTCTTCATGTGCACCCGCAGGATCGCCTCGCGCCCGCCGCGGTCGGGGCGGTCGACGACCACCTGCCGGTCGAAGCGTCCGGCGCGCAGCAGCGCGGGATCGAGGATCTCCGGGCGGTTGGTCGCGGCGAGCAGCACGATCCCGTCGCGCGGATCGAAGCCGTCGAGCTCGGCGAGCAGCTGGTTCAGCGTCTGCTCCTTCTCGTCGTTGCCGCCCATGCCGAAGCTGTTGCGCGCCTTGCCGAGCGAGTCGAGCTCGTCGATGAAGATGATGCACGGCGCGACCTTCTTCGCCTGCTCGAAGAGGTCTCGGACCCGCGCCGCGCCGACACCCACGAACATTTCGACGAACTCCGAGCCGGAGATCGAGAAGAACGGCACGCCGGCCTCGCCGGCGACCGCGCGCGCGAGCAGCGTCTTGCCGGTGCCCGGCGGCCCGACCAGCAGGATGCCCTTCGGGATGCGCGCGCCGAGGCGCCCGAAGCGCTCGCGTTCGGTGAGGAACGACACGATCTCGCGCAGCTCGACCTTGGCCTCGTCGACGCCGGCAACGTCGTCGAAGGTGACGCCGGTCTGCTTCTCGACGTAGACCTTCGCCTTCGACTTGCCGACGTTCATCATCCCGCCGAGCCCCTGCTTCTCCGCCATCTTGCGGAACAGGAACATCCAGAGACCGAAGAACACCAGCGCCGGGACCACCCAGGAGAGCAGCGTGGTCAGCCAGTTGCTCTCCTGCGCGCCGGCGAACTTGACGCCGTACTTGTCGAGTTCGCCGGCGAACGAGGGGTCGACGCGGTTCGTGACGAAGTACTCCTTGCCGTCGTCGCGCGGCTCGGTGAACTTGCCCTGGATGGTGTTGTCGCGCACGACGACCTCGGCGATCTTGCGCGCCTCCAGCATCTGCTGGAACTCGCTGTACGGCAGGCTGACGATGCTGCGGCCGGTGACCCACGACTGGATCAGCAGCACCAGCATCATCGCGACGACGAAATAGCCGAAGTTGAACTGGCGCGAACTCAACTGCGGGGGCTTCACGGCCATGACAGGGCTCCTCGGGACGTGGCCGGCGGGCGGATCCCCGCCGGTGCGCGGTTCGGCATGCGGCAATCTGATATCGTGACGGATCAGGATAGATCAACCCATGCAATCGACCAATCCCGCGCCTGCCTCGCCAGTCTCGCCCGTCTCTGCCGTCGCGGCCGGTGGTCCCGCGACCGACCGGCTGACGGCCACGCTGCTGAATCTCGGCCACGCGCTCGACCACCTGTTCCTGCTGATCTTCGCGACCGCCGTCGGCGCGATCGCGAGTGATTTCGGCTTCGCGCGCTGGGAGGACCTGATGCCGTACAGCACCGGCGCGTTCCTGATGTTCGGGCTCGGGTCGGTGCCGGCCGGCCGCCTCGGCGACCTGTGGGGGCGCCGCGCGCTGATGGTCGTGTTCTACGTCGGACTCGGCGCGTCCGCGCTGCTGGCCGCCGCGACGCAGAACGCCTGGCAGATGGCGGTCGCGCTGACGCTGCTCGGCGCGTTCGCGTCGATCTACCACCCGGTCGGCATCCCGATGCTGGTCCAGGGCGCGAAGCGCCCGGGCGCCACGATCGGGATCAGCGGCCTGGCCGGCAACCTGGGCATCGCGGCGGCGGCGCTGGTCACCGGTTTTCTCGTCGCCTACGGCGGCTGGCGCCTGGCGTTCATCGTGCCGGGCGTGTTCTCGATCCTGCTCGGCGCGGTCTTCGCCTGGGCTGCGCCGTCCGAGCGCGTCGCACCCGCGCGGCGGCCCAAGGCCCAGGTGCAGCATTCGCGCGCCGTCGTGATGCGCGTGCTCGCGGTGACGACCGCGACCGCGGTCACCGGCAGCCTGCTGTTCAACTTCACGACCAACGGCAACGCCCAGCTGCTTCGCGAGCGCTTCGCCGGCCTGATCGAAGACCCTGCGCGGCTGGGCTTCCTGCTGGCCGCCATCTACGCGGTGGGCGCGCTGTCGCAGGTGGTCGTCGGCCGTCTGATCGACCGGTACCCGCTCAAGCGCATCTTCATCGCGATCGTCGTCATGCAGGCGCCGCTCTTCCTGCTGTCGGCGCATGCGCAGGGCTGGGCCTTCTACCTGCTCGCGGTCGCCTACATGGTGTCGGTGTTCTCGGCGATCCCGTTCACCGACTCGCTGATCGTCCGCTACGTCGACGACAGCATGCGCTCGCGTGTCGCCGGCCTGAGGCTGGCGATCTCCTTCGGCATCAGTTCGCTCGCCGTCGCCGCGCTCGGGCCGGTGGTGAAGGCGAGTGGCTTCGACCTGCTGCTCACCCTGATGGCCGCGATCGGCGCGCTGACCTTCTGCTTCGTCTGGCTGCTGCCCTCGTCTTCCGCCGCGCCGGTCGAGCAGCCACGGCCCGCCTGATACGCCCGGCCCGGCGGCAGGGGCCGCCGCCGGGCGGCGGCGCCTCAGCGTGCGAGCGAGAGCAGGATCTCCGCCAACCCTTGCGGATCGGAGATCATCGGGTCGTGCCCGGTGTGCAGCACCCGGATGTCCCAGTCTCCCTGCTCGCGCACGCGCACGCGGGAGGCGTCGATCGTCGCGAGCGGCGGTTCGACGCAGTCGACGAAGGTCCGCGGCAGCGCCTTCCAGCGCGCGGTGTCGAAATCGAGCGGGGTCCGATACGGCGAGAACGGGTGCGGCGTCTGGCGCCGCGCGACCCACTCGCGGTCCGCGCCGGCGAGACCGAAGATCGACGGGTCCGGCGGTGGCAGCGTGAGGCCGCCGCTCGCCGCCGCGGCCGCGATACGCGCGGCGACGGTGTCCGGGGCGTGGCGGCTGCTCCAGCTCTCGCCGGCCAGCGGCACCACGGCGTCGAGGTAGACCAGCCTGCCGATCGTCGTGCCGCGGGCGGTGAGCCGGTCGGCTGCGCCGGTGATCACCATCCCCGCGTAGCTGTGCCCGACGAGGATCGGTGCCTGCATCTCCTCGGCGTCGAGCGCGGCGATCACGTCCTCGACGTGCGTCGAGAGTCCGACGTCGGCGTCGAGCAGGTGGCTGCGCTCGCCGACGCCGGTGAGCGTCGGCGCGTGCACACGGTGCCCCGCGGCCTGCAGCAGCGGCGTGAGCCGTCGCCAGCACCATCCGCCGTGCCAGGCGCCGTGAACGAGCAGGAAGTCGGCCATGTCGGAAAATCCTCGTCCTTGGATGTGCAGTCGACGGTTCGACCACCTGCGCATCGTACCGCGACGCGAGCCCGCACCGTCCCCGGGGCCATGGTCTACACTAGGTCGGAGCCGCACCCGTGCCGGCTGCTCGCGTCCCTGCGGCGCCCGCGCCGGCCGCATTCTTTGGACAGGTGGATGGATTCGAGGCAGGCCGCGTTCGAGTACCTGCGAGGCGTGGATTACGACTCGCTGACGGCGTCGATCTACGGCGCGGCGGCGGGATCCAACGACTGGCGCGATGCCTGCGAGCGGATCGCCCGGCGCTTTCGCCTCGCGAATTTCCAGATCGCGTCGCTGCGCAAGTCGGACGGCGCGATCGTGATGCTGCAGGAAGGCGGATCGAGAAATCCGGGCGCGCGCTTCGACCACCTCAGCCGCTTCCACCCCAAGAACCCCTTCGTCGGTCCGATGCTCAACCTCAGGGGGAACGGGTGGCTGCACGCGCAGCAGGCGCTCGGCGATGCGCGGCTGGAGCGCGATCCTTACTATCGCGATTTCATGGCCGGCTACGGTGCGCGCTGGATGTGCGCGACCCGCGTGCTCGAGGACCCGGTGCACGACACCTTCATCGGTGTCACCCGCGACAGCGCGTCGCCGCCGTTCGCCCCGGGCGAACTCGCGGCGCTCGAGGTGCTGCGCAACCACATCCGCAACGCGCTCCGTTTCGAGCGCGAGGTGGTCGAGCTGCAGCGGCGTCCCGCCGACTACCGTGCGATGATCTCGGCGATGCCGCACGCCGTCGCGCTGATCGAACCGACCGGCCAGGTGGAATTCGGCAATCGCGCGTGGCGACGGCTGGTGTCGGTGGGCGATCCGATCCGTGCGATCGGCCCGCGAATGCGCTTCACCGACGACGCGGACCAGGCCTGCTTCGGCCGGGCACTGCTGCGCCTGTTTCCGGCTTCGCCGGAAGTTGGCGAGCGGCCCGGGGCGGTGTTCGACCGGGTCGTCTGGCGCATCGGCGAGCGCGGCTCGCCGCGCGAGCACCTCGTCATCGCGCTCTCGCTCGCGGCGTCGCGCAGCGGCGAGGTCTTCGGCGCGTCGGACAAGATGCTGCTGATCGTGCACCCGCTGCGCGCGCTGCCGGTGGTCGATCCGTTCCTGCTCGCGCACGCCTTCGACCTGACGGCCGCCGAGGCGCAGGTCGCGGTGGCGATGGTCGAGGGCGCGCGGCCGGAGGACATCGCTCGGCGGCGCAACGTCGCCGTCCAGACGGTGCGCACGCAGCTTCGCGCGGTCTACGCGAAGCTCGACGTGTCGCATCAGGCCGACCTGGTGCGGGTGCTCGCGGCACTGCCGATCCTCGACGGCGGCGCGCGTGCGTCCGTCTGGTAGCGGCGCCGTGTCCCAGCCCACACCCCGACCGGCGGCCGGGGACGCCATCGGCGACGACGCGGCGAGCGCAGCGCGCTTCGACACGCTCGTCGACCGGACCTACCAGGCCGCGCTCGGCGAGTTCGCGTGGAGCGATCTGTGCGAGGAGATGGCGTCGGCCTTCGGCTGGCTTCGCGTGCGCATGCTGCGCCAGGAGCGCGCCGATGCGCCGCTGCGCGTCGTCTGGGCGTCGGATGCGACCGGCGTGCCGTCGACGTGGGCGCCGTGGGTGCCGGCGCCGATCGCGGCGCGGGCCGCGACCGGAAGCTGGAAGCACGAGACCTGCCCGTTCGGCCAGGACCTCGTGTCTGCCCACGGCATGCCGCATGACGGATTCGTCACGCTCGGCACGCTGACGCGCTCGATGGCGCGACTCGGTGACGGCACCGGCGCGACCTTCCTGCTCCAGGTGGTACGCGAGGGCGTCGCCGAGGACGTGCGCGCCGAGCCGGACACGCGCGGGCTCGAGGACGTCGAGCGACTGCGCCCCCACCTGGCGCGCGCGCTGGCGCTGCACGGCGAGCGAGAGGCCCGGCTGGCGCGCGAGCGCATGGCCGAGGCACTGCTCGACGCGATCCCGCAGGCGGTCGCGGTGGTCGCCGCCGACGGCACGATCGCGCGCAGCAACCGCGCGTGGCGGCGGATGTTCGCGGGTGCGCCCACGCTGGCCGAACTGGCGGCGCTGCTGGGTTTCGGTCGAAAGGGCGCGCCGGGCGGCGGCGCGCTGGACGCGTCGCTGAGCGAGCTGTTCGCGCCGGCGCCGGCGCCGGCGACCGCGCACGCGGTACCCGCGGCAACCGATCTGCCGGATCGACCGCCGGTGGAGTCGGCGCCGCCCGCCGCGATCAGGCGGCGGATCTGGCGAACCGGAAAGCCCGGCAGCAGCAACGACCGGCTGATCGTCGCGACCGCGATGCCGGCGACCGCGCCGGTGCCGGCGGGCGGCGGCGATAGCGACGGCGGCGACGGCGGCGACAGCGACGGCAGGGACAGCGGCAGCGGCGCCCCGGTGCTGCGCGAGCCCGAGCCCCGGGTACTGCTGATTGCGCTGGCGCCGGGCTCGGTCGACGGCATCGACGGGTCGCTCCTGGCGGACACCTTCGGTCTCACGCGCGCCGAGGCGAAGGTCGCGCAGGGCCTCGCGCGCGGCGACAAGGCGAGGGAGATCGCCGACACGCGTCACGTGTCGAACCAGACGGTCCGCTCCCAGATGCGCACGATCTACCGGAAACTCGGCGTCAGGCGCCAGGCCGACCTGGTGCGTATCATCGCCCAACTGCCGCGCGTCGATCCCGGCGCAGGAGACGTCTCGGCGCGAGCCGATCTGCCGCCGACCGCGGAACCGCCCACCAGAGGAGCCAGACCATGATCCACGTGATCGCGATCATCACCGCCAAGCCAGGCAAGCGCGAGGAAATCCTCGCGCACTTCCGCGCGAACGTTCCGGCGGTGCGCGCCGAGGCGGGCTGCATCGAATACGGGCCGGCGATCGACACCGACGGCGTCGGCAAGCTGCAGACGCCGCTCGGCCCGGACGCCTTCGTCGTGATCGAGAAGTGGGCCTCGCTGGACGCGCTGAAGGCTCACGGCGCGGCGCCGCACATGGCCGCCTACGCCGCGAAGGTGAAGGACCTGCTCGCGAGCCGCGTCATCCACGTGCTGTCGCCGGCCGCCTGACGCGCCGGGGTGCCCGCGCACCCCGGGCCGCGACGCGCCTCGCCGACGTCGCGCCTCAGCCGATCTTCGCGACCACCCGGCCGACCACCGTGCCGGCCTTCAGGCGGTCGATCACCGACGAAACGTCCTCCAGCGTGCAGGTCGCGACCGGGATCGGCGCGAGCTTGCCCGAGCGCGCAAGCGCGACGACCTCGTTCAGTTCGGCGGGCGAGCCGACGTACGAGCCCTGGAAGGTGAGGGCGCGCTGGATCAGCGTGACCAGCGGGAACTGGATGTCGCCGCCGAAGAGGCCGACGCCGATGTAGCGCCCGCCCTTGCGAAGACTGTTGAACGCGAGCATCGCGGTCTGGTTCGCCCCGACCAGGTCGACCGCTCCCCAGAGGCCGCCTTCGAGCTTCTGCAGCGTCGCGGTCGCGCCGGCGTCGGCCGGGTCGATCGCCAGGCTCGCGCCCATCTGCTTCGCCGTCTCCCACTTGCCGTGGTCGATGTCGGCGACCGCGATGCGCTCGTGGCCGAGCGCGCGCAGCATCGCGATCGCCATCAGGCCGAGACCGCCGGCGCCGAGCACGACGACCCAGTCGGTGGGCCTGCACGGCATCAGCTTGCGCACCGCGCTGTAGGTCGTGAGGCCGGAGCACGCGAGGATCGGCGCGAACTGCGGGTCGATGCCGCTGGCGTCGACCAGATACTTCGGATGCGGCACCACCAGGTGGTCGGCGTAGCCGCCGGGCTTCTGCACGCCCAGGTAGCGCGGTTGCATGCACCAGTTGTCCATGCCGTCTGCGCATCGCGCGCACTGCCCGCATCCGGTCCACGGGTACACCAGCCTGTCGGCACCGATCGGCACGTCCTTGGCGTCGGGTCCGGCGGAGACGACCGTGCCGTACGGTTCGTGTCCGAGCGTCACCGGCAGCTTCATGCCCCGGTCGTACATGTTGAATCGCTTGCCGCTGCCCAGGTCGAAGTAGCCGTCGCGGATGTGGACGTCGCTGTGGCAGACGCCGCAGTACTTCAGTCTCACCAGCACCTCGGTGCCGACCGGCACCGGCGTTTCCCGGACCGCCTTCTGCAGCGGCTTGCCCCACTCGACGACGTCATAGCTTTCCATGCTGCGCCTCCTCCCCCGGAGTCTGATCGATGCGGCGGCAGCGTAGCATCTTTCAGCGCTCGTGCGACGCCGGCTCCGCCATCTTCCGGTGCTGCTCCGCCAGGATGCCCGAGGGCGTGACGCCGGCCATCGCGACGGCCGCCTTGTTGCCGATGCCGGGCACGACGTCCTCCGAACCCTTCATCATCGCGTCGAAGCCCAGCCTCGCGACCTTGGCAGGGTCCGCCTTGTCGCCCTTGCCGACCTTCGTGTCCAGCATGCCGGCGCGCTCGAAGAACGCAGTGTCGGTGACGCCGGGCATCAGGCAGGTCACGGTGACGCCGCTGTCCTTCAGCTCGTGGCGCAGCGCGACCGCGAAGGAATCCACGAAGGCCTTGCTCGCGTTGTAGACCGCCTGGAAGGTTCCCGGCATGAAGCCGGCGATCGAGCCGGTCATCAGGATGCGGCCGGCGCCGCGGTCCCGCATGGCCTGGCCGATCCGGTGCACGAGTTCGACGGTGCCGGTGATGTTGGTCCCGATCAGGTGGTGGATGTCCGCGCTCGACTGCTCGAGGAACGCGTCGCCGAGGCCGTGGCCGGCGTTCGCGAGCAGCGCGTCGACCGGCCGGCCGCCGATCCCCTGCACCAGCCGAGCGACGCCGTCGATCGTCGACAGATCGACCTGGACGGCGGTCACGTCCGCGCCGGCGTCGCGCAGCGTGGCGGCCGCGTCCTCGATGTCGGCGCCATCGGCCGCGACGACGAGGTCGAAGCCCTCGGCCGCGCAGCAGGTCGCGAGTTCGAGTCCGATGCCGGACGAGGCGCCGGTGACGACGGCGAGCGGGCGGTTGCGGGTGTTCATGTCGGGTCCTCCCGGTGAGGGTTGCTGGGTGGACCGGTGGGTGGGCAACCGCTGTACCCGAGGCGCCGCGCGAACCCGCCGCGACGCGGGCGCAGGTCCGGGCGGGCTCAGCGCGGCCGCGCGTCCTCGCCCGACCCGCCGACCGAGGCACCGCCGCCCGCTGCGGGCGCGGGACCCGCCTCCGGCGAAGGGCCGATCGCGGGCGAAGGACCGATTGCGGGCGAGGGGCCGATCATGGGCGAGGGGCCGATCACGGGTGCGGGGCCGATCGTGGGCGACGGGCCGATCGCTGGGGAGGGGCCGATCGCTGGGGAGGGGCCGATCGCGGGGGAGGGGCCGATCGCGGGTGCGGGGCCGGGTGCCACGCCGCGCGCCGGTTGCTGGCGGTACGCGAGGTCGCGAAGGCTCAGGCTGATCGACGGCACGTAGGTGATCGCGGCGAGGCAGGTCAGGATCAGCAGCACGAACGGCACCAGGTGCCCGACGATGCGGTCGACCGAGATCTTCGCAACCGTGCAGGCGGCGAACAGGTTCACGCCGAACGGGGGCGTGATCATGCCGAGCGCGAGGTTCACGATCATCACGATGCCGAAGTGGACCGGGTCGATGCCGAAGTGCGCGGCGACCGGCACGAGGATCGGCGCGAGCACGATGATCGCCGCCGACGTCTCGATGAACATGCCGATCACGAACAGCACGGCGTTGACGCCGAACAGGAAGCTCGCCTTCGAGTCGAGCACCGTCGTCATCCACCCGCCGATCGCCTCGGGCACGCCGGCGCGCGTGATCAGCAGCGCGAAGATGCCGGCGTTGGCGATGATGAACATGATCACCGCGCTCGAGATCACCGATTTCTGCAGCACGGCGAACACGTCGCCCGCCTTCAGTTCGCGGTGCACGACCATGCCGACGAAGAGCGCGTAGAACACGGCGACGACGGCGGCCTCGGTCGGCGTGAACACGCCGCCGTAGATGCCGCCGAGAATGATCACCGGCATCAGCAGTGCCCAGAACGCCTGCCGGGTCGCCGGCAGCACGCGCAGTCGGCCTTCGCCGTCGCGCCTGCCCCAGCCGCGCCACCGGCACCACAGGTGGACGAACAGCATCAGCGCCGCACTGATCAGCAGCCCGGGGCCGAAGCCGGCGACGAAGAGTTCGCCGATCGACACCTCCGCCGCGACGCCGAACAGGATCATCGGGATCGACGGCGGGATCACGACGCCGAGTTCGGCCGAGGTCGCCTGCAGCGCGGCCGCGTACGAGGCAGGGTAGCCATGGCTCACCAGCGCCGGGATCAGGATCGCACCGATCGCGAAGGTGGTCGCGACCGACGAGCCCGACACCGCGGCGAAGATCATGCAGGTCAGCACGCAGGTCATCGGCAGCCCGCCCTGGACGCCGCCGACCAGCGACTTCGCGAACTCGACCAGGCGCCTGGATATGCCGCCGGTCTCCATCAGGTTGCCGGCGAGGATGAAGAACGGAATCGCGCCGAGCGGGAACTTGTCGAGCGCCTGGAACATCTCCTTCGGCGCGATGATCATCTGCTCGGGCTCGAACACGGCGAGCCCGAGCATCGCGGCGCCGCCGATCGACACGGCGATCGAGACGCTGAACGCGAAGCCCAGCGCCATCGTGACGAGCAGCGTCAGCGTCATCGGCGATCCGTGCGGCGACGGCGCATCCCGCGGACGGGACGCAGCGGGCGCGCGCGTCGGACGGGCGGCGCAGCCGGGGCGGCGGGCGGCGGCGTCATCCTAGGTCGAGGTCCCGAGTCCGTCGTCGACCGGATCGAGCGCGTGCCCGATCGTCGCGACGATCGACAACGCGGCGCCGACCGGGATCGCCGCATAGCCCCAGCTCATCGAGATCGCGTCGAGACTCGCGAAGGTCTGGAAGCGCACCCGCCAGACGAGGTCGATCCCGAACCAGAGCAGCACCAGCAGGAACGCGAGCGTGGCGGCGGCGACGATCCCGCGCACGGCGCCGCGCCAGCGCCCGCGCGAGAGCCGAAGCATCAGGTCGACGCTGACCAGCGCGCCACGGCGGATCGCCGCGACGACGCCGAACATCACCGACCAGATCAGCAGCCGGCGCATCGCCTCCTCGGTCCAGGTCGAGGGCTGCGACAGCACGAAGCGGGCGACGACCTGCCACAGCCCGAGCAGGCACACGACCGCGAGCAGCGCGCACGCGAGCACGAGCGACGCCCTCGTGAGGTGTCTCTCGAACGCAAGGAAGCCTGCGCGCAGGCCCGTGCGCCGGCCCATTCGCCGATCGCCGCGGCGACGCGGGCGGCGGCGCTACTTCACCGCCTGGATCGCGGCGATCCGGTCGGCGCCGAACTCCTTCGCGAACTGCGCGTATGCCGGTGCGACCGCGTTGCGGAAGCTCGCGCCGTCCACCTGCTCGATGACCTCCATGCCGTCCTTGCGCAGTTGAGCGACGCCGCGGGCCTCGTCGTCGTTGACGCGCTTGCGCATCGCGGCGGCACCCTTCTTCGCGGCGGCGACGAACACCGCCTTGTCGGCGTCGGACAGCTTCGACCAGACCTTCGGCGCGAGGATGAAGACCGCGGGCGAATACACGTGCCCGGTCAGCGACAGGTACTTCTGGACCTGCGCGAACTTGGCCGACAGGATGACCGGAATCGGGTTTTCCTGGCCGTCGACCGTGCCCTGCTGGAGCGCGGTGAACAGTTCGGGGAAGGCCATCGGCGTGGGCAGCAGCCCGAAGGTCTTGTAGCCCTCCATGTGCACCTTGTTCTCCATGGTGCGAACCTTCAGGCCGGCGGCGTCGGCGGCGGTGCGGATCGGGCGCTTGTTGTTGGTCATGTGGCGAAAGCCGTTCTCCGCCCACGCGAGGCCGATCAGCCCCTTCGCCTGCATCTTGCGCAGCAGGTCCTGGCCGATCTCGCCGTCGAGCACCTTGCGCGCGTGCGCGTAGTCGCGGAACAGGAACGGAATGTCGAGGATCTTGGTTTCGGGCACGAAGTTGCCCAGTGGCCCGCTCGAGGTGACGACGAGATCCTGCGTGCCCAGTTGCGCCGCCTCGATCGACTCGCGCTCTCCGCCGAGCGCCGACGACGGAAAGTGCTGGCACTTGTAACGCCCCTGCGTGCCCTTCTCGATCTCGTCGCACAGCGTGACCGCACCGTCGCCGTAGTGCGAGTCCTTCGGCACCGCGTAGCTGATCTTCAGCGTCGTCTGCGCGAGGGCGGGTGCGGCGCCGAGCGCGAGCGTCGCCGCGAGCGCCGCCGCCACGGCCGGCAGGCGCCGGGCGAGCGAGGCGCCGCCGCGTGCGGGCAGCGACGCGGTCCGGGGAGCGCGACCGAGCGTGACGGGATGTCCTGAAGCGAAGGGCAAGGTGATCTCCTGGAATGGGTCGAACGAAGCGGGGATTCGAGAAAAGGTGAGAATATAGCCGGCATCGCGCGCACGGCACGATGGGCGCCACCGGGCACCGCGCCGGGCGGCGTCGACGCGGCAAGTCGATCGACAGGACGGCGAATGGACACGAGCGACCGGATGGATACCGGATTCGACGCGGCGCGCGGCGTGCGTCGCAGGAAGGCCCGATGACCGGCGCGGAGCTGGCCGCCACCGGCATCGCGGGCCTCGACGACGTGCTGGGCGGCGGCCTGACCCGCAACCGCCTCTACCTGATCGAGGGCATGCCGGGTTCCGGCAAGACGACGCTCGCGTTCCAGTTCCTGCTCGAAGGCGCGCGCCTCGGCGAGCCGGTGCTGTACGTCACGCTGTCCGAGAGCGAGGACGAGATCCGCGACGTCGCGCGTTCGCACGGCTGGTCGCTCGACGGCATCGTCGTGCGCGAGCTCGTCGCGGGTGCGGACGGGCTCGAGCCCGACGGCCAGTATTCGGTATTCCACCCGTCGGAGGTGGAACTCGGCGACACGACCCGCCAGATCCTCGACGACGTCGAGCGCATCGGCCCCCGACGCCTCGTCTTCGATTCGCTGTCCGAATTGCGGCTCCTCGCCGGCAGCCCGCTGCGCTACCGGCGGCAGATCCTCGCGCTGAAGCAGTATTTCGCGGGCCGCGAGTGCACGGTGCTGCTGCTCGACGACCTCACCGCCGAGGACCACGACCTGCAGGTGCAGAGCATCGCGCACGGCTGCGTGCTGTTAGAGCAGTTCACGCCCGACTTCGGCGACCAGCGCCGTCGGCTGCGCGTGCTCAAGTACCGCGGCCGCGCGTTCCGCGGCGGCTTCCACGACTACGTGATCCGACGCGGCGGGCTGTCGGTGTTCCCGCGGCTGGTCGCCGCCGAGCACCGGGCGGCGAGCCGCCGCGCGCAGCTCGGGTCGGGGCTGCCGGCGCTCGACGCGCTGCTCGGCGGCGGACTCGAGCACGGCAGCAGCACGCTGGTGATGGGCGCGGCGGGCACCGGCAAGTCCTCGCTCGCGGCGTTGTTCGCGAATGCTGCGGCAACCCGTGGCGGTCGCGCGATCCTCTTCCTGTTCGACGAGCAGCCGCAGTCGCTCGTCGCACGCATGGCGTCGCTGGGCGTCGACCTCTCGCCGCACGTGGCGAGCGGCGCGATCGTGTTGCGGCCGGTCGATCCCGCCGAGCTGTCGCCCGGCGAGCTGTCGCACGAGATCCGCGAGGCGGTCACCGTGGGCGGGTGTTCGGTCGTCGTCATCGACAGCCTCAACGGCTACTTGCACGCGATGCCGAACGAGCGATTCCTCGTCGTGCAGCTGCACGAGCTGCTCAGCTACCTCAGCCAGCGCGGCGTGGTCACATTGCTGATCAACGCGCAGGTCGGCCTGATCGGACAGATGCAGTCGGCGGTGGACGCGAGCTACCTGGCAGATTCGGTCCTGCTGACGCGCTACTTCGAGGCCGAGGGCGAGGTGCGGATGGCGTTGTCGGTCGTCAAGAAACGCGGCGGCGCGCACGAGCGCAGCATCCGGGGCCTGGATCTTGCTGATGGTCGCATCAGCGTCGGCGAGCCGCTGCGCGATTATCGGGGGATCCTCACCGGCGTACCCTCGCGCCACTGACGCGATGGAGGTGGTCCCCGGGCCGGACGGCGATCAGCCGGCGCGGCATTCGCGACCCGACGATGACGAGCGATTCGCTTCCACCGACCGTCGACACGGCCACGGACGCATCCGCGGAGCGGCGTGTGCTGGTGTTCGCGCCCTTCGGCCGGGACGCATCGCTGATCGTCGACCTGCTGCACCGCGAGGGCATCGCCGGGCTGGCGTTCGGCGACGCCGCCGCATTGCGCCGCGCGATCGGCGAAGGCGCCGGCGCGCTGCTGCTCGCCGAGGAGGCGCTGCGCCGCGACCTCGACCTGCTGGCGGCCGAGATCCGGCGTCAGCCACCGTGGTCGGAACTGCCGGTGCTGGTGCTGACCCGGCCCGCCGGCCCGACCGCGTTCATCGAGTCGATGCAGTCGCGGCTGGGCAACGTCGTGCTGCTCGACCGGCCGATCCGCGGCGCGACGCTCGCGAGCACCGCGCGCAACGCGCTGCGTGCGCGCATGCGCCAGTACGAGACGCGCGCGCACCTGCTCGCGCTCGAGGACGCGGATCGGCGCAAGGATGTGTTCCTTGCAACGCTCGCGCACGAGTTGCGCAACCCGCTCGCGCCGATCCGCAGCGCGGTCGAGGTCTTCCGCCTCAGCGCCGACCTGCCGCCGCGGCTTCGGCCGCTCGTCGAGATCGTGGGCCGCCAGACGCTGCAGCTGGTGCGGTTGGTCGACGATCTCCTCGAGATGTCGCGCGTCAGCCGCGGGGTGGTCGCGATCCGGCGCGAGGCGGTGCTGCTCGAGACGCTGGTCGCGCTCGCCGCCGAGTCGGTCGAACCGATGCGTGCGGCCGCCGGCCATCGGCTCGATGTGTCGCTGCCGCCAGCCCCGGTCTGGCTGGACGCCGATCCGGCGCGGGTCGTGCAGGTGCTCGCCAACCTGCTGAACAACGCGATCAAATACACCGACCGCGGCGGTCTGATCCGGGTCGAGGCCGCCGCGGTGCCGGGGCGTCCGCCGGCGGAGGATGCGCAGGTCGAGATCCGTGTCCTCGATTCCGGTATCGGGATCGACGCGGCGCTGCTGCCGCGGGTGTTCGACCTGTTTGCGCAGGCGGATTCGATCAACCGTCGCGCGCAGGGCGGGCTGGGCATCGGGCTGACGCTGGTCCGCACGCTGGTCGAGATGCACGGCGGCACGGTCCAGGCCGCGAGTGCGGGCATCGGTCACGGCAGCGTGTTCACCGTGCGCCTGCCGCAGCACGGCGCGCCGGTCGCGCAGCCGGGATCGACTCGCAGCAGCGACGCAGCGCATCGATCTGCGCCGGCAGTTCGCTGAGCCGCACCGGCGTGCGTCGCAGCGCCGGATCGGCGGCCTCGATCGCCGGCCAGCGCCGGGCGAAGCCGTGCAGGTCCTCGCGGCGGCAGGCGGCGCGCGCCCGGAGCCGTCGCAGCAGCGCGCGGCAGGCTTCGATCGGCTCGCCGGCGACGTCGTCGATCCCGTCGGCGCGGCGCGCGAGCGTGTCCGCCATGCCGCCCGGCGCACGGCCCGCGAGCCGGCACGACGCGTGCACGAGCACGTCGTCGGCGTGCGCGACGCGCAGGCCGGCGCGTTTCAGGCGCGTGACGATGTCGCGATCCTCGTCGCAGCGCATGGCCCGGAAGCCGCCGATCTCGAGGTAGGCCGGCAGGCGGAACGCCAGGCTCGCGCCGCCCGCGTGCGCGTGTGCGCGCGCGGGCGCGGCGCCCGGGACCGGGTCTATCAGGTCTTCCAACCGACGGGCGAGGCGTCGCCAGGTCGCCTCGAGCAGCGCCTGCGCTCGTACCGGCTCGGGCAGCGTCGCGCATTCGCGCGCGTCCGGCTCGACTCGTCCGCAGACGGCGTCGGCAACCTGCAGGTGTCGCGCGGTCGCGGCGAGCCAGTCGGGCGCGACCCGGCCGTCGGCGTCGGTGGTCGCGACGATGCCGTCGCGCGGCAGCGCGCGCCTGGCGGCATCGACGCCGATGCGTCGGGCGAGCCCGACGCCGTGGTTCGCACCGAAGGACACCTCGAGCACGCGGCAAGGCAGATCCAGCGAGACCGAGGTGCGTACGGCGATCTCGAAGGTGGCGTCCTCGCAGCCGTTGGCAACCACGACGACGAGCATGCGATCGCGGTCGAAGCCGCGCTGTGCCGCGAGTGCCTTCAGGCAGTCGGCGACGCGAAGCGCCTCGTTGCGTGCCGGCACGACGATCGCCGCGTGCGGGCGCGGCGCGCGTCGCCCCCGCCACTCGCGGATGCGGTGCCAGCCCACGCGCGCGTGGGGCGGCTCGATCCGCGCGCGCTCAAGCATCGCCGTACGGCTGCAGCACGTCGATCCGGTAGTGCCGCGTCGCCGAGACGACGCGCGAGCGATGGGTCGGCGACAGCGCGGCGCGCAAGGTCTCGAGCGCGCGCGGTCCGTCGAGCGCGTGGCCGCTGTCGCCGAGCCAGTTCACGCTCAGCAGGTCAGGGGCCGGAGTGGCCGCACGCCACTGCGCCGCCAGCGCGCCGATGCCGCGTGCGTCCAGGAAGTAGAGCACCTCGGACACGACGACCAGATCGGCGTCGGGCAGCGGCGCCGGCAGAAACCGGCACGCGAAGGTGCCGCCGGGCACCGCGCGCCGCGCCTCGGTGAGCGCTTCGGGCACCGCGTCGATCCCGATGTAGCGATCGCAGCAGGACGCGAGGCGCCGGCCGAGTTCGCCGTTGCCGCAGCCGACCTCGAGAATCGTACCGTAGCGCGGCCGCGGCATCGCGGCGACGGTCGCCTCGAACTTTGCCCGTTCGTAGTCGCTCGTTCGAAAGCGCCAAGGATCCGGATCGTCCGCGTACAGCGCCCGGAGCGTCGCGAGGCTTGCGGCCGGCACGTGTGGGCCGCTCAGCGGGCGCCGGCGTCGGCCGGCAGCGTCGAGGTCTGCTCGCGCGCCTCCGGCAAGGACGCGCGCGCGGGCGCGATCTCGATGAAGCACTCGTCTTCTTCGACGAATCGCGCGACGAAGGTCGGCTCGAGCACGAATCCGTCGGAGTCGTCGTCGACGACGAGGCCGAGCTGCGTGCGGTGCGCCGCGATCGCCCGTGCCTTCGCGTCGCGAACGCCGGACGTGTCGAGCCAGCGCAGGCGTCGTTCGACGCCAGCGTCCGGCGCGAACCGGTCGCGGCGCGACCAGACCGGGTACGCGTACAGGCCCAGCGCGGGCAGTGTCGCCTGGACCGCGCGGGCCAGCACCTCGCAGGCCTGATGATCGGTGTGCTGATCGGCGCCGCTCGTCGCGAACAGCATCGTCGCGCGGCGCGCGACGCACAGCGCGCTCACGCGCGCGACGGACGCGTCGAACGCGCTGCCGCGGGTCGGGCAGGCGCCGTCGCGGTGTCCGAGTTCGACGATGTCCGCGTGGGTCCCGCCGAGTCGCGTCACCGCCTCGCGAAGCTCGCGCGCACGCCTCTCGGCGAGCCGTGGTGCCGGATAGCGCCGCGACCGCGGGTGCGACCCGCTGCCGTCGGTCAGGCAGACGACCGTCGCACCCTTCCCGGCGAACGCGTTCGCGAGCAGGCCGCCGCAGCCCAGGCTCTCGTCGTCGGGGTGCGGCGCGAGCACGACGATCGGCCCTGCGGGCGCGGGCAGGCGGCGTTGCCGCGGCGGGCGCCCCGCAAGCGTGTTCACGATCGGTCGGAGCCGAAGGAGACGGCAAGACTCGCGAGCGGGGCGTCGCCGAGCAGCGCGTGGCGGCCGGCGCGCAGCAGCAGCGCGTCGCCCGCGGCCTGCCGCAGGTAGACCGACAGGTCGCGCGCCTGCCTTCCGGTCGGCGCGTCGTCGCGAAAGTGCGCGAGCCCGACCGATCGCTCGCATGCACCGATCGCGTCCTGCGCGAGCGCCTCGGTGTGCAGCCGGGCGAACACCGACAGCGCGACCGCACGCTCTGGGTCTCGCACGGCCTCACGCGCATGGGCGTGGTCGGCGGCACGTTCGACGAGGCCTGCCGCGGCGATCGCGCGGTGCACGAGCGGCGCAAGTCGCGCGACCTGCGCGTCTGCGTCGAGCCGGCCGCGTGACGCGAGCGTGGCGCGCGCCGATTCGAGCAGGCCGAACGTCCCGCCCAGCTGGATCGCCGCGATCCGCCAGACGCCGCCGAGGAACCACGGCTCGGCCTGGTAGACACCTGGTGCGCCGAGCAGCGCGAACGCGTCCGCGCCGAGCCCATCGACGCAGTAGTCGCCCGAAGCGCTCGCGCGCATGCCGCTCATCTGCCAGCGCCCGGGGCGCGCCCGGCTGCCGTCCTCGGCGTCGGCCTTTGCGACGTCGACCACGCACAACTGCTGGTCGCCGTCGCGGGCGGCGGTGAGGATCGCGACGTCCACCAGTCCGAGGCCCGAAGCAAAGGCCTTCGTGCCCTGGAGTCGACACCCATCGGACGACAGCCGTACCGGGTCCTCGCCGTCGGCCCCCCACACCCCTAGCAGCGACCCCTCACGCACGCGCAGCCGGATCTGCTCGCGCTGCGTCTGCGTGCCGAGTCGCTCGACCAGCTGAAGCGCATTCGCGTGCCCCTCGAGCACCCGTGCGAGCGACAGGTCGACGCCGGCGATCCACAGCAGTGTGCCGTAGAGTGCACGCCAGTCGTCGACCCAGCGCATGCAGTGCGCCGCATCGAGCCGGCGCGCGTCCCTCAGCAGCCGGATCGATGCAGCGAGTGTCGACTCGCCACGGTCGGCCCGCATGGCGAGGTCGCGAAGCTGCGCGGTGAGCGTCGCCCCATGCGCCGGCCCGCGATCGAGCGGGCTAATTGCATCCCGAGAGTATCCACGTCTCGCGACGCGCGCAGCGCGGGGCCCCATGCCGGTCTTGTCGCGTGTCGACGCGCGGTCGGTCTCCGGGGCATCGGGCGGCGCGGAATCGGACGACGGGGGAAAGGCGACGGTGTGCACACGACGCGCTTGCAATCGGTGTGCCCGCCATCGGACAGCGCACATGGCATTCGGGCGCGGAATTTGCGCATCCGGCGCCCGATCCAGGCGAACGCATCCATTGGAGATCAGACGCAGATGAGCAAGCGAACCTCCCCTTCACCGACCACGAAAGACCGACAGGTCACCGGCGAGTTCGGCCACGGTGGCGAGTACCACCAGCAGGCGCCGTCGTTCGGCTGCCCTGCGCTGACGACCCAGCAGGGCGTGCCGGTGGCCGACGATCAAAACTCGCTGACGGTCGGCGAACGCGGTCCGGTCGCGTTGCAGGACTTCCAGATGCGCGAGAAGATCTTCCACTTCGATCATGAACGCATCCCTGAGCGCGTCGTCCACGCGCGCGGATTCGGCCTGCACGGATATTTCGAGTGCACCGAGAGCCTGGCGGACGTGACGATCGCCGATCCGCTGACCGAGGTCGGTCGCAAGACGCCCGCGTTCGTGCGCTTTTCCACCGTCGCCGGGAACAAGGGGTCGGCCGACCTGGCTCGGGACGTGCGCGGCTTCGCGGTGAAGCTCTATACGCGGCAGGGCAACTGGGACATCGTCGGGAACAACATTCCGGTGTTCTTCATCCAGGACGCGATCAAGTTCCCCGACCTGATCCACGCGGCCAAGGCCGAACCCGATCGAGGCTTCCCGCAGGCGCAGACCGCGCACGACAATTTCTGGGATTTCGTTTCGCTGATGCCCGAATCGACGCACATGCTGATGTGGATCATGTCCGATCGAGCGATACCGCGCTCGCTGCGGTTCATGGAGGGTTTCGGCGTGCACACGTTTCGCTTCGTGGACAAGGCGGGGAAGTCGACCTACGTGAAATTCCACTGGAAGCCCAAGCTCGGCATGCAGTCGGTCATGTGGAACGAAGCGGTGAAGATCAACGGCGCCGATCCGGACTTCCACCGGCGCGACCTCTGGCACGCGGTGCAGTCCGGGCACTTCCCGGAGTGGGAGCTCGGCGTGCAGTTGTTCGACGACGCGTTCGCCGACCGCTTCGAGTTCGATGTCCTCGACGCGACCAAGATCGTCCCGGAGGAGCAGGTGCCGGTGAAGATCGTCGGGCGGCTGGTGCTCGACCGCTGCGTCGACAACTTCTTCGCCGAGACCGAGCAGGTCGCGTTCTGCACGCAGAACGTCGTGCCGGGCGTCGACTTCACCAACGATCCGCTGCTGCAGGGTCGAAACTTCTCGTATCTCGACACGCAGACCAAGCGCCTCGGCGGTCCCAACTTCACCCACATCCCGATCAACGCGCCGAAGTGCCCGGTCCACCACTTCCAGCAGGACGGCCACATGGCGATGCGCAATCCGAAAGGTCGGGCGAACTACGAGCCGAATTCCTGGGCCGGCGAGGCCGCCGGCCCGCGCGAGACGCCGCAAGGTTACGTCGATCATCCGGCGAACGAAGGCGGCGAGATGCGTCGCATGCGCCCCGAGCGCTTCGCCGATCACTTCAGCCAGGCGGCGCAGTTCCTCGCGAGCCAGACCGAGATCGAGCAGACGCACATGGCCAACGCGTTCACGTTCGAGCTCGGCAAGGTCAAGACGCCCGAGATCCGTACGCGGGTGGTGTCGCAGCTGCGCCGCGTCGACGAGGCCTTCGCCGCGAAGGTCGCGAAGCAACTCCGGCTCGAGCCCATGCCCGAAGCTGCGCCTTCGAAGAAACCCGAGCGGGTCGAGCTGCCGCCTTCGCCGGCGCTCAGCATCCTGAAGCGTGCGCCGGCGTCGATCGCCGGTCGCAAGCTCGGCGTGTTCGCGGTCGATGGCTTCGACGGTGCGCTGCTCGAGGCGGCCCGCAAGGAAATCGAGGCGGCCGGCGCGATGCTCGAACTGATCGCGCCACGCGTCGGTGGCGTGACCTGCAACAAAGGCAGGATGCACGAGGCGGACGAAAAGATCGACGGCGCGCCGTCGGTGCTCTACGACTTCGTGATGCTGATCGGATCGGAGGCGGGCTTCGAGCTGGTGCTCACGCACGCGCCTGCGCTGGATTTCGTGCGCGACGCCTGGGCCCACTGCAAGTTCGTCGGGCACGACGCCGCGGCCGCCGCGCTGCTCGAGGCAGCCGGCGTGGAGCCCGGCGCCGACGAGGCCGTCGTTGCGCTCGGCTCGGCGAAGGACGTCGGGGAATTCCTGTCCGCCTGCAAGCCGCTTCGCTGGTGGGCACGCGAAGCGCAGACCTTCCCCGCCTGAACCCGCCGCCGCACGCCAGCGTCGATGGCGCCATAATCGGCGCCCCGACCCCTGGAGGCGCCGCACCCGTGAAATCCTTCGCCGTTTCGTACGCCGGGGCGCTCGTCGCCTTCCTTGCCATCGACGCGATCTGGATCGGCGTCGTCGCGCGGCGCTTCTATGCCGAGCAGCTCGGCGAGCTGATGCGCCCTGCGCCGTGGCTCGGCGTCGCCGCCGTCTTCTACCTGGTGTACGCCGTCGCGATCGTCGTCCTCGCGGTCCAGCCGGCGCTGCGCGAAGCGAGCGCGTCCAAGGCCGCGCTGCTGGGCGCGATGCTCGGCTTCGCCGCGTACGGTACCTACGACATCACGAACCTCGCGACCCTGCGCGGCTGGCCGTGGCAGGTTTCGCTGATCGACTGGGGGTGGGGCACGCTGCTGACCGGGTTCAGCGCGTGGGCGGGATACGTGACCGCGAAGACGGTCGGCTGAACGTCGGTTGAGCGTCCGCCGATGACCGGGTCGGTCGGCGGCGCCGTGTTGCAGACGGCGCAGGCAGGGGATTTGCACTGCACGCGCATGACTTGCTGCCCACGCGCGTGACTTCACCCGCTCCTCGCCACGACGCGATCGTCATCGGCGGCGGCTCGGCAGCCAGCGCATTTGCCAGAGGCGCGGCCGGCTTCGGCGCGAGGGTGCTGCTGATCGAGAGGGGCCATCTCGGCGGAACCTGCGTCAATCGCGGCTGCGTGCCCAAGAAACTGTTGTGGATCGCGAGCCGGACCGCGGGTGGCATCGCCGATCTCGCCCGGGTCGGCATCGCCGCCGACGCGTGCGCGGGCGCGATCGACTATGCCGTGCTGCACCGGCGCATCGACGACGAACTCACCGCGTTGCGAGCGTCCTTCGCTGCCGCGCTCGCGCATGCCGGCGTCGCGGTGCTTCGGGGCGAAGCCGAGGTCCGCGATGCGAAAACCGTGCGGGTCGACGGCGTGGACTACGCGTGCGAGACGCTGGTGCTCGCGACCGGCGCGCGTCCGACCCGGATCGCCGTCGACGGCGCCGGCCTGATGTCGGTCAGCGACGACGTGTTCGCATGGTCGACGCTCCCCTCGCGCCTGCTGATCGTGGGCGGTGGCTACGTCGGCTGCGAGTTCGCCGCGATCTACGCGGCGCTCGGGGTCGACGTGACGCTCGTCACCCACGGCGACCGGGTGCTCGAACGATTCGACGCCGATGCGGTCGACGTCGTGACGCGCAACCTGCGCAATCGTGGGGTGGACCTGCGCATGAATGCCGGGCTCGACCGCGTCGCTCGCGTCGAGGGCGACGCGCTCGAGGTCGGATTCGGCGACGGGAGCATCGGCACCTGGGACCGCGTGCTGTGCGCGACTGGTCGAAAGCCCGCGCTCGACTGCGCGATCGCGTTGGGTGACCGGTTGGAAAAGGGGGCGAACGGTGCGCTCGCGGTCGACGATCGCCTTTGCACGTCCGTTCCAGGCGTGCACGCGATCGGCGACGTCGCCGCGCGGATCCCGCTCACGCCGGTGGCGACGCGCGATGGCGCAGCACTCGCCTCGATCCTGTACGGACACGGTGGCACCGTCGCCGATCTCTCGACGGTCGCGAGCACCGTATTCGTGCACCCCGAGATCGCGCAGGTCGGCGCCTTCGGGCAGGAGCATCCGGCAGTCGGGTGCCACGTGGACCCACTCGAGCGCGGCGTCCTGCGCGCTGCGCGCGGATGCGAAGGCGAGGTGTTTCAAAAGGTGTCGGTCGACGCAGGCGGCCGCGTCGCGGGCGCGGTGCTGGTGGGGGACGGCGCGTCCGAGGTCATCGCGTGGTGCGCGGCGTCGATCGGTGCCGGGCTGCCGGCGGATGCGCTCGCGTCCGCGGTGCCGATCCACCCGAGCTATGCCGAGGAGCTCGTCGGCAGTCGCCGCTTGCGCGGCTGATCGGTATCGATCGGTCCGCGGCCGGTCACTCGCAGTGGACGCGGGAGGCGAATGCCCCTACACTGCGCGCTTCGACATTGCCGACCGACCGGTCGGTCGAATGCGCTCGACGGAGACCCTCGATGACCGATCCCACCGCGCAGGCCGTCGCCGAGCGTGTCCGCGATGCGATGTACGCGCACGACGCCGCCGCGCGCACGCTCGGCATCGAGATCCTCGCGATCGGGCCGGCGAGCGCGACGCTGTCGATGCGGGTGCGCGACGACATGCTCAACGGCCACGGGATCTGTCACGGCGGGCTGATCGCGACGCTGGCGGACACGGCTTTCGCGTACGCGTGCAACGCTTGCAACCAGCAGACCGTCGCGGCAGGATTCGGCATCGACCTGCTCGCGCCGGGCCGACCCGGTGACCTGCTGACGGCGAAGGCCGTGCAGCAGTCGAAGGCCGGGCGTTCGGGCGTGTTCGATGTCGAGGTGCGCGACCAGCACGACAAGCTGATCGCGCTGTTCCGCGGGCGCTCTCACTCGCGGCCCGACACGCCGGTCGTCGCGCCGGCCCGACCATGATTCGACCCTGACATCGGAGACAGTCGAATGCCCGTGAAAGCACCCCGGCCCGGCGATCTCGACGCGATCGAGACCGCGAGCCGTGACGAGATCGAGTCGCTGCAGCTCACGCGGCTGAAGGCGACGCTGTTGCATGCGTACGAGCACGTCGCGCACTACCGGAAGGCCTTCGACGCGAAGGGCGTGCATCCGCGCGACCTGGCTTCGCTCGCGGATCTCGCCCGGTTCCCGTTCACCGTCAAGTCGGACCTGCGCGACAACTACCCGTTCGGCATGTTCGCGGTCCCACGCGAGCAGGTGCTGCGCATCCACGCGTCCTCGGGTACCACCGGCAAGCCGACGGTCGTCGGATACACCCGGAACGACCTCGACAACTGGGCCGACCTCGGTGCGCGCTCGATCCGCGCCGCGGGCGGGCGCGCCGGCGACATCGTCCACGTCGCGTACGGCTACGGCCTGTTCACCGGCGGGCTCGGCGCGCACTACGCGGCCGAGCGGCTCGGCTGCACGGTGATCCCAATGTCGGGCGGCCAGACCGAGAAGCAGGTGCAGCTGATCAACGACTTCAGGCCGGACATCATCATGGTCACGCCGAGCTACATGCAGGTGATCATCGAGGAGTTCCGGCGCCAGGGACTCGACCCGGCCGCCAGCTCGATCAAGGTCGGGATCTTCGGCGCCGAGCCGTGGACCGAGGCGATGCGCCGCGAGATCGAGGCGAGCGGCGGCCTGGACGCCGTCGACATCTACGGCCTGTCCGAGGTCATGGGCCCGGGCGTCGCGAGCGAGTGCGTCGAGTCCAAGGACGGGCCGGTGATCTGGGAAGACCACTTCCTGCCCGAGATCATCGACCCGGAGACCGGCGAGGTGCTGCCCGACGGCGAGGAGGGCGAGCTCGTCTTCACCTCGCTCACCAAGGAGGCGCTGCCGGTCGTGCGCTACCGCACGCGCGATCTCACCCGGCTGCTGCCGCCGACCGCGCGTGCGTTCAGGCGCATGGGCAAAATCGTCGGGCGCAGCGACGACATGCTGATCATCCGCGGCGTCAACCTGTTCCCGACGCAGATCGAGGAGATCGTGCTGCAGCACGAGAAGCTCGCCGGCCAGTACCAGATCGTCGTCACCCGCGAAGGCCCGCTCGACCAGGTCGCGGTGCGGTGCGAGCTTCAGCAGCAGGCGGTGGGCATCGACGACGCCGGCAGGCGCGAGGTGGCGACCTGGCTGCAGCACCGGATCAAGTCCCTGATCGGCATCTCGACGAAGGTCTCGATCGAGGCGCCGAATTCGATCGAACGCACGCTCACCGGCAAGGCGCGGCGCGTGCTAGACCAGCGCAAGCCCTGAGCCGCGCGCGGCTCGCAAGCACCCGGAGGTTCAAGACCATGTACACCCAGGCGATGGACACGATGCCGCGGGACGGCGACAGGCCAGAGCGTCACCTGCGCACGGCCGAGGAGGTCGAGCTGCAGCGGCGATTCGACGAACGGATCGACGCTGGCGACTTCATCGAGGCGAAGGACTGGATGCCGGAGCACTACCGCAAGACGCTGGTTCGCCAGATCAGCCAGCACGCGCACAGCGAGATCGTCGGCATGCTGCCCGAGGGCAACTGGGTCACCCGCGCGCCGACGCTCAAGCGCAAGGCGATCCTGCTCGCGAAGATCCAGGACGAGGGCGGCCACGGCCTCTACCTGTACGCCGCGGCCGAGACCCTCGGCACCAGCCGAGACCAGCTGCTCGACGCGCTGCACGGCGGCCGGGCCAAGTACTCGTCGATCTTCAATTACCCGACGCTGACCTGGGCCGACGTCGGCACGATCGGCTGGCTGGTGGACGGCGCCGCGATCATGAACCAGGTGCCGATCTGCCGCTGCTCGTACGCGCCGTACGCGCGCGCGATGATCCGCATCTGCCGCGAGGAGAGCTTCCACCAGCGCCAGGGCTTCGACGCGCTGCACGTGATGATGAAGGAGGGCACCGACGCGCAGCGCGAGATGGTGCAGGACGCGGTGAACCGCTGGTGGTGGCCGTCGATCATGATGTTCGGCCCGCCGGACGACCAGTCGCCCAACAGCGCGCAGTCGATGCGCTGGGGCATCAAGCGCGTGTCGAACGACGAGCTGCGCCAGCGCTTCGTCGACGCGACCGTCGAACAGGCGAAGGTGCTCGGCGTCACGCTGCCCGACCCGGACCTGAAGTGGAACGAGGCGCGCGGGCACCACGACTTCGGCGCGATCGACTGGGCCGAGTTCTGGCGCGTCGTCGGCGGCGACGGCCCGCTGAACCGCGAGCGGCTCGCGATGCGGGTGAAGGCGTGGGACGACGGCGCGTGGGTGCGCGAGGCGGCGCTCGCGCATGCGCGCAAGGCAGCGACGCGCGATGCGCTCGACGCGGAGGCGGCGTGATGAAGGCGACGAACAGGCGCGCGCCCGCCGCCGCCAAGGCCGCGCCGACCTCGGCATCGAAGGCGACATCGAAGGCCGCACCGAAGACGCCACCGAAGCGGCGCACCGGCGCCGACCCGGCGGTGCGCGGCGCGCCGGCGTCCCCGGCGAAGGCCGTGGTCGCGCCGCCCGCCGGCGAATGGCCGCTGTGGGAAGTGTTCGTACGCAGTCGTGCGGGGCTGGACCACAAGCACTGCGGCAGCCTGCACGCGGCCGATCCGGCGATGGCACTGCAGATGGCGCGCGAGGTCTATACGCGGCGCCAGGAGGGCGTGAGCCTGTGGGTCGTGCGCTCGGCGCACATCGTCGCGAGCGATCCCGGCGATCGCGACATGCTGTTCGACCCGATGGAAGACAAGGTCTACCGGCACCCGAGCTTCTACAAGCTCCCGGCCGAAGTCGACCAGATGTGAGGGCTTCACGATGACCGCCTCGATCAAGCCGGCGACGCACCCCGACGTCCGCTACCTGCTGCGCGTCGGCGACACCTGCCTGGTGCTCGCGCAGCGCCTCGCCGAGTGGTGCGGGCACGCACCGATCCTCGAAGAAGACATCGCGCTGACCAACATGTCGCTCGACCTCGTGGGCCAGGCGCGTGGCGTGCTCACGCGCGCCGGCGCGCGCGACGCCGAGCTCGGCGGCACCGGCTTCGACGAGGATCAGCTCGCGTTTCTGCGCGACGAGCGCGACTACCTCAACTGCACGATCGCCGAGCTGCCGCGCGGCGACTTCGCGTTCACCGTGCTGCGCAACGCGATGCTCGCGACCTGGCTGAGACTGCTGTGGGACCGGCTCCAGACGTCGCGCGACGCCGAGCTCGCCGCGATCGCCGGCAAGGCGGTCAAGGAGGCGCGCTACCACCAGCGCCACGCCGCGGACTGGGTCGCGAGGCTCGGCGACGGCACCGACGCGTCGCGCGCGCGCATGGACGCGGCGCTTGCCGAGCTCTGGCGCTTCGTGCCCGAGCTCTTCGAGTCCGACGAAGTCGACGCCGCCGCCGCCCGGAGCGGGCTCGGCCCGGCGCCGGACGCGCTGCGCGATGCGTGGTTCGCGCAGATGCAGGCGATCCTCGCGCGGGGCGGCATGGCGCTGCCCGAGGCCCAGAGCGCGTTCCGAAGCCACGGCAAGCGCGGCGTGCACACCGAGCACATGGGCTTCCTGCTCGCCGAGATGCAGACGCTGCAGCGCAGCTTCCCCGGCGGCGTGTGGTGAACGTGCCCGCGACCGACGCGGTCGCCCGCGCCTGGGAGGTGCTGCAGGCGGTGCCCGACCCGGAGGTCCCGGCGATCTCGGTCTGCGAACTGGGCATCGTGCGCGAGATCCGGTCGCTGGACGGCGCGCTCGAGGTCGTGCTGACGCCGACCTACTCCGGATGTCCCGCGACCGAGGTCATCGAGCGCAGCGTCGTCGACGCGATCGGGCGGGCCGGCCTGGGCAGCGCGCGGATCGTGATGCGGCGCGCCCCGGCCTGGACCAGCGACTGGATCTCGGCGGAAGGTCGCCGCAAGCTGCGCGAGTACGGCATCGCGCCCCCGGGCCCGGCCGCGGCCGCCGACGACGGCGACGTGTTCGCGCCGGTCGCGCTGCCGCTCGCGTGCCCGCGCTGCGGGAGCCGCCGTACCGAGCGCCTGAGCGCCTTCGGGTCGACCGCGTGCAAGGCGCTGCACCGCTGCCTCGCCTGTCTCGAACCCTTCGAACACTTCAAGCCCATCTGACCATGTCGACCCTCTTCCATCCGCTGACGGTCGCGCGCATCGAGCCCGACACTGCCGAGGCGGTCGTCGTGTCCTTCGACGTGCCCGACGCGCTGCGCGACACCTTCCGCTTCACGCAGGGCCAGTACCTGACCCTGCGGGCGACGGTCGATGGCGCCGACCTGCGCCGCTCGTACTCGATCTGCTCGGGCGTCGACGACGCGCACCTTCGCGTCGGCGTGCGCAAGGTCAAGGACGGTGTCTTCTCGAACTGGATCAACGCGACGCTGAAGGTCGGCGACACGCTGCAGGTGATGGTGCCGCAGGGCCGCTTCAACGTGCCGCTCGACGCGAGGCTCGCGCGCCATCACGTCGGCATCGCCGGCGGCAGCGGCATCACGCCGATCCTGTCGATCGCGAAGACGGTGCTCGCCCGCGAGCCGAAGTCGCGGTTCACGCTCGTCTACGGCAACCGCACGCTGCAGTCGACGATGTTCAAGGAGGAGCTCGAGGACCTGAAGAACCGCCACATGACGCGGCTCGCGCTGCACTACGTCTTCTCCGACGAACCCACCGAAGCACCGATCGCACATGGGCTGATGGACCGCGAGAAGATCGGCGCGATCCTCTCGACCGTGCTGCCGGGCAGCGGCATCGACCACGTGTTCGTCTGCGGCCCGTACCAGATGAACGACGAGGCCGAAGCGGCGCTGCTCGCCGCCGGCGTCGACGCGTCGCGCATCCACGTCGAGCGCTTCGGCGTGCCGGTGCCGGCGGGCGCCGGTGCCGCGGTCGTCGACGCGGTCGTGCACGAGAGCCGGCCGGGCGACGCGGACGAGGCGCGCGTCGTCATCGTCCGTGACGGCCTGAAGCGCGAGGTGGTCTACCGGCGCGACCAGCCCAGCATCCTCGACGCGGCGTCGGCCGCGGGGCTGGAGGTCCCGTATTCGTGCACCTCGGGCGTCTGCGGCACCTGCCGCGCGAAGGTGCTCGAAGGCGACGTGCGGATGGACCGCAACTTCGCGCTCGACAGGAACGAGGTCGCGCAGGGCTTCGTGCTGACCTGCCAGTCGCACCCCCGCTCGCCGCGGGTCGTGCTGTCCTTCGACGAGCGCTAGGACGCGGCCGGCGTGATGCACGGGCGAGCGCAGCGCCGCCGGCGCACGGGCACGGCCGGCGGCGTCGGCTGATCCGGTGGCCAGGGGCCGCTCGCCGCTCTACGGCGACCAGCACGACGCGATCCTGCGCGCCGCCGCGCGCCTGTTCGCGCTGCGCGGCTATGCCGGGACGTCGATGAACGAGATCGCAGCCGAGTCGCGCCTGTCCAAGGCCGCGCTCTACCACTACTACCGGGACAAGTACGCGCTGCTCGTCCAGATCGCCGAGGGCCACGTCGACCGTCTCGCGTCGATCGCCGGCGAGGTCGACGGTGCGATCGACCCGGCCGCGCCGGCCGCGCCGCAGGACCGCATGCGGGCACTGATCCGGCGCATCATCGCGGAATACGCGGATGCGCAGGACGCGCACCGCGTGCTCACCTCCGACGTGCGATTCCTCGAGGCCGACGACCGCGCACGCATCCTGCGCAAGGAGCGCGAGGTCGTCGACGCCTTCGCCGCCGCGATCCGCGCCTGGCAGCCGGCGCAGCACGACGCGGGGCTCACCACGCCGCTGACGATGCTGCTCTTCGGCATGATCAACTGGATGTTCACTTGGATGAAGCCCGACGGGCCGCTGACGCACGAGATGATGGGCTCGATCGTCGCCGACCTGTTCGCCGGCGGTGTGCCCGCGGTCTGCGTGCCGCCCGCCACGGCAACCCGCCGCGCACCCCGCCGCGTACGATCGCGTTCGCCCGCCGTCGATCCCGCCACCGGCGCCGCACGCGCCGCGCGCGGGCGTCGCGACGCCTGAAGCCGACGTCCCACATGGAGCCACGAGCATGAGCCAGCCCGACCAGACCCCGCCCGTCCTGCAGAGCTTCGTCGCGGGCAGGTGGATCGGCACCCGCGGCGGGTCGCTGCTCGAGCGCGCGATCGACGCGCGCCCGGTGGCGCAGGTGCCCGAGGAGCGCCCCGACATGCAGGCGGCGCTCGACCACGCGCGCCGCGCCGGCCGCGCGTCCCTGCTCGCGATGGACTTCCAGTCGCGCGCGGCGGTGCTCAAGGCGCTGGCGAAGTTCCTCGCCGAGCACAAGGAGTCGCTGTACGCGGTGTCGGCCCACACCGGCGCCACGCGCACCGACGGCTGGATCGACATCGAGGGCGGATCGGGCACGCTGTTCGCATACGCCGGCGTCGGCACGAACGAACTGCCTTCGGGCAACCTGGTGCACGAGGGACCGGTCGTCTCCCTGGGGCGCAAGGGGGGCTTCGCCGGCACGCACGTGTTGGTGCCGCGTGCCGGCGTCGCGGTGCACGTGAACGCGTTCAACTTTCCGGTCTGGGGCATGCTCGAGAAGTTCGCGCCGACCTTCCTCGCCGGGATGCCGTGCATCGTGAAGCCGGCGACCTCGACCAGCTACCTCGCCGAAGCCGCGGTGCGCCTGATGCAGTCCTCGGGGCTGCTGCCCGACGGTGCGCTGCAACTCGTCGTCGGCGACCTCGGCGACCTGTTCGACCGGCTCGACGAACAGGACCTGGTGACCTTCACCGGCTCGGCGGCGACCGCCGCGCGCCTGCGCGTGCACCCGAATCTGGTCGCGCGGTCGGTGCCCTTCAACGCCGAGGCCGATTCGCTCAACTGCGCGATCCTCGCGCCCGACGTCACGCCGGACGCGCCCGAGTTCGAGCTGTTCGTGAAGGAGGTCGTCCGCGAGATGACGGTGAAGGCCGGCCAGAAGTGCACCGCGATCCGGCGCGCGATCGTGCCGCGGCGGCACCTCGACGCGGTGTGCGAGCGGATGCGTGCGCGGCTCGCCAGGACCATCGTCGGCGATCCGGCGATCGACGGCGTCACGATGGGCGCGCTGGCGTCGCGCGCGCAGCTCGACGACGTCGCGGCCAAGGTCGCCGCGCTGCGCGAGCACGCCGAACTCGTCGTCGGCGGGCAGCGCGTCGGCGAGCCCGGTTTCACCGTCGCCGGCGACGGCACCGAGCGCGGCGCGTTCTTCGCGCCGACGCTGCTGCTCGCGCGCGATCCGCTCGGCGCCGGCGCGAGCGGCGCCGTCCACGACGTCGAGGCCTTCGGGCCGGTGAGCACGCTGATGCCCTACGACGACATCGACGAGGCGGTCACGATCGCGTCGCGCGGACGCGGCAGCCTCGTCGGCACGCTCGTCACCGCCGACACCGCGACCGCGGCGACGGTCGTCGCGCGGCTCGCGGCGTGGCACGGCCGGGTGCTGGTGCTCGACGCGCAGGCGGCGGTCGAATCGACCGGGCACGGTTCGCCGCTGCCGCTGCTCAAGCACGGCGGCCCGGGACGCGCAGGCGGCGGCGAGGAACTCGGCGGCATCCGCGCGGTCCACCACTACCTGCAGCGCGCGGCGGTCCAGGGCTCGCCGACGATGCTCGCGGCGGTCAGCGGCGAGCACGTGCGCGGCGCGCGGCTGATCGAGACCGAGGTCCACCCGTTCCGGCGGCACTTCGAGGACCTTCGCATCGGCGAATCGCTGCTCACGCACCGGCGCACCGTCGGCGAGGCCGACATCGTCGCCTTCGGCGGCATCTCGGGTGACTACTTCTACATGCACTTCGACGAGGTCGCGGCGCGCCAGAGCCCGTTCGGCAAGCGGATCGCGCACGGCTACTTCGTGCTGTCGGCCGCGGCGGGGCTGTTCGTGTCGCCGGCCGAAGGGCCGGTGCTCGCGAACTACGGCCTGGACACGCTGCGCTTCGTCAAGCCGGTGGGCATCGGCGACACGATCCGCGCGCGGCTGACCTGCAAGCGCAAGATCGATCGCCAGCGAAAGGACAAGGACGGCCGGGGGCAGGGTGTCGTCGCCTGGGACGTCGAGGTGACGAACCAGGACGGAGAACTCGTCGCGAGCTACGACATCCTGACGCTGGTGGCCAAGCGCGGCGCCGTGCACGGCTGACGCGGCGGGGCGCTTGCCAGTTCGCGTCGAACGCGGTTGAATCCCGGCCCATGAAAGCCGCGTTCTACACCCGTCACGGCCCCGCCACCGAAGTCCTTCGGGTCGGCGAGCAGCCCGATCCCGCGCCGAACGCCGGCGAGGTCCTGGTGCGCCTGCGCACCTCCGGCGTCAACCCCTCTGACTGGAAATCGCGCCGCGGCGGCAGTCGGCCGATGATCGCGCCGCTGGTGATACCGCACAGCGACGGCGCCGGCGTCGTCGAGGCCGTCGGCGCCGGCGTGCCGGCGGATCGCGTCGGCGAGCGCGTGTGGATCTGGAACGGCCAGTGGCAGCGCGCCGGCGGCACCGCCGCCGAGCGGATCGCGCTGCCGTCGGCCCAGGCGGTGCGGATGCCGGACGCGCTCGATTTCGCCGCCGGCGCGTGCCTCGGGATCCCCGCGCTGACCGCGCTGCAGGCGGTCCGGCTCGCCGCGATCGAGGCCGGCCAGCGCGTGCTGGTGCAGGGCGGCGCAGGGGCGGTCGGCCGATACGCGATCCAGTTCGCGAAGGCGCGCGGCGCGGTCGTGCTCGCGACGGTCAGCAGCGACGCGAAGGCCGCGATCGCGCGCGAGGCAGGCGCCGACCATGTGATCGACTACAAGCGCGGTGACGTCGCCGCCGAGGTGCACGCGGCGACCGGCGGCGTCGGCGTCGACGCGCTGATCGAACTCGACCTGACCGGCAACGCCCAGACCTATCCGGCGATCCTGCGACCGCACGGGGTGGTCGCGATCTACGGCCTGTCCCAGCCGACCGCCACGTTGCCGGCGCAGTGGCTGATGTGGAATGCGATCACGCTGCGCCCGTTCCTCGTCTACGATCTCACGCCCGCCGACCGCACGGCGTGCCTCGATGAGTTGAGCGCGCGGCTCGCGCGCGGCGAACTGACGCACGCGATCGGACTGCGGCTGCCGCTCGACGAGATCGCACAGGCGCACGACCGTCTCGAGCGTGGCGAGGTGACCGGGAACGTGGTGCTCGAGATCGATTGATCGATCGTCGCGCGCGTTCGCGGCGCGACGTCGACGGCAGGCGCCTCGGCGCCGTGAAGAAGCCGATGCTGCGCTAGAGGACGGCGCCGATCAGCAGCAGCACCGCGACGACGGCGAACAACGCGCACACCAGCAGCGGGTGGCCTTCGTGCGTATCGCGCAGCGTGCGTGAGTCATGGATCGCGCGGGAATCTTGCATCGGACTGGCCCTCCAACGGCATCTGAATCGGAATCGACGGCAGCCGATAGTGGCATGCTTTCGCTCCCGTCACCGTCGACTGCGTCACGTCTATCCCGTGACTGCAACGTCCATCGCGCGCGCGCAACGATTTGTATCCCACGCGTCGCGCGCCTGCATCGTCGCGCTCCGCAGCATGGGCGTCAGGCGTGCTTCGCCGATCGCGGCGCGCCGCCGGCGCGCGCCTTGCCTGCGTAGGGCTTGCGCGCGAAGGACTTGCCGCCGCCGGGGCGCGCGCCCGGTTTGTGCTTCGGCCGCGGCTTGCGATCCGAAGGCTTGAACTGCGGCTCGTGCCCGGCCATCTCGCTCACCTGCACCTTCCGCCCGATCACGTGCTCGATCCGGTGCAGGTTGAACAGGTCCTCGCGACCGACGAAGGAGAGCGCCTGGCCGGACGCGCCGGCGCGCCCGGTGCGTCCGATGCGGTGCACGTAGTCCTCGGCGACCTTCGGCAGCGAGAAATTGATCACGTGCGTGACGCTCGAGACGTCGATGCCGCGTGCCGCCACGTCTGTCGCGACCAGTACCTTGCACTCGCCGCGGCGCAGCCTGTTCAGCGCGCGCGTGCGTTCGCGCTGGTTCAGGTCGCCGTGGATCGCCTGCGCGGCGATGCCCTTGCGGTGCAGCTCGATCGACAGCTCGTCGGCGTGGCGCTTGGTCGCGGTGAACACGATCGCCTGGCCCATGCCGCTGTCGTTGAGCAGTGCCTCGAGCAGGCGCTGGCGGTGCTCGGGTCCGTCGACGTAGAGCACGTGGTCGTCGATCGGTGCCATCTCCTCGACCTTGCGCTCGACCTGCAGCCATTCGGGGTCGTGCAGCAGCTGGCTCGCGAGGCCGCGGATCGCCGGCGACAGCGTCGCGGTGAAGCACACGGTCTGGCGTCCAGCGGGCGTGGCGGCGGCGATGGCCGACACGTCCTCCGCGAAGCCCATGTCGAGCATGCGGTCGGCTTCGTCGAGCACCAGGACCTCGACACGCGACAAATCGATGCGCTTCGTGCGCATCTGGTCGATCAGCCGGCCCGGCGTCGCGACCAGCACCTCGTAGGGCGCCGACAGTGCGCGGTTCTGCACGTGGTACGACTCGCCGCCGGTCACGCATACGGTGGTGAGCTGGCGCAGGGTGCGCGAGAAGTCCTGCGTCGCGCGCGTCACCTGCTGCGCGAGTTCGCGCGTCGGCGCCAGCACGAGCACCCTCGGGCCGCGTCCGCGCTTCGCCGTCGACGTGGCGATCTTCTGCAGCGCCGGCAGCATGAACGCGGCCGTCTTGCCGGTGCCGGTCGGGGCCGACGCGATCACGTCGCGACCGGCGAGCAGCAGCGGAATGGTCTGCGACTGGACCGGCGTCGGCGTCGCGATCGCGAGCCGGGCGAGGGCGGTCAGCAACGGACCGGCGATGCCGAGTGCGGCGAAGCCGGATGCGACGGCGGGCGCCTCGGCGACGGCCGCTTCGACGACGGTTTCGTTCGACGGCGAACCGAGGTCTTCGGCAACGGAAGGGGAAGGCGAGGCGAGCGTGAACATCGAGCGGGTTCCTGGCCGCGGGCAAGCACGTGCCACACCCGCCTGCCAGATCGCGGGGCGTGGACTCGGCTGACGACGCGAAAGTGTCCGAATCGCCCGGGACGGGCAGGTCGGAGGTTGGCGGATCGCAGACTGCATCGACGCCAACCGGATGGCTCGTGACCGAGCGCAGGGCCAGAATTCGATGTCACCGTTCGCAGGCGGCACGGGCGAACCGAGGCTGCAACGAACGTTTGGCAGGGCAAGACCAGAAGTATGGCATGTTGCGGCGCAATAGTCCAACGACCGGGCCTGCGGCGTGCAGGTCGGTGCCGTACTGCCCTGTGCCTTACGACTGCCCGGTGCCGCGACCCGTTGACGCGCTACCAGGTGCCTTCGTAGCGCTTCGCGCCCGAGCCGGCGTCGTCGATCACGTACCCGCCGCGGTCGGGTACGGCGGCGACGCGGTCGTGCACGCTGCACATCGTGCGCGCGAGGGGTGTGGTGCGCACGATCGGCACGAACCCCGGCGGACCGTCGACTGGCGGCGGCGGCGGCAGCGTCAGCTTCCAGCACACGCTCATCAGCGCCGGCTTGCGCGGCACCGACGCGACGATCAGCTGCACCTGCCACTGCCCGCTCGACCAGGTGCTGGCCGCCGCGTCGAGCGGCGGGTTGGTCGCGGCGAGGTCGATCGTCGGGCCGGAGAAGCGGATGCCGTTCGCGGTCACCCCCTGCACCGTGGTGCCGCTGATCACCGGTTCGACCGCGACCCGGGCCCACACGCCGAGCCCGCTCGGGCCGGGGAAGCCCCCACGTACCTGCCACGAGGCCATCGCGCCGCAGAGCCAGAAGACCGACTGGTCGGTGGCCGTCAGCTTGCGGCATCCGTTGCCGTAGGGGTCCTTCTCGTCCGGGTTGCGGGCGACGCCCCGACGCAGCGCGGCCAGTACGGCATCGCCGGGCACCGCGGTGGTCGCGGGTGCGGCAACGGCCTGTGCGATGGCGTCGGTCGCCGGCAGCGCGCCGGCAGCCGCGACGACGAGCATCGCCGTCGAAGTGATCCTCGCGCTGAGCCCGGTCGTCGTGGCGGAGTCGGCCGTCGGCGCGGCGGCGCGAGGTCGGCGCCTGCCGGCAGGCGGAGAAGGGGGCAATGCGGGTCTGGGCATCTTCCGGTTCATCGTTCGAGATCGTGGCAGGCACGGAACGGCGTGCCGCGCGGCGGGCGCGGCGGACGCAGCAGGAGCGAAGTCTACCGTCTTGCCGATACACTGACGCCCCGACCGAAGCGCCGAACCGGAGGCTGCCAGGATGATTGCCGAAGCGATCGACCTGCTCGACGAGAGCACCGCGCTGCACGCGGTGCTCGCCCCCCTCGACGAGGACGCGCTTGCGGAACCCACCGCATTCAAGCAGTGGACCCCGAACGACATCGTCGCGCACCTGCACTTCTTCAACGAGCTCGCCGACCTCGCGCTGACCGACGAGGGCGCTTTCGAGCGCCGCTACGCGGCGATGGCGGCGTTGCGCGGGCAGGGCCTGTCGATGCGCGAGGCGACCGATCGATTGCTCGGCGGCCTCGCGGGCCGGGCGCTGATCGATCGCTGGCGCGAGTACCTGTCGCCGATGGCCACACGCTGGCATGCGGCAGACCCGCGGCAACGGGTCAAGTGGGTCGGGCCGTCGATGAGTGCGCGATCGAGCATCTCGGCGCGGCTGATGGAGACCTGGGCGCACGGTCAGGCGATCTACGACCGCCTCGGCATCGAGCGCGTCGACACCGACCGCATCGAGAGCATCGCGGTGATGGGCGTGAACACCTTCGGTTGGACGTTCCGCAATCGCGGGCTCGAGGTGCCCGCGTGGCGCCCGTCGGTTCGCCTGCGATTGCCGGGCGGCGCGATCCGCGAGTGGCCGGCGCAGGCGATCGAGGTCGAGGCGGGCTCGCACGCGTCGCCGCTAGCCCGTCTTTCTCAACTCGCGCGCTGATTTGCCGATTTTGGCGGGTTATGCTCGCCAAGTTGTTGATGCATAAGGGTCGATTGCGGGCGAAGGCGTGTAGTGAAGACCTTGGTCCTTGGCGC
>JBFWSZ010000011.1:0-266559 GCA_050248115.1 Lautropia sp.
CGAACTGCCGGCCAGCCGCGTCGCCGAACTCACGCCTCGAGAATGGCTCAAGCGCTTCGCCGAAAACCCGCTCCGTTCGGATCTCGCCGCTCCCCGTCAATAGACGTCGGCGTTTGGCCGCTTACGGCGAGACCAACCTCGTCGGCATCCTGCTGGGCGCGGCGATCGGGCGGCCGCTGGCCGACTACCTGTCGGAAAAGATCTGGGTGCCCGCGGGCATGGAGCAGCAGGCGACCTGGATCCTCAGCAAGAGCGGCAAGGAGATCAGCGGCTGCTGCATCCAGGCCGCCGCGCGCGACTTCGCGCGTTTCGGGCTGTTCATCCTGAACGGCGCGAAGGTCGACGGGCGCAGCGTCGTGGCGGACGGATACCTGGGCGAGGCGACGCGGCAGCAGGTGCCGATCGGCCAGCCCGAGCGCGGTTACGGCTACCAGTGGTGGACCTACGCGGACGGCAGCTTCGCGGCGCGCGGCATCTTCGGCCAGGGCATCTTCATCGACCCTGCGCGCGAGCTGGTGATCGTGTCGAACGGCAACTGGGCCGAAGGCGCGTCGCACGCGGTGCCCTCGCGGGCGCGCGACGCGTTCTACCGCACGGTGCAGAAGGCGCTCGACGAAACGCCTCGGCCGGCGTCCTGAACACCGTACTCGCGCGAGACCCGCCCGACGGCACTAGCAATAATCCGCTATCATTTGCGTCATCCTACGGAGGTCGCAATCGCCATGGAACGCATGACCCGCCAGCGCCAGGCGATCCTGGCCGCGATCGAGTCCGCAGCCCGTCCGCTGTCGCCTCGCGAAGTGCTCGGGCTGGCGCGAAGAAGCGTGCCGGCGATCGGGATCGCGACGGTGTATCGCCAGATCGGCGCGCTGGCCGCGGAGGGTGCGATCCAGCCGGTATCGATGCCCGGCGAGAGCGCGCGCTTCGAGCGGACGCGCACCGACCATCACCACCACTTCCACTGCACGCAATGCGATCGCGTGTTCGAGGTCGACGGCTGTCCGGGCGACATGCGCGGGCTCGCGCCGGCAGGCTTCGAGGTCGTGCGCCACGACCTGACGCTCTACGGGCACTGCCGCGACTGCCGGATCCCGGACGCCGCGGCGCGGACGAGCCGGCGTGCACGCGCACCCGGCAGCGTCGCGACGCTCGTCGCGATCGCATCGGTGCTGGCGCTCGGCGCCGGGTCGCCGGCACCGGTCGTCGCCGCGCCGGGCGCGCATCGGCACGGCGTATCGACGATGGAGATCGCCGTCGACGGGCGCGTGCTGGACATCCGGCTCGAGACGCCGCTCGACGACCTGGTCGGCTTCGAGCGCGCTCCGCGAACGCCCGCCGAACAGGCGGGGGTGCGTCGGATGGCGACGACCTTGCGCGACGTCGGTCGGCACCTCGTGTTGCCCGCACAGGCCGGATGCACTGCCGGCGCGACGACACTCGAATCGGCCGTGCTCGATCCGTCCCTGCTGCAGCCGTCGACCGGCGCGCCGGGCGCAGCCGGCGCTGCCGGCGCGCCCGCATCGGATGGTCACGCGGAGGTCGTCGTCAATTGGCGATTCGAGTGCGACCGGATCGACCGGCTGGACCGGATCGAGGTGAAGCTCTTCGATTCCTTCGCAGGGATCAGGCAGATCGACGTGCAATCGGCCGGTCCACGTGCGCAGAAAGGAACGACGCTCGGGCCCAAGCGACGCGTATTCCGGTTCTGATGGGCGTGCCTGCGATCGAGATCGAGGCACTGCGCTTCGGATGGAGACCGCGCGACCCGCCGTGCCTCGACATCGCGCAGCTGTCGATCGAAGGCGGCGAGCGGGTCTTCATGCACGGCGCGAGCGGCTCGGGCAAGAGCACGCTGCTCGGGCTGATCGCCGGCGTGATGACGCCGCAGTCGGGCGTCGTGCGTTTGCTCGGTGCGTCGATCGGGCAGCAATCCGCGCGATGGCGCGATCGCTTCCGGGTCGATCACGTCGGGTTGATCTTCCAGCAGTTCAACCTGGTTCCGTACCTGAGCGCCGAGGAGAACGTGTTGCTGCCATGCTGCTTCTCCACCCGCCGCAGGTCGCGTGCGTCGTGCACCGCGCTCGAGCTCCTCGATCGCGTCGGCCTGGCAGGGCCGCTGCTGCGCAGACCGGTCACCGAACTGTCGGTCGGCCAGCAGCAGCGCGTCGCCGCGGCGCGCGCGTTGATCGGCAGGCCCGAGTTGCTGATCGCCGACGAGCCCACGTCCGCGCTCGACGCGGATCGCCAGCGCGACTTCCTCGCGCTGCTGCTCGATCAGGCGAAAGCGAACGGATCGACGCTCGTGTTCGTGAGCCACGATCGCAGGCTCGCGACGTTGTTCGATCGCGAGTTGTCGCTCGCGTCGATCAACCGCGCGTACCGCGCAATGCCGGACGTTGCCGACGTCCCGGGTCATCCCGCCGTTCCCGAAGGCCCCGATGTTCCCGGCGTTCCGGGCGTCGACCAAGGCAAGGCTGCCGCAGCACGAGGCGAGGCGGCATGGCGACGTTGATCCGCCTCGCGCTGGCCAGTGCGTGGAACCGTCGGTTGACGCTGCTGCTGACGATGCTGTCGATCGCGTTGGCCGTGTTCATGCTGCTCGGCGTCGATCGACTGAGGGAGGCCGCGCGGACCAGCTTCACCGAGGCGGCGTCGGGTACCGATCTTATCGTCGGTGCGAGGACGAGCCCGCTCCAGCTGCTCCTCTACTCGGTCTTCAGGATGGGCGAGGCGACGAGCGATTTCCGGTGGTCGAGTTTCGAGAAAGTTCGCGCCCGCGACGAGGTCGCGTGGGCGATTCCGCTGGCCCTCGGCGACTCGCACCGGGGCTTCTCCGTACTGGGCACGTCGGCGGCGTACTTCGAGCACTTCCGCTACGGCGATGCGCGTTCGCTCAGGCTCGCCGAGGGCAGGCCGTTCACCGACCTGTTCGAAGCGGTACTCGGCGCCGACGTCGCACGTGCGCTGGCGTACCGGCTCGACGACGCGATCACGCTCAGCCACGGTGCCGGCGGCATCGGCGGCCCCGAGCATGCGGACAAGCCGTTCCGGGTGGTCGGCATCCTCGCACGCACCGGGACGCCGGTCGATCGCAGCGTGCACGTCAGTCTCGAATCGATCGAGGCGATCCACCTCGACTGGCAGGCGGGCGCGCCGATCCCCGGGCTGAGAATCACGCCTGCCCAGGTGCGCAAGTTCGATCTCGCACCCAAGCGGATCACCGCCGCGCTCGTCGGGCTTCACTCGCGAGGCGGCGTGTTCCGCGTGCAGCGCGCCGTGAATCTCGACGAGGAGGAGGCGTTGATGGCGATCCTGCCCGGCGTCGCGCTCGACCAGCTCTGGGGCATGATGGACATCGCCGAACGGGCAATGATCGCGATCGGCTGGTTCGTGGTGGCGGCGGGCCTGGCCGGCATGGTGTCGACGGTGCTCGCGGGGCTCAACGAACGGCGCCGCGAGCTCTCGATCCTGCGCTCCGTCGGCGCCGGACCCGGGGATGTCGTCGCACTGGTCGCGCTCGAGGGGTTTTTCCTGACGGCGGCCGGCATACTCGCCGGATATCTGCTGTTGCTGGTGGCGATCGCCGTCGCAGGGCCGGTGATCGACGCACGATTCGGCGTCGCGGTCCCGCTGATCGGCGCCACGGCATCGCAGGGGTGGCTGCTGCTGGGTGTGCTGGCGGTCGGCACGCTCGCCTCGCTGATCCCGGCGTGGCGTGCCAATCGCCTGTCGCTGCAGGACGGTCTGGTTGCGCGGGTCTGACGTCGGTCGGGACCGTGGCCAGTCGAACGGTGAAGGAGATCGGACATGACGATTCGGCTACGGGGGTGCCCCATTCGATCGACCCGTGCGACGGGCTGGGCCGGGGCAGGGCGCCCGGCCGGCCCGGCGCGCAGGCGTGGCCTGGCCGAGCTCGCGACGCTGGCGGCAGCAGTCGTGCTGCCGGCGACGCTCGCGGGCGTGTACTCGCGCCCGGCCGCCGCTGCCGGGCGCGAGTACCGGATCGGTGACCGACTGCAGGTACCGGACGAGAAGGACGGTCGCTTTTCCGCCGTCGACTGGGATGCGCTGACGCCGCCGGACTGGGATCCGATGAAGCTCCTGGATCAACTGAAGATCGATCAGATGAGCGACGGCGATCGCCGCGCGAACCAGATCCTCGATACCATCCGCAAGGCCTACGACGAAGCACCGGTGAATCCTGCGGTCGACGGCCGCTCGATCCGAATCCCGGGATTCGTCGTGCCGCTCAACATGCAACGCAGGCTGCTCAAGGAGTTCCTGCTCGTTCCCTACTTCGGGGCGTGCATCCACGTACCACCGCCCCCGGCGAACCAGGTCATCCACGTGAGTTCCGCGGAGGCAATCGCCGGCGTTCGGGCGATGGACGCGGTGTGGATCAGCGGCACGATCCACGTGCGCCGCAAGCGCACGATCGAGGGCAATGCGAGCTACGGGTTCGATCTCGCGAAGATCGAACCCTACGTACCGCCCGATGAACGCAGACGATAGCGAGCGCCTCGGCAGGCGATTGCGCGGGCGCGACGCCCTGCGTACGATCGTTCCGATCGTGCTGTCGATCGTGCCGCTGCTCGTGCTCGCGCGCCTGGATGCCGATACGCGCGCCGCGCTTTGGTCGTTGCTTCAGGCTACCGGCGACGTCGGGGCCGTCTCGGGGGGATCTTCCGCGTACCGCGACCTCGCCTGGAGCGACCTGGCCGCACAGGAACCGCGCGACCCTGCGGTGGCGGGCGCAGCGGCATCCCCGGCGACGGGCGGACTCGTCGGCCTCGTCGGCCACGACGGCGCCATCGAAACGGACGGACTCGATCGGATCGACGCGTTGCGCGATGGCGACCCTCGGGCAACCGAGCTGCTTGCGAGACTCCAGGCGCAGCAGCGGCGTTCGGCAATCGATCCGTCGCTGAACGACCAGGACGTCCGCATCGCGGGCTTCGTCGTACCGCTGTCGGCGCCCAAGGGAAAGATGCACGCCTTCCTGCTGGTGCCGTTCTTTGGTGCCTGCATCCACGTTCCGCCTCCGCCGGCGAATCAGCTCGTTCACGTCAGGTCCGACAAGCCAATCATCGGCCTTCGAACGATGACGCCCGTCTACGTGAGCGGCAGGTTGAGGACGCAGGCCACGCAGTCGCCGCAGGGCGATGCCGGTTACAGCCTGGACCTGGCCGAAATCGCTATCCGCGCTGATCCGCAGGTGCCGATTCCTACGCGCTGAGTTCGCCGATCGCGGCGCGCGATCGGGTACGAGACTTCCAAACCGGCGTTGATCATCGGCGCCCCCGACTCCAGCCGCGCTGCGCAGACCCCACGGTCGGCCGCACCACGACCCGACGGTTCGCCGTCCGACGACCTGCGCCCGACGCTCGCGCTGCACCAGGCCATCGCGATCATCGTCGGCATCGTGATCGGTGCCGGCACGTTCAAGGCGCCGGCCATGGTGGCCGCGTTCACTGGCGACGCGGCCTGGATGTTCGGCGCGTGGCTGCTGGGCGGCATCGTCTCGATGGTCGGTGCGCTCGTCTATGCGTAACTCGCGACGGCCTTCCCGCATGCGGGCGGCGAGTACCACTTCCTGCATCGCGCGTACGGTCGCTCGGTGGCGTTCCTGGTTGCGTGGGTACGACTAGCGGAGATCATCACCGGTTCGATCGCGCTGCTGTCGTTCGTGTTCGGCGACCGAATGCAGGCGCTGCTGCCGCTCGGCGCGGACGACAGCTTCCTCGGTGCCAGCGTGGCCGTGGTCGTGCTGACGGTGGTGAACATTCTCGGCATTGCCTCGGGTGCGCGCGTGCAGACCTGGCTCACGCTGCTCGAGGCAGGCGGGTTGCTGCTGATCGTCGTGGCGGGGTTGAGACTGCTGTTCGGTGGAGATGCCGCGCCTGCGGGGGGCGCAGCGACGGCCGCGGCCGGACCGCTACCCGCCGCGTTCGGCATGGCGATGGTATCCATGCTGCTGACCTTCGGCGGCTGGAAAAATGCCAGTTACATCAGTGCCGAACTCAAGGCGCGACGGCGCAATATGCTGCGCGCGCTGCTGATCTCGATCAGCCTGATCACCGGCCTGTACCTGCTCGTCACCTGGACGTACTGGCAGGGCCTCGGCTTTGCCGGCATGGCTGCTTCCGACGCGATCGCAGCCGACGTGCTGCGGGCCGCCTTCGGCGAGAGCGGCGCGCGACTGATCGCCGCCGTGGTGGGCGTCGCGGCGCTCACGTCGATCAACGCGACGATGATCGTCGGCGCGCGAACGAGCTTCGCGCTCGGACGCGACTGGCCCCAGCTCACGCGGCTGGGCCGCTGGGACGGCGAGCGCGGCACACCGAGTACTGTGCTGCTGCTCCAGGGCGCGGCGTGCATGCTGCTGATCGGGCTCTGACGCGTCGCAGGCGGGGGTTTCACCGCGATGGTCGAGTTCACCGTACCGGACTTCTGGCCGTTCTTCCTGCTCTGTGGCGCATCGCTGATCGTGCTGCGAATACGCGAGCCGGCACGCGAACGCTCGTTCAAGGTTCCGCTCTAGCCGTTCCTGCTGCTCCTCTTCTGCGCGGTGTGCGCGTTCATGCTGTGGTCGAGCCTGAGCTTCCTGCACGGCCAGGCGTCCGCCGGCTTCAACGCCGCGTGGGTCGGCATCGCAGTGCTCGCACTCGGAGGACTCGTGCTGGCGCCATTGCGGATCGGATCGCACCCGTCAACCTTCAGCCGGAGCACTTCGCCATGAATCCGTCCGAACCTCTCGTCGGCCGTCGTGCCCTGCTGGCCGCGATGTTGCTGCTGCCCCACTTCGCCCGCGCACAGGACACGCGAGCGCGCACGCTCGACGTGCCCTACGTGCCGGCGCCGATGCCGGTGGTGCGAAAGTTGCTCGAGCTCACCCGCATCCGGAAAGGTGAGACGCTCTACGACCTGGGTTGCGGCGATGGAAGGATCGTCGTCGAGGCGGCCCGCCGCTACGGCGCGCGCGGTGTCGGGATCTACCTCGATCCGACCCGCCTCGTCGGGGACCTGTTCGAGGCCGGATCTCTCCGCGGCCGACGCAGTGACGCTCTACCTGCTGCCGGTCGTGACCCGGCGGTTGCGCCCGCAACTCGTGCGCCAATTGCGCGAAGGCACGCGGGTCGTATCGCACGCCTTCCACCTGGGCGAAGTCTGGCCGCCGGAGCAACGCGAACGCATCGGCAACGCGACGGTCTATGCGTGGACCGTCGCGCCGCAGGTGAAGGCCGCCGGATAGCATGTGCTGGCGGGACCGGACCGAGCGCCGGTCCGAGCGTGCGCGAGGCGTCGATGCCGATATCTGCGCGGCGCCTGCGCGGCGCCTGCGCGCGCACTGCGCGCCGCTTCGCGCCGAGGACTTGCGTGCGCGATGGGAGACGTTATAGCATCACTCAGAATTGTGATGTTATAACGTGCCGATCACATTGCTGTCCTAACGGCTGTCCTAACGGCTGTCCTAACGGCTGTCCTAACGGCTGTCCTAACGGCTGTCCTAACGGCTGTCCGATGCAGCACACGCCGCGGGCGATCGCACGAGAGACCTCCCCAACCCGAGACCGATGACCATGCACGCTTTCAGACGCACGATCGCCATCCACGTTGCAGCGTTCACGCTCGCATCCTGCGGCGGCGGGGACACCCAGGATGTCGAGACCCATATCGACACGGCCGGGCGCCTCGTCATCGCGCAGAACGGATCCACGTCGATTCGGGTCCACGACCTGGACACGCAGACCCTCGCCGGCACGTTCGTGCTGGCCAATCCGCCCTCCGCGCTCTACGCCAGCCCGGGCAAGCGCTACGCGGTGGCCCCGCAGCGCGAGCAGGACCTGACCCAGTTCGTCGACGGCGGCATCTGGCAGGAGGACCACGTCGATCACCTGCACGACTACAAGGAATCGCCCCAGTTGTCGTCGTTTCGCGTGAGCGGTGTGCGACCGACGCACTTCGAGGCGCACGACGACCATGCGGCGTTGTTCATGGACGGGGTCGCCAGCAGCGGCACACCTGCCAGCGTCGTCCTGTTGAGCGACGCTGCGATCGGCAAGGGCGCGGTCGATGCGTCGGTCGAACTGCCGATGCAGATGCACGGCACGGGCGAGCCGCGCGGCGACTACCTGCTGACGACCTTCCGCGCTGCGGACAACGTCGACACCCTCCCGGTCCAGGTCGAGCTCTACCGGCGAAGCGGCTCAGGCTATTCCCTCGTCACCCGCTTCGACGAGCAGTGCCCGTCGCTGCACGGCAGCTATTCGAACGAGAAGCACACGGTATTCGGTTGCTCGGACGGGGTGCTGGCCGTGACGCAGGTGGGCGACACGTTCACCGCGAAGAAGATCGCCAATCCGGCCGGTCTGCCGACCGACCTGCGGGTCGGCACGATCGCAGGTCACCACGAGCGTCCGACGTTCATCGGGATCGCCGGCACCGGTACGCTGTTCGACATCGATGTCGAGGCTGGCACGATGACCGAGATCAACTGGGCGAGCGGCCGCACGCGTCGCGCCCATGCGTTCGACAGGGATGGTGCGAACTTCCTGGTGCTCGACGACCTGGGCACGATCCACCTGCTCGATGCGACGCGCAACTGGGCAGTCCGCGCGACGCTGCCGGCGATCGCGACGATGCCCACCGCATCGCCGTTCCCGACGATCGCTGCAAGCGGCAAGGAGGCGAAGGCGTTCGTGACCGACCCGGGCGGTCAACGCATCGTCGTCGTCGATGTCGGCCTGGCGACCCTCGCCGCGCCGATCGCGCTCGGTTTCGCGCCGATGGCTGCAGTCTGGGTCGGTGTCGGCGAGCACGCGCATGAATAGCCCGACCGCGCGCGTCGTCGCCGTCGCCTTTGCGCTGGCCTGCGTCCTGCCGGTCGCCGCGCGGGCGCAGCCGGCGGGCCAGGGCACGGGGCCGAAGAAGGCTGACGCGGCGGGCTCGGGCGTCACCTTCGGTCTGGTACTCGATGGCGGCTTCAGCTCCGACGACCTGGCGCTCGGTGAACGCGAGCGCGGTTTCGGGCTCGGCCACACCGAACTCACCGCGAGCGGCAACATCGACGACCGGTTTCTCGGCCGCGCGACGGCGGCGCTGCATGCGCACGACGGCGCGGTGGAGGTCGAACTCGAAGAAGCCTTCGTCGAGACGCTGACGTTGCCTGCAGGACTGACCGCACGCGGCGGGCGCTTCCTGTCGCAGATCGGCTACCTGAACGAGCAGCATCCCCATGCCGACGACTTCGTCACCCGTCCGCTGCTGTACCGCGCGTTCCTCGGCAGCCACTACTACGACGACGGGCTGCGCCTGAACTGGACGGCCCCGACGGCGCTCTACTGGCGCGTCGGCGTCGAGTTGCTCGGCGGACGCCAGCTCGTCCCTGAGGCGGTCCGGTCGCGCACCCTCGGCGCGGTCTCGCTGTCCACCAAGCTCGGTGGCGACATCGGCCCGAGCCAGAGCTGGCAGCTCGGCCTGGGGGTCCTGCACAACCGCCTTGAACCGATCGTCGAGGAAGAGGCGGCCGGTGCGCTCGAAGCCGAGCACGACCATGCGCACGGGAGCAGCTACGTCGGACGCAATCTGTTCATCGCCGACGCGGTCTGGAAGTGGGCGCCCGAGGGCAACAACCGCGAGCGGCAGGTGCGGCTGTCGGCCGAGTACGCGCGGGTCACGAAGCCCAGTGCGTTCGCGACCTCCGACGACTTCCACGAGGCGTGGTACGTGAGTGCCGTCTACCGCTTCGCGCCGCAGTGGGAAGCCGGCCTGCGCTACGGCCAGCTCAGCGTACGCGAACCGCACGACGACCACTTCCACGACGGCAGGCTGCGTGAGGTCGCGGCGATGATCGCGTGGAAGCGGTCGCACTTCTCGGTGCTGAGGCTGCAGTTCACGACGCAGTCGAACGCAGCGGGCTTCCCCGATGCCGGCAAGGCAGTGATGCTCCAGTACGTGATGAGTCTAGGAGGACACGGTGCGCATTCGTACTAGCGCTTGCCTGGGACTGGCGTCGGGCCTGATCGCACTGGTCCTGCCGGCCGCGCCGGCGCTTGCGCTCGACGTGTTCGCCTGCGAACCCGAGTGGGCGGCACTCGTGCGTGTGCTCGCACCCGACGCGCGGGTGACGACGGCGACCCACGCGCGCCAGGATCCGCACCACATCGAGGCGAGGCCGGCGCTGATCGCCGGACTGCGCCGGGCCGACCTCGCGGTCTGCACCGGCGCGTCGCTCGAGATCGGCTGGCTTCCGATGCTGCAGCAGCGCTCGGGCAATGCGCTCGTGCAGGACGGTGCACCCGGCATGTTCTACGCAGCCCAGGCCGTCGAGCTGATCGAGGCGCACGCGCAGGTCGATCGCAGCATGGGCGACGTACACGCGGAAGGCAATCCGCATTTTCACCTCGATCCTCGCCGTCTCGCCCGGGTCGCCGCGTCGCTGACCGAGCGGCTCGGCCGGATCGACGCGCCCGGGCGAGCCGGATACGCGCAACGCCTCGCGGCCTGGCAGGCCCAATGGGAGGAGCGCATCGCGCGGTGGGAGGCGAAGGCGATGCGGCTGAAAGGGCGGCGCGTCGTCGCACAGCACTCGGGATTCGACTACCTGTGGGCGTGGCTCGGCCTCGAGCAGATCGCCGATCTCGAGCCCAAGCCCGGACTTCCGCCGACCGCCGCGCATTTGCAGACGGTCCTGCAGCAGGTGCGCGACGCACCGCCGATGGTCATTGTGCAGACCCTGTATCAGGATCCGCAGCCGGGCCGCTGGCTGCACGAGCGGATCGCGACGCCGCTGCTGCGCCTCCCGTCGACGGTTACGCCGGACGGCTCGAGCACCGACCTCGAATCACTGTTCGACCACTTGATCGCGGAACTGGATGCCGTTGCGGCAAAGGCGCCGAGATGACGGCGGCGCGGCCCTTGCCTGCGCCGCGTTCGCGGCCGGGCCAGGTCCCGGCTGTCGGCGCGGAGACAGGGCGCGACGCTCGGCGGTACACTGCCGTGGTGAGCAGGAAGACACAAACTGACGCGGGCGGCGGGCGGATCCCGCCGCCCAGGCCCGCTCGCGTGGCGACCCACGTGTCCTCGGCCGACCTTGCGCGGCGACTCGCCGACGCGCACGCGCATTGCGTTGCGCACGGCGGACACCTGACGGCGCAGCGTCGGGAGGTGCTGGAGCTGCTGCTTCGCCGTGGCGGCTCGGCGAAGGCCTACGATCTTCAGGAGGATCTGCAGGCCCGCCACGGCAGAATCGCTCCGACGACGATCTACCGGGCGCTCGATTTCCTGATCGACTACGGCCTCGTGCACCGCGTCGACGCAGTCAACGTCTTCGTCGCCTGCAACGGCGGGCACGACGACCACCAACCGCTGTTTCTGGTCTGCTCGTCGTGCGAGACGACGACCGAGCTGCACGACGACGCGGCAGTGGCGGACCTGGTTCGACGCGTGTCCGCCGCGAGCGCCGGGTTCCACCAGACGTCGATCGAGATCAAGGGCCTGTGCCGCAAGTGCCAGGCCGCCGCGGCAGCCTGACGCGGTCGGTTCCCGACCGCGGCGAGGTCGACACGGCCGCGCCCACGAAACGGATGCACGCTGCGCTGCGGCATGAGTTCCCGGCGTGCTGCGCCCACACTCGCGCCACCATCGGACAACCGAAGGAGACGTAGTGATGAGAGTGTCGCGCCTGTTCTCGATCGCGCTGCAGTGCCTGACATTCGCGCCGCTGGCGTCGGCCGCATTCGCTGCCGAGTTCCCGACGCCGCGCGAAAGCGATTGGGTCGTGCGCGATTTCCGCTTCCACACCGGCGGGACCCTGCCAGAACTGCGTCTGCACTACACGACGGTCGGCGAGCCGACGGGCGAACCGGTTCTGGTGCTGCACGGCACGACCGGCTCGGGTACCGGGATGCTCGGAGCCGCGTTCGGTGGAGAACTGTTCGGACCCGGCCAGCCGCTCGACGCCACTCGATACTGCGTGATCCTTCCGGATGCGATCGGTACCGGCAAGTCGAGCAAGCCGTCCGACGGACTGCGGGCCGGCTTTCCGAAATAACACTACGACGACATGGTCGATGCGCTGGACATCGCCGTGCCGATGGCCTCGTTGCCGACGCCGATGTCGGGCCGCAACTGGATGATGCGCCGCCTGATCATCGACTCGATCCGCAGCGATCCGGAGTGGATGAACGGCAACTACACGAAACAGCCACGCAGCGCCCATTTCGCCCAGGTGTACTTCGCGATCGGCACCAATGGCGGCAACCAGTCGCTGTTCCGCCAGGCGCCGGATCGCGAAAAGGCCGACGCGCTGCTCGACCTGCGACTCGCCGCGCCCTACAAGGGCGACGCGAACGACCACCTGTACCAGTGGGACTCGTCGCGCGACTACGATCCGTCGAAGGGCCTCGAGCGGATCAAGGCACACCTGCTCGCGATCAATTCGGCCGATGACGAACGCAATCCGCCTGAACTCGGCATTCTCGACAAGGAAATCAAGCGGGTGCCGAACGGCCGCGTACTGCTGATTCCCGGCAGCCCGCAGACGGCGGGGCACGGCACGACGGCGCGAGCCGTTTTATGGAAGAAGGATCTCGAGGCATTGCTCCTGTCGGTGCCGAAGACGGTGCGCTGTGCCGGATCACCGGGACGAGGCTGCCGGCGCCATGCCGGCATGTCGATCGCCATGAAGGGTCTGCTCGATCGAAGCGCGGGTGCGTTCGGGCAGAATCGGGCGTGCCACATGCGTCGTTGGAGCCGCCCCATGAATCGCAGGCATCACCTGAAGGCCGTCGCAGTGGCCTCGATCGCCACGCTCGGCCTCGTGCGCATCGCGCACGCCGAGGTCCGGCCTACGCCGTCGCAGGTCGAAGGGCCGTTCTATCCGGTCGTGCCGATTCCGCTGAGGTCCGACCTGACCCGGCGTGGCGACGAGGTGGCGAAGGGGCGGCCGATGGAACTCTCGGGGCACGTCACGCGCGCCGGCGCGCCGCTTGCCGACGCGAGGATCGAGATCTGGCAGTGCGACGCGAACGGCCAATACCGGCATCCGCGTGACGGCGGCGATGCGATCGACCCCGGCTTCGAGGGGTTCGGCGCGCAGGTGACCGACGCGATGGGGCGCTACCGGTTCATGACCTTGGTACCCGTGCCGTACGGCAGCCGGCCACCGCACGTCCACCTGCGGGTCTGGCTCGGCGAGCGTCAGTTGCTGACGACGCAGGTCTATCCGCACACCGGAGACCGCGCGTCGGGCGTGCTGGACCGGATCGCGTCGATGTTCGGCGGCACCGAGGGCCTGGCTGTCAGGCTCGTCGAAGAAGGCGGGAAGATTCAGGCGCGCTTCGACATCGTGCTCGCGTAGACCCGGCCCGCACCTGCAAACCGGGACGAAACGCATCTCGACGCCCGTCGCGGGCATCGCGCGGGAGACGCTGTCGCGCCTGATCGGCGTGCATCGACCCGATCCCGCCGTGGCGCCGGGACTCGCCGGCGTTCAGGCCGGCCACGCCCGCATGCGAAACGCGTCGACGAGGAAATCGATCATCACGCGCACCTTGGGTGTCAGGTGTTTGCGGTTCGGGTACACCGCATAGACGCCGAGCTCGATGGCGCGGAACGCCGGCAGCAGCTCGAGCAGCGCGCCCGACGCGAGGTGCGGGCCGACGAGGAACGAAGGTTGCAGCACGATGCCTTGATGCTGAAGCGCCGCCGCACAGCAGGTGTCGCCGCTGTTGGTACGCATGCGCGGTGACACCTTCACGCTGACCGGCCCCTGCGGGCCGTCGAATGCCCACTGGTCTCCGCTGGCCAGCAGGGTGTAGCTGATGACGGCGTGTCGCGCGATGTCGGCCGGATGCGCCGGCTCGCCGTGTCGCCGAAGGTATTCCGGCGAGGCGCACAGCACCAGCCGGGTCGACGTCAGCTGGCGACTGACCAGCGACGAGGTCTGCAGGCGAGCGATGCGTACCGCCAGGTCGTAGCCTTCGTCGACGAGATCGACCAGCCGATCGGCCAGCGTCACGTCGAGCGCCACCTTCGGGTGCAGCGCCATGAAGGCCGGCCACAACGGGGCCAGGTGAAGCAGGCCGAAGGTCACCGGCACGTTGATGCGGAGCTGCCCGACCGCCTCGACCGCATGCGCGCTGACTTCGGCCTCGGCCGCCTCGACGCCATCCAGCAACTGACGGCAGCGTTCGTGGAACACCTCGCCCTCGGGCGTCAGCGACAACCTGCGCGTCGTGCGGTACAGCAGCCTCGCGCCGAGCCGGGCTTCCAGGTCGCCCACCAGGCGCGACACCGCGGTCTTCGACAGGTTCAGCGCGTCGCCGGCGCGCACGAAGCTGCCGGCGTCGACCACCGCGACGAAGGCCCGCATCTCCTGAAATCTGTCCATGCGCCCATTGTCCCGGATCTCGGCACAGACATTCCGTCGAAGGCCCATTTATCGATCGGCGCGTCGACCTTAAAGTGCCTCTACCGCGGGTCATTGCTGCATCCAAACCTGGGTTCACGAGGCCCGAACGCCAACCACCTCCATAGGCAACACACCATGAGCAACCCATTCGTACACCGCGTGCTGGCCACCGACGGCGGAGTCGCCGCGCTCGCCCTTCGCATCTCCGTGGGTGTCATCTTCGTCGCGCACGGCGCGCAGAAACTGTTCGGCTGGTTCGGCGGCCACGGCCTCGAAGGCACCGCGCAGTTCTTCGGCTCGGTCGGTCTGAATCCGGGCTACCTGATGGCGCTGCTGGCCGGCGCGACCGAGTTCTTCGCCGGGCTGGCGCTGATCGTCGGCGTGCTCGTGCGTCCGGCCGCTGCGGCGCTGGCGTTCGCGATGCTGATCGCGATCTTCGCGGTGCACTTCACCAAGGGCTTCTTCCTGGACAAGGGCGGCTATGAATACGCGCTGGCCCTGTTCGCGATGTCGGTGTCGCTTCTGTCGAGCGGCGCGGGTCGGCTCTCGGTAGACCGCGCGCTTGCCGGAGAACGCTGATGCCGCGCCTGCCCAGCCTGTTCGTCTCGCACGGCGCGCCCAGCTTCGCGCTCGAGCCCGGCCTGGCCGGGCCTCGGCTGGCGGCACTGGGCCGCGCGCTGCCACGCCCAGAGGCGGTGCTGGTGGTTTCGCCGCACTGGATGACGCCCGCGCCGCGCGTCGGCACCGCGGCGCAGCCCGAGACCATCCACGACTTCGGCGGCTTCGACCCGGCGCTGTACCAGCTGGGCTATCCGGCCCGCGGCCACCCGGCCTTGGCACGCCGTGCGCTCGACGCGCTCGACGCAGCCGGCTGGACCGCCAGGGCGGACGAGCATCGCGGTCTCGACCACGGCGCCTGGGTGCCGCTGATGCATCTGTTCCCCGCGGCCGACGTGCCGGTATTCCAGGTATCGCTGCCGTCGCGGCTGGACGCCGCGACGGCCTTTGCCTTCGGGCGGGCGCTTGCACCGCTGGCCAGGGAGGGCGTGCTGATCGTCGGCTCGGGCAGCCTGACGCACAACCTGCACGAATTCTTCAGCGGCCACGGGCAGGAAGAAGCCTACGCTGCCGACTTTGCGGCGTGGGTTCGCGAAGCGGTCGATCGCCGCGACCGCGCACGGCTGCTGCGCACCTTGGACGATGCGCCGCAGGCGCGCCGGGCGCACCCGACCGCCGAGCACTTCTGGCCGCTGCTGGTGGCGGCAGGCGCGGGCGACCTGACGCAGCCGTCCCAGGTGATCGAAGGCGGCATCGTGCACGGTGTACTCGCGATGGACTCGTACGCATTCGGCGTGTTCCCCGCACTGTACCTGTAGCCACCGGCCCGACTGCCGAGCGATCGCCGTGTCGGCGGTCCGCACCGGCAACCGGTGCGCGAGGGCTGGTTGCGAAGCCGGTTTCGAGCATCGCGTGCAATCGCCGTTCACCGGGCATTCAGACTCGGCGCAGCACAATCACCGTCCGGGCCTTGCAACGCCGCCACACGCGATGCGGTTGGGAAACTGGCGCAGAATCCGCACGACAACGACCAAAGAATTCGATGCGATCGACGATGAATCGCTCGCGGCCATCCGCCAGCGCCTGGAGGAGACGGGCGGGGCGCGGGGCACGCGCGACACCCGAGCTCGGAAGATAAGTGCAGCCCCGACCCGCACCGGGACTCAGTGGTGAGCAGGCTCGCGAACGCCTGGCCCGCGACGGTCCGAACGAGCTTCGGTCAGCCGGCCGTCGCGACGCCTGGCACTTGCTGGGCGACGTGGTCATGGAACCGATGTTCCTGCTGCTGGTGGCATGTGGCGCCATCTACCTGGCGCTCGGAGACCGTCACGAGGCCCTGATGCTGCTGGGTTTCGTCGCGGTGGTCATCGCAATCACCTATGTCCAGAAGCGTCGCAGCGAACGAGCGCTCGAGGCCTTGCGCGACCTCTCCAGTCCGCGCGCGCTCGTCATGCGGGACGGCGAAGCGGTGCGCATCGCCGGTCGAGACCTCGTCGTCGGCGACGTGGTGCTGCTCGCCGAGGGCGACCGCGTTCCCGCCGACCTTCGCCTGCTCGACGCCGCGAGCCTGACCGTCGACGAATCGCTGCTGACGGGCGAGTCGGTCCCGGTGTTGAAGCACGCCGTCGCCGACCATCAGGGCGAGCCGGTGGACACCGGGGCCGATGTCTTCTCGGGCACGCTGGTCACCCAGGGCACGGGTCGGGGCGTCGTGGTGGCGACGGGGGCGCGAAGCGCCCTAGGCCGCATCGGCGAATCCCTGAAGGCCATCGAGAGCGGACCGACGCCGGTCCAGCGGGAGACCCAGCGCATCGTCACCCGGGTGGCCGTGCTGGGCCTGGGGCTGGCCGCCGGTCTCGCGCTGGCCTGGGGCCTGAGCCGCGGCGACTGGCTCCACGGCCTGCTGGCCGGCATCACGCTGGCGATGGCCATCCTGCCAGAGGAACTGCCGGTGGTGCTGACCATCTTCCTCGGCCTGGGTGCGTGGCGACTCGCCCGCGAGAAGGTGCTGGCGCGAAGCATGCCGGCCGTCGAGTTGCTCGGGGCCACGACCGTGCTGTGCGTGGACAAGACCGGCACGCTGACGATGAACCGGATGGTGCTGCGACGTCTGTGGGTCGACGGCGCCACCCATGCACTCGGCGCGGCACCGGCCCAGCCACTTCCGGAGGCGTTTCACGACACGCTCGAGTACGCCGTGCTGGCCAGCCATCGGCGCGCGTTCGATCCGATGGAGGCAGAGATCGCGCAGGCCGGTCAGTCGCAACTGGCCGGCACCGAGCATCTGCACGCCGACTGGCAACTGGTGGAGGACTATCCACTGTCGCGCGAGTTGCTCGCGATGTCGCGCGTCTGGCGGTCGCCCGACCATCGGCATCTGCTCGTCGCGGCCAAGGGCGCACCGGAAGCCATCGTCGATCTGTGTCACCTCGGCGCCGATCGCCGTGCCGCCATCGCATGCGAGGTCGAAGCGCTGGCAGGTGCGGGACTGCGCGTCCTGGCGGTGGCGCGCGCGGTATTCCGCTCGCAGGCGCTGCCGCCGATCCAGCACGACTTCGATTTCGAGTTCGTCGGCCTCGTGGCACTGGAGGATCCGCTGCGACCCGACGTGCCGGCCGCCATCGCCGAGTGCCGTGCCGCAGGCATCCGGGTGGTCATGGTCACGGGGGACCACCCGCACACGGCCATGTCGATCGCGCGCCAGGCCGGGCTCGTGGTCGACGGGCGCTTCCTGTCCGGCCCCGACATCGACGGACTCGACGATGCCGCGCTGGCGTCGAGGCTGGCCGACACCGATGTCTTCTGCCGCGTCCAGCCCCAGCAGAAGTTGCGCCTCGTGCAGGCCTTTCGTGCCCGGGGCGAGGTCGTCGCGATGACCGGAGACGGCGTGAACGACGCACCTGCCCTGAAGGCCGCGGACATCGGGGTGGCGATGGGCGCGCGCGGAACCGACGTCGCGCGCGAGGCCGCGGCGCTGTTGCTGCTCCAGGACGACTTCGCATCGCTGGTCACCGCCGTGCGCCATGGCCGGCGCGTCTTCGCCAACCTGCGCAAGGCGATCACCTTCGTCCTGGCGGTGCACCTGCCCATCGTGGGCCTGTCGGTGCTGCCGGTGCTGCTCGGCTGGCCGATGGTGCTGATGCCGGTCCACGTCCTGTTCCTGCAGTTGGTCATCGACCCGGCCTGCTCGATCGTCTTCGAGGCCGAACCGCTCGAGGCGGGGGCGATGCGGGTGCCGCCCCGCAGTCCGGTGGCCAGATTGTTCGACCGGCAGGTGTTGTGGCGCGGCCTGGTGCAGGGCTGCGGGCTGTTGCTGATCGTGCTGGCGGCCTATCTGTACGCGCGCTCGGTGTCGGGTTCCGATGAATCGGCACGGGCGCTGGCGTTCGCCGTGCTGGTCGTGTCCAACCTGGCGTTGATCCACGCCAACCGCCGCTGGGCGCGACACGCCGGCGAAGGGCGGCGCTGGAACGCCGCATTCGGCTGGATCGCGGTGATCACCGGGGCGATGCTCGCCACCATCCTGGCGGTTCCGGGCATCGGCGCGATCTTCGCGTTCGAGACGCCGACGCCGCATCTGCTGGCAGTGGGCGTCAGCCTCGGCCTGCTTGCGCTCGGATGGTTCCAGGCGGTGAAGTGGCTCGACCCCGGCAGGCATCGTCCGCAGGCATGAGGCCTCAGTGCGCGGTGCTCGGTGCGCGGTGCGCACCGCGCACGTGCCGGCGCCCGGCGGGCGCCGCGACCGGCGCCGCGGCAGCGCCGTCCAGGCTGTTCAGGATGCCGCATTCGGCCAGCGGGAGGCGTGCCGCGCAGCGCGCACGCAGCGCCTTGAGGTCACTCTCCAGCGCCCGAAGCTCGCGGATACGGTGCGCCACGTGGCCGATGTGCGCGTCGAGGAGCGCGTTCACATCCCTGCAATCCCGGGCCGGCGACTCGCGCAGCGCAATGAGCGCGCGGATTTCGTCGAGCGCCATGTCCAGGTTGCGGCATTGGCGCACGAAGGCCAGTCGCTCCACATGCGCCGGCAGGTACGTGCGGTAGTTGTTCGCTGAACGCGCGGGCGCAGGCAGCAGGCCCTTGCGCTCGTAGAAGCGGATGGTCTCGATGGGTGTGCCGGTGGCTTCCGACAGCGCTCCGATCTTCATGGCGGCTTCTCGTCGTGGTGCGTGGGAGGACAGGGGCTTGACTCTATACCAACTACAGGGTTTGCAATAGCGGGCGATGACCAGGAGGACCCCTGCGATGCGCCAATCCGATGCAGACCCCGGCCACGCGCTGGGCGCCGGCCGCAACCGCGACCATGAGCACGACCACGAACACGAACACGAACACGAGCATGACCATGTCCAGGGCGATGGCAACGGCCTGCCGCACCTTCGCGTCGGCGAGCCGGGCAACACCGCGGCCGACGCCGACGAAGGGTGCAGCACGTGCGCCGTCGCGGCCGCGGCGCCGCACCGACACGCAACCCGGGTCCGGGGACACAGCTTCCGGATCGCGACGATGGACTGCGCCGCGGAGGAGGCCGAGATCCGGCGCGCGCTCTCCCGCGTCGCCGGCATCCGAGGGCTCCGATTCCAGCTCGGCCAGCGGCTGTTGACGATCGACGCCGACCAGCCGTCGATCCCGCCGGCCATCGAAGCGGTCCGCAACGCCGGCTTCGATCCGCAAGCGACCGACCGCGCGGCCGCGGTCGAGGACCCCGACCATGAGGTCGTGCGCGCGCAGTGGCCGAGGCTGGCCGGCGCGCTGCTGCTGGCCATCTCGGCAGAGGTCATCGGCTACTTCGCACCCGAGACGACGGTCTGGCGCGGCGCCGGCCTGGCCGTCGCGGCGATCGGGATCTGGCTTGCCGGATTCGACGTCTACGAGAAGGGCCTGATGGCGCTGCGCCACGGCCGCCTGAACATCAATGCGCTGATGACGATCGCGGTGACCGGGGCCTTCGCGATCGGGCAATGGCCGGAGGCGGCGATGGTGATGGCGCTGTATGCGATCGCCGAGGCCATCGAAGCCCGCGCGGTGGACCGGGCGCGCAATGCGATCAAGGGCCTTCTGGCAATGGCGCCCGAGGAGGCGACGGTGCGCCAGGCCGATGGACGCTGGGCCATCGAGCCGGTCGCAATGCTTGCCGTCGGTGCGCGCGTGCGCGTGAAGCCGGGTGAACGCGTACCGATGGACGGTGTCGTGCGCACCGGCAAGACCAGCATCGACCAGGCGCCGGTGACCGGCGAGAGCGTTCCGGTGGACAAGTCGCCCGGCGACCCGGTCTTCGCGGGCACGATCAACGAATCGGGCACCTTCGAATTCGAGGTCACGGCCCCGGCATCGAACTCGACGATGGCGCGCATCATCCACGCGGTCGAGGAGGCGCAGGCCACGCGCGCGCCGACGCAACGCTTCGTCGACCGCTTCGCCGCCGTCTACACGCCGGCCGTCTTCATCATCGCGCTGGCGGTCGCCCTGCTCGGTCCCTGGCTGCTGGCGTGGACCTGGATGCAGGCGGCCTACAAGGCGCTGGTGCTGCTGGTGATCGCCTGCCCGTGCGCCCTGGTCATCTCGACGCCGGTCACCATCGTCAGCGGACTCGCGTCGGCCGCGCGCCGCGGCATCCTGGTCAAGGGCGGCATCCACCTCGAGGAAGCGCGCAAGCTGAAGGCGATCGCGCTGGACAAGACCGGAACGATCACCGAGGGCAAGCCCCGGCTCGTGGACTGGTCGGTCGTCGATTCGGGCACCGAGCCGGCGACCGCGGCGCATATCGCGGGGGTGCTCGCGAGCCATTCCGATCATCCTGTCTCCAGGGCCATCGCGGCGGGACTCGCACCCGCCGGCGTCGAGGCCGAGGCGTTCACCGCACTGGCCGGCCGCGGCGTGCAGGCCATGGTCGGCGGGGTAACGTACGTGCTCGGCAACCATCGGCTGATCGAGGAGCGCGGGCAGTGCTCGGTGGCACTAGAGGCGCGCCTGAAGCAGCACGAGGCCGCGGGGCGAACCGTGACGCTGCTGGCCACGCCGGAGAAGGTCATCGCGCTGTTCGCCGTGGCCGACACCATCAAGCCGTCTTCGCGCGAGGCGGTGGCCGAACTGCGCGCGCTGGGCATCACACCGGTCATGCTGACCGGCGACAACCAGGCAACGGCCGATGCCGTGGCGCGCGAGGCGGGTATCGAGCGGGCGCGCGGCAACCTGCTGCCCGAACACAAACTCGAGGCGATCAAGGCCCTGCAACGGGAGATCGGACCGACGGCGATGACCGGCGACGGCATCAACGACGCGCCGGCGCTGGCCCGGGCGGACATCGGCGTCGCGATGGGCGCTGCCGGCACCGACACGGCGATGGAGGCCGCCGATGTGGTCGTGATGAACGACGACCTGCGCCGCATCGCCGAGACGGTGAAGCTGTCCCGATCCACGCACGCGGTGCTGTGGCAGAACATCGCGCTGGCGCTCGGCATCAAGGCCGTGTTCCTGGTGCTGGCCGTGTTCGGCGGCGCCACCATGTGGATGGCCGTGTTCGCGGACATGGGTGCGAGCCTGCTGGTGGTGCTCAACGGCCTGCGACTGCTGGGCGAGGCGACCGGGAGGCGCTCGCACGACAGCACTGCCTAGCGCCCATGCCGCACCCTTCGGAACCTGCGCGCCGACGGCGGCTCCTCCCGGTCGGGCACGCCGATGGTGCATCGGTCTCGTTTGAAGAACCGATGCCACGTGGCACACTTCTGGCTTTTTCGTCGACGCCGCCCGCCGACCCGTTTACGCGCCACCGGTTTCAAGGCTGCATCCCGCCGATACCCCGATCGAGACACTTCTCCAGGAGCCTGTCCATGATGTCCACGCAACGTCGATTCGTCCTTCTCGCGGCCACGCTGTTCGCCACGGTGCTCTCCGGCGCGGCGCAAGCCCAGACCGCACTCGACGACGCGATGAAGAACAAGCTGATCAGGATCGCGGTACCCACGGACTTCCCGCCGTACGGCTTCGTCGGCACCGACCTCAAGCCGCAGGGCCTGGACGTCGACATGGCCAACCTGATCGGCTCGAAGCTCGGCGTGAAGGTCGAACTGGTGCCGGTGACCAGCGCCAACCGCATTCCGTACCTGCAGACTCGGAAGGCCGACCTGGTCATCTCGACGCTGGGCAAGAACGCCGAACGCGAGAAGGTCATCGATTTCACGGCCGCCTATTCGCCTTTCTTCCAGGCCGTCTACGGGCCGAAGAAGGCCTCGATCACCGACTTCAAGGGGCTCGCCGGCAAGTCGATCGCCGTCACTCGCGGCGCGATCGAGGACCAGGAGCTCACGAAGGTCGCACCGGCCGACAGCGCCATCAAGCGCTTCGAGGACAACAACGCGACGGTGTCGGCGTTCGTGTCCGGCCAGACGCAGTTCATCGCCACCGGCGTCTCGGTGGCGGACAACATGATCAAGCGCAATCCGTCCCTTGGCGCCGAGTACAAGCTGCTGCTCAAGGACAGCCCGAACTTCGTCGGCGTCGCGAAGACCGAGACCGCGCTTCGCGCCAAGGTCAACGAGATCATCGCGGCGGCGAAGCAGGCGGGCGAGCTCGACGCGCTGTCGAAGAAGTGGCTCGGACGCCCGACCGGGACCCTTCCCGAATAAGCTTCGCGTCCGGGCACGGCACGGGCCGCGCGACCGCCGATGGGCATCGAACTCGACTTCCTGGCGGTGCTCGCGCAGTGGCCGCTGCTGCTCGCGGGCATGGCGTGGACGGTGGGGCTCACGGCGGTCTCCGCGGTCCTCGGCGTGTCACTCGGCGTCGCGTGCGCGTGGGCACGCACCGAAGCGCGCGCACCGCTCACGTGGATCGTCGCCGCGTACGTCGAGCTGGTGCGCAACACGCCGTTCATCGTGCAGCTCTTCTTCGTCTTCTTCGGCCTGCCCGCGGCCGGCGTGAAGCTCACGCCCGAACTCGCCTCGGTGATCGCGATGGTGGTGAACCTCGGCGCCTACGCGGCCGAGATCGTGCGCGCCGGCGTGGAGGCGACCCCGCGGGGTCAGGTCGAGGCGGCGGCCAGCCTGGCGCTGTCCCGCGCCCAGACCTTCCTGCACGTCGTGCTGCCGCCTGCGCTGCGCAAGGTCTGGCCGGCGCTCACGAGCCAGATCATCATCGTGATGCTCGGCTCGGCCGTCTGCGGGCAGATCGCGACCGAGGAACTCAGCTACGCCGCCAACCTGATCCAGAGCCGGAACTTCCGCGCCTTCGAGGCCTTCATCGTGGCGACCGCGCTCTACCTGCTGCTGTCGGTGCTCCTGCGAGCCGCGCTCGACTGGATCGGGCCGCGCTTCCTGTTCGGTGCGAGCCGCCGTGGTTGAATTCTCGCTGTGGGACATCGTGCGCAACCTGCTGCTGGCGGCGCGGTGGACCGTCGCGCTGTCGCTGATCGCGTTCGTCGGCGGCGGCACGGTGGGCCTGGTACTGCTGGTCGCGCGCATCGCCCGCTGGCCGGGCGCGGTGGGCTTCGTGAAGGCCTACGTGCAGCTCTTCCAGGGCACGCCGCTGCTGATGCAGCTCTTCCTCGCGTATTTCGGACTCGCGCTGTTCGGCGTCGAGACCTCGGCCTGGCTCGCGGCGTCGCTCGCGCTCACGCTCTACACCAGCGCGTTCCTGGTCGAGATCTGGCGGGGCTGCGTCGACGCCGTGCCCAGGGGCCAGTGGGAGGCGGCGCAGGCGCTCGCGTTGAACGTCGGCGAGCAGCTGCGCCACGTGATCCTTCCGCAGGCTCGGCGCATCGCGATCGCGCCGACCGTCGGCTTCCTGGTGCAGGTGATCAAGGGCACCGCGCTCGCGTCGGTGATCGGTTTCATCGAGTTGACCAAGGCCGGCACGATGATCACCAACGCCACCTTCGCACCGTTCCTCGTCTATTCCTGTGTCGCGCTGCTGTACTTCGCGCTCTGCTATCCGGTGAGCCTCTATGCCAGAACCCTCGAGCGAAGACTGCATGCCGGGCGCTGAGCCGCCCGTCGTCTCGGCCGCGAAGCAGGACGCCCCCATCGTCGACATCCGCGGCCTGCGCAAGTCCTTCGGCTCGAACGAGGTGCTCAAGGGCATCGACCTGCAGGTGGGCCGGGGCGAGGTCGTTGCGATCATCGGCAGGAGCGGCTCCGGCAAGAGCACGCTGCTTCGCTGCATCAACGGGCTCGAGACCTTCGAGGCGGGCACGCTGTCGGTCGACGGCCAGCCGCTGAAGCACCACGATCCGGTCGCCATGCGCGCGCTGCGCCAGCGCGTGGGCATGATCTTCCAGAGCTTCAACCTGTTTCCGCACCTGAGCGTCGGGCGCAACGTGATGCTCGCGCCGTCGCTCGTGAAGAAGACCGCCGAGACCGAGGGGCTCGCCGAGGCGCGGCGGCTGCTCGCGCGCGTCGGTCTCGCGGACAAGTTCGACGCGCTTCCCGAGCAGTTGTCGGGCGGACAGCAGCAGCGGGTGGCGATCGCGCGCGCACTGGCGATGCAGCCCAGCGTGCTGCTGTGCGACGAGATCACGTCGGCACTCGACCCGGAGCTCGTCGGCGAGGTGCTGCAGGTCGTGGAGTCGCTGGCCGACGACGGCATGACGCTGCTGATGGTGACCCACGAGATGCGATTCGCACGCAAGGTCGGCGATCGCGTGATCTTCATGCACCAGGGGCGCGTCCACGAGTCGGGCGATCCCGAGCGCATGTTCGACGCCCCGGAGACGCCGGAGCTTCGCCAGTTCCTCGCCTCGGTGCACTGATCCGTCGACGCCCGGCGCGCCGGGGGCGGCGCGCCCCCGGCAGGCGCCTACAATCGTGGTCACCACGCCGGGCCGCGGCCGACCCGGCACGACTCACGCCACGGAGGACGGACCATGGCCCTGCCGCACGCAAGACCCCTCGACGTCATCGACCTGAAGCCCGGCGATTCGCCATCCGATCCCGGCGTGAGCCGAAGCATCCTGAAGACCGACCGGCTGCAACTGATGCGGCTCGTCCTCACGGCCGACCAGGACATTCCCGAGCACACGATGCCGGGCGAGATCCTGGTGCAGTGCCTGTCGGGCGAGATCGACCTGGTCACGCGCGACCAGTGGTCCAGGCTCGTCGCCGGCCAGCTCGTCGTGGTTCCCGCCGGTACCGCATACCGGATGCAGGCGCACCGTGACAGCGTGATGATCATGACGGTCGTCCGCACGCCGGCACCGGGCGCATGACGACCGCCGGTGTGCCGCTCGCCGCCGACGCGTCGGGCTTCGACCACGCGATGATCCGTCTCGCGATCGACCAGGCGCTGAACGCGGCGACTGTCGGCGAAGTGCCGGTCGGCGCGGTACTGGTGCGAGAAGGGCAGGTGATCGCGACCGGGTTCAATCATCCGATCGGCAGCAGCGACCCCACCGCGCACGCCGAGATCCGCGCGATCCGCGCGGCGGCCGAGCAGCTGGGAAACTACCGGCTCGCCGACTGCGACCTCTACGTCACGCTGGAACCGTGCGCGATGTGTGCCGGCGCGATCATGCACGCACGCATCCGGCGGCTGGTATTCGGTGCGCGCGACCCGAAGACCGGCGCGTGTGGCAGCGTCGTCGACCTGATGGCCGAGCACCGCCTCAATCACCACACGATCGTGAACGGCGGCGTGCTGGAGGCCGAATGCGGGCGCGTGCTCAGCGACTTCTTCGGGCAGCGGCGGCAGGCGGCGAAAGCCTCGGCGCGGCAAGCGGGTGCGACAGCGGCTTCCGCCGGCGCGACCGCAATCGGACGCGACGCCACAAATGACGATGCCGTCGGTCAGGACGGCATCGAAGTCGAGTTTCTCGACGGTCCGGCGGCTGGCTGAAGCCCCACCGGATTGTTCTTGGCGCGAGTCTATTCGACTTTCGCCGCGTCCCGCAACTTCTTTTGCAGCGCCTGGATGCGGCCGCGCTCGAGCTGCTGCTGCAACTGCGGCTTGACCTGCTCGAGCGGCGGCGGCGCCGCGTCGCGCACGTCGTCGAGCTGGATCACGTGCCAGCCGAACTGGGTCTTCACCGGCTCCTGCGTCATCTTGCCTTTCTCGAGCGCCGCCATCGCCTTGCCGAATTCCGGCACGAAGGTCTCGGCGGTGTTCCAGCCGAGATCGCCGCCGTTGGCACCCGAGCCGGGATCCTTGGACTGCTTGGCCAGCTCCTCGAACTTCGCGCCGTTCTTCAGGTCGGCGACGATCTTCTTCGCGGCGTCCTCGGACTCGACGAGGATGTGGCGCGCCTTGTATTCCTTGCCGCCCGCCGCGGCCTGCGCCTTGAACTTGTCGTACTCCGCCTGGAGCTCGTCGTCCTTGACCGGGTTTTTCGTCAGGTGATCCTTGATCATCGCGCGGATCAGGATGTCCTGGCGGGCGTTCTCGAGCTGGAACTTGACGTCCTGCTCGCGCGCGAGACCACGCTTGTCGGCCTCCTGCACGAAGATCTCTCGCGCGACCAGCTCGTCGATGACGAGCTTGCGGGTCTCCTCGTTGTCGGGCCTTCCCTGCGCAGCCAGCGCCTTCATGAATTCGTCGACCTTCGCCTTCGGGATCGGCTTGCCGTTGACCACCGCGGCGTTCTGCGCGAACGACGCAGCGGGCACCACGCCGCCGGCGATCGCCAGTGCGGCCGCGAGCAGCGTTGCCGCACCAAAGGTCGGACGGGCACGGGTCGGGGAACGTTCAGCGCGAAAGCTGGAATTTTTCATGAACAAGTCCGGATGATTGGGATGAGGGTGTGGATGCACCGGGTGTGATGATGCCCCGACCGCCTGCGCCGGAGCCGTGGTGGCCAGGACGATCCACATCGGTCGGCCTTCGGATACGCTTGAAGCGTCGGAATCGGTAACGCAGCGGGCAGCCCGGTCGAAGCAACGCGCCGTTCGCGGCGCCCGCCAGCCGGATGCCGCGCGATGGGGCCGGTCAGTGCGATGGCGACGCCGCCGGCGCCGTGCCACCGCCGGCTTCACCGGGCGCCTGCGCGTGGATCACGAGCGCGTGCACGCGGTCGGGCATCCAGTCGCCGACGGCATCATACACCAGGCGATGCCGCGCCACGGACCGCAACCCTTCGAACGCCCGGGCCCGCATCCTGACGGTGTAGTGGCCGGCACCGCCGGCGGCGCCCGCGTGGCCGGCGTGGAGATGGCTGTCGTCCTGCACGACGATGTCGGCATCCGGGAACCGCCGCTGCAGGCGCTCGCGCAGCGCGTCGGCCGACGGCCGACCCGACGTCGCGGCCCGATCGTCCTCACCCATCTTGCGGCTCCTTGACGTGGCGCGACAGGTAGACCCCCTGCGCAAGGATGAAGACCACCGTGAGCCCCAGCGTGCCGAAGAGCTTGAAGTTCACCCACTGATCGGTGCTGAAGCCGTAGGCGACCCACAGGTTCAGCGCGCCCATCGCGCCGAAGAACGCGATCCAGGCGAGCGCGAGCCGGTCCCAGACCGCATCCGGCAACGCGATCTGCTGGCCCATCAGCGTGCGGATCAGGTTGCGTCCGAACAGGCGGGCACCGAGGATCGTCGCGCCGAAGGCCCAGTAGAGGATCGTCGGCTTCCACTTGATGAAGGTCTCGTCGTGCAGGAACAGCGTCAGGCCGCCGAACACGACGATGACGACGAGGCTGATCCACTGCATCGTGTCGACCTTGCGGTTCCGCAGTTTCAGCCAGGCGATCTGCCCGATGGTCGCGGCGATCGCGACGCCGGTGGCCACGTAGATGTCGAAGAACTTGAACGCGGCGAAGAAGAGGATGATCGGGAACAGATCGAAGAGCAGCTTCTGCATCGGGGGCATCCGTGATCGACGCGGCCGTGCGACAGGCGTCGGACCCCCGATTGTACGTAACGGGATCCGGCGCGGGCGGCGTGCCCGCGGGTCAACTTGACGCGCGCTCCCGTCAACCGGAACAATCCCGGGCCAACCCGAGAAGGAGACAGGACCGATGCTGGGCCAGATGATGCAAATGCCGTTGCTCGTGTCGTCGATTCTGCGCCATGCGGCGCGCCATCACGGCGACACCGAGATCGTCTCGCGACGCATCGAGGGCGACATCCATCGGTACACCTACCGCGACTGCGAGGCGCGTTCGCGAAGGCTCGCGAGCGCGCTGACGAAGGCGGGGCTCGGCTCCGGCGATCGCGTCGCGACGCTCGCGTGGAACGGCTACCGCCACATGGAGCTCTACTACGCCGTGGCGGGGATGGGCTCGGTGATCCACACGATCAACCCCCGGCTCCACCCCGAGCAGATCGCGTGGATCGTCAATCACGCGGGCGACCGGGTCCTCGCGTTCGACCTCACGTTCCAGCCGATCGTCGAGGCGATCGCACCGCACTGTCCCGGCGTCGAGCACTGGATCGCGATGACCGACGCCGACCGGCAGCCTGCGGTCGCCAAACCGGGGCCCGGGGCGCCGACGCTCGAGAACTACGAAACCTTCATCGACACCGGGTCGGCGTCCTTCGTCTGGCCCCAGATCGACGAGAACTCGGCCTGCTGCCTGTGCTACACGTCGGGAACGACCGGCAACCCGAAGGGCGCACTGTATTCGCACCGTTCGACCGTGCTGCACGCCTACGCGGCGGCGCTGCCCGACGCGATGGGGGCGTCGGCCCGCGACTCGATCCTGCCGGTGGTGCCGATGTTCCACGTCAACGCGTGGGGCCTGCCGTATACCTGCCCGCTGGTCGGCGCGAAGATGGTGTTCCCGGGCGCACAGCTCGACGGGAAGTCGATCTACGAACTCTTCGAGAGCGAAGGGGTCACCTATTCCGCGGGCGTGCCGACGGTCTGGCTCGGCCTGCTGCAGCACCTGCAGGCGAACGGTCTGCGATTCTCGACGCTCAATCGCACGGTGATCGGCGGCTCGGCGTGCCCGCCGGCGATGATCAAGACCTTCCGCGAATACGGCGTCGACGTGATCCACGCATGGGGCATGACCGAGATGTCGCCGCTCGGCACGCTGAGCAGGCTCCACAACAAGCACCTGAAGCTTCCCGACGACGCACAGCGCAAGCTGCTCGAGAAGCAGGGACACGCGATCTTCGGCGTCGACATGAAGATCGTCGACGACGCGGGCACCGAACTCGCGTGGGACGGCACCACGGCGGGCAACCTGCTGGTTCGCGGCCCGTGGGTCGTGCGCGACTACTTCAAGGGCGAAGGCGGCGATCCGCTCAGGTACGATGCGAACGGCGACGGATGGTTCCCGACCGGCGACGTCGCGACGATCGACGAAGACGGCTTCATGCAGATCACCGACCGGAGCAAGGACGTGATCAAGTCGGGGGGCGAGTGGATCAGCTCGATCGATCTCGAGAACCTCGCGGTCGCGCACCCGGCGGTCCTGCAGGCGGCGGTGATCGGCGTCGCGCATCCGAAGTGGGACGAACGCCCGCTGCTGATCGTCGTCAGGAAGCAGGGCGCGAGCGTCGAGCGCGACGAGTTGCTCAAGTTCTACGAAGGCAAGATCGCGAAGTGGTGGACCCCGGACGACGTGCAGTTCGTCGACGCGATCCCGCTGGGCGCGACCGGCAAGATCCTCAAGACCCGGCTCCGGGAGCAGTTCAAGGACTACCGGCTGCCGACGGCCTGAGACGGCTGCGGCGCGTGCGGCCGGCGACGACGAAGACGATGGATGGACGGATGGGCGTGACGCGCAGGATCATCGATGCGGCGGCCGGCAGCGGACCGCGATGCGGGCAAGGCGAGGTCCCGGCCGCACGTGGGCCACGATCGGACGACGGCCCCGGCGGGCGCCGCGCCGCGCTCGCGCGGCTGCGCGACTGCGCCGTCCTGGCGGGATCGGCGTACGCGGCATCCGGCAACGCGCTTGCGCAGGCACCGGCCACCGAACGCATCGGCATCGCGTTCATCGACCTCCTCTCCGGGCCCTACGCGCCGGTGGGGCAGGGCGCGCTGGCACACTTCCGCTATCTCGCCGACGTCGCGAACGATCGCCGGTGGGCGGGGCGCGAGCGCAGCTTCGAGATCCTGACCTTCGACGGCGAAGGCGATCCGGCGCGCAGCCTCGAGCGCCTCGACGAGGCGATCGGCAAGGGGGCGCGCTACGTGGCGCAGGGCAGCGGCTCGGCCGTCGCGAACGCGCTCGCGCAGGCGCTCGAACGCCACAACGCGGCCAATCCGGAGCGCCCCGTGCTGCTGCTCAACTTCGGCGCGAACGATCCGGCGCTGACGAACGAGCGGTGCACGTTCTGGCACTTCCGGTTCGCGCCGAACGCCGACCAGCAGATGGAAGCGCTGACGTCCTGGCTGCGCGGTCGCGACGCGGTGCGCAGGGTGTTCCTGATCAATCAGGACTACGCCCCGGGACGCGCGCTCGCGGCGAGCGCGCGAGAGATGCTCGCGCGCAAGCGAAGCGACGTCGAGATCGTCGGCGACGAGCGCCATCCGATCGGCGGCGTCGGCGATTTCGCGCCCTACGTCGCGCGGATCCGCCAGTCGGGCGCGGACACCGTCATCACCGGCGACTGGGGCGCCGACCTCGTCGGCCTCGTCAGGGCCGCGCGCGCCGCGCGGCTGCCGGCCGACATCCTCAGCTTCCACGCCGACGCCCGCGGCACGGCGACCGCGATATCGGCCGACGGAGAAGACCGGCTCCATCTGGTGAGCGCATGGTCGCCGAACGAACGCAGCTTCGGCGGTGCCGAGCTGCGCGAGGACTTCCGGCGGCGACGCAACCTGGACTTCACCCTCAAGCCTGCCTACGACGCCATGCGCGCGCTGTCCGAGTCGATCCGCAGGACCGGCAGCGCCGACGCGCTCGCCGTTGCGCGCGCGATGTCCGGCCTTCGATTCGCATCGCTGAACGGCGAGGTCGAGATGCGCGCCGCCGACCATCAATTGCAGCAGCCGCTCCTGGTGTCATCCTGGCAGAAGGCGGGCGCGAAGGGCGTTCGCTTCGACGAGGAGCGCAGCGGATACGGCTGGCAGCCGGAGGCGCTGATGCCGGCCTACGTCGGCGTGCAGCCGACCTCCTGCAACATGCGTCGGCCCTGAGGCCCAAGCCGGCACGCGGCGTGCGCCGACTGCGCATCGCGCGGGATTCCGACCGACCGACAGACCCGAACCACGGAGACAGCATGAGCAAGACGAGCATGGAGACGATCGACGGGGTGGCCGTCATCACGATGGCGAATCCACCGGTCAACGGGCTGGGGCACGAACTGCGTACCGGCATCGCGCAGTGCATTCGTCGTGCGGAAGCCGACGCGGCGGTGAAGGCGATCGTGCTCACCGGCGCCGGGCGGGCATTCTCCGGCGGCGCCGACATCCGCGAGTTCAACTCGCCCAAGGCGCTGCTCGAGCCGAACCTCGGCACGCTGATCGCGATGATCGAGAACGCGGCGAAGCCCGTCGTCGCGGCGATCCACGAAGTGTGCATGGGCGGCGGCCTGGAGCTCGCGATGGGCTGCCACTATCGGGTCGCGTCGCGTGGCGCGCAGATCGCGCTGCCCGAGGTCAAGCTGGGGCTCATCCCCGGCGCCGGCGGTACGCAGCGCCTTCCGCGCCTCGTGCCGCTCGACATGGCCGTCAACATGATCGTCACCGGCACACCGGTGGCGAGCGAGCGCTTCGAGGGAACGCGGCTGTTCGACGCGATCGTCGACGACGATCTCGTCGCCCGCGCCGTCGCCTTCGCGAACGAGGTCGTCGCCAGCGGGCGCGGCGCGCCGAAGGTCCGCGACCTGAAGATCGGATCGGCGCACGCCGAGGCCTTCCTCGGCTTCGCACGCAACACGGTCCGTGCGGCCGCCCCCCAGTATCCCGCGCCTGCACGGGCGGTCGAGGCGATCGGCGCGGGGCTGAAGCTGCCCTTCGACGCCGCCGTTCGCGAGGAGCGCCGCATCTTCGTCGAGCTGATGCAGACGCCGGAGTCGCGCGCGCTGCGCCATGCGTTCTTCGCCGAACGCGCAGCGAGCAAGATCCCCGACGTGCCCGCCGACACGCCGGTGCGCCGGATCGCCGGCGCCGCCGTCGTCGGCGCGGGCACGATGGGCGGGGGGATCGCGATGAACTTCGCGAACGCCGGGATCCCGGTGACCGTGCTCGAGACGACGCAGGAAGCGCTCGACCGGGGCCTGGCCGTCGTGCGCAGGAACTACGAGAACTCGGCGAAGAAGGGCCGGATCAAGGCCGCGGACGTCGACACGCGGATGTCGCTCATCAAGCCGACCCTCGACTACGCCGACCTCGCGGACGCCGACATCGTGATCGAGGCGGTGTTCGAGGACATGGACGTGAAGGAGAAGGTCTTCCGGCAGCTCGACGCGACGATGAAGCCGGGCGCGATCCTGGCGTCGAACACCTCGACGCTCGACGTCGACCGGATCGCGGCGTTCACCGCACGCCCGCAGGACGTGATCGGCACGCACTTCTTCAGCCCGGCCAACGTGATGAAGCTGCTCGAGATCGTGCGCGGCGAGAAGACCGGCAAGGACGTGCTCGCGACGACCATGGCGCTGTCGAAGAAGATCCGCAAGACCGGCGTCGTGTCCGGCGTGTGCGACGGCTTCATCGGCAACCGGATGATCGAGCAGTATTCCCGCCAGGCGGGCTACCTCGTCGAGGAAGGCGCGAGCCCGCAGCAGGTGGACCGTGCGATCGAGGCCTTCGGCTTCGCGATGGGACCGTTCCGGATGGCGGACATGGCGGGCAACGACGTCGGCTGGTACATCCGCAAGCGCCGATACCTCGAGCGCCCGAACATGCAGTACCCGAAGATCGCCGACAAGATCTGCGAGCTCGGGCGCTTCGGCCAGAAGACCGGTGCGGGCTACTACCGCTACGAGCCCGGCAGGCGAAACGCGATTCCCGACCCGATCGTCGACGACCTGGTCGCGAAGCACCGCGAGGAGATCGGCGTGAAGGCACGCAGGATCGGCGACGACGAGATCGTCCACCGGCTCGTGTTCGCGCTGGTCAACGAAGGCGCGAAGATCCTCGAGGAGGGGATCGCGCTGCGCGCCTCCGACATCGACCTCATCTACCTGACGGGCTACGGGTTCCCGCTGCATCGCGGCGGCCCGATGCACTACGCCGACACCGTCGGCCTGTACAACGTCGCGGATCGGATGCGTCGCTTCGCGACGAATCCGCACGGCGACGCCGCGTTCTGGACCCCGGCACCGCTGATCGAGACGCTCGTCGCGAGCGGCCGGTCGTTCGGCAACTGACGCAAGGCGAGATCGCCACCCAATCGGAGAAGACAGGCATGCGTGAAGCAGTGATCGTATCGACCGCGAGGACCGGCCTCGCGAAGAGCTGGAAGGGCGCGCTGAACATGACGCACGGCGCGACGATGGGCGGGCACGTCGTGCGCGCCGCGATCGAGCGTGCCGGCATCGAGGCCGCCGAGGTCGAGGACGTGATCATGGGTTGCGCCACGCCCGAGGGCGCGACCGGCGGAAACATCGCCCGGCAGATCGCGCTGATGGCGGGCTGCCCGGTCGGCGTGAGCGGCGTCACCGTCAACCGCTTCTGCTCGTCGGGCCTGCAGACGATCGCGATGGCCGCGCAGCGCATCGTCGCCGGCGAGGCCGACGTCTTCGTCGCGGGCGGCGTCGAGTCGATATCCTGCGTGCAGAACGAGGCGAACCGCCACATGAGCCAGGACCCGAACCTGCTCGAGAAGAAGCCCGAAATCTACTGGTCGATGCTGCAGACCGCAGAACAGGTCGCCAAGCGCTACGGCATCACCCGCGAGCGCATGGACGAGTACGGCGCGCGCAGCCAGCAGCGCGCCTGCGCCGCCGCCGCCGCCGGCAAGTTCAAGGACGAGATCGTGCCGATCGAGGTCACGATGGGCGTCGCCGACAAGGCGACCGGCGTGCTCACGACCCGCCAGGTGACGCTGGCCGACGACGAGGGGCGCCGCGAGGGCACGACCGTCGAGGCCGTGTCGCAGATCAGGCCGGCGCTGCCCGGCGGCGTGATCGCGGCCGGCAACGCGAGTCAGTTCTCCGACGGCGCCGGCGCCTGCGTCGTGATGGAGCGAAGCCTGGCGCAGAAGCGCGGGCTGTCGATCCTCGGCGTCTTCCGCGGTTTCGCGGTGGCCGGCTGCGAGCCCGACGAGATGGGCATCGGTCCGGTGTTCGCGGTGCCGAAGCTGCTCGAGCGCGCCGGCCGGAAGGTCGAGGACATCGACCTCTGGGAGCTGAACGAGGCCTTCGCCGTGCAGGTGCTCTACTGCCGCGACAGGCTCGGCATCCCCGACGAGCGGTTGAACGTCAACGGCGGGGCGATCGCGGTCGGCCATCCGTACGGCGTCAGCGGCCAGCGCCTCACCGGCCACGCGCTGATCGAGGGCAAACGCCGCGGCGCGAAGCTGGCGGTCGTCACGATGTGCATCGGCGGCGGGATGGGTGCCGCCGGCCTGTTCGAAATCGCCTGAGCAGCGCAGGCATGCGGATCGCCGGCCTCGAGGTCGACCTCCCGTTCATCGAAGACCTCGGCATCGAGCTCGTCGAGTTCTGCGACGGGCACGTGGTCGCACGCCTCGACAGTCTGCCCCGGCACTGCAACGCGCGCGGCGCGATCCACGGCGGCGCGCTGATGTCGCTGCTCGATTTCGTGATGGCGGTCAGCGCCCGGCGGGTGCTGCCGGACGGGACACCGGATGCGCACGGCAACGTCACGATCGAGATGAAGACGAGCTTCCTGCGTCCGGCGACCGGGCGCGTGACCGCGATCGGGCGCCGCGTGCAGGGCGGCGCCACCCTCAACTTCTGCGAAGGAGAGTTGCGGGATGCGCAGGATCGGATCGTCGCCCGTGCGAGCGGCACTTTCATGCGGCATCGGCCCGATGCCGGGTCCGTCGCGGCGGGCTGAGCCAACCGACACCGCCGCGATCACCCGCGGCACAGACCACAGGATGAATGCGACATGAACCAGGCACACGCTCCCTTCGATCGCGGCCGCCAGCGCAACCGGCGGATCGTGCTGGCGTCTCGCCCGACCGGCAAGGTCGAGCCGTCGAACTTCCGTCTCGAGCAGGCCGACATCCCGCCGCTGAACGACGGCGAGGTGCTGGTGGCGACCGAATTCCTCTCGCTCGACCCCTACATGCGGGGCCGGATGGACGACGCGAAGTCGTACGCGAAGCCGCAGCCGCTCGACGAGACGATGCAGGGCGGCACGGTCGGCACGGTGGTCGAGTCGAAGGACGCCCGCTACGTCCCAGGCGACGTCGTCCTGGCACCGACGGGGTGGCAGACGTACGGCGCGAGCCCGGCGTCGGCGCTGCGCAAGGTGGCGGGCGGCGCGGTGCCGCTGTCGGCCTACCTGGGCAGCGTCGGCATGCCCGGCGTGACCGCATGGTACGGTGTCAACCGCATCCTGCAGCCGAAGGCCGGCCAGACGCTGGTCGTCGACGCCGCAAGCGGCGCCGTCGGTGCCGTCGTCGGCCAGCTCGCGAAGGCGGCGGGCTGCAGGGTGGTCGGGATCGCCGGCGGCAGCACGAAGTGCGAGGTCGTCGTGCAGTCCTTCGGCTTCGATGCGTGCGTCGACCACAAGGCGGGCAGGCTGCGCGAGGACCTGAAGGCCGCGACGCCGGACGGCATCGACCTCGTTTTCGAGAACGTCGGCGGGGTCATCATGGATGCGATCCTCGCGCGGATGAACGCCTTCGGGCGCATCGCCGTCTGCGGACTGATCGCAGGCTACGGAGGCGAGGACATCGCGCTCAAGAACATCCGCTCGATCCTCGTCAACAAGCTGATGATCCAGGGCTTCATCATATCGGACCACCTCGACGTCTGGCCGACGGCGCTGGCCGAGCTCGGCCAGCGCGTCGCCGATGGCAGCCTCAAGTATCGCGAGACGATCACCGACGGGCTGTCGAACGCGCCCGCCGCGTTCATCGGGTTGCTCTCGGGCGGCAACCTGGGCAAGCAGCTCGTCCGCATCACCGAGGAGGATCGCCGATGAGCACCGCCGCTGTCCGCGCCGGCGCGAATGCCGGGTCGACGCGAGCCACCGATGCACGCGACGCGCGCATCGACGCCGACGAATGGGCGCTGAGGGTCGATCTCGCCGCCTGCTATCGGCTGATCGCGATGCTCGGCTGGGACGACCTGATCTTCACGCACATCTCGGCACGCGTGCCCGGCCCCGAGCACCACTTCCTGATCAACCCCTACGGACTCGCCTTCGAGGAGATCACCGCCTCGTCGCTCGTCAAGATCGACCAGCAGGGCGGTGCCGTGCTGCCGACGACGTATCCGGTGAACCGGGCGGGCTTCGTGATCCACGGCGCGATCCACGCGGCGCGGCCCGACATCGTGTGCGTGCTCCACACCCACACCGTCGCCGGCGTCGCGGTCTCGGCGCAGCGCGAGGGCCTGCTGCCGATCTCGCAGCAGGCGACGATCGCGCTGTCCTCGCTCGCCTACCACGACTACGAAGGCATCGCCGTGCGCGACGACGAGAAGCCGCGCCTGCAACGCGATCTCGGCAGCTGCCACAACCTGATCCTGCGCAACCACGGCCTGCTGACCGTCGGCCCGTCGATCCCGGATGCGTTCCTGCGCATGTTCACCCTCGAGCGCGCCTGCCAGATCCAGATCGCGGCGCAGTCGGGCGGACAGCCGCTGATCGCGGTCCGGCCCGAAGTACTCGCCGGCGTCGGCGAGGCCGTGCGCAAGGTGGCGCCGCCTCCCAGGGCGGGCGGCGCACGCAGTGGCGACGGCGGCGCGGCGCTGGCATGGCCGGCGCTGCTGCGCCGCCTGGTGCGCGTCTACCCCGGTTACGACGAGTGAGCGCCGCCGCGTCCCCTCCCGAGCCGCGGCGTCGTGCCGGGCCCGACGACACGGCGGCCGGATCGGACCCTTTCCGACTGGTGCACCGGCTGCGGGTCCGATGGGCCGAGGCCGACATCCAGGGCGTCGTCTTCAACCCGCATTATCTCGCCTACGCGGACGTCGCGATCACCGAATACTGGCGCGCGCTCTCCGGTGGCGATCGTGCGTGGCTCGACGAGACCTGGAGCCGCTTCTACCTGGTGAAGTCCACGCTCGACTACCGCGCACCGGCGCGATTCGACGACGAACTCGACGTGGCCGCGCGCGCGACACGCCTGGGCCGCTCGAGCCTGGAGATCGCGTTCGAGGTGCGGCGCGACGGCACGCGCCTCGTCGACGGCAGCGGCATCTACGTCCACACGATCGACGGCGCACCGGTCGCGATGTCGGCCGACCTGCGCGCGCGGATCCTCGCCTACGAGCGCACGCCGCCGCTCGCGTCGTAGCGAAGCAGCGTCTCACCGCACGGCACGCCGTGCGGGCCGAAGCTGCGCTCGACGATCTCGACGCTCGCGTCCGCCGCCACCACGACGACCGTGCTGCACCGCGTGCCGTAGACGCCGTCGGCGATGAACGCCGACGACAGCAGGCGCTCGCGCGCCGGGTCGATCCCGGTGTCGGGCAGCAGGTCGTCTGGCGCGGGACGGCGATCGGCGAGCGCGTGGAACAACGCCGACCGGAGCGCGTCGAGCGGTTCGCGTGCTGCGTCGAGCCGCGCGCATGCGCGTGCCAGCGCCGCCTCGAGCGCGTCGGTCTTCGGCCAGCGCACCCCGAGCGTCGCGTTCGACACGCTGCCGATGCCGTCGCCGATCCGCGTGACCCGCGCCGCATCCCGGTTGTCGAGGTGCGCCGCCTCGATCGCCGGCGCGCGACCCGCCCGCGCGCCGAAGGCCAGCGCGATCGCGACGAGGTTGAAGCCGGCGAGCGACTGCGCGCCGTTCCCGGCGAGGGCCGCGAGATGCGCGAGCGGTGCCTCGTCCGAGCGAAGCCAGCCGTCGACGAGCGTGCCGCGCGACGCCGCCGTTCGCGACGCCGGCCCCCTGCCGCGGATGTTCGTCACCGCACCCACCCGCACGACACCGGCCTGCGAGGACACGCCGAGCCAGGTGCCACCCGCCTGGCGATCGCGGCCCGCCGCGATCGCGCGCGCCGACGACGCCGCATCGTCCCAGCGCTGCAGCGGCGACGCCTCGCGCGCGTGGAACTCATCGCGATTGGCGGCGAGCACGAGCGGCCAATCGGTGCCCGGCGCCAGGCGCCACGCGATCAGGCACATCGTTCGAACCACTCGTGACGTCGGCCATCGAGCGCGAGCGCGGCGAGCCCGGACGCGAGTGCGGCCGATTCGACGCGGGCCTGCAGTGCCGACAGGTCGTCGACCGGCGCGACGGCATCGAATCGATACGTCTCCATCCATGTCCTGACGTCGTCGCGGCGGTCGCGCACCGAGGGATCGCAACGGCGCGCGAGCGAGGCGTCGACGCCGTCCATCGCGTCGCGCTGGCGCGCGAAGCACCCGATGAGCCGCTCGCCGTGCAGGGCGTCGACGCGGTAGTAGACGAAGAGCGTGCGGGAGGCGTGGATCACGCCGCCGACGCACCGTTTGGGGATGCGGCCTCGGCCGGCGCGTCGACGACCGGGTAGGGCAGCGGACGCGGATCGAGACGCGACTCGCCGATGCGCGTGTCCGCGTCGGCGGCGTCGATCCGGCACTCGAAGAGCGCCTGCCACCCGCCGGCGTCGTCCGGTGCGGCGAGCACCACGGTGCCGACTGGTTCGCCGGTGGCGTCGCCGGCGGGGTGGACGTCCTGGCCGCTCGCCGGCAGCGGGCCCGATCCGGCGGCGAGGAACATCCGTCGCTTCGCCTTGCCGAGGTACTGAGTGCGGGCGACGATCTCCTGGCCCGGATAGCAGCCCTTGGTGAAGCTCACGCCGGCGGTGCGCTCGAAATTGACCATCTGCGGCACGAATCGCTCGGTCGTCGCGGCGTTGATCCGCGCGATGCCGCTGCGCACCTCGAGCGCGCGCCAGCGGTCGGTGTCGAGCCAACGAAGGCCCTTTCGCGCCAGCGCGTCGACGACGTCGCCGAGCGTGGCCAGCGCGACCGGCGACATCGCGCGCGCGGGCGACGGCGCGTCGCCGGGCAGCGACACGATCCCGGCGAGCGGCACGTCGGCGGCGGCATCGATCGCGTCGCGCCCGACGAGACCGAGCAGCAGCACCGCATGATCGATCTGCTCGACGCGCACCTTCGAGCGCATCACGAACATGCGCAACCGCTTCGCGAGCGACGACGACAGATCGCGGCTGCAGGCGAGCAGGAACGCGTCGCCGTCCGCGTGGCCGGCCTCGCCGCTCGCACCGGGTGCCTCGCGCCACACCCAGAACGTGCCGATGATCCGGCCCTTGGGCGAGCAATACGCGCTCGCCTGCGCGTGGGCGGCGTCGATCGCCCTGACGTCGTTGGTGAGCTGCCCCTGCAGGAATGCGGCGGCGTCCTTGCCGGCGACGCGGATCAGGCCGTACTCGACGAGCACCGTCACGCCGCCGTCCGCCGGCGCCGTGCCCGGCGGTGCCGTGAATCGCCACTGCTCGCCGTAGCCGGCGTCGCGCTGGGACGCATCGCTCGTGAAGGCGGGAAGCGCGGCGCGGATCGCGTCGGTGGTCAGCGGGTCCTGCGCGTCGGCAGACGACGCGTCGACGGGTGTGCGTGCGGGGGTCATCGTGGGTTCAGCCATGGGTCATCCGGTTCCGGCGTGCGCGGACTGGGGCACCTGTCGAGGATCGACCGGCGGCGGCGCCGCGGCGACCGGCGGCGAAAGCAGCCGGCGCAAGCACCCGAGCCGCCATTATAGGAATCTCCCCACGCCGTTCGCCGGCTTGCACTGGGCGTCGAAGGGTCTGGCGCGCGATAATCGGCGCACCTGTCGTCACTGCGTCGCCATGCGCGCGCGCCCGTCAACGATGCGAAGAACGTTGCTGTGGATCACCGGTCTGGTCGTCGCCGCCTGCCTGCTCGGCGTCTCGGTGGTCTCCTACGGGCTGCATCTGTATCGGCACGGCGACGTCCTCGCCGGCGCTGGATCGACCGAGTTCGACGTCCCGAAGGGCCAGGGTGCAAGCAGCCTGCCCGCGATCCTGGCGGGCGCGCGGATCGACGTCGCACCGTGGCAACTGTCGCTGCTCTGGCGGCTTCGCGGCGACAGCGAGCAGGTGAAGGCGGGGCGTTACGCGTTCACCGGGCCGCTCTCGCTCGCCCGGCTGATGGACGACCTCGTCAAGGGCCAGCCGGCGCGCGAACGCACGATCGCGCTGATCGAGGGCTGGACCTTCCGGCAGTTCCGCGACGCGATCGGCCGCGCGCAGGGGCTCGCGAATGCCACGGCCGGCCTGAGCGAAGCACAGATCCTCGAGAAGCTCGGCATCGACGACACCCGCGCCGAAGGCTGGTTCGCGCCCGACAGCTACCGCTACGTCGAAGGCGGCTCCGACCTCGAACTCCTCGGGCGTGCGCACAAGCTTCAGAAGGAACGGCTCGCGAAGGCCTGGGAGGGCCGCGACGCGGACCTGCCGCTCGCCACCCCCCGCGACATGCTGATCCTCGCGTCGATCATCGAGAAGGAGACCTCGCACGACGACGACCGCGCGCTGGTGTCGGCGGTGTTCCAGAACCGGCTCCGCAAGGGCATGATGCTGCAGAGCGACCCGACGACGATCTACGGCATGGGCGAGGCCTTCGACGGCAACCTGCGCCGGCGCGACCTGAAGAACGACACGCCCTACAATACCTACACGCGGACCGGCCTCACCCCGACGCCGATCTCGATGCCGGGCAAGGCCTCGCTCGAGGCCGCGGCGAAGCCGGACGACTCCAAGGCGCTGTACTTCGTCGCGAGGGGCGACGGCACGAGCCATTTCTCGGAAGACCTGCGCTCGCACAACCGCGCCGTCAACCGCTATCAGAGAAACCGTTGACGCAGTCAAGCGCTCCGAATCGCGGGCAGCTGATCACCTTCGAAGGCATCGACGGCGCCGGCAAGAGCACGCACATCGAGCCGGCCGCCGAGCGGCTGCGCCGGCACGGCGTGACGGTGCAGGTGACCCGCGAACCCGGCGGCACCGCGCTCGCCGACGCGCTCCGGCAGTGGCTGCTGCACGAGGACATGTCGGCCCGCACCGAAGCGCTGCTCGCGTTCGCCGCGCGCGCTGATCACGTCGAACGACGGATCGCGCCGGCGCTCGCCGCCGGCGACTGGGTGCTGTGCGACCGGTTCAGCGACTCGACCATCGCGTACCAGGGGGGCGGGCGCGGGCTCGGCGTCGCAGCGATCGAGGCGCTCGAGCACTGGACGCTGGCCGACTTCGCGCCCGATCGCACCTACCTGTTCGACCTCGACCCCGCCGAGGCGGCGCGGCGCCGGGGCAGGGTGCGCGAGGCGGATCGCTTCGAGTCCGAGGCGGTCGAATTCTTCGAACGGGTACGCGAGGCCTACCGCGCACGTGTTGCGCGCACCCCACGCCGCTTCGTGTGCCTCGACGCGATGCAGTCGCCCGAGGTGATCGCAAACGAGATCGCCGCCGACCTCGATCGCTTCGTCGGCCTGGCGCCGTCTCGGGCGTGAACGCTCGCAGCCCACGCGCCGCCAACCCGCGCGCCGCCAGCCCGCGGCGGCGCGAGCGTGCCGGCGCCGAAGACGGCGCCGCGCCGGTGCAGGCCGTCGGCGGCTTGCCGCTCGCGCCGCTGTTCGAGGCCCAGCGCGACGCGCTCGCCGCGGTGCTCGCGCGCCTGGATTCGATCGCGCACGCCGTCCTGCTCACCGGGCCACCAGGGGTGGGCAAGGCGGCATTCGCCAGCGCGCTGGTCGGTGCGCTGCTGTGCGAGGCCGACCCGGAGGACGCCGTCGAACGCCCGCAGCGCCTGGCCTGCGGCCGCTGCGACGACTGCCGCTGGCTGCGCGACGGCAGTCACCCCGACCTGATGAGCCTGAACCTGCCGCTCGACGACAAGGGCAAGCCCAAGAGCGAAATCTCGATCGACCAGGTGCGCGGGATCGCGTCCTTCGCGGCGATGGGGGCCTATCGCTCGCGCCGACGCGCGATCGTCGTCGACCCGGCCGAATGCCTGAACCAGGCTTCGTCGAACGCATTGCTCAAGCTGCTCGAGGAACCCGGCCCGGGGCTGCAGATCGTGCTGGTCACCCACCGTCCGGAGCGCCTGCCGGCCACGGTCCGCTCCCGGTGCAGGCGCATCGCCGTGCCGCACCCGGGGCAGGCCGCGGCGCTCGACTGGCTGATGCGGGGGCAGGGCGGCAGCGAGCCGGCACGGGCGGTCGACGAGGCCGCCGCGCGGGCCGCCCTCGCCTTCGCCGGCGGCGCGCCGCTGCACGCGCGTGCCTTCGCCGAACCCGCGGCGATGACCGCCTGTCGGTCCTGGGTCGCGGCGATCTCGCAACTGCCCGACACTTCGATCGTCGTCGCGGCCGAATGCCTGGCCTCGGCAGACATCGCCCTCGGGCAGTCGCTGCTCCAGCGCTGGGTCGTCGACCTCGCGCGCGTGCAGGTCGGCGCCGCGCCGGTCTGGTTCCCGGATGCGCACGCAAGATTGCGGACGCTCGCGGCGCGATGTGTGCCGATGCGCCTCGCGCAGGCCGACGCAGGCCTTCGCCGCCAGGCAGCACTGACCGCCCACCCGCTCAATGCCCGCCTGTTCCTCGAAGCGTCCTGCGCGCTGTACGTCGACGCGTTCGAAACCGAGACGGGGACCCGCAGATGAGCACACCACAAATGCCAGCCGACGCGTCGCCCGACGCCACCGCGAAGGTCGCCGCACGTCCCAGCGTGCTGTCGCTGTCGATCAAGGAGAAGGGCGCGCTGTACGCGGCCTACATCCCCTTTCTCGTCGGCGGCGGGCTGTTCGTGCCCACGCAGCGCCCGGCCGCGCTCGGCGACGACCTGTACGTGATCCTGTCGCTGATGGACGACCCGACGAAGGTCGCGATTCCCGGCAAGATCGCGTGGATCACGCCCGCGGGCGCCACCGGCCGGCCGCAGGGCATCGGCATCCAGTTCGCGAAGACCGATGCCAGCGAGCAGGCCCGCGCGAAGATCGAGGACCTGATCGGCGGTGCGATCAAGTCGTCGCGCCCCACGAACACCGCCTGAACACGGCCGGCGCGACGCCGGCACGACGCCACGCCCGGGCGCGGGCGTGGAATACTAGCGGATTCCATCCGCAAGTCCGCGCACCTGGCCGCGGGCGAGTTGCCCTCCCGCATGTACGTCGATTCGCACTGCCACCTCGATTTCCCGGGCCTGCGCGAGCGCCTGCCCGACCTCATCGACAACATGGCGGCGGCGCGCGTCGAGCACGCGTTGTGCGTGGCCGTCACGATGGAGGACTGGCCCTCGGTCCTGGCCGTCGCCCGCGCGTGGCCGAACCTGAGTGCGTCGGTGGGGGTGCACCCCGATTCGACCGGCGGGCGCGAACCCGGCGTCGACGAACTCGTCGCCGCGAGCCGCGAGGTGCCGGTGGTCGCGATCGGCGAGACCGGCCTCGACTACTTCCGTACCGAAGGCGATACCGGCTGGCAGCGTGAGCGCTTCGCCGTGCACGTCCGGGCGGCGCGCAAGGCGGGCCTGCCGCTGATCATCCACACCCGCGCCGCCGCCGAAGACACGATCCGCATCATGCGCGAGGAAGGCGCCGATGCCGTCGGCGGCGTCATGCACTGTTTCACCGAGACCCGCGAGGTCGCGAAGGCAGCACTCGACCTGGGGTTCTTCGTCTCGTTCTCGGGCATCGTCACCTTCAAGAACGCGGCCGAGCTGCGCGAGGTGGCCAGGTTCGTGCCGGACGACCGCCTGCTGATCGAGACCGATTCGCCGTACCTCGCGCCGGTCCCGCATCGGGGACGGACCAACGAGCCGGCGTGGGTCGTCGAGGTCGCCGCGTGCCTGGCGACGGTCCGCGGCTGCAGCCCGGCGGCGATCGCCGACACGACGACCGCCAACTACTATCGGCTGTTCACGCGCAGCAAGCGGGATCGGGGGTGTGAACAATCCGAGGATCCGGGCCGAAAAGGCCCGGCAGGCGGCGCCTGATGCGTACGAGGTCACACTGGCGAGCGTCGGTGCCACCGATACTGTCGATGTCGATCCGGATTGCGGGGACCTGAAATGACACGCATTCACCACCTGCTTCACCACCTGACCCGGCCGATCGCGGCCGGGTGCCTGGTCCTACTGGCCGGCTGCGCGGCGACCGGCTCGGCGATGACCGAATTGCCGACCGACTCCGGCACGCAGGCGCGGCGCAGTCCGGCGCAGGAACGCGTGATTTCCGGCGTCGCCGAGGTCGTGCTCAGCGACCGCGCCTGGGACAGCTTCGCGCTGGCGCAGGAGAATCCGGTCGCGACGCTTCGCGACGGCGGCAGACTGTACGCCCACATCCGGAGCACGCGCCCGCTCGGCGAGATCGCGCACCCCGGCGACCCGGAGTCGAACGTCGAGTACAGTCGTTATCCGCACCTGTTCCTCCAGATCGGCGACGACGAGAGCATCCGGATCCTCAGCACCTGCTACGTGACGTTGACACCCGAGGAGGCAGTCCGCAACGAGCTCGTCGTGCCGCTCGCGCCGCTCACCTACCGGCCCGGCGACATCCCGGCCGACTGCTGGCTGCAGGCGGCCACCTCGCGGCGGCCCGGCAGCAGCGCCTGGGAGGTCCGCCTCGCCGGCTTTCCCGGCAAGTTCGAGCGCTGGCTCCCGGTGCCGGACCTGCTCTCGGTCGCGTCGGTCCGGCTCGAGAACGAGGGCGGCGCGAGCCAGTACGCCGCGATGCTCAAGGCGCCGCCGATGCGAAACGCGACGATGGTCGCGACCGCCTCGGCGCTGCCCGGCGCCGTCAGCACGCCGATCCGCGGTTCGTCGCTGATCACGATGAACGCGGCGCTGCCGGGCTCGCCGAAGAGCCTCGGCAACGACCGGATGGACAGCCAGTTGCAGACGCTCGCCACCGCGCTGCTCGGGAGACGCCCCACCGCGACCTGGTTCACCGACGGCAACTGGACCAGCAACCTCGACGCCCGCGGGCAGGTCGTCTCGCAGCACGCCTACGCCGCCGCGATCTTCAAGGGCGAGCGGTGCTCCTGGGCGCGCCTCAAGGTGTTCCGGCGCCCGAACGCGAGCAGCATCGGCGACGTCCAGCAGGCCGGCGAACCGATCGAAGTGGGCTGCGAAGACCTGCAGTGACCCGCACGCCCGAGGGCCGGAGCGGCACACCGACCCGCGGGCAATCGGTCCTGAAGGCCGCCGCCTGGATGGGCGGCGCGCTGCTGTCGTTCAGCGCGATGGCGATCTCCGGTCGCGAACTCGCCGGCGAACTGCACACCTTCCAGCTCCTGTTCTTCAGAAGCGCGCTCGGCCTGGCGCTGATCGCAGTCGTGCTGAGCGTCCGGGGCCTGTGGTCGACGGTCGCCACGCGCCGGCTGCCGGAACACCTGATGCGCAACGCCGTGCACTTCGGCGCGCAGTACGCATGGTTCGTCGCGATCGCGCTGCTGCCGCTCGCCCAGGTGTTCGCGATCGAGTTCACCGTGCCGTTGTGGACGCTGCTGCTCGCCTGGATCGTGCTGCGCGAGCCGCTGACCCGTTCGCGGGTGCTCGCGGTGGCGCTCGGAATGATCGGGGTCGCGATGATCGTCAGGCCGGGCGCACGGAGCTTCGATGCCGGTACCGCGATCATGCTTGCCGGCGCCATCGGCTTCGCGATCTCGTACCTGTTCGTCAAGCGGCTGGTGACCAGCGAATCGGCGACCGCGATCATCTTCTGGATGTCGCTGATCCAGCTGCCGATGGCACTGGTGCCCGCGCTCGCCGTCTGGCGCTGGCCGAGCGCTGCGACGATCCCCTGGATTCTCCTGATCGGCGTGACCGCGCTGAGCGCGCACTTCTGCGCGTCGCGCGCGCTCGCCGAGGCCGATGCGTCGATCGTCGTGCCGATGGACTTCCTTCGCCTGCCGCTGATCGCGGTCGTCGGCGCGTGGGCGTACGCCGAACCCTTCGACCCGATGGTGATCGCCGGCGGCGCGCTGATGGTGATCGGGAACCTCGCGAACCTGCGCGGCAGCCGCGCCCGCTGACGGCGCGGCGCGACGCGGCAGAAACGCCTATCTGAAGAGCCAGACCAGCCCCATCGGGACGAAGGGGGCGTAGGTCACGAGCATCAGGATCATCACGCACATCACGAAGTGCGGAACCAGCTCACGCGTGATCGCGCCCATCGACACGCGCGCGATCTTGGCGGCGACGAACAGCGTGCCGCCGACCGGCGGCGTGAAGAGGCCGATCGCCAGGTTGCAGGTCATGATCAGGCCCAGGTGCACCGGGTCGACGCCGTACTGGCGCGCGAGCGGCAGCAGCAGCGGCACGGCGATCAGCAGTGCCGGGGGCGGCTCGAGCAGGATCCCGAGCACGAGCAGGAACAGGTTCACCATCAGCAGGAACACGAGCTTGTTCGACGCGATGCCCTCGATCAGTGCCAGCATGTCCTGCGGCACCGACTCGAAGGTGACGATCCACGAGAGCACCGTCGCCCCGCTGACGACGACCAGCACCGTCGCGCTCGTGGTGAACGAGTCGATCAGGATGCCCGGCAGCTGCGACCACTTCAGGTCTCCGTAGAGCCACAGCCCGATCGCGAGCGCATAGACGACCGCGACCGCGGCCGACTCGGTCGGCGTGAACACGCCGGAGAAGATGCCGCCGAGAATGATCGCCGGCAGCAGCAGCGAGGGCAGGGCGTCCAGAAACGCGCTGTAGGTCTCCGCGGGCCGCGGGCGTATGCCGCCGACGTCGATCCCGGTTCGCACCGCGTGACGCCAGCAGAGCACGATCATGCCGACGCCGAAGAGCAGGCCCGGGACGACCCCGGAGACGAACAGGTCGGCGACCGACACGTTCGCGATGAATGCGTACAGCAGCATCGGGATCGACGGCGGAATGATGATGCCGATCGTCCCGGCGGCCGCCACCAGCGCCCCGGCGTACGCGCGGCTGTAGCCCTTGCGCTCCATGCCGGGAATCATCACCGACCCGACGGCGGCCGAGTCGGCGACGGCCGATCCGGACATCCCGGCGAACAGCATGCTCGAGGACACCGTCACGATCCCCAACCCTCCCGGCAGGAAGCCCAGCAGGTGGGTCGCGAAGCGGATCAGGCGCTGGCCCGCGCCGCCGCGGGAGATGAGCTCGCCGGCGACGATGAACAGCGGTATCGCCAGGAAGTAGAAGCCCTCGATCGCGGTGACGAAATTCATCACCAGCGCCTCCACCGGCGGGGCGGTCGGGGCGAAGACGGCGTAGCCGAGCGTCGCGAGCACGAGCGAGAAGAACAGCGGCACGCCGATCGCGATCAGCAGCAGGAAGCCGAGGAACATCGCGGTCATGGTCATCGCGGCACCCGCTCGTCGACCGGCCCGCGCTCGAGCAGCGCGTCCAGCGTGCACGTCCTGCGCAGCACGACGACGAGCTGGTTCAGCACGAACAGCAGCATCAACGCGCAGCCGACCGGCATCGCGAGGTACCACCAGCCATTGGAGATCCTGATCGCGATCGCGACGTTGTCCCAGCTCTGGATCGTCAGCGTGGCGCCGAACCACACGAGCAGCCCGAGTGCCAGCGCCGAGAGCGCGAGCACCAGCGCGTCGACCTTCGCCCGCACCGCAGGGCGCAGCCCCATCACGAACTCGCTCACGCCCAGGTGCGCGTTGCGCCGCGTCGCCATCGCGCCACCGACGAAGCTCATCCAGATCAGCAGCAGCGTGCACAGCTCGGACGACCAGGACACGTCGGTCTTCAGCACGTAGCGCGACAGCACGTTGTAGAAGACGAGCGCGATCATTAAGGCGCCGGCGAGCGCGACCGCCCAGTCGATCGTCCGGCCGAGCCAGCGCAGCGCAACGGGTTCGTGAGGCATCGGGCGCGCGGTCCTATTTCAGCGACGCCGCTTCCTTGAGCAGCCGATCGACAGCCTCGGCGCCGTACTCCTTTCGCGCAGCCTCGTAGACCGGCTCCATCACCTTGCGAAACGGGGCCTTGTCGACCCTGTTCACCGTGGCACCCTTCGCGGTCATCTCGGCCAGCAAGCGCTCGTCGTTGCTCTTGACCTCCTGGCGCGAGAAGGCGGCCGCCTCGACGGCCGCCTTGCGCACCGCCGCCTGGTCGGCAGGCGAGAACTTCTTCCACGCCCGCTCGGAGACCGCCATCGGGATCGGCGAATACACGTGCTCGGTGAGCGTCAGGATCGGCGCGACCTCGTAGAACTTCTGCGACCAGATCGTGTCGATCGGATTCTCCTGACCCTCGACCACGCCTTGCTGGATCGCGAGATAGGCTTCGGTCACCGGCATCACGACGGTGTTCCACCCCATCGCGCCGAGCAGCTGCAGGAACATGTCGTTCTTGAACGCCCTGAGCTTGGTGCCCTTGATGTCCTCCGGGGTCTTGAACGGCCGCTTGGTCGAGAAGCTCCTGAAGCCTGCCTCCCAGGTCGCGAGGATGCGGATGTTGCGGGTGGCGGCCAGCTTGTCGAAGTACGTCTTCGTCCAGGCGGCATCGTCGAAGAGCTTCCACCCCTGCTCGTAGCTGTCGACGAGGTAGGGCAGCGAAAGCAGGTTGAGCTCCTTGAGCTGCGGCGCGTAGACCGACGCGCCGGTCACCGCGAACTCGAGGCCGCCCAGCTGCAACTGCTCGAGCGACTTCGTGTCGTTCGCCAGCTGCCCGCTGTGGAAGATCTGCACCTTGTAGCGGCCCTCGGTGTTTTCCTCGACTTTCTTCGCGAACAGTTCGGCCGCCTTCTGCCGCGCACCGATCGCCGTGTCGGTGTGGCTGAACTTCAGCGTCACCGGCGCCGCGGACGCGACGCCCGCCACGGCCGACAGGCACGCGACGGCCATCGCCGCGATCACCGGCATCGCCAGCGAGGCGCCGGCGCGGCGACGGGGGTTCGGTTGCTTGCGCTCGATTCTGGACTGCATGTCGTCTCCTTCGTTGTTCGGCACCGGTCGACACGACCGGTCGCCACCGCCACTGGTGCTCATCGCGTCCCCGACTGATGCCGTCGTCGACGCGTGCTGATCAGACATCGACGAATCGAGACTCGTCGTTCGCGCGATAGACGGCTTCCTCGATCTCGTAGTTGCGCAGGTACGCACGCCCGGTGTTGACCGGCTCGACGCCCTCCGCCAGGCAGTCGACGAGATGCCGCTGCTGCGCGTGGACGCAGTCCCCGGCAAAGCCCCGGTTCTCCCACGTGTAGCGATGCTCGCGCTCTTCGCCGCCGTGCGGCTTCCAGTGCAGTCGACCGTAGCCGTCCAGCCGCAGCACACCATTGGCGCCCTCGAGCCAGTGCTCGCCCATCGTGAGGCGCGTATCGGCGGCCGGGTGATCGTTCAGCCGGTTGCCGTCGATCATCGCCGTCGGCCCGTCGCCGAATCGCAGCGCGACGTAGCCAGCGTCCTCGCCGGCGATCGTCGGGTTCAGCCGCCTGAGCAGCGCACCGACCGAGGTCACCTCGCCGAAGAGGAAGCGGAAGCTGTCGATGAAATGGATCGCCGTCTCGTGCACCCAGAAGCGCGGCATCGTCCGGAAGTAGGGCTGGCGGGCGCGATAGGCCTCGGGCCCCTGTCCGTCGCCCGGTCGCATCCGCACCGCGATCGAATGCGGGGTGCCGATCAGTCCGGTGTCCAGGCAGCGCTTCATCTCCCGATACCACGGCATCCAGCGGAAGTTCTCGTGCACCGCGAGCCGGATGCCGGCACGCTCCGCGAGTTCGACGAGCCGCAGGGCTTCGTCGAAGCTCGGCGCGAGCGGCTTCTGCGAGATGCAGTCGATGCGCCGGGCGGCAGCGAGGGCGACGATCGGCAGGTGGGTGGGTGGCGGCGTCACGATGTCGAGCACGTCCGGTCCGATCGCGTCGAGCATCTCGCCGACGGCGTCGAAACCGCGCGCGACGCCGAAGGCCTGCAGCGCGGCGTCGCGCCGCGCCCGATCCGGCTCGGCGAGGCCCGCTAGCCGGACGCGGCCCGCGGCCTGCAGGCGCTGCCACGATTCCAGGTGGTAGCGGGCGAAGTAGCCGGCGCCCGCGACGCACACGACCAGTGGCTCGCGCATCGGCGTCGTCCGGCTCAGCGTCCACCGAGCGCGGCGATCGCCGCGCGGGTGATCGCCGCGGTCCCGTCGCCGCCGCCGGTGTCGGCAGCGCGCACGCGCGCTTCGCCGAAGATGCGGTCGACCGACGACTCGATGCCCTGCGAGGCCTCGAGAAGCGCCGGTGCGCCATGCCGCTCGCCGAGCCACTCGAGCATCATCGCCGCGGACAGGAAGGTGGCCGTCGGATTCGCGACGCCCTTGCCGGCGATGTCGGGCGCGCTGCCGTGCGACGGCTGGAAGACGGCGTGGCGATCGCCGATGTCGCCCGACGGCGCGTACCCCATGCCGCAGATCAGCCCCGCCGCCAGGTCGGACGTGATGTCGCCGAACTGGTTCTCCATCGGGCAGACGTCGTAGGTCCAGGGCTTGCGGATCAGGTTCAGGCAGAACGCGTCGATGTAGCAGTGGTCGGCGACGATGTCGGGATGGCGCTTCGCGCGCTCGTGGAAGATCTGGTTCATGAACGCCATGCCGAGGAACACGTTCGACTTGTCGACGCAGGTCACCTTGCCCTTGGCGGCGTTGCGCTTGCGGCGGCTCGCGGCGAGCCGGAACGAGAAGTCGAAGAGCCGCTCGCACGCCCTTCGCGAGATCTCGCAGGTGTCCTGGATCGCCTCGTCGCCGTCGGCTGTCATCACCATCTCGCCGCGTCCGCGGGCGTGGAACCAGCCTTCGGTCGATTCGCGCACGATCACCAGGTCGATGTCCTTCGCGTTCGGCGACGCGAGCGGCAGCGGCAGGCCCGGGATCGCGCGGATCGGGCGAACGCCGGCGTACAGGTCCAGGTGCACGCGCATGTCCAGTTGGGGCGCGATCTCGGTTCCGTCCGGGTAGCGGATCTCGGGCCAGCCCATCGCCCCGAACAGGATCGCGTCCGCCTTTTCGCACGCCTTCATCGATGCGTCGGGAAACGCGTTGCCGGTATCGCGGTAGTGGAACGCGCCACCCGGATGGCGCTCGTAGACGAGCTTGAAGCCGAAACGCGCCTGCGCGGCATCGAGAAGCGCGAGCGTCGCATCGACGACTTCGACGCCGATGCCGTCGCCCGGAAGCACGACGATGTGGTGGTCAGAACTCATGGCACGCATTCCGTTGACGTTCGAGTGGAGCGGGAGGAGGGGGCTCGGGCGCCGGGATCACGCTGGGTCTAGCCCGTTCAGAGCGAGGAAAGGCGGGCGCGTTCGAGGATCGCCAGCAACTCGGTGCTCGCGCGCTCGCGGTGCGCGCGATAGAGCGCGCCGACCACGGCCGGATCGCCGGCCCTGATCGCGTCGACGATCGCGTTGTGCTCGCGCGTCGAGTTGACCGGAAGCGGGCGCAGCCTCAGGGTCACCATGCGCGCGCGATGCGCGCGGTCCCACAGGAGCTGCACCGTCTGCGTGAGCACCTTGTTGTCGGCGAGATCGAGCAGGCTGCGGTGAAAGCGCTCGTCCGCACGCGCCCACGCGTCGAGGTCGTTCACCTCGAGCGCGGCGCTCATGTCCCGCGACGCGGTCGACAGCGGCGCGAGCGCCTCGGCAGCGGGCCTGCGGCGGGTCACGATCTCGGCCGCCGTCGACTCGAGCGCGCCGAGCACCTGGTAGATCTCCGCCATGTCGCTCGCGGAGACCGGCAGCACGCGCGCGCCGTGACGCGGAATCAGCTCGATCAGGCCTTCGGCCTCGAGCTTGAGCAGCGCCTCGCGTACCGGTGTCCGCGACAGGCCGAGTTCGTCGGCGAACTCGCGCTCGAGTGCGCGGTGGCCCGCCGGGTAGACATTGTCGAGAATGCGTTGACGGATGATCCGATACGCCTCGGCGACGAAGCCCGGCGACGGTTCGACCGCCTGGCCCTGCGTGATCCGGGCGGCCGCGGTCATCGGTAGTTCCAGTGCACCGGCTCGAGCCCTGCAACCGGCGCGCGAAAGCACTCGAGCCGATCCCCCTGCAGACAGCCGAGTACCGCGGTACGTCGATCGGGCCCGCCGAAGGCCAGGCTCGACACGTTCTTCAGCCGGCGGCCGCGGGATGTATCGAGGTGCGCGCGGGTCAGCGCGCCGATTCGCCACGCGTGCTCGACCTCGTCGAGCCAGTCCGCGTCGACGTCCTCGAGCACGACGTCGAAGGATCCGTCCGGCGCGACGCGCAGCACGCGATTCGACACCACGCTCGTCACCCACGCATCGCCGTCGACGTCGAAGGCGATGCCGTCGGGGAAGATGCCGTGCCCGAACGCGGTGACCGTCTCGCGCGCCCCCAGGCTGCCGTCGGCGCGAACCGGAAAGCGCGACATCCGGCGACCGAAGGTCTCGTTCACGTGGAGCCAGCGCCCGTCGGGCGAGAGCGCGACCTCGTTCGTGTACCCCAGACCGTCGGCCACGATCCGGGCGCCCTTGGCGTCGAGCACCGCGATGAAGCCGTCGGCGACGTCCGGCCTCGCCGCCAGCACCCGCGGAACGCGGCGCGTGCTCACCGTGATCCACACCCGACCGTCTCGGTCCTCGACGACGAAGTTCGTCGGCGGCAGATCGACCCCGTCGATGCGTTCGACCAGCGGGCGCACCTGGCCATCGCGCGCGAGCACGAACACGCCGCCGGACTCGGGACTCAGGTCGGCGATCAGGAACGAGCCGTCCTTGCGCAGCGCGATCCCGTTCGGCTTGAGCACACGGCCGCCGGGCGCGGCACCGGTGAAGCGCACCTGCGAGCCGTCGGCGCGGATGCAGGTGACGCCCCCGCGCCAGTCGGCAACGAAGCAGTCGCCCGCGGCATTGCACAGCACGCACTCCGGACGATCGAGATCGGCGCCGACCGCCTGCAGGGTATCGATGTCGATCCGATCCACGTCCCGGGTGTCTCCGCCGCCGGCGGGCGCGCTGGAATCGCGCGGCCGCATCAATGTATACGTTAATGTATCCGTGAGGGCGATGCAGCGCAAGCGATCAAGCGATCAAGCGATGCAGGCAACGTGGTTCGCGGCGTCGACAGGATCCGTGCAGCGGCAGCACTCAATGCGTGCGTCACGACAAGCGCGCACTCAGGCAATCGAACGCACGCGCGCGCCGGTCCTGGCGCGATCGGTTCGATGGCGCGGCGCGGCTTCGCGAGGGTCGCAGCCTGGTTGGCGCGGCCGATCCGTCGAACCGCGCAGCCAGAATGCCCGATGCACACGGCACGCATCGCACCGAACCTCGCACCGAACCTCGGACCGAACCTCGCGCCGTGCGCGTCGCCGTCCGCCATCCCGGTGGTGCGCGTCGGGCACGGACGGCGTCGCGATCGGAGGTGCCGCATTCGCGTCGACCGGCATCGAGGACCCGCGCCGCGTGGCGCCGGACCCGGGCAGGCCGCGAGACGGCGTTCAGGCGGCGCATCGCCTGAAAACCCGCACAAAACCTGGATCGACGTCTCGCCGCGCCTAGCTATGGATACGTATAATCTGTATTATGTTAACTTTAGATATCGTCTCTGGTGGTGGCTAAGGCGTTCAACAGACGATGCCGCGTGTCCCGGTTCGCGCTCGCATCGGCGGCAGCGAGAACCTGCTCACCGTGTGGCCTGAAGGCTCAGCCCGCGCGGCCGGCCGACGCGCTCGCCGCGATCCGGAATGGCTTGACGACGTCGTGCACGAACTGGATCTTCCTCAGCGCCCGGTACGGCAGCGCGAACGGATACGCATCGGCGTGTCCGAGGCTGCGGTTCAGGCCGTTGGCCACCAGCGTGAGCGGGATCCACTCGGCGAGCATCGCCGTGAATTCGTCCGACAGCGGGATCTCGTCGGGCAACGACGCCGCGACGCGTGATGCGTCGAAGGCGCCGATCGACAGTTGCCACGACCGCGCCGTCGCCAGCAGATCGGCCATGTGCAGGTAGTGCGCCCAGGTTTCGGCCCAATCCTCCCAGGGGTGCATCGTCGCGTAGCCGCTGACGAAACCCAGGTGCCAGTCGGGCGTCGGGCCGTGCTCATAGTGGCGGGCCATCGCCTGCGCATAGTCTTCGCGTTCGTCGCCGAACAAGGCGCGGAACGCGTCGATCAGCAGCGTGTCGCGAACCAGCAGGTCCCAGTAGTAGTGGCCCGACTCGTGGCGAAAGTGCCCGAGCAGCGTCCGATACGGTTCGTTCAGGTTCAGCTTGCTGCGCTCGCGCGCGACCGGGTCGGACTCGATCGCATTGATCGTGATCTCGCCGGCGGCATGACCGGTCAGCACCGGCTTGTCCGCCTCGAGCTGTCGCAGGAAGTGAAACGAAAGCCCTCGCGCCGGATCCTCGTCACGCGATCGTGCGGGCAGCGCAAGGTCGAGCACCGTAGCGAGCCAGGTGCGCTTGGCGGACTCGAGATCGCGCCAGGCGCTACGGTTCTCGGGTACCGACTGATCGGGAATGGTCGCGGTCAGGCGGCACGATCGACACAGCGGGTTGGCGTCCTCGTCGGGGATCAGCCAGTTGCAGGCACAGGCCTCGGCGTTGGCGCAGCGCCGCCAGTAGGTGCTGGCGACCGCGTATCGCAACCACCGCCCTTCGGGCGTCTGCCGGAACGAGCCCATCCCGCCTTCCTCGGGAATGAAGCCGAGCGAGGCCGCGCAGCGGGTGCAGACGGTGTTGTCGAAGTGGATGAGCTCCGAACAGTTCTCGCAGCGGAAGATGCGCATGGTGGCGACTCGGTGAAGGTTCGAGGACGCGCTGCGCGCTCGGGGATCCGCGCGACGCGCGCCGCGCTCGGCATCGGCGCGGCGGCCGATGCGGCTGCCGTGGCGAAGGGTACACTCGGGCGCGTTCGACGTGCAGACGTGCCCCTGCCGGCGGCAGGTCCGGAGCCGTCGTCGTCGGCGGCCCCCCCCGGTCGGGCGCCGGCCCAGTGCACGATCCGCGCCCGCCGGGACTGCCTCGCATGCGACTGGCGTCGGAGCATGGCACGCATCACGCCTGTGAACCTGGCAGCCGTGCCGCACGTTTCAGGGCAGGTGGGCCGCACGGCCCGAGTATTCGCCCCAGGAGCGGACATCGATGAAAACGGCACTTTCGAGCAATGCGATCCGGCCGGTTGCGACACCTACGCCGCGCCGGTCGCTGCTGGCTGCACGCTCGCCGATCGGCGCGACGAGGCTGCTGCCGGGGGTGCTGCTGGCGCTTGCGCTGGGGGCCTGCGCGACCGTCGCCGAGGATCCGGTGGCGGTCGAGGTGCCGGGCCCGCTGCCACCGCCGGCCACCGGCGGCGATCCGTATCCGTATCCGTATCCATATCCGGCGACGCCGGACTATCCGTATCCCGACTACGGCCCGCCGCCGCCGGTCTACGTGCTGCCGCCCGGCCCGGTCTACCGGCCGCCCCCGCCGGTGTATCGCCCGCCGCCACCCGCGTATCGCGTTCCACCTCCGGGGTACACGCCACTTCCGCCGCCGTCGAACCCCCGCTGGCGCCCCGACTACCCGGACCGGGACTACCCGCACCCCCCGCCGCCGCCGGCGGCGATGCCCCGCCCCGCCCCGCCCCCACCGGCGGCGCCCCGCCCCGAACCTCCTCGGCCGGTGAACCCGCGCCCGGGCTTCATCCCGCGTGGCGACGAGCCTGCGGGATCGCCGCCTGCGCCGGTGGCGCCCCCGGTTCGGCCCCCGCGCCCGCCGACGATCCCCCGGGGGGACGAGCCGGCGCAATGGCGTTGACCGGAGCGCACCGGCACGGACCCGCGCGCGCCGATCAGTGGCGTGCGGCGAGTTCGAGCAGCACCGGCTGGTGGTCGGACGCGTCGGTCTGCTGGTCGACGCGGACGGTGCGTACCCGCGACGCAAGGTCTTCGGTGACGAACAGGAAATCGCAGGCGTACGACTCCTTCCACTGCTTGCGGTCGTGGATGCCGAGCGTTGCCGCGTGTTCGACGCCGGGGTGCGCGATCGCCCACGCGTCGCGATAGGGCGGCACGTGCGGATCGCGGTGCTCTGACTGGATCCGCGCATAGAGGGGATCCTCGACCCGGAAGTTGAAGTCGGCGGTGAGGATGCCGCTGGGCGGTCTCGGTTGCGGCTGGAACGGCCCCGGCTTGCCCCGCCAGCTGAGGGCGTCGGGTGCGTGCGCGCACGCCTCCGCCTGCAACGCGAGCAGGCGCTTGACCTGCGCCTCGCGCTGGATCGCCGAAAAGTACTCGAGGTGCGTCGTGGTGACCCGCAGCGGCCCGGCGTCGGTGCCGAGCACGGCCTCCAGCGCGATCCGCTGCATGCCGGGCGTGGCCGGATCGACCGGCCACGGCAGCAGGTGGCGCCACACCGACAGCACCGGCAGGCGCGACAGCATCAGGTTGCCGAAGCGCTGGCGACGGCCGTTGGGCCCGAGCCGGTCGACGGCCACCCCCTCGACGGCCTCGAAACCCGGCAGCAGGTCGGCGAGCAGCCTGAACTGGTTCTCGCCGGCCGAACCGACGAGTTCGGGAAAGTTGTCGGCGACCTCCTGCAGGCACAGCACGTCGAAGTCGCCGAGCGCGCGGGCGGTGTCGACGATGCGGCGCGGATCGACGACATCGTCGCAGCCCTTGCACCACTGGATGTTCCAGGTGACGATGATCACGGTCCCTCCCCGTCGCGGATTCGCGCGCTCAGCGGATGCCGGCGCGCATGAACGACTGCACGAACTGGCGCTGGAACAGCAGGAACGCCAGCAGCAGCGGCGCAGCGACCAGGAGCGTCGCCGCGCAGATGATCGACCAGTCGATGCCCTGGTCTGCGCTCGAGAACACCTGCAGCCCGACGGTGACGGGGCGTGACTCGACCGAATTCGTCACCACCAGCGGCCACAGGAAGTTGTTCCAGTGGTGGCTGACCGACACCAGGCCGTACGCGAGATACGTGGGCCTGGCGAGCGGCACGTACACGCGCCACAGCGTCTGCAACAGTCCGGCACCCTCGATCCGCGCGGCCTCGTCGAGTTCGCGCGGCACGGTCTTGAAGGTCTGGCGCAGCAGGAAGATCCCGAAGGCCGAGGCCATGTACGGGAGCCCGATCGCGGTGATGGTGTCGACGAGGCCGAGCCGGGCCATCGTGCGGTAGTTCTCGACGATCAAGACGTCGGGCATGATCATCAACTGCACGAGCACGAGGAAGAACGCGAGTTCGCGCCCGACGAACTCGAGGCGGGCGAACGCGTACGCCGCGAGCGTGCCGATCACGAGTTGCGCGGCGAGGATCATCGCGACCAGCACGGTGGTGTTCAGGAAATAGCGCGAGAACGGCGCCGCGTCCCACGCGCGGCGGAAGTTGTCGAGCGTCAGCGGTGCGCGCCAGTCGAACCGGGTCGCGAACTCGCCAGGGTGGAACGCCGTCCAGATCGCGTACGCGAGCGGCAGCACCCACAGCAGCGCGAGCAGCCACGCGGCGACCGTCTCCAGCCGGCGACTCATCCGCAATCGCCCCTGTCGGCGCGCGCACGCGTCACCGGTAGTGGATCCGCTTGTCGAAGAACACGAACTGCCCGACGGCAACCGCGGCGAGCATCGCCAGCAGCACCATGGTCAGCGCCGCCGCATACGCCGAGTCCCAGAACTTGAAGCCGACCTCGTAGACGTAGTAGAGCAGCAGCATCGTCGCATTGTCCGGCCCGCCGCGGGTCATCACGACGATGTGGTCGATCAACCGGAACGAATTGATCACCGCGTTGATCAGCACGAAGAGCGTCGTCGGCATCAGCAGCGGAAACAGGATGCGGCGAAAGAAGACCCACCGCCCCGCCCCCTCGATCGCGGCCGCCTCGGCGTAGACCGGCGAGACCTGCTGAAGCGCCGCGAGATAGAAGATCATGAAGAAGCCCGCCTCCTTCCAGATCGTCACCACGACGATGCAGGCGAGCGCGGTCGACGGGCTGCCGAGCCAGTTGTGGGTGCCGAAACCGAGCGCGCCGGTGACCTGCTCGAGAAGGCCGTACTGCGGCGTGTAGAAGAACAGCCAGATGTTCGCGACCGCGATCATCGGCAGGATCGTCGGCGTGAAGAACGCCATTCGCAGGAATGCGCGTCCCGGGATCCGGCGATTCACCCAGAGCGCCATCGTCAGCGCGAGCGCGACCGACGCCGGAATGGTGCCCAGCGCAAACCACAGGTTGTTGACCAGCGACTGCCAGAACACCGGATCGTCGATCATCGTGCGGTACTGCTCGAGGCCGACGAAGACCGACGGCCGGCGCGGCTTCGCGGTCGAGTGCAGGCTGTGCCACAGCGTCGTCACCGCCGGCAGGTGCGTGAACAGCGCGAGCAGCACGGCCGCCGGCAGCAGCAGCAGCCAGCCGCTGAACGCGACCCGGGCACGGCTGCCGTCGTTCACGCGCGCACCGCCCTCGCCGCCCGGTCGGCAGCGACCCGCATCAGCGGTAGGGCTTGAGGATGCGCTCGGCCTCGCGCTGCGCGTCCTGCATCGCCTTCTCGGGCGACTTCGCGCCGGTGAGCGCCGCCTGCAGGCCGTCGTTCAGCGCCTTCGTCACGCGCTGGTTCTCGTGCGTCGAGAGCTCGGCGACCGCGAACTCGAGCTGGTCGCGCGCGACCGCCGCCTGCGGGAATCCGGCGACGTAGGCCTTCATCGCCGGCGTCTCCCACGCATCGGGGCGCGGCGCGACGTATCCGGTGTCGATGCTCCACTGCGCGGCGCGCTCGGGCGAGCTGATCCAGCGGATGAACTTCAGCGCCGCTTCCCGCTGCTCGGGCGCGCTCTTCTTGAACAGGTAGAAGTTGCCCCCGCCGGTCGGCGTGCCGCGCCGCTTGTTCGCGGGCAGCATCGCGACGCCGAAGTCGAAGCCCGCGTTCTTGCGCACGTTGGTGAGATTGCCGGTGGTGGTCCACATCATCGCGGTCTTCTTCTCGAAGAAGTCGCGCGGCGTCGTGCCCCATTCGACGACGCCCGGCGCCATCACCTTGTGCTTGCGTCCGAGGTCGACCCAGTACTGGAGCGCCTCGATCACCGCCGGATCGTCGAAGCGCGTCTGCGTGCCCTCCGCGTTCATCAGCTCGACGCCGTTCTGCGTCGTCAGGCCCTGGAACAGCCAGTACGGGAAGCCCGACGACGGAATCTGGATGCCCCAGCGGCTGACGTTGCCCTGCGGGTCGGTGACGGTCAGCTTCCTGGCCATCTCGAGCATCTCGCCCCACGTCGACGGCGGCTTGTCGGGATCGAGCCCCGCTTCCTTGAACAGCGCCTTGTTCCAGTAGAGCACCACGGTGGAGCGCTGGAAGGGCACGCCCCAGGTCTTGCCGCCGGTGCGGCTGTTCGCCATGAACGCCGGATAGAACTTGTCGAGCCAGGCCTTGTCCTCGGCGCTCGTCGCGACGTCGCTCACCGGCAGGATCGCGTCCTCGTCGATCAGCGTGAACATGTCGGTCGACAGCAGCACCGACGTGACCGGCGGCTTGCCGCTCTTGTGGGCGGTGAGCGCCTTGACGATGGTCTCCTGATAGCTGCCCGCATAGATCGGGTCGACCTTGATGCCGGGATTCTCGCGCTCGAAATCGCGTGCATAGCCGTCGATGATCTTCGTCACCGGCCCGCCGACGGCGACCGGGAAGTAGAACGAGATCTCGGTCTGCGCGTGCACGGCGAGCGGGAGCGCGGCGCCGAACAGCGCCGATGCCGCGAGGGCGGCGAGCCGGTGCGCGGTACGCCGCCGCGAGGCGGTCGGGCCGCCGTTCATGCCTGGGAAAGGTGTCATGGTCGTTGGTCTCCTTGTCAACTCGGTGGATCGTTCGGCGGCCTCGGCGGGCCGCCCTGCCAGGGCGTGGCCGGTTCGTCCTGGCGCAGGTCGTCGCGGCGACGCCCGCTCGCGTGGTCGAAGAAGTGCAGCGAACCCGGCGGCCAGCCCAGGCGAACGCGCGCGCCGGGTGCCGCGTCGGACCGGCCCGGCGCGCGCACCAGCAATCGCGCGGCGCCGGCACGGCACGCGACGATGGTATCCGCCCCGAGGTACTCGGTGCCCTCGACCGTCGCCGCGAGCGGCGCATCGTCCGCGAGCCGAAGGGATTCGGGGCGAACGCCGGCATCGACACCCGGATCGCGTCCTTGCGCGACCACCGGGCCATCGGTGCCGGCGATGCGCAGACCGCCCTCGCAGGGCTCGAGGGCGAACAGGTTCATCGGCGGCGTGCCGACGAAGGACGCGGCGAAGCGCGTCTCGGGCCTGGCGTACAGCTCGGCCGGCGACGCGTGCTGCTCGAGCCGGCCGCCGGCCAGCAGCACGACCCGATCGGCCATCGTCATCGCTTCGACCTGGTCGTGCGTCACGTAGACCATCGTGATGCCCAGGCTTCGCTGGAGCGCGCGGATCTCGCGTCGCATGTCCTGGCGCAACCGGGCATCGAGGTTCGACAGCGGCTCGTCCATCAGGCACACCGGCGCGCGCGAGATGATCGCGCGTCCGAGCGCGACCCGCTGCTGCTGCCCCCCCGAAAGCTGCGATGGCTTGCGTTCGAGCAGCGCCTCGAGTCCGAGCAGCCGCGCGGTCTCGTCCAGACGGCTCGCGATGTCGGCGCGTCCGTGGCGTCGCACGCGCAGCCCGAACACGATGTTCTCGGCGACGCTCAGGTGCGGAAACAGTGCGTACGACTGGAACACCATCGAGATCTGGCGCGCCGACGGCGGCGCGTCGGTGACGTCGGCGCCGGCGACGTGGATCCGGCCGCTGGTCACGCGCTCGAGCCCTGCAATCAGCCGCAGGGTCGTCGACTTCCCGCAGCCCGACGGGCCGAGCAGGACCGTGAACGTGCCGGCCTCGACCGAGAAGCTGAGGTCGTCGACCGCGCGCAGCGGGCCCCAGTGCCGCCCTACCCCCTGCAACGCGATCGTCGACATCCGTCCGGGTTCGCCGGCCGTGCTCAGTGCGCGGCGATCAGCCGTGCGATGCGGTGCGCATCGATCGGCGACGACGCCGAGAGCGTGCGCGGCGTGAAGGTGCCGGAGCCGCTGACGGTCGCGCTCGCGTAGACGTAGGAGCCGGCGTTGACGGCGTAGCTTCCCGTGCCGCTCGCGCCACCGGTGAAGCGCATCGACAGGCCGGTCACCGACAGTGTCGAGGTCGCGCCACCGATCGTGATCGTGTACTGGGTCGTCGCGAAGGACGACGCCGGATGCATCCACACGATCTCGCCGGCACCGGTGTTGCTCGCGTTCACGTCGAGGGTCGAATAGCCGGTCTGCTGCGGCGACTTGACCGTGACGCTGCCGGCGCTTCCCACCGCCTGGAAACTCAGGCCTGCGCTCATCAGCGACGACATCGACACCCGCTCGCCGCTCGCGGACTTGCTGGCGGACGACACCCCCCAGACACCGAGACCGTCGAGGGTGATGGTGTAGCCGCTCTCCTGATACGAGCACCTGCTGAACGTGACCAGCGCGCGATCGGAGCGCGCGACGGGCTGGTCGTTGGCATCGAAGGGCTTGACATCGACGGTGCCGCCGCTCGCGCACGCCTTCGCGTTCAGCGTGGTCACCTGCTGGCCATCGATCGCCTCGTAGACGCGCTGGAACTGCGCCAGTTCGACCGACATCAGCAACGGCAGCATCCCGCCCGCCGCCGCCTCCGCGCCGGTGGGCTGGCCGGGCGTCGGCGTCGGCGTCGTCGTCGTCGTCACGGTCGTTGCGGGTGCGACCGTCGTGGCCGGCGGGATGACCAGCACGCCGCCCGCAGGCGTGACCGTCGTCGACGGCTGGCCGGCGACCGGCGTCGCCGCGGCCGGCGGGCTCGCGCTGACGGCGGTGGGCGAATCACCGCCGCCGCCGCCGCAGGCGCCCAGGAGGAGTGCGATGGAAAGCGAACCCAGGTGGCTCGCGCTGGCGTGTCGATGCAGTCTCATGGTGTGCTCGATCCGACCGGATGATCCGGAGAAAGGGAGGGACGAGCCGGAGACGCGCGATACGGATCGCTCGGCGCGATCCCGGCCGCTCTCCAGCCAGCCGGGATCATCGCCCGCGACGCGCGCGTTGTCGAGCAGGCGAGGTCGCCGCCGAATGGCAGCGGTAAGACGGGCGGCGCGCCCCGGGGGCCGACGGCCCCGCGACCGCCTCAGGGCCAGGCCGCGGCGATCGGAAGCTGGCGGCCGCTGCCGAACGCCCTCCCCCTCACGCGCAGGATCGGCGGCGCCTGCCTGCGCTTGTACTCGGCCCGCGCCACCATGCGCTCGATCTTGCGGATCAGTGCCGTGCCATCCTCGGTCGCGCGCAACGCGCGCATGCGCGCGTCCGCCTCGATCCACTCGTGCCGCGCGAGCCGCTCGCCTTCGACCAGCGCCTTGAGGATGTCGTCGAGCACCTCGTAGGGGGGCAGGCTGTCGGTGTCCTTTTGGTCGGGCGCGAGCTCGGCGCTGGGGGGCTTCTCGATGATCGCCCGTGGGATCAGCTCGCGGCCTGCGGCCTCGTTCAGGTGGCGCGACAGCGCGAACACCTCGGTCTTGTAAAGATCGCCGATCAGACCGAGCCCGCCGTTGGTGTCGCCGTAGAGCGTGCAATAGCCGACCGAGAGTTCGCTCTTGTTGCCGGTCGTCAGCAGCAGGTGGCCGTACATGTTCGAATACGCCATCAGCAGCGTGCCCCGGATCCGCGCCTGCAGGTTCTCGAGCGCGAGGCCGCGCAGATCCTCGCCGATCGTGCTCTCGCGAAAGCTGCTCCGGAACGTGGTCACCAGGTCCCGGATCGCGCAGGTGTCGAGCCGTATGCCCAGGTTGCGGCACAGCTGCGCACTGTCGTCGACGCTGCCGGCACTCGAATAGACCGACGGCATCGTGATCGCGGAGACGTGGTCGGGGCCGAAGGCCTCGACGGCGAGCGCGAGCGTCAGCGCCGAATCGATACCGCCAGAGGAGCCGACGACCACCTTCCGAAAGCCGCAGCGCCGCGCATAGTCGGTCAGGCCGAGCACGATCTGGCGGCGATAGAAGGCCATCGTCGACAGCCCTTCCCGCGTCACCGCCGGCAGGCTGCCGCCATCGGCCGCGCCGAAGCAGCCGTCGGCCGCATCGAATCGCAGCACCGGCTCGTCCTCGACGAAGCGCCGCGCCTCGAACACCAGCTCGCCCGACGCATCGAGCGCGAAGGACGCGCCGTCGTAGACGAGGCTGTCGTGGCCGCCGACCTGGTTGACGTAGACGAGCGGCAGACGATGCCGAGCACACGCCTTGCCGAACACGAGGTGACGCTCCTCGCGCTTGCCGACGCTCGACGGGCTCGCGTTGATCGACACCACGAGATCGGGCTTCGCGGCGGCCAGGTGCTCGAAGGGATTGACGGCGTAGTCGCGTCCGTCGTCGTTCCAGCCGTCCTCGCAGATCATGAAACCGATCGTCACCGCACCGAGCTGCAGCACGCGTGCGACGTCGGGACCGGGCTCGAAGTGACGGTGCTCGTTGAAGACGTTGTAGGTCGGCAGCAGCTGCTTCGCGTAGTCGAGCAGCACTTCGCCGGCGTGCAGCACCAGCAGCGCGTTGTGGAAACGCTTGCCGGCTCGGCCCTGCGTCGGCAGCGGCGCGCCGACGACCCAGTGCAGGTCGGGCGTCTCGCGGCTCGCGGCCTTGAGCGCGTCCAGGCCGTGCGCGATCCGGTCGCGGAACGCCGGGTCGTCGAGAAGATCGGCGGGGTAGTACGCCGTCAGGCTCATCTCGGGAAACACGATGAGCGCCGGCGCGCGATCGGCCCGGGCGACGGCGGCCTGTCTAGCCTGTGCGCGGCGCGCCGCGGCGGTCATCAGCGCGACGTTTCCGCCGATGTCGCCGATCGTCGGGTTGATCTGCGCGCAGGTGATCGAAATGCGTGTGGCGTTCATGGACGGGATCTCGCGGCCGGCGTCAAGGCCGCGATCGTGCCACGGGGCGGGGCTCGAGGTAGCCGTCGCGTGTCTGCGGGAGCTTGCGCCCGAGCAGGCGGCTCGCGACCTGGGTGCGCAGGATCTGCGCGGTGCCGCCGGCGATCGTGAACATGCGCGCGTCCCGGACGTGCCGCTCCATCGCGAGTTCGCGGCCGTAGCCCGACGAACCGAACAACTGCAGCGCGTCGTTGGTGACACGGATCGCGGTATCGGCCGCGAGGATCTTCGCCTGCGCCGCCTGCGTCAGGTCCGGGAACGGGCCGCCTTCGCCCACCGGCGAAGCCGCGCGATGAAGCATCAGCCGGGCGGCCTCGAGCTGCACCGACATGTCGGCGAGCATCCACTGCAGCCCCTGGAACTCGGCGATCGGCCGGCCGAACTGCTCGCGTCGCTGCACGTAGGCCAACGCCTCGTCGAATGCGCCTTGCGCGATGCCGAGCGCGACCGTGCCCGCGCCGACGCGCTGCGCGTTGTACGCCTGCATGAGTCTCGCGAATCCGCGCCGTGGCCCACCCGGCGCGGCGAGCACCATCGATGCCGGCACCTGGAGCCCCTCGAAACGGACGTGCGTCTCCGGGATCCCTCGCACGCCCATCGCGGGGATTCGATCGCCGATGACCAGTCCCGGCGGATCACCTTCGTCGCGCCGCACGACGATGAAGCCGCCGATGCCCTGCTCGACGCCGTCCTCGAACATGCGCGCGAAGATCAGGTGCAGTCTCGACACCCCTCCGCCGGTGATCCAGTACTTCGAGCCGTCGATGACCCAGGTGTCGCCGTGGCGTACCGCCCGCGTCGTCATCTCGCTCGCCGCACTGCCGGCGTCGGGCTCCGAGATGAGGATCGCCGGCTTGTCGCCCGACAGCACGCAGTCGGCAGCGATGCGCTTCTGCGCGTCGCTGCCGTAGGCCATGATGGCGCCGATCGCGCCCATGTTCGCCTCGACGGTGATCCTGCCCATCGTGGCGCACGCCTTCGCCATCTCCTCGATCACGAGCACGACGTCGAGGTGGCCGAGCCCGCGACCGCCGTACTCGGACGGGATCATCATGCCCATGAAGCCCGCGTCGCGAAGCGCCGCGACGTTGAGCCACGGATAGGCCTCGGTGCGATCGGTCTGCGCCGCGCTCGGCGCGAAGACGGATCGGGCGAGCTCTCGCGCTGCGGCCTGGAGTGAGGCCTGCGCCTTGGTCAGCGGGTACACGACGGCGATGTCCTGTGGAGGCGATGCGAAGGGGTGCGGCCGGAGTCGTCCGGCCGGATCCGCGCGATCATAGCGCGCATCGTCGCCACCGCCGCCGCCGAGTCCTGTCGCCGAGTCCTGTCGCCGAGTCCTGCCGTCAAGTCCTGCCGTCAAGTCCTGCCGTCAACACGCGCCGCCAATCGCACCGAGACGATCCGGCACGCCGCCCCGGCGCGCGCGACGGGGCGGCGCGGTGGTGCTCAGGCGGCTTCCTTCAGCCGGTTCTCGACCCGTCGCACCCCTTCGACGCCGCTCACCAGTTCCACCGCGCGTGCCACCTGGGCAGCGTCGGGGAGCGAGCCGGTCAGCGTGACGACACCCTCGCGCGTCGACACCGACACGCGCGCGCCCTCGATGCCGTCCATCGCCATGAGCACGCTCTTGACCTTCGCGGTCACGACGGTGTCCGACACCGCGTCGCCAATCGCGTCCGCGGCGCCGGCGATCTTCTCCTTCGCGGCCTGCTCGAGCTCGGGGCTCACGACGACGGGCGAGCGGAGCTCGACGGCCGGCGGCTCGACCGCCCCGCCACCTTCGCGCGACGGTGACGGCACTTCCGCGGGCGACGGTGGCGGCACGTCGACCGGATCGTCCCGGTCGCACGCGCCGAGCAGCAGCGCGCTCGCCAACAGGGCCGGGGCGGCCACTCGGGGATTCATCGCGCGCCCCTCAGTTGCGAAACGGCAAGTCGCCTTGCGCGTTCGAGACGACGACTTCGACGCGCCGGTTCTGCTGGCGACCGGCCGCAGTCGCATTGCTGGCGACCGGGTACTGCTCCGACAGCCCGCGCGCGACGATTCGCCGCGCATCGATGCCGGCCTCGACGAGCGCCTGGCGCACGCTCATCGCGCGACGCTCGGACAGCGCCTGGTTCAGCGCGTCCGGGCCGCTCGAGTCGGTGAACCCTTCGATCAGCACGTTGCGCTCCGGGTAGTCGCGCATCACCTGCGCCAGCTGGGCGACCCGCGCCATCGCGCCCGGCTTGAGATCGGCCTTCCCGAGATCGAACAGGACGTCCGAGAAGGTGACGACGAGCCCACGCTCGGTCTCCTTCGCCTGCATCGCGGCAAGCCGCTTCTGCAGTGCCGCCGCGCGCTCGCGAGCCTGCTCCGCCTCGGACGCGAGGTTCTGGTTGCGGCTCGCGAGCGTCGACGCCTGTGCCTGTGCGTCCTGCGCGCGTTGCTGGCTCGCCTGCAGCCGGATCTGGTCGCGCTCGCGACCCGCCGCCTCGATGTCGCGCTCGATCTGCTTGCGGGTGGCCACGGCGTTGGCGAGCTCGACCTTGCGCTGGGCGAGCCACGCGAGGTGGTCGACGCGGTCCTCGTCCTCCTTGTCGTGCCGAGCCGCCTCGGCCGCGGCGACGGCCTTCTCGGCCTCCTCGACCTCGATGCGCGCGAGGTCGGCCCGTGCCGCATTCGCGCGGATCTGCTGCAACGACGCCTGCGCCTCGCGCACGTTCGAGTTCGGCTGCGGTCCGGCGCACGCCGCGACGAGCGCTGCGATGCCCGCCACCGCCACCACGCGAGCCGACGAAGGAATCGATTCCGGAAATCTCATGTTCGCCTCCCTCAACGCACCGGCCGCGTCGCGGCCTCATTGCGGAGCGCCTGCAGCGCGCCGTCGATCTCGGCCTTGGCCTCGTTGGCCTTTGCGAGCCGGGCCTTCTCCTCGGCAAGTTCAGCCGTGGCGCGCGCCTTTTCGGCAGCACGCCTGGCGTCGACGTAGTCTTCGGCCGACTGGGCCTTCTCGGCGACCGTCAGCAGCCGCCTCGCCTCGGCCATCTCGGCCGGCGCCGCGCCGCCGGCATCGGCGCGCTGCGCGCTGTCGACCGCCGCGCGCGCGGTCGCCATCTCGCTGGTCGGGTTCGGTGCCGACGCGCAGGCGGCGAGCGCGAGCGAGCCGACCGTCACCGCCAGCCATCGGGTCGGGCGCCGCCCGACTGCGGGGGCGCTCGTGTCGATCGAGTTCATCTGGACCTCCGTGGATATCACGCAGATCCTGGCGCAAGCGTCGTGCCCGGGGCGGCGCGCCCCCTTTGGCCCCTCGACCTTCGGATTCAGATGCGATTGCGCGCGATCAGCTGCTTCGCGATCACCTGTCGAAGCACTTCGTTGCTGCCCTCGCCGATCACCATCAGCATGCAGTCGCGGTAGTAGCGCTCGATCTCGTAGTCGACCGAGAAACTGTAGCCGCCGAAGATCCGCATCGCCTCCTGGGCACAGTGGACACCGGCCTCGGAGCCGGCGAGCTTGGCCATCGCCGCCTCGAGGTCGCAGCGCTCCTTGCGGTCGTAGCGCCGGGCGGCGGCCTCGATCAGGTGCTTCGCGCCTTCGACCTGCGTCGCCATCTCGGCGAGCTTCAGCTGTATCGCCTGATGCTCGCAGATCGGCTTGCCGAAGGCCGTACGCTCCTGCGCGTATCGCAACGAACGCTTCAGCGCGCCCTCGGCGATGCCCGCGCCGCGCGCGGCGACGTTGATGCGCCCGAGCTCCAGCCCGCCGGCGGTCTGCTGGAAGCCCTGCCCCTCGAGCCCGCCGAGCAGGCAATCGACCGGCACGCGGTAGCCGTCGAAATGGAGTTCGCAGGTGTCGATCGAGCGATAGCCCATCTTCCGGAGCTTGGCGACGACGTCGTAGCCGTCGCCCTTCTCGGCGATCAGCATGCTCATGCCCCGGTGCCTTGGCTGCGCCCGGGTGTCGGTCTTCACCAGCAGCAGCGTCATGTTGCCGTGCAGGCTGTTGGTGATCCACATCTTCGAGCCGTCGACGACGTAGTGATCACCGTCGCGGCGCGCCGTCGTGCGGATCGCCTGCAGGTCCGAGCCGGCATTCGATTCGGTCAAACCCAGGCTCGCCCGCAGTTCGCCGGACGCCAGGCGCGGCAGGAAGCGCCGCTTCTGCGCGTCGGTGCCGTTGCGCTCGATCGCCGACGCGACGATCAGGTGCGAATTGAAGATGCCCGACGGCGCCATCCAGACCGACGCGACCTTCATCGTGATCTGGGCGTAGGTCCACGCGGACAGGCCGAGCCCGCCGTAGGCCTGCGAGATCGTTGCCCCGAACAGGCCCATCGCCTTCATCTGCTCGACGATCTCGTGCGGATACTCGTCGGCGAGGTCGAAGTCCTTCGCGACCGGCCGCAGTTCCTTCTCGACCCAGGTCTCGACCGCGTCGACGAATGCGCGCTCTTCGTTCGGTTCGTGCATGCCCACTGCAAACGCCTCCGGAATGTCCGATCTCAGTACGCGATCCGGTCTTCGACGCCGTGGCCGCGCTTGGGGATCAGCATCGTTCGCCTGAAGCTGCCGACGACCGTGCCGTCCTGGTTCTTCCCGGTGGTGGCGACGGTGACGACGCCGGCGCCGGGTCTCGACCCGGACTCGCGCTTGTGCAGTACCGTCGACTCCGCGTACAGCGTATCGCCGGCGAAGACGGGGTGCGTGAGCACGATGTCGGTCCAACCGAGGTTCGCGATCGCCTTCTGGCTGACGTCGGAGACGCTCATCCCGACCATCAACGCGACCGTGAAGGGGCTCGCGACGACGCAGCGGCCGAACTCGCTCGCCTTCGCGTACTCGGCGTCGAAGTGCAGCGGGTGCGTGTTCATCGTCAGCAGCGTGAACCAGGTGTTCTCGGTCTCGGTGATCGTCCGACCCGGCCGGTGCTCGTAGACGTCGCCGATCTCGAAATCCTCGTAGTAACGCCCGAAGCGCTCCCGATGGCGGCGATCGCCGACCATTGTGCTCGTCTGGACCACGACCTTGCCCTCCGATCCATAATTTGTCCGGACATTTTCGAACCGCGGTGCCGGGCTGTCAATCGACGTCGATGCCGCGCCGGCGCGGTCGTCGGCGAGGATGCGCGCTACTTGCGCACGCTGACGCGATAGGTGAATCGATCGCTCGGATGAACGCTGTCGGATACCTCGAGCAGTCGGTCGTTCGCGCCATAGTAGTGGCGGATGATCTGCAGCGCGGGCGAGCCTCGGGGCACGCCGAGCATCCGCGCATCCTCCTCGTCGAGCGCCACACCGACGAGTTCCTGCTCGACCCGTTCGGTGCTCAGTCCGTACTGCTTCTCGATCAGCGCGTAGACGGCGGTGCGACAACCGCGCAGGCGACGCTCGATGCCGACGAACATCGGATTCAGGTAGAGCCGGGTCACGCAGATCGGGCTGTCGGTGCCCGGATCGACCCGGACACCGGTCGCCCGGACCCACGCCTCGCCTTCGCGCAACCCGAGGCGGCGCGCTTCCTTGCGGCCGACCGGGGCGCGGACGACCGACGAGAACCGCATCCGCGTGGTACGCGCGTACTGCAGCAGGTCGGCCAGCGAGCGAATCTCGTGATTGAAGCGCGCGTCCTCGGGCAGCGCCGTGACGATCGTGCCGATACGCTGGCGCCGCGTCACCAGGCCGGCGGCGGCGAGCACCCGTATCGCCTCGCGCGCGGTGAACCGGCTGATCGCGTGCGTCTCGCACAGTTCGACCTCGGTCGGCAGCCGCGAGCCTACCGGCCAGACGCCGCGCTCGATCCCCCGCTTGAGGACGTCGGCCACCTGAAGATAGATTGGCCGGTCCTGGCGATCCGGCGTGCCCGCCCCGGGCGCCGGTCGCCCTGTGGCGGTCGATGCCGGCACGGACTCGCGCCGCGCGGTGCGCGTGTCATCGGGCATGTCGCGAGCCGGTGGCGCCGGTGCTTGCCGGCATCGGCGGTCTGCGATATCGTCGACGCCTTGCAGTATTGTCCATACAAATGATCGAAGTTGCACCGCGCGGTGCGCACGGACACGACGAGCCGTGGGCCTGCGGCGCGACCCGCCCGCTCAGGCGACCACCGATGGTGCCATGGTAGTCCGGATCCCCGACGTCGCCGGCGCGGCGGCCGATGCGCGAGGCGCCGGTGCGCGAGGCGCCGATGCGTTCGCGACCGCGCTCGCCGGCTTCGCGCACCGGCTGAAGCCGCAGGCGATCCCGCGTTCGATCATCGATCGCGGCAGCCACCTGCTGCTCGACGCGATCGGCTGCGGGCTCGCGGCGAGGCGCGAGTCCTTCGCCACCCGAAGCGTCGACGCGATCGCGGCGCTCGCCGGCGGCGACCTGCTGGGCCCGGATCCCGGGCCCGGGAGCACGGCCGGCGCGGCCGGTCTCCTTCCGGTCGTCGGCTTCGCGCGGCGCCTGCCGCTTCGCGACGCGATGCTCGCCAACGGCGTGCTGTGCCACGGGCTCGACTACGACGACACGCACGTCGCCGGCGTGGTGCACCTCACGGCGGCGGTCGCGCCGGCGGTGCTCGCGCTCGCCTCCCAGCGCGCGGCTAGCGGCGCCGACGCGATCGCGGCCTACGTCGCAGGCGTCGAGGTCGGCGCGCGGATCGCCGCTCTGGCGAGCGGCGGCTTCCACGCGAAGGGCTTTCATCCGACCGGCGTCGTCGGCACCTTCGCCGCGGCCACCGCGTGCGCCAGCCTGATGGGCCTGGACGCCAGCGGCGTGCTGGGCGCCCACGGCATGGCGCTTTCCTTCGCCAGCGGCAGCCTGCAGTTCCTCGACGACGGAGCGTGGACCAAGCGCTTTCAGCCGGGGTGGGCCGCGCAGGCCGGCCTGCAGGCGGCACACTTCGCCGCGCACGGCATCCCGGCGCCCGCGGCGCCACTCGGCGGGCGCTTCGGGCTCTACGCGAACTACCTCGGCGACGCCACCGCGCCGTCACCCGCCGCGCTCGAAGCGGCGGCTCGCCGCGTCGACGATCGCGACGCCCCCGACGACTGGGAATTGTCCAACGTCGCGGTCAAGCCCTTCCCGCTGTGCCACCTCGTGCACGCCAGTGCCGACGCCGCGATCGCACTGCGCGCAGGTGGCGTCGCGCACGAGGCGATCGAGCGCGTCGACGTACTCGTGCCTGCGCCGACGATGCCGGTGATCGGCCTGCCGCAGCCGGCCAAGCGGCGGCCGCGATCCGACTACGAGGCGAAGTTCAGCGTGCACTACGCGGTCGCGAGCGGTCTGCTCCGCGGCCGGGTCGGCCTCGCCGAGCTCGCACCCGCCGCCTACACCGATCCGGCAGCCCTCGCGCTGATGGACAGGATCGAGTGCATCGCCGATCCCGACGCCGACTTTCCGCGATACTACGGCGGCGCCGTGCGCGTCACGCTCGTCGACGGCAGCCGGCGCAGCTGGCGCGAGGCGGTGAACCGGGGCCACGCAGAGCGGCCGCTGGACGACGCCGCGATCCACGCCAAGTTCATCGAGAACGCGTGCCTGCATTTCAGCCGCGCGCACGCGGACGCGATCGCCGACGCGGTGCTCGGGCTCGCATCGAGCGCGGACCTTTCCCGCCTCGACGCGCTGCTCGCCACCGACCCTTGCGGAGCGCCTGCGCGGTGAGCGGCTCCGATCCGCGCCGACCCGGGGCGTCGAGCGGCGCTGCCGCGCCGCCGGCGGCGCCGACGCAGCCGCTCGCCGGCGTTCGGGTGCTCGCCGTCGAGCAGTACGGCGCCGGACCGTTCGGCACCAGCTACCTCGCCGACCTCGGCGCGCAGGTCGTGAAGATCGAGAACCATCACGACGGCGGCGACATCGGTCGTCACGTGGGGCCGCACTTCTTCGGACCCGCCGACAGCCATTTCTTCGAGACTTTCAACCGGAACAAGCAGAGCCTCACGCTCGACCTCAAGCACCCGGACGGCATCGCGACGCTGCATCGACTCGTCCGCGGCGCCGACGCGCTGCTCGAGAACCTGCGCGGCGACGTCGCCGACCGACTCGGCCTGACGTACGGCACGCTCAAGGCCCACAATCCGGCGATCGTCTGCGTGCACCTGTCGGCCTACGGGCGTGACGGCGAGCGTCGCGCCTGGCCGGGCTACGACTACCTGATGCAGGCCGAGGCGGGCCACATGATGATGACCGGCGAACCCGACGGCCCGCCCGTGCGCTACGGCCTCTCGATCGTCGACTATTTCACCGGCCTCGCCGCCGCGTTCGGGCTGCTCGCGGGCGTCATCCAGGCACGCACCACCGGCGTCGGCGCCGATGTCGAGACCTCGCTGTTCGACGTCGCGCTGCACAACCTCGCGTACCCGGCCACCTGGGTCCTCAACGGCGCGCCCGCCGCGCCGCGCACCGAACGCGGCGCGCATCCGAGCCTCGTGCCGAGCCAGTTGTGCCGCACGCGAGACGGCTGGCTGTTCGTGATGTGCAACAAGGAGAAATTCTGGGCCGAACTCGCCCGTGCGCTCGGCCATCCCGAATGGGCCACCGACCCGACGCTGTCGAGCTTCGCCGCGCGACTCGCGAACCGCGCGCGCGTGACGCTGCTGCTCGACGAAGCGCTGATGACCCGCGACACGTCCGACTGGCTCGCGCGGCTCGCCGGCAAGGTGCCGGTCGCACCGGTTCACGATCTCGAGCAGGCGCTTCGGAACCCTTTCGTCGGTGCGCGCGGCAACCTGCGTGACTTCAGCCACCCCGACGGCCGCAGCGCGAGGATGATCGCGAACCCGGTGCGCTTTGCGGCGATCGAGCCGCCGCTGGTCGCCGCACCGAGGATGGGTGAACACAATCGCACGCTGCTGCGCGAGGCCGGGCTCGACGACGCGGCGATCGATCGACTCGCCGCGCTCGGCGTGATCGCGCCCGACCCCTGAGCGAGCGTCGCCCGCATAGGTCGGATGCGGGCGGCGGCCGCGTCTCGCCCTGCTATCCTCGCGCCGATGAGCGAAGAGAACCAGACCGAGATCCCCCGATCGTTCATCGCGCTGTTCGTCCCGCCGGGGCGACTGCGGCCGACCGAGTCGCGCGCGTTCATCTTGGCCCGCTACGAGTTCTGCGAGGACCTCGCGACGATGCTCGTCGAGCACGCGCGCAACCTGCTGTTCGACCTCGGCATCACCGAACAGGACGTGCTCGAGCGCTGCCACAGGGGGCTCGTCGGCGGCGACCCGGCCGATCCGGCGCTCGCGCAGCAGGAAGCCGACTGGATCGTGCGCCGGCTCGCCGAGCTGCTCGGCTGGGACGATCCCGGCGAATCGCCGTATCGCCCCGCCGAGGGGCCGTCCACCGCCGGCAGCGGCTGACCGACGTCGGGTCCGCCCGACGTGCCCGCGGCCGGGTGACGCCGGCCCCTCGGGCCGGTCCGGCGTGCAGGACCTGGCGGCGTGCCCGGGCCGCGCCGGGGCAGCGTCAGGACGCGCGCGCGACCGCGCGCGCGTGCAGGCGGCGCAGGCGATCGGCCGCCGCCATGGTCTCCCGATAGCCTGCCGCGATGGCCCGCGCGCGGAAGCTTTGCGACAGGCTGACCCAGTAGCCGAAATCCGGATGCAGCACGAGGTCCGCGTGCGTGGCGTCGGCCGCGACGAGTTGCCGCTTGCGCAGGTCCGACACGCGATAGCGTTCGGCGCCCGGCGGGGCGCGCTCCTCGTGCGCCGACGCGTCGACCGCGATCGCGGTCCTCGCGCCGAGCGTGCGGGCGACCCGAACCGGCATCGGCATCGCCGCATCGGCGTCGACGTAGACGCGGCCGCGGATTCGCACCGGTGTCAGCCGACCCTCCAGCGCGGCCGACGCCTGCACCGCGACGCCCACGTCGCCGTGGTTGAACGCGACGACCTCCGGCTCGCCGCCCTGCGGCGGGCGATGCATCGCCACCGCGGCGAAGGCGATCGGCAGTGCCTCGATCCGTGTGACGCCGGCGGCGTCGGCCACCTGCTCGCGGATGAAATCCGCGAGACCCGCGCCGCTGAAGCGCTCGCTGGCGTTCAGTGCGAGCCGGACGACGTCGGTCAACTCGAGCCCCATCGCGAGCGACTCGATACGTGCAGCCGGCATGGCGGCCGCACGCAGCGCACCGATCAACGCGCCGGCCGACGCGCCGACGATCAGGTCCGGCACCAGGCCGAGTTCGGCCGCCGCCTTGAGAAAGCCGACGTGGGTGAAGCCCCTCGGCCCCCCCGAGCTGAACACCCACGCGACGCCGCCGTGTTCGCGCGGCGGCCCGAGCCAGGGCGCGTGCTCGCCGGCGTGGTCGCGGTCGGGCCGAAGCGTGCAGCCGGCAACGACGCCGAGCCCGCCGGCGAGGCCGACGCCGCCGATCGCCCGCAGCAGGTGACGGCGCGCCGGCGCCCGGGCCCGAGCCGCCCGCACCGGTCAGCGCCTCGGCTTGCCGTCGCCGACCAGGCGGCCAGCGAGGAAGTCGGTCACCGGCACGTCGATCAGCGACGCCAGATGCTCGACGTGCCGTGCGTGCTCGGCGGCGCCCATTCGAGGCGCGGTGATCGCGAAGTAGGCCGGCAGCAGCGCGGCCAGGCCCGCCAGCGAGTCGGCACGCTCGAGCGACTCGAGCAGGTCGATCGTATCGAGGTCGATCGAACGCCCGATCGACGCCGTCATCGCCTCGCGCAGGAGGGTCGTGGCTTCGGCGCCGCGCGCGGGCGTCGTGTACTGGTGAACGTCGATGAGATTGCGGAACTCGTCGAAGCTGTCCGGCGCTGCACGCACGGCCAGCGGCGGTGCAGCGTCCGGCCGCGCCACGGGCCGCCCTGCCCCGTCGCCCGGTGGCATCGGAACGTCGGCGATGCCGAGCACGCCATGCGCCGGGGGCGCGGGGATGCGTGCGCTCGCACGGTCGGCGCCACGCACGCCCGCCGTCGCGGGTGGCGGCGCAGGCTCGGGCGCCGCGCTCTGCGTGCCGCTCGCCGGCGGCATCGGCACGCGAGGCTCGCCCGCTAGGGACCGGCCGCCCGGGGGCTGAAGACCGCTGGTCGTGCGCGGGCCGGTGGTCGTCTGCGGGCCGGTGGTCGTCTGCGGGCCGATCGTGGTGCGCGGGCCGCTGGTCGTCGCCGGTCCGGTGGTGGTGTGGGGTCCGGTGCGCGTCGGCGGCGAGACGCGCGTGGACGGCGAGATGCGGCTCGAGGGCGAGAGGCCGGTCGGTGGATCGATGCGGGTCGCGGGACCGGCGCGGGTGGGGGCGGACGTTCGCGTGAATGCGCCCCGGGTGTCGCCGGCGGCATCCGCGCCCGCCGCCTGCGGGCCGCCGACGACCGCCTCGATCAGCCCGAGCGCCTGCAATTCGGCCAGCTGTCCCGCGACGTCGCCGTACGCGGAGAGCGTATCGCACATCTGCTCGAGCGTGCGACGGCCGTCGACGGCCAACAGCAGCGAGAAGGTCTTGCGCGCCAGCCCGTGGCGCCGCGTCTGTACCTCGGCCGAGCCAGCGGCCGTCTTGCGCAATACCGTTCCAGTCGGTCTCATCAAACCATCCTCCGATCGACCCGGACCCTTCCGCGGCGATCGACGCCGCGCGGACGTAGGCAACAGCCGCCCATCGGCCGCTCCCAAGACGCGAAAGCCCCGCTCGGGCGGGGCTTTCGCGTCACGGCAACGTTCGTGCTCAGATCACCTGAATGTTCGCAGCCTGCTTGCCCTTGGGACCATTGACCACGTCGAACGAAACCTTCTGGTTCTCCTGCAGCGACTTGAAGCCGGTGCCCTGGATGGCCGTGTGATGCGCGAAGAGATCGCCGCCGCCATCATCCGGACAAATGAAGCCGAAGCCCTTGGAATCATTGAACCACTTTACTTTGCCTGTACTCACGAACGTTCCTGTACTGAGAGAATGAAGCGGTGTCGGCAGATGCCGACCCGTGCCCCTGGCCTGCGGGCGCTGTCAGTATGCCACGGCATCGATGGCCTCGCGAAACGCGGCCGGGATCTCGAGCGCGGCCAGCTTGCCGCCGCGCGACGCGTCGTGATACCCGATGAAGCGCGTCTGGGCACCCTCGGCGAGCAGCTGCCCACCGCGTCGCACGCGGTGCGACAACAGGAAGAAGCGCGGCTGCCAGGTCTGCACGCGGGTCTCGACCGTGATCAGGTCGCCGAAGGTTGCCGGCGCGCGGAATTTCGCGGACGCCTCGGCGATCGGATATCCGACCCAGCCGCGCTGCGCGCGGACCTCGCCGAGGTCGTAGCCGGCGGCGGCGCACAGATCGTGGGTCGCCTGATCGAACCAGCGGTAGAAATTGGGGAAGTACACGATACCCGCCGGGTCGCAATCGCCGAAGACCACGCGGATCTCGACCACGAAGCCGCGCGAGGCGGCCGATGCATCGGCCGGCGCGCCGGATGCGGGAAGCGGCTGGGGTGTGGAACTCGGTGGCATCGCTGCAACTCCGTGGGCTCGTGCGCCGATGGCGCGACCTGCGATGGTAACGGCCGTGCGTGCGGACGTCGCCGGCGCACCCGCGGCGTGTATCAACGCCCCTTCAGCGACTCGATGACCTGCCCGGTCTTCGCCGGTCGGCTGACGACCCGCAGCCGACCCTGCTCGAGCAGCTGATTGAGCATCGGGCGCCGAACCGTCCAGTGGTCCTTCGGATAGCGAGAGAAGATGAAGACCGTGCGGGCGGGGCTCATCCAGCCGAGCTTGAGTCGCTTGCTCTCGCCGTTCGCACCGTGGAGCTCGATCTCGGTGCCGTTGACGAGTTCGAGCATCGCGACCGCATCGTTCGCTGCCGCCTCGCGTCTCGACGCGTCGCGCGGCTTCGCGTCGTGCCCTTGCGCCGGGGCGGACGACCCCGCGTCGGCGGCGTCCGCCGCTCGGTCGGCCTGAGGCGCATCCGCCGCCTTCGCTGCCTCCCCGGACTTCTCGTCCGGCCGGGACGGCGCATTCCTCGCCGCCTCGATCGCCGCGACGACCCGCGTCGAACGCGTGGCGCCGACCTGCTGCATCCGCTTCGCTTCGGCGATCGCGGCGCCGTGCCAGGCGAGCAGTTCGCTGAAGAAGAGCTCGCGCTCGGCTTCGCTGGTCGCGACGAACGACAGGCCCCGCGAAAGGTCGGCGATGAGCTGCGGCAGTTCGGATGCGAGTTCGCGCACCTGCGACGGAAGCTTGGGCGCGATGCTCCAGAGCAGCGTGCGCGCCGTGCGGCGCGCACGCGCGTCGTCGAAGGGCGCATAGTCGGCGCCGGTGCGGATCCGCGAGACGACCTCCGCCCAGTGATCGGTGATGAAGGCGGTGACGAACTCAGGCGTCGTTGCGTCGACGCCCGCGAGCAGTTCGGCCCTCACCTCGTCGCGGGTGCGCTCGAGCGTCTCGGCCTTCGCGGCCGCCGCCGCGACCTTGGCGAGCCGCTCGGAGCGTCGTCCCGTCTCGGCCTCGACGATCGCCAGCACGCGCGTGATCGCCGTCTCGAACACGTCGAGGTCGCGATCGAAGGTCGCGAGCACCCAGGTCACGACGTCGGCGACGCCCACGACCATCGGCGAACCGGGGTCGGTCTCGAAATCGGGATCGGAGCCGAGTTCGGCGATGCGGTCGATCAGCCGGCGCATCGGGTGCTCGGGCCGCGCGAAGAAGCTCGGATCGATCAGCGCCGCCTTGAACGCGGCGACCTGCAGGCGCAGCAGCTGCTGCTTGATCGTGTCGGCGATCGCCGGGTCTTCGTATACGTGCTCGAACACGAGACCGACGGTCTCGATGATCAGCCGCTCGAGCGGCGAACCGTGCTCGCGCGCGGCCTGCGCGGACGTGGCGCGCGCGGCCGCCACCATCGCCGCCGCGTCCAGCCCCTCGGCGGGCTCGGCGACCTGGAGCGTGCTCAGCGCGGTGAGGAGGTCGCTGCTGGGTGCAGGCAGGTTCGCGTGGCTCGTGCCGAATCGGACCGCGTCGCTCAGATAGCGTGTCGCCGATCCCTGGGCTGCCGGAATCCGTTGACCGACCTGCGCAGCGAGGTTGCTGACGACGTTGGCCGGCAGCATCGACGGTGCGCCACCGGCACCCGCCGCGCCCCCCGACCCGCCGGGCGCGGGGCCGCGAAGGTCGGCGTGATAGGCGCCGCCGCCTGCGTCCTGCACGCCGGCGTCGGCGTACCCCGACGCGTCGCCGCCGCCCGTCGCCCCGTCGTGGTCTTCCGGCGACCCGATGAACGACGGCCCGAGTTCGCCGACCGCATCCTGCATTCGGCCGACGAAATCGCCGGTGCCGTCGGCCTCGGCGCCACCGCGGTAGCCCTGTCCGGACCCGCCGGCCGGCCGGCGCCCACGCGGTGCTGCGGACGGCGCCGCCCTGCCCCGGGTGCCGACGCCCGGGCCGTCCTGAACCGGATCGACGTCCGAGGCGGCATCGCCCTGCGCGCCGTCGGTGCGGGCCGATCCGCCGGGCGCATTGTGCCCCTTCGAGATCTGGTACTTGATCTCGGGCATCACGCCACGCTTGACGAGCAGCGCGTTGACCTCGGCGTACAGCGTCGCCAGGTCGGCGGTGATCATCGGCTCGAACAGGTCGAGCAGGTCGGCGACGACCTTGACCGGGCCGAAGGCCGACAGCGCCTTGCGCAGCGACTCGAGCACCACGTCGGGTGCGATCGGGAAATCGTTGTCGGCGAACCATTCGCGACCGAGCAGCGCGCCGAAGCGCGCCCTCAGGCCGTCGATCTGTTCCTCGTCGAGCCGTCGACGCGCGCGGGTCGCGATCCGCCCGACGGTCAGCTGGTCTCCGATCGCCGTGTCGTCGAGCAGCGAGAGCATCGTCGGCATCGTGCCGGCGGCCCGGGGCGGCTGCGCCTTGGCGGCGGCGACGTCGCCGTCACGATCGCGCCCCGTTCCGGTCCGGCTCGCCCACTCGTCGATGCAGGCCTGGTCGAACTTCGCCTCGATGCCCTCACGACCGTTTCGCAGCAGGTCGAGCGCATCGTCGATCTGCTGGCGCATCTCCCAGGACTTCTCGGCGAGCAACTTCTCGAGCAGCACGTCGATCGTGCTGGCGAACGCGCGCCGCAATGCGCCGCTGAGCCCGGTGAGGATCGGCTCACGGATCTCGTCGAGGATCTGGCGCGCCGTACGGGCCTGTCGCTCGGGTTTGGTTGCAACGTGTGACATAAGCGATGCCAAGCTTAAGGCAGGCTGGCGCGTGCCCACGGCACTCCGTCACGGACGCCGACTTCCGTCCGACCGCCGGTCGACGCGCCTGTGGCGGCGGCACGTCAGCGCAAGGCGGCGACGGCGCGCGTTGCCCTGCGCGCCCTCGCCGTGCGGGCCGAGCGCGGGCCTGGGATCAGGTCGCGCCGGCCAGGTCCACGGCCCGCTCGCCGGTCAGCAGGTAGCGGATCAGGTCGGCGACCGGTCGGATCTCGCGGCCGAACGGCAGCCGGGACGCGCCGCGGAAGAACAGCCCCTTCGACACGTCGCCGTTCATCGCGGCGGCCAGTTGTCGGTCGATGCAGAACTGGCCGTACTTGCCGATCCCGTCGCGCAGCCCGCACTGGATCAGGCAGTCGAACTTCATCACGCAGCGCGGCTTCACCCGGGCGAGCGCCGCCTTTCGCGCCTCGTGCTTCAGGTGCGTGTCGAGCCACGGCGTGCGCACGGCGCGAGCCGGCAGCCCGGCGACACTCATGAAGGTGACGAGGTCGGTCGCGGGCTCGGCGTCGGCGAGCACGCGCTTGAACGCGAGATTCGCGTCGCCCTCGGCGCAGACCGCGAACGCGGTGCCGAGCTGCACGGCGGAGGCGCCGAGCGCGAGCAGTTCGCGCACGCGCTCGTGCGAATCGATGCCGCCGGCGGGGATCAGCGGGATCGTGCCGGCGGGGATGCCGAGCTTCTCGAAGGTCTCGAGCGTCTCGGGAATCGCCCGCTCGAAGTCGAAGCGCGGATCGTCGACGTCGTCGAGGCTCGCGGCGCCCAGATGGCCACCCGCGTGCCGCGGGTGCTCGATCACGATCGCATCGGGCAGCCGGTTTCGCCGCATCCACTTGCGCACCAGCAGCGCGACGCCCCGACTGTCCGAGAGGATCGGCACGAGCGCGACATCCGGGAATTCGGCCGTCAGCTCGGGCAGGTCCAGTGGCAGGCCTGCGCCCATCACGATCGCGTCGGCCCCGCTCTCGCAGGCCTGCCGCACGTAGGCGCGCCACGCGCTGACCGCCCGCATGACGTTGACCGCGATCGCGCCCCGGCCCGCCGCGATCCGCTTCGCCTCGCGGATCTCGCGATCGAGCGCCTCGAGGTTCGCCGTGTCGATCGCGTCGCGCGCACCGGCGGCGTCGCCGCGCTCGGCGACCAGCGAGCGGGCCATCAGGTCGGGATGGTGGCGCCGCAGGTCGATCGATGCGAGCGTGCCCATCGCACCGCAGCCCGCGACGCTGCCGGCGAGGCGGTGCGCCGAGATGCCGACCCCCATGCCTCCCTGCACGACCGGCAGGAGCGAACGCCCCCGCAACGAGAATGGAGCGAGCGGGGACGATGGATTCACGCGATGGGGCCTCTCGACGCCGGCGCCGATGCGAGCCGGTCAAGCGCGCTATGGTGCCGAAGCCCCGGTTCCGCGGCCTTGACCTGTGTCAATCAACGCCGGCGCGTCGCGTGACGCGGGCAACGGCGTCCGCCGCCGGGACAGGCCCTACCGGCGAGTGCGCCGCGCCGTCGCCGTGCGCATCGTCACCAGCTCTTCGGCAGCCGACGGATGCAGCGGCATCGTCTGGTCCAGGTCGCGCTTGGTGGCGCCCAGGCGCAGCATCGTCGCGAGCAACTGCGCCATCTCCGCCGCGTCGGGCCCAAGCAGGTGGGCGCCGACGATCCGGTCGGTCGACACGTCGACGACCAGCTTCATCATCACCCGCTCGCTGCTGCCGGCGAGGGTGGCCTTCATCGATCGGAACTCGGTCCGATAGACGTCGACGATGCCGTGCTTCTCGATCGCCGCTGCCTCGGTCAGGCCGACAGTACCGAGCTCCGGCGTGGTGAACACCGCCGTCGGGATGCAGTCGTAATCGACGACCCAGGGCCGCGGGCCGAACTCGCTGTCGGCGAACGCATGACCTTCGCGGATCGCGACCGGCGTGAGGTTGACGCGATTGGTCGCGTCGCCGATCGCGAAGACGTGCTCGACGCGGGTCCGAGAGAACGTGTCGACCGGGATCGCGCCGTCGATGTCGAGCTCGACGCCGATCGCCTCGAGCCCGAGCCCGGCGGTGTTCGGCACGCGCCCGGTCGCGAGCATCATCTCGTCGACCTCGAGCACCGCGCCGTCGGCGAGCGCGACGCGGATCGCGTCGTCGCGGCGCTCGAGGGCATCGATGTGCGCGTGCAGGCGCATCTCGATCCCCTTCGCCTGCAACGCCGCGAACAGCCCTTCGGAAAGGTCGTGGTCGAAGTGGCGCAACAGCCGGTCGCCGCGGTGCACGATCGTCACCTTCGAGCCCAGCCCGGCGAAGATGCAGGCGAACTCCAGCGCGATGTAGCCGGCGCCGGCGATCGCGATCCGCGGCGGCAGACGCGGCAGGTCGAAGGCCTCGTCGGACGTGATCGCGTGCTCGCGCCCCTTCAGCGTCGACGGCACGAACGGACGGCCGCCGGTCGCCACCAGGATCCGCTTCGCGCGCACCTGCCGGCCCGACGCGAGGCGGATCGTGTGCGCCGCGGCGATCGTCGCGCGCTCGGCGATCGTCTCGACCCCTGCCTTGACGAGGTTGCTCCGGTAGGCCGCCTCGAGACGCGCAATCTCGCGATCCTTGTTGGCGATGAGCGTCGACCAGTCGTGCGTCGGGCTGCCGACGTCCCAGCCGAACCCTGCCGCATCGTGGAAGTCGTCCGCGAAGCGCGACGCGTACACCAGCAGCTTCTTGGGCACGCAACCCCGGATCACGCAGGTGCCGCCGAAGCGCGAGGACTCGGCGACCGCGACGCGTGCGCCGTGGGTCGCCGCGATCCGGGCCGCGCGCACGCCACCCGAACCGCCACCGATCACGAAAAGGTCGTAGTCGAACTCGCTCATCCACCGTTCCCCGCAGTCGTGTTCCGTCGCCGCCGATGCGTCATCGCGTGCCGAAGATCCGGTCGCCCGCATCCCCGAGCCCCGGCAGGATATAGCCGTGATCGTCGAGCTGCCGATCGATCGCCGCCGTGAAGACGGTGATGTCCGGATGGGCTTCGTGGAACGTGCGGATTCCCTCCGGTACGGTCAGCAGGCAGACGAACTTGATCGATCGCGGCTTCAACTCCTTCAGGCGGCTGACCGCCGCGACCGCGGAGTTGCCGGTCGCGAGCATCGGATCGACGACGATCACGTCGCGCTCGCGCATCGACGGCGGCATCTTGAAGTAGTACTCGACCGCGACCAGCGTCTTGGGATCGCGGTACAGGCCGACGTGACCGACACGCGCGCTCGGCATCACCGACAGGAAGCCGTCGAGGATGCCCGAGCCGGCGCGAAGGATCGACACGAGGCACACCTTCTTGCCGTCGATGACCGGCGAGCTCATCCGTTCGAGCGGCGTCTCGATGTCGATACGCTGCATCGGCATGTCGCGCAGCACCTCGTACGCGAGCAGCGACGCCGTCTCGGTCAGAAGCCGGCGGAAACTGTTGCTGCTGGTGCCAACCTTGCGCATCAGCGTGAGCTTGTGCTGGACCAGCGGGTGGTCGATCACGACCAGGTTCGGTGATGCCGATTCGGGCCTTTCGTCCTGCATGCCGGACTCCGTGTACTGGATTCGAACGGTCGCGACGCGCGCGTGTCGCCCGCGAGTATGCCGTACCGACCGCGCGCCGCCGGCGCGTGCGCTCAGAAGACCGTGCCGTCGATCCGCACGGCGAGTGGTGGGGCGCCGCCGCGCCGCTCCTGCGCGATCGCTCGGCCCGCGGCCCAGGTGCCGCCTTCGAGGATCGCCGCGAGCGGCAGCGCAGCCGCCTGCCCCCGCAGCCCCGTTCGCGCGCCGATCTCGGCACGCACGCCCTCGGCGAGCCGGTCGAGCAGCGCGACGGTGCAGGCACGCCACTCGACCACCGCCTCGTCGTCGACGGGCAGCGGCTGACGCGCGAGCACGTCGGCCGACGGCACGAGCACGCCGGTGTCGATCAGCAAGCCGCCGTTCCGGTATTCCGGCAGGCCCGTCAGCGCATCGATGCCGTCGACGCCGATGCCGGCCCATTCGAAGGGCTCGAGCAGCGAGTACGTCATCCACTGGGACAGCTTGTGGAACGGCACCCGGCCGGCATCGACCCGCGCATCGCCGGGCGGCGTCGCGAAAGGGTGTGGCCAGCAGTCGCCCAGCGGATGCGCGCCGATCCGCTGACCCGTCGGCCAGATCGGCGAGAACCCTTCCAGCACCACGGCGAGGATCGCGCGCGCGTCGATCCGCGTGCAACCGCCGGACGCGAGCACGTCGAAGATCGCGCCGGGTCGCGCCGGGTCGCCGAAGCAGTCGGGGCGCGCCCGCAGCGCGCCGGCAAGCGCCGCAACGAGGCCGGCACGGCCTTCGAGTCCGACCAGCGGGTTCACCGTCGAGACCTGGAACGCGGCGGCGAGCCGAGGGGCGTCGACGCGCTCGAGTGCCGCGGCGTCGACCTGCCAGGGCCAGTGCGGATCGGACGAGAAGAGGCCGGCGTCGAACGCGTGCAGGCTCGCGAGCGCAAGGCCCTCCGAGCGGCCGATCGACGCGCTCGACGAAGGATCCGTGAAGCGCCAGCGTTCGCCGGCCCCCGCGTCGAGCAGCACGCTGATCACCGCGAGGTCGAGCGTCGCGCGCGCCACGCGCGCGGCATCGCCACCTGCGCGTGCCAGCATGCGCCGCCGAAGCGGCGTGTGCCGATCGACGCCGATCGCCTCGAAGTGACGCCAGCGACTGTGATACGGCAGCCGCAGATCCGGAAATCGTTCGATGCTCAGTCGCGCGACGCGGTCGATCGCGACCGCCATCGCGTCGGCGTCCAGCCTGAACCATCGCGAGTCGCCGGCCGCGACCCGCCCGAGGATCCGCTCGCAGCGCTCGCGGATCGTCCTCGTCGAGCGCAGGCGTTCGAGCGCCTGCGCGAGCTGCGACGGCTCGACCGACGACGACGCTTGCGGACCCGCGCCAGAGCCGGCCGATTCGTCGCGGCCCGCCGGCTCAGGCGCCGCCACCGTCGAGGTCCCGGCCACGGGTGCCGGCGAGCCGGGCCGCGTCGGGGACCGGGTCGAGCGAGAAGTAGCCGGCGGCGATCTTCGCCTCGATCTCGACGCGGGCGTCGGCCGGCACCAGCGCATCCGGAATGCCGACGCGTTCGACGACCTCGATCCCCGAGCCGGTGATCGCGTCGTACTTGTCGTTGCTCATCGACACGAGCCGGTGGATCCGGCGCACACCGAGCCAATGCAGCGTGTCGGGCATCAGCGCCTGGAAGCGCATGTCCTGCACCCCGGCCACGCACTCGGTCCGGAGGAAGTACTTGTCGGCCGAATCGCCGCCGACCTGCCGCTTCCTCGCGTTGTAGACGAGGAACTTCGTGACCTCGCCGAGCGCGCGGCCCTCCTTGCGGCAATAGACGACGAGTCCGACGCCGCCGCGCTGCGCGCAGACGATGCCCTCCTCGATCGCGTGCGTCAGGTAGGGCCTGCAGGTACAGATGTCCGATCCGAACACGTCCGAGCCGTTGCACTCGTCGTGCACCCTGCAGGTCAGCCTGACCGAGGTGTCGGCGAGGTCGCGCGGATTGCCGAACACGTAGAGCGTCTGCCCGCCGATCGGGGGCAGGAAGACCTCGATGTCGCTTCGCGTGACGAGTTCGGGGTACATGCCGCCGGTCTCCTCGAACAGCGCGCGGCGCAGCGCGGCCTCGGTGCAGCCGAAGCGCTCGGCCACCCCGGGCAGCCACCAGACGGGCTCGATCGCCGCCTTGGTGACGACGGCGGACCCGTTCTGAAGCAATACACGGCCGTCGGGTTCGAGACGCCCGGCGTCGATCGCCTCCTTGATCTCGGGCAGGTCGATGTGCGCCTGCGTGACGGCGATCGTCGGACGGACGTCGACGCCGGCCGCAATGACGTCGGCGAACGCGCTGGCGACCAGCGCGCCCCACGGATCGAGCGACACGATGCGCTTCGGGTCGTGCCACGAGGGATGCGGCCCGATCGCGTGCGTCGGCGCCGTGTCCGTCAGGTCGGCCCGATGCGCCTTCTTCAGCGAACCGGTGGCGACCGCGAGCGCACGATAGATCCCGTAGGAGCCCGAGTGGGTGCCGATCACGTTGCGGTGCGAGCGATTCAGCGTGGTGCCGACGACCGGCCCGCGCTCGGCGGCGCTCGCGGCGCCCCAGCGGATCGTCGGCGCGCCCTCGCCCGGCGCGCTCGGCTCCGCGTGCGGATGCGAGGTGAGCCGGATGTGGCCGGGCGGCGGACTGGCTCGGGAATCGCTGGCGGCTTTGCTCATGCGGTGCTCGACGGGATGGGATGGCGTGCCGACGCACGCGCGTCGGCGCGGGCCGACGTCAGGGAATCGGGTCGTTGCCGAACGCGTCGAACACCGACCAGTCGTCGGCGAGGTCGCGTCGCAGCGCCTTCATCGACTGCGCGAGTTCGTCGGGCTCGAGGATCTGCGACTGGAAGAAGCTGTTGGCCGGACGCCCCTGCGAGAACACCATCACCTCGCGCCCGCGTGCCATGAACACCTGGCCGTTGATGCCGGCGGCGAGCGGCGTGCACAGCCACGCGATCAGGTTCGCGACCAGCGTCGGCGTCAGCGGGCGCAACGACGCCTGGAAGGCCTGGCGATCGTCGCACCAGGCGGTGGCGACGTTCGCCTGCCGGGTACCGGCCATCGGGATCACCGCGTTGCAGGCCACGCCGAGCGGCGCGACGCGATGCGACATCGACCGGGTCAGCGCGAGCAGCCCCGCCTTGCCGACCGATTCGCAGACGAGCTCGGCGTCGCCGTAGAGCGCTTCGGCCGCGATCAGCGACACGATCGCCCCGGGCACCCGGCCGTCGACGATCTGGCGCCGAAGGACGGGCTCGACGGCTTCGAACAGTTCGGCGGCGCCGAGGACGTCGACCGCGAACACGCGCTCGAGGGCCGCGCGGACCGACGCGGCGCGCGATGCCGGCGCGCCGGGCATGACCTCGGACGCACCCGCGGGCGGCGGGCTCGCCAGGATCCCCGCGCCGTGCACGACCAGGTCGACTGAGCCGAAGTGCCGGAGCGCGGCCTCGACGATGCGTTCGCCGCTGCCGGGTGCCGCGACGTCGATCACCAGGGGCTCGGCACCCGGGACCCTCGACGCGGCCAGCTCGGTGACGGCCGCATCCTCGGGCGCGCCGTCGACCGCGCAGCCGTTGTCGACCATCAGCACGCGGGCACCGAGCAGCGCGAGCGTCTGCGCGACCGCCAGCCCGACGCCTCGGGCGGCGCCGGTGACGATTGCGTTGCGATTGTGTAACCAGTCGGCCATATCGTTGCTAAGCTAGCACGGATGAAGGGACAACGATCCCGGCCCGCGTGCGCCGGCGCGACGAACGCCGGCTTTTGCGGTCGGGACGGCCCCGCCGCGTCGCTCGCCGACGACGCCCTGTCGCCGGCACCGTTCGCCGCGGTCCGCGCGCAACGGACCGGGGGCGCGTGAGCCGCGTCTGGCACGGCGCGGAGGACACCTGGCGCGCGGTGGCCTTCCTTGCGTCGATCCCGCACGCGTCCGACGGCGAGCCGACGGACGCGCTGTGGCTGCTCGATGCCGCGGCGCTCGGCGCGCCGGCGGTACGTGCCCTTCGCGACGACGAGCGCCTCGACGCCGGGGTGCGTGCGACGCTCGTGCGCGACTGGCCGCTCGCGTGCCGTGGCCTGCAGCGGATCGCCTTCGGCGGCGGGCGACATGTGCTGAGCGTGGGCATCGGCCTCTCGCCGCGGGATGCCCGGGGACTGGTGCAGTGGCACGAGGCGCGTGCGCGGCGCGTGCGCGACCGGGCGGTCGTCGTCGGCGCAGGGCTCGCGGGCCTGTCGATCGCCGAATCGCTCGCACGCCGAGGCTGGGAGGTCGACGTCCTCGAGCGCACGGAACGCCCGGGCGGCGTCGTCGCCGATATCCCGCTGCTGGCCGAACATCCGGCCGCGACGACGACCGACGACGTCCGCACGCGCCTGCTGCGCGCGGCGATGCTGATCGGTCGGCGGGTCGACGGCCCGAGGGCGGCGGCGTCGCTCGTCTGCGGTCGGACGCTGGCCGCGGATCCGGCGGCGATCGATCGCCTCGTCGCGCACTGGCCTGCAGCGCTGATGGCGAGGGCCGCGCCGGTACCGCACGACGGCGCGAGCGGCGCGGCCGACGCACCCGCAGTCCGGTTCGTGCGCGCGCGACTGCTGCGCACCCGTGACTGGATCGCGCAGGTCCTGGCGGATCCGCACATCCGGCTGCGGCGCGGCGACTGCGTCGCGGCGCTCCGCGACGACGCGCAGGGCTGGGCGCTGCTCGGTCCGCGCGGCGCGACGCTCGCGCGCGCGCATTCGGTCTTCCTCGCGTGCCAGCACGACGCGCTGGCGCTCTCCGGCCTGCTCGACGCCGGCCCGCACGCGGTCGGCAAGATGCGGATGATTCCCGCGCGCGTCGCGGTCGGCGATGGAAACGGGGATGGAGACGACGACGACGCGCGGCGAAACGAGCAGCCGAGCATCGCCGGCGGCGAACGCTACCGTTTCGAATGGCCCGGCCGGCACTGCGTGACCGGGCCGTGCGCCGACCCGGCCGGACTCGCCGATGTTCGCGCGCGCGAACCGGCGTATCGATGGCGACTCGCGGCACCGGGCGTGCGGCTCGGGTTCGACGACAGCCTGCCGATGATCGGCCGCGTTCCGGACTTCGCCGCGGTCCTCGCTCAGCTCGAGCGGCATTCGCGCAACGATCGACTCCCCTGGCCGCGCCGCGACGGCCTGTTCCTGATGACCGGTCTCGGCGCCCGTGGCGTGCTGTGGTCGATGCTCGGCGGCGAATGCCTTGCGGCGACGGCATCCGGCGAGCCCCCGCTGCTCGAACCGGCACTTGCGACAGCGCTCGATCCGGCGCGCTTCCTACGCCGCGCGATCCGGCGTCGCGAGAGGCTTCTGGCATAGAATCCGCGCGCAGCAGCGTCGGCCGTCCGCTTCACGGACGCCACGCGCGCGCCAGAACGGCCGATCCCGGCCACCATCGCCGCGTCACGGAACTCCATGGCCAAGAAGGACAAGGGCACCAAGGTGCCCAAGGTGCAATACGACTGCAGCCAGTGCCCCGGGTATTGCTGCAGCTACCCGCGGATCGAGGTGAAGGACAAGGACCTGAAGCGCCTCGCACGGCACTTCGGCATCGACATCGAGGCGGCCGAGCGCAAGTTCACGCGCCGCTACCGCGACGACGACGTCGACGAACGGATCCTCCGCCATCAGAAGGACGACGTCTACGAGACGATCTGCCGCTTCTTCGACACCGACGCGCGTCGCTGCACGATCTACGAGGCCCGCCCCGACGTCTGCCGCGAATATCCGGACGGCAAGACCTGCGGCTACTACACGTTCCTGAAGTTCGAGCGCAAGCACCAGGACGACGACACCTTCATCCCGTCGGCCTGAGCGCGCGACGCCGTGCTACGCGAAGTGGCGGCGCGCGTCCTGCCAGAGCCGCATCCACGGCGAGTGATCGCCGTCGGGCGCGGCAGCCGCGTGCGGGCGCCACGACCATTGCGCGTAGCGGAACATCCGCTCCGGGTGCGGCATCATGATCGTCGCGCGGCCGTCGGGGGTCGTGAAGCCGGTGAGTCCATCGGCCGATCCGTTCGGGTTGGCGGGGTAGCGCGTCGCCGGGAGGCCGCCACCATCCACGAAGCGCAGCGCGCCGATCGCCGTCGACGGGTCGGCGACGGCATTCGCCGCGAAATCGACCCGCCCCTCGCCGTGCGCGACCGCGATCGGCAGGCGCCAGCCCGCCATCGACCCGAGGAAGCGTGACGGTGACGGCATCACCTCGACCAGCGACACCCTCGCCTCGTACTGCGCCGAGCGGTTCCGAAGGAACCGGGGCCACGCTCCCGCGCCCGGGATCAGCGCCTTGAGCTGCGACAGCATCTGGCAACCGTTGCAGATGCCCAGCGTCAGCGTGTCGGCACGCGTGAAGAAGTCGGAGAACTGCTCGGCGAGCGCCGCATTGAACAGGATGCTCCTCGCCCAGCCGGTGCCGCCACCGAGCACATCGCCGTAGGAAAAGCCGCCGCACGCGACCAACGCCTGGAAGTCGGCGAGGCGGTGCCGACCGCTGCTCAGATCGGTCATGTGCACGTCGAACGCGTCGAAACCCGCGAGGTCGAAGGCCGCCGCCATCTCGCGCTGGCTGTTGACGCCCTGCTCGCGCAGCACGGCCACGCGCGGCCGGCGACCGCCGATCACCGGCGCGCCGTGCTGCTCGCCGGACGACCAATCGGCAGGCACGAGCACCGCGAGCGGCGGCGGCACGTCGACGCCCGCAGCGGCGAGCGCGAATTCCTCCTCGGCGCAATCGGGATCGTCGCGCAGCATCGCCATGCGGTAGCTCGTCTCGGACCACACCCGCTTCAACTCGGCGCGCGGCTGCGCGAAGATGCTTCGCGCGTCGCGCATGATCTCGATCGTGTCGCTCGCGTTCGGCGCGCCGATCACGTGCGAGTACGGCGAGAGGCCACGCTCGCGAAGCAGCCCCAGCAACGCGTCACGATCGCTGCGTTCGACCTGCACGACGACGCCGGGCGCCTCGCAGAACAGCGCGCGCAGCGTCAGCTCGTTGCGCTGCGCGCCCACCTGCTCCGGACGGATCTTGAAATCGCCCCAGTCGGACGAATGCGGATCGATCGTCAGCATGTCGACGTTGATCGACACGCCGCAGTGCCCGGCGAAGGCCATCTCGCAGACGGCGACGAAGAGCCCGCCGTCCGACACGTCGTGATACGCGAGCAGCAGGCCCCTCGAGCGGGCCTCCCGGATTGCCGCGAACGCGGCGACGAGACGCGCGGCGTCGCAGGCGTCCGCCGGCGCGTCGCCCCCGCTCGCGGCCTGCCCTGCGAGTCCGGTCACCTGCTCGAGCGCGGACGCGCCGATCGCGCGTCGGTTCGCACCGAGATCGATGAACACCAGCGTCGTGTCGGTGCGCGGCGCGAGTTCGGGCGTCAGTGCGTCGCGCACGTCGGCGAGCGGCGTGTGCGCCGTCACGATCAGCGACACCGGAGACCCGATCTCGACCTCGTCGCCGCCGTGCGTACGCCACCGGGTGCGCATCGACAACGAGTCCTTGCCGACCGGTATCGACACGCCGAGCTCGATGCAGAAGCGCGAGGCAGCCTGCACCGCGTCGAAGAGTTCGGCATCGTGCTGCGGCGTGCCGCAGTTCGCCATCCAGTTCGCCGAGAGCTTGACCGTGCCGATGTCGGCCGGGCACGCCGACATCAGGTTCGTCAGCGCCTCCGCGACCGCCAGCCGCGACGCCGCCGCCGGATCGCGCATCGCGACCGGCGACCGCTCGCCGATCGCGAGGGCGTCGCCGACGTGCGAACGATAGCCGAGAAGGCCGACCGCGCAGTCGGCGACCGGCACCTGCCACGGGCCGACCATCTGGTCGCGCGAACTCAGCCCGCCGACGGTTCGATCGCCGATCGTGATCAGGAAGGACTTGCTCGCGACCGCGGGAAGCCGAAGTACCTGCACCGCGAGCGCCGCGAGGTCGAAGGTCGCCAGGTCGACGCCGCCGTCGGGTGGCGCCCGCCCGACGCGCCGGGCGTCGCGCTGCATCTTCGGCGGGTTGCCGAAGAGCACGTCCATCGGCATGTCGACCGCCGTCGCACCGGCCTCGTCGCCGCTCGCGAGCGACAGCCGCCGCGCCTCGGTCGCGACGCCGAGCACGGCGAACGGGCAGCGTTCGCGCTCGCAGAGATGGCGCAGCAGGTCGAGGCCGTCGGGCGAGATCGCGAGGACGTAGCGTTCCTGCGATTCGTTGCACCAGATCTGCGCCGGCGACATCCCCGTCTCCAGCACCGGCACCGCGCCGAGGTCGATCGCCGCGCCGCGGCCGGCATCGTGCGCGATTTCGGGCACTGCGTTGGACAGGCCGCCGGCGCCGACGTCGTGGATCGACCGGATCGGGTTGTGCTCGCCGAGCGCCCGGCACGCGTCGATGACCTCCTGCGCGCGGCGCTCCATCTCGGCATTCGCACGCTGCACCGACGCGAAGTCGAGCTCCGCGCGGTTCGCGCCGACGCCCATGCTGGACGCCGCGCCACCGCCGAGCCCGATCCGCATGCCGGGGCCGCCGAGCTGCACCAGCAGTGCGCCGGGCGCCAGGCCGAGCTTCGCGCGATGCGCGTCGTCGACGGTGCCCACGCCGCCCGCGATCATGATCGGCTTGTGGTAGCCGTGGCCGCGACCCTGCTCGATCGCGGTCTCGAGCGTGCGGAAGTAGCCGAGCAGGTTCGGGCGGCCGAACTCGTTGTTGAACGCAGCGCTGCCGAGCGGGCCGTCGATCATGATCGCGAGCGGCGTCGCGATCGAGTCGGGCGGAACCGGATTCGCGACTTCCCACGCCTGCGTCCAGCCGGGAATGCGCAGGTTGCCGACCGTGAAGCCGGTGAGGCCGTAGCGCGGCGTGCCGCCACGCCCCGTCGCGCCTTCGTCGCGGATCTCGCCGCCCGCGCCGGTCGCGGCGCCGGGGTGCGGCGCGATCGCGGTCGGGTGGTTGTGGGTCTCGACCTTCAGGAGGTGGTGCACCGCACGGCGCGTCCAGCCGTAGTGCCCGTTGCCGCCATCGGCCAGGCGCGGGTGCCACGCGTCGATCGACGGCCCCGCCAGGATCGCGGCGTTGTCCGAGTACGCGACCACCGTGCCACGCGGATGCGCGGCGTGCGTCGCGCGGATCATGCCGAACAGCGACTCGGACTGCGGCTCGCCGTCGACGAAGAAACGCGCATTGAAGATCTTGTGACGGCAATGCTCGGAGTTGGCCTGCGCGAACATCATCAGTTCGACGTCGGTCGGATCGCGCTCCAGGCGCCCGAAGGCGTCGAGCAGGTAGTCGATCTCGTCATCCGAGAGGGCGAGCCCGAGCTCGCGATTGGCGTCGACGAGGGCGGCGCGCCCGCCCGAGCGGATCGCCACGCGCGCGAGGCCGCCGCCGGCGACCGGCGCGAAGACCGCCGCCGGATCGGGCCGCGTCGCGAACCAGCTCTCGGTCATCCGGTCGTGCAGCACCGCGGCGAGCCGTTCGACGCGATCGGCGGGCCGGTCGCCGTCGGCGGCGCGGGCGTCGGGCGCACCGGCGGCCGGCGGCGGGCCGGCGCGCCCGGCCAGCGCCGTCAGCCCCTTGCGCACCCCCGATGCCAGCGCCGCGCCGACCGCGTCGGCGAGACCCGCCTGCGCGATCCGGTAGCTCGTGCCGCGCTCGATCCGCGCGACGAACGCCATGCCGCAGTTTCGCGCGATGTCCTGCGCCTTGCTCGACCACGGCGAGATCGTGCCGCTTCGCGCGGTCACGTGAACGCCGACGCCGCCTTCGGGCAGCGTCGCCGGCGACCCGTCGAGCAGCGCCTGGAGCCGCGCGAGATCGTCGCGGCTCGGTGCCTGCAGGGCCTCGACGAGATAGAAGTGGACGGCCTCGACCGAGGCGACGCCCGGGTCGACGGTCTTCAGGCGCGCGAGGAGGCTCGCCTGCGCGATTCCGGCGATCGCGATCGACCCCGGCAAGACGAAATGAGTCGGCATCCCGAAATTATAGGTGGGCGGCCATCCCCCGCCCCGGGCCGGGTCGCGCTCAGCGCTGCGTGGACGGCACCGCAGCAGGCGCGGCGGCCGTCAGGCGCGCCAGCATCGCCATCACGCCATCGACCCCGTCGACGCAGGCGCGCGCAGCCGTGCGGGATCCGGCCGCAAGGCCCGCTTCACCGTCGAACACGCGTACCGTCAGCCATTCGGCCGGTGCGTGCTCGAACACGAGCTCGTCGGTCGCGTCGTCGCCGACGAAGATCACGGTGCCGGCCCCGCTCGAGCGCAGCAGCTTCTCGAGCGCGTCGAACTTGGTCGGCGCGCCCGGCGGGATCAGGTTCCAGACGAACTTGCCGTCGATCCGCGTCGGCTGCGGCCGCAGGCCTTCGAAGAGGCGAGCGAGTCGCTCGCGAAGCGCCATCGGATCGTGCGCGTGGCGATAGTGCAGCGACAGCGACAGCCGCTTGACCTCCAGCACGGCCTCCGGCGCCGCCGCCGGCAGCAGCGCGCGAAGCTGCGCGACCCAGCCGGCGACCGCATCGCGCTGAGCCTGCAGCGCGGCGCCGTCGTCCCCGGCCGGCGCATCACCGGTCGGCATCGCCATGTCGCCGGACGCTTGCGGCCACTCGCTGCCGTGGCTGCCGACCAGCGCGATGCCGTCGATGCCGATCCGGTCCCGAAGGTCGGCGAGCCCACGGCCGGACACGACCGCGACGGGGAAGCGCCGGCGAAGCCGCTCGAGCCGTTCCCTCGCCCGCGGATCCATCGCGGCCTTCTCGGGCTCGGGCACCAGCGGCGCGAGCGTCCCGTCGAAGTCGAAGGCCACGAGCGGCCGCCTGGCGATCGCCTCGTCCAGCCATCGACGCGCGACCGGCTCGTCGAGCGCGGGCGGACGGTCGGTCATGCGAGGCCGCGCGACGACGCGGCCGTCGTGCTCGCGAGCGCGGTCGCGTCGGCCGGGCGCGCGATCGGCGCGACGGCCTGGCGAGACGACGCGCCGGTCCCGCTGCCCGGCGCCGGGGGCGCCACCGGCGACTTCGGGGGCGTGCCGGCGACCCGCGGCGCCGTGCCCCGCACCCGGCCCTGCCGGATGCGCTGCTCGAGGCGCACGCGCCGTCGCAGGCGGCCGGCGTCCATCAGCATGCGGCCGGCCCATCGATAGACGTTGAACGACTTGACCAGCTGGCGCATGCTGCGCATCCGGAGCTGCTGCTCGGCCTCGGGCATCGACAGCGCGTAGTGCAGCGCCTGCGCCACCTCGTCGCTGTGGTACGGATTGACGACGAGCGCGTCGAGGAGCTCCCGGGCCGCCCCGGCGAACTGGCTGACGATCAACGTCCCCCGCTCGTCGTCGTGTGCCGCGACGAACTCCTTGCTCACCAGGTTCATGCCGTCGTGCAGGCTGGTGACCAACGCGACGTCGGCGGCGCGATAGTGCTCGGTGACGTCGTCCGAGTCGTGATGCTCGAGCAGCAGGCGGACCGGCTGCCAGTGCTCGTTTCCGTGGCGCCGGTTGACCTGCTCGACGACCGCGAGCACGTCGGCTTCGAAGCGCCGGTATTCGGGCAGCGCGGAGCGGCTCGGTGCGGCGATCTGCACCAGCGTGAATTGCCCGAGCCACTGCGGATAGCGTTCGAACAAGCGGTCGACCGCGCGCACGCGCTCGACGATGCCCTTCGTGTAGTCGAGCCGATCGACCCCGATCGCGAGCCGGTGCGCGGCGTCGAGCCCGTAGCGGGCCCGGACCCGCTCGCGCAGCGCCGGGAACGCCTCGGGCGACAGCGGCTGCGGCCACGCGATCGAGATCGGGTACGGGTGAACGTGCGTGAGGCTGCCGGCCATGCTCACCGTGTCGGACTCGTGCTCGATCCGAACCTCGAGGAACCGGTCGACCGTCTCGAGGAAGTTGCGGCAGTGGTAAGGGGTATGGAAGCCGAGGATGTCCGACCCGAGCAGCCCCTGAAGCAGTTCCTCCTTCCAAGGGCAGATCCCGAACGACTCGAAGTTCGGCCACGGGATGTGCCAGAAGGTGATGATCGTCGCGTCGGGCAATCGCTCGCGCACCATCGCCGGCGCGAGCGCGAAGTGATAGTCCTGGATCAGCACGATCGGATCGTCGGTCCGTGCCTGCGCCGCCACCGCGTCGGCGAAGCGGCGATTGACCTCCTTGTAGTGCTCCCAGTCCTCGTCGCGGAAGATCGGCCGCACGTGGGCCACGTGGCACAGCGGCCACAGGCCCTCGTTCGAGAAGCCGTAGTAGAAGCCCTGCTCCTCCTCCGGCGTGAGCCAGATACGCCGCAACTGGTAGACCGACGCGTCGGACTGCAGGCCGGGAGGCACCGTCACGCAATCGTAGGCGTCGACGACGTCGCGGTCCGCGCCGCCGCTGCCGTGGGCGATCCAGGTGCCCGAGCAGGCGCGCATCACCGGCTCGACCGCGGAGACCAGGCCGCTCGCGGGCCGCTGCACCACGACGTCCTCGCCGCGCCGTGCGTGGATGTAGGGCTCGCGGTTCGAGACGACGATCACCTCGTCGCCGGGGAACTGCTGCTCGAGCAGGTCGCGAAGGCCGCGGGGCGTCCACTGACCGTCGCCGAAGGGGCGCTGGCTGCGTTCCTGCTCGAGCGTGTCGATCAGGGACTGCAGGTCCTTGGCGAGCGGCTGCAGCGCCGGCGTCGCGGGAATCGCCAGCTTGCCGCCCTTTCGCGTTCGCAGGAACACCCGTGCCGACTCAAGCCAGCCGCGCCAGGTGAGCCGCGCGACGAACAGCGTCACCGTCGCCGCGACGGCCGCCATCAGCGCGAACAGGCCGATCAGGCTCCAGCGGGCGGCCGACAGGCGGTTGTCGGAGAACGCGAAGTGATGCTGCACGACCAGCACGCCGAGCGGCGGCGACGACGGGTCCGCGGACACGGACAACGCCCGCAGGTAGGTACGCCCGCCGTCGCGCTCGAGGCGCCGCCCCGGTGCGTCGGCGATCGCGACCCATTCCGCGCAGCGCTCCCGCACCTGCGCACGCTCGGTCGCCGCGAGCAGCGAGCCATCCGGCGCGCACAGGACGAGGCCGTGCAGTTGCTCGTCGCGCAGCGCGCGGTCGAAGGCCGCGACCAGCGCACTCGCCGCCGCGACCCCCGACAGCGACGCATCGGTGTCCGGTCCCGGTCTCGTGGTCACTTCGGATGCCGTCGGGCGCTCGCCGCGGGCGCCCGCTTCGCCGGCGAGTCCGCGCCGGATCGAGGCGACGACCTGCGCCTCCAGCGCGTCGCGTACCAGTTCGGCCCGCTCGTCCAGGTCGCTCGCGAGCCAGCGACTCATCATCGACTCGGCGACGGGCACCGCGAGCACGGCCAGCAGCGTCAGCGCAAGCGCCAGCGGGACGAGAAATCGGGCGGCATTCGACAGGAAAAGGAGCATGGGCATCCGGAGTCGGCCGACGTATGCAAATGTCGTGCCCGCACAACCAAAGCCGTCATTCTAGCGGCCCATGGCGGTCGGCGCCGGCAGCACGCGATCCGTCGGTACACTCGCAGCGCATGACGACACCGACCTCCACGCCAGACGACACGTCGCCCGCGCCCGCACCGGCCGCCGAGCGCGCGTCGCTCGACCTGATCGCGATCGGCAACTCCAGGGTCGCCGCCCTGCTCGACCATCGCGGCGACGTCGTGTGGTTCTGCGTGCCCCGCTTCGACGGCGACCCGGTGTTCTGCGCGCTGCTCGATCACGATCATCCGGGCGGCCGCTTCTCGACGAAGCTCGCCGGCGAGTTCACCACCGAGCAGCGCTACGAGCCGAATACCGCGATCGCCCGCACCATCAAGCAGGACAGCGCGGGCAACGCGATCGAGCAGATCGACTTCTGCCCACGATACCGGCAGCACGACCGGATGTTCGCGCCGGTCTCGCTGGTTCGCGTCGTGAGGCGGATCGCCGGGCGCCCGCGCATCCGGGTCGATTTCTCCCCGCGGGTACGCTACGGTTCGGCGCCGGCCGAGAAGACCAGCGGCAGCCACCACGTCCGTGCGCTGGTGCCGGACCACGCGTTGCGCCTGACCACCGACGCACCGATCACCCACCTCACCGACGGGACGCCGTTCATGGTCGAGGACTCGGTGACCTTCGTCATCGGCCCGGACGAGACGCTGCTGGAAAACCCCCGTGACTACGGCCGCCGGGCACTCGCCGAGACCAACGCCTACTGGCTCCGATGGGTACGCAACCTCGCGCTGCCCTTCGAGTGGCAGGACGCGGTGATCCGCGCCGCGATCACGCTCAAGCTGAACACCTTCGACGACACCGGCGGCATCATCGCCGCGATGACGACCTCGATCCCGGAGGCGCCGGACACCGGACGCAACTGGGACTACCGCTACTGCTGGCTGCGCGACGCGTACTTCGTCGTCAACGCGCTGAACAAGCTCGGCGCGACCGGCACCCTCGAACGCTACCTGCGCTACCTGGACACGGTGCTGTCCGGCGCGAGCGACAACCTGCTGCAGCCGGTCTACGCGCTGAACGGACGCAGCGCGCTCGACGAGACGATCGTCGAGACACTGCCCGGCTATCGCGGCATGGGGCCGGTGCGCAACGGCAATCTCGCCTACGTCCAGGCGCAGCACGACGTCTACGGCGCGGCGGTGCTCGCCGTCACCCACGCCTTCTTCGACCGCCGGCTGCTGATGGCCGACCAGGGCTCGCTGTTCGAATCGCTCGAGCCGCTGGGCGTTCGCGCATGGGAGCTGCACGACCAGCCCGACGCGGGCATCTGGGAGTACCGCGGCCGTCGCGAAGTCCACACCTTCTCGTCGCTGATGTGCTGGGCGGCCTGCGACCGGCTCGGCAGGATCGCGCAGCATCTCGGGCGCAGCGACCGGGCGCTGCTGTGGTACGAGCGGGCGCGCCACATCCACGGCGTGATCTGCGAGCGTGCGTGGAACGAGTCGCTGCAGAGTTTCGCCGGCCACTTCGGCGGCGACACCCTCGACGCGAGCGTGCTGCTGATGAGCGAGCTCGGCTTCCTCGATCGGAACGACGCCCGGCTCGTGTCCACCGTGCGGGTGATCGCGCAGACCCTGAAGCGCGGCGACTTCCTGCTGCGCTACGCGCATGCGGACGACTTCGGACTGCCGGACACCGCATTCGTCGTCTGCTCCTTCTGGTGGATCCAGGCGCTGGCGAACCTGGGCGAGCGCGAACTCGCGCGCGAGCTGTTCGAGAAGCTGCTGGCCAGGCGCAACAAGTTCGGGCTGCTGGCCGAGGACATGGACCCGACGACCGGCGAATCCTGGGGCAACTACCCTCAGACCTACAGCATGGTCGGGATCATCATGTGCGCGATGCGCCTGTCGATCCGCTGGGACGATGCGTTCTGACGCCCCAGCCTGAAACCCCAGCCTGACGCCCCGCCCGCCGCGCCTGCGCCGCGCCTGCGCGGCGACACGCGCGGCAAGCGTCGCGGCCGGGTCAACCGCGCGCGGCGCGGTCCCTGCTGTTCTGCGCCTCGATCTGTGCGCGCGCGTCCTGCCACTGCGCATCGCTCCACTGGCGCAGCTCGTAGAAGTTGCCGCCGGTCGCCAGCGCCTGGCCCCCGTCCATGAAGATCAACTGGCCGTTGAGCCAGTCGCACGCACCCGGCGCGAGCAGGAAGGTCGCCAGGTTGTCGAGTTCGCGCATCTCCCCGATGCGCATCATCGGATTGCGCGCCCGGGTGCGCGCCCCCGGATCCTCGCCGGGATTCAGCCGCTTGCTCATGCCCTCGGTGGGGATCTCGCCCGGGCCGACGGCGTTCAGCCGGATGCCGTAGCGCGCCCACTCGGTGGCGAGCGACCGGGTCATCGCCCCGATGCCGGCCTTGCTCATCGCCGAGGGCACGACGAAGGGTCCGCCGTTGTCGACCCAGGTGACGATGATCGAGAGCACCGAATGCATCGGCTGGCCGGGCTGCCATCCGCCCGCGGCCTTGCGCGCGGCGATCCACCGCCTGCCGATCGCCTGCGTCACGTAGAAGGTGCCGTGAAAGACGATGTTCGCGATCGCGTCGAAGCCGCGTGGCGACAGGTCCTCTGTCCGGGAGATGAAGTTGCCGGCCGCGTTGTTGACCAGGCCCGTCAATCCGCCGCCGGCGAACAGTTCGTCGACCATCGCGTCGACGGCAGCGGCATCGCGGATGTCGACGCCGAACGCGTCGACCCGACCGCCGTGCGCCGCCATCAGCGCATCGGCGGCTTCATCGCACACCGCCTTGCGCCGCCCGCAGATCGCGACATCGGCACCGAGCGACAGCAGCCGCCCGGCCATCGAGCGCCCGAGCCCGGTGCCGCCGCCCGTCACGAGGATCCGCTGGCCCTTCATCAGCCCGGGTTCGAACATCGCGCAAGCCCCCTAGAAGAGCACCGACGGAAGCCACAACGACAGCGCCGGCACGTAGGTGACGATGAGCAGGAACAGCAGCAGCACGCTCAGCCACGGCAGCGCCGCGCGCACGACCTGCATCACCGACATGCCGGTGATGCCGGCGGTGACGAAGAGGTTGAGCCCGACCGGCGGCGTGACCATGCCGATCTCCATGTTCACGACCATGATGATGCCGAAGTGGATCGGGTCGATGCCCAGTTCGGTCGCGATCGGGAACAGGATCGGCGCCATGATCAGGATGATGCCGGTCGGTTCCATGAAGTTGCCGGCGATCAGCAGCAGGATGTTGACGACGATCAGGAACTGCCAGGGCGCCATACCCCAGCCGACGATGGTCTCGGCGATCGCCTGCGGAATGCGTTCGGTCGTGAGCACGTGCGCGAACAGCAGCGCGTTCGCGATGATGAACATCAGCATCACCGTGACCCGGGCCGAATCGACGAGCACGCGCGGCACGTCCTTGAAGCCGATGTCGCGGTACACGAAGACCGCGATGGCGAACGCGTAGATCGCCGCCACGGCCGCGGCTTCGGTCGGCGTGAACACCCCGCCGTAGATGCCGCCCAGGATGATCACCAGCAGCAGCATCCCCCACAGCGACTCGCGCCCGGCCTTGAGCAGTTCGCCCGCCGTGGCCTTGGGCTGCAGCGGGATCTTCAGGTGGCGCGCGCGCAGCCAGATCGCGCCCATCAGCATCAGGCCGAGCAGGATGCCGGGGATCACGCCGGCCATGAACAGCTTGCCGACCGAGGTCTCGGTCGTGGACGCATACACGACCATCACGATCGACGGCGGGATCAGGATCCCGAGCGTGCCGGCATTGCAGATCACGCCGGCGGCCATCTGCTGCGTGTATCCGGCCCGCACCATCCCCGCGATCACGATCGAGCCGACCGCGACGACGGTCGCGGGCGACGAGCCCGAGACGGCGGCGAACAGCATGCACGCGAGCACCGACGCCATCGCGAGCCCGCCGCGAAGGTGGCCGATCGCCGCGTTCGCGAAGCGGATCATGCGCTTGGCGACGCCGCCGGTGGTCATGAAGGTGCCCGACAGGATGAAGAACGGGATCGCGAGCAGCGTGTAGCCCTCGGAGGATTCGAAGACCTTGAGCGCGAGCGAGGCGAGGGAATCGCGCGCGAAGAACAGGATCGTCAGCAGCGACGACAGGCCCAGCGCGATCGCGATCGGCACGCCGATCACCATAAGGCCCATCAGCATCACGAAGAGGAAGACAGTGTTCATGAGCGCTCGCCCTCCGCGGCCTTGAATTTGAGTGCGTCCGCCGCCTCGTCGGCCAGCGCGAGGCTGGTGCGCTCGCCCGTCCACAGGCCGTACAGCACCTGCGCGAAGCGCAGGAACAGCAGGCCGAAGCCCAGTGGCAGCACCGCCCGCGGAATCCACTGTTCGATCGGGAGGTCCTGCGCCAGGATGCCGATGTCCTTCATCTTGGCGACGTACTGCCAGCCGCCGACGAACAGGATCGCGCTGTAGGCCATGCACGCGATCACCGCGACGATGCCGACGACGCGCGCCGTCGCGGGCTTGAAGGTCTTCACCAGCGCGTCGACGCCGATGTGCGACCCGGTCCGTACGCCATACGCCATGCCGAGGAAGATCAGCCACGCGAACAGGAATCCGACGAGCTCGACCGCCCAGACGAAGCTGTCGTTGAACACGTAGCGCGCGATGACCTGCGCGAAGGTCACGATCGTCATCACGGCGAGCAGCGCCGCGATCACGAACTCCTCGAGGTGGCCAAGCCAGGTACGCAGCGTCGCGAGCATGTCGATGTGGGAGTTGGATGAGGCGCGCCCGCCGGCCACCGGCCGACGGGCGCGCACGCGGGACCCTCGCCTGAGCGCGGGTGCCGGCCGGCTACTGGTTCGACGCGCGCGCCGCGTCGATGACGTCCTTTCCGATGCCGGACTCGAACTTCTTCCAGACCGGCTCCATCGCCTTCTGCCAGGCCGCGAGGTCTTCCTTGCCGAGCTTCACGATCTTCGCCTTGCCGGCCTCCTCGATGCGCTTGCGGTCGCGTTCGTTGAGTTCGGCCGCCTTCGCGTTGGCAAAGGCCGTCGCCTCCTTCATCGCGGCCGCGAGGCCGGTGCGGACGTCCGCCGGCAGCTTGTCCCACCACTTCGCGTTGGTGACGACGATGTAGTCGATCACGCCGTGGTTCGTCTCGGCGATCGTCTTCTGCACCTCGTAGAACTTCTGCGAGTAGATGTTCGACCAGGTGTTCTCCTGGCCGTCGACGACACCGGTCTGCAGCGCCTGGTAGACCTCGGCGAACGCCATCTTCTGCGGGTTCGCGCCCAGCGCCCTGAACTGTGCCTCGAGCACGTCCGACGGCTGGATCCGGAACTTCAGGCCCTTGACGTCCTCCGGACGCACGAGCTTGTCCCGGTTCGTCGACAGCTGCTTCATGCCGTTGTGCCAGTAGCCCAGGCCCTTGATGCCCTTGCCGGTCATCGCGTCGAGCATCGCGGTGCCGACCGGACCCGACTGGAACCGATCGACCGCGGCGACGTCGGCGAACAGGAACGGCAGGTCGAAGACCTGCAGCTTCTTCGTGTAGCGGTCGAACTTCGACAGCGACGGCGCGATGAACTGGACGTCGCCGAGCAGCAGCGCCTCGAGCTCCTTCGAGTCGCCGAAGAGCTGCGAGCTCGGATAGACCTCGACCTTGACCTTGCCCGGCAGCTTCGCCTCGGCGAGTTCCTTGAACTTCAGTGCACCCAGGCCCTTCGGCGTGCTCTCGGCCACGACGTGGCTGAACTTGACGACGATGGGGTCGGCGGCGACGGCCGCGCCGGGCAGCGCCGCGGCGAACGCACCGGACACCGCGAGGGCCCCGAGCGACGCCGCGAAACGGTGGATCGAGCGCCGGGCGCGTACCGGCGACCCGGGGCCTCGCCCCGGCGCGAAGGACGCCGGCACGGATCGATCGAACTGACGAATGTGCTTCATGGATTGCTTTCCTGCGGATTGGGTGGTGATCGCCGCAGCGGCAAGACGACATGCGCCGACCGCCCGCTGCGCAGCGGTGCGAGCATACTCCATCGAACCCCGCAGGTGCCTGCCACCCCGCTGCCACCCCGCCCCGCCACCCCGCCGCGCGCCGCGCGCCGCCCGCATGCCCCACGCAGATCGCGCACGCGGCAGCGATCGGTCAATCGTTCGACTTCAGCGCCGCGTCGATCAGGTCCTTGCCGATGACCGGCTCGTACTTCTTCCAGACCGGCTCCATCGCCTTCTGCCAGGCCGCGACGTCTTCCTTCGACAGCTTCTGGATCTTGGCACGGCCGGCATCCGCGATCCGCTTCATGTCGCGATCGTTGAGTTCGGCCGCACGCTTGTTGACGAAATCGGTCGCCTCGGCCATCGCCTCGCCCAGGCCCTTGCGGATGTCGGCAGGCAAGCCGTCCCACCACTTCGCATTGGTGACGACCATGTACGTGACCAGTCCGTGATTGGTGACCGCGATCGTCTTCTGGACTTCGTGGAACTTCTGCGTCCAGGTGTTCGACCAGGTGTTCTCCTGGCCGTCGACGACGCCGGTCTGCAGCGCCTGGTAGACCTCGGCGAACGCCATCTTCTGCGGGTTCGCGCCCAGCGCCCTGAACTGCGCCTCGAGCACGTCCGACGGCTGGATCCGGAACTTCAGGCCCTTGACGTCATCGGGACGCTTGAGCTGATCCCGGTTCGTCGACAGCTGCTTCATGCCGTTGTGCCAGTAGCCCAGGCCCAGGATGTTCTTGGACCGAACCGCGCCGAGGAGGTCGACCCCGGCCTTCGACTTCTGGAAGCGTCCGACCGCGTCGATGTCGGCGAAGAGGAACGGCAGGTCGAAGACCTGCAGCTTCTTCGTGTAGCGGTCGAACTTCGACACCGACGGCGCCAGCAGCTGCACGTCGCCGAGCAGCAGCGCCTCGAGCTCCTTCGAATCGCCGAAGAGCTGCGAGCTGGGGTAGACCTCGACCTTGACCTTGCCCGGCAGCTTCGCCTCGGCGAGCGCCTTGAACTTCAGCGCGCCCTCGCCCTTCGGCGTACCCTCCGCGACGACGTGACTGAACTTGACGACGATCGGGTCGGCGGCCAGCGCCGCATGCGTGGTGAACAGGGCTGCCGCCCCGACGGTGAGCGCGCCGAGCGCGCGTGCAATGGTGGTCATCTGCGTATCCTCGTCTGTGTCGCGACCGTGGCGGCGGGTCGGGCGGCCGCCTCGGGTCCGGGCCGGCAGATTAACCGAAGCACGTCCCCACCCGCCATTGAGGTTTCCCACTAGTCCCGCCGCGCCCCGGTCCATGCTGGACCGCATCTCGCGCCCTCCCCTCGGGGCGACGCGCATGCTGCCCGGCCCGGGCGGGAAGCCCCGTCCCGGCGGGACCTGCACGCGGCGGCGATTCACGGCACAATCGGGCCCACCGCCGCGGCAGCGTGCATCGCGTCGGCTGCGGACACAGACCCAGAGGACACCCACATGAACGGCAACACGATCAAGCAGTCGGTGCTGGCGGCAGCCTGTTGCGCCATCGGCCTCGCGGCGGGCGGCCCGGCCGCCGCGCAGACGAAATGGGATCTCCCGGCCGCCTACTCGGCGACCAACTTCCACACCGAGAACCTGGTGCAGTTCGCGAAGGACGTGGAGAAGGCCACCAACGGCAAGCTCGCGATCACGGTCCATGCGAACGCGTCGCTGTTCAAGGCACCGGAGATCAAGCGCGCCGTGCAGGGCAACCAGGCCCAGCTCGGCGAGGTCCTGATCTCCAACTTCGCCAACGAGAACGCGCTGTTCGGCATCGACGTGCTGCCCTTCGTCGCAACCAGCTACGACGCTGCCAGGAAACTCGACAAGGCTTCGCGCCCGGCACTGGAGAAGCTGCTCGACAAGCAGGGCATGCAACTGCTGTTCACCGTCCCGTGGCCACCGCAGGGCCTGTACTCGAAGAAGGCGCTCTCCGCCGCGACCGACCTGAAGGGCGTCAAGTTCCGCTCCTACAACCCGGCGACCGCCAAGATCGCCGAGATGTTCGGCGCGCAGCCGGTGACGATCCAGGCCGCCGAACTCTCGCAGGCGATGGCGACCGGCGCGGTCGAGTCGTACATCTCGTCGGGCTCCACCGGCTACGACACCAAGACCTTCGAGCACCTCAAGTACTGGTACGACACGCAGGCGTGGATCCCGAAGAACGTCGTGCTGGTCAACAAGAAGGCCCTCGCCGCGCTCGACGGCCCCACGCGCGAGGCGCTGATGAAGGCGGCCGCGACCGCCGAGACGCGCGGCTGGAAGGTCAGCGAAGAGAAGAACACCTGGTACAGCGACCAGCTCAAGGCGAACGGCATGCAGGTGCTGCCGCCGCCGGCGAAGATGCAGCAGGAGTTCAAGGCGGTCGGTGAAGCGATGGTGTCGGACTGGGAGAAGAAGGCCGGGCCCGAGGGCAAGGCGATCCTCGACGCCTATCGCAAGATGTGAGACGGGCTCTCGACGCGAGCTACGCCGCCGCGGCCTGGGTCGCGGCGGGCTGCATGATCGGCGTGCTGGGGATGGTCGTGCTCGGCATCGCCGGGCGCGAGTTCGGGTTCTTCGTGCCGGGCACCGATGCCTACGCCGGCTACCTGATGGCCGCGGCGGGGTTCCTCGCGCTCGCGCATGCGCTCAAGCGCGGCGACCACATCCGTGTCACGCTGATCGTGAACCGGCTCGTCGGCGAAACGCGACGCGGCTTCGAGCTCGCATCGCTCGGCATCGGCGTCGTGCTCGCGCTGCTGTTCGCGTGGTTCAGCGCGAGGCTGGTGCTCCAGTCGATCGAGTTCGACGACATCTCCACCGGCAACGACGCCACGCCGCTGTGGATCCCGCAGCTGGCGATGGCCGCCGGCAGCGCATTGTTCGCGATCGCGCTCGTGGACGAGTGGTGGCTCGAGTTCACCCGCCGGCGCGCGAGGCCCGTGCCAGGGGCGGCGGCGCACAACGAATGAGCACCGACATCGTCGTGACGATCGTGCTGGTCGTCGTCCTGTTCGGCTTTCTCGGTGCCGGCGTGTGGATCGGGCTCGCGCTCGCGGGTGTCGCGTGGATCGGCATGGAACTGTTCTCGAGCCGCCCAGCGGGCGACGCGATGGCGGTGACGATCTGGGGCACCGCGTCGAGTTGGACCCTCACCGCGCTGCCGCTCTTCATCTGGATGGGCGAGATCCTGTTCCGCACGCGGCTGTCCGAGGACATGTTCCGGGGGCTCGCCCCGTGGATGAACCGGATCCCCGGGCGGCTGCTGCACACCAACGTGATCGGCTGCGCGATCTTCGCGGCGGTCTCGGGCTCGTCGGCCGCCACCTGCGCGACGATCGGCAAGATGACGCTGCCCGAACTCGAGCGGCGCGGCTATCCGAAGGACATCACCGTCGGCACGCTCGGCGGCTCCGGCACGCTCGGCCTGCTGGTGCCGCCGTCGATCATCATGATCGTGTACGGCGTCGCCGCGGAGGTCTCGATCTCGAAGCTGTTCATGGCCGGCGTGTTGCCGGGCATCCTGCTCGCACTGCTGTTCATGGGATACATCGTCGTGTGGGCCGTGCTGCATCCGGGCGCGATCCCGCCGGCCGAACAGGGCACCTCGTTCGGGCACAAGCTGCGCGAGTCGGCGACGCTGATCCCGGTCGTGCTGCTGATCGCGGGCGTGCTCGGCTCGATCTACAGCGGCATCGCCACCGCGACCGAAGCCGCCGCGGTCGGCGTGATCGGCAGCCTCCTGCTCGCCGCGCTGCAGGGCTCGCTGAGCGCCGCGACCTTCCGGGAATCGCTGCTCGGCGCCACCTGCCTGTACTGCATGATCGCGCTGATCCTCGCCGGGGCCTCGTTCCTGACGCTCGCGATGGGCTACATCGGCCTGCCGCGGCACCTGGCCGAGTGGATCGGGGCACTCGGGCTGCAGACCTGGCAGCTGCTGGCCGCGCTGGCCGTCTTCTACATCCTGCTCGGCTGCTTTCTCGACGGGATCTCGATGGTCGTGCTCACGATGGGCGTGATCCTGCCGACGGTTCAGGCGGCGGGCATCGACCTGATCTGGTTCGGCATCTTCATCGTCATCGTCGTCGAGATGGCGCAGGTCACGCCGCCGGTCGGCTTCAATCTCTTCGTGCTCCAGGGCATGACGGGGCGCGAGATGCCGTACCTGGCCCGGGTCGTCGCACCGATGTTCGGCCTGATGGTGCTCGCGCTGCTGCTGCTCTACTGGATTCCGGAGGCCGCGACGTGGCTGCCGCAGCGCATGAAGGGCTGACGCCCGTCGCCCCGGCGGCGTCGCCGGGTGCCTTGCGCTTCGCCTGTGCTCGCGCGACGATCCGCCGCGTCGAGGCCGCGATGCTGCGGGTGGAACCCGAGGGCGAGCTGATGCGGCGCGCCGCCGACGCGGTTGCCGCCGAGGCGGGACGCATGCTCCGCGCGATGCCGCCGTGCTCGCCGGTCGTGCTGCTCGTCGGTCCGGGAAACAACGGCGGCGACGCACTGTTCGCCGGCCTGGCGCTGGCCGCGCGCGGCCATCGTGTCGACGCGTTCGCGGCGGCGCCGCGCGCCGGCGCCGGCGCCGGCGCCGGCGTGGCGGTGGCGCCGGCGCCGGACACCGACGCTGCCCGCGCGGCACGCGCCTGGTCGCCGCGTCCGCTCCACAGGCTCGATGCGCTGCTAGCCGAGCCGCGCTGGCTCGACGCCGCGCCGCTGATCGTCGACGGCCTGTTCGGCATCGGCCTCGCCCGTGCGCTCGATCCGGGCTTCGGCGACGTGTTCGACGCCGTCGCACGCGCGTCGCGACGCGACGGCGCCGCGTGGCGCGCGCGGCGCGCAGACGATCCCGCACCGGCGCCGCGCGCGCACGTGCTCGCGATCGACGTGCCGAGCGGCCTCGACGCCGACACCGGCATGCCGGCCGGCGGCGGCCCGGTGCTCGACGCCGATGCGACGGTGACGATGATCGCCGACAAGATCGGCCTTCGCACCGGCAGCGGCCCCGCACGCGCCGGGCGCATCGTCGTGGCCACGCTGTCGCGTGACGGGCACGCGGTCGACGCCACCTCGCCGGCCGACGTCGACGCCGCCGCAGACGCGGTGCTGCTGGATGCCGCCAGTGTCGTGCCGCTGTTGCCTCGCCGTTCGGTCGACGCCCACAAGGGCCGGCATGGGCACGTGCTCGTCGTCGGCGGCCGTCTCGGCATGGCGGGCGCCGCGCGGCTGGCCGCACGCGGCGCCCTCGCGGCAGGTGCCGGCAAGGTCACGATCGGGCCGTCGACCGCTTCGCCGGACCGGCCGGTCGACCCGGCGCGACCCGAACTGATGCAGGCCGGCCTGCCGACGCACCACGCGCTGCCCGCGCGATTCGACGTCGTGCTGATCGGCTGCGGACTCGGCACCGATGCAATCGCGCGCGCGCTGCTGCGCCGCGCGCTCGACGTGCCCGGGCCGCTCGTCGTCGATGCCGACGCGCTCGGCCTGCTCGGTGGAGACCCGGCGCTCGCGCGCCGCGCGGCGCAGCGATCGGTACCGGCGATCCTGACGCCGCATCCGCTCGAAGCCGCAAGGCTGCTCGGCATCGACACCGATGCGGTGCAGCGCGATCGCGTCGCGGCGACGCGCCGCATCGCCGCGCGCTACCGCGCGATCGTCGTGCTGAAGGGCGCCGGCAGCGTCGTCGCCGATCCCTCGGGCCACGCGGCGATCAACACCAGCGGCGGGCCGATCCTCGCGACCGGCGGCACCGGCGACGTGCTCGGCGGGATCATCGCCGCGCTCGCCGCCGTCGCGAATCCGGCGTCGGCCGCCTGCGCCGGCACCTGGCTCCACGGCGCGGCGGCCGACGTGCTAGCGGCGCGCAACGGGCCGATCGGGACCCCTGCGGCGTCGATCGCCGAGGCACTGCCGTCGCTGCTGGGCGAGCTCCTCGGCCGCTGACGCGGCGCCGGCAAGATCGCGTCAGGCGAGTACCGCAGCCCGGCGCCGCGTCGCGTCGGTGCGCCGATCGGCGACGAGGCGCCCTTCCGCGATCACCAGCACGCGCTCGCACCGCGCCGCCAGCGCCTGGTCGTGCGTCACCAGCACCAGCGTCGCGCCGCGTTCGGCGTTCAGCTCGAACATCAGCTCGATGATCCGTTCGCCGGTCGCATGGTCCAGGCTGCCGGTCGGCTCGTCGGCGAAGAGCAGCGATGGGCGTGCGGCGAAGGCGCGCGCCAGTGCGACGCGCTGCTGCTCGCCGCCGGACAGCGTCTTCGGGTAGTGCGACGCCCGCTCGCCCAGCCCCACGCGGGCGAGCAGCGCGCGCGCCTGCGCGGACGCGTCGGCCGAACCGGCCAGCTCGAGCGGCATCATCACGTTCTCGAGCGCCGTCATCTGCGCGAGCAGCTGGAACGACTGGAACACGAAGCCGAGATTCGCCGCGCGCCACGCGGCGCGCGCGTCCTCGTCTCGATCGAAGAGATTGCGGCCGTCGATCTCGACGACACCCGAACTCGGCGTGTCGAGCCCGGCGAGCAGTCCGAGCAGTGTCGACTTGCCGGAGCCGGAGGCGCCGGTGATCGCCACGGTTTCGCCCTGCTCGATCGTGAACGACACCGCGTCCAGGATCGTCAGCTCGCGACCGGCATCTGGTACGCTGCGCGTGAGTTTGTCGACGCGGATCAAGGGCATGCAGGCTACTCCGGAAAACACGGGCGGTGACGGCGGATCGGCGGGGCGCAGCGGTATCGGGTGCGCGGCGACGGTCCAGGCTGCCGCTATTCTAGGGAGCGCGGCACCTGCGCACCGGCAATTCCCCGGGCGACGCCGGCGGGCGCTCGCGTCCTTCGGCCGGATGCTCGCGGGCGTGCTCGCGGGCGTGCAGACCTTCGGCCTGCCGACCGTCGCCGCGGCACCGGCGACGTCACGTGCGACGCAGCCGGCGAACGACACGGTCCTCGTCGTCGGCGACAGCCTGTCGGCCGAGTACGGGCTGAGCCGCGGCACCGGCTGGGTCGCGTTGCTCGAGGCACGGATCCGCGAGCGCGGCTGGACGCCGTCCACGCTGCCACAGCCGTCGGCGCCGGCGCCGGCGATCGTGAACGCCAGCATCAGCGGCGAGACGACCGCCGGCGGCCTCTCGCGGTTGCCCGACCTGCTGCAGCGCCATTCGCCGGCGATCGTGGTGATCGCGCTCGGCGGCAACGATGCGCTGCGCGGACTCGACCTGTCGGCGAGCGAGCGCAACCTCGCGCGGATGATCGAGCTCGCGCGCGCGGCCGGGGCACGGGTGCTGCTCGTCGGCATGATGGTGCCGCCGAACTACGGCCGCGCGTACGGCGAACGCTTCACCGCGATCTTCACGCGACTCGCGCAGCAGACCGGCGTCGCGCTCGTGCCGTTCCTGCTCGACGGATTCGCCGACGACATGACGCAGTTCCAGCCCGACCGCATCCACCCGCGCGAAACGGCGCAGCCGCGGATGCTCGAGAACGTGTGGCCGGTGTTCGAGTCGCTGGGCCGGCGCGCTGCGGCCTCGCGGCAGACGCAATAGAATCCGGCGAGTCCGCAATGCTGCCCGAGTGGTGAAATTGGTAGACGCAAGGGACTTAAAATCCCTGGGCCGCGAGGCCGTACCGGTTCGAGCCCGGTCTCGGGCACCAGCGATTCGGGCACCAGCGATTCGGGCCGCGGTGCGCCGGACACCGGCGCGGCGGCGCCGCAGGCGGCTTCAGTGCAGTCGAAGCGGATTCGCCGGCTCGTCGGCCGCCGGACGCTCGCCACGGCGCCCGCTGTCGAGGCAGGTCACGCGATGAATGCCGATCGCGCTCAGCGCACGCACCGCAAGGTCGATCGCCTCGCGGCGGTCGCCGGGCTGGAGGATCACCGCCGTGCCGCGCACGATGCCGCATCGCGCCAGCACGCGCGCGATCACCAGCGGGTCGAGCAGCCGCTGCGCGTCTCCATCGGCCAGCAGCCAGTCGAGATGACCCAGATTGACGGCGCCGTCGAGCCGGAACCGAAGGTGCTCGTGCACAGGCCGCAGGTCCCAGAGCACCTCGCCCGCCGCCATCCGGCGCCCGAGTTCGCGCCATCCGATCCGGCGTACCCGCACGCCGCCGCCGCATCCGCGATCGCGCCGCTCGATGAATGCGCCGTCCGTCGCTTCGCCTGAATGCGTCATCTCGAACCCTCCTTCGGGCGGTCGTCGGCATTTGACAAAGGCTAACATAAACAAGCACCTGTCGACGACAGCTGCGATACTGCTTTGTATCCCTTCGTGACCCGGCGGGCGCCGACCGCCGCGGCGGCGTCGGGACGACCGTGCGCGATTCAGCCCGCCGGCACCCACCGCCGCCAGCGCGCGGCCCAGTGTGCCGGCTGCAGCAGTCGACGCCAGCCGTGCAGGCGCGTGAAGCGCGCGTCGGCGATCGCCTGGCGCACGTGCACGTCGCGGACCCGGTTCGAGCCGTCGGCGAACGCGGCGAGCAGCGCCTTGTCGGCGAGGATGTTGATGCGTCGACTCAGGCCTTCCGATGCCCTGGCGAGCAGCGCGACCGCCCGGGGCTCGAAGGTCTGCGGGTCGCCCCCGGCCAGCCGCAGGCGCGACGCGAGGTAGTCGGCGATGTCCGCGGGGCCGAGCGGGCCGAGGTGGAAGCGCTCGGTGATCCGCTCGCGCAATGGGCGCATCCTTGCGGTCGCGAGCGTGTGGCGCAGTTCGTCCTGCCCCACCAGGATGATCCGCAGCAGCTTGTTGTGACGGGTCTCGAGGTTCGACAGCAGCCGGATCTCCTCGAGCGTATCGGGGCCGATCACGTGCGCCTCGTCGATCAGCACGCTGACCTGCTTGCCCTTCAGGTGCAGCTCGATCAGGCGCTTCTGCAGCGCCTTCAGCACTTCGGCCGGACTCTTGCCGGCGGGGCGCATGCGCAGTTCCTGCGCGATCGTCAGGATGATCTCGTCGCGCGTGAGCGCGGGGTTCGCGATGTAGGCGATCTCGAGCGACTTGGGCTTGTGCTCGATCAGCATGCGCGACAGCATCGTCTTGCCGGTGCCGACTTCGCCGGTCACGGTGACGACGCCCTGGGTCGTCATCGCGGCGTACTGCAGCGCTTCGAGCACGGCGCCGCGGTTGCCGCCTGCATGGAAGAACTGCGTCGCCGGCGTGAGCGTGAACGGCGCCTCGCGCAGCTTGAAGTGCTCGAGGTAGAGATTGCGTGAGCCGAAGATCGACATCGCTGGGTTACTCCGTGGGTGACTCGAGACGGCCGCGCACGGCCGCGCCTGCGTCCAGGCAGGCGACGAAGGCGGCGTCGAGATCGGATTCGCCGGTCGCCGCGCGAAGACCGTCGGGCGCGCCGAGAAAGCGCTGGCGGCCCTGGTGCAGCACGAGCATCCGGTCGGCGAGCCGATCGATGTCCGCCATCGCGTGCGAGGTGAACAGCACGGTGCAGCCCCGTGCGCGCGCCTCGGCGAGCATCTGTCCGATCGAGCGGCGTGCGAGCGGATCGAGCCCGCTCATCGGCTCGTCGAGCACGATCAGGTCGCGCCCCGCGTGCAGCAGCGCCGCGAGCCCGAGCTTCTGCGTCATGCCCTTGGAGAGCTGGCGCACGCGCTTTCGCATCGCGTCGCGCGGCAGTCCGAAGGCGTCGACGACGGCCTCCGATTGCGCGCTCGTCCAGCGCCGCCCGTGCAGCCCGGCGAGCCAGGTCAGCGTCTCGTGGCCGCTCAGGTGGGCCGGCGGCAGGAATCGCTCCGGCAGGTACGCGAGCCGCAGGCGTGCCTGCGGCAGATGACTGTCGCGCCCGAAGATCGACAGACTGCCGCTGTCGGCGCGCGCGAAGTCGAGCAGGCAGCGCAGCAGCGTGGTCTTGCCGGCGCCGTTGACGCCGGCGACCGCCAGGGTCTCGCCGGCGCGCAGCTCGAACGAGACGCCGTCGAGGACGCGCTGCCCGCGGATCGACTTGTGCACGTCGTTGCAGGCGACGGCGACGTCGTCGGCGCCGCCGGCGTCCGGCTGCGCCTGCGGGGCGTGCGGCAGGGGTGATTTCTTGAACATGCCGCGAGTCTGAGCCCGCGAGCACCACACGGCGAGCGGAACAGCGCCGCTTCTGGCGGCCCGGCGACGGGCGTCGATCGGCCAGGGACGAATGGCGACGCGCTGTCGCAGCGCGGCGACGCCCGGTCGACGCCGCCCGCGCGAGTGGCCGTCGGACAACAGCGCGATACCGCTGGTGCCTGCACAGGCGGCGTTCGTCTCCTTGGCCGATCGGCCGATCGTGCGCTCGCCCATATTCGCATGCAGGAAAGCAGACGCACCCGATGTCGGGTTGCGCGAACCGTGGATCGAACATGCCCGAGACCCTCCAGCGAGCGCCCGACCCCGATGCCGACGGCCGTCGCCTTCGACGCCGATCGCGCGTCGCGGCGCAGACCGCCCTCGGCCTGGCCTCGCTGCCGCTGCTGGCCGCCTGCGCCGGCGACCCGATGCAGCCGAGCGCCTACCACCTCGGGAAGGACGCACCGAGGCCCGTCGGCAAGGCCGCCGCCGCGCCAGCGATCGACACGATCCCCCCGGTCGTCAACGGCCAGGTGATGCCGCCGAAGCCGCGCAACGGCCCGACGCTCGAGACCTACTCGGTGGTGGTCAACGACGTGAACATCCGCGAGCTGCTGTTCGCGATGGCACGCGACGCACGGATCGACGTCGACGTGCACCCGGCGGTACAGGGACGCGTGTCGCTGAACGCCATCGACCAGACGCTGCCGCAGATCCTGACGCGCCTCGCACGCCAGATCGACATCCGCTACGAGTTCGACGGACGCAACCTCGTCGTCTCGCCCGACCTGCCCTTCGTGCGGCACTACACCGTCGACTACGTCAACATCTCGCGTGACGCGGCGGCGAACACCAGCATCGCGACGCAGATCGCGTCGGCCGGGAAGGACGTGCTCGGCGCGGGCGGCGGCACCCAGTTGAGCAACAACTCGACGACGCAGATCTCGAACACCTCGAACAACCGGTTCTGGGCCTCGCTGATCGGCAACCTGCGCTCGCTGCTCGACGACGGACGGGCGAAGTCGAATGCGGGCGGCGGACACGGCGCGGCCGCAGACGGAAAGGCTGCCGCCGCTGCGCCGGCACCGGCGGCCGGCGCCCCGGCCGCGGGTGGTGCGGGTGCTGCGGGCGGTGCGGGTGCAGATGCCGCGGGCGGCGGTCAGTCGGGTGCCGGCGCCGCCGGCGGTACCGACGCCGCGCAGTCCGGCGTGGCCACCGCCGCCGGCGGGCCCCACGGCGGAACCAGCGAGATCATCGCGAGCCCCGAAACCGGCATCGTCAGCGTGCGCGCGACCCAGCGTCAGCACGAGCGCGTCCAGGAGTATCTCGACAAGATCCTCAACTCGGCGCGCCGCCAGGTGATGATCGAGGCGACGATCGCCGAGGTGCAGCTGTCCGAGGAGTTCCAGCAGGGCGTGAACTGGGCACGCGTCCGGGCCGACGGCACCGGATGGTCGTTCCTGCAGCAGCCGGGCGGCCCGTCGCCGCTCTCGTCCGGCGCGACGCCGGGCAGCGGCCCCGCCGGCACCGTGTTCAGTGCGAACCCGGCCACCGGCACCGGTGCGACCTTCGGCAACGGCGAGAACGCCAGCATGGGAGTGCTCCGATACCTTCACCAGGGCACGAGCGCGTCGATCGGCGCCGCCGTTTCCCTGCTGCAGAGCTTCGGCAAGGTCAAGGTCCTGTCGAGCCCGAAGATCAGCGTGCTCAACAACCAGACCGCGGTGCTGAAGGTCGTCGACAACAAGGTGTACTTCACGATCGGCGTGCAGATCACGCCCGGCACCGCGACGACCGCACCGCTCGTCACGTACACGTCGACGCCGAACACGGTACCGGTCGGCTTCGTGATGGCCGTGACGCCGCAGATCGAGGAGACCGGCTCGGTGACGATGAACGTGCGCCCGACGATCTCGCGGATCACCGGCTACGTGACCGATCCCAATCCCGCGCTCGCGAACACGAACGTCACGAGCCGGATCCCCGAGATCCAGACCCGCGAGATCGAATCGATCCTGAAGGTCACGAACGGCGACGTCGCGGTGATGGGGGGCCTGATGCAGGAATCCGTCGACAACCGCAGCGACGGCATACCGGGGGCCCAGCAGGTACCGCTGTTCGGCAACCTGTTCAAGTACCGCAACGACGCGTCGCGCAAGTCCGAGCTGGTCATCTTCCTGCGGCCGATCGTCGTGAAGGACGCGAGCATCGAGGGCGACTACAGGAGCCTCAAGGGGCTTCAGCCCGGGCCCGACTTCTTCAGTCGCCCGGACGGGCCCAGCCTGCCGCAGGCCTGGCTGCGAAGCGACGACGCGAAGCTCGACGACGGCGGTGGCGCCGGGCGCGCCGCCACGACGACGGGAGCGTCAAGATGAGCTTGCTGATGAAGGCGCTCAAGCAGGCGGAGCGTCGCCACCAGGAGATCGCCGCGGTCGCGAACGGTGCCGACACCGTCGCCGCCACCCTCGCCGCAACGATGCCCGCCGCACCGCCCGTCACGGTCGCGACACCACCCGCGACGCCGCCGGCGCGTGCGAGCTTCGAGTCGATGACACTGGCGATCCAGGAGGATCCGGCTCCACGCGCCCGCGCGGCGACGGACGCGGCAGCCGACGCATCGATCGGTGGCCCGCCGGCGATGGGCGAACCTCGACGCGCCTCGCTCGACTTCGCGCCGCTCGACGCCGATGCGTCCGCGGGCGCGTCACGGCAGGCCGCGGCGCCTGCCGCCGCGCCGACGCGCCTGGACCTCGCGTCGCCGATCGCGCGCGACGTCGGCGTCGGCGTCGAGCCGGCGACCGTGCCGGAGAATCGGTCGGCTCAGGCGTCGCACGCGCGGATCGCCACGCAACCGCACGACCTGCCGGCATTCGCGACGGCCCCCGGGCCGCAGGCAGACCCGGCCGATGCACGATCGAACGGTGCGCTCGAGCAGGCGCCTTCGACATCAGGACACAGCGCGCTGCGACGGTACGGCATCTGGATCGGCGCGGCGGTGGGCGTGCTCTGCGTCGCCGCCTGGCTCGCGCTCGAGATGTACGGCGGCCTCCAGCCGATCCAGGCCGTGCACGCGCCTGTGTCTCCGGTGTCTCCGGTGTCTCCGGGCGCGCCCGCGACGAGCGCGGCCGGGGAGACGAGCGACGTCGCGCCGATGGGCGCATCGAACGCGCCGCAGGCCTCGAACTCGGCAGCCGACGACACCGCCACCCGATCGGCCGGCCTCGGCGACACGAAGACCGCCGATGCAGCGATGGCGGCCGACGCATCGATGGCGACCGCGTCACCGATCCCGCCGGCGGCCTCGCAGGGCGTCGACGCGCGCCGCACGGCGCCGGCGGCCGCTCCTGCCGCCGGCGCGGCCACGGCCGCCGCCGCGCGGGCGCCCCGCGCGCCAACGGTGGCGCCGGATGCGGCACCGAAACGGCCGCAGGCGGCAACGGCGCCGACGGCGCGTCGAGCCTCCGAGGCGAGGCGCCAGGCGAGTACGATCCGGACCCCGGCCACCGCCGGGACGACGGCACCGGCCGGCCAGGCGGCGACCGCTTCACGGGTGGAGACGCCGGCGGCGCAGCGCGTCGCCACGCCGCCGCCGGCGCGTGCGGACGACGCCGACGGCCGGCCGATCCGGCTGACGCGCGTCGAATCGAAGCACGAGCGCGTGGCGCGCTCGCTCGACGCCGGGTACGCCGCACTCGCTGCCGGCGACGACGCGGCGGCGCTGCGCGCCTACGAGGCGGCCGTGCAACTGGACCGCAACAGCGCCGACGCCTGGGTCGGCCTCGCCAGCGTCGCGACGCGTGCGGCGGATCCGGCGCGTGCGTCGCGATACTACGCACGCGCGCTCGAGATCGACCCGTCGCACGTCGCCGCCCAGGCCGGCATGCTGTCGCTGCGCGGCGGCGCCGATCCGGTCGCGGACGAGAGCCGGATCCGGACGATGATCGCGCAGGCAGGCGCGAGCCCATCGCTGCTGTACGCACTCGGCAACGCGCTGGCCGCCCAGCGACGCTGGCCGGACGCGCAGCAGGCGTACTTCGGCGCGGCGAGCGGCGATCCCGCGCAGCCGGACTACGCGTTCAATCTCGCGGTCAGCCTCGACCGGCTGCGCCAGCCCAAGGTCGCGCTCGACTACTACCGGCGCGCGCTGCGGCTCGCGCGCAACCGCACGCATCGCTTCGACACCGCGTCGGCGGATCAGCGCGTCGCCGAGCTGCAGCGCGCGCTCGCCGCGGCGCAGGCGGACGGCGCCGACGCGACGCCGTCCGCGAGCGCCGGCACCACGGCCGCCGCGCACTGATCGCCCCCGCAACGATCCCGCTGGACATCGCATGACCGCAGCCACCGGCCCGACGCTAGACCGCGAGCCAGCCCCTTCGGCGGTGCGGGCCGACGCGCATCCGCCGTCACCGCCGAGCGCGCCGCCGGCATCGCCGGCGCGAACCGACCTGCCCGCCTCCGCGCCCGACGCGGCAGCGGGCGGCGCGCGGAACGGGGCGCCGAACAATCGCCGTCCGCTCGGCCAGACCCTGATCGACCGCGGCATCCTGACCCAGGACCAGCTGCGCATCGCGCTGATGGAGCAGAAGGCGCGCGGCGTGCCGCTCGGGAAGATGCTGGTGCAGCTCGGCTTCCTGACCGAGGCGACGCTGCGCGAGGTGCTGGCCGAGAACCTCGGCCACCAGCACATCGACCTGGCGCGCCTCGTGCCGAGCAAGGCCGCGCTCAAGCTCGTGCCGCGCGACTTCGCCAAGCGCCACAGCGTGTTCCCGATCAGCGTCGACGAGGGCGCCCGCACGCTGTCGCTCGCCTGTTCGAGCCCGAACAACGTCGTCACCGTCGACCAGCTCAACGCGCTGCTGGGCGGGCGCTACCGGCTCGAGCTGTCGATCTCGGCGGAGGGCGAGATCGCCAACGCGATCGACCTCCACTACGGCCACGAGCTGTCGATCGACGGCATCCTGCACGAGATCGAGACCGGCGAGATCGACGCGACGAGCCTGGAGGCGGCGGGGCGCGAGTACAGCGGCCCGGTCGTGCGCCTCGTCGACGCGATCCTCGACGACGCGATCCAGCAGCGGGCGAGCGACATCCACTTCGAGCCCGAAGCCGGCTTCGTGCGAATCCGCTACCGGATCGACGGCGTGCTGCGCCAGATCCGCGCGCTGCACGCGCGCTTCTGGCCGTCGATGTCGGTCCGCCTCAAGATCATCTCGTCGATGAACATCGCCGAGTCGCGCGCGCCGCAGGACGGGCGCATCTCGCTGATCATGAACGGTCGGCAGGTCGACTTCCGGTCGTCGGTGCTGCCGACGATCCACGGCGAGAACTTCGTGCTCCGGATCCTCGACCGTGCCAGCAACCTCATCACGCTGGAACAGATGGGATTGACGCCCGCGCAGTTCGACGCGATCGAGGCGATCGTCGCCAGGCCCGAGGGCATCGTGCTGGTCACCGGCCCGACCGGAAGCGGCAAGACGACGACGCTCTACTCGATCCTCGCCCGGCTGAACGAGGAAGGCGTGAACATCATGACGCTCGAGGATCCGGTCGAGTATCCGCTGCCGATGATCCGCCAGAGCAGCATCTCGGCGAGCATGAAGCTCGAGTTCGGCAACGGCATCCGCGCGCTGATGCGCCAGGACCCGGACATCATCCTCGTGGGCGAGGTGCGCGACGCGGAGACGGCGACGATGGCGCTGCGGGCGTCGATGACGGGCCACCAGGTCTTTTCGACGCTGCACACCAACTCGGCCATCGGCGCGATCCCGCGCCTGAAGGACCTCGGCCTCAAGCCCGAGCTGATGGCGGGCAATCTCGTCGGCATCATCGCCCAGCGCCTGTGCCGCAGGCTGTGCACGCACTGCAAGGCGCCCTACGACGCGAACGAGGACACGATCGCGGCCTTGCGCCTGACGCCGGGTCGCGCGTACACGCTCTATCGACCCGAAGGGTGTCCGCGCTGCGATCACCGCGGATTCAAGGGCCGCCTCGCGCTGCTGGAGATCCTGCGCTTCGACGACGAGTTCGACGACATGATCGCGCGCAACGCGTCGGTGCACGAGTTGCAGCGCGCGGCGCGCAGGCGAGGCTTCCGCTCGCTCGCCGAGGATGCCGTGCGGCGGATCGTGGAAGGCGTGACCTCGATCGACGAGGCTGCACGGGTGATCGACCTGGGCCGGCTGGTGAACCTGCCACCTGGGATCGACAGCGACGACGACGCGATCCTCGCCGACGGGGCGGGCATCGAGGAGGTCCGCGATGGCGATCTATGACTATCGCGCCGTCGACGCGAGCGGCAAGATCAGCCTCGGGCGCATGCCCGCGCAGAACGAACGCGAACTCGAGAACCGACTGCGCAACAACGGCCTGGAGACGATCAGCATCTCGCCGCGGCGAACCGACGCCAGGGCGCTGCGCTCGGGCAGCGTGCCGCGCAAGGAGCTGATCAATTTCTGCTTCCACATGGAGCAGACGCTGCGCGGCGGCGTGATGCTGCCCGACGCGCTGACCGACCTGATCGACGGCGTCACCCATGCGAGCTTCAGGGACACGCTGACGGTGATCCTCGAGGCGGTGCGCGAAGGCTCGCCGCTGTCGCGCGCGATGCGCGAGTTCCCGGGCACCTTCGACGAAGTCTTCACCGGACTGGTCTTCGCCGGCGAGACCTCCGGCCAGCTCCCCGAGGCCTTCGCGCGGGTCGGCGCGAGACTGCGCTGGATCGACGAGCTGAACGCGCAGGTGAAGAAGATGGTCAGCTACCCGGCGTTCACCCTCGCGGTGCTCGTCGGCGTCTCGCTGTTCATGCTGATGTTTCTCGTCCCGCAGCTGGCGGGTTTCATCAAGGAGATGACCGGCGGCGAGCTGCCGGTCCAGACGCGGGTGCTGCTGTTCGTCTCGGCGAGCCTGCGTGCGTACTGGCCGGCGCTGCTGGCGGTGCCCGTGGGCCTCGCCGCCGGCGGCTGGCTCGTCTGGCGTTCGCTGGGCGAGAAGGCGCTGACGCGCATCGACCGAATGCTGCTGCGGCTGCCGGTGATCGGCACCGTGTTCGAGAAGATCATCCTGGCTCGCTTCACGTCGCTGTTCGGCCTGATGTACGCGTCCGGCATCCCGGTGCTGCAGGCGCTGCTCGTGTGCCGCGACGCCGCCGGCAATCGGTGGATCGCCGCCGGCATACAGCGCGTGCACGACGAGGTCGTGCAGGGGCGCCCGCTCACCGACGCGTTCGCGCACGTCGCGCTGTTTCCCAGCCTGGTGCTCCGCATGGTGAGGATCGGCGAGGCGACCGGCGAACTGGACAAGGCGCTCGAGAACGTCGCCTACTTCTTCAACCGCGAGATCCAGGAGCGCATCGACAGGATCCAGGCGATGGTCGAGCCGGCGCTGACGGTCACGCTCGGCCTGCTGCTGGGCTGGCTGATGCTGGCGGTGCTTGGGCCGATCTACGACATCCTCGGCAAGATCAAGATCTGAGCCGCGCGCCCCGACCCGTGAGATCGACGTGAGCCAACTCCATTTCATCCACCTGACCGGCGCGAACGCGCTCTTCCTCCGCGAGCGCGGCTCGACGCTCTCGATCGAGGCCAGCATCACCCGCGTCGGCGATGGCGACGAGGACGCGCTCGGGCGATTCCGCCATCAGCTGCGCCGCTTTCCGACCGACGACTTCGTGTTCGTCGTCGATTCGGTGAACGAGGAGCTCGCGGCGGAGACCGTCCCCCGGCTGCGCGCGAGCGACCTGAAGGCGATGATGCTGCGCCGTGTCGATCAGCGCGCCCGCGAGCGCAAGCTCGCGACCTGGCGCACGACGACGCGCCGCATGCCGTGGCCCGCGCGTGCGCTCGCACCGGAGGGCGGCGCCGAACCGGGTACGACGTCGGTGGTCATGGGGGTGCTGGGCACCGACGGGATCCAGCCCTGGCTCGATGCGGCGATCGGCGCGCAGGCCCGGATCGCCGACGTGCTGTCGCCCGCGCTGCTGGCCGGCGGCGTCGTCCGCCGCCTGCGCCGCGATGCACCGAACGGCCTGCTCGCGATGGTGACGCCCGCCGGGCTGCGCCAGACGCTGATCATCGACGGCCAGGTCCGCTTCACCCGGCTGGCCCGGCTGGGCGAGGCCGGCGCCGACAGTGCATCGATCGCGTCGGAGTGCACCCGCACGATGCAGTACCTGCTGATGAACCAGGTGCTGCCGCGCACGATGCTCGCCAGGCACGCGACGCGCGTCTGGATGGTCACCGACGGCGTCGTCGATCCGCAGGCACTGCCGCAGAAGCTGAAGGCGGACAGTGCCAGCGAGATCGACGTCCGCCACGTCCGCGCCGACGAACTCGGCGCCCGGCGCGTCAGGGGCGCGGTACCGCTCGGGCTCGGCTCTGCGCATCTGCTCGCCGATTCGCGGCTCTTCACCGCCGCCGGGCGCGGCTATGGGACGACCTCGCTTCGCAACCACCATCTGGCGGCGAAGCTCGCGCGCGCGATCGTCGGAACCGGACTTGCGTGCGCGACCGCGGGCGCGCTCGCGCTCGGCGGCGTCGAGCTGGTTGCCGCGATCGACGTGCAGCCGGCCGACCCGATGGCGGCTCGACGGATGCAGGCGCATCGCGAACTCCTCGAACTGCTGCAGCGCCATCCGGTACCCGGCTCCGAGATGCGCCGCATCGTCGAGCTCGACCGTCGACTGCGCGAGCGCGCACTCGATCCGCTCGTGCCGCTGCAGCGCATCGCCAGCGCACTGCAGGAGCATCCCGGCGTGCGGCTCGAGCGCCTGTCGTGGTCACGCGGCGCCGAATCGACAGGCGCCGACGCGGCAGCCGCGGCCCCGGCGCCCGGCCCGGGGCTCGCTGCCGATGCGGGCAACGCATTGCCGGGCGCTGGCACGCTGCAGGGCGGCGGCGTCGCCGGTGCGCTGCAGGGACCGGGCCCGTCGAGTGGCGCGATCGCCGCTCCGTCCGGCCCGGGCGTCGACGGCACCGCCGGCGCCGACGCTTCGGCGGACGTCGACTTCCGGATCGAGGCCCGCATCGATCCGCTCGGACGCAAGGTGGCGGCGAACGACACGGCGCGCCGCTTCGTCGCGTCGCTCTCGCGGCACTGCGCCTGCAGCGTCGCGCTGCAGACCCCGCCCTTCGATCCGTCGAGTGCGAGCGGCTTCAGCGCCGATCTCAAGCGTCCGGACACCAATGCGCAGGGCGAGTTCGTCGTCGCGCTTCGATACGCGCCACGCGGCGCACAACGTGCCGGAGCCGCGCGATGAAGGCCTTGACGCAGCGCCTGAAGGTGGTGCGAGGCGCGGTGGCGCTCGCGGCGACGCTGCTGCTCGTCGGCGGCGTGCTCGGGTGGCTGGCCTGGCGCAACCACCACGAGCGGCTCGCCGTCGCGCTCGAGCGCGCCGCGCTCGAGTCGCGCATCCGACAGGAGACCGCCGCGATGCGAGCGACCGAGGAGGACGCCCGCCGCTTCGCGCGGGACTACGACCACCTCGTCGTCGCCGGCGTCGTCGGCGCCTGGAACAAGCTGGGCGCCGTCGATCGCTTCGAGGCCGCGCTCGCGCCGTGGCGCGAGCGCGCCGGCCGCTACACCGTGTCGGTGCGCACCGACGCGACCGGCAACGGCGCGGCGACGGGCGACGCCGTCGCGGCCGACCCTGCGCCCGCGGCGAGCGGGCCTTCGGGCACCGGCGCCGCGATGGCGATGCCGGCGGCGGGCGACGCCGCGCCGCTGCACCGCAGCGGCACCGCGCGCATCAGCGTCGAGCTGCAGCCGCTGCACGAGACCGACCTGCTCGCGGCGCTGGACGCGGCGTCGCGGTCGCCGATCGGTCTGGCCGACGTCGAGCGGTGCGAGATCTCGCGGCGCACGGAGAACGGCGATGCGAGCCTCGCCGCGAGCTGCACGCTCGGCTGGCACTTCTTCGAGCCGCTGCGCCCGGTCGGGCGAGACACGGCTGCGGCGTCGCCGCCGCTCGCCGGCGCCCCGGCGCCCGAGTCGATCGGGCCGTTGCGAAGCGCCGACGGCATCCGGCTCGAGCGGCTCTTCTTCGATCCGTCGATGCGCCGGCGCGCAGCCGCGCCGGTCGCCGCCGCGCCGGGCGCGACCGCGACGCGAACGGGCGCCGGCCCCGGCCCGCGCAAGGTCCAGGGCTACGTCCGTCGAAGCGGGGGGCCCGACGTCGTCTGGGTCGACGACCGGCCTGCGATCCTGGTCGATCCCGGGTCGCTGTCAGAGCGCGACGCGGCCCTGCGCGACGATGCGCGACTCGCGCCGGTCCCGGACGGCCGGATCCGGGCCAGCGGGCAGCCACCGATGCGATGAGCCGCACGAGGAGCCACCCGCCGTCGCGCGCGCGCCAGCGCGGCGCCGTGCTGTACCTGTTCGCGATCGCCGCGGCCGCGGCGATGGTCGCGCTCGCGCTGGCCGTCGTCGGCCGGCTCGATCCGGCGCGTGCGCGCGCAGTCGAGGAGGCGCGGGTACTGGACGATGCGAAGCGCCTGCTGCTCGCGCACCTCGCGAACCCCGAACTCGATCCGGCCGGCGCGCCGGCGCGCAGACTCGGCGAGCCCGGCATCACCCCGGACCTGCCGATCGCGCCGGGCGCGGGTGCCGACGCCACCGAGCCGTCGTACGACGGCGAGGGCGAGACCGGCGGCTGCGCGACCCGGACGTGGGTGCCCGGGACCGCGCTGCAGATGCCCGACGCCGCCGGTGCCGGCGCGCGCTGCTTCGGTCGCTTCCCCTGGCGTACCGTCGGCCTTGCGCTGCCCCCGCCCGACCCGCAGGATCCGCTGGGCCTGACGCCGTGGCTGGTGCTGTCGCCCAATCTGCTGAGCCGGGTCTACCTGCGCGACCTGACGCCGACGACGCTGAGCCAGCCGTGGGGCGGCTACGGCCTGCAGAATCGTCCCCCCTACCCGTGGATCGTCGTGCGCGACGCGCGCGGCCACCTGCTGTCGGACCGGGTCGCCGCTGCGCTGATCCTGCCCGGCCCGCCGCTCGCAGGCCAGACCCGCACGGCGACCGCCGGACCCGCCGCCTGGCTGGACCGCCTGACGGTCGCGGCGGGATGCGCGACGCCCTGCCAGCCCGGCACCTACGACAACGCCGGATTCGCGCACGCCGACGGCACGCCGACCACGCTGATCGCCGGTCCGCTCGCCGGCGAGGCAGCGGATCGCAGCGGGCTCTACGCCCAGCCGCTGCAGTTCAACGACCGGCTCGCGTGGATCACCGTCGACGAACTCATGGCGGCGATGGAGCGTCGGGCGCGCGCGGCACTGCTCGTCTCGCTCGAGCGCTACCGCGCGACGCGGGGCCACTATCCGTTCGCCGCACCGCTCGGCACCACGGACGGCAGTTGCGCGAGCGGCCAGCGCTTCGGCCACCCGCCGGTCGCTGCGGGCACGTGCACCGATGCGCCGAGCCTGCCGGCGTGGTTCACCGACGCCGGCTGGCACCGATGGTTCGTCTACGCGGCATCACCGCGCTGCGTCGACGGCAGCACCGCCTGCAACGCCCCGGGCATCGTCGTCGATCTCGCAGGCGGCGGCTCGATCGACACCGCGAACGCGGTCGTGATCTCGCCGGGCGCCCCGATCGTGACGGCGCCGTTCGCGCCGTCGCGCGGCGGCGCGCAATCGCGCGCGAACGGCCTCGTCTTCTCGAGCGCCGCGAACGACTGGCTCGACGACGCGGTCAGCGCCGGCGCGGCCGGCGCGCACTTCGCGCAAGGCGGGAGCGCGGCGGCACCGTCCAACGACCGACTGGAGATTCTCCGATGAGCACGCACCGAGCAGCGCCGCCGGCGCGCCTGGCGCCACAGCGCGGCTTCACGCTGGTCGAGGTCGCGATCGCCCTGATGATCATGGGGCTGATCACGGTCGGCGTCGTGTCGACGCTGAACCAGCAGGCCGAGCAGCGCCGGATCGTCGAGACCCGCGCGACCCTGCAGAAGGCCCGGGAGGCGCTGCTCGCGTTCGCCGCGGCCAACGGCCGCCTGCCGTGCCCGGCCACGGCGGCGAGCGGCGGCGCCGAGGCATCGACCGTCACCGGGACGACCGTGGCCTGCACGGCCGAGACGGGACTGCTGCCGGCGGTGACGCTCGGCATGAGCGAACTCGATTCGAACGGCCTGCTCGGCAACGGCTGGAAGGACAGCGCCGCCGGCGCGCCGACGCTGCCGCGCGCGATCCGCTACGCCATCACCCGCCTGAGCGGCACGCCGGTGCAGGACGCGCTGACCTCGCCCGGGCTGGGTGCGACCGCGGCGAACGCGGCGACCCGCCGCGCCGACGTCCAGACCGCGATCGCGACCAACAATGCCGGCGTCTTCATCTGCCGCTCGGCGGCCGGCGCCGGCGCCACGCCGAATCGATGCGGCACGGCGGCGAACACGCTCGCCGCCTCGATGGCGGCGGCGGTCTGGAGCCTCGGTGCGAACGGCAACGATCCGGCGGCGTTCTCGGCCGACGAATCGCAGAACTACACGATGCCGATCGCGCGCGTGCTGGTGAGCCGCGATTTCGCGCCCCAGGGCGCCACCGGCGGCATGTTCGACGACCAGCTCACCTGGCTGCCGTTCAGCCTGCTGCTCGAGCGCCTCGTCACGTTGGGGCACGTGCAGTGAACGCCCGCGCGCTCCCCGCGAGGCTTTCGCCGGCGGCGGCGACCACGCTGCGATTCTCGCTGCTCGACCTCGTTCGCGGCCGATGGCTGCCGATGCTGCTGGCGATCGCGCTGATCGCCGCCGGCGCCGGCGGCTTCGGCGGGCAGCTCGGGCTCGCCGAGCAGTCCCGGATCGCGGTCTCGTTCGCGGCGCCGCTCGCACGCGTGCTAGCGGTACTGGTCGTCACCGTGCTGATCGCAGCCGCGCTGTCGCGCGAGGCCGCCGACCGCAGCCGCCAGATCGCGCTTGCAGCGGCGCTGTCGCGCAGTGGCTGGATCCTCGCGAAGTGGGCGAGCTTCGTCGTGATGGCGGTCGCGACGGCGCTCGCCTGCGGCCTGACGCTGCTGCTGCTCGCGTCGAGCGGCATGCTTCCCGCCGAACCGACGCACGCGACCACCGCTGCCGCGATCCTGGCGTGGACGGCCTCGCTCGCGCTCGAGCTCGCGATCGTCGCGTCGATCGCGACGGCGGTGTCGCTCTCGATCGGCCAGGTCGCGCCGTCGATCCTCGCGACGCTGGCCGTGTATTGCGCGTCCCGCGTGATCGGCGTGATCCTGCTGCTGAGTGCGCACGCGCCGCTCGGACGCGAGCACGCCGCCGCGACACCGCTCGACTGGCTGCTGCAACTGCTGGGGCTGCTGCTGCCGCGGCTAGACGGCTTCGCGCGGACCGACTGGCTCGCGGGCGCGCCACTCGACGCCTTCGCGCCGCAGCTGCTGCAGGCGGGGTTGTACTGCGCGCTGATGCTCGCGGTGTCGATCTTCGACTTCTCGAGGCAGGAGCTGTGAGCCGCCGCCCGGGCCGATGGCGCGCGGGTCTCTGCGTCGCAGTCCTCGCGGGCCTGCAGGCGGCGTTCGGCGCGTCGATCCCGCGCGGGCAGGCGCGCGTCGTCTCGCCGGGCGAGCCGCCATCGGCCGCCGCCGCGCGCCTGGCGACGCTCGGCGAAGCGATCGGCACCGGCTACGGGCTCGCACTGTACACGCAGGCCTTCGACGCGCAGGCCGGCGCCAGCCTGCGGATCGCCGACCTCGACGGCGACGCGATCGGACGCTGGCTCGACCGGGCCATCGACCTCGACCCGCATGCCGGCTATCCGCTGCTGCTGGCCGCCCGGGTATACGGCGAGGTCCTGCCGCGACCCCAGGCTGCCAGGATGATCGACCTGATCCACCGCCGGTTCCTCGAGGATCCGCAGGCCCGCTGGCGCTGGCTCGCGCACGCGGTGTACATCGCGAGGCACGTCCTCGAGGATCGACCGCTCGCGCTTGCGCTCGCGCGCAGCCTGCGGGTGCACGCGACCGGTCCCGGCATCCCCGGCTGGGTCCGGCAAGCGGAGCCGCTGCTGCTGGCCGACATGGGTCGGGTCGAATCGGCCCGGGTACTGCTCGGCGCGATGGTGACGAGCGGCACGATCACCGACCCGGCCGAACTGTCGTTCCTGACCGGCCGTCTGCGCGAACTGGAGCACCAGCCGGCCGTTGCCGACACTATGGCGCAGGAGCCGCGCGAAAGCCGGCGACGCTGATCAACCATCACGAGCAGGCAACGGCCGTCACCACGTCGACGATACAAGGGAGTCATGCAATGAACACGAAACAGAAGGGCTTCACGCTGGTGGAAATCGCCATCGTGCTGGTCATCGTCGGGCTGCTGCTCGGTGCGGTCCTGAAGGGCCAGGAACTGATCTTCAATTCGAAGGTGAAGGCGAGCTACAACCTGAGCCGCGAGCTGTCGGCGGCGATCTACAGCTACCAGGATCGCTACAAGCAGTTGCCGGGCGACGACACCGCGGCAGCCTCGCGCTTTCCGAGCGCATCGCCGGTGCCGACCAACGGCAACGGCGACGGCCGGATCTCGTGGGGCGGCACCTGCCAGACCGGCCAGCAGACGGGCGAGAATTGCCGCGCGATCTACGGAATGCGGCTGGCCGGCTTCCTGACCGGCGTCGGGCTCGACCCGCTGCCCTTCGCCGGCGGCGGCATCGCGACGCTCGCCGAAGGCTCGACGATGGTGCCCGGCGCCACGACGCAGGCCGGCCTCGGCCTCATCGCGAACACGGTGTCGCACAAGATGCTCAGCGCGATCGACACCAGCTTCGACGACGGCAACCCGGCGACCGGGAACGTACGCTGCCGCGGCCTGGCCGCCTACGACCTGGCGAACCCGGACGACGTGTTCACCAGCTGGTGCATGATCGTTCAGTAGCGCAGGGCATCGCCGGCGGCTGATCGACGGATTGCATCGTCGATCAGCGCCCGCGCGATGCTCAGCCGCGGCGGCAGCTGCGGCAACGCGTCCAGCCGGAACCACTGTGCGTCGGCGAGCTCGGCCGGATCGTGGCGAAGCTCGCCGCCGGCGTACTCGGCGGTGAACGCGATCATCAGCGAATTCGGGAACGGCCAGCTCTGGCTGCCGAAGTAGCGCAGGTTCTTCACCTCGACGTTCACTTCCTCCATCACCTCGCGCCGGATCGCATCCTCGATGCTCTCGCCGGCCTCGAGGAACCCCGCCAGCGCACTGTAGCGCCCCGGCGGAAAGTTGATCCCCCGCCCCAGCAGCAGCTCGTCGCCCCGCGTGACCAGCGCCATCATCGCCGGCGAGATCCGCGGATACGCGATGTTGCCGCAGGCCGGACACCGACGCGCCCGCTCGCCGGCCTGCCGCTCGGTCGGCGTCGCGCAGGCACCGCAGAACGCGTGCGTCCGATCCCACTCGAGCAGTTGCACCGCCCGCATCGCCATCGCGAGCAGGCCGTCGTCGATCACGCCGAACCAACTCCGCAGGCCCGACGCGCGCCAGCCCTCCGGCAGGTCGTCGGCGCGGAATCCGTCCGGGAGCGACACCGCGAGGTGGGCGACGCCGCCGAGTCTTCCGACCGCGTGCACGCGCGCCGCCTCGGCGCCCAGCAGACGGCATTCGCGCCACGCGACGGGGCCCGTCGCCAGGACCGGCCTGACGAGCGCATCGCGGATGAACAGGTGCACGACGGCATCGTCGTCCAGTTCGAGTTCCATCGCCGATTCGAAACCGGCCGGCGTGACGATCATGGTGAAGTCCGGGAGAAGGGTTCGAGCGCGGCGCGGCGGCGCCATCCGGGGATGCGCGATTCTCCCACGCCGGCGCTTCGCGTCCGGATGCCGAAACCCGCATAATCGGTACGCCCCCCAACCGCCCCGGCTGCACCGACGACCATGAGCGACGCCCCGACCCCGACCCAGGAGACCTACGAGGTCTTCGCGATCCGCTACGCGACGATGGCCGGCCGCCGACGCGCCGAGAACTTCTTCCCGGCCGACGACCACGACGCGCCGATGCCGATGGACTACTTCGTGTGGCTCGCACGCTCGCCCCGTCGCAGCATCCTGATCGACACCGGGTTCAACGCGGCGATGGCCCGCCGCCGTTCGCGCACGCTGCTGCGCTGCCCGATCGACGCGCTGTCGGTGCTCGGCGTCGATCCCGCGTCGATCCAGGACGTCGTGCTCACGCACCTGCACTACGACCACGCCGGCAACCTCGACCGACTGCCGAACGCACGCTTTCACCTGCAGGACCGGGAGATGCAGTACGCGACCGGGCGGTGCATGTGCGACGGCGTGATGCGGCACGCGTACGCGCTCGAGGACGTGACCCGGATGCTGGGGCTCGTGTACGGCGAGCGGGTCGTGTTCCACGACGGGGACGCGACGATCGCGCCGAACCTCGAGCTGATGCTGATCGGCGGCCACACGCACGGCCTGCAGTCGGTTCGGGTACTGACCGCGCGCGGCTGGGTCGTGCTGGCGTCCGACGCGGCGCACTACTACGAGAACTTCACCCGCCGCCGCCTGTTCCCGATCGTGCGCGACGTCGCGGCGATGCTCGACGGCCACCGCCGGCTCGTCGAGCGCGCCGACTCGATCGCCCACGTCGTGCCCGGGCACGATCCGCTGGTGATGGCGCGGTACCCGCGCGTGGACGGCGACGAGATCGGTATCGTGCGGCTCGACGTCGCGCCCGCCGAGGCGTGCTGAGCGAAGGCTAGACCATCAACCCCAGGCCCGCCTGCTGGGACGCAGCCGGCACCCCGAGGCCGTGCGCGATCGTGCCGTCGGCCGCCGCGCTCGCCGGAGCCGCCGACGCGGCGACGGCGCCCGGCGCGCCCTCTGCGGCGTGCCGGGCAGCCGACCGGGCGAGCCCGAGGAGGCCGTGCAGCGGTTCGGGCCGGTGGATCGCGAAGCCCTGCAGCAGGTCGATCCCCAGCTCCCTGACCTGCGATATCAGCGCCGGATGCTCGACCATCTCGGCGACCGTCTCGATACCGACTTCCTTCGCTATCTTGTGCAGCGACTCGACCATGATGCGGTCGACCGGTTCGTCGCCGATCGCCTTGACGAAGCTGCCGTCGATCTTCATGCGGTCGACCTTCAGCGTCTTCAGATAACCGAAGGAACTGAAGCCGGTCCCGACGTCGTCCAGTGCCAGCCTGCAGCCGAGCGCCTGCAGCGCGGCGATCGTCCTGCCGGCGGCCCCGAGGTTCGTGATCGCCACCGTCTCGGTGATCTCGAAGCACAGGCGGGCGCCGTCGACGCCTTCCGCCGCGAGCAGCGTCGCGACCGAATCCGGAAACGCGGGATCCTGCAGGCTCGGCGCCGACAGGTTGATCGACAGTCGGACCCGCGTGTCCTCGCTGCGCGCGAGCATCGAGACCGCGCGACGCGTCACGTGCCGGTCGACGTCGCCCATCAGGTTGAAGCGCTCGGCCGCGGGCATGAACGCGCCGGGCGACACCAGGTTGCCCTCGTCGTCGATCAGCCGCAGCAGCACCTCGAGCTCGTCGGCGCGGTCGCCCGAGGCGCCCGCGATCCGCTGACCCATCAGCACGAAGCGCTCGTTCTCCAGCGCGTCGCGCAGCTGCTGCGCCCAGGACATGTCGCGCCGCCGCCTGGCGATCTCGTCGTCGCCGGCGCTGTACACGTGCATGCGGTTGCGGCCCAGCTCCTTCGCGAGGTAGCACGCCGAATCCGCACGCCCGATCGCGGCCTCGACGGCCGACTCCGGGTCGCCTTCGCCGGCCGGCACTTCCGCGAGGCCGGCGCTCGCGCGCACCCTGAACACCTGGTGGTTGCGGTAGAAGCGGTATTGCTCGATCACCGCGAGGTAGTCGCGCGTGATCCGCCTGGCGCCATCGAGGCCGGATGCCTCGAACGCGACCGCGAATTCGTCGCCGCCGAGCCGCGCGACCCGTGCGCCGGCCGGCCCGCCGTCGCGCAGCATCGTGCCCAGTTCCAGCAGAAGCTGGTCGCCGGCCCGGTGCCCGCAGGTGTCGTTGACGAGCTTGAACTCGTCCAGGTCGACGACGACCATGAAGAGCCGGCCCGGCGCGCGGTCCGGCAAGGTGCGGGCGCGCTGGAGCGCGACCTCGAGCAGCCCGGTCCGATTCAGCAGCCCGGTCAGTGCGTCGTGCCGCGACTCGTGTTCCAGCCGGCGCATCAGTCCGTTGGCGGCGCCGACGTCTCGCAGCAGCACCACTTCGCCGAGATCGGTGCCGCCGGGCGTGCGAAGCGGCGATCGCGTGAGCTCGATCTCGACCTCGCGTCCGTCGCGGGTCGTCAGCCGCATCGGTCGGGCGGCGCGCGCCGCATCCGGCGTGTCGCGCGGCGCCTGCGTCCGGGTGTCGGACGCTGACGCGGCGCCCGGCGGGCGCATCGGCTCGAGCCGAGCCACGTCGTCGAAGGACGCGCCCGGCAGCGCGCCGCCGGGCGTGCTCAGGAGGTCGACGGCAACGGCGTTCGCGGTGACGACGCGGCGGTGCTGGTCGAGGATCAGCACCGCCTCGCTCATCGACGCGAGTGCCGCTTCGGCGATCGCCCTGCTGCGATAGGTCTGGCGCCGGTAGAGGCTCATCGAGCCGGCGACGTGCGCGAGCAGCGCGAGGAATGCGCTGATCGCGACCCAGCCGAGCCACGCGATGCGGATCGCCGCCGGCTCGATGCCGGCGCGTCCGAGCGTGTGGACCGCCGTCGCCAGCCCGATCGCGGCCGACAGCACGACCGCGCTTCTGGCGAGCGACGCCGTGTCGCGCTGATAGGAGACGAACGCGAACGCCGCCGCGATCCAGAACAGCGACGCGAGACGGATGCCGGAATCGAGGAAGTGCGAACAGGCGAGGATCGTCGCGGTCGCGCAGGTGAGCTGCGTCGTGCGCAGCCCCCGATCGCGCGGCCAGCCGCCTGCGCGGGTCCGCACGAGGACGAGAAACAGCGCGAGGCACGCGAGAATCGTCAGTGCCCCGGCGGCGGCCACGCCGCGCGGCGCCGCGTCGAAGAAGCCGAGCGCCGCATACCACGCGGCAGCGCACGCGGCGGCCGCGGTCTGGGCGATGGCTCTGGAGCGCACGAAGCGCGCATGCGCGCTCGCCGATCCGGTGAGGTTCGCGAGGTGCAGTGCATCCTGCGTCAGGGGACTCGCTCTGTTCATGTGCCCGGGCCGATCGACGGATTTCGTGCCAACGGTCATTATCGGCAGCCTCGCGGCAGGCATTCGACGCGCCGGGCGCGACGGTCGATCGAGGCCGACGAACGACGTGCGCCAGCGGAATCAGGCAGAATCGGGGCCTCCCCCGCGACCCCCTCCCGAATGCCATGCGAAACGACTTCGTCATCGCACAGCGCGAAGACGCCGTGCTCACGCTCACGCTCAACCGTCCCGACGAGCGCAACGCGCTGTCGACCCAGGCGCAGTGGGACGAGATCGTCGACGCCTGCGACGAGATCCGCCGCGACGAGTCGATCCGCTGCGTCGTCCTCACCGGGGCCGGTTCCGCTTTCTCCGCCGGCGGCAACGTGAAGGACATGCGCGACAAGGCCGGCATCTCCGCCGGCAACCCCTACCAGATCGCCCAGGGCTACATGGGCGGAATCCAGCGCATTCCGCTGGCGCTGCACGGGCTCGACGTGCCGACGATCGCCGCCGTGAACGGCGCCGCCGTCGGTGCCGGTTGCGATCTTGCGTGCATGTGCGACATCCGGATCGCATCGGAGAACGCGCGCTTCGCCGAGAGCTTCGTGAAGCTGGGCATCATCCCGGGCGACGGCGGCGCGTGGCTGCTGCAGCGCGCGATCGGGTACCAGCGCGCCGCCGAGATGAGCTTCACCGGCGACATGATCGACGCCGAGGAAGCGCTCAGGATCGGCCTGGTCTCCCGGGTCGTCGAGTCGCAGGCGCTGCTCCCGACGGCGATGGCGCTCGCGCAGCGGATCGCGGCGAACCCCGGCCCGGCGCTGCGGATGGCCAAGCGGCTGCTGCGCCAAGCGCAGACCGCCCGGCTCGACGAGACCCTGCAACTGTCCGCCGCGTTGCAGGCGCTCGCGCACCACAGCCCCGAGCACGACGCCGCGGTCGCCGCGTTCTTCGCGGGCCGCGGGCGCTGATCGATGCAACCCGCCACCGCCGGACCCGGCATCGCGTCGACACCGTCGACGGTCGGCGAACCCGCGTCGGATCGCGCGCTCGCGCGCGAAGTCGCGCGTCGCCGCACCTTCGCGATCATCTCGCACCCCGACGCCGGCAAGACGACGCTGACCGAGAAGCTGCTGCTGTTCTCGGGCGCGATCCACATCGCCGGTTCGGTCAAGGCCCGCAAGGCGAGCCGCCACGCCACCAGCGACTGGATGGAGATCGAGAAGCAGCGGGGAATCTCGGTCGCGTCGTCGGTGATGCAGATGGAGTATCGCGACTGCGTGATCAACCTGCTCGACACCCCGGGGCACAAGGACTTCTCCGAAGACACCTATCGGGTGCTCACCGCGGTCGACGCGGCGCTGATGGTCATCGATGCGGCCAACGGCGTCGAGGCGCAGACGCTGCGCCTGCTCGAGGTCTGCCGTGCGCGCGGCACGCCGATCATCACCTTCGTCAACAAGATGGACCGGGAGGTCCGCGACCCGCTGAGCCTGATCGACGAGATCGAGAAGACGCTCGGCATGACGCCGGTGCCGATCACCTGGCCGGTCGGCATGGGGCGCGCGTTCGGTGGCGTGTTCGATCTCGCCACCGGCGGGATGCGCGTCTTCGCGCCCGGCGCCGACCGCGCCGGCCAGGCCTTCGAGCGCATCGAAGGGATCGACAACCCGGCGATCGGGACGCGCTTCGGCGACGCCTGGCGCCAGGCCCGCGACGAACTCGAGCTCGTCGGCGGCGCGAGCGAAGCCTTCGAGCGCACCGCCTTTCTCGCGGCGAAGCAGACGCCGGTCTTCTTCGGCTCGGCGATACACAACTTCGGCGTGCAGGAGGTGCTCGACGCGATCGTCGACCTCGCACCCGCGCCGCTGGGCCGCCAGGCGCTCGAGCGCAAGGTGCAGTCCGGCGAGCAGAAGCTCACCGGCGTCGTGTTCAAGATCCAGGCGAACATGGACCCGTCGCACCGCGATCGCATCGCGTTCATGCGCATCGCATCGGGCCGATTCGAACGCGGCATGCCGATCCGGGTGGTGCGCACCGGCAAGACGATCAAGCCGAACACGGTCGTGACCTTCCTGTCGCAGCGACGCGAGCTGGCCGACGAGGCGTACGCCGGCGACATCATCGGCCTGCCGAACCACGGCACGCTTCAGCTCGGAGACACGCTGACCGAGGGCGAGTCGCTGCAGTTCACCGGCCTGCCGTTCTTCGCGCCGGAGATGTTCCAGGCGATCGAGGTCACCGACCCGCTGCGCACCAAGCAGCTCAAGCACGGGCTCGCGCAACTCGGCGAGGAAGGCGCGATCCAGGTCTTCAGGCCGCTCGCGGGCTCGACGCTGCTGCTCGGCGCGGTCGGTCAGCTGCAGTTCGAGGTCGTGCTGCACCGCCTGCAGCACGAGTACGGCGTCGCGGCGCGGCTGCTGCCGGCGCGCTTCTCGCACGCGCGCTGGATCACCTGCGACGATCCGAAGGAACTGCAGCGGTTCATGGATTTCTTCCCGGCGCGCATCGCCTTCGACGCCGTCGACGCGCCGACCTACCTCACGGCCAACGCGTACGAACTCAGCGTGTCCGAGCGCGAATGGCCGAAGATCCGCTTCCACGCGCTGCGCGAGCACGCCGGGCTGGTGTTCCAGAAGGCGATGTAGCCGACGCCGGCAACCGCGCGGGACGGCGGCGCGCCGCCATGCGCCCGGCGTGACGGAAACGGGTCAGCGCACGAAGAAGATCAGCGTCATTGCCAGCAGCAGCGGCACCAGCACCGCCACCGACCAGCCGATGTAGCCGAAGAAGCCGGGCATCTGCACGCCGCGATCCTCGGCGACCGCCTTGACCATCAGGTTGGGCGCGTTCCCGATGTACGAGTTCGCGCCCATGAAGACGCTGCCCGCGGAGATCGCGATCAGCACCGGCGCGAGCGTCGTCATCAGCGTCGCGGGGTCGCCGCCGGCCAGGTTGAAGAACACCAGGTAGGTCGGCGCGTTGTCGAGGAAGGAACTGAGCACGCCGGACGCCCAGAAGTACATCGCCGGGATCGGCTGGCCCGCGGCGTCGTTGACGGCACCGACGATCGGCGCGAAGGCGCCGCCCTGCCCGGCCTTCAGCATCGCGATCACCGGGATGATGGTCAGGAAGATGCCGAAGAAGAGCTTCGCGACCTCGACCATCGGACCGAGGTTGTACTGGTTAGCGTCGCGCACCGATCGTGCGGTGATCGCCATCGAGAGCAGCGTCACGCCGATCAGCGCGAGGTCGCGCACCACCTGCGGCAACCCGACATGCGTGCCGAACACATCCCACTCGACGCCCGGATTCCACGAGCCCGACAGCAGCACCAGGCCCATGATCGCGAGCAGCAGCAGCAGGTTCCACTTGCCCTCGATGCCGAAGCTCGGCGTGTCGGGCGTCGGATCGGGCACCGTCACGCCTTCGCGACGGTAGATGATCGTGTCGAGCACGAAGAAGATCGCGAGCAGCGAACCGATCAGGAACAGCGCGTGCGGCAGCAGCCTGAGCGTCCAGAAGAACTCGACGCCCTTCAGGAAGCCGAGGAACAGCGGCGGATCGCCGAGCGGTGTCAGCGCCCCGCCGGCATTGCTCACGATGAAGATGAAGAACACCACCACGTGCGCGGTGCGCTTGCGGTTGTCGTTCGCGCGGATCAGCGGGCGGATCATCAGCATCGAAGCCCCGGTCGTTCCCATGAAGCTCGCGAGGAACGCGCCGATCAGCATCAGCAGGACGTTCATGGCGGGGGACCCGTGCAGGTTCCCTCGCACGAAGATGCCGCCGGCGACGGTGAACAGCGCCGTCAGCAGGATGATGAACGGCAGGTACTCGGCGAGCATCGCGTGCACGAGCCCGCCGAAGGCTGTCGCGCCGCCGTACAGCAGCGCGAACGGCACGAAGAACGCGAGCGCCCAACCGAGCGCGACCTTTCCGTAGTGGTGGTGCCAGAACGACGGTGCCAGCAGCGGCAGCACCGCGATCGACAGCAGCACGCCGACGAAGGGGATCGCCCACCAGGTCGAGAGCGCTGCGCCGTCGATCTCCGAGGCCATCGCGGGCGCGCTCGTGGCGAGCGCGAGCAGCAGACCGATCGAGAGCCGGGCCGCCGCGCGCACGGCCGGAATGCTCGCTTCGGTACGGCGACTCGACGAATGCTGCATGGGGAGACCATCACGCTGTAAGGGGAAATTTCAGTATATCGCGCGGCATCCGCGCGCTTCGGCGGCTCGCGCCGACCCTGGTGATAACCCCTATCGCACCACCCGTATAATCCCGGCTCGCGCGACAGGCTCGCGTGCCCACGCTCACGCGCCGGAGTGGTGGAACTGGTAGACGCGCCGGACTCAAAATCCGGTGTCAGCAATGACGTGAGGGTTCGAGTCCCTCCTCCGGCACCATGGGGACCCCGCGCCGATGGCTGGCCATCTCGTCGACATCGCGATCGTCGCGAGCTTCGTCGCGCTCGGCATCGCCTCCGGACTGCGTGCGAGGCGATCGGCGTCGAGGAGCCTGGACGACTACTTCCTCGCCGGCCGCTCGGTGTCGGGCTGGCGGGCGGGCCTCAGCATGGCCGCCACCCAGTACGCGGCCGACACGCCGCTGCTCGTCACCGGCCTCGTCGCGCTCGGCGGCATCTGGTCGCTCTGGCAACTGTGGGTCTACGGGCTCGCGTTCCTGCTGCTCGGCTTCGTGCTCGGCGGCGCGTGGCGGCGCGCGGGCGTGCTCACCGACGCGCAACTGACCGCGCAACGCTACAGCGGCCGTGGCGTGCTCGCGCTGCGCGTCTTCAAGGCGATCTACTACGGCACGGTGATCAACTGCGTCGTGATGGCCTTCGTGCTGCTCGCCGCGACCCGGCTCTTCGACGTCTTCCTGCCCTGGCACGCGTGGCTCGCGCCCGGCCTGCACGCGCCGCTCGTCGCGCTGTTCGGCAGCGTCGGCGCGGCCGACACCGCACTGAGCATGGCGCTGATCCTGGGCTTCGTCGCCTTGTACTCGACCACCGGCGGATTGCGCAGCGTGATCTCGACCGACGTGATGCAGTTCGTGGTGATGCTCGTCGGCACCGGACTCTACGCGCTGTTCGCAGTGCGGGCGGCGGGCGGGCTCGAGCCGATGCTCGCGTCGGTCGAACGGTTGTATGGCGAAGCGCGGGCGTCGCGGATGCTCGGCTTCCTGCCGCCGGCCGGCGACGCGCTGCTCCCCTTCCTCGCCGTCATCTCGATGCAGTGGCTCTTCCAGGTCAACAGCGACGGCACCGGCTACCTGGCGCAGCGGACGATGGCGTGCGCCAGCGACCGTCAGGCGCGCATCGCGGCGCTGGTGTTCACGCTGGCGCAGGTGCTGGTCCGCAGCCTGCTGTGGCTGCCGATCGCGATCGCGCTGCTCGTGCTCTACCCCTTCGACCCTGACGGCCCGCGCGAAGGGCTCGCCGCGGCGCGCGAACTCGGCTTCGTGCAGGGCATCGACGACTGGCTACCCGCCGGTGCCCGCGGCCTCATGCTCACCGGCATGCTCGCCGCGCTGGCGTCGACGATCGACACCCACCTGAACTGGGGCGCGAGCTACTGGAGCAACGACCTCTACAAGGCGCTGTGGGTCGAACGGATCAGGCGCCGCGAGGCGAGCGCGCGCGAGCTGGTGCTCGTCGCGAGGATCTCGACCCTGGTGGTACTCGCGATCGCGATCGCCATCATGACGCACCTCGACTCGATCCAGCGCGCGTGGCAGGTCTCGCTGCTGTTCGGTGCCGGGATCGGCGGGGTGCTGGTGTTGCGCTGGCTGTGGGAAAAAGTGAACCTGCAGGCCGAGATCGCGTCGATGGCGGTGTCGATCGTGCTGGCACCGGTCCTGCTCGCGACGGTCGACGCCTTCTGGCTGCAGCTGCTCGCGATGAGCGTCGCGTCGACGCTCGCCGTCGTCGTCGCCGCACGCCTCGGTCCGCCGACCGATCCGGCGCTGCTCGCGGCGTTCTACCGCCGCGTGCGTCCGCCGGGATTCTGGCGCGAAAGCGCGATCGCGGCCGGCGACGCCCCGTCGCACGCGAGCGCCGAGCTGCGCCGCTCGCTGGCCGCGGTCGCAGCAGCGTCGCTCACCGTATACGGCCTGCTGCTCGGGCTCGGCCTGATGATGGTCGACCGCGGCAGCCCGGCCGCGTGGACCGCGTCGATCGCGGTTGCCGTCGTCGCGATTCCCTTCTGGTGGCGACGGGTCTGAGGGCGCGGGTTTGCTATGCTGCGCGGTCCCGACACGACGCCTTCCATGCGCCTTGCCGACTTCGACTACGACCTGCCGTCCGAGCTGATCGCGCAGCACCCGCCGCCCCGGCGCACAGACTCGCGCCTGCTCGTCGTGGATGGCGTGTCGTTGCGCGATTGCCGGATCACCGATCTCGCGCACCGGCTGGCGCCCGGCGACCTGCTCGTGGTCAACGACACGAAGGTGATCCGCGCGCGGCTCGCGGGACGGCGGGAGTCCGGCGGGCGCGTCGAGGCAATGATCGAGCGGATCCTCGATTCGCACCGTGCGCTCGCGCTGGTGCGCGCCAGCCATCGGCCGCCGCCGGGCAGCGGATTGCTGCTCGGACCGCATCGCGCGACCGTCGTGCGCTGGCACGATCAGGCGCGCGCGACGATGCCCCTCGCCGAACTCCGTTTCGACGACGACATCGAGCAGGTCCTCGCCGCCGTCGGCGAGCTGCCGCTGCCGCCCTACATCCGTCACCGCCCGGACGCACACGACGAAAGCCGCTACCAGACCACCTACGCGACGCATCCCGGCGCGGTCGCGGCGCCCACTGCCGGCCTGCATTTCGACGAGGCGCTGCTCGCGACGCTGCAGGCGCGGGGCATCCGGCTCGCACACGTCACTCTGCACGTCGGCGCCGGAACCTTCCTGCCGGTGCGGGTCGAATCGATCGACGAGCACCGGATGCACGCCGAGCGCTACGAGATCGGCGAGGGTGCGGCGGCGGCGATCCGCGACGCGCGGGCCGAGGGCCGACGCATCGTCGCCGTCGGCACGACGACGTTGCGTGCACTCGAAGCCAGCGGCGGCCGCGCCGGCGCCGGCGAGACCGACCTCTTCATCAGGCCCGGGTACCGGTTCGGCGTCGTCGACCTGCTGCTCACGAACTTCCACCTGCCGCGCTCGACCCTGCTGCTCCTGGTCAGCGCGTTCGCCGGTATCGAGCCGATCCGCGCCGCCTACCGTCACGCGATCGCGCGGCGTTATCGCTTCTTCAGCTACGGCGATGCGATGCTGCTGACCTGCGCCGCCCCTGTTTCCCCCACCTCCCACGCCCCCGAATGCTGAGCTTCTCGATCGACGCGACCGATGGCCGCGCCCGCGCCGGCACGCTCGTGCTGAACCACGGCACCGTCCACACCCCGATCTTCATGCCGGTGGGCACCTATGGCGCGGTGAAGGGCATGGCGCCGGACGATCTGGAATTGATCGGCGCGCAGATCATCCTCGGCAACACCTTCCACCTGTGGCTGCGTCCCGGCACCGAGGTGCTCGACCGGTTCGGCGGGCTGCACCGCTTCAACGGGTGGTCGCACCCGATACTGACCGATTCCGGCGGATTCCAGGTCTGGAGCCTGGGCGCGATGCGGAAGATCGCCGAAGACGGCGTGCGCTTCGCGTCACCCATCAACGGCGACAGGCTGCTGCTCACGCCCGAGATCTCGATGCAGATCCAGCGTGCGCTCGACGCCGACATCGCGATGGTGTTCGACGAATGCACACCCTACGAACGCGACGGCGTGCGCACGAGCGAGCAGGACGCCGCCATGTCGATGCGGCTGTCGATGCGCTGGGCCGCGCGAAGCCGCGACGAGTTCGACCGGATCGGCAACCCGAACGCGCTCTTCGGCATCGTGCAGGGGGGCATGTACGAAGGCCTGCGCGACGAATCGATCGCCGCGCTCGAGGCGGTCGGCTTCGACGGCATGGCGATCGGCGGACTCTCGGTCGGCGAACCGAAGGCCGACATGATGCGCATCCTCGCCCACACGGCGCCGAGGCTGCCGGCCGCCAAGCCGCGCTACCTGATGGGCGTGGGCACGCCGGAAGACATCGTGCAAGGCATCGGCCACGGGGTCGACATGTTCGACTGCGTGATGCCGACCCGCAATGCGCGCAACGGCTGGCTGTTCACGCGACACGGCGACCTGAAGATCCGCAACGCGCGCTACCGGGCGGACGAGCGACCGCTGGACCCGGCCTGCGGCTGCCCGACCTGCCGACGCTTCTCCCGAGCCTACCTGCATCACCTGCAGCGCGTGGGCGAGATGCTCGGGGCGCACCTCGCCACGGTGCACAACCTGCACTACTACCTCGAGCTGGTGAAAGGCGCGCGCGAAGCGATCGTCGCGGGCCGCTTCGATGCGTTCGCCGCCGGGTTCCGCGAGGCGCGTTCGGCCGGCGTCGACTGAGATCGGCGAGCGCGTCACGCGGACGACCCGACGCGCGAACGCTCAGGCGACGCGATGGCGAACGACGGATGGGGGCGCGAAGCGCGCGCGTGCAGGGATGGAGGCGGGAGTCGGAATCGAACCGGCGTACACGGCTTTGCAGGCCGCTGCATGACCACTCTGCCATCCCGCCGGCACGATCGATGCGAACATCACGGTGAACGTCCGGCGACCATCACGCTGCGACCCACCGGATCGCCACGCTGCTGCGCTGCGCACTGCAGCGCCGGAATGTCCGAACCACCAGACTGGAGCGGGAGACGAGTCTCGAACTCGCGACCTCAACCTTGGCAAGGTTGCGCTCTACCAACTGAGCTACTCCCGCATCTCGCATCGAGCCTTAAAGTATAGCTTCAACCACCCAGCGCTTGCAAGTCGGTACGGGCACCGTCACTGGCGCGCGCCATCGCGCAGCTGGGGCCAGGCCTGCCGAAGGTAGTAGGCCATCGACCAGAGGGTGAGGACCGCGGCGATCCAGATCAGCCAAGTGCCGAGTTCGCGGCTGTGGACCGTGTCGCGCAGCCGCTCGTCGTAGAGCAGCAGCGGAATCGCGGTCAATTGCGCACCCGTCTTGAGCTTGCCGACCGAACTGACCGCGACGCTCTTGCGCGCGCCCATCGTCGCCATCCACTCGCGAAGCGCGGAGATCGCGATCTCGCGACCGATGATGATGCTCGCGACCAGTGCGCCGACGCGCTGCAGGTCGAGCAGCATCACCAGCGCGACGCAGACGAGCAGTTTGTCGGCCACCGGATCCAGGAACGCGCCGAATGCCGTCTGCTGGCCGAGCCGGCGCGCAAGATAGCCGTCGACCCAGTCGGTGACCGCCGCCAGCACGAAGATGATCGTCGCGACCAGGTTGCGCGACGCGATGCCCCACCCGTCCCACGGCACCAGATACACGGCGACGAGCAGCGGAATCGCCAGGATGCGTTGCCAGGTCAGCAGATTCGGGAGGTTGACGCGCACGTTGCTTGGCGAGGAGCTTCGGATCGGGTCTGGGCGAGGCAGCCGAGGCCTTCGCTGCGGCCATGCTAACAGTCCTGTCCTGCACAGGCCTTGCTGCGCCGATGCCCTTTGGCAGTCGACGTCGGCGAGGGCGTCACGGCGGCAGCGCCGCGTCAATGCAGCCGGCGGTAGATCTCCTGCGCGAGCGTCTTCGACACCCCTTCGACCGTCGCGAGGTCCTCGGCGCTGGCCGCGGCCACCCCGCGCAGCCCGCCGAAGCGCGCGAGCAGCCGCTGGCGCCGCTTCGCGCCGACGCCGTCGATGTCCTCGAGTGCCGACGCCTTTCGCGCCTTCGCGCGTCGCGCACGCATGCCGGTGATGGCGAAGCGGTGGGCCTCGTCCCGGATCTGCGCGATGAGCATCAGTACCGCCGACTCGCGCCCGAGTTCGAGCGGCGGCCGGCCGTCGGCGAAGACCAGTGTCTCGAGCCCGACCTTCCTGCCCTCGCCCTTGGCGACGCCGACCAGCACCCCGGGTTCCAGGCCGAGCGCCTCGAAGACCTCCCGCGCGACGCCGATCTGGCCCTTCCCGCCGTCGACGAGCACCAAGTCGGGCAGTCGTGCGGGGCCGCCCGACCGGGTCGGGGTCGGCTCGGCTGCGGCATCGTCGACCGCTTCGCGCAGCGCCGCGTAGCGGCGCGAGAGCACCTGCCGCATCGCGGCGTAGTCGTCGCCGGGCTCGATCCCGGTGACGTTGAAGCGACGGTACTCGGCGTTCAGCATCCGGTGCCCCTGGTACACGACGCACGAGCCCTGCGTGGCCTCGCCCATCGTGTGGCTGATGTCGAAGCATTCGATCCGCAGTTCGTCCGGATCGACGTCGTCGAGGCGGAGCAGATCGGCCAGTTCCAGCGTGCGCGCGCGCTGCGAACCTTCCTCGGACAGGGCCCGGGTCAGCGCGATCTCCGCGTTGCCCTGCGCCTGCTCGAGCCAGCGCCGCCGGGCGCGTTGCGGCTGCCTGATCCACTGGATCGGATGCGCCGCCTGGGCCACGAGCGCGGACAGGGTCTCGGGGGTCGACGGTTCGAGGCCGCACACGATCACCGGCGGGATGAACGCGCCTGCGTAGTGCTGCACCAGGAAGGCCTCGAGGACGGCGACCGGCGTGCCCGCGTCGAGTTCGCCGACGTGCCCCGGGAAGAAGGCTTTGTCGCCGAGGTGGCGGCCGCCGCGCACCATCGCGAGATTCAGGCACACCTTGCCGCCGCGCGACGCGATCGCGATCACGTCGGCGTCGACGTCGCCCTCGGTCTCCATCGACTGCTGGTGCATGACCTTCGCGAGCGCGCTCATCCGGTTGCGCAGCACCGCGGCGTCCTCGAAGCGCAGTTCGGCCGCCGCCGACTGCATGTCGGTCTCGAGCGCCTTCAGCACGTCGTCCTGCTGGCCGCGCAGGAAGCGAACCGCGGTCGCGACGTCGTCCGCATAGTCGTCCGCATCGATCAGCCCGACGCACGGCCCGCTGCACCGCTCGATCTGGTGCAGCAGGCACGGGCGGGAACGATTCGCGAACACCGTGTCTTCGCAGGTGCGAAGGCGGAACACCTTCTGCAGCACCTGGATGCTCTCCTTCACCGCCCATGCGCTCGGATAGGGCCCGAAGTACTGGGACTGCCGATCGATGCTGCCCCGGTAGTAGGCGATCCGCGGAAAGCGGTGACCGGTGATGCGCAGCATCGGATACGACTTGTCGTCGCGGAACAGGATGTTGTACTTCGGCTGCTGCGTCTTGATCAGGTTGTTCTCGAGCAGCAGCGCCTCGGCCTCCGAGGCCGTCACCGTCGTCTCGATGCGCGCGATCCGCTCGACCATGTGCGCGATCCGCGGGCTCGCGAGCGTCTTCAGGAAATACGAGGACACGCGCTTCTTCAGGTCGCCCGCCTTGCCGACGTAGAGCAGGCCGCCTTCGGCATCCAGCATCCGGTAGACGCCAGGCCGTCCGGGCAGGCTCGCCAGGTAGGGCTTCGGGTCGAAGGCCGACGCAGCATCCGGACCGGCGTCGGGCGACGCGTTCGCACCCGGTGCGAGGGCGTCGTCGTCGGATGCCTGCATCGCGATCGCTCGGCCCGCGGTCGCGCCCTAGACCACGCCCGCCGGTGCGAGCGCCGCGAGACGGCGCGCGAGTGCAGCGTTCTTCGGTGGTTTCAGGTTCGCGAGCAGCTGGTCGGCGAGATCGGGCCGATTGCACACCAGCACCATGTCGCAGCCCGCGCCGAGCGCCGCGTCGGCGCGCGCGGTGATGTCGCCTGCCACGGTTGCGGCCTCCATCGTCAGGTCGTCGGAGAACACGATACCGTCGAAGCGCAGCCGCCGCCGCAGCACCCCCTTGATCCAGCGGGTCGAGAAGCCCGCCGGGCGCCCGTCGACCTTGGGATAGATCACGTGCGCCGGCATCACCGACGCCAGCGAGCGGCCGAGCCAGCCGTAGGGGGCTGCATCCTGCGCGAGGATCGCCTTCAGCGGACGGTCGTCGACCGGCACGGCGAAGTGCGAGTCGGCCGCCGCGTAGCCGTGTCCCGGAAAGTGCTTGCCACAGTTGGCGATGCCACCGAGCAGCAATCCGTGGTTCAGGCTCTTCGCGAGGAGCGTCACGACCCTCGGATCGGCATGGAAGGCCCGGTCGCCGATCACGCCGGACGCGCCGTGATCGAGGTCCAGCACCGGCGTGAAGCTGAGGTCGACGCCGACCGCGCGCAGCTCGGCGCCGATCGTGTGGCCGATCTCGGTTGCCTCTCGGCAGGCGGCGAGCACGTCCCGATCCCACAATTCGCCGAGCGCGCGCATCGGGGCGATCGTCGAGAATCCTTCGCGGAAACGCTGGACGCGTCCGCCTTCGTGATCGACGCAGATCAGCAACGCAGGCGTGCGCAGTGCATGGATCTGCCCGGTCAGCGCGCGCAGCTGCGCAGGCGAGCGGTAGTTGCGCGCGAAGAGGATCACGCCGCCGACCAGCGGGTGCATCAGGCGCGCCCTTTCCGCGTCGGTCAGTTCGAGCCCTGCGACGTCGACGACCACCGGGCCGAGCGGCATCGCCCGGACGGGTCGATACACGCGCGGCGCGCCGTTGTCAGGGGTCCGGGGGCTGGGCAGGGTCACGCAGGTCTCCATTGCGTCGGGTTTCGAGGATGACGAACGCCTGCGCGCTGTCCTTCTCGTCCGTCAGCGAGACGTGGGCGACGAGGTCGAGCGACGCGAGGTGCGGGGCGAGTTCGTTGCGCGCGACGCAATACGGCTTGCCGCGGCGGTCGTTGAGGATCTGCAGCGACAGCAGCGTCATCGGGCCGCGCAACCCGAGGCCGAGCGCCTTGGAGAAGGCCTCCTTGCCGGCGAAGCGCTTGGCGACGTAGCGGACCGCCCGCTCGTTGCCGATCGCGCCGTCGGCCGGCCCGCGCGCCCGTCGCCGTTCGAACTCGCGCATCTCGTCCGGGCCGAGCACGCGCCGCACGAAGCGGTCGCCGTGCCGCTCGCACAGCGCGCGGATCCGCCCGAGCAGGACGACGTCGGTGCCGATGCCGTAGATCACGCGATCCCCGCACCGCCGCCGGCGGCTTCGCGCATCAGCCGCTTCATCTCGCGGACGGCCTCGCGGATGCCGACGAAGACGGCGCGCGACACGATCGCGTGGCCGACGTGCAGTTCGCGCACGCCCGGCAGTGCGGCGACCGGCTGCACGTTGAAGTAGTTCAGCGCGTGACCGGCGTTGAACCGCATGCCGTGGCTCGCGATCCGTTCGCCGCCGGCCTTCAGCCGCGAGAGTTCCCGGACGACGGCCGGGCTGGTCGCATCGCGACCGAGCGCATGGAAGGCGTGCGCGTACGGGCCGGTGTGGAGTTCGCAGACGGTTGCGCCGATGCGCGCCGCCGCGTCGATCTGGGCGAGATCCGCGTCGATGAAGACGCTGGTGACGATGCCGGCGGCGGTCAGGGTATCGACCACCTGGCGAAGGCGTGCCTCCTGCGCGAGGATGTCCAGCCCGCCTTCGGTGGTGATCTCGTGGCGCCCCTCGGGCACCAGCATCGCCATCTCCGGCTTCAGACCGGTCGCGATCCCCACCATCTCGTCGGTGGCCGCCATCTCGAGGTTGAGCTTGATGTGCGTCAGGTCGCGAAGGCGTCGAACGTCCTCGTCCTGGATGTGGCGACGGTCCTCGCGCAGGTGGACGGTGATGCCGTCCGCGCCGCCCAGGTGCGCCTCGACCGCGGCCCAGACCGGATCGGGCTCGTAGGTGCGGCGCGCCTGTCGCACCGTCGCGATGTGGTCGATGTTGACGCCGAGTTCGATGAGGGGCTTCATGCCGTTTCGGGTGGGAGTCGCAGGAGTCAGTTGCGCGGATCGCCTCGGGCGCCGCTTCGCCGGTCGCGGTCGAGCCGCTGCAGGTCGAGCAGCATCTGTCGCGTCTTGAGCGGCACGCCGTCGAGCTGCTCGCCGAGCACCATCCTGTTGAGCCGCTTCGCCTGCGTCAGCACGCCCGGCACATCATAGCGCCTCGCGGCGATGTCCCTGAGCACGGTGCCCGCGAACGCGTCGCGCTCGCCGCCGCCGGTGCGCGTCCACTGACCGGAGACGATCCGGTACGCGGCGCCCGCCTCTATCGACTCGCCCTGCGCATCGCAGGCGAGGTCGGGCGCATAGCCGATCTCCTGCAGCAGCAGCCACTCGAAGCGCCGCAGGACCGCCTCGTGCGCACCGGCGCTCGCGAGTTCGCCCAACGCGGTCACGTAGCCGTCGAAGAGCGTCGGGTGCGGGTCTTCGCGCGCGAGCAGCCGCACGATCAGCTCGTTCAGGTAGAAACCGTAGAGCAGCGCTTCGCCCTGTGGCATGCCGAGCCCGCCTCGCCACTCGGCCTGCGCGAGGATCTTCAGCTCGCCGCGCCCCGCCAGCGCGAAGTCGATCGGCTGGAACGCGAGCAGCACCGCGCGCAGCGCCGACCGCGGGCGCCGTGCGCCCTTCGCGATGACCGGGATCCGGCCGGACTCGCGGGTGAACAGTTCGACGATCAGGCTGGTCTCGCGATACGGCAGGCTGTGAAGCACGAAGCCCTGCTCGGTGCGGCGCCGCTCACTCATACCCGTAGCTTCGAAGGTGCGCGGCGTCCTTTCCCCAGCCGCTTCGCACCCGCACCCACAGCGTCAGGAAGACCTTGCCGTCGAAGAGCCGCTCCATGTCGACGCGCGCCTCGCTGGCGATCCGCTTGATCCGCGCGCCGCCCTGGCCGAGGACCATCGGCTTGTGCGCCCGGCGCTCGACGATGATCGAGGCATCGATGCGACGCACGGGACCGTCCTGCTCGAAACGGTCCACCACGACCGTGCTCTCGTACGGCAGCTCCTCGCCGAGCAGCCGGAACAGCTTCTCGCGGATCAGCTCGGCCGCGAAGAACCGTTCCGGCCGATCGGTGAGCATCTCCGCCTCGTAGATCGGCGGCCCTTCCGGCAGGAGCCCGGCGACCGCATCGACCAGCGCATCGACGCCGGCGCCGCTGGTCGCACTGATCGGCATGATCGCGGTGAAATCGCCTTTCGCAGCGGCCGCCGCGATCACCGGCAGCGCGGCGTTGGGGTTCGGCAACCGATCGAGCTTGTTGAGCACGAGGATCCGCGGGCAGCCGTCGGGCACGAGCCGCAGCACCTGCAGGTCCGAGGCGATCAGCCCCGGGCTCGCCTGCGCGACCAGCACGACGACGTCGGACTGCTCGGCATTGGCCTGCGCCGTTCGGTTGAGGATCTGGTTCAGCGGGTTCGCCCGGACCGTCTGGTAACCCGGCGAATCGACGAAGGCCAGCTGGGCGTCCGGCCGCGTGACGACCCCGAGGACACGGTGACGCGTCGTCTGCGCCCGATCGGCCACGATCGACAGCGACTGGCCGACGAGCCGGTTCAGCAGCGTCGACTTGCCGGTGTTGGGCCTGCCGACGATGGCGACGTGCCCGGCCCGGTGGATCCGTCCGGGCGTCGCATCGCGAGGCGTCGGCGTCACCGCGGCACGCGTCAGGTCGGCACCGGACCGGCCAGCCCGTCGGGTTCGTTCGGCTCGCCGGCCTTCGGCGCGGCCTGCACGCGCGAGGCGCCGGCGCCGGCGCCCGACGCCCGCGCGCTTGCCGCGGACGCCGGCGCTCGCGTCGCCACCCGCGCCTCGGCCCGCCCCGACTCCGCGCGGGCGTCGGCTGGGCGCGCCTCGTCGGCCTTCGCGTCGGCCTGCTTCGTGTCGCCTTGCTTCGCGTCGGCCTGCTTCACGCTCGTGCGCGTCCTGCGCGGCACGACCGGCTGGCGCCTGAGCGCCTCCTCGAGCGCGAGCTTGGCGGCCGCCTGTTCGGCGGCACGACGGCTGCCGCCGGTACCGCTGACGCACACCGACATCTTCGGTACCGAACACTCGACCTCGAAGACCTGGCTGTGGGCGGCGCCGTGCGTCGCGACGACTTCGTAGATCGGGAGCGGGATCCGCCGGCCCTGCAGATACTCCTGGAGCAGGGTCTTCGCGTCCTTGCCCAGCGTGTTCGGATCGACGCTCTTGAGGATCGGCTCGTAGAGCCGGACGATCAGCGCCTGCGCGGCGGCGAAGCCGGCGTCGAGGAACACCGCGCCGACGATCGCCTCCACGGTATCGGCGAGGATCGAAGGGCGGCGCAGTCCGCCGGAGCGCCGCTCGCCCTCGCCCAGCACGAGCGCTTCGGACAGCGCGAGCGACTGCCCGATCTCGTACAGCGTCTGCTGCTTGACGAGGTTCGAGCGGAGCCTGGAGAGGTCGCCTTCGTCGTAGCGGGCGAAGCGCTGGTAGAGCATCGCGGCGACCGCGCAGTTCAGCACGCTGTCGCCGAGGAACTCGAGACGTTCGTTGTGCGCCTTGCCGTGGCTCCGGTGCGTGAGCGCCTGCGTCAGCAACCCCAGATTGGAGAACCGCAGCCCGAGCCGTTCCTGCAGTGGTTCAAGCGCTGCCTGCATGACGCCCCGGCGTGACGCGTGCGATGTCCGCCCGGCGCTTCCGGGCCGCGCGAGGGCGCCGGGTTGCCCGCCCGCAGGGCGGCGATCGACGACATGAACGTGGAGCCGAAGCCATCTATCTCGAACTGCCCTCGTATTCGATCAACAGGCTCGCCGGGCCGAACAACGGGATCTTCTTCTCGTAGGCGAAGGACACGATCGACTTGTCCCCCTGCTTGACGATCTTCAGATCCTTGGCCGAGACCGCCTCGAAATCGTCGATCGCCTGCGCCCGGTCGAAGGCGTTGCGGATGTCCTGCGGATTGCCCGTCGGCGAGGCGCTCGCGGCCTTCACGACGGCTTTCTTGATCGCGGTGAACTCGATGACGGTGGGCACCACCTTCATCACCACCAGCGCGACCAGCGCGACGAGTATGCCCGCGATCATCAGGCTGATCAGCGTCAGGCCGCGCTGGCCGTGATTGCCGGTGTTTCGTTCGGAGGCCAGCCTGCGAGAGGTGGGGAGGTAGACGTTGAGCGCGGGTCGTTTCACCTGATGCTTCCAATTCGTCCGATGTCGCCGAAATTCATCCAGATGAAGAACGCACGCCCGACGATGTTCTTCTCAGGGACGAAACCCCAGTAACGGCTGTCCTCGCTGCTCTCCCGATTGTCTCCCAGCATGAAGTAGTGGCCCTCGGGAACCTTGCAGGAAAAGCCGCGCGGCACGGCCGTGCAATGGGCCGGATCCGGCAGCTTGCCGTTGACGCCTGGCATCCGAATGAAAGCCGGATTATCCAATTCTGTCAACAGGTTATGAGATATTTCTCCCAACTTCTCTGAATATAGGGGTACGGTCGAATTGGTCTGCACGTCGTAGAACTCGCCGGTCTTCTCGATCGGCACCGGCTTGCCGTTCAGCACCAGGCGGTTGTCCTGGAAGCCGACGGTGTCGCCCGGCAGCCCCACGACACGCTTGATGTAGTCGAGCGACTCGTCCTTCGGAAAGCGGAACACCATCACGTCGCCGCGCGCCGGCTTGCCGACGTCCAGCACCTTCGTGTGGACGATCGGCAGGCGCACGCCGTACGCGTACTTGTTCACCAGGATCAGGTCGCCGACGAGCAGCGTCGGAATCATCGAGCCCGACGGGATCTTGAACGGCTCGAAGAGGAAGGACCGAAGCAGGAACACGACGATGAACACCGGGAACAGGCCCGCGGTGTATTCGAGCCATGCGGGACGGCGGCGCGCCTGGTCCTCGACCTGCCGGCGCGCGGCGGGACCGATGTCGCCGCCCCGCGCGCGCTGGTCGGCTTCCCACGCGGCCACCGCCTGCGCCGCCTTCCGCCGCCGGGCCGGGGCGAGCATCAGATGCTCCAGCACCCAGAGCACGCCGGTCCCGAGGGCGGCGAGAAACAGGATCACTGCGAAGTTCATTCTTGTTCTACCGTGAAAGGGAACCCGGGATGCGGTGACGTGCGTTCATTGACCCGACAGCCTCCTAGCGCTCGTCCGCCTGCAGCACTGCGAGGAAGGCCTCCTGCGGGATCTCGACCGAACCGACCTGCTTCATCCGCTTCTTGCCGGCCTTCTGCTTCTCGAGCAGCTTGCGCTTGCGGCTGATGTCGCCCCCGTAGCACTTCGCCAGGACGTTCTTGCGCAATGCCTTGACGTTCTCGCGCGAGATGATGTTCGAGCCGATCGCCGCCTGGATCGCGACGTCGAACATCTGCCGCGGGATCAACTCGCGCATCTTCGCGGCGATCTCGCGACCCCGATATTGCGCGTTCGACCGGTGAACGATCACCGACAGCGCGTCGACCTTGTCGCCGTTGATCAGCAGGTCCATCTTGACGACGTCCGACGCGCGATATTCGAGGAACTCGTAGTCCATCGAGGCGTAGCCGCGCGACACCGATTTCAGGCGATCGAAGAAATCGAGCACGATCTCGCTCATCGGCATCTCGTACGTCAGGTGCACGTGTCGACCGTGGTACGCGAGGTCGCGCTGGATGCCGCGCTTTCCGGTGCACAGCGTGATCACCGGTCCGACGTAGTCCTGGGGCACGAACACCACCACCTTGACGATCGGCTCGCGGATCTCGGCGATCCGGGCGGGATCGGGCATCTTCGAAGGGTTCTCGATCCGCTCGACCGATCCGTCGGAGAGGAGCACCTCGTAGATCACCGTCGGCGCAGTGGTGATCAGCTCCATCTGGTATTCGCGCTCGAGCCGCTCCTGCACGATGTCCATGTGGAGCATGCCGAGAAAGCCGCATCGGAACCCGAAGCCGAGCGCCTGCGACACCTCGGGCTCGAAGCGCAGCGCCGCGTCGTTCAGCCTCAGCTTCTCGAGCGCCTCGCGCAGCGCCTCGTACTGATTCGCCTCGATCGGATAGAGGCCCGCGAACACCGAGGGCTTGATCTCCTTGAAACCCGGCAGCGGCGCCGGTGCCCCTGCGGGACCGGCGTGCGTCAGCGTGTCGCCGACCTTCGCCGCGTCGAGTTCCTTCAGGCCGGTGATCACGAAGCCGACCTGTCCCGCCGACAGCGCGTCGCGACCGACCGATTTCGGCGTGAAGACACCGACCTGCTCGCAGGGGTGGACGGCGTTCGTCGCCATCAGCCGGATCCGGTCGCGCGGGCGCAGCGTGCCGTTGACCACCCGGACCAGCATCACGACCCCGACGTAGTTGTCGAACCACGAGTCGATCACCAGCGCCTGCAGCGGCGCATCCGGATCACCCGTCGGCGGCGGCACCTTCGCGATGACCGCCTCCAGCACGTCGTCGATGCCGAGCCCCGTCTTGGCGCTGATCGCCAGCGCATCGGTCGCGTCGATGCCGATGACGTCCTCGATCTCGGCGCGCGCGTTGTCGGGATCGGCACTCGGCAGGTCCATCTTGTTGAGCACCGGGATCACCTCGACGCCGAGGTCGATCGCGGTGTAGCAGTTCGCGACCGTCTGCGCCTCGACCCCCTGGCTCGCGTCGACGACCAGCAGCGCGCCTTCGCAGGCCGACAGCGAGCGGCTCACCTCGTACGAGAAGTCGACGTGCCCCGGGGTGTCGATCAGGTTCAGCTGGTAGCGCTCGCCGTCCCTGGCCAGGTAGTCGAGCGACGCGGTCTGCGCCTTGATCGTGATGCCGCGCTCGCGCTCCAGGTCCATCGAGTCGAGCACCTGCTGCTCCATCTCCCGGTCCGACAGCCCACCGCAGCGCTGGATCAGGCGATCGGCGAGCGTCGACTTGCCGTGGTCGATGTGCGCGATGATGGAAAAGTTTCGTATGTGCTTCATGGTCCGGGCGCGGGGCCCGTCTGGAGGAGAGCGCCCGAGAGGGACGACCCGGCATTGTAAGGCGTCGGACGACCGGGTTCCCTTCGTGATCCGGCGAATGCGAGTCGACGACGCGCGCCTGCGGACGGGGATGCGCGCAACGCCCCGCGCCCGGTCCGCCGAGCCGGCGGAGCCGGGCGAGCCACGGACGCGCTAGGGTCGACTCACCGGCGATTCACCGGCACCCGACGCGGCGCACCCGTGCGACCCGCATCGACGGCGCCGGCGGCTGCGCTCAGGGCTTGATCGGCACGTACTGCGCCGCGTCGCCGCGCCGTACCAGCATCACCAGCGACTTCGACCGGTCGAGCTTGCCGACGATCTCGGAGAACTGCCGCGTGCCCGACACGTCCTGGTTGTTGACCTGCAGGATCACGTCGCCCGCGCGGATGCCGGCTCGCGCCGCCGCCGAATCGTCGGCGAGCGACTCGACGACGACGCCGCCACGCACCCGGAGTTCCTCGCGCCGGTCGGCCGGGAGCGAGGACACGGTGAGTCCGAGCCAGTTGTCCGAGGACAGGCCCGGCGGCGTCGCGTCCTTAGGGGGCTCGACGCTCGCGGTCCGGTCCGGCGTCATCTCGCCGACGGTGATCGTCAGGTCCTTCATCGCGCCGCGCCGCCACACGCCCATCTTCACCTTCGAGCCCGGCTTCGTGTTGCCGACGATGCGCGGCAGGTCGCTCGACTTCTCGATCGTCCGCCCGTCGAAGGACAGGATGATGTCGCCGACCTCGACGCCCCCCTGGTCCGCCGGCGCCTTGGGCTCGACGCTTCGAACGAGTGCCCCGCTCGCGCGTGGCAGCCCGAGCGGCTCGGCGACGTCCTTGGTGACTTCGGCGATGCCGACGCCGATGCGTCCGCGCACCACGCGTCCGGTCGCGCGCAGCTGATCCGACACGCGGATCGCCTCGTCGATCGGGATCGCGAACGAGATCCCCATGAAGCCGCCGGTCCGGCTGTAGATCTGGGAATTGATGCCGATCACCTCGCCGCGCATGTTGAGCAGCGGCCCGCCCGAATTGCCCGGATTCACGGCGACGTCGGTCTGGATGAACGGGAGGTAGTCGCCGGTGTCGCGGCCCTTGGCCGACACGATGCCGGCGGTCACGGTGTTCTCGAGACCGAACGGCGACCCGATCGCGATCACCCACTCGCCGACCCGGATGCGCTGCGGATCGCCGATCTTCAGCGCAGGCAGGTCGTCGGCGTCGACCTTGACCAGCGCGACGTCAGTGCGCTGGTCGGATCCGATGAGCTTGCCGATGAGTTCGCGCTTGTCGGTCATCGTGACGATGATCTGGTCCGCGCCGTCGACGACGTGGTGGTTGGTCAGCAGGTAGCCGTCCTGGCTGATCAGGAAGCCCGATCCCACGCCGCGCGGTACCGGTTCCTGGTTGCCGCCCCCGCGCGGCGTGCCGCGGCCCGGCGGCTGGCCGGGCACGGTGCCGGGCGGAAAGAACCGGCGGAAGAACTCGAAGAACGGATCGTTCGGATCGAGGTCGGGCATCTGTCCCTGGCCCGACGACCCGCGCGCGCGCGCGAGCGTGCGGATGTTGACCACCGCGCCGCCGGTGCGTTCGACGAGGTCGGCGAAATCCGGCAATGCGGTCGGGGGCCGGTTCGGCGCGAGTTGCGCGAAGGCGAGCCCCGCCACCGGCGCCGCCGTCCCGACGGGCAGCCGGTCGAAGGACAGGCCGAGGAACGCGGCGACGCCGACGAGACCGGCGGCCAGGGGTTTGGATACGTTCATTCGCTCGAACTCCAGAGTGGGGACAGCGCGACGGCGATCACCGCGAGACGACGGCCGCACCGGGTGCAGGCCGATACGACCTGCCGTGCCTGACCAGCGCTCGAAGGACCGCCGCCCACGCGTCGGCGTCGATCGCCGACCGTCTCACGCAACAATTTACCGGCCTGCGCCGATCCTTGCCCGCGATACCCGTGGGCGGCACAGGCCGCAGTCGCAGGAAGACCCAAGGGCCGGCTCGCCAGCCCGAAACCAGTGCACAGGCGACCGCGCCTTCGCCGGCGTACCAGTGGGGGACGCCCCGAAGGTGAAGCGACGCCGACGCGTCGACGTGGAGCGACCACCCTCGGGAACGGCCGCGACCGACCGCGATGAAGGCGAGCAGCGCCGCGAGCGCCACGCACAGGCCCGTCTTCCACCCGGCACCCCCCGGATCGAGCCGCCACTGCTCCAGCGCGGCGCAAGCGCCCAGCAGCGCGAGGCATGCCGCGACCCGGCGCCTGCACGGCGCCGGATCAGGCGAATCGACGCACCACCAGCGTGCCATTGGTGCCGCCGAAGCCGAACGAGTTCGACACGGCGACCTCGATCTTCATCGGCCTGGCTTCGTTCGCGCAGTAGTCGAGGTCGCACTCGGGATCCTGCTCGACGATGTTGATCGTCGGCGGGGAAACCTGGTGATGGACCGCGAGCGTCGTGAACACCGATTCGATCCCGCCGGCGGCGCCGAGCAGGTGCCCGGTCATCGACTTGGTGGAATTCACCACCAGCTTGCGCGCGTGAGCGCCGAACGCGAGCTTGATCGCGTCGGTCTCGTTCTTGTCGCCCAACGGCGTCGACGTGCCGTGCGCGTTGACGTACTGGATCGCATCGGGCGCGACGCGCGCGTCGCGCAGCGCGTTGTGCATGCCTCGCGCGGGACCGTTGAGGTCCGGCGCCGTGATGTGGTGTGCGTCGGCACTCATCCCGAAGCCGATCAGCTCGCCGTAGATCCGCGCATCGCGACGACGCGCGTGTTCGAGTTCCTCGAGCACCAGTACGCCCGCGCCCTCGCCGAGCACGAAGCCGTCGCGGTCACGGTCCCACGGACGGCTCGCCGCCTGCGGGTCGTCGTTGCGGGTGGACAGCGCGCGGGCCGAACAGAAACCCGCCATGCCCAGCGGCGAGACGGTCGCTTCGGTGCCGCCGGCGACCATCGCGTCGGCATCGCCGTAGGCGATGAGCCGGCCGGCGTCCCCGATGCAATGCAGCCCGGTCGTGCAGGCGCTGACGATCGCATAGTTGGGCCCGCGCGCTCCGATCATGATCGAGAGTTGCCCGGACACCATGTTGATGATCGAACCCGGCACGAAGAACGGCGATACGCGCCGTACGCCGCGATTGACGAGTTCGCTGTGGTTTTCCTCGATCAGCGGCAGGCCGCCGATGCCGGAGCCGACCATGCAGCCGACGCGATCCGCGTTGGCGTCGGTGATCTCGAGCCCGCTGTCGCGCAGCGCCTGCAGCGACGCGGCGACACCGTAGTGGATGAAGGTATCGAAGTGACGCGCGTCCTTCACGTTCATCCACTCGGCGACGTCGAATCCGCGTACTTCGCCCGCGATCCGGGTCGGGAAGGTCGACGCGTCGAAGCGCGTGATCGGGCCGATCCCCGACTTGCCCGCGAGAAGGTTCTTCCAGCCCGTCTCGACGTCGTTGCCGACGGGGCTGACCAGCCCCAGGCCGGTGATGACGACCCTGCGCTTGCTCACTTGTGTACCCTCCAGTGCTCGCCTGGGATGTCGTCCGGGACGCGAATCGGACGCGATCCGTCCTGCGCCTGCGTCGCGGGTTTGCTCGCGCCGTCAGGCCTGCGGCGATCGGGCGGCCGCGCGGACCGCGGCAGCTGCCCGGCGATGCCGACGCCCGACGGTTCTCAGGCCTTCTGGTTGGCGGTCACGTAATCGATCGCCTGCTGCACCGTGGTGATCTTCTCGGCCTGTTCGTCCGGGATCTCGGTGCCGAACTCGTCTTCGAGCGCCATCACGAGTTCGACGGTGTCGAGCGAATCGGCACCGAGGTCGTCGACGAACGACGACTCGGTCTTGATCTCGGCTTCGTTCACGCCGAGCTGCTCGGCAACGATCTTCTTCACACGCTGCTCAATATCCGACATCTGAATTCTCCTGAGACTGATCTTGTCGGGTGGAGGTCCTTCGTGCCGTCGTGCGTGGCGGCGTCGGCCTCACCCGTCTTGGTAATCCATCGCGGCGCGATGGCATCCGGTTCGCCGGGCTCGAATCCCGGCTCGAAACGCATTGCGATGCGGCGCCCGAAACGCCGCGGATTGTAGCAGTCGGGCCCGCGTCGCACGGTGCGCGTTCGGCGCGCCGGGCGCGCGGCTTCGACCCGCCCGGATCGTGTGCCGCGCCACGCCCCGACGGCGATCTCAGCCCATGTACATGCCGCCGTTCACCGGAATCAGCGCGCCGGTGATGTAGGCCGCGCCGGGTCCGGCAAGGAACACCACCGCGGCGGCGACGTCCTGCGCGGCACCGAGCCGCCCGAGCGGGATACGCGCCTTCAGCGCGTCGACCTGCGCCGGCGAGAGCGCGCGCGTCATGTCGGTGTCGATGAACCCGGGAGCGACGCAGTTGACGGTGATGTTGCGGCTGCCGATCTCCTGTGCCAGCGATCGCGTCATGCCGGCGACCCCGGCCTTGGCGGCCGCGTAGTTCGCCTGGCCCGGGTTGCCGGACGAGCCGACCACCGACGTGATGTTGACGATGCGCCCGTCCCGCGCCTTCATCATCGGCTTCAGCGCCAGCCGGCACAGCCGGAACACCGCGCCGAGGTTGGTGTCGATGACGTCGTCCCACTCGGCGTCCTTCATCCGCATCGCGAGATTGTCGCGGGTGATGCCGGCGTTGTTGACCAGGATCGACAGCCCGCCGTAGGTCGCGACGACACGGTCGACGAGCGCCTGGCAGGCCGCGCGATCGGTGACGTCGAGCACGACCCCTTCGCCTGCCGACGGCGCGCCGTCGGCGGCAGCCGGGCCGGCGGTCCGAAGCCCGGCCGAGCGGGCGGCGGAAAGCGTGGCCGATATCGTGGCCGACACCCGGGCCGCGCCGTCCGCGGTGGTGGCGGTGCCGATCACCGTGGCACCCGAGCGCACGAGTGCGGTCGCGATCGCGGCACCGATGCCGCGCGTCGCACCGGTGACGAGAGCGACCTTGCCGCGCAGCGGCGCGCGGGGAGCGGGGTCCGACGCCGCGTCGGACACGGTGTCGGATGGGGTGCCGGCTGCGGCGGCTGCGCGCACGCCTGGCGTCGTTTCGCTCATGTGCGGGCACCCTCGTTCGTCGACTGCGCGGCGAGTTCGCCGAGCACGCGCTCGAGCGACGCCGCATCGTGGACACAGTCGCTGTGCACCTGTGGCGCGATGCGCTTGACCAGGCCGCTCAGCACCTTGCCCGGCCCGATCTCGATGATCCGGTCGACGCCGCGCGACGCGAGCAGCTGCACGATCTCGACCCATCGGACCGGGCTGTACGCCTGGCGAACCAGCGCGTCGACGATGCGCGCCGGTTCGCGCTCGATCGCGACGTCGACGTTGTTCACGACATCGATCCGCGGGCTGCGCAGCGCGATGCCGGCGAGCGCCGCCCGCAGCAACGGCGCGACCGGCTCGAGCAGGCTGGAGTGGAACGGCGCCGAGACCGCCAGCGGCAGCGCGCGCTTCGCGCCGAGCGCCTTCGCCTCGGCGCAGGCACGCTCGACCGCCGCCTTGTGTCCCGCGATCACGACCTGCGAAGGCGCGTTGTAGTTCGCGGGCTCGACGACCGCGCCGCCGCCCGGCTCGCCGGCGCCCGAGGCCTGCGCGCGCGCGCAGACCTCGCGGACCTGCGCGTCGCTCAGCCCCAGGATCGCCGCCATCGAGCCGGTCCCGACCGGCACCGCCTGCTGCATCGCGTCGGCACGAACGCGGACGACGCGCAAGGCGTCGTCGACCCCGATCGCCCCGGCCGCGGCGAGCGCCGTGTACTCGCCCAGGCTGTGCCCGGCGACGAACGCGGGCTCCGGGCCGCCGCTGGCGCGCCACGCCGACAGCAGCGCGAGCCCCGCGACCAGCATCGCCGGCTGCGTGTTGGTCGTCAGCGCGAGCGCGTCGGCGGGTCCGTCGGCGATGAGGCCGCTCAGCGATTCACCGAGCGCGGCGTCGGCGGCACGCAGCAGCGATGCAACCTCTGGGCGCTCGACGACGCTCGCCAGCATGCCGACCGCCTGCGAACCCTGCCCGGGGAAGACGAATGCGAGACTCAATGGGATCTCCTGTGCGAACGGGATTGCGGGTGGGAACGCGACGCCGCTTCAGAAGCGCAACAGGCTGGCGGCCCACGTGAAGCCGCCGCCGACGCCTTCGAGCAGCACGTGCTGCCCGCGCTTGATGCGACCGTCGGCCACCGCGACCTCGAAGGCGAGCGGCACCGACGCCGCCGACGTGTTCGCGTGCCGGTCGACCGTGCAGACGACGCGGTCCGACGCGATGCCGAGGCGCTTGGCGGTGGCATTGAGGATCCGGACGTTGGCCTGGTGGGGGATCAGCCAGTCGACGTCGTCCAGCCCGAGGCCGGCGGCCTCGACGGTCTCCCGGGCGACATCGTTCAGCACGTTCACCGCGAGCTTGAACACCGCCTGCCCGTCCATCGTCAGGAAGGGATGACCCGAGACCTTGCCACCGCAGACACTCCCGGGCGTGCGCAGGATCGACTCGTGGCGCCCGTCCGCGTGCAGCCGCGACGCGAGGATGCCCGGGGCCGAGTCGGCCGCGAGCACGACCGCTCCCGCGCCGTCGCCGAACAGCACGCAGGTGCCGCGATCGTTCCAGTCGAGGATGCCGGAAAAGACCTCGGTGCCGATCACCAGCGCCTTGCTCGCGACGCCGGTCCGGATCAATGCGTCGGCCGTCGCGAGCCCGTAGACGAAGCCGCTGCACACCGCCTGCACGTCGTAGGCGGCTCCCCCCGGCGCGCCGAGCGCCTTCTGGATCAGGCACGCGGTACTGGGGAAGATGAAGTCCGGGGTGGAGGTGGCACACACGATCAGATCGACGTCGCCGGCGGCGAGGCCGGCCGAACGCAGCGCGGCCTGCGCGGCCTGGGTGCCGAGCATCGAACTGGTGACGCCGGGCGCGGCGAGATAGCGCTGCCGGATCCCCGTGCGCTCGACGATCCACTCGTCCGACGTCTCGACGCCCCGAGCCTTCAGTTCCTCGACGAGCTGGCGGTTGTCGACACGACGCTCGGGCAGCGCGCTGCCGACGCCGACGACGCGGGAGAATCGGTTGCCGCCGGCGCCGCCGCTTCGGGCATTGATCGTGTGGGTCATGTTCGCTTGCTGGCTCCGGTCATCGCGCAGGGCTCGGGCTTCCGAGATCGTCGTCCGGTCCGTCGCACCGGCCGCAGGCGGCGCACGTCGGCGCCGGGGCAGGATACCGGATTATGGCGCCATCGCACGCCTGCCCGGCTGCTTCGCGTCCGCATCGGGCACCGCCACCGAACCGCCGGCACCACCGGCGCCGCCGACGACGAGGTCCACGACCGCAGCGCCCTGCGCAGCCGCCGGCGCCGCGCCGGCGAGCGCCGTCGTGATCCGGCCGATGAGGTCGTTCTTCGCGGCGTCGTGCGCGCGCCGCAGCGCGTGCTCGAACGCGAAGGCATCGCTCGACCCGTGGCTCTTGAACACGATGCCCTTCAGCCCGAGTAGGATCGCGCCACTGTAGCGACGGTGGTCGGCCCGGTCCTTGAATCGCTGCAGGACCGTGCGCGCCAGCAGCGCCGACAGCTTCGCGAGCGGGCCGCGCGTGAATTCGTCCCGCAGGAAGCCGGCGAGCATCTGGGCCACGCCTTCCGAGGTCTTGAGCGCGACGTTGCCGACGAAGCCGTCCGAGACGATCACGTCGACCGTGCCGGCATAGATGTCGTTGCCTTCGACGTTGCCGTGGAAGTTGAGCGCGGAGGCGCCGATGAGTTCGGCCGCCTCCTTCACGACGTCATTGCCCTTGATCAGTTCCTCGCCGATGTTCAGCAGGCCCACGAGCGGCCGGGGCTTGCCGTCGAGCACGGTGACCAGCGCGCTGCCCATCAGCGCGAACTGCTGCAGGTTGGCCGCCGAACAATCGACGTTCGCGCCCAGGTCCAGCATCGTGGTCGCCGAGCCGAGTCGGTTGGGAAGCTGCGCGGCGATCGCCGGCCGGTCGATGCCGTCGAGCATCCTCAGCACGAGCCGCGAGATCGCCATCAGCGCGCCGGTGTTGCCCGAACTGACGCAGGCGTCGGCTTCGCCCTTGCGGACGAGCTCGATCGCCACCCGCATCGACGAATCGCGCTTGCTGCGCATTGCCTGCGCCGGCGGATCGTCGCTCGCGATCACCTCGGACGCGGCGACGACGGTCAGACGCGCGAGGATCGACGCCAGGTCGACGCCTGCGCCTGCGCCGTCACGCCGGCCGGCGCGGCGCTTCGAAAACGCACCGCCGCGCTCGGCGTCGAGCGCGGCACCGATCTCGTCCGGCCTGCCGACGAGCACGATCGACGCGTTCGGATGCGCGGCGAGGAAGTCGATCGACGCCGGTACGGTGACCGGAAGACCGAAGTCTCCGCCCATCGCATCGACGGCAATGCGGGGGTGTGCACCCATGCGTTGGCCGGGTCCGGCCGCGGGATCGCCCGACTGTACGTCTGCTGACTGGCCGTCCGCCGACTATTCGTCCGACTTGGTCTTGAGGACCTTGCGGCCGCGATAGAAGCCGTTGGGGCTGATGTGGTGGCGAAGGTGGATCTCGCCCGTCTGCGGTTCCACCGCGATCGCTGGCGCGGTCAGGTGGTCGTGCGACCGATGCATGCCACGCTTGGACGGCGACTTCTTGTTCTGCTGAACTGCCATGATTTTCTCCAGACCCGCGACGCCCGACGGACCGGATCGTCGAAGGCGCTCGGCGCCGAGGGTAATCCGGGATTATACATCGCCCGGCGTGGGCGGGGCGGTCGACGCGGCCGCGTCCTCGGCCGGGCAGCGGTCGTGCGCAGCGACCATCGGCAGCGCGAGGATCGCCTCGTCTTCGACGAGCGCGGCAAGATCGAATTCCGGCTCGTGCGCGAGCACCTCGAGCTCGCTCTCCTCCCGATCCTCGATCTCCGCCTGGCGCGCCGTCGCCGCGAAGCGGAAGTGGCTCGCCGCGCGGATCGTCGGCAGATCGACCGCCCCGAGGCAGCGCGCGCACGGCATCGTCGGGGCGAACGCGATCTCGACGTCGAGGTAGTCTCGCCGCCGCCCCAGCGCGTCATCCGCGTCGCGCGCCGCGACCGCCCAGCGCAGGTCGCCGCGCGGCGCGACCCCGGCCGCCTGCAGGCGTGCCATCGCCGCCAGCGGCAACACGCCCTCGAGCGCGCCGCGCTTGCGCGCGAACGCGGCCGAGTCGACCGTCGGCGGCAGACCGGCGGCGCCGCGGTGCACGCCCGCTGCGCCGGCCCCCTTGCTGCCCCCGCTGCCGCCCGCCTTGCCGCCCCCCTCGACGGTACCGCTGCCCGCGCCGCGCATCCGATCGTGCGCCGATCCGCCCTTCCCGCTCATCCGCTCCCCGCGACTGCCGCATTACCCGCACGCCCGGGCCGACGGGGCGGCAAGGTCCCGTCGGCCGCTCCTATCATAGAGCCTGCCGCGACGCTCCCCCCGGCGCCGCCGGCCGCGGGCGCCGGCGGGCGACCGGCCGCGCCGACGTTCCGCCCGACCCCACTGCCGCCACCGCCGATGCGCCTGATCCTCGCCTCCACCTCGCCGTACCGCCGGACGCTGCTGTCGCGCCTCATGCTCGACTTCGACGTGGAGGATCCGGCGGCCGACGAGACGCCGGCGCCCGGCGAAGCGCCGCTCGCGCTCGCGCGCAGGCTCGCACTCGCAAAGGCGCAGTCGGTCGCCGGGCGTCGCGCCGGGTGCGTCGTGATCGGCTCCGACCAGGTCGCCACGCTCGACCAGCGCACCCCGATCGGCAAGCCGGGCAACGCCGACCGGGCCCGGCGCCAGCTGCTCGACGCCTCCGGCCGAACGATGTGGTTCCACACCGCGTTCGCGGTCGTCGCGCCGGGGCGCGAGCCGATCGTCGAATCGGTCCCGGTCGAGGTGCGTTTTCGCCCGCTGGACCCGGCGCACGTCGACCGCTACCTCGCGCTCGAAGCGCCGTTCGACTGCGCCGGTTCGGCCAAGTCGGAAGGACTCGGCGTCGCGCTGCTCGAGGAGATCCGGACCACCGACCAGACCGCGCTCGTCGGGCTGCCGCTGATCCGGCTCGCCGCCGCCCTTCGCGCGGTCGGCATCGACCCGCTCGCGCCGGCGCCGACCCAGGCGGTGCCATCCGACGCCGCACCCGCCGATGCCCGCTGAGTCGGCGAGGATCGCCCGCGGGCACGGCGGCCGGGCGCGCATCGCGAACCGTCCGCGGCGGTGACGCACCCGGTCGGGACCCTGCTGCTCGTGCCGGCGCCGCTCGAGCAGACCGACGCCCCGCGAGCGTGGCTCTGCGAGGTCGATCGTCGCCGGGTCGCCGGCGTGCGGCGCTTCTACGTCGAGACGCCGAAGACGGCGCGCGGCTGGCTTCGCTCGCTGCCCTTCGACGTGCCGATCCGGGCGCTCGCGATCGACGCGATGCCGCCTGCCGACGCGCTGGCGCGCACCGACTGGACGTCGTGGCTGGCCCCGCTGCACGCAGGCGAGACGGTCGCGATCCTGTCGGACGCCGGTTGCCCGGGCGTCGCCGACCCCGGTGGCGCGATCGTGGCCGCCGCCCACGACGCCGGACTGCCGGTGGAACCGCTGATCGGTCCGAGCGCGATCCTGCTCGCGCTGATGGCGAGCGGCCTCGGCGGGCAGCGGTTCGCGTTTCACGGCTACCTGCCGGTGGCCCCCGCCGCGCGGGACGACGCGATCCGCGCGCTCGCACGGCGCGCCGGCGAGCGCGACGAGACGCAGATCCTGATCGAGACCCCCTATCGCAACCAGGCGGTGACCGACGGCCTGCTGCGGGCGCTGCCGCCGGAGATGCGACTCACGATCGCGGTCGACGTGACGGGGCGCGGGCAGTCGATCCGCACCCGCCGCGTCGACGCGTGGCGTGCGGCGACGCCGACGCTGCCGAAGCAGCCGGCGGTGTTCCTGTTCGGCCTGCGCTGAACCCGGCGGCTATCGGATGCGCCACTCGCCGGCGCCGCGCAGGTGCAGCGCGATCGACTGGCCGACCGACGCACCGACCTTGCGCGCGACACGCTCGAGCAGCGAGTCCCGACGCGTGAAGTCGACGAGTTCCTCGGCCTTGATCACGTCGCGGGCGACGCTGTCGATCGATCCGAACTCGTCCGCAAGGCCCAGTTCGATGCTGCGCTCGCCGGTCCAGAACAACCCGCTGAAGATCTCCGGATCGTCCTTGAGCCGCGCGCCCCGCCCTTCCCGCACGACCGCGATGAACTGGCGGTGGATCTGCTCGAGCAGTGCCTTCGCGTGCGCGACCTGCTCGGGCGACTGGGGCGAGAAGCTGTCGAGGAAGCCCTTGTTGGCGCCGGCCGTCAGCAACCGGCGTTCGACGCCGACCTTGTCCATCAGCCCGGTGAAGCCGAATCCGTCCATCAGCACGCCGATCGAGCCGACGATGCTCGCCTTGTCGACGAAGATCCGGTCGGCCGCGGCGGCGATGTAGTAGCCGCCCGACGCACACATCTCCTCGACGACCGCGTACAGCGGGATGGAGGGATTGAGCTTGCGCAGCCGCTTGATCTCGTCGTGGATGATGCCCGCCTGCACCGGGCTGCCGCCGGGGCTGTTCAGCCGCAACAGGATTCCCGCGGTCTGCCGGTCCTTGAACGCGGCCTGCAGTGCGTTGACGACCGTGTCGGCCTCGATCTCGCCGCCGGACTGGATGACGCCGTTCAACTCGATGACGGCCGTGTGGCGGGTGGCGGTGCCGCCGCCTGCGCCGGTGTCGAACCAGCCGAACGCGAACGCGGCGACGGCAGCGGCCACGCAGAGCGTCGCGAGTCTGCCGGCGATCCGCCAGCGTCGCGCCCGCCGCCGCTCGACCAGCGCGTCGCGGGCGAGTTCCTCGAGCAGGCGACGTTCCCAGGTGGCGCCGGCGGCCGAGCCGCCGCTTTGGCCCTCGCGGGCGCTCGTCGTCGCGGACGCACCGCGTTCGCCGCCGCCGTCGTGCCGGCCGACGCCAGCCGTGCCGCCGGGCGGCGCCGTGGACCCCGGCTGCGCAGGCGTCGCGCCCATCGCGGGCCTGTCGCCCGTCGGATCGTCGTATCGTTCCATGTTCATCCACCCCCAGGGCCAGCGTCATCGTCGTCGAACTTCGTCTCGGCCCGCCCCGTCGCGCAGCGGGCGGGCGGCGCGGCCGCCGGACGCCTTCGCCCGTGGCCGTTGCAGCGGATCATCGACACGCCGGTACCCTGTCGCCGGCGCGCACGAACAGCGCCGCGAGTTCGGCGACCGAGTGAACCACCCGGTCCGGACCGGCCAGCGCCAGCGCATCGAGCGGATGCGCCCCCCAGCTGACCGCGACGGAGCGCACGCCGGCGGCCTTCGCCATCTCGACGTCGTGCGAGGTGTCGCCGACCATCGCGATCGCAGCGCGCGCGACGCCGGTGTGCGACGCGATCGAATCGAGCATCCACGGATCGGGCTTGGGCCGACCCTCGTCGGCACAGCGGCTGACGGCGAACCTCGGACCGTACCCGGTCGCCTCGAACGCGCGGTCGAGGCCGACGCGGGACTTGCCGGTGGCGACGCCGAGCTGCACGCCGGCGTCGAGGAGATCGTCGAGCAGGCCGGCGATTCCCTCGAACGGTCGGTCGACCGTGCCCATCGCGAGATAGTGATGCCGGTAGCGCGCGAGGAAGGCCGGAATCCGCGACTCGGCGAGGTCCGGCACGGCGTACGCGAGCGCGTCGCGCATGCCCAGGCCGATCACGTGGCGTGCCGCGCGGTCGTCGGGCACCGCGAGCCCGAGGTCGGCCGCGGTCAGCTGGAGCGCGCCCGCGATCGCCGGCACCGAATCGACGACGGTGCCGTCCCAGTCGAACACGACGAGCTCGATCCCGTCCAATCCGTTCATGCGCGCACCGCGCGTGTGTCGCCGGCCGCGCCCAGCCCGGCGACGAGCGGCTCGAACCCGGCAGGCTCGGGCGATGCGAAGTGCAGTCGCGCGCCGCCGACCGGATGCGAGAACGCGAGACTGAAGGCGTGCAGGAACATGCGCCGGTGCCCAAGCCGCTCGAGCCGGCGGTTCAGCGCGAAGTCGCCGTATTTCTGGTCGCCGAGGATCGGGAACCCGGCATGCACCAGATGCACCCGGATCTGATGCGTACGGCCGGTCGAGAGTCGGCAATCGAGCACCGAGATCCACGGCGGCAGCCCGGCGCCCGCGACGTCCGCGCGCGCGACCAGGCGCACGATCGTCTCCGACGGCTGCCCGCCGGGGTCGACCGTCACGCGCCGGTCGCCGGTCGCGGTCTCCAGCCGCCGCAGCGGGAAGCGCAGCGCGGTCGCCCCTTGTCTCGCCCAGCGCCCGGCGACGATCGCGCGGTAGTGCTTCTCGACGCTGCCGTCGGCCATCTGCCGGTGCAGCGACAGCAGCGCGCTGCGACGCTTGGCGACCAGCAGCAGTCCGGAGGTCTCCCGGTCCAGCCGATGCGCGAGTTCGAGGAAATCGGCGTGCGGGCGCGCCGCCCGCAGGCGCTCGATCAGGCCGGCGGCGATGCCGCTGCCGCCGTGCACGGCGAGTCCGGCAGGCTTGTCGATGACGATCAACGCATCGTCCTCGTGGACGACCACGATCTCGCCGGCGGCGAGCGGCCGCACCGCGGGACCGGCGCCGGTTCCGGGCTCGGGCCCGCGAACCGGCGGAATCCGGACGTCGTCGCCGGGAACGACCCGCGCGTCGCTCGAGCGACGCTTTCCGTTGACCCGGACCTGCCCGGTGCGGATGAGCCGATGGACCATCGATTTCGGCACGCCCTTCATCCGCCCCAGCAGGTAGTTGTCGAGGCGTTGCCCGTCGGCGCCGTCACCGACCGTGAGGTGCGTTGCGGCGGCCCTGGCGGCGGCCGGGCGCGCGGCCGCCGCCCCGGCGCCCTGCCCGCCGCCGGCAGCCGCCAGCGACCGTGCGTCGGGCGGCCGTGGCAGCGTCGGGATCTTCGTCGGCGGTTTTGCGTCGGGCAACGGCATTCGGCTACAATTCTAGTAGGTTGTCACTTTCCACAAGGTGGCCCGTCGTCCGGATGATGCCCGGTTGCACGCGCATCGCCCGTCAGTCTGCCCTGCGCGTCGGGGGGTTCGCCGCAGTCCGTGCGAACCGGGATCCCGCGCATGCCGGGCCCAGGCCCGAACACGCACCAGCCGTTCCGGCCGCATGCACGCGAGTGCGCGGCCCGGCCCAGCGCCCCGTGCCGGGCCGTTTGCCGACTGACAGAATCCTGCCGCTCGCCGATGCTGCCCGCCGGAGTCGTCACGACCTGAATTCGATCCTGCGGCGCTGAATGGTTCAGCGCGCGAGCGGTACACATTCCGAACCCAACAAGAACTCGGACAAACGACAGATCCTGCCATGCGGCCCGTTGGCCGCGTGCGTCACCCGGCCCCCTGGATGCACCCGTTCCCCCTCCCAAGCGCAGCCCCTGCTCGCAGCCCGGTCCCCGACCCGGCACGCGCACGCCGGTCGGCATGGCGCCGGCAGGTCGGCAGACTGGCCGCATCCTCGGCCCTGGCGTCGCCAGAGCCTCTCGTTTGATTCGGCCGGCCCCTGCGGCCGGTCGCGTTGTGTCTTGCCCGCTGGCTGCGCACAGCCACGCCAACTCGTGCGCGAAAGTTGGAGTCAAGGCATGAAACGCATGCTGTTCAATGCAACCCACGCGGAAGAATTGCGGGTTGCCATCGTCGACGGGCAGCGCCTGATCGACATCGACATCGAATCCGCCGGCCGCGAGAGCCGCAAGAGCAACATCTACAAGGGTGTCGTCACCCGCGTCGAACCCAGCCTCGAGGCGTGCTTCGTCAACTACGGCGAGGAACGCCATGGCTTCCTGCCGTTCAAGGAGATCTCCAAGGCCTTCTTCAACAAGGCCGACAAGGGCGACGGGGACGGCGGACGCGCGCGCATCCAGGACGTCATTTCCGAAGGCCAGGAACTGATCGTCCAGGTCGAGAAGGAAGAGCGCGGAAACAAGGGCGCAGCGCTCACCACCTACATCTCGCTCGCGGGACGGTACCTGGTGCTGATGCCGAACAACCCGCGCGGCGGCGGCGTGTCGCGCCGCATCGAGGGCGAGGACCGGCAGGAACTGCGCGAGACGATGGACAAGCTCGAGGTGCCCGCGGGCATGAGCATGATCGCGCGCACCGCGGGCATCGGACGCTCCGCCGAAGAACTGCAGTGGGACCTGAACTACCTGCTGCAGTTGTGGCGGGCGATCGAGGGCGCTTCCACGTCGGCCAGCGGCGCGTTCCTGATCTTCCAGGAGTCGAGCCTGGTGATCCGTGCGATCCGCGACTACTTCACGTCCGACATCGGCGAGATCCTGATCGACACCGACGACATCTACGAGCAGGCCCAGCAGTTCATGGGTCACGTGATGCCCGACAGCGTCTCGCGGGTCAAGCGCTATCGCGACAACACGCCGCTGTTCTCGCGCTTCCAGATCGAACACCAGATCGAGACGGCCTATTCGCGCATCGTGCCGCTGCCTTCGGGCGGCTCGGTCGTCATCGACCACACCGAGGCGCTGGTCGCGATCGACGTCAACTCGGCCCGCGCGACCCGCGGCTCCGACATCGAGGACACGGCCTTCCGCACCAACCTCGAGGCGGCCGAGGAGGCCGCGCGCCAGATGCGTCTGCGCGACCTCGGCGGCCTGATCGTCATCGATTTCATCGACATGGAGAGCTCGCGCAACCAGCGCGAAGTCGAGCAGCGACTGAAGGACTCGCTTCAGGTCGACCGCGCACGCGTGCAGTCGGGCAAGATCTCGCGCTTCGGGCTGATGGAACTGTCGCGCCAGCGACTGCGCCCGGCGCTCAACGAAGGCACGCACATCACCTGCCCGCGCTGCAACGGCACCGGCGTCATCCGCGACATCGAGTCCTCGGCGTTGCACGTGCTGCGCGTCATCCAGGAAGAGGCGATGAAGGAGAACACCGCGGCCGTGCACTCGCAGGTGCCGGTCGAGGTCGCGACCTACCTGCTGAACGAGAAGCGCACCGAGATCGCGAAGCTCGAGGCACGGCTCAAGGTCGACATCGTGCTGATCCCGAACAAGTTCATCGAGACGCCGCACTACAAGCTCGAACGCCTCAAGCACGACGACGAGCGGCTCGCGACCTATCGGATCAGCTACTCGCTCGCCGAGGAGCCCGAGCAGGAGAACGCGTACCTCGAAAGCAAGTTCGAGGGAGACAAGCCGCGCGCCGAGGCGGTGGTCAAGGGCATCCAGCCGGATCAGCCCGCGCCGATCCCGGTGCCGCGCCCCGCGCCGGCGCCGGTCGCCGCGCAGGCGCCGGCAAGCGCAGCGCATCCGACGTCCGGCACGTCCGGCGCGATCGGCCACGACGGTGGCTTCTTCGGCAAGATCCTGAGCCTGTTCAGGCGCGGTGCGGCCAACGAATCCACGTTGAGCGCGCCGTCGTCGTCGACCGCTGCCGCGCCCGCAGGCGAGCCCGGCTCGCCGGCCGGCGGCGCCCGAGCCCGCACCGGCGGCACGCGCCCCGACGCCGATTCGTCGCAGCGCGGCCGACGCGAACCGCGCGAAGGACGCGACGGCCGCGGACGCGGTCAGCGCGGCCAGCGGGGCGAGCGAGGCGAGCCGCGCCAGGACGGCGCCGATCGCGGCGATCGGCCGCCGCGCGGCGATCGACCTGCACGGGGTGAACGCGGCGACCGGCCCGAGCGCGCACCGCGCGCCGAACGCGCCGAGCGCGGCGACCGGCCCGAACGTGCCGACCGGCCCGAACGCGGCGACCGCCCGGAGCGTGGCGACCGGCCGGAGCGTGGTGATCGGCCGCCGCGCGCCGAGCGCGGCGATCGGCCAGAGCGCACGCGGGGCGGGCGCGATCGCGCCGAGGCGATCGGCGCCGACGGCGACGACGCGAACGCGAACCGCACGACGCCCGTCGTCGAACGCGGCGAGCCGACGCCGGCGCCGGCAGCCGTCGCGGCCTCCGACGACCGGGCGGGCGCCACGGCCGCGGCAGCGGTCGCGCTGGCAGCCGGCGTGGCGGCCGGCGTGTCGCCCGAAGCCCAGACGGCTCGCCCGACGGCGAACGCCCGAGGCGACGGCGGCCCGATCGACGCGAGGACAACCGACGGCATCGCCGACGCGGCGACGGAAGCCGACGGCGATGTGCCCGCCCGTGCCGGGTTCGCCGACGACGGCGAGGAAGGCACGCGCCGCGACGGGGAAGCCCGGCGCGGACGGGGTCGTCGCCGGCGTGGTCGGCGTGACCCGGACGAGGCGGGCGTCGATGCGCCGCGCGCGCAGACCGACGGCGAGGCCCAGGCCGTGCAGGCGACCGACGGCGTCGATGCCGCCACGGCGGCAACCGATGCACCGGCGCGCGCGACCGGGCGCGGCGCGGACCTCGGCACCGAGGGCGGCGACGCCGATCGTCCACCTCGCGAGCCCCGCGCGCGACGGCCCCGTGGCCCTCGGCCGGAGCGCCCCGACACGGCGCCGGCGATCGCGTCCGCCGACGATGTCGACGGACCAGCCGAGGCGCAGCCGGCGCGCGACCACGCGGCGTCGATCGACACCGCCGCCGCTTCGTCCGCGCCGGAACCGGTTGCCCGGTCGAGCGCCGAGGTTGCGACCACGCCGCCGCAGGTGGTCCTGCCCACGGACGCCGACGGCTCGGCCGAGCCGCTGCCGGCCGCACGCCCGGACGCGCCGACCGCCGTGAAGGCGACCGACACGCCCGCGCCGCCCGCACCCGCGCCCATGCCGGCGTCCTCGCCGATGCCCCCGCCGGTTCCGGTCGAGGAACTCGGCAAGGTCGTCGAAGGCGCGGGCCTGCAGTGGGTGCAGACCAGCGCCGCGGCGCCGGTCGACGACGGGATGAGTGCGCCGCGGACCCCCCTCGGCCGGCCACGCCGCCCGCGCAGGGATGTGGCGGCCGAAGCGGCCGAGCCGCTGCGCCAGGTCGAGACGAAGGAGCCGCCGGCCGAACAGGCCTGAAGCGCGCCCTCGCGGGCCGATCGACGGGCTGCGCGCGCCCCGTCGCGGCGCGCGCGACGGGGCGTCCGGCGAAAGCCGGGCGCCCCGTTGCCAACAGGGTCGCAGCGATTGCCGGCGGACCCTGCTGCTACCATCGTCCGATCGATCTTCAGCCGACGGCAGCCTGCGTCACGTGAGCGAGCGCACGATCCCGATTGCAGACCACCGCTACCGCGCGGTCGTCCCCACGATACCCGCCGTCGCGCGCCCGGCCGACGGCCAGCTCGCCGACCGGCGAAAGCGTCGGCTGCACGACCTGCGCATCTCGGTGACCGACCGATGCAACTTCCGCTGCAGCTACTGCATGCCGAAGTCGGTGTTCGACAAGGACTACGCGTACCTGCCGCAGTCGTCGCTGCTCAGCTTCGAGGAGATCGCGCGGATCGCGCGCATCGCCGTCGGGCACGGCGTGCGGAAGATCCGGCTGACCGGCGGCGAGCCGCTGCTCAGACGCAATGTCGACGCACTGATCGCCCAGTTGGGCGCGCTGCGCGCGTCCGACGGCGCGCCGATCGACCTCACGCTCACGACCAACGGCTCGTTGCTGACGAAGAAGGCGCGTGCGCTTCACGATGCTGGATTGCGGCGGGTGACCGTCAGCCTGGACGCGCTCGACGACGCGACCTTCCGTCGGATGAACGACGTCGACTTCCCCGTCGCAGACGTGCTCGACGGCATCGAGGCCGCTCGGCGTGCAGGGCTCGGCCCGTTGAAGATCAACATGGTCGTGAAGCGCGGCATCAACGACGACCAGATCGTCGCGATGGCGAGGCACTTCAGGGGCAGTGGCCACATCCTGCGCTTCATCGAGTTCATGGACGTCGGTGCGTCGAACGGCTGGCGCATGGGCGATGTCGTGCCCAGCCGGGAGATCGTCGCGCGGCTCGACGAGGCGTTCGGCGTCGAGCCGCTCGACCGCAACTATGCCGGCGAGGTCGCCGAGCGCTGGGCCTACCGGGACGGCGCGGGCGAGGTCGGGCTGATCTCGTCGGTCACCCAGCCCTTCTGCGGCGAATGCTCCAGGGCGCGCCTGTCGACCGAGGGGCGGCTCTACACCTGCCTGTTCGCGACCACCGGCCACGACCTGCGCGCGCTGCTGCGTGCGGGTCACGACGACGCGTCGATCTCGGCAGCGCTCGCGGGCATCTGGCAGGCGCGCGACGATCGCTACTCCGAGATCCGGTCGGACGCGACGAGCCGGATCCGAAAGATCGAGATGAGCTACATCGGTGGCTGAAGACGGGCTCGCGCCGGCGCCGTCGGGCCCGGTCCGCGGCCCGATCGCCGACGGCGTCACCGGCGTCGTGATCTGCGGCGGTCACGGACGACGGATCCAGCCGGCCGCCCCGACGATCGCGGCTGCGCCGATCGAGAAGGGCCTGGTATTGGCTGGTGGCCGCGAAATGGTCGCCGCAGTACTCGATCGCCTGTCGCCGCAGGTCGACGCCGTCGTCGTCAACGCCAATCGGCGACTCGATCGCTACCGCGCGCTCGGCCATCCGGTCGTGCCCGACGTCCTCGCCGACGCCGGCCCGCTCGCCGGACTCCTCGCCGCGATGCCGGCGTGCCGCACCCGGTGGCTCGCGACCGTGCCATGCGACGCGCCGGCCTTGCCACGGGACCTGGTCGCGCGGCTCGCCGACGCCGCGGTCACTGCCCGCGCGCGCGCCGCCTTCGCCCGGTGCGGTGACCGCGCGCAGCCGGTGTTCGCGCTGGTCGACACGTCGCTGCGGCCCGACCTCGAGCGATACCTCCACGCCGGCGGCCGCCGGCTCGACGCGTGGTTCGCGTCGGTCGACGCCGTGCCGGTCGATTTCGGCGACCCCGCGAGCTTCGTGAACATCAACACGGCGACGGACCTCGCCGCCTTCGAGGCGAGCCTGTCGTGACCGCCGGGACCGCGGCGGGCGCACCCGAGACGGCGCTTTCCTTCGAAGACGCCCGACGCCGACTCCACGCGCTGATGATCCCGGTACAGGGGCTGGAACGCGTCGAACTGGCCTCGGCGACCGGCAGGGTCCTCGCCACCGACCTGCATTCGCCGATCGACGTTCCCGCCCACGACAACGCCGCGATGGACGGGTTCGCATTCGCCGGCGCGTCGATCGCCGCGGGCGGCGGTGCACGCCTCGCGATCGTCGGCGCCGCACTCGCCGGGCACCCGTTCGAACGCGAGCTGCTGCCCGGCGAAGCGATCCGGATCACCACCGGAGCGGTGATGCCGGCGGGCGCGGACACGGTGCTGATGCACGAATCGGCGAGACTCGAATCGGACGGGGCCTGCCTCGTCGTCCCCGCGGGCGTCACGCCCGGCCAGCACCGGCGCCTGCGTGGCGAGGACCTCGCCCACGGCGCCTGCGCGATCGCCGGCGGCACGCTGCTCGGTCCGGCCGCGGTGGGGCTGGCTGCCTCGCTGGGATTGTCCACGCTCCAGGTCAGGCGGCGCATCCGGGTCGCGTACTTCTCCACCGGCGACGAGGTGCTCGACGTCGGCGACGCCCCCCGGCCGGGGCGCATCTTCGACAGCAACCGGCACACGATCGGCGCGCTGCTCCGTCGCCCGTCGATCGAACTCCTCGATCTCGGACGGATACCCGATTCACCCGTGGCGATCGAGTCCGCGCTCGGCGCCGCGCTCGGCGCGCCGCGGGTCGGCCCGGGTGGCAATCGCGCCGTCGGCTCGGGCGAAGCCGCGGTCGACGCGATCCTGAGTTCGGGCGGCATGTCGTTCGGCGAGGCCGACCACGCGCGGCGCGTGCTCGAAGCGCTGGGCGAGGTCGCGTTCCACCAGGTCGACATGCGCCCCGGCCGCCCGCTGGCCTTCGGCCGCATCGGGTCGGCGTGCTTCGTCGGGCTGCCGGGCAATCCGGTCGCCGCGATGGTCGCGTTCCGCTTCCTGGTGCAGCCGGCGCTGCACGCGCTGATGGGCGCTCGCCCGCGCGAGGTGCCGATGCTGAGGGTCAGGCTCGCGTCATCGCTGCGCAAGCGGCGCGGGCGCACCGAGTTCCCACGCGCCCGACTGCAGCGCGCAGCCGACGGCCACTGGAACGCGGTGGCATACGGCGAACAGGGATCGGGCATCCTGCGCTCGATGCACGAGGCCGACTGCATCCTCGTGCTGCCGCCCGACGTCGGCGACCTGGTCGAGGGCGCCTGGGTCGACGCCGTCTCGACCGACGGGCTCGCCTGACGGACCCGGCGCTACTTGCGGACCCTGAGGTCGCCCGGCTGCCGCGAGAACCACGCGGCCAGGTTGTAGATGTCGTCGGTGCTCAGCGTCTTCGCCTGTGCCCCCATGATCGCGTTCTTGCGGCGATCGGAGCGATACGCCTTCAGCGCATGCACGAGGTAGTCGCTGTGCTGTCCGGCCAGCTTCGCGTAGCTCGGGTCGATCGGCGTGTTGCCGTCCTTGCCGTGGCAGGCCGCGCAGCGCTCCTGCGCGATCTTCTCGCCGGCCGCCAGGTCGGCTGCGGCCGCCGGCAGCGAGGCACCGAGCGCGGCCAGCGTGAGGGCGACGGCGGCGACGCGCGCGCGTCCCGATGCGGAGATGTGTGTCATGTTCATGTCGGCTGCTGCTACCGCTTGCCCGAGTAATAGGCGGCGAGATCGGCGATGTCCTGGTCGGACAGGCCGCCGGCGATCGCCTGCATCGTGGGGTGGCTGCGATCGCCCTTGCGGTACGCGATCAGCGCGTTCTCGAGGTATTTCGCGCTCTGCCCCGCGATCATCGGCACCGAGAACACCTCGGGGAAAGACGCCTTGTAGCCGCCGATGCCATGGCAGCCGATGCACATCGCCACCTTGTTCTCGGCCGCCTTGGCGTCACCCTTCAGCTCCTGCGCATGCGCGCCGACCGCCAGCGAGAGCGGCAGCACGACCGCGATCGACGACAGCAACCTCGAGGGCATCCAGGCCCGAGCCCCGAACGCGCCGTCGCCTTCGGCCACCACCGCAGCGCGGGCGGCCGCCTCGCCGTTCGCCGAAATGCCCACTGAATTGCCCCCTGACTTGCCCTCTGACTTGCCCTCTGACTTGCCCCCTGACCTGCCCTCTCTCCTGTCCATGCTTCCTTTCCGTCTCATGGGCCTGCGCCGGCGAGCCGCGCCAGCAAAGCCCGTGAGTGTACCGTCCACCGGGCATTCCGTATACTCGGCCGTCGCCAACCTGCCGTCCGCGCGCCGCGTCGCGCCGTCTCCGGCCAATAGGGAACCTGACTCCATGCGTTTCGAAGGGACCTCGTCATACGTCGCCACCGACGACCTGAAGCTCGCGGTGAACGCGGCGATCCGGTTGCAGCGCCCGCTGCTGATCAAGGGCGAACCCGGCACCGGCAAGACGATGCTCGCCGAGGAGGTCGCCGCCGGCCTCGGCCTGCCTCTGCTGCAGTGGCACGTGAAGTCCACCACGAAGGCGCAGCAGGGGCTGTACGAGTACGACGCGGTCTCGCGCCTGCGCGACTCGCAGCTCGGCGACGAGCGCGTCAGGGACATCGAGAACTACATCGTCAAGGGCGTGCTGTGGCAGGCCTTCGAGGCAGACGCGCCGATGGTGCTGCTCATCGACGAGATCGACAAGGCGGACATCGAGTTCCCGAACGATCTGCTGCGCGAGCTCGATCGGATGGAGTTCCACGTCTACGAGACGCGCCAGATGATCCGGGCGCGTCATCGGCCGATCGTGATGATCACCTCCAACAACGAGAAGGAGCTTCCCGACGCGTTCCTTCGACGCTGCTTCTTCCACTACATCAAGTTCCCGGACCGCGACACGATGCAGTCGATCGTCGACGTGCACTTCCCGAACCTGAAGAAGCAGCTGCTCAAGGAGGCGCTCGAGCGCTTCTACCAGATCCGCGACCTGCCGGGCCTGAAGAAGAAGCCCTCCACCTCCGAACTGCTCGACTGGCTCAAGCTGCTGGTGGCCGAGGACATCACGCCGGAGGCGCTGCACGCGAAGGACAGCAAGGCCGCGATCCCGCCGCTGCACGGCGCGCTGCTCAAGAACGAGCAGGACATCCACCTGTTCGAGCGGCTGGTGTTCATGGCGCGCCAGAACCGCTGAACGTTTGAATCGGCCGAACCCGCGCCGGAGGCAACGAGCATGTCACGCTGGATCGAAGACCTGTCGCTGCAGGGCGAGCACGTGCGACTGGACCCGCTGGCGCCGACCGATGCACCGGGGCTTCGCGACGCGGCGCGCGACGGCGAGCTCTGGACGCTCTGGTACACCAGCGTGCCCGCGCCCGACGCGGTCGACGCCTGGATCGCGACCGCCGCCGCCGAACGCGAGCGCGGCGTCTCGGTGCCGTTCACCATACGCCGCACCAGCGACGGGACGATCGTCGGCAGCACCCGCTACATGAACATCGTGGCGGCCCACCGTCGGCTCGAGATCGGCACGACCTGGTACCGCCGCAGCGTGCAACGCACCGCGGCGAACACCGAATGCAAGCTGCTGCTGCTCGCAGAGGCCTTCGATCGGATCGGCTGCAACGGCGTCGAACTGCGCACGCACGCGATGAACGTGCAGAGCCGGCGCGCGATCGAGCGGCTCGGCGCGAAGCTCGACGGCGTGCTGCGAAGCCACATGGTGATGCCCGACGGCACGCTTCGCGACACCTGTGTCTACAGCATCCTCGCGCACGAGTGGCCGGCCGTGAGAAGCAACCTTCGCCACCGGCTCGGGCAGGCCCGCACGACGCAGCCGGGATGACGCTCGCGCAAGGCCGTCCGGCCGCCCGCCGGAGCGATACGGTACCCGCAGGACGGACGACCCTTCGGCGCGTGTACATGGGCGCCGTGCTCGCTGCCTTCGCTGCGCCGGTGCCGGCGCAGTCGCCCTCCCGACCGCCACCCCAGCCGTCACCACACCCGTCTGGCGCATCGGCACCGTCGGCCCCGATCCTCGACGAGCCGACCTTGCGCCGCGAGTACGCCGAATACCGGGCAAGCCTCGCGGGCATGAAGCGCTACACCGTCAGCTACATCCGGATCGCCGACGAGGCCGACGCGCGGGATGCGCTCGCGCGGATCCGCAGCGGCGCGGACTTCGGGCGGGTCGCGCGCGAGCGCTCGACCCACGTCGAATCCGCCGGGCGCGACGGGCGGCTCGGCACCTTCGCCTCGTGCCGCTGGGCGCGGGACACCGTCGCGATGCTCGACGGACTCGACCCGGGCCGGGTCCACCCCACGCCCGTCAGGGGCACGCACGGCTGGGGCATCTACCGTCTGGACGCGAAGGCGCCGCTCGAACCGCTGTCCTGGGAAGCGTGGCGCACGGCCCTGCTCGCCGGCACCTTCGAGCCCGAATGCCCGTGGGTGCCGCCGGTGACCGTCTCGGCGCGGCCGGCATCGCCGCAGGGCGAGACCGCTGCCCCCCGCGGCGGGCCACGCGGCGGCGTCCAGTCGCGATGACCCGGCGCGCGCCGCGCGGCATCGATGCTCGCGCCGACCGGCCCGTGCTCACCCACCGGCCGGCGATCCGGTCCCTTCCCTGCGGAAACCCCGTCCATGCACTGGTCCTACCTCGCGATGGCGATCGTCTGTGAAGTCGCCGGCAGCACCTCGATGAAGCTCTCGGCCGGCCTGAAGAACCTGGTCCCGACCTTGCTGATCTTCGTCTTCTACGGCGGCGCGTTCGCGTTCAACGCGCTGGCGATGCGAAAGCTCGACCTGTCGGTCAGCTACGCGATCTGGGCCGGCGCCGGCACCGCGCTGACGGCGCTGATCGGCTTCACGTATTTCCGCGAGTCGGTCACGCCGCTGCGGCTCGCGTCGCTGGGCCTGATCGTCCTGGGCGTGCTCGGGCTTCGACTCAGCGCGAGCGAGCCCTGAACCCCGATTGCGCGTAGACTCGAGCCATGCTGATCGACTTCTTCCTGCACCTGCGCCAGAGCAAGCTCCCGGTCTCGATCAAGGAGTACCTGCTGCTGCTCGAGGCCATGGCGGCGGACGTGATCGAGCCGTCGATCGACGACTTCTACCACCTGTCGCGCGCGACGCTGGTGAAGGACGAACGCAATTTCGACAAGTTCGACCTCGCCTTCGGCGTCTACTTCAAGGGTGTCCAGTCGCTGCCCGGCATCGACCTCGACCTGCCGCTCGACTGGCTCAAGCGGCAGTTCCAGCGCGAGTTCACCGCCGAGGAGAAGGCCGCGATCGAGGCGATGGGCGGGCTCGAGAAGCTGCTCGAGCGACTGCGCGAACTGCTCGACGAGCAGAAGGGTCGCCACGAGGGCGGCAACAAGTGGATCGGCACCAACGGGACCTCGCCCTTCGGCAATGGCGGCTTCAACCCGCGCGGCATCCGCATCGGCGGGCCGTCGGCCGGCAATCGCACCGCGGTCAAGGTCTGGGAACAGCGCGCGTACCGCGACTACGACGACCAGGTCGAGCTCGGCACGCGCAACATCAAGGTCGCGCTGCGCCGTCTTCGCCGCTTCGCGCGTCAGGGCGCGGAGGACGAACTCGACCTCGACGGCACGATCGCGAACACCGCGCGCAATGCCGGCTACCTCGACATCCGGATGCGCCCCGAGCGCCACAACACGATCAAGGTGTTGATGCTGCTCGACGTCGGCGGCACGATGGACGATCACATCGCCAGGACCGAAGAGCTCTTCTCCGCTGCCAAGAGCGAGTTCAAGCACCTGGAGTTCTTCTACTTCCACAACTGCGTCTACGACTTCGTCTGGAAGAACAACCGGCGCCGTCATGCGGAACGCATGATGACCTGGGACCTGCTTCGAAAGTTCAACAGCGACTACCGGCTCGTGTTCGTCGGCGACGCGACGATGAGCCCCTACGAGATCCTCCAGCCCGGCGGATCGGTCGAATACAACAACGACGAGGCCGGCGCGGTCTGGCTTCAGCGCCTCGCCGAACGCTTCCCGAAGTTCGCCTGGCTCAACCCCGAGCCCGAGGGCGTCTGGGAGTATCGCCAGTCGATCTCGGTGATCAAGCAGATCCTCGGGCAGCGGATGTACCCGGTGACGCTCGCGGGCCTCGAGCGGGCGATGCGCGAACTGTCGCGCTGAACGTCGCGGCCGCCGGCGACACGCCGTCGGCGCTGCGCGGCCACCGACCGCCAGCCGCCGGCCGCCGGCCTCCGCGTCAGGCGCGCGTCCCGGACTGCGCGCGCTCCAGGCAGTGCGCGACGCGCGAGGCCCACTCGCGAAGCACCTCGGCTTCCGCCTCGGTCGCCGTGCACCGGCGGGACCAGTCCATGTACAGCAACATCGGCACGTTCGCCGCCCGCACCACCGGCACCAGCGCGCAGGCGCCGGCGTCGGCGAAGTTCGTGCGGACGAACGCGGGCAGGCGGCGTCGGTACTCGGCGTCCGACGCGTCGCCGACGATCACCACCCGGCGCGCCGCGATCGACACCATGAACAGGTTCGACGAGAAGGCCGTCGGGAACGCCAGCTCGTCGAGTTCGTCGTCGACGGCGCCGTAGCCCACACGGGCGGCGTAGCGGCCGGCCTTGGGCTGCAGCACGAAGAGGATCGAGCGCAGCGCGCCGAAGGCCAGGTGCACCGCCTCCATATGCCGGTTCAGCACGCGACTGATCGCAGCGCCCGGACGTTCGTCCTTCGGCTCGGCGGTCGCGCCCTCGTCCAGGCGTGCGAGTGCCTGCACCAGCCGCGCGTGCGCGTCCGCGGGCTTGACGCGCCGACCGAAGCCGCCCGCGCCGGCACCCAGCGTCTCCTCCACCATCGACTCGAAGGCCGGATCGCTGCGCAGCGCCGTCACCTCGCGCACGATCGTCGAGGGCAGGATCTCGAGCGCGTCGGACCAGCGTTCGCAGATCGCCTCGAGCTGCAGCGGATCGGCGTTGCATCGCACCGCCTCGGCGATGGCATTCGTGCCCTCGGCGACGACGCAGTGCCGCTCGTCGCAATCGCCGATCGCGCCCGCCAGGCCCGCCGGCATCGCCCAGCGCTCGACGAGCGCCGCCGCGAGCTCCCGGTCGGTCATGCCGATGACCTGCCTGCAGGCGTCGGCGATCGACAGCGTGGACGCCGACGAATCGACCGCCGCCTGGATGCGGTTCCAGTCGTCGGGCAGGTAGAACGCGCACAGCAGCTGCCCGAAACCGTAGAGCACCGAAGTCACCATCTGCACTTCGGCCCGCACCGGATCCTCGAGCGGCGCGAGCCGCGCGCTCAGCGCGCCCGCCATCATCGCCTTCGCGACGATGGGCCGCGCACCCTCGTTGCTGCGCGCGGCCTGCGCGTAGCTTTCGACGACCTTCAACGACGCCGCGAGCTGCGCGATCACGTCGACGCCGAGCACCATCAGCGCGCGGCTCGCGGTCGTGATCTCCTTGCCTAGCGACTGGTACATCGCGCTGTTCGCGAGCCGCAGCACCTTGGTGGTCAGCGCCGGATCGGACAGGATCACCCGCGACAGTTCGCCGACGTCGGTCTCGGCCCCGCGGATCGCCTGACTGATGCGCATCGCGGCGCCGCTGAACACCGGCAGTTCGCCCCTGAGCGCGAGCGATTCGTCCAGGCGCTCGAGCGTGTCGGCGACGAGCCGGCGCCGCGACTCCTCGGCGTCGAGCGCCGCCTGCGCCTCCGGCGGCAGCGTCTCGGCGTATCCGCGAGCGACCTCGGCCCCCGGGTCGGGCGCCGACAGCACCGAGTCGAGCATCGGGTTCATGCCGGCGCAACCTCGGCCCGTGCAGGCGCAGGCGCCGGCATCAGCCACTCGCCCGCCTGTGCCGCCGGCATCGCGGCGCCGAGCGCGTCGCCCGCCGCGAGGCACGTCCACTCGCCGCCGGCCCCTTGGGCGAGCAACCACTGCCACTGCGCCTCGTCGTCGATGCCGGTCGCGACGACCTCGACCCCGAGCGCCGCCAGCAATCGCAGCAACGCCACCGCCACCCGGCCCGCGGCCTCGTCGTCGGCGGCCCGGGCGAAGCACCCGGGGTCGAGCAACGCGAGCGCGAGCGGCCAGCGTGCGAGATCCGTGATCGAGCCGCCCGGTGCGCCGATGCCGCATGCCGCCATCCGGAAGCCGGCATCGCGAAGTTCGCCGAGGCGGCGCTCGGCGAACGCGGGGTCCGCCGCTAGCGTGCGCGCGTCGACCTCGATGTAGAGGTCGTCACGCGGCAGCGCGAATCGATCGAGCGCGGCCCCCAGGCTCGGGACCAGGTCGTCCTGCGCGAACTGGGCCGCGGTCATCGGCGCGATGCAGCGCACCTTGGTGCCGGCCTGCGCCCACTGCGAGAGCGTCGCGCCGACGACCCGCATCGCCCAGGTCGAGAGCTGGCCGAGGAGGCCGCTGGCGGCCGCGATCGGCACGAAGTCGGTCGTCGGCACCTGCATCCCGTCGTGCACCCACCGCAGTTCGATCCTGAACGCATGCATCGACGCCGGCCCCAGCCGACCGGGCGCGGCGCCCTCGACCGGCCGAGCCACGGCGAAGACGGGTTGCCACGCAAGGTCGAACTCGCCGTTGATGAACGCCCCGGTGAGCGCCCGGCACAGCACCGGCCCCGACATGAGCGCGAACTCGCTCAGCTTCACCTGCACCGGGGTCGCGTCGACGTGTGCCATCCGGACCTCGAGTGCCGATTCGGCTCGCTCGAGCGGATCCACCCCTTCGATGCGGTCGGCGTCGATGCGGTCGAGCAGCACCACGATGATCCGGGGACGCGGCACGAAGCTCATGAAGTCGGTCGCGACGGCTTCGGCCAGCCGCTGCTGCAGCGCGGCCAGCACGGCCTCGAGCGTCTCGCCGTCCGCATCGAACATCGTGGCCATCCGCGCTTCCTGCAGGCGTGCCACGCGCAGCGAATACGTCAGCGGCTCGAACCCGCGAAGCACGGTATCCAGCCGACGGGCGAGCTGCGCGATCGCCGCGTCGGACGCGGCGCGTCCGAGCGCGCGCCTGAGCGACGGCCAGCCGACGAAGTCGATCACCAGCAGGCGTCGCGCAGACGGGTCGTCGGCGTCACGGGCGGCGGCGAGCACCATCGCGGCGAAGGCGTCGCGTTGCGCCAGACCGGTCAGCGCATCGCTGTCGCGCGATTGGCGCAGCGCCGCTCGCAGCCCCGACACCAGCGCGACGTCGCGCCACAGGACCAGCACCGCGTCCGGGGCGATCCGGTGCAGGCTGAGCGCGACCCTGACAGGGTCGAGCAGGCTGCGCAGCACCTCCAACTGCATCGACACGTCCTCGCCATCGTCGAAGCAGCGGCGGCAGGCCGCGGCGAGCCGCTCGTGCTCGGCCGCGACGACGAGATCGGGCAGCCGCAGTTCGATCGCACCCTGGCCCTCGCAGCCCAGGAACGCGAGCCCGCGACCGCTGATCCGGCTCAGGCGTCCGTCGCGCGACAGGAGCGCGCAGAAGTCGCCGGCCGCCTCGCGAAGGATCGCGGTACTGCGATCGTCGCTGTGGCCCCCGCGCGAAAGCCCGGGCAGTTGGTGACGAGCCTGGATCGACATGAATGCGCTGCGTTCGCCCATCGGATGCACAACCCCCCGATGATCCTCTGCCCCCACCTGCGGCAAGCGCCGAACAGCGGGGCTGGAGGCCGCCAGATGCGCCGATCAGGTCTCGATCGGCGGCGCGCCGCGGACGACCTCCTCGACGGTCGTCTGGCCGGCGGCGATCCGCATCGCGCCGGCGAGCCGCAGCGGCCGCATGCCGTTCGCCATCGCGTGGCGACGCAGCTTCGAGAGATCGGGCCGGTCGTCGATGATCCGCTTGGTCTGCTCGTCGGTCATCAGGATCTCGTAGAGCCCGATGCGGCCCCGGTAGCCGGTCATCCGGCATTCGAGGCAGCCCACGGGCTTGTACACGCGGGCGGGGCGCGGCGCCTTGAACGGCGCGATCAGGTTCGACCAGACGTCCTCGGCGATCTCGCCGTCGGGCGACTTGCAGTGCTTGCACAGCGTGCGCACGAGACGCTGCGCCATCACGCCGATCAGCGTCGAATTGATCAGGTACGAGGGCACCCCGAGATCGAGCATGCGGGTGACCGCCGAGGGCGCGTCGTTGGTGTGCAGCGTCGAGAGCACCAGATGGCCGGTCAGCGCGGCCTGGATCGCCATCTCCGCGGTTTCGAGATCCCGGATCTCGCCGATCATGATGATGTCCGGATCCTGGCGCATCAGCGCGCGGATGCCGCTGGCGAAATCCAGGTCGATCGCCGGCTGCACCTGCATCTGGTTGAAGCTCGGCTCGACCATCTCGATCGGGTCCTCGACCGTCGACACGTTGACTTCTTCGGTCGCGAGCTCCTTCAGCGTCGTGTAGAGCGTGGTCGTCTTGCCCGAACCCGTCGGTCCGGTGACGAGCACGATGCCGTTGGGCCGCGAGGTCATCCGCTGCCAGCGCTCGAGATCCTGCTTGCCGAAGCCCAGGTCCTCGAAATCGCAGACCAGCACCTCCGGGTCGAATACGCGCATCACGAGCTTCTCGCCGAACGCCGTCGGCATCGTCGACAGGCGCAGCTCGATCTCCTTGCCCGCCTGCGTGCGCGTCTTGATGCGCCCGTCGAGCGGTCGCCGCTTCTCGACCACGTCCATGCGGCCGAGCAGCTTGATGCGGCTCGTCATCGCCGCCAGCACGCCCGGCGGCACCTGGTAGACGGTGTTGAGCACGCCGTCGATGCGAAAGCGCACGACGCCGAGGTCGCGACGCGGCTCCATGTGGATGTCGCTCGCACGCTGCTCGAACGCGTACTGCAGCAGCCAGTCGACGATGGTGACGATGTGCTGGTCGTTCGCATCGAAGCTCTTTCCGCTTCGCCCGAGCTCGACCAGCTGCTCGAAGTTGTTCTGTACCGCCGCGCCGCCGGCCTTCTGCGCGCTCTTGATGGTGCGTGCGAGGCTGAAGAATTCCACCAGGTAGCGCTGCAGCTCCACCGGGTTCGAGAACACCACGCGGATGTCCTTGCGAAGCGTGTGGCTCAGCTCGTCGGCCCAGTCGGTGATGAACGGCTGGGCCGTCGCGATCACGACCTCGCCGGCGCCGACCTCGAGCGGAAGGATCCGGTAGCGACTCGCATAGGTCCCGCTCATCACGTCGCCGATCCTGGAGAAGTCGACCCTGAGCGGATCGATCCGCCGATACTCGATGTCGACCTTCTTCGCGAACCACTGGCACAGGAAGTCGAGATCCAGCGTCGGGTGCGGCACGGCCGACGCGCGCAGCTTGCGCTCGGCAATCGTGACCAGCGGGTGGCGATCGGCGGTCGACAGGCTCGCATCCCGGATCAGCGTCGCCGCCATCTCGGGACCGATCAGCGAGTCCTCGACGAGCGCGTTCAGGATGTCGACGATGTCCAGCGCGCGCCCCGGCCTGCCCATTCGCGTGCGATCGGCCACCGCCGCCGGCGATCGATCGATCGCGGCCTCGCGGATCGGGTTCTGGGGTTTCGCAGGGGCAAGGGTCGCGGCGCTCATCCGCCCAAGCTACCAGTGACGAGGGCGTTTGCACCCGACCCCCGACGGGCGGTCGATGAGGGGCATCGATGCGGCGGCACGCCGTCGCGACACCGGCGAGGCCGTCCGGACGGCGGCTCGCTCGCGCGGTACGCCTATATTACCCTGGTAAATATAGCCCCATCCGCCGCTGTGCGATTCACGCCGGGCGATCGTCCCGACCCGGCGGCCGGGGCCGGAACGCCGTTCGCAGGGCCTCGCAGCACCGCTCGACGGCGCGGTTCGCATCGTCGAGGACCCTGCCCATCGTGATGAAGCCGTGGATCTGCGATTCGAAGTGCGCCGACTCGACCGGGACACCGGCCTGTTCGAGTCGGCGGGCGTACGCGAGGCCCTCGTCAACGAGCGGATCGAAACCGGCGGTGAGCAGGAACGCCGGTGGCAGGTCGTCCAGGCGGGCGGCGAGAAGCGGCGAGGCGCGCCAGTCGAGCGCCTGCCCCGGGTCGGCCAGGTAGTGCGCGCGGAACCACCGCATCAGCTCGGCGGTCAGCAGGTAGCCCTCGCCGTTGCGGGTGTGCGAGTCGTGGCCCATGCGCAGGTCGGTCGCCGGGTAGATCAGCAGCTGCAGCGCGACGCGCGGCCCTCCCGCGTCGCGCAGCGTGATCGCGGCCACCGCCGAGAGGTTGCCGCCGGCGCTGTCGCCGCCGATCGCGAGCCGGTTCGGATCGACGCCCAGCGCGTCGGCGCCGGCAGCCACCCACCGCACCGCGGCGACCGCGTCGTCGACCGCTGCCGGAAAGCGGTGCTCGGGTCCCATTCGGTAGTCGACGTTGAACACGGCGCAGCCGCTGCCGTTGGCGAGCAGCCTGCAGAGCACGTCGTGCGAGTCGCGGTCACCGATCGTCCAGCCGCCGCCATGCAGGTAGACCAGCGCCGGCAGCGGCTGCCGGTCCGCAGATCCGGCCGGCCGATAGTGGCGCACCGGGACCCGGCACCCGTCGACGTCGAGAAAGCGCTCGACGACCGACGCGACCGGCGGTGCATCGGGCTGGACGATGTGCCTGCGGGCGAGGTAATCGGCACGCGCGTCGGCGACGGACAGCCGGTGCATCGGCGGGCGGCCCGACGCGTCGATCAGCGCGATCAGCGCGGCCGCCTGCGGATTCAGTGTTGCCGGTTCCATGCTCGCGGCTCCATGTGCGTTCGCTCCCCGGGCGTGCCGGCGCCCTCGCGCACACGGTGCGCCGCAGGCGAAGGGCGGATCGCCAGTGGGCGGATTATGGGCCACAATCTGCGCCCGCCCCCTTCCCGGAGACATCGATGTCCGCGCCAGCCACCTCCTCGTCCGCCCCGCTCGCGTGGATCACCGGCGGCGCGACCGGCATCGGGTTCGCGACGGCGCAGGCGCTCGGGCGCACCGGCCATGCGCTCGCGCTGTCGGGGCGCCGCGAGGCCGAGCTCGCCGCGGCCTGCGATCGGCTGCGCGATGCGGGGTTCGCCGCCGAAGCGCACGTGCTCGACGTCGCCGACGCGACGGCGGTCGCCCGCGTCGCGAGGGCGCTGCTCGATCGTCACGGCCGCGTCGACACGCTCGTGTGCTCGGCCGGCACCAACGTGCCGCAACGGCACTGGAAGGACCTGACGGCGGAAGGCTTCAGGCGGGTGACCGCCATCAACCTGGACGGCGTCGCCTACTGTGTCGCCGCCGTGCTCCCGGCGATGCGCGGCCAGGGCAGCGGGACCATCGTCGTCGTGTCGTCGTGGGCCGGCTGGCGCTTCACCGATTTCACCGGCGCGGCCTACGGCGCCAGCAAGACCGCGCTGTCGCCGCTGGTGCAGAGCATCAACGCCGAGGAAGGTCGAAACGGCATCCGCGCCACGCTGGTCTGTCCGGGCGAAGTCGCGACGCCGATCCTGCGCTCGCGACCGGTGCCACCGTCGGCCGAGGAGATCGGCCGGATGCTGAAGCCGGAGGACGTCGCCGACGCGATCGGCTACGTGGTGGGCGCCCCTGCGCACGTCTGCATCGACGAGCTGGTGATCTCGCCGCGCTGGAACCGGATGTACATCGGCGGCGAGGACCTGAAGCGCCGCTAGCCAGGGCCCGTCCCCGCCCCGGACGCGACGACAGCCTTCTAGTCGACGCGGCCGAACCAGAGGATCGACAGCAGACCCGCGAGCATCGTCAGCAGCGCGGCGCCCGCGGCGAAGAGCGCGGTCAGCTCGGTGCGCTGGCGTTCGAGCACGAGCTTGTTGTTCAGACCGGCGTAGACCGTCTTGAGGTCGTCGGCCGTGCCGGCGTGGAAGTACTGGCCGCGGGTCACGTCCGCGACGGCCTTGAGCGTCTCCTCGTCGAGCCGCACGTAGAAGGACCATTCGCCGAAATCGATCGACGCACCCTCCTTCGTGCCGAAACCGACGGTGTAGACCTTGACCCCACGCTCGGCGGCCCACTGCGCGGCGTCGAGCGGGTCCGGACCGGTGGTCCTGCGGCCGTCCGACAACAGGATCACGACACCGGACTCGTAGGACCCGGGCGGCACCGCCGCCACCGCCGACTCCTGAGCAGGGCGCTCTTCCTGGCCCAGCGGCCGGTTCCGCGACGCGCGGCGGTCGGGGCCCGGCTGCGGCCGCCTGTTGCCCATCAGGATCGATTCGAGGTCGATACCGGCGTCAGGGAACAGCATCGAGAGGGCGACGTACAGCGCGCTGCCGGTCGCGGTGCCGCGCTGCAGCCTGAAGCGATCGATCGCGCCGATGAGGTCGTCGCGGTTGGAGGTCGGCATCTGCACCGCGCTCGCCGTGCCGCCGAACTCGACCAGGCCGATGCGCACGTCGCTCGGGACCTGATCGACGAACGCGCGCGCCGCCGCCTGCGCAACGGTGATGCGGTTCGGCATCACGTCGTTCGCGCGCATCGACAGCGAGGTGTCGATCACCAGCACGATGGTCTTGTACTGGGACGGGAGCGCGACGTACGCGCTGGGCCGCGCGATGCCGATCACGAGTGCGATCAGCGCCCCGAGCAACAGCAGCGGCGGCACGTGCCGGCGCCATCGGTTGCCCCGGGTCGTCGCCGCCCGCACGATCGCGACGTTCGAGAATCGCACCGCGCGCGTGCGCCGCAGCAGCGCGAAGTAGGCGGCGATCAGCAGCGGCGCGGCGGCCAGGATCCACAGCCAATGTGGCGACACGAAGTTCATATACCGCCCCGTTGAGACGTCGACTGTAGCACTAGTCGGCGCGACTCGGGGCAGTCGCCGTGCCCGCGCTCAGGGCAGCCCGGCGGTCACGCGCGCTCGAAGATCGCCGCGATGCCCTGTCCGCCGCCGATGCACATCGTCACCAGCGCGTATCGTCCGCCGATCCGGTGCAGCTCGTGGATCGCCTTGGTCGTGATGATCGCGCCGGTCGCACCGATCGGATGCCCGATCGAGATGCCGCTGCCGTTCGGATTCACCTTCGCCGGATCGAGGCCCAGTTCCTTGGAGACGGCGCATGCCTGTGCGGCGAACGCCTCGTTGGCCTCGATCACGTCCATGTCGGCGACCTTCAGCCCGGCGCGCTCGAGCGCCTTGCGGCTCGCCGGGACCGGCCCGATGCCCATGTACAGCGGCTCGACGCCGGCGTGCGCGTACGCCACCAGCCTCGCCAGCGGGGTCGCGCCGGCTCTGGCCGCAGCCGTGGCCTCCATCAGCACCACCGCGCCGGCACCGTCGTTCAGCCCGGACGCATTGCCGGCCGTCACCGAGCCGTCCTTCTTGAACACCGTCTTCAGGCCTGCCAGCGACTCGGCCGACACGTCGGCACGCACGTGTTCGTCGACCTCGAACATCACCGGCTTGCGCTTGACCGTGATCTCGATCGGCAGCACCTGCGACTTGAAGCGCCCCTCGGCCTGCGCCCTGGCAGCCCGACGGTGGCTCTCGAGCGCCAGCGCGTCCTGGTCGGTGCGCGACACCTCGTATCGCGCCGCGACGTTCTCGGCGGTGACGCCCATGTGGACGGCGTCGAAGGGATCGGACAAGGCGCCGGTCATCATGTCGATCACCTTCGCGTCGCCCATGCGCGCGCCCCAGCGCTGGCCCGGCAGCACGTACGGCGCGCGACTCATCGACTCGGCGCCGGCGCCGACCGCGACGTCGGTGTCGCCGAGCAGGATCGCCTGCGACGCCGAGATGATCGCCTGCAGACCGCTGCCGCAAAGGCGGTTCACGTTGGCGGCGACCGTCTCCTTGGGCAGGCCGGCCTCGACCGCGGCGACCCGCGACAGGTACATGTCGCGCGGCTCGGTGTTGATCACGTGCCCGAAGAACACGTGGCCCACCGACGCGGGATCGACGCCGGCGCGCGCGATCGCGTCCGCGAGCACGAGCGCGCCGAGCCGCGTCGGCGGCACGTCCTTCAGCGCCCCACCGAAATCCCCGACCGCGGTGCGGACGGCGCTGACGACGACGACTTCCCTCTTGGACATGTTCGACTCCTTCCCGATGGCAAAGACCAGAGCATAACGCCGCCCCGCGCTCGGAACGGAGGCGTGCGGCCGTCGGGCTCGCTCAGGACGCGACCTTCACCGTCCTGGCCCAGCCTGCCGCCGGCAGCCCGTAGCGCGCCCGAAGGTGCGCCGCGCGCAGCAGCAGTTGCGCGCGCGACGCCCGCACCGGCGGCCCCTTGAACGCCAGCACGACGCGATTGCCCTCCTGGCGCGGCACCAGCGTCGCGGTCTGCCCGAACACTGCGTGGATGCGCGTCGCGCTGCGGTCGAAGGACGCGTGTCGGCCGAACAGGTTCACCACCATGATGCCCGGCTCGGCGAGCACCGCGTGGCAGTCGCGGTAGAACGCCTGCGAGTCGAGCACCGGACCGGCGGCGTCCTGGTCGTACAGGTCGACCTGCACGACGCCATAGCGGCCACGGCGCGCGGGGCGCGACACGAAGCGGCCGGCGTCGCCGAAGTGAAGCGCCAGCCGCTCGTCCCGCGCCGGCAGGCCGAACCACTGCCGCGCCACGCGCGCGACCTGCGGGTCGATCTCGACGACGTCGATCGACGACGCGCGCATCGTGCGATGACAGAAGCGGGTGAGCGCAGCCGCACCGAGGCCGAGCTGCAGGATGCGTGGCGGCGGATCGAGGAACAGCAGCCACGCCATCATGTCGCGCACATACGCGAGTTCGAGCCGGTCGGGATTCGAGATGCGCATCGCGCCCTGTACCCAGCGGCTGCCGAAGTGCAGGTACCTGACCCCGTCCTGCTCGGAGAAGGAGATCACCGCCGGCATGCCGGCGATGCTCGAGGCGCGCGAACGCAAGCCGGGCTCAACGGGGGCCGAGCGAGAGCAGCAGTTCGTTCATCCTGCGCACGAAGCCGGCCGGATCCTCGAGGCTGCCACCCTCTGCGAGCAGCGCCTGGTCGAACAGCAGTCCCGACCAGTCGTCGAACCGCGCCGTCTCGCCGCGCTTGAGCTGCGCGACCAGCGGATGGTCCGGATTGATCTCGAGGATCGGCTTGCGCGGCGGCGCCTTCTGACCCGCCTGCTTGAGAAGCCGCTCGAGCGTGCCGCTGATGTCGCCCTCGTCCGATACCAGGCACGACGCGGACTCGGTCAGGCGGTCGGTCACCCGGACTTCCTTGACCTTGTCGCCCAGCGACTTCGCGATGCGATCGGTCAGGTCCCTGTACTCGGTCGCGACCTTCTCGGTCTCCTGCTTCTCGGCCTCGTCCGCGAGCTTGCCGAGATCGAGCGCGCCGCGGCTCACCGAGACCAGCGGCTTGCCGTCGACCTCGTGCAGGTACGACAGCATCCACTCGTCGACGCGGTCGGTGAGCAGCAGGACTTCGATCCCCTTCTTGCGGAACACCTCGAGGTGCGGACTGTTGCGGGCGGCGGCGAGCGTCTCGCCGGTCACGTAGTAGATCGACTCCTGGCCGGGCTTCATCCGCGACAGGTAATCCTCGAAGGACACCGTCTGCGCGTCGGGATCGACCGGGCCCGCCTTCGGCGCGGCGGCGGCGGCGTCCTGGTTCGCGTCGCCGCTCGCATCCGGGCCCGCCGCCGTCGATTCGCCGACGATCGTCGCGTCCTCGACGCCGTCGCCTTCCGCGGCGCGGTCCGCGCCCTCCGCGCCCTCCGCGCCGTCGGCGTCGGCCTTGCCGCCGTCGTCGCCCTTCGCAGCCTCGGTGCGCGCCGGGGCCGTAGCGCCGGTGCTCGCGAAGCGCATCAGGCCGGCGATCCGCTCCTTGTTGCCGAGGTCCTCGCCGACCCCCTCCTTCAGCGCCTGCCCGAACTGCCCCCAGAAACTCGCGTAGTCGTCCGGCCGGTTGCGCGCCATGTCCTCGAGCATCGACAGCACCCGCTTCGTGCAGCCCTCGCGGATCGATCGTACGTCGCGGCTCTCCTGCAGGATCTCGCGGCTCACGTTCAGCGGAAGGTCGTTGCTGTCGACGATCCCCTTGACGAAGCGCAGGTACGCCGGCATCAGCTGCTCGGCGTCGGCCATGATGAAGACCCGCTTCACGTAGAGCCGAAGCCCGTGGCGCTGGTTGCGGTCCCACAGGTCGAAGGGCGCGCGCCGGGGCACGAAGAGCAGCTGCGTGTACTCGGTACGCCCCTCGACGCGGTTGTGGGTATAGGCGAGCGGCGGCTCGTGGTCGTTGGTCAGGTGCTTGTAGAACTCGTGGTAGTCGGTCTCTGTCAGCTCGTTGCGGGGCCTGAGCCACAGCGCCCTCGCCTGGTTCACCGTCTCCCATTCGCCGGTCTCGACCTGCTTCTTCTCCTTGTCGTCCCACTTCGTCGCCTTCATGCGGATCGGCAGCGAGATGTGGTCGGAATAGGTACGCACGATGTGCCGCAGCCGGTAGTCGTCGAGCAGTGCGTCGAAGTCGCGCGTGTCGTCGCCGCCGCCCGCCGCATCACCCTCGCCCTTGACGTTCGGTCGCAGGTACAGCGTGACCGAGGTGCCGCGTGCAGGGCGCTCGATCGTCTCGACGGTGAATTCGCCGGTGCCTTCGGAGGTCCATCGCACGCCGTCGGAAGCCGGCAGTCCCGCCTTTCGGCTCTCGACGACGACCTTGCTCGCGACGATGAAGGACGAATAGAACCCGACACCGAACTGGCCGATCAGGTTCGAGTCGGATTTCGCGTCGCCGGTGAGCCGACCGAAGAACTCCTTCGTGCCGGACTTCGCGATGGTGCCGAGATTCGATATCGCCTCGTCGCGGCTCATGCCGATGCCGTTGTCGGTGATCGTCAGCGTCCGGGCGGCCTTGTCCGCCACGATGTCGATGCGCAGTTCGGCATCGCCCGCGTACAACGAATCGTCGTCGATCGCCAGGAAGCGCAGCTTGTCGCTCGCATCCGACGCATTCGAGATCAGCTCGCGCAGGAAGATCTCGCGATTGCTGTACAGCGAATGGATCATCAGGTCGAGGAGCTGCCTGATTTCGGTCTGGAATCCGAGGGTCTGGGTGTCCGGGGTAGTCATGGCCATTCTGAAGTCGGTGTGATGGATACGGCCGCGCGGGCGCGGCCAGACCCGGGATTATCCACGCTCCGCCGGGACCGGGCGCTATGCCATCATCGCCTCGACGCGCTTCGCCGCCGCGAAGCCGAATCGCCCTGCCCGCGCTTGCCGGAGCCCACCGTGACCATCTATCCCTGCCTGCTCGCCGACGTCGGCGGCACCCACGTGCGCTTCGCCCGCGCGCTTCAAGCCGGCACGCCGCCGGTCGACATCCTGACCGTCCCGACCGCAGACCATCCGACGATGGTCGCCGCGGCCGACGCCTACCGGGGCATCGACGGCGCGTCGTCACGGCCCTTCGCGAGCGCGGCGATCGCGATCGCCGCGCCGATCACGCACGGTCGGATCCGCCTCACCAATTCGGCGTTCACGATCGATCCGGACGCGATGCGGCGTGAACTCGGGCTCGTCGCCGTGACGCTCGTCAACGACTTCGAGGCTCAGGCCTGGGCGCTGCCCTCGCTCGGCGACGACGACCTGGCGCCGCTCGGCGATCGCCTGCCGTCCAGACGCGCGACGATGGCCGTCGTCGGCCCGGGCACCGGACTCGGCTGCGCCGGCATGCTGCTCGCGAACGGCCGATGGCACGCGGTGCCCGGCGAAGGCGGGCACGCGACGCTCTCCGCGCAGACGGCACGCGAAGCCGAGGTGATCGCCGCCGCGCGCCGCGTGCACGGGCACGTCTCGGCCGAACGCCTGCTGTCGGGGATCGGCCTGCCGACGCTGTACCGCGCGTTGGCCGAGGTCGAAGGCCGCGCCGCCGACCCGGCGATCCGGACCGCCGCCGACGTCACCGAAGGCGCGGCGCGCGACGCGCTGCTCGCCGGAACCGTGGACCTGTTCGGCGCGCTGCTCGGCGGCTACGCCGGCAACGTCGCGCTGACCTTCGGCGCGATCGGCGGCCTGCTGATCGGGGGCGGCATCGCGCCCCGGATCGTCGACCGGCTCGGCGCGAGCCCCTTTCGCGAACGATTCGTCGCGAAGGGGCGCTTCCGCGGCTATCTCGACGCGATCGGCACCGCGATCGTCACCCGGCCCGACCCGGCGCTCGACGGGCTGGCGACGATGATCGCCCAGCCCGCCTGAATCACCGGCGCCCGACCGCTCAGAGCGGTACGTCGACCGCGCGGCCTGCCGAGTTGTAGACCTTGCCGTCGGTCCCGAGGAACACCAGGCTCTCGCCGCGGTTCGCCCGCGCGCGCCACACCGTCGTCGGGATCGGCAGCTCGACGATGCCGCTGACCGGCCCCGCCGCCAGCACGTCGCCCGCCGCGTTCGCGTACACCGGATACTGCACCCGGTAGGCCTTGCCGTTGCAGCCGACCGCGAACGGGGCGCGCAGCCAGCAGATCTTCGACGCGGCGATCTGCACCGGCGCCGCACCGGGCCGAAGCAGCGTGCGTGTCTCGCTGCCCCTCAGCGTCGTCACGCCGTCCGGTGCCGCGGCCACCGGGCTGCCGCCCGCGCCGGTATAGCCGACCGAGTGGTTCGCATCGAGGTGATAGAGCGCGCCGTCCGCCGTGAGGCCGAGCGTGATCGACTGGTCGCTGCTGACCTGGACGATGCCCTCGACCGACTCGGTCAGGCCGGCGACCTCCTGGCCCGGGGCGAACACCGGGCGCCACAGCTTGACCTTGCCGTCGCGGGTCGTGCCGACGCAAAGGCCGTTGTCGGCAGCACCATCCGGATCGGCGCCGAGCGCGGCATCGTTGCCGGCGCCGAGCGCACCGGCGTACTCCGGACGGAAGGTGAAGTTCACGACGCCGGGCGGGATCGGCTCGTCGACGAAGCCGGTCGCATCGGCGGTGATGCGCATCATCTTGCCGTCCGAGAGCCGCACCACCGGGCTTCCGCCGTCCATCAGTTCGACGAAGGTCCCGTTCGACGGGCGCTGGATGGTGGTGAAGCTCGAGCCGTCGTGCTCGGTCTTGAACACCAGCACACCGGCGCCGTCGCGCCGCAACGCCACGACCGGCTGGCCTGCGCCGAAGCCCTGCACCTGCGAATACGCGACGCCCGGCGTCGGCTTCACGACCCGGGCGCCCGCCGTGCCGGGATTGAGCGTCGCGGACAGCTCGCCGTTGGACGCGAGCACGTAGCCGGTCTCGAGCACGGTGCCGACCGTTCCGGCGGGCGCCTTGCGCCGCACGACGCCAAGCGGCACCGCCGCGGTCTGCAGTCCGCCGTTGCCGCGCGCCTGCGCGGTCACACCCGCACTGACCGCCGTCTGCGTCCACAGCGTATCGTAGGTGTACGGGAGCTTGCCGGCGTCGCCGAGCAGCTTGCCGTCGGCGTCGGTCAGGTTGAACTTCGCGTCGCGCAGGTCGCGGATCAGCACGTCGGCGACGTCGAGCGCCGGCCGCGCGCTCGACGGCAGGTTGGTGCGGCCGGTCTTCGACAGACCGGCGAGCAGCGCGCCGTAGATGCCGTTCTGGTTGTTGTCCAGCGGCGCGGCACCGGCCACGTCGCTGCCGGCGTTCAGCGGGATCGGCAGGCTCTTCAGGTCGTTGAGCCGATAGATGCCGGGCAGCTGGTCGTTGACGACCGCCAGCAGTTCCGCGTGCGCCTGCCCGACGATCGTCGGGTTCTTCCAGCCCTCGGACGTTCCCTGCAGCGCACCGATCTGCATCGCTCGCTCGTAGAGCGCGTGCGTCAGCGGCGTCACGCCGATGTTCTTGTCGAGCGAGGTGATCAGGCCGATCCGGCGCTCGAGGAAGAACGAGACGTCGCGCCCCAGACCCTCGTCGTAGTAGGTCGCCGCGGCGTCCTTGCCTTCGAAGGTCACCCTCGCCGGCAGAGACTGGGTCGCGCAGCCGACGAAGGTGACCATGCCCTTCTCATCGTCGACGAGCGTCGGACCGTAGGTCTTGCCGTCGGCGAGCTCGACGGTGACGTGGACCTTCTTGTACTGCCCGTCCGCGCCGCCGATGCCGTTGCCCTCGCCGCCACCGACGCCTGCCCCGCCGCCGCCGCCGCCGTCCCCGGCGCCCTCGCCGCCGCCGAGCAGCGGCACCTGAGGAATCGGCGCGTCGCCCACCTTCGTGGCGAAGCCGGTGACGAGGCCGGGCTGACAGCCGCTCGCCTGCGGGCTGGGGCTGACTGCGGTGGAACCGTCGCCACCGCCGCCCGAACAGGCTGCGAGCGTGGCGAGTGCGAGTGCTGCAACCAACGGCTTCTTCTTCATGATCATCTCCATCGACAATGTGCCGGATTGTCAGATTGCGAACCTGAGTATAGGGAACCCGAAGCGGTTAGTCGCCCCCTGTTTCGCCCTGGTTCATCCGCACAGGCAATCCGTCAAGTTCGACCCGTTGTCGTCGGCGACAGCGACAGATCCGGTGCATCGGGCGGCCGGTGCGCGCGTCGAACCAGGCCGCGCGACGGCTCAACCGGTCCCTCGCCCGTTCGCGACCCGCGCCTTCGGCCCGACGCCGGCGAGCCGCCGCCGACGCCGCGCCCACCAGACGCTGAGGTCCCACACACCGGCGACGACGAAGTACGCGAGCACGCTGCCGACGCAGGCCATGACGGCGAGCCCGAGCACCAGCGGCTTTCCGACGCCGAACATGCGCCGCTTCTGGCGCTCCCACCAGCCTGCGGCGGCGATGTCGCCGTCGGCGACCGCTTCGCGCGTCGCGCGGATCGCGGCCTCGAGCGCAGGATCCGGTGGCTCGCCCAGGCCCTCGAAGAGCCCCGGTGCCGTCGCGCCCGGGCTCGGCGAAGTCGGCGATGTCGGCGATGCCGGCGATGCCGGCGATGCCGGCGAGGCCGGTGGATCGCCGAGCATCGCGCCGCCGACGCGCCAGGCCACGTAGTAGATCGGCCCGAAGGTCAGCGGGTTGGTCACGAGGGTGCTGGCGACGGCGACCGGTACGTTGGCGCGCATCGCGACCGCCGCGGCGGCGCTCACCGGGATCTGGGCGATCGGGATCAGCAGTCCGAAGAAGATGCCCAGCGCGCTGCCGAGCGCGAATCCGCGCCGCGTCGCGCGCCAGAGCCGCGGCGCGAACAGCGACGGGCCGAGCCACGCGAGCCAGCGGCTGCCGCGCAGCGCTTCTCGTTCGGGAAGTAGACGGTTCAGTCGGCGCATCCGGGGGCTTGACCTGGCCCGGCAGTGCATGCACCAGAACGGGCCCTTCACGCGGCCCGGCGCATGCCGGACCTTCGAGCGTCGATGATATCGACTCGATGCAGCCGATCGCCGTCAGACCCCGCCGGCGCTGCGTGCCTTCGCAGGTTGCAGTGCAATGCAACCGCGCGTGCTTCGGGCTACCATTCGCCTGTGGGTGCCCGTTCGCTCTGGCGCACCTTTTCGAACCCGTGATTGCAGGAGAACGGTTTGGGCGAGACGACTGATCCCGACGACGGATCGACCCCCGACGCGCCGACGACCTCGACCCCGGATTCGACGACCGGCGGGTCGACGAAGGTCAACGACCAGTTCGGCACGCTCAACCGATTCCGCCGCGAGAAGACCCGCGTCGACGTCTACCTGGTCAACGGCCTGTGCCTGCACGGCCAGATCAAGTCGTTCGACCGGACGATGATGCTGCTCGAGTCGAACACCGGCGAGATCGCACTGTTCCTGCACGCGATCAGCACGGTGGCGCGCGCGCAGAAGCGCACCAAGGCCCGGGGCGCACCCGGCGGCGCCTACCGCGCCCACGAATCGCGCGACGCGTCCGGGCCTCGGATCGGCCGCGACCGGCCGCTGCCGCGCCGATACGACGACGACGATGCCGACCACAGGCCGGCGCCGCCGCCGCGACAGGCGCCCCAGGTGATCATCAAGGGGCGCCGTTCGCGTTCGATCGTCAAGCCGGATTAGACCGCTCGCGTGGCCGGCTCAGCCGACTGCGCGCCGCACCGAATCGACCGACGAGAGCGCGAGCCGAGGGCCCGCGCGCATGTACTGCCCCGGCAGTTCCCGACCGACGACCGTCTGCACCTCGCGCGCGATCGCGGCGAGCGCGTCGAGGTCGATGCCCGTCTCGTACCCGCACTCGTGCAGCAGGTACACGAGGTCTTCGGTGCAGATGTTGCCGGTGGCGCCCGGCGCGAACGGGCAACCGCCGAGGCCGCCGAACGAGGCCTCGTACTCGCGGATGCCGAGCGACAGGCCGTTCATGACGTTGGCGAGCCCGATGCCGCGCGTGTTGTGGAAGTGCAGCGCGATGATCGCTTCCGGGAATGCGTCGCGTATCGCCTCGACGGTGCGGGTCACGACCGGCGGCGTCGCCATGCCGGTCGTGTCGCCGAGCGACATGTGCTTCACGCCGCTCTCGCGGTATGCGCGCGTGATCTTCAGGATGTTCGCGATCGGGACGTCGCCTTCGAACGGGCAGCCGAACGCGGTCGCGATCGCGCCGCGCACCGCGATGCCGTATCGGTCGGCGATCGGCACGAACTCGTGGAAATCGGCGATCGCCGCGTCGATCGACTTGTTGAGGTTCGCCTGGCAATGCGTCTCCGACGCCGAGATGAAGCTCGCCATCATGTCGACCTTCGCCGCGGCGGCGCGCTCGGCGCCGCGCGCATTGGGCACGAGCGCGGTCAGGCGCACGCCCGGCCGCCGCTCGACGCGCTCGATCAGCGTCGACGCGTCGGCCAGCTGCGGCACGGCACGCGGCGACACGAACGAGGTCGCCTCGATGCTGCGCACGCCGGCGGCGATCAGCGCGTTGACGAGATCCGCCTTCACCTGGGTGTCGATGAAAGTCTTCTCCGACTGGAAGCCGTCGCGCGTGCCGACCTCGGTCACGGTGACGAATCGGTCCGGATCGGACGAGGGTGCGAACGAGGATGCGACGAATGGCATGGCGGGATCCCGGCGGCGTTGCTTGGCAGGCTTCGATTCTGCCTGATGCGCGCCGGGCGGCGATAGCGGCCGACGCGCATCGCGCGCTTCCTCGGAACACCCGAAGTTCCGCTATGCTCGCGGATGCGGCCGGCGCCGTCGGCTACACCGACGCCCGTCCCCATGTTCGCCGCAAAGCCGTAGCTTCAATGCCGTAGCCGCAAAGCCGTAGCCCCAACGCCGTCACCCCGCACGCCCGACACCGCAGACAGCGCCCTGCCGCCGGGGCGGCGATCGCACCGCTCGATGAACGACGACCCTCCACCGCCGCAAGCCGGGACCACCGGCGCCCCGCCGCAATCAGGCGAATGGCCCAGCTTCCCCTTCGGTCGCACCGACCCGCTCGCGCCGCCGCCCGGTTACGCGGCGGCGCGCCGCGCGCACCCGATCCAGCGCGTGCGCCTCTGGAACGGCGCGAGCGCGTGGATCGTCACCCGCCACGACCTGATCCGCCGGATCCTGTCGGACGACGACCGCTTCAGCGGCCGTTTCGGCCAGCCGGGTTTCCCGACGGTGACCGCCGCCCGGGTCGCGGTCGACCGCGGCGAGCGCGCGTTCGTCGGCATGGACAATCCGGATCACGATCGGTTCCGCCGCATGTTCACCCAGGAATTCAGCGTGCCCCGCATGCGCGCGCTCGAACCGCGGATCGTGCGGATCGCGGAGGACCTGATCGACGAGATCGTCGCCGCCGGGCCGCCGCAGGACCTGGTGTCGACGCTCGCCACGCGCTTCCCTTCGCTGGTGATGTCGGCACTCCTCGGCTCGCCCTACGAGGATCACCGCTTCATCATCGACTGCGCGGTCGCGCGCCACGGCCTGACGCAGACGCCGGAGCACGCGCACGCGAAGGCGCGCGAACTCGCCGCGTACGTGCGCCGCCTGATCGATGCGAAGGAAGCCTCGCCCGGCGACGACTTGATCAGCCGCATCCTGCAGGCGCACGTGCTGCCCGGGCATCTGACGCGAGACGAGTTCGCCGAGATCGGCGCGATGATCCTTCGCGCCGGCCACGACACGACGACCAACATGATCGGGATGGGGACGCTGCTGATCCTGCGCGACGACCGCCTGCGCGATCGCCTGATCTCGGACCGCACCGCGATCCGCCCCGCCGTCGAGGAGTTCCTCCGGGTCGTGAGCCCGGTCCAGTTCTCGCCCCGACGGGTGGCGCGCGTCGACGTCGAGATCGAGGGCACGACGATACGCGCCGGCGACGGCCTGTTCCTGCTGCTCGGTGCCGGCAATCGCGACGAGGCGATCTTCCCGCAGCCGGACGCCATCGACATCGACCGCGCGAACGCGCGCCACATCGCGTTCGGCTTCGGCATCCACCAGTGCCTGGGCCAATCGCTCGCGCGCATCGAACTGCAGATCGTGTTCGAGGTGCTGCTGCGCCGGCTACCCACCCTGCGGCTCGCCGTGCCCTTCGAGGCGATCCGGTTCAAGGACGACATGCAGATATACGGCGTGCACACGCTGCCGGTGACCTGGGATCGCGCCGGAGCCGCGGCGTCATGAAGGTCGTCGTCGACGAAAGCCGGTGCGTCGGCGCGGGCCAGTGCGTCTGGGTCGCGCCCGCGGTGTTCGACCAGCGCGCGTCCGACGGCGTCGTCGTGCTGCTGGTACCTTCGCCGGGCGCCGACGACGCGCCCTTCGTGCGCGAGGCCGCCGTCCTGTGCCCGGCGCGTGCCATCCACATCGAGGAAGACTGAGCCGTCTCGGCTCGAAAGAGGAGAGGAAGATGCCCGTTGAGTCCCGTCGTCTGTTCACCGCCGTCGCGACGCTCGCCGTCGTGTCGGCCGTCGCGCTCGCGACGCCCGTGCGCGCGCAGTCGTGGCCGGACAAGCCGATCCGCCTGCTGATCCCGTTCACCCCCGGCGGCGGCACCGACTTCGTGTCGCGACTCGTCGGTTCGAAGCTCGCGGAATCGGCGGGCTGGACCGTCGTCATGGAGAACAAGCCCGGCGCCGGCGGCAATATCGCGATCGCCGCGGCGGCGCAGGCGCCTGCGGACGGCTACACGATCGTGATGGGCCAGTCCGACAACATGATGCTCGGCCCCTGGCTGTACCCCAACGTCGGCTACGACTCGGTCGAGAGCTTCGCGCCGATCGTCCAGGTGTCGGTCGCCCCGCTGGTGATCGCTTCGGCGGCGAACTCGAAGCTCACCGGCCCGGCCGAGATGATCGCCGCCGGCAAGGCCGGTCAGGGCATCACCTGGGCCACCGCCGGCAACGGCACCCTCGGGCACCTGTTCGGCGAGCAGTTGAGGGCCGCCACCGGCATGAAGCTGACCCAGGTCCCGTACAAGGGCGCCGCGCCGGCCGTCGCCGACGTGATCGGCGGTCAGGTCGACACCGCGATCCTGTCCACCGGCTCGGTGTTGCCGCAGATCCGCGCCGGCAAGCTGCGCGCGGTCGCCGTGACCTCGGCGCAGCGCTCGCCGATGCTGCCCGACACCCCGACGATCGACGAAGCCGGGCAGAAGGGGGTGGACGTGAAGGTCTGGCTGGGCCTGTTCGCGCCGAAGGGCACCTCACCCGACATCGTCGCGAAGATCAACGCCGAGGTGAACAAGGTCCTCCAGATGGCCGACGTCAAGGACAAGCTCGCCAAGGCCGGCATCGCGCCGGCCGGCGGGACGTCCGCGGCCTTCGCCGAGTTCGTGAAGAACGATTACGCGCATTGGGGCAAGGTCGCGAAGGCCTCGGGCGTCAAGTTGCAGTAGCGCCCCCTCAGACGACGCCCGCCTCCCGCAGCGCGGCGATCCGTGCGTCGTCCAGCCCGATCTCGCGCAGGATCGCGTCGGTGTCGCCGCCGAGCGCCGGCGGCAGTCGGTGGATGCGGCACGGATCGTCGCTGAACTTGATCGGGAAGCCGAGCACGTCGAGCCGCCCGTGCACCGGGTGGTCGATCGACAGCCGCATCTGCTGATGCTTCGTCTGCGGGTCCTCGAAGACCTGCGCGACGTCCAGCACCTTGCCGCAGGGCACGCCGGCCCGGTTCAGCACCTCGATCCAGTGCGCGACCGGCGCCGTCCGGATGCACGCGTCGATCTCGGCGTGGATCGCACGACGGTTGCGAAAGCGCAGCGCGTTGGTCAGGTAGTCCGGGTGCGTGAGCAAGCGCTCGAGCCCGAGCGCGTCGAGCAGCTTCCGATAGACCGCGTCGTTGGCCGGTGCGATCGCGACTTGTCCGTCCGAGGCCTCGAACAGCCCGTACGGCGACGCGAGTGCGTGATCGTTGCCGGTCCGCACCGGCAGCGCGCCGGTCGCGAAGTGGTTGGTCGCGAGGAACGCGAGCAGGCTGGTCATGCTGTCGGTCAGCGCGGTCGTGACCTCCTCGCCGGCACCGGTCCGGGATCGCCGCACCAGCGCGGCGAGGATGCCCATCGCCGCATAGGCCCCGGCGACCATGTCCGACACCGGGGGCGCAGCGCGCATCGGCGGCCCGTCGGCCATGCCGTTCACGCTCATGAAGCCGCTCATCGCCTGCGCGATGAAGTCGAAGGACGGACGGCGCGCGTACGGGCCGTCGAGGCCGAATCCGGTGACGTGGCAGCTGACGATGTCCGGCTTCAGCGCGGTCAGCGCCTCCCGCCCGAAGCCCATCTGCTGCATCACGCCGGGGCGGTAGTTGTCGACGATCACGTCGGCGCGCCGCACCAGTGCACGGAGGACGTCCTTGCCTTCCTCGCTGCGCAGGTCGAGCGTCAACGACCGCTTGTTGCGGTTGAAGGTCGCGAAGTACAGCGAGAAGCCGTCGACCGCCTCGCCTTGCTGGCGGATCGGGTCGCCGTCGCGCGGATCCTCGATCTTGACGACCTCGGCGCCCATGTCGGCGAGGAACATCGAGCAGAACGGGCCGGAGACGATTCGGGTCAGGTCGACGACCCGGATGTGTTCGAGTTGCATGATGCGATTTTGCCCGAGTCGGCGGGGCCACCGGCGGGCGCATCGGCCAGCACCGTCTTTCCCGACTGCGCCACCGGCGACAGGCGCGTGATCTCGCCGAGCGAGGCGTAGTTCGGCCCGCCGATGCGGCAGACCGGCCGCAACAGCGTGGTGTCGATCTTCCCCTCGGCCGCCAGGCCGTCTCGCACGTGGAACGCGAGCACCTCGCCGACGATGAACAGCGAGCCGGTGGAACCGTACGCGGTCGCGCCGTGCAGGCGGCACTCCATCGCGATCGGCGCGATCGCGAGCCGCGGCACGCGAACGCGCGTCGATGCGACGGTGGCCAGACCGAGGACGTCGACCTCGCTCACGTCGGGCGGAAATTCGATCGACGACCGATGCACCGCGTCGATCATCGTGTCGTCGGGGATGTGCACGACGTACTCGCCGCTCGCCTGGATGTTGTTCCCGGTGTCCTTCATCACGCCGGCCTTGCGGCCGACGTTGATCCCCAGCATCGGCGGCTTGTTCGACACGAAGGTGAACGCGCTGAACGGCGCCAGGTTCAGCACGCCCTGCGCCGACATCGACGTGACCCACGCGATCGGGCGAGGCACGACCGCGCCGGTGAGCAGCTTGTACAGGGCGTCCGGAGACAACGGCGACGGATCGATCAGCATCGCGCGAGGGTACTTGCGTCGGCGACGACGGGTCAATCGACGGCCGCGACGCGGGACGCCGCAGCCCACGATATGGAACGTCGGGCCGGCTGCGCGTTGCCAATCGGGCCGCACTGGCCTATCGTCGGCGTTTTGCCAGTCCCAGCGAGGAGACACGATGAGCCTGCGACCTTCCCGCGCGCTGCCGACGCGCAACGATCCGCATCCGGGTGCGAGCCGACCGCGCACCCGCCGTCCCCGCCGGCGGATCGGCTGGCTGGCGACGGCGGTGCTGGCGATCGCCGCCGCACCGCTCGTGCCGCAGGCCTCGCACGCGCAGCAATGGCCCGTCCGGCCGATCCGCTTCGTCGTGCCGTACCCGCCGGGCGGCAACGTCGACACCGCGGCCCGGATCGTCGCGCCCGGCATCCAGCAGGCGCTCGGCCAGCCGGTCGTCGTCGAGAACCGCGCCGGCGCCGGCGGCATGATCGCCGGCGAATACGTCGCCCGCAGCGACGCCGACGGCTACACCTTCTTCTTCACCGCCAACGGCCCCCTGCTCTTCTCGCCACTCACCTTCCGCAAGAACCCGTACCAGTGGGACAAGGACTTCGAGCCGGTGAGCTCGGTGTCGTTCACGCCGCTCGTGCTCCAGGTCAACGCGAAGTTGCCGGTCAGGACCTTCGACCAACTGCTCAGGCTCGTCGAGCGCGAGCCCGACAAGGTCACGATGGCGTCACCCGGCGCCGGCACGACCAACCACCTCGTCAGCGAACTGCTGCAGGCGCGAACCGGTGCCAAGTGGACGACCGTCCACTACAAGGGCAATGCGCCGGCGACGCAGGATCTGCTCGGGGGCCAGGTGCAGTTCAACTTCGACCAGGTGTCGGTGGCGCTGCCGTACATCCAGGAAGGCAGGCTCCGCCCGCTGGCGGTCACGTCGCCGAAGCGGATCGCGTCGCTGCCCGACGTGCCGACGATGATCGAGCTCGGCATCGCCGACTTCTCGGCGCAGACCTTCACCGGCGTCGTCGCGCCGAAGGGCACGCCGGCGGCCGTGCGCGACCGCCTCTACGCGGTGATGAGCAAGGTGGTCGCCGACAAGGACGTCGTCGCGCGCTTCGCGAAGCTCGGCGCGCAGACCGAGGCGCTGAAACCCGACGCCTTCGCCGCGTACCTTCGCAAGGAGTACGACACCTGGGCGCCGGTGATCCGCAAGATCAACATCCAGGCGAACTGACGATGACGGTCGAGAACCCTGCCGGCGCCACGCCGCCCGCCCGCGTCAGCGTCCATGCGCCCGGCTTCAGCCACAAGAACCCCATCCCCTCGGCCTGCCGGATCGGCGCGCTCGTGTGCTCGGGCAGCATCCTGGGCACCGACCCGTCGACCGGCAAGCTCGGCGACACCCTCGAGGCGCAGTGCCGCCTGATGTTCGATCAGGTACGGCGCGTCGTCGAGGCGGCCGGCGGCACGACGCAGGACATCATCAAGATGACCGTCTGGATGAAGGACCGCAACCAGCGCGCCGCGCTCAACGGACCGTGGCTCGAGATGTTCCCCGATCCCGCGTCGCGCCCGGCGAGGCACACGATGGACGCGCCGCTGGACGGCGGCAAGCTCGTCGAGTGCGACTTCCTCGCGGTCCTGAACTGAGCGCCGACGATGCCCGACTACCTGCCATTCGACCCGAACCCGCGGGCGCCCGCGACGATGCCGCCGCCGCGCGCGTGCGATGCCCAGTTCCACGTGTTCGGGCCCGCGTCGCGCTACCCGGTGCGCCCCGGCGCGGCCTACGAGATGCCGACCGCGACGATCGAGCGCGCGCTCGCGATGCACCGGACCATCGGCATCGAGCGTGGCGTGATCGTGCAGGCCACCACCTACGGCGCCGACCATCGGGTCGTGCTCGACGCGCTCGAGGTGGCGGGCCCCGGCTACCGGGGCTGTGCGAACGCCGCGGTCCTCACCGAGCGCGACGACGCGTACCTCGCCACCCTCGACGCGGCGGGCATCAAGGGCGCGCGGTTCTCGCGGCAGAGCCTCGGCATCGCGCTGACCGACGCGCAGCAGCGGCGCGCCCTCGACCGGCTGCGCGAACTCGGCTGGTACGCGAAGATCCAGCCCGAGGCGAACGGCATCGCCGAGAACATCGCGCCGTTCGAGCACCTGGACATCCCGGTGCTGCTCGACCACATGGGCCGGCCCGATCCGCGCAGGGGCGCCGACGACCCGAGCCTCGCGAAGGTCGTCGAACTCCTGGGACGGGGCAATTTCTGGGTCATGCTGTCGCTGTCGGAGAAGATCTCCCGCACCGGCCCGCCGTGGCACGACGTCGAACCGATCGCCGCCCGGCTGCTCGAGGCCGCGCCCGACCGGTGCGTGTGGGCGAGCGACTGGCCGCACCCGGTGTCGGTCAAGCAGCCGCCGAACGAGGGCGCGCTGATGGAGCTGCTGTTCAGGCTCGTGCCCGACGAGGCGCTGCGACACAAGGTGCTGGTCGACAATCCGGCGGCGCTCTTCGGCTTCGGCGCGGGCCCCACCTGAGCGCGGGGGCGTTCAGACCGTCTCGATCGTCACCGGGAACAATGCCTGCGCATCGTCGGTGTGCATCAGGTGATGGAGCGCGAAACGATACGCCGGCCCGGCCACCAGTTCGGGCGGCGTGAACGGGAACGCGAGATTGCCGCCGGTGCACAGTCGCCCGGGAAAGCCGTGGTGCAGCAGGAACTGCTTGAAGGTCTTGGCCACCGCCATGCCCAGCGGCTGCGTCGCCGAGATCACCTCGACGAGGAGGAAGACTTCCCGCGGCGCACCCGACCCGGGCGCCGCGCGCCCGAGCACGCCGTCCAGGCCGTAGAGCCGCGGATGCAGCTGGTACTCGCCCGCCACGACGGCCCGCGTCGTCGCCTCGACTGCGACCAGGATGTCGCGAATCTCCTCGATGAAGCGCGGGTCGGCGCTGGCGGCGAGCAGCACCGTCCGCCAGCCGATCGGCATGCTGCCCTCGAGCTTGATCGTCGTCGTGCTCGCGTCCTCCCAGGTCGCACCCTCGACCCGCGTGCGCCGTTCGTCGAGCGCGAGGTAGCGCGCGGTGCCGACGTCGAGCGCGCCTTCGGGCTCGCTGAACCGCATCGGATCGGCCTGCTCGTAGAGGCTGTGCGCCGCGACCGACATCGGCGTCGCGCGTCGCTGCGGGTGCATGCTCTCGAGCTCGAAGCCACGCGAGTCGAGCGTCGCGAGCATCGCGTCTCGTCCACCGGGCACGCAGCAGATCGACGTGCATTCGACGATCTTGGCCATGTGCATCGCGTGGCCCATCGCGAAGCCCATCCGCCGCGGGATCGCCGCATAGATGGCGGTGTCGCAGGCGCGCCCGGCGACGATCACGTCGGGATCCGCCGACAGCGCGCGATCGAAGGGTTCGCACCCCATCTGGCCGACGATGTGGGTGCACGCGCGGATGTCGTCGGCCGTCGCCGCCAGGTCGCCGCCCAGCGGCGCGAGCCGCCCGCGCGCGAGCGCGTCGACGACGGCGTCGGCCGCCACGTCGGCGGCGATCGACGCGAGGCGGAACCGCAGGCCGTGCTCGCGCGCGATGTCGCGCACCATCGCCAGCGTCGCGTCGAGGTGCGGCCGCGCTCCTGCGGTGCCGGCGCTGCCGATGATCAGCGGCACGTCGAGCGCACGCGCTGCCGTCAGCACCTGCGTCAGGTCGTCTCGCGTCACCGCCGCGCTGGTCGCCATCTCGCCCGATCCGAGATATGCCGGCCCGGGGTCGACCGAGCCCATGTCGCAGCCGATGAAATGCGGGCGGCGCGCGATCCCCGCCTCGAGCGCCGCGCGCGGGATCCCGTAGCCCAGTTGCCCGGACGCCGACAGCACGCGGAGCACCTCCGGCGCGCTCGCGAGCAGCCGCCCGACGGCGTTCATACCTCGATGTCCAGCAACGGCGCGTGCTGCTGCGCGCCGTAGACGTCGCGGTCGCCCGGATTCCCGGCGACGACGGCACGCGGCATCGTGAACTTGATCGCGCGCGCCGGCGGATACGGAATCCGCGTCACCAGACCAGGCGCCACGCCGTATCGCGCCGCGACCGATCGTGCCGACAGGCCGGGGGCCGCGAGCGCGCGCTCGAAGCTCGCATCGTCGGCGAACAGCAGATCGAGCGTCAGCGTGAGCGGGCCGGCGTTCTTGCTGCGTACCACCCAGGCGATGTCGGCGAGCGTCGTCACGAGCGGACCCGCCGCGCGATCGCCTCGCCGGCGATCATCGACAGGCCGAACGACTGCGCGAGGCCGTTGCCCGGCAGATAGCCGGCGCCGCCGACGCCCGAGATCGACGCAGCGGCACCGCCGGCCGCGTACAGGCCGGTGATCGCGCTGCCGTCCCCGCGCATCACGCGCGCCAGCGCGTCGACCTTCAGGCCGCCCTGCGTGTGCGCCAGCGCACCGGTCACCCAGGCGGCGCGCAGCGGCGCCTCGAGCACCGGACCGAAGCGCGTGCGCCCGAACCAGGGATCGTGGCCGTCCCGCGCGCACGCGGCAAAGCGCTCGACGCTCCGCACGAAGCGCGCCTGGGGCAGACCGAAGACCGCCGCGAGCGCCGCCGGCGACGCCGCGACCGCGACGTGTCCGGCCGCGCATGCGTCGCGATACGGACCCTGCGCCGACGCAGTGTCGTGAACGCGTTCGTCGAAGACCTCGAGCGCGACGCCCCCCGGTTGCGCGAGCACGTGGCCCGCCAGTTCCGACGGGCCGATGTCCTCGGCGACGAATCGCTCGCCGTCGCGATTGACCATGAACGCGCCGAGCGAGGGCAAGGACATCCCGAGCCGGGTGCGCCCGCCGGGGTTCACGTGCCCCTGCCCCTGGAATCCCTGCATGAACGCGGTCGCCGCGCCGAGCGCGCCAGCCCACTCGATCGCGCAGCCGTCGTTCGCGCCGGCGCCGATGTGCAGTGCATCGGCCATGCCGGGAATGTGGCGCGCGAGCAGCGCGGGGTTGCCGGCGAAGCCGCCGGTTGCCAGCAGCGTGCCCGGCGCGTGCAACGCACGGGTGCCGTCGCCGATCCGCGCGCGCACGCCGACGACCGCACCGCCCCGCTCGACCAGCCCGACCGCTTCGGCGTCGGCGAGCAGCCGGATGCGCGGGTGACGCGACACGGCCTCGCGCAGCAGTCGATGCAGCGCGCGGCCGCTCTGCGCCGGCGCGGCGTGCATTCGCGGGACCGAATGGCCGGGCACCTGCAGCGTCGACAGCACCACGATCGGCAGCGACAGTTCGTCGACCAGGAAATGGACGGTCTGCGCCGAACGGTCGGCGATCGCGGCGAGCACCGCCGCATCGACCACGCCGCCGGCCTTCGCGCTCACGTCGGCGGCGAAGGCCTGCGCACTGTCGATCACGCCCGCCGCCTGCTGCAACCGGGAGCCGGCGCCCGGGAACAGGCCGCCGCTCACGAGCAGGTTGGACGGCCCGTCCAGATCGCGTTCGAGCAGCAGCACGCTCGCGCCCCGCTGCGCGGCGACCAGCGCACCGAACAGGCCGGCCGCACCGGCACCGACGACGATCGCGTCGGCGTCGAACTCGATTGGCGTGTCCATGGCGCCGTCGATCCTAGCGGTGCCGCGTGGCCCGCGTCAATCGAGGCGCGGCCGCCCGCGTCGGAAATGCACGAAGCGGAACGGGGCACGCGCGAATCGGGCGCGCGCGGGGCCGGCGGTGTCGAGGGCCGCATCGCGAGCCGTCGGTACGCGACGTTGGTCGATAGAATGAAAGCGAGCGCGATCGCGGACACGAGGATGCCCACGCTGGATACGCAGGACGGCAGTACCGACCGGCCACCCGAGGGCGGCGCCAGGCACGCGACGGCCCCGGCCGCGACGCGCGGCGCCGACGCCGGCGCGTATCCCCGCCTGCTCGCGCCGCTCACGCTCGCCGGGCGCACACTGCGCAACCGGCTGGTGCACCCGTCGATGAGCACCTTCCTGCCCGCGGCCGGCAGGGTCACGCCGCGGATGATCCGGTACTTCGCGAACCGCGCCGACGGCGGCGCCGGGATGATCGTCTGCGAGCCGTTCAGCATGGCGCCGCATCAGGACGTGCCGAACCGCGTCGTCGCCTGGAGCGACGCCGACCTCGACGGCCTGAAGCGGCTGGCCGAGTCGGTCGAGTCGCGCGATTGCCGCCTCGTCGGCCAGCTGCTCGAACGCGGACGCGGGCGCAACGTCCCGGGACGCTCGCCCGATGCGATCGGCGCGTCGGCGCTGCCGGACGACCTGAGCTGGACGATGCCGCGCGCACTGGCCACCGCCGAGATCGACGCGCTGATCGACACCTTCGTCGAATCGGTCGGCCGCCTTCGGCGATGCGGATTCAGCGGCATCGAGGTGTCGGCGGCTCACGGACACTTCTTCCACCAGTTCCTCTCGCCCTGGTCCAATCGCAGGGACGACGCCTATGGCGGCGACCTCGATCGACGAACCCGGCTCGTCGCCAGGCTCGTCGCCGGCGTCCGCGAGCACTGCGGCACCGGCTTCATCGTCGGCCTGAAGCTGCCCGGCGACGACGGCGTGGCGGGCAGCGTCGACCCCGCCGAAGCCGGCCGCATCGCCCGCCACCTGGTCGCGTGCGCGCGGCCCGACTACATCTGCTTCGCTCAGGGCAGCCACGCGCGCTCGCTCGAGATGCACGTGCCGGACGGCTACTCGCCGCGCAATCCCTACCAGGACCTGCTCGCGCGATTGCGGCCCAGCGTCGACGGCGTCCCGCTGATCGCGCTGGGGCGGATCACCGATCCGGCGGAAGCGGAAGCGATCCTCGCGCGCGGCACGGCGGAGATGGTGGCCGTCGGCCGCGGCCTGATCGCCGACCCGGCGTGGCTCTCGAAGGCGACGGCGGGGCGGGCGCACGACATCCGCTACTGCGTCTCGTGCAACACCTGTTGGCATCGCATCTCGGCGCAGCGCATGCCGCTCGCCTGCGACAACAATCCCCGGGTCGCCGAGGTCGACGAGGTGGACCACCGGCCGCGCCCCGCACCGGCGACGCGTCGCATCGTCGTCGTCGGGGCAGGCATCGCCGGACTCGAGGCCGCCTGGGTCGCCGCCGCGCGCGGCCATGCGGTCACGCTGTTCGGCCGAAGCGCGGCGGCCGGCGGCAGCGCGCGGCTGCGCGCGATGCTGCCCGGCGGCGAGTCGTTCAGCAGCATCCACGACTACCAGCAGGCGGCCGCGACCCGGGCGGGCGCCCGACTCGAACTCGGCGTGGACGCGACGCTCGACGACGTCCTCGCGTGCGACCCGCACGAGGTCGTCATCGCGACCGGCGCCACCATGATCGAGCCGCACTGGCTGCCGTCGCACGCAACGCAGGCGGGGTGGGTACGCGACCTTCGGCAGTCGATCGTCGAGGTCCTGAGGCACCCGGCCCGGATCGACGGCAGCGCGGTGCTCTACGACATGGACCACACCGAGGGCACCTACGCGTGCGCCGACCTGCTGCACGAACGTTTCGCGCGCGTCGTGATCGTCACGCCTCGCGAAGGCGTCGCCGCCGACACGCCGCTGGTCGTGCGCCAGGGAATCCACCGTCGCCTGCGCGAGAAGCGCATCCGGGTCGCCGCCTATGCCGAACCGGTCTGGAACGAAGCCTTCGAGCGCGATGCCCGCCTGAGGATCGACGACGTGTTCAATCACGACACCGAGACCATCGACGACGTCGCATTCCTGTCGTACTCGACGCCGCGTCGGCCGAGCCGGCACTTGGCCGACGCACTGCGCGATCGCGGACTGCCGGTGCGGCTGGTCGGCGATTGCGTGTCGCCGCGCGACGCCCTGGCGGCGACCGGCGAAGGCCATGCCGCTGGCCATGCGGTCTAGCGTCCACCATGTTCTCGGCCGGCCGCAATGCGTGCTGCCGGCCCGGACGACCTCCCCTTCCCCTTGACACGACGGAGACGACGATGAGAAGCCGATTTTCGATGCTGATGGGCGCCGCCGCGCACGGTGCGATCCTGGCGGGCGCGCTGCTGGCGCTCGCGATGCCCGCGAGTGCACAGCAGTGGCCGAGCCGCCCGGTCAAGCTGATCAATCCGTTCTCGGCCGGCTCTGCCGTCGACGTCGTCGCGCGGACCGTCGCCGACCAGCTGTCGAAGAACCTGGACGCGCAGTTCCTCGTCGACAATCGCACCGGCGCATCCGGGAACATCGGCACCGAGCTGGCGGCGCGCGCCGCGCCGGACGGCTACACCTTCCTGCTCGGCTCGCCCGGCACGATGGCGATCAATCCCGCGCTCTTCGACAAGCTGCCCTACGACGCCCGGAAGGACTTCGTGCCGGTGGTGCACATCGTGTCGTTCCCGCAGGCGCTGGTCGTGAATGCGTCGGTGCCGGCGAAGACGGTCGACGAGCTGGTCAAGTGGGTCGCCGCGCAGAAGGGCAACGTCAACTACGCGTCGTCGGGAAAGGGCTCGACCTCCCACCTCGTGATGGAGATGATCCGCTCCGAGGCGAAACTCGACATGACCCACGTGCCGTACCGCGGCGGCTCGCTCGCGATGCAGGCGCTCGTCGGCGGCGAAGTGCAGGTCGCGGTCGAAGGGCTTCCGTCGCTGCCGGGACACCTCGCCGGCGGCAAGGTGCGCGCGCTCGCGGTCACCTCGAGCACCCGCGCGAAGACGCTTCCCGACGTGCCCGCGCTGGCGGAAACCTACAAGGACTTCGACGCGGCGGCCTGGATCATCCTGTTCGCGCCGACCGGCACGCCGGCGCCGATCGTCGAGCGCATGTCGAGCGAGGTCAAGCGGGCGCTGTCGGCGCCCACCGTCGTCGAGCGGCTCGAGAAGATGAGCGCGACCGCCTTCGGCGCGGACCCCGCGACCACCGCTACCTTCCACGCACGCGAGATGGAGAAATTCAGGAAGGCGGTCGAGATCTCGGGCGCGAAGGGGAACTGAAGGCCCGCGCCCGCCAGGGGCGGACGACGCCGCGCGGTCGGTGTCAGCCGGCGCGCAGCGCGGTGCCGGCCGCGCCCTCGCCGGCGATCCGGCCGAGCGTCACCGCGGTGACCAGGCCGCCGCCCGAGAAATACCCCCACCGCGACGGCCCGGCCATGCCGCGCGCCGCACCGCCGCCGGCGAACAGGTTGGGAAACGGCCGACCGTCCTCGCGAAGGACCCGTGCGCCGGTATCGACGACGAGGCCGCCCTGCGTGTGGAACAGTGCGCCGGTGACCTTGACCGCGCAGTACCGCGGCGCGAGCGGTGCGGTGCCGCGGAAGTCGCGTCCGTAAGCGTCGCTGCGGGCACCGCTGCGCATCTCGTCGACCTCGACGAAGGTGCGCGACAGTGCTTCGGCCGGTACACCGATCAGGTCGGCGAGCGCCGGCACGGTGTCTGCCTTGCGGACGCCACCGAGTCCGGCGACCTCGCGGTAGTCGGTGAAGTCGGCAACCAGCGCCTCCCGTGCCTCGTCGTAGATGTCCCACGCGAAGCGCCCGGGCTGCGCGAGCGTCTCCACCGCCTGCTCGGAGTAGCCGCACATCTCGTTGGAGAAGCGCTCGCCGCGGGCGTTCACCTGGAAGCCCCCGCCCGAGAGCACGCCCCAGTTGATCGGGTTGCCGTAGGGCGTCGCGACCGCGCCGTGGCCCTGGTAGCTGCCGAGGTCGGCGAGCGCAGCGCCGAGCGCCCTGCCCCAGACGATCGCATCGCCCTTGTTGCCGACGTGGCCCCAGTACTCGGCGTCGGCGATCTCCGGGATGTGCTCGCGCACCATCTCCTTGTTGCCGCCGAAGCCGCTGCACGCGAGCACGAGCGCCGCGCAGCCGACCGTCTCGGCCGTGCCGTCCGGCCGATCGAATCCGACCGCGGTCACGCGGCCCGCGTCGTCGGCGTACAGCGTGCTTGCGCACGCGCTGGTCAGCACGTCGATGCCCTGGCGGGCCGCCGCGGCGAGCAGCGCGCTCTCGAGTTCGCCGCCGGTGCGGTTCGGCGTGCCGTGCATGCGCAGCACCGAGTGGCCTGGATAGAGGAAACCCTCGACGAGCCTGAACACAACGCCGTGCGACTGCATCAGCCAGTCGATCGTCGGGCCGGACGCACGCGCCACCGCTTCGACGATCGCCGCGTCGGTCTGGTGCCGCGCCTTTCGCAGGATGTCCGAGGCGAGGAGTTCGGCGGAGTCCTCGATCCCCGCCGCCTTCTGCAGCGCGGTGCCGGCGGCAGGGATCAGTCCGGTGGACAGCGTCGTGCTGCCGCTGGGCTTCGGGTCGCGCTCGAGCACGAGCACCTCGGCCCCGGCCTGCTTCGCCGCGAGCGCGGCGACGAGCCCGCACGCACCGGCGCCGATCACGAGCACGTCGACGCGGTGCTCGACGCGGGCCTGCGCTGCAGGCCGCACGGCCGCGGCGCTCATTGCCACCCGCGTCGCGGGCGCGACGGCCACGTCGGGAAGGCGCCGCGGGCCGGCCGGCGAACGCCGGCACGGTCGGACGGTAGCGACGGATGCGGGCGCGCAGGCATCGAGGGGTCCTCCGGAGTGGGCCCCGCAGTCTGCGCGGTGCCCATTGTTCTGTCAATGGAACAATACGCACCGCGGCGTCTGGTGCGGCCGGCGCCGGAACGGCGCGCGCGGCGGCACTAGAATCCGGCACATGTCCATCCCGCCCACCCCGCGCGCGGCAGACGCGTCGTCGCGGGCCTCGCCGCCGAGGTCGTCGAGCGGCTCACCGGCTACGGCGGCGCCGGCGCGCACGAGCGCTTCGTGATGTCGAACGGTCACCGCATGGACCGCGTCCCATACTCGCCCGAGCTGCTCAAGCTGGTGCTCGACGACATGGTGCTGGACGCCGGCGTGACGCCGCTGTTGCACACGGTGGTGCTCGCCGCGTCGGCGCCCGAGCGACGGATCGGGACGGTGCTGGTGCACGGCAAGGGCGGCGCCCTCATGCTGAGGCCTTCGGTGCTCGTCGACGCGTCGGGCGACATCGACGTGCTGTACAAGGCGGGCGCGCGCTTCCTGGACCTCGATCCCGGCGAGCAGCTGCAACCGGCGACGATGATGTTCCGATTCGGCCCGCTCGATCACGTTCGCTTCGAGGCGATCGCCCCGGGCGAGAAGCAACGGCTCGCTAAGCGCGGCTTCGAGCTCGGGCACCGACCCCGGGCCGCGCTGCACGCGAGCCGTGAGCCGGGCAGCGACGACGCGTGGTTCAACATCGGTCGTCTCGCCGTGGACGCGACGGATCCGCTCGCGCTCGGCGCGGCGGAAATCGAGGGACGCCGGCAGGCGTGGCGCGCCGCGCGCTTTCTCGCGGACGAGGTGCCAGGGTGCGAGACCGGCAGGCTGCGCGGCTTCGGAACGCAGATCGGGGTTCGCGAGACGCGGCGCGTGCGCGGCGGGTCACCTTCGTCGTCCCGTTTCCGCCCGGAGGGGCGTCCGATCGTTCGGCGAGGGTGCTCGCCGAGGTGATCGGGAAGGAACTCGGCCAGCCGGTCGTCGTCGAGAACAAGCCCGGCGCCGGCAGTGCGATCGGCACCGAAGCCGGCGTGCGCAGCGCCGACGCGCACACCTTCCTGATGGGCAGCACGAGCATGACGATCCTGCCCTCGCTGCGAGCCGACCTGCCCTACCAGGTGATGCGCGATCTCAAGGCGGTCGGCATGGTGTCGGCGCAGCCGCTCGTGCTCTCGGTCGCGGCCGATTCGCCGCTGAAGTCGGTCGCCGACATCCTCGCGGCCAGCCGCGCGTCGGACAAGCTGACCGCGGGCAACAGCGGCAACGGCTCGCTGTCGCACCTGACGACCGAGCTCTTCAACATCCGCAACGCAACGCGGATCGTGCCCGTCGCCTACAAGGGCGAGAGCGCGCTGACGCCGGACCTGGTCAGCGGCGTGACCTCGATGGCCTTCCTGAACCTGCCGAGCGCGCTGCCGCTGCTGAAGGCAGGCCGGCTGCGTGCCCTCGCGGTCACCGCGCCGGGCCCGGTCGACGCGCTACCCGACGTGAAGACGATGAAGGCGCTCGGTTTCGACGATTTCGTCATCGAAGGCTGGGCGGCGCTCTACGCGGCGGGCAACGTACCGGCCGACGGCGTCGCCCGCATGTCGACGCTGCTCGCGAAGGCGCTGGGCGAACCGGCGGTGCGAGCGCGCTTCGAAGGCTTCGGCGTGGAGCCAAGGGCCGGCACCGCCGCCGAGCTCGACGCGTTCACCCGGGCCGAGATCGCGCGCTGGGGCGGCGTGATCCGCAGCCGGGGCATCGCCGCGCGCTAGCGCGCATCCGGCGCGCGCCGCGACCGGGGCCCGTTCACCCTAGGCGATCGGGTCGAGGCGGTAGAGCCGGATCGCGTTGTCGGCGAGGACGCCGCGCCGCTCGTCCTCCGACAGGTGCGCGAGCGCGGCGCGCGCGGCACCGACGAGCGACGCGTAGTCCGTCCACAGCTTCTCGACCGGGAAGTTCGAACCCCACACGCAGCGCTGCGCCCCGAAGATCGCGACCGTCTCCTCGACGATCCGGGCGATCAGGTCCGGGTCGTTGCGCCTGACGAAGGTGCCGAGCCCAGACAGCTTGGTCGACACGTTGGGCGCGTCGGCGAGCCGCCGCATGCCGTCGCGCCAGTTCGCCCAGCCGCGTTCGGACAGGTCCTCGAGCATGCCTGCGTGCTCGAGCACGAACACGACCTCGGGCAGGTCGCGCGCGAGACGCGCGGCGCCCGCCATCTGCGACTCGAATACCTGCAGTTCGAAGAGCAGGCCGCGATCCGCGAGCAGCGCGAGATTGCGGCGCCACCGCGGGTCGTCGGCGAGGTCCGGGCGCTCGGCGAAGCGGTATTGCCCATTGCGGTGCCAGTGGATCTGCTGCCGTATGCCGCGCACGAGCGGACAGCCAGCCTGGGCCTTGAGCAGCGCGCCGACCCCGTCGTCGAGGAAGTCCGCGTATCCGACGATCGCGTGCGGCCAACCCGACTGCGCGTGGACCTCGTCGACCCACGCGACCTCGTCGAGCGCCCTGCCGGCAGGCCAGTTGGTCTGGACGTAGACCGAGCGGACCACGCCGGTCCCGGCGACGTCGTCGAGGTACTCGTCGATCGGATAGTCGCGCCGGATCGCGCCGTATTCGCCGAAGATGCGCGGCACCGGCGGTCCCTTCAGCCAGTCGAGGTCGTCGAGACGCCAGATGTGGTGGTGCGCGTCGACGATCGGCTCGGCGGCGACGCCGCCGCCCGGTGCGGGGCCCGTGCTCATCGGTCGGCCTCCATCAGATCAGGTGTTCGATGATGTTCGGGTTCTGCAGCAGATGCGCGGCCCGGTCGTGGTGTCGCACCGCGCCGCTCGCGAGGATGTAGATGCGGTCGGCGATGCTGCAGGTGAGCTTCGCGTTCTGTTCGAAGATCAGGATCGTCAGGCCGTCTGCGCGCAGGCGCTGCAGCATCCTGCCGATCTCGCCGATCACGATCGGCGCGAGCCCCAGCGACGGCTCGTCGAGCACCAGCAGCCGGGGATCGGCCATCAGCCCGACCGACACCGCGACCATCTGCTGCTGGCCACCGGACAGCGTGCCGGCGGGCTGCCACCGACGCTCGCGCAGGATCGGGAACAGGTCGAAGCAGCGCTCGCGGCACCGGTCGCTGCGCGCCCTGTCGGCCAGCGGGTCGCCGCCGATGACGAGGTTCTCGTCGACCGTCATGCGCGGGAACAGGCCGCGGCCCTCGGGCACGATCGACAGGCCCAGGCCGATCCGCTCGTGCGGCGGCACCGCGAGCAGGTCGCGACCCTCGAAGCGGATCGACCCCGCCTGCGGCTTCACGAGCCCGCCGATCGACTTGACGACCGAGGACTTCCCCGCGCCGTTGGGCCCGACGATGCCGACGATCTCGCCCGCCTGCACCGCCATCGCCAGGCTGTCGACCGCGAGGAAGGGCCCGTATCGGACCGTGAGCTGCTCGATCTCAAGCATCGGCGGAACCCAGGTAGAAGTCGATCACGCGCTGGTCGGCCAGGATCTCGGCGGGCGGGCCCTCGGCGAGCTTCTCGCCGGCGACCAGCACGACGACCTTGTCGGCGAGTTCGCGGATCACCTTCATCGTGTGCTCGATGACGAAGAGCGTGCAGCGCGCCTTGAGCTCGGCGAGCAGGCCGATCATGATCCGGACCTCGGTCGACGAAAGTCCGCCGACCGGCTCGTCGAGCATCACCAGCCTGGGCCGTTGCACGAGCCGCATCAGCAGCTCGAGCCGGCGCTGCTCGTCGAGCTTGAGGCCGCCGGCGGGCACGTCGAGACGGTGGCCGATCTTCAGCCAGTCGGCGAGCTCCGCGATCCCGTCGGGATCGACCGGATCGCGTGCATCCACCAGCGCCGTCGCGACGTTCTCGCCGCCGCTCAGCTCGCCGAAGATCCGCACCGACTGGTAGGTCCGCGTGAGGCCCGCGCGCGCGATCCTGAACGGGCTGCGGCCGTCGAGCGACTCGCCGGCGAAGCGCACGGTTCCGCCGTTCATCGCGAGGTGCCCGGTGATCACGTTGACGAAGGTGGTCTTGCCCGAGCCGTTCGGCCCGATCATGCCGAGCGTCTCGCCCCGGCGCTGCACCACGTCGACGTCCCGGAGCGCGGCGAGCCCGCCGAAGCGCTTGGAGACCGCCCTCGCGTCGAGCAGGACGTCGTCGCTCATGCGGTCCGGCCCGTATCGGGCGCCGCGCCCGCCTGCACCGCCTGCACCGCCGGCGACGACGGTCGCGGCGCGGGCACGTCGGCGTCGGCCGCCGCGAAGCGCCTGAAGCCGCGCGCGATGCCGCCGGGCATCAGCACGATCACCGCGATGATCAGCAGTCCGTAGAGGATGTCCTTCACCGTGTAGTAGTCCTGCAGCAGGAACGCGAGCGGCGCGAGCAGCAGCGCACCGATCACCGGGCCCCAGATCGTCCCGCGTCCGCCGAAGGCCACCATCAGCCAGATGTTCAGGCTGATCAGCACGTCGAAGGAGCGCGGCGAGATGAAGCCGATGTACGGCGCGTACAGCGCGCCGCCGACGCCGGCGAACAGCGACCCGATGAAGAACGCGAGAAGCTTGCAGCCGGTCACGTCGATGCCGAGCATCTCCGCGAGCCCGTCGTCCTCGCGCAGCGCCACGAGGCGCCGACCGAAGTCGGACCGCACGATCAGCATCAGGACCAGGACGCCGAGCACCGCGATCGCCGAGATCACCAGGTTGAACGCGGTTCCGGACAGCGGCGTCCCGCCCGGCCATTGCGGCTGCCGGATCTGCGAGATGCCGGTGTCGCCGTTGGTGAGGTCGGCGAAATACACGAACCCGAGCGTGATCACCGTCTGGATCACCAGCGAACAGAGCGCGAAGTAGAAGCCCTTCAACCGAAGCGACGGCACGCCGAGCAGCGTGCCGACGAGCGATGCGCCGAGCGCGGCCACCGGCAACGCGAGCCAGAACGACCAGCCTGCCGTCGTCAACCCGACGACGGTGTACGCGCTGATGCCGGCGAGACCCGCGAACATCAGCGGCATCAGTCCCGCATAGCCGTACAGGAGATTCATGCCCGAGGCCCACAGCACGTGGATCATCGTGACGCCGGCGACGAAGGCGAGGTAGCGATTGCCGGCGAGGAGCAGCGGCGCGGCGAGCGCGAGCACCGCGAACACCGCGAGCCGGCCCGCCCGCAGGGGACCGGACGACGCGCGGCCGATCGGTGCGGCGGCAGGGAAGGCAGTCATCTGGCGAACAGCCCCGAGGGTTTGAGCAGCAGGATCAGCAGCATCGCCGCCAGATACGAGAAGGCCGCGATGGTGGGGCTCGCGAAGATGCTGACGATCGCCTGCGTGAAGCCGAAGACCATCGCGATCACGACGGCGCCCAGGACCGACCCGGGCCCGCCGATGATCATGATCGCGAACGCGGTGATCGACATCGTCCACGCGACGGTCAGGTCGAAGCTGTACGCGAACGCGAACAGGACACCGCCTGCGAAGATCACCGCGTTGCCCAGCACGAACGCGATCGCGTACGTGCGGCGCACGTCGACGCCTCGCAGCGTCGCGGCCTCGCGGTTCTGGAACACCGCCCTGAGCGCGCGGCCGTAGCGGTGGTGACGCAGCAGCGCGAAGAGCGCGACGAGGATCGCCAGTGCCACCACGAGCACCGCGATCCTGTTGTTCGTGACCGGCAGCGGCCCCACCATCGTGAACCCGTCGACCAGCGGCGGCAACTGGTACTGGTCGCTCCAGCGACCGTAGGTCAGCGTGAAGATGCCGGCGAGGATCTGCGTGATCCCCAGCGTCAGCACGAAGTAGGAGATGTTGCGGTTCGGCACGTCGTAGAAGCGCCTGACCAGCAGCAGTTCGAGCAGGTACGACAGCGGCACCGACGCGCCGACGACGAGCAGTGCCGCGACCGCCGGGTGCACTCCCCAGCCGACGGTCATCGACCAGCCCAGCAGCGCCGCGAGCACGAAGAACTGGCCGTTCGCCGCGTTGGGCATCCAGATGCTCCCGTACACGATCGTGACGCCGGCGGACACGAGCGCGAAGACCGCGCCCAGGATGAGCCCGGTCGACACCGTCGAGAGCAGGATGATCAGGTTCGCGTCGGACACGTCGGCGCCTGCCAGGGGGGTGGATCCGATGCCGTGCGCACGGCGGCCGGTCGCGCTACTTGACGAGGTCGTAGACCGGGATCACCTCGGGGTCCCACTCGATGTAGAACTGCTGCGTCGACGTATAGGACTTCTTCTCGACGACGTCCTTGATCTGCATGAAGTACATGTACTCCTTGCGCGCCCCGTTCGCGTCGAAGACGATCGGGATCCCGGACGTGGACTCCTTCGTCTTCAGCGCCGACACCGCGTCGCGGAACTTCTCGCGATCGTCGGCCGCGTCCGGATGCTTGTCGATCACCTCGCGATACAGCTGCGCGGTCACGTAGCAGTAGTTCTCGACGTACGACGGCGGGCGGCCGTTCTGCTCGGTGAACTGCTTGACGAACGCCTTGCCCTCCGGCGTCAGGCTGTCGAGGTTGGCGTCGAAGAAGGTGCCGTAGTAGGACCCGGCGCTCTTCTTGCCCCAGTTGAGCACCTGCGTCGTGATGCCGAAGGGGTGGATGACCTGCTCGGGCTTGATGCCGAGGCCGAGCAGCTGGTTCGTCACGGTGTTGTCGAAGCCGCCCGCGCCGATCACGACGACGTAGTCGGGCTTCGCGGCGAGCACCTGCGCCGCCTGCACCGTCGCGTCGCTCGCGCCCTGGGGGAACTTGATGTCGGCGACGATGTTCAGGCCAGACTTGGGCGCCTGGTACTTCAGCCCGGCGGTGATCGCCTGCATCAGCGCGTAGTCGGAGTAGATCATCGCGAGCTTCGCGCCGGGCTTCTTCTTCTCGACGAACTTCGCGATCGCATAGCCCCACCCAGCGGCGTCGGGCTCGAGCCGGAACGTGTACCGGGTGCCGGGCTTGGTCAGCTGGGGAAACGCCGCCACCGGCACGATGAACGGCACCTTGTTCTGCTCCGCGTAGCCGTACACCGCGAGCGCGTTGTCGGAACTGGTGGGGCCGCTGAGCGAGAGTACCTTGTCCTGCACGTCGAGGCTGCGGGCCGCGGCCACCGCCTGTGCCGGATTCGTCTGGTTGTCCTTGACGATGATCTCGATGCGGCGCTTGCCCGGCGGATTCAGCGTCGCCTCGGCGAACTTCAGTCCGGCGGCACAGCTCGTGCCGAAGAAGGACCAGGGGCCGGTCAGCTCGGTGACGAAGCCGATCTTGACCGCCGGCTTGTCCTGCGCGACGGCCGCCCCGGCCGCCGCGAGCAGCGCGGCGGCGAGCGTGGCGTGACCTGCGAGGCGCAGGGCCGGCGTTGCGATTCGTTCCATCTTTGGTGTCCCCTTCATCGTTGGTGTGACATCGATATCGGCGCCCGGCCCGTCGGGCCGGCGTCGTCCTGCCCGCCGCGCGCTCAGGCGGCGCGCTCCAGTGCCGAGCCTTCGCCTTGCGTCCCACGCGCCCCGGCCGCCCGCACCGGGCTCCGGTCGAGCAGACCCGCCTCGACGAGCGCGGCCCTGATCGACGCGATCTCGGCGTCGCGGATCTTCACGAGGGGCGGCCGCACCACCGCGCGCGGCAGCCTGCCGAGCAGCACCAGCGCCTCCTTCATCCGGTTGTGCATGTCGCTGAAGGGATCGGCGTAGAACACGCGCGCGAGCGGGTGGATCCGGTCGTTCAGGCGACGCGCCAGCGCGAGGTCGTTCGCGGCGACCGCCCTGAAGAGCTGCGCCTGCAGGTCGGCGATGACGCTGCCGCTGCCGGAGAGCAGGCCGTTGCAGCCGAGCACGAGCGAACTCAGCAGCCACGCGCTGTTGGTCGACAGCACGTTGACGGGGCGGCTGCGCGACTGCAGCGCGCGGATCTGCGCCTCGTGCTGGGGTACCTGCGGCGTCCAGTCCTTGATCGCCCGGATCGTCGGCACTTCGTCGCACAGCCGCGCGAGCGTCGCCGCCGGATAGCCCTGGCCGGTCGCGAGTGGATACTGGAACGCGATCAGCGGCAGGTCGCTCGCATCCGCGATCGTCTTGAAGTGCGCGAGCGCCATTTCTGGCGTCTGCCCCATCGTGAACGGCGCGGGCGGGAACACCAGCAGCGCCGACGCCCCCTGCGACTGCGCGCGCCGCGCGATCGCCGCCGCCTGGAGGCTACCGTCGGCCCAGACGCCGTGCACGATCGGCACCGCGTCGCCGACCTCGTCGGCAGCGGCGTCCATCACGCGCCGCTGCTCGTCGTCGGTGCACGACGCGACCTCGGTCGAGTGGGCGTTGATCGTGATCGCCGTGAGCCCCTCGACCGAGCAGACGTCGCGCAGGTGCGCCCTGAACGACGGCTCGTCGATCGACAGGTCGTCGAAGAACGGCAGGAGGACGGCCGGGATGACGCCGTGCGGGACGAAGCCTGGGTGACGTGCCATGGTGTTGCTCCTTGTCGTGTCCGCCTAGCCGGCGGTGTCGGCGCCGGACCAGCGCCGGATGCCGGCGTTCTCGTCCAGCGGCCAGATCTGTTCGAGCCTGGATGCCGCCTCGGCGGCCAGCGGGCCGCAGGCCTCGATGTCGGCGCGGCTCATGCAGTTGGTCGGCGCCGCCACCGACACCGCGCCGACGCATTCGCGCGTGCCGCTGAGCCGGTCGACGAGGATCGGCGCAGCGACGGCGCCGACGCCGAGCTCGTTTTCCTGGTACGTCGCGGCGAAGCCGCGACGCCGCGCCGTCTCGAGCTCGCCGCGCAGGGCCTCGAGGTCGGTCTGGCTGAACGGCGTCAGCGCCGCCATGCCGTCGCGCGACACCAGCTCGACGACGCGGGCGGGATCGAGCGTCATCAGCCAGGCCTTGCCCGTCGCGTGCGTATGCAGGCTGACGTCGAAGTTGAAGCTGGGATCGATGCGCACCGCCCTGCGTGCCCCGGGCACCGCGTGCACCCAGGTGATCCGTTCGCCGCGCTCGACGACCGAGAGCCGCACGAGCTCGCCGGTGCGCTCGGCGAGGTGCCTGAGGATGCCGGTCGACTGACCGAGCAGGCCAGACTGCTGCAACTGCCGCAGCCCGAGGTTGCTCACGCGATAGGTCAGGTGCCAGCGCTGCGCGACGTCGTCGCGCCAGACGTAGTTGGCCCGTTCCATCGTGTCGAGCAGGCGCGACGCGATCGCCTTGTTGACGATCAGCCGGGACGCCATCTCCGACAGGCTCAGGCCGTCGGGCGCCTCGGCGAGCTCGTCGATGAGCCGCAAGGCCCGCTCGACGCTCAGCACGGTGTTGTCGCTCGTCCTCATCGCCGGTTCGTGTCGGAGGGGGATCGTCGCATGCGCGTCGGGTCGGGACGGGTCGGCTCGGGGGTCGGCTGCCGTGCTCAGCAGCAGCGCCAGCGCAGCAGGCCGCCCGCGGCCGACTCGCGCGCGAGCGCGACGGCCTCGGGGTGCGGCTGCAGCCACCCGGGCGCACGGCGGTGCAGCGGCTTCGCCGGCGCGAACTCGGGATCCTCCGACGCGAAGGGCCGATCCTTCGGCAGCCCGGCCGCGCGCATCGCGGCACGGCGCGCCTCGCTCGCGACGCGGTCGATGCGCCCGTCCCTGCCGAACACCGCGCCGTAGTCGCGCCGCGCGGCGGCGACCGACACGTAGCCCTGGCGGACGTCGTCCTGGAGGTCGTCGAGATTGCGTTCGAGCGGGCTGCCGAAGCCGCCCCCCCCGCCGGACAGCAGCGTGTACACGTCGCCGTCGACCAGCTTCTGCGACAGCACCTTGCCGCTCGGAAAGCGCTGCTCCTCGCCGCCGCGCGCGAGCCGGACCTCGTTGCCCATCGCCGACAGGCCGCCGAACAGTCCCCACGGGCGGCAGTCGACGCGCTCGATCTGCGCGTTGAACATGATGTCGTGGCGGGCACGCACGCGCTGCTCGGTACCGAGCCCGCCGCGATGCCGGCCGGCGCCGCCCGAGTCCTCCCGAAGGCCGTACTTCTCGACGAGCAGCGGATACTTCGCCTCGACCTGCTCGCTCGGCCCGTTGTGGGTGTCGCCGTCGTTGATCGCGACCGTCGCGCTCATCCCGTCCTCGCCGAACTTCGCGCCCCACCCGCCGCCGATCAGGCCGCCCAGGTACAGGTAGAGCCGGCCGTCGACCGGCTGGCGGCCGTTGATCATCGCGATCACGAGGTCGGCGTGGTGCCCGGCGATGACGCGCGTCGGGATCGCGGGCGCCAGCGCCTTGAAGATCGTGTCGACGATGGTCATCGGGTAGGTCATCCACCAGCGCATCGGCGCGGGACGCTCGGCACTGACGACGCGACCGACCGGCAGCACGATCTCCAGGTTCCTGAACGCGCCGTCGTTGATCGGCAGCTCCAGCCCCGAGGTCAGGCACTTGAAGGCCACCTGCGCAGCCGAAAGCCCGGCGGCGACGCCGGAATTGTAGAAGCCGCGCACCTGCGCGCTGACCTCGCTGAGGTCGATGCGCATGCGATCGCCTTCGACCGTCACCCTGATGCGGATCGGTACCCGCTCGCCGTGCGACACGCCGTCGTCGTCCATGAACGACTCGGCGTCGTAGACCCCGTCGGGGATCCGCGACACGCTCTCGCGCGACACCGCCTCGCCGTGATCGAAGATCGACTCGATCGCACCGCGCACCGCGTCGATGCCGTACTTGCGTGCCAGCGCCTCGAAATGGCGCTCGCCGGTCTTGACCGCCGCGACCTGCGCCTTCAGGTCGCCCATCGCGCGCTCGGGCAGGCGCACGTTCATGCGGATCACCGACAGGATGTCCTCGTTGGGAACGCCGCGTCGCCACGCCTTGACGATCGGCATCTGCAGGCCTTCCGAGTAGATGTCGGTCGTCATGCCGTCCAGCGTGCCGCCGATGTCGGTCCAGTGCGCCATGCACGCCGAAAAGCCGATGAGCGCCCCGTCGTGGAACACCGGCACCGTGAACGTCATGTGGTTCAGGTGGCTGCCCGTCAGGTACGCGTCGTTGGTCAGCAGGATGTCGCCCGGCTCGATGCCGTCGACGCCGAAGTGGCGCAGCTTCGCCTTGATCGTCTCGCTCATGCCACGGATGAACATCGGCAGGCCGAGGCCGATCGACACGGTGTTGCCGTGCCGGTCGAAGAGCCCGACCGTGAAGTCGAGCGCCTCGTAGATGATCATGTTGTACGCCGTGCGCATCAGGTTGGTCTTCATCTCCTCGGTCGCGGCGATGAAGCCGTTGCGGATGATCTCGGTCGTGATCGGATCGGGCGCGGGCGGAACGCGCCCGGCGTCGCGGGGGCCGTTGCTCATGGCGTGGACTCGATGGTGATGTCAAGGTTGCCGATCGCGTCGACGACCAGGCGGTCGCCGGCCGGCAGCACCGTGGTCGACGCGTACTCCTGGATCAGCGCGGGCCCTTCGATCCGATGCCCGACGGCCAGGCGCGACCGGTCGTAGACCGGCGCACGGACCCGGCCGGTGTTCGATCCGAAATCGACGTCGCGCACTTCGATCAGCGCGGCCTGCGGATCCGGCGAGGCCGCCGTGGCGATCGGTGCGGTGCGCGGCTTGGCGATCTCGCCGCTGACCGACAACCTGATGCTGACGATCTCGGCCGCCTCGTCGGCCGACGAATAGCCGTAGCGGACCGCGTGCACGGCATCGAAGGCGCGCTTGATCGCCGCGGTGTCGCGCTGCGCGAAGGCCTCGCGCGGCACCTCGACCGTCACCGCGTGCTCCTGGCCGACGTAGCGCATGTCGACGCCGACGGTGGTCCTGACGGCGATCGGTCCCGGCGCGGCGGCCTCGACCTCCTCGCGGCCCTGTCGCGCCATCTCGTCGAAGATCGCGTCGAACACGTCGAACGGCGCCTGGTCGAGCCGCGCGAACAGCGTTCGCACGAAGTCGCGGCGCAGGTCGCTCACCAGCATCCCGTAGGCCGAGAAATGGCCGGGCGCGTTGGGCACGATCAGGCGGGTGATCTGGAGCTCGCGTGCCACCATCACCGCGTGCAGCGGCCCGGCGCCGCCGTACGCGACCATCGCGAAGTCGCGGGCGTCGAGCCCGCGCGCCGTCGTCACCCGCTTCACGACGTTCGCCATCTGCATCGTGACGATGCGGATGATCCCGTCGGCCGCCTGCTCGACGCTCATGCCGAGCGGTCGGGCGATCCGTTCGTCCATCGCCCGGGTCGCGGCGGCGAGATCGAGCCGCATCTCGCCGCCGAGGAATCCGTCGGGCGCGAGGCGTCCGAGCAGCAGGTTCGCGTCGGTCACCGTCGGCTCGGTGCCGCCGGCACCGTAGCACGCCGGCCCCGGCATCGCGCCGGCGCTTTCCGGCCCGACGCGCATCGCCTTGCCGAGCGCGACACGCGCGATCGAACCGCCGCCGGTGCCGACCTCCTCGATGTCGATCATCGGGATCTGGATCGGCAGGCCTTCGGCGTAGCCGCCGACCATCACCTGGTTGGCGATCATCTCCTCGCCGTCGAGGATGACCCCCGCCTTCGCGGTCGTGCCGCCCATGTCGAAGGCGATCGCGTTGCGGATGCCGATCGAGGCGGCGAGCTCGCGGGTGCCGATCACGCCGGCGGCAGGCCCGGACTCGAGCATCCGGATGCACTCGCTGCGCGCCTGGTCGACGTCGTACAGCCCGCCGGTCGACTGGACGATCAGGAACTCGCCGCCGAAGCCGAGTTCGTTCAGCACCGCCTTCGCGCTCGAGAGGTAGCGCGACACGCGCGGCCCGACGTACGCATTGGCGGCGACCGTCGACGTGCGCTCGAACTCGCGATACTCCTGCGACAGTTCGTGCGATGCACTCACGAACACGCCCGGCAGGCGCTCGCGCAGCCGGTCCCGTGCGCGGATCTCGTGCACCGGATTGCAGTACGAGTGCAGGAAGAGGACCGCGACCGCCTCGACGCGCTCCTCGAGCAGGCGCGCCGCGATCCGATCGATCTCGACGTCGTCGAGTGCCCGCAGCACAGCACCCGAGGCGTCCAGGCGTTCGTCGACCTCGATCCGCAGCGCGCGCTCGACCAGCGGGCGATGCTTGCGAAAGAACAGGTTGTAGGCCTCGGGCCGGTTGATGCGACCGATCTCGTAGATGTCGCGGAACCCCTTCGTCGTCACCAGCGCGGTGCGGGCACCCTTGCGCTCGAGCAGCGCGTTGATGGCGACGGTCGTGCCGTGCAGCAGCAGCCGGGCGTCGGCGAAACGGGCTCCGGCCTTGGCGACGCCGTGATGCATGCCGTCGATCAGATCGGCCGGAGTGGTCAGCGTCTTGCCCAGGCGGATCGCGCCGGCGGCCTCGTCGAACACCGCGACGTCGGTGAAGGTGCCGCCGACGTCGGCCGCCACTCGCAGCGGCAGCGATGGCGAAGCAGCCGCCGGCCGCAGGGGGGTCGCACTGCCCATGTGTACTCGATCTCCTCCCGGCGCCGGCATCGGCGCGCGTGCCCGCGATCGGGGCGACGGCCGGACCGCAACGCGATCCGGCTGACTGAGACCCGTCGGGCAACGCCTGAACCCGATTCAGGTAACGGCGTTACCTTATTGCATCGACGCCAGCCGAGTCAAGCGCCGCGCGAATCGAACGGTCACTGACGCTCGATGCCCGATTCCTCGATCACTTTGGCCCAGCGCGCGGACTCCGACTTCATGAACGCGCCGAACGCCGCCGGCGTGCTGCCGACCGGGTCGGTGCCCTGCGCGACGAGCTTCGCCCGGATCTCCGGATCCTGCATCGCCCGCGCGACCTCGGTCTGGATCGCGTCGATCGCCGCCGGCGGCGTGCCCGCCCGCACGACCATCCCGTACCAGTTGACCGCCTCGAAGCCCGGCAGCGTCTCGGCGACCGCGGGCACGTCGGGCAGGAAGCTCAGGCGCGACGCGGCGGTCGTCGCGAGCGCGCGCACGCGACCCGACTTGACGTTCGGCAGGCCGAGCGCAGCGGCATCGACCATGAACTGCACCTGGCCACCGATCAGATCGGTCATCGCCGGCGCACTGCCCTTGTACGGAACGTGCACGCCGCCCATGCCGGCGTTTCGGTTCAGGAGTTCGGCCGCGAGGTGCGGCAGGCCCCCGGTGCCACTGGACCCGAAGCTGAAGCGACCCGGATTCGCCTTCGCGTAGGCGATCAGTTCGGCGAGGTTCTTCACCGGCAGCGCGGGATTCGACATCACGAGGAACGCGACCGACGAGGTCTGCGTGACCGGCGCGAAGTCCCGCGCCATGTCGAAGGGCAGCGACTTGCGGAACACCGGATTGATGCTCAGGTTGCCGGTGGTGCCGAACAGGATCGTGTGCCCGTCCGCCGGCGCGGCCGCCACCTGCTGCGTGGCGAGCACGCCGTTGGCGCCGGGCTTGTTCTCGACGATCACCGGCTGCTTCCACGCGGCCGACAGTTTCGGCGCGATCAGTCGTGCGACGGTGTCGATGCCGCCGCCGGGCGGGAACCCGATGACGATCCGCACCGGCTGCGACGGGAAGACGTCGGCCGCGAGCGCCGGCCCGATCGCGGCCAGCATCGACACCGACACGGCGACGCGCGCCAGCGCCATGGACACTCCAATGTTCTTCATCGCGCCCCTCCTTTGAATTATTCTCCGATGGTAGGATAATTTACTTGCAGGCTCAATGCCGCCGACCCTGCGGAGCGCGCCCCGAAGGCCCACCGATGACCGTCCCGAACGCATCCGCGTCGATCCACGTCTATGCCGGCACCGCGGGCCATTCGGCCTGGTTCAGCGAAGACCTCGGTCGGACGTGGGTACACCCCAACAGCCATTCCGGGCTGTACCTCGAGGCGCGCGTCTGGTCGTTCGCGAGCCACCCGGACACGCCGGGGCACTGCCTTGCCGGCACCGACATGGGCCTGTACCGCTGGGACGAGTCGACTGCCAGGTGGACGTCGATCGCGTCGCCGATGCAGGACGTCTGGGCGCTCGCGGCGGATCCGGCGGACCCGAAGCGACTGCTCGCCGGCACGCGCCCCGCCGCGCTGTACGAATCGACCGACGACGGACTGACGTGGACGCGGCTCGCGACGCCCGGGCTGACCGAGTGGTCCGACGTCAACGCCGGCCCCACCCGCGTCACGCAGATCCTGTTCGACCCGGTCGACCGCGACACCGTGTGGTCGACCATCGAGATCGGCGGGGTGTATCGCAGTCGCGACCGCGGGCGACGGTGGGAGCGCCTCGACGAAGGCCTGGTATCGGCCGACCTGCACGGCGTCGCGGTCGTGCCGGCCGCAGGCGGCGGCAAGCACGTCTACGTGACCACCAACCGCGGCCTTCACCGCAGCGACGACGACGGACGCACCTGGCAGCTTCAAACGCTCGACAGTCCCTGGCAGTACACCCGCGCGATCGCGGCCCGCCCGGACGATCCGTCGATCGTGTTCCTGGGAAACGGCAACGGGCCGCCGGGCAACGACGGGCGCCTGATGCGCAGCCGCGACCGGGGGCTTGCCTGGTCGCCGGTCCGTCTGCCCGGCGACCTCAACAGCACCGTCTGGTGCATCGCGATGGACCCGTCGGATCCGATGCTGGTGTTCGTCGCGACGAACCTCGGCCAGGTCTTCCGGAGCACCGACGGCGGCGAGACCTGGAGCCGCCTGCCGCACGAGTTCGGCGAGATCCGCGCGCTGCACTGGCGCGCGCTGCCGACCGGTGCGCGAAAGGCCGAGCATTCCATAACCCGACCGATGGTCAAGGTGCCCTGGTGAGCCGATTCCCCGCCATTGCAGACACCGACATGAGCGCCACCCAGCGCGCGGTCGCGAACGAGATCGCCGCCGGCCCGCGTGGGTCGGTCCGCGGGCCCTTCCTGCCATTGCTGCACAACCCCGAACTCGCCCGGCGACTGCAGGCGGTCGGCGAGTACCTCCGCTACCGGACCGGTCTCGACGACACGCTGGTCGAACTCGCGATCCTCGTCACCGCGCGCCGCTTCACCTGCCAGTACGAATGGCACGCGCACGAGAAGCTCGCCCGCAAGGCGGGATTGGCCGGTTCGATCATCGACGCGGTCGCCGTCGGTCGGACGCCCGCCGCGATGTCCGACGACGAAGCGCTGGTGCACGCGTTCGCCGTCGAGGCGCTCTCGCGGGGCGAACCGTCGGACGCCAGCTTCGAGGCGGCACGCAGCCGCTTCGGCCTCGAGCGGGTGCTGTCGCTGCTCGCGATCTGCGGCTACTACTCGACGCTCGCGCTGGTGCTCAACACCGCGCGGATGGCGTTGCCCGACGGCGCGGCGCCGCCGCTGCAACCGATCGCCGGCACCGGCGACACCCCGTGAGACGCCGTCGCGCCGGCGCCGCCGCACCGACCGGAGGATCCCGATGAGCACCTTGCCCGCTGGTGCGCCGTCCGGTGTGCAGGCACCGGCCCGACCCGGCCTTCGCATCGGCCTGATGGTGCCGGCCAACAACACGACGATGCACGACGAACTGCTCGCGTGGATGCCGCCGGGCAGCACCGTTTCCCTCAGGCGCATCCCGCGCGGCAAGGGCCTGCTGACGCCGGAGACGATCGGCGCGTACACCGGCTCGGCGCTGGAACTGGCCGGCGAGTTCCGCGACGAGACGCTCGACGCGGTGGCCTACGGCTGCACCGCGGCCGGATTCATCTCGGGGCCGGCGGGCGACGCCGCGCTTCGGCACGATCTCGAGCGGATAACCGGCAAGCCCGTCGTCAGCACGGCCAACGCAATGGTCGATGCGCTCGTCTCCGATCGCGCTCGGCGGATCGCGCTGGTCACCCCGTACCAGGACGACGTCAACGAACGACTGCGTGCGTACCTGTCGGCATCGTCGATCGAGGTCTCGCGGTTCGCGAGCTTCTATGCCAGGGACACCGATGCGCTGGGCCGCATCGGTGCCGCCCAGGTCGCCGCGCTCGCGCGCGAGACGATGGCCGACGACTGCGACGCCCTGTTCATCGGCTGCTCGCAATTGCCCACCCACGCGATCATCGACGCGCTGCGCCTCGAATCCGACAGGCCGGCGTGGTCGTCGATCAGGGCCACCGCCTGGGCGATCCACCGGCTGCTGAACGCACGGCGATAGCGGCAGCGCAACCGCCGCCGGCCGAAGCGCCCTCCGCAACCGGTGCGCCGAGCCTCAGCCGACCGCGCGGGCCGGCAGCACGTCGGCGTGCGCGTGCGCGGCGATGCCTTCGGTGACCTTCGCCGCGGCGGCGGTCACCGACTCGACGAGCCGCGGCTGATGCCTGCGCCGATCCGGCGACGACGCCATCGCGATGCCCAGGCTTCCCAGGACCTGCCCGGACCGGTTGAAGATCGGCGCGGCGATGCCTACGATGCCGGGCGTGAACTCGCCGACGGTCACGCAGTGCCCGGCATCCCGGATCTTGCGCAGCGCCGCGCGAAAGCCGTCCCAGTCCGCGCCGAGACCTGCCTTGGCGATGTCGGTCCGGTGTCGCGCGTACAGGCGGCGCAACTGGTGCGCCGGCAACTGCGCGAGGATGACCTTGGACGCGGCGGCCGTGAACAGCGGCCGCTTCTGTCCGCGGCTGAACGAACCGACCGGTGCATCGACCCCGATCTCCTCGCGCACGCACATCACCGCGCCGCTGTAGAGGACGCACAGGATCACCGTCTGCCCGGTCGCACGGCACAGCGACCGCATCGGCGCCGCGCCGGCGAGATAGATCGGATCGCTGACGCGGATGCTGCGATCGAGTTCGATCACGGCAGGCCCCAGCATGTACGCGCTCTGGCCGACGCGCGTCAGCAGTCCCGCGCCCTGCAGCGCGCGCACCTGCCGGTAGCAGGTCGAGCGCGACACGCCGGCGTACTGGATCAGGTCGTCCATCGACCACACCGGCGCGGCGGGCGTGAAGACCTCCAGCAGGCTCAGCATTCTCTCGAGGCTGTTCATCTCGCCGTTCCCCGCAGCCATGTACGGCTATCGTAGCCGACGCCGCCGATGCCTCCGGCGCGGCGCGCGGCGCCGTGACGCATCGTCGCCCGCGCGGCGCATTGCTGTAGAATTATTTTCGCTATCCGGCATTTTTTCAATCAGGTGCCGCGTTGCTGCGTGCGTGGCGAGGCCCGCGTCCGCCGACGCGCGCGAGCATCCGACAGGAGACCATCTCGTCATGAAGACACGCTCGATCGCGTTCGCCGCGACGCTGCTCGCCGCCTCGATCGTGCCATCGGCGCCCGCGAGCGCCCAGGGCACCGACTGGCCCGCAAGACCGGTGAGGATCGTCGTCCCGTTCTCGCCGGGATCGTTCACCGACGTCGCCGCGAGAACGCTCGCGACCGAACTGAGCACGCGTCTGGGCCAGCCCTTCGTCGTGGAGAACCGGGGCGGCGCGGGCGGGACGATCGGCGCGTCGGTCGTCGCCAGCGCAGCGCCCGACGGCTACACGCTGCTCGTGACCGACAACTCCTTCGTGATGTCGGCCGCGCTGTACCCGAAGCTGCCCTACGATCCGCTGAAAGGCTTCGTCCAGGTCAGCCAGCTCGCAGAAGCCCCTTCGCTGCTGATGGCTCGCCCGGGGCTCGCGGCATCGTCGGTACCCGAACTCGTCGCGCTCGCGAAGGCAAGGCCGGGCGAGCTGAACTTCGGCTCGGGCGGCATCGGATCGTCGGCACACCTGGCGACCGAACTGCTGATGAACGTCACCGACGTCCGCATGACGCACGTGCCGTTCAAGGGCGTGGCAGCGGCGATCGCCGAGATGATGGCCGACCGGATCGACGTCGGCATCGCCAGCCTGTCGAGCGGCATCGCGCAGGTCAGGGACCGGCGCATCCGGGCGCTCGCCGTCAGCGGCAGCCGGCGCAGCAATCTGCTGCCCGACACGCCGACCTTCGCGGAGAGCGGGATCAAGGGCTACGACATGTCGTACTGGTGGGGCATCGCGGTGCCCGCCGGCACGCCGGAACCCGTCGTCGATCGCCTCAACGCGGCGGTCAGGCAGGGCATCGCCGGCACCCGGCTGCTCGAGGTGTTCGCGAAACAGGGTGCGGAGCCGGTCGCGACCACGCCGACCGAGATCACCCGGCGCATCGAGCGCGAGATCACGGTCTGGAAGGGCATCACCGCCCGGGCCGGCGTCAAGCTCCAGTGAACGACGGCTGCACGGGAACCCCGCGATGAACCAGGACACCCCCGCCGACTGGCGCGCGCCCGCGCCGGCCTGCGACGCGCACTTCCACGTCTTCGGCACCGCCGACCGATATCCGTACGGCGATGCCGAGCTGCGCTATGCGCCGCCGTACGCGCCCTTCGACGACTACCGCGACTCGGTTCAGGCGCTGGGCATCGAGCGCTTCGTCTTCGTGCAGCCCAGCGCCTACGGGCGCGACAACCGCTGCATGCTCGACACCATGGCCACGCTCGACCCGGCGAGCTGCCGCGCGATCGTCGACATCGACGAGGACACGCCCGACGCCGAGCTCGCGCGCCTGCACGCACTGGGGGTGCGCGGCGTGCGCATCAACGTCAAGCCGATCAAGCCGCCCGAGGCCGGGTTCGCCGACACCCTGCTGCCCCGGATCAACCGACTCGATGCAAGACTGAGCGAGATCGGCTGGCAGCTCGACTTCCTCGCGCCGGGATGGCTGGTCACCGAGCTGATGCCGACCCTTCGGCGCATGCGCTCCACCTTCGTGCTGGCGCACATGGGGCTCTTCCCGGCCGCCAAGGGGCCCAACCAGGCGGGCTTCGTCCAGTTGCTCGACCTGCTGCGCCACGGCGAAGGCCGCTGCTGGATCAAGCTCACCGGCACCTACCGGATGTCGGTCACGCCGGGCTTCGCCGATGCGGCACCGATGGCGCGCGCACTGATCGACGCCGCGCCGAACCGGATCGTCTGGGGCAGCGACTATCCCCACCTGTCCTTCGCCGACAAGGTGGGCACGGTGCAGCTCTTCAACCTGCTGGGCCAGTGGGCACCCGACGACGCACAACGCCGGGCGATCATGGTCGACAATCCGGCCGCGCTGTTCGGCTTCTGACCGATCACCTGCCGACGACGTCCCCATGACCACCCACACCGCCGAAGCGATCCTCAGCAACAACGTCCGCGAAAAGCTCGAGCGCGACGAAGTCGTCGCGTCGATGACGGTGCGACTCGTGCGCGGCATCGAGATCGCGCAGATCGCGAAGACCGCCGGCTTCGACACGATCTACATCGACCTCGAGCACTGCCCGTTCTCGATCGACACCACCGGCCAGATCTGCATGGCGGCGATGTCGATCGGCATCGCCGCGTTCGTGCGGGTGCCGGCGAACACGCCCGAGTGGATCTCTCGGGTGCTCGATGCCGGTGCGCTCGGCGTCATCGCCCCGCACGTGTCGACGGCCGCGCAAGCGCGCGCGGTCGTCGCCGCGGCGAAGTTCCATCCGCAGGGCGAGCGCTCGGCCGCCGGCGCGCTCCCGCACCTGCAGTACCGGTCGTTCCCGGCGTCGCAGGCGTATCCGGTGCTCAACCGCGCGACGATGGTCGTCGTGCAGTTCGAGAGCGTCGCCGCGCTCGAGAACGCCGAATCGATCATCACCGTCGACGGGGTCGACATGGTCCTGGTGGGCACCAACGACCTGACGGCCGACATGGGCATACCCGGTCAGTACGACTCGCCGCGCGTGCGCGAGGCGTTCACGACGCTGATCGGCCTTTGCCGCCGGCACGGCAAGCATCTCGGCGTCGGCGGCCTCTCGACGCGGCCGGACCTCGTGGCGGAATTCGTGCGGCTCGGCGCGCGATACGTGTCCACCGGCACCGACGCGGCGTTCCTGATGTCGGCCTGCGCCGCCAAGGCGAAGCAGGTCCACGACATCGGCCGTTGAGACCGTGATGCCCGCGACCGGCCCTGCGACAGGCCCCACGGCCGTGCCCACGATCGGCCCCGCACCACACGCGTCGCGCGCTGGCCGCGCACACCGTCGATGAAACCGCCGACCCGCTATCGACCCCCGCCCGGCGCCTGCGACTGCCACGTCCACGTGTTCGGTGATCCGTCGCGCTTCCCCTTCGCGAGCGACCGGCGCTACACGCCCGGCATCGCCAGCGTCGCGTCGCTCGACGCGCTGCACGCGTCGCTCGGCATCGCGCGTACCGTCATCGTCCAGCCGAGCCCCTACGGCACCGACAACGCGTGCACGCTCGACGCGGTCGAGCGGATGCATGGTCGTGCGCGCGCCGTCGCGGTCGTCGATCCGGACATCGCCGACGATGCCCTCGACGAGATGCACCGCCGCGGCGTGCGCGGCGTCAGGCTCAATCTCGAGACGGCAGGCGTGCGCGACCCGGCGGCGGCGGGAAGGGCGCTGCGCACGATCGCCTCGCGCGTGCACCCGTGGCACTGGCACGTGCAGGTCTTCGCCGACATTGCCGTCGTCGCGGCGCTCGAGACGGACATCCGTTCGCTGCCGACGCCGCTGGTCGTCGACCACTTCGGCAAGACCGACGCGGCGCTGGGGCCCGACCACCCGCCGTTCAGGACCCTGCTCGGCCTCGTCGCCGACGGATTCGCGTACGTGAAGCTCTCGGCACCGCATCGCGTGAGCAGCGCGCCCGACGCCGAGGGCGCGGGCGCCCTGGCCAAGGCGCTGCTCGCCGCGAACGACGAACGCCTGATCTGGGGCACCGACTGGCCTCACCCCGGGGGCGCGCGCGTCGACGCAGCGGCGATCGAAGCCTTCGAGGACATCGACGACGCCCGCGCGATCGAGCGCCTGAGCCACTGGATCGCCGACGACCGCCGCCTGCATCGGATCCTCGTCGAGAACCCCGCCAGGCTCTACGACTTCCCGACCGCCTGACGCGTCGGCACCCGATGCGCCGTTGCGTCCAGCCGCAGGCCGCCGCCTTCAGCCGGCCGGGTCTGCGGACGACATGCGCCGCAGCACGTCGAACACCGACGCGGTGTCGTGCTCTGCGTGCCCCAGGCCCAGCGCCGCGTTGTAGATCGGCACCGTCGCGCTGAACAGCGGCGCCGGCACGCACGCCTTCTCGAGCGCGGCCGCGATCAGCCGCATGTCCTTCTGCCAGACCGACAGCTTCATCGTCGCCGCCGTCCAGCCCTCGTCCTGCATCATCGGGCCGCGCACCTGGAGCATCCTCGACCCGCCGGCGCCGTCGGCGAGCACCTCGACCGCGCGCGCGGGGCTGATGCCCCACCGCTGACCGAGCAGCAGGGCCTCGGCGGTGGACACGTTGTGGACCGCGACGAGCAGGTTCGCCATCAGCTTCATCCGCATGCCGTTGCCGAAGGTGCCGACGTCGTAGTGCGTACGGGCGAAGCGCTCGAAGAACGGCACCACGCGTCGGATCTCCTGCGGCGGCCCGCTCGCATAGACCGCGAGATCGCGGCTTCGCGCCTGCGCGCCGGTACCCGACAACGGGCAGTCGAGCATCACGACGCCGACCTGCTCGAGCAGGTCGCGCGCGGCGATCTTGTCGTCGATGTCGAGCGTGCTGGTCTCGATGACGACGGTGCCGCGCGCGGCGGCGTGCGCCAGTGTCCTCGCGGTTTCCATCAGCGCCGCCGGACCGGGCAGCGACGTGAGCAGCACGGGTGCCGACGCGGCGACCTGCGCGGCGTCCGCCGCCACCACCCCGCCCGCCTCCCCCAGCGACGCCCGAGCCGCCGGCAGCGGGTCCCAGCCGCAGACCGCGACGCCGCGGGCGAGCAGGTTCGTCGCGATCGCCGAGCCCATGATGCCGAGTCCGAGAACGCCGATCCGATCGGCACCGGCCGAATCGCACGTGACATTGGTGTTCATTTGATCTCCGGGGAGTACATTAAACTAGTGTAGCTCCCCGTCACAGGCGAAGGAATCTCCCGATGAAGGCATCGACCCGCGCCGCTGTGCCGGGCGCGCGCCGGCTGACCGGCGCCGAGCGCGCGCAGGACATCGTGCGCGAGGCGGTGCGCTACTTCGCCGAGGTCGGATTCGACGGCGACACGCGTGAGCTGGCGCGTCGCCTGGGCGTCACCCAGTCGCTCCTGTACAAGTACTTCCCCACCAAGGACGCGCTGATCGACCGGGTCTACGAGGAGGTCTACGTCGGACGCTGGAACCCGTTCTGGGAAAGCGTGATCCGCGATCGCAGCCTGAGCATCGAGGCACGCCTCACCCGGCTCTACGTCGAGTACGCGAAGGCGGCGCTGACCCGCGACTGGGTGCGGATCTTCATGTTCTCGGGCCTGCGCGGCGAAGACATCAACCGGCGCTACCTGGACGTGCTGCGCGAGCGCATCCTGCTGCCGATCGCGATCGAACTTCGCGAAGCCTTCGGATTGCCCTCGCCTGCCGTGCAGCCGATCGGCACGCTGGAGCTCGAGCTCGTCTGGAGCATCAACGCGCGGGTCTTCTATTTCGGCCAGCGGCAGTGGATCTTCGACGTGCCGGTCGACGCCGACCTCGATGCGCTGATCTCGATGACCATCGAACACTTCGTCGCCGGGGCGCGCGTGGTGCTGCCACGGCTGCTGCGTGCGCAACAGGCGCCGATCCGGCGCCCGGGTTAACCCGGGGTTGGGCTGATCGGTCGATCAATCTATAGTGATCAAATGAACACCACTACGCCGCGGCGTGCGGTGGTTCGTCACCCATCGAGGAGTCGTCTTGAAACACAGCATGTTCATGATGCCGCTGCACCCGCCCGGTCGCAGCGTGACCGAGACGCTTCAGGAGGACCGCGAAGCCATCATCCTCGCCGACCGCCACGGCTTCTCGGAAGCCTACGTCGGCGAGCATGCGACCGATGCGGCCGAGACGGTCACCTCGAGCCTGGTCTTTCTCGCGACGCTGGCGTCGGAGACTTCGCGGATCCGGCTGGGCACCGGCACGCTGAACCTGCCGAATTCGCACCCGGTCACGGTCGCGTCGCAGGCGGCGATGCTCGACCACCTGCTGAAGGGCCGCTTCATCCTCGGCATCAGCCCCGGCGGCCTGATGTCGGACGCGGAGGTCTACGGCAACTTCGGCAAGGACCGCAACGCGATGTTCGTCGAATGCATCGACGCGGTGCTGGCGCTCTGGTCATCCGATCCGCCGTACGACATCGACGGCGAATACTGGAAGATCTCGGTCGGCAAGACGATGATTCCCGAGATCGGTCAGGGATTCGTGATGAAGCCCTACCAGCGCCCCCACCCGCCGATCGTCGGCACCGCGGTCGCGCCGCACTCCAGGGGCGTGACCGAGATGGCCAAGCGCGGCTGGAGTCCGATCTCGGCGAACTTCCTGATGCCCGAGTGGGTGAAGTCGCACTGGCCCCGCTACGTCGAGGGGCGCGAGGCGGTCGGCGCGGTCGCGTCTGCGGCGGACTGGCGCGTGGCGAAGAGCATCTTCGTCGCCGACGACGACGCGACGGCGCGCCGCTACGCACTGGAGGCCGGCGGCCCGTACCACTTCTACTTCAGCCAGCTGACCCGCAAGCTGCTCAACGGGGGGCGCGGCAACCTCTTCAAGACCGACCCGTCGATGCCCGACAGCGCGGTGACGCCGGAGTACGTCACGCGCCGCCTGGTGATCGCCGGCACGGTCGACTCGGTGGTCGACCAGATCCTGGCGTTCCGGGAACAGGTCGGCGACTTCGGCAACCTCGTGTACGCATGTCATGATTGGCAGGATCCGGCACTGGGCAGGCGCTCGATGGCCCTGTTCGCAGACGAGGTCATGCCGCGCGTCAACGCGGCGATCGGTGCCACCTGAGGTGCCGCCCGAAGGGGCGCAACGAGAACAGCCGCGCGAGTACGCGCCGAAGCGAAGACGATGAGCGAGAACCGATCCGACACGAAGCCGGGTGACGCCACCACGGCGCCGCGCCCGTGCCGCCTGGGCTTCCTGATCCCACCGGGCAATCCGACGGTCGAGCCGGAGATGTCGAGGCTCGCCCCACCGGGCGTGACGGTGCACTTCTCGCGAATGGTGGCCTTCGGCGTGACCGGCTCGCACGACGGGCAGGAGGAACGCAACCGCAGCCAGGTCGCGCACCTGCCGGAGACCGCCGCGCTGCTCGCGCTGGTCAAGCCTGCGGTGATGGTGCTCGCGCACACGGCCACCAGCTACACGCTGGGCCGCGAGGCCGAGGCGGCGCTGATCGAGCGGATCGAGGCCAGCACCGGCATCCGGCTGGTCACCGCCTTCGGCAGCGTGCTGGCCGCGCTCGACCACCTGGGCGCGCGGCGCGTGACGCTGGTGACGCCGTACAGCGACGAGTGGACGCGGCGCGGGCGGGCGCACCTCGAGGCCCACGGGATCGACGTCGTGGCGCACGGACGACTCCAGGGGGTCGTCAACATCTACGACGAGACCCCGGCGCGGGCGCGCGAACTCGCGCTCGCGACCGACGTCGAGGCGTCGCAGGCCGTCTTCATCAGCGGCGTCGGCATGCCGACGATCGACGTGCTCGCGTCGATCGAGGCCGAACTCGGCAAGCCGGTCCTGTCCAGTGCCTCCGCGATGATGTGGCACGCGCTGCGTGTCGCCGGTCACGACGGCCGCGTCGACGGATACGGGTCGCTGCTCGCGGGCCGCGCCCGTTCCGGCGCACCGGACGCCAACCGACACTGAGGGAGAACCGATGTCCATCAAGCCGAATCGCGCTGCCGGCTGCGGCAGGCACCGTATCGTCGCGGCCCGTCGCCGATTCACGAACGCGCTCGCGGCGCTCGCCGTGCTGGCGGCACCGATGGCGCCGACGATCGCGGCCGAATGGCCCGAGCGGCCGGTGCGCGTGGTCGTGCCCTTCGCACCCGGCGGCAACGTCGACATCGTCGCGAGGATCGTCGCGCAGGGCCTGGGCGACGCGCTGGGCCAGCCGATCGTCGTCGAGAACAAGCCCGGCGCGAACGCGGCGATCGGTGCAGAGACCGTCGCGCACGCGCCGCCGGACGGTTACACGCTGCTCTTCGGTACTGCCGAGACGCACGCGCTGAACCCGCACCTCCGAAAGCGCCTTCCGTACGACCCGACGAAGGACTTCGCGAGCATCGGCATCGTCGACCGCTTTCCGTTCTCGCTGGTCGTGAGCCCCGGGCTCGGCGTGGAGACGCTCCCGGCATTCGTGACGCTCGCGAAGGCGCGCGACGGCGCCTTCAACTTCGCGTCCTGGGGCAACGGGAGCACGTCCCAGATCGCGTTCGAGCAGCTCAAGCAGTCCACCGGGATGAAGCTCGAGCACGTGCCGTTCAAGGGCGCCGCGCCGGCGATCACCGCGGTCGCGGCGGGCGACGTCCAGGCCTTCGTCGTGCCCTTGTCGGTCGCGCGGCCCCAGGCCGCGAGCCAGCGGGTCCGACTGCTCGCGGTGCTGAGCGCCGCGCGCGAGCCGGCAGCGCCGGACCTGCCGACCGCCACCGAGCAGGGCGTGCCGGTCGTCATCGACGGCTGGCACGTGCTCGCCGCGCCGCGGGCGACGCCGGCGCCGATCGTCGCGCGGATCAATCAGGCGCTGAACGCGACGTTGTCGCAGGCGGCGGTTCGCGAGCGTCTGGCGCAGGCCGGCGTCACGCCGGTGGGCGGCAGCGCCGAGCAGGCCGACGCGACGGTGCGCGCGGAGTTCGCGCGCTGGGGCGATGTCGCCCGCAAGGCAGGAATCGAGCCGAACTGATTCCCGCGCGACGCCGCCGCCGGTGCGGCGACGCGGCCATGCAGCCACGCGGCCTTGCAGCCGGCGAGGCGCGGGGGCCGAGGCGCCTCAGATCGCGCCGAGCGCGCGCAGCACCCGCGCCGGCGTGATCGGCTGCGTGTCGACGAACCCCCCCAGGGGCGCGATCGCGTCGTTCACCGCATTCATGACTGCGCCGGGTGCTCCCGCGGTACCGGCCTCGCCGACACCCTTCGCGCCGAGCTCGGAGGTCCGCGTCGGCGTGCAGACGTGGCCGATCACGATGTCCGGCATCTCGACGGCCATCGGCACGAGATAGTCGGCCATCGAACCGTTGAGCAGCTGGCCGTTCTCGCCGTACTCGCATTCCTCGAGCAACGCGCCACCGATGCCCTGGACGATGCCGCCGCGGATCTGCTCGTCGACCAGCATCGGGTTGATCACGGTGCCGCAATCCTCGACGCACCAGTGCGCGAGCAGCTTGACGAAGCCGGTCTCGACGTCGACCTCGACCAGCGACGCCTGGATGCCGTTGGTGAACGTGAAGCCGTATTCGCGCGGCGTGTAGTGGCGGGTGACGGTGAGCTCGGACTGGAAGTCCATCGGCAGCGTGTCCGGCCTGAAGTATGCGACCCGACCGACTTCGGCCAGCGGCATCAACGGCTGCCCGGTCAGAGCGTCGATCACCCGGTCGTCGACGACGTCGAGCGCGCCGCGCGCAGGCGCCGGCTTGCCGTCCTGCGCGAGGATCGCGGCCGCGACGTCCAGGATGTTCGCCTTCAGCGCCTTGCCCGCCTGCAGCACGGCCTCGCCGCCGATGCCGGCGCCGCGCGACGCCCAGGTGCCGCCGCCGTAGGGCGTGACCGCGGTGTCGCCGGTGACCACGCGGACCTTGTCGAGCGAGACGCCGACCGCCGTGGCGGCGATCTGCTGGAACACCGCCTCGGTGCCCTGGCCCTGCTCGGTGACGCTCACCAGCACGTTGACCATGCCGGCGGGGTCGAGCCGGACCGTCGCGCCGTCCTGCGCCGAGATGCGCGCGCCACCCACGCCGTAGAACGCCGGCGACGGGTTCGTCACCTCGATCATCGCGGCGAAGCCGATGCCGCGGTACACGCCCTTCGCCCGCAGCGCGGCCTGATCGGCGCGAAGCCGCTCGTAGTCCATCAGGTGCAGCAGCTTGTCGACGCACTGGTGATGCGACAGCCGCTCGAAGCGCAGTCCCGATGGAAACGCATAGGGATACGCGTCGTCGGGAATCAGGTTCCGGCGCCGGAACGCGATCGGATCGATCCCGAGCGCACGCGCGCCGTCGTCGACGATCGCCTCGGTCAGCGCGACCGCGATCGGATGGCCGACCGCGCGGTACTGGCAGGTGACGTTCTTGTTGGTGAAGACGACGTTCAGCTTCGCCCGGTACTCGCGGTGGCGGTAGGGCCCGCCGACGAGGTTGACGACCTGGTTTCCCTCGATCCCGCTGGTGCGAGGATAAACCGAGTACGGGCCGATCCCGGTGAGATCGTCGAGGTCGAACGCGAGGATGTCGCCTTCCCGCGTGCACGCCATGCGGATCGTCGCCTCGTGCTCGCGCGCGTGGATGTCGGTCAGGAACGACTCGATGCGGTCGGCGACGAACTTGACCGGGCGGCGCAGCATCACCGACAACGCGACCGTCGCGAGTTCGTCCGGGTAGACGTGCACCTTGATGCCGAAGGACCCGCCGACGTCCCTGCAGACGACGCGAACGTTCGACTCCGGGATGCCCAGGTGCCGCGAGATCACGTCCTGCATCATGTGCGGCGCCTGCGTGCCCATGTGCACGGTCAGGCTGTGGTCGGCCGGCTGGTAGTCGGCGAGCACGCCGCGCGGCTCGTTCGTCAAGCCGGTGTGTCGCGAGAAGCGGATACGGCGCTCGACGACGAGGTCGGCCCGCGCCCACGCGTCGGCGAAGCCGGGGGTCTCGAGTTCGCGCGAGAAGCAGACGTTGTCGCCGAGCGACTCGTGCACGAGCACTTCGCCCCGAAGCGCATCGCGCATCTCGACGACGACCGGAAGCGGCTCCCAGTCGACGACCGCGTGCTCGAGCGCGTCCTCGGCGGCACGGCGCGACTCGGCGACGATCGCGGCGACCGCCTCGCCCTGCCAGCACGCGCGGTCGATCGCGACCGCGTGCTGCGGCGCGGACTTGATCCCCTTCAGGTGTCCGAGCACGCCGACCCACGGCGTGCAGACCTCGGCGATCGCGGCGCCGTCGAACGCGGCGATGACACCGGGCTGCCGGCGCACCGAATCGAGATCGACGCGCAGGATCCGGGCGTGCGCGTGCGGGCTGCGCACGAACACGACGTGCGCGAGCCTGGGCGCCCTGAGGTCGTCGAGATAGCTGCCCCGCCCCTGCAACAGGCGCCGCGCACCGCTGCGCGGCGCCGATCGGCCGATGTAGCCCCGTGCCTCGCCCGCGCCGGGGACCGTGGTGGGGTCGACCTGTCCCGGCGCCACCGGGAGTTCGGTTCGCGCGTTCATCGCTGGCCTCCGGGCGCTCGCAGAACCGACTCGATCGCGTCGACGATCGCCTGGTAGCCGGTGCAGCGACAGTAGTTGCCGGACAGGTGGTCCCTGATCTCGTCGCGGGTCGCGCCCGGATTGCGACGCACGAGGTCGAGCGCGGACAGCAGCATGCCTGCCGAGCAGAACCCGCACTGCAGCGCGTTGTGGTCCAGGAACGCGCGCTGGAGGCGGGCCAGTTCCCCGCTGTCGCTGAGCCCCTCGACCGTCTGCACCTTGCGACCGTCGGCCTGGACCGCGAGCGTCAGGCAGCCGCGTACCAGCGTGCCGTCGAGCATGACCTGGCACGCGCCGCACACCCCGTGCTCGCAGCCCAGGTGGCTGCCGGTGAGATCGAGCTCCTCGCGCAGGAAATCCACGAGGTGCATCCGCGGCGGCACCGCGCGTTCGACGGCGTGCCCGTTGACCTCGACCGAGATCGCGCGCGCGGGAACGCGCTTCGGTGCATCGTTCATGACTCGCCTCCATCGGCACCGGCAGACGCCGCGATCGCGCGCAGCGCGCGCTCGAGCAGCACGCCGGCCAGGTGGCGCCGCGTCGCCGCGTCCGGGTGACGGTCGACGTGCGGCGCGAGTTCGACGGCGAGCGCGGTCCGGGCGGCGGCGATCGCCGCCGCGTCCAGCGACGTGCCGACGACGGCGTCGGCGCAGGACACGGTGAGCAGCGGACGGTCGGCGACCGAGAGCCACGCGATCCGGGCCGCGTCGACGCGCCCGCCCCGCAAGGACGCGGTCGCCGCGACGCCCACCATCGCGTAGTCGCCGCGCCGCCGCGCGAGTTCGAGAAAGGCGCCGCGATCGCCCGGCGCGGCGCACGGCCACTCGGTCGCGAGCAGGAGCTCGTCGTCACGCATCGCCGTCTCGTAGAGCCCGAGGAAATAGTCGGACGCCGCGACGGTGCGCTCGCCCTTCGTGCTCGCCAGCACGATCCGTGCGTCGAGCGCGAGCGCCACGGCGGGGTACTCGGCCGCCGGATCCGCGAGCGCGAGACTGCCGCCGATCGTGCCGGCATTGCGGATCGCCGCGTGCGCGACGTGCGGCACCGCCTGCGCGAGCAGCGGCACGCACGCCGCGATCTCCGCCGACGACGCGAGCGCGGCGTGGGTCACCAGCGCGCCGACACGCAGGCGATCGCCGTCCCTGGCGATCCCGCGAAGCCCCGGCACGCGACCGATGTCGATCAGCAGTTCCGGCGTCGCGAGCCGGAGGTTCATCATCGCCAGCAGGCTCTGGCCACCCGCGAGCACGCGCGCCGCGGGCCCGCGCGCCTCCAGGATCGCCAGCGCCTCGGCGAGCGAATCCGGCCTCACGTAGTCGAATGCAGCGGACTTCATCGCCTCCTCCGGGTTTGCTGCCGATGCGGCGCTATGCGCCGACGCCGAGATAGAAACTCTTGACCAGGTCGTTCGCCATCAGGCTGTCGACGTCGCCGCCGAAGACGATCTCGCCGTGGACGATGATGTGGCCCTGGTCGGCGATGCGCATCGCCTGCTTGAAGTTCTGCTCCGCCATCAGCACGGTCAGCCCGTACTTCTCCTTCAGCGTCTTGATCGTCGCGATGGTCTGCGAGACCAGCAGCGGCGACAGTCCCACCGACGGCTCGTCGACGAGCAGCAGCCTCGGCGCGCTCATCAGCGCGCGCGCGATCGCGAGCATCTGCTGCTGGCCGCCCGACATCGAGCCCGCGAGCTGGCGACGGCGCTCGTGCAGCACCGGAAACGCCTCGTAGGCGAACGAGAGGTTCGACGCCAGCTGCGCGCGCGCGGTCGGCCGGTACGCGCCGAGGTACAGGTTCTCCTCGACGGTGAGCTTCGGGAACAGCCGCCTGCCTTCGGGCACGAGCGCGACCCCCAGGTCGACGATCGCCTCGGTGCTCAGCCTGCCCAGATCGTGCTCGACCCCGTCGATCCGCAGCACCACGCGGCCCTGCGTCGGTCGCACGATGCCCATCACGCACTTCATCAGCGTGCTCTTGCCGTTGCCGTTGGTGCCCAGCAGCGCGACCGTCTGCCCGTTGGCGATGTGCAGCGACACGCCGAGCAGCGCCTTGACCGCTCCGTAGCCGGCGTGCACGTCCTCGACGAGCAGTTCAATCGCCAAGATACGCCCTCTGCACGTCGGGATGCGCGACGACCTCGGTGGGCGTGCCCTCGCAGATGATCTGCCCGGTATCCAGGCAGACCACGCGCTGCGAGAACTTCATCACCGCCTGCATGATGTGCTCGATCATGATCACCGTGATGCCGTCGGCGTTCAGGCGGAACAGGATGTCGAGCACCTCGTCGACCTCGGCGCCGGCCAGCCCCGCCAGCGCCTCGTCGGAGATCAGCAGCCTGGGACGCGCCGCCATCGCTCGCGCGAGCTCCATCTTGCGCAGCTCGACCTGCGACAGCTGGTTCGACTGCACCTTCGCCTTGTCGGCGAGCCCCATCTGCGCCAGGATCGCCATCGCCTCGTCCGCCGCCTCGCGCGAGCTGCCGCTGCGCGCCCGCTTGACCCAGTCGAAGGGCACCATCAGGTTCTCGAGCACGGACATGCTCGCGAACGGGCGCGGGATCTGGAAGCTGCGAGCGATGCCGAGCCGGGTGCGCTGGTGCGGGCTGAGCCGGGACACCTCCTGCCCGCCGAAGCGGATGCTGCCGGCGTCGTTGAAGAGCGAGCCCGACACGCAGCTGATCAGCGTCGTCTTGCCCGACCCGTTGGGCCCGATCAGCCCGAGCCGCTCGCCCTCGCCGACCGCGAGGTCGACGCCGGCGAGCGCGACGAAGCCGCCGAAGTGCTTGCGAAGACCGCTTATCTGGAGGAGCGCTTCCATTTCTTCCAGAGTCCCCAGATCCCTTCGGGCGCGAGCACGACGAACAGCACGAGCAGGACGCCGACGACCAGCACGTTCAGCTCGCTCGAGATCGTGACGGTGACCGTCTGCTGGATCGAGCCGAGCAGCAGCGCGCCGATCAGCGGGCCCACCCAGTGCGACATGCCGCCGATGATCGGCATCGCGAGCGCCGACACCGAGTAGCTGAGATTGAAGCTGGACGCCGGATCGATGAAGCTCATGTACATCGGCATCGGCGCGCCGGCCGCGCCGAGCAGCGCACCGGACACGACGCACGCCGCGAGCTTGAGCCTGAGCGTCGGGACGCCGGTCGACTCCGCCGCGTCCTCGGAATCGCGCAGCGCCCGCAGGCCGCGACCGAAGTACGAGCCCTGGATGTGGCGCGCGATCGACACCGCCGCGAAGGCCATCACCGCCATCAGCGCGAACAGCATCCGCGTGTAGCTGTCGAAGAACGCGACGGCCTCGGGCCGGCTCACCTGCATGCCGGACGCGCCGCCGACGTAGCGCCAGTTCGCGACGACGGTCTCGAGGATCACGACGATCGCGATCGTCGCGATCGAGAAGTAGATGCCTCGCAGGCGCAGCGTCAGCAGCCCGAGCAGCAGGCCGAGAATGCCCGCGGTCAGCGCGCCGGCCAGCACCTGGACGACGATCGGCAGGCCCCACGCCTTGAACAGCACCAGCGCCGTGTAGCCGCCGGTCGCGACGAACGCGGGTACGCCGAAGTTCACGTAACCGGCGTAGCCGCCCAGGATGTTCCAGGCGGTCGCGATCACGACGAACTGCAGGACCACGAACCCGGCGAAGAACAGGTACTCGTTGACGTCGGCGAGCGCGAGCCCGATCAGGCCGAGCGTGACGAGGACGGAGACGATCCAGTAGCGCATCGGCGCCGCCTACCGGCCGAAGAGGCCCTGGGGCCGGATGCCGAGGATCACCAGCAGCAGGCCGAATGCGACCGCCGGCGCCCACGAGGTGCCGAAGAACACCATCACGATCGACTCGATGACGCCGAGGATGAGGCCCGCCACCAGCGTGCCGCTCATGCTGCCCAGCCCGGCCAGCACGACGACGCAGAAGGTGCGCCCGATGTAGACCCGGTCGAGCGAGGGTTCGACCGGCCCCACGATGATCAGCATCGCGCCGGCGAGCGCGTTCACCGCGGTGGCGATGCCGAAGGCGAGCTGCTTGATCCGGACCGGGTCGGCTCCCATCAGCCGCAGCGCGCCTTCGTCCTGCCCGACCGCCTTGATCGCCCGCCCCATGAAGGTCCGGGAGAAGTAGGCGGTCAGCGTGACCGTCAGCACGAGCGCGATGCCGAAGGCGACGAGCATGCGCCACGGAATGCGGATGTCGCCGAACTCGGCGCTGCTGCCGATGTAGTCGGCGACGGCCGAGCGCTGGTCGACGCCGAAGAAGACGATCAGCATCACCTCGATGATGAACGCCATGCCGAAGAAGAACGCGAGGCCGCGGATCCCGGCCTCTGCGCCGCGCCGCTCGAAGGTCTCGTAGTAGAAGCGGTAGATCAGGACGCCGAGCAGGAAGAACACCGGCATCAGCAAGATGCCGGCGACGATCGGATCGATGCCGTGGGTACCCAGCAGCCACACGCCGTACGAGCCGAGGATCAGGAACGCGGGATGCGCGACGTGTGGCACGTCGAGCAGGCCGAACGCCACCGACAACCCCAGGCTCAGTGCGGCGTAGAAGCACCCGAGCAGGACCCCGAAGATGACCGCTTCGAGCAGGAGATCGAACGAGAAGAACAACGAGAGGCCCTGGACGGAATGCGGCGGTGAAGCGGATCAGGCTGCCTTGCGGCCCTTGTCGTAGGGCATCACGATGTCGCCCGTCTTGTCTCCCGCCGGGTCGATGACGATCTGCCGGTCGGTCCCCTTGAACTGGGCGAGGTCGTTGTTCTTGACGCCGCGGAACTGCACGGTGACAAGTCGCTCGTTCGCGCGCTCGCCGGTCGCGTCGAAGCGCACCGGGCCGACGACGGTCTTCATCTCGTTCGCGCGCAGGTAGTCGGCGAGCTTGCGGTCCTCGATCGTGCCGGTCGCGGTGATCGCCTGCTCGAGCATCTGTCCGATCGCGTAGTTGAACGGCGGCAGGTAGTGGCCGAGCGGATCGACCTTCGCGGCGGCGGCCTTGGCCGAATACTTCTCGAAGAAGGCGTCGATGCCGGGCATCTTCATGCCGGGCACGTAGGTGTGGTAGTTCACGAAGCCGTTGAGCAGGCTGCCCAGGCTCACCATCAGCGGCGTGAACTGCAGTCCGACCATGCCGCCACCGACCACCTGGACCTGCGAACCGAGCCCGATCTCGTTGACGGCCTTGACGATCGCGACCGAGTCGTTCGGGTAGGACGCGACGAACACCATCTCCGGCCTGCGGGCGCGGATCGAGCGGATGATCGACGAGAAGTCGGTGGTGGTCGGCGGGTAGTTCTGGTCGTACACCGACTCGAAGCCCTTCTTCTTGATGATCTCGCGCGCGCCGTCGGCGAGGTTCTGCGAGAACTCCTGGTCCGACGCGACGACCGCGATCTTCTTCGCACCTGCCTTCTCGCCCGACCCGAAGAACCCGCGCGACCAGCCGTCGGCCTTGTTCCACGGCGCATTGTTGAACCACATGTCGTGGTTCACCTTGGCGTTCACCTGGAACGAGAAATTGCCCATCAGCAGCTTGCCGCGCTGCTTGACGAGCGGCATGATCGGCGCGGTGGGCACCGTCGCGTACGGCGCGATCAGCAGGTCGACCTTGTCGACGTCGAGCAGCTTCGTGTAGATCCCCGGGGTGTTGGCGGGATTCGACTGGTCGTCGTAGGCGGTGAACTCGACCTTGCGCTTGAGCAGGCCGCCGCGCTCGTTGACTTCGTCGACCCACATCCGGATCGCGACGAGTGCCGCCTGCCCGCCACCGCCCAGGCCGCCGGTCTGCGGCATGCTCATGCCGATGCGGATCGGCGCCGACTGGGCGCGAACGAGCGCCGGCGAGAGGCTGGAACCGATCACGCCGGCACCTGCGGCACCGAGCAACTTGCGACGCGTCATCTTCATGGTCTTGGTCTCCAAATGTCTATCGTTGTTCCGGCTGCCTCGCGGTGCCGTCGGCCGTGCACCGCCGACCGGCATCGCCGGCAGGCAAGCGCCGCTCAGGTTCCAGGTACGCGCGCCATCTTCGCATAGTCTTCGCCATCGTCCCAACCCGAGACGTCGGCGACCCCGTTGAAATTGAGCTCGATCGTGATCCCGTCCGGGTCGGTGACGAACAGCTGGTAGAGCTTCGACGCGGACAGGAAGCGGCTTCGCACCGGGACGCCCCGCGCCCTCAGCCGCTCGAGCATCGCCCTGGGATCGGACGCGACGAAGGCGACGTGGTCGATCGCCCCGCTGTTGTCGCCCGCCGCACCCGGCGGCGTGCCGAGGAAGTAGAGCTCGCGATTCGGGATGTCGTCCGGCGCGAGGTGGACCTGGACGCCGCCGCCGACGCCGAGCCAGTAGCCGGGGAAAGGGAAATCCGGGCGCGGCGTCTCGTCGAACCCGAGCACGTCGACGTAGAAACGACGCGAGCGCTCGAGGTTCCCGGTGCGTACGAGGTAGTGGTTGATGTCGGTGATCGGCATGCTCGGACCTGCTGCGTGGGCTGCCCGGATCCGCACGGTGCACGGAAGACGGGCTCTACCGGCTTGGACACTGGCGTGATGCTGGTTGATCAACCGATCACTCTCGGCCGGATGGTATCGGTTTCGGGTCCGGATTGCACCGTCCGGCGACTCAGGGGAATCCCCGACCGCCGCCGCACGGATCGATCCGCGCCCGCCGGCGTCCGGTCGCGCGTCACCGGTCGATCCGGATGTCCGTCAACAGCGGATCGTCGCTGCGCGCGACCTCGTTCTCGATCAGTCTGCCGCAGTTCGGACAGAAGAACTGCCGGAACACCGGCTGGTCGTCGACATAGCGCGACCAGTCGCCGATGTTCGGATTCGCCGACTCGATCGGCGCGTCCAGCCGCGCGCAGCCGAGCTTGTAGTTGGCGTCCAGCGGCCCGAGGTCGGTCGCGCAGCCCAGGCAGCACCAGCGCTTCGCGCGGCGGCCGCCGCCGGCCAGCCGCACGCCGAGGTTCGCGGTCGGCTCGGACACCAGCTTGCCGGTGAGCCGCTCGCCCGGCACGAAGTCGACCTGCGTCGGGTGCCGGTGCGCGCGACGCGCGTCCAGCATCGCGGCCCGCAGCGCCTGCGTCGCCTGCTCGTCGACGTGCTCGCCATCGATCACGACGCCGTAGATCGTGCGTGCCGCCTCGACCGACACCGCGCGCTCCTCGATGACGTCGTCGAGCACCTGCGCGGGATCGCGCAGCAGCGGATCCCCGAATCCGCCGCCGCCGGTCCAGATGACCGCGTACACGTCGCGTCGACGCTGCGTGAAGCCCTGCTGGCGCAGTTGCAGCACCTCGTCGCGACCGGCGACCTGCGCGATGTCGCCCGGCATGTCGCCGGCATTCATGCGCTCGACGATGTCGGTGTCGCGGCGGAAGGTGTAGACGTTCACCGTCGCGGGGTACCCGCCCATCATGCCGGTCGAGGTCGGCATCGCATTGCCCGAGGACAGCGTGTCGTGGGTGATCTCGTCGGTGCCGTGCGGAATGAAGCACGACTCGGCCGACATGCCGCCGCGATGCCGGCCGGCGCCGCCCGAGTCGACGACCTCCTTGCGGTAGAGGAACAGCAGCGGGAAGGTCTGCTCGGTGTGCTCGACGTTGGGCAGCTTGCAGATCGGCGTACGCGACTGGCCGCCGGTCGAGATGCCGTCACCGGTCGCGAACGCGCCGATCGCCCCGCCGATCGGATCGACCAGCAGGTAGCCGAAGCGCTCGCCCCACTGGTCGGTGCCACGGAACAGCGTGGCAGGCCACTGGCTCGTGCCGCCGATGCACATGATGTCGCCGCGCATCGCCGCGTCGCCGTGGATCATCTTCGAGAGCACGTTGTAGGTCGGGTAGAGCGAGATCTCCATCGCCTGGATCGGCGCCGTCGACACCGACGCGGGAAAGTTCGCGCAGTTCATCGTGCCCGGCGTCGGCGCGAATCTCACGTGACGCAGCGCGCCGCCGATCGCGAAGTACTGGTCCCAGCACAGCAGCTGGTTCAGCGCGACCATGATCGAGCCGCGCCATCCCGAGAAGGTCGCGTTCATCGCGCCGTCCTGGCCGGCGGTGCCCTCGTTGTCGAAGGTCAGCGTCGAACCCTTCTTGTGCAGCGCGAGCTGCACCCGGTGGGTGCGGCGGTCGCCCGGCCGGCAGCACTCGACGTACGTCCGGTCGCGCCAGGTGCCGTCGGGCAGCCTGGCCATCTTCTCGAGGAAGGCGCGCTCGCCATCGTCGAGGATCTTGTTCATCACGGCCTTGACGACGTCGGCGCCGTAGCGCGCGAGCAGCGACTCGATCCTCGCCTTCGCCGTCAGGTTGCCGGCGAGCTGCGCACGGAAGTCCAGCGCCACCGCCGCCGGCTTTCGCGACGCGCGCAGGTAGAGCTCCTCGATGTCGCGGCGGATCTCGCCCCCCTCGACGATCTTCACCGGCGGGATCAGGATCCCTTCCTCGAAGGCACTTTCGGCGGACGGACAGAAGCTCGACGGCGTGATCCCGCCGATGTCGTACTGGTGCAGGCAGTTCGTCACCCAGCAGAACAGCTTGCCGGCGCTGAACACCGGACAGATCAGCATCACGTCCTGCTGGTGCGCGGCGCCGACCCAGGGATCGTTGGCGAGGAACATGTCGCCCTCGCGCACGCCGGGATTGCCCGAGCGGTTCTCGAGGATCCACTTGACCTGCGTGTCGGTCACGCCGGACATGTACTGCATGTACGGCCCGAAGAACACGAACTCGCCGTCGGCGGTGAGGATCGACGGATTGAGGTCGAGCGCGTACATCGCGACCGGCGAACCCGACAGGCGCTGCACCGTCGCGCCGTGCTCCTCGTTGACGTTCCAGAGGCTGTGACGGATCACCTCGAAGGTGATCGGGTCGAGCGTGCGGCTCGCCGCCGTGTGCAGCTTGAGTCTCGGGTCGATCCTGAGGACCTCCGGGGGCACGTAGCCGTTGTCGCGGCCATCGAAGCGCAGCGTCATCGCCGGACCGTTCATCGCTGTTCCTTCGCGAAGTGGAGCTCGAAGTTGCCGAGCCGATCGACCAGCAGGTGCTGGTGCGGATGCACGACGACCGTCGTCTGGCTGGTCTCGACGATCGCCGGGCCGTCGATCCGGTTGCCCGGCGCGAGGCGCTCGCCGTCGAACACCGGCGTCTGCCTGGGCCTGCCGTCGCCGCCGCCGGCACGTCGCCCGACATCGCCCCAGTACACCGGGCGACGGCCGGTCTGCGCGCCGGCGACGATCGCCGCGCGCATCCGCTTCGCCGAGGGCAGCGTCACCGGAGCCGACGCTGCAGTCGCGCGTATCCGGAAGGTCACCATCTCGAGCCGCGCATCGCGGTACGACGAGCCACGGCCGTAGATCGACTCGTAGCGCGCGTAGAACGCCTCGAGCAGCTCGCGCATCGCACGGGCGTCGAGCCGCCCACGGGCGCCGGCTAGCCCGTCGAGGTCGACCTCGACCTCGTTGATCTGGCCCCGATGCCGCATGTCGATCGAGAAGCGCAGGCTTCTGCCGCGCTTCGGGATCGCATCGCGATCGAGCGCCGCATCGGCCTGTGCGGCGAGCGACGCGAGGATCGCGTTCACACCGTCGACGTCGAAGGGCGACGCCTGGATCGCCACCTGCTCGTGGATGTGGAGAACGTCGGCGGTGGCCGCGCCGAACGCGCACCAGGTCGACGCGAGCCGGTTCAGCGGGATCAGCACCTTGCGCACGCCCAGTTCGCGGGCGAACACCCCCGCGTGCACCGGGCCGGCGCCGCCGAACGCGAACACGGTGAAGTCGCGCGGATCGAAGCCCTTCTCGACCGTGGTCTTGCGGATGATGTCGGCCATCTTGAACTCGGCGATCTTCGCGATCCCGGCCGCCGCCTGCATCAGCGACAGTCCGAGGTCGTCGGCGACGCGCTGCACCGCCGCGACCGCCGCTGCCTTGTCGAGCCGGATGCGTCCGCCGAGGAAGTTGTCGGGGTCGATATAGCCGAGCACCACGTCGGCGTCGGTCACCGTCGGCATCGGGTTTCCCTTGCCGTAGCACGCGGGGCCCGGCTCGGCGCCGGCCGACTCGGGACCGACGCGCAGCGTCTTCGACGCAGTGTCCACGCTCGCGAGCGAGCCGCCGCCCGAGCCGATCGCCTGGATGTCGACCTTCGGGATGAAGTACTCGTACTGGGCGACGTTCGACACGAAGCTGTAGGCGGGCCGGCCGTCGCGCACGATGCCGACGTCGAAGGAGGTTCCCCCCATGTCGGTCGTGATGATGTCCGGGCAGCCGATCAGCCGGCCGAGGAACTGGGAGCCGGTCACGCCCGACACCGGGCCCGAGTCGAGGGTGAGCAGCGGCGCCTCGATCGCGCGCTCGACCGAGATCGAGCCGCCGCCGCACTGGGTGATCTGCAGCGGCTGCGTGTAGCCGGCGGCCTTGAGCTTCGCGTCGAGCGATCGCAGGTAGCGCGCGGTGACCGGGCCGATGTACGCGTTCAGCGCCGTCGCCGTCATGCGTTCGTACTCGCCCCACTTCGGCGACAGATCGACCGAGCAGGTGACGAAGCAGTCGGGCGCGGCCTCGCGCACCATGTCGACGATCCGCCGCTCGTGCGCCGGGTGCTTGAACGACCACAGCAGGCAGACCGCGATCGCGTCGACACCCTTCGCGAGGAGCGCGTCGACCGCCTCGCGCGCCTGCGCCTCGTTCAGTTCGACGACCACGGCGCCGTGGCAGTCGACGCGCTCGGACACGCCGACGATGTGCCGCTTGGAGACGATCGGCACCGGCTTGCGGCTCTCCGGAAAGTGCACGACCTGGTTCAGGTTGCGCGAGGTCACGCCCCGCGAGCCGCGCATGATGTGGATCGCATCCTCGTGCCCCAGCGTCGTGATCAGCCCGACGCGCGCGCCGCGCCGCTGGATCAGCGCATTGGTGCCGACGGTGGTGCCGTGCGTCAGCACGCCGATGCGCGAGCAGAACTCGGCGAAGGGGAGCCCCATCTGCCCGGCGGCGACGTTCATCGCGTCGATCATGCCCTGGCCGAAATCCGGTGGGGTCGACGGCGACTTCGCGACGGTCATCGCGCCGGACTCGTCGATGACGACGCAGTCGGTGAAGGTGCCGCCGATGTCGACGCCGACCTGGAGCCGCTTCTTCGTGACTGCGCCGCGATCGACCGCACTGCGCTCGATCGCGCTGCGCTTGACCGCACTGCTCTTGACTGGCTGTTTTCTCATGATCGCGCCGAAACGGCACCCAGGTTGGCGACTTGGTCGAGTTCGACCGCGGAATCGGCGAGCAGGTGCCCGGCGTCGCGGTAGTGCGCGGCGTGCAGGCTCTGGTCGGGCGTGCAGGCGGCTGGGTCGCGATAGACGACCGCGCCCAGCCTGCGGGCGAGGTCGACGGCGTATTCCCCGACCGGCACCCGCCTGGTCGAGTACGACGCCAGCGCCGACGCGACGTCGATTGCAGGATCCGCCACCGCCTCGGCGAGCGCCAGCGCGTCCCCGCCCGCCTTGGTCACGCCCTGCCCGACGTGGGGCCGCGCGACGAATGCGGCGTCGCCGACGAGCGCGACCCGGCCGGCGTTCATCCGCGGCGTGCGCGAGTCGACGATCACCTGGAGCATCCAGTCGGTCGACACCGACAGGATCCGGCTCCAGCGCGCGTGCAGCGACGCGCGCGCCTCGCGCATCGCCGCATCGATGAAGCCACGGCGGATCGACTGCGGGGCGATGCCGTCCGGGTAGTACCTGCCGGCGGCGTCGGTCAGCAGTTCGCGCAGCGTGTCGTCGGACGTGTCGCGATACCAGACGACGTTGACCATCACGGTGCCGTCCTCGCCGAGGACCGGATAGGCGACGATCTCCTCGCCCGGTGCGAGCGCGAACACGAAGTTGCGCTCGATCCACGCGCGGTCGTCGTCGCCGAGGCGCGATAGCGGCACCAGCGATCGCCAGGCGACGTAGCCGGCGGCCACCGGCGGCGGCGCGTCGAACAGCGGCGTGCGAAAGCTCGAGCGCACCCCATCGGCGACGACGACCAGGTCCGCGTCGATGCACGCGCCGTCGGCCAACCGCACCCGCGCCGCCCGCTGCGCATCGCCCGGGTCGACCGCGATCGCCGTCCTGCCCAGGTGGTAGCGATCGGCCGGCAGCGCGCGCTGCAGCAGGCCGAGCAGCCTCGACCAGGCGGTCATCGTCTGCGGCCGTTCCACCTGGGCGAGCGTCGTGCCGGCGGTGTCGATGACCATCCGCCGCCGGATCTCGAAGCCGAGCGGCGCGTCCGGGTCGACGCCTGCCATGTGCAGCAACGTGCGCAACCCGTCGTTGGTTACAATCCCGGTGCCCCGACTGGTCAGTGCAACGGCCGATTTCTCGAGGACGCGAACCGACCAGCCCGCGCGATGCAGGAAGTTGGCCGCGAACATCCCGCCCATCGAGCCGCCGATCACGATGGCGCGACGCGTCACGGCGAGAGATTCCGCCGGCGCGTCGCCGGGACCGGCGGCGTTGCCGGATTCACCGGGTCCGGCGCCCGAGGCGTGTGCGTGCATTGAGCGTGTCGAGAGAACGAGGCGAGGAGCGATCGGCGGAAACCGGCAGACCTGACGCGGCCTGCGCGGCCCGCCCGTCGCGGCTCGACCCCGACGTCCGGCGGCGCCAGATCCTCGACGCCGCGATCAGCTACTTCGCCGAGGCGGGCTTCACCGTCCAGACGCGCGAACTGACCCGGCGCATCGGGGTCTCGCAGCCGCTGCTGTATCGATACTTCCCGTCCAAGCAGGCGCTGATCCAGGCCGTGTTCGAGGCGGTGTTCCTGAACCGTTGGGACGATCGTTGGCTCGTGCTGCTGCGCGACCGGGCGGTTCCGCTTCGCGAACGGCTGCTGCGCTTCTACCGCGAATACATCGCCGCCACCTACCAGCCCGAGTGGCTGCGCATCTACATGTACTCGGGGCTCGCCGGCTTCGGCTTCAACCGCGACTACGTGCTCCGGATCGTCGAGGACAAGATCCTGACCACGGTCTGCGAGGAACTGCGGCGCGAATGCCTGCCGCCTCGCGACCTGCGCAAGGCCGGCGGGATCACGCCGCGCGAGATCGAGCTCGCGTGGACGCTGCAGGGCAGCGCGTTCTACTGGGTCGTGCGGCGCTCGCTCTTCAACAGCGAGCCGGTGCTCGATTTCGACACCCGCTTCGGCGACTCGATCGACCTCTTTCTCGCAGGCGCGCGGGCGGTCTACCCGGGACTGATGTCGACGCCGGCACCGGTGGCCGGGAAGCGCACGCCGCGCGGGCGCCCGCGCGTCGGCCTCGCGACCCAGCGACGCCCCCGCACTTCCTGATTCCGTCGCGCGTGACGCCGGCAAGCCGCCCCCTCCGTCGTTGACCGACCGTTGTTGATCGACGTATCAACAGATCATACAATGCGCGCGTCGCAGCGGCCAGTGTCGTGAAAACCCTGCCCATCGAATCCGGAGGCCTCATGCCCGAGTCCGCGCCACCGCCTCCGGGCGAAGGCAACGCCGCAGCCAACCCGTTCTCCAGGCTGTATCGCCCGGACGGTTCGACGCTCGTCTGGCGGTCGGACGGGCCGACCGACGCGCCGGCGCTGATCCTGTCGAACTCGCTCGCGACCGACCACCTGATGTGGGACCCGGTCGTGCAGGCGCTGGCGTCGCGCCATCGGGTGCTTCGGTACGACACCCGCGGCCACGGCGCGAGCACCAGCGCGTCCGGCAAGGCGCGCCTCGAGGACCTGTCGGACGATCTGGTCGCGGTGCTCGATGCCGCCGGCGTCGGGCGCGCGACGATCGTCGGCATCTCGCTCGGCGGCATGACCGCGATGATGACCGGCCTGCGTCATCCGTCGCGCGTCGCCGCGCTGCTGGCGTGTCACTGCCGCGCGCGCATCGACGCCGCGCAGATCGGCGCGTGGCAGCAGCGGGTCGCGCTCGCGCGTGCCCAGGGGATCGAGGCGCTCGTCGAACCGACGCTCGAGCGGTGGTTCGCGACGCCGGTGCGCGAATCGTCTCCCGCGCTGATGGACCGCGTCCGCGCGATGATCGGACGCACCTCGTTGCAGGGCTACGAGGCGTGCGTGCACGCGATCTGCGGGCTCGACCTGCACGGCGCGCTGGGCGGGCTGGGCATGCCGGTCGGCTTCGTCGCGGGAGCCCAGGACGGCGCCGCGCCGCCGGCGGAGATGCAGGCGATGTCCGAGCAGGTGCCGGGATCGCGCTTCACCGTCATCGACCCCTGCGGCCACCTCTCGTCGCTCGATCGCCCCGAGCGCCTGCTCGAGGCGATCGAAGCGCTGGATCAGCGCGTCGCGCCGGGCGCGGGCACCTGAGCCCGGTACCAGTCGGCGATCGCGCCGCCGGTCATGATCGCGACCTCCTTCTTCGCGAGGATCGCGTCGAGCAGGGCCTCGAAAGCCGCGATGCGGTGGGGTACGCCGGTGATGTACGGATGGATGCTGACCGCCATCACCCTCGGGTTCCGGCGGCCCTCGAGCCACAGGCGATCGAGCTGCGCGACGCCGCGCCTGCGCAGCTCGTCGCTGTCGTGCTGCTGGATCGCGTGCACCGGGATGTCGTTGAGCTCGACGGTATACGGCACCGAGAGCACCGGTCGCGGCGACGCGCGCAGCCAGGTCGGCTGATCGTCGATCACCCAGTCGGCGACGTATTCGACGCCCGCCGTCGACAGCAGGTCGAGCGTCTCGCCGGTCTCGGTCAGCCCCGGGCTCTCCCAGCCCTTGGGTGCGGCGCCGGTGAACGCGCGGATCGCGTCCATCGTGCGCGCGATCTCGGCCGCCTGGTCCTCGAGCTTGTGCATCGGGCCCTGGACGTAGCCGTGCCCCATGAACTCCCAGCCTGCGTCCAGCGCGGCCTGCGCGACGCGGGGATAGCGCTGGCAGACCATTCCGTTCAACGCAAGGGTCGGCACGATCGCGCGCGCGCGCAACGCCTCGTGGATGCGCCAGAAGCCCGCGCGCATGCCGTACTCGTGCCAGGCCCAGTTGGGCAGGTCCGGTAGCAGCGACTGGCCCATCGGCGGCGAGAGCACGGTGCGCGGCATCGGCCGGTCGATCGACCAGTACTCGACGTTGACGATGAACCAGACGAGGACGCGCGCCGGCGCCTTCAGGATCGGGCGGTCGACGAAGGCTTCGTAGGGCACGCGATCGACGAGCGTGGGCGCAGAGGTTGGGGGGCGCATGGGTGACTGCCTGAGGTGGTCAGGGGGCGACGAAGAACCCGTCGACCAGGGCCTGGTCGACGTCGCCGGCGTTCGCCGGCTGCCATCTGGGCTTGCGGTCCTTGTCGATCAGCAGCGCCCGCACGCCCTCGGGAAAGTCGTGATGCCGCTGGCACTGCTTCGCGACGACGAGGTCCAGGTCGAGCACCTCGCGCAGGCCGAGGTGACGACAGCGGCGCAGGTACTCGAGGCTGACGGCGGCGCCGGTCGGCGAGCCGTCGGCGAGATTGCGATAGGCGCGCTCGAACCACGGGTCCGACATCGCGGCCTCCTGCAGTCCGCGCAGGATGCCTGCCATCGTCGCGCGGGTGAAGATCGAGCGGATGCGGTCGTGGCGGTCGCGAAGCGTGCCGGGCGCGATCTCGTCGGGCGCGAGCGGTTCGGCCGCCTCGAACTCGCGACAGAAGCGCGAGACGCGAGCACGGTCGTCGCGCGCCGACCGGCCCCACTCGAGCGCGGCGAGCCCGTCGAGAAACGCGTCCTGCCGCTCGTGTCGCACCACGTGGTCGGCCAGACGCGCGAAGACCGCGTCCTGCTCGTTGACGACGATGCCGGTCAGCGCGAGCAGCAGACCCGCTTCACCCGGTACCCGATTGAGGAACCACCCGCCGCCGACGTCCGGGAACAGCGCGATGTGGATCTCCGGCATCGCGATCCGCGACTTCGTGGTGACGAAGCGGTGGCTGCCGGCCACGCTCAGGCCCAGGCCGCCACCCATCGTGACGCCGTGCGCCCAGGTCACCAGCGGCTTCGGGTAGGTATGCATCAGCAGGTTCAGCGTGTACTCGACCGCGAAGAACGCGTCGCCGTACGCATAGCGGTCGGGGCGGCCGCTGCGATTCTGGCGCGACACCTCGGCGACGTCGCCGCCGGCCGAGAATCCCTTCTCGCCCTCGCCGGCGAGGAATACCGCGCGGATCGACTCGTCCGACGCCCATCGGCGGAACTGCGCGAGCATCGTCTCGCACATCTCGAGATTCAGCGCGTTCAACTGCGCCGCCCGGTCGAGGCGCGCAATGCCGATCCGCGCGCCGTCGCTGCCGGCGCGCTCGGCGAACGCCATCGACCCGCGCCGCTCCACCTGCGTCGCCTGCGGCTCGTGCAACGGCCCCGCCTGGGGCCGATCCGCCGATGTCTTCGCCTTGCCCATGTCCGCTACCTCCTGATCGTGCGGGTTTCGCCATGGCGGTAGACCTCGAAGCGGCGCGCATCCGCGTCGTCCGCCGCGAGCGCGGCCGCCAGGTCGACGAGCGGCCGGTCGAGCGGCTCGTCGGTGAGTTCGAAGGTACCCCAATGGATCGCCATCGCGCTGCGCGCGCGAAGGTCGCGCAGGATCTGCACCGCCTCCGAGGGGTTCACGTGCTGCGCCTTCATGAACCAGCGCGGCTCGTAGGCGCCGATCGGTATCGCCGCGAGGTCGAAGGGTCCGGCACGGCGGCCGATCTCGGCGAAGTCGGCGGAGTAGCCGGTGTCGCCGACGAAGACGAACGAGAAGCCGTCGGCGGCGATGCGCCAGCCGCTCCACAGGTTCTCGTTCCGATCGCCCAGGCCGCGCGCGCTCCAGTGATGCACCGGCAGGCAGCCGATCTCCAGGCCTTCGATCGAGCGTCGCTCCCACCAGTCGAGCGCGACGATCCGCCGTGCACCGAGTTCGGCGAGCAGGCGTTCGTTGCCCAGCGGCACCGCGAACACCGGCTCCCCGCCCGCCTGCGCGACCAGCCGCCGGATCGTCGGCGCATCCAGATGGTCGTAGTGGTCGTGCGAGATCACGACCAGATCGATGCGCGGCAGTTCGTCGAGCGTCGCCGGCAGCGGCATCCGGCGCTTCGGACCGATGAACGAGACCGGCGACGCCCGGTCGCCGAAGTGGGGATCGGTGAGGATCGTCTTGCCGGCGACCTGGAGCAGCACGGTCGCGTGGCCGATCCAGGTGACGGTGATCGGCGACGCCTCGCCCGGCGCGGCGGCACGCGCGCCGCGCGCGAGCATCGCGTGATCCGGCGTCGTCCACGCGAACGGCCAGGCACCCTGCGGCGAGGCCGGCGCGGGGGGAAGGTCGTTGCGCCAGGCGTGCCAGCGCCAGCGCACGAGATCGGCGAAGGACTTGTCGATCGCCGATCCGTCGCTGTTCCTGAATCCGGTCGAGGTGTGGTGGGGCTTCGCCGGATCGAAGTGCGGATTGCGGCTCGCGCAGCCCGGGCTCATCAGCAGCGGCAGCAGCAACGCCAGCGTCGCGACCCGCCCGCCCGCCGGGACCGGGGCTGTCGCCACGCCATTTCGAGCCGCGATGCCGCGAAAAATGTCCTGACCCCTTTACTTCTTCGGCAGCGCGAGCAGCACGTCCTTCCAGCGCGGCTCGAGCATCCGGCCCTTGCGCGCGCGCGCGCCGTCGTGACTCTCGATCTCGCGGATCGACAGCGTGCGGTCCATCGGCTTCGCGCCGCGACCGATCCCGTGCACGATCAGCCCGTCCTTGCCGCAGACGATCGCCTGGCGAAGCGGCTCCTTGGGGTCGAGTCCCATCAGCGTGACGCCGCGCCCGCCGTTGCGCAGTACCTTCACCTCGTCGAGTCCGAAGCTGAGCAGGCGACCCTTGTCGCCGCCGCCGATGCCGTCGCTCAGACACACGACCGTGGTGGACTTCGCGGGATCGAAGAGTGCCGGGCGAAGCGGGACGGCGTCGGCATCCAGCGCGAAGAAGCTCTTGCCCGCCTTCATGCGGTTCTGCCAGTCGCGCGCCTGGCACACGAGCCCGCTGCCGGCACTGCTCGAGAGCAGCAGCGACGCATCGGCGGCGGCGGCGAACAGGTGGTCGATCCGCGCGCCGGGCTCGAGTTCGACGAAGGACGTGATCGGCACGCCGTCGCCGCGGGCACTGGGGAGGTTCGCGACCGGGATCGAATAGACGCGCCCGTTGGTCGCGATCGCGTAGACCATGTCGGTCGTCATCACCTCGAACGCGCCGTAGAACGCGTCACCGCTCTTGAAGGTGAACTGCGCGGCGTCGTGCCCGTGGCCCTGGCGAGCGCGCACCCATCCTCGGCTCGACGCGATCACCGTCACCGGCTCCTCGACCACCTTGACTTCGAGCGTCGTGCGGGCGGCGGCCTCGATCAGCGTGCGCCGCTCGTCGCCGTACAGCTTCGCATCGGCCTCGATCTCCCGCACGATGAGCCTGCGCAGCGCGGCGTCGCTGGCGAGCAGCCCCTCGAGCTCGGCCTTCTCCTTCCTGAGCGTCGCGAGCTCCTGCTCGATCCTGATCGCCTCGAGCCGCGCGAGCTGGCGCAGGCGGATCTCGAGGATGTCCTCGGCCTGGCGGTCGGACAGTCCGAACGCCGCGATCAGCGCCGGCTTCGGCTCGTCGCTGTTGCGGATGATCCGGATGACCTCGTCGATGTTCAGCAGCACCAGCTGCCGGCCTTCGAGGATGTGGATGCGGTCGTCGACCTTGCCGAGCCGGTGTGCGGTCCGCCGGCGCACCGTCGCGACCCGGAACTCGGCCCACTCGAGGAGGATGTCGCGCAGCGACTTCTGCCGCGGCCGGCCGTCGCGGCCGATCATCACCAGGTTGATCGAGACGCCGGTCTCGAGGCTCGTGTGCGCGAGCAGCGTGCTGAGCAGCACCTGCTGGTCGATCCGCGAGGTCTTGGGCTCGACGACGAGGCGCACCGGCGCGTCCTTGCCGGATTCGTCGCGAACCGCGTCCATCACCGAGAGGAACACCTGCTTGAGCTGCACCTGCTCGGCCGACAGCGCCTTCTTGCCGGCGCGCACCTTCGGATTCGTGAGCTCCTCGATCTCCTCGAGCACCTTCTGCGTCGACACGCCGTGCGGCAGTTCGGTGAAGACCAGCTGCCACTGCCCTCGCGCGAGGTCTTCGAAAACGTGGCGCGCGCGGACCTTGATCGAGCCCCGGCCGCTGCCGTAGGCCTCGGCGAGATCGGACGGGCTCGAGATGATCTGGCCGCCGCCGGGAAAATCGGGCCCCGGCACGTGCACGAGCAGGTCGTCGAGCCCGATCTTCGGATCCTTGACGACCGCGATCGCCGCCTTCGCGACCTCGCGAAGGTTGTGCGGCGGGATCTCGGTCGCGAGCGCGACCGCGATGCCGGACGCACCGTTCAGCAGCACCATCGGCAGGCGCGCCGGCAGCAGTGCGGGCTCCTCGCCCGAGCCGTCGTAGTTCGGGATGAAATCGACGGTGCCCGCGCCGATCTCGTCGAGCAGCAGCCGCGCGATCGGCGTGAGCCGCGCCTCGGTGTATCGCATCGCGGCGGCGCCGTCGCCGTCGCGCGAGCCGAAATTGCCCTGCCCGTCGATCAGCGGATAGCGCAGCGTGAACGACTGCGCCATGCGCACCAGCGCGTCGTAGGCCGCGGTGTCGCCGTGCGGGTGGTACTTTCCGAGCACGTCGCCGACGACCCGTGCCGACTTCACCGGCTTCGCGGCGGGGCCAAGGCCCATCTCGTTCATCGCGTAGAGGATCCGGCGCTGCACCGGCTTCTGGCCGTCGCAGACGTCCGGCAGCGCGCGGCTCTTGACCGTCGAGATCGCGTAGTCGAGGTAGGCGCGCTCCGCGTAGCGCGCGAGCGTCAGCGCGTCGTCGTCGTCCTGCGGATCGGCGTCGAAGGGGGCGGATTGTTCGATGTCCATGTCGTGTCAGCGTGAAGCGCCTCAAACGTCGGCCTGCGCCTCGTGGCCGTGCTCCTCGAGCCAGGCGCGGCGCGCCGCCGCCTCGCCCTTGCCCATCAGCATCGTGAACTGCGCCTCGGTCTCGAGCGCGGCGATGTTGCCGTAGCGCACCTGGAGCAGCCGGCGCGTCGACGGGTTCAGCGTGGTCTCCCACAGCTGTTCGGCCGTCATCTCGCCCAGGCCCTTGAAGCGCGAGATGCTCCAGCTGCCTTCGCGCAGGCCGTCCTTGCGCAGCTTGTCCTCGACGTGAACCAGTTCGCCCTGGTCGAGGCAGTAGAGCTTCCTGAGCGGGCGCTTGCCCTGCGCCGGCACGTCGACGCGGAACAGCGGCGGGCGGGCGACGTAGATGTGTCCCGCCTCGATCAGCGCGGGGAAGTGCCGGAAGAACAGCGTGAGCAGCAGCACCTGGATGTGCGACCCGTCGACGTCCGCATCCGAGAGGATGCAGATCTTGCCGTAGCGCAGCCCGGAGAGATCGGGGGTCGCACCCTTAGGGTGCGGATCGACGCCGATCGCAACCGCGATGTCGTGGATCTCGTTGTTGGCGAACAGCCGATCGCGATCGGTCTCCCAGCTGTTGAGGACCTTGCCGCGAAGCGGCAGCACCGCCTGGAAGTGCTTCTCGCGCCCCATCTTCGCCGAGCCGCCTGCCGAGTCGCCCTCGACGAGGAAGACTTCGTTGAGTGCGAGGTCGGTGCTCTCGCAGTCGGTGAGCTTGCCCGGCAATACCGCGACGCCCGAGCCCTTGCGCTTCTCGACCTTCTGCGCCGATCGCTGCCGCGCCTGCGCGGCGCGGATCACGAGGTCGGCGAGCTTGCGGCCCGAGTCGACGTGCTGGTTCAGCCAAAGCTCGAAGCTGCCGCGCACGTAGCCGGACACCAGCCGCACCGCGTCGCGCGAATTGAGCCGCTCCTTGGTCTGGCCCTGGAACTGCGGGTCGAGGATGCGCGCCGACAGCACGAAGCTCGCGCGGGCGAACACGTCCTCGGGCATGATCTTCACGCCCTTGGGCTGCAGGTTGTGCAGTTCGATGAAGCCCCTGACCGCCCCGTACAGGCCTTCGCGCAGCCCCGACTCGTGCGTGCCGCCGGCGGAGGTCGGGATCAGGTTCACGTACGACTCGCGCGCGAGCCCGCCGTCCTCGGTGTAGACGACGACCCACTGGGCGCCCTCGCCCGCGGCGAAGGTCTCGTGGCCGGCCTCGGTGTACTGCTCGCCCTCGAAGAGCAGCACCGGCGGCGACGCGGTCTCGTGCGCGAGCACTTCCTCGAGATAGCCGCGCAGACCCTCGGCATAGTGCCACTGCTGGACCTGGCCGGTCTTCTCGTTGGCCAGCGTCACCTTGACGCCGGGCAGCAGCACCGCCTTGCTGCGCAGCAGGCGCTCCAGGTCGCCGATCGGGATCGCCGGAGAATCGAAGTACTTCGGATTGGGGTACGCGACGACGCGGGTGCCGCTGCGCCGCTCGCCTTTCGCGGCGGGCGCCGACCTGAGCTTCCTGACCACCTCGCCGTCGGCGAAGCCGATCGTGTGGACCTCGGGGCCGCTGTCCCCGGCACGCCAGACGGTGACGTCGAGCCGGGACGACAGGGCGTTGGTGACCGAGACGCCGACGCCGTGCAGGCCGCCGGAGAAGCTGTACGCACCGCCGCCGGCCTTGTCGAACTTGCCGCCGGCGTGCAGCCGGGTGAAGACGATCTCGACGACCGGCACCCGCTCTTCGGGGTGCGGACCCACCGGGATGCCCCGACCGTCGTCCTCGACCGCGATGCCGCCGTCCTTCTGCAGCGTCACCTCGATGCTTCTCGCGAAGCCGCCGAGCGCTTCGTCGGCAGCGTTGTCGACGACCTCCTGCACGATGTGCAGCGGGCTCTCGGTCCGGGTGTACATGCCGGGCCGGCTTCGCACCGGCTCGAGCCCCTTCAGGACGCGGATCGAGTGCTCGGCGTATTCGTTCTTGGGTGCGGGTTTCTTGCTTGCCATCCCGCGATTATGGCTGATCGCGGCAAGCGCCCCGACACACGGGGACCCGGGCGAGTCAGCCGAGCATCGGCCAGAACCACAGCGCGATCGCGACGGTCGCGGCCAGCAGCACGACGCAGACCGCGCCGAGCACCCAGCGGCGAAGCGCGTTCGCCACGGGGCGCGCCGCTGGATCGTCGAATCCGGGTGAGTATTTCGCGCCTGCCATCGCGGCAGTGTAGCGCGAAGCCGAAGGCGCCGCAGCCGACGGAATTCACATCGAGAACGCGGGCCCGCCGCCGCCTGGCCCCCGGCGCCCGCCGGACGTCAGATCGCGACCTGCGCGCCGAGCTCGATCACCCGGTTGGGCGGCAGCCGAAGGTAGCTCGCGACCGAGGGACTGTTCTGCAGCATCCAGCCGAAGAGCTTCCGGCGGAACCGGAAGAAGCCCCGCTTCGCGACCGACACGATCACCGGCTTGCTGGTGAAGAAGGACGCGAAGTCCTCGTGCACCTCGAGTCCGCGTTCGCGTACGAGCCGGAGGATCATCGAGATGTCGGGATCCTCGCGGTAGCCGAATCGCGCGACGAGCCGGTAGATCCCGTTCTGCCCGCGCGTGATCGCGAGCCGGTCCTCGTCGGGCACGCGTGGAATGTCGTCGAAGTCGACGGTGAGGAAATAGGTCTGTTCGTGCACGACCTTGTTGTGCTTCAGGTTGTGCAGGAAACTGCTCGGGCAGCCGCTGGCGGCCGAGCAGAAGAACACCGCGGTGCCAGGCACGCGGTGCACGTCCGACAGGTCGAGCGCGAGGCCGTCGATCACCGCCTTCGGGCCCAGGTCCTTCTTGATCCGCAGCGAATCGAGCCCGCCGCGCCAGGTCGACATCACGAACGCGATCACCGTCGCGACCCCGACGGGGAACCAGCCGCCGTCGGCGAACTTGGTGGCATTCGCGAAGAAGAACACGAGTTCGAGCGACAGGAAGAGCGCGAGCAGCGGCAGCAGCGCGAGCAGCCGCCCGCGGCCGCTCGCGATCACGACGACGCCGAGCAGCACGCTGCCGATCACCAGGTCGCCGGACACCGCGAGGCCGTAGGCCGCGGCGAGGTTGTCCGAACTGCGGAATCCGACGACGAGCAGCAGCACGGCGATCATCAGCACCGTGTTCACGACCGGCACGTAGACCTGTCCGCGCGCGGTCTCCGAGGTGTAGAGCACCTTGAGGCGCGGCAGCAGGTTCAGGCGCGAGGCCTGCTGCGACACCGAGAAGGCCCCGGAAATCACGGCCTGCGACGCGATGATCGTCGCGGCGGTCGCCAGCACGATCAGCGGCACCCGAAGCAACTCGGGGGCGAGCAGGAAGAACGGGTTGACCGCGGCCGCGGGCTGGCGCAGCAGCAGAGCGCCCTGCCCCAGGTAGTTCAGCATCAGGCACGGCAGGACGATCGAGAACCACGCGAGCCGGATCGGCTTGCGACCGAAGTGGCCGAGATCGGCGTACATCGCCTCGGCGCCGGTCACGCACAGGAACACCGCCCCCATCGCGATCACGACGAGGCCCGGGCGCTCGGTGAAGAACCAGAGCGCGTATTTCGGGTGCAGCGCGTACAGGATCTCCGGCGCCTGGACCACGCTCGACACGCCCATCAGGCCCAGCACCACGAACCACGCGAGCATCACCGGCCCGAACACCCGGCCGACCGATGCCGTGCCCCGCTTCTGGACGCCGAACAGCGTCACGAGGATCACCATCGCGATCGGCACGACCCACGCGTGCAGCGCGGGCGCGACGACGGTGATCCCCTCGACCGCCGCGAGCAGCGACATCGCCGGCGTGATCATCGCGTCGCCGAAGAAGAGCGAGGCCGCGAGCATCCCCAGCCCGGTGACCGCGGCGCCGAGCGCCGGACTTCCCGACACCTTCTGCAGCGTCAGCGACAGCAGCGCGAGCACGCCGCCCTCGCCCAGGTAGTCGAAGCGAAGCATCACCATGATGTACTTCGCGGTGACGACGATCAGGATCGACCAGAAGATCAGCGACAGTACGCCGAACAGCGTCTCCGGCGTCAGCGCCAGCCCCCCTTCCGGGTTGAACGCGACCCGCATCGTGTACAGCGGGCTCGTGCCGATGTCGCCGAATATCACGCCCATCGCGGCGAGCGCGAGCGAGCGGGTCGAGGCGGATGAGTCGGAGGGTGTCATGGGGGCCAGCCGGCGGATTCTATGCCAGCCTTTTGCATTGCAACAGGCCCGCGTCCGCGACCGCGGAACGGCCTGCCGCGCTCAGACCGTGCGGCGCCCGCGTCAGTCCGACGACAGCATCCGCTCGCGCTCCCGCAGCACCCCGTCGATCGCGCGGTCGATGTCGTCGAGCAGGAAGTCGAGCGCTTCGGCCCGCACGCCGGGGGCGTCGGCGCCGTCGGCACCGTCCGCGTCGATCGCGTCGATCGCGACGGCAACCTGCGCCAGCGAGTCGTCGAAGGTCGCCGACAGCTGTTCGGCGAGCGATCGCCTGCTACCCTGCTTGCCCTTGGTGCGCATATCCGTGTCGGTGCTGGACGGATGGCCCCCGAGTTTAGCAAGGCCGGCGTGCCCCCGGCCTTGCGCGGATCAGCACCTCGAGGCCGTGGCCGGCGGCCGGCAGGAACGCGACCGACAGATCGTGCAGCGACGCGATCCGGAGCACGATCGAGATCCCGATGCCGCTGCCGGCACCCGGCTGCCCGCTCGCGCGCACGAAGCGTTCGCCCAGCCGAGCCGCCGTCTCCGCGGCGATGCCCGGCCCGTCGTCGAGCACCGACAGGGCGTCGGCCGCGACCCGCACGACGACCCGCGAGCCGACCGGCGAGTGGCGGATGGCGTTGTCGACGAGGTTGCGCAGCATCATCCCCAGCAGCGCCTCGTCGCCACGCAACGGTAGGGGCTCGACGCCGTCCTGCGGCCACTCCACCGACACGTCGGCGCCGCGCCCTTCGATCAGCGGCAGCACGTCGCCCACCGCATTGCCGACCACCCGATGCCAGTCGACCGGCGCGAAGCTGCGGCGCAGGCTGTCCGACTCGACCGCCGACAAGCTGAGCAACTGGCCGACGAGGCGCGACAGCCGCCCGATGCTCGCGGTGATGTTGGCCGAGGCGCGCGCGCGATCCTCGTCGCCGCGCGCGAGCCCGAGCGCGTCCCACTGGGCCTGGAGCGCGGCGATCGGCGTGCGCAGTTCGTGGGCGGCGTCGGCCGTCAGGCGACGCTCGTGCTCGAGCGCGGCGCCGATGCGGCCGAACAGCGCATTCATCGCCGACAGCACCGGCGCGATGTCGCTGGGCACCGCCATCGGCGGGACCGGATGCAGGTCGTTCGGCGCACGCGCCGACAGGTCGCTCGCCAGCACGTGGATCGGACGCAACTCGCGGCGAAGCACGGCCGAGATCGCGAACAGCAGTACCGGCAGCGACAGCAGCCACGGCACGAGGTGGCTCAGCACGAGATTGCGCAGCACCTCGTCGCGTTCGCTCGCGTAGCCGCCGACGGCGATGACGCGATCGGCCCGCGCGTCGACCAGGTAGTGGATTCGCCACGCATTGCCGCCGATGCGCCGCGTGACGAAGCCGGTGCGTTCGCGCTCGAACGGCAGGCTCACGTCGGGATCCGGCACGGTCAGGAGGCGGCCGTCGAGCGTCCAGGCCGCGATCGCCATCTCGCCGGGATCGGCATCCCCTACCGCGTCCCGCGACGGCCGGTCGACGCCCGGCGCGCCGCCGGGCATCACCGCGCCGGATGCAGCCATGCCCGATGCAGCCGCGCCGGATACGCCGGCCGCCGGCGTGGCAGCCGGCAGCACGGACAGCATCGACAGCACCTGCTGACCGAGCTTGAGCTGCTGCGTATCGTAGAACTCGTCGACCTCGTGGCGCGTCGTGAGCCAGGCGGCGACGATCGCGAGCAGCCAGACCGCCGGTGCGATCACCAGCAGCCGCAGCAGCACGCGCTGGCGCAGCGTCATTCGCGCGGCTCGCCCAGCGCGTAGCCCACGCCACGCAGCGTGCGCACGATGCCCGGGTCGATCTTTCGCCGAAGGTGGTGCACGAAGACTTCCAGCGCGTTGCTCTCGAGCGAATCGTCCCACCCGTAGAGCTGCTCGATGATCTGCGTGCGCGACAGCACGCGCGACGGGTGGCGCATGAAGACCTCGAGCAGCGACAGCTCGCGGCTCGTGAGCTCGACCGGGATGCCGCGCCAGCGGACCGTGCGGGCCGCGCTGTCGAATTCGAGCGCGCCATGCCGCCAGACCGACTCGGCGCGCCCCCCGGCGCGACGCGCGACCGCCCTGATCCTCGCCGCGAGCTCGCGCACGGCGATCGGCTTCACCAGGTAGTCATCCGCCCCGCGGTCCAGGCCGCCGATCCGGCTCTCGAGCGCCTCGCGGGCGGTCAGCACGATGACCGGCGTCGCGCGGCCCGCCTCGCGCCATCGCTCGAGCCACCAGAGGCCGTCCCGCACCGGCAGCCCGAGGTCCAGGACGATGCAGTCGTACGCGACGCTCGCGAGCGCCGCGTCGGCCTGCGTGCCGTCGCGAAACCAGTCGACCGTGAACGCCAGCGCCGCGAGCCCGCTCGCGAGGCCCTCGCCGATCAGTTCGTCGTCCTCGACGATCAGGATCCTCATCCCGGGCCGCTCCCGCTACGGCACCCCGCGAACGCGTCGCGATCGGCTCGATAGGCGTCGGTGTCGATGCGCAGCAGCCCCAGCACGGTGTCGAAGTAGTTGTCGTGCGACAGCGGCGCGTCGCGCAGCCGCTCGGCGCATCCCT
>JBFWSZ010000012.1:0-256107 GCA_050248115.1 Lautropia sp.
CACCGCAAGACCGGGCGAGACCGCCGGCGCGCAAATGACCTTGTAGTGAAGACCGTCAGGGACCGCGTTCAATAGAATCAATCACTTGGGGCCAGCGCGAGCACCGAGTTGAGAAAGACGGGCTAGGCGCGCCGTACGATCGGATCGAGGGCGCTGCGACCGCGTTCTGCCAGGTCGTGACCCAGGTCCGCCATCGTGCCGACGTCGATCTCGTCGTCGAGGGCGATACCGCGTCGCGCTGGATGTCGATCGCGCAGTGCTTCGCCGGGCCGCCGGAGGATCCGCCGGCACCGGGTTCGCGAGGGCTTTACCGCTCGCGCTGACACTGAACGGGCCCGGCGCGGCAGGGTGCGGCGCTGGACCCGGGCTGATGCCCGTGCGTCTGGCTCAGGACTTGAGCTGAATGCCCGCCTTCTGGATCACGTTGCGCCACTTGGCCACGTCAGCGGCGAAGAGACGTGCGAACTCCGCCGGCGTGCCGGTGCGGGGTTCCAGTCCGCGCTGTTTCAGTTCGGCGCCGACGGCAGGTGACTCGATCGCCTGCGTCGTCGCCTGATTCAGGCGCGCGACCACGTCGTCCGGCGTGCCTTTCGGCGCGAATACCCCCAGCCACTGACCCGCTTCATAGCCCGGCAGCCCTGCTTCGATCACTGTCGGCACCTCCGGGAGGCTGCTGATACGACGGGGCCCGGTGACCGCCAGCGGTCGGACCTGCTTGTTGCGGATCTGGAGAAGCGCCGACGGTACCGTGCTGAACATCACCGAGAGCCGTCCGCCGAGCAGGTCATTGATCGCACGCGTCCGGCCATAGGGCACGTGCAGCATCTCGATACCCGCGGTCTGGCAGAAAAGGGCGGAGAAAAGGTGCGCCGGGCTGCCGATGCCCGGCGTGCCGTAGAGCAGTTCGCCGGGTTTGCGTTTCGCGGACTCGATCAACTGGCCGATCGATTCGATCGGCGAATCGGGAGGCACGATCACGACCGAATGGGTATCGGCGACCAGTGCGACGGGGGCGAGGTCGATTGTCGGGTCGTACGGCGTTCTGCGACCGACGGCGACATCGATCGTGAGCGAACTGGTCGCCATCAGCAAGGTGTGGCCATCTGCGGGCGCTTTGGCAACCTGATCGGCGCCGAGGGTCCCCGCCGCACCTGGAACGTTCTCGACCGGTGCAGGCAGGCCAAAGGCCCTGAAAAGCAGCTCGGAGAGAATTCTGCCGCCACTGTCCACCAGCCCGCCCGGTGCCCATGGCACCACGATCCTGATCGGTCGGCTCGGGTAGCGTTCGGGTGTCGCAGCGCTCACGCGCGCGTCGGTGATCGGACTGACGGCCAGCCCGACCGCTGCCAGGCGCTTGAGCCAGTCACGGCGTGTACGCTCGGGCCGGGGATCGCGTGTCGCATCGGTCATGACTTCACTCCTTTGGCTTGTCGGGGGCGGCGGGGATGTCAGGGGGCGTCGGGGTGACGTAGGGAAAGCGCATGCGTGGCTTGGGCCCGACGCTTCCGGTGGCGACTGCCGGACGAACGAAGCGCGTCCGATCGCCGGATCTGGCGACGTAGGTCCAGTCGGGGAAGCTGTCGTCGCGCAGCGAGAGGGCGCGCAGGAACAGGCGGCGCTTCTGGCTTGCCCTGATGCGTGCATCGACCGCTGCAGGTTCCCAGTCGGCGACCAAGCGTGCGTGGAGCAGCGCCTGCTTTTCGGCCCATTCGGGCAGGCCGGCGAGGTCGTGCAACTCGTTCGGATCGGCGTCGAGATCGAAGAGCATCGGTGCCAGCCCGTGGGTGAGCACGTATTTCAAGGGTCCGCATCGCAGCATCCGCGAAGGGGCCTGTACACCCTCGGCGGAGTATTCGGCGATCACTTCCCGGGGCTCGTCCGCCGCGTCGCCCAGCAATACGCGAAACAGGCTTCGTCCGTCCAGCGGATCCACCGGATCGACCCTCCTCGATGCATCGCCCGCGCACGCGACCTCGAGGAAGGTCGGCAGCAGATCGACAAGCGAGCACGGGAGCGGGCGGCGACCCGGTGCGACGCGGCAGGGCCACCGCACGATCAGCGGCACCCGGACGGACCACTCGTAGAAGGTCTGCTTGAACCACATTCCGCGCTCGCCGAGCATCTCGCCGTGGTCGCCGCAGAAGACGACGACGCTGTCTTCGGCCAGCCCGCTGTCGTGCAGCGCGTCGAGCACGCGGCCGATCTTCTCGTCGACGTAGCTGGTCATCGCGTAGTACGCGTGTCGAGCGCGCCGTACGTGCTCGTCGGTGACGACGTGCCTGTCCTGGCCATGCGCGCGATAGAGCCACTTGCTGTGCGGGTCGAGTTGCTCGTAGGGGATCGCGGGCACCGACGGCAGGTCGATCTCCGCGGCTTCGTAGCGGTCCCAGTGTGCCTGCGGTGCGACGAAGGGCGGATGCGGATGGGTGAAGGAAACGGTCAGGAAGAACGGGCCGTGGCCGGTGTCGCGCGCGATGTCGTAGATCTTCTGCACGGCGACATGAGCCACCTCTTCGTCGTAGTCGATCTGCATGTTGCGCACGCAGGGGCCCGCGTCCACGACGTGCCCCATCCCAACGCCGGTCGGCTTGTAGTCCGGGCCCTTCGACCAGTCCGGCACCCAGAGGAACTCCGACGGATAGATGTCGGTGGTCAGTCGCTCGTGGTATCCGTGCAGCTGATCGGGCCCGACGAAATGCATCTTGCCGGCGAGGATCGAGCGATAGCCGGCAGCCGCGAGGTAGTGCGCCATCGTCGGCAGCGAGGACGGCAATTCGGATGCGTTGTCGAAGGCGTCGATCGAATGCGCGAGTCGGCCGGTCAGCATCGAATATCGGGATGGCGCGCAGATCGGGAAATTGCAGTAGGCGTTGTCGAACACGGCGCCTTGAGCGGCCAGTCGCGAGAGGGCTGGCGTGCGTACGATCGAGTGCCCGTACATCGGCAGCGCGGGTGCTGCCAGCTGGTCGGCCATCAGAAGCACGATGTTTGGAGCGCTGTCGGTCGTCATCGTCCTGGTCGGTAGGTGGATGCGTGGGCGACTCGGTCGGTCGGCGGGTCTGCGAAGTCGTACGCCCGGTCGCCCGGCACCGCCGCGATCCTGAACCCGGTGTTGCTCGAGGCGCTGTGCGGCGTGTTCGAATGCCGCGCGGCGACGCGGTACCGGTTGCAGTACGAGACGTGGCAGAGGAACGAACCGCCGCGCTGGCTGCGTGGCGCGGTGGGCGAGGCGGCGGGCGCGCCGGCCGACGGATCGCGTTGGTGGTACGCCGCGTCGAAGGCGTCATCGCACCACTCCCAGACGTTGCCGGCGGTGTCGTAGAGCCCGTAGCCGTTCGGTTCGAAATGCCCGGCGGGAACCGTCGTCGGGCGCCACGGCGTTGCGGGCGCGTCGGGAAACGTCCCCTGCCAGATGTTGCACATCGGCCGGCCGTCCGGCTCGAGCGCGTCGCCCCACGGATAGCGCTTCGACACGAGTCCGCCGCGGGCGGCGTACTCCCACTGCGCCTCGCTCGGCAGCCGCCCGCCCGCCCATCGGCAGTAGGCGACCGCGTCGTGCCAGGACACGTGCACGACCGGGTGATCGGCGCGCTCGAGCAGGTTGGAGTGCGGCCCTTCGGGCCGTTGCCAGCACGCGTCGGGGACGTCGAGCCACCACGGGAGGCCGCCCGGCATGCGACGGAGCGCGCGTCGCCGGTCCGGTGGCACCTGCAGGTGGAACACGAACGATGACCCGAGCCGCTCGGCGTCGGTGACGTGCCGGGTGTCGCGAACGAACCGCGCGAAGTCGCGGTTCGTCACGGTGGTCGCCGCGATCGCGAACGGCGCGAGCTCGACCCGGCGCGGCGGGCCCTCGCCGTCGCCCGCGATCGCCTCGTCGAGCGGCCCTCCCATCAGGAAGGTGCCGCCGTCGAGCGAGATCAGGCCCGGCGTCGCGTGTTCGCGCCCGGCGACGCCCGTCGCGGCCGGCGCCGGCGACGCGGCCGGGATCGCCGGCGTTGCGCCGTCGACGTGCGACGCGCGGCCGGGTGTGCAGCAGCGCGTCGGCACGCTCGGCGGGTCCGTCGACATCGCGCCGGGCGCCGGCTCAGGCGCCTTCCTTCTCCCAGAACGCCGGCGGCACCGACTGCGCCTTCATCAGCGCGAGGATCTTCTCGCGCGGGATCACGCCGCACCGCGCGGCCCAGGCTTCGTACTGCTCGCGCATCTCGCGCACCCGCTCGGGGTGGACGGATGCGAGGTCGTTCAGTTCGGTGCGGTCCTCGTGCATGTCGTAGAGTTCCCACGCGCCGGGATAGTTGCGCACGAGCTTCCAGCGCCCGATGCGGACCGCCGCGTTGCCCTCGTGCTCCCAGAACATCGGGCGCGCCCGCTCGACGTCGCCGTCGAACGCGGCCCGCAGCGTCTCGCCCTCGAGCGGCGGAATCGGCCGCCCGGCGCGCTCGGCGGGGTAGGGCGTGCCGCTCGCGTCCAGGATCGTCGCCATGATGTCCGGCAGGTAGCCGGGCGTGTGGCGGATGCCGCCGCGCTCGGCGATCCCGTCCGGCCAGTGCATGATCAGTGGCGTCGAGATCCCGCCCTCGTGGATCCAGTGCTTGTACAGGCGAAACGGCGTGTTCGACAGGTTCGCCCACGCGGTGCCGTAGCTCTGGTAGGTGTTCTCCGGCCCGGGCATGATGTGCGGCAGGTTGCCGAACTGCACCGGCTCGCCGGCGCGGGTGTGCGACTTCGCGATCATCAGGTTGTGCACGAGCTCGTCGACGGTGACGTTCTCGGGGATGTCCTCGGCGCACGCGCCGTTGTCCGACAGGAAGACGATCAGCGTGTTCTCGAGTTCGCCCGACGCGCGCAGCGTCTCGACGATCCGCCCGATGCCCTGGTCCATCCGGTCGATCTGCGCCGCGTAGACTTCCATGCAGCGCAGCAGCCACGCCTTGTCCTGCGCGCTCGCCCACTCGGGCTGGCTCGGGTCGCGCTCGCTGAGCGGCCACGATGCGTCGAGGATCCCCGCGTCGACGAGCCGCTGCAGCCGCTGCTCGCGCAGGCGGTCCCATCCGGCGTCGAAGCGCCCCGCGTAGCGCGCGATGTCCTCGTCGTGCGCGTGCAGCGGCCAGTGCGGCGCGGTATAGGCGACGTACATGAAAAACGGCGATTCGGCGTGCTCGCCGGCGTGCAGCTTCAGGTAGTCGACCGCCTGGTCGCTGATCGCGTCGGTGTAGAAGAACGCCGGATCCTCGCGTGCCTCGTGCTCGACGTTGACCGCGCCGCGCGTCAGCGTGTTCGGGTCGTAGAAGCTTCCTGCGCCGATGATCGTGCCGTAGAAGGCGTCGAAGCCGCGTTCGAGCGGCCACGCGCTGCTCGGCTCGCGAAGGCTGCCGGCGACGTGCCACTTGCCGCTCATGTACGTGCGGTAGCCGTTCTGCCGGAGCGCCTCCGCGATCGTCACGCAGTTCTCGCCGAGGTTGCCGGCGTAGCCTTCGGGGCCGCAGTCGTAGGTCAGCACGCCGATGCCGGTCTGGTGCGGATGCAGGCCGGTCAGCAGCGATGCACGCGACGGGCTGCAGCGCGCGGTGTTGTAGAACTGCGAGAAGCGCAGGCCGCCGGCCGCGAGCGCGTCGAGGTTGGGCGTGTCGATCTCGCCGCCGTAGCAGCCGATGTCGGAGTAGCCCATGTCGTCGTTGAGGATCAGCACGATGTTGGGTCGTTTCATCTGGGGGCCTCGGGCGTGGTTTCCGGTGTGGGATCGTCGAGCGTGGTGATGCGTTCGCCGCTCGCGTGGTCGAACAGGTGCGCGGCGGCGGGCGCGAAGCCGAGGTCGACACGCTGGCCCTCGACGAGTCCGGCGCGGGTCTCGGCGCGCAGCTTGAGCCGCGCGCCGTCGGTCTCGAGGTTCACGACGACGCTGTCGCCGAAGTCCTCGATGAAGTCCACCCGCGCCGGCAGCCCTCGCGGCACGATGCGCAGGTCGCCAGGCCGGATGCCCAGCGTGATGTCGCGGTCCCGGCCGCCGGACGCGTCGGCGGTGCGGCCGACCGCGAGACGCGCGTCGCCGACGTGCGCGTGCTCGCCCGACAGTCGCGCCGGCACCAGGTTCATCGGCGGCGTGCCGATGAAGCCCGCCACCGCGACCGTCGCCGGCCGGCGGAAGATCGCCTGCGGCGAGCCGACCTGCACGATCCGGCCCTCCATGAAGATGGCGATCCGGTCGGCGACCGTCATCGCCTCCTCCTGGTCGTGCGTGACGTAGACCGCGGTGACACCGAGCGAGCGCTGCAGCCGCCGGAGTTCGGCGCGGGTCTCCATGCGCAGCTTCGCGTCCAGGTTCGACAGCGGCTCGTCGAGCAGGAACAGCCGCGGCTTGCGGACGATCGCGCGCGCGAGCGCACAGCGTTGCTGCTGCCCGCCCGACAACTGGCCGGGCCGGCGCTCGAGCAGGTGGCCGATGCCAACGCGGTCGGCCGCCTCGCGCACGGCCTGCGCGGTCGCCGCGGCGGGCGTGCCGATCATCTTCAGCGGAAACGCGATGTTCCCGGCGACCGTCATGTGCGGGTAGAGCGCATAGCTCTGGAACACCATCGCGACGTCGCGCTCGCCCGGATCGCGGTCGGTGACGTCCTCGGCGTCGAGGAACACGCGACCGGCGTCGACGTGCTCGAGGCCGGCGAGGATGCGCAGCGTGGTGGTCTTTCCGGAGCCCGATGGTCCGAGCAGCGCGAAGAACTCGCCGGCGCGGATGTCGAGGTCGACGCCGTGCAGCGCTGTGAAGCTGCCGTGGCGCTTGACGACACCGGCGATGCGCACGCTGGCCGAAGTCGACCGGTTCATCGTCGACCCCCGCCCTTGACCGCACCAACCGTCAGTCCCTTGACGATGTGGCGCTGTGCGGCGAGCCCGATCAGGATCACCGGCGCCATCGCGATCATCGCGCCGGCGGCGAGCCGCGCCCACTGCGTCTGCTCGACCGAGATGAAGTTGAACATCGCGACCGTGACCGGCCGCACGCGGTTGCCGCCGAGCACGACCGCGAACAGGAATTCGTTCCACGCGTTCAGGAACACGAAGATCGTCGTGACGGCGATCCCGCCGCGGACCTGCGGCAGTATCACGTGCCACAGCGCGCGCAGGCGCCCGGCGCGGTCGAGCAGCGCGGCCTCCTCCATCTCGAACGCGATGTCCTCGAAGTACGACACCATCAGCCAGATCGCGAAGGGCAACGAGAAGCTCAGGTAGATCGCGGTCAGGCCGCCGTAGCTGTCGAGCGCGCCGACCTGCTGGAGCACGAGGTAGTACGGGATGATCAGCCCGACCGGCGGCAGCATCTGCGTCGCGAGCACGTAGAAGCCGGTCGCGCGCTTGCGACGGAACCGCAGTCGCGCGAGCGCGTACGCCGCCGGGATCGAGAACAGCATCGTCAGCACCGTGGCGCTGCCCGACAGCACGGTGCTCGACCACAGGTTCGGCAGGATCGACTGGTCGCCGGCGAGGACGGCGCGATAGTTGTCGAGCGTCGGCTCGAAGAACACGACCGGCGGCCACGCGAGCACGTCGCGCTCGGTCTTGAACGAGGTCAGCAGTCCCCAAAGCACCGGGAATGCCCACACGGCGAGCAGCAGGCTCGCGCCGAACCACAGTGCGGCGGTGCGCCAGGTCGCGTCGGGGCGGGTCGCGGACCTCACTGCGGTGCTCCGTTCACCGCGCGCGCCTCAGCCTGAACATCAGCCACGAGATCGCGAGCGTGATCGCGAGCAGCACCATCGCGAGCGACGCGCCGTAGCCGAGGTTGAGCTCGGTGAACGACGTGCGGTACGCGTAGAGGTTCAGGATCTCGGTCGCCGATCCGGGGCCACCGCCGGTCGCGGCGAAGATCGCCGCGAAGGCCGACAGCGCCGTCATCGTGCGCAGGATGACCACCATCACGATCGCGGGTCGCACCAGCGGCAGCGTGATGTGGACGAAGCGCTGCCACGCGCCGGCCCGGTCGAGCCGCGCGGCCTCGAAGACGTCGGGCGGCAGCGTCGAGAGCGACGCGAGCAGCACCAGGAACGCGAACGGCGTCCACTGCCAGGTGTGGATCGCGATCACCGAGATCAGCGCGAGCTGCGGGTCGCCGAGCCAGTTGTGGCTGCCCAGGCCGAGCGCGCGCGTCGCGAGATCGACGAGACCGACGTCCGGCGCGAGCACGAGCGTTCGCCAGAACAGGCCGACCACGACCGGCGCGAGCACGATCGGCAGGATCGCGGCGACCCGCAGCACGCCCTGACCGCGCGGAATGCGCAGCACCAGCAGCGCGAGCGACAGCCCGATCACGACCTGCAGCACGACGGTGCTGGCGGTGTAGACGACGGTGAGCCACAGCGAGTTCCAGAAGCGCGGGTCGCCGCCCATCCGCAGGTAGTTCTCGAGGCCGGCGAAGCCCGACATCCACGGCATGCCGAGGTCGAGTCGGTTCAGGCTGTTCCACGCGAGGTAGACGAGCGGGATCGTCGTGGTCAGCACGAGCAGTGCCAGCGCCGGCAGCAAGAGCGCCAGCGCGAAGCGACGCTCCTGAAGCGCGATCGGGTCGCTCAAGCGCGCACCCCGGGTACCGCGAGCCGGCGCCGCGCCGATGCGCGCGCCGGCCTGCCGTGGACGGTACCGACGCTCATCCCTTGATCAGCTGCGCGATCCGCGCCTGCGCGTCGTCCAGCGCCTGCTTCACCGGCTTCTGCCCGACGAGCGCGGCCTGGATGTTGGTCGCCATGGTCTCGCCGACGGCCGGCCACTGCGGCACGCGCGGGCGCCACTCGACGTCGGTGTCCTGCTGCAGCGACTCGCGCGCGGCGGCGATGAAGTTGTCGCCCATGGCATTCATCGCCTTCGCGAACTCGGGCGAGGACCACGCCGAATCCCGGTTCAGCCCCGCGCGCTTGCCCGGGCCTTCGTGCTTCCACGAGGTGCGCGCCTGGGTCTCGGCGCACGCCGCCCAGCTGATGAACAGCCAGGTCGCCTTCTTCTGCTTCTCGGTCAGCGCCGCGTTGACCGGGAAGCCCCAGTTCCAGATCGAGGTGACGCGCTTGCCGGCGGGGCCCTTGGGCCACCGTGCGTACGCGATCTTGCCGATCACCTTCGACTTCGCCGGGTTGTTGAGTACCGCCGCCGACGAGTGCGCGTCGAGGTAGCACGCGATCGTGCCCTGCGAGAACGCGTCGGCGATGTCGGGCCAGTTCCAGTTGCGCACCGCCGGCGGCGCGTACTTGCCGAGAACCTCGACGTACCACTGAAGTGCGTCGACGGCCTTCGGCCCGTTCACCTTCAGCGTCTTGCCGTCGAACCAGTCGCCGCCGAAGGCGCGCAGGATCGACGGATAGATGTACATGTTCTGGCCGGCGCCGGCGAAGCCCCGCATCGCGATTCCGTGCATGCGGTTGGCGGGGTCGGTCAGCGCGCGGGCGTTCGAGACGAGTTCCTCGAAGGTGTCGGCGGCCTTCAGGCCCTTCGCGTCATACAGGTCCTTGCGGTAGACCTGCACCGTGACCTCGCCGTCGTACGGGATGCCGTAGGGCACGCCGTCGACCGAATCGGCCTCGCGCCAGGCCTTGATGATGTCCTCGTAGCGGAACCAGGCCGGATCGGTCAGCGTCTTGTCGGCGAGGTACTTGTCGAGCGGCTCGACCCACTTGTTCGCGACGTACAGCGGGTAGTACATCGGATCGGCCGCGTGGGTCGCGTAGGTGGCGGTCTTCGAGGACAGGTCGAGCATCGCCTTCTGCCGGATCTGGCCGGGCGGGACCTTCTCGACGCGCACCTTGACGCCGGTCAGCGCCTCGAACTGCGGCAGCAGCCCGCCGAGGACGTCGAAGTAGCTCGCGGGGATCACCGCGACCGAGATCGATTCGCCCGAGACCTGCTTCCAGTCGATCTTCGCGCCGGTATAGGGCGAGAGGTCGGCCGACTGGGCGTGCGCGGGCCTCGGCAGCACGGGGCCGCCGATCGCCGCGGCGCCGACCGACACGCCGAGCAATCCGAGCGCGCGGCGACGGCCGGGGCGCGATCGGCCGTCGGCATGGGAAGGGGCATCGTGGCCGTGCGCCGGATCGAGGCGGCCGGATGGGGGCGTGGTCGGCATGGCGTCTCCTGCTTGATGGCTCGTGCACGCGGCTGTCTCGTGGGGCACGGACGGGTCGCGCGTGCGACGGCGTGTTGATGTAATCGATTGCACGGCGAAGGTTAGCAGCAGTTTGGCAAAGCGTCTAGACTGCGCGCCTGTGACCGCAGCGCGCCGACCCTCCGCCAGACCTTCCGCCCGGCAGTCGCCCCAGCGGGAGACGGACAAGACGCCGATCTTCGCCCGGCCGGCGGCGAAGGACGTCGCGCGCCTCGCCGGCGTGTCGACCGCGACCGTGTCGCGCACGCTGAACTACCCGGACCGGGTCGACCCCGAGACGCGGGACCGGGTGCTGAAGGCCGCGTCGAGGCTTCGCTACGTGCCCGATGGCGCGGCGCGCTCGCTGCGCAGCCGGCGCAGCCGGATGATCGGCGCGGTGGTCCCGTCCTTCGACTACGCGCTCTACGCGCGCACCACGAGCGCGCTGCAGCGTCGCTTCGACGCGCACGGCTACGCGATGGTGCTCGCCGAGCACCACTACGACCTCGCGAGCGAGACGCGCGTCGCGAGCCAGCTGATCGAACGCGGCGTCGACGCCTTCGTGTTCGTCGGGCTCGACCACGAGCCCGAACTCTTCGCGATGCTCGAGGACTACGGCAGGCCGTACGTGCTCAGCTGGGGCGTCGACCCGCAGCGGCGCCACCCGAGCATCGGCTTCGACAACGAGGCCGCGACCCGCGAGCTCACGCGCCAGCTGGTCGCGATGGGGCATCGACGCTTCGGCCTGCTGAGCGCGCCGCTGGACGGCAACGACCGCGCGCGTGCCCGCAGTGCCGGCGTGCGCGCGGCGCTCGCCGAGGCCGGGCTCGGGCTCGAGGACAGGTGGGTGCGCCACGCGCCGATCTCGCTGCTCGCCGCGGCCGACGCGATGCGCTCGATCCTGTCGCAGGCGAGGCGCCCGACGGCGGTGATCGGCACCAACGACATCTTCGCCGTCGGCGCGATGATCGCGTGCCGCGAGGCCGGCGTCGGGATTCCGCACGAGATCTCGATCGCCGGCGTCGACAACACCGATCTCGGCGCGACGCAGACGCCGGGGCTCACCAGCATCCGGACGCCGATCAGCGACATCGGCGACGCCGCGGCGGCGCAGCTGATCGCCCGCCTCGAGGGCTCGCCCTTCGAGGCGTTCCGCGAATTCCCGGTCGAGATCGTGCATCGCCAGAGCACCGCGCCGCTGAAGCGGCGCGGCTGAGCGGCGGGCGTGCGGCGCAGGCCGGTGCCCGACGTTCTCCGCCCTCCCGCCGGCAGCCCGGCACGCAATCGATTACATCCGCGATGGAATCCATCGCCCGCGCCATGAACCGAATCGAACGACTCCTGATCGCCAACCGCGGCGAGATCGCGATCCGCATCGCCCGCTGCGCCGCCGACCTCGGCATCGGCACCGTCGGCGTGCACGCGCGCGACGACGCGCTGTCGCTCCACGTCAGGGCGTGCGACCGGTCGGTCGCGCTCGCCGGGACCGGCCCCGCCGCGTACCTCGACATCGCGTCGATCGTCGAGGCCGCGCGTGCGGCCGGCTGCGACGCGGTACATCCGGGCTACGGCTTTCTCAGCGAGAACGCGGGCTTCGCCCGCGCGTGCGCCGACGCGGGGCTGATCTTCGTCGGCCCCTCGGCGTCGGCGCTCGAGGTCCTCGGCGACAAGCCGGCGGCGCGCGCGCTCGCACGCGACCACGGCGTGCCGGTGCTCGAGGGCACCGACGGACCGACGAGCCTGGCGGCGGCGCGCGACTTCCTCGCGGCGCTGCCCGCCGGCGAAGGCGTGATGATCAAGGCGATCGCCGGCGGCGGCGGGCGCGGCATGCGCGCGGTGACGCGCGCCGACGCGCTCGAGCCGGCGTGGGCGCTCTGCCGCCGCGAGGCGATGCAGGCCTTCGGCGTCGCCGACGTCTACGTCGAGCGCCTGTTCGCGAGGGCGCGCCACGTCGAGGTCCAGGTCGTCGGCGACGGCAGCGGCGAGGTCAGCCACCTGTGGGAGCGCGAGTGCAGCGTCCAGCGCCGACGCCAGAAGCTGATCGAGATCGCGCCGGCGCCCGGCCTGCCGACGCGCACCCGCGATCTGCTCTGCGCCGCGGCGACACGGCTGGCGGCCGCGCTTCGGTACCGGAACCTGGGCACGATCGAGTTCCTCGTCGACGCGTCCGATCCAGGCGCGCCCGATCCGGCTTTCGTCTTCATCGAGGCGAACGCGCGCCTTCAGGTCGAGCACACCGTCACCGAGGCGGTGACCGGGCTCGATCTGGTGCGCGTGCAGCTCGCGATCGCCGCCGGCGCGACGCTCGCAGACCTCGGACTGCGCCAGCACGCGGTGCCGGCGCCGATCGGCTTCGCGGTGCAGGCCCGGGTCAACCTCGAGACGATCGGTGCGGACGGCGTGCCGCGCCCCGAGGCGGGCGTGATCGAGGTCTTCGAGCCGCCTGCCGGTCCCGGCGTGCGGGTCGACGGCGCCGGCTACGCCGGCTATCGCGCGGGCGTGCGCTACGATCCGTTGATCGCGAAGCTCATCGTCCACGACGTCGGCGTTGGTGCAGGGGCTGGTGCAGGCGTTGGTGCGGGCGTCGGTGCGGGCGTCGGTGCGGGCGGGCCGCAGGCCTCGGACGCGCCGCTCGCGCGCGTCTCGCGCCGGGCGCTCCGCGCGCTCGAAGAATTCCGCATCGGCGGCGTCCGGACCAACCTGGCATTCCTGCGCGCGCTGATCGCGCACCCCGCCTTCGTTGCGGGCGCACTGCACACGCGCTTCGTCGACGAGCACCTCGACGCGCTGCTCGCGACTGCGGCGTCGACGCCCGCGGCGACGCGATGCTTCGAGACGGCCGGCGGCGCGCGTGCCGAACCGGGTCCGGACGACGACGCCGGGCCCGATGCGGCGATCTCGCTCGTCGCGCCGATGCACGGCACCGTCGTCTCGGTCGACGTCGCGATCGGCGCGCTCGTCGCGCGCGGCGCGCCGGTGCTGGTGCTCGAGGCGATGAAGATGCAGCACGTCGTCACCGCGCGCCGCGGCGGCAGCGTGCGCGCGATCCTCGCGGCGCCGGGAGACACCGTGCGCGAAGGGCAGGCGTTGCTGCACATCGAACCGGCCGGCGACGCGGGCGACGTCGAGGACGCCGTCGTGTCCGTCGATCTCGACGCGATCCGGCCCGACCTCGCCGAGGTGCGGGCGCGCAAGGCCGCGACGCGCGACGTGAGCCGGCCCGAGGCGGTCGCGCGCCGTCGACGCACCGGCCAGCTGACGGCGCGCGAGAACATCGCGAACCTCGTCGACGACGGCAGCTTCCGCGAGTACGGCGCACTCGTCGTCGCCGCGCGGCGCCGGACGACGCCGCTGCAGACGCTCGTCGACACGACGCCGGCCGACGGGCTCGTCATGGGGCTCGCGCGGGTGAACGGCGAGCACTTCGCAGACGAGGCGAGCCGGGTCGCCGTCGTCTGCTACGACTACACGGTGCTCGCCGGCACGCAGGGCCGCAAGGGTCACGAGAAGAAGGACCGCATGTTCAGGCTGGCGGAAGCCTGGCGCCTGCCGGTCGTGCTGTTCGCCGAAGGTGGCGGCGGACGCGGCAGCGACAGCGACGGCTACGCGGTCGGCAGCCTGCAGCTCGACACCTTCCACCGCTTCGCGCGGCTCTCGGGGCTGGTGCCGCTGGTCGGCATCGCGTCCGGGCGCTGCTTCGCCGGCAACGCCGTGCTCCTCGGCTGCTGCGACGTCGTGATCGCGACGGCGAACGCGAGCATCGGGATGGGCGGGCCCGCGATGATCGAGGGCGGCGGCCTGGGCGTCCACGCACCGGAGGCGGTCGGGCCGATGTCGGTGCAGGTGCCCAACGGGGTCGTCGACATCGCGGTGGCCGACGAGGCGGAGGCGGCGCGGGTCGCGCGTCGCTACCTGTCGTATTTCCAGGGGAGCCTGAAGACCTGGACCTGCGAGGACCAGCGCCGGCTGCGCCACGTCGTGCCGCCGAACCGGCTGCGCGCCTACGACATGCGCGCCGTCGTCTCGCTGCTCGCCGACGCCGGCACGATGCTCGAACTGCGCAGCGGCTTCGGTGCCGGCATGATCACCGCACTGATCCGCATCGAGGGCAGGCCGATCGGCGTCGTCGCCAACAACCCGGCGCACCTCGCGGGCGCGATCGACAGCCCGGCCGCCGACAAGGCCGCGCGCTTCATGCAGCTGTGCGACGCGCACGACGTCCCGCTGCTGTTCCTGTGCGACACGCCGGGCAACATGGTGGGGCCCGTGCACGAGCAGACGGCGCTCGTGCGCCACTGCTGCCGCACCTACCTCGTTGGCGCGAACCTGTCGGTGCCGACCTTCACCGTCGTCGTGCGCAAGGGCTACGGCCTGGGCGCGCTCGGCATGGCGGGCGGCAGCTTCCACGCGCCGGTGTTCACCGTCGCCTGGCCCACCGGCGAGTTCGGCGGCATGGGACTGGAGGGCCAGGTGAAGCTCGGGCGCCGCAAGGAACTGGCGGCGATCGAGGACCCCGACGCGCGGATGGCCGCGTTCGAGTCGATGGTGGCCGAGATGTACGAGCGCGGCAAGGCGCTGAACACCGCGTCGATTTTCGAGATCGACGACGTCATCGACCCCGCGGACACGCGCGACTGGGTCACGAGCGCACTGCGGGCGATGCCGTCGCCGCCGCGCCGCGAGGGCAAGAAGCGGCCGTTCGTCGACGGGTGGTAGCGCAGTGCCCGCTTGACGGCCATCAACGCGGCGTGCGAGCGCTCGGTTCAGACTGCGAAGCGAGGCCCCGGTCGCGTCGAGGCCGCCATTGATCAACCCGTCGACCCATCGCCATGAGCCCCACCCGACCCAGCTCCACCCGACCCGTTCCCACCCGATCCAGTCCCACCCGTCCCAGCTCCTCCAGAACCGGCGGGACCGGCCACCCACCGTCCCGGCCGCTGCCGCTGTCCGGGTCCCTGCATCCGTCCCGCGTGGGCCGATGGGCGCTGGCGCCGATCGTCGCCGTCGCGGCGCTCTGCGGGACGTCGGCGGCCGTCGCGGCCGACGAGTTCACCGATGCGGTTCAGCGCGCCTACGCACCGTACCGGGCCGCGCTCTTCAAGACCAACAGCGGGTCGCCTGCCGAGGCGAAGGCGGCGGTCGACGCCGGCAGCGCGGCCTGGGCCGCCGTCGCGCGTCGCTATGCGGCGGGGGCGCCTGCGCCGTACGCGACCGACGCGCGACTGCCCGATTCGCTCGCGGCGGTCGACCGGCAGTGGCGCGAGGCCGCCGGGCTCGTCGCCGCCGGCAATACCGCCGGCGCGCACGAGGCGCTCGAAGCGATCCGCGACACGCTCGCCGACCTGCGTGCCCGCAACCAGGTCGTCGTGTTCAGTGACCACATGAATGCGTACCACGCGGTCATGGAGGAGACGCTGGCGATCAAGCCGGCCGACGCCGGTGCGCTCGCGCAGGCGACCGGCAAGCAGGCGGTGCTCGCATACCTCGCGCGCCGACTGCACGAGGCGGCGCCGCCAGCGCTCGCCGCGGACGCCGACTTCCGCGGCCTGCTGGAAGCGGTCGACGCATCGGTCGCGTCGCTCGGCACCGCCGTCGCGTCGAAGGATCCCGCTGCGCTCGCTGCCGCCCTCGGCAAGCTGAAGCAGCCGTATTCGAAGCTGTTCCTGCGCTTCGGCTGACGCGCTCGGGCAGTTGCTGGTGCCGGCACCGGGCCGGCACCGGGCCGGCGCGACCGCCGCAAGACGCCGCTTCGCGCGCACGCCGATCGGCCGTCGGTCGTCCGAAAGCGACCATTCCGCCACGCGGGAACCGCGCTGGGCGGCGGAATGCGGCAATTGACAAAAAATGTCGCTATGCTGAAAAGACCCTGATCTGCCACGGGTGATTCGGCCGGACGCTGGTTCGTGTCGGGACGCGTTCCCGAAGCGCCCGTATCTCTCCCTCTTCATCAAGATGTTGCCCGGAAACATCGATGTTGAAACGACTTCCCGACCCCGGCGTCGCGCCGGTACGCGACCCTGCGGTCGCGCCGCCGAACGTCGCGGCGCCGAACGCCGCGGCGCCGAACCGCGCGGCGGATCGAGCGCCGGCGCGAGATGCATCGCGGCAAGCGCGGATCGACCTGCTGATCTACGCGTTCCTGGCGCTGGCGACCGCGCTCACCTGGCGCCTGAGCCAGGCCGGCCTGTTCCGCTCCGGCGACGACGTCGGCTACTGGCTCGGCGTGGCCGGCGGCAGCATGCTGCTGGCGCTGTTCGTCTACCCGCTGCGCAAGCACGTCCGGTTGCTGCAGCGGCTCGGCAAGGTCAAGTGGTGGTTCCTCGCCCACATGGCGCTCGGCGTCGTGGGCACCTTCACGATCCTGCTGCATTCGACCTTCCACGTCCGCTCGACGAACGCCGCGGTCGCGCTGTACAGCATGCTGATCGTGTCGATCAGCGGCGTCATCGGCCGGGTGCTGCACGTGCGCGTGCATCGCGGGCTTCACGGCGAACGGAGCAACCTCGCACAGTTGCAGGCGTCGGCGGGGCTCGAAGGGGTGGCGGCGCGATCGATGCTGGCCTTCGCACCTGGCGTCGAGCGGCGCCTGCGCGAATTCGACGCACACGCCGGCACCGGCCGGCGCGGGCTCGCGGATGCCTTCGGGAAGGTGCTGATCCTTCCGGTGAGGCAGTGGTCGACCGCGCACCGGTGCAGGCGCGAGCTGCGGCGGCTGCTGCGGGAGCGGGCGAAGCTGCACGGCTGGCCGCCTGCCAAGCTGCGCGAACGCGAGCGGGCGGCGGGTGACTTCGTCGGAAGGTACCTGCGCGCCGTCGTGCGCGTCGCGCAGTACGCCGCGTACGAACGGCTGTTCGCGCTGTGGCACGTCGCGCACGTCCCGTTCGTCTATCTCTTCGTCGCGACCGCGGTGTTCCACGTGATCGCGGTCCACGCGTACTGAGGGCCGGATGCGATGCGTCGAGGGCGTGAAACACGGCGCGGCGACCGCCTGGCTCGTCGTGATCGTCGCGGTGATCACGCTGTTCGCGGGATTGCCGCGCGCGTCCGCACAGGGCCTTGAATCGGTGTTTTCCCCAGGCGCCCTGATCGAAGGCCACGCGAAGCTCGAGGCGAAGTGCGACAGCTGCCATGTCCGCTTCAATCGGGACGCGCAGGACGCGCTCTGCCTGGGCTGCCACGAAGCGGTCGGGCGCGACCTGGCGCAACGGCGCGGCCTGCACGGCAAGTCGACGCGCGAGGCCTGCCGCAGCTGTCACACCGATCACAAGGGTCGAGGCGCGCGGATCGCCGTGATCGACGAGGCCCGCTTCGACCACCGCGCGACCGACTTCGCGCTCGAGGGAAGGCATCGCGACGCGCGCTGCGCCGCGTGCCACCGGCCGGCGACGAAGCGCCGCGATACGCCGTCGGACTGCGTGGCGTGCCATCGGCAGGACGACCGGCACGCGGGCGGGCTGGGCCCCGCGTGTGCGAGCTGCCACGTCGCGTCGTCCTGGCGCGAGACGCGCTTCGACCACGACACGACCCGATTCCGTCTGACCGGCGGGCACCGGGCCGTGAAGTGCGCGTCGTGCCACGTCGGCAATCGGTTCAAGGGCACCTCGCAGACCTGCATCGGGTGCCATCGCAAGGACGACAAGCACGAGGACCGCTTCGGCGCGCGCTGCGAGAGCTGCCACGCGACCGAGCGCTGGGGCGCCGTTCGCTTCGATCACGATCGCGACACGCGCTACCGGCTGGTCGGCAGGCACCGCGAGGCGCGTTGCGAGAGCTGCCACACCGCACCGGTGGCACGGCTCAAGCCCGCGACGACCTGCGTCGCGTGCCACGCGAAGGACGACCGCCACCGAGGCTCGCTCGGCACCGATTGCGGCAGCTGTCACACCGAGACGCGCTGGAAGGATCCGCCGCGCTTCGATCACGCGCGCACGCGCTTTCCGCTGCTCGGCAGCCACGCCCGGGCCAGGTGCGAGAGCTGCCACGCGACGGCCGACTTCAAGCAGGCGCCGCGCGAGTGCGTCGGCTGCCACCGGAAGGACGACAAGCACCTGGGCAACGTCGGCGCGGCCTGCGGCGACTGCCACGCCGAGCGCAGGTGGCGCGAGGCCCCCCGCTTCGATCACGCGAGGACGCGATTCCCGCTCGCGAACGCGCACGCGAGCCCGGGGCTCGGGTGCAAGGCCTGCCACGCAGCGCCGGACCGGATGCGGGGGACGCCGACCGCGTGCATCGCCTGCCATCGCAAGGACGACGCGCATGCCGGCCAGCAGGGCGTCGCGTGCGAAAGCTGTCACGACGACCGCAGCTGGAAGGGCGCGCGCTTCGACCATGCGCGCAGCCGCTTTCCGCTGACGGGTCGCCACCTCTCGGTCGCCTGCGAATCGTGCCACGCCGACCGGCGCTTCAAGGGCGTGCCCACCGACTGCGCGTCGTGTCATCGCAAGGACGACGTCCACCGCGCGACCCTCGGCACCCGCTGCGAGGCCTGCCACGGCGCGAGAGCGTGGGCGGCCTGGACCTTCGACCACGACCGCAAGACCGGCTTCCGGCTCGACGGCGCCCATCTGCGCGCGCGATGCGCCGCCTGCCATCGGGCACCCGCGCCGGCGACGAAGCTGACGGCGCCGCTCGCGCCCGCGTGCGCGAGCTGCCACCAGCGCCAGGACGCGCACGACGGTCGCTTCGGCAACAACTGCGAGCGCTGCCACGACACCGGCGACTGGCGGCGCGTCCACGCACCCGGCACCGCCGGTGCGCCGCCGTGGTCCGGCGCGGGAGCCGGCCGGTGAGCCGGCCGGTGTGTCGGATGCGCGCCTTGCGCACGCGCTGGCTGGTCTGGCTCGCGTGCTGCCTCGCGCTGGTGTTCGGCGCGGGTCCGGCAGCGGCGCAGTCCGGCGCCGACGCCTTCGAGCACCTGAGGACGGGGTTCCGCCTGATCGGCCCCCACGCGAACCAGCCGTGCGAGTCGTGCCACCTGGGCGGCATCTTCAAGGGGACGCCGCGCGACTGCGCGAGCTGCCACACGGCGGGCAGCCGCTTCGCCGCGGGCAACACCGTCAAGCCGATGCGGCACGTTCCCACGATCGAAGGCTGCGACAGCTGCCATCGCCCCACGACCTTCGTCGGCGGGCGCTTCCGGCACGTCGGCGTGCTGCCCGGCAGTTGCGTGACCTGCCACAACGGTGCCGTCTCGTCGGGCAAGCCGGCCGGCCACCTGGCGACCGCCGCGGCGTGCGACAGCTGCCATCGCTCGACCGACACGTGGACCGCGGCGAGCGTGGACCACGCGAGCTTCAACGCGTCGACCAACTGTGCCGGCTGCCACAACGGCAGCATCGCCGCCGGCAAGCCGGCCGCGCACGTGCCGGTGGGCGCGACGAACTGCGCGGCGTGTCATCGCACCGGCAAGTGGACGCCGTCGACCTTCGCGCATACGCAGGTCGCGGTCGCCGGGCAATGCGCGAGCTGCCATTCCGGCGCGCATCCGCCGGCGGACGGCAAGCCGGCGCGGCACGTGCCGTACCAGGCGGTCGCGTCGCTCGGCGCCGCGAACTGCGACACCTGCCACAAGAGCGGCTTCACCGCGTGGGCGCCCGCCCGCCTGCACGCCAACGCCTCGGTCGCCGGCGGCTGCGCGACCTGTCACACCGGCGGCTACCAGGGCGCGACGGGCAAGCCGAACACCCCGGTCCACGCCGGCGCGACGACCTGCGAGACCTGCGACAAGTCGACCGCGACCTGGACCTCGGCGAACTTCACGCACGCCGCGGCCAATGCGGTCGGAACCGGCACCTGCGACGCCTGCCACGACGGGTCGACGGCGACCGGAAAATCCGCGGGTCACGTCCCGGTCGCGACGGGCGTCGCGAAGTGCGATTCGTGCCACCGGTCGCAGACCGACTTCCGGACGGCGACGACGATGAACCATGCGGTCGTGCCCACGACGAGCTGCAGGACCTGCCACAACGGCAGCTTCACCTCGCAGGGTTCGACCGGCGCGCTCGGCAAGCCGGGCAACCACGTGCCCGAATCGGCGTTGCCCGGGGGCGGCGCGCTCGACTGCAACGCCTGCCACAAGGCCGGCTTCACGAGCTGGGCGCCGGCGCGGCTGCACGTGAACGCCAGTGTGTCGACCGGCTGCGCGTCCTGCCACACCGGTGCGTACCTGGCCGCCGTCGGCAAGCCGGCGACGCCGGTGCACGCCGGCGTGACGGTGTGCGAGAGCTGCCACTCGTCCACCGCGAGCTGGAGCGTCGCGAGCTTCACGCACGCGGCGGCCAACGCCGTCGGCACCGGCACCTGCGACACCTGCCACAACGGGTCGACCGCGACGGGCAAGACCGCGGCGCACATCCCGGTCACGACCGGGGTCGCGCGCTGCGACAGCTGTCACCGCTCGCAGACGGCGTTCGCGACGGCGGTCACGATGAATCACGCCGTCGTGTCGACCACGCAATGCAAGGCGTGCCACAACGGCGGCTACACCTCGCAAGGCGCGACCGGCGCCGCCGGCAAGCCGGCCAACCACATACCCGAGTCGACGCTGCCCGGGGGCGGCGCGCTCGACTGCAACGCCTGCCACAAGGCCGGCTTCACGAGCTGGGCGCCGGCGCGGCTGCACGCCAACGTGAGCGTCTCGACCGGATGCGCATCGTGCCACACCGGCGGGTATCTCGCCGCGGTCGGCAAGCCCGCGACGCCGACGCATGCCGGCGTCACCGTCTGCGAAGGCTGCCACCGCTCGACGACCAGCTGGCTGACCGTCACCTTCGCGCACTCGCCCGCCAATGCCGTGGGCACCGGCACCTGCGACAACTGCCACAACGGCGCGACCGCGACCGGGAAGCCGCCGACGCACATCCCGGTGCCCACCGGCGTCGCACGATGCGATTCCTGCCACCGCTCGCAGACGGCGTTCGGCACCGCGGTGACGATGAACCACGGCGTGGTGACGACGGCGCAGTGCAAGTCCTGCCACAACGGCAGCTACACCTCGCAGGGCACGACCGGCGCGCTCGCGAAACCGCCGAATCACATCCCCGAGTCGCAACTGCTCAACGGCGCGGCGATGGACTGCCAGGCCTGCCACACCGGCACGACGAGCTGGGCGTCGCCGCGCATGGAGCACAACGCCAGCCAGGGCTCCGGGTCGGGCTGGTGCAAGGGGTGCCACGTGTCCGGCAGCGCGTTCCTCGGCAACATGGAAAAGAAGTCGCTGACGCACGAGCGAAAGACGCCGGTTCCGCTCGACTGCTCGCAGTCCGGATGCCATCGCCCGCTGGGCAACCGCGGCACGGCCTACCGGAGCTGGTGATGAGACGGATGGCATCCGGCGCGGCCGCCCGAGCGCTTCGTTCCTGCCTGATCGCGCTGCTGATCGTCGCGGCGGGCGTGGCGTGTCCGGATCACGCGTGGGCGCAGGCGGTCGAGGGATTCGAGGTCGTCGCCCGCGGGGAGGATGCGATCGTCCAGGTGCTCTTCGCGTACGACGTGCAGCTCAGGCGAAGCGTCGCAGCGGGTTCGGGCAGCCTGGTGCAGGTCGAGTACGAGCTGGTCGGCGCCCGACCGCGCGAATGGCCGCGCCAGACCACCAGCAGGCGATTCGGCGCGCGCGACGGACTGCCCGACCTGTTCGTCGAGGATCGCGCCGGGCAGGGCGTCGCCGCCCGCACGCTGGTCGCCGGCGTCCGCAGCCCGAGGCAGATCCAGGCCAGGACCGGTCCGACCCCGCGGGTGCTCGAGATCGTGCTGCCGGGCGCCGGTGCCGCGGTGCGCAAGGCCCAGGTCGGCGGCGCTTCGCGACCCCCGGCCGGCGCGTCGGCCGACGCCGCGCGGGCGCCGCCGGACACGGGCGCGCGCGCGCGGCCGACGTACGCGATCGTGGTGTCGCGATCGACCGATCGCGTCGAGAGCCTGCCGCCGGTCCCGGCAGCGCTGCAGGAGTACGAGGTGTCGACCCGCAACCGGGTCGTCGACGGTGCGACGGTGCAGGAACTGGTCGTCGGCCCGTTCGCCACCCGGGCCGCGGCCGAGGCGGCGAGCCGTCACCTGGCGCGGTTTCCACGGCGCGAGATCGTGTCGAGCGCCGCGGCGGACGAACCGCCGGCGTCCGCGGCCGCGCCAACCCAACCGCCGAAGGACGCCGCCACGAAGCCGGCGTCCGGACCCGCGAAGCCGGCCACGGGCACGGCGGGCGGGGCGGGTGCGCCGCCGATGGCGCCGGCCGCGGTCGAGGCGAAGGCGCTCGGGCTGCTCGACATCGCCCGCGCCGCGACTGCCGGCGGCGATCACGCGCTCGCGCTCGACACGGTCAACGAGGTGCTGAACCTGCCGCCGAACAGCCACTCGCCGCAGGCGCAGGAAATGGCCGGGCTCGCGCGACTGGCGCTGGGCGACCCGCGGCGGGCGAAGCTCGAGTTCGAGCTGTACCTGGAGCTGTACCCGAACGGCGCCGAGGCGGCGCGGGTTCGCGAGCAGCTGGCGAGGCTGGACGGTGCCGCGCCGCCGGCCGCGCCCGGGGGCGGCACCGCGTCGCGCGCCGGTCCGGCCGGGCCGGGACCCGGTGGCGCCGGCGTGTCGGCCCAGGCGCCCGACGATGCGGCGCGACCGAAGCGCGAGACGAGCGTCAACGGGTCGGCGTCGGTGTACTACTTCGGCGGCAACGGCAAGGTGCGCAGCCAGGACTTCCAGGATTCCCCGCTGAGCGGGCTTCCCGAGATCGCCGGCGACCCGCAGCTCTCGAGCGAGAAGTCGAGGCAGGTCTACACCGACCTCGACGCCAGCTACCGCAGCCGCGACGCCGACGGCGAGGTGCGGCTCGGGTTCAGGGACGCGTACATCAACGACCTGGAGCGTGCGTCGCGCAGCCGCAATCGCCTGTCCGCGGCCTACGTCGACTACAAGTCCTTCGTCGATCACTACGACGTGCGCGTCGGGCGCCAGTCGCCGCGCGGCGGCGGCGTCGTCGGCCGCTTCGACGGCGTGCGCGCGGGCTACAACCCGACGCGCAACCTGCGCCTGGGCGCGGTCGCGGGCGAGCCCGCCGACCGGCTGTTCGACAGTCGGCGCCGTTTCTACGGCGCGTCGGTCGACGCGGATTCGCTGCTGCCCAACGTGGGTGCCGGCGTCTACGCGATCCAGCAGACGATCGACGGCGAGACCGACCGGCGGGCGGTCGGCCTCGAGATGCGCTACTTCGCCGGCGGCGCGTCGGTCTTCTCGCAGTTCGACTACGACACGGTGATCGGCGGCCTGAACATCGCGAGCGTCCAGGCGAACTGGGTCGGCGAGGACGGCACCTCGGCCAACGCGATGTACGACCGACGCGCACTGACCATGCTCGCGCTGGGCAACTCGCTGACCTTCCTCGACCCGGTCGATCCGATCCTCGCGACGACGATCCAGGACAAGCTTCGCACCAACACGATCGAGGCGCTCAGGCACGACGTGAAGGCGACGACGCCCTACGTCACGCAGGCCTCGCTCGGCCTGACGAAGCCGGTCAGCGAGTCCTTCAAGCTCAGCGGCAACGCGCAGCTGACCAACATCGGCGCGATCCCGGCCGTGCCCGGCGTGCTCGGCTTCGAGCAGGGCCGCGAAGCGACCGGCGACACGCATACGTACAGCCTGTCCGTCATCGGGCTGAACCTGCTGGCGGCGCGCGACACGCACGTGCTGACTGTCAGCGTGATCAGCGGGCCCACGCTCGACGGCTACCTGCTGTCCTACAACAACTCGACCTTCGTTTCGCAGGCCTGGCAGTTCGAGCCGTCGCTGCAGTATTTCCGGAACACGCTGACCGGCGGCACGAACAGCGAGCGGTGGTCGCCGGGGCTGCGACTGACGTATCGGGCGATGAAGCGGCTGACGCTCGAGACGAGCGCGAACCTGGAGTTCGGCAACGGGCACCGTGTCGACCCGCTCGATTTCACCCGGACCACCGAGGAGTCGTCGCGGCGCGCGTACTACTCGGTCGGTCTTCGCTACGAGTTCTGAGGAGAGATGAAGATGAACGAGACGATCCGGCAACTGCGCGAACAGCTTCGCTCGGTCGAGGCGCTGCACGCGTCGCAGACGCTCGACGACGCCGCGTACCGGCACGCGGTCGCCAGCCTCGAGCGCAAGCTGGTCGACGCCGTCGTCGCCGGTCCCGACGCCGCGGCCGACGCGACCGGCGCGACCGGCGCGCAGCGCGTCTCCCTTGGGCGCGTCGCGGCGCTGATGCTCGCCGCGGCGATCGCCGGCGGTGCGATCCACCACCTGGCGTCGCGACCGGCGACCGCCGACCCGGTCCGCGCGCGCGAGGTGGCCGGCGTGTCCAGGGACCTGCTCGCCTCGCTCGAGGACTTCACCGGGCGCAAGGCGGGTACTGGCGGGGCGAGCGGTGCACCCCACCCGATGGGAAGCGAACAGATCGCCGCGATGGTCGAGGGGCTCTCGAAGCGGCTGGCCCGCCAGCCCGACGACGCCGACGGCTGGCAGATGCTGGCCCGCTCCTACGGCGTGCTGGGACGCGGCGACGACGCGCTCGCGGCGTATCGCAAGGCGGTGGCGCTGCGCGGCGACGATGCGGTCCTGCTCGCCGACTACGCCGACGCGCTGGCGCTCGCGCAGGATCGACGCATCGAGGGCGAGCCGCTGGAGATCGCGAAGAAGGCGCTCGCGCTCGATCCGAACCAGCCGAAGGCGCTCTCGCTCGTCGCGACCGCGGACTTCGACCGGGGCGACTACGAGAAGGCGGCCACGCTGTGGGACACGCTGCTGCGCACGGCACCCGCCGACAGCCCGCTGCGCGAGCCGGCGAAGGCGTCGATGGCGCTGGCGCGCGAACGCGCCACCGCTCCCGTCGCGGGCGTCGCAGGCGGGTCGTCGCTGCAGCGCTGACCGGCACGGCGAGCGCGCGTTGAGTCCGCTGTGGATCTACGGGGGGGCCATGGCGCTGTTCATGGCCTGGTACCTCGGCAGGCGCGCATCGCGCGCGAGACGGCACGCAGGCCGGCTGGCGCAGGCGCAGGCGGCGGGGCTCACCGAACCGGCGTCGCTGCATCCGGTGATCGATCCGCTGCGCTGCATAGGCTCGGGAACCTGCGCGAGCGCGTGTCCCGAGAAGGCGATCGCGATCGTCGACAACAAGGCGGTGCTGGCTGACGGATCCGCCTGCATCGGGCACGGCGCCTGTCTGGCGGCCTGTCCGGTCGACGCGATCCGGCTCGTGTTCGGTACCGAGCAGCGCGGCGTGGACATCCCGCAGCTGTCGGCGTCCTTCGAGACCAGCGTGCCGGGCATCTTCATCGCAGGCGAACTCGGCGGGATGGGGCTGATCCGCAAGGCGGCAGAGCAGGGGCGCCAGGCCATCGACGCCATCCGCCGGCGCAAGGGGCGCGGCGACGCGGATCTCGACGTGGTGATCGTCGGCGCCGGACCGGCCGGCCTGTCTGCCGGACTGAGCGCCAAGGCCGCGTCGCTGCGCTACCGCGTGATCGAGCAGGAGACCTCGCTCGGCGGCGCGATCTACCACTACCCGCGCAACAAGATCGCGATGACGGCGCCGATCGATCTGGCGCTGGTCGGCAAGGTGCGCATGGGCGAAATCTCGAAGGAGGCGCTGCTCGCGTTCTGGAACGGCACGATCGAGCGGACGAGGCTCGAGGTCTCGCTCGGCGAGCGGATGGAGGCGATCGCGGCCCGCGCCGACGGCACCTTCGACGTGCGAACCAGTCGCGGCACGCTGCACGCGGCCTCGGTGCTGCTCGCGATCGGCCGCAGGGGCACGCCGCGCAAGCTCGACGTGCCGGGAGAGACGCTGCCGAAGGTCGTCTACCGCCTGGTCGACGCGCAGCAGTATCGCGGCAGGCGGGTGCTCGTCGTCGGTGGAGGCGACAGCGCGCTCGAGGCGGCGATCGCGCTCGCGGACGTCGAGGGATGCCGGACGACGCTGTCGTATCGCCGCAAGGCCTTCGACCGGGTGAAGGCGCGCAACCGCGAGCAGTTGGCCGAGCGCGCGCGCGCCGGGCGCCTGCGGCTGATGCTCGAATCCGAAGTCCAGATCATCACGCCCGACGCGGTGCGCCTGCGCGCCGCGGAGGGCTTCGTCGCGCTCCCCAACGACGCGGTCGTGATCTGCGCCGGCGGGACGCTGCCGACGCCGCTGCTGCGCGAGATCGGCATCCGCTTCGAGACGCGCTTCGGCACGGCCTGATCGCCGAAGCGCCGGCTTGACAGACCGGCGCCGGGGCGCAACCATCGCGTCCCCTCGAGGAGACCCGTCATGCCCGCTGCCTTCGCCCGTCCGGGACGCTTCGTCGCTGCGCTCGCGTTCGTCGCCGCCATGCTGCTGTCGGCGGGTGCGATGGCCGCCGACAAGGTCGTCTATCACATCGACGCCGCCGCGGAGCAGGGACTCAAGGGCCTGCGCAACATCCGCAATCACCTGGACGTCGCGCCCGACACGACGATCGTCGTCGTGACCCACGCGAACGGCGTCGACATGCTGTTCGAGGACGGCAAGGACCCGAAGTCGGGCACCGCCTACGGTCCGCTGGTGTCGGCGCTCAAGGCGCGCGGCGTGCGCTTCGAGGTCTGCGAGATCACGCTGAAGAACCGCAACCTGTCGAAGGACAGGTTCTCGATGGACGCCGAGTTCACGCCCTCGGGCGTGGTGCGGATCGGGCGGCTGCAGGCGCAGGAAGGCTTCGCCTACATCAAGCCGTGATGCCGGTCGCCGCGCCGGGAGCGCCGCGTTGCGACGCCTGATCTCCTCCGGCTCGCGCTTCGAGGCGGAGATCGGCTATTCGCGCGCCGTCGTCGACGGCGACTGGGTCTTCGTGTCCGGCACGACCGGCTTCGACTACGCGACGATGACGATCGAGGACGACGTCGTCGCGCAGGCTGCCCAGTGCCTGCGCAACATCTCGGCGGCGCTCGACGAAGCCGGCTGCACGATCGGCGACGTGGTCCGCGTCCGCTATCTGCTGAGTCGCGCGGACGACTTCGAGCGCTGCTGGCCGACGCTGCGCGAGGCCTTCGGCTCGATACGGCCGGCGGCGACGATGATGGTGGTCGGCCTCGCCGATCCCCGGATGAAGATCGAGATCGAAGCGACGGCGCGCCGCCGCGGCGGTTGAGTCCCGAGGCATGGGTCCTGAACCTGCCCGGCGGTGCCGGGGTGCGCGCAGGCGGCGTCGCGCGCGCGTGCGCCGGTGAACGCGCTGCGGGCCCGCTGGCGCGGCGACGTCCCGACGGCACGCGTGCTGTGGGTCGACATGCTGCTGATCGGCTCGCTGGTCAACCTGCTGGCCAGCTTCGCCGCGCTGATCGCCGTGTCGCAGCGCGTCGCCGATCCGCTCGCCGTGCTCCTGCACCTGGCGCCGCTGCCGTTGAACGTCTGGCTGCTGCTCGTCGTGTTTCGCGCACGGCCGCGCACGGCCTTCGCGCGGGCCGTCGCCGTCGGGTGGTTCGCCGTGATGGTCGTGGTCTGAGCCGGCGCGTCGCCGTCTCGCTGCTGGCGCGTCGCCGTCGTCGGCCGGGACCCGGCGTCGCGCGCGCGCCGGTCCCGACGCCCGAGTAGGCGCGCCGCCGGCAGGGCGTTTGCCGCTGCCGATGCCCCGATCGCGGGCACACTGCACGCGTGCCTGCAATCACCCGCGGGCACGCGAGCCTGCCATCCAGACCATCCCACTCGACGTGCCAACGCCGGAGCCCAGCGATGACCAGCCATTCGCGCCTCTCACGATGCCGCCGGACCGCGCTGGCCGCGCTGTTCGGCCTCGCCGCGACGACGGCCTGCGCGCAGGGAAGCGGTGCGCCGGTCCCGCAGGGGGCGCCGAACGTGCCGGGCTTCGCGCCGGCGTTCGACGGGCAGACGCGTGCACCGGCCGTCACCACGCGCACCCCGATGCGCGTGGACGAGATCGCCGGCGGGCTCGAGCGGCCGTGGTCGATCGCGTTCCTGCCCGACGGCCGGATGCTCGTCACCGAGCGGCCCGGTCGCCTGCGGATCGTGACGCCGGCGGGCGAGGTGTCGCGGCCGGTGGCCGGGGTGCCGAAGGTCGACGCGCGCGGCCAGGGCGGGCTGCTCGACGTCGAGCCGGGGCCGCGCTTCGCCGAGGATCGCACGATCTACTTCACCTACTACGAGCCGCGCGAAGGCGGCAACGGACTCGCGGTCGCGCGCGCGAGGCTCGTCGACGGCGACGCGCCGCGGCTCGACGCGCTCGAGGTCGTGTTCCGCATGCTGCCCACGCTCGCGTCGCGCCTGCACGCCGGCGGCCGGCTCGTGTGGGCACCCGACGGCACGCTGTTCGTCACGCTCGGCGAGCGCTCGGTGCTCGAAGGCCGGCGCCAGGCGCGGCAACTGGACAGCCACTTCGGCAAGATCGTGCGGATCAACGCCGACGGCTCGGTGCCGCCGGACAATCCGTACGTCGGGCGCGCGGGTGCGCGGCCGGAGATCTGGTCGAGCGGACATCGCAACGTGCTCGCTGCCGCGCTGGACGCCGACGGCCGGCTGTGGGAGGCCGAGATGGGGCCGCGTGGCGGCGACGAGCTCAACCTGGTGCGCCGCGGGCTCGACTACGGCTGGCCGACGATCGGCTACGGCGAGGAGTACTCGGGCGCGCCGATCCACGAACGCACGCAGGCCGACGGGCTCGAGCAGCCGGTGTATTACTGGGACCCGGTGATCTCGCCGTCGGGAATGGCGATTCATTCGGGTCGGCTCGTGCCCGAGTGGCGCGGAAACGTGTTCATCGGCGGCCTGTCGAGCCGCGCGCTCGTGCGGCTCGTGCTCGACGGCGAGCGCGTCGTCGGCGAGGAGCGGCTGCTGACCGACCGCGGGGAGCGCGTGCGCGAGGTCGTCGAAGGCCCGGACGGCGCGCTCTATCTCGCGACCGACGAGCGCGACGGCCACATCCTGCGCCTGTCGCCGGCACGCTGAGCGTCGGCGGCTCGGGCGGTTTCGACGGTTGCGCCGGCTCGTGCGGTTTCGGCGGCTCCGCCGGTGCCGGCGCGTCCGGCGCCGCCCCCGCCGCCGGGCTCAGCCGCGCCCGGGCAGCGGCGCCGGGTTGGGCACCGCCTCGACGCTGCAGAAGGTGCCGCCCTGGTGGCGTTCGGCGACCGCGTCGGTCGACGGCTGCTCGCGTGCGAGCACCGCGTCGGCCCACTGCTCCGAATCGTCCTTCGGCACGTAGCCGAGCCGCGTCGCGTTGGCGTTGTCGTACCAGCTGCGCCGGTTGCCCGACACGCCGTACACGATCTCGAAACGCACGTCCGGGTGCTCGATGCCGATCGTCACGAGCTGGGCGAGGTCGCGCGGGCTGATCCAGATCGACAGCCGGCGCTTGTCGATCGGCGCCGGGTTGACGTTGCCGATGCGGATCATCAGGAAGCGCATGCCGTACTTGTCGGCGTACAGGCTGCCGAGCGCCTCGCCGAAGACCTTCGACACGCCGTAGCGGCTGTCGGGCTTCGGGTAGACGCGATGGTCGATGATCTCGTCGCGCCGGTAGAAGCCGGTCGCGTGGTTCGACGTGGGGAACACGATCCGTTCGACGCCGTTGACCCGGGCGGCTTCGAAGAGGTTGTAGCAGCCGATGATGTTCGCCTGCAGGATGCCGTCCCACGGTCCTTCGACCGAGTAGCCGCCCAGGTGCACGATCGCGTCGACGCCCTTCGTGATGCGCAGGCAGTCGTCCATCGACGTCAGGTCGCCGGGCATCACGGTCTCGTTCGCGACCGGCGCGACCGGGCGCAGGTCCGAGGCGCGGATCGCGTAGGCGGTGGCGAGCTCGCGGCGCAGGTGCGTGCCGGCATCGCCTGCGGCGCCGGTGATCAGCAGGGTCTTCATCGATGCGTCTCCAGTGACGGGTGCGCGCGCGGAAGGCGTGCGCGCGTGCCGGGATTATGATCGCGGATCCGGTGCGTCCGGGCCCGCACGGTCCGCGCGACGCCCGCCGCAACCCGCACGCTGCGCAGGAGACCCGCATGAGCGACCAGTGGACCCCGTCCCAACGCTACCCCGATCCGGCGGTCGTCGTGATCGACGACGCGTTCGCGAAGTACAAGCTCCAGATGGCGAAGGTCGAGCGCATCGCGACGGGCTTTCGCTGGGCCGAGGGGCCGGTGTGGTTCGGCGACAGCGGCACGCTCGTGTGGAGCGACGTGCCCGGCGACCGCATGTACCGCTGGGACGAGCGCACCGGCGCCACCACGGTGTTCCGCGGTCCGTCGAACCACGCGAACGGCAACACGAGGGACCGGCAGGGGCGGCTGCTGACCTGCGAGCACGGCGCGCGGCGCGTCTCGCGCACCGAGCACGACGGGCGCGTCGTCACCGTGTGCGACGCCTACAAGGGCAGGCGCCTGAACTCGCCGAACGACATCGTCTGCAAGTCCGACGGCTCGATCTGGTTCACCGACCCGAGCTTCGGCACGCTCGGCTTCTACGAGGGCGCGAAGGTCGAGCCGGAGCTGCCGACCAACGTCTACCGGATCGGTGCCGACGGCGAGCCCGCGGTGGTCGTCGAAGGCCTGCGCCAGCCCAACGGCCTCGCGTTCTCGCCGGACGAATCGATCCTGTACGTCGTCGAGTCGCGCGCCGAGCCGCGGCGCATCGTCGCCTACGACGTCGTCGACGGCACGTCGCTCGCCAACGCGCGCACCGTGATCGACGCCGGGCCGAAGGGAACGCCCGACGGCTTCCGGGTCGACGTCGACGGCAACCTGTGGTGCGGCTGGGGCATGGGCGAGGCGGGCCTGGACGGCGTGCACGTCTTCGACCCGACCGGCAGGCTGATCGGCCGCATCGACCTTCCCGAGCGCAGCGCCAACGTCTGCTTCGGCGGCCTGCACCGCAACCGGCTCTTCATGGCGGCGAGCACCTCGGTGTATTCGCTGTACGTCAACACGCAGGGCGTCGCGTACCTCTGAGGCGGCGCGCGGCTCAGCCCTGCGCGAGGACGAGGTCGACCTGCGCGGCCGTGCGCGCGCACTGCTCGCGCAGCTGCCGCGCGAGGCTCTGCTGACGCCTGCCAGTCATGCGCGGCGAGATCGCCGCGATGCTGAACGCGCCGATCGCGGCGTGCGCCTTCGACTCGATCGCCATCCCGATCGCGGTCATGCCCTGGGTGGCGCGGTCGGCCGAGATCGACCAGCCGCGCTCGCGCGTCGCGTCGATCTCGCGCAGCAGCCACTGCGGGTCGATGCCGCCGTACGCGGGATAGCGCGCGGCGTTCGCGCGCACGATCTCGCGGGACTGCGCCGGCGGCATCGCGGCGAGGATCGCCAGGCCGCCGGCGCCGACGCCCATCGGCCGGCGGATGCCGACGTGCAGCGGCAGCGCCTTGATCGGGTGCGCGCCTTCCTCGCGCGCGGTGCAGACCGATTCGGTGCCGCTGGGCTCGCTCAGGTAGATCGTGTCCTGCGACGCCTCGGCGAGCACGATCATCGACGGGCGGCCGACGCCCGCGAGCGAGTATCGCGGCCTCGCGACGAGCGCGAGCTCGTGCACGACGTGGCCGACGAAGTATTTCCGGGTGCGCGCGTCGCGCTCGACCATGCCTTCGGCGAGCAGGGTGCCGAGCATGCGCGAGACGGTGCTCTGCGACAGGGCGGACGCCGCGCTGATCTCGACGATCGGCATGCCGCGCCGCCCGGCGGACGCGACGACGCGCAGCAGCAGCAGCGCGCGCTCGATCGCCTGGGTGCCCGAGCGGACGGTCTCGGCCGGCGCTGGCTCGGGCGCGCGGCGCGCGGCTGGCCCGGCGGCTGGCGGTGGCGGCATCGACGGTTCGGTCGGCATCCACATCGTGGATGGAGTGATGACGCGGGCGATTGTAATGCGCCGCGATCGGGTCACAATCCCAGCGACGCCTGCAGAACACGGCGTCGTAGTCAACCACCATGTGGATCGGTCACCAGGCCGATCGGAGACACGCAATGGGTTCGACGATCACCGAGAAGATCCTCGCCCGCACCGCCGGGCTGGCCTCGGTCAAGGCCGGAGACGAGATCCTCGCACGTGCGGATTTCGTCATCGCCTACGACTTCCCTGGCTACACCGACGTGATCTTCAAGCAGATGCGCGAGGATTTCGGCATCGAGCGCGTCGCCGATCCGAAGCGCTTCGCGCTGTTCATCGATCACATGGTGCCGACGGCGACGCCCAAGGAAGAGGAACTGCACATCCAGACCCGCGACTGGGGCAGGGCGCAGTCGGTCCCGGTCTACGAACGCAAGGGGATCGGGCACCAGGTGTCGGCCGAGCTCGGCTACGCGACGCCCGGCGCGTTCGCCGTGCACTTCGACGGGCACGTGAGCCAGCTCGGCGCGCTCGGCACGCTCGCGATCGGCCTGCGGCGCAACCTCCTCGAGGCCTTCGTCGCCGACACGATCTCGATCAGGGTGCCGGCGACGGTGCGGGTCGACATCACCGGGACGCTGCAGCCGGGCGTGATGGCGCGCGACGTGTTCCACCACCTCGTGCGGGTGATGGGCCCGTCCGCCTGCGCGTTCAAGGTGCTCGAGCTCGGTGGGCCGGTGATCGACGCGATGAGCATCGAGGGTCGGCAGACGATCTGCGGACAGGCGATGTTCGTCGGCGCGACCACCGCGATCTGCAATCCGGACGCGCGCGCGCTCGCCTACGCGGCGGGGCGCGCGAGGATCGCGCTCGAGCCGGTGCGAAGCGACCCGGACGCGGTCTACGCGCGGCGCGTCGAGGTCGACGTCTCGGCGCTCGAGCCGGTCGTCGTCGTGCCGCCCAGCCCGGCGAAGACCCGGGACCTGAAGGACTACGCCGGGCTCGAGATCCACTCGGGCTACCTCGGTTCGTGCGCCAGCGGCCGGATGGAGGACCTTCGCGTCGCGGCGCAGGTGCTCAAGGGCCGGCAGGTCGCGCCGGGCGTGTCGCTGCACATCGTGCCCACCTCGCAGGCACTGATGTCGCAGGCCGCCGCCGAGGGGCTGATCCAGGTGTTCTCCGACGCCGGCGCGTTCGTCAGTTCGCCGTCTTGCGACTACTGCTACGGCCGGATCGCGACGATGAGCCCGGGCCAGCGTGCGGTGTCGACCGGCACGTTGAACGTGCCCGGGCGCATGGGCAGTCCGGATTCGGAGATCTACCTGTGCAACGCCGCGGTCGTCGCCGCGTCGGCGGTCGAGGGCCGGATCGCCGATCCGAGGCCGTACCTGGCTGCGGCTGGCGCGGCCGACGGAGCCGCATCGTGACGCTCGCGCGCATCGACGGCCGCGTCGCCTGGGTCTTCGCGGAAGACGATTTCGACGTCGACCAGATCGTCGGCGTGAAGAACATCAAGATCACCGACATCGACGAGCTCGCCGCACTCGCGATGCAGGCCTACGACCCGGACTTCGCGAAGCAGGTGGCACCGGGCGACGTGCTGGTCGGCGGACGGAACTTCGGCTACGGCCATCCGCACTACCCGCCGATGCGCGCGATGCGTCACCTCGGGATCGCGGCGGTGATCGCCGAATCCTTCTCGCCCGGCTTCTGGCGCGGCGAGATCAGCATGGGCTTTCCGCTCGTTGCCTGCCCGGGCATCCTCCAGGCGGTCGCGCGGTGGGACCGCGTCGCGCTCGACTGGGATTCGGCGCTGCTGACGATCTCCCGCGGGGACTCCACGCGCGGCGACGCGTCGGGTGCTGCCGCGCCGACGACGATCACCTGCGAGCCGCTCGCGCTCGCCGACCGCGGCATGCTCGAGCACGGCGGCCTCACCGGCTACCTGAAGCAGCGCGCCGCGGACCGGGGCCCGCTGCGCGACGCGGGCGCGGGCGTCGGGTCCGGCGCGCGGCACTGAGGCGCCGGCGACCGATGGCGCAGATGATCGTCAGCGGGATCGCGCTCGGCGCGATCTACGGGCTCGTCGGGCTCGGCATCGTGCTCGTCTTCAAGGCGACCGGCGTGCTGAACTTCGCGCACGGCGAGGCGATCATGATCTCGACCTTCGTCGCGCTCTCGCTCACGAAGCTCGGCCTGCCGTACTGGCTCGTCGTCGCCGGCACGCTCGCGTTCGCCGCGCTGTTCGGCTATGCGATCGAACGGCTCGTGATCCGGCGCTTCGCCGGCAAGTCGCTGCTGGTCAGCGGCATCGCGACGCTGGGCCTGTTCCTGCTGTTCGGCGACGTCGCGGTGTGGATCTGGGGCAAGGACCCGTTCGACTTCCCCGGGCCGTTCTCGCAGGCGCCGATCGACCTCGGCGGCGTCGCGATCTCGGCGGCCGACCTCGGCATCGTCGGCGTCGCCGCCGTGCTCGCGGGCGCGCTGTTCGGCTTCTTCCGCTTCACGCGCATGGGCATCGCGATGCAAGCGTGCATGGACAACCCGACGGCGGCGCGGCTGATGGGCATCCCGACCCGGCGAATCCACTCGCTCGCGTGGGTGCTGTCGCACGTGATCGGCGCGGTCGCCGGGCTGCTGATCGCGCCGGTGACCTTCCTGCACTTCACGATGATGCAGCACGTGCTGCACTTCGCGTTCGCCGCCGCGGTGCTCGGCGGCATCTTCAGCCTGCCGGGCGCGCTGGTCGGCGGCATCGTGATCGGCATCTCGTCGAACCTGACCGGCATGTACGTGTCGTCGACGTGGAAGGAGGTGGTGCCCTTCGTCGTGATGCTCGCGATCCTGATCTGGCGGCCGCACGGGCTGTTCGCGACCCGCATGGTGAAGAAGGTCTAGATGGCGTCGCGCGCGGACACGACGGCGGAGAGCCCGTGGCGATGGTGGCCGGTCGCGCTGGCGACGGTCGCGCTGCTGCTGCCGCTGTTCTCGGGCGGCTACGTCGTCTACATCGCGAGCCTGGTGCTGATCTACGTGCTCGCGTCCTTCGGCACCAACATCCTGACCGGCTACACGAACCTGATCTCGCTCGCCGGCGCCACCTTCTTCGGCATCGGCGCGTACGGCTGCGCGATCCTGACGACGCAGGCCGGGCTGCCGCTCGTGCCGGCGATGCTCGGCGCCGCGCTGATCGCGCTGGCCGTCGGCGTGCTGCTGGCGATCCCGGTGCTGCGCCTCGAGGAGGTGTTCCTCGCGATCGCGACGCTCGGCTTCGTGATGATCTTCATGGAGCTCGCGAAGCAGGGCGGCGAACTGACCGGCGGCGAATCGGGGATGGCGGGTCCGGCGCCGGCGCTCTTCGGCGTGAAGCTCGGCGAGTTCGGCTACTACGGATTCATCGTCGCGGTGCTGCTCGCGTGCCTGTGGATGGCGCGCAACCTGTCCGACAGCCGCTACGGACGCGCGTTCCTCGCGCTCAAGGGCACCGAGACGGCCGCGCGCGCGCTCGGGCTGAACGCGCCGCGCCTGAAGCTCGTCGCGTTCGGCATCTGCGCGTTCTACACCGGCGTCGCCGGCGCGCTGTTCGCGCCGCTGGTGCGCTTCGTCGATCCGTCGGTGTTCGACATCATGATCTCGATCAGCTTCGTGTCGATGGTGATCATCGGCGGCATCGGGTCGGTCTGGGGTTCGGTGCTCGGCGCGATCTTCGTCGCCGGTGCGCCCCAGCTGCTGACCTACGTCGGGCTCGACGACGTCCAGCGCTCGCTGTACGGCGTCGCGATGATCCTGTCGCTGATGTTCCTGCCGGACGGGCTCGTGAGCCTGTTCCGGCGCAGCGGGCGCGCGTCGTGAGCCCGGCGACGGTCGCCGGCGGCGCGGGTGCGATCGGCCGGGCCGACGCGCCGCCGCAGGCGCAGGGCCAGGCACAGGGACAGGCGCAAGGACAGGCACAGACCCACGTGCCGGCCGCCGCGGGGCTCGCGATCGAGCGGCTGCGGATCTCCTTCGGCGGCATCGTCGCCGTCGACGACCTGAGTCTCGAGGTCCGGCCGGGCACGCTGCACGCGCTGATCGGCCCGAACGGCGCGGGCAAGACGACGGTGCTCAACTGCATCAGCCGCTTCTACACGCCGGACGCGGGCTCGATCCGCGTCGACGGGCACGAGCTGACCCGCCTGCCGGACCACGGCGTCGCCGCGCTCGGCGTCGCGCGCACCTTCCAGAACCTGGAGCTCTTCGGCGAGCTCAGCGTGCTCGACAACGTGCGGATCGCGCGCCACCGCTTCCAGCGCGCGCACCTGCTCGAGGTGCTGTTCGGGCTGCCGCGCAAACGACGCGAAGACCGCGAGCAGCGCGAGCGCGCGGAGTCGATCGTCGAGTCGGTGGGACTCGCGGCGCACATGGCCGCGCGGGTCCGCGACCTGCCGTACGGCACGCAGAAGCTGGTCGAGCTCGCACGGGCGATCGCGCTGGAGCCGCGGCTGATCCTGCTGGACGAGCCGGCCGCCGGCATGAACAACCGCGAGATCGCGCGCCTCGGCGAGCTGCTCGTGTCGCTGCGCACGCGGCTGGGCGCGACGATGCTGCTGATCGAGCACAGCATGGCGCTCGTGATGTCGATCTCCGAGCGGATCACCGTGATGGACAACGGCCGCTTCCTCGCCGAGGGTACGCCGGCGCAGGTCGAGTCCGACGAGTCGGTGATCCGCGCGTACCTCGGGTCGGGACGCCGTGCGCGCCGCGGCTGACGCGATGCCTGGCGCGACGCCCGCCGCTGCATCCGGCGCGACGCCGGCCGCGATCGCGCCGCCGACGCTGCTGCGGGTAGAGGCGCTGACGGCGGCCTACGGCGAGGTGACCGCGCTGCGTGGGGTGGACCTGCGGGTCGACGAGGCCGAGATCGTCTGCGTGCTCGGCGCCAACGGCGCCGGCAAGACGACGCTGCTCCGGGCGATCTCGGGCCTGCTGCCGCCGGCGGGCGGTTCGATCCGGCTCGGCGAACGCGAGCTCGGCGCGATGGCGGCAGAGGACATCGTGCGCGCGGGCGTCGTGCACGTGCCGCAGGGCCGGATGGTGTTCGCGTCGCTGTCGGTGCGCGAGAACCTCGTGATGGGCGGCTTCACGCGCCCGGGCGGCGAGGCGGCGGCCGGCATCGAGCGTGCGGTGAGCTACTTCCCTCGGCTGGGCGAGCGCATGCGCCAGCGCGCCGGCACCCTGTCCGGCGGCGAGCAGCAGATGCTCGCGATCGCCCGCGGCCTGATGTCGTCGCCGCGGCTGCTGATGCTCGACGAACCCTCGATGGGCGTCGCGCCGGTGATCAAGGACCTGATCTTCGACAAGCTCGCCGAGATCAGGACCGCCGAGCGGATGTCGATGCTGCTGGTCGAGCAGGACGCCGACTACGCGCTGTCGGTGTCCGACCGCGGGTACGTGCTCGAGGCCGGCGCGATCGCGCTCGACGGGCCGGCGTCGACGCTCGCGTCCGACGACAAGCTGAAGAAGGCGTACCTGGGCGGGTGAGCGCCGGGTACTTCGGAAAGGGTGCGCACCGGCCTGCCGGTGCGCCTGGATCGGGGTTCGACACCGTAAGGAGACGGAGATGAAGGCAGTGAAGGTCAGCAACGCAAACGCGACGCGGCGGGCTGCGCGTCGTTCGATCGGCGCCGCGGCGATCGCCGGCGCGGCGATGGCGATCGCGCCCGCCGCCGGCTGGGCGCAGTACGAGAACAAGGACGAAGGCGTGACGAAGGACCAGGTCGTCGTCGGCACCTCGGTCGCGCTGTCGGGCACGCTCGCGTACATGGGCAAGGCGATCGAGGAAGGCATGCACGTCTACTTCGACGGCGTGAACGCGAAGGGCGGCGTGCACGGCCGCAAGATCAAGCTCGTCACCTACGACGACGAGTTCAAGCCGGCCAAGACGGTCGCGAACGCCAAGCTGCTCGTCGAGCGCGACAACGCGCTGGCGCTCGTCGGCGTCCTCGGCACGCCGACGGTGCTCGCGGCCTACGAGTACGTGAAGGAGAAGAAGGTGCCGATGATCGGCGCGCTGTCGATCTCCGACGCGGTCAGCACGCCGCCGCGCGACCTCGTGTTCGCGCTGCCGTCGCCGCAGTCGACCGAGGCGGCCGCGTACATCGACTACGCGGTGAAGACGCTCGGCGCGAAGCGCGTCGCGGTGCTCTACCAGAACGACTCGTGGGGCAAGCCGGCGCTCGACGTCGCGACGAAGCGGCTCGAGACGCACGGGCTGAAGCCGGTCGAGACGCAGGCCTTCGAGCGGCTCGCGACCGACATGACCTCGCAGGTCTTCAAGCTGAAGGAAGCCAAGCCGGATGCCGTGATCGTCTACGCGCTCGGCCAGCAGGCGGCGAGCTTCTTCAAGTCGGCCGAGAAGCTGGGCTGGAACCCGGTCGTGTTCGGTGCGGGCGGGCTCAACGACCCGAAATTCGTCGAGCTGCTCGACGGCAAGCCGGTCAAGCTGTACATCGCCTCGTACTACGAGTCGCTCGACAGCGACAACCCGGCGATCAAGGCCTTCGTCGACGCCTACGGCAAGCGCTACGGCGGCAACAAGCCTTCGGCGCTCGCGCAGATGGGGTATTCGGCCGCCGCCGTGTTCACCGAGGCGCTGCAGCGCGCCGGCGACAAGCCGACCCGCGAGGCGCTGGTCAAGCAGATGGAGGGCCTGAACGACTTCGACCAGAAGATCGGGCCGAAGATCACCTTCCAGCCGCTGGCCGCCGGCCCGTACTCGCGCCGTGGCCAGACCGGCGTCGTGCTGATGGAGCTCAAGGGTCGCAAGTTCGAGTCGCTCGGCGCGATCATCGATCCCGTCAAGCGTTGAGCGCCGCCCACGCGCGACCACAGGAGATGCTTTGATGAAGACCCATGCGAAGGCACTGCGCGAGATGATCGCCGCCGGCAGGACGATCTGGTCGGCCGGCGCCTACGACGCGCTCAGTGCGATGCTGATCGACCAGGCAGGCTTCGACGCCGTGTTCACCACCGGATTCGGCATCTCGGCCTCGCACCTCGGCAAGCCCGACGTCGAGCTCTACACGATGACCGAGAACCTCGGCGTCGTGCGCAACATGATCGGTGCAATCGGCCGCCCGCTGATCGCCGACGGCGATACCGGCTACGGCAACGTGATCAACGTGATGCGCACCGTGCGCGAGTTCGAGCGCGCCGGCGCCGCCGGCATCGTGTTCGAGGACCAGCTGATCCCGAAGCGCTGCCCGGCGGCGGCCACCAAGGTCGACGTGCTGCCGGCGCGGGAGGCGGCCCGCAAGATCCGGGCCGCCTGCGACGCGCGCACCGATCCCGACTTCGTCATCGTCGCGCGCACCGACGCCGACACCGTCGCCGAGGCGACCGAACGCGCGTGCCTCTACGCCGAGGCGGGCGCCGACCTGATCCAGCCGATCTCGCGCACGATGAAGTCGATCGAGGACCTGCAGGCGCTGCGCCGGGCGTGCGGCCGGCCGCTGTCGCTGCAGATCCTCGGCTGGCTCGAGAAGGACCTGACGCCGGCGCAGATCGAGTCGGTCGCCGGGCTGGCCGTGTTCCCGCTCGTGCCGCTGATGACGATCGTGTCGGCGATGCAGCGCAACCTCGCGCAGGTCGCCGCCAACCACCACGCACGCGACCTGCCGTTGCCGCAGACGAGCATGGACGCGTTCAAGAAGCTGATCGGCTTCAGCGAGATCGAACGGCTTCAGGATCGCTACGAGATGAGCTGAACCGGGCGGGCACGCCGGCGGGTCAGGCAGAATCGGCCTCGCGGGGGCGGCGACGCCGCCTTCGCACCGGCTGGCGCGCGATGCGCCGGGAGGCGCCGCCACGATGACCTGGGCCATCTTCGCCGTACTGTTCGGCTGCCTGATCGCCTACGCGAGCAATCGCGTCGCGCTGCGCACGGTCTCGGTCGGCATCCTCGTGTCGCTCGCGCTGATCTACGCGTTCGCGCACCTGCCCGACGGCGGCTCGATCCCGGTCGACCGCGTGTTCGTCGGCTTCGCGAGCGGCGCGCTGGTCACGATCGTGTGCCTGATGATGCTCGGGCACGTGCTGATGACGAGCGGCGCGCTTCGCCCGCTCGCCGCGCTGCTGTCGCGCGCCTTCGCGGTGTCGCCGCGCCTCGCGTTCGCCGGGCTGCTGCTGACGGGCTTTCTCGCGAGCGGCTTCGTCAACGACACGCCGGTCGTCGTGCTGCTGCTGCCGACGGTGATGGCCGCCGCGGCGCACGGCGGCATGACGCCCGGGACGATGCTGATGCCGATGAACTTCGCCGTGATCCTCGGCGGCATGATGACGGCGATCGGCACCTCGACCAACCTGCTCGTCAATTCGATCTCGTCGAGCAACGGCGGCCCGTCCTTCGGCTTCTTCGCGTTCTACCCGGTCGCGCTGCCGGCGGCGCTCGCCGGGCTGCTGTACCTGTACTTCGTCGCGCCGGTCGTGCTGCGCAGCGGCCTCGCGCCGGAGACGGCGGGCAAGGCGCCGCCGCGCGAGTTCCTGCGCTCGATGCGCATCGCGCCGGGGTCGCCCGCCGACGGACGCGCGCTGTTCGCGGCCGCGCGACGGCTCGGCCCCGGCGTTCGGGTGCGCAGGCTGGTCCGGCGCGGGCGGCAGATCTCGCTGCTGCCGACGGTGACGCTGCGCGCGGCCGACCTGCTCGTCGTGTCCGGACCTTCCGACGCGATCGAGCTCGCGGCGATCGCGCTCGGGGTCGTCGACGCCGAGCGGGAGGAGAAGCGCGAGAAGGACGCGGCGCGCGACGCGGCGCGGGCGCAGCAGGCGCAACGGGCGCAGCAGGCGCGCCAGGCCGAGCGCGCGCCGGTGGCGGGCGACGCGCTGCCGGCGGCGGCGCTCGCCGAGTCGGCCGCGACGGCGAAGGCCGCCGACAAGGTCGAGACCGCGCGCGACAAGGCCGACGAGACGGCGATGCGCGGCGAGTACATCGTCGTGCAGGGCAGCACGCTCGAGGGGCGCACGCTGAAGGAAGCGGCGTTCGAGACGCACTTCGAGCTGAAGGTCGTCGGGCTCGCCGACGTGCGCCGCGCCGACCTGGACGCGGCGTCGGCCGACCTGCGCTTCATCCCGATCGCGGCCGGCGACATCCTGCTGCTCGAGGGCACCGCGCAGGCGCTGGCGCGCGCGCAGGACTGGGCCGGACTGCTGCCGGTCAAGGAGCCGGCGCGCCACGCGACCCGGGCGCAGGCGGCGATGACGGTGCTGGTGTTCGCCGTCGTCATCGTGCTGGCGGTCGCCAAGGTCGTGCCGATCTCGGTCGCGGCGCTCGGCGGCGTGCTCGCGTGCGTGCTCGGCGGGCTCGCGACCTGGGACGAACTCGAGCGCGCGATCAACTGGCGGATCATCCTGATCGTCGCGTCGGCGATCGCGCTCGGCGACGCGCTGATCCTGACCGGCGCGATGCAGTCGACGGCGACCGCGCTCGGCGCCGCCATGAGCGGGCTGCCCGGGTGGGTCGGGGTCGCGATGATCGTCACCGCGGCCGGGCTGCTGACGAACTTCGTGTCGAACAACGCCGCGGCGGCGATCCTGACACCGCTCGCGATCGAGGTGTCGCGCGCCACCGGCATCCCCGCGGAACCGATGGTGCTCGCGGTGCTGTTCGGTGCCAACCTGTGCTTCCTGACGCCGTTCGCATACCAGACGAACCTGCTGGTGATGGCGGCCGCGAAGTACCGCTTCGTCGACTTCGTGAAGGTCGGCCTGCCGCTGTTCGTCCTGGTCGTGCCGGTGCTGGTCGCGAGCCTGTGGTGGCACTTCCTGCGCTAGCGCGGCGGCGACGGCGGTCCGTCGGCCGGGGGTTCAGCGGATCGCCCAGCGGATGCCGTCCTTCGACAGCCAGCGGCTCAGCGCCGATTCGGGCGCGCTGAGCAGCGGGCCGCCGCGGCAGCGGCACAGCGCTTCGCGGTCGAGCGCGTCGGCGAGCCAGGCGTCGACGACGCTGGGGTGGATGTAGCTGTTGCGCGCGACGGTGGGCGTGTTGTGCAGGCGGGCCGACACGTCGCGGGCGATCGACGCGAGCAGCGCCTGCGTCGCCCGCCGGCTGGCGGGCCTCGGCTCGTGCAGCAGCCGCCACAGTGCGGTCGCGGTGGCGTCGAAGGTGCGGAAGTCCTTCGCGCTGACGGCGGCGTGGCCGATCGTCGCGATGTAGGCGTTCAGCCGGGCCGCGCCGATCCGGCTGTGGCGCCCGCCGTCGTCGAGCACGAAGAGCTGGCCGTCGCACCGGTCCTTCAGCCGAGCGAGCCGGCGCGCGAGCAGACGGTCGTCGATGTCGACGCGGATCGCCTGCCCCGACTTGCCGACGAACTCGAGCCGCACGCGGGTGTCGGCGAGCCGCAGGTCGCTCACCGACAGCGTCGTCGCGCCGCGCGTCTCGTGCTGTGCGAGCGAGGCCTCGTTGCCCGGCCGGAGGTGTCCGCGATCGATCAGGCGCACGGCGATCGCACACAATTGCGCCTCGTCCAGCCCCGGGCGCGCCAGATCGCGCGCGACCTGCCGCCGGATCGCCGGCAGCGCCCTGGCGAAGCGGCGCAGCCGGAAGAACTTGTCGACGCTGCGCACGTCGTCCCACGCCGGATGGTAGCGGCGCTGGATCCGGCCGGCCGCGTCCAGGCCGATCGCCTGCAGGTGACAGGCTTCGCGGGCTGCGATGCGCACGTCGCGCCACGCCGGCGGGATCGCGAGGCCGTCGAAGCGGTCGCGCATCGCCGGGTCGCGAACCGGCTCGCCGCCGGCGTCGCGGTAGCTGAAGCCCCTGCCGCGGGGCACGCGGCTGATCGCGAGATCGGCGGTGTCGGCCCACACGAGGCCGTGGCGCGCGAAGAGCCTTCGGATCGCGCGATCGTGGCGCTGGCTGTCGTCGATCCGGGTCTGCATTCGGGGCCTCCTTCTCGGGCGCAGCGCCGCCTGCACGAAGCGTGCCCTCGGCCGGTCGTGGGGCGGGAGCGGGTCGCGACCGGGTCGCTGCGGGGTCGTCACGGGTTTGTCGCAAGCTCGTCGCAAGCTCGTCGCCGGCTCGTCGCCGGGTCGTCGCCGGGTCGTTGCCGGGTCGTTGCCAGTCCACGATCGGACCCCGCTCGACGACGGGGATCTGGTAAATGACTCGCGGGTAAGTTATATTCGCCGCTCCCGTCGATCGCGAGGCTTCGCCTTGAACGCCACCTCCCGCCAGCGCGCCCGAGCCGGCCTGCTGCTGTCCGCCCTGCTGCTGCCGCTCGCCGGTTGCGACCGCCCAGAACCTGCCCCCGAAGTCGAGCAACCGCGTCCGGTCCGGTCGATCGTCGTGCAGCCGACCCGCATCGATGCGGACTGGTCGCTCGCCGGCGACGTGCGCGCGCGCACCGAGGTCCGCTACGGCTTCCGGGTGGGCGGCCGGCTCGTCGAGCGGCCGGTCGTCGTCGGCGATCGGGTCGAACCGGGCCAGCTGCTGGCGCGGCTGGATCCGAAGGACCTCGCGCCGGCGCTCGACGCGCAGCGCGCGCAGCAGGAGGCCGCCCGCACCGACCTTGCGCTCGCGCAGGCGGAACTGAAGCGGGCGTCGCAGCTGCGGGCCGGCAACTTCGTCAGCGACGCGAACGTCGAGCGCCAGCAGGCGGCGGTCGACGCCGCGCGCGCGCGGCTGGATGCGGTGACCGCCCAGGTGAGCCAGGCGCGCAACTCGCTCGGTTTCCAGCTGCTCAAGGCCGACCAGGCCGGGGTCGTGACCGCGGTCGAGGCCGAAGCCGGCCAGGTGGTCGGCGTCGGCCAGACGGTCGTCCGGGTCGCGCAGGCGGGCGACGTCGAGGTCGCGATCAGCATCCCCGAGCAGGACCTGGCGCGCACGCGCACGGCGTCCGCGTGGCGCGTGTCGCTGACTGGCGTACCGGGCCGCACCTGGCAGGCAAGGCTGCGCGAACTGTCGCCGGCCGCCGATCCGGCCTCGCGCACCTATCCGGCACGCCTGACGCTGCTGGGCGACACCTCGGGCGTCGCGCTCGGCATGAGCGCGGTCGCGACCGCCGTTGGTGCGCAGGCGCCGCAGATCGTCGTGCCGCTGTCGGCGCTGCACAGCCGCGACGGCATCACCCGGGTGTGGATCGTCGACGGTGCGTCGGGCACCGTCAAGGCGCGCCGGATCGAAGGCGGCGCGATCGTCGACGACGGGCTGGTCGTGGCGTCGGGGCTGGCCGCCGGCGAGACGGTCGTGACTGCCGGCGCGAACCTGCTGCGCGAAGGGCAGGCGGTGCGCATCGCGTCGGCCGGCGACGCGTCGAAATGAAGGGCCCGTCGAAGGGCGGGGGCGCGAGCGTGCCGCCGCGCCCCGCGCCGTCGGCGTTCAACCTGTCCGCCGATTCGCTGCGCTTCCCGCAGCTGACGCTGTTCGTGCTGCTGGTCGTCGCGATCGCCGGCACGATGGCGTTCCTGCAGCTGGGCCAGCGCGAGGATCCCGACTTCACCTTCCGCGCGATGGTCGTGCGCACGATCTGGCCAGGCGCGACCAGCACGCAGGTCGACGAGCAGATCACCGACCGCCTCGAGAAGAAGCTGCAGGAGACACCGTACTTCAAGTGGACCCGCAGCTACTCGAAGCCGGGCGAGTCGCTGATCGTGCTCGAGCTGCAGGACACGGCGCCGGCGAAGGAGGTCGCGGGCATCTGGTACCAGGTGCGCAAGAAGGTCGGCGACATCCGGCACACGCTGCCGCAGGAGGCGCTTGGCCCGTTCTTCAACGACGAGTTCGGTGACGTCTTCGGCACGATCTATGCACTGACCGGCGACGGATTCACGCTCGCCGAGCTGCGCAGGACCGCCGACCGCGTGCGCAGCGAGCTGCTGCTGGTACCCGACGTCGCGAAGGTCGAGCTGGTGGCGGTGCGCGACGAGCGGATCTACGTCGAACTGTCGACCGCGAGGATGGCGACGCTGGGCATCGATCCGAACCGCATCGCCGAGCAGCTCGCCGCGCAAAACGCCGTCGCGCCGGCGGGCACGGTGCACACGGCGACGCGCAGCGTGCCGCTGCGCGTGACCGGGCAGTTCGAGTCGGTGCAGGCGATCGAGGAGCTGCGCCTGGCGGTCGGCGGCCGGGTGATCCGCCTGGGCGACATTGCGCAGGTCAGCCGCGGCTACGTCGATCCGCCGACGATGACGATGCGCTCGGGCGGGCAGCCGGCGATCGGCATCGCGGTGTCGATGACCGCGAACGGCGACGTGCTCAAGCTCGGCGACAACCTCGCCGCGACGATGAAGCGCATCGAGGCGGACCTGCCGATCGGGCTGTCGTTCACCAAGGTCAGCGACCAGCCGAAGGTCGTGCGCGGGGCGATCGGGTACTTCGTGCGCGCGCTGTTCGAGGCGGTGGCGATCGTGCTGGTGGTGAGCTTCGTGAGCCTCGGACTGCGCGCCGGCGCGGTCGTCGGCCTGGCGATCCCGCTGGTGCTGGCGGCGACCTTCATGGGCATGAAGTTCTTCGGCATCGACCTGCACCGGATCTCGACCGGCGCGCTGGTGATCGCGCTGGGCCTGCTCGTCGACGACGCGATGATCGCGGTCGAGATGATGGCGCGCAAGCTCGAGGAGGGCTTCGACAAGCTTCGCGCGGCCAGCTTCGCGTTCACCAGCACCGCGTTCCCGATGCTGACCGGCACGCTGATCACCGCGGCCGGATTCCTGCCGATCGCGACCGCGAAGTCGACCACCGGCGAGTACACCTTCGGCATCTTCGCGGTCGTCACGCTCGCGCTCTTGATCTCCTGGGTCGCGGCGGTGACCGCGGTGCCCTTCATCGGCAGCTATCTGCTGAAGGAGCATCGCGGCGAGTCGCACGAGCTCTTCGACACGCGCTTCTACCGGGTGCTGCGCGCGCTGATCGAACGCTGCATGCGCTGGCGCTGGGTGACGATCGCGGTGACGATCGCGCTCTTCGTGCTCGGCGGCGTCGGCATGGGCATGACCGAGAAGCAGTTCTTCCCCTCGTCGGACCGCGCCGAGATCCTCGTCGAGATGTGGCTGCCCGACGGCGCGAGCCTCGCGGCGAGCGAGGCCGAGGCCGCGCGGCTCGAGGCCTTCCTCGCGAAAGACCCGGACATCGATCGCTTCGTCGCGTACGTCGGCAACGGGTCGCCGCGGTACTACCTGTCGCTCGACCAGCAGCTGTTCAGGCCGAACTTCGCGCAGTTCGTGATCCTCACGAAGGACGTCGCCGGCCGCGACCGCGCGCTCGCGCGACTGCGCGCGCACCTGGACGGCGCGTTTCCCGGTATCCGTGCGCGCGCGTTCCGCACGCCGCTCGGCCCGCCGGTCGCGTATCCGATCCAGTTCCGCGTGATGGGGCCGGACACGGCGGGGATCAAGGCGATCGGCGCGAAGGTCGAGGCCATCGTGCGGTCGAACCCGTATACGATCGACGCGCACACCGACTGGGGGCAGCAGTCGCCGGCGGTGCGCATCGACGTCGACCAGGACCGCGCCCGCGCGATCGGCCTGAGCAGCGCGCAGGTGGCGCGGTCGATCGGCGGCGCGATCGGCGGCGCGACGATCGGCACGCTGCGCGAGGACGACCAGCTGATCGACGTCGTGATTCGCGCGACCGAGCCCGAGCGCGAGCGGCTCTCGATGCTGGGGAGCCTGCAGGTGCAGACGGCGACCGGCGGCAGCGTCCCGCTGTCGCAGATCGCGCGCGTCGCCGAGGTGATGGAGGAGCCGATCATCTGGCGCCGATCGCGGGTGCTGACGCTCACGGTCCGCGCCGACATCGTCGACGGGCTGCAGGCGCCCGACGTCAGCGCGCAGATCTCGCCGGCGATCGACACGCTCGCGGCGACGCTGCCGCCGGGCTATCGGATCGAGGTCGGCGGGCCCTTCGAGGAAAACCAGAAGGCGCAGAACTCGATCGCCGCCGGCGGTCCGATGACGCTGGCGATCATCGTCGGCCTGCTGATGATCCAGTTGCGCAGCTTCTCGCTGTCGGCGATGGTGCTGCTGACCGCGCCCCTCGGCGTGATCGGCGTCGCGGTCGCGCTGCTCGCGTCCGGGCGGCCGTTCGGCTTCGTCGCGATGCTCGGCACCATCGCGCTCGCGGGCATGATCATGCGCAATACCGTGATCCTCGTCGACCAGATCCGGCAGGACCTGGAGGAGGGCGCGAGCCCGTGGGTCGCGGTGCGCGAATCGACCGTGCGGCGGTTCCGGCCGATCATGCTGACGGCGGCCGCGGCGGTGCTCGCGATGATCCCGCTGTCGCGCGACGTGCTGTGGGGGCCGATGGCCTTCGCGATCATGGGCGGACTGCTGGTCGCGACGCTGCTGACGGTGCTCTTCGTGCCGGCGCTCTACGTCGCGTGGTACCGGATCCGGCGCGACGCGCCGCCGGCACCGCCCTCGCCGCCACCGTCCGTGCAACGCGCCTGAGCGCGAGGGCGCGCGGCAGACCGGGCGCGCTCCTTGCGACGCGCTGCTCCCGGCATTCGCCGCCTCAGGCCCTGGCCGATGGATTCGGACACCGTAGACGAGCTCGCCGCCGCGCCGCAACTCGCCACCCAGACCGTGCAGGGCTGGATCGACGGCTTCTTCCGGCTGTTGCCCGCAATGGCGGTCGCGCTGATCCTGGTGCTGCTGTTCTTCGGCGTGGCCTTCGCGGTCCGCGTGCTGGTACGGCGCACGGCGATGCGGCGCGAGCGGAGCAACCTCGGCGAAGTGCTCGGTTCCTTCGCGTTCTGGCTGGTCGCGTTCTTCGGCATCATGATCGGGCTCACGATCGTGCTGCCGTCGCTCAAGCCGGGCAACCTGATCTCCGCGCTCGGCTTCGGCTCGGTCGCCATCGGTTTCGCGTTCAAGGACATCCTGCAGAACTGGCTCGCCGGCCTGCTGATCCTGCTGCGACAGCCGTTTCGCACCGGCGACCAGATCGTCGTCGGCACCCACGAGGGGACGATCGAGCGGATCGAGACGCGCGCCTGCCTGATCAGGACCTACGACGGCAGGCGCGTGATCATCCCGAACGCCGACGTCTACTCGAGCTCGGTGATCGTCAACACCGCGTTCCCGCTGCGTCGCACGAGCTACGCGATCGGCATCGGCTACGGCGACGACATCGGCAGGGCGCGCGACACGATGCTGCAGGCGATCCGATCGGTCGACGGCGTCGAGGCGTCGCCGGCACCCGAGGTGCTGGTCGACGAACTCGCGCCGTCGTGGGTGTCGCTGAACCTGCGCTGGTGGACGCAGTCGCGTCGCGCCGACGTCGTGCACGTGCGCTCGGCGGTGATCGAAGCCGTCAAGCGTGCGCTCGACGCCGCCGGCATCGACATGCCATTCGAGACGCAGGTGCACCTGTTCCACGACCAGTCCGAGGAGGTCGACGGGCGGCGGGGACAGCAGCGCGAGGGCTGGCCGCGGCCTCGCGACCGGGAACCACCGCGACCGCGCGCCGCGATCACCAGGGAGGCAACGACCAGTGAAACCCGATGAAGACACCCGTGTACCGACGCCGGGGGGCGGCCGGCGGCCGTCGCCGGAGCGCGACGACCCGGTCAGGCAATCGCCGCCGAACGGCAGCCAGACGCCGGCCGATCGTGCCAGCGAAGGCACGCCCGGCGCCGAGCCCGAGCCGACGCCCGAGGGGGAACGCGCGCACGACGACGCCGAGAGCGAGCGCGTCGACACCAGCTGGGCGCCGGCGACCGACGACACCTATCGCCGGGTGAAGAAAGGGAGCTGAGCGCCTCGGGCGCGGCGTGGGTCGCCTAGAATCCGGCGATGATCGACGCCCCGACCCGGGCGGCGGCGTCCGCAAGCCTTGCGGTCGTGCTGCTGCTGACCTCGATGCCGGTCGCGTCGACCGTGGTTGCCGCCGGGCCCGCACCCGCGCCCGCCTCGGTCGCCGGTTCTGCCGCCGCGTCTGCCCGGGCCTCTGCCGCCGCTTCGGCCGCCGCGCCTGCCGCCGCGCACGATGCGCCGCCTCGGCTGCCTCGTCGGCAGCTCGTCGAGCATCTCGTGCGCGTCGCCGAACGCGAGTGGCGCGACTGGGGCCGCACCACTGTCGACGTCCGTGACGGCGTGTCGCGCGTCGAGCGGATCGGCGCGGTCGAGACCGATCGCGCGTGGCGCGATTGCGCGGGCGGCCAGCGGCCGCCGTCGAGCGCCTGTGCGTCGGGGCGCGAGCGCCGCTTCGACGCGGCGGCGCGGGTGCGCCGCTACTGGCGCGAGGGGATGGGCGTGAGTGGGCGGCCGTCGCGCGCCGACATCGACGTCGACACCGCCGCACGCACCGAACCGTGGTCGGCGGTCTTCGTGTCGTGGCTGATGCGCTCGGTCGGCGTGTCGGAGGACGCGTTCCCGGCGACCGACCGTCACGCGACCTACCTGCGCGCGATGCCTGCCAGCGCACAGTTCGAGCTTCGCGCGGCCGATGCCACCGCGCTCGCGCGCGGCGACCTGCTGTGCAGCCCGCGCGACGGTGCGCAGGAGCCGGGCTGGGTGCGGCTGCAGGCGATGCGGGCACCCGCCGACGTCGCGTCGCTGCGGGCGGCGCACTGCGACCTGGTCGTGTCGGTCGACGCGCGCCGGCACGAGGCGAGGCTCGTCGGCGGCAACGTCGAGGATTCGGTGGCGATGACGCGGATCACGCTCACCGGGGACGGCCGCGCGATCCGGACGCTCGCGCGGCCCTTCTTCGTGCTGGTCAGGTCGCGCTAGCGGCGGTGAACGGTGCGCCGCCGGTGCACCTGCGGCGCATCGGGGCGCCGCGACGGCGTTCAGGCGGCGCTCAGGCGTCGCTCAGATGTCGCTCAGGCGGCGAGCTTCTTCGCGATCTGCGCGACGTGGCGCCCCTGGAAGGCGGCCATGCCCAGTTCCTGCTCGCTCGGCATCCGCTCGCCGGCGCCGCCGGTGATCGTCGAGGCGCCGTACGGCGAGCCGCCCTTGATCTCGTCGAGCCCCATCTGGCGCGACTCGCTGTAGGGCAGGCCGACGATGATCATCCCGTGGTGAAGCAGCGTCGGGTGGAAGGTGAGGATCGTGCTCTCCTGGCCGCCGTGCTGGGTCGCGCTCGACGCGAACACCGACCCGACCTTGCCGACGAGCGCGCCGCGCATCCACAGCCCGCCGGTCTGGTCGAGGAAGTTGCGCATCTGGCCGGTCATGTTGCCGAAGCGGGTGCCGGTGCCGAAGATGATCGCGTCGTACTGGGGCAGGTCGTCGACGGTGGCGACCGGCGCCGGCTGGTCGGCCTTGCCGCCTGCCTTCGCGAACACCTCCGGCGGCACCGTCTCCGGGACGCGCTTGACGTCGACCTGCACGCCGTCGACCTCGCGTGCGCCGGCGGCGACGGCGTTCGCCATCGCCTCGACGTGGCCATGGAAGCTGTGGTAGAGCACGAGCACTTTGGTCATCGGGGTATTCCGGTTGCGTTGGGCGGGAGCCCCACGGGTGCGGCCGTCGGGCGGGGATTCGGGGGCGTTCGGACGGGACGCGCCAACGGGCGTTGCCTACGACATGATGGGAGCGCGCCGGGGATTCCGCCAGTGCGTCGATTCGGTATGCTGCGTTCCATGCATGGAACGATCGATCGATGCAGGACCTGAACGCGCTGCGCACCTTCGTGCAGGTGGTCGACGCGGGCGGCTTCGCGGCCGCCGCGCGCCAGCTCGGCAGCCCCAAATCCACGCTGAGCCGCCGCGTCGCCGCGCTGGAAGCGCAGCTGGGCGTCCGGCTGCTGCAACGCTCGAGCCGGCGCTTCACGGTCACCGACATCGGTCAGGATTTCGTCGCGCACTGCAAGGCGATGTTGCTCGAGGCCGAAGCGGCGCAGCAGGTGATCGAACGGACCCGCGCCGAACCCTGCGGCGTCGTCCGGCTCGCGTGTCCGCCGCCGCTGCTCGACGCGCGCGTCGGCGCGATGCTCGCCGAGTTCATGGTGATGCATCCGCGCATCGAACTCCACCTGGAGGCGACCAGCAGGCGGGTCGACGTCCTCGCCGAGGGGCTCGATCTCGCGCTGCGGGTGCGTGCACCGCCGCTCGACGACAGCGACCTGGTGTTCCGGGTGCTCGGCGAGGCCGGGCAGCGCGTCGTGGCGTCGCCCTCGCTGATCGAGCGCCACGGCCTGCCGGCGACGCCCGATGCGCTCTCGCGGTTGCCGAGCCTCGTGCTCGGCGCGCCGAACCAGTCGCACCGCTGGCAACTGGTCGGCCCGCACGGCGTGTCGGTGCGGATCGAGCACGCGCCGCGGTTGGTGACGCGCGACATCGCGACGCTCAGGGCGGCGGCGCTGGCGGGCGCGGGCGTCGCGCAACTGCCGGCGATGTTCACCGACGCCGACATCGCCGCCGGCGCGCTGGTCGCGCTGGTGCCGGACTGGGCGCCGCCGCCGGACATCGTCCACGTCGTGTTCGCGTCGCGCCGCGGCCTGCTGCCCTCGGTGCGCGCGCTCCTCGACTTCCTCGTGCTGCGCTTCGAGGCGGCGCCGCGCGCGGCTGCCGGCGAATAGGCCTACGGTGGTGCGGGCGTGGCAGCCCGGAGCAGCGCGTCGAGCCGCAGGTCGTGCATGCCGATGTGCCCGATCTCGGCGGCGAGCGTGCGGAGCGCGTCGGCGTCGGCGGCCGCCGACGCGGCGCGCGCGAGCAGCCGTGCGTCGACCGGCTCGCGTCGCACGGTCCAGTTCGACCGCGCCTGCCGCAGCGCGCCTGTCGGGTCGAGGTCGACCTCGAGCGCGAGCCGCACGCGTTCGCGCGCAAGCGACGAATCGCCGAGCGGCGCCGCGGCGGCCAGCCGCACGCGCAGCCGCCGCACCGCGTCGGACACGGCCTGCGGCGCGTCGGCCGACGCCGGCCCGCTGCCCGGCACACCCGCCAGGTCGACGCGACGCCTCGCGATCACCCACGCGAGCAGCAGCGCGTCGGTTGCGTCCGCGGGGCGCGATTCGACCCGGTGCAGCAGCGCGATCGCCTCGTCGGCGCGCCGTTCGTCGAGCAGCCATCGCGCGAACGCGCCGAGTGCGTGCGTACCGCCGTCGTGCGCGAGCGCGTGGCGAAAGTGCATCTCGGCGGCCCGCGGCTCGCCGACGCGATCCGCGATCTCCGCCGTCGCGACGTGGATCCACGCTGCGCACGCCGTGTCGAGTGGCGTCGCGCCGTCGCCGCACAGCAGGCGACGGCGAAGGTGCGCATACGCCGCATCGTCGCCTTCGAGCGACCGAAGGTCTGCGATGCACACGTCAGCGACCCGTCCCGGGTGGATCTCGGCGAGTCGCCGGCAGGCATCGAGCGCGTCGCCGTAGCGGGCCTGCACGCGCAGGATCGCGGCGTCGAGCAGCAGCGGCTGCGCCCGGGCCGGCAGCGCGCCCAGCACCGGCCCGACGCGCGCCATTGCGGTGTCGAGCCGCTCGCGCGATCCGCCGCCCGGCGCGAGCCGCCAGTCCGACGGCGCGCTCTCCGCGCGGCGAGCGCGGTCCAGCGACGGGTGCCCGCGCTCGCGTCCGTGGGCCGTCGCCGAATTCAACGGATCGCCGCCGGCGTCGAGCGATCGTCGACCGGCAGCTGCACGGCACCGACCGCGAGCGGCTGCGCGCCGTCGTCGCCGCTGCCGACCCAGCTGCGCATCCAGCCCAGCAGCCCGTCGACCGACGCCAGCGCCGCCGCCGGCACCTCCGACTTCGCCGAGGCCGAACCACCGCCTGGCGCCGCGCCCGCGGACGCTGTGGCGGAGGGCGCGTCGCCGCCCCCGCCGCCGCAGGCCGCGAGCAGCGTCAGCAGCAGCGCCACGAGCACGACGCCCGATGCCGAGCGCACGAGGCGTGTCGACGCCGGCGCGGCGTCCGGAGTGCGATGGAAAGCAATCATGAGCCTGTCCTCCTCAGTTGGCCGACGCGCCGGGGAGCGGCGCGGCGAGGTACGGGAACGTGTCGTAGAACATCGCTGCATTGGTCTCGACGCCGTCGGTGATCGGCGCCGCGCCGGCCGGTGCCTGGTCCGGCGTGCAGCCGACGTTCAGCGCGTCCTGCGCGCCGGTGAGCACGCACAGCGCACCCATCGCCACCCGCAGCTCGATGTCGACGACGTCGTCGCCCGGCCGGCGCCCGTTCGGAAAGCCCGCGAGGTCCCCGCCCGCGACGCCGAGGTTGACCTGTGCCGCCTTCGCGGTCGGCGGTACCGCGGTGTTGAGCCGCAGCATCTCGGCAGGGGTGACGTTGGCCGGCTGGTTCAGCACCGTGCCGTCGCGTTGCTTGATGCCGGTGAGGAACGCTGCGACGAGGTCGGTGCGCGGCAGTTTCGTCGGCGCCGGCGCCGACGGGAACAGCGTCTGGATCAGCGCCGGCAGCGTCGGGTTGGTGACGTAGGTCGCGAACTGCCCGTCGTCGCGAGGCTGCGACGCGTTGAAGCGGTCCTTGTCGGGCAGGCCGATCACGACCTCGTTCACCAGCGGCGACCCCAGGCGCGACACCTGCGACCACGCACCGCCGCTGATCGCGCCGTTGCCGAGCCCGGTCTCGGGCGTCGGGTTCAGGAGCCGGCCCTGGCGCAGGCTCGCCGTCGTCCACCCCCCGATCACCGGTTCGCTCCCGTTCGTGAGGCACGCGATCGGCACTTCCATGATCAGCGAGGTCACGTTCTTGCCGGCGAGGTCGTCGGTGTTGCCGCCCTTGGTCGGGCCCAGCGGGTTGAGGTTGACCAGGTCGAAGGTCTTGCCCAGCGGTATCGCGAACGGATCCTTGCGCTGGCCGACGAACACCTGGGCCGCGCCGTTGCAACCGGGGATCGACACGTCGTAGCGATGCTTCCACGCGTACTGCACGTACTTGTCCGGGCCGCCGAAGGTCTTGTCGCCGATGTTGTCGACCGGCTTGTCGAACCGGGTGCCGCCGCCGGCGACGTTGGTCACCGACTGCTTCGTGCCGGTGCGGCGGTCACCGCGGACGACGTCGATCGAGTAGGTCTCGCGAACGTGCAGGTTCGGATCGTTGACCGCGGCGACCGGGCCGGCCTGGCGCAGCGGAATCGACACCTGCTTGTCGCCGATCGGCAGCTTGATGTCCTTGAGCTCGTTGCGGAAACGGAACTGGAAGGTGATGTCCTCGACCGCGTCACCATTGTTGTCGATGTGGATCTCGTACAGCGCGTCCTCGTCGAGCGTGAAGTAGTTGGGCCCGCCGAACGGATCCTGCAGCGGCAGGTAGTTCGCGATCATCGTCACGTAGCCCTCGTGCCCAGCCTCGTAGCTTCGGAACAGGTAGAAGTCGGTTGCGTCGACCTTGGGCATCGTCGTGATGAACGGGGCCTCGCGATGGCTCGATGCATAGGCGCCGGCGCTGGCGAGCAGCGTGGCACCGACGGCACTCGCGGCGACGAGGCGAAACGTGTGTGGCTTCATTGCGAACGATCTCCTAAGGGGGTGGGGCGAAGGCAACATGTCTTTTCGACACGTAACGCGGCCGTGCGTGGGCAAGTCGTGCTCCCGCCGCGTCGGCGGGTCGGATGGACCTGCGCGTCGAACCCAGGCTATGCACGACGCGCGGATTCGGATGCGCCGAATTCGACGAGATTCGACGGCACCGGGCGCAGGTGCGTCGGGTGTACTTCTTGCATGCATTGCGGTCGGCATTCGTCGCGCCGGGCCGCGCCCGGTCGCCGGCGGTGCGCGCCGTGCACGTCGCGGCGCGCCGTACACGATGCACAGAGGAGGATCGCGATGGTGTCGTTCGAGAAGGCGGGATCGGGTTCGTCGATGGAAGAAAAGTCGAAGGAGGGTGCGACGCCGACGCGCGCCCGCGCCCCGGCGAGGCGTGCGGCGAAGCGCCCGGCCGAAGCGGGAGCGGCGGGCGCCCCGGCGTCGGCCGCGAAGGCGTCAGGCGCGAAGGCGGCCGGCACGACGCCGAAGCCGCCTGCCCCTCGCCGAAAGCCCGTGGCCACGCGCGCGGCACAGGACGAGGCGGGGACCGATGCCTCGGCGCCAGCGGTTGCGGAGGCGGCGAGCGAGCGTGCGCGCCACCAGGCCGCGACGAAGCCGCGCGAGACGTCCTACGACGCGGCTGGCGCCGCCGCCGACGCGGCCTCGGATGAAGGCTCGGACGCAACCTCGGATGCGTCGGCCACCGACGCGAGGGGCGGCGCGATTGTCGACGACGCGTCGCGGCGCGAGCGCATCGCGCAGGCCGCGTACTACCTCGCAATGAAGCGTGGCTTCGACGGCGATCGTCAGGTCGAGGACTGGCTCGAGGCCGAGCGGCTCGTCGACGAGGGCGGCGCGACGCCGGCGGCCTGAGCCGCCGCCCCTCGGGGTCGCGTCAGGCGCGATGCGGTTCGCGCGCCGGGTTTTCGAGCAGCGCGCGCAGTTCCTCGAGCGCGACCGGCTTCACCATGTGATGGTCGAAGCCCGCCTGGCGGGACTCCATGCGATCCTGGTCTTCGCCCCAGCCGGTGAGCGCGATCAGCAGCACGCGGTCGCCGCCCGGGCGGCTGCGGATCGCGCGGGCGACGTCGAGTCCGCCGATCCCCGGCATGCCCAGGTCGAGCACGACGCTGTCCGGCGCGAAGCGTTCGAAGGCATCGAGCGCCGCGGCACCCTCGTGCGCGCATTCGACTTCCGCGCCGTCGATCTCCAGCAGGCTCGCCAGGCTCTCCGCCGCGTCGACGTTGTCGTCGACGACGAGCACCCTGCCGTCGATGCGATGCGCGGCGTCGGGCGGCTCGCCCGCGTCGGCGGCGTCGCGCGCGTCGGCCGGCGCGGGCGGGGGCCGCAACGGCAGCCGCAGCGTGAACGCGCTGCCGCGCCCCGGTCCTTCGCTCGCGGCCTCGAGCGATCCGCCGTGCAGTTCGGCGAGCCGGCGTGCCGTCGCGAGCCCGACGCCGAGGCCGCCGTGCACGCGCGCGCGCCTGACGCTCGAGCGGGCGAACAGCTCGAACACCGTCGGCAGCTCGTCCTGCGCGATGCCGATGCCGTCGTCGCGAACGGTGATCGACGCCATGTCGCCGTCGGTGCCGATGTCGACCGCGATCGAGCCGTCGCGCGGGGTGAAGCGCGCGGCGTTCTCGAGCAGGCTCGACACGATCTGCGCGAGTCGCAGCCTGTCCCCGACCACCTCGATCTCCTCGGGTGGTCGGTGGACGAGCATCTGGTGGCCGAGCGCGTCGATGCGCCGGTGGCTCGCCTCGGTCGCGTCGCGAATCAGCTGCGCGATGCGCACCGGCTCGGGTTGCAGCTCGATCGTGTTGCCGTCGACCCGGGACGCCTCGACGAGATCGTCGACGACGTGCACGAGCTGGTCGAGCTGCCGGTCCATCAGGTCGTACAGCGCGTCGGGCGGAATACGCGGCGTCGCGGTCGTCTCGTGCTGCATCGCGCGCAGCAGGCGGACCGCGTTGCGCAGCGGCGCGAGCGGGTTGCGCAGTTCGTGCGAGAGCGAAGACAGGAAGGCATCGTGGATGCGGTCGCCACCCGGCCATCTCGGCGGGTCGGCGCGGTGTTCGCCAGTGCGATCGATGTGGGTCGACATGCGCTTCGTCTCGTCCAGGTGTGCGCGGGGCGGCGTGCGGCGCGCGGCCGACTTCTCCGGTTCGTGGCCCCTGTCGGCGCGATATGCAATAAGCGGTCCCGATGCGGCCGGCGTCGGCGCGCCTTCGCCGCGCACGGGCGACACCCGTTGCGGGCACGCGAATTGCTGCCGACGGCTTTCGATTCGATCCTGCGCCGGCGTGCCGGCGCGAACGCACGGGGAGCAGCCATGAACACGACGTCGTCCAGCGCCGAGGCCATCATCGACCGGCTCAACGAGACCGCGGAGGCGATCGAGCGCACCGCGAGGCGGGCGGGACGCGCCGGCAGGGGCGCGTACGACCGCGCCGCCGCCGACACCGAGGCGGTGTTCGCGCGCGAATGGGCGGCGCTGCGGCGCGACCTGGCCGATCTGGCGAGCAACGCCGATCTGGCGGCGATGCCCGAGGTTCGTCGCCTGATCGACCAGATGAAGCACTCGGTCGCCGCGGCGAGCGCATCGGTCGGCGACGCCGCCGAGGACGTGCGCCGCCGTACGGTCGAGAAGGCCGAGTCGGTCGACGCGATGGTGCACGACGCGCCGTGGAAGACCGCCGGGCTCGCGGCGCTCGCCGGCATCGCCGTCGGGCTGATGATCGGGCGCCGCTAGCGCGGCGTGCCGAGGCACCGTGACGAGCGTGGTCCGGGTGATCGTGGGGTGGTTGCTTCGCCAGGCGGTGCAGCAGCCCGGCGCGATGCGCGCGGTCGCCACCGAGGCGGTCGACGACCTCCGCGACCGGGGGGCGCTGCTCGCGCTCGAAGGTCGCGCCGATCTCGTTCGAGGCGTCCGGTGGCTCCTCGTCGCGTTCGTCGCGTGCCTCGCCGGGTTCGCGTCGCTGTCCTGGGTCGGTGCGGCGTTCATCCTGCTCTCCTGGGACACGGCGAATCGCGATCTCGCGGTCATCGCCGTCGCGGGGGCCTGGGTCTGCGTCGCCGCGTGCTGCGTCGGCTGGTTGCGCGCGAATGCCGCGAACGCGCCGGCACCGCTGGCCCGCAGTCGCGCGCTGCTCGCGGAGGACCTGGCGATGTTGCGTCGCGCGCTTCGCGATGCACAGCCGTGACGGCGGCCCGGCGATGAAACGCGACGCGCGGCGCGAAGCCGACGCGATCGAAGCGCGGATGCGCGCGCGTCGCGGCCGCGTCGGCGGCAACGGTGCGTCGATGCGTCCCGACGGGAGCGCCGGCGCGACCGTTGCCGCGCCGGCGGCGCAGGCGCTGGTCGTCGCGGCCGATGCGCCGCCGTACGCGCCGGACACGCCGGACGCGCCGGCCGGAGACGGCGACGCATTCCCCCGCAGCGTCGTCGTGCGCTTCGTCCTCCGGCGACCGAAGGCCGCGCTGGCGATCGTGCTGCCCGCGGCGGCGCTGCTGGCGGCGAGCCGTTCGACGCGTCGCGCGGTGCCGGTCGTCGCGCGCTGGCTCGCGAGTCCGGCGGGCATCGCCGCCGCCGGTGCGATCGCGCGGTTCGCGGCTCGCCGATAGCGGCCTGGTCGCCTGCTGCCCTGACGCGCCGGTGCGCTAGCGCGCGAGCGACGCGGTCCGGTCGCCGGGCTCGGCGATGCAGCCCTTCGCGATCGGACGCCAGCCGCTGCGCACGACGACCGTGTCGCCGGCGTGGCAGAGTTCGATGCGCGTCGCACCCGCGTCGACCGTGCGAACGAAGGTCTCGATCGACTCGGGCAGGCTGACGGTGAAGCGCAGGCCGTGACGGTCCGCCGGCGGGTGGTCGTCCAGGTGCACCATCGGCGAGAAGCTCGCGGCGAACTTCAGCCAGTGCGAATCGAGCACCAGCGGCGCCGGGTCGTAGCCCTGCGCGGCGAGCCACCCCTGCGCGCGCTCGCGCAGGTCGGCGCCGTCGGCGAGCCCTCCCCACCCCGCGGCCATCAGTTCGATCACCCACTGGTTGCAGTTCTGGTATCGCACGCTGTACGCATACGCGTTCGCGCTGTATCGCGCCGCGAGGAGGCGCAGCGCGCGCACCCGGTCGCGCGCGGCGTCCGCCAGGCGCGCCGCCCGTTCGCGCGACGGGAACACGATCGACACGTGCCCGGTGCCGGGGTCGTCGGTATTGAACAGGAAGCCCGCGATGCCCTGGTCGTAGAGCCCCGGCCTCGCCTCGTCACAGGCGTAGTAGAGCTGGCGGACCGTCCACGGCACGTCGCCGCCGCGGCGGATCGCGACGCCGGCGTGAGAGAAGCGCACGCCGATCCGCTCGAGGTCGATGCCGGTGCGCGACACCACCGCGACCTCGTGGTCCGACGCGTCGAGCACGCCGCGCACGAGTGCGGCGAAGCGCAGCAGCCGATCCTGCCGATCGGCGTCGTGCACCCGTGCACGATCGCACCAGGCTGCGGACGACGCGAGCGGCGGTCCCGGCATCGCGTCCGCCGCGACGCGCGGGGCGCCTTCGGTCGAGGAAGGCGGCGGCCCAGGCCGGGCCGAGCGCGTGTCGGTGCCCGTGCCCGGCGTGGCGCAGGCGGCGAGCGTCAGCGCGGCGAGCAGCGCGGCACCCGTCGCGCGTGCCGACCGGCGCGACGGGATCAACGCGTGACGCGGTGGGTCTGGAGGTCCCTGGTCCAGGCGTCTGCGAGCACGAGGAAGAACGCCTTGCCGGTGTCGGCACGCGCGAACTCGATGCCGTAGTCGCGATGGCGCGCACTGACGAGGTCGCCCGGCGCGAGCGGCGCGTCGGCGAGCGCGCGCGCCGGCAGCTCGAGCGTGAAACGGCCGGCGTCGCGCGCGCCTGCCGGCGCCATCGCGACGCGCAGCCGCGGCGGGCTGCCGTCGCCGGCGTCGACGGCGGCGACGTCGGTGACCCGATATTCGCCCTCGGCCACCTGCCGATCGTCGCGCGAACTGTCGCTGGAGCCGCGGATCGAATCCGACGAACCGCGCAGCGAGGCCGACCCGGCGCTGGATGCCGACGAACCGGCGCTGGAGGCGGAGGTCGCGAGGCTCTCGGCGAACGCGGGCAGGGCGCAGGCGAGCGATGTAGCCAGCACGAGGCAGGCGAGGCGGGCAGCGGGCATGGTGCGAACTCCGTGTCGAGGTGGTGCCGAGCATACCCGATGCAGGCAGCGGCGGGGCGCATGCGCAAGCGCCGCGCCCGTCGTGACCGGCGCGGCGGCACGCATGCAAGGCACGGGAGTTGCGATGGGCCGGCGGCGCCGTCGCCCTCGCCACACGTCGTGCTTCGGCGATGCGAGGCGATGGTCACCTTACCCTCAACGGAGTCATCGACATGAAAGCCTCTCCCATCGCCCTCGGCGCCGCGCTGCTGCTCGCCGGTACCGCCGTCCTCGCCCAGCCGGGCAAGCTGCCCGACGACAATCAACAGCGCGGCGAGCAGATGATCCCGCGCGACGTGATGCCGCCCGAGCGCGCGAAGTCACCGTCGCCGCCGAAGTCCGACGCGCAGAAGCGCACCGACTCGCTCGAGCAGCAAGGCGAGCAGAACCGGCCGGCGCCGACGGGCAGGGCGCCGTCCTCCGGCCCGCCGACCACGATGACCGAATCCGAGCGTCAGGCGGCGCGCACCAAGGAGCGGGGCGAGCAGATGCGGCCGATGAATTGAGGCTGCGCCCGAGGCCGATCGCGTTCGCGCTGGCGTGCATGACGCTGGGCGCGTGCTCGGTCGGCGGCGTGCTGAAGTGGGTGACACCCGGCAACGGCGCACGCACGACCGGCGGCATCGCGTTCGGTCCCGACCCCAGGCACCGGCTCGACGTCTGGGCGCCGCCGGATGCCGCCGCTGCGCCGGTCGTCGTGTTCTTCTACGGCGGCTCGTGGCGCGGCGGCGAGCGCGCCACCTACGCGTTCGTCGGCAAGGCGCTCGCCGCGCGCGGCATCGTCACGGTCGTGCCCGACTACCGGGTGTACCCGCAGGTGCGGTATCCGGGGTTCCTGCGCGACGCGGCGTCGGCCGTCGCGTGGACGTTCAGGGAGATCGCCGCGTACGGCGGCGATCCGCAGCGCGTGTTCGTGATGGGCCACAGTGCCGGCGCGTACAACGCGGCGATGCTCGCGCTCGACCCTCGCTGGCTGGAGCACGAGAAGGTCGACCGCGCGCGCCTGCGGGGCTGGATCGGCCTGGCCGGGCCCTACGACTTCCTGCCGATCGAGAATCCGGACGTGAAGCCGGTGTTCTTCCATCCGGACTATCCGCCGGCGACCCAGCCGATCGGCCACGCCGACGCCGGTGCGCCGCCGACCTTCCTGGGCGCTGCCGCCAACGACACGCTCGTCGATCCGGTGCGCAATACCGACGCGCTCGCGAGGCGCCTGCGCGAGGCCGGCGTCGCGGTGACCCTGAGACATTATCCGTCGGCCGGCCATATGAGCCTGGTCGCCGCGTTCGCCGGGCCCCTGCACCCGATCGCGGCGGTGCTCGAGGACACCGCGGCCTTCGTCCACGCGCAGCGCGGCACGCGGTGAACCCGACCCGGTCGGCGGCGGGCGACGCCGGCGCCCGCCGCTCGCGTCAGCCGCGTGGCGTCGCCGTCGGCGTCGCGTCGACGTCGGCGGGCGCGTCGCGCCGCGCCGCCATCCGCGCGACGCGGCGCGCGCCAGCCAGCGTCCAGCTGACCAGCAGCGGCCGGTCGCCCGGCACGCGCTGCACGTTGAAGCCGAGGTTCGACGCGAGCGCGAGCATCGGTCGGTTGTTCGCCTCGATCCGCGCGAACACGATCGGCAGCTGCTCGGCCTCGGCGAGCTTGAGCATCTCGACCAGCAGCAACTGCCCGAGGCCGAGGCCGCGCAGCGGCGCGTCGACCAGCACGCCGAAGCTGCCGATCTCGTCCGGCGTGCCGGACACCTGGACACCCGCGACGCCGAGCAGGCGCTCGCCCACCCCGTTGATCGGTGCGAAGACGCCGATGACGGCGTGGTGTCCCGTACCGCCGTCCAGGCCCATGCGGCCCGTCTGCAGGATCGGCCGGCCGCTGGCGGGGGCCTGCGGCGCGGTCAGCAGCATCTGGAACGCCGGGTCGTCTTCCTCGCCCAGCTCGCGCACGATCAACCGGCCGATGCCGGGCACGTGGATGCGGGGCCCCTCGAAACGCGCGCGCTGGCGAGGCCGCGCGTCGGATGTTGCCCGGGACGGGCGTTGCAGTGCTTGCATGTTGTGGACGCTCCTCGGATGCGAAAGACACGGGCGGGGCCGACGCGGCGGTCTGGGCCTCGCGGGACACCGATCGGCCGCCCCGGGCTGCGGCTCGATCCTTGGCTGGTTCGTCGCCTGGCGTGGGCCGGCGGGCGAGCCGCTTCGCAAACGCCGTGCCCGCAGGACGCCGGTCTCGACACATTGGCGGGGCGGCGCCCTCCCGGCGCTCGTCAGCCGCTTTGGCCGTACACTCGATGCCATCACGCGGGCAGTGCCCGCCACGCCTACGGGAAGCGTCATGTCGAATCTACAGTGGAATCAGCTCGCCGTCGAGGCTGCCGAAGTCATCGCGCGCCGGCTCTGGCTCGTGCCGGTCTGGTGGATGACCGATCCTTCGCGCGCGCAGCGCGAGACGGCGCGGATGTTCGTCGAGAAGGACGCGGCGCTTCGCGAGACGCAGTGGCTCATGGTGCAGGCGCCGCTGCAGTACTGGGCCGACATCTGGCAGGGCCTGCTCGGCGGCGAGATCGCCGGCCTACACGCGAGCGCGGTGCGCAAGGCCGAGCATCGGATCGGCCGGCCCGCGCTCAGCCGGGTGTCCGCGAACCGACGGCGCCTTGCGCGCTCACGCATGTTCTGACCCCCGTCCGGCGGCGCTGACGCGCCGGCCGCGTCGAGCGACGGGGCGGGACGCGCCGCCACCGGTGCACGCCCAGTGCACACCTAGTGGGCACGACGATTGCCATCCGCAGCCACCGGAGGGCAATCCCATGACACCGCGAATCTCGATCTCCCCGACGCTGATCATCATCACGGGCCTGGTCGCGTCACAGGCACTGGTCGCCGGCGTGGACTTCGAGGTCGCGCTGCGCCTGGACCGCATCGACCAGGAGGCGGCGATCCGCGCCGACGAAGGCCTGCCGCGCACCCGGCTGCTCGTCGACGAACCCGCGTACCCGATGCGCGAGGACTCGAACGGGCAGCGCGGCACCTCGTGGCGCGAGCGCGGAAGCGAGACGCCGGCGCGGCCCGCGGCGCCGAGCGTGCCGCCGGCGATGCCGGAGGACCTGCCCGAAATCCTGCCCGGCTCGCCGGGCCCCCTCGACCAGCAGCGGCTGTTCGCCCGTTCGCCCTAGCAGGCGTTCAGCCGCCGTCCCGGAACGCCGGGTACAGCGACATCCCGCCGTCGACCAGCAGCGTCGTGCCGACGACGTAGCTCGCGCGGATCCCGACGAGGAAGCGGACTGCGTCGGCGATCTCGCGCGCCTCGCCGATGCGGTCGAGCGGGATGAGGCGGCGCAGCCGCGCGAGCGCGGCGTCGTCGTCCCACGCGGCGCGATTGATCGGCGTACGGATCGCGCCGGGCGCGACGGCGTTGACGCGAATGCCCTCCTCGGCGACTTCCTGCGCGAGCGACTTCATCAGCAGCGTCAGGCCGCCCTTGGAGGCCGCGTAGTTCACGTGGCCCGCCCACGGCACGACCTGGTGCACCGAGCCGACGAAGACGATGTTGCCGATCGTCGTCTCGCCGGCGAGCGGCGACTGTCGGCGGAAGACCCGGATCGCCTCCCGGGCGCAGAGGAAGGCGCCGGTGAGGTTCACGTCGATCACGCGCTGCCACTGCGCGAGCGTCATGTCGCCGATCGCTGCGTCCTGCTGGATGCCGGCGTTCGGCACGACGATGTCGACGCGCCCGAACGCGGCGGCGGTCTCGTCGAACATGCGCGCGACCGCCGCCTCGTGCGAGACGTCGGCCTCGACCGCCAGTCCCTCGCCGCCGCACGCCTCGATCGCCGCGACGGTCCTGCGGGCGCCGACGAGGTCGTTGCGATAGTCGACGGCCACGCGGGCACCGTCGGCGGCGAGTCCGACGGCGATTGCCTGGCCGATCCCCGAGCTCGCGCCGGTCACGATCGCGACCTTGCCCCTCAGCGGCGTCACCTCGTTCGGCGACACCTGCGCCGCGAGATCGGCGCCCGGCCCGGTGGCGGCGGCGTCCGCGTCGGATGCCGCGTCGGCGTGCACCGGCGTGTCGGCGGCGACCGGTGTCGCCTGGTCGGTCGTCGCGAGGGCCGTGTCGATCGGACGGGTGGGGTGCATGTGAACCTCTAGTCGAAGGTGAACGAGTACAGCAGGTCGATCGCGTTGTCGCTGCCGCTCTGGCCGCGCAGCGCGAGGCGGCTGCTGAGCATGTACTGGATCCGCAGCAGGTTCCACAGGCCGCGGATGCCCTGCTCGTAGCTGATGAACAGTCGGTCGGAGAGCCGCTTGCCGACGGTGACGACCTCGCGCTGCGCGCCCTCGCCGCTGCCGCCGCCGCCCGAGCCGCTGCCCGGCAGACCGGTCGGCGCCGCGTTCTCGCTGACGCCCGGCGCGACGCCGGTGTCCGACGCGTAGCCGAAGTTGAAGACGTCGATGCCGAGTCGCTCGGCGATCCCGGGGCGTCGCTTGCCGTCGCCGCGGCCGAGCAACTGCCTGCCCGCCTGCTGGAGCGCGAGCGACTGCGCGGCGTTCGGCGCTTCGTCCGGGCCCACGCCGAGCACCAGCCACGACAGCTGCTCGGCCGACGGCATGTCGGGCTTGGACGTCAGCGCGATCGTCGGGTTCTTCGCGGTGCCGGTGATCGACACGCCGACCTCGACCGGCAGGAAGGGCCGCTTCGCCTGGATGTCGAGCGCGGGATTGTCGGGCTCGCCCGCGAAGCGGACGATGCCCTTCGTGATCTGCAGGTTCTGGCCGTATGCGAGATAGCTGCCGTCGCGGATGACGACCTCGCCGACGACACGCGGATTCGACGGCAGCGTCCCGCCGACCCGAAGCTCGCCGGTGAGTCGCGCGAGGAAGCCGAGACCGTTGATGCGCAGGTCGTCGCCGAGCGAGACCGAGACCTCGCTCGCGATCCGGAGCCCGGGCGAGGGCGCCGCTTCGTCCGCGCCGCCGGCATCGCCACCGCTGCCCCCACCGGCATCGCCACCACCGGCATCGCCCCCAGCGGCACGGCCGCCGCTGCGTTCGCCGTCCGCCACGACGCGCTTGCCGTCGGCGCCCCGCGCGACGCCGTCGGCGCCGACCAGCGTCACGTCGTCCGGCAGTCTCGGGGCGTTCGAGCCGCCGAGCTCGATCAGTCCCTTGTCGACCGCGAACGCGCCTCCCAGCGACAGGCCGTCGGCGCCGCTGCCGAGCAACGCGTCCCCCGACACGACGAGGCGCTGGCCCGGTCCGATCGGCACGAGCATCCGCCGGGCGTGCAGCTCGATGCGCGCGTCGATGGGCACGACCGACGCGCGCGTCGCGGCGCCCGCGCGCGACGGCGCCTGCGCCGCCGCGGCCGGGCGCGACGGGTCGCGCAGCCGCGCCTCGCCGCTCAGCGCGACGCGACCCTCGCCGCTGTCGAAGGCCAGCGTCTCCAGCGTCGCCTCGCGACCGTCGAGGCGAAGGTCGAGCGTGCCATTGCGCAGGCGCCAGCCGACCGCACGCTGCAGCACCTCGAGCGCTTCGCCCCGAAGCCGCAGGTCGAGCGCCGGCGCCTTCAGCGTACCGGCGACCGACCCGCTCAGTCGCAGGCGCCCGTCGACCGCGATGCCCGGACCGATGAACGCCTCGACGAACGCGAGCGAGGGCAGCGCCAGGTCGACCGTCCCGTCGAGCCGCCCGTCGTCGATCTTCAGTCGCAGCGCCTCGTCGGCGGCGAGGCCGATCGGCGCAGCGTCGCCGGCCGGTGCGGCCTCGCCGAGCGACACCGACGCCGATCCGTCGAGCGAGGACGGGTCGCTGCCCCGAAGCGACCATTCGGCGCCGAGCCGCAGCGCGCGGAACGCGTCGAGCGCGGCTTCGTTCGCCGGTGCCACGCCGTCGCCGCCGCCGCCGGCCAGCGATGCGAGCCGCGCGATCGGCAAGCCGCGGATCGCGCCGCTGCTCGCGATGCGGCCGCTGCCGTCGAGCGGATAGCGCAGCGACGACACGTCGATCTCCCCGCCGGCGAGCGCGAGCGCCAGGTCGTCCAGTTGCAGCGCCGCCGCATCGACGCGAACGGCAGCGGGCGCGCGCAGCGACACCGGCACCGCCCCGCTCAGCGACGCCTCGCGCAGCGTCGCGCGCCACGAAGGCGTGTCGCCGGCGGCGCCGCTCCCGCTGCCGGCCAGCGTCAGTGCCTGCGGCTTGCCGCCGCCCGCCGCGCGCGTCACCGACGCGTCGAAGCGGTGCGCGCCGAGCGTGCCCTGCACGCGCAGCGACGCGGCGGGCAGCGCCTGCCCGGCGATCGAGACGCCGCCGGCCCGCAACGCGACCGACACCGGTGTGTCGGCGGCGACGTCGAGCGACAGCGGCAGGTCGGCCTCGATGCGTACCGTCCGGGCGCTGCTAGCGCCGCCCGCGTCGCGCAGCGCCAGGCCCCGGCCGCGCGCGTCGACGCGCGCCCGCAGGCGGTCGAACGGACCCTGCAGCGTCGCCTGCGCGTCGAGCGAGCCGGCGAGCCGCGGGTCGATCGCCTGCGGCGCCGGGATGCGCGCGTCGATCCGCAGCCGATCCTGCGGCGCACCGAGCGCGCCGTCGAGCGCGATGCGGTTCGCGCCGAGGGAGACCTCGCCGCGCACCGCGTCGACGCGGCGCGTGCCGACGATCCGCGCGGCGAGATCGGTCGCCAGCGGTTCGCCGCCGAGGCGGCTGTCGGCGAGCGCGAGCGTCACCCGCGCGTCGACCTCCGGCGCGACGACGCCGTCGATCGACCAGCGCCCCTCGATGCGCGCGTCGGCCAGCCGCGGATCCGCCGCGAGCGCCGGCGATACCCATTTCGCCGGGTCGATGCGCGTTGCAGATCCCTCGAGCGTCACCGTCCAGGGGGCCGCGAGCGACGCGCTCCCCGCGACGCGTACCGTGCCGTCGCCCAGGCTCGCGCGCGCCGCCGACAGCCGCAGCGTGTCGCCGTCGATGCGACCGCTCGCCTCGACCGACAGCGGCGCGGCGTTGTCGGCGAAGCGCCCGGGCATCAGCCGCCGGGTCGTCGCTGCATCCTGCGTCAGCGCGAGCGTGAACGCGTCGCGCGCGAGCGTCAGCGATCCGTCGAGCGCCGTCGGCGGCAGCGCCGCGGCGAACACGCTGGTGTCGATGGCGCGCAGGCGCAGGCGCGCCTCAAGCTGCGGGATCGTGGCGCCGGCGAGCGTCAGCGTGCGGCCCGGCCACACCGTGATCTCGCCGTCGACCGAGCCGTCGGCGGCGAGCCGCACGGCGAGCCCGTCGAGCGAGACGCGCGTGTCGGCCGAGCCGGTGGCGACGAGCACGTCGAAGCGGGTATCGACCCGCCCGACCGGCAGGCGCCGCTCGGCCACGCTGCCCGCGCGCGCGTTGCTCGCCTGAAGGCTGCCGACCAGCGACACGCCCGCCGCCGGGTCGCTCGCGTTCGCCGTCGCGTCGACGCGTGCCGTCAGGCGCGTCGTCGGCAACGCGGAATCGAGGGTGTTCAGGTCGAGCGCGTCGACCCGGCCGCGCGCCGACTCGAGCGGCATCGGCGCGAGCGGCGCGAGCACCGCGTGCAGCGACACCGCGGCAGGGTCGTCCGGCGGGCCGGCCGCGTCCAAGTCCGCCTGCTGCTGCGCGTCGACGGTCGCCTCGAGGCGCGCCAGATCGCCGCGCGCGCCGATCGTGGCCCGCCATCGCCGCGCGTCGAGCCGCACGGCGACGGGCAGGGCGGCGTCGATCGCGTGCGGCGCCGCCGGGTCGACCGAGATGCGGCCGTCGTCCAGGTCGCCGTAGGTCGAGCGCACGCGGAGTTCGTCGAGCCGCAGCAGGTCGGCGTCGAGCCGCGCGCGCGCGTGCAGGTCGCGCAGCACGATCGGCTCGGGCGCGGTCGCGGGCGGCGTGTCGGCGCGCGCCGTCGGTGCAGGCACGATCGTCAGCGTCGCGAGCGCGACGTCGTCGATCACGACCTCGAGCGGCAGCGCGAGCGACGGCGGCATCGGGCGACGCTCGCTCGGCGCCTCGTCGGCGGTGTCCGCCGCGGGCGCGAGCGCGACCCGTACCTCGCCCGCCGAGATGCGCGACACGGCGACGGTTCGCGCGAGCAGGCGGCGCGGCGCCCAGTCGAGCGCGACGTCGGTGGCGACGACGCGCGTCCCCTGCGCCGAGGTCCACGCGAGACGGTCGATGCGCGTCGAGCCGAGCAGGCCCCCGCGCGCGCCGTCGACGTCGAGGCGACCGCCCCCCTGCTCGACGACGGCGCGCGCCTGCGCGAGCGCGAAGCGCAACCCGTGATCGGAGTCGGCCCACCAGAGCGCCGCGCCGATCGCGACCGCCAGCAGCGCGAGCAGCGAGGCCGCGGCCGCGCCGATGCGTCGGAGGCTTCGGCGCGGCATCAGAACACGTAGCCGATCGAGAAGTGCAGCCGCAGGCGCGACACGGCGTCGCCGTAGGCGAGGTCGACCTTGATCGGCCCGATCGGCGACCGATAGCGCGCGCCGATGCCGTAGCCGGCGACCGGATCGAACGTCTCGCGCGAGTCGGCGGCGTTGCCGTAGTCGACGAACACCACGCCACCGTAGCGCTCGGTGAACCAGCGCTGGTATTCGAGACTCGCGATCGCGAGGTAGCGCGCGCCGAGCGTGGCGCCGCCGCGCTGCAGGCCGAGCGTCTGGTAGCCGTAGCCTCGGATCGAGTCGACGCCGCCGGCGCGGAACAGGTTCTCGGTCGGAATGCCGTCGCGCGCGGACGCGGCGACGATGCCGAGCTGCGCGCGGCCCACCAGGATGTGCTCGGCGAAGCCGGTCGAGCGCCCGAGCGGCTGGAAGCGCGTGGCCCGTGCGAGCAGCCTCGCGAAGCTTCGGGTCGACGCGACGGCCTCGTGTGCCCCCGACACCTGCAGGCTGAGCCCGTAGCCGCGGGTCGGGTCGAGCCTGGAGTCGAAGCGGGTGAGATCCCACGCGTGGCCGAGCACCAGCGCGCGCTTGCTGTCGCGCGCGACCGGCACGCCGCCGCCTGCCGAGATCGACTCGCGCTCGAACTGGAACTGGACCGAGGTGAACGACTCGATATCCCCGTTGCGTCGCCCGAGGCCGAGGTAGCTGTTGCTCGCGAGCGTCTCGACGTTCTCGATGTCCTCGCGCTCGATGCGCTGGCCGAACCCGACGTACCGATCCTCGGCGTCGTAGGGCGTTCGGAAGTTCGCGAACGCGCGCTGCCGCTTCGCCGACGCGACGATCGCCGACTGCAGCTGGATCTCGCGCCCGAACAGGTCGCGGTGCTCGAAGCCGACTTGCCCGCGCGGTCCCTCGTCGGTGCTGAAGCCGAGGCCGAGCACGACGCGGCGCCGCTCGAGTTCGGTGACGATCACCTCGATCGGGATCTCGCGGGTCGCCGGGTCGTCGCGCAGTCGCTGCAGGTCGGCGAGCACGCTGACGCTGCTGAAGTAGCCCGAGCGGCGCAGGCGGGTCTCGAACTCGGCGAGCTGCTCGAGCGAGTACGGCTCGCCCTTCGAGAACGGCCGCTGCGCGTCGATCAGTTCCCGGCCGTAGCGCTGCAGGCCGTCGACCACGACGTCGCCGAACGCGATCCGGTCGCCGGACGCGAAGCGGGCAGTCAGCGCGACGCTCGCGGCGCCGGTGTCGACCCGCGCGTCGCTGTCGGCGACCCTGGCGCGCAGGTAGCCGCGACGCTGCAGCGCGTCGATCACCGCCTGCTTGTCCGACTGCCAGCGATCGACGGTGAACGCGTCGCCCTTCGACAGGGTCCAGTGGTCGGCGAAGATCGTGCGGATCGCCCGGTCGTCGCGCGCCGGCCCGTCGAGCGCGAGGTCGAGCGACGACACCGTGGCCTGCTCGCCGGGCTCGACGACGACGCCCACGCGGCCCGGCGACGCGTCGACCTTCACCTGGGCGGCGAAATAGCCGGCGTTGCGCAGGATGCCTCGCACCTCGTCGTCGAGCCGTGCGACGAGGCCGTCGAACTGCAGCGGATCGTAGTCCGCGCGCTCGCGCCACCGCCCGACGAGCGTCTTCTCCCGGATATCCTTCGCGAGCGCGCGCGGCGCGTCGATCTCGAATGCGTAGTTCGCGCCGCCGGCGGCGCGCTTCGCCGGGACCTCGCCGGGCTCGGCGTCAGCCCCCGCGCCGCGCGCGTCGCTGCGCCCCCGATCGAGCAGGCCGCAGCCGGCAACGAGCAGCAGCGACGCGCACGCCAGCAGGCCCGCGAGGCGCGTGAGCGGACGGATGCCCGATCCGCGGTCGACCGGGGGTGCCGCGCCAGGCTGCTCTCGCAATCGTCTTCCTCCGTCGTGCGCATGCGCACCGCGCGCAAGCGCCGTGCCCGGGGCGCCGGCGCTGCGCGGCCTCGGGCGCGGCAGCGTCGGGCACGGCATTTGCACGTGCCGTCGATGGCGAACGAGCGTTGGTGGCGAAAGCTCTGGGACCTGATCAGGGACACCGGCAGCGCGTGGTCGAGCGACTACGCGGCCAGCATGGGTGCCGCGCTCGCGTACTACACGCTGTTCTCGCTCGCCCCGTTGCTGCTGATCGTGATCTCGGTGGCGGGCCTGGTGTTCGGCGCCGAAGAGGCGAGGGGCGAGGTCTTCGACGCACTGAGCGGCTGGCTCGGCAACGACGGCGCCGCGGCGGTGCGCGGCCTGCTGTCGAGCGTGAACACCCACCGCAGCGGCGTCGTCGGCACGCTGATCGGGTTCGGCCTGCTGGTCGTCGGCGCGACGACGGTGCTCGGCGAACTGCAGAATGCGCTCGACCGGATCTGGCGGGTCGCCGGCGCGGACGGCGACGCCGATGCGCCGACGCCCCGGTTGCGCCTGCGTGCGGACGCGCCCGGCTGGCTGATGCTGCTGCGCGCACGGCTGCTGTCCTTCGGGCTGATCCTCGCGATCGGCTTCCTGCTGATGGTGTCGCTGCTCGCGAGCGCGGCGCTAGAGGCGGTCGGCAACTGGTGGACCGTCGGCGGCTGGCAGGTCGTCGCGAGGATCGTCAACCAGACGCTGAGCTTCGCGATGGCCACCGGCCTGTTCGCGTTCATCTACAAGTTCATGCCTCGGGTGCGCATCGCGTGGCGCGACGTGTGGATCGGCGCCGTCGTGACCGCGGCGCTGTTCACCCTCGGGAAGTACCTGATCGGGCTCTACGTGGGACGCGCCGGCGTCGCGTCGGGCTACGGCGCCGCCGGGTCGGTCGTGGTGCTGCTCGTGTGGGTCTACTACTCGGCGCAGGTCTTCCTCGTCGGTGCCGAGTTCACCTGGGTGTACGCCCATCGACACGGCTCGCTCAAGCCCGCCGGGCCGATTCACGTGCCCGGCCCGGGATGAGACGCGACCGCGCTCGCGGCGCCGCGACGCCGGCGCTCGCGACGCGTGCGTTACAATGCGTCACTCATCCGGCGTCGGTGATGCCCGGTATACGCCTCGCGCGACCGTCTCGGGTTCCCCGGGCGCGAACATTGCTCCCCACGCCGCCGTCCATCCCCGCGCGTCGGCGCCCGCCCCGGGCGTGACCCGCGAACCGCACCGGGCGCGAACCGCGTCGGGTCGCACGCCTCGGGCCTCGGCTCACGCTTCGAGTCGCGCTCGATTTCCGCGGGTCGGTTGCGTCGTCCGGCCACGACGCCCGAATCCCGCCCATGCCGGCGCCGGCGCAGCGCGCGTTGCCGGACCCACGCAGGAGCCCCACGCCCATGTGCGGAGTATCCGGAGAGATCCGATTCGATTCCTCGATCGCCGACGTCGGCGCGGTCGCGCGCATGTGCGACGCGATGGCGCCGCGCGGCCCCGACGGCAGCGGCGTCGTCGCGCACGGGCGCGTCGCGCTGGGGCACCGGCGTCTCAAGATCATCGACCTCTCGGAGAAGGCGGGCCAGCCGATGCTCGATCCCGAGCTCGGCCTGACGATCGTCTTCAACGGCTGCGTCTACAACTATCCGGAGCTGCGCGAGTCGCTCGCGTCGGCGGGCTACCGCTTCTTCTCGAGCGGCGACACCGAGGTCGTGCTCAAGGCGTGGCATCGCTGGGGCGAGCGCTGCGTCGACCACCTTCACGGCATGTTCGCATTCGCGATCCACGAGCGCGATTCGGGCCGCGTCGCGCTCGCGCGCGACCGCTTCGGCATCAAGCCGATGTACCTGTCGCAATCCGGGCACCGTCTGCGTTTCGCGTCCTCGCTGACCGCGCTGCTGGCCGCGGGCGACGTCGACACCTCGATCGATCCGGAGGCGCTGAACCTGTACATGAGCTTCCACGCGGTCGTGCCGCCGCCGCGCACGATCCTCAACGGCGTGAGAAAGCTGCCTGCCGCGACGATCCGGACGATCGACGCGGACGGCACGCAGCACGACAGGCGATACTGGAACCCGCCGTGCGAGCGCGATCCGCGCGACGCGCGGATGAGTGCCGCCGACTGGCGCGACGCGCTGCTGGCGTCGCTTCGGGTCGCGGTTCGGCGTCGGATGGTGTCCGACGTGCCGGTCGGCGTGCTGCTGTCCGGCGGCGTCGATTCGAGCCTGATCGTCGGCCTGCTCGCCGAGCAGGGCCAGCACGGGCTGAAGACCTTCTCGGTCGGCTTCGAGGAGGCCAACGGCGAGAAGGGCGACGAGTTCGTCTATTCGGACCTGATCGCGAAGCGCTTCGAGACCGACCACTTCAAGACCTTCGTGCGCTCGGCCGAACTGATGGGGGCGCTGCCGGACACGATCCGGGCGATGCAGGAGCCGATGGTCTCGTACGACAACGTCGGCTTCTTCCTGCTGAGCAAGGAGGTCAGCCGCCACGTCAAGGTCGTCCAGTCGGGGCAGGGCGCCGACGAGGTCTTCGGCGGCTATCACTGGTATCCGCCGATGCTCGAGGCGATCGACCCGGTCGACGCCTACTGCAGGGCCTTTCGCGATCGCGACCACGCGACGCTCGCCACCCAGCTCGCGCCGCAGTGGCACCACGCCACCGACCTGAGCCGCGCGCTCGTCGCCGAGCACTTCGCGCGGCCCGGGGCCGCCACCGGCGTCGACCTGGCGCTGCGCATCGACAGCCAGGTGATGCTCGTCGACGACCCGGTCAAGCGCGTCGACAACATGACGATGGCGTGGGGGCTCGAGGCGCGCGTGCCCTTCCTCGACCACGAACTCGTCGAACTCGCGGCGCGGATCCCGCCGGCGCTCAAGCTGGCCGACGGCGGCAAGGGCATCCTGAAGGACGTCGCGCGTCTGGTCGTTCCCGCCGAAGTCATCGACCGCAGGAAGGGCTACTTCCCGGTGCCGCAGTTGAAGTACCTGGCAGGGCCGTACCTCGCGCTCGTGCGCGATGCGCTGGGCTCGCAGGCGGCGCGCGAGCGCGGGCTGTTCCGCCGCGACTGGCTCGACACGCTGTTCGCCGATCCGTCCAGGCACATCACGCCGCTGCGCGGCTCCGAACTCTGGCAGGCGGGCCTGCTCGAACTCTGGCTGCAGCAGCATGGCCTCTGACGCGACCCGGCTGTTCCAGCAGGGCTGGATCGACGACCTGCGCGTGCAGGGCAAGCCGCCGATGCCCGAGTCGGCGCGCAACTTCGCGCTCGATTGCGGCTGGGGGCGGTTGCTGTTCGGGCAGACCTTCGCGTCGGCCGAGGCGATGCTCGACGCGCTCGACGCCGAGGGGCCCGAACGGCGCGACATCGCGTTCTACATCCGCGATCCGCACGTCGTGCTCGCGCACGCGCCGCAGGACGTGTTCCTCGATCCGTCGCACACGCTGCGCATCGACCTCGCCAGGCCGCTGCCCTCGGCGCCCGAGCACCCGGGCTTCTCGGTGCGGCGGCTCTCGAGCCGCGCCGACGCGGAGGCGGTGAACCGGATCTACGCCGCGCGCGCGATGGTGCAGGTGCCGCCCGAGTTCTTCTGGCAGCACCGTGCCGACCCGGTGCTGAGCTACTGGGTCGCGGAGGACGAGGGCGACGGCCAGATCATCGGCACCGTCACCGGCATCGACCACGCCGCGGCCTTCGGCGACCCGCTCGCCGGCTCGTCGCTGTGGTGCCTGGCGGTCGACCCGCAGGCGCGCCATCCCGGCGTCGGCGAGGCGCTGGTGTGCCGGCTGATCGCGCACATGCAGGCGCGTGGCGCCGCGACGATGGACCTGTCGGTGCTGCACGACAACGTGCAGGCGCTCGCGCTCTACAGCAAGCTCGGCTTCGTGCGCCAGCCGCTGTTCGCGGTCAAGCGGCGCAACCCGATCAACGAGAAGCTGTTCGCCGGCCCGATCGAGGACTACGACGCGCTCAACCCCTACGCCCGCATCATCGTCGACGAGGCGCGGCGCAGGGGCATCGGCGTCGAGGTGACCGACGCCGCCGGCGGCTTCTTCCGGCTGTCGTACGGCGGGCGCTCGCTGCTGTGCCGCGAGAGCCTGTCCGAACTCACCTCGGGCGTCGCGATGTCGATCTGCGACGACAAGGCGGTCACGCGGCGCGTCGTCGAGCGCGCCGGGCTGAGCGTGCCGGCGCAGCTCGCGACGCCGGTCGACGACGACGCGATCCGCGACTTCGTCGCGCGGCACGGCAGCGTCGTCGTGAAGCCCGCGCGCGGCGAACAGGGGCGTGGCATCTCGGTCGGTCTCGTCGACGTCGTGCAGGTGCGCGCCGCGATCGAACGCGCGCGCGCGCACTGCGAGCAGGTGCTGCTCGAGGCCTGCTTCGACGGAGAGGACCTGCGGCTGCTGGTGATCGATTTCCGGGTCGTCGCGGCCGCACTGCGTCGGCCGCCGCGCATCGTCGGCGACGACGAGCACAGCGTGCGCGAGCTGATCGAGCGCCAGTCGCGCCGCCGCGCCGCCGCGACCGGCGGCGAGAGCCGGATCCCGATCGACGCCGAGACCGAGCGCTGCCTCGCGACGGCCGGCGTCACGCTCGACTCGATCCCGGCGCGCGGCACCGAGATCCAGGTGCGGCGTACCGCCAACCTGCACACCGGCGGCACGATCCACGACGTCACCGAGATCGTGCACGGCCGGCTGGTCGACGCCGCGTGCAGGGCCGCGCGCGCGATCAGCATCCCGGTCGTCGGCATCGACTTCATGGTGCGCGCGCCGACCGAGCCAGAATACGTGTTCATCGAGGCCAACGAACGCCCCGGCCTCGCGAACCACGAGCCGCAGCCGACGGCCGAGCGCTTCGTCGACCTGCTGTTCCCGCTCGCGATGCCGGAGTCGGTCAGGCGCCTGTCGGCGCGCGCGCCGGCGACCGCGGACCCGACCGACGGCCAGGACACGGCGGCCTGATGCGCGACCAGGACGACGCCCCCGTTCGCCTGCCGATCGACACCGACTATCTCTCGGCCCAGCTCGGCGCGCTGCTCGCGATCCCGAGCCCGAGCGGCTACACCGACAACATCGTGCGCCACGTGTCGCTCGAGCTGCAGCGGCTCGGCCTTCGGGCAGAGCTCACGCGGCGCGGCGTGATCCGCGCGATCCGCAAGGGCCGGAGCGCGCACGGCGCGCGCGCGATCGTGTCGCACCTGGACACGCTCGGCGCGCAGGTCAAGCGCATCAAGGACAACGGCCGGCTCGAGCTCGTGCCGATCGGGCACTGGTCCTCGCGCTTCGCCGAGGGCGCGCGGGTGACGCTGTTCGCCGAGCCGGGGTCGTACCGCGGCACGATCCTGCCGCTGAAGGCGTCGGGCCACACCTTCAACCGCGAGATCGACACCCAGCCGGTCGCGTGGGACCACGTCGAGCTGCGCATCGACGAGTACACGCGCTGCCGCGAGGACACGATCGCGCTGGGCGTCGACGTCGGCGACACGATCGCGATCGATCCGCAGCCGGAGTTCCTGTCGAACGGATTCATCGTCTCGCGGCACCTCGACAACAAGGCCGGTGCCGCGCTGATGCTCGCCGCGTTGCAGGCGATGCAGTCGGCGCAGCGCACGACCGAGGTCGACATCCACTGGCTGTTCACGATCAGCGAGGAGGTCGGTGTCGGCGCGTCGTCGATCCTCACGCACGACGTCGCCTCGCTCGTCGCGATCGACAACGGCACGACCGCGCCCGGCCAGAATTCGGCCGAGTTCGGCGTGACGATCGCGATGGCCGACCAGACGGGCCCCTTCGACTTCCACCTGACGCGAAAGCTCGTGCGCCTCGCACGCGACAACGACATCCGCTACCAGAAGGACGTGTTCCGCTACTACCGGTCCGACTCGGCATCCGCGGTCGAGGCCGGCAACGATGTCCGCACGGCGCTGCTCACCTTCGGCATCGACGCGTCGCACGGCTACGAGCGCATCCACATGCACGCGCTGCGCTCGCTCGCCGAACTGCTGACGGCCTACGCACTGAGCCCGATCGAGATCGCGCGCGACGCCGAGGAAATCGCCGGCCTGGCGGGGTTCACCAACCAGCCGGTGCAGGAGGCCGACCACGCACCGGTGCCGGGCGACCCGGACGGGCGCGGCGAAGGGTCCGGCGGCGCCGGCGCCAGTGGCGGCGCGGCCGAGACGCTCAGAAGCGGCGACTGACCGACACGACGAGACCGCGGCCGCCGAGCTTGACCGTCCGGCCGGCGACGTTCGTCGCGAACAGGTCGATGTCGGTGCCCACCACCGCGGCGCCCCATTCGAAGCCCTTCCAGTCGTAGGTGACCCCGACCTTGTAGTCGATGTAGTCGGCGTCGTTGCCGGACACCTTCATGATGCCGTAGTGCGCGAGCACGTTGAAGCGCTGCGTGAACGGATAGGTGACGGACAGGTCGAGGTAGTTCGAGCCGCTCGCGCCCTCGTTGCGGAAGTACCGGTTCGACAGCGTGTGGTTCAGGCGCACGCCGAACCAGCGCCACTGCGCACCGACGTAGCCCTCGAGCGTCGCGTACTCCGATTCGAACGGGAACATGTACTGGATCAGACCGACGTCCAGGCCGACGCCGTCGCCGACCATCGTGCGATAGCCGGCGTAGACGTCGGTCTCGAAGCCGGCCGAGTTCGGGAAGAACTGCTTGTCGACGATCGATCCCCAGCCGCCGACGTAGAAGTTGCTCGGCAGCTTCAGCTCGACCCCGCCCTGCACGACCGGGTCGCCGAACGAACGCGACAGGCCGCGGAAGCGGTAGTCGGACGCGATGGTGGCGCTGCCGCTCAACTCGCCGCCCATGAACGTCGAGGGCTCGGTCGTGCGCTGGGCGTGCGCTGCGGACATGCCGGCGAGGCCGGACACCAGCGTCGCGGCGCCGACGAGTGCCGCAATGGGCTTCTTGCGGGTCGTTGCGGGGATTGCATTCATGGTCATTGCCCTCGATCGAAGTGGGAAGTGCGCCGCCTGCCTGACGTCCGGCGGCCTCGTGCAGCCGGATGGCAAGAAGCGTGCGCGCGCTTCGATCGGCGCGCCCGCGGTGGGCGGCATGCGCGGCGAGCGGTGTAAGTGTGCGGAATGCCGACAGCCGCGCCGGCCGTAAAGAGCGCGGGCGATCACCATCGCGTCGGCGCACACCGACGCGGCGCGCACCGGTCTTGCCGATCGCTCAGCGGCGTGGTCGGACGGTGTCGCGCTCGACGAGCCGAACCGGCACCACGACGCGCTGCGCCGCGAGCGACGGGTCCTCGATCCGCGCGAGCAGCATGCGTACCGTCGCCTCGACCATCGGGTCGGCAGCCTGTTCGATCGTCGTCAGCCGGTACGACGGCCAGCCCGCCTGCGGCACGTCGTCGAAGCCGATCACCGACACGTCCTGCGGCACGCGTAGGCCGATCTCGTGGCGAAGCGTGTCGAGGGCGGCGATCGCCATGTGGTCGTTGGCGACGAACACCGCGTCGGGTCGATCACGCCGCGCGTCGGCGAACAGCGCGAGCGTCGCCGTGCGCGCGCCGTCGAAGCGGAAGTGCCCGACGGCGCGCCCGGCGAACTCGGGCGCCGGTTGCGGCGCGCGCCCGCGCCGCGCAGCCGACCCGGCGCGGGCGGTGCGGGCGGCGGCCCGCATTTCGTCGAGGAACCCGCGCTCCCGATCGCGGCTGGTCGACGAATCCTCCAGGCCCGCGAGGAAGGCGATGCGGCGATGGCCGCCGTCGATCAGCCGGCGCGCGGCGAGCCGTCCGCCGGCGACGTTGTCCGACGCGACCGACCCGGCGCTGCGCGCAGCGTCGACGCGATTGAACAGCACCACCGGGATGCCGGCGCGGGCGCAGTCGCGCGCCAGCGCCGACGACAGGCGCACGCTGACGAGCACCAGGCCGTCGACCTGGTACTGCAGTAGCCGCTCCAGCAGCGTGTCGGCGCGGTCGCTGTCGCTGACGAACAGCAGCAGGTGGTACCCGTCCTGTTGCAGCCGCTGGCTCATCCGCTCGATGACGCGGGGATAGAACTGGTTGTCGAGGTAGGACACGACCATCGCGATCATCCGCGAGCGGCGGGTGATCAGCGAGCGGGCGATCGCGTTCGGGCGATAGCCCAGGCGACGCGCCGCCGCGAGCACGCGCTCGCGCGTCGCGTCGGCGACGCTCGCGCCGGGCGTGAAGCTGCGGCTCACCGTCGACTGGTTGACGCCGGCCGCCCGGGCCACGTCGAGCGAGGTGGCCGGCGCGCTGGGGCGCGCCATCCTCAGGTAGCGGTCCAGCCGCCGTCGACCATCAGTGCCGAGCCGGTGATCATCGCCGACGCGTCGCTCGCCAGGAACACGACCGGGCCCATCACGTCGGCGAGTTCGCCGAGCCGCCCGAGCGCGATCCTGTCGAGCACGAAGCGCCGGAACGCCTCGTCGGCGAACATCGGACGGGTCATGTCGGTGAGCACGAAGGTCGGGCACAGCGTGTTCACGCGGATCCCGCGGGGCCCGAGTTCCCACGCCAGCGCCTTCGTCATGCCTTCGAGGCCGTGCTTGCTCGCGCAGTACAGGCTGCGGTTGGGGCCGCCGACGTGGCCCATCTGCGAGGACACGTTGATCAGGCTTCCCCCGCGCCCGGCCGCCTGCAGTGCGCGAACCCACTCGCGCGACACCCGCCACGCCGCCTTCAGGTTCAGGTCGATCACCGCGTCGAGGTCGTCGTCGGTGTTCTCGACGACCGGCTTCGCGCGATTCGTGCCCGCGTTGTTGACGAGGACCTCGAAGGGCGCCTGCGCGGCGAAGAAGCGCGCGACGCCGGCCGCGTCGGTGACGTCGAGCGTGCACGCCTGCGCGCGCAGGCCGGCGTCGCGCAGCGCGGCCGCGGCTGCCCCGATCTCGTCGGCACTGCGCGCGGCCAGCACGACGTCGGCGCCGGCGTGCGCGAGCGCCGTCGCGCACGCGAGCCCGATGCCGCGGCCGGCGCCGGTGACCAGCGCGCGGCGCCCGTCCAGCGCGAACGACGGCATCGCCGGCAGTTTCGGCGACCCGCGCCGCGTGCCGTCCGCCGCCGCCGCGCCGGCGGACTCCCCGACCGGCGCCGTCACGCCGGCTGCACCGGCTTGTACCACGGCACGTCGCCGCGCTCGCCGTAGCGGCGCACGCGGATGTTCGCCTGCTCTCCGTGGCCGGCGAAGTTCTCCATGTGGCACAGCCGCGAGCAGACCTCGCCGATCATCGCCGACGCGGCGTCGGTGGTGACGCGCTGATACGTGCAGGTCTTCAGGAACTTGCCCACCCACAGGCCACCGGTGTAGCGCGCGTTGCGCTTCGTCGGCAGGGTGTGGTTGGTGCCGATCACCTTGTCGCCGAAGCTCACGTTGGTGCGGGCGCCGAGGAACAGCGCGCCGTAGTTCGTCATGTGCTCGAGGAACCAGTCCGGCTCGCGCGTCATCACCTGCACGTGCTCGAACGCGAGCTCGTCGGCCTTCAGGCGCATCTCGTCGCGGGTGTCGCAGACGATCACTTCGCCGTACTCGGCCCACGACTGCCGCGCGATCGGCGCCGTCGGCAGGATCGCGAGCTGCCGCTCGACCTCGGCGATCGTCGCCTTCGCGAGCGCCTCGCTGTCGGTCAGCAGGATCGCCGGCGAGGTGGGGCCGTGCTCGGCTTGGCCGAGCAGGTCGACCGCGCAGATCTCGGCGTCGGCCGAGTCGTCGGCGATCACCAGCGTCTCGGTCGGCCCGGCGAACAGGTCGATGCCGACGCGGCCGAACAGTTGCCGCTTCGCCTCGGCGACGAACATGTTGCCGGGCCCGACCAGCATGTCGACCGGTGCGATCGAACCCGTGCCCAGTGCCATCGCGGCGACCGCCTGCACGCCGCCGAGCGCGAGGATCTCGTCGGCTCCGGCGAAGTGCATCGCGGCGACGATCGCCGGGTGCGGCTCGCCGTCGAAGGGCGGCGCCGTGGACACGATCCGCTTCACGCCGGCGACCTTCGCGGTGACGACGCTCATGTGCGCCGACGCGATCATCGGGTACTTGCCGCCGGGTACGTAGCAGCCGACCGCGTTGACCGGGATGTGCCGGTGTCCCAGCACCACGCCCGGCAGCGTCTCGACCTCGACGTCCTTCATCGAGTCGCGCTGCATCTGCGCGAAGCGGCGGATCTGTGCCTGCGCGAAGCGGATGTCCTCGACCTCGCGCGGGCTCAGCCGCTTGACCGCGTTCTCGATCTGGTGCCGGGTGAGCCTGAACGCCTCGGGCTCCCAATGGTCGAACTTCTTCGAATATTCGCGCACCGCCGCGTCGCCGCGCGCGGCGATGTCGGCGAGGATCGACTCGACGGTCGCACGCACCTGCGTGTCGGCCTCGGAGACGGCGGCGGCGTCCTTGCCGCGCTTCAGGTAGCGGATGCTCATGTCGCAGGGTCCGGTGGGGGTTGGGGCGCGCCGGTCGTGCCGGTCGCGGCGCGTAGCTGCGCACCGATCGCGGCACGCCGCGATTGCATTCGTATGCAAGGCCGGACTGTACCGGCGCCCCGCGGGGGCGTCAATCCGCGGCGCTGCGCCCGCGCCCGCGCGACCCGGGGCGTCGCGCCTGTCGGCGGCCCGACCCGGGGGCGCCGGGCGCGGAACCTGCTGTGGCGGCCGCAGCCGGGACGCGGTCGGCGTGAGGGCGGTGCCGCCGCCGAGGCCGTCCGGCGCGGGCGCGCGCGATGTTCGATATCTGGCTTGCTGACTATCACCACGCGAGTGAACTCGGTTTCGGCCTCATCGCCGTGCGGATGCTCGGCGCCGCGCTGCTGTGCGGTGCGATCGGTTTCGAGCGCGAATTGCGCAAGAACACCGCCGGGCTGCGCACGACGATCCTGATCGGCCTCGCCGCGGCGACCTTCGCGCTGATCACGCTGGAACTCGTCGCCGACGTCTCGCGTGCGGGTGCGGCCACCGACGACGCGGTCCGGCTCGACCCGATCCGCCTCGTCGAGGCCGTGACCGGCGGCGTCGCGTTCCTCGCCGCCGGGCTGATCGTCTACGCGCGCGGCTCGGTGCACGGCCTGACGACGGGTGCCGGCATGTGGCTCGCCGCCGGGATCGGGCTCGCGACGGGGCTCGGGCTCTGGAAGATCGCGCTGCTCTCGACCGGCGGCGGACTCGTCGTGCTGGCGCTGCTGCACCTGGTGCAGGTGAAGGCGGGACTCAAGGCCGATGCGGTCACGCTCGACGATCGACCCCCGGACTAGAATCCGCTTCCCAGACGCGCCTACCACGCGCGCGCCGCCGTTCGAATCCCACGTCTGCAGAGCGACCCGACGCCGATGATCTCCGCCCTCGATGCCCTGGAACGCCTCAAGGAGGGCAATCGTCGCTTCGTGTCGGCGCTGCGCGGCGGGCGCGAGCAGGCGTCGCGGCCGCACACGCTGGTGTCGGCGCACAGCCAGTCGCCGTTCGCGATCGTGCTCGGCTGCTCCGACGCCCGCGTGCCTGCCGAGATCGTCTTCGACCAGGGACTCGGTGACCTCTTCGTCATCCGGGTCGCCGGCAACATCGTCGCGGCCTCGCAGGTCGGCAGCGTCGAATTCGCGGCCGAGCAGTTCGGCACCCGGCTGGTCGTCGTGCTCGGCCATTCGCACTGCGGCGCCGTCACCGCGACGATCGAGCAGCTGCTGCGACCGCCCGAGCGCCAGTCGCGCGGACTGCGCTCGATCGTCGACCGCGTGCGGCCGTCGGTCCAGACGCTGATGGAGACCGGACTGCGCGACGACCCGCAGGCGCTGCTGCGCCACGCGGTCCGCGGCAACGTGCGCGTGTCGGCGAGTCACCTGCGTCACGGTTCGGAGATCCTCGAGCGACTGATCGAGCACGAAGGCCTCGTGGTCGTCGGCGCGGAGTATTCGCTCGAGACCGGCGAGGTCGAGTTCCTCGACGACGCGGCCGACGCGGGTTGAGCCGCGCGCCGTCGCAGGGCATGGGCCTTGCGCGGCGACCGGCATTCGAACCCTTCAGCGGAGCCGGTCATGAGCAAGTCGAGGAATCGCGACCCGGTCGGTGCGATCGAGGGCACGCCGAGGAGTCGCACGGCACCCGCCGGCGAGACCGGCGCGACGCGATCGCCTGCCGAGCGCGCCGACGGCGACCGGCGGTTCTCCGACTTCGACGAGGCCGGCTACGAGCGGCGCGACTGGCTCGATGCCGAACGCGCGCGCAAGGCGCGCGAGGCGGGTGGCGAATCTGCGGGTGGTGAATCTGCGGGTGGCGAACCGGCCGGCGGCGGTCCGGCAAGCCCCGGTCCGGGCGAGGCCGCCGGGCGCGGCGCCGTGGCTGCCGGCAGCCCGGATGGCCGGCGTCTGGGCGGCAGCGTGCTCGGTCATGCGGACGATCCGGACTGGATCGCGGCGCCGAGCGGCGGCGACCCGCGGGGCACCCCGGAGTCAGGCTCGGCGGCCGAGCCGCCGGATCCGGCCGAGGCGGCCGGCGGCGCGAACCCGGCAAGCCGGAAGCGCTGAACCCGCGCCGCCCTGACCGATCCCGCCCAATGACCCTGGCAATGCCAGGGTCAAGCCTCGGCGGCGTCGCCTGACGCGCGACGGCCCCGCGCGCCGCACGCCGCGACTCCGGCGCTTTTTGGCAGAATCCAGGGTTTGCCGGACGAAGGCGATGTCGAATCGCCGGCGGCGTACTCGTCGCGTCCTCGTCGTCCCGCCATCCCGCCATCCAGCATCCCGCACGGCGCGTGCAGGCCCTGGGCGTGGCCTCTCCGGAGTTCGAATGATCAGGAAACTGCTCGCCGTCGCCATCGGCGTCGCGATCGTCGTCGGCGGCATCGTCTACGTGAAGCTCGGCCAGTTCGGCGCGATGATGGAGGCCGGCGCCAAGATGGTGCCCCCGCCGGAGGTGGTCACGTCGATGCGGGTCGAGCCGGCACGCTGGGAGCGCACGCTCGGCGCGAGCGGCACGCTGTCGGCGGTGCAGGGCGTCACGGTGGCCGCCGAGGTCGCGGGCCGGGTCACGCGGATCGACTTCGACTCCGGCGCACGGGTGGCCGCCGGCGACGTGCTGGTGCAACTCGACACGGCGAACGAGACCGCGCAGCTCGCCGCGGCCGAAGCCGCGCTCGCGCTCGCGCGAACGACGCTCGAGCGTCGCCGCGAGCTCGGCAAGCGCCAGCTGGTCTCGCCGGCCGACATCGACGCGGCGGCGGCGCAGGCCAAGGAAGCCGCTGCGCAGGTCGGCGTCGTGCGTGCGACGATGGCGAAGAAGACGATCCGTGCGCCCTTCGCCGGTCGCCTCGGGCTTCGCCAGGTGAACCTCGGGCAGATCCTGCGCGACGGCGACCCGATCGTCTCGCTGCAGACCCTCGACCCGATCCACGTCGACTTCGCGATCCCGCAGCAGGAGCTCACGATGCTCGCGCCCGGGATGCCGGTGCGGGTCACGACCGACGCCGCGCCGGACCGGCGCTTCGACGGCCGGATCCTCGCGATCAGCCCCGAGGTCGACACGACGACCCGCCAAGTACGCGTGCGAGCCCGGGTGCGCAACGACGGCGAGATGCTGCGCGCCGGGATGTTCGCGAGCGTCGAGGTCGTGCTGCCGTCGCCGAAGGAGGTGCTGCCGGTCGCCGCGAGCGCCGTCGTCTACGCGCCCTACGGCGATTCGGTATTCGTGATCGAGAAGGACGGCGGCGGCGCCGCCGCGAAGCCCGCCGACGCCGACGGACAGGATCCGCCCCGGCTCGTGCTTCGCCAGCGCTTCGTGCGCCTGGGCGAGGTGCGCGGCGACTACGTCGCCATCGTCGACGGACTGAAGGCCGGCGAATCGGTCGTCACCGCCGGCGTGTTCAAGCTGCGCTCGGGCATGCCGGTCGTCGTCGACAACACGCTCGCACCGAAGCCCCGGCTCGCGCCGACCCCGGGTCGCGGCTGAGGCCGGCACGCGATGAAATCGTTCACCGACCTCTTCATCCGCCGGCCGGTGCTGGCGATCGTCGTCAACCTGGTGATCGTGATCCTGGGCCTGCAGGCCTGGCAGTCGCTGTCGGTGCGCCAGTACCCGAGGAGCGAGAACGCGTCGGTGCAGATCGCGACGATCTACGTCGGCGCGAGCGCCGAACTCGTGCGCGGCTTCGTCACGACGCCGCTCGAGCGCGCGATCGCGTCGGCCGAAGGCATCGACTACGTCGAGTCCAAGAGCCTGCAGGGCTACTCGCTGATCACCGCGCGGCTGAAGCTCAACTACGACACCACCCGCGCGCTGGCCGACATCACCTCCAAGGTCAACCAGGTGCGCAACGACCTGCCGACCGAGGCGCAGATCCCGGCGCTCAGCGTGCAGTCGGCCGACTCGCAGTTCGCAGCCGCCTACCTCAGCTTCTCGTCGGACATCCTGAGCCAGCAGCAGATCACCGACTACCTCGCACGAATCGTGCAGCCGAGGCTGGCGGCGGTGACCGGCGTGCAGCGCATCGAGATCTTCGGCGCGCGGACCTTCGCGATGCGGATCTGGCTCAAGCCCGAGCGCATGGCCGCGCTCGGCGTCGCGCCGAGCCAGGTGCGCGAGGCGCTGGCCGCGAACAACTACCTCGCGGCGATCGGTGCGACCAACGGCGCGCTGGTGACGACCAACCTCAACGCGAACACCGACCTGAAGAGCGTCGACGAGTTCAGGAAGCTGGTGGTCTATCGAAAGAACGACACGATCGTGCGGCTCTCGGACATCGCCGACGTCGAACTCGGCGCCGAGGACTACGACACGCTGGTGCGCTATTCCGGCCAGACGGCGGTGTTCATCGGCGTGTTCCCGCAGCCGAACGCGAACGTCGTCGAGGTGATCGGGCGGGTCCGCGAGGAGCTCGCGCGCCTGCAGGCCGACCTGCCGCAGGGGCTCGAGGCGACGATCGGCTACGACGCGTCCGAGTACGTGAGCAACGCGATCACCGAGGTCAGCAAGACGCTGATCGACACGCTCGCGATCGTGGTCGTCGTGATCTTCCTGTTCCTCGGGTCGATGCGCTCGGTGATCGTGCCGGTGGTCGCGATCCCGGTGTCGCTGATCGGGGGGATCTTCCTGATGCAGCTCTTCGGCTTCACGCTGAACCTGCTGACGCTGCTCGCGATCGTGCTCTCGGTCGGCCTGGTCGTCGACGACGCGATCGTCGTCGTCGAGAACGTCGAGCGTCACCTGCGCGAGGGGCGCACGCCGCGCGAGGCGGCGCTGCTCGGCGCGCGCGAGCTGATCGGCCCGGTGATCGCGATGACCGTCACGCTGGTCGCGGTCTACGCACCGATCGGCCTGCAGGGCGGGCTGACCGGCGCGCTGTTCCGCGAGTTCGCGCTGACGCTCGCCGGCGCGGTCACGATCTCGGGCGTCGTCGCGCTCACGCTCTCGCCGGTGATGGCGTCGAGGCTGCTCAGGAGCGCCGCGGACGAGGAGCGCGGCTTCGCCGGCTGGATCAACCGTCGCTTCGATTCGCTGCGCGACGCCTACGGCCGCGCGCTCGGCTCGACGCTGCGCGCGCGGCCCGCCGTGTACCTCGCGTGGCTCGTGTTCAGCCTGTGCACGGTGCCGATGTTCATGTTCTCGCCGAAGGAGCTCGCGCCGACCGAGGACCAGAGCGTGCTCTTCGGCATCATCAACACCGCGGCGAACGCGTCGACCGACCAGCGCGAGGTCTGGTCGAAGGCGTCGGAGGCGGCGCTGCTCGAGACGCCCGAGGCAGCGCTCACCTTCCAGTTCATGTTCCCGCCGTCGATCGGCGCGTCGCTGGGCGCCGACGGCTTCGGCGGCCTCGCCGTCAAGCCGTGGTCCGAGCGCACGCGCACCGTCAGCGAGATCGTGCCGGAGGTACAGGCGAGACTCTCGGCGATTCCGGGCATCCAGATGTTCGCGACGACGCCGCCGGCGCTGCCCGGCGGCAGCAACTTTCCGGTCGAGTTCGTGCTGACCTCCACCGGCGACGCGAAGCAGCTTCTCGCGGCGGCCGAGACGCTCCAGGCGAAGGCGGCCGAGAGCGGCCTGTTCTTCTTCCCGCCGATCATCGACCTGAAGATCGACCAGCCGCAGGCGACCGTGGTGATCGATCGCGACAAGGTGGCGACGCTGGGGCTGTCGATGGCGCAGGTCGGCGCCGACCTCGCGATCGCCGTCGGGGGCAACTTCGTGAACCGCTTCAACATGGACGGGCGCAGCTACAAGGTCATTCCGCAGATCGAGCGCAGCGCGCGCCTCACCGCCGACCAGCTCGGCGCGCTGAAGGTGCGCGGCCCCGACGGTCAGATGATCCCGGTGTCGTCGTTCGCGCGGATCGAGCGCTCGGTCGTGCCGCGCTCGCTCAACCGCTTCCAGCAGCTGAACGCGGTCAAGCTCTCGGGGATGAGCGCGCGCACGCTCGACGACGCGCTCGTCTTCCTCGAGACCACCGCGCGCGAGGTGCTCCCCCCCGGCTTCGGCATCGACTACACCGGCGAATCGCGTCAGCTGCGAACCGAGGGCAACAAGTTCCTGCCCGCGTTCGCGATGGCGATCCTGCTGATCTTCCTCGCGCTCGCGGTGCAGTTCAACTCGTTCCGCGACCCGCTGGTGATCCTGCTCGGCTCGGTGCCGCTCGCGATGTTCGGCGCGCTGGTGTTCACCGTCCTGAAGATGCCCAACCCGAACATGCCGCACTGGACCAGCGGCTTCACGACGACGCTGAACATCTATTCCGAGGTCGGGCTGGTGACGCTGGTCGGACTGATCGCGAAGAACGGCATCCTGATCGTCGAGTTCGCGAACCAGCTGCAGCAGCAGGGTCTCGGCAAGCTCGAGGCGGTGCACCAGGCGGCGATGGTGCGGCTGCGCCCGGTGCTGATGACCAGCATCGCGACGATCGCCGGCCACTTTCCGCTGGTCCTCGTGACCGGGGCCGGCGCTGCCGCGCGGAACTCGATCGGCCTGGTGCTGGTCGGCGGGATGGCGATCGGCACGCTGTTCACGCTCTTCGTCGTGCCGGCGCTCTACGTGCTGATCGCGCGCTCGCGCCAGGCGACGCCACCGCTCGACGACGCGGCGGGCGTGCGCCGGACGCCGCCGATCGCGGGGCCCGTCGGCGCGGTCGCCGGCCGCTGATCGCGCCGCCGCGCCGTCGGGCACGGCATTTGCGGTGCGTCGCGACGGTCGTCGCGACGGAGCATCGAGCATGGCACGCGTTCATTCGTGGGGCGCGGACAAGGCGTCGCACGCGAGGCGGGGAGGGCCGTCCCCCTCGCGGTCTCCTTCTCACCTGCCGTCGCCGTCTGCGTCGCCGTCTGCACCTTCGTCCACCGGCGCACTGCCCACCGCGCGTGCTGCGCCGGCGCAGTCGCCGCCGATCATGCCCACCCACGGCGAGCTCTCGCGCACCGAGTTCTACCTCGGCGGCATCCTGCTGATCCTCTCGGTCGGCGCGATCTACGTCGCCAAGGCCATCCTGCTGCCGGTGCTGATCGCGTTCATGCTCACGCTGACGCTCAGTCCGGTCGTGCGCTTCCTCGCACGCCACGGCGTGCCCGAGGTCGTGTCCGCGTTCGTCGCCGTCGTCTGCGTCGTCGGGGTCGTCGCGACCGCCGCGTACAGCCTGAGCGGGCCGCTGAGCGGCTGGGTCGAGGGGGCGCCCAACCTTCGCTACCAGATCGAGCAGAAGTTCGAACGGCTTCGCCGGCCGCTCGAGGCGGTCGTCGGCGCGTCCCAGCAGGTCGAGCGCATGGCACGCACCGAAGACCCGTCGGTCCAGACGGTCGTCGTGCGCGACAAGGGCATCGTGGGCCTCGTCGCCGACAACGCGCTCGCTGCGCTGACGACCGCCGGCATCACGGTGGTGCTGTCGTTCTTCCTGCTCGCGTCGGGTCGGATGTTCTACGAGAAGCTCGTGCGCATCCTGCCGACGCTCGCCGAGAAGAAGCGCGCGATCCGCATCGTGCACGCCGTCGAGGAGGAGGTGTCGCGCTACCTGCTGACGATCACCGCGATCAACGCCGCGCTCGGGCTCGTGATCGGGACTGCGATGTGGTGGCTGGAGATGCCGAATCCCGCGTTGTGGGGCGTGATGGCGATGCTGTTCAACTTCGTGCCCTACGTCGGCGCGGTGGTCGGCGTCGCGGTCGTGTCGGTCGTCGCGCTCGTGAGCCTCGACTCGCTCGGTTCGCCGCTGATCGTCGGTGCCACCTACTTCGTCTGCACGGTCATCGAGGGGCAGTTCGTCACGCCGGCGATCGTCGGCCGGCGGCTCGAGATGAACACCGTCGCGGTGTTTCTCGCGGTGGCGTTCTGGGGCTGGCTGTGGGGCGTGCCCGGCGCGCTGATGGCGGTGCCGCTGCTGGTCGGGCTGCGGGTCTTCTGCGAGCACTTCGAGGGTCTCGGCAAGCTCGGCGAGTTCCTCGCGGGGCCGGTACCCGCCGCGGACGACGACGAGCCGCCCGCCTGATCAGCGCGCCGCGATCGCCGCCTGCAGCGCGCCGGGCTCGACCGGCTTGACGAGGTGCTGGTCGAAGCCCGCGTCGAGCGCGAGCGCACGGTCCTCGGGCCGGCCGTAGCCGGTCAGCGCGATGTAGCGCGCGCGGGCCGCCGACGGCATGGCGCGCAGGTGCCGCGCCAGCGCGTAGCCGTCCATGCCCGGCAGGCCGATGTCGAGCACGCAGACGTCCGGCCGGAACGTCTCGGCACGCGCGATCGCAGCCGGGCCGTCGCCGGCGCGCTCGACCTCGTGGCCCTGCAGCTGAAGCAGCAGGCACATCGATTCGGCCGCGTCGGCGTTGTCGTCGACGACGAGCACGCGGCGCGATGCCGACCGCTGCGCACCCGGCGCGCCGGGCGGCTCGGCGGAAGGCTCGCGGCTCAGCGGCAGCGTGACGGTGAAGCGGCTGCCCGAGCCCTTGCCCTCGCTCGCCGCGGCCACCGTGCCGCCGTGCAGTTCGACCAGGCTCCTGACCAGCGCGAGCCCGATGCCGAGTCCGCCTTGCGCCCGGTCGAGCGACTGGTCGGCCTGCGTGAACAGTTCGAACAGGTGCGGCAGCAGCAGCGGATCGATCCCCGGCCCGTCGTCGGCGACGACCAGTCGGGCGTGCCGATCGTCGGCTTCCAGCGTCACGTCGATGCGGCCGCCGGGATCGGTGTACTTCGCGGCGTTGTCGATCAGGTTGCTGACGACCTGCGCGAGGCGCGCAGGATCGCCGCTGACCGTGCACGGTCGGGCGACGTCGAGCGAGACGACGAGCCGGTGCCGCCTGGCATCGACGGCGGCCCGCGCCAGTTCCACGCCGGCGTCGACGGCCCGTGCGAGGTCGACCGGTGCGGTGCGCAGCGCGATCTTCCCCTGAGACACCCGAGAGACGTCGAGCAGGTCGTCGACCAGGCGCGTCAGGTGGCCGACCTGTCGGCCGATCAGGTCGTTGAGCCCGCTGATCGCCGGATCGGCCGGTGCGCGCAGCCGAAGGATCTCGACGGCGTTGCGGATCGGGGCGAGCGGACTGCGCAGCTCGTGCGACAGCATCGCGAGGAAGCGATCCTTGTGGCGCGACGCGGCCTCGAGGCGCTCGCTGCTCGCCTTCCGCTCGGTGATCTCGCCGACGATCACCGCGACCCCGACGAGTTCGCCATCCGGCCGGTGCACCGGGTACCAGTCGGCCGACCAGTGCCTCGGCACGCCGGGCGCGAGCGGCGTCTCGCCGCCGAACTCGCGACCGAGTACCGGTTGGCCGGTGCGCTGCACGAGGTCGACCGCCTCGCGCGCCTGCGCGGCGAGCGACGGCACGATCTCGCCGATGCGTCTGCCGATGTGGGCGTCGACCGGCAGGCCGTTCATCTGCGCGAGGCGTTCGTTGATCATCAGGTACCGGAGCGCAGGATCGACGAGCGCGAAGCCCACCGGCGCCGTCGCGAGCACCGTGCGCAGCAGCACGCGCTCGTTCGACAGGTCGCGCGCGGTCTCCCGCTGCTGCGCGGCCGCCTCCTCCAGCCGCGCGACCCGGCCGCGCAGCGCGATCTCGGTCGACACCGAGTGACACAGGTCCTGCAGGATGCGGACGTCGGCAGGCGTCCAGCCGCGCGGCCTGTCGTCGATCACGCAGAACGTGCCGATGACCTGGTCGTCCGACACCAGCGGCACGCCGGCGTAGGCGATCAGGTCGAAGTCGCGCACCGCCGGATGCCCCGCGAGATCCGGCGTCGCACGCGAATCCGCGACGACCAGCGGCGTGCCGCTGACGACGGTGAACGGACAGAGCGAATCGCGGTTCGCGACGCGCGGCGGCATCGTCCTGTCCGCGGCGGCGATCGCGCTCTTGAAGTGCACGTGCGTGGCGTCGACCAGCGACACGAAGGCCGCGCTAGCGCCGAGCAGGTCCCGGGCGAGCGCCGCATAGCGATCGAACGCCGCCTCGGGCGGGGTGCCGGCGAGGCCGGTGGCGTCGAGCGCGGCGAGGCGCACCGCGTCGCGAAGGCGCGGGTGGCTGTCGACCGTCCGCACTGGCGGCGCGCGGCGGTCGGCGTCTCGATCGGAGGCTTGGTCTGGAAGCGCCACGGTCATCGTCGTCGGCGCGGTGGCGTGGCCGCGCAAGGAGCCCGGACGTGCATCGGGCGAGCCAGTCTAGCGCAATGCGTGGTGTCGCGGCCGGATTACCCGAGCGGCGCGCCGCCGACGGCGCCGTCGGCGGCGCGTCGTGCGGTCCGGATACGGGATCAGGTGCCGACGGCGTTGCGCCGGGCCTCGGGGCCGCAGACGGCCTTGCGCCACACGCGATCGACGCCGGCGCGCCAGGCCGGCGCGGCGTGCGCGTCGTTGGCCCAGGGATCGTCGGGCGCCTGCGCCTCGATCACCGCCTTCAGCCGCGAGACGTAGGCGGTGAAATCCTCGCCCTTCGCCGGTGGCGTGCGCTTCAGCAGGATCATCGCCCACTCCACACCGAGTTTCGCGTCGTCGAGGTAGCCGGCCTGCGCCTCGTGCGTCGCACGACCGCGCGCCGCGAGCAGGTACCGATGCTCGTCCTCGGCATCCTTGAGCATCGCGACGAACCAGAGCGGCGGGAACACCGTCTGGTTGGTGGGTGGCATTGTCGTCGACATCGTGGCGGTGATTGTAGATCGCGCCCCGCCGGCACCGGCACCGCCCGGCGCCGGCGGGGCGCTCAGTTCACCGTGATCTCGATGCGTCGCGGCTGCGCGTGCTTCGCCTTGGGTATCCTGAGCTTCAGCACCCCGTGGCGACACTCGGCGCGGATGTTCTCCGCGTCGAGCTCCTTGCTGAGCGCGAAGGTCCGGCGATAGCGCGCCACCTGCACCTCGGCGTGGCTCGCCGACATCCGCGACGGCAGGTCCAGCGCGACCTCGCCCTCGATGCGGAGCTGGTCGCCGTCGAGATCGAGCTTCAACTGGTCCTTCGCGACGCCCGGCATGTCGGCGTAGAGCGTGATGCCGGTGGCGTCCTCGATCACGTCGACCGGTGGACGCAGCGCCGGGCGCTCGTCCGGGCCGCCGTCGGCGCCGCCGTCGCGCCGGCCCGGGTTCGTGCGGGAGACGGGCGCGTCCCCGTCCGTCGCGTTCATGCTGCCGATGTTCCTGTCTTCCATGATGGTCTGCTCCGAAGTTGCGTTGCTCGTGTCTGCCGGGATGGTGCCGATCCGACGCGGTGCGCCCGCGCCGCGCTCACTGGATCGCGATGCGCTTGGGCTGCGCCGACGCGCGTCGATCGATGCGGATGTGCAACACCCCGTCGCGGTAGTCGGCGTTGACGCGCTCGGGGTCGATGTCGTCGGGCAGGCTGACGACGCGACGGAACGCGCCGACGAAGCGCTCGGCGACGTGCTGGATCGTCCGCTCGCCACCGGCCTGCCGTGGCGCGCCACGCGCGTCGTGTTCGGCGCCGGGCTCGGTGCGGCCGGGCTGCGCATCGTCCTTCGTCGCGAGGTCGGGCGTGCGTTCGCCGGAGATCGTCAGCACGCCGCGGTCCAGACGCAGATCGATCGACCCGGGGTCGATCCCCGGCGCGAACGCGTAGATCTCGACCGACTCGGGCGTGCTCCCGATGTTGAGCGCGGGGAAGCCGCCGCGGCCGATGCCGCGAATGCTCGGCGTGAGTTCGAACAGGTCCTGCACCTCGCGCTGCAGCGCATCGAGCTGGGTGAAGAGGTCTCGGGGAAGTCGTGTGGAAAACATGATCGTCGTCCTCCTTGCATGGGTGTGCGCGCCTGCGCCACGGCGCCATCGGGACGCCGCCCGCGGGCATCTCGCAGACTGAGGGTCGGGTCCGGTGATTTCAAGCACCTCGGCCAGGCGCCTGGGGCGCGTCGGGCGCGTCGCTTGCCGCTCGGCGCGTGACCCATCCACGCCGACGAGGAGAAGCCGGATGAAAGCGAAGGTCCTGAACGAGGGCCCGGAACGGACCATTGCGCTCGTGTTCGACCGGGCCGACGAACCGTTGACGCTGATGCGCCGCTTCGTCGCCGAACACGCGGTGAGCGCCGCGAGGATCAGCGGGATCGGCGCGTTCGAGCGCGCGGTGGTCGGGTACTTCGACTGGCAGCGCAAGGACTACCGTCGCATCGACGTTCCCGGTCAGGTCGAGGTCCTGTCGATGCTGGGCGATGTCGCGCTCGACGGCGGCACGCCGGCCGTCCACCTGCACGTCGTGCTGGGGCGCGCCGATGGATCGACCGTCGGCGGGCATCTGCTGGAGGCGAGCGTCAGGCCGACGCTCGAGGTGGTGCTGGTCGAGTCGCCGGCCTGGTTGCGCAAGCGCCACGATCCCGAATCGGGCCTGGCCCTGATCGACCTCGGGGGCGGCTGACGCGGTTCGCGCCGCGCCGGCGCCGGCGCGGCGCCGTCGTTGCGTGGATCGGCCTAGCTGGCGGAGCCGGTGCCGGCGCCGCTGCGACCCGAGGTCGAGCCGGTCGTGCCGCCCGACTTGTCGGTGTCCGATCGCATGCTGGACGAGGTCGAGCCGGGGGTGCTGCCCGACTTGCCCATGTCAGAACGCGTGTTCGACGAAGTCGAGCCCATCGTGCTGCCCGACTTGCCGGTGTCCGACCGCATGTTGGACGAGGTCGAGCCGGTGGTGCTGCCCGACTTGCCCATGTCCGAACGCGTGTTCGACGAAGTCGAGCCCATCGTGCTGCCCGACTTGCCGGTATCCGATCGCATGTCGGACGAAGTCGAGCCGGTGGTGCCGCCCGACTTGTTCATGCTGTCGGACTTGTTCATGCCGTCGGACTTCGCGCCGGGTGTGCGTGTCGCGTCGCTCGCCTTGTCGGACATGCTGGACGGCGGACGTTGGGGCGACTGGGTGCCTTGCGCGAAGGCGAGATGCGCGAACGCGGCCGAGACGGCGGCGGCGACAATGGCTGATCTGGTGTTCATCGTCATGTTCTCCTTTGGCTGGACGAGACCGGTCGGAGGCGGTCGGGTCGATCGCCCGTGCCCGAGGTCTGCATTCCGTGGGTGATGAAAGGGAAGGGGAGCGACCGTCGCAGCGTCCCATCGCGAGCGGCGGTCGGGGCGGGCAGGCAATGGCTGTGCCCGATCCGCGCTCGGGACGTCGTTCGAGGCGCGTGCGTCACCGCGGGGAGACGGCGCGCGCCGCGCAGGCGCGCGCGCTGCGACGCGGTTAGCGTCAGCTCGACTTCCCGCTCGCGTCCGACGCGCCGCGGCTCGAATCCGTCTCGCCGCTGGCCGACTTGCCGGCCTCGCCGCGCTCGTCGGACGCATTCTTCGCGTCCGAGGTCTTGTCGGCGCTGGCCGCGTCCGAGCGCTTGCCCGACGACGCGTCGTCACCGGGCTGGATCGCCAGCGCGCTGGCCTCGACGTAGCTGATCGCGACCTGGTCACCCTTGCCGATGTCCTGGAGCGACTGCTTGTCGTTCACGCGGATCTCGACGGGGTCGCCCTGGGGGCCGCGCAGCGTCAGCTTCCCGGCGTCCTTGTCGATCTCGAAGACGTTGGCGACGACCGTCGTGCGCTCGGTGGCAGCCATGCCGGGTCGACCCTGTTCGGGCTGCGCCGAGGACATCGTCTCGACACGCTTGCGGATGTCGTCGCTGCCGCCCTTGGCGAGCGCCACCGCGATTGCCTCGGTGTAGCGCACCGCGACCTCGTCACCTTTCTTGATCTTGTCGAAGTTGCGGATCGTGTCGCCGACGTGCATCGTCAGCGAGTTTCCGTCCTTCGTCTTGAGCTTGAGCGAGCGATCCGACGTGTCGATCGATTCGACGGTGCCGTTCATCGACAGCGTGCTGCCGACGACGGCCGGCGCCGGCGTCGCCGACTGCTGCTGCATGCCCGACGACGATGCGCGATCCTGATCCTTGGACTGCTGCGTCGACTGCGACTGCTGCGTCGATTTGGGCTGCGGCGTCGACTGCGATTGCGGCATCGACTGCGATTGCGACGACGAGCCCGACGCCGACGACTGGCTTCCCTGCTGGCTTCCTTGTGCGAGCGCGACCTGCGCGAAGGCGGCCGAGACGGCCAGGGCGAGCAGTGTGCTACGTGTGTTCATCGATCTGATCTCCTTGATGTGTTGACGCGTTCCAACGGTGCGCTTCGGATATGGCGATGTCCGGCGTGGATCCGCGTCGGTTGAGGTTTTGGCTGGACGTCGATCGCCTCCGCGGACGCGGCGGCGATCGATGAAAGGGCGCAATGCACGTGCCCGAGCGCCTCGCAGGCGCCTGCTTCAGCCGTCCCAGGGCGGCAGCCGATGCCGCAGCGCGACGTCGGCGAAGGTCAGGCCGATCATCACGGCGACCCAGAGCAGACCGGCGAGCGCCGCCAGCCTCGCGACGACCGGCGCGTGCCGGAACCCCATGAAGCAGCGCACGACGAGCGCCGCCTTCGCGACGGCGATCCCGAGGGCGAGCACCGGCTTCATCGGCCCGATCGGAAGCCAGGCGCCGGCCACCGTCGCGACCAGCAGCAGCGCGAGCGCCGCCCAGACCGCCAGTGCGCGGCACCAGTGATGCTCGAGTTCGTCGTGCACCGGGTGGGCCGTCCCGTCGGGCGCGTTCATGCGCCGCCCCGGCCGAGCAGGTAGAACAGCGGGAACAGGAAGATCCAGACCAGGTCGACCAGGTGCCAGTAGAGACCGAGCACGTGCAGCGTGGCGGTTCGTGCCCACCCGGGACGTTCGCGCACCACGCCGGCGAGGGCGTAGAGGACCGCGCCGATCCCGATCGACAGGTGCAGCGCGTGGATCGCCGTCAGCAGCCAGTAGAACGAGAAGAAGATCCGCGCGCCCGTCGCGTCGAGCGGAAAGGCGTCGTCGAACGGCAGCAGGTGCCTGGCGAGGTCGTCGCGGTACTCGACGCCCTTGACCGCGAGGAACGCGAGGCCGAGCAGCGCGGTGGCGCCGAGGGCGACGACCACGTGGCGCCTGGCGGCGCGGCACGCGTGGCGGTGCGCGCGCGCGTCGCGCGCGTCCTCCGGCTCGGTCGCGGTGTGGCCCGCCCAGGCCGCGACCGCCATCGTGGCGCTCGAGGTCAGCAGCACGAGCGTGTTGACCGTGCCGTGAACCAGGCTGGCCTCGCGGCCCGCCGCCTCGAATCCGCCCGGATAGAGGAAGCGATAGACGATGTAGCCGAGGAGCAGCGCGCCGAAGAACAGGATCTCGGACGCGATGAAAATCCACAGTCCGAAGGCGGCCGCCTCGCGCTGTCGCCCGAGCGTGTCGAAGGGCTCGTGCAGTCCCGGCGCCGCGCTCATCGCCCGCCCTCTCTGCCCTCGTCGGCGCGCGGATCGCTCTGGGGCCGCTCCGATCCGGCATCCTCGGCGCCGCGACCGCCCGGGGCCTCATCGGCGGCAGCGCCGTCGGAGTCGGCACCTTCCGGCGCCGTGGGATCCGGTGCGCTGCGGTTCAGCGGGTTGCGGTTGCGCCGCGCGGGGCTGTGGTGCTGCGGGTGATAGTCGTACGGCTCGCGCGTGACGACCGGAATCGTCCGGAAGTTCTCGCGCGGTGGCGGTGACGCCGTCGTCCATTCGATGCCGGTCGCGCTCCACGGATTCTCGCCGGCGCGGCGTCCCCGCCACAACGACAAGCCGAGGTAGACCAGCGGCAGCAGATACGCGCATGCCAGGATCACCGCGCCGCCGGACGAGAGCACGTTCCAGATCTGGAACTCGGCCGGGTACGTGTGGTAGCGCCGCGGCATGCCGAGGTAGCCGAGGATGAACTGCGGGAAGAATGTGAGGTTGAAGCCGATGAACATCAGGAGCGCCGCCAGGCGGGCCCAGCCCTCGCCGTAGAGTCTGCCGGTCAGTTTCGGCCACCAGAAGTGGACGCCGGCGAAGAACGCGGTGACCATCGCGCCGACCATGATGTAGTGGAAGTGCGCGACGACGAAATAGGTGTCGTGCACGTGGATGTCGATCGGCACCGACGCGAGGAAGAGGCCGGTGAGCCCGCCGAGCGTGAACAGCCCGATGAAGCCGAACGCGTACAGCATCGACGCCTCGAACGAGATGTGGCCGCCGTACAGCGTCGCGCTCCAGTTGAACACCTTGATCGCGGAGGGCACCGCGATCGCGAAGGACAGCAGCGAGAACACCATGCTCGCGTACGCTGACTGTCCGGAGACGAACATGTGGTGGCCCCACACGAAGAAGCCGAACACCGCGATCGCGAGCAGCGCGAGCACCATGGCCTCGTAGCCGAACACGCGGCGGCGGGCGAAGCAGGTGATGACCTCGGTGACGACGCCCATGCCCGGCAGGATCATGATGTAGACCGCCGGATGCGAGTAGAACCAGAACACGTGCTGGAACAGGATCGGGTCGCCGCCCTGCGCCGGATCGAAGAGCCCGAGACCGAACAGCCGCTCGGCGATCACCATCACCAGCGCGATCGTCAGCACCGGCGTCGCGAGCACCATGATCAGCGAGGTGGCGTAGATCGACCACACGAACAGCGGCAGCCTCATCCAGCGCAGGCCGGGTGCGCGCTGCGTGTGGATCGTCACGATGAAGTTCAGCCCGGTGGCGATCGACGAGAATCCGGCGACGATCACGCCCAGCGCGGCGAGCGTCACGTACGAGTTCGAGTACAGCGACGAATACGGCGTGTAGAAGGTCCAGCCGGTGTCGACGCCGCCTGCCAGCAGCGCGACCAGCGCGAGCGCGGCGCCCGCCATGAACAGGTACCAGCTCGCCAGGTTGAGCCGCGGGAACGCGACGTCGCGTGCGCCGATCGCGAGGGGAGTGACGAAGTTGCCGAGCGTGGTCGGGATCGCCGGCACGAGGAAGAACCAGACCATGATCACGCCGTGCAGCGTGAAGAGGCGGTTGTAGGTGTCGCTCGACACCAGGTCGGCTTGCGGCGTCGCGAGCTCGAGCCGCATCAGCGTCGCGGCCGCGCCGCCGATCAGGAAGAAGAAGGTGATCGACGCGAAGTACAGGATGCCGATGCGCTTGTGGTCGGTCGTCGCGAGCCAGGACCGCAGCCGGTGGCCGGCCGCGAGGTAGCCGCCGCGCGACGCCTCATCGAGCAGTGCGTGTGCCATCTCCGTTCTCCTTCATCCAGGCGACGAGTGCCTCGACCTCGCCGTCGCCGAGCACGCCGTCGAAGCTCGGCATGATCGGCGCGTAGCCGGCCGCGATCTCGCGCGACGGGAGCAGGATCGAATCCCGCAGGTACGCGGCGTCGGCGGTCACGATGCGCCCGTCGGCGAGCGGCACGTCGCGCCCGTACAGTCCCTCGAGACGCGGCGCGTGGACGGCGGCGCCCTCGGCGTGGCAGCCCGAGCAGCCGGCCGACAGGTACAGCGCATAGCCCTGTGCGGCGAGCGAGGCGGGTGGCGTGGCGGCGTGCGCGGCCTCGGCCAGCCGGCCGTCGAGCCAGCGGGAATAGGCGCCGGCGTCGAGCACGACGATCTCGCCGCGCATGCGCGAGTGGTCGGTTCCGCAGTACTCGGCGCACATCAGCCGGTACGTGCCCGGCCGCGTCGCCTCGAACCAGAGGACCGAGGTGCGCCCGGGCACGACGTCCTGCTTCACCCTGAAGGCCGGCACGAAGAACGAGTGGATCACGTCCTGCGACACCATGTAGAGCGCGATCGGGCGATTCACCGGCACGTGCAGCGTGTTGATTTCGCGCACGCCCTCGGCGCTGCGGGTCTTCCACATCCACTGCTTCGCCTCGACGTGGATCTCGATCGCCTCCGGCGGCGGCGTGCGGTCCTGCTGCGCGATCGACGCGGCCCACCAGAACAGGAACAGTGCCAGCAGCGCGGTGACCGCGGTCCAGCCGACCTCGACCTCCCGGCTCAGCAGGCGCGGCACCTTGTGGCGGGTGACCTTCGAGCCCTCGCGAAAGCGCGTCGCGAAGCCCGCGACGAGGCCGGTCACCAGCAGCACGATCAGGATCGCGACGACGATCAGCCCGAGGAACAGCGGGTCGAAGTGCTCCGCCTGCAGCGACGCGGTCTCGGGCTTGAACGGGATGTTCATCGCGGGCCCGCCGGATGCGGTCCGTGCCCGGCGGCGGCGCGGGCGCGCTCGCGGCGCAGCGCGACGCCGACGCCCAGCGCCAGCGCGAGAGCCGTCGCGACGCCCGACGCGAGCAGCAGACGCTCGATCGCGAGCGACCAGCGCCCGGTCACCGGATCGAAACCGTAGCACGCGAGGACGAGCGACTCGCCGAACGATCCGATCGCGCCCTCGCCGGCCTCGACGAGCGCACGTCGCAGGTCGGCGGGGGCGACGCCGAAGGCCGGCAGCATCCTCGAGACGCGACCGTCCGCCGTGAGCACGTAGCGCACCGCAGGGTGCGCGAAGCGGACGAGCGAGTCGTCGCGCACGAAGCGGTAGCCGAGCGCGTGCGTCAGCGAGGCGAGCGCCCGAGGGTCGGGCTGGCGCAGGACGAGCGCCGGTGCCAGCGATGTCGGTATCCGCGCATCGACGAAGTCGCGCGCGATCGACGGCGGATCGTCCGGATCGATGCCGACGACGACGAGACGGAAGTCGCGTCCGGAATCGAGCCCGGTCGCGGCGAGGCCGGCCGCGGTCTCGGCGAGGACCGGGTCGCAGAGGCTGACGCAGTCGAAGTCGGCGAAGATCAGCAGCGCGGGGCGCCGGCCGGTGAGCGCGCGCCATGCCGGCGGCAACGCTGCATCGGCGGGCGGCGCGGCGCGGACCGCGTCGAGCTCGCGCTGGCTCAGGCCCGGCCGCGCGAGGCCGGCATGGGCCGGTGCCGCGGCCGGCAGCGCGACGACGAGCATCGCGGCCGTGAGCGGCGCGACCGCGCGCATCGCGGCGAACCATTGCGCGGCCACCCGGTGTGCGCCCGGCAGGCGCGCGACCGGCGGTCGTGCCGCCGGCGACCGGCGCGTCGATCGCGTGTTCATCGCGCGTGCGCCACTGGTGCCCATCCGGCCTCGCCCCGCGCGGCGATGCGCCGCATCGCGTCGTCGATCGGGATGCGTTCGCCGGCATCGTGCGCGCGGGCGTCGAGCACGGTGGCCTGTTCGCTCCGCCAGGCCCTGTAGCGCGCGACCGGGTGGCGCTGCAGCTGCGGCCCCGCGAAGCGCGTGGGGGTCGCCGGATCCTGCCGGTGCAGCGATGGGTCGATCAGCCACAGCGCGATCGCGACGACGATGAGCAGGCCGAACATCGCGCCGGTCGCCAGCAGCACCGCCCGATACTCGACCGCGAGCGGCTCCGGCAGCGGCGTCCGATCCGCCGTGTCGACGCCGCCCGGCGCCGCCCGCGGTGCGCGTTCGTCGTTCGCCCGGCGCGTCACGGCGCCACCATCCAGGCGAGGTGCAGCAGCACGCCGCAGCACAGGCTCGCGGCGGCGATGCGCACGGTGCGCGATCCCCGACGCCAGCGGCGGGCGATCAGCATCGCGAACGGCACCACGCCGCCGAGCATCATCGCGAGCAGGCGGATCGTGTCGCCCGCGCCGGTGTTGCGCGTCTCGTACCAGGCAGCCGCGTGCGGGAGGTTGCCCGACCAGCTCACCAGGTACTGCATCGACGAGAGGTAGGTGATCGCCAGCGCGCAGGTCATCAGCAGCGCGGCGAGGTCGGCGCGCTGGGGCACGCTCCACTGCCCACCGTCCACGCCGGGCCCTCCGCCGGCGCGGTCGCCGGCGCGCGCGACGAGGATCGCCGCCAGCGCCGTGGCGAGCTGCACGAGCGCGAGGAAGAAGCCGATGTCGGTCGACACGAACTCCGGGTCGCGCGCGAGCAGCCAGTCGGTCGCCGCGAGCGTGACGCTGATCGCCCACGCGAGCAGCCACAGTGCCGCCGCGAAGGGCGTCGGGCGACGCGCCGCGAGCAGGCCCATCAGCGACCACAGGACGAGCACGCCGGCGCTGCGCCAGCCGAAGGCGTGCGCGCTCAGCCACGCGGCCTTCGCGCTGGGCAGCGGCTCGCCCGCGGATGGGTCGATCCAAGGGTAGATCAGCGGTGCGGCGAGGACGAAGCCCAGCCCGCCGGCGGCAGCGAGTGGCGTCAACCGCGCGAGGCGGGCGAACGGCGCCGCCGCGGCGTCGAGCCAGCGCCCGCCGGTCAGCCCGCCGATCGCGAGCCAGGCGCCGGCGCCCACCGTCGCCGACAGGAGCGCCAGCCAGACGGCGAGCCAGCCGCTGGCCAGGAGCGCCCCGACGCGATCGTTCATGCCGCGCCCGTCCTCAGCGCGCCGCCGTGCCTGCGGCGGCGAGCTGCAGCGCGCGGACGTAGGCGACGATCGCCCACCGGTCGCGGGGCTCGACCCGATCGCCGTAGCCGAACATCACGCCGTGGCCGTGGCCGATCACGTCGACGATGTACCGTGCCTCGAGCGCCTCCAGGCGCGGCGCCAGCAGCGACGGCGGCGGCGGGAAGCCGCGCTGCACGACCATGCCGTCGCCCGCGCCGGTGAAGCCGTGGCACGGCGAGCAGTAGATGTCGTAGCGTTCCCGCCCCCGGGCGAGGAGCGCGGCATCGAGTCGCGGCGGCGTCGCGAGCGCCCGGGCGCGATCGAGCGCGCCCCGCGCGACGGTGCCGTCGACCAGCGGGCGCGACGCGGCGCCGTCGGGCCAGCGCGTCGACGGCGAGAATGCCTCGTAGCGTGGCTGCACGGCCATGTCCTGCCGGCAGGCACCGAGCGGTGCGAGCGCCACCGCCGACAGCGTCGCGATCGCCACCCGCCACATCGCCGTTCGCGGCATCGCGGCCCTCCTCATCGCTCGTGCGTCGTCGTCGGCACTTCGAAGAACGACACGACGCCGGGCAGCTTCGCGAGCGTGGCGAGCGCCAGCGCCGACGACTGGTCGGACGGGATACTGATGAAGAAGCGGTCGTCTGACGCCGCCTCGGTCGACACGCTCGCGAAGAACGCATGGTGCGGTGCCGGCAGCCGGCACGCGAGCAGCAGCGCGACGAAGCCGGCGAGCGCGGCGCCGAGGATCGCGACCTCGAAGACCGGAAAGCCGAACGCGGGCCAGGCGTCGTGCGGCCGGCCGCCCAGGTTCAACGGGTAGGCGACGACAGAGTGCCAGTATTGCAGTGCCAGCGTGCCGAGCGCGCCGACGAGCGCGCCGACGAGCATCGCCGGACGCACCGGCGATGCGCGCGCCTCGAGCACCTCGGCGACGCCGTCGACGGCGGCGGGCGAGTGCGCGTCGATGCCGCGTACCCCCTGGGCCACCAGCTGCCCGATCGCGTCGCGCCAGGGGTCGATGCGGTCGAAGGCGAGCACGATCATCGCTGCAGCCCCTCCTCGAATCGACGCTGCTTCATCTCGTGGATCGACACCGCCGGCACGAATCGGACGAAGAGCAGGAACAGGAACACGAAGCTGCCGATCGTCGCGAGCAGCAGGAGCCAGTCCCAGCGCGTCGGCCAGTAGAGCGACCACTGCGACGGCAGGTAGCCGCGCGACAGCGTCTCCGACACGATCAGGATCCGCTCGAGCCACATGCCGACGTTGACCAGCACGGCGATCGTCGCTAGCACCGGCACCGAGCGGCGTGCGGCGGGCAGCCACAGCAGCTGCGGCAGCACGCAGTTGCAGGCGAGCATCGCGAGGTACCACGGCGCGTAGGCGCCGACGAACTCGAAGCGAAGCAGGCGCCGCTCGGCGTCCTCGCCGCCATACCAGGCGAAGAACCATTCGGTCGCATACGACAGGCTCATCACCAGCGAGCACAGCAGCAGGATCCGCGCGATCACGTCCAGGTGCGCGGCGGTGATCAGGTGGTGCATCGACAGCCCGCGGCGGATCGCCAGCGCGAGCACGACGACCATCGCGAAGCCCGAGTACATCGCGCCGACGACGAAATACGGCGGAAAGATCGTCTCGTTCCAGCCCGGCATCAGCAGCGCGGCGAAGTCCATGCCGACGACCGAATGCACCGAGACGACCAGCGGCACGCCGAGCGCGGCCATCGCGAGGTAGTAGCGCTCGTAATGGCGCCAGTGGCGCGCCGAGAAGCGCCAGCCGAGCGCGAGTGCCCCGTAGACGCGCCGGCGTGTCCTCGACACCGCGCGGTCTCGCAGCGCGGCGAAGTCCGGCAGCGCGCCGGTGTACCAGAAGAGCAGCGAGAACAGCAGGTAGCTCGCGATCGCGAAGAAGTCCCAGACGAGCGGGCTGCGCCACTGCGGCATCAGGTCCATCGTCGTCGGGTACGGCACGAGCCAGTAGAAGAGCCACGGGCGACCGAGATGGAAGATCGGGAACAGGCCCGCCAGCATCGCGGCAAACAGCGTCATCGTCTCGGCGAATCGGCTGATCGACGTGCGCCAGCGCTGGCGCGTGAGCAGCAGCATCGACGAGATCAGCGTGCCGGCGTTGCCGATGCCGATCCACCACACGTAGTTCGCGATCGCGAACCCCCAGACGTTGTTCGAGTCGATGCCCCAGATGCCGACACCCTCGACCACGAGCCACACGAGGCAGACGATCAGCAGCACGACGCAGCCACCAGACGACACGATGCCGATCCACCACCCGCGTCCCGGCTGCCGCCGGATCACCGGCGCGGCGATGTCCGCGGTGATGCGCGCGGCGTCGATCGACGGCAGGTAGCGGCCGGTCATGGTCGAGCCTCGACGACTTTCGCGAGATAGCCGGTGCGCGGCTTCGTGCCCAGGTGCTCGAGCAGCAGGTAGTGGCGTGGGTCGCTGCGAGCGACCGACACCGCCGACGTCGGCTGCGCGAGGTCGCCGAAGCGGATCGCCCGTGCGGGGCACGCCTGCTGGCACGCAGTGACGACCTCGCCGTCGCGGATCGTCCGGTCCTCCTTCTTCGCCTGGCGGCGCGCGGTGGAGATCCGCTGCACGCAGTAGGTGCACTTCTCCATCACGCCGCGCGGGCGCACCGTCACCTCGGGGTTGCGCAATGCCTGCAGCAGCGGCGCGCCGAGGTTCTCGTAGGCCTGGCCGTCGGCGTAACCGAAGAAGTTGAAGCGGCGCACCTTGTACGGGCAGTTCGCCTGGCAGGTGCGCGTGCCGACGCAGCGGTTGTAGACCTGCAGGTTCAGGCCCTCGGCGTCGTGCACCGCGGCCGCGACCGGGCACACCGGCTCGCACGGCGCCTGCTCGCAGTGCATGCAGGGCACCGGCTGGAAGCCGCGCAGACCGGCGTCGGGTCCGGGCGGGAAGTCGGGCGCGGAGTCGGGCGCGGATTCGGACGCGGATTCGGACGCGGATCCACCGTCGGTTGTCGCGCCGGATCCCACTTCGTCGTCGGCACGGCCGATTTCGCCGTCGAGCGCGTACGTATCGATCCGAAGCCAGTGCATGTCGCGCCCGCGCGCGATCTCCTCGGGCCCGACCACCGGCACGTTGTTCTCGGCCTGGCAGGCGATGACGCAGGCATTGCAGCCGGTGCACGAGTCCAGGTCGATCTCCATCGCCCATGCGGCGGTCGACGCCTCGAGCGGCTGCTCGGCGAAGAAGCTCGCCGGCGCGCGTCGACGCCGCAGCGACACGCTTCGCTCGGCCAGTGCCGCGGGCGTTACCGTCCGCAAGAGGTCGCGGTCGGACTGCTCGACGTGCCGCTGCACGCGAAGCGGGTCGTCGCGGCGCCCCGTACCGCGAATCGTCGCAAGCACGAAGGCACCGCCGCCCCATGGCACGAATGCGCCGACCCGGTGACCGACGTGGCTGCCGATCGCGCCCGCGACCGTCCGACCGTAGCCCGCGAAGAGCGTCACCGATCCGCTGGCCTGGCCCGGCATGCGCAGCGCCGGCAGGCGCAGCGTCGCGTCGTCGGGCCGTGCGGACGCTTCGTCCGGCGTCGGCAGCGCGAGCTCGACGATGTCGCCGTTCGAGATCGACCAGCGATCGCCGTCGGCGGGCGATATCCACGCGGCGTTGCCCCACACCTGCTTGGAGAAGGGTTCCGGACATTCCTGCAGCCAGGCGTTGCCGGCGAAGCTGCCGTCGAACACGGTCGAGGACATCGCAACGACGACCTCGACCGGTGTCTGCTGCGCGGCCGCGTCGCCGACCGCCGCTTCGCGCGCGCGTGGACGCGCGGACGGATCCTGTGCGTCGCGATCGGTTCGGCTATCGATCGTGGCCGGCGCCTGCGTCAGGCGGGCGAGGTCGATCGGATCGCTGCGCGTACCCGGCACGACGCCGTCGTGCAGCGCGCGCCGCCAGAACGCATCGAAGTCCGCCGGTGATGCGTCGTCGCGCCGCGCGTGGAAGTCGCGCCACGTCTGCCTGACCGTGTCCAGCGGCGCCGCGCCAGGCCGCCGCGTCAGCAGGTCGAATACGCGATGCACCGAGCGCGTGTCGTGCAGCGGCGCGATCAGCGGTTGCATCAGCCCGCAGCTGCCGTCGACGCCGCGAAGGTCGGACCAGCTCTCGAGCGGGTGGTGGAGCGGGCCGTGCCAGTGGCAGGCGCGCGCCGTCTCGTCGATGCCGGTGCCGAAGTGAAAGCACGCAGGCACCGCGTGCATCGCGGCGGCGAGGCGCGCGGCGATCGGCGACGCGTAGAGCGGATTCGCGTCGACGACGACCAGCGTGCGGACGTCGCCGTTCTCCATCGCGTGCGCGAGTTCGTCGAGCCCGTGCGGCTCGAGCCCGTCGACGCGATCGCAGGGCTCGCGCCAGTCGACCGGCGCATCGATTCGCCGGTTCAGCGCGACGACCAGCGACTGCGTCGGCGGGTCCAGGCGGTCATCGCACAGCACCACCGCCCGGCCCCGATGCGCGAGCAGGGCTCGCGCGCAGGTGTCGATGGCGTCGGCGAGTCGCCTGGGCACGCCCGCATCGGCGGGGTCCGCCCGGACAAGATCGTCGCGCGGGGCGTCGACGCGATCGCGCGACGCCGCGTCTGCGGCGGAGTCGCGCTTAGCTACGTTACCTGCACCGGGCTCGTCGGCGCCGCGCAACGCATGGTCGAGTGCTCGGACCACGGCTGCGAGGACAGAAGGGCGGACCGCATGCCGCCGGTCGGCGTGGGCACCGGTCAGCGTCGGATGCGATTCGAAGACGACGCTTCGGAAGTGGTCGCGACGCGCCTGCCGCGCGGCGGACCAGCCGCGGGTGAAGGCCACCTGCGCGGGGCCGCTGCCCAGCGGATCGGCGCCGACGGAAACGACCAGGTCGATTCGTGAGAAGTCGGGGAGCATCTGTACGCGGCGCACGTGTGGAGTACGAGCGGGCGCCTGCGACGCGAAAGCGGGCAGCGTGAGTTCGAGCGCGGGCCGGGTGGTGCGGCACACGTGCCATCGCAGCGCCGGCAGCGCGTCGCACGCCTCGCGCAGCTGACGGGCGAGCGTCGGTGACGCGATCGGTCCGGTCACGAGGCGCACGCCCGCGCCGTCGGCCGGTATCGCGTCTCGCAAGGCCGCTTCGAGGCGTCCCCAGCCGACCGGCCTGCCGTCGTCGGACGGGCTGCGCGAGCGGTCGGGATCGTAGAGCCCGAGCAGCGCGGCCTCGGCGAACACGTCGGTCGAGCCGAGACTCGACGGGTGCAGCGGGTTGCCATGCACCTTCGTCGGACGGCCCTCGTGGCTCTCGACGAGCACGCCGCGCGCGATGCCCGCGAGCGGCAGGCTCGTTGCGAACAGCATCGGCTCGCCCGGCACCATGCCACGCGGCAGGTCGACGTACGGCACCAGCGGGTCCCGTGTCCGACCGCAACCGGCGATCAGCGCTGTCGCGCCGGCGACGAAGCGCTCGAGCGCCGCGCGCCGACCCGGGTCGAAACTCGCCGATGGCACGTCGTTCAGCGGTGGCATATCGAGCAATCGGTGAGGTTGCTGCCGATCGCGTGCACCGGCGGCGCGCCGGATTTCCGCGGCGCGGGCGTGTTCGCCGGTACCCACCGCGCCTGCGACCCGAAGGGCGAGAACACGTCCTCTGCGCGCGACAGGCGGGGTGCGGGATCACGGTGGCAATCGAGGCACCACTGCATCGTCAGCGGCGCGAACTGCCGGATCAGCTGCATCCGCCCGACCTCACCGTGGCACGTCGTGCACGCGACCTGGCGCGCGACGTGGATCGAGTGGTCGAAGTACACGTAGTCGGGGAGCGCATTGACTGCGTTCCACGCGAGTGGCCGATCCTCGGCGAGACTGCGCCGGACCGGCGCGAGCATGTCGGCCTGCGTGTACAGCCGGCTGTGGCAGGTCATGCAGGTGCGGGTCGGCGGCATGCCGGCGCGCGCCGACGTCTCGACGCTCGCGTGGCAATAGCGGCAGTCGATTCCGATCTCCGCGGTGTGGTGACGGTGGCTGAAGGCGACCGGCTTGTGCACCGTGCGGTCCTTGCCGGTGACATACGTCGAGCGCGCCAGCACCATCAGCAGCGCGATCGCGCCGAGCGGCGCCGCGAGAAGCGCGAGCAACACGATCCGCGCGATCGTGTTCGCGCCGGGGCGAAAGAGCTGGGCCATCGGTGCGGGTCACCGGGTCGCCGGCAGGCGAGGTGGATCGGGTGCAGGGGCGGCAAGGCGTGTGCCTGATCGACCCTCGAACGCAGGGGCGCGCCGCATCGATGGTGGGCTGCTACTCAGCCGGCATACGCGACGGTGCTCAGCAGCGCGTGTGCCGGCTCGCGCGAGTCGAGCCGGGTGTGCTGCACCACCACCGGCCGGTCGCTGCGGATCAGGCTGGCGTAGTCGGTGTCGCGCGGCACCGGTTGCGGATCGTCGAGGTCGTTGAAGCGAAGGTGCAGCGTGCGCCGCGCGCCGACCGTCGCGCGGTACGGCCCGACGGGGTCGCGATCGGCGAAGTAGAGGGTGATCTCGATGTGCGCTTCCTCGTCGCCGGCGTTCAGGATGCACGCGGTCTCGTGCGACTCGAGCGCCCGGTTGCCCTGCATGCCCCGGGACGGTATCCAACCCTCCGCGATGGCCCAGAGCGTCCGTCCGAGCGGTTGCGCCGGGCTCATCGCGGCCCCCGCACGGACGCGGACGCGCGTCGGTCTCCCGCCGATGCGTCGTCTCCAGACGGGAACATCCCGTCCCAGAATTCCCTGGCGGACGCCTTGACGACGCCGATGGCGCGCGAGTCGCCCTTCAGCAGCGCCGCGAGGTAGTCCCTGACCTGCGCCGGCTTGATGTGCGGCGGCACCGGCGGCACGTCGGGGTCGGTCACCATCTCGAGCAGCGTCGGCCGGTCGGCCGACAGTGCCTCGTCCCACGCAGCGCCGATGCGGCGCGGGTCGTCGACGCGCACGCCGTGCAGGCCGAGCAGCCGGGCGTACTCGGCGTACGCGAAGCGCGGCAGCGACTGCGAGGTGTCGAAGCGTCGGTCGCCCGCCATGATCCGCTGCTCCCAGGTCACCATGTTCAGGTCCGAGTTGTTGAGCACCATCACGACGAGGCGCGGATCGCGCCATTCCCGCCAGTGCTGCGCGATCGTCACGAGGCCGTTGATCCCCACCATCTGCATCGCGCCATCGCCGAGAAGCGCGATCACCGGGCGCGCCGGATACGCGGTCTTCGCCGCGAGCGCGTAGGGCACGGCCGGTCCCATCGTCGCAAGGCCGCCTGACAGCGAGCCCTTCATGCCTCGGCGCGCCTTCAGGTCGCGCGCGTACCAGGCCGCCGCGGTGCCGGAGTCGCAGGTGAGGATGCAGTCGTCGGGCAATCTCGGCGACAGTTCCCAGAACACGCGCTGGGGATTGATCGGATTGGCGTCGTTCATCGCGCGATCTTCGAGCACCCGCCACCAGCGCGCGACGTCGGCTTCGATCTCGTCGCGCCAGGCGCGGTCGGTCTTGCGCTCCAGCATCGGCAGCAGCGCGCGCAGCGTGTCCTCGGCGTAGCCGACCAGGTTGACCTCCATCGGGTAGCGCAGCGAGAGCTTCCTGCCGTCGCGGTCGATCTGCACGCCGCGCGCCTGTCCCTCGGCCGGCAGGTACTCGGAGTACGGGAAGCTCGACCCGACCATCAGCAGCGTGTCGCAGCGCTCCATCATCCGCCAGCTCGCCTGCGTTCCCAGCAGCCCGATCGAGCCGGTGACGAAGGGCAGGTCGTCGGGCACCGCCATCTTGCCGAGCAGCGCCTTGGCGATGCCGGCGCCCAGCCTGTCGGCGACGGCGATCAGTTCGTCGGTCGCACCGAGCGCACCGGCACCGGCGAGGATCGCGACGCGGCTGCCGGCATTGAGCACGTCGGCCGCATTCCGCAGGCCTTCGCGTTCCGGCACCGCCGAGACCGAGGTGGTGCCGATGCCGGTGTGGATCGTGCCGTGGGCGCGCGGCGGCTCGTCGACCGCGTCGACCTCCTGCAGATCGTTCGGCACGATCAGGCACGTGACCGTGCGCTGGTCGTGCGCGATGCGCATCGCCCGGTCGACGAGGTGCCGGATCTGCGCCGGATCGGTGGCCATGTGCACGTACTCGTGCGCGACGTCCTTGAACAGCGTCGGCAGGTCCACCTCCTGCTGGTAGTCCCCGCCCAGCGCAGTGCGGGCCTGCTGGCCGACGATCGCGACGACCGGTTGATGGTCGGCCTTCGCGTCGTACAGGCCGTTGAGCAGGTGGATCGCACCCGGGCCGGACGTCGCCATGCACACCCCGACCTCGCCGCTGAACTTCGCGTCGGCGCACGCTGCGAACGCGGCGAGTTCCTCGTGGCGCGTCTGTATGAACTGCAGATCGTCGCCGATGCGGTCGAAGGCTCCCATCAGCCCGTTGATGCCGTCGCCAGGGTAGCCGTAGATGCGCCGCACGCCCCAGGTGTGCAGGCGTTCGAGCAGTTGGTCGCTGGTGGTGCGTGCCATGGCGTTGGCCTCCGTGGAGTGGATGTCGCGGACGCGGATGGCGCTGCGTGCGCTCGAGCGCCGGATGGATGTCGGACGGCAGCATCAGGTGTGCCCAGCCCCTTGCGCGGGAGCAGTGCTTGCACGCAGCGCCCACGGCCCGGTCGCGACGCCGGCCGGGGAAGCATCGAATCAGTCCCGAGATCAAGGAGATCCGCCATGCAAAGGAGAACGCTCGATATGGCACCGCCCCGTCGAACCCCAGACACGAGGACCGCGCTGCTCGGCGCGCTGCTCGTGGGTGCGATGACGTGGATGCCCGCGCATGCCGCCGATTCGTCGAAGCAGGCATCGGACGCGAAGCAGGCATCGGATACGAAGCAGACATCGAACATGAAGCAGGCATCGGATGCGAATGCGCCGACGCGCGACCAATATTCGACGTCGTTGAACAAGCTGCTGATGGCCGCCCAGGACCTGCGCGAGGCGATCCAGGCGATGGCCGACAAGCCGCATGGCGACATGCGTTCGAAGGCGATCAAGGAAGCAAACGACGCGCTGTTGACGACACAGCAGGCGATGTCGATGGTGATCGCGGCAGACGGGTCGCCGCTTTCGGACTCGGGTCGTCAGGAACCGTCGGCCGGAAAGCAGGCGGCGAGCAGCGACAGCCAGAGGACGAAGTCGAATTGACGTCCGGATCCGGTCCGGCACGCCGGGGCCCGTCGAGCGCCGGCGCGGTGCTAGGCTTCGTCGCCGGCGCGCTCGCGCTGGCGACGGCCGGCGGCCTCGTGACGCGACGCTCGCGGTCGTCGCGTGCCGCGCGCGCGGCGGCGACCGGATCGGCGTTGCTCGCGTCGAGCGTGCTGGCGGACAGTGCGATCGAGCACTATCGCGGCAACTATCGCCGCCGGGCGATGTTCGCAGCGCCCGGGGCGGCATTGCTGACGCTCGCCGCCGCGATCGCCACCCGTCGTGAAGCGCGCAGCGCGCGCTGGGAGGGCGCGGCCTACGCAGGCGCGGTGGCGACCGGGATCGTCGGCACCGGCTTTCACGCCAGGACGATCCTTAGGCGCCCCGGTGGACTGTCGTTGAACAACCTCTTCTACCAGGCGCCCTTCGGGGCGCCGGGTGCGCTGGCGCTCGCCGGCGGCGCAGGGCTCGCGGCGATCGCCGCGCAGCGCGTGTCCACGTTCGACGCGCGGCGGGATGCTGCGCATGACGCGAAGCCGGAAGCGGCGCAGCCGGTGATGGATCGGCGCCTGCGCACCGCCCGCGGCGTCGCCGCGCTGGCGGCTTCCGGCCTCGCGGGACTGACCGCGGAGATCGGACTGCTGCATTTCCGTGGCGCGTTTCACGATCCGCTGATGTACCTGCCGGTTGCGGCGGTGCCTGTGACCGGCGCCGCGCTGCTCGCAGCGGTCGCCGCGCCGCGCCGGCGACTCAGGCGGCGCCTGGCGGCCCGCGCGTTGACGGTCACCGCGGTGCTCGGCGTCGCCGGTTTGGCGCTGCACGCGTGGGGCGTCGGCCGCAACATGGGCGGCTTCCACAACTGGACGCAGAACCTGTTCGCAGGCCCGCCGATCGCGGCCCCGCCGAGCCTCGCCGGCATCGCGGCGCTCGGGTTCGCGGCGCTCGACCTGCTCGACGTGGGCACCGGTGCGGGCGCCGTCGGAAGCGAGGCCCGGGAATCGGGGGTCGGGCGATGAGCGACAGGGGGACGCGCGACAAGGGGACGCGCGACGGGGCAATGCGCGAGGCGGCGATGCGCGACGCCGGACGCTCCCCGTCTACGGAGGCTTCGGCGCCGACACCGTTCCGCACGCCGTATCCGTCGTATCGCGTACTGGACAAGTGGGACACGCCCTCGTTCAACGAGGCGACGCGCCGGGTGCTCGCGGACCGCCTGCGCAACGTGCCGTCGCGCCGGTTCCTGGATCCGGCGACGTATGCGACGCTGCGTGCGCTCGTCGACACGATCCTGCCGCAGCCCGAGCGACCGCAAGCCGAGCGCGTGCCGGTCGAGGCCTTCCTCGACGCGATGCTATACGCGGACGCCGGCAACGGCACCCGCTATGCGGACGCGCTGGCGCCACGCGCGGCGTGGCGTCGCGGTCTGGCCGGCATCGAGCAGGAGGCGATACGGCGCCACGGCTGCGGCTTCGCCGCGCTGGGCCCGACCGAGCGTGCCGCATTGCTTCGGCGGATCGACGACGGCGACGTCGACCCTGCGGCGTGGCAGGACATGAAGCCGCGGCGGTTCTTCCGGTCGATGCTGTTGAACGAAGCGGTCAAGGTCTACTACGCGCATCCGTACGCGATGGACGAGATCGGCTTCGGCGGGCCCGCTTCGCCCCGTGGCTACGTTCGCCTGGGGCCGAACGAAGCCGATCCGTGGGAGGCACCGCTGTCGCTCGCGCCGCAGCCGGTACAGCGCCTGGATTGACCTGCGCGAGAGGGGCCCCGCATGAGCGACATCGTTTCCGACGCCCAGACCCGGATCCGCGCCACCGACGGCCGCGCACCCGACGTCTTCCGCGTCGGTGGCTGGGTGCCGATGCGCGTGCACGCCGACGACGATCGCGTCGACTTCGCGATCGTCGGCACCGGTTGCGGCGGCAGCGTGCTCGCCGCGAAGCTCGCCGCGGCCGGCCACTCGGTCGTCGCCTTCGATGCGGGCGCGTTCTACCGTCCGCTCGAGGACTTCGCGTCCGACGAGCGCGAGCAGCAGAAGCTCTACTGGCTGGACGACCGGATCTCGGGCGGCGACGATCCGATCGAATTCGGCTCGAACAACTCGGGCAAGGCGGTCGGCGGCACGACCGTGCACTTCCAGATGGTCGCGCTGCGCTTCCGCCCCGAGTGGTTCGCCGCGCGCTCGCTGCTCGGCTACGGCCACGACTGGCCGCTCGACTGGCGCGAGATGTGGCGCTACTACGCACTCGCCGAGGATGCGATGAAGATCGCCGGGCCGGTCCGCTATCCGTGGGGGCCCAGCAGAGGGCGCTATCCGTACCGCGAGCACGAACTGAGCGCGTCGGCGCTCGTGCTGGCGCGCGGTGCCGAGGCGCTTGGGGTCGCGTGGGCGCCGACGCCGACGGCGACCCTGTCGGCGCCTCGCGGCGCGGCGCCGCCCTGCGTCTATCGCGGCTTCTGCAAGATCGGGTGCTCGACCAACGCGAAGCAGTCGATGCTCGTGACCTTCGTGCCGCAGGCGCTCGCCGCCGGCGCGGAGATCCGTGATCTCGCGATGGTCGGCCGCATCGAGACCGGCGTCGACGGACGCGCGTGCGGCGTGCACTACCACCGCGAGGGGCGCTGGCGCTTCCAGAAGGCGAGGGCGGTCGTCGTCGCCGGCTACTCGATCGAGACGCCGCGCCTGCTGCTGAACTCGGCGTGTCCCCGGCACCCCGATGGCCTCGCGAACTCGAGCGGACTCGTCGGCAAGGGCCTGATGGTCCACAGCAACCACGCGGTCTGGGGCACGATGGACGACGAGATCCGCTGGTACAAGGGCCCGCCGTCGCTCGCCGTCTGCGAGCACTGGAACTACGAGGATCGCGGCAAGGACTTCGCCGGAGGTTACGCGTTCATGAGCCAGGGTCCGCTGCCGACCGATTTCGCGAGCACGCTGGTGTCGAACGAGGGCGTCTTCGGGGTCGAGCTGCGCAGGCGCATGGCGCGCTACAACCGCATGGCGGGATTGAAGATCGTCGGCGAGACGATGCCGCAGGATGCGAACCGGGTCGAGCTGTCCGACGAGACCGACGCGCTCGGATTGCCGATCCCGCGCGTCAGCTTCTCGTACTGCGACAACGACCGGCGCCTGTCGGCGCACGCGCAGGACTTCATGGGTGCGGTGCTGCAGGCCGCCGGCGCGACCGACCTCTATCGCACCACGGGCACCGCGCACCTGATGGGCGGATGCCGGATGGGCGACGATCCGTCGAGCAGCGTCGTCGACGCGGCCGGACGCAGCTGGGACATCGACAACCTGTTCGTCTGCGACGGTTCGCTGTTCCCGACGGCGGGCGGCGTGAATCCGTCGCTGACGATCGTCGCGAACGCGCTTCGCATCGCCGACCGGATCGTCGCGCTGTCGCGCGCCGGGGAACTGCGGTGAGGGCCGCGCGTGCTGGCGCGCCGGTTGCCGACGCGACGCCAGGGCCGCGCGGCGCGTGATCACCGATCCGATCGTCGCGATCTTCGCCTACGGCGCGGTGCTGCTCGTCGCCGCGTTGATCTCGGGCCTCGCCGAGCGGACCGCGTTCTCGATTCCCGTGCTCTTCCTCGCGGCGGGCATGTTGCTCGGCGAGGTCGGCACCGGGTCGATCGGCGTGCGCCAGGGCGACGAGGCGCTCGAGCGCCTCGTCGATCTCGCGCTGTTCGCCGTGCTCTTCGCCGACGGCATGCGGCTGGACCTGCAGGCGCTGCGCGCGGCGTGGCGGCTGCCGGGGCGCGCGCTCGCGTTCGGGCTGCCGATCACGCTGCTGCTGACCGCGTGGCTCGCGCACGCGATCGTCGGTCTCGCGTGGCCCGAGGCGCTGCTCGTCGCGACGGTGCTCAGCCCGACCGATCCGGTCTTCGCGGCGGCGATCGTCGGCCGCGACGAGATCGCGCAGCGCCTGCGCAGGCTGCTCAACATCGAGAGCGGACTGAACGACGGGCTCGCGCTGCCGCTGGTGCTGGCGCTGCTCGGATGGATCGGCGTCGACGAGCCGAGGTGGAAGATCCTGCTGCTCGAGGTTGCCGCCGGCGTCGTCGTCGGCGTCGTCGTCAGCTGGGCGTGCATCCGCCTGAGGGCCTGGCTCGGCGCCCGGACGACGACGCTGTACGGCCCGTTGTTCGTCGTCGCGATCGGCACGATGGTGTACGCGCTCGCCAGGGCGACCGACGCGAACGAATACCTCGCGGCCTTCAGCGCGGGCATCACCGTCGCGACCACCTGCCGCGACATCGTCGGACCATTCCGCGAACTGGGCGAGCAGCTGGCCGAACTGCTGAAGCTCGCCGCGGTGTTCGTGTTCGGTGCGCTGGTCGCGCCGGAGGTCTTCGTCGCATTCGGATGGGAAGGGTGGCTCTTCGCGGCCTGCGCGCTGCTCGTCGCGCGGCCGGCGAGCATCGCGCTGGTGCTGATCGGAAGCGGGTTCAGCGCACGCCAGAAGGCGGCCGCCGGCTGGCTCGGACCGAAGGGCTTCGCCTCGGTGATCTATGCGATCCTCGTGCTGCACGCGGGCCTGCCGGACGGTGATCGGCTGGTGCGCCTGATCTCGCTGGTGATCGTCGTGTCGATCGTCGCGCATTCGTCGACCGACGTCGCGACCGCCCGGTGGCTGGCGCGCCATCAGCCTCGCTGAGACGCCGTGGCGCGCACCGACCGGTACGCAACACTCATGCCGCATATCGTCGGGCGACGTCGCGCCGGAGCGCGAGCCCGTGTCCGGGGCGGTCGAGGTCGGGCTCGATCACCCCGCCGCGCGGTTCGTTCGCGCCGTCGAACAGCATCCGCTCGATGCGTGCATGATCGACGAAGTACTCCGCGTGCACGAACGGGCGCGCGGCGCAGGCGATCGGCACGTGCAGTGCGGGCGCGCAGTGCGAGGAGAGCGGGATGCGCTGCGCCTCGCACAGGGCCGCCGCCTGCAGGAAGCCGGTATAGCCGCCGCAGCGCGTCGCGTCGGCCTGCAGCACGTCGACGGCGCCGGCGGCGAGCATGCGCGCGAACGCGCCGATCTCGAAGGCGTATTCGCCGGCGGCGACGTCGATGCCGGCCGGGGCGCGATCGCGGATCAGTCGAAGGCCTTCCAGATCGTCCGAGCTCACCGGCTCCTCGTACCACCGCACGGCCTGCGCGACGAGGTGATCGCCGATCGCCAGCGCCTGCTTGCGGGTGTACGCGCCGTTGGCGTCGACGAAGAGCGCCGCGTCGGTGCCGATCGCGTCGCGCGCCGCGGCGATGCGACGCGGATCGGCGGCCGGCTCGCGCCCGATCTTCATCTTCACCGCGCCGATGCCCTGGCGCACCCAGTCGGCGAGCTGGCGCTGCAGCGTGTCGATCGGATACGAGGTGAAGCCCCCGCTGCCGTAGATGGAAGCGGCGGTACGGACCTGCCCGAAGAGCGTCGCCAGCGGCACGCCGAGCAGCCTCGCCTTGAGGTCCCACAGCGCCGTGTCGACCGCCGAGATCGCCATCGCCGCGATGCCGACCTGGCCCAGGTTTCGCACCGCCCCGAGCATCCTGCCGAACGCGCGGTTCGGCGCCATCGCGTCGCACCCCGTCACGGTGGCCGACAGCGTCGTCGCGACCAGCCGCGCCGTCGAGACGTCGGCGTAGGTGTAGCCCAGGCCGCGAACGCCTGCGGCGCTGGCCTCGACGATCACGATCGTCGTGCGGTTCCATTCAAGCGTGCCGTCGGACTCGAGGCCGTCGGTCGGGATCGTGTACGCGTTCACCTCGAGGCCGTCGACGAGCGTCGGTTCCATGGCTGCCTCCCGCGTTCTGTCCAGCCCCACGCGCAAGCGCGGTGCCCGCGACGGCGACCGTCGACGCTAGAAATGGTAGGCGAAGGCGACGCCGCGATACCCCGGCCGGATGTCGAGAGAGAAGTCGACCGTCGGCGGCTTCTCGTCGACGAACCAGCGCGAGATGCCATAGGCGAGCGCGCATCCGGCGACGACGTCGCGCGCGTGATGCATGTCTTCGTCGACCCGGCTGTACGCGGTGAATGCGGCGTAGGCGAGCCAGGGCGCGCCGAACTGCCAGCCGTAGCGGCGTGCCATGAAGAATGCGCCCGAACAGGCGGCCGACGTGTGTCCGGACGGAAACGACCGCACGCCGCCGTTGGGCCGCATGCCGAGGCTCGTTCCGGCGAACGCCCGCTTGAGCGCCTCGGTCGCGAGCACCGTCGTGCCCACGGTCTTCGCCCACTGTACCCGACCCTGGGTGTCGTCGAAGTGATACGTCAGACCGAGCGCGAAGGCCGGGATCAGCACCTGGCCGACGTCGCCGGCGAACAGGTCGGGGTCGAAGCCGAACGCGGCCTGGTACGGCGCGATCGCGAACGACGCGGCGGTGAGCGCGACGGCGAAGCGGGTGCGGGCGTGGCGCGTGCAACGCGCGCCTGGCGTGCGAAGATGGGTGCCGTCCCGAGGGTCACGTCGACACGGAGCATCTCGATGGATCTGGCCGAGCTCGTCGGTTCTCATGGGTACGCACTGCTGGTGGCCGGCTGCCTGCTGGAGGGCGAGACCGTGCTGGTGCTTGCTGGGTTCGCGGCGCACCTCGGCTACCTGGATCCGGTCGCGGTCGTCGCGATCGCGGCCGCGGCCGCATTCGTCGGCGACCAGCTCCTGTTCTGGATCGGCCGTCGACACGGCCCGGCGCTGTCGCGGCGGTATCCGTTCGTGCGCCTGCAGGCCGCGAGGGCCGAGCGTCTCGTCGCGCGGTGGCCCCACCTGGTCATCGTCGGGGTGCGCTTCGCGTACGGCATGAGGATCGCCGGGCCGATGCTGATCGGTGCGGCCGCGGTGCCTCCCGCGCGCTTCGCGGCGCTCAACCTCGTCGGTGCGCTCGTGTGGGCGGTCGCGTTCACCGCGACAGGCTGGGTCTTCGGCGCCACTGCGCAGGCGCTGATCGCGCGGATCGGACGCCTCCAGGGCGGGGTGCTCGTCGTCATGCTGGCATTGATCACGGTATGGTGGATCGTGCGGCGCCGGATGCGCTGAGCCGCTCGCCGTCGAGCGTCGCGGTGACGTCGCGCTGCAGTCCGGGGGCGTCGATCAGTCGTCGTCCTCGCGGCGCCGCGTCGACCACAGCCGAAGCGCGAGGAACAGCATCGCGCCGGCCAGCGTGTGCAGGCTCATCGGATGCTCGGCGAGGACCCGGGCGAGCTGCTCGATCGCATCGGGCTGAACCTGCTCGACGAAACGCGCGAGCTCGAACACCTGCTCGCCGCCGATGTGCTCGATGCCGCCCGGGATCTCGGCGAGCGTCGACCACGCGCCGCGGTGCACGAATCGCGCGAAGGCGCCCGCGGCGATCGCCGTCAGCGCGAGCGGTCCGATCGGGCGCATGAGACGCTCCAGCAGGCGGGCCCGGAGCGCGGCGGGCGATTCGACGTAGACCCGCGACACCAGCCGGGAGACCAGCTCGGCGCGTGCTTCGCCCGGCGCGACGGCGCGCAGCTCGTCGATCGCGAACACGATCGCCGCGCGGTCGTTGACGTTGACGGTCTTCAAGACGGTCTTTCCGGAGGCAGGGGAGAGCCTGTAGGATAATGACGCGAGGTGTCGGGCTGGTGACGGTCGCTCCGGGGCGGGTTACCGATGAAACGGTCGACCGGCGTGGCGAGCGGGTCACCGCCTCGGCCACCGTGTCGCCCGCACGAGTCGTCGAATCGCCTTCACTTGCAGCGCAACCTCGTTTCCCGTCGGCTCCTCAGGTCCGTTTGCCCGGTGCCGGTCGCGCTCGCGCTTGCGTGCATGACGTTGCCGATGCTGGCTCGGGGCGAGATGCTGCCGGCGAAGCCTGCTTCAGCCGAAGCCACCGCCGGTGCCGCGTCCGCCGGTGCCGCGTCCGCAGATGCCGCGTCCGCAGATGCCGCGTCCGCAGATGCCGCCGCGCAGGCGGCAGACGTGTCGGCGGCGCGCGCGCCCTTCGACCTCGATTATCGTTCGGCTTTTTCCAACTACCGGCGCGCCGACGAGCAGTCGGTCGACTGGCGCGAGGCGAACGAGACCGCGGCGCGCGCCGGTGGCTGGCGCGCGTATCTGCGCGAGGCGCATCGTCCCGACGCGCCTTCGCCGACGCCCGTTCCGTCGGTGCAGGGCGGCCCGTCGCAGGCGGATCGATGACACCATCGGCATCGGCATCGGCATCGGCATCGGTGCGCGTGCGCGTGCGCAGGCGACGCCTGCTGCCGGCCGTGCTCGCGCTGGCGCTGGCAGGGTGCGTGGGCGCCGACATCGACCGTTCGCTCGCGACGACCAATGCACAGGCGCAGGCGTTCACCGACGGCCGGCTGCGCCTGGACCGGACCGACGGCGAGCGCGCCGCCGCCCGCGCCGCGGCCGGCGAACTGCTGCGCGCGCCGCTCGGGCAGCAGCAGGCGGTGCAGCTGGCGCTGGTGAACGACCCGGCGCTGCAGGCGCTGGTCGCGCAGCGCTGGGCGGATGGCGCGCGCGCCTCGCAGACCGCGCGGATCGCCAACCCGGTGTTCGGCTTCAGCCGCATGCGCACCGGCGGCGAGCTCGAGTTCGAGCGCGTGCTGGCGTTCGGGTTGCTTGATCTCGTGACGCTGCCGCTGCGCCATCGGGTCGCGACCCGCCTCGTCGAGCGCAACCAGGCCCAGCTGACGGCGGACGTCGTCGCGCGGGTGACGCAGGTTCGACAGGCGTGGGTGCAGGCCGTCGCGGCCGGCCAGATGCTTCAATACGCGCGGCAGGTCCAGGAGAGCGCGGAGGCGGGCGCCGAACTCGCGCGGCGCATGCAGTCGGTCGGCAACTTCAACCGGCTCGCGCGCGCGCGCCAGCAGCTGTTCTACGCCGACGCGACGACGCAGCTCGCGATCGCGCAGCACGCGGCGCTCGCCGCGCGCGAGGCGCTGGTCCGCAGCCTCGGCCTGAGCGACGAACAGGCGCGGGCGATGACGCTGCCCGACCGCCTGCCGGATCTGCCCGCGTCGCCGCGTGCGCCCGAGGAGGTCGGCCGCGCCGCCGGCGAGCGACGTCTCGACGTGCAGATCGCCCGCTCGGCGCTGGCGGCCGCTGCCAGCGCGCAGGGACTCGCGCTCGTCGAGAGCCTGACCGACATCGAGCTCGGCGTCGTCCGCAAGACGGTGTTCGACGACGACGCGGGCACGCGGAGCATCGGGCGCGGCGTCGAGGTCAGCGTGCGCCTGCCGCTCTTCGACTGGGGCGCCGCGACGCGCGCCGCGATGAACGCGCAGACGCTGGCCGCGCTGAACGGCATGGAGGCGGTGATGCGCGCGGCCGGCTCGACGCTGCGCGAGCACTATTCGGCGTACCGGACGGCGTACGACATCGCGAAGCACCTTCGCGACGAGGTCGTGCCGCTGCGCGAATCGATCGCCGAGGAGAACCTGCTGCGCTACAACGGCATGCTGATCGGTGTCTTCGAGCTCCTTGCCGATTCGCGCGAGCAGGTGCGCAGCGTGACGGCGGCGATCGAGGCGGCGCGGCAGTTCTGGGTCGCCGACGCCGCGCTCGCCGCGTCGGTGATCGGCCGACCGGTGGTGACGACGATCGGACCCGCGGGCACCAACGAGCAGGCAGGCGGTGATGCCGCGCACTGAGCGGGCGGGCGCCACGCCTGCGCCCGCGTGGCCCCGATGCACGCAGGAGCGCTCCCGATGAACCCGAAACGACGAAGCCTGCTCGGCGCCGGCGCGATCACCGGCGCGGTGGCGTCGACGACCGTCGCGCGATCCGCGCTCGCCGCGCTGCCGGAGCCCGTGCTCCAGGCGCGCCCCGACACGATGCCGCCGCTTGCCCCGGACACCGGTGCGCGCTACGACCCCGTCGTGACCCTGAACGGCTGGACGCTGCCGTGGCGCATGAACCGGGGCGCGAAGGAGTTCCACCTGGTCGCCGAGCCGGTCGTGCGCGAGATGGCGCCCGGCTTCAACGCGCACCTGTGGGGCTACAACGGCCAGTCGCCCGGCCCGACGATCGAGGTCGTCGAGGGAGATCGCGTGCGCATCTTCGTCACGAACAGGCTGCCCGAGCACACCAGCATCCACTGGCACGGCCAGCGGCTTCCGAACGGCATGGACGGCGTCAGCGGGCTCACGCAGCCCGGCATCCAGCCGGGCCGGACCTTCGTCTACGAGTTCGTCGCGCGGCGGCCGGGCACGTTCATGTACCACCCGCACGCCGACGAGATGACGCAGATGGCGATGGGGATGATGGGATTCTGGGTCACGCACCCGAAGGCCCGGCATCCGCTGATCGAGCGCGTCGACCGCGACTTCTGCATCCTGCTCAACGCCTACGACATCGAGCCGGGCAGCGCGACGCCGAAGATCATGACGATGCTCGACTTCAATCTGTGGTCGTGGAACAGCCGGATCTTCCCGGGCATCGATTCGCTGAACGTCAGAAAGGGCGACCGGGTCCGGATCCGCGTGGGCAACCTGACGATGACGAACCATCCGATCCACCTGCACGGCCACGAGTTCACCGTCACCGGCACCGACGGCGGGCCGACTCCGAAAGGATCGCGATGGCCCGAGGTGACGACCGACGTCGCGGTGGGCCAGATGCGGCAGATCGAGTTCGTCGCCGACGAGGAAGGCGACTGGGCGATCCACTGCCACAAGAGCCACCACACGATGAACGCGATGGGACACGCGGTGCCGACGATGATCGGCGTCGACCATCGCGGCCTCGTGAAGAAGATCATGAAGCTGGTGCCCGACTACATGGTGATGGGTGAGCGCGGGATGGCCGACATGGCCGAGATGGAGATGCCGCTGCCCGACAACACGATCCCGATGATGACCGGCGCCGGCCCCTTCGGGTCGGTCGAGATGGGCGGGATGTTCTCGGTGCTGAAGGTCCGCCGCGAGCAGAAGCGCGGCGACTACTCCGATCCCGGCTGGTTCGCGCACCCCGCGGGCACCCGCGCGGTCGAGTGGCGCGGCGCCGACGAAGCCTCGCCCAGCGCGCCGCGCGCGCCCGCAGGCGCACAGCGCCAGTCGATGCCGCTGGCGCGCGAGCCGCTCGTGCCCACCGAGGTGCGGGTGCGAAAGCCGTCCGGCCACGCCGGCCACTGACGAAGGACCCATGCATGGAGCACACGATGCAAGCCGAACCCAACCGATCGATCGCCGCGCGACTCGCATTCGTCGCATGTGCCGCGGTGGCGGTGGTCGCGCCGCCGGGCGCGATCGCCCAGCAGGCACCGGCGGCGGCGGCCACCGCCGCGAGCGAGGCGCCGATGGCCGACGGGGAGATCCGCAAGGTCGACAAGCCCGCCGGCAAGCTGACGATCCGCCACGGCGAGATCAAGAACCTCGAGATGCCGCCGATGACGATGGTGTTCAAGGCGGGGGATCCGGCGATGCTCGACCGGGTGAAGCGGGGCGACAAGGTCCGCTTTCGCGCGCGCGACGACAACGGCCAGCTCGTCGTGACGGAGATGCAGCCGGCGCCGTAGCGCCGGGCAGGCGGCTTGATCGGGGACAAGCCGGCGGACGTGTCCCGATGTCATCATCGGCGGGCCCCGACGGACCAATCTCCCGATGAAGCGACCATGAACATGGGTTTCAAGCACAGCCTGCCTGCCTCTCCCGCCGCCTCGGGTCGTTCGCGGCGCGCCTTCCTGCTCGCGTCGACGTCGCTGGGCGTCGCCGCGATCGGCGGCTGCGCGTCGCCCCCGGTGCGCGCGCGCGCGCGCCGAGGATGACGGCGGCGCCGCGCTGCCGATCCTGCCGGTCCTCTCGGCGGGGCCGGGCGCCCCTCTCGCGCTCGACGCGATCGCCGGCGGCCATCGCTTCGTGCCGGGCATCGTCACGCCGACCCTCGGCTTCAGCCAGCCATACCTCGGTCCGGTGATCAGGGTACGGCGCGGTACCTCGGTGCCGGTGGCGATCACCAACCGCACGCCGGGCGCGATCACGACGCACTGGCACGGGCTGCACGTCGACGGCGTGCACGACGGCGGACCGCACGGTGTCTTCGGTCCCGGCAGCACCTGGTCGCCGACGCTCGACGTCGACCAGCCGGCGGCGACGCTCTGGTATCACTCGCACGTGCACGGCCGAACCGGCGAACAGGTCTACGCCGGCCTCGCCGGGATGCTGATCGTCGACGATCCGGCCGCGCCGCCCAACGGACTGCCGCAGACCTGGGGCGTCGACGACCTCGCGCTGGTCGTCCAGGATCGGGCCTTCGACGGCGACGGGCGGCTGGTGTACGCGCCGCGCGGGCCGTCGCTGATGCACGGCTTCAAGGCCGGCGAGATCGTCGTCAACGGCGCCGTGCGACCGGTCGCGTCGGTGCCCGCCGGGCTGGTGCGCCTGCGCGTGCTGAACGGCTCCAACGCGCGGATCTATCGCTTCGGATTCGAGGACGGCCGGCGCTTGCACCAGGTCGCGAGCGACGGCGGCCTGCTCGAGCGGCCGGTCGGCCTCGCCAGCCTGACGCTGGCCCCGGCCGAGCGCGCCGAGGTCGTCGTCGATTTCTCGGACGGCCGCGCCGCGCGGCTGCTGTCGGCGGACGACGACAACGGCCCGATGATGGGCGGCATGGGTGGCATGGGTGGCATGGGCGGCCGCATGGGCATGGGCATGGGCGGTGGCGGGGAGCCCGGGCATCGCGCGGCGGACGGCCGCTTCGAGGTCATGCGCTTCACGGTCGATCGCGCGCGGCCGGCCGGCGTCGCGGCGCTGCCCGATCGCATCGCCGGCGCGCCGGGCCGCCCCACCTGGGGCGAGCCGGTACGACGCCGCAGCTTCCGCCTCGACATGCACGTCGGCGGCATGGGCGGCGGCCGCGGCATGGGTGGCATGGGTGGCATGGGCATGATGGGAATCAACGGCCGGTCGATGGCGATGGGCCGGATCGACTTCGCGGCGCGGCGCGGCGAGACCGAGCTCTGGCACGTCGTCGCGAACGAGATGGCGCACCCGTTCCACGTCCACGGCACCCAGTTCGTCGTGTCGAGCCTGAACGGCGCCGCGGTGCCGTTCGCGTCGACGGGTCTGAAGGACGTCGTGCTCGTCGAAGGCGAAGCCGAATTGCTGGTGCGCTTCACGCGCAGTGCCGGCAGCGACGCGCCCTACATGATCCACTGCCACATCCTCGAGCACGAGGATGCGGGCATGATGAGCCAGTTCACCGTCGCCTGAGCCGCGCCGCCGGGCGTCGCGCCGCGCTCACCCGGCGGCGTGTGGCCGGCGTTTCGCCGGCGCGCGCCGTCCGGGTCGCGCTGATGTCGTCGGCCTCATCTCGTCGGCCTCATTTCGTCGGGATCGGCAGCGACGGATCGATCGCGACGGCGGTCACCGCGTTCTTCGGGCTGCCGTCGATCAGCTTGTCGGAGTAGGTCAGGTACACGAGCGTGTTGCGCTTCGGGTCGACGATCCGCACGACGTGCAGCTTCTTGAAGAGGATCGACGTGCGCTGCGTGAACACGTCCTCCTGAAGCGGCAGCTTCTGCTCGATCTTCACCGCTGCGCCGATCTGCCGGCAGGCGATCGACGCGTCCGAGGTGTCTTCGGCGAGGCCGATCGTGCCCTTCACGCCACCGGTGCGCGCGCGCGACACGAAGCAGGTGACGCCGACGACCTTCGGGTCGTCGAAGGCCTCGACGACGATCCGGTCGTCCTTGCCCAGCCAGCGGAATGCAGTATCGACCTCGCCGACGATCTCGGCGCGCGCGGCCGGGGCGATGGCCAGCGCGAGGCCGGCGGCGAAGGCGGCACGGACGATGCGCCGGCACGGCGTGGGGGTGCTCATGGATGCGTTCCTAGTGTGGTGTGGGGTCCTGGCCCCGAAGGGCGTCGAGGTCGCGATTGTCCTGCATCGTGCGGGCGGGTGCCGGCGATGCCGCCTGCGGTCCTCGGGGCATGGCGCTTGCCGCGACGGGGTCCATGCCAGCCGAAGGAGGGCCCAGATGAGCCAAGACGATCAGCCGGATTCGCGCGCCGAGCGGCGCGATGCCGATCCGCCGGAGATCGACCTCTCCGCCGCCCCTGTCCCGATGGCCGGCGGCTGGGGTTCGGTGAGGGAGGTGTCGACCGCGCTGCTGCGCGAACACGTGCCGCTGAAGGCGGGCAAGGCGGTGCTGGCGCACCACAACAAGCCCGACGGCTACGCGTGCGTCAGCTGCTCGTGGGCGAAGCCGGCCGACCCGCACAGCGTCGAGGCGTGCGAGAACGGGATCAAGGCGACCGCCTGGGAGATGACGGCGAAGCGCACCGACGCCGGCTTCTTCGAGTCGCACACGCTAGCCGAACTCGAGCGCTGGAGCGACCACGAGCTCGAGGCCCACGGCAGGCTCACGGTGCCGCTGCGCTGGGACGCGGGCAGCGATCGGTATCTCCAGGTGACGTGGGAGGATGCGTTCGCCGAGATCGGCGCGCGGCTGAAGGCCCTCGATCCGGCGTCGGTCGTGTTCTACATGTCCGGCCGTGCGTCGCTCGAGACCGCCTACATGTACCAGCTGTTCGCGCGGATGTACGGCTGCAACAACCTGCCCGACAGCTCGAACATGTGCCACGAAAGCACGTCGGTCGGGCTGCCGAAGTCGATCGGCGTCGGGGTGGGCACGGTGATGCTCGACGACTTCGACCGGTGCGACTGCTTCGTGTTCTTCGGCCAGAACACCGGCATCAACAGCCCGCGGATGCTGCATCCGCTGCGCCGCGCGCGCCAGCGCGGCGTGCCGATCGTCACCTTCAACCCGCTGCGCGAGGCCGGCCTCGTCGAATTCTCGGATCCGCTGAGTCCTGCGCAGATGCTCAGCGGCGCCGCGACGACGATCAGCACGCAGTACCACCAGCTCAGGGTCGGCGGCGACATCGCCGCGATCGCCGGCATGTGCAAGGCGGTGCTGGCGGCCGACGACCTGGCGCTGCGCTCGGGCGGCGCGCGGGTGCTCGACGAGGCCTTCATTTCTGCGCACACGCACGGCTTCGACGCCTTCGAGCGCTGGGTGCGGGCGTGCAGCTGGAGCGCGATCGAGCGCGCGAGCGGCCTGAAGCGTGACGCGATCGAGGCGGCCGCCGCCGAGTACTGCCGCGCGCAGAACGTCATCGGCGTGTACGGCATGGGGCTGACGCAGCATCGCCGCGGCGTCGAGAACGTGCAGATGGTGGTCAACCTGCTGCTGATGCGCGGGAACATGGGCCGCCCGGGCGCCGGCGTGTGCCCGGTACGAGGTCACTCGAACGTGCAGGGGCAGCGCACGGTCGGCATCACCGAGAAGCCCGAGCTCGCGCCGCTGGACCGCTTCGCGGAGCAGTTCGCGTTCGAGCCGCCGCGCGACAAGGGGCTGAACACCGTCGAGGCCTGCGAGGGGGTGATCGACGGCAGCGTGAAGGCCTTCGTCGGGCTGGGCGGCAACTTCGTGCGCGCGGTGCCCGATCGCACCCGGATCGAGCCGGCGTGGCGCGAGCTCGAGATGACGGTGCAGATCGCGACGAAGCTCAACCGCAGCCACCTGGTGCACGGTCGCAGCGCGTGGCTGCTGCCATGTCTGGGCCGCACCGAGATCGACCGGCAGAAGAGCGGGCCGCAGGCGGTGTCGATGGAGGATTCGGTGGGGTGCATGCACGGCTCGCGCGGCGTCGTCGAGCCGGCGGCATCGACCTTGCGCAGCGAGCCGGCGATCGTGGCCGGCATCGCGATGGCGACGCTGCCGCCGAACCCCGCGCTCGACTGGCAGGCGTGGGTCGACGACTACGCGCTGGTGCGCGACGCGATCGCCGCGAGCTACCCCGAGATCTACCACGACTTCAACGCGCGGATGTGGACGCCAGGCGGCTTCCACCGCCCGTTGCCGCCGCGCGAGCGCCGGTGGGAGACCGACACGAAGCGCGCGAACTTCATCGTCCCCGAGAGCCTGGACGAGGATCCCGACATGCGCGCGCGCGGCGCGGACGTGCTGACGCTGATGACGATGCGCGGCGACAACCAGTTCAACACCACCATCTACAGCCTCGACGATCGCTTCCGGGGTGTGTCGGGCACCCGTGAGGTTCTGCTGATCAACGCGGCCGACATCGAGCGCCTGGGATTCGCCGAAGGCGAGGCGGTGAGTGCGTGCACGGTCGCCGACGACGGCGTGGATCGCGTCGTCGACGGGCTGAAGCTCAAGGCCTACGACATCCCGAGGGGATGCATCGCCGGCTACTTCCCGGAACTCAACCCGCTGGTGCCGCTGTGGCACCACGCGAAGTCGAGCAAGGTGCCGGCGTCGAAGTCGATCCCGGTGCGGCTGCAGGCCGCGGGAGCGACGCAATGAGGAACGCCACCAACGCCACGATCCGCGAGACCCCAAACGCGGTCGGCCGCGCCTCGGGCGTAGCGACCGCGCTCGCGATCGCGCTGGCGGTCGTCTGCCCCGGCGCGGGTGCAGCATCGACCGGGACCGAAGGCACCGGCAAGGCGATGCCTTCCACGCTCGGTGAACGGCTCGGCGGCACCTACGTGCAGGGGCACGGCGGCGGCCTCGACGAATCGAAGGTCCCGACGGGCGACGATGCGATCAGCAACAGCGCGCCGGTCGACCCGCCGGCAGACCTCTATCGCGGCCCGAGCGGGCACGGCAACTGGAGACCGCCGGGCGACGAAGCCGGCGGGGCCTCCGCCGGCGCCCCCGGTGCGCGCGTCGACCCCGGGGCCGCGCCGACGGCGCCGACGACGCCGGCTGTGCCTCGTGACGACCGGCGTCCGCCGGCGGCGGGTGCCACGCGCTAGCAGGCGCGGCACCGCTTCGCCGCGACCACGGTCGCGGCGCGTCGGCCCGAAGCGCATCGCGCCCACCGACCGCGCCACGCGCGCCGGTCGCGGCGCGCACGCCGATCGCGCGTTCGACAGCGCCACCGACGGCGGCGCAGGGATATCCCGGGGCAGGCACGCGGCTGCGCGCGAACGTGCTTCGCTATACTGGCCGGCACCCTGGAACGAAGGAGACCTCCGATGAGAATCAAGACCCTGGGACTCGCGGCCGCCGCCGTCGTCTCGCTTGCCGCCGCCACCCTCGCGACGCCGGCCCCCGCGCAGGCGCAGTCCCCCGTCTTCATCAACGTGCTGACCGGCGGCACCGCCGGCGTCTACTATCCGCTCGGCACCGCGCTGTCCACGATCTACAACCAGACGATCCCGAACGCCAAGGCCACCGTCCAGTCGACGAAGGGCTCGGTCGAGAACCTGAACCTGCTCGCGGCGCGCCGCGGCGAGATCGCGTTCGCGCTCGGCGACTCGGTCGCCAGCGCCTACCAGGGCGACGCCGAGGTCGGCTTTCCGAAGCCGCTGAAGATGCTGCGCGCGATCGGCGCCACCTACGGCAACTACGTCCAGATCGTCGCCAGCGCCGACTCGGGCGTGAAGACCCTCGCGGACCTGAAAGGCAAGCGGATCTCGGTCGGCGCACCGAAGTCGGGGACCGAGCTGAACGCGCGTGCGATCTTCAAGGCTGCCGGCATGACCTACAAGGACTTCAGCAAGGTCGAGTACCTGCCTTTCGGCGAGTCGGTCGAACTGATCAAGAACCGGCAGCTCGACGCGACGCTGCAGTCGGCCGGCCTCGGCGTCGCGTCGCTGCGCGACCTCGCGTCGGCGATCAAGATCGTCGTCGTGCCGATCCCGGCCGACGTGGTCGCGAAGGTCGGTGACCCGGCGTACCAGCCGGCGGTGATCCCAGCGAAGACCTACGAGGGCCAGGCCAACGACGTGCCGGCAGCGGTCATCAGCAACATCCTCGTCACGCACGACAAGGTCTCCGACGACCTCGCGTACCAGATGACCAAGAGCCTGTTCACGAACCTGGACAAGATGGTCGCGGCGCACAAGGCGGCCAGCGCGATCAGCCTGAAGAGCGCCACCACCGTGCCGATTCCGATGCATCCGGGTGCCGCCAAGTACTACAAGGAAGCGGGCGTCCTCAAGTAGCGTCGCGGCGGGCCTGCCTTGTCGAGCACCGACTTCGAATCCGTCCAGCCGCGGCAGGGCGGGCCCGACCGTCTCGATCGCCTGGTGTTCGCGATCGCGATCGTCTTCTCGTCCTTCCAGATCTGGACCGCGGCGTTCAGCCCGATCTCGAGCAGCATCGTGCGGGCGGTGCACGTCGGCTTCCTGCTGCTGCTCGTCTTCCTGCTCTCCAGTCGCGGCCGCAGCCTGCCGGCGCGCGTGTTCTCGTACGCCTGCGGCACGATCGGCTTCGTGCTCGCGTTCTACCACTGGGTGTACGAGGGCGAGCTGATCCAGCGATCGGGCGCGCTCACCGACGTCGACATCGGCGTCGGCGTCGTGACGATCGTGCTGGTTTTCGAAGCCGCGCGACGCGTGATGGGCGTCGCGCTGCCGATCATCTGCGGCACCTTCCTCGCGTATGCGCTCTTCGGCGACCACCTGTGGGGCGCGTTGCAGCACCGCGGCTACGCGTTCGAACAGGTGGTCGACCAGCTCGGCTTCGGCACCGAGGGCATCTACGGCATCCCGACCTACGTGTCGTCGAGCTACATCTTCCTGTTCATCCTGTTCGGCAGCTTCCTCGAGCAGGCCGGCATGATCCGGCTGTTCACCGACTTCGCGATGGGGACCGTCGGGCACACGAAGGGCGGCCCGGCGAAGGTCTCGGTGATCTCATCCGGACTGATGGGCACGATCAACGGGTCCGGGGTCGCGAACGTCGTCACCACCGGCCAGTTCACGATCCCGCTGATGAAGCGCTTCGGCTATCGCGCGGGCTTCGCCGGCGGCGTCGAGGCCACGTCGAGCATGGGCGGGCAGATCATGCCGCCGGTGATGGGTGCGGTCGCGTTCATCATGGCCGAGACCATCGACGTGCCCTACGTCGAGATCGTCAAGGCCGCGGTGATCCCGGCGATCCTCTATTTCGTCACCGTGTTCTGGATGGTGCACCTCGAGGCCGGCCGTGCGAACCTCACCGGTCTGCCGAAGGACGAGTGCCCGAACCCGTGGACGTCGGTGCGCGCCCACTGGTACCTGCTGCTGCCGCTGGTCGCGCTGGTGTGGCTGCTGTTCTCCGGCTACACGCCGCTCTTCTCGGGCACCGTCGGGCTCGCGCTCACGGTGCTGCTGATCCTGGGCGCGGCGGCGATGCAGGGCGTCGGCAGCATCGGGCTGCGCGTGCTGTTCTGGATCGGCCTCGCGGCAGCGACCTCGGCCTTCGTCGAGTACGGCATCGGCACCTTCTTCGTGCTGGCGGCAGTGCTCGTCGCCGTGTGCCTGGCGATCCGCGACGCGCGACCGACGCTGAGGGTCCTCGTCGGCGCGCTCCACGAGGGTGCCCGTCACGCGCTGCCGGTCGGCATCGCGTGCGCGCTCGTCGGCGTGATCATCGGCGTCGTGACGCTGACCGGCGTCGCGACGACCTTCGCCGGCTACGTGATCGCGCTCGGCAAGTCGAGCCTGTTCCTGAGCCTCGTGCTGACGATGCTGACCTGCCTGATGCTCGGCATGGGCATCCCGACGATCCCGAACTACATCATCACCAGTTCGCTCGCGGCGCCGGCGCTGCTCGAGCTCGGCGTGCCGCTGATCGTCTCGCACATGTTCGTTTTCTATTTCGGGATCATGGCCGACCTCACGCCGCCGGTCGCGCTCGCGGCCTTCGCGGCCGCGCCGATCGCCAAGGAGAGCGGCCTGAAGATCGGTATCCAGGCGATGCGGCTCGCGGTCGCCGGATTCGTCGTGCCGTTCATGGCGGTGTACGCGCCGGCGCTGATGCTGCAGGGCGGCTCGGTGCTCGACGTGATCTACGTCGTGTTCAAGGCCCTGTTGTCGATCGGGTTGTGGGGCGCGGCGAGCATCGGCTTCTTCCAGGCGCGCCTGCTCTGGTGGGAACGGCTGCTCGCGGTCGCCGCGGCGTTCTCGCTGGTCGTCGCGCTGCCGGTCACCGACGAGATCGGCCTGGCGCTGGTGGCGGTGTTCGTCGCCGTGCACCTGTGGCGGGTGCGCCGCGCGCGCCTGCCGGCCGCCAAGGGCATGGCGGCTCACTGAGCAGGCGGGGGCGCCGCAGGCGCCCGCTCAAAGTTCGTGCTGCGTTTCGCTGTGACGGAGCACCCGTGCGATCGCCGCACCGCGGTCGTCGCCGCGCGTGCCGGGTGAGGGGGGGCCTTCCTGCTGCTCGCGCGCCGACGCGAGCGCCTCCGGCAGCCCGTCGACGCTGACGTCGACGACCTCCATCCCGCCCTCGGTGGCGGGAAACGCCACCGTCAACGGTTCGCCGACGAACAGGCCGGCGACGAACTCGGTGTCCGGCCCGATCAGCACGCCGGTACGCGGCGAGTCGCGCAGTGCGCCGCGGCCCGCGACGGTCACGCAGGTCGACGGTGCGATGCCGACCTGGGACGCCGAGTTGAGCAGCAGCGGGTAGACGAGTCCGGGAAAGCACCCCGAGCGCGGCTCGACGAACAGCGCGCAGCCGCTGCTGCCGCAATGCAGCGACAGTTCGCTCGCGCCGTCGCGGTACGACAGCTCGATCGCGCCGTCGCCGGTGTCGGGCACGACGTCCCAGTTCGACGGGGCGATGCGCGGCGTGTCGGCGTCGCTGCTCGCGCGGGCATCGGCCAAGGCCGGTGCGGCTGCCGCCAACGCGAACGCGAATGCAGTCGCCGCGACGATCGGCGCGCGGCGGGTAAACGCGAGGGAGGAGGGATGCGAGGAGGGATACGACCGGGTGACACGTGTCATGACGAGCCCCTGTGTTCGGTGGACATGAGCCTGTCTCGCAATCGATATGCCCGGGCACCGTCAGGATCGCCGACACGCCGTGGGTGGCAGGCACGCGCCTTGCCGCCGCGCCGGATGAGATCCGGCGGCGCGCATGGAACGACGGCCTCGATCCGATGCCGTGGTTGAAGGTCGTCCACATCGTCGCGGTCATCGCGTGGGCGGGATCTCTGACGATGCTGCTCGCCGCGATCCGCGTGCAGGCCGATCCGCGCGAGTCGCTCGAAGGTCGCGCTCGACGGCTGCTGCTGGGCTACGCGACGCCGTTCGCGCTCGCCGCGATCGCATCGGGCACGCTCGTATTCGTGCTCCACGGCCCGATCGTGCCGTGGCTCGCGGCGAAGCTCGGCTTCGTCTGCCTCCTGGTGCTGGGCCACGCGACCTGCGGCTGGCTGGTGCTGCGCACCGAGCACACGCGCGGCGCGCCACAGCGCCGCGACGCGATCGCGAGCGCCGGTGCGGCCGCCGCCTGCCTCGCGTCGCTGCTCGCGGTGGCGGTGCTCGTGCTGCTGAAGCCCGAGTGAGCGCGGTGCGGTGCACGTGCGCCGGGGCGTCGGGCGCACGGTGTCGTCAGTTGCCGGTCGTGTCGACCGCGACCGCGTGTTCGTAGACCAGGCGTCCGCCGAGAAAGGCCGCGAGCGCGATGAACGCGGCGGTCGCCACCGACATCGCAATGCCCCACGGGAGCACCGTCTCGCCGGGCTCGCCGATCAGCCGGGTGCGCCAGTTGAGGGTCGCGAGCGAGAGCATCATGACCGCGATGAGCGCGTGCATCCACGCGTTGACGAGGCTGCGGATGCGGCGCACCGTGAGCAGGTCGACGAGGCCTGCGACGCTGGCGACCCAGCCGCCCACCGCGCCCACGCCCGCGAGCCACAGGCCGGCACGGGCCCAGAAGGGATCGCCGCCGTACAGCCACGCGAGATCGGCCGGGACGAGGCCGAGCAATGCGGCCACCGGAAAGTGGATCATCATCGGGTGCAGCGGATGCCCGGCGATCGCGGCGCGGCTGAGGATCGGTTCGGTCGGCTCGCCCATCGGTCGATCATAACCGCCGTCGCGTTCGTCGTCGGTTGTACCGGGCCGCAGTCGCTCCTCGATCCGGCGGGCCCGTCGGCGCGGGCGATCGCGACGGTCTGGTGGTGGATGTTCGGGGTTGCGTTCGCGTCGTTCGCGGCGGTCGTGCTGCTCTGGCTCGTCGGGATGCGTCGGCGCGGCTCGGGCGTGGCGTCGACGGCGTCCGACGGCCGCCGCTGGCTCGTCGGCGGCGGGCTGCTGCTGCCGGGCGTCGCGGTCACGGCGCTGCTGGTGTTCGGCTCGCCCTCGGCCATGCACCAGTTGCCCGCGCTGCGTGCGACCGACGACGGCGCGGTGCTGCAGGTGCAGGCGATCGGGCGGCAGTGGGCGTGGGAGATCCGCTACCCGCAGCACGGCGTGAGCCTCGAGAACGAGCTGCGCATCCCGGTCGGTCGTCCGGTCGAGGTCGTCACCAGCAGCCGCGACGTGATCCACTCGTTCTGGGTGCCGCGCCTGGGCGGCAAGCTCGACGCAATCCCCGGCCGGCACCTGCGGCTGCGGCTGCAGGCCGAAGTCGCCGGCAGCTTCCGCGGCCAGTGCGCCGAGTTCTGCGGCCTCGGACACGCGCACATGGCGATGACGGTGCACGCGATGACGCCGGCCGCCTTCGAGGGCTGGCTGGCGGAGCGGGGGAAGTGAGCGTCGGCGAGCCCGGCCGCACGCCGCATCCGGACCCGGTGCCCGGCGGGCGTCACCTCGCGCCCGCGCGCGACGCGCAGGCACTGCACGCCGAGCTCGAGCGCACCTGGGGGAATCCGACCGGGCTGCGTGCGCTGAGCGTCGTCAACCACACCAGCGTCGCGCTTCGCTTCATCGTGACCGGCGGCGTCTTCTTCGTGATCGCCGGGGTGCTGTCGATGCTGATCCGCGCGCAACTCGCGCGGCCCGGCGCGCGCTTCATGGGCCCCCAGGCCTACAACCAGGCGTTCACCACGCACGGCACGATGATGATGTTCCTCTTCGCCGTGCCGGTCCTGCTGGGCCTCGGGGCGTACCTGCTGCCGAAGATGCTCGGCTCGCGCGACCTGGTGTTTCCGCGGCTCGGTGCGTTCGGCTACTGGTGCTATCTGTTCGGCGGCGTGATCTTCACCAGCAGCCTCGCGTTCGGCCTCGCGCCCGACGCGGGCTGGTTCATGTACGTGCCGCTCGCGGGCAGCGTGCATTCGCCCGGCCTGAACGCCGACTTCTGGCTGATCGGCGTCACCTTCGTCGAGATCGCGACGGTCGCCGCGGGCGTCGAGATCGCCGCGACGATCATGCGTACCCGCACCCGCGGCATGACGCTCGAGCGCATGCCGGTGTTCGCGTGGGCGATGCTGGTGACGGCGATGATGATCATCGTGGGCTTCCCGCCGCTGATCCTCGGCTCGATCCTGCTCGAGATCGAGCGCGCCGCCGGCTGGGTGTTCTTCGATCCCGCGCGCGGGGGCGACCCGCTGCTCTGGCAGCACCTGTTCTGGCTCTTCGGCCACCCCGAGGTCTACATCATCTTCCTGCCGGCCGCCGGCATCGTGTCGACGCTGCTGCCGGTGTACGCGCGCCGCCCGCTCGTCGGCTACCGGTGGGTCGTCGTGTCGCTGATCGCGACCGGCTTCATCAGCTTCGGGCTCTGGGTGCACCACATGTTCACCGTCGGGATCCCGGCACTCGCGCAGGCGTTCTTCTCGGCGGCGAGCATGCTGGTCGCGATCCCGACCGCCGTGCAGGTGTTCGCGTGGATCGCGACGCTGTGGTCGGGGCGGCCGACGTGGCGTCTGCCGATGCTGTGGATCACCGGGTTCCTCGTGATCTTCGTCGCCGGCGGGCTCACCGGCGTGATGCTCGCGCTCGTGCCCTTCAACTGGCAGGTGCACGATACGCACTTCGTCGTCGCGCACTTCCACTACGTGCTGATCGGCGGCATGCTGTTCCCGCTCGTCGCGGGGCTCTACCACTGGCTGCCGCTCGCCAGCGGCAGGATGCCCTCCGAGCGGCTCGGCCGGTGGGGATTCTGGCTGACCTTCATCGGGTTCAACGGCACCTTCCTCGTGATGCACCTGACGGGGCTGCTCGGCATGCCGCGGCGCGTCTACACCTACGAGGCGGGGCTCAGATGGGACCTGCCGAACCTCGTGTCGTCGGTGTTCGGCTTCGTGATGGCCTTCGGCATCGCCAACGTGCTGCTCGACCTGGGCCTGCACTGGCGCCGTGGGCGCAAGGCCGAGCCCAACCCGTGGCGCGCCGGCACGCTCGAGTGGGCCTGCGGAATGCCGCCGCACGCCTACAACTTCGCGAGCCTGCCGGTCGTCTCGAGCCGCTATCCGTTGTGGGACCAGCCGCATCTTCCGGACGAGATCGCCACCGGCCGCCACCTGCTCGCGCAGGCCGACCACGGCCGGCGGGAGACGCTCGGGATCGACCCGATCACCTCGCGGGCCCGCGAGGTGATCCACCTGCCGGGCAACTCGTGGTGGCCGCTCGCGGCGGCGGGGTCGATCGCGGGGGTGTGCGTGGCGCTGCTGCTCAAGGCCTACGTCCCGGCCGCCATCGCCGCGCTCGTCACCGTTGCCGTGCTGCTGCGCTGGTCGTGGGAGAACGGCGCGCATCCCGCCGCAGCGGACGGGGCGGCGGTCGACCTGCCCCGAGGCCTTCGCCTGCATTCGCGCACGCTCGACGGGCCGGGGCTGTGGGGGATGGGGCTGACGATGCTCGCCGACGGCGCGCTGTACGCGTCGCTGCTGTTCGCGTGGCTGTTCCTGTGGACCGTGTCGCCGTCGTGGCAGGCGCCGGCCGTCTCGCCGCTCGGGATCGTGCCGCTCGCCGCGATCGCGGTGCTGCAGTTCGGCGCATGGTGGGCGACGCGCGCCGCGAGACGGCGACTCGACGACGGCGGCACGCCGGCACGCGCCGCCGCCGCGTTGCTGTGGTCGTCCGCGGCGGCAGCGTTCGCCGCGGCCAGCGGGCTGATCGCGCTGCTCGCGCTCGCGCCGCTGGCCCCGACGGCGGGTGCGCATGACGCGATCCTCGCGTTCGCGCTCTGCTACCTGCTGCTGCACACGGCACTCGGCGGCGTGCTGGCGGTGCTCCAGGCATTGCGGGTGCGCCAGGGTCACGTCGGCGAACACGCCCCCTACGAACCCGGCGTCGTCTCGAGCTTCCAGGCCTTCGCCGCGGGGGCCTGCGCGACGGCGTGGGCCGTCTTCGCGCTGCTGCCGCTCGCGTTCTGATGGCCACGCGGGCACCGATCCGGGCGCTTCGGCTGCCCGCCGACCACCCGCTGCAGCTGGTGCTGGGACTGACGATCTGGTCGCTGTGGTTCGTCGTCGTCTACGCGGCGGTCTCGCTCGCCTGTGCAAGTGGACACCCGCCGGTTCGCGGCGCGCTCAACCTCGTCCTCGGCGCGCTGAGCCTCTCGGCGGCGGCACTGCTCGGCGCGGCCGGCTGGCGCTGTCGCCAGGCGGCGTGCCGGCTCGGTACGGACCCCGGTCGCCGCGTGCAACGCTTCGTCGCCGGGTCCGCCGCGGTGCTCCATGCGGTCGCGGCCTTCGCCACGGTCTTCGTCGCGTTGCCGCTGGCGGCGTGGCCGCCGTGCCTGTGACCGTCCTGGCGCGCCGGCTGCCGTCCCGGTCGGCTCGGGCGCCGCGACCCTCCCGACCGTTGCGCGCGGCGCTCCGGGTGGCGGCGGTGCTCGTCGCAGCAGCGGCGCTCCGGCCCGCGGCGGTCCTCGCGCACGATCCGGCCGCCAGCGCGATCGACGAGGTGACGCTGTGGCTCGCGCGGGGGCTGTTCGCGGGCGCGTGGCTCGCGTACGCGGTCGGCGCCTGCATGCGGCGTCCGACCCGCGCACGCCGCGCCTGCGCCCATACCGCGCTCGCGGTGGGCGCGCTCGCGCTCTTCGGCCCGCTGGACGCGTGGGCGGTGCGCAGCACCGCGATGCACATGGTGCAGCACATGCTGCTGATCGTCGTCGTCGCGCCGCTGCTGGTGCTGGCGGCGCCGCTCGCGCAGTGGCGCGCCGCGATCGGCAGCGGCTTCGATCCGCTGTGGCGCACGTCGATCCGCGCGACCCGACATCCGATCGCGTGCGCGAGCGTGCACGCGGCGGTGCTGTGGGTCTGGCATGCACCGGCGCCCTACATGGCGGCGGTGCTGCACACCGGCTGGCACCTCGTCGAACACGCCTGCTTCCTGGGCAGCGCGTGGCTCTTCTGGTGGGCGGTGCTGAAGGCGGGCCGCCGCGAACGGCCCCGTGCGCTGCTCGCGCTGCTGCTCACGCTGATGCACACCGGGCTGCTCGGCGCGCTGCTCACCTTCGCGCGCGAGCCGCTGTACTGGCGCGAGTCGCGCGAGCTCTGGGACCAGCAACTCGCCGGCCTTGCGATGTGGGTGCCCGGCAGCACTGCCTACCTGCTCGCGGCCGTGCTGCTGTCGCTGCGCTGGCTCGACGCGCGCCCGGGCCCGCACGCCGGCTCGTCGCCGGCGCCGCGCGCGGTCGGCGCCCGCGGCGCGCCGGCCGCGCGGCCGACCCGGGCACGGGACGTGCGCTGACACCGGCCGCGACCGCGACGCACGCGCCGCCAGACGCCAACGATCCGACGGCCGCCCCATGCCCCTGCACCCGCACACCCGCTCGCCCGCCGCGCTCGACATCGACGAGGAGCCCGCGGTCGACGTCACGCCGACCGAGGAACGCGAGATCGAGGAACAGGCCGAGCCGCGCCTGCCGGTCATCTACGAGATCGTCCGGCGGCGCGGCGGCCACGAGCTGAACCGGCCGGTGACCTCGCTGTGGTGGTCGGGCCTCGCAGCCGGCCTGAGCATCGGCCTGTCGGTGCTCGGGCAGGCGCTGATCGCCTCGTACCTGCCCGACACCGACTGGTCGCCCGTTGTCGAGAAGCTCGGCTATTCGTTCGGCTTCGTGCTGGTGATCATGGCCGGCCAGCAGCTCTTCACCGAGAACACGCTGACCGCGGTCGCGCCGGTGCTCGCGCGGCCGGGGCTCGCGAACTTCCTGCTGCTCTCGCGCCTGTGGAGCGTCGTGCTCGTCGCGAACCTCGTCGGCGCGAGCTGTTTCGCGTGGTTCGCCGGGCTGCCGTCGGTGCTGCCCGCCGGCGTCGCCGACGAGATCACCCTGATCAGCCGCCACGCGCTCGACAAGACGCCGACGGCGCTGCTGCTGAGGGGAATCGCCGCCGGCTTCCTGATCGCCTCGCTGGTCTGGATCCTCGCGCGCGCGCAGGGGGATCGCGTGCTGCTGATCGTGCTGATCACCTGGATCGTCGCGCTCGGCGACTTCGCGCACGTCATCGCCGGCTCGGTCGAAGCCGCGTGGCTGGTACTCGCGGGCGAGCGCTCGGCCGTCGAGGCCGGCGTCGGCTTCGTGCTGCCGACGCTGGCCGGCAACGTCGTCGGTGGCACCGTGCTCTTCGCGGTGCTCGCCTACGCGCAGATCGTCGAGGAGATGAAGGAGGCGCCGCGCTCGGGCTAGCACCGATTGCCCGGGCCGATGCAAGGCGGTGCGCGAGGCGGTGCGCGGGTGGACTACACTGCGCCCGGCGCGCGCTCCGCGCGCGAGCGGACCCGAACGATGAACGACACGCTTCGCCAGCCAGGCCCGGCGCACGACGCCCCGATCCTTCGGGTGGCCGCCGTCTACATGCGCGGCGGCACCAGCAAGGGCGTCTTCTTCCGGCTGCAGGACCTGCCCGCGCCGTGCCGGGCGGCGGGCGCCGCGCGCGACCGCTTCCTGAGCCGCGTGATCGGCAGCCCCGATCCCTACGGCAAGCAGATCGACGGCATGGGCGGCGCGACGTCGAGCACCAGCAAGGCGGTGATCGTCTCGCGCAGCGAGCGTCCCGGCCACGACGTCGACTACCTCTTCGGCCAGGTGGCGATCGACGCCGACCTCGTCGACTGGTCCGGCAACTGCGGCAACCTGTCGGCGGCCGTCGGCGGCTTCTCGATCGGTGCGGGCCTCGTCGACGCGTCGCGCATCCCGCGCGACGGCCACTGCGTCGTGCGCATCTGGCAGGCGAACATCGGCAAGACGATCGTCGCGCACGTGCCGGTTCGCGACGGGCAGGTCGAGGAACTGGGCGACTTCGAACTCGACGGCGTCCAGTTCCCGGCGGCCGAGGTGCGGCTCGACTTCCTGGACCCGGGGACCGACGCGGCGGATGCAGCGGCCGCCGGCGCCGCGCGCGGTGGCGGACTGCTTCCGACCGGGCGTGTCGTCGACCGGCTGGCGGTGCCCGGCGTGGGCACGCTCGACGCGACGCTGATCGACGCCGGCATCCCGATGATCTTCGTGGACGCCGCCGCGCTCGGCTACGCCGGCACCGAGCTGCAGGACGCGATCAACGGCGACGCCGCCGCACTCGAGCGGCTCGAGGCGGTCCGTGCGCACGGTGCGCTGCGCATGGGGCTCGTCGATCGGGTCGAGGACGCGGCGCGGCGCCGGCATTCGCCCAAGCTCGCGTTCGTCGCACCGCCGCGGACCTACACGAGTTCGAGCGGGCGCACCGTCCGCGCCGACGAGATCGACCTGCTGGTGCGCGGCGTGTCGATGGGCAGGCTGCACCACGCGATGATGGGCACCGCCGCCGTCGCGCTCGCGACCGCGGCGGCGATTCCGGGCACGCTGGTGACCCGCGCGGCCGGCGGCGCGCCGCGCGAATCGATCCGCTTCGGCCACCCGTCGGGAACCTTGCGGGTCGGCGCGCTGGCGCGGCAGGTCGACGGCCGGTGGCAGGTGGACAAGGTGTCGATGAGCCGCAGCGCGCGGGTGCTGATGGAAGGGTGGGTCCGCGTGCCGGCATTGTCGCTGGCGGGGTCGATCGGCTAGCGGCGCTGCGCGCGAGCGGCGCTGCTCGAGCAGCGAGCGGCCAGCTGCGCTGCTGCAGCGACGAGCAGCGCTGCGTGGCCGGGGAGCGGGGCCGCGCCGGCGGTTGCCCCGATGCCGCAGGCCGCGGCGAGGCCGCGGACCCGGCTCAGCGCCGGCGGCGGCGCCGGAGCCAGCGCAGGCGCTGAAGTGCGAGCAGCTCGAGGCTGCCGGCCGCGAGCGCGATCGCGATCGACCCGACCGCTCTCGCGAAGGCGAGCGGGCGCCGGTCCGGCCGAAGATGCGGCGAGATGTCCATCGCCGGAACCCTAGCGCGTGCGCATGACGGATTCGTGACGCTGCCCGCGGCGGCCGACGCGTGGCCGGCGACGCACGAGGCGCGTGCGCGATCGCGCCGCGCGACGCTCCGGCCGCGCTATGCTCGCGGCGACCTGCCGTTCCGCCGTCCTGCCGTTGCGCCCGTGCCCCGAACCGCTTCAGGCCCGCTGCCCGAACTCCTCGCCTTCGATCGCCTCGTCGCCCGGGCCGGCGCGCGCATCGACGCGCAGGTGGTCTGCGAGGTCGATGCGAACGGCCGGCGCCACCCGGTGCCGGTCGCGATCATCGGCAGTTCGCGCCCGGATGCCCCGGCGGTCGGCTACTTCGGCGGTGTGCACGGGCTCGAGCGCGTCGGTGCCGCGGTGGTGCTGTCGCACCTGCAGGGCATCGTCGCGCGGCTCGAGTGGGACCACGCGCTCGAGCGACAGCTCGAGTCGATCCGGATGGTGTTCATGCCGGTCGTCAATCCCGGCGGGATGGCGCTGGGCATGCGTGCGAATCCGAACGGCGTCGACCTGATGCGCAACGCGCCGGTCGACGCGCGCGAGCGGGTGCCGTTCCTCGTCGGCGGACAGCGCGTCGGCAACGGGCTGCCGTGGTACCGAGGGGTCGAGGGCGCCGCGATGGAGCCCGAGAGCAGCGCGCTGTGCGCGGTGGTCCAGGCCGAGATGCTGTCGCGACCGTTCAGCATCGCCGTCGACTGCCACTCGGGTTTCGGCCTGCACGACCGGATCTGGTTTCCGTTTGCGCACACGCGCGAGCCGATCGAGCACCTGGCGGACGTGCAGGCGCTGAGCGCGATCTTCGACGAAGCGCATGCGAGCCACCGCTACGTGTTCGAGCCGCAGAGCCGCCAGTACCTCGCGCACGGCGACCTGTGGGACCACCTCTACCTGCTGGCGTGCCGCAGCCCGGGCACCCTGTTCCTGCCGACCACGCTCGAGATGGGCTCGTGGACCTGGGTGCGCAAGAACCCGCTGCAACTGCTCTCGCGCGAAGGCATCTTCAATCCGCTGATCGCGCATCGCATGCAGCGCGTGCTCCGCCAGCACACGGTCTGGCTCGACTTCGCCGCGCGCGCGGCCGAGAGCCACGCCCGCTGGGTGCCGGTGGGAGCCGCGCGCGAGCGCGCCCGCGCCGAGGCGATCCGACGGTGGTACGCGGCGCCGTCGCGCGCCGCGCCGCGCACCCCGGCGTCGACGTGAGCACCTGGCTGTTGCTGCGTGGCCTCGCGCGCGAGCACGCGCACTGGGGCGAGTTCGAGGCCGCGTTCCGGCGCGCCGTGCCGCAGGCGTCGATCGTCGCGCTCGATCTGCCCGGCAACGGCGATTTCAACCGGGTCGCGAGCCCTGCGCGGGTCGAGGCGATCGCCGACGCCTGCCGCGGCGCGCTGCGCGCGAGGCGCGGCACGGCGGGGGACGCGCCGGTGTACCTGCTCGCGATGTCGCTGGGTGCGATGGTCGCGATCGAGTGGGCGCGGCGCTGGCCGTCGGACGTGGCGGGCTGCGTGCTGATCAACACCAGCCTGCGACCGTTCAGCCCGCCGTGGCGGCGACTGCGGCCGCGCAACTGGTGGCGCCTGCTGGCGATCGCGGCCGGCGCCGGCACGCCTATCGAAGCCGAGAGCGGGATCCTGCGGCTGACCAGCACGCGCCGCAGCGGTGACGCCGAGGTCGTGGCGCGGTGGGCGGCGATCCGGGCCGCGCGGCCGGTCTCGGTGCGCAACGCGTTGCGCCAGCTGCTCGCCGCGGCCAGGTACCGCGCGCCGCGCGCGCGTCCCGGCGTGCCGATGCTGCTGCTGGCGAGCCGCGGCGACGCGCTCGTCGATCCGCGCTGTACCGGGGACCTCGCGCGCGCATGGGGCCTCGCGCCGTGCTGGCATCCGGACGCGGGTCACGACCTGCCGCTCGACGATCCGGCGTGGGTCGCCGATGCCGTCGCGCGGTGGCTGCCGGACGACGTCATCGGCGCGTAGCGCGAACGTCATTCTCCTGAAACCGGCATCGGCGAAGGTTCGGGCACCTTCACACGGAGAATCCGATGACAAGCGTGCTGATCCGCTCGACGACGCGGCCGGCCTCGGCGCTGGTGCTGGCGCAGGCCGGGCGCCTCGAGGTTCGAATGGCCGACACGGCGCCCGAGGTCGAGCAGGCGATGAAGCTGCGCTATCGCGTCTTCGCGAGCGAGATGGGCGCGCGCCTGGACGGCGACTCCGGTCTGGACCGCGACGGCCTCGATCCCTGGTGTCGTCACCTGATCGCGGTCGACGCCGACAGCGGCGAGGTGATCGGTACCTATCGCGTGCTGCTGCCCGAGCAGGCGAAGGCGGCGGGCTGCCTGTACGCCGACCGCGAGTTCGACCTGCGCAACCTCGACCCGGTCCGTCACGATCTCGTCGAACTCGGCCGCGCGTGCATCGCACCGGGGTATCGCAACGGCGTCGTGCTGATGCTGCTGTGGCGCGCGATGCGCGCGTTCGTCGCGACCTACGGTCACCAGTACGTGATCGGCTGCTGCAGCGTCTCGCTCGCCGACGGCGGTGCCGACGCGGCGAGGCTCTACCGGCAACTCGAGGCCGAGCACCCGATCGACCCGCGCTGGCAGGTGTACCCGCGACATCGGCTCGACCTCGATCGACTCGCGCCGGTTGGCGCCGCCGCATGCCTCGAGGGCCCGGAGGCGGCGCCGGTCGACGTTCCCGCGCTGCTCAAGGGTTACCTGAAGGCGGGTGCGCGGATACTCGGCGAGCCGCACGTCGACCCGCAGTTCGGCTGCGCCGACTTTCCGATCATGCTCGAGGTGGGCGCGCTGAATCCGCGTCTCGTCGAGCGCATGCGCCGGGGCTGACACCGGCGCCGGTCAGTCCGGTCGTGCCGGGTCGGACAGCGCCTGCGCCCGCGCGGCCAGCATCGCCCGCTCGCGCGCGTTCTGCGCCAGCGACGCCGCCTTCAGGAACGCGGCCCGCGCCTCGGCGCCGCGTCCGAGCTTCTCGAGCAGGTCGGCACGCACGCTCGGCAGCAGGTGATAGCGCGCGAGATCGCCGCCCGCGTCGAGCGCATCGACGATCTCGAGCGCCGCTGCCGGCCCGGACGCCATGCCGACGGCGACCGCGCGATTCAGCTCGACGATCGGCGACGGCGCGATCGCGCGCAGCGCCCCGTAGAGCGAGACGATCCGGTTCCAGTCGGTCTGCGCGCTCGTCGGCGCGCGCGCGTGGCACGCCGCGATCGCCGCCTGGAGCGCGTACGCGCCGGGCGCGCCCACGGCGCCCCCGCGCGCGCGATGGATCGCCTCGCAGCGCGACAGCGCGGCGAGCCCGCGCGCGATCGCGCCGTGGTCCCAGCGCGAGCGGTCCTGGTCCGGCAGCAGCACCGGCTCGCCGTCCGCGCCGGTACGCGCGCCGAGCCGCGACGCCTGCAGCTCCATCAGCGCGAGCAGCCCGTGGACCTCAGCGTCCTCGCGCTCCAGCGACGCGAGCATGCGACCGAGCCGCAGCGCCTCCTCGCACAGCGCCGGACGCGTCCAAGCGTCGCCGCTGGTCGCCGCGTAGCCCTCGTTGAAGATCAGGTAGACGACCTCGAGCACCGTCGACACGCGCGCCGGCCGCTCGGCGGCGCCGGGTGTCTCGAAGGGCACGCGCGCGGCGGCGAGCGTGCGCTTGGCGCGCACGATGCGCTGCGAGATCGTCGGCTCCGGCACGACGAACGCGCGCGCGATCTCGCCGACCGACAGGCCGCCGACGACGCGAAGCGTCAGCGCGAGCTGCGCATCGCGCGACAGCACCGGGTGGCACGCGGTGAAGATCAGCCTGAGCAGGTCGTCTTCGATGTCGTCCTGCTGCGCGTTCGCGACGGCCTCGGCGATATCGGGCACCAGGTGCTCGCCGAGCGCGTCCGCCTCGTGGCCGAGTTGCTCGTGCTTGCGGGCCTGCATCGCGTGCTGGCGCAACCGGTCGAGCGCGCGGCGCTTGGCGGTCGCCATCAGCCACGCGCCCGGATTGTCCGGCAGGCCTTCGGTCGGCCAGTGCTCGATCGCCGCGATGAGCGCATCCTGCGCGAACTCCTCTGCCAGGCCGACGTCGCGCGTGAGTCTCGCGACGCCCGCGATCAGTCTCGCGGCCTCGCTGCGCCAGACGCGCTCGATCGCCTCGCGCGCCGCGGCCTCGCCGGCGCGCGCGCCGGCGTCGCCCGGACGGGCCCTTGGACTCACGACGAACGCGGCGGTCGGATTTCGACACCGCGACCCCGGGGGCGCGGCAACGCAGGGAAGGTTTCGGCGCGGCGCCGGCCGGGCGACGCTACTCGTAGCACGGACCGACGCCGCGCACCTCGACCGTCGCCCACGCCGCTGCCGGGCATCGCCTCGCGATCTCGATCGCTTCGTCGCGGGTGTCGACCTTCAGCAGGAAGAAGCCGCCGATCATCTCCCGGGCCTCGGCGAAGGGGCCGTCGACGATTCGGCTCTGACCCTCGCGCACGCTGACCCGCGCCGCCTTCGCCTGCGTGGACAGCGAATTGCTGGCCTCGAGGAGCCCGCGCGACTCGAGGTCGGCGGTGAAGCGCAGCATCTCGGCGTACGCGTCCTTGCCGGCCTCGAGCCCGCGCTCGTCGCGCTGGCCGACCGGCTCGACGATCAACAACATGTAGCTCATGAACTTCTCCGGCACCCCGTGCTGGCGTGGTCGCGACCGGACGATTCTGCCACGTGGCGACAGCGGGTCGCACGCGGACCGCTCGCGCGTGCCGGCAGATGCCCCGTCTCGTGTCAGGCGGAACCGGTCCGGCGCACGGTGACGTCGGGCCGAGCCCGGAGACCGGGCGACAGTTCGGTGCCGAGGCCCGGCGCATGCATGCCGTAGGCATAGCCGCCCTCGATCGTGGGCAGCGCCGTGACCAGCTCACGGTACCAGCCGGTGTAATAGGCGCGCACCACTTCCTGGAAGATCGCGTTCGGCGACGCGAGCGCGAATGCCAGCGATGCGATCAGCACCACGGGCCCGGTGCAGTCGTGCGGCGCGATCGGCCGCTGGTGCGCGCGGCCGGCGTTTCGCTCGCACAGACCGGCACGCGGGCCTGCCGGCGGTAGTCGGCGAGCACCTGCGCGCTCGTCATGCGAACCGGATCCTCGAGTGCGCCTCGACGAAGGTGATGTTCGGGTACGCGCCGACGTTTATCGTCTCGATCGCGGTGACGCGGATGCGGGGTCCGTCGTCGTGAGGGTGGCACCGATGATCCGCCGTGATCGGCGTCCGGAAACGACGAAGCCCCAGGTGCTGGGGCTTCGAAGTCCTTTACACGCAAACGAATCCTGGTCGGGGTGAGAGGATTCGAACCTCCGGCCTCTACGTCCCGAACGTAGCGCTCTACCAGGCTAAGCTACACCCCGATTACCCGGTGTCAGCTGCTGCGAGACACCGAGTAAGCCGCGAAGTATAGCAAAGCGTCGCGGTGTTCGGAGGCCGGCAGCGCGGAAATCGCCTCGCGCGCCAGCTGCGCCTCGCGCTCGGCGCGCGCGCGGGTGTACGCCAGCGCGTCGGTGCGGTCGATCGCGGCCTTGATGTCGGCGAAGCGCGCCGACCCGCCGTCGCGGATCGCGTCGCGCACGATCGAGCGGTCTTCCGGCGAGCCGGCCTGCATCACCCGGATCAGCGGCAGCGTGGGCTTGCCCTCGCGCAGGTCGTCGCCGATGTTCTTGCCGAGCTCGCCGCTTGCGCCGGAGTAGTCGAGCACGTCGTCGATCAGCTGGAACGCGGTGCCCAGGTGGCGACCGTAGGCGGCGGCGGCTTCCTGCACGGCGGCATCCCGGGTGCCGAGCACGGCCCCGATGCGCGACGCCGCCTCGAACAGGCAAGCGGTCTTGAAGCGGATCACCTGGAGGTAGGCCTCCTCGTCGACGTCCGGGTCGTGGCAGTTCATCAGCTGCAGCACCTCGCCCTCGGCGATCGTGTTGGTCGCGTCGGCGAGGATGCGCAGGATCAGCAGGTTGTCGGCCTCGACCATCATCTGGAAGGCGCGCGAATACAGGAAATCGCCGACCAGCACCGCCGCGGCATTGCCGAACTCGGCGTTCGCGGTGCTCCGGTTGCGCCGCAGCGTCGACTCGTCGACGACGTCGTCGTGCAGCAGCGTGGCGGTGTGGATGAATTCGACGACGGCCGCGAGCAGCCAGTGGTGGGTGTCGCCGTCGCGGCCGTAGCCGAGCGCCTTCGCGAACAGCACGAGCAGCACCGGACGCAGGCGCTTGCCGCCGGCGCCGATGATGTACTCGCTGATCGTGCGGATCAGCACCACCTCGCTGGTCAGCCGCTCGCGGATGACCGCGTCGACCCGGGCCAGGTCGTCGGTGATGGCCGGAAAGGCCTGGTAGGGACTGGCGGGGGGCGTCACGGGTTGCTGCGCTCGCGCTGGCGATGGCCGGCCGGGAGAGGGCGGGGCGGCCGGTAGGGCGGGTGGGACGGGGGCGGATTATAGGGCGCGGGACGGCCGCATGGCCGCGCGGCGAGGCACGGGCCGGCCGGCTTCGGTTCGATGGCGGGTGGATTTGACCGGGACGCTAGGAGTTTCTATACTCTAGGGTTCTCTGCTAAAAGAGGCAAATCCCATGTATGCGGTCATAAAAACCGGCGGAAAGCAGTACAAGGTCAGCGCCGGCGACAAGATCAAGATAGAACAGATATCCGCAGACATCGGTGCCGACATCACGATCGATCAGGTCCTTGCCGTTGGCAACGGCTCGGAGATCAAGGTGGGCGCTCCCCTCGTCGGGGGAGCGTCGGTCACGGCAACGGTGCTTGCTCAGGGTCGTCACGACAAGGTCCGCATCTTCAAGATGCGTCGGCGCAAGCACTATCAGAAGCGCCAGGGCCATCGCCAGCACTTCACCGAGGTGTTCATCGACGCGATCACGTCGCCGCTCGGCGAGACGAAGGCCGATTCGGCGCCGGCGATGATGCGCACCCGCGCGATCCTCGCCGCTCGCGCGAAGAACAGCGGCACCGAGATGCCGGCGGGGTACTGACCCTGGCATCGTGACCGGTGCGTCGTGGCCGTTACGGCACCACGCGTGAACCGACCCGGTACGGTCCCGGCAACTGAACGCAGACGGAGTTTTCGGACATGGCACAGAAGAAAGGCGGCGGCTCTACGCGAAACGGGCGCGACTCGAAGCCCAAGATGCTCGGCGTCAAGGCCTACGGCGGCCAGTTGATCCCGGCGGGCTCGATCATCGTGCGCCAGCGCGGCACGCGGGTGCACGCGGGGCGCAACGTCGGTGTCGGCAAGGATCACACGCTGTATGCGCTGGCGAACGGCCGGGTGGTGTTCGGCACCGCCGGCCCGTTGAACCGGAGCACGGTCAGCATCGAGCCCGCGGAACTCGCTTGAGCGGGCGCCTGCGTCGCAGGATCCGTGAAGCCTCGCTCGCGCGGGGCTTTTTTACGGGTTCCGCGCGCGTGCGCCCGAGCGATCGCGGCAACCGATGAAGTTCGTCGACGAAGCCACGATTCAGGTGGTCGCCGGCAACGGCGGCAACGGTGCCGCGTCGTTCCGTCGCGAGAAGTTCGTGCCGCGCGGCGGGCCGGACGGCGGCGACGGCGGGCGCGGCGGGTCGGTGTTCGCGGTTGCGGACCTGAACGTCAACACGCTGATCGACTACCGCTACATGCGCCGCCACGAAGCGCGGCGCGGCGAGAACGGGCGCGGTGCCGACCAGTACGGCAAGGGCGGCGAGGACATCGTGCTTCGCATGCCGGTGGGCACGCAGGTGTTCGACGCCGAGGACGGCCGACTGCTGTTCGACCTGACCGAGGACGGGCAGCGCGCCTGCCTCGCCAAGGGCGGCGACGGCGGCATGGGCAACCTCCACTTCAAGACCAGCACCAACCGCGCCCCGCGCAAGAAGACGATGGGCTGGCCGGGCGAGCAGCGACTGCTGCGGCTCGAGCTGAAGGTGCTCGCCGACGTCGGCCTGCTCGGCATGCCGAACGCCGGCAAGTCGACCTTCATCACGCAGGTCTCGAACGCCCGCCCGAAGATCGCCGACTATCCGTTCACCACGCTGCACCCGAACCTGGGCGTCGTGCGCATCGAGGAGTCCAAGAGCTTCGTGATCGCCGACATTCCCGGCCTGATCGAGGGCGCGGCGGAGGGCGCGGGACTGGGCCACCAGTTCCTGCGCCACCTCCAGCGCACCCGGGTGCTGCTGCACCTCGTCGACCTCTCGCCCTTCGACCCGGGCCGCGATCCGGTCGCCGAGATCGAGGCGATCGCGGGCGAGCTGCTCAAGTACGACCGCGCGCTCTACGAGAAGCCGCGCTGGCTGGTGCTGAACAAGATCGACACGATCGACGAGGCGGCACGCGACGCGGCCGTCGCCGACGTCGTCTCGCGCCTGGGCTGGACCGGACCGGTGTTCGCGATCTCGGCGCTGACCGGCCTGGGTTGCCGCGAACTGTGCTTCGCGATCTGGGCGCACCTGCTCGAGACGAAGCCGGCACCACCGGCGCCGATCGACGTGCGATTCGAGCGCGAGGTCGACCCCCGCGCGATCGGTCGTCACGGCGCCGGCGACGCGGGCGAGGCCGGCGACGCGCACGATGCGGACGATTCGGACGATTCGGACGACGCCGAGCGTGACGCCGCGTCGCCCGGGTCCGGCCGCAGGGACTGAACCGCGATGGCGCGCGCGCCCGCCGAGCCGACGTTGCCGCGTGCGCGCACGCGGCGCATCGTCGTGAAGGTCGGCTCCTCGCTGGTCACCAACGACGGCAAGGGGCTCGATCCGGTCGCGATCGCCGGCTGGACCGATCAGATCGCCCGGCTGTCGCGCAGCGACGCGACGGCGCCCGGACGCGGCGGCGACCGGATCGAGATCGTGCTCGTGTCGTCCGGTGCGATCGCCGAGGGCATGCGCCGCCTCGGCTGGACGAAGCGTCCGCGCGAGATGCACGACCTGCAGGCCGCCGCGGCGATCGGGCAGATGGGGCTGGTCCAGGGCTACGAGAGCGCCTTCCGTCGGCACGCGATCGAGACCGCGCAGATCCTGCTGACGCACGACGACCTCTCCGATCGCAAGCGCTACCTGAACGGCCGCTCGGCGATCCTGCGCCTGCTCGAACTCGGCGTCGTGCCGGTCGTGAACGAGAACGACACCGTCGTCACCGACGAGATCAAGTTCGGCGACAACGACACGCTCGCCGCGCTCGTGGCGAACCTGATCGAGGCCGAGCTGCTGGTGATCTTCACCGACCAGCAGGGCCTGTACACCGCGGATCCGCGCCGCGATGCGACGGCGACGCTGCTGTCGCGGGTGCGCGCCGGTGATCCGTCGCTCGAGGCGATGGCGGGCGGCGCGGGCTCGGCGATCGGGCGCGGCGGCATGATCACGAAGGTGCTCGCGGCGAAGCGCGCGGCGAGCAGCGGCGCGTCGACGGTCGTGTGCTCCGGCCGCGAGCCCGATGCACTCGTTCGCCTCGTCGCCGGCGAGTCGATCGGGACGCGCTTCGACGCGCAGACGCCCCGGCTCGCGGCGCGCAAGAAGTGGATGGCCGACCACCTTCAGCTGCGCGGCGCGGTCGTCATCGACGCGGGCGCGGTCGACGCGCTGCTTCGCCAGGGGCGCAGCCTGCTGCCGGTCGGCGTCACCGAGGTGCGAGGCGAGTTCGAACGCGGCGAACTGGTCGCGGTCCTCGACCCCGCCGGCGTCGAGCTCGCGCGAGGGCTTTCGAACTATGCGAGCAACGATGCCCGGCGGATCGCGCGCCAGCCGTCGGCGCGGATCGAGTCGATCCTGGGCTTCCTGGAGGAGCCCGAGCTCGTGCACCGCGACAATCTCGTCTTCCGCTGACGCCCCGCGTTCGCGCCCAGCACCCCACAAGGAGCCGAATCGATGAAGCTGCCGGTCAACACCCTGAAGAAGACGCTGCGCGAACGCAAGCCCGCGATCGGCCTGTGGAGCAGCCTGTCGAGCCACGTGTCGGTCGAGGTGCTCGCGTGGTCGGGCTTCGACTTCCTGCTGCTCGATACCGAGCATTCGCCGAACGAGCTGCCGATGGTGCACGCGCAGTTGCAGGCGCTGAACGGCTCGCCGACGGCGGCGGTCGTGCGCCCGGCGTGGAACGACGCCGTCGTGATCAAGCGGCTGCTCGACATCGGCGCGTCGAGCCTGCTGATCCCGATGGTGCAGAACGCCGACGAGGCGCGGGCGGCGGTCGCCGCGACCCGCTATCCGCCGCGAGGCATCCGCGGCGTCGCGTCGTCGACCCGCGCGACCCGCTACGGCCGGATCACCGACTACTTCGACCGCATCGACGACGAGCTGCTGGTCATCGCGCAGCTCGAGACCCGCGAGGCGCTGGGCAACCTCGAGGCGATCGCCGCGGTCGACGGCATCGACGGACTCTTCATCGGGCCGTCCGACCTCTCGGCCGACATGGGCCTGCTCGGGCGCAGCGGCGACGCCGCCGTGCGCGCGGCGATCGACGACGGCTTTTCGCGGATCCTGAAGGCGGGCAAGTTCGCCGGCATCCTCACACCCGACGAAGCCTGGGCCAGGCACTGTCTCGAGGTCGGCGCGACCTTCGTCGCGGTGGGCAACGACGTGTCGCTGCTCGCGCGACAATCCGAAGCACTCGCAGCGCGCTTTCGCTAGTATTGCGGCAATCCCGGGCGCATCGCGCCCCGCGACCCGGCCCGGTCCCGCGCGGGTCGTCGCCACGAACGGAATGCCGATGCCCGAGACTCCGCCGAATCGCCCGCCAGTCGGCCGAATGTCCGCGCCGCGTTCGTTCGCCCGCGTCGCGGTCGTGCTGTGCGGCCTCGTCGCCGTCGCCGCCTGCAGCAGCGATCCGAACCCGGTGGCGGGTTCGAATGCCAATGCCGCCACCGTCGTCGGCGCATCGAGCCAGTACGCGCAGAAGTGCGCCCCGACGAACACCGACGCCCGCGACGCCACCGGCGGCCTGCTGGCCGGCTACGCGTCGGGCTCGCTGGCGAGCGAGCAGAGCTTCGTGCGCGCGTACATGAACGAGGTCTATCTCTGGTACCGCGAGATTCCCGCCGTCGATGCGAGCCGCGCCGAGTTCAACAGCGGCACGGTCTACGCGTCGCTGTCGAACTACTTCGAGGCGCTGAAGACGCCGGCGAGGACCGCGTCGGGCAAGCTCAAGGACGAGTTCAGCTTCACCTATCCGACGGCCGCGTGGACGCAGCTGTCGCAGTCGGGCGTCGTGTACGGCTATGGCGTCGACTGGAAGATCGGCTCGCCGACCGCACCGCGCAACATCCAGGTCGCCTACGTCACGCCAGGCACCCAGGCCGACACGCTGGGTCTCGCGCGCGGCGACCGGCTGCTCGCGGCGACGGTCGACGGTGTCACCGTATCGGCCGACGCGACCGATTCGGCGGGCATCGACCGGCTGAACACCGCGCTCTTCCCCGATCAGATCGGCAAGTCGGTCGTGCTCCAGGTCCAGACGCTGGTCGGCGCGACGCGGTCGGTGACGGTGTCGTCGACGCAGGTCTCGACCCAGCCGGTGCTTCGTGCCGACGTGCTCACCGTCGGCGCGTCCAAGCTGGGCTACCTGCTGTTCAACGACTTCATCCTGCCGGGCGAGGGCCAGCTCAAGGGTGCATTCGAATCCTTCGCCGCCCAGGGCGTGAGCGACCTCGTGCTCGACCTGCGCTACAACGGCGGCGGCTATCTGTACATGGCGTCGCAGCTCGCCTACATGATCGCCGGGCCGGCGCGCACGGCGAACAAGGTCTTCGAGAAGACCACCTTCAACGACAAGCGCACGGCGGAAACCAATTCGCCCGACAACACCGAGCCCTTCTACGACGCCGCCAGCGGAATCGCCGGCACCGGCACGGTCGCGAACGCGCCGCTGCCGACGCTCAACCTGCCGCGGGTCTTCGTGCTCACGACCGGCGGCACCTGCTCGGCGAGCGAATCGGTGATCAACGGCCTGCGCGGCGTCGACGTGCAGGTGATCGTGATCGGCGGCGCGACCTGCGGCAAGCCCTACGGCTTCGTCGCGAAGGACAACTGCGGCATCTCGTATTTTCCGATCGAGTTCCAGGGCGTGAACGCGAAGGGCTTCGGCGATTTCGCCGACGGCTTCCAGCCGACGTGTGCAGTGGCCGACGACCTGACGCGCGCGCTCGGCGACGTCAACGAGGCCCAGTTCGCCGCGGCGCTGGGCTACCGGGCGACCGGGCTGTGCCCGGCGGGGGCCGCGGGCGGCGGGCTGTCGACGAAGGCCGCCGGCGCCGCGGCGTCGGCCGACGGCACCGTCTACCGGATCGCGCCGCGCCTGAACAAGTACCTGCTTCCCTGACGTTCGCCGCGACGCCCTTCGCCGGGCGACGCGGCAGGCCACACCCACCCCCCTTTCGAGGCAGACGCGCATGAACCCGACGACCGATCGACCTGGGCGCGGCGCGGCGCACGCGGGCTTCGCGTTCGCGCTGCTCGGCGTGTCGATCGTGCTGGGCGGCTGCGGCACGGCCGGACCCGCCTCGCGCGCGGTCACGCCGGCACCCGCCGCCGGCGCGGCGATGCCGGCGCGACTCGAATCGGGCATGGGGGCGGCGTGCTTCGCGCAGATCGAGGCCGTCGTCGAGCGGGAAACCGGCAACCGGGTGATGATCGGCCCGGCCGCATTCTCGACCTCCGACGAACTCGTGCTGGTGAGGACGCCGCGACAGGGGGCCGACGGCCGCGTGCTCGACGGCCGAAGCTCGATCCCCAAGCCCGCGGTGTTCCACCTGTCCTGGCAGGCGAACCGGTGCCTGCTCTCGACGGCGGGACGCGAATCGGCGCCGCCGGTCGAGCTGCCCGCCTGCCGCTGCGAGCCGCGCTGACGCGGCTTGTCCGCGTGCGCAGCCGGGCCTTTCAAGGCGCTGCGCCGCCGGTGGGTCGTCCGATGGGCGATAATGTCTGTCCGTCGCGGGCGCGTCGCGGGCTCCCGGCGCCTGCACGGGTGAAGGGTCCGGCCGGTCGGCCGCCCGATCCTGCCCTCGTTTCCCGACCCGGCGGCGCTCGCGCCGCGGTCCCATCCCCCTTACTGGCTGGTCATGGCGCAATACGTATTCACGATGAACCGGGTGGCGAAGATCGTCCCGCCCAAACGCACGATCCTCAAGGACATCTCGCTGTCGTTCTTCCCCGGCGCGAAGATCGGCGTGCTCGGCCTGAACGGCTCGGGCAAGTCGAGCCTGCTGAACATCATGGCGGGAGTCGACAAGGAGATCGAGGGCGAGGCGACGCCGATGCCCGGCATCAAGATCGGATACCTGCAGCAGGAGCCGAAGCTCGATCCGGAGTCGACGGTCCGCGAGTCGGTCGAGCAGGGGCTCGGCGACGTGATGGAGGCGAAGAAGAAGCTCGACGAGATCTACGCCGCCTACGCCGAGCCCGACGCCGACTTCGACGCGCTCGCGACCGAGCAGGCGAAGTACGAGGCGATCGTCGCGGCATCGGGCGCCGAGAACACCGACATGCAGCTGGAGATCGCGGCCGACGCGCTGCGGCTTCCGCCTTGGGACGCGAAGATCGGCACCCTCTCCGGCGGCGAGAAGCGGCGCGTCGCGCTCTGCCAGCTCCTGCTCTCGCGCCCCGACATGCTGCTGCTCGACGAGCCGACCAACCACCTCGATGCCGAGAGCGTCGACTGGCTGGAGCTCTTCCTCGCGAAGTTTCCCGGCACCGTCGTCGCCGTCACCCACGACCGCTACTTCCTCGACAACGCCGCCGAGTGGATCCTCGAGCTCGACCGCGGGCACGGGATCCCCTGGAAGGGCAACTACAGTTCCTGGCTCGAGCAGAAGGACACGCGCCTGAAGCAGGAGGAGTCGAGCGAGTCGGCACGACAGAAGGCGATCAAGAAGGAGCTCGAGTGGGTCCGCCAGAATCCGAAGGGGCGGCAGGCGAAGAGCAAGGCGCGCCTGTCGCGATTCGAGGAGCTCTCGTCGCACGAATACCAGAAGCGCAACGAGACCAGCGAGATCTTCATCCCGGTGGCCGAGCGGCTCGGTGAGTCGGTGATCGAGTTCAAGGGCGTGAGCAAGGGCTACGGCGATCGCCTGCTGATCGACGACCTCAGCTTCATCGTGCCGCCGGGCGCGATCGTCGGCATCATCGGCCCGAACGGCGCGGGCAAGTCGACGATCTTTCGCATGATCACCGGCCGCGAGAAGCCCGACGCTGGCGAGATCGCGATCGGCAAGACGGTGCAGGTCGCGTACGTCGACCAGTCGCGCGACGACCTCGTCGCCGACAAGACCGTGTGGGAGGACGTCTCCGGCGGGCTCGACATCCTGAACGTCGGCAAGTTCGAGATGCAGTCTCGCGCCTACATCGGGCGCTTCAACTTCCGCGGCCAGGACCAGCAGAAGCTCGTCGGCCAGCTCTCGGGCGGCGAACGCGGGCGCCTGCACCTCGCGAAGACGCTGCTCGAGGGCGGCAACGTGCTGCTGCTCGACGAACCGTCGAACGACCTCGACGTCGAGACGCTGCGCGCGCTCGAGGACGCGCTGCTCGAGTTCGCCGGCTGCGTGCTGGTGATCTCGCACGACCGCTGGTTCCTCGACCGGATCGCGACGCACATCCTGGCGGCCGAAGGCGAGTCGCAGTGGACCTTCTTCGCCGGCAACTACCGTGAGTACGAAGAGGACAAGAAGTGCCGGCTCGGCGAGGAAGCGGCCAAGCCGCGACGCATCCGCTACAAGCCGTTGAAGGTCTGAACGCCGTGGGAGCCGCCGTCGTGGATCAGTCGCACCCCGTCCGACGCATCGGGCGCCTGCCGGCGCACGCGTGCCTGTCGCTCGCGCTGCTCGCGGGCGCGCTGCCGGCGGCGCCTGCCGCCGACCTGCCGGCGCGCAAGCCGGGCCTTTGGGAGATGAAGATCGAGACGCCGGGGAACCCGCCGGTGACGATGCAGCAGTGCATCGACAGGAGCACCGATGCCGACGGCCTGTCGATGGGCCAGCAGGGCGGTCGCTGCAGCAAGCCCGAGATCGAGCGTAGCGGCGACACCTGGCTCGTCACTTCGCGGTGCACGCACGGCGATCGCAAGATGGTCAGCAGGGGCCGCATGACGATGAAGGGCGACTCGGCGTTCACCGGCAGTTCCACGCTGAGCTACGACCCGCCGCTCGCCGGCCGGCGCGACGTCGAGTCGAAGGTCCAGGCGCGCTGGACCGGGCCGTGCGCGGCCGGCATGAAGCCGGGCGACATGAAGATGCAGGGCATGCCGAGCTTCAATCCCCGCGACTTCCAGGGCGCCTCCGGCGCCGCGATGAGCCCGGAAGACATCGAGAAGCGGCGGGCGCAGGCGATGAAGATGCTCGAGCAGATGAAGCGCAGCGGGCAACTGCCGGCGAACTGAGCCGCCGCGCGCCGGCGGCGTCGCGCGCCGGTCAGTCGCTGGTCGCCGCCCGCCTGCCGTAGTCGCCCGCGTCGACCACGAAGAGCGCGTCCGGCGGCAGGTAGCGCCTGATCGCGGCGTTCACGTCCTCGATCGTCGCGCGCTCGAGCTTGCCGTCGAAGTCGCGCCACCACTGCATGTCGCGACCCCAGAAGAGGTTCGACGCGAGCAGGTTCGACACGTTCGACTCGTCGGTCAGCCAGCGGCTGCGCTGCTGCAGCCATGCGCCGCGCGCGTCGGCGAGTTCGTGCGCGTCGAAGCCGTCCGCGGCGACCCGCTTCAGCACCTCGGCCAGCGCCGCCTCCAGCTTGGCGAGGTTGGACGGTGCGTGGATCGCGCGGATGCTGATCGCGCCGCTTCGGGTCTTGCGATCGGCCGACAGCGACGCATACGCGCCGTAGCTCAGGCCCTCCTGTTCGCGAAGCCGCTGCGCGATCCGGCTGCCGGCGCTGCCGCCGAGCATCCGCACCGCGAGCGCGAGCGCGGGGTATTCCGGGTCCTCCTCGCCGAGTTCGATCCGGTGCAGCGCGACGTACACCGCGTTCGCCTTGTCCGGCGTCGTGATGATCCTGCGCGCGGCGGCGAGCGGGTGGAACGGGCGCTCGATGCGCGCATAGCGCCGATCGCCGCGCCATTCGCCGAGCCCCGCCGACACGATCCGCTTCACCTCGTCGGCGTCGAACTCGCCGACGATCGCGAGCTGGCCGTGGGACGCGTTGGCGAAGTCGCGATAGAAGGCCGCGAGCCGCTCGGGCGTCTGCACGCGCAGGTCGGCGATGCGGCGGGCGATGTCGCGGTAGTGGCGCGGGTCGTCCTGCGGGTACGCGTGGCTGGCCTCGCGGATCGCGTCGCCGATCTTCTGGTCGGGCTGGTCGATGCTCGACTCGAGCGACGAGATCAGGCGCGCGCGCCGCTCCTCGAACACGTCCTTCGGGAACACCGGATTGCGCACCGCGTCGATCGCGATCCGCAACGCATCGGCGAGCTGTGCGCGGCCGACCTGGAGCGACAGCTCGACACCGGTCTCGCTGCCGTCGACGTCGAGCCTCGCGTCGAGCGCGCGCAGCCGGTCCTCGAACTGCTGCAGGCTCAGCGTCGTCGTGCCCGCCTGCAGCATCCGGCCCAGCAGGTCGGCCTCGCGCCACCGCCCGCTCAGCGACGCGAGGTCGCCCCACTGGAGCTGCAGGTTCACGTGCACGCGGTCGCCCTTCGTGCGCCGCGGCAGCATCGCATAGCGGATGCCGGGCTCGAGCGTGCCGGTCAGCGTGCGCGCGGCGATCGTCTCCGGCGTGAGCGCCACGTCGGCGACGAAGTCCTTCGCCGTCGTCCACGCGTGGTCGGCGAGCAGCGCCGCGACGTCGGCGCGCACGGGCCGCGGCGCACGCTGCGGTTCGGCGGTCGGCAGGTACCACGCCACCGAGCGGTTGTCGCGCAGCAGGTACCGCTTCGACGCCGCGACGACGTCCTGCAGCGTCATGTCGCGAAGCCAGTCGCGCTGGGCGTAGAGCAGCCGCCAGTCGCCGAGCGCGATCGCCTCGGTCAGTGCGATGCCGAGGTCGTCGGCCGATTCGAAGATCCGCCGGGTGTCGTTCTCCATGTCGCGGCGGCTGCGCTCGAACGACGCCTGCGTGAGCGGTGCGCTGCCTTCGACGAGGCGGGTGATCGTGTCCAGCACCCTGCGCCGGTCGCCGTCGGCCGGCAGCGTCGCGCTGAACTGCAGCACGCCGGGGTCGTGCAGCGCGATCGGATACGCGTAGACGTTCACCGCGAGCCCGGTCTTCACCAGCGCCTCGTAGAGGACGCCGTCGGGCTGGCGGGTCATCATCGACGCGTACAGCGACAGCGCGACGGTGTCGCGCGACGCCCCCGGCGTGATGTGATAGGCGCTCGCGAACAGCGGCACGCCGCCGACGCGGCGGAGGATCACCTCGCGTTCGCCTTCCTGCGCGCGATCGAGCGTGTAGGGCTGCGCGATCGGCGACGCCGGCTGGACGATCGAGCCGAGCGTGCGCCCGATCGCCGCCAGCGTCGTCGCCTCGTCGAACTGGCCGGTGACGACGAGGACGGCATTGTCGGGCCGGTAGTAGCGTTCGTAGAAGGCCTGCAACTGCGCGGGCGCGACGGCGGCGAGATCGCTCTCGGTGCCGATCACGCTGCGGCTGTACGGGTGAAAGCGATACGCCGTGCCCATCAGTTGCTGGAACAGCACGCGCTGGGGCCGGTTCTCGCTCGCCTCCATCTCGCTTCGAACGATGACGCGCTCGCGCGCCAGCGCGTCGTCGTCGACCTTCACGTTCACCATCGTGTCGGCGAGCCAGCCGAGCATCCACGCCAGGTTGGCCGGCTCCGCGCCGAACTGCGCGAAGTAGTTGGTCCGGTCGTACGAGGTCGTGCCGTTCCAGCGCATCCCGCGCCGCGTGAACTCGCCCTTCGGATCGGGGTGCGCCGCCGTCGGCCGGAACAGCATGTGCTCGAGCAGGTGCGCCATGCCGGCCTCGCCCGGCCCCTCGTGGCGCGAGCCGACGCGATACACGAGGTTCGCGGTCAGCGTCGGGCGCGACGGGTCCGGGCCCAGCACGGCGCGCAGGCCGTTGGGCCAGCGGTATTCGGTCAGGCCCTCGACCGTCGCGACCTTCTGCGGCGCTGGCGCGCCGAGCGGTGGCGGATCGGACCGCGCGCCGGGTGCCGTACCGGCTTCGCCGGCCTCGACGGCCTTCGACGAGATCGCGGCCGGCGCGCCCGCCGCCGGCGCCTCGCGCGCGGCGGCGGGCGAGGCCGCCAGGGCGCAGAAGGCGAGTGCCAGCGCGGCGAGTGCCTTGTCCAGGAAGGGGGTCGGGCGGCCTGGTCGATGGTTCATCAGTCGGGTCCGGTGCGGGGACGGGTGCTTGCGCGGGAGCCGGCGGCGGGCCGGGACGATGGCGAATGCGGCGTGCCGGGTCGGGCGCACCGAGGGGCGTGTTGCGGCCGCGCCCGACTCGACGCCGTCCGGGCGTGCGCCGCTCGCCGCCCGTCGGATCGACCGCTATTCGCGTGATCGACCAACGGACGACGGGCTACCTTGGACGGCATGCACCGCATTCGGAGAACTCGGTCATGAAGCTTACACGTTCGGCCCGGCCAGCCTCGGGCAAACCCACGGTGGTCGTACCCGGCACCGGGTGGGCCGGCGTCGCGCCCGCGTGCCTGGCGGCGTTGCTCGTGCTCGCCGGATGCGGTGGCGGTGGCGGCGGGTCGGACCCGACGCCATCACCGGCGCCGATCGCGAGCGGCGACAGCGCGGCGGTGCAGGTCGCCGGGACCGACACGGCGAGCGACGCCACGCCGGTGGCCAGCGGCGCGTCGAACGTGCCCGCACGCGCGTCGGCGGCTGCCGTCGAGCTGCCTGCAGCCGCCACGCCCGCCGAGGCGCCGGCTGCCGCCGCCCCGCTCGACGGCGCGTCGGGCGCCACTGCCGGCGACCCGGTGTCGGCGACGACCAAGCCGGCGCCTGCGCCCGCGGGTGCGACCGTCGACGCGACGCCGGTGGCGGCGACGACGAACGTCGCGACGGTCACGGATCCCGCGCAGGCCGCGCCGCAGACCGAAGCGGTGCTGGCGATGATCAACCTGAAGCGCGCGTCGACCCAGAAGTGCGGCGACACCTACTACGCGCCCGCGCGGGCGCTGCTCGCGAACCTGCCGGCCGAGAAGGCAGCGACGCAGCATTCGGCGTGGATGCAGAAGAACCTGTCGCTGTCGCACATCGGCGCCAACAATTCCGACCCCGGGTCGCGGCTCCTCGTCGCCGGCTACCTATGGGGCGCCGTCGCCGAGAACGTCGCCGCGGGCTACGACAACGCGCAGCAGACGATCGACGCGTGGATGGCGAGCGCGCCTCACTGCGCGAACATCATGCGCGGCGATTTCAGCGTCGTCGGTTTCTCGATCGCGCCGGCGAACGGCACCACCGTCGCCTACGCGACACTGGTGCTGGCCAAGGCCAAGTAGCGCGGCCGCGGCCGGCGGCAGGATCCGTCGCGGCGGCGCAGGGGTTTTCGGGCGCGGCATCCCGGATTGCGGCATCTTGCGGCATGCCGACGCTCGCCGGACCCTGCCGCTCCACCCATCGCGTTGCCGCTCACTCGGGCGGCGTCCAGACCCCGTCACGACACAGTACCGACCGGCGCAGGCGCGACAGCCCCGGCCGCGCGAAGGCGCGCGGGTCCGACTCCCGGCTGGTCGCGCGGGTGCCGGCGGGGCCGACGGTGCCGGCGTGCAACTCGGTGGTCGCAGCGCCCGGCGTCCAGCCGGCGGCGGCGAGCGGGCCGGCGAGGCACGCCGGCATCAGGTTCAGCGCAGCGATGGCGAAGAGCAGTCTCGATGCGGCGATGGGTGACATGGCGGGCGGCTGGCAGGTTGCGGATCGGATGCCGGTGAGTCGCGCCCGGCGCGCGACCGGTTCAATGGCACGCCGCGCGGGCGTGCGTTGAGCCGCCCCGTGCCGACCCCCGATGCGCCCGCCGCGCCCGGCGACGCGCTGCCGCTCGTGCTCGCCGGACCGATCCTTCGCCGATGCACCCCGGGTTCGCTCGTCCTGTGGCTCGCGTTGACGCGCCCGGCAACGGCGCGGATCACGCTCCGGTGCGACGACACGGTGCTGGCCGAGCTCGACGCAGCGGACCCGCGCGGTGCCGATCGCCCCGGCGCCGATCGCCCCGGTGCCGACCGCCCCGGCGCCGACCACGGCCGGCCCGACGCGGGTTCGCTGTGCGCCAGGCGGGTGCGCGTCGGGGCGCACCTGCATCTGCTGCTGCTCGAGCTGACGCCGGCGCAGCCGCTGCCGTCGGACCGGTGGATCGACTACGCGCTCTCGCTGCGTCCGGACGACGCCGGTCCCGACCCGCAGGCGGGGTGGCTCGACGCGAGCGCCTGGGCCCCCGACCTGTGCCACGCGGGTCGCGCGCAGCCATGCTTCAGGCTCGCGCCGCGCGTGCGCTCGGTGCTTCACGGCTCGTGCCGCAAGCCGCATTTCGACGGCGGCGACGGGCTCGCGCGCGCCGACCGGCTGCTCGCGGCGCTGCTCGCCGACGGCGCAACGGACGGCGCGGCGAAGTGCGCAGCGGACGGCAAAGTGGACGGAAAACCGGACGGCAAAGCGGACGGCGCCGCGGACGATCGCCCGGCGTCGATGCCCGACTGGCCGAGCGCGCTCGTGCTCACCGGCGACCAGGTCTACATGGACGACGTCGCCGGGCCGATGCTGCGGGCGATCCACGGCCTGGTCGCCCGCCTCGGGCTGCCCGTCGAGTGCCTGCCGGGGCCGCTCGACGACGGGCTCGCCGACTCGGACGACCTGTACGCGCACCCGGCCGGCTATTACCGGCGCGAGACGCTGCTGCCGCGGCGGCGACGCAATCGGGCGCTGATCGACGTGCTGTTTCGCGGCGTCGAGAAGCCGGTGTTCACGAGCGCCAGCGCGCACAATCACCTGATCACGCTCGGCGAGATGGTCGCGATGGTGCTGCTCGCGTGGTCGCCGCAGCCGTGGCGGCTGGTCGACCTCGCGCCGCCGGCGTCGCTGGACCGGAAGGCGCGCCGGCGCTATGCGCGCGAGCGGCGGGCGCTCGAGGGATTCGTCTCTCGCCTCGCGCCGGTGCGCCGGCTGTTCGCGCACCTGCCGGTGGCGATGATCTTCGACGACCACGACATCAGCGACGACTGGAACCTGAGCGGCGAGTGGGAGGACGTCGCCTACGGTCATCCGTTCTCGCGCCGCGTGATCGGCAATGCGCTGATCGCCTACGCGCTGTGCCAGGGATGGGGCAACCAGCCCGAGGCCTTCGACGACGCACTGCTCGGCCAGCTGCAGTGCGCGCTCGACGCGCCGGGAAGCGCGGCGCACGAGCTCGCGATCACCCGACTGCTCGCGTTCCGCCGCTGGCACTTCACCTGGCCGACGGTGCCGCCGCTGATGGCGATCGACAGCCGCTCGCGTCGCTGGCGATCGTCGTCCGATCCGCGCCGACCCTCGGGGCTGCTCGACTGGCAGGGCCTGACCGACCTGCAGCAGGCGCTGCGCGGGCACGAGGCGGTGCTGCTGGTGTCGCCGGCACCGATCTTCGGCGTCAAGCTGATCGAGGCGATTCAGCGGGTGTTCTCGTGGCTGGGCCTGTCGCTGATGGTCGACGCCGAGAACTGGATGGCGCATCGCGGTTGCGCGTACACCGTGCTGAACATCTTCCGGCACCCGGAGACGCCGAGGCACTTCGTGATCCTGTCAGGCGACGTCCACTACTCGTTCGTCTACGACGTGGCGCTGCGCGACGCACCCGGCGGGCCGCGCATCTGGCAGATCTGCTCGAGCGGGCTTCGCAACGCGTTCCCCCCGCGGCTGCTCGCGCTGCTCGACCACGCGAACCGATGGCTCTACTCGCCGCGTTCGCCGCTCAACGCGCTGACCCGGCGGCGACGCATGCGGGTGACGCCGCGCAAGCCGCTGGGCACGCCGCACGGCAGGCGCCTGCTCGGCGGCGGCGGCGTCGGGCTCGTGGAACTCGACCCTGGCGGGCAGCCCTGGCGCATCCGGCAACTGCTCGACGACGGCACCGCGCCTGAATTCGTGCCGCGCGAGGCGGAATCGCGCTGGGGGTGACGGGGGGAGCCTCCCGCTCAGACGGCCGGCCTGAGCAGCAGGGTCTGCAGCGCGTGGCCGACGTCGCCGTGACGATCGAACAGCGTCGCGCTCGAGAGGCCGATGCCGCCCGGCTGCCAGTGCGAGACGCTGCGCGAGCCGAGCCACTCGCCGTCCGGCTCGCGGTGCAGCACCAGCGTGAGGTCGGCGTTCACGAAGCCGACGTCCCAGGGCTCGGCATTGCGAGACAGCGCGTTGCCGCAGTCGGCGAGCGGGCAGATCCGCTGCATCGGCGACGGCGTCTCGTGCGCGAGCAGCGGCAGCGAGCGCATCCAGACGCTGGTGGGACCGGGCGTCGGGTCCTCGCCGGGCGGATAGCGCATCTCGACGGAGTCGGTGAAGCAGCGCAGCCCGTGCACCGTGCGATCGAACACGAAGCCGCCGGGCGTTGCCGCCTGCGGGTCGTGCGCCGCGGTGGCGGCCGTCGGCAGCGGGCGATCGAGGTCGGCGCGCAGCGCGAGCCCGTTCGCGACGCAGCGCTGCTTCGCGTCGCCGTCGAGCAGGATCGCGCGCAAGGTCGTCATCGAGCGGCCGGCACGCACGATCTCGGTGCGGATCGAGAAACCCGCCATCGGCACCGGCCGTTCGAGGTCGATCGCGATGCGCACCAGCCGCTGCCCGCTTCCCGCGCTCGCGAGCGCACGTTCCATCGCGCGCGCGAGCAGGCCGCTCGGCGGGCCGGCGTGGCAACTGTCGGCATCCCAGGGGCCCCGACAGTAGTCGGTCGGGACGAACCACGCGTCGTCGGTGGCGGTGAAATAGGCGTCGGGCATCGGATGTGGCGGCTGCAGCCGGCAGACGTGGGTCGAGGTGCGAGTGTAGGCCCGCGCGCGACGGCGCGCGGCAGGCACGCCGCATGCCGTCGCGAGCGACCCTCTGCCCACCTGACGGCTACGATGCCATTCTCGTCGCAGACCGGCCTGCAGCGCCTGTCGATCTTCCTGGCCGCGGTCGTGTTTTGCATCGTCTCGAGCGCGGCGCTCGCCGCGGGCCCCGTCACCACCTGGACCCGCATCGCGCTCGGTGACGGCGCGTCCTCGTTCAGTCCGCACACCGCCACGCTGATGCACCTCTCGATGCACGACGCGCTCAACGCGATCGACCCCCGGTTCGCGCGCTGGGCCGACGCGTCGCGCGATCGATCGGACGACGGCGGGGACGCCGTGCTCGGCGCGAAGGCCGACGGCGCGGATCGCGCGCGCGCGGATCGGCGCCGCGACGACGGGCGCGGCGCGAACGCGGGTGGCACGACCGAGGGCGGCGCGAATGCGAGCGGCGCGAATGCGGGTGGTGGCGATGCCCGCGCGACCGCGTCGCCCGAGGCGGCGCTCGCGGCGGCCGCGCACGCGGTGCTGGTGGCGCGCGAGCCGCAGCGCCGCGCGTCGTTCGACGCCGCGCTCGCGGATGCGCTCGCCGCGGTGCCGCCCGGGGGGCCGCGCGACGCGGGCGTCGCGGCGGGACGGGCCGCTGCCGGTGGCGTGCTCGCGAAATACGAGGCCGCCGGGGTGCGGCCGGGCGAATTCGCCGCGAGCGACGAGCCGGGGCGATGGCGACCGACGCCGCCGGCGTCGGTCGACGTCGCGCCCTTCGTGCCCTTCGAGGCCTTCGCCGGCGACGCGGTGCAATCGATCGCGGTGCCCCCGCCGCCGCCGCCGGGCAGCGCCGAATATCGCTTCGGCGTCGCGAAGGTGCGCCTGCTCGGCGCGCGCAATGCGGTGGAGCGCAGCGCGGACGAGACGGCGGCCGCGCTGTTCTGGGCGCGCCAGTCGCCGATCCGCAACTTCCTCGCGCTGGCGCTGCGTACGCTGGAGGCGCGCGGCGAAGGCACCGACCCGTGGGCCGGCGCGCGCGCGATGGCGCTCGTGTCGATGGCCCTCAGCGATGCGTTCACCGTCGCGGCGCGGGCGAAGGCACGCTTCCGGTACTGGCGGCCGATCACCGCGATCCGGGAGGGAGGCTTCGGCATCGATGCCGATCCCTACTGGGTGCCGCTGGTGCCGACGCCGCAGCACCCGGAATACCCCAGTGCCCACGCGGCGGAATGCGCCGCCGGCGCGACGATCGCCGCGTTGCTCTTCGGCAGCCCGGGCGGGCCGGTCCGCTTCGTCGCGACCGATGTGGACGGCCGGCCGTCGCGGCGTTTCGACGACTACGCCGACATCGCCGCCGAGTGCGCGACGTCGCGCGAGTGGGCCGGTGCGCATTTCGGCGCGTCGAACGCCGCCGGCCTCGCGCTCGGCGAGACGGTCGCGAGGCGCGTCGCCGACACGCAGCTCGCGCCGGCGCGCCGGCGCGCGAGCGCGGCCGCGAGCGCCGCCGCGCCGGACCCGGAACGCGACCGCGCGTCGCAGCCCCAGGACTGACCCCGCGTCACATCACCGCGCCGAGGTACCAGGGCACGAACTCCTCCTGGCCGAACCCCAGTGCCTCGCTCTTGCTGGGTTCGCCGGACGCGACGCGGATGATCGTCTCGAAGATCTCGGCACCCTTGGCCGCCACCGTCGATCCACCCTCGATGATGTCGCCGCAGTTCACGTCCATGTCCTCGACCATCCGCTCGAAGAGCGGCGTGTTCGTCGCGAGCTTGATCGAGGGGCTCGGCTTGCAGCCGTAGACCGAGCCGCGCCCGGTCGTGAAGCAGATCAGGTTCGCGCCGCCGGCGACCTGGCCGGTCGCCGACACCGGGTCGTAGCCGGGCGTGTCCATGAACACGAAGCCCTTCGCGTGCACCGGTTCGGCGTACTGGTAGACGTCGACGAGATTGGTCGTGCCGCCCTTGGCGACGGCGCCGAGCGACTTCTCGAGGATCGTCGTGAGGCCGCCCGCCTTGTTGCCCGGCGACGGGTTGTTGTCCATGCTGCCGTCGTTGCGTTCGGTGTACGCCTCCCACCAGCGGATGCGCTCGATGAGCTTGTCCGCGACGGCCTTCGAGACCGCGCGACGGGTCAGCAGGTGCTCGGCGCCGTAGATCTCGGGCGTCTCCGACAGGATGACGGTGCCGCCGTGCGCGACGAGCAGGTCGCACGCCGCGCCGAGCGCCGGATTCGCCGAAATGCCCGAATAGCCGTCCGAGCCGCCGCACTGCAGGCCGATCGTCAGGTGCGAGACCGGCAGCGGCTCGCGCACGAAGCGGTTCGCCTGCGGCAGCATCGCCTCGATCGCCGCGACGCCGGCCTCGATCGTCTTGCGGCTGCCGCCCGAGGTCTGCACGATCAGCGGCTTGAGCAGCAGCGATTCGTCGAGCCCTTGCGTCTGGAACAGCGCGTCCATCTGGTTGGCTTCGCAGCCCAGGCCGATCACGACGATCCCCGCGAAGTTCGCGTGACGCACGTAGCCGGCGATCGTGCGGCGCAGGACGTCCATGCCCTTGCCGTTGGAATCCATGCCGCAGCCCACGCTGTGCGTGATCGGCACGACGCCGTCGACGTTCGGGTACGCCGCGAGCCGCTCGGCGGTGAAGTGCGCGGCGACGTACTTCGAGACGCTCGCCGAGCAGTTGACGGTCGAGACGACGCCGATGTAGTTGCGCGTCGCGCCGCGCCCGTCTGCGCGCCGATAGCCCATGAAGGTGCGCGCCGCCGCCGGCTTCGCCGGTTCGCGCAGGTCGGTGCCGACCGCGTAGTCGCGCGCGAAACCCTCGAACGCGAGGTTGTGCGTGTGGACGTGCTCGCCGGGCGCGATGTCGCGGGTCGCGAAGCCGATGATCTGGTCGTAGCGCTTCACCGGCGCACCCTGCTTCACCGCCCGCGTCGCGAGCTTGTGGCCCGGCGGGATCGCGTCGACGCAGCTGATGCCCTCTTCGTCCAGCCGCGTGCCGGCGGCGAGCGGGCGCGCCGCGATGACGACGTCGTCGGCGGGGTTCAGGCGCAGGATCGGTTTGCGAAGCAGCGTGACGGCGGTCATGGCGGGGGTCCGGTGGGAACGACAGCACGCATTGTAGGATCGGATCGACGCCCTACAATCGTCGACCCCGGTGCCCGCCCGGCACGCTCCTCCCACCGCAATTCCCCTGGAACGAAAGCGCATGGCGTCGCCCACCATCACCGACCTCTACCTGTACCCGGTCAAGTCCTGCCGCGGCATCCGCGTCGCCGAAGCCGACCTCTGGGAGACCGGCCTGTACCTCGACCGGTTCTGGATGGTCGTCGACGGCGACGGCATGTTCGTCAGCCAGCGCGACCTGCCGAGGATGGCGCTGATCGAGACCGCGCTGCGCTTCGACGCGCTGCAACTCAAGGCGCCCGGCATGCTTCGGCTGGACATCCCGGTGCAGGGCTTCGACTACGACCCGGCGCGGCGGATCCAGGTCCACGTCTGGGACGACACAGTCGCCGCGTTCGCCGAGAACGACCTGGTGAACCGGTGGTTCAGCGACTTCCTCGGGCGCGAGCTTCGACTGGTCCGCATCGATCCCGACCACCGCCGCGTCTGCAGCCGCGACTGGACCGGTGCCGGGCAGCCCGAGGCGATCACGCAGTTCGCCGACGGCTTCCCGGTGCTGCTGCTGTCTCGCGCGTCGCTCGAAGCGCTGAACGCGCGGCTCGCCGCCGCCGGGCACGCGGCGGTGCCGATGGACCGCTTCCGCCCGAACGTCGTGATCGACGGCGTCGACGCCCACGACGAGGACCACGCCGCGTCGATCGAAACCGACGACTGGGCGCTGCGCCCGGTCAAGCCGTGCGCGCGCTGCCGGATCACCTGCACCGACCAGCAGACGGCCGAGGTGTCGGGCGAGCCGCTGGATACGCTCGCGGCCTACCGGTTCGACGCGCGGGTCGAGGGGCTCGCGTTCGGCGTCAACGCGGTCGTCGCGCGCGGTGCCGACGAAGCCACGATCAAGGTCGGCGAGCCGGTGCGCGTCGTACTGGACTTCAAGGACTGACGGCGCTCGCGATGCCGCGTGGCGGGGACGGCGGATCGGTCGTCGCCGTCACCTGGATCGCGGCCGCGAGATCGGCCGCCATGCACAGGTAGCTGAAGTCGTTCATGTGCAGGCGGTCGGCGGCGAACATCCGGGGATACGCGTCGCCGAGCGCGTCGCGCCAGGCGTTCATCAGGTCGTAGCGCCTGAACACCGCCGTGCCGGTGCTGCGCGCGACCGACCGGATCAGCTCGAGCATCTGGTCCTTCAGCGGCGAGCGCTCGATCATCGGCACCCGCTGCAGGTCCATCAGGATCAGGTCGGCGCCGCTCGCCCGGATGCGCGCGACGCCGGCACGCGCCATCGTCTCGATCCCGTCGATCGACTGCCGACGCAGCGCCGCGTTGCTGCCGAACTGCCAGATCACCACGTCCGGCCGATGCGCGAGCACGTCGCGGTCGAAACGCGCGAGCATGTTGCCGATCTCCTCGCCGCCGACCCCGGTGTTGATCACCTCGATCGAGCGTCCCGGCAGCCGGTGGAGCAGTTCGACCGCGAGCTGGCTGGGGTAGCTGAAGCGCGTCTCGGACGAGCCCGCGCCTTCGGTCGAGGACGAGCCGATCGTCACGATGCGGATTGGCCCTCCGGTCGCGATGCGGCGCGCGAGCGCGGGCAGGGGGCCTTCGAGCACGGTCGGGCCCAGCCCGACCGGGCAGGCGCCGAGCAGCGGCGCCGCCTTCTCGCCGCGATCGCGAGCCGCCGGGCCGGCCATCCGGGGCGCGGCGTCCAGCCCGCGCGGGTCGAGCGGCACGCGTTGCGCCTGCGCCGGGGCCGGCAGGAGCGCCGACGCCGCGGTCGCGAGAATCGCGAGGGCGCACGCCAGGTGCGGGGCGCGGCCGGGGTATCGCGGTGCGCGGCGGGTCGAGGCCGGTCGTGACGAGGTCAAGGCGGTGCTCCGGAAGGCGGCCGCGCGGTGCTGCGCTGGGCAGACGCGCGGCGGACTGACCGGCGCTAGCGTACCCGATCCGGCGCCGGCGGTGGCGTCGCCCGGGGCTGCGCGCCTGCAGGCGCGGCCGGCGCGGCCGGTGACGCGACGGCCGCGCCGTCGACGATGGCCGAAGCCAGCCGGGTGGCGATGCATCGCTGGATCGTGTCGACGCCGGCGCGCTGGACGGCCGGATCCTGCGAGTCGAAATCGACGATACCGCTGTTCCACCAGTGCTCGATCAGCGTGAAGCGGTCGACGACCGGCGTGTCGCTCGCGCGGCCGACCCAGGCGATCGCATTGCGGTATTCGTCGGTGCGGTAGAGCGCCTCGCTGTTCGGGTGGAACTGCATCGTCATCAGCAGCGTGTCGATCGCACCCGCCGGCTTCGCCGCGTGCTTCAGCTTCGAGATGCCCTTGAGCAGCGCCTGCCCGAAGCGGTTCGACGGCACCGCGCCGCGGGCGTCTGCCCGCCCGACCTGCCACACGACCAGCGCCGGGCGCAGCGGCAGCACCTGTCGGTCGATCAGCGACAGCTGCTCGTGCACGTTGCCGCGCGGCTTGCCGATCGCCTCGACGCGCACCGGCCGCCCGGGCCACGCGTCGCCGAGCAGCGCCTGCAGGCGCGCGGGATAGTTGACCGCGCCGGTCGCGACGCTCGAGCGCCCGCCGCTTTGCAGCGGCCCGAGCACGACGATCGTCACCGGTGCGCCGGGAACCGCCAGCGCGCGGGCGAGCGCCGGCAGCGGCTGGGCCGGCAGCACGGCCCACTCCGGCATGGGGCACGGGTCGGCGTCGCCCGGGTTCGCCTCGTCCTGACGCGGCTCGTCCTGACGTGGCTCGTCCTGGCGCGACTCGTCCTGTCGTGCCTCGGTCTGCGCCGCGGCGGCGGCGGGCACGCCCATCGCCGCCCACCCGAGCGCCGCCGCGAGCAGCACGCCGAGCAGTCCACCCGGCAGCACGGCGAGCGGGCCAGCAGGCAGCACGGCCGCGCCGCGGCGCGCGTCGGCCGATGGGCGCGCCGCGCGTCTCGTGCCGCGTCGTCGCGCCGTGCCCTGTCTCGTCTCGCCCGGTTTCATCGCCCCTCGTGTCATCTCCTCTCGCCTCATCGGCTGTGGGCCGCCGCCGGCCGTGCGACGGCGCCGCGCTGGCGGAACCAGTGCATCAGGTACGCGAGTGCCGCCATCAGCGCGATGCCGCCGGCGATGACGCCGACCTGCACCGCGAGCCCGCGCCCGATCTGCACGAGCGCGAAGTGCGCGAGGAACGACAGCACGATGCCCAGGCAGAACACGTGCAGCGAGTGCTGGCCGCACCGGATCACCGGATCGGCGGCGCGCCACTGCAGCACCGGCGAGTCCTCGCGGAAGAAGTGGGCGACGAGGTACGCGACCGCGAGGAAGTGCATCAGCCGCGCGAGGTCGAGGTCGACCTTGTCGATCGGATAGAGCCAGAAATCGAGGTACGGTTCCATCGCCATGTTGAACGCCGGGATCTTCCAGCCGATCGCGACGATCGCCGCGAACACCAGCCAGGCGCCGGCCAGCGCGCCGATCCACGGACGCCAGCGAAGCCAGGATGGCGAATCGTCGCGGGCCGAGCCGCAGATCGCACCGATCACGAACAGGAACTGCCAGCCGAGCGGATTGAAGAACCAGGAGTCGCCGTTCGCGTACACGGGAAACGCGAGGTCGAAGCGCTGCACCGCGGTGTACAGCGCCGCCGACAGCACGAACGCGAGCGCCCGCGATCGGGCGATCAGCCAGATCACCGGGGGAAAGGCGACGAGCAGCGCCATGTACAGCGGCAGCACGTCGAGGTTGGCCGGGCGGTAGTGGAGCTTGAGCGCCTCGACGATCGAGACCGCGGGGTCGTCGAGGAACTGGGCGATGTTCATCTCCTCGACGAAGGAGGCGTTGCTGAAGCGAGCCGACAGCCAGGCGATCTGCGCGATGAAGAAGACCAGCACGATGATGTGCGCCGCGTAGAGCTGCCAGCAGCGGCGCAGCACCTGCATCGTCATGTACACCGAGCCGCGCCGCGCGCGCTCGGCGCCGTAGACGATCGCGGCGGTGTAGCCGGAGATGAACACGAAGATCTCGGTGGCGTCGCTGAAGCCGAAGTTGCGGAAGGTCAGGTGCGCGATCAGGTTGGACGGCACGTGGTCGATGAAGATGAACCACAGCGCCAGCCCCCGGAAGAAGTCGAGCCGCAGGTCACGGCGCGCGCCGGTCGCGCGCGCCGGCGCAAGCGTGGCCCGCGGCCCGCTCCGGCCCGCCGCCTCCTGCCCGACGGGCTCGCCGATCGTCGCACCACCGGCGAGCGGGGCCAGGACATCCGTGGCAAGGGTCGGCAGGTGGCGCATCGATCGGTTGGGTGCAACGGCGGGTCCGATACCATACGCGAAGCGCGGCTCGCAGGTGGCAACCGCACGGTAACAATTCCTTCGACTGGAGACGGACATGGCGAATCGACTCGCGGGCAAGCAGATCCTGGTCACTGCGGCCGGGCAGGGCATCGGGCGCGCGAGCGTGCTCGCGATGGCGGCGGAGGGCGCGTCCGTGCTCGCGACGGATATCGACCAGGCGCTGCTCGCGCGCTACGAAGGCGTCGAGAACGTCCGCACCGCGCGGCTGGACGTGACCGACGACGCCGCGATCGCCGCCACCTTCCGCGACCTGGGGCGCCTCGACGTCCTCTTCAATTGCGCCGGCTACGTGCACCAGGGGTCGATCACCGAGACCACCGACGCCGACTGGGACTTCAGCTTCTCGATCAACGTGCGCGCGATGTGGAAGATGATGACGGCCGCGCTGCCGCTGCTGCTGGCGAACGGCGGCGGCTCGATCATCAACACCGCGTCGGTGTGCTCGAGCACCAAGGGTTTTCCGAACCGCTTCGTGTACGGCACGACCAAGGCCGCGGTGATCGGCATGACCAAGTCGGTCGCCGCCGACTTCGTGACGAAGGGCGTGCGCTGCAACTGCATCTGTCCCGGCACCGTCGACACGCCGAGCCTGGGCGAGCGGATCCGGGCGCTGGGCGACGAGCAGGAGGCGCGCAAGATGTTCGTCGCGCGCCAGCCGATGGGCCGGCTCGCCACGGCCGACGAGATCGCGCCGATCGTCGTCTACCTCGCGAGCGACGAATCGGTGTTCGCGACCGGCCAGGCGTTCAACGTCGACGGTGGCATTACCATTTGACCCGCGAGTGCCGCCCGGCCGTCCTGGGCGGCGACTCGTTCCCCCCGAGAAGTTCAACAATGGCGCCCCCGGCGGGCGCCCCCAAGGAGCGTGACGAATGAAACTGGTGCGTTATGGCAAACCCGGCAAGGAGAAGCCCGGCCTGATCGACGCCGACGGCAAGCTGCGCGATCTCTCCGGCGTGGTGGCGGACATCGGGCCCGACGCGCTGTCGGCCAAGGGCCTCGCGAAGCTCGCGAAGCTCAAGCCGGCCAAGCTGCCGGCGGTGCGCGGCAACCCGCGGCTCGGCTGCCCGGTGACCGGCGCCACCAAGTTCGTCGCGATCGGGCTCAACTACGCCGATCACGCCGCCGAGGCCGGCATGCCGCTGCCCAAGGAGCCGATCATCTTCATGAAGACGCTGTCGTGCATCCAGGGCCCCAACGACGACGTGATGCTCCCGAAGAACTCGGTGAAGGGCGACTGGGAGGTCGAGCTCGGCATCGTCATCGGCACGAAGGCGAGCTACGTCTCGAAGAAGGACGCGCTCGGCCACGTCGCCGGCTACGTGCTGATCAACGACGTCAGCGAGCGCGAGTACCAGATCGAGCGCGGCGGCACCTGGGACAAGGGCAAGGGCTGCGACACCTTCGGTCCGATCGGCCCGTGGCTGCTCACCGCCGACGAAGTCCCGAACCCGCAGAAGCTCGACATGTGGCTCGACGTCAATGGCGAGCAACGGCAGCGCGGCAACACGAAGACGATGGTCTTCGACTGCGCGACGATCGTCTCCTACGTCAGCCAGTTCATGACGCTGAACCCTGGCGACATCATCGCGACCGGCACGCCGCCCGGCGTCGGCATGGGCATGAAGCCGCAGGCGCAGTTCCTCAAGCCCGGCGACGTCATGACCCTCGGCATCGAAGGGCTCGGCGAGCAGAAGACCAAGGTCGTCAAGTATAAGAAGGCGGCCTGAGACCGCCGGCGGGCCGCGCGCGTCGTCGCGATGCGCGCGGCAACTTTACCCGCGCTTCACATCGGCTTCATCACCGGTTGACCCCCGCCGCCCAGAATCGCATCACTGACTCACCACACAAGGAGTAGACGTCATGCGATTCAGGAAGACGATCATCGGTTCGGCCATCGTGGCAGCGGCGCTCGGCGCCGCGACGCTCGGGTCGGCGTGGGCCCACGGCGGCAGGGGCGGCGAGGGCGCGTTCTTCGGCATGGGCGAGGGCGGCTGGCACCAGCGCGACGGTGGCCGCCAGATGGATCCGGCGAAGATGCAGGCGCGGCTCGAGCGCGGCGTCGGCTACATGGTCTGGAACGTCGGCGGCACGACCGAGCAGCGCGACAAGATCGTCGCGATCGCCAAGTCGGCGATGACCGAGGTCGCCGAGCTTCGCAAGCAGCGCGCCGACATGCGTGCGCAGGGGCTCGCGCTGCTCAAGGCGCCGACCATCGACCGCGCCGCGATCGAGAAGCTGCGCACCGACGGGATCGCGCTCGCCGACGCCGCGTCCAAGCGGATGTCGCAGGCGATGGCCGACGCCGCCGAGGTCCTGACGCCGGAGCAGCGGGTGAAGCTCGCCGAGCGGATCGAAGCGCGCGGCAAGGGCAGGCACGGTGACGGGCACCGTGGCGAAGGCCGTCGCGGCGAGGGCCGAGGCCACGGCGAGGGACGCGGTATGGGTCCGGGGCAGGGCATGGGCCAGGGCCAGGGAATGGGTCCCGGTCAGGGCCAAGGCATGGGCCCCGGCCAGGGCATGGGTCAGGGACGTGCGGACGGCGCCGGCCCGCGCAACTGAGCCCGCGGGGCGCGACGGATGTCCGAGCGCGTCCTGCTGATCGACGACGACCAGCGGTTGGCCGAGATGGTCGGCCGCTACCTCACCCGCTACGGGATGGTCGTCGAACATCGGCCGGACGCGCGCAGCGGTCGCGAGGCGCTGGCCGCGTCGGTGCCCGACCTGCTGCTGCTCGACCTGATGCTGCCCGATGCCGACGGTCTCGACGTCTGCCGCGACGTCCGCCGGATGCCGGGTCCGGCGTCGACGGTACCGATCCTGATGCTGACCGCGCGAGGCGAAACGACCGATCGCGTCGTCGGTCTCGAGATCGGTGCCGACGACTACCTTGCGAAGCCGTTCGAGCCGCGCGAGCTGCTCGCGCGGGCGCGCGCGCTGTTGCGGCGAAGCCGCTTCGCTGCGGTTGCCGGCGCGGCGCCGCCCACCGCCGGCAACGGTGCCACCGGCGTCGGCGCCACGAGCGATCCGCCGGCCGAAGCGATCAGGCTCGGCCGCCTCGAGATCGACCTAGACGCCCGACGCGTGCGCGTGCGCGGCGAAGATCGGTCGCTGACGGCCTACCAGTTCGACCTGCTGGTCGCGCTCGCGCGCCACGCCGGCAAGGTCATGTCGCGCGACCGTCTGATGGATCTCGTGAAGGGCGCGCCGCTCGAGGCCTTCGACCGCTCGATCGACGTCCACGTCGGCAAGATCCGGCAGGCGATCGAGGACGATCCGAAGTCGCCCAGGCGCATACTGACCGTGCGCGGCGCGGGCTACGTGATGGCGCGCGAGCAGGACCGGGACGGGCCGGTGTGAGGCGACTGTCGATCACGGTATTCCTGGCCGTGCTCGGCAGCCTGATCGTGTTCGCGATCGCGGTGGCCGGGGCATGGCGGCTGGGCATCGAGTCGCGCACCGTCGAGTTCGAGCGTCAGCTCTCGAGCGACCTCGCCGACGGCGCCGTGCCCGCGGCCGGGCGCAGTCGCGCCGAATTGATGCGCGCGCTCGAGCGCTGGCACGATCGCGCGAAGGTCGACCTGGCGCTGTACGACGCCGACGGTCGCCTGCTCGCGCGCGCCGGCCGGGCGATCCTGCCGGGCGGCGCGCGGAACGCGGCGCCCGCCACCGGCATGCACCCGGGCGCGGGCCCGCACGGGATGGCCGGCGCGCGCGACGGCGTCGACGCCTCGCCGCGTCGCCGCTGGGTCGCCACGGTCGAGCTCGCCGACGGGCGCACGCTGTACGTCCGCCCGTCGCTGGACCGTCAGCCGCGCACGCCGATCGGGCTTGCCGGCGGGCTCGTGCTGCTGCTGCTGGCGGTCGCGCTGGTCGCGTGGCCGGTGTCGCGTCGCATCACCCGGCGGCTCGAGCGCCTTCAGCAAGGCGTCGACAAGCTCGGCAGCGGCGATCTCGCCGCGCGCGTCGCGGTCGAAGGCAAGGACGAAGTCGCTGCGCTCGCGCGAAGCTTCAACGCATCCGCCGGACGGGTCGAGGAGCTGGTGAACGCGAAGTCCCGGCTGCTGGAGACGCAGCGCCGGCTGCTCGCGAACGCCTCGCACGAACTGCGGTCGCCGCTCGCGCGCATGCGGATGGGCTTCGAGCTGCTGCGCGGCGAGGAAGCGGACGAGCGCGCGAAGGAGTCGCTGCGCGCCGAGATCGAGCGCAACATCGGCGAGCTCGACCAGCTCGTCGACGAGATCCTCACCGCGAGCCGACTCGACAACGCCGACCACGCCCTCGAATTCGCGCCGGATCCGGTCGACCTGGCGGGCATCGCGGCCGAGGAGGCGGCGCGGGTCGGCGCCGAGGTCGAGGTCGCCGAGCGCGTCGGCGGGCCCGACCCTGCCGACGCGTTCGCGCTGCGCGGCGACCCGCGCCTGCTGCGACGGCTCGTGCGCAACCTGCTCGAGAACGCGCTCCGCCACCATCCTGCGCCGTCGGGGGCGAGCGACCCGGCGGCGGCGCCCGAGCCTGTCCGTGTCGTCCTCGCGCGCGACGACGATGCGATCAGGCTCGAGGTGCTCGATCGGGGCCCCGGGGTGCCGGCGGCGGAGCGCGAACGCATCTTCGAGGCGTTCTACCGGCCGGGCGGCCATCCGGAGAGCGCGGGCGGCGTCGGGCTCGGTCTCGCGCTGGCGCGCCAGATCGCGCGCGCGCACGACGGGACGGTCGCCTGCGAGGCGCGTGCCGGCGGCGGCGCGCGATTCGTCGTGCGGCTGCCCGCTGCGTAGGCGCGTCGTCGCGCCGTACGCGGCTGCGTCACTCGGGCTTCAGGCCGATCGCCTTCGTGATCGCCGCGAAGCGGGCGACGTCCTCGCGCACGGTCGATGCCATTGCCTGCGGGGTGCTGCCGTAGGGTACGAGTCCATTGCGTGACAGTTGCTCGACGACCTCCGGCGCCGCCAGCGCGCGGCGCATCTCGGCGTTGAGCCGCGCGACGATCTCGTCCGGCGTGCCGGCAGGCGCCGAAAATGCGAACCAGGTGGGCAGCAGCACGTCGGCGCCGAGACCGGCCTCGGCCATCGTCGGGACGTCCGGCAGCAACGACAGGCGACGCGCCGAGCCGACCGCGATCGCGCGCAGTCGCCCCTCGCGCAGGAAGCCGAGCACGCTCGGCGCGGACGCGAGCGCCACGCCGACTTCGCCGGCGACGACCGCCTGCACCGCGGGACCCGCACCCTTGTACGGCACGTGGCGAAGTTCGATGCCGAGGCGCCTGTTCAGCGACTCGAGGTTGAGCTGCGCCATGCTGCCGATCCCGAAGCTGCCGTACAGGAGCTCGCCGGGCCTGCGCCTGGCGAGCGTCGCGAGCTCGGCGACGGTGCCGACGCCGAGCGCCGGGTTCACCACCAGCACGTACGGGGCCTCGGTCGCGATGCAGACGTGCGCGAAGTCCTTGACCGGGTCGTAGGCGAGCTTCGCGTACAGGCTCGGGTTGATGCCGAGCGCGCCGCGGTCGATGAACAGCAGCGTGTAGCCGTCCGGCGTCGCCTTCGCGACCGATGCCGCGCCGACCGCGCCGTTCGCGCCGGCCCGGTTCTCGACGACGACCGGCTGGTGCATCGATTCGCCGAGCTTCTGCGCGACGGTCCGGGCGGTGAGGTCGGCCCCGCCGCCGGGCGGAAACGCCACGACCACCTTGATCGGTCGGGTCGGGAAGTCGCCGGCTTGCCCGGCCGACGGGGCGGCCGCGACGATTGCGAAGGCGATCAGCGACGCGATGGCGCGCACGGGCTTGCTCATGCAGCTTCTCCAGAAGGTTCGAATCGATCGGCGAGCCCATAAGCCTGTGCGATCCACAGATCCCACGCGCGGTCGACGACCGGGGGCCTAAGGTTGCATTCGGACGCGGCGGCGGCCTCGCCGGCGCTCAGCTGCGCGACCGGGCCGAGCCGTCCCGCTGCGAGTTGCAGTTCGGCGTTGCGCGCGCCGTAGACGCACCGAAACACCATCTCGCGCACCGAACGCGCGACGACGGTCGTCCCGTGGCCGCGCATCAGCACCGTCCACGCGTCGCCGAGCGTGCGCGCGAGCGAGTCGCCCTGCGCGGCGGTGACGACCAGCAGGTCGGTGTCGCCGAACTCGGTACGGCCGTCCCACAGCGGGACACGCGAACCCATGGTCGCGCCGACGTGGAACACCGGCACGAGCGGCACTTGCGCGACGCAGAAGGGCAGCATCGACGGCGCATGGTGGTGACAGACGGCGGCGACGTCCGGCCGCGCCCGGTACATCGCGGCGTGGATCGCCCGCTCGGCCGGGAGCCGGGCGTCGACCGGGTCGACCGCGACGCCGTCCAGATCCACCTCGACCAGGTCGGCACGCGTGACGAGCCGAGGCGCGCGCATGCGCGACATCACGAAGTGCCCGGCCCGCGTGGGGTGCCGCGCGCTCAGGTGGCCGAAGCCGTCGAGGAGCCCCTGCACGGCGAGGATGCGGTTGGCGGCCACGAGGTCGTCGAACAGCGGCGATCGGTTCAGGTCGGTGTCCATGACCGGATTGGACACGGCGCGGTTGCCCGCGTCCAATGCCGTCCGCTTAGGGCTGCCCACAGGAATCCTTAGTGCTCGCGCGGAAGGCCGCGCGCTTCGCCCGCGCCGTTCTAGGGCTCGCGGGGCAGGAGCGGGTGCGCGAGCGGACCGAGCACGTCCGACAGGCGACCGAGCGCGTCGCGGACCACGCTCGTGAGCGCCAGCTCGTTGCGGAACGGGGCCTGCGAGGCGGCGCGTGCGAGGAACAGCGTTCGGCGCAGCTGCGGCGCGACGATCGGGCGCGCGTCGAGCGATCCGTCGCAGACCTCTTCGTGGATCGACGCGTACGGCAGGATGCCGGCGGCCGCGCCGCGCTGCACCAGGCGCTTGATCGCGCCGATCGATCGGACCTCGTAGCCGATGTCGAGGTCGAGGCCGAGGTCGCGGGCCGTCCGGACGACGAGCTCCCTGACGCTGTCGCCGGCCTCGGGCATCGCGATCCGTTCCTCGAGCGCGGCCGCGAACGCGACCGGTTCGCCCCGCCGCGGACCGGGCGGCGTCGCGAGCACGAGATCGTCCTGCATCAGCGCGGTGCGCGCGAACTGCGGCGCGTCGGGTACGTCGTACGCGAGGATCAGGTCCAGCTCGCCGCGGCGAAGCGCTTCGACGAGGCGGTGGCTCATCTCCTCCACGAGGCCGAGGAACAGGTGCGGGATCCGGTCCCTGGCGTCGACGGCCAGCTCCGGACCGATCACGCCCATCAGCGCGGGCGTGAGCCCGAGGCGCAGCGTTTCGCTCTCCCGCGATCGCAGGCGGACACTTCGCTGCGCGCCTGCTCGACGAGCGCGAGGATCGCGCGGGCGCGCTCGAGCAGCAGCGCGCCCGCCCGCGTCGGCGTCACGCCCCGCGAATGCCGATCGAGCAGCGCGACGCCGACGTCCTCCTCGAGCTGCCGGATCTGCATGCCCAGCGCGGGTTGCGCGACGAACAGCTGCTCGGCGGCGCGCGTCATGCTGCCGGCCTCGACCACCTTCACGAAGTACTTCAGCTGGCGCAGGTTCACGGCCTCACCCCTTCGTTCCGACGAACGACGGCAGTCTATCCGGCCGGCACGCCGATGCTAGGCACGACGGGTTGTGGCGGTCGACCTGCTCAGGCCGCCTGAGCCGCCTGCTCGTCCAGGAAGCGTCCCGAGACTGGTGCAAACAGCGTGCAGCGCTGCAGTTGACGCAGGTGCGATCGGTCGTAGTCCTGGATCGCGAAGTGCATCGTGCAACGGTTGTCCCACATGAGCAGATCGCCCGCAGACCAGTGATGGCGATAGACGAACTCCGGCGCAGTCGCGTGCGCGTTCAGGAAGTCGATGATCGGCCTGCTCTCCTGCTCGCTGAAGCCGACGAAGTGGCGCAGGAATCCTCCGGCGAAAATCCCCTTGCGCCCCGATTCGGGATGCGTTCTGATGACCGGATGAACGACTGGCGGGTGATTGCGTCGACGTACCGCCTGGATCTCGGGTGTGTAGCGATGGAAGTCGGGCGCCAGGCTCACGTCGTGTACGCCGTCCAGCCCCTCCACCAGACGCTTCATGCTCGGTGAAAGCGCTTCATAGGCTCGATACATGTTCGCGAACATCGTGTCACCGCCGATGGGCGGCAGGATTTTCGCATGCAGCCAGCTTGCCGAAGCCGGCCGCACCGAAAACGACATGTCCGTGTGCCACTTGTCTGCAATGAGTGTCAGCAGCCGCTTTCCCCCGACTTCGATCGGCTGATTCGCGACGATATTGACGGCCGGGTGATCGGGGAGGTTCCAATGAGGTCTGGAGCGATGGTCGTCCAGCTCGCCGAAGCGGCTGCAAAATGCCATCTGTTGCTCCGGGGTGAGGTCCTGTCCCGGGAAGCACAGCAGGAGGTGATCGAGCCAAGCCTGGCGGATGGCCGCGATGGCTTCGTCAGGCAATCGCTGACGCAGGTCGAGGTCGAGAACGGCGGCGCCGAGCGCGAATGCGAGCGGTCGAATGTTCAACGTCATGGCTGCTTCCTGTTCGCGGCGTTAGATGAATCCGAAGGGCGCGGATCGCGCCAATGGGTCTCGACGAAACCGACGCCCAGCGATGCGAGGATCGCGCCGGTCCCCAGTTGCTCGTACATCGAGCGGCCCCGCTCGATGCCGTCACGCAGTGCAAGCGCCCGGTTCGCACGTTGCCGCGCAGCGAAGGCCAGTTCGGCGATCCGTTCCGGCGGTACGACGATGATCCCGTCGTCATCGCCGATGACGATATCCCCGGGACGTACCGTGACGTCACCGCAGGTCATCGGCATGTTGATCCTGCCTACCTTTTCCTTGGTCGCCTTCGAGACCGATAGGATGGACGCATGGACTGGAAAATCGATGTCGCGCAGTGCGGCCGAATCCCGTACCGGGCCGTCCACGACAACCCCTGCGAGTCCGAGCACTCGAGCCTGAACCGAGACGTTCTCGCCCCAAAGCGCACCGCGCGCGATGCCACCATTGGAGATGACGAGCACGTCTCCGGCGCGGGCGACGTGAAGCGCCGCATGCACCATCAGATTGTCGCCGGCCGGCACCTCGACCGTGACCGCAGGGCCCGAGAAGCAGCCTGGCTTGGCTCTGGGACGGATGTCTCCCCGCATCAATCGACGGTCGCGGTCATCCGGATCCATCTCGTCGAAGAGATCGGCCACCCCGAGGCCCCGCAATCCATCCAGTGCGCCGGGCGCCGGCCTGGGAATCTGCGCGAACAGGGTGTGCTCGATCACTGTGCGCTCCAACTGTCGATCACCGATTTCGCAGACGAGCTTGCCGGTGCCGGATCCCGTGCCGACTGCGGTGCGATCGGGATCGTTCGTCCAATGCCCAGCATCTCGGCGCGCCGGAGTGCCTCGTCTGCGATCACGAGGTCGCAAATCGCCATCCCCTGTACCACGGCGAGCACCGTCTGCGAATCGTGCTCGCGCCCGACTGCGCAACCGAGTTGCAGCTGGCCGAAGTCAGCATCGATCCTGGAAACGATCGCCTCGCGGGTCATCGACCCCTCGTGTACCCAGCCGGCCAGCGTGCCGCGGGTAAGCGCATAGTCGGGGTCGTCGACCAGGAGTCTGTCGATCGCGGATAGCGCACCGATGGAGATCTCGGGGCCTCCACCCAGTGCGCAGACCGTCATCCCGGGCGAGAGTAGGCCGGTGCCGATGATCGGGGTCGACGCGCTGGTCACTGTGAACACGACGTCGGCACCTGCGAGCGCGTCTGCAGGGGTTGCCTCGGCAGTCAACCGCGGACGTGATGCCTGCGCACAGGTCGCGACCAGCCTCGATGCGCTCGACTGGCTGCGCGCGGCCACTCGCACCGTCTCGACCGTCGGTAACGCTTGCGGCAGCAGTCGGATCAACTCCCGGGCGATTTGCCCGGCGCCGATGACCGCGGCCACCCGCGCGCTAGCGGCACCCGCGAGCCGTGCGGCGGCCAGCGCGCTGGCCGCCGTGCGTCGCTTGATCGCTCGCGCTTGCTCGACGATGCCGCGGATCTGGCCCGACCGGCTGTCCAGCACGAGCAACACGTAGTCGCCGTGCTGCGCGCCGACAAGTACGCCGGCCACGTTCAATCGGGTCGCGACCGCACCCTTCAAGGGCAGAAGCACGGGGAGCGGGTGCTCTGCCACCATGAATGCCGCTGCCGGCCGGGAAGCGACCCGCCTATCCCGCCCATGGATCTCGAACGCCTGGGAGACCAACGCGAAGACGTCGCGATCCGAGATCAACTCGACCAGTTCATCCTCGGTCAGGTAGCGCATGGCGCCGTCAGTGCGGAACGCTGCCGGCGATCGTTGTGCGGTGCATCAGCCGACGCTGTGGCAGCGAATAGTCGCCGTTGGCAAGATGTTGTGCAGCGCAGTTGTCCCAGATCAGCACGTCGCCGACAGCCCACTTGTGACGATAGACATATGCGGACTCGACGCAGTGAGCCTGCAGACGGTCGATCAGCGCCTGGCTCTGCGTCTGCTCGAGTCCGAGGATGCACTTGGTGGCCGCCTGCGTCACGTAGATGCATCGACGGCGCGTGACCGGGTGCGTCCGCACGACCGGGTGCACGACGACGCGGCGTGCCTCCTCGCTCAGTGGCGCACGCTTCATGTCCGGATTGATCTTCCGCAACATCGCATGCACTGCCTCGAGGCTGTTCTCGGCCGTCAGGCCGTTCAGTCTGGCCCGTGTCGCGGCATCGAGGCGATCGTAGGCATCCGCGGTGTTTGCGAACCAGGTCGAACCGAGTGGCGTCCCAGCGTCGTCGTGAGGGACCTCGAGCGCGTACAGCATCGAGTAGAGGTTCGGGCGCTCCGCGAAATGGCCATCCGTATGCCAGACGCGTCCCGCATCGGTCAGGCCGATCGGCTCGCCGGCGTCGTCGAGAATGTTGGAGATGCAGATCAGATCCCGGTATCCGGGCACGAGGTACTTCGGCAGTACGTGAGGCTCGAGGGGACCGAACCTGCGAGAGAACGCGATCTGCTGCTCGGGGGTGAGTCGTTGGTCGCGAAGCACGATGACGGTGTGCTCGTGCAAGGCCCCGCGTATTTCCGCAAAGGTTGCCTCGTCGATGCCGGCGGCGATGTCGACGCCGAAGACTTCGGCGCCAGCGGGGACGCCGCTCGGCACGATCCTCATTGTCATTCCGGCACCGGTCCGCAGATGCCGGTGCGGTGCAGACGACGCCGGCGCTCGCCATAGTCGAACACCGCCAGGTGGTGGACCGTGCAGTTGTCCCAGATCACCAGATCACCAGGCCGCCAGTGATGCCGATAGATGAATTCCGGACGCGCGAGGTGCGCCGTCAGTTCGGCGAGCAGTGCGTCACTGTCGGCCGTGGACATGCCGGCGATCGCAGCGGTATGACCTTCGGTCACGTAGAGACAGCGTCTTGCGGTGACCGGGTGCGTGCGCACCACCGGGTGCTGGACATCGGGCGTTTCCGACTTCTGCGCGGCGCTCAGTGGCGCTCGCTTCAGTTGGCCGGCCTGGGCCTTGCGTTCCAGATGCCAAGCGAAACTGTGGACGCCCTTTAGTCCATCGAGTCGCTGCCGATCGTGCTCGGTCAGCGCCTCGTAGGCTGCCGCCGCACTGGAGAACAAGGTATCGCCCAGCGGCGCGCCTTCCGGCGCCGGCACTTCGATCGCGTAGAGGAGCGTATAGGCGTCGGGTGTACGCAGGTAGGACGCATCCGTGTGCCAGAGCATCCCGGCATCCGCAATCCCGATCGACCGACCGTCCTCGACGATGTTCGAGACAACGGTCAGTTCCGGGTGGCCGGGTACCGCGTACTTGTTGTAGAAGGAGACCCTAAGCGGGCCGAATCGCTCCGCCAATCGGACCTGAGTCGCTGGCGACAACTGCTGCTCGCGCAGGACGATCACGCCATGGCGATGAAGCGCGTCCCGTATCCTGAGGAACGTCCGCTCGTCGATACCTTCGCAGACGTCCACGCCCAGGATTTCGGCGCCGACCTGCGGCGTCAGCGGTCTGACGGTCAGTGTGTCCGCAGGGGCGCGATCCTGCGCCCTCGCAATGGTGTGCGTCATGCAATGCCCTCGCGTACGGCAATCAGTTCTTCTTGAGGCCTGCCCGAGCAATGACTTCCTTCCAATCGGCCCACTCGGACTTGATCTGTGCCGCCAGTTCGGCAGGCGCGCTGCCGACAGGCGTGTTCACGAGCGTCTTCAGGCGCGTCGCAACCGCCGGATCGGAAAGCGACTCGCGTATGGCGCGATGAACGGCGTCGACGACCGGTGCCTTCATCCCCGCGGGTCCGACGACCGCCATCCAGGCCTCGGCGACATAGTCCTTGACGCTGGCCTCCTGGAACGTCGGCACGTCCGGAAGTTCCGCGATCCGCTTCGAGCTCGTGACCGCGAGCGGAATCAACTTGCCGCTGCGGATGTGCGGAAGCGAGGTGCTGATGGTGTCGACCATCATGTGCACGGTGCCGGACAGCACGCCGTTCAGCGACTCGGCTGCCGACTTGAACGGAACGTGGACGATGTCGACACCGGCCTTTACCTTCAGCATTTCGAGCGACATGTGTGTGAGCGATCCACGGCCTGCACTGCCGCTATTGAGTTTTCCCGGCTCGCGCTTCGCGAGTGCAATGAGTGCGTCCATCGTTCTAACGCCCAACTCTGGTCGCACGACCAGAACCTCCGCGCCGGTCGAGACGTTGGTGACCGGGGTCAAGTCCTTCAACGGATCGAACGACATGCTCCCGTAGAGGTGGGGGTTAATCGTCAGCATCGCCGCGGCCGCCATGCCCAGCGTGTAGCCATCCGGCGGACTGTTGGCGACGACACCGAGTCCGATATTGCCGCTGGCCCCTGCCTTGTTTTCGATGACGATCGGTTGGCCAAGCACTGTCGAGGCCCGCTGCGCCACGACCCGTGAGACGAGGTCGACGTTTCCGCCCGCGCCGGCCGGAACGATCAGCCGGATCGGTCTGACCGGGAAGGCATTCTGCGAGCGTGCCAGCGAGCACCACAGCGAAGTCGTGGTTGCGAACAGTCCGGCAGCGCCGATCAGCTGGCGGCGGCTTCGACGAATGTCGGACAGGGGCTTGTCAGCGTGCATGGGCGTCTCCGTGAGCGCGGCATTCCATAGTCGAATGCCTATTTTGAGAATAGTTGATGACAATACTATCGCGTTTTTTCTTCACGCGACGAATCGGCGACCGGATCGAACCGGCCGACGTCGGGCAGCCTGCCTCGCACCTGGGGCAACACGTGCGTGCGCAGGACCTCGCCGGCGATCCTTCGAATCAGCGAACCGAGTCGCGGAGACTCGTCACGCCGCGTGGCGACGACCAGTTGTCGCCTGATCTCGCCGTGTGGAAGCGGAAGCGCCCTGACCATGTCGCGCGGCCCGAGTGACTTCACGAAGATCAGCGGGGTCAGCAACGTCCATCCGAAACCTCCGGAGACCATGCGCATCACCGCGTCGGTCGTGTCGAACTGGAATCGGGCCGATGGGTTCACCCCGGACTGCTCGAAGTAGCGCTCGATCGGCGTGAGCATGTGGGCGGCCCGACCGTATCGGATGTAGGGAAGGCTGGCGACGAGATCGCCCAGTTGCTCGATCGGCGCCGGGAAGGATGCCGGCAATGCCAGCAGGAACGTCTCCTCGAGAAGCGGCAGGACCGCGATCCCGTCTGGTACCGGTGAGGTATCGGCGGTCACGATGACGTCGACGCGGCGATCGACCAGCGCCTGGAAGGTGGTGGACTGAAAGCCCGATGTGACCGTCAGTTCGGCTGCGAGATCGCGCAACTGGTCGGCGACATATGGCCCTGCCGTCGACGCGAAACTGTCGAGCATGCCGATCCGCAGGCGTGCCAGGCGCAGGTCCCCGTCCGGTTGGAGTGCCGATTCGAGGGCACGGAGTTGCGCGAGCACGCCGCGCGCGTGCCTGACGACGGTCGCGCCAGCGAGCGTGAGGGCCGGTGGACGAACCGAACGATCGAACAACTGGACACCGAGCGCCTTCTCGAGTGCTCCCACCGACTGCGAGACCGTTGGTTGCTTGAACTCGAGCTGCTCTGCCGCAGCGCTCATGCTGCCGGCATCCGCGACACGGACGAGAATCTCGAGCTGCCGCAGGCTGACCGAAGCGGTCAGCGATGCCGTCGAGCCTGTGGCTGAGCGACTCATCGCAGTGCTGCGTCTGCATCGCGGCAGACTCCCGTCTCTGTCATGCAGCCTCTCCCGGATCGTTCGATCAGCATCGGCGCCACGGCCTGCCTGCTGGAGGGCGCATTAGATCGCACTTCGCGTCGAGGCGCCGGGCCAGGTCCCGAGCGTTCGAGCAGCTCCATCGCCGCAGGCGCGACGCACGGACCACATTGTTCGCTGCCGGTGCTGGCGTCGACTCAGGCGGTACACGAATGCACCGGGCATGAATCACGACGATGGGGGAACCGCGCGAGGTGGCTCGGCCAGGCGCCGGTGCCAGCTCGACTCGCGGCCGGTTGCACGAGCGCGCCGCCCTCCTCCTCAGCGCCGGTCGATCGCCTGCTGGCGGCGCGCGTGGCGCGCGAAGTCGCGGTGCTTGCGCTCGATGTAGGCGTCGCGATCGGCTTCCTTCAGTTGCGCCGGGAAGCGTTCGGTCAGCTCGAGCCAGCGGTCCAGGCGCGCGTCCAGCGCGCCCCCCGGGTCGGCGTCGCGTGCCTGGATGCTGGCCTGCAGCGCGAAGAAGTAGCGCGCGGCGTTGCGCTCGGCGATGCCGCGCCTGCCCTTGACGTACTGCGGGCGGCCATCCGCGCCGGTGCCGACTGTCGAGAATCCGACCTTGTCGCGCCCGAAGGTCGACAGGTAGGCGTCGACGGCGAGCCGGCTCATGAACGACGTGTCGTAGCCGTAGCGCAGGCGCAGGAAGGTCCGGGCGTCGACCCGCACTGCGGCGACCTGGATCCGGTATCGCGCCGTGCCGTAGGGGCCGCTCGGTGCGCGAAGCGAGACGCCGAGCGCGTCCGGCCCGACGTGCGCGTCGCGAAACACGAAGCGCAGGTCGGGTGTCGAGGCCGCGTCGTCCTCGTCGCCGACGTCGACGACGAGCACGTCCTCGTCGCCGTCGCGCGAATGGATGCAGTTGCGGGTGTTCGGCTGGAGCATCACGATGCGACACCACTCGCGCGGATCGCGCAGCACCGACGCGACCCGCTCGAACGGCTGCTCGAGCACCGCGTCGACGCTGCCGCCGACGCGGTCGCCGTCCTCGGACGAATCGAGCAGCACCGGAATGCCCAGCGGGCTGTCGTCGAGCCGGGTCCTGAGCGCACGGTAGTGCTCGCGCAGCGTCGCCGCGTCGCCGGCCGCGACCGCCGACGCCGGCCGCGCGGCGACGACGCCGGCGCGGGCGCCCTGGTCCTGGGCCGCTGCGACGCCCGCCGCGAGCCCGGCCGCCACCGCGAGCGCGGCCGCCACCGCGAGCGCGGCGAGCCACCCGTGGCGCCGCGCGGCCGGCCCGAGCCGCGAGCGCGGCGGCGTGACGACGGGACACGCCGGCGTCGGGCGTGCGTTCGGCGTGCAGGCGTCGGAAGGACGTAGCGCGTGCGGCATGCGCCGTCGCGCGCAGTCTTCGTGCCCGCGATCCGGGCGCGCTCTTGGTGTCAGTCGCGCTGCCAGCGCCGGGTGCCGACGACCACCGGGTAGTTCGGCCGTCCGGTCCGGATCCAGTCGACGATGTTCATCGCCGCCTTGCGCCGAAGCTCGACGTCGGCGGTGGTCGAGTAGAACGCGGAATGCGGCGTGAACAGCACCCGCGGATCCGCGAGCAGCGGGTGCCCCGGCGGCACCGGTTCGACCGGCAGCACGTCGAGCCCGACGCCGTCGAGCCGTCCGCTCGCGACGACGCGGGTGAGTCCGTCGATGTCGACGATGCCGCCGCGCGCGGTGTTCACGAGGTACGAGCCCGGCTTCATTCGGGCGAGCAGCGATTCGCCGACGAGCCCGCGGGTCTCGTCGTTCAGCAGGCAGTGGATCGAGATGGCGTCCGCCTGCTCGAACAGCGCCTCGAGCCCGACGCGCTCGACGTACTGCGGGAAGTCGCCGTCGATCAGGTGCGGGTCGTGCGCGATCACCCGCTTGAAGATCGGCTGCGCGTAGTGCGCGAAGCGCTTCCCGATGCGCCCGAGACCGAGCACCCCGACGGTCAGCTCCTGCGCGCGCGGGATCTTGCCGGCGCCTGCGTGATGCCAGCCGCCCGCGTGGACGTCGGCGTTCAGCGGCGTGAGGCGGCGGATCAGGCCGAGCAGCATCGCGAGCGCGTGCAGCGACACCTCGCCGACGCCGTAGTCGGGCGAGTTGGTGACCCATACCCCGGCGCGCGCGGCGTCGGCGGTGTCGATCGTGTCGTAGCCGGCGCCGTAGCGCGCCACGAGGCCGATCTCAGGACGCGCGGCGAATACGGTGTGATCGATCGGCGCATAGGTGATGAGCAGCGCACAGCAGCCTTCGGCGTCGCGGATGACGTCCTGCTGGGTGCGGCACTGCGCGACGCGCAGTTCGATGTCGGCGTCGGCGAAGATCTTGCGCTCGAGTTCGAGATCGCGCATGCCGTGGTCGGTGATGAGTACGCGTGGGCGGTGCGAAGGCTTCAAGGTGATATCCGTGGGAGGGGGAGGGGGCGCGGGCGGCGCCGCTGCCGCCGGCGTGCCTGCGCCGATAGCGGAACGGCACCGTCGCCGCGGCCGCCGCGGGGACGGCCGGTCGGTCGGGCCGCTTTGTTATGCTAGAGAAAACCCCCGGAGCGAGCAATGAACCAGATCGACCTCAAGGGCCGCCATGCGGTCGTGACCGGCGGCGCGGCAGGCATCGGCCTGGCGGTCGCACAGCGGCTCGCCGCCAGCGGTGCGCGGGTCGCGTTGTGGGACCTCGATCAGGCGGCCTGCACGGCCAGTGCGGCGCGCCTGCCGGCGATCGAGGGCAAGGGCTCGCACCTCGCGGTCGGCCTGGACGTGTCGGACGAGGCCGGCGTCGCCGCGGCGCTCGAGAAGACCGTCGACGCGTTCGGCGCGCTCGACATCCTCGTGTGCAGTGCCGGCATCACCGGTCCGAACCGCACCGTCTGGGAATACGACTTCGCCGACTGGAAGAAGGTCTTCGACGTCAACGTGCACGGCCTCTTCCTGTGCAACCGGGCGGTGGTCGCCGAAATGCGCCGGCGCGACTACGGGCGCATCGTCAACATCGCGTCGATCGCCGGCAAGGAGGGCAATCCGAACGCGTCGGCGTACTCGGCGTCGAAGGCCGCGGTGATCGGTCTCACGAAGTCGCTCGGCAAGGAACTCGCCAAGACCGGCATCCGCGTGAACTGCGTGACGCCGGCGGCGGTCAAGACGGCGATCTTCGACCAGATGTCGCAGGCCCACATCGATTTCATGCTCTCGAAGATCCCGATGGGCCGGTTCGGGACCGTCGACGAGATCGCGGCGCTGATCGCGTGGCTCGCGAGCGAGGAGTGCGCGTTCTCGACCGGCGCGGTGTTCGACCTGTCCGGCGGGCGCGCGGTCTACTGATCGGGCCGCACGATGACCGACTACGATCGCCAGTGCTTCGACGCGGACGCGCTCTGCGACTTCGCCGTGGCGCTGCTGCAGGCCGGTGGCCTCGAGGCCGACATGGCGAGCGACGTCGCCGAGGTGCTGGTCGAAGGCGACCTCCTCGGGCACGACACCCACGGCCTCGCGCTCCTCGCGCCGTATCTGGCCGAGATCGAGAAGGGCGCGATGACGAAGGCCGGCGATCCGGAGGTCGTGTCCGAGCGCGCGTCGGTCGCGACCTGGGACGGCCTGCGCCTGCCGGGGCCGCATCTCGTGAGACGGGCGATCGACTGGGCGCGGCCGCGGGCGCTCGAGCACGGCACCGCGACGGTCGTGATCCGCCGCAGCCACCACATCGCGTGTCTCGCCGCGTATCTCGAGGCGGTCGCGCGCGCCGGGCTGATGATCGAGTTGTACTGCTCGGATCCGGCGGTCGCGAGCGTCGCGCCCTTCGGCGGCACGCAGGCCGTGTTCACGCCGAACCCGATGGCCTTCGGCATCCCCACGTCGCACGATCCGATCCTCGTCGACATTTCCGCCTCCATCACCACCAACGGCATGTCCGGGCGGCTGCGCGCCGCCGGCACCGCCGGCGAACACGAGTGGTGGCTCGATGCGCTCGGCCAGCCCACGCGGGATCCCACCGTGATCTTCGCGCAACCGCCCGGCACGATCCTGCCGCTGGGCGGGCTCGACGCCGGCCACAAGGGCTACGGGCTCGCGCTGCTGGTCGAGGCGCTGACCGGCGGCCTCGCAGGCCACGGCCGCGCCGACATCGCCGAGGGGTGGGGCGCGACGGTGATGCTCAGGCTCGCCGACCCGGCCGCGTTCGGCGGCAGCGCCGAGTTCACCTGGCAGACCGACTGGATCGCCGACGCGTGCCGCCGGAGCAATCCGCGCGACGCCGCGCACCCGGTTCGACTGCCGGGCGAGCGGGGTCTCGCGCGAAAGCGCGAGCAGCTCGCCGGCGGCATCGCGCTGCACCCGTCGATCATGCCGCTGCTGAAGCCCTGGTCGGTGCGCCACCGCATTGCACTGCCGGCGCCCTTCGCGCCCTGAGCGCGACGCCGTCCCGCGCCGGCGCGCCCGCGCACGGCCGGCACCGGTCCCGAAGCAACCGTAGGAGAGAACCCGCATGACCCAGAAAGACATCCTGCTGATGTGCCCGCTGCACAAGCCCACGCAGGAGCGGCTCGAGGATACCTACCCGGGCACGCGCAGGCTCTACGCGGAGGCCGACAAGGGCGCGCTGATCGAGAAGCTCGCGCCGACCTGCGAAGTCGTCGTCACCAGCGGCGGCGTCGGCATCGACGCGGCCACGCTGAGCAGGATGCCGAAGGTGAAGCTCGTCTCGTGCTTCGGCGTCGGCATCGACGCCGTCGACCTGCCGTACTGCAAGTCGCACGGCATCGCGGTGACGAACACGCCGGACGTGCTGACCGACGATGTCGCCGACCTGGCGGTCGCGCTGGTGCTGGCGACGGTTCGCCGCGTCGTCGACGCCGACCGCTACCTGCGCGCCGGCTCGTGGCTGAAGGCCGCGTACCCGCTCACCACCGCCATCCGCGGGCGCAAGGTCGGGATCGTCGGCATGGGGCGCATCGGGCAGGCGATCGCGCACCGCATGGCCGCGTTCGGCACCGAGATCGCGTATTTCGGACCGCGTCCCAAGCAGGTCGCGTACCGCTACGTCGACGACCCGGTCGCGCTCGGCGCGTGGTCCGACATCCTGATCGCCGCGTGCCCCGGTGGCGAGGCGACGCGCAAGGTGGTGTCGGCGAAGGTCCTCGAGGCGCTCGGGCCCAAGGGCTACTTCGTCAACATCGCCCGAGGTTCGGTCGTCGACCAGGACGCGCTGATCCGGCTGCTCACCGACAAGAAGCTCGCCGGCGCCGGGCTCGACGTCTTCGACGACGAGCCGCGCGTGCCGAAGGCGCTGATCGACCTCGACCGCGTCGTGCTCCAGCCGCACCACGCGAGCGGCACCGACGAGACGCGAAAGGCGATGGGCGATCTCACCGTCGGCAACGTCGACGCCTACTTCGCCGGCAAGCCGCTGCTGACGCCGGTATAGCCACCGCGACCTTCGCCACCGGCGTGGGCGGCGAAGGCGGCGCGGTCGGCTCAGGCGGCCGGGACTGCCGACGCCAGCGATCGGTCGATCGCCGCGTCGACCGCGAGCGGCTCGGCGACGACCGCCGCATTGCCGGCGATCGCCAGCGCGGCCAGGTCGGGGGCGTCGAAGGTCCGCGTCTCGGCCGGGTGGCGCGACAGGATGAAGAGCTTGCGGGCCGGGCTCACCCAGGCCAGCCGGAAGATCGCCGACGAACCGTCGGGGTCGGTGATGCGCACGCGGTCGCCCTTGCGGAACGCGGCGAGCACGGTCGTGTGGCGGATGCGGGCGGGCGCGCCGGTGCCGCCGGCCTCGCCGGGCGTGCGCGTGGCCGCAGCCGCGCCCGCCCCCACGCCCACGCCCACGCCCATCCCCAGGGCCGGGCCTGTCTCGACGGGCGCCGGGTGTCGGTGCGTCGCGCCGTCCGCGAGCCGGTCGGCAGCGGGTGCGGGCGAGGGCACTGGCGAGGGCGCGGACGAGGGCACGGAAGAGGGCGCGAAACCCGGCACGAAACCCGGCACGAAACCCGGCGCGGCAGCTTGCGCGGCGCCCGGCGCGCCGGCGTGCGCACCCGAGGGCGCGTGCGCCTTCGCCATCGCGATGACCGCGGTGTGCGTCTGCATCAGGTGCTGCAGGAACGCGCTGCGCTGCTCGTCCGGCACCTGAGCCAGCGTCGCGCCCTCGTCGAGCGAGCGCAGCATCGGCGGCAGCAGCGTCGCGAGCCGCCTGACTTCCTCGGCCGACTTCGGCGTGACGCTCCACGCGAGGAGGTCGGCGGTCGCGAGCGCGTCGGGCATCCCGCGCGCGGCGGCCGGCGCCCACCAGTCGACGAGGAAGGCGCGCACGAATTCGGGAACCGAGCCGTCGAGGCGGGCCGCGATCGTCCGGCGTGCCTCGTCGATCGCCAGCGCCAGCGCTTCGTCGCGCTGCGCGGTCTCGATGCGGTTCGCGATGTCGGCGCGTCGACGCTCGCGCGCGTCGGCGCACAGCGACTCGATCGCGTCGAAGGCGTCGGTGAACGCCGAGAGGTCCTGGTCGAAGGTCGACACCAGGCGATCGACGATCGCCTGCAGCGACGCGACGAGCGACGAGGCCGGCGCGAGATCGAGCTCCGGGTCCACCGCGACGCGGGTCATGCGGTCGATCAGGCGGCGCAGCGGGTGCGCCCTGCGCGCGAAGAAGCTGCGATCGAGCAGTGCAGCCTTCACGGCGATCACCGGCAGCCGGAGGATCTGCTGCCTGACCGGATCGGCGAGGTTCGGGTCGGACTGGATCTGCTCGAAGACCACCGCGACCAGTTCGACGGTCATCTGGTCGAGCGAGGAGCCGTGGTCGCGCACCCGCTCGATCAGCAGCGGCAGCAGGTCCGCGAGCACCTTCGCGTCGTCGTGCTGGACGGCGGTCAGCGATTCGAGCACCGGCGGACGGACCGAGTCGAGCGGGAGGTCGGCCACGCCGAACATCCCCGGATCCGAGAGCACCCGCGCCGCGTGTCCGCGCGCGTGCGCCGGGCTCGCCGGCATGGCGGCGAGCAGTCGATCGAGCTGCGCGCGGGCCGCGCCGATCGCGGCGGGCGACAGCGGGTTCGCGTTGGACGCCGCCGCCGCGTGGGCAGCGCCGGCGGCGCCGGCCGCCGTGCCGACCTGGGCACGGATGCGTGGCAGCACGTGCTCCGCCTTCAGGCGCGCGTTGACGCAGGCGTAGGTGGCGTTCAGCGCCGGGCTGATGCGCGGTTCGAACGCGTTGAGCAGCGCGTCGCGCACCGGCGTGTCCGGCGAGAAGCTGTCGAGCGCACCGCGCAGCGCGTCGAAGACCGCTTCCGGCGCGATCGGATGCGTCGATTCGTCGAACCAGTCGCGCTCGAGCAGCACCGCGAGCCGCGCCCGGATCCCGAGCACCTCGATCGGGTCGAGCCTGCTGCGCGCGCGCTGCACGAGCCGGCCGGTGTCGAGGTCCTGCGCGAGCGCTTCGTCGGGCACGAGGCGCATCTCGTCGCTCGACGGATCCGGCGCGTCCGATCGCCGCCGTGGTTCGGGCGGCTGGTCGGCGAGCCGGCGTTCGAAGGCCTCGCCCATCGACTGCCGAAAGCGCGCGCCGATCAGCCGTTCGTGGCGGCGCACGAGCGCGACGGCGTCGAGGAGCGTCTGCTGGCGGGTGCTCGACTGCGCAACCGTCGCCTCGCCGACCAGGTCGTCGACGACGCCTGCGAGCGCGCCGTCGACGCTGGCGCCGAGCCTCTCGAGGACGACTTCGCGGCAGTCCTCCAGCAATCCGTAGCGTTGCCTGGCGTCCAGGGGAAGCAGGGCGGGCCGGTCGATCGCTGCGATGTCCATCTCGGTGCTGCACCCGATGTCGGTGATGCGGAGATGGTTACCTTACCGAGGCCGTGGCCGGTGCGCAACGAGCGGCCGCACCCGGGCGCCTCAAGGCGGCGCACGCCCGACGAACGGGTGCATCGGCCGGGCGTGCGCGCCGGGGCGCGGTCGCGCGGGTGTCGGCGTGCGCGCCGGCTGGTCCTGCGCGACTAGCGGCCGCCGCTCGCCGGGCCCGGATCCTCGCCCATCGCGCGCGCCGACGGGCGCGACGATGCCTGCCCCTGCGCGGGACCGCGCGCCGCCGCGTGCTGCGCCGCGCCTGCGTCGACCGCCGGCCCGGGCATTTCGATCTGGCGACGCCCGCGCTGCCCGTCGTGGCGTTGGTTGAGGAAGCGTGCGAGCTCGGTGAGCGCGAGCTGGTACACGTCGCGCTTGAACTCGATCACCGAGTCGAGCGGCACCCAGTATTCGTTCCACCGCCAGGCATCGAACTCCGGGTGCGAGCAGGCACGCAGGCAGACGTGGTTGTCCTGGCCGAGCATGCGCAGCAGGTACCAGATCTGTTTCTGGCCGCGGTAATGCCCCCGCCACTCACGCCTGACCCATCGGTCGGGAACGTCGTAGCGCAGCCAGCTGCGCGTGCGACCGATGATCCTGACATGCTCCGGTCGAAGGCCGACTTCCTCTTCCAGTTCACGGTACATCGCCTGTTCCGGCGTTTCCCCGCGCTTGATGCCGCCCTGAGGAAACTGCCATGAGTGCTCGCGGATCCGTTTGCCCCAGAAGACTTCGTTGCGACGATTGACCAGAATGATGCCGACGTTCGGGCGGTAGCCGTTCTTGTCCAGCATGGCTACCTCGATACTCTAGAATTCAGCCCATTATATAGAGCAGCATCCGTCTGAACAGAGGCATTTCCCGATGAAAGCATCCGCATTTCACATCGGCACGCTCAAGGAGGCGCCGGCCGATGCCGAGGTCGTCAGCCATCGGCTGATGACCCGTGCGGGCATGATCAAGCGGCTCGCCGGCGGCGTCTACACGTACATGCCGATGGGGCTTCGCGTGATCCGGCGCGTCGAGACGATCGTGCGCGAGGAGATGGACGCCGCCGGCGCGATCGAGCTCCTGATGCCGGTCGTGCAGCCCGCCGAGCTGTGGATGGAATCGGGGCGGTGGGAGGCGTACGGGGCCGAGCTGCTGCGCATCAAGGATCGCCACGACCGCGACTTCATCGTGCAGCCCACCTCCGAGGAGGTCGTCACCGACATCGCGCGCCAGGAGATCCGAAGCTACCGGCAGATGCCGAAGAACTTCTATCACATCCAGACCAAGTTCCGCGACGAGCGGCGCCCGCGCTTCGGCGTGATGCGCGGGCGCGAGTTCACGATGAAGGACGCGTACTCGTTCGACCGCAGCCCGGAGACCGCGCTCGAGAGCTACCGGCGGATGTTCGACGCCTATGTCAGGATCTTCGACCGCATGGGCCTCGAATGGCGTTCGGTCGCGGCCGACACCGGTGCGATCGGCGGCTCGGCGAGCCACGAGTTCCAGGTCATGGCCGAGACCGGCGAGGACGCGATCGCGTTCTGTCCCGACAGCGACTACGCCGCGAACGTCGAACTCGCCGAAGCCGTCGCGCTGTACGCGCAGCCGGGGCAGACGACGCGGGCCGCGCCAGCCGAGGCGATGACCAAGGTCCCGACGCCGGGTCGGGCGCGCTGCGAAGCGGTCGCCGAATTGCTCGGCGTGCCGCTGCAGCGAACGATCAAGTCGCTGGTGCTCGCCACCGATTCGTTCCATCCGGACGGCACGCCCGCGCCGGCCACGGTCTGGCTGCTGCTCGTGCGCGGCGACCACGAGCTGAACGAGGTCAAGGCCTCGAAGGTGCCGGGGCTCAAGGGGTTCCGATTCGCGACCGAGGCCGAGATCGTGCACCACTTCGGCTGCCCGCCCGGCTACCTCGGGCCGATCAACATGCGCCACCCGGTGCGCATCGTCGTCGACCGTACCGTCGCCGCGATGCACGACTTCATCTGCGGTGCGAACGAGACCGATTTCCACCTCAGCGGCGTGAACTGGGGCCGGGACCTGCCCGAGCCCGAGCAGGAACCGGCGGCGGCGTCCGGCGGCGGCGATCGCACGGACTCCGGCGCGACCGTGCGCGTCGCCGACCTGCGCAACGTGCAGGCCGGCGATCCCTCGCCGGACGGCAAGGGCGTGCTCGCGATCCGCCGCGGCATCGAGGTCGGGCACGTGTTCTACCTCGGCACGAAGTACTCGGCGGCGATGGGCGCCACCTTCGTCGACGACGACGGCAAGGCCAAGCCGATCGAGATGGGCTGCTACGGCATCGGCATCACCAGGCTGCCGGGCGCGGCGATCGAGCAGAACCACGACGACAAGGGCATCGTCTGGCCGAGGGCGCTCGCGCCCTTCGAGATCGTCGTCTGCGCGCTCGGCTATTCGCGCTCGGCGTCGGTGCGCGAGGCGGCCGACGCGCTGCACGACGCGCTCGCGGCCGCCGGCGTCGACGTGATCCTCGACGATCGCGACGAGCGCCCGGGCGTCATCTTCGCCGACTGGGAGCTGATCGGGGTGCCGCTGAGGCTCACCGTCGGCGAGCGCGGGCTGAAGGAGGGGCGCATCGAGATGACGGTGCGCCGCGGGCTCTCGACCGAAACCGTCGCGCTCCAGGACGCCGTGGCCGTCGCGATCGAGCGGCTCGGCACGCTCTGATCGCGGTGCCGCGGCTGCGCGCCGGATCGCCCCGCCGAGCGCTTCCGGCGGCCGTGCTCGCGTGCTGTGTCGCGCTGCCTGGCGGTGCACGCGCCGGTGCGCAGCAGTACGAGGACCTGTCGGCGGCGGTGCGCTCGGCGCTCGTCGCCTCGGTGACCGACCACGCGCCGCGCGAACCGATCTGGCCGTCGCGCCGGTACCGGATCGACTGGCTGGCGGCGATGTCGCAGGCGTTGCCGCGACGGCACAAGCCCACCTACCGCGAGCGGATCGATTTCCTGACGCTGGTACGCTACGAGGCGCAGCGTGCGGGCCTCGAGCCCGAGCTGGTGCTGGGCCTGATCCAGGTCGAGAGCGGGTTCCGGCGGCACGCCGTCTCCGGCGCCGGCGCGCTCGGCTACATGCAGGTGATGCCGTTCTGGACGCGCGTGCTCGCCGACGGCGACGCCCGGCGCCTGTTCGAGCCGACCGTGAACATCCGCTACGGCTGCCTGATCCTGCGCCACTATCTCGACCTCGAGAAGGGCGACCTGTTCATGGCGCTGGGGCGGTACAACGGCAGCCGTGGCCGCGCGGCGTATCCGGACGCGGTCCTCGCCGCGGCGAAGCGGTGGCGCGCGGCCGTGCCGCCGGTGCCGGCCGATCCGGCGATGCCGTCGTCGGCTTCGGCCGGATCAACAAAGCGGGAGATTCGATGAGCAAGGTGTTCCTGCAGTACGACCAGGCCGCGCTCGACGCGCAGTTCGACAACCGCCGCAAGGTGCCGGCGTTCGAAGACTACCTGCGTCGCTGGCGCGAGGAGAGCGCCGCGACGCGCGCCGCGTTCGGCGAGCGGGCAAGGCTCGACCTGCAGGTCGGGCGCAGCCCGATCGAGCGCCTGGACCTGTTCCTGCCCGCGCCCGGCACGGCGCCGGCATCGGGTGCGCCGGTGCTCGTCTTCATCCACGGCGGCTACTGGCTGATGCTCGGCAAGGACGAATTCAGCTACGTCGCCAACGGCTTCGCGCCGCGCGGTGTCGCGACTGCGGTCATCGACTACGCGCTGATCCCGAGCGTGCGCATGGACGAGATCGTGCGCCAGTGCCGCCAGGCCGTCGCGTGGGTGCTCGCGAACGCGCGGGATTTCGGCTGCGACCCGGCGCGGGTCGGCGTCGCCGGCCATTCGGCCGGCGGCCACCTGACGGCGATGGTCGCCGCGACCGACTGGCGTGCCCGCGGCGCGACCGGCTGGGCCGGCGGCTGGGACGGCTCGCTCGCGCCGCGCTCGGGCTGCGCGATCAGCGGGCTGCACGATCTCGAGCCGATCTCGCTGTGCTACCTGCAGCAGCAGTTGCAGCTGTCGCCGGACGAGGTGGCCCGGTGCAGCCCGGTGCGCGCCGATCCGCCTGCGGCGGGGCAGTGGTGCGCGCTCGTCGGAGGGCTCGAGGGCCCGGAGTACCTTCGCCAGAGCGAGTCGCTGGTGGCGGGGTGGCAGAGCGCCGGCGAGCGCGAGGTGGTGCTGCAGGTCGCTAAGGACCACGACCACTTCTCGATCGTCACCGCGCTCGCGCGGGCGGATGATCCGCTCGCGCGGATGATCGCGCGCCCGCTGCTCGCCGCGGCATGAGCACGGCGCCGGGTCGCCCCAAGCAGGCTCGCGCCGCAGCGCGAAGCGCGAAGGTATCCCAGTGAGGCGCGAGGCGCGCGATCCGCGTTTCTTGATCGCGCTCGCCGTGCTGGGCGTCTCGTGGGCGATCCACGTCGGCGCCGTGATCAAGCGGCCGGCCGTCGAGCCGGTCGCGCGATTCGCGGTCGCCGAGCCGACCGAGTCGATCGGGCGGCTGCGGGAGACCGGCGTCCACGACCTTCCCGCGCCTGCCGGCATGCCGGCATCGCACTCGAGCACGCTGGTCACGGCGAAGGGCGCCGACGGCGCGGACCGGCTGGTCGCGTTCTGGTTCGCCGGCGCGCGCGAGAGCGCGGCCGACGTGCGGATCTACGCGAGCCGCTTCGACGCGAGCGGCGCGCCCGGCCGGGAATGGTCCGAGCCGGTCGCCGTCGTCGATCGCGACATGCTCGGCAAGGCGCTGGGCTTCGGCGTGCGCCGCATCGGCAACCCGGTCGCGTGGGCGGACGGGCGCGGTCGCGTGCACCTGTTCGTCGTCGCGACCGGGCTCGGCGGGTGGGCGGCGAGCCGGATCGTGCACCTGGTGTCGGACGACGGCGCGCGCCGCTTCGCGGCCGACCGGGCGCTCGCGCTGTCGCCGCTCTTCAACACCAGCATGCTGGTGCGCGGCGCGCCGGTGCCGATGGCCGACGGCGGCGCGCTGCTGCCGATCTACTTCGAGATCGGCGCGAAGTACCCGCTGGTGCTCAGCCTCTCGCCCGACGGCTCGCCGACCGACCTGGTGCGCGTGGCCGACGGCCTCGACTTCGCGCAGCCGTCGATCGCACCGCTCGGTCCGGACGCGGGCGTCGCGCTGCTGCGCGACGTCGGCAACGGCAGGCGCCTGCGGCTCGTGCACACCCGCGACGGCGGCCGAACCTGGTCGAAGCTCGAGACCAGCGACCAGCCCAACGCCGATGCCTCGGTCGTCGCGCTGCGCCTGCCCGACGGCAGCCTGGTCGCCGCGAGCAATCCGCTGGAGAAGGGCCGCCACGCGCTCGCGCTGCTGCGCTCCTTCGACGGCGTCCACTGGCAACGCTGGCGTCAGGTCGAGGAGGGGCGTGTCGGCGACGAGTTCTCGTATCCGTCGCTGCACCTGATGGGCGGCACGCTGCACCTGAGCTACACCTGGCAGCGACGGCACATCCGCCACCGCAGCTTCGCGATGGAGCCGGCGTCGTGAACCTGCCGGACCCGGCGATGCAGTGGGCGATGCTCTGCGCGGGTTGGGGCATCGTGCTCGCGTGCGTCGTCGTCGACCTGTGCTGGCGCGCCGGCGCGCGATCGGTCACCGTGCTCGGGGCGGTGGGCGCGCTGGCGTTCGCGTGCACCTGGCTGCCCGGCGCGGCGTCGCCTGCGCACTGGCTCGGGCTCGCCTTCCAGTGGCCGAGCAACCTGCTCGTGCTGCTCGCCGGCGCGCGCCTGCTGCAGCGGCTCGGACCGGCGCGCGAGCCGGTGGCGCGAGGCGTCGGCGACCCGGGCACCGGGGCGTCCGGCGAGCCGCTGCTGCCGTTCTACGCGGCGCTGCTGCTGGCGGCCGCCGGCATCATCCTCTATCTCGGTACCTTCGGGGTCGGGCCGTTCGTCTACCGCAGCGGCTACACCGACGGCGCGGTGCTGGCCTTCGCGAGCCTGGCCGTGATCGGGTGGCGGTGGGGCGGGCTCGCGCTGCCGCGCACCTCGCTGCTGTTCGCGCTCGCGCTCGGCCTGCACCTGGCCACACGCCTTCCCACCGGAAACGCCTGGGACGCGCTGATCGATCCCTTCGTCGTCGTGCTGGCGCTCGTCGCGTGCGCGCGTGCCGCGCTCGCGGCCGCGGCCGCGCGTCGCGCGCGAGCGGCCGGCGCGACCGAGCGACCGGCCGGTGCGAGCGCGCGTCCGGCGACGAGGGACCGCGTCGTGACGGCGGTCGACGCACCGATCGACGCCGTGTCGACCGCGGATTCGGCGCGATGAGCTTCGGCACCAGGATCCACACGCTGCTGCGGCCGGCGAGCCGATGGGCGCTGCTGCTCGCGTTCGCGCTGTTCGTGTCGGGTTCGCTGTCGCGGCTGGCCTTCGGCCTGTGGTTCGGGCCGTCGGCGCCTGCCGGGCAGGCGGGCTTCCTGCACGCGATGGTCTACGGCGCGCGGTTCGACGCGCGCGTCGCGCTCGCGACGATGCTGCCGCTGTGGGTGGCGGCCTCGCTGCCGTGGCTGGGGCGCAGGATCGCACCGGTGCGGTCTCGCAGCGGCGGGCCGGGGCTCGCCTGGCGCATCTACTGGCTGCTCGCGTGCCTGCTGTGGTTCTCGGCCGTCGTCCTCGACTTCGGCTTCTACGCGTATCTGTCTCAGCGCCTGTCGGCGCTCGCGCTGACGCTCGCGATGGACGGTCGCGAGGCGGTCGGCACCGTGTGGGCCAACTATCCGGTCGTGTGGATCGCGCTGGGGTTGGTCGTCTTCCTCTGGCTGGCGGACCGGCTCGCCTGCCGGCTGCACGCGGTCGCGGTCTGCGATCGAGGCGTCGCGGCCGACGCCCGCGCCGGCGGGCCGGTGCAGGCCGGGCCGGCGTCGCCGCCGCCCGCGCGCGGGCGGCGGTGGCTGAACGCCGGACGCGCGGTCGTCGCCGAACTCGCGCTGGTGTTCGTCGTCGGTCTCGTGATGATGGGCAAGTGGTCGCTCTATCCGCTGCGTTGGAGCGACACCGTGTCGCTGCCGTCGCCGTTCGCGCAGGCCCTCGCGCTCAACCCGCTGCATTCGGTGCGCGACACCTGGAAGGTCCGGGCGGGTTCGGTGACCGAGCGCGAGGCCCGCGTCGACTCGGCGCTGGTTCGCCGGTACGTCGGCTTGCCGCCGCTGCGCGACGACCAGCGCTTCGACCTGACGCGCTGGACGCCGCCGGCGGCCGACGGCAGGCCGCGTCCGAAGAACGTCGTGCTCGTCCTGATGGAGTCGTTCGCCGCGCACAAGGTCGGCGCCTTCGGCAGCCCGATGGGGGTCACGCCGAACTTCGATGCGCTCGCCAGGGACGGGCTGCTGTTCACGCGGATGATGACGGCGCAGGGCGGCACCGCCAAGGGCGTGTTCTCGACGCTCACCGGCATTCCCGACGTCAGCGAGCGCGGCAACGCCTCGGCCAACCCGGCCGCGGTGAACCAGCACCTGATCCTCAACGACTTCCGCGACCACGAGAAGTTCTACTTCATCGGCGGCAGCACGACCTGGGCCAACGTGCGCGGATTCCTCACCGCCGGCATCGACGACCTGCACCTGTACGAGGAGGGCACCCTCGAGTCGCCGTCGACGACCGGGCCGTGGGGCGTATCCGACCACGACCTGCTGCTCGAGGCCAAGGGCATCCTCGATCGCGCCGGCAAGCCGTTCTTCGCGTTCGTGCAGACCGCGGGCAACCATCGGCCCTACATCATCCCGTCGAAGGACGCGCAGGCGATGGGGCTGGAGACCCCGGATGCCCGCACGCTCGCCGCGCAGGGCTTCGTGTCGGTCGACGAATACAACGCGTTCCGCTACCTCGACTGGTCGATCGGGCAGTTCATGGCGCAGGCGCGCAAGTCGCCGTGGTTCGAGGACACGGTGTTCGCGTTCATCGGCGACCACGGGATCGCCGGCGGGACCGGCCCGCACATGCCGCAGGCCTTCGGCCTTCACCTGCTCACGCACGGCCACACGCCGTTCCTGATCTACGCGCCGAAGTACGTCGCGCCCGGCGTTCGCGACCACTGGGCGCAGCAGGTCGACGTGATGCCGACGCTCGCGTCGCTCGCCGGCATCGGTTACCGGAACACGACGCTCGGGCGCGACCTCCTCGATCCGCGCTTCGACGCCGATCACGTCGCATTCGGGTTCCGCTACCCCGGCGCGCAGGGGATCGGGCTGCTGACCGGTCATCACTACCTGCACAAGATCGACGGCACGCCGGGCCTCCAGATGCGGGTGTACGACCTCGACGCGCCCGACCCGCTCGAGGACCTCGGGTTCACGGCGCTGCGGCGCCTGGGGCTCGAGGAGCGCGCGCGCTTCATGCTCGCCTACGCGCGCGCCGCGAGCTACCTGCTCACGCACAATCCGAAGCTGCCCACACCCTGAGGCGCGGGCGCGCCCGCGCGCGCAGGCGCCACGGGTGCGAGGCGAGCCCGGGCGGTGCCGCGCGGCACCGCTCGTCGACCCCGGTCGACCGCACCCGGCGCGCGCCGGGGCTCGGCGGCGCTGATCGATGGATGTCATCCACGCCGATCGGCCACCATCCGTCAGGGACGATCCGCCGCAAGCCCGCGCCGTGCACGTTCCCGGAAACACGGCCTGCCCGAATGCAAGACGACGCAAGCCCGGCTGAACTGCCGGCGATGATCGAATCGATCGCCGGGATGACCCGCAGCCGCGATCGGCACGAGCTCGACGTCGCGCTCGCGTACCTGATCGCGTCGTGCTTCCGTGCCGAGGAGATCGCGATCGTCAAGCTGCACGGCGCGGCGCAGCAGCGGCGCGCGCGCCTGTCGCTTCGGTGGCGCAGCGGCGATCGCCTGCCGCCGCTGGTGCGCGAGGAGCGCGACGAAGACCTGTTGTCGATCGACGCCTTCCCCGCGGGACGCGCGGCACTCGCGTCCGGCGAAGGCTGGGCCTGCGTGCAGGCGCACCCGGCGCCGGCGAGGTGCTGCGCGTTCGTCTACCGGATCGACACCGAGCCCGCCGGGTGGGCGCAGCTGGTCGTCGATCGCGTGCACCCGCCGGCGCTTCGCGAGCTGCTCGGGCTGATCGCCATCTACGGCAATCACCTGACGGTGATCGACGCGGGCGAGCGCGACACGCTGACGGGACTGCTGAACCGGCGCTCCTTCGACGTGGTCTTCGGCCGCCGGCTCGACGCGCTGGCGCTCGAAGGCGCGCGCGCGCCGGGCGAACGGCGCGAGCGCGTCTCGACCCACGCCGCGCCGCGCTGGCTCGCGGTGATGGACATCGACCACTTCAAGCGCATCAACGATCGCTTCGGCCACCTGTACGGCGACGAGGTACTGGTCATGATCGGCCAGCTGATGCGGCGCGAGCTGAGGATCAGCGACCAGGTGTTCCGGTTCGGCGGCGAGGAGTTCGTCGTGCTGCTCGCGCCGACGCCGGCGACGCAGGTCCACGCGGTCCTCGACCGGCTGCGCGAGAGTGTCGCGGCGCACGTGTTTCCGCAGGTCGGCGACGTGACGGTGAGCATCGGCTACACCTGCGTCTGCGCGAGCGACAGTCCATCGGACGCATTCGGCCGTGCCGACGATGCGCTCTACCGCGCGAAGGACGCCGGCCGCAACTGCACCGTGGCCGCGGACCCGCTCGACCCCGCGACGTCCGAGAAGGCCCGGGTGCTCCATTCTGACGCCGACCTGTTCTGACGCGAGCGCCGGAAGGGCGCGCGGCCGCCGGCGGCGATTCGCGCGACCGGCGTAAGATCGCGGCTTTTCATCAGCCGCCGGCCGCCCGGCGCGCACTCGGAAGCCAGACGATGGAAGGCCTTCAGGGCTTGCTGCACTCGCTCGTGCCCGCGGCGCTCACGCCCGTGTCGATGGGCCTGCTGCTGCTCGCGTCGATGCTCACCTCGGCGGTCGCCGCGGCATTCGGGATCGGCGGCGGCGTCGGCATGATCGCCGTGTTGCTGACCGCGCTGCCGCCGACCGTCGTCGTCCCGCTGCACGGCGTGATCCAGGCCGGGTCCAACCTGGGCCGCGCGATCACGATGCGTGCCGACATCTCCCGCTCGATCGTGCCGGTCTTCGCGGCCGGCAGCCTCGTCGGCGTGGGCGCCGGCAGCCTGCTGGTCGTGAACCTGCCGACCCGCGTGCTGCAGGTCGTGCTCGGTCTCTTCATCCTCTGGTCGCTCTGGTTTCCGGGGCTCAAGGCGAGCCGGATACCCGACCGGGGCTTCTTCTGGGTCGGCGCCGGCGCGAGCTTCTGCACGATGTTCCTCGGCGCGACCGGCCCGCTGATCGGCGCCTTCTGGAACGTCGAGAAGCTCGGGCGCAAGGGCGTCGTCGCGACGCACGCAGCCTGCATGTCCGTGCAGCACGTGTTCAAGGTCGCCGCGTTCGTCGCGCTCGGATTCGTGTTCGCGCCCTGGATTCCGTTCCTCGCCGCGATGATCGCCGCCGGCTTCGTCGGCACGCTGCTCGGCAAGCGCGTGCTCTCGCGCCTGCCGGAGCGCGTCTTCGCCGGGATCTTCAAGGGCGTCCTGTCGCTGCTCGCGCTCGAACTGCTCCGTTCCGCGCTCACCGGGCACTGAAGGAGGACGTCGCCATGGCCCTGCCGTCGATCGTCTACAAGGCCGAACTGTCGGTCGCGGACCTGGACCGCAGCTACTACCGGACGCACGCGCTGACGATCGTGCGGCATCCGTCCGAGACCGAGGAGCGGATGATGATCCGCCTGCTCGCGTTCGCGCTGCACGCCGACGACGCGCTCGGCTTCGGCAGGGGCCTGTCGACCGAGGACGAGCCCGATCTGTGGCAGCACGACCTCACCGGCGCGATCACCCGCTGGATCGACGTCGGCTGGCCCGACGACAAGCGGCTGCGGCGTGCCGCCGGCCGTTCGCCCTCGGTCGTCGTGTACACCTTCGGCGGTGCGAAGGCCGACATGTGGTGGAAGAAGACCGCGGGGCTCGTCGCGAAGGTCCGCGGCCTGCGCGTGCTGCAGGTGCCGCAGGCGCAGAGCGCGGCGCTGGCCGGACTCGCCGCGCGCTCGATGCGGCTGAACGCGACGATCGAGGACGGTCAATCGTGGATCGGCGACGAGCGTACCCAGGTCCAGGTGACGCCGATCGCGTGGCACGGCGAGGCGGGCGGCGCGTCGGGTTGACCGGTGGCCGCGCGCCACCGGCGACGGCGGCGGTGCGCGTGTGGCGGACTCAGTCCCGCGCGGCGAGGATCGACTCGACGATCACCTGCACGGCCAGCGCCTCGTCGAGCGAGGCCAGCGTCGTCGGCTCGCCGCGCGTCATCGCCGCGAGCTTGTCGAGCTGGCGGGCGAGCACCAGCGGGCGCGCCTGCTCGTTCGGGATCGCGTCCGGCGCCGCCAGCCAGCGCCCGTCCACCTCGCGTTCGGCGAACGACCAGTCGCGAAGGCGGATGCGCCCTTCGCTGCCGCTCAGCGTCCAGGTGTGGTGGTCGTCCTTCGTCGTGGTGCCGACGGCGCCCGACAGCGTCGCCGGGACGCCGCCCGCGGCGAATCGGGCGTCGATGCGCCGCTCGCTTCGGCCGTCGGCCGGGGCGAGCGTCCGGGCGCTCGTCAGCGCCAGCGGGCCGAGCAGGCGTTGCGACAGGAACAGCAGGTGCGAGCCGACCTCGCGCGTGAAGCCGCCTTCGGCAGGGCCGTCGAGCCACGACGCCGCGTCGGCCTGCCAGCGGCGCGGCCAGGTCGCGAACCCGATCTCGATGTCGAGGCGCGTCGGCGTGCCGACGCGGCCTTCGTCGATCCAGCGGCGCAGCTGCTCGACGGCGAACGACGACGCGAACGGGAAGTTGACGCCGGCACGCATCCGTTGCCGGTTCAGCGCCTGCACCGCGGAGCGGGCCGCGGCGACGTCGGTCGCGAGCGGCTTCTCGCACAGCGCGGCCCTGCCGGCGGCCGCGCACTGTGCGAGGTAGCCGAGGTGGCTGCGCGGCGGCGACGCGATGTGCAGGCAGTCGGAGGCGGCGATCAACGCGTCGGCGCTCGCGAACACCGGCAGCGCCGGGTCGATCGCGTGGAGCCGCGCGGCCGCGAGCGGTGCGGGATCGTGGATGCCGCTGACCACGACGACCGAGGGATCGTGCGCGCGCGCCGCACGCAGCAGGCGCTCGCCCATGATGCCGAAACCGATGAACCCGAGCCGGATCGTCATGCCGGCGACTCCTGCGTTGCGAAGGGTCTGCATGATAGTGGCCGCGCGCCCGTGCCGGTGGTCGGCTATAGTCGAAGTCGGTGCACGCGATTTCGGGAGGCGGCGGGCGGCATGGGAAACGGCAGCAGCATGGACCGGGTCCGGCAGTGGGTGTCGGACGCCCGCCGCATCGTGGCGCTGACCGGCGCGGGCATCTCGACCGACTCCGGCATCCCCGACTTCCGGGGTCCGCACGGCGTGTGGACCCGGGATCCGGCCGCGGAGAAGCAGTCGACGATCCAGCACTACCTCGCCGACCGCGCCGTGCGCGTCGCCGCCTGGCGCGGTCGGCTCGAGCACGCCGCCTGGTCCGCCAGGCCCAATGGCGGGCACCTCGCGCTCGTCGATCTCGAGCGGCGTGGCACGCTCCACGCGCTGATCACCCAGAACATCGACGAACTGCACCAGATCGCCGGCAACGACCCGGCGCGGGTGATCGAGGTCCACGGGACCGTGCGGCGGGCGATGTGCTGGTCGTGCGGCGCGCGCCAGCCGATGCAGGCGGTGCTCGCGCGCGTGAGGGCGGGCGATGAGGACCCGGCCTGCGAGGCGTGCGGCGGCATCCTGAAGAGCGACACGATCTCCTTCGGCCAGGCGCTGGTGCCCGAGGTGATCGATCGCGCGATGCGGGTCGCCGGCGAGGCGGACCTGATGATCGCGGTCGGCTCGACGCTCGCGGTCTATCCGGTCGCCGGCGCCGTGCCGCTCGCGAAGGCGGCCGGCGCGAAGGTCGTGATCGTCAACGCCGGCCCCACCGGGATGGACGACGTCGCCGACTGTGTATTGCGGGGACCGATCGGGGAGATCCTGCCGACCGTCTGCGCGGGCTGATCCCTGCGCACCTCGATTCAGGCGGGCGCGACGTCGCGCCTGCCTGCACGATCGATCAAGCGAATTTGTGCTTTCATTGCGTTCGGCCGGCAACTCCGCCGGCGTCCTTCGAAGGAACGATCATGTCGACGTTGTCGTTGTCCGCCGTTGTCTCGTCCGTGGTGGCTGCCGTCGTGCTGTCGGCGTCGGGTTCGGCGCTCGCCGCGGATTCCTGCGCCGACCAGGCTGCCGCGAAGAAGCTCGCCGGCGCCGCGAAGACCAGCTTCATGAAGAAGTGCGAGGCCACCAGTGCCGAGTCGTGCGAGAAGATGGCGGCCGAGAAGAAACTCGCCGGCGCGGCGAAGAACAGCTTCGTCAAGAAGTGCCAGTCGGGCGGCTGATCGCCGCCCGCCGCCGCCGCCACGCCCGCCGGCGCGCGGCCCACACCCCCGACTGCCTGGACCGATCATGAACGCGAACGACCTGCCGACCGACGCCCTGATGTACATCACCGATCGCCCCGCGGTCGTGTTCACCCGCGGCGAAGGCAGCTGGTTGTGGGATCGGTCCGGCAGGAAGTATCTCGACTTCATGCAGGGCTGGGCGGTCAACTGCCTGGGCCACAGCCCGACGGTGATCACCGAGGCGCTCGCGAAGCAGGCGGCGACGCTGATCAGCCCGAGCCCCGCGTTCTTCAACGAGCCGTCGATCCGGCTGGCCCAGCGCATCGTCGGCGCGAGCGACTTCGACCACGTCTTCTTCGCCAACAGCGGCGCCGAGGCGAACGAAGGCGCGCTGAAGCTCGCGCGTCGCTGGGGCGCGAAGCACAAGGACGGCGCGTTCGAGTTCATCACCTTCGTCAACAGCTTCCACGGCCGCACGATCGCGATGATGTCGGCGTCGGGCAAGCCGCAGTTCAAGCCGTTGTTCGAGCCGAAGGTGCCCGGCTTCACCCACGTGCCGCTCAACGACATCGCCGCGGTCGAGCGGGCGATCGGCCCGAAGACGGTCGCGGTGATGATCGAGCCGGTGCAGGGCGAGGCCGGCGTGATACCGGCCACCGACGCGTTCATGCGCGAGCTGCGCGCGCTGACGACCAGGCACCGGGTGCTGCTGATCGTCGACGAGGTGCAGACCGGCATGTCCCGCACCGGTGCGCTCTGGGGCTATCAGCACAGCGGCATCAAGCCCGACATGATGACGCTGGGCAAGGGCATCGGCGGCGGCGTGCCGCTGTCGGCACTGGTCGCGACCGATGCGGTCTCGTGCTTCGAGCCCGGCGACCAGGGCGGGACGTACAACGGTAATCCGCTGATGACGGCAGTCGGTTCGGCGGTGTTCGACGTGGTCTCGACGCCGGCGTTCCTGGCGCGCGTGAACGACACCGGCGCCTACCTGAGCGCGGGACTTCGGGCGCTGTCGATGAAGCTCGGGCTCGGCGAAGTCCGGGGGCGCGGGCTGCTCGTCGCCCTGGAACTGGGTACGGACATCGCCGCACGGATCGTAGACGATTCGCGCGAGCACGGCCTGCTGCTGAACGCGCCGCGCCCGGCGTCGCTGCGCTTCATGCCGGCGCTCGACGTCGGTACCGCCGAGGTCGACCAGATGCTGGCGATGCTGGAGGCATCGATCGCGCGGGTGCGCGCGTCGTAGCCGCGAACCGGGCAGCACCGAAATGGGGGAATCATCGCAGGCGATGCGCGAGCGTTTCGTTGCGCTTCAGGAATTCGTTGCGGTCGCGCGCGAATCGCTCGACCGGCGCGGCTGGGACTACCTCCAGGGCGGCACCGAGACCGAGACCGCGGTTCGGCGCAACCGGCACGCGATCGACAGCCTCGCGCTGCGCCCGCGGGTGCTGCGCGACGTCAGCGTCGTCGATTCGACGGCGGAGGTCTTCGGTCGCAAGGCGCGGCTGCCGCTGATGCTCGCGCCGATCGGCGGGCTCGAGACCTTCGACCCGGACGGCGCGCTGGCGCTCGCGCGCGCGGCGGGGCGATTCGGCGTGCCGATGATGTTGAGCTCGGTGTCGTCGTGGTCGATGGAGCAGGTCGCCGAGGCGGGGCGCGAGCACGCGCTGTCGCTGGTCTTCCAGCTGTACGCGCGCGATGGTGCCGACGGCGTCGACGCGATCGTCGAGCGCGCGATCGCGCTGGGCATGCCGGCATTCTGCCTGACGGTCGATTCCTCGGTGTACAGCCGGCGTGAACGCGACATCGTCTCGCGCTTCGTCAAGCCGTGGCGCGCCACCGGGGAAGGCGAGGCGAGGGCGTACCAGGCGGCGCTGAGCTGGGCCGACGTCGCGCGCATCCGCGGCAAGTATCCGATCCCGCTGGTGCTCAAGGGGATCGGCACCGCCGAGGACGCGATCATCGCGGTCGAGCACGGCATCGACTTCGTGCACGTGTCGAACCACGGCGGCCGCCAGCTCGACCACGTCCGCGGATCGATGGCGGTGCTGCCCGAGGTCGTCGCGGCCGTCGCCGGTCGGGCGAAGGTATTCGTCGACGGTGGCATCTGCCGCGGCACCGACATCGCCAAGGCGCTCGCACTCGGCGCCGACGCGGTCTGCATCGGCCGCCTGATGTGTGCGGCGCTCGCCGCCGCAGGCGGCGACGGCGTGGTGCGCATGCTCGAGATCCTCGAGGAGGAATACCGGATCGCGCTCGCGCTGCTCGGGGTGCGATCGGGTGCCGAGCTCGACGCGGGCTTCGTGCGCACGGGCGAGCCGGCCGTTCAGCAGCCCGGCGTCTGGAGCGCGTTCCCGCTGCTCGCCGAAGGCTGAGCACGGCTGGCTGCGCCGACCCGATCGAGCGATACGCCATGCACCCGCCGATGCACTACGACACCGCCACCGCACAGCTCGCCGCGCTGCGGGCGCGTCGCGTCGGCGCGGTCGAACTGCTCGAGCGCTGCTTCGATCGCATCGACCGCATCGACCCGGCGTTGAACGCGATCGTCGTCCAGGACCGCGCCCGCGCCCGACACGCGGCGGCGCTGGCGGACGAAGCGCTCGCGCGCGGCGACCGACGGCCGCTGCTCGGCCTGCCGATGACCGTCAAGGAGTGCTTCGACATCGCCGGCATGCCGACGACCTGGGGCCTTGCCGGCACGCAGTCCATCCCGGTGGGGCGCGACGCCGTGCTCGTGAAGCGGCTGCGCGACGCTGGTGCGGTGGTGTTCGGCAAGACCAACGTGCCGCCGAACCTCGCCGACTGGCAGACCGCCAATCCGATCTACGGGACGACGAGCCCGAGCGCGCGATGGCGTGGCGCGCGCTGACGATCAGCCACCGCGAGTGGGTCCTGGCCGATCGGGCGCGTACCGTCGTGCGCAACGCCTGGCACCACTGTTTCGCCCGCTGGGACGTCGTCGTGTGCCCGGTGATGCCGCTGCCGGCGCTGCCGCACGATCCGAGGCCGATGCAGGAGCGCACGGTGCGCATCGGCGACGCGAGCCTACCGTACGAGCGGATGAGCGCCTGGGCCGGGCCCGCGACGATGGCCGGGCTGCCCGCCGCCGCGATGCCGATCGGCGTAGGCGCGGCCGGGCTGCCGGTGGGCGTGCAGGCGATCGGCGCGCAGTTCGACGACCGGACGACGATCGCGTTCGCGCGGCTGTGCGGCGAAGCCTTCGGCGGCTTCGTCGCGCCGCCCTCGTGTCGGGACGCATAGGCCCCGGCGCGGCGGCGTCCGGCTCGGGAACGGGTCCTATGCGGCGAGCAGCGCGACCGGAAGCGGCCGCTGCGCGGCCTCGACGACCGCTTCGTGCCCGACGACGAAGGGCATCACCGCCGGGCGCACCGGCGACTTGCCGCAGCACGCGGTCAGCACGTGATTGCGCGGCAGCTCGTGCCAGTCGGCGCTGTGCTCGTCCAGGGGTTCGCTGGCGACGGTCAGGCCCTCCTCGTTCGATCGCCAGCACACCGTCGGCGCGTCCGGATCGCTTGCCCAGCGGATCACGGTCAGCAGCTCGCCGTCGGTGAACGCCGCGGCGAATCGCAGCGGTTCGTCGATCCGCGCGTCGCGCATCGCATCGTGGATCCGCCCGAGCGTGTCGGAGAACGCGACGATCGGGCCGTCGCGCTCGATGCGGCCCATCGCGGCCAGGAAGATCGCCTCGGTGTCGGTGCTGCCGCGGCGCATCGGATAGAAGCGGTCGGGGATCATGTTCTCGACCGTGCGCCGGATGCGTTCGTAGCCGCCGATCTGGCCGTTGTGCATGAAGAGCGTGCGCCCGACGCTGAACGGATGGCAGTTGGCGCGCGAGGTCGTCGCGTTGGTCGAGGCCCGGACGTGGGCGAAGAAGGTCTGCGCGCGCAGCTGTGCGCACAGCGACTGCAGGTTCTCGTCGGCCCACGCCGGCGTCGCGTCGCGGTACAGCGCGGGGGTCTCTCGGTCGCCGTACCAGCCCAGCCCGAAGCCGTCGCCGTTGGTCGTCGTGCGGCACTGTGCCGCGTGCAGCGACTGGTGCACCAGCGAGCGCGCGGGGCGGGTGACGACGTCCTCGAGCCGGGTCTCCCGGCCGGTGAATGCGACCCATCGGCACATGATTCGCTCCGCGTCTTGAAGGGGTGGGACGGACCGTCGCGCGAGCGGGCGTCCAAGGCCGCCGCGCCGGTGTTGCAGGTGAGTCGGCCGGACGGGGGCGGCGGTTCAAACGGCGCGCGGGAACCGCCGCCGCCGCGTCCGATCAACGCCTGAACGACACCTGGCGCGCGTGCAGCACCCCGTCTGCAAGCGTGCCGCGGACGTCGACCTCGACGCCGAGCCGAAGGTCCTGCGCCGTGCCGCCGTCGAACGCCGCCGTGCTCGCGTCGACGCGCTGGCCGAGCACCCGGAAGTCGGAGACCGACACGAACGCGCCGATCGTGCCGCGCACCGCCGCGCCCTGGTCGCCGTTCGGGTCCTCGATCTCGATGCGCGCCGCGACGAGTTCTCCGCCGACGACGCGGCCTTCGACCTCGACGTTCGCCCCGGTCCTCAGGTTCTGCGCGCCGCCGACGAACACGGTGGCATCGTCGAAGCGCACCGCGGTCGCCGCGATGCCGAAGCGGCGCGTCGTGCCGTCGAGCGTGCTCACGATGCCGCCCAGCCTCACGCGCTCGACGACGACGCCGGTCGAGGCGGGTGCCGCGTCGACGAAAACGACACTCGTCGCGAGCACCTTGTCGCCGCGCACGTCGCCGGCGATCCGCACGAGCCTTCCGTCGGCGAGGTCGGGCGCGGCGCCGCCGACGAAGCGGACATCGGTCGCCGACGCGTCGATCGGCACGCCGCGCACCTTGAAGTCGGCGCTCGACACGAAGTCGCGCACCGTGCCGTACAGGCTCACCGCGAGGTCGGTGTCCTCGCGCTTGCGCAGCTTCACGGTGCGCGCGCGGACCACGCCGTCGGCGAACTCGCCGACCACCCGCACCCAGACGCCGGTCAGCAGGTCGCCGCGGTTGCCGAACGGAAAGCTGGCCGCCGATGCGTCGACCAGCAATCCGTCCAGCATGAAGCTGGGCGCGGCCGCATCGACCATCCGGATACGGCCACCGATGCGCAATTGCCGCCCGACCTCGACCTCGCGCCGCCGGACCTTGATCGCTTCCGCGTCGAGGCGATTGCCCACGAGCGGGCGGGTCGTGTAGACGGCGACGATCCGGCCCTCGCCGATCGCCGTTGCCGCCGGAACGACACGGGTCGCGTCACCGTAGGCGACGACGAGCCCGCCGATCGCGAAGGTGCGCGCCGTCGGGTCCAGGCCCGAGATCACCCCGACCACCCGCGTCAGTTCGGCGCTGCGCGGATCCTTGCGTTCGATGCGGCTAGCGACGATCACGCCGGTCGCGTCGCGCTGGCCGTGCACCTCGACCCGGTCGCCGACGGCGAGATCGCCGATGCCGTTCGCACCCTCGAAGAAGGTCGGCGCGAGCGGATCGGTGGAAGCGACGATCGTCTGGCCGGCGACGACGATGGTGGTGGGCGTCGCGCTCGCGATCCGCCCGACGACCGTCGCGTCGATCCGGATCGTGCGGGCCGAATCGCCGTCGCCGCCGGACGCGGCCTCGACCTCGACCTGCATGCCGAGCCGTACCCGCGTCAGCACGCCTTCGACGGCCTGCGAGGGGTCGGTCTCGACGAACACCTTGGCGACGCTGTCGTCGTAGCGCTGGCCGTCGACGATGACGCTGCCGAAGCCGGTGACGGTGCCGGTGGCGAGCGCGCCGGCGGCGGTGTCCGACGGACCGGTCGCGTCGGTGCCGGACCCGCCGCCGCAGGCGACGAGCGCCGAGCAGAGCGCGGCGGCGAGGAGGGATCGGATCGTGTGCATCGTGGGCTCCATCAGGTGGGGATCGGGTGCTCGGAATTTGAGGGAAATTTTCCCTGGAGCGGACTGTCGCACCGTGGCCGCGGTTCGTCAAGTGAATTTTTCCCTTGATTGCGTCGACGCGACCGGCGACAATGACGGCGTCATGAACGGCAAGTCCCCACCGCCACCAGCGCCCGGATCGGGCGACAGCGCCGGCGCGCTCGTGCTCGAGCGCTCGATCGCGCTGCTGCAGCCGCTGGTGCGGCTGCTGGTCGAGCACGGCGTCGGCTATCCCGCCTTCGCCGCCGGCCTCAGGGCGGCGTTCATCGAGGCTGCCCGGGCGCAGCTTCTCGCGCAGGGCGCGAGGGTGACCGACGCGGCGATCAGCGTGCGATCGGGCGTGCATCGCAAGGAAGTCCGCGTCGCGAGCGCGGCGCTGGCACGTGGCGGGACGCCGGCCGATGCGCCGGCTCGAGCGCCGGACGCCGTGCGCGCCGATCCGGCGGCCGGTCCGGCGGCCGACGCGCAGGCCGACGCGCAGGCCGACGTCGATCAGCGGCGCGGCGCCGCGCGCCGTGGCGAGCGGCGTTCGCTGTCGCTCGCCGAGCAGGTATTCACCCGCTGGACCACCGACGCCGCGTACCGTGACCGCGACGGCAGGCCGGCGGTCCTGCCGCTCGGTGGCGCGGCGCCGTCGTTCGAGTCGCTCGCCGCGTCGATCACCCGCGACGTGTCCCGGCGCACGGTGCTCGCCGAGCTGGTCCGCATCGGCCTGGTCGAGGAGCGCGGCGACTCGGTCGTGCCGCTCGCGGACGCGGTCGTGCCGAAGGCGGGCTTCGAGACGACGCTGCGCTACCTGAGCGATCACGTGCACGATCACCTCGCCGCCGCGGCGGCCAACCTCGGCGCGACGACGCACGGCGCGAAGCCGCCGTTCCTCGAGCACAGCCTGTACGCGAACGGCCTGTCGGACGAATCGATCGCGCAACTGTCGACGATGGCGCGCACGCTCTGGCGACCGAGCTTCGAGCGGATGACCGACGCCGCCCGCCAGCGCTTCGAGATCGACCGTGCGCACGGGTACGACAGCCGCTTCCGGGTGGGCATCTACGTGTATGCCGAGCCGGCCGGGTCGCCGGCGCGCGCGGACGACGCGTCGATCGCGCCCGGACCGGGCGGCGCGGGCGAAACGAAGGGGTCGAGACGATGATCGTGTCCAGGACATCGAGGCGCGGACGGGCGGCTGCGCTGCCGCGGGACCTGCTGGGGGCGTCGGCGACGCGCCGGCGCGCGGGTTGGCCGCTGCCGCGGATCGCGTCGATGTTCGTGCTCGTCGCGCTGCTCGTCGCCATGCTCGCCGGCGGCGGTTGTTCGAGCGGCGAGCCGGGCGTGGGCTCGTCCGGCACCGGCCTCGGCGTGAGCGGCACGCAGGTCGGCGCGATCACCGGCTTCGGCAGCGTCATCGTCGAGGGGCGCCGCTACGACGACACCGGCGCGACGATCGGTTTCGACATCGACCCGCTGGCACCGCGGGCCGCGGCCGCGAGCGACCTGCGACTGGGCATGCGTGCCGAACTCGTGTTCGAGAACGACACGCTCGCGAAGTCGGTCGTCGTGCGCCCGACGCTGGTCGGGCGCATCGACACCGCGGACGCCGACCGCTTCACCGTCGCGCGTCAGGACGTGCTGGTCGTACGACGCGGCATCGCGGCGACGGTGCTGGACGGGTTCGACGCGGCGACGCCGCCCGCGACCGGTGACCTGGTCGAGGTGCACGGCACGCGCAATGCCGCTGGCGAGATCGAGGCGACGCGGATCGCGCGGCGGCCGACGACCGCGGTCCCGGTGCTCCGGATCGTCGGCGACGTCGCGGCGCTGGACGGTGCGACCGCATTCCGCGTCGGTGCGCTGCGTGTCGACACCACCGCGACGACCCGGCTGCTGCCGGCGGGGCGCCTGCCGGCCGTCGGCGACCGCGTCACCGTGGTCGCGGCCGGCATCGCGGCGCTCGACGCGGCGCGAAGCGGCGCGGTCCGGGCCGACGTCGTTCGCGTCGATGCGTTTGCCGAGGCGACGCGCGTCCGGCTGGCGGGGCTCGTGCGTCTGCGTCAGCCGGGCAGCGACCGCTTCGTGGTCGACGACGCGCTCGTCGACGCGCGCGCGGCGAGGTTCGTCGACGCGGCGCCTGCCGACATCGTCGCCGGCCGCTTCGTGCGCGTCGAGGGCGTCTGGAGCGGCGCCCGCCTGCAGGCGACCGAGGTGAGGCTGCTGCGCGAACTCGGCGATCCGGCCGACGTCACCGGCCTCGTCGGCGATTACGTCTCGGTTGCGAGTTTCACCGTGCGCGGCGTCCGCGTCGATGCGTCCTCGGCCGCGGTCGAATACCGCGGCGGCGACGCGTCGAGCATCGCGGACGGCGTGCTCGTCGACGTGCGCGGCTTCGTCTCCGACGGCCTGCTGCGCGCGACGCGGATCGAGTTCCGCGTCGACCCGGACAGCCGCACCCGCGCGCTCGCCGGCGTCGTGTCGGGCTACGACCCGGCGAGCGGCGCGTTCTCGATCCTCGGCGCGAGCGCCCGGCTCGCGGCCGGCGCGGTACTGCGTTTCGGCGACGGCAGCGCCGCGCCGGCGGCCAGCTTCCAGAACGGCGTGCTGGCGACGGTCGACGGCCGATTCGACGGCGGCGTCTTCATCGTCGACGTGGTCACGCTCGCGCGCAGCGGCGAGGCGCGCCAGGTCACGCTCGAGGGCCGCGCGTTCCGGGTCGACACGGTCCAGCGCACGATGCGCCTGAACGGCGTCGACGTCGTCTGGGACGCGCAGACGCGCATCGACGGCGCGCCGACCGACCTGGTCGGCGGTGCGAGCGTCCGCGTCGAGGGCAGCGTGGTCTCCGGGCGCGTCGCCGCCTCCCGCATCACGATCGAGTCGCCGGCGCAGGCGAAGGGGCAGCCATGACCGACCGGCGTATCTGGGTCCACCAGGCGATCCAGCGCATCGAGGCCGATTTCCAGCGCTCGGCCGACACCCATCTGCTGCCGCTCGCGCTGCCCGGCTTTCCGGGCATCACCTTGTACCTGAAGGACGAGTCGAGCCACCCGACCGGCAGCCTCAAGCACCGGCTTGCGCGCAGCCTGTTCCTGCACGCGCTGGTCAACGGCTGGCTGCACGAAGGCTGCACCGTCGTCGAGTCCTCGAGCGGGTCGACCGCGGTCAGCGAGGCGTACTTCGCACGACTCCTGGCGCTGCCCTTCGTCGCGGTGATGCCGCGCGGCACGTCGCCGCAGAAGATCGCGGCGATCGAGTTCCACGGCGGGCGCTGCCACCTGGTCGAGGACGCGGCCGCGATGCACGGCGAGAGCGAGCGGCTCGCGCGCGAACTCGGCGGGCGCTTCATGGACCAGTTCACCTACGCGGAGCGCGCGACCGACTGGCGCGCGAACAACAACATCGCCGAGAGCATCTACGCGCAGATGGCGCTCGAGCCGCACCCGTGTCCGGCGTGGATCGTCGCCGGTGCCGGCACCGGCGGCACGCTCGCGACGATCGGGCGCTACGCGCGCTACCGGCGCCATCCGACCCGGGTGTGCGGCGTCGACGCCGAGCATTCGGTGTTCTTCGATGCCTACGCGAGCAGCATCGAGGGTGCCGGTGCCGACACCGTCACCCGCGTCGCCCCTCGCGGTTCGCGCATCGAAGGCATCGGACGGCCCCGCGTCGAGGCCTCGTTCGTGCCGACGGTGCTCGACGCGATGGTCAAGGTACCGGACCGCTGGAGCCTCGCGGCGGCACACGCGCTGTCGCAGCGGCTGGCGCGGCGCGTCGGCGGTTCGACCGGCACGAACCTGGTCGCGGCGCTTCGGTGTGCCCAGGACATGCGCGAGCGGCGCATCGAGGGCTCGATCGTCACGCTGATCTGCGACGGCGGCGAGCGCTACGGCCACAGCTACTACGACGACGCGTGGCTTTGCGCGAACGACCTCGAGTGCGCCCGCGAGGCGAACGCGGTGCAGCGGTGGATCGACGAGGGGGTGACGCCCGATCCGTCGAACGTGCCGTGGCGTTCTGCCGGTGCGCTCGCGGCAGTGCTGCCGAAGGACCCGGATCAGACCGGCTGCCGCCCGTCCTGACCGGACGGGCGCGCCGGCGCGGCGCCGGCGGGTGAGGTGGCGGGTGAGGCGGCGGGTGCGTCGGCGGGTGCGTCGGCAAACGAGTCGACGAGGGATTCGGCGATCACCGCGGTGATGCACGCGCAGTCGGCGTCGTCGAAGGTCAGCGGGATCCGGATGTCGCAGAGCCTGGACAGAAGCGCGCGGGTCGCGGGCAGCGGTCGGCTGTCGCCCAGGTAGCGCCAGCTGTCGTATCGGCTCGTGTAGCCGGCGGGTTCGTCGGCGCCGAACCACTTGACCGGCACGCCCCGTCGCGCGGCGATCGCGACGAAGCGCGCGATCCGGGCCGCGTCCAGCCCGGGCAGCAGGAACTGGATCGAGCTGCCGACGAATTGCTCGTGCTCGGGACGCTCGACGATGCGCACCGCGTCGATGCGGCGCAGGCCCCCCTCGAGCAGGCGATACCGGTGGTTCCAGCGTTCGCACGACGCCTCCAGGCCGGCCAGTTGCGGGCGCAGGATCGCCGCGCGCAGGTTGTCGATGCGGCCGCTGAGGTTGGGCGTGTCGAGGCGCACGTCGGCATAGCCTTCGGCGGGCGGCGCGGCCTGGTGGCGGTCGTAGAACATGTAGGAGCCCGACAGCACCACGGCGCGGCGCATCAGTGCCTCGTTCGCGGTCACGAGCAGCCCGCCCTCGCCGGAATTGACGTGCTTGTACGTCTGCGTGCTGAAGCACGCGACTTCGCCGAAGGTGCCGCTGGCGCGTCCCTTCCAGCGCGCGCCCATCGTGTGCGCGCAATCCTCGACGAGCCGGATGCCGTGGCGCGCGCACAGCTCGACGATCCGATCCATGTCGCCGATGTGGCCGCGCATGTGCGAGAGCACCAGCACGCGTGCCCCGGTCTCGCCCGCGGCTCGCGCGAGGTCGTCGCAGTCGATGGTCAGGTCGGCACCGGTCTCGACGAGCACGACGCTGGCGCCGGCATTGACGATCGCGCCGGGCACCGGCGACAGCGTCCAGCCGTTGCACAGCACCGGTGCGCCCGGCGCGAGCGCGAGCGTGCGCAGCGCGATGTGGATCGCGTATCCGCCCGACGCGCACGCCAGGCAGTACGGCACGCCGAGCCACCGGGCGAATTCCGTCTCGAGCAGCGCCGCCTGCGCGACCTCGCCCTCGCCGGTGTTGTAGCGGTGCAGCCGGCCCGAGCGCATCACCGCCACCGCGGCGTCGATCGCCGCTTCGGGCAGCGGTTCCTGCTGGGTGAAGGACTTGGCGAAGGTCGTCCGGTGCGATCCGGGTGTCGCCGTCGGCGGCGTTGCGTGGGTCATCGGTCGCGGAACTCCCTCAGCACCTCGCCGGCATTCACGTGCGTGCGCAGGCCGTCGCGCATCGCGAAGCGGCCGTTGACCAGCACGTGGGCGATGCCGGTCGGATACGCCCGCGGCGTGCGCGGGCTGAACCGGCTTTCGATCGCCTCGGGGTCGAAGACGGTGATGTCGGCGCACCAGCCCTCGCGCAGCACGCCGCGATCGGTCAGGCCGATGCGCGACGCGGGCAGGGACGTGATCCGGCGGATCGCCTCGGCCAGCGACAGCACCTTGCGATCCCGGACGTAGTGCTGCAGGAAGCGCGCCGCCCAGCCATAGCCGCTCAGCGAGAACAGCTGCTCCTTCAGCGGGCCGTCGGGCGCCAGCGCCGCGGTGTCCGAGATCACCGCGCAGGCCGCCTCGCGCAGGAACAGCTCGATCTGCGGCTCGCTGAAGCTGTGGGTGGCCCACATCAGCCTGGGTGCGTCGTCCGCCTCCTCGATCAGCATGTCCATCGCCGCGTCCCACGGATCGACGCCGCGGTGCCGTCCGATCTCGGCGAAGCTCATGCCGATCGAATCCCGGTTCGCGCACGCGTTGAGCAGCACGATCCGGTCCCACAGGCGATCGCGCACGATCAGCAGCATCGGCGCCGGGTTGTCCTTGACCTTCTGCCGTACCTCGGGAGACGCGAGCCGCGCGAGCGTCGCGCGGGTGCCGCCTTCCCTCACCCACTTCGGCAGGATCGAGATGACGCTCGTGTTGTTCCAGTCGTGCGGGATGACGTCGAAGGCGATGTCGACGCCGTGGCGACGCGCGGCGTCGATCATCTCGAGCGTGTGCTCGCCTGCGTACGCGGGTGCGCCGTGCTTGGTCTGCATGTGCGATATCTGGAGCCTCGCGCCCGACTGGCGCGCTGCCGAGATCGCCTCGGCGAAACCGAGATCGTAATGCCGATCGCGGTTTCGCACGTGCGACGCGTAGGGCCTGCCACGCGCGGCCGCCGCCGTGCACAGCGGCACCAGGTGGTCCGGCGACGCCAGCATGCCGGGCCAGTACTCGAGGCCGCTGGACAGACCCGCGGCACCGTCGTCCAGTGCCTCCTCGACCAGCCGCTTCATACGCGCCACATCCTCGACCTCGCCTGCGTGCAGGGCATCGCCGAGCACGGCGCGGTGCACGGTGCCGTGGCCCACGAATGCGGCGACGTTCACGCCGAGCGGCGAGTCGGCGAGCACGTCGAGGTAGTCGCCGAAGGATGTCCACTGGCGCCCGCGCGTCGCGTCGGCCGGGTGCCCCGCCATGATGTCGGTCCGCTCCCCGGATCGGGCGAGCGGTGCACAGCTGATGCCGCACTGCCCGATCACCTCGGTCGTGACCCCCTGGTGGACCTGGCTCTGCGCGCGGCCGTCGACGACCAGCGTGAAGTCCGAGTGCGTGTGCAGGTCGACGAAGCCCGGGCAGACCGCGAGTCCGGCGAGATCGACGACGTCCGGTGCGCTCGCGGCGGCGAGCCCGCCGCGCGCGGTCATTGCCGCGATGCGGCCGTCGCGAAGCGCGATGTCCATGGCCTCGGCCGGCGATCCGCTGCCGTCGTGAAGCGATCCGTTAAGCAGCAGGGTGTCGTAGCTGTGCATGTCGTGCGTCGCAGGCCGCTCGGCCAGCGGGAAGGTCGATGGAACGATCGATGCTCGCGCGGCGCGCGCGTGAGGCGGAACCGGCAACCGGCGACGGCTTTCCCGTCATCGGGACGGTCCGTAGACCAGGTTCGGAAGAAAGAGCGTCGCCTCGGGGAACACGATCAGGAACAGCAGTCCGATCACGTAGGCGACGATGAACGGGAGCACGGCGACCGAGACCTGTTCGATGCTGATCCCGGTGACCCGGGCCGCGACGTTGAGGTTGCCACCGACCGGCGGCGTCAGGAAGCCGATCTCGCAGGTCATCACCGTGAAGACGCCGAACAGCACCGGATCGACGCCGAGCTTCGTCACCAGCGGCAGGAACACCGCCGTGAACAGGATGATCTGCGCGAGCGACTCCATGAAGGTGCCGATGATGATGTAGAAGACGCCGATCAGGATCAGCACCATGTGACGGTTCTCGGTGATGCCGGTGATGATCCCCTGTACCGCGGCAGGGACGTCGTAGTAGGCGGTCAGCTGCCCGAAGGCCTGCGCCGGCGCGAGCAGCACCAGCAGGCCCGCCATCAGCGCGGTGAAGCGCAGTGCCTCGCCGATCTTGTCGAGCGTCAGTTCCCGGTAGACGAACCAACCGACGAAGAGCGAATAGAACACCGCGATCGCGGCCGCCTCGGTCGGCGTGAAGGCGCCCCCGTAGATGCCGCCGAGGATCAGCACCGGTGCGCCCAGCGCCCACTTGCCCGCCCAGAACGCCTGCACGCAATGCTTCAGGACGAAGCCCGCGCCGGGGCTGTGGCCGCCGAAGCCCTTGCGCCTCGCGATCAGCCACGCGGTCAGCAGCAGCAGCGACGTGATGAAGAATCCCGGCACGAATCCGGCGAGGAACAGGCGGGGAATCGACGTCTCCGACACCAGGCCGTAGATGATCATGAGGTTGCTCGGCGGAATCATGCTGCCCAGCGCGCCGGCCGACGCCGAGACGGCTGCCGCGAACCGGGGCGAATAGCCGTCGCGGATCATCGCCGGGATCATGACGCTGCCGATCGCGGCGGTGGTCGCCGGGCCCGAGCCCGACAACGCGGCAAACAGCATGCAGGCCAGCACGGTCACCATGCCCAGGCTGCCGGTGTAGTTGCCGACGAAGGACTTCGCGACCTCGATCATCCGCGTCGCCATGCCGCCGACCTCCATCAGCCGTCCGGCGAGGATGAAGAGCGGGATCGTCAGCAGCGGAAAGGGCTGCAGCGAGGTGAAGCCGGACTGCGCGAGCAGCGTGTACGGGATGTCGATCAGGTAGAGCGCCAGCGCGGTCGTCACGCCGATGGCGGCGATCAGCGGGACGCCGATCACCGTCAGCACCGTGAACGCGATGCAGATGAGCGCGAGATCGCTCAAGGCCGACGGCTCCGGGGCATCAGAGCGAGCCCGAGCCGGCGGCGGGCGGCGACGACGGCTGGTACTCGGCGGAGACGCCGGGCAGCTCGGTACGCGCCGCGGCGTGCCAGCGCCAGTAGATCTGCACGAGTCTCAGCGTCATCAGCACGTAGCCGATCAGCACGACGGTCTCGGGCCAGAACATGTCGATCCCGAGGCTCGGCGAGCTCGACGGGCGGGTCCACAGTACGCCGAGATAGTCGATGCAGACCTTGATCATGAACAGGTTGTAGGCGAGCCAGACCAGGTCGGCCAGGATGACCAGCGCCAGTGCCGCCGGACGGGGGAGCGCCACGACGCCGGCCATGATGCGGATGTGGAAGCGCTCCCGCACGGCCAGCGCCGCGCCCATGTACACCGCCCACGCCATCGCGAAGCCCGAAAGCTCCTCGGTCCAGGTGAGGGCGGTTCCGAACCCGTAGCGCAGGATCACCTGGAGGAAGACGAAGCACGCGATCGCGCCGATGCAGGCGCAGGCGATGCCCTCCTCGAGGTGGCGATCGAGCAGGCGCAGTGCGGACTTCAAGCTACTTCGCCGCGTCCTGGATCAGGTTCACCAGTTCGGTGAACTTCGGTCCGCTCTCGGCGGCGATTCTCTGCTGCACCTTCTGCGCGGCGGCGATGAATCGGGCCCGGTCGGGTCTGGTGACCTGCATGCCGCCCTTCGTGACGAGCCACTGCCGGATCTCGTCGGTTTCCCTGGTCTGCACTTCGGTGTGGTACGCGCCCGCCTCGTCCGCCGCACGACGGATCGCCTTTGCCTGCTCGGCGCTGAGCTTCTTCATGATCCGGTCGCTCGCGAAGAGCGGCGACACGCCGGCGAAGTGGTCGAGAATGATCAGGTGCTTGGAGAACTCGTAGAACTTCATGTCCTTGATGACCGAAGTCCCGTTGTCGCCGCCGTCGATCGTGCCGGTCTGCAGGGCGGTCGGCGTCTCCGACCATGCGAGCGGCACCGGCTCGGCGCCGAAGGCCCTGAAGGTCTCGATCATCACCTTGTTCTTCGGCACCCTGAGCTTCAGCCCCTTCATGTCGTCGAAGCCGTTGACCGGTCGGCGCGAGTTGAAGAGATCGCGGTAGCTCGGCGCGCCGAAGGTGAGCAGGTGCACGCCGGTGTCCGCCAGGATCTGCTTCCTGATCCGGTCGCCGATCGGCCCGGTCGCGACCTTGGTGACGTGCGCCTCGGACTGGAAGATGTACGGGAGCACGAAGACGTCCATCAGCTTCCAGTGCGGCGAGACGTTGTTCTGGCTGATGAAGTACGCGTCGACCGTGCCGAGCTGCATCGCCTTGAAGGCGTCGTCTTCGGTGGCGATCTGCGCGCAGCAGCGCAGCTTCACCTCGACCGCGCCGTTCGTGTACTTCTCGGCCAGCTCCTTGAACTTCTTCGCGGGGATGGAGTAGCTCGCGTCGGCCGGCGTGGACCAGCCGACGTTCATGACGATCGGCCCGGCGGCGAATGCGCTGCCGGCGATCGTGGTCAGCAGCGCGAGCAGCGCATTCGCCACGCGTGACTTGAGTGCGGTCGGAAGTGTCATGGGCTTGCCTCCAGTGTGTCGATCGAATCTATCAGACAGCCCCATCGCGCCGGTAATGCCAGTATCGAACTGGTTTAGATGCCAGAATTGCGGTCGTCGATCCGATGGCGGGAGTTCGCATGGCGCGGCAGGCGAGGCAGGGTTCACTGATCTGGCGTCACCTGTTCAGGCGCGCCGGCGCGCGCGCGGACGGGCTGCAGATCCGGTTGCGGGACACGATCGTGCACGCGGTGATGGTGGGTGTGCTGAAGCCCGGCGACGCGCTGCCCTCGAGCCGATGGCTCGCCGCCTCGCTGCAGGTGTCCAGGACCACGGTGTCGCTCGCGCTGCAGCGCCTGTGCGACGCGGGAACGATCGTCGCGCGGCCGCGAAGCGCGATGATCGTCAATCCCGACATTGCGCGCATGCGGGTCGAGCCGCCGGTGCGCCAGCCCGAGCCGACCGGCTCGCGCCGCGCCGACTGGCATTCGAGGCTGACGCGCGCGATCTCGCGGCAACGCAACATCGTCAAGCCGCGGGACTGGCAGCGATACCCCTATCCGTTCATCTACGGCCAGTTCGACGCGCAGCTCTTTCCGTTCACGGACTGGCGCGAGTGCGTGCTCGAGAGCATGCACCGGCGTGCGGTCGCCAGCTGGGCGCCCGACCACGTCGACCAGGACAGCGACGCGCTGATCGACGAGATCCAGGCGCGCCTGCTGCCGGCGCGCGGCATCTGGGCCGAGCGCGGCGAGATCCTCCTGACGGCAGGCGCTCAGCACGCCTGCTTCCTGCTCGCCAGCCTGCTGCTGACGCCGGACACGCGGATCGGCATCGAGGACCCGGGCTTTCCCGACGCGCGCAATACCTTCCGGATGCACACGCGCCGCGTGGTACCGCTGCCGGTCGACGACGGCGGCGTCGTCGTCGGGCCCGGCATCGATCGATGCGACTATGTGTTCGTGACGCCGAGCCACCAGTGCCCGACCACCGTCACGATGTCGATCGAACGACGCCTTTCCCTGCTCGAGCGCGCGAGGGCGAAGGACGTCGTGATCATCGAGGACGATCACGAAAGCGAACTGAACCACGCGGGAAGCCCGACGCCCGCGCTGAAGAGCCTGGATGCCGACGATCGCGTGGTCTACGTCGGCAGCCTGTCGAAGACGCTGGCGCACGGCCTGCGCCTGGGCTACGTCGTCGGGCCGGCCGCGCTGATCTCGGAGCTGCGCGCGCTCCGGCGCCTGATGTTGCGTCATCCTGCGACGAACAACGCCTTCGCCGCCGCGGTATTCATCCGGCACGGACATCACGAAGCCTACCTGCGGCGCCTGAACCGCGCCTATCGCGAGCGTGCGCAGGCGATGCGCGAATCGCTCGGCCGCTGGCTGCCGCAGTGCCCCTATCGGCAGGCTGCAGGCGGCTCCGCGCTCTGGCTGGAACTGCCGGAATCGGTGAGCGCGGGCGCACTCGCGCAGCGCGCGCGCGCCGAAGGTGTCATCATCGAGCCCGGGGACGTCTTCTACGCGCGGATGGCCGACGCACGGGCGCACCTCAGGCTGGGCTATTCGTCGATCGACGCACGCCGCATCGACGCTGGAATCCGGATCGTGTCGAGACTGCTGGATGATGCGCGCTGATCGAACCGAACGCCGTTGCGCCGAGCCGACGCGCAATGCGTCGCCTCGACCTCGCGCCGGGGCTGCCGATGGCTGATCTGATCGTCGTCGGCAGCTACAACCTCGACGTCGGCATCGCGGTTTCCCGCTTTCCGCAGCCGGGCGAGACGGTGCTCGCGCGCGACACCTTTCGCAGCCACGGCGGCAAGGGCAGCAACCAGGCGGTGCAGGCGAGCCGCTGCGGCGCGCGGGTCGCGATGCTCGCCGCGGTCGGCGACGACGCGGCCGGCGCGGAGGCTCGCGCGCTGTGGCAGGGCGAGTCGATCGACGCGTCGGCGGTCGTCGCACGCGAGGGCGTCGCGACCGGTGCCGCCTTCATCACGATCGACGACCGCGGCGAGAACCAGATCGTCGTCGCACCGGGTGCGAACGCGACGCTCTCGCCGGACGACGTCGGTCGCGCCGGCGACCTGATCGGCGCGTCGCGACTGGTGCTGGCGCAACTCGAGGTGCCGCACGCGGCGGTCGCGGCGGCGTTCCGGATCGCGCGCGCGGCCGGCGCGACGACCGTGCTGAACGCGGCGCCGGCGGGCGACGCGCTGCCGCCGGCGCTGCTGGCGCTCACCGACCTGCTGATCGTGAACGAGACCGAGGCGGCGGCGCTCGCCGCGGTGCCGTCGGCCGACGGATCGGCCGCCGCTGCGGTGCTGGTGCAGCGGGTCGCGCTCGGCGTGATCGTGACGCTCGGCGCGAATGGCGTGCGCCTGAGGATGGCGGGCGGCCCCACAGTGCACCTGGACGCGGCGCCGGTGACGGTCGTCGACTCGACCGGCGCGGGCGATGCGTTCACCGGCGCATTCGCGTCGGCGTGGGTCCGCGATCGCGACGCGCTCGGCGCCGCGCGCCTGGGCGTCGCCGCCGGCGCACACGCCTGTACCGCGAGGGGCGCGGTGGCGTCGTTCGGCCGCTTCGGCTGACGCGCCGGCGGGATCAGTACCCGATCGCCGCGCCGCTGTTGCGACGCGGATCGTTCGCGCCGTAGAAGCGGTTCTCGCCGACCGGCTTGCCGCCGAGCGACGGCGCGCCGATGAGGATCGCGGCGAGATGGTTCGCGGACTGGGGCCGGCCGAGCGTGTGGCCCATGCCGATCAGCAGCCGCCGGGTGTCGGGGCTGAACGCGAAGGCTTCGACGTTCGTGACGTCGGGCAGCCACTGCTGGTGAAAGCGCGGCGCGTCGACCGCCTGCTGCACGTCCATGCCGTGGTCGATCACGTTGAGGATCGCCTGCAGCGTCGCGGTGATGATGCGGCTGCCGCCCGGGGTGCCGACGATCATCACCGGCCTGCCGTCCCTGGCGACGATCGTCGGGCTCATCGAGCTGAGCGGGCGCGCGCCCGGGCGGATCGCATTGGCCTCGCCCTGCACGAGGCCGTAGAGGTTCGGCACGCCGACCTTCGCGGTGAAGTCGTCCATCTCGTTGTTGAGCAGCACGCCGGTACCTGCGGCGGTGAGCCGTGCGCCGAACCATTCGTTGAGCGTGTACGTGACCGCGACCGCGTTGCCCTTGTCGTCGGCGATCGAGTAGTGCGTGGTGTTCTCGCCTTCGTGCGGCGGCACGCCCGGCCGGATGTCCTTCGACACCCCCGCCTTCACCGGGCTGATCGCCTCGCGGATCCGCGCCGCGTAGGCCTTGTCCAGCAGCCGCTCGACCGGATTGCGCACGAAATCCGGGTCGCCGAGCGTGGTGTTGCGATCGACGTACGCGTGGCGCATCGCCTCGATCATGTAGTGCGCGCCCTGTGCGGAGTGCCAGCCGAGCGCCTGCATCGGCCAGCCTTCGAGGATGTTGAGGATCTCGCAGATGATGACGCCGCCGGAGCTCGGTGGCGGTGCCGAGATCACCCGGTAGCCGCGGTAGTCGCATTCGATCGGCGCGAGCTCGCGCGTGCGGTACTGGTCGAGGTCGGCCTGCGTGATCAGCCCGCCGCCGGCCTTGCTCGATTCGACGATCGCGGCGCCGACGGCGCCCCGGTAGAAGCCGTCGACGCCGCGTTCGCCGATTGCCGCGAGCGTGGCCGCGAGATCCGGTTGCACCAGCGTATCGCCGACCGCCAGCGGCTCGCCGGCCTTCAGGAAGATCGCCGCGCTCGCCGGGTCCTTGCGAAGGTCCGCAGTCGCGGTTCCGAAGATGTCGACGTCTCCCTGGTCGAGCGCGAAGCCGTTGCGCGCGAGGCCGATCGCCGGCGCGATCAGCTCGGCGCGCGACATCGTGCCGTAGTGCTCGCGCGCGTATTCCATCCCGGACACGGTGCCCGGCACGCCGACGGCGAGGTGGCCACGCGTGCTCAGCCCCTTGATCACGTTGCCCTGGGCGTCGAGGTACATCCCGGCGGTGGCGGCGAGGGGCGCCTTCTCGCGAAAGTCGAGGAAGGTCCTGCGGCCGTCCGCGAGCTGCAGCGTCATGAAGCCGCCGCCGCCGAGGTTGCCGGCGGCCGGGTAGACGACCGCGAGCGCGTAGCCGACCGCGACGGCCGCGTCGATCGCGTTGCCGCCACGCTTCAGAATGTCGACGCCGACCCGCGACGCGAGGTGCTGCGCGGTGACGACCATGCCGTGCTTCGCGGCGACGGGCGCGGGCGAGGCGGCGCGCGCGGGTCCGGCATCCGCGAGCACGAGCGCGAGCGTCAGTGCGCATGCGAACGCCGTCGCGGCCGACGCGAACGGGTGCGGCCTCGCGGCGGCCGACTGCGATTTCGGTGGGGCCATCTTCGTGTCTCCGGTCGGGGCGTGTCTGTCGTGCACGGTCCGCTGGCGTGTTGGGCGGCGTCGGTGATCGAACTATACTGCGGCCGGCCTCGATCCGGCGGCCGGTCCAGGCCGCGCCCGGTGTCGCTGCGCCGCGGTGCCGAAGAGCCGGGCGCCGGCGTGGCGCGGCGAAGCCGCCACGCGCGACAGGCCGACGACCTGGAGCACTGCATGGACTCGATGACCCGTCGCACCGCACGACCGCTGGCCGGCCTCCCGATCGCGCTCGCGTGCGCGTGTGCAGGCGTGCTCGATGCACGCGCGCAGGACGCGCCCGCCGACGGCGAACGCCTGCTCGCGCCGATCGTCGTCACCGGCACCGGTGCGGCGAGCGAGCGCTGGCGCGGCACCGCGTCGATCGACGTCGTCGACGGCAGCGAGGCGCGCGAAGGGCAGCTGCAGGTCAACCTGTCGGAGAGCCTCCAGCGGGTGCCCGGTCTGGTGATCCGCAACCGCGAGAACTACGCGCAGGACCTCCAGTTGTCGGTGCGTGGCTTCGGTGCGCGCTCGACCTTCGGCGTGCGTGGCCTGCGCCTGTACGTCGACGGGATCCCGGCGACCGGACCAGACGGTCAAGGGCAGGCGGCGGGCTTCCCGCTCGGCAGCGCCGACGCGATCGAGGTCGTGCGTGGGCCGCTGTCGGTGCTCTACGGCGCGTCGTCGGGTGGCGCAATCCTCGTGACGACGCAGGACGGCACCGGGCCCGGCGAGTGGCGCGTCGGCGGCGTGCTCGGGTCGAACGGCACCTGGCGGCTCTCGACGCAGGCGTCCGGCCGGATCGGCGGCAACGCCGACGCGGCGCCCGGGGCCGCGACGGCGGGCGACGACACGCGGGGCTGGTTCTACGGCATCGACGTCGGCCGCTTCGAGACCGACGGCTTTCGTGCGCAGTCGGCAGCCGAGCGCGACACCGCCAACGTCAAGCTCACCCGTGTGCACGACGGCGGGCGCACGGTGCTGGTCTTCAATCACCAGACCGGCTTCGCCCAGGATCCGCTCGGCCTGAGCCGCGCCGAGTTCGACGCCGACCCGTACGCGACGACCCCGGTCGCGCGACAGTTCGATACCCGAAAGTCGGTGTCGCAGCGGCAGGTCGGCGTCGCGTGGGAGCAGGCACTCGGCGGCGGCCACCGCGTCGAACTCATCGGCTACGGCGGCGAGCGCGAGGTCGTGCAGTACCTCGCGATCCCGCCCGGTGCGCAGGTGCCCGCCGGCAGCGGCGGCGGCGTCGTCGACCTCGCGCGCGAGTACTGGGGCCTGAACGCGCGCTGGCGCCGCGACGCCGATTTCGCCGGCGGACGCCTCACCACCAGCGTCGGGATCGCGTCCGACCGGCAGACCGACGAGCGCCGCGGCTACGAGAACTTCGTCGGCACCGGCGCCGACCAGGTGCTCGGCGTCCTCGGCCGCTTGCGCCGCGACGAGACCAACCGCGCGCGGTCGCTGGACCCGTACCTGCAGGCGGAGTGGCGATCGCGCGCGTGGTCGCTGACCGGCGGGGTGCGCCACACGCGCATCGACTACCGCTCGGAGGACCGGTACGTCGTCGGCTCGAACGGCGACGACAGCGGCAGCCTGCGCTACTCGGCGACGCTGCCGGTCGTCGGCGTGCGTCACGAGTTGCGGCCGGACCTGCAGGTCTTCGCGAGCATCGGGCGCGGCTTCGAGACGCCGACGCTGAACGAGGTCGCGTATCGCAGCGGCTTCGCCGGCTTCAACACGCAGCTCAATGCCGCGCGCAGCCTGAGCACCGAGGCGGGGTTGCGCGGGCGCGTGCGCGGCGGCGTGTGGAGCGCGGTGATCTTCGACATCCGCACCGACGACGAGATCGTCGTGCTCACCAACAGCGGCGGGCGCGCGACCTTCCGCAACGCCGGGGGCACGAGGCGGCAGGGGATCGAGCTCGCCGGCGAGCTCGCGCGCGGGCCCTTCACGCTGAGTGGCGCGCTGACCCTGCTCGACGCGACCTACACCGACGGATTCACGACCTGCACGAGCTCGCCGTGCACGACGCCCACCGTCCCGGTCGCGGCCGGCAACCGCATGCCGGGTCTGCCTCGCGAGCAGCTGTTCTCGCGGCTCGCGTGGGCGCCGCCCGCACTCGGCGGAACCCCTTTCGCCGGTACGGTCTTCTCGGTCGAGGCGCGCCACCTCGGGCGCGTCGCGGTCGACGACCTGAACTCTGATTTCGCCGGGTCGCACACGCTGCTCGGGCTCGGCGCGCGCTTCGAGCAGCGCGCGGGACGCTGGACGCTGCGCGAGTTCGTGCGGGTCGACAACCTCACCGATCGGCGCTACGCCGGGTCGGTCATCGTCAACGACGGCAACGGCCGGTACTTCGAACCGGGTGCCGGACGCGCCTACTTCGCCGGAATCGAAATCTCCCGCCGCTTCTGAGGCGTCTCCGACGCTCGCTTTCCGACGGGCGCGATGTAGCATCGCGCCGCCCTCGTGCGCAAGCGCGCGGGCGCCCCGAACGACGATTCGCCGGAGACAGCGACCATGAAGACAATCCCGCATCGACTGCTGGCCAGCGCGGCCGCCGTCGGCCTCGCCGTCCATGCAGCGGCCGCATTCGCCCAGGCCCCCGCCGCCGCGCCGCCGCCCGCGTGGAAGCAGGGCATGCCCGCCGCGATGCAGAATTCCACGCTCGCGCCGCTCGCCGGCAAGCTCACCGCGACGCCCGCGTCCGAGATCCCGATCGACCGGCTGAAGCTTCCGCCCGGATTCAAGGTCGAGGTCTGGGCGACGGGCCTGCCGGGCGGGCGCGCGATGGCGATGGGAGACGACGGCAAGCTCTACGTCGGCACGCGCGGCATCGGCCGCGTCTACGAGGTTGCCGACACCGGCAGCGAGCGCAAGGTGCGGACCGTCGTCGACAAGCTCGTGCAGCCCGCGGGCGTCGCCTTCAAGGACGGCTCGCTGTACGTGATGGCGATCGACAAGGTGCTGCGCTTCGACGGCATCTCGAAGAATCCCGGCGTTGCGCCGGTCGACCTCACCGACCGGTTCAAGCTGCCGAAGGAGCAGCACCACAACTGGAAGTACATCGCCTTCGGTCCGGACGGCAAGCTCTACGTGCCCTTCGGCGCGCCGTGCAACATCTGCAAGCTGCCATCGCCGGAGTACGCGCAGATCCGCCGCTACGAGCCGGACGGGTCCGGCATGGAGGTGCTCGCGACCGGCATCCGCAACAGCGTCGGCTTCGACTGGCATCCGGTCACGAAGGAGCTGTGGTTCAGCAATCACGGCCGCGACTGGCTCGGCGACGACACGCCGAACGACACCTTGAACCGGATTCGTGCGAAGGGCCTGAACTTCGGCTTTCCGTATTGCCACCAGGGCGAGATCGCCGACCCCGACGTGAAGAAGGCCGATGCCTGCGCGGGCGTCGAGAAGCCGGTCGCGAAGATGGGTCCGCACGCGGCGACGATGGGCGTGACCTTCTACACCGGTCAGATGTTTCCGCCGGAGTACCGCAACGTGCTGTTCAACGCGCGCAAGGGCTCGTGGAACCGCACCAAGAAGATCGGCTACGACGTCGTGACGGTGAAGGCGTCCGCGGATGGGTCCGACGCGAAGATCGAGCCCTTCATGACCGGCTTCATGAACGAGGCGGACCAGAGCTTCTGGGGGCGTCCGGCCTATCTGCTCCAGATGCGCGACGGCTCGCTGCTGGTGTCGGACGAGCAGCTCGGCGCGATCTACCGCATCACCTACGCGAAGTAGGGCGGGCGTGGTGCGGCGACCGATGCCCGGTGGCGGGTTCGCACGGCGTGTCGTCGCCGCGTCGCTTCTCGCGGGTGGCCTGGCAGGCGACCCGGCGGAACCGGTGCACGCGCAGGACATCGCCGCGCGCCTGCAGGCCTGCGGCGCCTGTCATGGCGAGAACGGCAACTCGGTGCTCGCCAGGGTGCCGTCGCTCGCGGGCCAGCCGAAGGTCTTCGTCGAGACGCAGCTCGTGATGATCCGCGAGGGCCTGCGCGAGATCCCCGAGATGAAGGGGCTGCTCGAGGGCGTCGGCGACGCGGAAGTCACCGCGCTCGCGCGGCACTTCGCCGCGCAGGCACCGAAGACCGATCCGGGACCGAAGGATGCGTCGCTGTTCGAGAAGGGCAGGGCCCTGGCCGAGGGTGCGCACTGCGGCAGCTGCCACCTGCCCGACTTTCGCGGCCGCGAACAGATGCCGCGGCTCGCGGGCCAGCGCGAGGACTACCTGCTCCACGCGATGGAACTGTTCCACACCGGCCGCGCGACCGGTCGCGACACGATCATGGCCGCGTCGCTGTACGGGATGTCCAGCGACGACCTGAAGGCGATCGCGCACTTCCTCGCGCATTCGCCGCCCTGACCGGACCGCCGGCCTGCGCCGGCCCGCGCCGGGCCGCGCCGGGCCGTTCGACGCCGACGCGCCATGCGCGCGCGTCCCGCCTCAGGCCTTCGGACCGTCGCCGTCCCGCGAGCCGGCGGCTCGTCGGCCCACCGTCTCCGGCGCGAACGCGGCGAACGCGAGCCCGCTCGCCGCCACCAGCGCGGCCGCCACCCAGAGCGCGGCGTCCGCGCTCGCCCAGTCGGCGAGCGCGCCCAGTGCGACCGGGCCGAACACGTAGCCCAGGTCGGCCAGCATCCGGTAGCTGCTCATCGCCGCCGCGTTCATGCCGCGCGGCGCGCTGTCGGCGGCGTAGGCTGCCGGCGCGGCGCCGCTGATCGACGAGGCGACCCCCCAGATCACGCAGCCGGCGATGAACGCGGCGAACGAGGACGCGAACAGGAACGTGAGCAGCGCCACGCCGGTGATCAGCGTCGCCGGCACGATCACCGGCTTGCGGCCGTGACGATCGGCGACGGCGCCCGCCGGATAGCTCGCGGCGAGTCCGAGGATGCTCGCGATGCCGAACCCGGCGCCGATCTCGGCGGCGCTCAGGCCGATGCGCGCGCTGCCGATCAGCGGCACGATCGCGAACAACGCGCCGGTGCGTGCGATCGCGTTCGTCAGGCCGATCAGGCTCACCAGCACGAAGCCGGTGTGGCGCCACAGCAGGCGGATCTGCGCGGCGAAGCCGGGCCTCGCCTGCGCGGCGGCAGCGGCGCCGCGCTCGCCGTAGTCGCGCGTCTCGGGAATCGCGAACCACGCGATCGTGCCGACCAGCACGCCCGCGACCGCGTAGACCACGAACGGGGCCGCGAGGCCGACCGCCTCGGCGAGCAGGCCGCCCGGCAGCGGCCCGACGCCGACCGCGAACAGGAAGGTCCCCTGGTACGTCGCCATCATACGGCCGCGCCGCGACGGCGGGCTGATGTCGGCGAGCACGACCGAGCCGATCGTCAGCACCAGCGATGCCCCGGCGCCGGCGACGAATCGCGCGACCATGAACTCGGCAAAGCTCGCGGCGTACGCGCACCACAGGTTGCCCAGCGCGGACACGACGCCACCGATCGCGAGCGTGGGCCGGCGACCGAGCTTGTCGGCGAGCCGACCGCCCGGCATCGCCATCGCGAAGCGCGCGAGGCCGTAGATCGAGATCGCGAGGCCGATCGCCGACGCCGGGACGCCGAAGGACTGCGCGTAGAGCGGCAGCACCGGGATCAGTGCGCTGAAGCCGATCTGGTTGATCGCGATGATCACGCACATCCACACCAGGATCCGCGTCGGGGCCGGCTTCTCGATCGACATCGGCGGATTGTAGGCGGGCGCGCGCCGGCGTTCTCGCCGCGGTCGCGGCGGGGCGTCGCCGGCGGGCCGGCGCGTGCCCGGCGGGTATGATCGCTGTCCTCCGGGCACCGATTTCCGGTGCGCCGGCCGAAGCGATGCAGCCCATGACCCTCGGTACCCAGGCGATCGTGCCGATCGTCCTGCTCCTGTGCTCGAACGTCTTCATGACCTTCGCGTGGTACGGCCACCTGAAGTACACCGATCGCGCGCTGTGGGTCGTCGTGCTCGCGAGCTGGGCGATCGCGTTCTTCGAGTACTGCCTCGCGGTGCCGGCGAACCGGATCGGCCACGCCGTCTACACGGCGGCCGAACTCAAGACGATCCAGGAAGTCATCACGTTGTTCGTCTTCGCGGTGTTCTCGGCCACCTGGCTCGGCGAGCGGCTGAACCTGAATCACCTGGTCGGCTTCGGGCTGATCTGCGCGGGCGCGTTCTTCGTGTTCCGCGCACCGATCCCGCACTGAGCGGCATGGGGGCGCGCTTCTTCTCCAGTGCCGACCGGCCGGTCCACCTGGGTCCCTGGCCGCTCGAACGCCTCGCGCGGCGCGCCACGTCGCCGGCGCTCGACCGGGTGCCGCCGATGCGTGCGCTGTCCTTCGACGACCCGGATCCCGAATCGCTGTCGCACGCGATGGCGCGCTTCATCGGCATGTTCGACGTCGTGCGCGACGGGCCGTGCAATCCGCTGGAGGCGGAGATTCCCGCCGATCCCGCAGAGCGCGCGCGCCACCTGAAGGCGACAGGCTACTACTTCGACGCGTCGATGGTCGGGCTGTGCGCGCTCCCGCCCGAGGCGCGGCTGGCCTCGCCGATCCGAAATGCGGGCGTCGCCGCGATCGCGCGCGAACTCGAGGCGAACCAGCCGAAGAGCTTCGCCGCCGGCATCGACATGATCCTCGCCGACGTGCTCGACTCGGCGCGCACGCGGCACGATCCGATCGACGCGCACACGCACGCGATCCTGATCCTGGTCGAGTTCCCGCGCGACCCGCGCCGCGGCGAACCCGGCTGCGACTGGATCGTCGGCACGCAGGCGCAGCGCGCCGCAGTGCTGTCGGCGCAGACGGCGGTCGCGCTCTCGACCTACCTGCGGATGCTCGGCTTCCAGGCGCGCGCGCATTCGGCGACCTGCTCGGACGTGGATCTCGGCCGGCTCGCCGTCGCGAGCGGCCTCGCGCTCGTCGCCGGGGACGTGCCGGGGCGCGGATCGGCGATGCACTCGAGCGAGGGCCCCGCGGGCCTGTACAACCCCTATCTCGGCAACCGCTTCGGCCTCGCCGCGGTCAGCACCACCTGCGTGTTCGACGTCGACCTGCCGCTCGCGCCGTCGGCCCGCCGGCGCGGATGGCGCTCGCACGGCCCGGCGTGGATCCTCGGCAAGGGCACGCCGAAGTCGGCGCTCGACCGCGTGCCCTACGCGCGGCGCGAGTTCCGGATGGGCGCGCATCCGTTCGAGCGCCTGAAGCGTCGCGACGAGCCGACGACCTTCATCGACCACGCTCGCGTGCCGCGCTTCCCGAAGCGTGCGGACTTCTTCGCGCGCGCGCTGTTCGGCGACCTCGGCAAGGCGGTGCAGGACCAGGCGAAGAACGCGCACTACGTGCTCAAGAGCCCGATCGGCGCCTGCGCGCGCCGCGCGCTCGGCGCGCTGCTGCTGCTGCAGTTCGGCGAGGCGCGCGGGCCGGTGTCGGCGTCGACGCACGACCCGGCGCGCAACGCCGACAACCTCAGGGCGGCGTCGTATTACCTGGGCTGCGACGCGGTCGGCCTGTGCCGGGTGCCGACCTGGGCGTGGTATTCGCACGATGCCGGCGGCAACGAACTGCCGCCCTACCACGACAACGCGGTCAACATGCTCCTCGACCAGGGTCACGAGACCATGGAGGGGGCGAGCGGCGACGACTGGATCTCGGTCGCGCAGAGCATGCGCGCGTACCTGCGCTTCTCGATGATCGGCGGCATCGTCGCCGAGCAGGTGCGGCGGCTGGGCCATTCGGCGCGGGTGCACTCGGTGATCGACGGCGACGTGCTGCAGCCGCCGCTGCTGCTGCTGTCGGGGCTCGGCGAGGTCAGCCGCATCGGCGAGGTGATCCTGAATCCCTACCTGGGCCCGCGGCTGAAGTCGGGCTCGGTCACCACCAGCATGCCGATGGGCCACGACCGGCCGATCGATTTCGGCCTGCAGCACTTCTGCGAACAGTGCAACAAGTGCGCGCGCGAGTGTCCGAGCGGTGCGATCACCGCCGGTCCGAAGCTGATGTACAACGGCTACGAGATCTGGAAGTCCGACGCCGAGAAGTGCGCGCGTTACCGTCTCACCAACAGCGGCGGCGGCATGTGCGGGCGTTGCATGAAGACCTGTCCGTGGAACCTCGAGGGGCTGTTCGCCGACGGCGCGTTCCGATGGGCGGCGATGCACCTGCCGTCGCGCGCACGCTGGCTCGCCGAGCGCGACGACCGGCTCGGGCACGGCGAGATCAATCCGGTCAAGAAGTGGTGGTGGGACATCGAGCTCGACCGCGGCACGCAGCGCTACGTGCGCGCCGCGAGCACGCACGCGCGCGGCCTGAACCGCGCGCTCGCGCTGCGCTACGAGGACCAGACGCTGGCGGTCTATCCGGCCGACCGGATGCCGCCGCCGTTTCCCGTGGTGTTCCCGGCCGATCGCGAGGAGGGCATCGCGCGCTACCGCGCGCTGCTCACGCCCGCCGAGTACCGGCGCCGCGTCGCCGAGGGCCGCACCGACGGACTCGCGCCGCCGTTCGCGATGCCGCCGGGCGAACCGCCGGTGTTCCCGGTCGTGCTCACGCGGCGCCGCGACGTCGCGCCCGACCAGTGCCTGCTGGAGTTCGCGTCCGCCGACGGAGGGCCGCTGCCGGCCTTCGACGCCGGCGCGCACATCGACGTCGTGATCGCGCCGGAGTACCAGCGCCAGTACAGCCTGGCCGGGGACCCTGCCGACCGCAGCCGGTACCTGCTCGGCGTGCAGCGCGAGCCGCAGGGCAGGGGCGGCTCGATGCTGATGCACCGGGTCTTTCGCGAGGGGCGCAGGGTGTTCGTGTCGCGACCGCTCAACCACTTCCCGCTCGACGAGTCGGCGAGCCGCACGCTGCTCTTCGCGGGCGGCATCGGCGTGACGCCGCTGATCACGATGGCGCATCGCCTCGATGCACTCGGGCGCGACTTCGAACTGCACTACAGCGTGCGCACGCGGCGCGGCGCCGGGTTCGCCGACCTGCTGGGCGCGACACGCTGGGCCGGGCGCGTCCGCCTGCACGTGGGCGACGAGGGCGGGCGTGCCGACCTGGACGCGCTGCTGCCCCCGTACGCCCCGGGCATGGTGCTGTACGCCTGCGGATCGGCGCGCTACATGGACGGCGTGTTCGAGTCGGCGGCACGGCACGGCTGGCCTTCTCAGGCGCTGCACCGCGAGTACTTCACGGTGCCGGAAGCGCCCGAATGGGTGAACCTCCCCTTCGAGCTGCGGCTCGCGCGCAGCGGCCGGTCCTTCATCGTCCCGGCCGATCGCAGCGCGACCGAGGTGCTCGCCGACGCCGGCATCCGCGTCGACACGAAGTGCTCGGACGGCATCTGCGGCGTCTGCGCGACGCCGTACGACGCCGCGGCGAGCTCGCCGATCGAGCACCGCGACTACGTGCTGAGCGCGGCCGAGCGGGCGCACAAGCTGATCCTGTGCTGCTCGCGCCCGAAGGACGCGGGCGGCGTGCTGACGGTCGAGCGCTGACCCGCGCCGCTCAGGCGGTGCCGTCCTTCCCGACGAAGCGGTACATCGCCGTGTGATCCGCGCCCGCCGGCAACTGCCGTTCGGCCTCCTGCCACTGCTGCGCGCAGGCGTCGACGAAGCCGTGTGCGCTGCCGAGCGACCGGATCAGCGCCTGCGCGGTGTCGATGTCCTTGCGCATCAGCGCGAGTGCGAAGCCGGAGTCGAAGCGGCCCGAGAGCATGAACTTCTCGACCTTGACGTCGGTGGTGTTGTTGCGCCCGGTCGACGCATTGAACAGCGCGTTCGCCGTCGACGGATCGATGCCGAATCGCTGCGCGGCGACGAGCGCCTCGCAGGTGGCGAGCAGCCCCGAGGCCGACACGTAGTTGTTCAGTGCCTTCAGCGCGTGCCCGGCACCCGGCGGGCCGACGTGCATGATCGTCTTGCCCAGGCGCTCGAGCAGCGGGCGCGCGCGCGCGACCTGCGTCGCGTCGCCGCCGGCCATGATCGCGAGGCTCGCATCCAGCGCGCGCGCGACGCCGCCGGAGACCGGTGCGTCGACCAGCGCGACGCCCTGCGCGTCGAGCCTGCGGTGGTTCTCGCGGGTGCGGTTCGGGTCGGACGAACCCATGTCGATCAGCAGCGCGCCGCGCGCGAGGGCCGCGGCGAAGCCGTCCTGCCAGAGCAGCGCGTCGACGACGGCGCTGTCGGGCAGCATCAGCACGATCGTCTCGCAGCGTTGCGCGACCTCGAGCGCGGTGGCTGCGACGGTGATGCCCGCGACGCCCGCGAGCGCGGCGCTCGCCTGCGGCACGCGGTCGAACGCGAGCAGCGGATGGCCGGCCGCGGCGAGGTGCCCGGCCATCGGCCGGCCCATCCGGCCGATGCCGACGAAGCCGACGGTGGCGGGCATCAGATGCCCTGTTCCTTGAAGACCTCGCGCGCGACCCGGAAGCTGTCGATCGCCGCGGGCACGCCGCAGTAGATCGCGGTCTGCAGGAAGACCTCGCGGATCTCGTCCTTCGTGAGGCCGTTGTTCAGTGCCCCGAGGACGTGCAGCTTGATCTCGTGCGGGCGGTTCAGCGCGGTGAGCATCGACAGGTTGATGATGCTGCGGGTGCGCCGGTCCAGGCCGGGCCGGTTCCAGATGTCGTTCCAGCAGATCTCGGTGACGAGCTCCTGCAGCGGGCGGTTGAAGTCGTCGGCGGTGGCGATCGACTTGTCGACGTATTCGGCGCCGAGCACCTCGCGGCGGGTCGCGAGGCCTTTTTCGAAACGGGAGTTGGCCATCGATGGCTCCGGTGGGCGGTTGACAAGGAAGGCGCAAGGATGCACATTGTCCGAGTGTCTGTCAATCAGACAAACCAGGCTGCCAATCCAGGAGACGATACAGATGAGCAACGAACGCCTCGAGCCCGTGCGCGGCACGCGCCGGAACCTTCTCGTCGGCGCGACGCTGGCGCCGGCGCTCGCCGGCGTGCCGGCGTTGTCGCGCGCGCAGTCGGGTCCGATCAAGGTCGGCGTGATCCTGCCGCTGTCGGGTGCGAACGCGCAGTTCGGCATCAACTCGCGCAACGGCATCGAACTCGTCGCGAACGAGATCAACGCGTCCGGCGGCATCAAGTCGCTCGGCGGCGCGAAGATCGAGCTGGTCGTGGCCGACGGCACGTCGACCCCCACCACCGCCGCCAACGTCGCGCAGCGCCTGATCACGCAGAACCGCTGCGTCGCGATCCTCGGCGCGTTCGCGTCGGCGCTGACGCTGGCGATCTCGGAAGTCACCGAGCGCCGCGGGATCCCGCTGCTCACGATGTCCTTCGCCGACCAGATCACCGGGCGCGGCTTTCGCAACGTGTTCCAGGTCGTCTCCAAGGCCTCGGTGATCGGTCGCGCGCAGTTCGACTACGCGCTCCAGATCGCGCAGGCGGCCGGCGAGAAGGTGTCGCGCGCCGCGATCATGTACGAGGACACCGCGTACGGCACCTCGCAGGCGACCGGCCTGCGCGCCGCCGCCAAGCAGGCCGGCGTCGAGCTGGTGATGGACGACGCCTACCCGCTCGGCATCACCGACGTCACGCCGCTGATCACGAAGCTGCGTGCCTCGAACGCGCAGATGGTGTTCCCGGTCTCGTACCTGAACGACAGCCTGCTGATCATCCGCACGATGCGCCAGCAGAAGATCGACATGCCCGCGATCGGCGGCGCCGCTGGCTACGTGATCCCGGACTTCGTGAAGGGCCTGGGCGAATTCTCGGAAGACGTGATGTCGATCTCGCCGGGCAGCCACGACCTCGCCGCCGACATGACCAAGCGCTTCGAGGAGAAGTACGGCTACTTCATGGTGCACGAGGCGCTCGAGCACGCCGTCTGCATGGGCGTGCTCGCCGAGGCGCTCGAGACCGCGAAGTCGGCGGATTCCGCGAAGGTGCGCGAGGTGCTCGCGAGCAAGCGGTTCACCGTCGGCTGGTCGACCGCGCTGACCGGTGCGGTGCAGTTCGACGCCACCGGCCTGAACACGCTCGCCAAGCCGGTGATGGTGCAGTGGCAGAAGGGCTCGCTCGCGACCGTCTGGCCGAAGGACCTCGCGCGCAGGCCGGCGCGCTGGAAGGGCAAGACGATCTGAGCGGCCGGCGCGCGGCGCGGGCAGGGCGGGGCGGGCAAATCGATGGAGGTGCTCCAGGCACTGGTCAATGGCCTGCTGATCGGCGGCGTCTATGCGGTCGTCTCGATCGGCCTCACGCTGGTGTTCGGCGTGATGTCGATCGTCAACTTCGCGCAGGCCGAGTTCCTGATGCTCGGGATGTTCGTCGCGTTCTTCTGCTGGCAGTACTTCGGGCTCGACCCCATCGTCGGCGCGCTCGTGTCCTTCGTCGTCGTGTTCGCGTTCGGCATGCTGGTGCAGCGCGTGCTGATCGAGCGCGTGCTGCGCGCGCCCGAAGTCGCACAGATCTTCCTCACCGTGGGCCTGCTGATCGTGCTCGAGAACGCGGCGCTGCTGGTGTTCGGCTCGGGATACCGCTCGGTGCGCGTGCCCTACCAGACGTCTGCGATCGAAGTGGGCGGCCTGATCGTCGGGGTGCCCTACCTGCTCGCATTCGCGGTCTCGCTCGTCGCCGGCGTGCTGCTGTGGGCGTTCATGCGCTTCACCTGGCTCGGTCAGGCGATGCGCGCCACCGCGCAGGACGCGACGGCGGCGCTCACGCTCGGCATGGACGTCCGGCGGATCCGCCGCATCGCCTTCGGCCTCGGCGTGGGCATGACGGCGCTCGGTGGCGGCGTGATCCTGCCGTACTTCACCGCGTCGCCGACCGTCGGCGGCCAGTTCGCGGTGCTGATGTTCACCGCGGTCGTGCTCGGCGGGCTCGGCAACGTGCTCGGCGCGGTCGTCGGCGGGCTGACGGTCGGCGTGGTGCAGACGCTGTCCACGCTGGTGCTGCCGATCCAGCTGCAGAACCTGGTGCTCTTCGTCGTGTTCATCCTCGTGCTCGCCTTCCGGCCGGAAGGCATGCTCGGCCAGCGTTGAGCGCCGCATGAGCCGCCACGACATCACCCGTGCCTCGGTCGCCGTTCTCGCGCTCGCGCTGGCGTGCGTCGTGCCCTGGCTGCTCGAGAGCCAGGGCTACGCGCTGCGCATCGCGTGCCTGATGCTGATGTTCGCCGCGCTGGCGCAGGCGTGGAACATCGCGGCCGGGCTGTCCGGGCTGGTGTCGCTCGGGCACGCGGGCTTCTTCGGCGCGGGTGCCTACGTGTCGACGATCCTGCTGGTGCGGTTCGGCGTGTCGCCCTGGATCGGGCTCGTCGCCGCGGGCATCGCCGGCGCGCTGCTCGCCGCGTTGCTGAGCCTGCCGACGCTGCGCCTGCGCGGCCACTACTTCGCGCTCGCCACGCTGGCCTTCGGCGAGGTGATGCGGGTCATCGCCAACAGCTGGAGCGGCCTGACCGGCGGCCCGGTCGGCCTCTCGGTGCCGTTCAGCCAACCCGGCTTCGCGGTGATGCAGTTCCAGTCGCTGCGCCCCTGGTTCTACATCCTGCTCGCCGCGGTGGTCGCGACCTGCATCGTCTTCGAGGCGATCCGTCGCGGCGCGCTCGGCCTGCGCCTGCGCGCGCTGAAGAACCATCCGGACGCCGCCGCGTCGCTCGGCGTCGACACCGTGCGCGCCAAGTTCACCGTCGCGGTGATCTCCGGCGCCGCGACCGCGATGATCGGCGTGTTCTACGCGCAGTTCATGTACTTCTTCGATCCCGACACCGTGTTCGGGCTCGCCGGCATCTCGGTGCGTGCGGCGCTGATCGCGATCATCGGCGGCGTCGGCACGCTCGCTGGCCCGTTGCTCGGCGCGCTGCTGATCATCCCGGTCGAGGAGGCGAGCAACGCGCTGTTCTCGGCGCAGGCGGCGGGCTTCTCGCAGCTCGTGTTCGGCGCGATCCTGATCGCGGTGGTGCTGCTCGAGCCGCGCGGCCTGCTGGCGCTCCTCTCCAGGAAGGCGCGCAGGCCGTGACGCCGCTGCTCGAGGTGCAGGGTCTGGGCAAGCGCTTCGGCGGCCTGACCGCGACCGACGACGTGTCCTTCTCGCTCGCACGCGGCGAGATCGTCGGCCTGATCGGCCCCAACGGCGCCGGCAAGACGACGCTGTTCAACCAGCTCGCGGGCCTGATCCGTCCGGATGCCGGCAGCATCGTGTTCGACGGCCGGTCGCTCGTCGGGCTGCCGGCGCATCGGGTCTGCGACGCCGGCGTCGTGAAGACCTTCCAGAACGTCGCGTCCTTCGCCGACATGACGGTGCTCGAGAACGCGACGGTCGGCGGCCTCGCGCGCGGCGGGCTCGCGCAGGCCAGGGGGCGGGCACGCGCCGCGCTCGAGCGCGTGGGCCTGCTGTCGCGCGAGCACGTGCTCGCCGGCGAACTGTCGCTGCCGGAGAAGGCGCGGCTCGAGATCGCCCGTGCGCTCGCGACCGGCCCGCGCCTGATGCTGCTCGACGAGGCGATGGCGACGCTGACGCCGGCCGAGCAGCGCGAGATCGTGACGCTGGTGCGGGCGCTTCGCGACGAAGGCATCGGCTTCCTGGTGATCGAGCATCACATGAAGACGATCATGAGCCTGTGCGAGCGCATCCTCGTGCTCAACTTCGGCAGCCTGATCGCGCAGGGCACGCCCACCGAGGTCTCGCGCAACCCGCAGGTGATCGAGGCCTACCTCGGATCGGGAGCCCGCGATGGTTGAGCGCCGCGACCGCGAACCGGCGCGAACCGACTGGCTTGCGCTGCGTGCGCTGCACGCAGGCTACGGGCCGGTGGAGGTGCTGCACGGCGTCTCGCTGTCGGTCGCCGAGGGCGAGATCGTCGCGCTGATCGGACCGAACACCGCCGGCAAGAGCACGCTGCTGCGCGCGATCTCTCGCATCGGCGAGGCCTGGTACCGCGGCGGGGTGCACTTCGACGGCGCCGACCTGCTGCAGCAGGCCGATCACCAGGTCGCCGCGCACGGCGTCGCGCACGTGCTCGAGGGGCGACACATCTTCGCGCGGATGACGGTGGCCGAGAACCTGAGGCTCGGCGCGTGGACGCGCCGCGCCGAGCCCGAGGCCGAGCGCAACCGCAGCCTCGAGCGGGTGCTCACGCGTTTCCCCAGGCTCGGCGAGCGCATGGACCAGCTCGCCGGCACGCTGTCGGGCGGCGAGCAGCAGATGGTCGCGATCGGGCGCGCGCTGATGATGCGCCCCCGGCTGCTGCTGCTCGACGAGCCGAGCCACGGGCTCGCGCCGAAGGTCGTCGACGAGCTGCACGATGCGCTGCGCTCGATCCATCGCGAAGGCGTGTCGATCCTGCTCGTCGAGCAGAACGCGCAACTCGCGCTGAGCCTGTCCTCGCGCGCGTACGTGCTGTCGGCGGGCGAGATCGTCCTCGCCGACGACTCGGCGGCGCTGCTGCGCAACGACGACGTGCGAAGCGCCTACCTCGGCATATGACCGGCCCGGCGACCTCCCGGCCCCTAGACGCCGCCCCCGAGCCGGCAATCGATCTCGACCTTCGCCGCGAGGTCGTGTCGCTGCGCCAGCGCGCGACCGACAAGCTGCGCGACGCGATCCTCGCCGGACACTTCGCCCCCGGAAGCCGCATGATCGAGCGCGACCTCTGGCAGTCGCTCGGCGTCAGCCGCACCGTGCTGCGCGAGGCGCTGCAGCACCTGCAGGCCGAAGGCCTGATCACGATCGTGCCGCACAAGGGGCCGGTGGTCGCGACGATCGACGCCGCCGAGGCGGCCGAACTCTACGAGGTGCGGCGTTCGCTCGAGGCGCTCGCGGGTGCCGGTTTCGCGCGCCACGCGACGCCGCAGCAGATCGCCCGCCTTCGCGAGGCGCTCGCCTGGCTCGCGTCGCCGGCGGCGAGCGCGACGACGGCGGCGCTGCTCGCGGCGAAGAATGCGTTCTACGACACCCTGCTCGAAGGCTGCGGCAACCGCGTCGTCGGCCAGGTGCTTCGCCAGCTGAACAATCGCATCACGATGCTGCGCCGGATCTCGCTCGGCAGGGCAGGACGGCTGCCCGAGACCCTGGCCGAGCTCGAGGAGATCGTGCGGGCGATCGAAGCGCGCGACGCGAAGCGCGCGGCGCGCCTGTGCGAGGCGCACGTCGCGCGCGCGGCGGCGATCGCGCTCGGCGCGATCGAGCCGCTCAGCTCGCCAGCCGGAACACCAGCGCCCCGAGCACCGCGCCGACGCCCGCCGCGCTGATCGACAGCGTCCACGCGAGCTCGCGCCCGCGCTCCGCCCCGGGCGCGCTCGCCTTGCGGGCGGCACGGGTACGTGCACGGATCGCCTCCTCGTGCCGGGCGCGACGCGCCTCGTCGCCGAAGCGCAGCGACTGCGTCGCGAGTCTCGCGACGTCGATCTCCGGACAGCCGCGGCCGCGAAGCGCGCGTTCGATCGTCGGGCGGTCGCTGCCGGCAGCGCCCATCGCGAGCGCGGCCTCCACCAGCTGACGGGTCTGTTCGGGCGACAGGGGAGTGACGGTGGCTGGCCGGGGCAGTGTCTCGGCGGCGGTGTGCATCGTGGGGAGCGGACGGGTCGCGAGGCGGAAGTTGACGGCATGCTAGGGCGTGCGACGGATCTCGCGCGCGACTTTTCGCACGGCTCGGCGACCCGGCGCCCGGTGTCCCGACGAACGGCGCGCTTGCGCGCATGGCCGTGCGCTGGCAGCATGCGCGAGGCCGGGCGCACGGCCGTGCGGCGGCCGCGACCCGACAACGGAGGAGACGACATGAGGAACACGCACCGGTCGAACGGCGCGAGGGCACTGCTGGGCGCCATCTGCGCCGTCGTGATGACCGCCGGCGCGCCCTGGGCCGCCGGTACCGCGCGGGCCGACACCTGGCCTTCGAAGCCGATCCGGCTGATCGTCCCCTATCCGCCGGGCGGGCAGACCGACATCGTCTCGCGCTGGCTCGGCGAGAAGCTCTCGCCGATCCTCGGCCAGCCGATCGTGATCGAGAACAAGGCGGGTGCGCAGGGCATCGTCGGGCTGTCGGCCGGCAAGCAGGCTGCGCCCGACGGCTACACCTTCGTCTACGCGAACGTGTCGAACCTGCTGATCAACAAGTTCGCCTATGCGAAGCTGCCCTACGACACGGCCGATTTCGAGATGGTCACGCAGCTCGGGCTCGCGCCGCTGGGCATGGTGGTGCAGAAGGAGATGGGCGTGAAGACCGTCGCCGAGTTCGTCGAGCGCATCGGCAAGGCCGGCACGAAGGCGAGCTTCGCGTCCTTCGGTGCCGGCAGCAGCTCGCACCTGTACGGCGAGATGTTCAAGGACGCCGCGAAGCTCGACATGGTGCATGTCGCCTACAAGGGGGCGGGGCCGGCGGTGCAGGACATCGTCGGCGGCAACGCGACGATGGGCATCCAGGACTTCGCCGCGACCAAGCCGTTTCGCGACGCCGGGCGCCTGTCGCTGCTCGCGGTGACCGGGCCCAGGCGCTGGCCGCTCGCGCCGGACGTGCCCACCTTCGCGGAGCAGGGGTTCCCGCTCGACCTCGCGGGCTGGAACGGCATCGTCGCGCCCAGGGGCACGCCGGTCGCGATCGTCGATCGGGTGAGTCGCGAGATCAACGCGCTGATCCAGTCGAAGGAGGGCACCGAGAAACTGCTGCAGATGGGCTTGCTCGCGACCGGCACGACGCCTGCGGCGTTTCGCGCCGCGATCGAGCGCGACCTGCCTCGCTGGGGGGACGTCTATCGCAGGACCGGGCTGACGCCGCAGTAGCCGCGGCCGGCCGCGGGGCCGGCCCGCGCATTCCAAAGGCTGCATGTCGGCGGCTGCGGCGGGGTGCGCCGACCGCGTCGATGGGCCACAATGCCGGACCCCGGCGCTCACCGATGCATCCGATGTCCTTCGCCGATCTACTCGCCGCCGATCCCGGGCTCCCCGCGTTCCGGCTCGACCACCACTCGGCCACGCGGGCCGAACTGCTGCTCGCGTCGCGCCGTGCCGCCACCCGCCTCGATGCGCTCGGGCTGCGGCGCGGCGACGCGGTCGCGCTGTGGCTGCCCGACGGCGGCATCTGGCTCCAGCTGCTGTTCGCCGCGGCGCGGCTCGGCCTGCTCGTCGTGCCGATCAGCACCCGCATGCGCGAGGCCGAGGCGCGAAGCCTGGTGGAGATCTCGCGCGCGAAGCTGCTGTTCGTGCCGAAGGTCTTCCTCGGTTACGACTACCCGCGGGCGGCGTCGGCGATCCGCGCCGCCGAGCCCGCGCTCGGGACGGTCGTCGAGGTCGACGTCGAGCGCCGTTTCCTGTGGGACGACGCCGAACCCTGCGACGGCGGGGACGGCGGGCCCGACGATCCGCTGTGCACCTTCAGCACCTCGGGCACGACCGGCAGGCCCAAGCTCGCGGTGCACGCGCAGGCCGGCATCCGGACCCACGCATGCAATGTCGCCGCCTTCGCCGGGATGCGTGCCGGCGACGCGACGCTCTGCACGCTGCCGCTCGCCGGCGTGTTCGGCTTCGTGCAGGCGCTCGCGAGCATCGCCGGCGGCGCGACCTGCGTGTTCCTGCCGGTCTTCGACCCGCAGGCGGCCGCATTCGCGATCGAGCAGCACGGCGTGACGCACTTCTACGGGTCCGACACGATGTTCGCGCCGGTGCTCGCGGTGAAGGACGTCTCGCTCGCGAGCTGGCGTCACGGCGGGCTCGCCGACTTCGGCGGCCTGTCGCGGCAGGTCGTCGAGCAGGCCGAAGCGGCGTGGGGCGTGCGCCTCGCGGGGCTGTACGGGATGTCCGAGTGCTTCGCGCTGATCAGCTTCGGCGACGTGAACGCCCCGATCGACGCACGCTGCGCGGCCGGCGGCGTGCCGATCGACCCGGCGATCGGCTTCCGGATCGCCGACCCCGACACCGGCGCGCTTCGTGCGCCCGGCGAGCACGGCGAGCTTCAGCTGCGCGGCTACAACGTCATGCGCGGCTATCTGGGCAACGACGAGGCGAGCGCCGCGGCGTTCACCGACGACGGCTGGCTGCGCACCGGAGACCTGGCCGTAGCAGAGGGCGGCGGCTTCAGGTTCCTCGCACGGCTGCGCGACACGCTCCGGCTCAGCGGTTACCTCGTCGATCCGAGCGAGATCGAGGCGACGCTGTGCGCGCACCCGGCGGTCGCGGCCGCGCAGGTCGTCGGCGCATGGCGCGAGGGCGTCGGCGACGTCGCGGTCGCCTTCGCCGTCTGCCGAGCGCCGGTCGACGAGGCGTCGCTGCTCGAGCACTGCAGGGCCTCGGTCGCGAACTACAAGGTGCCGAAGCGGATCGTCTTCGTCGACGACTTCCCGCGCGGACAGGGCCCCAACGGCGCGAAGATCCTGAAGACGGCGCTGCGCGAGATGGCGGCGGCACGGCTTGCGGATCCCGCGTGATCGCAGATAATGTCCGTACCAATCCACCCGACCCGACCCGCGGTCGAGGCAACGACACAGGAGACCGCAAGATGAACCCGCGACCCCCCGGCCTGCACGCCCGAACCTCCGATGAGACGGGACCGGCCCGTCGCACGCCGGTCCGCCGCACGCCGGGGCGCGGCGCGGGATCCGCGGCGCTGCGCGGGTGGGCGGCCGGCGTCGCCGTCCTCGTCGCCGTCGGCGCCGCCGGCACGGCCCGGGCGCAGGGCGAGATCGCGATCGGCGCGGCGCTGCCGATGAGCGGGCCGAACGCCGAGTACGGCGAGCTGTTCGCCGGCGCGGCCAATCTCGCGGTCGAGCACGTCAATGCCGACCGCATGCTGTCGGGCAAGCTGGTGCTCAAGATCGAGGACAGCCAGGCGCTGCCGCAGCAGGGCGTCGTCGCGATGAACAAGCTGGTGAACGTCGAGAAGGTGCCGTACGTGCTCAGCGCGTTCACCGGCGTGAGCAAGGCGATCGCGCCGGTCGGCGACAAGGCGAAGGTCGTGTCGATCAACGGGGGCGGCATCAGCCCCGATCTGGCCGAGCTCGGCGAGTACTTCTGGAACGTGATCCCGCTGGTCAACCTCGAGGTGAAGGTCCTCGCGCCGTACCTGGTGCAGGAGCGAAAGCTCGCGAAGATGGCGCTCGTCTACGTCGACGACCCCGCCGGCGAAGCGATCCGAAAGGAGCTGCAGACGATCCTGCCGACGCTCGGCGGCAAGCTGGTCGCGGACCTGCAGGTGCCGCGCGCGTCGCAGCAGTTCACCGGCATCGCGGCCAAGGTGCGCCAGTCCTCGCCCGACGTCGTCTTCATCGCGTCCTTCGGCGCGCAGCAGGCGCAGATCGTCAAGCAGCTGCGCGACAACGGCGTCAAGACGCAGATCGCGAGCTATTCGGCATTCTCGGCGCCGACGGTGAGCCAGCTGCCCGAGGCGAAGGGCTCGATCTTCCCGACGCAGTCGGTCGAATGGAACGCGAGCCCGGCGAGCCAGCGCGTCGCGAAGGACTGGAAGGCGCAGAAGGGCAAGGCGCCGAATGCCTACGTCGCCAACTACTACAACGCGGTGCTGCTGTTCGCGCAGCTCGCGCAGGCGCTCGAGAAGGCCGGCAAGCCGATCACCGGCGAGAACCTGCTCGCGCAGCGCAAGGCGATGGGCAGCTTCGACGTCGTCGGCGGCAAGATGAGCTTCCTGCCGGACGGCACCGTGTCGATGCCGATGCAGATCAACGAGACCGACGGTGGCGTCGGCAAGCCGCTGAAGACGGGGCTGGTCGTCAAGTAGCGCGCGCCCCGTGCTGATGCTGCTGCTGCAGCTGTTCGTCAACGGCGTGCAGCTGGGGGCGATCTACGCGCTGACCGCCGTCGGCTTCGCGCTGATCTTCGGGTCGACCAAGGTCTTCCACGTCGCCCACGGCGCGTCATTCACGCTCGCGGGCTACCTGTTCTGGTGGAGCACCGGCGCGCTCGGCTGGCACTGGCTCGCCGCGCTCGCGCTCGCGACGCTCGTCGTGGTGCTGTTCGGCCTGGGCATGGAGCGCTTCGTGTACCGCCCGATCCAGCGCCACGAAGGGGCGTTCTTCACCGTCTTCATCGCGGCGTTCGGCATGCAGATCGTCGTGCAGAACCTGGTGGGTACCGTGTTCGGCCGCGGCTTCGAGACCGTGACCGTCGACCTGAGCCGGGCGGTCGAGGTCGCACCCGATCTCTTCGTCGCGCCGATCGCCGGCGTCGCGGTCGTCGTCGCGCTGCTCGCCTTCGCCGCGCTGGGCTATTTCCTGTCGCGCACGCACGTCGGCATCGCGCTGCGCGCGCTCGCCGACAACACCGACCTGGTCCGGGTCTTCGGGCTCGAGCCGACGCGGATCGCGCAGGTCGCGTTCGCGCTCGGCTCGGCGCTCGTGGTGCCGGCGGCGGCGCTGACCGCCGCCACCCAGGGACTGAATCCCGGGATCGGCTCGCACATCATGCTGATCAGCCTCGCGTCGACGATCGTCGGCGGCATCGGCTCGCTGCGCGGCGCGGCGTACGGCGGCATGCTGCTCGGGCTCGCCGAGAGCATGGCGATCTGGCAGCTCGACGCGCAGTGGAGCGAGGCCGTCACCTTCGTGATCCTGTTCGTCTTCATCGTATTCAGGCCGGCCGGCTTCCTCGGTCGGCCGATCGGGGCGAAGTGACATGCTCGCCTACCTGCTGAATCTCGCCGTGCTGGTGAGCATCAACGCGATCCTCGCCGTCACGCTGAACTTCGTGCTCGGCTACGCCGGCATCTTCTCGATGGCGCACGCGGTGTTCTTCGGCGTGGGCGCCTACGCGGCGGCGTTCTTCGCGATGCATGCCGGGCTCGGCTTCGTCGCCGCGACCGTGCTCGCGATGCTCGTCGCCGCGCTGATCTCGCTGGCGCTCGCGCTCCCGGCGCTCAGGGTGCGCGGCGAGTACTTCGTCGCGGCGTCGCTCGGCCTGCAGATGCTCGCGGTGACGGTGTTCTCCGAGTGGAAGTCGGTCACCGGCGGCATCGGCGGTCTCACCAACATCCCGCCGGCGCGGATCCTCGGTTTCACGTTCTCGAGCCCGGAGCGCTTCCTCGTGCTCGCGCTCGCCTGCCTCGCGCTGATCCTCGCCGTCGTGCGCGTGCTGGTGCGCTCGAGCTTCGGTCGCAGCCTCAAGGCGATCCGCGACGACGAGACCGCGGCGTGGGCCTGCGGCAAGCACGTGTCGATCGTCAAGACCACGGCCGTCGTCGTGTCCTCGGCGCTCGCCGCCGTCGCCGGCTCGCTCTACGCGTTCTACCTGAGCTTCATCAACGTCGAGAGCTTCGGCCTGGACACCTCGGTGTTCCTGATGGCGATGGTGATCATCGGCGGCACCGGCACGCTGTTCGGACCGGTCGTCGGCGCGGTGCTGATCATGCTGCTGCCGGCACTGCTCAGCTGGCTGCCGTACCTGCCGGCCGCCGAGATCGGGTCGATCCAGCAGATGGTCTACGGCCTCGCGATGGTGCTGCTGATGATCTTCCGGCCCGGCGGCCTCTGGGGTTTCCAGGAGCGCTCGAAGACATGACGCCCGCCGTCGCGACGCCCGCGTCGAGTGCAGCCGTCCGACCGGACGCGGGCGCCGCGGACGGCGGCGAGATCCTCCTGGAGACGCGCGGCATGTCCAAGCGCTTCGGCGGGCTGCGCGCGGTCGACGACGTCTCGCTGTCGCTGCGCGCCGGCATCGTCACGACGCTGGTCGGGCCCAACGGCGCCGGCAAGACGACGCTGTTCAACCTGATCACCGGCCACCTGGTGCCCGACGCCGGCGAGGTCAGGTGGCTCGGCAGGTCGATCAGCGGTGTCGCGCACTGGCAGATCGCGAGGCTCGGCATCGGGCGCACCTTCCAGGACCTGAAGCTCTTCGACCGCATGACCGTCGCCGAGAACGTGCTGACGGTCACCGAGCGCGATCCCTGGCTGTGGCAGCGGGGCGGGCGTGCGCGGGCCGCGGAGCGGCGCGAACGGGCCGACGCGGCGCTTCACGCGGTCGGGCTCGCCGACCGGCGCGACGCGCGCGCGATCGACCTCGCCTACGCCGAGCGGAAGTTCCTCAGCATCGCCCGCATCATGGCGCAGGGCGCGCGGCTGTGGCTGCTCGACGAACCCGCGTCGGGGCTCGATCCGGGCTCGTACGAACGCTTCATCGCGCTGCTGCGCGCGCAGCAGCGTGCCGGCGTGACGATCTGCATCATCGAGCACAACCTCGACATCGTGCAGGGCATCTCCGATCGCATCGCGTTCCTCGACCAGGGACGCCTGCTCGCCGAGGGCGATCCGCAGGCGATCCTCGCCGACCCCGCGCTCGCCGCGATCTACTTCGGGGAACGTGCGTGAACGTCGGAGCGCGCGCGTGAACGCGTCGCCGCCGCTCGTGCCGCCGGCGCAGGCGGTGCTCGCCGGCGTGGACCTGGACGTCGACTACGGCGGCAAGCCCGTGCTCGACAAGGTGTCGATCGCGCTCGGCAAGGCCGAGGTGCTGTGCCTGATCGGCCACAACGGCGCCGGCAAGTCGACGCTGATGCGAACGCTGTTCGGGCTGGTCGCGCCCGCCGGGGGACACGTGCTGGTCGACGGCGCGCGACTGCCCGCGCACACGCCGCGTGCGCTCGCCGCCAGCGGCATCGCGATGATGCCCGAGGGCAGGGGGGTGTTCCCCAACCTGAGCGTCGCGGAGATCTTCGACCTCGCGCTGTGGTCGGCCGGCATCCGCGGTGCCGAGCGCGACGCGCGCGTCGACTGGGTGATGGGCATCCTGCCGCCGATCCGCGACTTCCACCGCAAGCGCGCCGGGCTGCTGTCGGGCGGCCAGCAGCAGATGGTGTCGATCGGCCGCGCGCTGCTCGGCAGGCCGCGCTGCCTCGTGATGGACGAACCCAGCATCGGGCTCGCGCCGAAGCTGTTCCAGGACCTGATGCAGCCGATACGCCAGCTGCAGCTCGACACCGGCATGAGCATCCTGCTCGTCGAGCAGAACGTGCGCGAGGCGCTGAAGGTCTCCGACCGCGTCGTCGTGATGAAGGCGGGGCGCATCGTCGCGCACGCGCTGCCCGACGCGCTCGCCGACAACGCGACGTTGATGGCGCTCTACTGAGCGGCCGCCGGACGCGGCGCGGGCGGCGCGCGTGGCGCCCGCTTCGGGCTACCATCGCCGCCGTGCCGGTCCCGCCACGCGTCGCGGACCTGCCGGCCGTTTCTCCCGGGCGAGGCGCCGATGAACCGTATGCTCCTGCTGCCGCGCATCGCGGTGCTGATGCTGATCTCCTGCGTCGCCGGCTGCGCGGCGTTCACCGCGACCGATGCTCCGGTCGTGAAGGTCGCGGGGCTCGAGCCGCTCGCGAGCGAAGGCCTCGAACTGCGCTTCGCGCTCAAGATGCGCGTGCAGAATCCGAACGACGCGCCGATCGACTTCGACGGCGTCGCGGTCGAGCTCGATCTCGACGGCCGCGGCCTCGCGAGCGGCGTGTCGAACCAGGCGGGGCAGGTTCCGCGCTACGGCGAGCAGGTGCTGACGGTCCCGGTCAGCATCTCGGCGCTGACCGCGCTGCGCCAGCTGCTCGCGCGCGTCGGGTCGGCCGATCGCGATCTCGCCGGCGGCGCGATCTCGTATTCGCTCAGGGGCAAGCTCGGCGCGGCCGGGGGCGGCGCCGGCGCGGTACGCTTCGTCGATCAGGGCGAGCTGAACCTGTTCGCGCCGGGCGCAGCGACGCCGCCGCGCGTCGCGCCTTAGCCGGCGCCGCCCCGGGCGCCCCGCCGGGCACCGCTCGAGGCGGTGCGCGCCCCGACCGGACCCCACCACCTCGAGGACCACGGCAGATGAACGACGACGGAACCGGCACGATCGTGTATCGCACCCGGCGCACCCTGACGATGAACCCGAACCGGCCGGTCGTCACCCACGTCGCGGTGCGCGACGGACGCATCCTCGCGACCGGCGGCGCCGACGAGATCGCGCGCTGGGGCGCGTTCCCGGTCAGCGACCGTTTCGCCGACAAGGTGCTGACGCCCGGCTTCGTCGAAGGCCACAGCCACGTGACCGAAGGTGCGTTCTGGCGCTTCGTCTACGTCGGCTTCCACGACCGGATGGACCCGGACGGCCGCGTCTGGCCGGGGCTGAAGTCGCTCGCCGCGGTGATCGACCGGCTCGTCGAGCAGCAGCGCTCGCTCGCCGCGCCCGACGAGCCGCTGATCGCATGGGGCTTCGATCCGATCTACTACGAGGACCGGCGCTGCACCCGCGCCGACCTCGACCGGGTGTCGACGACGCGCATCGTGATCCTCGCGCACGCGAGCGGACACATCATCAACGCGAACAGCGCCGCACTGAAGGCCGTCGACTGGCTGCGCCCCGGCGTCTCGCATCCGGGCATCCCGCTGGGCGCCGACGGCCTGCCCGACGGCATGCTCAAGGGGCCGGAGGCGATGGGCCCGCTGCACGCGAAGACGATGCTCGATCGCGCGTTCCTCGCCGCCGATCCCGCCGGCCTCGAACGCTTCGCGCGCATCGCGCGGCGCCAGGGCGTCACGACGGCGACCGACCTCGCGAGCCCGCTGACCGACGACGTCGTCGACGCGATGCTCGCCGCCACCGGGCGGCCCGACTACGGCCTGCGGATCGTGCCGCTGCTGCGCCAGCTCGCGCAACCGGTCGCGCAGACGATCGAGCGCGCGATCGCGCTCGCTGCGAGGCGCACCGAGCACTTCCGGCCGGGCATCGTCAAGGTCGTCGTCGACGGCTCGATCCAGGGCTTCTCGGCGCGGCTGCGCGCGCCGGGCTATCTCGACGGATCGCCCAACGGCCTGTGGTACGTCGCGCCGGCGCAATTGCGCGAGATCCTCTCGCTCGGGCTCGCGAAGGGCGTCCACCTGCACCTGCACACCAACGGCGACGAGGCGACCGAGCTCGTGCTCGACACGATGACCGAGCTCGCGCGACGCCAGCCGCTCGGCGACCACCGCACGACGCTGCAGCACTGCCAGCTCGCCGACGCGGCGCAGTTCCGCCGGATGAAGACGCTGGGCCTGTGCGTGAACCTGTTCGCGAACCACACCTTCTACTGGGGCGACGAGCACGTCGCGCAGACCGTCGGCCTCGAGCGCGCCGAGCGCATGAACGCGTGTGCGACCGCGATCGCGTCCGGCGTGCCCTTCTCGATCCACTCGGATGCGCCGGTCACGCCGCTCGCGCCGCTGTTCACCGCCTGGTGCGCGGTCAACCGGCTGAGCGCGAGCGGGCGGCTGCTCGGCGCCGCGCAACGCATCCCGCAGGCCGAGGCGCTGCGCGCGATCACGATCGGCGCCGCGTACACGCTGGGGCTGGACGGCGAGCTCGGTTCGATCGAGGCTGGCAAGCGTGCCGACTTCGCGGTGCTCGACGAAGACCCGCTCGCGGTCGAACCGGCGGCGCTGCGAGACGTGCCGGTCTGGGGGACCGTGCTCGGCGGGCGCGTGTTCGCGGCGGCCGATGCCTGAGCCGGGCGGCCCGCCGGCCGCCGCGCCTTCCGCCACGCCGCCGCCGATCCCGGTGACGGTGATCGGCGGCTACCTCGGTGCCGGCAAGACGACGCTCGTCAATTCGCTGCTCCGGCAGGCCGACGGCGCCCGCATCGCGGTGCTCGTCAACGACTTCGGCGACATCGCGATCGACGCCGACCTGATCGAGGCGCGCGACGACGACCTGCTGCAGCTGGCGGGCGGCTGCGTGTGCTGCAGCGTCGGCAGCGACCTCGTGTCGACGCTGATGGCGCTGCCGGCGCGCCTGCAGGCCAGGCCCGACCACGTGCTGCTCGAGACCAGCGGCGTCGCGATGCCCGGCATGGTGGCGGCGACGCTGTCGCTGGTCGGCGGCGTGCGGCGCGACGGCGTGATCGTGCTCGCCGATGCGTTGCACCTCGATGCGCTGTGGCGCGATCGCTACCTCGGCGACACGATCGAGCGACAGTTCGCGTCGGCCGACCTGATCGTGCTCGGCAAGGGCGATCTCGCCGGCGCCGAGGCGGTCGCGGCACACGAGCGCGAACTGCGTGTGCGCCACCCCGGCGCGCGCGTGATCGCGGCGGTGCGGGGCGCGCTGCCGATCGATCTCGCGCTCGGCGTGTCGACGGTCATGGACCCGTCGCCGCCACCGGCGGGCGCGCGCACCGGCACGGCGTCGCGCGCGCGACCGCGGGTCCGACCGTCCCTGCGCCGGCGGCCCGCGCTCGCCGCGGCGGCCGGCGCGCGCTTCGCGAGTCTGGTGCTGCGCGCGCCCGAGGCGATCGACGCCGCGCGCCTCGCCGCGGTGCTCGCCGCGGCGGACTCGCCGGTGCTGCGTGCAAAGGGCTTCGTGCGCGATCTCGACTCGCGCGCGGTGGTCGCGTTCCACACGGTCGTGGGGCAGGTCGACGTTCGGCCCTTCGACGGTGCGGTGAAGACGGGGATCGGACGCTTCGTCGTGATCGGCGAGCGGCGCCGCCTCGCGGGCGTCGAGTCGATCCCCGGGCTCGCCGCGCTCGGCGTGGTCGCCGGCTGAACGGCGCGGCGCCGCTCAGGGTTCTTCCGCTGGCGCCGGGCCGCCGATATCCGTCACAATACCCCGGCAAGCCCGCGCGCGCGCTTCGCACGCGCGTTGTTCTCTTCGACAGGAGCAGCCGGCATGAGCGAATACGCCACCGATATCGCGAAGTACACCACCAACGTCAACCAGGCGGCCGTGGATGCGATCGTCAAGTACTGCGGCATCGCGTTGCGCAACCGTGATTCGTCCCTGGTGTCGGGCTCCGACCCGGCCGAGCTGAAACGGGTCGTCGACGGCTTCGCGTTCAAGAAGCTCGGCCTCGCGCCGGACGTGGCCGGCGAGGCCGTGAAGAAGGTCGCCGAGACCATGAAGGGCGAGCGCGCGAAGAGCCGGGTCACGTTTTACTACCTGCTCGCCGAACAGACCGGCACCTTGGGCAAGCTCGCCTGACGATCGGCGCGCGTGGGGCAGCCGGCCACGCGGCCGGCGGCTGCGGTTACTTCAGGCCTTCCGCGGCCATCGCGGCCTGCACCGAGGGCCGCGCGCGGACGCGCGCCTGAAAGGCCGCAAGGTTGGCCAGACCGGACAGGTCGAGCTTCGACATCGGCGCCCAGGTGCTCACCACGTACAGGTACGCGTCCGCGACGCTGAAGCGGTCGCCCATCAGGTAGTCGCGCCCGGCAAGCTGCTGGTCGACCCAGCCGAAGCGACCGAGCAGCCGCTCGCGGAACACGTTCTTGGTGTCCTCCGGCATGGCCGGGTTGAACAGCGGCGAGAACGACTTGTGCAACTCGCTCGTCACCAGGTTGAGCCAGCTCTGCAGCCGGTAGCGTTCGATCGTGCCGGCGGGCGGCGCGAGCTGCCGATCCGGCACCTGGTCGGCGATGTACTGGACGATCGCCGGGCCCTCGGTCAGCACGGTGCCGTCGTCGAGTTCGAGCGCCGGCACGTAGCCGAGCGGGTTCTTCGTCCGGTAGTCCTTGCCGGACGCGGTCTTCTGCGTCGCCCGGTCGACGCGGTCGAGGTCGAATGCAAGCCCGGCCTCGCGCAGCACGATGTGCGGCGACAGCGAACAGGCGCCCGGCAGGTAGTACAGGGTGGTCATGGGGAAGGTCCTCGGCTGCGTGCCGTTGCGGTTGTGAGGTCGCGCGCGCGGGTGGACGTCGATCCCTTGACGACGGTCAAGATCGGCGCGTCGCGCGTCGCGGATGATAACGGTATGCGTTTCAGTCCGACGATCACCCGGTGGGCGCCCGCGCTGCGCGCGCCGCGACTCGCGTTGCTGTTGGTCGCCGGCGTCGTTGCCGGCGCGTCGCCGGTCGCGTTCGCGCAGTCGCGCGGCGAACTGCTCTACGAGAACGCGTGCCGGGCCTGCCACGACGAGCAGGTGCACTGGCGCGCGAACCGCCTCGCGACCGACTGGTCTAGCCTCGAGGATCAGGTGCGCCGCTGGCAGTCGGTCGGGCGCCTGAACTGGTCGGACGACGACATCCGCGCCGTCGCGCGCCACCTCAACGAGCGCATCTACCGATTCGATCCGGGCGCGCCCGCGATGAGCCGGCTGGCGCCGGGCACGTCGCGGCCGGCGATCGAGCTGTTCTGACGGCGGCGCCGCTCAGAACCGGCCGATCACGCTCTTGCCGACGAGGCTCTCGAGCAGGTCGACCGCGAGTTCGGCGGTCCGGTTGCGCACGTCGAACGCCGGGTTCAGTTCCATGACGTCGATCGAACCCAGGTGCCCGGTGTCGGCGATCATCTCCATGCAGAGCTGCGCCTCGCGGTAGGTGGGTCCGCCGCGCACCGCCGTCCCGACGCCGGGCGCGATGTCGGGGTCGAGGAAGTCGATGTCGAAGCTCACGTGCAGGTGTTCGTTCGGCTCCAGGTCGGACAGCGCGTCGACCATCACGCGGCGCATCCCAATCTCGTCGATGCGCCGCATGTCGTGGATCGCGATGTGCTGCTCGTGCACCAGCCGCTTCTCGCCGGCGTCGATGCTGCGGATGCCGACCTGCTGGATCGTGCCCATGGCGATCGCGGGGCGGAAGCCCGCGAGCCCGGTCAGCGCGTCCGGACCATGACCCGACAGGCACGCGACCGGCATGCCGTGCAGGTTGCCGCTCGGCGTCAGGTCGCTGGTGTTGAAGTCGGCGTGCGCGTCGAGCCAGAGGATCCGGAGCGGCCGGCCGAGGTCGCGGCAGGCGCGGGCGACCGCACTGATCGAGCCGATCGCGAGCGAGTGGTCGCCGCCGAGAAAGACCGGCATGTGTCCGGCGCGCAATTCGGCGAGCACGGCGTCGTAGACCACGCGGTTCCACGCGATCACCTCGTCGAGGTGGCGGTGGCCGTCGGTCGGTGGCTGCCACGGATTGGTCGGTCCGGCGAGATTGCCGCGGTCGTGCACCACGAGCCCGTGACGCTCGAGCGCGGTGGCGATGCCGGCGACGCGCAGTGCTTCGGGGCCCATGCTGCAGCCGCGGGCACCCGCGCCGACGTCCGTCGGCGCGCCGACCAGCGCCGCCGACAGCGGTCGCGCCGGGCGCGCCGGCAAGCCGGTGTCGTCGCCCGGGTGCGGTGCGCCGACCTGCGTCGTGGGTGACGGCGGCCGTGGCTGTGAGGGCTTCGGTGCGTGGCTGGGCGAGGGCGGCGGGGTCATCGGTCTTCGGCTCCGGAAGGCGGTTCGTCGCCCATCCTAGCGTTCCCCGACGCATCGGCGCATCGGTCGCCCCGATGACCGGCGCGGAAAACGCACCGGCGCGTCGGCCGTAGGCCGGCGCCGCCGGCGCCGCGGCGCCGGCGCGCCGCCGACGCGCGTCCGACGCGCGTCCGACGCGGCACGCGTCAGCCGGTCGGCGTCGCGCCGCCCGCCTCGGGGCGGGGCGCGCGCGCGGCGCCGAGCGCGTAGCCGACGCCCCGGATCGTGCGCACCAGGTCCGGCGACAGCCGCGCGCGCACCCGCTGCACCAGCGCCTCGACGGCCGCTGCGCGCCAGAGCGATCCGGATCGCGACCGCGCGGCGCAGGCGCACGCGAAGGTGCACTCGCAAGGGCGCTCGCCGGTGCCGGCGACCGCGTGGACCCGGCGGGCAATCTGTTCGCCGGAATGCACGCGCGACGGGTCGAGCAGCAGCAGCTCGAGCAGCGCGAGCTCGTCGTCGGGCAGCACGCAGCTTTCGCCGCGCCACCGGAGCCTTCGCGCGGCGACGTCGAATTCGAGGCAGCCGTTCCAGCACACCGTCGGCCGCATCAGGCGGACGTGCCGGCAGAACGCGGCGATCGCGTCGAGCAGCGCATCGCTCGACGCGGGGCGCGCGATCGTCGTGTCGCGGTCCGCCCGCGATCCGGCGGTCGCGACGCCGGCATCGCCGCCGCGCGCGGCCGCCGCTTCCGGCGGGCAGGGTGCCGCGTCGGGCGCGACGAGTCGGAGCGCCGGCGCGACGATGCCTTCGATGCGCCATCGCGCCAGCCGGGCGCCGACCTCGGCCGACAGGGTCTCGTCGAGCACGAGGCAGCGGTAGTCGACGCACCGCATCGACGCGTCGGCCTGGCGCAGGTCGCGAAAGCGATCGGCGGACAGGCCGCGATCGCGAAGGCCGGCGTCGAGGTCCTGTCCGGGTGGCTCGACGTCGATCAGCACGAGCACGCGCATCGCAGGCTCAGCTCGCCGGTACCTCGTGCGGCTGCGCGTCGCGCGGCAGCGCAGGCTCGGCGAGGCCGAGCGGCCGGGGTACCGGATTCACGTGCGCGTCGGCCTCCCGGCACCCCGCGAACGCGTCGCGATCGGCTCGATAGGCGTCGGTGTCGATGCGCAGCAGCCCCAGCACGGTGTCGAAGTAGTTGTCGTGCGACAGCGGCGCGTCGCGCAGCCGCTCGGCGCATCCCT
>JBFWSZ010000013.1:0-148897 GCA_050248115.1 Lautropia sp.
TCCGCCGCCTCCGCCGCCTCCGCCGCCTCCGCCGCCTCCGCCGCCGCCGCCGCCGCCGCCGCCGCCGCCGCCTCCGCCGCCGCCGCCGCCGCCGCCTCCGCCGCCGCCTCCGCCGCCGCCTCCGCCTCCGCCTCCGCCTCCGCCTCCGCCGCCGCCGCCGCCGCCGCCGCCGCCTCCGCCGCCGCCGCCGCCGCCGCCACCGCCGCCACCGCCACCGCCACCGCCGCCGCCGCCACCGCCACCGCCACCGCCACCGCCACCACCACCGCCACCCCCACCGCCACCACCGCCGCCACCGCCGCCACCGCCACCACCACCGCCACCGCCGCCACCACCGCCACCACCGCCACCACCACCGCCACCGCCACCGCCACCACCACCGCCACCGCCACCGCCACCGCCACCGCCTGCGCCGGAGCCGCCACCCCCGCCGCCGCCACCGCCTGCGCCGGAGCCGCCACCCCCGCCGCCGCCACCCCCTGCGCCGGAGCCATCACCGCCGCCCGCGCCCGAGCCGCCGGCGGCGCCCACGCCTGCGCCGTCCCCGTCGCCGTCGAGTCCGCCGGCACAGGGCGTTCAGTCGGATGTGCGCCTGAAAGTCTCGAGCGGCGACGTCGATGCGTCGGACGGCAGCCCGGCCTTGCCGCATGCGCTGACGGATCGCGTCGACGCAGGCCGCTTCGTCGCTGCCGACGCGTCGACGCACGCGGGGCCATCGATCGACCCGGCGACCGACGCGACGCCGCTCACCTTCGTCGACCTCTTCGTCGCGTTGCAGGCGGCGTCGACGACGGACCGGGTCGGGATGAGTGTCGGGGATCAGCCGGCGGCGCAGGCACCGCTGGCAGCGGCGGACCTCACCGGCGGCCCGGCGCCGACGCCGCCGCCGATGGATCCGGGCGTCTGGAATCCTGCCGGCGGTTCGGCAGGCGTGACGGCGCTGCTCGCGCCGATCGAGGACCCGCTTCACAGGGGCGTCGACAGCGCCTGAGTCGCCGGCGCAGGCGAGTGACGCGCCCGGCCCCGCGGCAGCGGGGTCGTCGGGGGCCCGCGCGCCGGCGACGAGCGATCAGCGCAGCCGGATCTCGACCCGGCGGTTGCGCTGGCGCGCCTTCGCGTCGTTGCCGGACACGGCCGGCCGGCTTTCCCCCACGGCGCGCGTCTCGACCGCCTTGCCCGACGCGCCCCCGGCGACGATGGCGGCAGCGACCGCCTCGGCGCGCCGCCGCGACAAATCGAGGTTGTGCGTCTTGCTGTGACGGTTGTCGGTGTGCCCGGTGACCAAGGCCGTGCGCTTGCCGAGGCACTGGCCGAGACGCTCGAGGCGCTCGCGCTCGGCGCGCGTCAGCGACGCGCTGTCCGACTGGAAATAGACGGTGGCGGCCAGCGGACCGATCTTCGACGGACACGCCGCGGCCGCGCCTCGCCGCGCCGGTGCCGGCGCGGTCGACGCCGCGCTCGATGCGCCGGACGCCCCGGACGCGCCGGCCGGACCCGACGCGACGACTGCCCCGGCGCCGGCCGCCGCGCGCGCCGGGGCACCCGGCAACGCCTGCGGACCGGCGGGCGCCCGGCCCCCGAGCGACGCAGGTCCGCCGCCTTCGGACGTCGGCGCGCCAGTCGCCCCGACCACACCCGGCGCGCCGCGTGCGCCCTGCGGATCGGCGCCCCCCGTGCCCGCGGTCGTCGCGGCAGTCGGTGCGTTCAGCGCGAGCGAACCGGCGCCGAGGCTGGCGCCGGCGGTGCTCACCGACGCGACCGACGGCACGCCCTCGCGGAACAGGCGCTCGGTTTCTTCGCGGTACGCGCCGGCGACGCGGGGCCCGCGCAGCGTGAGGCGATCGCCCTCGAACGCGATCGAATCGAGCCGTCGGTCGCGCAGCAGCGCCGTCGCGGCACGCAGATGCTCCGCCCACGGCGCCGGCCGGGTCAGCGGCGACACGCGCAACGCGTCGCTGACGGCCTGGCCCTGCGACGCGATCCGCACGGCATTGAGCCACTGGTCCCGCGTCGCGTCGTCCGGCACGCTGCCGGAGACCGTCAGGCGGCCGTCGACCGCGCGCTCGATCACCAGCGTCGGCACGATCAGCAGCGACGCCGGGTCGGCGCCCGCCTGCGTCGCCACGCCAGACGCTGCACCGGATGCCGCACCGGATCCCGCGCCCGCGGCGGCGCCGGCCGGCAGCCCGGATGCTGCCCCACCGGCCGCCCCACCGGCCGCTGCGCCGCCGGGGCGTGATGCCGTCGTCGGCGCGCCCGGGCCGGTGCCGGTGCCGGGACCGGCACCTGCGCGGGGCGTCGGGGCGGTCGCGAGCGGTGCGGGGGCATCGTCGTCGGCTCGCGTGCCGGCGCCGGTCACCCACAGCAGCACGAGCGACACGGCCAGCACGCCGGCCACCAGCCACTTGAATCGGGTGAACTTCGCGGGAGACGGCGCCAGCAGCAGCGACGCAGGGGTCAGGGCGGCGGCGCTGGACATCAGGACGCGCGACCGGTCGAGCCCCGCGGCGCACCGCCCGCCGCGTCGTCGGCCGGATGGTGCGCGTCGGCGGACGCGGCCGCGTCGTCGACCAGCGCGTCGGCCCACTCTAGGCGCCGCTGTGCGGACACGGTCTCGTCCGACGGCGGCTCGGTCGGCCGTCGGGCATCGGGTTCGTTCCCGGCAGCCGCGGAGATGCCGACACCGGCACGTTCCGCTTCGCGATCATCGGAAGCGACATCAGCTGCGATGTCGGCAGCGACGTAGACCGCGACCGCGGCGTCGATCCCGGTCTCGGCGCCATCGCCACCTGCCTCGGCATCGGCATCGGTGCCGTCGTCATCGGCATCGGCGCGCCGATGCGCATCCGGCGTGGCGGGCGTGGCGGGCGCGTGCCCGGCGAGCAGCGGCGCCTCGCCGCGAAGCGAGGACTTGAGGTTCTCGAAGCCGACATAATCCTCGGCGACGATCAGCGCGGCCTGCTCGGCCCAAGACATCGGGTCCGCCAGTGCCAGGTCGGCGCCGCCCTGCTCGACCAGACGCGACAGTTCGCCGAGCGGCGTCTCGGACAGGCGTTCGAAACCGGTGATGCCGGCACCGCCGAGCAACGCGACCGCCTTCGGTCCGATTCCCTCGATCGCCTGCAGGTCGTCGTCTCCACTCGCCGTTCGATAGCGGCTGCCGAATACGGACCGCATCGCCTCGAACTGTCGCTTGGACTGCGCGTGTTCGTGCTCGAGGCGCGCCGCTGCGGCTTCGCGCAGGCCGATGTCCTGCTCCTTCGACAGGATCCGCTGCTCCCAGTTGCGCAGCGCCGTCTCGCGGCTCGCGAGCGACGACTGGCGTCGCGTCTGCTCGGCCTCGACCGCCGCGATCCGCGCTTCGCGTTGCGCGTGATCGCTCTCCTGCGCCTTGAGCGCCTGCGTCCGCGCCGCCATGTCGCGGTCGCGTTCGATCAGCTCGGCGGCGTGCTTCTCGAGTTCGACGCGCCGCGCGTCCAGACGCTGCTCGACGCGCGAGATCTCCTGGTCGCGTTCGTCGATGCGGCGCGCCTGCGCGAGCAGGTCGGCGTCGCGCGCGGCGAGCGTTTCCTCCCGGACACCGATCTCGCGCTCCCGCGCCGCGGCCTCGGTTTCACGCGCGGCGACCGCCTGCGCCTTGCGCTCGAGCAACGCGTCCTGCTCGGCGATCTGCTTCTGTGCGAGCGCGGCGCGCCTGCGCCAGAACCGGAAATCGATCGCCAGTTCGATCAGCCAGCCACCGAGCAGGCCCAGGATGAGCCACCAAAGCCACGTCATGCATCTCTCCCTGCGCGAGAATTCCTGATTCTACGCGGATGGGAAACGACGCCAACCGGCGACGGCTCAAAGGTAATGATCGATCAGCAGCGCGCCGAACAGCAGCGTGAGGTAGAGGATCGAGAACCCGAAGGTCTTCTTCGCGAGCGCGTCGCTGTACGCGCGCCACAGCCGCCATGCGTACCAGAGGAAGACCGCGCCGAGCGCGAGTGCACTCGCGAGGTAGAACAGCCCGCTCATGTGGATGAGCCAGGGCAGCATCGTGACCGCGACGAGCAGCAGGGTGTACAGCAGCACGTTCAGGCGCGTGAATTTCTGGCCGTGCGTGACCGGCAGCATCGGCAGGCCGCTGCGCCGGTAGTCTTCGACCCGGTAGAGCGCGAGCGCCCAGAAATGCGGCGGCGTCCAGACGAAGATGATCAGGAACAGCACGAGTGCCGGCGCCGTCACCTCGTTGGCGACCGCCGTCCAGCCCAGCAGCGGGGGCATCGCGCCGGACGCGCCGCCGATCACGATGTTCTGCGGCGTCGCCGGCTTGAGCAGCATCGTGTAGACCAGCGCGTACGCGACGAAGGTCGCGATCGTCAGCCACATCGTCAGCGGATTGACGAACACGAACAGCAGCGACGAGCCGATGCAGCCGAGGACGGTCGCGAACACCAGCGCGTTGCCGGCGGCGATCTGGCCGTTCGCGCTCGCGCGATGCGCGGTGCGCGCCATGCGCGCGTCGATCGTGCGTTCGATCAGGCAGTTGAGGACGAAGCCCGAGGCCGCCAGCAGCCCGATGCCGGTGGTGCCCGCGAGCAGCACCGTCAGCGGCACGAACCGGTCGGACGCGAGGAACATGCCGATCATCGCGCAGAAGACCGCGAGCATCACGACGCGCGGCTTCGTCAACGCGAGGTATCGACCGGCCGTCTGGCTGAACGAGACCGGCGATTCGATGGCTGAATGCATGATCAGGGACTACCCGTGTGCAGGGGTCGCGCGACCGGCGGCGTCGCCGGCTCGCCGGTGAACCCGGGACTTTATCATGAGGGCCAGCCCGAAGAGCGCCGCCGCCCCGCCGGTGTGCAGGACTTGCGCGACCGCCGGCCACTCGAGAAAGATGTTCGACAGCCCGGTCACGAGTTGCGCGGCGCCCACCGCCAGCAGCCAGTTGCCGGGCGTTCGCAGCGACGGCAGCGCGCGCAGCCGCCAGCCGAGCCAGAAGACCCCCCCCAGCACCAGGTAGGCGAGCAGCCGGTGCACGTAGTGGATCGCGGTCAGCGCCTGCAGCGTCAGCGGCTCGCCGGCGCCGGTCTTGCCGAGCGGGCGCCAGAGTTCGAAGCCCATGCGCAGGTCCATGTCGGGCCAAAGGCTGCCCTGGCAGGCCGGGAAATCGGGGCACGCGAGTGCGGCGTAGTTGGTGCTGACCCAGCCACCGAGCGCGATCTGCAGCACGATCGCCGCCAGCAGCACGCCGGCGCCGACGTTCAGCGACGCGCCGACCGGCGTCGTCGGCGTCGGGTCGATGCGGTTCGCCTGCGCGAACAAGAGGCCGAGCAGCACCATCGCGCCGAGCAGGTGCGCGGTGACGATCACCGGCTGCAACTTCAACGTCACGGTCCACATCCCGAACAGGCCCTGCAGGATGATCCACGCGAGCGTGAACGCGGCGAGCGGCACCGACGCGCGCGGGTGGCGGCGCGCGAGCCACAGCAGCGCGATGACGAGCACGCCGAGCGCCGTCGCCAGGTACCGGTGCAGCATCTCGACCCATGCCTTGAACACCGTCACCGGCCCGTCCGGGTTGGCGCTGGCCTCGGCCCGGATCTCGTGGATCGCGCCGATCGGGGTCACCCGTCCGTAGCAGCCCGGCCAGTCGGGGCAACCCAGGCCGGCGTCGGCGACGCGCACGAAACTCCCGAAGAGGATCAGGTCGAAGGTCAGGAAGATCGCGACGATCAGCAGCCGCCGGAACGCCGTGGCCGACTTCGCCTGGCCGCCGGCAGCGCCCGTCGCAGCGGTTGCAGCGCGGTCGACGGCCGCCGAATCATGCATCATGGCCATGGCGGTCAGCCGATCCGCGAGGCCTTCAGCAGGCGCTGGAGGTCCTTGCGGACCTTCGCCGGATCCGGGTCCGCCGGAAACCGCATCATCAGGTTGTGCTGCGGATCGACGACGTACAGGTGATCTCCCGGGCGGCCGCCGGCGCCGACCGGCAACCACCGCACCGCGGCCGCCGGATCGATCCGGATCACGTCGAGCTGCGGGTGCGCCTTGTGCAGCACCGGCCCGATGTCGATCGCGTCCGGCTTGAGCAGCACCATGTCGACCCGGTCGCGGTCGCGCCCGAGCGCGGCGTGCGACTGGCGCATGAAGAAGAGGCGCTTCGCGCACGCCTCATCGCAGGGGCCGTCCTGGTACTGCACCAGGATCCACTGGCCCTTGTGCCGACCGAGCGCGTCGCCCGGACCCAGCGAGGGCAGCGCGAGCTGCGGCAGCACCAGTTCGCCGTAGTTGGTGCGGCCCGACGGCGGCACCACGTAGTACACGAGATAGGACACGATCACCGGCGCGATGCACACGAGCACGACGAGGATCAGCTTCCAGGTCGCGCGGTGGGGATTCGCGTCGGCGGGCGACGCGGGGGCGCCGGCAGCCGGCACACCAGTTTCATGGACCATCGTCTTCGTCATCCTGTCGTCGTGCACACGCCGAACCGCGTGCGCGCCGAAACACACCATGGGCCGCGGCTTGCGGCACGGCGAATATCCTGCATTACGGCTCCGATCGCCGCCCTCATCCTGCATCACCACCGCTGCGGCGCGCGCGAACGACCAGCACGATGCCGAAGCCGAGCGCCAGCGCACTCATCGAGAACCACTGGAACGCATAGGCGCGGTGCCTGTCGACACCGGTGCCGGGCTGGTTCCACTGCCGGTTCAATCCGTCCGCCAGCGCCGGCTCGACGGTCTGCCGCACGACGACCGGCGCCACGGCCAGGCCGGACCACGCGGCATAGCGATCGAACGAGAAGTGCTGCCAGATCCGATCCTGCGGCCCGGGCGCATCGGACGCCGCGAGGACCAGCGGCTGCGGCAACTCGGCCATCGCGAGCCCTTCGACCCGCTGCGGGCCGGGTGGTGTCGACACCGTCGGCACGCGGTTGCGATCGCGCGGATCGCCGGCCACCCAGCCGCGCATCACCAGCACGACCGCATCGCCGCCGGGCGGTCGGATCGGCATCAGCACCTCGAAACCGGCGACGCCGTCACGCGTGCGATTGTCGAGAAAAACGGCGCGCGCCGGCAGGAATGTCCCTTCGACCGCGATCTTGCGCGCGTCGAGCGCGCCGGCCTCCTGCGGCGTTCGCGGCAGCGAATCCCCGCCCGACAGCAGCAGCGGCGCTTGCGCCTGCGCGCGGTCGCGAACCGCCTGAAGCGCGGCTTTCTGCTTCGCGCGGTCGAGCTGCCAGACGCCGAGCGCGGACGTCGCCGCGACGATCGCCGCCATCGCGAGCACACCGGCGAGGATCCCCCTGCGCCGGTAGAATGGCGTGTCGTCAGCGTGCATCGGCGGGCACGGATGTCGCGCCGGCGCTCGGGGCCGGCGCTCCGGTCGCCTTCGTCGGCACCAGCCGGCGCGGAAGACCGACGCCCGACGACCCGGAGGCTGTGCCCTTGAAGATCATCATCGCCGCGACGTTCGTCCTGATATTCGCAAGCCTGGCCGGTGCCGGCTTCTTCATCATGAAGGATCAGGGCCGCACGAGGAACACCGCGTGGGCGCTCACCGTGCGCATCGGGCTGTCGGTGAGCCTGTTCGTGTTCATCTGGTTCGCCCACTGGATGGGCTGGATCCAGAGCACCGGGCTGCCGATCGGCCGCTGACGCGACGGCCGCAGCGCCGGGCGCGCACGGCGACGCCGCGCGCGCGAGACCGACTCAGAGCCAGTAGACGACGACGTACAGCAGCAGCCAGACGACGTCGACGAAGTGCCAGTACCACGCGGCCCCCTCGAAGCCGAAGTGATGCTCGGGCGTGAAGTGCCCCTTGATCAGCCGGAACAGGATCACCGACAGCATCACCGCGCCGACCGTCACGTGGAAGCCGTGAAAGCCGGTCAGCATGAAGAAGGTCGAGCCGAACACGCCGGAACTGAGCTTCAGGTTCAGCTCGGTGTACGCGTGCACGTACTCGTAGGCCTGGAAGCCCAGGAAGGTGAAGCCCAGTGCCACCGTCGCGAACAGCCAGAAGATCGTCCTGCCGCGGTGGTTGTCCTTCAGCGCGTGGTGCGCGATCGTGAGCGTGACGCCCGAGGCGAGCAGCAGCGCGGTGTTGATCGTCGGGATCGGCCACGGGCCCATCGTCTGGAACGGCTCGACCAGCGCGGCCGGCCCGATGTTGGGCCAGGTGGCGCCGAAGTCCGGCCACAGGTACTGCTTGTGATCGAGGTCGCCGAGCCACGGCGTCGTGATGACCCGCGAGTAGAACAGCGCGCCGAAGAAGGCGGCGAAGAACATCACCTCGGAGAAGATGAACCAGCTCATGCTCCAGCGATACGAGACGTCGACCCGCGCGCTGTACAACCCGCCTTCGGACTCGCGGGCGGAATCGCTGAACCAGCCGACAAGCGTGAACGCCAGCACCGCGAGGAACACGTAGAACAGCCACTGGCCCCAGGCCGCGCCGTTGACCCAGCCGCCCATCGAGATGCCGAACAGCAGCAGCGCGATCGCGCCGAACATCGGCCACTTCGACGGCTGCGGAACGAAGTAGTAGGGTGTGCCTGCGTGGGAGCTCGCGCTCATCGGAATCTCCAGAAAAGGTCTCGTATTCTATGGCGAGTTGCCCGGCGAACCGTACCGGCGCACGGGCGGCGCCCGGCTTCGTATTGCGCACGCCGCATCAGCCCGCGCTCCCGGTCGCGGTGCCGATCGCGAAGCGCACCGCGAGGATCAGCACGCCGATGAAGATCGCCGCGCACACGAGGCCGACGATCACCACGTGCACCGGATTGAGCTTCGCGACGTCGGCGTCGTGCGCCTTGCCACCGCGCACGCCGAAGAACGAGGCCGCGACCGCCTTGAAGGTGCCGGCGATCGAGCCCGAGCGAGCGACGGCGTGCTTGAGGTCTGCACCGGAGCCCGGGTCGCCGCCGGTTGCGTGACCGCGATCGCCGACATCGCGCGGTGCCATCACGATCCCGAGCGCGGGCCTTCGACGTCGCCGGTGCGCGAGGCCTTGCCGACCTGGCCGCCGACGTCGAAGAAGGTATAGGACAGCGTGATCGTCGTGACCTCGGCGGGCAGCTCGTGGTCGATCATGAACACGACCGGGAAGCGCCGCGACTCGCCGGCCTGCAGCAGCTGCTGGCGAAAGCAGAAGCACTCGACCTTGTGGAAGTGACGCGCCGAGATCGATGGCGCATAGCTCGGGATCGCCTGGCCGGCGACCGCCCGGTCGACCGTGTTGACGAGCTCGTACTCGACGGTCACCAGTTCGCCCGGATGCGCCTGGATCGATCGCTGCTCGGGCTTGAAACGCCACGGCCCGTGGCTGTTCGCGTCGAACTCGACCGTGATCGTGCGCGACGGATCGACCTGCGTGTTGCGGACGACCTCGCGCGCCTTGTCGTCGGACTGCGTCAGCACGCGCAGCCCGGTCGCCTCGCAGATCGCGTTGTACAGCGGGATCATCGCCCAGCCGAAGCCGAACATCATCGCCGCGAACAACGCGAGCTTGCCGAGCATCGAACGGTTCAAGCGCTGATTCACCGGACCTCCCCTTCCCGTCCTACCCGAAGAACACCCGGTTCAGCACGACCCCGGCGAAGAACACCGCCGCGATTGACAACAGCACGAGCGCGGTGCGGATGTTGCGGCGCCGCCGCCCGTCATCGGCCGTCACCGTGCTCACTTGACCGTCGGCGGGGTCTCGAAGGTGTGGAACGGTGCCGGCGACGGCAGCGTCCACTCGAGGCCCTGTGCGGCGCCCCACGGGTTGTCGGCCGCCTTCGGTCCGCCCTTGATGCACTTGACGACCGCGTAGATGAAGATCAGCTGCGAGAAGCCGAAGCCGAACGCACCGATCGACGCGACCATGTTGAAGTCGGCGAACTGCATCGGGTAGTCGGCGTAGCGGCGCGGCATCCCTGCCAGCCCGAGGAAGTGCATCGGGAAGAAGGTGATGTTGAAGGTGACCATCGACGCCCAGAAGTGCCACTGGCCGAGCTTCTCGTCGTACATGTGGCCGGTCCACTTCGGCAGCCAGTAGTAGGTGCCGGCGAACAGCGCGAACAGCGAGCCCGCGACGAGCACGTAGTGGAAGTGGGCGACGACGTAGTAGGTGTCGTGCAGCGTGATGTCCAGCGGCGCGACCGACAGGATGATGCCGGTCAGACCGCCGATCGTGAACACGACGATGAAGCCGATCGCGAAGAGCATCGGCGTCTCGAAGGTCATCGACCCCTTCCACATCGTCGCGATCCAGTTGAAGATCTTCACGCCGGTGGGCACCGCGATCAGCATCGTCGCGTACATGAAGAACAGCTGGCCGGTGACCGGCATGCCGGTCGTGAACATGTGGTGCGCCCACACGATGAACGACAGGATCGCGATCGACGCGGTCGCGTAGACCATCGACGAGTAGCCGAACAGGCGCTTGCGCGCGAAGGTCGGGATGATCTCGCTGACGATGCCGAAGGCCGGCAGGATCATGATGTAGACCTCGGGGTGCCCGAAGAACCAGAAGATGTGCTGGTACATCACCGGGTCGCCGCCGCCGGCCGCGTTGAAGAAGCTGGTGCCGAAGTGGCGGTCGGTGAGCGTCATCGTGATCGCGCCGGCGAGCACCGGCATCACCGCGATCAGCAGGTACGCGGTGATCAGCCAGGTCCAGACGAACATCGGCATCTTCATCAGCGTCATGCCGGGCGCGCGCATGTTGAGGATGGTGGTGATGATGTTGATCGAGCCCATGATCGACGACGCGCCCATGATGTGCAGCGCGAAGATCGCGAGGTCCATGCCGGGGCCCATCTGCACCGTCAGCGGCGCGTAGAGCGTCCAGCCCGCCGCGGTGGCGCCGCCCGGCACGAAGTACGAGATCACGAGCAGCATCGCCGCCGGCGGCAGCAGCCAGAAGCTGAAGTTGTTCATCCGCGCGAAGGCCATGTCGCCGGCGCCGATCATCATCGGGATCTGCCAGTTCGCGAAGCCGACGAACGCGGGCATCACCGCGCCGAACACCATGATCACGCCGTGCATCGTGGTGAGCTGGTTGAAGAACTCCGGCTCGAAGAACTGCAGCCCCGGCGAGAACAGCTCGGTTCGCAGCAGCAGCGCGTTCACGCCGCCCACCAGCAGCATCGTCACCGAGAACCACAGGTACATCGTGCCGATGTCCTTGTGGTTGGTCGCGTAGAGCCAGCGCCGCCAGCCGTGCGGGTGGTCGTGTGCGTCGTGGTGCCCCGTGTCGTGACCACCGATAACTGCGCTCATCGTCGAATGCTCCTGGTTTGATCCTGTTGCACGTCCCGGCGTCGACGGCCGGTCCGGCGGTTGCTGCTGCTGCCTGCGGGCGGGCCCGCGTCGACGCGCCGCGTGCCGACGGCCCGTCGATCGTACGAAGCGGTCGGCGTCAGCCGCCCTTGTTGCGCTGCGCCGCGACGTCCTTCGGCTGGACGAGGTTCTGCTGCGCCTGGTTGCCCCACGAATTGCGCGTGTAGGTGATCACCGCGGCGATCTCGGTGTCCGACAGGTTCTTGAAGCTGGCCATCGCGGTCGGCGTGCCGTTCTTGACGACGCCGTTCAGCAGGATGTGGATCTGGGCCTCCGTCGGGCCGAGCACCTTCTGCGAGCCGGCGAGCGCCGGGAACACCGGCGGATTGCCCTTGCCGGTCGCCTGGTGGCAGGCGACGCAGTTGGCCTGGTAGACCTTCTCGCCGCGCGGCACCAGGTCGGCGACCGCCCAGACCTTGTTCGGATCGTCGGCCTTCGCGAGCATCTCCTTCTGCTTCGCGTCGACCCACGCGGCGTAGTCGGCATCGCTCTTCACGTCGACGACGATCGGCATGAACGCGTGCTCCTTGCCGCAGAGTTCGGCGCACGCCCCGCGGTAGACGCCGGGACGATCGGCGCGGAACCAGGCGTCGCGAACGAAGCCGGGGATCGCGTCCTGCTTGACGCCAAGCGCGGGCACGTACCACGAGTGGATCACGTCGTTCGCGGTGACGACCATCCGGACCTTCTTGTTCACCGGCACCACCAGCGGATTGTCCACCTCGAGCAGATAGGTGTTGCTGCGCGGCTCGATGCCGTTGATCTGCGTGCGCGGCGTCGAGAGTGCCGACAGGAACTCGACCCCCTCGCCCTGGCCCTTCAGGTACTGGTAGCCCCACTTCCACTGGTAGCCGGTGGCCTTGACGGTGATGTCGGCGTTGGAGGTGTCCTTCTGCGCGATCACCTCGCCGGTGGCCGCGATGCCCAGGCCGATCACGATGACCATCGGCACGACCGTCCACGCGATCTCGACCGCGGTGCTCTCGTGGAAGTCGGCCGGCTTCGCGCCTTTGGACTTCCGGTGCGCCCAGATCGAATAGAACATCACGCCGAACACCGCGACGAAGATCGCCGCGCAGACCCACATCAGCATCTCGTGGATCCAGTGCTGCCCGCGCGAGATCGACGAGCCGGGATCCGGCAGGTTCATCTGCAGCACCTTCGGCCCGCCCGGCATGTCGGTGACCTGCTGCGCGTGCACCACCACCGAGACCGACGCGGCCAGGATCGCCGTCGAGACCTTGCCCCACAGCGCCGCAACGCGCGAACCGGCGTCCGACAGTCGCGTCGCCGGCGTTCGCGCTGCCCTAACCCGCTCCGCCGACGCCCGCGCCATCGTCACCTGTTGCATCGACTCCCGCCGCACCAATCCCCGCTGCCCCGATTCCATTCGCTGCCCCGATTGCTGTTTTCCCACCGGCCGTCTTTCCACGTCAGCTGCCGCCCGATTCGTCATTGTCGTTCCCGCCCGAAGCGCGCACGCCGTGCAACCGGCGCCTGAGATCGCCCGCCAGCGCCGCGCGCTGCGCCGGCATCGCGAAGCGCCCCAGCGACAGCGTGCGCCCCGCGTGCCGCAACTCGACGAGCGGCCCGCTTCGAAAACCCGTGATTCTGGCACACGGGAAGACGATCTGCGTCCAGCCGGGAGGCAATTCGGCCCGAAACGTCCTGCTGCCGCTGTGCAACTCCACCAGAAGGCGTTCCGGCGTCAGCGAAATGCGCTCGTACGCACCCGCGTGTCTTGCGTACACCACGAAAGCGGCCGCGAGACCCGCCGTCTCGATCGACGCGAACAACAGCATCCACCACGTGCCGACGAACACGAAATACGTCGCGATCGCGAGCGACACGCCGGCCGGAATCGCCAGCAGCACCGCCAGCTGCGACGGGGCGAGCGAACAGTTGCGCCTGGAGATCCATTCGAAGCGTTCGACCTGCGCGTCATGCCGCGCGTGCGGCGACGCGGCATTGCCCGCATCGCCCGATTCCGCGTCGCCGAAGCGCGCTTCGCCCAGCCTTCGATCGTCCACCCGTTGCAGCATCGGCCAATCGTATCAGTGTATTCGAATATGCTGGACAGCCAAAATCAGGACGCCCCCGGCTTCGGACGGAAGCGCAGCGGCTCGAAGCCGTCGTCGCGTCGCTTGGCCTCGGGGCACCAGGCATGGCCGTAGACGACCTCGATCGTCACCGCCCGGGCGAAGTCGCCGGCCTCGGCCGGCGCCGAAGCGCCGGCGGGGGGGGCAGCGCTGCGCGGCTGCAGCCCGGCGAGCAGGCCGTCGAGGTCGCGCGCCAGCGCCGCCGCGTCGCCGAAGGTGAGCGTCAGGCGCTCGGTCTCCATCACCGGGTCGGCGAAACCGGCCGCCGACAGCGCGTCGCCCCAGTCGTGCATGTCCTGGAACACCGGTCGCGACGGCGGGTCCGAGTCGGGGACCTCGCGCAGCGTGTCGACGCCGAAGGCACTGAACATCACGAGCCCGCGCGGCCGCACCACCCGGTACCACTCGCCGACCGCCGCCAGCGGATCGTCGAACCAGTGCGCGACGAGGTTGCTCCAGACGAGGTCGACCGACGCCTCGGCGAGCGGCAGCGCCTGCGCGTCGCAGCACAGCCATTGCGGCGCCGCCGGCCGTGGCCGCGGATCCGCGGCGGCGCCGATCCGTGCGAGCCATCGGCGCAGCCCCGAGCCGGCGTCGAGCAGGGCCGCCTCGCGTCGGCGCGCCGCCCGCAGCGACTCGAAGGAGAAATCGGCCGCGACGCATCGCGCGCCCGGGAAGCGCGCGAGCAGCGTCGGCAGGCCGCGGCCGAGTCCGCATCCGAGCTCGAGGATGCACGCCGGCGCGAGCCGCACCGGCTCGAGCCGCTCGAACATCCGCGACTCGATCTCGGCGAGCAGGAAATCCGCCCGCGCCTGCGGGTCGGTGCGCGCATCGAAGCCGGCGCGCAGCCGCGCGCGGTCGAATGCAATCGGCTCAAGCATCGGGTTCGGCCATCCGGCCGCCAGTATAGGAGCGCCGGTACGCGGGCGTCGCTACGATCCCCGACGAACGAAGGGGAGGTCCCGGACGTGGCGCTCGCGCGCATCGCCGCAGCGGCTCGCAACCTCGCCGCGGCGGTCGGCGCGCGGCTGCTCCCGCGCGCGTGCCTGCTGTGCGAGCAGGCCTGCGGCGACATGCCGCTGTGCGACGCCTGCCGTGACGCGATGCCGGGCCTCGGGCGGGCGCGCTGCGCCCGCTGCGGGCTCGTACGCGACGAAGAACGCGAGCGCGCAGAATCGGTGCCGGCCGGCGCACCCGGCGTGCCGTGCGCCCCCGGCGATCCCGGCGACCCTGGCGACCTCGGCGATCCCGGCGATCCCGACGCGCCCTGCGCACCCGCCGTGCCCTGCGCACGCTGCGCCGGCACCGCGTCGCTGCTCGATCGCGTCGACGTCGCCGCCGACTACGCGCCGCCGCTCGCCGAGGCGATCCTCGCGCTGAAGTTCGGCGAGCGCATCGCGCTCGCGGCACCGATGGGCCACCTGCTCGCCGAACGGGTGGCCGGCCAGCGCCCGGACTGCCTGGTGCCGATCCCGCTGTCGCACGCGCGGCTGGCCGAGCGCGGCTTCAACCAGGCGCAGCTGATCGCCGCCGCGCTGCGCAGGCGCTGGCCGGCGGATCCGCCTCCCGACGCCCCCCGCCGCGCCGCGCCGCCGCTTCGCCCCGACCTGCTGGTGCGCTCGCACGACACGCCGCACCAGTCGAGGCTGCGCGGCGCCGCCCGGCGGCACAACCTCGACGGCGGCTTCCGGGCGCTGCCCGGCGTGCGGGGGCTGCGAATCGCGCTGGTCGACGACGTGATGACGACCGGCGCGACGCTCGAGACGGCGGCGCGCGCGCTGCGCGACGCCGGCGCGGCCTCGGTCAGCGCCTGCGTCGTCGCGCGGACGCCGTGAACGACGGGCCGGCGGCCCGGCCGCAGCCGTCGGGCGACCACCCGCCTACACTCTCCCCATGTTCAACGTCGTGCTGGTCCATCCCGAGATCCCGCCCAACACCGGCAACGTGATCCGCCTGTGCGCAAACACCGGCTGCAAGCTGCACCTGATCGAACCGCTCGGCTTTCCGATCGACCACGCGAAGATGCGCCGCGCCGGGCTCGACTATCACGAGTTCACGTCGATGAAGGTGCACCCGGACTGGCCCGCCTTCGTGCACGCCGAGCGGCCGCGGCGGCTGCTCGCGTTCACCACCGCCGGCCGCACGCCGCTGGGCGCCGCGCGCTTCGAGGCCGGCGACTGGCTGGTCTTCGGCTCGGAGTCGGCCGGCCTGCCGGACGCCGTGCGGGCGGGCTTCGACGACTCGGCGACGATCCGCCTGCCGATGCGCGCCGGCAACCGCAGCCTGAACCTCTCGAACGCTGTCGCGGTCGCGGTGTTCGAGGCCTGGCGCCAGCACGGCTACGAGGGCGGCTGAAGGGTCGAGCGCGAGGCGCCGGGGGATGGCCGGTGCGGCCACCTGTGCGGCAACCGGTGCGGCAACCGGTGGGGCAACTAGTGGGGCAACCGAGCGGGCGATCCGGCGGGCGACTGGTCCGCAACCCGCGGCGCCGGCTAGGCCGGCCGGTCGCTGGCGAGCCGCGCGAGCGCCGCGTCGACCGAGTCGAAGGCCTCGAGTGACGCGTGGTCGCGCTCGGCGAGCAGGCCGTGGCGCGTGAGTCCGGCGCAGGCGGCGAGCAGCGCCGTCCAGTAGCCACCCGGGTCGGCGAACGCGAGCGGCTTGTCGTGCTGGCCGAGCTGGCGCAGCGTGACGACCTCGAACAGCTCGTCGAGCGTGCCGAAGCCGCCGGGCAGCACCAGGAAGGCGTCGGAGAGCGCGATCAGCCGCTGCTTGCGGACCGCCATGTCGGCGACGACCTCGAGCCGCGTGAGGCCGCGGTGGCCGACCTCTCGGCGCATCAGCACGTCGGGGATCACGCCGACGACCTCGGCGCCGCCGGCGAGCGCGGCGTCGGCGAGCACGCCCATCAGGCCGACGCTGCCGCCGCCGTAGACGAGGCCCCAGCCGCGTGCGGCGATCCCCCGACCGGCCTCGCGCGCGATGCCGGCGAACGCCGGGTCGTGCCCGAGCTTCGCGCCGCAGAACACGCCGATCCAGCGGCGCGCGCCGGCCGCGCTCACCGGTGCTCCGCCTTCGGCTCGCGCGCGAGCAGCATGCGCAGCGCGTCGGCCGGCACGAGCCGCCCTTCGATCACGTCGAGCACCGTCTCGCTGATCGGCATCTCGACGCCGAGCGAGGCGGCGCGCGCGACGACCGCGCGACAGCAGGCGACGCCCTCGGCGACGTGCCCGAGCCTCGCGAGCACCGCGTCGAGCGGGCGGCCCGCCGCAAGCTCCAGCCCGACGGTGCGGTTGCGCGACAGGTCGCCGGTGCAGGTGAGCACCAGGTCGCCCATGCCGGCCAGCCCCATGAAGGTCTCGGGCGACGCGCCATGCGCCAGCCCGAAGCGCGCGATCTCGGCGAGCCCGCGGGTGATCAGCGCCGCGCGCGCGTTGAGCCCCAGGCCCATGCCGTCGCCGATGCCGGTCGCGATCGCCATCACGTTCTTGAGCGCACCGCCGATCTCGACGCCGACGAGGTCGGTGCTGCGGTACACCCGCATCGGGCCATGATGGAACGCGGCGACGAGCGTGTCGGCGAGCGACGCGCCGGTGGCGGCGGCGGTGAGCGCGACCGGCAGTCCGCGCGCGACCTCCTGCGCGAAGCTCGGGCCGGTCAGGCAACCGGCCGTCGCCTGCGGCATCGCGTCGGCGACGACCTGGTGCGCGAGCCGCCCGGTGTCGGCGTCGAGCCCCTTGCACAGCCAGCTGACGGCGTCGATGCGCCGGCCGGTGTCGCGCAGTCGCTCGAGGACCGGCCGCAGCCCGGCCAGCGAGGTCGCGACGACGATCAGCGCCGCGCCGTCGATCGCGGCGTCGAGCGATGGCTCGGTGCCGAGCGCCGGGTTCAGCGCGATGCCAGGCAGGTACGCGCGGTTGACGCGATCGGCGGCGACCGAGGCGAGCACCGACGGATCGCGCGACCACAGCACCGTATCGTGGCGCGCGCTCGCGTGGCTGGCGAGCGCCGTGCCCCACGCGCCGGCACCGAGAATCGCGATCTTCACGACGGCCGGCCCGCGCGCTACCCGGCTCAGAGACCCCAGACCTGGCTGGCCTGGACGTACCCGATCTCGCCGCTCGCGTAGCGGACCTTGGCATAGCCCGACACGAGCCGGTCGTCGAGCAGCTCGAGCACGACGCCGCCGTCGACGTCGAAGAGACTGCCGGCCGACACCGAGGGCTCGCGCTGCACCGGGGTCTGGCCGAGGCTGATCACCATCCGCCGGTCGGTCAGCGTGTCGCGCTCGACCCAGGCGAGGTCGCCGACCGAATCGCGGATCTTCACCCAGTTTCGAAGCACCGACACCACCTCGACCGGCATGCCGGCCGGCGCGACGTAGAGCTTCTTCGCGCGCTCGGACGGCGCATCGAAGAGCAGCGTCTCGTCCTTCGCGATCGAGCGGAAGCGGTTGGCCTGCGCGGGCACCGGCCTCGCCGCCGGGACGCCGGCCGCGGGTGCCTTGCCGCCGGTGGCGGCGGCCGTGCCGGACGCGGCCCCGCCGCGCGCCGTACCCGAGGGCTCGCCGGCGGCACCACGGCCCACCGGCGGCCCGAGCGTCGACGACGGGCGGATCACGCTGGGCGGCTGCTGCGGCTGCGCGAACCCCTGCCCCGGGAACGAGAGCGCGCCGGTCGCCGCCAGCGCGACGAGCGCGACCGCCGCCGCGCGCATGCTCAGTGCGCCCCGGGGACGATCAGCTTCGGCCCCGCCCCGTTGGCCTGCGCCGCGGGCTGTGCCGCCGCCTGCTGCGCGGCGAGCTTCTGCTGGTAGAGCACCTCGAAGTTGATCTCGGCGAGGTGGATCGGCGGGAAGCCCGCGCGCTGGATCACGTCGGCGACGTTCGCGCGCAGGTACGGATAGATCGTGTTCGGGCACACGATGTTCAGCACCATCTCCATCTGTTCCTGGGGGATGTTGCGAAGCTCGAAGATGCCCGCCTCCTTGACCTCGGCGAGGAACACGACTTTCTCGCCCTCGACCTTGGTGGTCACGGTCACGGTGACGCACACCTCGAAGATGCCGTCGGAGAGCTGCGCGGTGTCGGTGTCGAGCGAGACCTCGACCGTCGGCTGCGCGGTCTCCAGGAAGATCTGCGGCGCGTGCGGGATCTCCAGCGACAGGTCCTTCAGGTACATGCGCTGGATCTGGAATACCGGGTTGTTGTCTTCGGCCATCGGTCTGCTTGCTCCTGCGCGCTCGGCGCCTTCGGGGGGTGGCCGCCCGGCGGGCGGTCGCGTTCGTTCAGGAATCGCCGGCGAGCAGCGGCGAGAGTCCGCCGCGCGCGTCGAGCGCGAACAGGTCGTCGCAGCCGCCGACGTGGGTGTCGCCGATGAAGATCTGCGGCACCGTGCGCCGGCCGCCGCTGCGCTCGACCATCTCCTGGCGCCGCGCGGGCTCCAGGTCGATCTGGATCTGGTCGAAGTCGGCGACGCCGCGATCGCGCAGGAGGCGCGCCGCCTCGTGGCAATACGGACAGGTGGTCTTGCTGTACATGACGATCGGCGGTCTGGCCATGGCGTGCTCCGGGCGGATGCGGATTCGGGTTCGGATCGGATTGAAGGTGCGGTCGGATCGGCGATCGGGTCGGCGATCGGGTGGGCGATCGGCTTCGACCGGATCAGCGGAGATCGGGGCGCATCGGCGCGACGCAAGCCCCGGTCCTGCGATCACTTGACGACGGGAAGCCCCGCCTGCTGCCAGCCGGAGACGCCGCCGTCCAGGCAGAACACCTGCTCGCGCCCCGCCTTGCGCAGTGCCGCCGCCGCCCGTGCCGCCCGCGCGCCCGACGCGCAGCAGACGATGACGGGCTTGTCCGCCGGCAGTTCGCCGGCGCGCTTCTCGATGTCCTCGACCGGGATGTTCTTCGCGTTGGGCAGGTGCCCGCTGGCGAACTCGCCGTTGGTGCGCACGTCAAGCACGACCGCGCTCTGGTCGTTGATCATCCGCGTCGCCTGCAGCGTGCCCAGCGTGGCGCCGGCCATCCGCCGATTCACGACCGGCCACAGCAGCATGCCGCCGGACACGAGCGCGATCGCGATCAGGAATAGGTTTTCGGTGACAAAGGTCATCAAGGGCCCAGGTTGAAGCTGGCGGTCCGGCAAATGGGCGACAATTATATCGGCAGCGCCCGGCGCTCCGATCAACCCCTCCCCGCGCTTTCCGGATGACCCACAAGATCGTGTTGATGCGCCACGGCGAGAGCCAGTGGAACCTCGAGAACCGCTTCACCGGCTGGACCGACGTCGACCTGACCGAGAACGGCCTCGCCGAGGCGCGCCGCGCCGGTGCGCTGCTGCGCGACGAAGGCTTCGTGTTCGACCTGTGCTACACGTCGGTGCTCAGGCGCGCGATCCGCACGCTGTGGACGGTGCTCGACACGATGGACGCGATGTGGCTGCCCACCGTGCACAGCTGGCGCCTGAACGAGCGCCACTACGGCAACCTGCAGGGCCTGAACAAGGCCGAGACCGCGGCGAAGTTCGGCGAGGCGCAGGTCAAGATCTGGCGCCGCGCATACGACATCGCGCCGGACCCGCTGCCCGAGGGCGACCCGCGCCTGCCGCTCGGCGACCCCCGCTACGCACGGCTGCGCCCCGAAGACCTGCCGCGCACCGAGTGCCTGAAGGACACCGTCGCCCGGGTCGTGCCGTTCTGGAACGAATCGATCATGCCGTCGGTGCGCAGCGGGCGCCGCGTGCTGGTCGCCGCGCACGGCAATTCGCTGCGCGCGCTGATCAAGCACCTCGACGACGTCCCGGATCACGAAATCGTCGAACTGAATATCCCGACGGCGCAGCCGCTGGTCTACGAACTGGATGATCGGATGCGCCCGATCAGGCACTATTACCTCGGCGACGCCGACGAGATCGCCCGCGCGATGGCCGCGGTCGCGAGCCAGGGCAAGGCGAAATAGCGCGGGCACGGCGTCGATTCGCATACCCGCAACGTCCGCTGCACCGACCCCTCGTTTCGCGGGTGCAACGGTATACTGAATCGATCCACCCAGCAGTGCAGGAAGAACACCCACATGCGAAGCACGTTCAAGCCCCTGGGATTGATCAGCGTCGGCGCCCTCGCGGGCGCGCTGGTCAGCCTCGGCCTCACCGCCATGGCCCAGCGCGACAGCCGCTCGGTGCTGCCGCTCGACGAGCTGCGCCAGTTCAGCGACGTCTTCGGCGCGATCAAGGCGTACTACGTCGAGCCGGTCGAGGACCGCAAGCTGATCACCGAGGCGATCAGCGGCATGGTCACCGGGCTGGACCCGCACTCCACCTACCTCGACGCCGACGCGTTCCGTGAGCTGCAGGTCGGCACCCAGGGCGAGTTCGGCGGGCTGGGCATCGAGGTCGGCACCGAGGACGGCTTCATCAAGGTCGTGTCCCCGATCGAGGACACGCCCGCCGCGAAGGCCGGCGTCAAGTCCGGCGACCTGATCATCAAGATCGACGAGAAGCCCACGAAGGGCATGTCGCTGAACGACGCGGTCAAGCTGATGCGCGGCAAGCCCAAGAGCCCGATCGTGCTCACGATCCAGCGCAAGGGCGAGAACCGCCCGCTGGTGCTCACGATCGTGCGCGACGTGATCCGCGTGCAGTCGGTGCGCAGCAAGTCGCTCGAGCCGGGCGTCGGCTACGTGCGCGTCACCCAGTTCCAGGAGCACACCGTCGAGGCGCTCGCGCGCCACCTGACCGACCTCGGCAAGGCCGGTCCGCTGAAGGGGCTGGTGCTCGACCTGCGCAACGATCCCGGCGGCCTGCTGCACGGCGCGGTCGGCGTGTCGGCGGCATTCCTGCCGCAGCGCCTGCTGGTCACCTCGACCGACGGTCGCACCGAGGACGCCAAGCGCAAGTACCTCGCCGCCCCCGAAGACTACCTGCGCGGCACCCGGGACGACGTCATCGCGCGGCTGCCCGAATGGACCAAGTCCACGAAGATGGTCGTGCTGGTGAACGGCGGCTCGGCGTCGGCGTCCGAGATCGTCGCCGGCGCGCTCCAGGACCACAAGCGCGCCGTCGTGATGGGCACGCAGACCTTCGGAAAGGGCTCGGTGCAGTCGATCCTGCCGCTCACCAACAACACGGCGATCAAGCTCACCACCGCGCGCTACTACACCCCGAGCGGGCGCTCGATCCAGGCGCGCGGCATCGTCCCCGACTACCTCGTCGAGGAAACCCCGGAAGGCGACATCTCGTCGTTCCGCGTGCGCGAGGCCGACCTGCAGCGCCACCTGTCCAACGACAAGGACAAGGGCGCCGAGGTCAAGTCCGCGCCGTCCGCCGAGGCGATCGAGAAGCTCAAGGACCGCAAGCCGGTCGAGTTCGGTTCCGCGGACGACTACCAGCTGCGCCAGGCGCTGAACTACCTCAAGGGCCTGCCGGTCGTGCTCGCGAAGTCCGAGGCCGCCGCGACGGTCGCCGCCGCGAAGGACACGTCGGTGCCGCCCGCGGCGTCGTCGATCCGCTCGCTGAAGAAGGAACCGGCGGCGACGAAGTGACGCGCGCCTGACGCGCCGCCAGACCCGCGCCCGGGCCTCGTTGTCGCGCAACGAGCCCGGGCGTCTTTCATCGCCGGCCCCGTGAACGACGATCAACTGCTCCGCTACAGCCGCCACATCCTGCTCGACGAGATCGGGATCGAGGCGCAGACGCGCCTGCTCGCGTCGCGCGCGCTGGTCGTCGGCGCCGGCGGGCTCGGCTCGCCGGCCGCGATCTACCTGGCCGCGGCCGGCGTCGGGCGCCTGCTGATCGCCGACGGCGACGCCGTCGACGCGACCAACCTGCAGCGCCAGATCCTTCACCGCGACGCGAGCGTCGGCACGCCGAAGGTCGCGTCGGCGCGCGCGACGCTGCGCGACGTGAACCCGGGCGTCGAGGTGATCGGGCTGCCGCGGCTCGCCGGGCAGGCGCTCGCCGACGCGGTCGCCGGCGTCGACGTCGTGCTCGACTGCTGCGACAACTTCGACACGCGGCACGCGGTGAACCGGGCGTGCGTCGCCGCGCGCGTGCCGCTGGTCTCGGGCGCCGCGATCCGCTTCGACGGCCAGCTCGCGGTGTTCGACGCCCGCGACGCGGATTCGCCCTGCTATCACTGCCTGTTCCCCCAGTCGGCCGAGGTCGACGAACTTCGCTGCGCCGAGATGGGGGTCTACGCGCCGCTGACCGGCGTCGTCGGCACGATGCAGGCGGCAGAGGCGCTGAAGCTGCTCGGCGGCTTCGGCGCGCCGGCCGTCGGCCGGCTGCTGATGATCGACGCGCTGACGCTCGCGATCGACCGCGTGCGCGTGCCGCGCGACCCCGGGTGCCCGGTCTGCGGCACGCTTACCCGAAACTGATGCGTTAGTTCACAGCGGTTGGCGGCCCCGGTGGGCACAATCGGTTCGTCCCCCTGCCGTATCCGCCATGACCCCTCAGCAGTCCCCCGCGTCGAGCGGCGCGCCGAAGCTCGACGGCTCGCCCGCCGGTAACGCCCCTGACGCCGCGACAAAGGCCGCCGACGGCGCACGCCGTGTCGTCGTGCTCGGCGCCGGCCTGCTCGGCGCGGTGCTCGCGCTGCGCCTGCGCGAGGCCGGCCACGAGGTCGAGCTCGTCGAGGCCGGCAGCGACATCGGCGGGCTCGCCGGCACGATGCCGATCGGCGGCACCACCTGGGACCGCTACTACCACGTCGTGCTGCTGTCCGACCTCAACACGCGGCGCCTGCTCGACGAACTCGGGCTCGCCGACCGCCTTCGCTGGGGCACGACCCGCACCGGATTCTTCACCGACGGGCAGATGCACTCGATGTCGAACGCGATCGAGTTCCTGCGCTTCCCGGCGCTCGGGCTCGTCGACAAGCTGCGACTCGGGGGCACGATCTTCCTCGCGTCGCGCATCCGTGCACCCGAGCCGCTCGAGCGCGAACTCGCGACCACCTGGCTCGGGCGCTGGTCGGGCCGTCGCGTGCTCGAGAAGATCTGGCTGCCGCTGCTTCGAAGCAAGCTCGGCGAGAACGCCGCCATCGCGAGCGCCGCGTTCATCTGGGCGATCATCGCGCGCCTGTACGCCGCGCGCCGCTCGGGGCTGAAGGAGGAACGCTTCGGCTACATCGACGGCGGCTACGAGGTCGTCAACCGCGCGCTCGCCGAGCGACTCGCGCGTGCCGGCGTCCGGCTTCGCCTCGGCGCCGAGGTCGCGTCGATCGAACCGATCGACGCGCGGCAGCGGCCGACCGGCGGCGACGCGGCCGGCCCGCGCCTGCTGATCCGCCTTCGCGACGGCGGCACCGTCGCCGCCGCCGACGTGATCGCGACGCTCGCGCCGCCGCGGCTCGCGACGCTCGTGCCTTCGCTGCCCGTCGCCGAGCGCAGCCGCCTCGCGAACATCCCGTACCAGGGCATCGTCTGCGCCGCGATGCTGCTGAAGAAGCCGCTGTCGCCCTACTACGTCACGAACATCACCGACCCCGGGATCCCGTTCACCGGCGTCATCGAGATGACCGCGCTGGTCGACCGCGCGCGCTTCGGCGGCCACTCGCTGGTGTACCTGCCGCTCTACCTCGCGCAGGACGCGCGCGAGTGGCACCTCGACGACGCGCAGGTGCGCGAGCGATTCGTCGCTGCCGTGCGCCGCATGCACCCGCCCTTCGACCCGACCGACATCGTCGACTTCCGCGTCTCGCGCGCACGCCAGGTGCTCGCGATCTCCACCGTCGACTATTCGGCGACCTGGATGCCGCCCGTCGGCACGTCGATGCCGGGCCTGCATTGCGTGAACTCGGCGCAGATCCCCTACGGTACCCTGAACGTCAACGAGACTCTCGGGCTGGTCGAGCGTCACCTGCCGGCGCTGCTGAAGGACATGACGTGCCGGTGAAGCGTCGTCGCCCGTCCGTGTCGCGCAGTCGCCGTGCACCGTGCCGGCGCGGTGCGTCGTGCCGGCGCGGTGCGTCGTGCCAGTGCGTTTCGCCTCGCATCCGGCCCGGCGATCCCGGATACCGGTCGGGGCGCATCGGCGCTTCTGGCAAGCGCGCCGACGGTGCGCGCGCCGGCGGCCCATACCATTATTCCTTCGACACCGACCGGGAAGCGCCAGGCGTGCCCAAGACCCATCCGAAGCCCACGACGCCGCCGCAAGTGCACCGGGTATTCGCCCCGTCGCCTGCGGCGCGGCGCCACTCGCACGAGGCGCGCTGAAGATGTGCGGATTCGTCGCGATGGTCGGACTCGGGCGCGCGCCCGACCTGGCACTGCTCGCATCGATGGCGCACACGCTGAAGCATCGTGGCCCCGACGGCGAAGGCGTCCACGTCGAGCGCAAGGTCGCGATGCACCACCGCCGGCTCGCGGTCATCGACATCGAGGGCGGCGCCCAGCCGATGGTCGCCGATGGCGTGTCGATCGCCTTCAACGGCGAGATCTACAACTACGTCGAACTGCGCGACGAGCTTCGCGCCCGCGGCCACGTCTTTCGCAGCGAATCGGACACCGAGGTGCTGCTGCGGATGTACCTCGAATACGGGGAAGACGCGCTCGCGCGGCTCGACGGCATGTTCGCGTTCGTGCTGCACGACGCCCGCCACCACCGGCTGATCGCCGCGCGCGACCACTTCGGCATCAAGCCGCTGTACTTCGCGCGGATCGGCGACTCGCTCTGCTTCGCGTCCGAGATCAAGGCGCTGCTCAAGCACCCGCAGGCACCCCGCGCGCTCGACGTGATCGCGATGGAGGACTACCTGTCGCTGCAGTTCGTGCTGGGCGAGCGCACGATGTTCGAGGGCATTTCTAAGGTCCTGCCTGCGCACTACCTGCGCGTCGACGAGCGCACCCTGCAGCTCGCGTCGCATCGGTTCTGGGAAGCCGACTTCAACCACGTCGAGATCGCCCCCACGGCGAGCGACCTCGAGGAAGTCGAGGCGCTGCTCGACGCCAGCGTCGCGCGCCAGATGCGAAGCGACGTGCCGGTCGGCGCGTACCTGAGCGGCGGACTCGACTCGAGCTTCGTCGCGGCCAGCGCCGCGCGGCACACGACGCACCGCTTCCAGACCTTCACCGGCGCGTTCCACGAGGGACCGGCCTTCGACGAGACCCCGTATGCGCACGCGGTCGCGGCGCACATCGGCGCGGGCAACCACACCGTCTGGCCGACCGATCGCGACTTCGTCGACTGGCTGCCGAGGCTGGTCCACCACATGGACGAACCGGCGGCGGGCCCCGGCCTCTTCCCGCAGTTCATGGTGTCGCAGGCGGCCCGCGAGAAGGTCAAGGTCTGCCTCGGCGGCCAGGGCGGCGACGAACTCTTCGTCGGCTACGCGCGCTACCTGATCGGGTCGCTCGAGGAGGCGCTGTCGGATTCGATCAACGGGCGCCCGGCCACCGAGAACACGCTGTCGCTGTCGAACCTGGAGCACTGCCTGGGCACGCTGAAGAGCTACATGCCGCTGCTGGAGCGCGTCTGGCGGCAGGGCCTGAACGTGCCAGGCGACGCGCGCTACTTCCGGATCATGAACCGGCTCGACGCGAGCAGCGGGCTCCTGACCGAAGACTGGCAGTCGCGCATGGCGAATGCGCAGGTGACCGAGCGCTTCGGCGCGGTCTTCAACCGGCCAGCCGACGCCAGCCACCTGAAGCGGATGCTGCACTTCGACCTGGTCGCCAACCTGCCGACGCTGCTGCACGTCGAGGACCGCGCGAGCATGGCCGCGTCGCTCGAGTCGCGCGTGCCGCTGCTGAGCCCCGCGCTCGTGCAACGGGTCGCCCGGCTGCCGGACCGCACGCTGCTGGCTGGCGGCTTCTCGAAGGCCGTGCTGCGGCACGCGTCGCGCAAGCTGCTGCCGCAGAAGGTACTCGAGCGCACCGACAAGATGGGGTTTCCGGTGCCGCTGCAGCGCTGGATCTCGGGCCCGGCAAAGGACTTCGTTCGCGACGTGCTGCTGTCGCGCCAGGCGCGCGAGCGCGGCATCTACTGCCCGCAACGCCTCGAGACGCTGATCGGCACCGAGTTCGAGTTCGGCCGCACGCTCTGGGGCGCGCTGCAGGTCGAGATGTGGCACCGTACGTTCATCGATTGATCGCCCCGCGCACCGAAAACCCGAACGGCTTCAACCCAGGACAGCTTCCATGCCCTTGACCATCACTCCCGAACGCGACGCCCGCTGGGAGGTCCGAAAGATCGCCGTCGTCGGCCCCGGCATCGTCGGCATGCCGATGGCCGCGCTGCTCGCGTCGAGCCGCATCTGCGAGGGCAGCGACACCCCGGCACGCGTCGTCGTCGTGCAGCGCAATTCGCCGACCTCGGGCTGGAAGGTCGCCGCGATCAACGAGGGCCGCAGCGTCATCGGCGGCATCGAGCCGGGCCTGCAGGAGATCGTCGCCGCCGGCGTCGCGTCGGGCCTGCTGAGCGCGACGCACGACTACGCCGACGTGGCTGACGCCGACCTGATCCTGGTCAGCGTGCAGACCGACAAGCGCGGCTTCGGCCCCGACTACGGTCCGCTGTTCGAATCGCTCGAAGGGCTCGCGCTCGCGCTCAGGCACAAGCCCGCGGCGAACGTCCCGGTGATCGTGTTCGAGTCGACGCTCGCCCCGTCGAGCATGGCGACCGTGGTCAGGACCCACTTCGAGAAGCACGGCCTGCTCGAGGGGCGCGACATCCTCCTCGGCAACAGCCCGAACCGCGTGATGCCCGGACGGCTCGTCGAGCGCGTGGCTGCGTCGGACAAGCTCGTCGCCGGCCTCGATCCGCTGACCCCCGATCTGATCGCGCGGATCTACCGGCGCATCGTCTCCAAGGGCACGCTGCACCGCACGAACAGCATGACGGCCGAGTTCGTCAAGACGCTGGAGAACGCGTACCGCGACGTGCGCATCGCGTTCGCCGCCGAACTCGCGCGCCAGTGCGACGCGCTCGACATCGACTTCTACGCGCTGCGCGAGTCGGTGAACCGGCAGCTTCACCAGAGCGACGACGCGGCCGCGTCCGCGACCGCGGTGCCCTCGGGCGCGATCCTGATCCCGGCGGTCGGCGTCGGCGGCCACTGCCTGCCGAAGGACGGCATCCTGCTGTGGTGGCGGCGGCACGAATCGGGTGCCGACACGCGGCGCAGCCTGATCCTCGGCGCGCGCCAGATCAACGACGAATCGCCGGCGCAGACGATCGCGCTCGCCGAGCGCGCGTTCGGTCCGATCGCCGGCAAGCGGGTCGCGCTGATGGGCACCGCCTACCGCTTCGACTCGGAGGACACCCGCAACTCGCCGACGCTGGCACTGGCCCGGCTACTGATCGACATGGGCTGCAGCGTGCGCCTGCACGACCCCTACGTGAAGCCCGACGACCAGAACCTGCAGCGCCGCGACCTCGCGTCGCACTTCACCAACGACGCGGCGATCGCGCTCGGCGACGCGCAGATCGCGGTCTTCTGCGTCGGCCATCGCGTCTACGCCGACGGACTCGGCGCGATGCTGCGCGCCGCGCCGGCGCTCGAGGGCCTCGTCGACGGCGGCAACGTGTTCCGTCCGGCCGCGCTCGACGCGGTCGCGCGACACGTCGACGCGTCGCAGTCGGCGGACGGCACCGCGGACGCGGGCACCGGGCTGCGCTGGTGCGGCATCGGCCGCGGCCGCAAGGCGCCGCCTGCCGGCTTCGACGCGTTCGTGATCCGGTCCTTCGCGAACGTCGAGCGCGGCGTCGCGAACGAGCTCGTCGAGCTGATCGACTTCCTGAACGAACGCTACGCGAGCGACGCGTTCAACCGGGTGACGATCGACACCGTGCGCGAGCTCGCGGGCTCCTGCGTCACCGGCTGCGCGATCGCCGCGCCCGGGCCGGTCTCCGAGGTCCCGCGATTCGACGGCTTCGCGTTCCGACTCGCGGCGATGGCGGCACGCTGATCATGCAGGCGGGCAACCCAGGCGACGACAGGCCGCTCGCGAGCGTCTCGCTCGACCTCGACAATCTCTGGTCCTACCTGAAGGTGCACGGCGACGACGGCTGGCAGCAGCGGCCGTCGTACTTCGACACCTTCGCGCCGTACGTGTGCGAGCTGCTCGATGCGGTGGGCGCAAAGATCACCTTCTTCATCGTCGGCGTCGATGCCGCCGACCCGAAGAACGGCGCGGCGCTGCGAAGCCTCGTCGCGAACGGACACGAGCTGGGCAATCACTCGCTCGAGCACGAGCCCTGGCTGCACCTCTACACCCGCGAGCAGCTCGAGCGCGAGATCCGCGAGACCGGCCGGGCGATCTTCGAGGCGACCGGCGTTCGCGTCGACGGCTTCCGCGGGCCGGGCTTCAGCTGGTGCCCCGAGCTGCTGGAAGTGCTGGCGGACGAGGGCTACCGCTACGACGCGTCGACGCTGCCGAGCTACCTGGGCCCGCTCGCCCGCGCCTACTACTTCTGGAGCTCGGGCCTGAGCAAGGCCGAACGCGCGCAGCGCAAGGACCTGTTCGGGCGCTTCGTCGACGGCCTGCGTCCGGTCAAGCCGTATCGGTGGCAACTGCGCGAAGGCCGCCAGCTGCTCGAGATACCGGTGACGACGATGCCGGTGTTCAAGGTGCCGTTCCACTTCAGCTACCTCGCGTACCTCGCGCGGTTCTCGGAGGTGCTGATGTGGCGCTACCTCGATGTCGCGCTGGCGATGTGCCGCGTCACCGGTACCGAACCGAGCTTCCTGCTTCACCCGCTCGACATGATGGGCGGCGACCGAGTGCCCGAGCTCAAGTTCTTCCCGGGCATGGACCTGCCGAGCGCACGCAAGGCCGCACTGCTGTCGGCGGTGCTGCGCAAGATCGGCCGCCGCTACCGGATCGTCACGATGGGAGCGCACGCACGGGCGATCGCCGCGCGGCAGGGACTGTCGCTGCGCTTCGCCGCATGAGCCGGAACGTCCACGGCGCGAAGCGCGCACCGATCGCGAGCATCGTGCAGTTGACGCAGCCGATGTAGACGAGCGAGGCCGCCAGCGCGACGGCCGCGTCGACCTGGCCGAGCGCCAGGCCGGCGACGAACGCGAGCTGCAACGTGCCGAGCTGCATCGGGGGCGAAGGCAGCGTCAGCCCGACGATCGACAGCCCGAACACCGCGATCGCGATCGACGCCTGCGTCTGGACGCCGACGGCGGAGACGCTCGCCCAGATCGCCGCCACGATGCACGCCCACTGGAGCAGCGAGATCGCGAGCAGCCGCAGCACCGTCGCGGGCCGCTTCAAGTCGGCCGCGAACGCGTCGGCGCGGCCGAGCTGGCGTGCGGCGCGCACGCGAAGGCGCGATGGCAGGCGCGCGAGCACCGCGCGCATCGCGCGCCGCAGCATCGGCCCGGGTCGCAGGCACGCCAGCAGCAGGAGCACGCCGGCGAGCACGCACGCGAGCCCGATCAGCGCGACTGTCCACAGCAGGCCCGACACCCGCGGATCGAACAGCAGCGCGATACCGACCAGCGCCACCATCGCGAGCAGGTCGAGAATGCGTTCGACCAGCACCGTCGCCATCACGCCGCCGATCGCGATGCCCTGGCGGCGCGACACCAGCGTCGCGCGGAGCACTTCGCCTGAATGCGCGATCAGCAGGTTGGCCGCGGTGCCCACGTACACCGCGCGGTGCAGCACGTGGAAGGCGGGCGCCGCGATCGGGCGCATCATGATCGCCCAGCGCCAGGTCTTGAGCGCCATGAACGCCAGCGACGCGGCGATCGCGACCGTCACCCAGCGCAGGTCGGCGCCGATCAGCGCGTCGAGCGGCGCGCGCGGGTCGGTGTCGCGCAGCGCCAGCCACAGGAAGACGAGCCCGAGCACGAAGCCGGCGACCAGGTAGCGCCGCCCGGTCGGGCTCGCGCCGGATTCGGCGGTGGCGTCGTGGGTCGCGTCGGTGGCAGCGGCGCTGGCGGTCTGAGCAGCGCGCACCGGTGGAACGGCCGGTCTCGGCGCGTGCCGATCCGGATTGACGGAGGAGGAGAGCAAGTCGGGCGGCTCGCGCAGGACGGTGACGGGGTAAGGCCCCGCCAGCGTATGCGCGTCACCGCGACGGTCGCAGGAACTCCGTCACGCCGGCGCCGGATCCGTCGTCGCCCGGCGGCCGATCCGGCGCACCGGACAGGCCCAACCGCGCACCGACCCATCGCACCGCGTCGTCGAGGTAGGTATAGACCACCGGCACCACCACCAGCGTGAGCAGCGACGAGGTGATCACGCCGCCGATCACCGCCTGGCCCATCGGTGCGCGCTGCTCCGAGCCCTCGGTCAACGCGAACGCGAGCGGCACCATGCCGAAGATCATCGCGAGCGTCGTCATCAGGATCGGGCGCAGCCGCACCCGCGCCGCGTGCAGCAGCGCGTCGGTGCGGGCCATCCCGGCCTCGCGCGAGCGGATCGCGAAGTCGACGAGCAGGATCGCGTTCTTCGTGACCAGCCCCATCAGCATCACGACGCCGATCACCGAGAACATCGACAGGCTCGAGCCGAACAGCATCAGCGCGAGCACGACGCCGATCAGCGTGAGCGGCAGCGCCGTCATCAGCGCGAGCGGCTGCACGAAGCTCTTGAACTGGCTCGCGAGGATCATGTAGATGAACACGATCGCGAGCAGCAGCGCCGAGATCGCGTAGTTGAAGGACTCGGCCATGTTCTTCGTCGAACCGCTGAACTGGTAGCGGTAGCCCGGCGGCAGCGCGATCGCGTCCATCGCGGCACGGATGTCGGCCGACACCTCGCCCATCGCGCGACCGTAGGCGTTCGCGTTGATCGCGACCTCGCGGGTCAGGTCTCGCCGGTTGATCTGGCTCGCGCCGGTCGACGGCACCACGTCGGCGAATTGCGCCAGTCGCACGATCCGCATGTTGCCGTTAGCGTCGGGTCCGGCGGTGAACGGCAGGCGCGCGAGGTCGGCCGGCGCGGAGCGCGCCTGCGGCGCGAGGCGCACGTTGACGTCGTAGGTCTCGTCGTCGGGCGCGCGCCAGTTGCCGACCGTCTGGCCGTTCACCAGCGTGCGCAGCGACGCCGCGATCTGATTCACGTTCAGTCCCAGATCCGACGCCTGGTCGCGGCGAACCCGCACGTCGACCGTCGGCTTCGCGGTGTCGAGGCTGGTGTCGAGGTCGACCAGCCCCGGGATGTCGCGGATGCGTGCAGTCGCGAGCGCCGTCAGCCGGCCCAGTTCGCCCAGGTCCGGCCCGAGGATCGAGAACTCGATCTGCTTGTTGCCGCCGACCGGGTCCCGAAGCCCGGCGTGGGTGACGGTGATCCCGGGAACCTGCTTGAGCCGCTCGCGCAGCACCGCCGCCATCGCGTCGACGTTTCGCGTGCGATCCTTGCGATCGACCAGCCGCACGTACACGCTCGCGCTGTGCTTGCCGGTGTCGGCGCCGGTGTTGATCGTCGCGACGGTGTAGCGCGTCTCCGGGAACTCGGCGATGATCGCCGCGACCTGCCGCGCCTTCGCCTCGGTCACCTCGATCGACGAGCCGATCGGCGTGCGAAAGCTCACCGTCGTCTCGGAATAGTCGGCCTTCGGCACGAACTCGGTGCCCAGCAGCGGCACCATCAGGATGCTGAGCGCGAAGATCGCGACCGCGACGACCACGGTGACCACCCGGTGGCGCAGCGCGCGCGCGAGGATCGCCGCGTACACGTCCGACAGCCGCCCGGTCGCGGCGTCGAACCAGCCGGTCACGCGTCCGATCGTGCGGTCGTAGAGCGAGCGGCGCCGCGGCTGCGCGCCGGCCGCCGCCGGGCCGTGATCGATCGCCGGGTCGTGCCACACGCTCGAGAGCATCGGGTCGAGCGTGAAGCTCACGAACATCGAGATCAGCACCGCCGCGACGATCGAGATGCCGAACTCGTGGAAGAACTTGCCGATGATCCCGCCCATGAACCCGATCGGCAGGAACACCGCGACGATCGACAGCGTCGTCGCGAGCACCGCGAGGCCGATCTCCTGCGTGCCCTCGAGAGAAGCCCGGTACGCGTCCTTGCCCATCTGCACGTGGCGCACGATGTTCTCGCGCACGACGATCGCGTCGTCGATCAGCAGGCCCACGCACAGGCTCAGCGCCATCAGCGTCACCATGTTGATCGAGAAGCCGAACGCGTACATCGCGAGGAACGAGCCGATCAGCGAGATCGGCAGCGTCAGACCGGTGATCACCGTCGAGCGCCACGAGTTCAGGAACAGGAACACGATCAGCACCGTCAGCGCCGCGCCCTCGAGCAGCGTGCGCCGCACGTTGTCGACCGCCACGCGGATCGGGCGCGACGCGTCGATGATCGGCACGAGCTCGATGCCCGGCGGCAGCTGCGGCTTCAGCGCCGCGACCGCCCGGTCCAGTCCGTCGACGACCTCGATCGTGTTCGCGTCCTGCGCCTTCTGCACGCTCATCAGCAGCGTGCGGCGCCCGTCGTAGAGCGCGAGGCTCTGCAGCTCCTGCGCGCCGTCGTGCACCGTCGCGAGCTGCCCGACGCGGATCGGCACGCCGCTTCGCCGCGCGACGATGATGTCGGCGAAGTCCTCCGGCCGCTTCATCCGCGCGTCGATCTGCACCGAGCGCTCCTGCGTGAGGCTGCGGATCGCGCCGGCGGGCAGCTCCTGGTTCTCGGCGCGCACCGCGTTGGCGACCTGCTCCGGCGTGATGCCCTGCGCCTCGAGCGCGCGTGGATCCAGGTAGACGTTGATCTCGCGACGCGTGCCCCCCACCAGCGTCACCGAGCCGACGCCGCGCGCGTTCTCCAGGCGCTTCTTCAATACCTGTTCGGCCCAGTTGGTGAGCTCGATCGCGCTCGGCGCCGCCTCGCCGCGCGGCAGCACCGCGAGCGACCAGATCGGGCGGCTCGCCGGGTCGAAGCGCAGCACCTGCGGCTCCTTCACCTCGTCGCGCAGGCTCGCGCGCAGCGCGGCGACGCGCTCGCGCACGTCGTCGGCCGCCTTTCGCCCGTCGACGTCGAGGTTGAACTCGATGATCACCAGCGAACGCCCGTCCAGGCTGCGCGAGGTCAGCGCGTTGATGCCGGCGACCGAGTTCACGCCCTCCTCGATCCGCCGCGTCACCTCGGTCTCGACGACCTCGGGCGCCGCACCCGGATATTCGACCGACACGACGACGACCGGCAGGTCGATGTTCGGGAACTGGTCGATGCGCAGCCGCTGGTACGAGAAGCTGCCGAGCACGACCAGCGCGAGCATCAGCATCGTCGCGAAGACCGGGTTCTTCAGGCTGACGCGGGTGAACCACATTCAGCTGGCCGCGCCGCGATCGATCCGGGTCTCGCGGGCGGCGGTGCCTTCCGGGATCCGCCCGACCGAACCCACGAGCACCCGCGCACCGACGTCCAGGCCCGGGACTTCGACCATCTCCCGGCCCTCGACCTGGCCGCGACGGCCGGGCTCGACCGTGCGGTGCTCGATCCGGCCCTCGACGATCAGCTGCACGTACGGCCTCGGACGATCGGTGCGCACCGCGTCGAGCGGCAGCGCCGGCGCGGTGGCGTGCGCGATCTCGATGCCGCCGCTCGCGAAGAGTCCCTGGCGCAACCCCGCCGGCGACGCCAGCCGCAGGTAGACCGGTACGCTGCGGGTCGACTCGTTCGCGCTGGGGTTGATCCGCACGACGCTCGCGTCGACGTCAGCGGTCGCGCCCTCGACCCGCACGCGCGCCCGCTGCCCGACGCGCACCCGCAGCGAATCGGCGCCGGCGACCGTCGTCTCGAGCTCCATCGCGCTGGGGTCGACGACCTCGACGATGCGCGAGTCGACGCCGACCCGTTCGCCGTTGCGCGCGACGCGTTGCGCGATGCGTCCGTCGATCGGGCTCCTGATCAGCGTGTCGGCCATCGACTTGCCGGCGACCTCGGCGGCGGCGACGGCGGCCTCGTAGTTCGCCCGGGCCGCCTCGAGCGTCGCGCGCGACGCGTCGAGCGCGGTCCGGGAGATGAATCCCTTCTCCACGAGCGCCAGGTTGTTGTCGTAGGTGCGCCGCGCGATGTCGATCTGCGCGCTCGCGGCGTCCGCGAGGCGCTGTGCCTGGTCGCGGCGCAACCGGTACTCGGTGGGGTCGACCTGCGCGACGACCTCGCCGGCGGCCACCGCGTCGCCCTCCCGCGCGCGCAGCTGGCGGAGTTCGCCCGCCACCCGGGCCTTCAGCCACGCCGATTCGATCGCCCGCAGCGTGCCGGAGACCGCCAGACGTTCGGTCAGGTCGACGACGCGGACCGTCGCGACGTCGGTCGGGGCGAGCTCGACGACCGACGTCGTCGCCGCCTCGGCCTGCACCTTGGGGACGGTCTTCGCCGCACGGCGCTCGACGACACGCCACCCGCCGAAGCCGACTGCGGCCGCGATGCCGATCAGGACGAGCCAGGTCAGGGGTCGGTTCATGGGGCGGGCGCGGAGCGGGAATGGGCCGGGAACCGCGATGATCTCACATTAATGACTCCTCGGTCAGTAGAAGCGACAACGGGTGCCGCCCTGCAGCAACGGTGCGCGCCGGATCCGATCATGCGCCGGCGGCGGCGGCGAAGGCACCGTCGGTGGCAGCGACGCCGACGAAACATCTGCTTACCCGGGTGTTAGACTGGCCAGGAGATGCAAGTCCACGCCGCACCCCTTTCCGGTGGGGGTTTTCACCCTTTCCCGCGACCCGGTCCGGCGTCGTGACCCGAAAACCCGGCACCGAGCAACCGATCCGCATCGGTGTCGAGATCGACGCCGATGCGCTTCCCGTGTTTGCGGCGATCCTCTTCGACGCGCTGGCGCGCGACCATGCGGTCGAGTGGACGCTGCTCGCGCTCAAGGGGTCGGCGGCTGCGCCGGCGGATGCCGGCTCCGGTGATGGCACCGACACCAGCGCCCTGCGCTCGCGTGTCGTCGTCGGCCTCGTGCGCGCAGTGCTCGCGCTCGAGGGCGTCGCCCTGAAGGGCGCTGCGCGCCTGTTGCCGTCGCTCGCCTGCCGGATCAGCGCGCTTCCCGGTCCGGCCGCCGCGCACGCCGGCCGCTTCGCCGAGGTGCTGCGACACCGCCACGGCGTACCCGCCGACCGGCGAGCGAACCTCGACCTGCTGCTGCAGATCGGCCGCCCGTCACCCGCCGAGACGGCCGCCCGGGCGGCCGCGGACCTCGCCGGTGCCGAGGACGACGGCGGCACGCCGGTACCCGGGCCGGCGGCGCCCGCCATCGTGCGGATCGAGCTCGGCGGCGCCGAGACGCAGGCGCTCGCGCTGGCGGGGCTTCACGAAGTCCTGGACGGCCTCGCCGAGACGCCGCTGGCCCTCTACCGGCTCGACCCGCGGACGCAGGCGAGAACCTGCATCGTCGCCGGCGGCAATCGCACGCGCCCGCTGCTGCTGCTGAACCAGGCGGCGCTGTGGGATCGCGCGGCGTCGCTGCTGCGTTGTCACCTCGACCCGGCGCAGCGCACCGGGGAGGCGACCGTGACATCGTGGACGGCCGGCTCGCGATCGGCGCCGGTGGCGGCGCCCGCCGCACCGGCGCGAGACGCCGAGATCCTGGCCCGCCTGCTCGCGTACCCGTTGCGCACCGGCGCCCGGGCACTGCGCTACCTCGGCGAGCGGTACCGCGGACGGCGCCAATGGTCGGTCGCGATCCACCAGGCCGGTGCGGGCCACGGCGACTTGGGCCCCGCCCTCGACGTCGCCCCGACGGCGCCCGGCGCATTCCAGGCAGACCCGATGATCTGCGCGTCGCCGGACACCGGCGTCATGCACTGCTTCGTCGAGGAGTTCGATCCGGCCGCCGGTCGGGCGCACATCGCGGTCCTCGAACAGGACGGCGGCCGGTGGCGGCATCGCGGCATCGCGATTGCCGAGCCGCACCACCTGTCGTTCCCCTTCCTGTTCCGGTACCAGGACGCGCTCTACATGTGCCCGGACCGATCGTCGGCGCGCGACATCACCGTCTACCGCTGCCGGTGCTTTCCGCTCGAGTGGGTACCGTGCGCGACGCTGATGAACGACGTCTGCGCGGCCGACACCCTGCTGTTCGAGCGCAACGACCGGTGGTGGATGCTGACCAACATCGACCGCGCGGCCTCGCCCGACAACCAGAACGAGCTGCACCTGTTCCACGCCGATTCGCCACTGTCGGACACCTGGGTGCCGGTGCCAGGCAACCCGGTCCGCTTCGGCGTCGGCGGCGCGCGCAACGCCGGCCTGTCGACGCACGACGGTCGCCTGTACCGCTTCGGGCAGTCGCACAGCTTCGACGCCTACGGCAAGGGCCTGCTGCAGTTCGAGATCGTGCACGTCGCGCCCGACGGGTATCGGGAGGTCTTCGTGCGCGAGATCGCGCCGCCGCCCGAATCCGGTGCAATGGGCATCCACACCTGGTCGGACGCCGACGGGCTCGTCGCGATCGACCTTCTCGGCGCGACCTCGTCGCCCCGCGGCGCCTCGGCCCGGCCACGGTCCCGGCGCCTCGGGCTGGCGGGCCCGCTCGGCCCCTAGCGCACGCGCCGGGCGAACGCGCGTTCGCCCGTCAGCCGTCGCGCCGGCGCGCGGGCGGCAATGCGCCGACGAGCACGCACCCGGCGCCGACGATCATCGTCGCAACCATCACGAACGCCGTGTAGACGATCGACGCCGCGAACGCCAGCGTCGCGCCTTCGCCGATCAGTGCGAAGCCCGCGACGAACGCGAGCTGCGTCGTGCCCAGCTGCGCCGGCAACGACGGCAGCAGGAGCCCGACCGCCGTCATCGCATAGACGACGATCGCGCTCGGTGCCGGCATGTCGACGTCGACCGCCTTCGCGCCGGCCCAGATCGCCGCGACGATCGCGCACCACTGCGCCAGCGACAGCAGCGTCAGCGTCAGCAGCGCCCCGGGGTCGCGCAGCGCACCGAGTCCGGCACCGGCACGCGCGAACTGCGCGTCCAGCCAGGCCCGGGCACGCGCCGGCAGGCGTCGCGCGAGCGCACGCCCGGCCCGCACGAGCCGCGGATCGGCGTTCAGCACCGCCACCGCCACCGCCAGGCCCACGGCGACGATCGTCAGCCCCGCGATGCCTGCCGGCCACAGCAGCGGCGAGAGCGTCGGATCGAGCACGAAGCCGATGCAGACGAGCCCCACCAGCGCGACGAAATCGAGGATCCGCTCGAGCGCGACCGACGCCAGCAGCGTACTGATCGCGATGCCGTGCCGACGCGCGACCATGCCGATCCGCACCAGCTCGCCGACATGCGACACCGTCAGGTTCGCCGCCGTGCCCGCGTACACCGCGCGCAGCAGCCCGCCGAAGCCCGTCACGCCCAACGGACGCAGCATCCGCGCCCAGCGCCACGCCTTGATCGACACGAAGGCCACGCCGGTTGCGAAGGTGACGCCCGCCCACGGCCAGCGGACCTCGCCGAGCACGTCGCCGATCGCGGCGACGTCGACCCGCCCGATCGCGATCCACAGGAACAGCGCGCCGACCACGAGCCCGGCGACGGTCATCCTCAGCGCCGACCGCGAGGCGCCGAGCCGCGCGAGCGCGCCGTCCGGAGATGCCTCGCGCCCCGCCCGCGCCGGGTCGGGGTCACCGCCGTGCATCAGAGACGCCCCGGCGCGAAGAACGGCAGCGGCCGTCGCGCGACGAAGCTGTTGACCGGCGCGTGCGGCGACGCGTCGCCCCAGTCGCTGCTGAAGAGCACGCGCGCGCCGGCCGGATCGGCCACGGCCTGCGCCTGGCGCTCGTAGGCGAGGTCGGCAGGATGCAGCGCGTAGGCGCCGGCCGCGAACACCTCGACCATCGCGCTGCCGTCGAGCCTGAGCGCGAAGATCGCGCCGCCGAGTCGCGCGCCGCGATCGTCGCCCGCCGGATAGGTGCTGACGAAGGCCCAGCCCGGGCGGTCGACGTTGCGGCAGGAGACGTGGATCCCGTAGCCGACGTTGAGCGGCTCGAGCACCCGCGTCGCGTGGCCGTCGGCCAGGCGCACCGAGACCAGCGCCGTGCTCGCCGGATCGCCGGCGACCAGCACCTCGTCGCCGGCCGCGTCGGTGCACAGGTCCGCGTGCGACAGGCTCCCGGGGAGCAGGCGCCGCTGCCACGCGAGCGTGCCTCGGTCGTAGACGTCGAAGCCGCGATCCGACGCGCCCCGGTCGACCTTCACGACGACGAAGCGCCCCGTCGGCGACACGCCGGCCCAGTCGATGTCGCCGTCGGGCCCGGTGTAGCCGTCGAAACGCAGCGTCGCGTCGCCGTTGCCGGGGCCAGGGCCAGCGCCGGCGAGATCGACGACGAGCAGGTCGAGCCCGCCGGGGCGCCTGCCGAGCAGCGCGACGAAGCGGTCGTCCCGACTCTGCACGCCCTCGCCGCCCCCGATCGAGACCGAATCGTGGCGAGGAAAACGGCGAAGCACCGTGCGCTCGCCGGTGCGCACGTCCATCTTCACCAGTTCGCGCTCACCCTGCAGCCCGAACAGGATCGACGGGTCGGTGTGGGACCACAGCGGGTCGGACGGAGACGAGATCCGACCGAGCTCCCGGTAGTTGCGGCCGTCCAGCAGCCGCGCGGGATACGGATGGATCAGCAGGAGGCGGGATCCGTCGGCATTCCACGCGGCGCGCCGCGCGTAGTCGTGGCGGATCACGCGCGCGCCGGCCGACGCCTCGGTGACGCGGATGACGTCGGTGCCGATCGCGGGGTTGCGGACCGGCGTGAGGTAGGGCGGCAGGTCGAAGGGCATCGCGCCCTGCGGCACCGCCGGCACGCTCGCGCTCGTTACGATCCGGGGCGGCTTGGTGCAGGCCATCGCGACGACAGTGCAAACGAAGGCCAGCAGCATCGAAGAACGGTTCAACGGGGCATCCGCCAGCGGGAAGTGTGGGACACGTGCATCGGACGGGCGAAGGCGGCGGCGTCAGGCCCGGCCCCCGTCGGGGCAGTCTGTATCATCGATCGACTCCCCGCCCCGATCTTTCCGGATCCGATCCTGCTCAATCCAAGCATCCCGTCCAGCGAGCCGGGCCCCGGCGCCCCTGCATCGGAATCCCGAACGTTCGCGCTCGCGCTTGGCGCAGCGTTCGTCGCGTGGCTCGTCGCGTCGTCGCTGTTCCTGCTGCCGGTGCTCGCGGACCCGACGCAGGCGGTGCGCGGAGACGACTACTGGACGATGAGCGAGTGGTTCGGGCACTTCGGGCCCTGGCCGCACACGCACTTCGGACCCGGCTACCCGCTGCTGATCTTCGTGCTGCGCGCGGGCGGCCTGACGATGCTCGGCCTCGCAGTATTGCAGAAGCTCATGCTCGTCGGCATCGCCGCGGCGATCTACCGGATCGCACGCCTGTACCGGCTGCCGCCGCTCGTCGCGCTCGCGACGGCAGCGGCCTTCACCGTGTTCCCGGTGATCCAGACCTATTCGTCGCTGTTCTTCGCCGAGACCTTCTTCCTGCTGCTCGCCACCTGGGGCGTGCGCCACTTCGTCGGCGCGTGCCTCCAGGGCCGTTCGGCGGGTCCGATGCGGCTGGTCGGCGCGTTCGCGCTCCTCGGCGTGGCGGCGCTGGTGCGCGGCAACGCGCTGGTGCTGCTCGCCGGCTGCACGCTGATCGGCTTCGTCTGGCTGCCGTGGCGCGGGCTGCTGCTCGCCGCGCTCGTCGGGGCGCTGCCGGTGCTCGGCTGGTCGACGCTCAACTGGCACTGGTACGGTCACTTCAAGCCCACGAGCTCCGGCGATGCGGCGATCGGGGCGTCGATCGTCGGCCCCGTGATGTCCGAGCTCGAAGGCATCCCACGCGAGGTCGGCGGCCCGGAGATCTGGATCAAGGGCCGCTGGCAGGACCAGTTCCCGAACCAGTTCGAACTGTCGATCGCGACCAAGGCCATGGCGATCGACTACGCGCGCAAGCACCCGGTGCCGGTCGTCCTGGGCAACGTCAAGGGCTGGTTCAAGGCGCTGCTTGGTCCGGGCCAGGCCGACCTGGAGACCTTCTTCGGTACCGTCGGCACCTGGCTCGCGGCGCTGTCGCTCACGATCCGCGCGGCGCTGCTGGTGGGCATGCTCGGCTACTTCGCATCCGGCACCGCCCGCAGGACGCCCGCCTTCGCCGGCTGCCTGCTCGCGATGCTGGTGGGGCACGTGATCGCCGGCGGCGCCGCGGGCCACTCGCGCTTCGGCTTCCCGGTCGACACCTTCGCGGTCATCGCGACCGCGCTCTGGCTGCACGCGATGTGCCGCCCGCGTCCGCGCGCGGCGGCGCTCACGCCCGGTCGAGCCCCAGCGCCGCCCGCCCGTCGATGAGCGCGCCCGGCGCGTGGATCGTGAGTTCGTCGGCCAGCGGCTTCGCGATGCGTTCGGCGAGCAGCTTGCGCGCGGCGCGCATCGCCGGCGGCCGGTGCTGGAGGTTGTGCGCGTCGCTCGCGACGAAGTGGGCCCACTGACGGTCGAGCAGCGCGAAGGCGGTGGCCTCGGCCTTCGCGCCGAACCGGCCCGAGATCGACCCTGCCGTCACCTGCATCAGGCAGTCTTCGCCGATGAACGGTTCGAGGCACGCCACGTCGGCCATCACCGCCCGGTTGCGCTCCGGATGCGCGATGATCGGCCTGATGCCCTGACGCCGGAGGTGGCGCACCGCACTGATCGCGAACGGCGGGATCCGGCCGTCGTGCAGTTCGAGCAGCAGCGCCGGCTCGCCCTCCCAGCCCCCGACGTACGGAACCTCGCCCTGTTCGATCAGTTCGAAGATCTCCGGCAGCAGGTGCACCTCCGCCCCGAGATAGAGTTCGACCGGGATGCCCTTTGACGCGATCAGCTTGCTGAATGCGGCGAAACGCGGCCGCAACGTGGCGAGGGTATTGTCCCAGCGCCCGGCGTAGACGTGCGGCGTCAGCACCAGCCGGCGGATACCGTCCTTCGCGGCGAAGCGCACGAGGGCGATCGACTCCTGGATGTCGCCCGCACCATCGTCCACCGCGGGCAGGCAATGGCAGTGGATATCGTTCAAGAAACTGACCCTCCGACACGGATGACATTGGTCACGAACCCGACCACTTCGAGAGCGTAGCAGGCAAAAGAGACGCTACACTGCGCACTCCTTCCGGTCCCGGGCCACCGCGGTCGGCGATGCGCCACCGGTCCAGCGGACCGTGCGTCATCGGCCGTCGCCTGCCCGTGACCTGCCGCACACCCGCCCCTCCGCACGTCCGATGACCGCCCGCCAAGCCGCACCCTTCCCTGCGAAGCAGTCCCCCGCAGACGTGGGCGCGCCGGACGCGTCGCTGCCGAAGGTGCTTCTCGTGTCCACCAACGCCGATCTCGCCGGCGCGCCGAGCCACGTCCGCGACCTGGTGCTCGGCCTTCGGCACGCGTTCCGGTTCACGGTCGTGTTCGGCGAGGACGGCCCGATCCGGCAACGGCTCGCCGACGCGCAGGTCCGCACGATCGTGCTGGACGGCATGCGCAGCGAGATCAGCCCGGCGCGCGATTTGCGCGTCGTGCGCGCGCTGGGAAGGATCATCCGCGAGGAGGCGCCCGCGCTGATCCATGCCCACAGCGCGAAAGCAGGCATGGTCGCCCGCCTGGCGGGCGCGTTCGCGCGGGTCCCGGTCGTGTACACGGTGCACGGCTGGGGTTTCGGCGAGGGTCGGCCCCGGCTCCAGGGCCTGATCCTGCGCGGGATCGAGACGCTGCTCGCCCCTTCCACCCGCCAGTTCATCAGCGTGTCGCGCGCCGACGCGGCGCTCGCCCGGCGCGCGCTGCGCGTGGACGAAAGCCGCTGCCTCGTGATCCCCAACGGCGTCGCCGACACGCCGCGCCGGGCGCAGCCGGCCTCGCACGCGGGTTTCGTCATGGTCGCCCGAACCTGCTTCGCGAAGGACCACGAGTCGGCATTGCGGGCGTTCGGCGGCGTCGCCGGCGACCACGCGTTCACCTGCGTGGGCGGCGGCACCGACGAGCCCGGTTTTCGCGACGCGGTGCGGCGATGGGCGGGGAACGCGGCATCGCGCGTGGATCTGCTTGGCAATCGCCCGGGGGTCGACGACATCCTCGCGTCCCAAGGTATCTTCGTGCTGAGTTCGCGCTACGAGGGCATGCCGCTCTCGATCATCGAAGCGATGCGAAGCGGGCTCCCGGTGATCGCGACCCGCGTCGGCGGCGTCGCCGAACTGGTCGACGACGGCGTCAACGGCCTGCTCGTCGACGCGGGCGACGTCGGCGCGATGCGCGGCGCGATGCAGCGCCTGGCCGACGATCCGTCGCTGCGCGCGAGGCTGGGCGCCGCCGGACGCGCGCGCTACGAGCAGTCGTTCTCGGCCGACCGCATGAACCGGCGCATCGCCGACGTCTACCGGACGATCGGCGCTGGCCCCAGGATCGGCAAGCCCGATGCGATGGAGCATGCCTGACACGCCGACGGCAACGCGGCTCGCGATCCTGATCCATTCGCTGTCCGCCGGCGGTGCCGAACGGGTCGCGGTGCACCTCGCGAACGGATTCGCCGCGCGCCGATGGCAGGTCGCGCTGCTCACGCTCGAGCCCGCGGCGGGCGACTTCTACGCGGTCGACGCCCGCGTCGACCGGATCGGCCTCGACGTCGCGGGGCCGGCAGGCGGCCTGGTCGGCGCGCTGGCCGGCAACGCGCGGCGTCTGCGCGCGATCAGGCGGGCGCTCGCGCGCGGCCGCTACGACGCGGTGCTCGCGCTCACGGCCGAGGTGTCGGTGCTCGCGATTCTCGCGACGCGCGGACTCGGCCTGCGGGTCGTCGTGTCGGAGCGCATCCACCCGCCGGCGCTGCGGCTGGGGCGCGCCTGGCACCGCCTGCGGCGGCTCGTCTACCCGCACGCCGACCAGGTCGTCGTGCAGACCGAGGACACGCGCCGCTGGATCGAACGCCACACGCCGGGCGCGCGCGCGCGCGTCATCCCCAATCCGGTCGTGCTGCCGTTGCCCGGCGCCGAACCGAGGCTGCCGCCGGCGCAATTGCTGGGGCCGGATCGCAGGCTGCTGCTCGCGGTCGGGCGGCTCAGCCCGCAGAAGGGCTTCGACCTGCTGATCCCGGCCTTCTCGCGCATCGCGGCCGATCACCCGGCGTGGACGCTGGTCATCCTGGGCGAAGGCGCCGAACGCACGGCGCTCGAGGCGCTCGTCGCGGCGCACGGACAGCAGGCGCGCGTGCTGCTCCCCGGCCACGCCGGCAACCTCGAGGACTGGTATCGCCGCGCGTCGCTGTTCGTGCTGAGTTCCCGCTTCGAGGGCTTCCCGAACGCGCTGGTCGAGGCGATGGCGCACGGCTGCCCCGCCGTCGCCTTCGACTGCCCGACCGGGCCGCGCGACCTCGTTCGCGACGGCGTCGACGGCGTGCTCGTCACCGCGACCGACAGCGCCGACGCGCTGTCCGGCGCGCTCGCCCGCGCGATGGGCGACGACGCGCTCCGTGCCCGGCTGTCGAGCCGCGCCACGGAGGTCGCGGCGCGCTTCGACCCGGACACGATTCTCGAGCACTGGGAACGGACGCTGCTGTCGCGATGATCGCCGCAGAAGCACCCCACGGCACCGGCACCGGCATCGGTATCGACGTCGACTCGGGCACGGTCGGCCGGCACGGGGCACGCGTCGCCTCAGCGCACCGCCTCGACGACGAAGACGTTCACCCGCGCGTTCACGCCAGGGTCGCCCCAGTCGCTCGCGAACAGCACGCGCGCGCCGGTCGGATCGGGCACCGCCCACGCCTGGCGCTCGTAGGCCAGGTCGAGCGGCGCGTCGGCGAAGAATGCCGGGGAGAAGCGCTCGACGCGCTCGCTACCGTCCAGCCTGAGGCCGAAGACGCTGCGCGACAGGTACGCGGCGTCGGCGCCGGGGTCGGCGTAGGTGCCGAAGTAGCACCAGCCCGGTCGAAGCCGGTTGCGGCACGAGACGTGGACGTTGGGTCCGATCGCGTCGGCCGACAGCATCGGCTGCACGACGCCGTCCGCGAGGCGCACCGCCACGATCGCCGGGCTGCCTGCCGCAGCGGCCACCAGCACCTCCCGGCCCGCCGCGTCGTACCCCATGTCCGAATGCGAGAAGCTGCCGGGCAGCACGGTGCGCAGCAACTGGAGACTCGCCCGATCGTAGACCTGGAACCCCGGCACGACGCCGGGCGGGGGAAAGTCGTACTTGACCACGAGGAAGCGGCCGCTCGGCGACACGCCCACCCAGTCGATGTCCGCGTTCGGCGCCGTCGCACGGTCGAAGGCGAGCGTGCCGACCGCATCGGTCGCGCGGTCGTACACGAGGACGTCGACGCCGCCGGTGCGCCGGCCGATCAGCGCGACGTAACGGTCGTCGTCGCTCTGCACGCCCTCTCCGCCGCCGATGCTCAATTGCCGGTAGCCGTCGAAGACGCGAAGCACGGTCGTGCTTCGCGATGCGATCGAATAGCGCACGAACGCGTTGCCGGTGAGCCCGAAGATCGCGTCGGGGTCGAGGTTCGACCAGAGCGGCTCGGACGGGACGTCGTGCAGGCGCCAGCTGCCGTAGTTCGACGCGTCGAGGATCCACGCCGGATACGACAGCGCGAGCATCAGCTTCGAGCCGTCGGCGTTCCAGACTGCGCGCCGCGAGTACTCGTGCTTGAGCACGCGCTCGTCGGTGCCGAAAGCCGCCGCATCGCTGACGCGCGTGATCAGCGTCCCGGTCGGCCGGTAGAACGACGGCGACAGGTAGGCGGGCAGCGGCAGCGGCTGCTCGAGCGGCGCTTCCGTGTACGCCCGTGCCTGGGGATAGACGGGGGCGCCGCTAGACGCGCCGACGCCGGTCGACGCGCCGACCCCTACCGTTGCATCGACGGGCTGCCGCGCGTCGCCCGCGGTGGTCCCTGCGTCGCTGCCGCAGCCCGCAACGATGGCCAGCAGCAGCAGATTCGCCAAGAATGTCGGGAGCCTCGCTGAACGCATGGTCCAACCCGTAGCCGAAATCCCGATTCTGACACCGCTTCTAGCCGCCCTGCCGAGACGGCGACCCAAGGAAGCTTACCCGGCCGCCACGGCGGCAAAGGCATCGAGCAGATGAAACTGCTGTTCGTCATCACCAAGTTCGGCGTCGGCGGCGCCGAGCGGATGCTGCTTCGCCTGGTCGAAGGCCTGGCGCCACGATTCGACCCGGTCGTCGTCTCGCTCTCGCGCGAGACCGACGAGGACAGCCTCGCGCCGGCGTTCCAGCGCACCGGCGCGGTGGTCCATACGCTCGACATGACCGGCCTCGCGTCGGCGCCGGCCGGTGTCGCGCGGCTCGCGTCGCTGGTCCGCCGCCATCGACCGGCGGTCGTCAACACCTGGCTCTACCACGCCGACCTGGTCGGCGGCCTGGGCGCACGCATGGGCGGTTGCGCCACCGTCGCCTGGAACATCCGCAACAGCAACCTGTCGCGCGAGACCTCGCCCGCCGGCACCCGTGCCGTCGTGCGGCTCAACGCGGCGCTGTCCTGGCAGCTGCCGCGCCGCATCCTGTGCTGTTCCGAGCAGGCACGGCAGATCCACATCGACATCGGCTACGACCCGGCGCGCTTCGAGCTCATCCCCAATGGTTTCGATCTCGAGCGCTTCCGGATCGACCGCGCGGCGGCGACCGAGATCCGCGACGAACTGCACATCGCGCACGACGCGCCGCTGATCGGCATGGTGGCGCGCTACGACCCGCAGAAGAACCACGCCGGCTTCATCGACGCGGCGGCGCGCCTCGTGCGCGACCTGCCGCATGCCCGCTTCATCCTCGCCGGTCGCGGCTGCGAGCCCTCGAACACGGCACTGACCGACCTGATCGGTCGCGCCGGGCTGACCGACGCGTTCCGGCTGCTGGGCCGGCGCGACGACATTGCGCGGGTGACGGCGGCGCTGGACGTCGCGACGCTGACCTCGGTCTACGGCGAAGCCTTCCCGAACGTGCTCGCCGAGGCGATGGCCTGCGGCGTGCCGTGCGTTTCGACCGACGTCGGCGACGCGCGGCAGATCGTCGGCGACACCGGGCACGTCGTCGCGCCGCGCGACACCGAGGCACTGGTCGCCGGCTGGCGCGACCTGCTCGGCCGGTCGCACGACGAGCGCATGGCGCTGGCGGTCCGCGCCCGGAGCCGGATCTCGGGGCACTTCGACCTGGCGGCGGTGCGCCGCCGCTACGAGCGCGCCTTCGACGAACTCGCCGCCGACACGCAACTCGCCCGCGCGTGAGCGCGCCCCTCCCCGACGACGCGAAACGGACCGATCGAGCATGTGCGGACTGACTGGACTACTGGGCGGCAGACCCGAGGGTGGCAGGCCCGACGACCGCAGGGCGGCGCTCGAGCGCGCGGCGCGCGCGATCAGCCATCGGGGGCCGGACGACGCCGGCTACTGGGAGGATCCTGCCGCGCGGATCGCGCTCGCCCACCGGCGGCTCTCGATCCAGGACCTGTCTGCCGCCGGCCACCAGCCGATGGCCTCGCCCGACGCCCGGTGGATCGTCGTCTACAACGGCGAGATCTACAACCACATGGAACTGCGCGCGGCGCTCGAGCGCGAATGCGCCGACGGATCCACCGGCGCCGCGGCTGCGCCCGAGTGGCGCGGCCACGCCGATACCGAGACGCTGCTCCACTGCATCGGCCGCTGGGGGGTCGAGCGCACGCTCGAGCGGCTCGTCGGCATGTTCGCGATCGCGCTCTGGGATCGCGCGTCGCGCGAGCTCTGGCTCGCGCGCGACCGGCTCGGCGAGAAGCCGCTCTACTACGGCTGGGTCGGCGGCGCCCTCGCGTTCGCGTCCGAACTGAAGGCGCTGCGCGCGCTGCCTGGCTTCGACGCCGAGGTCGATCGCGAAGCGCTCGCCGGGATGATGAGCTTCAACGCGACGCCCGGCACGCGAAGCATCCATCGAGGCATCAGCAAGCTCGCGCCCGGCTGCCTGCTGCGCGTGTCGGTCGACGACGTCGACCGCGCACGCCTGCCGGCGCCCGTCGCCTGGTGGCGGCTCGAAGCCGTCGCGCAGGCGGGGATCGCGTCGCCCGCGCGCTTCGCGTCGGACGACGCCGCCGTCGACGCGCTCGAAGGCGTGCTCGGCGACGCGGTGCAGTCGCAGATGATCTCCGACGTGCCGCTCGGCGCGTTCCTGTCCGGCGGCATCGACTCGTCGACGATCGTCGCGCTGATGCAGCGACGCAGCGCCCGGCCGGTGAAGACCTTCACGATCGGTTTTCACGAACGCGAGTACAACGAGGCCGAGCACGCCAGCGCCGTCGCCCGCCACCTCGGCACCGAACACCACGAACTCTACGTCGGCGAAGCCGAGGCGCGCGACGTGATCCCGCTGCTGCCGACGATGTACTGCGAGCCCTTCGCAGACCTCTCGCAGATCCCGACCTACCTCGTGTCACGGCTCGCGCGCAGCCACGTCACCGTCAGCCTGTCGGGCGACGCCGGCGACGAGCTCTTCGGCGGCTATTCGCGGTACTTCCTCGCGAACCGGATCTGGTCGAAGCTCTCGCGCGTGCCCGCGCCGCTGCGCCGACCGCTCGCGTCGGCGCTCAAGGCGGTCAGCGTCCCGGCGTGGGACCGGCTCGCCGCCGGCATCGGCTCGGCGCTGCCGGCACGCTACCGCAGCGAGGTGCCGGGCCACAAGATCCACCGCGGCGCCGAACTGCTCGGCATGCGCGACTTCCGCACCCTGTACGGCCACGGCATCACCACGCTGTGGGAGCCGGGACTGGTGATCGGCGATCGCGACGGGGGCATCCCGCCGATGCCCGAACCGCCGGCGGGCTCGGACCGATTCGAGCAGATGATGCTGCAGGACATGCTCGCCTACCTGCCCGACGACATCCTCGTCAAGGTCGACCGCGCCGCGATGGCGGTCAGCCTCGAGACGCGGGTGCCGATGCTCGATCGCCGCGTCGTCGAGTTCGCGTGGCGGTTGCCGCTGCACTACAAGGTCCGCGGCGACACCGGCAAGTGGCTGCTGCGCGAGGTGCTCGCGCGCCACGTCCCGCGCGCGCTCTTCGAGCGCCCGAAGATGGGTTTCGGCGTGCCGCTGGACGTCTGGCTGCGCGGACCGCTGCGCGACTGGGCCGAGCACCTGCTCGACGAGTCGCGCCTGCGGTCGGCCGGCTACTTCGATCCGGCGCCGATCCGCCGGCGCTGGGCCGAACACCAGACGGGCCGCCGCAACTGGCAGTACCACCTGTGGCCGGTCCTGATGTTCGAAGCCTGGCGCGACGCCACGCACTGACCGTTACGCAACTGACCGTTACGCACTGACGGGCGGCGCGAGGCCGCCCCCGCGCCTACTCGGCGGTCGCCTTCGCGACGCCCAGGCGCTCGAGCGCAGGGTTGAGCGACAGCGTGCCGGTGCCGGCGGGTTTCGCGCGGCCCTGCCCCTTGGTGTACGCCTCGTAGCCCTTGTAGCCGGAGGCCTCGCCGTAGAAGCGCTCGGCGGCCTGGAAGTCGTGGCCGTTGACGACGACGCCGAGCACCCTCGCGCGGACCCGCGTCAGACGACGCAGCGCCTTGCCGACGAGCGCGAGCGGGGTCGCACCCGACCGCGTCACCAGCACCGTGCTGTTGCACGACGCGCCGATCAGCATCCCGTCGGAGACGACCTCGAGCGGCGGCGCGTCGACGAGCACGATGTCGAAATCGTCCTCGAGCATGCGGATGAGGCGGCGCAGGTGGCTCGGCGTCACGATGTTGAAGGCCTCGCCGCTGACCTTGCCCGCCGGGATCACCTTCAGGCGGGTGCCCCCCACCGTCTGGATCGCGTCGGTGACGTCCAGGTCGCCGCGCAGCACCTGGACCAGGCCCTTCTCGCTCGACTCGAGGCCGAGCAGCCGGTGCTGCACCGGCCGGTACAGGTCGCCGTCGATCAGCAGCACCCGGTTGGTCCGCGACAGCGCGAGCGCGAGGTTCGTCGCGACGGTGCTCTTGCCCTCGGACGCCGTGGCCGACGTGATCGCCATCGACCGCGTCCCATCCTCGAGCATCGAGAAGTGGATCGACGCCGCGCCCATGCGCATCATCTCGCTGAAGTACGCGGCCGGATCGGTCGCCACCAGGCGGCCCCGATCGCGCTGCTGCGCCTTGGTGAGCACCGGCAGCGTCGTGATGACCGGCAGCCCCAGCGCCTGCTCGACTTCCTCGATCGAGCGGATGCGCGAATCGGTCTGGCTCCTGATCATCGCGATCGCGACGCCGACGAGCAGGCCGACGATGCCGAAACTGGCGAGCAGCAGCGCCTTGCGCGGCTTGACCGGCGTGTCCGGCGCGACCGCGGCATCGACGATGCGCGCCTGCGGCGTCTGCACGTCGGCCGCCGTCGCCGTCTCCTTGAGCCGCGACAGGAAGGTCTGGTAGAGCTGGCGGTTCGACAGCACGTCCTGCTCGAGGATCGCGATCTCGGCTTCCTTGCGGTTGTCGCGCTGCGCCGCGGCCCGGTTGCGATCGACGGTGGCCTGCAACGACTTCTCGGTCGCCACCGCGACCTGGTAGTCCTTCTCGATGCTGGTGATCACGCGCTCGGTCTGCGACTTGAGCGACGCGCGGGCAGCCTCGAGCTCGACCTGCGCCGCCCGGTACGCGGGGTGGCTCGAGCCGTAGCGTCCGGCGGCCGCCGAGAACTTCGCCTCCGCGTCGGCGACGACGTCGCGCGCCCGGATCACGCCCGGGTGCGACACGACCGGCGCGGCGTTCTCGCGCCCCGGCACGCCGGGGCGAACCTGGCGATAGAGCTGCTCGAGCTGCGCGAGCTTCACGCGGGCGTCGACCTGGCGCTGCAGCAGGTCGGCCGTCTGCTGGCCTGCGGCGCCGAGGCTGGTGCCCCTGCGGTCGAGCAGGTTGGCGCGCTCCCGGCTGTCGGCGAGCACCTTTTCGGACGCGTCGAGCCGCTGCTTGAGTTCGGCCACCCGCTCGGACAGCCAGTTGCTCGCGCTGATCGTCATCTGCAGCCGCATGTCCATCTCGGCCTGGATGAAGGCCTCGGCAGTGCGGTTCGCGATCCGGGCCGCGAGCACCGGGTCGGGCGACTCGTACTTGACCAGCAGCAGCTGGCTCTGCCGCACCGGCTCGATGTCGAGCGACCGCGACAGCGCCCGCAGCACGGCCTCCTCGGCGGGATCGGTGACGACCGGCCGCTCGCCCTTCGCGACGACGCCGGCCTCCGCCGGGTCGGTCGCCGCCGGCGCCGTCTCGCGCGCCTGCCGGACGACGTCCGCGAAGCGCGGGTGCCGGACGAGATCCAGGTCTCGGATCACGCGCAACGCCACTTCGCGCGAACGCAGGAACTGGGTCTGCGTGCGGAAGTGCTCGCGGTCCGAACTGAGGCCGGGGTACACCTCCTCGATCGACACGACCTTGGACTTGCCGGTCTCGATCAGCAGCGTCGAGACCGCCTGGTACGACGGCTCGGCGAGGCGGCCCGCGATCCAGCCCAGCAGCACGGCGATCGCCACCGCGCCGATCACCCAGTAGCGCTGCTGGCCGACGATCCGCCAGAACGCGACGAGTGCCGGCGTGGCCTGGGCGATCAGCGTGCCGCCGGCGGCGGTCTTCGAAGACTGCGGCATCGGGTCGAAGGGATCGAGGGGCTTGTTCATGTCTGAGGGCTTCATGGGAGGTGACGATACGCAGGCGCGCGCGGCTCGTCGCGGACCATTGTCACGCAGCGGTCGATCCGGGGCGACCGAAGGCGTAGTAATCCAGCCCGGCGCGGGCGATCACCGCCGGATCGTAGAGATTGCGCCCGTCGAACACGACCTTCTCGCGCAGCGCGCCGGCGATCGCCTTGAAGTCGGGGGCGCGAAACTCCTTCCACTCGGTCACGACGACCAGCGCGTCGGCACCCTCGAGCGCCGCCATCGCGCCCGGCACCAGCGTCAGGTCGGGCCGCTCGCCGTAGATCGCCCGGCACGAATCCATCGCGGCCGGATCGTAGGCCCGGACGCGGGCACCTTCGGCCCACAGGCCCTCGATCAGCACCCTGGCGGGCGCTTCGCGCATGTCGTCGGTATTGGGCTTGAACGCGAGGCCCCAGACGGCGAAGCACCGGCCGCGCAGCGTGCCAAGCCGCCGGCGGATCTTCTCGAGCAACGCGGCCTTCTGCCGCTCGTTGACCCGCTCGACCGCGCCGATCAGTTCGAGCGGGCGTCCGACCTGCCTCGCGAGCGACAACAACGCGGACACGTCCTTCGGGAAGCACGAGCCGCCGTAGCCCGCGCCCGGATACAGGAACGCGCTGCCGATGCGCGGATCCGAGCCGATGCCGCGGCGGACGTCCTCGATGTCGGCCTCGAGCGTCTCGGCGAGGCCGCTGAGCTCGTTCATGAACGAGATCCGCGTGGCCAGCATCGCATTGGCCGCGTACTTGGTGAGTTCCGAAGACCGCCGCGACATGAACACCAGGCGCTCGCGATTGCGCTGGAACGGCGCGTACAGTTCGCGCAGCACCGCGATCGCCGCGGCGTCGCGCGTGCCGACGACGATCCGGTCGGGCGACATGAAGTCGTCGATCGCCGCGCCTTCCTTCAGGAACTCCGGGTTGGACACGACGGTGACGGCAAGCGATGCGCCGCGCGCCGCGAGCGTCTCGCGGATCGCGGCCTCGACGCGATCGCAGGTGCCGACCGGCACCGTGCTCTTCACGATGACGATCGCGTCGCGCTCGAGCAGGCCGGCGATCGATCGCGCCGCCGCGAGCACGTGGCCCAGGTCGGCCGAGCCGTCCTCGTCGGGTGGCGTGCCGACCGCGATCATGTGCAGGTCCGCCACCGCGACGGCGTCCTCGAATCGGGTGGTGAACAGCAGCCGCCCCGCGGCGGCGTTGCGGTGGACGATCGCGTCCAGGCCGGGCTCGTGGATCGGGATCTCGCCGTTCTTCAGCCGTTCGACCTTGCGCGCATCGACGTCGACGCACACGAGGTCGTGACCGACCTCGGCCAGACACGCGGCTGTCACGAGACCGACATACCCACTTCCAATGACGGAGACCTTCAAGATCGATTACCTCGGAACGCGTTTGAACGATCGGACGGCCCGCCTCTGGGCCATTGCTATTATAGGAATCGGGGTGTTTCGGCTCGCAGGGCATACGTCACGCCCCCGCGCATCGATGCCAGGCATCCCGACGATCTGACCCTTGGTCGCATTGACGACGAATCGTTACCGCCCGACCGCCGGCCGCACCGTCCGCAGCGGCCACCCGACGGCCCGCGACACTTCGATCCGGCGGAACAATTACCTTCCGGTGTGCCGTGTTCGCGGCGACCATCGCGACGGCGCGCGTTCGCCGTGCGCCGCTCGAGAACCGCGCCCCGATGCCGCCTGAATCCATGTGCCCGCCCGTCAGTGGCAGCGCCACGCCGCAACGCGATCATGCACCACGCCGGCACTGCCGTGCCCGAAGACCGGCCTGACGTGCGGGCAAGGACTTCGGCGAGCGGCACCGCCATGCCGTCCCATGCGTCGCCGGCCATGCTGGCGCTGCGCAGCATGCTGTGGCTCGCGCTCTTCTCGCTCGTCGCCCGCGGCGCCGGCTTCTTCAAGGAGATGGCGCTCGCGCACCGCTTCGGCGTCGGCGCGGTCACCGACGCCTACGTCCTCGGCTTCACCTGGACCGTCTGGATGCCGGGCATCTTCGCGAGCGTCGCGATGGCCACGCTGGTGCCCACGCTGGCGCGGCTCGCGGTCGACTCGCCGTCCGAGCGCGACCGCTTCGGCAGCGAGTTCGCCGGCCTGTCGCTCGTCGCGGGCCTCGTGCTCGCCGTGGCGACGGCCGCGGCGCCCACCATCGGCGGCCTGGGCGCGTCGCTCGACCCGACGCTCGCGCTCACCCTGCCCGCGATGGCGCTGATCGTGCCGGCCTACTTCCTCGCCACCTACGGCTCGACCCGCCTCGTCGCCAGGCACAGCCACGCGAACCTGGCGCTGGAGGCCGTCCCCGCCGTCGTGCTCATCGCAGTGCTCGTCGCGCCGGTCGACCTGGACCTGCGCGAGCTCTGCCTTGCCACGACGGCAGGCTACCTGCTGTACGCGCTGTCGGTAATCGTGCTGATGCGCCGCGACGGCGAGCCGCTCGCGCTGCGCTTCGGCTTCGGCTCGCCGGGCTGGCGCATGCTCGCCGGCGCCGCGTCGGTGATGATCATCGGCAACGTCTGCGCCGGATCGCTGACGCTGGTCGACCAGGCGCAGGCCGCGCTGCTCGGCGAGGGGAGCGTCTCGATCCTCGGTTACGCGAGTCGCCTGCTGATGCTGCCGTCGGTGCTGATGTCGATGTTGATCACGCGTGCGATGCTGCCGGTCTTCTCCGACCTGCACGCGGGCGGCCGATCGGCCGAACTCGAAGGCCTGGTCCTGCGCTTCGCGACCGGCGCGTTCGTGATCGGCGCCGCCGTCGCGCTCGTCGTGTGGGTGTTCGCCGCAGACCTGGTCGCGATCGCCTTCGAGCGCGGCAGCTTCGTCGCCGAGGACACCGCACGCACCGCGTCGACGCTGCGGTGGGGCATCCTCCAGCTGCCGTGCTTCCTCGCGTCGATCGTCGTCATCCAGGCGCTGCTCGGCCGCCAGCAGTTCGGCGCGGTCGCCGCGAGCGGCGTGTTCAATCTCGTCGCGAAGCTCGCGCTCAACGCATGGCTCGCGCCGGTGATGGGCGTCGACGGCATCGCGCTGGCGACCTCGATCGTGCTGTCGCTCTCGCTGCTGATCCTTGCCGCTGCCTTCGCGCGTTCGCGCGGGTCCCTCGAATGAGTTCGCGCGTTCGCGTGCTGTTCGCGATTCCGCATCTCGCCAAGGGCGGCGGCGCGGAACGCGTGATGCTCACGCTGATCGAGCGCCTGGACCGGCGGCGCTTCGAGCCGCAGCTGATGGTGCTCGACGCACGGCTCAACGAGCTCGCCGATCGCGTTCCCGGCGACGTTCCGGTGATCGATCTCGGGGTCTCGCGGGTCAGGCACGCGTGGCGTCCGATGCGCGCCGCGATCGCGGCCGCCAGGCCCGACGTGCTGCTTTCGGGGCTGGGCCACCTGAACCTGATGATCGCGATGCTCAGGCCGTGGCTGCCGCGCACGCTCGCGGTGATCGGCCGCGAGACCGCGGTCGTCACGGCGATCCACCGGGAGTACCGGACGGGCGCGCTACGAAACCTCGCCTACCGGTGGTTCTACCCGAACCTGGATCGGGTCGTCTGCCAGTCGACGGACATGCGCGACGATCTCGTGGACCGGCTGGGCTTTCCCGCAGCGCGCACGTGCCTGATCGCGAATCCCGTCGACGTCGAGCGGCTGCGCGCGCGCGCGCTGGCCGACGATCCGGCGGCGTCCGCGCTGATGGCCGGCCCCCCGCCACCCCCGAACGGTCGTCACGGCCTCGGGCCGCACCGCCTGTCTGCGACCGGCACGCCCCTCGAGCTCGTCGCCGTCGGCAGGCTCGCGCCGCAGAAGGGCTTCGACCTGCTGATCGAGGCCGTCTCCCTGCTGCCGGCGGGTACCTGCCGGGTGGTCATCATCGGGGACGGGCCGAGTCGGGCCGCACTCGACGCAATGATCGCGAAGGCTCGTCTCGAATCGACCGTCGTGCTTGCCGGGCACCAGCACAACCCGCACGCCTTTCTCGCACGCGCCGATGCGCTGGTGCTGAGTTCGCGCTATGAGGGCATGCCGAACGTCATGCTCGAATCGCTCGCGATCGGCACCCCGGTCATTGCCATGCCCTGCCCGGGCGGCACCCGCGAGATCGCCCGGCGCGCCGGCGGCGTGCAGCTCGTCTCGGCGATCTCCGCGGCCGCGCTGGCCGACGCGATCGCCGGGTTCGCGAACCGGCACGGCCGCGAGGACCGCGACGGCGACGCGTCGCCGCCGACCGCGAGCGCCATCGATGTCACGCCCTATCGGGCCGAGTCGATCGTGCGCGCATACGAAGACTTGATCCTGGAATCCGTGACCGGCAAATCCCGGTAGTTCATCGCGATCGTGAACAGCGCCATCATCCAGTACGGGAAGTCGAGCAGGTTGTGGGTGCTCATCGAGAACAGGATGATGAATCCGGTCGCGGCAAGTTGCCTGGAACGATCGCCGAAATAGCTTCCGGTCGCCACCAGCAGGATCAGACCGACCCATCCTGCCAGGCCGACGATCCCGTACTCCGCCGCCATCAAGACGGCCTGATTGTGAGGCCCGACGGCAAAGCTCCACAGGTGCGTGGCCCCGGTCCCCGCCCCCGTCCAGGGATTTTCCACGAACACCTGCAATCCCTGCAGCAGCACGAAACCGCGCTCCCGGCCGCTGTCGTCGTGAAGGTCCCCGGTTCGCAGAAAGTTCAACCGATTGGCGATGTCGGCGGCGTTGACGGTCGGCAGACTCTGTGAATCGACCAGCAGGCTGAGCAGCCCCCCGCCGGCGACCAGCGCCGCCATCAATGCGGCGCCGATCAGGAACTGGTTCCGGCGCAGCAAGCCCGCCCACCAGTAGAAACCGGCAAGACAGACCCACGCGACCATCGCCGCCCTGGAGAAGGTCACCAGCACCGCGGCACCGCAGACCAGCAACAGCCCGAATGCCCGCGATGGCCCCAGCGCCGGCGTCGCGAGCAACGCGGAGAGCACCACCGCCTCGCCGGCCTTGTTGGGGTTGATGAAGAAGCCGCCGACCCGCCCCGGAACGATCCCCGGTGTCGTCCCCGAATAGAGCACCCCCGGGAGCAAGAAGTCGAAAAGAATCGACACCGCGATCGCCAACGTACAGACGGCAAAGACCGCGGCCAGGCGCCTCCTGGCGAGCGCGGTCGCGGTCAGCGCGACGACGAAGGTCAGTGCGATGAACTGGAGCCGAGACCATGCGATCTGCGACGCCTCGCCGTCGAGCAGCGCTGCATGGATCGCGTTGACCGCCACGTAGGCGGCCACGAACACGACGATCGCCAGGCGCACCCTGGCCAGACGCAGGTTCGAGCTCACGAGCAGAAGGCCCGCACAAACGCCGAACATCGGGAAGTAGAAGACCTTGGGCGGCACGTACCACACCGCATCGCCCGCATAGTTCGCGAAGTCGAGCATCATGACCAGGATCAGGAAGCCGACGATCAACGACTCCAGGACGGCGAACGACGATTCCTTGCCGACCGGCGGCACTGCCGGTGCCTTCGTGCGGAATGCGGCGTTCGCGGCGAGCACGTGCAATGCCCTTCGCGAGGCGTCGACGCGAAGCATTGACGGTTCGTGCTGCGGGTCGGGCATCGGTTCTTCGCTGGAAGGGGAACGGGGCCGGCGTGACGACGGACGCGTCGAGTGTAGCAACCCGGGCCCGATCCGGGTGTGCGTGAGATCACGACTTGACCAGCGGTCAGCGCTCGATCGCGAGATCCATCAGCTTCGCGACGATCGCCGGGACGCCGTCGGCCACGGTGCTCGCGACGAAGTCGGGCTGCAGGGGCGCTTCGTAGGGACTGCCGATTCCCGACAGATTCGGCAGCCGGCCGTCACGCGCCTTCCGGTAAAGACCCTTTACGTCACGCTGTTCGCAGACCGCGAGCGGCGTATCCACGTACACCTCGACAAAGCGGTCGCGGCCCAGCAGTTCCCTCGCCATCTCGCGCTCGCGCACGAACGGCGAAATGAACGCCACCAGCACGACCAGTCCGGCATCGACCATCAACCGGGTCACCTCGGCGATCCGTCGGATGTTCTCGACCCGGTCCGCTTCGGTGAAGCCCAGGTCGCGGTTAAGCCCCTGCCGGACATTGTCCGCATCGAGCAGGTAGGTGTGCACGCCGCGCTCGTGCAGTGCCACCTCGAGTGCGTTGGCGATCGTGGACTTGCCGGAGCCCGAAAGGCCGGTGAACCAGATCGCCTTGCCCTTGTGACCGTTCAGCTGCTCGCGCCGGGTCGCGTCGATGCTGACCGCCTGCCGATGCAGGTTGTCGGCGCGACGCAGGCTCCTGCGGATCAGGCCCGCGGCGACCGTCGCATGCGTCAGCCGGTCGACCAGGATGAACGCACCGAGCGCCCGGCTGTCGGTGAACGCCTCGAACGCGAGCACCTTCGACGTGGAGAGCGTGCACAGGCAGATCGCGTTGAGCGACAGCTGCCTGCCGGCGACCTTGGCCATCGTGTCCATGTCGATGACATGCTTGATCGACGTCATCGAGGCAGATGCCCACTGGCCGGCCAGCTTGATGTCGTAGCGGCGACCGACCAGCCCGGCTTCCTCCGACATCCAGATCAGATGCGCCTCGAACTGATCCGACGATTCGAGCGGTTCGGTCGACCTGCCGAGGACATCGCCGCGCGAGACGTCGATCTCGCGATCGAGGGTCAGCATCGCAGCCTGGCCGGCCTGCAGCAGGGCGGGCGCTTCGCCCATCGCGACCAGCGCACTGACGCGGGCAGTCTGGCCGGAGCGGGTGACCCTGATCTCCTCGCCGACCCGCAGGCTTCCCTGGGCGACCGTTCCGGCGAAGCCGCGAAAGTCCGCGTTCGGTCGGCAGACCCATTGAACCGGAAACGCGAACCGAGTCGTGGCCTTCTCGACCACGTCGACCCCGTTCAGGAAGTCCATCAATGCCGGTCCCTGGTACCAGGGCATCCGCGCACTGCGCACGGTGACCTGGTCGCCGCGCAGCGCCGACATCGGGATCGGCGTCACCGTCTCGAACGCCAGCGTCGTGGCGAGCGCCCGGAACGCATCCTGGATCGCCAGGAATACCTGCTCGTCGTACCCGACCAGGTCCATCTTGTTCACCGCAAGCACCACGTGGCGCACGCCGAGCAAGGACGCGATGAAGGCGTGACGCCGCGTCTGCGTCAGCAGGCCCTTGCGGGCGTCCACCAGGATGACGGCCAATTGCGCGGTCGACGCGGCCGTGACCATGTTCCGCGTGTACTGCTCGTGCCCTGGCGTATCGGCGATGATGAAGCGGCGACGGTCCGTGGCGAAGTAGCGATAGGCGACGTCGATCGTGATGCCCTGCTCGCGCTCGGCCTCCAGGCCGTCGAGCAGCAGCGCCATGTCGAGGTCGTCGCCCTGGGTGCCGTGGCGCCGGGAATCGCTGTGCAGCGCGGCCATCTGATCGTCCAGGACCTGCCGTGCGTCCCACAGCAGACGCCCGATCAGCGTGCTCTTGCCGTCGTCGACGCTGCCGCAGGTGATGAAGCGCAGGTCGTCGAGTCGTTCCTGCCGCGCCAGAAAGGCTTCGATGGACATCAGAAATAGCCTTCCTGCTTCTTGCGTTCCATCGAGCCGGCGGCGTCCTGGTCGATCGCCCTGCCGTTGCGCTCGGAGGTCCTGGTGTCGATCGTCTCGAGGATGACGTCGGCAACGGTCCGGGCTTCGGACACGATCGCACCCGTCAACGGATAGCAGCCGAGGGTCCGGAACCGGACCGACCGATGCTCGACGACCTCCCCGGGTCGCAGTTTCAGCCGGTCGTCATCGACCATGATCAGGAGACCGTCCCGCACCACCACCGGCCGACGAGCGGCGAAATACAGCGGAACGACGGGGATCTCCTCGCGCAGGATGTACTGCCAGACGTCGAGCTCGGTCCAGTTGGACAGCGGAAAGACGCGCATGCTCTCGCCCTTGCGCTTTCTCGCGTTGAATGCGTTCCAGAGTTCCGGGCGCTGGTTCTTCGGATCCCACCGGTGCTCCGAGGTGCGGAACGAGAACACACGCTCCTTCGCCCGCGACTTCTCCTCGTCGCGCCGCGCGCCCCCCAGGATCGTGTCGAACCGGTATTTGTCCAGTGCCTGCTTCAGCGCCTCGGTCTTGGTAATGTCCGTATGCATCGCCGACCCATGGTCGATCGGGTTGATGTTGCGGGCGATCGCCTCCGGATTCGTGTAGACGATCAGGTCGAGGCCCCATTTCCGGACCATTTCGTCGCGGAACGCGTACATCTCGCGGAATTTCCACCGCGTATCGATGTGCAGCAACGGAAACGGCGGCGGCGCGGGATGGAACGCCTTGCGGGCCAGGTGCAGCATGACGGCGCTGTCCTTCCCGATCGAGTACATCATCACGGGGTTCTCGCCTTCGGCGATGGCCTCGCGCATGATGAAGATCGCTTCCGATTCGAGGTGGTCGAGGTGCGTCATGACGTCAAGATTGGCGAAAGCGAGACTTCCGGGTCGAGCCATTATGGAGTGCCGGCATGGAAGCGTTCGTTGACATTCGCACTATTGATCGTCTACGGACTTCTGCCGCCTCGGGGCCGCTGCTAGACTTCCGGCGCGCCTTCGAACAGTGCTGCACCGAATGGATGCGCGCCTCCCCTGCCGCTCGTAGAGCCAAGCTTCAGCATGCCTCGAAACTTCCGGGATCCGATCGGCCTCGCCGTCAGGATGCTTTCCTCCAGGAACCCGACCGCCCGGTGGCTCCTGCTGCGCGAGGTGTCCAATCTGCTGCTGATGCCGCTCGATCGGCTCCTCGCCGTATTCGAACGCAGGCGGCTGCGCAAGGCGCCGGACGTCGACGCGCCGGTCATCCTGGTGGTCGGCGGCCCGCGCAGCGGCACGACCATCGTCTATCAGGTTCTGGCTCGTCAGCTGCCCGTCACCTACGTCAGCAACTGGGTCGCGGCGTTCGCCCGCTCGCCGATCTCGGCGGGCCTGCTGGTGCGGCGCTGGACGCAGGGCCTGAAAACGCAGCGGGCCAACTACTACGGCTCCGTCGCCGGCTTCGACGGCCCGAACGACGGATTTCCGATCTGGAATCGCTGGTTCGGCGAATCGAGGTCCGAACCCGCGGCACTGAGCGACGCGGCCGCCGTCGACATGCGTCGATTCATGGCGGCCTGGTACCAGGCCTTCGGCCTGCCGCTGCTGAACAAGAACAACCGCAACGTGTTGTGCATCGACGACCTGGCCGCGGCGCTGCCGGGTGCCCGTTTCGTCATCGTCGAACGCGACCCCTTCTTCGTGGCGCAGTCGCTGCTCCTGTCGCGCAAGGAGGTGCAGGGGGACTCGAACCGGGGTTGGGGCGTCCTCGGCCGTGACGCCGACCCCGCCCAGGGAATGGACGACGTCACGGCCGTCTGCCACCAGGTCCACGCGTTCAAGGCCAGGCTCCAGGAGCAGTTGTCGAGACTGCCGCGGTCGAGATACGTCGAGGTCGACTACGAGGCGTTCTGCCGGGATCCCGCCGACGCGGTCCGGAGGGTTCGTCGACTCGTCTGGAACGACACGGATCTGCCGGAAGCCGCCCCCGTCGCGTCGCTGGATCTGGCGGATTCGATCCGCCTGCCCGAGGAAACCGTCCGGAAGATCCGCGACTGCCTGTCGACGCTGTTCCCGACGCCGTCGGATCCAGTTCCGACGGACGCATCGGCCAGCTAGCCTCGCGCGTCGCCTTCGTCCATCGCGATCGGCCGGCCCGGCCTCCTGGCCGATCCGCCCTTGCAAGGAACCGGTTTCGTGAACACCACCTCGCTGCTTCTCCTGATCGGCTCCACCGTCTTCGGCGCACTCTGCCAGCTGGGACTGAAATCCGGCAGCGCGATCTCGGCGTCGTCTCGGCAAGCCGGGTTCGTCGGCACCGTCATCGACCAGCTCGGACACCCGCATACCCTGCTCGCGCTCTGCGCCCAGGCGATCGCGCTGCTGTGCTGGCTGCTCGCGCTGCGCGCGGTACCGCTGTCGGTCGCCTACCCGTTCATGGGGTTGACGATGGTCATCGTCATCGCCGGCAGCGTCGTCCTGTTCGGCGAGCCGCTCACGCTGCTTCGAAGCGCCGGCATGCTGCTGTCGGTCGCCGGTGTCGTCGTGATCGGCATGAGCTACAAGTGAGCGCCCCGCGATCGTCGGTACCGCCCGTACGCCGGACGCCAACTAGTTCCTGAGCGCCCGGCACGAGTTCGTGCACCATCGCGGCATGTCCGACATGCTGTCCACGCTGCCCGACTCCGGGATCCGCCCCCGCCGCCGAGCGCGGCTGATGATGCGCGTGCTGAACCACCACGTGTCGGTCCGGGCGATCTTCAGCCGGCTCGTCGAGATCGCGCTGCTGTCCGTGGTGTTCTGGCTCGTCGGTGCCGAGCGGCTGCCGGGATCGGGCTCCGCGCTGTTGCCGGCACTGCAGCAGATCGGCATCACGATGGGCCTGCTGCAGGCGTTCGCGCTCTACCGGCGTCACGCGCTGTCTGCCGTGGCCACCGCCGGCCACCTCGCGGTCGTCTACCTGATGACCGGCGCGATCCTGATCACGCTGTCGTGGGTCGGGCCGATCGCGGTGCTGCCGGACGCGGTGCTCGCCGAGACCCTCGCCGTGTCGCTGGTCGTGTCGTTCGTGCTCCGGCTGGCGATGCCCTTCGTGTCGACCGCGCTGCTGGTGCCGGTGCGGGTGCTCGTGGTCGGCAGCGGCAGCGTCGCCGACGAGGTCGTCGCGATGCTGCGCGACAACGACCCGCTCGAAGGCATCGACGCGAGGGGAAGCTACGATCCCCGCACGGGGCGGTTCACGCCGATCGCGGGCACCGAGGCGCGCGAGATCGGCCTGGACGCACTGATCGACGCCGAAGGCATCGGCGAAGTCGTCATCGCCAGCGCCGACCTTCGCGGGCTGTCGCTCGAGAACCTGCTGCACTTCAAGCTCGCCGGCATGCTGGTCACCGACTACGTCAGCTTCCTCGAACGGGAGAAGGGCCTGCTGTCGATCGACGCGATGCGCCCGAGCTGGCTTCTGTTCGCCAGCGGCTTCGACCACGGCCCCGCCCGCGCGATCGCCAAGCGCGTGTTCGACGTCACCGTGTCGGCCGCGCTGCTCGTGCTGCTGTCGCCCGCGTTGCTGCTCGCGATGCTCGCGATCCGCCTGTCGCGCGACGGGCCGGTCTTCTACACCCAGGAGCGGATCGGCGCGTTCGGCCGGACCATCGTCATCCGCAAGCTGCGGTCGATGGCCCGCAATGCCGAGCACGACGGCGTTGCGCGATGGGCCGGCAGCAACGATCCGCGGGTCACCCGGGTCGGGCGCATCATCCGCGCAACGCGGATCGACGAGATCCCGCAGCTGATCAGCGTGCTCAAGGGCGACATGAGCTTCGTCGGCCCGCGCCCGGAACGCGCCGTGTTCGTCGCGCAACTGCGCGAGCGGATCCCGTTCTACGACCTGCGCCACGCGATCAAGCCCGGGCTGTCCGGCTGGGCGCAGGTGTCGTATCCGTACGGCGCCAGCATCGAGGATGCGAAGGCCAAGCTGCGCTACGACCTCTACTACATCAAGAACCAGTCGCTGATGCTCGACGTGCTGATCCTGCTGAATACCGTGCGGATCGTCGTCTTCGGGACCGGGGCGCGATAGCATCGCGTCTCGGACACCGTACCCAGCGCGAGCAAGGACCTCCTCGATGACCGTTCTCGTCACCGGCGCCGCCGGCTTCATCGGCATGCACACCGCGCTTCGGCTCCTCGCGAAGGGCGAGCGGGTCGTCGGCATAGACAATCTCAACGACTACTATTCGCCCGAGCTCAAGGCCGCCCGCCTCGCGAAACTCGACGGCCAGCCGGGCTTCAGCTTCCACAAGCTCGACGTGTCCGACCAGACTGCGATGCGCGACCTGTTCGCAGGCCAGCGCTTCGATTCCGTCGTGCACCTCGCCGCGCAGGCGGGCGTTCGGCATTCGCTCGAGAATCCGCACGCGTACGTCGAGTCGAACCTCGCCGGCTTCGTGAACATCCTCGAAGGCTGCCGGCATTCGAAGGTCGGGCACCTCGTCTACGCGTCGAGCTCGAGCGTGTACGGCGGCAACACCCGCATGCCGCTGTCCGAGCACCACCTCGTCGACCACCCGATCAGCCTGTACGCCGTCACCAAGAAGTCCAACGAGCTGATGGCCCACGCGTACAGCCACCTGTTCGGCATCCCGACGACCGGGCTGCGATTCTTCACGGTCTACGGTCCGTGGGGCCGCCCCGACATGGCGCTGTTCCTCTTCACCGACGCGATCCTCAACGACCGGCCGATCAGGCTCTTCAACGAGGGCCGGATGCGCCGCGACTTTACCTACGTCGACGACATCGTCGAGTCGCTGTGCCGCGTGCTCGACAAGCCGCCGCAGCCCTCGGTCGTCGACGAGCGCGCCGAGCCGGATCCCGCAACGAGCTGGGCACCCTACCGCGTCTTCAACATCGGCAACAGCGCGCCGGTCGACCTCGGCGAATTCGTCGCGGCGATCGAGGCGGCGACCGGCAGGACGGCCAGGCGCGAGTACTGGCCGATGCAGCCCGGCGACGTCCCGGCCACCTACGCCGACACCTCCGAGCTCGAGGCCCTCACCGGCTTCCGGCCTTCCACGCCCATCGGCGAAGGCGTCGAGCGCTTCGTCAGGTGGTACCAGTCCTACTACTCGGGCACGCCGCAACAAGCCGCGCGTTGACACACGCGCCCTCGCCTTCGTCGACGCTCTGGCGCCGCTGGGCGCCGGGCGTCTGGCTCGCCTGCTTCGCCGCCTCGCTGCTGCTGTTCCGGATCCCGCTGCTCGGCGACGACCAGGCGCTCTTCGGCATCGGCGCGCAGATCCTGCGCGACGGCGGCGTGCTCTACCGCGATTTCTGGGACGTCAAGCAGCCGGGCATCTACTGGTTCAACCAGGCCGCGCTGGCACTCCCGGGCGCCGGCGGCCGCCACTGGCTGCTGGTCGTCTGGCTCGCGACCACCGGCCTCGCGAGCGCGGTGCTCGCGGCGATCGCGGCGCCGTACACCGGCGCGTGGCTGTTCGCGCCGCTGCTGACGCTGGGCACCTGCCTGCTGGTGTCGGACCCGTCCAACATCGGCCAGCTCGAGACGCTGGTGCCGCTGCCGATCACCGGCGTCATCGTCTGCGTGCTCGGCGTCGCCGCGCGCCGCATCCCGCTGCGCGGCGGCTGGCTCGCCGCCGGCGTGCTGACCGGCGTCACCGCGCTCTTCAAGCTGATCCTCGCGTCGATCCCGGCGACGATCCTGCTGATCGCGCTGGCACGGCTCGGATTCCAGCGGGGTGCGCGCGCGACCGCGCTCGCGTTCGCGATGGCGCTGCTCGGTGCCGCGCTCGTCGCCGCGGCCACGATCGCGCCCTTCGCCGCCGCCGGCGCGCTCGAGCCGATGCTCTGGACGCAGTTCGCCTGGCCGGTGCAGGCGCTCGGCGCGATCGGCCACGCACCGGTGTCGCGCCTGCTCGACGCCGCGGCCTGGTTCGCCGGCGCGGTCGCGCTGATGCTGCCGGCGGCGTGGGTCGGCCTCCGGGGCACGCTCGCGCGTCGCATGCGTCGACGCGACGCACCCCCACCATCGCCCCAGGGCGATCCGGGGTCACCAGCCAGCCTCGGGCTGGCCGACCGCGACCTGCCGATCCGCAGCCTCGCCGGCGCGTGCCTCGCCGCGTGGCTGCTCGTCGACCTCGCGGCGATCGCCGCGCAGCAGCTGTCGTGGCACGCGTATCACTTCACGCTCCTGATCTGGCCGATCGGCATGCTGGCCGCGCTCGGCGCCGGCCAGGCGATCCAGCGCCGCGGCTCGCGCGTGGCGCTGTGGGTGCTGGTGCTCGCGCTCGCTGTCAACCTGCTGCGCTTCGGCTACCGCCAGTGGGCGCCGCCCGAACCACCGATCGAGCCGCGGCACTACGTCGCGAAGCTGCCCGCGCTCGCCGCGCAGCTCGCACGCTCGCCCTGCCGCACCGCCATCGTGTTCGGCAGCCCCGCGCTGCTCCTCGCAACAGGCCTCTCGCCCGCCGGCGCACTGACCGGCCAGCTCGCGCCGATCCTGCTGCCGGTGCAGTGGCGCCAGCTCGAAGACACGATCCGCGACACACGTCCCGGGTATCTGTACCTTCACGCCGGCGCACCGATGCTGATCGGCGCCAAGCGGCAGGCGCTCGAGCGGCTGATCGAGCGCGACTACCGCGTGCTCGCGACCGACGCGATGCGCGGCGTGTGGATGGTGCCGGTCACCGGCGCGTGCGCCGGCTGATCGCTCAGCCGGCCGGCGCCGCCTCGCGCCACTGCGCGTCGGGTCGCAGGATCACGTGAAAGCCGCGCACGCGCAGGTCGGCGTCGTCCAGTGACCGGAACGCCGCGTGCATCGCCTGCCGTGGCGTCGGCAGTTCGGGCCACCGATCGACGTCGATCACCTCGCACAACAGGCCGGCGCGCGCGCAGCGCTGCCGGAAATCCTCGAAGCGGATCCGGTTCGTGTAGAACCCCGAGCCGGCCATGAACGCGCTTTCCCACGTCGCCGGCGAGAACCGCAGGTTGTTCAGCGCGCCGCCCAGCATGTCCTGCAGGTCGACGAGGTGCGAGCACACGCCGTCGGGCTTCAGCACGCGGCGCATCTCGCGCAGCATCCGGTCGAACTCGCCGAGCCGCACGTGCTGCAGCACCGTGTGCGAGAACACGTAGTCGATGCTTCCCGACGCGATCGTCTCCCACGCGCGCACGCCGTCGACCGCGTAGCGGGCGCCGCACGCCGCCAGCACCTCGGGCACCGACGTGCAGCGCGCAATCCCGTCGGGCACGGCGTGCCCGCGTTCCTGCAGCAGTGCCGCGGTCCGCTGGTAGGTCTCGAGGGGCGCGTGCGCGAACGCGGCGGCGTCGATCAGCACGCTTTCGCGGCAGCCGTGCGCATAGCCGATCAGCGCACTGAGCAGCGAATCACCGGGGCCCATCTCCACCATCGAGAAGCGCTCGCGGCCCGGCGCCGCCGCCTCGAAGTGCCGCCTGAACACGCCCAGCGCGTAGTCGGGCCGGTGCATGTCGCCCCACGCGAACATACCGAGCCTGCGCCAGTGCCGGTATGCGACCGGCAGCCTCGACAGCACGATCTTGGCCGACATCTTCAGCTGCCAGGGTACCTTCGACTTGCTGATGGTCCTCTCCCGTATCGTCATCGCCATGACGGCGCCGGCATGCTCGATCATTTTCCGCGCGTTGTCGACCGCGGCCTTCGCGCCGTGGCGGCCGATCGCAGGCTAGACTTCGGGTCCATGACCTGGTCGATCATCGCGCGCGACGCGCACGGCAATCTCGGCATGGCGATCGCCAGCCGCTTCTTCGCGGTCGGTGCGCTGTGCCTGCACGCCCGCAGCGACGTCGGCGCGTTGTCGACGCAGGCGCTGGTGAATCCGCTGTACGGCCCCGCCGGCATCGCCGCGCTGGCCGCCGGCACGGCCGCCGCCGACGTCGTCGCCGACCTGATCGGCAACGACGCCGGGCGCGACCACCGCCAGCTGCACCTGATCGGCGCGCGCGGTGCACCGGCGGCGTACACCGGCACGGCGTGCATCGACTGGTGCGGGCACCTGGTCGAGGACGATTTCTCGGTGGCCGGCAACATGCTCGCCGGCCCGCAGGTGCTCGCCGAGACCGCGCGTGCGTTCCGGGCGTCGAACCGCCCGCCCGGCACCGGGCCGGCCGACGCGGTCAACGTCCTGGCCGAGCGCCTGCTGGCCGCGATGCAAGCCGGCGAGGCGGCCGGCGGCGACAAGCGCGGCAGGCAGGGCGCGGCGCTTCGCGTCGTGGCCGGCGAAGACTACCCGCTGCTCGACCTGCGCGTCGACGACCACGACGCGCCGCTCGACGAACTGCACCGGCTGCTGCTGAAGAGCCGCGAGCGCTTCCAGCCTTTCGTCGCGTGCCTCGCGCGGCGCGCCGACCCGGTCGGCGTCACCGACCGCGACGAGATCCAGCGACGCGTCGACGCCTACCACCGATGAATCCCCTGCTGCAGGTCGAGGGGCTGCGCACCGTCTTCGCGACCGAAGACGGCGACTTCGCCGCGGTCGACGGCGTCGACTTCTCGGTCGCCGCCGGCCGCACGCTCGCGATCGTCGGCGAATCCGGCTGCGGCAAGAGCGTCACCTCGCTGTCGATCATGCGGCTGCTGCCCGAGCAGGGGCGGATCGACGCCGGCAGCATCCGCTTCGACGGCCGCGAGCTTCGCACGCTCGACGACGCGTCGATGCGCGCGCTGCGCGGCGACCGGCTCGCGATGATCTTCCAGGAGCCGATGACCTCGCTGAACCCCGCGTTCACGATCGGCGCGCAGATCGTCGAGGCGCTGCGCTGCCACCGCGACATCGAACCCGCGGCGGCGCGGCGGCGCGCGATCGAGGCGCTCGAGCGGGTCAGGATGCCGGCGGCGGCGCAGCGCTTCGACGACTATCCGCACCGGCTCTCGGGCGGCATGCGCCAGCGCGCGATGATCGCGATGGCGCTCGCCTGCGAGCCTGCGCTGCTGATCGCAGACGAACCCACCACCGCGCTCGACGTCACGATCCAGGCGCAGATACTCGCGCTGATGGACGAACTGCAGCGCGAGACCGGCATGGCGATCGTGCTGATCACCCACGACCTCGGCGTCGTCGCCGAGGTCGCCGACGAGGTCGCGGTGATGTACGCCGGCCGGATCGTCGAGCGCGCGCCGGTCGAGCGGCTGTTCGCGGCGCCGGAGCACCCGTACACGGTCGGCCTGCTCGGCTCGATGCCGCGGCTCGACGCGCCGCGGGCGTCGCCCGGGAACGCCGGTGCCGCGCGCCTCGCGACGATCGCCGGCCAGGTGCCCGGCGCGGGACGCCGCTTCAACGGCTGCCGCTTCGCCGCGCGCTGCCCCTTCGCCCAGGCCGAATGCCACCGCGCCGAGCCGCCGATCCGGGAGGTGGCACCCGCGCACGGGTCGGCCTGCCTGATGGCACCGCTCGACGCCGACCGGCTGACGCGCCGGCGTCCGCCCGCCGCCACCCGCGAGGTCGCCGCTTGACCGCCACCGCGCTCGTGCAGGCCGAGGCGCTGAGCTGCCACTTCGCGCGCCGGCGCGGCGTGTTCGGCCGCGTCGACGCCCACGTGCGTGCGGTCGACGGCGTCGACCTGGCGGTGCACGCCGGCGAGACGCTGGGGTTGGTCGGCGAATCCGGTTGCGGCAAGTCGACGCTCGGCCGGCTGCTGCTGCGCCTGATCGAGCCCACCGCCGGGCGCGTGCGCTTCGAGGGCGAAGACCTCGCGACGCTCGACGCCGCCGCGCTGCGCCGCCGGCGCCGCGCGATGCAGATGATCTTCCAGGACCCGTACTCGTCGCTCAATCCGCGGATGACCGTCGGCGAGATCCTGGCCGAACCGCTGCGCCTGCACGGCCTGCACCTCGACGCGATCGATGCGCGGGTCGCGGCGCTGCTGCGCACCGTCGGGCTCGCGCCCGAGCACGCGCGCCGCCACGTCCACGCGTTCTCCGGCGGCCAGCGCCAGCGGGTCGGCATCGCGCGCGCGCTCGCCGTCGAGCCGAAGCTGATCGTCTGCGACGAGGCGGTCTCCGCGCTCGACGTCTCGGTGCAGGCGCAGGTCGTGAACCTGCTGATGGACCTTCAGCGCCGCTTCGGCCTCGCGTACGTCTTCATCGCGCACGACCTCGCTGTCGTTCGGCACATCGCCACCCGCGTCGCCGTGATGTACCTCGGCAAGATCGTCGAGATCGCCGACAAGGACACGCTCTTCGCCGCGCCGAGGCACCCGTACACCATGGCGTTGCTCGACGCCGTCCCCCGTTCGGCACCGGCGCAGGGCGAACGGCGCCCCCGCGTGCTGCTCGAGGGCGACATCCCGAGCCCGGTCGCCCCGCCACCGGGCTGCCGCTTCCACACGCGCTGTCCGCACGCCCGCGAACGCTGCCGGCTGGACACGCCCGGCCTGCGGACCGCACAATCGCCGACCTCGCCGACCTCGCCGACCTCGCTGGCCGCGAGCCCTGCCGGCGAGGCGCGGCCACCTGGCGAGCACCGCGTCGCCTGCCATTTCTTCGAGGAGATCGGCGCGCCCGGCCGGGCCCCGCAGCCGGGGGCCGGCCAGGCGTCGATCGACCCGCTGGCACGACGATTGCAGGCGCTCCAGCGCGCGTTCGTCGACGACGCCGAGACAGACCACCGACCCTGACGAAAGACACCCTGGAGAGACCCCGATGAGACGTCCCGACACCACCCCCGACACCGCGGCCTCCCGCCTGCGCCCTGCCTCGAGATCGCTGGCCGCACTCGCGCTCGGCCTGGGCTGCGGGTTCGCGCTCGGCCTCGGCGCGCTGGCGATGCCGGCCACCGCCGGCGCGCAGACGCTGCGCGTCGGCCTGGCCGAAGACCCCGACCTGCTCGATCCCACGCGGGCACGCACCTTCGTCGGGCGCATCGTGTTCTCGGCGCTGTGCGACAAGCTCTTCGACATCGACGAGAAGCTCGGCTACGTGCCGCAGCTCGCCACCGGCCACGAGTGGTCGGCCGACGGCAAGGCGCTGACGATCAAGCTGCGCGAAGGCGTCACCTTCCACGACGGCGAGAAATTCGACGCCCAGGCGGTGAAGTTCAACATCGAGCGCCACAAGACGATGAAGGGCTCGAACCGCAGCGGCGAACTGAAGCCGGTGACCAACGTCGTCGTCGTCGACCCGCAGACGGTGCGCCTCGAGATGGGCTCGCCCTTCGTGCCGCTGATGGCCGCGCTCGCCGACCGGGCCGGCATGATGGTGTCGCCGAAGGCAGCGCAGGCCTCGGGCGAGAACTTCGCGACCGCGCCGGTGTGCTCCGGCCCGTTCAAGTTCACCGAGCGCGTCGCGCAGGATCGCATCGTCCTCTCGCGCTACGACGGCTACTGGAACAAGGCCGCGATCCACTTCGACAAAGTCGTCTACACGCCGGTGCCCGACGCCACCGTGCGCCTCGCGAACCTCAAGTCCGGCCAGTTCGACTACATCGAGCGCGTCGCCGCCTCCGACATGGCGGCGCTGCGCAAGGACAAGCGCTTCAAGACGGCGGCGTTCACCGAGATCGGTTACCAGGGCCTCTGGTTCAACGTCGCGAAGAGCGAGCGCGCGAAGGCCAACCCGGCCGGCCGCGACAAGCGGGTGCGCGAGGCCTTCGAGCTGTCGCTGGACCGCGACGGCATCGTGCAGGTCGTGATGGAGGGCGAGGCGTCGCCCGGCAACCAGTGGGTCTCGCCGAGCAATCCGTTCTACGCGAAGAACCGCCCGGTGCCCAAGCGCGACCTCGCGCGGGCGAAGGCGCTGCTGAAGGAAGCCGGGGTGACGAACCCGTCGTTCTCGCTGCTGACCGCGACGACCGCCGACGCGCAGAAGATCGCGCAGGTCGTGCAGGCGATGGCGAAGGAGGCCGGCTTCGACGTCAAGATCCAGACGACCGAGTTCGCGACCTCGCTCAACATGGCCGACAAGGGCGACTTCGACGCGTACGTGCTCGCGTGGAGCGGGCGCGCCGATCCCGACGGCAACCTGTACAGCTTCCACGGCTGCAAGCAGCCGCTGAACTACGGCGGCATGTGCATCCCCGAGCTCGACACGCTGCTTAACCTGCAGCGCACCCAGGCGAACCCGGCCGAGCGCCTGAAGACCTTCGAGAAGATCGCCGAGCGCGTGCTCGACGAGCGCGCGAACCTCTACCTGTACCACCGCAAGTGGCTCTGGGCCTTCGACGCGAAACTCACCGGCGTGCGCGAGCTGCCCGACGGGCTGCTGCGCGTCGACGGGCTCAAGCTCGCGAAGTGAGGCGACGCCGTGACCGCGATGTCGACGGTGATCGTGGCGGCAGCGCTCAGCCTCGCGCTGATCGTGGCGATGCGCGGCTGAGCGCCGCGCCGCCCGCCCCGGCGGCGCGGCGCCCGATCGCATGACCGCCTGGCTGATCCGCAGGATCGCGACGATCGTCCCGACCCTGATGTTCGTGTCGATGCTGATCTTCGGGCTGCAGACGCTGCTGCCCGGCGATCCGGCGGTCGTGCTCGCCGGCGAGGAACAGGATCCGGCGGTGATCGCGTACCTGCGCGAGAAGATGCGGCTCGACGAGCCGCTGCCGGTGCGCTACGGCTACTGGATGCTCGCCGTGCTGCGCGGCGACCTCGGCGAATCGATCCGCAACCAGCAGCCGGTGCTCGAACTGATCCTGCAGAAGCTCCCGGTGACGCTCGAACTCGCCGTGCTCGCGATGCTCGTCGCCGTCGCGATCGGCGTGCCGGCGGGCGTCGTCTCGGCCGTGCGCCGCGGCAGCGCGTGGGACCACCTCGCCAACATCGTCGGCCTCGCCGGGCTGTCGCTGCCGAACTTCTGGCTCGGCATCCTGATGATCCTGCTGTTCTCCGTCGGCCTCGGCTGGTTCCCCGCGTCCGGCTACGTCGACCCGCTCGAGGATCCGCTGCAGAACCTGCGCGCGATGGCGATGCCCGCGTTCGTGCTCGGCACCGGCATCGCCGCCGTGCTGATGCGCCACACCCGCAGCGCGATGCTGCAGGTGCTGAGCACCGACTACGTGCGCACCGCGCGCGCCAAGGGCCTCGCCGAGCGCGTCGTGATCCTGCGCCACGCGCTGCGCAACGCGCTCACGCCGGTGATCACGCTCGGCGCGCTCGAACTCGGCACGCTGCTCTCCGGCGCCGTCCTCACCGAACAGGTGTTCACCATCCCCGGCTTCGGCAAGCTCATCGTCGACGCCGTGTTCAACCGCGACTACGCCGTCGTCCAGGGCGTCGTGCTGGTGACCGGCACCGCGTACGTCGCGCTCAACCTGCTCGCCGACGTCGCCTACGTGCTGGTGAACCCGAGGCTGCGGGCGTGACGGCTGCCGACGTTCAACTGGCGAAAGACCCGCGGGCGGCGAACGACGTGCATGCAGCGGACGACGCGCAGGCCGCGGTCGTCGGGCCGTGGCGGTGGGCCTGGCGCAGGCTCTTGCGCCGCCGCGCCGCGATGCTCGGCCTCGTCGTCGTGCTCTTCTTCGTGCTGGTGGCCGTGGCGGCGCCGTGGATCGCGCCCTACGACCCCGTCGCCACCAGCTGGGGCGCGATCCGCAAGGCACCGTCGGCCGCGTACTGGCTCGGCACCGACGAACTCGGCCGCGACGTCCTGTCGCGGGTCATCTGGGGCACCCGCGCGTCGCTGCTCGCCGGCCTCGTGTCGGTGTCGATCTCGATCGCGATCGGCGTGCCGCTCGGGCTCGTCGCCGGCTACGTCGGCGGTATGGTGGACGGGTTCGTCTCGCGCGTCACCGACGCCTTCCTCGCATGCCCGTTCCTGATCCTCGCGATCGCGCTCGCCGCCTTCCTCGGCCCGAGCCTCACCAACGCCATGATCGCGATCGGCGTGTCCGCCACGCCGATCTTCGTGCGGCTCACCCGCGCGCAGGTCCTCAACGTCAAGGTCGAGGACTACGTCGAGGCCGCGCGCGCGCTCGGCAACCCGCCGTGGCGCATCGCGATCCGGCACGTGCTGCCCAACGTCGTCGCGCCGCTGATCGTCCAGTCCACGCTCGCGATCGCGACCGCCATCATCGCCGAGGCCAGCCTCTCGTTCCTCGGCCTCGGCCAGCAGCCGCCCGCGCCGAGCTGGGGCAGCATGCTCAACACCGCGAAGAACTACATGGAACAGGCGCCGTGGATGGCGATCTGGCCCGGCCTCGCGATCTTCGTGCTGGTGATGGCCTTCAACCTGCTCGGCGACGGCCTGCGCGACGCGCTCGATCCGCGGCGCTGAGGTACCAGGCGGGGCCGCGACGCGCTGCTGCGGCGGCGCTGCGCGCGCTGCCGGTACCAGTACCGCTATCGCGACTCGTCCGGCGCGCGTGCGTCGGCGCCCCCGATCTGCCGGCGAAGGCGCACGATCTGGTAGTACGTCTCCTCGTAGTACTTCTTCGACTGCAGCGACATCGCGCCCAGGCTGATCAGCTGCACCGACAGCACCAGCGTCAGCAGGCCGATCAGCATCGTCGCCGGATGCTCGCGATACACCAGCGTCGCCGCCTCTGCCAGCTGCCCGTGCGCGCGCGGCAGCGCGTCGAAGAAATCCACCATCAGCCACGTGTTCACATAGGCCGAGAAGATCAACAGCAGCACGCCCGGCACCAGCATCATCATGAACGGGCGGAACAGGAAGCTCGACACCGACGTCGACAGCATGTGCGTCAGCACCCGCATGCTCGACTGGCGCTTCGGCGCCGCACCCGCGGCCCGGTCGCGCGCCGCGTCCGCCATCTGCAAGGTCCAGTCCAGGTGCGCCGGAATCTCCACGATCCGCCCGCCCAGGATCAGCGTCTTGTAGATGATCTCCGGCATGATCCCCATGCCCTCGCTTCGCGGCTCCAGCGCGCGGATGAACGGCCCGTCGTACGCGCGCACCATGCAGGTGTAGGTCGAGAACCGTCGCTGGTCCATCAGGCCCATCACCGCGTTGCCGACGCGCGAGAACAGGTGCCGGTCGAAGGGCACCGCGGTGGTGCTCCCGCCCTTCATGTAGGCCGACGCCAGCACCAGTTTCGCGTGCCGGGTCGTGATCGCCTCGAGCAGGTCCGCGATCGTGCGGGGCGCATAGCTCAGGTCCGCGTCCATCGTGACGACGTAATCGCCGCGGGACGCCGCGAATGCCGTCTTGAACGCCTGCCCGAGGCCGAAGTTGCTGGGGTGGTGGATGACCCGCAGGTTTTGATAACGCTTCGCCGCCGCCTCGGCCACCTCGCCGGTCGCGTCGCGGCTCCCGTCGTTGATCACGAGCACTTCGAAGCGGTAGCGATCGGCCAGCGTCTGCAGGTAGACCATGATCGCATCGAGGTTGCGCGTGAGCACCGCAGCCTCGTTGTAGCCGGGAAGCACGAGCGTCACCAGCGGAAGCGACACGGATTCGACTGCCATGGACGAGAAGGCCTCCTGACTTTGGGCGGTGTGGCGGCAACGGCGTCGAGGCCGGCGCCTGGGTCATTCGTAAGCGCGCGCAGTGGCCTGACGAGGGGGGCGCGTGTTGCGCCCAGCGCCCCGCTCTCCGCCGCAACGATGGAGGGGATCATGCGCGACTTCGAGGCCACGGAAAAGGCCGAATGTCACGCGACGCATCGCCGCAGGGCTCGATCGCCGAGACGGCACCTGCGGGCACGGGCACGGGTGCCTCAACGAAACTTCGACAATGCAAGCTGCCGAGCAATTACGAACTGCCGCGCACAAAGATTCACGAGTCAATTCATCTAGAAGCCACCCGACTCGGCGGGCAATTGCTTCAAGCCAATATTATTATTTTCGATGCGGATATTCTATCCGTTCGATTATAAAACTGTTTTTTGGAACAAGAGGCAATGACAAAACTGACCGACCTCATCGCACAGAAGGCGGCGCTCGAAAAGAAGATTCAGGAAGTTCGCCAGGCGGAACACGCCGACGCCGTCAAATCGGTACGCGCGCTGATCGAACAGTTCGGACTGACGCGAGACGACATCTTCGATGCCGACACCGCCCCCGGCCGCCGCAGGAAGGGCGGCCCGAGAGGGAAGGCGCCCGCGCTCTACCGTGATCCCGCGACCGGCAAGACCTGGTCGGGCCGCGGCCGCGAGCCGCTGTGGCTGGCCGGAAAGAAGCGAGATGATTTTCGAATCGCCTCGAATTGACGCCGCTTCGCATCCACTTGTGTCATGCAATAGGCGAGGCGTCCACCGCACAAAGACGCCATCGCATCTTTCGATCATCGTCGGACGGGGGTGAATCGACTTCTGCAGTTCCGGTCGCCGTCGATCCGACCCGCAGCGATATCAAATGGAGATAGCGTACTGACCGATTCGCGCTCTTTTCGTGTCCCGATAAAAGGGGGGCGTCGTTATCATCTGATTTGTCGCTCGCCGCCGCCGAGTCGGCGCGCGCGTTATGCGGGCCTGCAACGGGCCAATCCGACCTAAGCTGGCATCCGGCCGGAGCGCCGGATGCCAGCTTGATTTCCGACCTCAGTGAGCCATCGCGCAAGGGGTTGCCCGATTCGTGTGGCGCTGCCGCGGCATCCGCAGCCGTCGGCCGGCCCACTCACCCATCCGGTGTACTCACGACGATTCCCGGCAGTGCCCCACGGGTTCCGACGCAGGCTACCCCACCCACGGCACGAAACAGTTTTTTCGCGCGTCGGCATTTCGTACGCGCGTACCGCGACAGGCGGACATGCTACAAATGTTGTATGGCCACCGATCGAGCGTCTCTCTAACATAGCGAAGCCGTCGACGTCTCTTCGGCGCCGTTGCACCTGCACCTATTCGGTCGTGGCAAGCCATTGCAAATTTTTGGTGCGCCGCACCAGCGCGGCTGGCACAATCAGATCCCTCCCGGCTGGAAAATCAAGTCCTTATCTGAGCGGTCGAACATCCGTTCTGACGTCGCGCCATAGATGTCGCCGCGTCAGACCGTCAAACCCCGGTCAAATTTCGTGATACGTCGCGCTGCGGTCGATCCACAACAGTCCGTCGGACAGGAGAAGGTGTGTACTTGACTGTCTCGATCCTCGCGATCGCAGCGTTCTGCCTCACCGCACTGACCCTGCCGTTGCTCGTTCGCGTCGCGTTCGCGGTGGGCTGGATCGACCTCCCAACGAGCCGTAAGAATCACGAAGGGGCGGTGCCGCTGGCCGGCGGCGTAACAATTTTCCTCGCGGTCGCGCTGACGCTGTTCGTCACCGGCACCGAATGGCCGGCCGGTACCCGGGGCCTGGCCTGCGGCCTCGCGCTCGTGTTCCTCACGGGGCTGTGGGACGACCGTTTCCCGCTCCAGGCACGCTATCGTCTTTTCGCGCAGCTGGCTGCGTCGATCGCGGTCGTCGCCTTCGGCGACACCGTGCTCCGCTCGCTGGGCCGAACGTTCACGCCCTTCGAAATCGGCCTGTGGTGGTTCGCGTATCCGATGACGGTCGTCGCGCTCACTGGGCTCGTCAACGCCTTCAACATGGCCGACGGGCTCGACGGCCTGTGCAGCGGCTATGTGATGATCGCGTTGGCGTCGCTTCTGGCCTGCGGTGGCCTTCTTGCCTACCGGGTTCCCGGCCACCCCGCGCCGCTGACGCTGATCCCGGTGGCGGTGCCCTTCCTCGGCGCGATCGCCGCGTTCCTGCTGTTCAACATGCGTCACCCGTGGCGTGCACGGGCGTCGGTGTTCCTCGGCGACGCCGGGAGCATGGCGCTCGGCTTTCTCGTCGGTTGGCTATGTCTGCGCCTTGCCGGTGTCTATGGTGCTGCCAGCCTCCCGCCGGTCGTCCCGGTGTACATCGTCGCCCTGCCGCTGTTCGACATGTTCAGCTGCATGATCCGCCGGCACAGCGAAGGCATCACGCCCATGACGGCCGACCGCAAGCACCTGCATCACCTGCTGATGACCAAGGGGCTCGATGTCCGTCAGGCGGTGGCCCTGCTGCATCTGATTGCTGCGCTTGTCGCGGCATTGGGCATTCTCGGCTGGATCGTCGGCGTACCGGAATACCTGATGTTCTGGACGTTGATCGCGGCGTTCGTGCTCTACACCCGCGCGATGCTGCGCTACTGGCGTGCCTATGACGCGCGCCTCGCGAGCAAACACGACCCGATCGCGGTCCCCCCGGTTCCAGTCCGCGAAGCCGAGCATCCCACGCCGACGGCATCTGGCGCAATTGCCAAGACAGGGGCCCACGCGTCGGTGGGCGGTCAATTGATGATGCGCTCGGGTGCCGTCGACGGGAGCGCTCAGAAATCGGCGATGGAAGCCGGCGTTTCTTCGCAGAGGCGATAGGCCACGCCCTGCCCATACAACTGCCGAAGCGCTTCACGCGCTTCGGCGAGCAACGGCGGCCGATGCGCCAGATTGTGCGCATCGGTGGCGACGATCGAGGCCATCCCCATCGCCAGCAACCGATGGGAAGCGGCCAGCGCCGGTTCGCCGAACCGGCCCACGATCGAAGCAGCAGTCAGTTGAAGCATGCATCCGGCGTCCACGAACGGCGTGATGCGCAAGGGATCCCGCATGACGTCCTTGTTTCTTTCCGGATGCGCCAGCACCGGCCGAATGCCACTGCCCAGCAGCATCTCGCACGCCTGCAGCGCGCCGCGCGGGATGTTGCCGTCGGGAAACTCGATCAGCGCGACATCGTGCGCCCCCAGCCGCCCGAGCATCGGCATCCTGCGTTCGATCAGCTCGAGGATCGCGTCCGGGTGCAGCCGGATCTCGGCCCCGAGCCGGATCCTGAAGTCGAGGCCGGCCGCCACGATCGCTGCCTTCAATTGTGCAAATGCGGGAATCAGCGTTTCGTCGTTGTTGTCAAAGGTGCCGGGGTGGATGTGCGGCGTCACCACGGCGCCCGTGATGCCACTGGCGTGCGCCGCGCGCACCAGCGCCATCGACTCGGCGATGTCACGTGCGCCGTCGTCGACCGCCGGCAATAGATGGCAATGTAGATCGATCATGCGTGGTCGTTCGATGCAGCGTCTTCGACGATCCGCCCTCGGCTCGGATCGATCTCATGGTACCGGCGGCGCCATACCCATGTGGCGGGCATTCGTCACCGGAATGCCCAAGGCGTCGGCGTTCCAGTCGCCGCGACAGATATCACATGATGGAACAGTCGAACCGCCCGATCGATCTCACGTTGTGAAGCGTCGGGGGGATGCCGATTCGTTGCTTTTCGGTACCATCGGTCTTGCTTTTTTCGTCGCACGCTTTCCCGCGTTCTTCTTCACCGGTCACAGCTCCGCAGTCAAACCCTCGACGGTCAGCGCATGAACCAGCCATCCTCACTCCCGAGTTCCGTCACCAGCAAGCCCGCTGCCGGTATCGGTTCGCGGGTGGGCAGCATTGCGCGTGACGCCGCGCCGACGCTCGGCGCCTACCTGAACATCATCCGTGCGCGCAAGTGGCTCGTGGTGTCGCTCACGATCCTGATCACGCTGCTCGCGGCGGTCGTCGTCAACATGATGACGCCGATCTACCGCGCGAGCGTCACGCTGCTGATCGAGAACAACAAGAGCAAGATCGTGTCCTTCGAGGAACTCTACGGCGTGCCCGCCGGCAGCCGCGAGTTCTTCCAGACGCAAGCCGAGTTCATGAAGTCGCGCGAAGTGGCGAGCCGCGTGGTGAACGAACTGAACCTCGAGACGATGGAAGGCTTCGACCCGCGCCAGCAGAAGCCCGGCAAGATCGAGGTCTGGCTGAGCCAGTTCGAGCCACTGCGCAATTTCCTCAAGCCTAACGAGCCGCGCCTGTACACCGACGAAGAGGTCGCCGAGCTTGCGCTCTCGCGCTTCAAGAACAACCTCGAGGTCGTGCCGGTGCGCCTGTCGCAGCTGGTCGAAATCCGCTTCGAGAACCCTGATCCGTTCCTCGCCGCGAAGATCGCGAACCAGACCGCCGAGTCGTACATCACGGCAGACCTGGATGCGCGCTTCAACATGCAGCAGACCGCGAGCAAGTGGCTGAACGACCGGTTGCTGCAGCTACGCGGCAATCTCGAGGAGTCCGAACGCGCGCTGCAGCAGTATCGCGAGCAGATCGGACTGGTCGCGACGCCGAGTTCCTCCATGGGCGGGAACGTGAAGCAGCTGGATTCGGCGGCGGAAAAGCTGATCCAGGCGCGCATCGAGCGCAGCCAGATCGAGCAGGTCTACCGGCAGGTCGCGAGCAAGTCGGCCAACCGCTACGAGGTGCCAGCAGTCTTCAACAACCCAGCCGTCGTGGCGGCGCGGGCTGCGATCACGGCGGCCGAGCGCAAGTTGTCGGACGCTTCGCAGAGCCTCGGCCTCGCGCACCCGGAGTACAAGGCAGCGCAGACCGAGCTCAAGCTCGCGCAGGACGACCTGAAACGCCAGGCCGAGGGCGTAATCTCGAGCATCTCGAAGCAGTACGAAGTCGCTCGCAGCACCGAGCGCGCGCTTGAGTCTGCCGTCGCTGCATCCCGCGGCAACATCCAGGACATCAACCGCAAGGAGGGCCAGCTCAACGTCCTCGAGCGCGACGTCGCCACCAACCAGCAGATCTACCAGACCTTTCTCGCAAAGGTAAAGGAAACCGACGCCACCTCGGACTTCAGGAACCCGATCGCGCGGATCGTCGATCCGGCGGTCCCGCCGATCATTCCGGTGAAGCCGCCGAAGGCGCAGGTGATCCTGCTCGCGGCGATGCTCGGGGCGCTGCTCGCCGCGATGGTCGCGATCGCGCTCGACCAGAGTTCGGCGGTGATCCGTTCCACCGACGAGGTCGAGGACAAGCTCGGCATCCCGCTGCTGGTCGCGGCACCGAAGGTCGACGCAAAGCTCGCGAGCGCATTGCCGAGGATGCAGCACGACCAGCCGCAGGCACTGTTCTCCGAGGCGATCCGCTCGGCGCTGACCGGCGTGCGGCTCGCGCTGATGCACGTCGAGCGTCCGGTCGTCGCGGTCACGTCCACGCTGCCCGGCGAAGGCAAGTCCACGATCGCGCTGAACTTCGCCATCGAGCAGGCGCGCACCAAGAAGACGTTGCTGATCGACGCCGACATGCGCAAGCCCAGCATCGCGAAGATGCTCGGCGTACCGGCGCAGACCAAGGGCCTGTCGGAGCTCTTCCAGAACGCCCCGATGGACGAGTGCATCCAGTTCGCGCCGGATTTCCAGCTGTCGCTGATCCTTGCCGGCGGCATCGTCAAGAACCCGCACGACTGGCTGATGAGCCCGCGTTTTGCAGAGATCGTCGAGCAACTTCGCGCCGACTACGAGATGATCGTCATCGACACGCCGCCGGTCGAGCTCGTCTCCGACGCGCTGCCGATCGGCCTCGCGTCCACCGGCGTGATCTACGTCGTGAAGTCCGCGTCCACGGCGATCCCGATGGTGCGCCGCAGCCTCGGCAGGATGGAATCGTCGAACGTCACGGTGCTGGGCATCGTGCTGAACCAGCACGACTTCTCGCGTGCCGGCCGCTACTACGGCGAATATTCGGCCTACGGTTCGTACGGCAAGGGTTACTACGGCGCGGCGTACGGCGATCCCAGCAAGAAGATGCGCAAGGCCTGACCGAAACGGACGGAGCCGCTGCACCTTGGGCGTATCAGCAGAGCCGGAGGGCCACGGCGGGTCGGCTGCCGGCGGGCCGGTCGTGCACCCGACCGCGATCGTCGAGGCTGGCGCGCGCATCGGCGACGGCACCCGGATCTGGCACTGGGTCCACGTCTGCCCGGGCGCGGCAATCGGCACAGGCTGCTCGCTCGGCCAGGGCGTGTTCGTCGGGAACCGCGTGGTCCTCGGCAACAACGTCCGCGTCCAGAACCACGTGTCGATCTACGACGACGTGACGCTCGAGGACGACGTGTTCTGCGGGCCAAGCATGGTCTTCACGAACGTCGTCAACCCGCGCAGCCACGTGCCGCGCAAGCACGAGTACCGGCCCACCCGGGTCGCGCGCGGCGCGTCGATCGGCGCGAACGCGACGATCGTCTGCGGCGTCACGATCGGCGAATACGCGTTCGTCGGCGCTGGCGCGGTGGTCAGCCGCGACGTCGCACCCTACTCGCTCGTCACCGGCGTGCCGGCGCGGCACCGCGGATGGGTGTGCCGATGCGGCGTGACGCTGAACGCTTCTTCCGCCGAGCCAGCCGGGGTCGCCAGCGGTGACGAAGCGCGCGAGGTCGCTTGCGTCGCCTGCGGTGCGCACTATCGCATCGACGCGCACGCCTGCGTCCCGCAGGATACGCCATCCCCCTCTACCACCTGAGGACCGCCCCGATGCGCTTCGACCCGACGGCGGACGATCCGGCCCGCGCGCCGCTTCCGTTCGTCGACCTCAAGACCCCGTACCGGCAACGCAAGACCGAGATTGACGGCCGCATCCAGACGGTCCTGGATCACGGCCAGTTCATCATGGGGCCCGAGGTCGCCGAGCTCGAATCGGTGCTCGCCGCGTTCTGCCGGGTGCCGCACGCGGTCGGCGTGGCCGACGGCACCACCGCGCTGATGATCGCGATGATGGCACTCGACGTCGGGCCGGGCGACGAGATCATCACGACGCCGTTCACCTTCATCGCGACCGGCGAGATGATCTCGATCCTCGGCGCGACACCGGTGTTCGTCGACATCGATCCGCGGACGTTCAACCTGGATCCCGCGCTGATCGAGGCCGCGATCACGCCCCGCACCCGGGCGATCCTGCCGGTAAGCCTCTACGGCCAGTGCGCCGATCTCGACGCGATCAACACGATCGCCGCGCGCCACGGGCTCGCGGTGATCGAGGACGCGGCGCAGAGCTTCGGGGCCGAGAATCGCGGCCGCCGCTCCGGTTCGCTGACGACGATCGCCTGCACCAGCTTCTTTCCATCGAAGCCGCTCGGCTGCTACGGCGACGGCGGGGCGTGCTTCACGGCTGACGCCGCGCTCGCCGAGCGGATGCGCAGGATACGGGTCCATGGCCAGGCCGAGCGCTACCGCCACGTCGCGATCGGGCTGAACGGCCGGCTCGACACGATCCAGGCCGCCGTGCTGCTGGCGAAGCTGCCGGTGTTCCCCGACGAGGTGCGTGCCCGCCGTGAAGCCGCGGCGCGCTACACGTCGCTGCTGTCGGACGCGGGCCTCGCAGGCACCGACCCGGATGCCGGCGCGGTGGTCGCACCCTTCATCGGCGCAGACGACCTGTCGGTGTATGCGCAGTACACCATTCGTGTCGCCCACCGCGATGCCGTCGCGGCTCACATGAAGGCCTGTGGGATTCCGACGGCCGTGCACTACCCGATCCCGCTGCATCGCCAGCCCGTCTACGAACCAGCCTTCGGCGCGCTTCGCCTGCCGGTCGCCGAACGCGCCGCGGCCGAGGTGCTGAGCCTGCCGATGCACCCGTACCTGACGGCACAGGATCAGCAGCGGGTCGTGGACGCGCTCGCCGCAGCGGTGCGCAGGCGCTAGGCGGTCGCGAGATACGCGTGGAACTCGGGCGGCACACCGCCCGACCAGTCGATCGACATCCCGGAGCGGAACAGCACCTGCGTCAGGCTGCGGTTGGGCGTCGCCCACGGATACCACCAGTAGCCGCCGTTCACCCCCGGCGCATGGTCCGTGTGCGAGATCCGCTCCGGCACGATCGGGTAGGTAGCACCGCTGCCGTCGAGCCTCAGAGCCCAGACGTGGCCGCGCATCGGGAACGCGTTCCACGACGCGTTCTCCGTCGGCATCGGATAGTCGGACACGAGGACCCAGCCACGCGCCACGGTCGTCAGGTAGTCGAGCCCTGCGATGATGCCGTCTTCGCACTCGGCGCGACCGGGTCCGACGCTGGAGCCGTCGAGCCGCCACGAACGGACGCAGCGCTCGTCGAGCGCGCTGCGCGGTGGACCCCAGAAGTGGACCCACACGTCGTTGCCGTGTGCGTCGACCCCGCAGCCGCCGTGCGCCATCGGGTGCGTCGCCTCGTGCATTTCGCCGAGCGTGCGCAGGTACTGCCCGCTCGCCCGGTCGAACACCGAGATGCCCGCCGGCACGACCGTCGCACCGAGCGGCCACGCGTCCAGCGAACCGATCACCACGTAGGCGCCCGACGGCGAGATGCTGATCGACGAGCGGTGCTCGACGAAGGTCGCCGGCACCGGCAGCACGAAGGCGAAGGCATCGAGGCTGCGGTCCCACACGACCGCGTGCCATTGGGCATCCTTCTGCAGCATCAGCGCGATGAAGCGGCCATCGTCCGACTGCGACTCGTTCAGGCCCTTGAGCTCCGGCAGCAGTGCGTCGTAGCCGTCGAAGACCTTCAACACCCCGAAGGTGCTCGACGACGGTACGAAGGTCTGGATCGCGCATCGGGGCGCCTCGACGAAGAGCATCTCGTCGGCCACGGCGTTCGACCACAGCCACTGAGTCGACAGCCCGCGCAGCGCCGCATCGATGCAGGGGCGCAGATACGCGCCGGTGCGGCCGTCGAGCAGGTGCAGCGAGGTGTAGAAGTCGTGCGGGCGGTTCGCGCCGTCCGCGGCGATCCCGAGCGCGCGGACCACCAGCATCGAGCCGTCACCCGACCAGTGCTGGATCTGTGTGTACTGCGGTCCGAAGTTGTTCCAATCCGGGCCGCTCAGCGGGCGCGCGAAGGCGCGGGCATCGCTGACACGGGTGAGCCTCGTCGGACGGCTCGAGCGGCTCGCGATCGGTGGCGCGGTCGCAAGGTCGGCGACCGGCTCCAGGTACGGCGGCACACCCTGCGCAACGACGAGCGGCGGCGCCGGGTGGGTGCCGACGGGCCGCGCCACCGGCCAGGACGACGCGGCCGGGTCGACGTGACGCGGCCGCGCCCGAAGGTCGACCGGCACCGACGCCTTGACGGGCACTTCGTCCGGTGCGGCGCCCGCGCTGGACACCACCCCCTCGGGAGACGGCTCGGACGCACAGCCGGCAAGCGCAAGCGCCAGCCCTCGAAGCAGCAGATCGCGACGATGCATCGGGCCTCCTTCGCACCGCCGAACACCCGGCGGACGGACCCGATACTGGGGATCGTGTCGTGGTTTCCAGACACTGGCCCGACCGACGGGCTGGCGCGCCCGATCCGCGGCACGCACGCGCGCGACGCGGCAGGTCGGCGCACCGGAGAGCCGCTGCCGATCAGCCCGCCGCCGGCCTCACCGCCTCGAGCGTCATCGAATGCAGCGCGAGCAGCCCTGCCGGCATCCTGGCCTCGTTCTCGAGATCGCGAAGCAGCGGGTCGTCGCTGAGGTTGATCGCATGCGCGGTGATCTCGGCGAACCCGCAGCGACGCATCGAATCGCGCAACGTGGCCTCGTCGTAGACAAACTGATGGCCCCAGCTGCGCACGAAGTGATTGAGGAAGATCGCTTCGCCGGCGTACGGCGCCCAGTCGATGAAGCGCTCGGTGCTCCAGTCGAGGAACTGCTGCTGCAACGCCGACCGGTCCTTGCGACACAGGTCGAGGAGCGCGAGGAGATCGGGCGTCGACACGCGGATCCGTCCGCCCGGCTTCAGCACGCGCCGGCACTCGGCGAGCATCGTCAGGCCGTCGACGTAGCTCAGGTGCTCGATCATGTGCTCGCTGAAGATCCGGTCCACGCTGGCGTCCGGCAGCGGAAAGCGTCGGGTCGCGTCGATGTGGATCACATCGGGGGCCGTCGGAAAGAAGTCGGCGTTCAGCCAGCCCTGCAACAGATGTTCGCCGCAGCCCAGGTGCAGCCGGACGGGGCCCGGGCCGCCAAGGTGCGCGTCGATGCGCCGCCGGTCGACGCGGCCCAGACCACGCCGGACGTGCCAGTAGCTGCGCGACGCGGCGTCGCGTGCGTGGCGCAATGCGCCGATCAGCGGGTCGTCCAGGTGCCATGGCGCAAGGAGCCGCGCGGTGAAGCGGATCGCCTTGTTCATCGTCGCGTCCGAGGTTTCATGAGCGTTGCCAGTTCGAGTCGGGATTGCCGGCGCCGGTGGCGATGCGTTCGCACAGCGCTTCCCATTGGCCCACCAGCGTGTCCATCGAGAAGAGCTCGCGCGCGCGCGCCTGTGCAGACACACCCATGCGCCGCCGCGCGCGTACATCCATCGCGACGAAGCGGGCGATGGCCCGTGCGAGCGCTGCCGGGTCGTCGGCCCGGCAGACGATGCCGTCGACACCGTCGCGGACGATGCGCGCATTGTCGGCGATGTCGGTCACGATCACCGGCAGGCCGCAGGCCATCGCCTCGCACATGGTGTTCGCGACCCCCTCGAAGACGGACGGGAGCACCAGCCCGTCGTAGCGGCCGTAGGCGCGCTCGACGTCGGCCACGCGGCCGAGCCAGCGCCACCGGCGATCGAGCCCCCGTGCCGCGATCACCGCTTTCACGTCGCGAACGAGGGGGGACGCCTCGTCGAGCGGCCCGATCCAGTCCAGGTCGACCTCGGTGCCGGCCTCTCGCAAGGTCGAGAGCGCGAGCGCGAGCGGCATCGGGCCCTTCTGCCGGGTGACGCGGGCCGACACGACGCAGAGCCGACACCGTTGCGCCGCATCCGCCTCGTCCTGCGCGATGCGGGCGCGGCCGGCGTCGAAGAACTTCGGTTCGACACCGTTGTAGATCACGGTGCTGCGCCCGGCGATCGGCAGCACGCGCGCGAGCCGTTCGAGATAGTCGTGGCTGTTCGCGGTGAGGTGCGTCGCGATCAGGTGCCCGAGGCCGGACGCGATGTCGGCGACTTGCAGCCCACGGTGCTCGACCCCCGCCCGCTCGGACACGATCACCGGCGTCGAGCGCGCCAGCAGGTGGACCGCCTCGACATAGAACGACGGGGTGCGCAGGAACGCGACCACCACGTCGGGGCGATCCTGCCGCACCATCCGGTGCAGCGCCCGAAGCGGGCCCAGGTCGAAGCGGCTGCGCTTGGGGCGATGCACGTGCTCGGCACCGGCCGCCTCGAGCCGCGCGAGATGCGCATCGTTGCGGTGATAGGTGAAGACCGTCACCGCATGACCGCGCTCGCGCAGGCCGGCGGCGACGTTGACCAACTGGCGCTGCGCGCCGCCGCCGCCGAGGTGGTCGATCACGAAGAGCAGCTTCATCCGTCGAGGCCCTCGCGCCACGACTGGAACATCAACGCCGTCCAGACCGGGCCTTCGAGGTGGTCGGCCCCGCGGAGGTACGCCTGCCAGGCCGCACCGATCCGCGCCGCGTCGAGCAGGCCGTCGCGCGCGACGCGCGGCGCGGAGAGCAGATCATCCGCCCACGCCCGCAGCGGTCCACGAAGCCACTGCGCGATCGGGATGCCGAAGCCCATCTTCGGTCGGTCGACGAGCGCGCGCGGCACGTATCGATACAGCAGATCCTTGAGCATCCGCTTGCGCGGACCGTCGGCCGCGTGGAACGCGGGCGGCAACGTCCACACGAACTCGAACAGGCGGTGATCGAGCAGCGGCACCCGGGTCTCGAGCGACACGTGCATCGCCGCGCGATCGACCTTCACCAGGATGCAGTCAGGCAGGTACGCGCCGATGTCGGCGAACTGCAGCGACACCTGCGCCGGCGCGTCGGCGATCCAGCCGCGCGGCTCGTTCATCCACATCGACGGATCGGTCGCACCGATCACCACGTCCTGCGGCCGCTTCCAGTGCGACAAGGTGTTCCGGTAGAGCGCCTGCGGCTCGCCGATCGTGAGCAGTTCCAGCGCCCTGGGCAGACGCGCGAGTGGGCCCGAACCCGTGCGGTTGCGGCCGAAGAACCGAAGCTCGCCGGTCGGGCCATGCCCGGCGATCGGCGAGCTCGCCAATCGCCCCAGCACGGCTCGAAGCGCGGCAGGCAGTCGCGACTGCGTCGCGAGCAGCCGTGACACCGTGCCATAGCGTGTGTAGCCGCCGAAGAGCTCGTCGCCGCCGTCGCCCGACAGCGCGACGGTCACCTGCCCACGCGCGACGCGCGAGACGAGCAAGGTCGGGATCTGCGACAGGTCCGCGAAGGGTTCGTCGTACACCCGCGCAATGCCTGGCACGAGCTCGAGCGCGTCGCGCATCGAGAATCGCACCGCGTGGTGCTCGGTGCCCAGGTGGGCCGCGACGCGCGCCGCGTGCGTCGACTCGTCGAAGGCGGGATCGTCGAAGCCGATCGTGAACGTCTTCACCGTGCCCGCCTGCTGGCGCTGCATCAGCGCCGTCACCAGGCTCGAGTCGACGCCGCCCGACAGGAACGCGCCGACCGGTACGTCGGCCTGCCGCTGGCCGGCGATCGCGGTGACGATCCGGCGCTCGACTTCGTCGAGTGCCTCTGGGTACGAGCCAGCGAACGGCGTCTCGAGGCCCGCGTCGATGCACGCCCGTGCGCTCCAGAATCGCACGATGTGCGGACAGCGTCCGGCGAGGTCGACCGTGGCGATCGTGCCCGGTTCGAGCTTGGAGATCCCGCGCAGAATCGAGCGAGGCGCGGGCACGTAGCCGTGCCGGAAGTAGGCGCCGAGCGCGTCCCGGTCGATCGCCGCCTCGAAGGCCGGATGCGCCCGGATCGCACCCAGTTCCGACGCGAAGTAGAAGCAGTCGCGGTGCCAGCCATAGTAGAGCGGCTTCTCGCCCAGGCGATCGCGCGCGAGACTCAGCGTGCGCGCCTGCCGGTCCCAGAGCGCGAACGCGAACATGCCGGTGCTCGCGCGCAGCGCCGCCTCCAGGCCGAGGCACGCGATCGCGGCGAGCAGCGTCTCGGTGTCCGAGCTGCCACGCCACGCAATTGCGCAGCCTGCGCGGTGTTCGAGCGTCGTGCGCAGCGCGCCGTGGTCGTAGATCTCGCCGTTGAACACCAGCACGTAGCGGCCGTCCGGCGACTGCATCGGCTGCGCGCCGGCCGCACTCAGCTCGACCACGGCGAGGCGCCGATGCGCGAGCGCGATCCCGGCATCCCGATCGACCCACGCGCCGGAAGAATCGGGCCCGCGATGGCGGATCGCATCGGCCATCTGCGCGAGCCCGTCGACCTGCGAATCCGAGAGGTCGGTGCCAAGGAAGCCCGCGATGCCGCACATGCGCCGAACCTAGGCGTCGAAGCTTTCCAGCCACGAGGCCAGAAAGACCAGCTGCCACAGGCAGTAGGTGTGGTTCGCGCGGCCGTCGAAGTGTTCGGCGACGTAGCGCGACACCACGGCGGGATCCAGGTGGGTGGCAATCGCGCCTTTCGTCAGGACCGACGCGAGCAGCCCACGCTCTAGCTGCCGGATCCGCCTGTCGAGCGGCGGGTTGAAGCCCGCCTTGGGACGGTAGACGAGCCGCGAGGGGACCCGCCTGGCAAGCCACTCCGACAGCAGCACCTTGGTCTTGCCGTTGTGGAGCAACCGCGCATCGGGCAGGCGCTCGCCGAAGTCGACGAGCGCGTTCGACAGCAGCGGCACCCGGACCTCGATGCCGTGCTGCATGCTCGACTTGTCGGTGACGGTCAGGTTGTGCGCGAGGAAGCCGGTGCGGTCCAGGTGCATCGCCTGTTGCAGGGGGCTGCGCGTCGCGACCGGAGCCAGCAACGCGTCGAGCCGGTGCCGGAACGCGTCGATGCCCGCCGATTCACCGAGCAGCGCGTGCACCGCCGGGGCAGGAAAATAGCCGATCAGGTGGGTGTACGCGAGGCCGAAGTCGTCGGCCTCGAAATAATCGCGCAGTCGCCCCCAGCGCTTGTCGAAGCGCTTCACCCGCCGTGCCACCGGGTCGGCGAGTGCGGCCAGCGGCTTCAGCGGCCGGCGCCACGCGCCGTGTGCGGCGAGGCGATATCGCGGGTATCCGCCGAACACCTCGTCGCCGCCCATGCCGCTGAGCATCACCGTGAAACCGGCGCTTCGGGCGGCGCGCGCGATCGCGGCGCTCGCGACGAAGGTATAGTCCGAGATCGGCTCTTCCACGCCTCGCGCAACCGCCGCGAAGTCCGCGAGCAGTCCTTCTGCGCCCAGGCCCGCGGTGTCGAGGGCGACCCGCCGAACCGGCAGGCGCAGTGCCGTCGCCGTCGCGTCGACGAAAGGCGCATCGATGCCGATGTCGCCACCCGCCCCGTCGTCGGCGCTGAGATAAAGGCCGGTGATCGCGTCCCCGGTGGCCGCCGCCGCCAGCACCGACGAATCGATACCCGCGCTGAAGTACAGGCCCAGCGGCACGTCCGCCACGCGTTGCGAGGCCACGCTTTCGCGCAGCAAGGTGTCCAGGCGCGACGTGAGGTCGGCGCATGGCGACGCGCCCGCAAGCGCCGTCGCGCGGACCGCGCCGGGATCGCCCGCTTCGCCGACGCCGGCCGCGCCCTGCCCTCGGGAAACGAAAGCGGACGTCCGGATCGAGCGGTCGTCCAATCCGATCTCGACGACGTGGCCGGGCGGCACCTTGTGCACCCCGACGACGCCGCTCTGGGGTTCGTACAGGAAGCCGTTCAGCAGGAACTCGGCGAGGCACGCGGTGTCGGGTGCGTGACGGCGCCCGGTGAGTGCACGCAGCCCGCGCATCTCGGACGCGAACGCGAGCCCGAACGCGTCGCCGGCGTCCTGGTAGTACAGCGGCTTGATGCCGAGCCGATCGCGGCACAGCACGACGCGGCGCGCCCAGCGGTCGAGCCACGCGAACGCGAACATGCCGTCCAGCCGCGGCAGGAAGCGCAGCCCTTCGCGCGCGAGGCCACCGAGCAATACCTCGGTATCGGATCGCGTGCGAAACCGCACGCCCGCGGCCGTCAGCGCCGCGCGCAGGGGGCGAAAGTTGTAGATCTCGCCGTTGTAGACGATCACGTGGCGTCCGTCGGCGCTCACGAAGGGCTGGTTCGCCTCGGTGCTCAGGTCGATGATGCTGAGCCGCGCCTGCGCGAGCCCGACCTGCAGCCCACCGATCGTCTCGACGCGATGCCCGCTCGCGTCCGGTCCACGATGGCGCAGCGCGTGAAGGGCGGATTCCACGTCGAACCGACCCGCGTCGGCAATCCACCCCACGATGGCGCACATCTCGGCAGCAGTCCAGGAGATTGAGGTTCCGATCCGGGCCGACAGGCGCCGGTTGCACCGACACTTCCGCACCGGGACCGGGGAACATGCCGTGCCGTCAGGAACCGAGGCGATGATAGCGAACTAGACTACCAACATTTCCTTCCCCCTACGCCCGTGCGAATCCCCCTCAAGCCGAATTGGCAAGGTTTTCCGGCACCGTTCAGGCGGCTGCTGCCGCGTGCCGCCGACCCCCGCGACATCGGCGCCCGCGCGCTGTCGGCCGACGCGTTCGAGCAGGCGATCTCGCGCTTCAAGGTCGATGGCACCTGGAAGACGACCTGGTCGGCGCGGCACCGACTCACCGACGCATTGCTCCTCGAGCGCTGTGCACCGGACGAAGCGACACGGATCCTCGACATCGGCGCCTCGTGCGGCTCGACGAGCCTCGACCTCATCGGCCAGTTGGGCGCGCGCTTTGCGCGCTACTACGTCACCGACCTGATCATGACCTTGCCGTGCCACCGTTCGGGCGGCGCGGTCTACTACTACCACCCGCTCGAGCGGCGCTGCATCATGCGCGCGTCGGACCTGGTCGTCGCCTATGCCGACGTCGACGCCGCGTTGCCCGGACTCGGCGCGCTCGCGACGCACCTGATCGCGAAGGCGCCGCCGCTGGACGCCGCCGGTGTCGGCATCGCCGACATGATGCGGCCCGACCTGCGCGCGCTCGCCGAGAAGGACCCGCGCGTCGACCTGCGCGAGTACGACTGCCTGAGCCCCTGGCCGCTCGAATCGGTCGACGTGATCAAGACCGCCAACGTACTGAACAGCGTCTCGTTCACCGAAGACCAGATCGCGCGGGCCACCGCGAATCTCGCGCGGGCGCTGCGGCCGCGCGGACACCTGCTCGTCACCTACAACCACGGGATCGAACGCGTCTCGTGCTTCGAGCGCGACGACGACGGACGGCTGCGATGCGTCGCGTCGCTGAATGGGGGCACCGATGTCGAGCGCGTGCTGCGCGATCGGCACATCGATGCCACGGCCGACGCGGTGGAGGTGTCGTGAGCACGTCCTACCCGGTGAAGCTCAGCGTCGTCCTGCTGTCATACAACCAGAAGGCATTCTTTCGCGAGGCGCTCGAGAGCGTTCTGGCGCAGCAGACCGACTTCCCCTTTGAGATCGTCGTCTGCGACGACGCGTCGACCGACGGCAGCGTCGAGATGCTGCAGGAATACGCGCAACGTCACCCTCGGCTGATCCGGCCGATCTACCGCGAGAAGAACCTCGGGCAGTACTGGAACTACGTCGACGCCCACAACCAGGCGCGCGGCGAGTACGTCGCGCACCTGGACGGCGACGATCTGTTCCTGCCCGGCAAGCTGCAGCGCCAGGTCGATTTCCTCGACGCGCACCCCGACGTGTCGATCGTCTGGCACGCGGTCCGGCTGATCGACGATCAGGCGCGGCCGATCGGCAAGATCTGCGTGCGCGACGCGATCGCGCCCGACGGCTACCTGCTGCTGGAAGACGCGCTCGAGATCGGTACGGTCGGCGTGCACAGCGCCACCATGTATCGCGCGAGCGCACGCAAGACCGCCCGTCCGCCGGTGAACCCGATCGACTGGTTCTATGCGGTCGAATACCTCGCGTCCGGCAAGGGCTACCAGCTCGCCGAGACGCTCGGCGTCTATCGCAAGCTCGAGGGCGTCAGCATGTCGAGCAATTCGGCGTCGGCCAGGCGCGTGCGGCGCAACCTCGCGCAGATGATCCTGCATTACATCGACGCGTTTCCCGCGCACCGAAAGCGCCTGTTCACGCTGTCGCTGCTCTACACGCTCTGCGATGCGCAGGCGCGCTCGAGCACGATCGTCGCGCTATTGCGGCCCCTCTGGGCGTCGCGCAGCCTGCTGTCGCCTCCGGCCTTCCTGAACGCGCTCGCGCGGTTCCGGGCCGTGAGCCGCGCGTTCCGGGGTCTTCCGGAATGACCGCGGCGATCGCCGCAATGCCCGACGCTGCGTCGGCGCAACGGCTCATCTTCGACGTCGGCATGCATCAGGGCGAAGACACGGCGTTCTACCTGAAGAAGGGATTTCGGGTCGTAGGATTCGAAGCCGATCCGCGGCTCGCCGCCGGCTGTCGCACCCGCTTCGCCGACGCGATCGCGAGCGGCATGCTGACGATCGTCGAAGGCGCGATCTGCGAGCCGCCCGCGCCAGGCACGGATCGGCCGGAGACGATCCGCTTTTATCGCAATACCGGCAACACTGTCTGGGGTACTGTCGACGGCGAATGGGCAAGCCGCAACGAGTCGCTGGGCACCAGGAGCGAAATCATCGAGGTGCCGGTCGTCGATTTCGCGGAGTGCCTTCGACGCTTCGGCGTGCCGTACTACCTGAAGATCGACATCGAGGGGATGGACCGCGTCTGCCTGAAGGCCCTCGCCACAGTCGAACAGCGCCCGGCCTATGTCTCGATCGAAGCTGAAAAGGTTGACCGGGGGCGCCTCGAGGCGGAGGTCGTATTGTTGACCCGGCTCGGCTACGCCGGATTCCAGGCCATTCAACAGAGCGGCATCTCGACGCAGCGCGAGCCCGAACCGCCGCGCGAGGGCCATTATGCCGGACACCGTTTCGCAGAAGGCTCGAGCGGATTATTCGGCGAGGACCTGCCGGGCCCCTGGACCGACGCCGCGACACTGCTGCGCCGGTACCGGCGCGTGTTCGTGCTGTACCGGTGGTTCGGGGACAGCGCCGTTCTCCCGCGCCTGCGCGCAGGCCGGCTGCTGATCAAGGTTCTGAGCCGCCTCAGCGGAAGGCCCATCCCTGGCTGGTACGACACCCACGCCAGGCACCGTTCGGCGGCGCAGAGGGCTGCACGGTAGGGCCAGCAGGCTGCTACCGAGTTCCTGGCGCCGCCGCGTCCGCGTCGGGCCGGCGCAGTGCAGCGATCCGATCGAGCATCGTCGCGTACACCTCGGTCGTCTCGAAAGTCCGCGCACGTGAGAGCGCGGCGGCGGACATCCGCTGGAATCGCGCGTCGTCGATCGACAGGATCGCTTCTTCGAACGCAGCGTCGTCTCCGGGCGCCACCAGCAGCCCGTTCTCGCCGTCGTGCACGAGCTCCGGAATGCCGAGCCAGCGCGTCGCGACCACCGGCAGGCCCACCGAATTCGCCTCGATCACGACGCCCGGGTAGCCCTCGCCGGGGTGACGCGTCGGCAGCAGCAACAGGTCGTGGTCGGCGAGCGCGAGAAGGATCTCGTCCGGCTTCGCGACACCGCGGTAGTCCTCGTCGTGCTCGAGCCAGCGGTAGGCCGCTTCAGCGATCGGTCCATACAGATGGACCTCGTGCGTCGCGCGGTGCCGCTCGCGAAAGCGCAGCACCGCGTCGACCCCCTTCGACGCGCGGATCGTGCCGACGAAAACGAGCCGGCGAGCGTAGGCGCCAGTCGGCCTGCGCACGTCGGGCGGCGGGCGCGCGTTGGGCAGCCAGGCAACGCGGCGGCCCGCGCGCTGGAAGTGCGACACCAGCCGCTGCGTCTGCAGCAGCACCAGGTCCGCACGCAGCACCGTGCGTTCGAACACGGCCCGCAACCAGCGCGGCAGCGCGTCGACGACCTCGATCAGGTCGCCGCCGAACATCCGGAACACGAAGGGTCGGCGCCACAGCCGGCAATACGCGTGGATCAGCGGCCCGAGCACGACCGCACCGGCCGGGTTGGCGTTCAGCATCACGACGTCGGCGCGCGGCACACCCACCGCGCAGCGCAAGAGCACGTCGAGCGCATTGACGATGCGCTCGGCCGGCAGGCGCCACCGGTTCGTCGACACGACCTTCAATGCCGGATCGCGTTCGCGCAGATACGCGGCCAGCAGCGAGAAGCTCGTCGTCGTACCGCCGATGCGCGACGGATGGTCGGACGGCGTGGGGCCGAGCAGCAGCACGTCCGGGCGGACTCCAACCGCTACCGGGTCGCGACGAGTCGGATCGCGAGCACCATCTGCAGCGCCAGCGTGTTTGCAAGCCGCCGTGCAAGCCGCGTGGGCAGCCGACCGAGCACGGCCTCGACGATCGAGACTGACGCGCCAGGAAAACGGAGGTACACGCCCTTGAGCCCGATCAGCGGCTCGACGCGCGAATAGCCCAGCCCGAGCAGGATCGACCGCATCTCGGTGTAGGTGTACTCCTTCAGGTGCATGCCGGTCGCGACCGGATCGAAGCCGCGCGACACGTCGTGCGGGCCGTTGATGCCGTTCGGCGTCACGATCACGTAGCGCCCGCCTGGCGCGAGCGCAGCGAGCACGTTCGCCGACTGCTGCACGAAGTCGTCCGGGTGCAGGTGCTCGACGAGCTGGTCGCTGAACGCGAGGTGCACCGATCCTGGCGCGGCCGGGATGTCGGCAGGCTTGTCGATGATCTCGATCGACATGTTCGCCGGCAAACGGGCCTGCGCCGCGATCACCGACGACACCTCGACCGCGATCACGCTGGCGACGAGAGGCGCGACCCGGCGGCTCATCAGGCAATCGCCCGCGCCTATCTCCATGAACACCGTGCGCGGGGTCAGGTAGCGCTTCAGCATCCGAAGCTTGCGCTGCACGGTCAGCTCGCGGATGCGCGACTGCGCCTCCTTCGCCACCAGCATCGGGTGGTCCGGCACACGGCGATAGAGCTCGTCGTAGACCTCGGCGTAAAGCTGACGGCGCTCGTCTTCCGCCGCATCGCGCAGGCGCGCGGCCAGCTCCTTCTCGATCAGGTAGTGGCGCCTGACCTGCTCGGGCGTCTGCGTCATGCCGATGCGCGCCGCGGGCTCACGGCGCCTTCGTCAGGATGATCACCGACATGCTGCCCCAATCGCGCAGCCACGGCATCCGCGCGAAGAGCCAGTCGTCGGTACGGTGCGAGGCGCGCAGCACGCGCCGGCGCAAGTCGCTCATGCCCTTCTTGTACACGACCGTCTTGATCGAATGCACGAAACTGTCGCCGATGATCTCGACCTTCGAGAACATCCGCGCCTTCTCGCGCACCTCGTTCGAGAAGATCGGCACGTCGCCTTCAGGCACCTCGCCCTTCCACCACCACCACAGCCGCCAGAGCGGGAAGTCCGCGAGGTTCTCGTGGAAGTACGCCTTCGTGCCGGGCTTCATCACCCGATACAGGTTCTCGAAGATGCCCGGATACTTGATCGTGTGATGGATCACGCCGTGCCCGATCACGATGTCGAATTCGCCGTCGGCGAACGGCAGATCGGTCGCATCGGCGACGACGAGCCTGACCTTGTCCTGCAGGCCCTGGCGCGCTGCATGCTCGTTGGCGGCCTCGATCCCCTTGGCGGCCATGTCGAAGCCGGTGACCTTCGCCGCGCCGGTCAGTCCGTAGTAGATCGACCAGTTGCCCAGCCCGCTGCAGTAGTCGAGGACGTGCCTGCCCTCCCAACCCCCGTCGCCGAGGATGATCTGGTGAAAAAGCGCACGGTTCTCCGAGTACAGGTCGCCTTCGCCTTCGTAGCACGGGCGGAGTTCGTTCGCGCGCACCGAATCGACCGACAGCAGCTTGCCGGCCTGGCGTTGTCGGACTCCATTCCAATATTCCTGCTCGCGCTCGCGCTGGACATCAAGACTGCTTTTCATCGGACTCGTTCAGGGGGCATGGCGAATTCGGCGCGGGCGCAGTGCGCGGCACCGATGGGGCAATGGTGAACGCAGATCAGGTCGAACGCAACGCGAAGCGCCGACACCCCGGGGTCTTCGCGCCACCGGCCGGGATGAATCAAGAGGCGGGTCGCGCCATCAGGGGGCGGGCCGCGCCAGATACGCATGAAACGTGTCATGGTCGCCCTGCGACCAGTCCAGGCTCATGCTCGACTTGAACAGCACCGTGCTCAGGTCGCGATTCGGCGTCGCCCACGGGATCATGAAGTACCAGTCCAGCCCCTTGAAATCCACCGTCGAATAGCGCGATGGCCCGATCGAATAGACCTTGCCGCTGCCGTCGAGCCTGAACGCCCAGATCATGCCGCGGTACGGGTACTGGTTGAACGCCGTATTCCCCGCTGGAGCGGGATAGTCGCTCACCACGACCCAGTCCGGCCTGTTGAACGCACACGCGATGAAATAGAAAGCGCCCAAGATCAGCCCCGGCTCGACCTCGGTGCGTCCGGTACCGGGCGAGGTACCGTCCAGGCGAATCGACACGATAGACCGGTCGTCGCCACCGGTGACCGATCGGAAATAGACCCACACGTCGTTGCCATCCGAATCGAGCGCGACCCCGTTGTGATCGATGATGTTCGTGGCGCTGCTGCCCTGGTCGAGCGACCGCAAGTACTTGCCGCTTCGGTCGAACACGGCGATGCCGCGCCCGATCGACACGCCTGCGGCCGTCCACGGCAGCGTGCTCGCAATCACGATGAACCGGCCCGAGCGCGACATCGTGGCATCCGCGATGTGCCCGCTGCCCGGCTCCATCGGCACCGGGATCTCGCTGAGCACGCGGTCCTCCTGCCGGTCCCAGCAGACGATGTACCAGGCGCCCTGCCTCTGCATGCCCAGCGCCCAGTAACGCCCGGCCAGGTCGGGCTCGGCGTTGCCGCCGTTGAAATCGAGCGTTACCGCCTCGTAGGCGGGAAAGAAGTTCTTCACGACGCTGAAGGTGTCTGCCTTGAGCGAGTACTTGCCGAGCGTCGTTCCCTTGTACTCGACGAAGAGCAATTCGTCCGGATCGGTGTTCGACCACCGCCAGTGGGGCGGCAGACCACGCTGCGGCGTGCTGCACGGCTTCAGATAGGCACCGGTGCGTCCGTCGAGAAAGTGCGCGGCCGTCGTCAGGTAGTGGGGGTTCACGGCGCCGGTCGTGGCGATGTCGTACGCGTGCACGATCATGCGGGAGTGATCGGCGTTCCAGTGCTGTCGGCTCGCGTACACCGGCCCGAAATTGGTCCATCCTCCTTGGGTCGGCGGCGCAAAGGCCTTCACATCCGAGATGCGGGTGAGGACCGTCGCCTTGCCGCGCCCGCTCGCCAGCTGCTTGGGCGCGCGCGGTTCCGACACCTGGGCCAGATAGGCAGGCACCTGGAGCGGATTGAACTCCGCACTGCTGCCGGGATAGCGGGTGACCGTCTCGAGCACCGGCCAGGTGACCCCCGGCACGAAGGACGGTGCAGGCGCTGCGCCCGGCGTCACGCCGACCGGATCCGCCGTTCCGTCCGGCGACCCCGTGCCTTCGCCCGACACGGTTGTCGACGAATCCGAGCGAAGGCCCAGCGGATCGCTGCACGCACCCAGCAGGGAAAGCGTGCCGCCGATGAAGGTACGCCTGCTTCGAGGATCTGCCATGGCCCATCCCGAATACGTTCGGGCCAGAACCGTTCGGCAAAGGCAGAGCGCCCGGGTACTCGAGACCGATCACTCGAGAGCAGCTACTCGAAACTCGGGCTGGAATCCTGCGTGTCTACGGCATCTGGCTGGTGTCGCTGCATCGCGCTAGCTTGCACGGCCAGTATGCACAGACTTGATCCACGGTTGCAATAGACCCGAAGCGACCAGCGCCGTCAGCATCAGCACGCAGCCGCAAGCGATCAGCACCAGTGCGGATGCGACGCGCGCATCGGGCATCGGCACCAGCCGCGCGAGCGCGATCGCCACGACGACGACCGGCACCACGATGCGCAATACATCGTCGAGCAGCCAGCGCCAGTGCGCACCGGCCAGCAACTGCCGGTGGGTGACGGTGACCCAGGTCAGCAGATAGGCGATGCACACGGCCGCCCAGGTCACCGAAGCGCCCAGCATCCCGAATCGCGATACCGCCCAGAACAGCCACGGCACCACCACGATCAGGAACGCCATCGTGCCGATCGTGTGCAGACGCAGATTGCCGTTCGCGTATTGGAGGTAGTAGCTCATCGCCCCGATCACGAGCGCCGCGTTCCCGACCGCGTACCAAGCCAGCACCTGCCCCACCGCATCGACGATCTTCGCGTCGCCCGTCCACGCCCACATCACGGCCGGCCCGAACGCCGCGAACACGGCCGCCGTCACGCAGGAGAAGACCACCACCAGGCGTGTATAGCGGTGGTACGTCGCCAGCAACGCGGCCGGATCCTGCTCCGCATGCAGGCGCGCCAGCTTGGGCATCAGCACCTGGCTGATCGGCATCACGATCAACTGCACGCCCGCGGCGGCGGCAACAGCAAGCGACAGATATCCGAAGTTCGCCAGATCCAGCAAGCTCGAGAGGATCAGCTTGTCGGTCTGCGTGACGACGATCCAGATCAGCGACAGGAACGCATGGTTCGCGGCGAATGCGCCGATCGTGCGCAGCGACGCCAGACTTTCAGCCAACCGCCCCGCTCGTTCGCGTGGCAGCAGCGGGCGCGAGAACAGCCACAACGCCATCGCCTCGAGCACGCTGATCGCGAGCTGCCAGGCGAAGTACGAGGTTGCCGACGGGGCAACCCACGAGAACAGCCACAGGATGCCGGGGAAGCGCAAGGTTGCCACGGCGACATTGACCGACTGAAGGGTTCCGTGCCGCTCGAAGCCCCCCAGCACGCCGCGGCGGATCCCGGACACCCAGCGCAGCAGCAGGATCACGCCCATGAAATTCAGCGCCGCCACGATCTCGCCGATCGCGAGCGTGTCGCGCCGGATCCAGTGGGTCGCGATCGGCGTAGACCCCAGCCAGAACGACGCCAGCACGGGTAACGCCAGTAGGGCCACCAGCGCCTCAAGGCCGCGCAGCGTGTCGCGCAAGGACCGCCCGGTCGCCGCGCCGCCGCGAAAGCGCGCCGTCTCGCGCGTCAGCGCGGGGGTCAGGCCCGCATCGAGCAACTGGAACCAGGCCTGTGCGATCAGGAACAGCCCGACCAGGCCATACGTCTCCGCTCCGACCGCGCGAAGGATCAGGGGCGACACCGCGATCGACAGGACCGTCCCGTAGACCTGCGCGAAGTACCCGTAGAGGAGAACAGTCTGGCCGCGATTCATCGATCCGGCGATTCTATTCGGCACATCCTATCGGCACTGCACTGCTTCGACGCGCAGCCCGTAAGACGCGTCGACACCCGTCGGCGGGGTCTCCCTCTGCAGCGCGAAGAACCGCCGCCCCTTCGACAGCCGGGCCGCTAGAATGGGCCGGCTCTCGCCCGGACTTTCGTGCCGCCCGGCAAACGCCCTCGATCCTGAGCGTCCCAGATGACAGCGACCACCCTCTCCGGTTCCTTCGACGATTTCAGGCCAACGGCAGCCAATCCGACGTGGCTTCGCTTCGGCACGATCCTCACCTTCCTCTATATCGTCTTCGGGATCCTGCTGATCGGCGTGCCCGGGCTGAGCCGGGGCGGCTTCGTCGTGGCCGTGCTGTCGGCGATCTGGGCCACGCTCGGCCTCATCACCCGCCAGGCGCGTTTCCAGGTCGCGCTCGCGCCGGCGGTCGCGTTCTACGCCCTCGTGGTGGTGGCGGGGCTCCTGGTGCCCAACTATCCGTTCGAGTACGTCGGCCAGGTCACCACGATCTGGCTGGCCTCGATCTCGATCGCGCTGTTCGTCGCCAACGGGATGTCGGTGAACGTCGTGCTGATCGGGTTCGCGCTCGTCTTCGTCGCCAACATGATCGCGATTGCCGTCGGCTACGACGGCTTCTCGATCAACATCACCGGCAAGGCGAGCGGGCTCGCGGATTCGTCGACCCTCGAGATCGATCGCTACACTGGCCTGGCCGGGCAGGCGAACACCTTGGCCGCGATGGTGGTCGCACCGCTCTTCCTGGTGTTCCTGCGCAATCGCCCGGTCGGGCTGCCCACCTACCTGGCCCTCGCGAGTGCAGGGATGGCCGTCTCGGTCCTCACCGCATCCCGTGCGGGCCTGTTCGCGACGCTGCTGTTCATGGCGACAGCGGGCTTCTTTTTGCTTCGCAACCAGTTCGTCAGGAAACTGCTCATCCTGGGGGGTGTCCTCGCGGGCATCGCCCTGCTCTTCTACTCGATGGACCCTAATGCGATCCGGAAGATCGAGAAATCCTCGATCGGCGAGCAGGTCATCGTCAAGCGGCTGATCGACTCGATCGACGGGGTCGAAGGCTCGGCCATCGAACGCGAGGGATTCATCGCGCGGGCGTGGGAGCCCTTCCTCGACAGGCCGCTCAGCGGTCATGGCCCGAACATGTTCGCATCGCTCGTGGGCGACGGAACCTATGCGCACAACTCGCTTGCGGAGTTGGCGGTCAATTTCGGGCTGATCGGGATCGGCATCTGGTTCAGCATGTATGTCGTGGCCGTGCGCGGAATCGTCCGATCGCCGTACAAGTTGCCGGCCGTCAGCACGCTCGCGTTCCTGTTGCTGATGGATCAAAGCTACGTCGGCTATGTCGAACGTTCGCTGACGCTGACGATGTGCATCGCGTTGGCGTATTGCGGCCGGTCGCTGTACAAGCGATCCCGCCGGCCACCGGTGGTTTCTCCCCGTCCATAAGAGGATCGGCGCCGCAGTCGGCCCGTCGCCGCCGTCCTGTCGCCGGGTCGAACCTGATCGACGGCATTGCACTCGGTCATCGGGGTGCCTTTCGAAAACGCGTTGAAGTGAGGAGGCCGGATGATTGTGAGGCTCGCCTGGATCCTACTCGTGCTGATGCTCGCGATGGCCGTGGGGCTCGAGTACGTGAAGCACGGCCGCATCGACGCGTCACACGCCCGACCCGATGCGGGCGCGGGCGGTGGATCGGGTGCAACCGTCGGTGCGCCATCAGGCGCGAACCTCACGCTCAAGCAGCCGTATACGCTCGAGCCCACGCCCAACTACGCGACGCCGACGCCCGTCCTCCAAGGGGTGCTGACCGACGGCAAACTGGGCCGCAATGCGCACTGGGTATCCGGTACGAGTCATGGCTGGACGATGGCGTCTCCGGCGACCGTCGAGCTGAGCCTGAGCGCGCTGTCGCGCCTGACCGAGATCCGGGTCCATGCGAGCCGGTCGCCCAAGGTCGGCATCGAGTGGCCGGCGGTCGTCCACGCATTCCTGTCGGTCGACGGCAAGTCCTATCGCAGCTGGCTCGAGCCCGGGGTGCTGGTGAAGACCGAGATGGACGGCCCGAATATCGAACGCGGCTTCTATCGCTTCGACCTGAAGGGCCGCAACGCCACGAAGATCGTGGTCGCGGTGTTCGGCGCGCCGTTCATCTTCCTGGATGAGATCGAGGCTTTCGGCACCACGGCCACCGAAGGCACGCCCGATACGGCCGGCCTCGGGCCACCCTTCGAGCGTGACAAGTTGAAGGGGGCCGTGCGCGACGCGCGGATCGGCGGCATGATGCGCACGATCGTTGCGCGACTCGACAGCGAGGGGCGTCTTCCCAAGGTGCTTGCTGCCGGAGACCCGGCCCCCTGGTTCTTCCGAAAGGAACCCGCCCCTCAGCCTCGGCCAGCTGACTCTGCGGCGAGCAGCCCGGTTGGTGGCTGCTCAGCCACCCGAATCTGGCCGTGGCAGTCGTTCCGCCTCGATACACCGCAGTTGCAGCCGATGCCCGCCGGATTCGAGGCGGCCGACGTCACGATCGCCGGTCAGCCGGCCTGGTTCGCGTGGCAGGTGGTCAACCGCAGCGCTTCGGCGCGGCAGCTGTCGATATCGGGCGCGCTGGCGAAAGAGGTGGAGGCGCACCTGCTCGGGTACGTGCCGACGATCAAGTCGAATATCGTCGGCGATGCGCTGATTCCGTATCGGGAGCCGCTTACCGTACAACCGGATGAATCTATGACGTTGCTGGTGAAGGCGACGCCGGCCGAGGTTGGAAGCCGACCCGTCGATGTACAGCTCGACTGCGGCGGCCAGCTGCTCCTGATCTCGGCCATGATGAAGGCGGTGCAGGACACCCGGGCCGCACCCCCATCGCATTTCACGGCCTGGGGCTATCCGAGGGGACCGATGCGCGATGCGTTGACCTGCAAGCCTGGCTTCGAGCGCGAGTACGGCATCGATACGGCGGCGATCGGGTCCGACGCACTGCAAGACCTGAGCGATCCGGCGCAGGCGCGTCTGCTCATCGAACAGTTGCGCATCAGCCGGGGGGCGGCGCGCGTCCTGCTCTTCATGAACATCCGGTCCCACGAGGTGTTTCGCAAGGGAGCAGACAGAGGTGGCTCCACTTGTTTGAACAGCTGAAGGCGAGAGATAAGTGGATTGCCTGCGGTCGGTAATGGTGGCGAGTTGTCCACGGCGGCGTTCGTCGGCTACGACGAACGAGCGACGCGGTGGGCAACTCATTGCACACCTCTCACGCTGCCAGCGCGAGCGCCGGCAGCAGTGCCTCGTAGGCCGCCATCGGCGGCCTCTTGTCGACCGACGAATGCGGCCGGCCGTGGTTGTACCAGTCGATGAAGCCACTGATGCCCAGGCGAGCCTCGGCGACGCTGTCGTAGGCCTTCAGGTAGACCTCCTCGTATTTGATCGTACGCCAGAGGCGCTCGACGAAGACGTTGTCGCGCCAGGCACCGCGTCCGTCCATGCTGAGCTTGCAGCCTCGCGAGATCACCGCGTTGATGAAGTCCTCGGCAGTGAATTGGGTGGATTCAACCGATCGACGCAACACCTCTTGAAGCGAGGTGATGATGAGCAAAGAGAATCTGAGATCGGAACGACTGAGGCGCCGGAAGTTGATATCGCCAGGCCGGCCACCCGTAGTGCATCGATCGCGAAGGCGGCCGTTCTGGCAGGCAATCGCCGATGGGTACACAAGCGTAGATGCAGCTCGATGTGCTGGGGTGTCGCAGGCGGTCGGTACAAGATGGTTTCGGGAGTGTGGAGGAATGGCGCCATCACATCTGTCGCCCTCGTCGCCGCCGCCTACGGGTCGTTATCTGTTGTTCGAGGAACGGGAGCAGGTGGCGCTCTTGCGGGCCCAAGGTGAAGGAGTTCGGGAGATCGCACGTCAGCTTGGGCGCGCCGCATCGACGGTGTCTCGAGAGTTGCGGCGCAACGCAGCGACGAGAGGCGGGCAGTTCAAGTATCGGGCAAGCGCTGCACAATGGCATGCTGACCGCGCCGCACAGCGACCCAAGCCAGCCAAGCTTGCAAGTAATGAAGCTCTACGCACTTACGTCCAGGATCGCTTGGCAGGGGTCGTTGCAACGCCGGCGGGCAAAGCGATAGTGGGCCCTATGGTAAGTTGGAAAGGACGGCGCCAAGGACGACGCTCTCATCGGCGCTGGGCACGGGCGTGGAGCCCTGAGCAGATTGCCCACCGCCTCGTGATTGACTATCCTGACGACCCTGCCATGCGCATCAGCCATGAGGCAATCTACCAAGCGCTCTACGTGCAAGGCCGGGGAGCACTTCGGCGCGAATTGACCGCCTGCCTACGGACAGGTCGTACCTTGCGGGTTCCGAGAGCGCGCACTCGCGGTAAGGGAAAGTCGTTCATTACGCCTGAGATACTGATCAGCGAGCGACCAGCAGTGGTCGAGGATCGGGCAGTGCCTGGGCACTGGGAAGGAGACCTCATTCTTGGATTGGCCAGTTCCGCAATTGGTACCCTAGTCGAGCGAACGACGCGATTTACGGTTCTGCTTCACTTGCCACCGCTACCGGGCCACGGGCAGGAGCCGCGTGACAAGAACGGTCCGGCACTTGCTGGCCATGGTGCCACGGCGGTCCGGGACGCTATCGAGCTGTCCATGAAATCGTTTCCTGACCAGCTACGACGCTCGCTAACCTGGGATCAGGGCGCTGAGATGAGTCAGCACGTCCGGTTATCGCTTGCCACTGGATTGAAGGTGTACTTCTGCGATCCGCGAAGCCCGTGGCAGAGGGGCACGAACGAGAACACAAACGGCCTGCTGCGACAGTACTTCCCGAAGGGGACCAACCTGTGTGCCTACGGGTGTCCGGAGCTGCAAGCAGTGGCCCTCGCTCTCAACACGCGACCGCGCAAGAGCCTCGGCTGGCGTACGCCAGCCGAGGCTCTTGCCGAGCAGCTAATACGTGCCGATCAAAGCCGTGTTGCGACGACCGATTGAATCCGGGTTGACTTCCCTGATCGGTGTTGACGGTCTCAGGAGTTCCGTACCGGGCGAACGCCTGCTCGAGCGCGTCGACCGCATGGCATGCTTCCAGCGTCGTTGCGAGCCGGTGGGCCAGAACGCATCGGCTTGCCACGTCGATCACCGCCGTCAGGTAGACGAATCCCCGGGCCATTGGGATGTACGTGGTGTCCATCGCCCAGACCTGGTTGGCCCGCTCGATGACGACATCGCGCAGCAGGTACGGATAGATCCTGTGCCCGGGATGCTTGTCGCTGGTCCGTAAGCGGCCAAACGCCGACGTCTATTGACGGGTGGCGGCGAGATCCGAACGGAGTGGGTTGTCGGCGAAGCGCTTGACCCATTCGCGAGGCGTGAGTTCGGCAACGCGGCTGGCCGGCAGCTCGTTGATCCGCTGCAGCACGTCGACCAGATACGTGTACGGATCGACGTCGTGGCGCCGGCAGGTGGCAAGGATCGTCTGGATCGTCGAGAGCTGCTTGGCACCGGTCTCGCTCGAGCAGAACAACCAGTTCTTGCGCCCCATCGGGATCACGCGTAGCGCCCGCTCGAGGTCGTTGGTGTCCAGATCGAGCCAGGCGTCGGTGAGGAACACCTTCAGCCCCGCCTCGCGCTCCTTGGCGTAGGCGAGCGCCTTGGCCAGCGGGCTCTTCGGCGTCAGTGACGGGTCCTGGATCTGTGCGTTGACCCAAGCAAAGAACTTCTCGACGACGGGCCTGCTCTCCTTGTGCCGGATCTCCAGGATCATCGTCCCGTCCGAGGCGGCTTCTTTCAATCGCCGCTCGATCGCGTACAGCGCCCGGATCATCTCCAGCGCCTGGTCGGTCGCCAGTTTGTCTCTCGCCTCGGCCTTGAGGAACGATCGTCGCGTATGCGACCAGCACAGCGCGTGGATGCACCCAGGCAGCTTTGCCGCGTAGTCGGCATAGACCTGGTAGCCGTCGGTCTGGATCGTGCCCTTGTACGCCTCGCCCAGGAACGCCTTCACCGCCAGCGCGCCGCGCTGAGCCGAGTAGCCGAAGGCGATGTCGCCGTTCTCGCCAAGCACCGGCCACAGCCATCCGGTCTTCATCTTGCCCTGGCCCGCTCGCGGGCCGTCCTGCACCTGCGTTCGTCCGGCCTTGATCGGCGTCTCGTCGATCTTCAGGTGGTCGCCCTGCAGAATGCCTTCCCAGATCACCTTGCAGATCGGGCCGAGCAGATCGATCGAGCGCCGCGCCCATGCATCCAGGCTCGAGCGCGCCACGACGATACCTTCGTCGGCGAGTCGTTGATGCTGGCGGTAGAGCGGCACGTGGTAGACGAACTTGTCGACCAGCACGCCAGCCACGAAGCTCACGTCGATCTGTGCATGGTCCAGTACGCCGAGCGGCGCGGCCACGGTGCTCATCGCGCCGTCGGCCTTGCGCCGCACGACCGGGCGCAGGTACTTGAGCACCACATGGCTGCCCGGCTGGCGCGCGAGCCGCAGGCTCACCTTGTGGTCGATCAGTTCGTACTGCTCGGCATCGGGGCCCGCGAGCTCGGGGCACGGCAGCACGATCTCGCGAACCGGCACGTCCGCACCGAACCGCAGCCCGCTGTCGTTGACCTCGTCGCCGGTACGATGCTTCTGGCGCTTGTGCGCCGGAACATCGACCGTCGCCGGCTTCTTGTCGGAAGCGGGCGCCTGGCCGGCTGTGAACAGGTTCGCTTGATCGGCAGACCCATCGAGGCGCTTCTCGCTCTTGACGCCGAACACCTGACGCTTGAACCACGCAAGCTGCTCGCGCATCGCCGCCAGATCGGACACCATTGCGTCGAACTGGCGCTTCGGCACTTCGATCATCGGGTCGTTGGCGACTGCGCTCATCGTGCACCGATTCTCTCAGATGCGTTGCCCGATGTCTCGCAGATCCTGATGCTCTCGCACGTCTCGTCGCAGCACGAAGCGCTTGCGCTGCTTCGTCGAATCGATCTCGATTCCGTCGAGCCACATCAGCAGTTGTGTGTCGGTCATCGCGACTGCGTTCGTCGATGCTGCGCTCATCGATCCCGTCGCTGCCACCTTCGCGAAACGACCAGCCTCCAATCGCTTTGCCCACAGGCAGTAGCCGCCTCGCGACCAATACAAGCACTTCGCGTAATCGGCCTTGCGGTTCACGAACACGAACAGGTGACCCGACAGCGGATCCTGGCCGATCACGACCTTGGTCGCCGCAATCAGACCGTCGAAGCTCTTCCTCATGTCGGTCGGCTTCAAACACAGGAACACCCGTGTTCCGAGCGGCAGCGTCGCCATCAGACACGCGAGAGCTCCAGCACAACGCCGGCGCCCAGTTCAAGGCGAACCCTCACGCCAGCATCGAGCGGTCGAGACAACGTCGTGCCGATCTCGACGAAGGCGGCTGACGGTCCATCGTGTCGAACCGATACCGCTGAACCGCGCGATGCCGGTGGACTCGACGCCGCGCCAATGCGACGCCGCCAGTTCGTCAGCGACTGCGCGCACAACCCGGCACGCTCGCAGAATTCGCGCTGACTCAATCCGCTCCTCTCCTGCTCGGCGATCAGTCGCCGCCACTCGCTCTCGCCCCGGTGCTTGCGCACGCCGGTATTCGTCATCGCACCCATCGTCCTGCCTCGCCTCCTCGTTCATCGAGTGCGCAAGATAGTCGGTCGAATCCATCTCCGAAAGAACGTCGAGGTTTGACCGCTTACGTTGAATCCACCCAACGGCGAGCGAACTGCTGGGATAACGCCGTCATGGAGAGCTTCTTCAAGTCTCTGAAGGCCGAGCGAGTCGATCACGTTCGGTATCGCAGCCGCGACCACGCCCGCACTGACATCGTCGACTGGATCGAGGGGTTCTACAATCGGCGGCGACTGCATAGCGCGATAGGCTACCGCACGCCCCTGCAGGTCGAGCGGCAGCTCATGGCAGCATGATTCGGTGTATGTGGAACTGAGGCAGGTCCAGTTCCTCACCGACGCCTGGCTCGATCTGAACACGAACGATCTGGAGCGCGCCCTCAGGGTGATCCCGATGGGGCGGAAAAACTGGTTGTTCTGCTCGAGCGAGACCGGTGCCAAGCAACTCTCGACGATCCAGACGATCCTTGCCACCTGCCGGCGCCACGACGTCGATCCGTACACGTACCTGGTCGATGTACTGCAGCGGATCAGCGAACTGCCGGCCAGCCGCGTCGCCGAACTCACGCCTCGAGAATGGGTCAAGCGCTTCGCCGACAACCCGCTTCGTTCGGATCTCGCCGCAATCCGTCAATAGACGTCGGCGTTTGGCCGCCTACCCACTTTCGGAGCATGTTCGCATTCAAGCCATTAGCCAGCGCGACCGCCGCCATCGACATCCCAGGCTGCTGACAGGCGGCGATCACCGACGCCTTGAACTTCGCGCTATGACGACGCCGACGGTTTCGACCCGGGGAAGCAATCAGATTGGTGTCCATGTGTCCGCCTAAGTTAAGCGGACACGAGCATCCTTCGGAACTACGCGTCGCTCAAGATGACATCCCCGAACGCGTACAATCGAACGAAATCCCTGTCGCCTCATACGCAGTCATGCAATCGTCTCGACTTGTTCATGGCCCCGTCTTCTCAGAGGTTGGAGCCCCCTCAAAATCCGGGGCGGTTCACACCGCCGAACGAAAAAGCCGCCGATTAGCCTCGACCACATCCGGCAGGGCCAACCTGCCTTGCGCATATAGCGCCACCCGTCCGCGCCACGCAGTGTAGTCGCCTCGCGGGATCCGCGCACACTGCTCTATGCGCTCGACAAACTTGGCCTCGTGCTCTAGTCCTATGTCCCATCCGACACCGGCCAAGTCGAGGCCCCGCCACGGCGTCGAGTCCGAGATCAGCACTGGTGTGCCCGCCGTCAACGCCTCGGCGATGACGTGGCCGTAGTTCTCGCCTCGCGTCGGAAAGAAAAACAGGTCGTGCCCGGCCAGAACGTCGACCACTTGTTCCGGTGGAACGGCATCGTGCCACTGCACGTTCACATTCCCCGGCATAGCTTCGGCCATATCCCTGCATCGCGCTAAGTAGGCTCGATCTACGTGCGGCCCATAAATGGCGAACTCGACGGGTGCGCTGACCCGCTTGAGGACACGCAAGGCAAACTCCAGGTTCTTTTTGGGCGTGATACGGGACAGAAACACCACCCGAAGTGCCGCCCCCTCCTGCAGGCCGCCTGCTCTGACTTCTCCGCAACCCTTTGTCGACGATGGCACGTTGACGGCAATCACAATTCGCGCTTTCCGCCCAAACCAGTCCTTGATGTCGGTGGCCTCGAATTCACTTGAAGCGTGCCACGTCACCGGCTGATAAAGCCGCATCAGCTTGGCCAGTCGAAGAAGGGCCAGCTTCTTGGTCTTCTTTAGACCCAAGGCCCCGGCTGACAGCTCACCGCGTGGCGCGATTACAACCGGTGTCGACGGGCCGATTCGAAGCTTGCGCAATGCAAGAGGCAGAAGTGTATAGACGGGATTGAACAGGCTGTTCAGGTACAGGACGTCGTGCGGAGTCTTCACAAACAAGCGCATCAGCCTAAGCAACCCGGAGAGAGTCGGCGCAACGTAAGCGACTTGGGCACCCTTAACTTCGTTCCAGCCGGACAGGTCGACACCTGGATATGGCCGGCTGTCTCCAAGATCCCGATCGCAGGTGACTACGAGGAAAGAGAAATCGCGTCCAGTCTGCTCAACCAGGTTCGCCAGCGAGCGAACCGGGCCGCCGGCCTTGTATCCGGGTAGATAAAAATGTACGCTGGTCAGAATCCGCATTCGTTATTGGTCCGATGCAAGTGGCGGCCGAGAAGCTTGGAATGTCGTCATCGGAATTCGTGTCATGCGCCTCGGCCATACTGTAGGAAGTCAGCGCAGTATTGAGCTAAGGCGACAGATAGAGTTGCGGATTGGCGGGTCGCTAAGCTGCGAGTTCCTGGCAGAGGGAGCTTGCGGTGGGCAGAATCGATCCGGAGATCCGCATGACCATCAAGACCCTGGCAGCCAAGGGAACGAGCTGCGCCGAGATTGGGCGGCTGCTCAAGTTGCCCGAGTCCAATGTCCGGTACCACCTGGCGCGGCTCAAGCGCGAGGTGATCGACGGGCGCAGCCAGCGCCCGCGCCGTGCGCTTGTCGTCGCCGAAGCGATCGAGCACTGGATGCAGACGCATCGGGACCGGGCCACGAACCTTACCGTTCTGCACGACTGGTTGCTCGCCGAGCACGGCTACACGGGCTCGCTGCGGTCGGTGCAGCGTTATGTCGCCGATCGCTACGGACCGCCACCGCGACGGGCGCGTCGCCGCGTCGAGACGCCGCCCGGCGCGCAGGCGCAAGTTGACTGGGCAATCTTTCCTGGCGTGGCGGTCGGCGGGCGCCGGGTCGACCTGAACGCGCTGCTGCTGAACCTGAGTTTCAGCCGCTTCGCGGTCATGACCTGGTCGTTCAGGCGCGATCAGTTGGCCTGGATCGCCGGGCACAACGCCGCGTTTCGTCGCCTTTGCGGGGTGCCGGCGGTGGTGCGCATCGATAACGATGCCGCCGCCGTCGCCCGCGGCGCCGGCCCCTGGGGCGTGGTCTCGGAACCGTATCGGCGTTACGCGCTGACGATGCGGTTTCACATCGACCTGTGCCTGCCGCGTCAGCCGCAGGCCAAGGGCATGGTCGAGCGCCGCGTGCGCAGCCACCGCCAGTGCGTCGATCCGTACCGCGAGCACTGGCGCGATATCGCGCAGCTGCAGGCTCATACCGATGATCGGCTGTTGCACGATGCGAGCCGGCGCGTCTGTCCGGCCACCGGCACGACCGTGGCCGAGGCGTTCGCGCAGGAGCAGCCGCTGCTGGGCGCACTGCCGCCGTCGTTGCCCGAGCCGTTCGACACCGTGGCCACGCGTACCGTCTCGGCCGATGCGCTGATCGGCTTCGAGGGGCGCCAGTACTCGGTCCCGTTCGCCTATATCGGCCAGCGCGTGGAGGCTCGCGGCTGCGCGGGCAAGGTGCAGATCGTCGCGGGCAACGCCATCGTGGCCGAACACGATCGTCAGACCGCTCGCCGCCTGGTGATCGACCCTGCCCATTACGAGGGCCGCTCCACCGAACGGGTACTCGCGCCCCAGCCGCTGGGCCGAATGGGCCTTCGCTCGCAGGAACTGGCGAGCCTTCCGGTCGAGCATCGCGGTGTCGATCTGTACGCCTTCCTCGCGGAGGCCGCGCGATGAAGCCGCCCAAGCTCGACCTGGACCGCACTCGCGAGCGGCTGCTCGCACTCAGCCTGGTGCACGCGGCTGATCAGCTCGACACGGCCCTGTCCGAGGCCGTCAAGGCCAGCGCCAGCCCGCACCAGTTCATCGACAGCCTGCTGCAGGCGGAGATCTCGGCGCGCGAAGCCAGACGAGTCAAGACGGCGCTGCGTCTGTCCAGCCTGCCGACCGGCCAGACCTTGGCCGAGTTCGACTTCGCCTTCCAGCCCAGCGTCGAGCGCAGCAAGATCGAGCTGCTGGCGACCTGCGCATGGGTCAAGGGCAGCGAAACGCTGCTCATCCAGGGCCCGCCTGGCGTGGGCAAGACCCATCTGGCTGTCGCGCTCGGGGTCAAGGCGGTCGAACACGGCTTCTCGGCACAGTTCTACCGGTTCGATGAGTTGCTGATCGAGCTCAAGCGCGACGCCGCGCTGCCCCCGGCGCGGCTGCGCCGTCGCAAGTACCTCTCGAGCGGGCTGCTGATCATCGACGAGCTCGGCTTCGAACCGATGGATCGGCAGGAGGCCAGTCTGTTCTTCCGCCTGGTCACCTACCGGTACGGCCGAGGCTCGATCCTGATCACGACCAACAAGAGCGTGCGCGACTGGCCAGAGCTGCTCGCCGGCGACGAGGTCCTCTCCACCGCCATTCTCGACCGGTTGCTGCACCACGCGCACGTCCTCAACATCAAAGGGAGAAGCTATCGACTGCGTGACCTCGAAGCCGCCTTGGCCGGCGCCAAGGCCTGAACATCGCCGCCGCCGGCACGGGGCGCTGCTCGCAGCGCCCCGTGCCGGCAAACCAGAACCTTCCAACCAACCCCTGCCCACGACAGCAATCCGCAACTCTATCTGTCGCCTTAACCCGCAAGAATATGTGTCGCTTGACACATACGCCTGGGAGAGCTCGCGGGCCGTCACCTGGTCACGAGCCGCCGGCGCTGCCGCCTCGCGCTGCCGCCCCACCCCACCCCCGGGAATACGGACCCCGTCTTCACCTTGCGGAGACCGCTGTTTGGACCTGCCTCGGTTCCACATACACCGAATCATGCTGCCATGAGCTGCCGCTCGACCTGCAGGGGCGTGCGGTAGCCTATCGCGTTATGCAGTCGCCGCCGATTGTAGAACCCCTCGATCCAGTCGACGATGTCAGTGCGGGCGTGGTCGCGGCTGCGATACCGAACGTGATCGACTCGCTCGGCCTTCAGAGACTTGAAGAAGCTCTCCATGACGGCGTTATCCCAGCAGTTCGCTCGCCGGCTCATCGATTGCGTCATCGTCAGTTCCTTGAGCAGCGTGCGGTACTCACGGCTGGCGTATTGCCCGCCGCGATCCGAATGCGCAAGCAGCCCTACGGCTGGCTTTCGGCGCCAGTTGGCCATCTTCAACGCATCGCAGGCGAGCGAAGCGCGCATCCGATCCGACATCGACCAGCCGACCACGGCTCGCGTTCCCAGATCGAGCACGCAGGCCAGGTACAGCCAGCCTTCGGACGTGGGCACGTAGGTGATGTCGGCGACCCAGGCGCGGTCGGGTGCCCATCCTTCGAAGCGTCGGTCGAGCAAGTTTGGCGCAATCGGATGCGCGTGGGCCGAATCAGTCGTCACGCGGTACGGCTTGCGATGCGCACTCGAGAGCCCCTGTCGCCGCAAACTGCGGCGCACCCGCTCGTGACCGACGCGAAGTCCTTCGGCAAGCAACGCCCGGTGAACGCGGGGCCTTCCGTAGGCTCGGCCGCTGTCGCCGTGCACGGCAGCAACACGCGCATCGAGCGCCGCGTTCGCCAGGGCGCGCGCACTCGGCGGGCGATCTCTCCATTGAGAGTAGCCGCTTCTGGAAACCTGGAGCAGCCGACACATGCGGGCCACCGGGAACTGGTCGCTGTTCTCGCCGATCCAGGCGTACTTCACCGCGACTCCCTCGCGAAGTACGCCGCCGCCTTTCGAAGGATCTCGTTGTCGAGCTTCGCGTTGGCCAGTTCCCGCTTCAACCGCGCAACCTCGGCCTCGAGCTCCCCCGCCGATCGCCTGGTCCCCACACCGGCCGCGTTGCCTGGGGCGGGCTCGCCCGCCCCAGGCAACGGCGCTCTGCGCCGGCGCCTCGTCCAGTTGCCCAGCGTTGCCTTCGGCACGCCCAGCCGGGTGGCCGCCTCGCTGATGCCTACCGCGTCGGCCAACTCCACTGCCTCGAACTCGAACTCCGGCGCATACGATCGCCGATTTCTCTTCTCGTCCATCCATTCCTCCGTTCATCCCAAGTTACGCGAACTCGGGTGTACGTGGAAGCAGGGCAGGTTCAGTTGACAATCCCCTCACCGGCGCGCCGGCCAGCAGACTCTTGTCCGGAAACTGCGTGAAGGCTGCCCTCAGCGGCTGCATCTGCTGCAACTGCTGCAGCAGATGAGCGTCCACAAGCGGCGTGCGCAGCTCCACGCCGTGGTTTACGCTTACCACTGTGCCAGTCTTCCAAGACGAAATTTCATGGCGTCGTGCTTTGGGTGACGCACGATCTGAGGCGCGCGCAAAAGTCGGCGTAGTTAACTTCGGCGTTACAGCGAGAAGTAGCCCTTCTTCTAGCACCGGCGCGGCGCTGCCTCCAACTCTCCCGCTCAGTTGCGACGGCCTTGATCTGCTGAGCAAGATCATCAACTGTAACGGTGCTTGCCAACAATCGCCCACAAATCTCATCAACGATCTCGGCGGTTCCGCCAACGTCCGTCGCAATGCATGGCACGCCCGCAGATAACGCCTCCATGATCGACACGGGTACGCCTTCAGACAGTGACACATTGATGAACACATCGACAGGATGGGACCGATAGTGCTCTAGCACTGTCTCATTCGACGTCCTGCCACGGAAGACTGCGGCACTCTGCCTTGGAAAACTTCTCGCCATCTCTCGAATCTTAGGGAGTTCTGGTCCGTCCCCGAAATGTGTCCACTCGAACGGAACATCCAACCGCGCAAGTGCGGCGGCGAGGAGATTGAGTCTTTTTACGGGGATCGCATTCGAGCAACTCATGACTCTCAAGACACCATCGTCAGACGCAAAGCTGGGCCGTGCCAAAAGGCGAACCCCGAGTCTGGCTAGATCGACCTTCGATCGATCGACACCTCGCTCGATCAGATAGTCGCAGCCATGCTGCGAGACGGGAGCTACCCAGCTGCTTTGAGCGAAGGTGAAGCCATCGAACGGGCGGTAGATGCGTTTTTCGATCTCGTGGTAAAGATCACCTCCGTGACAGCGAGACACAAATCCCGAAATTTCGCCACGCTGCTTCAGCACCGCAAGCGTAGTTGCCGCCTCACTCTTCCAGTATGCGTATCCAAACCTCTTTGCATCAACGGTAGAAATCCAGTTTCGAAGTTCGTTTGCAAGCAGCGACACCTTTAGTACATCTCGTAGCACGATGCCGGCCTGTCGAACTAGCGCCAAAGTTGTTGAGCGCTCGAACTCAGCGGCAAGCAACAGACGCCATGCATTTAGAACTCCGAACCCAATACCGCCTAATATATTTCTTCTCAGCACAACCACATCACAGTTATCCGGTACAGGGCGACTTGGACCACGCAGCAGGTGAGAGCCGGAGGAGATCCAAGCAGATCTACTCGGCATGACCCAGACTTTGGAGAAGTTCTTTGCGAGCACCTCGATTTCCACCTCCAGGAAAGTCTCACTACGCCCGAATGGGAACTCGTAGGTAACAAGAAAGAGTTCGTCCGACTTAGACATGACCTACTAGTACCCCCTGAACCGCCCCGGCACTCGAGGAGGCCCTTCGGTTAAATTGTTCGCTTTGAACAGCTCGTTTTCACTTACCAAAGTGCGATCGGCACATGCCGAAGTTCCAATAGCGCGATCAGTTGATACACCGGGCAAGCGCAAAGAAGCCGCAGCTTCCTGAGTAGTCCGTCCTGAATAACTCGTGTTCACTTGCCCAGGGCGACCGGCGCATGCCGAAGCCCCAGTAGCGCGATCAGCTGATGCACCGAGCAAGCGCAAAGAAGCCGCAGCTTCCTGAGCAGCAGGCGGATGTTGTGACCGGCGCCGCAGAGCGCGGCATGCAAGGTGTCGCCCAGGGTTTCCTTGAGCCAGTTTTGGTCCAGTCGCCCGTCGTTCTTCATGTGGCCGATGGTCGGCTCGATCGCGCTCCGGCGTTTGATCATCTTGTGCAGGGTTCTTGTGATGCCGCGCTTCTGGCCCGACCGCAGGATCTGCACGCCTTCGACATCGACGCCGCGGTAGCCGCGATCGACGATTGCGACCTTCGGCTCCCGGGTGGCGAGGATGCCGACCTGCTCGAGCGTCTCGGCAAGCGTGTGGCCGTCGTAGGGATTGCTTGGCGTCGAGCGCATGCCGACGACGAAGCCCTCCTTCAATGTCGTCGCGATCGTCGCCCTCGCGCCGAACTCGTACGGGGTCCTTGCCTTGCCCTTGGCGATGCACTCGACCTCGGGCGCGTGGAACGCATAGAGCTTGTTCTTATCCTTTGTCTTCTGGGTAAGGATCCGGTTCGCACGATTCAGCACCTCGCGAGCCTTGGCCCGGCTGCTCGGATCGATGTTCTCAAGCTTTCGGTCCATGTCGCGCAGCACCCGCCAGGCCCGGCTTCGCGGTGTGCGCAGCGATTTCTTCATCCGCCGGTACTGCTTCGCATGCGCGTAAGGGCCGATCTGCGCAGCCAGGCGAGGTGCTTCGCGGTTGTAGTTCTGCCGCAGCTTGATTCCCTCGTCTGCTGCGAGCTTGACCAGGTGCTGGCGGCTCTTCTCGAGAAGCCGGCTGTCCGTCGGATGCGCCCCCGCCTTGGGCATCACCGTCGTGTCGACGATCACCCGATCGACGCTCCTTTCCCTGAGCAGCCCGAGCTTCCTGCCCGCCTCGATTGTCGCCATCAGAATGGTCTCAACGCCTTCCTCGCCTACGCGCTCGCGCCAGCGCGTCAGGCTCGACGGGCCGATCGGTGCCTCAGTCGGGAAGTACGTCTCGCCGGTGTAGTACTGCCAGTACGAATTCTCGATCCAGGTGTTGACCACTATCTCATCCGAGCAATCGTAGGCGTGCTGCAGGTACAGCAATCCGGCAACCAACCGCGGCGGCAAGGCCGGCCTTCCTGTCGCGCTGCTGAAGTGCGAACCAAACGACCTCTCGATCAGCGCCCAGTCCATCGCGTCGGCCAGTCGCACCAACTCGTGCTTCGGATTCAGCAGCTCGATCAGCGGCTGGCGAAATATGTCCGGCACCCGCACCCGTCGTATCCTTCTGACCCATCAGCAGCCTCGCCGAATTTGCAGGGAATCGAGCAGATATTTTCTCATGCCTGCAATTCCAACCGTACCCTTTCAGACGAAAACCGCTTCATTGCTCGATCTGCGGGTTGTTCAGGACGGACTCCATACTCTCAGACAATGGAGCCTCCTTAACCCGGCGCGATTCACCCCGCCTCTGCAGGAACGAATGAGAGTGTGGCCGACCGTGCTCAGGTCAAGTACGCTCAGGCGGCGATTCAATAGACCGATGTGCTAGGCAACCCAGACGCTCGCCTGATGGAGTCCGCAAGATGACATTGCGTCTGCCATCACCGTGAGCCCGGCGCAGTCAAGAGCCACGGAAGTAGTATGGAAGACGCCGCCGAAATCGCACATAAGCGGGCTCCCCTCGTCATACAGAGTTCAACGCCGGCCTTGCACGAGTTGCTCGTACAGATCTGCGTGCGCCGCCGCGACGCGATCGACCGCATAACGCTCCTCGATGACGTGCCTGCCACGAACGCCCATCTCGAAGCGCTGCGGAGCTGAACCCGCGAGTTCCCTCAGTGCCGCCGCCAGCGCGTCCATGTCGCCCACCTCGACCACCCTGCCGCTCCCCGTCGCATGCACCAACTCGGACGTGCCCGACACGCGCGTCACGACAACGGGCAGGCCGGTCGCCATGGCCTCAAGCATCGTGTTTGACAATCCTTCGTGGTCCGATGACTGAACATAGACGCTCGCGGCCGCCAGCCATTCGACAACATTGGCCTGCTGGCCGACAAAGCGCACACTGGCGCCAAGAGCCAGCGCACTGGCTTCAGCCTCTAGCATGCTCCGTTGCGGCCCATCACCCACGAGCACGAGTACCCACTGACCTGCCAGCGCCGGCCGCGCCAGAGCCCAAGCCTGCAATAGACCCGAAATGTTTTTCTCCCTCGCCAGCCGGCCCACGAAGAGCACCATTGAGGTCTCAGCCAGACCCAGAGCCTGCCGCGAACGCTGGCGATCCGCATCGCTGACCGGCTTGAAAGCGCGCGCGTCAATGCCATTGCCCAGAATGTGAACACGCGCCCCTGGAATGCCGAAAGCTTCGGCCTCTGCGGCAGTTTCGCGGGTGAGCGCCACGACCGCATCTGTTCGCCGATGAAGTGCGGCCAACAGCCGCGGAAATCGCGCAGCGGCCAGAACCTTGGCAAGCCCCATCTCCGACGAACCCGTCAGCTTCAGCACCACCTTGCGCCGCAGCAGTCCTCCAAGCGCCAACGCAAGTGCGGCGTGTGTGCCGTACTGGTGCACGTGCCATACCTCGAAGCCACGGCCACGCCACAAGAGAAAACCCGCGAGCCCCAGCATGGATGTCACCATGTGCCAGCCAGGTCGATAGATGCACCACCCACGGCGCACCCGCACGCCATTGACACGCTCGTGCCGCGGCCAAGCCTTGTCGCGCCGCTCGGCCCATATCATGACGTCGTGCCCTCTGCCGGCCAAGGCGACGGACAGGCGTTCACAGGCCCGCTCGTAGCCGCCGACGAGCGGCTTGAACTGGGGGGAGATCATTAGGACGCGCATGCAAACCTCGTCGGCATCCGATAGAGGCGCAAAGCGCACGCTGGCAAATTCTCCACCTTTTGCCAACAACGTTCGCGCCAGTTCGCATTCCGGACGCCCGGCAGCGAAAACCCGAGAAGTACAATAGTCACCGTCGAATTCTTATCTGCCCGTAAGAGATCGTTTGTTTGCGACCTTCCTGCATGCCAATTACATCAATATCATCTCCTGGTGCACACCCGGCTCTCTCGCTTGCAGTCTGAAATCTCGTAAAGGGCCGCTTAAAAGGCACGACAACAGGCCGCCCACAATCTCCGTTACGAAAGACCTCAACCAAACGATTCTCCGATACTCTCCCCCCAGCTGCGTCGACGCCCATCGCGTAATAGAGCACAAACAGCCTGCCATCACCGGTTGTTTGAAAACGCGCATTGCCGCTTGCGAATATCGAGCCGTCCTCGCCTTCGCCGTGGGTCAGCAACGACGATCGCGCCAGCAGTCTCCCATCCTGCAAAACGGCGTAACAGAGCGAACGCCTTTGCCTCTGATCCGGAAAGAACTCATCTCTCAAGCGCTCGTCGATAGCCTTTTCCAACCACAGCAGGTGAACACAGCCCTCGTCATCGAGCCAAAGATCCTGGTTCCTCACATGCCCTGCCGTCGCCTCGTAGTTCGCGATCTCGACCCACGGGTGAAACTTTCGGCTGGCAATATTGTCAGACCATGAAAAAAACAATCTCCTGAGGACGTAATCGACGCCGCTGCCAGTTAGCGCTCTCTTCCGTGCACGCCACGCTTTGTTGGGCTCAACCACGTCGGCGGTAGCGAAGATAAAAACCCTTCCATCTCGCAGCGCTGCATTGCCGTAGCACAGCCTTAAAGGTATATCGCTTTCGTCATACCGATCGCTCGGCCATTCCAGCGATCCGCAGACGCTCCACCGCCCCATGCTGTCCAAAAAGCTCCACTCCGCGTGACGGTATCTATAGTTCTGAAAGATAATCAGTTCGTGATTGATGCGATCAACTGCCAATGTACGATAAGAATGATCCATCAACCCGGGGTTCTTCTCCCAAACAGGAATCAATCTGTCGTATGGCAAGTGCGGATTTCTAGCATTGAATCTCAAGATCTCCGGATGAGTAGGGCAGTACTCGACACAGACATCCGCCTGCTTTGGATTCACGGACAATAAGATGTCCTCACCTCTAAGGACAGCTAACGGGCAGGGTTCGCGATTCAGGTTGATCTGATCCCTAGCCTCTAGCTTCCACCCCGAGTCATACTTCTTGAACAGCATCCACCTGCACCGGCTCAGCCCATTCACATCGGGCACGGTCTCCAACCCACTGGCAAATACCTCCCCCCCTACCCTAACTACCGTAGTCAGCCCGTCGGCCCACAAGGGGTCCGCACCGTTATTGGCAGGAACATACTCATACAAGACCATTTCTGCGGCAACCGAAAGATTGACACTAGAATCTTTCGCCCCGTCAGCGTTCGGGCGGTTTGCGGACACTGGATCTCCCGTCACCAGACCCGGCGCTGCCAAACTTCGCTTCAGAAACTCCCTGCGATCGATCAATTTTCTCACCCGTTCACTGCCATCTTCAGAAAAAATACAGGGAGCGCCAAAGCCATACAGGCCGGTGTGCACGGCACAAGGATGCGTAAGTTCAGTTTCGGCCCAAATCAGGCCGAGCTCGTTCGACCCATTGACACTTCATTTGCTCGATACATGCTGGCCAATGCAAGACCAAAATAAACCATGGTTGCTGGATCGCCGAACAAGTTGTGGGAAGCTAAACTGAACAGCACGAACCAGAGCGTGAAATCCTTGGGAACTGCGACATCGCGGCCGGCACCGCGAAAGCTCGTGAACAGAAAACCAGTCAATAGGACTAGATAGATCATCAATCCGAGAAGTCCATAATCAACCCAAAAGGCAATCAACATGTTGTGCGGGCCCTGCCTCATCTCAAGGACAGTGCCAGGACCCCATCCAAATATCGGTTGCTTCATCGCCAAGGTGACGCCAGCGGTTAGAGCCCCACCCCTGTCCGCTCTAAAATCGCCGATCCCGCCTCTCTCGAAAAGCGAGCGGATGCGCATGGCCGCATCCTCGGTTGAAACAAAGTTTATAAAAAAATAATCAGCAAACTCATAGCCTACCAGGATCACGCCAACCAAACCTGCAGCGACGGGGGTTATCGAAACTCTCCTGACATTCTGAACCATCGCAGCGGTTAGCAGCAGCAAAGCAGACATGATGCCTGAACGGCTAAAAGTGGAGATCACACCGATGAAAGCGAGCAGAATAACCGCATAGTCAACGAGCCGAAATTTTCGCTCCTTCCAGTTTAGAAAAATACAGGTGAATGCGATTAGTGCCGCGGCACTAATATTTGGATTAACATAAAAGCCGGCTGATCGGCCCGGCGCTATGCTCCAGACATTGTTCTCAACGACTAGTTCATATAAGTTTGTAGTGACGGATATGATCACGATTGTCAGCGCCGAGGCAATGATCACGCTGCCATTGCTTCTTTCCGAGGCCAGCATCGAGGAAGCAATGAAAATCATCATTACCACTATCAGGCTTGTATAATCTCCTCGAGCAAAGTTTCGGTCCGAGATCAGCATCAGGATCAGCGGGAGCGCCAAAGTCACCAACATCAGCACGTACAGGCCGTTGCACGACAACTTCGCGAACTGTCGGTGATAAGCGACTCCAAAATACACAAATCCGACTACCGCGACCATACCCTGATAGGGGATTATGTCCGAATAGCGCTGCGCCATGTTGCTTCCAATGACGACCAGCCAAACATAGGCAACCAGACCGTTTACCGTCTGCACGATTTTCGGACCCCGATCCTAATTGGTGCTACGTCCCTGAACATCACCAGGTCCACCGCCGTGCAGCGCAGTCCCGCTTCGTCGAGATCGCGAAATGGACGCGCAAGGCACCTTCCGGTAAACGAGAGCGCTTCGCGCAACTCGCAATTTTGGTGGATGATGCGGAGGTCGAACCGTTGGTTTGTTCGCACGTTGTCGCTGATCCGCCAGCCGTTGTTGGCCAAAGTCACGTAGCGCGACGACACACGATAGGGCCAGCCCGACCACTGCAGAATCTCGACGCAGTTGGTGTCGCGTCGGCCGTGATCGGCCAAGTCAATTCGATGATTGTAAGAGTTATCGGGGCCGTGAAGCGGCCCATCAGCATTTAGCATTCCCTTTTCCGAACCGAGAAGACAACGTCTTCCGAGGATACAACCCCGCCCGCCCGCTCTCGAAATAACAGACGACATTGCGGACAGTTCGCCAGACGAAGCGACGAGCCTTCTCCAACTGATTCATCTATTCACCCACTTGTTTCGGATTTACGGGCGCAACCCGGCACACCTCAAATCTAGCTGGGCGGGCAGCCATCGATCAAATAACGGTAGAGCCGCTGATAACTGCCCGCCACCGCTTCGATTGTGTAGTGCTCCGTGACCCGTAGTCGAGCCGCGGTGCGCAGAAATTCCGCGTGAGCGGCGTCGGTTGCCACGCGCCGCATCGCTACCAGGAGTTGGTCCGCCTCGCCCACCGGCACAAGCACACCCGCCGCACCATCGGCCAACATTTCCCGATTAGGAGGAATATCGTTGGCGATACAGGGAAGCCCCGCCTCCATAGCCTCGAGCAACGCATTGGACATTCCCTCCCGACGAGAGGGCAGCACGAAGCAGTCGGCCCATTGCAGCCACCGCTCGGAGGCGTCGAACCCGGGAATCTGGATGCGTTGCGCGGAGCGACATGCCAACGCCAGCGACCGCGTTGCCTCCAGCAGGTCGCCGCCTCCGACTAGGGCCAGTTCCGCGTCCGGCAGCTCCTGTGCGAGGGCTTCGAAGGCCCGAACCAGACTTGGAACGTCGCGCTGTATGTTCGTGGATAGGCGGCCCAGATATAGAAAGCGGCGAACCGGGGCGGACCGATCGAACTCCTTCGTGGTCGCGCCGATACCGTTCGGGATCTGCACGATACGGCCTGGCTTCACGCCCGCGTTGATAAGCGCCTGCGCGACGGCCCCGGTGGTCGCCACCCAGCAGCGCAGGGTGCGGCGGATGAGCGAGGCAACCAGCCTTCCGGCCGGGCCCTGCTTCTCCAGTTCACCGAGATCACTGCGTCGATCGGCCATCGCCGCCTTGCACAAGGCCGGCTTACCGGCAAGCCGTGCTGCCACCACGGCGCCCAGGGTCTGCAGGGAAGCTAGGTGAGCGTGCAGGACATCGGCTTGCCGGACGCGGGGGCTGACCGCGCGAATGACCTGCCAGAGCATGAACGGCAGATTGATCAGTGCGATTCCGGGCACTCGCCAACTACGGGAGAGATCGCTCATGGCAAAGCGCTCGATCCGTACGCCCTGAACCTCTTCGACATCGGGGGAATGCGGATGGATGCGCGGCGTGACGATGGTCACCACGCAGCCCGCCTCGGCCAACGCGACGGCCAGCTTCTCCGCCTGGCGTTCCGCGCCACCGATTAGGGGCCGGAATTGGGGGCAGAACATCAGAACCCTGTGCGCCGTCATCAGGCGGCTCCCACGTGTTCGCGCCAGTTGCCGTACATCAGCAGAGCCCACAGGCGCGACTCCTGGCTTGCATCGCCGTTCAGGAAGGCTTCCAGAGCGGCGTCGATGACCGAGGCGTTGAGCGGGGACATCAGCTCGCGGTTGCGCAGCGTGCGTTCCAGCAACGGCCGCAATGGGCCGCGCAGCCACAGCGCCAGCGGAATACCGAAACCCATCTTGCGCCTGTAAACGAACGCTGCGGGGAAATGGCGTTCCGCAAGACGCTTCAAGAGGTACTTGCCCACCCCGTTCCTGACCTTGAACTCCGGCGGCAGGCCGGCGCAATATTCGATCACTTCGTGATCCAGCAGCGGCGAGCGCGTCTCCAGGCCGCAGTGCATGGCCGCGATGTCCATCTTGACCAGGAGATCTCCCGGAAGGTAAGTGCGATTGTCAAACCACAGCATGCGATCGACCGGGTTGTCGGCGCTGCGCACTGCCCCTTCCAGCCAATGCGCACGCCAATGAGGCAGCAAACTGGATGACGAGCCCTGACCAAGAAGCCGGGCGCGCATCGAATCGTTCCAGAAGCCCGCATACATGTTGACTGAGCGCAGCTCCGGCCAGCCGTATTCCATCACGATCTTGCGCACCGCCCGCGCCGGAACACTCGTGACCGTGGCGAGCCGCGCCGCCAGCGCCACCAGGTGTTTCGCCGGAAAGAGGTCTGGCAGGTGCCGGGCCGACCAGAGCTTACCGGGCGATAGCCCATAGCGCGGATAACCGCCGAGTAACTCGTCACCTCCGTCGCCATTCATGGCCACAGTGACATGCTGGCGCGCAATCTGGGAGACGAAAAAGGACGGTACAGCCGAGGAGTCGGCGTAGGGTTCGCCATAGTGCCTAGCCAGGCGCGGCAGCAAATGCGCCACATCGCCTTCGACAAGCTCGGGGTGATGCGCCGTGCCGCAGATATCCGCCGCCTGTTGCGCGTACGGCAGCTCATTGAAGGCTTCCTCTCGAAACCCGATGCTGAAGGTCCGAATGGGGTTGCCGCTGAGCCGAGCCATCAGCGCCACCACTACGCTGCTGTCCACCCCGCCGCTCAAGAGCGCCCCCAAGGGCACGTCGGCAATCATGCGCAGGCGCACGGCCTCGGTGAGCTTCTCCTCTAGGCCGTCGAGCGCCTGCTGTTCGGACACGTGCACCTTGCGGGTGTAATCGACATCCCAGTAGCGCCTCATGCTGAAACCGGTCCGGTCGAACAGGGCGTAGTGCGCTGGGGGCAGCTTGCGGATCTGCCGATAGATGGTCCAGGGCGCGGGGATATACTGCAATTGGAGATACAACTCCAGCGCCTCCGGGTCCATCTCGCGGCCCACTTTCGGATGACGGGCCAGTGGATCGATTTCGGAACAGAAGACGATGCCGCCATCGATGTGCGCATAGTTCAGAGGTTTCTTGCCAACGCGGTCGCGTGCAAGGAACAGACGGCGGTGCCCCGCGTCCCACAGGGCAAATGCGAACATGCCACGCAGGTGCGATAGACAGTCGACGCCGTGGCGCCGGTAGAGCGCCAGTATCACTTCCGTGTCGGAGTGGGAACGAAACTGGTCCCCTGCGGCCTCACACTGTTTCCGCAGCGCCTGGAAGTTGTAGATCTCGCCGTTGAAGACGATGCCGTTGCCGGTTTCCGGATCGAGCATCGGCTGATGGCCCAGGGGACTGAGGTCAATGATGCTGAGGCGGGCGTGGCCGAGCACGCAGGCACCATCGGGGGATTTCCAAACCCCCTGATCATCGGGTCCGCGATGACGGATCGCCCCGATCATGCGCTCGATCGCAGCCCCACATGGAGGCTGCGAGAAGCTCAAATGTCCCGCTATGCCGCACATGGTTCAGCGCTCCCGACAGTCAGGGACGGATCAGCGAGCATAGCGGCAGTCGAGCCTGCGAAGACCCGCTGCGAACGTCTTGGGGGTCATGATCCATAGGCAGACAGCAGAGAACGCCAGCCCCATCGGCAGTTTCAATACCAGGCTGTGCCATGCCACCGGCGACCAGGGCGTCTGCATGAGCGCGGCCACCGCCGTCGACAACGCAAACCCAGCCCCTAGCCTCAACCAGGGAAGGCGTAACGGGTCGAACTGCAAGGCCGCCACCCACACCAGCACCATGACCAGCAAGAACGACGCGGCCTGCGTCACGGCTGCCCCCCAGACGCCGTATGCGGGAACGAGCCAGCGGTTCATCAAAAGCGATACCAGCAGGGCAACGAACCAGGAAAATCCCGCCCAGTGTAGCTTTCCGGCGAGTATCAGCAGTGAATTGCCCACCTGCAGGCACCCGTAGAACAGTACGCCAGCCGCCAAAAACGGGACTACCACGCCGGCCGAATGAAAGCGGGGATCGGCCAGCGCCCGAATAACGTCGCCGCCGGCCGCGACAACGGCCACCGCCACGATCATCAGGAGCGCGGCCAGCAATTGCACCGCGCCTGCCTTGTCGCCATCAGATCGGTCATCACTTGCCGATTCGGCACGCGCCAACTCGGGCAGCCAGGCGCTAGTGACAGCCGCGCTCACCACCGCACCAACCGTCCCTACGGTTACGCCTAAGGAGTAAATTCCGACGGTGGTGGTGCCATGGAAGACAGCGAGAAACCAGCGGTCCGAGTTACTCAATGCCCAGTAGGCCGGCGCGGTGATCACTCCCGCGAGCCCCGTTGATAGCAGGCGCCGCCGTTCCGGACGCTGCAGACCCGACGGCGAAGCAAGCCTCCGCCATGACGGCACGCCCAGCAGCAGCGGCGGCAGGATATAGCCCAGCACCATTGCTACCAAAAGCGACCAGGCATCCTGCCGCCACCCGATAGCAATGCCCAAGCTCGCCGCCGCGCTGACGCATCCTGTCACCAGTTGCGCCCAAGACATGCGGACATAACGCCCTTGAAGCCTGGCTCGCGTCTGTGCTAGAGTCGCCAGCGCAGACGCAATGATGCCCAGCGTGACAAAGCCGGCCAGAGAAGCCGGGAGGCCGAAAACGTCGGCCCGTGCCCACCACAGCACCCCGGCCAGCGTCGCCACCGTGCCGGCGCCGGCCAACGTCCAGCGCCAGCAGAAGACCTCTATCGCAGCCGAACTGCCGAGTTGCCCAGTGAGAGCATGGCGCACGTAGCCCATGTCGATGCCGGAAAGCGCGAACACGGTGATCAGCGATACGACCGTCCCGACCAGGGCCGCCTCGCCATAGGCCAACGGCGAGAGATAGTGCGTCAGTACTGGCATAGTGGCGAGCGCAAGAGCCCTCACCATGAAGTTGCCAAAACTCAGCCAAGATACGGCGGATATAACTCCAGCGCGGATTGACATTCAACTCGACCGAGCTAGGGCTTTAGCCCACTCGCGGACGCAGGAAAGCGTAATCGTCGCAATCCTAATCCAATAGGCCTTGGGGCAAACGCGAAACTTGCGAAGGAATACGACCACGAACTCACGCTCCAGCCAAAAACCCAACCCGCAGAAACAATTGCAGCAATCCTGCGGGCCAATGACTTCATAGGGATAACCGCCCATCCAGTCGTGCAGAACGTTGTAGTAGACCATGTCGATGTTCTGATTACCCCTGGGTCGAATTACTTGGTCCGTCCTGGACAACTCGGAAAATTGATCGGTGAAGCGGATGTCAGGCGAGAAAGATGCCTGACCGGGAACGAGTTCCAGAGCATCGAGCATGCGAGGCAGGTAATCGAAACTTGGCGCTTGCACCACTGCCAGTGCCGGCCTTAAGGCTCACTCGGACATCTGACCCCGAAAGATTTTGCCCTAACCGGTAGGGAAAACGACACCAAAGGCAGCCAACTAAAGTTCTGGGCTGTCTACGAACGAGGGTGACGTCACGACACAGAGACGAAAACCATAAAGCGCAATGATCATAGGGAAGCCATACAAATTGCGCTTTGTTACTCTATTGATACCAACAGTCCTACTCCTACACCTGCACTCTCGCCTTAACTAATGCCTCACAAAATTGAGCTATACCTTGTTTAGATGAAAAAACGCGCTCATAATGCCTCCGGGCTCTAGCGCCCATGCAAGCAAGTTGTTCCGCGCCTAGCGCGTAGAGACGCTCAATCGCCTCAGCGATCTCCTGCGCCGACCCCGGATGGCATACAATGCCGCATTGCGCCTCGCGAACAATATCCGCCGCATCACCATTTACGGCAATAATAATTGGGCGACCGAAATAAAGATACGTCTGCAATTTAGAAGGGATAGTAATCTTAAATAGCGGATCATCTCGCAAATGCAAAATCAAAGCATCTGCCCATCGATGTATCGGTCCAATTCGATCCATTTCTAGAGCAGGTAGAAAAACAACATTTGCCAGTCCCATTGCGATTGATTTTCGCTGAAGCATCTCTCGCTCTATACCGCCACCCATCAAGACTAGACGGAGTCGCCTACAGTTCGAAGTGGCGATCGCTACAGCCTCAATAATGATCTCGGTATTCTGCGCGGCGCCCATAGTGCCTGCAAATAGCAGGTTAAAATAGTGGCCTTGCAGATCATCATCTTGTGGCAGCCCCGGGGTCTTGCCCAATCTCTCTTCGTCTGCCCAATTGTGAATTACCAGAATCTTTCCCTCAGGGACACCACTCTTCGCAATTTCTCGCTTAAAACCATGAGAAAGTACTGTAATGACGGACGCTCTAGCATATACCTTCCGAACCACCCACTCTACTGCCGTGAGAATGGAGGCGTTCGATACCATTCCAGTCGCCTTTAGAGTGTGGGGCCACAAATCCTGAACGTCATACACATAAGGCACCCCTCTCAGAGTACGCAGCATGAATGCAATCATGCCCACAGTAAGTGGCGGGTGATAGACATATGCCACATCATGCTTTCTCCGACTACATAATAGGAACAGCATGGCGGCAAGCATGAAACTGCTGTAATTAAAAACGCGACCTATCTTGGACCGATTGTGGCTTGGGTACAAAGGCAACCGGATGACCCGCAATCTGTGCTCCCTCTCGATTTGATATAAGCGTATGCGGTACCCCGGGTACACTTCCCCCCCCGGATAGTTGGGAAATCCAGTTACTACATCGACCTCGAATCCCTGTTCCACGAGGCCCCGCGCAAAGTTCAATCCTTTAACTGTAGGCTCTGGATCGAACCACTGCGAAAGCAGTAAGACTCTCATAGCTTTCCGATGGCGTGGGGCTTGTGCCAAACTACGCGATTAATATAGTCAGTATAACTGTAAATTAGCCGAATGACCTTCTCAGATACATTCGGCTTGCAGTAGTCAGCTACCGCATTGAGAGTGCGAGCGGATCCGCGCTCTTGCGTCTCAAGAAGCGCAATTGCCGCAAGGACTCGGTCGCGTGACATTCCGACCATCATTACAGATCCTTCTTCCATAGCCTCCGGACGTTCATGGCTCTCACGAAGGTTCAGGGCCGGAAAGTTAAGGATTGAAGACTCCTCGCTAATCGTACCGCTGTCGGATAAAGTAACCTTTGCCTCAGTTTGCAGTTTAACGTAGTCGAAAAACCCGAGTGGCTTCAATAGTTGGACTCCAGGAGCAAGTTTCGCCTGCACCTCATTGATGCGCCTTCGCGTTCGCGGATGGGTGGACACAATAACAGGAAGCGCAAAACTAACTGCCAGAGTGTTAAGAACATCCAAGAAATTTTCCAATAGCCGCGCCGATTCAATGTTTTCCTCTCGGTGCGCGCTTACTACAAAGTACCCCCGCGGTGTTAACGCAAGCCTGTCAATGACTTTCGAAGATTCGATACCTTGGCGATAATGCGCGAGGACCTCACCCATCGGACTGCCTGTTTTGATGATTCGATCAGGTGGTATTCCTTCCCGAAGAAGATACTCTCGTGCAATATCACTGTAGGTCAAATTTATGTCAGCAATATGATCGACCATTCGCCGGTTAATCTCTTCTGGCACTCTCATATCGAAACAACGATTACCGGCCTCCATGTGAAACACTGGAATGCGTCGCCTTTTTGCCGACAGTGCGCTAAGGCAGCTATTGGTATCCCCAAGCACCAACAGCGCCTCGGGATCTTCTATCGCCAGCACTTCGTCGACAGCTACCAGTATTTTAGAAATGGTTTCCATCGGCCCGCTGCCGGCCGCGTTCAGAAAATGATTTGGTCTGCGAATGCCAAGCTCGTCAAAAAATACCTGGTTGAGTTCATAATCATAGTTCTGACCGGTATGCACGAGCACATGCTCGCTTGCCACATCGAGCCGCGCGATAACGCGAGACAAACGAATTATCTCAGGGCGTGTTCCTACCACTGTTACAACCTTCAACTTCGACATATTAAAGGCTATGGTTAAAGGTGTCGGGTCGCGTACGGTCGAAACTTTCGTTTGCCCAAAGGAGGGCGATCAGCATCTCTTCGCCGACATTTCTGATGTCATGGACCCAGCCGGGAATAGATTCGACAATCTGAGGCTTTTCACCTGTAGTCGTAACCTCAAAAGTTCGGCCGTCAGCCATGTTTCGGAAGCGAAAGTGGCCTGTGCCATGCACCACCAGAAACTTTTCATTCTTTGTGTTATGAAAATGTCCGCCTCGGATTATTCCCGGTCGTGCAGTAAAATAGGAGAATTGACCACTATTGTGGGTTCTAATTACCTCGGCAAATCGACCACGCGGGTCATCGTGAGTCAGGATGGAATAGCAGAAGGCTTCTGGAGGGAGATGACTTAGGTAGGTGGCATAGAGCGCACGCTCGAAGCCGTGGTCAGCCTCCGGCGCCTGCTGACTTGCACGATCCTTATGGAATCTCTGAATCCTCAGCGCCAGCTCAGTCAATGTGACCCGATGAGTAGGTAAAGGTGGCGCAAGTACATAGCCCGGATTTTTGAGTTCGGCAATTTCGGCAATAAAATTGTCAACTAAATCATCGATATATAGGAGGTTGAGCACCTTGTTCGGGTCATTAACTCTACAAGGAAGGTCATGGACCACGTTATGGCAAAAAGTCGCTACGACGCTGTTGTAATTCGGGCGGCACCACTTCCCGAACACATTTGAGAGTCGATGGACGATTACACGATTTCGCCCACATTGAGCAAGAGCTTCGAGTCGAAGCTCTGCCTGCCTTTTGGATGCGCCATACGCGCTATCGACTTCAGCTTGAACTGATGACGAGAACACTACCGTTGCAGTAGATCCTTCTTGCTCGATAATCCAGCATAACCGATTGGTGAAGCCTGCGTTGTCAATGGCGAACTCGTCTTCTGAGCTAGGCCGGTTGACCCCAGCAAGATGAAAAACGAACCTGCAGCCACTTATAGCGCGGGCAAGCTCAGTTTCGCTTGAGTGTCGACCGATACAGACAATTTCATGGCCTGCGATAGCGTCAAGCCTAACGCATAGGTTCCTGCCCACGAAGCCGCCGGCACCGGTGACAACGATCTTCATCTATCACTCCATCTCAGCTTTCGTTTCCCCTGCCAATAGCGCCTGAACAAAGCGCAACCTCCTCAAAAGTTCAATCATGCCGGAAACGTCAAGACGCTCAGTATTATGTGAATTATAATCAACACTCATACTAATGCGATGCTCGCCCTGCTCCACGAACTTTTTATAGTTCAGATCTCGTAAGTCCGGAGGTATGCGGTAGTAGGTCTGAAGATCTTCAGCAGAAGCCATTTCTTCCCTACTGCACAACACCTCGAATAGCTTTTCCCCATGACGTGTGCCTATAACCTCTGTAGGATGGTCGAGGCGATTGAACAATTGTTTGATTGCATCAACAAGGGTTTCAATGGTCGCGGCGGGGGACTTCTGCACAAATATATCGCCATTCAAACCATGTGAAAAGGCAAAGAGCACAAGATCAACTGCGTCATCCAGTGTCATCATGAAGCGGGTCATGGTCGGATCGGTTATTGTTATAGGCCGCCCGTTGAGTAAAGATCTCACGAAAAGAGGAATAACCGACCCACGCGATGCCATCACGTTTCCGTAACGTGTTCCACAGATAACCGTCTTGTCTTGCGACACGCCGCGCGACTTGGCCACCATTACCTTCTCCATCATCGCCTTTGAGATACCCATGGCGTTAATTGGATAAACGGCCTTGTCAGTGCTTAAGCAAATTACACGGCGCACGCCGCAGTTGATCGCGGCTTCGATGACATTCTCGGTCCCGATAACGTTTGTCTTGACAGCCTCCATTGGATGGAATTCACACGAAGGCACTTGCTTTAGTGCGGCCGCATTGAACACGTAGTCCGCTCCGCGCATCGCGCTTATCACGCTCGAATAGTCGCGAACGTCACCAATGTAGAACTTCAGGCGTTGATCGTCGTACTTGCGCCTCATGTCGTCTTGCTTTTTCTCATCGCGACTGAAAACGCGAATCTCGTGAACCTTCGAGTTTAGGAATCGCCGTATGACTGCATTTCCGAATGATCCAGTACCTCCCGAAACAAGCAGCACTCCGCCATCAAGACTGTCACCGTTGCGCGAAGCGCTGACAGGCGCCGAAGACGGACTCATGTTACTACTCCTAGTAATTGCACTCGGATACCATACATCCAGACACCGCCTAACAGTAAAAATCTCATGGAGCCGTCTTTCTTTATCATAGCCTCCGATTCGCAAGTGGCTTCGTCCACTCAATGCCATGTAACCTGCGCAACTTCTTCTTCGCACAACAACTTTGTATGTTCGGTCTAGACAACACTAAATCTGTGTGAACGGGGACGCTAGCATAATGGATAAAGCTCTGCTCTCAAACGCTTCCGCACAGCGCTCAACTCGGCAGGAGGCTCAGGCAAGGAGCGAAACGGCTTAAGGATCACGTTGCTTTGAGGCATGAAGATTGCTACCGCAGTCATCATGATTATTTGCAAATCCACAGTGAAAGACTTGTTCTTCTGATACCAATACTCAAGCTCACCCTTGTAGGGATAGATGATGTCCCGGTAAAAGGTCCGAACATCTCCTCCACGTGCTGCGATGAGAGCTTCTTCGTCCCGGAATACAAGCGAAGCAATCCCGGTGAGTCCCGGCCGTGACTGGTAGACAAGCGACTTGAAATTCTCAGGATACATCTCGAAGCTGATGGGCATTAACGGCCTTGGGCCAACTAAGCTCATATCGCCTAGAATGATATTTATCAATTGCGGCAATTCATTCAGCTTCCATTTTCGAAGAAATTTGCCAAATGGAAGCACGCGCGGGTCGCCACGAACTGTAATGTCGCCGCTGCCAATGCTGGGGCTGTCCTTAAGCATCGTCGCAAACTTAAGAATGCTGAACGGCCGATTTTGATATCCTAGCCTCTCCTGCCTGAAAAATACTTCCTTTTCGCCTGTAAACTTTAGTATTAGCACGACAGGTAGTAGCAGCGGCGCCAGCATCATTAGCGCAACGCTCGATAACGTCAGGTCCAGCACTCTCTTTGCCATGGTGTAGATCATTTCTCCCCTTCATGCTTATAATGAGAAGTCTACTTCACTTGACGTTCAAATATCATCCGCTCAAGCACTGAGAAAGTTTCGCACGCCCGTGATCACCGCTTGCACCGATTCATTCTTAAGGTTGGTGGAGCTAGGGAGACTCAAACATTCAGAATAAATCTGTCGAGCATAATTGTTACGTGACACAAACAGGGCTGTCGAGTACATCGGCAGTTCATTCATTGGAACCCAAAACGGACGCGTCTGGATGTCCATGCTAGTCAGGTACTTGCGAAGCGCTTGTTGTTTCGAAGTTCGAATCGTTGTTAGCCACTCATTTGCTGACACGAGGGGCCCGACCTTCTGAAATTTGACGCCGGCAACTCCATCTAATGCCAGTCTGTAACTTCTGGCAATCTCAACCTTTCTCCGAAGGAAATAAGGAAGTTGTTCCATTTGAGCCGCCCCAATGGCAGCAAGCACGTTTACAAGACGATAGTTGTAGCCGATTTCGTCATGAAAGTACTCGTCTACTTTCGCTTTAGCTGTTGTGGTAATGTGCTTCGCTCTCGAAGCAAGAGCGACGTCGTTCGAAACGATCATTCCACCGCCGCCCGTACTAATGATCTTATTGCCATTGAAGCTGAAGGCACCGAAGACGCCGAAGGTTCCCGCATGACGCTTCTTGTAGTAGCTACCGAGCGCTTCGGTCGAATCCTCGACCACGGGCAATTGAAATCGCTCTGCCAGTTTCAACAGACGATCCATATCGCACATGTTTCCCAACACATGTACCGGCATCAAAGCAGTGACCCTTCGCCCTTCTCTCGTGCGAAGGGCACCTGAGCTGTCTCGAGTGCAATGGTCGGTGAGGCACTCCTCGACCAGGTCGAGATCCCATTGCCAATCATCGGGGTTGGCGTCGATCAGTATCGGCACAGCTCCCAAGTGAGAAATGGCATTCACCGACGCGACAAAGGTGAGGGTTGGCACTAGCACTGCGTCGTCACGCTTGACCCCAGCCAGCATCAGCGCGATGTGCAACGCAGCGGTACCATTGACACACGCCACAGCTCGCCCTGCTCCAGTGAACTCGGCCAACTGCTGCTCGAAACGATCGACGAATGCGCCTGCCGATGAGATCCATCCAGTGTCTAAGCACTCTTTGACATAGGCCCATTCGTTGCCGGCAAGGTTGGGAACGGATAAGGGGATCACATTTGTTTCTTCTAGAGGTACGTCTGTTCAGGCGTGCGGTTGCGCACCACACGTGCTGGAGCGCCATAAGCCACCACCCTGTCCGGCAGAGGCGTGTGCACGTAGCTGCGCGCACCAATTACCGTATCGGATCCGACGAGTGCACCATGTCTGATGGCGGCACCCAATCCAACGAACGATCTAAATCCGATCTTGACGTCGCCGCCAGTGACTACGCCTGGTGCAAGCGATGCATAGTCGGCCACCGTCGAGTCATGATCGAGTGCGCATGACGTATTGATGATGCAAAATCGACCGACGGTCGCGCCGACTCCGAGTACCGTGCCTGCCATGACTACGGTACCTTGAGCGATATTCGCCTCCTGGGATATGACGACCGACGGATCGACGATCACCGGGAACTGTTCGAGAGGGTGGGTGGCTAGCATCCGTTCAGCGACGAGGTGTCGCCGAAAATTGTCCCCGATCCCTATGGCATAAACGCTTGACAGTCGTCCGCCGTCAGGTGGCACTTTGGCCAGGATGGGACGACCGAGCAATGTACCACCTGCCTTCCTGGGATCGATGAACCCCCCGAGCGCGTATCCGACTCTGAGCGCCACACCCGCGACGCTTCTCGCGTGACCACCGGCAGCCACGATCCAGAGCGTGCTGGCAACGCCCTCAGACAACTGTCGCCACCCGGATCATCACTGCAGTGATTCGCTCCGCTGCCTTGCCGTCCCACAGCGGCGGCCTATTCGTGGAGGGCGGCCGATCGAGTGCTTCCTGCACCGCTTCGACGATGCCCGCCTCGGTCGTGCCAGCGAGCCGATTGGTTCCGTGCGAAATCGTCACTGGCCGTTCCGTCGTCTCTCTCAATGTGACACATCGAACGCCGAGCGCGGTCGTTTCTTCCTGCAACCCACCACTGTCCGTGAGCACCAGGGCGGCATCGCTCCAGAGGTTTAGGAAATCCATGTACGCGAGCGGGCCGGTCAAGTGCACGGCGGGGCCGAGATCGATACCCAATCCCGCCAGTCGTGCGCTCGTCCGCGGATGCGCAGGAAAGACAATCGGCAGCCTCTCCGACACTCGGCGCAAGCCAGAAGCGATCCGCGCAAATGCCACAGGATCGTCGACGTTCGCGGGCCGATGCAACGTGACGACTGCATAGGGGCCGCGCTGCGCAGCTCCCTGAAGCCGCGCCTTAATCCGCCTGGCGTCAGATTCGGGAACACCTTCGCGACGCAATTTCTCTAATTGGAAGAAAAGGTTGTCGACCATTACGTGGCCCACCATGTGGACCCGCTCCTCGGGCTGACCTTCACGCTTTAGATGTTCGATCGCAGACGGCTCGGTGACGAAGAAGAGGTCGCTGATCGCGTCCGTCGCGAGACGATTGATCTCTTCCGGCATGCCTCGATCGCCGCTGCGCAAACCCGCCTCGACGTGTGCTACGCAGATACCGAGTTTCTTCGCACTGAGTGCACATGCGAGCGTGGAATTGACGTCGCCGACGACGACGACGCAATCCGGTCGATACGCAATCAGGTCTGCTTCGAAAGCCTTGAGGATGGCAGCAGTCTGTTCCGCATGCGTGCCCCCGCCACAGCCAAGGCTAGCATCCGGCGGTGGGAGACCAAGCTCGTCGAAGAAGACCTGATTCATCGCATGATCGTAGTGCTGCCCCGTGTGCACCAGGCGAAAGCTGAGCTCGCCTCGGGTCGCCTCGATTGCGCGAATCAGCGGCGCGATCTTCATGAAATTGGGGCGCGCGCCCGCCACTAAAGTCAGGTGCATGAAAGGCTGGAAACTTAAACACTGCACAAGGTCGCCCAGTGTACGGCTACCGGACGAGTAGCGTGTCGACCAACTTCGCTGTCCCGCACGACGCGCGGGGCTGCGTCCGCCGGCAGGTGGGTGCCGACCGGATCGAACCGCTACATCCGTTGATCCAGATTCCGGCCAGTCTCGACATGCGCAAAATCTCCCAAATAATGCCCCATGCGGGCGACAACACCCGCCTTGGTCGCCTCTGGATCATCCATGTAGCGCCGAACGCTGCCGATCATTGCTTCAAGCTGCGCGATCGACTTGCCTCCCACCGGGCGAATCACCCCGAGCGCTCGGAAGCGCTCCAGATCGGGCACCTCTCCCGCCCCGACGAATTCCTCATATGGCTTCTCGCCGGTGGTATTAGAATCGAAAAAGTAGATTGGATACTTTCGCTTGCAATCACCGCCACTTCTTGACATGCGCTCGACAGCGAAAGCCCGCGCCGATTCCTCGGATTCGAATCGTACCGGTTCGAGGCCCAGGCGCTCGAGCAATGCCTCGCCAATATCCGAAAACCGTCGCATGTCCTTACCGGCATCGAGCTTCGGATAGAACAGGTCGCCACTCCGGCCCAGCATGCAGGCCAGCATGCATATCTCACCGCTCTCCTCAGGTGACACGAAGTACCGCTGCACGTCCCGCGGCGCCGAGAGCGGTTGCCCCTTCATCAGGCGCTCGAGAAAACCCTGCAGCAGGCTGCCGTTGGAGAAGGCGACGTTGGCGAATCGCGCGGTGCGCACCGGCAGCCGGTCGCTGTACGCGATGATCAGGTCTTCCATAATCTTCTTGCTGGCGCCCATCACGTTGACCGGGTTGGCAGCCTTGTCAGTGGAGACGCAGAAAAAGTGCTTTGGACGCTGATCGACAAGGCGCTCCAGAAGGTCGCGCGCCCTGAAGACGTTGTTCTCGAGCATCGCCTCGATCGAATAGCGGTCCTTCTCGCTTCGAACGTGCTTGTGAGCGGCGAAGTTCGCGACGATGTCGAAGGGGCCGTGCCCTGCCAGGATTTTGTCGAACACCGGATCGGCAAAGCTCACCGGATAGGTGATGAAGTCATCCGGAATAGGCAGGCCGTGCGTGCTGCGACAGTCGCGCACCAGCTCGGCCAGCCCGTTCTCGTTAGAGTCGACGACGACGACCTTGACCGGCCGAAAAGGCAGCAGGGACTTCACGAAAGCGCTGCCGATTGTGCCTGCGGCACCAATCGCCAGGACGCGGGTGCCGTCGATGCCCGTGCGCAAGTGTTCACGGTGGGACTCAATATCCTCGGCAAAGAGGCTTTGCTGGCGCCCCGTGACGTCGCGGATGAACTGCGAGAGGTTGAACTGGCTAATCATCGGCGGCTCCAGAGCAAGGGAGGATTGGCGGGTATGGCGCGGCCGCACGCGTCTGCGCACGATCGTGTTCCGAACTACGCCTCAGCTCTGTTTCGGAGCGACCCGGCGTGTTTTGGGTCCTTTGAATGATTACGTCAGCCCCTTGAACGAATATGCGTCTGCCCGCAACCGGTATACCTCGCTGTCGGACGCATTGCCACTTCTTTGAGGCGCCGTCGATATCGCGCATAACTTGCTTGTCGAACCCAGCGTAGTTGGCAGCGCATACCCAAACGCCGTTCCCACGCACAACCGGCCGCAATGACTACCCGATGAAGTTGCACGCGACAATTCCATAGCCGGTGCCCCTCGCTACCGGCCAGCGTTGGGTGGAAGACTAGGTGTCGCCTGCTGGGCTGTGTCTGACCCCGGATTAGCCACTCGCGCGAGGTACTCCACCATTGCGCGGGCGTTCTCCTGCCGGCAAAATCGCGGCGCGGCTGCCAGCGCCGCCGTACGCAACGCCGTCATCCGCGCCGGATCGGCGACCAGCGCCAGCACCGCGTCGGCAAGCGCACGCGGGTCCTCGGGCGGTACGCACACACCTGCGTCGGTTTCCCGTACCATCGATGTCGCTTCGCCTTCCGGAAGGCTCATCAGGACGGGCACCCCCATGCCCATCGCTTCGAACATTTTAGACGGGATCACTGTCTTGAACAGCGGATGCCGCTGCAAGGGGATAAGCGCCAGATCGTGCAAGCTCCAAAGCTGGGGCATTCGCTCCTTGGCCTGCGGGGCAAGAAAGCGCACGTTGCTGAGCGCCTCGGCGGCTACCCTTGCCTCGAGCTCTCCGCGGCGCGCGCCGGAGCCAGCGATTAGGAAGGCGATATCGGTCCGATGCTTCAGCAGTGCGGCAGCGTCGAGCACCTTGTCGAGTGCGTGTGCCATACCCATTGTACCAAGATATCCGACCACGAAACGGCCGCGCAGATCGAGCGCCTCCAGCAGTTCGGGGTCGGGCGGGCGAGGCGAGAAACGTGTCTGGTCAACCCCATTGAGAACAACCTGGATTTTGTCCGCTGGCACGCCGCGTGCCACGAGATCGGCTTTGAACGCCCGCGTGACGGACACCACGAGGCGGGCGCTTCGGTACATCCGCAGCTCAAGCCATTCGAGCACGCGGATGGCAAAGCCCGGCTTCATCGCGCCGACGGCGACAATAGAGGCCGGCCACAGGTCGCGCACCTCGAAAACCCAAGGCAAGCGGCGCAACCTAGAGACGAACCAGCCGGCCATAGCGCAAAAGAACTGCGGCGAGGTCGCGACGAGCACGTCGGGCCGGGGCAGGCACAGCGCGGCGATGCTGCCGGCAATAAAGAACGACGCGTAATCGAAGCTGCGCCTGAGGAACCCTTCGTTCGCGCTGATGTAGGTCTTGACGCGCACGACCCGTATCCCGTCGATGTCCTCGACGTGCCACCACGCATTGGCATAGCCGGCAAAGACCTTGCCCTCCGGAAAGTTCGGCGCAGTCGTCACGACGGTGACGGAATGGCCGTCGCGCACCCACTGCACCGCATGCTCGTAGGTGCGCGTCGCCGGCGCATTACGCTCCGGTACAAAGTTGTCGGTGAGAAAGAGAATATTCAAACGACGAGGCCTATGAGTGCCATCGATGTGCCGCCGGGCGCATCGTCCGTCGCGGCAGTTGCGCAATCCGCACTGTAGCGTGCGCGACTGTCAAATTTCTACAGAGCGCTCTTAGAATGCCGTGGCCGGGTCGGCCGCCGGCAGGCGCCAGCCAAGCCGGACCATGTGTGAGTCTCCCGCCTTAAGGTCGACCCGACCGACCGTGGCCGGCCTGCCGGGCCCAAAACGGGGATACCACACATCGTGCTGCCAAGCCCAGCCCCGTGCTTCCGACTCGAGCGTCACCGCAGGATCCCGCCGTTCACCGGCAAAGCGGAAGAAGGCCTGTCCGATGCTAACTCCAGCGTCCGGCAGCCGTCGCTTCGGCACGGAGCGGCGCAACTCGAGGCGATCGGTCACGCAGAGGAGACCCGGTCTGATCGCGACGGTGCGATGGTGGATCGGGTGCCCCGGCAGGTGCCGGTAGCCGTCGTGCGACGCCCCGGCGAAAACGCAGTCCGCCTCGCGCCCGACGTGGACCTGTCCGACCCTTGCGCGACGCCCGGTCCGGAACCCGCCCCAGACGTCAGAGGAGTTCTGCCCGGCGACGACGACGGTGTTGTGCATCCCAGTGCCCCGCTGGGCGCTGCGCAGGGGCCCGGGCACGTAGGTCGACGTGCCGCCGTTCACGAGGATGCGCCGGGGCCCCAAAGACCACTCAATGCTCAGGGTATCTGCATGCGCATGGCCGGGCAAATAGTCGGGTCCGACCTCGCCGACGTCCATGAGTACTACTGCGTCGTCGACCGTCAGCCGCACGTAACCGCTGTCCTCCAGGTGCTCGAGCGCCTGGAGCGGCACTCGTACCGCACCTGCCTCCAGCGCGGCCGCGTAGGCCTCGAGCACGTCGAGTCGGGGCCCAATGCCCCAGGCAGCATCGTTGAAAAGCGCGATCTCGCCGTCCGGATGGCTCATCACGGCGAGCCAGCGCAGCATCGCCGGCACCCTCGCGCGCAGGGCCCGCTGCAGATCCGGTGCAGCCACTCGCGCGTAACGGTGCCCAAGCTGGGTTAGGTCGAGCACGTCCTCGAGCGCGATCGCGTGGTACATCGGGCTTCGTTCGAAATGCCCGCCGTCGGCGAGGATCTGCTCGGGTAGTTCGCGACGCAGGATGCGCTCGCCAGTACTGCGCCACCGCGCGCCCTCGTCGCCGCCGAAGTAGCAGCCCGCGAAGACCAGCCCCTTCGCGTTCGCCCACAGGTGGTTGCCGAGCAGGTGGTATTCGATCTGCGCCTCGAGCGCCCGTGCCTGCACCGCGAGGCTGTGGTGCATCGCATCGGCCAGCGCGCCGCGGCGGTGCGCGTCGGCCGCCAACAGCCACTTGATCCAGTTCACGATGCGAAGCGACAGGCAGTACGGCTCCCAGCCGGTGCCATGGGGAGGCGGGTTCTCGTCGATCCACCGGCGGATCAGCGCGGCGTGCCACGCGTCGCGGTCTTCCGCGCGTTCGGCGGCGAGATCGTCGAAGTAGTGCAGGTTGTAGCGCCATAGGCGCGGCCACTCGGCGCGATCCCAGTCGGCGGGCGTCTCGATCGTATGAGTTTCCGACAGGAAGGCGAAAGTCGCCGGCCCGCTCATCGAGGGCGCGCGCGCGCAGCGCTGCCACCCACCGTTGGGCGGCACCGTCGCGGGCGCCGGCGCCAGGTTCACCGGCACGCGACGCAGCCTGCGGGTGATCCGGTTGGTGATCTGGACGGTCTTCAGGTGGCGCACCGTGTGCCACAACCGCAAGCCCTGGGACAGGAAGTCATTCATTCGCGCGCGTGCCTGCTGCAACACCTGTCGATTAAGATCGGACGATGATAGTCAGACTCGCCTGGGTGCTCCTGGCTGTGCTGGCCGCGGTCGTGGTGTACCTCGAGTTCTTCGATCCGACGTCGGTGACGACGACGCGCGTCGCCGCGGGCGCGGCGCCCGGCGCGAACCTGGCGCTCGGGCGCGCGTACACGCTCGAGCCGACGCCGAACTACGCGACGCCGACACCGGTGAGCCAGGGCGTGCTGACCGACGGCAAGCTGGGCCGTAGCGCGCACTGGGTGAGCGGCGCGAGCCACGGCTGGAACATGGCGTCGCCCGCCACCGCGGAGATCGGGCTGGAGACGGTGTCGACGCTGAACGAGGTGCGGATCCACGCGACGCGCGCGCCGTCGGCCGGCGTCGAGTGGCCGTCGGTCGCGCACCTGTTCGTGTCGGCGGACGGGAACGCCTATCGCACCTGGCTCGAGCCGGGCGTGCTGGTGAAGACCGGCACCGACGGCAGTTCATTCGAGCGCGGCTACTACCGCTTCGACCTGAAGGGCACGACCGCGGTACGAATCGTGGTGGCTGTGTTCGGCGCGCCCTTCATCTTTCTGGACGAGGTGGAGGCCATCGGCACCGCACCGGCCACCGGCGCGCCGCGGCTGGACGGGCTGGGCCCGGCCTTCGCGCGAAGCGACCTGAAGGCCGCGGTGCGCGACGCGCGGATCGGCGGCCTGCTGCAACCGGTGCGCGCGAGGCTCGCGGCCGAAGGGCGCCTGCCGGCCGCGCTGCAGGACGGCGAGCCGGCGCCGTGGCGCTCGCGCAAGGAGGGGCCGCGCGAGGCGAGCACCGCTGCGGCCTCAGGCTCCACCGAAGCGGCCTGCACCGCCAAGCGGATCTGGCCGTGGCAGTCGTTCCGCTTCGAGAAGCCGGCGCTTCAGCCCATGCCCGATGCCTTCGACGGCACCGACGTGACGCTCGCCGGCCAGCCCGCATGGTTCGCGTGGCAGGTCGCGAACCCCGGCACGACGGCGCGGCGGCTTCAGCTTCGGGATCGCGCGCCGGCCGATGCGGAGGCATTCCGGCTCGCCTACGTGCCGACGATCAAGGCGGCGATCGTCGGCGACGCGATCCTGCCGCTGCCCGACGCGATCGACCTACCGGCGGGCGAGTCGGTGACGGTGATGCTGAAGCTGCGGCCTGCGAGCGCCGGCACGGAGGCGGTTCGCGCGAGCTTCGACTGCGGCGGGCAGGCGCTGGCCGTCGAGGCATCGCTAAAGACCGTAGCCGACACGCGCGCTGCCCCCCCTTCCCACTTCACGACCTGGGCGTACCCGAAGGGCCCGATGCGCAAGGGGCTCGAGTGCAGGCCGCGCTTCGAGGCCGAGTACGGCATCGACACCGCAACGATCGGCGAGGACGCGCTGCAGGACCTGAGCGCACCGGCGCAGCTGAAGCAGCTGATCGAGCAGCTGCGCCTCAGCAAGGGCGCCGCGCGCGTGCTGCTCTTCATGCACATTCGCACGCACGAGGTGTTCCGCAAGGGCGCGGACCAGGGCGCGCTGGCGATCGCGGCGAGGCGCTGGCTGAGCCAGCTGCAGCTCGCGGTTAACCAGAGCGGCTTCGACGGCGAGGTGCTGCTCTACCCAATCGACGAGTTCGAGGCAAACGACATCGACTGGTATCGCCGCGCAAAGCGCGCGTTGCAGCGCGCCGCCGAGGAAGGCCCGATCGCCGCCGCCGGCGTCGGCGCGACGCTGGTCGCGCGCTGGCGCCCGCTGCGCTTCTTCGGCACGATCGCGCAGGCGAAGTACCTGGGCGTGGCGAACGATCTCGACGTCGCGAGCGTCGCGGTGCTGGTGGACGGGCTCGGCGACCGCACCGACGTGTACCGGCACGAGTTTTACATCGGCGAGGAGCCGGCGAAGGAGCTCTCGCCGTCACGCTTCTACTTCGCCGCGCCGATCGGCGCAGCGGTGCGCGGCTCGCCGGGCTTCGGGATCTGGGCGATGGCCGATTCCTCCGGGGTGGCCGCGCACGAGCAGGCGTGGACCGACATCGGCATCGGCGAGCGCGACTTCGGGATGGTCTATTTCGACGCGGCCGGCTGCCCGGTGCCGACGCTGCGCCTGGCCGCCGTCGGTGCCGGCCGCACGGCCGAGCGGATCCTGCGCAACTGCTGGGCCGCGGATCCGGCCGGTGCCGCCGACGCACGCCAGGCGCTCGCGGTGTTCGGGCGCGTCGGCGATTCCGAGGGCGCAGACCTGGGCGGCGACGCGCTGAACCCGCTCGTGCGCGAACTCGAGCGCTGCACGAGATAGGACGGCACGCGAGCCTGCGATTCACGCGGGCAGCGTTGTCGAACTCCCATACCGCGCCGTAGCGCGCCGCCCTGGTACCGATGGAACGTAAGCCACGAGCAACCAGATGGAACGCCAAGCGGCCTAATCACAACGTCACGTCGGCTGAATTGCCACTTCTTTGATGTTGACCGAGCTTAACGCATAATTCCGCCGTCGGGCGTAACCCGTGGACACCTTTTGGAGGGGTCGGCGGGATCGGATGCTCGCAGCGGCCAAAGGTCAGACCCCTATGTTGAGTGCGGATTGGATGATTGCGACGTTGTGGCTTGCCAGTGTGATCGGCGGTGCATTGCTCGGATTCGGCGCCGGCCGGCGGTTTAGCAGTTCGCATCGACACCATGAAGGCCACCACGTGCCAGCGGCGCCAGGCATGGCGGAGCCGGCCCCTTCCATGGGCCTTAGCCGAGCACCGTTCTGGAAGACAAGGCCCGGATCCAAGCCAAGCCCGGACGCGGACACGCTCTTTCCGCCTACGCAGATGATGCCGCTTCACCATGCCCGCACCCAGGGGCTGGCAACACCGACAGCCTCAATGGATTCAAGATCCGACGTACCCGTTGCACGCCTAGATACTGCGCCTGGATACGCAACCTTCGACCGGATTCCGGTGCCCACCCCTGGCGCTTTCGACGCGGTTTCACAGGTACGCCAGCTGTCTGGGCGGTTGCGATTGAAGTATCTCGATGCGGACCACGTGAGTCGCTTTCACAATCTGACGCTGGTCGGATCCGGCTATCTGCGGTCGCAGCCGGTGCTGATGTCCGACTGCGCGCAGTTCGGCAAGCGGACCTTCGAACTGGGGCGGATTCAGGCCTGCCTGGATCTGGAAACGCGCAAGCTGATCCCCGATGTCGCCGCTTGGCTCGCGTCGCGATCGCCTGCGCGCACGACGACAAATGCCGGCGCACGCGCGCCGCGAGCAGCGAGTCGGGCGCACGCGACGCTGCAATAGCGCGATTCGTCCGGCTGGCTACGCTGCGCAAAGCGCGCGGTGCACCCGCCCGTTGCCGGGCTAGCCGCGCTCGCGCAGGTACGTTTCGATTCGATCGGCAATGCGCGTCGCGGCGTCGCCTTCCCCGTAGGGCCTGACCGGCGCGCCGCGCGTGCCGATCCGGCTCAGCACGAGTGACGCGAGGCGGTGCGGATCATCGAGCGGCGCGAGCACGTTCCAGCCAGCGTCGACGAGCTCGGTCCACTCCGTCTCGTCACGAAAGGTGACGCAGGGCACTTCGTGGAAGAAGGCCTCGCGCTGCACCCCGCCCGAATCGGTTACGACGACGGCGCTCGCACGCTGCAGCCGCACCATGTCGAGGTAGCCCACGGGATCGATGAGCTTGAGGGCCGGCTCGTCGTCGACACGGATGCCGAAGGCCTCCAGCTTCGCGCGCGTGCGTGGATGCACCGGCAGCACGACCGGCATCCTCCGCGACACTTCAACCAGCGCGTCGACGAGGCAACGCAGCTTCTGCGGATTGTCGGCAGTCACGGGGCGGTGGACGGTACAAAGCACGAAGTCGCCGGTGTTCAACGAAAGGCGCTCGAGCACGTTGGACTGGCGCTCGGCGATCGCGACCGAACGCAATGCGCAGTCGTACATGACGTCGCCGACCTGGTGCACCCGAGGCCCTGCGAGGCCCTCGCGGGCTAGATGGCGGGTGGACACCTCGCTCGCGGTGAAGTGCAGGTCGCTGATGTGGTCGGTCAGCACCCGGTTGATCTCTTCCGGCATCCGGCTGAACGAGCGCATGCCGGCCTCGACGTGCGCGATCGGTATCTCGAGCTTCGCCGCGGCGAGCGCACCGGCGAGCGTGCTGTTGGTGTCGCCGTAGACGATCACGAGATCGGGCGCCTCGTCCATCAGCAGCGTCTCGATCGCCTCGAGCATGCGCCCGGTCATCGCGCCGTGGCGGCCGCTCTGCACGCCGAGATTGAAGTCGGGGTCGGGAATCCGCAGTTCGCGGAAGAACACGTCCGACATGTTCGCGTCGAAGTGCTGGCCGGTGTGCAGGATCTGGTGCCGGACACCGGCGCGCCCGGCGAACGCGTGGGCCACCATTGCCGCCTTCACGAACTGCGGCCGGGCCCCGATAATCGAGAGAATTCGATGCATCCGGCGAGCGTAGCGCAGCGCCGCCGCCGCGGCGCGGGCATTCCGCACGAACACCGTTCGCCGTGGCAATGCGCCGCGGATTCGGCGTACGCACGTCGGCATTCGCACGTCAATCGTCTGTTCCGCGACTTTGTACCGGCACACGGCGCCACCCGGCCGGTAAGATCGGCCATCGCGTCGCCGTGCGCACCACCGGTGAGCATGCCCTGCCGGTCCGGCGGTCGACGCGCCTGCGGCAACGGACGGGCGCGCGCGCCCGAGAAACGACGGTGGAGAGCAGCCAGCAACGCAAGCGCCCTGACCTGGGCAGACGTCTGAGACATGTGCTCGCGCGCACGCGCGGCGCGCTGCTGCCCGTCATCTTCGCGATCCTGGTGCTGAAGGGCCCGCTGATCGTGTGGCTGCAGGAGCGCAACCTCGACCAGCTCGCGGTCGACATCTTCCGCACCGCGGATCACGACAGCGTGGCGAGCCTCGTCGGTCGCGGACTCACCATCGCGCTGCTTCTGGCGTGCGCGCTGAGCGTACTCGCCTGGGCGAGCGCGTCGGGCCGCTATCGACGCCGCAGGAACACGCGCGCGAAGCGCCTGCAGGTGGGCTGGCTGCTGGGCGGCGCCGGCGTCTTCGTGTTCGGGTGCATGCTGCTGCCCGGCCTGAGCGCAAAGGATGCCGAACTGACGATGCAGCTAGCCTATGCGCCGCTCGTGATCGTCGCCATCTGCTGCGGCCGCAAGCTGCCGCGCCAGCCGGTCTTCGCGACGGTGCGATGGAGCATCGCGATCGTGATGGTGGCGAGCCTGGTCGTGGCGTACCAGCGGCCGGAGATGACGATGACCTTCGCGGGCGCCGAACAGCGACTGTCGTTCGCGGAGTATCGATTCTGGGGACTGGGCTCCAGCCCCAACAGCATTGCACCGCTCGCGCTGTTGCAGCTGATCCTGCAGCTCTACCAGCCGATGCGCCGCTCGCCGCTCTGGTTGATCGCGAATGTCGTGGCCGCGGTCGCGGCGGTCGTCGTACTGATCTGGGCACAGTCGCAGACGACCTGGGCCGCGGCAGCGGTCGTGCTGCCGGTGCTCCTGGTGCGCCGTGGCATGCCGCGCCGCATGTCGGCGACGCGGCTGAAGCCGACGGTCGTGGTGGGGCTGCTGATCGCGTCGACTGCCGGCCTCGGGCTGCTCGGCGGCGACCTGGTGGCCTCGGGGTTTCTCACCGCATTCGGCGATGCGCTCCCGCTCGCGAAGTCCGGCGTCTGGAACGGTGGCGCGCTGAATGCGGCCACGACGATCGGCGACCAGATGCTGACCGGCCGCGGCCAGGTCTGGGCGGTCGCGATCGACCTGTGGCGCGAGAACCCCTGGTTCGGCTACGGCGCGAACGCGTGGAACGGCGATTTCCGCTTCTACCACGGGTTGCCGTACGCGGTGCACGCGCACAACCAGTGGCTGCAGGCGATGTCGGTCGGCGGGCTCGCCGGACTGCTTGCGCTGTGCGTGTACCTGGCAGCGCTCGGCGCATTCGCGTGGCGCACCTCGGGACTGTCGCGCGGCCTGTCGCTCGGCCTGTTCGCGATGATCGCGATCCGGATGCTGACCGAGGTGCCACTCGAACTGTCGGTCGTCGAGACCGCCGACGCCGCGGCCCACCTGCTGCTGCTCTACGTGCTGTTCGCCTACGGTTCGCGTTGGCAGGCACGCCGCAGGAAGACGTGGTCGAGCGGCACGCAACGCGCGAGCCGGCGACGCAGGCGACCCTCAGAAGACTGGCCGGCACCGGCGGCCGATGTGCCGGTCGTCACGGCAGCGAAGGCCGGCTCGCCCGCATCGGCTGCATCGGCTGCATCGGCCGCCTCTGCTGCGTCCGCTGCGTCGGCCGCGGTCGCGGCCGCGGCCACGGGCGCACCTTCCGATGAATGGACGACGACACAGGTAGCACGAGGATGAGCTTGAGATTTGCATTGGTCGGTGCCGCGGGCTACATCGCACCGCGGCACATGCAGGCGATACGGGAGATCGGAGGCGAGCTCGTCGCGGCCTTCGATCCGCGGGATTCGGTCGGGATCATCGACAGCTATTTCCCGCAGGCGGATTTCTTCGTGGAGTTCGAGCGCTTCGACCGGCACATCGACAAGCTGCGCCGCGCGGGACCGGGTCATGCCGTCGACTACATCGCGATTTGCTCGCCGAACTACCTGCACGACGCCCACGTGCGATTCGCGTTGCGCGTCGGCGCGAACGTGATCTGCGAGAAGCCGATCGTGCTCAACCCGTGGAACATCCAGGCGCTGCGCGAGGTGGAGGCTGAATCCGCCGGCCGGGTGAACACGATCCTGCAGTTGCGCCTGCACCCGGCGATCATCGCGCTGCGCGACCGTGTGGCCGGCTCCGACAGGATTCACGAGGTGGAACTCGTCTACCAGACCTCGCGCGGGCACTGGTACGACGTGTCGTGGAAGGGGGACGTGAAAAAGAGCGGCGGCATCGCGACCAACATCGGGGTGCACTTCTTCGACATGCTGCACTGGATCTTCGGCGCGACGCGCCGATCGGAACTGACCGCAGCGAGCGCACGCACGAACAGCGGCGTGCTCGAGCTCGAGCGCGCGCGCGTGCGCTGGAAGCTGTCGATCGACGAGGCCGAACTGCCGCCGGACGTGCGCGCCGCAAAGAAGCGCACCTTCCGTCACATCACGGTCGATGGCGAACCGCTCGAGTTCTCCGAAGGCTTCACCGACCTGCACACGCTGAGCTACCGCGCGATCATCGAGAACCGCGGCTTCAGGATGGACGATTGCCTCGCGGCAATCGAGACGGTAGCCGACATCCGCCAGGCGGCGGCGCGGCTCTGCCCGGAAATCTAAGCCGGGGGCGTCAGCGCTCGCGCGCCGCGCCGCGCCGCGTCAGAGGCGCCAGACCTTGAGCCCCAGCGCACGCAGCGCCGCGGCGTCGTAGGCGCTCTTCACGTCGCAGAACAGCGCGCCGGGCAGCGCCTTCAACGCGAGGCGTTCGAGCCCCATCCGCGCGTACTCGGCGTGGTTGACTGCCGCAACGATCGCACCGGCGCGCGGCAGGTCGTCCCAGTCGGTGAGCGTGACGCCGTATTCGCGGTGCGCCTCGTCCCGGTCGGCCATCGGATCGTGCACGCAGACCTTCGCGCCGTAGGTGCGCAGTTCACGCACGATGTCGATCGCCTTCGAGTTTCGAACGTCGGCAACATTCTCCTTGAAGGTCAGCCCGAGCATCAGGATCGGCTCGTCGTTGATCTTGAAGCCCGCCGATACCATTTCCTTGACCACCTGGCGCGCGATGTACGCCCCGATCGCGTCGTTGATTCGCCGCCCCGCCAGGATCACCTGCGGCGAGTAGCCGACCATTTCCGCCTTCGTGGTGAGATAGTACGGGTCGACACCGATGCAATGGCCGCCGACGAGCCCCGGCCGGAACGGCAGGAAATTCCACTTGGTGCCCGCCGCTTCGAGCACCTCGAGCGTGTCGATGTCGAGCCGCTTGAAGATCATCGCGAGCTCGTTCATCAGCGCGATGTTCAGGTCGCGCTGCGTGTTCTCGATGACCTTCGCAGCCTCCGCCACCTTGATGCTCGACGCTCGATGGATGCCGGCCGGCACGACCGCGCCGTAGATCGTGGCGAGCGTCTCGAGCGTGGCCGGCGTGTCGCCCGCCACCACCTTGACGATGTTCGGCAGCGTGTGGACCTTGTCGCCGGGATTGATCCGCTCGGGCGAATAGCCGACATTGAAGTCCTTCGGCCACTTGAGACCCGACGCCGACTCGAGGATCGGCACGCAGACCTCTTCGGTGGCGCCCGGATACACGGTCGATTCGAAGACGACGATGGCGCCGCGCTTCATCACGCCGCCGACCGTGCGGCTCGCGGCGATCAGCGGGCTGAAATCGGGGCGGTGCGCCTCGTCCACCGGCGTGGGCACGGCGACGACGAAGACGTCGATCTCGGCCAGATCAGCAGGATCGGTCGTGAAACCAAGCCGATCAGCCGCTTCGAACGCCGACGGGGGCTGCTCCGCCGTCGGATCGACCGCCTGCCGATATGCGGACACCTTTGCCTCGGAGACATCGAAACCGATCGTGCGGAAGACCTTGCCGAACTCGAGCGCCAGCGGAAGGCCGACGTAGCCGAGGCCGACGACGGCGAGGCGGTGGGACATTGAAGTGAAGCTCCTGCCGATGGAGCCTTGTAGAGGTGGCGTCCCTGAGACCAGGAACGTTGAGTTCTGGGGCCGCTGCCTCTCAGTATATTTAAGCGGCTGTAGGGTTAGGCGACATAACGCACCTTCGGTCGCTGGGTACCTGCCGTTCCGCACTTCCTTGGCACACCATCCTTTGTATGAACGATGCGCTGCCCCGCAGCACGGGCGAATACTCGCGGGCGCCACTTCCAACCGATCCCTTGCGAACGCTCTTCGTACATCAGAACTTCCCCGGACAGTTTGGCCATCTCAGCCGAATGCTGTCGCAAACCGCCGGGTCCGACGTACTGGCCTTGTGCGACGCGCGAAGACTCAAGCGCCAACCCGAGGTCACAGGCGTTCGCCGCCTGGGGTACTCGATGCCTGCCAACACGCCCGCGCTCCAGAATGGCCACGCTTTCCTGAGGCCGTTCGAGCAGGCGCTGCTTCGGGGGCGCACTGTGGAACAGGCCGCTTCCCGTTTGCGAAGCACTGGCTTCAAGCCAGATCTGATCGTCGTCCATCCAGGATGGGGCGAAGGTCTGTTCCTGCGTGACGCATTTCCGGACGCGCGGATGGTGGGCTACTTCGAGTACTACTACCGCGCAGCGGGCAGCGACGTCGGCTTCGACCCGGAGTTTTCGCGGTTCGACGACAACACGCCACTGCGCGTTCGCGCGCGAAACGCGCAGTTGCTGCTATCGATGGAGTCCTGCGACCGCGGCATCGCGCCGACCCGATGGCAGCAGCGGCAGCTGCCCGCGGCATTCCAAGCGCTGACGGATGTGATCCACGACGGCATCGACACGCGCAGGATCCGGCCTCGGCCCGGTGCGTACGTCACGCTCCGCAAGGCAGGTATCAGGCTCACCGGGGCGGACGAGGTCATCACCTTCGTCTCTCGGAACCTCGAGCCGTATCGCGGGTTCCACGTATTCATGCGGATCCTGCCCGAGCTTCTGAAACGGCGCCCGAACGCGCACGTCCTGATCATCGGAGGAGACGACGTCAGCTACTCCCCACGGCCTCGGCAGCATCCAAGCTACCGAGTGCAGATGCTCGCCGAAGTGGGCAAGCGCCTGGACTTCTCACGGGTCCATTTCGTCGGCCGAGTGCCCAACTCGACCTACCTCGACGCCCTCGCGGTATCGACGGCGCACGTCTACCTCACCTATCCATTCGTGTTGTCGTGGTCCTGTCTCGAAGCGATGGCGTCGGGCTGCCTCGTCGTCGGCTCTCGCACCCCGCCCGTGGAAGAGGTCATCACCGACGGCGTGAATGGCCTGCTCGTGGACTTCTTCGATCAGCATGCGCTGGTAGAAGCCATCGTTCGCGCCGTCGAAGATCGCCAGGCCATGCGCGATCTTCGAATTGCGGCGCGACAGACGATCGTCGATCGATATGATCTCGAAAGGGTGGCCCTGCCGGCACAACTGGCACTGATTCAGCTGGTGATGAAGAAATCGTCGCCACCCAGCACGGTTCCCGGCGCCACCTTGCCGAACACGACGCCGGCCGCGCCGCCCGCTCCGTCCGCGTCGTAGATCAGATTACCGTTGGCGGCGTTGTATTGGAGGTGATCTCCCAATCCGATCGTCGTGCCCACGTTGCCTGCGAAGGCAGAAAAGACATCGGCGTCGAGGTGGATCTTGTCTTCTCCGGAGACGAAATCCTGGATCGTATCGACGCCGTTCGAAGCGACGGGGGCGAGATCGAAGACGAAGAAGTCCGCGCCCGCGCCGCCCTGGAGCAGATCCGATCCGACGCCTCCGTTGAGCACGTCCGCGCCGTCCCCCCCGTCGAGCGTGTCCGCCCCGGCCCCGCCCAGCAGCGTGTCGTTGCCCGCACCGCCCGCGATCTGATCGTTGCCCGTGCCACCGTCGATGCTGTCGTCGCCCTCCGCACCATCGATCGTGTCGT
>JBFWSZ010000014.1:0-84523 GCA_050248115.1 Lautropia sp.
GCCACGAATCGCAGATTTGAAAGTGAACAGGAAAGTCAATGAAATCAACGATCTACCAACACCACCTCCGCGCCAGTGCTAGCTTTTCGTACCGTCACTTATTGCACTGAAAACGAGGAGACCCCGGGTCGCTGGCCTGTGCTGACGCCGCGGTCGCGGTGACGCCTGCGAGGATAGCGACCATGGCCGCCCAGCGCTTGCCGCGGCCGCGCCGTCGCTGCGGCTGGTGTCCGCCAGGGTTCGATTCGATGCGGTCTGTTCTTCGCACGGGGTGCTCCGATTGCCAGTGCCCCGGCCCGGGGGGAGACGTGGCTGAACCTGCATTTACCTCCGATTCAGCCCGGATCGCGAGCCTCGGTCGACGGGTCGTCGGTTCGGCCGCCTGGCCGGGCGAAGTCGCCGGCGCCGGCGCGTCGTGAGCCGGCCGGTGCGCGATGGTGGAGACTTCACGCCGCCGGCCGCCGTACCACCGCCTCATAGGCAACACGACGCACGACGTGCGCCTCGATCCCGGCCGCACCGACCCACACCGGGTTCACGAGCACGCAATGCTCCTCCGGAACGATCACGGAAGGCACGCAGAGCACGGCCGAACGCCCCTCGCGAATCCACTTCGCCCCGAACATCGAGCTGATACCGGCGGCGGGGAGCGAGTCCCAGGTCGGCACTTCATCATCGGCCCGGTCCTGTTCGAGAACTTCGCGGGCCGTCCAGATCGCGTCGGGAATATCGACGGCGACCAGGTAGCGGTTCTGCGGCAGCCCTGCGCCCGGAACATGCGCGAGCGTTTCGAGCATTGCGAGCGAGCGGTTCTCGGCGCAGTACACCATCGCCACGCCCATCTCGTTCCATCGCCCGGGACTGCGGGCGCTGCCGGTGCCGGACAGGTCGGCAGCGGCGTACTCGCGTGCCGCTGCCGCTATCCGCCAGACCCTCACTGGTAGGCGCCGGATTCGAGCGAGCCGAGGAGCCGGAAGACGACGGCTTGGCCGGCGGGGACATCGAGCATGTCGACCGGGCGCTTACCCTGCAGCGCAGCCATCGGGGTCTGCAGCCACTCCCCGAGCCATTGGCCGACATCGAAGTCGGCCGCATCGTCCGGGGCAACGGTGGCTTCCACGACTTCCCGGGCCCGCTCCAGCAGCCCCTGCAGCGTCAGCGCCGCGAATCCGGGCGCCCCGTCGACCCGGGAATCGCGGCCCTTCTTGCGTGTCCAGCTGCTGGTGGGCAGACCGATGGCCTTCAGCATCAGGGCCTCTGGCCAGCGCAGTTCCGATGCCAGCGCTTTGACGCCGGCGGCGGTCAGCCCGCTGCGTTCGGCCGCGATCTGATCCACCGGGTAGGACAGTGTGTCCGTGTTCATGAGTGCTCAAACGGCCATTTAGATATGACCATATGGTGCATCCAATGCCTGGCTTCAAGCAAGCCTCCTGGCCGGTGGAAAACCGGTCCCCGCCAACCAGCTGATCGGCAGAAATTATCTCTATCAATCAGGGACTTATAGATGCGTTGTGTTCGCGCTGCAGCAGCATGTCAGCCATCCGGCCGGGCCGGCAGCTTGGCGCGGCTCCGGCGGCAGTGCTAGAGTCATCGAATATTTGTTCGATTGATCGAACGCATGAGCGACGATAAACACTTGGCAGCGCTGCGGACCTACGTGAAGCGCCACGGCATGATTCCCTCCATGGGACGGCTGTGCGGCGTGCTCGGATTGTCGTCGACTGGCAGCGTCTTCGCGCTACTGAAGCGGCTGACTGAGGCCGGCTTCCTTGAGCGCGTCGACGGCCGGATCGTGCCGACGAAGCGATTCTTCGCGCGCCCGCTGCTGGGCACGGTCCGGGCCGGGCTGCCGCAGCCCGAGGACCAGTCGCAGGCCGAGGCGCTGACGATCGACGATTTCCTGATCGACGACCCGAATCGGACCAGTCTGCACCGGGTGCGCGGGGACAGCATGCGTGACGCCGGGATCCTCGAGGGCGACCTGGTGACCGTCGAGCACGCGTCGCCGGCGGCGCCGGGCGATATCGTCCTCGCGGTCGTCGATGGCGAGCTGACCGTCAAGACACTTCGGCTGGATGACGAGGGCCGATTCTTCCTCGAGGCGGCGAACCCGAGCTACGGGCCGATCCGGCCCGGGACGAGCCTCGAGGTCGTCGGCATCGTGACCGGCATCGTCCGGCGGCTGCGCCGATGACCGCCCTGCCCGCTTCCTGTTCCGGCCAGCTGCCGCCGGCGGTGGCCGCCGCGCTCTGGCGCGGCGATGCGCTCGGCACGCCGGCGGTCGACGTCACGCCGACCGGCTGGGCTGCGCTCGACCGGGAACTGCCGGGCGGCGGCTGGCCGCGGCGGACGCTCACCGAGCTGCTGACGGCGCAGCCGGCCCTGCTCGAATGGCGGCTGCTCGGCCCGGCCCTCGCCGGCGCCAGCGCGGCCGGCGGCCAAGTCGTCGTGATCGGGCCGCCGCGGCCGCCACACGTCCCGGGCCTGCTGCACGCAGGCCTCGACGAACGGCACCTCGTGTGGATCCAGGCCGAGACGCCGGCCGAACGACTGTGGTGTACCGAACAGATCGTCCGCGCCGGCGCCGGCGCAGTCGTCGCTTGGTTGCCGCAGGCCCGGCCCGAGCAGATCCGCCGGCTGCAGCTGGCTGCGCAGGCGAGCGACGGCCTCTTCGTCACCTGTCGGCCCGAGGCCGCGCAGCACGAGGCCTCGGCGGCGCCGCTGCGCGTGCAGGCCACGGTCGGGCTCGACTGGACGCTGCAGGTCCGCATCCTGAAGCGGCGCGGGCCGGTACACGACAGCGTGCTCGAGCTGCCGTCGGTGCCGGGCGGGCTCGAGGCGGTGCTGACGCCGCGGCTGCGCCAGCCGAGCCGGCTGTTCTCGCGGGATCCTGCCCATGTGGGCCGCCCTGCTCCAGAGCCAGGACGACGGCTCAGCGTCGTCTGACGCGGGGCTGGCGGTCTGGGCATTGCAGTTCACACCGCTGGTCGCGCGACTCGACGAGGCGATCGTCCTGGATGTCGAAGCGAGCGTTCGGCTGTTCGGCGGCCTCCACGCGCTGCGTGATCGAATCCTCGCCGAATCGCGCGAACTCGGCGCAACCGCGGTCGGGTGGGCGCCGACGAGCCTCGCGGCCGTCGCGCTCGCCCGGGCCGGCCAGGAAGACGGCCTGCAGGCGCCGATCGCCCAGGTCCTGGACCCGCTGCCGATCGACGTGCTGACCGCCGTCGGGCCGCATCGCGTGACGCTGCTGCAGGTCGGCTGCCGGACACTCGGCGACTTGCGCCGCCTGCCGCGCGGCGGCATTACCCGGCGCTTCGGCGCCGGGCTGCTGCAGGCGCTCGACCAGGCTTATGGGTTGCGTCCCGAGGTGCATCGCTGGATCGAGATCCCGGAGCGGTTCGTCGGCCGCCTGGAGCTGATGTCGCGCGTGGAGAGTGCGCCCGCCCTGCTCTTCGGCGCCAGGCGCCTGCTGCTGCAACTGTGCGGCTGGCTGGCGGCCCGCCACGCCGGCACGACGGCGGTGGAGCTGCGCTGGTTGCACGACTCGATGCGCTCGCGCGAGGCCGGCGCCGGCGGCGCGCTGACCGTGCGCACCGGGGCTCCGATGCGTGACGTCGAGCACCTGTGCCGGCTGCTCGGCGAGCACCTGGCGAAAGTCGCCCTGCAGGCGCCGGTCGCCGAGCTCGAGCTCGAGGCGATCGAGGTCCAGACCGTCGAGCATCGCAGCGCGTCGCTTCTGCCGGATCCCGAGCAGCACGGCGAATCGCTCGCGCTGGTGCTGGAGCGCATTTCGGCACGGCTGGGCCCGCCGCGCGTGCTGCGGCCGGTTCTCGCCGAGGACCACCGGCCGGAGTGGATGCAGCGCTGGCAACCGGCGTCGGCCGCCCTGCCCCGGCGCCGGGCCCCACGTGACGGCCTGCCGCAGCCCGGCTTCATGCTGACCGAGCCGCTGCGCCTGGCGGTGCGTGGAGATCGCCCGATCTACCAGGGTCCGCTGCGGCTGCTGGTCGGGCCGCACCGCGTCGAGGGGGGATGGTGGCATCGAGAGCGGTCCGCCGGTGAGGACCGGGCGCACTGGGTCGCCCGCGACTACTGGGTGGCGGTCAGCGAGCACGCGGGTGTTCTGTGGGTGTTCAAGGAAGGCCGGGCCCGGGCTGCGGATGAGCCGGGCTGGTTCCTCCACGGGGTCTTCGCATGACCGAGGCCTCGCGATCGGCGCTGCCGGACTATGTCGAGTTGAGGTGCCTGTCGAACTACAGCTTCCTGCGCGGCGCCTCGCATCCGGAAGAGCTGGTCGAGCGCGCGCACGAGCTCGGGTATCGTGGCCTCGCGATCGCCGACGAATGCTCCGTCGCCGGTGTCGTCCGCGCGCACGTCGCTGCGAAGAAGATCGGCTTGCCGCTGCTGATCGGCAGTCACTTCCGCGTCGCCGGCGCGCTGCCGTTCACGCTGACGGTGCTCGCCTGCAACCGGACCGGCTACGGCAATCTCTGCGAGTTCATCACGCGGCTGCGGCGTTCGGCCGAGAAAGGCACCTATCGCCTCGCGATCGAGGACATCGATCCACTGGCGATCGCCGACTGCGTCGTGCTCGCATCGCCCGATCGCGAGGCCGGCCAGCGCGACCCCGAGCAGCTGGTCGGCATCGGTCGCTGGCTGTTGGCCCGGTTCCCGGGCCGCTGCTGGCTCGCCGTCGAGCAGCACAACCGGATCGACGACGAGATCTGGTTGCACCGGCTGCGCGAGGTCAGTGCGCTGACCGCGGTGCCGCTGGTCGCCGCCGGCGACGTCCACATGCACCTGCGCTCGCGCAAGTTGCTGCAGGACGCGATGACGGCCGTGCGGTTCGGTCGTCCCCTGACCGAATGCGGTCTCGAGCTGCAGGGCAATGCCGAACGTCACCTGCGAACCCGGCTGCGGCTCGGCCAGCGGTATCCGGCCGTCCTGCTGGCCGAAACGCTCCGGGTCGCTGAACGCTGCGCGTTCTCGCTCGACGAGCTGCGCTACGAGTACCCGGCGGAGGTCGTGCCCGCCGGCGAGACGCCGGCGTCATACCTGCGACGGATCACCTACGAAGGCGCCGGTCGCCGCTGGCCCGGAGGCATCCCGGCGACGGTTCACGAGCAGATCGAGCACGAACTGGCGCTGATCGCCGAGCTGCGGTACGAGCACTACTTCTTGACGGTTGCGGACATCGTCCGCTTCGCGCGGTCGCGGCAGATCCTGTGCCAGGGCCGCGGTTCCGCTGCGAACAGCGTCGTCTGCTACTGCACCGGTGTGACCGAGGTCGATCCTGCCCGCATGTCGGTCCTCTTCGAGCGGTTCATCAGCCGCGAGCGCGGCGAGCCGCCCGACATCGACATCGACTTCGAGCATCAGCGGCGCGAGGAGGTCATCCAGTATCTCTACGGGAAGTACGGCAGGGATCGCGCGGCGTTGACCGCTGTCGTCATCACCTACCGGCCGAAGTCTGCGATCAGGGACGTTGGCAAGGCGCTCGGCTTCGACGCCGAGACCCTTGACCGGCTCGCGTCGAACCATAGCTCGTGGGACGGCAGTGGCGTGCTGCCCGAGCGGGTCGCCGAGGCCGGCCTGGACGTGAACGACCTGGCCGTCCAGCAACTCATCAGGCTGACCGGTCAGATCATCGGGTTCCCGCGGCACCTGTCGCAGCACCCCGGCGGCTTCGTGCTGACCCGCGGTCCGCTCACGCGGATCGTGCCGATCGAGAACGCGGCGATGCCGGACCGCACCGTCGTTCAGTGGGACAAGGATGACCTGGATGCCCTCGGCCTGCTGAAGGTGGATGTTCTGGCGCTCGGCATGCTGTCGGCGATCCGCCGGGCCCTCGCCTTCGTTGGCGACCGGCTCGGGCACACCTTCGAGATGCAGGACATCCCGCCGGAAGATCCCGAGACCTACGACATGCTGTGCCGGGCGGATTCCGTTGGCGTCTTCCAGGTCGAGTCGCGGGCGCAGATGGGGATGCTGCCGCGGCTGCGGCCACGGACCTTCTACGACCTGGTCATCGAGGTCGCGATCGTCCGGCCAGGCCCGATCCAGGGCGGCATGGTTCACCCGTACCTGCGGCGACGCCGGGGCCTCGAGCCGGTTTCCTACCCGAGCCAGGCGCTCGAAGCGGCGCTCGGTCGCACCCTCGGCGTGCCGGTCTTCCAGGAGCAGGTCATGCAGATCAGCATGATCGCGGCCGGGTTCTCCGCCGGCGAGGCCGACGGCCTGCGGCGGGCGATGGCGGCCTGGAAGCGCAAGGGCGGGCTGGAGAAGTACGAAGCGCGGCTCGTTGCCGGCATGACGGCCCGCGGCTACTCGGGCGAATTCGTCGAGGGGATCGTGAAACAGATCCGGGGTTTCAGCGAGTACGGGTTTCCGGAGAGTCATGCGGCGTCGTTCGCGCTGCTGGTTTACGCCTCCAGCTGGCTGAAATGCCACTATCCGGGGGAATTTCTGGCGTCGATGATCAACAGTCAGCCGATGGGGTTCTACACGCCAAGTCAGCTGGTGCAGGACGCCCGGCGCCACGGCGTCGAGGTCCTGGCCGCCGACGTGATGGCCAGCGACTACGACTGCACGCTCGAAGGGCTGCCCGCGCCGCCGGCGGTGCGGCTCGGCCTGCGGCAGATCTCGGGCTTGTCCAAGGCGGCGGCCGAGCGCATCGTGGCGGCCCGGGCCGAGGCGCCATTCGACGGCGCGGACGACCTGGCGCGGCGTGCCGAGCTGGACACGCGCGACATGCGGCTGCTCGCCGGCGCCGATGCCTTGCTGAGCCTGTCCGGCCACCGCCGTCAGCAGGTATGGGAGGCCTCGGCCTGGCAGGCGATGCCGCAGTTGCTGCGGCCGGCGCCGATCGACGAGGATTTCCTCGAGCTGGAGGCGGCTTCGGAGGGTGAGGAGGTTGTGCATGACTACGCGACGCTGAGCCTGACGTTGCGCAGCCATCCGATCGCACTGCTGCGCCGGCATCTGGATCGCTACCGCGTGCTGACCGGCGCCGAGCTACAGGCGCTGCCAAACGGCAGGCCGGTGCGCTACGCCGGCATCGTCACGCTGCGCCAGCAGCCGGAGACGGCGCGAGGGATGATGTTCCTGTCGCTGGAGGACGAGACGGGCGCGACGCAGATCGTCATCTGGCGATCGCTGCGCGAGCGGCAGCGAGCCGAGGTGATGCACGCTCGGCTGCTCGCTGTCTTCGGTACCTGGCAGCGGGATGGGGAGGCGACGAGCCTCGTCGCGCAGCGGCTGCTGGATCTGACGCCGCTGCTGGGGCGGCTCGCGACGGTCAGTCGGGATTTTCGATGACCGAGTGGTGGTGATACCTGGAGACTCAAGTAGCCTGTCGGCTGGTCAGCATGATGATGTATCAATTACATCATGGAATGTAGTGTATATTTCTCCGATGTGGTCCATCCTGATCGTCACCCTCCCGACCCAGCCCAACGCCGTGCGCCTACGCATCTGGCGTGCCTTGAAGGCGCTCGGCTGCGTGGCGCTGCGCGACGGCGCCTACCTGCTGCCCGAGGCGCACGCTCCGGCGCTGGAATCCCTGGCTGCCGAAGTGCGGGAACACGGAGGAACGGCCTCCGTCCTGAGCCTGTCGCCACGTGACGACGCCCAGCGCGACGAACTGCTCGTCCAGTTCGACCGGACGGAGCTCTATGCGCAATGGCGAACCACCGCGACGGCGCTCCAGGCCGAGTTCGGAAAACTCCGCGAAACCGAGGCGCGACGGCGCCTGCGAGGCGTGGCCGACGCCTTGCAGGCGTTGGGGCGGATCGACTACTACCCTGGTCCTGCCGCGGAGCAGGCCGAATCCGAACTCCAGGCCCTGCGGAGCGCCTTCGACAGTCGGTTCTCCCGGGGCGAACCGCAGCCGCGGGCCGATGACGGGATCGAACGGCTCGACCCGGCACGGTTCAATGGAAAGACCTGGGCGACCCGTGCGAGGCCTTGGGTGGACCGGCTCGCCTGCGCCTGGCTGATCCGGCGCTTCATCGATCCCGAGGCCCGTTTCGTCTGGCTGACCGATGGTCAGAAGGCGCCACGCGGCGCTCAGGGCTTCGACTTCGACGGCGCCCGCTTCACTCACGTCGGCACGCGCGTGACCTTCGAAGTGATGGCCGCGAGCTTCGGGCTGAACACCGACCCCCGGATGCAACGCATCGCTTCGGTGGTGCGCTATCTCGATGCCGGCGGTATTCCCGTGGCCGAGGCGGCCGGGCTCGAAGCCGTGCTTGGCGGCCTGCGCGAGGTGCATGCCGACGACGACGGCTTGGTCACCGCCGCGTCCGCCATCTTCGACGCACTTCATGCAGCGCCGGGAGCCTCGTCATGAGTGCCGTTCTCGACCCTTCACCGCCGCAAGATACCGCCCCGGCAGCCGTTAGCCTGCGCGAAGCCCTGCTGTTCTGGCTCAAGCTCGGCTTCATCAGCTTCGGTGGGCCGGCCGGCCAGATCGCGATCATGCACACCGAACTGGTCGAGCGCCGGCGGTGGATCAGCGAGAAGCGCTTCCTGCACGCGCTGAACTACTGCATGCTGCTGCCGGGGCCTGAAGCCCAGCAGCTCGCGACCTACATCGGCTGGCTGCTGCACCGCACCTGGGGCGGCGTCATTGCCGGCGTACTGTTCGTGCTGCCCTCACTCTTCATCCTGATCGCGCTGTCGTGGATCTACGTTGCTTTCGGCGACGTACCGGTCGTGGCCGGGCTGTTCTACGGCATCAAGCCAGCCGTCACGGCCCTGGTGCTGCACGCGGCACATCGCATCGGCAGCCGCGCGCTCCGAAACGCCTGGCTCTGGAGCATCGCAGCCGTCGCTTTCGTCGCGATCTTCGCGCTGAACGTGCCTTTCCCGGCCATCGTGGTTGCGGCCGCCCTGATCGGCTACCTGGGCGGCCGCATCGCCCCCGACCAGTTCAAGGCCGCGGGCGGACACGGCAAGGCGGGTCGGGCGGTCGGGCCGGCCATGATCGACGATGACACGCCGACACCGCCGCACGCCCGATTCCGCTGGCAGGGGCTGGCCGGCGTGATCCTGATCGGTGCCTTGCTGTGGCTGGTCCCGATGGGCCTGCTGACCGCAAGCCTGGGCTGGGATCACACGCTCACCCAGATGGGCTGGTTCTTTACCAAGGCGGCCCTGCTGACCTTCGGCGGAGCCTACGCGGTCCTGCCCTACGTGAACCAGGGCGTGGTCGGTCACTACGGCTGGCTGACGCCGACGCAGATGATCGACGCCCTGGCACTCGGCGAGACCACCCCCGGGCCGCTGATCATGTTGGTGGCCTTCGTCGGCTTCCTCGGCGCCTACCTGAAGGCCGCGTTCGGCCCGGACGCGCTGTTCCTGGCCGGCACGGTCGCCGCGACGCTGGTGACCTGGTTCACCTTCCTGCCGTCGTTCCTGTTCATCCTCGCCGGCGGCCCGCTGGTGGAGTCGACCCATGACGACCTGAAGTTCACTGCCCCGCTGGCCGGCATTACCGCCGCCGTGGTCGGCGTCATCCTGAACCTGGCACTGTTCTTCGGCTACCACGTCCTCTGGCCAGAAGGCTTTGCCGGCCGCTTCGACTGGATCTCGGCCCTGATCGCCGTCGGTGCCGCCATTGCGCTTTTCCGCTTCAAGTTGAACGTCATCCATGTAATCGTGGCCTGCGCCGTCATCGGGCTGGCCGTGAAAGCCCTGGCCTGACCACGAAACCGCACCATCCTGCAACCTCGGGGAGAGCACGCATGAAATGGATCACGCGAGAGCGGCCGAAGATCGATCGCATCGCCTGTCCCTGGCTGGTGGCGCGGTTTATCGACAAGGACGCCGAATTTCTCTACGTGCCCGCGGCCGACGTACTCCGGGTCGCGCAGGACACGGGGGCCGTTCCCTACGACATCCCGGGCGTGGAACTGAGCCATGTGGGCGAGCGGTGCAGCCTCGACGCCTTCCTGGCGAAGTACCGGCTCGACGACACGGCCCCCGCGCAGTTGGCCGGCATCGTGCGCGGCGCCGACACTGCGCGGCTGGATCTTGCACCGCAATCCGCGGGGCTCTACGCGATCTCGCTCGGGTTGTCGCGCGTGTTCACGAATGACCACGAGATGCTGGGCCATGGCCTGGTGGTGTACGACGCGCTCTATGCCTGGTGCCGCGACGCGCGGGGCGAGGCGCACAACTGGCCGCCGCAGATGAACGCCTGAGCAAGGCCTTTCCTGCGGCGCGGGGATCGGCCGGGCGTCGCACGCTGCTCGGATCGGCACTTCAGCGGCGTGGTGCCGGCTCGATGCACGTTCAGGCTCGGCATGCGGACAGCCTTCTGACCCGGCTGTCCCGCAGCGCTCCGGCTGGAGCCCGGCTTGGCTGGCTCCAGCCACTCGTCATGGGGTCCTGGGCCACTGCGGATGCTCGCGGTCGATCACGAACGCGTGCGCATGGCGACGCGTCTCGCCTTGCAGCGTGGCGTCGGCGACGTGAGGGTGCGAGCCGTCGAGCCGGTGTTCGTGATCGAGCACGTCAGGATCGCTCCGGGGCCAGATTCGTGCCGCCGCGATCGCGCCGACAGTCGCGAGCACGCCGAGGACCGTGAACGTCGTTGTCACCCCGAGCCGGGCACCGAGCCAGCCGGCCAGCGGGTAGGTCAGCAGCCAACAGGCATGAGACAGCGCGAACTGCGCGGCGAAGAGCGCCGGTCGGTCCTCCGGATGTGCCGAACGCCGTAGCAGCCGGCCGCTTGGCGTCTGGGCGAGCGAGTAGCCGAGCCCCAGCACGAACCACAGTGGCAGCATCCCTGCGTAGCCCGGCCCGAGCGTTCCGGCGAACAAGCCGAGCGACAACAACGTCGCGCCGACCAGCATGACCCGCCGGTCCGGCAGGGTGTCGAGCAGCCGCGGCAGCGAGAGCGCGACTACCATCGAGCCAGCGCCGAAGGCGGCGAGCGCGAAGGCGGTTTCCCGCGCGGACAGCCCGGCGATGCCTTGCACCATCACGACGGTGTTGACGATGACCATCGCGCTGGCGCTGGCGATCGCGATGTTCAGGGCCAGCAGCGCTCGCAGTCGCGGAGTCGCGAAGAAAATGCGGATGCCCCGCGTCGTCCGGTCATAGATGCCCCGGTACTCCGCCGGCCGGGGCGACGGCAGCATCACCGTGACGACCAGGGCGGCCGACGCAATGAAGCCGATCGCCGTGCCGGCGAACAGGTCATGGAAGCTGACGACGGTCAGGAGCAACGCGGCGAGCGCGGGGCTGAGCAGACTTTCCAGATCGTAGGCCAGTCGCGACAGCGACAGCGCCCGGGTGTAGTCCCGCTCGTCGGGCAGTACGTCGGGGATCGTGGCCTGGAAAGTCGGCGTGAAGGCCGCCGATGCCGACTGCAGTACGAAGATCAGCAGGTAGACCTGCCAGACCTGGGTGACGAAGGGCAACAGGATCGCGACCGAGGCCCGGACCAGGTCGAGCGCGACGAGCAGGGCGCGGCGGGGAACTCGGTCGGCAAAGGCGCTGGCCACCGGCGCGACGCCGACATAAGCCAGCATCTTGATGGCAAGTGCGGTGCCGAGGACCGATCCGGCCTGCGGACCGGCCAGTTCGAACGCGAGCAGCCCGAGCGCGACGGTGGCGAGGCCAGTACCGACGAGCGCGATCACCTGGGCGAGGAACAGATGGCGGTATACGCGATGCGCGAGGATCGTGGTCATGGTGGGAGGGGGGCAGCAAAGCCGCCCGATGGCAACGCCTCGAAACAGGCGCTGACGGAAAGCCGGGTGCCCGGGCGACGGTCCGTCAGAGGTATTTGGTGATTTCCTTGAATTCGTCGACGGAGTGGCGTTGGTTCGGCTCGAGCGGCCTGGCGACCGCGTCGAGGCAATGGTCGAGGTGATCCTGGATCAGGGCGCGCTTGGCCTGAGAAACGGCCTTCTCGACCGCATGAAGCTGCTGCGCGACTTCGAGGCAAGCCCGGCCTCTCTCGATCATCTCGATCACGCCGTTCAGATGCCCATGTGCCCGACGGAGTCGGGCGATCACTTTGGGATGAGACTCGTGGATGTGTAGATTCTCGCTCATTTCATATCCTATCCGGGAGGATACTGTTCTGCAACAACCGAAGTTGACCAGCTGCGCCGTTGAACTTTCGGTCACGCGCTCGCGAGCGCCGATCTCGTGGTGAGCCAATCTGATAGATCACCCCATCCGTCGCGATAATCTGGATGTATTGCTGGATTCCTGGAAGAGACGCGGCGCTCCGATCAAGCATGGATGCAACCGGTCGTGGTGTCGAGGACGGCTGGACGTTGTCCTATCATATCCCCCAGGGTAGGATAGGAGACTTCGCCTTCTCTGGCGGTCGGAATCATCCGGCGCACCGGGCGGCCGTCACCTGCGGCCATGGTAGGACCCACCAAGTGACCACGCATCAGATGAGCGCTTCGATGACTCGCCATGGATCCCCAGCGCGAGTCGCCGCCCTGTGGCTGCTTGTCTGCCTGTTGGCTTTGGATTTCTTCGGTGCTCCGCTCCATGACCATCCCCGGGCGGCGCAGCCCGCGCACCCGAATCCGGTGAAGCTGCAGTCGATGGAAGGCGCTGCGGCGCCGCGTCTGCCGGCTGGTCCGGAAACCGTGACTGATCATGCACCAGCGGTTCCTGTGGCGACGACGGCATCACTCGACTCCGAGAAGGGCACGGAGACGGCCGCGTACAGCCTGCTTGGGGGGCTCGCTGACTTTCGGACCGGATCGAAAGGCATGCTGATTCGCACGTGCCGTGCCGGCCCCGATGTGTTGGCGCCGACACTTCATCGCAGCATCCCGCCGGAGGGGCGGGGACCCCCGCTTCTCGCCTAGTCGATCGTTTCGCTGGACCACTTCCGGCTCCTGCCCAGGCGGCTCCGGTGCTGTCACGCCGTCACGGCGTGCCTCCGACTCGTGAGATACCCAATGCCATTGCCAATGACTTCGCGCGCGCGGCGTGCGCTCTTTTTCTTCCGCTGCCTGCCCTTCGCTCTGATCGCAGCGAGCCCTGCAGGCCATGCCGACGCACAGCCCTCGCAGGAGTTCAACGTCACGGCTGCCCAGATGCAGGCGTTGGGCGTTACCCTTCAGAAGCTCCAGAGCTCGGCTCAGATCCGCGGCATGCTCTATCCGGCACGCGTCGTCGTCCCGTCCGACCGAGAGCAGGTCATCAGTGCCCCGGTCGCCGGCGTGATCGATCAGTTGTTCGTCACGAGCCAGCAATCGGTCGCGGTCGGCCAGCCCGTCGTCCGCTTGGCGAGCCCCCGCTACGGCGAACTGCAGCTCGCGGTGATCGAGGCCGCGAACAAGGTCAAGCTCTCGTCAGCGACGCTCAAACGCGAACGGCAGCTGGCCCGTGAAGGGATCATTCCTGAGCGCCGGGTCATGGAGGCCGAGGTGGCTGCCCAGGCCGATCTTGCGCGGCTGCGCCAGGCGGAGGCCGCACTGAAACTGACCGGCACCGATGCGGATGCGGTGCGCCGCATCGCCGCCGGCGGCCCGCTGCAGGATGCGCTGACGGTGCGGTCGAGAACTGAGGGCACGGTGCTCGAGCTCGACGTCAAGCCGGGCCAGCGCGTCCAGGAGTCGGACCCGCTTGTGCGGCTGGTGCGGCTCGGCGAGTTTCTGCTCGATGTCCAGCTTCCCGCCGACCGTGCTGCCCAACAGCTACCTCCCGGATCCGAGATCGAGGTCGTCGGCCGAGACCTAACTGCGGTACCGGTGTCGTTCAGCGCTATCGTCAGTGACAACCAGACCTTCGTCATGCGGGCTCGAGTCAAGGGCGGCACCGACCAGCTGCGCCCCGGCGAAGTCGTTCAGGTGCGGGTACCCTTCGCCAACAACGGTGGTGGCTGGGCGCTACCGCTGCAATCGATCGCGCGGCAGGACGGTCAGGCCTACGTCTTCGTCCGCACCGAAAGAGGCTTCGCAGCCACGCCGGTCACCGTCGCTGCCAGTGCCGGCCAGTCCGTTCAAGTCTTTGGGCAACTGAAGGCCGGCCAGGAGATTGCCGTCACGTCGGTGATCACGCTGAAAGCCGCCTGGCAGGGCAAGGGCGGGGGCAACTGAGATGCTGAACCGTCTCGTCCAGTTCGCGCTCACGCAGCGGCTCTTCATCGTCCTCGCCGCCGCGCTGCTCGCCGGCTTCGGATGGTTCTCCTTCCGTGCCCTGCCGATCGACGCGTTTCCCGATGTGTCGAGCACCCAGGTCAAGATCATCATGAAGGCGCCGGGGATGACGCCGGAGGAGATCGAGAGCCGCATTGCGATTCCAATCGAAGTCGAGATGCTCGGCATTCCGCAGCAGCGAATGTTGCGCTCGGTGACGAAGTACGGCCTGGTCGACGTTACGGTCGACTTCCAGGACGGTACCAACCTCTACTGGGCCCGCCAGCAGGTGTCCGAGCGGCTCAACAACATCCTCGGCGACATGCCGGACGGAATCTCGGGTGGCATCGCGCCGATCACGACCCCGCTCGGCGAGATGTTCATGTTCACGATCGAAGCGCCGGGCATGACGCTCGAGGAACGTCGTGCCCTCCTCGACTGGGTCATCCGCCCAGCGCTTCGCGCGGTTCCGGGCGTGGCCGACGTCAACGCGCTCGGCGGCAAGGTCCACAGCTTCGAGGTGCTGCCGGATCCGACCCGGCTGCAGGCGCTGCGAGTATCGACGACCCAGGTACGGGAGGCGATCGAGGCCAACAATCGCAACGATGGAGCGGGAAGGCTCGGCGAGGGAGACGAGGTGCTGCTCGTTCGGACCGAGGGCAGCATCAAGACGAAGGACGATCTGCGGGCGATCGTCATCGGCAGCCAGAACGGCTCGGTTGTCCGCCTGGGCGACGTCGCGGAGATCCGGGATGGCAGCCTGACGCGATACGGTGTCGTCACGAAGAACGGCGAGGCCGAGGCAGTGCAGGGGCTAGTTCTCGGCCTGGCCGGCGCGAATGCACAGCAAGTCGTTCGCGGCGTGACCGCAAAGCTCGAGGAGCTGAAGCCGACGCTGCCCCAGGGCGTCGGAATCGACGTCTTCTACAACCGGGCCTCTCTCGTCGAACGGGCCGTCAGCACGGTGGCCACCGCGCTGATGGAAGCGACGGTGATCGTGCTCGTGCTGCTTGGCGTCTTTCTCGGCAATCTGCGCGCGGCGGTCACGGTCGCTGTGGTGCTCCCGCTCGCGGCGCTGGGTACGTTCATCCTGATGCAGACGGTCGGTATGTCCGCGAACCTGATGAGCTTGGGCGGGCTCGCGATCGCGCTCGGCATGCTCGTCGACGCGGCGATCGTCGTCGTCGAGAACATCGTGCAGCAACTGGCGCGGCAACCGGCCAACAGCCGGCTGCCCCGACTGCACGTTGTTGCCCGCGCTGTCCGCGAAGTCGCCGCTCCAGTGGCCGCTGGCGTGCTGATCATCATTGTGGTCTTCCTACCGCTGCTGACGCTGCAGGGTCTGGAAGCGAAGTATTTCGCGCCGGTCGCCCTGACCATCGTCTTCGCGCTGATCTGTTCGCTGGTGTTGTCGCTGACGGTCATTCCGGTCATCGCGACCTTTCTGATCCACAAGGTCTCGCACGACGAACCGTGGCTTCCGCGTCAGTTGCAACGCCTCTACGCACCTGTGCTCGGTCTGGCGCTGCGCAACCAGGCCGCCGTATTCGTCGTAAGCGTCGCGTTGATCGGGGTCGCTGCCTTTCTGTACACCCAGGTCGGCAAGACCTTTCTACCGACGATGGACGAGGGCGACATCATCGTCGGCATTGAAAAGCTGCCTTCCGTGAGTCTCGAGGAGACGGCCGCGCTTGATCTTATGATCCACAAGGCCCTGATGAAGAACATCCCGGAGATCACCGGCGTGATCGCCCGAGCCGGCTCCGACGAGATCGGCCTGGACCCGATGGGGCTGAACCAGACCGACACTTTCCTCGTGCTGAAGCCGCGGGACCAGTGGAGCGTACCCAGCAAGGATGCGCTGGAAGATCGGATACGCACGGTGTTGGACGAATTGCCGGGGGTCGGCTACAGCTTTACCCAGCCGATCGACATGCGTGTCTCGGAGATGATCATCGGCGTGCGCGGCGACCTGGCGATCAAGGTCTACGGCCCCGATCTCGGGACACTCAACGATCTAGCCCTGCAGATCGAGGCGGTCATGAAGACCGTGCCCGGCAGCCAGGATGTCTACACCATTGAGAATGACGGCGTGCAGTACATGCGGGTCGTGGTTGACCGTCTCGCCGCCGGCCGCTTCGGTCTTTCGGTCGAGGCAGTCCAGGACGCCCTCCGGGTCCAGATCGAGGGACTTCGGGCGGGGACGGTCATCGATGGCAACCGTCGCATTCCGATCATCCTGCGGGGTCCGGACGACGTTCGGGTCTCTCCGGCCGACTTCGCCGCGGTCAACATCGCGACGCCCGACGGCCGAACCGTGCCGCTGCCCTCCATTGCGGAACTGGTGCGCGAAAGCGGACCGGTCAAGATCGATCGCGAGATGGGTAGCCGCTACAGCGTCGTCATCGCCAATGTCAGCGGCCGGGATCTCGTGGGCTTCGTCGACGACGCCAAGGCGGGAGTCGCCGCGAAGGTGCAGTTGCCGACGGGCTACCGCCTCGGTTGGGGCGGGCAGTTCGAGAACCAGCAACGAGCCGCGGCGAGGTTGTCGCTCGTGGTTCCGCTGTCCATCGGACTGATCTTCATCATCCTGTTCTCGACCTTCGGTTCGGTTCGGCAGGCGTTGCTGGTGCTGTCGAACATCCCGTTCGCGATGATCGGCGGCATCGTCGCGTTGTGGTTGACCGGCGAGTACCTGTCGGTTCCGGCTTCGGTCGGCTTCATTGCGTTGCTGGGCATCGCCGTGCTGAACGGCGTGGTGCTGGTCAGCTACTTCAACCAGCTATACCAAACCGGTCTGCCGCTGCAGGAGTGCGTGGTTCAGGGAGCACATCGCCGGCTGCGGCCCGTGATGATGACGGCCTCGATCACTGCCCTCGGGCTGGTGCCGCTGCTGTTCGCGACCGGGCCGGGCAGCGAGATCCAGCGCCCGCTCGCCATCGTGCTGATCGGTGGCCTGATCACGGCGACCGCTCTGACGTTGATCGTGTTGCCACTGCTCTACTTGCGCTTTTCGCAGCCGAAGTCATCCCGGCAGGAAACGGCGCCTGCGGCAATCGGCTCTTTGGAGAGCGCCCATGGCTGACCTCTGCCTCACCCTCGTTGCTCCGGCAGCCGTCGAGGAGCGTCTGACCGACGCCCTGCTCGCCGATCCGCAGCTCGACGCATTCACCAGCAACCCAGCGTCCGTCGTCGGTGGCGACCACTCCCGTGGCAGTGCCCTCGAGAAGGTCACCGGGCGCTCACGGTCGGTCATGCTGACCGTCCTGCTCGACGGTGATCGGCTACCGTCGTTGATGCAGCAACTCGAGCAGGAATTCGCGCGCACCGGCATGCGTTGGTGGGTTTCACCGGTGATGGCGAAGGGAGTATTCGAATGAAGAAGCGATTGATCGCGCTCGCGATCGCCGGTGCCCTGGCTACCATAGTTCCTGCGGCTGGCATCGCGCAGGGCAACGAGTCGCCAGCCGATTTGCCGAACCAGAGTCAGGCAAGGCAATGGATCGAGCAGGATCCTTCCGTGATGGAGGCCGCGCGGGCCCTCGAAGCCGCCGGCTTCGCGTCGCAAGCGCTCGGGTCCGGGCCCTATGAATGGACCGCGCGGGCAGCCGGCCAGCGGCGCAGCATCCGCGGCGATGGCACGTCGAACGAATGGACTGCCCAGGTCGAGCGCGGAGTGCGGATAGCAGGCAAGGCGGATCTGGATCGCCGGCTCGGTGCCGCTGAAATCGAGATTGCCCGCGCGCGGTTGGGTGAAGCTCGCCACGAGGCTGCGCGGGCGCTCGTGGACCTGTGGATCGCCCATCTTGCGGCAGACCGAGCACGCCGGCTCGCCACCGAGCAGCTCGGATTCGCGGAGGATGGGCACGCGGCCGTCGACAAGCGCCGCCGCGCCGGGGACGCATCGACGCTGGACATGCACTTGGCGACCTCTGATCTCGCAGAGGCCAGGCGGCGAATGGGAGTGGCTCAGACCGACTTCCTCCGCGCACGGTCCGAGTTGATGCTGCGATTCCCGCAGGCCATGCTTGACGCACGGACGCTCGGCGATCCGGTCGTGCCGGCCACGCCGGAGGCCGACTGGATGAACCGCACCCTAGAGGTGTCGGAGGCACTGAAGATCGCCATCGGCGAACAGAGGCGGGCGGAGGTGGCGCGGCTTCGAGCGAAAGCCGATCGCACGCCCGATCCCACCTTTGGCGTCTACACCTCGTCCGAGAACTTCCGCAATGAAAGGATCATCGGACTGAGCGTCAGCATTCCGCTGGGTGGCTCGCTGCGCGAGGCCCGCGAACGCCAAGCCTTCGCCGAAGCCGACCAGGCGACTGTCGCGGTCGACCGAGTCCGGCGCGATATCCGGAACGAAGTTGCGCAACGCTATACGGAAGCCCTGGGCAATGTTCAGCAATGGCGGTCTGCCGAAGAGGCGACCACAGCCGCCCGTGAATCGGTCCGGCTGATGCAACGAGCCTACACGCTCGGCGAAGCCGATCTGCAGTCACTGCTGCTGGCCCGGCGTCAGATGCTCGATACATCACGGGCCGCCGAGGAGTCTCGCGCGACAGCCCTGCGTGCTCGCTACCGCTTACTCGTCGACGCCCATCGGCTCTGGGATCTGGACCAGGATTGAGGTGGTCTGGTCAGTCGCTACGGAAGGTCGATCCGCCGGCGGGCCATGTCGGGAGCCGTTCGATAGTCAGATGCACGATGCCGTCGATAGGCTGCAGCCGTTCACGAAGCTCGCCGAGCGAAAGCTCGGTCGACGCGCGCATCACGACAGCGTGTGCGCAAGGGCCGATACGCCAGACATGAAGATCGGTGACCCTCGTGTCCGGTCCGGTCAGTCGCGACCGGATTCGCTCGGCGACATCGTCGCTGCTTATATCGAGCAGCATCGCAGCGGCGTCGCGGGCAGTCTGATACGTCCAGCGGAGAACGAGCAGGGAACCGAACAGGGCTGCCAGCGGATCGGTCCAGGGCCAGCCGAGCCAGGTGCTCGCCAGCAAGGCGGCCAAGGCAAGCACCGAGGTCGATAGATCACGCATTACCGTGATGGGCGCGGGCCGCGCATGGGGCAGCGCCGGCCCATGCGCGTCGTCGGCGCTGACTGCCGCGGATTTGTTCAAGTGTCCACGCAAGGACGGTGAGATCACGATCGTCGCGACGACGGCAGCGAGCGCGATGCCGATGGCGAGGGAGTCGATCGCCTCCAGCGGAAGTCCAATGAGGCGCGTCGCACTCTCGGCCATGACGACGGCGGCCAGAACGCCGATAAGGATCGCGACTCCGAAGAGGGCGAGCGCACCGATCTTTCCGGGGCCGAACGCGAAACGCGGCGCGACCAGCCTGCCGCTGCTGTAGTGCCAGGCAAATGCGATCAGGCCGAGGGTCGCGGCGTGCGTCGCCATGTGCGCGCCGTCGGCGATGAGCGACATCGATCCGAGAGCCAGACCGCCCAGTGCTTCGATGACGGTCATGGCAGCAGCCAGCGCCAGCAGCGCCCGGTCTGAAGAGGCAGAGCGGGTTGAAGGACTCATAGTCGTTTGCGTTATCGCTCCGAACGGGCGAGGCGGGCGTCGGCAACGCCCACCTTCCCTCGCGGATCATAGGCGCGATACGCCGGCGTGATTGCTACGTCACGCTGGCGACATCAACCGTGACAGGAACGTCGACCCATCGGCCCGTCCGCCGCGCGGCGCGGTGAGCGGGCTCGATGCGTCACTTCGGAAGGACCATCTCGACGTAGTCACCCCGGGTGCGCAGAACCACGTCCACGTTGGCCCGGGTCCGGTTGCGCCAGAACCAGCCGTGATTGCCGGTGAACGCGGCGACCAGCGTGCCGGATTTCGAGGGTACACCGCGTCCGGTCTCGTAACTGACCGATTGCCCCCCGCCGTCGCCGTGCGTGTCGTAGTTGACGACACCGCCCTGCGCGACCCAGTCGAACTCCGCGCGGCTGCCGCCCTTCATGCGCAGCTTGACCTCGATGCCCTGGCCCGGGACGAGCGTGAACCGATGTTCGTCCCGCCAGGCTGTGGCACGCGACGGCGAAGCGCTCTCGGCCGGTGGAGCGACCGGCTGGGATAACGGCGACTGGACGGTGGGGGCTGGCAAAGTCGAGAGTGTCGACGCAGGCGGTGACGTCGGCGCGGGCGGCGGCGACGGGGCGACGGCTCGTGGCGCGACCGGTGGCACCGGCACCGCTTCGACCACGGTCGGCGACTGACCGGGGCGTGGCGAGGCGACGGAAGCCGCGGCGTCGGCGGCCGCCTCGGCCGCCAGTTGGGTCTTGATCTCGCCCATCTCGGTCAGGCGCAGGACCTTGCCGATCCCGGTCGGGTCGACGCCGTACTCGGCGGGCAGGATGATGGTGGTCAGGATGACCATCGCGGAGACCGCGGCGATCGCTGTCGATTTGAGGAGCTGCGCGTGGCTTGGCAGTTCCGCGACGTCGGGCATGGAGGTGTTGTACATGTCGGTTCGGATGAATTGGATTCAGGACAGTGCGTAGCCGGTCAGCTGGTAGCCCACGAGCATGAAGCCGAGGCTCATCATGACCACGTTGGCGCTGTAGGCGTGGCGGAGAAAGGACGACGAATGGCGCCAGTAGCTCATCGCGATGAGGATCAACGCCAGGGCGAGCAGCTGGCCGAGTTCGACGCCGACATTGAAGGCCAGCAGGTTGGGAACCAGGCCGTCCGGCGAGATCTCGTACTCGAGGATCTTGGTTGCCAGGCCGAAGCCGTGGAAGAGACCGAAGACCAGCGTGGCAACCTTCGTGTTCGGCTGGAAGCCGAACCAGCGCTGGAAAGCGCCGATGTTGTCCAGTGCCTTGTACACCACCGACAGACCGATGATTGCATCGATGATGTAGCTGTTGATCCCGACGTTGAAGTACACGCCGAGGATCATGGTGGTGGAGTGACCCAGTGCGAACAGGCTGACGTAGATGCCGATGTGCGAGAGGCGGTACAGGAAGAAGATGACCCCGCAGAGAAACAGCAGGTGGTCGTAGCCGGTCATCATGTGCTTCGCGCCCAGGTAGACGAACGGCAGCAGGTTGACGCCGGAGATCTCCTGGATGTATCCCTTGTCGCCTTCCGTCACGGCGTGGGCGAATGCGGCGAGCGGAAGCAGCGCCAGAAGCAGCAGCAGAAGGATCTGCGTCGGGATGGCGAGGAACCGAACCGGGCCGGAATGGCCGAATCGGCCCGGTTCCTCGAGTCGAGGAAAGGCAGGCATGAAGACTCCGAGTAGCGTGATGGATCGAGACGCCGGGTTCGATCGGGCCCGGCAAACCGTCGGATCAGGTCTGCTTCGGAGGTCTGTCGAGCCTGAAGATCAGAATGGGCGGGGACTGTGTCGCGACGGGAGCTTCCCAGAGCGACGGTAGCGCGGGCCACTCGGTGAGCAGGGCGGGCGGCACCTGGACGTTTTCGTGGGTGTGGTCGAAACCGTGATGAACGTGCTGCGAAGCGGTCTCGGCTTCGTCGATGTGGATGTCGACGTCGTGCGAGGTGCCGTCAGCGTGCACGTGTACGGCATCAACCAGCTGTGAGGTTAGGGATTCGATCGAGGCCCCTGCGACGCTGAGGGGGCCATGGGAATACGTCAGGCCAAAGGCTGACTGGAATGTACCCAAGACGAACGCGAGAACCACCCCCCAGATCACGATCCATCGGAGGCCGGGGACGAGACGAACCGACCCTTGGCATTGCAGCCAGGCATGGAAAAGGGGCGTGCTCAGCGTTGGTAGGGTCGTCAACAGGTCGATCCGGTTGCCCGCTCGGTCGGCAGGGCGAAGTGGAGTGCGATGTGCAGGCCCCGGCGGACTATCGAGGGCGGCCGAGATGATCGCCAGCGACGGAGCTTACTGCAATCTGGCCGGTCAAAGGCCATCAGCCACATCTCTGTAGCTAGGTTCACGGCGATCGGGTTCTCGGAGCGGACAATCTGCACCACGCTCCTGAATGATAACCTTGCTGTGCTCCATGCTCCGGCACCCTATCCTCCTCGAGTGGCAGAACCTCCGAGGCAGGTTTTCAGGGACCTAGATCTATTTTCCGATTGCACGGTTGGAGAGCAATAGAGTACGCGTCCTCGGTCCGCACAGGCGACTCATGCCGATATCGCGCTGCTACAACGGCATCTGGAACGCCATCGGGTGCTGACCGACGCCGGGCTGCAGGCGCCTCCGAACGGCTGGCCCGTCTCGTACGCTGCCCGCGGGCGGTTGAGCGCTGGTGCTGGGAACCGAACTCAAAGTGGCTAGGACGCCGATCCACATTCGGCCGAACGGCGTCAGCCCTTCCTGGCGGATGGCGCCGGAATCCAGGTCGAACCAGATTCGGAATCGCGCATCGCGCCGCTCCCGAATGGCACCGACGATCTTCGCGAACTCGACGGCGTCACTAGCTCGCTGTCCGATGCAGTCGCGCTCCGCCAGGGCACCGAAGAGCTCCTGGTGCTTCAGCGTAGTCCCTGGGGGGAATTCGGTCAGCAGTTCGATGATGGCTCGCACGACCAAGGGTCCTCGGAAGGCTCCAGCCAAGCACACGCGTCGGTGGCAACCGAGGCGATGGTGCAGCGGCCCAGGCTCCAGGCCGTGGGAACTCCGTCACCTGTCTGCTTCATCCGGATTGTTACCCAAGGTCATGCGGCGATCTTCGGCAACCGGACGGCGGGTGGTACCTGCGAACAGAATCGGCATGCAGTCAGTCGCTCGGGTATCGGGACCTGCGCTACGATCGAACGATCATCTCCACTCGATACACCATACCATCGATGCCCGCACAAGCCGTTGCTAGTTTTCGTACTCGCGACGACGCGATCGCCACCGGTTTCGTCCCGGTCGACGTGAAGGTTCGGTACCGTGGCGCCACAATCCAGGCGGTTGACGTCCCCTCGCCTGGCGCGTCCGGCTACGACTATGCCCTGACTGTCGCACTTCCGGAATCCATGCGACGTCTGGCCATGACGGCGCCGATCTTCGGTCGGACGGTGACGGTTCGAATTTCCTACGGCGAGACGGCAATCGGCTTCGCCACCTGGTTGGAACCAATGTTCACCGCGCAGGGCCTTGCCCGTGCTCAGACCGCTGCTGCTCAGTGGATCGACGCGATCATCCCGGCCAACGGTGATCGACTCACCACGGTCAATGCCCGCCAGGATGCCGAGATCAGCGCGAGGCAGGCAAGCGCCGCCAGGCCATCAGCAGCGGCCGGCGGCGCGGCTGCATAGCGTTCGACCGCGGTTCTCTACCGCCGCGCCGGTGAGCGGAGCCATCGCCCGGCCCGGATCTGCACAATGCCGATCCGGATCCCTGCCTGATTCGAACGATGAGCAATCCCGCACACTCCCAGCTCGAGCTGGAACTGGGACGCAGCGACGTCAAGACCTACGTCTGGGAACTGGGCGCGACGCAGATCCTGATCGAGGTGATGCCGAGCGGCGAGGTCCGCGTCAATGGTGAACGGGTCGAGCCGGCCGCCGGCGGGCGCGGCCCGGGAACACCGGACGCGACTGCACTGCCGGCTTGATCGGCGTAGGCCATCTGGCCGATTCCCTTTCGGTCGGATCGGAGGGATCATCAGTCGATGAAGCACGATCTCGACCTAGACCTGCTGGTCAAGGCCATCGGCCAGCGTTTCGGACAGCCGACGGCATTCGTCCAACTCGCCGACCAGTCGGTCATCGTGTTCTTCGACGGACAGCGATCACCGGTCCTGCTTACGGCGGCAGGCGAGTTCGTCGACCTGCGAGACCTCCTGGAACGGAGCGGGACCGGCACCTGTCCACAGGCAGTGAGTGATGGGCAGCCTGCGGATCGCGTCACCTCGCATCGAAGAGGCCCGCCGACAACGGACGCTCGCCTTCGTCGGCGAGCGCGAGATCTCCGCGCAATGCGCCCGCGGCCGCGCCGCTAGGGGCGGCCCGTCGATCGGGACTGATCACGGAGCTCGGAAGTCGTCCAACGTCTTGCCGGCGGCGAGACCCTCGACAATCCAGCGCGGACGGCGACCGTGGCCCGTCCAACTGCTCATGCCATCCGTGTAGATCGCGTTGCCTTTCGAGGCCGCCTTCCTGCCCTGTTTGCGACCGGGCGGGGCAATGGCTGGGCCTCGCCGATCCGCCGACGGCCGACTGCGAGTCGACTCAAAGCCCAGGTCGGCGGCCGTCAGGCCGTAGGCGGCGATGGCTTCACGAATGCCGGCGATCACGGACTTCGTTTCCTTCGCCCTCACTTTCTCGGCCTGGGCCTTGAGCTTTTCAATTTCTTTGCTGACCTGCAGAAATGTGGTTGTCATTGAAATGTCCTGCTCCGAGTCCGAAGTCAATCGGCAATGCATCGAGTGGCGCAGTGTCGCATGGCCCGGGAAGAGCCGTGCCGCCGCTGATCGGCAAGCAACGGTCCCAGCGGGTGAACAGGTCCCGCAGTTGGCATGCGTGCCGCGTTCCGGTACCCATTTCGGGCAGAACGTCCCCTTGCCGGTCGCTACGTCGTGCTGCGCATCGAGCCCCGCGGATGAAGCCTGGCGAGTTTCGCCCCTGACGGGCGACCATCACTGACGCCTGCGGCCTGCGCGCTTCGCTTGCCTACGGCCCGGACCCAGCTTCCGGGCGTGCGCGCTCGCGCTTGCCCGGTTGCGGCGCAGTCCGGACCATCGCCACCGTCCCTCCCTCCCCCATCGCCTACCCGCGACCGTAGCAGCGGCTCGCCCGGCCGCAAGGGGCGACCAGGCCGTGTCCTCGCCTGCGGCTGCGGGCCGCACCACCTGGTCGCTGTCTCCCTTGCACCCAGCCGCGCCGCCGCTCCGTGTGTCGCAGGCGATGAACTCGGGAAAGACGGTGGCGAAGGCCCAGGTCCCGATGCCTCGCCTTCACCGGAAAACCCTGACCAGCAGGCTCTGAATCTGGGAATCCGGTGTGCCTTCAAACCGTGGGCCACGCCCGTACCCGGAGTGCGAGTCATGATCAGCAGCAAGTCACCAGCCGGCGGCAGCATCGTCGCCGAACCCGTTCGCTTCGACATCACGCCGCAGATGCGCGAGCTCCGGCCCGTGATCCAGTACGTCGGCATGCCGACCGTGCGCCGGTTCCGCGAGAACGGCCACAGCGTCGCCGATACGGTGTGGTTGATGCGCAGGGTGCTCGTGGACATCCGTGGCGGCCGGATGTGAGCGAGGACACGACCATGGCTCGCAAACCGAGGAACATCGACGCGCGCACCGATGCGCTCTTCACGCCGATCGCGGCGGACGCGACCGCAGGCCGGTACGTGATGGTTGCCGATCCGGACCCGGAGATGTCACGGATCGAGAAAGCCGAGGCGGCGATCCTGCGCGAGGCGGCGGCAATCCTCGAGCGCCGCATTCGGTCGGCGCCGATACTAATGAAGACGCCGTCAAGTGTGCGCGCCTTCCTGTCGGCGAGCATCGGGGCCCTTGACCGCGAAGTCTTCGTCGTCATCTTCCTGAACGCACAGCACGGGCTGATATCGGCCGAACAGCTTTTCATCGGTACGCTCAATCAGACGGCCGTCTATCCGCGCGAGATCGTCCGGCGTGCACTGCAGCTGCATGCCATGTCCTGCATCCTGGCCCACTGCCATCCGTCCGGCCAGGTGGAACCGAGCTCCGCGGATCGCCATCTGACGACTGTGCTCGTCGATGCGCTGCGCGTCGTGGACGTGGCCGTGATCGATCACATCATCGTCGCCGGTGCCGCGTCCTACTCGTTCGCCGAACACGGCCTGCTGTAGAGCCGGCCACCGCGCCTGCGATAGCGCAGGCGCGGTGGTCGGTCGAATATTCCGGCGGCGACCGCAGTCGCCGAGGCGTCTAGACGGCGGTGTCGCCGCCGGCGCGGATGGCGATGCTTGCGATCGCCGCGCTAGGTGTCCGAGCGTGCGCAATGGATTGCAACGTGTGTCGGGACATATTCTTCGCAGCTCGCCCGGCGTTGTCAGATCCGGTCGATTGGTCTGCCAGCGCAATTTCTGGCATGCTGGAAACTGCCTGCCTTGACCTCGCGTTCCGGCATTGATGACGTCGGCGACTGGTCTGGAACAGGTGATGCGCCAGACCGGTCGGTGGGCGAGAATCTTCTGTTTCCGGCGTGATCTCGGATCGCCTTGGATGATTGCTTTCGCTGAGGTTGGAAGACGATGACCGACTCGGAGGCAGATCCGCCCTCCGCTTCCCGGATCGCCGTCGAGCCTATTCGGCGTCAGGTGTTCGATGCGCCGGACCGCCAGGCCGTCCATGACGCGGCGATTCGCGCGGTTCAGCAGGATCCGGCCGGCTTTATCGAGCGGTATGCCGCGCTGCCCCGGAGCTTCGGCGGTCGGTACGTCTGCGCCGACCTGTTCAAGGAGCTGTTCGAGCCGTTCGCCGCCTCGGCCGATGGTCGGAACCGCTACAACACCCCTGTGCACAACCCAGCGGCGGTCCTCGCTTCAGCGCAGTTCCATCGGAACCTGGACACCGCGCCGCAACCGAACGAGATGGTCGTTCTGCTGACCGGTGTGCCCGGATCCGGAAAGACGACCTCGGTGCTCGGCAACGGAATGCCGCCGGACACGCGCATGGTCTATGAAGGGCAACTTGCACGGCCGGAGACGACATTCCCGAAAATAGACGCCATCCTGGCGGCCGGCTACCGGCCGCTCATCCGCGTCGTGCATGTCCCGAGCGATCGGGCCTTGCTCAGAACCCTGCAGCGGTTCCACGATGAGGGCCGCGGCGCTAGCATTCAAACGATGGCATCGATCCAGGGCGCCCTGCCCGATGGGCTGGCTTCGGTTCGCGATCGCTACGGCGATCGGGTCGAGCTCAGCATCAGGGACGAGCGGGACACCGGCGCCATGCGCATCATCTACGGCTGGCGCCAGCTGGACGTTCTCAGAAGTGAGGGTACTCGTGAGCAAATCGAACAACGACTCGAAACCATCGTCGACCAGCTCGCCGAGCAGCGACGCATTCCAGACACCGCCTGGCGTCACGCTCGAGGGCTTGCCCCGCGACCAGTCGATCAGCCCCGAAATGCAACGACAGATCGCGTGGGATCTGAAGTGCGTCGAAACGTCTCGACGAATGATGCAAGACCCCGAGTTCCGGGAAGAAATCCGTCGCAAGACGCGGCCGTGAAACGGGACGACGACAAATCCGGTCCGGACCGATAGTCCTGCCCCGGGGAGGCCGGGCGCACGGCAAGGAAACAGATAGTCAGCTCCCCAGGCAAGGTCGCTTTCGGCATCACCGACTGATGTAGATTCGTCGCACCGCTCGGGTCCGTCGAGCCCTTCTCCAAAAGGTGTTGCATGAAGCTGCCATCCCTGCTTCTTCTCGTGGCGGCTTCTCTCTGCTGCACGCCCGACCCGGCGGCGGCGACCGACGTTTGTGCGCTCGAGCGAGGACGCCGCGAAGCCGCCGGCCTGAGCGGCGACGGCCCCGCGTGCCAGGCCATGAGCAATCCGAGCAGCGCGCTGGCCAGGGCCATGGGTTACAGCGAGGAGCAGCTTTTCGGCTGCAAGGTCGCGCTGTGCATGGCGGCGCCGGACGGACCGGATAGCGTCGCGCAGTGCCAGCCCGTCATGGCCGAGTACAAGACCCGTCTCGGCGAGGATCCCGAGAGCATCCCGGCCTGCCCGCTGATGTGGGCGGACAACCAGGGCAGCGGCGGCGTGACCGGTACCGTCGACTACCGCGGCCGGGTGCAACGGGATGAGAACGGCAACGGCCAGACGACCACAGCCGGTGGCGATGGCGGGGCCCGATACGAAGCGGATGCCGAAGGCGTCGGCGCCGTCGCCGGCTATCTGGAGCAAGCCTACGCCACCTACGGACCCGCATCGCTCTGTCTTTCCGGCGAACAGCTGCTCGCCAACCAGGGTCAGGGCGACGCGTACATCGCCGGTGTCCGCCCCGAGTGGGAGTGGTCGAACCGCGGCTGGGCTACGTCCGTCGACATGAACTACGCCAACCTGCCCGGCTGGGCCCAGGGCATGGCGTCCTGGATGCGCGGCATGCAGATGACCCACCTGCTGCCGTGGTTCGTCGCCGGCGGCGTCGCGGGTAGCAACGGCACCGTGTCCTTCGAGGTCGGCCGGATGACGGTTCAGTACCTCTCGGCCACCGACGGCCAATGGCATGTGATCGCCGCCGATATGCCCGGCTCGGGACACGTCTTCGAGGCGTGGAGTCCGGCATCCTCGCAGACGCTGGCGGCCTTCTCCGGCGGCGCCACGTTCCAGGCGCCGAACTTCGCGCACGGCTGGTTCAACTTCATCCCGATTCCGCCCGACGCGGTCTCCTACAGCGTGACCGCGCAGGCCCGCTCGACCGGCGGCGAGCCGGTGATGTTCGAGGTCGGCATGGATCCGTACAACCATGATCGACGTGCCGAAATGGCCGGCCAGGTCATCCCGGGCATGGGTACCGGTGCGCCTCGGCTGCTCGGCGAGAACTGGACCACCGTATCGTTCACGATGCTCACGACCCAGACGCACAACGGCTCCGGCGTCAGCCCGGCGCAGCTGCTCGCCAATCCGCCGACCTGCGGCAGCGCGCAGTAGACGTTCCGAGCCCGATTCAGCGCTCCTGGCGGGCCGGTCGTTCAGCCTAGGCCGAATGGCCTATTGCCATAGCCCGTTCGGTTTCGCATCCTAGCCCTACCCTGACAGCGGAGGACAAGCCATGGCATCACTGAACCAGGTCAACCTGATCGGCCGCCTCGGCCGCGATCCGGAGTACCGCATCGGTGGCAGGTCCGGGAAGGGATTCACCACGATGTCGATCGCGACGACGCACCACTGGCGTGATGACGCCGGTGCTCAGCAGAGCGAGACCGAGTGGCATCGCATCGTCCTCGGCGGCAAGCTCGCCGAGACGGCCAGGGACTATCTCGTCAAACGTCGCCTCGTCTTCGTCAGCGGGCGATTGCGCACCCGCAAGTACGAAAAGGACGGGCGCGACGTCTACATCACCGAGGTGGTCGCCGAGCAGCTGCAGATGCTCGACAAGCCGCCATCGGATCAGGCACTGAGCGATGAGCACCGCCAGTTCGTGGGCGAGATGGCAGACCCCGACGTGCCGTTCTGACCGCATCCTAGGGCGCTACCGCTCCAGCTCTCGCGTCGCCGGCCTGCGGCCGGCCGCTACGTCGTGCTTGCGCATCAAGCCCGTCGCTGACCCCGCGCCGGTCTTGCCCCTGACGGGCGTCCATCGCTGACGCCTGCGGCCTGCGGCGTGCCGCCGGCCTGCGCGCTTCGCTTGCCTACGGCCCGGGCCCAGCTCCCGGGCCTGCGCGCTCACGCTTGCACCGGTTCCGTCGCAGCGCCGGGCCCGCGTCACCGCCCTTCCCTCCCCATCGCCAATTCACGCGACGGTAGCACCGCCGGCCCGCCGTGCAAGGCGCGACCAGGCCGTGTCCTCGCCTGCGGCTGCGGGCCGCACCAACCTGGCCGCTTCTTCCTTGCAAGGCGGGCCGGCGGCGCTCCTTTGTCGCAGGCGACGGACTCGGGAAAGACGGTGGCGCAGGCCCCGAACCCGGGGGCTCGCCTCCACCGGCAAACCCACTGCAACGGCAGGCTCCGGATCTGGGAATCCGGTGGTGTCTTCAAACCCTTCAACCGCATCAGGAGTTCGCCTTGAGCACCGCCCTCGCGTCCCGCTTCGCCCACAACTCGCCCGTCATCCGCTCCGATGAGCCGCTCTCCGACGACCAGATCGCCCGCGTCGTCCCATCGATCTTCGCCGAGGCCAAGCACGACAGCCGGTCCGAGCGCTACGCCTACATCGCGACCCGCGTGATCCTCGACCGCCTGCGCCGCGAAGGCTTCCAACCCTTCATGGCCGCTCAGACCCGTGTCCGTGCGGAGAATCGCCGCGACTTCACGAAGCACATGGTCAGGCTGCGCCACGCGAGCCAGATCAACGCCGCCGAGGCGAACGAAATCATCCTGCTCAACTCCCATGACGGGACCAGCAGCTACCAGATGATCGGCGGCATGTACCGGTTCGTCTGCATGAACGGGCTTGTCAGCGGCAAGACCTACGCGGACGTGCGCATCCCGCACAAGGGCGACGTCGCAGAGCAGGTCGTCGGCGCCGCTCACGGCATCCTCGACGGCTTCGACGCGATCGAGAACGCGCGCGACGCGATGCGCGCCCTCACCCTCGACAACGCGGAATCCACCGTGCTCGCCCGTGCTGCGCTCCAGGTCAAGTACGACGACGCCACGAAGCCCGCACCCGTCACCGAGGCGCAGGTGCTCGCGCCGCGTCGGTGGGATGACCGGGGCAACGACCTCTGGTCGGTCTTCAACCGCCTGCAGGAGAACCTGATCCGAGGCGGACTCGAAGGCCGCTCAGCCAACGGCCGGCGCGCCACCACCCGGGCCGTGACCGGCATCGATCAGAGCGTGGGCCTGAACCGCGCGCTCTGGACGCTCGCCGAAGGCATGCGCGAACTGAAGGCCGGCTGATCGATCTCGACATCGCAATCGCTTCCGAGGGGGTTTCTCACCCCTTCGGCCCCAACCTGACCACTCTCGGAGTCCCCATCATGTCCACGAAGAAGATCCGCACGTCCAAGGCCGCTGCCGCAGCGCCGTCCGATACGACCACCGTCGGCAAGGCCGTACCGATGACCATCCCCCTCGCTCGGCTCAGCCCGAAGCCGGCAGCGGCCAACGTCCGAACGAGTCCCCGGATCGGGCTCGAGGAGCTTGCTGCCAGCATCCTGTCCGTCGGTCTGATGTATCCGCTGGTCGTGATCCAGTCGGCCAGCGGCGGCTACCGCGTGGCGGCCGGAGGGCGCCGATTCGAGGCACTGCGGCTGCTCGCGAAGGCGAAGAAGATCCCCGCCGATTGGCCGGTGGCTTGCCTGCTCGTCGAAGAGGCTGACGCCCGCATCTACAGCCTGACGGAGAACGTCCAGCGGCAGGCGATGCACCCGGCCGACGAGTTCGATGCGTTCGCGAAGCTGATTGCCGAGGGGCGGTCCGTCGAGCACATCGCTGCGATCTTCGGCTTGGCCCCTGTCGTCGTGCAACGCCGACTGCGGCTCGCCCGGATATCACCCCGGCTGGTCGCCGACTTCCGGGCCGGATCGGTCGATCTCGACCAACTGATGGCGCTTGCCATCATCGAGGATCACGAAGCCCAGGAAACCGCCTACTACAGCGCGAGCGAATGGAACCGAAGCCCGAGGGATCTGCGCGCCAGACTCACGAAGGAAGACGTGCCCGCGACCGATCCCCGCGCGGTCTTCATCGGCGAAGCCGCCTACCGCGCCGCCGGCGGCGGCATCCGCCAGGACCTGTTCGCCGAGCAAGGGCACCGTCCTCAATGGACGGATCCCGACATCCTCGATGCACTCGTCCGCCACAGGCTCGACGCGGCCGCAGAGGAAGTCGGCCGCGAGGGCTGGGGCTGGGTCGAGATCCGCACGGCGCCGATCGGATACGGCGACCTGAGCCGCTATGGCGATCTGCCATCCACCTACCGCCAACCCACGGCCGAGGAAGCCGCAGCGCTCAGGGCGCTCAACGCCGAATCCGATCGACTGCAAGCCGCCTTCGAGAATGCCGAGGACCTGCCCGAGGATGACGAGGGCCGGGAAGCGAAACTCGATGCGCTCGACGGCGAGCTCGACGACTGCCGTGACCGGATCGCGAGCCTGCGGGAGCAGCTGCGCGCGGTGCGTCCCGAACTGCACGCGCTGGCCGGAGCAATCGTCGCCATCGATCACCACGGCAAGCTCGATATCAGGCGCGGTCAGGTCCGACCCGAGGACCGCAAGGCCGTCGCCGAAGCCTCCCGCGAGCCGGACGAGGACGATGCCGAAGACGACACGGCCAGTCCCGGCGCCGAGCCGGCAGAATCGAGCGGCATGTCGATGGCGCTCGGTCATCTCCTGAGCGCGCACCGCACCATGGCGCTGCAACTCGAAGTCGCCACCCAGCCCCGGGTCGCGATCGCGCTGCTCGCCTTCGCGCTCAGCGTCGAAGTCCTCGATTCGCCGCCGCACTACATCCCGACCGCCATCAAGATCCGCATGCCAGCCCCGGTCAGGCTCGAAGGGATCGATGCCGCCATCGGAGCGACCGAAAGCCGGAAGCGCTTCGTGGCCGACGGCGTGGCCTGGCGCAGTGTCCTGCCGCGCAGCCCGCAGGAACGTCTGGACCATCTGCTCGCCATGCCGATCGAGGATCTGCACGCCCTGCTCGCATATTGCACCGGGATCAGCATCGACGCACTGCTGCCTCGCCCGGAGTCCACGGACAGGGCAGCAGCCGTGGCCGGCGCCGTCGACCTCGACATGCGCAAGCATTGGCAGGCAACCGCCTCGGGCTACTTCAACCACATCAAGCGCGACGCGATCCTGACGGCGGTCGACGAATTCGCTCCGGGGAACCGCTCACGCCTCTCGAAGCTCAAGAAGGCGGCACTCGCGAGCGAGGCGGAACGCCTCGCCCAAGGCACCGGATGGCTTCCGCCGATCTTCCGGCGGCAGCCGCGCCGGCAGGAAGCGACGACCTTCACGCCGGCGCACGATGCACCGATGGTCGTGGTGGTCGATCGTGAGCAGCAGGAGCCGGGCGAATCCGAGGCTGCGGATGACGGTCATCCCGACGTCATCGAGGACGAGCCTGTCGCGGCCTGATCGAAGGGTGCGGGCTCCAACAAGGGGCCCGCACGTGACTGCGCGAATCTCAGTTCGTGGTCGGCTTCGGCACGCCGGTCTGCGGGACGCTGGCCGTCTGCCGATGGCCGTCGTCATCGTCATCGTCGTCAATCTTGCCCGGGCCGAGCCCGAGGTGATTGCCAACCCGATCGACGGCGACCATGCCACCGGTTGCCATACCGAAGGCCGCCAGGAAAGCCGCCGCCGGCGCAACGACCGGATCGCCAACGGCGCCCAGGAGAATGCCCGCCCAGGCGATCCCGACGAATATGGCGGCTACCCTGAGCATGGGACGGCTCTTCGCCTTTTCCAACCAGAAAGTCCACCAGCATAGGAAGCCGGACAGAGCCAGGAGGCACGCCACCCCAACGCTGACGCTTCTTTGCTCGATCGGCGGGCCGGCCATGTAGAGAAACGATCCGACGGCCCCGGTGAGGAACCACATCGCCCCGACATTCGCCTTCTTGCGCCAGTTCGGGTCCTTCTTGTTAAATGTTGTCATCGCGGGTTCCGTACAAGTTATCGGCCGAGTCGAGGCACTGGCTATCCCGAATCCTACGCGATGATGCTGCGTGGCCGCATGGGGGAAACCACCGGCTGATTCACCCGGCGATGCCGGTCAGGAGTGCGCCGATAGCAGCGGATCAGCGCGGAACTTGAGGTGGCAGTCGCCATCCTTACGCGACCGCAGGGACCCGTTCTCACGCCGGCTGCGCGTGCTCACCGGAATCCGGGACGACGCCTGCCGGTCCGCGAATGCACGACGGCTGGCGCAGCGCAGCCGGTACCGGTGAAGCCGTTCCCGCCACCGAACACCGCAGGCCCGATGCCGACCACGCTCGTCCTCCATGCTTCGAGCAACCCGATCGCGTCCTTGCTTTTTCGGGAATCCTGCCGGCGGGCCGCTGCGCTTCCGGCTCATGGGTTCAACCGGCTGGCCAGAACTATTTTCCCCGCCGCGCGTCCTGATCGTCGCGGCTTCCTCGCGCAACAAAATAGCCCCGGCCTGCCGGTCCTCCACGTGCGTTCCGGTCGCAGGCGATGCACCCGCCGGACCCGCCGTCGACGGAATCCCAACAAGAACGCGATCGGCGCGCTCTTGCACCCCTGGAGAACCATCATGGCAAACATCGGCAACTTCGCTCGCAGCGGCAACGGCTTCACCGGCACCGTCCGCACCCTCTCCCTCAACGCCGCCGTGCGCTTCGTCCCGAACGAGAAGGCGTCGGAGAACTCCCCGGACTTCCGGGTCGTGACGCAGAAGGGGTTCTTCGAGATCGGTGCGGCCTGGTCGAAGACCAGCAGGGAAGGCGACAAGCCCTACCTCTCGGTCACGCTCGATGACCCGTCGCTGCCGGCGCCGATCTACGCCCGGCTCGTCGACGACGGCGAGAACGTCCACAGCCTGATCTGGTCCCGCCCGAAAGCGGCCTGAGCAGCCGCCACCGCCTTCCCGGCCCAGGCCGGGGAGGCGGCCACCGCAACCGCTACGGACCATCTCCATGAGCATCACCTTCTCGGTGGAGAAGCACCCCGATCTCGACGTGAACCTGTCGAACGCCAACGCCCTCGCGATGCTCGGCCTGATGCAGGTCGGAGCCGACGCCGCCGGCGAGATCGCTCCCGCCCAGCTCGATGCCGTGATCCGGCGTCTGACCCGGGCGATCAACAGTGCGCAGCGGCGTCAGATCGCGACGATGGAGGACTATTCGCTCGGCAACTTCATCAGCTTCGGCCGCGATGACGCCTACGTCCAGCGCACGGCGGCCCGGCTCCTCGAGCTCACCGTCACCGCACGCCGCAATGGCGTGTCGGTCTACTGGGGCTGAGGATCGCGCGCGGATCGTCGCGCGCGTGTGGCACGGCCAACCAGGTCGCGGGTTGATCCAGTCCTACTGGCGCCCGAGGTGCTTTGCCGACATCGCCGGATCGGTAGACTCGGGACTCCCGCTCCCGTCGCCGAGGATTCACCGATGCATCCGCGTGCCGCGCCGCTTCTGCTGGCCCTGGTGGTCCCCTTTCTCGCAACGCCCGTGGCCGCGCATGGTCCCGATGTCTGCGCGCTCGAGCGCCGTGCACGCGAGGTGCAGGGCGTCGCCGGCGACGGACCGGCCTGCCGGGCGATGCGGAACCCGCTGAGCGCACTCGGCCAGGTTGCCGGCCTGAGCGACAACGATCTCCTGATGTGCACCGTCGCGCTCTGCATGGGCGCCGCCGAGGGCCCCGAGTCGGTTGCCGAATGCCAGCCGGCGATGGCGAAGTACCGCGAGCTTCTTCGCAAGGATCCCACCACCATCCCCGCCTGCCCGCTCGTCTGGGCCGACGAGAACGGAGGCGGCGGCGTCGCCAGCACCGTGAACTACCGGGGCGACGTCGAGCGTCGTCAGCAAGGCGGGCAGCTGGCCGACGGTTCGCAGGACAGTGAATCGACCAGTTCCTCCCGGTATGCGCCCGACGCCGAAGCGACCGCGCAGGTCAGCGACCACGCGGCGCGTGCGTACCGGACCTACGGTCCTTCCTCGCTCTGCCTGTCGGCCGAGCAGCTGATCGAGAACCAGGGCATGGGCGATGGCTACATCGCCGGCGTCAACCCCGGATGGGAATGGTCCCATCGCGGGTACAACCATACCCTCTACGGCGGGTACGAAAACCAGCCCGCCTGGGCTCGCTCCAGTGCCACCTGGATGCAGAACTACGGCCCATGGGATCTCATCATGCCCTGGTGGGCCGCCGGCGGCGTCGCCGGCAGCACGGACGCGGTTTCCCTCGAAATCGGGCACATGTCGGTCCAATACCTTTCCCGGTCCGGGCAGTGGCACGTCGTCGCGGTCGACCTCCCGACCAGCGGGGGCATCTACAACCATGGAACCAATGCCACCAGTTCGGTCGATTCCGTCGCGGCCTCAATGTCGATCGCACCGCCGGAATTCGCGCACGGCTGGTTCAGCACCATCCACATCGATCCGACAGACCTGGTCGGCTTCGTCGTCACGATTCAGGCCCGTTCGACCGGTGACGCCCCGGTGCTCTTCGAGGCCGGCACCGATCTCTACCCGCGTGACCATCGGAACATCCCGGCCGGTACCGTGATGCCCGGCGCCGGGGCCGGCGCCCCGCGGCTGCTCGGCCAGGAATGGACCACCGTGTCCTTCACGACACTTTCATCGCAAAGCCAGACCGGAACCGGAATCTCGAACGCGCAGCTGCTCGCGAATCCGCCGCCCTGCGCGTCGCCCTACTGACCGGGTGCGTCGCCGGCGTTGAGCCGGCCGCTACGTCGTGCTCGTGCATCGAGCCCGGCGATGACGCGTCGCCGGTCTCGCCCCTGACGGGCTTCCATCGCTGACGCCTACGGCCCGGGCCGAGTTCCCGGGCCTGCGCGCTCACGCTTACCCGCTGCGTCGGCGCCGCCCAGGGAACGCCGCCATTGCCTTCCCCTCCCCCATCGCCTCACCTTGCGACGCTAGCGGCTGCGCGCCCAGGTGCAAGGCGCGGCCAGGCCGAGTCCTCGCCATGCTGCGGGCCGCACCCACCTGGCCGCTTCTTCCTTGCACCCGGTCGCTTCGCCGCTGGCCTTGTCGCAGGCGATGAACTCGGGAAAGACGGTGGCGATGACCACGACAACCGGGCCCTCGCCGGCACCGGAACCCCAACGTCAACGGCAGGCTCCGAATCTGGGAATCCGGTGCGCTTCGACAACCTTCAACCGATCTGAACGGAGAATGCGCATGAATCCAACCGCGACACCCACCAGCACTGGCGACGAACCGGTCACGTCTGCCAGCGTACCCAGTGATCAACGGATCGACTTCCTGGCGCGACGCTTCGGCTGCTACCACCTTCACCTCGAACGCGCGGTCTTCGACATGGCCGGCCGCCTGATCGAAGGTCATACGGGCGGCTTCTGGGAGTTCCGGACCCTGAGCAACGGCGGTGCCTATTTCGTGCCGCCGGCCTATGCGAGCAAGACGGTGCCTCCGCGACTCTATGTCGTGGTCGCTTCGAACGGATTCGAGGGCTACATGAGTCCGGACGCTGCCGGCGTCGCAGTGACGCTCTTCGCGCTGTCGCACCTGTGCTTCGCACGGCGCGGAGATCCGGAGGAGCGCGTGCAGATCCTTGTGCAGCGCTTCGACGACCTGCGAGCCTACGCCGCCGGTCATCCTGAAGCCAGCGCCATCTTTGGGGCGATCGACTGATCCAGTCGCCACCCGCGCCTGGCCGCGTGGGAGGCGCGCCCCGGGGGGGCGCGCCGGCCTACGGCCGTTGCTGCAGCTTCGCGTCGATCTCGCGGCTCTTGCGGAACGTCGCGACCGCGAGGCCCAGCCCCATCAGACCGCTGATGATGTTGTTGGACACGCTCATCCCGGCATACGGCTGGCTGTCCGCAAAGGCAATGCGCACCACGCCCTCGATCACGAGAAGGACGGTGGCGATGCGCAGGAAGCTCGCAAATCCGCGGGATTCGATGAACTTGTTCATGTTCGCGCCCGGTTGAAGTGCCCCGATCCTGACATGTCGGGTGGTCCGGCAGCCACGGCCGACCCCTCATCGGTCCGTTTCACAGGGCGAACGCTACGCCGATTGCGGCCAGGGCGCTACAGTGCCCCTGCGGTGCGGGCGGCTGGACCGAGGCCGGCCCCTCGGGCCGGATGGTCGTGCGCTACCCGCGGCCGAGCAGCGCCGAGCTCAAGCCGACCGCACTCCACGAGACGGTGAACGTCCGTCCAGTGTGGTCCTGGCCGCGGATGCTGCCATCCGGCGCGAAGCGATAGACCACGAAGGTCCGCTCGTTCGGGTCCGTGTCGTCCAGGACTTCGATCGCGCCGTCGGTGATCTCCCCTGCCCCGGTGATCTGCACGGTTTCCAGCACGACGTAAGTCATCCGCCGCGGCGTGTGCGGTACCGGCCCCCCCGCAAACGCGACGGCTACCGGCTGCGGATCGCCGCCCGGCGCCGCCGGGAGCATCGCGCGCAGCGTCGCCGCGACGACCTTCTCGTGACGCTCGGGCGCCGGCATGACTTCCGGCGCGTCCAGCATCACCAGATCAGCAGTGGCCGCCAGGAACTGCTCTTCGACCGAGGGTACCGCGGCGCGCGTTGCCGCGACTTGAGGCGTTTGTGGTGGCTGCGCGGTACATGCTGGCAGTGATGTCAGCAGAACCAGCGCAGATGCCGTCACTGCGGGAGGAATGGAGCGCATTCAGTCTTTTCCGAGCCGAATGCGGACCATACACGAAAGGGAATTCGTGGAACCCACCTTCGTGCATCTGCGCTCACACGATGAGATAGCTCCCTTCAGGCATGCGCGACATCACGAATCGGCGAAGCCACATATGAAAGAAGGTCAGCACGATCGTCATGACCGTGATGCCGTGGCAGATCAGGAGCAACGGATCCGTCACCAACCAGTCGAGCGTGCCGCCGGCGAACGGCACCAGCAAGGCCCCCAGCGAGAACGGCCCCGTGACCAGGCCAACCGCTGCCCAGAACAGGATCAGCATGAGCTTCGTGAAAAACAGGATCATGGGTCCGAGCAGAAGCACGACCTCGTCGAAGAACCCGACGACAAGTCGGGTGAACCAGTTGCGGTGGTAGCGCTCGGACATCACAGCCTCCCGTGACACGGCGCTGTCGAAGATGACAGCCCTACCACTCTAACGGCTCGCAACGCGTCTCGCGCACAAGATCGCGAGCCGATTTGCCCGCGATTTTCCCGAATCGATTCCTTGCAATTCGGTGTGGTCAAAATCCGAGCGTCGATCCAGACCGCGCCTCGGCCGATCATTTCCAGCATGCTGGAATGGGCGGACTATCGCGCTGCTGCGCGCGCAGGCGGCGGCTTGACGAAGGTCACTTCTACTCGGCGGTTCATCGCCCTGCCCAGCGCCGTGTCGTTGTCCGCGAGATAGCGGCCCGGACCCGTCCAGCTCACGAACAGCTTCTCGGCCGGCACGCCACGGCGGATCAGCAGCTCGCGAATCGACTCCGCCCGCTGACGCGCCAGGTACGCGTTCACGTCCTCATTGCCCACGTTGTCGGTGAACCCGGAAATCCGGATCTCCCGCGCATCCGCCGCCTCGGCCTCCATCCGTTGTAATCCATCGTCCGGCCGGACGATCGCCCGGCCACCACTCGCAAAGAAGACCCGCACCAGCACCTCGTTGCTCAGCACTTCGTAGGACGGATCGTTCGGCGCCGGCGGCCGCAATGCCGGCAGCGCCGGCACCTGGTACGTCGCGGCCGGCATTGCGGCCGGCGTCGCCGCCGGGCCCCCGCCCCGGGTTTCGCGCATTGTCGCGTCGGCCCGCTCCCGGGCAAGCCGGAAGGCCGGAAGCGCCGTCGAGGCGAGCTCGAGCCGCGTGCGCGCGTCGACGACCTCCGGGTCACTTTCGAGCGGCGGCCGGTCGTCAGACGTCGCGCGTGGATTCGGCGCGATGTAGCTGTCCTGGTCGCCGATGCGCACCAGCACCCCCGTCCGGAAGATCCTCGGCAGTGCGATCACGCGGCCCGCAGCCGCGCCGGTGACCGCCTTGCCCTCCTGGTCGAAGAACAGCACTTCCGTCGGCGCCGGCCGGTTGAAGGCGATGAAGGTGTACCGGCCGTCGTCGGCAGCGTTGAGAATGCCGTTCTTCTCGCCGTCGATCCGAATGTACTGGTGGGTGCGCATGGAGCCCAGCCGGACGGATTCAGGGGCCGGTGCAACCGGCTTGATCACCTGGACGCCGGCTGCGCCATTCTCGACCGGGGCGACGATGCAGCCGGCGAGCAATGCGCTAGCCAGAAGCGATGCAAGCGGAAAAAACTTCGTGCTGAGCATGATGCGTACTCTCTCTCTCTCTCTGGAATCCTGAAGACTTCGATCAGTGCGCGAACTGCGCTCAATCGGCATACTGGCCCGTGGCCTGAATCAACGGTCGCCATCGGGCGATCTCGCTTGCCAGATGCCGGCGCAACGCGGCCGGCGTCGCCTGTGCCTGCGTCGCCGGGATGACACCCACCGATTTCATCGAGGCCACGAATTCCGGCGAAGCTACCGCCTGCTGAAGCGCCGCGGATAGCCGGTCGACAACCTCGGGGGCGGTGCCGCGCACCGCATAGAGCGCATGCCAGACCGCGATCTCGACGCCGGGTGCGCCGAGCTCGGCCGTCGTCGGGATGTCCGGCATCGCCTCGAGCCGCTTGCCCGACGTCAGCGCATACGCCTTGATTGCGCCGGCGCCGAGCGGCTTCGCAGCATTGGTCGTCTGATCGCACAACAGATCCGCTCGTCCACGCGCCAGGTCATCGATCGCCGGCTTCGTGCCGGTGTACGGGATCCACAACAGCTTCACCCGCAGGGCGGCTTCGAGCATCAGGCCGCAGAGCGCCCCGGCACCGCCCGGGCCGCCGTAGGCCACGGCCAGGCTGCGCTCGTTGCGCTTGATGTACGGCAGGAAGCCCGCCGGTTCCGCCACCGGAAAGTCCTTCCGGGCAAGCAGCATCATCGGCGCGTCGGCGATCAGCCCGACCGGCAGATAGTCGCGTGTCGGGTCGAAGCCCAACTGGCGATAGAGCGTCGGCGCGCTCGCCATGCCGATGTTGTGCAGGAGCAGCTTGTAGCCGCCGTCGCCGCCCTCGCGCATCAGCTCGCGCGGGGCGAGCGTCGCGCCCTGCCCGCCCTTGAACTCGAGCTCCACCGGCTGACCGAGCACCCGGCTCATCTCCTTGACGATCGGCCGGGCCACCATGTCGGTCGGACCACCCTGGGCGTAGGGCACGATGATCGTGATCGGGCGGTCCGGATACTGCGCATGCGCAGTGCCGGTCGCTAGCCCGAGTGCCATCAGGCAGAGAACAGCGGCGGGCACGGTTGCGCGGTGCGGTCGGTTGACGTTCATCATCGGTTCAGGAGGGCGACGGCAAGAATCACCGCGAGGTGCAGGGGATAGAAGACGTAGAAGAACGCGCGATGGCGCGCGATCTTCGGTTCGAACATCGCAGCGATCGCGATCACCGGAATCGCCGCGAAGGCCCAGAAATTGCCGTTGATCGCGCACAGGCCCAACATGCCGCAGCCAAACATCGTCCAGCCGGATTTTCGTGCGCCCATTCTCCATAGCCAGGTGCCGAGCACGACCGCGACACCCGGCCACCAGAACTCCACGAAAGCGCCGCCGAAGAGGAAGACCACCACGGCCATCCACCAGCCCTGACGCGTGCCGAGCTGCAGCGCTTCGATGGCGAGCGCGGCAACCGCGAGCGTGAACAGGATGTTGAGCGGCCATGGCCCCTTGATCGGCGCACCGAGAAGCATGTAGGGCACGGTCGCGATCAGCCCCATCAGGAAGAGGCGCCCGACCGTGCGGTCTGTGGCCTTGCCGCTCAGCGCGGACGGGCGCGAAAGGTTCAGGCCGAGCAGGATGCCGAAGATCGGCATCGCGAGCCGCCCGCCGTAGAAGAGCCACGGGTTCGCGTCGACCAGCAGGTACCGATTGACGTGGTCGCCGACCATCAGGATCGCGGCGATCCACTTCAGCGCCTCGATGGAGCCATCCGACAAGATCGCCGGATGGATCCGGCGGGGTTGCTGCGCAAGGTCGAGCGGGCCGGCGCGCAGCATTAAATCGTCCGTTGCAGGTCGTGGTCGTGCGTGGGCGTCGGCGCCGGCCTGCGGATCCGACCACCGTTGACCTGGCGCGACGAGCCTCGATCGCCGTGCTGTTCGAGCCGTACCGTGCTCTGCGCCTTCTTCAGCGCCTCGGCCCGCTGGTTCGGGTCGAGCTTTTCCAGGCCCTGGGCCAGCCACTCATTGCGGCGCACGCTCTTCTTTTCCGTCCCGATCCGCTCGCCCGTCTTCGGGTCCCTTACCGGAACGTCGACCTCGACATCGCGCGCCCCCTTGAACTCGAGCGTGATCGGCTTGCCGGGCCGGGCGTCGGCCTGATCCAGCGCTCGCGGGAGATCCGCGCCCCAGATCTTGCGCTCCCCGATCGGGGTATCGAGCACGACATAGGGGGACTTTTCTTCCTTGGGATCGTCCCGGTAGTGCGAGAACCCGGTCGATCGGACGATCCCGACGTAGAAGCGATCCTTCCGGAAGCGGGCCTGCGTCGCCGAGACCGCCCGGTCGATGACATCCGGCGACGCGCCATGCGAGCGCATGGTCTTGCGCAGCGTCTCCAGGCGCTCACGCTCGACGTGCGAGAGCAGGATGGCCGGATCGTCGACGGTCTTCGCTGTCGCGGCCGGTGCATCGTTCGGTCCACGGTTCTGCGACCAGCTCGCCTCGCGTGCGCGCTCGCTCAGCCGCTCCTGCAGCACCTTCCGGTCCAGCTCGGTCGGCTCGTAGCCCTGCACCTGCATTCCGCGGACACTCGCCTGAAGCCAGAGCTCTGACTTGAAGGCCCGGGCGCCGTTCACGTTCACCGACGTCCAGCCCTTGCTCATGGCGAGATCGAGCATGCCCGATACCGCCCTCGGGTCGTTCCGGTCGGTCCGGATCCTGTCCGCCTCGTCGACGAACATCACGGGATTGCCCGAGTCACGGGCGTGCCAGGCATTGCCGACCTGGTGAAAGCGCTTGCGAAGCGTCTCCTCGAAGAATGCCCGTGTCGGCTCCGGCTTGCGAGCGGATTCCGGCAGCTCGGCGCTGGCTTCACGCTCGCGCCCTTCGGTGATGAACCCGCCGGAGTCGGCAGGTTCGCTCTGGCTGGTGGAACGATTCTCGGCCATCAGTTCACTCCCACGGCAAGGCGTGTCGCGTCGATGATTCCCGGTCGTGCCGGCGTCTCCGGTGCGGTGGGCGCACTTTGCGCGGCCGCCGCACCGTCCATTTCGATCAGCAGCAGCGCACGGGAGGCCGGATGCTGCCGGTCCGGCTCGCCGCGTGTCGTCGTCAGATAGATCCGGGAAGGATCGATGCCGCGTCGGACCAGGAAGGACCGCGCCTCGTTCGCGGTCTGGTGAGCGTGCCGGACGCGCGATGCGTCCGCAGCGGCAGCGGTGATCCGGCTATGGATGACGATCCTGACGCTGCGCTGGGCCGCGTCGATCAGTGCGCCGCTGCGCGCGTCGTCGGGTAGGAAGCCCTGTGCAAGCTCCGCTTCGTCGAAGCGAAACGCGATCGCGGGCCGCGATGACAGGTCGGTCACTTCTGCAGACCGACTGGGTACGCGTGCGGGTGCGCGCGCTGCGATCTCGACGAACCTCGTGCGGTCGGCCGCCTCGCGGGCGGCCGCGAACTGGCGCACCGCGTCCTCGCGTGGATCGACGGCCGGCGCCGGCGGGCGCGGCACGCCGATCTCGAGACTGCGCGAGTCGAACTCGAGCGTGGTCGGCTGCATCACTGCCGGTCCGGGCCCGGCGACCGGCGGCCTGTCCTGTTTGCCCTGCGGTTCGTGCGCATCCAGGCCGGTTGCCTGCATGCCGTCCACCATGGGAGCCGGTGATGCCGGCGGTGTCGAGACGTCGACGGGGGCCGACAGTACGCGTACCCGGACCGGGCGATCGGATGGGCTTGCGCGGTTCAGGATCTCCCCGGCGACGGATTGCGGCGTCGCCGGGGCCGTCTGGACGGCGGGCGTCGTGGCCGGAGTGCCGAGCGTTGCCGCCGGCGCCATGGTGCTGCCCGCCGTACTCTCGGTCAGATACCCCGCGGGGCCGTCGAAGGCGGGATGGCCGGCTGCCGGAAGGACCGGAGCCGTGATCTGGGCGATCGCCCGGTTGCCGACGCCTGGCCGGCCCTGCGTCATCGCACGCGGCAAGCTCGCGCGATCCTCGGCATTCGTCGCGAGGATGATCGTCGCGCTGCGCAGCTGGGCGAGCTCGTGGCGCAAGGCCGTGACCTCCTGCGCCCACCGGACCTTCTCCGCCTCGTAGTCGCGCATTTCCTGCAGGCGCTCCTGAAACGCTTCGATGCGCTGCGCGGTGTTGATGGCTTCCCGGGACGTGCCGTCCGGCATGGCAGGCCTCGGCGCCGCTGCGCAACCCATCAGCGTCACGACCGTCGCCGCCAGGACGAGTACGGGATTCATGGCGTTGCCCTCACCTCTGTTCTGCGATCGCATTCGTTTCGCTCTCGTCAACCTGGTCCGCATTGGATGTGACGCCGCCGCTTGCGCCGGCCGCTCGAACATCGTCGTGCATGCGCAGCTCCGTCATGCGCAGCAAGTCGGTGTCGAAGACGGCGTCCGCGCCGCCGCCGGCCGCTGTCGGGCGACTGCCGGCCGATCCGAACGCGCCGCGGCCGTGAACGACGTAGTCGGCGATGGCTTCGATCTCGCCCTCGGTCGCGCGATTCCGGTCGTAGGAGGGAAACGGGTCCTCGGACGCTGGATCCACGACCCGGGCAGTGCGGGCCGCTGGCAGCGTGAGCACCGGAACGACGGCCGGCTTATGCAACCTGATCCGGAAGGTCTCGTCCTCGTAGTAGCGAATCTTCTCGCACAGGATCGGACGGGTTCCTTCGAGAAATATGATCTGCTTCTCCGGGTCGAGCTCGCGCAGCTCCTGCGGCAGCAGGAGCGCACGACGCTGCTCGCTGCGGTTGACGCTCTCGGTGTTGCCGCGGTGGCCCCCCATGAGCGGCCCGCCGAACGACCTTGACCGGCTCGTCGACTCGCGCGTCTCCGTGGTATCTCCAAGCATCTCCGAATACTCCTTCGCGTCCGAAAGCTCGCGAGGCGCGAAGACGATCTGCAGCGCATGGTTCGTCACGAAGGTTCTCGCGTCCTGGTCGCCATAGACCGAGCGCAGCTGCGCAATGCTCTGGATCACGGGCAGCAGCCGCAGGTTGTAGCCCGCGATGTACCCGACCGCCTTCGCCAGAATCGGCAATCGGCCCATCGCCGTGAACTCATCCATCAGTAGCAGGCACTGATACCGAAGCGTCGAATCGGCCGACGGCAGCTCGTGGGTGTTGAGTGTCACCAGCTGGCTGTAGAAGAGATTCAGCAGGACGGCGGCGTCCGCGAGCCGGCTCGGCGGAATGACGAGGTAGATCGACATGCACCGGCGCCGGACGTCCGAGAGACTGAAGTCCGATCCGCTCGTCGCCGCGGCCACGAAGGCGTTCGCGTAGATCAAGAGCGGCCCGTTGAAGGTCGCCATGACGCTCGCGAGCGTGTCGTTGGACATCGAGATGACCCGGCTCAACGACTCTTGGCACGTCGCGCTTAGCGCGCCCGCCACCGCCTGGGCTTCCAGAATCCCCGTCAGATGGGCTCGGACCGGCTGCCCCCGGCCCGAGCCCTCGGCGTACAGCTCGCCGAAATTGCATGCCCGCCCGGGTGTCTCCATCAGATACAGGCTCAGCCCCAGGAATACGTTCTGCGCCTGCTCGTTCCAGAAGCTCGACTTCGTATCCGGGCCCCCCGTTGGGTAGAGGGCCTGCGCGATCGCCAGGAGCTCTCCGGCCGTCTTAGCGGGATCTCGGCTCACCATGTCGAACGGATTCCAGCGGTGCGTGCGGCCGTCCTCGGCGAACGGCGCGAACAGGTAGACCTCCTGCCCGTGCGCCTTCCGAAAGCCCGAGGTGATCGCGAAGTTCTCGCCCTTGATGTCGGTGACGACCACCGACTCCGGCCAGTTGAGCAGGTTCGGAATCACGACTCCGACCCCCTTGCCGGATCGCGTCGGCGCCGCCATCAGCACGAACTGCTGCCCCGGGAAGATCAGGTAGCGGCCGTTCATCCGGCCGACGACGATGCCCGGCTTGTCGGTCATCAGGCCGCGCTTGCGGACCTCATCGGCCCGGGCGAAGCGCGCGTCGCCGTGTAGCGACCGGGGCCGCTGCGTCGCCGCCGCGATCAGCAGCGGCCCGATCACGTAGACGAGCGCGAGCGCTACGCCCATCGACCCCTTAACCGCCTTCGCCTGGTGGGGGTAGCTGTCGATGTTCTGGTACATCGCGTACCAGGTGTCCCAGCTCAGCCCCGTCGGCCAGACCTTGTTGGCGACGAACAGAAAGAGCCCGGAGAGGTAGGCGACCGCCACCGCGCCTAGCACCACATAGGCAACGATACCGCCGGCGATGGCGGCCTGGCGCTTCTTCATTGGCGGTACACCTTCGCGTCGCCGAACTGGGCCTCGAGCTTCGCGACCGGATCGAATGTGATCTCGGAGACGTAGCGCTCCTTGCCGATGACGTTGTCGTTCTCGTCGTAAATCGCCTTCGCTACGACCATGACTACCACGTCGATCGTCAGCTTGACCAGCTGCTTGATGGCCGGCGGGTCGTAGGCTTGGGCGTCGGCATGTTCCTTCGCCATGAAGACGTAGCGATCCGGCGCGAGCGCGCCGGACTCGGCGTGATAGCTCGTGATCGACCCGGCGTGACCCGTCGTCAGCAGCTTCAGGTAGTCGTAGGCTTCGGCGCCGCGCAGCTCGGCGAGCAGCACCCGGTCGGGCTTCATCCGCATCGCGCTCGCGATCAGCTGTGCCGGCGACACGTCGGCCGCACCCTGGTCGCCCTTCGAGTAGAGCAGGTGCACTCGGTTCGGGTGCTTGGGCAACATCAGCTCGCGCACATCCTCGATCGTCAGCAGTCGCTCGTTCGCCGGAATCGACTGGCACAACGTCTTCATCAGCGTCGTCTTGCCGGATCCGGTCTCGCCGACGACCGCGATGTTCTTGCGCTCGCGGACGGCGAGGCGCAGGAACTCCTTCAGGTTGCGCCCGCGCAGCAGCCCGACCAGGCGCCGGTCGAGCGGCGCCAGGTCCTCGAGCCGTTCTTCGAGCCGTCGCGAGTAACCCCAGGCGAAGCGGCCGAAGGCGCCCGCTTCCTCGTACTTCTCGAGCGTGCGGATGTCGCGGCTCGGCCTGCGGATCGTGAACGAGGCGCCATCCGTTTCCGCGACCGGCGGCATCACGATCTGGATGCGCTCCCCTTGCGGGAGCATCGCCGAGAGAATCGGCTTCGTCTTCGAGACCTCCTGATGACTGTAGGTCGCGACCGCCTTCGCGATCATCTCGCAGCGCTCCGGAGTCAGGGACGCGATCCGCTGTTGCGTCCAGCCCTCGTTCGTCTCGAAGAAGACGCTGCCGGAGCCGTTGACGCACAGCTCGGTCACGTCGTCACGTTGCAGGAGCTCGGCGAGCTCGACCAGCAGCTGGCGCAGCAACGCGTCCCGAGGCAAGACCTCGTGCTCGGTCTCGTCACCGCCTGGTAGCGCGGTGCGTAGATATTCAGCGGCCGCGGACTTCATAGACCGGGCTGAAGTCCAGGTCACGAGCCACGTAGATCGCGGCCCGGTCCCCCTGATTCTTGTAGAGCGTCGGACGGATCTGCAGCGTCTGACGAAGGATCTCCTCGACGATCCGTGTCCCGGTGGACTCCGTCGTCGTGAAGTTGTTGGTCGGGGTACTGTTGTAGACGTAGACCGAATCGCTGTCGCGGCTGCGCGCACGCTCGATTCCATAGGCCAATGCGTCCTGCACCAGCGAGACCAGCAACGCGGCGCCTATCCGGTCCACCCATCGGTTGTCGATGTAGCCCGGTAGCCCGCTCGCACCGAGCGGGTCGCTTGCCGGCGAGTTCAGGTCGATGACGACGCCGTTCGGCGTCTTGATCCGGTTCCAGAGCAGAAAGAGGCGGCGCTGCCCCATCGCCATGTCGGCCCGGTACTCGCCACTCGCCTGGGAGCCGCGCTCGATCAGGAGTACACGGCCGTTGTCGCTGTAGACGTTCGACGTGATGATGCACTCGGCCATCCCGGAGACCTCGGTCACGACGCTCGTGCCTAGCGCGCAATCGATCGTCCGGCCACGCGGAAGGATCATGCTCTGGTCGCCGAGCATCGTCGCATCGACGCGTGGAGTTCCGCTCGGGTTCAGGATCGAGCCTATGGCGCCGCGCTGCTGGCGGCCGGCGGCACCCGGCGCCGGCTCGCGCTGGAATTCTTCGCCTACCGGCGCACGCGCGGCCGGAGCCGCCGCCGGCGGCGGTCCGACTTGCGCGAGCTGGACCGGCATCATGCCCTCGCGCGGCGGCGCCATCGGGGTGGTGCCTTCCCGGCGGCCGTCACCTGCATAGGCGGTTCGCTGCATTCCGCCGTCCGGGGATTCGCCGCCGAGCAGCCGCTGGTAGTTTTCCTGCGTGCTGAGCTGGTTCGGTCCGGCCACCTTGGCCGTCACCTGAGCCAGTTCGTCCAGCGACGGGAGCACGGTTGCGCCACCGTAGCGACTCGGCTCCTTCTTCGAGCTTGCCGCCGGGGCCGGCGCAGGCGCCCGGACGATTGCCGGGGGCGGGGGGAGCCGCGGCGGCTCCTGCCTCGGAATGAATACCCGCCCGTCGTCGCAAAGCCGCATCGGCGCGCCGGTGACCGATAGAACGACCTTGCCGTTTTCGTCGCGCATCTCCTTCGACTCGCGGCACTCCGTTGCCGTCACCTTCGGCGGCGGCGGTGCCGGAATCGTCGGATCGAAGGTGCGGCGCATGGAAACAGCCGCCGGGGCATTGCGTGCGTCGCGCATCGCCTTCTCAGCCGAGGCCATCGCAGCCTTCTCGCGCTGATGGCTCCGGTAGAACATCAGACCGGTGATGACGAGGACGATGGCGAGGCAGCCCACCATGAAGAGCCGCGGGCCGGCGCCGCCGGCCCGGCCACCACGGCTGTTGACCGACTGGACCCCGGAGATCCGCGCATCGGCAGCACCGCCCGCCGGGCGCCCGGGCGCCTGCGGCGCGGCGGACTCCGTCGCCGGTTGCACGGGCGGCAATGGCTTCTGATCGTTGATGTTGCTCATTGAGTCTGTCTCAGTGCACGGACGACACGGCTCGAGGTCGTGCCGTCCCTCGGGGGTACTCCTTCGGCGTCGAACGCCTCGTTGAATACGCCCACCACCGCGTCACCCAGCCGAAGGACGAACTTGCGCGAAAGGCGATGGACGACGATCAGGTCGTCTTCCATGTGGTAGTTGACCCGTCCTTCCTCACCGTCGTTCGACACGACGAACACCGCCGGAATCTCGCGATTGCCGGGGTACTGGAAGTAGGTGAAGCGACCATCGTCGAAGACAAGCCCGGGGGCGATGTCGGCGCCCTTCTTCAGCACTTGCATCGTGTAGTCCCAGTTTCTCGGCCGCGGCAGCTCTGGGCGGGTGCTGAAGGTGGGACTCGCCGTCACCTGACGATTGCCCCCGGTGCGCTGGGCGTCTGCCAGCGCCTGGGACAGCGGGACGGTCAGCGGATACTTGAAGATCACGCGATACATCGGCTCGTCAGCCAGGCGGGCCCTCGGCGAGCGGCCAGACGGCGCGTCGGCCAGCACCCGGAATTCCAGGCTGTAGTCGCGCCGGTCCGTGTGCAGCTCGAGGTTGTTGTGCGTCGCGTTGTCCTTCGGCTTGATCCAGATCTGATTGCTGCCCACATCGGCCCGGATGCACCACTCGTTCGTATCGATCGTGCAGTTCGCACTAAAGCCGGTGGCGGCGACCGCGATGCGCTCACCCGGCTCGAGGACGACGCGGGTGACGGCGCCACGGCGGACGTTGATGACGCTGACCTGGTCCGAGCTGTAGTTGATGTACCGGACCCGGGAGTCCCGGTCACCGCCGACCGGGGTATCGGCGGCCCGGGCCGGGCTGGCGATCGCGATCGCCAGCATCAGGCCGCTGAGGAGAGACAGGGCGCGCATGATCAGCTGTTCGGCCTGGTGTTGGTGGCTTCGGAGTCGAGGCGGTAGGCTTCGACTCGAAAGCCCAGCGGGTTCTGCAGCAACTGCTGCTCGACGGCACGAACCGAGACGTGATACTCGAACGCGAGCGTTGCGACGAAGGACTGCGGCGGCTCGACGGCACCGCCCACCACCCGCAGAAGCTGGCGCTCGAAGCGGACCACCATCCGTCCGGGCGCGTCCGGGGTCGGCGTGACGCTCAGGATGCGAACGCGCATCTCGAAGTCCGGACCGAGCTTCTTGTCGCGAGCTTCGGCACCCTCGAATATCGCCGCGTAGTCCTGGCCGACCCGCGTGCTGCTCATCGCGAGCACGGTGTCATAGTCGCTCTGCAGAAGGCGCCAGTTGTACGACTCCCGCGCGATGACATAGCGCTGTGCCCAATGCTTGTCGAGCAGGGCCTGATGCTCGATCAGGCGGGGCTCGGCTACCTGCACGACCTCGACGTTTCCGGACGCCCTGTCCACACTCAGCACGACCGGAACCGTCTGCTTGAGTGGCGTCAGCATCATCACCGCGATCACCGCGATCACGGCGACCAGGACGGCGACACCCGCGATGATCCAGGCGATCCGGGTCAGGCGCTCCAGGCGCTGCACGCGGTCCTGATCCCAGGACCGCGCCGCGCGGAAGTGGGCATCGAGCTCGCCGGCCCGGACCGCTTCTGCGCTGTTCTCGAGTACGGCGCTCATCGTCTATTGCCCGTTCTGCCAGTTCTCGACGACCGCGGCGCCGAGGCCGTTCAGCCCGTCGTCGCCGGACTGCAGGTTCTCCAGCTGGCGTTCGCGGAATGACTGCTCTTCGCGCTGGCGCTGCACCTTGTCCGTCCAGACCATCATCTGGATCCGACTGTTGTCATTCGAGACCTGGGTCAGCTCGGCCACCATCCGGGCGTTGAGCTCGGCAATGTCCTTCGGATCCTTCGTGGTCAGGATCCGCCCGCGCAGCGCTTCGACCTGATTCGTGCGCTGCACGAGCCGGTTGTAGACCGTGCGAATCTGCGCCTGCGACTCCGAAACTCTGTTGAGGACCGAGTTGCAGCGAGCCGTGTCTTCGCCGGTGAGCAGTCCCTGGCAGTTGTAGATCCGCTGGGCGTTGCGGATCGCCTGTGCAGCTGCGGTAAGCTCGCCGTTGCTCACCGCTTCATAGATGTCGACCAAGCCATTCGGGATCACTTCCATCAGCAGCGCGTTGAAGTCCACCGCGCCGAATCCCCGGTTGCCGGTGATCGCAGCGTAGTGTTCATACTGCTGCTGGATCTGCTCGGCCATCTGCGCGTACTGCTTGCCCCAGGCGATCACCTGCTCGATCGCTTGTAGCAGGTTCGCCGTGTCAAGGACGGGGATGCCGGCGTGCGCCTTCTGCGGCGACAGGGCAGCAAGGCCGATGACCAGGAACGCGATCAAGCTGCGGAGGAACTGCATCGACTGCTCCCCTATCGATTGCGGCCGAGACGCGCGGCCTGTTGATAGATGTAGCCCGGCGACCGGGCGCTTCCGCTTCCCTCGGCCATCCGGGCTGGCGGTCCGCTCGAGCCGATGCTTCCGCCGCCTGCGCGCGCTGTTTCGCGGCCGATGGCGGTTGCCGTGCGGTACGCATGCAGCCCGCCCTGGACGATGAGCCGCGACGCACCCTGAAGGCCGATGCCGCCGGTCAGGGCCGTCGCGATGTTCGCGAGGTTGAACATCAGGACCACGACCGTCAGGATTAGGACGTCGAACGCGATGACCGAGAAGACCAGGTTGCGGTCCGGTGTCGCGAGCATCCGAGTGATGTGGGTGGTCCCGAAGCTGATCGCCATCATGGTGGCGGCGACCGAGAGCGCGGAGAGCATGATGTAGTTCAGCATCTGCGAGAGCCACCCTTCGGTGAAGCGCTTCGTCGGCTCGAACATCGCGCACAGAACAAAGAGAGGACCGAAGGCGGCGAGCAGGGTGAGGGCGACCTGGCAAAGGGCGTAGTAGCCGAGGGCGACGATCAGCAGCACGCCGGCGGCAAGCATGGTGAGGATCGCCGCCATCGTGGCGCCGGTGAATGCGATCGGTGCGAACCAGCCAGTCTGAAAGTTGGCGGAGGCGAAGTCCCGTGCCGCGGTCCAGAAGGCATTGATGATGGTCGCAAAATCTCGGCCGTCCATCATGACGCCTACCAGCCAGTCGCGTAGCGCGAACAAGGTGTCTACGACGTAGTTCATGTAGTTGCCGATCGCAAATCCGATGGCGAGAATGAACGAGATCCGAAAGGCATCCCGGGTCAAGCCAGGAAACGTTTCGTTGGACGTTCCCCGGATGAGGCTCCAGCCGCGGAAAAACAGGTAGATCGCTAGTGCGCTGGTCAAGATGGGCGCGATTCCCTCGAGGAGGTTCTGTGCGCGAGGCATGACAAAGTTGTTCGTGAAGCCATTCATCATGGTCACGAATTCGGCGCCAAGTTGTTGTGGGGCTGCCATTGTCCATTCGCCAGTCGAAGATGTAGCTTGTCTTCCCCGCTTCCTACTTGCTAGAGCTTTGTGCCGCTCGTCGTGCGGACTCTTCCCGCATCGCCTTCAACTGGGCTTCCGCTTCGGCTCGCCGCTTTGCTCGTGCCGCCCGCTCTTCCGGTGAAAAAGTGGATTCATATTTCTCCCGTCCGATTCTTTGCTGCTCCTGATAGTCCCGGGCGGCTTGGACGCCTAGTCCGCAAAGGCCGTCGTCCTGGGCGTTCGCTTTCGCACGGGCGTTCTTGACGCCCTCTTTCTCCATGCGAGTGATGTTCTCCTCCTTTGCTTTCGCGCACTGCTCTGGAGTCATCGGATTCTTGGCCGTGAAGCCCGGAGGGCTCATGTTCTGAGCGGCGGCCGGCGTGATGAGCGCGGCGATCACGATGGCGGCAGCGGCGAGGTGGCTATCGGTTGGGGTTCTCATGCATTCTCCTTTTACGCTGCTCGAGCCTGGCGTGCCGCCACCCAGGCACGGGTGTTCTCGCGGCGCTCCGCGATCTTGCGATGGAAGATCGGGAGCCAGACATCGGGGGCGTCACCGACCTCCGCACGGATCTCGTCCAGCAGCGCCACGTTGTCGAGCGACCCGGAGATGACGTTGAGGAGGTCCGTCATCCCGTTCAGGTCGAACTTCACCAGAGACGACTCCCTGCCCTGCTTGACCAGGAAGGTGCGCTGCAGCGGGTCGAGGTTGCGGATTAACTCGAACTCTGCGTGCGTGCACCGAAAGCCCTCGATGTAGTCCTTCGGGGTAGCGCGCGGATTCGGCAGGTAGATCTGCGTGTCGCACTGCTCCACGATCGTTCGCGAAATCGGGGACGTCAGCACGTCGGACGGCGATTGCGTGACATAGACGCCCAGCGACGAGAGCTTCCTGTCGGTCTTCAGATCCTTGCGCGACTTCTCGAGAAGCGTGTCGTCCAGCAGCGCCTTCCAGAATTCTTCGATGATCCGGATGAAGGGTCGACCGGTCTGCAGCGTGTCGGCGACGTGCAGCAGGTACATCAGCACCGGCGTTCGAATCTCGGGGTTGTCCAGGAACTCCGTGTAGTCGTAGGCGTAGATGCTGTGCGTGCCGAAGTCCTGCGTGTCCCGGGGATTGTCGAAGACCCAGCCCAGCGTGTTCGGTGCAATCCATTTGCGGAGCCGCTGCTTGACGCTGTTCTCGCCGACGTCCATCAGCATCTGGTCGATGACGGCAAGGCGGCGCTGCTTGAATGCCACTTCATGCAGTACGCCATGCACGGCGTTGCGGATGTCCTGTTCCTCCCGCGGCGTGAGCGGCACCGTGCCTTCCGGGCTAACCAGTTTGCTGACCAGGCCCACGCAGAAGGATTCATTGGCCGCGGTCGGCTCCATCTGGAAGGGGTTGAAGCCGGTCTTCTCGCCGAAAACCAGCGGCGTGTACTTTCCGCCCATGGCCCGGATGCCGATCTCAGAACCGCGGTCGAGGTCGAGCATGAATGCCCGAAAGTCCGGGTACTTCGTCGCCGAGGCGAGCAGTGCCATCTGCAGCGTCGTCTTGCCCGACCCGGTCGAGCCGCAGATGAAGGTGTTGCCGGCGATCTTCTCGTCGGTCGAGTCGCGCTTCGGCGGCGAGACGTGGAAGTTGAGGTAGAAAGGCTGGCCGGACGGCGTTTGCATCAGCGCAAGCGCTTCGCCCCACGGGTTGCCTTCGCGCTTGCCGCTCGCGAAGTTGTGCTGCGGGGCCAGGCTCGCGAAGTTCCGCGTCGTCAGCTTCGCGGAACGCGGGCGCATGCGCCAATTGCCGGGTAACTGCGCGAACCACGCGCACTCGGGAATCACGTCGATCACGGCCATCTTGAAGCCGCTCAGATCGGCCATGGCCGCCCGGGCGTCCGCCATGTTGTTGGCCGTGCTCTGCAGGTTCTCGCCGAAGACCGCGATCGTGTAGTGATACTCGCCCAGGTCGATCTTTCCGGCTTCGAGCTCGTCGAGCGCTTCGTCCATGGCGGCGATCTGGGATCGACCGACGTCCTCGGTCGCGACCAGATGGCCCTTCTGGTCGGTCATCTCCTTGATGCCCCGGCGCTTGGGCATGATCGAGAATGACTGGGTCTCGATGTACTCGTAGTCGGTGTAGAGCAGGCAGCTCGTCATGCCCGGCTCGGAATAGCCCGGGTATTCCTGGATGTCGAGGAAGCCGGCGTATTTGACGCCCTGGGGGTGCCAGATTTCCAGCATCCCGTTACGATCGCCGAAGTGCAGACGGCTGCTCGGGAGGTAGTCATAGAGGGCCGCGGTGCGCAACGCGACCTCTTCCCAGACCCCGTTGACTAGGTAGCCGTACAGGCGGGCCATTTCGGAATAGACACGTCCCTTCTTCTCGTAGGTCGTCAATCGGGCCGGCCCGTAATCCTCCAGGCTTCGTTCGAGGCTTCGCCCCATGTCCTCGAGGATTGCCATGTCGTCATCCTCGCGGGCCTGCAGCTCGGCCAGCGCGCTACCGGAGCCCTTCCTGCGAAACGTCGGCACCGGCATCCGTGACGGTCGGAACAGCAGCGTGATGTACAGTTCGGTCGCCATCTGCTTGTGTTGATCGAAGCTCGCGTAATACTGCTCCACCAGGTCGCGGCAGAAGGCGTTCTCGAAGTTCGCATCGAGCCGTTCATGCACCTGTCGCCGGATGCGATGTGTCCAGATGGACCAACGACCGTCGGCGAGGTTGCGCAGGAAGTTGTTCAGGCCCTCCTTGGCAACGCCGATGTCTTCGGGGTCGCGGGCCTCGAAGGTGATTCCGTCGACGCGCCAGGTCGCGATGTAGACGGCTTCGCGATGCAATTTCACGATGCCGGGCGCGATCTGCACTCCCATCGGGATGTAGTCAGCCAACGGCACTTGGCTCGCCCGTGCGGCGCGAAGCTCAGCGATGCTTCTCATGACGCTTGTAGCGAGACGGTGAATAGCAGAGGGAGCCCCAGTACCTGCGTGATCGGGGCTGCCGTGCGCGAATCCAAAGCCGCAATGCAATCTGCGGCAACCGCTGATCATCCAGGCGGGTCACGGCGCGCATCCAGAGGTAGAAGGGGATGAAGACCATCCACAGCACCAGGACGGCAACCGGGCTCAGGAGGTAGAGCAGGTACGGCGAAAGCAGCAGTACGATGCCGGCGGGGACGACCATCCAGAACATAGGAACACCCGCCAGCATCGGCGGGCGGGTGCATCCCTTGAAGATCGGGTCGGCCAACGGGCGGCCGTCGGGCGGTGTCATCCCGCCATGAACCAGCCTGCGAAGGCGACGGCCCCACCAACAAGAATGCCACCGATCACGACGTTCGAGATTTCTCCGAAGCGCGCGTGCTGGAACATCATCTTGTAGCCGCACCACATGATCGCCATCGACATGACGACGATTCCGAGGCCGACGAGCAGGGTCTGAAGATCGGTGAACGTCTGCGTCACCTTCGCGAGACCGCCCGCCCCGGCGAAGACGCTGGAACTCATGGTGGCAATTACCAGCGCGCACAGACCGAGCGCGCTGGCTGACAGCCGTGGTACGGATGGGGTTGGCGTGGAATTCATCGTAGAGCCTCGTTTCGGAGCAGGAAGGGGGAACTGCAGGAGATTGCCGGCGCACTCACCAATGGCGGACGCGGGTTCATCAAGCTGTGATCGATCGGTGTCGGCGTGTCCTTGTCAGAAGAGCAGCGCCGAGGTCGGCGCGTTGTCCGGCTCCGGGGACGCAGCTCTTAGCCGCGGTGCAGGTGTCTTGGTCGCCGCTCTTTCCGGCGTAGCCGGCTTGCTCCGAGGCGCTACGGGAATGACGCGCAGCGGGGCACGCTGATCGGCCCGCGCTTTCAGCTGCGGCACAACCGGTGTCTGCGAAGGGATCGGCGCCGCTGCATCAGTGACCGCGAGAATCCGGCCGACGTAGCCTTCGGCGAAGCCGGTGCTGAAGTTGCCGGAGTAGTAGCAGCTGAACGCGGCCTGCAGCGCGCCTTGCTCGTCCCGTGTCTGCCCTGCCCGCTCGAAACATTCGCGCAGGATTTGGCTACTGGTGCGCAAATTCGCGCAAACGTCAAATCCGGTTTCTGGAGTTAAACCGAATCTTCCGAAGTGCTGGCGATTGATCTGTGCAAGGCCGATGCTGTAGTTGTAGCCGCCCGCTTCTAATGTCGCGGCGGTTCTTACTGCTTCATCGAGACTGCGTGGTTGTCGTTCGAGCCGAGCGCCAACGATACCGATGGCGTACGGATTGAAGGACGACTCGACCTGGACGATGCGACGCATCGTGTCCGAATGGACTTCGGGCGCGCACATTGATGCGAGATCCACGAAGTCCATCGTCACATTCCGTTTCCCTGGAGACCCTTATCGCAAGGTCGAGGTGCCTTGCGTTTCTCGGACGAGAAGTTCTCGCCGCGATTGAGCATACACAACTGGATTGAGCCGTAACGCACCTTGCGCGTGGCACGACTTCATGCATCGGATGAGAGTCGGGACATGGGTATCGTTAAGTGAGGTTAACTCCGCGGAGTGAACAAACGATTCCGAGGACATTGCGCAGAATCGGAGGCCTGTGAAATTTCCAGCGTGCTGGAAATGCGACGTGTCGCGACGAGAATTTACCTTTGGGCCGCAGAGGTGATGGCTGGCGCTGGAAGGTGACCGAGGGATTTGCTTTAGGTCCTGCGATGATCGGAGGGACGGATGTGCGTGATCCCGATCAGAAATCAGCACGTGCCTGCGATATTGGCAAGTCGCGATCGAGCGCGGTACGCGTGGCCTGGCCACATGGATGCGAGTGCAGCTCGTGCGTCGTATCGCGGCAGCGCCAATCGTCCCGAACGATCGATCCGATCAAGTGACGACCTGCCACGTCGGGTTTGGTGATTGTTCGGCGCTCTCGCCCGTTCACGGCGCGGACCGGTGAACTCCTCGACCGCGACCAGCGGTCGAAGTGGAGCGCGAAGCCGTCGACGGTCGCCCTCACCCCCCTGCGGCAACGACTCAGCGCCGCGGGATCGACTGCAGCACCGATCTCTCGCGGCACCTGGCCCGGCGCCGGGAACTTTGGATCGGCCGTCGGATCCGTTATCCTGTGGTTCCAAGGTCATGCTTGCAGATCAGCCAGGAACGTCCAGGAACCTTGATGTCGTCGCTCAACAGCGCGGAAGCCTCGCCCTCACTGAACACGATGCTGGAGAAGGCTGAGGAAAGAAGCCGCGCCCGGACGTCCGCCCAGATCATCACGCTTCCGCTCTGGCCCGAGCCGAAGCGTGGTACGCCGAACAGTTTCGTGCGGTCTGCGCTCTTCGCGGCGATTCAAGGCAAGGATCGGCGTTTCATGAAAGACGAGGTGCTCGCGAGTCAGCGCGGCATCCGAGTCCGTTTCACGGGCGAACAGCTCAACCAGGAAGACCTGTCGACGTTCGAGGCGCTGACGCACCTGAGTCGGCAGCAACCGCTCGGTCAGGTTTGCGAGTTCACCGGGTACAGCCTGCTACGCGCGCTCGACATGGCTACCGGCCGAGCGCAGTATGAGCAGCTCCGCCTGACGATTCAGCGCCTCACGGCTTGCGCCGTGGAGATCGAGCACGACGGCGTGGTCTACGCTGGCCCACTGGTGCAAGGGTCGATCCGAGACGAGCGCACGGGGCGGTGGCGGGTGCAGCTCAACCGTGAGCTCGTGGCCCTTTTCGGGGAATCGCGCTGGACTGCAATCGACTGGAGCGAGCGCATGCAGTTGCGGCGCAAGCCGCTCGCACAGGCCCTGCATGCCTACTACAGCAGCCATGCACAACCGTTTCCAGTCAAGATCGAGACACTTCGCCAGTTCGGTGGCTCGGCGAATCGAAATGTGCATTCCTTCCGCCAGCATCTGGTGAAGGCTCTCGAGGAATTGACCCGGATCGGGTTCCTGCAGAGCTTCAACGTCCATGACGGCATGGTGATGGTCACCCGTTCGACAGATCGCGAGCAGCTGCCTCTTCCCGCCCGCTGAACCGCCAGCGAGCCTCACCGCATCGGGCTTTCCGGTCGTTCGTTCGATCCTCGCGCCGCTCACCGGATCGTGCCGTCGACCCGCATCGTCATCCCATCGCCACCTCCCGCTCCCGCGCCCCCTCACTTATCCACAGCATCGTGGGCCGGTTATCCACAGCGTCGGTGTTCGGGATAGCGATCATCGGTGTCCGAGATAGAAGATGTCGGTGTCCGGGATAGTCGGCACGGTGTTCGGGATAGAAACTTGTCGGTGTTCGAGATTGAGAGTGCTCGGTGTCCGGGATAGTCCCGAGCTTGTGGATATCCTATTTTAGCTATATATATCAATGACTTATAAACTTACCCGAGCGTTGCTAATCAGGTTTTAATCTTTTCTTAATAAAAGCCTGCGCGACAACGCGTTCAGGCGACACGCTTCTCCGCCTCAAGGGGGCTTCGCCCCCGCCGGCTCGACGGCTACGCCGTCCCCACCCACCCGGCTCCCCCAGGGTCCAGGCTGCTACGCAGCTCAACAAAACTTTCACGTGACGGCCGGTGAGCCTTACCGGCATATCGACATCAACATGCATAGTCCGCTTGGCTTGCAGGAAAGGGGTCCGTTCACCTTGAAAGGGCTCGTCTACGGCCTAGAACAGCGGCTGGTGCTCCGATCGTCGAACAGCCCTTGGTGCGCCCCTACCCTCGCCGTGGTCGGCTCTACGGCCGTTTCAACAGGTAGCGAAAGCCCGGACCTGGAGGCGTGGGTCAATGTCACCGCTCTATCCCGAACACCGATTTCCTGCGCGAGCACCGGAACGGGCCATGGCGTCCCGCGCCACTGGAGTCGGTGTTCGGGATAGAGAGGCAGAAACAAGGCGTCAGTGCGAACCCGGACTATCGGCGTTCGAGATAGGTCCCAGCGTCCTGACTATCGGTGTCCGGGATAGCGCGGGGAGATTCGCCCCATGCAGTTGCGTCAGGATTCCAGAGAGCGAAATGTCACTTCACGTTATACGAATCAATGACTTACTTGACATTGGAGAGCTTGGTGCCTACGCGAAAGGCTATCGGTATCCGGGATAGAGTCCTGCCCGAGGGTCGGCGCGGGAGTATCGGCGTTCGGGATAGAACTTGCCGGACGGGATTCCTGGCAAGTAGGTCCGGTGGTCCCTGTATCGCGGCTTTCGCGGGGCGGTAGCGTGGTGTCGCGGGACGCGTGCTCGCCTGCTATCGGTGTTCGAGATAGTTGCTGTGCGCAAGCTATCGGTGTTCGGGATAGAGCGAGGGATCTTTCTTTCCTGACGCCTTGAAATGTACGGCTATTGGCCGTACTATTGTCGACCGCGACCATTTTTTGCAGGTTGTCCTATGGAATCCGCTGTCAGAACCCGTTCGGAGCGCCTCGAGGCTCGCATCAATTCGATGCAGAAGGATCTGCTGACGCAAGCCGCGGCTCTGGAAGGCCGGACCGTCACCGATTTCGTGGTCAGCCACGCCTGTGACGCCGCCCTGCAGACGATCCGCGAGCATGAAGCGATCGCGCTGACCCGGCGTGACCAGGAGGCTTTTGCCCAGGCGCTGCTGGCGCCGGCCGAGCCGACCGATGCGCTGCGGCGAGCGTTCGCCCGGCATCGCGAGCTGCTCGGGTAGGTTGCTTGGCCTCCGACTGGCGGATCGAGCCTCTCGGGGAGCAGGATCGATCGGACTTCGACTGCGGGGTCGAAGCGCTGAACCGTTACCTGCGTCAGCAGGCCGGACAGGACGCCAAACGCTTCGTCGCGACGACCTGGTTGCTGACGGGCCAGGACGGCGTCGCCGGCTACTACACGCTGTCGGCCTCGAGCGTGGACCTGGGCGAGCTGTCGCCCGACCAGGCCAGGCAGCTGAAGCTGCCCCGCTACCCGAAAGTCCCCGTCACGCTGCTCGGGCGTCTTGCCGTCGATGCCCGGCATCGGGGTCTGGGGTTGGGCCAGGTGTTGCTGGTCGATGCGCTCGAGCGCAGTTTTCTGGCGACGTCGCAGGTGGCTTCGGTCGCCGTGATCGTCGACGCCAAGGACGAGCAGGCCGAAGTCTTCTACGCCCGTCACGGGTTTCTGCCATTCCCGGACCTTCGGGCGCGACTTTTCATGCCGATGGGGACGATCGCGAGGCTCATAGCGCCATCCACCTGATAGAGGAGCGTAGCTGATGCCCTCGAAGGCAGCAGCCACGCTCGTTCGGCTTCGTGGTGTCGTTGACGGACTGCGCGCCGTCGCCAGTCAGGAGGCCGCCAGCAGGCCGCAGGTACTACTTACTGCCTGCCTCGGAACTTGCGCCAAGCCTTCAGCTGGTGCTCGGTTTCGTTCTGGAACTTCCTGACCGCTTCGGGCGGTGCGGTCAGCGTCACGGTGATCCAGCCCGGCGGGTAGTCGATGGACTCGAGGTGGGCGGAATACACGGCGCGCGCCAGGACGGTCGCGCGGGCCCTGGTGATGCCGAATTCGGTCGCGACTTCGTCGGCGGAGCGACGCTCGACCAGCTGCGCGAAAGCGATCTGCCGGCCGCGGTCAGTGAAACGGCGGTTCTGGCATGCCCGTTCGAATTCCTCACGGGTCAGACGCCGCTCGGCGCTGCTGGTTCTCATCGGCGAGAATGGTACAGGCCTGGCGGCCGTGCCGGTCCCGATCGCTCCGGACGTCTTCCGGAGCGATCGGGCGCAGCGTGCAGGCTACGCTAGCCGCGACGCGCTTCGGCCGCCCGGGCAAGCAGGGCCACGATGTCGCGGCTCCTGCCCAGGGCGCCTTCGATGAAGGCTGTCGCCCGATACAGGCGCTCGGCGTCGTCGCCGAACTCCCCTCGCATCCCCTTGCGGATGATCGCGGGGGTCAGCGCTTCGCCGGCCATCTTCATGCCGTCCCTGTAGGCTCTCATCAGGACGTGGGTGATCGACTTCCGATCCTGAGCCGGCAGACTGGCGAGTATCTGATCGATCGGTCTGTTGCCGGCGGTGAACTGCGCGGAGTACAGGGCCGCCAACGCCATCGCGGTGTCCTGCGAGTGTGGCTCGTCCTCGCGCTCGCCGGCGTCCGCATCGTTGCCCGATCTGGTGTCTGCCTCGGGTACGGCCTGGCTGGGCTTGCGCCTATTCTTGGCCTTCTCCTGTCGATGCTTCTCTCCGACCTCGCGCGCCGCCTGCTTGACGACTTCGCGAACGTTGACGGGCTGTGCGTCCGGTGCACGTGCATCGCGGGCCTCGATCAACCCGTCGAGTGTCGCGCGGGCGGCCTCACGATTTTGCTTTTCCATGGTCGCCAGTCTCGTCACCGTGGCGCGGTCGGCGGTGACGCCCTGCTCTACCGCCTCCTTCGCGATACTGGACTTCTCCAGCGCCTCGATGTACTGGATCGCTTCGCCGACCCAGGCCAAGCTCTTGCCCCAGCGCTTGGCGACATCCTCCATGCGGCCGAGCTCGCGGTAGTCGTCGCGCACCGCACCGGCCTCCTCTACCCGCTCCAGGCCGACGCGAAGCGTGTTCTCGATTCGCTGGATGCGCTTGGCCTCTTCCGGCGTGCAGTCGAACACGCGCGCCGGAACCCGTTTGAGTTCTGCGATGACAGCAGCACGAAGTCGCCGCTCGCCGGCGATGAGCGCGAACTTCCCGGGCAATTCGCTTCGGCGCAGCAACAGAGGCTGCAGCATGTCGACCTCGGTCAGCGAGTCGGCGAGCTCGCGCAAACTGGCTTCCGAGAACCCCGGGTTGTCGCTGCTGCGGATCTGCTTGTCGACAATGATGGCGTCGATGTCGACGCTCATCAGCCTGCCCTTGATGGGTCCGACGTCAGCCTGGAACGAGGAAATGCCGGCCTTGGCCATGCGTTGGCCGAGAGCGGTTCGGGGGGAGGAATTGCTGGTCGTCGGTACGGTCATCCCGGGTAGCCTCACATCTCACATCTCGTTGAGCCTGGCAAGAATCGCTGCGCACGCGGCCTCGAGCTCGTCGCGCGCAGCGCGGGCGTTGCCGGACCTCGAGTGCTGCCAGACCGTGACGCCGGCGCTGGCGGCGGCCCTCACGGCCGAGCGTTCGACCACCGGTGTGTTGATGATCAGGTCGTCTGCTGTCTCCAGCAGCTCGCGGAGCGCCTGGACCTCCGTGCGTGCCTTGCTGTTGATTCGGTTGGGGAGAAATCCGAGCATGCGCAGTTCAGGGTTGAACTCGCGCCGGACGTTCTCCAGGGTGCGATTCAGCTTCGGTATCCGTGCGAGCGAGAACGCGTCGAGCGCCATCGGACTGACCAGCGCGTCGGCAGCGACCAGAGCGCCGATCATCCGGCGCTGCAGGTTCGGCGGGGTGTCGATGACGCACAGGTCGTAGCTGTCTGGCATGGCTCGCAGCCACTTGCGCAGGTTCAGCACGACGTCCAGCTCCATGTCGTCCACGTCGAGCAGCCCGACATCTGCCGGTATCAGGTCGAGTCGATCGCCCACGACAAGCGGCCTGCCTGACGGGGCCGTCGAGCCGAACAGGCCACTCGCGACCAGCGTGTCTTCGGCAATTTCAGCGTCCGGGCCCAGTCCTTCCAGCAAGTCGCCCTCGTCGATATCGACAGCCAGGACGCGCTGACCCTTCGCAGCCGCGTAGCCTGCCAAATGGATGGCGAGCGTCGTCTTGCCCACCCCACCCTTCTGGTTGCCGACGACAAGAATTTTCATGGCCGCATCTACCCCAGCAATGGGCCCATTATAGCGGAAAGACTACTTGAGTAGTAGTTTCCAATGGTGACGCATGATGTCAGAAGAACTAGTGGAAATTGACAAGAACAAACTGATTTGCCCGAGTAAACGTGCAAATCCAAGAACACGAGATCAAGTTCTAGAACTAGTTTGGAGGCGATGATGACTCTCTACTCAGGCCGCGCTTTACTCGTTTCCAGCATGCTGGAATTCTCGTTTTCAGGTGCTACTGGCGACGAATGTTCTCGGACCTCTCGACCTAAGACGCATGGCCTATTGACGGATCCCGCCGAGTCCCCTTCCCCCCTTCCTGCCAGCCATCGGGCGGTGGCATGTCCGGGTGGCTCCGGCGCATACAGCGCCGCTCGGGTCGGTGGCTTGGGCAATCGCTTCAGTAGCTCAGTCCTGGAATCCGGATGTTGAGCGCAGCCGCCAGCAGGATCCCGAGGACGACTCCGAAGATGGCCACCATGACCAGGTGGCCCAGGCTGAATCGCCGGGCCATTTCGGACCTGGTGGGGATTCGCGTGGGAGCGGCCTCGGTCTCGGGCGCGCGCGGTCCAGGGTCTGTCGGGGCCGATCGGGCCGTCGTGGTCGCCCCGATACTGCGCTGGGCGAGCGAAGTCGCGTGGGCTTTCAGCGCCTCCGAAGCGCGCTCGATTCGCGCGGCGGCGGGATCGGTGGCGGCTTGCAGCCGGTCCGGCAGTTTCTCCACGTTCGCTTTCAGCTGGCTCAGGTCGCCCCGGAGCTCGTGAATCGCTGCGAGCGTTGCGGCCATTGCCGCTTCGGCAGCCGTTCGTGGAGTGCGCTCGGACACGTCAGGCGGCTTTCAGCTTCGATCTGGCCTGGGCGGACGCCTTGACGATTCCTGCGAACAGGGTGTCCAGGTGGCGCCTGGCGCCCTTCGCCAGTTTGCTGTTGATGAGGCTGTAGGCCGCGTCGCGTCGATCCTCGTCGGTGGTCGCGGTGCGCAGCTTTTCTCCCCAGTCCGTCGGGTCGTTCGCGAGCGCGTCGATCGTCGTGATGGCGGGATTGATGCGCGTGAAGACCTCGTTTTCCTCGAAGAACAGGGACGGGTCGAATTGGGCATCGATCAACTTCTGATCGATGAACATCCGCACCCCGGCAAAGTCGGCAGCGATATCACCGGGCTCGGCGACGCGGGTCGGTAGGCAGAGGATGCGCTTGCCGTCGATTCCGTGGTCGTTCAGGACACGGATTGTGGAGGCGGCATCCGCGATGACCTTCTGGGCGCTAGTTGTCGGGACGATGAAGATGTCGAAACTCGTCAGGCTGTCCAGCTTACTGGCCTGCTGGATGAAGGTGGCGGCGTCCTTCGATCCGACGTCGACGACGACGTTCTTGTTGACTTCCAAGGCGATGAGAATGCCCTCGAATCGCTTGGGGTCGTGGGTCTCGACGCCAGCGATCGGCTGTGCATTCAGTGTCTCGACCAGCAGTAACTTTGCATCCTGAATGCGCGGCAACAGAAGCTGGGAGGCGAGGGTGCTCTTTCCGATGTTGCCGGAGTAGGAGATCACGCAGACTTTCATGGTTTGGAGACTGTCTTGGTTGAGTTGGCGAGGGCGCGATCGACTTTGGCGCTTACATCGACATCACGCAGCATCGAGAAGAACCGATCGGATAGCTCACGGCCGCGAGGGAGTGGGGTCAGGTCGGGCTCGGCTTCGGCAGAAGGCGGCGGTGTTCCGTCGACGGCCGGCGGTGCCTGCGGTTCGGTAGGTGCGGCTTGAGCCGTGGGTCGTGTCTGGAGGGTGGGGCGGCTGTGGGGCGGCCTGGCCGAGCTCCGGGGTGATGCGGGCGCCCGATAGAGCGTCTTCCGGATGTTCTCGGCGCCGGTGTTGATGCCCCCGACGCGAAGGGCCTGGGCTATCTGGGCGTAGGTGAAACCCAGTTCTCGTGCCTCCTCGATCTGCGGCCGAATTTGTCGGATGTAGGCGGCGGCGGTACGAGCGGTTGCGAACTGCGACTCGAGGATGGCGCGGAGGTTGAAGTCTCTTTCGGGCGCGCTGGTCATGAGATGCGCTGGGGAGATGAGTAGGGGTGCTCCCGATGGTAAGCAGCGGCCGCGCTGCGGTGGTTGCTCGCAGGCCGCAGTTTTCCCCAATTAGTCCCGAAGGTGTCCCGAAGATGTCCCGGATATATGCAGGATGCGGCCCGCTTCTGGACTTTTGAGAGGGATCGCCGCGGCGGATGGACTGATTTTGTCCCGGATGTGTCCCGGTGGAATGCCTTTTTTGGGCCGCGAGGAGTCCCGAAGGAGGTTGGCAGCTTGGTGTCGTGGCACGTCCGCGGTTGTGGGGCAGCGCCTCAGACCAGACAGCTCGCTTCTTAGCTTATTGCAGGATAGGCTTTGCCCGGGCAATGTGCCACACTCCCGATTTTCCAAGGGGATCATCATGGTCAGGGAGAAGCCTGTCGCCCGGCTGCGCCGTGGCATCGCCCGAGTGGACCTCGGAGCCCGGTTCGAAGCCTTCCAGGTCAAGGCGGCAGGTCAGGGGCTTACGGTAAGCGCGGTGCTTCGGGGCCTGGTGGGGCGCTGGCTCGAAGGGGCAGATGTGAATTTCCAGCATGCTGGAAACGGTGGGTCTGTCGCCGGCGACGCACGCGCGGCGGCGGCGATTTCCAGCATGCTGGAAACGGCTGAGCCGGCCGGGGGGCTCGGTTCCCGTGCTACGCGGCGAGCGGCCGTTCGCTCGCCGCCTGTCGCGGTCGCTGTTCCTGGCCGGGTCGATGGCGCGACTCGGCGTGTTGAGATCGCCTTGACGGAGAGCGAGTACGACCTGGCGAAGTCGATCGCCGCGGCCGACGGCTTCACGCTGAATCGGTGGCTGGCGGCGATGGTTCGTGCCCGGCTTACAGGCCAGGCTGTTCTCGGGGAACCGGAGCTTGCGGCGATCGGCGCTGCGAGCGCCGAGCTCGGGGCGGTCGGGCGGAACCTCAACCAGATCGCCAGGACACTGAATACGGACGGCGTCGGTCCGGACCGTTATCCGGAGCGAGGGCTGCTGATCAGCTTGGCGGAGAAGGTGGACGCGCAGGTCCGGGAGGTTCGTAGAGTGCTGGAAGACAACCGGCAGCGTTGGTCGTTGAGGGGGCGGTGATGGCGAGCCGAGGTGTTCGGCGGGATGGCGACTTGCAACGGGCGTTCAGCGAGGCTGGTGATCGCCTGTTCTTCGGCGGATCGATCGAGATCGGCCGGCCAACCAAGCGGGCCCGTGGGGGTGGCAGTTCGTCGTCGCCGGTCCGGCGGCCTCCGAGCCGCAAAGCGATCTTGGACAAGCTCCAGGGCATCGCGAAGCGGTCGCCCGAGGTGATGCTGAAGGTCAGCAGCGCCGGCCGAAGTGGCAGTCGGATCGTCGCCAATCTGAAGTACATCAGCCGTCGGGGTCAGATCGAGCTCGAGGACCAGGATGGCAGGGTGTATGCAGGCAAGCATGCGGTGGCGGACGTCTTCGACAGCTGGCAGGACGAGCACCCGATTCCGATGCAGGAGGCCGTTGTCGTCGCTGGATCCGGGGATGCTTCGGCCGAGGAAGTGTCTCGCCGGGGCGGCCGCCGCGAGTCGCTTCAGATCGTCCTGTCGATGCCGGTGGGCACTCCCCATGTCGAGTTGCAGCGGGCAGTCAGGGAATTCGCTGGTGACGCCTTCGGCGGCCATCAGTTCGCGATGGCTTTCCACACCTTCGACACGGACCCGGATCCTAATCCGTCGCCGCACCCTCACGTCCATCTGACGGTGAAGGCGGTCTCCCGGAGCGGGAAGCGGTTGAATCCCCGAAAGGCCGATCTGCAGGTTTGGCGCGAGGCATTCGCGAAGAGGCTGCGCGACAACGGCGTCGACGCCGTTGCGACGTCGAGGGTCGTGCGGGGGCAGCGGAACCCAGGCGTCAGCCCGGCGAACGTCCAAATGCGGCTGCGGGGCGCTCAGCGTGACCGCAGTGTGCGCCGAATATCGGAGTCCGATGCAATTGCGCGGAATCGCATTTCGGCTTCCAGTGCCCTCCGGGACTGGGGGGTCGTGCTGGACGGGCTCGCCCGATCGTCCGAGGCTTCTGAGCGGCAGCTGGGAGCCGATCTGAGCGCGCGACTAGGGATAACACCCTGGCCAGACGAGGGCCGAGGGGGTCCGTCTTCGCCCGCTCCCGACACTGGGCCTCAGCAACGAGGGGAGGACTCGCGGCCGGCCGACCCCGACATCGACAGGGGCAGTCGGTAGCCTTCATTTCCAGCATGCCGGAAATCAGGGGTCTCGTGACTTGTAAGCCAATTGGCGCGATAATGCACCAATTGTATGAGCCCACGTTTCAGTGGGCGGCTTTTCGGAGCTTTGGCGATGGCGACTGTGCGGAAGACGATCACATTGACGGAGCAGCAGGATGCGTGGATCAAAGCGCAGATCGGCGCCGGGCACTACACCAACGACAGTGAATGCATCCGGGATCTGATCCGCCGGGAGCAGGAACGCGGTGGCGAGGTCGAAGCCATTCTTGCCGCCCTTGTCGAGGGGGAGGAAAGCGGGGAACCGAAGCGCTTTGACGCGGCTGCCTTCAAGCGACGGGTGATGGCCGAGAACGCCTGAATACCGGCTCAGGCCGGCATCTATGTACGCCGGTACGGCGTACAATTGACTTGGTTGCCAGGACTATGTACGCTTATCGGGCGTACATTGCCGGCCGGAGGGCTGTTCGAATCCCCCTTGTACCCTCCGCGTCTCGGAAGCCCTCAAACTGCTACTCCGATAACGATGAGCTCGACCGCAACCCTGACCGAACGTTTTGCCCTGCGTCTTGCGCCGGAAGACAAAGCGAGACTGCAGCGAGCAGCCGCGATCGAGAAGGTCGATCTGAAGACCTTCCTGCTCCGCCATGCGCTTTCGGCAGCCGACCAAGCGATCGAAAGCGCGAACCAGATCACGTTGTCGATCCGCGACAGCGAGCGGCTTCTGGATCTGCTTGATGCCGAGCCGATGCCCAACGACCGATTGCTCGCCGCGGCAGCGAGGTTTCAGGCGCGCACGTGACCGGTACGCGTCCGGCATGGACCGACGTGCCGCTTGAGCGCCAGCACGATCGAGCCGGTTTCGACTGCGGGCAGCCGGATCTGAACGCCTATCTTGCGCGCTTCGCTCGCCAGGATCACGAGCGAGGGATCTCGCGGACCTTCGTCGTACTCGACGAGGACCAGCGGACGATTCACGGGTTCTATACCCTGAGCCCCGCTCAGATCGATCAGGCGAAGGCACCGGAAGCCGTCCGGCGTCAGGCCGGCCGGTATCCGATCGGTGGGTACCGGCTTGGGCGGCTTGCCGTAAGTCGAGCCCTGCAGGGCAGGGGGCTCGGCGGAGAACTGCTGATCGCCGCCGCCCGACGATGCATCCGTGTCTCGACCGAGGTGGGTGGCCAGGTGCTCGTCATCGACGCCAAGGACGATGCGGCCGCGGCCTGGTACGGGCGCTTCGGTGCACTGGCCCTGCTTGACGCGCCGCTGACGCTCGTGATGCCTTACGCGCTTTTCGCGAAGGCGCTGGAGGCGACCGGACCGGCATCCAGCACGACGCACGGATAGCGGGATCGCAGCCCGAAGCGAAGCGCTGGCAGACGGAGTCGACCTGGATTGGTCCCGTCGCGCGTGACAGCACGTCGGAGCGCGGGCCTGTAAGCGCTAGCAAGTGCCTGATTTTCCGCTGCTTTCGGTCGGTGCGATTTCGGAAGGCGCATTTACACGCCGAAAAGTCACGGATGATAATAGTAGTTATCGTGGTGTGAGGTCTCGTTCTTTGCTCGGATCCGGTTCTGTCATAACATACAGACTCTCTCCGGATCGCAGGAGCGCGCCATGAAAATCACCACCGTGAGTAGCCGGGACTTCGCCCGCGATCACGCCGCCGCCAAGCGCGCGGCGGCCGACGGTCCGGTGTTCATCACCGACCGCGGCCGGCCGGCCTACGCGCTCCTGCGCATCGAGGACTATCGGCGCCTGGCTGGCCAGCCGGCGCAGTCGCTGCTGGCCGCGCTGCAGGAAGGCGCCCCGATCGTCGAAGACGCCGGCCATGATCTCGACTTTCCGCGGTTTGATCTCAAGATCCTCCCGAAACCTCCGTCTACCCTGTTCTGAACCACGCCGTGTACCTTCTGGACACCAACGTGATTTCGGAACTGCGCCACGGCAAGGCCGGCGCATCACCGGCGGTTCTGGCCTGGGCCGCCAGCAAACCCATCTCCGCCCACTACCTCAGCGCCATCACCGTCCTCGAGATGGACTACGGCGTCAAACGCCTTCGCGCCATGACGCCTCCCCAGGGCCAGCAACTCACCGCCTGGGTTACGCGTGTACTCGATGCCTTCGAGGGCCGAGTCCTTGCCTTCGACCTCACAGTCGCGCGACGCTGCGCCAGTCTTCACGTCACCGGCACCTTAGCCGACCGCGACACGATGATCGCTGCCACCGCGCTCGTTCATCGCATGACTGTGGTGACCCGCAACGTCCGTCACTTCGAGGGCAGCGGTGTGCCAATCTACGACCCTTGGACCTTCGACCCGGCGAATCCCGGAAGCACACCTTGACTCGAACAGGTCCAGTACCGCCGCTCATCCTCCCCCGGGAACGAGACGCGGAGTCGCTCGCCCCGCGGCCACCGCGCGATCGTACTGCGCGATCTTTACAAGCGCGCGCAGGAGATCGCCAGTCGGACACTTGATCCAGACCGAGCCGCCGATTTCGACGTCGGCAGCTGGTTCGGCCAGTGGCTTCACACCCCGCTGCCGGCCCTGGGCGGCCAGGCACCGGTGTCCCTGCTGGACGTCCCCGCAGGCCGTGCAGTTGTATCGCGGGTGCTGGAGGCGATCGAAACCGGCGCCTATCAATGAAGGTCTGGCGGATCGCCACCGCGTCGCCCGACTATCACGCAGACGACCTGAGCGGCGAGGGAGCTCGTCGCGTCGGCGGCCGCTGGAACCATCCTGGTGTCCCTATCGTCTATGCCGCCAGTTCCCGCGCCCTTGCCGTCCTGGAGACGGTGGTGCATCTCGGCGCAGCGAGCCTCCCGCAGAACCGCTACATCATCGAGATCGACATTCCCGAGACCGTCTGGAACCAGCGCAACCACCACGACCAGCAATCCATCCTCCGCACAGTTCCTTCTTGGGATGCCGTGCCAGCGGCGGGCCAGAGCATGACCTTCGGCTCTGTCTGGGTTCAGAGCCGCGCAAAGGCCGTCATGACCGCTCCGTCGGTCATCGTCCCCGTCGAGTTTGTCGTGCTCATCAACCCTGGCCTGGTTACCACGAGCGGCATCACGGCCAGCATCGACAGCAAGTACCGCTACGAGATCGCGATGCCGCGGAGCCGATGACTCGTCTCATCCGCGCGCGTTGTCGACCTCTTTCTGGCGCTTGAGGAGCACTTCTCGCCAATTGGACAGGCTCTCGACGTCTGTCTCGAGCTCATCGGTGTCAGGGATCGGGAGCCTGCCTACGGCCGCCGCGGCATCGTGTTCGAATTTCGACGACTTGGCCATGCCGGCGTCGATCTCGCGATAGTCTTCGTCGGTGACCGTCACCTTCTTGAGCCGTAGCGTTGACACTCCCTCACCGAAGCGTTGCACAGCGCCATTTAGCAGAATCTCTTCGATGCAGCGTTCCCAGGCGAGTCGTAGCTGGCCGTAGAACCTAGTCGTCAGCTCGCGATGCAAGTCCTCGTTGCCATCCTTTGCTGCCCTACGCACGTCGACAACCATCTGCCTCAAGCGCCCCAGGCGATCCTTCGTGCCTGAAACATCAAACGGCAGATCCTCGGAATGGACGCCGTAGCCGTCTCCCGTCTTGCGAATGTAGTTCTTGGTTATTGTTGCCTGAACATCATTCGCCTTCTGCTCCAAGATGAGCAGGAAGTAGATGTCGTGGGTGAAGACAATCACTTGCCGAGTCAGTGACTCCTTCGCCAGCCGCTCGGCCACTTCCCAGCGGCGACGATGATCCAGCGATGAGACGGGGTCGTCGAGCACAATGCCCCCTCGGCCATTTCCAAGGCGCATTTCTGCCATGAAGGACGCGATGGCAATGGCCCGCTGTTCGCCTTCGCTGAGGATGGCCGCCGGAGTGCCGCCGCCCGGCAGCTGCAGAGTGAGTTTGAACTGGGTCTTGCCACCAGGAGACTCGGGTTTCATCACGACGCTGAGGTGATGGACCTTGAGGAGCTTGAGTTCGGCGTTAAGTGCATCGGCCAGTTGCTGGTTGGCTGTCGTCTGTGACAGGTCGGTGGACTTCCTGGAAATGCTCCGCGGTTCCATGCCATTGATGCAGATCTGCAACTTGCGGCAGAGCTCATGCTTGGTCATGGCCTCGAGCACCGCCGTTTTTACTTCAGCAAGCCGCCGCCGCGCGTCGAGCTCCGCCCGCTCCTTGTCCATGGATGCCTTGAGCTTCTCATCCGCCGCGGCATCAAGGGCTCTGGCCTGTTCCGCCAGGCGGTTGACGATATCGGTCAGGCCGGGTAGCGGAACATCCGAGAGCTTGGGAACCGCATCCCAGGTCAGCTTGGCAGCGGCAGCTTGGAGCACGGCAACCTGGCGCGACTTGAGCGAATCCTGAAGTACCGTGCATGCCGCGGCGACCTTCGGTGCGAGTTCCGTCAGTTCCTCGACCAGGGAGTCGTGGAACATCAAGTCGGTGTTCGTCTGCTGTATGGCCCGAAACTTTATGGCGGCGGCTTCGCGCGCATCCTTTGCTGTCTTCTCGGCGGCCGCCTTGACGAAGGCATCGAATCGCAGCAGTCGCGCAGCGCCATCGAGCCCGAGGACGTTCTGGCAGAGTGGGCAGGCGACCTCGGCCGGAAGCTCAGGGAACTCGTGCTCCGCATGGCTGACCTCGGCAAATTTCCGAGCTGCCTCAAAGAGGGCCTTCCATTCCTCGCCGCCAGTGCCTGCCAGCTGCCCGGGTGTGGATTTGAATTCGGTGGCTGCGAGCCCCGCTGCTGCCTTGGCTGCATTTGACTTTCCAACCTGCGCTTGGAGGTCGCCGACCTTCTCATCGTTCAGCGCGCCGACTGCTGCAGCGATTCTTTCGACCAATGAGGTGAAGCGGCTGGCCTTTTGGCGTAGCGCCAGGGCCTTCTGTTTCGGATCGGCCTCGGCCAGGATCTTGTTCAGCAGAGCGAGCCGGTCAAAAGCGGCTTCGCTGAGCGTAGCTAAGGTCTCGATGTCCTCGGCTTTGGTCATGCCCGGTATGCCTAGGTGTGGAGTTTCAATAGGTTGTATCGGGTGTTCACCCGGAGAAGTTCTGAGAGACTGGAAGTCGCCGGACAGCCAATCGACAGAGACTTCGGAGCCCGGATGAACATCCACAAGAATGCCCGATTGACGTACGTTCAGCGAGTGCAGATGGTGCAGGACATGGTCATGAGGGGCCTTTCGGCGACGCATGCCGCGGCCAAGTACCTGGTCAGCCCGGCCACGGCCCGCAAGTGGTACGGCCGCTATCTGGCCTGCGGGGAGAGCGGTTTGCTGGACAAGACGTCGCGGCCGGCCCGCTCGCCGCGAGCGATCAACGCTCAGTTGGCCCAGACGATCGTGCAACTACGGCGCAAGCTGATGCTGCAGTCGCGGATCGCGACCTACATGAGTGTCTCTCGAGCCACTGTCAGCCGAGTGCTGCGTCGAGCAGGCCTATCGCGGCTCAGTGATCTGGCCCAGCCTGAGCCGGTTCAGCGCTATGAACGCGAGGCGCCCGGTGATCTGCTGCACGTGGACATCAAGAAGCTCGGCCGCTTCACCGACGTCGGCCACCGCATCACCGGTGACTACCGCAAGCGCACCCGCCAGGTCGGCTGGGAGTACGTCTTCGTTGCCGTGGACGACCATAGCCGGGTCTCGTTCACCGCCATCCATCCCGATGAGCAAAAGGCAAGCGCCATCGCCTTCCTGCGGGCCGCGGTGGCTCACTTCGCCAGCCTGGGCGTGACGATCCGCCGTCTGATCACCGACAACGGGCCCGCCTTCCGCTCTCACGACTTCGAGCGTTGCTGCGAACAGCTGCAGATCGCTCACAAGTTCACCCGCGCCTATCGTCCGCAGACCAACGGCAAGGCCGAGCGCTTCATCCAGTCCGCCTTGCGTGAGTGGGCCTACGGCCACGCCTACCCGGACTCGGAGGCCCGCAAACGGGCCTTACCGGCCTGGAACCACTTCTACAACTTCCACCGTGCTCACCACGGTATCGGTCTCAAGACTCCCATCTCCAGGCTCTTGACTGCCGGGAACAACCTGTTGACACACCACACCTAGGAGTGTCTTGGCCACCTCCGTTTGTTCGCCGGCGAGAGCCGCGTATGCTGCGTTACTCGGGGCATTCGCAGTTTTCTCATTCGTGGCGCGTTCCTTGAGCTTGTTGCACGCGCCGACCAGCCCCTCCAGGATATCCAGTCCATACGGGACGTATGCGAAATCGCCCTGGTTGTCGATATAGGCCCGGGCACAGTGAGAATCGAAGATGGCGATGTCCGACAGCGGTTCGGGCGGTTCGCCCCCATCCTTCCAAGCCAGATTCGTCGCGACACCATCTATCTCCGCCTCGAACATCGCCTGGGCTGGACCGCTTTTGCCAGGCTCCATGTTTGCATTGGGCAGGATGGGCTCGCGTCGATCACGCGCCCGACAGGCCTTCTTTAGCACTCGCGAATAGCCCGACTTGCCGACCCCGTTCTCGCCATAGATGATCGTGAGACCGGTCCGGGCGATAGGAAGGTGAGCATTGTTAGCCAATGCGTTGACGTTGGCCAAGTCCTTGACGGCAGTCAGGAGAACGAGCCGCGCCGGATTGACCTGAGGTGCAACCTGGGCATCGAGAAGGATCCTAGCAATGCGCCCCTCCGGGTCGGGGATACCTGCTTCGGCCTTGGCCAGGGCATAGAGATCGTCCAAGTCGGCCGCGCTGAGAGACCGGTCGGTGTAGAGCCTGGCAATGGCGTCTTGCTGCCAAGGAGGCCGGCTCTTGGACCACGCATGGATCTCTTGCAGGATCATCACCGGCTACCTTCTACTCGGCGAGCAATATCGCTGGCTTGATGAGCTCTTTGGTTTCGGCTCAACACGAAACACTGACTGTATAGGGAGTAGCCCAGCACGCGGGCAGGGGTAGTCTAGTCCGAAGAATCGGGGGCAGCTCGCCGGCTAGCAGTCGGTCCGGGGAGCCGTAACTTCCTGCTCGCTGGCGAGCCGTTTCAGGCCTCGCCGAACGCCCGTGCCGCATCGTTCAGATGAACACGCCGCTCGTCGACCAGACGGCCATCGACGTCGCGCAGCTGGGCAACGCAGCTCCCTGCGCTCGTCTCCGGCAACAAGTGCCAGAGCGCGCGCAACTCGTCACTGGTGGCGAAGCGACCTCCGACGCAGACCGGTACGCCGGCGATGACACGGACCAGGTCGATTGCGCCGGGGACGGGCCCGGCAACGGTGGTCACAGCAGAGGTTTCATGCATTGCAGCCTCCTCGGCAGAAAGACCCGGGTTCAGCCTGGTCCCGGTCAGGAATCTTCAGTCGTGTGCAAGTTCTCGTGGCAAGTTCGGGGATCTCGACCCCTCGGGTGATCCGGCGGATCGACGAAGGGCTGACGCAGGCGGATCAGGTACTCATCGGGTCGACCGTGGCTTCGGTGCTTGCGCTGCGCCCTGCGCAGGGTCTGGAGCGATGGGCTTGAGTAACGCTTCGAGCTGACCGCTCATGCGGGCGGCCGATTCGCGCGCCTCCGCGGCAGCCTGGCGAGCGTCGTCGCGTTCGGCCTGGATCTTCGTCAAGCGCTCGGCCTGGCGGTGCGCTTCCTGAGCGGACGCCTTGCGCGCCTCCGTCCAGGCTTCCTGCTGGCCGGCGTAGTGCTTCTGCACTTCCTCGAGCCGTGCGGCAGCGACGGCGGCCTGCTGCTCGGCGGCGGTTCTGGTGGCTTCGCTTGCTGAAAGCGCGTCCCTCAGTCGTTTGATCTCCGCGATCTGCTCCGAGGCGCGTTCGACGGACGATTCCACCTGCAGGCGGGCCTTGGCGAGCTCGACGCGCGCGGCCTCGGCAGCCTTCTGCTCCTGGTCGACGCGCTGACCCAGTGCTTCCACGTCGGTGGCGAGTTGCGCGACTTTGCCTTGCAGCGTGTCGTTGTCGCGCGTGAGTTCGGCCATCCGAGCCTCGACGGCCGCGCGGTCAGCCTCGGCGGCTTCACCGGCGGCCGCGAGTTCGGCGGCTTCCCTCTGGGCGAGCACGAGCCGCGCCTCGATCTCGGCGCGAGCCTGCGCTGCGACGCGCTCGAGTTCCTGGCCGATCGCGGCCATCAGGCCGGGCGGAAGCGCGAGAGGCTGGGCGGCAATCGACTGGCGGCCACTGCGCCAGGCGCTCAGATGTCGCTGGATCGTGTTCAGGCTGCCGCTACCCAAGCGCTCGCGAACGGCGCGCTGCGACGGTTGCACGCCCTCGGCGACGAGCGCGTCGGCTGCGGCGGCGACTTCTTCGGCGGAAATTCCTTCGCGGGCCATGGCTTTCCCCCTGGGGCCGGGCGTCAAAGATATCAGTACCGATACGATATCAAAACGTATCGTATCAAGCAACTGATATCGTATCGATACGATACGAATACCGATATGTATCGACGAGATCGCGCGCCCGGCCGGCGCCGCGTTTCAGGCGATTGGCGTCGTTTGAGGTCCGATATCCAGTGTCCGACGTCGCGGCCGCGGCGCACAAGGTGCTCGAACGGCCGGGGGCTCGCTCGCCAGCCGCGTGAGGCACGTGGAGGGGGCTCGATGCCTTCTTGTCCGTGACCTGGGCCCTGCGAGGGGCGGACGCCGCGGCTCGAGGGTGAGGCCTCTCAGGGCGCGACGCTGTTGACCGGGGCGACCCACCGCCTCGCGCCGGCCGCTCGGTTGAATCGGTTGCTGCGGCATTGCATAATGACATGCATTGAATGGCATGCCGACACGACCATGAACCACGCTGTCCGGATCTCCGAAGCCGAAATGGTCGAGCTGCGCAGGGCGGCCGAGCTGAACAACCGGTCGATCGCCGGCCAGGCCGAATACTGGATGCGGCTCGGCCGGGCGGCCGAGCGCAACCCGGAAATGACGATGTCCCGAATCGAGGCAGCCTTGCGCGGCCTCGCGCCGGTGGATCCGGGCGCGTTGGACGATGACGAATTCGATCAGCTGATGACGGGCATCGGCAAGACGCCGCCGTCGGCCGATGCCAGAGCCTTCTATCAACGGATGAACGAGCAAGGGATCGGCGTCGGCATGGACGACGACGGCAACCTGGTCTTCGGCGACAACGAGCCGCTCTAGGTGGCGCGACCGGTCATGTTCGTGATCGCGGGCCCCAACGGGGCGGGCAAGTCGACCTTTCATGACACGGTGCTGCGCGCCGTCACGACGGCGCCGTTCATCAATGCGGACGTGATCCAGCGTGACGAGTTGCAGGATCCGTCGATGCAGGCCGCCTACCAGGCTGCTCGCATCGCGGACGAGCGCCGCGCGCAGGCGCTGCGCGATGGCAGCAGCTTCGTGACCGAGACGACGTTCTCGCATCCGTCCAAGCTGGACCTGATCCGCGAAGCCCGGGATGCAGGCTTTCGCGTCGCGGTCTATCACATCAACCTGCGCTCGCCGAACCTGTCGGTGCTGCGCGTCGCGCACCGGGTTCGGCACGGCGGCCACCCAGTCCCCGAGGACAAGATCCGGGAGCGCTACGAGCGCAACCAGGCGCTGATTCGTGAAGCCGTCCAGTCGGCCGACTACGGTTTCGTCTACGACAACTCGCGCCTGAATTCGCCGGCGGCACTGTCGATCACCTTCAAGCGGGGACAGGTCGTCACCGTCGGCGACCGGGTGCCGGCCTGGGCACGGACCTTGTACCGGGCGGAGCTGGAGGCATTCAGCCCGGCGCGGCTCAATCCGGCTGCGGCGTCGTTCTCCGATGCGAAGGAAACCGCGCGGAGGATCGGTGGCGACAAAGCTGATGTGCGCGTTGCGGGAAAGTCCGGCGTCTACCGCGGTCCGATCGTCGGCGAGACGACGATGCACTGGCTCCAGCAGGTCGGCGAGAAGCGCTATGTTGCGCACTTCAAGGACGCGCTGCGGCCGGGACACGACGACGTCCGGTCCGACGTCCGGATGGGTCAGGGCTATGTCATCGAACATCGGCCGGATGCCGGCGTCCGGATGGCGCCGATACCGGAGCGTGCGAGCGCCTTCGCCACGCTGGGAGAGCGCGATGCCCTGGAAAAGCATCCGGAGCTGGTCTCCGCGTACAAGACACTGCACGCCGTGGCGGAAAAGATCGCCGGTGACGCATCGCTCACGGATGAGCGGCGCAAGGTCCTCGTGGTGCGAGCCCGCGTGGAGATTCAGCGGAGGCTGGATGCCGGCAGTACGCTGCGGCCCGAGCGCCCTGCCATGCACCGACCGAGGCGACGGTGAGCGCGATCCGGCCGCCGCGCAGGATCTCGCCGACGCAGTTCGCGTTCGTGCGGGCGGTCCTGCAGGGCCTGTCGCTGCGCGAGGCGGCCGACCGCTATCTGGACGCCGGCGCCGACCTGCGGCTCGTGCAGCGGCAGCTGCGCGAGATCCGGACCGAGCTGCAGGCGGCGGCCCGACGGGCCGGGGCCTTCGGAGATGCCCGTGCGCTCTTGCTGGACATGGGGCAGATTCCGACTGGCAAGGACGTCGGGCCGGCAACGCCGGCGCCGTCGCTCGAGGACTTCCGGGACGGAGTCGATCCGGACGGCTTCTACGGCGAAGCCGAGCTGTTGAATCTGTACCAGGACCGGTATCCGGTCGAGCAGCCGAACCGCCGCGCCGCGCAGCTGCGCCGGCTGCGCGATCGGCAGCTTCGGGCACTCGCCGTCCTCGAGCAGGTGGTGGTTGCGCCGCCGGCGCTGGCCGACCCGGTGTCGTCCTGGCTGGAGCCGAAGGACGCTGCCCGGCTCGAGGCGGTCGGCCTGGCCACGCTCGAGCAGCTGGTGAACTGGATTCGGCAGAAGGGCTTCGGCTGGTGGCGGCCGATCCCGCGCCTGGGTGAGGTAGCGGGCGCGCGCATCGTCGGCTGGCTGCGCGCCAACGGCGATGCACTCGGTCGTGAGCTGCCGGCCGGCGTGGACATGGCACCGGATCGCCAGCGCAAGGTCTGGCAACGGCTCGCGCAAACCCCGGCCCTTGCCGTCGCGCCGTTGGAGCGGCTGGCGATGCCGGCCGACCTGGACGGCAGCCAGGGCACGAACCGGGTTCCCGGTGTTCACCGGATCGATGCCCGCAACGACTACGAGGCGCTGGCAGCCTGGCTCGCGGCACGTGCCGGCGAGAACCCGCACACGCAGCGGACCTACCGCCGTGAGGCGGAACGGCTGCTGCTCTGGTCGATCTTCGAGCGCCAGAAGCCGATGTCGTCCCTCTCGGTAGATGACGCGATCGCCTTCCGGGCGTTCCTGCCCGACCCGCAACCAGCGGCTCGCTGGATCGGCGGCAAGGCCGCTCCGCGGCTATCGCCCGGCTGGCGTCCCTTCACGGGTCCGTTGTCGGCCAGGAGCGTGCAGTACGCCATCACGGTCGTCCGGTCGATGTTCGACTGGCTGGTGCGCCAGCACTACCTGGCCCACAACAGTTTCGATGCCCTGCCGAAGCAGGACACGCGCAGCGCAGCCGCCGAGCACAGCCCGGATGTGCTGCCCCTCGATCGTGGCCGCTACCTGAGCACCGGGCAGTGGGCCGTGGTTCGCGAAGTGCTGGCGACCCTCGGCACGGACGAGCGGGCGCAACGCGTGCGGTTCGCGATTTCGCTCGCCTATGGCACCGGGCTTCGGATCTCCGAGCTCGTCGATGCCCGTGTCGGACGGCTATCGGCGACCCTCGATGACGAAGGCGAGCGGATTCTGATGCTGCGCGTGCTCGGCAAGGGGGGCCGCGTGCGCGAGGTGCCCTTCGTGCCGCAGCTCGAGGACCAGCTCAACGACTACCTGGTCAAGCGCAACCTGCCAACATGGATCGAATGCCAGGCCCAGGGATTGGATGGCATCCGGCTGCTCGGTCATCTCGGGACGCGGCATCCGCCCGAGAAGCCGATTGCCCCGAACACCCTGTACCGCGAGATCAAGGCGGTGTTCGAGCAGGTCGCATCGCTGGTGGCGAGGCGCGGCATGGCGGCTGACGCCGAACATTTCCGCCGGGCCTCCACGCACTGGCTCCGCCACACGTTCGGCCGGCACGTCATGCAGTCTCCCGAGGCCAGCATCAACATCGTGCAGTCGGTTCTTGGCCACGCGAGTGTCGCGACCACGACGATCTATACATCGGAGGGGGGAACCGAGGCGTATCACGCGGTTCGCAAGGCCACCAAGAAGCGGCTTTGACGTCACGCTGTAGCGTTTCGGGTCAAGCTGCGAGTCGGTGTTCGTAGTACGGCCGTGGCCGATCGTCCAGGATCGCGTACTGCGCCTTGAGATCGCGGGGGTCTGGGCTTAGCCAGGCATCGATGTTCTCGGGCCGGATCTGCACGATGCATCGATCATGGCCTGCGGCGGCGACCTCAGGTGGCGGCTCGTCGGTGATCGCGGCGAACGACAGCAGGTCCTCGCCGGTGGACTTGTCGACCCAGTGCGAATAGAGGCAGGCGACGAACATCGGCTCGCGCGGGTTCGGCGTGAACTGCAGCACGACGTTCTTGCCGTCGCGGTCGACGTTTTCATAGAAGGTTTCGACGACGAACACGGCGTGGGTGTGGCCGAATAGTCCCTTCCAGAATCCTTCGAGATTGTCTCTTCTCGCGTTGTAGGTTCCGGGGTATTTCTGGTCGTAGAACGCAGGCTTGCCCGCTGGCCTGCATTGGTATCGCATGGGCTTCAAGACCCGCTGTCCGCTCTCCATCACCATGACCGGCGCGTAGTGGCCCGGGAATATCCGCGCATCCGACGGGCGAATCTCGGTGCGCTGCAGGTCCTCGAGGCGCCGCTTCGCGGTCTCGATTTTGTTGGTGGCGATGCGCTTGCTCTCTGCAGCCGCTTTGGTCTGCTTGCTCGCGAGGGCCCGCTCCGCGTCGGCCAGGCGCTTGCGCTGCGCGAAGAGCTCCTGCTGCAACTTCAGTGTGTCCTGCTCGGCACGCTTGTCGATCATGGCCTTGATCTCGCGCTCGAGCTCGGTGCGCGGGTCGCCGAAGGCCTCCTGCATCGCCTTTGGAATCGTGATCCGACTCTTGCCTTCGAACCAGCGAACGAACAGGTCGTAGAAGTCCCGGATGCTCATCGCGCTGCCGGTGTCCCGTTGGAACTGCCGGTAGTCGGCCCACACCTGCGCCGAGTAGCACATCGCCGCCTCCTGGTCGTCGTCTAGACGCGGATCGAAATCATGATACCGGTCCGGACGCGGATGGCGCGGTGCCCTGCGGCGACCGCGGGCAACGCCCGGCGTCCGTTGGCAGACCTTCTCCGCCCGGCCGACTTGTGGGTCGAGACCCAGTGCAGGCTTCATTCGCACGGTCCTTTACAGCGGGAAGCCGAGCGGGGCACACTCGCACGCGGATCTCGGCGCACGGAATAACCAGAAGTCGATCGGGGAGGTGTCGTATGCCGTACTACACCGGCTTGAAGGAGATCAAGGACCCGGAGGTGCGGGCGCGAACGGTCGATGGCCTGATGCGACTTCGCGAAGGCCTCGCCAAGTCCATCCCGATTCGCACGGCCACCAATACCTTGCTGCTCGCGACCTGGAACATCCGCGAGTTCGACAACGCCAAGTCGGGCAATCGGGACAGCGAAGCGTACTTCTACATCGCCGAGGTCCTGAGCCGGTTCGATCTGATCGCGATCCAGGAGCTGCGCGCGGGGCTGTATCCGCTGCAGCGTCTTCGGCGCCTCCTGGGGAGCTGGTGGGATTTTCTGGTGACCGACCTGACACTGGTGTCCGCGGGAAGCCCGGAGCGGATGGCTTACCTCTACGACAGGCGGAAGGTCAACTTCACCGGCCTGGCGGCCGAGCTGGTGCTGCCCAGGCCAAGGGGCGCCGACAAAGACCCGCAGAAGGTGGAGCTGCAGTTCGCCCGCTCGCCCTACCTCGCGGGGTTTCGGGCGGGCTGGGCCTATCTGACGCTGGGCACGGTGCACATCTACTACGGCAAGTCGGTTGCCGTGGACAAGCGGCGGCTCGCCGAGATCAGCGCGTTCGCGAAGACGCTCGCCAAGAATGCCCCCCGCTTTTCCGGCGCCCCCCAGTATGCGATCGATGCCGAGCCGACCGACAACAACCTGATCATCCTCGGCGACTTCAACATCTTCAACCGCAAGGACGTCACGATGCAGGCGATCACGCAGGCAGGATTCGTCGTGCCGGAATCGCTGCGCAAGATTCCGGGATCCAACGTCCCGAAGACGAAGCACTACGACCAGATCGCCTATTTCGACAAGCTCAAGCGGATGCGGCCGACGGGAAACGCTGGCGTGTTCGACTTCTTCAAGTACGTCTATCGTGTTGAGGACGAGGCGAGCTACGCCGCCGAAGTGAAGAAGGCGCCGAACGGTACCTTCAAGAACTGGCGCACCTACCAGATGAGCGACCATCTGCCGATGTGGATCGAGATGGACGTCGAGGACACGGACAGCTATCTGAGCAAGGCGCGCTGAAGCCATTGGATCCACGCGCGGGTTCGGCGGCAACCTGACCGAGGGCCCGTCGACGATCCGGATTCGGCAGGGATCGGCTACCGGCTGCGGGTCGCTTGGTCGCCAAGTCGGTTTAGAGCCCGGCCTACGCAGAAGGCGACACGACGGCGTGTTGTGAAGGCAGTATCGAAATCGCGGGGGCGCTGTGTTGGTGGAACCGTTAAATTGATACGCGAGACAGGGGTAGCCCCTGGTTCTTCTTAGCCACCATCTGACTGATGCAGTAGATCAGGATGCGCGCCTACACGGATGCAGATGATTGGGCCACGCGCTCAAGCGCGGCCACAGGGTAGATTTGTACTGAGCCCGGGTGAGATTCAGACTCGACTGCATAGCCTTCGGGAGTCAGCTTTGTGCAGTACCAGCCGACAATTTGACCCTGCCAGGCGGCGCCAGATTTCTTGCGAACGCGATCTCCTAGGCCGAACGTCGCGCGTAGTGGGAGCGCAAACGGACCAACAGTTGGAGAACAGGATTCATTGCTCCTTTGATCCATACCTAGCCTAGGGACATGCTGATTTATTGAGAGCTGCGAGTTCACGGGAGGGGCCGTGGGGTCGATAATCGAAGCGAAGCAGAACAGGGGATTCCGGATGCAGTCGAGTTTCTCTGACGCGGAGTACCGGGCGAAGAAGCGGCAGACGCGGCGGGACCGGTTTCTGGCCGAGATCGAGGCGGTGACGCCGTGGTCGGAACTGGTTGAAGCGCTCGATGCGCATTATCCGCGTGGCAAGGGCCCGGGGCGCCCGCCAATTGGGCTGGAACGGATGCTGCGGATGTATGTGGCGCAGCAGTGCTTCGGGCTGTCCGATGAAGGGATCGAGGATGCGATCTACGACAGCCAGGCGATCCGTCGATTCGTCGGCATCGACCTGGGCCGCGAGAGCGCACCGGATGCGACGACGCTGCTGAAGTTCAGGCGGATGCTGGAGAAGCACGCGCTGACGAGCAAGATCTTCGAGACGATCAACGGGCATCTGTCGGCCAGGGGCCTGATGCTGCGTGAAGGCACGATCGTGGACGCAACGATCATCGCAGCCCCGCCCTCGACGAAGAACAAGGACGGGGAGCGGGATCCGGAGATGCATCAGACGAAGAAGGGCAATGAGTGGCACTTCGGGATGAAGGCGCACATCGGCGTGGATGCCGGCTTGGGTCTGGTGCATACGGTGCTAGCGACGGCGGCGAACGTTGCGGACGTCACCCAGGCGCACGCCCTGCTGCACGGTGAAGAGACTGTCGTGTACGGCGACGCAGGGTATCAAGGCGTCGAGAAGCGCGAAGAGAACGCGGCGACGCCGGTCACCTGGCATGTCGCGATGAAGCGGGGCAAGCGCAAGGCGCTGGCGAACACTCCCTGGGGCCGCACGCTCGAGAGAATCGAGCAGCTCAAGGCGAGCGTCAGGGCGAAGGTCGAGCATGCGTTCCACGTGGTCAAGAACCTGTTCGGCCATCGCAAGACGCGGTACCGCGGGATCGCGAAGAACGAGTCGCAGTTGTTCACGCTGTTTGGTCTGAGCAATCTCGTTCGGGCTCGCCGACGGCTGATGACGGCTGACACCCGCAGTGCGTCCTGAGAACGGGAAATGAGGCAATCGAACCTCGAAATCGACCAAAGATGGCGCAATGACCGGAGTCAGTGCGCGAATGATCACCCGACCCCTCCGGGAAAAGGCGTGATCATCGCTGTGCCCGCCGTCCCTCGCCATTGTTCAGTCCGTCCCTAGATGGTGCAATTGAAGGGATCTGCGAGAAAGGATGCCTTCGGATGATAGATGCATGAGGAGCATGTTGACACCATCAGTCCCTGCGGGCAGCAGCAGGGTCTGGGCGAGCGGGAACGGCGCTTCCTCACGGACCCGGTCGACAATCTCCGCGAAGGCGCGATCCGCGGTGACCAGTAGGTCGGCATCCACGAGATAGATGGCGAGCTGCGCATCGCCGGGCGTGCCGTCGGTCACTTTGCGCATGCCCTGCAGGAACGGCACAGCCCAGCGAAGCCACTCCCGCGGTAGCGTCGTTTCCCTGACGTCGTCGAGCCAGAACTGATACCAGGACGCATCAGGGTACTGGATGTGGTGGAAGTCGATGAAGGGCTCGAGCCAGTCGCGTGACGCACCGGCGCGCAGCCAGTTCGTCCGGGTGCTGTCCACGGCGGCTGCGCGCCAAGCGGCAACCTGTCGCCCGTCCCATCCGGGCGCGGCGTCGCTCCAGCCTGCCCGAACGTCCGACAGCCTTATGCTGTGGTAGTGCCAGCCATCCTGCTGCAGCGTCTGACGCGTAGCGCGGGCTTCGTCCCGAGCACGATCCATCAGGTTGTTGTCGAGCAAGGCGAGATCCCGTGACTCCTTGTCCGTGGCGATGCGCGCACGCTCCCAGAATCCGCCGCGACGTCGAACCCAGTCGTAGCGGAATCGGTTGAATCGTGACTGGTCCGGGGGCTGGCGCAGCCAGCCTGGTCGGTGGCATCTCATTTCGTCCAGCACGTCCATCGCTTCCAGGTAGGCTTCCGGCATCAACCGTTCCCAGCCGGGTTCGGTCATGAGTCGCGCGAGGCGGCGACGCAGATCGGCGTCGCGCATCCTGAGCGCTTCATAGAGGACGGCGGGGGCCACCGCGATACGGAGAGGCGATGACCGGGCGGCCCGGATGAGCGCCAGTTCAGCGCCGGCGTCGGCAACGTAGCGCCAGACGTTGGAATCGAGAATGGCGAGGCGCTGGCGAGCGGTCATCGGTGGGAGGCTCGAGCCGAGCGGCGTGCACTACTGCGTGTCGCGAAGCCAGTTCTCGAGCTCGCGGGTACGTTGCTCGGTGCGGGCCTGCAGACAGCCGAGGTAGACGACGCCGCGGATCGTGCCGTTCATGCTGACCGTCAGCATCGCGCTGCAGTCGTTGTCGCGGAATCGGATCCAGGCGCGCTGCGCTTCGACGAGTTGGCGGCGGGCTTCCTTGAAGTCGATCGTGTCGTCCGTGCCGTCGGATTTCAGGGAATCGAGCAGCTTCCGGTAGGCCGCGTTCAACGCCTTGTCCTTTTCGGCGAGGGTGCGCTTCGCGCATTCGTTCATCTCGGCCGTCGTGCGCTGGGTCTCGCAGGGGTCGGGGTCTCCTCGTTTTCAGTGCAATAAGTGACGGTACGCAAAGCTAGCACTGGCGCGGGGGTGGTCTGGGTAGACCGTTGATTTCATTGACTTTCCTGTTCGCTTTGTAAACGGGTATGGTGGC
>JBFWSZ010000015.1:0-64498 GCA_050248115.1 Lautropia sp.
TGTTTCGCCGCCTGAAGGGCTTTCGCCGAATCTTCTCTCGCTTCGAAAAACTCGATGTCATGTTCCTCGGATTCCTCACCTTCGCGTTGATTATCGAGGCGTTGCGTAGTGTTAACACGCCCTAGTCAATGCGGTCGTTCGACAAATCAGACTTGTTCCAGACCGCACGCATCACGGGTCCGTCCACTTCAAGGTCGAGTTCAAACTCGTAGCGATCAGGTCGGAACAGTTCGCGGAGATAGGAGATAGGTCGACCCTCGGCGTCCCGGGAGACGCGGATGCTGCAAAGTACTGGCGCGCCGATCTCGATGCCGAGGTGCGTTGCCGTAAAGGGATCGGCCGATCGCGCAGTGATCCGTTGCCGAGCCGTTACGGAAGGCGCACCAACGCGGCGGAACACGTCTGACAGCGGCCCGCTTAGGAACATCTCGCGGCTGATCGCGCGTGCGACATCTTCGCGAATAAACGTCGTCAGCAGTTCGAGCGGCTGCTCGCGATAAGTTCTGAGCCTTATTGCCTTGTGAATTAAGGCTCCCGCGGCGGTGTCCATTGGCTCGGCGACATAAGGCGGCGCCGGGACCATCTTGTATTCGAGGAGTTCGGTAGCCGTCTCTTGCCAGAGGATGTCCAGATTGCTCGTGAAATGGTGCGTAGAAGAGTCGACCGGGCGTGCCAAAGCGTAGGTTCCGACACCGTGACGGGTCGTGGTATAGCCCCCGAGCTTGAGCAACTCGAGCGCCTTGCGGATCGTGATCCGGGAAGTCATGAATCGCTCTGCCAGTGCCCCTTCGCTCGGCAAGAGGCTGTTCCGGAGGTAGATCCCGTCGCGAATCTCCTCGCGCAGCACAGCATAGACGCGCCGGTATATCGGTAGTGAGGAAACGACGTCCTCCACGATTCCAGACCGCTGGTCACTCATCGGCTAATTCTTGTTCTGGCTTGCGCCTGCTGGCGCGGCCTGCTGGCGTTGCCCCGGGCAAAGACGTTGATCGGATTGACTCGTCTACATCTTATCACTAGCATACAAGTAAAACGGCATTCTTCGGAGGAGAAAGCATGAATGCGAGGCTCACCATGACCACGGCCTTCCGATCGCTCATCTGCGTTGCTGCCCTATCTGGAGGGCTTGCCAGCGTAGATCACGCTAGGGCAGCAGCGCCACTCGGTACCGTCACCATCGCCACCACGCTCGATCTGACGACGTTGGATGGCTCCCAGAACGTGACAACGTGGCACCGATGGGTCTACCGCAATCTCTACGACCCCTTGATCAGCCTAGACAAGAGCGGCAAGGTCATCCCTTGGCTCGCCGAGCGCTGGGAGCGAATCGACGACCAGACTTGGCGATTCCATCTCCGCAAAGACGTGAAGTTTCACAACGGTGAGCCGCTCGAAGCGTCAGCAGTCAAGCTATGGCTCGAACAGGCCAAGCGTCCGAATGCGCAAGCACGCGGATCATTGGTCCTGCTGCGCGAGGCGCGCGTGGTGGACGCGCACACGGTAGACATCGTGACCGATGGCAAAGTAGCCTACCTTCTCGAGACAATCGCCGACAAGGTTGCCGCCATTCCACCGAAGTACTACCAGGAGGTAGGGCCGCAGGAATTCGCGCTCAAGCCGATCGGCTCTGGTCCCTATCGCTTTGTTAGCTGGCGGCGTGGCGACCGTGTTGTGCTCGAGGCCAACCCAGGTTACTGGGGCGGGGCACCGAAGGCAGACCAGGTGATCTTCTGGGTCGTACCAGACGCGTCGGCGCGCGCGGCCGCCGTACTTAACGGCGAAGCTACGCTCGGTATCAACATCGCGGCTCTTGAAGCGAGCCGGTTCGCCAATTCGGAGGTGGCGCGCATCGAGCCGTCTCCGTCCGGGAGTCGGCCGATCTTCGGCGGCCTGATGTACAACCGACCCATCTTCAAAGACGCACGTGTGCGCGAGGCCGTCAACCTCGCAATCAATCGCGGTGCCATCGTCGAGCGCCTGCTGCGCAAGTATGGCAAGCCGATGAATCAGCTCTGCGCGTTGTCCATGCCTTGCTACAACCCCGAGGTGCCGACTATTCCCTACGATCCGAACCGTGCGAAGAAGCTTCTTGACGAGGCAAAGCTCCAGGACCGAAACATTTTGATCAGCGCGCCGCAGGGGCCTGTCCCTCAGGTCGCTGAGCTTACGCAAGTCATCTCGGCCAATCTTCAAGCGATCGGGTTCAACGTGAAGGTTCAGATCGACGAGCAATCTCAGTTCTCGAAGAAGATCTACGATTTCAAGAACAACCAGAAGGATCTCGGCGACATCTTCATCTACTCGTTTGCCGGGGGGCCCGGTTCTGAGACGACCATCCGCGCGCTCACGTACTCCACTGGAAACTGGAACTGGTCGCGATACAGCAATCCGAAGGTCGATGAGCTTTTCGATTCGGCGCGTGAGACTTTCGACGCCGAGAAGCGTGGTGAACAACTGCGCGCGATCTCCGCGATGGGCCGCGCAGACTATGCATGGTTGTTTCTTTACGAGCCACTGACCATTTGGGGATTAAATAAGAAGGTGAGCTGGCAGCCTCGACATGACGAAGTGATCATCGTGCAGGACATGAATCCCGCGAAATGATCGGGTTCATTCTGAGGCGCGTCGCCAGTGCAGTGATTGTGATCCTCGGCGTGGTGACGGTCATATTCGTCATATCGCGCCTCGTCGGAGATCCAGTACTGTTGATGATTCAACCAGGAATGTCACAGTCGGACATCGACGCTCTTCGGACATTCTGGCATTTGGATGACCCAATACCGTCCCAGTACGTCAGCTTCGTAGGCGCTGCGTTGCAGGGTGACTTTGGTCAATCGATCTGGCAGTCGCAGCCAGCGATGCTGCTCGTCCTCGACAGCTTGCCGGCCACATTACTTCTGACCGTGACTGCATTGGGGTTTGCGTTCGGTCTGGCTTGCATATTCGGATCAGTGAGCGCGCTCTGGCAAGGTAGTCTCATAGACCGCGTCATTGCTGGATTCACACTTCTCGGTCAGTCGATCCCGAATTTCTGGCTTTCGCTCATGCTGATTCTGGTCGTCTCTACCCACTGGAGGCTGCTACCGCCGGCCGGATTTGGGGAGGCGCGGCACCTAGTTCTTCCCGCCCTGGCGCTTGGCCTGTTTCCGCTCGCTAGGCTAACGCGCCTGATTCGCTCGGAGCTGATCGATGTGCTGGCACAGGATTACATTCGTACCGCGCGTAGCAAGGGCCTCGGCACGGTTACGATCCTCCTGCGCCACTGCTTCGGCAATATCGCCATCTCACTCGTAACGGTTCTTGCTGTCGACTTCGGCTTGCTGATGGGGGGCGCCGTCGTTACCGAGATAATCTTTGCATGGCCGGGTATGGGACGCCTGATGATCCAGGCTATCGAGCGACGGGATTTCCCGGTCATGCAGGCTGGCGCTTTCGTCGTAGCAACAACCGTCGTTGTCTCGAGCCTTTTGGCAGATCTTGCATACGCATTGATCAATCCAAGGGTTCGCTATGCATGAGACCGCGAGTCAGATCGATCGGCAGACGCCGACGGAGTCCTACGTTCACGGGTGGCTATTAGCGCTGCGGCGCGTGCGACTGTCCACGGCGCTAAGTGCATTAGGGCTGTTGGCCGTCGTAATCTGCGCAGTCGCTGCACCTCTCATCGCGCCCTACGATCCTACCCGAAGCGATATCTTATCGAATCTGCTTCCGCCGTCTTTCATAAGTGTCGATGGCGCGCTGCCCCATCTAATGGGCACTGATATCACTGGTCGCGACGTGTTCAGCGGCGTAGTCTTTGGGTCACGGGTCTCACTTGCAGTCGCTGTGTCGGCCGTGCTCGGAGCTGGCGTTTTCGGCACATTGGTTGGGCTGGTGGCAGGCTACAGGCGCGGCTGGGTGGACGAGGTGATCATGCGAATCGTCGACATTCAGCTAGCCTTCCCATTCATCCTGCTGGCCATCTTGGTGATGTATATCCTTGGGCCCGGGCTCTTCAACGTCATCCTGGTACTGATTGTCACCAAGTGGCCAATCTACGCGCGGGTCGCGCGGGCGGAGGCGCTGCGCTGCATTGCGAGCGATTTCGTCGTGGCGGCGCGATCGATGGGTGCAGGGCATCTTCGAATCATGCTGCGGCACATTCTGCCAAACGCCTTGACACCGTTGATCGTCGTAGCGGCCTTCGCGGTCCCTCAGATGATTATCTACGAAGCAGCGCTCAGCTTTCTTGGGCTTGGGTTGCCGCCAGATGAGGTGTCATGGGGGTCCATGTTGGCGGCCGGGCGTAGCGTGATGGACCAGGCATGGTGGACCGCCACGTTTCCCGGCCTTGCCATCATGATGGCGGTGTTGAGTATCAATATATTGGGCGAGGCCTTGCGCAGATGGATTGCGCCGGGAAGCGCTATCGAGTGAGGTAGGTCATGGACGCTATCGTTGCATCTGCGCAGATAGAGAAGGATGTCGATCCCATCACCGTCGAGATTGTTCGCGGTGCCTTGCGCTCTGCGCAACTCGAGATGGGCTCGCTATTGGAGCGGACGGCCATGTCACCGGTAATCCGCGAAAAGCAGGACTACTTCACCGGGCTGGTTGATCGTGACCTGAATTTGCTGATCGGTACCCGAATGCCGTCAGGCGGTAGGATCGTACCGCCGGTACTCGAGCAGTACCCGATCTCATCGATGCGACCCGGCGATATTTTTCTCTACAACGACTGCTACGGCACGAGCGGGGCGGTATCGCATTCACCTGACATGGTGCTCGTCGACCCTGTCTTCATTGACGGTCGCGTGGAGGGCTTCTGCTTCGCCTGGGCACACTTCATTGACATCGGTGGCGCGCACGCTAGTTCAACTACGCCCGACGCTGAGAACATTTTTCAAGAAGGCATCATCGTACCTGTCGTCAAGCTAGTACGTGAAGGCCAGATCGACGATGACATCCTCCGGTTGTTCGTGCGCAATTCGCGATTTACGGACATTGTGCGCGGAGACACTCGATCGTTGATCGCTGCAGTCTCCCTGGGCGAAAGAAGACTGCGCGAGATCATCCAGCGCTTCGGCCCTGAGCGTGCTCACGCGACGTTTTCGTCTCTGATTGCTCACAGCGAACGCAGTGTCCGCCGCCGCATGTTCGAAACCTTTCCGATCGGGAGCTATCGCTTCGCTGACATCGTGGACGACGATGGGATGGGTTCTGGCCCGCTCGCTGTACGGATGACCCTCACTTCTGACGGCAATCGTCTGACGCTCGACGGAACTGAGAGCTCGGACCAGACGAAGGGGCCGATCAATTTCCTCATGAGCAGCGTAATTCCGAGCATGGTCTACGGGCTTTTCATGACGGCTGACAACCCGGATTTGCTACCGAACGAAGGCATTCTGACCGCGCTTGACGAAGTAAGACTTCGGCCAGGCAGCCTCCTACAGCCGAAGTTCCCCGCGCCACTAGGCCAGCGGGCCACCGTTTCCAGGCGGGTTCATACTACCTGCTACGGTCTTGTAGGTGTGGCCAAGCCGGAACTGGGGCATGCATCGAGCTCGGCCTACTCCATCGGCAAGATTGCAGGCCTTCACGAAGACACCGGCAAGCCCTATCTCAAAACCATGGGCTTTGGCGTAGGCCAAGGCGCGCGCCCGTTCGCCGATGGCATTGATGCGGTCTACTACATCGCACAGCGAAACTATCCGGTCGAGTTTGCCGAGGCGAACTATCCGATTCGCATCCGCCGCTATGCTATCCACCGTGACTCTGGGGGGCCAGGACGTTGGCGTGGCGGCTGCGGCATTGTGCGCGAGGTGCAATTGCTAGGCGACCGCGCCACCATCATGCTGCGACTGACCAACTGCATTCACCCACCATTCGGGATGAACGGCGGCATGTCCGGACGGGCTGGGCGTTTTACGCTCAATCCGGGCACGTCGAAAGAACGGCAGCTGCCATACCTGGCGGAAGGGATCACTATCGAGCGCGGCGATGTGCTGCGGGTCGAAACCCCTGGCGGCGGCGGCGTCGGTCACCCATTCGATCGGCCTTTCGATCTGGTGCTGCGTGACGTACTCGGTGAGTTTGTCAGCGTAGAGAGCGCACGCGACGATTACGGCGTGATCGTTGATGTCGACGCAGAAAGTGTAGATGTCGCGGCAAGTGAGTCATTGCGCCGCGAACGGCGCTGGCCCACCGGGCTCGTGCATCGGGAAGGCTATTTCGACGAAGCCAGTTGGTATCAACAGTCCTACCTCATCACGGAGGAAATTCATGCCCAAAGCCAAAGTCTCTGATATCGAGATGTACTACGAGATCGCGGGCGATGGCCCTCCTCTGCTGATGAGCAGCGGCTGGTCGCTCGCAGGGCGCAATTTCGGCGGCATACATGGCGTACTTTCGCAGAAGTACCGTTGCATCCGCCATGACCATCGCTGCATGGGCCGGTCTGACGCGCCCGAAGGTCCGATCACCATTGAACAGATGGCGGACGACCTCGCTGGCCTTCTGGACCATCTGGGTATCGATAGAACTCGAATGATTGGCGGAGGCGGGATGGGCGCGCGCGTGGCAATGGCGCTTTGCATTCGGCACCCGGGCCGAGTCACCGCGTTGGAGCTTGGCTCGCCGGTACTCAAGTCTGATGCGTTCAGCGCATCTTTGGCCAGGGTCTGGAAGCGGCTGCGCGCGCTAGATCCGAAGCTGTGGGCCGAGGAGGTAACCCTGTGGTCCTATACACCCGAAACCTACAATGAGCGCCCAGAGATTCCGGAGAAGGCCTTTCAGGGGCGCGTCGGTGAAGACACGTTCCCAGCGCCGAAGGCATATGATCGAATCGTCGACGCGATGCTTGCGTTTGATGTACGTGATAGCGCGCACAAGATCTCGTGCCCTACGTTAATTACGAGCGGCGGGGACCGCGACTTGTTTTCCGGTGCCCGTTACTCTCGCGATGTGCATCGGGCAATTCCGAACTCTGTGCTGAAGGTCTTTGAGAGCGCGGCTCACGGCTATCCCGGCGAGTGCCACGACGAATATATGGCGTTGGTACTGGACTGGTTCGCAACGCATGGGGACTAGCCCTCTACTGCGGGTAGAGGCACTTCGCACAGTCGTTCAGTCTGCAGGAGCCGATCAGGTAGTCGTCGATTGCGTCGACCTCGACGTTGAGGCCGGCGAAACTGTTGCACTGGTCGGAGAAAGCGGTAGTGGCAAGAGCATGACGGCACTGTCGATCGCGCGCTTGCTCGCCCGCAATGTTCGCACCGCTTCCGGGCGGGTTCTGCTAGACGGGCAGGATCTGCTCGCACTCTCGCCCAATGCGCTCAAGTCCATGCGCGGGCGCGGATTCGCGATGGTGTTTCAGGAGCCGATGACCTCGCTCAATCCGGTGCTCACGATCGGCACGCAGCTGACCGAAGCCGTCCGGCTTCGGCCGGAGGCAGGAATGAGTCGGCGACAGCAGGCGGTGACCTTGTTGGACAGTGTCGGCATCGCTGAGCCACAGCGACGCGTTGACCAGTATCCGCACCAGCTTTCGGGGGGTATGCGTCAGCGGGTGATGGTGGCGATTGCGATTGCCGCACATCCGCGCCTGCTAATTGCCGATGAGCCCACCACTGCGCTCGATGTGACCACTCAGGCACAGATTCTTGATCTCATTCGTCTGCGCGTTACGGAGAACCGAACCGCACTGCTGTTGATTACGCATGACATGGGTTTAGTGGCCCGCTACGCACAGCGCGTAAACGTGATGTATGCCGGCACGATCGTCGAGCGTGCGTCGGCTTCGGCCCTGTTCTCAAGGCCATCGCACCCCTACACCCGTGGCCTGCTTGCATCGGTGCCGCGGCTGGACCGAGAGCGTCAACGTCGGCTACCAGCAATTGAAGGGCTTCCTCCATCGCTTACAGATCGTCCTTCCGGTTGTTCGTTTCGCCCCCGCTGCACCTTCTCTATCGACCGCTGCGCCGAGAAGCCGCTTCTGTCTGAAGTTGCACCCGGCCATATGGCCGCATGTTGGCGCGCGACCGAAGTTGCTGCGATGTCTGCAGAGCCGCGTGTGAAGACGCCGGACTTCGTGGCGGATGGTGTCTAAAGATGCTGATCCAGCCGACATCTCAGCCGTTGCTGTCAGCGAGAGGCGTCCGTAAGTACTTCCAGGGGAGATGGTCTCCGTTCGGACGTTCTAGTCCCATTTTGGCAGTGGACGACGTCAGCTTGGACGTTCATCCCAATGAAACTCTCGGCCTGGTCGGCGAGAGCGGCTCTGGCAAGAGCACGCTCGGTCGAGCCTTGATTCAAATTGATCCGCCTACCGCAGGTCGTGTGGTTTTCGACGGTACTGAGATCACCGGGCTGTCGGATGGAGCTCTTCGGCCGCTGAGGCGGCAGATGCAGATGATCTTCCAGGATCCACAGTCATCGCTGAATCCTCGGATGCGAGTCGCAGACATCATTGCCGAGCCTTTGGTGATCAACCGTACAGTTACCGGCCGCGCAGGTATCGGGCGCCGCATTGCCGAGTTGCTGGACCTTGTTCGCTTGCCGGCTAGTGCCGCTCAGCGCTTTCCGCACGAGTTCTCTGGTGGACAACGTCAGCGCATCGGCATTGCCAGGGCCATCGCGTTGAATCCGAAGCTCATCATCGCCGACGAGGCCGTTTCTTCGTTAGATGTTTCGATCCAGGCCCAGATCATGAACCTGCTGATGGACCTGCAGGCTGAGCTTCGATTTGCGTGCGTCTTTATTGCACACGATCTCGCCGTAGTACGCCACATCGCCGATCGGATCGCCGTCATGTACCTCGGGCGCATCGTTGAAATGGCTTCAAGCGATAGATTGTTCCTGGATCCGCGCCATCTCTACACGCGCTCGCTGCTTGAAGCTGTACCAATTCCAGACCCAGAGGTCGAGGCATCCCGCGTCCGATCCTCCTCCAACTTTGCTCGTCAGCGATTTCCGAGTGCGCTGACAGAGGTTCAACCCGGCCATTTTGTCGCCGCGAACACCCCGGAAGCCTCACACTAGCCCTTTAACGGCAATAGCATGCTTATCGACACTCAGACTGGTCAACGAACGCTTTCCATTGGCATCGATACGGGCGGAACGTTTACCGACGCGACGCTGGTGGATCGCAGGGATGGTCGCGAGTGGAAGGCCAAAGTTCCGTCCACACCACACGACCCGTCAATTGGCTTCATCCAAGGTGTATGCAAGGTACTGGAGGTTGCAGGGCTGCCAGCAGACCGCGTTAGTCATGTTTTTCACGGTACGACTGTTGCCACGAACGCAATCTTGGAGATGCATGGCGCCGAATGTGCCCTGCTGACAACGCGCGGCTTCAAGCACGTACTTGAGATCGGACGTCACGACATTCCACGTTCGGCCAACATGTTCTCGTGGGTCAAGCCGGCGCGACCAGTGCCGCCTCAGCGCATCTTCGAGATCGGCGAACGGCTGGACGCGAACGGCGCAGAGATCGAGCCGCTGAACGAGAGCGACGTTCGCTTAGCGGCGCAACGCATTCGCGCCAAAGGGATTAAGTCTATTGCCATCTGCTACCTCCATGCCTACGCTAATGGGTCGCACGAACGTCGCACGAAGGACCTCATACTGGAGGAGCATCCGGAAGCACAAGTATCGCTTTCCAGCGAGGTGCTTCCGACCTTTCGCGAGTTTGAACGGAGCATGACGACGGTTCTCAACGCCTACGTCATGCCTCTGATATCTGACTATGTGGGCCGGCTGGAGAGCCGTTTGGCCGAAGAAGGCATCTCGCAGGCACGGCTGCTATTCGTCAAGTCCAATGGCGGTGTGGCTGGAGCTGACACCATTCGTCACGAACCTGTCCAAACCGCCTTGTCTGGCCCCGCAGCCGGCATTATTGGTGCGCAGAATGTAGGTCGGATGGTGGGTGAACAGCGCTTGATCACCCTGGATATCGGCGGCACCTCAGCAGATATATGCCTCATCGACGGTGACCGGCCTACGATCACGACTGAAGGCAGTGTCGGCCACTGGCCGGTCCACTTGCCGATGATGGCCATCCATACGATCGGCGCTGGTGGTGGATCCATCGCACGTGCGGCCGATGGTGGACTGACAGTGGGTCCGGCCAGTGCCGGCGCTGACCCCGGGCCAGCCTGCTACGGTCGCGGCGGTACGGAAGCAACCGTCACGGATGCCCACCTCGTGCTTGGGTACCTGCCGAAGCGCCTTCTGGATGGGGCGATGGCGCTTGACCTGGATGCCGCAACTCGTGCCATCGAGCGTTTGGCGAACAAGCTAGGTACGAGTACGGCCGAAGCCGCGCGCGGGGTCATCGATGTAGTTAACAACAACATGATTGGTGCGATCAGGGTCGTATCGGTCGAGCGTGGCTACAACCCAAAGGAGTTTGCGCTGGTGCCCTTTGGTGGCGCCGGACCGCTTCACGGCGGCTTCATCATGCGCCTGCTCGGGATGAAGGCAAGCATCGTTGCACGGGGATGCGGAGTCTTGTCCAGCCGTGGTCTTCTTATTGCGGATATGAAGAGCGACTTCACACGAACGCTCTTGTTGCGGCCGCCCTATGCAGACCTGACACCGCTGCATCGGCTGTTTAGCGAACTGGAAGAGCGCGCGGCCGCTTGGCTGAGCGTTGAGGGTGTTCCGGCCTCTGGCCAAGAAATCCACCGCTTTGTCAGCTTTCGCTACGCAAATCAAGGCTACGAGCTGGACGTGCCTTGGCTAGCAGAGGGTGTGACGATGCCTGCTCTGCAGCAGGCGATCGAGGCGTTCCATGCTACGCATCGCCGACTGTACACGTTTGAACAGCGTGACGCTCAAGTAGAGCTGACTGGAATACGCATCGAGGCTGTCGGACGGCTTGCAAAGCCGAAGGCCTGGGAGGCGGAGGAGGGCGCGAAGTCGGATGCGCGGACCGGCAGTCAGAAGCTGTACTTTGGCGGTGAGTGGGTTACTTGCGGAGTCTATGACCGGACGCGGCTGGGCGATGTGGAGCTGGTCGGACCGGCAATCATCGAGCAGATGGATGCAACGACGCTAGTACTGCCTAAGCAAGTTTGCAGAAGTGATGAACACGGCAATCTGATTGTGCGGGAAGGGTAGTACACAGCGAGGGTGAGGTAGCCCCGACAATCCGGGCATTGCAATAAGTAGAAAGTGTGAAACTCTTTCCCGGCACCATTGCCCTGGTACGAGGAATAGTAGGTGGCGCGATCATTCTAAGATTGCGGTTAACATAACTACGTTTACGCGCAATAAGTGATTGATTCGGCGAGAGTTTTTATTGCGCGTCAAGGCCCGCGTGACTGCTTCTGTACCTGCCCCTCGAGCGATCTTTTGTTCAATCAGTTCCACGGCATCTGTCCATACCGACTGAGTGCGGGCGGCTCAGGTGCTTCAATGCGCCCGTGTCTGGGCCCCGCCGGCGGATCAGGGGGCAACGCGTAGACGAGCCTGCACCCGCGACAGACGACGAGCTGCGCACCCGGCGGCGCCTGCCCTGGCGAAACCGGTTCGAACTTCGACTCGGCGCATATCTCGCACGTCAGCGTCTTAGGCATGTGTGCAGTCCCTCGAATCATAGGACTGGACAAGCATACAGTAAAACGGCTGCGCGTGCAGGTTGGTTGCTCGCTAGTCCGCGTACTGACCCGTCGCATCGATCAGCGGCTTCCAGCGCCTCATTTCTTCACGCAGTAGCAGGCCCTGCGACTGCGGCGTCGCGCGGTCTCGAATTCCCGGGCAGATCATTCCCTCTCACCCGACCACGCAGCCGCGAGACCCGATGCAGCCGACACTATGCGGGTACGCGATGCGAGACGCAGTCGCGATCCCTTTTGCCTTGAGCGGATATCACTTGCAAGAGCCGCATGAACTTGAGTTTCGGCGGCTATCGCTGGCTTAGGACAAACCAAGGGACCGTAACGGGGGTTGCCTGAGATGAGAATCCTCACAATTCCGGAGGTGGGATTTCCTATGAACGATGGCGACGGTCCGCGCTTTTGCGAACGCGACGATAACTCGGCACAGTCATGGTTGCCACGGGCGATCTTCGGTCCTCAAGCGTGCATGCGACGTCGTCAGCCCGGCTTTCCTGATGGGATTCATTCACTGCAGCCTGCTCGGACGCATGGCGCCTGGGATGACTGTCGTCAGCGAAGCGCGACCTCGGCCTCACACGCGATAGGCGTTGAACGAACAATTGCCCTTGCCCTCGGTGGGCCGTTGTACCGCCCCCTGGTCCATGCGACTGCTCGAAACGAAAGCGCTCCAGCGTTGCTGCTGATTGCCACCCCAGGTACGGACAAACTCCATACGATTGCCCAGCACGCGACCGCTGAACGTTCCGTTGCCGTTGTGGAACGCGCCCGTGAAGCTGCCATCGGCCGCAATCGGGCCGATGTCGAAGAGCCCGCCATTCGGCTCCGGGCAGTTCACCGCCCACTGCCACCTCCCCGCGACATTGACCGAACCGACTTGCGCTGCAGGCGGCGCGGGTGGGCTGACCTGCGCCGCGGAAGCGCAGACGACCTGCGAGAAGCCGACGCAGAAGCTTCCCGTGCAGGTCGCCCGTGCGCCGATCACGTACGTGCGGCCCGGCCGGTACATCTGGAACGACCGTGCCCCCGGGTAACCCTGCGCCTGGCAGAACTGGTGCGCGCCACCCCAGCCGCAGTTGGTGCCCCACACTGCGCAGTTGTCTACGGAGAGGCCGTAGACCTGCGGATAGTTGTAGACCTGATCCGCCCTCGCCGGCGCGGGTGCGCCGAGCAGTCCCGCACTCAGGGCCAGGATCGCGATCTGTGCTGCGACAAGTCGACTGACGTAAGGATGTTGCATGACGTACTCCGATCGGTCTGAATTTTGGGGTTGGGGTAATCGGTTGGGCGGCGCCCCAGCGGCTGCGATTTCGTTCGGAGCCCAGCCCCGCGACATCGACCGGATCGGCCTAGCCAGGGGATGGTTCCGCTCACATGCATCGCGGCCTGCAGACAACGATCCGCCACGAGCGTTGTAACCACCGTGGAAGGCAGCGTGGTAGCGGCACGTCTCCGACGTCGGCGCGCCGCCTGAGCCGCTTCACGGCCGTCTCACCCTATGCGGTCCCCCCGGCGGGCTATAGACGACCGCCTAGGACCGACGGCGTGCCCGCCATGCCCGGTAACCCCGTCGCGGCCTGGACGCGCAGGGCGGGCTCGAGGGGCGGCAACAATTGCAGCTGAGGTCGCCGCCGGCTTCGCCCCTCCGATCGAGCGGTGCCGAGCCGATTGGGCCGCACCTGCAGCGACCTGCCGATGCCGATTGCCGGCGCAAGTGGATCCGGTCCGCTCGCCCAACATGCGGCCGGCGCCTGACTAGGCGCTGCGGTTCGCAACGGCACTTCAAACGCTGGTTCCACTGGGGCATTCCTACGATGAATCGCACCATCCAAGGAGATCACCATGAACCCAATCAAGCGCATCACGTCGAGCCAGACCACAAAGCCCTTCCCTGCAGCGCTCCCGAACCGGTTGCTGGCGGCAGTGCTGACGGCGACGGCGCTCGTCATCGCCAGCCCCGCCAATGCGCAGGCAGCCCCGGACTTCGCATTCACGCCGCCGATGGCCCACGGGCAAACGGTCGACAACTGCGCAGTGTGGGGCATCAACTGCGGCTGGGGTGGTGCGCACCAGTTCTGCCAGCTCAGCGGATTTGCGGGCGCCCGATCGTTTCAGTTGAACCGCCCGGGTCGCACCTTCGTGATCGGCGCCAACCGAACCTGCGAAGGCCCGAACTGCGTCGGCTTCTCCCAGGTCGTGTGCGCACAGGGGGCGGTGGCACGGCCGCCGCAGGCCCAGCCGGGACCGGCGAGTGGCGCCATGGCTTTCATCACCGGCCGGCGCTGGTCCTGGTCCGACAACACCCATACCTGGGGCACCCTGGTGCTCCGCGCCGACGGTGGCGCGCAGGCGCTTTGGAACACCTCGCTGTCGGTGCGCTGGGAGTTCGTCTCGGCTTCGCAGATCCGTCTGTACAGCGAAGGCACGCGCTATGTGACGCTGCTGACCTGGGACGGTCAGCGCGGCATGTTTGTGGGCCGACGCGACGCACGCAGCGGCGTGCAAGACAACGCGACGAGCTTCATGCGGCCGATCTGACCGAATCCCGGTCCGAGTCCGGCCGAAAGAGTGATTCCGGCGACCGGGCCCCGCGGTGCAGTTCTCACCGGCCCGGTCGAGATGCCGCGGCGATCCGGCCGGGTCGCTATGGTCGGGTCGCCGCGTCGGCGCTCGCGTATACGCTGCCCGTTCGGTCGGCCGTTTCGCCAGGTGATCAATCGGTCTCAAAGCCCTGCACGCGACGCCCGCCGCCCGACCGACGCTGGCCAGCCGAACGCTTCCGATAGGGTTCGGTCAAGACCTCGACGCGCGGCCTGCCGATAACCGCCCAGGGCATGCAAGGAAACCGGCCCTCGCGAGCGGGCCGGCGAGCATCGCCTGATCCACGCGGTAGACGCGGTCGCCGCGACCGTTGCGGCTACTCGATCACGTCACCGACCCAGACCCGATCGAACTCGGCGCCGGCCTCGCGCTGGATCCGCCGCATCGTCTCGGCATCGGCCGCTTCGTACTCGCATACCATGCGCCTGCGGTCGGCGGAGAGCACGCTGCGTTTCCAGGTCGCCTCGTACGCGGCAAGGCAGGGACGTTCCCGATCGGCCACGGCCTTCATGTCGGCGTCCGACTGCGGCGTGTCGAAGGTTCGTTCGACGATGATTCGAGACATGATGCACTCCTGTGCGGTGGTGGTTCGGGCAGCTTAGGAAGCGACCGTTGGAACCGTCGTTGGAATCGAACCAGACGCGGTGGCGATCGCCGCTTGCGCCCGAGCACTGATCGGTCCACCCGGCAGCTGGGCCAGCCAGCCGAGCGCGGCGGCCCGATCCGGCGCGCAGCGCGCCAGCAGCGCGAGTGACACGCCGATCTCGGTCGGCCGGCGCACGGTCCGAGCGTTCGTCAGCGCTTCGTTCGCCCATGCGGCGGCAGCGTCCCGCCGGCCTGCCGCGAGCGAAAGGCCTGCCGCCTCGTTCAGTGCATAGGCCAAGCGGGCCTTGTCGTCGAGTTCGCGCAGCTGCTGCAGGTGCGCTTCGAGGGCGGCCTGCGCGGCACCATCATGCTCCCGCCACCGGGCAATCGCATCCAGCGCGTGCGCGAAGGGGGTTGGCGAGTCGCCCATCCGGCGGGCCGCCTGCACGATTTCGCCGACGTGGCGCCGCACGTCCGCCAGGCTCCCTGCCTCCAGCTCGACGGTGGCCAGCCACGTCAGGCACTCGACTTCCCTCCAGTGCACCCCCGTCAGCCGGGCCAGCGCGACAGCGCGCACCAGCGCCGCGATCGCCGCGTCAAGACGCCCCTCGGCACGCTCGATCAGGCCGCGCCCCCATTCGATCTCCATCAGCTGCAGGTCCAGCTTGGCCGCCAGCTCGACCGCCTCAGCGAGCAGCGCGCGGCCGCGCACCGGATCGGCTTCGATGTCGAGCAGGCAGCGGCCGCTGTTGGCCAGCTGCCGGCAGTGGGTCGCTGCATCGGCGCGACGGGTCAGCCGCTCGGCCGCCAGGGTCGACAGGTGGGTACGCGTCGTGTCGCTGGCCTGCTGCTGCAAGAACGCGTGGAGCTGCCAGGCTTCCCCGGCGTCGGCGTGCAGCCCCAGGGCTTCGGCAGCCTCGATTGCCTGATCGATGCGTTCGGACAGCGCCGGCAGGCGGCGCCCCCCCGCGCCTGCCGCGGCCGCGACGCGCACCCCAAGCAGTGCGATCTCGAGACGGGTCTTCTCCGGTCCGGGCACCAGGCCCGCGACGCTGTCCAGTCCGCGATCGGCCGTCGTCGCCGCATCGCCGTTGGCGAATACCCGCAGGCAATACTGGCCGCTCGCCAGGCAGGCACGCGCCGCGGCCAATGCATCATTGGCCAGCAGCGCGTGGTGCACCCGCTCGGCGTGCAGCGCCGGATCGTCCTCGCCGGCCTGCTCGAAGACCCTTGCGAACTGCCGGTGGATCGCCTCGCGGCGCGGCTGCGAAAGCCCGCGGTAGACGGTCTGCCTCACGAGGTCGTGCGCGAAGGTCAGTCCTTGCGCCGCAGCGGAGCGCAGCAATGCATGGTGCTCGAAGCGCTGCAGCCGCGAAAGCACGTCGGCCGCCGGCAGTCCAGCAGCGCGCGCCAGCAGATCGGGGCGCACCGGCCCGCCCATGGCCGACGCCCAGCCGAGCAGCTCGCGTGCCGTCTCGTCCAGCGAGTACAGCCGGTCTTCGATCAGCCGGTCGATGCCACCGCCTTGCGCAGTCGCGCCGCGGCGCGCGGCACGCGCGAGTTCGAGCAGGTACAAAGGGTTGCCGCCCGACTGGCGCAAAGCGAGCTCTGCATCGAGCCCGGTGGCACCGAGCAGCCGCAGCGCGTCGGCGGCGCCGAGCGGTGCGAGCGATTGGCGCAGCAGCAGGCCTTCGCGTTCCAGGCTGTGCAGCAGCCGCTTGGCCCGCGGGTTGTCTTCCAGTTCGCCGGCACGCGCCGCGCCCCCGACGAGCAGCGACGTGCCGCTGCCGGGTGTGCGGGCGACGTAGTGCAGCAGCGATGCCGACGCCTCGTCGATCCAATGCAGGTCGTCGAACAGCAGAACCAGCCCGTGCGAGGCGGCCAGCGCGCTCAGCAGTGCCACCGCGGCCCGATACAGGCGCTCGCGATCACCGTCCTGGGCGATTCGCCCGTCGGTCCACATGGCTGCGTCGCTCACTGGCGCCGTGGCGGCGTCGTCGATGCAAACGTCCCGGAACGCGTCAAGCCACGGACCGTAGGGCCGGGCCATCTCCGCCTCGAAGCAGCGACCACGCAGCACCCGTCGGCCGGCGTCCGATGCGAGTCCGGCGAACAGGTCGAGCACACGGGTCTTGCCGATGCCGGGCTCGCCGGTGAAGACCAGCAGTTGCACTCCGGCACCGCCGCCCAGTGCCTGCACGATCAGCTGCTGTTCGGCCCGCCGCCCCAGCAGTCCAGGCGCATCCGAGGCAGTTGCACCGACCGCAGCGCCGTGCGTCTGTGCAGGCGCCGCGGCCGAATCGGCAGGGGATCGCTGCGGCGACTGCGGCGCATCGATTGCCGGCGGCAGCGATGTGCTCTTCGACTGCTGCTCGCGGCGCGCCCTGCGGATCGCTTCGTCCAGCGCGCCGCCCGCTGGCAGCGCGACCTCTCGGCGCAGCAGGTCGCGCGCCCATTCGTAGTGGCGCTCGGCATCGGGGTATCGTCCGGCCGCAGCGGTCAGTCGCACCAGTGCCGCGTGCGCGGTCTCGGCCAGCGGATCGGCGGCGACCAGCGCACGCGCGTACGACAGCGCGCGCTCCGGCTCACCGGCCAGGTGCTGTAACAAGGCTCCTAGCACCTCCCGGCGCGTCTTGCCGTACTGCGCCCGCAAGGCCATGCACCAGTTGTGGAAGCGGTAGCAGCCAGGCAGCTCGAGACCGTCAAGGAACTCGCCCCGCAGCAGCGTCGCCGCGTGCTCGAGGTCGGCGAGCGACGCCCCCGCCACGCCATTGCCGACGAGCCGCCGTACCGCCTCGATGTCGATCTCGCAGTCCTTCGGATCGAACTGGACCCGCTCCCGGTCGGCCACCAGGCGCTGCATCGGCGGCGCGTCGACCACGGGACGCAGCTTGGCCAGGCTCCAGCGCAACGACGCGCGCGGATCATCGGGGCCGTCCCAGAGCAGATCGCACAGCCCGGCGCGGCTGTGCGTGCCGCCGGCGGCGATCAGGTAGCCGAGCAGCGCACGGGTGCGACGGGAGGGGGGCAACGCAAGACCCGCACCTTCACGTAGCAACGTGAGGTCGCCGAGCAGTCGAATCTGCAGACGGTCGGACGCAGGCATACCGGTGGACGCCCTATTACCACGCTGAATCCTACCGTGGCTACAACGTTCGGAGGTGATCGTCTGCGCTGCCCCAACCAGGAGATTAGCGATGATCACCAACCTGCTGCACCGCAGTATTGCCCGTCTGTCGATGGTTCTGATGACGCTCGTTTCCGCCTGCGGAACCGGCGGTGACATGGGCGATGCGCCAGGCGCAGGCGGTCCGCCGCCGCAGACGCCGATCGCCTCGATCCGGATGACGCCCGAGACCAAGCAGATCGCCGTGGGCGAACGGATCACCATCTCGGCGCAGGCGCTGGATGCGGCCGGCCAGCCGATTGCCGGCAAAACCTTCGCCATCGCGTCGATGAATCCAGCGATCGCGAGCTCGACCGGCCTCACCGCCACCTCGGTCGAAGTCGCGGGGGTGGCGCATGGCGTAGTGAACGTCGTCGCGACCGCCGAAGGCAAGGAGGGGCGGGCGATCGTCACGGTGAGCGGGTTCATGCCCGTGCAGCTTTCCGGTCGCGTCCTCGACGGCGAGACCCTGCAACCGTTGGCTGGCGCGCAGGTCGCCAGCGAGATCAGTTCGTCCTTCGCCACCACGGGTAGCGACGGCAGTTTCACGATGACGGTGCCGAATACCTACAACGAGGCCGAGATCGTCGACTTCACCGCATCGCTTTCGGGCTACGAGAGCACGACGCTGCGTAGCGATATCCGCCCACCCGACACGGTGCTCGAGCCGATCCTGATCGTGAAGCCCCGGACCACGCCGGGATCGGTGAGCGGCGGCGTGCGCAACGCCCGGGACAACAGCGGGATCGCTGGCGCCACCGTGTTTATCAACAAAGGCCAGGGCGGCGCAGGCACGGTGGTCGCGAGCACGACCACCGATTCGCAGGGCGGCTACAGCTTCTCCGGTCTGCCGGCGGGGGTTTACACGCTCATCACGTATCCGTCCGGTTTCGCCTTCTGCAAGCGCACGGTGGTTTCGCTGGGAACCAGCGCCACTGCGACCCAGAACCTGTTCTGCTCGCCCAGCACCGCCAGCGATCTCGCCACCCGGATCGTGCTCACCTGGGGCAACAGTCCCTCGGACCTGGATGCGCACCTGAGCGGCCCGAACGCCAACGACGCGAACCGCTTCCACGTGTACTTTCTGAACTCGAGCCGCGGCAGCCTGGCGGCCAGTCCGTTCGCGCTGCTCGATATCGACCAGCGCAACGGCTCGGGGCCGGAAACTATCACAATCAATCGGCTGGCTTCGGGGGTCTATCGGTTCTCGGTGCACGATTATTCGAACCGCAGCGCCTCCGGCAGCACGGCGTTGGGCAACTCGCGCGCGATCGTCGAGTTGTACCTGCCTGGCCGAACGACCCCTGAAGTCTTCAACGTGCCAGTGCAGCCCGGAAACCTGTGGACGGTCTTTGAACTGGTCGGGTCGCCGTCCGATCCGTCGGTCGTGACCGTCACGGCACGCAACGAGATGGGCTTCCTGACCGACGAGGCGACGGTCCAGTAGCAGCTTTCGCGGCGCCGGCCGCTCGTACGCTGCAGAGCAAGGCGTCCGCGAACACGGGGCGACATCAATCGGCGCATTGACCCGTCGCATCGACCAGCGGCTTCCAGCGCTTCATTTCCTCACGCAATAGCAGGCCCAACGACTGCGGCGTCGCACGCTCCGCAGTCGCCGGCACAACGCCGACCGCCCGCGCCTTGGCGATGCATTCCGGGTTCGTCACCGCCGCCTGCAGTGCGCGACTCAGCATTGCGATTACATCTGCGGGTGTGCCGCGGACGGTAAAGAGCCCATGCCATACCGTCACCTTCAACTCCGGCAATCCCGGCTCGGCGATAGTCGGAACGTCGCGATTGACGCTCAACCGTTGCTCGGACTCGAGAGCGAGTGCCAGGACACTGCCACCGTTGACCGCGGACAGCCAACGGACGGCGCGCGCGGCTCGCGACGCATCCCCTGTTCCGGGTACCGCGCGAGAAGTCGCAACCTCAATGCGGCCCTCCATTGATAGCCGGGGAACGGATGCGACTCATTCGGGTCGACACGGATCAAATCGAGTGCGAGTAGAAGCGGCGTAAGCGCGTCGAAGGCGAAAGGGCGGTGCTAGGATCTTCCGATACCCACGGCGCCCATTGCTGCCGATCGAAACATTGCACTGACGCCTTGCCCCCATGGCACGCAGCTCCGATCCCCGCTTCCTGCTTTTTCTGTTCGATGGACGACGCCTGCTATTCGAGCGCCTTCGTGACCCGCATACGCGTCAGTACGGCTACCGGCTTCGATCGCCAGCGGGCAATATCGAGTTCCACACGGCGTTCGAGGAGGCGATCGAGCGAATCGTCGTCAGCGGCTGGTCGTTCAAGGCGATCTCCGCGGACGAGGGCGATGCCTCTGCCCCCGAGTTTGCTGCGCTGGCCGATGAGGCGGTGGTCGGCTACTGGATAGACGTACCCTACCATTGGGTCGTTAAAGAAGCTGCCTGTTGGCCACTTATCGACCTGCCGGATTGGTTGGAGCAGCGCATTCACGAAAGAATGAAGGCCGATCAGTCTCCAGGCGGTCCAGACGATGAGGATCGTGCCAAGTCCGACGATCTGGACGATGCCGGCGACCCCTTCAATGGTGTGAGCGTCGAGCGGTACGCCTCGGCTTTCAAGGCGGTTTCGGACAAGATCACGCCGAAGCAGCGTGCGATGTTGATCGGGCATGCGCAGTCCTACAGCGTGGCTCTGTCGACCCGAAAAATTGCGGCCTTGGCAGGCGAATCGAAGTACCAGGTTGCCAATCGTCAGTACGGAGCACTGGGCAAGGTCATCGCGGAAGCGCTGGGGGTCGAGCCAGTTGGAGACATGATAGGTGCCATCTGCGTCTCGGCTGGCGTTGGTGACGAGCGAAACGAGTTCCAGTGGATATTGCGTCAGAACGCCTTGGGGGCCGTTGCGAACCTGGGCTGGCTGACAGACGGCGAAAAGGAGAACGACGTGGAACAGCAGGCGCGCGAGTTCGTGCGCGTACCTTATTACCGGGAGTCGGACGACAGCTTGACCCATTTTCTGCCCTCGGTCCGAGCACCCAACGGCTACCAGATTGGACCGAAAGGCCATGAAGTGTTCGTTGAGGACTACTGGGAAGCGCTCGAACACTTGCTGACCATGCCGCGGCCGCGATTCCGACGTTCCAACGCCCAAGGCAATCGGGGGATCGTCACCTGCAACCCTGGCGAGGTGGAGGAATTCCGTCGCGACTACCTCGAGGCGGAGGTAGCTAGATGCCAGCCGAGGAGTCAGTGAATCAACGCGTAGGGTGGGACGCCGTCGTCGCCGCCCTCGATTCCGCCTGCGTCGTCAGGACGGCTGGCGAGGATCGTGCCGAACGGTCCTACCGTCAGTCGCCCAATGGCCCGGCCTTGTGGGCCAAGTCATCCAATGGCGAGGTGGTGGTCGGCGCGCGGACGGCGATCCCGGCGCTGCAGCACCGGGCGCTGGCGCCAAGCCCATTCTCGACGGCGGGGCTCTTCGCTTATGGCGTCGAATCGATCGACGAAGTTGCGCTGGCGCTCGCATCGATTGGCGCATCACTCGCTGCGGTTCAGGCGCCAGGTGCCGCGGCCTACGCCGTCGGCCGCGAGCAATCCATGCCCGTCAGCTCTGCGCTCAAGCACATGTTGGCCACGAACACGATCCTCTACGGTCCCCCGGGCACGGGCAAGACTTTCGCCACCACCCGTCTGGCGGTCACTCTGTGCGACGGGCCGGTGTCCGCGGCGGTCGATCACAGCGCGCTACGCGAGCGATTCGAACAATTGCGTCAGGACGGCCGGGTGTCATTCGTGACCTTCCACCAGTCCTACGGATACGAAGAATTCGTCGAGGGCCTGAGACCGCAGGCGACGGAAGCGGGACAGATCACTTACAGCGTGGTGCCCGGTGCATTCAAGCGAGCGTGCGGTTCGGCGCGGCTGCGGCGCATGGCCACGCCCGGCTTGACGGGAAAGCCGCTGCGCGAGCGGACCGTCTTCAAGATGTCGCTCGGCGCAAGCTGGAACTCGGACGGCGCGATCATATTCGAGTACTGCGTGCGCAATCAGTGCGTGATGATGGGTTGGGGCAAGGACATCGACTTCTCCGGCTGCGCCAGCCGGACCGCGATCGAGAACCGGATGCGCGAAGAGGTCCCGTCGATCGAAAAGATCAGCTCGCACGTACGCTTCGTCGAGCATTTCAAGCACGAGATGAAGGTCGGCGATATCGTGGTCGTGTCTCTGGGCAACAAGCTGTTCCGAGCGCTGGGCGAGGTGATGGGCGACTATGAGTACGTCGAGGATCCACCGTTCGATCCGCCGCTGCACCAGCGCCGCGCAGTCAAGTGGTTGGCACTCTTCGAAGGCGGGCGACCGACCGACGAGATCTACGCCCGCGAAATCGCCATGTCGACGCTCTACCGCCTCGACCCTGCGGCCCTGAACTATGATCGGTTGCGGGCGCTTCTGTCGCCGACCGCATCGAGCGAGCCCGAGGCGCCCCACGTTTTCATCATCGACGAGATCAACCGCGCGAACATCTCGAAGGTGTTCGGCGAGTTGATCACGTTGATCGAACCCGACAAGCGCGACGGCGAAGCCAACGCCGTAACGGTCAAGCTGCCGTACTCGGGTGAGGACTTTTCCGTTCCCGCCAACCTGCATATCGTCGGCACGATGAATTCGGCCGATCGGTCCATCGCGTTGCTCGACACGGCGCTACGGCGCCGGTTCGACTTCGTCGAGGTCATGCCGGATGCGTCTGTCTTGCAGGGTAGGCAGGTCGATAACATAGACCTGGGGCGGATGCTCGCGGCGATGAACGAACGAATCGAGGCGCTCTATGACCGCGACCACACGATCGGCCACGCCTACTTGATGGGCGTAGCGACCCTGGACGCCCTCGAACACGTCTTCCGCCGTCGGATACTGCCGCTGCTCCAGGAGTACTTCTTCGAGGATTGGCGCCAGGTGCGACGCGTCCTGAACGACCTGGGGATGGGCGACTTCATTCGTCGTTTTGAACGGCCCGCGGTGGCCTCGGACGGCGAGGACGATGGCGACGGCGAGAAAATCGTGATCTACCGCGTAAGCAGCGAGCCCTTTCCGATTGGGGCCTATCTTCGCATTTACGGCTAGGACACCGTGGGGGTGCTTCGCGTCCGCGAGTTCGAACGGATTGCCTGCGGTTCCTCTTTCGATCCGATCGCCCGCGTTGTCACAGCGGAGCAGCAGCGCCGACTCGAACAGTTCAGCGAGCGCTACCGTCGGCAGCACGGCGCAGCCGTCTTCCAGAATGGTCCGAGGGGCAGCCTGGTCGCTCAGAACTACGTCGGGGTCGTGGTCCTGAGCCGGCATCAGGTCGAGATCTTGCCGAAAATCGAAGGCTCTGACCAGCAGGTCCGACGCAGCTTCGCCGGAATGCTCGCGGTGGCGCTGGACCTGCCGTTGCACAGTGGTGGCGCCAGCGACATCGACGTAGCGGATGCGACCGCCCTCGAAGTAGTCATCGCCTTGTTCTGCGACGCCCTGTGGCAAGCGCTGCGCAGCGGGCTGGTCCGTCGATACGAGCCGCAGCAGGACGACCTGACCGTACTTCGCGGGCGCCTCGACGTGATGCAGCAGTTGCGGCGCAATGCAGCGAGACCCGACAGGCTGAACTGCCGGTTCGACGAATTCACTGAAGATACCTTGCTCAATCGCCTCCTGAAGGAGGCCCTTCGTGTGGTGATGAAGGTGGCGAGACGACGGTCGACCGTGCGCAGCATCTCGGAACTGCTGTTCTGCTTCCAGGATGTGAGCGACCTCTCGTCCAAGCACATCGATTGGAACGCAGCCACTCTAGATCGGCTGAGCCAGCGCTACGGGCCTCTTTTGCGCATCGCACGCCTTTTCATCGAAGGCCAGGCACCGGACCTCTTGGCCGGAGAGGGTGACGGGTTCGCCGTGCTTTTCGACATGAACGCGCTGTTCGAGGAGTACGTTGGTCGAATGGTGAGGAGGGCTGTGCACGATCAGAGCGTGAAGGTGTCGCTGCAAGGGCCGAAGCGGCATCTGGCAAGGAACGCGGCCGGGAGCGGCGTGTTCGAGCTGCGGCCCGACATTGTGGTCAGCAACGGGGGCCGGCCGGTACTTATCCTCGATACGAAATGGAAGCGATTGCAGCGCGGGGTCAGCCGCGAGGCGGTGTCATCGGCGGATATGTACCAGATGTGCGCGTATGGGCGCCGATATGACGTGCAGAACGTCGTGCTGCTCTATCCGCATCATGCGGAGCTGGGCGCGTGGTGCGGTTGCCGGGAGGCGTTTGCGGTGGCGGGTAGAGACGGGGAGCTGTCTACACTGCACGTCTCGGTCGCTACGGTGGCGTTGGGGGATCTACGCGCGGTTCCAGGGCAATTGAGTGCGATTGTCTCGGGAGCTCGGGGCCTGGCGACATAGGCTGGGCTCAAACACTTTTCCGCGGCGTGACGATCAGGCGGTCCCCCATCTGTGTACCTTCATTAGGCTGGCGGTAGATTGATGCGATCGCGGCTGCGTATTCCGGCTGATCGTGACCGGCTGGTCCGGGGACGTGACCGCCGATTCCGGTAACGTGACCGACCGGTCCGGGATCGTGACCGAGGGGGATCTGGAGGGTTTGAAGAGTTGCGCATGACCCAACCGCGGGGACGTAGGCTGCTGGCTTTTGCCCGGAGAGCCGATGCCCCCGCCGACGATGGACATGCGCATGATCAAGGACGTATTGCGGCTCAAGCTGCACGGCAGGCTCTGGCACGAGGCGGTCGCCCGGAGCCTGTCGATCTCCAAAGCCGTGGTCCCGAAGTATGTGTCGCTGGCGACCGCGAGCGGCTTGCAGAGCTGGGAGTTGGCCGCCTCGCTCGGTGAGGCCGAGCTCGAACGGCGGCTGTTCGGTGCCAGCCCGGAGCATCGCCGCGTGGTCGAACCCGACTTCGGTCGCGTTCACCTGGAACTGCGCCGCAAGGGCGTGACGCTGGCGCTGCTCTGGGATGAGTACCGGGCGGCGAATGAAGGGCGGCGAACCTGGGTTTCGATGCAGTTTTACGAGCACTACAAGGCCTACACGAAGACGCTGCGCCGCTCGATGCGCCAACAGCACCGGGCGGGCGAGAAGCTGTTCGTGGACTACGCCGGACCAATGCTGGAGTTGGCCGACGGTGGCCGCGGCCAAGTGTTCGTCGCCGCGATGGGCGCCTCGAGCTACACGTTCGCGTGCGCGACCGCGGACCAGTCGATGCGCGCGTGGCTGGGCAACGCAACGTAAGGCGCAGCGAGCGATCAGTGCCGAGCCTCTATCAGCGCCGATACTCCACCACCCCCGCCACAGATCTCCTCCCTCTCGCCGACGACCTAACCCGCCACCCGAGATAAGCAACCGCCAGCAACCCACTCCAGATCAGCACGACGAGATAGATGATCAGGCTGATCCGGAACCCGCCAGTCGCCTTCGCCCAGTGCGCGATCCACGGCGGCAACAGCGCGAGGTCGTACACGAGAAAGCCGATCAGCTGCCCCGGCGCGTTGTCGCTCCCGGGCCGAAGCCACCCATCCAGGAAGTACACGGCCGAGGCGACGAAGAGCAGGCCGTAGACGACGGACGACTCGGGACTCAGCTTCCACGGGAACACCACCGGCGCCTGCCCGAAGAGCAGCACTGTCGCGATCGTCAGTGCGATCGCGAACAGGAGGAACGATGCGCGAACCACGGCCGGCGTCGCGGCGTGCGGGCCGCGAGGCTGGTGGCTCGCGTGCACGGCGAGCAGCAGCGTGCTCGCGGCGAGTGCGCCGCAGACGATCACCCACACCCAGAGCATCGGTGACGGCGAAACCTGACGCACCGCAACCCAGGCCATGTACGCCGCGATGCCGGCCGTCGTCATCGTGAAACCGACGAGGCCGCCGAGCGACGCGCGCAGTGTCATCGTCCACGCGGTCCAGGCCATGGTCGCGCCCTGCGACAGCAGCATCGCGCCGACGAAGCGATAGTTCAGCGGCGTATCCGGCCATGGCCAGATCGGCTCGGCCCAGCCGAGTCGCTGGTACAGGCCCCAGCCGAGCACCAGCTGGCAGATCGCGAGCACCGCGATGCCGGCCCGAAGCACGTTGCTATGCATGGTCGTACCCGTCTCCGACGCGGCGACGCGGGGCGCCACGAGGCGCACCGTCGTAGCCGCCGCGACAGCACTCTATCGCAAACCGGATCGCGTGCCGAGGGTGCGGAGCAGCCTTTCCATCGACCTTCCGCAGTGAACTGAGGCCCATACGCAGTTGTGCGACATCAGGCCATCCTGGCGTGCATCGAACCGGCGGATCGATCGGGCGATCGAGCGCACGCGCTTCTTCGATCGAGCGCATCCCCAGCCGATCGGGAATCCAGCAATGCCCGCACCACCAGCCTTCCGAGGGGACGCAACGTTGCAATCGCCGCAATCTGCGCTGGCCTTGACCTGTCCTTCTCGTGCTCCCAGTTGTAGGTCGGCTGCGAGCTGACGTTCAATAGTCTTACGAACTGCGCAGCGGCGAGACATCACGCGGCCGGTACCCGCGCCGTGCACGGGTCGCCCCGGTCATCGCGGCCGTTGCAGATTCAGTCGTGGGCAATCGGGCCGTCCTTGAAGAGCCGGTCCTTGAGTTCGGCGGAAAACTTGGGGTCGCGACGTCGGATCCATTCGAGCATCATGACCGCGTGTTCCTTTTCCTCGTCTCGGTTGTGCTCGAGGATCGCCTTCAGCTCGGCGTCCTTGCACGCGTCCACGCGCTGGTTGTACCAGTCGACGGCCTCGAGTTCCTCCATCAGCGAGACGATCGCGCGGTGCATGTCGCGCGTTGAGTCGGACAACTCCGGCACGGGTTCGTGATAGCCCTCGTTGGACATGCTTTCCTCCTGACATTGTTGTTCTGGCTCCGCGTCGAACGGGCTCGTATTGCGACCGTCCGGTTGCAATCGATGCGGGGTGTGAGATTACCCCGCCTCTGCTGACTTGCGACGCTCGTTACATCCTTCTTCTTCTTCCTGTCCGCTGCGTTCTCGATCTTCGAGCCGACTGCCTGCACGTCCTTGCCGGTCGGCAGGGCCCACACGCGGGGTACAAGATGTTCCGGGTAAATGCAAGAGACGGGCCAACGCGGTCTCAGCAGGGATCGCGGTGGGATTCCCCGGGCAACAGCCGGTGTCGGCGCACGAACGGGTCGACGAATCGGGAGAATGGTGCATCGATGACGACGCCGATTCGGCAAATTTTTCCGACTGCCGATCCTGTAGCGCCCGCATGAAGGTGCGTTCGGCGCTCCGCAAGCACCGTTTCATGCGACTCGATGAGCGTGCAAACGCCGATGCCCGCGTTGCGGCGTGTAGGGCACGCCGCTTGCTCAATGCGACCGCCCGACGGACTGCCCCTATCCAGGATCGGTCGAGTCGGTTGTCCAACGATCAGGAGTGAGCGATGAACGAGAATCAGGTCAAGGGTACGGTGAAAGACGCAGTTGGCAAGGTTCAGGAAAAGGTCGGCGAGGTGATCGGCAGCCGCGAGCAGGAGGCGAAGGGCATTGCCAAGCAGGTCGAAGGCAAGGCTCAGAAAGGCGTCGGTAATGTGCAGGAGGCGGTCGACGACGCATCGCGCGGCACGCCCAGGCCCTGACGCGTACCGGCGCGGCCCACTGGCGTCAGGAAGCCGTTGAGACCCGCAGCCGTCGCGCGCTCAGTCCAGCTTTTCCCTCGACCATGCGCAGCGAAACGGCGCCCATACGCCGGTGTGCGACATCAGGCGCCCAGGACGACCACCGGCGCGAAGCCGCCGAAGATCATGCGCTTGCCGTCGAAGGGCACCGGCAGGTTGCCGGGCGTGGCCGGGTCCATGCGCGGGTCTTCGATCATTTTCTTCATCGCGGCGTCGCGCGTGGCCTTGTCCGGCCACTCGACCCACGAGAACGCCACCGTCTCCTCGGCCGTGGCCTGGACTGCGCGGCGGAAGTCGGTGAGCTTGCCGTCGGGGACGTCGTCGCCCCAGCACTCGATCACGCGGAGGGCGCCGAACTCGATGAAGATCGGGTCGAAGCGGCGTGCGTGCTCGATGAATGCCTGCTTGTTGGCGGTGGGGACCGCGATCACGAATCCGTCGACGTACGACATACCCTTTCTCCTTCATGAAGGGTAGTTTGGGCGGCCAAACACGCGCGAGCGCGCGTTCCTGCTGCTGGGGTCGGCCAGTTACCAGGGGCACGCCGGCGAGATGTCGATGGCGATCACCTGGCGGCTGCGGTGTCCGTTGCCGGGGGATGAGTACGCATCGTATGCGGTCGCGGTGGCATGAGGGCGACATTGCGCTGACGCGCCAGTGGACAACAACTGGATCGAGAGCCGAATACGCTCGATCTCTCTCGGAAGAGAGAACTGGATGTTCGCCGGCTCGTTACGCGGTGGCCAGCTGTAGGAAGTCAGCGCAGTATTGAGCTAAGGCGACAGATAGCGTTGCGGATTGGCGGGTCGCTAAGCTGCGAGTTCCTGGCACAGGGAGCTTGCGGTGGGCAGAATCGATCCGGAGATCCGTATGACCATCAAGACCCTGGCGGCCAAGGGAACGAGCTGCGCCGAGATTGGACGGCTGCTCAAGTTGCCCGAGTCATGGCGGTGCATATGGCGACTGCCCAGAAAGGCGGCACCTCGCGCACGACCACCTTCATCGCGATTCAGGTGAACCCCCACGCAAGAATGACGAAGACGGACAGGCCGATCACCGTGCCACGCCGGGGCGGCGCGCCCGGTGTACTTGTACTCGATTCGTCGGTCGGCACCGGTTCTCTACCAAGGTGTTCGTTTACATGGCGCCCGGCGTTCGAACCGATGGCGGACCAAGTCCGCAGGCGTCTGGGCATCGTGGTGCAGCATACACCGGTGCGCCGCGCGGTCCGGGCACCTTGCCATCGCGCGTGTGCTAAGCCTCGATGCGATGTTCAGCAAAGACGAGACCGGCGCGCCGGGGCACGCCGAACAGGCCGCGGTTGGTATTGATCCAGGCGCAGTTCAAGGTCACCTGGCATCCGCCCGCGGGCCGAGCGTCATACCAACGTTCGTGGCCCGGCTCATCCGCAGGGCATCGAGGAGAAGGGCGTATGCTGGTTCGTCAACCATAGGAGAAGTGCCATGGTCAAAGTCGCACTGTTCGTCCGCTTGGAAGCCAAGGCGGGAAAGGAAAAAGATGTGGAGCAATTTCTGCTCGGCGGCCTTCCGCTCGTCCAGGCAGAACCGGCCACCATCGCATGGTTCGGCATTCGTCTGGGGCCATCCACGTTCGGCATCTTCGACGCATTTCCCGATGACGCGGGCCGTCAGGCGCATCTTGCCGGCAAGGTCGCTGCTGCCCTGATGGCACAGGCAGGTGAGTTATTTTCTTCGCCGCCGTCCATCGAGAAGGTCGACGTTCTGGCGGCCAAGCTGCCCGGTTAGTGGAGCCCGACAAGGCACGCCAGCCGACCGTTCTGCCGCCAACGACGCCGATGGCGGCACGGCCATCGATATGGGGTCGCCCGATGGCGCGTTGACGCTGCACAAGACGTACGACGCAAGGGGTCTCTTCAGCCTTGGCGTCGAAGTGCAGTGCTATGTTCGACGAGACAGCAAGCCGGCCCGGAGGGAAGGTCGACATCCGACCGGGAGATGCGATGCCGGAAGACAGCAAGATCATTCTCGAGAAGGCGAACGCCGCGATGGCGGCCGGCGACACGGAAGGCTTTCTCGCGCACTGCACGGAAGACACCGAATGGAACTTCGTCGGCGACAGGACGCTCAGAGGCAAGGCAGCCGTCAGGGCGTACCTCGCAGAAGCCTACGGCAAGCCGCCGAAGTTCGACGCCTCCGATCTCATTGCGGAAGGCGAGTTCGTGACCGCACTCGGGGAGATCACGATCACCGGCAAGGACGGCAGGGAAGCCTCCTACTGGTACTGCGACGTGTGGAGTCTGCGCGGCGGCAAGCTGGACAAGCTGCGTGCATTCGTGGTCGAGCAGTGAGTCGTCGTTGAGAAGTGACGAATGTCGCCGCTCACACGCGTGGCCTAACCCTCTTGCATGGGCTCCCCACCCGAAGGCAAGACGAGCGCGGCGACGATCGTCGAGGGCGATGTGCGCCGCGACCTGGAGCCCGTGCCGGCGAAACGTCGGAGCGATGAGTAACACGTTCATACCCGCTCTCGGGACCTGTCGATGCGGAAAGGTCGAATTCCGGATCGCAGCGCCACCGCTATTGACGATGGCCTGCCACTGCACGGGATGTCAGCGCATGAGCGCGAGTGCGTTCTCCCTGAGTGCGGCGATCCCGAGCGGCGCATTCTCGGTGACCCGAGGAGAGCCGGTCATCGGCGGGTTGCATGGAGAGCTCCGTCACTTCTTCTGCGGGTACTGCATGAGCTGGCTCTTCACTCGAATTCCCGGCGATGCGTTCGTGAACATCCGCACGACGATGCTGGCGGATCCGAGCGCCTTCCCGCCGTATATCGAGACCTGGACCAGCGAGAAGTTGCCGTGGGCAACCACCCCGGCCCTTCGCAGTTTCGAGCGCTTCCCGCCGACGGAGGCGTACGAGGGCATCGCGAGAGACTATGCGATCCATGTCGCCGCTGGCGCCGCATAGTCGGCGCTCGGACCGGATCGTCGAAGGGCCGGCGAGGCGACGCCGCGAGCGCGCCAATCCATCCTGCGCCCGCGCCGCGCAGTGCGCGAGCGCAGCGGTGCGGTGGTCGTCCAGGTCAGGGGAGCCGCTGGTCTGGATCGATCGGTTCGTCAGCGCGGCTCGTGGACGAGCGCATCGCGCCTAGCGCCCGCGCGGGTCGAGCGGGATGCGGACCACCATGGCCACACCTCGGCCGAAGGGCGCGAACTCGCGTCGAACGTCCTGGATGAAGATCCTCCCGTGCAATCGGTGCACCGCGCTGCGCACGATGGACAGGCCCAGGCCGCTACCGCTTCGCTGAAGACCGTCGCCTCGATGGAAGCGCTCGAAGACCTTTTCTCGCTGGTCGGCGGGGATGCCGGGCCCGTCGTCCTGGACGGTGAGAAGGGCCGTCGGGTCGTCCTCGATCTCCAATGACACCTCGACCCGACCGCCCGCCCTGTTGTATCGAATCGCGTTGTCCACGCTCGCGATGCCCGGAACCAGCATGGCTGCAGCAAGCGACGATTCCTGCCACACGGACTCGCCGAAGAGCAGCATGGCGAGCACGGTTCCTACCACCATCCGCCACACGCCGATGCGACGACGCGTCAGGAAGGCGTCGACCGTCCGAGAATGGACGGGTGTGAAGGAGACGGTTGGAGGCATGCAGGCTCCGTGCGAAGAGACACCGCAATATATCGATCGCACGGTGGCCAGGCTTAACGAAGCCTTAAAGCCTCGCCGAACGAGGTTCGCATCGTCGACGTGCGCGTGCTGCCCGTGCTGCCCATCTGCCCCGGCCCGGTCTGTGCCGACGCGAGGTCGGTGACCCAGCCGTGCAACAGTTCGACGTGCTTTTGGGAGAGCCCCACGGTGATGGAAACCTCCGTTCGTCCGCCGCCGCTCTTGAGGATCAGCGAGAGGCAGGCCTCGCCGTCGGCACCGCAGCTCACCCGCATCGACGAGGCAGGCTCCTGGCTCGCGACCAGCAGCGCCGTGGACTCAGGACTGCGTCGATGGGCCTCGAGCTCCGATCTGAACGTCTCAAGTGTCGCAGGCGACACGCTCAGGAGCGCAGAGGCATGCAGGTCAGGCGCGCGTACGCGCCATTGCTGCACCCGATCGCGCCGCGGTACCTTCGCCAGTCGCTTGTCATCGACGCGAACGAGCGGATCGGAAGACAACTCCAGGATGACATCGCCCACATCCAGGCGCAAGGTCATCGTAGCCATGGCGAACTCCCAGGCCTGCCGACCCATCGCACACGAGGTTGGTTGCGAGTCGATCTTCACCGCGAGGGCAGGACCGTGATACTACGGTTCAGCGATGGAAACGGATGCAGGCCGGCACGATCCGCTGCGCGCGGCCGATCCGCAGGATCCGAAGGCCCGCAGTAGACTCGAGTCCGCGCCGTATCGCGCGATGGAGGAAGCAATGGGTATCGAGGAACTGATCGATCGGTATTGCGAAGCCTGGTCGGTGCGTGACCGAGCGACGCGCACGGCCATCGTGAAGGAGGTCTGGAGTGAAGACGGCGTGTACTCGGACCCGAACTCGAACGTCAAGGGTGTGCAGGGACTGGACGATTTGATCGACGTCGTCGCTGCGCAGTTTCCGCCCGGCGTTTCGATCAAGCGTACGAGCGCCGTCGACACCCATCACGGCGTCGCCCGATTCGCATGGGTGCTCGAGAGCGAAGGCGTGTCGATCGAAGGGATCGACATCGCGTTTCTCGGCGACGACGGCAGGAAGCTGGATCGGGTGATCGGGTTCTTCGGGCCGTTGCGGCCGAGGGCCTGAGGCCGACGGCGCGATCGGCGTCGCCCGGCAGGCGTCCGTCCCCCGCCCCCCGCCCACGACGAATCGGAAGCCACATGATCCCCGCAGGCCCGCTGACCGACGAAGAGCGCGAGGAGCTCGACCGCTTTCTGCTCGAGGTCGAAGGCGTCGACGCGTCGATGGACATCTCGATGCTCGACGGATACTTCGCCGCCATCGTCTCGGGACCGAGAACGATCCTGCCCAGCGAGTGGCTGCGCTGGGTCTGGGACACGGAACGCGGCGAGGAAGGCCCGGTGTACGAGCGCATGGAGCAGGCCCAGCGGATCATGGGCCTCCTGATGCGCCACATGAACGACGTCGCTTCGACGCTCGCCGAGGCGCCCGAAGCCTACGAGCCGCTGATCATGGAGAACCCCAACGACGGTGATCCGATTCCGGTCATAGACGAGTGGTGCACCGGCTTCATGAAGGGCGTCGGTCTGGACGCGACCGGATGGTTGCCGGTCACGGTAGGCCATCCCGATTGGCTGTCGACCGTCGTCCTCTACGGTACCGAAGAGGGCTGGGAACGATTGGAGCGAACGCCCTTGTCCGTTGACGAACACCGGCAGCGGGCCGCCGGGCTCGGCGACACGGTGAGGAAGATCCACGCGCTCTTTCTCGAGCAGCGCAAGCGCGAGACGCCGACGCAGAAGGCCACCCCGGCAAGGCGCCAGCCGGTCCGCAATCCAGGCAAGGTCGGACGCAACGATCCGTGTCCGTGCGGCTCGGGCAAGAAGTACAAGCACTGCCACGGGCACGCGACCCGGCTGCACTGACACGTGGCCGTACTGCAATCGCCAGTCGAACATCCATCCGTGTGATGGGACGGTGCTGAACTGCAGCGGCTGTCCGGCCGCGGGTGGGTAGGCGCGGGCGCGGGACCGATCGTCCGGGTCATCGGATGGCCTTCGCTCCTTCATGCGTGGTATGCGGATAGCGCCGCAGTTGCGGCAGACTTGCGGTATCCGACCCCTTCCGGAGCAGGAACCCACGATGATCGAGCGCATCCCGCACTGCTGCCACTGGGGCGCCTTCACCGCGCTCGTCGAGGACGACCGCATCGTCGGCATCGAGCCCTGGCCCGGCGATCCAGCGCCCTCGCCGATGCTCGCGGCGATCCCCGACCTGATGGATCCGCGGGTTCGCATCGACCGGCCGTACGTGCGCGAGGGGTGGCTGCGCGAGCGCAACCGGCAACGTAGCGGCCGCCATTCCGCGGGCACGGACCGGATGGTGCCGGTGACCTGGGACGTCGCGCTGGACTTCGTCGCCGGCGAGATCGGCCGCGTGATCGCGCAGCACGGCAACGACGCGATCTTCGCCGGTTCGTACGGCTGGACCAGCGCCGGACGCCTGCACCACGCGCAGAGCGTGCTCAAGCGCCTGTTCAATTGCGTTGGCGGCTACACCGGTCACGTCGACACCTACAGCACCGGCGCTGGCGCGGTGATCGGGCGCCACGTGCTCGGCACCGACGGCTTCGGGCAGCCGAACATGTTGGAGACCGTGGCCGATCACACCGAGCTGCTCGTCGTCTTCGGGGTGCTCTCGCCGCGCACCGGGCAGAGCGAGACCGGCGGCATGGGCCGGCACAGCCACGGGCGCCATCTCGAACGCCTGCGGGCGCGTGGCGGACGCATCGTGCTCGTCTCGCCGCGGCGAGACGACGTGCCGACCGACCTGGGTGCCGAGTGGTGGCCGATCCGCCCGAACACCGACACGGCGCTGCTGCTCGGCCTCGCCGGCGAGATCGTTTCGGCCGGCAAGGAGGACCGGGATTTCCTCGCGCGCTGTACGTCGGGCGCCGACGTCTTGCTCGCGTACCTGCGCGGCGACACCGACGGCGTGAAGAAGAACGCCGCCTGGGCCGCCGGCATCACCGGGCTCGACGCCGCGGCAATTCGTGCGCTCGCCGCCGAGATGACGGCAAGGCGCAGCTTCGTGGCGCTCAGCTTTGCGCTGCAACGCGCGGTGCACGGGGAGCAACCCTGGTGGGCGGGCCTCGCGCTCGCCGCGATCGCGGGCCAGGTCGGGCACGCCGGCGGCGGCGTCGGCTACGGCTTCGGCTCGGTCGGCGGTGCCGGCATCTCGCATCCGCTCGCGACGATCGGGTCGCTGCCGCACGGCAGGAAGCCGAACGCGAGCTTCATTCCGGTCGCCCGCCTGGCCGACATGCTGCTCGAGCCCGGCGCGTCGTTCACCTACGAGGGCAAGGCCTACCGCTATCCGCACATCCGCCTGGTGTACTGGGCGGGCGGAAATCCGTATCACCATCACCAGGACCTGGGCCGGCTGGCCGAGGCGTGGTCCAAGCCCGACACGGTGATCGTGCAGGACATCAACTGGACTGCGACGGCCAGGCGTGCCGACATCGTGTTGCCCGCGACGACCACCCTCGAGCGCAACGATCTGTCGGGCGGGCGGCGCGCCGACGTCATCTTCGCGATGAAGCAGGTGGTGCAGCCCTACGCCGACGCGCGCTCGGACTTCGACATAATGTGCGCGATCGCGCGCCGCCTCGGCGTCGAAGCGGCCTACACCGAAGGCCGCGACGAGATGGGCTGGATCCGGCACATCTACGACACGACGCGCAATGCGATGCGGGAGAAGGGCGGCGAGATGCCGGACTTCGACGCGTTCTGGGCGACGGGCGAGGCGGCCGTGCCGCAGCGACCGCTCGTGCCGTACCTGTCCGCGCTGCGTCGCGACCCTGCCGCGCATCCACTGAAGACCGAGTCGGGCAAGATCGTGCTCCATTCGAGGACGCTCGCGGCCTGCGCGTATCCGGACTGCCCGCCGCACCCCGCGTGGATCGAGCCTGCGGAGTGGCTGGGCAGCGCCGAGCAGGCGCGGTATCCGTTCCACCTCGTCTCGGGGCAGCCGAACGGGCGGCTGCACAGCCAGCTCGACAACGGCCGCGTCGCGCAGTCCGAGAAGCGTTCGGGCCGCGAGGCGGTGATGATCAACCCGGCCGACGCGCGCCGCCTCGGCCTCGAGGACGGCGACACCGCGCTGCTCCACAACGCGCGCGGCCGCTGCCTCGCCGGCGTGCACGTCACCGACGACATTCGCCCGGGCGTCGCCGTGTTGCCGACGGGGGCCTGGTACCAGCCGATCGCGTCGGCCGGGGGCCTGCTCGACATTGCCGGCAATCCGAACACGCTGACGCACGACGTGCCGGCCTCCGCGTTCTCCGGCGGCTGCGCCGCGCACACCTGCCTCGTCGCGATCGAGCGCTACGACGGCGACGCGCCGTTGCCGGCGTTCGAGCGGCCGGAGATCGTCGAGGCGGCAGCGATGTCGTCCTGACCTGCGAAGGCGTCGGCGCGATCCGTGCTCAGTTGCTCGCCTTGAACCCGGTGACCCTCACCAGTTCGGCCCAACGCGCGGTTTCCGAGGCGATCGTCTTTTCGAAGGCGGCGAGGTCTTCGGACGGCACGTCGAGATTCAGCGCTTCGAGCCTCGCGCGGTAGGCAGGGTTGGCCTGTGCCTTCTCGGCTGCCGCCAGGATTGCTTCCAGCGTCGGTGCCGGAATGCCCGCGGGCGCGAACAGGCCGAACCAGATCGTGGTGCTCAGGTCCGGGTGTCCCAGTTCGGCCAGCGTCGGCACGTCGGGCAGGAAACGCGAGCGCTTCGGGCCGGTGACGGCGATCGCCCTGAGCTTGCCCTCCTTGACCTGCGGCACCGCGCTCGCGAGTTGCGTGAAGCCCAGCGGCACCTGTCCCCCGAGCAGATCGGTCGTCTGCGGACCCGAGCCCTTGTAGGGCACGTGCACCATGTTCGCCTTCAGCCGCTCGTTCAGCTGATAGCCGAGAAAGTGCGACGGCGTGCCCGGGCTGAAGGACGCGTAGGCGGCCTTGTTCGTCGAGTCCGCGATCCAGGCGGACAGTGCCTTGAAATCGCGTGCCGGCACCGACGGGTGCGTCACCAGCACGAGCGGCGCCTCGACGCCCTTCAGGATCGGCTTGAAGTCGCTCGGCTTCCAGCGCAGTTTCTCGAACGCGGCCGGGTTGATCGTCACCATCGACTGCGTGCCGATCCACAGCGTGCTGCCGTCGGCCGGCGCCTGCAGCGCCGCCTCGGCGCTCAGGTTGCCGTTCGCGCCCGGCTTGTTCTCGACGATGAAGGTGCCGCCGGTCGTCTTGGCCAGTTGGTCGGCCAGCGCACGCGCGAAGGGATCGAGCGCGCCCCCGGGGGGCACGCCGACCAGGAGTTTCACCGGCTTCGAGGGCCAGGTCTGGGCTTGCGCCGGCGAAAGCGTGCAGGCGGCGACCAGGGCGGCCGATAGGCCGAGCCTGTTGAAGGTGCGACGCGCGCGCTCGCACGTGGCGCGAACGGGTCGTGGATCGATCATGGGTCTGTCTCCTGACGGTGATAGCTTGTCGAACAATTTTGCCATCGGCATTTGCCATGCTCGATCGGCACGGGCTTGCACTTGCCGTCGCGGGACGGCGGGACGATCACCGATGGCTTCGGCGACGAGGAGACCTCATCATGAAAGCGAGCACCTTCGACACGCAGCCGAGCCCGCCGCAGAAGGCGATGGCCGATCCACTCGCGCCGAGCTGCTACCCGACGGCAGCCGAGTGGACGGCTGCGCGACTGGCCTATTTCTCGGAGCGCTATCGGCTGACGCCGCGCGAACGCGAGACGCTCGGCCTCTATGTCGCCGGTCATGGCCTGCTCGACGTCGCGAGGCTGGCCGACATGCGTCCCGAGAGCGCGGCGAGCTACCTGCGCCGCGTCAGGATGAAGGTCTGGGTTGAGACCATGAGCGCGCTGGTGAGTTGCGTGCTGGGCGGGCGCGCGCCGCCTGTCTGCACCGCTTTCGGCACCAAGCGGGCGCCGGCGGCCTGATCTGCCGCAGCGTCAGCTGGCCCTTCGTTTCGCGGCTGATGCCAACGGCCGTGGGTACTGGCGCCGCCTTCGCGGCGCCGGAAATCAAGCCGCCTGCGCGACCGTCATCGCATCGGATCGTGGCCCCAGTTCATCAACGAGTAGCGCCAGCGGGTCCGTTCGACGTCGCCGCTCGGTCGCTGTTCGAGATGGCGATGGACGTATCCGACCACCTTGCGCATGTGCGCAAAGTCCTCCGGGTCGAGATCTGCCTTGCGCTTGCGTTTGATGTCGACGATCCGCCGGCCCGACCGGTGTCCGACGCTCTCGGCCGAGTCACCGTCGGGTTTCGAGCCGACCGCCTTGCTGTCGTCGGTCTCGAGCCACTTTTCGAGCTCGGCCGGGGCAAGATTCACGGCAGCGTGGAAGTCGCGGTAGATCGCCTCTCTGTCCTGCTCGTCCATCGCTCGAAGGCCTCAGGTGTTCTCGAACCGGATCGGCTCCGTGGGGTGGCGAAGGCCGCAATCGGCATGCCCGATCGGCGCGCTTCGCCGGCCCGCGTCGGTCCTCCGGTCCGTCGGATCCGGCCTGCGCGAGCGGCTCGCGTGTCGAAATCGTGTTGCCGGATTCGTCTAGCCTGCAGGCGCCGGCCGATGGGCGGCCCGCGCCTCATCCAAGGAATACCTCGATGAGAAAGCTGATCGCGTCGACCTTCGTGTCCCTGGACGGCGTGCTGCAGGCACCCGGCGGCCCCGACGAAGACCCCTCCGGCGGCTTCGCCTTCGGCGGCTGGACCTTCGCCTTCTGGGACGAGGCCATGGGCAGCGACATGGAAGGCTTCGACGGCAAGGACCGCGAGCTGGTGCTGGGCCGACGCACCTACGAGATCTTCGAGGCCCACTGGCCGTATCAGCCGGCCGACGACGAGACGGCGCGCACGCTCAACGCCGCGCGCAAGCACGTGGCCTCGCGCACGCTGTCGACGCTGCAGTGGCAGAACGCGACGCTGCTGGGCGCGGACGTCCCTGCCGCGGTGCACGCGCTCAAGGCGGAATCGGGCCCCGACCTGCAGATCATCGGCAGCGGCGGTCTGATCCAGTCGCTGCAGGCCGCGGCGCTGATCGACGAATACCACCTGTGGACCTTCCCGGTGGTGCTGGGTGTCGGCAAGCGGCTGTTCGAGCCCGGCGCGCGCGCCGGCGCGATGAAGCTGCTGCGCTCGCGGGTGTCGAGCACCGGCGTCGTGATGAGCACCTACGTGCCGGCCGGCGCGGTGCCGGGCGGATCGTTCGCGCAGGCAACGCCGAGCGCGAAGGAGTTGGCGCGCCGTGCGAAGCTGGCGCGCGAAGGGGAATGACGCCGGATCGGCGCCCGTATGGGTCGACGAGCCAGGGCGCCTGAACGGGCACGCCGGTTGCAGATCGCCGGGCACGATCCCCGCTTGGAGCCTGTCATGCGAACCTGTGCTTGTCTGATTCTGATCGCCGGCGCGCTGACGCTCGGTGCCTGTTCTTCGACCGGACTCGGCGCTGTCGCAGGTGGTGCGGCCGGTGCCGCTGCGGGTGGCGGTGCGGTGGGCACGGTCGGCGGGGCAGCGGCAGGTGCCCTGATCGGGCGGGAAGTGGGCAAGCGCGACGACTGACGTTGCGCAGTCGCTCGCGGCGGCACGACGCAGCGCGCTCACGCAGCGGCGTACCGTGCGTGCGCGAGCCATCGGACGATGTCGGTGGACGCTCTGTCCGCCGCGAAACTCGTCCGGATCTCGTCGATGGCCAGAAGCGCCGTAGCGCCTTCAGTGCGCTCGACGGTGCGGTCTTCGAACAGCGCATGCCGATTTTGCCGATGGGGAGCGGTGCACGTCAGCGCGAGCGGTCGACCTCGGTGAGGCGGGGCGCGACGACACAGCGTCCGTCCCGCGCGAGCTGCAGCGCGCCGCGGCACACCAAGCGTGCCGCGGGCCGCATCACGATCGCTTCGGCCAGCGTCTCGGCCGCGAGCGACACGCTGCCGGTGTCGCCGGCGAGGCCGGTCGCGCGGCGCGCGGCGCCGGTGATGAGGTCGAACGCGACGGCGAGGTCCTCGTCGGTGCGAAAGCCTTGCCGGTACGCGACCAGCATCGCGCGCTCGAGCATGTCGCCGTTGCCGAACGGCGACCACGCATCGCGGATGTTGTCCGAGCCGGCGAAGACCTCGACGCCGGCGTCGCGCAGCCACTTGACCGGCGGCATCGGCACCTGGCCGGGTGCGCTGGTGAGAATCGCGATCCGCGCCTTCGCGAGCAACGAGGCGACGGGCTCGAGGCGTCGCGGATCGGCGTCACCGAGCGCGAACGCGTGGCTGATCACCGTGCGGCCTTCGAGGCCGGCGGCGAGCGTGCGCCGGCAGATCTGCTCGATGGTCCCGAGCCCGGTCTCGCCGCGTTCGTGCAGGTGGATGTCGACCGAGCGCGCGTGGCGACTCGCGAGGCGGAACACGAGGTCGAGATGCGCGTCGCGATCGCCGTCGATGTCGACCGGGTCGAGCCCGCCGATCGCGTCGGCCCCCTCGGCGAGCGCCGCGTCGAGCAGCGCGTCGGTGCCCGGGTCGCGCAGGATGCCCGACTGCGGGAACGCGACGACCTGGATGTCGACGAGGCCCTGCCACGCCCGCCGAAGCCCGAGGATCGAATGCAGGTGATCGAGACCGATCGACGTGTCGATGTCGACGTGCGTGCGCAGCGCCGTCGTGCCGCACGCCACCATGCGCTCGAGCAGCCGCGCGCCGCGCTCGGCGACCGGCAGCGCGGCATCGGCGCGCAGTGCGCGTTCGGCGGCGATCCGCCCGGCGACCGAGTTCTCGGCACGGTGCGCGCGCCACCGGGTGCCGAACAGCGTCTTGTCGAGATGGCAGTGGCCGTCGACGAAGCCCGGCAATACCAGTAGCCCGTCCGGCGCTTCCCGGGCACGGGCCCGTGATGTCGATGCGGTTCTGCTCACGTGCCTGGCTCCGGTGGGTGGCGGGGGCGTCGCGCCCATTCTGCCCGACGATCCTCCACCCGTGCGAGTGGCCATCGTGCCGCAGCTGTCGGGTCGGCACGCGCGTGCTCAGTCCTCGGGCGCGCGCAGGCGGGTCAGCAGTCTCACCAGGGTTCGCACCTCGGCGTCGCCGAGATCGGCGCTCAGTGCCTCCACCGTGCGGAAGTCCTGCGGGTTGCGCCGGGCCCAGACGCGATGGTGGTGCGCGGTCAGCACAAGCCGACGGGCGCGGCGATCGCTCGGGTCCACGGCGATGTCGAGGAATCCCTTTCGCTGCAGGGCCAGCGCGATCTGCTTGACGTTCTGGTGCGTCATCGACATCGCCAGCGCCACAGCCCCCATGGTCGGCGCCTCGGGCTGTGCCTGCACGCACTGCAGCAGCGCCGCCTGCTGCGTGGTAATGCCGCTGGAGGCGAGTTCGCGATCGAGCGCCGCGCGCATGCGCGCCGCCGTCAGCAGCAGCAGGCGAAACAGCCGCACGCGATCGGCGCGCGCGGCGGGCAGTGCGTCCAGTCCCAGGTCGAGCCATTGACGGTTCGGCTTCATATCCAATATATTACCTTTATCGCGCCTGCCGATGGAGGACGACATGATCGCCTTGTTGCCGAACTGCGGCTTTCTCTCCGAGACCTCTCGCATGCTGGCCATCGCGCGGGCCCTGCAGGCGCGCGGCGAGTCCGTGGCGGTCGCGACCCACGGCGGGCCGTACACCCGTGTACTGGACGAGGCCGGCATGCACTGGACCCTGCTGCCGCCCGAGATGGACGCGGCGCGCTGCAAGCGCTTCCTGAAGGACCTGGTACGCATCGGGAAGCCCGGCGTGCGGATGCTGGACGCCGATGAGGTGCGACGCGGCGTCGAGGCCGAGGCGGCATGGTTTCGCCGGATCGGCGCGCAGGCCGTGGTGACCGGCTTCACGCTCACCGCCTACCTCTCTTCGCGCGTGGCCGGCATCCCGCTCGTGACTTCGCACGGCGCGTCCTACGTCCCGCCGGTCTTCGAGCGGGGACTGGCCCCGGTGCCCGCGACGATGCCGGTCCCTGCGCTGGAGTGGCTCCCGGCCTGGCTTAAGCGCAAGCTGGCCAACGTGATGCCGACGCGATTGACCGATCCCACCGTCTTCCTGAACGTCGTGGCGGCCGAACTCGGCGTCGCGCCCGTGCCCACGCTCGCGGCGTTGATGCTCGGCGATCTGACGCTGGTGACCGATCTGCCCGAGGTGCTGGGGGTGCCTGCCGCCGACCTGCATGCGTGGCGACCGACCGGCACCGGCCACTATCGGTCCGATAGCCGATTGGTCTACACCGGCCCGCTGTTCGCGCAGCTGGACTTGCCGATTCCGCCCGAGGTCGAGGCCTTCCTCGACGGGCGCGAGCCCACGGCCTACGTCGTGCTGTCGTCCGCGTCGCCGGACTTGCTGCGAAAGGTCACGATTCGCGTGCGCGCGGCCGGCATGCGGGTGATCGTCGGCGCGACGGTGCACGACTTCGGCGCCGTCTCCGACCCCGGCGTGGTGGTGGCGGGCCTGCTGCCCAGCCACCGCGTGATGCCGCGCGTGCAGGTTGCCGTCACGATGGGCGGGCAAGGCACGGTCCAGACCGCGATGGCCAGCGGCACGCCGCTGGTGGGCCTGCCACTGCACGGCGAGCAGGAACTGAACGTCGACCTCGCGGCCCGCCACGGAATGGCCATCGCCGTGGCACCGCGGCACGCCGACACGCCGCGCCTGACCGAGGCCGTGCGGCGCGTGGTTGGCGATCCGCGCTTCGCGGCAGGCGCCGAGCGGGTGAAGCGCTGGTACGCCGACGTGGATGGCGCGGGTCGCGCCGCCGAAGCGATCACGCGCTACCTGTCCGAGCGGGCCGCCACCGGCGCGGCGGCACTGGCCGCGTGACGGATCGCTGCTCGGTGGAGTCCGACAACCACCTGCAGGTGAGCAGGTGCGACGACACGAACGTGGACGATCGATTCGTCACTTGGCGGAATCGACGCCGCGCCACGCGAGCGCGATCAGCGGCGCGACGATCGCGAACTGGCACACCGTGAAGGCGGTCTCGATCAGCACGTAGTCGGCCACCGAGGACATCGGGTGCTTCGCCGCGACGGCCAGCGTCGTGAAGGACCAGGACAGCGCGGCGAACACCAGCCCGGCGCGCAACGCGCTGCGCTTCCACACGGCGCGGTCGGTGTCGAAGAGGCGCGGGTAGGCCCAGGCGAACACGAGCGCCTGCACGACCATTGACGCGAAGCCGAAGGGGATCAGCGGTTCGGCGCGGTAGATGGCGAGTTGCGTGTAGTGCGCGTGGAAGGCCACGAGGTGCCAGACGAAGCCGATCGCGAACGTCGGCAGCAGGTACGCGAGGACGGCACGCACGAATGGGAACGAGCGCCTGGGGCTCATCGTCGGCGATGGGGCCGTCATCTCTTCAGGCCTGCAGGCCGAAGGCCGCTGCAAACGAGCGCGGGTCGTAGAAGATCGTGTGCTCGGCGATGCGCCCCGCACGCAGCTTGATTGACGACTTCTACGGACGTCGACATCGGCGGATCTCCATTTTCACTTGCGTTGTGCAAGTATCGTAGTCGATCCCGTGCGGCTCGGGCAAGGGGAGTGCTAGGATGCCTTCATGCGAAGAAGGCAGGCAGACGAGCCGCGGTCGGGTTGCCCGATCGGCCTTGCGCTCGACCTGATCGGCGATCCGTGGACGCTGCTCGTCGTGCGCGACCTGATGTTCAAGGGCGCGAAGACCTTCCGGGACTTCGTCGACGCCGGGGAGGGAATCGCGACGAACGTCCTCACCGACCGCCTGGCGCGGCTGGTGGCGAGCGGCATCGTCGCGAAGCGGCGCGACGCGACCGACGCGCGTCGCTTCCGCTACCGCCTTACCGCCAAGGGGATGGACCTGGCGCCGGTGCTCGTCGAACTGGTGCTCTGGTCGAGCCGCTACCTGCCCACCGACGCGCCGCCGGAGGTCGTGCAGGCGATGCGCGCCGACCGGGAAGGTTTCCTCGCGCAGCTTCGGCAGGAATGGAAGCGGTCGGTCGGAAGGCGAGCAGACGACGCGCCTCGGCGACGATCGACCGTGCGCTGATGCCGACGTGCGCGTCCCGATCCGCGGCGATCGAGATCGCCTGCCTGTGCGCTAACCGCTCGTCGCGGTCGCGTCGCCTGTCTCGGTCGGCAAACCCGTCGAGAACGGATCGTTCGACCTACTAAACGTGCGCCGGCCGCCGTCTCACTCGGCGCGAATGCCCTTGTCGTGGATGACCTTCGACCACTTGGCGAGGTCGCGCGCGGTGAGCTGCGAGAACTGCTCTGGCGTCATCCGCGCCGGCGCCAGGGCCAGCGCATCGAGACGCGCGCGCACGGCCGGCAACGCGAGCACCTGTCCCACGACGTCGTCGATGCGTTCGACGATCGCTGGCGGCACGCCGCGCGGGCCGAAGATCCCGTACCAGGCCGAGGCCTCGAAGCCCTGCATGCCGGATTCGTCGAGCGTCGGCACGTCGGGCAGTATGTCGAGCCGGCGCGCGCTCGCCACGCCGATCGCGCGCAGCTTGCCTTCCTTAAGTGACGGCAGCATCGCCCCGACGCTGTTGAACATCACCGGCACGCGGCCGCTGACCAGGTCCGGGATCAGCTGACTGGTGCCCTTGTAGGGCACGTGCTGCATGTCCACGCCGGCAGCCGCCTCGAACAGCTTGGCGGTGATGTGCTGCATCGTGCCCACGCCGGCGCTCGCGTACGCGACCTCGCCCGGACGCGCCTTCAGCCACTCGACCAGGCGACGCAGGTCGGTGGCCGGCACGGTGTTGGCCGCGACCAGCACGATCGGCGTATAGGCGACGAACGAGATCGCGGTGAAGTCGCGCAGCGGGTCGTAGGGTATCGACGGGTAGAGCGCCGGATTGATCGACTGCGTCGCCGTGGTGGTCAGCAGGATCGTGTGGCCGTCCGGCGTGCTCTTGGCGACGAGGTCCGCACCGAGGCTGCCCCCTGCCCCGGGTCGGTTCTCGACGATCGTGGCGCCGAGCCGTTCACCGAGTTCGCTCGAGAGCACGCGCGCCAGGATGTCCGGTGCACCGCCGGTCGCATACGGCACCACGAGACGTATCGGCCGTGAAGGAAAGCGCTGCGCGCGCGCCGGATTCGCCGCGCCGCTGGCGCCGAGGGCCGCGGCCAGGCCGCCCAGCGCTCGCATCAGTGCGCGGCGCTCCCGCGATGACCCCACGAGGCGGTGCCGCGTGCTCGTCCCTGGCCGTTCCTTGTCGTCTGGATTCGTGTTCATCGAGCGGTCTCCTCCGTCCGGCCGGGGTTGGTTCTCCGCGCCCCGGTTTCGCGTCGGCGGCTGCGGCCGCCTTGGGTTCAGCCTAGCCATCGGGTGTCGCTTCGCCGCCGGGCAAGCGATCCTGCGGCACGATCCGTGTGTCCACCGTCGGCGAGAACGTGGTCGTCTCGAGCAGCACGTGCGACTGCTCGACCGCGAGCGCGAGCGCCTGCGCACGATACGCGTGCTGCCACGTCGCGTCGCCGAGCAGGGCGTGCTGCCGCTGCTGGTAGTCGTCCAGGCCGCGATAAGCCCAGGCCTGCACGAGCTGGTTCAGTATCCCGGTTTCGGAGATCGCGTGGAAGACGAGGTGGCCGCAGTGCCGGCGCTGCGTCTCGATTCCCCTGGATTCGCACAGTGCCAGGAAGCGATTCAGCGTGCCGGGTGCGAAGGTGTAGGTGCGCAGATCCACGATCGACGTGCCGGTGAAAGGCTCGGCCGCGGTGGTGAACGCGGTTGTTCGCAGCAGGCGGTTCTCCTCGCGCCGTACCAGGGGCAGCGCCCGCTCGCCGAAGGCGTGCCACCGAGCGTCGACCTGCAGCCGTGCCAGGCGTTCGTCGCGATCCCGGACATCGCGATAGGCCCACGCCTGGACGATCGTGTTCAGCATGCCGGTATGAACACCCGCACAGAACAGCATCCGCCCGCAGTGGCGGCGCTGGATCGGCAGCCCCTCGGCTTCGACCATCGCCAGAAAGTGCGACGCGGCACCGGGTTGTACCGTGTAGAAGCGAAGATCGATCAGCACGGCGAGCTTCCCCGTCCGAGGCGGCATCCGCCGCGCGAACTGGCGCCGGCCCAGGCTAACGTCGGTTGACGTGCCCGATCGGCCGCCGGCACACTGCGCCATCCCCACGGCCAGCTGCCGACCGGCCGACCGTGCACCGACCTTGCGGAAGCCTGCCGTTGAACAAGGATCGCAACCTCGATCTCCACGCGCTCGAATGCTTCGACGTGCTGCTGCGCGAGCGCAACGTGTCCCGCGCCGCCGAGCGGCTTCGGATATCGCAGTCGAGCGCGAGCGAGGCACTCGCCCGATTGCGCGAGCGATTCGGCGATCCGCTGCTGGTGCGGGCGCGGGAGGGCATGGTGCCGACCGCCCACGCGCTCGAGCTCGTGCCGCAGGTGCGCGCGGCGATCGATCAGCTGCGCAGCCTGATGGATCGCGACGAGGCATTCGAGCCTGGCCAGTCGAGCCTGCGCTTTCGCATCGCCACCTCCGACTACGCCCAGCTGCTGCTGATGCCGACGCTCGCGGGCAGGTTCCGCAACGACGCGCCCGGCTGCGGCATCGACATCCTGCCGGTGCACGTCCAACGCATCGAGCCGGCACTGGAAGCGGGCGAGATCGATCTCGCGATCGCGGTCCATCCGGATCCGCCGCCGAGCCTGCGCCGCAGCCCGCTGTTCAGCGATCGCTACGTCTGCATCGCGCGCCGTGGCGACCCGCGCACCCGGGAGACGCTCACGGCCGAGCAGTTCGCCGCGCTGCCGCACGTCAGCGTCGCGCCGAGCGGGTTGTCGTACTTCAGCGGCGTGGTCGATTCGGCGCTCGAGGCGGCCGGACTGACGCGACGCGTGGTGATCTCGAGCCCCCACTTCCTGCTGGCGGCGCACATGGTGTCGCAATCGGAGATGGTGCTCGCGATGCCGCGGCAGGCGGCGCTCGCGCTCGAGGCGATCATGCCGCTGCAGCTCGCCGAGATCCGGCTGCCGATGCGCAGCGTCGAAGTCGCGATGTACTGGCACGAGCGGTCGCACTTCAGCCGCCCGATGCAGTGGCTGCGCCAGCAGGTTCGTGGGACGCTGGCGCCGGGCGAGCCTGCGCCGGATCCTGCCGCCGGCTGAACCGGCGGCGGCGCTCGCCGGTCATGCGGGCGCGACGTCCTTCGGTCGCGGATCGCGGATCGCGCTCATCCTTGCACGCCGATCATGCCGGGGTTCCAGCCTCGGTAGAAGCGGTCGAACACCTCTGCCGGCACGACGATGCCGGTGTGCGGGTCGCCGCCGTGATCGAAGATCGCCACCATGTGGCCGACGTGATCGTCGAGATTCTCGAAGGTGCGGAAGGTGCCGGGCGGCACCGACACGACGTCGAAAGGGGCGAGATCGATCGACTCTTCCAGATGCTCGCCCCAGAGCAGCCTGAACCGCGCATCGAGCGGCATGAACACCTCGTTGTACGGGTGCGAATGCACCGTCGGGCGCACGCCCTTGGACAGCTGCGAGATCGACAGGTGGAAGTTGTGCGGCTCGCTGATCGGCGCCGGTCCGCCCAGGTGGCCGGGCGAGACGACGTACGCGACGTTGCGCTTGCCCTGCTGCTCCTGCAGGTCGGGAAACGCGCCCGGGTCCGGCGCACGGTCCGCGAACCGCGCCACCCGCGAGAGCATTTCCTCGCGGCTGCACGGCACGCTGTGACCCGGCGTTCTCAGGTGCTCGGGATTGAGTGCGGGGGTCTTCATGGAAGGCTCCTTCGGTGTCGTTCGGTGTATCCGGTGTATCCGGTGCATCCGGTGTATCCGGTGCCATGGCGCGGCAAGGATTCGCGGGTGTGCCGCCGGGGTCGGGCGTGTCGCCGGGGTCGGGCGTGCCGCGGGTGACGCGCGTCCTCGACCCTCATCGCCCGCCTGCGACCGGCAACACGGCGCCGGTGACGTACGAGGCTTCGTCGGTCAGCAGCCACAATATCGCCTGCGCGACCTCCATCGGCCGGCCGGCCCGCTGCATCGGCATTCGCGTCGCGTATCGCTGCAATCGCGAGGCATCGCCTGCTTCGGCATGGATGTCGGTCTCGATCAGTCCGCAGGCGACCGCGTTCACGCGAATGCCCTCGGACGCCACCTCGGCCGCGAAGCCGTAGTTGAAGGTCTCGAGCGCCGCCTTCGCAGCGGCGTAGTGCACCAGTTCGTTCGGCGAACCGGTCCTCGACGCCATCGACGAGACGTTGACGATCGCGCCGCCGCGCCCGCCGTGCCGGGTGGACGCGTGCCGAGCGAAGGCCTGCGCGCACCAGAACGCCCCGTAGACGTTGACCTCGAAGACGCGCCGAAGCGTCTCCGGCGCCAAGGTCTCGACGCGACCGATGCGACCCGGCACGCCGGCATTGTTCACCAACGCGTCGAGTGGACCCAGCTCGTCGACCGCCTGCTCGAGCAGGCGCTGCGCCTCCTCGGGCCGCGAGACGTCCGCGCGCACCGCGGTCGCGAATCCGCCCTTCTCGCGAATGTCTCGCACCAAAGCGCCGGCAGCCGAGTCGTTCGCCGCATAGTTGACGCAGATCCGATGGCCCCGTGCGGCCGCGAGGGTCGCGGTGGCCGCGCCGATGCCGCGTCCCGCGCCCGTGATCAGCACATTCATCGGCGTACGCCCCTCCGTTCGATTCGCAGGCAATCTAGGCGCGCGACGATCGATTGCCCAGCGGGAAAGGCCGATAGCGGCTATCGGAGCCGCCGATGGGCGCCGCGCGCGCGCGGCCGCACGACGGCGATGCGCGCGCGCGACTGCACGACGACGCGTGCCTCGCGATCATGGCGATCGCCGACGACTATCGGCAGCGCCGATTCACCGTATCACCTTGGCCCGATGGACAGCCGCGCTGGCCGATCGATATCCTCGACGCGGGCCGAACGAGCGCCGGATCGACACCGGCGCGACCCCGTCGGTCGCCGGAGGACCCTGATGAGCTGGACCGACACCTACGAGCACATCGTCTTCCGCCGCGACGGCAGGGTGCTGACGATCGTGATGAATCGCCCCGAGGTGAAGAACGCCGCGAACGTCCGGATGCACAACGAGCTGTCGCGCGTGTTCGGCGACGCGCAGCGCGATGCCGACAGCGACGTCGTGGTGCTCACCGGCGCGGGCGACGCCTTCTCGTCGGGTGGCGATATTCGCAGCATGGCCGACAAGATCGCCGACCGCACGTTGTGGAACGACACGGTCGACGAGGCGCGTGCACTGTTCTACTCGATCCTCGATCTCGAGAAGCCGCTCGTCGCCCGGATCAACGGAGCGGCCACGGGCCTGGGGGCGACGCTCGCGGTCTACGCCGACATCTCGATTGCCGCCGAGAGCGCGGTCATCGGCGATCCGCACGTGAAGGTCGGACTGGTCGCGGGCGACGGCGGCGCGCTGATGTGGCCGATGCTGATCGGCTTCCAGCGGGCGAAGGAGCTCCTCTTTCTCGGCAGCAACATCGATGCGCGCGAAGCCGCGCGGCTGGGGCTGATCACGCACGCGGTTCCGCCGGCCGAGCTCGACGACAAGGTGGCGGCGCTGGTCGCGTCGCTCCTGAAGATGCCGCCATTCGCACTTCGCGGCACGAAGAAGGCGATCAACCACACGCTGCGGCAGCTCGCGCTGGCCACGTTCGAGTACGGCGTGTCGCTCGAGACGCAGAGCCAGCTCACGCGCGATCACGCCGAGGCGGTCGCCGCGTTCGTCGAGAGGCGCCGTCCCGCCTTCACCGGCCGGTAGGACGGCGTGCACGAACTCGATGCGCTCTTTCGCCCGCGATCGGTCGCGATCGTGGGCGCCAGCGCCGATCCGAACAAGGTCGGCGGCCGTCCGCTCGCCTTTCTCCGCAAGGCCGGCTACCGAGGACGGATTCTGCCGGTCAACCCCGCCGCGACCGAGGTGCAGGGCCTGCCCGCGGTGCGCTCGCTCGACGAAATCGACGGCGAAATCGATCAGGTGATCGTCGCCGTACCCGCCGCGCAGGTGCCCGACGTGATCGAGCGTTGCATCGGGCGCGGTGTCAAGGCGCTGCAGATCTTCACGGCCGGCGTCGGCGTCGGCGCGGGCGGCGACGCCGGCGCGCCGATCGAGCGCGCGCGCGCGGCCGGCGTGCGCGTGCTCGGCCCCAACAGCCTGGGGCTCTTCAGCACGCGCGAGGGCTTCTTCGGGACCTTTGCCACGGCGCTCGACGGCGCCTGGCCGGAAGCGGGCGGCGTGGGCGTCGCGACGCAATCCGGTGCGTTCGGTTCCTACTTCTTCGGCATGGCGCAGCAGCGCCGGCTCGGCTTCTCGCACTTCGTCGCCACCGGCAACGAGGCCGACGTGGACGTCGCGGACTGCATCGCATACATGGCGGCCGACCCCGGCACGCGGCTGATCGTCACCGCGATGGAAGGCTGCCGCGACGGCCGCAAGCTGGTCGGTGCGCTGCAGGCGGCACGGTCCGCCGGCAAGCCCGTGCTCGCGATGAAGGTCGGCGTCTCGACCAGTGGCGCGCGGGCGGCGGCGACGCATACCGGCTCGCTCAGCGGCGAAGACCGGGTCTTCGACGCGGTGTTGCGTGACAACGGGGCGTTTCGCGCACACAGCCTCGAGCAACTGGTGGATGCCGCCCTCGTCGCGACGATCGGCCCGATGCCGAGCGGGCGCGATCTGCTCGTCGTCACGACGTCCGGCGGCATCGGCGTGCTGTGCGCAGACGCCGCCGAAGCCGCGGGCCTCGACCTGCCGCCGATCGGCGAAGGCGCCCGCCATCGCATCCGCGAGGTCGCGGCGCTGGCCGAAGGCGCCAACCCGGTCGATACCTCGGCCGGCATCCTCGGGGACCTCGGGGCCTACGCGCGGATCGCCGAATGCGCGCTCGCCGATCGTCCGTTCGCCGCGGCACTGTGCTACCTCGCGCACATCGCCCGCAATCCGGCGCACTGGGCCCAGCTGCGCGAGCCACTCTACGCGCTGCGCCGCCGCTACCCGCAGATACCTTTCGTCGCGGTGCTGCTGGCCGACGACGCCGTCACCGCCGACCTGGAAGCGCACGGCTTCTCGGTATTCGCCGATCCGAGCCGCGCGGCGATGGCGATCGCGGCCTGCGCGCCACGCACGACCCGGGTGGCCGACGCGGCGTCCGAAGCAGCCTCGGAAGCCGGTGCGTTCGCCGACCGTCCGATCGAGGGGCCGGTGAGGACCGAGACCGACGCGAAGCGCGCGCTCGCTCGCCACGGCATCGCCTTCGCGCCCGAGCGCGCGGTACGCGACGCCGACGAAGCCGTTCGCGCGGCGACAGAGATCGGTTACCCGGTGGTGCTGAAGGTCGTCTCGCCAGACATCCCCCACAAGACCGAGGCCGATGGCGTGCGGCTCGGGCTGCACGACGAGACTGCGCTCCGCGCCGCGCTCGAGGCCATGCGCGCCGGCATCGCGCTGCGCCGGCCGGACGCGCGCATCGAAGGCTTCCTGGTGGCGCGCGAGCTGCGCGGCGGCGTCGAGGTGCTCGTCGGCACGCAGCGCGATCCGGTCTTCGGGCCCGTCGTCACGGTCGGTGCGGGCGGCGTGCTGGCCGAACTGCTGGACGACGTGCAGGTGCGGCTCGCGCCGGTGGGCGTCGGCTCTGCACGCGAGATGCTCGCGCGGACCCGGATCGTCGGCCGCCTCGTCGAGGGCTACCGGGGCGCAGCGGCAGCCGATCTCGACGCGCTTGCCGTGCTCGTCGCGCGGCTGTCGGAAATCGCGTGGACCAACCGCGAACACGTCGGCTCGATCGACCTGAATCCGGTCCTCGCCCTTGCGCACGGCGCCTTCGCGCTCGACGCCCTGATCACGACGGACGCCGGACGATGAATCGGCAACCGATACCGGAACCCGGCGCGGCCGGTGTTCGACGCTGAGTGGAGACGAGCCGTGCTGATCGATCTGCGTACCTACACGTTCCATCCCGGCAAGCTGTCGGTCTTCCTGCCGCGCTTCGAGGCGGAGGGATTGCCCCTGCAGACGCGACACTGCGGCAACCTCGTCGGCTATTTCCTGGCCGAGACCGGTACGCTCAACCAGGTCGTGCAGTTGTGGGCCTATCTCGACGCGGCCGATCGCGATGCGCGGCGCGCGCGCCTGTGGGCCGACCCCGAGTGGCAGACCTTCGGCGCGTGGGCGCTGCCGCTGATCCAGCACCAGGAGAACCGGCTTCTGAAGCCGACCACGTTCTCCCCGCGCAAGTGGGCCTGAGCGCCACGATGCCCTGTACCGGATACAGCGCGCTGTTCGCGCCCGGCGAGCGATGAGCCTGCTGGAGGTCAGCGGCGTGTCGCTGTCCTTCGGGGGCGTGAAGGCGCTGAGCGACGTGTCGATCGCCGTCGAGCCGCGCACGGTGACGTCGATCATCGGCCCCAACGGCGCAGGCAAGACGAGCCTGTACAACGTGATCTCCGGGTTCTACCGACCGCAGCAAGGGCGCGTCCGCTTCGACGGCGTCGATGTCACCGCAGTGCGCCCGAACCGCCGGGCGGCGCTGGGCATGGCACGCACCTTCCAGAACATCGCGCTGTTCCGCGGACTGACGGTACTGGACAACATCAAGCTCGGCGCGCACCACTATCTGCGCTCGAACCTGCTGCAGGCGGCCTGGTTCGTCGGGCGCGCGGCGCGCGAGGAGGCGCAGTTGCGGCGCGACATCGAGGAGCGCATCGTCGACCTGCTCCACCTGGCCGAGTGGCGCGACGCGCCGGTCTCGGCGTTGAGCTACGGGCTGCAGAAGCGCGTGGAGCTCGCGCGGGCGCTGGCGATGCGTCCGCGGCTCCTGATGCTCGACGAGCCCGTCGCGGGGATGAACCGCGAGGAGAAGGAGGACATGTCGCGCTACATCCTCGACGTGCGCGAGGAGTGGGACATGACGGTGCTGCTGATCGAGCACGACATCGGGATGGTGATGGACCTGTCCGACCACGTGCACGTGCTGAACTTCGGCCGCAAGCTGGCCGACGGCAACCCCGAGGCGGTGGCGACCGACCCGACGGTCGTCGAGGCCTACCTGGGAGAGGCCCGGTGAGTCTCTTCGCCGAGTACTCGCTCGTCGGGCTGGCCTCGGGCGGCATGTATGCGCTGATCGCGCTGGGCTTCGTGCTGGTCTTCAAGGGCACCGGCGTGTTCAACTTCGCACAGGGCGAGCTGATGATGGTCGGCGCCTACGTGTTCTGGCTCGTCACGCAGCCGCTGGGGCTGCACTGGCTGCTCGGGCTGCTCGCGGCGGCGGCCTTCGCATTCGCCGCCGGCGCGCTGATCGAGCGCGTCGTGCTCCGCCCGCTGGCTGGCCAGCCGACCTTGTCGATCGTGATGGCCACCGTCGGACTGGGGCTGATCCTGAAGGGCGCGGCGGGCCTGGTCTTCGGGCCGGACCAGCGCAACCTGCCCGAGCTCCTGCCGCGAAAGCCGATCTTCCTCGGCGACATCCTGATCCCGGGCGGGCTCTTCTGGACGTTCGTCGTCGCGCTCGCCACGGTCCTATGCTGCCTCGCGTACTTCCGCTTCACCCGCGGCGGCGTGGCGATGCGCGCGGCGGCCTCGAGCCAGGCCAATGCATTCGCCGTGGGCATCGACGTGCCCTTCGTGTCGGCGGTGACGTGGGGGCTGGCCGGCCTGACCGGGGCGCTCGCCGGGGTCCTGCTCGCCGCGCTGAACAACCTGACGCCGCACCTGGGCGATCTGGCGCTGTCGGTGCTCGCGGTCCTGATCGTGGGTGGGCTGGACAGCCTGGGCGGTGTGATCGTCGGCGGGCTCGCGATCGGCTGGCTGCAGGCGATGACAGGCGCCTACGTCGGCAGCCAGTACCGCGAGGTGATGCCGTACGTCGTCGTGCTGCTGTTCGTGTTGGTGCGTCCGCACGGCCTGTTCGGGCGCAGGGAGATCGAGCGCATATGAGAGCCCTGCAGCTGCTGGGCCCGCGCCACGGGGTGGCGCCCCTCGACTTCGCGCACGCGGACCGGCGCGTCGACAGTCCGGCGCGGCTCGCCGGGCTGGCGTTGCTGTTCGCCGCGCTGACGGCGCTGCCGTTCGTCGCGAACGACTACGTCGTCTACCTCGCGTGCCTGACGGCGATCACCGTCGTCAGCGTCGTCGGGCTCAACATCCTGACCGGCTACACCGGGTTGCTGTCGATCGGGCACGCGGCGTTCAACGGCATCGGCGCGTACGCCTGCGCGTTCGGTGCGGCGAACTGGGGCCTGCCGCCGCTGCTCGCCATCGTCTTCGGGGGCGTGACCGCCGCGGCCGCGGGCGTGCTGGTGGGTCTTCCGAGTCTTCGCATCAAGGGGCTCTATCTCGCGATCGCGACGCTGGCGGCCCAGTACATCTTCCTGTTCATCGCGCAGCACTGGGAGCCGGTCACCGGCGGGGATCGCGGACTGCAAGTGTCGCCGCCCGTCGTGGCGGGAATTCGGCTGGACAGCGACTTCCGGCTCTACTGGTTGATCGTACCCATCGCGGTGGCGACCTGCGTGGCTGCCTCGAACCTCTTTCGCACCCGCATCGGGCGCGCGTTCATCGCAGTGCGCGAGCGCGACTACGGCGCCGAGGTGCTCGGCATCGACCTGCTCCGGACCAAGCTGCTGTCGTTCGCGATCGCGTCGTTCTGCGCGGGCATCGCGGGCGGGCTGATGGCGTACTTCTTCCGCGTCGTGAATCCGGAGCAGTACACGTTCTCCGCGTCGGTGTTCCAGCTCACCGCGATCATCGTCGGCGGCCTGGGCTCGATCCTCGGCGCGATCCTCGGCTCGGTCTTCATGGTGCTGGTCCCGGAGCTGCTCAAGGACGCGGTGTCGGTGATCGCCGGCAACGACGCGGCGCGCGTCGCGGTGGTGCTGGCGGCCGCACGCGAGCTCGTCTTCGGCGTGCTGGTCGTGGGCTTCCTGCTCTTCGAGCCCTACGGTCTGGCCGAGATCGTGCGCCGCGTGCGGGCGGCGATGGCGATCTGGCCGTTTCGGACCTGAGAAGGCCTCTGTACGCCTCGCATCGACACGACATTCAACCCGACTAGGAGACACCCCGATGAACCGACGCCATTACCTCGCCGCCCTGGCCACCGCAGCCCTGGGTGCGTTCGCGGGGCTTGCCCCGCAGGCCCACGCCCAGGACGGGGAGATCGTCTTCGCGGCGACGCTGCCGCTCACCAGTCCGTTCGCAGCGGTGGCGAAGGATCAGCTCGGCGGCATGAAGGACTACCTCGACTGGGTCAACGCCCAGGGCGGCGTGCACAGCCGCAAGATCCGCTTCGTCGTCGAGGACACGCAGTACAAGGTCGACCTGGCGATCGCCGGCTTCAAGAAGTTCATGGCGAGCGACAAGCCCGTCGCCGTCTTCGGAGACGGCACCGGCTTCGTGCGCACGGCCGCTCAGGAGAACAACGAGCGCTTCAAGGTCATGATGACCAGCACGTCCTTCGCGTCGGACCTGCAGGGCGGACCCTACGGCTACCACTTCATGCCCGGTCCGACCTATTCCGAGTCGGTCAGCGTGCTGCTGCAGTACGTGAAGCAGGCGTACAAGGGCTCGGGCAAGCCGCGACTCGCGGTGATCCACAGCGAGTCGGAGTACGGCCGCGACCCGCTCGAGTTCATCCGCCGCAAGGCGGCCGACCTGAACATCGACCTGGTGCTCGTGAGCGGCATGAAGTTTCGCGACGTCGACGTGGTCGCCGAGACGATCAAGCTGCGTCAGGCCAGGCCCGACTTCACGATCATCCACGGCTTCGGCGGCGCGCCGATCTTCACCGAGGTGATCAAGCTCGCCAAGGACTACGACATCCGGACGACGTTCATGGGGACCTTCTGGGAAAGCGCACGCACGACGCTCAAGCGCGCGGGCGCTGCTGCCGACGGGTTTGTCGGCGTCAGCTACTACGCGTGGAACACCGCGGGCCAGAGTGCCCCGGTGCTCAAGGCGATCGACGAGATCCGCCGCAAGCGCGATTCGAGTTACGACGGGTTCCCGGACATCTACTACATGCAGGGCTGGATGTCGGCGATGCTGATGGTGAAGGGCGCGCAGGCGACGCTCGACGCCGGTCGACCGCTCACCGGCGAGAGCATGCGCGATGCGCTCAGGTCGCTCGTGGACTGGGACACCGGGGGCGTGATCGGCGCGCCGGTGACCTTCGTCAACAACACGATCCCGATGGCGCAGCTGGTGCGCTTCGACGCGAAGCAGGGCATGCTGCCGGTGCCGATCACCGGCTGGATCAAGGTCCGGTAGCGCGCCGGGAGCCGACGCCATGGATCTCGCACTGCAGGTCACCGGCCTGGACGTCGTCTACCAGAACGTGCTGCAGGTGCTGCAGGGCCTGTCGATCAGCGTACCGCGCGGGCGGGTGGTCGCGCTGCTGGGCAGCAACGGCGCGGGAAAGACCACGACGCTCAAGGCGATCACCGGGCTGCTGCCGCTGGAGAAGGGCGCGATCACCTCCGGAAGCGTGCGCTTCGAGGGCAAGGACACGACGCGCCTCGCGCCGCACCTACTCGCGCGGCGCGGGCTCTACCACGTGCGCGAAGGGCGCCAGCTCTTCACCGACATGACGGTCGAGGAGAACCTGGTCGCGGCGTGCAATGCGCTGGGTGGGCGGCACCCCGTCCCGCGCGACTTCGACGAGGTCTACGGGTACTTCCCGACGCTGAAGGAGCGTGCGCGCAGCATCTGCGGCTATCTTTCGGGCGGCGAGCAACAGATGCTCGCGATCGGGCGCGCGCTCGTCGCGCGTCCCAGCGTGATCGTGCTCGACGAGCCCTCGCTAGGGCTGGCGCCGAAGGTGGTTTCGGAGATCTTCGGGATCCTTCGACGAATCAATCGCACGACGGGCGTGTCGATGCTGGTGGTGGAGCAGAACGCGCGCGTCGCGCTCGCGCATGCCGATCACGCGTACGTCCTCGAGGGCGGACGCATCATGCTCGAGGGCGAGGCCACGGCGCTCGCCGCCAATGCGGACGTCAGGAACTTCTACCTCGGCGGCGCGCAGGGCGGGCGCAGGAGCTTTCGTGACGTCAAGCACTACCGGCAGGCGAAGCGATGGCTGAACTGAACGCGGGCTTCGCGCGCCGGATCGAGATGCGCGCACGGGATGCGCGCGCCGAAGCGTTCCGCCAGAAGCGGCATGGCATCTGGTGCCGACGCACCTGGGGCGAGGTGTGGCGCCATGCGCAGGCCTTCGCGTCCACGCTCGCCGAAAGCGGCATCGGGGCGGGCGAATCGCTCGCGCTGGTGAGCGGTTCGCGCGTGGAGGCGATCGAGGCGATCTACGGATGCCAGCTCGCCGCGGTACGCCCGGTGCTGCTCAGCCCGAACCTCGCGCCCGGCGCGCTCGCGACCGCCGTCGAGGAAGCCGACTGCGCGGCGATCGTGGCCGAGGACCAGGAGCAGGTCGACAAGGTGGCCGATGTCCAGAGCCGGCTCGCCGGCCTGCGACGGGTCTGGGTGATCGACCCGAAGGGGGTGCGCGGCTACCGGCACATCGAGGTCCATGCGTTCGCCGACGCGACGAGGGCGGTCGACGCGGTGCGCGAGACCGTACCCGCCGCCCCGGTCGATGCGGTCGCGCTCTACACGGCGGGCGTTCGGGCGGAGCCGCGGCTGGTGTCGGTCGCACAGGCCACGGTGCTCAAGCTCGACGGTGCGCGCGATGCGCTCGGCCTGGCGGCGGGCGAGCGCGTCGTCAGCCTCTTCGGACTGGCCGATCCGCTCGGACACTTCTTCAGCGTCGCCGCCCCGGTGCTCTTCGGCGTGGTGCCCTGCTTCGGCGAAGACCGGCTGCCGACGCCGGCCGAGATGCGCCAGTGCGCGCCCACCATCGTCGGCGCGCCGGTGCGTGTCCTGGACCGGATGCGACGAGAGACGGCGGTGCGCGCGAACCGCACAGGCGGCGTGCGTCGGTCGCTGCTCGGGCGATGGCGTGCGGTCGACCGGCCGGGCTGGCTGCTCGACGCCGTCGTCGGCCGGCCGATCGCCCGTTCGCTGGGGCTCGGCGAGTGCCGCACGATCGCCTGCGGCTACGAGCGCTTGGGCGCGACGACGGCAGACTTCTTCGGGCGGCTGGGCGTGCGCACGGTCGGCCTGTACGGGCTGGCCGAGGCCGCGGGACCGGTGGGCATCTTCGAGCAGGCGCGCGAGCCGGTGCTGACGCTCTTTCCGGGGTACTCGGCCGAGGTGCACGATACGCGGCGGCTCGGGGTCCGTATCGACGGACTCGCGGTCGATACCGGCGACGTCGTGCAGACTGACGGTGCTCACCTGTCGGTCGTGGGCCGCAGCGCGGAACTGCTCACGCTGTCCGATGGGAGTCGGATCGCCCCGGGTTGGGTCGAATCCGAGCTCATGGCCTCGCCCTACGTCAGCCAGGCGGTCGCGGTCGGCGGGCCCGCCGGCGGCGTGACCGCGCTGATCGAGCTCGACGAGGCGGCGTTGCGCGACTGGGCCCGGGTGCAAGGCCTGGCGTTCACGACCTTGCGCAGCTTCTCGGAGTCGAGCGAGGTGCAGTGGATCGTCTCGCAGGCAGTGCAGGCGGCGAACCGGCGCCTCGAGCCGTCCGCCCGCGTGGTGCGCACGGTGCTGCTGCCGCGAACGCTCGATGCTGGAAACGGCGAGCTGACGCCGGCGCTCGCGCTGCGGCGTGCGATGGTGCGAAACCGGTATGCACACCGGCTGATCGGAGCGGCGGCATGAGGATCGCGATCGTGGGAGCCGGCAACGTCGGCGGCACGCTCGGCAAGCGTTGGGCGCTGTACGGGCAGGACGTCGTCTTCGGCGTGCGCGACCCGGCGCGCGAGAAGTACCGCAGCCTCGTCACGCAGACGGGTGGGCGAGCCCGGCTCGCCACCAATCGCGAGGCCTGCGCGGCGGCCGACGCCGTGCTGCTGGCGACGCCCTGGCCCACCACCGAGGCGGCGATCCGCGACTGCGGGCCCCTGCCGGGCAAGGTGCTGATCGACGCGACGAATCCCGTGGGCGCCGATCTCAAGCTAGCCATCGGCTTCGACGACAGCGGCGGCGAGCAGGTGGCGCGATGGGCGCCGGATGCCCGGGTGGTCAAGGCGTTCAACAGCACCGGCTTCAACATCATGGACGACCCGGTCGTCGGCGGGCGGCACGCGGTGATGTTCGTCGCCGGCGACGACCCGTCGGCGAAATCGGTCGTGCTCGACCTCGCCTCGCTGATCGGCTTCGAGGCGGTCGACGCGGGGCCGCTCGCCAGCGCGCGGATGCTCGAGCCGCTTGCGCAGTTGTGGATCCATTGCGCCTACCGCCAGGGACTGACGCGCGACTACGCGTTCGCGCTCGCACGACGAGGAGCATGAAGCATGCAGGGACTGCAGGACAAGCGTGTGTGGGTGTGGGGAGGGACGTCCGGCATCGGGCTCGCGACCGCGCGTGCGCTGGCGACGGCCGGCGCGCGGCTGATCGTGGCCGGGCGATCCGAGGAGCGGCTACGGCAGGCGCTTGGGGCGTTGCCCGACGGAACGATCGGCGAATCGGTGGATGCCGCCGACCCGGGCGCGATCGGCGAGGCCTATCGTCGCAACGGCGTCTTCGACCACCTGGTCGTCTCGATCGGCGGCACGAGTGCGCTCGGGACCTACCGCTCGATGACCGAAGATGCGCTTCGCCGCACCATCGAGGGCAAGTTCTGGCAGTTCCAGCGCGTCTCGCTCGCCGCCTTGCCGCACCTGGATCCGCAGGGTTCGATCACCTGGGTGACCGGCGCAGCCGCGCGCGCGGCGATCCCGGGGATGGCCGCGATGGCGGCCGGCAACGGGGCATTGCACGCGATGGTCGGTCCGGTGGCGCGTGACCTCGCGCCGATCCGCGTCAATGCCGTCTCCCCCGGTTTCGTCGACACGCCGTACTGGGAGCGCGCGCTCGACGCCGAGGCGCGAAGCCGGACCTACCGCGCGATGGCCGATGCCGTACCGGTCAAGCGTGTCGGCACGCCGGACGACATCGCCGCTGCGGTCGCGCTGTGCGTGACGAACGGCTTCATGACAGGCGCCATCGTCGACGTCGACGGTGGGCGCCGGCTCGTATGAATCGAATGGAACGGGGAAACGACATGGCCGACGGACTCGAGCGACTGGCCGAAGCGCTGTGGCAAGCGGCGCAGACCAACGTGCCGATCGCGCCGCTCCGCGAGACGGCGGCGCAGTGTGACGTGGTGCCGGACGCGACGAGCGCGTACGCGATCCAGCGGATCGTGCGCGATCGTCGGCGGCGCGCGGGCGACGCCGTGGTCGGGCGCAAGGTCGGATTGACGGCACGTTCGGTCCAGCAGCAGCTCGGCGTCGATTCGCCCGACTTCGGCGACCTGTGGTCGGCGGGCAGCTACGTCGACGGCGACGTGGTGCGCTTCGCCACGCTGATCCAGCCGAAGGTCGAGGCCGAGGTGGCGCTCGTGCTGAAGCGCGACCTCGATGCACCGCACGCGACGATGGCCGACGTGATCCGCGCGACCGATTTCGCGTTGCCGGCGCTCGAGATCGTCGACAGCCGGATTGCCGACTGGCGCATCGGGCTTTTCGACACCATCGCCGACAACGCGTCGGCGGCTGCGTTCGTGCTCGCAGGCGACCCGATCATGCTCGATCGGGTGAACCTGCGCGACGCGGTCATGACGATGCATCGCAACGGCGAACCTTGCTCCGAGGGTGCGGGCCGCGCGTGCCTCGGTCATCCGGTCGCTGCGGCGGCCTGGCTCGCGCGGACGCTCGCCCGCGCGGGCGAGCCGCTGTGCGCAGGCGACATCGTGCTGACCGGTGCGCTCGGGCCGATGGCGACCGCGCGGCCGGGCGACACGTTCCACGCACGCATCGAGGGCCTGGGCAGCGTGTCGGTGAGCTTCGCATGAGCCGTGACCAACCAGCGCGCGGGACACGACGCGGATCGTCGATTCCCGATGCGCGCCGCACGCGTGCCGGCGCCGTCGAAGGCATCGATTCCGTTCAGCCACCCAGGGAGACATCACGACCATGACATCCATCACGATCATCGGCGCCGGCGTGGTCGGCGCCACGCTCGGACGCTGCTGGGCAGCCCGGGGGCATCGGGTCACCTATGCCGCGCGGGACACGGGCAGCGAGAAGGTGCGAAAGGCGCTCGACACCTCCCCGGGCGCGCGCGCGCTCCCGATCGCAGCGGCGATCGGCGAATCGGACGCGGTCGTGCTCGCCACGCCGTGGTCGGGCACGAAGGCCGCGATCGACGCCGCCGGCGACTTCGGCGGCCGACCCCTGCTCGATGCGACGAATCCGCTGACGCCCTCGTTCGGGCTCGCGCTCGGCTTCGACGCGTCGGGAGGTGAGCAGGTGCAGGCCTGGGCGCCGTCCGCCAAGGTCGTGAAGATCTTCAACAGCACCGGCTGGGAGAACATGGCCGATCCGGTCTATCCGGGCGGGCGTGCGGCGATGGTCTACTGCGGTGACGACGCACCCGCGAAGGCGCTCGCCGCTGCACTCGCATCGGATCTCGGCTTCGAGCCGCTCGACCTCGGTCCCCTCGACGCCGCGCGCCTGCTCGAACCCTATGCGATGGTGTGGATCCGCCTCGCGATCGTGCAGAAGCTGGGCCGCGACGTGGCGTTCGGGCTGATGCGCCGCTGAATCGGCGAAAGACGCCGTGGTGGCCGTGCCCACGATCGAGCGCCGCGACGATCACTCCCGCAGCGCGTGCGCGGCGCGATCGAAGCGTCCCGGCCACATGTAGATCAGCGGAACGAGTACGTAGAGCGCCCACGCGATGCGCGGGTCGACCAGTGCCGCCAGCGCGCCAGCCCCGTACAGCACCGGCGACAGCAGGCCCTTGCGCACCGCCTCGCGCGCCGTGTCCGCGGGAATCGCCTCGTGCAGCAACGACCCGTGGCGCGTCGCGTAGCCGCGCAGCGCGACGAACGCGAGGCCCGCGGCCGCGAGCGCCGCGCCGTACAGGACGCTGCCGAGCGCGGCGGACGGGTACTCGCCCATCAGCTCGGTGGGTACCGGAACGAACGCGAGCAGCATCAGGAACACGCCGTTGAGCCACAGGAAGTTGCGGTCGACCCGACGCATCGAGTGCAGCAGGTGGTGGTGCGCGACCCAGAACACCAGCAGCACCAGGAAGCTCAGGACGTAGGCCGCGACGACCGGAAGCGCGTGCAGCATCGCGTGGTGCAGCCCGGCCTCGAGGTCGGGCCCCTCCAGCCGTGGCACCTTCACCTCGAGCACGAGGATGGTGACGATGATCGCGATCACGGCGTCGGAGAATGCCTCGGTGCGCGCCTTCGGCAGGTAGGTTGGCGTGCCGTGCATCGCGACCCCGGTCATCGCGCTGCGCCGGCGATGGCGTCGGCGACCGCCTTCGGCTGCGACAGCATCGGCATGTGCGAGGCCTGCAGCGTGACCACCGGGTCGGCCGTGCCGGCCGCCGCGAGCATCGATCGCTGGAGCGCGTACGACACCGCATTGTCCTGCGTCGTGTGCACGTAGGCGCGCGGCACGCTGCCGAATCGGGTCGGGGTCAACCGCACCGGCGTACCGAGTGGCGCGACCGCCTCGGCCTTGTGTCGGTCGACCAGCATCCGGCGATCCTCGGCGCTGCAGTCCGCACAGAACACCTCGACGATGCCTTCGCGGGCGATCGTCGCGGGCGTGTACTTCTGCGGGTCGTCCTGACGCCAGTACCTGCCCACCTTGCTGTCCTTGTCGGTCATCGAGATCTGGTAGAGGCTCTGGCCGTCCTGCGGCAGGTAGGCGGCGACGTAGACGAGTTTCGCGATGCGCTCCGGCACGCGTTCGGCGACCTGCGAGATCACCATGCCGCCCATGCTGTGACCGACCAGCAGCGCCTTGCCGGACGCGGGCAGCGCCGCGACGACCGCGTCCGCGTAGGCGGAGAGCGACAACTGCTCGGCGGGTGTCTCGTCGGCCCCGTGCCCCGGCAGGTTCACCGTCGCGACCGAAAAGCCCCGTGCGTCGAGATCGGCGGCGACGCGATCCCAGGCGGTCGCGTCGGACCACGCGCCGTGCACGAGCACGACGCGGACCGGCTCGGCGCTTCGTGTGGACGTGCAGCCGGCGGCCAGTGCGGCGACGCCGGCCGCCAATGCGAGTCGAAGCAGGCGTGATGGGCTGGAGATCATCGTGTCTTCCTCGTATCGTGAAGGTCGGGATGGGGGTGCATGGGGCGGGCGCCGCTCAACTGCCGAGGGCGGCGACGACGGCGCGTGCCGTCTCCTCGCCGGAGAAGTTCTGCTGTCCCGTGACGAGGTTGCCGTCTCGGATCGCGAAGCCGCGCCACAGGCCGGCGCGAACGTAGTTCGCTCCCAGGGCCTTCAGCCGGTCCTCGATGCGCCAGGGCATCACGTGCTTGTCGCGAGGCAGGAGGCCGTACTCCCAGACCGCGTTGTCGGCAAAGTCTTCCTCGACGTTCGCGAAGCCGGTCACCGTCTTGCCCGCGACGAGGTACTCGCCGTTCGACAGCTTCGCGAACGCCAGGATCGCCGTGCCGTGGCACAGCGCGCAGGCGACCTTGCCCGCCTCGTAGAACGCGACGAACTTGCGTTGCAGGTCGACGGCCTTCTCGAAGGTGAACATCGGCGCCTGTCCGCCGGCGACGACGATCGCGTCGAATGCGCTCACGTCGATGTCGGCGACCTTCTTCGTGTCGTCGATCAGCGCCTTCAGTTTCGGGCTGTGAATGAAGCCCTGGCTGATCAGGTCGGTATCGCTGTAGCCGCTCGGGTCGTTGGGGTCGCTCATCGCGTCGGCCTCGCACCTGCCGCCGCTCGGGCTGAACAACTCGACGTCGTAGCCCTGCTCCGAGAACACGTAGTACGGATGCGAGAGCTCGGCCCACCAGAAGCCGACAGGCCAGCCGCTCGTGGTGGAGACGGCGGGATTGGAGATCACGATCGCGACGCGCTTGCGCGCCTGCGGGTTCACGATGTTCGGGTCCTTGAGACTCACGGTTCGCTTCCTCGAGTGGATGGACCGCGGTATTCTTGTCGTTGAGCGATGGGCGATAAAGATCGTGATATGGAACACATGGTTCACCATTCGGATATCAATCAACGATGACCCTCGATCAGCTCCGGATCCTGGTGAAGGTCGTGCAGTCGGGCAGCTTCACCCGTGCAGCCGAACGGCTCGATACGCAGAAGAGCTACGTCAGCCGCGTGATCTCCCAGCTCGAGCGCGAACTCGGGGCGAAGCTGATCGAGCGGACCACGCGCAAGCTTTCGGTGACGGAGATGGGCCGCGAGGTGTTCGAGCGCGCGGTTGGCATCCTCGCGGCCGTCGACGACACCACCCGCTTCGTCGCCCACGCTCATGCCGAGCCGCGTGGCGAACTGCGACTGACCTGCGGCGTGGAGTTCGGCATGCTCGCCGTCGGCCGCTGGATCGACGCGTTCATCGAACGCTACCCTCAGGTGACGGTCGAGGCGGAATACACGTCGCGCGTGCTCGATGTCGTTCACGAGGGCTTCGATCTCGCCATCCGAATCGGGCCACTGCAGCCGTCGCGGCTGGTCGCCCGGTCGCTCGGCAGGCTCGAGTACGGCCTGTTCGCGTGTCCCCGCTATCTCGAGCGGCGCGGCGTGCCCGAGACGCCGGCGCAGCTTCGCGAGCACGACCTGATCATGTTCACCGGCGGTGCGATGCGTCGCGGATGGGACCTTCGCTTCGCACAGGGTGGCGAATCGAAGACCGTCCGGATCGAAGGGCCGGCGCGCCTTCGGGTGAACAATGCGCTTGCGATCCGCGATGCGCTGATGCACGGCCTCGGCATCGGATTGGTCCCACTGCTGATCGCCGAAGACGCGTTGCGCACCGGCCGGCTGCGCCCCGTCCTTGCCGACTGGGCGCACGAATCGATCCAGGTGAGCGCACTCTTTCCGAGCAGCCGGTACCTGGCCCCCAAGGTCCGCGCGTTCGTCGATCTGGCGGCGGCGCTGTTTCCGCTCCAGGGCGAGGCGGCGCGGTCCGTCGTGCGCGAGGCGTGCAGCCGCGGGCCTGCGGATTCCATGTCGCCTGGTTGATGGCTCGCGGCAAACGCGACGCTAGCCCGTCTTTCTCAACTCGCGCGCTGATTTGCCGATTTTGGCGGGTTATGCTCGCCAAGTTGTTGATGCATAAGGGTCGATTGCGGGCGAAGGCGTGTAGTGAAGACCTTGGTCCTTGGCGC
>JBFWSZ010000016.1:0-47593 GCA_050248115.1 Lautropia sp.
CACCGCAAGACCGGGCGAGACCGCCGGCGCGCAAATGACCTTGTAGTGAAGACCGTCAGGGACCGCGTTCAATAGAATCAATCACTTGGGGCCAGCGCGAGCACCGAGTTGAGAAAGACGGGCTAGGTCGCGCCGAGCCGGAACGCGCCGACGGCCTCGGCGAGGCGCGCCGCCTGGTCCTTGAGGCTCTCGGACGCCTCCCGCCGGGCGTTCAGGCCGGCAGCAGCGACGCGAGCAGGGCCGCGACGTGGACCGCGTCGCGCTGCGCGCCGTCGGCGATCTGGTGCCGGCAGCTGGTGCCGTCGGCGACGACGATCGCATCGGGCTTCGCGCGCACCGCCGGCAGCAGGCTCGCCTCGGCCATCGCCATCGACACCTGCCGGTGCGAGGCCTCGTAGCCGAAGCTGCCGGCCATCCCGCAGCACGCGCTCTCGATCAGCTCGGGCTTCGCGCCCGGGATCAGCTTCAGCACGTCGAGGATCGGCGCGACCGCGTCGAAGGCCTTCTGGTGACAGTGGCCGTGCACGAGGATCGGCCGGTCGACGGCGGCGAGCGTCAGCGAGAAGCGCCCGGCCGCCGCCTCGGCGGCGACGAATTCCTCGAACAGGCGCGCGTGCGCGGCGATTTGCGGTGCCGACGCGCCGAGGCCCAGAACGAGGAACTCGTCGCGCAGGCTCAGCAGGCACGAGGGCTCGAGACCGACGATCGGGATGCCTGCGTCGGCGATCGGCGCGAGTGCGTCGACGAGCGCGCGTGCCTTCTCGCGCGCCTTCTCGACCATGCCGGTCGCGAGGAAGGTCCTGCCGCAGCAGTGGCCCTCGTCGCCTCTGGCGATCGCGTGGACGCGATAGCCGGCCGCCTCGAGCACCTTGACCGCCGCGAGCGCGTTCTCGCTGTCGAGGTAGGCGTTGAAGGTGTCGACGAACAGCGCGACGACCTTGTCGCCGGCGGCGGCCGCGGCGAGAAGCTCGTCGCGGGACGCGAGACCCAGGCCCGCGCGCGCCTGCCAGAAGGTGTCGGCGCGAAAGCGCGGCAGCGAGCGCGCCGCCGACAGGCCCAGCAGCCGCTCGCCGAGCGCGGCCATGCCGGGCAGGGTGTCGCGCAGGTTCGCGAGCCACGGGACGCGACTCGCGAGCCGTGCGTAGTCCGGCAGGTGCGCGACCAGCCGGTCGCGCAGCGTGAAGCCGTGGCGGGCCTTGTAGTGCGCGAGGAACTCGACCTTCATCTTCGCCATGTCGACGCCGGTCGGGCACTCGCGCCGGCAGCCCTTGCAGCCGACGCACAGGTCCATCGTCTCGTACAGCGCGTCGCTCGTCAGCGCGTCGGCGCCGAGCTGGCCGCTGACCGCGAGCCGGAGCGTGTTCGCGCGCCCGCGCGTCAGGTGCTGCTCGTCCCGCGTGACGCGGTAGCTCGGGCACATCGTGCCGGCGTCGAACTTCCGGCAGTGCCCGTTGTTGTTGCACATCTCGATCGCCTTCGCGAAACCGCCGGTGCTGTCGCCGCCGGTGCCGGGTGCGCTGGTCCGCTCGGTGACCGGGTCGGCATCGACGTTCCACGCCGACCAGTCGAGCACCGGCGTCAGCGTGATGCGGCGGTACGGCTTGGGCGCCGCGTCGGAGGCGAAACGGAACAGCGACGCGTCGTCCATCCTGGGCGGGTCGACGATCCGGCGCGGATTGAACAGGCCGATCGGATCGAGTTCGCGCTTGATCGCGCGGAACGCGTCGGTGATCGCCGGCCCGAACTGCCACTCGATCCACTCGCCGCGGCACAGGCCGTCGCCGTGCTCGCCGCTGTAGGCGCCGCGGTACCGTCGCACCAGCACCGCCGCCTCCTCGGCGATCGCGCGCATCTTCGCCGCGCCCCCACCGGGCCCGGCGACGCGCATGTCGAGGATCGGGCGCACGTGCAGCGTGCCGACCGACGCGTGCGCGTACCAGGTGCCGCGGGTGCCGTGCCGCGCGAAGACCTCGGTCAGCGCGTCGGTGTAGTCGGCCAGGTGCTCGAGCGGGACCGCGCAGTCCTCGATGAAGCTCACCGGCTTGCCGTCGCCCTTGAGGCTCATCATGATGTTCAGGCCGGCCTTGCGGACCTCCCACAGGTTCTTCTGCGCGGTGTCGTCGGCCATCTTCACGACGGCGTCCGGCAGGCCCAGGTCGGCGATCAGCTCGTCGAGCCGGTCGAGCATCGGGCGCAGCGCCGGCTTGTCGTCGCCGGCGAATTCGACGAGCAGCACCGCCGCCGGCTCGCCGATCAGCGCCGCCGCGATCGTCGGCCGGAACGCCGGGTTCGCGAGCGCGAGGTCGATCATCGTGCGATCGACCAGCTCGACCGCGGTGGGCTCGAGCCGGACGATGTGCTGTGCCGCGGCCATTGCCGCGCGAAAGCTCGGGAAGTTGACGACGCCGAGCACCTTCGCCTTCGGCAGCGGCGCGAGCGCCAGCGTCAGCGTGCGGGTGAAGCCGAGCGTGCCCTCGGACCCGATCAGCAGGTGCGAGAGGTTGACGCTGCCGTCGGCCGTGTACGGCCGTTCGTTGCGGTTCGCGAAGATGTCGAGGTTGTAGCCGGCGACGCGTCGCAGCACCGTCGGCCAGTTGGCGTCGATGTCGGCACGGTGCCGCTCGGCGAGCCCGCGCACGAACTCGGCGATGCGCGTCGCGCGCGCGCCCAGCGAGGCGACGGGCCCGAAGTCGACGCGCTCGCCGTCGGAGAGCCACGCGCTCGCGCCGAGCACGTTGTGCACCATGTTGCCGTAGCGGATCGAGCGCGACCCGCAGGAGTTGTTGCCCGCCATGCCGCCGAGCGTCGCCTGCGCGCTGGTCGACACGTCGACCGGAAACCAGAGCCCGAGCGGCTTGAGCCGCGCGTTCAGCGCGTCGAGCACGAGCCCCGGCTCGACGGTCGCGGTGCGCGCGCCGGCGTCGACCGCGAGGATCCGGTTGAAGTGCTTCGTCGTGTCGACCACCAGCGCCGCGCCGGTCGTCTGGCCGCACTGGCTCGTGCCGGCGCCGCGCGGAAGGACCGGCACCTTCAGGTCGCGCGCGATCGCGAGCGCGCGTTCGATGTCCGCCTCGTCGCGCGGCACGAAGACGCCGACCGGCATGATCTGGTAGATCGACGCGTCGGTCGCATAGCGACCCCGGGACGCGGCGTCGAAGCGGACTTCGCCGCCGGTCTCGGCGCGAAGCCGGCGCGCGAGCGCCTGGCTGGTGTCGGTGCCGGTGTCGTTGGCGTCGGTATCGTTCATGGGCAGGTGCGATCATACCGGCTGGGCCCGCGCGCGCCCGCCGTCTTCGCCCTGGCGCGCGCGTGCCGGCGTCCAGCCCGGCCAGCGCCCGGCTACCATGCGGCTCCGGCGCCCGCCGCGCCTGCCGATCCGTCGACGACCTTCCGGAGCCCCGATGCCGAACCTCGACTTCCACCCGTCCGGCCGCCACTTCCTGCAGATTCCCGGACCGAGCCCGGTCCCCGATCGGATCCTGCGCGCGATGAGCCTGCCGACGATCGATCATCGCGGCCCCGAGTTCGGTGCGCTCGGCCTGCAGGTGCTCGGCGGCATCCGCAAGATCTTCCGCACCGCACAGCCGGTGGTCGTCTATCCGGCGTCGGGCACCGGGGCGTGGGAGGCGGCGCTGGTGAACGTGCTGAGCCCGGGCGACGCGGTGCTGCTGTTCGAGACCGGTCACTTCGCGTCGCTGTGGCGCAAGCTCGCGCAGCGCCTGGGCCTGGCGGTCGAGACGCTGTGCTGGGAAGGGCGCGACGACGTGCTGCCGGACGCGGCCGGATGGCGGCACGGCGTCGATGCGGATCTCGTCGAACGGCGGCTGCGCGCCGACACCGCCGGCACGATCAGGGCGGTCTGCGTGGTGCACAACGAGACCTCCACCGGCGTCACCAGCGACATCGCGGCGGTGCGCCGTGCGATCGACGCGGCGAAGCACCCGGCGCTGCTGCTCGTCGACACGATCTCGGGCCTCGCCAGCGCCGACTACCGGCACGACGAGTGGGGCGTCGACGTCTCGGTGTCGGGATCGCAGAAGGGGCTGATGCTGCCGCCCGGCATCAGCTTCAACGCGCTGTCGGCACGCGCGATCGACGCGTCGCGCAAGGCGACGCTGCCGCGGGCGTTCTGGGCCTGGGACGAGATGCTCGCGATGAACGGCGACGGCTACTTCCCGTACACGCCGAACACGAACCTGCTGTACGGCCTCGCCGAGTCGCTCGACATGCTGCTCGGCGAAGGGCTCGAGCGGGTGTTCGCGCGGCACCGGCGCTGGGGGGAGGGGGTGCGCGCGGCGGTGCGCGCGTGGGGCCTGCCGATCCAGTGCGCCGACGAGGCGCTCCATTCGCCGGTGCTGACCGGCGTGATCACGCCGGAAGGCGTCGACGCCGACGCGGTGCGCCGGCTGATCCACCGCCGCTTCGACCTTTCGCTCGGCACCGGCCTGGGCAAGGTGAAGGGCAGGATGTTCCGCATCGGCCACCTGGGCGACAGCAACGACCTCGCGCTGGTCGCGACGCTCGCGGGCTGCGAGATGGGCCTGTCGCTCGCCGGCGTGAAGCTCGCCGGTTCGGGCGTGAGCGCCGCGATGGCGTACTTCGCTGCGCATCCGGCCGGTCTGGACACGCCGGTCGCCGACTGATCCGGACGCGGCCGGGCCGCGCGCGGGAAGTGGAACGGCCGATGTCGGCAGGCCCGACGCCCGACGGTCATAATCCGGCTGCCCGCGTGTCGGATCCCCTCGAGCCATGAACGAATTCAAGTCTGCGTTGCAGCGTGCCACGTCCGACGGCGAATTCATCGCCGCGCTGCTGCAGGCCGTGGCGGCGATGATGGTGCGCGCCGACGCGCAGATCGACGGATTCGCCCGCGCGTCGTCGTCCGCCCCGATCGCGGACCTGCGCCGGATGAGCGTCGAGTTCGAGCGCCACATGTCGGTCGCGATCGAGCTCGGCCGCATCGCGGCGCAGACCGCGACCGCCTCGCTCGACGCGCTCTCGCGCGCTCGCGGAATTGCGCTTCGGGACTGCGCCGATTCGCCCGAGCGGCGGCTGCTGCTCGACGCCTGCGACCGGACCGTCCGCACGCTGGAGGTCTCCAGGCAGAGCGTGCGCCAGTCGAACGGCCGGATCGCCGACGCCGTGCGCACGCTCGGCGCGGCCGCGCGCGACCGCGACGGGTCGCCCGTGCTGGCGGACGAGGTTCGGGCGATGCTCGCGCGGATCGCGACCCTGGGTCCCGACCGCTGCGATGCCGGCAACTGAAGCGACGGCCGCGGCTGCGCTCGCGCGCGCGGCGCGACAGACCGGTTAACATCGCTCGCGAGCGGGCGCGCCGGGCCGCCGGCCGCCCCGGGTCCGCCGGCGGCGCCGCCCTGCCGGCGCCCGACCGGGCGGCGAGCCCCGCCCGGCACCGCGCACGCGCCACCCGAGACGGAGACGACCCTGGAAGTATCGTTCAAGCAAGAGATCGGCCTGCTGCGCCTGGGAGACGGGGACGTCTTCCACGGCGAAGGCATCCTCGCCGTCACCAAGGCGCTGCTGCAGTCCGGCGTCAGCTACGTCGGCGGCTACCAGGGCGCACCGGTGTCGCACCTGCTCGACGTGATGGTGCAGGCGAAGGACGACATGCAGGCGCTCGGCGTGCACGTCGAGGCGTGCACGAACGAGGCGGCCGCCGCGGCGATGCTCGGCGCGTCGATCATGTATCCGGTGCGCGGGGCGGTCACCTGGAAGTCGATCGTCGGCACCAACGTCGCGTCGGACGCGCTGTCGAATCTCGCGTCGCCGGGCGTGACCGGCGGCGCGCTGATCGTCGTCGGCGAAGACTACGGCGAGGGCGCGAGCGTGATCCAGGAGCGCACGCACGCGTTCGCGCTGAAGTCGCAGCTCTGGCTGATGGATCCCCGTCCGGACCTGCCGACGATCGTGCGCTGCGTCGAGCAGGCCTTCGAGCTGTCCGAGGCGTCGAACACGCCGGTCATCCTCGAGTTGCGCATCCGGGCGTGCCACGTGCGCGGCAGCTTCGTCGCGAAGGACAACCGGCGCCCGGCGATCGGCACGCGCGACCTGCTCGCCGAACCCGCCCGCTTCGACTACGAGAAGCTCGCACACCCGCCGGTCACCTTCGGCCACGAGAAGAAGAAGGTCGAGGTGCGGCTGCCCGCCGCGCGTCGATTCATCGAGGCGCACGCGCTCAACGAGACAATCGACGGCGACCGCGGCGACCTGGGCATCGTGGTGCAGGGCGGCCTCTTCAACACGCTGATCCGTGCGCTGCAGCAGTTCGGGCTCGCCGACGCCTACGGCGCGAGCCGCATCCCGCTGCTGGTGCTCAACGTCGTCTACCCGCTCGTGCCGGCGCAGATCGCCGCATTCGCCGCGGGCAGGCGCAGCGTGCTGGTCGTCGAGGAAGGCCAGCCCGACTTCATCGAGCAGGAGATCGCGGCGACCCTGCGCCGCGCGGGCATCGACACGCCGCTGCACGGCAAGGGCATGCTGCCGATGGGCGGCGAGTACACCGCCGAGGTGATGCTCGGCGGCCTCGGGCGCTGGCTCGACGAGGTCGACGGCCCCGCGCCGGATGGTCCCGCGCCGGATGGTCGCGGCGACGCGGGATCCGGGCGCGGACACGCCGCGGTCACCGCGCCGACGCGTGCGCTGCTCGAGCGCATCGCGCGCAGCCGCGGCAGCGTCGCGCAGATCCTGGGCGGGCCGCTGCCGGCGCGGCCGCCGAACTTCTGCATCGGCTGCCCCGAGCGGCCGGTATTCGCCGCGCTCAAGCTCGTGCAGCGCGAGGTCGGGCCGATGCATGTCAGCGCCGACATCGGCTGCCACGCGCTCGCCACCTTCGAGCCGTTCTCGTTCGGCAACTCGATCCTCGGCTACGGGATGAGCCTCGCGAGCGGGGCCGGCGTGCGCAGCTTCCAGCAGCGGCGCCCGGTCGCGATCATGGGCGACGGAGGCTTCTGGCACAACGGCCTGTTGTCGGGCGTGTCGTCGGCGCTGCTCAATGGCGGCGACGGCGTGCTCGTCATCATGAAGAACGGCTACACCTCGGCGACCGGCACGCAGGATGTCGTCTCGACGCCGGCGTCGGCGTCGCGACAGGTCGCCGAGGGGCGCAGCGCCACCGGCGACGAGCGCACGATCGAGAACACGCTGAAGGGCATGGGCGTGCGCTGGCTGAGGACGGTGCACAACTACCGCGTCGCGAGCGTGCGGGACACGCTGCGCGAGGCGTTCACGACCCGCGAGCGCGGCCTGAAGGTGATCGTCGCCGAGGGCGAGTGCCAGCTCGAGCGGCAGCGGCGCGTGAAGCCGTTGCGCGAACGGGCGCTGAAGGCGGGCCGGCGCGTCGTGCGCACGCGCTACGGCGTCGACGACGAGACCTGCACCGGCGATCACTCCTGCATCCGGCTGTCGGGCTGTCCGACGCTGACGGTGCGCGCATCGCGTGATCCGCTCAAGCGCGACCCGGTCGCGACGGTGGAGCAGGGCTGCGTCGGCTGCGGCCTGTGCGGCGAGGTGGCGCAGGCCGCGGCGCTGTGCCCGTCGTTCTGGCGGGCCGACGTCGTCACCAACCCGAACGCCTGGGACCGGCTGCTCGAGCGCGTCCGCCGCGTCGCGATCTCGTGGATGCAGCCGGCGTGAACGGGACGGGGGCGCCGGGCGACCTGCCGCGCGCGATCCTGATCGCCGCGCTGGGCGGCGAGGGCGGCGGCGTGCTCGCGAACTGGATCGTCGAGGCCGCGCTTCGCGCGAAGCTGCCGGTGCAGGCGACGTCGGTGCCGGGCGTCGCGCAGCGCACCGGTGCCACCAGCTATTACGTCGAGTTCCTCGCACGGGCGGGCGAGGGGGCGACGCGACCCGTCTTCGCGCTGATGCCGGTGCCGGGACGGGTCGACGTCGTGCTGTCGAGCGAGCTCCTCGAGGGCGTTCGGATGATCGAGCGCGGCTTCGTCGACGACGAGCGCACGACCTTGATCACCGCGCGCCACCGCGTGCTCACGACGAAGGAGAAGATGGCGATGGGCGACGGGCGCGTCGACGACGAACGCCTGTTCGCCGCCGCGTCGTCGGCCGCCGCGCGTTGCATCGCGATCGACATGCGCGACATCGCGCAGCGCAACCGCACGGTGATCAGCGCGGTGATGTACGGCGCGCTCGCCGGCAGCGGCAGCCTGCCGTGGCCGCGCGAGATCGACGAGGCGGTGATCCGCGACGGCGGCCTGGGCGTCGACGCGAGCCTGGCGGGCTACGACGAAGGCTTCGCGGCGGCCGCCGCCGCGGCCACGACCTCGCGCACGACCGCGGACACGCGTGCCGCCGATGCCGATGCCGCCGCTGCCGCTACCGCTGACGGGGTGGCGCCGGTGTCCGGCGCCGGCGCGCCGGCCCGCGGTGACGCGGTCCGACGGTGGCCCGCACTCGCCGACATCGTCGCGCGAGGCGAGGCGCGCGCGCGCGACTACCAGGACGAGGCCTACGCGGACGCGTACCGCTCGCGGGTCGACGCGCTGTGCCGCGCCGCCGGCGACGCCCCGTCCGCGAGGCCCGCGCTCGAGGAAGCGGCACGCCATCTCGCGCTGTGGATGACCTACGAGGACATCGCCCGCGTCGCCGACCTCAAGACCCGGGCCTCGCGCTTCGCGCGGGTGCGCGCCGAGGTGCAGGCCGCGCCCGGCGACATCGTCACGATCCGCGAGCACCTGTGCCCCGGCCTGGACGAGATCGCGGCGGTCGTGCCGCCTGGCCCGGGGCGCTGGCTGCGCCGGCGCGCGACGCGTACGGCGCCGGTGGGCGCGCGCGGGCGCGGCATCACGCTGACCACCAGTTCGGTGCACGGCTTCGCGCTGCTGCGCCTGCTGGCAGGGCTGGCGCGGTGGCGCCGGCATTCGCTGCGCTTCCTCGAAGAGCAGGCGGCGATCGAGGCGTGGCTCGCGGCGTTGACGCGGGCGCTGCCGGTGCACGCCGGCTTCGCCGCCGCGCTCGCCGGCCTGCCGCGGCTTCGCAAGGGCTACAGCGACACCTTCGAGCGCGGCCGCGCCAGCTACGAACGCATCTTCGCGGCGCGCGTAGAGCCGGTCGTCGCGCCCGACGACGCCGCGCAGGTCGCGCTGCGCGACGCGATCGACGCCGCGCTGGCCGACCCCGACGCGCCGCGGCCGGCGCCGACGGTCGACGCACCGCCCGGACGGGCCGGACCCGCAGCCGCGGCCGGCCAGCCGATCCACTGGCACTCGATGAAACGCCCCGCGACTGAACGACCCGTACATTCAACCGAAGGAGACCGACCATGAAGACCACCCGCCATCCCCTCGCCGCCGCTGTCTTCGCCGCCACGGCGGTCGCGGCCGGCGCCGCGGCCCTCGACGCGCGCCCCGCGCTCGCGCAGGACAAGCAGGTCGAACTGAAGCTCGCGCACTGGGTGCCGGGGCAGCACGCGCTCGCGATCACCGGCTTCTTCCCGTGGGCCAAGTCGGTCGAGGCGGCGTCCGGTGGCAGCATCAAGGTCGTGATCTTCCCCGCGCAGCAGCTCGGCAAGGCGCCCGACCACTACGACATGGCGCGCGACGGGATCGCGCAGATGACCTACGTCAATCCCGGCTACCAGCCCGGGCGCTTCCCGATCTTCGCGGCCGGTGCGCTGCCCTTCCTGGTCGACAAGCCCGGTCCGGCGTCTGCCGCGCTCGATGCCTGGTACCGTCCTCTCGCCGAGAAGGAGATGAAGGACGTCAAGGTCTGCTTCTCGCACCTGCACGTGGGCACGATCCACTCGAAGAAGCCGATCACCGAGCCCTCGCAGATCGCCGGCATGAAGGTGCGGCCGGCGAACGGCGAGGTGGGCCAGCTGGTCGCGTCGCTCGGCGGCACGAGCGTGCAGGTGTCCGCGCCGGAAGCGCGCGACGCGCTGACCAAGGGCGTCGCCGACGCGATCACCTTCCCGTGGAACTCGATCATCTCCTTCGGCATCGACAAGGCAGTGACGTACCACACCGACATGCGCCTGTACGCGGCGCCGTTCGTGTGGGCGATGAACAAGCCCTGGTACGACGCGCTGTCGGCGAAGCAGAAGAAGGTCATCGACGACCACTGCAACAACGAATGGGCGGCTCGCGTCGGCAAGGACTGGGGCGAGATGGAGGATGCCGGGCGCGAGAAGCTCAAGGCGATGAAGAACCACACGATCGTGTCGCTGAGCAGCGCGCAGCTCGACGCCTGGAAGAAGGCCGCCGCGCCGATGTACGACCGCTGGGTCGCGGAAGCCGACAAGGCCGGCTATCCCGGCCGCAAGCTGCTCGACGACCTGAAGGCGCAGCTCGCGAAGACCGGCGGCGCGTACTGACTGTCCGATGCGTCGCCTCGTTTCCGCGATCGAGACGACGGCGGCGCTGTCGCTGCTGCTGATCGCGCTGGTCACGGCGGGCAACGTCGTGCTCCGCGACCTGTTCGCCGTGCAGATCCCGGACTGGTTCGACGGGTCGCGCATGCTGATGGCGATCGCGCTGTTCTGGGGGATCGCGGTCACGACCTGGCACGCGAGCCACATCTGCGTCGACGTGCTGCGCGAGCGCCTGGGGCCGACGCGACGGCGCGTGCTCGACCTGGTGAACGGCGCGATCGCGTTCGTGTTCCTCGCGCCGATGGCGTGGATGGTCTGGGCGAAGGTGCTGTCGAGCGGCACGCAGTCGACGACCGACCTGCGCATCCCGCTGATCTGGTTCACCGGCGTCGCCGCGAGCGGCGCAGTCGCCGCGGCGCTGCTCGCGCTGCTGCGCCTCGTGCGCACCGCGCGCCGCCAGGAGCCCACCGATGGATCGTGACCTCGTCGCGCTGAGCGGCTTCGTCGCGATGTTCGTGCTGATGGCGATGGGCCTGCCGGTCGGCATCGCGATGGGCATCGTCGGCGTGCTGGGCTTCGCCGCGCTCAGCGGCCTCGCACCGGCGCTGAACCTGCTCGGCAACGTCCCGCTGTCGGTGCTCAGCGACTACAACCTCGCGGTGATCCCGATGTTCATCCTGATGGGCGCGTTCGCGTCGGCGTCGGGGATGAGCGGCGAGCTCTTCGTCGCCGGGCGCGCGTGGTTCGGGCACCGGCGCGGCGGCCTGGCGTACGCGTCGATCGCCGCGTGCGCGGGCTTCGCCGCGATCAACGGATCTTCGGTCGCGACGGCCGCGACCATGTCGCAGATCGCGCTGCCCGAGATGCGTCGCGCCGGCTACGACGCCGGCCTGTCGGCGGGCCTCATCGCCGCCGGGGGGACGATCGGGATCATGATCCCGCCGTCGACGATCTTCGTGCTCTACGGCATCATGACCGAGGTCGACATCGGGCAGCTGTTCGCCGCCGGCGTGATCCCCGGTCTGCTGGCGGTCGTGTTCTACTTCCTCGTCGTCCAGCTGATCGGCTGGCGCTTCCCGCGCTGGCTGCCGGTCGGCGAGTCGCACACCTGGCGCGAACGCATCGCGAGCCTTCGCGACCTCTGGGCGGTGGTGCTGCTGTTCGTGTTCGTGCTCGGCGGGATCTACGGCGGCCTGTTCACGGTGCAGGAGGCGGCGGGGATCGGGGCGAGCGGCACGCTGTTGATCGGGCTCGCGAGGCGCAGGCTCGGGTGGCGACAGATCCGCGAGGCGCTGATCGACGCGTTGCGCGTGTCCTCGGCGATCATGACCGTCGTCGTCGGCGCGTTCCTGTTCGGCTACTTCCTCACGATCACGCAGTTCACGCAGAACGCGGTCGACTGGCTGACGCACCTGCCGGTCGGGCCGTGGGGCGTTCTCGCGATCGTGATGCTCGGCTACCTGCTGCTGGGCGCGGTGATGGACGAGCTCGCGATCATCCTGCTGACCGTCCCGATCGTGTTCCCGGCGATGATGCAGCTCGGCTTCGACCCGGTGTGGTTCGGCGTCATCATCGTGATGACCGTCACCTTCGGGATGATCTCGCCGCCGGTCGGGATGAACGTCTTCGTGATCAACTCGATCGCGCGCGACGTGCCGCTCGCGCGGATCTACGCCGGCGTGATGCCGTTTCTCGCGGCCGACATCCTGCGGCTCGTGCTGCTGTGCGTGTTTCCGGCGATCGCGCTGTGGCTGCCTTCGCTGATGCAGTGAGGCCGCGCGGCGCAGGCGCCGCAGCACCGACGCGCGCCGGCGGTCAGCTGCGCGCGACCCAGTAGGTGGCGCCTTCGGGGCCGTAGCGCTCGGCGTGCGCGACGCCGGCGTCGAGCTCGAAGCGATCCCCCGGCAACAGCCGGCGCGTGTCGCCGCCGACCGTGAGCCACATCTCTCCCCTGACCACCAGCGCCTTCGCGCCGAACGGGTGCGTGTGGGTGTCGGCGCGGGTGTCCGGCGCCCACTCGCGCGCCAGCACCTCGGCGGCACCCTGCGCAAGGGCGCTCCGCCTGAATTCGTCGAAGGTCGGCAGGTCCATCGTCAAGTCCTCGGTGTGGCCGGATTCTCGCAGATTCGTGTGGGCCTCGACGCCTGCCGCGATCAGCGGCACGCGAGCGCCACGGCGGGCGGGTCCGTGACGATCGACTTCAGCTCGGGCCTGTCCGACGCGAGCCGCCGCACGTCCGGCACCGGGCGGCCGAGCCCGTCGATGCCGGCGAACGCCATCTCGAGCGCGCCCGCCGCGTCGAGCAGCGCGAGGTCGCCGCCGCAGCGCCCCACCACCTGCAGGCCGAAGGGCATGCCGTGCGCGTCGACGCCGCACGGAAGCGAGATCGCCGGGTTCGTCACCAGCGTCACGACGTAGGTCAGCGCGAGCCAGTGGTAGTAGTTCTTCAACGGCCTCCCGTCGATTTCGTCGAGGTACGGCCGGGTCCACGGGAAGGGCGACACCGCGACCGTCGGCGACAGCACCAGGTCGTACGCGTCGTACAGGCGCTGGAACCGGCGCATCAGGCGCGTCTGCTCGGCGTGCGCCCAGGCGGCGTCGGCGAGCGACATCGACGCGCCGAGTTCGTAGTTCGCGCGGATGTTCGGCCCGAGCCGCTCGCGGTCGTTCTCCCAGGCGTCCCGGTGTCTGGCGAGGAAGGTCTGCGCGCGCATCACGTCGAAGCACCGATCGGCGTCGCCGAAGTCGAACGCGAGTTCGTCGACCGAGCGGAACAGGTGGCGCATCGCGTCGATGCGCGTGCGCATCAGCGTGCGGATCCCGTCCGAGACCGGGCACTGGCCGAAGTCGGCGGTCCACGCGACGCGCAGGCTGCCGAGGTCGGCGTACCGGGGCGCGGCGGCGGTCGAGGGATCGAGCGCTCGCGACAGCGGGTCGCGGTCGTCGACGCCGAGTTGCGCGGCAAAGAGCAGCCGGAGGTCGCCGACGTTGCGCGCCATCGGCCCGAGCACCGGGAGCGGCGTCCAGCCGAGACCGCGGCCATCCATCGGCACCAGACCGGGCGAAGGCCGCAGGCCGACCACGCCGCAGTACGCCGCCGGGATGCGCAACGAGCCGCCGGTGTCCGATCCGGTCGCGAGCGGCAGCATGTCGCAGGCCAGTGCGACCGCCGAGCCGCCGGACGAGCCGCCGGCGTTCAGCGTGGGGTCGAAGGGGTTGCCGGTTGCGCCCCAGACCGGGTTGCGGGTGTTCGCACCGGCGCCGAACTCGGGCGTGTTCGTCTTGGCCGCGACGATCGCGCCGGCCGCGCGAACGAGCGCGACCTGCGCCGCGTCCGTCGCCGGCACGTGGTCGCGGTACATCGGCGAGCCGTGCGTCGTGAGGATCCCGGCGGTGTCCTGAAGGTCCTTGACGCCGATCGGAAGGCCGTGGAGCCGGCCGAGCGCGTCGCCCGAGCGCACCGCCCGCTCGGCGGCACGCGCCTCGGCGCGCGCGCGATCGAAGGCGCGGGCGGCGATCGCGTTCACCGCCGGGTCGATCCGCTCGATCCGCGCGATGCACGCCTCGAGCAGCTCGACCGGCGAGATGGTCTTCGTGCCGATCAGTCGGCGCAGCTCCGTCGCCGGCAGCTTCGTCAGTTCGTCTCGCGGGTTCATGCAGGCTCCTGCCGATGGGTGGCGGGCGCTAGTGTACGGTCTGATCGACGACAATCGCTGCTCCTGCGCCCGGCCGGGCGCGCACGCCGGAGCGCGCTTGGAACCGGAACGCGACGGAACCGACGAAGCCCACGACGCCGACGACGTCGACGACGCCGGCGAAGCCAGACGGCGGCTGCTGCGATGGATCGGCGCGACCGGGGCGGTGGCGGCGGCCGCGCGCGCCGCCCCGGTCGGCGCGGCCCCGGTGTCGGCGGTCGGCCCGGTGCGGATCCTCGTCGGACGACCGCCCGCCGGCACGCTCGACGTCGTCGCGCGCACGCTGGCGCTCAAGTGGCAGGCCCGTTCGGGCCGTCGCCACCTCGTCGAGAACCGGACCGGGGCGAGCGGACTGCTGGCGCTGCGCGCGCTCGCCGACGCACCGACCGACGGTTCGGTGATGTTGCTCGCGTCGCGCCGCCAGCTGGAGACGGCGCCGGGCGCGGCGACCCCGGTCGACATGCGCGCGAACGGGCCCGCGATCGTCGGCGAGGTTGCCGCGACCGGGCTCGTGCTGGCCTGCGGCCCCCAAGTGCCTGCGGCGATCCGGTCCGTCGACGCGCTGGTCGCGTGGGTCCGGACGGCGGCGGTGGCGCCGCTCTGCGGCAACGACGGCGACGGGGCGCTCGCGGACGAGATCGCGCGGCGATTCGCGGCGGCCGCCGGACTGGCGTTGTCGCACGTCGCGTACCGCGACGAGGTCGCGGCGCTGCGTGAAGCCGCGGCCGGCGAAGTCGCGATGGCGATCGGGACCGAGGGGTCGGTGCTGCCGATCGTTCGGGCGGGGCGGTTGCGGGCGATCGCGATCGCCGGCGCCGCGCGGTCGCCGTTCGCGCCGGGTGTCGCGACCTTCGACGAGGCGGGCTATCGCGGGCTCGAGCTGCGCGAGCGCTTCGTCGCGGCGTTGCCGGACGGAGCCGCCGCGCCGGTGGTCGGCGCGTTGTCCGACGCGATCCGCGCGGCGCTGCGCGACGGCGACGTCCGCGACGTCTGGTCGCGGCTCGCGCTGAGCCGTCCGCCGGAGGCGTCGGCGGGCGCGCCGCCTCCGGCGCAACCCACGGGTCGCTGAGTCTGGATCGTCGAACTTGGGCCGCTGAATCGGGTCGCCGAGTTCGGTTCGCCGAATCCGCGGCGCACCCGCAGACTCGCCTCCCGCGCAGGCGGTCCCTCAGGGGGGCGCGCCGGTCGCGCGCCAGATGGCGTTGCCCACGTCGTCGGCGACCAGCAGCGCACCGCGGCGGTCGATCGCCACGCCGACCGGCCGCCCACGCGCCTCGCCGTTCGCGTCGACGAAGGCCCACATCACGTCGATCGGCGCGCCCGCCGGCCTGCCGTCGGCGAAGGGGATGAATACGACCTTGTAGCCGACGGCGGGGTCGCGGTTCCACGAGCCGTGTTCGCCGACGAACACGCCGTCGGCGAACGGCGCCGGCAGCGCGGTGTCGCTCGCCGCGACGAGCCCGAGCGCGGCGACGTGCGCGCCCAGCGCATAGTCGGGCGCGATCGCCTTCGCCACCAGGTCGGGACGCTGGGGCGACACGCGCGTGTCGACCGACGCGCCGAAGTAGCTGTACGGCCAGCCGTAGAAGCCGCCGTCCTTCACCGACGTGAGGTAGTCGGGAACCAGGTCGTTGCCGAGCTCATCGCGTTCGTTCACCACCGTCCAGAGCACGCCGTCGATCCAGGCCATGCCGTTCGGGTTGCGCAGGCCGGTCGCGAACAGGCGCTTGTCGCCGGTGGCCGGGTCGACCTCCCAGATCGCGGCGCGACCCTTCTCGGCCTCGATGCCGTTCTCGCCCACGTTGCTGTTCGACCCGACCGTCGCGTAGAGCCTGCCGCCGTCGGCCGAGGCGATGATGTTCTTGGTCCAGTGATGGTTGATCGTGCCGGCCGGCAGATCGGTGATGCGGGTTGCTGCGCCCTCGATCCGCATCTGGCCGGGCGCGTAGTCGAACGCGTCGATCGCGTCGGTGCTGGCGATGTAGAGCCGCGTGCCGATCAGTACCATGCCGAACGGGGACCGCAGGCCGTCGACGAACACCGATCTCGTGTCGGCGACGCCGTCGCCGTCGGCGTCGCGCAGCAGCGTGATGCGATCGGCCGACGGCACGCCGGCGCCGGCGCGACGCTGCACCGCCTTCATCAGCCTGCCCTCGAGGCCCTGGCCGTCGTCCGGCTTCGGCGGTGCGTTCGTCTCGGCGACGAGCACGTCTCCGTTGGGAAGCACGGTCAGCCAGCGTGGATGGTCGAGCCCGGTCGCGAACGCCTTCACCGTCACGCCGGCGGCGACCTCCGGCGTCTCGCCGTCGCGCCAGCCCTTCGCCGGCGCGATCCGCACGGTCGGGATCAGGCTCGCGTCGACCGGCGGCAGCGCCGGATCGGGACCGACCGACGCCGGCGGCGAGGCCACCGGCGGTCGATCCATGCCGACGGGCAACAGCTGCGCGCAGGACGCGACGAGCGTGGCGGCGACGGCGACGAAGAGGGCACGGCGGCTCGTGGGGGGCATCGACATGACGGGCGCTCCCGATCCGGGTCGCGTGCACCGGCAATCCGGATGCCCGCCGTGCCGAAGCGATGCCGCGCACGGGGTCCGAGCGCGCGGCGTGCGCCGTGATCAGACGAGAAAACCGCCGCCGCCGACGTTGACGTGCGCGCCGGTGACGAACGAGGACGGCGCCGACAGCAGCCACACCACGGCCTGCGCGACCTCCTCGGGCGTGCCGTAGCGCTGCATCGGGATCGTCGCCTCGATCTTCGCGCGCAGCGCGCCGCTGCGCATGCGCTCGATCATGTCGGTGTCGGTGACGCCGGGGCGGACCGCATTCACCCGGATGCCCTGTGCGGCGACTTCCTTCGCGAACCCGGTCGTGAACACGTCGACCGCGCCCTTGGAGGCCGCGTATGCCGTCGCGCCCGCGCGTCCGCCGATCGTCGCCGCCATCGACGAGACGTTGACGATCGCGCCGCCCGCGCCACCGTGGCTGCGCGACATGTGCCGGGCCGCCTCGCGGCAGCAGAGCATGAGCCCGATGACGTTGACGTCGAACAACCGGCGCAGCTGCAGCGCATCGAGCGAGTCGACGCTGGCGTGCAGCCCGATGCCGGCCGCGTTGACGACCGCGGTGATCGGGCCGAGCGCATCGCGGGACTCGGCGAACAGTCGCACGACGTCGGCCTCGTCGGCGACGTCGGCCCGGATCGCACGCGCGCGCCGCCCGAGCGACGCGATCTCGGCGACCAGCGCGCCGGCGGCGTCGTCGCGTTCGCGGTAGTTCACCGCGACGTCCCATCCGAGCGAGGCGGCGAGGCGCGCGCTGGCGCGGCCGATGCCGCGCGCGCCACCGGTGATCAGGCAGGTTCCGCGCGGATCCGTCATCGGTGTCGTGTCCTTCGGGTCGAGTGGTCGGGCGTGTTCGGGGTGGGCGATGCGCCGCGTCGCGCGTTGCGTCGGCTCGGTCACTATGCCATCGTCGGCCGCAGCCGGTCAAAGCCGGCGCGGTGCGACACGAAGGATTCGGCACGACACGATGCCGGCGCAAAGGAGCGAGACATGAGCCGTGCGATGAATGGTGCCTGTGCGCCGGTGCGCGAGGCGTCGGCAGGCGACGGGCAAGGCGATCCGGGCCCGACGAGCACGGTGCGGACTTCCCGGCGCAGATGGCTCAGGTCCGCCGTCGGCACCGGTGCAGCGCTGGGTCTGAACATCCACGCGCCGGTCGTGCTCGGCCAGGCGAAGCCCTTCGCCGGCGTGACGATCAACGGCGCGTGCTTCCAGCACGTGTTCCAGACCTACCTGAAGGCCTATCTGCCCGAGTTCGAGCAGGCGTCCGGCATGAAGGTGAACCTGGACCTGCAGGCGTTCCCCGTCTACAACCAGCGCATGGACCTGGAACTCTCCACCAAGGGCCAGGCCTACGACTTCTGCAACATCACCTTCATCTATTCGGGGCGCTGGATCGGCGCGAACTGGCTGGCGCCGCTCGACGAATTCATCGGCGACGCGAACCGCACGCCTCCCGAGTGGGACGCGAAGGATTTCGTCGCCGGCGCGCAGAGTTCGCTGCAGGACGCCAAGGGCGTGACCTACGGCCTGGCCTGGGAGGCGGGCGCGATGATCATGGGGGCCGCGCGCGCCGACCTGATCGATGCGGCCGGCCTGAAGATGCCGACGACCTTCGACGAGCTCGTCAAGGTCTGCGAGGCGGTGCACCGAAAGGACAACGTCGCCGCGTTCGTCGCCGACCGCCTTCACCACTGGAACGTCATCCCGTACCTGATGGGCTACGGCGCCAAGGTGTTCCGCGATCCGCCGGGCGACCTCTTCCCGGTGCTCGACACGCCGCAGGCGGCCGAAGCCGCGGCCTGGTATGCGAACCTGCTCTCCAAGTACGGTCCGTCCGGCGTGATGTCGTACACCGACGACCAGGCGATGCGCGCACAGATCGGCGGGCGGGCGAACATCCGCACGCAGTCGATCGGCTGGCTGACGCCGCTGGTCAAGCACGAGGAAAGCAAGGTCCGCTCGACGGCACGCTATGCGCTGATGCCGGCCGGGCCCGCCGGCAACTTTCCCGGCTCGAACAGCCACGGCTACGGGATCCCGCTCGGCGCGCAGAAGAAGGACGCGGCGTGGGCGTTCATCCAGTGGGCGATGAGCAAGGAGACGCTGCGCCGGATCGCGCTGGAGAAGGGCTATTCGGCGGTGTGCCGCCGCTCGATCATCACCGACCCGGCGTACCGGAAGGCGATGACGCTCAACGGGCAGGACGTCGCGTCGCTCTATCTGCAGGTGCTCGAGCTCGGCGGCAAGTCCGGCTACATGAAGTACCGCACCGTGCCGGTGTTCCCGCAGGTCGGCGACAAGATCAACAAGGCGATCGAGAAGATCGCGAGCAAGCAGATGTCGGCGCCCGAAGCGATGAAGGAGGCGCAGGCGCAGGCCCTCGCCGACCTGCGCAAGGCCGGCGTCAAGGTCTAGGAAGTAGGCATTGCGAACCGTGACGGCGCCGGGCTCGTGAGCATCCGCGCGAGGGCCGGCGCATGACGGGTCGCGTCGCGACGGCCGGTGGCGCGGCGCTCGCGCGTGCGCCGATCGTCGCGAAGGGATCGAACGCCAGGGCCCGTGAGGCGTTCTACTGGCGCCTGCTCTGGCCGGCACTGATCGTGCTCGGTGTCGTCACGCTCGCCCCGACGCTGTACCTGCTGGTCACCAGCTTCACGCCGCTCGACCTGACGCGCCCGGACACGCTGTGGGACTTCGCCAGGCCGTTGCGCAACTACGGCTTCATGCTGGAGGACGATCGCCTGCACCAGTCGTTCTGGGTTCAGGCGAAGCTGTCGTTCTGGACGGTCGGGCTGCAGCTGCTGCTCGGCTTCGCGTTCGCGCTGCTGCTGAACCTGCGCGCGGGCGTGCTGGTCGCGCTGCGCACCGTGTTCCTGATCCCGATGGTGCTGCCGCCGATCGTCGTCGCGATCATCTGGAAGGTGCTGTACACGCCGGACATCAGCCCGTTCTGGTGGGTCTTCAACGCGTTGGGCTGGGACGTGCCGGCGCTGATCACCGATGCGAACTGGGCGCTGACCGCGATCGTGATCGCCGACACCTGGGAGTGGTTTCCGTTCACGATGCTGATGATGCTCGCCGCGCTGCAGATGATGCCCGACGAATACATCGAGGCGGCCCGCATCGACGGCGCGAGCGCGTGGCAGATGACCTGGCACGTCGTGATCCCGCACCTCAGGGGCGTGCTGCTGGTCGCGGGCCTGTTCCGGCTGATCGACAGCATCAAGGCATTCCCGCTGATCTACATCCTGACCGAGGGCGGTCCGGGGAGCGTCACCGAGGTGACCAACTACTACAGCTTCATCCAGGCCTTCAATTTCAGCTACCTCGGCTACTCGAGCGCGATCACCGTCGTGCTCGTGGTGCTGACGGTGCTGCTGAGCGCGGCGATCATCCGGCTGGTCGGCTGGGGGCAGCGTGTCGAGTAGCGCGCTGCGTTACGCCGACCCGTCGCTGCGCCGGCTGCTGTACGCGCTGGTGATCGTGCTGGTGGTGCTGGTGATGTTCCCGTACCTCTGGCTGCTGCTGCTCAGCTTCAAGACGACCGACGACATCTTCGGCGGCGCCGCGACGCTCGTCTCCGCGCCGACGCTCGAGAACTACGCGGCACTGTGGGAGGGCGACTTCCGTCGCTCGTTCGTCAACAGCGCGATCACCAGCGTCGTGTCGACGCTGCTCGCGCTGCTCTTCGGCGTGCCCGGCGCCTACGCGCTGTCGCGGATGACGCTGCGTGCGCAGCATTCGATGTCGCTGCTGATCCTCGCGTCGCGGATGGCGCCGCCGATCGCGTTCACGATTCCCTATTTCCTCGCGTACCGCCACCTCGACCTGCTCGACACCCGCACCGGCCTGATCCTGATCTACCTGACCTTCAACCTGTCGCTGGTGATCTGGCTGATGCGGTCGTTCTTCGAGTCGTGCCCGCGTTCGCTCGAGGAGGCCGCGTGGATCGACGGCGCGTCGATGTGGCAGACCTTCACCCGGATCGTGCTGCCGATCAGCGGGCCCGGCCTCGCCGCAACCGCGATCCTCTGCTTCCTGTATTCGTGGAACGACTTCTTCTTCTCGCTGATCCTGACCCGCAAGGAGGCGATGACCGCGCCGGTCGCGGTCGTCAACTTCATGAACTACGAAGGCTGGGAGTGGGGCCGGATCGCCGCCGGCGGCACGATGGTGATGCTGCCGGTGCTGGTGTTCTCGGTCGCGGTGCGCAAGTTCCTGATCCACGGCATGACCGCCGGCGCGGTCAAGGGGTGAACGCGATGACCGACGAAGTGCTCGGCGAACTCGCCACCCGCCGCCTCGGCGCCAGCGCGTTGCGGGTCGGCGAGATCGGCTTCGGCTCGGCGCCGATCGGCAACTTCCGCTTCGACGTGAGCGACGACGACGCGCACGCGGCGATGCAGGCGTTCTGGGACGGCGGCGGCCGCTACGTCGACACCTCGCCGTTCTATGGCTACGGTCGAAGCGAGCTTCGGGTCGGTCGCTTCCTGCAGGGCGTGCCGCGGGACGCGTACCTGCTGTCGACCAAGGTCGGGCGCTGGATGCGGCCGTTGCGACCCGGCGACGACGTGTCGGGCCTGCGCAAGGGCGGCCTGCCGTTCATGCCCACCTTCGATCCGAGCTACGACGGCACGATGCGCGCGCTCGAGCAGTCGTATCTGCGGCTGGGCCTGGACCGGATCGACATCGTGCTGATCCACGACGTGGACGCGTTCACGCACGGATCGGACGCCGCCGCCGAACCGCTGTTCGAGCGGGCGATGCAGGGCGCGTACCGCGCGTTGCAGGAGCTGCGGCGATCGGGCCAGATCGCCGCGATCGGCGCCGGCATCAACGAGACCCGCTGGTGCCGGCGCTTCGTCGAGGCGGGCGACTTCGACTGCATGATGCTCGCCGGCCGGTACACGCTGCTCGAGCACGACGCGGAGACGCTCGAGCTGATGCGGTTGTGCGAGGCGCGTGGCGTGGGGCTGCTGATGGCCGGCGTGTTCAATTCGGGCATCCTCGCCGCCGGCGCCGGCGATCCCTCGGCCGCCTTCCACTACCGGCCGCCGCCGCCGGAGGTCGTCGCGCGCGTCGCCGCGCTCGAGGCGCTCGCGGCGAAGCACGGCGTGAGCCTCGCGGCGGCGGCGGTGCAGTTCGTGCTCGCCGGCGACGCCGTGGCGTCCGCCGTACTCGGTGCGACCCATCGCGACGAGGTTGCCGCGAACCTGCGCGGGCACCGCACGCCGGTGCCGCGCGCGTTCTGGGACGACCTGCGCGCAGAGGGCCGGATCGGCGCCGCGGTTCCGCTGCCCGGCGATGCCCGCGGCGGCCCGGCCGGCGCGACCGGGCATTCGTCATGAAGGGCCCGGCGCTCTTTCTCGTGCAGTTCCTCGGGCCGCGCGCGCCCAGCGATTCGCTGCCCGAGCTCGCCGCGTGGGCGGCTTCGCTCGGGTACGAGGCGGTGCAGTTGCCGACCTTCCGGCCCGACCTCTTCGATCTCGAGCGCGCGGCGGCGAGCCTCACCTACTGCGACGAGGTCAAGGGTGTGCTCGGCGAGCACGGCCTCGTGCTGAGCGAACTGTCGACGCATCGCCAGGGGCACTGCGTCGCGACGAATCCTGCCTACGGGCCGATGCTGGACCACTTCGGGCCAGCCGCGCTGGCGGGCGACGCGACGGCACGCCAGCGCTGGGCACGCGAGCAGCTGATGCTCGCGGCGAAGGCATCGGGCAAGCTCGGGCTCGCGTCGCACGTGACTTTCTCCGGGCACCTGTTGTGGCCGTTCCTGTACCCGTACCCGCCGTTGCCGGCCGGGCTGGTCGACGACGCGTTCACCGAGCTCGCCCGCATCTGGCGCCCGATCATGGACGCGTTCGACGACGCCGGCTGCGACGTGTGCTTCGAGCTGCACCCCGGAGAGGACCTGCACGACGGCCACACCTTCGAGCTGCTGCTCGACAAGCTGGGCGGCCACCGGCGCTGCAACATCCTGTACGACCCGAGCCACCTGCTGCTGCAGCACATCGACTACCTGGGCTTCATCGAGCGCTACCACGAGCGGATCCGCGCGTTCCACGTGAAGGACGCCGAGTTCGTGCGCAGCGACCGCAGCGGGGTCTATGGCGGCTACCAGACCTGGGGCGAGCGGCCGGGCCGCTTTCGCAGCCTCGGCGACGGACAGGTCGATTTCGGGTCGGTCTTCTCGCGGCTCGCGTACCACGGCTACGACCGCTGGGCGGTCGTCGAGTGGGAGTGCTACCTGAAGCACCCGGAGGACGGTGCACGCGAGGCGGTCGACTTCGTTCGCCGGCACATGATCCGCCGCACGGCCGCGCCCTTCGACGACTTCATGCGCGCGGGCGGCGATCCGGCGCGCAACCGGCGGGTGCTCGGCCTCGATTAGGCGCGCCGCTCGCGGTGCCCGATCGCTCGGCGGGTGCTCAGCCGGCGTTGCCGCCGGACGGGTGCCTGCCGGTGACGTGCAGGAACAGCGCCGCCACGTCGAGCTTGCCCAGGTCTGCAAGCCGCGCGGCCTGGTACTGGCTCCGCACCAGCGCGGCGATCGGCGCCGGCCTGTCGAAGTCCTGCGCGAGCGCCAGGAAGTAGCGCACGTCCTTTTCCATCAGCCCCAGCTGGAACTGCGGCGTGAAGTCGCGGCCGGTCATCTTCGGGATCTTCGACTTCATCAGCCGCGAGCCGCCGGCGCCTTCGCCGAGCACCTCGAGCACCGCGGCGGGATCGAGCCCGGCCGCCTCCGCGACCGACAGCGCCTCGGCGAGTGCTGCGCTGATCGTGCCCGACAGCATGTTGTTCACCAGCTTGATCGTCGCGCCCGATCCGCTCGCGCCCATGTGCTTGATCAGCTTGCCCATCGCCATCATCACCGGCCGCGCCTTCTCGAGCGCCGCCGCATCGCCGCCGACCATGAACACGAGTTCGCGGCCGCGCGCCTGCGCGATGCTGCCCGAGACCGGCGCATCCAGGTACGCGATGCCGCGCGCGGCGGCGGCCGTCGCGGCCTCGCGCACCATCGACGGGGTCAGCGTGCTGCTGTCGATGACGACCGTGCCGGGCGCCGCGGCGCCGACGACGCCATCGGTCCCCAGCATCACCTCCCGCGCCGCGGCGTCGTCGGCGATCATCGAGACCACGAAGGCGGCGCCGGCGACCGCCTCGGCCGGACTGGTGCAGGCGACGGCGCCGGCCTCGAGCAGCGGCCTGGTCTTGGACGCCGAGCGGTTGTAGACGCGCAGCGGATAGCCGGCGTTGAGCAGGTTGCCGGCCATCTCGGCGCCCATGGCGCCGGTGCCGATGAAGGCGATCGTGGGGGTCATCGGGGCTCGTCCATCTCTCGTTTGAAGGGTGCCTATTCTAGAAGGGGCGGGCGCCGGCCCGGACCGGAACCCGGGCGAGGGCACGCGGACCGCCGCGGCGCCACGCCCTTCGACCCGCCGCCGCCGACCGTCCGGTGCCGACCGTCCGGCGCCGCTGGCCGCCATGTGGCGGTGCCGTGCTGCTAGCCTGCCGCTACGGGCGAACGTGGCCCGCTTCGTGTCGGAAAGAACAACAATGAACCTGAACGAGCGTGCCCGGGTCCGGGTCGACGCGAACGGCCTGGTCTTGGCGAGCGTGGCGACCATCGTGCTCCTCGCCGTCGCGCACGCGGTCTTCCAGTGGCTGCGCTTCGAGCGCGGCCTGCCCGAGGTCTACGGCCTGGTGCGCCTGTTCGACCTCGCGGCCGAGGCGAACCTGCCGTCGTTCTTCTCGTCGGTACAGATCGTCGTCTGCGGCGTGCTCGCCGCCGCGATCGGCCTCGCCCGTCGCGCCGCGAAGGACGCGTACGCGACGCACTGGCTCGTCCTCGGCGCGATGCTGTTCGCGCTCGCCGTCGACGAGGCTGCCGAGATCCACGAGCTGACGATCCGGCCGGTGCGCGAGCTGATGCCGTCGTCGAGCACCGGCCTGCTGTTCTGGGGCTGGGTCGTGCCCGCGATGGTGCTGGTCGCAGTCGTCGGCGTGTCGTACCTGCGATTCGTGTTCTCGTACCTGCCGGCATCGACGCGCAACGCCTGCGTGCTCGGGGCGGCGCTGTTCGTCGGCGGCGCGATCGGCGTCGAGATGCCCGAGGCCCGACACGTCGAGGTCCACGGCGACCGCAACATGCGCTATGCGCTCTTCGTGCTCGTCGAGGAAGTGTTCGAGATGCTCGGCATGCTCGTGCTGATGCGCGGGCTGCTGCGGCACCTCGCGACCGAGGTCGGCGCGATCGAGCTGCAGGTCGGGTTCGCGGTCGCCGACGCGGCGCCGGCTGCGGTGTCGCGTCGGCGCGAGCCGGTGTTCGCGCGCGGCGGCGAGCCGCGCGGTCTCGGTGCGCTGCCCGCGCGCTTCGTCGACGCGCGCGACGCCGGAACCGATCGGGTCCGTGCGAACGGGTCGGCCACCGCGCAGCGCCCGCCGCGGACCCGGGTCCGATAGTTGCCATCCGGGGTGATGGTTCGCCCTCGCGCGACGCACGCGCGGGTCGAACGTCCGCCGGCAAACCGAACGGGGGCGGGCTCGCGTCGTTCGCGAGCCCGCCCGGTCGGCCGCCGGCCCACCAACGGAGAATCCCCGATGAAGAAACGAATGTTCGTCGCGTCGATGGCCGCCGCGGCCGCCCTGCTGGCCTCGGGCTGCTCGACGACCGGGCGCGGCGCGTCCGCCGATCCGTCGGTCGAGCGCGCCAGCATCGCCGCCAGCGTCGATGCCGCCATGAACCGGCTGTCCAACCAGATCCCGTCCTCGCGTCCGCTCGTCGAGAAGGCGCGGGGCATCGCCGTCTTCCCGTCGGTGCTGTCGGCGGGGCTCGGCGTCGGCGGGTCCTACGGCGAGGGCGCGCTGATGGTCGACGGCCGCATCGTCGACTACTACGAGACGATCTCGGGCTCGGTCGGACTGCTCGCCGGCGCCGAGTCGAAGGCGCTCTACCTGCTGTTCATGGACGACGCGTCGCTCGAGCGGTTCCGCAGCAAGCCGAACTGGACGGTCGGCGCCGACGCGTCGGTGACGGTGCTGGACGTCGGCGCGACCGCGGCGGTCGACACGAAGACCGCGCAGCGCCAGGTGATCGGCTACGCGTTGACGAACAAGGGCCTGATGGCCAACCTGAGCCTGGACGGCACGCGCTTCGCGAAGAAGCGCTTCTGAGCGTCCGCGCGCGTCACGGCGCATCGGCGCGCGTCACGGCGCGCAGTTGCGCACGACGCGCCGGTTGCCCTGGCTCATCGACACCAGCTTCCCGTCGGCGAGTTCGTAGTACGCCGCGTCCTCGCCGATGCCGCGGTTGCCGATCGCCACCGAATAGCGCAGCCGGCCGTCGATCGACGGATCGCGGGTGACGACCGCGCCGCTGCCGGCGACGAGGCGGCCGACCTCGTCGTCGCGGATCGCGGGATCGGTGGTGGCGATGTAGCGCCACGGAAAGGCGGCGAAGTCGGCGAGGAACTCGAGCGGCGGCGCGGCGACGGTGGTGGGACCGCCGGGTGTCGTGGTGTCGGTGCTCGTGCACGCGAGCGCGATCGTCTCGGCGCTAGCCGCCGCGACGCCGTCGCGCGCGGTGCCGCAGCGGATCGTGTCGGCCGGCGTGGCCCCGAGCAGCGCCGCGCCGATGATCAGGCCGCCCGCGTCGATCGACAACCGGGTGTCGATGCCGGCGCTGTCGGGGCCGGCGATCTCCAGGCCATCGCCGGCGCGCGTGACGGTGGCGCGCGGCGTGTCGAGGACGATCTGCCGCACGTCCTCGCCCTGCGGCGCGAGCCGGAGCACGCCGCCGGCGTAGCCGACCGTCCAGCCCCGCGCCCACCGCATCGGGGTGTCGATCGCGCAGGTCAGTTGCGCGTCGGGATAGCCCGCCGCCAGCGCGGGCGGCGCAGGCGTCGCGGTGGGTGGCGCCGGCGCGTCGGTGCCTGGCGCGCCGCCGGCCGCAGGTGGCGCCGCAGCCGGTGGCGGTGCGGCGACCGGAGGCGGTGCGGTGGCAGAAGGCGGTGCGGGGTCGGAGGACACGACGGCGGGGCTGTCGGCGCTCGACCCGCAGCCGGCCAGCACCGTCGCCAGCAGCGCGCCGCACAGGCTCGCCGTGCCGCGTCGAGCGCGGCGCGGACCGATCGTGCAGGCCGCTTGCACGGGGATCGGGCGACGCATGCCTCAGGCGCCCGGCTGCGCGACGCTCGCGAGCGCCGCCGCGATCTCGTCGCGCGAGTCGGGGCGGACCAGCCGCTGGCGTTCGACGCCGTCGCGCAGGAACACCAGCGTCGGCCAGAGCTTCACGCGGAACGAGCGGCCGAGCGGGCGCCCGGGCCCGTCCTCGACCTTGAGGTGGCGTACGCCCGGGTGCGCCGCCATCGCGTCCGCAATCGGCGTCTGCGCGCGCCGGCACCAGCCGCAGCCGGGGCTGCCGAATTCGAGCAGCAGCGCGCCGCGCGCCGCGTCGATCGCCTCGCGCGTGGGTTCGACCGCTTCGTAGCCGTTGCCGGCGTCTCCGGCGCTCATGTCGTGGGGCACCGCGCGGGGGCGTGCCGGCGCGTGTCGTCGCGTGTCATGGTGGATGCGGGTCCTCGGGCGGGTGTCGGGGGTGAGGTATCGATGCAGGACGGTCGAACATAGCACGCAGGGGCCGCGCGATCCGATCCGGCGTGCCCGCCGATGGCGCGCGCAGCACCGCCCGCGGGCCGGTGCCGGAGCAAAGGGAATACCCGCTTCTCGACGCGCCGCACCATGCGATACAGTAGCCGCGCCCGGCCTGCCCGCACCGGTCGTGCTGCCGGGTCCGGGTCGTGTCCCGAAGGTGCCCGATTGCAGCTGCTCCAGATTCTCGTCAGCGGTGTCTCCCAGGGCTGCATCTATGGCCTGATCGCGCTCGGCTTCGTGCTGATCTACAAGGCGACCGAGGCCGTCAGCTTCGCGCAGGGTGAACTGATGATGCTCGGCGCCTTCGTCGGCCTGGGCTTTCTCGGCGGCCTCGGCCTGCCGTTCTGGCTCGTCGTCGCGGCGACGATCGCGGGGATGGCGCTGTTCGGCCTGGCGCTCGAGCGGATCGTGATCGGACCGATCCTGGGGCAGCCGGCGTTCTCGATCGTGATGCTCACGATCGGCATCGCGTACGTGATCCGCGGCGGCGTGACGATGATCCCGGTCGTCGGTACCGAGACGCACGTGCTGCAGGTCCCGTACAAGGACGCGATCCTGCAGTTCGGCGGGCTGGTCGTCTCGGTCGAGCAACTCGTCGTGATCGGCACGACCGGGGTGCTCTGCCTGGCGCTCTACTGGCTGTTCAAGCACAGCCGCGTCGGTGTCGCGATGCAGGCGGCGTCGCAGAACCAGCTGGCGGCGTACTACATGGGCATCCCGGTGAAGCGCCTCAACGGCCTGGTGTGGGCGCTCGCGGCAGCGGTCGCCGGGATCGCCGGTCTGCTGCTCGCGCCGATCACCTTCGTGCACGCGAACATGGGGCTGATCGGCCTCAAGGCGTTTCCGGCCGCGGTGGTCGGCGGCTTCGGGAGCCTGCCGGGCGCGATCCTCGGCGGGCTCGTCATCGGCATCGTCGAATCGATGGCCGGCTTCTACCTGCCCGAAGGCTTCAAGGACGTCGCCGCGTACGTGGTGGTGCTGCTGATGCTGATGGTCAAGCCGAACGGGCTGTTCGGCGACACCCTGCGCAAGAAGGTCTGAGGCGCCGCCGCCGATGCGATTCCTCTTCCGGACCAGCTACGACCAGGACATCGCGATCGCCCGCCACGCCGGGCACCGCTTCTGGTACGGGCTGCTGGTGCTCCTGCTGCTGCTCGCGCCGTGGTGGAGCGGCGACTACGGTCTCGCGCAGCTGACCTTCATCCTGATCTACGGCATCGTGGGCCTGGGCCTGATGCTGCTGGCGGGATTCACCGGCCTGTTCTCGATCGGGCACGCGGCGTTCCTCGGCGTCGGCGCGTACACGCAGGCGGTGCTGGTGACGCACGGCGTACCCTTCCTCGTCGCGATCGCGTCGGCGGCGCTGCTGTCGGCGCTGGCCGGTGCGATCGTCGGGCTGCCCGCGCTGCGGGTCCGGGGCATCTACCTCGGCATCGCGACGCTGGCCTTCGGCTTCATCGTCGAGGAGGTTCTCGCGCGCTGGGAGAGCGTCACGAAGGGCAACTCGGGGTTGCCGGTGCCCGGCGCGAGCATCGCCGGCGTCGACCTGGGCTCGTCGGAGCGCTTCTACTACCTGTGCCTCGCGATCACGATCGGCACGACGCTCGCGGTGATCAACCTGCTGCGCGCACCGACCGGCCGCGCGTTCGTCGCGATCCGCGATTCGGAGGTGTCGGCGCAGAGCATGGGCATCCACCTCGCCTACTACAAGACGTTGAGCTTCGCGCTGTCGGCGGCGCTCGCCGGCGTCGGCGGGGCGCTCTACGCGCACAAGCTTCGATTCATCTCGCCCGAGCAGTTCAACATCCTCCAGTCGATCGACCTGCTGCTGATGATCGTGATCGGCGGGCTCGGCTCGATCCACGGCGCCTTCCTCGGCGCGATCTTCCTGATCACGCTGCCGCAGGGCATCGCGATCGCGAAGGACTGGCTGCCGGACGCGATCGGCCAGTCGCCGGGCCTGCAGACGCTCGTCTACGGGCTGATCCTCGTCGGCTTCGTGCTGTTCGAGCCCCACGGGCTGTACGGCCGCTGGCTGAAGGTGCGCACCTGGTTCTCGATGTTCCCGTTCTACCGCAAGGGCATGTTCCGGCGGCAGAAGTCGTTCCAGAAGTCGGAGCGGCTCCGATGACCCGGCCCGACGACGACGTGCTGTTGTCGGCGCGCGACCTCGTCGTGCGCTTCGGCGGCGTCGTCGCGGTCGACCGGGTGGGGTTCGACGTCCGCAAGGGCGAGGTGTTCACGCTGATCGGCCCCAACGGGGCCGGCAAGACCACGGTGTTCAACCTGATCAGCCGCATCTACACGCCGCACGCGGGCACGATGCACTTCCTCGGCGAAGACCTGACGAAGGTGCCCGCGCACCGGATCGCGAACCTGGGCATCGCGCGCACCTTCCAGAACATCGAGCTGTTCGAGAACGCGACCGTGCTCCAGAACCTGCTGATCGGCCGGCACGTCCATCACCCGCGCGGCCTCGTGCGCGAGATGCTGTTCCTGCCGTCGGTGCGCGAGGCCGAACGCGAGACGCGGCGCAAGGTCGAGGAGGTGATCGAGTTCCTCGACCTGCAGCACTACCGCGACACGCGCGTCGCGGGGCTGCCGTACGGCATCCGCAAGGTCGTCGAGCTCGCGCGGGCGCTCGCCACCGGTCCCAGGCTGCTGCTGCTCGACGAGCCGTCGTCGGGCCTCAACGTCGAGGAGACCGACGACATGGCGTTCTGGATCCAGGATATCCAGAAGGACCTCGGCGTGTCGGTGCTGATGGTCGAGCACGACATGTCGCTGGTGTCGCGGGCCTCGGACCGCGTGCTCGCGATGAGCCAGGGCCAGGCGCTCGCGCTGGGCACGCCGGCCGAGGTGCAGGCGCATCCCGGCGTGATCGAGGCCTACCTCGGCAAGGCCGACGACGCGAGTTCGCTGCGACGCAGGCCGTCATGACCGTGCTGCAGCTCACCAACGTCGAAAGCGCGTACGGGCCGATCAAGGCGATCCGCGGCGTGAGCCTGACGGTCGGCGCCGGGCAGATCGTGACCGTGCTGGGCTCCAACGGCGCGGGCAAGACGACGATCCTGAAGACGATCTCGGGGATCATCGATCCGCGGCGCGGCGCGATCGTCTTCAAGGGCGAACCGATCACCGCCCTCGACCCGTCGCTGATCGTGCGCAGGGGGCTGTCGCACGTGCCCGAGGGCCGCGAGGTCTTCCCGCTGCTCAGCGTGCGCGACAACCTGCTGATGGGCGCCTACACGCGGCGCGACCGCGACGCCGTCGCGCGCGACATCGAGCTCGTCTACGGATACTTCCCGATCCTTCGCGAGCGTGCGGCGCAGGAGGCGGGGCTGCTGTCGGGCGGGCAGCAGCAGATGCTCGCGATCTCGCGCGCACTGATGGCGGCGCCCGAGCTGATCCTGCTCGACGAACCGAGCCTGGGGCTGTCGCCGCTGCTGACCAAGGAGATCTTCGAGATCGTCGTGCGCATCAACCGCGAGCGCGGCACGACGATCCTGCTGGTCGAGCAGAACGCCAACATGGCGCTGAACGCCGCCGACCACGGCTACGTGCTCGAGAACGGGCGGATCGTGATGGAGGACACCTGCGAGCGGCTGCGCGAGAAGGACGACATCCGGGAGTTCTATCTCGGCATGAAGGACGCCGGCGAGCGCGGCGAGCGGCGCTGGAAGAAGCGAAAGAACTGGCGTTGACGATGTCGAAAGGGGCATGCAGGTGAACTGGCTCTGGGATGCGGCGACGACGCGACGCGCGGCGGACGACCCGCTGCCGGGCGAGACGATCCCGGCGCTGTTCTGGAACGGTGTCGCGCGCCGCGGCGACCGGGTCTGGATGCGGCACAAGGCCTTCGGCATCTGGCAGTCGTGGACCTGGCTCGAGACCGGGCGCGCGGTGCGCGAGATCGCGATGGGCCTCGCGTCGCACGGATTCGCGCCGGGCGAGACCGCGTCGATCCTGTCGAACACCGTCGTCGAGTGGGTGCTGGCCGATCTCGGCATCCTGTCGGCCGGCGGCGTCGCGAACGGCATCTACCCGACCGACGCCGAGAACCAGGTGGAGTACCTGTGCGCCGATTCGGCGACGCGCGTGCTGTTCGTCGAGGACGACGAGCAACTCGACAAGGCGCTCGCCGTGCGCGAGCGCCTGCCACGGCTCGTACTGATCGTCGTGTTCGACACCGACGGCCTGACGCGCTTCGACGACCCGATGGTGATCAGCCTGGCACGCCTGCGCGAACTCGGCGCGGCGCACGACGCGGCGAATCCGGGGCTTTTCGACGCGCGACTCTCGAGCCGCGGGCCCGACGACCTCGCGATCCTGATCTACACCTCGGGCACCACCGGGCGACCGAAGGGCGCGATGCACGCCCACCGGGGGCTGGTCCTGACCGTGCGCGGGTACAACCGCGCGATGCCGCTCGACGAACGCGACGAGCGCATGTGCTTCCTGCCGCTGTGCCACGTGGTCGAACGGCTCGGTGGCGCATACCACGCGCTCAGCACCGGCGCGGTGCTCAACTTCGTCGAGAACCCGGAGACGGTGCCGGAGAACATCCGCGAGATCGCGCCGACCGTCGTCGTCGGGGTGCCGCGGATCTGGGAGAAGTTCTACTCGGCGATCACCATCGCCGTCGCCGAGGCCGGCGCGGTGCAGCAGTTCGCCTACCGGTGGGCGATCGGCGTCGGCACGCAGGTCGCCGACGCGGTGCTCGAGGGCAGGGCGGTGCCGGCGGGGCTCAGGCTGCGGTTTCGCGTCGCGTACTGGCTCGCGCTCTCGAACGTGCGCAGGATGATCGGCATCGATCGTGCGCGCTTCCTGCTGACCGGCGCCGCGCCGATATCGCCCGACCTGGTGCGCTGGTACCTCGCGCTCGGCGTGCCGATGCTCGAGGCGTGGGGCCAGACCGAGTCCTGCGGTGCGTCGACCTGGATGCCGGTGGAGCGGATCAAGCCCGGGTCGATCGGCGTCGCGACCGACTACAACGAGGTGCGCGTCGACGAGCGCACCGGCGAACTGCTGGTGCGCGGGCCGAACGTGTTCATGGGCTACCTGAACCTGCCCGAGCGCACCGCCGAGGCGATCGACGCCGACGGCTGGCTGCACACCGGCGACGTCGGCTCGGTCGACGCCGACGGCTACTTCACGATCAGCGACAGGATGAAGGACATCATCATCACGGCCGGCGGCAAGAACATCACGCCGAGCGAGTTCGAGAACGAGCTGAAGTTCTCGCCGTACGTGACCGACGCGGTGCTGATCGGCGACCGGCGCCCGTACCTCGCCGCGCTGGTGATGATCGACCAGGAGAACGTCGAGAAGTTCGCGCAGGACCACGACGTCCCGTTCTCCAACTACTCGAGCCTGACGCGTGCGCCGGAGGTCGTCGCGCTGATCCAGCGCGAGATCGACAAGGTCAACGCGAAGTTCGCCCGGGTCGAGCAGGTCAAGGCGTTCCGGCTGCTCGACACCCAGCTGAGCGCCGAGGACGAGGAACTGACGGCGACGATGAAGCTCAAGCGCGGACTCGTGCAAACCAAGTATGCCGATCTGATAGAGTCGATGTACCGCGCTCAGGGTCTGCCCTGATCGGGTCGGCGCCGGCTGCGCATGGCGCATTCCGTTGAACTGGTTCGATCACACCCATGGAGACAACACGATGAAGACGAAGGCACCGACCTATCCGTCACGCGCGGCTGTGGCCGCCACGATGGTTGCCGCAGGCATCATTCTTGCTGCCGGCAGCGCGCATGCACAGACGCAGGGCGTGGGCAAGAGCGAGATCGTGCTCGGTTCGATCCAGGATCTGTCCGGCCCGATCGCCGCCTTCGGCAAGCAGCTGCGCTTCGGGATGAATCTCAGGGTGACCGAGGTCAACGAGCAGGGCGGCGTGCACGGGCGCAAGATCCGGCTCGTCGTCGAGGATGCCGCCTACGACCCGAAGAAGGCGGTGCTGGTCGGGCAGAAGCTGATCAACCAGGACAAGGTCTTCGCGATGATGGGCAACATCGGCACTGCGCCGAACATGGCCGTCATGCCGATCCAGTTCGAGAAGGGCGTGGTCAACTTCATGCCGGTCACCGCGGCGCGCGAGATGTACGAGCCCTTCCACAGGCTGAAGTTCTCGTTCGCCGCGCCGTACTACGACCAGATCCGCATCGCGCTGCCCAAGCTGGTCAAGGAGAAGTCGGCGAAGAAGGTCTGCACGATCTACCAGGACGACGACTTCGGCGTCGAGGTGCTTCGCGGTGCCGAGGACGGCCTCAAGACGATCGGCATGACGCTCGCCGAGAAGACCAGCTACAAGCGCGGCGCCACCGACTTCTCGTCGCAGGTCGCCCGGCTGAAGGCGGGCGAGTGCGACCTCGTCGTGCTCGGCACGATCATCCGCGAGACGATCGGCACGATCGGGCAGGCGCGCAAGACCGGCTTCTCGCCGACCTTCCTCGGTTCGTCGGCCGCGTACACCGACCTGATCCACAAGCTCGGCGGCAAGGCGATGGACGGCCTCTACGCGACGATGACGGTCGCGAACCCGTACACCGATTCGGCCGACAAGAAGGTGAGCTTCTGGGCGAACAAGTACAAGACCGCGTTCAACGAGGAGCCGACGGTCTTCTCCGCCTACGGCTACACGATCATGGACATGTTCGTGCGCGCCGCCGAGAAGGCGGGGCCGACGCTCACGACCGATGCGTTCGTGAAGGTGATGGAGACCACGCCGTTCGACGACGCGCTGTTCGGCGGCCCGACGCAGGTCTTCGGACCGAAGAAGCGCCTGGGCAACGAGCTCTCGCGGCTGTCGAAGCTCGAGGATGGCCGCTGGAAGGTCATCTCGGACTACGTCAAGCCCTGACCCACGCATGGCGGAGCGACGCGTGCCCCCGACGAGGATCGTGTTCGGGGTCATGTCGGCGATCCACCCGGCGCCGGCGGTACAGGACCTGGTCGACGCGCTCGGCCCGCGCCACCGGGTCCTGGTGCATCACGACTTCAGCCAGCAGGCCGATTTCTCCGTCGGTGGCGCCCAGGTCGCGTTCGTCGACGATCCGGTGCAGACCGGATGGGGCGAGTGGGCGTTCACGCAGGGCATCGTCCACCTGCTCGAGGCTGCACTCGCGGGGCCGCCCTTCGACTACTTCCAGCTGCTCAGCCCCACCTGCCTGCCGGTGCGTCCGATCGAGGAACTCGAGCGGCACCTCGTGCAGGGCGGCGCCGACTTCCTCGCGGACTTCCTGCGCCTGGACGACGATCCGACCGCGTTGATGAGCCACGGCTGGCGTGCGTACGCGCGCGAGGGAAGCCTTCGCTTCAGGCTGCTGCGCCGGTGCTACCTCTGGTATTTCTCGCACGGCCTGCACTTCGAGAACCGGGCGGGGCTGGGGTTTCCGCTGCCGCCGCCCGCGGACGCGCCGCTGCCGGCGCGGCTGCGGGCAAGCGCGTGCCGGTGGGTGATGCGTCTGGCGGCGCGCGGCAACGGCTTCTCGCACGCGTTCTCGGCGCAGGTGCCGTGCCACGCCGGCAGCACCTGGTTCTGCGCGAGCCGGCGGGGCTGCGAGTACCTGGTCGCGCGCGCGCACGACGTCGGCGTCGCCCGGCGCTTCAGCGAGATCCACATGCCCGACGAGTTCTTCTTCCCGACGATGATCGCGGTCTCGGGCATGCCGGTGCTGCCGGCCACGCACCACGTGTCGCGCTTCGACGGCGCACGCCCGGCCTGGCTGGGCCTGGACGACCTTCCCGAGATCGACGCGAGCCGCCGATTCTTCGCGCGCAAGTTCCGCGTCGAACCCGACGACGCGCTTCGGGTCGCGATCCGCCGGCGGCGCGAGGCGCACGCCGGCGCGGCCGCCGCGCGCGATCCGGCATCGAGCGTCACCGACGATCGACGCCGCGCGACGCACGCCGGCCCGGTTGCGGCAGCCGCCGGGGCCATGCCGTCGGAGACGCCCGGCGCAGGCTAGCGCGCGCTGCGGCCTTCGTCCGGGCCGACGATCTCGACGAGCCGGGCATGCACCAGGTCGGCCAGCCTGTCGTAGGTGCGGTGCGCCCGTACCCATTCGCGTCCCCTGAGCCCCATCGCGCGAGCGTCGGCCGGATTCGCCAGGCACCAGACGATCGCGTCGGCGAAGCCCTGGGCCGACCAGTCCGAGATGCGGGCGCCGTCGCACGCCTTCGCGATCATCGAATGCTCGGGGTGGTCGTTCGCGACGGTGGGCTTCGCAAACGCGAGGTATTCGATGAACTTCGTCGGCGACGCGACGCGCAATACCGGCGTGACCCGGAACGGCGACACGCAGACGCCGGCAGCCTCGACGTGCGCCCATGCACGCGCCATCGGCACGAAGCCGGTGAATTCGACGCGATCGGCGATGCCGGCCTCGCGCGCACGTTGTTCGAGGCGCGCGCGCTCGTGCGGCAGGTCGCCGTCGCCGACGAAGCGAAAACGCACGTCGGCGCGGCGCGCCGCGACGATCGCGAACGCGTCGACGAGCACCTCGAGGCGACGCACCGAGGCGAGCGTGCCCAGATGCAGCACGAGCGGTGCCAGCGGTGCATCGCCGGGCGGCGCGGTCTCGAACGCAGCGTCGCCCGCGGCCCGCGTCGGCCCCGGCGGGTGGTCGTCGAAGAAGCGCCGCGTGATGCCCATCGGCACCGCCGTCATGCGCTGCGTCGGGATGCCGCGCGCGGCGAGGTCGCGCTTCATCTGCTCGCTCTGCACGAAGCAGTGGTCGGCCCGCGGCATCGCGATGCCGTAGAGCATCGCTTCGCCGGTGAGCGCGCGCGCGCGAAGCATCAGCCGTCGCAGGCCGCGGGCGTCCTGCGCCTCCTCGCGTTCGTGCTCGGGGAACGGGTACGACAACCAGATCAGCAGACGGGCACCCGTCAGTCGCGCGACCAGCAGGCCGACGAGCGCGCCCCAGTACTTGTCGCGGATCAGGATCGCGTCGACCCGCCGCCACAGCAGCGTGAACAGCAGCCAGGTCTCGATCAGCCAGTAGCCCAGGCGGGTCGCGACCTTGCCGAGCGCGCCGCCGCGCCCGAACGTCGGCGGCACGACGATCTCGACGCCGCCGGCCTCGCGTGACGCGCCGCCGTGGGCGTCGGTGCCGACGGCGCGCGCGTCGGTGCCGTCGCCGTGCGTGCCGACGGCGCCTGCCCGCACGCGTCGCATCGGGCCCGGCGTGTTCGACGGCTGGCAATACCAGGTCTGCTCGACCCCGCGCGCGCGCAGTTCGTGGAAGAACAGCTCGGTCACGTCGACGAGCCGGATCGGAAAGCGCTCCTGGGTGCTGCAGTGCAGTCTCATGCGTCGGTTCCGGTCGGTGCGACGCCGGCCGCGCGGCGACGCGCCAGCAGGCCCATCAGCAACGCCCGGTCGCCCGGTCGCCGCCCGACGGCGATCCACGTCAGACCCGCGTACGCGACGATCGCGATCCCGACCCGCAGCAGCCAGTGCAGGTCCGCCGGCAGCAGCAGCACGCTGCCGGCGGCGACGGCGCCGCTCGCGAGCGCGACGTACAGCGGTGCGGCCAGGTCCTGCCTGAACGGAAAGCCGGTGTGGCGAACCCACGCGATCACCATCAGGTTCGACAGCGTCGCGATCGCGGCGTTCGCGACCGGCAGTGCAAAGACACCGAGCGTGTCGAAGAGCGCGATGCCGAGCAGCAGCGACCCGCCGAGCAGCGCGTTGCTGAACACCAGGAAGCCGTAGCGCTCGAGCGTGTGGCTCATCTGGTCGAGCACGTGGCGCCACGATTCGAGCGCGAGCAGGCACAGCATCAGCGCGAGCAGGTCCAGCGACGCCTGGCCGTACTTGCCGCGGGTGACCGCGAGCAGCATGTCCTCGCCACCGGCGAACAGGCAGGCGAACGCGAGCCCGATCAGCACCAGGTTCACGTTCAGCGTCAGGTTGGTGATCCGCTCGACCTGGCCGAAGCCGCCGCCGGACGAGAATCGGGCGGTCATCACCGGGCGAACCAGGCCGGCGAAGAACTGCGCGGGCAGATAGCGCGCGAGCAGGTCGTAGACGGTCTGCCCGAAGCCGAACTGCGCGATCTGGGCCGGCGGGAAGTACGCGCCCATCACCATGCGATTCACCATGCCGGTGTACGGCAGGATCAGCAGCCCCTGGCTGTACCCCTTCAACCCGAAATCCACCAGGCGCCGCCGGTTCGCGGCGAGCCACCCGCGCTCGGCGTCGGTGCCGGTCGCCGGCACCTGCGCGCGCCCCGCCTGCAGCGCGACGAATCGCGCCATCACCAGCGCGCCCACGAGCTCGCTGCCGATCTCGATGACGACGAGCGCGTGCAGGCTCAGCAGGTCGAGGAGGTAGTAGGCCCCCACCAGCGCGAAGCGCGACACCGTCACCAGCGCGAACGCGCTCTGGCCGTACTTCTGGCTCAGCATCGCCTCGAGCACCTGGTACAGCGTGTTGTTCACCGTGCGCAACAGCGCGACGACCAGGTAGAGCATCAGCGCGCCACGCCACGCGTCCAGGCCGATCGCCGCGGCGATCGGTCCGATGAAGATCGCGCTCGCCGCGAGCACCGCGAGCAGCACCGAGAAGCGGATGCCGAGCGCGACCCGCAGCAGGCTTCGCAGCGCGCCGCCGTAGTGCAGCGCGAAGATCTCCGGAATGAACCGGTTGAGCACGTGCATCGTGCCCACCGACGACACGACGAGCAGCACCTCGACGATACCGAACATCACCGAATACGCGGCGAACTCGGCGATGTCCAGCGCGCGCACCACGAGCAGCAGCGTCGCCACGCCGGCGACCGAACTCACCGCCTTGCCGAGCACGAAGCTGCGCGCGCCACTCCTGATGCGCGAATTGCTGTACGGGTCGGCCTTTACCGTCGGCGCCTGGCGGCCCTCGCTCATCGCGCGGTGCGCCCGGCGCGCCCGGGCTCGAGAGCGAGCGTCGCGACGACGATCGAGCGCGCCGGCAGCGCGATCAGCGCGGCGCCGTCGGCGTCGAAGTCGAGCTGCGCGGCGGGCCGCGACTCGGGCACGACGCGCTGGCGCTCGTGGTTCGACGCCTCGCCGTCTGCCGACGCCAGCACCGTCGCGTGGACCGTCACCCGGCGGTTCGCGAGCGCCGCGGCCTGCACCTGCAGCGACTGCTCCTTCGCGTCGCGGTTCACGGCCCAGACCGCGTAGCGGGTGCCGCCATCGTCTCGCAGGATGCTCGCGCGAACGTCGTAGCCGCCGGGATAGCTCGAGCGCTTCGGGCTGGTGGTGGTGCTCGAGAGCACCTGCGGCAGCAGCGTCTGGCGAAGCATCCGATACGCCTCGAATACCGCCGACGGGCGCAGCGCGCGCGCCGCGTCCTCGGCGGGCGCATCCGACGCGCGACGCGCGTCGGCGTGCAGCAGCGGCCAGGGACCGCCGGTCGCGTGCAGCGCGTGCAGCATGCTGCCCCGCACGGCAGGCGACTGCGACAGCGCGATGACGAAGTCGGCCGTGGCGAGCGCGGCGTCGAAATCGGCCGAGCGTCGCCACGACGATTTCCACGGCCGGCCGCCGTCGGCCTGCGGCCAGCGCGCGTGCTCGGTGACCCAGACCTCGGCGCCGCCGGCGGCACCCGCCTGCTCGATGTCCCGGACCGTGCGGCACAGGTGGCCGAGCCGGTTCGGCAACGGCGGCCCCTCCGGCGGTCCGTCGTAGTACAGGTGCTGCGCCCAGCCGTCGATCGCCGTGTCGTCGAGGCCGCCGAGCACCGCACGGTTGAACTGGCTGGCCGTGATGCCGCGATCGGCCTGCGCGTCGTAGTCGCTCAGCATCCCGGTGAACCGGGCGTCCGGATCGACGGCCCGAACCGCCTTCGCGACCGCGCGCGCGCGGTCGACGTAGGTCGCGGACGGCCAGCGCACCGTCCCGCGATCGAGTTCGTTGCCCAGTTCGTAGCGCAGCGGCGCGAGCCCGGCGTCGGCGAAGGCGCGCACCGCCTGCTGCGCCTGCGCGGCGAGCGTCTCGATCGGGCGTTCGGCGTCGATCGAGCCGTACAGGTTCAGCACGTACCAGCCGTGGCCGCCCACCGCCCGCACGAAGGCGGCGTACTCGGCGAGCCCGAAGTCGATCCGGTCGAGCGTCGTCCAGTCGACGATCCGCGCCGACTTGCGGCTCGCCGGCGGGCCGAGCGCGAGCGCCGGATCGAAGTGGTTCGCGGTGGTGCCGCCGGGAAACCGGTACACGGCGCCGGCGAAGGGTGCGAGCGCTGCCACCAGCGCCGGGTCGACCCTGCGGCGGGTGCGATCCCAGAACGACAGCTCGAACTCGGTCAGCTCGAGGTTGAAGCCGAAGAAGCGCTCGCCGATCCGGTGCGAGGGCGCGCCGGCGACGACCCGGGCCCGATCGCCGGGGCGCACGTCCAGGGTGCCGCAATCCGGGCGGGGACTGCAGGCACCGAGGCCGGGCGACCCGGCGACGAGCAGCAGTGCGATCAGGCGGCGGCGGGTTCGGCTTTGCATCGTCGCTCGCTCCGGATCATGCAGCCGGCGAAGCGGCGAGGGGCGGGGCGGTGCGGGCCGGCGCCGCGTCGTGCGAGGACGCCCGCAGTGGTGCCCGAGATCGTGTCCGCGATGGTGCCCGGCGTGCGGCGGTGGTGTCGTCAGGTCCCATGCTGGGGCGGATCTTACCCCGGCGTGGCCGGGTTGGCGCCGAGGTCGGCCGGACCGGGCGTGGTGACGTTCGAGGGTATCATCGACGCTCGGGTCAACGGTCTTGACAGCCCTCTCGCGACAGTTCGCCGGTTTTAGTCGGATCGGCGCCGCACGCCCTCGAGGTCGGACCAACCGCCGGCGCGTCCCCGTCGTAAGATCGCAAGGAACACCCGCCCCGGGTCCTGACCATGCAAATCGGCCTCCTGCTACGCATACTCCGTTCCCGCTTCTGGCTCATCGCGGCCGTGCTGGCCATCACGGCGTCGGCGGCGCTCGTGGGCAGCCTGATCGTCAACAAGCGCTACACGGCCACCGCCGACCTCCACGTCGACGTCCGCTCGATCGATCCGGTCAGTGGCCAGGCGGTCTACACGCAACAGTCGCCGCAGCAGTACCTCGCGACGCAGGTCGACATCATCAAGTCGGAGCGGGTGATCGACAAGGTCATCGCCGCGCTCGACCTCACGCGCCATCCGATCCTGCTGCGCCAGTTCGAGGATGCCGGGCGCGTCGGCACGATGCGCGACGCCGCGTACAAGTACCTGACGAAGAACCTGTCGGTGTCGCCGTCGATCGACGCCTCGACGATCCGGCTGAGCTTCGAGGCGCTCGATCCACGCCTGGCGGCCGACACGGTGAATGCGTTCGCCAAGGGTTTCGTCGACACCGTCGTCGACCTGAAGGCCGAGCCGGCATCGCAGGCCGCGACCTGGTTCGAAGGCGAGGCGAAGGCTGCGCGCAAGGCGCTCGAGGACGCGCAGCGACGGATGTCGGCGTTCCAGCAACAGAGCGGGATCGTGTCGCAGGAGGAACGCTACGACGTCGAGATGCAGTCGCTGAACGAGAAGGCGTCGCGACTCGTCCAGCTCCAGACCGAGGCGGAGGCGGCGAAAGCCAGGCTCGCCGCGATCCGCCAGCGCGGACGCGAAGCGATGCCCGAAGTCGTCTCGAACCAGCTGATCCAGGCGCTGAAGACCGAAGTCGCCCGGTCCGAGGCCAAGCTCGGCGAACTGTCGTCCCGGCTCGGGCGCAACAATCCCGAGATCATCGTGGCGAAGGCCGAGGCCGACAGCCTGCGGGCGCGCCTCGCCCAGGAGATCCGGCAGGTCGGCGCCAGCATCGAGGCCGACGCGGCGATGATCCTGCAGCGCGAGGCCGCGCTCGAGAAGGACGTCGCCGCGCAGCGCGAGCGGGTGCTCGAACTGAAGTCCAAGCGTGACCAGTTGCTCGTGTTCCAGCGCGAGGTCGACAGCGCCCAGAAGGCGCTCGACCAGCTGATGCAGCGCGCGCAGGACACCAAGGTGTCGAGCCGGGCGACGCTGACGAACGTGGCGGTGCTCTCGGCCGGCGAGGTGCCGCTCGAGCCGTCCCGCCCCAAGCCGGTGCTCAACACCATCGTCGGCCTCTTCCTCGGGCTGCTGCTCGGCGTGATGGCCGCGCTGGTCATCGAGGCGATGCAGCGGCCGATCCGCACCGCCGACGACCTGCTGCAGTTCTCGGGCGTGCCGGTGCTCGCGGTGCTGCCGCCGTCGGGCTCCAACAAGCCGCAGCGGCTGATCGGCGGCGCCGGGCCCAACATCCGACCGCCCGCGCTGGGCCTGCGCCGTTGAACCGCCCCGAACAGCCGACGGACCCGCGTGCGGGCCTCGACGGCGGCGCGTCGGCGGGGGGCCGCGGGCCGAAGGACGCGTCCGCCGACGTCTTCCGCAGCCGGCGCGTCGAGGCGGCGGCGCGCGCGCGCGCCGACGAGCCGGGCGAGGACGCCGCAGCCGACGGCACCGCAGCCGACGGCGGCCGCGCCGAGGGTGTCCGCCTCGACGGTCCGCTCGACGGTCCGCGCGACGGTCCGCGGGAGGCCCCGCGCGACGGTTCGCGCGACGGGCGGGCGCTGACCGACCCGGCGAACCGAGCCCGGATGATGAAGCTCGGCGAGATCCTGGTGTCGAAGGATCTGCTCACCACCAACGCGATCGAGCGGGTGCTGTCGATGCAGCGCAAGACCGCGATGCGCTTCGGCGAGATCGCGATCGGCATGGGGCTGGTGCGCGAATCCGACGTGGAGGAAGCGCTGTCGGTGCAGTTCGGCTATTCGTCCGCGTCGGCGACCGCGCTCGCGCTGCCCTCGAAGGTCACTGCGGCGATCCAGCCGAACTCCCCGTACGCCGAGGCGCTGCGCGGGCTTCGCAGCCAGCTGATGATGCGCTGGTTCGACGGCACGCGCGGAAAGACCTCGCTCGCCGTGACCAGCGTCAACCGCGGCGACGGCAAGAGCTTCACCGTCACCAACCTCGGCGTCGCCTTCGCGCAGATCGGCGAGGACACTCTGATCATCGACGCCGACCTGCGCTTCCCGACCCAGCACCTGAATTTCGGGCTCGACAACCCGATGGGGTTGTCAGGCGTGCTCAGCGGGCGCGCGGGCCTCGAGGAGATCGTCGCGCTGCCGACGATCCCGAAGCTCTCGGTGCTGCCGTCCGGCCCCAAGCCGCCGAATCCGCAGGAGCTGCTCGGGCGTGATGCATTTCCCGACCTGCTGACGCTGCTGTCCACGCGTTTCGACGTCATCCTCATCGACACGTCGTCGGCGCGGGAGTCCTCGGATGCGCTGGTCATCGCGCAACGTGCGCGGGGCGCGCTGATCGTCGGTCGCAAGGATCGCACCAAGGCCTCCGACATCGCCCAGCTCGCGACGATCATCGGCAACGCGGGCACGACGCTGCTGGGCGCCACGCTCAACGAGTACTAGGCGCGCGGCCCGCCCGTCGCCGTGCGCGCCATTCACCGGGTGACCGGCATGCTGTCAGACCCGTCGCCATCGCTGGTATCGCGCCTCGACGCCGATCGGCTGCTCGCGATCGCCGTCGGCCTCGCGTTCGTCGGCGTCGGGGCCGTCGCCGGCCTCGTCACCGCCACCGGCCAGCCGATCCCGATCGCGCTCGTCGTCGGCGGGGCGCTCGGCCTGCTGCTGCTGAGCTTCCCGGGGGTGGCGGTCTGGATCGTGCTCGTCGGCGTGCTGGCGATCAGCGGGCAACTGTTCATGCACTACCCGGCGCTCACGAAGCTCGGATGGCTGTTCTCGCTGCTCGGGTTCTTCCTCACCGGGATGGCGATGCTGTACCCGGCGCTCGGGCGCGAGCACCCGAGGTTCCGCGCGCCGCTGTTCGTGCCGCTGATGGTGCTGTTCATGGTCTGGGCGCTCGCGACGATGCTGTTCCCGGCCGGAACCTTCGCCGAGGCGTACACCGGCGCGAAGCGCTATTTCCAGTATTTCGGCCTGATGTTCATCCTCGCGGTCTACCCGTTCAGCGCGGCGTCGGTGCGCGGCTGGCTGGTCTTCCTCGGTGTCGTCCAGGTGCTGCACCTGGGCTTCGTCGTCTACCAGCGTTTCGTGCTGGTGCCGCGCTACGAGGCGCTGGTCGGCACGATCCCCGGGATGATCCCGATGGACATGGTGGTCGGCGCCTTCGAAGGCACGCTCGGGGCGGGCGGGTCGAGTTCGACGATGGCGATGATGTGCCTGGCGGTGATCGCATTCGTGCTCGCGGCCTGGCGCGAGCGGCTGGTCGCGGTGCCCGCCGCGCTGCTCGGGCTGCTGGTCGCGCTGCTGCCGCTGGGCCTCGGCGAGACCAACGTCGTCATCGTCTGGTTTCCGATCGCGATGGCGGCGGTGTACATGGACGTCCTGCGGCGCAACCCGTTGGCCTTCGCGTTCGGCGGGCTCGTCGTGCTGCTGCTCGTCGCCGGCTTCATGTACCTCTACGCGGTGTTCTCCGCGAGCGACGGTCGCGGGCTGAGCTTCGCGCAGCGCATCACCGAGACCTTCGCCTACAACTTCGGGCGCGCCGGCTACTACGGCGGCGGCAGCGTGAACCGGACCTCGGCGATTCCGTTCTGGTTCCAGCAGCACGGGCTGGCGGATCCGATCGGCACCGTGTTCGGGCACGGCATCGGCAGTTCCTATGGCGGCGGCGGTCGCGTCGAACTCACCGGGCACATGCACGACGCCTACCGGGGCAAGGCGATCGGCCTCATCAGTTTCTCGACGATCCTGTGGGACCTCGGCCTGCTCGGCTTCGGCCTGTACTGCGCGGCCTTCGCCAGCGCGGCGCTGTGCGCGATGCGCCTCGCCGCGCGGGCGGCGCCTGGTTTCGACCGGGCGTTCTGCCGCGCGCTGTTCGCGATGATGGCGATGCACCTCGTGCTGCCGATGTACTCCGACCTGTCGCTTCAGACGCCGAGCCAGGAGGTGCTGCAGTCGCTGACCTTCGGCCTGATCGCCTGGCGCTGGCGCCGCGGCGAGCCGATCGCGCCGTCGTCGGTGGGGTCGGTGGGGTCGGTGGGGTCGGTTGGGTCGGCGACACCTGCGTGGGCGGCCGTCGCGTCGGCGACGGTCGCGGCAGCCTCGCCACGCGGCCCGGGGGCCGGCGCGGCCGCGTCCGGCGAGCCGAGTCGTCGACGCGAGCGCCCGCGCGCGTCGCCGGATCAGTGGGCGAATCCGACCGAGCGGTAGACCTGCAGTACGCCGTCGAAGTAGCGCTGGGGCGCGTGGTCCCGGCGTACCCGGTCGCGTCCGGCTTCGCCCATCGCGCGCAGCGTCGCCGGCGACATCGCCGCCACGCTCGCGAGCGCGTCCGCGAGCGAGTCGGCGTCGCCGCTGCGAAACAGCAGGCCGTCGACCCCGGGTTCGATCAGTTCCGGGATGCCGCCGATGTCGGCGCCGATCACCGGCGTGCCGCAGGCGAAAGCCTCGAGAATGCTCATCGGCGCGTTCTCGTACCACTCGCTCGGCAGCACGAGTGCCCGCGCGCCGCGGATCAGCGACCACAGCGCCTCGCCGCCGACGAAGCCCGGAAACACGATGTCGTGCCCCTGGGCGTGCGCCCGCAGCAGGTCCTGCGCGGGCCCGGTGCCGGCGATGCGGAGCGGAACGCCGGCGCGGCGCGCGGCTTCGACGAGCGTGAGCACGCCCTTCTCCGGTGAAAGCCGGCCGGCGAAGAGGAAATAGTCGCCGATCTCGATCGGTCCGTCGAAGGGGGTCGAGTCGATCGCGTTCGGCACCCAGCTCAGCTGCTCGGCGGGCCAGCCCCATTCACGCAGCTTGTCGACGTAGAAGCGACTCGGGCAGATCACCTTCGCCAGATGCCGACGGTACAGCGATCGCTGGCGCTGCAGCGCCGATTCGATCGCGACGATCGCACTCGCCGCGTACGAATCATGGATGCAACGATGCATCACGACCTGCGCGACCGACCCGGTTCGACAGCGTTCGCAAATGCCCTCTGAATTAAGCATCTTGTATGCAGGGCAGGCGATCTTGAGGTCGTGGGCGGTCAGGACGGCCGGGATGCCGTGCCGAGACAGGGCCGGCAGGACCGAAGGCGACAGGTGGTGGTAGATGTTGTGCAGGTGCGCGATGTCGGGACCGAAGCGCGCGAGCAGCGCCTCGAGCCTGCGCTGCGCCTCGAACGAGTACACGACCTTCGAGGCCTTGCGGAGCTTGTCGAGCAGCCCGTTGGACTGGTTCAGCTCGAGCTCGTCGACGAAGAACTCGCTCCATTCGGACGGCAGGTTCGACGGATGTCGCATCGACATCACGGCGGTGTCCCACCCGGCGTTGCGGAACATCGCGTCGGTCTCGAGGTAGACGACGTCGGCGCCGCCGCGCCGGTAGTGATAGGAATTGATCGAGAGAAGGCGGCCGGGGCGGGACATCAGGCTTTCAGTGTAGCAAGGCGTGCGTGGCGTTTTCGCACCGCGTCGGCCGCGCCGGCCCGGGGGGCAGCGCGACCGACGCAGGCACGCGACACGGCCGGAGCGCGCGAATGCTCAGTCGAGCGGCGGTGGCGCCGCGCGCAGTTCGCCGCTCGAGATCACGCCACCACCGGGATCCTGCCTGGCGACGTCGACGGTCGCGAAGTTGAACGATTGCCACTCGTTCGTCACCAGTTTCGCGCGCGACACGCCGACGCCCGGGTTCCAGTAGGTCGGTGCGAACGCGTCGATCCCGGTATTGACATCCGGGTAGTAGTCCGCCCCGACGTTCACCAGGTACCGTGCCCTGCCGCGGTCGTCCCCACGACCGGCATTGTCGACCGCGAGCCTCGCCTGCACCGTGACGAAGAGCGCGGCGACGTCGCTGCCCTGGATCGCCTTCTTGCCGCAGCACCAGCCGTGGTACACGAGGTTGCCGCTCGGCGGCAGGACGGCGAGCGAGCCGTCGCTTTCCTGGCGCACGTTGGGCGGGGCGGTCTGCTCGCCCTGCAGCGATTTCGGATACAGGTTGCCGCCGACGGTCCGGTCCGCGCCGACCAGCGTCCATTGGCCGGAGCGCCTGCTCTTGACGAAGATCTTCATGTCGCGGAACTGCACGCGGGTGTTCGACGCGCCGTTGCCGACGCCGTCGAACAGCACGAACCAGGGCAGCACCGCGTTCCAGTACGCGCCGCTCTTGTAGTACGCGTTGCCCGGTGTCCACCACGACGGCGTGTGCGTGCCGCGCGAATCGCTGCCCATGATCACCTGGCCCGAACTGGCCCATCCCGCGGACTGGTTCACGCCCGCGAGCTGTACGTCGTTCGGCCGTGACATGTCGGCAAGGATCGTCTCGACACTGTTGATCTTGCCGCTCGCGGCGGACGCGGGCGGCTTCGGCGCAGGTGCCGGCGCGGGTGTCGGCGCGGGGCTCGCGGCGGGTGCCGCGGTGCGGGTCGCGGTCGGTGTCGTGGTCGGCGTCGTGGTCGGCGTCGACGTTGCCGGCGTCGCGCCTTCGGGCACGCTGCTCGGCGCGACGATGTTGCGGCGGGTGCGCTTCTCGTCCAGTGCCAGCACGTCCTCGGCGGTGGTGGCGGTGCCCGACGTGGAGACGCCGGCATTGCCGCCGAGCGCGTTCGATTCGTCGATGTTCGCCGACGCGACCGACAGCGCCTGGTTCGGCAGCGGTTCCGAATTGGCGGTGCTGGTCGAGTTGCCCGAGGACGACGAAGCGAGCGGATCGAGGCCGCAGGCGCCCAGCCATGTGGCGAGCGCCAGCGCCATCATCGTCTTCGCACTGTGGGGTTTCGGGAAACGTTGCTGCATCCGGATCCTCTCCATCTGATCGTTCGACCGATTGCGGTCGCCGGTTTTGGCTGCGGCGCAACCCGAAAAAGGGTCGAAATGCCAACTTGTTCCGCAGCCGATGGAGGCCAGAATAGGAATGGTGTTGGGTTTTTGGGACGCAGACGTGATCGGCGGATGATCGAAGGGGGACGAAAGGCGGGTTTCGCTGCAGCGCACGCGCGCGCGCGATCGGCAAAATCAAAGATCAACGATCAGCGATTGATAATTTCAATCGAAACGCGGGATTGAGCGTTGCTGTAAAGCAACGCGACAATCGGCCGCGGATGGCCGCGGATGGGCGCGGATGGATGCGGACGGTCGCTGTAGGCGTCGCGGCAGGCCGTTGCGGTGCAGCATGCTCGCGTCGGCGGCGAAAGTCGTCCCGCGCAGGGTGGCCGCGGCCGGGGGAGCGACGCGAAGGGGTGCCGGCGCGACTAGGGCGTGTTAACACTACGCAACGCCTCGATAATCAACGCGAAGGTGAGGAATCCGAGGAACATGACATCGAGTTTTTCGAAGCGAGAGAAGATTCGGCGAAAGCCCTTCAGGCGGCGAAACA
>JBFWSZ010000017.1:0-17144 GCA_050248115.1 Lautropia sp.
GAGCGCTTGTGGTACTCCGGCCCGTGGCTGCCCATCTGGTGCAACACCACCAGCAGGTGCCGGTCCGGCAACCCGAGCAACTGCTCGAACGCCGGTATCAGCTCCAGATCAGACGCCTCTGCACCCGAATCCCCCGGCGCCACCACCACCCGGTTCTCCACCCGCGCCGACACCCCCTTGCTCCCCGCCTGGTTGTCGACCCACACCACCCGGTACCCCGCTCGCTTCGCGATGTCCAGCAGATTCTCGCGGTTGTCGGCCTTGCCCCACGCGTACTCGGCGCGGCCGAGCCCCGAGAACATGCACGGCAGCGAGATCGCCGTCGCGGTACCGCAGGACGACACCTGCGTGAAGCTGGTGACCGGCAGCGTCGCGAGCATCGGGTTGGTCGGACGGGCGTAGCCGTTGAGCGACCAGTTGGCCGCGCGCGAGGTCTCGCCGACGACGAGGACCGTGACGCTGGGCGCGTCGGCCTCGGCGACCGGATCGAGCTTCACGCGGCGCGCGACCTGCTCGAAGGGCTTCGGGCTCGCCATCGCCCTGCCGTCGCGGGCGAGCCACGCGACGCCGAGCATCAGGTTGAGCGGGAGCGCGCGCCACTGCAGCTCCTTGCCCTGCTCGCGCAGGAACGGCGCGCTGGCCTTGAAGTCGACCAGCAGGCTGGCGAGCGATATCGCCAGCGCGACCGCGAGCACGCCGAGCGTCTGCGCGCCGTTGCGCAGCGGGCCGGCCCAGCGCACGCGGGTGCGCAGCACGAGCCAGGCGGGCAGCACGCCGAGGGCCAGCACGTAGGCGAGCAAGGTCCAGCTGAGCAGCCCCTGCACCTCGAGCCGATCGGTCTGCAGGACGTTTCGCAGCATCTCGTTGTCGATCATGATGCGGTACTCGTTCATGAAGTAGGCGGCCGCCGACGAGCACAGCAGCAGCGGCACGAGCGCCGGCTTGAGCAGCCACGGGAAGCGGAAGAAGCTCAGCAGGAACACGGTGAGGCTCAGCAGGAAGACCACCAGCTGCGCGACGAGCATCGGCGAACCACCGACGCCCTGGTCCAGCCGCCCGGCGACCAGCCGCCAGAACGCGGTGTTGAGCACCAGCGTGAACCAGGCTGCCGCGTACAGCGTCAGGCGCGTCGGCGTGGTGGCGGCCGGGCGAGGCCAGCGCGAGCCGGCGCGGGCGCCGGTCGCGGGGCCGGCGGCGGCCGTATCGGGGACGGAAGGCGGATTCATTCGTGGCGGCTGGGGCTTCATCGACGTCGGCGTGGAAGGCGGTGCGACGACCGGGGGCGTCGACGCACGAGGCAAGCGCGCGAGTCTGACCGCGCCGGATTAATGCGCCCTTAACCGGGGCGAGAACGTCGTGCGCGCGCCGACGAACGTGCGCGTCCGGGCGTCGCGGCGGTGGACCCGCCACGCGGATGCGAAGGGCGGCGCGTTTCAGGTGTAACGCGCGCGAGGGCCCACCGTCACGGGGCGGACACGGCCGGCGGCGACAGTGCCTGGTCGTTAGCCACCGGGGACCGTCGTGAAGTCTGCCGACATGCATACGGGTGCCAGCGCATGCCTCGCGCTCGTTCGCGTCGCGTGGGTCTGTGCGTCCTTCACGTGCGCCGCGTCTTTCGCCGCCGACGCCGACGCGCCGGCGGTTCGCGTGGTGGCGTCGGCCGCCGCGTCGGCAGACACGGCGGCAGGCCCGCCCGCTTCCGCCGGGGCCGTGCAAGGTGCCCAGGCATGGGCTGGCGTGGCCACGCCGCGCAGCGGCACGTCGCTGCTCGCGAGCGTGCTGCTCGCAGGCGGCGCCGGCGCGCTGGTCGCGTGGGGGCTGATGCGGCTGAGCCGGTCGGTCGACGCGGGCGACGGCGGCGCGGGGGACAGGGGTCAGTAGAGGCTGTCGACCGGCGCGTCGAGCAGGTAGCCGGCGCCGCGCTCGGTGCGGATCAGCGTCGGGTTCGACGGCTCGACCTCGATCTTGCGCCGCAGCCTCAGGATCTGCACGTCGATCGTGCGGTCGTAGACTTCGGCATCGTGCAGCCGCGACAGCCCCAGCAGCTGGTCGCGGCTCAGGACCCGCTGCGGCGCGCCGCAGAACGCCGCGAGCAGGCTGAACTCGCCGTTGCTCAGTTCGAGCTTGCGCCCGTCCGGCGCGAGCAGCTTCCGGGTGCGCAGATTCAGCTCCCAGCCGGCGAAGCGGAACGCACGACGCTTGTCGCCGCGTCGCGCCGGCACCTCGACCTGCCGGTAGCGCCGAAGCACCGCGCGGATGCGCGCGAGGAGCTCGCGCGGACTGAAGGGCTTGGTCACGTAGTCGTCCGCGCCGAGCTCGAGCCCCATCACCCGGTCGGCCTCCTCGGCGCGCCCGGTCAGCAGCACGATCGGGACGGCGCTTCGCGCGCGCAGCCGGCGCGCGAGCGCGAGGCCGTCCTCGCCCGGCAGCCGCACGTCGAGCACGACGAGGTCGATCGCCTCGTGATCGATCGCGGCGAACAGCCCGGCCCCGTTCGCGACGGCCGTCACCCGCATTTCGTGATCCCCGAGGTACTCGAGCAGCAACGCGCGCAGCGCCGGGTCGTCGTCGACGACCAGGATGTGCTGCGGGGCGGCGGGCGGGCGCCCGTCGGGGCCGGGGGCGGGGTTCGGCGCGGCGGTCATCGGGCGTTCGGGGGTCGATTCCGGTCGATGGCGGGCAGGGCGGCCCACTATAGCGCATCCCGGCGGGCTACCATCGGCGCGCGCTTTCGAACCCAGGATCCGGAGCCCGAGCGACTTTCCCGATGGCCGCTGCAACGACGCCTGCGCGCCCGCCCGGTGACCGGTACCCGGGCTGGCGCGCGCTGCTTCGCGGGCGCACGATGCGCGCGGTCCTGCTGTTCGAGGCGATCACGGCAGTGCTCGTCGTCTACGGGCTGTGGTCGCTGCGCGACCAGGTCCTCGATGGCGAGACGCGCACGCTCGCGTCGTTCGCGACGGCGATGGCGGCGCAGGCCGACGGCACGCTGACGCTGGCCGACACCGCGCTGCGCGCGACGCGGCTCGAGATCGAGCTGGGGCTGATCGTCGCCGGCTCCGCCGGGGCGACCGACGTGCTGCGCTCCCGGGTGTCGGCGATGCCGATGTTCAGGGCGCTCGTCGTGCTGGACGCGCAGGGACGCGAGATCGCCGCGTCGCGGGGAGTGGTCGACCCCGCACCGGTGTTCGCCGATGCCGACGCCTTCCAGGGCGCGCGCGTCGCCGCCGGGCGCGACGCGGCGCCGGACGCGGCGAGGCAGGCGCCGATGCGGGTCGGTCGCTTCGAACCCGCGCGCTTCGACGGCATGCCGTCGCTGCCGCTGTCGATGCCGTGGTTCGATGCGGACGGGCGCTTCGCCGGCGTCATCGTGCTCGTCGCCGAGCCCGGCTTCGTCGACGGCTCCTTCGCGGTGTCGGCGCCCGCGCGCGACACGGCCATGGCCGTCTACCGGCGCGACGGCGCCCAGGTGTCGGACGGACCGGGTGGCGCGCCCGCCCGCACGCTGCCGCCGGCGCTCGTCGAGGCGCTGTGGACCGCGCAGCCCGCCGACCGCACGCGGATCGACGCGACGCCGGGCGGCGGGCGAAGCCTCGTCGTCGCGCACCACCTCGAGCGCGCCCCGCTGATGCTCGTCGTCTCGAGGGACCTGCGTTCGGTGCTGGGCGAGTGGACCGAGGAAGCGCTGATCGCCGGCGCGTTCACCTCGTCCGCGCTCCTCGTGACCTTCGTGCTCGCGCTTCGGACCGGCCGCGAGCAATGGCTTCGTCGCGCGTCGCAGGCCGCGCTCGAGGCGGAGAAGGAGCGCGCGCTGCGGGCGTTCGACGCCGCGCGAGAGGGCCACTGGGAGTGGCGTCCGCTCACCGGCGAAGTGCACCTGTCGCCGCGGATGCGCGAGCTGCTCGGGCTCGATCGCGGCCTCGATCCGGGGACGCTGACGGCGCTGGTCGCCGCCGTGCGCATCGACCCCGCCGACGTGGGGCCGGTGCGCGAGGCGTTCACGGCGCACCTGGCCGGCCGCAGCGACCGGCTCGACACGCGGTTCCGCGTCGACGGCGACCCGGGCACGGTGCCCCGCCACGTGCAGGTGCGCGGCCAGCTGCGCCGCGACGGGCAGGGCCGGCCGGCGATGGTCAGCGGCATCGCCTCAGACGTGTCGGTCGAGGTCGAGGCGCAGCGAAAGTCGCGCGACCTCGAGGAGCAGCTGCAGCGTGCGCGCCGCCTCGAGTCGCTGGGCACGCTCGCCGGCGGCGTCGCGCACGACTTCAACAACATCCTCGCCGCGGTGATCGGCTATGCGGAGCTCGCGCGCGACGGGGCCCGCGACGGCACGCCGCTGTCGCGCAAGCTGGAGCAGGTGCTGGCGGCTGGTCACCGTGGCAGGCTGCTGGTCGAGCGGGTCCTGTCCTTCAGTCGCAGCGGCACGCGCCAGCGCAGCCGCGTCGCGCTCGAACCGCTCGTCGGCGAGGTGTTGCAGCTGCTCGGTACGTCGCTGCCGTCGACGGTGCGCGTGCGCACCCACGTCGACGCGGCGGTGCGCGGGCTCGACTTCGTCGAGGCCGACGCGACGACGGTCTTCGAGGCGGTGATGAACCTGTGCGCCAACGCGATCCAGGCGATGCCCGCCGGCGGCGAACTCGCCGTCGGCCTCGACGCCGTCGCCTTCGACGCGCCGCACCGCGTCTACACCGGCACGCTGGCGGCGGGCGACTACCTGCGGCTGACCGTGTCGGACACCGGCGAGGGCATCGACGCCGACGCGATGCCGCGGCTCTTCGAGCCGTTCTTCACGACGAAGGGGCCGCAGCAGGGCACCGGCCTGGGGCTGTCGATCGTGCACGGCGTGCTCGACGACCTCGCCGGCGGCATCGACGTCGCGTCGGTGCCGGGCCGCGGCGCGCGCTTCACGCTCTACTTTCCGCGCGCGTCGGCGCGCGCGCGCGATGACGGCACCGGCCCTGACACCGGCCCTGGCGTTGGCGTTGGCGCGGGCGTTGGCCCGGGTGCCGGCCCGGTCGCCGGCCCGGTCGCCGGCCCGGTCGACGCGCGCGCGCCGGTGCCGCCCGCCGCGGCGACCGCGGACCGTGCCGCCGATCCGCCCGGCGTCCCCGACGGCGTGCCATCGGGCAGCGGTCAGACGATCCTGCTCGTCGACGACGAAGCGTCGCTGGTGGCGCTGGGCGAGGAGATGCTCGCCGGACTCGGCTACGAGCCGGTCGGCTTCTCGTCGGCGTCGCAGGCGCTCGACGCGTTCGTCGCGCGGCCCGATCGCTTCGACCTGCTGCTCAGCGACCAGGCGATGCCGGGCATGAGCGGGGCCGAGCTCGCGGCGGCGGTCCTGCGGGTGCGTCCGGGGATGCCGATCGTGCTGGTCAGCGGCTTCGCCGGGCGCCAGGCGGACGAGCCCGCGAGCCTGCCCGGCGTGCACGCGCTGCTGAAGAAGCCGGTGTCGCGGCGCGAGCTCGCCGGCGCGATCGCCGCTGCGCTGGCGTGCGCGCCGCGCGCACCGGGCAGCGGATGATTACAGCTGAAATGTCGATGTGTCGCGCGCGAACCCGCGCGTAACCGGGGTGGCGGACACTGTCGCGTCATCCACGAGGGTTTCGTCATGAAGCGAGTTCCTGCGACACGTCCCGACGCCGGGCGCCCCGCTGCCGCCGCGGGCACCGATCCCGATCGCGCGCCGGTCGCCGGCGCCGGGAACGCGGACCGGCCGGTCGCCGGTCACCGCGCGCGATGCATCGGCGTCGCGGTCGGCCAGGTCACCAGCTACGGCGCCGTCGTCTCGCGCACGCCGGTGTACGGATGGCCCGACGCCGCGGGTGGCTCGAGCGTCGAGCAGCGCGAGGGCGCCGCGCCACGCGACCCGCGCGCGATCAGGCTGCTCGGCTTCGACGTCGTTTACGACTACCGCGGCCGGCGCTTCTGCGAGCGGATGCCCTCGAACCCCGGCAACCGCATCCGCTTCGCGACCACCTTCGCCGGCTGAGGCGCGACCGGCCGCGATCCCGCCTCCCATGCTCCTCGGACTGCAGGGCCTGCGTGCGCTGGCCGCGTTCTCCGTCGCGATCTCGCATTCCTGGGATTCGCCGATCCGCGCCGCCTCGTGGTTCCACGGCTCCGTCCTCGTCGTCGATCTCTTCTTCATCCTCAGCGGCTTCATGGTGACGGCGGCGTACGGCGCGCGCGATCTCGATGCGCGCGCCGGGGCCGACCTCGTCGTCGCGCGGCTCGGCCGCCTGTATCCGCTGCACCTGTTCACGCTGCTGCTGTGGCTGGCGATCGCCTTCGGCAAGCAGGGCGTGCAGCTGGTGGTGCAGGCCGCCGGTTACGGGGCGGGGATGACGCCGCTCGCCGAGCAGCCGCAGATCTTCGACGCCGGCTACTTCCTGCTCAGCCTTGTGCTGCTGCACGGCGTCGGGATCGTCGACAGCGACCTGTTCAACTTCGCGGCCTGGTCGATCTCGGCGGAGTTCTGGGCGTTCACGACGATCGTCGCGGTGTTCGCGACGGTGCCGGGCCGGCGCGCGCGCCTGGCGGTGATCGGCATGCTGATCGCCGTCTGCGCAGGCTGGTTCGCGATGGACTGGTGGGATCCGGCGACCGGGGCCTTCGACACCTCGATCCGGCTCGAGAAGCTGCTCGCGCGCTCGGTGCTCGACTACGGCGTCGGCGTGTTCGCGCTGCACGCGGCGCGGCGCTGGCTGCCGCGCGTGCGCAGCGCTTCCGCGCTGGGCGCGCTCCAGGGCCTGCTGCTCGTCGCGATCGCGCTCACGGTGAGCAACCAGCCGTCGCTGCCGTGGTCGCAGTTGTGGGTCCTGCCGCTGTGGGCGGCACTGGTGGTGTCGCTGGGCGACGACCGGGGCTGGCTCGCGCGCGTGCTGGGCACGCGCGCGCTCGTGTGGCTGGGCGAGCGCAGCTACGGCATCTACATGGCGCACGCGCTGATCCGGATGCTGTACTACCACGCGCAGAAGCACATCCCGAACGCCGATGCGCCGGGCACCTCGGCGCTGCTGCTGCTGCCCTACCTCGGCCTGACGGTGCTGTTCGCGCACTGGCTGCACACGCGCGTCGAGATGCCGGCCGCGGCGTGGACGAAGGCCTGGCTGCGCGGCCGCCGGCAGCCCCGCGCGCTCGCCTGATCCCGCGCGGGCGTCGCCCGGCGTCGCCTCGCGCCGGCGCGGGAACGGGCCCTACCGCTCCAGACGCTCGATGCCGAGCGACTTCAGCACGTACTTCTCGTAGATCGGCTCCGACGTGCCGTTCTTCATCTTGTACATGAAGTACTTCTCGAAGGCGACCTTCGCGAGGTGCACCCACTTGCCCTTGCGGAACCAGTTGACGTTGCGCGGCGGGATCTGCGGCAGCGCGACGAAAGCGGCGCCGGTGTCGCCCATGTCGGCCAGGCAGATCGCGTTCCAGGTCGCCTTGGATTGCGCCGGCTTGCCGGCGAGTTCGGCGGCGATGTTGTGCACGATCGCGGTGACCATCGTCTCGATCATGTAGCCGGTCTTCGGCGCGCCGGTGGGCACCGGCGTGGCCTCGACCGGCGGTATCGCGACGCAGACGCCGGCGGACCAGATGTTGGGGTACTTCTTGCTGCGCTGGTGTTCGTCGGTGATCACGAAGCCCCTCGGGTTGCACAGGCCCTCGACCGCCGCGACCGGGTCGACGCCCCGGAACGCGGGCAGCATCATGCTCATCTTGAAGGGCAGCTCGTGCTCCTTCTTCACCTGGCCCTGCTCGTCGAGTTCGGTGACGAACATCCGGCCGGGCTCGACCTTCGTGACCTTCGCGTTGGTGATCCACTTGATGTCGTTGTTGCGCAGGTCGCTCTCGAGCATCGACTTCGAGTCGCCGACGCCGCCCAGCCCCAGGTGGCCGATCCACGGCTCGCTGGTCACGTAGGTCATCGGGACCTTGTTGCGCTTCCTGCGCCGCTGCAGGTCCTTGTTGACGATGAACGCGAATTCGTAGGCGGGGCCGAAGCACGACGCGCCGGGCATCGCCCCGACGATGATCGGGCCCGGGTCCTCGACGAAGGCCTGGTAGTCGGCCCAGAAGGCCTCGGCGTGGTCGATCGTGCAGACCGAATGCGTGTGGCCCTGCGGGCCGGCGCCCGGGACCTCGTCGAACGCGAGCTTCGGTCCGGTGGTGATCACCAGGTGGTCGTACGCGAGGCGCTCGCCGTTGGCGAGCGTGAGCGCGCTGCCCGCCGCGTCGATCGCGGTGACCGCCTGCGCGACGAAGCCGATGCCCTTCTTAGCAAGGTGGGGCTCGATCGGCATCGTCGTCGCGTCTCGCTTGCGCCAGCCGACGGCCACCCATGGGTTCGAGGGCACGAACTGGAAGTAGTCGAGTGCGCTGACGACGGTGACGCGGTGCGCGCCGTCGAGCGCCGCGCGAAGCTCGTAGGCTGCCGGCATGCCGCCGGTGCCGGCACCGACGACGACGATGTGGGCCATGACCCCTCTCCTCTCTGGTGGCCACCGGCGGGTCGCGGCGGTCTCGGCCCGATCGTACCCGCGCGGTGCCGGGGCAGACTTGATCTGGAACAGGTCGGCCGGCGACCGTCGCCCGCTCAGTCGATCGCGAGCGGGTCGCGCGCCGCCAGCCGGTGACGCAGCACGTCGTCGGCGAGGGCGTTGCGATGCGAGAGGCCGTCGATGCCGCCCTCGTGGCGCAGCCCGGCCATCGTCACCACGTGGTAGAGCGCGCTCGCCGCCTGCCGGGCGATCGCGTCGTCGCTGCCGTCGGCGGCCTTGCGCGCCAGCGCCCAGGTCGCGTCGAGGCGGTCGGCCTGCAGCGCGGCGAGGGCGGCCGGCGCCGGCGCGCCGTCGGCCAGCAGCCGCCCGACGAGCGCCTGCAGTGCCGGCAGCGACGCCTCGCGGCGGATCGCCCGGATCACGTCGAGCGCGACGATGTTGCTCGTGCCCTCCCAGATCGAGCCGAGGTGCGCGTCGCGCAGCCGCCGCGCGTCGGACCACTCCTCGATGTAGCCGCAGCCGCCGCGCACCTCCATCGCGTCGCCGGTGACCTTGCGCGCGTCGCGGCACGCCCGGAACTTGATCAGCGGGGTCATGATGCGCGCGAGCGCGTACTCGGCGCCGCGCTGGCCGGCGGCGTCCGCCGCCTGGAGCGCGCGCGCCGTCTGGAAGACCATCGTGCGCGCCTGCTCGGTCGCGACCGTCATCTTGCGCAACTGTCGCTGCATCAGCGGCATGTCGACGAGCCGGCGGCCGAACGCACGGCGTTCGTGCGCGACGAAGCGCGCCTCGGTCAGCGCGCGACGCATCAGCCCCGCGGCGCGCACGCCGTTGGACAGGCGCGAGTTGTTCACCATGTCGGCCATGTGGCGGAACCCCTTGCCGCGCTCGCCGACGAGCCACGCCTGCGCGCCTTCGAGGCGGATCTCGCCGCTCGCCATCGAGCGGGTGCCCAGCTTGTCCTTCAGGCGCAGGATCCGGTAGCGGTTCGGCGAGCCGTCGGCGAGCACCCGCGGCAGCAGGAACAGCGACACGCCCCGCAGCCCGGCGTTTGCCTCGTGTGCGGCGGGAGAGGGCGACGCGGCCGCGCCGGCCGGCGCGTCGAGCCCCTCGCTGCGCGCGAGCACCATCGCGAGCCCGGCGTCGGGGTTCGAGCAGAACCACTTGTCGCCGCTCAGCGAGAAGCTGCCGTCGGCCTGCTCGCGAGCGGTCGTCTCGGTACCGGCGACGTCCGAGCCGGCCGCCTGCTCGGTCATGAACATCGCGCCCTGCAGCAGCTCGTCCAGGTCCTGGCTCAGGAGCCGCGGCAGGAAACGCTCGACGAGCGCCGGCGCACCGAAGCGGCGCAGCGTGCGGGTCAGCGAATCGGTCATGCTGACCGGGCAGCACAGCCCGAACTCGGCCTGCACGAACAGGTAGGTCAGCGCGTACTTGGCGACCGCGGGCATCGGCTCGGGCCAGCCGAGCACGCCGCCGCGGTGCGAGAGCGCCGCGAGGCCGTACTCGCCGAACGCGAGCCGCTCCATCTCGACGTAGGCCGGGTGCTTGAGCACGCGCGATTCGTCGATGCCGGCGCGCGTGCGCACCGACAGCGTCGGCGGGTGCCGGTCGGCGAGGTCGGCGAGTTCGTCGAGCCGTGCGCCGGCGAGCGCGCCGAGCCCGGCGAAGCGGGGCGCGAGGTGCGCGAACAGCGGCGCCGGCAGGTAGTGCGCGAACAGCGGCGCGGCGTCGGCGTCGGCCAGGTAGAGGTTGATGCCGCGCGCGTCCGGGATCGGGTGGCTCGCACGCGAGCGCGCGTCGGCGGGGGTCGTGTCGTTCATCGGCGTGGCTCCATCTGCAGTCGGTAGACCCTGGCGGCGTTGCCACCCATGATCGCCGCACGCTCGGCGTCGCTCGCGTCCCGCAGCAGGTCCGCGGTGACCTCGAGCCAGCCGTCGTAGGTCGAGGCCAGCGTGAGCACCGGCCAGTCGCTTCCCCAGATCAGCCGCCGCGGACCGAAGCACGCGAGCAGCACCTCGACGACGGGCCGCAGCGTGGCGGCGTCGGCACCCGGTGGCGCTTCGGTCAGCAGGCCGGAGAGCTTGCAGCTGACGTTCGGCAGCGCGGCGAGCGCGCGCATCGCCGCCACCCAGTCGCCGTCCGGGCGCGCCGAGGCGCCGGCGCCGATCACCGGCTTGGCGCCGTGGTCGACGACGACGGCGAGCGACGGGTGCCGTGCGACGCGCGCGAGCAGCGGGGGCAGGTTCGCCGGCCGCACCAGCGCGTCGAAGACCAGCCCGCGCGCGGCCATCGCGTCGAGCGCGGCGCCGATCGGTGCGGTGTCGACCCAGTCGTCAGGCGACACGTCGTGCAGCATCGGCCGCAGGCCCTTGAGGGCCGGATGGTGCGCGAGCGCGTCGATCCGGAGGACGGCGTCCGGCGCGGCCAGGTCGGCCCACCCGACGACGCCGCGCACGAACGGATGCGCGTCGGCGATCGCGAGCAGGAACCGGGTCTCGGCCTCGGTCGGCGCCGCCTGCACGAGCACGGTGGCGTCGATCGCGTGACGCGCGAGCAGCGGGCGCAGCTCGGCGGGCTCGACGTCGCGGTACAGCGGCGCGAGCGTCGGCACGAGCCAGCCGTAGTCGCCGCGCGAGAGCGTCCAGAAGTGCTGGTGCGCGTCGATGCGGGGCGTCGACATCGGCCGCGCCTCCTATCGGCCGGTGCGGTCGTACTTCGACCAGTAGCGAAACGGGTCTTCGTGCACCTCGAGGTCGACCTCCTCGACCCGCGCCTTCAGGCGCGCCTGCACGTCGGCGACCGCCTGGTTGTAGACCGAGGGCGCGATCTCCTCGAGGAAGAACCCGAGCAGCGCCATCGCGCCGATGTTGCCGAGCTTCTCGTCGCGCTCGGTCTCGAACCAGCGCTGGATCGACGCGATCGCTCGCTGCCGGTCGTCCTTCGGCAGTTCGATGCTCACGGCCGTGCCTCGCCGGCCGCGGGCGCCGGGCGCGTCGCGTCCTCGCGCGCCTGCAGCTCGCGCCACATGATCTTGCCCGAGCCGCTCCTGGGCAGCGCGTCGACGAACTCGACGATGCGCGGATGCTTGTACGCCGCCATCTCGCCGCGGCTCCATTCGACGATCGCCGCCTCGTCGAGCCGGCCGCGGTGCTCCGGCCTGAGCACGACGACCGCCTTCACCGTCTCGCCGCGGTACGGGTCGCGCGCGCCGATCACGCACACTTCCTGGATCGCCGGGTGCCGGTACAGCATCGCCTCGATCTCGGCGGGCCACACCTTGAATCCGCTCGAGTTGATCATCCGCTTGAGGCGGTCGGTGATGAAGAAATAGCCCTCGTCGTCGACCCTGCCGAGGTCGCCGGTGCGAAACCACCGCCGGCCGTCCTTCTCGAAGAAGACGTCGGCGCTGGCCTGCGGCTGCTTCCAGTAGCCCTCGAACACCTGCGGGCCCGACACGACGATCTCGCCCTGCTCGCCGATCGGCATCGGCTCGAGCGTCAGCGGATCGACGACCAGCGCCGACGTGCCGATCACCGGGATGCCGAGGCACGCGCGCTTGGGGCGGTGGCGCGGGTTCGAGTGCGAGGGCGCGGCGGTCTCGGTCAGGCCGTAGCCCTCGGCGTACTTCAGGCCGAACTGCCGCTCGAGCCGCTCGGCGATCGCCGCCGGCATCGCCGCGCCGCCGCCGCCGATGTTCTTGAGGCTCGACAGGTCGCACTGCTCGAAACCCGGCATCGCGATCAGGTCGATGACCATCGTCGGGATGTTGATCCACGAGGTGACGCGCCAGCGCGCGATCGCGTCGGCGGCGAGGCGACGGTCCCAGCGCGGCATCACGACCAGCGTGTTGCCGAGCAGGATCGCGGTGTTCAGCACGACGACGAGCCCGGTGATGTGGAACATCGGCACCACCGCGAGTCCGACGGCGTCGGGGTCGATCTGGTGCCAGTGGCCGGAGGCGACGACGTTGTGCATCAGCGTGCCGTGGGTGTGCATGCAGCCCTTCGGCAGCCCGGTCGTGCCGCTGGTGTACGGAAGCGCGGCCAGGTCGTCGAAGCCGGCCTCGTGCGCCGCCTCGATCGGCGCGTGCAAGCCGGCATCGATCAGGTCGGCGACTTCGGTGGCGGCGCTGCGCGACGCGTCGATCGCCGCCTGCACCGGCGCCTGCATCCAGTCGAGCCAGGCGGGCGGAATGCCGGCGCGGTCGGCGGCGTCGACCGCGTCGAGGTAGCGCGCGACGACGATCGCGCGAAGCCGCGCGCCGGGCTCGAGCGCGTCGTTCGCCTCGATCAGCTGCCCGGCGATGTCGCTCGCGGCGATCGCGGCCGTCGCGCCGGCGTCGACGATGTAGTGCCCGAGCTCGCCGGCCTTGTTCATCGGATTGACCGGCACGACGACGGCGTCGGCACGCAGGATCGCGAAGAACGCGATCACGAACTGCGGGCTGTTCTGCGCGAACAGCAGCACGCGATCGCCGCGGCCCACGCCGCGTGCCCGCAGCCAGCCCGCGAGCCGCTCGGCGCGCGCCTGCAGCTGCGAGAAGGTGGTGCGGGTGCCGAGGAAGACTAGCGCGGCCTTGTCCGGCTGTCGGGCCGCGGTCTCGACCAGGTTCGACCAGAGCGAGCGCCTGGGCAGCTCGAGCGTCCTCGGGGCGCCCGGCGGCCAGGCGTCCGGATGCTGCGGCGGCGTGATCGGCGCGCGGGCGTCCATGGCGTCGCAGGCCGCTCAGGCGTGTTCGAGCGACGCGAGCACCCGCGCGACGTCCTCGCGCCCGCTCGCCGACAGCGCGGCCTGCGGCGGCAGCGGGTCGCCGACGGCGAAGCCCTGAAGCTGCAGGCCGCCCTTGATGCACGCCGCGAGGTTGTACTTCGCGAACACGCGGTTGATGCCCCACAGCCTGCGCTGAAGCGCCATCGCGTCGGCCCAGCGACCGGCCCTGCACAGCTCGTACAGGCGTACGCTCTGGCGCGGCACGACGCAGGCCGGCCCGGCCATCCAGCCGACGCCGCCGATCAGCATCACGCACGCCGGGATGTGGGCCGACGCGCTGAACACCGCGATCCGCTCGCCGACCGCGTTGATGATCGACAGCAGTCGCCCGGTGTCCGACGACGCGTCCTTCAGGTAGCGGATCGTCGGCACCTTCGCGAGTCGCTCGAGCGAGGCGAGCGTGAGGTCGCTGCGCTGGAACTGCGGGTTGGTGTACAGCACGACCGGCAGCGCGCTGGCGCCGGCGATCGCGCCGAAGTAGTCGACGACGCCGTCCTCGCCGATCGGGAAGTAGGCTTCGAGGATGCCGAGGATGCCGTCGACGCCGATCTCGGCGTAGCGCCTGGTCTGCGCGACGGCGTCCGCGGTCGTCGTCGCTGCGACGCCGGCGACGACCGGCACCCGCCGCTTCGCCGCGTCGACGACGATCTCGACGATGCGGGTGCGCTGCGCGGCGTTCAGGTACGCGAACTCGCCGGTCGAGCCCAGCGGCGTGAGCCCGTGCACGCCGGCGTCGATCAACGCGTCGACGAGCCGGCGCAGCACCGGCTCGTCGACCTCGCCGTCTTCGCGGATCGGCGACACGAGGTAGGGAAAGACACCGTGGAAATCCGGGCGTGCCTTGCCCGGCGCGGCGTCGGTCGCCTGCGGGGTGTCGGACGTCGTCGCCATCTATCGCTCCGTGGGTTCGAGGTCGGGGATCAGCGCGAGCAGATCGGTCACGCCGACGTCCACGCCCGCCTGGTTGAGCAGCGCGGTCGCCTGGCCCCGGTGGTGGGTCTGGTGGTTGAAGAAGTGCACCGCGAGCGCGTAGAACGAGCGCGTCGACGTCACGCCCCTGGTGTTCGCGTATCGCAGCGGGTGGTCGAGGTCGGCGTCGACGAGTTCGCCGGTCCAGGCGAGGATCGCATCGTCGAGCAGCGCACGGTGCGCGGCGAGCGGCTCGAGCGAGTCGAACACGCGCGCGTTCAGCGCCCCCGGCGCGGGCAGCGCGCGAACCGGGTCGAGCGACGCGAAGCCCGCCGGGTGCGCGGCGAAGCGCTTCAGCCAGATCGTGTCGCCGACCACCAGGTGGTTCAAGGTGCCGAGGATCGAGCCGAAGAACGCGCCCCGGTCGAGCGCGAGTTCGGCGGGCGCCAGGCGCCTCGCCGCCGCGACCAGCTTGCGGTTCATCCAGCCGTTGTACTCGGCCAGCAGCCGCAGGTGCGCGAGACGGTCCATCACGAGGCGTAGTGGTAGAAGCCGCGGCCGCTCTTGCGACCGAGGTAGCCGGCGGCGACCATCTCCTTGAGCAGCGGGGCAGGGCGGTACTTGGGGTCGTTGAAGCCTTCGTAGAAGACGTTCATGACCGCGAGCATCGTGTCGAGCCCGATCAGGTCGGCGAGCGCGAGCGGGCCGATCGGGTGATTGCAGCCCAGGCGCATCCCGGTGTCGATGTCGTCGGCGCTCGCGAGACCCTCCTGCAGCGTGAAGATCGCCTCGTTGATCATCGGGCACAGCAGGCGGTTCACGACGAAACCCGGGCTGTTGCGCACGGTGATCGGCGACTTGCCGATCGCCTTCGCGAACGCGAGCGCCTTCGCGTGCGTGGCGTCGTCGGTCTGCAGCCCGCGGATGATCTCGACCAGCGCCATCACCGGCACCGGATTGAAGAAGTGCAGGCCGATGAAGCGCGCCGGCGCGCCGACCGCGACCGCGAGCTGCGTGATCGAGATCGACGAGGTGTTCGTCGCGATCACGGCGTCGGTCGCGACGATCGCGTCGATCTGGCGCAGGATCTTCAGCTTCAGCTCGAGGTTCTCGGTCGCTGCCTCGATCACCATCGCGGCGCCGCGCAGGTCGTCGTAGCGCGTCGAGCCCTTCACCCGCGCGAGCGCCGCGTCCTGCTGTGCCGCCGAGAGCTTCTCCTTGTTCACCAGCCGCGCGAGGCTCTTGGTGAGCGTCGAGACGCCGCGCGCCACCGCGGCGTCGTCGACGTCGATCATCGTGACCTCGAGGCCGGCGAGCGCGCAGACCTGCGCGATGCCGTTGCCCATCGTTCCCGCCCCGATCACCCCCACCTTCCCGAACTGCTGCCCTGACGCCATCGCCCGCTCCTTGCGTGTTCATCCGTCGATCGCGCCATTATCGCCAATCCGCGGGGCGGCGCATCGGCGGAGGGTATGATCCCGCCGTGCCACCTCGTGCCATCGTCGAACTGCTCGCGCTCGCGCTGCTGTGGGGCTCGGCATACCTGTTCACGCGCTCGGCGGTGCCGGCCTTCGGTCCGGTCCCGATGGTGGCGGTCCGGTTCGCGCTCGCATCCTGCGTGCTGCTCCCGGTGGTGGCGCTCACCGGCCGGCTCGCGATGCTGAACGAGCACAAGGCGCGCTTCGTCTTCCTCGGCGTCCTGTTCACCGCGATGCCGTTCATGCTGATCTCGTTCTCCGCGCAGTCGCTGAGCGCCGGCATGCTGTCGATCCTGAACGCGACGGCGCCGCTGTTCGGCGCGATCGTTGCGCGCGTCTGGCTGAAGGAGCGGATCAGCCCGCTCCGCGCGATCGGCCTGCTGCTGGGCTTCGGCGGTGTCACGCTGCTGCTGTGGGGCCGGACGGCGACGGCGCCGGGCGCGCTGCTCGCCGTCGGGCTGATGCTGACGGTGTCGCTGATGTGGGGCTTCGCCGCGAACTACTCGAGGGCGCGGCTCGGACACGTCGATCCGATCGTGCTCGCGACCGGCAACACCGTGGTGGCCGCGCTGCTGGTCGCGCCGCTCGCGCTGCCGCAGTGGCCGGTCGAGGCGCCGGGCACGCGGGCGTGGGTCGAGGTGCTGTTCATGGGGCTCGCCAGCTCGGCCGCGGGCATGCTCCTCTACTTCCGGCTGCTGGCGCGCATCGGCACCGTGCCGACGATGTCGGTCACGTTCATGACGCCGGTCGTCGCCGTCGTCGCGGGGGCGTTCTACCTCGACGAGCCGATCACCCTGAGGACCGTCGTCGGCGGTTCGATCGTGCTGGCCGGCACCGCGCTGACGCTCGGACTGTTCGATCGCACGGCGGGCGCGGCGCCGCGCACCTGAGCGCCTGAACGCGCGGGCATCCGATGGCCTCGGCGCCTCGACGCGCCAGTGCATCAGCGCGTCAGTGCAGCAGCGCGTCAGTGCAGCAGCGCGTCAGTGCAGCAGCGCGTCAGTGCAGCAGCGCGTCAGCGCCGGCGCCGGGCACCTCCCGGCCGCCGATCGCCTGCTCAGTCGAGCGTGAAGCCGACCTTGAGCGTCACCTGCCAATGCCGGACCCGACCGTCCTCGATGTGGCCGCGCGTCTCGGCGATCTCGAACCAGTGCAGGTTGCGGACCGTCTCGTGCGCCTTGGCCAGCGCGGTCTGGACCGCGTCCTCGATGCCGGTGGGCGACGAGCCGGTCAGCTCGAGGATCTTGTAGACGTGATTGCTCATCGGGTGCGCTCCTCGCGTGCGTGCGAAGCCGGTGCGACCGGCCCGCGGTGCGTCGCCGGCGGCTGCCGGACGCGTGCCGCGTGGCGGCAAGTAGCGGGCCCGGTGCGCGCTAGCCCGTCTTTCTCAACTCGCGCGCTGATTTGCCGATTTTGGCGGGTTATGCTCGCCAAGTTGTTGATGCATAAGGGTCGATTGCGGGCGAAGGCGTGTAGTGAAGACCTTGGTCCTTGGCGC